>OY759352.1:0-2604092 GCA_963662305.1 Desulfarculia bacterium | reverse complement strand
CATCTTCATTCTCTATCAGAACCCGGTTTTTCCAAAGCAGTTTACGTGCAATCAGGTAGTTGCGTTTTCCTATGTTGAACACTCCCGCGCTGTCCAAAATCTGGGAAGCGCCCGCCAGTTTCACAATCAACCTCTCCTTGGCCCCTCCGATTTTATAAACGCTCTTGAACAGGAGGGGAATGCCGGTATCGGCGAACATATACGGATTCACTCCTGCTTTGGCCTTGTCTATCTTAGATTCCGGAAGCATGAGATGCAGGAGCCCCCCGACCCTGGTCTGCGGATCGTAGATGCAGATTCCCAGACAAGACCCCAAAGAATAGGTAATGAGCGTATCCTCGGGATTATTGGAGGTTTTCATATCGGCCACACCAACAACTAAATTCACAAGCAGTAACCTCCGGCGACTGATGTCATTTTCGGTAAACAGCCGGGTCAACGTAGGTAAATTGATGATTCAAACCGGTCAAATTCTCGGAATGCCCAATAAAAAGATACCCTCCGGGGGTCAGAAATTGATGAAACTTGTTAACCAGTCGCTCTCGGGTGGATTGGTCAAAATAGATCATCACATTACGACAAAAAATCACTTCAAACCTGCCCCTAAAGGGAAAAGGCTCCAAAAGGTTGAGCCTGGCGAATTTAACCATCTGCCTTAAATTAGGTTTTACAACTAAATTATGATTATTTACCTGGAATATCTCTGGTATTTTCAAGGGATCGACTCCCTTTAGTTGATGTTTGTCGTATTCGCCTTTCTTGGCTGTGGAAAGCACCTTGGTTGAGATATCGCTCCCCAGCACCTTGAAATCCCAGGATGAGGGCGGGGTTAAAAAAGGCAGCACGGTTATGAGAAGCGAATAGACCTCCTCTCCGGTTGAACAGGCCGCAGACCAGAACCTGACCCGTCGGTCGTTCTTTTTTTGCTTGGCCGCAATTATCTTGGGCAGCACGGAGTCTCTCAGAATATTGAAATGCTGGGACTCCCGGAAAAAATAGGTCAGGTTGGTGGAGATCATGTTGAGCAGCTGGATCAACTCCTGACCGCTTTGGTCCGCCATGATGTAATCGTAATAACGGCGGTATGATTCAAAGCCTCCTTTGCGGATGCGTTTGGCCAGGCGGTTGGTTAAAAGATCCTTCCTGTCCTGGGTCAGGTTTATTCCCGATTGGTCATAGATCAGGCTTCGGAACAGCTTGAAATCCTTGTCCGATAATCCGGAGGACGAAACTCCGAGGGGAAGCCGGTCGGTTCTCCCGCCCCGGCCCAGGCTTGACCTTGTATTTCCGGTTAGAATCAAAGATCAGCTTTCCATTGGTTTAATCCCCCCAAGGGGGTTTAATTACCTGCGGCTTGCCGCGAGTACAGTCGCCGTTCTCTCCTGCCACACCCCGCTGCTTGCTGCGGGGTGGTTGGTTTCAGGCCCCAAAAGGACCAGAACCTGTTTATTAGGGGCGCTCATTCCTTTGGCTCCGGTTCAACGGGCTGCTCCCCGTTCTCTTGAATTACGGCAATATTTTCTCCGGGCGTCCGGACCTGTTGGTGTTCTGATTCGGCGATGACGAACAGTCCCGCCACATCCAAGATCAGCCCTACCCTGCCATCCCCCAGAATCGCTCCTCCTGAAAGCCCGCGGAGCTGTCCCAAGGCATCCCCCAGGGATTTGATGACCACCTCCTGCTTGCCCAAGAGTTCGTCCACCACCACAGCCTTGTGCTGGCCTTCGCTCTCCACCACCACGACCACCTGGTCCTCTGCCGGGGCCGTATCGACACCGGCCCAGAACAGCCTGGTGAGCCGCACCAGCGGCAACAGCCTGCCCCGGACCATGACCATCTCTGCCCGGCCGCCGCCGGCGGTGTGAATGGCGCTGCTTTCGGGTTTTAAAACTTCTTCCACGCTGAGGGCCGGGATGATGTAGCGCTGGCCGGCGCTCATGACCACCATGCCCTCGATAATGGCCATGGTCAGAGGCAGCCTGATGGTGAACTTGGATCCCTGCCCCAGCCGGGACTGGATCTCCAGGCTGCCCCGCAGTTTTTCCACCGATTCGCGGACCACATCCATGCCCACTCCCCGGCCGGAGATGTCGGTTATCTTCTCCGCCGTGGAAAAACCGGGCTGAAGGATCAGTTGGTTGATCTCGTGTTCGGACAACTCCGTGTCCGCGCTGACTATTCCTCTTTCAATAGCCTTGGCCAGTATCTTTTGCGCATCAAGGCCCTTACCGTCGTCCTCGATCTCTATGACGATTTTTCCGCCCTGGTGATAGGCCCGGATGGCGATCCAACCCTCCTCGGGTTTGCTGGCCGCGACCCTTTGTCCCTTGTCCTCAAGGCCGTGGTCCATGGAATTTCGAACCATATGCACCAGGGGATCGTAGATAGCGTCAACCATGGTCCGGTCGATCTCGGTATCCTGCCCTTCCATGATCAGCCGGGCCTGCTTGCCGGATTTCCGAGAGAGGTCCCTGACCACCCGGCCCATTCTCTGGAAGGTCTGGTTAATGGGCACCATCCGCAGGGCCATGGCCGTCTTTTGCAGTTCAGAGGTTATCCGGCTGAGCTGCCCCATGTCCCTTTCCAGTTTTCTGTCCGACAGGGCCGCCACCTTGGGGTTCTCGGCCACAAGCGAAAGGGCGATCACCAGTTCTCCGACGGCGTCCACGATATTGTCCAACTTGGTGGTGTCCACTTTAATCGACTGGACGCCCACGCTGGCCATTTTCTGCTCCCGCAAACCCCGGGCCACGGCCTTGGGCGAAACCTTTCTCTTCTCCACCAGGACAGCGCCCAAGGGCTTGTCCGTACTCTCCCCTTTCTGCTCAGCCAGGCACTGCTCAACATCCTCTTCGGTGACCACCCCCTGAGCCACCATTATCTCGCCCAGCCTGGCCGGATTTCCGGCCTTGGCCTTCAAGGCTGCGCTGTGAACCGATTTAAGCCTTTTCAGAAAAGGTTCGACCCCGTAGTCCTGGTTGCCGCCCTCTCCGGTCTGGATAAAGGTGGAAAAACCCGAGATCATGACCCTTAACAAATCCACCGCATCCAAAACCAGATCGATCAGAGGGCCTTCCAAGATTATCTTGTCGGAACGGGCCTCATCCAGAAGGTTCTCCACCTGATGGGCGAACCGGTTGATCTCCATTAGATTCAGGAAACCGGAAACCCCCTTGATGGTGTGAAAAGGTCTGAAAATGGCGTTAATGGCATCTTTGTCAGTGGGGTCGTTTTCCAAAACCAGAATGTTGACCTCAATCTCCTGCAAAAGATCCAAAGATTCGGCGATAAATCCCGTGGCCAGATCAGCGTCCAGATCAGAGGGGAAATCGACGCTTTTTGCCGGTTCTTCAACCTCTTCCTTTTCCGGTTCCTTATTGCCAGGGGGGTCGACCGGGCTGGCTACCGCATTCTCCCCCTGGGTTCCGGCCGCCTTAGATAATTTTTCTAAAAATCCTGCCGGCGCCGCAGCCGGTTTGCCTGTCTTCATCCTGGAACGGACAAGCTCCTGCAGGATGGTGACGCATTCCGGAAGCATATCCAGGAACGCTTCCGGCTGGTTCAGCTCCTTCAGGATGGCCGATTCCAGACCCGCTTTGACCATCATTCCGACTCGGATAAGGTCGGTATCCTTTATTTCCCCGCCGATCTTTACGATGGTTTCGGTTTGGTCCAGAATCTGCCCCAGGGTGGGCATATCGTCCGGTCCGAGCAACATTGCCTCGACAGCCAACTCCTCAAGAACAGACTCTATTTTATTCAGCTTATCCTCGGACATGCCGTCTCCTTACCTGTTACTTGACAAAGCAAACTTCAACCGTGAACTTTCCGTGAATTGTATCGAATGGTATCACAATCGCAGGACTGCTGGAGACGAGTTCGAGAACATGCCCCCTTCCCCTTATCACCGTGGGGATGGAAGCCTCCAGGCATACTCCGCCTTCGCCCAGTATCCGCCTGGCGTCTCCAGAGATCATGTTGGTGATCTCTCCGACTGCGTCGACGATGCCGGCGTTAATGGAGGTGAACTTTTCGCCCAGCATGTTGGAGACGATATGCAAAATGCAGGGTTCGGTGAATGTGACGGCCAAAGAACCCTCGGTGATTCCGGTAATGCCGATAACACCGCTGATATCGCCGTTGGCGGAGGCGCTTTTTTTAAGAAACGGCTTGCCGGGAACGGGATCCACCATGGCCATCGTCTTTAAAACGTTAACTGTTCCATCTAAAAAGGGATTTATGTAATCTACGTTCATGGTCCCTCCCTGGTCGAGATAGACGGGTATTGGGGCTATCGTCAGCAAGTCAGAGATCAGGCTGCCGTACGTTGTTCATCGCTCCACTTTAACACCGTGAACAGAAATATGGGATTCCTCTTGGCCGAGGCGATCCACGGAAGACCTCGGCTCAATATTTTGATCATACCGCAGATACGTGATTTGACCACATTGGGAAGAAGAGTCAACACTAAAGGGATGGAATTCGTGCAGTTATGTGGTTATACCCCTAACCGTTCCGGTTACCTCATAATCCTATATTTATTCAGCAATACGGTCTTTATCAAACATTAAAAACTGGGATATGAGTGCAGCGAAACGGACAGTTTATATTTACAGGTTCGGCCCTTAATCGACCGTACCGTGTTTTTTTTAGATCGCTATCCCGCCGCTTCGCATCAGGATCCGCTCAGGGCCATATCGCCACAACCATCCTCGAAATTATTGAAACAATAACCTATGGCCAGTTTTGGCCTGGGGCGTATAGAGAAAATTAGAGATAAATGGAATACTCAGAGGCGCACCTCTCACCAGGCCGCGCCGCAACAATCGGCGATGTTGAATCAGGACCTTATGACATATATACGAGAGGGGCTGTTGTTACTCTGCTCCGTTAAGCCTTTTTTTAAGCACTCGAGAAGGTTTGAAGGTAACCACTCTCCGGGCCCGCAGAACCATTTTTGCTCCGGTATAGGGATTGCGGCCCATCCGGGCGGTTTTGGAATGCACATTGAATCGGCCGAATCCGCTTATCAGCAACCCTTCGCCGTCGGTAAGCGTATTCTTAACCAGATTCAAAACAGTATCAACCAGTGTTGCCGATTTTCTGCGGGTCAATCCCCCTTGACGGTAAACACGTTCTACGATCTCGCCTTTGGTCAGTGCCATGCCCTCCGCCTTTCTATTTGGTGTTTGAATTCGAGGTTTAAATAATTATTAAGCATTTTCGCGGAATGGTTGTCAACAAAATAACTCATAACAAGCTAAATTAAATCAAAAATAGTAGCTTGTTAAAGAACCCCGCCTCTTATATTGTCAGTTACCGGATATTAAATTATTTCAACTGATCGTACTATCATCGCCCTGTCCGGTTTAGGCGAATTGAAACTATTGTGCCCGGATCCACAATGGCCTTCCGACTGCCGTGGCGCCAATGTGAAATGGTTGCAAGTGACGGACCGAACCTTTTGTGGACCAAAAATGGTTTAGGGCTCAGCCTTATATTTCAATCCAAGACTGATCTGCTCGGCCAATTCGGTTAAGGAGGCGAAAACCGCATCCGCCTGGCGAAGGCGGAATTCGTTGAGGGTGGTGCTGAGGGCCAGACAGACCAATCCGGCCGCCTTGGCCGAACGAATCCCTGCCGGAGCGTTTTCCACGGCCAGGGCGGTTTGAGGGTCAAGCCCCAACTTGTTCAGGCCGGTAAGGTAAGGCTCCGGATGGGGCTTGCCCTTTTTCACCTGGTCCCCGGTTACGATAACCGCAAACAGGTCCCTGATCTCTTTTCCCAGAACCCTCTCCACCACGGGACCGGTGGAGGAGGTGATCAAGGCCAATTCCAGGTCCAGATCTCTCAACCGCTCCAGCGTGGCCAGAGTGTCGGGGAACGGGGTCACAAACCTGGCGAAATTTTTATTAAAATGCTCCGCCTGCCTGACCAGGAGGGCCATTATAGTCGACTCCTCCGGAGTAAGCCCCTGTTGTTCAACCGCCTCCAGGAGATGGGACGACTCGATGGCTCCCTCGTTGAGGTAAAGAAATTCTTCTTCTATGGTGATCCCCTGGGTAGCGAATATTTCCTGCCAGGCCTTTATGTGCCAAGGCATGGAATCAAGAATGGTGCCGTCCAGGTCGAACAAGACTCCCTTTAAGCCTGGGGGAACGATATCTATTTTAAAATTCATGCTGCCCTATTTACCTTAACCGTTTTCAAAAGCAAACTCTTTTAACTTTTCAGCAGATAGACCGCCTGGCCGATTCTGGTTGTTCGGTTCTGTCACAGCCCAAATTTCGGTTCTCGCAAACCGGATGCAACCCGCACCTTCCTTTTACTCGAGCCTGCCCGGATTCATATGTTTGACTTCCCCGCCTCTCTGGTCTATCAGAACAGGTCAGGAGGAGCGCAATGAAGCCCCAAGATTTCCCCGATGACGTCCAATCCCTGCTGATCCCCAGGCCCTCGGGCAAGCTGGTCTACCGCTGTCTTGGTTGCGGGGCCAAACCCTCCATCGAGCGTCTGGCCTACACCTGTCCGGAATGCGGCGCGGTGATGCTGATCGAAGACGAGGAATTTGACCGCCTCAAGAAAATACCAGGCCCGATCTGGCAAAGGGTCTTCGATTTCCGCAAAGCCCTGAACGAGCCGGCTCTGAACGGAATTTTTCTATTCCACGAGCTGGTGGCGCCCATCATCCCTTTGGAGAACGTGGTTTATCTGGGAGAGGGGCACACTCCCCTGGTGGAGGCCAACAAGACCCTGGCCCAGGAGGCCGGGCTGCCCTTTTTCTTTAAGAACGACGGCCAGAACCCCTCGGCCTCTTTCAAGGACCGGGGCATGGCCTCGGCCGTCTCCTACCTCAACCACCTGCTGAACACCGGCCAGACCGAAAAAATCCTGGCCGTGTGCGCCTCCACCGGAGACACCTCGGCCGCGGCCGCCCTGTACTCCTCTTACCTCAAGGGCGACATCTCCTCCGCGGTTCTCCTGCCCCAGGGCAAGGTAACCCCCCAGCAGCTTTCCCAGCCCCTGGGCGCAGGGGCCTCGGTCTTGGAGATCCCCGGTGTTTTCGACGACTGCATGAAGGTGGTGGAAAAGCTGGCCGAAAACTATCCCGTGGCCCTGCTCAACTCCAAGAACGCCTGGCGGATCTTGGGCCAGGAGACATACTCATTTGAAATCGCTCAGTCTTTCAACTGGGACGTGAGCGATCTGGCGGTCTTTGTACCCATCGGCAACGCCGGCAACGTCACTGCGGTCATGGCCGGTTTTCTAAAGCTCCTGGATCTGGACCTGATCAAAAATCTGCCCCGGATCATCGGGGTCCAGTCCGAACACGCGGACCCGGTGTTCCGCTACTACCTGGAACCGGAGTCAGCTAAAAGAAGGTTCACCCCGGTGCGGGTCAGGGCCTCGGTGGCTCAGGCGGCCATGATCGGCAATCCGGTCTCCATGCCCCGGGTGATAAGCCTCTCGGAGAAGATGCACCAGGTCTCGGGCCGGGAACTGGTGGTGGTTCAGGTCAGCGAACAGGAGATCATCGACAACATGCTTTCGGCCAACCGCCACGGACATGTGGTCTGCACTCAGGGCGGCGAATGCCTGGCCGGGCTCAAGGCCGCGGTCAAGGCCGGGCTGGTGGATAAAGGCCAGCGGGCGGTGCTGGATTCCACGGCCCACATGCTCAAGTTCATCGATTTCCAGAACATGTACTACGACAACACCTACCCGGCCGAGTTCGAGGTGAATCCCAGGCCGGAGCTGGTCAACAAACCCAGCCTGATAATGCCCCGGGACACGGCCGTTCCCGCACCGGGAAAGCCCCTGGAGGGAGAGGAGTTGGACAGGTTCGTGGCCTCGGCAGCCAAAATGGCGGCCCAGAAACTGGGACTGGAGTGAGCACGATGTACAAGGACGACAACCATTGCTTTGCCTGCGGCGAGTTGAATCCGGAAGGACTGCACATGGAGGTGGACCGGGGCAACGGCCGGGCCAGGGCCGAGGTGACCTTGCGCCAGACCCACCAGGGCTGGAAGAACATGGCCCACGGCGGGGTGGTCTCCACCATCCTCGATGAGATCATGGCCCACGCCGTTATTGACCAGGAACCCCAGGCCGCCACCGTGGAACTGAAGATCCGGTTCCGCAACAGGGTGCCCCTGGACCAGCCCCTGATCACCGAAGGCTGGATCGTCAGCCAGGAAAAAAGAAGGATCATGGCTGAGAGCGAGTTGCGGCTCAAGGAGACCGGAGAGCTTCTGGCCAAGGCCGAGTCCAAGTTTCTGGTGGCCCGCTGACCGGGCCGCTCCGGGTGGCGTTCGGGTATTGGGCCCGGGGCATGATCTGCCGGAGTAAATCCTCATGAAGATCGAGATCGTGGTGGTGGGCAAGCCCAAGGCCGGATTCGCCTCCCAGGGAGTGGCCCATTACCTGAAACACCTCTCCGGCCTGGCCACTGTCGAGGTTGTGTCGATTAAACAGGAGTCGGGTGGAAAAAACTCATCCCCGGACAAGGTCCGACAGGAGGAGGCCGCCCGGATCCTGAAGCGGATCGACAAACCGGGCCGCACCGTGGCCCTGGACGTGAAAGGGGAAAAGATCTCCTCCCCTAGCCTGGCCAAACGCCTGACCGCCTGGGAACAGTCCGGGCTTAACCGGCTCTCCTTTGTTATCGGCGGCCCCTGGGGCCTGGACCAGGCTGTTCTGGACAAGGCGGACCTGGTCCTTTCCCTGTCAAAGATGACCTTTTCCCACGAGCTTAGCCTGCTGATGATCCTGGAGCAGATATACCGGGCTTTTTCCATCAAGGCCGGCCGGCCTTACGCCAAATAAAAGAGGGTGTCAAATAATCTGTGTATAAGGAATGTTTAAGCCTTTGTTCAAAAGAAAATAATCAGGCCGAGGCAGCCCCCCAGGTGGTGTTTCCCGAATCCCGACCCGTCATTTCAACTTTTTGATATCATTTTCTTTTGAACAAAGACGCCCCTGATTGACTCACACAGAAAAACTGACACTCCTAAATAAAAAACCGGGCCTTAACGGCCCGGCCGATTATTATCCAACCCCATTCCGACCCCGGCAGGATCCGCCCCGCTCGAGCCTGATCGGGATTAGGCCGATTCCACGGATGTGACTTCGGGCACAGCCGATTTGAGAACCTTTTCAATTCCCATCTTCAGGGTCATCTGGGACATGGGGCATCCGCCGCAGGCACCGGTCAGGCGCACCGAGACCTTTCCCCCATCATCCACCCCGACCAGTTCCACATCCCCGCCGTCGGCCTGGAGCTGGGGCCTGACCTTGTCCAGCGCTTCCTGTACTTTTTCCTGTAAAGACATTTTATCACCTCATCCAAAATTGTTATGGTCCAATTTATAATCATTTAAGGACCGGCTTTCAAGTCGGGAAAGGGTCAAATTCCTTTTAAAACAGAGCCGGAATAAGGGCATTATCGCTAATATTCCTTTTATTTTAATAAACTGCCTGATCGTCCACTTTTTTGGTCCCATTATTTTTACCGGGTCCGGACCGGGGTTTTCTTTGGCTTTGCCGGCCTGCGCGGACCACCGCGGCAGGAAAACAACCACTTGCCCCCTCCGGGCAACCCCGGACGGACCACCCTTGCCCCGGAAAGACGTTTGGGGTATGTTATCAATAATTCGTAATCATGGCAGGATAAACCGGCTGCCCAGGCCCGGGGGATCGATAATGAGGAAATGCACCGGCAACAACACCCAGGAATGGGGCTTTGACTCCATATTCGAGATCGAGTGCCCCACTTGCGGCAACATGGTGGAGTTTTTCAAGGACGAGATAAGAAGAACCTGCCCCCAATGCCAGACTCATGTTTTCAATGACCGGGGAGATTACGGCTGCGGCCAGTGGTGCTCCTCCTCTTCTACGCACACCAGAAATTTCTGCTCCAAGTTCCGAAAGTCCAAGGCCAGATACTGGGGCCATAAAATCTGACCCCTGCCTTCCGGGGCAAGCTTGAAGTCCGGAAAAAGGACGTGTTTTAAGCCGAGACGGCCATGGTTTTGAAAAAAGTGAGGAAAAATTTATGAGCAGGCCGGCGATTCCCAAGGATATAGAGCGTGCAGTGAAAACCGAGGCCGGTCACCGTTGCGCCATCCCTGCCTGCAAGCAAACCCCGGTGGAGCTTCACCACATTGAGCCCTTCAGCAAAGTGCAGGAGCACACTTTGGAAAACCTCATCGCCCTTTGCCCAAACTGCCACGCCCGGGCGGACAAGGGGGAGATAGACAAACAGTCCCTGCTGATTTGCAAGTCAAACCTGTCTGTATTGAATGGGCGCTATAATGAGACCGAACGGCGGGTACTGAAAAAGTTCGCTTCGGAACCCGACCTGGAAAAGATCACCTTTCCCACCGGCTTTGACATTCTCCTTCATTATTTGATAGCCGACGGCATCATCGAGAAACTTGATGATGCAAGGTTTTTTATCGGAAATGATCTCGTACATCTAAGCTACCGCTTGACCGCACTGGGCAAACAATTCGTCTCTAATATGAAAGCCGCCATCGAGTTGGATTAGTTTTCCGTTCTCCCCACACTTTGCTATAATTCCCCAAACCCTCAGACAAGCAGGAAAGTGTCATGTCCTCCAAGAAAAGCACAGGACCGGAAAAAGTTCAGCAGGCCCTGGATGAGTTGGGCATCCCCACCGAAGTGACCGTGCTGCCCGATTCCACCCGCACGGCCAAGGAGGCGGCCCAGGCCGTGGGCTGCCAGGTGGCCCAGATCGCCAAATCCATCATCTTTCAGGGCAAGGAAAACAAACAGCCGGTGTTGGTGATCGCCTCGGGCATAAACCGCATTGACGAAACCAAGGTCAAGGGCCTGATAGGGGAGAAGATAAGCCAGGCCAAGCCCGAGTTTGTGCGGGAGAAAACCGGGTACGCCATCGGCGGGGTCCCGCCCCTGGCTCACAACGAGCCCATCACCACCATCATTGATGAGGACCTGCTCCAGTACGACCGCATCTGGGCTGCGGCCGGAACGCCCAAGGCTGTTTTTCGGCTCACTCCGGACCAGCTGGTCCGGGCCACCGGGGGCCTGGTGGCCGAGGTGAAATAGGCGTAAGATCATGGGCCACAGACCGGTTTTTCCTTACCTGGGGCAAAGTCTTTTGCCTTGTGACGCTCACTGCTGTTTTTTCCTTTCCGGAATTCTTGCCCACGCTTGCCGGAAGAATGGGTCTCTGTTAATCTCCCGCCCAGGGAGGAGATCATGAAATCAGTCGGCTTGGTGGCCAAACCCGGACACAGCGAGGCCGTGGTTCTGTCTCGGGAGTTGATCGCCTGGTTCCAAAAACGGGGAGTGGAATTCGCCCTTGAACCAGGTCTGGGCCGTGATCTGGGCCTTGAAGACTTCACCCGTCTAAATGATTTCTGCGACCATGATCTCATCGTCGTCCTGGGCGGAGACGGCACCCTGCTCCACGCCGCCCGGCGAGTGGGGCTGTGCAAGGTGCCGCTCTTGGGGGTCAACCTGGGTAACCTGGGGTTTTTGACCGCTGTGGCCACCGGCCAGGTTTTTGCCGCTCTGGAGAAAATATTTCAGGGTGAACTGGCCCCCGAGGAGCGCATGCGCCTGGCGGTCAGGGTGGTCCGGGAAGACAAAACCATATTTGAATCCGTTGTGTTGAACGATGCGGTTCTGACCAAGGAGGCCCTGGCCCGGATTCTGGACCTGTCCGCCTCCATAAACGGCCGGCGTCTCACCGACTACCGGGCCGACGGCCTTATCGTCTCCACCCCCACCGGCTCCACGGCCTACAACCTCTCGGCCGGGGGCCCCATCCTGCACCCCTCGCTATCGGCCATGATCATCACCCCCATCTGCCCTTTTATCCTGGCCAACCGGCCCCTGGTGGTTCCCGGGGAGGTGGAGCTGACCATCAAACCCGGCCCCTCGGCCGAAGATGTTTATCTCACCTGCGACGGTCAGGAGGGCCTGCCTCTGACCCTCAACGACAAGGTGGTCATAAGCCGGACCAAAAGCCTCTGGCTTTTCCCTTCGCCCCTGACCGATCATTATTCCATCCTCAGGACCAAGCTGGGCTGGGGCGTGACCGGCACGGCCAATTCGGACTGATCCGCGCCAAAGACCCGGCCCGGGCCGTAAACCCGGCAAGATAAGCTCTTCCTTGCCAGACCGGCGGCAAATTGATATTAATCCTGATCATGCGGGCCACACTTCAAAGAGTAAAAAAGGCCTCGGTCACGGTGGACGGCCGGGCGGTCGGCTCCATTGACAAGGGTTTTCTGATTTTCCTGGGCGTGGGGCACCAGGACACCCCGGCCGTCGCCCAGACCCTGGCAGCAAAGATCGCCGGGCTGCGCGTTTTTCCCAATCCCAGAAAAGACGGGCAGAAGGGAGATTTTGACCTGGACGTGAGGGAGGTTAACGGAGAGGCCCTGGTGGTCTCCCAGTTCACCCTCCACGCCGACACCCGCAAGGGACGCCGGCCCTCCTTTAGCCAGGCGGCCAGGCCGGAGCAGGCCGAGCCTTTGTATCAGCATTTTTGCGCGGCCTTGTCCAACCAGGGGATTCCGGTGCAGCAAGGCGTTTTCGGGGCCATGATGGAGGTCCAGCTCATCAACGACGGCCCCGTGACACTTAATATAGAAGTTGAGTAATATTTTTAAATCATGGCAATAAGGTTTTAATATGACTGATGAGCACACGGACTTACCGCCCTGCCAGATCCTGATAGACAAGGACGGCCGGATGTTTCATCAGGGGGCCGAAATGATCAACCAGGGCATAAACAGCTTTCTTTTGTCCAACCTGAGACGGGACAACCAGGGGCGCTATATAATCCAACTAAAGGATCAAAAATGCTGGGTCCAGGTGGAAGACACCCCCTTGGTGGTTCAAAGAGTGGATCAAGACGGCGACGACAGGCTGCTGCTCCGCCTCACCGACGGCGCCACAGAGCCCCTTGACCCGGCCCTGCTCTGGGTGGGACCGGAGAACGTTCTTTACACCAAGGTCCGCCAAGGAGCCATCCCGGCCCGGTTCAACCGCCCGGCCTACTACCAGGCGGCCCAGTGGGTCCAGGAGACGGATAACGGGTTCGCCCTGAATTTAGGCGGACGGCTTTTCCCCCTGCGGGAGGGGCACCCCGGCCGGATAAAGGAGTGAGACAGATGGGACAAGCCGAGGTTGAATTCATCGAAGCCAAAGAGGCCTTTAACCAGTCGGTCAAGGGCTGGGTCTTTTTCCCTTTTCAGGCCGAGGCCCTGCCCTTCAATCTGGTCGACGGGACTTCGTATCACGTGGTCAAGACCGAGCCTGGAGAGATAAGGGGCAACCATCTCCACCCTGGGGTGGAGGAGTGGCTCCACATCTTCGGCGGAACCTCCGTGTTCCACTGGCAGACCTCGGACGGAGAGCGTCATCGTCGCGAGATCGACAACGATTACACAGTGATCAGGATCAAGATCGGGGTTCCCCACGCCGTCTCCAACCCCGGCCCCAATCCGGTCTACCTGGTGGCCTTCCGGACCGACCAGCCCGACCCCGAGATGCCGGCGGCCGAGCCGGCGGTGATCCTTTGAGCCACCCTGTCCAGGGTTTGTTCAAACGGGTCGCCCCCCGGTACGACCTGCTCAACCGCCTCTTCTCTCTGAAGCGGGACGTGTCCTGGCGCAAGGCTGCGGTCCAGGTCCTTGCTCCCAGGGCGGAGGGGCCCTTGCTTGATCTGGCCTGCGGCACCCTGGATCTCACCGCAGAGTTGGACCAGGCCTACCCCGAACGCGGGGTGGTGGGCTGCGACTTCAGCAAGGAGATGATGCTTTTCGGACGAGCCAAGATCGCGGGAGGAAAAGCCTCCCTGGTCTGCGGCAACGGACTGACCCTGCCCTTTGAAAACAACGCCTTTGCCGGGGCGTCCATGGCCTTCGGCATCCGCAACATAGCCGACCGGCCTGCCTGCCTGGCTGAACTTAAGCGGGTGCTCAAACCCGGCGGCAGGCTGGTGATCCTGGAACTGGGAGTTCCCCAAAGCCGGCTGGCCAGAATGTACCTCCCTTATTTTCTGGAGATAATGCCCAAGGTGGCCGGGTTGTTCGGCGCCGAATCCGGAGATTACGTCTACCTGGGTCAGTCCGTGCTGCGCTTTCCCAAGCCGGAGGCTTTTACGACCATGATGGAACGGGCCGGGTTTGTCTCCGGCTTCATCCCCCTGACAAAGGGGATCGCCAACCTCTACCACGGCTACAAAGGCTAAGCTTTCTATTCACCCGGTCTTTTCCCTCCCCGCCCCCAAACCGGATCGATTGCCTGAAAAGCCATAACATAATATACTGTTATCAGCTCCGGACCGGGAGGAACTTATCAACCTGGTGCGGCACGTCATGGGAGAAGGAGATGAAACGCCCCATTCCTGCTTGTGCTCCCGGTTGCGGCAGCCTCGGCTCTTGGAGGCTGCGCCGTGCCCAGGGTCCACCTGAGCGTCACTGGATACGCCAATCCGGCACATTCCTCCGGCCCGGCCGGAGCCTCCTTTTTTGTGATCAGAAACAAGGATGCGGACAACAGCCTTCTGGACCAGGAAGTACCCGCAAACTGGAAAAAACAATGATTACAAATGGGTACATGAATATCCACAAGACCGGGCCGGATTTTTGACAACCTACTCCTACGGGTTGGAACAAGGCCCCCTGGTGACCCGCTACAGTCCCTTACTACGAGCCGGGCGGGTCGTACCGGCGCTTTCTGGGTTACGCCAGAGGGGGAAGGCCCGCGTACGGGTTCCACCGCAGGCCGGCCTACACCCACTCTCGTCCCTATCGGGCGCAGATTAACGCCTCCGCTGGCTGGAGGTTAGGATCTGGGGCGCCCGGATCATGCGCCAGGAGGGCAGAAAGGAGGTCATCTGGGCCGGGGGCGCGGAGAGCGTGGGCCCTTCCAAGGACATCAGGTCTGTTCTGGATTTTCTCATCTCCGCGGTTATCAACAAGATCTGGATGGGTGCCGGCCGGGTTCTCAACTTCTCCATACCCCGCAATGACCCTAAAGTTACAGCGATACGCAATTTCTAAACCGTTTCCCCGGTCCGCCTGTCCGTCAAATCAAAAGAGTGCCGCCATATTCTCTCGACCGATGAGGATAAGCTCTTGTGGCCGGTCGGCCCGGCTTAGTAGAATGAATCGAATCATGCTCCGCAAGGCCGTCCTGACCTGAACGGCGGTTGGTGATTCGGGAAAATAAAATTATTGATCCAAGGCAGGTTGGAGGAAGCCAACCCCTTGGGATTGCACAAAGAGGGGGAAGGATGGACGTTCAATCCAGGGTAAAAAGAATCGCCAGGTTCCTGACCTGGTGGGTCGCGGGTTTTCTGTCCCTGGCCCTGCTTACAGGCGTTCCGGCCCGGGCCTCTTCCGGCGACGACAACACGGTCAGCATCGAATCCATTATCCCTGATCCGGCCTCCTGGGCGATCCTGGTCCAATTCAACCAGGCCGCCCCACTGAACAAGCTGCAGCACAGGCTGGCCATCCTGCCCAGGATCAAGATCGATTGGGACAACTGTCGCCAGGTAAGCGGCAGATCCGTGGTCTTGAAAGCCGAATTCAAGGGCGGCGAACGCCACCTGCTCACCTTTCCCCAAGGGTTCAAGATCAACGACCGGACCTATCAAAAAAAGGTCAACTCTTTTATAATGCCGGATCGCCCGGCCAGGGCCGAGTTCCTTGATCAGAGATCGGTCATTGAAAAGGAGTCGCCCCAAAGGCTCCACCTCAAGGTGGTCAACGTGGAGCGGCTGACCTTTGACAGCCTGTCAGTACCCCCTGTTCTCCTGCCCCTGGCCCTGGCCGCCTCGCGCCGGCCCGGCAACGGATCCCTTGCAGAGATAAAGGCTGATTTGGAGCGGGCCGCCCAGGAGGCGGCCGCCCTTTCGCCCAAGGTGTTCAAGGATCTCATGGCCGAACCCGCGGCCCAGAGGCAGCTCTTTGCCGCGCCGGGCCAAAAGAACCAGGTCCGGGCCTTTTCCATCCCTCTCACCTTCCGCCCGGAGAACAAGAAAGGCTCCCTGGAACTGATCAATATTTCGGCCGAGGATGCTCACAACAGGCTGATCAAGGGAACGCCCAGGCTGTTCCGCATAACCGACCTGGGGTTGAGCTACAAGCTGTCGGCCCGTGAGCTTCTGGTCTGGGCCACCTCCCTCCAAACCGGGCTGCCCCGTGAAAAAGTATCCCTGTTCGGATTCACCAAAAACATGGAGGTCTTTCCCCTGGGCAGGACCGACCGTTTCGGCATCCTCGCCTTTCAGCCGTCTTCGGCCAAGGGCCTGTCCCTGAAAACCCTGGGCCGGTTCGAGGAGGTTGAGCTGACTCCGGCCCTGAACAACCTGACCCATGTGGCGGCCGTTACCGAAGGCGATGTCTCCTATATTGAGATCAGGCCCCAAGGCAACATCTCCCCGGAGGATATCCACCAGGCCCGGAGAGGACGCGAAAAAGAAAAGGCCCTGCGGGGCCATCTGTTCACCGAGCGGGGAGTCTACCGGCCCGGGGACACGGTCCATTTCAAGGGCACCATCCGCCAGTACAGGGACCAGGAGATAACAACTCCCGAAGCCGGATCGGCCCAGGTTACAATCGTGGACTCCAAAAACGCCAAGATCCTGGACCAGAATCTGCCCCTCTCCGAATTCGGCACTCTGTGGGGTCAGCTGGAGCTGAAACCCTACTTTCCCCTGGGGACCTACACCCTGACCCTGCGCTACGGAGAGGGCGAAGGTCAGGAGATCAACCGGACCTTCCAAGTCCAGGAGTTCCGCCCGCCCCGCCATTATGCCGAGATCGGCTTCGAAAAATTCCAGCGCTGGGATGAATCGATCCCGGACAGGCCTCGGCTGGAGCATCTGGTCAAGATAAATATAAAGGGCCTCTACTATGCCGGAGGCCAGGTCAAACACGGCCGGGTCCGCTACAAGATCCTCCAATCCTCCACCACATATCAGGCCCTGGGTTACGACGATTATTCCTTCGGTTTTTCAGCCGACGACCAGGAACAGGTTCTGGAAAGCGGCGAATCCATGCTGGATGAAAAAGGGGAGATGGTGGTGGAGTTTCCCCTGGACCTGGACAATCTGAACGGGCGCTATGGGCTCAAGGTGACCGCCTCGGTGATTGATTTCGACGGCCGGACCTCCGGCACATCCAAAAGCTTTAAGGTCGAACCGGACTATCTGGTCGGGATCGGCCCCCTGCCCCCCCGGATACGGGCCGGGGTCGGCCAGAGCCTGGACCTGGTGGTTCTGGGCAGGGGCGGCCAAAGGGTCAGGCACGGCAAGCTCAGGGCCGAGATCCTTCAGGAAAGCGGGGCCTATGTTCGCAAACGCAACCAGGAAGGGGACCTCTACTGGGAATACCAAAGGCTGTGGCGGCGTTTTCAGGGAGACGAGTTGGATCTGCTGAACGGAGAGGCTCGTTATAAGTTCGATCTCACCTGGGGCGGCGGCTATGTTATCTCGGCCACTTTCCAGGACGAAAACGGGCGGGAGTTTGTTTCGGCCGTTCCGGTCAGCGCCGAAGGGGATATCCACTGGGACGATTACTCCAACCGCGACAAACCCTTTGAGACCCTGGACCTGGTCTCCGACCGGGAGGTCTACGAGCCCGGCCAGACCGCCACCGTTTATATCCAGCCCCGGCAGAAGATCGCCCGCTACCTGGTCACCCTGGAACAGGACAAGGTCATCAGCCACCGGGTGATGGAGGCCCAACCCGGCGCCAGGAGCCTGGACATTCCCATCAAGAAAGACTATGCGCCCAATGTTTTCGTCTCCGTGCTGGCCCTGTGCCCCAGGGGCGCTTTTCCCGGCCGGCCCCTGGCCTACGACCAGGAGGCGCCCTCCTTTGTGTTCGGCACAATCAACCTTCCGGTCCGGCCCAAGGTTCAGGACCTGGTGGTGGAGCTGGGAGGCGAAGCCGGGGAGTTGAAGGCCGAACCGGGTGCCAAGATCTCCCTTGAGATCAAGACCCACAGAACCGCCCCGGCGGGGCCGGCTCGGCCGGTCCGGGCCGAGATGGCCCTGGCCGTGGTGGATGAATCGGTCCTGGCCTTAACCGCGTTCAAGACCCCCGCCCTGGAAAGCCTGGTGGAGTTCGACCTGCCCCTGGCCGTGTTCACCGGCGAGCTGCGGGCACTGCTCCTGCACCAAACCCCCTTTGCCCCGGTGCTCAACCGGGAGCTGACCGGCGGCGGAGGCCTGGCCGGGTCCGAGGAGCTGGAGACCCGCAAGTATTTCAACCCGGTGGCCTATTTCAACCCCAGCGTGGTCACCGATCAGGAGGGCCTGGCCAGGGTGGAGTTCACCCTGCCCGACACCATCACCCGCTACCGGATCTATGCCGTGGCCTGCGACCAGGGCTCCTCCTTTGCCAGCGCGGAGCGGGATCTGGTGGCGGTCAAGGATTTTTACGTGGAGCCGGGGTTGCCCAGGTTCCTGACCAAGGGCGATAAGTTCTCTTTCAGTGTCAAGGGGTTCAACACCACAGCCCAGGCCGGTTCCATGAACCTGGAGCTCGAATCCAGCGGCAACCTGAAACTTGGCAGCCCCTTGGGCGCCGTGGACCTCCCGCCCCAATCCAGCCAGACCGCCCCGGTTTCCGGAAAGGTTCTGCGGGCCGGTGCGGCCTGGACTCTGTTCCGGGCCCGGATGAACGGATACAAGGATGCGGTCAAGACCGAACTCCCGGTTCTGTCCGGGAACATCCTGAGCCGCGAGGCGCTCCTGGGCAGCTTCCGCAACCGGGCCGAGGCCGCCTATAGTATTCCTCCCGGCCTGGCCGGGGTGGACTGGTCCGCCCAGGGTACCGAAGAGGTGGAGGTTCTGTTGACCCTTTCCGGCTCGCCTTTCCTCCAAATGAGCAAAGGCCTGCGCTATCTGCTCCGCTACCCCTACGGCTGCGTGGAGCAGACCTCTTCCGGGATAATGCCCCTGGCCGCCATGCGGGGGCTCATCAACCAGGGCCTGATTCCGGATATCACGGTGAAGGATACGGACGCCTATCTGAAGCAAGGGCTGAACCGGCTGCTGCTCATGCAGACCGCCGGCGGCGGGTTCGGCTACTGGCCCGGATACATGCAACCCCATGCCTGGGGCAGCGTGTACGCGGCCTTTGCCCTGACCACGGCCCAGGCCAGCGGAATCAAAATAGATTCCTCTAAATTGGTTAGTTTAATAAAATATCTCAAGTCAACTATAAAAAAAGGACCACGATCAGAGGTCTTTCGGGCCATGGTGGCCTATGTGCTGGCCTTGAACAAATCTTTGGACAAGTCGATCCTTTCCCAGGTGGGCCAGGATTTTGACAACCAGAGCTACGAGGCCAGACTGTTCCTGGTCCTGGCCCTGGCCGAATCAGGCCTGGGGGAGATGAACAAAATCGTTTCCTGGACCCGCGAGGTCCTGGCCCACGGCGAAGCCGGAAACCGGGCCGACGAATTTCAGGCCAGGTACCGCGGCCCGGCCGTCGCCCTTTTGGCCGCGTCCAGGATCCTGGGCCAGGACCCCTTGACCGACCGGGCCGCCCTGCGGCTCCTGGCAGGCTTAGGCGGACAGGGAATCTGGAGTTCCACCAGCGACACGGGCTGGGCCCTGTTCGCCCTGGGAGAGTATTTCAAGAACAAGGAGTTCAGCCCGGAGGCCGTGCAGGTGAGGGTGGGCCTGCCCGACGGCACGGAAAAAACAGTGGAGATCCAGCCCAAGGGCCACCAGACCTTGAGCCTTGATTCCGAGGCGTTTCTCAAAAACCCGGTGATCAAGCTCCAGGCCCGGTCCGGGACAGACCTGCTTTATCTGCTCTCCGTCACCCTGCCCCGGCCGGACTATGCCCGGGAGGGCAGCAAGGACGGCTTTGAGGTGACCAAGACCATTGAGAACACGGACGGAGGGGAGAAGATCAAGGTGGGCGATCTGGTCAAGGTCAAGGTCCGTCTGGAACCCCGGAGCCGGACCAACAGCTATATCATGCTGGACGATCCGCTCCCGGCCGGGCTGGTGGCCATAAACAGCGCCCTCAAGACCGAGGAGAATGTGGGCGGCAGTTCCCTGGCTCCTTCCGACGAGTACGTGTTCTGGTACCTGACCGACGAGGGGATCTACCGGTTTGTACCCAATTTCTTCGAGATAAGGGACGAACGCGTCCTGGCCTTCCGGGACCGGCTCTGGTCCGGGACCTATGAGTTCAGCTATTACGCCCGTGCGGTCTGCGCCGGAGAATTCGTGGTCCCGCCCACCAAGGTTGAGCTGATGTATTCGCCCGAGGTGCGCGGATACACCCCGGCCTCCAGCCTACTCATCGAGGAACGTTGAGGCTGCTGCGCCATACCTGGGTCAAGGCTGTCCTGCCGGCGATCTTCTGCCTGGCCCTGGGCGCCGGCCTTTATCTGGAGAAGGCCTCCCGGATCGAGCTTGCCGGATTGACCTTGGAACGGGCCTTCCTTTTCGAAGACCGCGATGGAAGACCGTTGCGATTTGCGGCCAACCCGTCTGGCCAAAGGTTTCTCTCCGCAGAGTACCGGGAGATACCGGAGACGGTGGTCAAGGCCTTTCTGGCCGCCGAGGACGAGAGATTCTTCCAACATCGCGGGGTGGATCTGTGGGCCGTGATAAGGGCCGCGAAGGACAATATCCTGAATGGAAGGATAGTCTCCGGGGCCTCGACCATCACCCAGCAACTCTGCCGCATGGCCCACCCTCGTCAAAGGACCCTTTACCATAAGCTGATCGAGGCCCTCCGGGCGATCAGGCTGGAGTCCAGGCTCTCCAAGGAAGAGATCCTGACCCTTTATCTGAACCGGGTGCCCCTGGGCAACAACATTCTGGGAATCAAGGCTGCGGCCCGGCTTTATTTCAACCTGGATCTCCGAGACCTGACTCCTGGCCAGGCCGCCCTGCTGGCCGCCCTGCCCAAGTCTCCGGGAGCCCTGAACCCCTACGGCCCCAACCGGAAACGGCTGGTCCAGCGCTGGAACTGGGTGCTCGCCAGGATGAAGGCCCTGGGATACGCTCCGCCGGACGCCGAGGCTGTGGTCAAGACCGGATTCCCGGCCCTGGAGCCCCGCTCCTTTCCCTTTGAGGCCCCCCATGCAATGGAATTTATCCGGCAAACAGCGGGCAGGGACAACTCCGCGACCAGGATCAGAACCACCCTGGACCTGCCCCTCCAAAAGATGGTGGAGAAAATCCTCCTTTCCCATAAAGCCAGGCTCAAACACCGGGGCGCGGACCAGGCCGCGGCCGTGGTCCTGTCCAATCATGGGCCGGAGGTGATGGCACTGGCAGGCTCTCTGGATTACGGCCCCTGCGACCAGGGCTTCAACAACGGGGCCACGGCCCTCCGCTCTCCGGGCTCCATCCTCAAGCCGTTCCTGTACGCCCAGGCCCTGGACCAGGGTCTGACCGCAGCCACGGTGCTGGAAGACATAGAGCGCCGTTTCCGGACCCCGGACGGAGATTACCTGGCCGCCAATTTCGACCGCCGGGTCTACGGCCCGGTCTCCATCCGGGAGGCCCTGGGCAATTCCCTCAACCTGTCGGCCGTGAACCTCCTCAACCAGATCGGCTATAAACCATTCTATGATGTTCTGCAAAGCCTTGATCTGATCAATTATCCGGAACGGGGTCCGGATCATTACGGACTGGGCCTGGTGGTCGGAAACCCCGAGGTCAGCCTTATCCAGATCGCCTCGGCCTATGCCTGTCTGGCCAACCAGGGCCTCTTCCGGCCGGCCAGGCTGTTGAAGCCGACCCGTCCGGCCGAGGGACGAAGGGTATTTTCGCCCCAGGCCGCATATATCATATCCCGGATCCTGAGCGACCCCGGGGCCAGGGCCCTCACCTTCGGCCGGTCCAGGGCCATGAACCCGCCCTACCAGGTGGCCCTGAAAACGGGAACCTCCACCAATTATCGGGATTGCTGGGTAGTGGGGTTCACTCCGGATCATACCGTGGCCGTGTGGGTGGGCAATTTCGACGGACGACCAACCTGGGGCCTTTCCGGCGCGACCGCCGCAGCCCCCATCCTGAGCGAGATACTGGACCGGCTGTTCTCTCTGGGCGGGCCGGGCCCGTTCAGCCGACCCCCGGGCATCGTGGACGCCAGGGTCTGCACATTCTCAGGCTTAAAACCCACGGACAACTGCCCTCACATTAAAACAGAGCTGTTCATTAAGGGCACGGAACCCCGATGTAGCTGTACCTTTCACCAGCAAAACAGCAAATATCATAATCTGCCCGCCGAATACGCGGGTTGGGTTCACCACAGACACGTTAGCGGAGGGACAGGCCGTTTCCGGCTGGCCGGCTACGACCAGGATCTTGACCGTGTGTTCGGTTTATCCGGGCCGCCTTCTCATGTGCGCCAGGCCGCAAGCGTTTCCGGACAACCCCTCCTGGGCGGGCAACGGATCACCATTACCCAGCCCCTGGAGGGAGACAGGTTCGTCTCAGGGGGCCGGGAGATGAACCTCGCCCTGAAGGCGACCCTGTCCCGGCCCTCGCCCCAGGTTACCTGGTTCATTGATGGAGTTCAGCAGGCCGTCACCGGACCGCCTTTCCAATTTCTGTGGCCGGTTCGGAGGGGCCCTCACCGGATCACCGTCCAGAGCCCAAGCGGAGAGGCCGCGAGCGTCTCGATTGTGGTAGAGTAAAAATCTTTCCCGGTCGGCAAATGCTGCCCGCCTGGTTGGTTCGTGAAGCAGGCGGCAGAGATTAGCGCCAGGATATCAGTTACAGGAAGATTTCTCTACTATCGGTGGGGCTCCGCCGAATAGCTATACAATTTGCCAACTCATTAATAATTGCCCCGAATTACGGTTTTTTACGCCGTGCAAATTTTAAATATCAAACTCTTGACGTAACCAAAACAGGATGATAACTGAATATAAAGAAACTTCATTTATTCTTTAAAGTGATGTGCCTCCAAAACAGAGAAAGATACCCCTATGGCCAAAAATATAGATAAATATCCATGGGTTAAAAAGTTTGTTACCCTTCTGGTGGTTCTCTCCTGTCTTTACGCCATCAGTAATTACAATTTCTTATTGTTTCATATTCTTGTCGAGTTTTTTAATATTGTCGTGGCCTGCGGCATTTTCATCCTGGCCTGGAATTCGCGCCGTATCAATAAAGACAATTCGTACCTCCTGTTTTTAGGCATCGCCTATCTGTTCGTGGCCGCGATCGACCTGGCTCATGCTTTGGCTTTCGAAGGCATGCCTATTTTTGAACGAGGCGGAATTGATCTGCCTACCCAACTCTGGATCGCCGGGCGCTACATGCAGGCCCTGAGTTTGCTCATCGCTCCGGCCCTGATAGGCAGGAGATTCAATTATCGCATTGTCAGCGCCGTCTATCTGGCAGTGCTCACTCTGCTTTTGAGTTCCATTTTCTACTGGAAAATTTTCCCTGTCTGCTATTTACCCGGCATAGGCCTTTCTATCTTTAAAGTTGTGAGCGAGTACCTGATCGTCCTACTTCTGGGCGTCTCGGTCTACTTTCATTATCAAAAACGAAAAACATTCGACCCCGTGATTATCAGGCTGATAATCACCTCGATAATTATTTTCATGGGGGCTGAAATCGCTTTTTCGTTCTACATTGATGTCAGCGGTTTTTTTAGCCTTACAGGACATTTCCTGAAAATCGTCTCAGCCTACTTCCTTTATATCGCTTTTTTTGATCTGGGCCTGAATCAGCCCTACTCCCTTTTATTCAAGAGCCTCAAGGAGAGCGAGGAACGGACCCGGTTGACTTTCAACGCCGTCAGCGACGCCGTATTTCTGCACCCCTTGCAGGAAGAGGGGTTCGCCCCCTTTGTGGATGTCAATGATACCGCCTGCCAGCGCTACGGCTACACCCGCGAGGAATTCCTTAACCTGAAAGCTTCCGACATTACCAAAATGGAAGACGCCGCAATCTATTCTCAACGGAACCACCGCAAAAAGCTGGAAGAATCGAGGCAAATGATTTTTGAAGCCACCCACATTGCCAAATCCGGAGAGGAGTTTCCGGTGGAGATAAACTCTGTGGTTTTTCGGCAAGGCGGAATTCCCCTGATTTTGGCGGTGGTGCGCGATATTACTGAACGCAGGAAAGTGGAGGAATCGCTGAAAAGAAACGAAGCCACTCTCAAGTCATTTATCAACAACATTCCGGGCAGGGCCTTTCTAAAAAACGGCTCCGGACAATACATCCTGGTTAATAGGCAGTACCTGGGCGATCTGGGGCTCGATTCACTCGATCAGATAACGGGCAACTACGATCATGACCTATTTGACCGGGAGACAGCAAATGCCCATATCAAAAGCGACTACCAGGTACGGCGCACCGGCCAGGCCACCACCTTTGAGGAGACAATGGAGGTGGACGGCCGGGGCAGAACATATTTGGTGGTGAAATTCCCCATTGAGAAAAACGGATACACATCCGGTCTGATCGGCGGGGTGGCCATTGATGTAACCGACCGCAAAGAGGCTGAGCAAGACAGGGAGGAGTTGGCCGTTCAACTCCGCCAGGCTCAAAAAATGGAGGCCCTGGGCACTTTGGCCGGGGGCATCGCTCATGATTTCAACAATATACTTGCAGCTATAATCGGCTATGGCGAACTGGCCCTGGATGATGCGGCGAAAGGCGCTTGTAACCCCAAAAAAATCAAAGAGATCATCAGAGCGGGAAATAGGGCCAAGGACCTGGTCACCCAGATCCTGACCTTTAGCCGAAAACTCAAACCTGAGTTAAAGCCCCTGGACCTGAACAAAGTGGTGGCCCAGACCCTGGGGATGATAGAACGGACCATCCCCAGGATGATAGAGATCGAGCTTAATCTGTCAGACGATCTGTGGCTGGTCAACGCAGACCTCAGTCAACTGTCCCAGGTTCTGATGAATCTGGGATCCAACTCAAAGGATGCCATGCCCGACGGCGGCAGGCTGATCATTGAGTCGGAGAACATCACCCTCCAGGAGGATTATTGTGGCCAGCATGCCGAGGCTACAGCAGGCGATTACGTGCTCCTTACCGTATCCGACACCGGGCATGGCATGGACCGGCAAACCCAGGAGCATATCTTCGACCCATTTTTCACCAACAAGGAAGTGGGTAAGGGGACCGGTCTTGGGCTGGCCACGGTATACGGCATAGTAAAAAGCCATCACGGCCACATCATGTGCTACAGCGAACCCGACATGGGTACCACCTTTAAGATCTATCTGCCGGCCATCCGCGCCCCAATAACCACCGCCGAAAAAGAAACAGCGGGAAAAACCGTTTCAGGCGGCAACGAGACCATTCTTCTGGTCGACGATGAAGCACCTATTCTGGACTTTGGAAAGCAAATCTTACTCAGGCAGGGCTATAGGGTCCACCTGGCCAGCACTGGCGAGGAGGCTTTGAAAATCTATAGCGATCTTAAATCTATAGACCTGATTATCCTCGATGTGAGCATGCCCGGCATGGGCGGGCGGAAGTGCCTTCAAAACCTGATAGAAGTAAATCCCAGGGTCAAGGTGATTATTGCCAGCGGCTACTCCTTGAATGGTCAATTAAAGGATATCATAGCCGCCGGGGCCTCCGGATTCGTGCCCAAGCCCTTTTCGAAGATAGACCTCCTCAAATCAGTGCGCTCGGTGCTGGACGCCTAAAACAGCATGAAAAAATTTCTGAGTCCGGACAGGCATCTTCATGCGCGGACGGCGGATAGAGCCAGCGGCAGAAATGCGTTCCGAAACCAAAACAGCATATGGCCGCAGGGTCACCCCCCGGCCTTGGATATGGAACATGTTTCTGGCAAGTGTGCTAATATTTTATGGCGGTTACAGACAAGAGGGCCGGAATCGGTCTCAGTTGGTGGACTGGTCTATATCCATGATCCTCGTTTTTTTTAAGTAGGCTTGGGTCTCATACTTGGTGATTTTTTGGAGTTTGATGGTCATCTCAACCATCCGGTTCACCTCTTGCTCAATACACTTCAGGTGAAGCCTCTTGGACTCCTCCACATTGTCCATGAGCATTAATTCCACCCGTCCCAAAAGGACCTGGAGAGGCTGATTGAGTTCATGGCAGACGGCCCCGGCGGTTTCAATGGTGCTTTGCAGCTTCTCCCGCTTGATCCGCTCCTTCTCCATGAGTATGCGCTCAGCAATATCCACATCAACGCTGAGAATCTCCCTGATCCGCCCCTGGGCGTCCACCAGTATGGAGGAACTCACAGTCTCCACCAGCAAAGGCGAACCGTCCTTGCGTACTAAGCGTCTTTGACATTGACAGAGGCCGACCTCTGTGGACTTCAGTTTGGCCAGCAGTTTTTGATTGAGTTCCAGGTCCTCGGGGTGGAGTAACTCGATCAAGTTTTTCCCTATAACCTTTGATCGGGTGTAACCGCTATAGTCAACCAAGTATCATTGACTCTTTGATAATATCCTTCTGGATCGACAACGCTGATACCCACAGCCGCGTTATTGAAAAATATCTTGGTCCTGTCCTGATTCAGTTTTTTAATTTTAGAATTGTATTTATAAAAAATCACGATAATCGGGATGGTCACAACCAGAAAAAACAGGGCTATCAGACTCGATCTGAGCATGTAATTTTTTAATTAATTTGCCCTGGATAAAGGTGATCTCATAATCGGCGCAGGCCAGATACGGATTGCCGCCCGGGGAGACCAGCGGCACGGCGATAGACCGGAAAGAACCCCACTGATCAGCGTATTCAACAAAAGCAGTCTTGCGCTCCCGTATGGCAGCGACAAATTCCGGGGGAATATCGTCGTAGGGGTACCAGTACCAGCGTTTTCTCTCCCTGGCTTCCTCCTCGGAGACTGTTGGAGCGGAAAAATAGAATTTTCCCTGCTTTTCGGCGAGCGTATATATCCATTTTATGTCTGACTCAGAGGCGAATCCTGATACGGCCTCCCTGTTCCGCATCTCTTCTTCAAAAGATATGGACTCCGCGTCCACCGCTCGGTCATGAAAATCTGGCGGCAGAAGATATTTTAAAGCACTCGTCGCCAGAACCAAGTCTTTGTCGATCGTACTTATCAGTTCCTTTTCTTCCTGGCAATTCTCCCAAAAAATAAATCCGCTTACTCCAACAAGATAAAAACCAAGGCAGACAATAAACAGGCCTTCTGTTTTCTTTATCATCATAGCCTCTGAACGACTGAGTGGAAATTTGTGGCCCATCGTGCTCTACCTTGCCGTTGGGATAATGAGGCCAGATATGATGGCCAATAAGGATAGGTTCTCTTATCAAGAGACAAATACCAATTATCAGATATACAAACTCGGCCTGTGGCCGCGTTCCTGATCTCTCCCCGGCTCTAAAAAGCCTTATTCTGGCATCTTCCAAAAAAATCGGCAACCAGCCCGCCAGTTTTCTTTTCAGGGGTGTTGCCGTGCAAAAAACATATCAAATATAGCTCGTTAATATTTACGCTGTCAATCTTTCGCCATCTTAATTTTATATTTAAATATACCAAATTATAACCCTTTTCCTTGTCTAAGGAACGCCAGTTTAATGGCTATTTTGCTTTTACCCCTGAGCCGGCATATCTGAGCAGCCACCCCGGCGGATTGAACTTAAAGGCGTATTTGTTGGTCCCCAGCCTGGTCACGGCCAGGTGCGAGTTCCGGAATCTTATATGCGGCTTTCCATCCCCCGCAATGTCCACATATAGAGGCGTATCCCTCAAGGAATAGTTGCTTCTTTTTTGCGGCAAGTGGCTCCAGGCAAAGGGAACGGGTTTCAAGCCCGGCTGTGCCGCGTAATGGATAATCCAACGGCTGTTCCCGGAATAAATTTTGGAAGCAACCGGCAAGGCGGAGTTTTCAAATTCGTGCGACTTCGGCGAAGGCGATCCTTCTTTGAAGTCAACCCGGGGTATGCCCATGAATCCGCCAGGTTCGTATTCGGCGCCCAACTTGACAAAATAGTTGATCGCATAGGCGGTTGATAATTCCTCGGAACCAGGAGTATTTTTATGAGCAGGAGCGCGACGCCTGCGGCTAACGGACCTCTCGTCCCTGGCGCTGAGAATACCCGCTTTTGCCGCCTTGATACGCTCTTGCTCCTTCTCCAGCTCGGCGGCAACTAGTCTCAGCCTCTTTCGCTCTTCAGCCAGCTCCTTTTTCTGGGTCTCCAGGGCAAACCTTTCCTTTACCAGCCTGCTCCGCTCCTCGTTGATCTTTTGCCATTCCCTTTTTATCTCGGCTTTTTCCCGGTCTATTTTTCGTTTTTCGCCATCCTTGCGGCTCCGATCTTTGGGTGCGGCTCCGGGCCTGGGCCGGTCTTCGAACAAGGCCGCGACCGCTCTGATATTGTCCGCAGACACCGCAAACCCTATTCCTTCGGCCACATCCTTTCGGGAGCCGATGGTGTTTACACCCACTACATGCCCGGAATCAAGCAGGATCAACGGCCCGCCGCTGTTGCCCACATTGATCGCGGCATCGGTCTGGATGAGCCTGATATCGTCCAGCATTCTTATGCCGCTGATGATGCCCTTTGAAACGCTCCAGGAAAGGCCGTGGGCCGTCCCGATGGCGATCACCTCCGCGCCCACCCCGCCTTCGTTTGGTCCGGCCAGTTCCAACCAATGAGGGCTTTTATCGGCGATGGACAAAAATGCAAGGTCGCTTGCCGGTTCAAGATGAAACACTACGCCCGTCACGGTCTTCTGGTTTCTCATCCTGACCATGACCGTAGGATCGTCTCCGACCACGTGGTTGTTGGTGACGATCACCCCCTTGTCCGAGATAAAGAATCCTGTTCCCAATGCGTCGGAGGATTCTATAACCACCACACTGTTTAGATAGTTGTCGTACTTGGAAGTTGGGGTGGCGTTCGCCGGATGATTTTCGGACCATAACAAAATAGCGGTCAGAACAGCCACTGAGATCAGAATGACAATCCACCGCATACCCGCCTCCTGAAGTTTTCAATGCTTTGCAAAATAATAATATTTCTAAGAGCATAATAATGTCAACCAGACCCGGTTCATGGGCTTGTAACTGATTCTTTTAAAAATAAAAAAAGACCCGGCCTATTCAGACCGGGTCTTTGCAATCTAGATGTGGATCCGTGTTTTCGGATCGGCCTCTATCGAACCTAATCAATAGGTCAATATCGGCTCGGCATCAAAGTAAAACAGGTTGCGCCGGCTATTACTTGATCGCCGCGTACACGAACCTCTTGTTTGAACTCAAACCTGACGTGGTTTGAGCCCAGAATGTCATTTTATATGAACCCCGTTCAGAGTCCGCCAATAACTCCTTTGGCCAAGAGGAATTAATTACTATCTGGTCAATGGGGTAGGACAGCAAATGGGTCAGCTTCAAAGTGACGCCGCCGGCAATCTCCGCCTCGTTGTTAAGCCCCACAAAGACCGTGCCCATCTCGCTGCCGGACGGATCGTCCAAGCGGATGACTGCGCCGAAGTTGAGGTTCTCTATTCTGGGATTGACCTGGTTCTGCTCCAAGGCAGCCAGGGACGGTATTATGGGAATCCTTATTTCTTCCGGAGAAACCATCTCCCCGGCCCGAACCCGAATTAGATTCTCGGCCGAGGTGCTTTGTTTATACTTATCATATCCGGAACATCCATCCACTCTCGTGTTGCTGTCAACCTCATAAGTCCCGGCCGGTTCTTCTGGGCTCGAATCAGTGCTTACTCCGACGTTATTGTCCGGGATCCCGGCCAGGCCGTTTTGCCCCTTGCCCCCGCTCCCGTCAGGAGGAGTCGGAGTTGGAGCAGGAGGCGGCGTCTCATGGGCTGAATAGCTCTCCACCGGATTCAATCTACCCGATTGCTCCAGGGGATTTAAAGGTGCATACAAATAGCCGATGTAGTATCCGCCCGGATCGGCCGGACCGGTGACAAGCAGATCGTCCTGCCAATATTCCAGGACATAGGCGTTATCAAGCTCCATCCAGTGATAAACCAAAGGAGTATCGTTGTAGTCGTGGTTTGCTATGACAAGAGTATCATTTTGGAACTCTGTCCCCCAACTCCTGCTGGACATGCCGTTTACTTCCAGGAGTATCTCGCTGGGTATGCTATTCGGAATATTGAAGCTGAAACTGCCGTCTTGTAAGGCATAGACGGTTGAATTCTGGCCTTGAGGGGTAACGGTTATCTGGCCTTGCTGGGCAGAGTCAAGGCCGCCACTCTGTCCAATTGTAAGCCAACGGCCGACACTACCTTTAAATTCCAAAGAACTTGGCGGCTTAGCCGCATGGGCGGGGGAATAGCGTCCGGCAAATGTTTTCATGATAACCAGCCCGCCCGTAGTCTTGATAAAGGTTCTCCGATCCATGGTGAATCTTCTCTCTCTCATGAACACCCCCTTGTTCGCCCGTACAGTTGGAATAATCGTTTGACAGGCACATTATTAACCATCAGAGATTTTATGAACCTTTTAATGGTGCATACTTGTCCTTATTTTTAACCCTTTCAATCACATGGGGAAACAAGCGAGGTAAGGCAATTTGATTAACCCAATTAACTAGTTCTGAGCCGGTATGCTAATTCAAATATGCACCGTATAGATATCTTATTTTCTATTTTATTGTCAACAATTAAATAATCTGTTACCACATAAAGTACCATCAATATTTATTTATAACATATATCTGGTAAAGTTGATTGGTCTCGCCTGCTGTACCGAGATAATTCGTGGAGAGTCTTTAACGACCCGAATTTTTTCTGGAAAGCTCCTGGCAAAGGGCGCGAGGTGAAGCTGTGAAAGGGTGTTTTTGAATCTGTTTTACGCCATACAGGAAAAGGGGTTGCAGCTGTGAAGTTGCAACCCCTTGAATTTCCTGGCAGTCCCAACGGGACTCGAACCCGTGTCTTCGGCGTGAGAGTCACCTATGGTAGGTTTGGAGTCTTTTCCAACTTACCGAAAAGCCGCTTGTTTTCTGGGTTAGCTGTTCAGCCCGTGTAAATTCTCGTGTAAATCATTCCCTATTTTTCCCCGCTTTTCCCATCCTTTTTACACGTAATTTTACACGGGCTTTCCGGGGTTGTTTTGAGTAGGTCCACGGTCGCCTGAAGGTCGGAGTTGATTCGCTGGATATAGCGGTCGGTGGTGGCTATGCTCTGGTGCCTCAGCAGCCGCTGGATCACCTTGGACGACACCTTCTCCTTGTCGGCCAGGATGGAGGCCACGTACCGCCTCAAGGCATGGAACCCGAACGCCTTGACCCCTGCCCTCTTGCACAGTCCCTTCATGAACTTCTGGCGATGGCTGAATGGCTTGCCATGCCAGGGCGAATCCGGGTTATTGTAGACAAAGACCCAGACCGGATCCTTGACCGGCCTATTCTCCCACCACCATTTCAGGTCCTCCCTCAGTTCCCGGCTCATGGGCAGGACATCCCGCCTGACCACCCCTCCTCTGGTCTTCCGAGTCTTTAAGACGATCGTCCCCGCCTCGAAGTTCACGTCCTCCCAAGTCAGACTGAAGATCTCCATTTTCCGGGCTCCGGTCTGGAGGTAGCAGTTCAGGAAGATCCGCTCTTCCCGGGTGGTGGCGGCCAGGACCTGTAAAACGTCCTTCTGAGGTGGGGTGTACTGGACCTTCGTTGTATGCGGCAGGGGGTCTATGTTGACCAGGGGATTGTTGACAATACTTAGTAACTTATGCCCCCAATTCCACATGGCAAGGAGATTTTTTCGCTGACGATTGGCTATGTTGTTGGTGTGGGTCTGGGCCTGTTTTGAGATGAAGTCGGAGACCATTTCGGGAGAGATGGAGTCGACCGGAATATTGCCCCATTCGGCCAGGACGGCCCGGCACAGGGTCTTTTTTTCCCAGAAGGTTTTAGGGGTCAGACGGGGCTCCACATAGTCGCAGTATTTATTGCAGAGCGTCAATAAATCCGTGGCGGTTTTGTTCCGCGATGAGCTCTTTAGCCGAGATCTTTCCCGGTCCTCCCATCTTCTTGCGGCGCCCTTGGTGTCGAACATCGCGGTGGACCTGACTCCGCCCACCATCACCGACCCACGCCATAGTTTCCCCTCCCGATAAGGCATCCCGCAATCCCCTCTGCGTGAAGATCCACGACCCCCCTATTTTTACCGCCCCCAACTCCTCAGCATGAGCATAGACCCACTTTGGCTTTTTCCGCAAGAGCGCGCACACCTCCTGGGCGGTGAGGACCTGCGGGAGGGCCGATGTCAAGGGGGCGGGCATTAGGCGGCGATACCCTTTTCCTTGGGCGCATCAACTGTCATGGTCTCTCCGCAGCACTTCGGCCAGCCGTGGGTCAGACATCGGGCGTAATTTACCCGTTCCACCCGACCGCACTTACGGCAATAGACCTCCCCCATTTCCTTGCCCCAGACTTCTGTGGCTATATTTGTGGCTACCGTAGACTGTATTCCGCCCAAATAGTCCAGGGTGGCCCGCAGTGCCTCAGTGCTTATGGTAATGATCATCACCCCCTCCTCATGCTTCTTCGGCCTGGTCTGTGTCGTCAGTGGACTTGGGCCAAAACCTTGACAAGTCACCCAAGGCAAGCCATCTGCCGAGGTAATTATCCGATTCGTCCCAGTAGCTTATAGCATCCTCGGAATCATGAACCATCATAGTATCAGCCGGGCACCTAACTTCCAGACATCCCAAATAGCCTGTCTGTTCCCAGCAATACAACCACCACCCTTCATGATCCGGTTCATCCTGCGGCTCACCCGCCAGCGGGCCGAGGAGGGTCTCCAACTCCTCCACCCTGGCTCGGAGGTGCTTGTTCTCCTTCTTCGCCTCTATAATAGCCTTAGCGTTTTGTTGTTTTCGGACCTCTAAGTCGGCAATGACCTGGTCCTTGAGGGAAAGGGCTTCCTTTCGGCGAGCGTTCTCGGCCTTTAGGCGGTCTAAGGTTTCGTATGCGTCCGTGATTTCCTCAAGGTACGTCCGTTCCCCTGCGGGATTTCTATTTCTACCGTACTTGTCAACCACGACCATTACATCTTTAACCCATTGTGATTGGTCCACTAACCCGCAGTTCATCATTCCCTCCTCAATATAATTAATCGATGAATTTTGTTTCCGGCCCCACCTGATCATTGTTTGTAATTTTAATGGTAGCGGTAGTACCTGGTTCAACCAAAAGTTTGGTGCGCCCAGGTCTAATCGGACAAAATGCACTATCGTAGTCATCGATGATTATACGTTTGCCGTCCCACACCATATCCCCGTGTTTATGGGGAATCTTCGTTCCCACGGGCAAAGTTAAAATTATAGCAGACCGACCAACGTGGTTCCGGATGACGAACTTGGCCGCCGTCTCTGGATACTTCTTTTCCCACTCGTAGAATAATTCGGGAAACCATGCTTCTATGTGAAGCACAATTTTGGGGACCTCTTCAAGTTGGTATGAAGTTATTTCTCCTCCCATCATCGCATGCGGTCTTGCCTCCACAATGGCCTGGAAAAAGTCTACGGTGAATTGTTCTCTAGGAATAAACGCGATTCCCGACCCAAAGAAACCGCCTCTATCCTTTTCTTCTAAGGGAACACTTTGGGCAAGGTTCCAATATGAGTATGGGAAATAAATATAATCCCCAACGAGGAAAACCCTTTTCGGGGCCTGTTGAAGTTGGGTCATACCCTCAACCAATTCACGCTTTGACCTAATCCAACCGTAGAACTTTCCAGCGCGTCGCGTATATCCAGTCTCTCCAACGATTTTCCCATAAGGACATTTTAGGGGGAAAAGGTTCCACATGGGACAATAATGTTCCTTGTAGGCTTGACACCTATCCCAACCTGAGCAATACAGCCGACGAAACGTAGCACGTTCATTTGCCTTTATCTTAAAAAGGGAAGAACGGCTTGGGTCGAAAAGACGATAATCTATAAACCTGGAATCTTTATTCATTACTCCCCCTCATGCCTCTTCGGCGGCCTCGTGGTCGGCCAGTTCACAGATACGATCGAGCAAATCGCCTACTGTGGGGCAACCGGAGTGCACGTTTCCCAACAGTATCCCTTGGGCATCAAATGGATTTTTGATCATCCACTGTATCACTTTCGCATATTCCTCCACCCTGGCGCGAAGGTGTTCGTTCTCGGCCTCAATGGCCCCCAGCGAGGCGCGAATCGTCTCAAAGCTCATGCCGCCCTCCACCCTGGCAATGACGGCAACCCATATACCGCTTGCCGCCAATCTTGAATTGGGTAACCTGCGGCTGGATTTGCCCGCATATCTCACAGTATTCCATCACTCTACCTCTACCTCCACCGGCCCTGGCAACAGCAGCGGCATGTCCCCCCGGGCGATCCTGTCCAGTTGGGGCAGCAGGGCCTCGGCCACGGTCTGGCCGCCGGGAATCATGGCTTGGCCCAGGAAAGCCGCCTCAAAGCTCAGCAAGCCCAGGTCCACGGCCTCCAGGTTGGCCTTAAGCATCAACAGCATGGCCCTCCACCGGGACATACAGACCTGGTTGTGGGCCGACCTGGCCTGAGCCTCGGTCCTTTTCTTCCCGGCGGGCGTCTGCCAGAAATCCTTGTTCTCGACCGACGGTATCGGCACCTCGATCCGGTAGGGCCTGCCCTGGTACTGGAAGGCCACGAATGATCGGCCCTTGTCCTTGTCCCAGCCGGTCAGGAACGACTCGGCCCCGTACTTCTCCAGCAGACCCTCAATCTCAGCTTTGGACTTGGCCACGGTGACGGTTGTCTTTTCAGCGTAGGCCATTGGTCAAATCCTCCGGCCACTCCTGAATGACCGGGACGCCGGGAATCCGGACGGGTTTGGTTTTGACGAAGACGGGCGTTTTTCTTAACCAGGGTCTATCCTTATATTTTTGGGTTTCCTTGATAATTTCGTTTGCCCAAATGGCTTGGTCTTCGAGAAGACATCTCCTGTTTTCTTTTCTTGATGTAAAAATGCAAGGATAGACTTTTTCTATAGGACCGGACAGTCCACCAATAATGATCCAATCCAGACCATTGAACTCGCTCTCACCTACTGGAGAGGATTCCATACAGACAGGACAGGCTACTTCTAAGTTTTCGCTGCCGCATTCCGGGCACACCCCGTATGTGCCGTCCTCATTGTTGGGAAAGAACCCGGACTCGCCACACTCCCAACATTGATCAGCCGTATTATCCCCTCTCCAACCACACCGGACGCAGTCCCAATCACCGATCGACAAATGCCGTCTGATATCGATCGGGCCAAGAAGAGGTTCAATCGATACAAATGATTTCCCCTCCCAATTTTCGGATAAATCAATCAGCCTACCCTCGCCGGTCCTGGATTCGTTGAGATCGTACTGGTCGGAGATAGACACCCCAATCCAAATCCCGAGGCTGATTACGTCAATCATCGAAAGTCCAGTAGCATCTATTATCTCGCAAATCCGGTCGGGCCTCTTGGTCAGGGTCACAATCTTATGGCCAACCCTGGAATCAGCAATCGCGACAAGTACCTGCCTCACCCAAGCCGGATCAACCCCTTCCCCGAACAGGTCCCCCATGGATTCCAGGAAGACGATGCCGGGCCTGCTCTTTTGGTGGTTGATGGACTTCAACCGTTCTGGGTGAAAATGAGGTTCAAACGCCTGGCATTTCTCGCACGACAGCCGCTTGGCCACCTGCCGGGCGTAGCAGTAGGGGCACCCGTTCAGGCAACCCACGATTGGGTTCCAGGTGTAGGTGGTCCATTCGATGCCGGGGGATAGGTTTAGGCTCATTGTTTTAGGTCCTCCTCCGGCACCTCGAACAACCCCAGTCGACCCTTGTAGGGGATCGGCTTTCCGAAGAGAACAGGGTTGGACAAAACCCAGTGCCACGATCCGGGCCTGGCCCATTTGCTGGGGTGATCACGGACGCAATCGATCAATTCGGCCCGACCGATGATGGCCCCTCTCGTATATTGGGAAAACGGTTTTTTGAAGCCAGCCTCGCGATCGAATTTTAGCCCGGCATGGACGAGGACCCATCCCCTGTAGACGATCCCCCTGGATCTGTTCTCAATGTCTTTTACCCCGGTGCAGATCAATTCGGCCCAGGGCTGACGAATGGACAGGCATTTCATCACGCCGCCTCCTTCCCTTTCTCCTTCAACTCCTCCCTAACCCACACGAACGCCTCCCGGACCTCCGCCTCGGTGGGTTCCTCCATCCCGGACGGCCAGCCGAACACGGACCGGACGTACTCAGGATCCGGGTAACCGTCCACTATCTTGCCCTCGTTCACGGCGTTGATGATCATCTGCTCCAGGCGGTGGCGCCAGGAAGGGGAGCGGGGGGAAACTTTGTGTTTCCCTTCGCTGATGCACTTTGGACAATATAGTTCGTTATGCGTTTCTTTATCTAACATCTGCCACCCGTTAGGTGGTTCACCGTGTGGCCCCAGATAGGTTTCCACCCCACAACCATCGCAGGCATACACCACTTGGAGAGTCCCTGCCTCTTCGGCTTCTCTAATGCAATCGGCGCAATACAATACAGTCCCGGCATGGTCGTGTATTGTCTCCCAGCCCTCGGGTAGTTCCCCCTCGGGTGAGATAATGTCCTCTGCTCCGCAGTGTTCGCAGGTGATGGTTACTTCCTCGGTGTAGGACCGGTCCAGATCCGGATATTTCTCCGGGTTTGGCCGGGGAAAGGACGCGAGTTCGCCCCTTGGGCCTGCCTGGTAGTTCCTGACCGGGTAGTTGTCCGGGCCGTGGTTCAGGCAGGAAGGGCGGAAGTCAGGCGCGGGCTCGTCCTGGAACAGCTCCTGCTGCCGCTCCTTTTCGGTCATATCCCGCCGTTCCAGGACCTCCCCGGTGCCGGTGTGCTCGATGCGGATCTCACCCTTCTCGTAATCCCAGACCTCGTAGGCGGTGATGGTGATGTTCTCCTGGCCTGTCCTGTTCTGCTCGCAGAGTTCGTGGATCTCCTTTTCAAGGGCCTTGATTTGGATGCCGAAGTCTTTGGCTGTCTCCTGCTTCTCGATCTCGGCAAGATATTTATCTTTTTCCAGCCGGGAGACCTTGTCCATGAGCCCGGCCTTGGCCTCCTCGCTCAGCTCCCGGGTATGGTCGTAGGTGATGGTCTTGCGTTTGATGTTGGGGTTCATTTTTTATCCTCCAAATATTTAACGATAGCCCGAGCCGCCTGTTCTGGGGTGAACCCCAGGTCCGGCACATTCCGAGCAAATTCTTTGGCGGCGGCTATGATTTTGTCGTATTTTGGCTCGGGGGCGTTTTCAAGGGGGCAGAATGTGAAAACCTCGTAGTCCCATCCCGACCTCCCCTGAAAAGGACAAGTAAATGCGTGGGTCCCCGTTTGGGTAGAAACACACTCGTGGCACCCGCCAATATCTCTGTACTCCCCCTTCTCGGGGTTGATCCATAGGCGTTTCATCACTCCATCTCCTTAATTTCCCACTTCCCTTCCCTGGTCCGCCCTGACCGCTCAAGCATCCGCCTGGTCATCTTCTCGGGATTGGCCACCGAGTTGGGGTGGCCAGGACGGATGTAGGCGATGTGGGGCTCCTCGTCCAGGATGCAGAGGCCCCCACCGCGCGAATCGAATTCCTCCAGGGCGACCTCCAGGCTGGGTAGGGCGACCGATCCCAGTAGCACATCGCCCGTCCAGCAATAGACCCAGCGGTCCTGCCGTGTGCGGGGGGTGGTGGCGCTACCAGGGGATGTCGTCATCTTTGCCCCCATCGAACATGTCCCCGCCATCGGCCGAGGGCTGTTCTCCCGCCGCCTTCTCCAGAACTTCGTAGGCCTCCTTGAGCCGATCCCGGGTCAGGTCTTCCGGGGACTTGAGGCCGAATTTGGCCTTGTTGAGAAGCACAAGCACCCGGCCAGGGTTGGTGAATCCGAGTTCACCCATCTTGTCATTGAAGGTGGCCCATTCGGCCTCGGTAAGGGCTTGGCCGTTTTTCTTGGACTGCTGGCCCTGGACTGGTTTGGTTTTCTCGGCCCGGTCGCTTGGGGGGGCGGGGACCTCCGGTTCCAGATCTTCGACGTCCTGGGTGAAGATGTCCGAGGCTGCGGTTACGGTTAGGACCGCGTCCACGAAGGCCCTCTTCTTGGCCATCTTGAGAACCGTGTTGTAGTAATCGGCGGGGTTGTCGTGTTCCACCTGTTCCACGATGACCCAAGCCTTGCCCCTCTTCTGGGCCTTGAATCGGGAGCCTCCCAGGAGCTCCGGGTCTCTCGTCTGCCAGTAGTTGTTCGGGACATCCCGGCCGGTGTTCTCGGCCCGATAGCGGTATTTCCGCTCCATGGTCGTGGCCGAGCCCACACCAGAGCCTAAGAATTTTTCCGAGTCGATGGACCGGATGTCGCAGACCACCTCATATTCCCGGTGACCGTCGGGCATGTCGTTCCGGGTGATCTTGTAGGACGGGGCGAATCGGAAGGTCATGGAGAGCTTTTCCGCTCCGGGTTTAAGCAGGGTCGGGTTCTGGGTCCCCGGAATGGTGTCGTAGTGAGTCCCCTTGTGCATGACTCGCTTCATCACGTCCTGAACCAGGCCGACCTGTCTGACCACGGAGTCAGGGGTCATGGCCGTGGCCACCGGGTCAACCGGCGCAGGAACCTGGTTGCTGTCGATTACGGTCGAAGTTTTGTTGCTTTCCATCACGCCGCCTCCTTCTTGGTTTCAGCCACCTCACCCGCCTCAATCAGGATCGCATCGGGCGAACCCTCCCCCACCCTCTCAACCCAGAGCTGATAGCCGTGTTCCATGGCCAGAGATTTCATGAACGCATAGGAGTCGTCGTCCAGCAGGGATCCGTTTTTGAGGAACATGACCCTGAACTCCGGGTTCTTGGCCATGCCGATCTCGGAGCTGATCTTGAGTTGTTCTGCGCTGGACAACTGGTCAAAGGGAATGCCGTTGACGAACACGCCCTCGGAGGTGAACTGGACTCCCCGGATGGGGATCTGGCTGGAATCCAGCAGGGCCTTTATCTTGCGCTGCAGCTCCTTGACGTCTTCGTCCAGGGCCTCGTGCTGGTCCCGCAATTTTTCGTACTTCTCGGCGTCCCGGACATAGACGTCCCAGGCCGTGGCCTTGCGGTTGATCTCCTCGGCATCCCTAATCTTGGCCTTGATTTCATCGGCTGGCTTGTGCTGCTCAGGCTCGGGAGTGGCCTCGTAATCCACCTTGAGCGCGGCCAGCTCCTGCTTCAGCCGCTCGATCTCGGCCTTCTTGCGCCTACCCCTCTCGGCCAGGTCGGCCCTCTTCTGGGTCCGGGCGTCCTGTTGGGCGTTGAAGTCCATGATCTCCTGAAGCTCGGCCGACAGGGCGGACACGTCCACATACTCGGCCGCTTCCGGTTTTTCGGGAATCCCGGCGTTCTTGACGGCGCGGCCGGCCAGGAGCCGGTCCTCCATGAGCTTGGCCAGCTCGGCCTCTGTCTCGTTCAATTCCCCCAGCAAACCGGGGTCGATCATCTCCTTAATGATCTGGACCTGGTCGGCGGGCTTCATGCCGACGAACGCCAGGGGGTCGAAGGTGAAGTCGCCCAGGTAAGTGTCCAGGTGACCCTGGCCGTACTTGCCACCGTCCTTGCCGATAATCTTCAGTTTGCCCTTGGGGGCATCCGGGCTGAACATCCGGGTGACGATCAGATTATCCGTCTCCAGGGAGATCTGTCCGCTGTCCCGGCCCTTGGAAACCGGCATCCTGGCCACGGCCTTGGCCCCGCCCAGGGCATACTGGATGGAGTCGATCATGGTGGACTTCCCGGCCCCATTCTTCCCAGCCAACTCGTTCATGAAGGGATCGGCCACAATATCCACCAGCCGAACGCCCTTGATGTTCTGAACCCTGATTCTTTCAACCTTCATCTTTCTTCTCCTCTTCCTCAGGATCGCCGCTCAGGAACTCTTCGTCCGGCAGCTCCTGAACTTGGTAAAGTCCGAACTTGTCCACCTCTACCTCCCCGCCCCTACCACCATGGCCAGGGCCATCTCCTGGGTGATAACCACCTCGCCGTGGTCGGGCTCGTAGTGGCGACAGGCTGGATCGTCGCCGTCAATATGCTTATTCCAGACCGGACAGAACTCCCGGTCCCATAGAACGTTATCAAGCTTGCAGTGAGCGCAGGTGGCGCAGGTCATCACTTCTCCCCTCTCGCAGACCACGCCTGATCGGCACGGTGATAAAGCTCATCTTCGGCGTCCAGGTACTTGGCAATTTCGGCCTCAACTTCGCCCTGGTCCTCCTGTGGATCATTCCGCCGAGACAGCAACCACATGGGCGGATTCCCGGCGTGGCGAAGGTACTTATTCACGCCGCCTCCTTGGGGTCCGGCCAAAGGACGCCGGTATTTAGGGCCACGGGATGGGCAATTTCGCCCTCGTAGCAGACCCAAACCAGTTCGGGCGGTGGATCGCCGGGAGTTGCGAGGTCTGTCACCTTCGCCCACGCCCGCCGCCTGCCGATCGGGTTGGTTGTCCGCCTAATTTTGCCGGTCTCGTGGTCCCTGGTCTCGACCACGTAGAGGTCTCGGCCGCGTAGGGGGTTGACAGGACGGATTTTTGTGGGTAGTTTGGGACTTGAGGTTTCCATCGATGCCTCCTTTCTTTAGAGCCCCTGGCCGCTGCAACGGTCGGGGGTTCGTTTTTAATTGGCCGCCCCAAAATACGAGAGCGGAACGATCAAATGAATCAGCTCCTCCTCCTTGAGGCCTACGCGGGAAGAGTGCGGATCGTGGAATAATTCCCCGTTGTGGTAGACGACCATATGGTCAAAGCCCCGTGCCGCCGGTCCGCTTACAAGGCAATATCCACGGGGCACAAACTCAGGGTTATTGTGGGGATAATGAATATTGATTATTTGGAAGCCAAATCGTGAGAGCCATTCATTAAGAACGTCTCCCCATGTTTCGTTTTGGGGAAGATCCGGAACATCCTGAAGCGTTATGCCGAATAGGGTTGCGACGGCGGCTCTGGTACAGTTGTGAGGTGTATCCTGATCCACAGGTATGGGCCTCATCTCTCCCTCCTCCTTCAGTTGGCACACGAAGCCAGGGTCGGCTCCGGCGCCGGGGTGGTCCTTTCCAAATTCCGGTTCCATCCGCAGGCCCAGCAGTAGGCCGCCTGGGTGTCCCGGCGGGACCAGACCTTCCTTTTCCTGCAGACCGGGCACTTCCCGGCCGTCTTCCAGATGCCCCGCTTAAATATGCTGATATCGACCATCGCGCCCTCCCCTCTCACCCGACGACCAGCCAGACGATCCCGGCCCAGATTCCAAGCATGGCCGCCAGGCCTGGCCCGAGATCCCGGACCTTCTCCCTCAAGGAAGGCTGAAACTGCAGTTGAAATTGCTCTTTCATTCGATCTCTCCCGTCCGCGCCAACCTGATGCTTGCCCCCGCCGCTTGCCCGGCCCCCACTCGGCAGATCGGCGGAGGGTTTGGTCATCTGCCTACGGCCTTCAGGGTCCGGTCCTGGCCGGCCGCCTGGTGGAACGCAGCCTGTGCTTCCTCGATCTCCCGGATCAGCTCCTGTTTGAGCGTGTCCGCCTCGCCCGGATCACATCCCTTGGTCTGGATGGCCTCGGCCCACCGTCCCAGGTCCGGGAGCACGTCGTTGAGCTCTTCGGCCAGGGGTTTGGTGGGGTTGACCTGTGCCTGATCCACCACGATCCTGTATCCGGGTGGGGTCAGAGCTCTGCGGAGCCTCTCGTCTCCGGTAACGGCGAAGGCCGCGGCCACCACCTCAACAGAGGGGTTACACCGCTTATCGTATTGGGCCGAGACCGTCTCCCTGGCCACCCCGGCCAGGTCGGCCACCTTGGCCACCCGGTCGCCTTTGCCGGTGTAGACCAGGACCTCTTTCAGCACTCCCGACAGGTCGCTCATTGCTTACAATCTCCCCTGTTCTCTTGGTGTGGATTGCGGACGTGTTTTGCGCAATTTTTAAGGTATGGACCCTTGGACTCGGCTCTCGTATCTGTACGGTCGGCCCCGGGAACGGGCCAGAGTGGAGCCCCGCCCATCCTCCAGGCCTCCCCGGCAGCCCCTGTTGTGGGAAGGGTGTGCATCCAGGCCAGAGCCAGCCCGGCCGCCAGCGCCGCCGCCAGAAGGAAGCCCAGGAGGGGGCGAAGAATGAGGCGGCAGAAGGTCATGCGGCCTCCCTCGGCTCACTGTCCTGATCAGCCACGATCTTTCGGGCCTCCTGGACGGCGATCGACCGGACAAAGGTGGCCATGGGTTGACTGGTGATCTCCGCAGCTCGGGCCAGGGTTTTCTTTTCTTCCGGAGACACCCGGATGTGGGCCAGAAGCTTGGCGGTTGCGGTTTTTTCGGCCATCGGCTACACTCCCGTTATGATCAAGGTAACCTTACAGTATTCATAGATGAATACGGTGTCAAGTGTTTTTATTCAAAAAAGTATTCGCAATTAAATTACAAGAGGTTATGGCCGAAAATGGCCTTGATCAGAAAGGCTTGTCTGCCCGGATTGGGGTATCTCAACCGCAGATAGGCCGTTATCTGGCAGGCACGGCAGAACCGAAAGCTTCTTTGTTGGCGGAATTGGCGCGTGAATTCAAAAAAGAAATCGGCTGGTTTTTTGGAGAAACATCTGTAGAAGAGCAGATAGACCCCGGCCCCTCCCGGGAGGTCCGGGATCTGCTGGACCAGGCCCGGACCGTCTTGGAATCGGGAGGCCCGGGGGCCGAAGCCCTGACTCACAACGTCCGGTTCTTCCACATGTCAGTCATGGCCGGAGTCGGTAAGCCCCAGCGGAGAGTACGATGCAAGGAATGCTCGTGGGTTGGCCCTGATCCACTCACCGAATGGCGAGAGGGCAAGATGACCGCGGTGTGTCCCAAATGCGGGGCTGAAGCTGTTCTCGATGATGAAGACATCCCAAAACAGGTCGAGGCCGCACGGGACGTGATTAAGGATCCGGGCAACCGCCAAAACCGAATCCGAAAGGAGCGCACGCGAACGAAAGGGTAAAACCTGGCCCATTTCAACCTCCATTCCAACTTGCTGCAATATCAACTTATTGACGATTTGTGCCATGGCTTGTATTTATTGTTTCCGTTAAACGTATCGTCGCTTCCTAAACAACCATCATCTCCGAGAATAAACCGGCCCTTTGTCAAACAGGGACAATCGCAGATAATTGATATTGACCGCTTCTCGCGTTAGTGGTGATATGTATTTATTGTGGAATTAATACCTAGCGGAGGGCGATATGCGACGGCTGCTGGTTATCGTGGTAGGGCTTGGATTGGCTATTTTCTTGGTCGGCTGCAAAGTCAACGTTAGTACCGACCTGTTTATCTCCGACATAAAGACAGTTCGGGATGGGGGAAAGCCACTGGATCTGAATGGACTGTTAAAGTTCGAAATACCCTCCAAAACCACTTTCAATAGAGACCAAGCCAAAATAGAGGGTTTGCTCAAGGCTCACTTTAAGGGCGTCAAAAATTTACGAGTTATAGAGCAAGGGATGGAGACATATGTTGCTGCCGACATCCAACTGACCCTATACAACATAGACAAGGAACATTCTTTCGGCAGCGATTTAATATCTTTCGCCGTGGTGGACCACCGGGAGAAACACAATTTGACGGCGGTAGGTTTAGGGATCTCCGAAGAGGCATATCAAACACTTGCAAAGGATATTCGAGGTAAATTCATTGGCAAGATAGACTCGGATAGCATCAAGGTGACTGTTTACGTCAATAACGACGAGTCGGAACCGGCGGCGATCGGTGTGGCCAGCGCTTATGTTGACGGGCAACCTTTTCCCCTCGGCAAAAATATTACCCTCGATAAGCGGGGCAAGTGTGAATTGGTCATCTCCAGGATAGCCACTGTTTATGCCCTAAAAAACATAAGCGGCTTCATGGTTATACGGATTTTTGAACCTAAAGGGGGATCAAAGTAAAATGAAGCTTACAGTTAAATCTGAAAAGCGGGCCCTTTTCCTGGAAACCGTTATAGAATTTATGAAAGGAAACAATATATTCAGTGATTATGTTAGCCGGGACAGAGATACTGCCGGTCAGATTCAGAAAAGTATTTTCCTGGAACTGGAAGAAAACAAGCTGCCAGGGGCCATTGCCAATTCCTTTAGATATTCAGACAAAAAGAGTACTGAATGGGTAAAGAACCATTTCCATTGGGAAAAAAAGACCATCACAACAGTCAACAACTTTCCCTTTATGGCTACAAATCACAGGCCCGATGCTGTTCTCGATCTACCGGACGGGTGCCGGGTGGCGATTGAGATCAAAAAAGGGTACACGGGGGCGGAAATAAGGGCCGGTATAGGTCAAGCCATAGTTTATGCCACTCAATTTGATTTCGTCCTATATCTTTTCGTTGATACTACTGATTCAAGGGACATCTTAAGCGCAAGCAGCGGGGTCAAAGAGCAGTCCCTTGTTAAATCCCTGTGGGATAATTACAATATCCGGTTTGACGTTGTATAAAACCAAGAAGGTTTTACTCCTCCTCTGCCTCCTCCTGGCCTTAGCCTCCCCTGCCCTGGCCGGCCAGGCCTGGTGGGGCGAGGTGGTCAAGGTGGTGGACGGCGACAGTCTGGTGGTCATGCGGGGCCGGACCCCGGTGGAGATCCGCCTGGCCTGGGTCGACGCCCCGGAGTGGAATCAGCCCTGGGGCAAGCGGGCCAAGGCTGGCCTGCGGGAGCAACTGCGGGGCAAACGAGTCCAGGTGGCGGCCCAGGACGTGGACCGTCACGGCCGGGTGGTGGCTGAGGTGATCCCGGCCGGCCAGAGCGTCAACATGCTCCTCCTGGAGACGGGTCGGGCCTGGTGGTACGAACGCTACGCGCCCGGCTGCGGGGCCTGCAGGGAGGCCCAGGAGCAGGCCCGGCGCAAGGGCCTGGGGCTGTGGTCGCTGCCGAACCCGGTCCCGCCGTGGAAATGGAGGAGAAGCAAATGACCTTTGACCCCAAGGCCGGATTCCGCTCCGAGGTGACCCTCCCGGACGTCCCCCTCACCTGGCGGACCAACCTGACCGACGACGAGATCCGGGAGGTTTACCAGATCCTCCTGGCCAGGCGATTCTTCATCCGTGAGCCGGAGATCAAGAAACCCAACATCGAGACCGGCCAGGGCCTGACCGTGGGTCTGGGCGAGACCACGGACCTGGAGTACAAGGGCCGGATGTGCCTGATATCTGTTGTAGGAGAGAGGGTCGTGGCCAGCTGCCGGACGCTGGAGGAGTGGAACCAGGTGTACGACCAGAGCGTGCTCAAGGAGAGGGACAACCCCGCCTCATGAAGTGAGGTGGGGTTTGGTAGATCACACCCTGATTTTTTCTCCGGCCGGTCGTCCCGTTTCCACCTCCGGGAGGCGTGGGCCGGGATCAGAATCACGCGCTCGTCCTCTCCCGGGAGCCTCCGCCAGTGGGCCCGGACCACGGTGGGCGAGAGGACCAGGCCCTCGGTCTCCAGGGGCCTCGCCTCCCCGGCCTCTCTGGCCGGGGCCGGGAACTCTAAGCCCCGGTAGGTCCACGGCGGGACCGGCCGGCCGTCACGTTTGACCACCCGATTTTTCCGGCCCTGGCGCAGGGGCGGCCCGGCGCTGATCTGCATAGTGCTCCAATCCCCCGGATTTGCTGCGTAAAAAGAAAAGGCAAAGGCGAACCGGACCGCCTCCAAAACCCTCTCCTGCTCGGACAGGGAGGGGGCCCGGACCCCGGCGAAAATTTCGGCCGGGTCGTCGGCGGTCAGGACCGCGCCCTCCAGGAGCAGGCCCTCCCGGGCCAGGCGGTCGTTGACCGCGCCCAGGTCGGAGCGGATCGACTCGGAAAACCCGGACCCGTGGACATCGAACGCGACCACAAAATAGCGGGGGACGCCCTGTTGATCCTCGATCTGGTAGAGGCCGAGGGAAAAATCAGCGCCCACCAGGGGCGAGCCGTCCGCGCTCTCGATCATCAGGGCCGCTCCGGACCAGGAGGCCGGGGGGATGGGCGGGAGGTAGCTGATCCCGGTGTCCCGGACCCGGGCCACGGTCTCCGGGCTGAGCCGCCAGACCGAGCGGCGCGGGGAGGCCCACCAGGTCCGGTAGAGGGCGGCCACGTTGGCGGCCATGGGGCCCATGTCCGGGAGCTGCTCCAGGATCAGGCGGGCGGCAGGCTCCAGGCCCGGGGCGGCCATGGCCTGGGCCCACCGTTTGGGGTCGGATTTGCGGAGGCGCGCCAGGAGAGAGGAGAGGGTGTCCATGGCCTGATCCTACTCCACCGGGCCCTGGTCGCGCAACATCTGCTCCTGCAGATCCAGCCAGTCGCGGGTGTCCTGGGCGCAGGCCTCGATTTTGGTGGAGTCGGTGGCTCCGCCCTGGCTGAGCAACCGCTCCGCCTCGATGCTGGAGTACAGGGTGGACTGGAGGCCCAGGTGGAAGTGGTCCCGGATGCCGTCGGCGATGGTCTGGGCCCGGGTGGTCTGCTCCGCGTCCCGGACGTACCGGTCCAGGAGCTCCCGGGCTTGGGCGTCTCCGCGCCGCAGGACGTAGTAGGTCCAGCGGCCGGAGGCCTCATTGCCGCGCCAGTACTCGTATTTGCCGGACCGGATGGGTCCGCCCGGTGCGCCCGCAGGTGTGGGCCGGTAGGCCTCCAGGTCGGCCATGTTGATCAGGTACGGCCCGCCCGGGGTGGGCTGCTGGGCCGGGAGGGGGTTGGTGGGATGGCGGATCCAGTCGCGGATGGTCCGCGTGCTCCTGCCCACATGGGCGGCCGCGGCGGTGACGGTGAGGGACACGGGCCGAATTATGTCCAGCTCCACGTCCTCGCCCTCGTATTCCCCGCCCCCGTCAATGCGTTCGGCAATGAGGTAGAGGTGGCCGCCCTCCTCCACCTCAAACACCGTCTCCGTCTCGCCAAAATGCTTCCGGGCCCGGTCCACCTCGGCCTGGCCGATCCAGGCGTAGACCGCGCCGCTGTCCTCGGTCTGGATGTACTCGGCCTCGACCTCCAGGTACCGGGTGCCGTTGTCGCTGTCGATGTAGACTCTCATTTTTATCTCCTTTGCCCCGGCCGGAGCCGGGGCGGTTGGGTTTTTGTCCGTGGTTATTTGGCGGCCAAGCGGCGCTTGATCTCGTTGACGTAGTGGAGATTACGGCCACGGTCGATCCACCAGGAGGCGTCCAACCGCTCGGTCTCCCACTCGGCCTTGATTTCCAGCATGAGCGCCCAGAATTCGGCTCCCTTGTCCCGCTCCCAGTTGGGGTGGCTGGAGTTGCCGTCGGCGTCGATGTTGTAATGGTTCCTGGCCCGCTCCATCCCGGTGTTCAATTCGGCCAGCCTCTCGTCTCTGATCTTGGTGGCCCACTCGATTTGTTTGTTGCTGCCGTAACTGATTCTTTCCACCGTGGCCTCCTTGCTTTGGTTAACTCCGTTATCCATAACTACATATCCGCCTGCATCGGCGGGATTGCCAAGGAAAAAATACACTTTTTTTTCGCTTGACTCATTTCTTACTCCGGGGCTTGACAACCCAGGCGGGAGTGTGTAAGCATTACATCAGCACCCTGGGCGGCGGCCCCCACCGATTCCGCCCTAAGTGCAGCCAACCGGCGATAACCCCTGGTTGTCGCACTAAAAATCTCTCCTGTCCGCGCTGACCTCCAAAAGGAGGTAATCGGCGTGGATTTTGTGCGTTCTAATTCCAGCACCCTTCCAGACCCCAAATCCCCCAGCTATTGGTCCCGCTGCGGCCTGCCCCGGACCTACGACACGGGGCATGACGACGTGTGCGCTCACGACGGCGACAGCTGCGACGACTGCCAGGTTTACCGGGACTGGCTGGCGTCCAGGCCCATGGAGGATTGAGTATGAGAGGGAAGGGGCCGTCCCACTTCAGGGACGAAAAATCGTTTTTAGAGTCAGAGGCTGAATCCCTGAAAATAAGGCTGGCGGGAGCGCTGGAAATTCTTGGGCCGCTCAATGGTCCACCTCAAGACGAGCCAGACAAAGAGGGGTGGTGGCTATATCAAGAAGAGTGGGAACCTGGTGTATCCTTTGAGCAGGTCTACTATCTGGAATTCAATCCAGAAGACGTGCGTATTTCAACATCAATGCTGGCCACTAAAGATTATCAGTGGGACGATTTCGCAGACGCCGATTACCCCGGCCGTTGGCTTTACCTTGGCGATATGGGGCGGTTCTTTTTATGACCACTATCCTGGGCATAGACCCCTCCCTGACCTCCACCGGCCTGGTAGTCCTCTCCGGCACCGGGGAGACCCTCCACCATGAGGCGATCAAGACCAAGCCAAATCGGCACGTGGCGGACGGTGGAATCGTGCTGCGTCTCAGCTACATATCCGATCGGGTTCTGTCCGTCTGCCGAAGATTCGCCCCCCCCATCCTGATTGTTATAGAACAGCCCGTTTCTTACGGGGGACACGGTAGATCAGCCATGGAAATAGCCGGTCTCTTTTACGTCCTGAGATATCGATTGGAAATTGGCGACAGCGTGCCTAAGGGCCAATTATGGATAGTCACCCCGGCCCGCCTTAAGCAATTCGCTGCAGGCAAGGGCAACGCCAAGAAGCCGGTGGTGGCCGCAGCGGTCAAGGAGAGATGGGGCATGGAGTTCAAGACCACGGACGAGACTGACGCCTATGTCCTGGCCCGGATCGGGCTCAAGGGGCTGAGGGATAATTTCGGGGAGGCGGCGTGAATGGCCTGGCTCATGGGGTTCCCTGTCGGATTGACCGGCTTCGAGCTCTCGGAAACGGAGTGGCCCCGTTGGTGGCGGCGTATGCGCGGCGCACTTTTCGGGAAAGGATAAGGAGGTTGACATGAAATATCATCCGATACTTTTTTCGACGCCCATGGTCATGGCCCTGGACCGCAAGACCCAGACCAGGCGAACAAGCCCCGGATGGGGGAAGCTCAAGCCGGGCGACCGGCTGTGGGTACGTGAACAATTTGCGAAATATCAAACCGTCAATTATGTCAGGCGTCCAGACGGACGATCCTTCTCGGCATTTTCCGACGGCATAGCCGCCTATCGCGCCGACGGGCATGATTCCATAGCCGACCTAAAGGACCACATCAGACTGATGTCGGATTACTCCCTTGAGGCGGTGGAGGTCTATCGGGACCGCTGGCTCCCAAGTATCCACATGCCGAAATGGGCCTGCCGAACCATCCTGGAAGTGGAGGATATCCGCGCCGAACGCCTCCAGGATATCACCGAGTCTGACGCCCGGGCCGAGGGGGTCAGTTCCGTTGCTGAATTCCGGGAGCTTTGGGAGAGCCTGCACGGGCTTGGGGCTTGGGAGCTGAACCCTGAGCTGTGGGTGATCCTGTTCAGGCGGTTGGGGGGAAAGGAGTTGAGGAAGGCATTGGAGGAGTTGAAAGGCAATGGGTAAGGCCCCAGCATTCCAGTTCTACCCGAGCGACTGGTTGAGTGATACCCAACTGCGGATGTGCTCACCGGCCACGAGGGGGATCTGGATCGATTTTCTATGCTACATGTGGGAATCGCCGGAAAAGGGAAAACTCAGCGGATCGGTTAAGCGCTTGTCTCGCCTGGTGGGAGTTTCAGAAGATGAGTTTTTGGAGTTTCTGGAGGAGATGGAGGAGTTTGGATTCGGTGATGTCACAAAAGGTCACGACGATGTCACGCTTATAAACAGGCGCATGCACAAGGAGTTTTTAGAAAGAGAAAACGCCAGGTTGCGTAAGCAAAGACAGAGAGAGAAACAGAGTTGTCCCCCAGATGTCACGCCCCCTTCTTCTTCTTCATCTTCATCTTCTACTTCTAAAGACAATAGGGGAACCCCCCTTACCCCCCTTGAAGGGGGGAACAGGACCAATCTCCAAAATGTCAAAATGAAAAAACGAAAAGTTGGGGATTACGATCCAGGCGGGTTCGAAAAATTCTGGGGCGCCTACCCTCGAAGGGTGGCCAGACAGGCTGCGGTCAAGGGCTGGAACAAGCTCAAGCCGGATCCAGCCCTCCAGGCCGAGATTATCACCGACCTAACGGCCAGGGCCAGGGATGACCCCAAATGGGTTGAGGACGGAGGGCAATTCATTCCTCACCCGTCCACCTACCTGAACGGGGCCAGGTGGAAGGACGAGTGGAGAAAACAGCCGGGGAGGGCTGGCCTCCGAAAGTTCTCCCCAAAGACGGAGCGGAACATAGAAAACGCAAAGGCGTGGATCGAGAGCAAGAAAAGGGAGAGCAGGTAATGCAGAAATATGAACGTTTCGCGAAAAACATAACCGGCCTTGGCGCTCTTTTTGATAAGGACGTTCCCCAAAGCCTGATGGATCTGTACTGGGAGACGCTATCCGACCTCACTGACGACCAATTCGAAAAGGCCTGTCAGACCGCCGCCCGGAAACTCAAATTCTTCCCCCGTCCGGCGGAGCTGCTGGAGATGATCCAGGACGATCAAGAGGCCCTGGCCCTCACGGTCTGGGAAAAGCTCAACCGGGCGATCCGGGAGTACGGCCAGTACCGAAGCATCGAGTTTGACGACCCGGCCATCTCGGCAACGGTGGAATCACTGGGCGGATGGGTGGCGGCATGCCTCTGGAGGACAGACGATCTGCCCCACCGGAGGCGGGAGTTCCTGGCCACTTACCAGGTCATGAGTCAGAGGCCCAACCTGGAGCGGCGAACCTTGCCGGGGCTCCACTCGGGAGAACCGGCCAGGATCGAGACCCGGCAGCCCATCCCGCTCAGGCTGGTAAGGCCGCTGTGACCAGGCAGGGGCTTAGCGACTTCATGGCCGGGATAGACATCCTGATCAAGGAGCCGATACCGGACCGGGAGTGGGAGCACTACCTGGAGGCACTGGAAGACATCCGCGACCATGACGCCCACCGGGTGGCCAAGCAGTGTATCCGGGACTGGTCCAAGCTACCCAAACCGGCTCAGATTAGGAAATCTGCGGAACGGGCTGGGGTGGTCTTCCGGGGCAGTCGGCCCACGGGAACGGCTGAAGAGGTTAGCCCGCTGCCGCCACGGGGATCAAAGGAGCTTGCCGAGGGCCGGGCCAGGATGGCGATCTGGTCATGCCTTACCCGGGCCGGGGATCAGGGGTTGAGGGTGGCTAAGGCCTTGGTCGTGGAGACAGCGCTACGAGAGAGCTACGTTGCTGAGGTGGCGTCCGGAGAGAAAACGGCGCAAGAGGCGGCTAAGGTGCTTATTGGGATGTTCCGGGAGGAGGCGGCGTGAGGGATTCCCTCTTTCCTTCCGTGACCGCAGCCCTGATGTACTGGCGGCGGTGGCAGGAGGCCATGCGGTCGGGCATGGCCATCAATCCGGAGCCCCGGGAATCGGACGGGAGCATGCCGCTGCGGGAGGAGATCCTGGCCACCTATCTCTCGGTGGACCGGGTGGTGGAGGACACCCTGACCGACCAGGAAAAACGGGCCGTGGACTCGATGATCAACGACCCCGGGCAGAAGCCGGACCAAAGGCTGGCCCGGGTCTGGCACCGGGCCGCCACCAAGTTGGGCAAGGAGATGCACAGGCGGGGGCTTGTGGGGGAAAGGGAGGTCGCGTGAGCGGGAAGGATTACGACACCTACCAGGTGGCAAGGCTGTTCAAGGTGGACCCAAGTACGGTCAGAAAGTGGATCAGTGACGGGAAAATACAGGGGTATAAGACGCCGGGGGGTCAGTGGCGGATTCCCAAAGAGGCAGTAAAAGAGCGCCCAGAGGACTAAATGAGCGCCCGTTTCGCCCGTTATGCCCGCTTTCTTATGTTTCGCCCGTTATGCCCGCTTGACGACCCCCCTGGATTGTGCCACTTTTTGGTCAAGCTACTATATCTGCCAATAAACGGCCGCCCCATTCCGGGGCGGTTTTTTGTTGGGAAAGCATCTCTCCTTCAGGGGCTGACCCAACCCCGGGGCCGGGCTGGTAATGGGCCTGGCCCCACCCATCAAAAGCTGATGCTGGGTAGAGTATTGGTGACTCACCGGTCTCATAAGCCGGGATATGCGGGTTCGATTCCCGCCCCAGCCACCAAAATATCCCGGGTTAATTAATTCCTCTTTTTTGTTGGAAAAAATTAACCAGGTGGATTCCCTAAACCACCACGAGGTACCCATGGCTTCCACCCAGGCGGACATAATGGCGGTGATGGCCCAGGAAGTGGGCCGTCCGGAGATATTCGGGCACCGCAGGGCCGGAGGATACACGGGCTCGTTCTGGAAGATGGCCAGGTTCCGCAACAACGTTGGGATTAAGAAGGGTCGGAGGAAGCCGGACCGGATTCTGGTCTGGCGGGAGGGGGAGTAGTTTTCCCCCAGGGATTTTCCATTGCGCGGACCAAGGCGAAAAAAGCACGAGCGGGAGCGGGATCTGGCCCGGATCTCCGAGCTGTACCTACAGGGCCACACTCATGAGCAGATCGCCAGGATCATCGGGGAGGAGTTCTACCAGGACAAGGCCGTTGATTTCGGGGTGACCCCGGAAAACTTCCTTACCCGGCGGACCATCGGCAACGACATAAAGACGATTGAGGAGAGGTTTAGGCAAGCAGTTATCGGGGACATCGCTACCCTTAAGGGCCAGGAGCTGGCCAAGCTGGGATTGATCGAGCGGGAGGCTTGGGAGGGCTGGAAGAGGTCTATCGGCCAGGCCGTGACCACCACCACCAGGGAGGGCGGCAAGAATGGGCAGGAGACCACAGTCAGGACAGAGGACCTGGCCGGAGACCCTCGTTTCCCCCAGGTCATCCTCCAGGCCATCGAGAAGCGTTGCAAGTTAATGGGCCTGGACGCCCCCTTAAAGTTGAGCATTGATGAGATTGACGCCGCCATCGAAGGCCTCATCGGCGCTGCCAGAGGATTGGCGGAGATGGCCCCTGGAGGCGAAGCTCCAGTTGATGGAGCGTCTCCGGGAGAGGGTCAGGAGCCGGGAAAGGGATAACCACCTTATCCGCTCCTCCTCGGTGGCCTTTGTCCGGGAGGTGCTTAATGAGATCCTGACTCCGGGCATCGAGGCCATCCTCGACAGCGTGGACCGTAACCCGGTCACCCTGGCCAAATCGGCCAACGCGGTGGGCAAGACCTGGGGCGCGGCCCGGGTGGCGGTGGGCTTTTACACCCGGTACCAGGACGCCCAGGTCTACACGGCGGCCGCCCCACCCGAGGCCAACCTGCGAAGGCTGCTCTGGGGCGAGATCGGCGGCATGCTGGTCAAATACCCGGATCTATTCTCGGGCCACAAGGCCCAAGACCTGCACATCCAACGCAACCCTCAGTCGTTCATAACCGGGGTGACCATCCCCGCATCCGGGACCTCAGCCGAGCGAGAGGCCCGCTTCTCGGGCAAGCACGCGCCGCACCTGCTGTTCATCGTGGACGAGGGCGACGCCGTACCCGAGGAGGTCTACAAGGGCATCGAGTCTTGCATGTCGGGTGGATTTGCCCGGCTGCTGGTGATGATGAACCCCCGAGCCAGGCGGGGCCGGGCCTACCGCATGGAGCGGGACGGCTCGGGCAACGTGGTGGAGTTGTCCGCCCTTGATCACCCCAATGTGATCACCGGAGAGGATCTGATCCCAGGCGCGGTGACCAGGGAAACCACGGTTCGCAGGATCAATCAGTGGACCAGGGCCCTGGCCCCGGAGGAGGAGCCGGACAAGAACTGCTTCCAGGTGCCCGATTTTCTGGTAGGGACCACCACCACAAACCCGGCCACCAATCTGGATTATCCCCCCCTGCCCGGGGGGTGGCGGAAGATCACGGACCCCTCTTTCGACTACATGACCCTGGGGCGCTACCCGGCCCAGGCCGACAACCAGCTTATCTCCGAGGAGTGGGTCCAGGCGGCCCGAGTCCGTTGGGATTTCATGGTGGCCCGGTTCGGGGAGATCCCGCCGGGAAACACCAAGCCCATATTCGGGCTGGACGTGGCCGACGAGGGCAAGGACAAAAACGCCCTGTGCCCCCGCTGGGGCGGTTTTGTGGGCCGGATCAGAAAATGGGGCGGGATAGACTCCCTGGTGGCCGCGGATAAGGCGGCGGTCATCATCCGGGAGCTGAACGGCTCCAAGGTCAACGTGGACGGCACCGGGGTGGGCGCCGGGGCTGCGTCTCACCTGCGGCGCAAGGGCCTGGTGGCCCACAAGGTCATGGTGGCTTCCTCGGCCACGGAAAAGACCGAGGAAGGCGAGTTCGGCATCCTCCGGGACCAGATCCACTGGAGGACCCGGGAGTGGCTTCGAAAGGACCCCTCGGCCGCCCTGCCCCCAAACGAAGAGCTGATCGAGGAGCTGCTGGTACTCACCTACGAGGTCAAGGGCGGCAGGATCAAGGTCATGTCCAAGGATGAAGTCAAAAAACTGCTGGGACGAAGCCCGGACGATCTTGATTCCCTGAATCTCACCTTTGCCCCCACGGGCATCGACTACGAGGCGTTTTTGGCTGACTGATGACTCAACCACGCGACATCAAGGGCCGGTTCGTGAGCAAGGGCGACCACGGGGCCAGGCTGGACGCCCTGGAGCAGCGCACCGACGGCTGGACCAATATGCTCACCGGGGCCGGGATGATCGGCCGGGACAAGCGGACCGCCACCTCCTACCGCATGGGTCCGGTCCTGGGTCCGGTCCAGCTCAGGCAGATGTACGAGGGCGAGGGGTTTGCCCGGCGGATCGTCAACCTCCCGGCCAGGGAGATGACCCGCCAGTGGATCGAGATCGAGGGCGACACGGACGGGCTCTGCCTGGAGGAACTGAAACGGCTCAAGGCCAAGACCGCCTACCGGGACATGGTCCGCTGGTCAAGGCTATTCGGCGGCTCCCTGGGTGTGCTGGGCCTGGACGACGGCCAGGGCCTGGAGGCTCCCCTGAATCTGGCCGGGCTCAGGTCCGTGGAATTCATCCGGGTCTACGACCGCTGGAAGATCTCCTGGAACTCCTCGGATTTGTACGACGATCCCAACCTGCCCAAGTACGGGGAGCCGGAGTGGTACACGGTCAGCCCCATCACCGGAGCCGCATACCGGGTCCACGAGTCCAGGACCCTAAAAATGGACGGGGAGCCGGTTACGGACGAGACCCGGAACCAGAACAACGGCTGGGGCGGCTCGGTCCTGCAGGCGGTCTACTCGCAGCTCCAGGACCTGGGCGAGGCCTATGGGGGCACAGCCTCCATCATCCAGGACTTCATCACCGCCACCCTGGGCATCGACAACCTCAAGGACCTGATCGCGACGGGAAACGAGAGCCTGGTCCTGAAGCGGCTGGGCCTAATGGACCAGTCTCGGCACATCATCAACACCATCCTCCTGGACTCGGGCGAGGAGTACACCAAGCAGGCCTCCTCGGTCTCGGGACTGGCCGAACTCCTGGACAGGTTCGTCGAGGCCGTCTCAGCCGTGACCGGCATCCCCGTGACCCTGCTCATGGGCAGAAGCCCAGCCGGTATGAACACCACCGGCGACGCCGACATCCGGTTCTGGTACGACAACGTCAAGTCGGACCAGGAGGACAAGCTCCTCCCGCCCCTGGAGCGGCTGGTCACCCTGATCATGGCCGCAAAACAGGGGCCGTTCCACGGTAAGGCGCTGGATGCCTGGTCTATCCTCTTTAACCCCCTGTGGCAGCTCTCGGCCAAGGAAGAGGCCGAGTTCCGGAAGCTGGTGGCCGACACGGACAACATCTACCTGGCCACCGGGGTCCTGGACCCGGCCGAGGTGGCCCACTCCAGGTTCGGCGGGGACAAGTACTCCATGGAGACGATCATCGACCCGGGACTGAAAAAGGAGCCCAACCCAGACAAGGACCCGGGGGCCGCCCCGGAAGACAATGGCGACGAATGAGCAGATCCTCCAGGCCATCAGGCAGCGAAGAGCCAACTACCGCCCGGGCAAGTTCCGTAAAAAACTGAAAAAGCCCAAACGGTGGTTGTGGCCGGCTTCGGTGGCCCGGGAGTACACCCGGGCCTTGTGGGGCCTGGTGGAGGAGATGAATCAGGCCATCGAGGCCGACATCCTGCCCCACCTCCCGGAGCTGGCCGAACTGGCCGCCTCGGTACGGCCGGATTCGCTCCGGGCCGACGACGTGGTCGATTGGGCCGAGAAGGTGGCGGAACTGACCGTCAAGGCCAGGACCGGATTCGAGAAAAAGCGCAAGGCCGACGCCGAGGGACTGGCCAGGATCTACGCCGAGCAGGCCTCGGAGTGGAACGACAAGGAGTTCAAGGCCGTGGTCAAGTCGGCCATCGGCGTGGACCCCTTTGTCCGGGAGCCCTGGCTCAAGGCCGAGCTGAACGGGTTCGTCCGCCAGAACGTGGCCCTGATCAAGTCCCTGCCTGACCAGCATTTTAAGGACATCGAGGGCATCACCCTTCGGGGGCTGCAGGCCGGGCGGCGGCACGAGGAGATCGCCAAGGAGATCAGGGAGAAGTTCCAGGCCCCCAGGAACCGGGCCGAACTGATCGCCCGGGACCAGATAAGCAAGCTGGACGGGCAGCTGACCAGGCTGCGCCAGCAGGGCTTGGGAATCAGCCGCTACACCTGGCGGACCTCCCGGGACGAGCGGGTCAGGTCCAGGCACCGGGAGCGGGAAGGCAAGGTCTTTTCCTGGGACGACCCGCCCCCGGGAGGGCATCCTCAGCAGGAGATTCAGTGCCGTTGCAAGGCGGAACCGATACTGGACGATTTGCTGGATGGGGTGGATAATGAAGGGACTGCAGAGACAGAAAAACCAGAGGAGCAGGAAGCAGCCAAAGCCGTGATTACGAAGAAAAGTAATGAGGCTCAAAAAGCCAAAATTGACCCCGAAGCGCAGCCGCCCGAGGCTAATATCGCTGTTTCGAAGTCCGCCGAATTCACATCCGGTTATGAAATTGAAGTCCTGCCGGACGGTAGGGTCGAAATTACAGTCGGGAAATATTCCTCGGCATCAAATGATGATGTTATTAAATACGCCCGCAAAGAACTACGGGAAATCATTGACGACGGGCTCAAGCGCAAAAAATTCTTTGACGACACATACTGGCGCTTCACGGATAACGTCCGTGAAATTGAATATGCCAGGCGGGGAGAGCTTAGGCCGTCATTTAATCACATCTACGACACTCCGGAAAAAGGCCTCTCCGTCAGTCGAGAAAAGTTCTTCCGGTATGTATGGGATTACGATTACGGCTACAAGGTGACCGGGAAAAAGATAACCACCGGATCAGACGATGAGCCCATCCTCGACGTTAAATCAATTAAGGTGGTCAGTAAGAAACTAAGAAAGTCTAGTGGTATAAGGGATAATGAGTTGAAGCAGTATTGGGATGAGGTAGGCGATATCCTCTCTAAACGTGGCTGGTCCCTTGGCCAATACCGGGCCCTGGTAAAGAGTCCCAATGTAATCCGATAGATAGGCCTCATATACTTCCTTCATCACCCTGCCCTCCAGGCGGGGTTTTTCTTTTCCCAACTCAAAGGAATCCCCCACATGCCTGATCCAGTAATCCGCTACGACCGGGTCAAGATAGGTGCGCTCAAGGAGACCCCGGAGGGGTTTCTCAAGGGCGAGGCCGTGGTCACCCGGACGGGTGTGTTCCTCTACCGCGACGGGGCCGGAGGCACTCGCCGGGAACTGCGCCACCCGGACGAAGTCTTCAAGGCCGCCTCCCTGGACTCTCTCAAGATGATCCCCATGACCCTGGATCACCCCAAGGGGCTGGTCACGGCCGAGAACGCCAAGGAGCTCTCGGTGGGGCACGTGGGCGAGAACGTGCGTCCGGACGGGCGGTTCGTGGTGGTACCCCTGGTGGTCACCGACCGGGAGGCCATCAAGGCGGTCAGGGGCGGGGTCCGGGAGCTGTCCCTGGGCTATGAGCAGATGCTGGTCATGGACGGCGGCACCTGGGAGGGGGAGCGGTTTGACGCGAAGCAGACGGAGATACGTTACAACCACCTGGCCATTGTGGACAGGGCGCGGGCCGGGGAAGCGGCCCGCTTGAATTTGGACTCCGCCGACGCGGTGGAGATCGAAAAGGAGGAGGCAAGCATGCCTGATCTCAGAAAGGTCACCATCGACGGTGTCCAGTACGATGCCGAGGCTCCGGTGATCCAGGCCCTTAACAAGGTCACCAAGGACGCCGAGGAGGCCCAGGCCAAGCTCAAGGAGGAGACGGGCCGGGCGGACCGGGAAAAGGGCCGGGCCGACGAGGCCGAGGACAAGCTCAAGAAGGCCCAGAAGACCATGGACGGGGACGAGTTCCACAAGGCCGTCCAGGAGCGGGTTCAGCTGGAGAAGGTGGCCGGGATGGTCCTGACCGAAGACCAGCTCAAGGACCTGCCAAAATCCAACGCCGACCTGATGAAGGCCATTATCGCGGCCCGTGCCGACAACGCCGAGGAGATGGCCAAGACCCTCAAGGACGCCTCTCCCGACTACGTGGCCGGGCGGTTCGACTCTGTCCTGGCCGGCATCGCGGCCGAGGACAAGGGGGCCATGGGCGATCAGCGCCGGGCCACCGCTCCCCGCCACGACGGCAAGTCCGGTGATCCGGTCAAGGACGCCAGGGCCAAGATGGTCCAGCGGACCTTTGACAGGTCCAGGGGCATCGAGCCCAAGGAAGGGGGTAAGTGATGCAGACTTCCTACTCTCGTGATCTGGCCAATGGCTACGCCGGGATGTCCTATGACGGCATCCCGGAATACGTGGAGAGCATGGTGGCCCAGGAGGAGATCGGCCTGGGCCTGGGCTTGGTCAAGTGGGCTGGGGTCGACAAGGCCTGCCGGTTGCCTAAGGTTAACGATGTTGACGTGGCCGTGAGCGCGGACCTGATCGCCGACGACGCCTTGGCGATTACGGTCAACGGGACCGAGGTTTCCGAGACCTTCGCCACTACCCACGATGCCGTCATGGAGGCTTTGGAGACTGCCCTGACCGCCTTGTCCGACGTGGCCACGGCCGTGTTCGACGACGACAAGACCCTCACCCTGACCGCCACCGAGGGGGTGGACCTGGTGGTCACCGCCGCGGTCACCAACGGCGGGGAGGGGACGGCCACGGCCAGCGTGACCCACGGGACCAACGACACCCTGCACGCCCTCTCCATGCATACCCATCAGCTGGCCCAGGACCGGGACACCGGAGCCGTCACCTATCCCCAGTATTCCATGGTCAACGCCGTGCGCAAGGGCCGGATCTGGGTCACGGTGGAGGAGGCGGTCACCTCGGACGACTCGGTCTACCTGCGGTTCAAGGCCAACGGGACCGGTAAGGACCCCGGCCAATTCCGCAAATCGTCCGATTCTTCCAAGGCCATCCTGGTCAGCGGGGCCCGGTTCGTGACCTCGGCCGGGGCAGGAGAGCTGGCCGTGGTGGAGATCAACCTGCCGTAAGGCGGAGGAGGAACAAAAAAATGCCTGAAGTCATTCATTCCGAGAACCTGGACGCCAACGAGTCGGCGTTCCTCTCTCGCGAGTTGGAGCAGGTCAAGACCAAGGCCTACGAGCAGGACTACCCCGAGCGGAAGGGCAAGCAGCTCTTCCCTATCTCAACCGAGATCAACCCTGGGGTGGAGTCCTTTGTCTACGAGGAGTACGACCGGGTGGGCATGGCCCAGATCATCACCAACTACGCCAACGACCTGCCCCAGGCCGACGTGAAGGCCAGGGAGACCGTCCAGAAAATCCATGGTATCGGGATCGGCTACAAGATCTCCAACCAGGAGGTCAGGGCGGCCATGTACGCGGGGAGGTCCCTGAATCAGCGTAAGGCCAACGCGGCCCGTGAGGCCCACGAGAACAAGGTCGATGACCTGATCTGGTTCGGGGACGACAACCACGGGGTGGTGGGGATCATCTACCACCCCAACATCACCTCCTACGCCGTGGGTGACGGGGACGGAGGAGATACCCGGTGGGCCCCCGTCTCCGGGGTGACCACTAAGACTCCGGACGAGATCATCCAGGATGTCAAGGACTTGATCAACGGCATCAAGTCTTTGACTCTGGGGGTAGAGTCGGCCGACACGGTACTCCTGCCCCCGGACGAGTACGCCCACATCGCCGGGACCAGGCTATCCGACTATGTCGGGACCACCATCCTCGCTCATCTCCAGAGCATCTTCCCTGGAGTGACCTTTATCGAGGTCAACGAGATGGCCGACCTGAGCCCGTCCCTGATCGGAACGGCAGACTCCACCAACATCATGATGGCCTACCGCCGGTCCCCGGACAAGCTGGAGATTCAGCTGCCCATGCAGTTCACCCAGCATCCGGCCCAGGAAAAGGGACTGGCCTGGGAGGTGCCCTGCGAGTCCCGCTACGGCGGATTCCTGGTTGCCCGGCCGTTGTCCATAGCCATTGCGGAGGGGATCTAATGCCCATCATCGAAAACAAGAGAAAGTCGGTAAACCGGATCTCCGGCCGCTTCCTGGCTCCGGGATACAACACGGTCACGGACCAGGAGCTGGAGATCATGGCGGGAAACAGGCACTTCAAAGCCCAGGTCAAACTGGGAATCCTGGCGGTGGTTGACTCCGTGCCTGAAGAGGAGGAGACCGGCCACCTGAACCTGGGCACTGCCCAGGCTCCCTCGGCCAAGGATGTGGAGAATCTCTCCGTCAAGGACAAGACCGCCCTGGTGGAAAAGTCCACCGACGCGGACCAGCTCAAGGTCTGGCTCAAGGCCGACGCCCGCAAGACGGTCAAGGCAGCCATCGAGGACCGGCTCAAGGAGCTGGCCACGGCCGGAAAGGAGTAACCATGCCCTGGGTGATCTACAAAGGCAAGAAGCGGACCCTGGCCGGGGTGGAGCTCAAGCCGGGGAAACAGTTCCTCCAGGCGGATCAGGTCAACAACCTGATGGCCAGGGGAGCCGGAAGCCGGCTTTTCGCCTCCGGAGAACTGGCCCTGGCCCAGGTGAGCGAGGCCCAGGCCCCCAAGCCCGAAGCCAAACCCGAGACCAAAAAGGACAAGAAATAGGTGGCCACCCAGGACCAGATCCTCGTTGCCCTGGCCCCGGAGCTGGCCTCCGAGGACGCGGACACCCGGGCCCTGTTCCTGGAACTGGCCGGAGCCAGGACCGGCACGGCCTACGGCGACAACCGGGACCAGGCCGTGGCCCTGCTGGCGGCCCACATGATGACCATGCGGGGCAGGAACGGGCTGGGGGGTGTCGTGACCAGCGAAAAAGAGGGGGATCTTTCCCGGACCTACGCCCAGACCTCCTCCGCCAACCCGGCCCCCCTGTCCGCCACCTCCTACGGCCAGGAACTGCTGGTCCTGCGCGACGGCTGCATCTTCGGGCCCAGGACCACCCTCGATGAGTAGCGGGGTCATTGACAAGGATCTGGGCTGGGACCGGATCAAGCGGGAGATGGCCAAGGCCAAGGGGTCCTTTACCAAGGTGGGAATCCTGGCGGCCGACGCCGATGAACCCTACGGAGACGGGACCGACCTGGTGGAGGTTGCCGCCTACAACGAGTTCGGCACCGAAGACATTCCGGAACGGTCCTATCTGCGGTCGACCACGGACGAGGAGCGGAACAAGGTCAACCGGGTTGTGGATAAGGAGCTGGACAAGATCCACCTGGGAACTTCCACGGTGGAGCAGTCCCTGGGCCTGGTGGGCGAGTACATGGCCTCCAAGGTCCGGAATAAGATCGTGGCCATCCAGAACCCGCCCAACGCGCCGGCCACCATCGCCCGGAAGAAATCAAGCAATCCCCTGATCGACACCGGGCAACTGCGCCAGAACATCAGCCACGAAGAGACCATCAGGGGGTAACAGATGTCCTCTTTCCGCACGCCTTTGACCGTAACCCGGAAGGGGGCAGGGAGCTACACCTCCGGGGTCTGGGTAGCGGGGGCTGAGTCCGAGATGGTCATCCTGGCCTCTGTCCAACCCATGCGGCCGGACGAAATGGAGAGCCTCCCCGAAGGTCGCCGGGACAAGCAGGCGGTCAAAATCTATACCTCCACCGAGCTTTTCACGGTCCGGGGAGACAACACCAGCCCGGACCAAATGGCTTACCGGGGCGACACCTTTGAGGTGGTCTCCGTGGCCCCCTACCAATCCGGGGTGATCAGTCACTTCAAGGCCGTAGCCGTGAAACTGGACGACTGAACATGATCCACTGGCCCACCCTTAAAAAGGCCCTGCACGGCTGGGCCGTGGCCCAGTCCGGGTACGCGGCCGGAAAGGTGTTTTGGGCCGAACAGAACGCCCCCCTGCCCTCCCGGCCCTGTTTGACGCTGAAGGTAAGCTCCCTGGTCCAGGTCAAGGAGGACTTCACCGAACCGCCGGATGACGACGGTATCGCCATGGTCAACGGGGACCGGGAGTTCACCTTGTCCATCCAGGCCTTCGGCGGAGAGCCCATGGCGGCCCTGGAGAAGCTGAGGAACAGCATCCACAAGTACGAGGTCAGGCAATCTCTGCCCGAGGCGCTGGTCCTTGTGGAGTCACTGGGAATCAATTCGGTATCCGAGATCTTGGGCAGCAGATACGAGGCTCGGGCCGCCCTGGATCTGCTCTGCCGGGTCACGAGCCAGTTCGGGGCCGACGGGACCACGGCCAAGCCCTACACCACGGATGAGGTGGGGCTGATCGAGGAAGTGGATTTGGCGGGTAACACCAGTTACGAACATCCGGGCGGGATACCCGCCGGGGAATCCTAAAGGAGGGGCGCAATGGCCCTAAAAGACATAGTCAACGTGATCATCACCAGGGAGACGGCCCCGGTCAGCCGGACCGGATTCGGCACCCTCCTGATCCTGGGCATACACAAGGTCTGGAACGACCGCTATCGGTCCTACACCAGCGTGGACGCTATCCTGAGTGATGGGTTCGACGCCACCGATTCGGAGTATTTGGCCGCCAATGCTGCATTTTCCCAGAACCCCCGACCGACCCGGATTGCCATTGGGCGGCGGACCGTGGATGATGTGACCGTCACCGTGGACACGGTGACCGAGGGGGCGGAATACTCCACCCTGATCAACGGCACGGCCTTCTCCTACACGGCCGGAAGCGAGGACACGGCCGCTCTTATCGCCGCCGCCCTGGTCACCGCGATCAACGCGGGGGATGAGCCGGTTACGGCCACGGACAACGAGGACGGCACCTATGATCTTGAGGCCGACGTGGACGGGACCGCCTGGTCCCTGTCCGTGGACAGCCTCCAGACAGTGAGCGCCCTGGTGGCCAGCGACGCCATGGGCGACGACCTGACCGCCGTCAACGAAGAGAACTCCGACTGGTACGGCCTGGTCCTAACCTCCAGGGTCCAGGCCGACCAGGAAGCCGCCGCCGCCTGGGTGGAGAGCCACACTAAGATCATGGGCGTGGCCTCTTCAAACGCCGCCATCATCAACACTTCAGCCACGGCGGACACCACCTCCATAGCCGCCGTGCTGGAGGACGGTAATTACTTCCGGACCTTCTGTCTCTACAGCGGGGATGTCGACGAATTCGCCGACGCGGCCTGGATGGGCAAGCAGCTCCCCACCGACCCCGGCTCCACCACCTGGAAGTTCAAGACCCTGGCCGGGATCACCGAGGACAACCTCACCGACATCCAGTACAACAACGCTAAGGACAAGAAGTGCAATATTTTCACTGAGGTTGCGGGCACGGCCATCACCGAGGAGGGCGTTGTCGCCGGTGGCGAGTTCATCGACATCATCCGGGGCCGGGATTGGCTGGAGGCCCGCATAACCGAAGAGATATACAGCCTCCTCACCCGCAAAGCCAAAGTGCCCTACACCGACGGCGGGATCGCCATGATCGAGGCCATCATCCGCCAGATTCTGGAGCTGGGAATCACCCGGGGATTCATCGCCCCGTCCTACGTGGACGAGGATACCAACGAAGTGGTGGCCTCCTACGAGATCACCGTGCCCAAGGTCAGGGACATCACGTTCAGCGACCGGGCCGCCCGCCTCCTGGACGATCTGTCATTTAAGGCCAAGGTGGCCGGGGCCATCCACGTGGTCGATATTTCAGGCGTGATTACCGCCGGTGAGCTGAGCAGCTAAGGAGGCTTAAATGTCCGTATATACGTATGATCCCAGCCAGGTGCTTGTCACCGTGGGCGGGGCCATGATATCGGGATTCACCGACGGGTCGTTCGTCAAAGTGGCACGGGACGAGGACGCCTACTCCAAGGTGGTGGGGGCCGACGGCCAGGTATCCCGGGCCAAGAACGCCAATACCTCCGGCTCGGTGACCATCACCCTCAAGCAGACCTCGGCCTCCAACGATGTGTTGTCCGCCCTGGCTGCGGCCGACGAGGTGGGCAACGCCGGGCTGGTCCCGATCCTGATCAAGGATCTTCTGGGCGCCACCCTGGCCTCCTCCCCCGACGCCTGGATTAAGAAGCTCCCGGATATGGACCTGGCCAAGGAGGTCTCGGACCGGGAGTGGGCTCTTGACTGCGGAGAGCTTTGGATAATCGTGGGCGGCAACACGGCCAGCTAAGGGGCGATAAATGATCGAAACCAAGAAGAAGACCATTGACGGCGACGAATACTCGGTAACCCAGTTCCCGGCCCGCCGGGGACTGAGCCTTAAGATCCGCCTGGTCAAGATCCTGGGTCCGGCCCTGGCCGAGGCTGCCTCGGGGCTGGACCTCAAGGACGGGGGCAATCTCCAGGATACGGAGTTGGACAGCGGGTTCTTGGCCAAGGCCGTAAGCAAACTGGTGGAAGGGCTGGATTCGTCCACCGGCGACCTGATCCTGGAGATGCTGTCCCAGACCCGCAAGAACGGCCACGAGCTGACCGAGGCCGTCTTTGATCTGGAGTTCGCGGGCAACTACATGACTCTCTACAAGCTCCTGGCCTTTGTGATTCAGGCCAACGGTTTTTTTCCGGGGGGCGGTATTGGGTTTCTGACCCCGCCCGCCAAGGCGGAGCCGGAGACGGAGAGTACCTCCAAAAGCGCCTGAACCGGGACCTATCCCAAGAATGGCCGGTCTGGCGGCTGGTACTGGACCAGGCGGCCACCCTGGAGCAGCTTGAGACCTTTTGGTCTCTGGATGACCTGGAGCGGGCCAACGCCCTGTTGGACATGAGACAGGATCTGGAACAACGGGCCGCTAAGCGGGCCGAAAGGGAAGCCGGGAAAAAGTAAGCCATGAACGTCAGGGAATTGACAACCAAATTCGGGCTGGATGTGGACAGTGCCGCATTCGACCGGGCCGACCACATGGTGGACGGCCTCAAGCACGGTCTTACCGAGGCTCATTCCAGGTCCCTTCGTCTTGCTCAGGGCATGTCCAGGCTGGGGCGGCAGATGACCCTGTTCGTGACCGCGCCCATCGCCGCCCTGGGCGTGGGTCTGGTCAAGATTGCCTCCGACGCGGGAGAGACCAGCGCCAAATTTGACGCGGTGTTCAAGGACCTGGCCAAGGAAACCAGGGGCTGGATCGACCAGGTCTCTAAAGATTTGGGCCGGTCCAAAATAGACTTGGAGGATTGGCTCTCCAGGCTCCAGGACACCTTTGTCCCGCTCGGCTTTGCCCGCAAAGAGGCGGCCGGTATGAGCAAGCAGCTCACCTCCTTGGCTATGGACCTGGCCGCATTCAACAACGCCTCGGAACCGGAGACCATCCAGCTGCTGACCTCGGCCATGGTGGGCAACCACGAGGCGGTGAGAAGGTTCGGCATCGTCATCACCGAGGCGACGCTCAAGGCCGAGCTGCTCAATATGGGCATCAAGGGTGGCACCCAAAAGGCCACAGAACAGCAGAAGGCTCAGGCCCGGCTCAACCTGATCATGAAAATGTCGTCGGACGCCTTGGGCCAGGCCAAACGGGAGGCCAAAGGATTCGCCAACCAGCTCAGGGCGCTCAAGGGCGGAGCCAAGGACCTGGGGGCCGAGTTCGGGGCCTATCTGCTGCCCATTGCCCTTCGGGTGGTCAAGTGGCCGCGCTCGGCCGTGGATTGGTTCAAGAATCTGTCGGCCGGAACCAAGAAGTTCATCATGATCATGGCCGGGGTGGTGGGGATTCTGGGCCCTGTTCTCCTGGTTTTTGGACTCCTGGGCACGGCCCTCATAAATGCGCGAATAAGTTGGCTGGCATACTCTGTCGCGGCCAGGGCGGCCGGCAACGCCTCCCTGATAGCCCAGGCCAAGATCTTCCTCATCCCCCTGGCCATCCTGGCCGCCATCGCCGCCGTAGTCCTGCTCATTAACGAGATATACGGCTGGGTCAAGGGCTATAACTCCATCTTGGGAGACCTGATCGGCCCCTGGGAAGAATGGGCCAAGTATCTGATGCCCCTGTTCGAGGACATCGGCAGGATATTCGGCGGGATCTGGAAAATAATCAAAGGGTTCTTTGTCGGCCTGTACGGCCTGTTCACCGGCAATTGGGAGTTGGCCAAGCAGGGAATACTCATCTGGGAAGGGTTCAAGGAGGCGGCGGGGGCCATCTTCATGGTCCTCTTCAGGCTGCTGGCCTGGACCATGGGCCTGATCGTCAAGGCCGTGGTCGGCGCATTCAAGGCCATGGGCCGAGCCGTTTGGGATGCGGCAAAGTCCATCCTGAATTACCTGAAGAATCTACTGACGCCGGATTGGCTGGTCTCCGCCTGGGAGTGGTTCGTAATCAAGATAGAGGCCATCTGGAAGGCCATCAAGAATATCTTCTGGGGAGCGATCGGGGTCATTGTCGGCCTGTTCACCGGCGACTGGAGTCTGATGGCCGACGGGGCGGCCCTGATCTGGTATGGGTTCAAGGGCGTCATCAGGACCATATGGGAATCCATCAAGGAAATATTCGGCAAGGCTGTGGCCTGGGTGGGCAAGACGCTCGAGGGCATCATGCCCGATTTCATCCTGGAGGCCTGGGAATGGGTCACCACCAGGCTGGCCGGGATCTGGGAGACCGTCAAGGGCATTTTCGGCAGTGCGGTAGAATTCATCTCCGCCCTGCTTGTCGGCGATTTCGGCGCGGCCTGGAACGCCCTGGTGGAGATGGCCGAGGGCGTGCTGAATTTCTTCATCCAATGGGGCGATCTTTTCTCCGACGCTTTTTTGGGGCTGTTCGATTCGTTGATCGACGGCCTAAAGTCGGTTTGGGACTGGATCGGTAATAAAATCGCCCCCATGGTAGACGGTATCATCGATGCGGCCAAATGGGTCGCCGACAAGCTGGGGCTTGGCGGAGAACCAACCACCAGAGAAAATATCGCCAACGCCGCTGATGAGGCCAACAGGATGTTCTCTGCCTCTAGCGCCGGCGGCTCTCCCGGTATACATGGCGCCATCAGGAATGAGGTCACCAATCGGTTGAATTCCTCCAGGGCCGATTTTCAGACCAAGATCGAGGTCAAGGTGGAGCCCGGCACTCCGGACCAGCAGCGCCGGGATATAGGGGCGCAAGTCAGGGAGGCGGTCAAAGAGGCCAACGCGCAGGCCATCCGCCAGCTTCAGGCCAACACTGCGGTCTATGAGTAAGCCATGTCCGTCACGATGATGCGAAAAGGGGCCATCGGCGGGATTACCCTTGACGCCGAGCTGTACGAGCGCCACGGGCGATCGTCCCAGGTGACCAGGTATCCGGTGGAGACGGGGACTGAGATATCGGACCACATCAGCATCGCCTCTATGACCGTCACGATCGAGGGGATCATCTCCGATTCCCCGATAGAGGGAGGCGACGCGACCGGGCGTTACCTTGATATCCTCTATGATCTTGAGCAGCTCTGGCGCTCGCGCAGTCTGGTCACGGTGACTACCCACCTGAAGGTCTATCAGGACATGGCCATCGTCAACCTGGATATTCCCAGAGACGGCTACACCGGCCAGGCCATGAGATTCATGGTCGACCTCCAACAGGTCGTCAAGGCCACGGCCCAGACAACCTCCATCCCCGCCGACATTCTGGCCCCGGCGGTTCGGGATCAAGGCCAGACCGGTAAGGACATGGGCAAGCAGGATACCACCTGGGTGGATATCCCCGTCCCGGCGACCCCGGCCTGGAATGCTATCCACGGCCAAACGTACCTGAGTGATACCTCGCCTCAGTTGATGTAGGACGCCGTCATGGAATTGATACCCGTATTCAACGATTACGCGGACTACTCCGAGTCGGTGGTCCTGGACGGCAGCCCCTATCGGCTGGCCTTTTCCTGGAACACACGGGGCGAGTACTGGTCCCTGACCGTCTCCGATTCGTCCGGCAATGTGCTTGTGGACGGGCTAAAGCTGATCATCAATTTTGAGCTGATCAGCGAGTACGCGGCGGCTGGATTTCCGCTCGGAGCCTTGATGGCCATAGACACAACCGGCACTCTGACCCGGATCGGCCGAAATGACCTGGGTGAGAAGGTCAAGCTCTATTACCTGACGGGGGAAGAACTCGCTCAGGTCCTCGACGCAGCTGAGGCGGTCTGATGCCTCTGTTTGACCGGGTGATCAAGGTCACCGTGGGTCCGCCCGGACAGGCCGGATTCGCGGTCCAGGACTTCCATATCTCCTTTGATGTGGTCAAGACCGACACCTCCTCGGCCAACACCTGCTCCGTGGAGATCTGGAACTTGGCCCAGGACAGCCGGGACAGGATCAAGGAGACCGACCACGCAGTAATCCTGGAGGCGGGTTACGTGGAGGACACCGGGCTGCATCAACTCTATGTTGGGCAGGTGACCACTGCTACTCACTTGTTCCGGCCCCCGGACTGGATCACAAAGATAGACAGCGGCGACGGGGCCCAGCCCCTGCGGGAGACGCGGGTCAGTCTGAGCTACCGGTCCGGCACTTCGGTGGGTGTCGTGCTCAAGCAGGCCATGTCCTCGTTCGGGTTGCCCCAGAAGGGTCTCCCGGCTGATATTCCCTCCGGGATTTATGCCCAGGGCCTTAGCTACTCCGGCCCGGCCAGGGATATCATGGACAAGATTTGCGACCGGCTGGGTCTGGAATGGTCCATCCAGTCGGGCCAGATCCAGGTGCTTAAGAAACGGGGCAGCACCACCGACACGGCCGTACTCCTGACCCCGGAGTCAGGGCTCTTGCGGCCCCCGGAGCCCCAGAGCCACAAGGGGCAGCACCTGGCCGGGGCTGCGGGCAAGGGCGGGTACCGGATCTCTTGTCTGCTGCAGCCAATCATCGAACCCGGTCGGTTGATCAGCGTGGAGAGCCGGACCGCTTCTGGATTCTTCCGGGTGGACAAGATAACCCACCGGGGAGACAACACAGAAGGCGATTTTATTTCTGAGTTGGAGGTTTCCAGGCTGTGACCAAGGCGGCTGACGCAGGGGGGACACTCCATGACGTAGTGGGGTTGGTCGTTGATTCCCGGATCGCCGGAATTCATACTGCTCTGCCCGGCAAGGTCATGGAGTACGAGTATGAGACCCAGAAGGCCAGGATCCAGCCGTTAGTCAAAAAACGCTACAGGGACGGCAGGGTGGAAAGCCTCCCCGTGGTGGACTCGGTGCCCGTGATCTGGCCCCGGACCACCGGGGTTGATAATGCGGCCATTTCCTTCACTTTCCCGGTCCGCAAGGACGACCTGTGCCTGCTGGTCTTCGCCGAGCGAGCCCTGGAAAATTGGCTAATGGCTGGGGGCGAGCAGGATCCGGGCGACCCACGCAAGCACGATCTGACCGACGCCGTGGCCATCATGGGGCTGTCGCCGTTCTCCCTTGACTCCCGAGCCGAGAACAACGACGACGTACTCCTGACCTACTCCGGAGACGGTCACGAGAGGCGGGTTCAGATCACTCCGGACAAGGTCTATGTCCGCTTTGACAATTCCACCTTGGACCTGACTCACACCGGCGATTTCCGGGTGCGGCTGGCCTATGACGGCGATTCCACCGAGCGGATGTTGGAGATCCGGCCCGGGCAGACCATCCTGCAGCACGGTTCCTCCCTGGTCCTCAAATTCGAGCCGGAGGGCACCGAGAAGATCGACCTGAATTTCCAGGGCGACAAGCAGCTCAAGGTCACAGGCAGCGACCTGAAGCTCCGCTACGGCAGCGATGTGGATCTGTTCATGGACAACGGCAAGACCGTCCTGCGGTCCAATTCAAGCACCGCCGAGATCAACTCCGACGGCGATATCCTGACCGAATCCACCCGGGACACTACGGCCACGGTGGGACGCAACCTCAAGGCGGATGCCGCCGGGAATGTGGACGTGATCGCTGGAGGCGATCTGTCCGCCGACGTGACCGGGGACGCCGACGTGGAGGTGGACGGGGATCTGACCGCGGATGTCTTCGGGGATATCGAGGCCACGGCCACCAACATCAAGCTGTCCGCTGTGGGCGAATGCCGGATGGAAGGGAACACGGTGAGGATCAAGACCTCCAACTTCGAATTGGGGCCTGCTGTCTGATGCCCGGGATAGTCAGATGCAACGACGACACGGCCGGCGGGACCATCCGGCCCCTGCAGACCGTGGCCAAGATCAACGGGGAGCCCATCGGAGTGGTGGGCTGTCCGGTGGATTCCCATGCCCCTTGTCCTGATCCCTCTTCTCATTGTTCGGCCGTCATGGTTCAGGGGTCCACCATCGCCAAGATCAGCGGGGTGCCCATCTGCCGGGCCGGGGACGCGGCCTCCTGCGGTCACACGGCCACGGGCCAGGGTTGGGCCAGGATAGCGGCCTAAGGAGAGATTATTGTCCACCGACTATCAGGACCTGGCCCTGGACACCCAGACCCACGACCTGCCAGAGGGGGGTCTGTCTTTTGTCATGGCCTCAGGGGACGAGCGGGTGGCCCAGCAGCTCCGGATCAGACTCCGTTTTTTCCTGGGCGAGTGGTTCCTGGACACCACTGAGGGTATCCCCTACTACCAGCAGATCCTGCTCAAGAACCCGGACTGGGACACGGTCAACAGCCTGATAAAGACCGAGGTCCTGTCAACCCCCGACGTGGTGGAGCTGCTTTCCTTCAAGACCGAATACGCGCCCTACACCCGCCGCTACAACATCCCGTTTTTGGTCCAGACCACCTATGGGGTGTTGGAATTTGAGGAGTCGTTCTGATGGCCGACTACGGCGTGACACCGACCGGTTTTGTTCGCAAGAGGCTAAGCGTGATCAAGGAGGAGATGGAGGACGCCTTCACTTCCGCTTTCGGCCCGGTGAACACCGGGGCCGACTCGGTCAACGGTCAGATCATCGGCATCTTCTCCAAGGTTGCGGCGGACATCTGGGAACTGGCCGAGGAGGTCTACCACTCCCAGTACCCCAACTCGGCCGAGGGTGTGCCCCTGGAGAACGGGGTCAAGCTGGTGGGCGTAACCAAGCTGGGCGCCACCAGGACAACCGTGGCGGCCGTGGTCACCGGGTCCGAAGGGCTGACCATCCCGGCCAAAAAGCTGGCCGGGCCGGAGGAAGGGACGGACCTGTTCGAGGTCTACGCGGACGCCCTCATCACCAGGGCCGCCCTGATCAGGGCCACGGTGGAGGTGATCCAGGCGGCCGACGATACGGATTATATCTGCTCCATAAATACCGTGGATCACACCATAGACTCGGGCGCTGGGGCCACGGCGGAGAGCATCGCCTCCGTCCTGGCGGCCGCCGTGAATGCCGGAGATGAACCCGTGACCGCCACTGACAACGGGGATGGTACCTATGCCCTCCTGACCGATGACGAGGCCTGTATAAGCACGTTTGCCCTGGAGGTGGACACCCGTCAGAAGATCGCCCAACGGGGCTCCTACGCCCTCCTGGTGGCCCAGGAGACCGGGCCTGTTGCGGCCCCGGTCGGGGCCCTGAACACTATCGTTACCCCCGTGTCCGGCTGGGATGCAGTGATTAACCTGGTTGAGGGTGATACCGGGCGGGATATTGAAACAGACGTCGCATTGAGGATCAGAAGTAAGGAGTCGGTCCGGGTGCCCGGAGCGGCCGCTCTCTCGCCCATCCAAGCCCGGCTTAGACAGGAGGTGGACGGGGTCACCTACGCCAAGGTCTACGAAAACGACACCATGTTCCCCGTGGGCAGCCGCCCGGCCAAATCCATCGAGGTGGTGGTGGTGGGGGGGGCCGACTCCGACGTGGCCGGAAAAATATGGGAGACCAAGGCGGCTGGCATCCAGACCTTTGGTTTGGAAGAGGTCACCATTACCGATTCCACGGGAGACTCCCGGACGGTCTACTTCTCCCGCCCGACGGCGGTATATGTTTGGTTGGATGTGAAGCTGACCCTCTACGATGAGGAGGTATTCCCTTCCGACGGCTTGACCGCCGTGGCTGCTGCCGTCCTGGCCCACGGACAGGATCTGGAGATCGGTGAGGATGTGATCCTCCAGCGATTCCTGGGCCCGATATACTCCAATGTTTCCGGCCTCGCCCGTGTCGATGTCACCATAGCCACCAGCGCTACCGCCGAGGGGTCGCCCGGAGCCTACTCCGGAGACGATCTCGATATCGGGGAGACTGAGCTGGCCGATTTCTCGGCCGCCCGTATTACGGTGGGCATTGTCTAATTATGGACATTATCACCGATCATGCCGACCGGGCCGTGGCCCGGCTCCTGGAGCAGTTCAGGCATTCGCCCAGATTGCAGGCCCTGCTCCGGATTCTCATCGGCCCGCTCCAGGAACTGGAGAACGTCTTTTCGGATCTCATGACCCTCCGGGCCCTGGACACCGCCTTCGGGACCCAGCTGGACGGCCTGGGCGAAATAGTCGACCAGGCCCGGATGGGCATGTCGGATAATGATTACCTGCTCTGGCTCAAGCTCAGGATCTACATCAACGTTTCCAAGGCCCGCCCCGAGGACCTGATCCACGTGCTACGGGAGATCACCCGTGCGACCAAGGTCAGGTACTTCGAGAATTATCCGGCCTCAGTGGAACTTTTTACTAATGGGCTCTCCATCCCCGACGTGGGTGAGATCAAATACTACCTGTTGTCCCTGGATGGCGGGGGGACATTAGAGACAGACGATGGCGGGGGGCTGCTGCTTAATCAACAGGGGAGGTCGTCTTCGTTTTTGGTCCGGCTCATGGAGGATATAGCCGCAGGCGGGGTGGGGCCCTGCCCCGTGGTCATCTCCCTAAGTGAACTGCCCTTCGCCTTTGGGGCCGATGCCGATTTGAGTCTATTGGCTCTGGATGACGACGGACAGTTCCTGACCGACGACGGTGGGGGGCTGCTGCTTAACGCCACGGGTACGGAAACCGGCTCCTACGGGGAGGGCGGCCACTTCGCCGACATCGGGTTCTACCTTCTCGCCCTGGACGACGGCGGAGAATTCGTTACCGACGGCGGGGCCGCCATCCTGCTCAGAGACAAGGAAAATCCGCCCATAACATACGGCGACGGCAGGTTTACGGAGGTACTGCAGTAATGGCTGATCTCAACGACAGGCCCGAGAGCCTGCCCCAGTGGGCCACCACGGAGGTGGTCAACGCAGAGACCGGACAGCTCAACGTCATCGAGCCGCCCGAGGAAAAAAAGCTGATAGGCTGGGAGTTCAAGGAGTTCCCGCCCCGCAACTGGTTTAACTGGCTGTTCCGGATCATTTATTACTGGTTGCGCCACTACTCCCAGCGGACCCTGGTCACTGACGGAGACGGGGTGGGGTTGTATCCCTACGAGCACTGCCTGATCACCCTCTACGCCGTGGACACAGGCACTCCGGCCAATTACATCCACGCCGTGGGCTACCGGGGCACGGGGGCCCCGGTACTGAATGTGATCTCCAGCAACGTCCTGACCCTGGGGATCGGCTCAGAAGACGAAGATCAGCCCATCAGCGGGGGAACTGCCTCAAATATTATCGTCTGGGGTATCTCCCAGTCTTAAGGAGGAGAAATGGCCGATCCGAGACAGATCACCGAATTGCCTGTGGCCACATCGGCGGCCGATGCCGATATCGCCCTGATCAGGCAGGGAACGTTTGACAAGCAGGTCACGATGGAGAAGATACGGGACCCCCTGCTCAGGGCGGCAAACAACCTGTCCGATATCGCCAACGCCGCCACGGCGCGGACCAACCTGGGGATATCCAAGCAGGAGTTCATCTACATCGACACCGGATCGGCCAACACCTACGCCATCTCCGGGACAGGGACAGCGTCCTATGCCGACTTGGTCAACGTCTGGATCAGGATTTCCAACGACAATACCGGGGCATCCACGCTTGAGATTGAATCCCTGGGGGCCAAGTCCATCTTCACGCCCGACGGAGAGGAGCTGACAGCCGGGGCTCTGGTGGCGGAAGGGGTCTACCTGTTCGTCTATGACTCGGACGGCGACGGCGGCTCCGGGGCATTTATCCTCCAGGCTTCCCAGGCCGCCGGGGTGCTCTACGATTCAAGCATCGCCGGTAACGTCCAGGAGGCCCTGGATCATCTCCAAACCCTCTACACCGACACGGGCGCAGCCGACGCCATGGTTATAACCCCCAGCCCGGCCATCACGGCCTATGCCACCGGTCAGGTATTTCGCGTTTTAGTGGACCACGACAACACCGGGGCCTGTACGCTCAACGTCAATGCCCTGGGCGCCAAAAATATCAAGACTATTTATGGCGCAGACCCAGAGGCCGGCACCATCCCAGAAGGCGGCGTGCTGACCGTGATTTACGACGGCACTAATTTCCAGGTCCTGGACAGCCAAGGGCAGCTGGATATCTGGCCGTCCACCAGCGTTACGCTGGTCAGCGGGGCCTCTCCGGGAACCACATGGACGACCGTTACCGATACCGCACTGCCAGACGGGACAGTTGCGGTGATGCTTGCCTACGATATTTGGATCTATTCAAGTTCGACTGAGACCGTAGCCAATTTTCGAAAAACTGGGACCACAGCAGCGATAAAGGTGGGCGACGTCCTCTACAACGCAGGATACCATTTTTACGGATATGCCATGGTCGGGGTTAACGACGCGAAACAGTTTGATTATTGCGGTGACCACGCGAACATCAGGCTTACCCTTACCCGCGTCGCATATGTGTCGTCATAAGTGGAGGATATCATGAGATATGTCGTGTACAACAGCGATACGGGAGAACCGTATGGCTCCGCATTGGCCCCTACCAGCCAGGAGGCTATCAGTCATTGGTCCTCAATGCCCCATCCTACAGCGATGGCATATAACGGCAAGACCCTGCCTGACCTGACCGGGAAATGGATAGTGGGAGGGAAACTGGTTGACATCGCCGATGTGACTGACGAGACCGCGCTCGCTGCCATTGCGGCATTCGAGACCGACCAGGCTCAGTTCCAGACGGTGGTCGATCTGGCCGCTACCGACGCTGGATTTATCCGCGTGGCTGAGGACCTTATCACGACGTTGATCGGCAAGGGGGTCGTCAAATTGACCGACCTGCCTCAGGCCGCTCAGGATAAGATCCAGTCGCGTGAAAGCCTGAGGGCGGTCCTCAATGGATGAGTTAGGCCAGATCATTGGCTATGTGGCCGCTTTTGTATCCGCCTTGGTGGTCTTCCTGGCCAAAGACTGGTTCAGATTCAGAATCAACGGGGGGAAGTATGTGACTATAGATGCCTGCACCCAATGCCGGGCTCAATGCCGATCCGAGCTGGCCAAGGAACTGGAGGCCGGGGATAAGTCCTTCCAGGATATCAAGCGCGATATTTCCACCATGAAATCAGCCATGGTGGGCGTAGTTCTGGCCTTGATACCCATCTGCGAAGCGGTCACCGGAGGTAAGGTGGACTGCTCGGAACTCCAGAAGATCGCCCGCACACTGGCCGAATAAGCCGCCTTTCTCAAATTCCAGGCAATAAAAACAATGATCATCCTCGGTTGGGAATACCGGCTTGAATGGCTCTGCCTTATCCGCAGGGCCAGGAAGAGACGGCTGATCAAAGAGGGGAGATGGCGCAATGTGCAAGAGTCCCAAAAAAAAGACGGGCGGATCTTCCTCGGGAAGCGGCACAACTCCTGAGGTCGTAACTCCCAAGATGAATAACCTGATCTCAACCGGTTTTTGGGGGGTCGACTACAACGGCCAGGCCAGTCCAGCCCTGGTAGAGAAGGTCCTGGTCGGGGGCTACTGTAATACGGTCATGCTCAAGAAGCGCATGGCAGACCAGGGTTCGCTGTCCTCCATGATCGAAGTGGGGGTTAAGCACGGGGCCAAATTCGTCCTCATCTCCCAGGACCATTCGGCTGGGGTGGATGCTGAGGCCGCTTTTATCGAGACCTGCATCAACATCCTGACTCCGTCCCGGATCGTGGGGATCATTTGCGGCCTGGATGAATGGGACCTGAACCCCTATATCGGCCATATCGCCGAGATCGAAAACTACGTCGCCGCCATCAAGGCCAGGGCCCAGGGCATCCCGGTCGGGATTAATTTCTCGCTGGGCTACGGGCTGACCCCTCCTTGTGGGGCTGAGTCCATCCTGGAAATCGACCGGAGCAACCCGGACCCCACCCAATGGCAGGTTGTCGGGGTCAAGGGCGGGGTGCCGCAGAACCTGGACATGGCCTGGCTGGAGGGCTACCCGAACACCAACGGCTGGTTCCAAGCCGCCATGTGGCCCAGGGCCATCAAGCCCGTGGCGGATCTTTTCCCCGCCACAACCAAGTTCGGCATAGTCGGTCAAATCTGGGAGGATCACTCCCAACTTATGGACCCTGACGCCGCCCTGGTCCGGGGCCCCTTCAACACCTGGGCCGAATCCGAGTTTGCCGACCGGATCATCTCTTACGTCTGGTATCGGCTCAGTGACGATTCCTACGCCGGAGACTGCCGGATCGCTCCCGGCAAGAAGTTCCCGGACGGGTCCATTGAACTGGTCCTGCCCGAGGCGATGAACGCCGTCAAGGGGATCACGGCCGAGTATGGCCTGACCCTCGGATAGGGGGAACCCATGAACGTGGTTGACCAAGTGCTCACCGGGTGCGGCGCGGTAGCCTTTGGGCTGTGCTGTGTCGTGTTCCTGGGCATGGCCGTCTTTCTGATCAAGTCTTTATTCAAGGCCATGTTCGGGAAGGAGGAGGGGGATTGACCATGCAGGCCACCCTCACCCGCATCGCCACCGGGGATCAGGGAACATTCGGGGTCCTGCGGATCGGTTCGTTCGACTGTTGGACCGCTGAACTCCCCTGGCGCGATAACCTCCGCTCCCTGTCCTGCGTCCCCCAGGGGACCTATGAGGTCAGGCCCAGATACTCGGCCAAGTACAAGCGCCACCTCCATGTCCTGGACGTGCCCGGCCGCTCCGTGATCCTGATCCACTGCGGCAATTTCGCCGGAGACAGGGAACAGGGCTACCGGACCCACTCCACCGGCTGCATTCTGGTGGGCCGTCAATTCGGCAAGCTCAGGCCGGGCGAGAGCGGCCCGATGCAGCAGGCTGTCCTGGCCTCGCGGTTCGCCATGTCCGATTTGCTCAGGGCTGCGGGCAATGAACCTTTTACGCTCACAATTCAGGGGGTGTGCTGATGGAGATCCTATCCACGATACTCGGCGGGATCACGGGCCTGCTCGGCTCGGCCGTGACCGCCTTCTTCACCTGGAAGCAAAAGAAGCTCGATCTGCAGCGCGAGATCGAGACCAAGAAGCTGGACATCCAGCTGGCCGAGAAGGAACACGAGTACGCCTTGGCCACGGCCAAGCTTCAGGCCGAGTCCGAGATGGAGAAGGCGGCCGAGGCCACCCTCCAGGCCAGCTACGCCCACGACAGGGCCACCTATTTCACGCCCTTCGCCGGGGTCATCGAGAAATACCCCTGGCTGGGGATCCCCTTTGCCGTGCTCTTCGCCCTGGTCGATTTTCTACGGGGCCTGATCAGGCCCTCCATGACCGTCTACATGGTGGTCCTGGTGACGATCATGTACCTCCAGGGGGCCGAGCTCATGGGCTCCGACGGGTACGAGGCCATGGCCGCGGAGACGGCAACGATATTCATGGTCCGGATCATCGACCTGGTGGTCTATCTGACCAGCACGATCACGGCATGGTGGTTCGGCGACCGGACCATCCATAAGCGCATGGCCCAGGGATTCTAAGAGTCAGCAACAACTTTAGGGGGGAAAGTCCCATGAAACGAAGAGTTATGTCCATGGCGCTGGCCGTGATCCTGGCCCTGGCCCTGATCCTGACCGTCGGCTGCAAGACCGCCCAGAAGCAGGAACCGGTTGCTCCGCAATCCCAAGCCCAGCCCCCGGCCCAGGAGCAGGCGGCAGAATCTTGCGAGGTGCGGTTCCTCAACTTCATGGGAGAGCCGTTCCCGGTTCTGATACGGAGACTGGATGGTCCCGGCCACAAGGCGTTTATGCTCCAGGCCAACAACGAGCCGATGACCAAAGAGCAATTTGACGCAAAGGTGGCACAGGGAGGTGATCCTGGATTTAAGTATTTTCCCATCTCCGGCGTCCCTTGCGGGACCTACCGAGTCATGGCCCCGACCTTGGGTTTGGTATCCGACTATCGGATCTGCGACTGCAAGGGCGGGACGTTCAATATCGCCTTCTGGATGCCGTCCGGACAGGGGCGTGAGGTGAAGCTGTGAGGAAGAGGTTTTGAAGCCTTTTTACACGTAATTTTACACGTAAAAGAAAAAGGGGCTAACCGTGATATGTTTAACTCCCTGTAATCTTTTGGCAGTCCCAACGGGGTTCGAACCCGTGTCTTCGGCGTGAGAGGCCGATATCCTAGACCACTAGACGATGGGACCAAATTTTGGCTGGGGGACAAGGATTCGAACCTTGGTTAACTGGTCCAGAGCCAGCCGTCCTGCCGCTAGACGATCCCCCAACAGCAGGGAAAATCTACCTATCCGACCCTGTTTTGTCAAGCCCCTTTCGAACGGATATGCTCTTCCGCCTGGATAATCCTGGAGATGGTTTCCTCTCTACCCATAACCTCCATTATTTCGAAAAGCCCAGGCGAGTCTTTCCGTCCGGTGAGGGCCAGCCGCGCGGGCTGGGCCAAAACTCCCAGCTTCACCTCTTTTTCCTCCACCTTTTTCCGAAAAAACTCCTCCAGATCGGGCTCGGTAAAGGGCACGTCTTTGAGTTCTTGGGCCAGTTCCCCCAAAATTTCCGCCGATTCGGGTTTAAAACCTTTTTTCTCGGCCTTGGGGTCGTACTCTTCGATTGGCTTAAAGAAAAACGAGGATTTTTCCACCAGTTCCACCAGGGTTTTGGCCCTGGGTTTGAACATGCCCAACACGGGCTTGATTTTCTCTGCGTCCAGGTCCATGCCCTGGGCCTGATAAAAGGGGATCAACTCCCGGGCCAGCTCGTCGTCGTCAGCCTCCTTAAGGTAATGGGCGTTGAGCCAGTTCAGCTTCTCCGTGTCGAAAATGCTGGCAGATTTGCCGATGTTCTTGATATCGAACAGGGAAATCAATTCTTCCCGGCTGAATATCTCTTTGTCCCCGTGGGACCAGCCCAGCCTGACCAGGTAGTTGACCATGGCCTGGGCCAGGTAGCCCATCTCCTTGTAGACCATGACCGAGGTGGCGCCGTGCCTCTTGGACAGTTTGGAGCCGTCGGAACCGTGGATCATGGGTACATGGGCGAACTGGGGCAACTCCGCGCCCAGGGCCTGGTAGATCAGGATTTGTCTGGGGGTGTTGTTGATGTGGTCCTGGCCCCGGATAACCCAGTTGACCCCCATCTCCAGATCGTCCACCACCACGGCCAGGTTGTAGGTGGGGGTGTTGTCCGAGCGGAGGATGATAAGGTCGTCCATCTCCCGGTGATCGATACGGATGGGGCCCATAATCCTGTCTTCGTAGACCGTGGCGCCCTCAATGGGGTTTTTCAGCCTGACCACGGCTCCGGGGCCGGGGCCCAGGTTCTTTTCCCGGCAGGTCCGGTCGTACAGGGGTTTCCTTTTCTCGGCCATGGCCTGGGCCCTTTTGGTCTCCAGCACCTCGGGAGAACAGTGGCACCAGTAGGCCTTGCCCTCATCCAGGAGTTTGTCGATATACTTCCGATAGATGTCCATCCTCCGGGACTGGTAGAAAGGCCCCATGTCCCAGTCCAGGCCCAGCCATTCCATGGCCTCCAGAATCCCTCTGGTGGCCTCTTCCGTTGATCTTTCCCGGTCCGTGTCTTCGATCCGTAAAACGAATTTTCCGCCGTGATGTCTGGCGAAAAGCCAGTTAAAAAGAGCCGTCCTGGCTCCGCCCAGGTGGAGTTCCCCCGTGGGCGAGGGCGGAAAACGGGTGATGACTTTCTGGTTGGTCATGCAAAATTCCTGTTTCTTACCTGTTATTTGACGATCAGGCCGGCGTAGCCCACCACCTTTTCATAGTCGTGGTTGACATCGCCGGAGGTGGCGTAGCGGATAAGTTCGACCTCTGTGGCGCCCAGTTCCAGGGATGCGGCCAGGGCCGCCACCGTGGGAATGAATCCGCACATGGTTATGCCTTGAGAACGGACCGTACGATAAAGCCCTTCGGGATCCATTTCAAGTATGCGGTCAATGGCCTGGCGGTCTTTTAAGCGGGCCGCCTCCACGGTCTCGTAGTGGCTCATGTCTGTGGAGGCCACCAGCAGAACCGGCTTGCCGAACATATCCACCGACCTGGCCAGGGAGCGGCCCAGTTCCAGACAGTCGCCCAGGCTGAGGCCGGCCAGGCACAGCGGGGTCATTTTGAACTTGGGGTTTACCTTGGTTATAAATGGAAGCTGAACCTCCAGGGAATGCTCCTGCAGATGAGCCTGGGCGTCCTCTTCGATGAACTCGAACTGGTGCTTGAGAATACAGCCGAACTCCTGGTCCAGCTCCACCTGCCCGCCGGGCATCAGCCAGGAGCCGTTGGTCATTATGGCCGCCGGTTTGCCCATGCCGGTGTGGTTGGGACCCATAAGGACCACGGTCTTGGGAATCTGGACCCGGGCAAAGGTGAGGGCCGCGACCTTTCCAGAGTAGACCCACCCGGCGTGGGGCACAATGACGGCTTTGGCCTCCAGGGGCGGCAGGCCCTGGGGAGGCCAGAGTTCATCCAACGCGCTCTCAATCCCCTGGCTGGTGCCTGGATAAAAGGCTCCGGCCACCACCGGTCGGCGAATCATCTCAGACCTCCCTAATTTTCGTTCTTATTTGGATTTAGCACATGGGGGAGTCGGGCGCAAGAAAGAGGCAGGGAGGGATGCAGGAGAAAAAGGCTTTAGCTGAAGGCGTTAACGTGGCGACACTTCGTGACGAGGAGTATGGGGCAAGGTTTTGAAAGAGGTAGGGAAGAAGGGGGACTCTTCCCCTGGAGGCTGGCTGGGGCGAGGTTTCCAAAGAGGAATGATTCCGCCTTTGGTGTCAGGGATGCAACCCTGACACCACCTGAAATAGAGGCCTGTCATGGTGGAGGACGCCGAGGACCTTAAGGTGCATGTGGCGTCAGGGCTGCGTCCCTGACGCCCGAAATCATTGCCCTTCCCTTCTTTCAAAACCAAAAAAAAGAGGACTCCCCTGTTCCGATTTTATCGGGACAGGGAAATCCTCTTTATTGGCTAATTAAGTATATTTTCTAAAACGTCTGCTTCAACCTAGCCCTGCCCTGTTCATTTGGGCCGGCAGAAGATCTCCACCTCCCGGCCCACGCCCAGCTCGGACATGGCCTTGTAGAACTTATGCAGGAATTCGGTCCGGCCCGTGGTCCGGAGCGCCTTTTCAAAAGCCACCCTCTTGGCGTGGCACTTGGAGCCGATGCTGTGGTCGCCGATATAGACGTCGCCCATGAGCAGGAACAGCTCCATGGGGAAGCTGGTCTCCAGATACTCAACCTCGTAGCCGCATTTTTCCACCAGCTTTCTGATGCTCTCCACGGTGAAGCAGTTGATGTGCCTTGGGGGTGCGAACCAGTACTGGTCCAGGTCGTACACCTCGTTGGCCGCTTCTTGGAACGGGTTGAAATCGTTGGCCAGATGCATGGCCAGCAGTCCGTCCGGTTTGAGCAGGTGAGTCCTGATGTCTATCAGGGCCTTGGCCGGATCCGGCAGATGCTCTATCACATCCAGAACCAGGACCGCGTCGTACTTTTTTTCCACCTTGTCGATGTCGTCCACTCCGGCCACCTGGAGGTCTATCCCGTTCTTCTTGGCATATTCCACGGCCCGTAAGGAGGGCTCCATGCCCGAAACCTCAAAACCCTGGTTTTTAAAATACATCAGGGCAAAGGCGAAACCGCAGCCGATGTCGAACACGGAAAGTTGATCGTCCGCGCCGCGCTTGTCCTTGAAGTACTCCTTGAACACCCGGTGGATATCCTGCCATCTCCAGTCAAAGAACTCCTTCTGGGCCAACTGGGTTTCTACCGCCGATTCTCGAAAGGCGTTGGGGTCTTCGTAAAAGCCGCCGGCGTAAAACCCCTCCAGAAATTCCGGAGAAGGTATGGGATCGCACCGGATATAACCGTACTGAGGATCTTCCATCATTTTGTAATCTTTTCTGTTTTCCATCATCTTCTCCTTGTCTTCCTACCCTGGTCAGAGGTCCTGACAACAGGGCCGGTTCAGCCCTGTGGCCCTCCCAGCAATTCCAACCCTAAAGATTCCCGATTCATGGCATTCAAGCGGTTCAGCCCCCCCATGGCCCCGCTGTAGCCGGGCTTGAGGGAAAGGGCCCGTCGATAGGACTCAGCCGCTGACTCCGGCCGGCCGAGCCTGAAAAGACAGTCTCCCCTTTTGGTCCATATCATGTAATCCCTGGTCGCGGTTTTAAGGTGTTTGTCGTAGTAGCCCAGAGCTGTTTCATAGTGCCGGGCCAGCAGGTGCAGATCCCCCAGAGCCGGTCTCAGTTTGGGATGTTCTTCTATTCTCTCCTCCAGCGGCACTACCAACTCCAGCCCGTCACCTGCTCTGCCCTGTCTGACCTTCAACCATCCCAGCTCCAGCCTTAGATGCGGATTGTCGGGAAAGTCGGATACCAGGCCTTCATAAACCGGCACAGCCTGGTCATATCTGCCCATGAGGCAGAGGGTGGTGGCCAGGCCCCACCGGGCCTCCAAACGGCCGGGGTCCAGCTCCACAGCCGAATTGAACAGGGCCAGGGCTTCGGGCGAGTCTTTGCGGGACGCGTCAAGACGGGAGGCCTGGGCCAAAAGGTCGAAGTACTCCTTGTTTTGGGAGGCCTCCTCAAACCTGATCCACTCCTGCTCGGCCTCTCTGGCCGCTTTCCCGGTTTTTTGAGCCAGGCCGTCCTGACAGTAGCGGACCAGTTCCAGGGCTTTGGGTGAATCAGGTTCAGCCTCAAGGTATTTCCTCAGATCCACCAAGGCCCGGGCCAAGAAACCGGTTTTTATGTCAGATTCCGCCGCATTTAATATATATTCCAGCTTTTCTTTATAATTTGCCGTTAGTTGGTTTTTTTTGGTTGATATTTCCGGCAAGGCAGCGAGGTTTTCCAGGGCCTGCCCGACCAGGCTGTACTGTTCCGCCTCCAAAGACCGGCGAGCCAGTTCGGACCAGTAATCCAGCTCGTGGGGGGCCAGTCCAGTCGCTTGGGTTAGCAGCTCAAGCCCTTCCCTAACCTCCCCCATCTCCAGACAGGTCTCGGCCAAATTAAACAGATAAAGAGGACTCTCCGGGGCCAAAGCCGCCGCCTTTTGATCTTCCAGATAATTTTCCAGAGTCTCCATGGCCCCGGCATAGGCCTCGGCCATGATCCCGGCTTTTTCCAGAGCCGTTGCGGCAAACTCATGGTCCGCCTGCACCAGAACCCTGGTCTTGGCTTCTCCCCCGGCATGTTTCTGCTCCATCTCCTTTTCGATCTCCCCGTGGGACCAGAAAAGAGCCTGATGAAGATAGGGCGTTTTCTTCAAATACGACCGGAGTTCCTTGGCCGATTTTTTGTTTTTCTGAACAAGGCTTTCGGCCATGCCGAGATCGACTGGTCTGGCGCTGAAATTATCCAGAAAATCTGCCAGTTCCCGGCTCACCTCCATGGCTGCCAGGGCCTTTTTTCTGATTCTTCTCAACCCGACCAGTTCACCCCGCAGCAACGGCAGAATTCTCTTTATCTCCCCTCGGTCCGAATCGTCCTTTTGGTGGAGAGTTTGGAGCAGGTCGCAAGGTATGGGGGTTCGGCAGTAGGTCTCCAGGGCCTGGGTCAGCCTCATCTGGAGCGTTCTCGCTATCCTGGCTCCACCCTCGGTGCAGTTTACAAACGTGCCCTCCCCGGCCTCGATAATGCCCTGAAACTGATCCAACTGGGCCAGGAGGTTATTGTACGTTGTTACCTTTTCCCCGAAATATCCGGGCAGGGTGTAGACTTCTCCCCGGTTGATCTCCAGGTCCTTGTTGACCGCCTTGAGGTCGTCCATTCTGGTGACGATCTTGTTGTTTGCGGTGCTGCCGATCCGGTGGCGGTGGTCCACTTGGTCAAAATGGGTGAACTCGCCGCCCACGGCAAAGTCCTGGCCCACGAAAATTATGGGGTCCGCCTTGAGGTGCTGGGCCAGGGTGAGGTTGAAGTGGGCCACGCTGATTCCAGGCCGGATCTCCCCTTTTTGAGCCCAAAGGTCGTTGAGGCAGCCCATGGCGTTTTTGTCGTCGGGACCGGCTACCAGAACGGGCCCCTGCCATTGCCGGATCAGGGGATGGCAGACCTTGGGCACGCAGACCAGGGGCACGTCCCGGCAAGACATGAGCCCGGCCAGATGGTCCACGGCGTGGTCCATGTAGTCGATGTAGGTGATCAGGTCGGGCCTGATTCCGTAGGCCAGGAGAGCCCGCAGAGCCTGGCCCGCGGCGATGATCAGGGCCGAGCCTTGGGCTTTCTTCAGGTGATGGATGTTGCGGCCCAGGGAGGGGCCGGTGCTGACCAGAATGGCCGGATACCCGCTGAACAGGCCTTCCAACTCACCCACGCCCTTGCTCTGGATCAAACGGGGGCAGGACATGACCTCGTTAAGGTCGGCCTGAAATCCGAACAGGGAATTGGCTCCCACCATACCCCGGATGGTGTGAATCCGCCCTAAGACATCCTGCTTGAGGGAACCGTATTTCTCGGTCAGGAGTTCGGCGTACCCTTCAGTAATAATTGATATTCCAGCGCTCTGGGTGAACTTGGAGATGTTCAGCTTGGAAATCCTGTCCATTATCCATTCCTGCTTGCCGCAGGCCAGGATAAGAGCGCCCGAGGTTAGGGCCCGGCTGAAATCGTAGCGCTTCAGGGTCAACCGGGCCAGCTGAGCGGTGTGCTCCACCACTATAACCACATGCCCTGACTCCATCCGGTCCATCACCTTTTGAACCAGATAGCCCAGCCCGATTCCGATGAGCAGGGTTGAGTTGCGCTTGCCCAGGTTCTGGCCTTTGGTCTCCAGAGCAATCCCGTTCAGTGGATTATGCGGATCATAGGCGAACTTTTTTTCCTTGCCGTGGCGAAACAGGAAATTGTCCGCTCCGCCCTGGGGGGTGACAGGCGCCAGCCAATCCACATCCGGCTCAATCTCCAGCCATTCGGCCACCTGAGGGTCGATCTTTCTGAGCGCGGCCAGATTGTTTTCATAATAATCCATGGTTCTCCCCCGATTTCGCCCGGGCGCTCATCCGGCTGCTTCCGCCGCCATCTCCTCCCACGATTGCCAGTCCACGGCCGCCTCTCTGGTCAATCGGCCCGTGGCCTCAAAACCCAGGTTAAAAAGCGCGTCCGCAATGGAAAGGTGGCTCACAAATTCAGCGGAATGGTACTGACTATAGGTGGGATGATTGAAATTTTGAAAGTATATTTGGATATCACTTACCGGGAATACGGTCTCCTCGCTCATGTAGTCGAACGAGCCGCGGGCCGAATAGTAGGTGGTGGCCTTGATCCTGGTCAGGATGTCCAGGACCTTCACCGATTTTCGGCCCTGGCAGGCCAGATCGGAAGAGAAAATCCACTCCGGCTCCAGGCCCATCCGCCGGGACAGCTCCATGATCAGGGAGGAGTTTAGTTCGGCCAGGTTGGCGTATTCTCCGGCGAGCCATTCCTCCAGGACCGGCTGAACTTCGTTGAAGCAGGGAGCCTTGCCGTACTGCTGGGCCAGAGTCTTGCCCAGCTTGCGCCAGGCCCGGTTGTTCAGATCCAGGGGCATTCCCCGAAAGTTATTCCCGAAATGCCCTTTTTTCCGCAACGGGGCGCTGATCCAGCCCACCTGCGGGCCCTGGAGAAAGATCCGGTTGCGCTCGTTCCAGCTTTGAAAAGAGACCTGAGCGTCATCCAGCAGAACGAACTTTTCCGAAGCCGCGATCAGGCCGAAATAACCCAGCCAGGGCAGGAAAGAGGGCTGCATGATGCCGGCCTTCAAATCAGACCTCCCCGGCCAGTGGCGAAGGCAAGGCTTTGTCTTTGGGCTCGGGCAGGGAGGCGATGGGGTCCACCTTTTTCTTGCGGACCCATATCCCTGTGCCCCGGTTTTTGTGAATTCGGTTGGTCTTGATCAAGCGGCCCACCACCTGCTTCTCCAGATTGGGGGCCAGGGAGTAAAGCAGATGGGAACCCCGGCCCACGCCGTATTTGAGCCCGGCGTGGAACAGGCTGGGCGAGGCTCCCCGCACCGCCTTCCAACCGATCAAGTGACCCATCTTGGCCACTGCCCGCTTGTAATCCGGGGTAAACTTGAAAAAATAGTCCTCGGCCACGTAAGTGTCGTCGTAAAGATTGCGCTGGTAAAAGGTGGAGACCAAATAGGGATTGGAGACATTCTGATAGATGACCATACCCGCGTCCTGAAACTCGGGCCGTATCCAGAACTCGGTAAATCCCTCTTTCTCGTGATAATCCCAATAGATCGGCGTGTCCGGATAGGGGATCACGGCGCCGTAAAGCTGGTAGCAGTTGACGTAGCGGTCGGTTTGTTTGATGAACCTGATGTTGTTCTTCACGTGCTCGGGCGTCTCCCAGGGAAACCCCGTCATAAGGTTGACATACATGGGGATGCCCAGCTTCCCGGTCAGGGTTACCACCTCGTAGGCTAGCTTGGAATCGTAGCCCTTGTTGATCCTGGCCAGGGTCTCGTCATCGGCCGATTCGATCCCGTAGGTGAGCTGGCCCAGCCCGGACCTTTTCATCTCCCGTAAAAGATTCTCGTCCACGGCGCTGGCTCTGGTTCCGGCGGACCATGTGAAAGGCAGCTCCTCCTGTCTGAACTTACGGCAGAATTCATAGATATGATCTTTATTTACCGTAAAAGTCTCATCCGAAAGCCAGAACTGGGTGATCCCGTACTCCTTGTTCCGGGCCACCATCTCCTCCAGCACCGAATCGGCCGTGCGGTGGAAGTAGGCGTACCAGTCCGAATGGGAGCAGTAGGCGCAGCGGAAAGGGCAGCCCCGGCCCGCACTGATCACGTTCAGGCCCTTGATGGACCCGTCCGCCACCCTGAAGTCGTCCAGGTTGAGCAGGGAAAAGTCCATGAACCCCAGCTCGTCCACGTTTCTGATTCTGCGGGGCTTTTTGTTGTTCACCACGGTCCCAAACTGATTCCTGAAACTGATGCCCCGGATATTCTCAAGCTCGTTTTCCTTTGCGCCGCTGTTGTACCAGGCGGTGAAATCGTCGATGACCAGCTCGGCCTCGCCCCTGATAACCAGGTCCGCGCCCCGTTCTAGGCTCTCCCTGGGCAGGATGGAGGGATGGTTTCCTCCGGCCAGGACAAAATACCCGGACTCCCGGCACTCCTTCATCAACCTATAGACTTCCAGGAGGTTGTAGGTTCCAAAGGAGAAACCCACCACATCCGGCTTGAACGGATCGATGATCTCTTTTTTGAGCCGGTCCGCATCCCTGAAATTGTCGAAGGTGTTGATGTGGAGCCGCGTCTCCCAGCCGTTGCGCTTGAACCGTTTGGCCACATAGGTCAACCCGCCGGGGATGGTGGCGATGGGGTTTGGAAAAAGAAGCATTATTCTGGGCATGTGAGCCTCCGTGAACACTATTCCTGAATAGGGAGAAGGGCGCTTCCTTGCCGGCCCTTTATTACCTCTGTCTTGGCTGGATAACATGCAACTATCAGGCCATGGGCCGAGCGCGGGCCTTTGTTTTCAGCCCCGGTTTTCATTTCGCCGCCTGACGGTATTTATGGCTGTTTCCAACTTCCCTGATCGCCTTGAGGAACTCCTGAACAGCCCGGCCGGACCAGGCCTCCCCGGCCGGACCGGGCCGTGAAGCCAACCGGCTCCGGTTCTTAATGAATTCCAGAAGATGTTTTTTTGCTGCAGCAGGCGAGCCTATCTCCGGGATGCCCATCCGGCTGAACAGACGCAGGATCTGTTTTGGCCCGGAGAAGCCCACCGGCTGCAGGGAGATGACCGGGCGGCCCAGAAGAGCGGTTTCGAAAACAAGGCTGGAGACCGAGCCGATGACCAGGTCAGAAGCCAGCACCGTTTCCAGGGGCGCGGCCTCCGGCTCCAGGACCAGTCCCCGGCCCTTGACCAGATCCATCAGCTCGGCCCGGGGTTCCTCGGGATGGGGCTTGATCAGAAAACAGACCCGGCCCGGTCCGGCCTGCCAATCCAGCATGGGAAAGATTGCCTCAAACAGGTCCCGGTCCGTATACCCCAGGTCAAACTCCAGATTGCGCAGGTTGCTGGAGATGATCAGCACCGCCAGGTCTTCCGCTTCCAGCCCCAGAGCGGTCCGGACGGCCTTCCTGATGCGTTCCCTTTGCCCCTGCTTAAGCGAGCAGAGATGATCCCAGTAGGGGTTGCCGGTGATGAGCAGCCGTTCCCGGGGGATGCCGTCCGCCGCACAGGCCGTGGCGCTGGTTTCATCCAGCACGGCGACCCTGCTCGGCAGATAGGCCAGGTCCATTGTTCCGGGGGTGGAAAACCTGCGGCCGTGGTTGGACCAGAAATCCACAAAGGAGACAGCCGGTATTCCTTTTGAATCCGCGGCCCGGCAAAAATTTCTCTCGGTCCAGGCCTTGAGGCTGGTGCCCAGGATGACCAGGCCGGGTCCGGTCTCGTCCAGAATCAGCTCCGCCTCTTGGAGGGTGATGTCCCGGCTGGATTCCCGCCAGGGCGCGACCTTCTGGTTGCGAAAGGCCGTCCTGGCCGGTCCCGCAGCCAGGCTCAGGAGAGGATACCCTGCCCTGGGCAGCTCCCGGGCCAGTATGGCCAAGGCGTTGGCCCCGCCGGAATCGTAACAGGCCAGAAGGGCCGCCTTTGGTTTATAAGCATCGGGCCGCGCAAGACGCATCCTGACCACCCGCCCTTTGTGGCCGCCCCACTCCGAAGAGGGCGGCTTTTTTGAGCGGACGAAGCCCAGCTTTTCATAAAGACCCAGGGCGGCTCGGTTGGTCTCGGCCACGTGGAGGAATATCGCCTCCAGATTCATCTCTTGAAAAAGAATGCGGATAAGTTCCCTGGCGGCCAGGGTGCCCAGCCCTTTTCCCCTGACCGTACCGGGCTTGAGGTAGATCCACAGCTCGCCCGTGCCTCTTTCCAGGTTCTTGACCCCGGCGTTGCCCACATGGCCCAAGCCCCTGGCCTCGATGGCGAACACGGCCTGGCTGTCGTCCTTGGCCAGGCGCTTGAACCACTTGGCATGGCCGGCCTGGTTGATCGGCCGGGGAAGCATGAAGTCACGGCGCAGGTCGGGGTCCTGGAGCCATTCATAGGTCCTGTCCAGATGCTCTTCGGCAAAGGGCCGCAGCCAAACCTCGGCCCCGGGGCTTTCCTGCCGATCAGATGTCATAATCCGTGCACTTGGCGCAGAACTCGTTTTCAGCCATGCGTCCTTCCCGGCTCAGCTTAAGGAGTCTGGTGCGAACCTTCCCGTTCCAGATGTCGTAGAGCGAGTCTTGGGCCACGTTGCCCAGTTTTATCTCCGCGTTCACCGCCACATCGCACAAGGTCACGTCGCCGTTGGACATGATAAAGCAGTCGCCCCGGTCCACCCGGCGGCAGTTGGTCAGCGGCTTTCTCTCCCGCTGCTGCTGGCCGTAGGAGTTGTTGGGCAGGTTGACATACTCCAGCATGTTCACGCTGACTATTTCGGCCTTTTGGAAATACTTGCGGATGAATCCGTTGACCTGGCCGTGGGTGGTCTCCTGCTCGATCATCTGGAGGTGGAGATAGGGTTTTTGGGGGCCGTGGTTGCCCTTGAGCAGAGCCTTCCGTTCCCAGAACTTCTCCAGGTTGCCCCGAACCTTGTCAAAATCGCCGTGGGGGGCCACGGTCTTGTAGACCTCCTCGGTCAGGGCGTGGAGGGAGTAGTTGAGGAAGTCGATTCTGGAATTAAGCACGGTCTGGATGTGCTGCTCGGAAAAGGCCTGGCCGTTGGTGGAGAGCCAGACCAGGCCCAGGTTCTCCTTGGCGCTCATGTATTCCACGATCTCCCGGAAATCCGGGTGAAGGATGGACTCGCCCAGATGATAGAGCCACAGGCCCTCGATGCCGTGCCCGGCCAGCTCGTCCAGGACCTTGAAGCAGACCCCCTTGTCCATGTGCATCCGAGGCCTTTTCAGCCCGTTCTGGGGGCACATCCGGCACAGGAAGTTGCACTTGGAGGTCAGCTCCAGGATGACCCGGCGGGGGAAGTCGGTCCGGTCCAGGTAGGCAGATTGGGGGGAGCGCTTTTCGATCCTGACCACCTGCCAGCCCTCCCGGGCCAGGTTCCTGGCCCGGTCCAGGTTCTCCGGGGTGTCCAGCAGGTCCAGGTTCTGGTCCACCAGCAGGGGTTCCATTTCCCGCAGCTCGGAGATGGGCCTCACCCTGGGGTTGTCCGCGGGAAGATGCCTGCTTAAATCGATAAATTCCATGATTCCTCCAAATACAATCGGCCGGGTTCAGACATAAGGCCATTCCAGGGCCTGGCCCGGTTCCAGGGAAACCTTGACTTCCCGGCCCAGGACCAGGTCCAGGTGCTCTGTGCCGATCCCGGCTTTGTTGCGCCTCATGGCCGTGAGCATATCCCGGGTCAGGGTCTCTCCCCGGGCAATGGCCCTGGCCGCGAACAGGCCGGGCCGGTAGGCCTTGAGATCCTGTTCCGAGGGCGCGGCCGCTTTGCGGGCCGAACCCAGCATGGCCAAGGCCTGGTCCACGGCCTGGACCAGGTCCTGGAAATCTTTTGGCGAGGCCGCGAAATGATGGTCCGGGCCGGGCGTGTTCCGGTTCAGGGTCACGTGCTTTTCCACCATTCTGGCGCCCAGGGTCGCGGCGCAGGCCGCGGCCAGGGGGCCCAGGGTGTGATCCGACAAGCCCACGGGCAGTCCGAAGGTGCGGCCCAGGCCGACCATGGCCCTGAGGTTCACCTCCTCCGGGGCCGTGGGATAGGCGGCCGTGCAGTGGAGCAGGATGACCCGGTCGTGGTTGATCAGGCTCAGGGCCTTCTCGATCTCGCCCAGGCCGGACATGCCCGTGGACAGGATGACGGGCAGGCCAGTTTGTCCGGCCTCCTCCAACAGAGGATAGTGGGTGATCTCGGTGGAGGCGATCTTGATGGATTCCAGCCCGGCCCGGACCAGTTCCTCCAGGCTGCGGAGGTCGAATACCGAACAGAGAAACTCCCGTCCCTGCTCCCGGCAGGCGGACATGAGCCGCTCTATCCCCTCTGGGCCTATCTCCACCTTGGCCAGGATATCCCTGATGCGGGCGCCTTTTGGGGCCGCGCCCTGGTCCACCAGGTACTGGGCCACGGGCGTGTCCGGGGGATAGAGCCTCTCGGCCCGGAGGTACTGGAACTTGAGGCCGTGCGCGCCCAGGTCCCCGAATCGCCTGATCATGTCCAGGGCCGTGTCCAGGTCGCCGTTGTGGTTGGTCCCTATCTCGGCGGCCACGTAGCAGCCCTTGGTCCGGGAATCAAACAGGTCTTTTACCTTCATGACCTCGAACTCCGGATCCTGTCCATGGCCGCCGTCACCCTGGCCCCGCCCCGGCCGTCCACCAGAGTCTTCAGGCCCCGGCTTTGGCGCTCCAATTCTTGCGGATTGCGGAGCAGCCCCATAACCGTCTCCAGAAAACGCTCCTCCTCAAAGTTGCCCAACTCCATGCCCAGAGTGGCGTAACCGTTCTCCTCCAGCCACTGGGCCGTGGGCATCTGGGCCGGGTGCACGGGCAGCATCACCATGGGCAGGCCCAGGGCGGCCATCTCCCAGGTGGTCACGCCCAGGCTCATGATCGCCAGGTCGGCCCGCAGGATCAGGGGAACCAACGAGCCCGGGCTTTGGTGGAACTCCATGGTCGCTGAGGCTCCCCGCACGGCCCCTTTCAGGAATTGACTGAACGGCCCCACCACCACGTCGGCCCTGATATCGGCCAAGCCGGCCAGGGTCCGGACCACCCGCGAGGTCAGCCCGGCCGGATCGGCCCCGCCCAAGGTAACCAGGAGCTGGACCCGACCGTTTTCTTTTACTCTTTCCCTACCTTGCCCAAATCCAGGTGGCAGCAGGCAATAATCCGGCCCGACTAGTAGTTCGGCTCCGGCCCTGTCATACAACCCCTCATCAACCCCCAGGTTCTGGTTAAGGATCAGGTCCGCCTCCACCTTGCCCTGATAATCGTCCACGGCCAGGATCAGGGCCGAGGAGTTGGCCCGCAGGGTCTGGAAATACCTGGGACCGAACCCGTAGCCGTCTACGATGAGCCAGCCGGCTCCGTGCTTGTGAGCGGCCAGGGCCAGTTTTTTGGCGTCCGGGTCAGAACCCGCGGCCTCTTCCGGGTCGCGGTGCAGCAGCTTGAAGCCCTGCCGGGCCACCCTTTCGGTCACGTTCTGGTCCGGGTCGGTCATGACAAAACCGCATTCCGCCCCCGCGCCCTTCAGCCATCCGGCCAGGGCCAGGCATCTGCTCAAGTGGCCCAGGCCCACGCCCGGTCCGGCCTCCACTCTGAACAGGCAATGGCAGGTATGAACACCCATGGTCTTTGCCTCAGGTCAGGCGCTGGAACCCGGTGTGGGCCAGGGGGCCTTGAACCTCCTCAGCGATTGTTCCTTTGGCCATGGCTTTTGCGATTATCGAAAATACATCATCCATGGCTTCAATATATCCATCCACATATTCATCATTATGAGCTAATGTAGGATAAAAACCTCTGGCGCTCAGGATTCCCCGCTCCAGCATCAGCTTGACAAAAAGGGTATGGGCGGCCAGGCTCTCCTCGCCCTGGATGGTAAAATGCCCTAGGGGCGGGATGCCGCCGGCCTCCACCTTCAGGCCGGCCCTCTGCCCGGCCTCTCTCCACCCGGCCAGGACTTTCTTACCCAAGCGGTCCAAATGGGCCGGGACGTTTCGGTCCCGGTGTTTCCTGATTGTGGCCAGGGCGGCCGTGGGCCCCAGCCGGTCGGTCCAATAGGTGGAGGAGATAAAGGTCTTCTGGGCCGCCTCCATGACCTCCCGGCGGCCGATGACCGCGCCCATGGGGTAGCCGTTGCTCATGGCCTTGGCGAAAACGGCCAGATCCGGCTCCACGCCCAGGACCAGATGAGCCCCGCCGGTGCACAGCCTGAACCCGGCCGAAACCTCGTCAAAAACCAGAACAGCTTTTATTTTGTCTGCTATCTCACGCACCCGGTTCAGAAAACCGTTCTCCGGATACCTGTCTCGGATGGACTCCATGACAATCGCCCCGATCTCTCCGGAATAGCGGTCCACCAGGGCCTGAAGCTCCTTGATGCGGTTGTAGTTGAAGGGCAAGGCCGTGCCCTGCAGCCCCCTGGGCACCCCGGCCGGTTCCAGTCCGGCCAGAAGATGGCCGTCCAGGGCCTTCTCCTCCCCCAGATTGGCGGCCAGGTACCAGTCCTGCCAGCCGTGGTAGCCGCAAAAGGCCACCCGGTCCCGGCCCGAGGCAGCCCGGGCGATCCGGACCGCGATGGCCATGACCTCCCCCCCTCCCCGTCCGTAGCGGACCATATGGGCCCAGGGATGGAGTTCGATCAGCAGTTCGGCCAGCTCCACCTCCTCGGGGCACATCAGGCTGGACATGGCCCCCTGGGAGATGGCCCGGCCCACGGCCGCGTCCACGTCCGGATCGGCCGCGCCCAGGATGCAGGCTCCCACCCCGTTATTGCCCATGTCGATATATCTGTTTCCGTCCAGATCCCAGACCTCGGCTCCCCGCACCCGGCTGAAATAACTGGGCCACTGATCCGGCAGAAACATTTCCGGCCGCTTGGAAAGCAGCTGAGCCCCTCCGGGGATCATTTTTTTGGCTTTTTGGTAAAGCTCCTGTCCCGCGCCCTTCATCAGACCTCCGTGCCCGCCCTGATTTTGTCCCGGGAAAGGGAGATCAGGTATCCCTCGTCCCGCAAAAAGTGGGAGTTGATGCGATTCAACTCAGGTTTCTGGAGGAGCAGATTCATTATCTCCTCCAGGCCGAAATACTCCTGTTGGAATTCGCCATAGATGCGCCGAGCGAACTCCAGGTCCTCTTTCTCATCCACGGTCCAGCGCAGCATGGAAAGATCGGTCTCGTGGTGGATTTCGCCGATCTTAAATTTTCCCGGGTGCTTGTGCAGATAGGGCATGACGTGCTCCCTTTCTGACTTGAGCGTCGCCTTTTGCCAGACATGCTCCAGGACTTCCATGGTAAACAGCTCCACCGAAATGCCGTCTGGAAAGGTCACCCGGTCCACCCCGGTGGAGGCGAAATCGTACCCGCCGTTCTTGAAAAAACGGATCAACCGGTCCAGGACATCCGCGTCCAGCAGGGGGCAGTCCGCGGTCACCCGCAGGATGTTATCCGCTCTGATCTCCTGAGCGCACCTGTAATAGCGGTCCAGGACGTCCTCCAGACTGCCCCGGAAGCAGTATATCCCCCGGTACTTGCAGAATTCGGCTATGGCGTCGTCCTCGGCCCGGATTGAGGTGGCCACCACCACCTGATCCACCTCCCGGGCCAGGGCGGTCCGGTTGACCACATGCCAAAGCATGGGTTTTCCGGCCAGGTTGGTCAGAACCTTTCCCGGCAACCGGCTGGAGCTCATCCTGGCCTGGATTATGGCTGCGGTTTTCATGTTGTCCTTTCCTTAGCTGGGCCAAAGCGACGGGTTCACCACCCGCTCCTCGATATCTTCCCCAAAATCCCATCCCACCACAGGCACCCTCTCCGGAACCAGGCTCTCCCAGGTCGCCGCGTTGGCGGCCACCTGCTCCGGCCTTTCCGCCCCAAAGAGGACCAGCGCGTCCGGGTAGTTGAACTTGATGTGCCCCAAGGCCAGCTCCCGTTGCCCCAGACCGCTGGCCGAGGCCAGATTGGTTATATGGTTCAGGAGCGGCCTGACAAAGCCCACCCGGTCCGGTACCTTTTCCGGCTCCATGAGGAGCAGGCCCTGAAGAAAAACGCTTCTGATGAGGACGGTCCTGCCTGTTTCCCTGGCCTTTTCAAAAATCCCGGCCTGTTCAAAGCGGTGGTCCAGGATGTTGGCCGGGAGTTGGACAAGGTCCATCAGGTCCAGGCCCAGGGCCTGGGAAGCTCTGGCCGGGGTGTAGACCGAGACCCCCAAAGCGGCCACCTTGCCTGAATCGATCAGCTCCCTCAAAACCTTCTCCGCCCGGTTTGACCACTGCTCCAGCTGGTCTTCGCTGTGCAGAAGCAATCCGGCCAGCTGCCGCAGGCCCAGGTTGTTCAGGCTTTGGTCCACCGCCGCATGCAGGGCCTTGCGGTCCGCCAGATCAACCCTGGGGTCGAGCTTGGTAATAACCAAAGCCTGGTCCGAGAGGCCCAGTTCGGCCAGGGCCCGGCCCAGCACCTCCTCGCTGTTGCCGTAGCCCTGGGCCGTGTCGAATATCCTTATCCCGGATTCCCAGGCCTGGGCGATGATGGCTTCGGCCCTGCCCATATCCGGCTTGCCCGAAGTGTTGGCGATCCCGTAATCCATGCCCAACTGGGCCGTGCCCAGGACCAGGCGGCGGCTGTCTTTTCCAGAGCGGTCTGAAATAAGCGAAACCAGGGTACCGGACATTGCCATTTCCATACCTCGACTAACGGACCTTCTCGCCACTTTCTTAATGCAAATCATATGCCTAATGAACATTGTCAATATTAGGGACAATGGGGTCTAAAATGGGGGCCCGGCCCGGGAAAGATGCTGAAAAAGGCCCGCCGCCCTTTTCAAAAACCTCCCCGTGCCGGCGGGGCGGTTGGGAGGATGACGATCGTCAAGACGATGACGGATCAGGCAAAGATCCGGCGCATGATCTTGATCATCTCTTTGAGGCGGTGGAGATAGGTGTGCTGGTCCAGGGCCCGCTTATGGGCGGTCCGGGCGATTTTTTCTCTTTGGTCCGGGTGGGCGAGAAAGTAGCCGGCCAGTTCGGCCGCCTCCTGGGGAGAGGAATAGGTGATCGATTCCTTGCCCGGCTCGAACAGGGGGGCCAGCTGTTCCCTGAAATCGGTGAGCAGAAATCCGCCGCAGGCCGGGACGTCGAAGACCCGTTGGTTCAGCCCGGTCTTCATCTGCAGGCTGGTGGCGTTGAAGTTGACCTTGGTGCGGTTGTAAAAAGAGGGCAGCTCCTGGTAATAGTTCACCGGAGGGTGAAGCTGGGCCTCTCCCTGGGGCAGCAGCTCCTCCCAGCCCTGGTCCCCGGCCACGGTCAGAGAAAGATGCCGCAAAGCCGAGACATTGGCCAGCCGATAGGCCTGGGTGGCTTGCCAGACCACCAGGGCCTCCAGATCGATCAGGGCGGCCTCGTCCAGGGTTTCCAGGTAGACCTTGCCCAGGGCGGCCTGCTCAAGGTGGGGCAGGACCTGGTAGCCTGGGCTTTGGGCGAACTCTTTTGCGGCCCGGTCCACCTGGACCCACTGAGTCTCGCTCAACCCCAGACGGAGTATCCTCTCCCTGATGATCTTGACCATGGAGTTACCCACAAAGGCCAAGTCAAATATCGATCCGGAATCCGGGGTCTCTCCAGGCATAGGCTTGAATACGCTGTGGTCCGTGCCCAGGGGCAGGTAGTGGAGATTCTCGTAGCCCAGTTCTTTCAGTTCCGGCAGATAGTCGCTGTCCCAGAGGAAGACGGCTCCCCAGGGCGAGCGGTTCTGGGCGTAGTGGCGGATGATGAGCAGGGGCGAGTCCACATACCAGGAGGCGAAGGGCATCCTGATCCGGCTCAGAAAATCGGTCAGGACCCCGTCCCGGTCAAAGCCCAGGTGGTTGACGGTCAGGATAAAATCCGGCCTGAACTCCACGATGTTTTTGATCAGCCCGGACATCACCTCCTCGGCCGCCACCTCCTTGTCCCGCAGCATGACCACCCGATAGTTGTGGCCCAGCATCCCCAGAGCGTTTTTCAGCTCCTGGAGAAGAAAGTATTTACCGTGTAGAATTAGGACGTTGACCTTTTCATCCTGAAATTTGGGATAGCTCAGGCGTTGGCCTATATCTGTTTTCTGAATGGCCCGCAGCCGCTCGGCCACCAGGCCGTGGGTGGCGGGCAGAGCCCGAATGGTGGGCCGGTGGAGGATCACCTGGAGGGTCGGGAACCCTTCCCGGATCTGGATCCGGCCCAGTTCCAGCAGAATCTTTTCCGGATCGCGTTCCAGGATCAGTTCAAACCCGGGCCGGGAAAGCAGCCCGCTCAGATCCCTGGCCTTGAGGGCCTGCCTGAAGGCGACCGCGCCGGGGTCGATGGCCACCACCCTGACCTGGGGATCGATGCTGCGGAACAGAGCCTCCAGGTGATAGCCCAGGCCGAATCCCAGGACCACCACCAGGCCGCAGTCATCGAGTTTCCGCCCCTGAATGAACCGCTCGGCTTCTCCCCGGGGATCATGGGCCGAATGAAGGGCCACCCATCTTTGGCCCGGCTCCAGGGCCTTGAGCACGGGCTCGGCTCCGGAGCCGTCCAGCAGCGCGGTCCGGGCCGGAAACGGTTCCCCGGATTCCAGCTCCAGCAGGGCCCCGGCTGTTTCATGGCTCCGGCTTAAGTGTTCCAGGTTCTCCTGCTCCCACGACCAGCCTGAAAAAGACGGGCCGGGGCCGGCCGGATCCCCTGCCTGGAGTTCCGCCTCTGTCCTGGTTCTGGCCTGTTCCATGAGCTCCAGCCAATGGGAGGTGATGGACGGCCAGTCGTGGTTTTCCCGAACCGCATCCCCCGCCTGGTGGACCAGAGACAGGGCTGTCTCGTAGTCGGCCAAAAAGTCCAGGGCCTTCTCAATAAAAAATTCATAATACTCATCCGTGCCGGGGCGGCCTGGAACCAAAAAAGCCCTTTCCTTCACGCTTTCAGATAAAGCAAAGCGGTCGCTGGCGACCAGGGGCGTGCCCAGGGCCTGGGCCTCCAGGACCGTCAAACAGGATATCTCGGCAAAGGTGCAGGGGTAGAGCAGCAGTCCGGAGGAGGCCAAAAGGCGGTAATACTCCTCCTTGGCCAGGCCGCCCAGCATATGAACCCCAGCCAGAGAATTGGCCAGTGCCTCCAGGTCCAGGTATTCTTCCACCAGGATGGGATCGAGGTTCGACCTGTCCACCTGGTAACCGCAGATTGCCAGTTCCAGGTCCGGGATCATGGCTCTCAGGCCGGGCCAAACTTTCTCCAGAAGCCCACGAAGTCCCCTTTCCGGACGGGAGGCGTAAACCATTCTGTTTCTGTGCCGGGGCCGCTCCTCGGTCCGAACCGAGCGGATAAGGTCCAGGTCCAGCCCGTTTCTGGTTAGGGCAAGCTTGTCCCTGGCCCCGGGCAGTCGCCGGGCCGTGTCCTCCAGGTGAAAGCGGGAAAGACAGAAGATCAAATCCAGGTCAACCAGCCTGGGGGCCAGGGCGGAAGGGTCGTCCAGGATGTCATGGAGCCACAATGCGGTTATCGTTTCCGGGCCCCGCAAGGGTTTCAGCCTGTCGATCAGGCGGCATGTCCGGGAGACGACAAGGGCGTCGTAGGGTCGGCCGGAGGCTTCACTCAAGGCGGCCAACTCAGCCGAAATATCCTTGTATTCAATACCTCCGCTTATTTCGGGACGCGGACAGGGGGCCGCTATGGTAACCTGGTGGCCGGCTCCGGCCAGGCTTTGGGCGGCCTGGATAAGAGCGGTCTCGCTTCCCCCCAGGGCGGCCTCGGCGATCGATCCCCCGTGGATAGGCATTCCGTCGCTGAAAAAGGCGATTCTCATTCATTCTCCCCGCGCCCTGAAGGATGCGATTTTCATTGAATAAACCAGGTCGATTATTGACCATATTGATGCCCGTTGGTAAACTGTTTTTGGACTGGAATAATTTTTTTTGAAAAAACTGATTCTCGATTAACTTTTTCCTTAAGTTTTTTTTAGGTCTGGTCGTAAAGGTTTATGAAGAGGAAGGGAGTAACCAAAGAGGCCATGACCATCACCACATACCAGGTTCAGAACATTCTGCGCACCTACGGTAAAATGTTGGGACGCAAGAAAAATGTTGACCAGGCATCTGATTCGGCCTCTTCCGCCACCCCTCTGGATAAGATCGATATCTCCTCCGGAGCAAAGAGAAGGCAGGTTATCAACGAGATAGCCCAGGAGATCATCGGCCAGGTGACCAGCAACCCCCAAAAGCAAAACCAGGTTGAAAAGGAAGCCCTCACCGAACTTTCTCAAGAGTACGGCCAATCCCTGGAGGTTTTCCAAAACAGAGACGGCAGTCTCCGCTTCGTTGTCTTGGACAGCGAGGCCAAGGACATTGTTCAAGAACTAACCCAAGAGGAAAACCAGAAGCTTGAAGAAAGATTCAGTGAGCTCGCCAAATCAATCGTTGACCGCAATATGGTCTCCTGATCTGGTTTCCAAGGAGCGGGAAGATGAAAATAATTGACCAATACGATCCGACCCTCCGCCAGATCAAAGGGGCCGAATCAACCGGCAAGGCCAAAGCCTCCAAGGCTAAAGCGGACGCCGCCCCGGGCGGAGACAAGGTTGAACTCTCCTCCCTGGCCAAAGACGTCTCCAAAGCCAGAACAGAAGTGGACAAAACCTCCGATGTCAGGACCGAGAAGGTGGAGGGCCTTAAACAGCAGGTCAACTCCGGGGAGTACAAGGTCGACCCGGACAAGGTGGCTCAAAAACTGGTTGACGAGCATCTTTCCGAACTGGTCTGAACTTTGGTCTGAGCCTATATTTTCGATGAGATACGGGTCCGCATGGCGGACCCGTTTTTATTTTGGCGATTGCAGGCAGAGCGGCTGTTTGTGGGAGTACTTGGTATCGTCCACAATCATCTGCTCGGCCAGCCTGGCCGTGGGGTTGATCACCAGGGGACCCAGCATGTTGCCGGTCATCTCCTTGGGGCGTCCGGCCGGAATGGTCACCAGAACGTAGACCTCCACCTCCCGGGAATCTTCGGCCTCCAAGGATTCCAGAACAAACCTGTTAAAGGGAAATTCATAATCCGGGACGAACAGTTTCGGGCTGGTTATGACAAAGGCCAGGCCGGGGTCGTCCACCGACTGATACCACAGCAAGGTGGACCCGGGAGCCGGAGAGAGGATCACAAACCGGCGTCTGTCGGCAAACCCGATCAGTCCCCTTTTCATGGAAATGACCCGGTTCTGGTCAAAGGTGATCTTTCCGAAACGGGTGGTCGTCAACTCCATCAGTCCCGCACCTCATCAGTCCCCATGCCGAAAAGTTCCAAGGCTCCGGAGAGTTCCTCCGGTCCGGTGGCGGAGGCGGCCAGGTTGGCGTCTTGGATCCGGATGAACACTTCCTCCCGGTGAATCGGCAATCCCTCCGGGGCCTCCACACCCAGCCTGACCTGTTTGCCCCGGACATCTATCACCGATATTCTCACATCCTCGCCGACAACGATGTTTTGTCCTATTTTCCTTGTCAGTACAAGCACATCTGCTCCATTTGCGAGAATGTATTGTATCGCCGCCCAACATCTGTCCGGGCTCCGGGGAAAAGGACCGGATTACAGATAATCGATCAGGCTCAAGGCGGTCACCCGGGCGATGGAAGTGAGACTGGCCTCATAAGCGGTCTCCATCATATTCAGCTTCAACAACAGTTCGCTCATGTCCGCCGACTCAGTGTCCTCCAGATAGGCCTCTGCGGTCAACGCAAAATTGGTGTTTATGGTCAGGGTCATCTCCAGCCTGTTGATCCGGGCGCCCACCGTGGCCTCGTCGGCGACAATGGATTCCTCTGCTTCCGATATCAGGGGTATCAACTCGCCGATACCATCCACGTCGTTGCTGAGCAGAGCTGTCTTCAACTGACGCAGCAGATCCAGCAGATTGTCCGAGTCCCCGGCCCCGCCGATCACATCGGTCCCGGTTACGTTTTTCTGGATGGTGTCGCTGCCGGTTCCGATGGTTGTTTCCAGGACGGTCTCGTTGCCGCGGTAATAACTGGCGTCGATGTAGTAGGTGTCGTTGGCCTCCAAGGTGGTGCCGTTTTCGGTAAAGGATACCTGGACCCCCCAGTACTCGCTGTTGTTGGTGTCGAAAATCTGGGTCAGCCCCGAGTTGGCCAGGAAGGTCGAGCCGCCCGAGGTAAGCACTCCGTTGACATACTCAAATACCCGGAACTCGGCCTGTTCCGCTCCGCCGTTCAGGACCGCCCAGTTGAGTTCCGTCATGGTGCCGGAGCCGGTGTTCCCGGCGGCCAGAGAGGCTGTGATCAGAGCGGAGGCCCCGGCGTTCAGGGCCGAGAGGACCTGGGCGGCCGTGGCCAGGATGTTGCTGCCCTCGTCGTCCACGGCCAGGGTCACGGTGATGTCGTAGCTGCTGCCCACGGCCACGGTGGTGGTGGAGGCCCCGGAGGCGCCCATGACGTATCGGATGGAGGTGTTGTTGCCGCCGGAACCGGCGCTCAGGGCGGTTATGACCAGGTCGTTGCCGGCCCCGCTCAGAGTGGTGGTAAGGCTGGCCGCCCTGGCCCCGCCCACTGCGCCGCTCCTGGTTATCTCGATGACGTAACGCCGAGAGGTGGCCGTCTGTCCGTTGGAGAAGTAGGTGGTCGCCGTGGGTTGGACGATGAGGTTGCTGTCCACCCCGTCGACCAGTTCCGCGTCTATCAGGTCCGCGGTCGTGGGGTTGGCGGCCAGGGCCCGGATCACCTCGCCCAGGGTGGACTCCAGGTTGCCGGCGCTGTCCGTGCCCAGGGTTACGGTGATGGCGTTATCGGCCACGGCCACGGCAAGCTCGGCATCGGCCGTGGCGGGGCTCACGAAGGTGACTGACATGGAATTGTAGGCCGAGCCCTCGTTGTCCGCAAAAAGGTACAGCAGGGGGGAGTTGCCCACGTTCCACTCACCGGCCTGGTCGTAATTCTCCGAGAAAAAGGAGAGCGTGGCCCCGGAGATCAGGGGCAGGGGTCCCCCGGCCGAGCCCAGATAGATCTGGTAGCCGGTGCTGACCGAGGCATTGGAGCCCTCTCCGATCAGCTTGAGCTGGTAGCCGCTGGCCGTGGAGACGACCTCGGCCCTTACCCACTGGCCGCCGCCGCCGGCGAAATTGAGAGCGGCGGCCGATATGTCCGCAAAGGCTCCGTCCGCGGTGGACCAGGTCCCCAGGTCGGTGTTGGTATAGACGGTCAGACTGTTGCCGCCTGTTCCGTTGCTTTTGGCGAAAAGGGTTATGGAGTCGGTGTCGCCCGCGGACTGCACGGCCCAGGTGTCGGCGCTGCCAAAGGCGTTCATGGTTTTCAAAAGGGCCGACATGACCAGCCCGGCGCTGGCCGCAGCCGCGCCCATGGAGACCAGGACCGCGCCGGAAAGAGTCCCCGCGGCACCGGCGCTGTTGACGAATTCGTAGGTGGTGTTGCCGATGGTGATGTAGTCGTTGCTGGCCGTGGAGACGTCGAAGGTCAGGGTCCCCCGGGCTGCGGTGCCCTGGTTGATCAGGTCCTGGATATCCTCCAGGCTCATCCCGGCCGATATCTCGGTGAACCCGAAGATGTCGGAGACTTCCGAGTTGGCTCCGGAGTAATCACCGTCCGCGTCGTAATAGAAGCTGAAGTACCCTGTGTAATCCAGGGCCGCGTCCTTGTCCGCCTCCACCTGGTCGGCCAGATACTCATAATGCCCCAGACCGCTGAATCCGGCGCTCACCTTGGCGTGGCCCTGGTAGTAGGCGCCCCCCGAGGAGATCACCCCGCTGTAATCTCCGGTATTGGCGCTGTCCGCCAGGGCGCTTCCCACGTGGAGCGATTCGGAGAAGGGCGGGGCGCTGGTCTTGTCCCCGGCGAAAATATAGGAGTCGGTCACCTTGGTGTTCAACAGGGCGACCATGTTGGAGATCAGCCCCTCGATCTCCTCGGCGGTGGCCGTCCTGTTTGTGGCGCTGTAGGTGGTCGTGGCCATCTGCTCGGCCAGTTCACCGGCCCGGGCCATGATGTCGGAAATGCTGTCCAGGGCCGACTCGGAGTTGTTCAGCCAGGATTCGGCCATGTTGATGTTGGCCTCATACTGGGCCAGGGCCGCCAGCTGCTGCCTGCTGCTCAGGATGCCCACCATGGCCACCGGGTCGTCGGAGGGATAGTTGACCTTGTTGCCCGTGGCGTTCTGATAGTTGAGCGCGGCGAGTTCCTTGTTATAGTTCATGAGAACGCTGCTCATGCTATCGTAGGTGCTTCTGAAAGTTACCCGAAAACTCATCGACGCCGCCTCCTTATGCTGCGCCCGGCACTAGGGATGCGCATTCTCCGACTGAACCGCAGGTCCGGAAACCGTTCCGGCCCGGTGCTGACCGCCTTTGCGATTAAGGGCCCTGTTCCGGCCCCGGCATTCACGCCCTGCCCTTTCCGGGGCGGTGGTCCGGTTACATTTCAAGCAGGGTCTGCAGGGCCTCGTCGGCCGTGGTTATTATCCGGGCCGCGCCCTGATAGGCCCGCTGATAGGCCAACAGGTCGACCAGTTCCTCGTCCATGTTGACCCCGCCTTCAGAGGCCACCAGGGTGTCAATCTGATCCAGGAGCATCTCGTGGTAATCCACGTTCACCGAGGCGTCGTTGGTCAAAACCCCAATCTGGCTGACCAGGGCTGACAGAAAATTGCTCAGGGTGGTGGTGGTCGTCTGGGTCGATGACCCTGAGGAGAGAGTGTAAGAGGTCAGGGTCAGGCTCACATTGGTCTCGCGGAGCATGGAGATGGCCAGGGCGTTGCTGTTGTCCCCGGTGTTATATTCGCCCGTGGTGTTGTCGATCAGACCCGTGGCCAGCTTGGAGCTGTCCGAGGCAACGGCCTCGTCCACCTCGAAACCGCCGGAGTCAGAGCCGGACCAGAAGGTGTTTATGCCCAGAGCCGCCAGAACGCTGGAGTTGACGTCATAGGTCCCGGTATCAGGGTCGTAGTCGCTGACCGACCCGAAAGCAAAGGTGTAGTCAGTGTCGGCGTTGATGATCAGCTTGCCCGAGTCCACTGTGGCGGTGATGTTGTCCAGGGCGTTGATGGACCCGGCCAGGTCGTTGAGGGTGGTCTCGTCCGTGAGGTCGATCCGGTGGCTCACCGCCTCGCCGTCGGAATCGTAGACATAGATGTTGAAATAACCTTCTTCCTCTATCTTGTCGTAAAAGGCAAGGCCGCTCTCCTGGCTGGCCAGGGCCGCGTCCGCGTCGGCGACCTCGTAACCGCTGGTCACGGAGGAGAAGGCCTCCAGGCCCACGCCCTGGCTGTGCAGCTTGTTCACCTCCCAGACAATGCCGTTGGCCAGTTCGTCCAGGTTGTCCTGAAACTGGGGGATCACCGACTCCAGCACTTCGGCCCAGGCTCCCAGCTGTCCGCCGGTGAGGCTGCTGGTGATGTCCGACCCGTCGCCCGACCAGATCACGCTGCGGGGGTCGGAGGAGGCCACGGTAAGGGTGTGGTAGTCCTCTCCCTGGACCAGAGGCTTTCCGTTCTCCAGGGTGATGGTCAACGTCCCGTCCGTATCCTCGAAATAGCTGTACCCGACCATTTCCCCGAGCTGGTCGAGATAGTCGTCCCTACGGTCCCTTAAAGTCCCGTCCACCTGGCCGTTGTACTCTGACTGGCGGATCTGCACATTGATCTCTGCGATCTGCTGGGACAGCTCGTTGATCTGCTCCACCCCGGTGTTAAGGTTGGTTTCCAGATCCGCGGCCAGGTTGTTCAGGGAGGCGGTAATGGTACCGAAATAGGAGGACAGAGTCTCGGCCGTGCTGATCACGGCCAGGCGCTCGGCCTCGCCTTCGGGGTTGTTGGCCAGGTCGTCCCAGGAATCCCAGAAATTATCCAGGATGGTGGTCAGTCCCGAATCCTCGTCAGGATTCAAAAGCGATTCAATCTCGGACAGATAGGTCTGCCGGGTCTGATAATCGGCCAGTTGGGAATACTGCTGGTGATAGTCGCTGATCAGGTTTTCGTTTCTCAGCACCTGGATCTGGGAGACCGAAACGCCGCGCCCCAGGCGCAACCCGCTGGGAATGGTGTCTGGAGGAACATTTCCCGAAAGAACCAGAACCTGCCTGCTGTAGTTCTCGTCGGCCGCGTTGGAGATGTTGTTGGAGGTCACCTCCAGCCCCAGCTGAAAGGCGTAGAGAGCCGATTCTCCGATATTGAGCATCCGGGTGATGGACATCTCAGGCCTCCCTGTGGACCCTGCCCAGGCGCGCCAGGGCCCCACCGGAAGTCTGTCCGGGGGGTTTGTAGGTGGCGTTGGCGCCCTGAATGGCGGAGACCAGAGCGGTCACCCTGCCCTCGATGGATCTCAGCCCGTATTTGGCCAGAATCATATTGTGGGTGTTGTGGAACCTCAACTCACTGGCCTTGCCCCGGAAGGAGGCGTAGGGACCGGACAGGATATTCCGGGACTCATCCGGCAGATGGGGCAGCAGCTGTTCGATCGTCTTCACCCCCGGTCCTTGCGGGGCCATCTCCAGGGCGATCTCACGGGTCCGGTCCCTCAGCCCGGCTATCTTTCTGGACAGGACGTTCTTTGATTCGGAGATGCTGGTCAGCTGCTCCAGCTTGTTCTTGATCAGGGCCTCCCGTTCGCTCATGGTGAGCCGGATCATCTGATCGCAGAATTCCTCCAGGGCCTTCAGATTGGAGATCATCTCTTTCAGTTGGGGCGACATGGCATTCTCTCCTAAAAGCTAGTGGGCTAGCCGCTGACCTTTGTTTTGGCGGAACCTTTGTCGGCCAGTCTCTTTTCCTTGTTGATCATGGCGTAGGGATCAATGGGCAGGCCGCCCTGCCTGACCTCGAAATGGAGATGCGGACCGGTGGCGCGGCCCGTGGAACCCACCCGGCCCAGGAGCTGGCCGGCTCTGATCTGCTCGCCCAGCTCCACCAGGTTCTGCGCGTTGTGGCCGTAACGGGTGATAAGCCCGTTGCCGTGATCCACCTCGACCATGTTTCCGTAGCCCTTGCCCCAGCCCGAGAAGGAGACCCGGCCCGGGGCCGCAGCCTTGATCCCGGTCCCCTCCGGGGCGGCCAGGTCGATGCCGTTATGCATCAGCTCCTGGTTGAGGATGGGGTGGACCCGCATCCCGAATCCTGAGGTCAGACGCCCTTCCACCGGCATGGTGAACGACTCCTGGACCGGACCGGCCTTCTCCACCGGGAGGGGACTTACCCGGTAGGATTCCAGGCTCCGGTTGGTCCGGCCCGAGGGCTCCCGGTCCTCTGGTCCCAAAAGCTGGCGGTAGAGCATCTCGGCCAGGCCCAGGCCCCCGGCTTCGGCCAGATTGTCCGAGACCGCCTGGTCCTTCATGTCCGCGAAGATCCTTTCCGCGTTGCCGGCATGGAGGAGTTCTCCTTCCTGGACGGTCTTGCGCATGTCCTTCAGGACCTGGTGAATGAACAACCCCTCGAACTGCTGACAGGCCTTGAGCAGAGCCTTCTTGTCCAGGCTCCCCTTGCCCGATCTTCCCCTGGACAGTTTTGTCCTGGACGGATCGCGCAGGGGCTTGATGATCGTCTCCGTGGCCTGATCTATCATTTAGATAATCTCCAGCCTGGCCTGGAGCGCGCCGGCCGCTTTAAGGGATTGAAGAATGGCGATCAACTCCCGGGGAGTGGCCCCGATGGCATTCAGGGCGTCCACCACCTCGCCCAGGGAGACCCCGGGATCGAGCAGCATCAGCCTCCGGTCCTGCTCCGTGACCTGGATGTCGGTCTCCGGCGTCACCACGGTCTGGCCCTGGCTGAAGGGCATGGGCTGGGAGACCTCCTGGCTCTCCTTGACCTGGATGGAGAGCGACCCGTGGGCCACGGCGCAGGTGGAGATGCGCACGTTGGAGCCCATGACGATGGTTCCGGTCCGCTCGTCCACGATCACCTTGGCCACCGCGTCCGGTTCCACGTTGATCCCCTCCACCTTGGCCATGAGCCCCACCACGTCGCCCAGGTAATTGGGCGGCACATGGAGCTGGATGGTGGAGTGGTCCAGGGCGATGGCGTACTGCCCGTCCAGGTCCTTGTTTACGGCTTTCACTATCCGGGAGGCGGTGGAAAAATCGCCCTTGTCCAGGGTTATCCGGATCTGCCCCAGGTCATTGATGGTGTACTCCAGCTCCTTTTCCACAGTGGCCCCCTGGGGAATCCGACCCACGGTGGGGTGGTTTTTGGCCGCCGTGGTGCCGCTCTCTCCGGTCACCTGGAACCCGCCCACCAGAAGCGGCCCCTGGGCCACGGCGTAAATCTGGCCGTCGGCTCCCAGCAAGGGGGTCATGAGCAGGGTCCCGCCGTTCAGGGAGGAGGCGTCGCCGATGGAGGAGACCAGGACATCCAGCCGGGAGCCTGCCCGGGCAAAGGGCTCCAGGTCGGCCGTGACAATGACGGCCGCCACGTTTTTGACGTTTACCTTGCTGCTCTCGATGTGGACTCCCAGCCGCTCCAGCATGTTCATGACCGACTGGGTGGTAAACTTGGTGGATGACTTGTCGCCGGTGCCGTTGAGCCCCACCACCAGGCCGTAGCCCACCAACTGGTTGATTCTGACCCCTTCGATGGTGGTCAGGTCCTTGACCCGGGCCGCCTGGCCGGTCCGGGGCAGAAGGACCAGCAGCACCAGGAGCATGGCGCCCGTTGACCTGATTATCCGATATCCGCGCTTCATATCACTGTCCCCGTCCTCCTAAAACGGCCAAACAAAGTTCATCAGCCTGGTGAACCATCCCGGGCGCTGCTGATCCGAAACCGGACCGGAGCCGTTGTAGGTGATCCTGGCTTCCGCCACATTGGTGGACAGAATAACGTTATTGGGCGATATGTCCGTGGAGCGGATCACCCCTTCCAGGGTGATATACTGCTTTTCGCTGTTGACCGTGGTCAGACGCGATCCTTTGATATAAAGATTGCCCGAGGGCAGAACCTCGACCACCCGGCAGGCGATGGAGGCGGTCATCTCCGATTTGCGGTCCGTGGAGCCCTTGCCGCTAAAGGCGTTGGACAGGTTGGTGCCCAGGATACTCTGCTTATCCGCGGGGACCTGGTAACCGAACAGCGAGGTGGCGTTGGCGCTCAGGCTGGAATCCCGGTCCGAAGTGGTGTTGGCCTCCTTGCTGGCCTCGGCGTTCTCCACAATCTCCACGGTGACGATGTCGCCCACATGCCTGGCCCGCAGATCGTCGTACAGCCTCATGTGCCTGTTTTCCGTCCAGAGGGACCCGGCGTGGCGCTCCTGAACCGGCGGCAGGTAGGAGACCGGGACCTGGGGTTCGGCCAGGGGGGCGAAGGAGTTGGTCGGAGTCCCGGTGGAGCGGCAACCCATGAGGGCCAACCCCGCCAGGCTTAAAACAAAAACCATCTTGAGCCCTCTGAACATCCCCGGCCCCCGTCTTTTCGCCTCTCTCTTTGTTGCCAAAAACATAATATCAACCCCGTTAAAAGTTGACCTTGACCGTATCGGCGCTGACCAGCTGCCCGTAAACTTCCTGTTTGGTGGTAAGATTAAGGACCTTGACCTGGTCGTTTAGGATTCCTTTGGAATCCCTGATAACCCCGCTGGCGGTGATGCTGAGCCGGCCTTTCTGGGCCACCAGGGTCACCCTGTCGCCCCTTTTGACCAGCACCCGCTCGTCGATATAGTCCGGCTTGATGGGATGGCCGGACAGGATGGCCCGTTTGACCACCATGCCCACGACCTGCTCCGGGTCTTCATAGTATCTGTTCCGGGAGCTCCTGATCTGACGGCGGACAACTGTCAGGTCGTCCTCCTCCAAAACCTTGCCCCTGGGCAGGGGCCGGGCCGAGACCACCGCACTTTGGAAGAACTTGACCAGTCCGCTGACCCGCTTGGATTCCACCAGAGTGCCGTTGATCATAAAATCAAGATTCATGGTGACCCGGCCGGGCATCCTGGAGGAACCCGAAATTCTGGGCAGGATTTCCAGATCTCCGGGGGGGAGGATCATCTCCCTGGGCGTCTTGACATTAACGACCTCGACATGATCGGGAGCATAGGGCAGATTCTCCTCCACCCCATCCCTGAAGGCCCGGTCCATCATCTCCTGGGTAATCCTGTTGCTGCCCCGCGCGACCACGATACGGGGCGGTATCCGGGCCTGGAGCTTCTCCAGACCGAGGTTGTCAAAGGTAAGCAGAGCGTTAATCTCCCTGGCTGATATGACCTTGGTCCGGCCAGGCGCGGGAGCCGGGCCGACCACGATATCCCCCAGGCGGTCAAGCACCCCTTGGGGCTGACCCGTGATGGAGGAGGTGATGTCCCTGATCTTGATCATGTCGCCGGGGACCTCGGCCTTGGCTGCAAAAGAGATCTTGAGCCCCTCGGCGGCCACGGCCCCGGGCCAAAGGGTCAGCACTAAGAGGAGGACCAGCCATGGCATCAAGGTTTTATCTGGGGCCCGTAACATGGGATCTCTCCGTTACCTCTTGACGTTGTTGGCGGCCTGGAGCATCTCGTCCGTGGTGGAGATGGATTTGGAGTTGGACTCGTAGGCCCTCTGGGCCACGATCATTCCGACCATCTCCTCCACTATCTGGACGTTGGAGGACTCCAGAAATCCCTGGGCCAGGGTCCCCAGGTTGTCCGTACCTGGATTGCCGGCCACCGGATCTCCGGAGGAGGGGGTGGGCCGGAACAGGTTCCGTCCGGTGGACTCCAGTCCGGCCGGGTTGATGAAATCGTAGATCTCTATCTGAGTCGGCCCGGCCAGCTCCTCACCGCCCGATCCCAGGGCGGTGATGGTCCCGTTCTGGTCGATGGAGATGGTCACCGTCTCCTGGGGCACCTGGAAGTTTGGATCAAGCTGATTGCCCATGGAATCGACGATGTTTCCCTCCGAATCCAGAGTAAAGGAGCCGGATCGGGTGTAGAGCTCCTCGCCGTTGGCGATGACCTTGAAGAAGCCCCGTCCCTCGATGGCGATGTCCAGCGAGTTGCCTGTATCCTCGAAGTTGCCCTGGGTGAAGATTTTTTTAACGGCAACGGTTCTGACTCCCAGCCCCACCTGGACCGAGGTGGGGATATTGGTCCCGGCCGCGGTGGTGGCCCCGGCGGGACGCAGAGTCTGATACATCAGATCCTGAAAGTCAGGGACGTCTTTTTTAAAGCCCACCGTGTTGACGTTGGCCAGGTTGTTGGAAATGACGTCCATGTTCAACTGCTGAGCGATCATCCCCGTGGCCGCGCTCCATAAGGATCTCATCATGGCCTGGGTTCCTCCTCTTTAGTTAGCCGTCCAGCCGGCCAACCTGGTTGGCTGCTTTCTGGTCCATATCCGAAAGGTTCTGGATTGTCTTGATGTATGACTCAAAGGCCCGGTGGCTTTCGATCATATTGGTCATCTCGTAGATCACGCTTACATTGGACTGCTCCAGGTGGCCTTGGACCACCCTCACATCCAGAGCCGCAGCCTCCACCGGATTCTCGGAACCTGTCCAGAACAACAACGAGTCCCCCTCCCCTTTGAGCGGAGCGGTATCCTCCAACTCCACCAGGGAGAGGCTCCCCAGTTCATTGTCGCCGGAGCTGATGTTGCCCTTGGAATCTATGCTGATGGGCCCGGTGATCTCCCCCAGCTGGATCGGCCCGCCGTCTCCCATGACCTGGTTGCCCTGCCCGTCGACCAGATTGCCCTGATCGTCCAGGTTAAAGGTGCCGTTTCTGGTGTAGGCGGTGCCATTGGCGGTCTGGATCTTAAAAAAGCCCTTGCCTTGCAGGGCCACATCCAGATCCCGGCCGGTGACTTTCAAAGGACCCTGGGAAAAATCGGTCTGAACGGAATTGATGATATAATCTTCAAAACTAACCTTGTCCTGCTTGAACCCGACTGTGTTGGCGTTGGCCAGGTTGTTGGAGATGGAATCCATCCGCTGGTTCTGCTTTATGGCTCCCCTCACCGCGTAAAAGTATCCTACTTCCATTTAATCCTCCGCTTAGCTCCGTGTCCCAAACCTTTGCAATGAATATGCCGCAATCTTGCAGGAGCCGCCCCGGCAGAGCTATATGATTTATATCTCGCTATATTTATTGGTTTTTTAAATATTACCCAAAATCGCAAACTGAAGTATCGCTCGAGGTTTGGCTCAAGGATCAGTGGCAAATAACTTGAACCGGGTCAAAGTTTCAGGGTGCTGGGCAAAGACTGCAGCCCCAAGCGGATCGAGTTTACAACCGGGTCCCTTGTCCACCGCGGCAAGAAGACTCTCTTTCCGTCAAGGATGATTCTTCCGTCAATTCAATGGCTGGAAACTTCGCTTGCCCCACCCCGGCGGCGAGGTCGCTCCTGATCCGTCCTGCATTGTTATCATAACTTATTTGAATACATGCTCTATTCACCTATCTTCTTGACTGCGTGGTTGAAAAATGATGGCATTAGCAGGCTTATAAAATTCAAGCTCGTTTAGGCGGGGATATGATTCTGGTCAGCGGCGGCGCAGGAGCATTGGGCTCTGTTCTGGTAAAAGGTCTCATCAACAAGGGTTCCGAGGTCCGGGTCCTGGCCCTGCCCGGGGATAAAATTGCGGCCGAGCTTGAGGCCCAGGGTTGTCAGATCGTCTACGGCGACGTCTCGGATAAAGATTCGTTGCGGGGCATCTTCGACAAAGTCCAGACCGTCCTTCATCTGGCCGCGGTAATTCTGCCCAGGACGGAAGATCTTTACACCAGGGTCAACGTGGAGGGCACCCGGAACATGGTCGAGGGTTCCATGGCGGCCGGGGTCAAACACTTTGTCCACGTTTCCTCCGCGGCGGCGGTCGACCCCTCCTCCTCGGCCTACGCCAGGTCCAAGGCCGAGGCTGAACGGATAGTCCGGTCCCAAAGTTCGATGCAACATACCATCGTCCGCCCCACCTTGATCTACGGCCCCAATGGCGGCCAGGAATTCATCAGTTTTTTGAATTACATTAAACAGTTCAGGATCGTGCCTTTTATCGGGCGGGGCCGGGGGATGAAAAACCCGGTGGCGGCCGAGGACGTGATCAAAGGGCTGATGGCCATCCCGGACAACCCCCGCTCCTTTGGCAAGACCTATAATTTCAGCGGGGGGGAGGAGATCTGCATCCTTGAAATGGGCCGGCTCCTGGCCGGCCACTTCGGGCTCAAAAGGACTTTCCTGCCCCTGCCGGTCTGGTTTTGCCGGGTTGCGGCCCTTGTTTTTGAAATTGTCTGCAAGAATCCGCCCCTGACCAGATACGCTGTCAGCCGTATCCTGGCTCAGGCCAATCTGGACAACCAGGAGGCCCGTCTCGAGCTGGGCTATGACCCCCTGGGGATAACCGAGGGTTTGAACAAATACCTGCCCCTGGATCAAGAGCTCTCCAGTTCCAGTCCATTCCGCCCGGAATAGGGCCGCTCGGGTCCTTGTCAGGTTCTTTGTTCCGCCCGACCCTCGCTGTTGGATCAAAGTCGCAGACCGTCCCTTCAACTTGCCGATTGCACGGGCCAGGCTGCACTTGAAGGGAATCCCAGACACAGGTGGATGTGAGCCTCCTCTGCAATACCGGAATGGTCAAACCCTTTCGGGTCCGGCTGCCAGAAGCAACGGTTTACCGGTTAGAGCGAATGTCATAAATCTGTTTTGATTCGGCTGCCGGGGGTGTGACCCCGGCAGCACATTTCGCTTTTGAATTGGAACGTTATTCTGAAATTTGGTATAAAACTATGCTCTTTAGGTGGATACTATCAAAATCGCCTTTGTCTCCTCCGATTCTAAAAAGGACCGCTGAGGCTTTTCAATAACCCGTTGAGCGTTTTAGCTTTGACATAGGTGTGTTATGACTGAAAATAAACCGGATTAGGTCTTTTCAACAAATATGGACAATCAGCCCTGGAAGATATTGTTAATATCGTTGTAACCGACCAATCGCAAACCGGGAGGAAAGGCATGCCGAGAAAGATTTTATTATTCGCACTCGCAATAGCCCTGGTCCTGGCCTCAACCGCCAGCGCCGCCGACAAACTGAGGGTGGGGATGGTCTTTGATGTGGGTGGCAAGGGGGATCAGTCCTTTAACGACTCCGCCTACCGCGGCCTCAAATGGGCCACCAAGCTGGGGATAAAACACGTGGAGATCGAACCCGGCGCCGACGCGGACCGGGAGACCGGGCTGCGCATGATCGCCACCCAGGGTTTTGACCTGATCATCGGGGTGGGTTTTCTGTTTACGGACGCGATAACGGCCGTGGCCGACGAATTTCCGGGCGCCAAGTTCGCCATTGTGGACGGCTTCGTACCGGACAAACCCAATGTCTCTTCCCTCCTTTTCCGGGAACACGAGGGTTCCTTTCTAGTGGGAATTATTGCGGCCCTGAGGACCAAGGCCGACCACAAGAACGCTCTTGGCTTCGTGGGCGGGATGGACATCCCGCTGATCCGCAAGTTCGAAGCCGGATACAAGGCCGGCGTGGCCCATGTGGATCCGGCCTTCAAGGTCCTGGTGGATTATGCCGGCACCGCTCCCTCGGCCTTTGCCGACCCGGTCAAGGGCAAGGAATTGGCCCTGGCCCAGATCGACAAGGGCGCCCACGTGATCTACCACGCCTCCGGACTGACCGGAGTGGGGGTCTACGAGGCCGGCAAGGAGAGAAGCACCTATGTAATCGGGGTTGATTCCAACCAGGATCACCTGGGCTACGTTAAAAAGACCGGTCAAAATTTCGGCCTGACCAGCATGCTCAAACAGGTGGACGTGGCCGTCTACTCCACGGTCAAAGATGCCCTGGAGGGCAAATTTCAGGCCGGGATCAGGAGTTTCGGCCTGGACCACGAGGTGACCCTGGAGGGCAAGACCTATAACGGGGTGGGGTATGCCCTGGATGAGTACAATAAGGATCTGGTCACCCAGGCGATGATCGCCAAGGTGAACGAGGCCAAGCAGAAAATAATCGCCGGGGAGATCAAGGTCCCGGAGAAGTAGAACCGTGCGGAGGCCGGGCCGGGCGGCTTTCGGCAAGGCCTCTCCCCCTTGCCCTCACCCGGTCGTTCCAGTGGTTCAGGAGGCCCGGCCTTGGCGGAATACGCCGTTGAAATAAGGAATATCACCAAGGCCTTTCCCCAGGTCAAGGCCAACGACCAGGTGGACTTCCTGGTGGAAAGGGGCGAGATTCACGCCCTGGTCGGAGAGAACGGAGCCGGAAAGACCACCCTGGTGAATATCCTCTACGGCCTCCTGAAGCCGGACAGCGGAACCGTGGCCGTCAATAACCGGAGGCTCCTCTTCTCCGGTCCGGGCGAGGCCATCGCCCAGGGGATCGGGATGGTCCACCAGCATTTCATGCTCATTCCGACCTTTACCGTGACCGAAAACGTTATCCTGGGCCAGGAGCCGTCCAGGCTGGGCTTTGTGGCCAGGGGCGAGGCGGAGCGGATCGTGGGAGAGCTGTCCGCTCAATACGGCCTGGAGGTGGACCCCTCGGCCAGGGTGGAGACCCTGAGCGTGGGCCTCCAGCAGCGCATCGAGATAATCAAGGTCCTTTTCCGGGGCGCAAGGATCCTTATCCTGGACGAGCCCACCGCGGTCCTGGCCCCCCAGGAGGTGGAGGAGTTTTTCCGGATTCTCAGGTCCCTCAAGTCCCAGGGCAAAACCATCATCTTCATCACCCACAAGCTCCGGGAGGTCATGGCCGTCTCCGATCGGGTCACGGTCATGCGCCGAGGCAGGGTGGTGGGCAGCGTGGTCACCGGCGAGTCCTCCACAGACGAGATCGCCACCCTGATGGTGGGCCGCCGGGTCCTGTTCCGGGTTGAACGCAGGCCGGCTCACCCGGGACGGGCCGTCCTGGAGGTCAGCGGTCTGGAGGCCCGGGACAACAAGAACCTGCCCGCCCTGCGCCGGGTTTCGCTCGCGGTCCGGGAGGGTGAGATCCTGGGGGTGGCCGGGGTGGAGGGCAACGGCCAGAGCGAGCTGGTGGAGGTCCTGACCGGGCTCCGCAGGGCGACCGCCGGCAGGATCGTCCTGGACAAGGTCGACATTACAAACTCCAGCCCCAGAAACATCCGGGAGAGCGGCTCGGGCCACATTCCGGAGGACCGGCACCGGCGGGGGCTGGTTCTGGAATACAGCCTGGCCCTGAACACCGTGCTGGGCGTCCACTACCGCAGACCGTTCATCAAACGCTTTATTTTTCAGGTAATGAACCTCCTGCCCATAAAGGCCAAGGCCGCCAGGCTGATCCGGGAGCTCGACATCAGGCCGCCGGACCCGGACAACCAGGCCGGGAATCTCTCCGGCGGCAACCAGCAAAAGCTGGTCGTGGCCCGGGAGCTGGACCAGGACCCCAAGCTTCTGATCGCGGCCCAGCCCACCAGGGGCGTTGATGTGGGCTCCATCGAGCTCATCCACAAACGCCTGATCCAGGCCCGGGACGCTGGAAAAGCGGTTTTACTGGTCTCCGCCGATCTGGAGGAGATCCTCTCCCTGGCCGACCGCATCGCGGTCATGTACGAGGGCCGGATCGTGGGGGTCCTGGAGCCGGAAGAGGCCAGCGAGGAAAAGCTGGGACTGATGATGACCGGAGGGGGGGCGGGCCATGCCGGGCAAATATAATTGGGCCCGGTTTATCAGGTCCAGGCTGTTCGTCAGCCTCCTGGCTCCGCTCCTGGCCGTAGTCATGGCCTTTGCGGCCTGCGGGCTGATAATCCTGATTTTCATCACCGGGTACAATCTGGACGCCCAGGCCCTGGAAAGGCTGAACCGGGCCAACGTACCGCCCGGAATTATCCACCGTCTGAAGCCCCTCATGGACGAGGATTTTTCCCAGAAGGAGGCCTTTGACAAGGAGTTGCGGAAGCTCCTCGATAACCAGGAGTACCGCCATTACTCAGCGGTTATAACGGAGGCGTCTTTCTCCCGGGAAAATCCGGTCCGGGTCTTTAACGAGATCTTCAAGGCGGCCCTGAAGGACCGCAACGGCTGGGGAAATGTCCTCTACCGGGCCACGCCCCTGATCCTTACCGGCCTGGCTGTGGCCCTGGCCGTCCAATGCGGGCTGTTCAACATCGGCGGCGAAGGCCAGATGGTCATGGGCGGTTTCGCCATTGCCTGGGCGGGCTTCAGCCTGACCGGCCTGCCCTCCTTTTTGCACATCCCCCTGTGTATTCTGGCCGGTTTTCTGGCGGGGGCGCTGTGGGGCGGTATAGCCGGGTATCTCAAGACCGCCCGGGGGGTCCACGAGGTGGTCACCACCATCATGCTCAACTGGATCGCGGTGGCTCTGACCCAGTACCTGACCATGGCCTTTAAGCCAGGCGAGTCCTGGATTCCCCACACCCATGCCATCGCCGACTCGGCCCGGCTGTCCAGGCTGTGGGTCTACCTGAACCCTTTGGGGATTGCTTTCCCCAAAAGCAACCTGCTGAACACGGCCCTCCTTCTCTCCCTGGCCGCGGTGGCGGCGGTTTACTTCATCCTCAAAAAAACCAGGCTGGGCTATGAGATAAAGGCTGTCGGGTTCAATCCCAGCGCCGCAGAATCGGCCGGGATCAATGTGGCCCGGAACACGGTCCTGGCCATGGCTGTCAGCGGAGGCCTGGCCGGATTGGCCGGGGTCAACCAGGTCATGGGCTACAAGTACCGCTTCCGCTACGGGATTTTCGAATCCCTGGGATTCGACGGCATCGGGGTGGCCTTTATCGGCCGCAACAGCCCCTTTGGCGTGGTTCTGGCCGCCATCCTGTTTGGCATCCTGGACCAGGGCGGCCTGGCCATAGACGTTTCCACCAGGGTGCCACGGGAGATCGTGCTGGTGCTCAAGGCCTTTATCCTGATCTTCGTGGTTTTGAGCGGAGAGATCACCAAAAGGATGATGAAGAGGATTAAAAAACAAGAGGAAGAACAGAAATGATCGAGGCTGTTCCGGCTGTCCTGGCCTCCACCGTGCGGCTGGCCGTGCCCTACTCCCTGGCCGGTCTGGGCGGGCTCTACTCGGAGCGCTCAGGCGTGATCAACATCGGCCTGGAAGGACAGATGCTGGCCGGGGCCTTTACGGCAGTGGCCGCCACCAATCTGCTCGGCAGTCCCTGGCTGGGCCTTGTTCTGGCCGTGGTGGCGGGCATGCTCCTGGGGCTGATCCACGGGGTGGTCAGCATCACCTTCAAGGCCAACCAGATCGTCTCCGGCCTGGCCATCATCATCTTCGCCTCGGGCATAACCGTCTTTTTATCCTGGCTGTTGTTCAACAAGACCCAGATCAAGGCCGAGGCCGGGCTTCAGGTGCCCTTTCTTCACGGCCGGGCCTTCTTCGACCTCCTGTTCAGCCAGATTCCGCCCCTGGTTTTCCTCACCGCCATAATCATCATAGCCTCCCACTTCATCGTGTTCAAAACCGTGTTCGGGCTGCGGCTCAGGGCCGTGGGCGAACATCCCCAGGCGGCCGACACCCTGGGCATAAACGTGGTCAGAATGCGCTATCTGGGGGTGATCATCAGCGGCGGACTGGCCGGGCTGGCCGGGGCCTATCTCTCCCTGGAGCATGCCCATTACTTTGTCAAGGGCATCAGCGGCGGCCGGGGATTCATCGGCCTGGCCTCCATGATCTTCGGCAAGTGGACGCCCCTGGGCACGGCCGGGGCCGGGCTGCTGTTCGGGTTCGGAGAGGCTCTCAAGCCCTATCTGCCCAAGATCGTGTCTTCCCAGTTCATCGACATGATCCCATACATCCTGACCATCCTGGTCCTGACCAGCGCCGTCGGCCGAGCCGCGGGGCCGGCCGATGTGGGGATACCCTACTCCAAGGAGTGAAACCCGGCCGGGGATAAAGGCCCCTGAGAGCCGTGAGCCGGCAGCCCCTCTCCTATTGCCGGGCCCCCTCGAGAATCTCCACCCCGGAGCTGGTCCCGATGCGATCTGCTCCGGCCCGGATCATGGCCAGAGCCGTGGGCCAGTCCTTAATGCCGCCGCTGGCCTTGACCCCCATCTCCGGGCCCACGGTTTGGCGCATCAGATCCACATCCTCCGCTCTGGCCCCTCCGCTGGAGAATCCGGTGCTGGTCTTAACAAAATCCGCCCCGGCGCTCTGGGCCAGCTTGCAGGCCCGGACAATCTCATCCCTATCCAAGAGGCAGGTTTCGATGATGACCTTGAGCACTATGGTCGGGCCCAGGGCCTTGCGTACCGTGGAGATATCCTCCTCGGCCAGCCCGTATTGCTCTGATTTGAAGAGGCCCAGGTTGAGAACCATGTCTATCTCCGTGGCTCCATCCTGGACCGCGTTCTCCGCCTCAAAGGCCTTGGCCTGGGTCTCCATGGCCCCCAGGGGGAACCCCACCACCGAACAGATCTCCACCGCCCGGTTGTTCAGGATATGCGCGGCCCGGTAGACCAGGCCGGAGTTGAGGCACACGGCCTTGAACCTGTTTTCAACCGCCTCCTGGCAGAGCTTTTCCAGGGCCGTCTGGTCGGCCTCGGGTTTGAGAAGGGTATGGTCGATATAGGCGGCCATCTCCGCGGCGGTCAACCTGATGTCAGAACCTTGGGCAGTCATAACTCCTCCTGCTGTGGTGAGTTACATCTCAATGCGGGAATATTCAAGATGAACTTGGGGAGCCCAGGTCTCCAGAACCGATTTCACGGCTCCCTTCTGAGAGATAATAGCGGCCTTTTCCACTAAAACGGCCCTCTCCACCCGTGCCGCCTCTTCCAAACTGCTCAGGTTAAGCCGGATGACGGCGGTATGGAGCGGGGAGAGGCTGGGATTAAAGGCTGCATTTTCCACGTAGCTGCCGGCGATGATCCGACCTGGCCCCAGCCCCAGGGCGCAGCCGGCCAGGTTGCCGGTGTAGGGAGCGTAGGATGACCTGGCCGCGTCCAGGGCCTGCAAAACCAGGGGGTCGACGGAAGGGATCGGCATCTCAGATTCCTGGTCCGCTGCCCCGCCCTCGGCCAGGCCTTCCAGGTTCCCCAGGTCCTGAGGCCCAAAGGCTTGGGGCAGAAGGGTTCCCAGGAGGGTGACAACATACGGACCCCCGGCCCTGTCCGGGGTGATCACCCTGACCTCCCCGGCCCCTGGGCCGTACTCGGCCAGGAACTGGCGGCAATGGCCGCAGGGCGGGTGGGTCACGGCCAGGGCCGTGATCTTCCTGGCTCCCTGGTGCCAGGCGTTCACCAGCGCGGCCTGCTCGGCGTGGATGGACTGGTTCAGAGCCTGGGCCGGGAACTCCAGATTGGCCCCCAGAAAAAGGCCGTAATCGCCCCTGTCCGCCCACTCGGCCAGAACCACGGCCCCGACGCGGAATCTTGAAACAGGCGCAACCGCAAAAATCCGGGCCAGGGGCAGGAGCCGGATCATCAACTCCTCTTGGCTCCAACCGCTTTCGTGGAGCATTTCCCGAACCTGCCCGCCGAACAGAGCCCCCCCCTGGGCCGGGATTTTCTCCAGGACGGCCTTGCCCTTGTCCGAAAACCCGGAAACAGCGGATGCAAACTCCGTCTCCCTGTTCATCCCCGCTCCAATTCCGCCACCCGGTTTTTATCCACCCTGGCATAAAGCAGCCGCGGCTTTCCCACAGGTTCGGGGCTGAATTCATAGGCCTCAACAAACCTGTCTCTGGCCGCAGTCAGTTTTTGCGGGTCGTTGTCGGTGTAAAAATCGGCCAGAGGTTCGCCCTGCTCCACCCTGTCCCCGATTTTTTTGTGGAGCACGATCCCCACTGACGGATCCAGGGAGGCCTCCTTGACCAGCCGCCCGGCGCCCAGGAGCTTGGAGCACATGCCCACGGCCTGGGCATCCAGGGAGGCGACAAAGCCGGAAGAGGGCGATTCAACTGGAATCACGGCCTTGGGTCGGGGCAGCAGGTCCGGGTTGCTGATAATCTTCGGATCTCCGCCCTGGGCCCGGATCAGCTCCCCCAGCTTGGCCAGGCCTCTTTTGCGGTCCAGGCTCTCTTGCAGCATCTCCCCGGCCTGCTCCCGGGACTCCGCCCTGCCGCAAAGAAGGAGCATCTCGCTTCCCAGTTCCAGAACCAATCCGGTCAGGTCCTCCGGACCGTGCCCGGACAGGGTCTCCACCGCCTCCCGCACCTCCAGGGCGTTGCCCACGGCCCGGCCCAGGGGCTGGTCCATGCCGGTGATAAGGGCGACCATCCTTTTGCCGGCGCCCTCTCCGATCTTGACCATGGTTTGGGCCAGTTCCAGGGAATCCTCGTAGTTGCGCATGAAGGCCCCGGCCCCGGTCTTGACGTCCAGGACGATCCCGTCCGCCCCTGCGGCGATCTTCTTGCTCATGATCGAAGAGGCGATAAGGGGGATGGAATCCACCGTGGCCGTTGCATTGCGCAGGGCGTAGATGAGCTTGTCCGCCGGAGCCAGGCCGGTCGTCTGGGAGATGAGGCAGACCCCGATCCGGTTGGTAAGTTCCACAAACCGTTCCCCGGTCAACTCCGTGGTCAGGCCGGGGATGGACTCCAGCTTGTCCACCGTGCCGCCGGTGTGCCCCAGCTCTCGGCCGGTCATCTTGGCCACCACCCCACCGCAGGAGGCCACCAGCGGAGCCAGGACCAGGGTAGCGGTGTCGCCCACCCCGCCGGTGGAGTGTTTGTCCACCTTGAAGCCCCTGATCCCGGACAGGTCCACCACCTGTCCGGAATGAACCATGGCCATGGTCAGGTCCACCCCTTCCCGCCCGCTCATGCCCCGAAAAAACACGGCCATGAGAAAGGCGGCCATCTGATAATCGGGCACGGCCCGGTCCACGTAGCCCCGGATAAGCCAGCGGATCTCCTCCCTGTCGAGTTCACCGCCGTCCCGCTTTTTTTTAATCAACTCGTAGGCGTTCACGATTCCCGCTCCTGCTTGGCCAGGGACTTGACAACGGCCTTGACCAGGGTCTGGAACCTGTCGGCAGACCGGGCTGAGGTTTCGATCACCTCCCGGTGGGACAAGGGCCGACCGGTAATGCCGGCGGCCATGTTGGTGACCAGGGAAAGCCCCAGGACCTCAACTCCCAGGCTGCGGGCCACGATGGCCTCCGGAACCGTGGACATGCCCACCAGGTCCCCGCCTAAAGAAGCCGCGGCCCTAATCTCCGCCGGGGTCTCGTAACAGGGCCCGCCAAAGGCGATATAGACCCCGCTCTTCAGGCCAATCCCCAGGTCGCCAGCCGCTTTGGCGGCCAGATCCCTGAGCCGTCTGCTGTACACCTGGGTCAGATCCACGAAGTCCGCCGCCCCCCTCAGGGGGTTGTCGCCCATAAAGTTGATATGGTCGCTGATGGCCACGATCTCTCCGGGCGAGAATTCACTGTTCACCGCCCCGGCCGCGTTGGTGAGAATGAGGATCTCCACCCCCAGGCCGGCCATGACCCTGACCGGCAAGGTTATCTGGGCCATGGAACAGCCTTCGTAAAAATGAATCCGGCCTGACAGGGCCAGCAGTTCGGCTCCCTCCGACCTACCCCAGACCAGCTCGCCCTGGTGGCCCTGAACCGTGGGAAGGGGGAGCCCGGGGATTGCACTGAAGGGGACCCTGTGGCCGCCCTCCATCTGCTCCACGATCCCGCCCAAGCCGCTGCCAAGGATTATGCCGATCCGGGGCTCGCCTATTCCGTAGCGCGACCGCAGGGTTGATACCGTGGCGGCAATATCATCCTTCAATTCCCAAGTCCTTTTTAAAACTGGTTCCACGGGCCAGGGGCCCGGCTCCCATTATATCCGCGATGGTCTGGCCACAGTCCGCAAAAGCGGCCCTGATTCCCAGATCAACACCCCTGTCTAAAGTCCGGCCATAGACCAAAAGGGGCGCGTACTCCCTTGTATGGTCGGTATGAGCCCTGAAGGTGGGGTCGCATCCGTGGTCAGCGCTGATCACGAGAATGTCGCTCCGCTCCAAAGCCCCCATTATGGCGGGCAGACGGCGATCAAATTCTTCCAGGGCTGCGGCGTAACCCTCCACATCCCGCCTATGGCCATAAAGCGAGTCAAAATCAACCAGGTTGGCGAAGATGAAAGCCGTTTGATCTTTGGTCGTTTCCAATGACCCCAAGACCTGATCCAGCCCGTCCTGATTATCCCTGGCGGGTATCTCTTGGCTGAACCCCCTGTGGTTAAATATGGAACCTATTTTCCCTATAGCTATGGTTTTTATTTTAATTTTCATAAGGTAATCCATCAGTGTTTCGCCTGACGGTTCAAGGGCGTAATCCCTGCGGCCGGCATTGTTCCTTACAAAGGCTCCGGGCCTGCCGCCAAACGGCCGGGCGATTACCCTGGCCAGGCGGTGGTCACCGCTCAGAACCCTGCGGGCCTGGAGGCAGTATTCATAGAGTTTTTCCCTCGGAATCACCTCTTCATGAGCCGCCATCTGAAAGACCGAATCGGCCGAGGTGTAGACAATGGGAAACCCGGTCCGCAGATGCTCCGCACCCAGCTCATCCAGAATAACGGTTCCGGAGGCCGGATAGCTGCCCAGGGTTTCAACCCCCAGAGCCTTTTCGATTTTACGGATCAGCTGCTCGGGAAACCCCTGGGGATAGGTGGGGAACGGCTGCTTTACAACCACTCCGGCCAGTTCCCAATGCCCGGTGAGGGTGTCCTTGCCCGCCGACTGTTCAGCCATCTTTCCAAAGCAGCCCAGCGGCGGTGAATCCTGACAAGGCACTTGCGCCACCCGCCCCAACCCCAGGGCGCAGAGGTTCGGCAGATCCAAAAATCCCCTGGTTCTGCTTATATTTCCCAGAGTGTCGGCCCCGGTATCGCCAAAGGAGTCGGCGTCCGGCAGTTCCCCCACCCCTACGCTGTCCAGGATTATCAAGACGATCCGCTTCAACTTCTGCACACTCCCAAGCCTGAGCGGCCGGTGCCTAAAGGGTTCCGAATTCAAAACCGGCCCTTGGTCCACAACCGCCGCCCCATCCGGAATCTCCCCCGGCGCATGGATACAGGACCGGCCATTTCCGCCATATAAGAAGCTGTCAATAAACTGGGGTTGATGGGCCCGCTTCGGCTACCCGAAAACCATATCACCCGCCTGTTTTTATTTCATCCTTTTCCTTGTCCGCCCAGTCCTGCCAGGCCGGCGTCTCCTGCCCCGCTCCCGGCTTGATCCGGCTCCCAATAACCAATAGGATGTTGATGCGCCGTCGCCAGAAGGAGGACCCGCCCATGATCAATAAATTAAGATTACGCTCGAGTTCCATAGCCGCCGCGATCTGTTGTCTGTTCATAGTCATAACCATGGCTCTACCGTGCGGAGCCGAAAAACAATACACCACCAGGGACCTCAACGAACAGTTGGTCATGGCCGCCCTGTGGATGCAGACCTCGGCCGAGTACCGGGCCTTGTGTTTTCAGGCCTTCAACCTGGCCAAGATGAATCTGGACGCCTTTCTGGCTAACTACAAGGGCTCTAAACCCGTAGCGGTGATAGTGGATGCCGACGAGACGGTGATTGACAACTCGTCCTACGAGGCGGTTTTTATCGACAACGACTTCGGGTATTCACCCGCCACCTGGTCCGACTGGGTGGCGGCGGCCCAGGCCAGGGCCATACCCGGAGCCAAGGAATTCCTTAATTACGCCGTATCAAAAAAGGTGGAGATCTTCTACGTCAGCAACAGGAGGATCAAAGACTACGAAAGCACCAGAAAAAACCTGGAGGCCCTCGGGTTCCCATTTGCAGACCAAAAGCATCTTCTGCTCCGGGGCAAATCCAGGGACAAGCAGAAACGACGGGACCAGGTGGCCGGGGATTATGCGATCGCCTTTTTCATGGGAGACAACCTCAACGACTTTATGAACGTGTTCTCCGGGAAATCCGTGGCAGGACGGTTTGCCGAGGTTGACCGGGGCAGGGAGGAGTTCGGCCGCAGGTTCATCCTTCTGCCCAACCCCACTTATGGGGCCTGGGAGGGCGCCCTCTACAACGGCAACTGGAGAGCCGGCCCGACCGAAATAGACAGGATGCGTAAATCGCATTTAAACCGCTGGAACCCAGGTTCCAAGAATCACTGACCACCGGCAGAGCCGGTGGTATGAGGAAGGCCCCTAAAAGGGGCCGTTAGTTGAGTCCGAGACCCAACTGATCTTGTTCTTGCTGGAGCTTCTCTTGATGCTTGATGTATTCTCGAATACCTTTCTCGTCCCAACCGACCGTGCTGACACAGTACCCTCTCGACCAAAAGCTTCGGCCAAACAAAGTGCCTCGTATCTTCAGGACGTTACGGTGGACTCGGATCGCACTTTTCCCTTTCAAAAACCCAATTGTGTGCGCAATACTGTACTTTGGGGGAATGCTCAGCAGCATATGAACGTGGTCCGGCATGGCCTTCCCTTCCAAAAGCTCGATACCACGCTGCTGACACAACTCTCGAAGTATCTCCCCAACACGCTTGCGAATCTTCCCATAAAGGATTTTTCGGCGATACTTCGGGATGATCACAACATGATACTTGCATTCCCACTTCACGTGTGCTTGACTTTGCCAATCCTTCATATGCGGTCCTCCCTGCCCTTTCAGGGCCTTCCTCGGGAGGACCGTTTATCATTTCAACCACGGATATGGCAAAGCCTCGTAAATTCTCACCGGCACAGCCGGTGGTTTAATTGGTTTAATTAAGCCCCGAACGTCTGTTACGAGTAAACCTTATCCCGTTAGGATGCGTTTTTGCATTACCTTTGTAGAGTAACTGTCACAATAACATTACAATACAAAATCATTACGTGGTGCAGGGGCCGCGCCCCGACGCTCGAACCGGAACCTAATTTTGACGGCTATTCTAAATTCGCTACAGATATTTTCCGGCCAGGAGGTCGAACTTTTTCCGAACCTCCGGGGTGATGGATGCGGAATAGGTCATGATGGTGTTTTTCAGGGCCGAGGTGCAGGCGCAATTTCGATTAGGGGGTAAAGAGGCCGCTATCTTCTTGGTAATGTTTCCCACGTTGGCCAAATTCTTCTGCTGGTTTTTCATCACCGCCTCGGCCGTAACTTCGTCCCCCACCTTCCAGCAGTCATAATCGGTCACCAGGGCCATGACCGCAAAACACATCTCCGCCTCGCGGGCCAGTTTGACCTCCTGAAAGCTGGTCATGCCGATGATGTCCATGCCCCACTGACGGTAGGCCATGGATTCGGCCCTGGTGGAGAAGGCCGGCCCCTCTATGGTTATCAGGGTTCCTCCCTGGTGGGCCTCCACCCCGACCCGGCCGGCGCACTCATATACCAGCCGGGACAGGTCCGGGCAGACCGGTTCGGCCAGGGATACATGAGCCACCAGGCCCTGGCTGAAAAAAGTGGTTTCCCGGCCGGAGGTCCGGTCAAAGAATTGGTCGGGCGCCACGATATCCAGAGGCTTGATATGCTCCCTCAGGCTGCCCACGGCGGTAACGGAGAGAATCCTTTGGGCGCCCAGCATTTTGAAACCGTAGATATTGGCCCGGTAGTTTACTTTCGAGGGCGACAGCGCGTGCCCCTGGCCGTGTCGGGGCAAAAAGGCGACCCTCCTGCCAGCCAAGGTGCCCAGGGTGTATTGGTCGGAGGGCGGTCCGAAGGGCGTCTCCAAAGACTTCAGACTCACATCCTCAAGGATGTCCATTTCATAAAGACCTGACCCGCCGATTATGCCCAAATCCACCTTTTGATTCATCGTTGTTTCATCCTCTTCACCCGATCAACCCGAAGCCCGAGCAAGTCCATAAAAATTAATTTTTCATTACTGAATACGATTATCCTTTTCAGGGCGGGCATGGTGAGGCCCGTCAACTCGAAACCACGCCCATATGAGGCTCGATTTTAGAGCCTGGCAATAATCGCTAGTTTTGGGATGCATATCTGAAAATAATCAAAGAGGGCTTTTATGTATTATTCCGGCAAAATCAGTATATTTTTATCAATAACACATAGATATGGGTTTAGCGCCCCATTGCGCCAGCCCGCATAAAAGCCCTCTTCCGCGCCATGGACGGCAGGAGAATGTTTTAAAGCACCCTCTAAACAGGCCATGAATGCCCCTCGAATCGGGAGCATAATAAATGCACTACGATTCGTAAACTTTCCAAAAGTCACGCTTTGGGCAAAGCACATCCGCAAAAGGCGGGGACGCTTTCCCGACTGTCTCAGTATAGATCATCCCGGTTCAGTGATAAACTCAATTTGCGGCTTTATTTATAAAAATTGATGCACTTTTCGTCGATTCCTTGAAAGGGAGCCGGGGTGTTTGACTGGTCCGTAAGAAACCTTTATATTCTTTTTGGTTTCTCAGGAGACCAAGAACCTGAATCCGCCGCAGCTATGTTGGAAAGAAAGCGCTGATGAGACTTGAATTGATCTTTTTTGATATGGAAGGAACCCTCATCTCAAAAAAGAATCCGCCCAACAAAACCGGATCTGACCATGCCCACCACAGCCTGTGGTCCAGGCTTATGAACGCTCTGGGTGAGGAAGCCAGCGCCCAAGACCAAAAAATGGTCCGCAAGTGGCTGGCCGGCGGTTACGCCAACTATGTTCAGTGGTGCCACGACACCTTGGAGATACTCCGTTGCCACGGGCTCACCCGCACGATTTTCGAAACGACCATGGCCCATGACTTCTTTAACCCCGGAGTTGAGGATACCCTGTCCGCCATAAGCGCCAGAGGGATCAAAACAGCCATTGTCTCGGGCGGTTTCATGGCCCAGGCCAGGCAGGCCCAGCACAGGCTGCGGATCAATCACTCCTTTGCCGCGGTGGATCTTTTCTGGGATCGGTCCGGGCGCCTGGAGCACTGGAACATCACCCCCTCTGATTACAGGGGCAAGGTGGATTTTCTTAATCTGCTCCGGCGCGAGTACGGCCTGCCCAGGGAGGCCTGCGGCTTTGTGGGCGACGGCGGCAATGATGTCTACATCGCCCGGGAGGTGGGCACCTCCTTCGCCTTTCAGGCCGAACCAGAGCTCCGGGCCGTGGCCACGCACTCCGTCGACTCCTTTGAGGAGATACTGCTCCACCTTGAGTGAGCCTGACCTGCCTCGGCCCGATCGCCCTGCCCCACCTGTCCTCTCCAGGCCTCCCCCCTGTCCGGAAAAAACGATCTTGAACAATATCTTGTTTTGAGATGATATAATACTTTTTAGTCCATGGGGAACCAGGCCCGGTCGGGGCAGGATCGGATCGGAAGGCCGAAGCGGAACAGAAAGGGCACCCGGCTGATATGTCCGTAGGCAAATCACTGGAGCGGGTGGACGGCGCGGCCAAGGTGACCGGCAGGGCCCGGTATACCGAAGATCTGGCCGTTCCCGGCCTGAGGGCGGCCAGGTTTTTTCGTTCCACCGTGGCCCACGCCCTGGTGGAGGAGATAGACATCCGGGAGGCTCGGGCCGTGCCCGGGGTGGACGCGGTTTTCACCTTCCAGGACGTGCCCCAGAGAAAATTCTCCACGGCCGGGCATCCCTATGCCTTGGACCGGGAACACGCGGACGTGGAGGACCGGCTTCTTCTGACCGGCCACGTCCGCTATCAGGGCGACGAGATCGCCGTGGTGGTGGCCAAGGACCAGTTGACCGCAGACAAGGCCCTGGGCCTGATCAAGGTCCGCTACCAGCCCCTCAAGCCCCTGGTGGAGTTCGAGGATATCCTGGCCCCGGATGCGCCCCAGATCCATTCGGGCACTAGAAACGTCCTCCAGGAACACTCCTTTCTGAAGGGCGGCGACCTGGATAAGGCCGAACAGGAGTCGGACCTTATTCTGGAGCAGCGGGTCAGAACCCAGATTACCCAGCACTGCCAGCTGGAAAACCACATCGCCCAGGCCTACATGGACGATCTGGACCACATCGTGGTGGTCAGCTCCACCCAGATTCCCCACATTGTCAGGCGGATCGTGAGCGAGGCCCTGGATTTTCCCCTGGGCCGGATCAAGGTGATCAAGCCCTACATCGGCGGCGGGTTCGGCAACAAGCAGGACGTGGTCCTGGAGCCCATGGCCGCCTGGCTGGCCTGGAAGCTGGGCCTGCCCGTGCGCATTGCCCATGATCGGGAGGAAAACATCACCGCCTCCCGGGTCCGCCACCCCTTCCGGGTGGATCTGCGGATGGGGGCCGACAGCCGGGGCGTCTTGAAGTTCATCGATCTCAAGGCCCTGTCCAACACCGGAGCCTACGCCTCCCACGGCCACAGCGTGGTCTCGGCTGGAGTGAGCAAGGCCCATTTCCTCTACCCCCGGGCAGTCTATTCCTGTTCGGCCAAGACGGTTTACGGCAACATCCCGGCCTGCGGGGCCATGAGGGCCTACGGCTCGCCTCAGATCATCTTTTCCCTGGAGTGCCTGGTGGAGGACCTGGCCCGGGCCGCGCAGATGGACCCGGTGGAGTTCCGGCTCAACAACGTGGCCCTGCCCGGCGATATCAATCAGTTTAACCAGAAGCCTTTTCTCTCCTGCGGAGTAAGGGAGGCCCTGATCAAGGGCCGGGAACTGATCCGCTGGAAGGACAAGCGGAGCCGGATTCCCAAAGTCCAGACCGGACCGCTGCGCCGAGGGCTGGGGGTGGCCTGCTTCAGCTACGCCTCCGGTACTTTCCCGGCCTGCGTGGAGGCGGCCGGGGCCAGGCTGATCCTAAACCAGGACGGCTCCTTCCACCTCCAGGTGGGGGCCACGGAGATCGGCCAGGGTTCGGACACCATTTTCGTCCAGATGGCCGCGGAGACCCTCTCGGTACCGCCGGAGACCATCCGTCTGGTCACGGTCCAGGACACGGACGTGACCCCTTACGACCCCGGGGCCTACGCCTCCCGCCAGACCTACATCGGCGGCCAGGCGGTCATGCGGGCCGCCCTGAAGATGCGCCGGAAGACCCTGGCCTACTGCGGCCGGATCAGCGGCCACAATCCGGCCAACCTGGACTTGCAAGGCCGGGACATTGTCCTGGCCGGGCCTGTGCCGGCCAAGGTCATGTCCTTGCGCGACCTGGCCCTGGACTCCTATTACCACAAGACCAGGGGCAGTCAGATCACGGCCGAGGTGAGCTACAAGACCAAGACCAACCCCCCCTCTTTCGGCTGCACCTTTGTGGATCTGGAGGTTGATGTCCCCCTCTGCCAGGTCAGGATAAGAGAAATCCACAACGTCCACGACGCCGGGGTGGTGGTCAACCCGGTCACGGCCCAGGGCCAGGTCCACGGAGGCATGGCCATGAGCATCGGCGCAGCCCTTTATGAGGAACTGCTGGTGGACAGGGACTCGGGCGTAATCCGCAACAACAACCTCCTGGACTACAAGGTCCCGACCATTATGGACACTCCGGATCTGAACGCCGCGTTCGTGGAGACCCATGAACCCACCAACCCCTACGGCAGCAAGTCCCTGGGCGAACCGCCGATTATTTCCCCGGCTCCGGCCATTCGCAACGCCATTCTGGACGCCACCGGGGTGGCCCTGTACGAACTGCCCCTGAGCCCCAGGAACCTGTTCCGGCACTTTAAGGCCGCGGGTCTGCTCTGAAGGAAAAATTAGTGTTTGATCTAGATTCATATCAAAAACCCGAGACCCTGGATCAGGCTTTGGACATGCTGGCCCAGGACCCTCAGGCCAGGCTGATCGCCGGGGGCACGGACGTTCTGGTCAGGCTGCGGGAGCACAAGGGCGAGTTCCGCTGTCTGGTGGATATTCACGATCTCCAGGAGCTAAAGGATATCCGGCTGGAGGACGACGGAACCCTGTTCATAGGCTCGGGGGCCACCTTCACAGATCTCATGGAATCAGCAGTCATAAGGGAAAAGGTTCCCATCCTGGCCCAGGCCGCGACCACGGTGGCCGGGCCCCAGATCCGCAACATGGCCACCCTGGGCGGAAACATCTGCAACGGCGCACCCAGCGCGGACGGGGCCGCGCCCTTGCTGGTCCTGGAGGCCCGGGCCGAACTCCGCAAGGCCGGTTCGAGCCGGACCGTGCCCTTGACCGAATTTTATGTGGGGCCCATGCAGGTGGACCTTGCCCAGGGCGAGATAATGACCGGGTTCAGCATCAAGGCCCGAGATTACCAAGGCTGGACCGGCCATTATTACAAATACGCCATGCGCCAAGCCATGGACATTGCCACCATCGGCTGCGCCGCGGCCTGCCGCGTCCAGGGCCAAACCCTGGCCGGGCTGCGGCTGGCCTATATCGTGGCCGGGCCTACCCCCCGGCGCTGCTTCAGAGCCGAACAGGCCTGCCTGGGCGCGGCCCTGGAGCCCGGACTCCTGGACAGGATCTCCGGCCTGGTCCTGCAGGATCTGGCGCCCCGGGATTCCTGGCGGGCGGCCAAGGATTTCAGGGAGCACATCATCCAGACCCTGGCCCAAAGGGTCGTGGCCAGGGCCCTGGAGAGAAACGGAGCAAGCCTGTGATGGTCCGGGAAATAAAGTGCGATATCAACGACAAGGAAGTCACCCTCCTGGCTGACCTGCGCCTCTCCCTGGCCGAAATGCTGCGCCAGAACGGCTATTTTGGGGTCAAGATCGGTTGCGGGGTGGGCGAATGCGGGGCCTGCACCGTGCTGGTGGACGGCCTTCCCGTTGATTCGTGCCTCTATCTGGCGATCTGGGCCCAGGGGAAAAATATCCGGACCGTGGAGGGCGAGGCCAGAGAGGGCCGGCTTTCGCCGGTTCAGCAGGCCTATGTGGAGGAGGGCGCGGTCCAGTGCGGGTTCTGTACGCCGGGGTTTATCATGACCTCCACCGCCTTTGTGGAAAAGCACCAGGGCCGGGCCTGCACCAGGGAGGAGATCCGCCAGGGCCACTCCGGAAACCTGTGCCGCTGCACCGGGTACGAGAACATAATCCGGGCCGTGGAGCGCTGCCAGAAAGAGGATCTGGATAAGGAGACCGGGCCGGACCAGGAATGAGCGGAATCTTCATCAAAAGTCCCCTGGCCGTGCTCGCCGGACCGGGCCTGGACGCCCGGGGCGGCCTGGTTATTCAAGAAGGCCGGATCGCGGAACTGGTTCCGGCCGGGGGCCGGCCCAAAGAGGCCTTCAGCCGGGTTTTTGACGCAAGCCGGCATGTGGTCCTGCCCGGGCTGGTCAACGCCCACCATCATTTTTACCAGACCCTGACCCGGGCTCTTCCCCGCGCCTTGAACAAGGAGCTGTTCGACTGGCTGGCCGCCCTCTACCCGATCTGGTCCAGGCTCACCCCGGAGCATGTGGCCGTCTCCACCAGGTTGGCCCTGGCCGAACTGCTCCTTTCGGGTTGCACCACGGCCTCGGACCACCACTACCTTTTTCCGCCCGGCCTGGAACGGGCCATCGACCTTCAAGTCCAAGAGGCCCAGGATCTGGGTATCCGGGTAGTCCTGTGCCGGGGTTCCATGAGCCTCAGCCAAGAGGACGGCGGCCTGCCGCCCAGGGAGGTGGTCCAGACCCAGGACCAGATCCTGGCCGACAGCGAGCGGCTGATCAGCAAATATCATCAGGCCGGAGACGGGGCATTCATCCAGATCGCCCTGGCCCCCTGCTCCCCCTTTTCGGTCAGCGAGGATTTGATGAAGGAGAGCGCGGTCCTGGCCCGCAAACACAAGGTCCGGCTTCACACCCATCTGGCCGAAACCAGGGACGAGACCGATTTTTGCCTGGAGACCCTGGGGCTGAGGCCGATGGATTACCTGGAAAAGGTGGGTTGGCTGGGGCCTGACGCGTGGCTGGCCCACGGCATTCACTTCAACCCCGAGGAAATAGTCCGCCTGGCCCGGGCCAAGGTGGGAATCTGCCACTGCCCCAGCTCCAACATGCTCCTGTCCTCCGGCATCTGCGCGGCCCTGGACCTGGAGGAGGCCGGAGCCCCAGTGGGGCTGGGAGTGGACGGTTCGGCCTCCAACGATTGTTCCAATCTAATCCAGGAGGTCAGGCAGGCCCTGCTGCTCCAGCGCCTCAAGTACGGCTCGGCAAGAGTTTCCCACGCGGACGCCCTGCGCTGGGCCACCCAGGGTTCGGCCCGGTGTCTGGGCCGGGAGGATATCGGCCTCATCGCGCCGGGCAAACAGGCCGACCTGGCTTTGTTCAATCTGGACGAGCCGCGCTTTTCCGGGGCGGGAGACCCCCTGGCCGCCCTGGTCCTGTGCGGGGCCCACCGCGCGGACAGGGTCATGGCGGGGGGCGGATGGGTGGTCCAGGAAGGACGCATCCCCGGCCTGGACCTGGACCGGCTCAGGGAACAGCACCACGGTCTGGCCGTAATTCTGGCCGATTGACCCCGGCTTATTGCCCCTGTTGAGGACTTACCCTGGGCAGCAATCCCCGTTTTCCTCCCCCATGGGCTTTCTGCGGCCCCGCACGTACACGCTTCCGGGAATGGACTTGGCGTACTTTTTCACCTCCGCGGCCCGGCGGGCCAGCTCCTGGAGGTTGAGCCCGTCGCCGCAGCAGTCCACGATGCCCAGGGAGATGGTGGTCAGGGGGAACCGGCCTTCCTTGCCGTCCCGGCCCTTGGCCTCCACATAGCCCTGGTCGATGTGCCCCCGGCTGAAGCAGTTCTTGACCAGCCGGCTGAAGCAGCGGATCACCCCCAGGCTCAACCGCTCAGCCCGGTCCGGCTGGGCCACCACCACAAAATCATCCCCCCCGATGTGGCCCACAAAACAATCCTCCCCGCCGTGACGGCGGCCGGCCCAGACCAGGATTTCAGCGGTCATCATGATCATCTTATCCCCGGCCTGGAAGCCGTAGGTATCGTTGTAGACCTTTAAATTGTCCAGATCCACGTAGACCAGGGAGCAGCCCCTGCCCTTGCTGCACCTGCTCTCGATCTCCTTTTCCAGGGCCAGCCCGCCCATGAGCCCGGTAAGAGGGTTGGAACCCTTGGCCATGTCCACCTGGATCCTGGCCAGGGAGTCGATCATCTTCTGGACGCTGACTACGCCCAGGGACTGCCCCTTTTCCGTGACCACAATGTGGTCGTAGAGCTTGAACCGCTCCCGCTGGGTGGACTCCTTGGCCACCTGCTCGATGGGCGTGGCCGAATCCACCACCAGGGGTGACGGGTCCATGATGGATTCCACGCCCTTGTTGTAGTACAGGGCGTTTCCGTACTGGGTGCCCAGCTTCCGGTCCAGGTGGTGACTCATAATCAGCCCCACCGGGACCTTTTCCCTGGTCACCACAATGCCGCTCATGGGTTGGCTGTCCAGGAGCATCTTGACCTTTTTTACCTTGGTGTCAGGAGTCACGCAGGCGGTCTGTTCCACCAGACTTTTTATGGGGATGGAGCACTTCCAGTTGGAGTCCTTTACGGCCGCCGGAGGTATGGTGAAAATGCGGGTCAGCACCTCTCTGGACTTGGGCCGTCGGGGTCGGCCCAGGTAATACCCCTGCCCGAAATGGACTCCGGTGGAAATTACGCAGGACAGATCCGATTCGTTCTCGATCCCCTCGGCAATGACCTCGCAGCCGATCTTGTCGGCAAAGATGGCCAGGGTTTCCAGCAAGGGCCGCTGAATCGGATTGGAGGAAGCTCCCTGGACCAGAGACATGTCCGCCTTGATATAATCCGGCCTCAATCGGGCGATCCGGTTCAGCCCGGAGAAACCCGTACCGGCGTCGTCGATGGCCACCAGAAAACCCTGGCTGCGGTAGTGGTCCAGGGTCCGGTGGAACAGGGTGAAATCCCGGATGGAGTGCCTTTCCGTGATCTCAAAGACCACGTTTTCGGGCTTGAGTCCGTATTGCTGCAGCAGCCTTCTAGTCTCGCCGGAGCGAAAGGCCGGGTCGCCCAGGGTCTGGGGATGGATGTTGAGAAAAAGCTTCTGGACCGGTTCCAGTTTTCCCAGATTCCTTACGGCCTGCTCCCGGCAGCTCCTCTCCAGCTGAAAAAGAGAGCCCACCTCCTCGGCAAAATCGAACATGGTCTTGGGCGAACCAAAATGGCCTTTCTCCGGGCCCCTGGCCAGGGCCTCCCAGCCCATGATCTCTCCGTTGCTCAGCTTGACCACCGGCTGGTAAACCGAATACAGCAGGGGTTGGTCGATCAGCCTACGGAACTCGTCCATAATGGGCAGCCTGGTGGGGTCCAGGGCGCCGGCGGCCATCTGACCGGCGTCGTTGAGGGCCTCGAACAGCTTGTAGGCCAGGTTGTCGCCCTTGTTCTCCCTGATAATGCCGTAGCCCACGTCAAGGTAGAGGTTCTGCCCGGTCATCTGGACCACTTCCCGGCTCAGGGTGTGGCGGGCCGCCACTTTTATGCTCAGGGCCTGGTCGTTCAGCCTTTTCAGCGAAATCCTGCCGTTCTGGTACATCAGGCCCAGGGCTCCCCGGTCGACCCTTTCCACCATGAGGAAACGGCACTCCCCCAGGATCTGGCGGCCCACGTTCTCCAGAATCTGGCTCAGCCTCTCCAGGACAAGTTCCGAGGCCTCTTTGCCGAACACCTTGGTGAAAAGGGAGAAGGCCTTGATCCCGACCCAGATCACGCCCAGGGGCTTGGTGTCGTCCCAGACCCGGACAAGCCTTTTGGGCAGGATGCTGAGTATCCTCGAAGAGGCGGCCCGGTGGAGCCCAGAGATGCGGACGTACCCTGTGAATCGCCCCGCGCCGTATCTATTTCCAAAAGAGAACCGAAAGAAACCACTTCATTATTCACTTCCACGCCAGTCCCCCATGTTCCTTGGAGCTCCTATAATCACTCAGCTTTTATTATATAGAGAGATCAAGTTACAGACAGGGGACACCTGGATTGCATATTCATTACCCCAGGTCTGCGCCGAAATTATTTTTACTTTTTATTCGCAAACCGGACCCAAGGCATACTTATAGGGGGCCAAGTGGGGATGCAACATCTACTGGAAATGGAAGTTATACGACGAGGGGTTGGCCCACAAACGGCCGCCCGGAACAGGCTGTCCCGGGCGGCCGTTTGCAAGGAGACTGTTTCTAGAATTCTTCGTCAGGATCCAGTCCGAAGCGCTCCCACTGGGCCCGGGCCTCTTTGTCGGCCGCAGCCACCTCTTCGTCGCTCCAAGGCTCAAAGACCAGAGCGTCGGCCACCACCTCCCAGAGGTATTTGACCTCGTATTTGTAATCCGTGTAGTACTTGGGCAACCGCCTCAAGATCTGGTCGCGGCAGTTGGAGCAGGCCACCACCACCACGTCGGCGCCGGTGTTTTTGATGGAATTGTATTTCATGCGGCCGTGCCAGGCTGCGTCGTCCTCATAGGGCCCGGGCCACATACCGCCCCCGGCGCCGCAGCAGTTGCCAGCCATCTTGGAGGGATACATCTCCGCATAACTGTCTACGCACTGGTCCAAAATCCAGCGGGGTTCGTCAAAGAAACCGTGCCCGTAATGACGTTCCAGCTCCCGGCCGTGTTTACAAGAGTCGTGCCAGGTAAAGGTCTTGCCGGCATGGACCGATTTGTCCAGCTTGATCCGGCCCTCCTTGATGAGCTCTATCAGGTAATCGTAGAGGTAGACGTAATCTATAACGTTTTCCGGGTCGTCCAGCTCGCAGACCTTCATCCCGTTACGGCAGCCGTAGGAGCCGCCGCCGCAGTCAGGCATAATCATCCGCTTGATGTTGTGGCTTTTGACAAAGTCTATCTTGCGCTGGGCCAGAATCTTGGTGGCCTCGTAGTTGCCGGTAAAGAGCCCCCAGTCCACGGACTCCCAGTTCTCTGAAGGGGAGGTCCAGTTCTCCTTGGCCGCATAGAAGATCTTCCACCACCACTTCATATCGTCGTTGTCGGCAAAGACCTCTTTGGAGTTGGGATAAAAGACGATGTCCGCATCCTTCTTGTCCAGGGGAACGTAAAACCCGGGGCAGCCCTCATCCTGCATTTCAGTGGACATGTCCATCATCAGGAAGGTGTAGTCCGCCTTGGGAATGGACATGTTGTTCCCGGTCTTCAGGGCTCCGGCAATACCCTTGTGCAGAACTCCCGGGACATCCTCCCGGGGCCGGAGGTGTTTCATGTACCCGGTAATGGCCGGAATGTCGATGTCCATGGGGCAGGCCTCGGCGCAACGGCCGCAACCGGTGCACAGCCAGGGGAATTTGGAGTCGACCACTTCCTGGACCATGCCCAGATTGAGCATCCTCAAGACCTTGCGGATATCCAGATTCTCGGAGCCTTCCCCCCCGGTGATGGGGCACCCGGCCGAGCAGGTGCCGCAGGTCATACAGGCGCTGAAGTCAAACTGGGAAAGGAATTCCTTGAATTCCTGGGGGATTTTTTTAATTTTTACCGGCTCCGGCATGGGTCAACACTCCTTTTTAATAAATATTAAGGAATACCTATCAGTACTCCTTTGGCATGTCGTTCAACTGAGCTTGGCTGAAAACAGGCCCGTCCTTGCACACATATTTGTTCCCGATGTTACACCGCCCACAAAGGCCGAATCCACATTTCATCCTCATCTCCAAGGAGTTAAAGACCTGATCCGGCTTGTAACCGGCCTCGTCCAGAACGGGCTGGGTAAACTTGATCATGACCGGCGGTCCGCAGACCAGGGCGATGACATTATGGGCCGGAGGGCAGACCTCCTTGGCCACCGCGGGCACGAATCCGGTCCGTCCGGTCCAGCCGGGATACTCCCGGTCGATGGTGGTGGCCATCTCGATGTCGTCTCGCTTGTCCCACTCCGCCAGTTCGTCCTTGTAGAGCAGGAGGCCCGGCTCGCGGGCTCCGTAGACCACGGTGATCTTGCCGTAATCTCCTCGGTTCTTGGGGTCCAGGAGATAGACGATGGTGGAGCGAAGAGTGGTGAAGGCGAACCCGCCGCCGATGATCAGAATGTCCTTGCCCTTCATCAGGTCCAGGGGATAGGTGTTGCCCAGAGGTCCCCTGACCCCCATGATCTCTCCGGCCTTCATGTTGTGAAGATAGGAGGAGACCAGGCCGACCCGGTTTACGGTAAAGAGCAGGTGTCCCGGCTCCGTGGGCGAGGAGGCGATGCCGATGGGGATCTCGCCCTTGCCGGTCACGGAAAGCTCGGCGAACTGTCCGGGCAGATAGTCAAAGGCCTTTTCGTCCTCTTGGTTCAGAAAGACCAGGCGGTAGGTCCGAAGCGCCCGATCCGTGGTGGCCACAGAAACGTCGTCGATGCGGACCGGATAGGGCAGATAGGGGTTCTTCATGGTCGGCTCCTAACTGGCCTTCATCCGGGAAGCCACCTCCCGAATGTCGATATTGACCGGACAGTAGACCACGCAACGGCCGCAGCCCACGCAGGAGAGCTTTTTCTGGTGTCGGTCCGGGAAGTACTTGAGTTTGTGCATGAACCTTTGCCTTACCCGGGCCGATTTGGCGGCTCTGGGGTTGTGGCCCGTTCCGTGAAGAGTGTAAAGGGGGAACATGCAGGCGTCCCAGATCCGGAAACGCACCCCCTCCTGCCCCTTAATCTCGTCTAGGATATCGAAACAGTAGCAGGTGGGGCAGAGATAGGTGCAGACCCCGCAGTTGAGACAACGGGACCCTATTTCCTCCCACAACTCTTCCAGCCCGTAAAGGCCCATCATGTCCTGACCCGCGGGTTGGCCCATCTTGAGGCCGCCGGGCATGGCGGCCCTGGCCTTCTCGGCCACCTTGGCCGCGGATTTGGCATCCTCTTCCCGGGCCTCTTCCAGCTGGTACAGCCCGGCCACGGCCCGGCCCTTGTCGGTCAGGACCTTAACCAAAAACTTTTCGCCCAGGTCGGTGAGGATGATGTCCAGCCCCTCCTCGCCGAAAGGATGGCCGCCGGTGGCGTGGCAGAAACAGGTCACGCAGGGTTCGTCGCAGCCCCAGCCGATGAGCACCGTGTTGTCCCATCTGGTTTGGTAGTAGACGTCCTTGCGTTCGTTGGTCGGATCGTTGCAGAAAGGCAGCCCGTTGAGGACCACGGACCTGGCGTCGCAGGAGGAGACCCCAAAAATCACCCTTTTGTCCTGGGGCAGCGTCTCCTTCATCAGGTTACATTCCTCGGAGGCCGGGTCCAGGGTGTATTTGAACATGTTCTCCCGCTGGGGGTGAAAAAATTTCTTGACCGAAAGCCGGGGCCTGACCTTTTCCCGTATCAAGGTCTCCGGGTCATAGGGCTGGTAGTCCACCACCCCGTCCACCTCGGCCGGAGCCCAGACCTGGTAAGCCCCGGTCAAGGCATCCAGGAAGGCCGTCAGATCGGCCTTTTTTAAAATAAGCTCGCTCATTGATCCCACCTTTGTCCCAAGGCCCCTTCAGTTACATGAAGTCATCAGTGTCATCCGGCAGATAGACACTCATGGGCGGCTTGGTTTCCAGATCCAGCCCGGCCTGATAACCGTATTTCGCCTCGATGTCAGCCTCCAGCTTGCGGGTCAGGTAGCGGACCGGAATGCCCACCGGGCAGGCCGACTCGCAGGCCCCGCAGTCGGTACATCGCCCGGCACAGTGAAAGGCCCGCAGGAAATGGAAAGAGAGAGTGTCGCTCATTTCCACCGACTTGCCCAGCCACTGGGGCTTGGACTCGTCCACAAAACAGGTCTCGCAGTAGCACAGGGGACAGGCGTTGCGGCAGGCGTAGCATCTGAGGCAACGGGAGAACATCTTCTCAAAGAAGGCCTGCCGTTCCTTGGGCTCCAGGGCCTCCACCTGGTCCACCCTGGCGTTCTTGTCCTTGTTCGGCTCGTCCGCGGTCTTGTCTTTGATCCAGATGTCGCAGACCACGGGGTTGTGAAAGCGGCAGGTCTTACAGGAGTCGCGCATCACCTCCAGGCGGCTGACGGTCTTGTCGAACCCCAGGCCCTTGACCCTGACCTTTCCGCCCTCCTCGCTGACCTCGCTGATCTCCACGCTGCCCACGGCCTGCCTGACGGCTTCGGCGTCCAGCATACCTATGGAGGGCACGCCCAGGACGGTGACCTGCTCCTTGAGATCAAGCTGCCCCTCCAGGTGATGGACCACCAGGTTGCGGGAGACGCAACCCTGGGCCACCACCGCGAATTTTTTGTCCGAGCGGCGCGGAACAAAATTGGCCAGATTCATGACACAGAAACTGTCCCACCACAGCTTGTCCGCATCCTCCGGAGTCCGGGCCACATAGGGCCGGCAGCCCATGGGGATGGAGGGCTCGGCAAAGCCCCACACCTCGTCCACCTTGCCTTCGGAGAGCAGTTCCTTGGCGGTCTGACGGATCTTCAGTACGATCTCATCCATGATAAATCACCTTAGTATGACGGTCCGGTCCTGACTGGCGCGGATCAGGCCACCTGCTCCAACGGCAGTTTCTGCATAAAATTGGCCGGCCCCAGTTCCCTGACCCGTTCCACGACCTTGTTGGCTGTGGTGGCGAACTTCTCCGCCTCGGCCGAAGAGATCCAGGAAAATTGCAACCGACCCGATTCCAGACCCATGTACTCCAGCAAGCTCTTAGCGGCGGAAAACTTCCGCCTGGCGAACATGTTGCCACTGATGTAGTGGCAGTCGCCAGGGTGTCAGCCGGAGACCCACACGGCGTCGGCCCCGTCCAAGAAGGCCTTGAGAATGAATTTGGGGCTCATCCGGCCGGTGCAGGGAATGCGTATAACGCGCAGATCGGCTGGGTATTTCATCCTCGACACGCCGGCCAAATCGGCGGCGCCATAGGAGCACCAGTTACAAAGGAAAGCCAATATTTTTGGTTCGAAATCGCTCATCACTTTCCTTCCCGTCGACCCTCATGGGCCCTGATTAGGGGTCATACTGAGGAAATAATTTTCCCAATCGGACTTACACGAAAAAAGTACCATCGGGGCACGGGCCGGGGTTTTCCCACCAAGACCGATGCTTTAGTCTGAATAGTGGTTTTATTGTAGGCTGTCAAGTTTAAGAGGGGACAGTCTGTCCGTGGATCCGGATGGCGGAGGGGGCAGACGGAGGAGATGTCTATTTTTCTCAGATCCGTATTCCCATTCACGGATTACTCCACGCACCAGGCCAGGTCCAGATTTTACCGATCGTCCTCAAGCCGATTATCAACTAATTATTTATATGCTTAGCGGTTTTGGATGTCAACGGTCAATTTCAGACAAACAGTTCGTTTTGTTTCATATTGAAACAAATCAGACCGATCCCCTGTTGCAGCACTCGGTTTTGATATAACCGTTTTTACATTCTTGCCCTCCCGGCTTTCAGGTGGTAAATATTCTGCCATGATTGCATTGGTCACCGGCGCGGCCGGATTCATCGGTTCCCGACTATGCGAGCGACTGCTCGAAACCGGCTGGGAAGTCAGGGGGGTGGATTGTTTCGCCGAGTATTACCCCCGTTCCTTTAAGGAAAACAACCTGGCCAACCTTAAACAGAACCCCGGGTTCAGCCTGTATGAGGTGGATTTGGTAACGGCCGACCTCAAGGGGCCCATGGAGGGCGTTTCGGCCGTCTTCCACCTGGCGGCCCAGGCCGGAGTCCGGGCCAGTTGGGGCCGGGAATTTGAAATCTACTCCAACGGCAACATCCTGGCCACCCAGAGACTTCTGGAGGCGGCCAGGGAAGAGGAGAAGCTGGAGCGTTTCATCTTTGCCTCGTCCTCCTCGGTCTATGGCGACAGCCTGTCCAGGCCCACCCCCGAGAATGCGGCCTTCAACCCTGTGTCGCCCTACGGGGTCTCCAAGGCGGCGGGCGACTTCATGTGCCGCCTCTACCACCGTAACTTCAACCTGCCCACGGTCTGCCTCCGTTATTTCACGGTCTACGGCCCCAGGCAGAGGCCTGACATGGCCTTCCACCGTTTTTTAAAGGCCATCTCCCAGGGGCAGGAATTCCGTCTGTTCGGGGACGGCTCCCAGAGCCGGGACTTCACTTTTGTGGACGACATCGTGGCCGGAACCATGGCCGCCCTCAAGGGTACGCCCGGCCGGGCCTACAACCTGGGCGGCAACAAACCGGTGGACCTGATGAGCGTTATCCGGACCATGGAAAAGGTGGTCGGCAAAAAAGCCCGGCTTCGCCTGGAACCGGTGGCTTTCGGCGATGTGACCCACACCTCGGCCGACATCAGCCTGGCTGCGGCGGAGCTGGGTTACGGTCCCCGGACAGACCTGGCCCAGGGCCTTGTTTTAGAATTCGAGTGGTTAAAAGATATTTTTTCGCTGTAAAGGATCGGGAATATGGCCCTCAGTCCGGAGCTGCTTGAGATTATCGCCTGCCCCAAATGCAAGGGTTCTCTTGACTTGAAACCTGATCAGACCGCCTTTGTCTGCCCTGCCTGCCGATTGGTCTACCGGATCGAAGACGATATCCCGATCATGCTGATCGACGAGGCGACACCGCTGAAAGATTAACCTCTCCCGGCCTTGAACCTATGGACGCCTTGCCCCTTCCGGCGTATGGACGGCTTTCGGCCGGGCCCCGGGGCGGGGTCTTCCGGCCCGGCTCAGGATCGAACAGGTTTAGCAAACGGAGTAACCCCGGCGTGGCAAAAGGTTGGAACCGTTTCGTCCTCAAGAGCACCGTGGCTCTGTTTAAGGCTTGGTCTCGTTTCCGCAAGCCCGAGCCCCTGCCCCCAAAGCCCGAGTGGAAGAGGATTCTGGTCTATCAAAATTCAGCCCTGGGGGACGCCCTTTATGCCACTCCGGCCATCCGGGCCCTGAAGAAAACCTTTCCCCAGGCCCACCTGGCTCTGCTCTGCCGCGACCGCCACGCCGAGCTGATGGCTCACAACCCCCATCTGGACCAGCTTCTGATCTACCGCGGCAAGGCCAAGTCTTTCCGGCTGCTCACCAACCAGATGAAGGCCAACCGATTCGACGTGGGCATAGTGCTCCACGGCAATGATCCGGAGACCATGACCTACCTGTGGGCCGGCCGGGTGAGGCGCATAGTGGGGCCGGAAAACACCGCCTTCGCCTTTTTGTATTCCCTGGCCCTGCCTGCGGCCCGGCAAAATCAACACGTGGTCGATCACCGCCTGATGCTGGTTCAGGCCGTGGGAGCGGTGCCCCAGGGGCGGTATCTGGAGCAACCCCTGCCCCAGGAGGTGAAGCTCCAGGCCTCGGCCCTGCTGGGCCGGGAACTGCCCGGCAAAGGGCCGGTCCTGGCCTTGGCCCCGGGAGCCTCTTCCGTCCACAAGATGTGGCCCGCCCACAGGTTCACAGCCGCGGCCAACAGGCTGATCCAAACCCACGGCGCCAGGGTGGTGATTCTGACCACGGCCAAGGAAAAACCCCTGGCCGATACAATCCAAAAGGAACTCAAGGGCCCCTCCTGGGCCAGCAACGGGAAGATCAGTCTTATCCAGGTGGCCGGGCTCATCGCCGCCTCCGACCTGATCCTGGCTAATGACTCCGGTCTCTACAACCTGGGGCAGGCCCTGGATCGGCCCACCCTGAGCCTGGGAGGCCCCCAGGGCCCGGTGGACTACGGCCCCCTGCCCGATCACCGGGCCGAGATGATCAGCCTCAGGCAGGAGGTCTGCCAGCGCGAAATCTGCCTCAACAAGGAATGCCCCGATTCTGTCTGCATCAAGGCCATAACCGTGGATATGGTGGTGGAGAGGATGAATCAAATACTGGAAAGATTTGGGCGGAGCAGAAAAAACAAAAAGCAGGGGCCGGGTTTCTGATCTCTCCGGGTGGACCCGGCCTGATTCCGCGAGTCATCGGCCCTGGCCCGGCCTCCTTGAAAACCTCCCGGTTTTTAGCAAGCAATCTTCAAGTGATTGATAGGAATCTGTTTCTTTTCAGGAGCCCCGGGGTTGCGCCCGGACCCTGCAACTCGCTTTTCAAACGGAACGTGTCCATGTTGACGTGGATAACGGGTTGATTATCAACCTACTGCTATTTCCCTAGAAATGACTTTCAGGTCCATCCGTTCATGCCAGCCCACCGCCTTCCAAAATTCCAAGCCCTCGCGGTTGTCGTCAAAAATGAAACCGTGGCATTTTTGGATTCCGATCCGTTGCAATTGGGATAGACAGCGTTCCACCAGAATCCGGCCCACCCCCTGTCTCCGATAGTCCTCGTCCACGGCCAGATGGTGCAAAAAGCCACGCCTGCCGTCGTGCCCGGCCAGGATAGCGGCAGCGATGGCACCCCCATGGTCCTTGGCCACAAAGCTGAGGCCGGGATTCCGTTCCAAATAGGTCCTGATGCTCTCTTTTTCATCAGCCCCGCTAAGACCCACCCCGCTGGTCCTGGTCCACAGTTCTATCACCCTGTCGTAATCAGACATGGACATAGGGCTTATTTTCAGATTATTGTTTTGCGATTCCATGTGTATTCCCAACGCAGGTCAAGGGGAACCGGACAACCGGACCCCCCTGATACCTGTGCTTATATTCGCATTCTTAAAAATGCGCCGTTTTTTCGTGGTCGGCCGGGAAAACTCCTCGGCGGGTTAGTTCTTCTTCTTTTTCTTTTTCTTGTTGTTCTTGACCTTGCTCCGGTTGTTGGTTTTGGCCTCCGGAGCAGTCTGGGCCGGTTCCTTTATCGGCTTGGTTCTAACCCTAACCGGGGCCGCCTTGGTCTGGCGCTGATCCGGAAAGAGCATCAGAATGGGCGAGGCCACAAAGATGGACGAATAGGTTCCCACCAGCACCCCGATAAACAGGGCAAAGGCAAAGTCGTGGATCACTCCGCCGCCCAGAATAAGCAGGGCCAAGACCACCAGAAGGGTGGTCAGGGAGGTCAGAAGGGTCCGGGACAAGGTGTCGTTTATGGCCCGGTTCAGGACCTTGCCGAAATTCTGGCGTCCGGCCTTGAGAACCGTCTCCCTGATCCGATCAAAGACGATGATCGTGTCGTTGAGCGAATAGCCGATAATGGCCAGCAACGCGGCCACGATGGTCAGGGTGAACTCCCTGCCGGTAAGGGAGAAGATGCCCACGGTTATGGCCACGTCGTGAATCAGGGCCACCACCGCGCCCAGCGCGTAGCGCAGGCGCAGGAACCAGCACAGAGCCAGGGTGACCGCAACGGCGATGAGGATCATCACGGTTAACCCAAGACCGGCGATGAGGGTGACGTAGGAGACCAGCCCCAGGGATCCGGCCATGACCGCGGCCATGAACCACTTGGACTGGAACCGGCCCGAGATGTACACGGCAATGAACAGCAGAGCCACGAACATGGCCAGAAGGGCCTTTTCGCGGAGGTCGGCGCCGACCTTGGGACCGACCATCTCCACCCGGCGGATATCCACCTTCCCTCCGCCCAGGCTCTTGCCCAAGACCTCCTCGATCTTGGTCCCCAGGTTGGTCAGGTCCAGACCCTCCCTTTCCTGGGCCCGGATCAGGAACTCATTGTCCCCCCGCTCGCCAAAGGTCTGGACCGAGGCGTCGCCCAAGCCCAGCTGGGACAGCCCGCTTCTGATCTGATCCGAGGTGGTGGGCTTGTCAAAGGCAGCCTGGACCAGGATGCCGCCGGCAAAGTCCACTCCGTAGTTAGGCCCGCCATGGTAAACAAGCGAACCTATGGTTATCAGGACCAGGATAAGGGAGAGCCCGAAGGCGTACTTCCTTTTCCCGACAAAGTCGATATTGGTGCCTGGTTTTATAAACTCCATTTCAACCTCAGATCTAAATACTAAGCCGCTTGATGCGGCGAACGCTGACCAGGTAATCGAACATGAACCTGGAGAAGACCAGGGAGGTGAACAGGGTGGCCAGAATACCCAGGGACAGGGTCACCGCAAATCCACGCACCGGACCGGTTCCGAACTGGAACAAAACCAACCCGGCGATGAGGGTGGTCACGTTGGCGTCCAGAATGGTCCAGGTGGCCTTGCTGAATCCGGCTTCCACCGCCGCCCGAGGGGTCTTGCCCAGTCTGATCTCCTCCCTGATCCGTTCGTAGATGATGACGTTGGCATCCACGGCCATGCCGATGGTCAGGATTATCCCGGCGATGCCCGGCAGGGTCAGGGTGCCCTTAAAGGCGGCCAGACCGCCCATGAGGCACATCACGTTGAGAATCAGGGTCATGTCGGCCACCGCGCCGCCCACCCGGTAATAAAACAACATAAAGAGGATGACCAGCAGACCGCCCACCAGCATGGACTTGAAGCCCTTGCTGATGGAGTCGTGCCCCAGGGAGGGGCCCACGGTCCTCTCCTCCAGAATCTTCACCGGTGCGGGCAGGGCGCCGGCCCTGAGCACAATGGCCAGATCACGGGCGTCCTCCATGGTGAAGTTGCCGGTGATCCGGGCCGTGCCCCCGCCTATTTTCTCCTGGATGACCGGAGCCGAATTGATCTTGCCGTCCAGAATTATGGCCAACCTTTTCTTGACGTTGGCCTCGGTGATCTTTTCGAACAGCCGGGCCCCCTGGGAATCAAAGGTGACCAGGACATAAGGCTCGCCGTACTGCTGGTCGATCTGGACCCGGGCCTCGGTGATGTAGCGGCCGGTCAGCATGGTCCGGCGCTTGATCAGATAGGGCCTTTTGCTGACCCGTCCGGTCTCCCTGTCCGTTACATGCTCGTACAAGAGTTCGTCCCCGGCCGGAATCTGCCCGGTGGCCACGGCCTTGTTGACATCCCCGGTCTCGTCCACCAGCTTGAACTGCAGCTGGGCGGTCCGGCCGATGAGTCCCTTGGCCCTCTCAGGATCCTTGACCCCCGGCAGCTGGATAAGCAGCCTGTTTTCGCCCTGGGGCCGGATCTCCGGCTCGGACACGCCGAACTGGTCGATCCGGTTGCGGATGGTCTGAAGAGCCTGGTCCACGGCCAGCTTTTTAATCTGCTCGGCAGACTTGGCCTTGATCCCGATGACCACTTTGTGACGTCCGTTGTCCACCGAGGTCTCGACCACCTCGAGCTGGGGGTATTCCCTTTCCAGAAGGCTTCTGAGTTGATTAACCAGGTCCTCCCGCAGAAGAGTAACCTCCAAGCGCGACCCTTCCTCGGGCCTGGCCAACTGGGCAAAGGGAATCTTCTCCTCCCGCAGGGCGGTGCGCAGGTCCTGGGAGACCCGCTCGGCCGTGGAGTTCAGGGCCGCCTCGGCCTCCACCTCCAGAACCAGATGCATGCCCCCCTGGAGATCGAGCCCCAGATGGATCTTTTCCTGGGGCAGAATGGAGCCCCACCAGCCGGGAAGACGGTTGGTCAGGCTGGGACTCAGAAACAACAGAGCCAGAACGAAGACCAGGAGGACCAATATCCCCCGCCACTTCAACTGCCGCGACACGTGAGCCTCCTAAGCTATTTCTTCTCCTGGGGTTGAGGCGGGGCCTCGCCGGCGGTGATCTTGGCCGAAATGAAGTTGCGGGCCACCTTGACCCTCACCTTCTCGGCGATCTCCACGGTCAGATATTGATCGGTTACGCCGGTAACCTTGCCCTGAATCCCGCCCTGGGTCACGATCACGTCACCCTTGCCCACGGCGTTGAGCATCTCCTTGTGGGCTTTGCTCTTTTTCTGCTGAGGCCGGATCAGAAGAAAATAAAAGATGGCGAACATCAGAATCAAGGGCAGAAATGCGCCCAGACTTCCACCTGCTCCCCCTTCGCCGCCGGGCCCCATGGCCCAAGCCAGGTTATTGAACATCTAAAACCTCCTTAAAGTGCAGCTGAATTGCCGCGTTGGTTACAATGGCGATCAAAACCTTCCTGGTGGTTTTGATAAAATTGAGTTCTGAACTCGACCAGACTGTCCGAGGCTATGGCTTCCCTCAATCCGGACATCAACTCCTGATAGTAGGTCAGGTTGTGGATGGTCAGAAGCCGGTAAGCCAAAAGCTCTCTGGCCTGGTAAAGATGACGCAGATAAGCCCGGGAAAAGTTCCGGCAGGCATAACATCCGCAATCCGGATCCAGAGGCCTGTCATCCTCGGCGTATATTCTGTTTTTTATCACCACCCGGCCGAACCTGGTGATGGCCTGGCCGTTACGGGCGTTGCGGGTGGGCATGACGCAGTCGAACATGTCCGCGCCCATGATCACCCCCTCCACCAGATCCTCGACACCGCCCACGCCCATCATGTAACGGGGCTTGCCCTCCGGCAGAAGCGGTATGGCAAAGTCCATGGTCCGGTGCATCTCCTCCTTGGACTCGCCCACGGAGAGCCCGCCCAGGGCGAACCCCTCGAAAGGCAGGGCCGTGAGATGCTCGGCCGACATGGTTCTGAGGTCCTCATGAACCCCGCCCTGGACGATGCCGAACAGGGCCGCCCCTGTCTTTCTGGCCCGCAGGCAGGCCTCGGCCCAGAGTCCGGTCCGTTTTACGGCCGCCTCCACCTCGCTCTTTTCGGCCGGGTATGGAGGACACTCATCAAAGCACATCATCACGTCCGAACCAAGCGATTCCTGTACCGCGATTGATTCGGCCGGGTCCAGGTACTGTAGGGAGCCGTCCAGATGAGAGCGGAAAGAGACCCCCTGGTCGCTTATGCGCCGCAGTTTGGCCAGGCTGAAGACCTGGAACCCGCCCGAATCGGTCAGGATGGGGTGGGGCCAGGACATGAACTCATGCAGCCCTCCCCTGCGCCGGACAAGCTCGTGACCCGGTCTTAGCATGAGATGATAGGTGTTGGCCAGAATCATCCGGGAGCCGGTGGCTTCCAAATCGTCCGGACCCAAGGCCTTGACCGTCCCCTGGGTGCCCACGGGCATAAAGGCCGGAGTCTGGATCGTGCCGTGGTCGGTCCTGATCCGTCCCAGCCTGGCCCTTTTCCGGGTGGTCAATATGTTGAACTCAAATGCCATTGTTTCGGTTCTCTAACTCCTGACCGCCGGGTCCACCTCGATGAACATGGCATCGCCAAAGGAGTAAAAACGATAGCCCTTCTCCACCGCCTGGTGATAGGCCGCCCGGATGTTCTCCCTTCCCGCCAAGGCCGAGACCAGCATCAGCAGGCTGGTTTTGGGCAGGTGAAAGTTGGTCACCATGGCCCCCGCGGCCCGGAAAACGAACCCCGGCCTGATGAAAAGTTCGGTCCGTCCCTGCCCTGGGCGAAAACCTCCGTTCAGGGCCAGATGTTCCAGGAGCCGGAGGGTACTGGTCCCCACGGCCACCAGCCTTCTGCCCTGATCCACGGCCCGGTTCAAACTCTCGGCCGCCGCCTCCGAGACAAAGTAGGGCTCCGGGTGAAGCCGTCCCTCTTTCAGATGACGGGGCCGAAGCGGTTCAAAGGTGCCGTATCCCACATGCAGGGTCAGGCTCACCAGCCCGATCCCCTTGGCCTCCAGATCCTCCAAAATCTTGGGAGTGAAATGAAGTCCGGCCGTGGGTGCGGCCACGGCCCCGGCCTCATCGGCATAAACGGTCTGGTATCTGACCGCATCCGCAGAGCCCGCCGACGGCGCTTCGGCCCTCTTGATATAAGGCGGGAGCGGAACCCGACCCAGCTGATATAAAAGATCTGTCCAGTCTTGGTCAGGACCGGTGAATCGGAGACCGCACCGGCCGTATTCGTGGACCTCCACCACCCTGGCCGTAAGGTCTTGGCCGAACTCGAACTCCATACCCTTCTTGAGCCCCCTGGCTCCCTTGACCAGGCCTTCCAGAACCTGGGGGCCCGGTCTGCCCTGGGGAACCGACAGGAGCAGGACTTCCACCTTGCCGCCTGTTCTTTTCCGGCCCTGGAGCCGCGCCGGAACCACCTTGGTCCGGTTAAGCACCAGCACATCGTCCGGACGAAGCAGATCCACCAACCGGGGGAACATGTAATGTCCCGTTAGGCCTGTCGCGCCGTCCAGGTGGAGCAGTCTGGAACCGTCCCGTCGGGGGACCGGTTCCTGGGCGATCAACTCAGGAGGCAGATTATAATCATAAAGGCCGAGTTCGTCTTCCAATATCGATCCAGCCCCCGGCCCGGATTGCTTTTTGCGAAACATTCAAAACCCTCTGAATTAAGCAGAATTAGACAAATAAGTCAAGGCCAAGGATTTGTCTCCGGGCCGGTCCGGGGCCGTGCTTTTCGCCATGGCCCGCCCCTTCTCCGCTGCTGAGCCCGCTTTTGTCCGCACCACCCGGCCCCGGATATGGGCGGAGCAGACCCAGAGCTTATCTTTTTTTCAAAAGATGGACCGCCCTTTCTTCTTTTCCTTGCATCCTTGTTGAACCATCTCCCGCTTTCTGCTAATAAGCCTGCATGCCCGCGCTTCTTTGGGCCGACGAGAAAGGCCGCATTCTGGATCATCCCTATTTGGAGATGGCCGGATTCTCCGGAGGAAAACCGACCCGTCCGAGGAGGGGAGAACTGGTTCCCCTGCCCCAATTTTCCAGGCTTTTTTTTCTGCCTGACTGCCCGCCCGTGGGCTGGGACCCCAAGCAAAAAAAATATGTCAGGGCCGATCGGGTCAGGGTGGGACGCCGCTGGTTCAGGGCCCAGGCCGTGGCCGCCTTTCCGGCTCCGGGGTGGGTCCGAACCCTGCTGCCGGCGGCCGACTACTCCCCCAAAAAAGTCATCCTGCCCATGTGGGCCTACACTGCGGTGGGGCTGGAGGAGGACGATTACCTTATCCCGGCCTTTCAGGTGGAGGACAACCCGTACTGGGACCCGGCCAACTTCGACGACCAGGAGATCCTGCCCCTGTTGAAGGAGCGCCTGAAATCCAGGCCGGAGAACAGGCTTTACGCCCACCTGGCCAACTGCGCCACGGTAAACCATTGTTTCGCGGCCAAGAATCTTTTTTTGGGCCGCTGGGAGGCGCCCCTGCCGGTCAGCCGCAGATGCAACGCGGCCTGTCTGGGGTGCCTCTCCCTGCAACCCCAGGAAGGCCCCACCGCGTCTCACCATCGGATCGGCTTTCGGCCGGACCATAGCGAATTAATTGAACTTTCTCTCGACCATCTCGAGCGCGCACCCCAGGGCATCCTCTCCTTTGGCCAGGGTTGCGAAGGTGAGCCTCTGACCGAGTCGGACCTGATCGAAAAGACCATCAGAGGCATCCGGGCCAAGACAGGGGCCGGAACCATCAACCTCAACACCAACGGCTCGAACCCGGCGGCCGTGGCCCGGCTGGCCGAGGCCGGGCTGGACTCCATCAGGGTCAGCCTGATCAGCCCCAGGGAGAAAATCTACAACACCTATGTCAGGCCCCGGGGATTCGGCCTGGATCAGATCCGGGACAGCCTAAAAACAGCCTCGGAAGCCGGTCTGTTCACCATGATCAACTATCTGGTTTTCCCCGGAGTGAGCGACCAGGAAGAAGAGTACGCGGCCCTTGGCGATCTGCTGGAGCGGACCGGGGTGGACTTTGTTCATTTCAAAAACCTGTGCCTGGATCCGGCCTGGTACCTGGAAAAGATCGACCCCGGCGATTCGCCGGCCCTGGGCCTCAAAAACATGGCCCGCCGCCTTAAAAAGGAACGTCCGGGATTGAGGCTGGGCTACTTCAACCAGGGAAAGGCTTGAGCGACTCAGGCAGGGTCTCGCCCAGGGGCCGGATCGGCTGATCCCCCAAAACAGCAGCGGCCCTGTCCTGGTTCAGGCTCACATCCGCCGGACGGGGCGGGTCCAGGATCAGGTCGGCCAGGCGGGTGGACTGCAGTAATTTTTCCGGCCAGCCCATGGCCCGGCACAGAACCCGGCCCAATTCAAAGCGGCTCATCTTATCCGGTCCGGCCAGATGGTAGAGACCCGGTTCAGCGCGCCGGGCCAGAAGGCGCAACCCCCGGGCCAGCTCAGCGGCGGCCACGGGATTGCGGAACTCATCCACAAACAGGGGAATACTTTCTCCGGACCGAATCAGTCCCTCCATCCAGGCCAGGTTTCCGGTCAGGCCGAAGCGGTCGGCTCCGATGATCAGCGAAGTGCGCACCATCAGGCAATCAGCCCCCTGCCCTATCCGGGACAGGACCGCCTGCTCCGCCGCAACCTTGGTGCGACCGTACACGGACAGGGGGGCGGTGGGATCGTCCTCGCGGTAATCGCCCTTGGTCCCGTCAAAGACCAGATCAGAGGAGATAAAAATTAGCCTGAATCCCATTTCCAGGGAAAGATCAGCCGCCACCCCTGCCGGTTCGCAGTTGATGGCCCAGGCCTGCTTTGGATGGACCTGGCACCAGGCCGGAGATGTCACGGCTGCGGGGAGGTAGACCAGGTCCGGCCGGAAGTCCCGGATAAGCCGGACCAGGGCCGGCTTGTCAACCAGATTTAGGGGCGCCAGGGAGCCCGCCCTGCGGGAGTGGCAGGTGGACAGGCGCAACTCGTCCCCATGGAGCAGGTCCAGGCGGCTGCCCAGCAGCCCGCTGGCTCCGATAATGGCCACCCGGTCGCTCATTGGTGGGGTTCTCCACTAAAATCAAGAAGCGCATCCCGGAGAAAATTCCGGACGCCCCAGTTGGAAGATCGTAATTGCGAAACCGTCCCTGCCGCTCCGGCAACGAAAGTTCACTTCCCCTCGGCCGCCCTGACCCTTACCTCCTGGGCATACTCTTTCAATATTCTGGAAGTGATACGGGAGACGGCCTGCGATATCGCCCTTTCCGGGGGCATCTTTTCCAGAGGCCAGAACAGAGGCTTTGCCTCTGGCTGCGACCGGAAGGCCATGGCCTTCCCCAAATCCAGACAGGCCTCCCCTTCCAGGGAGGCGCCCAGCCAGTATTTCTTGGCGACCAGCTCCTGGTCCATTTCGCCGAGAACCGAGCGGAGCGTGAGGAAATCGTGGTTTTGATTGAATCTGGCGATATCATCGTTCACTTCGGCGATCAGGGCGGCCAGATCCTGGTGGGCCTTCAAGTACTCTCCGGTCTGGGCAATCACTTTCGCGGCCAGCCTTTTTACCCGCCCCTTATAGCGGCTTTTCCAGCCGAATCCGTTTCCGATCTCCTCCCATATTCCGTTGTCGGCAAACGGCAGGGCGGTCAATGAGGGCGGCCTGACCTGGACCAGTTTCCAGAAATCGACCCATAACTCCGAGTTGATCAGGAGCGAAGCCAGATCGGCCAAAAGTTTAGCGGAAGTCTCTTCCAGGTCTGCGGTCGCCGCCCGGACCGACCCCAGTTCGGCCAACTCCTCGTCAATAACCTTGCGGTCATGAAAGTAGTGGTCGGCGATCTCTTCCTTAATGGCGTAGTTGAGAGCGTCGATGTAGTTGTCGTTCATGGAAAGAAGACTTAGAAATGAAGTTTGAAGCGGAGATAGAAGGCGGAGTCGGGAGTATCCTCGCGGGCGCTGGTCCATACGGGGGAGAAGGTGTAGACGTAACCCAGGTTAACGTAAAAACCGTCCAGATCGTAGGAGTATCCCAGATCAAACCCCTGCCTTTCCGGCTCCACGGGATCGGCCTCCCTGGTCAGGGGATCGGCCCCGAAAAGAAGCCCCAGATGGAGTCCGTGACCAGAAGGATCGCGGTAATCCAGCCCCAGATCCAAAGCCCAAAGGTCAGATCCGCCGGTTGACGTCCTCTCCGGGGAGGACCCCGCCCTGGTAGACATGGTCCTCACATTGGAGGAGGAAGCCAGCCCCAGGTTTTTGATATTGGACAACACCACGGAAAGGTTGAAAACCTGGCCGACCCTCTGTTTCATCAGGTAGAAAGAATTATCCGCCCTAAAGCAGTCTGTGGCCGCCAGGTCGCCGGGGGAAAGGTCCAGGGGCTCCACTGGGCTCGAACTCAGGCGCAGGGCCGGGATTGCAAAGGATTGGTAGGTCAGAATATCTGCGTAAAGATCGCTGGGCACACCCAGCCAGGAACTTTCACCGGAGGAAAGCCGCAACGACCCCACGGTCAGAGTTCGGACATCCTGCGCCCAGGCCACGCCCCCCGGCCAGAGACCGAAACAAAGAACAGCCAAGCAGATAACGGCTATGTTCTTTCTGAATCCCATTAGGCTTGAACCTACTTCCCCCTTTACAATTATCTCAACATTATCTCTCAACCGGGCTCAAGTCAAGGTTTCTGGCCGACTTTGAAATTTTTTTGGGTTTTTGCCCATCCCGTTCAGGATCTTTTTTCTCCCGCCAGGAAACGATTGCGTCCATCAGTCCTTCTAAAGTGTATTCCTCAGCCTGGACAGCCACTTCAAGGCCTAGAGATACGGCTGTTGCAGCGGTTATGGGGCCGATGGCCGCCACCTTGGCCCGGCCCAGCAGCTGGGGCAGGGGCCTGTCCTGAAACAGGCGGGCCAAGTTGTTCACCGTGGAAGAGGCGGTGAACACGACCAGGTCAATCTCCCCATGGGCGAACATCTGCTCCAAGCCCTCGGCCGGGGCCGGCTCAGGGGCCACGGTCCGGTAGGACGGGACCACCCGGACCCGCCCCCCCAGCGCCCTTAGGCCTTCGGGCAGAACCTCCCGGGCCTCCTGGGCCCTGGCCAAAAGGAAAGAGCGCCCTGCCCCGGCCTCGTCTTTAAGCAAATCAACCACGGCCTCGGCCTTGTATTCCTCGGGCATCAGGTCCGCCCTGATATTGTACTTCAAAAGCTCCCTGGCCGTGGCCGGGCCGATGGCGCAGACCTGAAGCCGGCCCAAGGCCCTGGAATCCAGCCCCTGGCGGGTAAGGGCCCGGAAAAAATAGTCCACGCCGTTAACCGAAGTGAGGATAAGCCAGTCGTACTCCTCCAAAGAGGAGACCGCCTGGTTGAGAAGCTCCGGCTCCTCTGGATCTGTTATCCGGATGGTGGGAAAGACAACGGGCTCTCCGCCCAGCTCGGAGATCATCTCAGCCAGCCGGGAGGCGCCGTCCATGGCCCTGGTGACAACCACTTTGAGGCCCCACAGGGGACGCAGTTCAAACCATTGCAAGGTTTCTCTGAGGTTTACCACCGAACCCACCACCAATACCGCCGGCGGTTTGAAATCGGCGGCCTGGGCCTGGGCCGCGATGCCGGAGACCGTACCGACCAGGGTCTCCTGCCTGGGTGTGGTTCCCCAGCGCACCAGGGCGGCCGGAGTGTCCGGATCAAGGCCATGCTCGATCAGGGACCGGGTGTTTCGGGCCAGCTGTTTCATGCCCATCAGAAAAACCAGGGTCTGGCTCCTGGCCAGGGCCTCCCAGTCCAGCCGGGAGACGTTCTTGGTGGGGTCCTCGTGGCCGGTGACAAAAGTGACGCTGGAGTTGTGGGCCCGGTGGGTCACCGGGATCCCGGCGTAGGCCGGAGCGGCCACGGCCGAAGTCACCCCGGGAACCACCTCCACCCTGATTCCGGCCCGGGTCAGTTCTTCGGCCTCCTCGCCGCCCCGGCCGAAAACGAACGGATCGCCGCCCTTGAGGCGGACCACAATGAGGTGTTCGGCGACCTTCTCCTTCAGGATGTCGTTGATCTGCCATTGGGATTTGGTGTGGTCCCCGCCCTTCTTGCCAACATAGATCACTTCGGCCCGTTCCGGGACCAGGGCCAGGAGTTTGGGATTGGCCAGATAGTCGTAGACCAGACAATCGGCCCTGGCCAGAAGATCAGCTCCCCGCTTGGTTATCAGATCCGGATCTCCCGGCCCGGCTCCCACCAGATAGACCTTGCCCTTGTTTTGATTCACCGGCAATAAACCTCATCAAGTATCTTCCGGCCGCCCATCTCCAGAATGGTTCCGGCCAGATCCGCGCCCATTTTCCGGGCCTGGTCATGAGGGCCGCTTATGCTGCGGCGGATGATGGGGTCGCCGCAAGGCGCGGCCACCAGCCCCTCCACGGTCATGGTGGTCTCCCGAATCTCCGTAAAACAGGCGATGGGCACCTGGCAACCGCCTTCCAGCCCGGCCAAAAAGGCCCGCTCCGCCTGGATCTCCATCCAGGTGCGGGGGTGGTTCAATTTTCCCAGAATCCGGTTGGTCTCCTGGTCATCCTGCCGGCATTCCAGGCCCAGAGCCCCCTGGCCCACCGCCGGGAGCATCTTTTGGGGCGGCAGGAACTCCGTAATCCTTCGGCTCAGGCCCATCCTGCTCAATCCTGCCGCGGCCAGGATGATGGCCTCCACCTGGCCCTCCTCCATTTTGCGCAGCCGGGTGTCCACATTGCCCCGCAGGGAAACCACCTCCAGGTCCGGCCTCAAGGAAAGCAACAAAGCGGTCCGGCGCAGACTGGAGGTGCCCACCCGGGCCCCCTCGGGCAACTCCATCAGGCCCAGGCCAGAGGCGGAGATGAAAACGTCCCGCCGGTCCTCCCTCAAGGGGACGGAGGCCAAATGCAGCCCCGGCGGCAGTTCCACGGGCATATCCTTTATGGAGTGGACCGCCATCTGGGCCCGCCCCTCCAGGATGGCCTCCTCGATCTCCTTGACGAAAAGCCCCTTGCCGCCCACCTGGGCCAGGGGCACGTCCTGGATTTTGTCCCCGGTGGTGGTAACCTTGAGAAGCTCCACCTCAAGCCCCGGTTCCAGGAGACAGAGCTGCCCGGCGACCCATTGGGACTGGGTCAGGGCCAGCTTGGAGCCACGGGTGGCGATAACAATCTTTAAAGGCATCCAGACCGCCTTATCGCTTGGTCAAGTTAGAAGATAGTCTTGTTCGGGATAGGCCGGGCCCGCCTGCCCCTGAATCTCCGTTCAGGAAGTGCAGGACAGCAAAACCCGGCCCCGACCTCAATGACAGGTGGAGCAATTGGTGGAGGTGCAGCCGCTGCAACTGGAGCCCTGCGAGGAGGAAAAGTCTCCCCCATCGGATTTGTGGGAAAAGGTGGACATCTTGCGGTTCACCTTTTTGCTGCTGCATTGGGGGCAGCAGGGCTCCTCCTGGTTCAGGACAAGGGCCTCGAATTCTGAGTTGCAATCCTGGCAACGGTATTCGTAAATGGGCATTCCGGTTTCCTCGCGTGGTCGGTTCAGTGCTTTCTTGATCCCTTATACCTAAACATCCGCTCAGGTTTTTTCAACCCTTATCGCCACCTGGGAGCCCAGCGGGGTCAAGGTTTCCAAGTCCCCCTTCACAAAACCGACCCTATTAACCTCACTGGCGGCCCGGCATTCGCCCCCCTGACTGGCCGGGGTGGGCCCCAGAAGAGACACAGCGCGCTGCCCACCGGCCAGTATCCCAACTCTCCCGGTTCCACCACGTCGGTAGCCCCGGCCTCCAGATCGGCGGAAACCGGCACACTGAAATAATACTCCCGGCCCCACCGCGAGGCTGTTCCCTCCAGGGGCAGGGACCGGCTCAAAAGAGCCCCGGTTTCGGTATCGTTCAGTTCTCCCGGCAATTCCAGCCCGTTGAGCGTGAGTCTGATGGGAGTGGGCATCCTAGTCTTCCATTCCCTCCTGCCAGGCGGCGGCCAGCAGGGGGAACATTATCTCGTGATGGCCCACCAGGTTGTAACCCTTTCCCCCCAGTGCGGTGGGACGACGGACAACATTGGTCAGGGGCCGGTAGTGAACCATAAAGTCCATGTTCACCGTGGTAATCCGGTTGACCTGATGACCCAGATTGCGGACCAGGGTCAGGGCCTTCAGAAAGACCTCGGGCAAAATCACGGCCGAGCCCAGATTTAGATAAACCCCGCCCTCCAGATCGGCCACCAGCCCGGCGAATGTTTTAAAATCGCGATGAGAGCCGAGTCCCACGGAAGCAGGGTCCAGGGCCGGGTGCATGTGAATGATATCCGTTCCCATTGCCACGAAAACGCAGACCGGAACCCCGGCCTGCCAGGCCGCGGCCAGGATGGAACGATCCAGGTGGGGCAGCTCGTTCTCGTTCAGCCACAGGCCCATTGCTTCGCCGATGCCCAGCCCCTGGGCGACGCCTTTTTGGATGGCCCGGCTTATCTGCTCCCCGGTTTGGCGGGCCATGCCGAAAGCGCCGGTCTTGAGCTCCTCCTCCACGTCCTCGGAGGTCCGGCCCACCAGGGCCAGCTCAAAATCGTGGATCACCCCGGCTCCGTTCAGGGCCAACCCGGAAATAAGTCCTTTCTGGATCAGATCGATGATGATCGGGGAAAGGCCCACCTTTATCCCGTGGGCGCCCATTCCCAGGATCACCGGCCGGGAGCCCCGGGCCGCCCGGACCAGGGCCTGGGCCACGGCCCGCAAATCATCGGCCGCCAACTCCCGGGGCAGACTCGACAAAAAATCGCGGAAATCGCCCCCCGGCCGCCATGGCTTGGCCCCGCTGTCCAGGTCGACCTTTGATTTCCGTTCCTTGAGATCGTATGTTTGGATCCTGCTCAGATCTATCTCGGGCCGGTCAGACAAGGTCTTCTCCCGGTTTTAAGAAAAGCATGGCGTCCACCAGATCGCAGATCAGATGCTCGGCCATCAGGTGAACCTCCTGGATAATAGGCGTCTCGTCGGTGGGTACGCACAGGGCCAGATCGGCCTCCTGGGCCAGAGCGCCCCCCTCCCCGCCGGTAAGAGCCAAAGTGATCATGTTCTGTTTTTTGGCCACCCGAACGGCCTCGACCACATTCGGCGAATTGCCGGAGGTGGAGATCCCCAGAGCGATATCCCCTTCCACGCCCAACGCCTTGAGCTGTTTCACAAAAACCTCATCGAACGAGTAGTCGTTGGAAATGCTGGTCAAAACGGAAGTATCCGTGGTCAAGGCCAGGGCCGGCAGCGGAGGACGCTCGATCTTGAACCGGTTGACGAACTCTGCGGCCATGTGCTGGGCGTCGGCGGCCGACCCGCCATTACCAAATATTAATAATTTTCCACCATTATTAAATGATGCGGCAATAAGCTCGGCTGCTTGTAGGATTTTGCCGCTCTGCTCCCTCAAAAATCCCTGCTGGGCAAAAGTGCTCTTTTGAAACCAGCGCTCGATCCGCTCAATCATCAGAATTCCTAATCTGCGCCTGACTTTTCAGCCAAAAAGGCTTGACTTTTAATCGGACCAGTTCCTAATATACCATAATACTCTTGTCAACAAGAAAGGCCCTGGTGAAATCGCGCTATCGTTTGAGCTATTAATAAAAATGGTGGCGCTTCATGATTTGCTTCTTTAATTTCTGTTATTGCAAAAGGGGGAGTCACATGACAAAAGCTGATTTGGTGGGAAACATTGCCGCGGGCGCTAACTTGAGCAAAGCCGATGCGGAGCGGGCACTCAAAGCCTTTCTCGACAACGTAACCAAGGCGCTTAAGGACTCCGGCAAGTTGACCTTGACCGGCTTCGGTACGTTTGTTGTGGCCAACAGGGCGGCCAGAACAGGACGCAACCCTCAGACCGGTCAGCCCATCAATATTCCCGCCGGAAAAACTATCAGATTCAAGGCTGGAAAGGCTCTGAAAGAGGCTATCTGATCCTATAATTCCTTTGGGGTTGATCATCCCCACAAAAAGACCCGATCCCAACCAATTGGTTCGTTGGTCTTCCTCTTGATCCATTTAAAATGCCGGGGGCGAGCGAATCGCTTCCCGGTATTTTTTTGACCTACGCCTTCACGCGATCGGCCGATTGGGTTTATGTTTCAATTATGATTACGGTTTTTTATTATAACTTATAATATTTGTTCAAGGGTCGGGTCTATATTCCGCCTATCTGGCGAGCCTGCCAAGTTCGTCCTTGATCTCTCCGTCCTCGGGGGCCAATGCGGCGGCCTCTAAAAGCATTTTTTCTGCTTCACCCGCCCTTTGCAGGGCGAGAAGAGTCTTGGCCGTTCCCAGCAGCACATCGCTGGATCTTTCCTCCTGGTTGAGGGCCTCCTTGAACTGGATCAGGGCTTCGTCCGGCCGGTCGTTCAGCAGAAGGGCCCAGCCCAGACGGCTTCTGAACAGGCCGTTGCGGCTCTCCAGATCAACCGCCTGGCGGGTGAGCGACAGGGCCACCTCCTTGTCGTTGGTCTGATCCAGAAACAGCCGCCCCAGCCAGGAGATGGACTGGGCGTCCTCGGGGTTGGCCTTGACCGCCTTTTTAAAAACCCGGATAGCCTCCTCCGGCCGGCCGGATCTGGCCAGGGCCTCTCCCAGCCAGCGGTAGAGGCCCGGGCGGGGCTCCTCCGGCCGGTTGGCCTGCCCCATGATTTCGGCGGCCCGCGAGTACCTGCCCAGGGACAGGTACAGCCGTCCCAAAGCCAGCTGTACCGCGAAATCGCCGTGTTTGAGGCCCTCGGCCCGCTCCAGGGCCGCAAGAGCTTCGTCCAGGAGGCCCAACCGATGCTTGACCTGGCCCAGATTGAACCAGGTCATGTAATCTCCCGGGGCCAGCTCCACGGCTTTTTCAAACAGCTCTGACGCCTCGCCGAGGCGCTCCATCTGGCCGTAACAGGCCCCTAGTGAGTTGACGATATTGATATTTTCCGGGTCAACCAGGAGCGCCTGGCGATACTCGTTGATCGCTGATTCCAGATCTCCCCGATTGTAATACCGATCCCCGGAAACGTTCAGGGAGACGGCGTCGAACAAAACCACCGGATCGGCTTTGGGGAAAGAAGCATGGTCCAGGGCCTTTATGGCCATGTCCATGGTCTCTTCCGGCTCCCTGTCCAGAAAAGGATAACCGGCCACCCCCACCAGCAGATTGAGCTCCAGGCTTTCCTCGGCCAGGGCTCGCATGGTCTCTCCTTTGGCCACGCCTTTCTGTTCGGCCGGTCCCGGAACGACAAAGGCCAGGGAATCCACTCCGGCCCTTATGACCGCCAAGGGCTCCAGTATCTCCTGGCCCAGGGCGGCCAGGCGCCCCAGGATCAGGTCGGCCTCTTTCTGCCCGATCATGGCCCGACGATGGACCAGGCCCTCGATTCTGGCCATGAGCACGGTAAAGGACTTTCCAGCTTCGGCCGCGCCGCGGGCAATACGCCGGGCCGACAGGGGTGAGGCCAAGCCCGTGGATTTGTCCAGGGTGACCTCCACCTTCTCCCGGCCCAGGGCGATCTCCTTTTTGGAGTCCGAGTCCAGTTTTACCGGAGTTCCCTCCTTCAGGATCCGCAGCCGGTCGCCCACCCGGACCGGTCGGCCTGGATCCTCCTGGGATATTATCTCCGCCGTGGACTGGGTCTGGCCGGCCACCAGCACGATCAGCTGGGCCTTATAGCCGTTCTCCGGCACAGCCTGTCCGGACGGCAGGACGCCGAAGGTCATCCCCTCCTGAATCCCTTCCCTTCTGCCCAGGTCGATTACGACCCTGCTTAGGGGCATTATCTCCGCCACCCTGCCGCATTGTCCCCTTACCTCTTCCAGGGACAAAAATGGGTCGCCCTCGATCCGGGCCGCCTCGGTCAGGGCCCGGCCGGCCAGGCTTTCCAGTTCCAGGGCGGTCTCCCTGGCCCCGTTCAGACTCCCCACGCCCCAATCCGGGCCCAGGTCCTGGGGAAAGGAGACCGCTCCGCCGAAGATATGCTCGGCCAGGGGCCTGTTGTCATAAGTTTTTACGTCTTTGAGCTCCTTGGCCCAACGGCGCAGTTTGGCCAAGGCCTCCGGTGAACCCAGATCTGATTCCAGCCAGGCGAAAACCCCTTCGCCGAGTCTGGCCGAACCGCGCCCCCCTGCTCCGGCCCGGGCCACGGCAGAGGCGACCCCGGTCACCAGGGATCGGGGGAACCGCCCCCCTCCCGCAGGGCGGTACTTTTCCGACTCGCGCAAGCCCACCATTACCAGCGAGATGCTCCATCCGGTTGAGCCGTCCTCAAGACAGGGTTTGGCCCCTTCGGAGCGCGGCCCCAGGGTGGCCAGCAGCGCGGTCAGCTCATCCATGAATTTGGGACGGTTCCAGAGCCGGGTCAGGGAATCAAGATGGAGGTCCTGGATCAGCAGGAATTTTTCCAGACTCAACCGGGCCAACCGGGCCAGATACTCGCCCCGCCTGCTGAGCTTGTTTAATTCCTTGACCTTTTTCAGAATCGCCACGGCCCTGACCCGACCCGATTCCTCCGCCGACCCGGCCAGGGCCAAAGGCAGAAAGACCCGCCTCCTCTCAAAGTCCCAGACCGGCCTTCCGGTTATGGTGGCCTGGTTAAAGGCGCTGTCCCGGGTCTTGTCCGAAATCAGGACCGCCAGCTCTCCATATTCGACCAACCCGGCCAGATCCTTGGCCAGGATGGACTTTAAACCCCGGAGGTCGTTATCGCTCAGCAGCGGTAGCGGGGTCTCCCCGGGAAAGGTCATTTTTTTTCGTCTCCCTTGACCAACCCGACCAAAGCCCGGGCGATCTCTGGACCGTCGCCGGGCAGAAGGGTTCTGGGGTCGAGCATGAACAGATCTTTTTCGATCCGCCCGATAATAGGGATCTCCCACTCCCGGAAAAACCTCTCCAGGGCAGAGGCGGAGACCCCCTCCACCTCCAGCCCGACCAGCCTGGTGGGCAGCACGGCCAGGGGCATGGATCCGCCTCCCACCTGGGATACGCCCTTGACCGGTCTTACCGAAACATTACCGGCCCCGGCCTGGGACAAAAATTTCATTATGGTTTTTTTCAGGCGGGCGGTCCGCTCCGAAAGAACGGAATACGGGATGGTCAACATCCGCAGGGTGGGGATTCCGGTCAGGGCCTCTGTGGGCTCGCGGTAAAGGCGCAGGACTTTTTCCAGCCCGGCCAGGGTCATCTTGTCTATCCTGACCGCCCGGTTGATGGGGTTGGACTTGATTTTTTCAACCATCCCGGCCTTGCCCAAAATCACCCCGGCCTGAGGACCGCCCAGGAGCTTGTCCCCGGAAAAGGTGACCACGTCCGCGCCCTTTTCCAGAGCCTCGGTAACGGTCGGCTCCCTGGGCAGGCCGAAGGGGGAGAGGTCGACCAGGCAGCCCGAGCCCAGATCCTCCAGGAGCCAGATATTTTTTTCACGGGCCAGACCGGCCATCTCTTCCAGGTCAACCATCTGGGAAAAGCCGACCATGGCAAAGTTGGATTGATGAACCTTGAGCAACCCGGCCGTGTTTTCGTTGATCGCGTTTTCATAGTCCCGCAGATGGGTCTTGTTGGTGGTGCCCACCTCCCGCAGAATGGACCCGGATTTGGCCATGACGTCCGGAATACGGAAAGCCCCTCCGATCTCCACCAACTGCCCCCGGCTGACCACCACCTCCCGGCCCTCGGCCAGGCTGTTCAGGGACAGAAATACGGCCGCCGCGTTGTTGTTGACCACCATGGCCGCCTCGGCTCCGGTGAGCTCCTTGAGAAGCTCCTCCACCAGCTGATATCTGGAACCGCGCCGCCCTTTTCCCAGATCGAATTCAAGGTTGGAGTATGTCCGGGAGAGCTCGGCGATGGACTCGGCCGCATCAAGGGAGAGGGGCGATCTTCCCAGGTTGGTGTGGATGATCACCCCGGTTCCGTTTATGACTCTCCTGAACCTGGGCCGATTGAGTCTATGGGCCTCTTCCAGAGCCGTCCCGGTAAGGGCCTCGGGGGAGGGACAGGCGGCACTGTTCCGGATTATATCCTCCCTGGTCCGGTCAATAACTTTGCGGACAGAGGCTTTCAACACTGTTGCCGGAAGACCGCTTCGGCGTTCCTCCAAGCTGCGGAGAACCGCATCCACTCCCGGAAGAGCCCGGAGTTGTTCCTGAATATCTTTGTGCACCCTCGCCTCGTCCCTGTTGTTTCGGTTGCCGGATGATTGTTTTCATATTCATATGCCATTTTACGACCTTTTGGCAAGCCCACGTCAAAAAGAGTTGGCTAAAACCGGCGCCTCTGTTAGGCTTGAACCATGTTTGGTCTGGGACATACGGAGCTGCTGATCATTCTCCTGGTGGTGGTGGTCCTGTTCGGGGCCAAAAGGCTGCCGGAGATAGGAAAGGCCCTGGGGCGGATCGGCCACGAGTACCGCAGCGGCCAAAATTCAGCCCAACCACAGGCGGACGGAGACAAGACCCAGGCGGCCGCTCAAAAAGCCAAAACCGAGGATGACGGCTTTGATATTGAAGCCGAGATCAAAAACCAGCTCGTCTCCCGGATGCCCGGAGTGGGCCAACTCAACCGGTTGAAAAGGACCGCGGAAATGGTGGGCAAGGTGACCCAGGCCGTGGAAAAAACCGGAAACGGATCAGGCCGCTCCAAAAGCAATTCTTAAACTGTTTCGCTCTCCGTTTTATCGTCTTATATTCACCACTGAACATCACTAATTCAGGTTTTTAGTTAAGGCGCACTTCTTTTATTTTTCTTGAATCAAATACTCTTCCTCAGGCAGCGAAATACAGCCTGGCAAAGCAGGAATTGAACTCACAGAATTTTTTCAGGAGCTATAGTGATTTTTATAGCAAATGTCATAAATCTGTTCCGATTCGGCTGCCAGGGGTGTGACCCCGGCAGCACATTTAGCTTTTGAATCGGAACGTCATTCTGACAAACATTCTAAATATGCTCTGCAGAGCCTTGATAGGTCTGGAAACAAGATTCCTCCGCCACTCGCCATTCCCCCAAAGGCAGGCCCGGCTTGTTTTTCAAAACCTTTTTCAAGGGTAAACCCGGAAACAGGTCAGCGTCTTCTTTTCACCTCTTCCCAGATGGAGTCCAACTCCCCGGGCCCCGCTTCCGAGGGCCCCCTGCCCTGATTTTTGAAAGCGCTTTCCAGGTCTTTGAACCGGTCCGTAAACTTGCTATTGGCCTGTTGAATAACGTTTTCCGGGTTATGCCCCAGATGGCGGCTCAGGTTGGCCAGGCTGAAAAACAGATCGCCCAGCTCCTCGGCTATTTTTTCGCTGCCCGAACCGTTGCTCAGGGCCGACTTCAACTCCCCCATCTCCTCTTCCACCTTTTTAAAGACCGCCTCCGGGGAGGTCCAGTCAAAACCGACGGTGGAAGCCCGCTGGGAAAGCCGATGGGCCCTAAGCAGGCCGGGCAGGGATTTGGGGACTGAATCCAGCAGCGAAACAGAGGGGTCTTTTTCCTTCAGTTTGTTCTTGTCCCAGTTATCCTTGACCTCTTTGGGAGTTCCCCATGAATCGTCCCCGAACACATGGGGATGGCGGTGAACCATCTTGGCCTCTGCGGCCTGGGCCACCTGGTCCAGGCCGAACAGCCCCTGATCCTGGTAAAGCCGGCATATAAATACGATCAGGTAGAGAAGATCGCCCAACTCCTCCCTGACGGCCTCAGGGCCCTCCTCCATGATGGCCTGGGCCGATTCGGCCGCCTCTTCAATGAGATATCCAGACAGGGAGGTGGGAGTCTGAGCCTTGTCCCAGGGGCAGCCGTCAGGCCCCAGAAGTTTGTCGGCCAGGCGGGTGAGTCTATCCAGAGCCTGAGTCACTTGTTTTTGTTCCTTTTTCCGGGCAGCTGCCGGTTAAGCTGAGCCCTTTTCTCGTCCAGCGATTTGCTCAGGCTCTGCGGCAGTTTGTTGAGAATCCACTCGGCGGCTTCCAAAGCCTCGGGGGTGATTCTGGAATTGGCCACCAGGGGGTGGCTGGGGCCGGCCATGAAGGTGAACAGAAAGATGCAGGTGATGACGATGAGGCAGCCCTTCAACGCTCCGAAACAAAGGCCCAATAACCGGTCCAGCCCGCCCAGGGGGCCGTTGGACACAATTTTGGAAAGGCGTCCGGAAACCAGAGATATCACCAGAAGGGTGACCACGAAAAGCAGACCGAAACCCACTGCGGCCATATATGGGCTCGGGCCGAACGCGGCTACCAGAAATTTTTCCGCTCCGGGGTGGAACCTTATGCCGACCAACAGGGCCAAAACAATACCACCCAGGGAGGCCACCTCCCGGATGAGTCCGCGCAGGTAGCTTCTGATCAGAATGATCGCTAAAAGGGCTATTACAGCCAGATCAAGAGCGTTCAAATGGGGCGCCTTTGTTTTTGGTTTAGGACCACAACCAAGTGGATATCAGAACACCTTGAGCCAAGTCAAGCCCCGGACTGAGTAAATCGACGCAATCTGAAACCCAGGGCAAGGGCGGTTGGCGGGGGCCTGTCGAGCAATCTTGAATATGGACCAACCCTGTGCTAAACATGGGGTTGAGGTAATCCCAATGGAAATCCATACTCATGAGACCGCCTTGGCCGGCACGGCCGAGGTCGACATTCACGATCTTTCCGGCCTTGTGGCTGAAACCGCCGCCTCCAGCGGGATTGTAGACGGCCAGGTGACCGTCTTCGCCCCCGGTTCAACGGCCGGGGTGACGACCATCGAGTTTGAGAGCGGTGTTCTCCAGGACCTCAAGGACGCTCTGGAGAGACTGGCTCCCAGATCCATTTCCTACGCCCACGATGCCCGTTGGGGAGACGGCAACGGCTACTCCCACGTCCGGGCCGCCCTGGTGGGCCCTTCCCTTACCGTTCCCCTGCTGGAAGGGCGTCCTGTCCTGGGGGCCTGGCAGCAGATCGTGCTCTTGGACTTTGACAACCGCCCCAGGCAACGCAGGGTCATCATCCAAATCACCGGCCATTACGGTTCGCCCGCCGAGGATCGCCCGCGGCAGGGTTAGGGGGACAAGTGCCAGGTTCCAACACGGCCGCCTCTGGAGCTGGTTCCTCGAACCGGTCCCCCAGCGGAGAATCCATGGGAGACACGGAGAAGAGCATCTCCTTTGCGGACAACAGTCTCGCGGCCAAGCTTTTCGGCCCCAAGAATGCTAACCTAACCGCCCTGGCCCAACTGACCGCGACCTCGATCAACTCCAGAGGCAACAGGGTCACGATCAGGGGCGACGAGGCCCAAAGCGAACTGACCCGGCGGGTCCTGGAGGAACTCTACGGCCTTATCTCCGCCGGATATCCTGTCTATGCCGAGGACGTGGAACACGCCCACCGGATTTTATGCCGGGATTACAAGGCCAAGCTGAAAAAGATATTTCTGGACAAGGTCTTTATCACCTCCGGCAAAAGAACGGTGGCCCCCAAGACCATAGCCCAGAAGGAGTATATCGAGGCCGTGCGCCGCAACGATATGGTCTTCGGCATCGGCCCGGCCGGTACCGGCAAGACCTACCTGGCCATGGCCATGGCCGTGGCCGCCCTGACCTCCGGGGAAAAACGAAGAATTGTGCTCTGCCGCCCGGCGGTGGAGGCAGGGGAAAAGCTGGGCTTTCTGCCGGGGGATCTGTACGAAAAAGTCAATCCCTATCTGCGGCCCCTGTACGACGCCCTCCATGACCTGCTGGATTTCGACCAGGCCAACGGGATGGTCTCACGGGGAGTGATCGAGGTGGCGCCCCTGGCCTTTATGAGAGGCCGGACCCTCAACGACTCCTTTGTGATCCTGGATGAAGCCCAGAATACCACCACCGAACAGATGAAGATGTTTCTGACCCGGCTGGGCTACTCCTCCAAGGCCGTGGTCACCGGCGATGTCACCCAGATCGATCTGCCCGCAGGCAAGCGTTCCGGCCTGGTCCAGGCGGAAATGATTCTGCAGGGTATCAAGGGCATTTCTTTTGTCCGTTTCAGCCAAAAGGATGTGATCCGCCACCGTCTGGTGCAGGAGATCATCTCTGCCTACGAAAGGGCTGAAAAGGCAAACCGGTCCAAAGGAGAGCAACGTGGCTGAGCCTGACCGACCGACCAAATCAAAGTCCAAACCCGGAGCTCGTTCCGGGGAGAAGAAGAGCCTGACCGGAAAAATCAAGAGTCTGGCCTCCCATTCGGAAAGACCCTCGGCCAAGGCGAAAAAAAGGCTGATCGAATCCCGGATCAAGGGCTGGCTCTCCTGGCCCCTCAAGGATACACCCCTACAGCGCTGGATCCTGCTGGGGTTCATCTCCGCCCTGCTGGCCCTGCTTCTCTTCCCTTCCATCCTGGCCACCACTCCGGATTATAAACTGGGCGACGTGGTCTCCAAGGACATCAAGGCCTCGCAGACTTTTCTGGTGGAGGACCAGGTCTCCACCGAGGAGCGCCGCAAAGAGGCCGAAACCAGACAGCTGACCGTCTACGATTTCGACGACTGGCTGGGCGAGTCGATCATCAATCGGGTCAGACAGGCCTTTGGCCTGGTCAGAACCAGGCCCCTGGTCTGGGGCGGAAAGCTCCACGAGCCGGGGGCGGACGTGGAACCCCTGGACCCCTCCCTGGCCAAAGAGGAGGAGATGGCCCTCAAGGCCGAATTCCAGGCTCTGATGGGAACCGAAATCAAGGAGAGTGACTGGCAGCTTCTTAAAAAGGCCATGTTCAGCTCGGACATAGAAGAGGCCATCGTCGATCTGCTCAGCGACGTGCTCTGGCTGGAGATCGTCCCGGACCGGGAAAGGCTCCTTTTGGAAGAGGACCAGGGCATCGTTATCCGCACCATCAGCAACAACTCGGAACGGGTGGCTCGGGACCTCTATCCCATCCTCAGCCCCAAAAGCGCCGAACTTAGAATCCGATCCCAGGCCCTGTCCCTTAACCTAAACCCGCCCAACCTGAACCGCCTCCTGCGGCCCATGGTGGCCAGGCTGGCCGTGGAACTGCTCAGACCCAACCTGACCCCCAATCGCCACGAGACCGAGCGCCGCAGAAAAGAAGCCCGGGAGTCGGTCAAACCGGTCTACTACAGGGTCATGCGAGGGGAGATGGTGGCCCGGGAAGGCCAGATCGTAACCCACCAGATCCTGGCCCGGCTGAAAAAAGAGACCGAGACCAAGCCGGCCCAATTACCCTGGCTGCGGGTTCTGGGCATGTTTTTCCTGCTGGTCGTCTTTTTCCGCAGCCTCTATCTGCCCAACCTTTTCAGCCACACCAACCGCAGGATCGAGAACAAGGACCTTGTGTTCGTCTACTGCACCATTCTTCTGGTCTTCGTCCTTTCCCGGCTCATCCAGCCGCCCATCGTGGAGCTGGCCCGGTCCTGGGGCATCGACGATTTTCATGTCCTGTCAGGAGCCCTGCCCGTGGCCGCCGGGGCTATGCTGGTCTGCGTCTTCCTGGGGCTGGAGACAGCCCTTCTGACCGGACTGGTCCTCTCCTTTTTGGCCGCCCACCTGGCCGAATTCAGGTTGGAGGCCTTTGTTTTGTACCTGGCCTCCTCCCTGGTGGGAGCCAGATCCATTCTCAACCTGCGTCACAGGGGCACCAGCCTCAAAGCCGGGCTCATGGCCGGACTCGTCGCCATGGTGATCGCCCTGGCCATCCGCCTGAGCGTCACGGATGTAATCTCTCTGGCCACCGTGGCCGGGGTGAGCGCGGCTCTTTGGGGCGGATTTCTGTCCGGGGTCATCGTCAGCGGGCTGATCCCCCTGGTGGAGATAATCTTCGGCTACACCACGGACTTCAAGCTCCTGGAGATGGCCAACCTAGACCAGCCGGTCCTGAAGGAGCTTCTGTTTCAGGCTCCGGGCTCCTACCACCATTCCATCGTGGTGGGCAACATGGTCGAAGCCGCGGCCGAATCCATCGGGGCCAACCCGCTTCTGGCCAAGGTGGCGGCCTACTACCACGACGTGGGCAAGATACCCAAGCCCCAGTATTTTATCGAAAATCAACTCAGCGGCGAAAACCGCCACGAGAAGCTGGCCCCCTCCATGTCGGCCCTGATTCTGATCGCCCACGTGAAACGGGGCGTGGAGATCGCCAAGGAGGCCAAGCTGGGCCGGAGGATCGAGGACATAATCGCCCAGCACCACGGCACCAGCCTGATCAAATTTTTCTATGACAAGGCCCTGAACGCCAAGTGCGAGAAGGAGCAGGTCAAGGAGGAGGATTTCCGCTATCCCGGGCCCAAGCCCCAGACCAAGGAGGCCGGGCTGGTCATGCTGGCCGACCAGGTGGAGGCGGCCACCAAATCCCTGAGCGAACCCACCCCCTCCCGGGTCCAGGGGTTGGTCCAGAAGATCATCAACGGCAACTTCTCCGATGACCAGCTCTCCGACTGCCAGCTCACCTTAAGCGACCTTCACGCCATCGCCAAATCGTTCAACCAGGTATTGAACGGCATATTCCACCAGCGGGTGGCCTATCCCGAACCGCCGACCAAATCCAGTTCGACCAAAAGGAAGACCAATGGAGATTCAGATCCGAAACGAACAGACAAGGACGGAACCGGACCTGAACGGGATTCAAAAGAAGGCGGAGACAATCTTAAAAGGCTTGGGATTTCCTGAGGCCGAGCTGTCCCTGCTCCTGGTCGACGACGCCGAGATCGCCCGGCTCAATTCTCTCTATTTGAACCGCACCGGCCCCACCAACGTAATCTCCTTTCCCCAGAACGAGGGCGAGGACAGCGGGCTTAACCCCGAGATCCTGGGAGATGTGGTCATCTCCGTGGATACGGCCCAGAGAGAGGCCGAGACGGCCGGCAGATCCCTGGACTGGGCCCTGGACCGGCTGATGGTCCACGGGGTGCTCCATCTGGTGGGCTATGATCACGAATCCCCGGAGGCGGACGCGGAGGCCATGGAGGCCAAGGAGCGGGAGATGATGGAGTTGCTGGGTTGGGGGGAGTGAAAGGCAAGCTCCCCCAAGCTTCATTAACAGCAACAAGACGGGGCGGTCAGAATCGCCCCCCCGACCGTCCCGTCCCGGGGCCTTGCCCCAAGCAGCATCTTAATACCTAAGAACATACCGGAGCGGCCAGCCGCTCCGGTATGTTCTTCATGGACCGTTGCCGGTTTTCAGAAGGGCTGGTTTACCGGCTTGGCCTGAGCCTTCAGGGCCCCACCGGGCTGACAGGTTTCAAGACGGAGCAGGACCTTCATGATCACCGCCGCAGTGGGGACCTGGATGGCGTAGGCCAGGGCTATGGGCATGACCGCTCCGGGGAAGCTGAGCATGGCGATGGCCACGGCAATGGACAAATCGCGCATGGCCGTGCCGTAAACCAGGGCGATCATCTTGTCCCGGGAGAGGAACCGCCCGCCCAGGTAAAGCCCGGCCCCGACGGCCAGGGTATAGAACAGGGCCAGGGGCACCAGGGCCAGAGTCGAGGCCCTAAGATCGCCCAGGATCTGCCCGGCTTTGAGGGACATGGCCACGAAGATGATCAGCACCACGCCCAGGGAGGAGACCCCGGAGAGATGGGGCTTGACCCGGAGATAAACCTCCCGGCCCCAGCGGCGGACGATCCCCCGGCGGATCAGGTCTCCGGCCAGCATGGGCGCCACCACTATGTAGAGCAGTTGCTGAAAGATATGGACCGGATCAAAAGGAACGGCCTGCCCGACCATTACCTTAAGGTAGATGGGCAGGAGGAATATGGACAGAAGCAGATTCACCGCGATTATGACCAGGGCCGTGTTCAGATTGCCCTTGGCCATACCGGTCCAGGCCGCGGTCATGCCGCTGGTGGGCAGGAGCGCCACCAGGTACAGCCCCACAGCATAGATGGGCTGGTCCTGAAAAAAAACCCAGGCCACTCCCAGGGCCAGCATCGGCATGAAGATGAAGTTAATGGCCAGGCTCAACCCCACGGGCTTGAAATCCTTGAAGGCGTTGAGCACCTCCTCGATCTTGATATTGACCATCATGGGCAGGACCATGAAGATGAGGATCGGCAGGACCAGGGGCTTGAGGTACCCTGCGGGAAAGAAACGGCCGTTGATGAGCCCCAGAGTCATTGAGGCCAGGATCAGATAGAGCAGGTTCTTGCGGACAAAATCGAGCACACTTATCATTTTACCCTCCGGTTTCGAGTCTTGACATTCCCCCGGTTGAGAGCAAGGGCCGTGCCTGTTTGGAGGGAGGTGCGCCCAACCAGCTGAAATATGACAATAGGGCGATATTTTGAGATCAGTGTTTTTTCTATGGGGCAAAAAGGAGGCGCCAGGGTTGCATGTTTGCGACTCTTCTGGAACATGGAGTTGCAGAAAGGCTACTCTGAAACTACTCGGGTGCGGTCAGGATGAAGCCCCTGAGGCTGCAAACAATAGTCCCTTCTCCCCTTGAAGGGAGAGGGCCGGGGTGCGGGCTGGCTTTTGGATGCCCCGGGGTCCAAGCTCACGGCTTTTTTCATCAGATCGCCTCCGGAGCCACTCCGCGGAGTAGCTCCGAATGGAAGAACCTGCCGCTTTCCCCGGCTGTCAGGAATGTAATCTTTAAGGTGAGAAATACCGTCTGGGCCTACTTCCCGCCCCCCTCCAACTTTTCCGCGGCCTGCAAAATCAGCTCCCGGAAACGATTCAGCGAAACGCTGATGCCCTGGAGGGGCAGGCCCATCCAATCGGACATGTCCAGGATCTCCTCGGGGCGGTTGTTGAGGTAGTCTTCACACATGCCCACCCCGTCCAGGACAAATGCGCCGCCGTCGTGGCGGGGGAAATTTTCGTTGGCCGTACCCTTGTCCCATCCGGCAAAGACCTGGTTGCGGTATTTCACCCAGCCCGTGGTCATCCACCACACGTCGGCGCCCCCGGCCAGCTGTTCCCGCTCCTCTTCCGAGGCCAACATGTCCATGCAATGGGTGGCCTGGATCCGGACCACTCCCTCGCCCAGCTCCTCTATCAGACGGTCCATGGTCCGGGTGGGCTCTTCGCTGTTGACGTAGCAGAACTTGCCCCCATAGATCACGATAACCCGGTCATAATCCTTTTGGGCCCGTCTGACCGCGTCGAAAAGCTGCCGCTCCAGCTCTTGGCAGTCCTGGTGCAGCCCCGGCTTGGTGTAGATGATCCGCCCCGGATCGATAAGGTCGTGGGATTTTAGAAAGTCCAGCTCCGGGTTGAGCGTGCCGCAGGCCACAATGGCCGTGTCCGCCAGAGATTTTTCTGTCATGGGAGCCTCCTGTTCACAACTACCATTCGCCCCGGCCCGGTCCTGGCTTTAGTAAACTTGGGCCGGGGCATGGCCTGTACTATCTGCCGCCGCAGGGGAAGGCCATCTCCTCGCAACGCCAGCAGCCCTGAGACGAAAGATCCTTGTCCGGATCCACGCTGCTGTCGCACAGCCAACCGTTGCCCTGGGCGTCCTTCACGAACTTCAAAGGACGGGCCGCCTGGTAGGAACTCGCCTGGGGCTCTTTGATCTTCTCGGTCATGGCTCTTTCCTTTCCTTGGGGGTTAAAAACCTTTACCCAAGAGACAGCAGGCTCCGTGCCAACCAAAGACAGAATTACGCCGGAAGGGCCCATAATCATTTTACCGTATAATATTCAAACAGATACAGACCCAATCCCGCCAGCGGATCAGACCCGTGCAGGGAACATGGGGTAGCGCCGAAGCTACTATCCCCTATTTTTTAGAGCGGCCGTCCTTTTCCGGGAGACGGATTCCGTAGCGTTTTATCTTGCGGAAAAGGGTGGTCTTGTGGATGCCCAATTCCCTGGCCGCGCCCAGTCGATTCCAGTTGTTGTTCCGCAGGGCGGTAATGATGCGCTCCTGCTCGAACTCCTCCAGGCCGTTCTTCATGGGTGGCGAGGGGCAGGATGCGTTCAAATCCGCAGGCAGATGCTCGGTCCGGATCAGACCTCCGGGGCAGAGTACAAACCCGTGCTCCACAATGTTCCGCAGTTCCCGGATATTGCCCGGATAGTCGTAAGCCATGAGCCGGGCCAGGGCTCCGGGGGTGAAGCCCTGGATATCCTTGGCCTGTTCCTGGGCCAGGTCGGCCACGAACTTTTTAGCCAACAGGGGCACGTCCTCCATCCTCTCCCGCAGGGGCGGCAGGTTTATCTCAATGACATTGATGCGGTAATAGAGATCCTGGCGAAAGGTCTCCTCTTGAACCATGCCCCGCAGATCGCGGTGAGTGGCGGTCAGGACCCTGACATTGGCCGGGACCGGACGCACCCCGCCCAGGGGCTCGTAGACCTTTTCCTGAAGCACCCTGAGCAGCTTGGCCTGGACCCCCGGGGCCAAGTCTCCGATCTCGTCCAGGAAAATGGTTCCGCCCTGGGCCAGCCTGAAGCGCCCCGGCTTGGGCTTGTCCGCGCCGGTAAAGGCTCCCTTCTCGTAGCCGAACAGCTCCGACTCGATGAGGGTCTCGGGCAGTCCACCGCAGTTCACCGGAACAAAGGGCTTTCCGGCCCGATTGCTCAGGCTGTGGACGGCCCTGGCCACCAGTTCCTTGCCCGTGCCCGATTCGCCGGTGATAAGGACCGTGGAATCGGCGGCGGCCACGGTCTCCAGCTTGTCCAGGATAAGAGTCATGGTCTTGCTCTTGGCCACGATGTCGTGGCGGGTGTAGGCCTGCTCCAGCTTTTTTCTGAGGCTCTCCAGGGGCCGCAGATCGCGGAAGGTCTCCACCCCGCCCACCTTGCGGCCGTTCTTGTCCAGCAGCGGGGCCGTGGAGATGCTCACCGGCACTTCCCGGCCCTCCTTTGTTTTGATGGTCACCGCCAGGTTGCGGACCGGCTTGCCGGTCTCCAGGGTGTATTTTAAGGCGCAGGCGTCAGGGCAAATATCGGAGCGGAAGATCTCTCGGCAGGGCCTGCCCAGGACCTCCTCAAAAGTGAAGCCGGTTATCTCCTGGGCGGCCCGGTTGAAGCAAGCGATGCGGCCCTCTTGGTCCACGGTAAAGACTCCGTCGGAAATGGAGGATAGAACCGCCTCGAAGCGCTCCTGGGAAGGCTGGATTATGCTCTGGGGATTCGTGCTGTCATTCACCGGCGATCACCCCTTGGTCTGGTTGAGTTGTGAAGAAGATGCAGGCAACCGAAACTACTGAATTCAGCTTAGCCGCAGCGCCCCCAGGACACAAGAGGAGTCTGGCGGCCGCGGACAAGAAGCGGCTCGGCCCAAAAGGGCCTGGGAGAATATTTGGGTCCCCCCAAGAAACGCCCTTCTGTTCCGTTTGGGCTGAACCCGGGGCGGAAATCGCTTTTTCTCCGGCAGGGCAGCCTCCGGGACGCCCCCCCCAACTCCCCCATTGACTCCTTCCCCGCCCTAATGCACTATCCCGGCGCACCCAATAGTGTTAATATAAGTCTGATTTCAAATAGATTCCAAGGAGGCCCTTCATGGCTGTTCTATCCGTAAACGTGGATCACGTGGCCACCGTGCGCCAGGCCCGGGGCATAGACATTCCGGACCCTGCGGCCGCGGCCATTCTGGCCGAGCTGGCCGGGGCCAGGGGCATCATCTGCCATCTGCGCGAGGACCGGCGCCACATCCAGGACCGGGACCTGGCCGTGCTCAAGCAGGTGGTCAAGACCAGGCTCAACATGGAGATGGCGGCCACGGAGGAGATGCGCGGCATAGCCCTTTCGACCAAGCCCTACATGTGCACCTTGGTGCCGGAAAAGCGCCAGGAGCTGACCACCGAGGGCGGGCTGGAGGTGGCCGGGGCCAGGGACAAGCTGGGGCCCTATATCAAGGCCCTCCAGGCCGGAGGCATCAAGGTCAGCCTGTTTATCGACGCTCAGGAGGAGCAGGTCCGGGCCTCGGCCGAGCTGGGGGTCGAATACATTGAGCTGCACACCGGACACTACGCCGACGCGGAGACGGAGGACGAGGCGGACAGGCTCTTTACCCAGATCGCGGACATGACCGAGCTGGGCCACGAGCTGGGCATGCATGTCCACGCCGGCCACGGGCTCAACTACCGCAACATCCACCGCTTTGTGGACTGCCCCCTGATCGAGGAGTACTCCATCGGCCACGCCATCATGGCCCGGGCCATGATGGTGGGCGTGGAGCGGGCGGTCATGGAGATGGTGGACCTGGTCCGGGATATGTAATTGTGATCCTGGGGATAGGCATTGACGTGGCCCGGGTGGAGCGCATCGGTCGGGCTGTGGAGCGGTTCGGCCAGCGGTTTCTGGACCGCTGTTTCACTCCCTATGAGCAGCAGCTCTGCCTGGCCCGGCCCAACCCGGCCAGCGCCCTGGCCATGCGTTTCGCGGCCAAGGAGGCCTTTTCCAAGGCCGTGGGTTTGGGCATGCGGGGCGTGGCCTGGCGGGAGATCGAGGTCCGCCACACCCGGGCCGGAAAACCCTATTTGGTCCTCTACTCCCGGGCCAAAAAGGTGGCGGAAACAATGGACGTGACCGGGTCCCACGTGAGCCTCACGGACGAGGCCGGAGTGGGCGCGGCCGTGGTGATTTTGGAAGGCGGTAAGCCCTGATAAAGCGGCGCCTATTACAGGCCTGCTTTTGGTTTTTAAAGAATAAATTCTATAAATGCAATCATCTTTTTTGAATAGAGTTACATAAATCCAGCGGTATCAATTCTTCTGTATATATAACCTATTTCCTTACGGTAGTGTTGTGACAAGGTTCCGGAAGGGAAAGAAAAGGGAGTTGAGAGAAGGGGATATCATGGGACAACAACCGGGTGACTTTTCATTTTTCAAAACCGGAATACAGAACTGGTCTGATCTCAGTGACCACGAATTTATTACCTGCTGATACATGGCAGCTTGTTGATCAAAACGATAACGATCCGGCAATGCCGTCACGAAAATAGAGAATATCCCTTAATAGGAGAACCCTATGAAACCGCTGTGCCTGGCCGAACAGATGAGAGCCCTGGATACCTGGACTATGGAGGAGTCGGGCCTGCCCGGCATCGTCCTCATGGAGAACGCCGGGAAAGGAATGGCCGAGCTGATCGAGGACACCCTGGAGTCGGTGCAGGGTTTGCGCACCACAATCATCTGCGGCCGGGGCAACAACGGCGGGGACGGCTTCGTCATCGGCCGCTGGCTGGATCGCTGGGGCGCAGAGGTGGTCTTCTATGTCCTGGCCGAACTGGAGAGCATCCAGGGCGACGCGGCCGTGAACCTAAAGGCGGTCCAGGGGCTGGACCTGCCCGTAGTAGAGATCCTGAACCAGGACGACGTGGAGGACTTGGCCCTTGATCTGGAGGAGACCGACCTGGTGGTGGACGCGTTGCTGGGCACGGGCCTCAACGCTCCGGTCAAGGGACGGTACAAGGAGGCCATCGATCTGATCAACTCATGCGAGGCGTTTGTGGCCTCCGTGGACATCCCCTCCGGAATCAGCGCGGACACGGGCAAGGTCATGGGCGCGGCCGTGCAGGCCGACCTGACCGGCACCTTCGGCGCGGCCAAGCTGGGCCAGGCCGTGTATCCGGGCCTGGAGTACTGCGGGGAGTTGGAGGTCATCGACATCTCCATCCCTGACGAGGCCCTGCCCTGGGATTCGGTGGATCACCTGGAGGTGGAGGCCGAGGACGTGGCCGAGTTCTGGCCGGTCCCCGGACCCCGGGCCCACAAGGGCGACTGCGGCCATCTGCTTATCCTGGCCGGGTCAGAGGGCAAGACCGGGGCCGCCTGCCTTACGGCCCAGGGCGCCCTGCGCGTGGGGACCGGGCTGGTCACCGTGGGCTGTCCCGCGGGGGTCAACCATATTCTTGAAAACAAACTCACCGAGGCCATGACTCTGCCTCTGGCCCAGACCGCGGACGGGTTTCTGTCTGCCAAGGCCGTGGACAGCCTGGCCCCGTTCCTGGAGGGCAAAAGCGCCCTGGCCTTCGGGCCCGGCCTGGGAACCGATCCGGAGACCGGGGAACTCCTGGCCTGGATCGTGGAAAAGGTGCCTCTGCCCCTGGTCATCGACGCGGACGGGTTGAACCTCCTGGCCCAAAACCTGGAGATGATCAGGTGGTGCGCCGACTCGGCCGTCCTGACCCCCCATCCCGGAGAGATGGCCCGGCTGCTCAAGACGACCACGGAAAAGGTCCAAGCCGACCGGATCAAGGCGGTCAAGACCCTGGTCCAGGAGACCGGTCAGGTGGTGGTGCTCAAGGGCGCCCGGACCGTGGTCGGCTCTCCCGAGGGGCTCATCTTCGTTAACCCCACCGGCAACCCCGGGCTGGCCAACGGCGGTGCGGGCGACGTGCTCACCGGAATCATCGGCGGACTCCTGGCCCAGGAGTTGAATGCCCTGGAGGCGGCTCTGGCCGGGGTCTACATCCATGGCCTGGCCGGAGACATGCTGGCCCAGGAGATCCGGGCCAGGGGGTTCCTGGCCTCCGAAGTGGCCGAGATGATACCCGAGGCCGTGGCCTCGCTGTTTGAGGAAGAATGACTCTTTTCAATCAGTTTTAGGGACTGGGCAGTTTTTTTGCTGACCCAGTCTCAGAAAAGGCAAGCGTTTGGCGAAACAATTTCCATCTGCTATTTAACTATTGCTTTGATCATTGTTAATAAATAATTTTCCGTAGTTAATTGAACGACAAAGAGGAGCATCGGAACAATAATAAGCGCCAGGAAACGGCCAAGCATTGTAAAATTAAAAGGCCACACCGGCATCATCTCAACCCTTCGATAAAGTTGATTTAAATCTGCAAGGTACCTAACGATATCTATTACATCATGGTGTTTCCCCACACTTTTCGATTTTTTATTATTGTTACCCTCTGGTAATTTTTTATATTCTTCACTAAAAAGACATCCAATTCTGTATATCTCAAAGTTCTTTGCCTTCTTCATGGCAATATGAACTGATTGTAAGGGCATGAAAAAAACTACCGTCAAAAACACGATATACATGGGGAATCCCAGCATCATAGGCTGATCTACGCCGTATAAAATTAGCCACGACACAACGAGTATCAATCCGCAACTCATGCAAATAGTCAAAGCATACGACAGATCGCTTATAGGAGTGAGCCCTCCCTTACCGTCTGGTGATATAGGATTAATCTGCAATTTGCCTTCTCTGGCATATCGATAAATTACCGGGAACACTGTTATTGCTATACTTAATAGATACCAAAATACATTTCCGACTATAATTACCCACTGAAACAAAGCGAAGATAACAGCGAAGATAAATATTGTTGGATAAATATCAGGCATAATAGCCCATGCTCTAACATCTTGAGGTTTGAATATTGGGATATAAATTTGAAATACAAGTACCAATAAACACATGAATATAAGTATGGTAATATATAAATAAATGGCTGTACGTCTTCTTAAGCTGACGAACTCACGGATGTGATTAATAACTGGAATCAATTCTTCATATGAAATATCGATAAGATCTGGTAGGCGTTCCAACAGAAAATCTAGTTTGCGTAATAAAAAGAGAGAACACGCAATCATCGCTAAGTACATAAAATAGTTTGATAATAAAACTATGTCTTCAAAATACCCGGCGTCTTTCCCTAGTAACTGAAGCGCATTGTATTTAGCGCATATCCCATACCCTACCACATACCATAGACTCAAAATGGCCATAAACTGGAGAAACCTGAAACGGCTGGAGCCTAATAGCATTCGGAATAAGAGGTTGTTCTTGTAGTAGGTTAATTCTACATTCATTTTGTTTCTCCATGACTTTTGGCAAGTGAAGGGAGATTGAAAATAGCATCTTTCCGGCATGGCGTAACCTCGGAATAATCCCGCAAAGCCGTTCTCAATCCGCCGAAGGATCTTGTGGCCCCACCTTGAAGGCCCCAATTCAACGCCGAGCAACCACTCAAAGTCGAAAGTGAAGGTCGCTTTCCATTTAGATCTGCCAGGAAGACCGAATCACTCATTTAAAGCATAATTCACCCTCGGCGATCCGGTCAACAGACGGAGCAGATCCAACACTCATCAAAATACTTCCTCATAGTGTTTTACCAAGGTGAAGGCCAGCCTGAGCCTTATTGACCTCCTTTTCGGTTTAGGCTAATCTTGCCAAATCGTTTTCCGGGGGCTGATTTAAAAAGGCATGGGACAGGAGTAATTGGCGGGAAAAGATAGCGTTATCTTTGAGCTGACCGGGCCTCAGGCCACCAGGGACCTGGGCCGCCGCCTGGGGAATATTCTCAGGGGAGGCGAAGTCATCTCCCTGAAAGGGGACCTGGGCGCGGGCAAAACCACCTTTGTCCAAGGGCTAGCCCAGGGATTGGGGCTAAGCTGGGACCAGGTGGTCTCACCCACCTTTGTCCTGGCGGTCAACCTTCCGGGCGGCCGGCTGGAACTAAAGCATGTGGACCTCTACCGCCTTGACGAGGAAGAAGCCCTGGAGCTGGGCCTGGAGGAGATGATGACCGGGCCGGGGTATGAAAACGGGGTAACCGCGGTGGAGTGGGCCGAGCGGGCTGAGGATCTGCTGCCCGGCGACCGGATCGAGATCAATCTTTCCTGGGCTGGCCCGGACAGGAGACGGGCGGAGCTGGCAGGCCTGGGACCTGAGGCGAAAAAGATTTTGAAAAGGCTGTGACACCTTTCCGTTGACCCTAATGAAGGGAGAAACAGTTTCGTGGGTCTGATCGTAATGAAATTCGGCGGCACCTCGGTGGCCAACATATCCCGGATCAGGAACGTGGCCGAACGGGTGCTGCGAAGCCATTTTGCGGGTCATCAGGTGGTGGTGGTCCTTTCGGCCATGGCCGGCGAGACCGACCGCCTCTTGGCCCTGGGGCGGGAAGTAACCGCCGAACCGGTGGCCCGGGAGATGGATGTTCTGGTCTCCACCGGAGAACAGGTCACCATCGCCCTCTTTTCCATGGTCGTCAATTCCATGGGAGTGTCCGCCTGCTCGCTTCTGGGTCACCAGGCCAAGATCGTCACGGACGAGGTTTACGGCCGGGCCCGGATTGTGGACGTGGAGACCAGCCGCATCCAGGCGGAGCTGGACCGGGGTCGGGTGGTGGCCGTGGCCGGATTTCAGGGCTGGGACGACCACGGCAACATCACCACCCTGGGCCGGGGCGGATCGGACACCACGGCCGTGGCCCTGGCCGCGGCCCTGAAGGCGGACGTCTGCGAGATATACACCGACGTAAAGGGGGTCTACACCACCGACCCTAACATGGTGCCCAACGCCCGCAAGCTGGAAAAGATATCCTATGACGAGATGTTGGAGATGGCCGCCTTGGGAGCCAAGGTTTTGGAGATCCGCTCGGTGGAGTTCGCCAGCAAGTTCAAAGTTCCGATTCATGTCCGCTCAAGCTTCACCGACGAGGAGGGAACCTTTGTGATCGACAAAGACATAAGCATGGAAAGAGTGGTCGTCTCCGGGGTGGCCTACAACAAGGACCAGGCCCAAGTGACCATCAAGGGCGTGCCGGACCAGCCCGGGATAGCGGCCCGCATCTTCGGCCCCATCTCTGATTCCGGGATAGTGGTCGACGTCATTATCCAGAACACGGCCGAAGACGGCCTGACCGACGTAACCTTCACCGTCACCAGGGGCGACCTGGAAAGAACTCTGGCCATGGCCGAGGACAGCGCCAGAAACGTGGGGGTCCACGACTCCGAGATTTTGACCAACCCCAACGTGGCCAAGGTGGGCATAATCGGGGTGGGCATGCAGAACCACGCCGGGGTGGCCTCCAAGATGTTCAGGACCCTGGCCGAACATGGGATAAACATAATCCTGATCACCACCTCGGAGATAAAGGTCTCGGTGATCATCGACGAGCGCTACACCGAGTTGGCTGTCCGGGCCTTGCACGAGGCCTTTGGACTGGACAAGGAGCCGGTTAGGGAGGGTTAGGAGATCGTCTTTACCCCAAGGCAGCAGGGCGGCCTGATCATCCTCATGGGAATCCTTCTTGTTTTCACGGCGGCCCGCCCGGTCGCCACGCTGTGGCCCGGACCGGCTCGAGAGCCGGGTCCTCTTACCGCAAAAGGTCTTAATTCGGGCCACAGCCGGCCTGCCTCCCCCCCTCTTTCACAGGGCCGGCTCTATCTTCTGGGATATTGCCTCGACCTGAACCGGGCCACCTCCCAGGAACTGGCCCTGCTTCCCGGCATAGGGCCAAAACGGGCCCAAGCCATCATCAACACCAGAGTTGAACGCGGCGGCTTCCGTTCCCTGGGGGAACTCCAGGCCATCCCCGGCTGGGGTCCGTCCCTGACCGAGAGCCTCAGGCCGCTGGTCTGTTTCGACCCGCCAACCGTTCCCTGACCCCGGGCACTTGTACTTATTTCCGTTTAGGAATATTCTAAGGCCGTATTTACCCTAGCAAAGGAGGTTCGGCCATGCCCTACAAGACCGGAGTCACGGTTATCGAACACATCATGAACGAACAAAAGGCGGCGCCGGGGGCCACGGGCGCCTTGTCCGCCATCCTCAACGAACTGATAGTGGCCGCCAAGATCGTCAACCGGGAGGTAACCAAGGCGGGACTGGTGGACATCCTGGGCCTGACCGGCCAGATCAATGTCCAGGGCGAGGCCGTACAGAAGCTGGACCAGTTCGCCCACAATGTCTTTGTGTGGCGGATGCAGCAGGTGGGGCATCTCTGCTGCATGGCCTCCGAGGAGGTGCCCGAACCGATCATGGTCGATCCGGTCAAGTACCAGACCGGCAACTACGTGATCACCTTCGACCCCCTGGACGGTTCCTCCAACATCGACGCCAACGTCTCGGTGGGCACCATCTTCTCCATCCACCGCCGGGTCACCAAGGGGGACCCGGGGTTGGACGACATCCTGCAGCCGGGGTACAAACAGGTGGCGGCCGGATACTTTGTGTACAGCTGTTCCACCATGCTGGTCTACACCACCGGCAACGGGGTCAACGGCTTTACCCTGGATCCGGGAGTAGGAGAATTTCTGCTTTCCCACCCCGACATCAAGATCCCGGAGAAGAGCAAGATCTATTCGGTCAACGAGGCCTACTCCCTGTACTGGCATCCGGAGATGGAACGGTTCATGAACTATCTCAAGGACCCCAAGGCCTGCGGCCGGGGCTTCTCCTCCAGGTACATCGGCTCCCTGGTGGCCGATTTTCACCGCAATCTTCTGTACGGTGGGATATTCATGTACCCGGCCGACACCAAGAACCCCAAAATGCCCCACGGCAAGCTGCGGCTCCTGTGCGAGGCCTCGCCCCTGGCCTTTGTGGCCAAGCACGCCGGCGGCTATGCTTCCGACGGCCGGCAACCGATCTTGGATATCGAACCCACCGAAATACACCAGCGGGTTCCCCTGTTCATCGGCTCCAAGGAAGACGTGAAAATGGCCGAGAAGTACATGTCGGAAAAATTGGAGTGATTAAATAGGGTTTCGATAAAACACACCGGTTTAGATTCACCCCGGCCGGGCCGGGAACGGTCCTCGAGTCGCTACTGCGACCCTAGGCCCCACCAAGCCCACGCTTTTGACCGGGGTGCGTTCTTCAAGAATACGGAACATATCTTCGAGGCCTGCCGTGGTGCCGGCAAACCGGTCAAAAATTCGATTGAATATTTCCGCCGGATGTCGTATCAGGCGGAGTGCAAAACAAGACTAAAATCCCCCCCTCGGGCCAATCAGGCGGGGTGTCGAGCCTTTTCCTCCTGGCTAGGCCGGTGGTCTGGTCCGGGCTTGTAATATTTGGATAACTGTTTGATCATTCTGGGAATAGAAACATCCTGCGATGAAACCGCAGCAGCTGTGGTGGCTGATGGGAGCCAGGTCCTCTCCTCGGTCATCTCCAGCCAGGTGGAGGCCCATGGACCCTATGGCGGAGTCGTGCCCGAATTGGCCTCGCGCCAGCATCTGGAGAATATTTTGCCGGTGGTTGAACTGGCCTTGGTAGAGGCCGGCCTGGGGCTTGACCAGGTGGACGCCCTGGCCGTGACCAGGGGTCCCGGTCTCATGGGCGCCCTGCTGGTCGGCCTTTCCCTGGCCAAGGCCCTGGCTCTGGGCTTAAACAAACCGCTGGTCGGCGTGGACCATGTTCAGGCCCACGTGGCCGCCGCCTTTTTGGAACCGCCTTACCCCCAGCCGCCGCTCATCGCCCTGATCGTTTCCGGAGGCCACACCAGCCTGGTCCGGTTGGAGGCCTGGCCGGGCGAGTTCCAGCTCCTGGGCCGGACCCTTGACGACGCGGCCGGCGAGGCCTTTGACAAGGTGGGCAAACTTCTGGGCCTGGCCTACCCTGCCGGACCGGTCATCGACCGCCTGGCCGCCTCGGGGACAGACATCCTGAACTTTCCCAGGCCCATGATGGACGGCAGCTTCAACTTCAGCTTTTCCGGGCTCAAGACCGCAGTCCTCAACTACGTCAAGACCCACCGAATTCAGGAACCCGGCCGGGATTTGGAGGAGGGCCAGACCTCTCTGGCCGACGTCTGCGCCTCTTTTCAGGAGGCGGCCGTGGAGGTTCTGGTAAAAAAGACCATTAGTTGCGCCAAGGACCAAAAGGTGGATAATATTGTCTTGGCTGGCGGAGTTGCGGCCAACGGCCGCCTACGGCAACTCCTGAAACAGGAAGCGGAGCGGGCCGGAATGGAGTTGATCGCGCCCTCCCTGGCGTTGTGCACCGACAATGCGGCCATGGTCGCCTCTCTGGGGTTTCATCTCTTGGAATCCGGGGCGAAACTGGAAACCGGCCCCGGGTCCGATTGGGGTCTGGATGCCGTGTCTCGATTAAATATCGGTCAGGCCGGTCCGAACCATGAATAGGCTCTTGAGGTTAGCAAGGTATTTCTACCTCAAGCTGGTCCGGTTAAAGGAAAAGCCCCACACCGTGGCCCTGGGGCTGGCCATCGGCGTTTTTGTGGGTTTCACCCCCACCATCCCGGTTCAAACCTACATCGCCCTGGCCCTCGCCTTTTTGCTGAAAGGCTCCAAGCTTACAGCCATGCTCGGGGTCTGGATCAGCAACCCGCTCAACATTGCCGCTTTCTACTTTATGGATTACAAGGTCGGCAAGTGGATCCTGCACTCCACGGTGGCCTTCAAGCCCCTCGACTATTCCGTGTTCACCCTGCTGCAGGAAGCCCAGAAGGCCATGAAGGTGATGATGGTCGGCGGCCTGGTCCTGGGCGTTCCGGCCGGGATCATAACCTATATCCTGACTTTTCAGCTAGTTTCAAAGGCCAAAAAAAGGAGGGAGTTACGGAAAATTCGGAAGAACATCGAGAAGGCCTCTCTCCCCAGGCCCTCCTGAGAAAATACCGGCTCAGAGCCAAAAAGAGTTTGGGCCAAAATTTTCTGGCCGACCCCCGCACGGCCCAAAAGATAGTCCAGGCCGCAGAGATAGGCCCCGGAGACACGGTGGTGGAAATCGGACCCGGCCTGGGCGCCCTCACCTTTCCCCTGTCCAGAACCGGAGCCAGGGTGGTCGCTCTGGAGGCGGACCGGGCCCTGGCCGCCGCGCTCAAGGAGAGGCTCGGCCGCAAGCCCAGGGAACGGGTGGAGATCGTCTCGGGTGACGCCCTGGGCTACGACCTTTCTCAGCTGGGTACGGGCTTGATCGTGGTCGGCAACCTGCCCTACCAGATCTCCTCGCCCCTGATCTTCAAGCTCATGGAGGCGGGCCGGATCGTGGACCGGGCCGTGCTGACCCTCCAAAAGGAGTTGGCCCAGCGGATCGCCTCCGGGCCCGGCCCCAAGACCTATGGACTCATCTCGGTAATGGTCCAGCTGCGGGCCGCGGTGGAGACCCTCATGGACCTGCCCCCCGGCGCTTTTTTCCCAGTGCCGAAAGTCTCCTCGCGGACCATCAGGCTCAAATTCAACCAGGCCCCACCTCTGCCTCTCCGGGATGAAAAGGGTTTCAATCTGGTAGTCAGGGCGGCCTTTAACCAAAGGCGCAAGACCTTGCGCCAGGCCCTGCTAAAAGCGCCACTGGGCCTGGCCAGGGAACAGCTGGAATCTGTTTTCGAGCAGGCCGGAGTTGATCCCGGCCTGAGGGCCGAAAAAATCCCCGTGGCCGGATTTGTAAAACTGGCTAACGCCTACGGATCCCTCGACCCAGCCCGAGATCGAGTTACCTGACCCGGTCGCATTCCCCGATTTTACCGTTCAGGGCGGCCTTGCAGCCCAAATGAACCGTCCACATTATGTTCCGGAGGGTTGCACGAGCCAGGCGCTCTCTTGGTATTTTTATGATTTCTAATCCATTTATATTTAAACCTCAGCGAGTTATTTGACTTATCACTCCCAAAACCATAAACTTGCCTTCAACCGGATGATCATGTTCACGAATGAGGTTTGCGCGATGGCCTTGGTAGACTCGTCTCTGAAAATCCTGATCGTTGACGATAAAGTCAATATGCGTAGAACCATAAGGAACCTTTTAAAAAAAATAGGCTACCAGAATATCGCCGAAGCCGATGACGGCGACACTGCCCTGGTCAAGCTCGAATCGGGCTCCTATGACTTTATCCTGTGCGACTGGAACATGCCCCGCATGAACGGCAACGAGCTTTTGCGGGCGATCAGGGAAAACCCGAATCTGAAAAACATGCCCTTCCTCATGATAACCGCAGAGATGAACGAGGCCACTGTGGCCGCGGCCATAGAGGACGAGGTGGATGACTACATTCTGAAGCCCTTTACTCCGGGAATTCTTCAGGAGAAAATGGAAAAAATCCTTAAAGTAAAGGTCGCGCCCTCGCCCATTGACACCCATCTCAATCTGGGCCAGGCCTACCTCCAGAGCCGGCTCTTCAAGGAAGCCCTGGAAGAATATAAAAAAGCTCTTAAAATCAACCCTAAAAGCCCCAGGGTGATGCTGGCCATCGCCCAGGTTTATGAAAGCTCCGGCGAGATTGAAAAAGCCAAGGAACTGCTCCAGCAAGCCGTCAAGCTCTCGCCCAAGTTCGTCAAGGCCCACGAGGCCCTGGCCGCCATTTTTCTGGCCCAGGATGAAATCGATAAGGCCAAAAGCCACCTGGGTACGGCCGTGGCCATAGCGCCCCGCAACATAGAAAGGCAGATGGAGTACGGCAAGACCTTGCTGAAAGTGGGCTCTAACAACGAGGCCAAATCAGCCTTTAAGACCGTAATGGAGATGGCCAAGGAGAACCACTCGGAGATGGCCCGGCAGATCGGGGAGGTCTACCTGGAGGCCGGACTGGAGGCCGAGGCCGAAGGCGCCTTTCTGGAGGGCCTGGCCGCCAACCCCACCGATATCCATCTCCACAACAGGTTGGGGATCGCCTACCGCAAGCAGAAGAAATTCGCGGAGGCGATAGCCAACTATGAAAAAGCGCTCAAAATAGACCCGGAAAACGAAAATCTGTACTACAACCTGGGCCGGGCCTACCACGAGGCAGGAGACATGGACAAATCGGCCTCAGCCATGCGGGTGGCCCTGCGTCTCTATTCCGAGTTTGAAGAAGCCAGGGCCTTTCTGACCAAGGTTTTGAAAAGATAGAAACCGCCCCTTCTTTTGTCTTGGCTCCGGTCCTTACGCCGCAAGGTATCTCCCTATATCTGCGGAACCTTGACCAAAGCGGACCGGCTCCGGCCGGTTTGACGCCCTGTCGCCCAGTCTTGACGTGCGGCCCGGGCAATGATAATTTCCCTGGATTCCAAACCGATGAGGAAGATATGCATTTTCAGGAGATAATACTTACCTTGGAGCGGTTCTGGGCCGACCGGGGCTGCCTGGTGGTTCAGCCCTACGACCTGGAAGTGGGGGCCGGCACCTTCGCCCCCTCCACCACCCTCCGTTCCCTGGGGCCGGAGCCCTGGAAGGTGGCCTATGTCCAGCCCAGCCGGAGGCCCACCGACGGCCGCTACGGGGAGAACCCCAACCGCCTGCAGCACTATTACCAGTACCAGGTCCTGCTCAAGCCCAGCCCCCTGGATGTTCAGGATCAGTATTTGGACAGCCTCCGGGCCCTGGGGGTGGACCCCCTGGAGCATGACATCCGGTTTGTGGAGGACGACTGGGAATCGCCCACCCTGGGCGCCTGGGGCCTGGGCTGGGAGGTCTGGCTGGACGGCATGGAGATCACCCAGTTCACCTACTTCCAGCAGTGCGGATCCATCGACTGTTCGCCCATTCCCGTGGAACTGACCTACGGCCTGGAGCGCATCGCCATGTATCTTCAGGGTGTAAACAACGTCTACGACCTGGCCTGGAACGATAAGGTCACCTACGGCCAGGTCCACCAGAAAGAGGAGTGGGAGTTCTCCACCTACAACTTCGAGACGGCTAACACGGAAAGTCTGTTCACCATCTTCGACCTGTTCCAGGCCGAGTCCAAGGCCCAGGCCGAGCAAGGGCTGGTGGCCCCGGCCTACGACTACTGCCTCAAGTGCTCCCACGTGTTCAACCTCTTGGACGCCCGGGGGGTGATCAGCGTGACCGAGCGGGCCGCCTACATCGGCCGGATACGGAACCTGGCCCGGGCCGCGGCCGAGCTGTTCGTGGCCCAGCGCGAAGAGATGGGCCACCCCCTGCTGAAGGGAGGCGAATAATGCCGGTTAAGGATCTGCTGATCGAGATAGGCCTGGAGGAGCTGCCGGCCTCCTTTATCGAGCCCGCCCTGGAGGCGCTGGGGCAGAAGGTGGTCAAGCTGCTGGACGATTTTCTGGTGGACCACGGCGGATGCCAGAGGTTCGGGACCCCCCGGCGGCTGGCCCTGCTGATCGAAAACGTGGCCGGAAAAGGCGAATCGGTGAGCAAGACCGTCACCGGGCCGCCCAAACGGATCGCTTTTGATGAAAATGGCCAGCCCACAAAAGCAGCTCTTGGTTTTGCCAAGACCCAAGGGGTGGATGTAAGTCAGTTGAAAGTTATCGACGGCGAGAAGGGGGAGTATCTTGCGGTCGAGCTTAAGCAACCTGGCTGGGAGACCCCTGCTTTACTTACCAAATCCCTGGCCGAGATCATCCTTTCTTTACCCTTTCCCAAGTCCATGCGCTGGGGCGCGGGAGAGATCCGCTTTGCCCGGCCCATCCACTGGCTGGTGGTCATGATAGGCGATGAGGTGGTGGACCTGGAACTGGCCGGCCAGAAATCAGGCCGGACCACCTACGGCCACCGCTTCATGGCCCCGGAGCCCCTGGAACTGGCCTCCGCCTCGGACTACCTGGAGAGCCTGGCCGGGGCCATGGTTGTGGGCCAGATCGACATCCGCAAGGAGATGACCGAACAGGCTGCGGCCACGGCGGCCAAGTCCAAGGGCGGATACATTCTTCCGGACAGGGCTCTGGTGGACATCAACGCCAACCTGGTGGAGATACCCTCGGCCGTTTGCGGCGAGTTTGACCATGAGTTTCTGGAGCTCCCGGACGAGGTTCTGATCACGGCCATGCGGGAGCACCAGAAGTATTTTGCCGTGACCGACAAGGAGGGCAGCCTCCTGCCCCTATTCGTGGCCGTCAACAACACCAAGGCCAAGGACCCGGATAAGGTCTGCCTGGGCCATCAGCGGGTGCTCCGGGCCAGGCTGGCCGATGCGGCCTTCTTTTTTAAGGAGGACACCAAAAAGCCCCTGGCCGCCAGGGTGGAGGAGCTCAAGGGCATCGTCTACCAGAAGCAGCTGGGCACCTCCTATCAGAAAATGGAACGGTTCCAAAGCCTGGCCGGCTGGCTGGCCAGGGAACTGGCCCCCGGATACGAAGATCGGGCCCTGGAATGCGCGCGGTTGGCCAAGGCCGATCTGGTCAGCCTCATGGTGGGCGAGTTCCCCACCCTCCAGGGGGTGGTGGGCCGGGCCTACGCCCTGAAAGAAGGGCTGGATTCGGAGATGGCCGAGGGCATCCAGGACCACTACCGCCCCATCTCGGCCGAGGGCGGCCTGCCCGGGTCCGTTACCGGGGCTCTGGTGAGCCTGGCCGACAAGATGGACACTATTGCCGGAATGTTCGCCCTGAACAAGCCGCCCACGGGCGGGGCCGACCCCTTCGCCCTGCGCCGGGCCGCCATAGGGGTAATCCGGATTCTGATCGAGAGGTCCTGGACCATTTCCCTGGACGAACTGGCCGGACGGGCCCTGGCGCTTTTCCCGAACCAGGTCTTTAAGCAATCCAAGGAAGAGGCCCGGGCGGGGATCAACGAATTCTTCAAGACCAGGATGCAGAATCTGTTCACCTCCCAGGGGTTCGACCACGACGCCGTGGACGCGGTCCTGAGCGTGGCCGGAGATGATCCGTCCGGGGCCAAATCAAAGCTGGAGGCGATCCAGAGATTCAAGGGATCGCCTGATTTTATAGAGGGGGCCATCGCTTTTAAGCGGGTCTTCAATATCCTCAAGAACCAGGACCCGGCCGGGGAATCCGACCCCTCCCTGTTCCGGGACGACGAGGAAAAAAACCTGCACGGGCAATACCTGGAACTGGCCGAGGATGTGCGCGGCGCGGCCCGGGCCGGAGAGTACGACCAGGTTCTGTCCCGTCTGGCCGGGCTCAAGCCGGCCGTGGACGCCCTTTTCGACGAGGTCATGGTCATGGCCGAGGATGAGGCCTTGCGCCGCAACCGGCTGGCCCTGGTAAACCAGGTCGCCTCGCTCTTCAGGCTGGTGGCCGATTTTTCCAGGCTTCAGACCGGCCAGGGATAGCCCGTACCTCTGCTTCCGACAGGTTCCGGGGCCGCCCGCCCCGGGACCCGTCCGGAGCTCAGCCGCGGCACTGATGGATTTCGGCATCCCGAGCCTGGCGAACACTCCCAACATATTGTGTTCAAATAATAATTCCGCCACATTTTGTGGGGTTTTTCCCTTGCTCCAGACCCGGACGCATGATAGTTTTTGGTGAGAAAAAGTATGCGTCTGACCAGAATAGACCTGCACGGATTCAAATCATTCTTCCACCGGACATCCCTTGATCTTCCGGCCGGGATTAGTGCGGTCGTGGGGCCCAACGGCTGCGGCAAGTCCAACATCGCCGACGCCATCCGCTGGGTCATGGGCGAGCAATCGGCCCACAAACTCAGGGGCCGGGGCATGGAGGACGTGATCTTCTCCGGCTCGGCCAAGAACCGCTCCCTGGGTCTGGCCGAGGTTTCCCTGACCCTGGAGCGGACCAACGGCGCCTTTCCCAGCCCCTTCCACCACTACGACGAGCTTACCGTCACCCGCCGGCTCTACCGCTCCGGCGAATCGGAATATCTGATCAACAAGCTGCCCTGCCGCCTCAAGGACATCACCCATCTGTTCATGGACACGGGCTTGGGCAACCGGGGCTACGCCATCATCGAGCAGGGCTCCATCGGCCGGATCGTGGACTCCGGGCCCGAGGAGAGGCGGGCCTGGATCGAAGAGGCCGCCGGGGTGGTCAAGTTCAAGGCCCAGCGTCTGGCCGCCAACCGCAAGATGGAGCAGACCACCCACAATCTGGAACGGGTCTCGGACATCCTGGCCGAGGTGGAGCGCCAGTCGGCCTCGCTCAAACGCCAGGCTCAGAAGGCCAGACGCCACCGCGCCCTGACCGGGGAGATCCAGGCCCTTGATCTGGCCCTGGCCGCCGCCCAAAGAGCGGAGCTGATCAACATCCTGGAGAAAAGGGAAGGCGCCGATCGGGACCTGGCCGACCGGCGGGAGGAGCTGCTGGTCAGCGAGGCCGCGGACTCGGCCAGGATCTCGGCTATGCGTCTGAGCCTGAGCGAGGACGAGCAGGCCTTGGCCGAACGCCGGGAGGGCCGCTCCAAGCTCAGAACCAGGATCATGAGCCTGGAGCAGGAGCGGCAGCACCTGGAAGAGAAGGTGGCCGACCTGGGGCTTAGAAGGGAGCAGGACCAGGCCGGTCAAAAAGAGGAGTTCAAGCGTCTTGCCGAAGTGGAGCGGGAACTGGAGCAGCTCTCCGGGCGGGCGAAGGGTCTGGAAACCGGCCTGGAGGCGGATCTGACCAAGGAGGAGGAGGCCCGGACCAAGCTGGAGCAGGCCCGCCAGAAGGTGGAGCAGCTCACCCGGAACGTCTCCGGGACCAAGGACCGCCTGATCGATCTGGTCTCCCGCCGGGCGGGAGCCAACAACGCCATGATCACGGCCAAGGAGCGGCTGGGTTCGGTCCAGTCCCGCCTTGACCATCTGGCCCAACAGGCCGACCAGGCCAAGGCCGATCAGGATACCCTGACCGAGCAGCTCAACGACAGCGAGGACGCCCTGGAAACGGCCAGGGCCAGACTGGAGGAACTGCGCGCGGATCAGGAGTTCGCGGCCGAGGCCAGGGCCGTGGCCCAGGAGGAGGTTAATGCGGCCAAGGCTGAGCTTGAGGCGGCCGGGCAGGAGGTCCGTAAGGTGGAAAGCCGCCTGGAGGGTCTGGAGTCCCTGGCCACCAGCCTGGAAGGGGTGGGCGAAGGGGCCCGCCGGCTGCTGAACGACAAGGGGCTGGAGGACGAGGCCGGCCAGAGGCTCTTCCACGGCCTTCTGGCCGAAGCCGTTATGGCCGCTCCGGACCTGGAGCCCGCCCTGGAGGCGGTCCTGGCCGGGGGGGCCGAATTTCTCATGGCCGCCTCGGCCAAGGCCGTAGAGCCGGCCCTGGAACTGCTGGGCCGGGAGAAATCGGGCCGGGCCGGGATCATGGCCCTGGACCTGCTGGCCCCGGAGACGGAGGACGGCCCCGCCCCTGAGGGAGCCCAGTTCCTGCGCCAGAAGATTGAATTCAGCGGCCCCGGGGCCGAACTGGCCAGGGCTCTTATCGGCCAGACCATCCTGGCCCCGGATCTGCCCTCGGCCCTGAAAATCTGGCAGGCCGACGGCCGCAAACGGCCGGTGGTGACCCTGGCCGGAGAGCTTATCGCCCCGCCCGGAGTGGTCAGCGGCGGACGCGCGGCCAAGCCCCAGGCCTCCATCCTGGCCCGCCAGAGGGTCATCCGCGAACTTTCGGACCAATTGGATCTTTTGCGGGAGAAGGAAGGCCGCAGGCTGGAACAGCTGGAAATGGCCGAGGAAAACCTGGCCGTCCAGACCGAGGAGGTCCGGGCCCTGGAGGAGCGGATCAGGGAGGCCGAGGAAGAGGGCCGGGAGGCGGAAAAGGAGCTTTCCCAATGGACCATCCGGCTGGAGGAGATCTCCCGCCTGGACGAGGTCCTTGGGGCCGAGGCCCAGGCCATCGAGGAGGACCGCCGTCTCCAGGAGAAGATTCTCCAGGAACAGACCGAAGTCATGGCCAGGGTGGAGGCGGAACAGGAGGCCATGGACCAGGACTTGAATCAGGCCGAGAGCAAGGTCCAGGAGGCGGCCTCCGAGGCAGCCCGCCGGCAGGAGGAACTGACCGACCTGCGCATCGTCATCAGCCGAATGAAGCAGCAGCGGGAACAGATGAACCAGGAGGCCTCCCGGTTGGAGCAGGATCGCCGCCGCACCGACGCCCGCATAGAGGCCCTTAAGGCGGCCGTGGCCAACTCGGAGAAATCCATCCAGACCTGCCTCAATCGCTCGGCCAGGGGCGAGGAGGAGCTTAAACACCTGACCCTGGAGGCAGGCCAGGAGGACCAGAACCTGGACCGCATCGCCGCCGGGCTGGCCCAGCGCAAGGAAGATGCGGCCCAGGCCGAGAGCAAGCTTCGAACCCTCCAGGCCGAGCTCAGGGCCGTGGACGAGAAGGCCCGCCAGGCCGGGCTGGCCCTGTCCGAAACCAGGATGGAACTGAAACACCTCCTGGACGACATCAGGGAACGGTACGAGATAGACCTGGGCGCGGAGCATAGCCGCTACCTGGACCCGGAGCTGAAGCCCCAGGCCGCCGGGGAAGAATTGGCCGACCTCAAACGCAAGCTGGCCAACCTGGGACCGGTCAATCTCACGGCCGTGGAGGAGTATCAGGCTCTGGAGGATAGGCGTGAATTTCTGGAGAACCAGGTGGCCGACCTCAACTCCTCCATGGACGACCTGAAAAAGGCTATCCGTAAGATAAACCAGACCTCCATCGAGCGCTTCATGGAGACCTTCCGGGAGGTGGCCCAGAGGATGAGGGAGCTGGCCCCGATCCTGTTCGGGGAGGGCGCCCTGGCCGAGCTGCATCTGGTGGAACCGGACAACCCCCTGGAATCTGGCGTGGACATCAAGATCCAGCCGGCCGGCAAAAAGCTGGTCAACATGGGGCTCCTCTCCGGCGGGGAAAAGGCCCTGGCCGCAGTGACCCTCCTGTTCGCCATATTCCTCCACAAGCCCAGCCCCTTCTGCCTTTTGGACGAGGTGGACGCGCCCCTGGACGAGCACAACGTGGACCGCTTCAACAGCCTGGTCAGGGAGATCGGAAAACACAGTCAGATCCTGATGATAACCCACAACCGCCGGACCATGGAGGTGGTCGACAACCTCTACGGGGTAACCATGCCCGAACCGGGCATCTCCCGGCTGGTCTCGGTCCGGTTGGATACAGAGGCAAATAAGATAGATGAGCTGGTTCAAGAAGCGCCATAAGGACAAGAAGAAAAAGGAACAAGAGGAATCCGCCCCGGCTGTTTCCGAGGAAACCCCGGAAGGCGAACAAGAGGAAGGACCTTCCGCGCCGGAGGAGACTGCCCCGGAACCGGAGCAGGAGAAAGAACCAGAGTCTCCCTCCCCCGTCGACCGGTCCGGGGTTGAAGGACCTGAGCCCGGAGAGGAACCGGCCCAGGAGGAACCGCTCCGGAAAGAGGCCGCCACTGAAGAGTCTGAGGAAGCCGAGCCTGATCAAGACGAGCCCGAGCCGGATGAGAGCGGGGAGAACGGTGCCAGAAAAGGGCTTTTCCGCAGATTCAGAGAGCGGCTCTCCAAGACCAGAACCGGTCTGGGCGGGATGCTGGAAAACGTCTTTTCCTCCTCGGCCCCGGTGGACGAGGAACTCCTGGAGGAGTTGGAGGAGATCCTGATCACCTCCGACCTGGGGATCGAGGCCGCCACCGCCCTGCTGGACAAGCTTCGCCAGAAGATCAAGAAGAAGAACCTGACCCAGGCCGCGGACCTGAGAGAGGCCCTCAAGGAATCCCTGCTGGAGATGTTCAAGGCCCCTGGAGAGGAACAGTTGCCGGAAGAAGGTCCGGAGGTGATCCTCATCGTGGGAGTCAACGGGGTGGGCAAGACCACCACCATCGGTAAGCTGGCCCATCGCTATATCGGCCAGGGGAAAAAGGTCATGCTGGCCGCGGGCGACACCTTCCGGGCCGCGGCCGGAGAGCAGTTGGAGATTTGGGCCCAGCGGGTGGGGGCCGACATCGTCCGCCACCAGGCCGGGGCCGACCCCTCGGCTGTGATCTTCGACGCCCTGGAGGCGGCCCTGGCCAGGGGCTGCGACACGGTCCTGGTGGACACGGCCGGGCGGCTCCACACCAGGGTCAACCTCATGGAGGAGCTGAAGAAGATCCGGAGGATCATGGACCGCAAGGTTCCGGGCGCGCCCCACCAGACCATCCTCATCCTGGACGCCACCACCGGCCAGAACGCCCTGTCCCAGGCCAGGATATTCAACGAGGCCACGCCCCTGACCGGGCTGATCATGACCAAGCTTGACGGCACGGCCAAGGGCGGAATCGTGGCCTCGGTCTCCAACCTCCTGGATCTGCCGGTCTTTTATGTGGGCCTGGGCGAACAGATGGACGACCTCCGGGAGTTCGATCCCGAGGCCTTTGTGCAGGCCGTGCTTTAAACCGGCCCGGCCGGACCAGACGGGATAATCATTCCAGAGCCCGTCATTAACCTCAACCTTTAGCTCAGGTAACCAACATCTCGCTATGGATCAAGCCCTAAAACCGGATATCAAGGCTCACGGTCTGGAAGACATGACCCGTTTGTTTCAGGAAATGGGCCAACCCGCCTTCCGGGCCGCCCAGGTCTACAACTGGCTGTTCCACAAAAACGCCCTCTCCTTCCAGGAGATGACCGACCTGCCCAAGGATTTGCGGAACGCTCTGGCCGAATCCTACTCCGTCTCGGATCTGGTCCCCGAAAAAACCCAGGTCGCTCAAGACAAAACCAAAAAACTCCTGTTCAGGCTGGCCGACGGGGAGAGGATCGAGTCGGTCCTGATCCCGGAACGGGACCACTGGACCCTGTGCGCCTCCACCCAGGTGGGCTGCCGCATGGGCTGTGCCTTCTGCCTCACCGGAGCCTCGGGCTTTGTCCGCGACCTGGCGCCCGTGGAGATCACCGGCCAGGTCCAGGCCGCGGCCCGGCTGACCGCCCTGGAGGACCCGGACGGGCCCCAGGTGACCAACATCGTGTTCATGGGCATGGGCGAACCCTTGAACAACCTGGATAACCTCCTGGAGGCCCTACGGGTCATTGCCGATCCCCGGGGCCTGGCCTTTGCCTGGCGCAGGGTGACCGTCTCCACCGTGGGGCTGGTTCCGGAACTGAACAGGCTGGTGCGGAAAGCCAAGATCAGGCTGGCCATCTCCCTGAACGCCCCGGACGACCGGATCCGGTCCCGGATCATGCCCGTTAACCGCCGCTATCCCCTGCAGGACCTCCTGGCCGCCTGCCGGGAACTGCCCCTGCGGCCCGGAGAGCGGATCACCTTCGAGTACGTCCTGCTCCAGGGGCTCAACGATTCCCCGGACCAGGCCCACCAGCTGGTGCGCCTGCTCAAGCCCCTGTCCCACCGGGCCAAGGTGAACCTGATTCCCTTCAACCCCCACCCCGGCTCGGAGTTCCAACGACCGGATATGGAGACTGTGGAGGCGTTCCGGAATATCCTGATCCAGGCTAACCTGACGGTCATGGTCCGGCGTTCCATGGGCCGGGACATCTCGGCCGCCTGCGGCCAGCTCAGGGGGGAAAGGCAGGCGGAGGCCGGAAAAAAGTAACGGACCAAGCTGCAAGGGGCGGCATGAAAAACCGGCTCCCCTACAATTCGCTGAACCAGTATCTCCAGGGCAGATTCCAGGGCCGGGTGGCCAAAATCTCCCTGGACGCCGGATTCGACTGTCCCAACCGGGACGGCGCCATCAGCCGCAGGGGCTGCATCTTCTGCAACGCCAAGGGTTCGGGCACGGGCTTTCACAGCCGGGGGATCAGCGTCACGGACCAGATCCGGAAGGCCATGCCCTGGCTGAAAAAGCGCTACCGGACGGACAAATTCATCGCCTATTTACAGGCCTTTACCAACACCTACGGCCCTCTGGAAAAACTCCGCGAGGTTTACTCCCAGGCCCTCAGTTTTCCCCAGGTAAAGGTCCTGGCCGTGGGCACCCGGCCGGACTGCGTGGACCGGGCCAAGCTGGACCTGCTGGCCGAGATAAACCGAAAAACAGAGGTCTGGCTGGAGCTGGGGTTGCAATCCTCCCACAACCGGACCCTGGAGCTGATCAACCGGGGCCACGACTTCCAGGCGTTCCAAAAGACGGCCCAAAAAGCGGTGGACAGGGGTCTCATGGTCTTTGCCCATCTGATCCTCGGTCTGCCCGGCGAGGGGTTTGCCGAAGCGGCCCAAACCGTGGAGCGGCTGGCCGGGCTGGGCCTGGCCGGGGTCAAGCTCCACGGGCTCTACGTGGCCAGGGACGCGCCCCTGGCCCGGATGTACGGGCAAGGAGAAGTGACACTCCTGTCCAGGGAGGAGTATGTGGACCTGGTCTGCGGGCTTGTCCCGCTCATGCCTCCCGAGTGGATCCTCCAGCGGGTGGTCAGCGACCCCAGCCGATGGACCCTGGTGGCGCCCCGATGGATGCTGGCCAAAGAGGAGATTATCCAGGAGATCCAGGACAGGCTCAAAGCCCTGAACCTGCGTCAGGGAGGAGCGCCGGCCGGCCGGGAAAAGGCAGCCTCGACCCGCTGATGGTCCTTTATCCTGGGAAACAATAAATCGAGTTGGGCGCGTTTGCGACAGCCCCTTAAAAGGAGAAGGCCATGTACCCCCATCTTTTCAGCCCGATCGCCATCAACAACCTGGAGCTGAGGAACCGGATCGCCTACCCGGCCTTGAGCCTGATCTACTCCCTGGACTCCAGGCTGAACGAGAGGTACTACCGCTTTTTCCAGGCACGGGCCCGGGGCGGGGCCGGGCTGGTCACGGTGGGCCCGGTGGGGGTTGATTTCCTGGGCTCCGGGCTGCCCTTTCTCTCCCTGGCCCAGGACGAGGCCATTCCTGATTTTGCCGAGGCCGCCAAGCTGATCAAGGAGGCCGGGGCCAGGGCCTGGGTCCAGCTGTTTCACGCCGGAGCCTACAGCCACCCCTTTATGATCAACAACCAGGCCGCCCTGGCCCCTTCACCGGTATTCTCCAACTACTCCAAGGCAGAGCCAAAGGAGATGACCCTGGACCAGATCAAGGAGGTCCAGGAGGCCTTTGCCAAAACAGCGGAGCGGGCCAGGGAGGCCGGGTTCGACGGGGTGGAGATTATCGGCTCGGCCGGGTATCTGATCACCCAGTTCCTTTCGCCCAAGACAAACAAGCGCACAGACGAGTACGGCGGCAATTTCAAGAACCGGGTCCGCTTTCCCCGGGAGCTGATCGAACTCATGCGCAAGCGGCTGGGGCCGGACTTTCCCATCACCATCCGCATGGCCGGAAATGATTTTGTGCCGGGCAGCAACACCGATGCGGAGACACCCGAGTTCGCCCGGGTCTACGAGAAGGCCGGGGTCGACGCCATCAACGTCACCGGGGGGTGGCATGAGTCCAAGGTCCCCCAACTGCCCATGCACCTGCCCCGGTCCGGGTTCTCGTACCTGGCCTTGAACATCAAGCAGGCCGTGTCCGTGCCGGTCATGGCCTCCAACCGGATCTGCACCCCGGAAGAGGCGGAGCGTATTTTGCGGGAGGGCTGTGCGGATATGGTCAACCTGGGCCGGGTGCTCCTGGCCGACCCGGAGTGGCCCGCCAAGGCCCGGGAGGGACGGGCCAGGGAAATACGGCCCTGCGTGGCCTGCTCCCAGGGCTGTACGGACATGGCCTTCAAGGGCAAGGCGGTTTTCTGCGTGGCCAACCCCTTTACCGGGTACGAGGCCGAGCGCGCCGTCAAGCCGACGGACAAGCCCAAAAAAGTCCTGGTGGTGGGCGCGGGTCTGGCCGGTCTGGAGGCGGCCGTCACGGCCGTGCAGATGGGCCACCAGGTGGAGGTGTTTGACCGGGCGGACCGGATCGGGGGCCAGATCAATCTGGCCGGGATGACGCCCCACAAGAACGAACTGTTGGAATTTATCCGTTACTATGAAGCAATGATCGAGAAATACGATCTACCGGTTCACTTCAACATTAACGTTGATTTAAGTCTGATCCAGGATAAGAAACCTGATCATGTGATCCTGGCCGCAGGAGCATCCCCCCTGGTGCCGGACATCTCCGGCGTGGACGGCCCCAAGGTCCTGACCGCCTGGCAGATATTGGCCGAACAGCCTATGGTCGGCCCCAGGGCGGCCGTGATCGGCGGCGGGGCCGTGGGCCTGGAGACGGCCCTGTTCCTGGCCCAGAGGGGGGCCCTCACTCCGGAAGCGCTCCACTTCCTGTTCATGTACCAGGCCGAAAGCGTGGAACGGCTCCAGCAACTGATGGTCCATGGTTCCACTCGGGTGACCGTGTTTGAGATGCTGCCCAAGGTGGGCCGGGATGTGGGCCCCTCCACCAAATGGGTCCTGCTGGGGCAATTGAAACGATTCGGGGTAAAGATAGTCACCAAGGCGGAGGTTAAATCCGTTAAGGACGGTAAAGTGGAGTATGTCCGGGAGGGCCGGCCCCATGGGGAAGAGTTTGATCAGGTCGTCCTGGCCGCAGGGGTCAGGCCGGCCAACACCCTGGCGGCCCAACTGGAAAAAGCGGGGATACCTTTTACGGCCGTGGGCGACTGTGTTGAGCCGGGACGAATAGAAGACTCCATCCACGGTGGGTTTAAGGCGGCTTCGGAGATCTGAGCCGAAACAGCGGAGCCGCCCTGGCGGCCGTTCCCGGGTGCCAGTGGTGCAGCCCTGGCACTGTACACCCTTTTCATGTCGGATGCCATTTCGGCCGGTTGCCCTAAATTGGAGCCACAGCAAACACCCTTTCTTTAAGAATCACAACCCGGAAAGCACCCCCCATCCCACCCGATCCTCACCAGGTATTTTGTGCCCGGCCGGATAGGCAATCCGATGCTCACATTAGAAAATAAATTCCATTGGTTACGTTTTATAATATACATATTAACATGATAAAAACCCTTAATATATAAGCATACCAAGATAATATAACCATATTAATTGATCTTGGTTAGTTGACTGAAATATTGCATTTAAGGTCGACAGCAAGCGGAATGAGTCGATGCTCGCTACTCCGCTTCGAGGCCAGCTCCCTGGGCTTTAGGGATTGGTTCCCTGGACGGACCAAAACACAACGGGGGTCAACCTTCATGCGGAGGACTCTGCTGTCACGGACTGGCAAAGACCTCGGGAGGAGGAAGTCTATGGGTTGACGTCAGGCGGTTGAACTTGCGACAAAAAAATTTAGGAGGATATACCATGAGTATTAGCGCGATAAGCGGCAGCTTGAGCTACCAGCCGCTTACTCTGAACGCCTCCACCTATGCGAGCGGAGACGAAAAGACTGAAGGCAGTTTCGCCGAACTTGATATCAACGGCGACTGAGGTGTCAGCCTGGAGGAAAGCGGGCTGTCCGACGAAGAATTCACGACCGTGGACGTGAACGGAGACGGATTGCTCACCTCGCTGGATATGGAAGCCCAGCTCATCGAGATGATGGCTCAACGCGAGGAGCTTCAGGCCCAGGACGCCTCCACCCTGATGGCTCAGATGGACGCCGACGGAGACGGGTACGTAACCGAAACCGAATTGGCGGACCACCCGGCCGAAATGGAAGCTGAAGGAATGTCTTCGCCCGTGACCGCATCGGAGCTCATTGCCGAGGTGGACAGCGACGGTGACGGCATGATCAGCGGATCAGAGTTGGATACACACCTGTCCAAAACACAACAGAGCGCCCAGGGGGCTCCGCCTCCTCCACCTCCCGTGGAGGAGGACGATGATGAGGATGAGAGCGTTTTGAGCACTGATCTGCTGTCCGCCCTGGACAGCGACGAAAACGGCACTCTGAGCGTGGAGGAGACAGGACTGTCTTCAGAACAGTTCGATGCGCTGGACACCAACGAGGACGGCGTGGTCAGCCAGGAAGAACTGGAAGCCGCCAGCTACTTTAGCGCGGACAGCGACGGCGACAAGGACGAGAGCGACTCCATCAGCGACATGGCTCTCTCCGCCTACCTGTCCATGAGCGCTGAGTATCTGTCCACCGACAGTTATCAAAGCGTAAGCCTCACGGCCTGATCGGCCCCATAACTCCAGCCGGGGGTGGAAGAACCGCTTGAGGCGCTTCTCCACCCCCGGCTGGCCCAAACGTCCTGGTTTCATGGTTCGTCTTTTGGGGAGCGGGCGCGAAATTTTTTTATCCTGGCCACCATCTCGTCCAGCTTTTTCTGTTGGGCGGGCTCGATCCTCTCCCTGATGGCCGAAAAGACCCGGTCGTGGCTTTCCCTTATTTCCGGGTCGATGCCGTCCTTGATGGCCCGTATCTCTTCTTCGCCGGCTTCCACGATGGGGCGGATCTCTGCGGCCTGGTCCGGGGCCAGGTCCAGATCGCGGCTGATCCTGTCCACAATAAAATCGACCTTCTGGGCCGTGGAAAGATGGCGGCGGGGGTCGCCCCGTTTGTCGTACTTGTAAAAGCCCTGCATCGCCAGGGCCCCGGCCAGGGCGCCCAGGAAGAAGATGAGGGCGATCCCGGCAATAAGCTTGGCCCTAGTCATGGGCGTACTCCCCTTGGTAAAAGGAATACAGACTGGAGTCAGCATAATCGGAGGAGATGAGGCTGGCCAGTTCCATATTCGGGTCCGGCCCCACCTGGCTGACCAGAATGACCATGAACAGCGCCAGGGCTCCGGCGGCCGGCACAAGCCTCCAGACCAGCCTCTCCATGAAGGCCCACTGTTCCATCCGCGCCAGCTTGGTCTCCAGACCGGGCAGGCTGTTCATGACCCGCCTGCGCCAATCAGGACCGGGCAGGGGCGGACCCGCCTGTCTGACCTGGTGGGCCCGGCTGAGAATCAGGCGCAGCCTTTTCCTTCGGGAATTTATATGGTTCATCACCCCTCGCTCCTTTTTAGCTTGAGCAGAAAGGTTTCCAGTTTGCGGCGGGCCCTGAAACAGCGGACCTTGACCTTGGCCGTGGACCAGTTGAGCAGTTGGGCGGCCTCGCGGCCGGAATGCCCCTCCAGATAAACCAGTTCCATGACCATTCTGTCCTCTGCCGAGAGACGGTCGAGACCCGCCTCCAAAAGCTCCCTGGCCTGGTCCGCGGCTCCCCGTTCCTCCAAGATCCGGACCGAGGATTCGGCCAGGGCCGAATCCAGCCACTTGTCATGCTCTTCGGTCAGGTGGCTTATCGGAGTCTCTCTGCGGCGATAGACCCGCCTCCAGTGATCGTAACAGGCGCGCACCGTAATTGAGGCCAGCCAGGGTCGAAAGCCTTTGCCCCGGCCTCCATAACCGGGCAGGGAGCGATAGGCCCTGATAAAAGCCTCCTGAGCCACGTCTTCCACGTCCGCAGCCGGGACATGGCCCTTGACCAGGCCGAAGACGTAACCCTCATAACGCGCCACCAAAGTTTCAAAAGCATCCTTCCGGCCCGTGAGGACCTGTTGGACCAAAACGTCGTCGTCAACCTGAGGGGCTCGTCGGGACATACCACAAAATAATAGTTGGCTCCTCATTCCGCAATAGCCACGGAGTCGAAACGCCTGGTCCGGCCAGAATTCATGGTCTGGACGAGCCCTGTTTATTTAGTCGGATCCCCGGCCCGACTGGTTACAAGAAATTTATTTTTTATAAACCGCCGCGCCTTGCGGAGCGATTTGAACATAGGGGGGAGCCCCGCAGCCGGGGCCGGAATAAGAAGCAACTGATTGGCGGTTCATGAACTTCGGAGATAACAGGAGGCCCGAATTCCAGTCCCTGGGCGCCCGGATCGGTAGGCCTTTTGCCCGGTATGAAATAAGGCGGTATAATTTTTTGTAACCCGGCCTAAAGTTGCGGCGACTTAACTCTTGAAGGCGCAGATATCCTTTTTTAACCCGGACTGGCGCCAGAAATAAACAATCGACCCTGGAGAAACAATGTCCGACCAAAACGAAAAATCAACCGAGCTGAATGAAATTCTTGATCTGGAAGCTCCCCGCCGAAAGTGGCCCAGGAGGTTGATTGTCATCTTAGTCCTCTTGGCTGCCGGAGCTGGAGGGCTGTGGTATTTCCGGCCGGCCAACAGGGGCCAGGCCGCGGTCAGTTTCCGGACCGCCCAAGTGACCAAGGGTGATCTGGAGGTGATCGTTTCGGCCACCGGAACCCTGGAGCCGGTGACTCAGGTGGATGTGGGCTCCGAGGTCTCCGGCACCCTGCTCACGGTGGAGGCCGATTTCAATGATTCGGTCAAGAAGGGCCAGATCCTGGCCCGGCTCAACACCACCAAGCTGGAGGCTCAAAGAGATCAGGCCAAGGCGGCCCTGGCCGTGGCTCAGGCCGAACTCCAGAGCGCCCAGGCCGCGGCCAAGGAATCCAAAGTCAATCTGGAACGGCTCAAAAAGACTTTCGAAAAGAGCGGCGGCCGGCTGCCTTCCCGCCAGGACCTGGATGCGGCCCAGGCCACCTATGACAAGGCCCTGGCCCAGGTGAACATGGCCAAGGCCACCATTGTCAAATCACAGGCCTCCCTCAAGGCTTACGAGAGCGACCTGGACAAGGCCATCATTAAGTCGCCCATAGACGGGTTGATTCTGGACCGGCAGGTGGAGCCCGGGCAGACCGTGGCCGCATCGCTTTCGGCCCCGGTTCTTTTTACTCTGGCCGAAAACCTGACCAACATGAAGTTGAGCGTGTCCGTGGATGAGGCCGACGTGGGCCAGGTCAAGGAAGGTCAGAGGGCCACCTTTGTGGTGGACGCCTACCCGGCCAAGAAATTTCCGGCCCAGATCACCCAGGTCCGGTTCGCTCCCCAGGAAAACGACGGCGTGATCACCTACGACTGCATCCTGGAGGTGGACAACTCCAGCCTTCTGCTCAGGCCGGGCATGACCGCCACTGCGGATATCGTGACCATCGAGGTCAAGGGCGCGGTTCTGGCGCCCAACTCGGCCCTGCGCTTCAGCCCGGCGCTGCCCGAGCCCACGGTCCAGGGGGCGGATAATAAATCCGACCAGGGGTTCATCTCCAAGATAATGCCCCGGCCGTCCCGCCGACAGCGGCCCCAGAAAAACAACGGGGATAAGACCGTGAACAAGGAAAGCGCCAAGGTCTGGATTCTGGAAGGCGACCGGCCGGTGCCCAAGCCGGTCACCGTGGGCCCCAGCGACGGAGTAAACACCCAGATCATCTCCGATGACATCCAGCCCGGCGCCAGAGTCATCATCGGCCAGGAGGGGCCCGGCAAATGAGCGAACCGATTATCCAGCTTAAGTCCGTCACCAAAATATACGGGCGCGGTCCGGTCCGGGTGCCGGCCCTCCTGGAGGTGGACCTGAGCGTCGACCAGGGGGAGTTCGTGGCCATCATGGGACCCAGCGGTTCCGGTAAATCAACGGCCATGAACATCCTGGGCTGCCTGGATACGCCCACCAAGGGCGAGTACCTCTTCCAGAACGTCTCAGTGGGCGGACTCAGCCGCAACCAGCGGGCCCTGTTGCGGAGACACTATCTGGGATTCGTCTTTCAGGGCTTTAACCTGCTGAACCGGACCTCGGCTCTGGAGAACGTGGAACTGCCCCTGATCTACCGTGGGTTGGCCCGGTACAAAAGAAGGCAGGAGGCCCTGCGATCCCTGAGGCTGGTGGGCCTGCAGGACAGGGCCGGGCACTCCCCGGCCGAACTCTCCGGCGGGCAGCAGCAGCGGGTGGCCATTGCCCGGGCCCTGGTCAGCCGGCCGGCGGTTCTCCTGGCCGACGAGCCCACCGGAAACCTGGACTCGGCCCGCAGCCGGGAGATAATGGAGTTGATCGTCTCCCTCAACGAGCAGTTGGGCCTGAGTGTGCTCATGGTCACCCACGAGGAGGAAATGGCCGCTTACGCCCACCGCATCGTGCGGTTCCTGGACGGACGGATAGACTCGGAGACCACGGGCAAGGAGGCGGCCTGATGCTGTGGAACGCTTTTTTATTGGCTGTCAGGGAGATCAGCCGAAACAGGCTGCGCTCCTTCCTGACCATTCTGGGCGTGGTCATCGGCGTGGCTGCGGTGATCACCCTGGTCACGGTGGGCGGCGGGGTTACGGCCAAGGTGACCGAGGACATGTCGAAACTGGGCACCAACCTGCTCATGGTCCGGCCCGGCCAGTTCCGCGGTCCGGGAGGCGGCCCTTCCAACGCCAAGCCCTTCACCTACAAGGACCTGGAGGCCGTCCGCCGGGAGGTGCCCGATCTGGTCGGAGTGGCTCCCACGGCCACCTCCTCGGGGATCGCGGTGTACAGCAACTCCAACTGGTCCACCACCATCCGGGGCACGGACAACGAGTACTTCACGGTCAAGGACTGGGACGTGACCGAAGGGCGGACCTTTTCCATCCGGGAGACCCGCTCGGGGCTGGCCGTGTGCATCATCGGTCAGACCGTTAATAAGCAACTCTTCGGTTCTGAAAACGCCATGGGGAAAAGAATCCGGGTCAAGAACATCTCCCTTCAGGTCATCGGAGTCTTGACCGCCAAGGGGACCACGGGCATGGGCTCGGATCAGGACGACATCATCATCGTCCCGTTGAGGACCCTGCAACGGCGCGTCTCGGGCAACCAAGACATCCGGATGTTCGAGATCAAGGTCCGGGACGGGGCCAGCACCTCGCCCGTCCAGACCCAGATTGAGACCCTGCTTAGAGAGCGCCGCCACATCGGCAAGGACGAAGACGACAACTTCAGAATCCACGACATGACCGAGATCGTCTCCACCATGCAGTCCACCACCAAGGTCCTGACCGCACTTCTGGGCGCGGTGGCCGCAGTGAGCCTTCTGGTGGGCGGCATCGGGATAATGAACATCATGATGGTTTCGGTGACCGAACGGACCCGGGAGATCGGAACCCGGCTGGCCGTGGGCGCCTTGGACAGAGACGTCATGGTCCAGTTTCTGGTGGAGGCCATGGTCCTCTCCTCCCTGGGCGGGGTGATCGGGCTGATGATCGCCGTGGCCGGATCCTACGCCCTGGTCAAAGTCCTGGACGTGCCCCTGATCTTCAACATCGGGGTAAGCGTCCTGGCCTTCTTCTTTTCCGCGGCCGTGGGCATGATCTTCGGCTTTTTCCCGGCCCGCAAGGCCGCCCACCTGGACCCCATAGAAGCACTGAGACACGAGTAAAGGCGGTATTGACCCATGACCAACAGACCTATCAGCTTCCGCTTGGCGGCCGCGCTTGCCGGCATCTCCCTGGCTGCGGCCCTTCTCCTGTCCGGTTGCGCCAAGGTGGGGCCGGAGTACGTCCGGCCGGACATCCAGATGCCCCAGACCTGGAATAGTACGCCGGAGACGACTCCGGCCGCCCGGACCGGCCGTGAATCTCTGGCCCAATGGTGGACCAGGTTCAATGATCCCGTGCTGACCAGTCTGGTCCAGCGGGCCCTGGGCGGCAACCTGAGTCTGCGGGAGGCCGTGGCCAGGGTTAAGCAGGCCCGCGCTCAGAGGCTGATAGCCAGGGCGGATCTTCTGCCTGGCTTCACCTTGTCGGCCTCCGCCGGTTTCAGCGAGAGCCGGTTCGGCGGAGAGTGGAAGGCCTCGGAGTCCTACGGCCTGGGGCTGGATGTCTCCTGGGAGGCGGACATCTTCGGCCGGACCCGCCTGGAGATGGAGGCGGTCCTGGCCGATTACGAGGCAGCCCGGGAGGATTACAACGGCGTCATGGTCAGCCTGGCGGCCGAGATGGCCACCGCCTACATCGATTTGCGGACCTATCAGAAGCGGCTGGAGGCGGCTCATGAAACCTTGAAGCTGCAGCAGGAGACCGCCGAGCTGACCCAGATCAAGTATCAGACCGGCATGGCCGGGGCCCTGAACGTGGAGCAGGCCGCCTACAGCCTGGAATCCACCCGGTCCCAGATACCGGACCTGGAGTCCGGGGTGGAGGAGATGAAGAACCGTTTGGCCGTGCTTCTGGGCGGCTGGCCCGGAGAATTGAACCAGGAGCTGACCGCGCCCGGGCCGATCCCCCAGGGATCTCTCGAAACAGACCTGGGAGTTCCGGCCGACTTGATCCGACGGCGGCCCGATATCAGGGCCGCGGAGCGCCGCCTGGCCGGGGAAACCATCCGCGTGGGCGCGACAAAAGCCGGATTCTACCCCCGGCTGACCCTGACCGGCTCCCTGGGCCTGGACTCGTCCGAACTGATCGACTTTTTCTCGGACGATGCGGCCTCGGTGGGCCTGGGAGTGGGATTCTCCTGGAGCATCTTCAACCAGGACGAAAAACAGGGGAGCATCCAGGTCCAGACCGCCCAGCAGGAACAGGCCCTGATCGACTACCAGACCGCCCTGCGTACGGCCGTGGAAGAGGTGGAGAACGCTATGACCAGCATGGCCAAGGAGATCCAGAAGCAGCAGTTCCTGGCCAAGGCCGTGGACTCGGCCCAGGAGGCGGCCAGTCTGGCTCTTCAGGAGTACGAAAGCGGGATCACGGACTTCGAGAACGTGCTGGAAACCCAGCAGTCCCTGGCCTCTTTTAAGGATAAGCTCTCCCAGAGCTACGGCCAGGCCGCCCTTAATCTGATCGTCATGTACAAGGCCCTGGGCGGGGGCTGGTTGGCGGAGGAGGAAAGCCCGGAAGCGTCAACAGCGTCTAAAATAAATTGAACCTATATAATAAAGAGGAGCGGTATCGGCCCCGACAGGACCGATACCGCTTCTGCAATAACGGGTGCGGCCAAGCCGTCCGTTTCTCAATCCATCACCTGCCCCCCGTTTACATCCAGCAGCTCGCCGGTGATGAAATCGGCCTGAGCAGAGGCCAGGAAAAGCACGGCCTGGACAATATCCTGGTTGGTGGCCACCCGGCCCAGGGGAATCAGGGGCAGCATGGCCTCCAGCCCGCCTCTAAGCCCCCAGCCCATGGGGTTGTCGATAACCCCAGGCGCCACAGCGTTTACGTTTACCCCGTAGGGGGCCAGTTCCTTGGCCAGGGATTTGGTGAAACAGATAACCCCGGCTTTGGAGGCCGAATAGTTGGCTCCCACGGCGATACCACCCACCTTGCCGGCGATGGAGGACATATTTACTATCTTGCCCTGCCGCTGTTCTTTAAAGGCGGGCATGAACGCCTTGGAACAGAGAAAGACCCCCTTGAGGTTAACATCCAGAACCCGGTCCCACTCCTGGGGGGTTATCTCCTCTATGGTTGCGGTCTGACAGATTCCGGCATTGTTGACCAGGATATCCACCCGGCCGAAACGGGCGAGAGCGGCTTCGGCTGCGGCGGAAACCTGATCCCAATCCGAGACATCCACCGGGAAGGACAAAGTCCGGCGACCCATGTTTTCCGCCTGGGCGCAGGTCTCCTCCCTGGCCGGATCAACATCCCAAACAACCAAATCCGCCCCTTCTTGGGCCAGGGCCAGGCTGAGAGCCCGGCCGACCTGGCTGGCCCCGCCCGTAACCAGGGCCACCTTGCCTTCAAACCTCATGAGCACACTCCAGTTTCGATTTTACCTGGTTGAAAAACAGGACCTATGAGAAACACCCTTCCGCCGTGCGAAAAAGAACTGTACTCTTTCCCAGGCGGCCGACATATCCGCTTCTGCGCAGAGTAGAAACTTAGCCGGCCTTTCGCAGCCGCGTCAACCCACTATTGACTCTGCCCCCGGTGGAACGGAAGATTTACACCTTACGTTTTTTTCAAAGACAGACGCCGGGCCGGTCCACAACAGCGGTTATCGTTCGAACCGGGTTTGACAGGGGCGGCAACTGAAAATATAATTGTAGATAAATTATACGCTTTGTGTATATAGGGGAGCTGAACCGGACGCATTCCTTAAACCTCTTAACCGGCATCCCCGGTGGAGGAACTGGGTCTTGAGCAAAACTGGATGACGTTTTGACCGGGTTGATCCACCTGGTTTCAGCTTCTCTGTCTCGACGGCGGATATTTGGGAATGAAACTCTGAACTCGATTTGACTCCCTGAAAATTGGAAAGAGTTTTAAGCCCGCCCGTAGCCGGAGGATAAGTACGGTTGGGTCACAGAAGAAATATACCAGAGAAGGACGGCTTTATATCTTTTGGTTCTTAACGGAAATCTTTAGACAGGGACAGGCCGAGGCGAACGAAAATTATGATAATTGATAAGATATGAGAATGTTCGTTAAAATGAAACTGGCCACACGCTATCTTTTGGCCGTGGGTGCGGTTCTGCTGAGCGCGGCCGCCATTTTGGTATTCATAGTCGATAGCCAGATGCGGCGCCAAACCCTGGAGGAGGCTGAGCATAAGGCCCGTATAATCATAGATCGCAACATAGCCACCCACACCTATTTTTCCCACCAGCTCAAACCCAAGGTTTTCGAACTGCTCGACCAGCTGGATCTGCCGGGCTACTTTGAACCGTCCTGGATGTCCTCCACTTACGCGGTTAGGGGTATCGACAATATTTTCAAGGGTATTTCAGAGAGCAGCTACTACTACAAGGAGTGCGCCGTCAACGCCCGGAACCCCCAGAACGAGGCCGACTCCTATGAGAAAGAGTTTATAGAGCAGATCAACGCCGACAAAACATTGCAGCTTAAGACCGGAGTCCGGGAAATCAAGGGTAAGAAGCTCTACGTTGTTCTGCGCCGGGGCGAAGTAATGGAAAAGGCCTGTTTGCGCTGCCACAGCACGCCACAGGCGGCTCCTTCAGAGATGGTGAACATTTTCGGAGCGGAGCGCAGCTTCAACCGGCATGAAGGAGAGGTTGTCTCCGCCATCTCCATCCGCATACCCCTGGACCAGGCCTTTGCCGGGGCGGATCGCTTTACCAAAAACCTGGCCCTGGGCATCGCCGGGGTCCTGCTGGCCGTGGGTCTGCTGATCTGGATTCTCAACCAGCTCCTGTTCGCCAAACCTCTGGAGCGGATGCGGAAACAGACCACCAGGATTACCCTGGAAGAAGGACATCTGGGCGAACAGCTTGAGCCCGATTTTCCTGGGGAGTGGAACCTGCTGGCCCGGGATTTCAACAAAATGTCCTCGGAACTCGGAGAGACTTACGAGGGCCTGGAAAAGACCGTGGATCAAAGAACCGCCCAGTTACAAAAAGCCCTGGACCAGGTCAACACCTTGCGGGGGCTGCTGCCCATCTGCGCCAACTGCAAGAAAATACGCGACGATGAGGGAAACTGGCACCAGGTGGAGAAGTATATCCGCCAGCACTCAGAAGCGGAATTCAGCCACGGCATATGTCCGGAGTGCCTGGCCAAGCTATACCCCGACAAGGGCAACGGTTAACCTGCCAAGGGGATGATTGAGCCGGGGGCGGCAAAATAAGGCAAGACCCTGTTGGGGATAAGCTCTATCGCCAGGACCTGGCAAGAGAAAACATTCTCTTCGCCTTGGAAGAGCAGGGGTCGGGGGGTGCGAACATGTTGTGCGGATCAAAAGCGAACAGGGTCGGGATGAAAAAATGGGCCGCCCTGGCCTGCCTCCTGGTTCTTCTGTGGGCCGTCCCGGCTCCGGGACAGCCGGCCGAACCCCAGGGGCTCAGGCTGGAGGCGGAGAAGGAGGTGAACCGCTATCTCCTGGGCCGGGGCTCAGGCCTCCACAGCTCCTATCCCCATTCCGGAACAGGGTACTGGTATCTGTCCCAGGGCGACGAATGGCTGATGTACAACTTCAGCCTGGCCCGCAAGGGCCGCTACCATATCTGGCTTAAGGACTTCGACGACGCCAAGCACGCCCCCCGGACCCGAAGCGTCATGGTGGAGGTGGACGGCAGCCCCTTCGGCCCCATAGAGGCCCACACCGGCCAGGGGGGAGAACTCTGGGGCTGGACCAGGGCGGCCACGGTGGATCTGGAGGCTGGTTGCCACAACCTGAAGATAATCAAGGCCCAGACCACCCCGGCCGCGGCTCTACTGGATGCGGTGGTCATCAGCCGGGCGGACAGCCGCGGCCCCAAGCCCGCTCCCCTGCCCCGCCCCCACCCGGCCGAGACCGGACAGCCCCTGGTCAAGGCGGAGATACCCGGAAAGGGCGGGTTGGTCAGGATAGACCGGCCCGGCGACCCGCTCCACGGATTCAGCATCCAGATCCCGGCCGGGGCCTTTCCCGACCAGTCGACCTTTGCCGTGTCATGGCGGCCCATCCCGGAAAAGCTCAGGCTGCCTCCCGGAGTCAGGGCCGTGACCCCTCTGATTGAGGTGGACAACGGCGGCGGATATGCCAAGGAGCTGATAACCCTGGATATCCCCTGCCGCATCCCGGACGGATACTTTGCCATGCCCTTTTTCTACGATCCGGACACAGGCGCTCTTTCTGGCCTGCCAGTGGTCAAGGTAGGGCCCCGGAACCTGACCGCCGTAACCAAACATTTCAGCATGTTTTTCGTAGCCATAATCGCCGACGCCGAGATTGCGGGCAGGGTGGAGACCGACTTCCGGCCGGGCAAGGACAACTGGCCCTTCAAAAATTACGGGGCCTTCACCTCGCCGGGCGGCATCTGCGCCGGCATGGCTGTGGGCGCGGCCTGGTATTATGTGAACAAGGCCGGCCGGGATAACAACCGCGATCTTTTTCTGGCCTTCATGGACGGGCTGGATTGGCCCCACACCACCCCGGAATATCCTTGGGACGACAACCGGGCCGTCAAATTTGCGGCCATGGTCCAGGAGAACTCTTCCTACCTGCCCGCCCAGGTCCAGAGCTATTACGACAATCATCGCCAGGCCAGGCCGGGCCTGTTCGATTTTCTGACCTTCAAATCCTTTTATCTGGCCCTGAAACTCACCGGTCAGCCCCAGACCGTATTTGTGGATCGGTTCGATGCGGCCACGGGAAAATGGCACGGCCACGCCATTCTGGCCACCGGCATCGACGCAGACAAGGGGCTGATCTACGCCTATGACCCCAATTACTCCTTCTGGGATTTCCGGAGCATCGAGTTTACGGAGGGCCGTTTCAAACCCTACGAGAGCGCGGCCAATGCCGAGGCCATTGAAAAAGGTCATTCCACCAAATACGAGGTGATCCTCTACGCCGGGCAGGACGTAATCGCCAACTATAAGAAGATAGATAAGCTGTGGCAGGAGTTTGAATCCGGACGGATCGGGCGCGGCTATTTCCCGGAATATGAATTCGATGTATACGATAAACAAAAAAAGGTCATCGGTCAGCTGGCCGACGGCCTGGTAAGCGGGCACCGCAACTTATGGTTCAGCCTTAAGCACAACGCCCCCAGCGTGCTCAGGGTGACAAATGTGCTGGTCATGGAGGATGCGGCGGCCCTGTCGGCCCAGGCCGGGCAGAAGCCGGCCAAGAAAGTCTCCGCTTTGCGAAAGGCCGGATATGTTCCGGGCACCAGGATCATCCAGGTTCCCCTGGAGGAGGGGCCCAACCGGATCGGGATAAAGACCAAGGGCCGGGCCCAGTACGCCAGCGGAACCAATGTGGAATGGGCCGGGTTCCACTGGTTTACGGTCTACCTCCGCCCGGCCCAGGTGACCTGCTACGTCCTGGACGGCCGGACCGGGAAGCCCCTGCCGGGGGCCCGCCTCTCCCTGGTCTCCCTGGACGCGGCGACCGACTCCCAGGCCCTTCGGGCCGGAGTAAACGGCCAGGCAGAATTTAAGGGCCTGGACGCGGGGCGGTACCGCCTGACCTCCCTGCTGGCCGGGTACCAGCCTCTTAAGCAGGAGGTGGAGCTTAAACCAGGGGCAAACCCACGCCTTATGTTCCGGCTTTTTTCAGAGCTGGCCGGGTTAAAGGTGGCCCTGGCGAACCGGAACCAAGCCGCCCCCATCCCCAAGGCCACGGCGGTTCTCACGGCCGAGAGAAAGACCGCCCAGGCCGAGGCCGAGCAATGGCGCCAGGATGTTTCCGGCGAACCGGCCGAGGCCTTGTTCGACGACCTGCCTCCGGGCAAATACCATCTTCTGGTCACGGCTCCGGGATTTCAGGGGCACCGCCGCAGCCTGACCCTGGACCAGGGCCGCATCCATGAGGTGACGGTATCCCTCAAACCCCGGAAAAATGCGGTACCTCCGCCGCCGTCCACAACCCCGGCGCCGAAGCCGGACCTGAAAGATTGCGAGTTTGCCGAACTGGCGAAATTCACGGGCCGTTCAGAGGAATCCGCCACGGCTGCGGGAGTGAAAAAGACGCCCCTCGCCAAGAGCTTTAACCTTACCCTCCCCGGTCCCGGCACTTTGAGGATCAGCACCAGGGTGGGGGGATCGAAGCACCGGATGAGCAACCACCGCTACGGGGCCAACAGGTTCATCTCTTCGGTCCACTGGTCGAGCCCGGGGGGGGCGATCAAGTCCGGCCACATGAGCGCCGGGGATTATTACTTCGGAGTCCGCGACTGGGGGAAAAGCTCCCAGTCGATCAAGGTGGAAAAAGCCGGGAGAGTAAGCCTGGGATTCAAGAGCGAAGCCTGCTACCGGGCCAAAAAAGACATCGACGGCAAGCCCTCGTGCTACCAATGCTGTGAGGATTACGGCGTCAACGGGATCATCGTCCTGCCGGTCCAGTTCGAGATAAAGGTGGAGTACAAGCCCTGTAAGTAGGCCGCGAGTGTCGGGCGCGGGTTTGTCTCAAACATGGGAGTATTTCACCTTCACATCCGTTCCGTCGGTCATAAAGGTCAGGTGATAATTCTCATCCGTGCGATATAGTGGCCAGGCTTTGTTGCGGAAAAGGTCGATCACCTGTTTATCCGGATGGGAAAACCGCATCGGGTGGCTGCTGATGCCCAGGGCGGGGCTTTGGGTCAGCCGGGCCGACCAGGTCTCGTTGCCCTGGGAATCGAATGTTCCGTTAACCGAGCCGTGGTGGGGCACCTTGAAAAATCTTGTGTTGGCGGGCAGCTGTGAAGCGATGCGGCTCCAAACCTCCTCCTCGGCGTCTCCGGTGAGAACAAAGGAGACCCCGCCCAGCTCCAGGGCAAGGACCACGGAGTTGTTGTTTTCGTTATGTCGGTCTATCCGGTTGTACTCCGGCCAGAGGATTGAAATATCCACCTCGCCCAAAGCCGGTACAATTTTGGTTTTGTCCAGCGATTGATGAAAGCCGACCCGGGTGGACCTGTTTGCGTATCTGAGAAGGTTGGTCTGGCTGGACCAGCTGGTTGACTTGGGGTACCAGAATTTTTCGGTGCCGAACTCCTTGATGATCCCCTTGAGGCCCTGGCCGTGGTCGTCGTGGCCGTGGCTCAGGAGCACGAATTCGAAAATCGGCCCCTGGGCGGAGAGGTCGATTTTTCTTTTTTTAAAATGCTTTTTTAAGAAAATGAAGGAGGAGCGCAGATAGGTGGTGTCGTTGGAATCCACCAGGCCGTAATGCCATTTCCCGTTTTCATCCAGAGACTCGATCAGAATCGAATCGCCCCAACCCACGTCTATCAGGGTAACCCGCAGTTCGCTCATGGCTCACTCCTCCCTGTACTTCAGAGCCATCTCCGGCCTGTCGTGATAATTTTTAATCGCCTCCTCGATCTGGCCCGCCTCCCAGCTTTGGAAAGCGGCGGTCTCCCCCTCGGAATAGGCCAGTTGGGCGGACAGCTCCAGGCACATGTCCAAGAATCCGTCGTGGTCAACCATATCCGCCCTGAAATACAGGGCCTGCCGGAACAAGGGATATCCGGCCCGGTACACCCCTCCCCTTTCCGGCATCTTCTCGAACAGGAAATTGGGCAGCCACAGATCGTTGGCGTCAACATAAAAGGAAGGCTGGGCTTCTATCCGGTCAAAGGTCTCCTCGATCGATGCCGCTGTGAGAAAGAGCCCGGAGCCGTCCACCGGCCCCAGGATCACTCCGGACATGGAGTTCAACAAAAAGGGCACCTGGAATCTTTCGTTGCTCAGGTTCCAAAGCTTTTCTTCCTCCCGGCCTGCGCCTCCCAAGCCGGGCTCGCTCTCAATGGTGAAGTAGGTCAGGCGGGTCATCCGGAATTCCGGAAGCTCCTTACGGTCGTCCACCACCAAGGGTACTGTTCGGCCTGCTCTGCCGTCTTCCATGCCATCCTCCATTAAAAGCGGGTCTCCACCCGGCGTCTGTTCACATTTTCCAAGCCTCTTTGACCCGGGGATTTTTTTCCGAAAACTCCTGACGCGCCTCCGGCTCCACCCCGTTCAGGGGACAGGCCAGGTTCATGCAACGGGTGCAGTAGAACACCTTCAAGGTCATGAAAAAACCGGGCACGCAGAGCGCATAGAGCCCCAGCTCAAACCATCTTTCGAGGTCGATGAAAAAAACCAAAGGATAACCCCAGACCAGCACGAACCCGCCCAGAAACACAACTTTCTCCCCAAAGGACATGGGGCCGGGGCGATACTTCCAAGGCTTGGGCGAGCCGTGGTTGGCCCAACAGGAGAGGAATCTTCCGTGCTCGGCATAATGGGGGCAGTGGGAGCACATGACCCGTATCTCCACGGTCCCGAAAAAGGCCAGGATAATGGCCAACCACAGCGCAAACCACCACCCTCCCCCGTTTAAGACGGCCCTTCCGCCCAGCAGGAAACCGGGCAGACAGAGGATCAGGAAAAGAATCAGGTCCAGGGGGCGGAAGTGGCACTGGATCTTGCCCGCCACCGGACAGCTGTCGCAGGTGGGGGGGGAGCAGGTGGCCAAGGGCTTGGCGGGGTCGATAAAGGCCATGGGGCAAAATCCTTTGGGTTGGGGTTGGTATCGAGTTGGATTAAGCTGGCCTTGCGGATTTGGGCTAACCTTGATCGGGTTCATAAACGCAATTAACCCAATGATCCTCAGATACTACCATTATCCCGTGTCCTTTTCTCTTTAGGGCCATGGCCTTTTCTATCTTTCGCCCGTAACTGGTGTGGGCCCAGTCCTCGCTACCTAAAATTCCGATAACCAGATAATCGACCTTTTTGCTGGGCGCGCCGGCAAACCGCCCCCCTCTGGACGCAACCGCCTGCCGGCAGTCATCTCTGGAACCTGATATGAATTTTCCGGTAAAGCAGAACGTCCTGTCTTCAAAAATAATTTTTGGCATAGGCTGATCAAAGGGAAGTTTTGAAGACCAATTTTCCAACATGGCCGCGGGCGGGTTCTGGCCGGTAAACTGATGTAGAAGATCCAGTAGTTCAGCTTGCTCATCCTGGTCCAGGCAACCGTCGCAAAGCATATCGTCTATTCGGTCATAAAGGATATTGACCGGCCAAGTATCCCTTAGTTCGGCGTTGCGCTCCAGCCATCCGCTTAAAAACTCGGCCTCGGCCTGGTTCACCACCCCATCCGCGGCTATCCCCTTGGCCAACCCTATCAGCTCGTCCGTGTTTCTGTCCTCGCGCCGCCTGCGGTTGAACATCCTATTTAACGGTTGACCGTGATTATTCAAGCCGTCATTGGACATAAGTCCCCCCCTGCCCCCATTGTTTCATCCGGCCGTAAACAACTAGATCTGCAGCCCACTTATTAGTCCCATTTTTGTATCTCCAGTTTTGATATGTCAAGCTCCATTATTATGTACTTTTTCTGGGCATATTGTCGGCAACGCCCGTCCGCATCAATATTTCCGCCCCCAGTCGCCGGTACTTCCGCTCATCCGTTCCAGGCCCTCCCGTCCCATATCCCCATTCCGAAACCGGCCCTCTTGTTCCCATTGGCGGCCATTCTGGCTTGACATCTGGAGACCTAACGAATACATTTGCCTCTTGATTGGTAATGCAGGGAAACCTGCCGCGATTGCGGGCGGCAAGGGCGGAACCGGGAAGCCGGGTCCCGTCGTCGGGTCGCCCGGCGTTCTTTGCGGAGAGATGACCGAGCACGGCTGAAGGTGCACGACTGGAAATCGTGTGTACGCCCAAAAGGTGTACCGAGGGTTCGAATCCCTCTCTCTCCGCCACTCCAGTTTCTCAAAAAAGACATCCTCCCGGCATATGGAAATGACTTCCCCGGAAAAACCGCGCTCCCTAACGCGGACCATAGGCCTTTCCGCCATCTGTGTATCGCTCTGCTTCAGCCTTGTCGAAAAGATCAGCGGGCTGGCCATATCAACGTTCCTCGCCAAAAAAATCTGCGGTTCCAGATATATGGTCGAGCCCAACCCCCAACTGGCCGCGCAAGGAATCCTGACCGATGCCGCCTGCGGTTTTGACACCGACATGCTGGCGGCGGCCTTTGCTGTCCTGACTTTTGTTCTGGGAATCATATTCCTGACCGTCAGCTTTTTCGTCTCCCGTAAAAGACGTTCCCAGGCCCGGCAGCCGGATTAGTATTGATACAGAAGGCCCGTATATTGGCTGGGTATCAACAATAATCAACCACCCCGCAGCAAGCAGCGGGGTATGGCAGGGGAAAACGGCTCTTGTACTCGCGGCAAGCCGCGGGGAATTAAACCCCCTTGGGGGGATTAAACAAATACCCCGTTCAGATGGTTTCCTCCGGCTTTCCGGAACCGTCCTCTTAATTTTTCTGCCCCTCAAACCGGTCATCTGGGCTATATTTGGATGATGTCCTATCTTGTATTAGCCAGACGCCTCAGACCCCAGACCTTTGAAGAGGTCATCGGCCAGGAACACGTGACCCGGACCCTGAAAAACGCTTTGGTCACCGGGCGCCTGGCCCAGGCCTTTCTGTTCAGCGGCACCAGGGGGGTGGGCAAGACCTCGGCCGCCCGCATTCTGGCCAAGGCCATCAACTGCCTCGGTCCTGTGGAGGAGGCGCCCTGCAACGTCTGCGCCTCCTGTGTGGAGATCAACGAGGGCGGCTCCGTGGACGTCATGGAGATCGACGGGGCCTCCAACAACAGCGTGGACCAGATCAGGGACCTGAGGGAGAACGCCCAGTACCTTCCGGCCGGCTCCAAGCGCAAGGTCTACATCATCGACGAAGTCCACATGCTCTCCAAGGGGGCCTTCAACGCCCTGTTGAAAACCCTGGAGGAGCCGCCCGAGCATGTGGTCTTCATCTTCGCCACCACCGAGGTCCACAAGGTCCCGGCCACCATCCTCTCCCGCTGCCAGCGTTACAATTTCCGGCCCATACCTCCCGGCCAGGTGGGAGAATATCTGCTCCACATCGCCGAAAACGAGAAACTCGACCTCACCCCGGAGGCGGCCGCGGCCCTGGCTAGGGCGGCCCGGGGTTCCATGCGGGACGGGCTCTCCCTGTTGGACCAGACCCTCTCCTTTTCCGGCGAGAGTATCGACCTGGAGGCGGTGCGCCAGGTTCTGGGGCTCATCGAGCCCCAGCTCATCAGCGACATCGCCCAGGCGGTGCTCCAATCGGACGGGGCCGGGGTGCTCTCCTGCATCTCCGGAATAGCGGTCGGGGGATATGATCTGCGGTCCCTCTACCAGGAGCTGCTGACCCACTTCCGCAACCTGGTGGTGCTCAAGGTGGACCCCGAGGCCGGAGGCCAGACCCTGGGCCTCAGCCCGGCCGAGGTGGAAGTCCTCTCCCACCAGACCGGATCTGTCACGGCCGAGACGCTCCAGCTCTGCCTCCAGGGGCTGATCGATTCGGAACGGATGCTTAAGGCGGCCACCCAGCCCCGCATCGCCGTAGAGCTGGCCCTGCTCAAGCTCTGCCATATGATCCCCGTGGTCGGCCTGGACGAAATTCTGATTAAGCTGAACAGCCTCAAGAACGGCTGGGGCGAAGAGGAGCCGGAAAGACGGCCCCCTGTCCAGCCACAGCAAACCAGGCCCGAACCGCCCCCCCCGGCCCTCTCCATGGAGGAGGAGGCCCTGGAGCCGGACGAGGAGGACCAGGCCCTGGAGAGCGGATACGACCTCAAGGACCCGGTGGCCGACTGGGGCGAATTCGTCTCCGGGGTAAGAGGGTTGAAACCCAGCCTCATGGCCCTGCTGCAGAAGGTCAAGCCGGTGGGCCTGGAAGGCAACAGACTGCTGATCCGAAACGGATCTTCCTTTGATTTTCTGAGCGATCCGGAACGGCGCAAAGAACTGGAAAAGGCCGTGGCCGCCTTCTTCGGCCGCCCCCTAAAACTGAAACTGCTCCTCAAGCCCCAGGGGGCGGGCCACCAAAAAACAGATAACAAGGCCAACTCCGCCAAACAGGCCGCCTTGAACGATCCCCAGATAAAAGAGGCCGTGGATCTGTTCAACGCCAGCCTGGTGGAGATCAAACCGGCCAAGTAATAAGTATTCGGAGGTAGGATGAAGGGATTAACCGACATGGTCAAACAGGCCCAGCAGCTCCAGGCCAAGATGGCCGCCTTGCAGGAGGAGCTGGGCCACAGGACAGTGGAGGCCGCCTCCGGCGGCGGAATGGTCTCGGTCATGGTCAACGGCAAGCAGGAAGTCCTCTCCCTGGCCATTGAGCCGGAGATCCTCAAGGACGAGGACCCGGAACTGATCCAGGATCTTATCCTGGCCGCAGTCAACGAGGGTCTGAACCGCTCCCGGGAGATGGTCCAGAACGAGATGAAAAAACTCACCGGCGGCCTCAGCATCCCCGGATTGATGTAAATTGTCGGTCTACCCTCCGGCCCTGGAAAGACTTATCAGCGCCCTGTCCCGGCTGCCGGGGATAGGGCCCAAGACCGCCACCCGCCTGGCCCTGTTTACCCTGCGGGACAGGCGGGGCCTGGCCCGGGACCTGGCCGCGGCCCTGACCAAAGCCAAGGCCGAGGTCCACCCCTGCCCGGTCTGTTTCAATCTGACCGACCAGGAGACCTGCTCCCTGTGCGCCGACCCCAGCCGGGACCCGGCCCTTATCTGCGTGGTCCAGGGCCCGGCCGAGGTGGCCGCCGTGGAGCGGGCCGGCTCGTTCAAGGGCCGCTACCATGTCCTGGGCGGGCTGCTTTCGCCTCTGGACAACGTGGGTCCGGCCGATCTGCGGGTGGATGAACTTCTGCGCCGGGTCGCGGATGCCCAGGTCCGGGAGGTCATCCTGGCCACCAGCCCCACCACCCAGGGCCAGGCCACGGCCACCTATCTGACCGAATTGCTGCGGGACAAAGGGGTCAATGTCAGCCGGATCGCCTTTGGCCTGCCCCTGGGCTCGGATCTGGAGTACGCCGATCCGGACAGCCTGAAAGCCTCCCTGGAGGGCCGGACCAGGGCCTAGAGATTTTCCCTCACTCCTCCCAGCGATATTCCATATACTCCGCAGTCTGGCGGGCCGTCTCCTGGTCCGTGAGCCTGCCCACCACATGCAGGGCCGCGTCGATTCCGGCCGAGATCCCGGCCGAGGTGACCACCTTGCCGTTGTCCACGAACCGCTCCCCAGGCCGCAGCTCGGTCCGGGGGGCCGCCTGGGCCAGCAGATCGAAGGCGGTGTGAAAGGTGGTGGCGGCCAGGCCGTCCAAAAGCCCGGCCCGGCCCAGGATCAGGGCCCCGGTGCAGACCGACATGACCACTTCGGCCTGATCCGCGTTCCGGTTCAGCCAGTCCAGGATAACCGGGTTCTGCATGGCCGCCCTGGAGCCCCACCCGCCCGGAATGACCAGGACCCGGGCCTGGGGGCAGTCCCCGAGGGCGTAATCCGGATTCACGCTGAGCCCATTGGCGGTGCGGATCGGGAACTTGCTCTCGGCCACGGTAAAGACCTGGAAGTGTTCATCTCCGGCGGCCTTGCCGGCCACGGAAAAAACCTCTAAGGGCCCGCAGAAATCCAGGATCTCCACGTCGTCAAAGATGAGAACGGCCACATCGCGTACCATGTCCGCCATCATTCCCCCCTCTGCCGGATTAGAGCGATTGTCAGAAATATGTTTTGAGCGACAATCGCTCTAAGCGGGCCGGTATCGGGCCGCCGGTCGCAAAGCGACCGTGAGCCGGGACAGAACCACGCTTTTGTCCCGGCGGTCCGTTAAAAATACGGAACGTATTTTTGATTCTTACTATAAGTCCCGGATGGGCGGGGCGGCCACCACCAGGATAACCAGGTCCTGGTCTCCGATGTTCAGCAGGGCGTGGGGTATCCCGGCCGGGAGATAGGTGGCGTCCAGGGGCCCCACCTCCCGGCTTTCCTGGCCCACGCTCATGAGCCCTTGGCCCTCCAGCACAAAATAGATCTCCTCGTAGGGGTCCACGTGGGCCTCGATCTCCTTGCCCGGGGCCAGGACGGCGTGGGCCAGGAAATCCATGCCCCGCAGGTCCGGGGCGGTGATTATCATCCTGGCCAGGGCTCCGCCGTGAGCCTGGTAGAATGTGGCCTTTACCTCTTCATCCTCAACATTGCGAGTGATCATCCGGCCTCCTTTGGGGCGGGGTTCATAATCTGATCGGTTGGTTGATCCGGGGCGTGATTACTTCAAGCTGCGGAAACTCACGATTTAATTCCTCCAGAAAAGGTCCGATGTCCACCATCCGGGAGATGGGAGGATAAAAATCGTCCTGGTGGTGAGGGATAACGGTTTTGGGTCTCAGAGCCCAAATAAATTCCAGGACGATCCGGCAGATCCGGGTGTGGCCCTGAAGAGGCAGAAGCAGGATGTCCGTCTCTTCCTCGGCCAGCACGGCAAGCTCCTTCCGGGTGGATCCGGCCGAGCCCAGATGGCGGATGGACCGGCCCGGAAGATCGAACTTCCAGGTGAGAACCTGACCGGGCGGATAGCAGCGGGTCAGGGGCAGAAGACCCGGCAAACGGAGGTTTATGCGGGCCAGGGTGGAGAGGACCAGGCGCAGGTCGAATTTGATGTGGCGGCTGTAGTTCGCCTGGGCCGAAAACGAGCCGAAATCAAAGCGTTGCCCGTCCTGTTCCACCATCATGATCAGTCTTGGGGCCAACCCGTCCCGGACCAGGGAACGGGCCTGGGTGGGGTGGCAAAAGACCTTGGCCCCCAGACTGGCGGCGATTTGGGGGATGTCCTTGATGTGGTCGAAATGGCCGTGGGAGATGAATATTTGGCGACCTTCCCGGATGTCCCCGGGTTTCAGTTCCTGGATAGGCCGGGCCCGGGGATTGCGGCTGACAAAGGGGTCGATCAGGAAAACATTCTCCCCGGTCCTGACCCTGAACCCGGCCGCGCCCAGCCAGGTCAGCTCCAGGCCCGGCCGCCCGGCTTTTCCGGGGGGCGGACCGGACATCTATTCCCGCAATCTGGGATCCAGGGCCTCCCTCAGCCCCTCGCCCAGGAGGTTGTAGGCCAGGACCGTGACCAGGATGGCCAACCCCGGAAAGACCGAGAGCCACCAGGCCACCTCGATGTTGTCCTTGCCCGCGGTCAGGATGTTGCCCCAGGAAGGCGTGGGCGGCTGGACCCCGATCCCCAGAAATGACAGGGCCGATTCGGTGAGGATGGCTCCGGCCACGCCCAGGGTGGCCGAGACCAGGACCGGGGCCATGGCGTTGGGCATGAGGTGGCGGAAGATGATCCGGTAGTCGCTGGCCCCCAGAACCCTGGCCGCGGACACGAACTCCCGGTTCTTCAGGCCCATGAACTCGGCCCGGACCAGCCGGGCCACGCCCATCCAGGAGGTCAGCCCGATGACGATCATGATGTTCCAGATGGAGGGCTCCAACAGGGCGATCACGGCCAGGATCAGAAAAAAGGCCGGGAAGCAGAGCATAATGTCCACCAGGCGCATGATCACCGCGTCCACCCAGCCCGAGTAATACCCGGCCAGGGCCCCCAGGACGATGCCGATCAGGGTGGCGATGCCCACGGCCACAAACCCCACCTTGAGGCTGATCTGGGCCCCGTAGATCATCCGGGCCAGGACGTCCCGGCCCAGCTCGTCCGTGCCCAGGAGGTGGTCCCAGGAGGGGGATTCCAAGACCCGCTTGAGGTGGAACTGGTTGGGGTCGTGGGGTGAGACCAGGGGGGCCAGAATGGAGATGACGAACAAAAACAGGACCACCACCGCGCCGGCCATGGCCAGCTTGTTGGTCTTGAACCTGCGCCAGGTTTCTTGAGCCAAGGTTCCGCTAGGCATTTACTTCACCCTGATCCTGGGGTCCACGATTGCGTAGGAGAGGTCGGCCAGAAGGTTGCCCAGCAGGGTCAGCACCGCGCCGATGACCAGCCCGCCCATGACCAGGGGATAGTCCCGGGACATGACCCCCTGGTAGAACAGCTGCCCCAGGCCGGGTATGGCGAAGATGGATTCGAAGATCACCGACCCGCCGATGAGCCCGGGCACGGACAGGCCCAGCAAAGTGATCACCGGCATGAGCGCGTTGCGCAGGGCGTGCTTGTAGATGACCACCCGCTCTTTTAGGCCCTTGGCCCTGGCCGTGGTGATGTAATCCTGGCGGATCACCTCCAGCATGTTGGCCCGCATGTAGCGGCTCATTCCGGCCAGTCCGCCGAATGCGGAGATGAGCACCGGCAGGATCAGATGCTGGACCCGGTCCCAGGCCTGCATGAACGGCCCCAACTGATCATAGTTGTAGGAGGTCAGGCCGGAGATGGGCAGCCAGTTCAGCTCCAGCCCAAAAAGAATCATCAGCAGCAGGGCCAGCCAGAAGGTGGGGATGGCGAAGCCCACGAACACAAAGACCGTGGTGGCCTGGTCGAACAGGGAATGGGGCCGGGTGGCCGAGGCGATGCCCAAAGGAATGGCCACGGCCATGATCAGGGCCATGGAGAGCAAGTTGATGGTGATGGTGATGGGCAGCCGCTCCCCGATCTTGTCCAGAACCGGGCGGCCGTCCGTGGCGAACGAGTTGCCGAAATCCAGCACAGCCAACCGTTTCAGCCAGTTCCAGTACTGCACATGGAGCGGCTTGTCCAGGCCGTAGAGCCGTTCCATCTTCTCCTTGACCTCCTTGGTCACGGCCGGGTTCAGGTCCAGGGCCAGGTCCGTGGGCTTGCCCGGAGCCAGATGGATGACCGTAAAGGAGATCAGGGTGATCCCCAGGAGCAGGGGGATCATGGTCAAAAGTCTTTTGAACAGATAAAAAAACATCTCACCCGCCTCAGGGCTGGTAGTGGTATTTCTGGAGCTGCTTGGGCACGAACCACTTGATAAGGTTATAGCCTATTCCGGCCGGGGCCGGGTCGATGCCGTGAATCCGGGAGGCCACCACGGGCAGTGCGTCCGGAACGTAAAGAAAATTGTAGGGCTGCTCCTCGTGGATGATCTCCTGAAAGCGGTAGTAGGCCGCCTTGCGCTTCTCCTGGTCGAATGTCTCCCGGGCCGAAAGGATCAGGCGGTCCACCTCCTCGTTGTGGTAGCCGATGAAGTTCAGCCCGCCGGGTTCTGTCTTGGAGGAGTGCCAGACCGCAAAGGGGTCCGGGTCCAGGGGCAGAGTCCAGCCCATGATGGTGGCCTCGAAGTTCTGCTTGTCGATGAACTCCTTTAGCAGGGCCGACCACTCCACGGCCCTGATCTTGACCTTGACCCCCACCTCCTTGAACCGCTCCTGAATGATGATGGCCGTTTTCAGCCGCTGGGAGTTGCCCTGGTTGGTGACGATGGTAAAGGCCAGGGGAATGCCGTCCTTGTCCAGGACTCCGTCCTGGTCCGTGTCCTTCCACCCGGCCTGGGCCAGAAGCTCCCTGGCTTTGTCCTGGTCAAAGGTCACGGGCTTTATGTTCGGATCACAGGCCCAGGTGCCGGGCTTGAACCCGCCCGTGGCCGGCCGGCCGTAACCCATGAGCACCCCGTCGATGATCTCCTCCCGGTTGATGGCGTGGGACAGCCCCTGGCGGACCCGTTTGTCCTGGAAAAGCCTGTTGCGCAGGTTGTAGCCCAGATAGAGATAGGAGGAGGCCAGATAGCAGTATTTGTTGAACCTGGCCTTGAACTCCTTGCTGTCCGTCTGGCGGGCGTACTGGAGAGGGCTCAGCCCCATCTGGTCGATGCTGCCCGCCTTGAGCTCCAGGAACATGGTGGCGCTGTCCGGGATGACCTTGATCACGTACCGGTCCAGATAGGGCCGACCCCTGAAATAGTCGGGGTTGTATTTAAGCTGGATGGAGCTGCCGGCCTTCCAGGTCTCGAATTTGTAGGGACCCGTACCGATGGGGCGCCGGGCCAGGGGGGACTCCCGGACATTAACCCCTTCCAGGAGATGCCTGGGCACGATATCCCCCAGCCAGGCGTAAAGGGCCCGGGAAAAGGGCCTTTTGTACTTGACCCGGAAGGTGTAGGGATCGAGGACCTGGGCCGTCTCCACCTGCATCAGATCCGCGGCATAGGGCGTGGGCGTATCGGGGTCGGTCACGAACTGGTAGGTGAACAAACAGTCCTGGGCCGTGAAGGGCTCCCCGTCGTGCCACTTCACCCCTTGGCGGAGATGGAAGGTGATGGTCAGCCCGTCCTCGCTGATTTCCCAGCTTTCGGCCAGGTTGGGCTCTATCTCCAGGTTCTTGTCCAGCTTGACCAACCCGTCAAAGACCAAACCGGTCACCTCAGAGGAGCTGACGTCCGAGCCGATGTAGGGGATCAGGTTGGAGGCGTCGCCGATGGTGCCCGAAACAATGGCGTCGCCGTAGGCCGGCTCCACCGGGCCGCTGATCTGGGGCGGGGGCGGTTCCGTATCCTGGCAGGCCGTGGCCAGAAACAGGCACAGAACAACAAGCAGAATTTTCAGTGGCGGCAAACCCGGACAGGAAGTGTTGGAGTTCATACGGCTCCGTCTGGTTATGGTCCTTATGGAAAGCAACAAAAACCGGTGCTTGGTATATTAGCCCAAAGATAAAGCCAGGGAAAGGGAGTGTTGAAAAAGCTTGGCTATAACCATTTGAGGGCCTGGGCCTCAAAGGTCAACCAGACCGGATCGCCGGGATTAAGTCCCAACCGACTGAAGGCTTCCAGGTCCAGGCAGGCGGTGAATACCAAGCCGGCCACGGATATTCCGGCCCTGACCAGGGAGCCGTGGTCGGTCAGGTTAAGGCTGATGATCTTGCCAAAGAGGAGATTGAACCCTGGGCTGTTCTGCGGGGGGCGGGAGTGAAGGGAGACCTCTCCCGGGTCCAGCATGGCTGTTGAATTCTGTTTTATGAACCCGGGGGAGACGATCCGGTTGTCCGGGTCCAGCTCCCTCAGGGCCGAGCCGTTCTCCTGCTCCTGCCAGGGACCGCGGATCAAGTTTATCGGCCCCGCCCCGGCGACCCGCCCGGCGTGAAGATGAAAGGTTTGGTCGGCCACCTCCTCCAGCCAGGTTTGGTCGTGGCTGGCGACGACCAGGGTGCAGCCCCGCTCCCGCCTGGCCCGGAGCGCGGCTTCTCTGATCAGCCGGGCCGAGGACGTGTCCACGCTGGCCGTTGGCTCGTCCAGCAGGAGGACCCTGGGCCTGAGAATCAACCTGGCGGCCAGGGCCACCCGCTGGGCCTCCCCCCCGGACAGAGCCCCATGGGACCGGCCCATGAAATCCCCGGGGACCAGACCCACCCATTCCAGGGCCTCCTCCACCCGTTTCTCCAGCCCATTCGTGTCGCCCCTGACCCGCAGGCCGTAGGCCACATTCTCCAGCACCGTACGCTTGAGCAGGTAGGGGTCCTGGAGAAGCAGGGTCACCTCCCGGCGCTGCCTGGCCGATTCAAAGTCGGCCTCCTGGCCCAGGAAGACCACCCGCCCCTGGGTGGGCCGCTCCAGCAGGGCCAGGATGCGCAGCAGGGTGGATTTGCCGCTGCCGTTGGGCCCGGCCAGGCCCACAATGGAACCCCGGTCGATGTTCAGTTCATCCAGGAGCAGGGCTGTCTTGGGGCCGTATTGGTGGACCAGGCCGCTGAGCTGGTAGGCCGGGCTGTTCACGACTCGGACCTCTTTTTCAAAAAGGCCAGGCCCAGGTTGACAATCGCGGCCAAGACCATGAGCACTACGCCTAAGGCGATGCCCATGCCGAACTCGCCCTTGCCCGTCTCCAGGGTGATGGCCGTGGTGATGGTCCGGGTGTGCCACTTGATGTTGCCGCCCACCATCATGGAAATGCCCACCTCGGAGACAACCCGGCCGTAGGCGGTCAGAGCCGCAGCCAAGACGGCGAAACGGGCCTCCCACAGGGTGGAGCGGGCGCTTTGGCGCAGGTCCGCGCCCAGGGTCAGGAGGGTAGTCTTGAGCCTGGGGTCCTGGCCCTCCACCGCGGCCGCGGTCAGGGCGACCACAATGGGCAGGGCCAGGAGGGTCTGGCCGATGGCGATGCCCTTGAGGGTGAAGAGCAGCTCCAGCCCGCCCAGGGGCCCCCGGTGGGAGATAAAGGTGTAGACCAGCAGCCCGATGACCACGGTGGGAAAGGCCAGCAGGGTGTCCACAATGGTCCGGACGGTTCTCCGGCCCGGAAACTCCGTCTGCCCCAGCACAAAACCCAGGGGCAGGCCCAGGGCCAGGCTGGCCAGCATGGACATGCTGGAGGCCTGGACCGTGGCCAGGACCGCGGAAAAGGTCTCCGGTTCCAGGTGAATCAGCAGGTCAACGGCTTTTTCAAAACCGGAGAGAATGTATTCCAGGCTGCCGCTCATTATTTTATAAAGCCGAAACGAGCCGGACCCATGAGCGGCCCGGCTCGTTTATCTCCCGCCAGAGAGCGGGAGACTTACTTGGCGTTGGGGATGAACAGCTTCTTGCCCAAAAGCTTGAACTCCCCGATCTCCTTCTGGACCTTTTCGGAGGTGATCCAGTCCGAGAATTTCTTGGCCAAGTCGGACTTGACGTTCTGACACTTTGCCGGGTTGACCAGAATCACGCTGTACTGGTTGAACAGGACCTTGTCGCCCTCCACCAGGATCACCAGGGGCGGATTTCCCTTGAGGGTGTCGGCGTACTTGATGTAGGTGCCCCGGTCGGTCATGGTATATCCGGCCTTTTCAGAGGCCACGTTGATGGTCTTGATCATGCCCTGCCCGGTCTGGACATACCAGGAATCCTTCTCCGGCACGGCCATCTTGGCCGAGGCCCACAAAGAGAGTTCCTTTTTGTGGGTCCCCGAGTTGTCGCCCCGGCTGGCAAAGGAGGCCTTGCTCTTGGCGATGGCGGCCAGGGCCTCGATGACGGTCAGGCCCTTGACCTTGGCCGGGTCGTCCTTGGGGCCGATGATCACAAAGTCGTTGTACATAACCTCCTTGCGGTCCACTCCGAACCCATCGGCCACGTATTTCTTTTCCGTGGCCGGGGCATGGACCAGGAGCACGTCCACGTCGCAGTTCTGGCCCAGGGCCAGGGCCTTGCCCGTGCCCACGGCCACAAACTGGAGTTCAATACCCGTGTCCTTCTGGAACATGGGGGCCAGGAAATCCAGGAGCCCGGTGTTGGCCGTGGAAGTTGTGGAGGCCATCTTCAGAACGTCGCCGGCCAGGGCCGGGCCGCCCATACTCAGGATCAAACAGGAGATCAAGGCTACAAAAGCGAGCGCAGTTTTCTTGTTAGGCATTAGTTCCTCCTTCTTGGCTGGAAGCCGCCAGGTTTTATAGGCAATATTCTGTTATGTCTTATTGGACACAATTGACTCTATAAGCACCTCTCTGTCAATATATTAATTCAAACATATCTTCTATAATCAGCTCTTGATACGCGGCAAATCAAAGGGTTGCTTTAGAAAACCCCGCCCCCCTGGAGACACGCTCCCCAAAATGAAAAATTTTGTAGGGAAAGGGGGGCTTGGTATGAACAAAACAAGGGGGCCGATCAGGAACGGCCCCCCTTGTCTCCGTTATTTAGGATGGACCAGTGAAAAGCGGATTGACCGCGCTCAGCTGCCCTTCAACCCCAGCCGGTCCAACGTCTCCTGGCTGGGGCTTCCCTCCTCGGTCCAGCCCCGGAGATCATAGTACTCGGAGAGCATGGGCAGGAGCGGCGGGATATTGAAGGCGTAATCCGGCCCGGAGCGTCTCAGGGTCCGCATCCGGGGGGGCAGGATATCGTCCTTGCGGGAAACGCCCCGGCGATTGTTGATCATCCGCTTGAGGTTGAAGCCCCTCTCCCCGACCTTCATGAAAGCCTTCAGGTCCAGGCTGCGGCCGGTGATCAGGTTGTACCATTCCAGAAAATGGCTGATCTTCAAGGAGTTGTTGATCATGGAGAACTTGCAGGAGATGAGCGAATCCAGCAGGTTCATCAGATTCTGAAGATGGATCGTCCAGGGCGCCTTGCCCTCGGCTTCCCGGCCCGGAGGTGGGGCGTCGTATCCAAGCTCAGGCAGGGCCACGGCCAGCTCAAAGATGTGGGACAGGGAGGTCAGATGACAGGCCCCCCGGTTGCCGGTGGAATAGGACAGGGCGTGGCCCCAGGAAAAACGCGGATCGTGCATGGGGAATTCCAACCCCTTGGCCTCCACGGCCCACTCTGCGGAGCCCCCGCCCAGGGTCCGGGCCGCCCCCCTCACCCCCAGCCCCAAAACCACGGCCAACTGGCCCTCCTGCCGGGCGATCCTTCTGATCATCTCCAGCACGCTGTCTATGTTGCCCCAGCTCAGGTCCAGCCCGTCGGCCAGTTCGGGGGTGATGACCCCCTTTTCCCAGCATTCCAGGGCAAAGGCCGCTACCGCGCCGCAGCTGATGGTGTCCAGGCCCAACCGGTTGCACAATTCGTTGGCCTTGGCGATGCCCTCCAGGTCGTCGTTCATGATCAGGCTGCCAAAGGCGGCCAGGGTCTCGTACTCCGGCCCTTCCATGACCCCGTCGGTGGCGTATTTGCCCTCCTCCACATTGATCAGCCGTCCGCACATGATGGGACAGCTTTTACACCCCGCCCGGCTGATCCAGATGGTCTCCTTCATGACCGTGCCGGTGGTCTTCTCGGCCACCTCCGGGGCCCAGCTCGAACGCCAGTTTTGGATGGGCAGGTTGCCCAGTTTGTGGTAGTTGATCACCCCCCCGGGCGTGCCCATCTGGCCGAACAGTTCCAGGCGCTCCTTGAGCATGGGCAGAACGGAACGCACCGAATCCTTAAGCCCCTGGGCATCGGCCAGGGGCGCCTGGGCCTTGCCCCGGGAGGTAACCAGCACGGCCTTGAGCTTTTTGGAGCCCATGACCGCGCCCATGCCGCACCGGCCCGCGGCCCTGGTGTGCCGACCGTCGTGGGAGACGGAGGCGAACCGGACCAGGTTCTCCCCGGCGGGGCCGATACAGGCCGTCACCGCGTTGTTGTCGTTCACCTCGCTTTTCAGTATCTCGTCGGCGCTGAAGACATCCCGGCCCCAAAGATCATCGGCCGGGCGGAAGGTGATCTGGTCCTGATCGATGACGATCACCACCGGGCTGGAGGAGGCCCCCTTTATGACCAGCCCGTCCAGGCCGGACCTCTTGAGCCGCCAGCCGAACGACCCCCCGCAGTTGGACTCGGCGTAGATTCCGGTCTGGGGGGAAAGGCTGATGAGTTCGTGGCGCGAGCCGGAGGGAACCCTGGTGGCGGTGAACGGTCCGGTCATGAAGATCAGGGGGTTGTCCGGGCCCAGGGGGTCTGTACCCGCTCCGGTCTCCCGGGCCAGAATGGCGGCCCCCAGGTTGGCTCCGCCAATGAACATCTCCTCGTCCCGAGGGTCCACGGGAAGCACCCGGATACTCTGATCGGCCAGATCAATCCAGGATATTTTGTTGTGAAATCCATACATTATCATCCTCCAGCCACCATAATAATCATCTCCAGCTCGTCCTCCGGCTGGACCATATCGTCCAAACCCAGCACCTCGCCCCTGCGCCAGACCATGAGCCCATGCGGCTGCCTGTCTTCAGGGCTGAACCTGACATAGGGCTCCATGGCCTCCTCCTTCTCTCGGATCTGGATCAGGATACTCTTCAATGAGACCGGCCCGTCCAGGGGCACCTCTGATTTTTTACCGAAATATTGGTCAAAAGGCGGATACCATTTAACGTTCATTATGCTCGCATCCTGTTTTTTTCAAGGTAAAGTTAACATAGGCCTCTAGTCCGGTCAACGACGGCCCTGGGCAGAGTGCACTCCCCCGATCCAGCAGGAAAAGTTCAACCCTCAAGAAACGAAATTTCGTTCTGTGGATAATTTGTGAACAATTTTTTGTTTCTTATTTTTTTATACAAATATCATTTTCAATCCAGATAGGGACTTTTTTCGGAGATTTGCCAAAGCCAAGGCATCCTGTTTTGATTATTGATAAATGACATTTTTCATCCAGGACGCGGTAGGGGTTATAGGTTAAATATTGGTAAGTTATTCTCACCACTCGACAGGCCGCTTTTCCGGAAGGCGATTTCGGTCGGGGTGAAACTTTTAAGCTAATAGGACTTTTGTGATTTGATCCGGTTTTATCCTGAATTACAGCTGTGCATTCCGCAACCGGCATTTATCAACAAATAATCTGATCATATTCACAGAATAATTACCGCCTGTTATTTAATCTCTTTTATTCCCCCTCATTTTGCCCCCCCGATTGGGGATTCTTGTATACCGCAGGCATTCGTTGAGCAAGGAGTCCGAGTATGATATAGTTTGCCGCAAAATACAGGCAAAGGGATTACTTTATGCAATTTACTGATATTGTTCATATTTATGAATGGGACAGCTTTACTCAGAATAACTGCAACACCTACCTTATCGGGAAAAAAGGCAGGGTTCTGATCGATCCGGGGCACCGCCATCTTTTCACCAATGTGGCCGGCGGAATGCGTAAGGACGGTTTCGATCCGGATAGGGTGGATATGGTCCTGGCCACCCATTCCCACCCCGATCATTTCGAGAGTGTGGAAAATTTCATGGATAAAATCGATGTAAAAATAGCTCTCCATCCCGAGGAACAGCATTTTCTGGAAAAGGCGGGGATGGAGTTCGCCAGGATGCTGGGCATGCCCACTCCGCGATACAGGGTCGACCTCGACCTGGTCGAGGGCAACCTTACCGCCGACGGGGTTACGCTGAAGGTGTTTCACACTCCAGGCCACTCCCCAGGCCATGTCTGTTTTTACCTGGAAGAGGAGAAAATTCTTTTTGCCGGAGATCTTATCTTCAACCAGGGAGTCGGCCGGACCGATTTTCCGGGCGGAGACGGGGATCTCCTGAAAAACTCCATCAGGCGCATGGCCGAACTGGACATAGAGACCATTCTCTCCGGGCACGGGCCTATGGTTCAGGGCAGGGAAGCGGTGAAAAGCAATTTCGACTTCATCGAAAAAGTTTACTTCCCCATGGTCTGAGGCCAACCCAGGTAAAACGGACTCCAGCTTGGCCGGACCGTTTCCGGGAGGTCCGCATCCAGCGCACGCGAGGTCGCATCCGCCCCCTGTTGGGCAGGTCCATCAAAGCCTTTACATCCTACGGGTCCTGCACCAACAGGATAGGGCCGGGCGGAACCGTCCTTCCCGTTGCAACGGCTAAAGAGTTGAAATCTTCTCCTCCCGTACTGTTGCCGGGGGACCTGACTCATGTTAATAATTAGATCAGGACCCGGGGACACATTGTTGCTAAGGAGGAATTGTGGATTATAAGGAGTTGACCGCCCCTTGCGGGTTGGACTGTTTCAACTGTCTGACCTATCTGGCCAGTCAAGATGAGGAAGTGATCGGATCCGTGGCCGAGGAGCTGGGCATTGCCATTGAGCAGGCCAGGTGTCTCGGCTGCAGAGAGATGAAGGGCGTCATAACTTCCGTGGGCATGAGCGAGCCCTGCCCTATTTATGCCTGCGCCGAGGAGCGCGGACACACTTACTGCTTTGAATGCGAAGACTTCTATTGCGAAAAACTGGACCCCAACTCCGATCAGAGCAAAAAGGCGCCATGCAACGTGAGGACCATCAACCTCACCCTGATCAAGAGGATGGGCGTTGAAAAATGGGCCAAGGAGAAAAAACGCCGGGTCAAGAATATTCAGGACGCCATGATCGCCAAATACGATCTGTAAGTCCTCCCGGCCGCTTCCGGTTGGGCGAATCATAGAGTAGCTGTCAAAATAACGTTCCCATACAAAAGCATTGCATGATGCCGGGGGTGCAACACCCCCGGCACCCGCACTGAAATGTGTTTATGACGACTACTGTTGATCCTTTCCCCACCCAGGGCCGCCTTGATCAACCACCGGTCGCATTCATGGGATGGCCGTCATAATCAATGGCGGTGTCCGCAACAGCTCCCCGGCCCGGCGCAACCGGCCGCCCGGCCCGGCTCCGAACCGCAGCAGGTGGTGTCGCCCGGTCCGGGCAGTCCCTGCTCATTGCGGTAATCGGCCGTGGTTGAAAGCATCTTCTCCATGTTTTTGCCGCCGCAGCCGGGGCAATCCACTTCCTCGTCGCCGCCCAGCACCAGCTTTTCCACCAGGGCTCCGCAATCGCGGCAGCGGTATTCATACAAGGGCATTGTTCTTCCTCCTCGATCCCATCCGGCCTTTTGGGGGACGCGTCTTGCCGAATATTCGAATGAGGTTAATCTTCTGTCTTTTTATTACCATGTCAAGGCCGAGGATAACTCTTCCGGGGTTCATTCCCGAACAGGACCATAACCGGCCAAGCCTCCACGGTCGTCGGTTTAATCTGATTTGCGTTTGATCGCCATGGGTTAACGGACAAACAAGACCCGGCATCCGGCCCGGCGAAATATTTTTTCCGCCGAAGAACCGAACCTGAGCTGGCGGACCAGGCTGCCCCTGCCCCGGGCGCCCATGACCACCAGATCAATGGATTCGGACCCGGCCTTTTCCAGGATTTTTTCCCAGGGAATACCCACGGAGACCATGGAGGTACAAGTCAAATCCTTCAGGTCCACGTGGGCCAGGAGCTCCTTGAGCCGGTTGGCGTTCTCCTCCTGCATGGTTTCGTAGGCTTTGGCCAGAACCCCGTTGAACACCTCGATGCGTCCCTGGTACCTTTCCAGATCGTCGAAGAGCCTGCGGTTAACCACATTCAGGATGAGCAGTTCCGCGCCCATGAGCCTGGCCAGGTCCGCCGCCTCCTTAAGGGTGTTCAGGGAGTACTCTGAAAAATCAACCGGACAAAGAATCTTTTTTATAGGCTTTAACTGGTTCATGCTTTGTTCCTCTTCAAGGCTCTGCGTTCATCAAGGGGCAGGATCAGGTTGGGGTTTTTCCGGATCCTGACTTTCTGCAGGGCAAAGACGATCAACCACAGACCGATTCCCAACAGATCGGCGACAAAGGTGGGAAAATCCAGGAAGGTGACCCAGCTCAGCAGTTTGGGAAAGAACAGCAGGGCCGTGGCAAAGGCCAGAACGATCCACTCCCCCAGGGCCATGGGGCAAAGCAGATAGCCCATGGTCAGAGAAGAGAAGGCCACAGTTCCCAGAATAATGGTGATCCAGGTCAGGATTATCTGATAGGTATCTCCGTAGAGCAGGAAGCCGGGCGAATAGGCGAACAGCAGGGGCCCGATATAGAGCATTTTGGCGAACTTGAAGGAGGTCCATCCGGTTTTCCAGGGGTCTGAGCCGGCTATGGCGGCCCCGGCGTAGGCGGCCACGCAGACCGGAGGGGTTATGTTGGAATCCTGGCTGAACCAGTAGACGATCATATGGGAGGCGATCAAAATCCAGGAGGCCTGCTGGATCATGGATTCGTTGTCCATCATGTCGCCGTAGGGTATGCCGAACTGGGTCACCCCGATCATGTGGGAGACCGCGCTCACGGTCAGGACCGCGGTGATCAGGTAGGCGGCCGTGACCGGGACGCCCATGCCCAGAACCAGGGAGGCCAGGCCGATGAGGAGAATGGCCAGGGGCAGGATGCCCTGGGACAGGTCGACGATGATGGCCGAGAAGGTCAGCCCTATTCCGGTCAGGGCGATGGTGCCCACGATTATGCCGATGACCCCCACGGCCGCACCGATGACCAGGGTATTGCGGGCCCCTTCGATCATGGCCTCCAGGATCTCTCTGATCCCCATCCGGTCTCCGGAAGGAAGCCAGGACACGATTATGCAGCAGACCGTGGCGTAAAAGGCGGCCATGCCCGGAGAAAACCCAGTCAGCATCATGGCGATGATGGTCACCAAGGGAGTGGACATGTACCACTCTTTTTTGAAAATCTGCCAGGCCGTGGGGTCGTCCGGCTTGCGTTCTCCTCTGAGCCCGTAACGTTTGGCCTCGAAGTGAATCATGGCGTAAACCGAGAGGAAATAGATGATAGCCGGGAACACGGCCATCTTCATGATCTCCACATAGGGCACCCCGGTCATCTCGGACATGATGAACCCGCCGGCGCCCATGATGGGCGGCATGAACATCCCGCCGATGGAGGCGGCCGGTTCGATGGCTCCGGCCACATGGGGCCGGAACCCGGCCTTTTTCATGAGCGGAATGGTGAAGGTGCCGGTGGAGACCGTGTTGGCGATGGCGCTGCCCGAAACGGAACCGAAAAAGCCGGAGGCGATGACCGCCACCTTGGCCGGCCCGCCCACGGCCTTGCCAGCCAGGGCCAGGGGCAGGTCCAGGAAAAACTTGGCCGCCCCGGATTTTTTAAGGAACGAGCCAAAGAAAATGAACAGGATGACATAGGTCACCAGCACGTCGGCCATGATTCCGAAGACTCCTTCGGATTTTAAATAAATGTGGTTGACCGACTGCTTGTAGGAAAATCCGGTGTGGGAAAAGACCTTGAGAATCGGTATGTAGGCAAGAAGGTCCCCCCAGAAGCTGTACAATAGGAAGACTACGCCGACAACGGTCAGGGACATGCCCAGGACCCGTCGGGCCACCTCCAGGGAAAGCAGGATACCCACCGCGCTGACCGCCGTGTCCAGGTCGGTCTCCGCGCCCATGCGGTAGTTGAGGTCCTCGAATTCAACCATCCAGTAGCTGATGGTGGCTATGGTTATGAGACAAAGAATGATATCAATTAGGGTGGGCCTATCGGGTGGGGATTTCTTATGCATGGGATAGAGGATAAAGACCATTACATAGGTCATGGTGACATAAAAACCGAGGCTGTACTGGTTGTCCACCGGCGCGATTCCGGCCTGGTAGAAATAGAACAGGACCATGAATATCCCCAACCCGCTGACCAGGTAGGCCCAGGCCCCGGTCATGGACCGTCCGAACTTCTCTTCCTTGTCCACTATCTCCTTAAGCTTGATCTCATCCACGCCCTGGGGCAGACCCCTCTCGCTGTCATCCATACCCGACTCCCCAATTTTATAAAGACGGACCCCCGCCATCCCCGCTGTTTTTTTGGGGGGGGCGCAACCCCAGGTCCACCCCTTAATGAACAATCCTGATCAGAGGTTCAAACAAGCCGGAACCTTCACCCCCTTCCTCTCCTAAAACTCGACGGCCCCGGAGTGGAGGCGCACAAAGGCACCCTTGAGGTTGTTATCCAGAGTCGTTGACCGAAAGGTGTTCCCGAAGTCGGCCATCTCTTTCAGGCCCTCCTCTGACCAGAGGAGGGCCGCGATCTCATGGACCAACTCGGGCGGCCCAGGCTCCCCTTGGCAGGCATACCAACCCGTTTTCACACCCGTCTTTCCCGAGAAGCGGTGATAAAGTTAACTTTCAGGGGCTGTATGAGCCGGGTCCGATCAGACCGGACCGCGGTAACCGCCCTTAATCAATCTTACAATTGCCCCCCGGTGATTCCCAGGGGCCCGGCAAACCCATTTTGTTTGATCTATACCCGGATTCATCTTACCATGGAGATAGTTAAATACAAACGGCATTTCACCCTTGACTATCATGGTTGGAGAAACCCCTCAAGGCCGAACCCGACGAGGCGTCAGTGCCCAAAACAACCCATCCCAAAACTATCCGACCTGAAAACAGCGCGTTCCGTCCCCGGGCCTCAAAAAGAGCAGAACCGCTCCTGGCCCAGATTGGCCTCCCCCGCAAGGTCAGGTTCAAACCAGACCCCTTCCAGACCAAATCCGTTGAACTTGTCCAAGAAAACGATGTCCTGGTCAGCGCGCCGACCGGGTCAGGGAAAACCTGGATCGCCGAAAAGGCCATGGAGGAGGTCCTGTCCAAGGGCGGCCGGAGCTGGTACGCCTCGCCTCTCAAGGCTCTGTCCAACACCAAGCTGATCGAGTTTCGGGAAAGATTCGGCGATCCCAGGGTCGGCATCCTCACCGGCGACCGCAAGGAGAATCCGGATGCCTCCCTGATCGTGGGCACCACCGAGATCCTGCGAAACCAACTCTACGACAGCATGGCCCAGGGCGGCGATCTGGACGTGGATCTGGTGGTCCTGGACGAGGCCCACTACCTCAACGATCCGGACCGGGGCGTGGTCTGGGAGGAGGTCATAATCTACCTCCCGCCCAGGGTCCGGCTGCTTCTTCTTTCCGCCACCCTGGCCAACGCCGAGGAATTGTCCGCCTGGCTCTCCAGCATCAGAAACCAACCCTGCCGGATCGTACGGACGGATGAGCGGCCGGTGCCCCTCAACTCCCTGTTCATGGCTCCGGACGGGATGGTCCTGCCTCTGCACAAAAACGGAGCCCTTACTCCGGGCATCTCTCACATCTTGGGACGGCGCAAATCCTATTCCAAATCCGTCCCCTTGGCCCGGGTCATGACCGGGTTGGAGGAGTTGGATCTGCTCCCGGCCATCTTTTTCCTGACCTCCAGGGCCGACTGCGACAAGGCTGCGGCCCAGGCCGCCACCCCGCCCAGGGGCAGATGGGCCGAGGCCTTGCCCGCCCTGAACCGGGAGGTGGATCTTTTCCTGGAAAAATACGATTTTCTGAAAGGCCACCGCCTGCTGCCCCTGATCCGGCGCTACGGGGTGGCCTCTCATCATGCCGGACATCTGCCCCACTTCAAGCTCCTGGTGGAAAGGCTGATGCAGGCCGGCCTGCTGCGGGCCATCTTCTCCACTTCCACCGTGGCCGCCGGGGTCAATTTCCCGGCCCGGTCCGTGGTGGTCTCTCAGAGCGACAGGTTCAACGGGAGGGAGTTCCAAAACCTGGACGCCACGGAGCTGACCCAGATGACCGGCCGGGCCGGCCGCCGGGGCAAGGACCGGGTGGGCTTCGCCGTGTACCTGCCCGGCCCCCACCAGGACCTGGCTCTCATGGCCGCCTTGTCAGTCTCTCCGCCGGAACCGGTCAAGGGCCAGATGCAGCTCTCTTTCTCCATGATCCTCAACCTGCTCAACTCCCATTCCCCGGACCTGATCAAGCCGATTTTGTCCCTTTCCCTGGCCGCCTTTCAGTCGGCCGGCGCGGATACGGAAAAAAGGCCGCCCTTTCTGGACCGGCTGGCCCAGGAGCTGAAGCAGGGCCGCTGCCAGGAGATAGAACAGGTTATCATCCAACGCCGCAACCACAGTCGCCTGGAGAGCCGCAAAAGGGAGTTGGAGCGAGGATGGGAAGCATTTGAGGCCGGGCTCAGAATGGACGGCCTTCTGGTTCCGGGGAGGATTTTCGAGGATTTCAGGGGCAGGCTCTGGATGGTCATGCGCCGCAACGACCGCAAGGGACGCCCCGGTGTCCTGGCCGTGCGCTTGGGCTCCAAGATCAAACTCAACCATGGCCGCCTCCGGCTCAAGTTCGTGGGCCTGGACCGGATCGATCGGATCGGCTCGGAAAAGTTGGAATTACAACCCGACCGCCAGCTGGTTCCCGTGCTGCGCAAGATGGCGGACCATAGATTCAAGCCCTACGCAGGCGAGGCCGAACTGAGCCCCAAGGCCCGGGCCAGGCTGGACCAGGCCCACCAGGAGCTGGAAAACATAAAAACCGCCCTGGCCGCCTCGCCCTGCCCCGGCTGCGGACTGGCCGCCCAATGCCTGGCCCAGCCCCCCTCCCTGCTGGGCCAGGATCTGAACCGGGCCCAGGACTGGCTGGAACGGCTGGCCCAGGAAAGGGAAAGGCTCTGGCTGGGGTTCCTGAACCGGCTGGATTTCTTGCGGCAGGAGGGGTTTGTGGATCCCCAAAACAAGTTGACCGATCTGGGGCACTGGGCCGCGGAACTGCGCCTGGACCATCCCCTGGTCATCTCCCGGGCCGTGGAGAAGAATGCCCTGCCCCAGGACAATCCGGCCCTGCTGGCCGCCCTGACCGCCCCCTTTGTCCTGGACCGGGACCGGGCCTGGCCCTCCTCCCTGAAAGGCATCCGGGTTCCGCCTTCTCTCAAATCGGCCTTCCTCAAGCTGGAAAACCGGCTCAGCCCTCTGGCCCGGCGTCAGGCCGAGGCGGGATTCCCCTCGCCCCGGTTCTTCTTCACCCCGGCCCTGGCCCTGTATCTGTGGGCCCAGGGCAGGCCCTTTGAGGAACTTACGAAAACCTTCCAGGTGGAGGCCGGAGACATGGCCTCTCTTATTCTCCGGACCGCCGAGAATTTGCGTCAGCTCAGGTCTTTGAAACAAAGCCATCCCCAGCTGGCCTCCAACGCCCACCAGGCCCGGGAGCTGATCTTGAGAGAGCCGGTAATCGTACCCGATTGATTCCCTTTTACTTCCCGGATTAACTCGCACATAACGCCCGGATTGCCCGCCCCAAAAAATCTTGACAGGAATTTGTATGTTTAATATTGTTCAATTTGTTGCTTCTCAATAAACAAGGCCCTTTAAAAGATGATCGAGCAGCAGATCGCGGCCAAGATCAGATTCTTGCGCCAGACAGCAGGTCTGACCCTGGAGGAATTGGCCAGGCGGACCGGTTTGTCCAAGGGGCTTTTGTCCAAGGTGGAGAATCACAAAACCTCTCCGCCCATCGCCACCCTGGCCAAGATCGCCGAAGGCCTGGCCACGCCCATCTCCTCTTTTTTCGAGGAGGACTCCCTGCCGCCGGAACCGTTCAGTCTGGTCAGAAGGGATCAGCGCCAGAAGGCGGCCGGGCCGGTGGTCAAGTCGGGGCCCTATACCTACTACTCCCTGACCCGGCTCAAGCAGCGCCGCTGCCTGGAGCCCCTGATCGTGATCTTTGAACCGGGCAACCGCCCGCCCTCGGACCAGGTGGATCATCTGGGCGAGGAGTTGATTTTTGTCCTGAACGGACGGATCAAATTCTACTTCGCCCGAAGCGAATATATTCTGGAGCCCGGCGACGCCATCCATTTCGATTCCAGCGTGCCCCATAAGGCCTCGGCCTTGGACAATGTTCCGGCCGAATGCCTGATAATCGTGGGCACCCTGGGTTAGCCTCTGGCTGAAAGGAGCTGTCCATGAAAAGCGACGTAACCAAAAAAGGACCTCAACGCCTGGCCCACAGGTCCCTGATGTGCGCCCTGGGCCTGGACGCCGAGGACATGTCCAGGCCGTTCATAGGCGTGGTCAACGGATTCAACGAGATCATTCCCGGCCATATGCATCTCCGGGCCGTCACCGAGGCGGTCAAGGCCGGAGTATTCCAGGCCGGGGGCGTTCCCCAGGAGTTCCCTATGATCGGGGTCTGCGACGGAATCGTCATGGGCCACGAGGGGATGCACTATTCCCTGCCCTCTCGGGAGCTGATCGCCGATTCCATTGAGCTGGTGGCCCGGGCCCACTGTTTCGACGGGCTGGTCATGGTCACCAACTGCGACAAGATCGACCCGGCCTGCCTCATGGCCGCGGCCCGGCTGGACATTCCCGCAGTCATCGTCAGCGGCGGGGCCATGCTGCCCGGCAGCATGGGCGGCCAGGTGGTGGACGTGGTCAACACCTTTGAGATGCAGGGCCGGGTCATGGCCGGCACGGCCAAACAGGAAGAGGCTGACTACCTGGAGACAGTGGCCTGCCCCACTGCCGGTTCCTGCGCCGGTCTGTTCACGGCCAACTCCATGAACTGCATGATCGAGGCCTTAGGCATGGGGCTGCCCTTTAACGGAACCATACCGGCCCCCTATTCCCAGCGGTTGGCCCTGGCCCGGCAGGCCGGGCGGGCGGTGATGAATCTGGTGGAAAAGGACATCCGGCCCTCGGCCATCATGACCCGCCAGGCCTTTGCCAACGCCATTGCCGTGGACATGGCCATCGGCGGTTCCACCAACACCCTGCTCCACCTCATGGCCTCGGCCCAGGAGGCCGGGGTGGCCCTTAGTCTGGATGATTTCGACCGTATCGGCAAGATCACCCCCAACCTGTGCCGCCTCTCCCCCTCCGGGGTCCACCGCATCGTGGACCTGCACCATGCCGGGGGCATCCCGGCGGTGATGAACCTCCTGGCTCAAAAGGGACTGGTGGACCTGGGCTGCGCCAGCGTGGCCGGGACCACTCTCCAGGAGGCTCTGGGCCAAGCCCCGGTGCTGAACAAGGAGGTCATCCGGCCCCTGGAAGACCCCTATTCCCAGGAAGGCGGTTTGCGGATCCTCCACGGCAATCTGGCTCCCAAGGGAGCGGTCATCAAGGTGGCGGCCCTGCCTGCGGACTGGACCGGCCACCGGGGACCGGTCAAAGTCTTTGAATGTGAGCAGGACGCGGCCGAATTGGTCTTCAGCGGCCAGGTCAAGGAAGGCGACGTGCTGATCATCCGCAACGAGGGACCCAAGGGCGGGCCTGGCATGCGGGAGATGCTGGCCCTGACCGGGGCCCTGGCCGGACAGGGTCTTTCGGAAAAGGTTCTGCTGGTCACCGACGGCCGGTTCTCGGGCGCCTCGCGGGGGGCCTCGGTGGGGCATGTGGCTCCGGAGGCCGCGGCCGGCGGGCCCATCGCCGCCCTGCGCGATGGCGACATGGTGGAGCTGGACCTGGCTTCCCGGACCCTGAATACAGATCTATCAGCTGCAGAGATAGAGGACCGGATCAAGAGTTACGTTGCTCCGCAAAAAGATCTGCCCTGCGGCTACCTGAGGCGTTATGCCAGCCAGGTGGGCGGGGCCGATATCGGGGCGGTTTTATAAATCCAATCTATTGACGGGAGGGGTATGAGATGAAAAAACTGATGTTGCTGACCTTGGTCCTGGGGCTGGCCCTGGGCCTGGCCGCGGAAAACGCGACCGCCGAGATCAAGATCAACCTGGGGGTGGTGACCAAGCCCGGCTCGGCCCAGAACATCGCCGCCGAGAAGTTCAAGGAACTGGTGGAGAAAAAGGCCGGAGGAGAGGTCAGCGTCAAGATCCACCACTCGGCCTCCCTGGGCAACGAGACCGAGATTCTGCAGCAGATCCAGATGAATCAGGTCCAGATGGGCGTCATCACCGTGGGCCCCTTCGACACCTTCACTCCCGTTGTCCGGGTGATCAACTATCCCTTTATCTTCAAGGACAACGCTCAGGTGGACAAGATCCTGGACGGCCCCCTGGGCCGGGAGATTCTGACAGACCTGGAGGGCGTGGGCTTCAAGGGCTTGGCTTTCTCGGAGAACGGGTTCCGCAACCTGACCAACAACAAACGGGCGGTCAAGACGGCCGATGATGTCAAAGGCCTCAAGATCAGGGTCATGCAGTCTCCTCTGCATAAGGCCATCTGGCAGTCCCTGGGGGCCAACCCCACGCCCATGCCCTGGCCCATCTACACCCAGCTGGAGCAGGGCGTCATCGACGGCCAGGAGAACCCCCTGTGGGTGGCCGAGGTCTACAAGATGTACGAGGTCCAGAAGTACATGACCATGACCCGGCACGTCTACTCCGGCCACATCGACGTGGCCTCCCTGTCCTGGTGGAAGAAGCTGGACCCCAAATATCAGAAAATGGTGAAGGACAGTATGTACGAGGCCGCCGTCTACCAGCGCAAGTTCAACCGCGACAACAACGCCAAGCGGCTCGCGCTACTCAAGGAAAAGGGCATGGCCGTGGAGATGGACCCGGATGTGGACTCCTTCCGGGCCAAGGTGGCCGATTTGCAGAACATGGACCTGTTCAAGGAAGCCAAGGTCAAAAACCTGCTGGCTAAATTCATGGAAGCAACCAAATAGTCAACCCTTACAACCCGGACCCGACGCCGCTGTAGAGCCGCTTCGGGCCCGGGTTTTTTAGTCCAGGAGGCAGCCGTGGATCTTAAAAGGCTGAGCATGCGCATCAATCAGGCGGTCGAATACCTTCTCTTCACCATGGGCCTGGGCATGGCCCTGCTTGTAGCCGTACAGGTATTCTTCCGCTACGCTCTCAACCATTCCATTTTCTGGTCGGAGGAATTGGCCCGGTTTCTTCTGATCTGGCTGACCTTTCTGGGCGCCAGCGTAGTCTACTACCGCGGGGTACACGCCAGCGTGGACTTTTTCTACCAGCGACTGGGGGTATCAAGCCGCAAGTTCCTGGACATTGTCGTCTACCTGCTTTCCCTGGCCTTTTTTGTGGTCATGATCGTCTACGGCTGGCAATTCGCCAGTTTTGTCAGGCTCCAGGTATCACCGGCCCTCTACCTGCCCAAGTGGATCCCCCACAGCATCATCCCCCTGAGCGGAGCTATTCTGGCCCTCCATACCCTTGCCTTTTTGTGGCAGGAGATCAAGGACCTGGCATCTGAAGGGGAGGCCTCATGACCGCCGAGATACTGATCATCGGTCTCATAATCCTGTTCGCCATCAAGGCGCCCATCGCCATCGCCATCGGCGTTTCGGCCATGGTGGCCATCTTCTTCCAGGGCGATTTCTCCCTGATGATGGTGGTCCAGCGGATGTACGGCGGATGCGACTCCTTTTTCCTGTTGGCCGTGCCCCTGTTCATGTTCACCGGTGTGCTCATGGAGGCCGGTGGAATCAGCCGCAGGATCATCGACTTCGCCAACTCCCTGGTGGGCTGGCTGCCCGGAGGAATGGCCGCGGTGGCCATTGTTTCGGCCATGTTCTTTGCCGGCATCTCCGGCGCGGCCGCGGCCGACGCCGCGGCGGTGGGTTCGATTCTCATCCCGGCCATGAAAAAATCGGGCTACGATTCCGACTTCGCGGCCGCGGTCCAGGCCTCGGGGGGGTCCATCGGGGTGATCATCCCGCCCTCCATTCCCATGATCATCTTCGGTTTTCTAACCGGCGCCTCCATCGGCCAGCTTTTTGCGGCCGGGCTGCTGCCGGGCGTGCTCATCGGGGTCAGCCTGATCATCGTCTCCACCATCATCTCCCGGAGAAGGGGCTACTCCACCTCCACCGTCTTTTCCCTGACCGAGGTGTGGCGAACCTTCAAGCGGGCCATTCTGGCCCTGGGCGCCCCAATTATCATCCTGGGCGGCATCCTCTTCGGCATTTTCACGGCTACCGAATCGGCGGCCGTGGCCGTGGTCTACGCCCTGTTCGTGGGCCTGTTCGTCTACCGCAAGATCAAATTCAAGGACCTGGTCCCCCTGTTCCGGGAAGGCGCGGTCACCTCGGCCATAGTGATGTTCATCATCGCCACGGCTTCCGTGTTCAGCTGGATCGCGGCCATTGAGGACATTCCGGCCCGCCTGGCCGGAACCCTGTTGGGATTGACCCATAATCCGGCCGGGCTCCTGCTCCTGATAAACCTGGTGCTGCTCATCGCCGGAACCTTTGTGGAGACTTCGGCGGCCCTGATCCTGCTGGTGCCCATGATCGCCTCCCTGCTGCCCTCCCTGGGCATAGACATGATCCAGTTGGGGGCTATTGTGGTGGTCAACCTGGCCATCGGCATGCTCACCCCGCCCATGGGCATCTGCCTCATTGTTTCGGGATCCATATCAGGGGATTCCCTGGGGGCGGTCTCCCGCCGGGTCCTGCCCTTTTTGGGGGTGCTGCTGATCGACCTGCTGATTATCACCTTCTACTCACCCTTGACCATGTGGCTGGCCAAAGCCGTGGCCAAGTGATCAGGCTGGGACTGGAAAAAAATTAACCGCCGCCTCTTTCCGGCTCAAAACCGGAAAGGGGCGGCAACGCTCCAACACGCCGAAAGACCGGCGACGCTCCTTTTAATCTCTCTCCCGGTCCAGAATCTCCCTGACTGTTTTCAGCAGATCCGTTTTGGTGAAAGGCTTGGCCAGATAGCCCGCAGCCCCGGAGTCCAAGGCGTCCTCCAGGTGGCCACTCATGGAGTAACCGCTGACGATAACCACCTTGGCCGCAGGATTCAGCCGCAGCAACTCCTTCAGACACCGGTGGCCCCCCATGCCCGGCATACTTATGTCCAGGATGACCAGGGAGATACCCTCGTTCTCCCGGTAAACTCCGAGAGCCTCCTCTCCTGTTCCGGCGTACAAGACCCGGTAGCCCTTCCGGCCCAGAATCTGCTGCTCCAGGTCCCTGATCGATTTCTCGTCGTCCACCACCAGGATGGTCTCCTGCCCACCCGGCGTCTCCGCCTCCACCGCCACTTCGTTCAGGGCGGACTTCTCGCCCGTGTGGGTGGCCGGAAGATAGACCCTGAAGGTGGTGCCCTGGCCCGGCTCGCTGTAGCAGACCACATGGCCGCCGTGATTCTTGACGATCCCGTAGACCGTGGCCAGCCCCAGCCCGGTGCCCTTGCCTATCCCTTTTTGGGTGAAGAAAGGATCGAAGATGTGTTCCTGGGTCTCCCGGTTCATGCCGATGCCCGTGTCCGAGACATTAAGCCGGACATACTCCCCGGGCGAGACTCCGGCCTGCCGGCTGCAGTAGTCCCGGTCCAGAAAAACATTGTCTGTTTCAATAAGCAACAGCCCCCCTTCGGGCATGGCGTCATTGGCGTTGGTCCCCAGGTTCATCAGAATCTGGGATATCTGAACCGGATCGGCGTTGATCGGGTGCAGATCCGGGCTCAAGCGGTGCTCGATGCGGACCATCTTGGGGATGGTCCGCTCCAGCATCTTCTCGGTCTGGATCACCACCTGATTAAGGTCGGCGGGTTTCAACTCGGGTTCCAATTTCCGGCTGAAGGTCAGAATCTGGGTGACCAAATCCTTGGCCCGGTTTCCGGCCTTGACAATCTCCTTGATCTTCGGTGAATTATCCAAGCCTGTTTCGACATCTTCCAGGGCCAACTCGGAGTAGCCGATGATGGCCGCCAGAATGTTGTTGAAGTCGTGGGCTATTCCTCCGGCCAGGGTGCCCAGGGCGTCCATCTTCTGGGACTGGCGCAGTTGAGATTCCAGGCGTTCCCTGTCCTGCTCGGCCCTTTTGCGTTCGGTTACGTCGATAAGCAGGCTGTAGATCCTCTCCTGGCCGGCCAGGGTGATGGGCATGCCCATGGTTTCGGCGTAGAAGTCGCCCCCGCCCGCCCTGATGAAACGATATTCCTTGGCCGCCACCGCCTCTTTCCGGCCCAGGACCTTTACCGACCGCTGGCGGGCGTAATCCCGGTGTTCTGGAGCGAGCAGGTCCCAGACATTCCGGCCGGTGAACCATTCCTCGCCTTCCGCGGCGAACATTTGCACCAGGGCCGGGTTGACGAACAGGACACTCTCTCCGGTGTGGACCATGACCCCCACCGGCGAGTTGATGGTCAGGCTGCGGAAACGTTCCTCGCTTTCGGCCAGGGCCTCATCGGCTTTCTTGCGTTCGGTTATATCCAGATGAGTGCCGGTCATGCGGACAGGCATGCCGTCCTGGCCTCGTTCGACCACCTTGCCCCGGGCCAACACCCAGACCCAGAAGCTTTCCTTGTGTTTCATCCGGACCTCGCACTCGAAGACCGGGGTCTTGAAATCAAAATGCTCCTGGATGAGCGACTCCATTTTCCCCAGATCTCCGGGATGGACCAGCTTCCTCCAGGTGCCGACGGTCAGGGGTTCCAGCTCCTCCAGGTTGTAGCCCAGCATCTCGGCCCAACGCTGATTGAAAACAACCTCTCCGGTCTTGACCATCCAGTCCCAAAGCCCCACCCCCGAACCGGCGATGGCCAGGGAGAGCTGCTCTTCTCTCTCTCTGAGGGCCTGCTCCACGACCTGCCGTTTCTGAATCATGGCCCTGGCCGCCTGGGCGATCTCGTCGAACTCACGAAGATATATGTCTTTGGGGTTTATGGATCCCGGTTGCGCGGCGTCCTTTCCGAAAAACCGGCCTAAGGCGGCCACGCCGTGGTTTATTTTTCGGGAATAGCGGTTGGCCCAGATAAAGATCAAAATCAAAAAAGGTATGAAGATAAGCAGACTTTTAGTTACCAGCTGTTGAAATTCCTCGAAAAGGGCGTGCTTCCGCTGTTCGAGCTGCTTGTCGATCGTGTCCAGATAGACCCCGGTGCCGATGATCCAGCGCCACTCCGGAATACCTCTGACATAGGAGACTTTTGGCACGGGGTGGTCAGACCCCAGCTTATTCCAGACATAGGAGACATAACCGCCCTGCGCCTGCTGTCCCAGGAGGATCTGCTCCTGGATTATCCTAACCCCGTCAGGGTCGGTCAGGTCCAGGATATTACCCGTGCCCTTTGTTATTTCGCCGTTGGAAAAAAGCGGATCTCCTTCAAAGGTGCTTCCGAAAAAATACCCCTCCTGGCCGAATCTCATCTCGACGGTTCTGGCGATAACCTCATTTTTGATCTGGGCTTCCACCTCGTCAATGTATTCGCCGGTCCCGATAACCCAACCAAGATGTTCGAATATCTTTACAAAAGCTATTTTAGGGAAGTATCTGTCTTCAAAACCCGGCTTGGTCCAGGAGTAGCGGTAATACCCCTCCCCTCCCCGGTTGACCAAATCGAGCATGTCCCTGACCACTAACTCACCCCGGCCGCCCTGAAGGGCAAGCATATCGGTCTCTTCCAGGCTGGGCCGGTCAGGGAAAAGCCTCTCCACTCCTTTTAAATTAAAGGCGAAATAATAACCCCGGCCTTTGTTGAATCTTATCGGCCGTAAAGCGTCCTTGATCATTTTTTTTATATCGCCGGCCGGCCTTATTCCTTTGTTTTGCTCATAAATATTGGCGGCGATCTGAATGGCCTGGTAGACTCGGGACCTAATCGACTCCTTCAGCCTTATCTCGGTCTGGGTTCGCATATTGTTGATATAGCTGAGTACCGTATCCACCTCCTGCTTTATCAACTCTTTCTGACCGTTCACATATTCCTGCCGCAGAACCTCCGCGTCCGTCTTGAACTCCCTGTATCCATTGTAAATCCAGAAGATGCCCCACAACCCCAGAGAGACCAGGGTGACCAGAACCATGTTCAGAAAAATGAGAGAGCGGATACTGCGTTTTGCTTTCATGGTCCTGCCGATCCGGGATTCGAGGCGACTCATTTCCGGCTTCCAGGTGAAAGTTGAGTGCAAATTTTGCGGCCCAACCAATCTTTTCCGTGGTTATTTGGCTGCAGATCAATCTGTTGGGCCAGCGACCCCGCCCCGCCTTATTCTTAATATGATACCATCCGGATCAGATTCGGGCACTCCCCATTGCGGTCAGGCCCGGCTTAAGCAGTAATCTCAAGGCAATCTGACCAATAATTTTTCAAAAAACCCCCGGTCTGCGTGGGTTACCTGCTTTCCTTTTGGGCCTTTCCGGCGACCCTAACCGCCGCCTCGGAGCCTGCCGGCCGTTGGATCACAGCCGCCTTTAGGTTTCCAAACCCAGAGCGGTCGTCAGGGGTCTGTTCCGTTCCGGGTGCGGGGCGCAGCCTTGAAACCACATCAAATTTTTGTATCAGAACTAGTTCCGCCACCTACACCCAAACGGTCGATCTCTTTATGATATACCCGGATTAAGTTTCAGGCGGCTTGAGGGGGTGAATCGCAACGGTTCCGGCCCGCCATGGGCTTCAGTCGCCCTTGTCGGTCAGGTCGGGGAATTCGAGATAGGGCCAAGGCAGAGAGATGGATTCGGCGCCGGTAAAATCAATCAGGTTTCTTTTTAGCTTCAATTCCCGGTTGTTAACATAGAGGGCGGCTTTCGATGAATCAGGAACGTAAAAAGTCATCCCGGCCAGCTCCTCCAAACGGGGTTCCCTGGGTCCGGTCAGGGGGTCGTTTATCTGCTCGATGATTATCTTAACCCGGTCCGCCTCTGTTTGCGTTCTCCAGACCAGGTTTCTTTCCAAGGCGGTCAGATCCAGAAGGCGGGTGGCGGTGGTCACCAGAAGCTTGCCCCGCCTGTTCTCCTCGGCCACATGGGCCAGAACATCCAGGTCATCCTGGGAAAAAACGTCTCCTGCCTCCTGGTCCGGTTTCAGGGTGATGTCGATGATCGACCTTCCCCCCGTCTCCAGAAGCCTGGATAGAAACTTTTCGGACAGGACGGACCGCAGGGAACGATCCGCCCCAAAGGGTTGATAGCGGATGTACTCATACCCCATGGCCCCGTCCCTGAGTTTTACCGGCGCAAGCAAGCTGTTGTTGCGGACCGCGTCCTCGGCCGGCCAGGCCAGGGCCAGGGCCAGATGACGGCCGAAAGTCAACAGGGTTCCCAGGCTTGATCCGAGCATCTCCCGCCCGTCGTACAAAGAGAGAAAGGCGTCCCCGTCAAGAATAATGTCCTGCCCCATGATGGAGCTCTCCCGGCCCAGCCAGAAGTATTTGAACCCGGCCTTTACGGTCAGATCCAGATGATAGGCCATGCGGTTGGAATGGCTGCCGCGTCCGCCCAGGGAGTCGATGTTGTCGGGGCTTTTGAACCTGTCAGCCCAGGTGGTCATGGTCAGGCCCTGATCGGTCAGGGCCTTGAGAGCATGTGCGGCCATCTCCCGGGTAAATCTCACATCCTGGCCGTATGATTCCAGAACGTCTATTATTCCAGCTCTGATCAGGGAATTGTAGCTCATCCTGGCCTGGTCCCCCTCCGGACCGGGAGGGTTAAAATAGGCCATCCACTCTTCGCTGGGAGGATAGAAAAAGATCCCCCCTCCGGCCTCCAGGCCCAACCCCGGCTCATCCGCCGCGGGGCTGGCCACGAGATGGCGGAGGGAGCTCAGATATTGGTCCTGGGTCAGCCCGGGTCCGGGGCTCAGGGTCAGCCCCAGGGCGGCCTGGTAGGGATAGGGCAGGTTTCTTAAGGAGACCGGTCCGTTGCGGCCGGATTGCTTGAGCGCCTGGTTGATGTTGGTTAAGGTGGCCTGATAATAGAGCAGGACGATCAGGGTGCTGGCCAGCAGCAGAACCAGGACCGCCTTGACCCAGATCGGCCTGCCGGCCCTGGATCTGGGGCCGCCCTCACCCAGCATGGGATTAATTGCTCCGCGACTTCAGGGCGGATAACCTGTTCAGGGCGATTTCGATACGGGACCCATGCGAACCCTGTTTTAGAAACATTTTAAACCCACTCTCGGCCGACTTCGTATCGCCCAGCCTGAAAGCGCATTCGGCCCGCCAGAACTGAATGTCATCGCTGAGATATCCAGGCACGTGAGAGGCGATGCCGGCAAACAGTTCCTTGGCCCGGAGATACTCTCCGGCATAATAATCGGCCAGGGCCAGGGCATATTGCTTTTTTACAGACCGTTCCGTGAAATCCTGCTTGGCCTCCCCTTGCGGGCTGGAACTGGCCGAGGCGACCCTCGGTCCGTTTCGGTCAAAATCAAGACCGGTCCCCAGGGCCCAGACAGCCAGGGCCAGAACAAATCCCGCCGGGATACTAACCCAGATCCTCGGCCTTCTAGTTGGTGATGCGGTGTTTGGACTCATCTCTGATCGACCTCAATTGGCTCCGGTTCCTTAAAGTTAGTTCTTGGGCAAAAGCAGATGCTCATTTATAACAGGAAACGGTCTAAATAAAAAGACCGCGCCTCCTTGAAACGCGGTCCTTTTCCAACTTTAAGCGGCCCGGCCGGAGGGCCTGCCCGCCTGGCGACAAAACAGGCGAGCCTTGTCCGGGGCCGGCCTTGGGGACGGACCGCCCCCGGCGGCCTGCAGTCGAGGACGCATCATCCCCGGCCGCGGCCTCCTCCGCAGACCCGCAAGGCCCCGGTCCCGGAAGGGTATCGGCGCGGCCGGAGGCAAAAACATCCTTCCGGTGAAAACCAGCGGGGCAAAACAGATTGACCGAGGTTTTTGATTGATAAATCACCCCGGCCAATTAGGATAGAACATGGACATAAACCGGGCCCAGCGCCTGCCTGATCGAACCCTTATCCGAACCCTTTGAGGTAGCCTGATGAACAGCCGGGAACTATTGATTGACCTAAAGACCTTTGCCGAGGATTACACTGCCGGAGAAGCGGAGCGGAGCAACGCCCCCAACCTGTGGCGCCGGCCCCTGTTGGCCGCGGCGCCCATTGACGACCGTTTTACCAGATTCGCCGAGATGGGCTTTGACGATCATCTGCATCCCCACGGCCTTTTGGCCTCGGCCAAATCCGTGATCGTCTTTTTCATACCCTTCACCAAGGAGCTGGTGAAAAAAAACCGTAAAGACCAGGCCCCCTGCCGCGACTGGGGGGTGGCCTACGTCCGGACCAACGATCTGATCGGCAGGCTCTGCCAGGGCCTGGCCGGACGGCTGGAGGAGAGGGGCCATGCCTGCGCCCTGACCCCGGCCACCCACAATTTCGACGATGTCCGGCTGGTGAGCCGCTGGTCCCACAAACATCTGGCCTATCTGGCCGGGCTGGGCAGGTTCGGAGTCAACTGCCAGATGATCACCCCCTCGGGCTGCGCCGGCCGCCTGGGCAGCCTGGTCACCGAGGCCGTGGTGGAGGAGCGCCCCCTGATCCAGACCCAGGAGGCCTGTCTGCTCAAGGCCGGGAAGCAATGCGGCAAGTGCATGGAGGCCTGCCCGGTCGGAGCTCTCTCGCCCGACCGCTTCGACCGCCGGGCCTGCTGGGAGAGGCTGAAGGACAACCGCGACAGTTTGGAGTATTTCCGGGACCTTCCGGAGTCCACCCACGTCTGCGGCAAGTGCCTGGCCCTGACTCCCTGCAGCTTCAAGAATCCGGCGGCGGAGGCTTGATGGCCAGGGTCAGACAGCTTCCGCCCCAGCTGGCCGACAAGATCGCTGCAGGCGAGGTGGTGGAGCGGCCCGCCTCGGTGGTCAAGGAGCTGGCCGAAAACTCCCTGGACGCCGGGGCCGACCGGATCCAGACCACAATCCAGGGCGGAGGCCTGAAATCCATCCGGATCAGCGACAACGGGCAGGGCATGGACGAGGAGGACGCCCGATTGTCCATCAAACGCCACGCCACCAGCAAGATCCAGGACGAGGCTGACCTTTTTCAGGTCCGGACCATGGGCTTCCGGGGCGAGGCCCTGCCGGCCATCGCCTCGGTCTCCAGGCTGGAACTGCTCACCAGGACCGCCGCAGCCCAGGAGGCCGTAAAGATATCCATGGAAGGGGGCGACCTGGTTTCCCTTACCCAGGCCGCCGGCCCGGTGGGGACCTCGGTCACGGTGGCCGATCTTTTTTACAACACCCCGGCCCGGCTCAAGTTCGTCAAGACCAAAAAAACCGAGACCGCCTGGATCAAGGAGACCTTGTTCCGCCTGGCCCTGGCCCATCCCAAGGTGGGTTTTCAGCTGAGGGACGACGAAAAGGAGCTTTTGGATCTGGAGCCGGTTCAGAGGATGACCGACCGCCTGTCCGAGGCCTTCGGCCGGGAGGAGACGGAGGCCCTGCTACGGGTCCGGGAGGATCATCCCGCGGTCCGGGTGGAGGGCTGGATCAGTCCGGCCCACGCGGCCAGATCCTCATCCGGGGGGGTTTATCTCTTTGTCAACGGCCGTTTTATCAGGGACAAGACCGTGCTCAACGGGCTCCTGGCCGGGTACCAGGGCCGGTTGGAACGGGGCAGGTACCCCTTGGCCGTGATCTTTCTGGAGATGGAGCCGGGCACCCTGGATGTTAACGTACATCCGGCCAAACTGGAGGTCCGCCTTCACCACGCCCAGGCTGTACGCCAGGCCGTGGTCAGGGCCGTCTCCAAGGCCCTGACCACGGCGGAGCGGTTCATCTGGACCGGCCCCAAGCCCGCGGCCCAGGGCCTGGCCGTCAAGGAGGGCGGTTTTTCCCCAGATCGCCCCGGGGGAGGATGGAGCGGCCCGTCAGCCGAAAAAGGAAGCTGGAGTTCCCGTCTTCAAACACCGCGCTTCGACTACCGGCCCCCGTCCTTCCGCTCGCCGGAGGGGGCCCCTCCGGAACAGCCGAACGGAGCGGACGAGGAGCCCCGGTTCCGCTACCTGGGCACTTACGGCGGGGTCTATCTGGTGGGCCAGGTGGACCAGGACCTGGTGGTCATCGACCAGCATGCGGCCCATGAGAGGATCATCTACGAAAAGCTGGTCAAAGGCCCTGTTCAAAGCCAGTCTCTGCTGACCCCGGAGAAGATAACCCTGGACCCGGTGCAGGCAGACTGGGTCAGGGTAATCCTGGACCAGACAGCCTCCTTCGGCTTTGTCATGGAGCCCTTTGATCCAGATGGCCGGACCTTTCTGATTAAGGCCCTGCCCGCGATCCTGGGAACAGCTGATCCATGCGGCGCCGTTCTCGACCTGATCGCCGTGTTGCGGGAGGAGGGTCCGGAGGCCGATGCAGAGGCGATCCGGCTGGCTCTGGCCCGGGTAGCCTGCCACGCGGCGGTGCGGGCCGGCCAGGAAATGTCCCGGCCCGAGGTGGATTGCCTGGTCCGGGACCTGGGGGAGCTTACCGGGCCCCTGACCTGCCCCCACGGCCGGCCCCTGATCAAACGATTCTCCAGAGCCGAACTGGACCGGTGGTTCAAGCGAATATGAACAGGCGCCCCAGAGTGTTGGTTTTGGTGGGCCCCACGGCCTCGGGCAAGACCGGGCTGGCCCTGCTCCTGGCCCAAAGGTTCCAGGCCGAGATCATCTCTGCCGACGCGGTGGCGGTCTACCGGGGCTTTGACATCGGCTCGGCCAAGCCCACGGCCGGAGAGCAGGCCTTGGTCCGCCATCATCTCATCGATGTGGCCGCCCCCGAAGAGGATTATACCGCGGCCCGGTTCGCCCAGGAGGCGGGCCGGGCCATCAGGGAGATCACGGACCGGGGCCGCCGCGTTCTGGTGGCCGGAGGCACCGGCCTGTACGTCAAGGCCCTGTTGGGCGGGCTGTTCAAGGCTCCGCCCGTGGACCCCGGACTGCGCCGGGAGTTGATGGACCGCTTTCAAAATGAGCCGGAGGAGGTCTTTGCCGAACTGGTCCGGGTCGATCCTGCCGCCGCAGCCCGGCTCCAGCCCCGGGACGGAGTCCGGGTGGTCCGGGCCCTGGAGGTGTTTTGCCAGACCGGCCGGACCATCTCGGAGCTGCAGGAGGAGCACCGCTTTCAAGAGCGCCCCTACGATTATCTGAAGCTGGCCCTTGAGATACCCAGGGAAACCCTGGCCGAGAGGATAACCCGGCGGACCAGGGCCATGTTCGAGCAGGGGTTGGTCCAGGAGGTTGAATCCCTTCTGCATAAAGGCGTCCCCCCGGAGGCCAAGCCCATGGCCTCCATCGGGTATCTTCAGACCCTGGCTTACCTGCGGGGGGAGATAGACCAACAGGAGGCGGTCAGGAGGGTCATCGTCGGGACCAAAAGGCTGGCCAAGCGCCAAATGACTTGGTTTCGGGCCGATCCGGAGTTACAATGGCTGCCTGAGAACGAACCGCCCCGATTCATCCGGGCGGCTGAGGATTTTTGGGAGGAACGACCATGATAAGGCCTGGAGCGGCCAAAATTTGGATACTGGCAGGCCTGGCTCTCTGTCTGGTCCTGGGGTTTGGCGCCGGGGCCGGAGCCCAGATGGTCCTGGCCCCAGGTTCCGCTCCTCTGGCCAAGGACGCTCAGTCACGAACAGAGCCCGGCGAGGCGGCGGTCAACGACGCCCTGCGCGCGGCCATGTATGAGGCCCTGGCCGATATTCTGGGTCCGGCCCGGATGGAAAACGCCCTGCCCCTGGTGGCCGGGACCATCATGGAGTCACCCCACAACCACATCCTCGGCTTCCAGATCAAGGCCAAGACCAAAACCGAAACCCGGATTCATGTTCTGGTGGAGGCCAAGATCAATTCCGCCGCCCTGAAAGCCTCCCTCAAGGCAGTGGGCCTGGGCCAGATCCTCAAGGTCCGGGTCCTGCCCCTGATGGGTATCGTGGTAGGCCAAGCGCCCTCCTACACCTGGTGGCTTTCCCCGGACCAGAGCCCGCCGGTCAGCTTGGCCATGGCCGCCCTGCTCAAACGTCTGGAGGCCCTGGGCTGCGAGATAGTGGCTCCGAATGAAAGGCCGGTCCAGCCTCCCGGACCGGAGCCCAACGACGAAGACGCCATGGTCATCGGCCAGCAGTACAACTCCGAGGTGGCCCTGATCGGCCGGATCGACGAGTCGGACGAACTGAGCGGCCGGACCGCCCTTATATCGGCCCGCCTTGTGGACGTGGAGACGGGCCGGATGCTGGCCTCGGCCAACGAGTTGGGCGGTCCCCAGCGCCCGGGCGCCGACAAACCGCAACCGGCCGAGGATTCCGGGCAGGCCGGAGAAGATTCGGATAACGCTCCTCCCTCCCGGGACCAGTTTCAGCAGCCGGAGGAGGCCAATCTGGCCGGCGAGCAGGTGGCCGAGGAACTGGTGGCTCAGCTCAAGCGGGCCGGGTGGAACCTGGCCACGGAGCCCCGCCAGATCACCATCGTCCTCTCCGGGATAAAACGCTACTCGGACATGCGCGCTTTTCTGGAGACCCTCAAGCGCTATCCCCAGCACGTCCAGGACGTCCGCCAGCGCTCCATCAAGGGCGGGCAGGCCACCTTCTCGGCCATGATCCCGACCAGCACCCGCAAGCTGGCCGACCTGCTCCTGTCCGAAGATTTTCCGGACTTTTTCCTGAGCGTGGAAAGCCTCAGCCCGGAGGAACTGCTGGTGACCCTGGTCCCCAAGTAGGCTGGCTGGGAGGGCTTCTCCGGGGACACGGAATCATCGTCGGAAGATGTTCCGCCATGGGTGGCAGGGGTGCAACCCTGCCGCCGTTTATTTGTTTTCAACTGGAATGTATTTCAGCCTGCCGTTGCGGCCGCCGATCCGACCTGGACAGGCGCGAAGCGGATTGTCCGGACAGGGCTCAGCCTGGCCCTGAAAAGCGGGCCCGGAAAGCGCGGCCGCCGGGGTGGGGCTCCTGCCCGGTGGTTAATTTGTTGTGGATTTTTTCCTGATCTATTATTCCTGGCCTGGCCAGCTTTACTTGAGGCGGTAGGTGATCAGCCCGTGGGTGGGATCGTAGGGCGATACGGAGACGCGCACCCGGTCCCCCACCAGAACCCTGATCCTGAATTTTTTCATTCGGCCCGAAAGAACGGCCCGGATGGTCATGCCGTTATCGAGCTCAACTTCCATGGTCCCCCCACCGAATGTGCGGGACACCACTCCTTCCAACTGAATAAGATCGTCGCGGGCCAAATTTCCTCCTGGCAACGCAAAAAGTTAGGGCATTATATGCCATAAAACATGGTTAGGGTCAACCGATCAAGTCGGCCGGGTCCCTTTTCAGCCGATTATCAAGAACCAACCCCGCCATTCCATGCGGTTCCCGGCTGGGCGGGGGCTGTTATTTTCCTGTTCAGCCATTGGTGAACAATTTCTTGCCGCCGGGCATCTGGCTCTGTCAGGCTCCCCTTTCCGGCCCAAAAACAGTTCCCCGAAAACAGCGCCGGAAACAGGAGCTCAGTGATGGACTATCCTGGCCCCAGCCGGTGGGGTGAAGCCGAACCCCTCGCCCGGCTCCTCGGACAGAATCTCCATGGAATCGAACTGGTAGGTATTGGAGTCGCCGTTGAGAACATGGATAGCCACCCGGCTGATGCTCCCCCTGGAGTCCACCCAGACCACCAGCCAGTCAAGGCCTGTCCCGTGGGACAGGGGTACCAGCTTAACGGCCTTTTCCTTGCCTTTGTCCGCGCCCACGTGGCGGGTCACCCGAAAGGCCTTATCCAGGGTCTTGAAATCCCCTATCACTTTGAAAAAACTCATTATAGGAGAAAAAAGATCATAGAACTCCGAAGCCGGGTAGCGGTGAGCCTCGTTGTCCTCCCTGACATACCACCAGATCCCGGAGGGGGCGATGACCATCTCCTCCTCCAGGGGGCTCTCCTGGATCAGCCTCAACCGGTCCGGGCTGCCGTAAAGCATGACCCCGGTGGTGGTTTTGGTCTCAGCGACCGTCCCGGCCACGGACCCGCCCTCGAAGGTCAGGGTGTAATGAGCCCTGAAGCCCACCGCCCCCGCATAGAGCTTCTGGACCTTTTCCAGAAGAGTAACCGCCTCCGGATCCATGGCCCAACCGGGCGGGGAGAAGATCAACAGCACAGCCAGAGCCGCTGCGGCGGCAAACAGGTTACGGAGTTTCAACTCTCAACCTCCTCGGTGGAGCCCAGGATGACCCTCCTGGTATTGGTGTGGTCAGGCTCCGAGATGATCCCCTGGGCGGCCATCATCTCGATCATCCGGGCCGCCCGGTTGTAGCCCACCCGCAGTTTGCGCTGGACCAGGGAGATGGAGGCCTTGCCCGATTCCACCACCACCTGAACCGCGTCCTGGTAGCGGTCGTCCATCTCCTCACCATCCAGTATATCGGAGCCCTCGCGATCGGTCACCTTAGTTATATCCTCGTTGTATTGAGGCTCGCCCTGCTCCCGCAGGGCGTTGGTCACCCGCTGGACCTCCGAGTCGGAGACGAACGCGCCGTGAACCCTGGTCAGCTTGGAGACACCGGGCGGCAGAAAGAGCATGTCGCCCGCGCCCAGAAGGCTCTCCGCCCCATTGGCGTCCAGGATGGTCCGGGAATCGGTCTTGGAGGCCACCTGGAAGGCGATGCGGGCCGGGAAGTTGGCTTTTATCACCCCGGTCAGCACATCCACGCTGGGGCGCTGGGTGGCCAGGATCATGTGTATCCCGGCGGCCCGGGCCATCTGGGCCAGACGCCGAAGGGAGTCCTCCACCTCCTTGGAGGAGACCATCATCAGGTCGGCCAACTCGTCGATGACGATAATTATGGCGGGCAGCCTGCCCGGAGGTCCCTCCTCGCCGGGCAGCGGCTCCAGATCGTCCAGCTTCCCTTTTTCGGCCTTGCGGTTAAAGGAGTCTATGGAGCGGACATTGGCCCTGGCCAGGAGTTCGTAGCGCCTTTCCATCTCCAGGACCGCCCAGCGCAGGGCCTTGGTGGCCTTCTGGGGGTCGATCACCACCGGGTGGAGCAGGTGGGGGATGCCGTCGTAGACCGACAGCTCGATCCTTTTGGGGTCGACCATGAGCAGCCGAACCTCCAGGGGCGAGGAGCGGTAGAGGATGGACATGAGCATGGTGTTGAGGCAGACCGACTTGCCCGAGCCGGTGGCCCCGGCAATGAGCAGATGGGGCATCCTGGTCAGGTCGGTGACCATGTGGCGGCCCACGGCGTCCTTGCCCAAAATAAGCGGCAGAGAGGCCTGGGTCTCCTGAAAGGCCTTGCCTGCAATGATCTCCTTTAGATAGACCACCTCCCGGATGGAGTTGGGTATCTCGATGCCCATGGTCCCCTTGCCGGGCAAAGGCCCCACCACCCTGATGGCCTCGGAGCGCAGGGCCAGGGTCAGGTCGTCGGCCAGGTTGGCTATCTTGGAGATTTTGACACCCGGAGCCGGGGCGAACTCGTACATGGTGATGACCGGCCCGCCGTTGACCTCCTGGACTCGGCCCTCCACCCCGAAATCGAACAGCTTTTTCTCCACTCGGCGGGAATTGGCGATCAGGCTCTTGGGGTCTTGCTTAAGTTTGTTTTCGGGCGGGTCCTCCAGAAAGGAAAGCTGGGGCGGGGAATAGTGCCCCAGGGAGGACATGAAGGGCAGAACATCCTGGACCGGCTTGAACTCCTGGGATTCGTTTATCCTGGGCTCCTCCAGGACCACCCGGGGTTCGGCCTCGGTCATCTTTTCCTTGAGCTTGAGGTAAGTCTCTGAGCGGGACCGCTCCCGCTTGTCCCGGACCCTGATCTTGGCCGTGGCCAACCTGCTGAAAAATGACCCGCCGCCCTTCTGAGCGGCTTGGGCCAGGGCCAGCAGGGACATATCCAGGGCCAGGCTCAGCCCGGCCAGAAAAGTGGCGATGAGAATGATGCCCGCGCCCAGAGGGTTGAACCAGTCACTTAAGATTCCGATCAGGATGGCCCCTACCCAACCGCCGCTGGAAACCGGCTCCGCGGCCCAGATGAGCTTGGGCCAGAATAGGGTGATCAGGCCGGCCGAGGCCGGAATGAGCAGGCCCAGGCCCACCACGGCCCCCAGCGAAACCCGGCGGTAACTCCGGCGGAATAACTTTACCGACCAATAGATCATGATTCCGGGAACCCAGAAGGCGGCCAGCCCCAGCATCCCGATCAGGCCGTCGCCCAGACTGGCGCCCACAATACCGGCCCAGTTGCTCAACCCGGCGCCGGAATAGCGGCCCTGCCAGAAGGTGGGGTCCAGGGGGTGGTAAGAAACCAGGGCGGCCAAAATCAAGAGGGAAACGCCCGTCATAACCACACCACCGGCCTCCCGGGAAACGGATCGGGCTTTCTTGTTCTTGGCCATATCCCATATATAGTCTTTGAAAAAAGGGAAGTCAATACATGCTGTGTTCCGGTATTATCGGCAGATACCGTGGGCCGATCGGTCTTTCAACTTCGCGATCCGCGTCCGTGTCTCCTGGTTGCACAATTTTTTCTTAATTTGATCTTGATTTTAATTTGACGTCTCCCATTATTTAGGTATACTGGTACTCGATTTCTTGTTTGCGAATAGGTTCCCGCCCCTGAAGCCAAACCGGATGCACGGGCCGGTGGGCCGCAGAGTCTGGGAGTTGATTCGGGCAGAACCAAATTAGACAAAATACCGCCGCATGGCGGAGTGTTGGGGCCCAAAGAACGCGGGCGGCAACATTGGGAGGTGCACCCATGATTAGAAAGATGATCGAGATCGACCAGGAAAAATGCGACGGTTGCGGGCAGTGCACCATCGCCTGCGCCGAGGGCGCCCTGGAGTTGATCGACGGCAAGGCCACCCTGGTGGCCGATCTGTACTGCGACGGGCTGGGCGCCTGTATCGGCGAATGCCCCCAGGGCGCTCTTACCATTATGGAGCGCGAAGCCGATCCCTTTGACGAAGAAGCGGTGGAACAAAGACTGACCGCGGAAGAGCAAAAATCAGCGCCCACTCTGGCCTGCGGGTGTCCATCCTCCTCTGCCGTGGCCCTTAATCCGGCCTGTGCTGGGTCCGGAAAAATCCAAGGTTCCGGAGGCCGGACCTCCTCCCTGGGCCACTTTCCCGTCAAGCTTCAGCTTCTGGGCCCTGGGGCGCCTTTTCTCATGGGGGCGGACCTGGTTCTTTTGGCCGATTGCACGGCCGCCTGCTATCCGGATCTGCACTCCGAACTTCTGCCCGGCAAGGCCGTGGCCATGGGCTGTCCCAAGCTGGACGACCTGGAGGCCCACATCCGGCGGCTGACCGAGATCATCGAGCACAGCGCCCTGAAATCTCTGACCGTGGCCCACATGGAGGTGCCTTGCTGCTCCGGCTTTGTCCATGCGGCCAAGGAGGCCCTCAAGCGTTCGGGCAAGGCCCTGCCCCTTAATCGGATCGAGATCGGCCGGGACGGCAAGGTGCTGGCCCGGGAGCGGACGGAGGCGGCCTGATGAAAGCCGGTAAGGCAATGAAGATCGATCGGATGCCCGGTTTAACGGTGTTTCAATCCTGCCGGGCCGGGGCCCTTGACTGTCCCAACGCCCAGATGGACCCGAAGCCGTGGACCAGGGCCCTGGAGGGCTGGGCCGAGGAGTTCGGCCTTTCCGAAAAGCTGCGGGGGCTGGTGAAAGAAGACCGGATTCTGTTCCACCACAAGCTCAAGTTTTCCATATCCGGCTGCGCCAACGGCTGTTCCAGGCCCCAGATAGTTGATTTCGGGCTGCGGGGCCGGGTTCGGCCTCGGTTCGACCTGGAAGAGTGCACCTCCTGCGGAGGCTGCGCCAGGGCCTGCCCGGACGGAGCCCTGGTGGCCCTGGACGGCCAGCCCGAGTTTTATGAACCAGTCTGCCAGGGTTGTTTCAAATGCTCCTCGGCCTGCCCGGCCGGATGCATCACCCTGACCGAGCCGAAAATGGAGCTCATGATCGGCGGCAAACTGGGCCGCCATCCCCGTCTGGCAAAAACGGCGGGACTTTTTGACAACCCGGGCCAATTGATTCCATTCGTCCGGGAACTAGTCGACCAATACCTCCAGGGGGCGGCCCCTGGCCAAAAGTTCGCCGATTTCTTCATCGGCGAAGAATAAAGGAGCCGGTCATGGAAACCATGTGTCCGGGACAGGATACCCGCTACTGGCAGCCGGGAGACGTTTTCGAGGTGGAGTGCGGCCAATGCGGCTACGAGGTGGAATTTTTCAAGGACGACGCCCAGCGCCGCTGCCCCAAATGCGGCAACCGGGTCTCCAACCCCAAGCTCAACCTGGGCTGCGCCCAATGGTGTGAGCACGCCAAGCAGTGCCTGGGCTACGACCCCAAGGAGAAGCTCCAGGAGAACCAGGCCGGGCACGAGGCTCTGACCGACCGGCTTCTGACCGCCCTGAAACAGGAGCCGGGCCAGGATCAGGCCGCCTTCAGCCGGGCGGTCAGGGTCCTGGAACTGGCCGGGCGGCTGCACGAGACAGAGGGCGGCAACCCCAAGGTCATCTTCAGCGCCGCCGTACTTCTTAATCTGAAACCCGGACGGGCTGCGGAGATACTGAAAGGTGCGGACCTGGACAAGTACTCCGTGGAGGAGGCGGCCGGATTGATTTCCGATATTCAATCTGAGAATAATAATAACTCCTTGGAATACATGATCGTATCCGACGCGGCCCGTCTGGCCGGGCTTGGAGACCCGGGAACCGGAGTTGGCAGAGGAGCGGGATATGATAAAATTACCTCATCATTACTAACAAAATCAGCCCGGAAAGCGATTTCCCGCGAATTGGCCCCAAACCCGGGCATATAGACCCGGAGAAGGGGCGAATATGATGGAAGGATATTTCTACGGTTAACATGGATAAAATAGATCCCATTTATTCATCAACCCGGACCGGCGAATAAAAGCCGAAGTTCGGCAACCGACAAGTCAACAAAAGGAGCTGCGCCATGGCAGAGGTAACAAAAACGGTCGAGATTAAAAGTCTCCGGCCCGAGGACCTGACCGCCTGCGAGTCCACGGCCATGATGATTGCCAAGGCCAGGGCCGACGGGGTGGAAACCGCATTCGACCGGGCCGCGTCCATGAAGCCCTGCCCCATCGGGGCCGAGTCGGCCTGCTGCAAGAACTGCTTTATGGGCCCCTGCCGCCTGAACCCCAAGGACCCCTACGCCAAGAAGGGAGTCTGCGGCGCCACGGCCGACACCATCCAGTCGCGCAACTTCGCCCGCATGGTGGCCGCGGGTTCGGCCGCCCATATTCAGCACGGCATGGCCCTGCTGGAACTCTTCCGGGATGTGGCCGAAGGTCGCAACAAGGAATACGCCATCAAGGACACCCTCAAGCTCAGGGAGGTGGCCCATGATCTGGGATTGGAGGTCGAGGGCCTGGATGTTTACCAGATCGCCCGGAACCTGGCTGTGGAGCTGGAAAAGACCTTTTACGGAGCCGAGGGCGAGATACCCTTTGTCAAACGGGTGCCGGAAAAGACCCTGGAGACCTGGCGCAAGGCCGGCATTGTGCCCCGGGGAGCCCTGCGGGAGGTCAACGCCCTGATGAACCGGACCCACATGGGCGTGGACCAGGACTACGAAAACATCACCTCCCAGATAAGCCGGACCGCTCTGGCCGACGGCTGGGGCGGCTCCATGGTCGGCACCGAGGTTTCGGACATCCTGTTCGGCACCCCGGTCCCGGTCAACACCCAGGTCAACATGGGGGTCCTCAAGGAGGACCAGGTCAACATCATCATCCACGGCCACGAACCCAACCTGTTCGAATCCATGATCGCCTCGGTGGGAGATCCGGCTCTGGCGGCCAAGGCCAAAGAGGCCGGGGCTCAGGGGATCAACCTGGTGGGCATGTGCTGCTCCGGGCTGGAGGTCCTGTCCCGCCACGCCATCCCCCACGCCGGCAACTTCATGTCCACCGAGGCGGTTCTGGTCACCGGCGCGGTGGACGCCATGGCCGTGGATGTCCAGTGCATCAAGCAAGGGCTGGCTTCGGTGGCCGAGTGTTACGGCACCAGGTTTTTCACCACTAACCCTAGGGCCCGGATCGAAGGGGCCGAGCACATCGAACTGCACGAGGGCGATCCACGGGAGTGCACGGACAAGGTGGTCCTGCTGGCCATAGACCGTTTCTCCCGCCGGGACAAGCCCGTGGTCATCCCGCCCCGGGTGGACAAGGGCGTGTCCGGTTTCTCCCACGAGTACATCAACTACATGCTGGGCGGGACCTTCCGGGGCTCCTACACCCCCCTCAACGACAACATCATCAACGGCCGCATCCGGGGCGTGGCCGGAGTGGTGGGTTGTACCCAGGCCAGGGTCAAGCAGGACATGGTCCACGTGGAACTGGTCAGGGAGCTGATTAAAAACGACGTCCTGGTGCTTCAGACCGGCTGCGCCCAGATCGCCCTGACCAAGGCCGGGCTGTGCGTGCCCGAGGCCGCTGTTCTGGCCGGCTCGGGGCTGCAGGAAGTTTGCGAGGCGGTGGGCATGCCCCCGGTTCTGGGCCTGGGCGCCTGCGTGGACAACTCCCGCATCCTGGTGGCCGCCGCGGAGATGGTCAAGACCGGCGGTCTGGGCCGCTCCATCGCCGACCTGCCCGTGGCCGGGGCCGCGCCCGAGTTCATGTCCGAAAAGGCCGTGGCCATAGGCCAATACTTCGTGGCCTCCGGGGTCTTCACCGTGTTCGGGGTGACCTTCCCCGCCATGAAGGGGACCAGATTCCACGACCTGCTGTTCAACGGGCTTGAGGAGCAGGGCTTCGGCAAGTGGGGCTACACCCCGGACCCCCATGAGATGGCCCGGATGATGATCGCGCACATAGACAAGAAATGGTGGGAACTGGGCCTGGACAAGGGCCGGGAGCGGGTTCTGACCGACATGGCCGACCGCAGGGCCATAGAGGCGGCCTGAGCATGAGCAGGATGAATCGCGGATCAACAGAACTCGCATTCAGATTCTTAACAACCGAACCAGGAGGAATGGCATGAGAACGGTGACCTTGAACCAGGAAGAGTGCATCGGTTGCGGAACCTGCGAGGAGATCTGCCCCCAGGTATTCAGACTCAACCCCGACACTGAAAAATCGGAGGTGGTCCTGCCCAGGGGCGGGGATGAGGATCTGATTCAGCAAGCCATCGACTCGTGTCCCGTGAGCTGCATTCAATGGGCTGATTGAGGGTTGCGGAGCCTTCTTTCCGGGCGTGATCAAGTACGGTTCAAACAGATTAAACCAAATTTTCATTAAGGAGGAGCGCATGTTTTGTTACCAATGTGAACAGACCGCCAAGGGCACCGGCTGCACCGTAAAGGGCGTATGCGGCAAGGACGACGACACCGCCACCCTTCAGGACCTGCTTATCCAGGCCGTGAAAGGCATCTCCATGTACGCCCACCGGGCCAGGCAGCTGGGCGCCGTGGACCGGGAGATCAACGTCTTTACCTGCGAGGCCACCTTCTCCACCCTGACCAATGTCAACTTCGATCCCCAGCGTCTGGCCGGTCTCTTGGGCCAGGCCAAAAAATTCAAGGACAAGGCCGAAAGCCTCTATAAAAACGCCTGCGCCAAGGCCGGAAAAGAGCCGGAGGTCTTGGACGGCCCGGCCAAATGGACTCCGGCTTCCGACCTGACCGGGCTGATCGCCCAGGGCAAGGAGGTGGGCATCCCGGGCCGCAAGGAGGTCTTGGGCGACGACCTGACCGGGCTGCAGGAGCTTTTGACCTACGGTCTCAAGGGTCTGGCCGCCTACGCCGACCACGCTCAGATCCTGGGGCAGGAGGACGATTCCGTATACGCCTTTGTCCACGAAGCCCTTGATTATCTGACCAAAGACAACCCCACCGTGGACGAACTGCTAGGCCTGTCCCTGCGTTGCGGCGAGGTGAACCTCAAGGCCATGGAGCTTCTGGACACGGCCAACACCGGGACTTACGGCCATCCCGAGCCCACCAAGGCGCGGATCACCCCGGTCAAGGGCAAGGCCATCGTGGTTTCGGGCCACGACCTCAAGGATCTGGAGGAGATTTTGAAGCAGACCGAGGGCAAGGGCATCAACGTCTACACCCACGGCGAGATGCTTCCTTGCCTGGCCTATCCGGGGCTGAAGAAGTACAAGCACCTGGTCGGCAACTACGGCTCGGCCTGGCAGAACCAGGCCAAGGAGTTCGGTGAGTTCCCGGGCGCCATCCTCATGACCACCAACTGCATCCAGAAACCCCGGGATTCCTACCAAAGCCGGATTTTCACCACCGGTCTGGTGGCCTGGCCCGGAGTGACCCACATTCCGGACCACGACTACACCCCGGTTATCGAGGCAGCCCTGGCCGCGCCCGGTTTCAGCGAGGACGGCGAAGAAAAGCACATCACCATCGGGTTCGGCCGCAACGCGGTCATGAACGTGGCCGACAAGGTCATCGAGGCGGTCAAGTCCGGGGCCATCAAGCACTTCTTCCTGGTGGGCGGTTGCGACGGGGCCAAGCCGGGCCGCTCCTACTATACCGAGTTTGTGGAAAAGACCCCCAAGGACACCGTGGTCCTGACCCTGGCCTGCGGCAAGTACCGCTTCAACACCCTGGACCTGGGCGACATCGGCGGAATTCCCCGGCTGCTGGACATCGGCCAGTGCAACGACGCCCACTCGGCCATCCAGATCGCGGTGGCCCTGGCCGAGGCCTTTGAGACGGACGTTAACTCCCTGCCCCTGTCCATGATCCTGTCCTGGTATGAGCAGAAGGCCTGTGTGATCCTGTTGAGCCTGCTTTACCTGGGCATCAAGAACATCCGCCTGGGGCCCAGCCTGCCGGCCTTTATCACCCCGGCCGCGCTGAACGTTCTGGTGGACAAATTCAATATCATGCCTATCGACACGCCCGACAACGACCTGAAGGCGATTTTGGGCTGAGACAAAATTCAACCCGCGCCAGGCTCACGCTGGGGCCTGGCGCGGCTTTTTATTGGGCCGAACCCCTCTTGCCTTTACGACAGAGCATAGTATGATTTGGGTATCGCCAAGGTTAGAGGGTTCATGAAAACCGACGACAACAGGTCCACCAGAAGAACCGTTGCCACCCTGCCGGCCATGGTGGGGCTTTTGACCAACCGGCCCGACCCCCTGTCCATTTCCAGCCGGATCATTGACATCAGCCCTGCCGGGGTGCGTTTGCGCATGAATGAGGAGCCGCCCTTTACGGTCAGCGACCGGATTCTTATCCAGGTGGAGGGCGAAGATGAAGGGAACATGATCGATCTGCAGGGCTCCGTCCGCTGGGTCAGGGCGGATACGGGATACTGGGAGTGCGGGATCAAGCTGACCGGCATGGCCGTGTCCGAATGGGACCCCTGGCTGGATTTACTGTCGTTCGTGAACGAGACGGAGCTGCCGGGGCCGGAGTGATAATTCGAGTCTGACTGTTATAGATGTCGTCTTAAAAGTCTTTTATTTGGGCTGTGTCCTTGTCTAAAGGCCAGATAAATCCATCCCGAATCGTTTCGTGGTTTCATCCGGCATCCATATTCTTAACCTAACACCATGATTGGGTTCAACAACACAAGTCCATCCATCTTGAAAATCCAACTTAAGCGTAATATATTTTTCGTTATGTAAAAAGGTCCCTATGAGGAGTGCATCAATTTGCTCCTTAATATCTTCTTCTAAAAAGAAAACCGTTCTAATCATTTTATCAGCAATTGGGATGGCAGTAAGCGAATGACGAGAGGGTACTAATCCTCCACCTGGCGGGGCGTACACTGTGCCGTCACTAACGGCAACGAAGCAATTAGCTCCTTTACTCCGTAAATTCAGTGTTTGTTCCTCAGTAAGATTAACAACGCTATCGATATGATTTAATTTGTATTTTCGAATACTTTCAGGCCAACTACTGTGTATTATCTCCAATAGTTCTTTCTTGGCCGTGACCAGCCCCCCATATTTCGATCCAGGCTGAGAGTTGTATACTGTTTCGACCTGGATGTTGATGGGAGGTTTTTATGCCGAAGCGAGGAAATAGTGCGGAGCAGATAATCGGTATGCTTCGCGAGGCGGAAGTTCTTAACGGTCAGGGTCAGAGCAACGAGCAGATCTGCCGTGGGTTGGGAGTCACCCCCACCACCTATTACCGATGGCGCAAGGAGTATGGTGGGTTAAAGATCAGCCAGGCCAAGAGGTTGAAGGAGTTGGAGAAAGAGAACGCCCGGTTGAGGAAGGCTGTTTCTGATTTGAGCCTGGACAAAGTAATCCTGAAGGAGGCCTTGTCGGGAAAGTACTGAGCCCGGCTCGGCGGAGAAGATGCGTGGAACGATTGAAGGTCGAACTCCATGTGTCTGAGCGAAGACTCTGTCGGGTGATCGGGCAACCCAGGTCGACCCAACGCCATTGCCCCAAGGTCAAGGATGATGAGGAGGCCCTGAGAGAGGCGATTATCAAGCTGGCCACACGTTTTGGGCGGTATGGATATCGCCGAATCACGGCTCTCTTGGAGTGGATGGGTTGGCGGGTGAATCACAAAAGGGTGGAGCGCATCTGGCGTCAGGAAGGGCTTAAGGTACCCAAGAGACAACCGAAGAGGGGACGGCTTTGGCTCAATGACGGCTCGTGTGTCCGCTTAAGGCCAAGCAAAAGGAACCATGTCTGGTCCTATGATTTCGTGATGGATCGGACCCACGACGGCCGGGCGATCAAGATCCTGACCGTGATCGACGAGTTTACCAAAGAGTGTTTGGCCCTGGTAGTTGACCGGCGGCTCAGATCGGACGATGTTCTTTTCTGTTTGGCGGATTTGTTTTTGGAACACGGTATCCCGGATCATATCCGGTCGGACAACGGATCCGAATTTACGGCTAAGGCGGTCAGGGATTGGCTCTTCAGGATCGGGGTCAAGACCTTGTTCATCGAGCCGGGGAGCCCTTGGGAGAATGGATACATTGAGTCATTCAATGGCAAGCTGAGGGATGAGAAGCTGAACGGCGAGGTCTTTTACACACTCAAGGAGGCCCAGGTGCTCATCGAACGCTGGCGGGTCGAGTACAACACCCTCAGGCCCCACAGCTCACTGGACTACCGTCCACCCTCTCCCGAGGCCATCCAGGGGGTACCCCCTGGATGGGAGGATATGGCTCCTCCTTGGCTCAAAACAGATCGATCTCTAACTTTGGAACTGGTACATTAACTGGGGGCAGGTCACCCAGTCACCATGAGAAAAGACATTGATCAGATAGAGATGGTTGTCTGTCACTCTGGTAAATAGCAATTTTCCTGATCGAGCTATAAAGTTATCCGACTCTAATATATCGCCCAAGTGAAAGTGGTGTATTCCCCAATCATATAATAATGTGTCTTTGTATTCAGGATCCTTTATCTTTCGACTCAAATAGGAATTAAGATTTTCTCCATTATGGCATTTATGGATTATTGTATTTACAGCTCGCAGGTGCTCATTAGGGCAATGAAACTCTTTAGACACCAAAGCGATTCTTGGATAAGGTTCGATGCGCCTGTTAAGGATATTTAGTAATAGAATAATTAACTTGTGAAGGTCGTCGTCAACATTATATGGAGCATCTATTATTTAAAGCATCTTAATAACATACTTCCTCCAATCACTTGCTAAATCAATCGTTAACTCCCGGTTAGTTTTCATTCTTTTCTTAGATTCAACTCTATATCTGAAAAAGACAAATCAATTTAGATCTACCCTAATGATCACCCCGCCCTTAACACCCGCAGCACCGCCGCGTACGCCACATTCAACCCCTTCATCTTCTCCTCGTCCCCGCCCTGGTCGGGGTGGAACCTGAAGGCCAAAATACGGTAGCGCTCTTTTATCTCCGCCTCTGTGGCGTTGGGGTTCAAGCCCAGAAAGCGGTAGTGGGCCTCCAGATCGTCCGGGTCGAATGAGGGTTCGCTCTCCTGAAAATGCTCGAAGAACTCGGCGAACCTCTCCTGAAAATCCTGGAAATGGCGGCGGAACCCCTCGAAGAAATCCTGCCGGACCCGGGACCTGAACTTCTCCTCATCCTGGACCACGTAGTAGAGCTTGTCCCTCTCGGCCTGGGACAGCCGCCAGAAACCCTTGACCCCGGCAAAGGACCTGAGGTCGTAGCCCAAGAGGGCCAGGCGGTGGAAATAGGGTTCAAATCTGACCAGATCACGCGAGGAAAGCTGCTGGAAGCGGTAGGCCGCCACCGGATCAACCCGGCCCACGGCGGTATCGGCCGAACCCCGGTAATGACGGTAATCCGGCGGATCGATCTGGTATTTTTTCTTAAAGGCCCTCAGCCAGCCCTCAAAGCTGGGCCTGGGCTTGTCGCCGACCCAGGTGTCCACCACCCGTCCCGGCCTGGCCTTGTCCTTTTCGTCTTCCTTGCTCACCGGGCGGTCAAGACCAGGATGTAGCTGTTGAGGTCCCGTCTGAACCATTGGTCCACCTGGTACAGATATCCGGGGACAAGATCCAGGACCAGACGGACCTTGGGCCTGGAGCCCCGGTGGAGCCCGACCCGCACAGCCCGGACCAGGGCCGAGGAGGTTTCGATTTTCGCGGGCAGGCTTCTGAGCCCGGCGGCCTTCTCAAAATCAACCACCACCCTGGGGTTTTTGCTCTTGGCGGCCAGGGGAAAGATATTGGGGGCGATTCCGGCGGTCAGAAAAACGCGGAGGGTGAATTTGCCGTTTTCGGATTGGGTCTCTATTTTCTTGACCATGGGCGGCGCGGCCAGGGCCATCTGTCCCCAGGAACCGGCCAGGGCCAGTACGGTCAGGGCAGACAAAAGAAAAAGCCTATTTATAGGGCCGGACAAACAAAGGGCTCCTTTTAACTTTTTCCTGCAGCTTTGGTAAGCCGTTATTGATCATAGCATAAATTCTAAACTTTTGACATAACAAGGCCCTGTTGGTAGATTTTCCCAATTAAGCTGTTTCCGGTTCCGGGGGGGACTGACTTTGGTATTTCCGGTTTCGGGGGTGGAGATCTTTCCGCTCTGGCCCCCTTTGATCGCCTTGGCGGTCTCATTCATCACCAGCATGGGCGGAGTCTCCGGGGCCTTTCTACTGCTGCCCTTCCAGGTCAGCTTTTTAGGCTTCATCTCCCCGGCCGTCTCCTCCACCAACCTGGTCTTCAACATCGTGGCCATCCCCTCCGGGGTCTACCGTTTTATCCGTGAGGGCCGCATGGCCTGGCCCCTGACCCTGGTCACCTCCCTGGGCACCCTGCCCGGCGTCTTTCTGGGGTTCATCATCCGGGTCAAATACCTGCCCAACCCCCGGACCTTCAAGTTCTTCGTAGGCCTGGTGCTGCTCTATATCGGCGCCAGAGTGGTACTGGACATCCTGGGCAGGGGCCGGAAAAACAAGGATGCGGACAAAGGCCGGGAAAGAGACTTCCAAAAAAGGATGCGTGCGGCCAGACGGGAGAACGGGCCGAAGGCTGAAGCCAGGGTCCGGACCCTGTCCTGGTCCTGGGCCAGAGTGACTTACCGTTTTTACGGAGAAACCTTCTCCTTCAACGTTCCGGGTCTGTTTCTGCTCTCCCTGGTGGTGGGCGTCATCGGCGGAGCCTACGGCATCGGCGGCGGGGCCATCATCGCCCCCTTTATCGTCACCTTCTTTCATCTTCCGGTCTACACCGTGGCCGGGGCGGCGCTCATGGGCACCTTCCTGACCTCCCTGGTGGGGGTGGGCTTCTACAGTCTCATCGGCCCCTATTACGCCTCCCTGGGCACGGCCGTCTCTCCGGACTGGCTCCTGGGGGGGCTGTTCGGCCTGGGAGGACTGGTGGGGATGTATCTGGGGGCCAGGTGCCAGAAGTACGTGCCGGAGCGGCTGATCAAATCCGTCCTGGCCGCAATTCTTTTGTCCGTGGCCCTGCGCTATGTGATCCAGTTTTTCGGTTGAAAACCGGGGATAAACCAGGTAAGCGGGCTTCAACCCGAGCCAAAGCCCAAGGAAAAGATCTTTTGGCCGGCTGCCTGGTTTAAAAAAACCAACTCATTATTTCTCGCGGGCGCCTTATATCCGGGAGCTGTTCCTTTTCATCCTCTCACCCGTCTAATTCCCGGCAACATCTCAAAAAAGCAGACGTATATTTTTATCGCACCAATCCTTATTTCATCCGGGCCGACCACTTGACTGTTGAACCGGAATCCCATTCAGCCTACAATGGGCTCCAGTTTTCCCTGTTCGGAGCAGGGTCCAAATCCAAATCCAGGAGCCTCTTGATGTCCCAGGATCTGAAAAATATCGACGAGCTTTGTGTCAACACCCTGCGCATCCTGGCCATCGACCAGGTGGAGGCGGCCAATTCCGGCCATCCGGGCCTGCCCCTGGGTGCGGCGGCTCCGGTCTACGCGCTGTGGAGCCGGTTTCTGCGCCACAATCCGGCCAATCCGGACTGGTCCGACCGGGACCGGTTTATCCTGTCCGCAGGCCACGGTTCGGCCCTGCTCTACGCCCTGCTCCATGTTTTCGGCTACGACCTCTCCCTGGAGGACCTGAAGAACTTCCGCCAGTGGGGCTCCAAAACCCCTGGCCATCCCGAATACGGCCATACTCCAGGGGTCGAGGCCACCACCGGCCCTCTGGGCCAGGGGTTCGCCATGGGCGTGGGCATGGCCCTGGCCGAGGCCCATCTGGCCGCCCAGTTCAACACGCCCGAGTTCACGGTGATCGACCATTACACCTACGCCCTGGTTTCGGACGGAGACCTGATGGAGGGCATCACCTCCGAGGCCGCCTCCCTGGCCGGGCACCTGGGCCTGGGCAAGATGGTCTATATTTACGACGACAACAAGATCTCCATCGAAGGATCCACAGACCTGACCTTTACCGAAAACGTGGGGGCCAGGTTCGAGGCCTACAACTGGCAGGTTCTGCGGGTGGCCGACGGCAACGACGTGGGAGCCCTGACCCAGGCTATTGAGCAGGCCCGGCAGGAGACCGGCCGCCCTTCCCTGATCATCGCCCGGACCCACATCGGCTTCGGCTCTCCCCGCCAGGACATGGCCAAGGCCCACGGCGAACCCCTTGGCGCCGAGAACACCAGGACCACCAAAGAGGCCCTGGGCTTCTCCCCGGACAAAAGCTTTGCGGTGCCGCCCGAAGTCAAGGCCAAGGCTGACGAGACCCGGGACAAGGGACAGGCCTGGGAAGACCAATGGCAGAGCCTGATCAAGGATTACGCCCGGGCCCAGCCCGACAAGGCCGCCCTCCTGGCCATGTATTTGGAAGGCCGCCTGCCCGACGGCTGGGGCGACGAGATCCCGGTCTTCCAACCCCAGGACGGGCCCCTGGCCACCAGGGCCGCTTCGGGCAAGGTCCTCCAGGGGCTGGACGCCAGGGTGGGCAACCTCATGGGCGGCTCGGCCGACCTGGCCCCCTCCAACAAGACCATGCTGGATAAGAGGGAGATCGTAAAAACCGGGGAGTTCGGCGGTTCCAACATCCACTACGGGGTCCGGGAGCACGCCATGGGAGCCGTGGTCAACGGTATGGCCCTCCACGGCGGAGTCATTCCCTACGGCGGAACCTTCCTCATCTTCTCCGACTACTGCCGCCCCTCGCTCAGGCTGGCCGCCCTGATGAACGTGCCCTCCAAGTTCGTCTTCACCCACGACTCCATCGGCGTGGGCGAGGACGGGCCTACCCATCAGCCGGTGGAGCACCTCATGTCCCTGCGGGCCATACCCAACCTGACCCTGTTCCGGCCGGCCGACGCCAACGAGACGTCCGCGGCCTGGAGAGCGGCCCTGGGGCGTTCGGGCCCCTCGGTCCTGGCCCTGACTCGCCAGAAGCTCCCCATTCTGGATCCCGAGGTGGTGGCCCAGGGTGCGGAAAAGGGCGCCTATGTTCTGGCCGACTCTCCGGATCCGCAGATCCTGCTCCTGGCCACCGGTTCGGAGGTGGCCCTGGCCCTGCAGGCCCGCGATGCACTTGCGGTCAAGGGAGTCCTGACCAGGGTGGTCTCCATGCCCAGTTGGGAGGTCTTTGCCGAACAGGACCAGGCCTACCGCGACCAGGTTATCCCCCCGGACCTGAAACCCAGACTGGCCATCGAGGCCGGGTCCACCCTGGGCTGGGAACGTTGGACCGGCGACAAGGGCGCGGTCCTGGGGCTGGACCGGTTCGGGGCTTCCGCCCCGGGCGCTCAGGTCTTTGAAAAACTGGGGCTCACCGTTGAGGCGGTGGCAAACAAGGCCCTGGATCTGCTGAACGGAAACGGCTGAACCGGGTGATTGTCGGCGGCGACATCGGAGGGACCAAGTCGGATCTGGCCCTCTTTGAGATCAAGGCCGGCGCCCTTGTTCCCACGGAGGTGAGGACCTATCCCTCGGCGGAATTCTGCGGGGCGGGAGAAATTCTGGAGCTGTTCCTGGAATCCCTGTCGATTTCAGGGGCCAGGGTCTGCCTGGGCCTGCCCGGCCCGGTCCGTCAGGGGATCTGCCGGGCCACCAATCTGCCCTGGCTGATCGACGCCGCCCAACTGGCCGGAATCAAGGGCGTGGCCGGAATAACCCTGCTCAACGACCTGGAGGCGGCCGGTTACGGCCTGAACCTGCTGACCCCGAAGGACCTGGTGGAGCTCAACCCCTCGGCCTGTGAAGAAACCGGCAACCGGGTTCTGGTCTCGGCCGGGACCGGCCTGGGCGAGGCCATCTTGTTCTGGGACGGCAAGGACTGGCGGCCCTCGGCCTCCGAGGGAAGTCACGCCGACTTCGCCCCCCGGAACGAGACGGAATGGGGCCTGTTCCAGTACCTGCTCCGAGAGACAGACCACCCCAGCTACGACCGCCTGGTCTCCGGACCGGGGCTCAAAAGGATCTACGATTTCCTGGCCCGAAAAATGCCGGGACTGGCCGATCCGGACACGGCCCGGGACATGGCCCGGGGCGACGCCGCCGCCGTGATCGCGGAGAGGGCCATGGCCGGCCCATGCCCTGTCTGCCGGGAGGCCCTGGCGCTGATGATCTCCCTTTATGGAGCCGAGGCCGGCAACCTGGCCCTCAAGGCCCTGGCCCTGGGCGGGGTCTACCTGGGAGGCGGAATCTCCCCCAAAATCCTGCCGGCCCTGAAACAGGGCGGTTTCATGAAGTCCTTTGCGGCCAAGGGGCGGATGGCCGAGCTGCTCTCCCCAATCCCGGTACGGGTCGTCATGGAACCCCGGACCTCCCTTTGGGGAGCCGGCTACTTTGCCTGGAAAAGTGTAACCATCTGATTTAATAAAACATTGATCTGCTCAATAAGTAATGCTCCCTTTGGCCGCCGGCAATCGGCGCAGACCAATTGATCGTTGACAATGCATCCCTATTGTTCACAATAGGCACTCGTGGATCAGCCCGGACGGAACGGGAATGGGAGGAGACGGTGTCGGACAAGACCAAGACAAAAGCGCAGCTCATCGACGAACTGGGCCAGGCCCGCCAAAGGATCGTCGAACTGGAACAAGAGCTGGCCCAGGTGTCCGACACGGAACCTTACGGCGAGACCGTGGAGCTTCTTTCCCGGTCCGGCCAGTCCCATGACCAGAACATAGAGGAGAACATCAGGGAAGCCTTCAAGGCCACCGAGGATCAACTGCGGGTTCTGGTGGAGGTCACGGGAGACGCTCTCTACCGGCTCCGCTACGAGAGCATGGAGTACGATTACTTGAGCCCCGGTTTCCAATCCCTGACCGGCTACCGGCCCGATCAGGTCACCCAGGGCTCCTTCGCCTCCATGGTCAAGAAGATCGAGGCCCCGGGGGGGGACCCGCTATCCCGGGATTTCATCAAGGAAATGCGCCTTTCGGGCAAGACCGGCGAATACCGGGCCGACTACCTTATCGAGACCAGGTCCGGGCGCAAGGTCTGGCTCAGCGACCATTCCTTTCCCTGGCTCAACCAGGCCGGAGAGGTTATCGGCTCGGTGGGCATCCTGACCGACATCACAGAGCGGAAGACAGCGGAAAAGGAGCGGGAGGTCCTAATCTCGGGCCTGCGCCAGAATCAGGCTCTTTTAAAGCGGCTGTCCATTAAGGACTCTCTTACCGGGCTGGTCAATCAACGCCACTTCATGGAAATGATCCACCAGGAATGGAATCGGGCTGTCCGCAACGGGGTTCATCTGGGCCTCCTCGTCATGCGCATAGACCTGTTCGCGGAGTTCAACGAAAACTACGGGCACGTGGCCGGGGAGTACTGCCTCAAGCTGGTGGGAGGAGCGCTGAAGCGCTCCCTGAGACGCCCCGGCGATCTGGCCGCCAGGTACGACGACAATCTCTTTTCCGCCCTGCTGCCCAACACCAACCTGACCTCCACCGCGGCCGTGGCCGAACGGATCAGAGCGGCCGTGGCCGGGTTGGACATCATCCACCAGGACGGCGTGGACGGAGACCGGGTGACCGTCTCCCTGGGCGCGGCCAGCGCCCATTACGCCCAGTACCCCAGCCCTGAATCTCTTTTCTCCACGACCAAGTGGGCCCTTGACCGGGCCGAGGCCACGGGCCGCAACCGCTGCTTTCAGGCTACCGGGCCCCAGAGAGGGCGGGGGGAATAAGCTCCGGTCGCCCCTGGAAGCAAGATTATTTCTCCGGCCCACCTTCGTCCAGTTCAGCCACCAGGTCGTAGGCCTCGGCCTCCACGATTTTGGCTTTCTGGATCTTTCCCGGATCGCCCTGCCCGGCCCTGATGATGGTGATCCCGTCCACCTCCGGAGCCTGGAACCAGGCCCTGGATACCAGCAGCAGATCCGACTCCGGGTGAAGCCCCTCCACCAGGACTTCCACCTCCTGGCCCACCCGGTCCCGGTTGGCCTTGAGGCTGATGCCCTGCTGAAGCTCCAAAAGCCGGGCCAGCCGAACCAAAGCCTCCTCCTCCGGGACCTGATCCTCCATGTCCACGGCCCTGGTCCCCTCCTCCGGGCAGAAGGCGAAGGCCCCCAGATGGTCGAACCGGGCCTGCGCCACAAAATCCAGCATGGCCCGGAAATCGGCCTCGGTCTCTCCGGGAAAACCCACCATAAGCGAAGTCCGCAGCACCGCGCCAGGCACCTTTTTCCTGACCTCTTGCAGCCAGGCCAGGGTCTTCTCCCCTGGCGGACGGCGGTTCATGGCCCTGATCAGCCGGGGCTCCGAGTGCTGGAGAGGGATATCCAGATAGGGCAGGATTCTGGAAGAGCCGGTCACCACCTCCAGCAGTTCGTCGGTCATCAGGCCCGGGTTCAGATAGAGCAGCCTGACCCACTCCGGACCGCTCTTGGCGGCCTGAACGGCCCGCAGCAGGGCGGCCAAATCGGTCCGGGGGTTCAGGTCCCGGCCAAAGGCGGTCAGGTCCTGGGCCACCAGATTGACCTCCACCACCCCTTCCCGGGCCAGGAGATCCAGCTCGGCCACAATGTCCTCAACGGACCGGCTTTGCTGGGGGCCCCTGATGTCGGGGATGGTGCAGTAGGAGCAGCGGTTGGGGCAGCCCTCGGCGATCTTGAGGTAGGCGGTTCCGGGTGGAGTGGTCAGGGCCCTTTCAATGCCGCAACAATGGAGAAATCTGGATTCGCTTTGGACAAAACGATCCGGATTCCCCTGTTCCGCCAGAGAAGCGATCTCTTCGGCGGCCCGGTCAGCCGCCGCGGCCGTAACAAAGAGGTCGATCTCCTCCATCTCCTGGACCAGGGGGGGGCCGTAACGCTGGGGCAGGCAGCCCAGGGCCACCACATAGCGGACCGTCCCCTCGGCCTTTAAGGCCGCGGCGGCCAACAGGGTATCGATGGCCTCATCCACGGCCGGCCGGATAAAGGCGCAGGTGTTGACAATGATCACCTCCGCCTGGCCGGGCTCGTCCACAACCTTGAACCCCCTGGCCAGCAGCCCGGCCACCACCACCTCGCTGTCCACCCTGTTCTTGGGGCAGCCCAATGATATGAAATGAAAAGTCTTCATCATTGTATCCATTAGCGTTAATTAGGAGGATGAATTGTAATCAGGCGGTGGACTGGGAGTCAACTAAAGACTATATTAAGGATGTTGCGCCCCAATCTTTCAGAGAGCCCGAGAAGGCCCCGGCCCAATGAGGCGAACCCGGTTCGGGTGTTAAAAACGGCCGAAAAATGAACGTGTTTTCTTTAATAGACGTCATGAAACGACGAGACGAATTTTTGATTTTCTAAAGCCGGCGGGATAAGCCGGGGGTCAAGCGCCAAGGAGGCGGATGTGGACAGGGAAGAATTGAAACAGGCCCTGAAAGAAGCGGCCTACGAGGGAAACATCACCTGCGAGAAAGCCTGGGAGCTGGCCGACAAGGCGGGTGTGGAAAAGGTCGAAGTGGGAGACTTGGCCACCGAGGTGGGGGTCAAGATTCGGGCCTGTCAGTTGGGCTGTTTCTGATTAGCCACCTGGCTGCCATTTAATCTCGGCGGCGGGCCCTTGGCCCGTTTAAGGCCTTTCCAGACATGGATCGATATATGAGAATGATTTTCGGGCCGGTGGCTTCGAGACGTTTGGGTCTGTCCCTGGGGGTGGATCTGGTTCCCCATAAAACCTGCGATTTCGACTGCGTCTACTGCGAATGCGGTCGGACCACCCGGTTTGTGACCGAGCCGGGGCTGTTCAACCGGGCCCAGCCTATCCTGGCCGAACTACGGCAAGTGCTGGAGTCCCAGGAGGACCGGCTGGATTTCGTGACCCTCTCCGGGGCCGGGGAACCGACCCTCAACGCAGAGTTGCAGGAGATAGTCCGGGGTATCAAAAGTCTGACCAGGGCCAAGGTGGCGGCCATCACCAACTCCTCCCTGCTCCATCTCCCCCAGGTCATGGAGGCCCTGGCTCCGGTGGACGTGATCATGCCCTCCCTTGATTCGGCCATAGAGGAGACCTTTCAACGAATCAACCGCCCCCACCCATCCGTAACTCTTGAAAAAGTGTTGAAAGGGCTCTATGCTCTTCGCCAGAGTTTCAACGGCCAGATCTGGCTGGAGATTCTTCTGGTGGCCGGGCTCAACGACACCCCGACCGAAATCCAGGCCCTGGTCCGGGAGTCGGCCAGAATAGACCCGGACCGGATTCAGCTGAACACGGTGGACCGGCCCCCGGCGGATGAGGGCGTGGAGCCGGTGGAGTTCAGTCGGCTGGGGGAGTTGGCCCTGGAGTTCGGTCCCAAGGCCGAGGTCATCGCCAGGCCCGGAACCATGTTCAAGCCCGGCCAGATCAAGACCCTGGAAGCCGACATGCTGGCCATGATCGATCGCAGGCCCTGTACCGAAGAGGACTTGGTCACGGCCCTGGGCCTGGGCCCGGATGAGGTCAAAGCCGTGCTCAAGACCCTGCTGGTCAAGGGACGGGTCAGGCAAGAGATGCTCAAGGACAAAGTGTTTTTACGCGGAATTGTTGAGAAAGGTTAACCATGCCGGGGAAACTGCACCTTGGATTGGATATAGGGTCGGTCAGCGCCAACGCCGTTGTCCTGGACGATCAAGGCCGGGTTGTCGAGGAGAGCTACACCAGAACCAAAGGCAAACCGTGGGAGGTTGCGGCGGAGATCCTGTCCGACCTGAGGGGCCGCCTGGGAGCTGACAAGATCGAATCCCTCTCCCTCACCGGCGCTGCGGCCAAGGCCATGGCCGCCATCCTCGAGACCCCCTTTGTCAACGAGATCATCTCCCACGCCCGGGCGGTCAAGGAATTCTATCCCCAGGCCCGGACCATCATCGACATGGGCGGCGAGGATTCCAAACTGATCAGCCTGGCCCCGGGCGGCATGGGCCAGATCGAAGACTTTGCCATGAACTCCATGTGCGCCGCAGGCACGGGCTCCTTTCTGGACCAGCAGGCCCACAGGCTGGGGTTCACCATCGAGGAGTTCTCGGAACAGGCCCTCAAGTCGAAAACCCCGCCCCGGGTGGCCGGACGCTGCTCCGTGTTCGCCAAAACCGACATGATCCATCTTCAGCAGGAGGCCACGCCCGATTACGACATCGTGGCCGGGCTGTGCTTCGCCTTGGCCCGCAACCTGAAATCCAACATCGCCAAGGGCAAGGACATGGCCCCGCCCGTGGTCTTTCAGGGCGGGGTGGCGGCCAACAAGGGCGTCTGCCGGGCTTTCCGGGAGATCATGGGGTTATCTGAGCAGGAGCTGATCATCCCCGAGCATTACGCCTCCATGGGGGCCATCGGCGCGGCCCTGCTGACCCTGGACGGCCAAAACCAGATGGCCGGGCTGGATAACCTGGACGCGTTCCTGGAATATGTGAAAACCAGGCAGGTGGAGGCCGGCCGGCTGGAGCAGCTCTCCTTGGGCGAACACCACGACAGGCGGGAGGTCAAGACCAGAACCTTGGGGCCGGACGAGAAGGATGTACCGGCCTATCTGGGGGTGGACGTGGGCTCCATCTCCACCAACGTGGTGGTCATCGACGAACAGGGCAACCTCATCTCCAAGCAGTACCTCATGACCGCGGGCCGGCCCCTGGAGGCGGTCAAGCAGGGGCTCCGGGCCGTGGGCCAGGAGGTGGGGGACAAGGTCAGGATCATGGGCGCCGGAACCACCGGCTCGGGCCGCTACCTTACCGGAGCCTTTATCGGAGCCGACGTGGTCCGCAACGAGATCACGGCCCAGGCCACGGCCTCGGCGGCCATCGACCCGAAAGTGGACACCATCTTCGAGATCGGGGGCCAGGACAGTAAGTACATCTCCCTGAAAAACGGGGCCATCGTGGACTTTATGATGAACAAGGTCTGCGCCGCCGGCACCGGCTCATTCCTGGAGGAACAGGCCGAGAAGCTGGGCATCTCCATCAAGGACGAGTTCGGCTCCCTGGCCCTGGAGACCAGCGAGCCGGTGGGCATGGGCGAGCGCTGCACCGTGTTCATGGAATCGGACATCGTCCACCACCAGCAGCAGGGCGTTCCGGTAAAGGACATCGTGGGCGGGCTGTCCTACTCAATCGTCCACAACTACCTCAACAAGGTGGTGGAAGACCGGACCGTGGGCAAAAAAATATTTTACCAGGGAGCCACGGCCCACAACAAGGGCATTGTGGCCGCCTTTGAGAAGGTCACCGGCCAGCCCATCCACGTCCCGCCCCACAACGACGTGACCGGGGCCATCGGCGTGGCCTTGCTCAGCATGCGGGAGCGGGACTGGCAGGAAAGCTCCTTCAAGGGCTGGTCCGTGGCCGAGACCGCGTATAAAATCAGATCATTTGAGTGCCCGGGCTGCCCCAACCATTGCGAAATCAGGAAGGTGGATTTCGAGGGCGCGGACCGGCCGCTCTTTTACGGCTCCCGGTGCGACAAGTACGATGTGGACACCCAAAAGGCCCACAACGACATCGAGGACCTCTTCGCCCTGCGGGAATCCTGGCTCACCGGCGAGGACGAGGAGTTGCCCCCCCTGGACAACCCCAAAGACCGGATCGGCCTTCCCCGGACCATGTACTTCAGAGAGCTGATGCCTTTTTTCCGGACCTTCCTGCGGGAGTTGGGCTATGAGCCGGTCCTCTCCGACCCCTCCAACAAGACCATCATCCACGCCGGGGTGGAGCGGATCGTGGCCGAGACCTGCTTCCCCATCAAGGTGGCCCACGGCCATCTGCTGAACCTGGCCGAAAAGGGGGTCAAAAAGATCTTCCTGCCCTGCCTGGTCAATATCGAGCACCCTAACCCCCGGATCGGGTTCGGTAAGGTCTGCCCTTATGCCACGGCCCTGGGCGACACCTGCCACGCCTCCATCAACTTCAAGGAACTGGGTATAGAGATCATCTCTCCGGAGGTCCGTTTCGGAGACGGGGAAAGGAACCTGAAAAAGGGGCTCAAAGAATTCGCCCGGATGATCGGCGCGCCCCTGGGCCGATTCAACCGGGCCTATGTCAAGGCCGCGGCGGCCCAGGACGAGTTTAAGGCCAAGAGCCTGGCCAAGGGCCGGGAGCTGCTGGACTCCCTGGGGCCGGACGGGATGGCCATGGTTTTCGTGTCCCGGCCCTACAACGGTTTCGACCCCGGGCTGAATCTGGGCCTCCACCGCAAGCTCCGGGACCTGGGCGTGGCCTCCATGCCCATGGACTTCCTGGACCTGGACGGGGTTCAGGACCTGGAGGGGTTGGAGGGAATGTACTGGCGTTACGGCCAGAAGATCCTCTCCGCGGCCAAGCTGATCAAGGCCGATCCCCGGCTCCACGCCGTATACGTAACCAACTTCGGCTGCGGTCCGGACTCCTTCATCCTCCACTTTTTCCGGGACTACATGCAGGGCCGGCCCTATCTGGAGATCGAAATCGACGAGCATTCGGCGGACGTGGGGGCCATGACCCGGCTGGAGGCGTTTTTAGATTCCATCAAGAACGTGTCCCTCAAAGAGTTGACCACGGCCCCGCCGCCCCGGGCCAAGCGCAAGACCAAACGCGAGGGCGACCGGATCATCTACATCCCGCCTATGACCGACCATTCCCGGGCCGTGGCCGCGGCCTTTACCGGATGCGGGGCCAAGGCCGAGGTACTGCCCAACTCTGACGCCGAGACCCTGGCCATAGGGCGGCGGTTCACCTCGGGCAAGGAATGCTACCCCTGCATTCTGACCACCGGAGATATGATCAAGCACCTCTGGCAGGGCAACGGGGCCCGGGAAAATACCGCTTTTTTCATGCCCACCGGAGACGGCCCCTGCCGTTTCGGCTGCTACCATCGGTTGCAGCGGATGGTCCTGGACGAAACCGGCTTCCCGGACGTGCCCATCTACTCCCCCACTCAGAACCGTTCCCTTTACGATGAACTGGGCGACCTTTCCTCCGACTTCCCCCGCTGGGGCTGGATCGGAATGGTGTCTGTGGACGTGATCCAGAAGATGCTCCTGGAGACCCGGCCCTACGAGGTCAACAAGGGCGAAGCCCAGGCGGTCTACGAAAAGGCCCTGGACCGGATCAGCCAAGGGGTCCGGGATCAGGAAGACATGGTCGGGGTATTGAAGAAAATCAGAACCTGGTACGAGGCCGTGGAGGTCAGAGACAGGCACTCCCGCCCGGTGGTGGGTATCGTGGGCGAGATATACACCAGGGCCAACGATTTCGCCAACGAGTTCGCCATCTCTCAGCTGGAGGAATTGGGGGCCGAAGTCTGGATTCCGCCCATCTCGGAATGGATCCTCTACATCAACACCACGGGCCGCTGGATGGCCAAGCGTCAGCGTAGGTGGAAGAACCTGCTCAGCCTGGAGCTGACCAACAGGGTTCAGACCAAGCTGGAGCATGAATTGATGGCCACTTTCGAGGGGGCCGTGAATAACCTTCACGAGCCGACCATCGCCCACACCCTAAAACTGGCCAGGCCCTATCTTAATCCGGCCTTTGAGGGAGAAGCCTGCCTTTCAGTTGGTAAAGCGGCCGACTATGTGCTAAAAGGTACGGCTGGGATAGTGAATATAATGCCCTTTACCTGCATGCCCGGAACGATCGTCAATGCGGTCTTGAAAAGGTTCAGGGAACGGAACGGTTCCATCCCCTTTCTCAACATGGCCTGCGACGGCCAGGAACAGTCAAACACCCGCTCCCGGCTGGAGGCTTTCATGTATCAGGTGGGCCAGTACCAAGCCAGGAGCAAGGATAATATTTAGGAAATTATATGGTAAAGAAAATGCTGATCAACGCCACAGAGCCCGAGGAATGCCGGGTGGCCGTGGTGGCGGATGGGCGCCTCGAGGAGTTTTACCTGGAGACCCTGTCCAAGGAACTGACCAGGGGCAACATCTACAAGGCCGTGGTGGAGAACGTGGAACCCAGCCTGGAGGCCGCCTTTGTCAACTACGGGTCGGAACGCAACGGATTCCTTCAGGTGGGAGAGGTTCACCCCGAATACTACCCCGGGGACGTGAGCGGGTCTCATCCGCCCATCAAAAAGGTTCTCCAGCGGAATCAGGTCATCCTGGTCCAGGTCACCAAGGAGCCCACCGGCACCAAGGGCGCGGCCCTGACCACCTATGTCTCCATCGCCGGCCAGTCCCTGGTGATCATGCCCGGCCGGGGCGGCGGCGGCGGGGTCTCCCGCAAAATCGAGGACGAGACCGAGCGGAAGAGGCTTAAAAAAATCCACAGCGAGCTGGCCCCTCCCGACGACATCGGGGTCATCATCCGGACCAGGGCCATCGGCAAGACCAAGAAGGAGATCGTCCGCGATCTCAACGAACTGGCCCGGCTGTGGGATGAGATCAAGGCCCGCCTGCCCGAAGCCCCGGTTCCCTCCCTGGTCCACAAGGAAGAGGACCTGGCCCTGAGAACCCTGCGCGACTACTTCTCCCCGGACATCTCCGAGATCCTGATAGACGACAAGGATCTCTTTCAGAAGGCTACGGATTACCTGACCATCATCTCCCCGCGTAATGTGCGCAAGGTCAAGCTGTACAAGGAAAAGCGGCCCATTTTCTCCAAGTATGAGTTGGAGAAACAGATCGAGACCATCTACCAGAACACGGTTCCCCTGCCCTCCGGCGGCCAGATCCAGATCGACCCCACCGAGGCCCTGGTGGCCATTGATGTCAACTCCGGCAAATCCACTCGGGAGCACGACATCGAAAAAACCGCTTTCAAGACCAACCTGGAGGCCGCGGTGGAGGCGGCCCGCCAACTCCGCCTCCGGGACATGGGCGGGCTGATCGTCATCGACTTCATCGACATGCGGGAGGCCAAGCACAACCGGGAGGTGGTCAAGGCTTTCCGGGAGGAGGCCAAGAAGGACAAGGCCCGCATCAGGGTGGGAATGATCTCCCGGTTCGGCCTCCTGGAACTCTCACGCCAGAGGATCCGGCCCTCCATCAAGGAGGGCAACTACCTCACCTGTCCCCACTGCGGCGGACGGGGAGTGGTCCAGTCCGTGGAGACTGCGGCCCTGGGCTGGCTGCGCAAGATCTGGCAGGGCATCACCGGCGGTCAGGTCTCCGAAGCCAAGGCCGTGCTGCCGCGCTCGGTGGCCGACTACCTGCTCAACCAAAAAAGAGAAGAGATTCTTAAACTGGAACAGCGCTACAAGGTCCAGGTCAGGATCGAGGGACTTTTGACCATGCCGCCCGAAGAGGGTGAGTTGGAGTTCAACCGCAAAGAGGCCGCGGGTGGCTGATTCCGATTGGACCAGAACCAGAGCCGCCCTGGGCAGTCTCAACCCGCTCAAGGCGGCCGCGGTGGTCCCCAAACTGATGGTCAAGGGGCCGGGTTTGGTCTCCAAGGCTCAGGGACTGTTAAAGGAATACTCCTTTAGCGACGACAAGTTCAAGATCCTGATGATTCACGAGCTGGAACGGGAACTGCCCGGTTTCGAGAATCTCTACCAGGCCATTCTGGCCGATCTCATGGCCGACAAACCGCGGCTGGGCTAGCCAGCCCAGCGGTTTTTTCGAGTTAAGAACCTTCGGGCTCGATACTCCGCCTATATTGATTTTATTCAGGTGGTGTCAGGGTCACACCCCTGGCACCCAAGGCTATCATTTCCGGTCAAGTCCTGGAAGTATCCGCTACCGCCTGGGTCGATCAGGCGACAAACATGATTGGTCACCCTGACTCTGCGGTTGGGAAAGGTAATCTCCATCATCTCGACCGTAATAACTACACCGGCTAAGGTGTCGGGGGTGTGACCCCGACCCCGCGTATAGAGCGACAGGTGCCGTCGGGGTTACTATCCCGAAAGCTCGATCGCTGTTGGCTTATTTCAATAACTATTTTTCCTGATGACAGCTCAATAGAACAACCACCGGAGGATCCGTCCATGAGCTACTCCACTATAAGGGTTGAGAAATCCGGCCCCCTGGCCTGGCTGACCCTCAACCGGCCCCAGGCCCGCAACAGCATGACCCTGGCCTTTTTCCGGGAACTGCCCCACATCATGGCCGGCCTGGACCGGGACGATTCCATCCGGGCGGTGATCATCAAGGCCGAGGGCCGCTCGTTCACCGCCGGAATGGACCTGGCCGACCTGGCGGAGATTATCAGCGACAAAAGCGCCTCTGCCAGAGAAAGGCTCCGCCGGCTCATCCTCGAGTTTCAGGAGTCCATAAGCGCCGTGGAAAGGTGTCGCAAGCCGGTTATCGCGGCCGTTCATTCCCACTGCATCGGCGGCGGGGTGGACCTGACCTCGGCCTGCGACATTCGCCTGGCCGCCGAGGACGCGGTCTTTGCCATCCGGGAGACCAGGATGGCCATTATCGCCGACCTGGGCACCCTGCAAAGGCTCCCCACCCTTATCGGCCAGGGCCGGACCCGGGAGCTGGCCCTGACCGGGCGAGATTTTTCGGCTGCGGAGGCCCTGGAGATGGGCTTTGTCTCCCGCATCTGCCAGGACCAAGAGAAACTCTACGGCCAGGCCGAGAAACTGGGCCTGGAGCTGGCGGCCAACTCCCCCCTGGCCGTCCAGGGCACCAAGGAGGTCATCCTTTTCTCCCAGGAGAACGGGCTCCGGGCCGGGCTGGAATACGTGGCCCAGAAAAATGCGGCCGTTCTGCAGAGCAACGACCTCATGGAGGCAGTACGGGCTTTCCGGGAAAAACGTAAGCCGCAGTTCAAGGGCGATTAGAACCCCCTCCCGACCCCGGGCCATTGCGCCATTGCTTAGGCTTATTCTCTCTGCCCACGCCAGAGTCATGGTCTAATTATTTTGAACGCAGGTTCATTATTTCCCTTGACACCCTCCTGTCCCTATCTTATTATGAACATAAGTTCATAACATGGAGTTGAAATGCCGCGCCCGGTAAAATCCAGAATGATCCGCATCTCGCCCCCGGCGACCTACTTCAAACCCAGGGGCGTACCCCTGGGGGGGCTGAAGGAGTTAATACTCCCCCTGGAAGGACTGGAGGCGCTCCGGCTGGCCGATGTGGATAAAATGGATCACCAGGCCGCGGCAGACCTGATGAACATCTCCCGACCCACTTTCTCCCGGGTTTTGGCCTCGGCCAGGACTTTGGTGGCTCAGGCCCTGGTTAACGGCTGGGCCTTGCGCATCGAGGGCGGCTCTTTTGAGGTGGCCCAAAGGGGAGTGGGCGGGCAGCAAGGAAGACGGGGCCGGGGCAGAGGTAGAGGCCCTGGCAGAAATTTATCAGACTAAAAGGAGGTAATCATGCCGAGAGAAGACGGAACTGGCCCCTTTGGACGGGGCCCTGAAGGATGGGGACTAGGTCCCTGCGGAAAAGGACAGCGGCCGGCCGGAATCGGACGGGGAGGCGGCAGAGGCCGGGGCGGCAGAGGCCTGGGAATGGGCCGGGGGGCCGGCCTGGGCCGGGGAGCTGGCAGAGGCGCGCCCCTGCCCAATGAACCGCTACCGCCCAGGGAATCCGATGAGGACTGAAGCAAACCTTAAGTATTAGAACAACCATCCTTGTTCCTGAGACCAGCCGCGGACCGGAAGGCTGCTTCCGGTCCGCGGCGTCTCGAAACCGGCCCGGACATAACTCGTCTGGGCCCTTCAAACAGCCTTCCCTGAAAAATTACCCCAATATGACAGAAACTCTCCCAAACTGTCCGGCCGGTCAACTATCCGGCTTGACCCTGGGGCGCAAAAGGTGAATCATACCACCTATGTCTTATCAGAAAAAAGCCAACGGTAAAAACGACAAACAAGGGTCGGACCAGATCTTTAAGGTGATATTCGGCCAAAGCAGTCCGTCCACAAATGTTCATCTGGGGACCACCATCATGGCGGCGGCCGACCTGGCCGGGGTGGAGCTGGCCTCTGATTGCGGAGGCCAGGGCACCTGTGGAAAATGCCTGGTCCAGGCCACACCCGCCGCGTCCCTGAGCGCCCTTACCCAGGCCGAGGAGGAGTTGCTAAGCCTGGAACAGCAGGCTCTGGGGTACAGGCTGGCCTGCCAGGCCCGGATAAAAGGCGATCTGGACTCTGTCAGCGGACCTTCCCTGGGCGGTCCCCAAACCAACGGGGAGGGCAAGACCGAGATTCAGGGTGTTTTCCCCTCAGATCCCCAGGTGCAAAGGCTTTTTCTGGCACCCGAGGCCCCGCCCAGGGGAGAAGAGAACGACCTGCCGGACCTGGCCCACTGGTTGGCCAGGAGGATGGGTCGGAACTCGGTGCGTATGGACCCGGTAGCCTTGCGCCATCTTGCCCTGCCCCATAACTACGGCCAGGAGGCCACCCTGGTGGAGGATGGGGAGCGGGGCCTGATCGCCATGCTGCCGGGCCGCAGGGAGCGTTCCCTGGGCCTGGCCGTTGATCTGGGGACGACCACCGTGGCCGCCTATCTTTGCGACCTGAAATCCGGCCGGGTTCTGACCGCGGCCGGGGAGACCAATCCCCAGAGGCGATTCGGAGAGGACGTCATCTCCAGAATAGCCCACGCCGACCACAATCCGGACGGGCTGGCCCAGCTGAGCTCCCTGGCCCGGGAAACGATCAACCGTTTAATCCAGGACCTTGTGGCCAAGGCGGGAGCCGGGCCCGACGACCTGGACCGGGTCTGTCTGGTGGGCAACACCACCATGCAGCAGATCCTGGCCGGGATTCACCCCCACGCCCTGGGCCGGGCGCCCTATCTGCCCCTGACCAGGGACCCTCTTGATCTGCGGGCGGCTGATCTTGATCTGGACCTCAACCCCGCCGTTCCGGTCCACCTCTTTCCGGTAATCTCGGCTTACGTGGGCGGAGACGCCCTGGCCGCGGTCCTGGCCGAGGAGCGGGGCCGGGAGGGAACCACCCTGATCGTGGATATCGGGACCAACGGGGAGTTGGTCCTACTGAGTCCCGGGGGGGCCTGGGCCACCAGCTGCGCCACGGGTCCGGCCTTGGAAGGAGCCCACATCTCAGCCGGAGTCCGGGCCGTGGACGGGGCCATCCACCGGGTGGAGGACGGGCCCAGGGACCAGCCCCCGGTCTGCCGGCTCATCGGCGAAGGCAAGGAAAAGGCCTTGGGGCTGTGCGGAACCGGCCTGATCGACGCAGTGGCGGTTCTGCGCAAAAGAGGGATCATCATCCCCTCGGGCCGTTTCGACGACACCAGGAAGGATGTGGAAAAGGATGAGGAGGGTGTGGGCCGGGCCTATACCCTGGTTCCGGCAGAGCAGACCAAAACAGGCGCGGCCCTCAAGCTGACCCTCCAGGATATCAGGCAGGTCCAACTGGCCAAGGCCGCCCTCTATACCGGAGTGGAGATGCTTCTGGAAAAATCAGGAATCAACCGGGTGGACACCACCATCCTCACCGGAGCCTTCGGGGCCAAGTTCGACTGGCGTAATGCCACAGCCATCGGCCTGTTCCCCAAGGAGGCTGTGACGGGGCGGGTCGAGGCCGTAGTCAACGCCGCCGGGAAAGGGGCGGTCATGGCCCTGGTTAACAAGGCCGAACAAAAACGGGCCCTGGATCTGGCCGGAACGATCAAGGTGGTGGAACTGAGCCAGGACGCCGGATTCACGCTACGTTTTACCCAGGCCATCAATTTTCCGCAGATATGAAAGCCTCACCATGCCTATTCTCAACAACATAGAGATAAGCCTGAATCCTGAAAAGATCGCCCTGAGCCTTAACCGGGGGCGGGAAAACAAAAACGTGATCCAGGGCCTGACCGAGGCCCTTGATGAGGCCGTGAAACTGTGGAACCCCCTGGCCCTCTACCGGGTGGTCGAGGTAGTTGGAGTGACCGGGGAGACGATCAAGCTGGTCTCGGAGAAAGCCGGCCGGGAAGTCACCCTCCGGTTGGGGCCCAAGGCGGACATCATGGCCCCGGCCGAAAAGGCCGTGATCAGCGTTTCCACCATCGGACCGGCCCTGGGGGAGGAGGTGGACCGGTTGAACAAGGCCGGGCAGATGCTGGAAAGCTATTTCCTTGACAGCGTGGGCGTGACCGGTCTGGGCGAAGTGGGCCGGGCCGTCCGCCTGGAAGTGGAACGGCTGGCCCGGGAGATGGGCTTCGGGGTGGGTCCTTCTCTGGCTCCGGGGTCCCTGGTGGGCTGGCCGGTCAGCGGCCAGGGGGAACTCCTCTCCCTTCTGGACCTTGAAACCATCGGGGTGGTGTTGAATCCCCACGGCCTGCTGGTACCGTTCAAGTCGGCCTCGGGGTTCATCGGCCTGGGCCGTGAGTTTCCCTCCCAGCGGGTGGGCTCGGTCTGTAAATATTGCAGCCTGGCCGACACCTGCTGGAGACGCCGAAAAGATCCGGAATAGAAGGCAGTCGCCGAAAAATGAAAGTGCCGGTTAAAAGGGAGGGGCGGGGCGCCCGGGCTCCAGGGGACTGAACCGTTTTTATTTCCTGATCAGCTTTTTTTCCCGGAGCCACTGGGCCGCCACCAGGGTCTGATCGGAACCGTCGTGGACCAGGCCGATCAGCTTGGCCATTTCGGCCGAGGTCAACAAGGGGCTCAATTCGGCGATTATGGCCCCCAGTTCAACATACTTCCCGGTGGTCTCCAGTCTGACCACGGCCGAAGGGTTGGAAGGACGAAAAAACCCCAGGTCGTCTTTGAGATAGGCCAGCTTTGAGCGGATCGGCTCCCAATCCAGGGAATTGCCGATCACCACATCAACTCCCTCCTCCTCCAGGGCCGGATAGAGAAAAAGCCGGTCCATCTTGATGATCCTGTCCCCCGGAAATTCCAGGCCGTAGGCCTGGGCCAGGGGCCGGTACCCGTTGTCGGCGATGAGAAACTTGGGGGTCAGCCCCAGGTACGGTTTTTCTTTCCGGGCCTTGATGTAGCTCGCCAGATCGGTGATGGTTTTCAACTTCCTGGTTCTGGCCAGGCGTCGTTTGAGCCAGATTCGAGGCGTTTCCCGGGCAACGATCATATCCAGCCAGACCAGCCCCTTGGCGGTCAGCTCCCTGTTCCTCGCGGCTCGGAAAAGGGCCTGCGGATCGTCCCCGGAAATTTTTTTATCCGGAACCTCATCCAGAAGATCTCCGGTATAGGCCGGATAGAGATCGATCTGCCTGTTCAGCAGACCGTTCCTAACCAGGCTGAAGCTGCCCAGACCGGTCATGTCCTTGCATGAGAATCCCCGGTCCTCTAAAAGCCCCATGAACAGCCTGGCCATGATTATTCTGTCCGGGGAACGGTCCGAACCCACGGTTAATACCCTGTCCTGGGCCGGAGCGAGCGGAGCCCAGGACAAGGCGGTCAAGACCATGAAGAAAATCAGACAGCTCGTTTTTTTCATCAACCAATCCCGGCCGGTTCCACAAACGGATCAGGCCCTGCCACAACATGATTTCCATAACCTGATCATGAATCAGGTGGGTTCGCGATTTCGCTGATTCTATGCCAAGGAGCCGCAAAGATAAAGGATAGAGTGGACCGGCCCCAGCCGGTTCGGAAGTAGAGGCCTCCCTCTTTAATTATAAGAAACCGGCCGAGGGGCCGGCCCCCCGCCTTTTGAGGGAGAAAAAGTCCTCGACAGGGGTTCGGGCGGTCGCGGAGCGTTGACAGGGGAGCTGGGGGGGGTGTAACTCTGGTTGGACGATAGGGAGGTATTCATGGAAAAATCAGAAGAGCCCCGGCTGTCGGCCTCGGTCATTCTGCTCCGGGTTCCTGACGACAAAAGCCAGGGATATGAGATATTTTTACTAAAGCGCAGTGACCGCGGCGGATTTATGCCGGGCCGCTTCGTCTTTCCCGGCGGCTCCCTGGAGGAGAGCGATGGGACCGGGGAAAAGGGCCTCCGAAATTGCGCCATCCGGGAGCTGTGGGAGGAGGCCGGAGTGGCCTTGACCAGAAATAACGGCCGGACGGACCAGCCTGGTCAGGAGATGCTGGAGGCAGGCAGAAAAAGGATGGAGCAGGCAAACAAAGGACTGGATGAGGCGCTGGGAGAGATGGGCCTGGAGCCCGCTCCGGAACTTTTGGTCCCCTTTGCCCGGTGGATTACGCCCAAGGCCAGGACCAAGAGGTTCGACACCGCCTTTTACCTGGCCCTTCTGCCCCAGGGCCAGGTGGCGTCGGCCGATCTGAAGGAGACCAGCGAAGGGGTCTGGCTGACCCCGGCTCAAGCCCTGGAGGAGAACCGTTCCGGCCGGGTGGGCCTGGCCGCCCCCCAGGTCAGAATACTGGGAGAACTTTCGGCCTTTCCCACCCAGGAAGAGCTATTTAAGAAATTCTCGGCCCTGGACGCTCCGGAACCGGTCAGGCCCATTCTCTGGTCCGAAAACGGTGAAAGGGTCATCCTTCTGCCCTGGGACAGGGACCATGGAAAGGGCAGCCCAGCCTCCCCGGCCGGGCCTTGTCCGGCCGCGGAATGCACCCGGCTGATCCACGACCGGGGGAGATGGCTCCCCTTTACCTGCCGGTAGGTCCGGGAATGAGCTGCCGCCGCTGACAGAGGCGGGTTCTGTTAAAACGAGCCAAGGGCGGGGTCAAGGCCGCATCCCTGCCCCCGGTGATCTGGTATGCAAAGGTTCGTTTTTGACAAGCCCGTCAAGCTGAGACGCTTTTCAAGTCATCCGCCCGGACCGGCCGGGCTGGTCTGACAGGCCGTTCAGAGGCGCTTCATAGGGCGTTTTTCAAAAAAGGCCGGACCGGATTAATATGGTTGTTTTGGCCGGCGAAATATTGGGCGTAGACCAGGAACGGGCAGTAAAGGTACTGCTCCGCACCAATAGCCTGGGCCGCTCTGTTTTTATATTTCCCGGGGAAAACAACAGCTTTCATTCTTGTCCGGAGCATCCCCTGTCAAGGCTGAACCACCCTGGGGGCGCAGACGCGGCCTTGACAGGGGGAGGCTCCGGGCACATCTGCAAACATTTTTTCACGCCCCCTTAGTCGGCGTGTCCTTTTATCCTTTTGGTCTCGGAAAGCCAGTCCTCAAGCCACTCCTTCCTGGTCTCCTCGGGGATGGCGGCTGGTTCCACGTAAAAATGTCCGCTCTCCCCGTTAACCCGGATGTAGGCCGGCCCGTTGTCATTGGAGAACCAGCGCAACACGATGGGGGCGCCCTTTTTAACCCTGACGCACCAACCCACGGAGATGCGGCCCTCCAGGCAGTCCTGGTCGTATTCCGGGGCGCAGGCCAGAGCCTTTTTCAACTCTATTTCATTTCGGCAGGCCAGACAGTCGATGGCGGCCTGGGTCGCAAAGTCGGCCCAGGCGCCTGTCGGCAGGCCCAATAACACAATCAGCATGAGGGCGAATCTGATCATGACCCCTCCGTAACCTGTAACTGTTTTCATAGACAGAACAATGATACCACATTGATCGATAATCAGGCCAGGCCCATTGGCCTCAGCCCTCTGGGGCACGCTCCGAAGATGCAATCTATTGTGATCTCCGGCGGGTTTAAGGTAATATGGGCCAAATAAGGAACAAGCTTAATTATCGGAAGATATATAAGGAGAAGACGATGAGCAGGCACAGGGGGATGATCGGCCTGGCGGGTTTGGCCCTGTTGTTGTTTCTGACCCAACCGGCCGAGGCCGCCATCTTTTCCACGGCCGACATGGAGGGCGCTTGGATCATCCAGGGTATCGGCGCCTCCGAAGCCCTGGGGGTCAAGTACACCGGTCGGGTCGCCTTTGATGCGGAAGGAAACGCCACCGGAGGAACCATCAACCCGGACTGGGTGACCGGCTATGTCAACGGCGGCAGGATCACCGTGGATGAGGCCGGGATGGTCCAGGGCATGATCACCGGGTTGGCCGCCGGAGCCACCCATATCGTGATCAAACGGGGGATCATGGACCTGGCCAAGAAGCAGATCACCATGATGGCCTCCGGAGAACGCTGCTACAACCTGTTCGTGGTCATGATCAAGGTGGAGGCCGAGATCGCCTTTGACGCCCTGGACCTTAACCGGGCCTGGACCTTTGCCGGACTGGGCTATTACGACGTCCACGACGATTTCGCCTTTGGCCGGTTTTCCATTGGCGACGGGGTCTTCTCGGAAGGAACCGGGGCCTACCATACCGAGCCCTGCACCTTTTACGGCACTTTGGACCTCTCCACGTCCGGCGGCGTATCCGGAGAAGTAAACGGCTTTTGGGTGGAGGAACGAGACGACATACCGGATATCGTCCACTCGTTCGCCTGGAATGTGGCCTCGGCCCAGATGAGCGGGGACAAGGGCACCATGGTGGGCTCCGGAACCATCGGCCTCGATGTGTTCAGCATGATGTTCTTCACCGCCCACAACCCGGTCCAGACCTTTTCCACGGCCGATATGGAGGGCCAGTGGTATTTCTTCATTTTCGGGGCCTACGACAACTACATCGACATAGCCGACGCGCTGCTCACCTTCGGCCCGGACGGGGTCATGCTTCCATGCGCGGGGCATTACCAGGATTATGAGACCACCTACACCGATGGAGCCTTCACGGTTCAGGCCGATGGCGAAGCGAGCGGTTCGGTCCAGACGAGCATGGTCCGGTGGAAAACGGACCTGGCCTGGATGAACGAGACCAAGACCAAAATCATGGGCCTGGGCTGGGGGCTGAAATCGGCTGTTTTATACTGTATGATTAAGGTAGGGGGTGAACCTGCGGCGGTCCCCGGACAGTAAGGAGCAAACTCGACAAGGTGAAAGCAGAAAGAACAACTTTGGGCCTCCTTCTGGGGGTCTGGCTTTTGACCGGCACGGCTTACGCCGGCGGGCAATCCCTGATGACTCCCCAGGTGGAGAGAGCCCTGAAGCAGGCCCATCTGTTCAAGTCCGGGACCGAAGAAAAGCTGTGGGCCCGCTACAACCTGGTGGTCAGGGACCAGGACCTTTTCGGACTCCAGAAAGAGGAGGCCTCGGCCCTGCTTCTGGCCGCTTTTCAATCAGCACCGGACAGGGACAGGTATGAATCGGCCTGGCTCAACCTTCTTTCCATTTCAGGGGGGGATACCGTATTCGGGAAGATCCACGGCCAAAGAGACGGGCCGCCCGTTACGGACCTGAGCATGTTCGAGACCAACCGGTCCCTGCTGAGGGTCTCCCTTAAGCTAAAAAAGAACCTGGTCAAGGAATTGGACACTATTATCTCGGAGATGTTGGACCTGTTCAGAAAGAAACTCCATAAGGGCCCGGGGCCAGAGGACAGGCGACCGGACGGGGAGATGGAACTTTAGAGGGTTCTTCTGACCCCATAAGGCAAGCGGGGAAGACGGGTTTCCAGGCAAAAGCGGGATGCGGCGCCGAAAGCGCACCCTGAGACCCGGACCGGAAAACATCTCCGACAACCACCCTAAAGCCCCAAAGCAGGCCCTCTTGGGCCTGTTTTTACGGTAACGGGGCCTGTCGCCCGGTCAGTCACCGGCCGACTTAACCACCCAAAAACAGAAATAAGGCTGGAAACAAGGTGGAAAACCTAAAAAGCAGACTGACCACCGCGCCCCTGCCAGGGCTGATCAGGGAACTGGCCGTCCCGGCCACGGTGGGCATTGTATTCCACACCCTGTACAACATCACCGACACCTATTTCGGAGGCCTTCTGGGAAGCCGGGCCCTGGCCGCCCTGTCCCTCTCTTTTCCGGTATTCTTTATCATCATCTCCTTCGGTTCCGGTCTCCAGACCGGGACCACGGCCCTGATCGGGAACTGTCTGGGCTCCGGGGACCGCAGAAAGGCCCAGACCTATGCCTGCCAGGGCATCTCCTTCAGCCTGATCCTGTCCGCCGTCCTGACCCTGGGCGGGCTGCTGGCCGCTCCGGCCCTGTTCAGGATCCTGGGAGCCCGGGAGGATTACCTGGCCATGTCCCTGAGCTATATTCGGCCTATCATCTTCGGCATCATCTTTTTTTCGCTCAACTACAGCTTCAACGCCTCCCTGGTGGCCAGCGGCGACACCAAGTCCTTCCGCAACGTGCTCATGGCCGGGGCCTGCCTGAACGCGGTTCTTGACCCCTGGTTTCTGTTCGGCGGGCTGGGTCTGCCGGCCATGGGCCTGGCCGGAGTGGGCTGGGCCACCACCATTATCCAGGCGCTGGCCACCCTCTATCTGGGCCGCCGGGCCTGGGGAACCGGGCTGGTCAGCTTCCGGAGGGCCTCCTATTTCAGGCCCAGGGCAGGATACTATCTTGACATCGCCCGCCAGGGAATCCCGGCCAGCCTGAATATGATGACCGTGGCCGTGGGCATATTCGTGATCACCTACTTCCTCAGCCTGTTCGGTCAGGACGCGGTGGCCGCCTACGGTACAGCCACCCGGATCGAGCAGGTTTTTCTGATGCCCTTTTCCGGGCTGAACACGGCCACTCTGACCCTGGTGGCCCAGAACAATGGAGCCGGCCTTTTTGAGCGGGTCAGGGAGGTGGTCAGGAAAACCCTGCTCTTCGGCATTTTAATCATGGGCACGGGCGGGGTTCTGCTGTTTTTTTTGTGCCGGATCATGATGAGCCTGTTCACGGCCAATCCGGCCGTGGTGGAATTGGGCTACGATTATCTCCGGGTGGCCTCCCTGACCCTGCCTTCATATGTGATCCTGTACATCAACGTATCGGCCCTACAAGGGCTCAAGCGGCCCCTGTTCGCCTTGTGGGTGGGGCTGTTCCGGCAGATCGCCGCGCCGGTGGCGTCATTTTACGTCCTGGCTTTCGGCCTGGGTCTGAAGGAATGGGGGGTTTGGTGGGGCATCTTTGCCGTAACCTGGACGGCCGCCCTGGCGACCCTGGTCTACGTTCGGCGTATCCTGGCCAATCTGGGGCCGGAAGGGTGATTAGGCGAATCCGAGCCAGGGTCGATATCGTAAAAAAGCAAAAGGGGCGGAAACCCGCCCCTTATGCGTGGCCGTCGGTCCGGTCGGGTGGAGATTCAATGGAGGCCCGGTTCAGATCAGCAAAAGCAACGTGGGTCAGGTTCAGATCAACAGACTTATCAGTCCGGCTCCCGGCCGATCGACCCGGAATGAGAGAAGGAAAAGGTTTAGCAGAATGGGCGTAGGCAAAGCTAATCAGAAGGATTCCAAGGTCCGACGGTTTCTTTGCTGCACCGTCGTCATTCCCGGTCAAATTTTGAACAGACTTATACCCCCATCCTGCCCCATCTGTCAAGAAAGGTTTCACCATAAAAAGAAAAAAATATGGTTCAAGGGCCGGAATAGAGCCGAATATTATCAGGATATATTAACTGCCGAAAAAAAATATATTCCGGTCCAAGGCGCCTATCCCTGGTTAATTCCGGGGCAGGCGAATTTTATCCGGACTGTCGCCGTTCAGACCTTGCCCAAGTCGCGGCTGCCCGGTTTGACCAGGGGCAGGGCCTCTTGGCAGAGGGGGCATTGGGCGGCCTCATAAACCGGGAAATCGGCCCGGACCAGGGAGAGCAGCTCGTGGTCCAGGACATGTTTGCCCTGGGAGCGGTCCACGATCACGGCGGAGCCGACCCAGGCAGCCCCGCCCTTTTCCAGGTGCCGGCCCACCTCCTTGACCGAACCGCCGGTGGTGACCACGTCCTCCACCACCACCACCCGGACCTTTCCGGGGTGGGGAAACCGGCGCAGGACCATGGCCCCGTCCTGGCGTTCGCAGAACAGGAAGGGCAGGCCCAGGTCACGGGCCACCTCGTGGCCCACGATCAGACCGCCCATGGCCGGGGAGACGATCACCTCGGGAGCGAGGGGTTTTACCAGGGCGGCCAGCTCCCGGCCGATCTCAGCCGCGAAGTCAGTCCGGCGCAGGAGCATGGCGCACTGAAGGTAGTTAGCGCTGTGCAGCCCGGAGGTCAGCAGAAAATGGCCCTTGAGCAGGGCCCCGCTCTGTTCCAGCATCTGGATTATGTTGTCCGGTCCGGTGATCATGCCCCGGCTCCTTTCATTTCCTCGAGAATGTCTTTAACGGCTTTGGCCGGGTCCGGGGCCTTGAGAATGGGACGGCCCACCACCAGGTAATCGGCCCCGTGGGCCACGGCCTGGGCCGGGGAGGCCTTGCGGCGCTGATCGTCGCGCCCCTGGCCGGGCCTGATGCCGGGCACCACGGTCTTGATCCCGGGGCCCACCTTCTCCCGGACGGCGGCCACTTCCAGGGGCGAGCAGACCAGCCCGTCCAGCCCGGTCCGGGCGGCCAGGCCGGCCCGGTGCAGGACCGCCTCGGAGATGGAGCCTCCGGCCGGAACCACCTCCTGCCAGGCCTTTTCATCCACGCTGGTCAGGACCGTGACCCCCAGCAGGTTCAGGCCGGAGCCGGCCTTGTCCCTGGCCTGGACCGCGTATTTGAGCATCTCCCCGCCCCCGGCGATGTGCAGGGTCAGGGCCCACAGATCCAGGCGGGCCAGAACGTCCACGGCCAGGGCCACGGTGTTGGGGATGTCGTGCAGTTTCAGATCCAGGAAGATTCTCTTGCCCATGTCCCGCACTTCGGCCAGGAAGGAGGCTCCACCCAGGGCGAACAACCGCGGACCGATCTTGATCAGGTCCAGGTTCGGCCCCACCCGGGTCAGAATCTCCCTGGCCTGTTCCAGGTCGTCCACATCCAGGGCCAGGATCAGTTCCGCCATATTATCAAGCTCCTTTTGAGGGCCGGGCCGCTCCGCGCATCTCTTTGAGGGACCCGAACCCCTGTCGGTTCATGTACTCTTTCAGGCCTTGGGCGATTTTCCCGGGCAGACTCAGGTCGGCCATGAGCCCGGTGCCCAGTTCCACGGCGGAGGCTCCGGCCAGGATCATGGCCGCCGCGTCCTCCCAGGAGCAGACCCCGCCGCTGGCCAGGACCGGGATGTTCACCGCTCCGGCCGCCTCCCAGACCAGGCGCAGGGCCAGGGGAAAAATCGCGGGGCCGGAAAGACCGGCCACAGTGCGGTCGAACACGGGCCGCCTGTTCTCCAGGTCCAGGGCCAGGCCCAGCCAGGTGTTGGCCGCCACCACTGCGTCGGCCCCCTTGTCCTGGGCGGCCCGGGCCGTTTCCCCCAGGTCCTCGGCCTGGGGAGTCAGCTTGATCCACAGTCGCCCGGGCCAGGCCCTCCTGGCCCGCTCCGTGGCCGACGCCACGCCCTGGGCGGTCCGGCCCCAGGCCATGCCGCCCTTGTCCACGTTGGGGCAGGAAAGGTTCAGCTCCACTGCGGCCAGGTCCGGCGACCGGGGCTCCAGGAGCCCGAACATCCGGTCTATCTCGGTCGGAGATTCCGGGGCCAGGTTCACCACCAGGGGCAGGCCCGGCTCCAGGAGCAGACTCAGCTCCTCCCGGATAAAATGGCTCAGACCCTTGTTCTGCAGGCCGATGCTGTTGAGCAGGCCGCAGGGCGTCTCCCACAGCCGGATGCCCCTGTTGCCGGCCCTGGGCTCCAGGGTCAGCCCCTTGGAGCAGACCGCCCCCAGGCCGGGCAGGGTATCCTGGGGCCACAGGGCCGGGCTCATGGGCCAGACCCCGGAGGCGGCGATCAGGGGCGAGTCCAGGACCAGGCCCCCCAGGTCCGTGCCCAGGTCAATGGAATTCATGCCACAGGATCTCCCTCCCATCAAAAACCGGCCCTTCACAGCAGGCCCGCAGATTTCCCTGCTTGGTGGGCACCACGCAACCCAGGCAGCCGCCGTACCCGCAGCCCATCCTGGCCTCCAGGCTGACCAGGACCGGAACCCCAGGGTCCAGCCTGTCCAGAAGCGCCCGGTACATGGGAACCGGGCCGCAGGCCCAGACCTCGTCCGGCGCGGCGGGCAGAGCGGTGCAGGCATTGCCTTGGGCGCCCATACAGCCGTCATCGGAAAAGACCTGGAGATCCGGGATCTCCTGGGCCAGGAGGTCCACCAGGGATTCGAATCCCTTTCCGGGAACGCCCAGGATAAAGTCGATCTTCAGGTCCTTGCGCTTCCGGAATCGGCGGTGGACCGAGAGCAGCGGGGCCGCGCCCAGGCCCCCGGCCACCAGAAGCAGGCCGGGTCCTTTGGGCTCCGAAAAACCGTTGCCCAGGGGGCCCCGGAGGGTCAGCTCCGCGCCCGGCTCTTGGGCGGCCAGGAACCGGGTCCCCCGGCCTTTGACGGCCATGAGCAGGCTGACCAGGCCGCCCTCCACCCCGGCCACGGCCAGGGGCCGCATGAGCAGCGGCTCAGGGGCTCCGGCCTGGGACGGGGCGCAGCCGACCATGATAAACTGGCCGGGCCGGGCCGACCCGGCGATCCAGGGCGCCTCCAGGGTCAGGCAGGAGATCTCCGCTCCCAGGGTCTGGTTTTTCACCAGCCGGGCCCGGGATTCCAGGGGGTTCGCCCTAGGCATCCGGCTCCGCCCCTTCCAGGGCCGAAAAGACCACCCGGCCGTTGACCATGGTCAGGATCGGGCCGCCGCGCAGGTTGCGCCCGGCTACCGGGCTGAGAGAGGCCTTGGACTGCCAGGAGGAGGGGTTCACCTCCACGATCCGGTCCAGGTCCAGCACGGTCAGGTCGGCCGGCAGACCTTCCTCGATGAGTCCCAGGGGCCCCAGGGAGGCGGGCAGGACCCGGGCCGGGCCCGAGGTGAAGGCGGCCAGGATCCGCTCCAGGGGGCCGGGCCGGGAGTCGGCCTCCCACCTGTCCAGGACCAGGGCCGCGGCGCACTCGTAGGAGGCTATGCCGAAGGCCGCCTCCTGAAAGGGGAGATCCTTCTCGTCCTGGTGATAGGGGGCGTGGTCCGTGGCAATGGCGTCCACGGTGCCGTCCCATAGCCCCTCCCACAGGGCCTCCACATCAGCCAGGCTGCGCAGGGGTGGATTTACCTTAAAGACGCCCGAGAGCCCGCTGGAGAGCACGTCCTCCTCGGACAGGGTCAGGTGGTGGGGAGTCACGTCGCAGGTTACGGCCAGGCCGTCCGCCTTGGCCCGCCGCACCTCTTTCAGGGCCCCGGCCGTGGAAAGATGAGTCAAATGGATGGGGCACCCTGTCTCCCTGGCCAGGGCGATGCCCCGGCTCACCCCGATCACCTCGGCCGCCTCGGGGAACCCTGTCATGCCGCTCACAGCCGAGCAGCGGCCCTCGTGGACCTGGGCTCCGGAGGTGAGAGATGTCTCCTCCGGGTGTTCCATGATCCGCACCCCCAGATCCAGAGAGTAGAGCAAAGCTTGGCGCAGGAGGTTGGCCCTGGCCACCGGGGAGCCGTCGTCGGTAAAGAGCACCGCCCCCTCCTGGGCCATGCCGCCCAGTTCGGCCATTTTCTGGCCGGCCCGCCCCTTGCTGACGCAGCCGGCCGGGAGGATCCGGGCCCCCTCCGGGTTTGCGCCCCGTTGTTTTACGTAGCGGATCAGGGCCGGGCTGTCCAGGGGCGGGTTGGTGTTGGGCATGGCCACGGCCAGGGTGTATCCTCCGGCTGCGGCGGCTCTTGAGCCGCTGATGAGATCCTCCCGCCAGGTCTGGCCCGGATCGCGGAAATGACCATGCAGGTCGATGAACCCCGGGGCCACTATCTTTCCGGAGAGCCTGATCACGCGATCCCGGTCCTTGACCGGCAGGTCCGGGGCCAGGGCCGTGATGCGGCCCTCCCGGATCTCCAGGTCCATGGGTTCGGGGTGCAGGGTTTTGCCGTCGAAAAGCTTGGCCCGTTTCAGAATCATTCGCTCACCTCCCCGCCCAGACAAAGAAACAACAGAGCCATCCTGACCGCCACCCCGGAGCGGACCTGCTGAAGAATCAGGCTTTCAGGGCCGTCGGCCAGCACCGAAGCGATCTCCACTCCCCGGTTCATGGGGCCGGGATGCATGATAAAAGCCTTCTTACCCACCTTGGCCAACATCTCCGGTCCCACGCCGAAACGGCGGTGGTACTCGTCCTCGGAGGGAAACAGCCCCGCCTCCTGACGCTCCTTCTGGATCCGGAGCAGATAGACCGCGTCCGCCCCCGAAACGGCCTTGCCAGGATCTGGTTCGAACTCCACCTCCAGGGCGGCCACCTCCTTGGGCATCAGGGTCCTGGGTCCGGAGAGAACCACCTGGGCTCCCATGGTCCTGAAAGCCCGGGCGTTGGATCTGACCACCCGGGAGTGGAGCACGTCGCCGATGATAACGACTTTCTTGCCGTCCAGGGGGCCGATGTTCTTGTGGAGAGTGTAGACATCCAAAAGGGCCTGGGTGGGATGGGCGTGGGCCCCATCCCCGGCGTTAAAGACCGAAGCCCGGTGGAGTTTGTTTTTCAAATACCAGGGCGCGCCGGACATGCCGTGGCGAATGACCACCGCATCGGCGCCCATGGCCTCCAGGGTCCAGGCCGTGTCCCGCAGGGTCTCTCCCTTGGTGGTGGAGGAGGTGGAAGCCGACCAGTTAACCACATCCGCACCCAAGAACTTCTGAGCCAGCTCAAAGGAGACCCTGGTCCGGGTGGAAGGTTCGAAGAAAATATTGACCATTAACCTGCCCCGAAGCGCGGGCACCTTCCTGATGGGCCGGTCGAGCAGCTGGTCCATGTGCCCGGCCTGGTCCAGCAGAAGCTCCATCTCCTCGCGGCTGAGGCTGTCCACATCCAGAAGGTTGCGGTGCGTCCAGACCATAATCTCAATCCTCCAATAAATCGCAGATCCAGACCTCTTCCCGGCCGTCCACCTCTTGGATCCTGACCTCCACCAGTTCGGACAGGGAGGTGGGCAGATTCTTGCCCACGTAGTCCGGGTGGATGGGCAGTTCCCGGTGGCCCCGGTCCACCATCACGGCCAGCTGAACCGCCGCCGGCCGCCCCAGGTCCATGAGGGCGTCCAGGGCGGCCCGGGCCGTTCGTCCGGTGAAGATGACATCGTCCACCAGGACTACCCGTTTGGTGGTAATATCAGCCGGAACGTCTGTGTTCCTGACCAAAGGCTGAGGGTAGCGCAGGGTCAGATCGTCGCGGTAGAGGGTGATATCCAGTTTGCCCAGGGGGGGGCGCACATTTTCCACCTCCTCCAGGATATCGGCGATCCGCCTGGCCAGGGGCACGCCCCGGCGCTGGATTCCCACCAGAACGACCTTATCAACTCCTTTGTTGCGCTCCACGATCTCGTGGCTGATCCGTTTCAAGGACCGATCTATGTCGGACGATTTCATCACCAGAGCCTGTTCACGCCATTTCACATCAACCCCCAGCACAAAAAAACCACGGCTCCCATAAGGTTCCGTGGTCCTCTAATTCGGCAACCCAACAATTTTTTTGCGTCGCAAGCATACGGACAGCTTCCTTTCGAGCCTCGCCGGACCCGATTAAAGGTTGCCATGGATGATTTCGATCTTACCCCAGCCAGGGGCAATGGCAAGAAATAGTTTGCTCCCGTCGGGAAGAATGAGCCGCCTCAATCATGAATACGGTTTTAATATCCCGCAGATCCGGTTGATTCAGTTTTCCCTGACCGCGGGCTTGAGCGCCTTTTTTCCGAGCAGAAGAAACCCCATGAGGGTCAGGGACCCCAAAAGGCCGATGGCCAGGTCAAAGTGGCCCATCTCCCCCAGCCAGCCCACTCCGGCCGGGATGAGTCCGGTTCCGATCAGAAAACCAATGGGAATCGTGGCCGAGACGGCCAGGTTTCTGGCGTTGGGCGGAGTCAGCTCCGACAGGGCGGCGAAACCCAGGGGAAAGAAGCAGACTCCGGCCATGGCCTGGAGGATCACCGCCGGGGCCAGCAGGGAGGGCGGGGACAGGGACAGGCCCAGGGTTATTGATCCGCTGAGAATAATAAGAGTTTTCATGACCGGGCGGAGCCCGATGCGGTCGGCCATCCAGCCTCCCAGGAGGGGCATGGTCAGGGCCGCGATCCTGGAGATGGCGATCAGATGGTTGGTCCGGGTGGGATCCAGACCCCGGCTGTCGATGAGATAAAGGGTCATCATCCCGAAGAGGCCCTGGTTGGAGCCGATGGCCAGACTGAACAGAATGATCAGAATCCAGATATTGGGATTGGAGTAGAGCACCCGGAACATGGCCGGGGTGGGCGGCTCGCTTTTAAATTCCCCGCCCCGGCCCTTGAAGAGGAAGAAGAGCCCCATGATCAGGGAGAACAGGCCGTAAAGCCCCAGCAAATCCCGCCACTCCAGCCGCCCCGCAGTGAGTTCCACCAGAAGCGGAGCCAGAAAATAGGCCAGGTTGGGCGAGAGTTGGTGAATGGAGAGGACCTTGCCCCAGTCCTTGGGGTTTACCAGGGAGGTCAGGGTGGCCACTCCCGAGGGCAGGTACAGTCCGGAGGTCAGCCCCAGGAAAAACAGGGACAGCCGGATCGACCAGCTCTGGCCGGACAGCGACACGCCGATCATGGAGAACCCCACGCCCAGGGCCGAAATGACGATCACCGACCGGTGGTTGATCCGGGTCGAGAAGAACCCGGCCGCCATCAGGCTCAGGGTGTAGCCAGCGGAGATGGAAAGAAAAAACAGCCCGGCCTCGGCGTGGCCGATATGGAGTTCACCCTCGACGTCGGGCAGCAGCGGTCCCAGGGCGATGCGGGCCAGCATGTTCAGAAAAAAGATGGTCGAGGCCTGGCTGATGACCGTGCTCTGGGACCGGAGAGACCCGGTGCCGGGGACGGAGTGCGGTTGAGGGGGAAGATGATCCATTAGAAATTCTTTTCCACTGGGGAGAAGGAATACGGGTAAGCCATTAAAAATTAAGCCTTGTTTCCGGAAAGAGGTGATCCGTGTCCGATCAGTATGTCTGGTTTGACCCTTTTATTTCTTCGGTCTACCATATCCTGGTTCAGATTCCACAATAGTACGGGCCGAGTTTACTCTCCTGCCCCTAAAATACAAATGGAGAATGTGCAAAATGCAAATCAGCCCCCATGTTCACCTGGTCGGCGGTCCTGACCTGAGCGACCCCAGGGACGCGCTGACCTATGCGGCGGCAGGCTCCCAGGCCGTGGTTCTGATCGATTCCGGGGCCGGGCCGTCGGCTGAAAGGATCGTCCAAAACGTGGAACAGGCCTGCGGGAAATTGCCCACCCATTTGATTCTGACCCACGCCCACATCGACCACGCCGGGGGCGCGGCCCGAGTCAGGGAACTGACCCGCTGCCGGGTCTGGATTCACCCAAACGAGGCAGAGATCCTGGAAACGGGCGATCCGATCCGCTCGGCCGCGGACTGGTACGGGCTGGAACTGGAACCGGTCAAGGCGGACAAGCTCCTCCAGGGAGGCGAAACCATGGACCTGAGTCGGGATCTGCAGTTGAACCTGGTCCATACTCCAGGACACACCCCCGGCTCCATGGCGGTCTGGCTGGACGATCAGGGGGAGCGGGTCCTGCTGGGCCAGGATATCCACGGCCCGTTTCTGCCCGAGTTCGGTTCGGACAAGGCCATTTGGGCCGAAAGCATGGCCATGCTTCTGGATCTGGAAGCGGACATCCTGGGCGAAGGCCATATGGGGATTTTCAAGCCGGGACGGGAGGTGAGGGCCTTTATCCAAAAACAGCTGGCGGCTCAGGGTCGATTGACGTTGCCCTGAATCCATTCCGGTTTTGCGATCGGGAAGGCCCCCCCTTGGGCTTCATATTGTTTTCAAACAATACATTTTTCCTTTTCCGGCCAAAACAGCCCTTATTGATTCATTGCACTCAACCGGCCGTCCGCCACCCTCGGCCATCGAATCTATCCTTATAACGGTCAAAACAAACAGCATCGCCTATATTTCAGGGGGACAAGAACCCAAAAACTTAGAACAGTACAGACTGTACCCTTTTCCCGCAGGCCACGGCCTGGGCCTGCTGGCCGGGAAAGCGGCAATAGATTTCGGCACGATGATTTATTTTGTTACAATGGCCTGGTGATCATGGAGAGAGAAAAAACAAGGACGGGACGGGACGGACTCGGCTCGGCAACTGCTTCCGGTGCCTACCAATACAGGGAATCTACTTCTCGCCGGCCCCGCCTCGAACATTAAGAGGTCCAATAAAGAGCGTGAAATAAATTTATGAGAGGGTCATTACCCCGATTTTTAAGAAGGCTCTTGATTCCTTCTGTGCTTTATAGTATACAAGATCAGTCTGTGGTGGACTAAATACATTCTGCGTCGCCCAGTTTCGGGCACAACCGGCACTAATAAAATTCAAACCTCGATCAGAAAGGGCTTATACCCGCCATGTCCGATCTGGTATTGAAGAACGTCTCCATGCGGTTCGGGGGTCTTCTGGCCGTAAACAAGCTTGACATGAATATCGCGGAAGGCGAGATCCACAGCCTGATAGGCCCCAATGGCGCAGGCAAAACCACTGTTTTCAATATGATAACCGGAGTGTATCAGCCCACCCAGGGAACCATTACCTATGGTTCCAAAAAACTGAACGGCCTGCCCCCTCACAAGATTATCGGTCGGGGCATTGCCCGGACTTTTCAGAATATCCGCCTCTTCAAGTCCATGACCGTTCTGGAGAACGTGGCCGTGGGCATGCACTGCCGCACCAAGAGCGGAGCCTTGCGGGCCCTTCTGAAAACCCGCTTCGAGGTCAGGGAGGAGAAGGAGATAACCCGGAAGTCATTTGAAATTCTCAACACTCTGGACCTGACCCCCTACTCCAACGATTATGCCTCCAACCTGCCCTACGGCGAACAGCGTCTCCTGGAGATCGCCAGGGCCATGGCCACCGAGCCCAAGACCCTGCTCCTGGACGAGCCGGCCGCGGGCATGAACCCCGTGGAGACGGCGGATCTGATGAAGGATATCCTCAGGCTGCGGGACCTGGGCCTGACCATCTTCCTGGTCGAGCACGACATGAAGGTGGTCATGGGCATCTCCGACCGGGTGACCGTGCTCGACCACGGTACCAAGATAGCCGAAGGCACTCCCAACGATATCCAGAGCAATGCAAAAGTGATTGAAGCATACCTTGGCACCGAGTACGCCAAGGCGCAGACGGGTTAATTTTTCAACATTGTGGGAGGAGAGAGCATGAAAAAATTCGGAGTTATTTTGGTATGCCTGGTTTTCGCGCTGACTTTCGGCGGCGTGGCCATGGCCAAAACCCTGAAGATCGGAACCCTCAGCCCCTTGACCGGACCCTATGCCCAGGACGGCACGGACATCAAGCAGGGCGTCATGACTGCGGTGGAGGTTTTCGGCCCGGTCAAGGGCTTTGACAAAGTTGAGGTCATGCCCACCGACTCGGCCTGTGACGGCGGCAAGGCCACCATGGCCGCCAACAAGATGATCAACGACAAGGTCGATGTGGTTGTGGGGGCCTACTGCTCCTCGGCCACCGAGCCGTCCCAGATCCCCCTGAACAAGGCCAAGGTGGTCCAGATAACCCCGGCCTCCACCAACGAGCGGTTGACCTCCAAGGGCTACAAGTACTTCTTCCGCATGCCCCCCCGCGACGATGTCCAGGCCTGGTCCACGGTGGAATTTCTGGAGAAGAAACTCCAGGCCAAGACCATCGCCCTGGTGGACGACAAACAGACCTACACCGCCGGCCTGACCGAGAACATCACCAAGTTCGCCCAGAAGAACAACGTGGTCAAGATCGTGGCCCACGAGTACATCACCCCCGGCGATTCGGACTTCACCGCGGTTCTGACCAAACTGAAAAAGGTCAACCCCGACGCCATCTACCTGAGCGTCTATCAGCCCGAAGGCTCCAAGATGATCGTCCAGGCCAAGAAGCTGGGCCTGACCGCGACCCTCATCTCCGAGGACGCGGTCTACCATCCCAAGACCCTGGAAGTGGCGGGAGATACGGCTGAAGGGATGTTCTTTACCTTTGCCTACACCAAGGAGACCCCGGAGCGGAAAGCCTTTGTGGACACCTACAAGAAGATGTGGAAGGCCGACGCGGTGGGGACCTATGCCTATTACTCCTATGACTGCGCCATGACCCTCATAGCCGCCGCGGCCAAGGCCGGCACCACCGATGCCGACAAGCTGGCCGAGGTGATCCGGTCCAACACCTGGCCCGGGGTCACCGGCGAGATATCCTTTGACGATAAGGGCGACCGCAAGATCGCCCATGTCATCTGGATCGTCAAGGGTGGTAAATACGTGCCTTACTGGAATCCGATCACGGGTAAAGACTTCTAAAACAATCGCGGGCCGGGGAGGTTACTCCCCGGCCCTCCCTGCCCCGGCAAGAACATAGCTCAAGGAACCGCAGATGGACAATACCGCGTTTATCCTGCAACAATGCATCAACGCCATATTCCTGGGAAGCATCTACGCCTTGATCGCCCTGGGCTACACCATGGTCTACGGCATCATCGAGCTGATCAACTTCGCCCACGGCGAATTGTTCACGGCCGGAGCGTTTATCGGAGTTATCGTCCTGACCGCGCTCCAGTCCGCCGGGTTCGTGGAGTCCCACTTTGTGCTGTCCCTGATCATCACCTTCGGCCTGGCCATGGCCTACGTGGCCGTTCTGGGCGTCTCGGTGGAACACGTGGCCTACAAACCCCTGCGCAACTCCTCCCGGCTGTCGGCCCTGCTTTCGGCCCTGGGCATGTCCATCTTCCTGTCCAATGGGATGATGCTGGCCCAGGGAGTTTCGGATAGGGCCTACCCCGACGTGTTCGGGATAAGCGGTCTTGAGTTCCTGGGGGCCAGGATAACCTACGGCCAGATCTTCATTCTTCTGCTGGCCTTTGCCCTGATGGTGGCCCTTCAGCTTTTCGTCCAGAAAACAAAGCTGGGCAAGGCCATGAGGGCCACGGCCCAGAACAAGCCCATGTCCCGGATGCTGGGCATAAACGTGGACAGGACCATCCGGACCACGTTTATCATCGGCCCGGGCCTGGGCGCCGCGGCCGGAGTCATGGTCGGGCTCCAATACGGGGCGGTCCGCTTTGACATGGGGTTCATCTTCATGATCAAGGCCTTTGCCGCAGCCATCCTGGGTGGAATCGGTTCCATTCCGGGGGCCATGCTGGGCGGCCTGATCATCGGCGGGGTGGAGGTCATGTGGGCCGCTTTCCTGCCTTCGGCCTGGAAGGATGTAACCACCTTCACCATCCTTATCCTGGTCCTCTACTTCAAGCCCAGCGGCCTGCTCGGCACTAACGTCAGTGAGGCGAAAGTCTGATGTTAGCTAAAGAATTAAAAAAAATAGCCGTATACGCCATCTTCCTGGCCATCCTGCTGGTCCCCATGCTGGGCTTCCCCACACCCCAGTTTCAGCCCAACCGTCCCTTGATCGTCCTGGGAATCCTGGTGGGTCTGCTGGTTTTGAACCTGGTGGTGAAGTTTGTCCGCAAGGACAAAGAGGGGGCGGCGGCCGGACCGGGGCTGGTGGAACTGGTCAGCCGGCGCCTGGGCCGCTATCCCAAATGGCTGACTCTGGGCGGGCTGGTTCTTCTGGCCGCCCTCTTTCCCCTGGCGGCCAACAACTACATGATCGACGTGGGCATCACCTGCCTGATCTACGTCTGTCTGGGCATGGGCCTCAACATCGTGGTGGGCCTGTGCGGCCTGCTGGACCTGGGGTTCATCGCCTTTTACGCCGTGGGCGCCTACACCTACTCTCTCCTGAACCTGACCTTCGGGCTCAACTTCTGGGCCTGCCTGCCCATCGGCATCGCCCTGGGCATGACCGTGGGCTGCATCATCGGCTACCCCACCCTCAAGATGAGGGGCGATTATCTGGCCATCGTGACCATGGGCTTCGGCGAGATCATCCGCATTGTGCTCAACAACTGGACCGAGCTGACCTCCGGGCCCAACGGCCTGTTCGGCCAGGCCCCGCCTCCGGGAATCAACGTCTCCCTGGGCGGAGACGACGGCTTCGGAATCGCCCTGGGGCAGCTGACCACCCTGCCCTCCATGTACTATCTGATCCTGTTCCTGGCCATAATCACCATCGTCGGGGTCTCCCGGCTCAACGACTCCCGCATCGGCCGGGCCTGGATCGCCATCAGGGAGGACGAGACCGCCGCGGAACTCTCCGGTGTGCCCACCACCTGGATCAAGCTCCTGGCCTACGCCCTGGGCGCGGCCTTCGCCTCCGTGGCCGGGGGGTTCTTTGCGGCCAAGCTGAGCTATACCAATCCCAACTTCTTCTTGTTCATGGAATCGTGCATCGTGCTCTGCATCGTGGTCCTGGGCGGGGTGGGTTCCATTCCCGGAATCATCGTTGCGGCCATCGTGCTCATCGCCGTGCCCGAGGTCTTCCGGGAGCTGGAGAACTACCGCATGCTGGCCTTTGGGGCCATTATGACCATCATGATGATAATCAAGCCCGAGGGGCTGATCCCCGCAGCCAGACGAAGACGGGAACTCCACGAGGCCGAGCTCTCGGCCCAGGAGGAAGATTAAATGGCGGAACCGATCCTGGAGATGCGCGACGTTCACACCTACTACGGCAATATCCACGCCCTCAAGGGAATCTCCTGCACCGTGGCCCAGGGCGACATCGTCTGTCTGATCGGAGCCAACGGGGCGGGCAAGTCCACCACCCTGATGACCATCTTCGCCCAGCCACGGGCCCGCAAGGGCCAGATATTCTTCAAGGGCGAGCCCATCCACAAGCTGACCACCGAGCAGATAGCGGCCAGGGGCGTAGCCCAGTCGCCCGAGGGAAGGCAGATCTTCCCCCGGATGACGGTCATGGAAAATCTGGAGATGGGCGCCTACATGCGCAACGACAAGGAAGGAATCCTGAAAGACCTGGATTACGTCTTTGATCTTTTTCCGGTGCTCAAGGACCGACGCAACCAGACCGGGGGGACCCTCTCCGGAGGGGAGCAGCAGATGCTGGCCATTGCCCGGGCCATGATGTCCAAACCCGATCTACTTCTCCTGGACGAGCCCTCCCTGGGCCTGGCCCCCAAGCTGGTGGAGCGGATCTTCGAGACCATCATCGCCATCAACAAGGAGGGCACCACCATCTTCCTGGTGGAGCAGAACGCCCACATCGCCCTGACCAACTCCCACACCGGGTACGTCATGGAGACCGGACAGATCGTCCTGGAGGACCAGGCCCAGAAGCTGCTGACCAACGAGGAGGTCCGGAAGGCCTATCTGGGCGAGGACTGAGAAACAGACTCATGAACAAACGCTCAAGGGTTGGGCCGATTCAGTTCGGCCCAACCCTTTTTCAGGGCCTGTTTCCGATGACTCACGGGCCAAGGTGCTTTTCCCCCGTTTTCCCAAAAAATTATTTCCAAAAAAACAAAACTCATCCCCAAACGCGCCCCTGCCCTACCCCGGTGTCCAACTCCGTCATAACCGCCGTGGCCAAAGACGCCGGTTAAGATTAGAGGCCTGAAACGGAATGGTTTGACACTTGTACCCAGGAAACCGATAATGGCCGATCAGGAGGTTCAAGTGCTGGAACGCGGCCAGGTTGTGGAATTCATAGATGACGGTCGATTTGTGACAGCCGTTTGCCTTGATTTTAAAAAAGACAAGCCCAGGCTTCTCACTCATCTGGGCCGGGAGACGGTTATTCCGGCCCGTCGCCTTATCGACACTTCCGGTCCTGTTCTGGCCACCGGCCTCAGCCGTGACGAGACCATGGAACAGCTCAGAAATCTCTCCCTGGCCAGAGAGGAACTGGCCGAAGGGATGGACCTTTTGGAACTATGGTCCCTTCTGGAGGAGGATGGCCAGGGCCAGGTGATGAGTCCGGAGTATCTGGCCGGCTTCTTTTTCAGCGATCCCGCCACTCCAGATCAGATCTCGGCCCTGATCAGAGCCATCCTGGCGGATAGGATCTACTTTCGCTATAAATCAGACGGGGTCACGGTCAATCCTCAGGAGAAGGTGGAAGAGCTTCAGTCCCAGCGCCTCCGGGATCAGGAGTTGGCCCGGGAGAAAACGGAGATCGGCACCTGGCTGGCCCGGGTCTGGGCGGGCTCGGAGGCCGCCCCTCCGGACAATATGGAAGAGGTGGTGGAGCGGCTGATCGACGTGGCTCTCAACGGCCCCGAGTCGACTCAGATCGGCCGGGTTAAGGATTGCCTGCAGGAGGCCGGAATAAGGTCCTCCAATGCGGCCTTCAAGCTGCTGGTGAAGCTGGGACGTTTCGAGGCTGACGAGGATCTGGATCTTCGCCGGCTCCAGATTCCGACTGTCTTTCCGAATGAGGTACAGGAGCAGGCCCGCTCCAGAGCCGAAGAGGGTCTGGACGGTTTTGACTGGTCGGACCGGACCGACCTGACCGGGATGGACGTGTTCACCATTGACGGGGCCTCCACCAGGGATTTCGACGACGCCCTCTCCTACGAGACCGACGGCTGGGAGCACTTGGTCCAGGTCCACATCACCGACATTTCGCCCTTTATCCAGGAAGGCTCGGATCTGGACCTGGAGGCCAGGTCCAGGGCCTCGTCCCTCTACCTGCCGGACAAGCGCCTGCCCATGCTGCCCGAGGTCCTGTCCGAGGGGCTCTTCTCCCTTCAGGAAGGGCAGTTGAGACCCGCCCTGAGCATGAAGGTCCGGCTGGACAGTGAAGGCAACGTCCTTTCCCGGGAGCTTTTGAAAAGCAGAATCGCGGTCAGCCGCAGGCTGGTCTACCGCGACGTTGACCAGAGCCTGGATCATGACCCCCAGATGGCCCAACTGGCCCATCTGGCCGAAATACTCAAGGCCAAAAGAATCCAGGAAGGGGCCATGGTCCTGGATGTGCCGGAGGTGGTGGTCTGGCCAGGCCCGGACCGGGTGGAGATAGACCGCATCGAGAACACCACTCCCTCCCGTCTGCTGGTGGCGGAGATGATGATCCTGGCCAACAGGCTCTGCGCCGAGATCCTGAGCGAGGCCGGGTATGCCGCGCCGTTCCGGTGCCAGGACCCGCCCAAGCATGTTTTCGAAGCTCCTGAGGGGGCCGACCCCCTGTGGGTCACCCTGCGCCGGAGAATGCTCTTCTCCCCCCTGGAGATATCGCCCAGCTGCGGACCCCACGCCGGGCTGGGCCTGAAGGCCTACACCACCTTCACCTCGCCCATAAGGCGCTACCACGACCTGATCACCATCCGCCAGCTGAACTCTTTTTTAAACGGCGGCAAGCCGGTCTACGACCAGGCCTCCCTGGAGGAGATGCAGGTGGCCCTGACCCCTATCATGCGCTCCCACAACCGGCTCAAGTTCCGGAGGCAGCGCTACTGGCTCCTCAAGTACCTGGCCCAGGACAAGGACAGGCCCCTGGAAGCCATCGTCCTGCGAAGGATCTACGACAAATTCTCCCTGGTCCTGCTGGATACCATGCTCCGAGTGTCCACTCCGGTTCTGCCGGAGACGGCCCTCAGGGAGGGAGAGCGGGTCATGGTTAGGATCGCCAAGGTGGATCCCCTGGACGACATCCTCAGGATAGAGCTGGTCTGAGGTGTGCTCCGCCCCTCCGTTCCCGGTCCGGCTGAGAGGCGGGCCGGAGATGGCCCGATCCGGGGCAAAGCTTTAGGGCTGTCTTTGAAAAATCCCGGCCAAGAAAAATATTCGCCTGTTTTCCGGGGGAAATACTCACGGGCAAGGTTCCACCGGCAAATTCAGGCCCTGTTCAACACTGTCGGCCGAGCGGCCCGATAGACGCCCCGGAATATTATCCCCTGGAGACAGCCCCTAACGGGGCTTTCCGGCGCGCCACATCTGGAGCAGCGCAAGAGGGTTGGTCAGCAGCGACCGGGCCAGCTTGACTCCGATCCGGTTGGCCCTGATGATCCTGAGCGCGCCCAGGATGACGACCGGGTTGCGCCAAAGCCGGGTGTAGGTCTGACGGAAATCCACCTCCCGACGCTTGATGGTTTTTTTGTCCAACTGGTTGGGGAATTGGAGATCAACCGGCTGGCGGTTTCGGCCAGGGTCCGGGGCCGGCGGCGGTCGTGGATCTCCTCCCACAGGAGGCTGCCCGGATGGGCCATGAGGGGGATTGATATCGGCCAGGTAGGGCTTGGTCAGCCTGATCAGATCAATGGTGGCCCGGTGATCCTCCTCGCTCTCCTCCGCATGGCCGGTGATGAAGCTGGTCACCGCGAACATGTTGGCCCGCTGGACCCTTCTGATTCCCAGAGCCATCTCCCTACTCCGGACGGGCTTGCGAAGCGCCTCAGCATATCGTCGCTGCCGCTTTCGGCTCCGATGAACATCAGGGCGAAACCGGCCCGGTTCATGAGCGCCAGGTTCTCGTCGGAAAGCTGCTGGGGCATGCCCGTGGAGGCCGGGATCAGGTTGAGGCGGCGGGCGATGATCAGGCGGCAGAGCCGGGTCAGGCGGGCCTTGTCCCCGGTGAGATTGCCGTCAAAGAAGATAACCATCTCATAGCCCTGTCTCTTGATCTCCAGCAGCTCTTCCACGATGTTTTCGGCGCTGCGGACCCGGTAGGGGGCGTTGAGGGTCACGTCCGAGCAGAACAGGCAGGAATGGGGGCACCCCCGGGAGGAAAAGGCGGTGGTCATCCGGGGCAGCCGGGGCAGTTGAAACCCGTACCACTGGCTGCCGTAACCCTTGAAATCCAGCAGGGACCGGTCGGGAAAGGGAAGCGCGTCCAGGTCGGGCACGAACTGAGGCCGGCCCCGGATTATGCGGCCCGCCTTGCGCCAGGAGAGCCCGGGCAGGCCGTCCAGCTCGGCCCGGGCCATTATTCGTCTGGCCAGTTCGGGTAAGCTTTGCTCGGCCTCGCCCCGCAGGACCAGATCCAGCTCAGGGGTTTCCTTCAGCAGCAGGTCGTCGAACAGACCGGCGTGGATCCCGCCGCAGACCGTAACCACCCGGGGACGGGCCTGTTTGATCTTCCGGACCACCTCCAGCCCTTCCTGGAAATTGCGGCTGGTCAGGGATACGCCCACCAGATCCGGCTCCAGGGCCAGAATCCGCTCCACGGTCCGGCCGATGCTCAGGCCTTCGCCGAATCCGTCCACCAGACCGACCCGCACCCCGGGCGCGGTTTTGAGGCTGGAGCCCAGGTAGAGCAGGCCCAGGGGAGGAAAGGAGCCCTGGTTCCAACCGGCGCCGCTGACGACGGCCTGGGTGAGCACAATGTTCATCGCCGATAGGCTCCACGGCCCGTCCGGAAGCAGCTCAGTCCCTGAAGACCCTCGCAAAGATGGTCTTGACGTGGCGCAGATGGTGGTTCAGGTCGAACAGGCTGGCCAGTCTGTCTTGGCCCAGCTTTTCCACAAACCATTGATCCGCCGAGACCAGATCGGCCAAGGGGGCCTTGGTCCGGATGGCTTCCATGGCCCGGGCCTGGACCTTGGCGTAGGCCTCTTCCCGGCTCACTCCGGCCTCGGTCAGGGCCAGCATGACCAGCTGGGAGAAGAACAATCCCTGGGAGGATTCCAGGTTGGCTTTCATTTTCTCAGGATAGACTACCAACTGGTCGATCATCCGGGTCATGCGGGCCAGCATGTAGTCCAGGAGAATGGTGGAGTCCGGGCCGATGACTCGCTCCACCGAGGAGTGGGAGATGTCCCGCTCGTGCCACAGGGGCTGGTTCTCCATGGCCGCCAGGGAGTAGGACCTGATCAGCCGGGAGCACCCGGCCAGGTTCTCGGAGCCGATGGGGTTGCGCTTGTGGGGCATGGCCGAGGAGCCCTTTTGGCCCTTGGAGAAATACTCCTCGGCCTCTCCCACCTCGGAGCGTTGGAGATGGCGGATCTCCACGGCCATCTTTTCGATGGTCCCGGCCAGCACGGCCAGGGTGGTGAAGAAAAAGGCGTGGCGGTCGCGCTGCACGATCTGGGTGGAGGCCGGGGCCGCGCTCAGGCCCAGGTGGGAGCAGACATACTCCTCCACTTTGGGGTCCACGTTGGCGAAGGTGCCCACCGCGCCGGAGATCTTGCCGCAGGACACGTCCTTGAGGGCGTGTTCCAGCCGGGCCTTGTGGCGGGCCAGTTCGTCGTACCACACGGCCAGTTTCAACCCGAAGGTGATGGGCTCGGCGTGCATTCCGTGGGAACGGCCGATCATGATGGTGTCCCGGTGCTCAAAGGCCCGCTTTTTTACCGCGGCCATGAGCTTGTCCAGGTCGGCCAGGAGCAGCTCTCCGGCCTGCTTGATCTGGATGGCCAGGGCCGTGTCCAGCACGTCCGAGGAGGTCAGGCCGTAGTGGATATGGCGCGACTCAGGACCCACCTTTTCGGCCACGGCGGTGAGAAAGGCGATCACATCGTGCTTGGTCTCGGCCTCTATCTCCAAAATCCGGTCCAGCTCAAAATCGGCCTTGGCTTCGATCACCTTCACCGCTTCCTCGGGGATGACTCCCAGTTCGGCCCAGCCCCTGCAGGCCAGGACCTCCACCATGAGCCAGCAGCGGTATTTGTTTTCCAAATCCCAGATCACGGACATCTCCGGCCGGGAATAGCGTTCGATCATGAATCAACTCCGTTTTAAATTTTTCAGGCGTAAGCCTAGACTTAAAACATCCCGCCCCGTTGGGCAACCGAATTTCATAAAGAGCGTGCTCGATCCTGATCCACTGCGGCCAGATCGGCCAGGGCCTTTATGTGCCGGTCGTCGGTGCCGCAGCATCCGCCCAGGATCTTGAGCCCCCATTTGGCGTGCAACCCATACATGGCCCGGGCAAACTCGTCCGGGTCCATGGTTTCGGTGGCATCCGAACCGTCCAGCTGGTCGTGGGGCTTGTCAGAGGTGTTGGCCTGGAGCCCGGCCAGCCGCCCAGCCGTTTCCGGCATTTTCTCCAGGGCCTGATCCAAGGCCTTGGGATAAACGCAGTTGATCATATAGGCGGCCGGAGCCGGATCTGTTTCCCGGTCGATCCGGTCCAGGGCCTGCTCCAGGGGAGTTCCGTCCAGCAGCCCCCCGGAAGGCCGGACCACGAAGCTGAGCAAATATGGGACCCCCGTGGCGGCCATGGCCCGGGCCAGGCCCAAGGCCTCGGAAGCGGCCGGCAGGGTGGCCGCGAACAATAGATCCGCCCCGGCTCGGGCCAGGTTTTGGGCCTGCCAGGCGTGGTGCTTTTCCGCCTCTCCCGGGCTGAGGGCCTGGGCCGGGTCATAGGCGTCCCCGCAGCAGGCCAGATATCCGGCCACCACCACCTGTCGGGCGTAATCCTTGAATTGATCCCGGACTTCCTGGGCAAACTGGACGCCCAGGGCGTTCATGTCTTGGTCGCCCGCCCCGGCAGCCATGCAGCGGTCCCGGCCCGCTCTCCAGGTGGGAGCGCCGACGATCATGGGCAGGCCGCTATCTTGGCCGATCCGGATGTACCCGGCCAGGATACGGCCCAGTTCATTGCACCCGGCCGGGTCGTTCAAAAGGGAGGTTATCCCGATGTGTTCGTCCACACGGAAACGGGGATCGCGGAGAATCCGCTCCGTGGTGCCGCCTTCCATGAGGATCAGGTCGCATTCTTTGAGGAGTTGGGGAAAATTCAAGGTGCGTAGCCTCCTCCGTGCTAATGGGACGGGTCTCGGATCACCCCTCACCCTGACCCTCTCCCCTCAAGGGGAGAGGGTGATAACTCTTCACGGCGTCAGGGACGCAGCCCTGACGCTCAACCTTATTTTTCTTAAACCAAATCAAAACAGCCAGGCGAACAGAAGGGTCACGATCGCCAGGCTGACCACCCGGACCGACTGGCCCACTATTATCAGAAGCAAGCCCAGCCCTGGCGGGAAGACGGCCAGGTAGTGGCTCAACTGGTGGCGAAAGGCCCGGATGGGCGCGGCCAGCATGGCCCCGATCATGAGGGCCAGGACCACCTCCCTGAAGGCCAGCTGCCCGGACTGGAGCAGGGCTCCGGCAGCGGCGAACCCGGAGGTGAACTCGGCCATGAGGGCGAAGACCACCACGCCCATGGACTCCACGGGCAGGACCGAGCCCGCGGCCAGTCCGGCCGCCACCCGGTTGAGCCAGGAGAACAGCCCCAGCCTGGCGGCCAGGGACACGGCCAGATAGATGGGCACGATGATCAGGATCATCCGGCCCAGCCGCTGGCGGAACTTGGGCCAGATATTGGCCCAGATCCTGGACCAGGTCTGCTCCTCCCGGGGCTCCAGGACGCAGGGCTCCGGGCACCCGGACAGGACCATCCGGCCGGCCAGGACCGCCCCGGCCAGCCGCAGCAGGGCCGCGGCCAGGGTCAGCCCCAGGTAGGCGGCCCCGGCCCGGCCAACCAGGGAGGTGACAATGAAAAAGGTGGTGGGCAGATGGATCAGGAATACGGGCAGGCTGGAGTTGAGCAGATTGCTCAAGACCAGGGCCTTGCGGTCGATTTTGCCTTCCTGCCAGGCCGTGTAGAGCAGGCTGTTGGCCGTGATCCCGGAGACGAACGCGGCCACGAACGAGAGACCGCTCTCCACGGGCAGCCGGGTCCACCTCACCAGGGGCCGGACCAGCCGCCCCAGCCGGGCCGAGTAGCCGCTGCCCTCCAGGACCTGGCCCACCAGGAGCCCGGCCCCGATAAAGAGCACGATCCTGAGCAGGGGCCTGAACACGGATCCGGCCAGGTCGGCCGGGCCGAAAGCCCAGGCCCAGGCGGCCAGGGAGCCCAGGCTGACGGTCAGGCCCGCGTAAAATTTCCAGCCGGAGCCCCTGGCTGGGGCCCCGGCTTTGGCTGTGTCGTTTTTACTCAAGGATATTTCGACCCTGCGGCCGGACTGAAGCGCGCCCCGGCCGGTTGCTGAGGGTTCAGTCCAGGCCGGACATCCTGCGCACGGCACGGGCCAGGTTGGACATGTCCTCGTCGCCGAAGCCCTGGGCGATGAGGCTGGTCTCCAACTGGGCCACCAGCCCGGAAAGGGGCATGGCCACGCCCATCTCCTTGGCCGTTTCCAGAGCGATTCCCAGGTCCTTGTAGTGGAGGCTGGTCTTGAAGCCCAGGGGGTACTCGTTCTTGATCATGTTCCCGGAGCGGTTCTGGAGAATCCAGGACCCGGCCACCCCGCCGGAGATGGCCTTGGTCACCTTGTCCAGGTCCAGTCCGGCCTTGAGCCCCAGGGTCAGCCCCTCGGCCAGGGCCAGGTAGGTCCCGGAGATGGCGATCTGGTTGATGGCCTTGGTCATCTGGCCGGAGCCCACCGGGCCCATGAGGGTGATGCTTTTCCCCATGGCCTCCAGGACCGGGCGGACCTTTTCCAGGTCCTCGGCCTCGCCCCCGGCCATGATGGTCAGGGTGGCCTTCTGGGCTCCCTCGGACCCGCCAGAGACCGGGGCGTCGATCATCTTGACCCCTTTCTCGGCCAGGGCCTGGGCCATCTTCTTGGTGGCCACCGGGCTGATGGTGGACATGTCCACCACCACGGTGCCGGGCTTGGCCGACTGGATCACGCCCTCGGACCCCATGATCATGGCCTCCACGTCCGGAGTGTCGCTGACGCAGATGATGACCGCCTCCACCCCGGCCGCGGCCTCCTTGGGGCTGGCCGCGCGCTTGGCCCCGGCCTTGGCCACGGGCTCCTCCCGTTCCCTGGTCCGGTTGTGGACCGTGACCTCGTGTCCGGCCTTCAGCAGGTTGAGGGCCATGGGAGCGCCCATGGTGCCCATGCCGATAAACGCAACTTTCATTCTTACCCCCATAATCCGGTTCAGTGTGTGGGTTGACCGCGATCATGTCCGCTCGCGGATGGGTTTGCTGAATATTTCCCGTTCTGGAACCGTCAGCCCTAGGGGCTTTACTCTACTTGAAAACAGCTCCCTTGTCAGCGCCGGCCACGTTGTTTCTGTAGCGGACCAGGAGTCCGGGCAGGTCCTTTTCCGGGGCCTTGTAATCCGCGGCCAGGGCGTCTATGGAGGCCTGGTCCTTTTCCAGGGTCAGGGCGGCCTGGTCCAGGTCCAGGGAGATCATGTCCCCGTCGCGGACAGCGGCGATGGGACCACCGGCCGCGGCCTCCGGGGCGATGTGGCCCACCGAGGCCCCTCGCGAGCCTCCGGAAAAACGCCCGTCCGTGAGGAGGAGCACCTTTTCGCCCAGGCCCATGCCAGCCAGGGCCGAGGTCAGGGCCAGCATCTCCCTCATGCCCGGACCGCCCTTGGGGCCCTCGTTGCGGATCACCAGCACATCCCCGGCCTTGACCCCGTTGCCGAACACGTACTCGGCCGCATCCTCCTCGCACTCGAATACCCGGGCCGGTCCTTGGTGGCCCTTCCACTCCACGGGCAGGGCCGCGGTCTTGATCACCGCGCCCCCGGGAGCCAGGTTGCCCCGGATTATCCTTAAGCCCCCCTGGTCGGAGTAGGGGTCGTCCAGGGGCCGGATGATCCCATCGTCCAGCACGGACACGGAACCGAAGGACTGGGCCAGGGATACGCCGGACACGGACAGGGCCGAAAGGTCCACCATCCCGGCTTCCTCCAGGCGGGTCATGATGGCCGGAATGCCCCCGGCCCGGTGCAAATCCACGATGTGGTGTTTGCCCGAGGGGGAGAGGCGGCACACATTGGGAGTCCTGCGGCTGATGGAGTCGAAATCGTCCAGGGACACGTCGGCCTTGGCCTCGTGGGCCGCGGCCATGAGATGGAGCAGGGTGTTGGTGGACCCGCCGATGGCCATGTCCACGGTAATGGCGTTCAAAAAGGCCTGGCGGGTCAGGATGGCCGAGGGCCGGATGTCCCTTTTTACCAGGTCCACCACGGCCCGACCAGACCTCCGGGCCAGGACCAGCCGCTGGGAAAAGGGGGCCGGGATGGTTCCGTTATAGGGCAGGCCCAGGCCAAGGGCCTCGATCATGCAGTTCATGGAGTTGGCCGTGAACAGCCCGGCGCAGGATCCGGCCGTGGGGCAGACCGCCTGTTCGAATAGGGCCACCTCTTGCGGGTCGATGCTGCCTTCAACCAGCCGGCCGGACATCTCAAAGGCGTTGACCGCGTCCACGGCCCGGCCCTGGAAGCTGCCGGGCAGCATGGCCCCTCCGCTGACGATGACTGCCGGAATGTCCAGCCGGGCCGCGACCATGAGGCAGGCCGGGTCGATCTTGTCGCAGTTGGTGACCATGACCAGGCCGTCGAAACAATGGGCCCGGGCCACCAGCTCAATGGAATCGGCGATCAGCTCCCGGGAGGGCAGGGAATAGTGCATCCCCTCGTGGCCCATGACGATTCCGTCGCAGACCCCGATCATGGGGAATTCCTGGGGGATGCCCCCGGCCTGATAGACCCCGGCCTTGACCTCCTTGACCAGGCCGTTCAGATGCATGTGGCCGGGGATGATCTCGTTGAACCCGTTGACCACCCCGATCATGGGCCGGTCCAGGTCTTCGTGACCCAGCCCCAGGCCGCACAGCAGGGAGCGGTGGGCCACCCGCTGGGGTCCTTTTTTTACCCGGTCGCTTTTCAGTTCCGCCACTGCCGCGCTCCCTTTCTTTTTGAGTATCCGTCCCGAACAGGTCTAGACCATGGCCCCCAGGGGCCAGGGAGTGAACATCAGGTCGCCGAAGCCCCATTCCTCGCTTTTGGATTTTTGGCCCGAGGCGGTCTCCAGAATAAGGTTGAATATCTCCCGGCCGCATTGCTCCAGCGTCTTTTCCCCGCTGACGATTCCACCGCAGTTGACGTCCATGTCCCCCTTCATCCGCTCGTACATGGGGGTGTTGGTGGCCAGTTTGAGCACCGGCACTGGCTTGTTGCCTACCACGGTGCCCCGGCCCGTGGTAAAGCAGACCACATTGGCTCCCCCGGCCACCATTCCGGTGATGGAGACCGGATCATATCCTGGCGTGTCCATGAAGACCAGGCCCGGCCCCTGGACCGGCTGGGCGAACTCAAAGACCCCGGTGAGGTTGGTGGTGCCGCCCTTGGAGGCCGCGCCCAAGGATTTTTCCAGGATGGTGGTCAGCCCCCCGGCCTTGTTTCCGGGGGAGGGGTTGTTGTTTATCCGGCCCCCTTCCCTTTTGGTGTAATCCTCCCACCAGCGGATCAGGGCGGCCAGCTTCTGCCCGGTCGACCGGTCTGCGGCCCGGCGGGTGAGCAGATGCTCGGCCCCGTAGATCTCGGTGGTCTCGCTGAGAATCACAGTGCCTCCCTGAGCCGCCAGCAGGTCCGCAGCCCGGCCCAGGGCCGGGTTGGCCGAGATGCCGGAGTAGGCGTCCGAGCCGCCGCACTCCAGACCCAGGATGAGGTTGTCGGCCCCGACCTTCTGTCTTTGGGCCTGGTCGGCCTGGGCCAGCATCTCCCGCAAAATGGCTGCGCCCTGCTCCACGCTCCCGGCGGTTCCGCCGGCGTCCTGGATGCTGAGGGTCCGAAGCAGCGGTCCTTCCTCCAAATTCAGGTTGGCCATCAGGTCGCAGAGCTGGTTGCCCTCGCAGCCCAGGCCCACCAGGAGCACCCCGCCGAAGTTGGGATGGCGGGCGTACCCGCCCAGGGCCCGCTGGAGGCGGATGTAGCCTTCCTCGCCCAGGCCCATGGCGCAGCCCGAACCGTGGGACAGGGCGGCCAGGCCGTCCACGTTTGCGTATTCGGCCAGCTCCTCCTTGGGGACGGCCTCGGCCATGAGCCGGACCACGTCGTTGGCGCAGGAGATTGTGGGCAGGATGCCGATGTAGTTCCGGGTGGCCACCCGGCCGTTCGGCCGGACGATCCCCCGGAATGTGGCCCGGTTTTCCGGAGCCACCAGGTCCGTGGGCCTGGTTTCAGCCCCGAAAGCATAATCCCGGTCGTAGTCCTTTATCTCCACATTGTGGGTGTGGACGTGGGCTCCCCTGGGGATGTACTTTGAAGCAAAGCCCATTATCTGGCCATACTTGCGGATAGCCTCGCCAGGCTCCAGGTCGGCCGTGGCCACCTTATGCCCGGCCGGGATGGGCTCCCGGCAGACCAGGGTTTTGTCGGGAATATCAGTTCCAGGTTGAAGGTCGTAACGGGCCACAACCACGTTGTCTAGCGGATGGAGCCTGATTACCGGCTCAAGAGCTTGGGACACGGTTTTACCTCTGGTGGATTAGGGGTTTCAGATCTTTCTCCCAAATCCGGGGTAAGCACATGCTCGGGGCCCGCCCCGGTTACACGGTTGATACTATCCGATACGCCGGCCCAAATCCAGGACAACCCTGTCCCAAGAGCCCCTAGGCCAGGAGCCGCTTTTTGATAAGGCCTCGCTTTTCTTGGACCCTGGTTTGCCCTTAAAAGGGATACCGCCCCTTGAAACGAAGCGCCACGTTCCCGGAAACTACAAACAAACAGAGGTCTTTCCCGAATGTTTCCGGGCAACGGCCGGCCCAACCCAACGGTTTCGACCTCTCCCCCAGCAGGGGGCGTGGTCCGGTTGAGGGGGCTCTATTGGGCCTCGTTTTTGGCCAGATGCACCACGGTCTGGGGAAAGGGGATTTCTACGCCTTCCCGGTCAAAGGCCTCCTTGATGGCCCTGGTAAGGTCGAACTTGAGGGCCCAGTAGTTCTCCTTGGCCGTCCAGGGCCGGACCACCAGGTTCACGCTGGAGTCGGCCAGTTCAGACACGGCCAGGGTGGGCGCCGGGTCCTTGAGCACCCGCTCATCCGCATCCAAAAGCCCCTTGACCGCCTCCAGGGCCTTTCCGATTGATGAGCCGTAGCCTATGCCGATGACCATGTCCACCCTACGGTTGTCGTTGGCTGTGACGTTTTTGATGATGTCCCCGTAGATCTTGCCGTTGGGTACCAGGATCTTGACATTGTCCGGGCTGGACAGCTCGGTGGTGAAAAGGCGGACCGCCTTGACCGTGCCCGCCACCCCGGCGGCCTCGATGTAGTCGCCCACCCCAAAGGGCTTCAGCACCAGGATCAAAACCCCGGAGGCGAAATTGCCCAGGGAGTCCTTGAGGGCGAAGCCCACGGCGAATCCGGCCGCGCCCACCACGGCCACCAGGGAGGTGGTCTCCACCCCGGCCTTGGACAGGGCCGCGATTACCGCGGCGGTCAGAATCACGAAATAGGCCAGGCTGGAGGCGAATGAGACGATGGCCTGATCGGCCTTGGACTTGGTCAAAATCCTTTTGATCAGGCCCCTGCCAAACCCGGCCGCCACCTTACCCACCACCAGGATCACCAGGGCCCCGATAATATCCAGGCCGTAGGTGGTCAGATAAATATAGATCTGTTTCATTGCCTGTTCCATAACTGCTCCCTTATGGTCTAATTTCTTGCACCGCCGGAGCGGTTGATCTCCGTGGATATTATCAATAATAATGCAATAGTCAGGCAATGTGATAAAAATGTTCAGAATCGGGATCGATCCCTTAACATTTCGGGCGCACTAATTCTTTTAGCAGGAATCAGGACAGTCGTTGTGGGAACGGCGGATAAGCCTGGAGAGCTTTCCAGGGGAGGTCTGTAATCACTGACCACCGGCAGAGCCGGTGGTATGAGGAAGGCCCCTAAAAGGGGCCGTTAGTTGAGTCCGAGACCCAACTGATCTTGTTCTTGCTGGAGCCTCTCTTGATGTTTGATGTACTCTCGAATCCCTTTCTCGTCCCAGCCGACCGTGCTGACACAGTACCCCCTCGACCAGAAGCTTCGGCCAAGCAAAGTTCCTCGTTTCTTCAATACGCTCCGGTGAACTCGAATAGCACTCTTCCCCTTCAAAAACCCGATCGTATGCGCAATGCTGTACTTCGGGGGAACGCTCAGCAGCATGTGAACATGGTCCGGCATGGCCTTCCCTTCCAAAAGCTCGATTCCCCCCTGCTGGCACAACTCTCGAAGTATCTCCCCTACACGCTTCCGGATCTTCCCGTAAAGAACTTTCCGCCGATACTTCGGGATGATCACCACTTGGTACTTGCATTCCCACTTCACGTGTGCTTGACTTTGCCAATCCTTCATATGCGGTCCTCCCTGCCCTTTCAGGGCCTTCCTCGGGAGGACCGTTTATCATTTCATCCACGGAAATGGCAGAGCCTCGTAAATTCTCACCGGCAGAGCCGGTGGTTTAGTATTTTTAATTAGTTCAGCCTTACTACCAATTGCCACACTGCATAATTCTCATCCACACTGAATGCAAGTTATACTATTTCCATTGTACCTTTTAAAGTATTTTATAATATTTCAGGATATTCAGCATAAGGCTTCAACAATTGCGGCCATTCCCTCTCCCTTAATAATTGTAAGTTGCTCCGCCTGGCGCATTACCGAAAGTCATCCTGGTTTATCCACGCTCCGGGAAAAGAGCACTACAGGCTTTTCGCGGTAATACCGGAATTCAAAAACCTCCGCATGTGAGCCGAACCAAAGCTGAATGCGAGATTCTGGATCAGAACTTTGGCCGCTCGGAACACGAAACCTCACCGCGATAATCCCTTTGTTCTCCGGCCCAGCAGGCCAAAGCCATACTTCTTATTGATAACAATATTTCCCATAATCAACCGACAGCAATATCATTATATTATCAGATAATGCTCTGAGAAGATTATAAATATCACTTGTCACTTTTAGTTTTGGCAGTAAACTTATGTTGTTTCTTACTATCAACCAAAGGAGCGAGAAATGAAGAAGTTGGCAAAAACCATTATTCCTGTTGTTTTTATTGTTATGCTAATAGCGGCACCGTCCTACGGGTTCGATCTTTGCTGGACGTTCAATCATGGAATAGAAGGCGTGTCGCCTGGTTCCATCAAAGTTTCCGTCACTGAAGTGGGCACGGGGCACTACCTGTTGGTCGGTTCCACTTACCACGACTCCTCTTTGGGTGATTCATCCGAGGCAGTGACGATGGTGGTCAAGGGAGCCGCCGTTACCTTGGACGACGGCAGCGTGGAGGCCACCCTGCAATCAACCGACTTTGACGACTGGGATCACACCACAGCGGTGGAGGGGCTGCAGATCACCAACACCCACATGATCCTGGACAGCAACTGGGAGGGCACCTTCCAGTCCTACACCTTCACCTACATGCATCCCTCAGAGGGCAACACCACCCCGATAATCAGCCCCCTGAGCGGTACGGTAAGCCTGGCGGTCTGCAAGTAGTCCGACTCTGATCTTACAGGTGATTCACAGTCCGGGGCGGACGCTCTTTCAGGGTTCAACCGCCCCGGCCTGATTCCCAATCCCGCCTTTTAGAAGCCATCTCAAAAATCCTCTCGATCTCGCGACAAAATGATTTTTGAGATGGCTTCTATTTAAAACCTTTCCCACCGGCAGTATAATCCGCCAAAAAATTTGACCAGCCCCTGAATCTTGACATTCAACTGAAAGCGTAGCATCATATTATATGAATCTTAATTTCATAATATGAAATACGAGGCAAGTCATGATCGCTGTTAACGAGTATGAAAACGGCGCGGTCAAGAGCCTGGGCTTTGAATCCAATGGGGCCCTTTTTACCGCCGGAGTTGTCCAGCCCGGAGAGTATGTTTTCCCCACTGAAAAAGAGGAACACATCACCGTGACCGTGGGCGCCATCCAGTTCCGGCTGCCGGACAAGGATTGGGTTGAACTGGCTGCCGGAAAGACAATTGTCGTACCGGCAGGGGTGAGGTTCGGGCTCCGGGTCGGGTCCACTTCCTCTTACGTCTGCGAATACCGCTGAGAGCGCTGCCCAGGATGGTCTCCCGGCCCCGGGTCTGTTGATTGGTTTTCACCCGCGCCCCGTCCGTATCGGATCTTTGCCAGCAAGGTGTCAGTTCCGGCCGTTCTTCGGCCGGAGACGTTATTTTTCAAACAAACGATCCATCAACAAAGTTTCACCAAGACCCCAATAATTTGAGAGCCGGAACAGAAATTCGGGAGGAATCATGGAAAAAGCTAAAGTCTCCATTGTAAAGACCGGTCCTTCCCCTGGCTACGAGGCGGTTTTTGAAGCCGTGCGCCAAGCCGTGGACCTGATCGGGGGCATGGCCGATCTGATCAAGCTGGGCGCCACGGTCCTGATCAACCCCAGTTGGGTGGCCACTCCGGCCGGCCCGGAGGTCGGATCGTGCACCTGGGCCGAGGTCTCCAGGGCCGTGGCCGACCTGGTAAAGGAGTTGGGCGGGAGGCCGGTCATAGCCGAGTCGTCGGCCGTGGGCGTGGACTGCGAAAAGGTCATCCAGGAGACCGGCCATGGAGCTTTGCGCGACCTGGGCTACGAGGTAATCAACCTCAAGGAGGACGACAAGGCCGAACTGCCCGTGCCGGGCGGTGGGAGGATCTTCGACCCCATGCCGGTCTGGAAGATGGCCGCCGAGGCCGATTGCATTATCACCGTGCCGGTGCTCAAGACCCACGACCAGACCGAGATGACCTGCTCCATCAAAAAGCTCAAGGGATTGCTCCCGGACAAGACCAAGCGGGCCTTTCACCAGCAGGGGCTTTACGAGGCGGTGATCGATCTCATGGCCGCGGTCAAGCCCAGGCTGACCATTGTGGACGCCATCATCTGCCAGGAGGGCATGGGCCCCATCTACGGCGATCCGGTGGAGATGGACCTTGTCCTGGCCTCCCGTGACCTGGTGGCCGCGGACACGGTCTGCGCCCAGATCATCGGCTATGAACCGGACGAACTGAAGCTGTCGGTGGAGGCGGCCAAGCGGGGCCTGGGCGTGATCGACCCGGCCAACATTGAGGTTTTGGGCCAACCGATCGAATCGGTCAAGCGCCGCTTTATCCGAGCCTCCGAGGCCGGGCCCAAGGTGGACGTGCGCAACTTCGAACTGATCTACGGCGAGGAAACCTGCACCGGCTGCCGCAACACGGTCATGTCCACCCTTCACCAACTCAGCGGCGAGGGCAACCTCCAATATCTGGAGGACCTGACCATTGTCACCGGCGGAGCGCCCATACCCGAGAACAGGCCGCGCAACGGGGTGGTCACGGTGGGTTCCAAGTGCACCCCCAAGGACCGCATGGGCGACCGCCACGCCAAAGGCTGTCCGCCCAACAACGTGGACGTGGTCCAGGCCATCATGGGCGACCGGGGCCAGGCCAAGAGGACCTACGCCGACGATCCCGACTCAGACTAATTCGGAAATCAGGGAGGTGATCCGTGGATTCTATTTTCCGGTACATGGCGGAATACGATCATGGAAACCTCTTTCTATGCCAGGACAGAGCCTTGGATTTCAAGGCTGTCATCGCCATCCACGACACGACCCTGGGCCCTGCCGGAGGCGGGGTCAGGATGTGGATGTACGACCACGAGATGGAGGCCCTCGAGGACTGCCTGCGTCTGGCCAGGGGCATGACCTACAAGTATGCCGCGGCCGGGGTCAACATGGGCGGCGGCAAGGCGGTGATCATCGGCGATCCCAAAAGGCGGGACCGGGAGCCGGTGTTCAGGGCTCTGGGCAAGTTCATCAACCGCCTGGGGGGCAAGTACTGGACCGGCGAGGATGTGGGCACCACCCTGGAGGACATGGAATTCATCCGCATGGAGACCGAGTATGTCATCACCCTGCCCACCTACCTGGGTGGGGCTGGGGCCATCTCGCCCCTGACCGCCTACGGCGCCATCAGGGCGCTCCAAGCCTGCGCGGTCAAGGTCTGGAATTCGGAAAGCCTTGAAGGCAGAAAGATCGCGGTCCAGGGGCTGGGCAATGTGGGTTCCTCCCTGGTGGAACAGCTTCATGGACTGGGGGCCAGGCTGGTTGTCACCGACATTGACCCGGAAAAGGTCCAGGCCATGGTGGAGCAATTCGGAGTGGAGGCCGTGGAGCCGGAGGCCATATACGACACTGAATGCGACGTTTACGCTCCGGCCGCCCTGGGGGCGACCATCAACGACCGGACCATTGACCGGCTGAAATGCAAGATAGTCTGCGGCCCGGCCAACAACCAGCTCCAGGAATGGACCCACGGTGACCTTTTGGAGAAAAAAGGGATCGTCTACGCCCCGGACTATATCGTCAACGCCGGAGGAACCATCTACGACACGGACCGCCTGGGCGTGGGCGGGGTCAGCCACGAAAGGGGCAAGGCCAAAGTGAGCCGCATCTATCAGAACATGGAGCGGGTCTTCCAGATAGCCGCGCGGGACAAGATACCCACCTACAAGGCGGCCGACAAGATGGCCGAGGAGCGGCTGGAAAAGATGGCCGAGGTCAAAAAATACGTGGACCGGCTGGAGCCCTGAATCGGGAGCGGAGATTGAAGTTGCGGACTAATTGAGAACCAGCACCGGTCCGCCCTGAAAAACGATTCCAGGGCGGACCGTTATTCTTGGTCTGACGCGGGAGTTCAATCCGGCCAGGGGCCGTACAGCCGTCCCAGAGCAGGCCCGCCTTTATCGCCCTGGTTGCAGATGTAAATCCGGTTTCTATAATACTCAAAGGCGGATAGGTCTGTTCCGGCCACCTGAAATACCTCCATCTCCTTGTCGTCCCGGTGATCGTCCAGGTTCCCGGTTCCATTCCGGCCAGGACCTCGGCCGGCCAATTGAGAACCAGATTTAGGCTGCGCACCTCCAGACAGTTTAATAATTCAGAGGAATATTCAAACCCGTTGAGCAGGATCCCGGACTATCCCAGTCCGATAAAATACTCCACCACCTGGCCCGAGGGAGAGGTCGGCCTGATAATCAGGCCCGGGACCCCGGGGTCTGCTGTTTTCAGCGGAGATCCCGTTCCCTGGGGCGTGCCGGTGTAGGGAGCCGGTAAAAGACAGTTGAGGGAAAGCCCCTTCCCGCCCGTTGGCCCCGGGGTTACCTGGCCGCCCAGTCCCAGGGGCATCCATTCATCAGCGCCGCGCAGGCTCCGAACAGATCATCCGCCCCTCCTATGGGAGGACCTTCAATGGGTCCGTGTCCCGAAGACGGAGTCGTACCCTGGGGAATAAGGATGCTGATCCGGTCCACTGTAGCGCCCACCCTAAAATCGGGCGGGGTAACGAAAAGCCTCAACCTGATCGTGGCCCCCGGAGCTATCCCGGCCACGCCCAGAAGGTCCAGCGCGGCCCGGGCGGCCATGGGATCAAACCCGGCAGCGCCGGTTCGAGCATAATACTGGGTGTGGATGGTGCCTCCCGGATAGGTGATGGTGCCGGGCAACCCTAGTGTATCCAGGACATCAATAACCAGAAATTCGGTTCCCCCCCTCCCCGTTGGCAATCTGGAAGCCCACATCGGCCGAAAGAAGGGCGCTGGCGACATTGATCACCGTCCGACCAGTGTGTCTCCGGCTTCGAAAGAGCCATTGGCGACCAGTTCCTGAGCCAACGAGGTGGATGAAAAAACAGTAACCGCAATCAGGAGTAGCAACACAGATCCGGCTCCCTGAAGGTACCTCATAATGCCCCCCGCCCCATCTTAAAATATTGATAATTTTTTCAATACCGCTCCCCAAAAATCATACTTTTATCTTATATAATTAAGTACTTTCATTCGATTTAGAGATATATTCATCCCCTCTCAAAGGGGAATCCGGCGGGATTATATCGTGAATCAACCACCCCGCAGCAAACAGCGGGGTATGGCAGGAGAAAACGGTGATTGTACTCGCGGCAAGCCGCGGGGAATTAAACCCCCTTTGGGGGATTAAATCAAGATATCAGGGCCGGCCTGACCCATCTGTCATAAACAGAGGAGACGCCTCCAGGGGCTGTGGATCAGATCCGGCCGGTTTAAAGGGAAAGCTCTCAGTCCAGGAAATCCTCCCGCACCGGCGTGAAAACCTCTATCACGTGCGCGTCCTCGATAACGTCAACCGCGTGGGGCACATCGCCGGCGATGGTCCAGCTGTCGCCGGCCTCGGTTTCCAGGGATTGGCCCTCCATTTTAAAGATCAGTTTACCGGAGATAAGGTATCCGGTCTGCTCGTGGGGATGGGAATGCTCTTCCAGAGCCGCGCCGGCGTCTATAAAAAATTCGGCCATCAGAGTCTTTTCGCCGTGGGTTATGGCCTTGAATTTAATCCCCTTGCCCGGTTCCCTGAAATTTTTAGGACTTTTTTTACTGAACATCATTCCTCCTTGCTTAAACGGTCTTCCTGCCCCGGAGCGCGTTAATTAGCCCCAAAAAACACTTTAGTGAAAGTCGAATGGTTAGATTCATCTTCCACCGGTTTCTTACCATGCCCTGGTCTGAATCCAAAACAAGGATTTTTAAAAACCCATTTCTGTTCAGCCAACCTGCCAACAGACCGGCAACTTCCTCATGATTGTTAGACAAATTGACTTCATTTGAACATTCGCCATAACGCAAACCGTTTCTTAAATAATTCTACTGTATAAATTAATATATCTCAAATAAAATTCAGCTAAACAAATTGACATCTGTCTTTCATTCGATTTAATATGATTCAGTACGAACCATATCCGAGGTGTAACTTGGACTATCTGGATCGAAAGATATTGGCAGCTCTTCAAATTGAGGGTCGCCGACGGAACGCTGATCTGGCCAGGGAGTTCGGGGTTGCCCCGTCAACCATGCTGGAGCGTATCCGCCGCCTGGAAGAACGCCAATATCTGAACGGATATCGGGCCGTGGTCGACCCCAAGAGCCTGGGCCTGGATGTCCAAGCCCTGATCTTCTTGACTTTGGGGCAGCACTCCTCGGATACCATCGCACCCTTTGAAAAGGGTATTCGCAACATCCCCTACGTTCGAGTCTGTTACCACCTCTCCGGCCGTTTTGACTATCTAGTCCATGTGGCTGCCCGGGACCTGGATCATCTGGGGCGGCTGGTCAAGGATGAGATAGCGGCGCTGCCCGGAGTAGGCAAATCGGAGACTTTTTTGATTTTTTCGGAAATCAAGGACGATCGGGGATGGCCCATTGAGCTGGATCCTGTTAACGAAAAGAAGCGGGGTTCAGACTAAACCCCACACCACAGAAAGAGGTTTAAAATGCCCAAGAAAAGTATCCTCGATTTTTTCAACATGAAAACCGAAGGTAAAAAGGTTACTTGGCTGACCGCCTATGACTACCCCACGGCTCAGTTCGCCGAAGCCGCGGGCTTGGACATGCTTCTGGTGGGCGACTCTTTGGGAATGTGCGTCTACGGTTACAAGGGCACGGTTCCGGTAACCATGGATCAGTGCATTGTTCATTGCGAGGCGGTCAGGCGCGGCGCCCCCAACACCTTTGTTATGGGCGACATGCCTTTCCTCTCCTACCAGGTTTCTGACGAGCAGGCCGTGGAAAACGCCGGTCGGTTTCTGAAAGAGGCCGACGTGGACGCCATCAAACTGGAGGGCGGAGTCCGGGTGGCCAGCCGGATCAAAGCCATCACCGAGGCCGGAATCACCGTGTGCGGTCACATCGGCCTGACCCCCCAGAGCTCCGGAATTCTGGGCGGCCACAAGGCTCAGGGCCGGACCGTGGAGGCTGCCAAGATGGTGGTCGAGGACGCCCTGGCCGTGCAAGAGGCCGGCGCCAAACTGATCCTGGTGGAGGCCGTTCCGCCGGAGGTCATGGATTATATCGCCAAAAAACTGGAAATCCCGGTCTACTCCATCGGCGCCGGTCCTTACTGCGACGGTCAGTTGCTGATTGTCTCCGACCTGATCGGCCAGTTCCAGGCCTTTACCCCCAAATTCGTCAAAAAATACTGCAACGTTGCCGAGGTCATCACTGAGGCCATGAAGGCCTATTGCCAGGATGTTCGCGAAGGAAAGTTCCCCAACGACGATTATTGCTATAAGATGATCGCAGGTGAAGAGGAGAAATTCCTCAAAGAGATGGGCTAAAACCAGCTGCCGCATCCCGACAAAAACAACAGAGGAAAAAAAGCATGGCATTGTCAAGAGATAAGCTAAAAATAGGCCTTAACAGGCTGGAAGAGATCAACGACCTCATCACCGACCCCGGAAACGTAATGATCAACCAACTGCTGGAAGTGGTTGAAAAATACGGCGGCCCGGAAGAGATCAACCGTAAGGCGGCCGAAGCCCGGAAGCTGGAAAACCTTATGGCCCGGCTCAAGGAGATCGATTCGCCCTACCTGGCCGGGGTGGAATGGCTGGCCGAACAAAAGGACAAGAAGGCCTTTGTCTCCATGGCCGACTACCGGGCCCGGGTGGCCCCGAAGGTCAAGGAGTTCAACGAGGCCAACGCGGTCACCCTGGAGATCTCCGCTCTCCAGTTCTTCCCTTGGCTGATTGAGCAGGCCAAGCAGACCATCGAGAAAAAAGAGCTGCTGCCCGGCCGGTTCATCAGGGTCCGGAACATGGCTGAACAGACCAAGGACCAGGGCGACACCCTGGCCGTTGCCGCGGCCATGCAGATCGTCGGCTCCAGCTATGTGGAGACCCTGGACACCAAGGGCACCGACGGTTCCAACATCCACCTGGGCGGTCCCGAGACCATCACCGGTTACTTCGGCGGCATCGGTCAGCCCAACGACCATCCCATCAAGTGGGTCGACGAATACCTCAACTACTACACCACCTACGGCATCAGGCAGGTCCTCAACATCAACCCCGGGACTGTCTTTGCCGCCTACATGCTCCATAAGCTGGGTGTGGACAACGAGTTCAAGATCTCGGTTTACATGGGCAACGACAACCCCTTTGCCGTGATGTGGACCCTCATGGCGGCCAAGATGTTCAGCCGGGAGGACGGCACCACCTCCCTGATCGGGTTCAACCTGTCCAACTCGGTGGATAACGAGACCATCCGCCAGGCCGCCTATCTCCGCAAAAAGCTGGGGCTGGAAAAGGTGGTCCGGCTGGAGCACCACATTACCGAAACCTATAAATCGATTATCATCCAGCCCTACATCCGTAGGCAGGAGTTGCTCGAGATAGCCAAAGAGGTTCCCAACATCGCGGCCAAACATGAGGGCGGAGACCCGGATGTGGACAAAACCAGAGAGCATCCCTCCGACATTCTAGAGTACTTCCTGACCAAGGAGGATATCGTCAAAAGCGGCCTAATGGATAAACTGCAACTCAACTACATTGACAAGCACGACTCCCTCAACCTCACCGCCGAGGCCCTGACCAAGGCGGGGATCGCGGTCGTGGCTGCCCCCAACCTGCACAGATAGCCAGAATGAAGACCTCGCCGGTCAGCAATGGATCAGGGGCATCTCCTTCCAACGGTTCGGCCGGCGAGGTTCAGGACCGTTTCAAACACCTTTACAGCCGGGGATCCCTGGTAGACCAGCCCACGGCCATCAGGGACATCTGCGCCCTGGTGGCCCGGCCGGAGATCCGTTCTCTGGCCGGAGGCTGGCCCGACCCGGATGTTTTTCCCATTGAGGAAACCGCCGCACTTTTTGCGGAATTAATGGCCAAAAATGGAGCCCAGGTGCTTCAGTACGGTCCCACTGAAGGGCTGCCCGAACTGCGGCTGGCCCTGGCCGAGAGAATGGCCGAAGAGGGTATGTCGGGAGTAGGGCCGAATAATATTTTCCTGACCCACGGTTCGGCCCAGGGCATGCAGCTGGCCGTCCAGCTATTGGTGGACCAGGGCGATGTGATCATGGTCGGGCTGCCCACCTATTTCGGCGGCACCGGAGCCATTATGGCCGGTGGCGGACACCCGGTGGGCGTCCCGGTGGACCGGGACGGCATGAACACCGACGCCCTGGCCGAGGAACTTGAACGCCTGACCAGCAACGGGGAAAGGGTGAAGGGAATCTATGTGGTCCCCAACTTCCAGAACCCCATGGGAACCACCCTTTCTCCGGAGCGGAGAAAACGTCTCGTGGAGCTGGCCCGGCAGTATGACCTGATCGTAATCGAAGACGACCCCTACCACGATCTGATCTTCGAAGGCGAGCATCTGCCGCCCCTCAAGGCCATTGACCAGGAGGACCGGGTCATCCACCTTCGTTCCATCTCCAAAACCTACGCTCCGGGCCTGCGTCTGGGCTGGACAGTGGCCGAACCCGGGATAATCGGCCGGATGGCCCTGGCCAAACAGTACATGGACGCCACCACCAACTCTCCGGCCCAATTTCTTTTTCTGGAATACCTCAGGCGCGGCTACCTGGACCGCCGGATCGCCCTTAACATAGAGCACTATCGGGCCAAGCGCGACTTTATGTTGGATTGCCTGGAGCGCTATTTTCCCAAAGGGGTCTCCTGGTCCCATCCCCGTGGCGGCTTTTTTATATTTGTGACCCTGGGGCCGGATCAGGACGCGGCCCAGCTCCTGGCCCGGGCCGTGGAAAATAAGGTGGCTTTTGTGTTGGGCCGGGCTTTTTATGTGGACCAGGGCGGGGCCAACACCTTCCGGCTCTCCTACTCCCAGGCCAGCCAGGAGGACATGGAGGCGGCCCTGAAAACATTGGGAGAACTATTAAGCTGAATAAATAGCCGAAAGATGGACTTCCATGCTTCAGGGACAAATTACGGAATGGAGATTTCATCATTGTTTGCATTGTCAAGGTCCGGCCGGGAAGGTTGTCAAGGGGGGAGCAGCCCGGTTTTGCAGGGGCAAAACAGTTGACAGTATTCCCTAAAGTTTACTATCGTCACTGTGTTTAGCGACTGAAATTAAATTCTAAGGGGGAAGGGCGAAACATGGCGATTATCACTATATCCAGACAGATTGGAAGTAAAGGCGACGAGATAGCCTCTCTGGTGGCCTCCAAACTGAACTACGAATTGATCACCCGGGAGATTATCCATCAGAAGGCCGAATCCTGCGACCTGGATTTCAAAACGGCCTGCTCGGCCTACGAGGTCGAAGAAAAGCCAGGGGGGTTTTTTGAACGCCTGTTCTTCGGCGAGCCGGCCTACACCGCCCTGTTCGAATCCATGAACTACGAGCTGGCGGCCAGGGGCGATGTGATCATGCTCGGCCGCGGAGCCAACTTCGCCCTGGCCAATGTTCCCGGAGTCCTGAAGGTCAGGATAGTGGCCCCGGAGTCGGTGCGAGCCCAGCGAATAGCCGACCAAAAAGGGGTCCCCTTGAGCGAGGCGATCGAATACGTTGAAAGACACGGCCGCCACCGCCGGGCCCTCATCGAGTCCATCTATCACGACACCATAAGCGCCTGGAGCCGCTACGACTTGGTTCTCAACACTGTGGCCTTCAGCGCAGAGGAAAGTGCGGATATCATTTCCACTGCGACCATGATGGTCGGAAAAAAGACCGACAAGGAAGAGCGGAAAAAAATTCTTCTCTCCATGGCTTTTGCCAAAAAGGTGGAACGGATCATCAAAAAATCCATCACCACCCTGGCCTACCGGGACATCACGGTGGATGTCCTGAGCGGCGGCAAGATTGTGCTGCGCGGGGTGGTGTCCGACATCCGGAGCAAAGAGACGGCTGCTGATGTGGCTTCCAAAATCGAAGGCGTCACCGAAGTGGACAACCAATTGAGGACAACCGAACTTTCATTTTGAGCGAGTCCCGGAATAGCCCCTTGTTTTCCGGTCCGCTCGACCGGAGGACCATGCCCGGCCGGACCCGCGGCCGATATCCGGGAAGCCGTTCCAGATATAAACAGATGTCTTTTAGAGAGACATATGATCCCATTCAGGGTATTCCTCTGGCCGGCCTCTGGCCGGCCCGAGGAATACCCTTGGAGTTGTGGAGCGAATAACGGATGGCCGATCCGAAAGAAAAACGACGTAGCCCGGCAAATGACGGATTCAAACTCGCCCCTTTTCCCGCTATCCTGATTTTCGTCTTCTCCTGGCTTACTCCATGTTTAGGGTATGCCTCGGCCGATTGGTTTATCGATCCGGTTAAATACCATATTTCGGCCCATGGTCAGATGGGCTGTCTGGAATGTCACGACAGCGTGCCGGACCAGGACCCGCATCCGGATTCTTCCAAAGTGACAGAGTCCTCCATGTACCGCTTTGAGGCGGACAGATGCTTCATGTGCCACGACCAGGTCATGGAGGATCTGGGAAACGGCACCCACGGCAAAAAACGCGGGGTGGACTCCAAGGTCTATAAAAATTGCGTATTCTGCCACAATCCCCACTATGTCCTCCGCCAGGGCGAGAACCGGCCGGAAGGTTTCCGGCCCGCGGTTCCGGCCCAAAAGCAATGCGGCGTCTGCCACGAGGAACAGAAGAGTCTGCCCCCGGCCTCTGAGGACAGCGCCCCGTGCCTCAAGTGTCACCAGCCCCAAAAGGCCCAGGAAGCCGCCTTTGTCTGCCAGGAATGCCACTTTGCCAAAAAGTCCGGCGAGATTGCGGCCATGCCTCTGATCGACTCCCAGGCCTATGAAAAGACACCCCATGCCAAGGAAAGCTGTCTGACCTGTCATCCTGGGGCAGCGGCCTACAACCACGGCCGCCAGCCCAGGGGCGACTGCCTGGACTGCCACGCCCGGCACAACGAGGCCACGGCCCACGACGCCCACGCGACTGTGGCCTGCCAGGCCTGCCATCTGCCGGACGCGGTTCCGGTCAAGGATTTTGCCACCAAAAAGATCGGCTGGACCTTGAGTAAACCCGGGAAGGGCCCCAGCCGGGTTCACGAATTCATCGCCAGCGACGAGGAGGAAACCTGCCGCAGGTGCCACTTCTCCGGCAACAGGATCGGGGCGGCGGCCATGGTCCTGCCGGCCAAGTCAATGATCTGCATGCCCTGCCATGCCGCCACTTTTACGGTCAAGGACACCACCAGCATAATCGCCCTGCTGATCTTCCTGGTCGGTCTGGTTTCGGCCGTGGGCTTCTGGGTGAGCGGGGCCATGCCCGGCACGGGCTCCAGACTGGGCCGGTTCTTTAAAACAGTTTTCGGCGCCGTCTTCTCGTCCAAGATCAAGATCATCGTCAAGGCCCTTTTCTTGGACGGCCTGTTACAGAGGAGGCTGTTCAAACACTCCTCCGCCCGCTGGGCGGTTCACGCCTTGATCTTCTGGCCCTTTGTGTTCCGGTTTGTCTGGGGACTCCTGGGCCTCTGCCTGACCACCTGGTGGCCGGAATGCTCCCTGGGCCAAGCCCTGGTCGACAAGAACCATCCGGCCACGGCCTTCCTCTACGACCTGAGCGGGCTGTCCATTCTGGTCGGAGCTGGTGCGGCCATGGCCAGAAGATTCCTGGCTGACTCAAAGGGTAAAATCATCAACCTGCCCTCCCAGGATCGTCTGGCCCTGTCCTTGCTGGGCGGAATAGTGGTGGTCGGATTTATCTTGGAGGGCACGAGGATCGCCATGACCTCGGCTCCGGGCCAGGCCCACTTTGCGTTCATCGGCTACATAATCAGCCTCTTCCTGAACGGGCTGGAGGGGTTGAGCGAAGTCTACGGCTATCTCTGGTACCTCCATGCGATCCTTACCGGCGCTTTCTTGGCCTACCTGCCTTTCAGCAGAATGTTCCACATCCTGATGGGCCCCTTGGCCGCCGCGGTGAAGGCCGTGCAGCAGGAGGAACATCACCATCCGGAATCCCGCAGCAGAGAAAATTAAGGAGACCTCAGTGAACCAAAAATCAAAAGATAGATTGAAGGAACTGGTCGGAGAGGAGAACTTTACCGACGACCTCATAGATCGCATCTCCTATGCTACCGACGCCTCGGAGTTTTACCAGCGGCCCGACTGTGCCATATGGGTCCACTCCGCCGAGCAGATCTCCCAGGTGCTGAAACTGGCTAACGAAGATAATTTCCCGGTGATACCCAGGGGGGGAGGCACCGGTCTCTGTGGCTTGGCCGTGCCCACCAGGGGCGGCGCGGTCATGGACATGGGCCGGATGAACAAGATAATCAAGATCAGCATCGAGGACCGCCTGGCCGTGGTGGAGCCCGGCGTGGTCTACGAAAAACTGCAGGGGGAGTTGACCCCCTACGGCTTCTTTTTTCCGCCCGATCCGGCCTCCGGCGCAGTGGCCACCCTGGGCGGCAACGTGGCCACCAACGCCGGCGGAATCAAGGGGGCCAAATACGGCACCACCAAGGATTACGTCCTGGCCCTGGAAGTTGTCCTCCCCGACGGCCGGATCCTCCACACCGGCTCCAACTGTATGAAGTCCGTTTCCGGATACGACCTGACCCGGCTCTTTGTAGGCTCGGAGGGTACCCTGGGGGTTGTCACCAAGATCACCCTGAAGATCAACCCCAAGCCCTCTCTGTCCTCCACCGCCATGGCCACCTTTGAGGACGTGGAGGACGCCGGCCGGGCCGTGAGCCAGATCATGCATTCGGGCATCCTGCCCAGTGTGCTGGAGGTGGTGGACCGCTATACCCTGGTCGCCATCAACGAGAATACGGACTTGAATCTGCCAGAGGTGGAGGCTATCCTGCTGGCCGAGACGGACGGCAACACGCCCGAAGAGACGGCCTTTCAGATGGCAAAAATTGTGGAGGTCTTCAAAAACAACAAGGCCTCCACGGTCCGCGAGGCCTCCTCCGTCGAGGAGGCGGCAGCCCTGTGGACGGCCCGCAAGTCGGCCTATGCGGTTATGGCCCGGATCAACAACAACCTGGTGGTGGAAGACCTTTCCGTACCCATGTCCAGGCTGGCCGAGATCCTCAGGGTGATCTCCGATCTGGCCGAAAAGTACAACCTCAAGATCCCCACGGTGGGCCATGTGGGCGACGGCAACCTGCACCCCACCATCAGCTTTGACGGCACTGATCCGGAGGAGGTGGAGCGGGTCCATCAGGCTTCCGCCGAACTCTTTGCCAAAGTGATCGAATTCGGCGGTACCCTCACCGGCGAGCACGGCATCGGCCTGGCCAAGGCTCCGTTCATGTGTCTGGAGCACGACGAAGTGGCCATGAACGTGATGAAATCACTAAAGGGCTTGTTCGACCCGAACAACATTCTCAATCCCGGCAAGATGGCTCTGGAGGCATAGATGGCCAATAACGATTACGAATTCGTCAAATCCTACCGCGACCAGGTTCTGAGGTGCTCCTCCTGCGGCTTCTGCCAGGCTCAGTGCCCCGTCTTTGGTCTGACTCTCCGTCCGGCCCTGAACGCCAGAGGTAAAATGCTGGTCCTCAAGGAGGTCATGGACGGCAAGATACCCTTGAATGAAGAGCTGACAGAAACCCTCTTTCAGTGCACCACCTGCGCCAACTGCTCCACCCACTGCCCCTCCGGGGTCAGCGTGCCGGAGATCATCAAGGCCGTCCGGCGGGACATGGTCGCTTCCAACACCTGCCACCCCGTGTTCGAGGGCATGAACAAGGTCCTGGCCGAGCATAGCAACATCTACGCCGAGGACGAGCCCGAGGACTTCGACCGGGAGCACAACCAGAAGGCCGAAAATGTCTTCTTCGTGGGGTGCGTGGGGCTCTACCGGGAGGACGAGACCACCGAGGCCACCCTGGATCTGCTGGACCATCTGAAGGTGGACTACACCCTCATCGACGAGGTCTGCTGCACGGGAGTCCTGGAGGATGTGGGCTTTTCCATCAACCAGGAACGGGCCGACCATAACATCAAAGCCATCCTGGCCACCGGAGCCAAAAGGCTTATCACCGGTTGCCCCTACTGCTACCGGACCTTCATGAACAAGGATCAGTACAAGGAGCTGAGGGACAAGGTGGAGATCGTCCATATCTCCCAGTTCCTGGCCGGTTTCGACTTCGGGGTAAAGACCGACAAAAGAGTCACCTACCACGATCCCTGCGACCTGGGGCGGCACACCGGAATCTACGAGGAACCCCGGACCACCATCAAGAAAATCGCCGATGATTTCGTTGAGCTGCCCCACAACCGGGCCGAGGCCATCTGTTGCGGCGCCGGCGGCGGAGTAAGGGGCGCCTTCCCGGCCAACTCCATCGCCATGGCCAAAAGAAGACTGGAGGAGGTGGAACAGGTGGGAGCGGAGATTCTCCTGACCGAGTGCAACTCCTGTCTCCACAATCTGGACAACGCCAAACTCAGAAGTCAGAAGTTTAAAATTTACACCACCCCCCAGTTCCTGATGGAGCTTTTGGAAGAGGCCGATTAGGACCCGGGAAGGAATCAAGGAGGAAACATGGAAATTCAGGGATATAACGAGCCCGAAGACCTTATGTACGATGAGAACCACTTCTGGGTCAAAGAGGAAGGCGACCTTATCGTAATAGGAATGGACGACTTTGCCCAGAAGATGGCCGGCGAAGTGGTTTACGTTCAGCTTCCGGACGACGGCAAGAAGGTCAAGGCCGGCAAGAAGTTCGCCAAGGTGGAGTCCGGCAAATGGCTGGGCAAGGTCTTCTCCCCGGTGGACGGCGTCATCGACAGCGTCAACGAGGAGCTGGAAAACAACCCCGGCCTTATCAACAGCGATTGCTACGGCGCCGGCTGGATGTACAAGATCAAGCCCGACGACAAGGGCGCCCTGGCCAATATGATCACCGGAGCGGCAGTTGTTGAAAAATGGGTCCTGGCCGAAATTGAAAAATACAAGGACCAAGCCTAAGGTGGCCAATCCGGATTACAGCCTCCGCCAGCTCTTTGAGCTGGACGCCTGCACCAACTGCCAGATCTGCGCTGAAATCTGCCCGGCGGTGGAGGCCTCCCAGGACGGAGAGCTCTCCGGCGTCCACCGCTTGAAGAAGCTCAAACAGCTCCTGAAACGGAGGCGGGGCTTCTGGGCCTGGTACTGGGGCCGCCCCACCGAAAAGGAGCTGAAGGAATTCTCCGACACAGTCTTCAAGTGCACCCTGTGCGGCAACTGCGAGCAGGTCTGCCCGGTGGGAATCGGGTTGAAGAACCTTTGGTTGTCGTTACGTCAGGACCTTCACAGCTCCGACGCCTATCCCGCCAAGATAGACATGATCGAGGAGAACCTGGAGTCCTCTCACAATGTGTTTGACGAGGACAACGAGGAGCGGTGCGAGTGGGTCGAGGAGATGGAGGATGAGCCCGAGGACGGGCTGATCCGCGACCAGGCCGAGGTGGTCTACTTCACCGGCTGCGTGGCCTCCTTCTACCCCATGGCCCAGGAGATCCCGGTGGCCCTGGCCGAGGTTCTGAACGCGGCCGAGGTTGATTACACCCTTCTGGGCAAAGAGGAGTGGTGCTGCGGTTTCCCCCTTCTGGGGGCCGGGCTCAAGGACAAGGCCCAGGAGTTGATCGACCACAACCTGGAGGCGGTCCGGGAAAAGGGAGCCGGCAAGGTGGTTTTCGCCTGCCCCTCCTGCTACCAGATGTGGCGGGAGCACTATCCGGCCGAGGGGCTGGAGCTTTATCACGCCACCCAGTTCCTGGCCGAACTGGTGGAACAAGGGCGCATTCCCTTAAAGGAAAAACCGCTCAAGGTGACCTACCACGACCCCTGCGATCTGGGCCGGGGAGCTGGGGAATACGAGGCTCCCAGGCGGATCCTCAGGGCCATTCCCGGGGTGGAGTTCGTGGAGCTGCCCCACAACCGGGAGAACTGCCGCTGCTGCGGCGGGGGCGGCAACCTGGAGATGATCGATGCGGACCTCTCCTCCAAGATCGCCCAGCAGAAGATCGAGGAGGTCTTGTCCACCGGCGCGGAGGCGGTCATAAGCTCCTGCCAGCAATGCATGAGAACCATGGCCACCTACTCCCGCAGAAACAAGCTCCCCTTAAAAGTCATGGACATAACTCAGCTTCTGCGTCAGTATCTGGACGACTGAAACCGGGCGTGATAACCTTCATGGGGCGGCGGCCGGCTTCCGGCCCCGTCCCGTTCTTATTTTAAGAGGAGTATACCATGAATGTTCTCACCCTGTTGTCGTCGGCCAGGCCCAAATCCAACACTGCCCGGATGCTGGGCTGGGTGGAGGAGAACCTCGAGGCCATGGGCCACCAGGTCCAGCGGATCGACCTGTTCAAGAAACAGATCAACGGCTGTCTGGGCTGCGCCAAGTGCCGGGAGAACACCACTGAGCCGGGCTGTGTCCAGAAAGACGACGCTCCCGCCATCCTGGACCGGATGATCAAGGCCGACGCTGTTGTCTACGCTGCGCCGCTGTACATGTGGGGTTTCCCGGCCCAGATCAAGGCCTTTATGGACCGGACCTACAGCCTGGTCAACAACTACGGCTCCCCCGACCACTCCTCCCTGGTGGCGGGCCAGCGCCAGGCCCTGCTCATGACCGCGGCCGGCGGCTATGAGAACAACGGCGAAGGCGCGGTGACCACCTTCCGCAGGATCGCGGATTATCACAAGGCCATCCCGGCCGGAGAACTGTTCCTGGGCGGAGCCACCTCTCCGGAGAACATGGGCGAAGAGGAAAAGGCCAAGGCCGCCCTGCTGGCCAAACAAGTGGCCGGGGTGGAGTAAAGCCGCCTTTCCGGTCTGCGGAAGTTTCATCTTGCACCTCTACACCCCTGGAATCCTGGACTGGGCCGACTCCCAGTTGATCTACCATGCCCTGGCCGACCTGGGCCGGGAATCCCTGTGCCTGGTCCGGCCGGACCGGCCTTATATCTGCCTGGGCTTTTCCCAGGAGCCGGCCCAAGAGCTGGACCTGGACTTCTGCGCCCGGGCCGGGCTGAACCTGTTCCGCCGGGAGGCCGGCGGCGGCACGGTCCTCCTGGACCAGCGCCAGCTTTTTTTCCAGGTGGTCCTGCGTTTGGACAACCCCCTGGTCTGCCTCAACCGGGAGGTCTTTTACCGCCGCCTTCTGGCCCCTGCGGTGCGGGTCTATCAACGGACCGGGATTGCCGCCCGTTTCGCGCCAATCAACGACATCGCCGTGGAGGACCGGAAGATATCCGGCACCGGGGCCGGGGAAATCGGGGAGTGTGTTGTTTTTATCGGCAACATCATCCTGGATTTCGACACCACCCTCATGGCCCGGGCGGTCAACTCGCCGGGAGAGAGGTTCCGGAAGCGGGCGAGCCTGCTCATGGCCGGGGGCATCAGCTCCTTAAAAACGGAACTTGGCCCTGACCAGGCCGCCCATTGGGATTTCCCCCGGCTGGCAGGTCTTCTTATTGAGGAGTTCGGCCACCTCCTTGGTCCCTTGAAAAAGCGGCCCCTGGACAAGGAACTGGTCCGGGCCATGGCCAGGCGGCGGGAGAGCATGCTCGCGGACGCATGGCTCCTTCGCAGGGGACGCAGAACCAAGGGCCGCAGGCTCAAGATCCGCTCCGGCCTGGAACTGGTTCAGGAAACCGTGGCGACCCCGGCCGGACAGGTAAGGGCTCTGTACGAGGCGGACCGGGGACTGATCAGAAACATCAGCCTCAAGGCCGTATCTGGGCCGCGAAATCAGGAACAATTGGTTTTTTGGGAGGGTCGTCTGGAGGGCGCAAAGGAGACCCTCCTGGGCCCAACCCTGGCCCAGGCTGAACCGCCGGCGGCGGTGAATAAATCGCCTGGCCGCCCCCGCGATAACCGTTGACCACTTCCTGGTTCCCTTGTTATATTGGTCTGACCAAAGAACCTATTACCAGGGCAGCCCCGCCGGTCCTGGCCCGGACCCTGGGGCTGTTGCGCCGGGGCAACGGCCATCTTGGGGCTGCCCCAATCAATTTTGGAGGATTAGAGATGATAAAGGCGACCGATTTCCGCGATCTGGACCCGGGTTCCAGAGTCCTCATGGGCCCCGGGCCCAGCGATGTGTCGGGCCGGGTCCTGCAGGCCATGGCCGCGCCCTGCATCGGGCATCTGGACCCCTATTTCCTGGCCGTGATGAACGAGTGCCAGGAACTACTGCGCTACGTTTTCAACACCGAGAACGCTCTGACCATTCCCGTTTCCGGGACCGGCAGTGCGGGCATGGAGACCTGCTTCGTCAACCTGGTGGAGCCGGGCGACGAGGTTATGGTCTGCGTCAACGGCGTGTTCGGCACCAGGATGTGCGACATTGTGGGCCGTCTGGGCGGCAAGCTGACCCGGCTGGACTTTCCCTGGGGACGGGCCGTGGATCCGGAGCAGGTCCGCAAGGCGGTCAAGGAGTCGGCCCCCAAGGTTCTGGCCGTGGTCCACGCCGAAACCTCCACCGGCGCCAAGTCCGACCTGGCCGCCCTGTCCGCCATCGCCAAGGAGGCCGGGGCCCTGTTCCTGGTGGACTGCGTCACCTCCCTGGGCGGCCTGCCCGTGGACATCGACCCCAACCAGGTGGACGCGGCCTACTCCGGAACCCAGAAGTGCATCTCCTGCCCTCCGGGGTTGAGCCCCGTGACCATGTCCCAGGCCGCCCTGGACAAGCTGGCGAAACGCAAAACGCCTGTGGTCTCCTGGTATCTGGACATGTCCCTGGTCGCCTCCTACTGGGGCAGCGAACGCAAGTACCATCACACCGCGCCCATCAACATGAACTACGCCCTGCGCGAAGCCCTGCGGGTCATCGCCGAGGAGGGCCTGGAGGCCAGGTTCGCCCGTCATCTCAAGGGCCATCAGGCCCTGGTGGCCGGAGTGGAGGCCATGGGCCTGTCCATGCTGGTCCCCCAGGCGGAGCGGCTGCCCATGCTCAACACCGTCACCATTCCCGAGGGAACCAAAGACGCGGCGGTCCGCTCGGCCCTGCTCAACGATTTCGGCATCGAGATCGGCGGCGGCCTGGGCGACCTGGGCGGCAAGGTCTGGCGGGTGGGGCTCATGGGCGCCTCCTGCACGGAGCGCAATGTGGTCCTGTTCCTGTCCGCCCTGGAGAGCGTGCTCAAGGCCCAGGGGGTCAAGGTGGGCAGCGGCGTGTCCGCGGCCGCGGAGGTATTCGGCCGGAGCTGAACAAGTATTGACACCGCAAGTCAAGGAGTGAGGCATGAACAGGGAGGAGTTGGCCGCCGAGCTGGCCCTGATCGTGGGGCAAGAGAATGTCCTGACCAGCGAGGTGGACCGGACCCTTTACGGCTACGACGCCTTTCTGGAGACGGCCCTGCCGGATGCGGTGGTCATCCCCGGGTCCACCAAAGAGGTCTCCCAGGTGGCGGCCCTGGCCGCGGCCCGCGGCATTCCGGTCACGGGCCGGGGCTCGGCCACCTCCCTTTCCGGAGGACCGGTGCCCATCAAGGGCGGGATAGTGGTCCATTTCTCCCGGATGAACCGCATCCTGGACATCGACGTGGAGAACAGGGCGGCCGTGGTGGAACCAGGGGTCATCACCCTGGATCTCCAGACCGCGGTGGCCCAAAAGGGCCTCCAGTACGCGCCCGACCCGGCCTCCCAGAAGGTTTCCACCCTGGGCGGCAACGTGGGCGAAAACGCCGGAGGCCCCCACTGTCTCAAGTACGGAGTGACCACCAACCACATCCTGGGACTGGAGGCGGTCCTGGCCGACGGCAGCGTCATCCGCACCGGCGGCCAGGGAGAGAACGCCTCCTTTGACCAGCCCGGGCTGGACCTGACCGGGCTCCTGGTGGGGTCGGAAGGGACCCTGGGCCTGATCACCAAGATTTATCTGCGTCTCATCCCCCAGCCCGAGGCCATCAAGACCATGCTGGCCATCTACGACTCCATTCCGGACGCGAGCAACACCGTCTCGGCCATCATCGCCGAGGGGATCGTGCCCGCCACCCTGGAGATGATGGACAACCTGGTAATGCGGGCCGTGGAGGCCAAGGCCCCGGCCGGGTATCCCCTGGACGCGGACGCGGTGTTGATCATCGAGCTGGACGGCCTGGCCGACGGCATGGAGGAGACGGCCCAAAAGATCATGGACATCTGCCGGGCCCACAATGTCCGGGAGGTCAAGGCCGCGGCCGATGCGGCCCAGCGGGCCGCGCTCTGGGCCGGCCGCAAGGGCGCTTTCGGCGCGGTGAGCCGGCTGCGGCCCAACTACATGGTCTGCGACGGAACCGTGCCCCGGACCATGCTGCCCCGGGTCCTGGACCAGGTGACCGAGATCGGCCGGAAATACAACCTGGAGATAGGCAACGTGTTCCACGCCGGGGACGGCAACCTCCACCCCCTGATTCTGTTCGACGCCAGGGACAAGGAGGAGACCGGCCGGGTCATGGCCGCGGCCTCGGAGATCCTCAGGGCCTGCGCCGACGCGGGCGGGACCATCTCCGGGGAGCACGGCATCGGCCTGGAAAAGCTCAAGGAGATGGAGTTCATCTTCTCGCCCCAGGACATGGCCTTTATGGGCGACATAAAAAAGGCCCTTGACCCCCAGGGGATAGTCAATCCGGGCAAGGTCCTGCCCGGTTGAGACCGGGACCCTGGATCGCCCGAAACGATTCATTCTCCCCACAAGCGCCCGGCCCGGCTCTGTCCGGCCCGGCCACAGGAGTTGAGATGGACCTGGATTCGCTGAAAAACATCCTCCCCGCATCGGCCCTGCTCCTGGAGGAGGAAAAGCTGCGGGACCTGGCCGTGGACGGGGTGGCGCCCCAAGCCGCCGCTTTTCCCGGAACCGTGGAGGAGGCGGCTAAGGTTGTGGCTCTGGCCCACGACCAAGGCTGGGGCGTGGCCATCCGGGGCCGGGGGACCAAGACGGGTCTGGGCAACCCGCCCGCCAGGGTGGACCTGGTCCTGGGCCTGGAGCGGCTGAACCGGATCATCGACCTGGACCCGGCCAACTTGACTGCGACGGTCCAGGCCGGGGTGCCCCTGGCCGATCTTCAGGATCTGGTCTCCGGGGTGGAGAACAGGTGTTTCTTCCCCCTGGACGGGGAGCTGAAGGAAAAGGCCGACGCCCTCTGCTCTGACCGGGAGCACAAGGGCGCGTTCGTGCCCCTGGACCCGCCTTTCAAGTCCAGGGCCACCATGGGGGGCATCCTGGCCACGGGCTCGGTGGGGCCCTCCCGGCTGGGGCACGGCCTGCCCCGGGACCTGGTTCTGGGAACCCGCCTTATCCGGGCCGACGGCGCCGTGATCGGCATGGGCGGCAAGACGGTCAAGAACGTGAGCGGCTACGACGTGTCCAAGCTCATGATCGGCTCTTTGGGCAGCCTGGGGGTGATCTGCGAAGCCACCCTGCGGCTCCTGCCCCTGCCCCGCCTTAGCTGCGGCGTGGTCCTGGTCTTCGGGGAGCTGGGCCAGGCCCTGGGGTGTTGCGCGGAAATCCTGAACTCCAAACTGATCCCAACCTGCCTGGAGCTGATGAACCGGGCCGGAGCCCAGGTGGGGGCCAGGGCGGCCCTGGCCGGACCGGCCAACGGCTGGTGGATGGCCCTGAAGCTGGACGGCTCAGAGGCCGAGGTAGGCCGCCAGGTCAGCGACCTGCAGGCCATGGGAAAGAGGCATGAGGCTCTTTCCACAACCGTGCAGGACGCGGACCAGGCCGCCCGGATGTGGAACCGCCTGTCCGAACCCGAGGCCCGGACCGTATTCAAGGGCCATTTTCCCTTTGGGGCCTATGCCCGCCTGGCCTCGGCCTGGTCGGGCCTATCGCAAAAGGCGGGGCTGGAGTGCGGCCTTTCAGTCCGGGCCGGATGCGGCACGGCCACGGCCTTCCTGGCCACGGGAACGCCCCAGGAGCAGGCCTCCCTGGGCCTGGCCATGCGTAATGCGGCCCAGGACCTGGGCGGCGGCATGGTGGTGGAGGCGGCCGGGCCGGAGCTGAAACAGAGACTGGATGTGTGGGGCCCCTTGCCCAGCGGGTTCAGGGTCATGCAGAATTTGAAAAACTCCCTGGACCCCAAAAACATCCTCAACCCGGGTCGCTTTCTGGGAGGACTCTGAGCCATGAATCTGGTCCGGCTGAAAAAACTGATGTACGAAGAAGTGGCCAAGTGCACCCGCTGCGGGTTCTGCCTGCCCAACTGCCCCACCTACGCGGTCATGCGCACCGAGGCCTACACGGCCCGGGGACGCAACGCCATAACCAGGGCGGTCATCGAGGAGCGGCTGCCCCTGACCGCGGAACTGGCCCAGGCCGTGTTCTCCTGTCTGGGTTGCGGGGCCTGCACCCAGGCCTGTTTTCCCTCCATCGAGACCAGCCGGGCGGTCTGGGCCGACCGGGAGTGCCTGGCCGAGGCCGAACTGCACCCCAAGATTCTGGAGAGCCTGGCCGATTCGCTCAACGAGTACCGCAACATCTCCCGGGACGAGCCGGAGGAGCGGGGCGAGTGGCGGGAGTTTATCAAGGGCGCGCCCGAGGATGCCTTTGAAAAGGAACGGGCCGAGATAGTCTACTTCGTGGGCTGCGTGGCCTCGTTTTTTCCCATGGCCCAGAAGATTCCGGCCAACTTGGCCCAGGTCATGGACAACGCCGGACTTGATTTCACCATCCTGGGGGGCCGGGAATGGTGCTGCGGCTTCCCCCTGCTGGGGGCCGGCAAGCCCGAGGAGGCCCGGGCCCTGATAGAGCACAACCAGGAAAAGGTGAAGGCCGTGGGGGCCAAGAAGGTGGTCTTTTCCTGCCCCTCCTGTTTTCACACCTGGAAGACTCATTACGATACCGAGGCCGAACTGGTCCACGCCAGCCAGCTCCTGGCCGATCTGGCCAGGGCCGGAAAGCTGGACCTCAAACCGCTCAAGATGAAAGTGACCTACCACGATCCCTGCGACCTGGGCCGCAACTCCGGGGTCTTTGAGGAGCCCCGGCAGGTCCTGGCCGCCGTGCCCGGGCTGGAGCTGAAGGAGATGGCCGCCAACCGCGCCCTGGCCAACTGCTGCGGCGGCGGGGGCAATGTGGAAATGGTCAACCCGGACCTGGCCGCAGCCGTGGCCGACCGCAAGATGGAGGAGGTTATGGCCACCGGGGCCGAGGCGGTGGTAACATCCTGCCAGCAGTGCTTTCGGACCATGGCCACCCGGGCCATACGCCGGGGCCTGGATATCAAAGTGCTCGACCTCACGGATGTCATCATGATGTCCCTGGCCGGAGAGGAGGAGGTAACATGATCGCCCAGTTAGCCGTTTACCCTATCGGCAGTCCCGGAACCAGCCTCAGCAAGTACGTCAAGGAAGGAATCAGGGTCATCAAGGAATCGGGCTACTACTATGAGATCGGCGGAATGTCCACGGCCATCGAGGTCCCGGACCTGGACGCCTTGTTCGATCTGGTGAAAAAGGTCCACGCCGCCCATGTGGCTGCCGGAGGCCAGAGGATAACCATTGACCTGAAGGTGGACGACCGCCGGGATAAGAAAGCCAGCATCGACCAGAAACGCAATTCCGTGAAATAACTTTTACCGCCTTTTTCCGCAAGGGGCTCCGGCCAGGAGCCCCGATTCCGCCCAGCCTGTAACCTCGTCTCCTTAGAGCAAACGTCATAATACCGTTCCGCTCCATATGGGAAATGCGCCACCAGGGCCACACCCCATCAGCCAAAGCAAAACACAATAGGGAACCGGTTAGGGTTTGACTTCAAGTAAGTTATTATGCTATTTTGAGCATAATATAACTAGGCCACATTCCCCATATTTTTCCGGTGTCTCTTGGAATGATGCCTTGGCCGGAGTGGAAATGACGACGCGTGGAAAGATTGGCTACCCGCCGGACAGAGGCCGGGATAATGCTTCTCCCAATAAAGCCGATTGTCTGGGACCCGGGCTGGTCCCCCATCCGGGCGGAGGTCTGTTATTACCGCCCCTGCAAGCTCTTATGCTGTTCGATGGTTTGGAACCCAGGCGCCGGACCGCTCGGGCCGGCGCTGACGAAAAAAAAGGAGATCCAAAGTGAACCGAAAAACCGGAATTATGCTGTTCGTCCTGTTGTCCTGCCTGATCCTGATTATCCCCCTGACCGCGGCGGCGGCCCAAAAGGGCGCGTCCGGCCCACCCCAGGAACCCAGGGGCGATCTGTTGGTCATCCTGTCCACCGATGACCTGCCCTCGGCGGATGCGGCCCTGCGTATTGCCGGAGTGGCCGCCCAAAGGGGGCACAAAGTGACCATCCTGTTGCGGGTCAAGGGAATTCAACTGGCCCTGAAGGATACCGAGTACAAGATCGGCCAGACCCGCTTTCAGGACAAGTTGGCCGAGTTCATAAAATCCGGCTCCAGGGTGCTGGTGGGCGGAGGGTGCATGAAAATGGACGGCATCCCCAAACAGAGGCTGATCAGCGGGGTCACGGTGGGTACTCCGGACCTGGTAATGGGTTTAATTTTTGGGGAAAATACTCGTATAATCTGCCAGTAAAGACAGGATAAGATACCCGCAAAAAGCAGCCTTATCCTTTGACCTTTTTGCGGCTCATTTAAAACCGAACGATTTGCGGGTCACACCGCCCAGACCTAAGCCAGAGGGGATATCCCTTCTGGCTTAAATTATTTCGGCCTGCTTTTGGCCCGGAGTAATATCCGACCCTTCCTGAATCGTAAAAGTGCCCCCGTCCGGGCTGCCTGTAAAATCACTGACCACCGGCAGAGCCGGTGGTATGAGGAAGGCCCCTAAAAGGGGCCGTTAGTTGAGTCCGAGACCCAACTGATCTTGTTCTTGCTGGAGCTTCTCTTGATGCTTGATGTATTCTCGAATACCTTTCTCGTCCCAACCGACCGTGCTGACACAGTACCCTCTCGACCAAAAGCTTCGGCCAAACAAAGTGCCTCGTGTCCTCAGGACGTTACGGTGGACTCGGATCGCACTTTTCCCTTTCAAAAACCCAATTGTGTGCGCAATACTGTATTTTGGGGGAATGCTCAGCAGCATATGAACGTGGTCCGGCATGGCCTTCCCTTCCAAAAGCTCGATACCACGCTGCTGACACAACTCTCGAAGTATCTCCCCAACACGCTTGCGAATCTTCCCATAAAGGATTTTTCGGCGATACTTCGGGATGATCACAACATGATACTTGCATTCCCACTTCACGCGTGCTTGACTTTGCCAATCCTTCATATGCGGTCCTCCCTGCCCTTTGGGGGCCTTCTTCGGGAGGACCGTTTATCATTTCAACCACGGATATGGCAAAGCCTCGTAAATTCTCACCGGCACAGCCGGTGGTTTAATTGGTTTAATCAGAGCAGGCAGCTGGACTGGGCTTTTACAGTTCAGCGCCGGACTGGCGCGGAATCAGGCTTTTGCCCAAGCCCCGCTCGATGTCCCCCTTCCTTCAAAATCGGTTCGTCTCAGACAGGCAGGGGACCGTATTTTTCACACCAACATTGCGTTATGGTTAATTAATTGATATTCATTCCTTAATATGTTTAGAAATTTTATCAATCGGTCTACCGAAGAAACGGAAGATCATGGCTGAAAGTATTTTAGACAAAAATCTGAGGGGCGTGGGCAACCTTTCCTTTAATCCGGCTGAGTTGGGCATGGCTCCCCTGCCCCTGAACGTTCTGGTTCCAGGGACCGAGATCCCAGCGGATCTGTTCCTGGCCGGATTCAGCCGTAAGAACAACAAGGTGGAGATGGTGCCAGCCACCACCAAGGGAGAGATCTTCCGGGAGGAATGGCGGGACAACCTGATCAAGGCCGGACAGGAGAAGGTCTACGTTTCCTTAAACGAAACCCAGGCCCTGACCTCCTATTTCAGCGAATACACCAAGCGGATAATGGACAACCCCAGGACCACCAGAAAGGAGAAGTCATCCTTTATCCACGAGATGGCCTCCTTTAATCTGCGCCTCCTGTTCAGCTCGGACCTGAGCCAGCAGGCCATGGAAAAGGCGGCCCATACCACCACCTCGGCCGTGGACATGATGATCCGCGACAGCCAGATCCTGACCCGGATCTCGGAACTGCTCAAGGTGGACTACACGGTCTACTCCCATTCGGTGAACGTGGCCATGCTGTCCATGGCCTTCGGCCGGTTCATGGAGTTCTCCGAGGGGCAGGTGCGCTCCCTGGGCCTGGCCGGCATGCTCATGGAGATAGGACTGGCCAAAATAGACAAGAGAATAAGGAACAAACCGGACAAGCTGAATCCCGACGAGGAGGCCCTGATCCGCAAACACCCCGGCTACGCTTACGACATGCTCAGAATGATCAGTTCAGTGCCCTACGACGTGCTCACGATCGTCCTATGCCATCACGAAAACATGAACGGCTCGGGTTACCCCAAGGGCCTGGCCGGGGATTCCGTTCCCTACGAGGCCCGGATACTTCGGGTGATCGACACCTACGACGCCCTGACCTCTCCCCGGCCCTACCGGCCCGCCCATGCCCCCATGGAAGCGGGGCAGATTTTGAAGGAGCAGACCGGAGGACAGTTCGACAAATCGGTGGTCACCTCGTTTCTGAGGTTTATGGGCAGCCCCTATTTCAGCGGATAGGAACTCCTGGACCAGCCAAATACCTCTTCCAGCCCTGCCCTTGCCTCTTGTTTTTTCCAATTCCGTTAATCAGCCGCAACCCTCTGTCCCCCATTGATCGGGGAATCCAGGCTGCAGCAGCCCGACCCGGCCCAGGGCAGGATCGAGTTGATCACCGCTGCGGCGCAGCCCACCCCGGTCTCCACCTTGATGGCCTGGACCGGACAGTTGATTTGGCAGGCCCCGCATTCCATGCATTGGTCCAGGTCCCCAATTCTGACCCTGTTGTTGTCCATGATCCAGACCGCATGGGGGCAGACCGTGAGGCACATGCCGCAACCCACGCACTTTTCCCGGTCCAGAGAAAGGGTGGCCACGTTTTTTAAATAAACGAAACTTTTCATCCTTATCTCCTCAAACCGCCAGCCAGGAACAGAACCACAGGGCCAGGCCCGCCACCCCGGTCAGAACCTGGAAAGGGACGGCCCAGCGCATTTCCTTACGGACCCCGGAAAGGGAGGTGTAGGTGGAGGAGCCGGTGAAGTTCATGCCCAGAAACGAGGCCAGGGCCGGGACCAGAACCATCCAGGCCGCTGTTTCCAGACGGACGGAGTCCAGGAGGCCGACCCTGATGATTCTCAGGGTCACGGCCAGGACCAGGGCTGCCACCGCTCCGGCTGCGGCCCCTTTGACGGCAAAGGCCCGGCCAGGCAGCCAGGGCAGCAGCAGGGGCAGGGCCACGGCCCCGGCGAACACGGCGCCCAGCAGGGCGACAATGGAAAACAGGCCGTAGCGCAGGGCGTCGGCCCAGAACCCCTGGGGGCCGAACAGACCGGCGATAAGAAGCATGATCAGCCCGGCAGGGAGGAGGAATTTAAGTGCGCTCACCAGTTCGATGGGAATGAGAACCAGCCTTTCCCCTAAGGGAAACGACCTGCGCCGCATCCCGTCGTCGGCCCTGTTTCCAGCGGCCAGGAACCGGGGCAGGTCCTGGGCCAGGATGGGCCCGTAGACGGCCTTGAACCCGGTCAGTTTTTTAACCTGAAAGGCGGCCACGCCCGGAGCGCCCAGTTGAGGCAGGATCACCTCCCGGTGAGAGGCCACCTCGGCCAGACCGGTCGACCCGATCCGGGCCGCCAGTTCCTCGGTGCCGAAGGTGCCCTTGCCCGCCGCGCACCAGACGTTTATACCGTAGGTCTCCAGGACCAGAATCCAGGCGTTCAGCCCGCCCAGGGCTGACCGTAACTTATCAAAGGTCAGCTTGTAGTTGGCCGTAACCAGGACCGGCGAAGTTTCATCCGGGCTGTTCAGGGCGTAGAGGCCCGGCTCCACCAGGTAGTCCATCCGGCCCACGCCCCAGCGGGCCTTGATTCCGCCCCAGCGGTCCTGGCTGCCGAGAACCGAAAGAACCTGGGGAATTCTCCCGGCCCGTGTTGCCACTCCGCCGACCACAAAAGCCTGGGTAAAGGGGTCCAAGCCCTCCCGGGGCTTGTTGGGCGGCCCTCAGCAGGGCGCGGAGGCGCTCCCCCCCGGCTCCGCCCTTTGGAAGGCCGGTTCGATTATCTTGAAGTCAGGGTTGCTCCCTTGCGTTTGCTCCATGTTCATCCTCTTTGATTTTACTTTTGCCCGGCCTGCTCCCGGCCGAAAAAGGAGACGCAGGCGGTTTTCAGGGCCTGGGCAAAGGCCTTAACCGCTTGCCCCACCACGGCCTGATCTCCGGGAGCCATGGCCGCGGACACGGCGGCCAGAAACCCGTTCAGTCATTCCAGCACCCTGCCCCTGGCCTCCCATCCCTGGGGGGTCAGGCGCAGAACCATGGCCCGGGTGTCCATCTCCGACCTTTTTTTCGCCACCAGACCCTTTTTGATCAGGGGAGCCACCAGCCTGGTGGTGGTCGATTTCTCCACCTCCAAAAAAGTGTGGAGCCGGGCCAGGGCCAGGTCTCCTCCGGCCAGAGCCACCTTGTCCAAAATGGTGAACTGGTTGAAGGTGAGCCCCTCGCAAAAGACCGACTCCTGCTGGAATATGCGGGTGGCCTTGGCTGTCTCGGCGATCAGACCCAGCAATCCCTGATCAGAGGGCGGCGATACTGTCTCAAACATAGTTGTATACTACAACCTTATTTAGGATTGTCAACCTCCCCTCTCTCTTACGACCGACGCCGGGCCGCACTGTCGCCCGCCTCGGATTGAGTTGAGGGTCTTTCCATAATTTGCTATGATTTCCGTGGATAAGGCCGAATATGATAAAGAGGATCGGCCCTGCTCCGGCTTCGGCCCCAGGGCCTTCTTTTATTGTTCACTTTGGGCAACCACCTTACCAACGGTCGGCGCAATGATCCGTTTATCCTTTTCCCTGGTCTGGGTCTGCCTTTTCATCCTCCAACCCAGGGTGGAGCCGGCTTTCGGCCAGGGACCGCCCGAGGCTCTCCAAATCAAAGGCCCTATAGGCGCCCCCGGACGTCCTCCGGATCAACCGAGCCTCCCCCAGGACCGGCTCAATAGGGTTTGGAGCCTGGCCCAAGCCATGGGGTCCACGGCCCTGCTGGTGGTCCACCAGGGCAGGACGGTTCTGGACAGGGGCAAAACAACCAAAAAAACCAGTTCCCACTCCCTGCGCAAGAGCCTCATGAACGCTCTCGTGGGCCGGGCCGTGGACCGGGGCTTGATCGATCTCGATTCCTCCCTGGCCCAATTGGGCCTGGACGACCGCCGGCCATTGAGCCCGGTGGAAAAAAAGGCCACGGTCCGGGACCTGCTCATGTCCAAATCCGGGATCTATCTTCCGGCGGCGGCCGAATCGCCGAGGATGAAAAGGACCCGCCCGCCCCGCCACACCCACCTGCCCGGAACCCATTTCTACTACAACAACTGGGACTTCAATGCGCTGGGCACCATCTTCTGCAAGGCCACGGGCCTATCCCTCGGCGGCGCTTTTGCGGACTGGGTTGCGGCCCCCCTGGGCATGAAAGATTTCCAGGCCGACGATGTGCGGCTCACCCGCGAACCGATCTCCATCCACCCGGCCTACCCTTTTTACATTACGGCCCGGGACCTGGCCCTGTTCGGCCAACTCTACCTCCAGGACGGGTTGTGGCGGGGCAAGAGAATAATTCCGGCCCAGTGGATAAGGGCCAGCACCACGGCCTACACCTTTGACGGAGAGATTGGTTATGGTTACCTGTGGTGGACCTATCGCGATCTGACCTTTTTCGGCCAGGGATTCGGGGGGCAGTTTCTGGGGGTGGTCCCCTGCCGGAAACTGGTCCTGGTCAACCGGGTGGACACCGGCCGGCCCGGATCGGAGCGGCGGGCCTGGCTGGCCCACGGGGAGACGGTCTCCCGCAGGGAGATGGGGCGGATTCTGGAACAGCTGTTGGCCATCTTCCCCGGCGGGAAAGATCAGGCACCAAACCCTTGACAGACCGGTCTTCCTGTCGTTAACTGTTTTTTGTCCAGGGGCCTACCGGCCGCCTTGAAACGCAATTCCCAAGTAAACCGGAGAAAGAGATGATCGTAAAACAGACCGACTTGCCCGGGTTGAACCTGAAGGCCAGAGGCAAAGTCCGGGACATCTACGACCTGGGCGACCGCCTGCTTATCGTTACCACGGACCGTATGTCCGCCTTTGACGTAATTATGGACGAACCCATTCCGGACAAGGGCAAGGTCCTCACCGCCATCTCGGCCTACTGGTTCGAGCAGGTAAAGGATCTGGTCCCGAACCATCTTATCTCCCTTGATCCGGCGGACGTGGAAGGCCTGGACCGAGGTTCCGCGGCCCAGTTGGAAGGCCGGATGATGCTGGTCAAAAAGGCCGAGCCTCTGCCCGCGGAGTGCATCGTGCGGGGCTATCTGGTGGGTTCGGGCTACAGCGATTATCTTAAGACGGGCAAGGTCTGCGGAATAGATCTTCCGGCCGGGCTGCCCGAGGCGGCCAAGCTGGAGCAGCCTCTGTTCACCCCCTCCACCAAGGCCGAACTGGGCGAGCACGACGAGAACATCTCCTTTGCGGCCATGAGCCAAAAGGTGGGAGCCGACCTGGCCCAAAAGGTGAAAGACCTTTCCCTGGCCATCTATTCCAGAGCCAGGGACCTGGCTGCGGAAAAAGGGATCATCATCGCCGACACCAAATTCGAGTTCGGCCTGGCCGGCGGGGAGCTGATCCTCATCGACGAGGCCCTGACCCCGGACTCCTCCCGGTTCTGGCCGGCCGACCAGTACCGGCCCGGCAGGTCCCAACCCAGTTTCGACAAACAGTTTCTGCGCGATTATCTCTCCGGGCTGGACTGGGACAAGACTCCGCCCCCGCCAGAACTGCCCCAGGAGATTATCGACAAGACCAGGGCCAAATACGTGGAGGCCATGGAGCGCCTGACCGGCCGCTCGCCCTCCTGAGCAAAGGCAACAGCTGGCGCGGAAGCGGGACGATCCGTCCGGCCGTTGCAGGGCCTTTTCGGCCCTTAGGCCTTGACTGAAAACCCGGCCTCGGCCTAAATTGAGCGAGTCGTATTATCTATCTGCATTTCGGAGGAACTGAAATGGTTCATAAAATTACCGTAATCGGGGCCGGAAACGTGGGCGCCACCGCAGCCCAGCGGGCTGCGGAAAAGGAACTGGCCGATGTGGTTCTGGTCGACATCATAGAAGGCGTGCCTCAGGGCAAGGCCCTGGACCTCTCGGAAGCCAAGCCCGTGGAAAAGCATGACGCCTCGGTAATCGGGTCCAACGACTACGCTCCGGCCGAGGGTTCCGACATCGTGATCATCACCGCCGGAATCCCCCGCAAGCCGGGTATGTCCAGGGACGACCTGCTGGCCACCAACGCCAAGATCGTTAAAAACGTGGTCCAGAACGTGGCCAAGGTGGCTCCGGACTCCATCCTCATCCTGGTTTCCAATCCCCTGGACGCCATGTGCCACGTGGCCATGGAAGCCTCCGGCTTCCCCAGGGAGCGGGTCATCGGCATGGCCGGGGTCCTGGATTCGGCCAGGTTCCGCCATTTTATCGCCGAGGAGCTGAACGTCTCCGTGGAAAACACCACCGCCTTTGTCCTGGGCGGCCACGGCGACACCATGGTCCCCCTGCCCCGCTACTCCACCGTGGCCGGGATCCCCATCACCGACCTGATGCCGGCCGACCGGATTGAGGCCTTGGTGGACCGGACCCGCAACGGCGGAGCCGAGATTGTGGGTCTGCTGAAAACCGGTTCGGCCTTTTACGCTCCGGCCTCCTCGGCCGTGGAGATGGCCGAGGCGATCCTCAAGGACAAGAAGAAAATCCTGCCCTGCGCGGTCTGCCTTCAGGGCGAGTACGGCTACCGGGACCTGTTCATCGGCGTGCCGGTGAAGCTGGGCAAGGGCGGAGTGCAGGAGGTCATCGAGATCAAGCTGACCGACGACGAGAAGGCCGCCCTGGATCATTCCGCGGACGCGGTCAAAGAACTGGTGGAGACCCTGGCCCGGCTGGATTACTAGAACCCCGCCCATAACAGGCGGCTGTCATCAAATGCCAAGGGGCCGAGTCCTCAGGGATCCGGCTCCTTTTCGGTGCCGGCTGTTTTAAGCGGCAACCGCCTTTTCACCTTCAGGCAGGTCCTGGATTCAAATCCGGGGCCCTTTTATGACCTCGTAATGGCGGGCCACGGGTTCCACCCGGGAAAGCAACCGTTTGGCTTCGGGTTCAAAAACCGGAGTCTCAAAGTCGGAACCGGCAAACATCCTTACCGCGTCCAGGGACAGAAAAAGGTTGATCGTCACAAACTCTGTCTCGTCTCCCTCGGGTTTGCGCAGGATGTAGCCGTCCACATACCCATCGATCTCTTTCAGCCCGGGAAGCACCTTTTCCTGCAACAGAGCCTCGTAGGCGTCCGCATCCCCGGCCTTGGTCCAACCCTTCCAGACTCTGGCTATCATGGGTCAATCCTCCACTTCCAGCAGACAGCGTTTCACTCTCGGTTCCCCGTGCTCCGGGCAGACATAGTACACCGCCAGAACCTGCCCCGCCTCGGTGACGGCCAGGTCCCCGTATCCGCCGTGGAACCGGCCGCCCCAGTACTCCTCCAGGACAAAGGGCTCGGACCAGGTCCGGCCCTGGTCCCCGGAGACGGCCAGGCTCACCGTGTCGCCCCTGTCCGGGCTTTGGGAGAGGCCCCTGAAGACGGCCAGGATCCTGTTGTCCGGCAGCAGAACCAGATTGGCCGCCTCGCCGAAGAGCCCCGTGGCCCGGGGCCGGCTGAAGGTCCGGCCGTTGTCCTCGCTGACGGTCCAGTGCAGTCCGGTCAGGCAGGGCTCCTCCCGGCACAGGGCCAGGATGTGATCATTGTTCAGCCGGAGCAACGGGGCTTCGTTAAGATAGCAGTGGTTCAATTCCCCTTCCCAGATCCAGCCCCACAGCTCAAAGGAGCCGCTTCCCAGGTCCAACCGGGCCAGTCCGGCCTGCTGGTGGCCGCTTATGAGGGTGGCGTAAAAGGATAGGAGAAGGCTGTTATCGCTTTCGTCCTCAAGCCCATGGCCGTAAAAGGCCTGGGAGGCCGGGCCCCATTGAGGGTCCAGCTCCAGGCCGTTGATCTCCACGACCCTTCTGGGGCTGAAGGTCCGGCCCCTGTCTCCGCTCAGGGACCAGAACGATCTGTTCACCCCGGCACCGTAAGACCGGGTGATCAGGAACACCCGATTCCGGCTCAGACCGGTAATAAGGCTGTCGTGCTCGTTGGTCTCTTGGTCCCGGTGGTCGACCGCCAGCCGGGGGAGGTCGAAGGTGAGACCCTCGTCTTTGGAATGAGTTACCAGGACATCCCCGCCAAAGCCGTGGGTGCCCGTCCGGGGCGTCTCATCGCCTTCCACCAACCCCTGGCGAAAGGCGGCCATGAGGCGTCCGGGGCCCACCCTGGTAACCGTGGGAAACGATTGGTAAGTCCCCCCCGGAGGGGGGAACAGCAGACCTTGTTCGATAATCCTAACGGCCGGAGGCGGGGCCATCAATAGCCGAAGGTGAACAGCGAGGTCTTGATCTTATTGATCACTTTAGTCACCCCGGGAAAGGTTTGGGCAATCTCTTCGGCCCTCTGCCTGTCCTCTCCGGCCGCCAGGGAACCCAGCAGGGTTACTGTGCCATCAAACTCTCCCAGAACCTCAACCTCCTGGGAGGGCAGGACCTCCTGCCTGATCCGGGCCTCGACCCTCTTGCCCAGAGCCAGCCCCTTGAGAACCTTGGCCGCCTCCTCCATGGGCTGGAGCCGCTTGATCTGGTCAACGGCCTTTTTGATGATTTCCACCCCGGCCTCCACGTCCAGATAGGCCGTGTTCAGAACCATGTCGTAGAGGCCCCAGTCCCGAAGGTCGTGGTCGAATACCTGGCGAACCACATTGCGGCGGCTGCGGTCGTGCCGACGCACGAACTCCAGGGCCTCGTCGGTGGACATGCCGTGAACCTGCCGCATATGCAGAACCCGCAAATGGGTGGGGGCCACGACCCTGATCCGGTAGACCTGGTGCACGTCGCGCAACACTATCTGGGCACCCCGCCCCATGATAATGACCTGACGCTGGCTGGCCAGTTCGAAGATGAGAGCTTCAAACAGGCTGAGGTAGATGGGCGTGGAAAAAAACAGCCGCTCCATGACCCCGGGAGATTCCTCGTCGCTGATCTTCTTCAGTTTGGAGGCCATCTCCGGAGCATAATGATTGGCCAGGTTCATGAAATCATCTCGGGTTACCAGCTTGTAACCCAGATCCGAGGATAGCTGCCGGGCTATCTCCTCACCCAAACTGCCCACTTGACGAGAGATGGTGATAATCGCCATGAACCGCTCCTTGAATACAGGTTATAAAAATATTTACTCGGCGTTTGACGCCGGTTCTTTCCAATCCTGTTCTAACCCCAGATCCATCTCCATCATTCTCACACAAGCCAAAATTCTGAGGGCGTTTCGCCAGACCGCCGGAAAGGAGTCTCCTGCTCGGGATAGGGCCAAAGACTCCTGTTTAAGCCTGTTAATCCGCTCTTTCAAAGAAGCGGACGGATTATGCTCCATCTTATCCTCTCAATGAATTTTCCTCAAGTCTTTGAATCTCCGCGCCTTGACCTCAAAACGCGGCAGGTCCCCCAAGGAATAAGTTTCAATAACATACCCCAGGTTGGTCTTCAGCCTCAACCTGTCCTTCAGGGCGGCCAGGAGTTCATCCTTGTCCACATCCGGCTTCAGTTCGATCTTCAGGGTTATCCGGTCCGAGTCGCCGAGCCGCTCCACCACCACCGCGAATTCGTCCCCCAGCTGGGGGAAGGAGCGGACCACCTCTTCGATGCTGGCCGGGGAGAGGAGCACCCCCTTGACCTTGGTGATGTCGTCGGCCCGGCCCAGGACTCCGCCCTTGACCAGGCGGTAGGTCCGGCCGCAGGGGCAGGGCTTCTCGGCCCATTCGATGATATCCTTGGAGTCGAACCTGAGGCAAGGCTGGGCCTGGCGGTCAAAGGAGGTGATGACCATCTTGCCCCTCCGTCCGGGTTCCTCGATGATCTCTCCGCTCTCCAGGTCCTCTATATCCACCAGGAAGAGCCCCTCGTTGGCGTGAAGCCCTCCGGACTGATGGGCGCATTCATAAGCCCAGGCCCCTATCTCTGTGGCCCCGGCATGGTCGAACACCTTGGCCCCCCAGGCCTGCTCCAACCTCTTTTTGGTGGAAGGAATGGAGGCTCCCGGCTCCCCGGCGCAGGTGATTCTCTGGATGGTCAAGGCGGCCGGGTCCAGACCTAACCTGTTTATGGCCAGATCGGCCATGTTGAGCAGATAGGTGGGAGTGCCCATCATGGCCGTGGCCTTGAGTTCCTGGATTTTGAGCACCCGGGCGGCCGTATCCAGCACCCCGCCCGGCACCACCTCGCAGCCCAGCTTCTCGGCCGCGTAGTGTCCGGCCCAGAAGGCCACAAAGATATTGTAGCCAAAAGGAAAAAAGACCCGGTCCCTGGGCCGGTAGCCCTGGGCCCAGAGAATGTAGCACCAGGCCTCGGACCACCATTCCCAATCCGGCCATGAATCGGCCTGGTAAACCGGCTGGCCCGTGGTGCCGGAGGTCTGACGGAACTCCGCCACCTCTTCCAGGGGCAGGCACAGCAGGGAGCCGTAGGGAAAGGGCGGTTCCTCCTGAGCGCTTTTTATCAGGTCCTTGTCCACCTTGGGAACCCGGCGCACGTCCTCCCAGGTCTTGACGTCCCCCGGCTCCAAGCCGGCCTGAGAGTAAAGACGCCGGTAAAAGGGCGAACGTTCGTAAGCCCAGGCCAGGATTTTTTTGAATTTGACCAGCTGAAGTCTTTTGAGCTCTTCCGGGGGCAGGGTTTCCAGAAACGGGTTCCAGTATGGCGATTCTTGCACGGCTCCGGTCTCCCTAATCAGGGCCGGTCTGCAGGTTTCCGGCCCCACGAATCTTTCCTTTGACCAGGGTTTTCCCAGCCCCTTCCCCGGCCCGTGTCAATACATCAACCGGGGCAGCCAGGTCACGATTTGGGGAAAGGCGATGATGAATCCGGTGCCCACCACCAAAGCGAGGAGAAAGGGGATCACCCCGGAAAAGATGGTCTCCAGGGGGATATCCTGGTCTATGCCGTTGACCACATAGACGTTTATGCCCACCGGCGGGGTGATGACCCCCATCTGGGTCACCAGCACGATGATCACCCCGAACCAGATGGGGTCATATCCCAGCTCTACCACGATTGGATAAAAAATAGGAATAGTGAGCATGATCAGAGCCATGGCGTCGATAAAACAGCCGCCGATGAGGTAGACCAGGCAGATCATGGCCACTATGACCCAGCCGGGCGCGTCCATCCCGCCCACGGCCTGGGCCACGCTGAATGGAATCCGGGTCACGGCCAGGAAATGGCCGAACACGGTGGCTCCGGCGATCAGAATCAGGACCATGCACGAGGTCCGCAGGGTTTCGTAAAGGGATTTGACAAACCCCTGCCAGGTCAGCTGCCGCCGGGCCAAGGCCACCAAAGTCACGGCCGCGGCCCCCACTCCCCCGGCCTCGGTGGGGGTGAAGACGCCCAGGAAGAGCCCGCCCATGACCAGGACAAAGACCAGCAGGGTCTCACCCGTCTCGGCCAGGGAGCGGAACCTCTGACTCCAGGTGAACCTGTCCCCGGCCGGCCCTTCCTTGGGGTATTTCCAGCAATAGATGACCACGGCCAGGGCGAACCAGCCGGTCATAAAAACAGCCGGAAGAATCCCGGCCACAAAAAGGGCTCCGATGGACTGCTCGGTCAGGATGCCGTACACGATCAGCACCACCGAGGGCGGCATGAGCATACCCAGGCTCCCCCCCGAGGCCACCGAGCCCGAGGCCAGAGCCCGGCCGTAGCCGTACCGCTTCATCTCCGGCAGACCCACCGTGGCCATGGTCGCGGCCGTGGCCGGGGAGGAGCCGCAGACCGCTCCGAAAGCGGTGCAGGCCCCCACCGTGGCGATGGCCAGCCCGCCCTTGGTGGAACCCACGAATTTGTAGGCGCTTTCGTACAATCTTCTGCTGATTCCGGCATTAAAGGCGATCTGCCCCATGAGAATAAAGAGGGGGATGATGGTCAAGCCGTAGGAGGAGTAGACATCGTAAAAATCGCGGGAGAGGAGGGTCAGGCCGGGGGAGCCGCCCCGGATATAAGAATACCCCAGGAAGCCGATCAGGGTCATGACATAGGCTACGGGCATCCGGGAAAAGAAAACCAAAATCAAGACGATGATGCCGATGATGCCGATAACGGTGGGGCTCATGAGCCGGCCGCCTTTCGAAAGTTGTCAATCGCCGCCACCAGGATGACCAGGGCCAGGACGCCGAAGGCCACGGCCACCGCATAGATAAGAAGATAGGTGGGCAATTGGAGGCTCATGGAGACCTCGCCGCTCCTGCGCATCATTCCGGCGTAAATAAACATCTGCCAGGTCACCACGGCAAAGAGGAGGGTTCCCAGGATACCAGTTATCCCGTCTATCAGGGCCTGGGTTCTGGGCTTGAGCCGGTGGAGCAACAGCCCCACCCCCACGTGCCCGTTCTCCACATGGGTGGCCGGCATGGCGCTGGCCAGGACGATCACCGCCAGAAGGCTGACAATCTCCACCAGGCCGAAGACGGGCTTGCCCATGCCCCGGGTGGCCACGTCAATAACCGTGACCACCATCATCCCGGTGAGGCACACGGCCCCTATCCTTTTGACCGTCAGAACAAGCTTATCCACACAACTTCGCCACAACACAGCGCACCCCCGGGGAAAGGTCCAAATGCCGGGGCGGCGATTGGCCGCCCCTAATAATCCCCCTTATTTCTCCAGTCCAACCAGGGTTTTCCTGATAAAATCTACAGCCTCATCCGCGGGCAGGCCCTTGGCCTTGGCATCTTTCACATACCCGGCGATAACCGGCTCAACCAGTTTGGCCCACTTAGCCGCCTCGGCCGGCTCCATTTCGATGATCTCCCGGCCCTTCTCCTTCATCAGGGCCAGCCCGTCGGCGTCGATCTTGTCCCAGGCCTCCCCGTGCTTGGCCTGCCACTCCTTGTTGATCTCCTCGATGGCCTGTTTGGCCTTGTCCGGCAGGCTGTTCCACTTGTCCTTGTTCATGACCACGTAGAAAGTGGAGGTGTAGGCCATGGAAAAGGACAGGGTGACGCATTCCACCACCTCGGCCATCTTCCAGCCCTTGTTGGTCTCCAAAGGATAGAGGGCCCCGTCCACCACGCCCTTCTGCAGGGACTGGTACAGCTCGGGCATGGGCATGGCCACCGGAACCCCGCCCAAAGCCTCGACCACCTTGGCCGTGGTCCCGTGGGAACGGATCTTCAAGCCCTTCAGGTCGTCCGTGTTGTGGACCGGTTTTTTCTTGGTGTGGAGCAGGCCGGGACCGTGGGCGTGGACATACATGACCTTCACATCCGACAGTTCCTTGGGCTGAAACTTCTGGACAAAAGCGTTGGCCACCTTGGTGGCATTCTGACCCGAGGTGTAGCCCACGGGCAGGTCCACCGCCTCCATCAAGGGGAACCGGCCCCTGGTGTACCCGAACAAGGCCTGGCCCACATCCGACAGCCCCTGGACCACGCCGTCGTAGTTCTGGGTTGCCTTGGTCAAGGTCTGGCCCGGATAGAACTCCACCTTGACCTCGCCCCCGGTCCGTTTCTCCACCTCCTTGCACCAGGCCTGGCACAGCTGTGACTGGGCGTGGGTGGGCGGAAAGAAATCAGAGAAAGTCAGGGTCGTGGCCGCCGCCGCCTCTATGGCACCCCCCCCCGCCATGCCGAAAGTAAATAACACCCCCAAGACCAGGCAACAAAATTTCCTCAACATCGCACCCTCCCTTTGCTGATAGATTCCAATCTGTTTTGGAATAGACCCGGTTACCCCGTGAAACCGCCGTATTACTTTTGACCCGAACGGCGGCCTCGCATTCAATTCGCGATTGATTAGTTGCCGTTGCCACAGTCCCTTAGGAAAGGCCGCAACGTTTTTGATTCATGACCCTGGATAATATTCTATAGCGCCCCCGGCCCGGCCACCAAGAGCCAATTCTTGTTTCCGGCCTTCCTTTTCCGCTTCGGGAAATGATCTCGCCGGTAATCATTCGACCTTGTCCGGGAATCAATTGTCTAAAAATACGGTATGGTTGGGCGCATCGACCGCTGACCCGCTCCCCAGCCATATTATAGCCACAATGTACTCATATTATGATCATAAAATATCTTTATCCTGTCAAGGGGAAAACCTGCTTTTCCCTAGCCTCCTTCGGCTTTGCCCGCACAGCGGTATTCCAGGGGCGGCCTTTATCCAAAGGCCGACAAAAGACCCCGCCCAATCAAGGGGCGGGGTCTTGGATGTTTCGCAAGGCCGACCAGGGACAGGCGGGCCTGGGGGTGTTATTTTTTAGCCGACCATTCCGCGGCCTTCTCGGGCAGGATAACCTCGCCGAACTCCTCCTTAAGGGCCAGCATGTCCTTTTTCTGGGACTCGTAGATGGTGAACAGCTTGTCCGGGATGTTCTCCTCCTTTTTAAAGGCCTGATACTGGAGATCGATCCGGGCCAGGATCTTGTCCGCATACAGGGAGAACTGCTTGTCGTAAAGCTCCCGGGAATACTCCTTGTCCAGAATCTCGCTGAACATGGCCTTCAGGTCATCGTACTTGGGCAGCAGCCCCACCGGGGTCTCCAGAGAGCCCACCTCGTTGTGGATCAGCCTGTCCAGCCAGCCCATCCAGACCTTCACGTCCCGCTTCTCGCCCAGGAGGCCGCCGCCCTCACCTCCCCTGGCCTCGTGGGTCAGGAAGTAGTTGAGCCCGGCCAGGATGGGCCGGTTCTCCGGGGAGATTTTGTCGGAGTTGAAGAACTCGAACTGGGCCACCATGTTGTCGCCCAGGGCGCCGGGGATGAAGGGCTGGTTGGCCCAGGGCTGGCGTTTGACCCCGGTGACGCCCACCTCGGTGGCCGTGGCCTTGGAGACAATGGAGGCGCCGATGACCACGCCCTCGTCCGCGTCGCGGGCCACCCGGACAGGAGGCATGGTGTCGCTGTCCCGGCCGTTGTAGGTAAAGACCTTGGTGATCACTCCGGCCGGATCGTGAAGGGCCTCCGAGCAGTTGTCCAGGGCCTCGGCGCGCAGGGTGAAGCGGGAGTTGGGATGGGACAGGGGCACGGGCTTGCCGTTGGCGTCGGTCTTGCCCTCTTCCCACTCTCCCTGAAAGTTGAAGCCCGACTTGGGGCTTTCCTCGCCGTTGCCCACCCAGTGGGGCTTGCCGTCGACGATCAGGACGTTGGAGAAGATCACCTCGGTGTTCTCCTTGCGCAGGAGATTCATGACCATGGGATCGTCGGTCCAGTTCACGTCCTCGATAATGCCGAAGATGCCGGTCTCGGGGTTGATGGAGCGGATGGTGCCGTCATCGGCGATCCAGATCTGGGCCAGGTCGTCGCTGATGAAATCGCTGCCCACCATGGCCGTGGTGGTCTTGCCGCAACCCGAGGGCGCGGCCCCGGCAAAGAAGGTCACCCGCCCGCCCGGTCCGGTCAGGCCGGTGATGAACATGTGCTCGGAAAGTTCGTGGCCCCGGCGAAAGTAGGTGGCCCGGTCCACGGCAAAGCGGTGGTTGCCCTTTTTCAGGAGCAGGGTGTTTCCGGCGTAGGTGCAGAAGGTGGCGTAGGTGGTCTGGTGGGAGCGATCCATGAAGACCCTGGCCAGGGGCAGGTCCTCTGTCCGGTTGGGGCCCTGGCTATGGACATTGGTGAAAAAGTGGCCCACCCTCTCGGCCTCGGCGTCGAAATCGGCGAAACAGTTGCGGTAGAGGAGCTCGGCCGAATGGCAGACGTACAGGGAAGTGGTGGCCTCAATGGCCGGAATGCTGGCCACGGCCCCCACCGGCCCCCGGGAGTAGAACCCCACCACCAGGATCATGCCCTTCATGATCCCCACCATGTTCTCCTTGACATAGTCGTAGGCATCCTGGCGGCCGATCCTCTTGGCCAGGGAGGAGACCGACTCGTCGTCGTTGGCGATGTAGAAGGTCCGGTCCACGATGCGGGCCTGCTCCTCGGCCAGATCGTAATGGATGGTGTGCCCCGAGATGGCCAGGGACTTCTCCTCGTCGCGTTCCAGGCACATATCCCGGATGAACTGCTTGTCCTCTTCGCTGCCGGTGTTGATGAAAACCCGGTCCGGCTTGCCCAGGGCGATGGCGTTGGCAATCTTAAGCCTGGCCTCTGAATTTTTGATTAGATTGATCTTCTTCAGTTGAGCCTCGTCCATGCTCTCCTTAAAGACCTTATCAACCTCATCCTCGGACTTTACCCCGCCGATATCCGTCAGGATATCGACCCCTTTTTTCATTTCCAACATGAGTGCTCCCCATCTCGAAAAGTAATAGGCAGGTTTCCCCGCCCAAATTTAAAACCAGGCTTTGCGCTTGGAGTGTGTCGCCGCTCACAGAAATAACACACTAATGTAACACAGTCCATCTCATCTAACGATTACCAGGGAATTTAAGCAACGCCCCCTGTAACAGAGCAGAATCATCAACCCTTTGGCTCTCCGGTAAGTTCGACTTTTTTCAGAATATCATATTCCAACAAAGGTGGGCCCGTGAAATTGGACCATTTGCTGAGACGGCCATATCGGTATTTGAGGAGGCTTGATTATGTCCCGGAAGCGGAGAAGTTTCAGCCCGGAGTTCAAGGCCCGGGTGACGCTGGAGGCGCTGACTCGATACGGGGTTTCCGGGATCTTCAACACCGGCCATGGACCGCAGTTCATCAGCCGGGAATTCACTCCAGCGCTCAAAGACGCCGGAGCCCGGATATCCATAGCCGGCCGGGGCCGCTGGCCGAATATCAAAATGTCCTCATTCCAGAGGGAGCGCCCCCTCCGGAATGGTCCCCGAGGGCGGAGCGATCCACAGGCCGGTCCGCCTCCATAAGCCGGAAGACCCGAACCGGCTAATAATCCTTTACTCCCCTACTCCTCTCCCACAAACACAACCCCGGTGCTCTCCGGCCTCTTCAATTCCTTGCCCCGCACAAAATCGGCGAACACCAGCGAATCCACGAACCCGGTGTCGTACTTCTTACCCGCGGCCTTTTTGAAAGCCTCGTATCCGTCGCCGCCTGCGGCGATAAAGGAGTTGGTGATCAGGCGGTAGGTCCTGGCCTGGTCAATAGGCTTCCAGGTTCCGTCCGGTCCGGCCAGCTCCACCTTGACCACCTGTTCCTTCTTGGGCTTGGACCGATCCAGGATCATCCTGGCCCCGACCAGATAGGGGAAGGCCCCATCACCCCGGGCCACCGCATTGGAGATGGTTTCCTCAACCTCCTTTCCGGTAAGCTCCAAAAGGAACAGGGTGTTGCCAAAGGGCATCAGGGCGTGGACCTGGCCCATGGTCAGCTTGCCGCTCATCAGGTCGGTGCGCACCCCGCCCGCATTCTCCAAAACCAGGTCCGGCTTGAGCCCCGAGGTCTCGGCCTTGTCCAGCATGGACAGGGCCACCAGGGGGGCCACCTGGCTGCCGTGCTTAAGCACCCGGCCGGAGTCGTGGGTTCCCGGCTCCCGTACGTGGAACAGGTCCTGGGCCACCTGGGCGATGACCTCTTTCTGCACCTGGTCCACTCCCTGTTTGTAGGGTTTGATCAAAGCCAAGGCTTCCGGATCCGGAGCGACCAGGTCCACGGCTGGATTGGCCGCAATGGCCTCCACCACCTCATCCCGGAGACTTCCGCCCAGGGTGACCTTCTTGCCCTCCTTGTTTTTCTGGCGAAAGGGGCCGCCCACCATGAGGATTGCATCTCCCCGGGCCTTGGTCACCAGCCCGGCATCGTCAAAAGAAAGATCCAGCACACCCACGGTCTTGGCCCACTCCCAGGATTGGACGATGTAGACCGGGTCGCCCGAGGGGCCTTTGACCAAAGTCGGGTACTCGCCCCGGGGAGCCAGGCCCAACCGGCCCAGGACCTCCCGGTCGCCCAGCAGGGTGTGGGAATGGCCGCCCACGATCAGGTCGATCCCCTTGACCCGGGCGGCCAGGGTCTTGTCCTGCTCATAGCCCTGGTGGGTCAGGAGAATAATCTTGTTCACCCCGGCCGCCTCCAGCTCGGCGATGTACTTTTCGGCCGTCTCGGCCACGTCCAAAAAGCCTATCTTGTCTCCGGGGGAGGATATCTCCCTGGTCTCGGGGGTGATGAGGCCGATTATGCCCACTTTGGCCCCGGCTACCTCCCGGACCACATAGGGTTTGACCTTATCGCTCAGTTCCTTGAACGCCGAGACATCCAGGTTGGCCCCCAGGACCGGGAACCCGGCCAGGGAAATGATGTGTTCCGTCCCTTCCGGACCCTTGTCAAACTCGTGGTTGCCCACCACCATGGCCGCGCAGGACAGCTGGTTGAGCAGCTTCATCTCCACCTCGCCCCTGTACTCGGTGAAATAAAGGGTGCCCTGGACCGCATCCCCGGCGTGGAGAAAAAGAACGTTGCCCTTTTCGGCCCTGACCGCCTTGAGTTTCCCGGCCAACATGGTCGCGCCGCCCATGTTCAGGTAGGTCTTGACCCCTTTTATTTTCAGACTTCCCGAAACCGCCTCCATGTGGGAGTGGGTGTCGTTGACGTGAACCAGGGTCAGGTCCAAAGGCGCGGCAACAGCCCAGGGGCCCGTCGTCGGCAGAAAAATAAAAAAGATTACGGCCAAAATCCCCAAACCAGACTTGAGTCTCATCCCCCCCTCCCCGTTGATGCACCCCGGGCCCCGACCGTTACGACAGGGCCGATTTTGCGTCTCGAATAATAAATACAGGTTATTATAATAACTCTACGGGCACGGCCGCTCCGGGTCAATCGGTTTGTACCTCCGGGGGATGTAAAATCAGGGCCGACAGGGCTCCGCTTTTGGTTTTGTCTCCTTAAATGTTATGATGTTTGGGCCTTCGGGCATCTCAACGGGTTACTACGTCAAATATCAGTCAGCAAAGGGGGTTGGCATGGGCCAGGCAGCGGCATACTACCGGCGCGAGAAGGGGATAGGGATCATCACCCTCAACCGGCCCCAACGGTTGAACGCCATAAACAACCAACTTCTCAGGGATATGATGGATTGCCTGAACCAGGCCGGCCAGGACAGGGAGGCTGCGGTGGTGATCCTCATGGGCGAGGGCAGGGCCTTTTGCGCAGGCCAGGACCTCAAAGAGACCTCCGCCGGGCTGTCCATCCAGGAGTATCTGGAAGAGGCCGACCGGCTTCAGGAGGTGGAACGAATCATCCTCAAGCTGGGCAAGCCGCTCATCGGCGCGGTCAGAGGCTATGCCCTGGGCGGAGGGTGCGAGTTCGCCATGTCCTGCGACATCCGCATCGCTTCCGAGGACGCGGTGTTCGGCTTTCCCGAGACCGGAGTGGGGCTGACCGTGACCACGGCCGGGACCAAGCTGCTGACCCAGCTGGTGGGCCTGGGTAAATGCAAAGAGTTGATCCTCACCGGCGAGTTCATCGACGCCAAGGAGGCCCTCCGCATCGGCCTGGCCAACAAGGTGGTCCTTGGCGAGGAACTCTTTAGCGAAACCATGAAGATGGCTGAAACCATTGCCGGGCGGTCGCCCCTGGCCACCCGGCTCTCCCGCACGGCCATCGACCTGGGCCTGGACGCCGGCCTGGAGGAGATTCTGGAGATAGAGGCCAACCATTTTCTGATCTGCGTCCAGTCCCAAAACCAGCAGGAGTTTGTGGACAAAAAGCTGAAACAGATGAAAAAGGGCCGGGGCTGAGCCATGGCAAGGACCATCTGGAATCCGGATATGGAAACCCTTTCCGCCCCGGACCTGGACCGTCTGGAAAGGGAGCTTTTAAAAGACCAAATCCCCTATGTCCTGGCCAACTCCGGGATGTACAGGGCCAAGCTGGACCAGGCCGGGATCCGGGCCGGGGACATAAGGGGCTTGGAAGACCTGGCCCGGCTGCCCTTCACCACCAAGTCCGAGCTCCGGGAATCCCAGGAGAGGCAGCCGCCCTTCGGCGACTTCCTGGCCTGCGACCCCGGATTCATCTCCCGGGTCCACCGCACCTCAGGGGCCACCGGCCGGTTCGTGTACACGGCCCTGACCAGGGCCGACCTGAACCTGACCCACGACACCGGGGCCCGCTCTTTTTGGGCCGCCGGACTGAGGCCCCGCCACCGGGTGATCCACTGCCTCAACTACCAGCTCTGGATGGGCGGCTTTACCGACCACGCCAATCTGGAGACCACCGGGGCCGCGGTCTTTCCTTTTGGGGTGGGCAACTCCCGCCAGTTGGTCCGGGTCATCCAGGAGGCCGGGATCACGGCCCTCTCCTCCACTCCCTCTTATCCCAAATACCTGGAACAGGTGGTCCGGGATGAACTGGGCGTCGAACCCCGGGAGCTGGGCCTGGAGCTGGGCCTGTTCGGCGGGGAGCCGGGTCTGGACAACCCGGACTATCGCCGCCGCATTGAGGAGACCTGGGGCCTGAAGGCCATGAACGCCAACTACGGGGTTTCGGACGTGCTGTGCAATTTCGCCGCGGTCTGCCAGCAGAACTACCAGCTCCACTTCCTAGCCCAGGGCGGGCTGCTGCTCCAGCTCATAGACCCGGCCACGGGAGCGGACCTGAAGGTGGAGCCCGGCGCGGTGGGCGAGATGGTTCTGACCCATCTCCAAAAGGAGGCCCAGCCCCTGATCCGCTACCGCACCTCCGACCTGCTGGAAATCACCGAAACCGGGGCCTGCGCCTGCGGCCGGACCGGGCCCCGTTTCCGGGTCATCGGCCGCTCCGACGATATGCTTCATGTAAAGGGGATAAACGTCTTCCCCAACGGCATCGCCAAGGTTCTGGACAGGCTCATCCCCGAGGTCACCGGCGAGTTCCAGGTGATTCTGGAACACCCCTCGCCCTACACCGAGCTGGCCCTGACCGTGGAACACGGCCCGGCGATCAAGCCCGGACAGATGGAGGGCCTACAGAAAAAAATAGCCTCTGAGCTGAAAAACGAACTCAACTTCAAGGCCGTACTGACCCTCACTCCCCCGGATTCCATTGAGCGGACCCAGATGGGCAAGGCCAGGAGGGTGATCCGGAAGTACTGACCTCCACCGGGCGATACAAGTTGAAGCGATTGCGATCCCGAGTGACTTGTAGTATGAAGATGTATAAGGTATAACTTTTAAAGGTTTTTTGGTCACCAATGAGATCCGAGAAGAGCGAATAATCGCTGTTTGCCACAAGAACGAATACTCACTGTTATTTTCTTAAATTTCTAAGAGTCTCAAATGGCCAATCGGTTTTTTGAGAACGGAGCTACGGGGTCATTCAGGTTTATTATCAGAACCGATCAAGCGGACCGGGAGAGGTTCTCCAGTACCCAAAGGAGAGATTGCCAGGCGAAGCGAGCGGTCAGGCTTGTGGTCCGCCTGGTTAAAAATTCCACTCCGTGAATGAAGCGTTATTCGCTGGAAGGTAACGGGTGATCAAAATGTCGCTTAGAACCAAAATAATGATTATCCCCCTTGCAATCATCTCTATTTTCATTGTGGCCATGGTGCTGTTCACCACCCTCATCAGCAGCTCAATCTGGGATAAGGAGATTGAAAAGGCAGCCCAGACCCAGTACGACACCGTCCAAAACACCCTGGGCAACATCGAACAGCAGGCCCTGACCGCGGCCGCCCTGGTGGCCGATGTGCCTGGTGTGCGGGAGGCCTATTCCCTGGCCGCCCAGGGCAAGGAAGACGAGGCCCGGAAGAGACTGCGGCAGGGTTTCAGCAGGATTCACGACAAGGTGACGGCCACCCTGCAAATCAAGGAGTTCAAGATCCACTTTCACCTCCCGCCGGCCAAGAGCTTGCTCAGGATCTGGCGGAAACCCGGCAAAAACGACGGTGGGGACGACATCTCCTCGTTCCGGAAAACAGTGCTGAAGGTTAACCAGGGCCAAAAGCCATTGACCGGAATAGAGATCGGCCGGGGCGGCTTTGTAATCCGGGGACTGGTTCCAGTCCAGGACAGCGAAGGAAAACATGCAGGCTCGGTAGAGGCCCTGCTTGGATTCGACCTGCTATGCTCCTACTCCCGGATGACCAAGTCCGATCAACTGGCGGCGTATATGAACGCCGAAGAGTTGGAGATCGCCCGCCGCCTGAAAGATAAAAAACCGCCGGCCTTGGGCCGGTTCGTCCGGGTCTACGCCACAGAAGCCAAAATTACTGACAAGGTGGTCAACAGCAGCATCCTGGATCAGGGCTCCAAGGGGAGAGTCACCATCCAAGCAGACGACAACTTGGTAACCGCATTCCCCATCAAGGATTTTTCCGGAGCATCCAAGGGTGTCCTGGTTTTTGTCCGGGATATCAGCGCCATGAACGCCAGCCTCAGAAGCATGGATTACCTCTTAATCGGGGGCGGGATAGTATTCATTCTCCTCATAGGCGGGTTCTTCTTTTTCTCCTCCAACACGATCCTGAGGTCCATCAGCCGGACCAATAGCAGGCTGGAGAAGGTCAGCGCCAATATCGCCAGCGGAGCTACTGAACTTACCGGCGCCAGTGTCCAACTGGCCGAGGGCGCATCCGAGCAGGCGGCCTCCTTGGAGGAGACCTCGGCCTCGTTGGAACATATCTCCGCCCAGGCCAAGGCTAACGCGGACCACGCCAACCAGGCCGACAACCTCATGAGCGAGGCCAGGAATGTGATCAAAACCGCAGGAGAAGACATGGGCCAACTGGCCCAATCGATGAAGCAGATAGCTGAATCGGGAGACGAGATATCAAAGATTATCAAGACAATTGACGAGATTGCCTTCCAAACCAACCTCCTGGCACTCAACGCTGCGGTGGAGGCCGCCCGGGCCGGAGAGGCCGGAGCCGGTTTTGCGGTGGTGGCGGACGAGGTCCGGAACCTGGCCATGAGAGCGGCCGAGGCTGCCAAGAACACCCAGGAACTGATCGAGGACACCGTATCCAAGATCGGCCAGGGCAGTGATCTGGTGGATAAGAGCAGCCAGGGGTTCGAGCGGATTGTGGGGTCTTCCGAAAAAATCGCTACTTTGGTAGCCGAGATTGCCTCAGCTTCCGAGGAACAGGCCCAGGGTGTGGATCAGGTCAACCAGGCGGTGGTCCTGATGGACAAGGTCGTCCAGCAGAATGCGGCCAACGCCGAGGAGAGCGCGGCCTCGGCCTCCGAGATGGACGCCCAGACAGTTACCATGAACCAGGTTGTGGGGGATCTGAGTATGTTGGTGACCGGCCGCACGGTTCGGCAGATGGAGGCCGGTCCTCCGGACCGGGACAAGGAGCAGAAAAGGAGCGCCTCCCAAGGCCGGGTGATCGAAGCCGACAAGCTGCTTCCGTTGGACGAATTCTGACAACCTCTCAGGCAGGTTGAATAAACGGCCCGGCCATGGGTTCAGGGTCAACCAAGCCGCACCCAACCAGCCTTCTTCCGGGAACCCGGATGGAAAGTCCCGGGGAGGAAAGAGGTGGAATCCGTCAGGTCGGACCTTGGGAATGATGACTGCGGGGAATTCAGTCCGCCCGTAAGGCCATTATTTCCACGGCCCTGACGGCCCGGTCGATCTCCTCCCGGGTGTTGAAGGGCCCCAGGCTGAAGCGGACCGCGCCCCGGTTTTGGGTGCCCAGGCTTTGGTGGACCAGGGGCGCGCAGTGAAGCCCCACCCTGGCCGCGATCTGGAAATCCCCGTCCAGGATGTCGCCCGCGTCCTGGGGCAGGATCCGCTCCAGGTTGAAGGTCAGCAGGGCCACCCGCTCGACAGAGGGCTCGGCGCAATACAGGGTCACCCCTCTAATTGAGGCCAGGCCCTCCCGGAGCCTGTTCCACAGGGTCATCTCCCGCTCATGGATGGCGGCCGCATCCCGGTCGGCCAGATAATCCAGGGCCGCCTCCAGCCCGAAAATGCCCATCACGTTCAGGGTTCCGGCCTCCAGCCGAAAGGGGTAGTCCGGGGTGTGGATGAGGTTCTTGGAGTCGATTCCGGTGCCGCCGAAAAGGGACTGCTTGATGTCCACCCCGGGCACCACCACCAGTCCCCCGGTGCCGGTGGGCCCCAGCATGGACTTGTGGCCGGTGAAGGCCACTGCCGCGGCCTGCCAGGACTGGAGGTCCATTGGCGCCACCCCGGCGCTCTGGGCCGCGTCCACCACCAGGGGAACCCCCCTGTCCGCGCAGATGCGGCCCACCTGGGCCACGGGCTGAACCGTGCCCAGGACATTGGAGGCGTGGGTCATGACCACCAGGCAGGTCTCCTTGGTCATGGCCCGCTCCACCTCCTCCGGATCGATGAAGCCCCGGCCGTCGAACCCAACCAGGTCGTAGCTGATCACCCCGGCCTCTTGCCAATGGTGAAGGGGCCGCAGGACCGAGTTGTGCTCCAGCCTGGTGGAGACCACGTGTCCTCCGGGCCGGATCAGGCCCCTGATGGCCATGTTCAGGGCCGCGGTGGCGTTGTGGCAGAAGACGACTCGGTCCGGGTCCGGCGCATTGAACAGGGCGGCCAGCTTGGCCCTGGTCCGGGAAACGGCCTCCTCGGCCTCCACGGCCAGGTCGTAGCCGCCCCGCCCGGGCGAGACACCCCGTTTTTCGTAAAGAGCCACCATCTTCTCCAAAACCCGACGGGGCTTAGGGAAGGTGGTGGCCGCGTTGTCCAGGTAGATCAAGGAACCTCTCCTGGGCTTTGATTAAACGCCGTCGGCGCAGGTTTTGGGGTTGGGCAGCCCGGCCAGGCGGCGAGCCCCGTTCTTAATTCCGCCGGGGAAGAGCCCCTCCAGATCCATCAGGCTCAGGCCTGTGCCGGCCTTGAGCTGCCGGTTGAGCGGAGCCCGGCCCTGGGTATTGTAATACTCCCGCAGGAACCGGATGACCCGCCAGTGGGTCTCGGTCAGCCGCGCCAGACCGGCCTCGTGGGCCATGATTTCGGCGGCCTCTTCAAACCATTCCTGGGAATCCCAGAAAAAGCCCTCCTGGTCGAAGTGCAGATCCCGGCCGGCGATGGTTCTGTTCCGCCGGCCGAGACCCTTGTCTTCATTGGCCTGGTCCGGGCCGTATTCCAACGGTTCAGCCCTGTCCGGCCAAGGCGGCCTTTATTTTATCAGGCGTGGCCGGCAGATTCGTCACCCACACTCCGGCGGCATCGTAGATGCCGTTGATTATGGCCGGAGCCGTGGGCACCAGGGCCATCTCGCCCACGCCGATGGCGCCCTGGGTGGCGTTGATCCGCGGGGTTTCGTGGATCAGGACCTCCTTGTCAAAGTAGTACTCCATGGTGGGGAACTTGTAGGTCTTCCAGTCCGTGGTCTCCCCGGCCACGTATTTTTCCCGCAGGGCCAGTCCGGCGCCCATGTCCATGCCGCCTTCCAGCTGGCCCATGATGTTTTGGGGGTTGATGGCCGTGCCGGCGTCAACCACGGCGGTCATCTTGACCACACTGGCCTGCCCGGTCTCGATGTCCACCTCCACCTCGGCCATCTGGATGGCGTGGATCTCCACCTCGAAGCCGGGCCCCTGCCCAGTCTCCGGATCCATCGGGGGAGCGGCAAAGGTGGTCTTTTTCCGCCCCAGGTAGCGGACCGGCTTTCCGGCATCCACAAGTCCCTGGTAGGTTCTGGCGCCAGCCTCCTCCATGGCCTCCTTGAGCTGGTTGATGGCGTCCTGTAAGGCTCCGCCGACCATGAAGGTGATCCGGCTTCCGGCCGCCGGCCCGGCGGCCGTGGTGTTGTCCGTGTCCCTCAAATGGATGCGGACCTTGTCCAGGGGCAGATCCAGCATGTGAGCGGCCAACTGGGTAAACATGGCATCGTTGCCCTCGCCCGGATCGGCGGCCGCAGCGTAGACGCTGACCCCGTTGTCCGGGTCCAACTCCACCGCAGCCACGGCCGCGTCTCCGGCCAGGGAAATGCCGAAGGAACCGCAGCCCAGGCCCACCCCGCGGCGGACGGGGCCCTCCTTGTGCGCGGCCGCCTCGGCCACGGCCCGGTCATAATGGGGCCGGATCTTTTCGATCAGCTCCGGGATGGGCCACTGCTCGGCCGCCCGGCCGGTGGATTTGGTCTGTCCCGGGAGCAGCGAGTTTTTGAGCCGGAAATCCAGGGAATCCTGGCCCAGCTTGCGGGCCATCATCTCCACCGTGCATTCCAGGGCGAAGTTGCCCTGGGGCGGCCCGGCCCCCCTGGCCGCGCTGCCGTAGGGGTTGTTGGTGTAGACGATTTTGCCCAAGGCCTTGATATTGGGGATGTTGTACGACCCGGAAAGCATGCCCAGGGTCCTGACCAGGATTCCCTGGCCGATGGAGAAGTAGGCCCCCTTGTCCACCATGAAGTCGTTGGTGTAGGCCGTAATCCTGCCCTGGTCGTCGGCCCCCATGCGGACCTTCATATTAAAGGAATGCCGTTTGGAGGTCATCAGCATGGATTCGGCCAGGCTGGGAATATAGCGGACCCCGCTCTGGAAGTGCAGGGCGGCGGCCGCGGCGATCCCCTCGGAGGTGATCTCCAGCTTGAGCCCGAACTGGCCGCCGGAATAGGCCTCCAGGTAGCGCATGTTCTCATAACCCAGGGCGGCCTGGAGACCGGCCAGGTGGGCGTGGATATTGATGGACCGTCCGACCACGGTCAGAATCGGCTCGTCCCCTTCCGGGTCCTCCTCCAGCCAGGCCACGCAGGCCTCCGGCTCCAGGGGCGACTGGTGGATAATGGAGGTGCTGAAGCGGTGCTCCACCATGGCCGCCGAACCGGCCAGGGCCGCCTCGGCGTCGCCCTTTATCTGGGGCTGGCTGTAGCACAGGTTGGGGCTGTGGGGATGAAGCTGGGGCGCTCCCTCGGCCAGAGCCTTGGCCGGAGAGTCCAGAACCTCCAGGACCTGGTAGTCCACCTTGACCGCCTCGGCTGCGGCCCGGGCCTTTTCCGGGGTTTCGGCCGCCACTATGGCCACGGCCTCGCCCAGGCTGCGGACCTTGTCCTCGCAGAGCAGGGGCCGGTCGGCGATGGCCAGCTTGAGCCGGTTGGTGCCCTTGATGTCCTTGGCGGTCATGACCCCCGCCACCCCCGGCATCTTCTCGGCAAGGGAGGAGTCGACGCCTTTGATGTCGGCGTGGGCGTAAGGGCTGCGCACCACGGCCAGGGCCAGGGTGCCGGGAACCTTGATGTCGGCCGTGAACTCGGCCGTGCCGCAGGCCTTGGCCAGAGCAGAGGGCCGGGGATGGGAAACTCCGACCTTGGGGCCGTCCGGATCGGGCCGGACCTGGTCCGGGGTGATCTCGCCCCGCAGAAAACGACCGGCCAGTTTGATGGCGTCGATGATCTTGGTGTAACCGGTGCACCGGCAGATGTTGTGACGCAAGGCCTTTTTGATGGCCTCCTCGTCCGGGTCCGGGTCCTTGTCCAGCAACGCCTTGGCGGACATGATCATGCCCGGGGTGCAGAACCCGCACTGGATCGCCCCAGAAAGGACGAACGCCTCTTGGATGAGATGGGGATTCTCCGGAGTCCCCAAGCCCTCCACGGTAATTATGTCGGCGCCCTCCAGGGACGCCACCTTGGTCAGACAGGACCTTACCGCACGGCCGTTGATGATGACCATGCAGGCCCCGCACTGGCCTTTTTTATCGCAGGACTGCTTGGTCCCGGTTAATCCCAGATCATCCCGCAGCAGGTCCAAGAGAACCTTGTCGGCGGTAGTGACCACCCTTCGCTGCCGGCCGTTGATGGTCAGATTGACAGATCGCATCTTTCCTCCTCAGATGATTCCTTTCTCGGCGATATTCACTCCATATAGGTTTTTCTACCCCCATACAGCAATCGTCCAGCTTCTATCTAGGCTATTATAGACATGTTAGATTCATCGCTTAACCTCGTGATGTCAAGCTCCTTTTGGCAAAATAGGGAGCTTTTCTTTTTAAGTAGCATCCATATTGATCATCTGCCCCGGTTCCCCCACATAAAAGGATCGCCCTCTCAAGACCGAGTTAAGCGGAGTTAAAGAAAAGCCGATAAGAGGAGAGGATGGCGGCGGTCAAACCGTTGATGGAGATCAACAGGCTTATATGCGGTCCGGAACAGCAAAGCGCCGTTCCCTGTCCGACCCCAAATCACCGGAGAGCTAAGAGTGCTCTGGATAAATGGGGAAGCATTTGCTATGATTTGACTCGATAAAACCCAACCGTCCGGGAGTCATCCGCTGGAATGAGCCTATCATTCAAAAAACATCCTATCACCTATCTGCTTCCTGCGATCATTTTGTTATTTATTTTTGGAAAGGCCGCCTCTTCGGCGGCCGTGATTCTTTTTGAGTCCCATCCCTTTGCCGCGGCCAAGTCCGAGATCGCGATCTGCCCCGATGTCTCCATCTGTTCCGAAAACAAGGACGGAGCGACCCTGTGCAAAAATAACTTCGAGTATCTTGATCTGAATTGGCGGATCAGCTATCGATTCATGCACGACCGGTTGACCCAGGTTCTCCTGTTCACGGAGTGCAATCCGGTCGACCGGACCTTGCTCCTGCGCTCCCTGTCCGCCGATTTCCACCTGGCGGCGCTGAAGAGCGGCTCCAAGGTTCTCGACCTTATCCGCCTTTCCTCCAAGGAAAAGGGCGATGAGTACCGCAAAACAGTGGACCGCTTCGAAAGGCACGGTCTGGCCAGGTCCAACCTGGTCTATGTCTTTTTCGAAAAAAGGGGGTTGAACCGGAGAGCGCTCAAAGCCAAAAACGTCAGCGACCTGATGATAAAGATGTCTGTCCTGACCAGAGAGTTGGACGTGTGGATAGAGGAAGGGGACCGAAGAAAACGGATCGTCCTCTCCTTTGCCATGCCCCGGGCCGCCATGCAGCTAAAGCCCCGCCTGGAGAAGCTCGAAAAAACAGGGGATAACGAGGCCGAGGAAAAGGTCCGCACCTACACCCCTCCCGGACGCTGACCGCAGCCCGGCAGGCCGGGATTTTTATCTGAATTAATCACAAATTAAGTTAGTTACTGGCGCAAAAGAGCGTTACTCTCCCCCCACCGCACGGTCCAGGCAAAGAAGCAGGAAACACCGGAGGGTGGTCGAGTCTTCACCGCCCCGCCAGGGGAGAAGGGCGGCCGGGATAAGGCTGAGGCAAAAAAGATCCGGAGGCGCGGGCCGTCCTCCGGATCTTTCAGATCTAACCGACCCTGTCTAGTGCCCCCCGTGGGTCCCGGTGCGGTCCGTATCCATCCAATCCGGGTAGCCGTCCTGGGCATGGATTCTGATCCTCTCAGGGTCCACGCCTTTGATCTCCAACTCCTGGACGCTTTCGGCGCTGGGGGCCAAGACCAGGTCCATCTGGTTGTAATACCAGCTGAAAAATCGCCAGACCAGTTGCTATATGGTCTCGTCGCCCGCGATCCGGGAGATCTCCTCATGGACATTGGGCTGATAGGTTCCGTACAGGGGCAGGTCCAGAATGCGGGGCACCAGGGCCGCGGCCATGCCGATGGGGCCGGGGGTGAGGACGTGGATGCGGGTGAACTCCAGGCGGAAGACCTCGTCCAGAATGGTCAGCAGGGAGGGAATGAACAGTTTCTGCTCCGGCTTTTCCGGGGCCTCGTAAACTCTCACCGGCCGGAAATGGCGGATGTTGCCCACCCAGTCCGGGGCCTCGGGAAGGCAGGTCATTACGGTCACGTTTTCGCCCCGGCCCCGGGCCGCCTCGATCTGCTGACGGACGACCTCCGCGGTCCGGCTTTGGTCGTAGTAGCTGTCCGTAAAGATGGCGGCCTTGGGCTTGTGATCCTCTCTACCTGGCAGGCTGTCCCTGGTGTCGAAACGATCCAGGATCCGGGCGTCCAGATGGCGGTCCCGGCCGTAGAGGTTATAGGCCACGGAATAGGGAGCCAGTAAAAAATAAATCACGCCCACGGAACTCAAGGAGGGCAGCAGAGAAAAGGGATTGGCCTGGAAAAATCGCTGGTCCAGGTCCTTGATGCAGCGGTCCAGGGTTTTATCTGAGATCCGGGTCACAAAATCGAACCAGTCGGTCTCCTTCTGCCGCTGGGCGTTCATCCGGCCTTCGGCCAGGGCTCGCAAAGTCGGGTCCCCCATGATCAGGCGCTCTGATTCGTGGCATAGCAGATCGTGGACCGCCCGGCCGTTGTCGCCCGGACGGTGACGGCCCCAGAACCCCTTTTGAGCCGGTTGACCAGCCTGGAGCCGCTGTGGGGCCGGGGATTGAGCAGCCTGTCCACCAGGGAGACCAGGACGTTGTAGCCGCTGTAACGCTTGATGTCCAGCTTGTGGTCGTAGAACTGGTAGGCGATGCCGTAGATGTTGTGGGCCATGGTCCGGGGCCCGGAACCGGCGCCCACCAGCCGGGAGCGGCCATCCTTCAATCCCTGGAAGAACTTCCCAATGGTTTCGGCTCCCGGGACCTGGGTATAAAGCCGGATAATGTTCAGGGCGCTGTGGTCGTCGGAACCGCCCACCGTGAACTTGATCCAGGGCTCCCTGAAGCCGGGCATGATCTTGTGCTTACGCCGCAGCCGGTCGATGACCTCCGGGGTCAGGTTCTCCAGCACGGCCCTCAGAATCCGGTTGTTGTGCTCGTCCCTGGCCCCGTTCATCTCCATGGTCTTGAACAGGAGCAGGAACTTCTCGAAGTGCTCCACGGTGAGCTTGTCGTTGATGGAGAAAAGGGGATGAGCCAGGGCGTGGGGCAGGTTGTTCTGCTGAAGATAGGCCGCCAGGTCGAAGATGTTCTCCCGAACGGTCTGGATCTTTTCGTGGATGCGGTCGATGTTCCAGACCAGGACGTGGGCCTTGCAGCCGTCCTCCGGGAAGTAGGTGGTCACCTCTTCGCTGATGAAAACTCCGGGCCGTCCTGCCAGTTCCAGACAGCCGTCAATGATGTTGTGATCGGTCAGGGTAAAGCCGGTCATGCCCTTTTTCAGGGCCTGTTGGTACAGAAAATCAGGCTCGGAAAAGCTCTCCGGGCAGCCGATCTTCTGGAGAAACCATTGGGATGGACGTTTGGAATGTTTGGAGTGGAGGTGCAGATCAATTTTCATTTCTTCCTCCTGATCCGGGACTCCTGGGTTGGGAATAAAGACAGCGACGGGAAGGGGATTTTTTAAGAATGCGATTATGGTTATTAATCTATCCATATTATTTCAATTCCAATCTTTGCCTAGGCCTCTTGGATGACAAGGCGGGAGCTATTGCCTTACAAGGTGGTTACAGACCCGCTTTTATCGAAAAAGACCTATTATTGACAAATAAGTTTCCCCAATGTCACCTCGTTGCCATGGGTGGCCCTATAGTGGTGAAGGAATACCTGGCCAGGGGAAAGGCTCCGGGCGCCGGGAAAAGGAATAAGGGAAACAAATCTGCCCATGGATTACGCCATTGTGGCCAACCCGGCCGCCGGACGGATGAAGAACAGCCGCTCCCTGGACCGGCTGGAGCGGCTGGCCCGGCGGCTTAAATGTCCTCTGCTGGGTTTGGACCACGGGTCGGTGGAGGATTTCCGGAGCTGCGTGGCCCAGACCTCCAGGGAGTGCCGAACCCTGCTCATCGCCGGAGGGGACGGCAGCTTTGCCGAAGCCCTGAACAGCCTGGCCGCGGATATCCCCCCGGGCTTTCTGCCTTTCGGTTCTGGCAACGCCTTGGATTTCGCCCTGGGCCGGCGCTGCTCCTCGCCGGATTATTTGATCAGCATTCTCCGTCAACGGTGGATTCCGGTGCGGGTCATGGTCTGCAACGGCCACCGTAAATCCCTGATGGCCGGGGTGGGCCTGGATTCCCAGACCATTTTCCAGCATACCCGGATGTATGCGGGCCGGCCCAACGGCTTTACCGGTTACGGGCTCAGCTTTTTTGCAGCCCTGAAAAGCTACCATCCGGGCCCGGTGGAGGTCCGCTCCGGGCAGGAGGTGCTTTGTTCCTCCAGGAGTCTGGCGGCCATTGTGAGCAAGCACCCCCTTTTCGGCTACGGCCTCAAAATCAGCCAGGGCATCAGCCTGTTCGATCCGGCCCTGTCCCTGAGGCTGGTGGAAGGGAGCCGGGCCGCGGCCCTGCCCCTGCTGGGCGCGGGGCTTTTGACCAGGCGGCCCCTGGGCGGCCGGATCAGGCTCGGCTCCGAGTTCACTTTGATATCCGGCCGGGAGCGCTGGCTCCAATGCGACGGGGAATTGATGGAGGCCGGAAAGGAATTCACCTTTGAGCTGTCCGCCCGGCCCTTGAAACTTATAGTCTGAGAACCATAGCGGGGGTGGTTGGATGAGAATAAGCCTGATAACGGACGCCTGGGCGCCTCAGACCAGCGGGGTGGTGACCACCCTGAGCCGGATGGTCCAGGGCCTGGAGGAGCGGGGCCATGAGGTCCAGGTGATTCACCCGGGCCTGTTTAAAACCCTCCCCTGCCCCACCTATCCGGACATCCGCCTGGCCGTCCTGCCCTACCGAAAGCTGGCCCGGCTGGTGGACCAGTTCCGGCCCCAGGCCGTCCATCTGCCCGTAGAAGGCCCCCTGGGCCTGGCCGGGCGGCGCTTTTGCCGCAAAAGGGGCTTTCTCTTCACCACCTCCATCACCACCCGGTTCCCGGGATACATCCAGATGCGCTTCCATCTCCCGGCCTCCTGGTTCTACGCGGCCATGCGCCGGTTTCACGGCCCGGCCAAAAAAACCATGATCGCCGCGCCCTCGTTCATGGCTGAGTTGCGGCAGCGGGGGTTCAAGAACCTGGTCTACTGGACCAGGGGGGTGGAGCTGGATCTGTTCAAACCCCGGCCCAAGACGGCCCTGAGCGGGAAAAGGCCCATCAACATCTACCTGGGGCGGGTGGCCGTGGAAAAGAACCTGGACGCCTTTTTGAGTCTGGACCTGCCCGGGTCCAAGGCAATCATCGGCGACGGCCCGGCCCTGGAGGAGCTGACCCGCAGATACCAGGAGGTGAACTTCCTGGGCCGCAAGACCGGCCTGGACCTGGCCGTGCACCTGGCCGCGGCCGATGTGTTCGTCTTCCCCTCCTTGACCGACACATTCGGCGTGGTCCTGATCGAGGCCATGGCCTGCGGCCTGCCCGTGGCCGCCTTTCCGGTGACCGGTCCCCTGGACGTGGTCCTCCCGGGGCGGACCGGGTGGCTGGACCGGGACCTGAAAAAGGCGGTGGAGAAGGCCCTGACCATGGACCCGGAAAAATGCCGGGCCCACGCCCTGGGCTTTTCCTGGTCCCGCTCCCTGGACCAGTTCGAGGCCAACCTGGCCCGGATAAATGAGTGAATCCGCCCCAATGCGGCCCGGCAACCCTTATACCCTGATTTTCTCTATCCCCTGAAGATTCCAAACATCAGATAGGCGCAATAAAGAATCAGAAAACCTATTCCCTCCCAGCGATCCAGGGCGTGCCTGGCCCCGGTAAACATGAATCCGAACAGAATCGCGCTGGCCAGAAGGGCCACTCCCATGTCCACCAGGATAAAGGGGGCCACCGGCAGGGGCGCAAGGGGCGCGGTCACCCCGAGGACAAAGAGGATATTGAAAATGTTGGAACCAACCATATTGCCCACGGCGATGTCGGCGTTGCCCTGCCGGGCCGCGATTACAGAGGTGGCCAGTTCGGGCAGGGAGGTTCCCACGGCCACCACAGTCAGGCCGATCAGGGCTTGGCTCATCCCCAGCAACCGGGCCGCGGCCACGGCTCCGTCGGTGACCCACTGACCGCCCAGGATCAACCCGGCCAGACCCACCCCGATAAAGACCAGGCTCCGGACCGTTGACAATTGGGCAGCCGGGGCGCCCTCTTCCAGGCCCTCCCCTCGGCGGGCGATACCCATGGTGTAGTAGATGAATACGGTGAAAATAGACAGAAGGACCAGCCCGTCGCTTCGAGAGACCACGGCCTCCGACGCCCCGTCGATAAGCCGGTCTCCAACCAGCAATCCCAGGATCAGGGCAGCCAGAATGCTGAAGGGGATCTCCTTGTAAACAGTCCCCCGGGATACCTGAAGGGGACGGATCAGTGCGGCCAGCCCAAGAATCAAGAGAACATTGGCGATGTTGCTTCCGATGATGTTGCCCACGGCGATCTGGGGAGTGCCCTGTAGGGCGGATATGAATGTGACCGAGAGTTCCGGCAGGGAGGTTCCGAAAGCCACCACGGTCAGGCCGATTACCAGATCGGAGACCTTATACCGCCTGGCCAGGGAAGTCGCGCCCTTGACCAGCAGCCCGCCGCCCTTGATCAGCAGAACCAGACCCACCGGAAAAAGAAGGTAGTTCAGCATGACTGATTCAACCGTTATTTCACGGCGCGGTCAAGACAATGGTTCGGCCGCCGTCTGTCACCGATCGTAAGATCCCTTCTCCGGCCGGTGGGCGGTCCACAGCCCGCCCAGGAACAGGGCCAGGCCCAGCAGCAGGGCCGGGGTGATCCGCTCCCCCAGAAACAGGGCTCCGCAGAACGCGGCCGTGAGGGGGCTCAGGCCCAGAAAGATGGTCACCCTGGTGGGGGTGGTGTGGTTCAGAGCCCATAGCCAGAGATAGTAGCCCGCCCCGCTGGTGAGCCCGATAAAGACCACGGCCGCCCACCCGGCCGGGGTGATGGAGGGAAAGGAGTTGAAAAGACCCTCCCAGCCAGCGGGCAGGATCAGGAACAGGACCGAGGCGGCCATGGCCAGGAAGCTGACCTGGAGGGTGGGATATTTCTGCAGATAGGGCTGGTAGAGCACGGAGCAGGAGGCCCCGCACAGGGCGCTGCCGAACACGGCCAGATCGCCCAGCCAGGCCGAGGACAGAACATCCAGGGCGGCCTTGTCGCCCAGGGCCAGCCCCACTCCCAGAATGGTCAGGGCCACGCCCGCGGCCTGGGTCAGGCGCAATTTTTCCCGCCCCGCCAAGGCCGACAGGATCAAGGTCAGAAAGGGCATGGTGGCGAAGATAAGGGCCGCCCTGGCCGAAGGGATGTATTTCAGGCCGTGGTTCATCAACACGATCAGGACACCGAACTGAAAGGTTCCCAGGAACATGATGGGCAGGATGTCCCGGCGGATGAACCTGACCCTGGCCGAAGCCCACAGGGCCGGGGCCAGGCAGCAGACCCCGATGGTGTAGCGCATCAGGGCCAGGGAGGCGGGCTGGGTCTGGTCCAGGACAAAGCGGGTGGCCACGATGGCCAACCCCACCAGAATCCCCGTGGCCGCGGCCGCAAACACGGGCAAAAGCCGGCTCACAGCCTTAGCTCCCAGTACTGCCCCACCAGATCGTAGCCAAAGCTGCGGTGCTCCTCCTCCCTGACCAGGGTGAAGCCGTTCTTTTCATAGATGTGGACGGCCGCCGTTAGGACGCTGTTGGTCCACAGGGTCAGGGTCCGGTAGCCCTTTTCCTTGGCAAAGCGGATGCATTCCCTAACCAGGCGGCTGCCCAGGCCCAGGTCCCTGGCCGTGGGCTCCACCAGCAGCAGCCGCAGCTTGGCCGTGTTTGGCCCGGCCTTGACCACGAACACGGAGCCCACCATCTCCCCGTTCATCTCCGCTATCCAGCACCGCTCCAGGGCAGGATCGAAGTTCTTGATGAACTCGGCCACGATCCCGGCCACCAGGGCCTCGAAGCGGGCATCCCAGCCGTACTCCCTGGCGTAGAGCACGCCGTGGCGGTGGGCCACCCAGCCCATGTCCCCTGGCTGGTGGGGCCGCAGAAAAAAAGGCTCTGAGTATTTGAGGCCCTGGCCGAAAACGGTTTCGATGGTCTTCATGGCCTCCAGCAGGCGCTCCTGGTCCCCTGGAGAGAGGTTCTGGAGCATCTCCCCCACCTCCTCCTGGGAGCGGGCGTTGATCAGGTCAAAGGCCTCCCGCCCTTTTGGGGTCAGCCTCAGAAGCCGTTGGCGGCCGTCTCGAATCGAACGGGTTTTGCGGACAAGCCCCTGTCGTTCAAAGCCGGACAGGATCCGGCTCAGGTAGCCGGGGTTGAGGCCCAACTCCCTGACCAGGTCGGAGACCGCGGGATCACGGCGGTTGGCCAGTTCGTAGATGACCCGGGACTCGGTCAGGGAAAAGGGACTGTGCAGCAGACCTTCGTGAAGCACCCCGATGCGCCGGGTGAAAAACCGGTTGAAATGGCGCACTGCCCTGATCCGATCCTGAAATTCAAATTGCTTCATACTCCCTCCCGAAGTGCGGCGGCTGCCGGTGGTCTGTTTCTTTTCCCAGCTAAGGGAGCCCCGACATCGAATGTTGATTTCCAAAAAGAGCGGGGTCTGCAGGTTATTATTGTTTCCAAATTAATATTATTAATTGCCTTAAGTAAGTTTGCTTTAACAACTATCCTATATTTCATTTTTTTTGGAAAAGCAAAATCTTGTAAATTCAGAAAACAAGCCTCAGCGGGCAAGCGGCTTTAAAAAAAGGCCGCCGTCCGTCTTTTTTTAGGGCGGATAGCGGCCTGGTAAATAAGGTGGGTGGTTCGCGACCCACAACAATCCGGCCGGGCTCAGTCCTGGAAAGATTCCTTGACCCGGGCCAGGGTTTCAGGCTCCAGCATGCACCGGGCGCCGGTCAGGGCCAGGGCCTTGGCCACTTTCAGGGCGGTCTCAAAAGCCTCCCCGGTTCCGGCTGCGGTGCAGAATTCGGCCGTGTGGGGCGCCGCATCGGCGATCTTGAACAGGGGATGGCTGGCCGGAACCTTCTGGCTAACGTTGCCCAGATCCGTGGACCCGGGGCGGCCGTAGGGGAAAGGCTCCTCCGCCTGGATTCCTGATTGGGTCAGGTATTCCGCCAGCATTTTGTCCAGGGCGGGGTTGACCTTGATGGCCTGGTAGCCGTGGATGATCTCGTAGGCCGCCTCGCAACCGGTCATCAGGGCCGCGCCCTTGATGCAGTTGATGGCCTTCTGGGTCAACTCCTCGGTATACTCGTTGTCCGTGGCCCGGACTCCGATGGTGGCCGAGGCAAAATCAGGAATCACGTTCATGGCCGCCGGAACGTTTATATCGCCCCAGTGGACCCTGGCGTCCTGACGTAACTGTTGGCGCTGAAAGCTCATTCCGGTGAAGGTGAGTTGAACTGCGTCAAAGGCGTTGATCCCCTGAAAGGGCGCTCCGGCGGCGTGGGCCGGGCGTCCCTTGAAGCTGAACAGGACCTTGTTGGCGGCCAGGAAAGGGTCGCCCAGCCAGGTATGGTGGGCCGGATGGGCCATGAGCGCCACGTCCACATCGTCGAAAACACCTTGTTCCAGCATCTTGATTTTGCCGGAATCGATCAGGACCTCCTCGGCCGGAGTGCCCATTACACTTATCCTTCCCTTAAAATCTTCCAGGGCCTCGGCCAGAGCCGTTCCCGCAGCCAGGGCCACCGTGGCGATGAGATTATGGCCGCAGGCGTGGCCCAGTTCGGGCAGGGCGTCGTACTCGGCCAAAAAGGCCAGGTGGGGACCTTTGGCCCCGCCTTCCTTGGTGGCCGTGAAGGCTGTCTCCATCCCGGCCACGCCCTTTTGAACGCTGAATCCTTGGGCCTTTAGGGCGTCCGTCAACCGCGCCGCAGCCCGTTTTTCTGCGAAGCCAAGCTCCGGATGGTCATGGATGTCGTGGTTTATTTCACTGAGCATCCCTTTATTGCGATTCAGAAATGACTCAATACGATCCTCTATTTCCGGCATGCCTAACTCCTGATTTCGTAATTTCCTCAATATTTAACCCAAAGCATTATTGACCAGGACGGAACACATGGCTATGATAATTTCTCCCCGAAAAAAGGAATAGGCATGAAAACAGCTTTCGACAGTGGATCAGTATTTGTAGGTAACGGCCGAATTAGGAACAACTGCACTGTGGTTGTGGAGAACGATCGGATCGTCGAAATAACGGAAGAATCGATTTCCTTGGGTGAGGACACGACCAGAATAGACCTGAACGGGGGTATGCTTCTGCCGGGTTTGATCGACTGTCACGTTCATCTTACCATGGACGGTTCGCCGGATCCCATGACCAAGTTCATGGCCCAATCCATACCCGAGAACACCCTTTGCACCGCAGACAACGCCAAGCGGACACTCATGGCCGGGATCACCACGGTCCGGGACCTGGGCGGAGCAAACGGGGTGGACCTGACCGTGCGGGACGCGGTCAAATCCGGACTGATCCAGGGCCCCCGGGTCGTGGCCGCGGCCCAGGTTATCTGCATGACCGGCGGCCACGGCTGGCAGCTGGGCGGCCGCGAGGCCGACGGGCCGGACGAAGTCCGCAAGGCGGCCAGGGAGCAGATCAAGGCTGGGGCAGACGTGATCAAGCTTATGGCCACGGGCGGGGTTCTTACCCCGGGGGTGGAGCCCGGCTCGGCCCAACTCACCGAGGAGGAGCTTCGGGCCGGAATCGAGGAGGCCCACAAGGCCGGCCGCAAAACCGCCACCCACGCCCAGGGCGCCCAGGGGATTCTCAACGCACTTAAGGCCGGGATTGACTCCATCGAGCACGGATTCTTCTTGACCGATGAGATTGTGGAGCTGATGATCAAACAGGGGACGGCCTTTATCCCCACCATCTCAGCCTTGTTCCATATCCTCCGTGGCGGCCGCGAAGGCGGCGTGCCCGAGTTCGCCATGGTCAAGACCGAGGCGGTCAAGGGAGACCACGAAAAAAGCATCGCCCTGGCCAAAAAAGCCGGAGTGACGATCGGCATGGGTACCGACGCCGGAACGCCCTTCAACCTCCACGGCAACAACGCCTGGGAGCTGGAGCTGATGGTGGAGTTGGGGTTCAGCCCGGCCGAGGCCCTCTGCGCCGCTACTGGAGCGGCCGCCCGGGTTCTGGGCCTGGAGGATTCCCTGGGCACCGTGGAGAAAGGCAAGCTGGCCGATCTGATCGTGGTGGACGGCGATCCCCTGGCCGACGTCGGCATCCTCAAGGCCGGGCGGGCCGTCAGGCTGGTCATGCAGGGCGGCAACATAGTCAGGCAATAGGTTTTTTTATTCATCACTCATCCGGATTCAGGGAAGGGAGGACACCATGTCAGGTGGGAAGTATTTCAAAAAATTGTTCGTCATAGGGGTCGCACTCATGGCCGCGGCCATGTTTCTGGGAGCCGGTCCGGCCCTGGCCGAGGTCAAGGTCCTGACCATCGGCATCGGGACCGACGCCGACACCCTCAACCCCCAGGAGCAGACCACGACCCTGATTCAGAACATGTGCGATCTGATCTACGACGTTCCGTTCTATCAGGACCCGGAGGGCAAGCTCCATCCCCGCCTGGCCACCAAAACCGAGACCTCGGCCGACGGATTGACCGTGACCGTGAAGTTGCGGGAGGGGGTCAAGTTCAGCGACGGCACGCCCTTCAACGCCGACGCGGTCAAGCTGACCTGGGATCGGATTCTGGATCCCAAGATGAGGGTTCCGCTGCGCTTTGCCGTGGCCATGGTCCAGGAGTGCGTAAAGGTCGACGACTACACCGTCCAGCTCAAGCTCAAGTTTCCCTTCGCGCCCTTGGTTCCCGCCCTGTCCATGACCCTGGTCTCGCCCATCGCCCCTTCGGCCATCGAGAAGTACGGCGAGGACGTACGTCAGCACCCCCTGGGCGCCGGGCCCTACGTCCTGTCCGAGTGGGTCAAGGGCGACCGCATCGTCATGACCCGCAACCCGGATTACTGGGGTGAGAAGCCCACCGTGGAGAAGATCGTCTGGAAGATCGTTCCGGAAGCCGCCACCCGGGAGGCCATGCTCCGCACCGGCCAGATCGACGTCTGCTATAAGCCCATGCCCTCCAGCGTGGCCGCGCTCAAGGCCGACCAGAAGGTCACGGTGGAGATGCCCCTGGACACCAGGACCATCTTCATGGGCCTCAACTACCAGAAGGGCGTGACCACCGACAAGCTGGTCCGCCAGGCCTTCAACTACGCCGTGGACAAGAAGGCCATCGTCAAGAAGATCCTGTTCGACACGGCCGAGCCCATGGACGGCCCGGTTTCGCCCAAGGTCTTCGGCTACGCCAAGATGGCCAACCAGTACGACTACGACCCGGAAAAGGCCAAGGAACTCCTCAAGAAGGCCAACTTCGACTTTAACCAAGTGGTCCAGATGCGGACCCCCAACGGCCGGTACCTGTTCGACAAGCAGGTTTCCGAGGCCATCCAGGCCTATCTCCAGGCCATCGGGGTCAAAACCGAGCTTCGGACCTACGACTGGCCCACCTACGTGGCCGGGCTGCTCAAACCCATCGCCGAGTCCGAGTTGGAAGTCTTCCTCCTGGGCTGGGGTCCCCTGGTCCTGGACGCGGACATGGGTCTTTACGGCCAGTTCCACTCTTCGGTCAATCCGCCCAAGGGGCTGGGCGCGGCTTTCTACAACAATCCTGAATTCGACAAGCTGATGGAGGAAAGCCGTCAGGAGCAGGACCCGGAAAAGCGCAAGGCCCTGCTGCTCAAGGCCTCGGAGATGGTCTGGGACGACTGCCCCTGGATGTGGCTCCACGTGGAGAAGTTCGTCATCGCCTATTCCAGCAAGATCAAGGGCATGGTCGTAACTCCGACCGAGAAGTTCTTCCCCCAGTACATAACCAAGGCTAAGTAGAGACGGGGACCGTTCCTCAACCCCATCATACCCTTTCAGGGCGCCGGAGAGCCGTTCCGGCGTCCTGAAACCCGACTGCGGGCCCAACTATGCTTCAATATCTGTTTAAAAGGCTCCTTTCGATCATTCCCGTGCTGATAGGAATGTCCTTACTGCTATTTTTTATGCTCCGGTCCCTGCCCGGCGACCCGGCCCAGGTTCTGGCCGGCCAGATGGCCTCCCAGGAGGACATTCAGCTTATCCGGGTCCAACTTGGCCTGGATAAACCGGTCTATGTCCAGTACGGCAAATTTGTTATCAACCTGCTCAAGCTGGATCTGGGCCGCTCGGCCCGAACCCAGAACCCGGTGATCCAAGAGATCTGGGCCCGCCTGCCCAACACCATAACCCTCAGCGTAGTGGCCATTGTCCTGGCCTGCCTGCTGGGCATTCCGGCCGGGGTGGTCTCGGCCATACGACCATACACCTGGGTGGATTACCTGGTCACCTCCACGGCCCTGTTCGGGGTCTCCATGCCCGTGTTCTGGCTGGGGCTGATGCTGGTGGTGGTCTTCTCCGTTATGTTGGGCTGGCTGCCCGCGGGGGGCACCGGCGGGATAACCTACCTTATCCTGCCCTCCATCACTCTGGCCGCCTTTGTGACCGCCTTTATCGCCCGGATGACCCGGGCCTCCATGCTCGAATCCCTGGGCCAGGACTTCGTGACCACGGCCCGGGCCAAGGGGCTTCGGGAGAACGTGGTCATTATCCGCCACGCCCTGAAAAACGCCCTGATCCCGATCATCACCGTGATCGGCCTTCAGTTCGGAAATCTCCTGGGCGGGGCCATCCTCACCGAGACGGTCTTTGCCTGGCCGGGCATGGGCCGCTTGATCGTGGATTCGATCCTGGCCCGGGACTATCCCATGATCCAGGGCTCCATCCTGATCTTCGGGCTCCTGTACGTGCTTATCAACATTCTGGTCGACCTGCTCTACGCCTTTGTCGATCCGAGGATCCGCTATGACTGAACCAACCTTCACCCAGACCCCGCAACCTTCCCTGACCCCTCCGGCCGGGCCCTGGCGCCGGCGTTGGTCGGCTCTCAAGCGCAACAAGGCCGCCATGCTGGGCGCCATATTGATCCTGGTCTACGTTCTGACCGCGGCCTTCGCCCCTCTGCTCAGTCCCGGCGACCCGGCCGCCCCGGACCTGATGAACTCCCTGGAAGGGCCCTCGGCCAAGCATCTGCTGGGCACGGACCAGTTGGGACGCTCCATTTTGGCCCGGATAATTCACGGTTCCCAGGTCTCTCTGTTGATCGCGGTGGGGGTCATCGCCGTGGGGCTGTTCATCGGGGTGCCCGTGGGCCTCATCTCCGGCTATTACGGCGGAGCGGTGGATTTCATCATCCAACGCATCACCGATATGTTTCTGGCCTTCCCCGGATTTCTGCTGGCCTTGGCCCTGGTGGCCATTCTGGGGGTGGGAGTGACCAACGTGGTCATCTCCATCGGAATCTACATGATCCCCCTCTATATCCGTCTGGTCCGGGCCCAGGTTCTGACCGTGCGGGGCGAGATCTACGTGGAGGCGGCCAAGGCCGTGGGCACCAATGATATCAAGATCCTCTACAAGCACATCCTGCCCAACGTCATGGTCCCCATCATCGTCCAGACTTCCTTAGGGATGGGCATGGCCATTCTTTTCGCCGCCGGCCTGGGCTTTCTGGGGGTGGGCGTCCAACCGCCCCAGCCCGAATGGGGGACCATGCTGGGCGCGGGCCGGTCCTACATCTTCAACGCCCCCCACGTGGCCACCTTCCCGGGAATCGCCATCTTCCTGGTGGTGCTGGGCTTCAACCTTCTGGGCGACGGATTGCGCGACGCCCTTGACCCGAGGGTCAAGGTATGAAGAACATAGCTGAAAACAGGGAGATATCGACCCCGGACCGACCCCTGCTGTCCATCCGGGACCTCCAGGTGGAGTTCGAAACCATGGAGGGCCGTCTCAGGGCCGTGGACGGGGTGGGTTTTCACATCAACTCCGGGGAGACCCTGGGCCTGGTGGGCGAGTCCGGCTGCGGCAAAAGCGTCACGGCCATGTCCATTCTGCGGCTGCTGCCCTCTCCCCCCACCCGGACCAGCGGCCGGATCGACTTCGGCCAGACCAACATTTTGGAGCTAAGCCCATCGGATCTGCGCAAGATCAGGGGCAAGGCCATCTCCATGATCTTCCAGGAGCCCATGACCTCCCTCAACCCGATCATGACCATCGGCCGCCAGATCAGCGAAGGGGTCATGGTCCATATGATGAACAATGAAAAGGAGGCCTGGGAACGGGCCGTGGAGATGCTCCGCCGGGTCCAGATCCCCTCCCCCAGGGAGCGGGCCTGGGAATACCCCCACAAGCTTTCCGGGGGCATGCGCCAGCGGGCCATGATAGCCATGGCCCTGGCCTGCCGTCCGGAGCTGCTCCTGGCCGATGAACCCACCACGGCCCTGGACGTGACCATTCAGGCCCAGATCATGGCCGTCATGGCCCGGCTCAAGGACGAGTTCAAGACCTCCATCCTGCTCATCACCCACGACTTGGGCCTGATCGCGGAGATGGCCGACCGGGTGGTGGTCATGTACGCCGGCCAGGTGGTGGAGGAAGGCGGGGTCAAGGAGGTCTTCAAGGAACCGCTCCACCCTTACACGGCCGGACTCATGGGCTCGGTGCCGGTGCTGGGGCGCAAATTCAGTGAAGGCCGGAAGCGCCTGGAGGAGATTCCAGGGGTGGTCCCCAGTCTGCGGGACATGCCCCTGGGCTGTCGGTTCAGATCACGGTGCACCAGGGTCGATCATCTCTGCCAAGAGGGCGCGCCCCGGCTCTGCGAGATGGGCTCGGACAGAAAGGTCAGGTGTTGGCAATGGAGCAAATGAGCACCGGCCGGCCCCTACTGGAGGTCCGGGACCTGAGGAAGATCTTTCCGGTGAGCCAGGGATTGCTGGGCAAGAAGGTCGGCCAAGTCAAGGCCGTGGACGGAGTCAGCTTCGACCTGGCCAGCGGAGAGACTCTGGGCATGGTGGGAGAGAGCGGCTGCGGCAAGACCACGGTGGGACGCTCCATCCTCCACCTGATCCGGCCCACCAGCGGACGGGTGATCTTTGACGGCAAGGACCTTACCAAGATGGACAAAACCGGGCTGCGCAAGCTCCGGGCCGATATCCAGATCATCTTCCAGGACCCCTTCTCTTCCCTGAACCCCCGCCAAAGCGTGGGCCAGATCGTGGCCGAGCCGCTTCACAACCACCTTTCCCTGTCGGCCCGGGAGATCAAGGAAAAAGTCCTTTATCTGCTGGACAAGGTGGGGCTCCAGCCTGGAGCCGTCCAGCGGTATCCCCACGAATTCTCCGGGGGCCAGCGCCAGCGCATCGGCATTGCCCGGGCCCTGGCCCTGAACCCCAAGCTGATCATCTGCGACGAGCCGGTCTCGGCCCTGGACGTCTCCATTCAGGCCCAGGTGATTAACCTCCTCATCGATCTCCAGGAGGAGATGGGGCTTTCCTATCTGTTCATCGCCCACGATCTGTCCGTGGTGGAGCACATCAGCAACCGGGTAGCGGTGATGTATCTGGGCAAAATAATGGAGCTGGCCAAGGACGAAGAGCTTTATCAGTCGCCCCGGCACCCTTACACCGAGGCCCTGCTTTCGGCCGTGCCCGTGCCCGACCCGGAGCACAAAAAGGAGCGGATCCTGCTGGAGGGAGACGTGCCCAGCCCCCTGAACCCGCCTCCGGGCTGCGCCTTCCACACCCGCTGCCCCTATAAGATAGAGCTCTGCACCCGGGAGGAGCCGCCCCTGATCGACCTGGGCGGAGGCCACCTGTCCGCCTGCCATCTGGAAAAGGGAGATTGAGGGGCGCCTCTTACCAAAGTCTTTATTAAAATGACAGGAATTCGCTCATAGGAAACGACGGCCGCCCATGAAAGTGTGCACTTCGGCGGATCAAGAATGGTTTTACAGGGCAAGTCAGATTCATAACCTTCCGCAATAGATAGTTTGTAAAGAGGTTGTACGAAAAGTAGTTCTATCTAATAATCATCAGATTGATGTGAGGTGGTGATGAACGGACACGGTGATCATTGGGAATGCATCTATGAAAGCGTTGAAGGTTTCTTTGAAAACAGCGTGAAGCGAGTATTTGGACAAAATGTAATCCCTCTTCCTCATCACCAGCATGAACCCCCTGCCCGCGTCGATAACATAGGCGAAATTACAGCTACTTCGGCTTACGCTGAGAATAAAGGCGCCTTGCGCCATATGTTCCTTACCTGGAAAAGACCAAACGATGAGCCGGGGATTTTGGTTTCCGCCTTCCCGTGGGCGCATGACGGTATGGGTCATGAAATCGATGTTTCTGAAGTTGTTGATTTGGGCAACTATGCCGAGGGAATAATTGTGGGGAGCTTGCCCCAAGGTGCTGCGCTTTCACTTTTTGATCTATTATTCTACAGGAACAGTGGAAGGTATGAGCTTGGAAACCGATATCAATTTTCATTAGCCGGGATAGCGTATAGGATAGCAAAACCTGAATACAGTACGATCGATGTTACGCGGCCAGATAAGGAAAAGATATCCCTGGAGGGTATGTCCGCATTTTTGCAAATCCCGGAATGGGGCAAAAGTGAATACTATTTCAGGGGGAAAATTAAAGAAGTTAACAAATTCGAATTTGCAGACCGGTCAATTTACAAGATATTGCTTCCCCTAATTCGTTTTGATGACATTGATTTTGATATTCCCGTTTATGCCTCTGATTTGGTAGTGGAAGAGGAATTAACGCCGAATCCCGGCAAGGATATTGAAGGGGAGCTTTGGCTCCAAGGTTTTCTGACCGATCAGTTGGACTAATCTACGGTCAGTGCCGGTTCGGCAGCGGGCGGATTGCAAAGGATTCTGCGACTTGTTATTAACCCGGCGAGAATGGTTTTTACCGCCGGGTTGAAAGAGGCCGGTTAAGGTACTGGATTATGCGGTTGTCATCTCTTGAAGGTTAGTTCTCCCCCCACCACGGTCATGACCACCGGAATACGGTCCACCTCCTCCACATCCACTTCCCTGGGGTCTGCCTCCAGGACCGTGAAATCGGCCTGTTTGCCCAGCTCTAGGGTCCCACAGCTGCGATCCTCTCCGTTCAGGTAGGCCGAACCCTGGGTGTACATCCTCAGGGCCTGGTCCATGGTCAGGGCCTCTTGGGGTCCAAAGGGGTGGCCTGCGGCGGTGCGCCGCATCAGGGCTCCCTGGAGCCCCAGCCTGGGATCGTGGGAAACCACCGGGCAGTCCGAGCTGCCGCCCACCTTTATCCCGGCCTGGAGCATGGATTTTAGGGGATAGAGCTGCTTCACCCCTTTTGTACCGAAAGCCTCCAGCCAGCCGTCACCCAAAACCTTTATCATGGCCGGTTGGGTGGAGACCCCGATATTCATCCGGACGGCCCGCCGGAGCAGGTCGGGATAGAGACACCCGCCGTGCTCGATGCGATGGCGCAGGGGGTTTTCCGAGTCCGGGCCCAGGACGCCCTCAAAGGCGTCCAGGGTATCGGCCAGGCCGTCGTCGCCCTGGCAATGGACCGCAACCTGGAAGCCCTTGTCGTGGGCCAGCTTTACCGCGGCGATCATCTTCTCCCGGGACAGGACCTTGAGCCCCCGGCCGTGGGACGGGGTCAGATAGGGCGTGCCCACCGCCGCAGTGCGGTTGCTCATGCCTCCGTCCTCGAAGATCTTGAGGGGACCGATCCGCAGCCAGTCGCCTCCGAAGCCGGTCCGGATCCCGGAGGACAGCAGGGCCCGGGAGGCATTCATCTCGGGCATTAGGTAAACCCTGACCTTGGCCTTGCCGGCGGCCAAGGTCTCCTGATAGGCGGCCAGGCTGGCGGGCGTGACCAGGGCGTCGGCGACCGCCGTGACCCCCACCTTGGCAAACTCCTCCATGCCCCTGGCGCACATGGCCACCCGCTTTTCCGCAGGCATGGCTTCCAGGTCCTGGTTGAACAATCTGGTAAAGGCCGCCTCCATCATGGCCGAGTCGTGCAGAACGCCGGTCAGCTCCCCGGTCCGGGGGTCCTTTTCAATTATGCCGCCTTCCGGAACCGGAGATTCCTTTGTAAGGCCCAGCTTTTCCAAGGCCCGGCTGTTGAGCACGCAGGCGTGAAAGGAGGTATGGTAGAAGATCACCGGATGGTCCGGCGAAACAGGGTCCAGGTCGAACTTGGTGGGGTAGCGGTTCTCCTTGAGCCAGTACTCGGCAAAGCGGGAGCCCCGGATCCAATCTCCGGGGGCCGTTACCTGGACCGCCTCCTTTACCAGGCCCTTCATGTCCTGAATGCCGCCCACGGCCGGGGAGGAGAGATCCAACCCATTAAGCAGATAGGCGAAGATCATCAAATGGTTGTGGCAGTCGATAAAGCCGGGGAAAAGCGACGCCCCTTTTAGGTCCACCATCCTGGTCCCGGACCCGGCCAGGGAGCGGACCTGATCGCTGTCGCCCAGGGCGGAGATCTGCCCTCCGGCCACGCCCACGGCCTGGAGGACTCTGGATTCAGGATCAAAGGTGTTTATCCGGCCGTTAAAAAAAACCGCATCCATATAGCCCCCCATAAAAAAACTAATTGGAACTGCATGTTGTGAATGGAAAAATCGGGTCGACCTCTCCGGAGCGTTTCGCCCCCTTCCCTGCCCATGAATAGCCGCCCTCGATAGTTCCTGTCAAGCGCATCATCCAGCGTAGGAACTGGTTCAGGCCCCCTGGCAGGCTTGTTCCTTCGAGCTTCCACCGGATAAATCCGCAATGGGAAAGTGGGCAGAGACCAGTGGTGATCATCGGCGGAGTCATACGCTGGGGCAGAAACAGCCGTATCCTGTTCCATCATCGTGGCCTGTCCACCCTGGCCGGATGGGTATAGGGGAGCGTGTTTGCCCGATCAACAATTCGTTTAATATCGATAATTATAAGTGGAATAATGCGGTCCCGGCCGGTTCCTCTCCCTTACCTTTGATCCGGGGCCGATCCGCCCGCCCTCGCTCACAACCCTTAAGTGATCAACCACTCCGGTCAAGCAAAACAGACCAGGCCAAACAACGGGCTTACGGCCGGTTTTTTGCATGCCCTTGAGGCTGTACCGGTATATCATAAGGAGAGTGCGCTGGCCGGAAGAATGGGCTGGCTTTTCTCAGCTTTCGGGAGCCATGATAGGATCGGCGAATCACGTTTGATCACCTTGTTTGCTATATGGTTGGTTTTATTATAGGCGGAGGAGGCCTTTTAAAATGGTTGGTGGAACAGATTCTCCCGAAAGAGCAAACTTGCTTTTCAACCGGTTGGCCGAAGCGATGATCCAGTCTTTGAAAGAGATGGCCGACCGGGGCGAGAAGCTCTCCACCGAGGCTATAACCGCCTCTCTGACCCAGAAAACCGAGCTGACCGAGCTTCTCCTGTCCCCGGAGCCTAAATCCGGAGAATCGGGCGATTCCGGCCAACTGGAACGGCTGTCCAAGCAAAAACGGGAACTGCTCAGACGCCTGGAGGAAGCGGAGGAAAGAGCCTCCCAGAGGGACGATTTTTCCCGCAGGGCCATTCTGACCCTGCTCCGTTTATCCGGTGCAGATCAGGGCGATGAATTGTCCACGGCTCTCGGCGAGTTCAAGACCGGACTGCTGGAAGGAATTCAGGCGGAAGACTTGGAAAACAGGCTCAGAGAAGTTAAGAACCGCATTCTCCAAGAAGGCACGGAGGGTAAAAAGGGAACCGGGGGCCACGGCCTGGGCAGACTTTTCAAGCCCGGCTCAAAACCGACCGAGGTCAGGGCCGACTCCGCCCTGGAAAAAGTCAAGCAGACCTACTTGGATCTCTTAAAGGAATTCGACCTGGATCTGGGGCCGGAGTATATGCTTCTCATGGGCCGGGTAACCCTGGAGATCAGAAATTCCGACGACCTGGACCACCTTTTCTCCCTCCGGCCCAGGATCACCCAGATCATCCACACCTACGCCCATCTGGTCCACGAGGAACGGCAGGAGGCGGCCGTATTTATCGCCGAAATGGCCCAGCGCCTCTCCGAGATTGAAAACCATCTCATGCTCTCCCTGGACCACACCCGTAACTGGACCCGGAACGAAAACGCCTTTAGAAGCGATTTTTTAAGCCAGATAGAGAAGTTCACCACCAAGGCCAGACGCTCCACCCAGCTGGAGGAACTGCGGCAGATGGTCGCCACCAGGCTTTCCTCTCTGAAAACGGTCATGGAGGAAAAGCAGAAAAGAGACACCTCCCTGATCGGCAGCCTGGAAAACGAACTGGACTGCCTGCGATTGAAGATAGAGGAGACCAACCAGGCGGTTGACAAAACCAACCAGGAGAACCAGGCTCTCCGGGCCAAGCTTCATCAGGATCCCCTGACCGGGGCCCTGAACCGGGGCGGCCTGGAGAAGCACATGGCCTCTGAGATGAACCGGTTCCAGCGTTACGGCCGCGCCTGGTCCCTGATCATGATAGATATCGATCATTTCAAAAGGGTGAACGACACCTTCGGTCATCCGGCCGGGGACGCAGTCTTAAAGGAACTGGTATCCCGCTTCTCCCCCCTTCTCAGGAGCACTGATATAATGGGCCGCTACGGCGGAGAGGAGTTCGCCGTGATCATGCCCGAAACCATCGGACCCAACGCCCTTGAAGTAGCCCGGAAACTCCGCCAGGCCATAGAGGTAACCGAGTTTCTGCACCGGGGCCGGGATGTTCCCGTAACCATCTCTCTGGGGGTGGCCCAGGTCCAGGAAATGGATCCCGATGCCCAGTCGGTTCTGGCCAGGGCGGACAAGGCTCTCTACAAAGCCAAAAAAGAGGGGAGAAACAGGGTCGAAATGCTCTGACTGCACCGCCGTGACGGTTCAGTTGGGGGAGGCGGCCAGCAGGTGGATAAAAACATCCAGTATTTTGGGGTCGAAACACTTGTAGGTCTCGTTGCGCATAATCTTGCAGGCTTCAAAAGGGCTGCTTCTATGGCGGTAGGATCTCTCGGAGGTCAGGGCGTCGAAGACATCCACCACCGTGCACATGCGGGCAAAGGGGTGGATCTCCGGCCCGGATAATTTTTCCGGGTATCCCGTGCCGTCCAGTTTCTCATGGTGCTGAAGCACCACATCCCGGGCCTCGGAAGTGAGAAGGTTGAATTTTTTCAGCAGTTTCAACCCCAGGCGGGGATGTTTCTTCATCTCCGCCCATTCCAAATGGGTCAACGGACCGGGTTTTTGGATTATCTCCGGATCTATTTCAATCTTGCCGATATCGTGGAAGAAAAAGGCCAGGCCCAATTTGCGGGCGCGGTTGGTTTCCATCCCGCCCATGAGGGCCTTGGCCAGACCCGTTCCGAAAATGCCCACATTGCAGGAATGGGTGTAGGTGTAGTAGTCATGTCCGGCCAGGGAAAACAGGGTTTTCCTGGCCTCCTCCGACTTAAAAATAAGGTCGGTGGTTTTGTGCACCACCTCCTTGGCCTGCTCCATATTTTCCCCTGTCGGCTGTTCGAAAAGGGCTTTCAGGGTTTGGGAAGCAACCTCGTATACTTTTTTTGATTTGGTGGCCATGTCGATGGTCTGGTCTTCCAGAAAATCCGACAGGCTGGTCTGGACAAAGCTGTGATATTTGACTAGATCTTCCGTTTTGATAAAAAGAAGCTCCTGGGCGTCCAGGAGCGAGGCGAATAGCGGTTCCGACAGGAATGTACCTTTCCCTAAAAGCCGGCTCTTGCCCGTCTCGGTATTGGTGTATATATCGCACGGAAGTTTGTCCCCAACCCGGAACTGGCTGAAGAAGATACGAAAATAGGCAAAACTATTTTCAGACATGGATTTTACCGGATGGTCCTGGCTGGTTGACTGATCGGGTCGAATTCTTTTCCGGAAGCGGAGATGTGGTCATCAGCACTTTCCCGTTACCGCTGGATTCGAGAAACCAGGGTGATCCGCCGCCTTGGTTACCGCAACCTATGATTCACTTTCTATTTTCAGCTCCGACCCTGGATCGATCCGGATCCGCGTCTTTTTTTAATTTCCGAAGCCCTCTTATTTTGCGTTGCTTTTACATATTGGTATATTATTTATACCATCAATACACCTCAAGCTGCCTATAGTTATCATATCGATAATATTTTTTAATTGTCAACTGTTTTCCTGGCGTACAAGATTCGGGCCTGGGGCGAGTGTAGAGGATTTTCCCGGTCCTGCTCGGCGGCGCTGTTGTTATTCTTCGGTTGGAGTTTTGAACTCGTCCTCCTGCTCCTGTTCCTGTTCCTGGCGTCCCAGCAGCGTTTCACCGTCCTGATTAATGATCTCCAGACCGCCCATCTGTTGGCTCATTTTTTCTATTTTATTGATAGTATACAAATAAGCGGTCAGGGCGGCATCGACCTTCACTTCTTTTTTACTGATCTTATCGGCAACGCCCTCCAGGGCGTCCAGATACTTTTCCACGACCTTGGCCGCCTTGGACTTGGTGGTCTGAGGTATGTTCTCCGACTGCAGAATGGGCATGACGTCGTTCAGCCCCTGTTTGATCACCTCCTGCTGTTTCTGGAGATTTTCGGTTGTATAAGATTTTCGCCACAGCTCCGGGGCGTTATAGTCTACCGGGGCGTCCGCCAAGAGCCGCCCGCCTTTACGCCCCTTCATGACCGCATCGATGGCTCTGGCCTGAAACGGAACCAGTTTAAGAGAGTGCTCGTCCTGGAACTGGTTGAAAATCTCGGGCCGGGTGAATTCGTTTAAAAGATCTTTGAGATCGTGGAAAGGGGTGGTCAGAATCAGACGCAGACCTTCGTTCATCATCGTCAGATAGACCAGCATCTGAGCCAGCTGGGCCGGGCCGTAGCTCTCCGGGAAACGGATGGTGACCTCGTTCATTTCCGGGCTGGAGGACCGGACCGGGGCCTGTTGCTGTTCCTGAGCGGGTTTATCAGCGATCGGTTCCTGCTCAAAAACAAACCCGATCACATCTTCCAACCCTTTTGTCTCATTTAGACTTTCGGAATCTGATATTCTGGTGTCCTGCCTCTGGGTAAGGGCCAGATCAACGCCTTCCAGGCGTGCCTCTCTGAGATCCGCCCTGGTCAGATCGGCCCCCCTCAGGTCGACCTCGGTTAAGTTGGCTCCCCTCAGGTCGGCTCCCTTGAGCATGGCTATGGTCAGATCGGCTCCGGTCAGGTCGGCCCCCTGGAGGTCGGCCCCGCTCAGGTCGGCTCCGGTCAGGTCGGCCCCGGTCAGGTCGGCGTCCTTCAGGTCCGCCTCTTCCAGCCTTGCCGCCCTGAGCACCGCCGCCCTCATGACAGCGCCTTTCAGATCCGCCCCTCTCAGGTCGGCCTCGGTCAGGACCGCGCCGGTGAGGTCCGACTCTCTGAGAAAGGCCTTGGTCAGGTGGGCCCCCATGAGATTGGCCTTGGCCAGGAATGCTTTATTCAGATCGGCCACCCTGAGATCGACCTTGGTCAAGGCGGATTTGGCCAGACGGGCCTCCCGGAGAACTGCTCTGACCCCGCTTTGTCCACGCGAATACAACCAGGTTTTATGATCTTCCAGAATTTTTTTTAATTCCGGTTCCCCAGGCCTTTTGTTGATCCATGATCCCGGCATTCAGACCTCCTCTCCAACCAATAGATAATTATACTACGATTGCGGACGGATAAGCCAGGGAAGGGGGGAAAAATCGGGAGCGCCCCAAAAGATTGAGCGCCTGGGGCAGGCAGGTCAAGCCCGGCCCTCCGGTCGGGGAGATCAGCCGGAGCAGCCGGATAAATAGATGAAAAGCGGCTAACGGATCAATCCAGGCCCAGATAGGTCATCTTGACCTTCTCGTCCTCCAGAAGGGCCTGGCTGGAGTTTTCCAGGGTGACCACCCCCTTTTCCAGGACGTAGCCGGTCTGAGACATCTTGAGGGCCATCAGAGCGTTCTGCTCCACCAGGAACAGGGTCACCCCCTGTTTGTTGATCTCCACCAGGGTATCGAATATGGTCTGGACCATCCTGGGGGCGAGACCCAGAGAAGGTTCGTCCAAGAGCATCAGATCCGGGGAACTCATCAAGCCCCGGCTGATGGCCAGCATCTGCTGCTCTCCGCCGCTGAGGGATTTGGATTTCTGTTTCCTTCTCTCGGCCAGAACCGGGAACAGACTGTAGACCCAGTCCATGTCTGTTTTAATCTTTTTTTTGTCTTTTCTTAAAAAGGCCCCCATCTCCAGATTTTCCAAAACAGTCATGTCGCCGAAAACCTCACGGCCTTCCGGCACAAGGGCCACCCCCCGCTCCACGATCTTGTGGGAGGGAACACGGGTGATATCCTCGCCTTTGAGCAGAACCCGCCCCGAAGCGGCCGGAGTCCAGCCCACGACGGTCTTAAGGGTAGTGCTCTTGCCGGCCCCGTTGGCTCCGATCAGGGTGGCGATGCCGCCTTTTGCAACCTCCAGGCTGATCTCGTTGAGAGCCTGTATCTTATCGTAGAAAGTGCTTATTTTTTCCAGTTTGAGCATAGGTCAGCCCTCGACTCCGAGATAAGCCTCGATAACGTTTGGGTTTTTCTGGATCTCCTCCGGCCTGCCTTCGGCGATTTTCTGGCCGAAGTTCAAAACCATTATCCGGTCGCAGATACCCATAACCACCTTCATATCGTGCTCAATCAGAAGGATGGTCAGGCCCTTGTCCCTGATGCTGAGAATCAGCTGCATAAGGGCCTTGGTCTCCTGAGGGTTCATCCCCGCGGCAGGTTCATCCAGCAGGATCAGCTTGGGCTCCGTGGCCATGGCCCGTGCGATTTCCAGGCGCCTCTGTTCCCCATAGGGCAGGCTGCCGGCCCGTTGGTCGGCGAAACCGGACAGGCCCACGAAATCCAGATACTCCAGGGCATCGGTGTGAATAAGCGCCTCCTCGCGCCTGGCCGCAGGAGTCTTGAAGGCTCCGCCGATAAGGCCGGATCTGGTCCGGCAATGGCGGCCGACCATTACGTTCTGCAACACGGACAGATCGTGAAAAAGGCGGATGTTCTGGAAGGTCCGGGCAATACCTTTTTCCGTGACCTGGAAGGCTTTCCAATTTTTGGCCTCCTCTTCCCGGAAAATGATTCTGCCTTCAGTCACCGTATCCATGAAGGTGATCATATTGAAGAAGGTGGTCTTTCCCGCGCCGTTGGGACCGATCAGGCCGAAAATATCACCCTGTTCCAAGGCCATATCCACCTTGTTCAGGGCGCAGACCCCGCCGAATCTCTTGGTAATTTTCTCTGCAACCAGAAGAGGAGCCATTCTGCTTTGTTTCCTTATCATTGTCCGGCGATTGATCGCCGGTTCAGACATCCCTGGTCAACCGCCCGCCCTTGAACAGGGCCAGGGGCCGGAACTCCACCTTGCCCATAACCCCTTGGGGCCGCACCAGGATGGCCACCACCAGGATTACGCCATAAAGCAGTTGGCGGTAGATGGAAAGGGTCCCGGTCACGCCCATCAGGCGGAGCAGCTCCGGCACAGCGGTGAGAATGGCCGCGCCCAGGATGGAACCGCTGACCGATCCCATGCCGCCCAGAACGGCCATGCATAGGACGATGATGGTCTCCATCATGGTGAAGGCGGAGGGCTCGATATAACCGGCGTAATGGGCGTAAAGCGACCCGGCCAGACCGGCATAGGCCGACCCCAGGGCCACCGCGATGACCTTGACCTGAACGTTGTTCACGCCCATGCCCAAAGCCGCGATTTCGTTGTCCCTGATGGCCTTGAAGGCCCGCCCCAATCTGGATTCGCCGATGTTGTTCATCATCACGCTTAAGCCCAGGACCACCGCCCAGACCAGACAGCAGTAGGCCAGCCGGGAATCGAAGGAGAACCCGAAAAGCTCCGGCCGGGGAATGCCGGTCAGGCCGAAGGCCCCCCTGGTCAGGCTTTCCCAGTTGAGCAGAACCTGCCTCATAATGACCACAAAGCCCAGGGTGGCGATACAAAAGTAGTCCCCGCCCAGGCGCATGGTACACAGCCCCAAAAGCCAGCCGATCAGCCCGGCCATGATTCCGGCCCCGATGATGGCCAGCCAAAAGGGGAGCCCCAGTTTAAGGACCATCAGGGCCGAGGTGTAGGCCCCGATGCCGTAAAATCCTGCCTGGGCGATACCAAACAGCCCGGTATAGCCCAGAATAATGTTCTGCCCCATGGTCAGGATGGCGAAGATGCCGATGATTATTAAAAGATGCGCGATGTATGCTTCCATGGCAGTCTATTCCTCAGACCTTCTCCCGTTCGACCTTACCCAAGAGTCCCTCCTGCCTGAACAACAGGACGAAGATAAGGACGATAAAGGCGATGCCCTGTTTGAATCCGGTGGAGATATAGGCCGCGCCCAGCGATTCCAGGACGCCGATGATCATGCCCCCGAGCATGGCCCCCCGGATATTGCCGATGCCGCCCAGCACCGCCGCGGTAAAGGCCACCAGGCCGGGCATGAAGCCCATGGTCGGGTAGGCTGAATTATAGTAGACCCCGACCATTATCCCGCCCATGGCCGCGATGCCCGAGCCGATGGCGAAAACCATGGAGATGACCGTATCCAGATTGATGCCCATCAGGGGAGCCACGTCTTTGTTTATCTTGGTGGCCCGCATGGCTTTGCCCATTTTGGTCTTGTTTATGAACAGGTCCAGGGCGACCATGACGACCAGGGAGACACCGAAGATCCAGATCTGAAGGGAATCGACTATGACATCGCCAATCTCATAGACGTTGCGCTCCATCGACTCCGGCAGGGGAAAAGGCACCGGGTCGGATCCAAACAGAAGAGCAGCCAGGTTCTGAAGGATGATGGAGACCCCGATGGCCGTGATCAGAGGACCCAACCTACTGCCGTGGCGCAGGGGACGGTAGGCGATTTTTTCAATAACCACACCCAGAAAAGCCACGGCAAGCACGGTCAAAAGAATGCCCGGGATAAGGGGAATATGCCATTGGACCAACAACAGCCAGCCGAAAAAGGCGCCGAACATGTATATTTCGCCATGGGCAAAGTTGATGAACATCAGAATGCCGTACACCATGGTATAGCCCAGAGCCATCAACGCGTAAGTGCTGCCCACGGTCAGGCCGTTGACCAGTTGCTGAAGGAATTCACTCATCTTTATCTTCCCTGAGGGGCCGGATCTCCGGCCCCTCAGGGCCGGAGATCCGTGTGGTCTGCTACTTCATGAATTTCTTAAAGACATACTTGCCGTTTTCGACTTTAAAGACGGCAAAGGGCTTCTCCACGTCGCCGTTGGGCAGCATGGTGATGGCTCCGGTGGCTCCGGGCAGATCCTTGAGGGCCAGGAGGCCTTCCCGGATCTTCATGGGGTCGCTCCCCTGGGCCTTCATGGCCTCGCCCAGGGCCAGCATGCCGTCATAGGCCATGGCGGCGAACATGCGGGGTTCCTTGTCCGGATATTTAGCCTTGAAGGCCTTGACGAATTTCTGGGTGGCCGGATCCGGGGACTCATCCCAGTAAGGCGGTGAGGTGCACCACATACCTTCCATGTCCTGGCCGGCCCGCTTCAGGATCTGGGGGTCCTTGGTGCCTTCGGCCCCGATCAGGGTGGCTTTCAGTTTCAGCAGCTTGGCCTGCTTGACGATATTGGGGGTCTGCATGTTGGCCACAATGTAGAGGCCGTCGACTTTTTTAGCCTTGATCTTGGTCAACTGGGTCCTGAAATCCTGGTCCTTGGGCGAATACTTGACCATGAGCGGAATGTCGATGCCCAGTTCCTTGGCCTTGGCCGAAAAGACATCGGCCAGCCCCTTGCCGTAATCGTCGTTCTTGTAAATAACGGCCACCCGTTTGAGGCCCAGTTCCTTAGCGAACACCGCGCCGACCGCGCCCTGGGCGCCGTCGCTGGGGCAGGTCCGAAAGATGCCCTTGTCGGCCTTGGGCACGTCGGGATGGGTGGAGACAGGAGCCATGAGCACCGCCTTGGCTTTGTCAACCAGGGGAGTGGAGGCCAGAACCGAACCGCTCCGGGCCGGACCCAAGAGGATTCTGATCTTGTCCACCTCCAACACTTTGGCCACGGCGTTGTTGGCTTCCTTGGGGTCGCTTCGGCTGTCTTCGATCTTGAGGACTATCTTTTCCCCGTTGATTCCGCCCTGGGCGTTGATCTCGTCCACCACCAGCTGGGTTCCCTGAGTCATGGCCTCGCCGATAAAGGCGATGGTTCCGGTCATGGGAAATATGCAGCCCACCTGAATATCAGCTTGGGCGGTAACGCCGAGTCCCAAACAAAGCATGACCGCTAATGTTATCGTGATAAACTTTCTCAACTCTTCCTCCTCGCATCCATCTTAATAAGTGATTGTGTTTGTTCGACAAAACAAATTCTAACCTCTATCTTGCAACGAACCGCCGCCCTGCTGCGGATCGGGGCCGCCTTTCTTTTCAATCGATCAGGTCCACCCAGCCGTAAGGATCGGGAGCAAGGCCGTACTGGATATCAGTCAATTCCTTGAGCAGCCTCTGAGCCAGGGGACCAGGCTGTCCGTCAGAGGCGGTCACCTCCCGTCCCTGGTAGGCCAGGCAGCTCACCGGGGAAACCACGGCCGCGGTTCCGGTCCCGAAAATCTCCTCCAGATCGCCCGAATCGGCCGCCTGGAAAACCTCCTGGATGCTCACCGGACGCTCCGCGACCCTCTGCCCCAGGGACCGGGCCAGGGTGATTATGGAATCCCGGGTCACCCCGGGCAGGATGGTCCCGGTAAGCGGCGGGGTGACCAGCTCGTTCTTGAACTTGAAGAAGATGTTCATGGCCCCCACCTCTTCAATGTAGCTCCGCTCCTTGGCGTCCAGCCACAGAACCTGGGAAAAGCCCTTGGCCTGGGCCTCGCTCTGGGCTCTCAGGCCGGCCGCGTAGTTACCGCCCGTCTTGGCCTGGCCGACCCCTCCGGGGGCGGCCCGGACATATTTATCCTCGACCAGGATCTTGACCGGGGCGAACCCCCCGGCATAGTAGGCGCCCACCGGGCCGGTGATGATGAAGAAACGGAATTCCCTGGCCGGCCTGACCCCCAGGAAAGGCTCCGTGGCGATCATGGCGTGGCGCACATTCAAGGCCGTCATGGGGGCGGAGGGGACCCAGTCCCGATCCAGGCGGATCAGCTTTTTAAGCCCTTCCAGACGGACGTCCCGAGGCGGAGCGGGCATACACATCCGCTCTGCGGAGTGGGCAAAACGGTTCAGGTAATCATTAATCCTGAACATGGCCAGCTTCCCGTTGGCCCTTCTGAAAACCTTATGGTTGTCGAAAACCTCCTGGGCGTAGTGAAACACCGCTGCGGCGGCTTCAAGGGGCAGAACGCCGTAGGGCTCAATCCGGGCCTTGGTCCAGCCCGAGTTCTCGTCATAATCCATCATGAACATGTGATCGGAGAAGTATCGTCCAAAGCCAAGCTCCGCTTCGTTCAGAGGCTTGGTCCGCCTCATCTCCTCCATTACCTGCGATACCGGAATATCCATCCTCTGGGCTTCCTTTTGAATTTATATCTGCACCGCTCAACCGTGGACCGGCTTGAACGACATGGTGCGTCCTCATCCGTGGTTATGATAAAAGGCCGAAGATTAGAACTGGTTCCCTTTCCCAAACACGACGGCGTGGATCAAGAGCTCGACTCACTTCAGTATCATTCTGCCCAAGTCTTTGGAACTCAGACCGAATCTCCGGGCCCCCTCTTTGAGCACCTGGTTGCTCCGGACAACGTGACTTCTGACCAGGGAGGTGACCATGACGCCCTCCCCGTTTTGAATGGCCTTGACGATCTCGGACCATTCGCCATAAAGCTGCCGCGGTCCGTTTTTTTCCCACAGGTGGAGCTCCGCATAAGCATCCAGGTTCAGATGGATGGTTTGCAGAGTCCACTCGATAAGGGTGTTGCCCGACATCTTGGCCAGAAGCTCGTGCATCTTTCTTTCGCAGGAATAAAATTCCATCAAACTGGCTTCCCCGGCCTCCATATTGAGCTTCATCTCTTCCAGGAGCGATTTCAACCCGGCGATATCCTCAGGGGCCGCCCGTTCCACGGCCAGGCCCGCGGCCAGCCCCTCCAGGGCCACCCGGAACTCGGCCAACTCCTGAAAGGCGACTTTGCGGTACTTGATCAAAAAGGCCAACCCTTCGCTGACCTGATCGATGCCCACCTGCTTGACGTAAGCCCCGCCTTTACCGCCGCGCCGGATCTCGATCATGCCTTTTTGGCGGAGAATGCTGAGAGCCTCCCGAACCGCTCCCCGGCTGGCCTGGAATGTTTTCTGCAGTTCCCGTTCGGTCTGGATGCGGTCGCCAGGAGTGAGGCGGTGGCTTACAATGGCCCGCTCGATCTGGCGAACGATGTCCTCGGTGACCCTGTTTTGCTTTACTGGAACTAACATGATGATGATCAGCCTTATTATTTGCTACCATTCATGTACTTTATTAGAGAGAGGGCGTCAATAAAAATTCCAAACCATCGAATTGTTTTTCAGTAACTATTTTATTTATTCATTAATATATTATTTTATAATCATGTCCCGTTTTGGAGAAACATCCTACCGTCGGATAAGCTCATCATGTTTGGTCCGATCATTGGATAAATAAGGAAAAATTATCGGCGAAAAATCAAACCGCGATCCCTCGGAAAAATTAAGGCGGCGGGGCTTAAATAGAGTTTGAAAAATTCAGGCAACAGGCCGGTTGGGCAAGGCTCGCTTTTCCGGTATGACCACGGTATCATTGAGATCACTTCTGGATGCAAGGGGACCACCCCAACCAGGAGGCGGAAAAACCATCGAGGAAGTTATCCTTCTTTTTCAAGACCAATTGGAACCGTGGGATATCGGCCGCTGGCGCGGTAAAGCCCGGCCGTGCGACTCCGGACAAAGGGAGGCTCTGAGGTGAAGGAAAAAAGCGGCTTCAAACCCGTCTTATACTTAATTCTGCTCACAACCGCCGTGGTGGTCCTGTCCCTGGCGTCCAACAAATTGTGGACCGGGCCGACCGAAGAGAAGATAGAGCTGAAAGAGCTTGTCGTGGACGGCGGGATGAGCCTGGGCCAGTTCGGACAGGCAAACGGTCTGGCCAACCCTGTTCTAAAGGATATTTTCGGCCTCAAGACCAGGGCGGATTTGGACAAAAAAATATCCGACTTCGGAACCGCGGACCAGGTTGCGGCCCTGGTCAAACGCAAACTGGCCTTGAGCCAGGAGCACGCCTCCAAAAATTGGTTGAAAATCCCGCTCAAGTTCGGCCTGTGGTTCATCTGGTTGATCGGCCTTTTCGTCTTAATTAGAAAACAGCCCATAGCTCCCGGTCTGAGAAAAGGCCTGCTGCTCGCGGCCGTGGCCGTGTTCGGCGTGGTCATGGGCTCAGACCCCTCTCCCATGGGCACGGTCAAGGACGCCATCCACCTCTACGCCACGGCCTCGGCCGTCTTTCCCCCCAGGATGATCGCTCTGGGGATCTTTCTGGTCATCGTCTTTCTGGCCAACAAGTACATCTGCGCCTGGGGCTGCCAGTTGGGGACCCTCCAGGATCTGATCTTCAGGCTTAACCGCACCGGTAAGGGAAAGGCCGTTATCCACCGTTTTTACAAACCGTCCTTTGCCTTGACCAACACCGTCCGGACGGTCTTTCTGGGGGTGTTCACCCTGGGCGCCTTTGCCTGGGGGCTGGACATCATCGAGTGGGTGGATCCTTTCAAAATCTTCAAGCCGGCCCGTCTCGGTGCGGCCGGAGCCGTCTTTGTAGGGCTTCTTTTCCTGGCCTCCCTGTTCGTCTACCGTCCCTGGTGCCATCTCTTCTGCCCCTTCGGCCTGGCCGGGTGGGTGGTGGAGAAGTTCAGCAGGGTCAAGATCAGCGTGGATTACGAGACCTGCATCGCCTGCCAAAAGTGCGCTCTGGCCTGCCCCTCCACGGTCATGGAGGCCATTCTCAAAAGAGACACAAAGACCATCCCCGACTGTTTTGCCTGCTATACCTGCCGGGATGTCTGCCCCACCGGGTCCATCGCCTTCAGTACCAGAAAAAGAACCCTGCCCCCGCCCGGCCACTTTGACCCAAAGACCGGCAAGGCGGCCCAAGGGTCGGAAGCCGGTTAGGCGGACCAATCCCTCAACTTGAATCCTGACCGGTGTGAGTTAGGGGTTTGCTCCGGAAGGCGGATCAGGCCCCAACGACCCATTTGGACCTGGGGCCCAGAGCAATCCGGGCCAGCCAGTAGACCCCCAGGGAACCGGCCAGGGCCAGTGGCAGGCCCAGGGGCCCCAACCAGGCCGAGGGCTGGTCCACATACTCCCGGATCAGCCAACGCCAGGTGTAGACGAAAAAAATGTGGGAGAGGTAGACGGGGTAGCTCAACCGGCTCAGACTTTTCAGCCAGCCGGGACAGGAGTTGAAGGTCAGGAGAAAGAAGATGGCGGCCAGGGAGTAGACCGTGCCCAGGGGCGAATTGTAGCCCAGAAAGGCCGGGGTTCTGGTGGGGTAGATGCCGCTGATGAACACCAGGCAGATGGCCGCCGCTCCGGCCAGCCAGAGCCAAAAAAGCAGAGCCCGGTTGCGGCCGGCCCAGGAGCGCAGGCCGCCGGTTCGCGCCACCGTGCCCAGGAAAAAGAAACAGGGCCAGATAAAGGGCGAACGCCAGATAATAAAGAGGTGGTAGCGGCCCGGTCCCCCGAACTTGGCCCAGAGGGGATCGAACAGGCTGGTGAACAGGAAATTCAGGGCCAGGAAGATGAAAAAGACCAGGTAAAGATGTTTGGGCAGAATACCCTTTCTGCTCAGCAGCCACTCCAGGAGGTGGATGTAGAAGATGACCAGGACATAGTAATAGATGCCCATGGTGTTGCCCAGAACAAGATCCAGGGGGATCAGGGCCGTCTCAAAGGGAATGCCCACCGCTTCCTTAAAAGGATAGGCGAACAGGGAAAAGAAAAGATAGGGCAGGATCAGGCGTCTGAGTCGATAGCGGAATTTTTCGGTACTCCCCCCCATCCGGGCGAAGTATCCGGAACAGAACAGAAACAGGGCAATGCAGGGCCGGGCGATGAGCGCGGGCAGGGCAAAGGCGATACGCTCCGCGCCGGGTTCGGCAAAACGGTAAAAGGTGTGGATAACCAGGACTCCGACTATGGCCAGGCCCCTCATCAGCTCCAAGGTCTGGTCCCGGGGCGGGTCCGGCGAACTTCCTCCCATGGCTGAATCAGGCATTCCTCATCCTAACAAATAGCCGCTACGGGTGGAAACCTGTTTCCGGATAAATCAGGGCCAGCCCCGGAACAGGAAAGACCGCTGGCGAAATCCATCGGCCGATGCCAGATCCGCCGGCGGATGGCAATCGTTCAGTCAGCCCAGCCGTCCACGGCTAGACCTTTCGCCAACCGGTAATCCCTTTCGAGGTTTATAAGGTGGTCGCCCAGATGGGCCAGATGGGCCCGCATGGCTTCGGCCGCGGCTTCGCCGTCGCCGGACAGAACCGCTTCCACAATGGCCTGGTGCTCCCTGAAATCGTGGATCACGGTCCGGCGGGGTTTGAGCACCAGGACCAGATCCTTGAACAATTCCAGCAGCGGCTCCATAATGGCCCGGTAGAGCTGGTTGCCGCACATCTCCACCAGGACATAATCGGTGGCCTGGTTTCGCTTGACCCACTCGCCGTGATCTGTGGTCGGCACCTGTTCATACTCCAGGGCCTCGACCAGCCGCTCCCTGGTTGCCTGGTCGGAGTTCAAGGCGGCCAGGCGGGCCACCTCGGGCTGAATGTAAAGCCGGACCTGGACCAGGTCGGCGGCCGAGAGGCGGCCGACCATGAACAGGTCGGCATAAGACTCGATCAGGCGCTCAAAGCCCAGTTCCCGGACATAGGCCCCGCCCAGGGGGCCTTGGCGGATGGTCACGAATCCGGACATTTCCAGAGCCCGGATGGCCTCCCTTACCACCACCCGGCTGACCTGAAAAGCCGCGGTCAGTTCCCGCTCCGAGGGCAGCTTGCTGCCCGGAGGAAATTCACGGCTGACTATGGCCTGCTTGAGCTGCTCCAGAACCGTTTCCGACGTTCTAACGCTTTTCACTGAAGTAAATTCCATTATACCCCTGCTATCGCTATGCTTATTCCCAGCCGAGACCCGTGTTCAAAAAGATGATAGATAGGTGTTGACTTAATAATGGGCTAACATATACCATTAATCCGAAATACGCAATCACCCGGTGGCAAACGGGATCGTTCCACACCCTGGCGATTCCGTCTGATCCCTCCGGGGAGTAAACCGCCAACTCCTGCACGGAGGCACGAAATGTTTCGTAGATCATTTGTTGTATTGATGATTATGGCTGTCATGGTTTGTTTTGCCGCCGGCCCGGCCGCGGCCGACTGGCCCAAAAAACCAATCCAGATTATTATACCCTGGCCGGCGGGCAACGACCCCTCGACCATGGTCGCCACGGCCATGGCCCCCCACATGTCCAAGGAGCTTGGAGTCCCGGTCAAGGTGGTCAACAAGCCCGGCGGCGGTGCGGTCCTGGCCACCAACGAGCTGGCCCAGGCCCGCCCCGACGGATACACCATGGGCCTGATCTCCATCGGCCCCATGATCACCCAGGTTCTGCGGGGGAAAACGCCTTACAAGAACCAGGACCTCAAGCCCCTGGGGCTGATCTGGTCCTCGCCCTTTACCCTGGCCGTCCGGGCCGACGCGCCCTACAACAACCTAAAGGAACTGGTGGAATACGGCAAAAAGAACGAGCTCAAGCTGGCCCACTGGGGCCTGGGGGCGGTGCCCACTCTGATCGCCATGAACGTGGCCAAAATCGGCGGGTTCAAGTGGAAAGAGACCGCCTACAAGAAACTGAATCCCCTGCTGGTGGTCAAAGGCGACGCCGACGTCATCACCTTCTCCACTCCGGGCCTGCGCGATTATGTGGAATCCGGCAAGATGAAGCTTTTGGCCTGCATGCTGCCCGACCGGCTGCCCCTGTATCCTGACGTAGCCACGGTCAAGGAACAGGGCTACGGCGACCCCTACTCCATCTGGTTCGGCGCCTTTGTCCCAGCCAAAACCAAGGATGAGATCGTCACCAGGCTGAGCGAGGTCTTCTTCAAGGTCATGGCCATGCCCGAGATCCAAGACGTGATCGCCAAGGTCGGTGTCATCGCCCATCCTACCGGCCCGGCCGCAGCCCGCAAGCAGATGGACAGCGAACTGGCCGCTTTCGGCGAGATCATGAAACAACTGGGCGTTATCAAGTAACAGCTGCGATCCGGACCGGGAGCCCCTCCCGGTCCGGCCCTGGCAAAGGACATACCGTGACCGACCAGCCTCCCCTGGAAAGCCGCGCCCATGATCTATTGGCAGTGGTCATCGGCGCCTTCGCCGCCCTGACCCTGATCACCTCACCCTGGAACGTGGACACCGAGGGCCCTGATCCGTTTTACAAAGGGCCCCTCATCTTTCCCATAATAATCCTGGCCATGATGATTCTGGCCTCCCTGCCGGCTTGCCTGAGAATGATAAAGCCCCCCCAGGGCGCCTCCTGGCATCTGGACGGCGAGGGCTTTCCCTTAAAAACTATGATCGTTCTGACCCTGCTTTGCCTGAGCCTGGTGGGCGTCCAGGTCATCGGTCTGGAGATTTCGGCCCTGGCCTTTCTGGCGGTGGGGCTCCGCCTGGCCGGACACCGCGGTCCCCTGCGGTTGATTCTGATACCGGTGATAATCACCGGATTGGTGGTTCTGGTTTTTAAACACTTCCTGGGTGTCTTTTTCCCCACCCCCCTGATTTTTGATTGGTTTTTGGAGTAACCCATGTGGGCCAACATGATTGATGGTATTCAAGCCGCCCTGACCCTGGCCAACCTGGGCGCCCTGGTCTTCGGGGCCTTTGTGGGCATCGTGGTCGGCATCCTGCCGGGCATCGGCCCCATGGTGGGCATGGTGGTCCTGCTGCCCTTCACCTTTTCCCTCCATCCGGACGTGGCCCTGTCCCTTTTGCTGGGGGTCTACTGCGGCGGCTATTTCGGCGGAGCGGTGCCGGCCATCCTGATGCGCACCCCGGGCGTGCCCTCGTCCCTCATAACCACCTTTGACGGCTTTCCCCTGACCCAGCGCGGCCAGGCCCAGACAGCGCTCTCCGCGGCCCTGTTGGGTTCCTTCGGGGGCGGCATAATCAGCGTGGTAATCCTGGTCTTTCTGGCGCCCATCCTGGCCCATGTGGCGGCCAGCTTCGGTCCGCCCGAATACTTTGCCGCCGGGCTGTTCGGGGTGACCCTGGTGGTCATGGCCAACCGCAAGCAGTTTGCCAAGGGCACCCTGCTCCTGGGCCTGGGCCTTTGGTTCTCCACGGTGGGCATCGACGGGGCCACCCTCTCGCCCCGTTTCACCTTCGGGATTTTGAGCATGCAAAACGGCCTGGACATCGTTCCGGTCTGCCTGGGGCTGTTCGGAATCGGCCAGACCCTGATCCTGGTGGAAAAGAAGATCCTCCAGACCGAATCCATGAGCCTGACCCGCTCCACCCTGGATTTTTCCAAGCTGGCTCAGGCCTTGAAGTACTGGTACACCCTGCTCAAGAGCGGGATTATCGGCACTTTCGTGGGCCTCCTGCCCGGCACCGGCTCCATCCTGGCCTCTTTCATGAGCTACGAGGCGGCCAAAAAATCATCCAAACACCCCGAGGAGTTCGGCAAAGGCACTCCCGAGGGCTGCCTGGCCTCGGAAGCGGGCAACAACGCCGTGCCGGCCGGGGCCATGATCCCCCTGCTGACCCTGGGCATTCCGGGCGACGCCCTTTCGGCGGTGCTGCTGGGCGTCTTCACCATCAACGGCATCTACCCCGGCCCCCTGCTGCTGGTCAAGGAGCCGGTCCTGATCAACACCCTCTACTTCTCCATGTTCCTGATCAACATTGTCGCCTTTCTGATGCTGGCCCTGTGGCTGAGGCCGTTCGCCATGATCGTCAAGGTCCCCTCCTCCCTTCTGGCGGTCAACATCATGGTCATCTCGGTCATCGGCATCTACGCCGTCAACACCCGCCTTTTCGACGCCTGGGTGGCCCTGGCCATGGGCGTTCTGGGCTACATTCTGCTGCGGCTCAGATGGCCGGTGGTGAACCTGGTCATGGGCGTGGTCCTGGGCGAGATACTGGAGAACCGGCTTCGGGAGAGCCTTTCGCAAGGAGATGGCAATCCCTTGATTTTTCTGCAAAGGCCCGTTTCCCTGGGGCTCATCATTCTGACCGCCCTGATCGTGGTCGTGCCCCTGATAAGGGACCGCCGCCGGGCCGCTTTGAAAACCGCGAAACAAGGTTAGCCCTCCGGCCGACCTATTCGACAAAAGGAAACCGAACCATGAGCTATCCCACCGTCTACCCCACCGGCGCCACGGTCTACGATCCGGAGAGGTGCTGGAGCGGTTACACCATCTTCCAGGCCAAGGAGCTGGGAGCACTTTTAATCGACATGAACGGCCGGGAGGTCAAGCTGTGGAAGAACCTCCACGGCTTTCCCAATAAGCTTCTGCCCGGAGGCCAGGTCATGGGCCACTCGGGCGAGCGGAGCACCGTTTTCGGCATGCAGGACTACGTGGACCTGCTCCAGGTGGACTGGGACGGCAACATCGTCTGGAAGTTCGACAAGTACGAGTACATCGAGGATCCGGGCGAGGAACCCCGCTGGATGGCCAGGATTCATCACGACTTTCAACGCCAGGGCAACCCGGTGGGCTACTATGTTCCGGGCATGGAGCCCCGGGTGGACGGCGGCAACACTCTGATCCTGGGCCACAAGAACCTGGTCTCCCGCAACATCTCGGGCAAAAGGCTTCTGGACGACACCGTCTACGAGGTCACCTGGGAGGGAGAGAAGGTCTGGGAGTGGGTCTGCAGCCAGCACTTCGACGAGTTCGGGTTCCGGGAGGAGGCCAAGAGTATCCTCTGCCGCGATCCCAACATGCGCCCGGCCGGAGGCGGCCAGGGCGACTGGATGCACCTCAACGCCATGTCCGCCCTGGGCCCCAACAAGTGGTACGACCTGGGCGACCAGCGGTTCCACCCGGACAACATCATCGTGGACGGCCGGGAGACCAACATCATCTTCATCATCTCCAAGGCCGACGGGAAGGTGGTCTGGAAGGTGGGCCCGACCTACGACGAGACCCCGGAGCTGCGGGCCCTGGGCTGGATGATCGGCCAGCACCACGCCCACATGATTCCCCGGGGGTTGCCCGGCGAGGGCCACATCCTGGTCTTTGACAACGGCGGCTGGGCCGGCTACGGCAGCCCCAATCCGGGCAGCCCCACCGGAGCCAAGAACGCCCTGCGGGATTACAGCCGGGTGGTGGAGTTCGATCCGGTGACCCTGAAGATCGTGTGGCAGTACACCCCGGCAGAGGCCGGCCTGGTCATACCCACGGACGCCAACCGCTTCTACAGCCCCTTTATCTCCTCGGCCCAGCGGCTGCCCAACGGCAACACCATGATCACCGAGGGCAGCGGCGGCCGGATCATGGAGGTCACGGCCGACCACGACCTGGTCTGGGAGTACATCAGCCCCTACTGGGGTCACCACTTCAGGATGAACATGGTCTACCGGGCCTACCGGGCCCCCTATGACTGGGTGCCCCAGTTGGACCGTCCCCGGGAGACGGCCATCGAGCCCATCAACGTCTCCACCTACCGGGTTCCGGGAGCGGCCGCGCCTGGCGCGGAATCGGAGGTCACCGTGGAAGGCACCCTACCCTACCAGTCCTCCTCGGCTCTGTGCGTCATTTCGGATACGGACAAACACCGGGACTGATTACCGCCCGACTTTCCACCCGGACCGGGGCGCTCCGGTCCAGGTGGCCCCGATCAACCCCGACCGACCATGACGGGTTGACAAACCGCCCTTGCAAAGGATAGCCTTTTGTCCTCAAACCATTTGCCGTGACGGGCTGTCTCACGGCCTGCGACCCTGAAGCCCGATTCCGGACTATTCCAACACAACTAGAAGGGATCAAAGATGTACGGACAGATCGACTGGGATTCTCTGGAGTGGGAACTGGTGGTGGAAGGCATCAAGCGCAAAGTGGTTCACCTCAACGGGGCCACAGTGGTCTTGAACAAGCTTGACCCGGGCAACGAGCCTTTCCCCCATTTCCATCCCCACGAGCAGGTCTCCTATATCGTGGAAGGACGCCTGGATTTCACCATCGACGGTCAGACCCATCACCTTAACCCCGGCGACCTCCTGGCCGTGCCGCCCGAATCAGAGCACTATGCCGTGGCCGTGGGCGACACAATCTGTCTGAACCTGGATTTTTTCACCCCCAAAAGAGAGGATTACGTCCAAAGCCCGGCCAAGACCAAAAGCTGACCCCCGGGGGATCCGCTTCGGCGCAAGGTTCGCTAGCTGCTGCGGCCGGATAATCTCCTGCCTTCAGCCGGAGCCCAGCGGGGCTGTCTGGGAAAATGCGGTTGCGGTGATATGGCCGGATCATCCCTTTGTCAAGGCCGCGTGCGCGCTCGACAGGGTTTCAGCCTTGACCAAGGGATGGTCCGGCCGAAAATGAAACCGGCTGCTTTCCAGGGCAAGATTTCAGCACCCCGATTGGACAACGCGGTTTGGGTTACCCGCGCCTCTTCCTTATCAGTGCTGGTCCGGAGTTGATATTTTTCCCCGGGAAACAGCCTTCAGGAATTACCTGTTTTAATCTCCAGACCGCCCTAATGGACGGTCGTTTTCAGGTCCGCAGATAGGACGCTCCGTTGGCGTCGATGATGCAGCCGGTCAGGTAATCGGTCCCCTCCCCGGCCAGGAACAGGGCCACCCTGGCTATCTCCTCGGGCCGGCCCACCCGGTTGAGGGGGCTCTGGGCCCGGATAGACGCTCCCTCAGGTCCGTCCAGAAGAATGGCGCCCATGTCGGTCTCCACAAATCCGGGGGCGATGGCAAAGACGGACACGCCGTGGGGGGCCAGGGCCTGGGCCAGGGATTGGGACATGGCGTTCAGACCGGCCTTGGCCGCGGCGTAGGCCGGGGCTGAAGGTTCGCCCCGGAAAGCCCCCCGGGAGGAGATGTTGATGATCTTGCCTCCCCCCTGCTCGATCATAACCTGGGCGGCATGAAAACAGAGATGGGCCGGGCCCAGCAGGTCGGCTCCCACAATCCTGTCCCAGGAGGAGCGCCACTCCTCGAAAGAAGCCTCGGCAATGGGATGGGCCAGCCAGACCCCGGCGTTATTGACCAGCACGTCCAACCGACCGGTCCGCTCGACCACCTTTGTTACCAAACTTCCGGGGGACTGGGGGTCGGCCAGGTCGGCCTGGAGGATGAAATGCGACTCCCCTGGCAGGGAATTCAAAACCTTTTCGGCCGTTTTCAGGTCGACATGATAGTGAACCGCGATGGTGGCGCCCCGTCCGGCGAACTGGCGGGCCATCTCCGCCCCGATGCCCCGTGAGGCCCCGGTAACGAGAACCACCTTGCCTGAAAATTCCTGATCCATAATGATATGTAATCCTTCCGGCATATTTTTGGGTGGGCCGGGAACGGCCCTTTGCCCTGGGGATTATTTCATTGATCGGTTCAGGCAGGCAAGTCCTAGTTGGGATCTCCGGACCTATTTAACCAGGTAGGAGCCGATCACGGCCTGGGCCTCGATCTCCACCAAATGGGCCGGACGGGCCAGGGCCTTGACCTCGCAGACGTTGATCACCGGCTTGACCTCCTTAAATACCTCGGAGTAGGCCAGCAAATACTCCTGGCCCCTGGAGATGTCTGTGACGTAGAACCCCACCCGGACCACGTCCTCGGGCCGGGCCCCGGCCTGGTCCAGGGCCTCCACGATCTTGGCCAGGGTTATTTTGGTCTGGAGGTAGGCGTCGCCCTCGCCCTCCACCACTCCCTGGGAGTTGGTGGAGGTGGTCCCGCCCACAAAAACCTGGTTGCCCACCCTGACCACCCGGGAGTAGCCCACCTTTTCCTCAAAGGGCGCTCCCGAGGCGAAATTGCGGCGTTTTAAAAGTTCCATGAGACTCCCCTATGGGTAAGGGCTTTGAGGACACCCCTCACCCCAAGCCTCTCCCCTCCAGGGGAGAGGGGATTTTTTTAGCGGTGTCAGGGACGCAGCCCTGACACCACCGCCAGCGGTTTTGTCCCGGCTCACGGTCTGACCGGCGGCCCGGGTCCGGTCCGCTTAGAGCAATCTTCTTTCGGAACATATTTCCGACAATCGCTCTAACTCTCGGCCCCGTAGCGCAGCCGGAAATCGTCGTTCATGACGCACCTGCGGATGCGGGTGAACATCCGGGGCCGGGTGTGTCCTTCACCGTTGGTGGTGATGTGAAAGGAGGTGAAACCCTCTCCCGTCACCCCCACTCCGGCCAGGGAGGAGCCGTTTTTGACAAAGGCCGAGCAGTCTGCCCGCGCCCCCATCCGGGCCAGGTTCTTCAGATTGGTGGAGTGGATGACCATGGTGTGGCCGTTGCCCTGTTCCGCGGCAATGGCCCGGTCAATGGCCTGGTTCACGTCTTGGCAGCGGATCAGGGGCAGGACCGGCATGATCTGCTCGGTCCAGACCAGGGGGTGGTCGAAGTCTGTTTCTATGATCACGATCTTGGTCTCCTCAGCCACTTCCAGGCCGATGGACTTGAGGATGAATGAGGGCGGCTTGCCGATATAATCCATGTTGATCAGGCCCGGCTGCCCCGGCTCGCCCACCTTCTTGAAGATGTGCTTCACCAGTTCCCGGCCCTGGTCCGCGGTGATCTCAAAGGCCCCCTTGCGGATAAGCAGTTCTTTAAGGGTGTCGGCCACGGATTCCACCACAAAGAGCTCCTTTTCGCTGGCGCAAGGGGTGCAGTTGGAGAATGAAGCCCCTTCGATAATGCAGTCCGAGGCCCGCTCCAGGTCCGCGGTTTCGTCCACCACCACCGGCGGGTTGCCGGGGCCTCCGGCGATGACCCGCTTGCCCGTTTCGGTGGCGAACTTGACCACCCCGTGTCCTCCGGTGACCGCGATCATCTTCACCTCCGGGTGGGTCATCAGAAACTGGGCCGAGGGCACAGTGGGCTCCCCCAAACAGCAGACGCAGTTGGCCGGGCCGCCCGCGGCCACGACGGCTTGGTTTATGTCCCTGATGGTTCGGGCCGAGACCTGGGCCGTCTTGGGGTGGGGGTTGTTGATGATGGTGTTGCCACCGGCCATCATCATCACGGCGTTGAAGATGATGGTTGGCGCACCGTTGGTCACCGGGTTGATGGAGGCGATCACCCCGTAGGGGATCCGCTCGATCACGGTCAGGCCCAGGTCTCCGGTAAAGACCTCGGCCCCCAGGTCCTCCAGCCCCATGACCCCGCAGGAGGCCAGGACCTTTTTGAGATTGTCCTCCACCTTGCCCAGGCCGGTCTCCTCCCACTCCATTTGGGCATACTCCCGGGCCTTGGCCCGGCCGATCTCCCGGATGGCGGTCAGGATTTTTCCCCTGGTTTCCAGGGACAGGGCCACCAGCTCCTTCTGGGCCCTGGCCGCGGCCTGGATGGCCTCTTCCATGTCGGTGAAAACGCCATCCCGCACCTTTGAAGCCGGAGCCGGATCAATTGCCTCGGCCAAAGGCGCCTCGGCCGGTCCTGCCTGGGCCGAGGCCGGTTCCTTAGCCTGGAGCCGGGAGACCACCTTTTCCACGATCCGTTCTATCTGTTTTTCATCCAGTCCCATTTGCTCTAACTCCCGCTAAAACCTTTGGTGAAAGCATCTATTGCCATACCCCGCCCGGCCCGCTCTTTTCTCAGAGCATCAGGTTGGGCAGCCACAGAGCCAGTTGAGGGAAAACCATGGTCACCACCAGAACAACTATCTGGATGGCCACAAAGGGCGGCACCGACCACCAGATGTCCTTGGTCCTGATCTCCTCCGGAGCCACCCCCCGCATCAGGATCAGGGCCCAGCCGAACGGCGGGGAGAGGTAGGCCACCTGCATGTTCAGGATAAAGACGATGGAGAACCAGACCGAGTCGAACCCCAGCAGCACGGCGATGGGCACGAAGATGGGGGCGCAGATGGTCAGGACCGCGTAATCGTCCATGAACATGCCGAACAGAAGCAGGATGCACTGCATGCCCGCCAGGATGACCCAGCGGCTGACCTCCAGCCCCTCCACCATCTCCATGACCAGGTCCTGGGCTCCGGCGCTGGTGTAGACCACCCCGAAAAGGGTCGCCGCGATCAGAATCCAAAGCGCCATGCCGCTGATGACCATGGTGGAGCGGCAGGATTGGGAGAGGACCTTCCAGGTCAGACGGCGGTAGAGGATACAGATCACAAATGCCCCGGCCGCCCCCACCCCGGCCGCCTCCGAGGGGGTGGCGATTCCCAGGAAAATAGAGCCCAGAACCAGAACGATCAGGGCCGTGGGCATTACGATCTCCTTGAGGGCCAGCCACCTGGTCTTCCAGGAGACCTCTTCCTTGGTTCTGGGGGCCAGCCTGGGTTGGAGGGTGCAGCGGATGATGATGTAGAGCACGTAGCAGATCGCGGTGATCAACCCCGGCAGGGCCCCGCCGAAAAATATCTTGCCGATGGAGATGCGCGAAACATAGGCAAAGATGATCATGATGATGCTGGGCGGGATGATCTCCCCCAGGACCCCGCCGGCCATGACGCTGCCCAGGGCCAGCGACTTGTCGTAGCCGTGCCTGAGCATGGCCGGCACCGCGATCAGCCCCATGGTCAGAATCCCCGGGCCGAATCCGCCGCACATGGCCAGGGCCACGCAGACCACCACCGAGACCACGGCCAGCCCGCCCCTGATTCCGGAAAGCCAGTAGGAGAGGGCCTTGAACAGGCGGTCGGAGATGCCCGAGTTGAGCAGCAGGTTGCCCATGAACAGGAACAGGGGGATGGTGATCAGGGCCGCATCGGTGATCTGGCGGTAGGTGGTGGTGGCCACCATGAACAGATCGTTGGGTCCGCCGGTGATGAACAGCACCGCCACGCTGATTCCGCCCAGAGCGAAGACGACCCTCACCCCCATGGCCAGAAGCAGCAGCAGACCGCCGAAAAGAATCAGGGTGACCAGCTCGATGCTCATGGAATCCCTTCCCGTCCGGCTCCGGTCTCGGCCGGGCCCCCGCCTCCCGGGGCTTGATGGAACATGTTCGGATTCATCTCTTTAAATGGGTTACGACCCCCTCCAGCAGAAACAGAAACGCCGCCACCGGCATGAGCAGTTTGAAAGGGTAGAGTGGGAGGCGAAATCCTCCTGGTATTTTTTCCAGCATATCCAGTGAGTTGAGCCCCATCCAGGCGGACTGCCAGACCAACGCCCCCAGAAAAATAAACAAGGCCGCCAGGGAAATGGCCCGGCTCACCCGCTTGAGAATAGGTGGAAAATATTGATAAAATATTTCTATTCTGATATGTCCGCCTTTTTTGGTGGTGTAGGCCCCGGCAAAAAGAATGAAAATTCCGAAAAGCTGCCGGTTGATGGGCCAGGCATAGGCCGTGGGGTGGTTGAAGACATACCGGGAGACAACCTCGCCGGTGGTGATGAGCATGATCAGAAACACCAGAAAGCTGGCCGTCCGGCCGATCCTTTCGGAAAGCGCCTCGATTATCCATGATAGCTTTTTCAAGACCGTGGTCATGATGATTATCCTTTCCGGGGCGGGCCCCCGGAGGGAGGCGGCGCAGAAAGACCTGCGCCGGTCCGGTCCGTTCCGGGCGGCAACCGCCCGAAACGGGCCGGACCGGGCCGCGGCCGGATTACTTCATCCCCCGCCAGGCCTTGATCAGGTCGATGGCCTTGGCCGCCGCCGGATCGCGTTCGGCGATCTGGGCCCACAGCTCCAGGGCCTTCTGTTCGTGGAACTTCTGGCAGGCCGGATCGATCTGGCTCTTGATGACCTTGCCCTCCTTGACCAGCTTGTCCACCTTGGCCAGCTCCTCCTCGTGGACCTTGATCAGCTCGTTCCAGTAGACCTCGGCGCCCTCGGCCACCGCCTTTTTCTGGCTGTCGGAGAGGGCCTCCCATGATTTCTGGTTGAGCAGGATGTGGCCGAAGCAATGGTCGGGGTCGGTCCCCCGAAGCCAGTAGGGGGCCACCTCGTGCCACTTGAGGGCGGTGATGGCGCTGACGTCCCACTGGGAGCCGTCCAGGGTCCCCAGTTTGAGACCCATGTAGGCCTCCATGCCGGGCAGGTTCACCCCCCTGGCGCCCAGGAGGTTGTAGTAGTCGTTCCAGGAGCCTTCCATCCTCATCTTTTTGCCTTTGAGGTCGTCGCAGGTTTTGATGGGCTTGGTGGCCAGGGTGAAGATGGGCCCGTAGGTGTGCATGTCCAGCCAGTAGAGCCCCTGGGTGGCGTACTGCTCCCGGAGCAGCTTCACAAATCCGCTTTCGTAATAGAACTTGCGGATGGCGGCCGCAGTCTGGACCACGGTCATGTTCTCGCCGCCCGGAACCTTCCAGGCATAGGGCAGGCCGAACTCCACCTCGCCGATGGGCAGGATGCCGCCCCACATGGCCCCCAGGGCGTGGAGCCCGTCCAGGGTGCCCTTCTTGGTGGCCTCGAAGAGCTGCTCGCCGGGCACCAGTTCCGGATCGGCGAAGGTCTGGATTATAACGGTCCCCTTGGACCTCTCCTTGACCTCTTTGGCGAATGTCTTGAGCAGTTCCATGGACACGTCGCCCCGGGGATAGGCCGACTGGATCTTCCAGCGGAAAGTCTTTTCGGCCGCCTCTGCGGGCGGGAGCCCGGCCACGAAAATCCCCGCGACCAACAACGTCAAAACCGCCGCCACCGTTAACCATGTTTTTCTTTGTCTCACTTGTCTTCCCCCCTTTTTCCGGTGTGCTTTAATAAAGCCCGTAACCCCTGGGCGGCTTCCGGGAACTGGTACGACCCGAAACGTCCCGGCCTTGTCCGCAGCGCAGACAGGTCGCCGCCGCCCGATCAACGGAACACCTGCAAACTCCTCCTTTCCGCCCCTGGCGCCGGGACCGCCACACCCGATCTCCGGTCCGCTCCCGAGACTGCCCTGTGCTTTAAGAAACCGACCCTTGATTCCGGCGGCCGCAACCTCCCCGCGATACTCCCTACCGGCCCGGCCGCCTTGTGTGCCATTCCCGAATCCAGTTATAAAGAAACCAGCTCCGTCTCCCCCCGGCATTCTTGACCCTTTGCTTCCATCGCCCTCTCTGCCTAAGAGCCCTCCCCCTTGTCGGCAAACCCGTCGAGGACATGATGCCTTCCTCCGCCGGAGTCCTCCCCGTCCTCCTCGGTGTAGTATTCCTTGCGCTCCTCGATGCCCTTTTCCAGGCGTTTCAGCCGATCCACGGTCCGGCCCTGGTCCATGAAGGCGATCTCGTGGACCAGGGAGGCCAAAAAAGCCATGACGTGCTCCAGGGGGTCGATAAAGGAGATGCCCTCCACATCAATGACCACATACTGGTCGGCCCTGGTCACGATGGGCGAGGTGGCCGCGTCGCTCAGGCCCACCACCGTGGCGCCCATGGACCTGGCGTACTCCATGGTCTCCACGGTCTGGCGCGGGTAGCGGGGAAAGGCTATGGCGAAAAGGGTCAGGGCCTCTCCCTGGACCGCGATGTGGTCCAGGAGTTCGGAGGAATAGGAGGTCCCGATGGTCACCCTGTCCCGGACCTTTTTGAGCAGGTAGCCGAAATACTGGGCCAGGGCCGCCGATGCCCGGAAGCCCACCACGGCCAGAGACCGGGCCTCGAACAGGGTCTGGGCCAGGGCCTGCTGTTCCTGGGAGGAGACCGCGGCCATGAGGTTTTCCAGGTTGGAGACGGCGTTGCGGCAGTAGCGGTGCAGGGCCGACCCGTCCCCGCCCCGCAGGTCGGTCTTGTTCAGCCTCTCCACCGCGGTCAGCTCCATGTGGAGCAAGCCCTTGATGAACTTCTCGAAATCGCTGTACCCGGAGAACCCCAGGTCCATGGCCAGCCGCATGACCGTGGGCTCGCTGACCTCACAGGCCTGGGCCAGCTCCCTGGCAGTCATGAGAAATAACCTCTTGTGGTCCCGGAGCACAAAATCGGCCACCCGCCGCTTTTTGGGCGACAGGTCCGGGTAGACCCTGATGATCCGCTCGGTCAGCTCCTGCTTGGCGGATTTGTATTTCCTTTTTCTGGGCAAGTCAGTGGTCCCTTCCACTCAGGGCGGCCAGGGCTTCTTCAGCCGCCTTTTTCCCGGCCGCTATGTCGGACGAGGTCCCGGCCAGGTAGACCCGGCCGCTGGCCCCGAACACGGTCACATGGACCAGTTTCACGTTGGAGTTCTTTTCGGCCTCGTTGGCCGCGTACCCGGCGTATCCCGCCGGAATGACTTCCAAGATGTAAATCGTCTCGTCGGCCAGGGGCATGGAGGCGTTGCGGAACCGGTTCATGATCTGGCTCATGTAGGGATCGACCCGCTCGATCACCTGGGTGGCCAGGATTTTGGGCTTGTAGCGGTCCGACTCCTCCAGGCCCAGGTGGTCCAGGATGACCTCCCCGGCCAGTTTCACGTCGGCCGGGGAATCGGCGTGGACCTCCAGCATGCCGAAGACCCGCTCCACCACCATGGCCCCGGGCATCACATCGGCCTTTTTCAGGACCATGTCGGTCAGGGTGTTTATCTCCAAACCCGGGGCGATCTCCAGGAAAAGAGCCGCCTGTCCGGCCACGGGAAAGAACCCCCGGGCCGTGGTCCCGATAAAGGAGACGAACTGCTTCTGCAGCCGGTCGATGTGGGCAAAGGCCCTCAGCTCAATTCCCGTGGTCCCCATGGGGCTCCCTTTCCGCGCTGTCAGGTCAAGGCCGATTCACGTCCGACCATACCACCTCTGGTTGGATTGTTGCAAAAGCCGTCCCCGGCTTTTACAAACCGCGCTATATGTTTTTCAGCCAGCTTCTCTTATTGGGGCAGACCGCGGTCTCGATGGTGCAGGCCGCGTTGTCCAGGCACTCACAGTCGCCCTGCCCGCCCCGGTCAAAGCGGCCGTAGCTGAAATCCTTGAGCGACAGGGAGGGCCGGCAGTCCATGATCACCTCTGAGATCAGCCGGCCGATGATTGGGGCCAACCCAAAACCGTGGCCGGAAAAGCCGGTGGCGAAAACATAGCCCGGCACCTCGTCCACTAGGCCCAGGACCGGGAGGCCGTCGGACATGGCCGCGATCAGCCCGGACCAGGTCCGGATCACGTTCAGCCTGGCCAGGATCGGGAACAGCTCGATCAGGGACCTGGCCGAGGCCGGGCCGATGCAGTTGTACATGGGCTTGCCCCGGCGCTCATAGATGTAGTCCTCGATGCCGATGAACCCGCCCCAGAACACGGAGCCGTGCACGGTCTGGCGGCCGTAGAAGAGCCCCTTGGCCGAGCCGATCATCTGCTGGAACAGGGGCGCGGTGGCCTCGGTGATCAGGGCCTCGGAAAAGACCGGCTTCAGGGGCAGGTCCAACCCCACCATGTTGGCCACCTTTCGCCCGGCCACCCCGGCCGCGTTGACCACCGTATCGGTCCGGATTCTCCTCTTGGCCGTGGTCACCCCGGAGACTCGGCTCTTCCGGAGGTTTATCTCTTTAACTTCCTCCCGGGTGTAAAAGATTGCGCCAAGTTCCTTGGCCTTTTTCATGAATCCGTAGGTCACCAGAAAAGGATTCACATGCCCGTCCGTGGGGCACCAGCTGGCCCCGATCACGTCCTCGGAGATAAAAGGGATGATCTCGCGGACCTGTTTTTGGCCCAGCATCTCCAGGTCCAGGCCCGTGGTCCGTTGACTCTCCACCGAGGCGGCCATGGTCTTGATCTCATCCTCGGTGGTGCAGAGCCGCAAGTTGCCCTTGCGGACGTACTCCACCTCCATCCCCAGTTCCTCGGCCAGCTGCCCGTAGAGCCGGACGGACTCCATGGCCAGGGGCATCTCCTTGAGGTTCCGGGCCGACTGGCGGACCCCTCCTCCGTTGGCCCCGGAAGCCTCGCCGCCGATATCCGACTTCTCCACCACCACCGGCTTGAGCCCTTCCCGGGCCAGGTTGTAGGCGATGGCGCAGCCCATCACCCCTCCACCCACGATCGCGATATCGGCTGTTTCAGGCATGAGCACCCCTGATTCGGTTGCACAAAATTCCGCTATAAATCACCACATCCGCCCCCGGTCCTCATCCTGTGGCCAACAGGTCCAGGGAGATGGGCCTGGTGGGCGGCCGGGCCGTGGTGGGCTCCACCTGGGCCGGGGACAGGCCCAGTTCCTGGCACAGGATCTGGGTCACCAGACGCTGGCAGGTCTGGCCCTGGCAGAGCCCCATACCGGCCCGGGTGACCCGCTTGATCCCGTTGAGGGTGGTCATCCCGGCGGCGATGGCCGCCCGGATCTGGCCCTTGGTGATCTCCTCGCAACGGCAGATTATCAGGTCGTCGTCCTCGGCGGGCGAGGCCGGCCTCTCTGCCGGCTCAAAGGTCTCTCCCTTGGCCTGGGCCAGCCTGGCCAGGACCCGCTCCAGGATCTTCTCCACGTCCTCGGGCGAGGCTTCCCCCGGCAGATCCCCGGACAGGGTCTCTCGCAGGGCCGAATCCTCAGGGCTTGCTTTGGGTTTTACTTCGGCCGGAGGAGCTTTGCTTGGAGCCGGTTTCGCCGGGGCCGCCTCTTGGGGAGCCCGGGCCGGGTCCACATAAACCACACGGGCCCCGTAGTCCCGGATCAGGTCGGCCGCCGAGGGGGAGAGCCGCGAGCCCGGAGCAAGCTCCACCTCCAGCCGTCCCGATTCCAGAACCGGCCTGATGTCGTTGGCGAAAATATACCTGCCCGTCATGCTTTGTCCCTTGTTGCGGCCGCCCATGGGTTTTTGTCCGGCCATCTACTTTTCCCGGCCCTTGAGGCCCTTGACCGTGTCCACCACCTTCTTGGCCGCAGCCTGAATCTCGGATTCGGTCCCGGCCAGATACATCTTGCCCGAGGCCCCGAAAAATTTGGCGTCTATGAGCTTGATGTTGCAGAATTTCTCCGCCTCGTTGGCCGCGATGGCGGTGTAGGCCGCCGGGGCCACCTCGAACAGATAGACGTCGTCCCCACCCAGGATCAGGCTGCCCTTGGAGTTGCGGTTGATGATCACGGCCTGGTAGGGGTCGACCTTGTTGATGATGGAGGTGGCCATTATCTGGGGGGCCAGCCGGTCCTCCTCTTTCAGCCCCAGCTCCTCCAGAATCCCCTGGCCGGCCTGGTGGATATCCTCCGGGTCGTGGGAGTGGATCTCCAGCATACCGTAACGCCGCTCCACGATCATCTCTCCGGGCTTGGCCCCGGTGGTTTTGAGGGCGATGTCGGTGAGATGGTTGATCTCCACGCCCGGAACCACCTCGATGAACAGGGAGGCCATGCCTTCCACCGGCAGGAACCCCCTGGCCGTGCAGGCGAAAAAAGAGGCGAACTGGGGCTGCATCCGGTCCAGATGGCAGTAGACTCTAAGCTCGGCCATTAATTGTTCTCCCTAATGATTTCAAGGCCATACTCCTTGGCCAGGTCCCTGGCCAGGGGCGTGGACAGCCCTTTGGGGGCCAGATAGACTTTGTTCTCCCCGGCCTGGGAGGCGGAGGTTATGTCCCTGGCCGTGACCAGACTCAGGGCCGGGGGCCTGGGCAGGTCCGCATCCCCTGCCCGCACCGCCCTGCCGGCGGATATCTGCCCCTGCCGGCCCAGGGACTCGTAGGTCCGGGCCAGCTCCGTTGTGGGGCGGAGGATAGCCCCGTATCCGGCCAGAGCGGCCAGGGTTTTTTTCATTTCCGTTCTCAGGCCGGAAGCGATTCCGGCTCCGGGAGGCAGAAAACAGTCATTGGCCGCGATGACCTGCTTGCCCTTGAGCAGGGCGGTCAGAACCAGATCAGAGCCCTGGCAGTCCGCGGTGAGCCGGACCACTCTGGCCGCCACTTTGAGCGACAGGCAGGGCAGAACCACCACCTCGCTCCGGTCCAGGACCCTGGACAGCCCCTCGTCGTTCACCGTGTTCAGAGAGCAGCGGGCCCCGGTGCGATCCTTGAGATCGGCCGGGCACATCATCTCTCTGGCCTCGGGGCCCTGCCAGAAAGCCGTTTTTTCGGCCAGGGATTCGATCCGGGCCACCTGGGCCAGGGCTTCATCCAGCCGCTCCAGGCCGGTGTGATAGACCACCAGGACCCTGGGCCCCTGGGGCCTGGGTGCGGCATCGGCCAGGCCCATCTCCTTGAGGACCTCCCTGACCGCCTTTTCCACCCGGTCTTTCACGCCCTTGTCCATCTCCTCAACCCGCGGCCGATCTTATTGTTTTGACAGTCCCCGCCTGCTCCAGGCAGGACAGGGCCACCCCCAGGGGCGTCACCGCCTGGGGAAAGAAAGGCCGCTCCACCCTCCGCCCCAGGTTTCGGCCCATGGCCCGGGCCATTCCTTCCAGCTCGCTGGTGCCGCCCACCAGATGGATGGTCTCGATCCCGGGCCAGGGCTCCAGATGCCGCCCGACGATACTCGAAATCTTGTCTATCACCGGCCTGACCAGGCCCATTACCTCCCCGGCCCTGGATTTGTCGGCCTTGATCCGCTCCGCCTCTTCCTGATCAACTCCCATCCCCCCGGCCAGAACCAGGGAGAGATGAATCCCGCCCGTGGCCTCGTCCCCGGAATAAACCACCCGGCCTCCCTGAATCACGGCGATGCCGGTGGTCCCGCCGCCCACGTCAACAATGCAGCCCTCTTCCAGGCCCAAAACCAGGTTGGCTGCGCTGGGCTCGTCCAGAATATTGACCACCTCCAGCTCGGCCGCCTCCAGGATATGGGCCGTGGTCCGGATGTTGCCGCTCTCTGTATTGGGCGGATAGGTGGTGGCCGCCGGCCCCAGAGGCCGGGGACAGCGCGCCCGCAGCCCGTCGACCAGCTCCCGGACAAGGGCCAGGGCGCCCAGGTAATCCACAATCAGGCCGCTCTTGACCACCTCTGCCCGGCGCATGTTGGCGGCCCGGACCTCCCCGGTCTCGTCCACCAGCACCGCCGCCACCGAATGGGTTCCGATGTCCACTCCGCAAAAGACCTGCCCACATCCGTTGAAGTCCCAGGCTTCGGGGCAATTGACCAGACGGGCCATGGTTTCCAGGGCGGGGATCATGCCAGGCTGCCTCTCAGTTCCGGACTGGGCGAGGGAATGACCACATGGGACATGACCAGCCCGGAATCGGCGATGGTCCCCAGCCCGGCCTCCACTGCGGCGTTGACCGAACCCACGTCCCCGGTCAGGGTCAAGAAAGACTTGCCAGCCAACCCGGTGGCGCAGCGGATCTCGATCAGGTCCACCGAGGCGGACTTGACCGCCTCGTCCGCGGCCATGATGGCCGCGGCCACGGAGTAGGTCTCGATGATACCCAGGGCCCGCAACTCCACCACCTGGGAACAGGCGGACAGGGCCGGGAAAACCTCGGGGTGGACGCTGGGAATGACGAACGAGTCCACGATGAACTCTCCCGCGGTCCGTTTGCCCGAGTCCACGGCGTTCTGAACCGCGCCCACGTCCCCCGCGATCATGGATAGGTACTTGCCCGGGCAGGCCGGGCGGGCCATGATCAGCTCCACCGAGGCCGACTTGAGCATCCCGTCCGCGGCCTGGATGCCCTTGGCCACGCTGTTGGTTTCGATAAGTCCTATAGCCCGGTATTCCATGACGCTTCCTTAACTTTCGATAACCACGCGGTCGCCCACTTGGGCCACGGTCCCGCTGATGGAGGCGTGGACCCGGGCCCCCAAAGAGTCCTTGGGGATCTCGGCCACCAAATCGTCCTGGGCCACCTTTTCGCCCGGTTTGACCACGGCCTTGGCCGGAACGCCCAGATGCTGTTTCAGGGGCAGAACCACCCGCTCCGGTTTAATCTCCAGATCAACAAACTCCGGGTGGGTGTCGTACTCGGCGATTTGGAGCCGCTCCATGAGCCTGGAGGTGGGAATCCGGCGCAGGTTCAGGTAGGCCGAGGGCGAATAGGTCTCCGGTCCGGCCGGTGGCTTGGTCCCCCCGGCCAGAAGCTCTTGCTTCAAGGCCGCGTTGACCTCCCGGGGGGAGATCATCATGGGGCAAGCGTATTTTTCGCAGGCCCCGCACTCGGAGCAGAGCAGGGCCTCCTGAAGAATCTCTGCGCTCACCGCCCCGCCTATGAATCCCTGCCCGGCCAGGCCGCGCATGATCTTGTGGGGGTGGAGGGAGTGGCCCAGCAGGTTGCGGGGGCACAGATCCGTGCAACGGCTGCACTGGCAGCAGGCGATTTTGGCCAACCGCATGATCCGCTCCAGGTCCACCACCTTGGCCGAGGTGACGTAATGTCCCTTGGGCAGCACGATCACCCCGGAGCAGGTCTTGTCCACGGGCGTCTCCGGGGAGTCGGCCACCCGGCCCATCATGGGCCCGCCCACCAGGATGTCGTAGTCCTCCACCCTGGCCCCTCCGGCCAACTCGATCACCTGGCCCAGGGAAAGCCCCAAGGGAACTCTGGCCACCAGGGGGCGGGCCACCTCGCCGCAGACGGTCAGATAGCGATGGGTGACCGGCTGGCGGGCCACGGCCCGGTGGATGTTATACAGAGATTCCACGTTGGAGACCACCACCCCCACCTGGAGCGGAATCCCGCCCTGGGGCACCACCCTGCCGGTGACCTGGTGGACCAGAACCTGTTCGTCTCCGGCCGGGTAGAAGTCGTCCAGGACATAGACGCCCAGAGCCTTGAACTCCGGATTGGCGGCGATCCCCTCTTGAAGCGCCTCAATGGCTTTGGGGTGTTTCTTCTTGACGCAGACCAGACCGTGGGCGGCGCCCACCGCCTCCACGGCCAACCTCATCCCGGAGAGGACTTCCCTGGCCCGGAACTCCATGAGTATGGGATCGCTGTAAAGCAGGGGCTCGCAGGAGGCGCCGTTGCCCAGCACCAGCTCGGCCTGAGCCTCCAGCTTGACCTGAGTGGGAAAACCCGCCCCTCCGGCGCCCACCACCCCGGCCAGTCGCACCATCTCTGCGATCCGGTTTGCCATCTAGTCCTCGAATATCTCCAGGCTGTCCACGATCCCGATGACCACCGCGTCGATGGGCAGGGGGTTGTCCAGGTCGCCGAAAGCCATCATGGCCGGCGAGCCCTGGGTGACCAGAACCAGCTCCCCGGCCCCGGCCCCGATGTCGTCGGCCACCACCAGAACCTCGTCCGTGGCCGCCTGTTTCTTATTCAGGGGCTGAACAAAGAGGAGCCTTTTGGCGTGGATGGCCTCGTTCTTTTTGGTGGACCAGACGTTTCCGATTACCTTGGCGATCAGCATGATCATCCACCTATCCGCCCGGACGTTTCCGGGCGTCTCTGTTTTGCTTTGCCCGGCGGGCTAGCCCAGGCCCTCGGCCTGGGCCACGGCGTCCAGGCTGGCCTTGACCGCGGCCACGTCCCCGAATATCCCGATCATGGTCAGATGCTGGGGGCAGCTCCCCTTGAGGTCGAAGACCCGCACCGCAGCCGTCTTTTCGGCGATATCCGCGGCCGCGATCATGTCCACCAGCTTACCCTGGATCAGGCCCACCGCGTCGGCCTCGATGTCGGCCAGTTGTCCCTTGGCCGCCCCGCCCATGCGGGAGGCCAGGATCTGGATCACCCCCGGCGAGGGATGGGAGATGAACTGGATGTTCAGGGCCACGATTCCACCCTTTCACGGGCGCCGGACCGGCCAAGCGAGATTCCCGCCCGGCAGGCTCTTGGAGCCCGGTTCCCTCCCCGCCCGTTACTTGGACGAGGGTTTGGGGATAATGAACTCGATGTCCGCGTGGGGCCTGGGGATGACATGGACCGAGACCAGCTCGCCCACCTTCTGGGCCGCGGCCCCGCCCGCGTCCGTGGCCGCCTTGACCGCGCCCACGTCGCCCCGGACAAAGATGGAGACCAACCCGCCCCCGGCGTGTTCCTTGCCCACCATCTTGACGTTGGCCGCCTTGACCATGGCGTCGGCGGCCTCGATCGCCCCGACCAGTCCCTTGGTTTCAACCATTCCCAGAGCTTGTTCAGCCATCTCTCATTGCCTCCTGATATTGTTTTTTTTCATTAAGAGTCTTCAATCTATTTCAACCTGAAGGACCGGGCCTTCATGGACCAGTCCTGGGCTAGATTCAGGGTCACCATGGCGGTCTGGTCCATGTTTTTGGTCTGGCGGACCTTGGCCACCCGGGCAGGCCCCAGCTCGGCTCCGGACCGGTCCAGAGCCGTAACCTCGTCGCCTTCTTGGGGCAGAGGCCGGAACTCGTAGGGCAGGGAAACCTCGGCCCGGCCGTCGCCCATGGATTCGTCGATAATGAAGATGGCCTGGCCCGGACAGATGGGCAGGCAGGACATGCAGCCGGTGCACTTGTCCCCGTCCAGCCGGGGCAGATTGGTGATGTCCTCCCCCACGGTGATCGCCCCGAACTTGCAGCCGGTTTCGCAGGGGTTGCAGGGGATCTTCTGGAGGCACTCGATGCAGGCCACCTTTCCTTTAGCCCGCCGCTTTGGCGAGGGCGCACCCGGCCCGGCCAGGACCTCTGCCTCGGTCAGATAACCTCTGGTCGCAAGAGTTTCGGACATCCCCTATCCTTCCAAAGCGGTGAGCATGGCTTCCTTGCCCTCACGCCGCTTGTCGCCGAAAGGCCCGCTCCGGAGCCCGGACATGGCCTTGATGTTCTCCGACTGTTTGGCCCGGAAATCGGCCTCCTCCAGATAGCCCAGGGAACGGGCCGCAGCCAGGCCGGCCAGCCGCCCCTCCACAATGGCCGAGGAGGCCTCCTCTATCCCGGACACGTCCCCGGCCACGTAAAGGCCGGGCACCGAGGTCTCCTGGTTCCGGTCGTGGGCCGGAACATTGCCGCCCAGGGCCGGGACGTAGGTCATCCGGCACCCGGCCATGCGGGCCAGCGCCGTGGTGGGGTTGAGCCCCACGGCCAAACAGATGGTGTCCACTTCCAGGGTCTGTTCCGTGCCCGGAACGGGCCGCCATTTCTCGTCCAGACGGATCAGCACCGCAGCCTCCACCCGATCCGTGCCCAGGGCCTTCTTGATGGTGTGGGACATCATGAAGGGGACCCCTTGCCGGGCCACCTTGGCCGCGTGGACCCCGTACCCGCCGATCTCGGGTGCGGCGTCGATAACCGCCTCCACCCGGCATCCGGCCTGGAGCATCTGATAGGCCACCACCACCCCCACGTTGCCCGAGCCGACCATGAGCAGCCGCTCTCCGGGCTTGACCCCGTGGAGGTTGGCCATGGTCTGGGCCGCGCCGGCCCCGATCACCCCGGGCAGGGTCCAGCCCGGAAAGGGGATCATGTTCTCCGAGGCCCCGGTGGCGATGAGAATTTTCTGGGCATAGACCGGCTCCACCCTGTCCCGGACCATGACGTTCAGGACCTTGCCCTCGTAAAGCCCCAGGACCACGGCCTCCAGAACCACCTCCACCCCCAGCGATTCAGCCTCCTCCAGGAGACTGCGGCCGATGGAGAAGCCCCGTTCCTTGGCCCGGTGTTCCTTGGAGCCGAAAAATTTGTGGATCTGCTTGAACAGCTGCCCTCCGGGCAGGGCGTTCTCGTCAAAGACCGTGACCTCAACCCCGGCCCTGGCCGCCTCTATGGCTGCGGCCAATCCGGCCGGACCGGCCCCGATGCAGACCATCTCTACCCGTTTCACTTGCCTACCCCGCAGCCTTGCCGGCGCTTACGCCGTACTGGGTTTCGACCTTCATCCCCTCCTTGAGGGGGGTGACGCAGGTCCGCACGTTGGGCCTGCCGTCCACCACCATGACACAGTCGGTGCAGCGCCCGATGGCGCAGAATAGCCCCCTGGGCTCATTGCGGTTGGTGGTGTAGCGGTGGATCATGACCCCCGCCGCCTTGAGGGCCATGGCGATCGGCTCGCCCTCGAACCCCTTGACCGTCCGGCCGTCAAAGGTAAACTCCACCTCCCGGCCCTTTTTAAAAGTTCCCAGAATGGGGTGTTCTTCGATCCTGTTCATGCCCATCTGTCCTTTTCTCTCTCAGACTCAGCAGAAGCCGAACATCTCGCCGAAGGTGTAGTTCTGGCCCACCAGGGGGATGCCGGTCATGGCGCAGGCCTCCAGGGTCAGGGAACGGACATCCTCCCGCTCCAGGCTCTTGAGCTGGGTCTTGCCGCAGGCCTTGGCCAGCAACACCGCCTCGGCGGTCATGGCCGTGATGTAGTTGGCCACTTTTCTGGCCGCCTCGTCGATGTTCAGCCGTTTTCTTCTCTCCGGGTCCTGGGTGCCGATGCCGAAGGCGCACTTGCCCTCGTGGCAGCGCAGACAGACGGTGCAGCCCATGGCCACCATGACGCCGGTGCCCAGGGCCACGGCGTCGGCACCCAGGGCCAGGGCCTTGGCCACGTCGGCCCCGTCCTTGATCCCGCCGCCCACGATCAGGGAGACCTGGTCCTTGAGCCCCATCTCCTCCAGGGCCCGGGTGGCCTGAACCAGGGCCGGCAGGGTGGGGATGCCCAGATGATCCGAGGCCATCACCGGCGCGGCCCCGGTGCCACCCTGGGAGCCGTCGATGACCACCCCGTCCACCCCGGCCTTGACCGCGATCTTTACGTCCTCCTTGACCCGCCCGGCGGCGAACTTGAAGAAGATGGGAATCCGGGAGTCGGTCACGTCGCGCAACTCCTGAATCTTCAGCACCAGGTCGTCGGCCCCGAAGATGTCGCTGTGGCGGGGGTGGGAATGGAGATCGATGCCCACCGGCAACTGGCGCATTTGGGCGATCTCCTCGGTGATCTTGGAACCCATGAGGTGCCCGGCCAACCCCGGCTTGGCCCCTATTCCGGCCCCGATCTCCAGGGCGTCGGCCAGCTCGATGGAGCGCAGCGAAAAGCCGAACCGGCTGGGGCAGATCTGGATGATCTGCTTGTAGGAGTTGGCCGCCTCCTCGGGCAGAATGCCGCCCTCCCCGTTGTTGATGGAGGTGCCCACAATGTCCGTGGCCTTGGCCAGGGCTATCTTGGCCTCCTTGGAAAGGGCCCCGTAGGACATGCCCGAGATCATGATCGGGGTTTCGATGACTATGGGGTTTTTGGCGAAACGGTGGCCCAGAACGGTTTGGGTTTTGCAATCCTCCCGATAGGTATCGATGGACATCCTGGACAGGGCGCTGGGCAACAGGGTCAGGTCGTCGAAGTTGGGATAGGGCCTGGTGGAGCCGCAACCCCGGATGCGGTGCTTGCCGTAATGGGCTTTGTACTTTATTTCGGCAATGGCCGCCGGGCTCCAGACCCCTTCCTGGGCATCCTTGGGCCGGGGAGCCTTATCGTCACCTTGTTTTTTGTCCTGTTCGCTCATTTCTCTCCCCCCGCCTGTTTGTGGGTGGGCTTGAACAGATAATAGGTGTGGCGACCCGTGGTGTTGGGCAGGATTGACCTGAAGTCGTCCACCCCTTGCTCGATGCCGTACTGCTTAAACAGGTCTTCCAGGGCTCTTTTCTCGTCGTCGGCAATGGGCTGGATAAGGACGTTGCCCCCGATCTTGCTCTCCACCTCGGGGTCCACGGTGTGGATGACGCCCTTGTACATGGACTCGCCCAGCCCCTGGCCCACCCGGCCCAGGAGGATGATCCGGCCGCCCAGGGTCATGCCCCCGGTCCAACGCCCCACGTCGCCGCAGACGATCAGGTTGCCGCCCTTCATCCCGAACCCGCAGCGGCTGCCCGAGGAGCCCCGGATGACCAGGTTGCCCCCGATCATGGAGGGGGCCGCGTTGGACCCGGTGTTCATCTCCACGATGATCTCCCCGGCCATCATGTTGTCCCCGGTGTACCAGCCGGTGTTGCCCTTGACGGTCAGGCTGGGGCCTTCCAGGAACCCGCCGGTGTAGAACCCGGTGGAGCCTTCCACCACGATCCGGCCCTTTCCGATCAGGGCTGCGGCCAGGTTGTGGACCGAGTTGGGATTGCGGATAACGATCTCCTGCTCGGTGGCGATCATCTCCCGGAGCAGGCGGTTGACCTCCCTGGCGGAGAGTCCCTTGATGTCTAGATCCGCCATGTCTTCACCTCCCCGGGCTCCATCTCGGTGGCATAGACGTCCGAGACGATGGGGGTCAGGCAGATCTGCTCGGACCCGAACAGGACCCCGCCGCCGTCTCTTTGGAAATAGACCATGGGCTTGATCCCCAGCCGGTCCCTCAAGGCCCCGACCTCCCCCGAGGTCGCGACCAGAAGGGTAAAAACCCCGTCGAATGTATCCAGCCCCAGGTTCAGGGCCTCCTCCAGGGAGAGCCCCTTTTCGGTCATCTGATAGGCCAGGAAATGGGCCGCCATTTCCGAGTCGTTGGTGGTCTTGAAGCGGACCCCCCTGGCCTCCAGGGAACGGCGCATATTGAAGTAGTTGGTGAACTGGCCGTTGTGAACCAGGGCCAGCTCGGGCATCAGGTAGGAGGTGAAGGGATGGGCCAGGTTGATGTTCTCCACGCTCTCCGTGGCCAGCCGGACATGGCCGATGCCGTGAGTGCAAACCCCCGGCTTTATGTCGTGGGTGGCCTGGAGTTCCTCGGCCGAGCCCTCGTCCTTGACGATGGTGATGGCCGGGCCGATGGAGTGGACGCACAGATCCGGGTCCGAGTCGATGGTCCAGTTCAGGTCCCTTAAGGAGGCCTGGTCGGCCTCCAGATCGAACTCGCAAAAGGAGTAGACCCCCCGGCCCTGGTAGCAACGGGAATCGGCTATCTTGGCCCGGTCGGCCACCAGACCCTCCAGCTCCTCCTGGCCCTTTCCCGGGGACAGGGCCACCCGGAGCTTGGTTTTGTCCCGCTTTTCGTAATAGGCCACCCCGGAGGCGTCCGTGCCCCGGTGGACGAGCTGCTTGAGCATCAGGGTCAAGTCAGGCCCTTCCTTGGATGTTCGGCCCGCAATGAATCCGGCGATACCGCACATAACGTCACCTCGATACGGGTCCGGGCTGACGACGCGCCCCGGACTTGGTCTTTTCGGCCCTACAGGTGGTATGAGTACTCATCGAACTCCCAGTTGCTCACATGGGTCCGGAACCTCTCGGCCTCGGCCAGTTTCAGGGTGGTATAGTTCCGGATTATCTCCGGCCCGATGGCCTCGCACAGGGCTTCGTCCTTCAGGAGATCGGCCACGGCCTCGTGAAGATAGAAAGGCATGGTCTGGAACTTGGCCGGGTCCTCGCCGTAGATGTCGCCCATGTACGGCTCGCTTAAGGACAGCTTGTTCCTGATTCCGTCCAAACCGGCCAGCAGGGTCACGGCAATGGCGAAATAGGGGTTGGCCGAGGCGCATCCGGCCCGGTTCTCCACCCGGGTGGCCGGACCCCGCTCCCGGGGGATGCGGATGTAGGTGGTCCGGTTGTCCTTGCCCCAAGCCAGGAAATAAGGAGCGAAGGAGTCCGGAACATACCTTTTATAGGAGTTCACGGTGGGGGCCAGGAAAGCGGTCATGCCCTTGGAGTGGGCCATCTGGCCGGCGATGAACCGGCGCATTATCTCGGGGATGCCGTCCGGAGCGGTGGCGTCGTCGAACAAATTCCGGCCCGTGGCCTTGTCGTTGATGGAGAAATGGAGATGGTAGCCGCTGCCGCCCAGTTCATCTTTGGGCCGGCCCATGAAGGTCAGAAGCAGGCCCTTCAGGAAGGCCACGTCCTTGCAGACCGCCTTGAAAGTGAAGGTCTCGTCGGCCATCTTCAGGGCTTCGGTGTGCTTGCCGTTGACTTCGTACTGGGACTGGAAGAACTCGTGGTTGATGTAAAGGACGTTGAGCCCCATCTCCAACAAGATATTCTGAAGGGTGGGCATCAGATCCAAGGGGTCCACCCGGGGCCCGGTGGTATAGACGCAGGAAGGCTTGTCCTGATAATAGGAGCAATTTCCGTCCAGATTAAAAACAAAGAACTCCAACTCGGTGGCCACAATGGGCTCCAGATCCAACTCGTGGTAGAGGCCGACCACTTTCTTGAGCAGGTTTCTGGGGGAATAGGGAAAGGGCTTCCCGTCGGCGTAAATGTCCCCGATAAACCGGGCCGTGCGCTCCTGGTAGGGCACCAGGGTGAAGGTGGACGGGTCCGGGATGATGGTCATGTCCGCGTAGTCCACGGCCTCGGCCGTGCCCGTGCCGGGCGGGATGTTGTAGGCCAGATCCAGGGAGAAGGTGGGCTGGGCGCAGTTGATGCCCTCCTCCATAACCTCCTCCAGCCTGCGCGCGGGGATGATCTTGCCCCGGCAGATCCCGTGGTGGTCGGCGAACTCGATCCGGATGGTGTCCACCCCGGCGTCCTTGATCCGTTCCTTGATTTCCTTTAGCTCCATGGTGCCCCACCCCCTGACGATTTTGTTGGCGCTTCGGGAACAATCTCCGGGCAGAGTCGATGACCCAAATCAACACTGCCGGGAAAGGCCCCCCATTTAGATATTGCTGTCCTGATCCTCCCCATGCAGACCCGTGCCTGTCCGGACTAGACCTATAATGTTTTTTGAATTACATTCAGAACTACTCAATGATAGTTTACTTACACCAAAGTCTGTCAAGGATTATTTTTTCAAAATCTGAAAAAATTATCCCCAAGGGTACACCGGGCTGATTTGGCAGGATTATTCAGAATATTACCAATTGTTGCATAATGTAACATTTCTTACACCCCGTTCAATTTATGTTGCCAATACTTCTTTTCCAACTGGTTTATTCTCTTCTATTTTCAGCTTTCCCGAACTTATGGGCCGTCCGGCCCGGTGCCGCTTCTCCGGCCTCTTTCTTCCGCCCGTCCCAAAAAAAGCTTGCATCCTTGGTTACATTAAGTTTATGTATGTAATATATTAAATACGCAATCCAGAAACCATGCTCACCGGGTCATTGAGCGAGGTTCTCCAAATGAGCATCTGGTCAGGCGTCCCGAAACGATACCCAGGTCCTGGTCCACTCCCTGTCCGGGCCAACCGGAAAACGGGGAATAAGCCATGAAACCGGGCATAACCTACCTGAGTCGGGAGGAGGCCCGGACCATCCATCAGGCCTCCCTGAAGATTCTCCGGCAGGTGGGCATGCGCTTTCCCCATGAGGAGGCCCAGAAGCTGCTCACCAAGGCCGGGGCAAAGACCGCCGGTGAGGGGGTGGTCCGGATTCCCTCCGGCCTGGTGGACGAGGCCCTGGCCTGCATGACCATGGCCACCTCGGTGATCGACCCCGTGAGCGGACGGAAACGCCCGGCCACGGACCGGGATCTGGCCCGGCTGGTCAGGCTGGCTCACCACCTGGAACATTTCAGGATCAACGGCGGGCTGGTCACCCCCCAGGAGGTTCCGGGGCGGATCAACGACTGGTACACCTGGGCCACCTGTCTAAAAAACACCACCAAGCACATCACCGGTGGAATGGCGGGCAGGGACGGGGTCAGGGACGCGGTCGCCATGGCCTCCCTGACCGCGGGCGGGGAGGAGCTTTTCCTTAAGCGGCCCTTTATCTCCGGCTGGGTGCTGACCCTGCCGCCCCTGGGAATCGACGGCGAATCCCTGGAGGCGCTTCTGGAGCTGGCCCGCTGCAATGTTCCGGCCGTGATCAGCTCCGGCCCCATCCTGGGCGCCACCTCGCCGGTGACCATCCCCGGAACCCTGGCCCAGGCCCACGCCGAGATCCTGGGCTGTCTGGCGGTCCACCAGCTGGCCCGCCCCGGCGCGCCGGCCGTCTACACCTCTTTTGCCCGGGGCGTGGACATGCGCACCGGCAACGTCTCCATGGCCGGGCCGGAGTTCGCCCTGCTCAAACTGGGCATGGCCGCTCTGGGCGCTCTGTTCGATCTGCCCATCCGCATGCCGGCCATGCTCCGGGACGCCAAGACCCTGGACGCCCAGGCCGGGTTCGAGACCGGGATGGTGGCCGGGCTGACCTGCCTGGCCGCAGACCTCATGGACGCCGGGCAGCTGGACATGGACCTGGTGGTGGACCTGGCCGACCCGGTTTTCTGCAATGAGGCCATGGCCGCTCTGAAGCGGCTGAACCGGGACCAATCCGTGGACCGGGACTCCTTGGCCCTGGAGACCATCCGGGAGGCCGGGCCGGGCGGTAGTTTTCTGAACCACACCCACACCTTTACCCACTTCAAGAAGGAACTGCACCATCCCGCCCTGTTGGAGCGGCGCAACTGGGAGGCCTGGGAAAAGGACGGGAGCAGATCCATCCGGGAGGTCTGCCTGCAGAAGGCCCTGGAGATTCTGGAGAGAGACCGGGAACCGTTCCTCTCGACCGGGACGGAACGCAAGATAGACGACATTGTGGAGCAGGCCGGGCGCAGACACGCATAGGCCGATGCTTCGCCGGAAAAAGAAATGACGAGGAGCCACCCTTGACCAAACTTCAAGCCCTGAATCAACCCCGACCCCTGGCAAAGATGGCCTACCAGGCCCTGCTGGAGTCCATTCTCAACGGTCATATGAGCCCGGGCGAGACCTACAACGAGATGGCCCTGGCCAAGGAACTGAACATCTCCCGGACCCCGGTGCGGGAGGCCCTGCTGGAGCTGTCCACCCGGGGACTGGTGACCTTTCTGCCCCGGAAAGGAGTGGAGGTCAACCGGTTCACCCAGGAGGACGCCAAAGAGATCTTCCAGGTCCGCAAGGCCATCGAGCTGTTCTGCGTGGAGCGGGCGGCCGAGGTTGCGGACGGGCTGAACCTGGAGCCCATCGCCCGCACCCTGGAAAGGCAGACCAGAGCCCTGGCCGGCAACGACATGAGGTCCTTCATCACCGGGGACCGGGATTTTCACACCGCCTTTGCCGAGATTCTGGGCAATCGAAGATTCTTGAACATTTTGGAGAACATGCGGGATCAGATCCAGATCATGGCCCTGGAGGCCCTCCAGCGTCCGGACCGGGGCCAAGAGGTCATGGCCGAGCATGGTCGGGTTTTGGAGGAGGTCCGCCGGGGAAACGTTAAGGGCGCCAGAGAAGCTCTGGCCCTGCATCTGGACAAAAGCCGGGAGGCGGTTCTGGAAGGGATTTCCGGTGAGGAGAAACGCTGAATGGCGCGCCTGCCCCCAGGAAAAGGAGAGTCCATGAGAATAAGCGGATTCGAGTACCACGCTCCGGCAAGCCTCGATGAGGCCCTGGGAATCCTGAGCCACCTGGGACCGGAAGCCAGGCCTCTGGCCGGGGGCACGGACCTGATCCCCCAGATGAAGCACGGCCTGCGGCCCGGGTGTCTGGTCTGGCTGGGCAACCTGGCCGAGCTGAAGGGGCTTACCTGGAACAGGGACGAAGTACGGATCGGGGCGCTGACCCTCCACGCCGACCTGGCCGGAGACAGGGAGTTGCAATCCCGGCTGCCGGTCCTGGCCAGGGCAATATCCCTGATCGGCTCCTGGCAGATCCGCAATACGGCCACCCTGGGCGGGAACCTGTGCAACGCCTCGCCCGCGGCCGATTCGGCCGGGCCGCTCATGGCCCTGGGGTCCTCGGTGGTCCTGGCCGGGCCCGGGGGGGAGGAGGAGATGCCCCTGGGCCTGTTCTTCCAGGGGCCGGGGGAGACCGCGCTCCGGCCCGGACAGCTGCTCAAGGAGGTGAAGGTGCCCCTCCCGCACGGGCCGTCGGCCGGGTGCTACCTCAAGCTCATGCGCAAAAAGGCGGTGGACCTGGCTCTGCTGGGGGTGGCGGTCCAGGCCAGCGCGGATGAGAGCGGCTCCCGGCTCAGGAGCCTGTCCATCGGCCTGGGCGGGCTGGCCCCCACCCCGATCCGGGCCGGGAAAGCCGAGGCCGTCCTGGCCGGGCTGAGTCTGGACCAGGCCCGGAAAGCCCTGGACCAGGCCGTGGACCTGGCCTGCGGGGAGATCAGCCCCATCGACGATGTCCGGGCCACGGCCTCCTATCGCCGGACCGTGGCCAGAGTCTATCTGGGCCGGGGCCTCAACACGGTTCTGGACCGGCTGGCCGGCAAAGAGGGGGAGGGCTTGTCATGAACAATCCGGCCGCATCAGCGCCGCAAGAGAGACACCGGGTGGTTCTGGAGATCACGGTCAACGGACGTCCGGAGAGGCTTGAGATAGAGCCCCGGCAGACCCTCCTGGAGGTGTTGCGGGACGGGCTGGGGCTCATGGGCGCCAAGGAGGGCTGCGGCTCGGGCAAGTGCGGAGCCTGCACCGTGCTCCTGGAAGGACGGCCGATAAACTCCTGCATCCTTCTGGCTGTGCAGGCCCAGGGGGCGGAGGTAACGACTATCGAGGGACTGGCTAAAAACGGGCGACCCCACCCCCTGCAACAGGCTTTTGTGGACAAGGGCGCGATCCAGTGCGGGTTCTGCACACCCGGGATGATCCTCACGGCCAAGGCCCTTTTGGATAAGAACCCGGACCCTGGCCCGGAGGAGATCGAGGAGCATCTTTCCGGAAACCTGTGCCGCTGCACCGGGTACAGCAAGATCGTGGAGGCGGTGCTCTCCGCGGCCGAGGAAATGAAGGGAGGCCGCTCATGAACCGCGAATTCAGCCTCATCGGCCGCCCCACCCCCTACATCGACGGTCTGGACAAGGCCATGGGCCGGACCCGGTTCGTCTCGGACCTGGTCCGGCCCCACATGCTTCACGGGGCGGTCCTGCGCAGCCCCCACGCCCACGCCCGGATATTGAACATCGACCCCGCCAAGGCACGGGCCCTGCCCGGGGTCCGGGCCGTGATCACCTTCGCGGACACGCCCGGGATCAAGTACGGCCCCCGCTCCGAGGACTGGTATATCCTGGCCAGGGACAAGGCCCTGTTCCACGGCCACGAGGTGGCTGCGGTGGCGGCCGTGGACCTTGACACGGCGGCCCGGGCTCTGGAATTGATAGAGGTGGAATACGAACCCCTGCCCGCGGTGATAGACCCCCTGGAGGCCCTGGAGGAGGGCGCGCCCCTGGTCCACCCGGAAAGCGGAACCAACCTGGCCGCCGAGTTCAAAATCGAATCCGGGGAGGTGGACCGGTCCCTGGATGAATCTCACTACGTCTACCAGGACCGCTATTACACCAACCAGGTCTACCAGTCCTATCTGGAACCCATGGGTGCCCTGGCCCAGTGGGACGGCCAGGGCCGGCTGGAGCTTTTTGCCGGAACCCAGATCCCCAACATGATGCGGATGACCTATGCCAAGGCCCTGGGGCTGGCCCCGGACCGCATCCGGGTGATCGTCCCGGATTACGGCGGGGCCTTTGGGGCCAAGATGGAGCACAATACCCATCTCATCGCCGCCCTGCTGGCCAGGGAGGCGGATCGGCCGGTGCGGCTGTTCCACTCCCGGGAGGAGGATTTCTTGGCTGGCAACCCCCGGGTGCCCATGTACTACGACATCACCCTGGGCCTGGACAAGGACGGTCGGCTCAAGGCCAAGGACGTGACGGTCACGGGCGCGGCCGGGGCCCGGCTGGTCTACGCCCAGATCATCGTGGCCACGGCCTGCTACCGGGTGGACTCCCTCTACAACTTCAAACACGTCCGGGCCAAGGGTTTGACCGCCTACACCAACACGGCGCCCACCTCCTGCTTCCGGGGGTTCGGCAACTCCCAGGGCACATTCGTCCTGGAATCGGCCCTGGACATGGCCGCCCGTGAACTGAGGATCGACCCGGCCGAACTGCGGCGGATCAACGACCTGGGGCCGAACTCCACCTCAATCCACGACTGGAAGATCAACTCCAACGGGCTTCGGGAGTGCATCGACCGGGCCACGGCCGCGGCAGGGTGGGAGGAGAAGCGCAGGAACAAAAAGCCCTACAAGGGAATCGGCCTGGCCTGCTGCAACCATGTTTCCGGCAACCGGCCCTTTGCCAGGGAGTTCGACGGCGGGGCCGGAATCGTGCGTATCGGCCGGGACGGCAGGGCCAAGGTCTTTCACGGCGAGTCGGACATGGGCCAGGGCCAGAAGACCGTCTTCGCCCTGATCGCGGCCGAGCGGCTGGGCGTGCCTCTGGAGATGGTGGAGGTGGCCGACGTGGACACGGACATGAGCCCCTTCGGGTTCGGCTCGTTCGCCACCAGGGGGACCCTCATGGGCGGCAACGGGGTCCTCCGGGCCGCGGAGAACGCCTTTGAGCAGCTGGCCCAGGTGGCGGCGGACATGCTGGAGGCCAACCCCTTGGACCTGGTCTGCCGAGAGGGGCGCTGGTTTGTGGAGGGCAGCCCGGACACCTCACTGGGCTGGCTGGAGGTGACCGAGGAGATCACCCTCCGCCGCAGGGGCGCTCCGGTGGTGGGAACCGGATTCTACGAGCCGCCCACGGTGATGCCCGACCCGGAGACCAAGAAGGGCAACATCTCCCCGGCCTACCCCTTTGCCTGCCAGGTGGCCCAGGTGGAGGTGGACCCGGAGACCGGGCAGGTGAAGGTCGTTGGCTTTTACGCGGCCCACGACGTGGGGCGGGCCCTCAATCCCCTGGCTCTGGAGGGCCAGATCCAGGGCGGCGTGGCCATGGGCCTGGGCTGGACCCTGACCGAGAACATGGCCTACGACCCGGAGGGGCGCCTGATCAACAACGATTTCCTGGACTACGTGCTGCCCGGATTCGGGGACGTGCCCCGGATAAAGCCCATCCTGGTGGAGCCCATTGAAAAGGAAGGCCCCTACGGAGCCAAAGGCATCGGAGAACCGGCCCTGAACCCGTCCATGGCCGCCATTACCAACGCCATCTACGACGCCGTGGGGGTGCGGGTCAGAGAACTGCCGGTCAATCCGGAAAAGCTGCTGGCCGAGATGGAGAAGCTGAGGAAGGAAAAGAAGGGTTGTGTGTCAGGGACGCAGCCCTGACACCACGAGCACCAACTCCCTCTCCCCTTGAGGGGAGAGGGTTAGGGTGAGGGGTGATCGGAATCAACCAAAACCATCCGCCTTCCCTCGGAAGCAGGCCCTTGCAAATGAAAGATAAATTTAAAAAAGGAGTTGGCCATGCCCAAACCGGAAATCGAATTCAAGGACTACGACACATTCTGGGAGTGGCGGGATGTGGAGGGGGACACTCTGGGCATCAAGGAGAAGATCCTCTCCGAGGACCCGGAGACAGGAGATTACACCCGGATGCTCAAGTTCCCTCCGGGCATCCAGACCGCGGAGACCCTGGTCCACGATTTCTGGGAGGAGGTCCTGATCGTGGAGGGCGCCCTGGAGGACATGGCCAAGAAGGAGACCTATCTGCCCGGGTTCTACGCCTGCCGCCCTCCGGGGATGAAGCACGGTCCCTACCGCATCCCCAACGGCTGCGTGACCTTTGAGATAAGGTACTCCAAAAAGTAAACCAATAAGGACATGAGGCGGTTATCCGATTAACCGCTGAGGTTTAAAACACCTTTAGCGGGCCGTCCCCCGGCCCCCCGGCCGCCCAGGCGGCCGGAGCCGGACCAAAACTGCGCTTTTGGCCCGGCGGTCCCAGGAAGCGGAGGAGGTAGTTTGTGAAAATTGAATTAGCCCTCGAAACCAAGACGGGGCGCGAACCCCTACCTTTCAAGGTCCGAAGAATGATCAACGCCGGGTTCACCGGCCGGGACAGGGCCTCGGCCCAGCACCACCTGGACGAACTGGCGGCCGAGGGGGTGCCCGTACCGGACCGGATTCCGGTCCTCTATCCGGTCATCCGCCAAGCCCTGCTGCCCGGAGCGGACCGAATCGAGGTCTACTCCGGCTTTACCTGCGGCGAGGTGGAGTACGTCCTGCTGGTGGAGAGCCCGGAGCGGATCTATGTGGGCCTGGGCTCGGACCATACCGACCGCAAGCTGGAGGAGACGGACATCCCCCGCTCCAAGCAGATCTGCCCCAACGTCATGTCCGGCACGGTCTGGCCCCTGGAGGAGGCGGCCGGCCACTGGGACGAGCTGGTGATGCGTCTGGTCCAGGACCGGGACGGCGAGGAGATCCTCTACCAGGAGGGACCCCTTTCTCTGATGATGGCCCCCGGCCCGCTTTTGGAGCTGATCTTCGACCGCATCCCCGGGCCCATGGACGGGTATGCGGTCTTTTCCGGAACCATCGGCAACCTGACCCACGGATTCGTCTACGGCGACCGGGTCCGGGCCGAATTGAAGGACCCGGTGCTGGGGCGCGTTCTGAAGCTTGACTACCGGGTGGAGACCCTGGATTATTTGGAGGATTGATGATGAAAGTGGCTTCCATCCAGATGGCCGTGGTCGAGGGCGACAAGCGGGCCACCCTGGACAAGGCCGTGAGCATGATCAGGCAGGCCGGGGATGCGGACCTGGTGATCCTGCCTGAGATCTGGAACCTGGGCTTCATGGAGTTCGACCGTTACGTGCCCGAGGCCGAAAAAGAGGACGGTCCCACGCTCACCGCCCTGCGGGAGACGGCCCGGGAGACCGGGGCCTTTATCCACACCGGCAGCATTGTGGCCGAATACGGAGGAAAATACTACAACTCCTCCTACCTGCTCTCGCCCCAGGGCGAGATTCTGGCCAACTACCGCAAGATCCATCTGTTCGGCTACGGCTCCAGGGAGACCGAGATCCTGACCTCCGGGGAGGAGATCGTGGTGGCGGATACCGAGCTGGGCAGGCTGGCCCTGGCCACCTGCTACGACCTCCGCTTTCCGGAACTGTTCCGCCGGATGATGGACCTGGGGGCCCAGCTGATCCTGGTCTGCTCGGCCTGGCCCTATCCCCGGCTGGAGCACTGGATCATGCTCAACCGGGTCCGGGCCGTGGAAAACCAGTGCTTCCTGGTCTCGTCCAACTCCACGGGCCCGGACAAGGGCTTCACCTACGCCGGGCATTCCATGCACGTGGACCCCTGGGGGATCATCCTGGCCAGCGGCGGGGACGAGGAGGTAATCGTCCGCTCCGAGATCGACCTGCCCCAGGTGGCCCAGGCCAGGGAAAAGTTCCCGGCCCTGGCCGACCGCAAGGATTGGCTGAGATAGGTAATCACCGGGGGATCTTTTAAAAAAGATCCCCCGGACCGGGAAATATTGGGTCGTAATACAAAAGCAATCACCGTGACCAAGCCTCTACCGGAACTTTTCCGTTTATGGCCGGGCAAGGCCCGGCCATAAACGCCCTGAAAGTTTGGGGAGGGGTTTGGGGGACCTTTTTTCAAAAAGGTTCCCCAAGAGCCTGGAGGACGAAATGGCCGATCTGTCCCTTGATTTCTGCGGCGTAAGGATCAAGAACCCCTTGGTGGCGGCTTCGGCCGAACCCACCCTCAACGCCCGCAACATGAAGAAGTGCATCGACGCCGGAGCCGGAGGGGTCATCGCCAAGACCATGACCGACTCGCCGGAGATGCGGGAGCTGACCACCCGCTCCAAGTGGCGCTTTCTGGACGAAAAACATCAGGTAGCCCAGGGCAAGGTGCCCCGGGCCTTTTCCCTGTACGGCCGCTCCGGACTGGCCCTGGAGCCGCCCGAGGAGTTTCTGCCCCAGATCAGGGAGACGGTCAAGTACGCCGAGGACCACGGAGCCGTGGTCATCGGCTCCATCGGGTCCGTGACCGAAGAGGGCTGGGTGGACCTGGCCCGGCGGATCGAGGACACGGGCGTGGACCTGATCGAATGCAACTACGGGTGCCCCCACCCCCACATGATGCCCGGGGTCAAGACCGGCATGGAGGTGGGTCAGGATTTCGACTACGCCTGCGAGGTGACCAGGATGGTCTGCCGGGTGGTGGGGGTGCCGGTGATGATTAAGGTCACCCCCCAGGTGCCCAGCCTGATCGAGTTCTCCGGCCGGCTGCTTGAGGCCGGGGCCCAGGCCGTGACCCTGACCAACCGGTTCATCGGTTTCGTTCCCGACATCGAGACCGGTCAGCCCCTGATCTACGGCAAGGCCGGGTGCGGCGGGCCCTGGGTCAAGCCCCTGACCCTGCGCTGGATCCACGACGTACGGCAGGCCTACCGTGACAAGGTCTTCATCGCCGGGACCAACGGGGCTTTCGACTGGCGGGACGTGGTCATGTTCATGATGTCCGGGGCCCACATCGTGGAGATGTGCTCGGCGGTCATGGTCCACGGGTACGAGTGGCTGGGCAGGCAGGTCCGGGGCCTGGACAAGTGGCTGGATGAAAAGGGCTATTCTTCCGTGACCGAGATCCTGGGCCTGGCCTCGGACCGAGCCCTCCAGTATTCGGAGATGCCTCCGGAGAAGGCCCGGGTGGACCCGGAGCTTTGCACCAACTGCGGCCGCTGCCTCAAGGCCTGCTTTTACCAGGCCATGCAGCCCGGAGAGAACTCGACCTGGGTCAGGCAGGAAAACTGCATCGGCTGCGGCGGTTGTTTTTCGGTCTGTCCGGTTCCGGGGGCCATCGAGATCAGGCCGGTGTGAGGATCGGATTAGGATGTGGGGGCTGCGTCCCTGACGCCGGCAATTGCCCCCTCAGACCGCGGCCATTCTCCGCCTGACCATCCGCCACAGGGTAAGCAACCGCACCGCCAGAACGGCCATGAGCAGCCGGGGGATGTAGATCCAGAAGGGATTGAGCCCCAGGGAGAGAAACAGGCTGGGATCGTCGAACAGGCCGTGGTTGATCCCGATGGAGATATGAAGCGTCTCCAGGTCCTCGGGCCCGATCCGGCCGGAGTTGGCCTCCTCCACCAGAACCGCCGAGCCGAAGGCCATCCCGAAAAAGGCGGCCGCGATCCAAAGCACTCCCGCCTGGGGGCTCAGCCCCAGGGCCCGGAGCAGGGGGGAGAGGACTTTGACCACGGGATCGATCCAGCCCTTGGTCCGGATCATCTCCAGAACCGTCATGAGGATCATGATTATGGTCAGCAGATAAAGAGCCAGATGGGCCATCTCGCCGAGCCAGTCCAGAATCATGGCCCAGAAGGGCTGAGTCGCCTGGATAGGGGCGGCGGCAGCGCCGGCAACGGGGGTCAGGTCGAAAAACGGGGCCACGGCCAGCACGGTCAGGATGGCGGCGATCAGCCTGATCAGGGAGGCCTTAAGGGGGCTGAACCCGGCCTTGCCCTGAATGGCCGACTCCTGGGGAAAGCTGTGGGCGATGAGAATAAAGATGGCCATGATGGTCATCTGGTCATGGGTCAGGGGCAGAACCACCATGGCTCCCAGGGATGCGGCCGGACCCACGGCCAGACCGGCGATTATGGGCAGGGTCGCCTCCGGGGGCAGGCTGAGCAGGCCCATCAGGGGCCGCAGGGCGGACTCCAGGTAGGTCAGCAGGCCGAACCAGACCATAAGGGCCACCCCCAGGGAGATGGGAACCATGATCTTCATCAGCCACAAAAAGGTTTTGAAACCCTTGCCTATCCCCTGCCGTATCCCGTATTCTTCCAGGATCACCTAATCGTCCTCGATCCGTGTGGTTGAGAGTGTCGCCCAAACCGGGGCTGCCAAAGGCGTATCCATAGCCGCCCCAAGTGGGGCCGATAATACAACAGATTCCCGTTGCGCCGTCAAACACAATAAAGCCCGGGCGGGAACCTTGGGAGTGATTCTTAAGTGGAAGTGAAGATCATACCGGTCGGTGAAACGGCTCCGGCCCCTTCTTCCGGCCGGTTGGTGGCCGTGGTCATCGACGCCCTGCGGGCCAGCGTGACCATTGCCACGGCCCTGGACCTGGGCGCGGAGAAGGTGGTCCCGGTGACCTCCCTGGAAGAGGCCCTGAAGCTCAAGCAGGGCAACCGGGTGCTTATCGCCGGGGAGCGGGGCGGAAAGTGGGTGGAGGGATTCGACCTGGGCAACTCCCCGGGCCAGCTCAAGGAGAACGCCGAGCGGCTCAGGGGCGCCACCCTGGTCCTGACCACCAGCAACGGCACCGGGACCATCCACCGGGCCTCGGCCTGCCAAGAGGTGGTGATCGGCTCCCTGCCCAACCTGTCCGTTACGGTGAAGAAAACTTATTTCCTGGCCGGGCGGCACCGGGCCGACATCGCCCTTTTCCCGGCCGGATGGCTGGGCCAAGAGGCCGAGGAAGATCTTTACACCGCGGCCAGGATCGGCCGGGGGTTGACCACCCTGGGGGCGGCCTTCAACCCGGCCCCGGAGGTGGAAAGGCTGTTGGACTGGGAGGCCCGCGATCTTTTTATGGAGTGCGAGGCCGGGCAGCGGCTCATGGGGCTGGGATACAGGGAAGACGCGCTCGCCTGCGCCCAGGTGGATACCTGCGGGATTGTGCCGGTTTACAGGGACGGAGCGCTCAGGGCGGGTTGAGGGTCTTGAGCCTTCCTTTGCCCATAACCATTCCCAAAGGTGTCTTCGAATTCCCCTTCCCGGTTCACTTGAACTGTTTGGCCCAGTCGGCGGCCCAGTCCTCAAGCGGTTTCAGGATATTAAAAAGGTCCATGCCCAAGGGAGTCAATTGGTAGCCGTCAACGGTCCTCTCGATCAATCTAGCTTCGGTCAGGTCCTTTATTCTGCTGCTCAGAATGGTCGGCGAAATTGTGGTGCACTTTTTCTGCAGCTCGCTGAAACACAGGCATCCGTCCGAAAGCTGCCAGATAATTCCCATGGCCCAGCGGCGGCCCATAAGGTCGAACAGGGCCATGACCGGAGCGCCGGATTTTGATCCTCGAACAGGTTTTCCTGGTATCGGTATCGGCATATGTATCCTTCTCGGTTTTTTTTACGGGAAGACAGGATACGGCTGCCCGGTGTGCCTGTCCAAAATAAAACGCCCGTAATCCCATTAAGGGATTACGGGCGATCTGTCACTCTCTGGCCTCCTTGATCGTTTTCCCGCCTACGCCGATGTTCTCATACGGCAGCTCCTGAATGAAAACAATAAAGGACTCCGTGTTTATGTTGGTAATCTCCGCCGCTTCCCTGGTCAGGTTGCGGACCAGCTTTTTCTTTTGCTCTTCGTTCACCTGTCCCATCGTAACAGTTATTACCGGCATGGCAGCCTCCTTATTCTTTGATACATATTTTGTAGCGCGCTACATTTTACGTAGCAAGTAAAATAAGGCTCTCATCTTGTTTTGTTCCCATTTATTGGAAATTACTCTAATAAATCATTATTGGAGAGGGGTTTGATTGGGACGGCCCCGGCCTTCAGGTGTCGATAGGGCTGCGTCCCTGACGCCACATCAAGTAATCGCGTGGTGTCATGGTTATATCCATGACACCCATCGAATAATTCCCTCTCCCCCATTGGGGGAGAGGATCAGGGTGAGGGGGCATCCAAAAAAGACTTGTTCCCTTCCGGCCTCTTGCCGCCCGCCCTTACTTGACCAGCTTCAGGGTCTGCTTGAACTCGTCCGTGCCCGCCTTGCCCAGAAGCTCGTAAACGGCCATTTCGGTGGAGGTCATGATCGCCCCGGCCAGGCTCAGGCGGCTGAAGGCGATGTCCCGGTTGCGGTCGGTCCGGGACCCGGCCGCGTCGGCCACCACCTGGACGTTGTAGGCCCGAAGAGCGCTCAGGGCGGTCTGGGCCACGCAGATGTGGGCCTCGATGCCGCACAGGATCAGGTTCTTGATCTTCCGGCCCTCCAGGGCCTTGATGAACGCATCCTCCCCAAAACAGTCGAAGCTGATCTTGGAGACCACCTGGGGTTCTTTCAGGGCTCCGCTGATCTCGGGCATGGTGGGCCCCAGCTTCTGCTGCTCGGTAAGGAGCACGGGCAACCCGATGATCGAGGCGAACTTGGCCAGGGTCACCGCGTTCTTAAGGATCTCCTCCTTTTCGGAAATCACCGGCAGCAAGCGTTCCTGGATATCGATAATCACCAGAAGGCTCTCCTCCCGGTTCAGCAATTCCGCCCGCACAGTGGGAAGTCCGCTGGTGAAGCCCACACCCACATCCCTGGTTTTCATTGATCCGACTCCTTTGTGCTTGTCAAAGGCCCTTCCCCCCGGGCCGGGCCGGTTGTAGATTATTCTTCGCCCAGACTCAACAGGGCCTCTCCACCTTTCAGGTTTATGATCAGCGATTCCGGAGCAGCTCCCGCTCCCAGCCTTTCCGGATAGGCCCCGGCCCAGGATACCCTGTCAAGGTTCACCTGATGGCCCGTTTTCTTCCGGATGATCTCCCCCAGGTATCTGATCGCTTCCGGATCGGTCCAGGTCTGATCCCTGCTCTCCCTGAGCAGGGCCAGGAGACCGGAATCGATCCTCAGGTGAAGGGTGGCCCGGGCCGGAGGGACCTCCGGGGCCTGAACCCTGGGCCGAACTTTGGCCAGCCCCAGGGCCGCACTCTTTCCGGCCGGAGCTCCCCCGGGGGTCTCCTCCCCTGCCGCACCTAAAAACGGAGGCCTTCTGGTCGCGGCCTTTCCGGGGGCCGGGGCCTGAGTTACCTCCTGCTCATCGACCTGTTCCTCGGCCAAATTTTCCTGGACCGGTTTCCGCTCCTCCAGAACCCTGGGCGCGGGAGCTGCGGCGATCTTCTCCTCCATCTCTCCCTTGGGCTCTTGGCTCCTCATCATCTGCCGGGCCACGGGCAAAGGGCCGTCGTCGGGCTTGTGATGGTCCAGATTATAGTAGACCCCCACCCCCACCATGGCCGTGAGGATGGAGGCGGCCACGGCCAGGCCGGGCCCTTTGAAGATCCTGCTCCGGGGCCGGCTGGCGGCCCGGTCCCGCTCCAGTTCGACCAGGGTCTCCTCCACCACCCGGTAGCAGCGGTCGCAGTTCAGAACATGCTCCATTATTGGGCCGCGCTTTTCTTCCTCCAGGCAGCCCTGGGCCAGGCAGGCCAGGTCCTCCGGGCCGGTATGGCCGTCCCCGGCCTGTCCGCCCCTTTGGCGAAACAGAATGTTCAAATACTTAGGCATACGCGCCCCTGCTCCCGGCCGTATCCCCCGGATCGGGAGTCCCTTCTAAATATCTTAGACGGACAGCGCGCTTCACCGTCTGATCCCCTGGGCCAGAAGACCCTCCTTTAATTGGGCCAAAAGCCGCTTGAGCCTTTTGCGGGCCGTGCCCGGTTTCAGGCCCACGCTTTTCCCGGCCAGGGCCGCGGAACGCCCGGAGCCGTAGACCAGGGCCAGGAGGAGCCGGTCCTCCCTGCTCAGGGTGGCGGAGATCTCCCGGATGATCCTCCCGGCCCGGACCTTCTCCTCCCGGTCCATCTTAAAGAGCAGGCTCTCCAGGGGGTTGGGCTCCGAGTCCGCCGGATCCGGCGACCAGCCCTCCTGGTTATCGGTGGAGACAAAATGGGGATTCTGGCGGCAGGGGGCCTCTTTGACCGGCTCCGTCTCCCGGAGAAAACGGCCATACCCGCCTTGGTAGAGCCCTTCCAGGCAGGCGATCTCGTAGGCCTCGGCCCAGGAATAGCGCTGCCAGCAGACCAGCCGGTACACGGCCACAGCCAGCTGTCCCAGCCGCTTGACGGTCTCGGGCAAGCGGCGGCGGCCGTACTTGGCCCGGCTGAAATCAGCGGCCAGGGAATTCACCAGGGTGTAGAGAAAGGTCTTGAGGCTGGAACGGCCCTTAAAGGAACGCAGCCGTCTGCAGTCGTCGGCCCTGAGCCCGTCCAGGACGTAGATGAAGCACTCGTCCGCCTCGTCCGGGTCGAAAAACTTCCGGCGGCAGATGGCTTCGATCCGCTCCAGGGTCTGGGCCGAGGCCAGAATCCGGGCCGGATCTTCAGTCTGTGGAGACGAAAAGGCCAGCATGGCAGAACTATAACCCGGCCCGGTTCAAAAGGCCAAGAGGTGATGACGATCTTCCGAAAATCGGTTAAGACCGCCCCTCACCCCGGCCCTCTCACCTCAAAGGGAGAGGGGATATGGTTGGCGGTGCCAGGGACGCAGCCCTGGCACCACTCGTTGATTTAGCGTGGTGTCAGGGTTGCATCCCTGACACCAAAAGTCCGCTTTCGATTAGTGTCGGGGGTGTGACCCTGACACCACTCAGCAATCAGCGGATACCCCGCCTAGACCATCTCCCTGACCCGGGTCAGGTTGGACTCCAGCTTCTCCTTTTTCAGGGACAGCTCCTGGCGCTGGCCCTTCACCTTGGCCACCACGTCCTCTGGAGCCTTGCCCAGAAAACCGGCGTTGCCCAGCTTTTTCTCCACCTTGGCCAGCTCTCCGGAAACCTTGTCCAGTTCCTTGGCCAGACGGGCCGCCTCCTGGTCCAGGTCGATGAGCCCGGCCAGGGGGATGAATATCTCCACTCCGCCGGCCACGGCGGCCGCGGCCGACTTGGGCTTGTCTCCGGGCAGGGAGGCCTTGACCTCCTCCACCCAGGCCAGGTCCTGGATGGCCGACTGGTTGGCCTCCAGCAGACCCACGGTGGGCCGGTCCGGGCAGAAGATGATTGTCTTGACCGGCTTGGTGGGGGGCAGGTTGAACTCGCCCCGGATGTTGCGGATGCCCACGATCACGCTCTGGATCAGGTCCATGGCCTGCTCGGACTCCCGGTCCTCCCGGACCGGATCAGGCTTGGGATAGTCGGCCATCATGATCTGCCCCTCTGCGCCGGGCAGCCTGGACCAGATCTCCTCGGTGACAAAGGGGATGATGGGGTGGAGCAGCTTCAGGGAGTCCTTAAGCGCGGTCAGGACCGTCCACCTGGCCGCGGCCTGGGCCTTGTCCCCCTTCTTGCCGTAAAGGGCCGGCTTGGCCAGCTCGATGTACCAGTCGCAGAACTCGTGCCACATGAACTGGTACAGGGCCGAGGCGGTGCGGTCGAAGTTGTACCCGTCCAGGGTCTCCCGGGCCTGGGCCGCGGTGGAGTTGAGCCGGCTCAGGATCCATTTGTCGGCCAGGGAAAGATATTCCTCCGGGACCTCCTCCGGGACCCCTTCCAGGTTCATGAGCACGAACCGGGCCGAGTTCCAGATCTTGTTGATAAAATTCCGGTAGCCCTCGATCCGCTTCATGGACAGCTTCACATCCCGGCCCTGGGCCGCGAACGCGGCCAGGGTGAACCGGAAGGCGTCGGTGCCGTACTGGTCCATGACCTCCAGGGGGTCGATGACGTTGCCCAGGGACTTGGACATCTTGCGGCCGTCCTCGGCCCTGACCAGGGCGTGGATGTAGACGTCGGAAAAGGGGATCTCGTCCCTGAACCAGAGCCCCAGCATCATCATCCGGGCCACCCAGAAAAAGAGGATGTCGAACCCGGTGACCAGGCAGGAGGTGGGGTAGAAGGTCTTGAGAAAATCGGTCTCCTCGGGCCAGCCCAGGGTGGAAAACGGCCACAGCCCGGAGGAGAACCAGGTGTCCAGGACGTCGGTCTCCTGGCGCAGCTCCCCGCCGCAGTCGCACTTCTCCGGGTCCTCCCGGGAGACGATGACCTTGCCGCAGGAGTCGCAGTACCAGGCCGGGATGCGGTGGCCCCACCAGATCTGGCGAGAGACGCACCAGGGCCGGATGTTCTCCATCCACTCGTAATAAACCTTCTCCCAGGTGGGGGGGATGATCCTGGTCTTCCCGGTCCGGACCGCCTGGATGGCCTTTTGGGCCAGGGGCTTCACGTCCACGAACCACTGCAGGGACTGGAGCGGCTCGATCATGGTGGAACAGCGGTAGCAGTGGCCCACGGCGTGGCTGTAGGGCTCCACCTTTTCCAGGAAGCCCTGGGCCTCCAGGTCGGCGATCACCCTTTTCCGGGCCTCGAACCGGTCCAGGCCCTGGTACGCGCCGGCGTTCTCGTTCATCCGGCCCGACTGGTCAAAGGCCTTGACCGAGGGCAGCTTGTGCCTAAGCCCGATCTCGAAGTCGTTGGGGTCGTGGGCCGGGGTGATCTTCAAAGCCCCGGTGCCGAAAGAGGGATCGACATGCTCGTCGGCGATGATCGGCAGAATCCGGTCGGTCAGGGGCAGCCGGACCTCCTTGCCGATGAATTTCTTGAATCGTTCATCCTCGGGATTGACCGCCACGGCCGTGTCGCCCAGCATGGTCTCCGGCCGGGTGGTGGCCACGGTCAGGGAGCCGGAACCGTCGGTCAGGGGATATCTGACGTAGTGCAGGGCCCCCGCAACGTCCCGGTGCTCCACCTCCAGGTCGGCCAGGGCGGTGTGGCAGCGGGGGCACCAGTTGGTGATGTAGTCGTCGCGGTAGACCAGCCCCTGCTCATACAGGGAGACGAAAACCTCCCGCACGGCCTTGGAAAGCCCCTGGTCCATGGTGAACCGCTCCCGGCCCCAGTCGCAGGAGCAGCCCAGCCTTTTGAGCTGGTTGATGATCTTGCCGCCGTACTCCTTGCGCCATTCCCAGACCCGCTCGATGAACTTCTCCCGCCCGATCCGGTGACGGTCCGTGTTCTCCTGGGCCAACTGGCGCTCCACCACGTTCTGGGTGGCGATTCCGGCGTGGTCCGTACCCGGCTGCCACAGCGTGTTGAACCCGTCCATCCGCTTGTAGCGGATGAGGATATCCTGGATGGTGTTGTTCAGGGCGTGGCCCATGTGCAGAGCCCCGGTGACATTGGGCGGGGGAATGACGATGGCGTAGGGCGGGGCGTCGCTGGCCGGATCGGCCTTGAACGATCCGGACTCCTCCCAGAGCTTGTATATCCGCTGTTCCACATCTTCGGGCTCATACCCCTTGGGCAGTTCCATGGTCATAGGTAAGGTCTCCAACGCAAAATCAAATTAAAAAAAGAGAGGGGCTGGCCCCTCTCCCATACCGGTCGGGTTCGGGCCGGGTCTATTCCGGCCCGGCTACCAATTCCTGACGGAGAGCGGCTATCTCTCGGGTCAGAACCTCCTCGGTCACGGCGGGTATCAGTTCCCTGGCCACCCGTTCGAACACCTCGGCCGCCACCTCCCTCAACACGGCTTCGGCCCTTTGGGGGTCGAGACCGAGGGCGGTCTGGACTGCGGAAGGAGCGGCCAACGGTTGTTGGTCTGCGGTCAGGTCCTCGGACGCGGCCTCGTTGAGAAGAGCCATTATCGAGGCCGGATCGGCCTCCGCATTCGGCTGCGGGGGCGGAGGAGACGATGGGGGCGGGCTCTTCTCCGAATCCCCGGAGACGCTGCCCAAGAGGTCATCCAGATCATCCTGGGTCAACAATTCCTCTTCCTCCTCGGCCGGCTCCGGCTGGGAGGCCGGTTCGGCGGAATCGTCGAATCCGCTCAAAAGCGCATCCAGATCATCCTGGCTCAAGGGTTCTTCCTCCCCGGCCTCTTCCCGGTCTTCCGCCTGGGGCTCAGGGGCCACGGGCGGCTCCTCCGCAGGGGCGGCGTCCTCTCCGACAGTCTGGTTCAGGAGAGCATCCAGGTCATCCTGGGAAAGGGGCGCCCCCTCCTCCTGAGGCTCCTCCGTGGTTTCCGGCGTCTCCTCCAAGCCCTCTTCTGCGGTGTCTCCTCCCGCTTCGTTCAAAAGGGCTTCCAGATCGTCTTGGGAAAGGGGTTCTTCGTCGGAGACGGGCTCCTGTCCGGCTCCGTCCTCGGGCGGGGTCTCCCCGGCAACTGCGGCCAGGAGGGAATCAAGGTCGTCCTCGGAAGGGGTTTCGCTCTCCTGCTCCGGCTCCCTGGAGCCCGAATCGGGGGGTGGTTCAAGCTCATCGGTTCCTCCGACTTCCGCCAACAAAGCCTCGAATTCGTCCACTTCCTGATCCGAATCCTTTCCCGGCCCTTCCCCGGACTCCAGTTCGGCCGATCCGCTGTCCTCAACCTCTTTCAGAATCGCCGCCAGTTCGGCCTCTTCATCAGGAGAGACCGCGCCCGATTCGTCATCCTCGTCCCCGTCCAAAAGATCGCTGCTTATCTTTTGCTGATCCTGGGAAAATATCTGATCAATGTTGGCCTCGATGGAATCGGCCACCAGGCTTTCCAGGGGCACACCCTCTTCCACCACCTCGGTCAGTTCAATCACTTTTCCGGATGCTCGCTTGTCGGCCACCACAAACCTCCCCATCCCAACCATACGGTAGGTTAGGCAAACCTATCATATGTCCCTTAAAACGGTCAAGGTTCTTGCGCTTTATCCCGTCGCGTGCGGCTGCCGTCTTTCATGCTCCGATCTCTCTTCCGAAAAGTTCCGTGAATTCGTTCAACCTGGTCCGGCCCAGATATTCCTTGGCCTGGTTGTCCACTTTTTTCAGGAGACCGCCCAGGATGCAATTTTGGCCGTCGCAGATGGGAACCCCCAAAAGGCATTCTGTGGCCTCCAACCGCCCTTCGATGGTCTCAAAAATATCAAGGAGGGTTATCTCTGATGCCGGGATCTTGAGGGTGAAACCTCCCTTGGGGCCGCGGCTGGATTTGACCAGCCCGGCCTGGGCCAGGCGCTGGAGGACCTTGGATAAATGAGCTTCGGAGACGCCCAGCCTTTCGGCCATGGTCCTGGCCGAGACCTTCCGGTCCTGGTTTCCAGCCAGATAGGCCATGGAGTGGAGGGCCAGGGAGGCGGCCTCGGATACTTTCATGAGGTGAGACATCTTTCCTCCAGCATATCAAGATAACAAGTACTATTATGCCTATTTTATCAATTGCGTCAAGCCGGTTCCGAAATTCAGGGATTGGCATTGAACCGGATGCGGCTGTTTCAGCCCCGTTCACACCACTAGTCAGGCCCCGAATCTACTTGACAAAACCGGACCGTTTGGTAAATTTATATAAAGTTATATTGGTCATTTATTAGTTTAAAAACCGCCTTAAAGGAATTGACTGAACGCCCCATCCGGGTTTCGGGTCTGTCGGAGGGGGCTTGGGGGGGATCCATGAAGAGGTTCGTCAAGCCAGCTGTATTTATCATCCTCGGGGTCGCGTTGGCCTTTCCCCTGTTCAGCATGACCTACTACACCATGGTCCGGACCTCCACGCCCGGCTTCTGCGCCTCCTGCCACGAGATCGAATTCGCCTACAACACCTGGCAGACCTCCAGCCACGTGAACAACGGCCAGGGTCTGGTGGCCGACTGCATGGACTGCCACATTGCCGCGCCCCAGGACACTTTTGACTTTTTCTATACCAAGACGGCCCACGGGATTAAGGACGTGGCGCTCCACTTTCTGGGAGAGGAGTACGATCACGACAAGACCAGGGCCAACGCCACCAGGTCCATGAAGAACGAGCAGTGCCTTAAATGCCACCGCAACCTGCTCTACATCCCGGACAAGCGGGGGGCCATGCTGGCCCACAGGGCCACCCTCTATCCCCGGCCGGGATACGAGAAGAGTTGCATGGACTGTCACCGCAACCTGGTCCACAACCAAAGGCCCTTTTACAACTATAAACAATATCGGGCCCCCTACCGGGGCCTTGGGTCATGAATATTTGCTAAAAAGACAATCGACTATCCAGGGGGTGCGGGAATGAGAGGAATCAACAGGAGGACGGCGGTCTTTTGGGGGATCGCCTTGATCATGCTTTGGGGTACGGCGGCCTGGGCCCAGACCGCCCCCAACCAGCCCACGGAAAAGGCCTTCCGCATCGAGCGGTCCATGGCCCCGGAGGCCAGGGCCTGCATCGAGTGCCACAAGCGGGAGAGCCCGGGGCTTTTCGCCGACTGGGCCAAAAGCCGCCACGCCAGCGCCAACATCACCTGCTACGACTGCCACCGGGCCGAGGAGAGCGATCCGGACATCTCCACGGCCCACTTTCAGCAGTATTCCCGCTCGGACAACGAGTTCGGCAAGGCCGAGTACAAGACCGCCGTCTCGGCGGTGGTCACGCCCAAGGACTGTTCCCGCTGCCACCCGGACGAGGCCAAGCAGTACGGCAGGAGTAAGCACGCCAACACCATGGAGATCATCTGGAAGATCGACCCCTGGTTGAACAATGGCATGAACAGCGACTTCGAGCGGGTCTCGGGCTGCTACACCTGCCACGGCACGGTGCTCAAGATGGAGGAGGGGAAACTTACCCCGGACACCTGGCCCAACACCGGGGTAGGCCGGGTCAACCTGGACGGCTCCCTGGGCTCGTGCACCTCCTGCCACACCCGGCACCGCTTCACCGCGGCCGAAGCCCGCAAGGCCGAGGCCTGCGGCCAGTGTCACCTGGGGCCGGACCATCCCCAGATCGAGATCTTCAAGGAATCCAAGCACGGGGCCCTGTACGACTCCTTCGGCCACGACTGGAACTTCACGGCCGCGCCCGGAACCTGGACCCCGGGGGTGGATTTCCGCTCTCCCACCTGTTCGGCCTGCCACATGTCCGGAGCCGGAACCACCCTGACCACCCACGACGTGACCGAACGGCTCTCCTGGGAGCTCCAGGCCCCCCTGACCGTCCGGCCCCAGGATTTCGCGGCCCTGCCGGCCAAGACCGACTGGAAAGTGGAGCGAGACAAGATGAAGGAGGTCTGCCTCCAGTGTCACGGGCAGCTTTGGGTGGACGACCATTACGTAAAGCTGGACCAGGTGGTCAAAGAGTACAACCAGGTCTACTTCAAGCCGGCCAAGGGCATGCTGGACGAACTTTACGCCAAGGGGCTTCTGGACAAGACCAGATTCTTTGACGAGCGGCTGGAGTTCGAGTACTACGAGCTGTGGCACCACGAAGGCCGCCGGGCCCGCATGGGCGCGGCCATGATGGCCCCGGACTATGCCTGGTGGCACGGATTCTACGAGTGCAAGAAACGGTTCAACAACTTCATGGAAGAGGCCCGGAAGCTGATAAAGAACAACGAGAAGGCCTATGTGGCCGAGGACTTCCCCAACGCCACCGGAGATAAAACCAAGCCAAAGGAAATTTTTGGGGACAAGTAAGCTTCCTCTGCGCAACCCCAACGGCGGCGGCGGGATCTATATCTCGCGCCGCCTTTTTTTAGTTTTTTGGGACCGGACTGTTGACAAGACGCGCCCATGTTTGAAATGTTGTAGTTGAATCCACGGGTTTCAATCGGGGGATCCGACATGGGCAAGTGGGCCGACAGTATGATAAAACCCCTTCTCCTTCCGGCCGTTGTCGTATGCGTCTTTTCCGTGCCCCTACTCGTCCCGCCCCTGTTTGAGACCGACACCGGTTTCGACTCCTTTTCCAAAACCGTCCCGGCCTTGGGCATTATCTGGTCCGTGGGGTGGCTTCTGATCAGGCTGGCCGCCCTGGCGGAATCGTGGACTTTCGACCACTACCGCATGGATGTCTCCGACAACCTCAGGGCCAGAAAGATCCATACCCAGCTGACCCTGGTCAGAAAAATCGCCGTCTTTACCGTCCTGGGGATCTGCTTTGCCAGCTCCCTGATGGTCTTCGACAAGGTCAGGCAGCTGGGGGCCAGCATCCTGGCCTCGGCCGGCATCGCCGGAATCATCATCGGCTTCGCCGCCCAGAAGATGATCGCCAACATCCTGGCCGGCCTTCAGGTGGCCATCTCCCAGCCCATCCGGCTGGACGACGTGGTCATCATCGACAACGAGTGGGGCCGGGTCGAGGAGATCACCATGACCTACGTGGTGGTCAAAATCTGGGACGAGCGCCGTTTGATCGTGCCCATGAACAGGGTTATCGAACAGCCCTTCCAGAACTGGACCCGCTCATCGTCCCGGCTGTTGGGCCCGGTCATGCTTTATCTGGACCATTCCATGCCCCTGGACAGACTGCGGGAAGAGTTGGACCGGATCCTCACCGGGTCGGAATTGTGGGACGGCCGGGTCAAGTCGTTGCAGGTGGTGGATACCACGGAGAAATGCCTGGTGGTCAGGGCCCTGGTCAGCGCCCGAAACAGCTCCGATACCTGGGACCTGCGCTGTCTGGTGCGGGAAAGGCTGATGGAGTATGCGCGGCTAAACTTTCCGGGGAGCCTGCCCCGGCTGAGGGCCGAGATCAAGGCAACGGAAGCGGACAAAGACACGGAAGCCGCCCGCTGAAATTCCCCCGACCCCCAAGACGGCCCTCTGTCTAGGTCCACCCAGAGGGAGGGCCGGTTCAATGGAACCGACCCTCGGGTTGGGGGGGGTTGTGTAAACCGCGGCTGGCAAGGGTCCGCGGTACTAGGGGCATTGTTTGGCCGACATCCAGTCGCCTTGGAGTTGACTCACCGTCTGCTGAATGACCCTGAGGCCCGCCTTGTCCAGGCCCTTGGCCAGGTAGGCCTTTGACAGGGCCGTCCCCAAATCTTCAAAAAAAGACCTGTCCACAATCACCTCGGCTTCGTTGAGTTCTGCGGCATGGCGACTGATCGCTTTCAAAATCTGCTGTTCCACCAGGGCTTGATTCATCAAAATCTCCTAGATCAGGTCATTTTGACAAATTATTTTGCAATTTTTATACCTGAATCACGGGGATAGGCATGGTCCCGCAAATTGGATTTAACTATCTATATTTATTTTGTTTTTTAAGATTAAAAGAAGGCGAGGCCTTGTTCAATATTTTGACGCAAGGCCTGGGGCAGACTTGACGCGGAGCATTTTGCCGGGTGGGCTAGACGTTAATTCCTTCTTTGCCCCGGTACATGCCCTCGATCACCTGGCCGAAGGTCTCGTTGATGAACTTCCGCTTGACCTTCATGGTGGGGGTCACCTCGCCGTCCTCTTCCAGGAGCTTCTTGGGCAGGATGGAGAATTTTTTAATGGTCTCCACCCGGGCCAGGCTTCGGTTCACCTCCCGGACCTCATGGGCGATGAGCTTCTGGATCTCCTCGGCCCTGGTTAGGGCGGAGTAGGTGGTGTATTGGACCTTGTGGTCCTGGGCGTACTTGACCACGTTGTCTTCGTCGATGATGATCAGGGCGGTCAGGTACTTGCGGGCGTCGCCGATGACCACGGCGTCGTTGATGTAGGGGCTGAACTTGAGCTGGTTCTCGATGTTCTGGGGGGCGATGTTCTTGCCGCCCGAGGTGATGATCAGGTCCTTCTTGCGGTCGGTTATCTTCAGAAAACCCCGCTCGTCCAGCTCCCCCACGTCCCCGGAAAGAAGCCAGCCGTCCCTGATGGTCTCGGCCGTGGCCTCGGGGTTGCGCCAGTAGCCCTTGAACACGCTGGGGGCCTTGACCAGTATCTCTCCGTCCTCGGCGATCCTGACCTCCACCCCGGGCAGGGGCGGGCCCGTGTTGGTGGGGTCGATCAGGTCCCCCCTATGGCAGGTGGCCGGGCCGCAGTCCTCGGTCTGGCCGTAGAGCTGACGCAGGGGTACTCCGATGGAGTGGTAGAACCTGAGCACGTCCGGGGAGATGGGCGCGGCCGCCGAAACCGCCACCTTGAGCCGCTCGAACCCCAGCCGCTCCTTGAGCTTACCCAGCACGGCCCAGTCGGCCAGGTTAAACAGGAGCCGTAGGGACAGGGGGATGGGCCGGGTGGTGTTCAGCCTGGCCTCGGCGTATCTCTTGCCGATCTTCAGGGCCGCCCCGAAGCAGATCCTCTTGAACCAGGTGGCGTCCTTCATCTTGATGAGGATGGCGGAGTGGTACTTCTCCCAGATGCGGGGCACGGAGAGCATGAAGGTGGGGGAGATCTCGGTCATGTTCTGGGTGACCGTATCGGTGTTTTCCACAAAGTTGACCCGGTACCCGGCGGCCATGGGCACATAGACCGAGAGCATCCGCTCGGCGATGTGGCTCATGGGCAGAAAGGAGATGACCTCGTCCTTGGCCGTAACCCCGAAGGGGACCTTGGCCGAATGGACGGTCCAGACGATGTTGGCGTGGGTCAGCATGGCTCCCTTGGGCGGGCCGGTGGTTCCGGAGGTGTAGATCAGCAGGGCCACGTCGTCCGGGCCCACGGCCTCCAGGCGTTCATCGAACCGGCCCGGATTCTTCTCCCCGTAGGCCCGGCCCAGCTCCAGAAACTCCTCCCAGGAGACGACCATGTGGTCCTGGAAATGGCGCAGCCCCTCCAGGTCGATGACGATGATCTTCTCCAGTTCGGGCAGGTCGGCCCGGACCTGGAGGGCCTTGTCCAGCTGTTCCTCGTTCTCCACGATATAGAACCGGGAGCCGGAGTTCCGGAGGACGTAGCGGCACTCATCGGCCGAGTTGGTGGTGTAGATGCCCACGGTGATGCCGCCCACGGACTGGATGCCCAGATCGGCGAAGAGCCATTCCGGGATGTTCTCCCCGATCATGGCCACGCACTGGCCCGGCTCCAGGCCCAGGGCCAGAAGGGCGTTGCCCACGTCCCGGGCCAGGGAGGCGTAGCCGGACCAGGTGATGTCCTCCCACAGGCCGTATTTTTTCTGGCGCAGGGCCACGGATTGGGGCTGCCTGGCCACCCGGTTCAGAAACAGATGGGGAATTGTGTCGGTGCGATGATCCATTTCTCTCTCCGCCTTGGGGCAATGTTCGGGATACCCCCGGGCCGGGGGACAAGGGAATATATGCATGGCGGACCATTGGTCCGCGACCCGTTACTTGGCGAAATTACACGAGATGGAGGAAAGCACCTGGGTCAAAGTGGGTCTGAAGCTACGCCACAGCCTGCTGGGATAGGTCATGGTCAGGACCAGGCCGATCCCCTCCCCTTCCGTGGCCACCAGTTCCACCGTGTCTCCGGGGCTGTCCTTGGGCCGGCCCACCATGGCCACGGCCTCTTGACCGCAGATCTTGTAGGGCCCGCTCTGGAGCCCGTCCAAAGCCTGGGACATGGACTCGATCAGGGTCTTTTTCCACCGGGGCCAGTCCATTTTGTTGGGGACCTCCCGGGCGGCGATGGTCATGAAGGCCCCCTGCTCCACCAGGTCCACCCGGACCTCGCTCTCCCTGGTGGAGTGGATCATGGACACGGTCCAGCCCGGCGGCGGCACAAAGGAAAACAACCCGGCCGGGTCCTGAACCCTCTCCTCGGCCTGGACAGGGGCGCTCCAAACCAGCAGCAAAGCAGCCGACACCATGACCAACCATTCACGGAAAGCGAGATGTTTTGTCATGGCAACATAAAAGCAAAACCGCTGAAACATGTCAACGGGTTGCCATGACTTAAAGGTTCGGCCATAATGTTTTGGTTCGACGATATTCCACTCAGTCGGCCGACATGGGCCTTGAACACGGGTGAACGCCTTGTCCTCAATGGGAAAAGGAGAAAAATACATGGGGCTGGCCGTGTCCTTGGCCGCCCTGGTTCTGCTCGTCATCAACGACAAGGAGACTTTCTTCTTTTTCAACAGGCAGAGCGCCACCCCCTTTACCGACTGGTTCATGCCCTGGATCAGCAACGAGCTGATCTACCTGCCCCCGGCCCTGGGGCTGATCCTCTGGCTGGGGTTCAAGTCCGGTTCCCAGGGAAGATGGGCCCTGGCCGGGCTGGTGATCCTCTTTCTCCTGACCGACGCGGCCATCGGCTACGGGCTCCGGCCCCTGCTGGAAAGGCCCCGGCCCTGGGCCTCCCTGGTGGGGGTTCACCGCTTCCACCACGGCTGGAGCATCACCGACGCCCAGCTGGTCCTCAAAACCGGCGGCGTATTCGGCCTGCCCTCGGCCCACGCGGCCAACTCCATGGGCCTGGCCGTTTACCTGAGCCGGTTCAGCAGACCCCTGGGTCTGCTGGCGGGCTATCTGGCTCTTCTGATCGGTCTTTCCCGGATCTACGTGGGCATGCACTTTCCCACCGACGTCCTGGCCGGGTATGCCTGGGGGGCCTGCTCCGGCCTGTTCGCGGCCTGGGCCATCAACAAGGTCAGGAGACGGTTTGATAAAACCACCGGGAAACCTTTTTGAAAAAGGGTTTCCCCGGTCCCCGTAAGCTACTCTTCCACCCTGCCCCGGTAATCCAGCCCCCGCTCGGCGGCGAATTCGGCCAGGGCGTCTATTATCTCCGGCGAGTTGCCCCCGGCCTTGCTGGTGTCCTCGTTGGTCCGGCTGTCCATCTTGTAAAAGCCCACGGTCCTGGTCCGCTCCAGGTACTTTCCGGCCATGGGCTCCACCTTCACCCGGGCCATGTCCCCGGTGTTGGGGTTGATCCAGTCAAATTCGCTGTTTCCGCTGCCGCTGACGCACCTTAGCTGGCGCATGACCCACTCGGGGTAGATATCCTCCAGGTCCTGCTTGTCGCCCTTTTTGGAGAAGGCCTTGAGCAGCGGCATGATCTCCAGCTTGTCGAGGCCCCGTCCGTCCAGAAAGCCCAGAAATTTCTCCATCCTGTCCTTGACCAGGTGGATCATGGTGGAGTCGGCCGAGTACCAGCCGGTGGTGGCGATGAAATCAAACCTGGGCGCGAACTCCCATTCGAACAGGACTTGCCAATGCCTGGGTCCGGTCCCGGCCAGGGACCAGGTGGGGGCCAGCTTGACCTCGGTGTGCCCGGCCTCGTCCAGGACGGTGCGGAAGCGGCGGTAAAGGTCGTCCACCTGGGCCATGGACAGGTTCTCGTCCAGGTCAGGCTCGTCGCTGAACAGGAGGTAGGGCACCTCCATGCCGGCCTCTTTTATCTCGCTCACTATCCGGGCCGCCTTGGGCCAGCCCTCGTGGCCGTAGCAGCCCACGATCCCTTTCTTGAACCCGGCGTGAAGAAACTGGCGGTATTCGTCCTCCCGCTCCCGGAGCATGATCATGTTGGAGGTCCGTTTCAAGGCCTCCAGGTGCTCGGTGCAGATCCCGCCGCAGGGGTCGTACCAGAACAACCCCTCCAGAGGGGCCTCCTGGGCCGGGGCCGAAAAAACAACGGCCAGGACGGTAACCACCGCCAGGATGATCGCGCTTATAACTCTTCTTGGGGTTGATCCGAGCACTCGTGTAATCCGCCGTAAAGTTTCCACCTTGTTCCTGTTCTTATTTTAACACAGGAAACCGGGGTGGGGTCTGAAGGCAGTTCATATTGTTTTGACTTTAGAGTTTTTTAGGGTATGAATTCATGAGAGTTAAAGAAAAATAAACCGGATAATGAAGCAGCAGGCCCGACACGGAGAAACTGATTGAAAAAACCAACCGATATCATCCGTTTTGAACTGGGCGTTTATCTGTTGCTGGCCATTGTGGTTTTTCTACTGGCGGCCCGGTACGACATTTTCGAGCAGGTCAATAAGTTTGTCCTCCAACACGACGACTATGAGTTGGACGAGGTCTTTGTCACCCTTCTTTTCCTTCTGTTCTGTTTTTTTCACTTTTCCATCAGGAGATGGAAGGAGAGTTGCAAAGCCCGGACGCGCCTGGAAAAGGCCAACCATGAGTTGCGCCGGGCCATGGATGAGATCAAACAGCTCAAGGGAATCATCCCCATCTGTTCCAAGTGCAAAAAAGTAAGAAATGACCAAGGATACTGGCAGCAGGTGGAGCAATACGTCAGCGCCCACAGCGAGGCCATGTTCTCCCACGGCCTGTGTCCCCAATGCCTGGAGGAGGCCATGGCCGAACTTGAGGCGGAGGATAAGCCGGACCAACCCTTGGACGGCTCCGCACCCTTGTAACGGCAAGGCCGATGGCCGGCCGATCAGTTCCCAACCCGCCCCGGCACCAGCCTGACCTTGCGCGGCCCGGCCAGCCACACCGCACCGCAGCCCAGGGCCTGGACTCCGGCCGCCAGGACAAAGGCCTCCTGATAGCCCCCAAACATCTCGAAAAACCAGCCTCCCAGCCAGGGCCCCAGGGCTCCGCCCAGGGCGAAGCTGAGCCACACCGATCCTATGGTGGCCCCGGCGTGCGGGCCCTGGAAGATGTCCGTGGCCGAGGCCGCGACCATGGGCACGCAGATACCGAATCCAAACCCAAAGGCCAGGGCGTAGTAGTAGAGCAGCCAGGGCGCGGAGGGGTCTTTGATCAGGACAAAGGCGGCGATGCCCGAGATGGAGATTAGGGTCCCCCAAGTCATGGACCATTCCCGGCCGATCCGGTCGGAGATCACCGAGGCCAGGCAGCCCAGGCCGAATGCCGGCCCGCCCAACGAGATCACCGAGGAGGCGTAGAGCCGGCCGTATCCGGCGTCCAGGGCAAAGGCGATCTGGTGGGTCACCAGAATGTGATGGCTCACCCCCCAGATGCAGAAGGAGGAGAGGCAGGTCAGGAAATAGCGGCAGGTCCTGACCGCCCGAAGCAGGCTCCAGTCCTGGGCGGCCCATTCCCGGTCCACGATCCGGAGGTACTCCAGTCGGTCCCGGTCTTGATCATCCTCGCCGCCGGCGGAAAGACCGTCCTTGACAAGCCCCCTGTTTTCGGGCCGGCTCTCCATGACCAGAAACAGCAGCGGAATGAAAACCGCGGCCACGACCACCCCTTCCAGGGAGATGGCCTTTCTCCAGCCAAAGGCCTGGATCAGCCAGACCACGGCCGGGTAGCAGGCGTAGGCCGCACCCTCGCCTATGAAAAGGAGGGAGATGGCCGTGCCCCGCCTGCGCTCGAACCAGTTGCGGATGGCCACGGTCAGGGGGGCCGAGGCCAGAAGGCAGAGCCCGACCCCGGCCAAGAGGCCGAAGGTCAAATAGAAATGCCAGGGCGTCCGGCTGAATCCGGACAGGATCATGCCCGAGGCCAGGAGCACGGTGCCGGAGAGCATGGATCTCTTGGGGCCCACCCGGTCCACCAGGAACCCGGCCAGGGGCGCGGTCAGGCCGTAGCAGATGAGATGAAGGGAGAGGATGGAGGCGGCCAGGTCCCGGGGCCATCCGAACTGCTGAATGACAGAGGGGAAGAATACGGAGTAGGAGTACCGCGCTCCGTAGCCCAGGGACAACAGAGCGAACCCGGAGGCCACGATATACCAGCCGTAGAAAATCCGGCCGGGTTTGGGGGGCACGGTCTGGCTCATGCTCTTTCCGCGGTAGAGGAACCGGCCGGGCCGGTGCGGTTATATTTTACGGCGATAGAGAGATACGCCTCGCTTGAAAAAGGACCAGCGGGGGCAAGACCGCCTCACTGCCACCGGCAACGGACCAGGGGCTGCCGGCACCCGCCCCAACCGACTGTAGGCCGGGAAAGAGCCGCGGGTCAATGGTTATTTTAAGATTGTTGGACACACGCCAAAGGCGGACCGGAAACCGCCCTTTGATCCGCTTTCCCGCTCTTCCCGCGGCCAGGGCCGGAGGGCGGCCCCAAGCCGCAATTGTCATCCGAACTCGCCTGGTCTACACTTAATCCGGCCTTGCTCGCCGGTCCTGTCAAACAGGTCGGTTTAACGGCAGAGGCTCCACTTAGGGAGGTGATGATTATGGGCGCCCGGTCGGAGAAAGTGGGGAGATGTCAGATATGCGGCCGCGACAAGGGTATGCGGGAGATGATGCCCGCGGCCATGATCCGGTCCTCGGTCTTGGACCTGATCCGCCAGGAGTACCCCGGGTTCGGGGGGGAAGGCTATATCTGCCTGAAGGACCTCAACCGGTTTCGGACCAAATATATTGAAGACATGATCGAGGTCGACAAGGGCGAGGTATCCCGGCTGGAGGCCGATGTGGTGCACAGCCTGGCCGAGCACGAACTGCTCGCCAAAAACGTCAACTCGGAGTATGAGACCAACCTCACCTACGGCGAGCGCCTGTCCGACCGTATCGCCTCCTTCGGAGGAAGCTGGCCCTTTATCATCATCTTTTTCTGTTTTTTCACGGTTTGGATGCTGTTCAACTCCGTATCCCTGTTCTGGCGCCCCCTGGACCCCTTCCCCTACATCCTGCTCAACCTGATTTTGTCCTGCCTGGCCGCGGTCCAGGCACCCATTATCATGATGAGCCAGAACCGCCAGGAGGCCAAGGACAGGATGCGGGCCGAACACGACTACAGCATCAACCTCCAGGCCGAACTGGAGATCCGCCACCTAAACGAAAAATTTGATCATTTGGTCATAAACCAGTGGCAGCGCCTGCTGGAGATTCAGAAGATCCAGATGGAGATCATGGAGGCCGTCGGCTCCTCCAAGTAGGCCGGGGAAAGGGCTCCGTTCTCCGGCCGGCCCTACCCCCATGATGAAAGGTGGAGCCCCGGCCCGGTTCAGTTCTTGTTCTTCTCCCACCACTGGCCGGCGCCCTGGTAAATCTCGCGGAGCATATTCAGAGACTCGGCCATCTTCGGATTGCCCGCCTGGGGCAAAAGGCCGACCAGGGCCTCGGCGTCGGGGATGCCGTCCAGTTTCCGGGTGTACCAGCCGTGGGCGGCCAGGGTGTGATAGGGCAAGATCTTGCCTTGAGGAGATAGGAGAAACAACAGCCAGGTCTGGCCCGGGGCCATCTTGTGGTAAACGACAGTGGGGCCCATCAGCTTTTTCTTAGGCGGCCTCGCCAGTTCCACCTCCAGATCAGTGCCCGGCTGGATCTGGCCCCGGCCCGTCTCCAAGATCCTGAAGGCCACCAGCTTTCGGGAGGAGGCATCCGCCAATTTCAAAACTTTGCCGATGAGGACGATCGGGGCCTTGGCGGCCAGGGACTCGTTGGCCCCGGGTGGCAGCACGGCAAGGCAGGAGAGAGGGGCCAGGCTGTTCAAGAGAAAGGCGGAAGCCAGACAGAGGATTGCGACACACCCGGTTTTTTTAAGCGCTTTCACCCCGCACCTCCCGTGATTATATGTCCAACAAGATGTTATGGAGATATTGACGGACAGACCTCCGGGAGTGTCAAGGCCTTTTTTGAGCGTCCGCCGCAAAGGCTCTTTTCCTGTTTCGTCTCCTCAGGCCAGGTTCTTTCCTCTTCCTTCCCCGTTGCTTCATCAAGGACCTTGTGCTAAATCAATTAGACTCATTCGGAGTTTAGGAGATTAATTGATGAGCGACCGTTACGAGCCGCGCCGGATTGAAATCGGCTGGAATGAAAAATGGAACCAGGCCGATCTGTTCCGGGTGGTCGAGGATAAATCCAAACCCAAATACTACCTCCTGGAGATGTTCCCCTATCCCTCGGGCCGGATCCACATGGGCCACGTCCGGGTCTACACCATCGGCGACGTGGTGGCCCGGTTCAAGAGGATGAGGGGCTTCAACGTCCTCCATCCCATGGGCTGGGACGCTTTCGGCATGCCGGCCGAAAACGCGGCCCAGGCGGCCAAGGTTCACCCGGCCAAGTGGACCTACTCCAATATCGAGGCCATGAAGGCCCAGCTCAAGAAGATAGGCTACTCCTACGACTGGCAACGGGAGCTGGCCACCTGCGACCCCCGCTACTATAAGTGGGAGCAGTTGGTTTTTCTTAAGCTTCTGAAAAAGGGCCAGGCCTACCGCAAAAAATCCCAGGTCAACTACTGCCCCGACTGCGAGACGGTGCTGGCCAACGAGCAGGTGGAGCAAGGCGCCTGCTGGCGGTGCGGCCAGGAGGTGGTCCAGAAGGAGCAGTGGGGCTGGTTTCTGAAGATCACCGACTACGCCGACGAACTCCTGGAATGGACCGAAAAGCTGGACTGGCCCGAACGGGTTTTGACCATGCAGCGCAACTGGATCGGCAAATCCCACGGCGCGGCGATCAAGTTTCCCATCGTCGACCCTCCGCAAGGCTTCGAGGACAAGGTGGAGGTTTTCACCACCCGGCCGGACACGGTCTACGGGGCCACCTTCATGTCCCTGGCCGCGGAACATCCCCTGGCCCTGGCCCTGGCCAAAAAGAACGGCCGCGAGGCCCAGGTGGCCGAGTTCCAGTCCCGGGTGGCCAAGCAGAACGTGAACGAGCGGATCGCCGAGGGGTTTGTCAAGGAGGGCGTCTTTACCGGCGGCTACTGCACAAACCCGATGACCAACGAGAAGATCCCGGTCTACGCGGCCAACTTCGTCCTGCTGGAGTACGGCACCGGGGCGGTCATGGCCGTACCCGGCCACGACCAGCGCGACTACGACTTTGCGGTCAAGTACGAACTGCCCATTGTGGAGGTGGTCAGGCCCGACAAGGAGGAAAACCGGATAACCAATACCGGGGAGGCCTATACCGGGCCAGGGGTTCTGGTCAACTCCGGCCCCTTTGACGGCCTGGATTTTGAGACGGCCAAGATCAAGATCGCCGAGCATTTTGCGGAGCGGGACCTGGGCGGCCCCACCATCTCCTACCGGCTGCGCGACTGGGGCATCTCCCGGCAGCGCTACTGGGGCGCGCCCATCCCGGTGATCCACTGCCCCAAGTGCGGCGTGGTGCCGGTGCCCGAGTCCGACCTTCCGCTGGTCCTGCCCGAAAACGTGGAGATCACCGGCATCGGCGGTTCGCCCCTGGCCCAGGTGGAGGAGTTCGTCAAGGTGACCTGCCCCTCCTGCGGCGGTCCGGCCCGGCGGGAGACGGACACCATGGACACCTTTGTGGAATCGTCCTGGTATTTCGACCGCTATGCCTGTCCGGACCAGGACGGAGCCATGTTCGATGAGCGGGTGGACCACTGGATGCCGGTGGACCAGTACATCGGCGGGATCGAGCACGCCATTCTCCATCTTCTCTACGCCCGCTACTGGACCAAGGTCCTGCGGGACCTGGGCTATATCAAGGCCGACGAGCCCTTTATGCGGCTGCTGACCCAGGGCATGGTTCTGCGCAATCTGTGGGAGTGCCCCACCCACGGCCCCCTGAGGGGCGACAAGATCGTCCCCGCCGGTCCGGGTCAGACGCCCCGGTGCAAGCACTGCGACTCGCCCCTGACCGCCACCGGGCCCAAGGAGAAGATGTCCAAATCCAAGGGCAACACCCTGGACCCGGAAGAGCTGGTGGACCTGTACGGGGCCGACACGGTCCGCATCTTCTATCTCTTTGCCGCGCCGCCGGAAAAGGAGATGGACTGGTCGGACGAGGGCATCCAGGGCGCCCAGCGGTTCCTGAGCCGGGTCTGGCGGCTGGCGGCGGAGAACCTGGAGGATCTCAAGGCGACCCCGGACAGCTGGGACTCCGGGCTGCTCCAGGGCAGGCTCAAGGACCTTTACCGCAAACTCAACCAGACCATCAAAAAGGTCACCGACGAGATCGAGGAGCGGTGGCACTTCAACACCGCGGTGGCGGCCATCATGGAGCTGGTCAACGAGGCCTATCTGACCCTGGCCGATGAGAAGGCCAAGGCCGATCCCCTCTTCTGGCCGTTGTTGCGGAAGGTGGTGGACAAATTACTTCTGCTTCTGTCGCCCATGGTTCCCCATATCGCCGACGAATTGCACACTATGCTGGGGGGTGGGGGCTTTCTTCTGGAACAACCCTGGCCCGGCTATGATCCCGAGGCCACCCAGGCCGATGAGATCGTGATCGTCCTCCAGGTCAACGGCAAGGTTCGGGCCCAGGCCCTAGTTCCGGCCGATATCGCCGAGGAGGAACTGGAAAAGCTGGCCCTGGAGAACGACCGTATCAAGAAATTCAAAGGAGACAAACCCATCAAAAAGCTGGTCGTGGTTCCGGGCCGGCTGGTCAACGTGGTGGTGTGATGGCAAAGCGTTTTTTGATCCTGGCGGCCGCGGCCCTGACCTTGTGGGGCTGCGGCTATGGTTTCAGCGGCACGGTCAGCTATCTCCCGGAGGAGATAAAAACCGTGGCCGTGCCTTTTATGACCAACCGGACCGGAGAACCCAACCTGGATGTGGCCCTGACCCAGGCCATCATCAAGGAGTTCAACCGTTCCAAGCTGCTCAAGCTGACCAAGGCGGGGCGGGCTGACGTGATCTTCAAGGGGACCATCATCAACCTTTCCGAAGGTGCGGTGGCCTACGAGGATATCCGGACCGCCCTGCAGCGACGGGTCACCATCAAGGTCTCGGCCGAACTGGTGGGCTCGGCGGATAACACCGTCTACTGGAAAAACAAGGCGGTCAGTGAAGGCCAGGATTACGACGTTGCCGCCGACCCCAGCGCCACGGAGAACAACCGCAAGAAGGCTCTCAGCACCCTGACCAAAAACCTGGCCGAAAAAATCCACGACTCCATTTTCGAAAACTTCTAAGATCGCCTGATCGAATGAAACTGACTCAGTCCAAACTCCGGCAGGACCTTAAAGCCGGCAGGCTGGTTCCGGTCTACCTCTTCCACGGCGAGGAGAGCTACCTGGTCGATCAGGCCTACGACCAGACCATAAAAAGGCTTCTGGCGGACGGAGACCCCGGATTCAACCTGGAGGTTTTCAACGGGGCCGATTCCTCGCCGGCCCAGGTCCACGGAGCCCTGGCCCAGTTCCCTCTCATGGGCGGCAGCAGGGTGGTGGCGGTGCGGCACCTGGAAGAGGTCAACACCGAATGGCTCACCGGTCTTCTGGATACAATGGAAAATCCGCCGTCCAACTCTCATCTGGTCCTGACCGCGGCCAAAAAGCTGGACGCCCGCACCAAGTTCTTCAAGGCCGTGTCCAAGGCCGGGGGCGTCTTGGAATGCCGCACTCCCGGAGAGCGGGAGCTGCTGGAGTGGATGGAGGAGGAGGCCCGGAGGCTGGGCCTGCGCATGGACCTGGAGGCCCGGCTCCTGCTCCTGGCCAGAACAGGGGAGAGCCTTTTCAACCTGGCCGGAGAGCTGGACAAGCTGGCCCTTTTCGTCCATCCCCGAAAAGAGATAACGGCGGGCGACGTGGGCGCGGCCTCGGCGGCCTGGCGGGGCTACACCAATTTCGACCTGGGCGATGCCGTGGGCGAGATGGACGGGCTCAAGGCCCTGGCCATCCTGCACCACCTCCTGGAGGCGGGAGAGGCCGGGAAGATGGGACCGGCCCTGGTGGGGGTTCTGGCCCACCGCTTAAGGACTTGGTGGCAGGCCAAGGCTCTTCTGGACCAGGGTCTCAGCCCGGGCCAGGCGGCCAAAACCATGCCCGGCTGGGAACGCTACAACCTGGAGTATGTGAAGCAGGCCGAAAGGTTCGGCAAGAAAAAACTGGCGCAGGCCGTGGAAAAACTCCACCAAACGGATCTGGCCCTAAAAACAGGCGCTCCCGCTAGGGAGCGCCTGGAAGGCTTCATCCTGTGGCTGTGCCAGAAAACTTAGGCTCAGGAAAGTTCGTGAACCTGCTTGGCCAGGCGGGAGATCTTCCGCGAGGCGGTTTTGCGGTGGAGCACTCCCTTGCTGGCGGCCTTGTCGATGATCGGCACGGCCACGGCCAGAGCCTCGGCTGCTTTTCCGGCGTCCTTGGCCTCCAGGGCCTGGCGGACGGACTTGACCGTGCCCTTGACCCGGGTTTTCACGGCCTTGTTGGCCAGTCGGCGCTTTTCATTCTGGCGAACGCGCTTGAGAGCTGATTTATGGTTGGCCAATCGCTTTCCTCCTGAGCAAAATATAGAGAGTGTTTTCTATCCCATGGACCATGGATTGTCAAGACCTTATGTCAGAATTTAAAGAAGATAGGGCCGCCCGGGCCCAATCGGCCCAAGCCCGGGTAACCAGGGCCGCCGGGGTGACCGGGGCTTTCACCCTCCTCTCCCGCATCCTGGGGCTGGTTCGGGACCAGGTGGTGGCCTACCTGTTCGGGGCCGGCCCGGCGGCCGACGCCTTTTTCGTGGCCTTCAGGATTCCCAACCTGCTGCGCCGCTGGTCCGCCGAGGGGGCCATGTCGGCCGCCTTTGTGCCGGTCTACACCCGTGAACTGATCACCCATGGACCGGAGGAGGCCCGCAAAACAGCCGGAGCCGCTTTCAGCATCCTGGCCGCCATACTGGCTGTGGTCACCCTGGCCGGGGTTATTTTCGCACCCTGCCTGGTCCAACTGATCGCCCCCGGCTATGCGGACGAGCCGGCCAAGTTCGCCCTGACCGTGCTGCTGACCCGGATCGTCTTCCCCTATATTCTGCTCATCTCCCTGGCCACCCTGCTCATGGGGCAGCTCAACTCCCTGGACCACTTCGCCGTGCCTGCGGCCGCGCCCGTGGCCCTTAATGCCGGAATCATTTTCATGGCCCTGGCGGTGGGCCCCCGGCTGGACCGCCCCGCCCTGGCCCTGGCCCTGGGAGTTTTGGCGGGGGGTCTGCTCCAGTTGCTGATGCAGCTCCCGCCTCTGATCAAAAGAAAGGCCCTGCCCCGGCTGATCTGGCAACCGGGTCTGGAGGCGGTCCGGACCATGGGCCGCCGGGTCCTGCCGGTCATCCTGGGAGCGGCGGCCTACCAGATAAACCTGCTGGTCAACACCCTTCTGGCCTCCTACCTGCCCGAGGGTTCGGTCTCCTTCCTTTACTACGCCGACCGGCTGGTCCAGTTTCCCCTGGGCGTATTCGCCGTGGCCCTGGGAACGGCCATTCTGCCCAGCCTTTCCCGCCAGGCGGCCCAGGGCGACCTGGACGGCCTGGCCTCCACCACATCCCACGGGTTCCGACTCTCCCTGTTCATCATCCTGCCTTCGGCCGTGGGGCTGGCCCTCCTGGCCAGGCCCTTGGTGGACCTGATCTACCAACGGGGGGCCTTTGACGCGGGCGTGGCCCTCCAGACGATTCGGGCCCTCTACGCCTATGCCCTGGGGCTGCCCATGGCCGCCCTGACCACCGTGGCGGTGCGTTTCTTCAACGCCCTGGGCGACACCAAGACCCCGGCCTGTGTGGGGGCCCTGACCGTGGCCGCCAACATCGCCCTCTCCCTGATCCTGATGGGTCCCCTGGCCCACTCCGGGCTGGCTCTGGCCAGCAGCCTGGCTGCCGGAATCAACCTTATCCTCCTCCTGATCGTGGCCGCCAGACGTTATTCCTATATCCGGATCCGGGTTCTGTTCCGGGGCTGGGGCAGAACAGCGGCGGCCTCGGCCGGGCTGGCCGCCGCCCTGGGGCTGGGCTTCTGGTGGCCCGCATCTCCCCTTTTCTCATCCGCGGCCTGGCTCCGGGTGGTGGTGGGCATATGCGGCGGGGCGCTCTTGTATTTCCTTCTGGCCCGTATTCTACAGACCCCGGAGCTGGGCGACCTCCTGGACGCTTTTCTGAAAAGAAGTAAACCCCGGTCCGGGTAAGGCAGAGTTGGAGCGATCGTCGGAAATACGTTCCGTTTCGGGTGTCAGGAATAAAAAGCGGACCGGCTGAATGACCCGATCCGCCCAAAAAAGACGCCCGTTCAATGGCCCGTTAATCCAGGTAATCCTCCCGTTGGACCACGCCCCTCAGGGGCTTGCCCTCCAGGAATCCGACCACGTTGTCCAGGGCCGATTCCATGGCCTTGGAGACCATTCCCGGAACCAGGTCGGCGTTGTGGGGGGTGCCCAGGACATTGGGGAAGTCGAAAATGGGGTGTCTAAGGCTGAACTCCTGGCCGTTGAGCGGTTCCCGCCACCAGACGTCGGTTCCAAATTTGAAATCCGGATGAGACTTGAGGTGTTCGTAAAGGGCGGCCTCGTCCACCACCGGTCCCCTGGCCAGGTTGATCAGGATGGCGTCCCCCTTCATCCAGCCCAGTTCCCTGGCCCCGATCAGGCCCTCATGGGCCTTGGTCAGGGGGATGGACAGAAAGACCGCGTCCGATTCCCGGAGGACCTTCTCCAGGTCGTCCAGTCTGCCGATGAAATCGACCGCCTGGTCCGTGGTTCCGCTGCTGTTCAGGGCCATGATCCGCATCCCGATTCCGGCCACCGCCTGGGCCACGGCCTGGCCGATGCCGCCGAAGCCGATGATCCCGGCGGCCTGGCCCCGGAAGTATTTAATAGTCCCGCGGTGATACTCCCCCTGGGCCAGCCTTTTGGAGTGGGTGGTCAGTTCCTTGCCCAGGGCCAGCATCAACCCCAGGGCGTACTCGCCGAAGGGTTCGGCCCAGCCTCCGGAGTTGGCGCAGATCACCGGCCCCTCCGGAATATCGGCCATGGGCAGGGTATCCACCCCGGCCGGCAGGGACTGGAGCAGTTCCGCCCCGGCCAGCAGAGGACGCTCCTCCGGGGGCAGTTCATTGCTGAATCCGAAAAAGAAGACCACCTGGGCTCCCTGGACAGCCGCGGCCCGGTCCTGGGGGGCCAGATCAAAGAGATAGGATACCTCGCCCAGGCCGGACAATTTGCGATCTAGGGACTGCCTCATCCGGGGCTCGGCTTCAAAGGTGATCAGGATTTTCTTGGGCACTGTTGTCCTCCGTGTCTGGTCTGCTGAGGGAATAAGTATCCGGGCGAATATAGCATTGATCGGCCAGGGCGTCCGGGGTAAAAATCCCCGGGAAGGACGATATGGAAGACCGGTTCAGCAACAGAGGAGGCGGTCCTTCAGTTGCGGGAGCGGGGCCGGGAAAAAACCGGCCGCCCCTGAAAAGCATCCCTCAGCGACCGTGCAGATAACCCGGCCCGCATTATGATTGTATTTTATCACGACTGGAGGTTTTTCATAGACTTGGGGGGGCGACCGAAAAGAGACCGACCGGTTGAGCCTGGTTTCTCCTCCTTCGAATCCGGTCGCGCCGCCAGTTGTCGGGATTTGGACGCGATCCAGTCCTTCAGGGGCCCCGTCCTCTCCGGCGGCCCTTTTCGGTCAGCCGCTCCTCTTTTTCAGCAGCTCGACCTCCTGGTTCAGGTGCGAGGGCAGGGTCCTGATCAGCCAGGTCCGGGCGCTGATCCGCTCCGGGTGGTCCGCGGCAACCTGGTTGACCTCCACCACCCGGCCGGAGAGGGGCATGAACACGTTGTGGGCCTCGCCGCAGGCCTTGAGCTTGAGCCCGGCGAAACCCTGCTCGATCAGGTCGTTCTCCGGGGGCAGTTCCAGGTAATCCACCTGGGCGATGGAATCCAGAAAACTGGCCTCGATCCCGATCTCCACCAGACCGTTGTCCAGATAGGCGGCCCAGGCGTGCTCCGGGAGGTAGTAGACCTCTCTGGGCCGGGGGGCGTTCCCTTCAGGCTCCAGGGGCGGCTCCTCCGAAGTCTCCCTGGTCTGCCTGGGGGGTCCGCCCGGGTCCTCGGGGCAGCGCTTCAGGGCCCGGTTAAGGGGCCCCAGCAGCTCGTGGCGGGTGAAGGGCTTGGGGATGTAGTCCACCGCTCCCAGCCCCAGGGCCTTGATGGCCGTCTTGATAGTGGGGTAGCCGGTGACCATGATCGCCGGAATGTGGATCCCGGCCTCCTCCATGCGGGTGAGCAGGTCTATGCCGTTCATCTCCGGCATCATCAGGTCGGTGATGACCGCGTCGAATCCTCCTTTTTCCAGAAGCGCCATTCCTTCCCGGGCGGTCATGGCGCTCTCGACCTCAATGGAAAGCCGGGCCAGGATCCGCTTGATGCTGGCGTGGACCACCTCTTCGTCGTCGACCACCAGAACTCTTGTCTTCTCGGCCATCTTTTCCTCCCTGCCCCGTGGCGCCGTATCAGTTCAAGGCCGTTGAGCGGCCGGCAATTCGATGATGAAACTGGCTCCCTGTCCCGGCTTGGAGTCCACCCTTATCTGTCCGTCATGCTGATCGATTATGGTTTTGACCACACTCAGGCCCAGGCCGTTGCCCTTTTCTCCCTTGGTCGAGAAAAAAGGCTCGAAGATCTGCTCCCTGATGGAATCGGGGATGCCCGGCCCCTGGTCGGCCACGGTCACGGCTACGCTTTGCCCGTCCTTGCAAAGCTCCGAGAAGATGACGATCCGGCCGGTCCGGTCCATGGCCTCGGTGGCGTTGATAATCAGGTTGAGGAGAACCTGCTGGATCTGACCGGGGTCCAGGCTGACTTCGGGCAGCGCCTGGGCCAGGTCGACCTCGAAGTCGATGTCATGGAAATCGGCCTGGCGTCGGATCAGGCCCAGGGCCCGGCCGATTATCCTGTTAACATCGAAGGTCTGGCGGGTCGGCCGTTCCAGCCGGGCGTAATCCAGCAGCTTGGCCACAATGCCCCGGCAGCGCATGGTCTCCCGGATAATCAGATTCAGGTCCGAAGTCAGGGGGCTGTCCGGGTCCCTTTCCTGGAGATCCATCCTCATCTCCTCGGCAAAGGTCAGGACTCCGGTCAGGGGGTTGTTGATCTCGTGGGCCACCCCGGCCGCCAGCTTGCCCACGGCGGCCAGCTTCTCGGTTTGGAGAAAGGCGTTCTGGAGGTCCCGCTGCTCGGTCACATCCCGGCTGATGGAACAGACCCCGGCCAGGTCGCCCCGGTAGTTGATCAGGGGGAACCTGACCGTGTCCAGGTAGCGCCGCTGGCCGTTGAGGAAAAGGGTCTCCTCGCAGTGGGTATGGGACCTCTGGCTGAGGGTCTCCCTGTCCCTGGCGGTGATGATGTCCGCGAGTCTTTCGGGCACCAGCTCGTGGTCGGTCCGGCCGATGCAGTCCATGGGGCTCATGTGGAACAAATCGGCCGCCGGCCGGTTTATTATCAGATAGCGCCCCTCCAGGTCCTTCATGGTGATGATGTCGTGGGCGTTATCCACAAACTGGCGGAAGCGGCGTTCCGACTCCTCGGTCTCCCTGCTCCGCAGGACGATCTCGGTGATGGGCCGGGCCGTCTCCACCACCTTGACCAGCTTCCCGGACCGGTCGAAGATGGGCGTGACCACAATGCGGTAGTAGGCCTGATCGTCGCCCAGGCCCTGGCCCGGATCGAAATGGATGAACTGAACCGGGCGCCTTGTCTTTTTGACCTCCTCCAGGGAGCAGACATATCCGGTTTTGTCCTGATCCGGAGGCGGGGAACAGAAGGGATCGTTGAAGCGGTCGTTCTTGACGATGTCGGCCGAGGTCAGTCCGGTCAGCTCGTTGAGCCTGGCGTTGACCCACTCCAGCCTGTTGTCGGCGTCGATCACCAGGACCACATCCGGGATGCTGTCCAGAACCTGCTGGAGTTGGTTGCGGTCCTGGATCAGGCGGTTCTGGAGCCTGTTCTTGGCTTCCAGCTCGGTCTGAAGCTGGGAGGTGGCCGACTCCAGATCCCAAAAGACCCGGCCGGCCACATGATCCAGAATCCTGACGCCCTTGGGCACCATCCGGTAAAGCTCCTCCAGAAAATCGTCGGAGCCCACCAGTTCGATGATCAGTTCCAGTCCGGGCAGGGCCAGGGCGGTTTCAAGATCGGTCAGGGTTCTGAACCCCCACTCCCGGGCAAAAACCATCCCCGGCGCGTTGTCGTCGACGTCCACCACGGCCAGGATCTCCGGACAGAAGATGGCCAGCTTCATGTCCAGGATCATCTCCAGGATGGCCTGGCATCCCTTGCCCCCGCCCACAATAGCCGTTTTCAAACCTTCCTCCCGGCACCCCTTGATCCGGTTTAAAACAGGCGACCCTTATCAGCAAAGTCCTGTTGCCGAAACCAGTTCCGTATAGAGCAACATTCTTTTAATTTATTATACCCGCAATTCCCTTTGCGGGGGATTTCACCTCTTCCTCCCTGGGCCTGCCAGTTATATACGCGATCTGAAATTGGAATAAATAATCGCCAACCGCCCGAATGTTTCGGGGTCATACGGGTATTTCCAGCATAGTTCATTTATTACGATTATGTCAATTTGGTGATATCGGCCCCGAACCAGGCCGAAAGCCACTTGGGTTGTCGGCCACCAGTGACATTTATAGCAAGAGGCAGAAAAAATTCCGGTTTAAAAGATGAGATACGGCGTCAGGACAGGCCCAACTCGCTTAGAACGAAGCGATTTTCCCGGAATCGTTTTGCCCCCGCTATTTCCGGCCACGATAATTCGTTCAGGGAGCAATGGCGGCCGGGGCAGGCCGGGAGGAGGTAATCTATTAAATTATAACGACTAACAGATAATAAAAAATAGATTGAAAAAATTAGCCCGCTGCCGGGCTGGGGCAACCTACAATTAAGAATCGGGCCCAGATGCCGGTGCTGCAGGAGATGGGTTCTTGCGGCCATGCGTCTTTTTCCGCTTATGAAGGGTGGCGGGATAAGGGAAGGCTCACCACCAGGAATATTAGGCTGCGGGCGACTGTAGCAAAAAAAGGGGGAGGTCATGTTCATTGCTTACACCGCAACAGTATTAGACACGGTAAGTGCCGAGGAAAGAGTAGAAAAAATCGTACAGAAAGCAAATGACGAGCAGCTAAAAATCATCTCCTGGCCATGACCAACCAAGGAAACAACATAATAATAGCGGCAGTGCTTAAACGCTGAATGACGGAAAGCAAAACTGTCCGTCGTCTGATGTTTGGCGCCATCAAATATGCCGGTCAAATCCCCTGAAACGGGTTGAACGCTTCTGCTCCATCTCAACTCTGATCAGATCGTGTTTTTGATTCCAGACCTAGGCCCGCAAAAGAGTTACCACGCCTTTGCCCAAACTCCGACTTTCAGGAACGGCGGCAGTAAAAGCGATCAAGACCGGTTGGTACGACCCGGACCGGATCCCGTGGGGGCCGCAGACCGTCCATCTCGGGTTATGCTTTAGTTAGCCCGGGGACCAGAAAAAACAACCCCGGCCCTTTGGTGGGGCCGGGGCATCCTTTATCAAGTCTTTTTCAGACCGCCCCGGAGAGATCCTCCGAGGTTCCGGCTATTGCTCCGATGGAGCGACGCCGTAAAAGGAAGGCATAACCCCTATCCCAGAGGTGAACTGGGGCACGATCGCCCCGTCGGCCTGGTGCCGGGTGTAGATTATGCCCTGGTAGGCCGTGCTCCCATAGGTGGAGGACGGAGCATGGACAAAGGCGAACAGGGACTGGCCGGAGTTCCAGACCGGGCTGCCGGAGTAAAGGTCGGTCAGGGCCGTGGCCGTGCCGTCCTCCGGGTTGAAGGTGTAGACCCGGTGCGACCCGGCCCCGTCATGGTCGGCCTGGAACACGAACCGGCCGTCCAGGGCCCCCCGACTGGGGGTGTAGTTGTCGGCCAGACCGGCGAAGATGCCCACCGGGTCCACGGCCTCGGCCTTGACCTCCAACTGGATCAGGTTGACTTTGCCGTATTCGGCCGTGGTGGCTCCGGCCAGAATGTAGTCCTGATAAGTCCCGTCCTCCCGGAGCGCGCCCATAACATCGAATCCGCCGTCATTGAACCAGGCCCAGTAGGCCTGCCCGCCGAATAGGGGAGTTGCGGCCCCGCCCTGGGCGGGGATGGAGTAGAAGACGAAATCCGGGCCCCAGAAGTAGATCAGGGTTCCGTCGCTGGACCAGGCCAGGCTCCTGGCCGGGATGCTGTTGGCCAGGGCCACGGGATCGGTGACCCCGATCTGGGAAACGAAAATGGTCCCCGTGTCCGCGTCCACAAAGGCCATGTTCACGTTGTCGTTGGAGACCCTGGGGCAGTTGAGATTGACCCCGGGCATGGAATAAAGAGGCTGCTGGGTATCGGTGGCGCCCGCGCTCATCCTTTGGATGGTGTCAAAGAAGTCCCCGGTCTTGTAGGCGAAGATCAGGTACTCCCCGCCCTGGTCCTGGGCTCCGGAGACGGCCGGAAAGATCAGGACCATTAAAAAAAAGACGGTTAAGATCAATTCTGATAGACCTTTTTTGCTCATCTCCCCCCCTTACGGCCCCTCGCCCGGCCATCATGTTGTTTATGTTAGGGTAGATATGCCAACCCCATATCGGCCGCATAGACCCCCCACGGCCCTGCCCCCGGACTTCATCCCTGAGAGGGGCTCCGGGCCAAAACCGCTCCCAAGCCCACATCCATTCTCGTGATTTAATATATATCATAATCAATTAAATGGCTCCTGTCCAGTCGTTAGGGCCGCCCGCACCTTGATCTTAGAACTTGTGAATCCCCAGAGAAAACGGCCGGTTGGAAGGATGGACCATATCTCCAGGTTCCGCCCGCAATCAGCGGGTCGAAATATCCCCCGCAGTAAACAAGCAAAACTAAAAGAGTCCCCAGCCAAGGCATGGAGGATTTTGGTAACAACTGCAAGTTAGTAACCAACCGCTCTTGACACCATGTGGCGGGGGGTTGATTATTTATTATAAGCTACGGTCTCTTTGGGGCTGAACTTCACCCTCGCGTGCATTGGCGTCCGGTAATCCCTGAATCTGACCGGGCCTGCCAGTTTCGATCCTCCCTCCTGCTCATCGCCGGTTTCAAATCATCTGTGTGCCGAAGCGCTTTTTTCGAAAACAAGGAGGGTGCCATGATTATCAGAGAGTTCGACCTTTTTCAGGGCTTTGAAAACGACGTCGTGGAAGAGATAATGACCGCCGCCTCCACAGTGACCTTAAAAAAAGGCGAGGCCATGTTCAACCACGACGATCCTGCCGACGGGTTCTATGTCCTGAACAGTGGAGCCGTGGAACTGGTTGTTCCCGACACCAGATACGCCCCTTATGTGGCCAGGAGCATAGGGGAGATTGTGGGCTGGTCGAGCATGGCCGGGCGGGAGACCTATTCGGCCGGGGCCGTCTGCCTCGATGATACCCGGGTGATCAAGTTTGATAAGCAGAAGCTGGACACGGTTCTCAGGCGGCACCCCGCAGTCGGCCTGCTCTTCTATAAACGCCTTTGCCGAGCCGTGGGCGAACGGCTGATCGAATGCCACCACACCATGGTCAAGATGCATTCGACCGGCTGATCCATCCCGGCCCGGTAGTAAGCCCGTAGTAAGGATTTCCGGGCACGAAAAAGCCCCACCAGATTTTAAGCCGGCGGGGCTAACTGTTTGTTTTGATTGATGGTGGGCCGTATTGGATTTGAACCAATGACTTCCACCGTGTGAGGATGGCACTCTCCCGCTGAGTTAACGGCCCACGGTCTTTAGTGGATACACCATATCCGGCTTTGAGGCAAGGCTAATCTTGCGGGTTGGGCCCGCTTTGGCGGGCCGGGGCCGGGGCCCTGCCGGGACCGCCCGCCCGGCTTTCCTCGCGGGACCGTCTGATATACGACAGCAAAGGGCGTTTCAGCCGGGAGAATAGAATCCGGGCCGGAATGTAGAGGATGATGAAAGGGGCCACAAACCCCAGGCTGAAATCGACCAGGGGTAGAGCGAAACGGATCTCGCCAAAGCGCATCTGGAGCCATCCCGCGGCCAGGAAAGCCGGCCACAGGGAACCCATGCCCATGGCCATCTGGAGGAAAAAGGACTGGCCATAATACTCGTTGGCCAGCTTGTTGATGGACTTGTAGGAGGACTGGTCGCCCTCCTTGCGGGCGGCCACGCTGGCCTTGAAATAGTCCATCATCTTTTCCGACTTTTCCTTTACCGCGCGGCGGTTGAGGTAATAGGCCAGCCCCAGGGTCAGCTCGCTGAGAAGGGCCGTCCACAGGGCCAGAAACAGGGTGCCCAGCCACCACCCGGCCAGGGCCGAGCCAAGCCAGCGGTAAGGCGCGATAAGTACTGGATCCACGAAGATATATAACTGCTCCATAAAGACAGTATAGCAGAATATGTTGATCAGTGTGGGAAAAGCGAAGAACGGGAGGGCTGGCCCGGCCTTCAGGACGGACAAAAAAGGCCCCCCGGCCGCAAGGACCGGGGAGCCTGATCCGGTTAACTACAACAGCCTAGAAGGGCGGGACGATGGAGTAACCCAGGAAGCCCTTGGTGGTGTACCTGATACCGACGTAGAAGGCCAGGATGATGAAGATGATCTTGAGCCACTTGTCGGGGATGTACTTGGAGGTCCGCGGTCCGATCATGGAGCCGATGAAGATACCGATCAGCTCGCCGCCGACCAGGCCCCACTGGATGACCACGCCTTTGCCCACCATGTAGGCGAAGATGGACACGATCATGCCCACCAGCACGGCCAGTCCGGAGGTGCCGGCCACCAGGAACATGGGCAGACCGGCCACGGAGGTCAGGAAGGGCACGAACAGGAAGCCGCCGCCGATCCCCAGGAAGGAAGCCAGGGCCGCAATGAAGATACCGCCCAGCATGGGGATGAAGGCCTTGAACTCAAACTCCACCCCGTAGAAGGTGAATTTGATGGTACCCATGAAGAAGGTGACGCACCAGCCCACCAGGGCCAGGACATAGGCCAGCCAGTAGACACCGGGGACCAGCTTGAAGACCAGAGCCGAGGCCACGACCACGCACAGGGCCAGGATCATCATGCCCCAGGAGCCCTGGGTCACTTTAACGCCTTCAGCGGAGCCGGCTTCGGCTTTCTTTTTCTCAAAATGGGCAGCCGCCTCTTTGGCCTTCTTCTTTTTCTCCTGCCCAGCCGCCGTGGTCTCCCTAAGCAGCATGAAACCAAGCAGAAGGACGATCAGGCCGAAATAGCCGATATAGTCCTTGAGGCTGATCTTGCCGGCGGTCAAAGCCGGGACCATCCAGGAACCGCCCACGCCGCCGATGGCCAGGCACATGCCCAAGGGCGCCACCAACCGGCCCATGCGGTAGTAGTTGGTCACCGAAATCAGGGCGCTGGTACCCACCAGCCACTGGTTGGAGACCCTGATGGAGTCGGTAATCAAGTTATTGACCGGGTTGCCCTTGCCAAAGGTTTTGGCATAGTCGGCCAGGCCGAATATGGTGATATGCCCCACCCCGGCCATGATGCCGCCGAAGGCTCCCACTGTGGAGAAGATCCAGCCTACCCAGATCGCCCACAGCAGCCCGACGATGAAAGCCGGAGAGGGCGCTCCCGGAATGCCGAGAAAGCCGAGCCTGTCGCCCCGGGCTTTTTTGCCGCCTTCAATGGCCGCCTTGGTTTTTTCGGCCATCTTATCGTTTTTAAGTGCCTTGTCGATCGCGGATTTAAGCTTGTTCGGCATCTGATCATTGGTCAGGGGTGCATCCTGAGCCATGACCAAACCGCTGCTGAAAATCAGCAGAATGGCCAAACCTATCGCCGCTGTCCACTTTCTCATTCTCTCCTCCTTTGAATAACGAATAAATGAAGTTGTTTCATTTACCACCCTAATCCGCAGAGGTGCCGCCTAAAAAAATATCCGGCTGACATCTTCGCGGTTGATTAGGCCGATCAAAAAACCGAAAGCCAAACCCCTCTTACGCTTTATTACAAAATGAAATCCTCGATCAGAGTTTGTTCGGTTTCAAGCCAGTTTCCAAAGGCATCCGCTGACCCAAACAAGCGAACCCTGGAAAAAGTTGCTTTATTCTACTCCCAATAAAAATAATTAGCAACCGCCTTGTTTTTCCAAGCGGCGACACAACTGTGTTCAAGAAAACTCCCAGGGCGGGGAAACGTTCTTTATTTAAAAGGGTAAAATATATTTTATATGATCTGATTATTTATTATGTTACACAGAAAGCACCGCACAAATAAGTTATTTAGCCTTAATTAAGCCATAAATAAACCGGCCCTGATTATTCCATGATTACGGCGAAAAGCCAAACAGGTTCCTTGCCGACCTATTGGTAAAACGTTTCAAATTATTTCACCTCCGAGAGACAAAGACGACCAGATAATCAAGGCAAAGTGGTCCCACCGGCAAGAGGGGCCAGGGACCGATGGTCTGCAGGGCGATTGAGGCGGTTTTCATCCCCTGGAGAAAGCCGAAGAGCCGCCCTCAATCCACCAGCATGAGGCAGTATACATTCTGGTCTTCGTGCTTCTCCCGCAGGGGTTGGATGAAAAACCCGTTGTTCCTGGCGGTCTGGTAGACATCTATGCCGCAGGCTTCCATGGAAGGCCGGGCCTTGCCCCCGAAATTGCAAGGTTCACCCTTGACCTTGGCGCATTCCTTACAGAGTTGGCAATGTCCGGCCAGAAGGGCGAAAGCCTTGTAAAAGCCGTCCTTGAACATCTCCCCTTCCAACTCCACCATCTCCCGGCCCATCTTCCGCCATACGTCCAGCCTTTTCCGGCCCTCTTCCTGGCGAATAAGGTAATGGACCAGGATGCCTCTCTTGTAGCTATCCAAAAGCTCCCTGGTCTCGCGATGGTCCGGGGTGTCAGGCGGGCAGGAGAAACTTTTGCCGTAACTTGGGCAGCCGAAGCGGCATTTGTAGCGTACCCATGGGGCGGTGACCACCATCCCCGGATGAGAGACCCTGGCCTCTTGGGCACCCCGGCTAACCGCCTTTTGGCAATAAACTTCCAGATCGCCTCTCTCCATCCGCAGTTTCCTTCCTGTTGAGTGAACCGGGCGAGTATATCAGGGCCCGGTTTCCCTTCCAAATCCCATGTCGGGGACCGATATTGGCAAAACCGCCAAGGCCCCCGACAGGATTGGGATCGCTTAATTATTTATCATAACCATCCTGATTTGAGTCCTATAATAAGCACAGAATGTCCTTTAATATTATCTTATGATATTTATTCAGTTAATTTATATTTTAAGTAAATCAATTATGATTACAGTCTATTATACCATATCGACTTATTTTTGGCTGCCTCGGGCAGAGAGTGCATTGACCTGATGGCGCTTGGTGGGCTATTATTTTTTTAATTATTCCATGGAGCCCAAACAGCTTCCGGTGATAGGGGACGCAAGCCGAGGGCAGGATGTTTTTTTGTAATAATTATTGCGGTATCTATATTCAATAATGTTTATTTTCGATAGCAACCTTATGCTGATATTGTGAATTATTCCACCAAAAACCAGAATGTTGCAGCCCGGGCCGGAGAGGGCGTTAGCCCTCCAATGAATTCCCGGCTGCAGGGCATCGGCTGGACAGCGTTGCTCAGGCCTTTAGGTCATGGCTCATCCCCCTGGAGGCCGATTGCCCGATTCCGTTAAACGAGGTGCGATGAGGTCGGGAGACGGGGTGATTGGGCCCTTCCTCCCGTAAGGAGATGCCATCCATGATTCATTACAAGGATGTACTTCAGCAGATGGATTTGGCTGAGGCCATGTCCCTCCTGCCTCTGGCCGGAGAGGAGCCCCAGACGGTCGTCAAGGGGCGGGAGCCCGATGACCTGGAGTCGATCTGCCTTACCCTGAGCCCCATTGTGGAAGCCAGCCTGGACAAGATGTGCCGGATGGCCATAGAGGAGTTGGACAGGCTGGGAGGCAGCCCGGTCAGAAAAGAGCCCCGGGAAAGCAAGGCCGCCATCTAGTTCCGGCCCTGTTCCAACCGCCTGTTCCTGCCGTTTTGCCCGCCCTCTTCGCCTTCTCTACGCGAAAAGTCTATTTGACCATATCGTCGGAAAGATAAGTTCCGCCGGTGCGATAGGCCTCCGCCACCCGCATGTAACGGTCGGCCGTGGTGTGCACCGCCTTCTTTTCCGCCTCGGTCAGGTCGCGAACCGGCTTGGCCGGGGTGCCCAGGGCCAGGACCCCGGAAGGGATGACCGTGCCCGGGGTGACCACAGACCCGGCTCCGATATAGGATTCGGGCTCCACCACGGCCCGGTCCAGGATCACAGCGCCCATGCCCAGCAGGCACCAGTCGCCGATGCGGCATTCGTGCAGGATCACCCCATGGCCCACGCAGACCCCTGTGCCCAAATGGGTTCCTTCCGCGTTGTGAACCACATGGATGACGCAGTTGTCCTGAACATTGGTCATGGGACCGATGGTGATGGGCTTGATGTCGCCCCGGACCACGGCTCCGAACCAGACCGAGGCGTTCTTCGCAATGGTCACCTCGCCGCAGATGTCGGCCGAGGGAGCGATAAAGGCCTTGGGGTCGATCCGAGGCGATTTTCCGTTGAATGTGTGCAGGGGCATCAATTCCTCCTTGATTGGGAGGGCCATGATAACCCGTGGCCCTGCCCGGGGCAAGGAGTAGCTGAACCTCACTCCTTGGTCTGGTACATCTCGAAGAGCATGCCCAGGGCGGTCTCGGGGCGGTTAAAGGCCAGGGGGCCCTTGGAGCCCTGGGAGGGGAAGCCCTGGGCCGGTTTCACTTCGCTCTCCTCCATGCGCTTAACGGTCCGGTCCATGTCCGCCACCTGGATGGAGACGTGGTTCACCCCGTCTCGGTCGCCTAGCACCGCCTTGAACGAACTGTTCTCGTCCGTGTACTGGATCAGCTCCAGGTTCACGTTTTCGAACTCCACCATGGCCAGCTTCAGGCCGATGGCCTCCTTTTCCTTTATTACGGACGGCTCCACGCCGAAGAGGTTATTCAGCAGGCCCAGGGCCTGGTCCATGTCTTGGACGATGATTCCGACGTGGTCGATGTGGGGTTTGGACATTTTGGTTACCTCGCTGGGGAAGTTTTGAAAGGGGGTATGGATGGTAGCCATCATTTCAAATATGGACGACAGGTTTCTTCGATTTGGGCGACGGCCTCATTGAGTTGCTTGCTTATTGGATCGCCTGTTCCCTTAGACCAGATGATACCTATTCTTTTCTGTACCGCTGGTCCCCCCTCGTTAATTTTCTTTTCGTCAGAAGCTTGGAGAAACTTCGATGCTTCGATTATTTCGTCATGAATACCGTGAATTGCTTTGAATGGGTCGATTTTTTCCTCGCCAAACAGAGCCATGAATGAGTATTGAATTGTAAATAACTCAGCAAAAAGCTTCTTCTCTTCTATTATCAACTCCCCAGGAACACAAAATAACTTCTTCTGATTGTTGGTTAATTGAGTCCGTGCGCCTTCTTTTGCCTGTTTAGTGCCAATTTCCGCACTAACCCAAATGTACCTTGCCCAAATTATTAGATCCTCAATTTGATAGAAGAGGACAAGCGTTTTCTCCGCCACCTCAAATTTTCTCTTCCAAACAATATCCTTCCGCCACTTCCTTAACCCAATAATGGCCACCCCGGCCACCACAATAGCCGCCAGAGATTGCAGAATCAACGCCGTAATCTGCCAGCCGGACACCCCACCCCCCTTTCAAAACTTCCGGAAAAGGGCTCCGCCCTGCCCTACTCCCCCCGCCTGAACGACAACCCCAAGGCCTCGGGCGCCTCCACCCGGCCCGTCTTTCTCTGGCGCAATGTTATCAACACCAGCACCAGCACGGTCAGGATATAGGGCAGCATGGCCAGGATTGAGGAGGGGATGGTCGTGCCCGCGGCCTGGACCCGCAGCTGGAGGACCCCCACTCCGCCGAACAGAAAGGCCCCCACCGCCGCCTTGCCCGGATGCCAAAACCCGAAGATGACCAGGGCCAGGGCGATCCAGCCCCGCCCGGCGACCATGTTCTCCACCCACATGTGGGTGTAGCCCAGGGAGAGATAGGCTCCGCCCAGCCCGGCCAGGAACCCGCCCACGACCACGTGGATATACCTGGTCCTGGCCACGGATTCGCCCCAGGCGTCGGCGGCAGAGGGGTTCTCTCCGCAGGCGCGCAGGGTCAGCCCGGGCCGGGTTTTGAACAGGTACCACCAGATGACCGGAACCAGGATCAGGGCCAGATAGACCAGGGCGTCCTGCTTGAACAGGACCGGCCCCAGAAAGGGGATGTCGGAGAGAAAGGGGATCTCGATGGGGGCGAACCCGGCCCCGGTGCGGCCCACCAGGGAGGTTCCGAAAAAACCGGAGAGGCCTATCCCGAAGATGGTCAGGCCCAGCCCGGAGACCACCTGGTTGGCCTGGAGGCTGATGGTCAGAAAGGCGTGGATCAGGGCCATCATGCCCGAGGCCAGGACCCCGGCCCCGGCCCCCAGGACCGGCGAGCCCGTGGCCAGGGCCACGGCGAATCCGCTCATGGCCCCCACCAGCATCATGCCCTCCACGCCCAGGTTCAGAATCCCGGAACGCTCGCAGATGATCTCGCCCAGGGTGGCGAAGAGGATCGGGGTGCCGGCCTGGATGGAGGCCGCCACCAGCCCGGTGAAAAAGCCGATGTCAGTCATCCCGGCCCTCCTTGAGCCAGCGGACCCGGTAGCGGCCCACGAAATCCCCGGCCAGGACGAAAAAGAGGATCAGCCCCTGGATGACAAAGGTCAAATGGGCCGGAATCTTCATGGACATCTGGAGGACCTCGCCGCCCACCAGCAAGGCCCCGAAAAGGAAGGCCACCAACAGGGTGACCCAGGGGTTGAGCCGTCCCAGCCAGGCGATGAGGATGGCGGTGTAGCCGTAGCCGGGGCTGATCCCGGGGCGGAGCCGGCCCTGGATGCCGGCCACCTCGCTCATTCCGGCCAGCCCGGCCAGGGCCCCGGAAAGGCACAGGGAGATGATCATCACCTTGGCCACGGGCATGCCGCTTATCCTGGCCGCCACCCGGTTGGCCCCGATGACCCGCATGGAGAATCCCAGCTTGGTCCGGCCCAGGAGCAGGGCCGAGAGCAGGGCCGCGGCCAGGCCGAAGGCCAGGCCCAGGTGAACCCTGGTGGCGCCCAGGGTGGGCAGCACAGCCGAATCGCTGAACAGGGGCGACATGGGGAACCCGAAGCTCACCGGGTCCTTCCAGGGACCGAACAGGAAGAAGTCCAGGAGAAAGATGGCCACATAGTTAAGCATCAGGGTGGTGATGATCTCGTTGACCTGGAGTTTGGCCTTGAGCAGGGCCGGGCCCAGGGCCCACAAAAGCCCGCCCAGCATGCCGCAGAGCACCATCAACGGAATCAGGGCCAAGGCGGGCAGATGGGGAAAGGCCAGGGCCGGCCAGGTGGCGGCGATGGCCCCGGCATGGAGCTGGCCCTCGGCCCCGATGTTCCACAAATTCATGGTAAAGGCCAGAGAGACGCCCAGGCCGCAGAGCAGCAGGGGGGTCATCTTGACCACCACTTCCGAGAGGGCGTACAGATCGCCCAGGGTGCCCCGGAACATCTCCGAAAAGGCCTTGAGCGGCGGCACCCCGGCCACGGCCAGGAGCACGGCCGAGCAGACCAGGGCCGCCACCACGGAGAGCAGGGGCACCAGAACCGCCCCTCCGGGCAGTGGTTTTTCCCTGGGGCTCAGGACCGGCCTGATCATGGGCTCTCCTCCGAAGTCGCCTTTTCCCCGGCCATGAGCAGGCCCAGCTTGTGGGGGTCCAACCCCTGGTTGGGGAACAGCCCCATGATCCGCCCCCGGAACAGGACCGCCACCCGGTCGGCCACCTCCAGGAGGGAGTCCAGGTCCTCGCCGATAAAGAGCACCGCCCCGCCCCGGTCCCGGTGTTTGGAGAGCACGGACTGGACAAACCCGGCCGAGGCCAAGTCCAGCCCCCGCAGGGGATAGGCGGCCACAATCAGCTTGGGGTCCCGGGACAGCTCCCGGGCCAGGAGCAGCTTCTGCAGGTTGCCCCCGGACAGGGACCCGGCCTTGGCCTCCGGGTCCGGAGGCCGGATGTCGTAATCTTTGATAAGCTCCCGGGCCTGTTGTCGGGCGGCCTTCCAGTTGAGCCACAGCCCCTTTTGAAACCGTTTCGCCCGGTAGTCCTTGAGCATCAGGTTCTCGGTCAGGTTCAGCCCCACCACGCAGCCCGCGCCGTGGCGGTCCTCGGGCACGAACCCCACCCCGGCCTGGATGAACCGGGCCGAGCCCTTGCCGGTAAGGTCCTGGCCGTTGACTCTTATCCCCCCGGACAGGGACCGCCTGACCCCGCAGCAGATCTCGGCCAGCTCCCGCTGGCCGTTGCCGGCCACTCCGGCCACGCCCAGAACCTCGCCGCAACGGATGGTCAGATCAAGACGGTCCAGTTTGGTCAGCCCCTGCTCGTCCCGGGCCGTTATCCCTTCCAGCTCCAGGGCCGGGGTCAGGTTGGGGTCGCACTGGGCCGGGCCCAGGCGGACCGCGTCCGGTTCCCAGTCCGAGGCGATCATGAGCCGGGCCAGGGACCGCTTGTCCGCCTCGGCCCGGTCTATGGTGGCCTTCATCCGGCCCCGGTTGAGGATGGAGATCCGGTCGGACAGCTCCAACACCTCGTCCAGCTTGTGGGAGATGAAGATAATGGAATGGCCGTCGTCCTTGAGTTGTTTCAAGGCGGCGAAGAGGTCCACCGTCTCAATGGGAGTCAGAATGGTGGTGGGCTCGTCCAAAATCAGAATGCGGGCCTGAAACAGAAGCAGCCGCAGGATCTCCACCCGCTGCCGCTCGCCCATGGAGAGCCGCCAGATATGGGCCGCGGGGTCCACCGGCAGGTTGAATTTTTGGCCCAGGTCCGTAATTTTGGCGGAAAGATCGGAGAGGTTCAGGCGGAGCCGGCCGGTCTCCCGGCCCAGGAGCAAATTTTCGGCTACGGTCAGGGAGGGGACCAGCTTGAAACGCTGGTAGACCATGCCCACGCCCTGGTCGATGGCCGCCTTGGGCGAGCCCAGTTTGATCGGCTTTCCGTCCAGCCTGACCCGGCCCTCCTCAGGCACCAGGCGGCCGGAGAGGACCTGCATGAGGGTCGACTTGCCGGCCCCGTTTTCGCCCAAAAGGGCGTGGATCTCTCCTTCACGGACCCGGAAGTCCACCCGGTCCACGGCCAGAACGCCCGGGAACCGCTTGACGATCCCCTCCATTTCCAGGGCTTGTTTTGATGACAGCATAATCAGACCGGCCTCCCGGAAAGGCCCGGGAAGCCGGTTTTATTCGGGTGGCGCTTACTTGGTCGAACCGGTGACGCCTTCCAGGAATTTCTTCATGGAAAGAATCTGCTCGTCCGTGGCCACCTTGCCGGCGGGCACGAACTCGGTCCCGTCGTTGTACTTGAGGGGGCCCTTGAAGACTTCGAACTTGCCTTCGGTTATCTCCTGCTGCCGCTTCTTGACCATGTCCTGGACTTCCTGGGGCACCATCTTGCCCAGAGGGGCGATGGAGATGGCTCCCTTGTCCATGCCCCAGTAGTAGTCGGAGGATTTCCAGGTACCGTCCATAACCTTCTGGATCACGTCCAGGTAGATCACCTCCCAGTGGAGCAGGGCCGAGGTCAAGGTGTGGTCCGGGGCCAGGAAACCCATGTCCGAATCCCAGCCGATGAACCACTTGCCGGCCTCCTTGGCCGCCTCCTGGGGGGCGGGCATGTCCACGCCCTGGGTGATCACGTCGGCTCCCACGGAGAGCAGGGCCTTGGCCGCTTCCTTGGCCTTGGGCGCATCTATCCAGGAGTTGGTGAAGACGTTACGCACCTCGGCCTTGGGGTTGGCCTCGCGCACACCGATGGCAAAGGCGCTGGCCAGGCGGACGCACTCGGGGATGGGGAAGGCGTTGACATAGCCGATGATGTTGGACTTGGTCATGGCCCCGGCCACCAGCCCGGTGAGGTAGCGGGACTGGTAGGCCCGGCTGAAGTAGGTCCCCATGTTCTCGGCCCGCTTGAACCCGGAGCAGTGCATGAAGATCGTTTTGGGGAACTTCTTGGCCACGGCCAGGGTGGGGTCCATGTAGCCGAAGGAGGTGGTGAAAATGGGCGAGTAGCCGTCCCGGGCGAATTTGGCGATGACCCGTTCGGCGTCGGCTTCCATGACGCTCTCGATAAAGGCGGTCTCGATGCCCAGTTTCTTCTCCACGGCCAGGCGGCCCTGGTTATGGGCGAAAGTCCAACCGTGATCGCCGATGGGCCCCACATACACCCAGGCGGCCTTCACCTTCTTATCGGCGGCCAGGACCGGACCGGCCAGAATCAGGGCCGCAGCCAGGGCAAACACGGCCACCAGGGTGAATTTTTTCCAATTACGCATCTTAAAATACCTCCTCGACCAGTGTCTTTCTTACAGGAACATTAAAGAGAAACAAATTGTAGCCAACTGGGGCATGGAAGACAAGAAGTTACTTGGCCCCGGCCCGTGGCTAACTTCAAAATATTCCACTCCGGATGAGTCCATGGCCGGCTGCTTTCCGGGCCTGGATTCCCCAAGCGAATTGGGCCGGGTCAGGGCGTGGGTTCCGCTCCGGGCTCACTCATCCCGGAAAATATTTATTTTACTTTGACAGGTTATTGTTATCTAAATTACACTTCTTTCGGGTTACTGATTAGTTTTCAACAAAAATCCTTTCAGATAGAACCGGTGTCATCCTTGACGCGGATAACGCCCGGCGAGGAGGTGTATCGTCCCGGCCGGGCGGTCACCGAGACCAGCCGGCCGGACCATGTTGCCGGGCATCAACGACTCCCACATGCACGCCCCTTTTTTCGGGGGCACCCGGCCGCCCCTGGCCCTGGATCTTTCCTTTCCCCAGGTCAAATCCATCAAGGACATTGTGGAGGCGGTCCGTAAAAAGGCCCGGGAGACCGAACCCGGAGAATGGATCCGTGGCTTCGGCTGGGACCAGGGTCCCCTGGAGGGGTGCAAGAGCGATCCTTCCATGTTTCCCCGGCGCAAGGACATCGACCCGGTTTCGCCCCGCAACCCGGTCATCCTCACCGACTTTTCCGGGCACACCATCCGGGTCAACCGCAAGGCCCTGAAGATCGCCGGCATAACCAGGGAGACCCGTCCGCCTCGGGCCGCATCGAGCGGGACGCCCAGGGCGAGCCCACCGGCATCTTCCTGGAGCTGGGGGCCCAGTCCCTGGTCACCAAATTCGTGCCCATTCTGACCCGGGAGGAGAAAAAGGCGGCCCTTCTTTCGGCCCTCGGCCTTCTCAACGCCCACGGCATCACCAGCTTCACCGACGCGGCCATCGGCCCGGGCGGCGAGGCCTACTCCTACGGGGTCATGAGCGCGGAGTTCATCGACATCTACAAGGAACTGTTGGAGAGCGGAGAGCTGACCGCCAGGGTTTCGGTCCTGCTCCTGCTGGGCGACTACGGGGCCCTGACCTACGAGGATCTGGGGCAGGGCCTCAAGACCTTCCCCATTCCCAAGGGGACCGACCGGGAGTGGCTCCAGTTCCCGGGGATCAAGCTTTTCGCCGACGGCATCCCCCTGACCTACACCTCCTGGATGAACCAGGACTACGTCTCCGGCAACGTGGGCCACGGGGTCTCGGTGCTGCCCGGAAAGACAGACCAGGAGCAGCGGGACAGCCTGATCAGGATGATCAAGCTGGTCCACAATCACGGCTTCCAGATCGGGGTCCACGCCACCGGCGACCGGGCCATCGACGCGGTGGTGGAGGGATACGCCCAGGCCGCGGCCGAAAAGCCGGGCCACGACCTGCGCCACTACGTGATCCACGGCGACTTCATCAGCCCGGAAACCTGCCGCAAGCTGGCCTCCGTGGGGGGCGGGGTGGCCATGCAGCCCACCATCGAGGCCATGATCTCCGACTTTGAGCCCACCGTGGTGGGGGAGGAACGGGCCGCCTACGAGTGGCCCTTCCGGACCGCCCTGGACGCGGGGCTGAACCTGTCCTTCAGTTCGGATGCGCCCATCACCGTGCCCAACTGGATTCTGGGCGTGGAGAACGCAGTCCTGCGGGAGAGCCTGGTCTCGGGCGCGGTCAGCGGCCCGGAGGAGCGCCTGAGCGTGGAGGAGGCTATTCGGGCCTACACCATCAACGGCGCCCGGCAGGACCGCATGGAGGGGGTCAAGGGCTCCATCGAGCCCGGCAAGGCGGCCGACTTCTGCGTCATCGACAAGGATATCCTGACCATAGACCCCCACGAGATCAGAACCGCCCGGGTGGTCATGACCATGGTCAACGGCAAGATCGTATACGAGGCCTGAGCCTATGATTATCCGGTCCAGCCGATCCTGGGCCGGAGAAACGAAAAACCTCGCCCGGAAAATATATATCCGTAACTGGCAGGGATCAGGTCCTTTTTCTCCCCCGGTCATTCTTTTTCTTGAGAGCCCTGGCCCTGATCCGCGCCACCTCATCCTCGGGGATGCCCAGCCACAGCAGAAAAGCGCGGTGGGTCCGGGGCTGGCGTTCTTCGAACTCGGCGTGCCATCTGTCCATCTGGTCCGGCCGCATCCCGGAGCGGCGCAGAATCTCCACCCAGGTCTCCTTGTCCATGTCCGGAAAGGCCGCCGCCCCGGATTCCCTGAGAAGCCTGATCAAAAGCCTCTGCTTGGCCCTCAGTTCGGCCACCTCCCGGTCAATCTCGGCCACCCTCCTCTTAAACGCCAGGGAGGAGTCCGTCTCCGGCATGTCCAGGAGTTGTTTGATCTCCCCGACCCCCAGCCCGGCCTGGCGATAGATCATGATCCGCTTAAGCCGCTCCAGGCTGTCGCCATCGTAGAGCCGGTATCCGGCCGGGGAACGGGCCGTCGGAGAAAGCAGGCCGATGCGGTGGTAGTAGAGCAGGGCCGTCCTGGAGAGCCCCACCTTTCGGGCCAGTTGCCCCACGGTCATCATCTCTCGCCCCTTTTCCCCAGCATCCGCCCCAGCCCCAGGACCAGACAGGCCGCCCCCGAGACCAGGGCCATGGACCTGACTATCATTCCATAATTTCCACCCATGGCGTAGAGGAAATCGATGATTATTCCGGCCAGGACCATGCCCAGGGGCAGGCTGGCCCCGCCCACGGCCTGGGCCGCGCCCATGATCGAGCCACGCTCTTCTATGGGGGCCTTGAGTTGGAGTTCGGTCATGAGGTTGACGATGATCACCCCGATTCCCAGTCCGATGAGAAACAGGACCGCCCAGGCTGCAATGAAGCCGGAGACAACGCCCAGGGCCGCGAAAAGCAGGCCCACCAGGGTGCCAGTGGCGGAGATCAGCGTCATCCGGCTCATCCCTGTTTTTATAAAACCGACCAGGACGAACCCGGATAGGATCCCCACGGTGTAGGTCCCGATCAGCAACCCGAACCAGCCCGGAGCCAAGTCCAAGATGTGCTCGGCGTAAAAAGGCAGGGTCACGGGCAGAAAGGAGAGAGTCAGGTGGAAAAAGCCGATGTAGGAGACCAGCCGCCGCAGATCCCTTTCCCGCCACAGCAGGTTTAGGGAGTCCAGGGTTCCCCGGAGCAGGGATCCGACTTCCCGCTCCCTGGCCTGTCCGGGCTTCTCGGCACCAGGGACCTTGATGAAGACTTCGCTCAGGGCCGAGGCCAAAAAGGAGGCCGCATTGGCCGCCAAAGCCCCGACCGGTCCCAGGGCCGCAAACACGAACCCGCCGGCGCCCTGGCCCGCCAGCCGCCCTCCAACCCGGCAGAACTGCTGGGCCGCGTTGGCCTTGGCCAGGGCCCGGCTGGGAACCAGGTCCGGCACAAGGGCGGACACGGAGGGGCCGAAACAGGACAGGCAGATGCCCAGAGTAATGTTCCCGGCGCACAGGGCGGCCACGGTCAGCCGGGTCCCGGCTCCTCCCATAACCACGGCCAGGACCAGGCAGAGAGCCAGTCCGGCGGCCAGATCGGCCGCGACCATGGTCTTGACCCGGCCGTACCGGTCCGAGATCTTACCGCCCAGAGGGGCCAGAAGCACCTCGGGCAGGTTGGCGGCCAGAAGGGCCAGGCCCATGAGCGCGGCCGAGCCGGTCAACTCCTTGAGCCACAGCAGCAGGGCCACCTCGTAGGCATGGTTGCCCGCGTTGGTGACCAGCTGGCCCTGCAGCAACAGGGCCATGTTTTTCAGAACTCTCCGGTCCAGGCTCATCTGTCTCTCCTCTTGAAAGACCCATCCCGGCTCGGAGTAAAAAGGGTGAACCTATAGACAGGTCAAGGGTGTTTTTCCCAGGACCGTCCCTGCCCCGCCGAAACTGCGGCCGGTTCTAAAAAAAGCTTCCGCAAAAAACGGCCGCGCTACTCAACCACCCCGCAGCAAGCAGCGGGGTATAGAGCGAATGTCATAAATCTGTTCCGATTCGGCTGCCGGGGGTGTAACCCCGGCAGCATATTTCTCTTTTGAATCGGAACGTATTTCCGACAACCGCTATAGCAGGAGAAAACGGTGATTGTACTCGCGGCAAGCCGCGGGAAATTAAACTCCTTCGGGGGGTTAAATTTCAGATCCGGCCAAGCCCTCGTAAGATCTTTTATCCGGGTTAAAGCGGTGAGGGTTGACCCCTTTCCGTCCCCCGCTTAAGATGATCTTGGGCATAAGCTTTATTTCCCGTTTTAAAAACCTGTCCGTCAACACTATAAGGTCCGTCCCGGACAGGGGCGATGCCTCTGCGCCGTCAAAACCAGCCCTTCCCGGAGCGGATAAAGAATGGAGCAACCGGTGCTACCATCAGGCACGATCCAACGCCTCAAGAAACAGGTCCGCGAGCATCTGAGAGATTCTAGGGCCCTGTACCGCCACTTCCATGCCAACGCCGAACTTTCCGGGCAGGAGGAAAAGACCGCGGCCAGAGTGGCCCAGGAGTTGGGGCTTCTCTCAATTCCGGCGACCACGGGCATCGGCGGCCACGGCGTGGTGGGCCTGGTGAAGAATGGAGCCGGCCCCACAGTCATGCTCCGGGCCGACATGGACGCCCTGCCGATCAAGGAGGAAACCGGGCTGGAGTACGCCTGTACGGCCACCGGCCTGGGCTTCAACGGCGAGGAGGCTCCGATCATGCACGCCTGCGGTCACGATGTCCACACCACGGTCCTCATGGGCGTGGCCCGGGCCATGACCGGGTTGAAGGACCTTTGGCGGGGAACCCTGATCCTCTTGGCCCAGCCCGCGGAGGAGGGCCTGGGGGGCGCCCGGGCCATGATCGAAGACGGGCTGTGGCAGAGGTTTCCCCGGCCCGATGCCGGGCTGGGCCTCCACGTGGACCCGGAGCTGGCCACCGGCACGGTGGGATTGGCGTCGGACTATGTCTCGGCCGGGGCCGAGAGCCTGGATATGATCGTCAGCGGCATGGGCGGCCACGGAGCCTATCCCCACAAGACCAAGGATCCGGTGGTCCTGGCCGCCCAGATCGTCCTGGCCCTCCAGACGATCGTCTCCCGGAGCATCGATCCCCGGGAACCGGCGGTGATTACCGTGGGCTCCATCCACGGCGGGACCAAACGGAACATTATCGGGGAAAAGGTGGTCCTGAACCTCACGGTCAGAACCTTCAACCCCCAGGTCATGAAACAGGCCGTCCAGGATATCCGGCGCACGGCCGAGGGACTGGCCAGGGCCATGGGTCTGCCCGAGGACAGGCTGCCCCAGGTTGTCCGGGCCGAAACCTCCCTTCCGCCGGTCCGCAACGACGGGGAGCTGGGCCGGAGGATCGGAAACCTTTTCCAGGAGCTTTTGGGAAGGAAGGAGGTCATCACCACCGCCCCCCAGACCGGAAGCGAGGATTTCGGCATTCTCGGGTGGGCCGACCCGCCCTTCCCCATGCTCTTCTACAACCTGGGCTCAACCAACCGGGCCAGACTGGACCAGGCCAGGGAAAAGGGGGAGGATGTGCCCCTGCTCCACACCTCCCGGTTCTACCCTGATCCGGATGAAACCCTTGAGACCGGCATCACCACCCTTTCCGCAGCGGCTCTGGAACTGTTCAATGGGGATTGACCGCATTGGGAACGGCGTTTTGATCATAAGTCAACAATCTAAAGGATGAGGGACATGAAAGCTAAATTTTTCTTCCTCTTGGCGGCCGCCTTGGCGGCGTTCTCCGCCCCGGCCCAGGCCGGTTGGGTGATCCACGAGGACACCGTGGGCGGAAACCAGATGGTGGTCTATATCCAGAAAAACAAAATATTCAACGACACCGATAAGATGTCCAGTCTGGTCGACCTGGACAAGGGCTGGATCCACATGATCAACAAAGTCGGGAAAAGCTATTGGGGCGGTCCCTTCGAGACCTTTGAGCAGGAGATGATGGCCGCCCTGGACAAGCAGATCGACGAGCAGATGAAGGACATGCCCGAGGACCAGCGCCAGGCCATGAAGGAGCGGATGAAGCAGGGCATGGCCGGCCCAGCCGATTCCGGACTGAAAATCGAGGTGGTCAAGACCGGTAAAACGGCCCAGGTGGCAGGGCACGATTGCCAGGAGTACCAGGTCAAGGCCGGAGGGGAGGTCCGGGAGGAACACTGGATCGCGCCGGACATCAAAATCTCCCAGGAAATCGACCTGGACAAGATGCACCAGCAGTTGAGCCAGCTCAAAATGGGAGCCGGCCCCGGCGGGCTGGCCTCGGCCAAGGAGGTGCTGGGCCTATGGGGAAAAGGCTATCCCCTTAAAAAAGTCTACCGCATGATGGGCCAGGAGATGATTTCCCAGGTCAGGAAGGTGGAGCGAAAAGAGATCCCGGCCAAGGTGTTCGAGATCCCCGCCAGCTTCAAGAAGGTCCCGGTGGCGGAGTTGATGGGGATGTTCTAGGGCGGCTTTTGAAAGCAGTCTTTTAGGCGGGCCGTGTGCGGCCCGCCTAAAACCAAAACCTCTACAGCAGGGGGACCGATCGAGCTCTGACGCTCCTGGATATGTTATAAAAATAGTTCTTGAAGATGGGGTTGAGTTATGGCTGGGCCGTGGGAAGGGAAGAAGCCGACTGAAGAAGAACTGGATACGATTCTTGAAGACCATTACCGCTGGGTGTATCCGGAACGGTGTACAAACAAAGAAAAACCAGGGAAAAGGGCGGATTTGTCGGGAGCCGATCTTTCTGAAACAAAATTGCGTGCATCCTACCTTGGCAGGGTACCTCTTATTGCAGGGCGTGCTCTTGCTGGTGTAGGCTATCACTCGCTCAATAATTCATTATTCGTTAACACCAATTTCACAGATGCCTGTCTCAGGTGGTTTGATTTCACAGGGGCTGATCTGAGAGGTGTAAACCTTCTTTGGGCTGTACTGAGAGATGTTGATTTTGCAGAGGCGAACCTTGATGGAGCTGTTATAGGCTTTACAACCTTTTCAAATGTGAACCTAAGCCGGGCAAAAGGTTTGGAAAATGTAAAGCATGTTGGCCCCAGCACGGTTGGGATTGATACCATTTTCAAGTCCCGTGGCAAAATTCCAGAATCCTTTCTTCGCGGCTGTGGTGTACCCCAGGACCTGATCGACTGCATCCACTCTTTCACAACCCAAGGAATACAATTCTACTCCTGTTTCATCAGCCACAGTTCGCGAGATGAAGAATTTGTAAGAAAGCTCCACACCGATCTTAAAGCAGCAAATGTTAGCAACTGGTACGCACCGGAAGACATGAAGATCGGGGATAAGATCCTTAATTCGATCGACCAGGCTATTCGGATCTACGACAAGTTGCTCCTGATCCTTTCAGAAAAATCTATCGCAAGCGAGTGGGTTGAAACCGAGGTGGAAGCTGCCTTTGATAAGGAGCGAATGAAAGACGAACTTGTCCTGTTCCCCATCCGCATTGATGATGCGGTCATGGATTCCGATCAACCTTGGGCAGCCAAGATTAGACGCGCCCGTCACATCGGCGACTTCACCGATTGGAAAGATCACGATAAATATAATGAATCTTTTGACCGCCTTATCCGCAATCTCAAAGCCGACCAAACCATAAAAAGCTAATTTAAAAAGACCTCTATTCCATACCAGTCCTGTCCGGCTAAGAGTCAAGAAAAAGGCCTGATTCACCCTGGTTTCCGATATAATAGTGTTGCGCATAACTCACCGATCGGAAAGGACAAATCAGGCCATGGCTCATTGTAACGCGATCCTCTCCCAGATGCTCAAGATTGTTCCGAGACATGTTTTCAGCACCCTGGACAAAGCCCACGGGAGCGGACGTACGGCCCGCAGATTCAGCCGCGGGGATCAGTTCGTTCACCTCATGGCCATCCAACTGACCGGCCGATCCTCGCTCCGTGACGGGGTCAGGTCCATGCGCTCCAGGAGCAATAATCTCTACCATTTAGGCACCCAACCGGTAGCCCGGTCCACCTTTGCCGAGGCCAACGAGAAACGGCCGGCTTCCTTCTTCGAGGCCTTGTTCGGACATGTCTACGGTCGTTGTCAACCCGTTGCTCCCAAGCACAAGTTCAAGTTTAAAAACAAGCTGTTCTCCTTGGATGCGACCACGATCAGTCTCTGCCTGAGCCTCTTCCCTTGGGCCAGGTTTCGAAAGACTAAGGCCGGTATTAAAATCAACACCCTGCTGGATCATGACGGCTATCTGCCCGCTTTTGTTTCAATTTCCGAAGCCAAACGTCATGAGTCCAAGACCGCCAAAGCAATTCACCTTCCCAAGGGTTCGATCGTGGCCATGGATAAGGCCTACATCGCCTTTGCCTGGCTTTTTTCCCTGGCCAACAGGGGCGTTTTCTTCGTCACCAGGATGAAAAAGGGCGCCCGCTACAAGGTCGTCAAGCGCAACAGAGTCAACCGCCGTTTGGGCGTCACCTCCGACCAGGTCATTTGGCTTACAGGGGCCAAATGGGCCGATTACCCAGTGGCCTTGCGAAGAGTCGGCTACCGCGACAAGGAGACCGGGAAGCATTACGTCTTTTTGACCAACTACTTCGACCTCTCGGCCAGGACCATCGCCGACATCTACAAGGAACGCTGGCAGATAGAGACCTTCTTCCGCTTCATCAAGCAGAACCTGAAGATCGAATCCTTTATCGGCAACTCCCCCAATGCCGTTCTTTCTCAGGTCTATGTGGCCTTGATTGCTTACCTTTTGCTCTGCTATCTCAAGTTCCTTTGTCGCCTCGGATTAAGCCTTCAGCAACTGGCTCAACTCCTTCAACTCAACCTCTTCAGACGCTGCACCATCCAGAAATTACTTCAACCGCCCGGCTTTAATAATCAATTAACCCACAATAACAATCAGTTAAATCTATGCTTCGCTTAGCCGGACAGAACTGAGTTGGTCTTTAAAATAATGCGAATCCAACATATAGAGTTTCAGACCATTGGGTATTTTTTTGCCCGTACCCGGATATTTATCGATGGTTGAAACATTGTAGAGATTGATCATCCGCCCGCTTGCTCCCTTGGCCGGGAATACGCTTGGACGTTTCCGAGTGTAGTCATATATTTCATCTGTTCTATGTCCGCCGGTGTCGATTATGCTGAAATTCACCCAGTGCTCCCGGCCGTCCGCCCCTGGAAAGGTTTTTTCTAAAATCACCTGCTCCAGGGCCGCTTTAGTTTCAACAAATCCGTATCTGATCAGGTAGCTGTCCCCCTCAAACCCCGGCGCCCAGGCCCGGATCACATAAAAGAATCCGTTGTCCTGAGTGTCCACCCCCGCGATGATGGCCACGGCCCCGGAGGGGATGTGGTCCTGTTTCAGGTCCTCCCGCCGGAAGGCCAGGATCTTGTCCGCTGTCCTGTCCGTGGCCGCGTCCACGTAAGGCAGCGCGCAGTATTTGTTGTCCCAGGCTTTCCTCGCTTCCTTGTCTTCCTCGGCCTCCAGTTTCAGGGCCGCGCACTCGGACAACCCCACCTGTTTCAAAGCGAATGCGGGCAAGTGAAATCCAATCCGGGAGGGCCGCTCCACTTGACGACGGGGAACCCACTCTGCCTCTAACACGGCCGTATCCCGGTCAATGTCGTCCCAATGGGCCCCGCACTCCGGGCACTCGTAATACCCCAGCCGATCGTCCCTGATCCGGCCCGGATCAACGGCTTCCTCGGGCCACTTGATCTGCTCCGGATCCATTGGGGCCATGGTCCCGCAGTAGGGGCAGGGCATGTGGAAGTCGTAGATGACCCGGCAGTTATTAATCAGCACCCAGACGGGGCCGTGCTCCCGGGTCGGCGTGGAGGCCCAGACTATGATGGAGGTGTCCGGGTACTCCCTGGCCCGGGCCCGGTTCTGGTGCTCGAACCTGGCCTCTGATTTGGCCTCCGGGTTCTTGTCGATCTCGTCCACCAGCTGGGCCTCGTATCCCAGAGCAGACAGCTTTGTCTCGCTCCCCACCCAAGCCAGATGGAGGAAGGATTCATTCCTGAATTTGATCTTTGTGGCCTGAATCGCCCATTTTCCAGAGGCCAGCTTGTTCTTTATCTCCGGCGATTCTTTCAGAAGGGGCTTAGGTTTTCTTCCAAAACCCGCTTTCCCACATCTTCGTCCAGGTAGGTGATAAGACCGGGCGTGGTGGATCTGGTGGACCGGCGCAGGAGGATGAGGGTCCCTGTCAGTGATTTTCCGGCGCGGTCGGCCCAGCAAAGTGTAATCTCCCGGACATAGGGCTGGTCGGTTATGTCCAAGACCCCCCGGATGTAAGGAACGTGCTGAAAGCTGAATTTACCCGGAGTGGCTCCCTTGGGAATGTAGACTGTTTCCTCGGCCCACTCCGCCGTGGAGAGGTCGTCTGGTTTGCGGAAAACCTCGATCTCACCCGGGGAGAGGGTCACCGTCTCAAACAAACGGCCCTGGTCCTGCTCAATCTCGGGCTGCAATCGGGACCTCCAAAACCGGATTCTTGGCGTAATTGTCGAAAATGTTCTCAAATTCGGAAATCAGGTAGACCTTAAGATCAGGGGCCCGGCCTCTGTCCCCGCCGGTGATCTGGATAATTTTCGCCGTATTGGATTTTGCAAAATTGATGAAGTCGATTTTCAGGGCCACGGCCCGCTTGACCAGGGCCCGCTCGAATTCATCCGCCGGGACCAGTTCCCCTCTCTCCCGTCTGGTTTTGGTTTCCCACCACTCGGCCTGCCATTTCTCTTTTTTGTTTTTTATCTCCTGCCTCTGGGCCCGGATTTTTTGGAGATCAAGTTTTTCATCCAGCTTTAGGTGCGCCTTGGCGTAGGCCAGGGTCGTCTCTTCGGTGAAAATCCCATCCTTTGGGGATAGTTTTCCGGCGTTGCAATCATCGTAGAGCTTGGTCTTGCCGAACCGGTAGCCTTGCTGGAGGAGGAACTCCCGCACCTGGGAGACTTTTTCAAATATCCTCTGGGGCTCACTCATCCCAGCTTGGCCCTCCAGCGCCTGACCGTCTCGGGGTGGACCTGCGCCAGCCCGGCAATAACCGGGCTGGACAGCCATAGGCCCACACCTGCGGCAAGCATGACCGTCTGGCGCTCGTTCAATCCCGATCCCTCCAGGATGGTCCCTGACCGAGCCGTGAAAAACCGGCCGCAGCCCCCGCACTGGACCCGGCCAAAACGACGGAAAGTGGCCTCCTGAATCCCGCTGAAATCCCTGTGGCCGCATTCCCCGCAAACCATTCCCCGGGGATGGAGCAGCCCGATCAGGAGCTCCCGGCATCGGTCCAGGCCCAGCACCTCAACCCCGAACCGCTCCAACACCACCGCGGCGCTGAACCCCCGCCGATTGCGGGCCTGGTTGGGGGCTGTCGCTTGGCCCTGTTTTGGGGGGCTTTTTATAACTATTTCAATTTGTTGGCAAGATTCCATTTTCCGCTCCGTTTTTTTCTCAAAAATCCGCCGTTTTCCGAGGTCATGGTGCCCGCGGGGGAAAAACCTCCCGGAAGGACCCATTTTCCCGCCTTCCCTTCCTCCATCTCCGCTCATACTCGCCCCCAGGGTTCCCCCTCCGCCTCATCGGGTGTGGGGAGTAGATTGGCGCGGCCCATGTAGTCCTCGATCACGCCCCCAGCCCCTGACAGCAGCAGCCGGTAGGCCCACTTGTGCAGCCGCAGGTTCTCCCTCCGCCACTGGGCCGGGCAGACCAGGACCAGGGGCAGGGCGTCGTGCTCCTCCCAGCAGACCCGGATCGGCGTCCGCCGCACTATATCCTCCGCAGCTCGCGGGCGGCCTCCTTGGCCGGGCCGTCCGGCGCCTGAGCCATGATCTTCTCGAATGTGGGCCAGCCCTGCCCGGGCCCGGTCCGCACCAGGTCCTTCTCTGGGGCGGGCTTCGGCATTTCGTCCTCCCGCTGCCCGTAAAGGTTGAACAAGTCTGGATAATCAAAAGCCGCCTCCATGACGATCCCTCCCATCAGAACCACCACCGGCCGACAAAGAGCCGGGGTGGTCCAGGTTAACTTATTGATATTGTTAACCTGATCCAGGTGGTCCAGGTTCATTCCGTAAAAAGAAAATTTCCGGGTGAAAAAAGGAAGAGAAGAAAAAAGAGAGATATAAAGTATACGCGTAGGGTGCAAAGTAACCTGGACCCTCCTAGTCATTTCAACCACTTAACCTGGACCACAACCCGGACCACCCCGGCCCGAACCTGGACCACCTCTGTATTTTCAACCACTTAACCTGGACCACTTCTCCTCCTTTGGCCGGTCAATCCCGCGGGGGTGCGGGGGACCGGCCCAGCCTGATACCCACCCAGGAGTTGACCCGGTCTCCTCCGGCCTTGATTTTCGGTCCGTGATCGGTTGCCCCTTTTGGCGCATGGCCTCCCGGAGCTCCCGGGCAAAAATATTGTTGTTCATGATCCGGTACCCGTCCTCGGCGCAGAACTCCTTGTAGGCCTTGTACATCTCTGATTTGGACTCCACCGCCTCAGCCTTGCCCGCAGCCGGGCTCGTGGTGCATTCGGCCTCGATAAAGGCCAGGACCGGGTTATTCTCATAGCGGTATTCGTCCAGGGTCCGCTGGCTGGTTTCGGTGTACTTGAAATGGCCCCGTTTTTGGAGCCGGCGCAGCCCCATCCAGGCCCAGGCGAATATCCCGGTCAGCTCGGAATTCAATTTGCGGAAAAGGTCAGGATCCCGCTCCTCGGGTGCGTGCCGGTTGGGAAAACGGATGGTCAGGAGCTTTTCATAAAACCCGTCCGAGGTGTCCAGAACCCTGGGCAGCCGATTGGCCGCAAAAGCCATCTTGCAGAAGGGTTCGAACTCGAAAACGTCCTTGTACTTGAAAGCCGCGTTAATGGTCCCGCCGGAGATGATCTTCTTCAAATACTCGGACCGGAAAACCCCCTCGATCTCATCGGACACGTTCAGGACCTTGCCGAACAGGCTGGCCCAGTGAAACTGATCCTCCAGATGGGCCATGTCCACGGCCGAGGTGTTCTCGGCCCCACCAGCATCTTGAGCACCTTCAGGGTGGTGGACTTTCCCGAGGCCCGGGGGCCGATCAGGATCAGGCAGCAGTCGTAATCCGTACTCCTGATCAGGCAGTAGCCGAAGAACTCCTGCAGTTCGGCTATCTGCTCCCGTTTCTCCACCACCCCTTCCAGGAACTCCAACCACCGGTCGCACCGTATGGCCGGATCATCCCCGGGGGTCGAACCGGATGGGCAGCCGGTAGGTGGCCCGGTGGGCCTTGCCGTGGGGGGGTATCTCCCCGCTCACCAGGTTGAACATCCCGTTTTTAAGGCAGAGCAGGTCCGGATCCGGATTCATGGTTTCACCGTCCGGGAGCCTGGCCAGATCCACCACCTGGGAGGCCGCGTCGTTGGCCCTGGCCGTGGTCCGCTCAATCCCCAGTTTCTGGAGGGCCAGCTTGCGGATCGACCCCACCGGAAAAGGTTCGTAGATGGCTCCCTCGAACCGGTAGGTAAGCTCCGTCTCCGGGTCGGTCAGAATCTCGTGCTCATCCATGATCTCATCGGCCAAGAGGGATGATTTGAACTGGAGCCGCTGACCGCCCGAGATCCCGGGGGCGAAAAAGCGCCGCAGCCCGTTGTCGCTTTCCGTCCTGGGGGCCTCGATCACCCGGGCCGCGCCCAGGAGGCTTTTCAGATCCCCCACGGTCTTTTTGTGCCGCACAAACCAGTCGGTCAGGTCCTGGCCTTGTTCCATGAACTCGGGCCACTCCACCACCCGGACCAGCTTGGCCTCCCGGGCGATCTCGGCTCCGGTCTTAGCCGCCCCTTCGCGGCCCGGCTCGTCCGCGTCGTAGACCACCACCACGTCCCGGCCCCGGAAGTGCCTGGAGAAAGTCTTGTTCCAGCTCCCGGCGCCCGCGGTTTGGGTTGCGCAGTTCAAGCCGCGGCTTATCCCGCAGATCGCGTCAGGTTCGCCCTCGCACAGCCAGACAGTCCCTTCCTGCCAGGCCGAGGGATCGGGAAACAGCCGGTTGGTCCCGAAATTGGTCTTTTTCTTCCCTTCCCGGATGCTCCAGGGCAGGATCTTGTATTCCTTGGCCCCTGGGAGGTACTGGCGGATATTGAGCAGCCGGCCCTGGTTGTCCCGGAGGGGGATGCAGACCCGATTTTCCCTCCGGTCGGCCGATCGGCCCAGCCGGATCCCCAGCTCCTCGATGGCCTCGCGGGACCAACCCCGTTTCTCTTCCAGGCGGACCAGCCACTTCTCCGGAAGCACTGAAAGAGCCTGGTATTCGGCCTCGGGGATGAATTTCGGCTTGTCTGATGTGGAGCTTGCCTTGGCGGTTTTCGTTCCACCAGAGCCGGATCTGGAACCCTCACGGCCCTGTTTCGTTAACTTTGGGCCGGTTTTTGTAACCTTTCGGCCCTTTCCGGAACCCTTTCCCCGCCCGGTGTCGATCCCAAACTCCTCGCAAAAGGCGTTGAAATCCCGGCCTGTGACCTCCCGCCACAGCCAGACCAGATCTCCGGTCGCGCCACAGCCCAGGCAGTTAAAGGCGTCCTTTTGGTAGTTGTAGGAGAAGCTCGGGCTCTCGTCTTCGTGCAAGGGGCAGTGGCCGATCAGCTCCCCCCGGCCTTCGTCATGCCGGGTGACCGAGAAAAGCCGCTCCGCCGCCCCACGGCGCTGGTTCGGGCTCAGATGGTCCAGGGCAATGCCCATCAGGCCTTGCCCTCCCTCTTGGCGGACAAAGCTCTCCCGGGCCGGAGGCGAACTGCCGCCTCCAGCCTGGCCAGGCCGAGCCTAATGAACAGGAATAATCTGTAGTGGAGTCCGGATCGGAGGGGTTTGAACGGACAAATATAGTGCCCCGGGAGGATATCCGCCACGGACACCGGCCAGGTTGAATGGCTGGATACACAACTCATCAGCACCGCCTCCAATCCTTGGCAGTGCCGACGTGCGGGGTTTTTTTAGCTCAGGCGCTCACCCGGGTTGCGAATCCGGGTCCCCGGCCTGAAAGGGGAGCTGTGGGAGCTGCTTACAGAAGGCACAATGATCCGATATTAGTCAAGATAAATTTAATGCGACTAATGAATCACTGACCACCGGCAGAGCCGGTGGTATGAGGAAGGCCCCTAAAAGGGGCCGTTAGTTGAGTCCGAGACCCAACTGATCTTGTTCTTGCTGGAGCTTCTCTTGATGCTTGATGTATTCTCGAATACCTTTCTCGTCCCAACCGACCGTGCTGACACAGTACCCTCTCGACCAAAAGCTTCGGCCAAACAAAGTGCCTCGTATCTTCAGGACGTTACGGTGGACTCGGATCGCACTTTTCCCTTTCAAAAACCCAATTGTGTGCGCAATACTGTACTTTGGGGGAATGCTCAGCAGCATATGAACGTGGTCCGGCATGGCCTTCCCTTCCAAAAGCTCGATACCACGCTGCTGACACAACTCTCGAAGTATCTCCCCAACACGCTTGCGAATCTTCCCATAAAGGATTTTTCGGCGATACTTCGGGATGATCACAACATGATACTTGCATTCCCACTTCACGTGTGCTTGACTTTGCCAATCCTTCATATGCGGTCCTCCCTGCCCTTTCAGGGCCTTCCTCGGGAGGACCGTTTATCATTTCAACCACGGATATGGCAAAGCCTCGTAAATTCTCACCGGCACAGCCGGTGGTTTAATTGGTTAAATTATTTATAAACCGGACCCTTTATTGAGATATTAGCTATTCTTACACAGCCACGCCATTTTTGTCATCCCGCCCGATTATAGATCAGATAAGCGTCACGCTTTGCCGGTACCGCTCCATTATTTGACTCATGATAGGTTCCAGTTCATCAGGCTGAATAACCAGCAGATCTCCTGTTTCCGCCTTTGAAAAAAGGTAATCCACGGCCTTGTCCGGTTCTGCAACGATTTCAATATTCCCCTCCGGGAGCCCTCCCATAATCAGCCCCTCTCGAACCAGCTCCGGGGTTTCTCCTATGGGCCTGTTGCGGGGATCAAAATCAGCCAATAGGACATAATCGTATACCGAAGCCAATTCCTTGCCGTATTCAATGATATGTTCATTGGTTCGGTTGCCTGTCCCATGGCATAAAGCAATCTTTCTCCCCGGCGAAAGCCGGGGTAACAATTTGGCCATGGCCCGGGTTGACTCCGGGTTATGTCCATAATCCACGAGGACCTTGTATTTTTGGAAATCGAATAAATTCATTCGGCCTGGATTTTGGTTTGCAGAAGGGTAAAACGTCATAACACCGTTTTGGATTTGCTCTATGGGCAGATCCAGACCGTGCAGGGCTCCGATGGCGGCGAGAGCATTGGAGATATTGAAGTCGACAATTCCTCCAAAAGTAATGGGAATCTCTTCAAGCGCGCAGACAATGATATCCAATTCGTTGCTTCTTACGATGACTAATCGATTGTCCACCGTGACGACGGTTCCCCCATCCTTCACATGCTCCTTAATTTTTTGATTATTGGGATCTATGGAAAATAAGATAATATTACCGCGAGCACGGTCCAAGACGCTCATGGTCACGTCGTCATCCGCATTTAATACCGAGGTGCCGGATTTATGGACGACCTCCACCACCGTGGATTTTACCAAGCTCAGGTCTTCTTGGGTTTCGATCCAGTCCGTGCCCACATGGTCGCTTCCAATATTTAACAGCACACCCACTTCTACTTCATCAACGCCGAGGCCTCGCCGGGCAATTCCTCCCCGGGCGACCTCCAATACGATGTGGTCCACCGTCGGTTCTCTGACAACAATCCCGGCTCCCTCCGGCCCGCTGTAATCTCCGGTTAAGATGGACTTCCCATCGATTGAAATGCCTGTGGTACAAGCCAGGCCCACGGTTTTCCCCGAATATTTCAAGGTATGGGCAATCAATTTACAGGTCGTCGTTTTGCCGTTGGTCCCGGTTACGGCTATGACAGGAATTTGCGAGTAGCCCCCGGGGAAAAGCATGTCCACTATCGGTTTGGCCACATTACGGGATTGACCGGTTGTAGGGTCCAAATGCATTCGGAATCCAGGCGCGGCATTTACTTCGACCACTTTTAGACCGGATTGCTTTAAAGGAAGCGATATATCGGCGGCTAAGGCATCTATTCCAACGCAATCAAGTTCAATAATCCGAGCGGCTCGTTCAGCCATCCGGCGAATCTCGGGGTTAACCTCATCGGTCACGTCGGTGGCCGTACCCCCCTGGCTCAGGTTGGCGGTGGTCTTCAGGTACACCTTCTCTCCTTTCCCGGGAAGAGAATCAAGAGAAAGGCCTCCTTGGCGCAAGATCCTTTGGGTCATTTCATCAATATCGATTCGCGTTAGAACCTTTTCATGCCCGAACCCTCGACGGGGATCTTCATTAACTCTTTCAATAAGTTCTTTGATGGAGGATTTTCCATCACCTATAACATGAGCAGGTTCTCGCTTGGCCGCCGCCGCCAGCTTACTATTTATGACCAACAGGCGATAATCGAAGCCGGGAACATATTCTTCAACAATCACATCGGGGTGCTTGGCTTGAGCCACTCGAAAAGCTTTTTTTAATTGATCCAGATCAGTTATGTTGATTGTGGCCCCGGCGCCGTGATTCCCCACGTCCGGCTTGACAACGACAGCGGCTCCAATTTCATCTAAAACAGCTATGGCTTCCTCTTCGGTTGAAACCGCTTTGCCCTTGGGAACCGGAATGCCTGATTTTGCTAAATGACTCTTTACTCTTGTCTTTTCATCGGCGAGCTCTACGGCGATGGCGGAAGTTTGACAGGTAATGGAGGCCTGAATCCGCTTTTGATGGGCGCCATACCCCAATTGAATGAAACTATTTTCATTTAATCTAATATACGGGATGCCTCGCGACTTGGCTTCTTTAACAATACTCCAGGTAGTCGGTCCCAACATATCATCTTCGCGCAAGACCTTGAGATCGAAGACAGCCTGGTCGACATCGAAGCTTTTTCCTTCAGCCACGGCTTCGAATAGCGATACGGCCACTTTTGCAGCTTTCAGCCCGGCTGATTCCACGCGGTACCGGAAGACCACGATATAGATTCCCTCTTTCAAAGTATCGAGGGTTTTTCCGTACCCAACTTCCATCCCGGCTAAACATTGGAGTTCGATGGCGAGATGCTCAATAATATGACCGGCCCACGTCCCCTCGTTAAGTCTTTGGATAAAGCCCCCGGGTTTGCCGATGGAGCATCCGTGTTCTTTCAGAGTTGGAATTAGGGCTAATAGCCGATCTGTAAAACCTTCGATTTTGTCCGACGGCCGGCTCTCGTACTCCTTAATATCCAAGACCATGAATATGGCCGTATTCCGGGTATGCCGATTGGGGCCGCGCAACGCTCTTAACTCTTTTATCTCAATCATCAAAATTATCCCGTTTTGAGGGGCGTTAAAAACAGCTTTTTATTGAAATCGTATCCGTATCCGTCAACCAATGAATGAATGCGTACATTTTCTACGGCAATAGGCCCGCCAGGTTCGATATCCATTATGTTTGAATGGCCGATATCGCTACCGTCAACGATTATGACCTGCCCTGTACCAACAACCTCGACAGTTCCATCGCCCTTTAGAATAACCCCGGAATCTTCACCAATACCCACTCCAATGCAGGTCGGGTTGGTTGTAACAGTCTGAATCAGGCGGCCGATACGGCCTCTGGCCATGAAGTGAGTGTCGAAAATGATGTTTTTAACAAAACCGAATCCGGATGTGATAAGGACCCTTCCCTTGAACAGCCCTTCCTCACTTTTTCCTTCATAAATCATGGTGTCGGAGAATACAGCGGCCCCGGCGCTGGTTCCGGCGATCAGGGCTCCTTTCTCAAGCCGGCGGCGAATGGCCTGAAGTAATTTTGATCCTCCTAAAATAGTTGTTAGCCGTAGTTGGTTACCGCCGGTAAAAAAAATCAGATCAACATCTTTGAGGGGTTCGGAATGTTTAGCGTCATTTGCTTGAGCCCGATTGGTTATGTCCAATATTTCAATTCCGGACGCGCCTAGTTTAGTAAACACCTGGCGATAATCCTTACCACGCTGTTTGGGATCTTCGCTTGCGGTGGTGACTACCGCGACCTTATAATCGGCCTTTCCGACTTCTTGAACAACCCGTTTAAGAACGACCAAATCATTTGCCTTGTCTTCATTCCCGCCAATCGCGACAAGACGCCCCAGAAAAACAGGATTCAGCGCCATAACTATTTATGCTCCACTATAGATGACCAGGCCATGCCGTTGCGGGCGTTTGAGGCAAATTCGTTTTGAGTTAATATGATGAGTCCAACATCGACAGAGTCATCAAACAGAGTCATCGCTTTTCCCGCTGCCTCACTTGGGCTCATATTTCGTTCCAACCAGCCGTAGACTTCTTTGGCCAGGGTTTTAAGGGCGATAAATTCTCCGTCTCCGGTGCAAGCGACTGCTCCCGTCGAACCGCAAAATAGGCCACATCCAGGGAGGGGCACATCACCGACTCGCCCGATGGCCGCATTTTTCAGCCCGCCCGAACTTAGGGCGGCCGAAAACGTCAACCCATCAAAGGCCACTGCTCCCACAGTATCACAAGAAGGGGCGCTGTCATCTTGCGGAGTTTTTGTCTCACCATGACCATTTAAGGGCATTACTGGAATATTTATTTCTTTCGCAAAAATCCGAGCGCCTTCTCCCATAATCAGGATATGGGGAGAATGAAGCAAAACGCCCCGAGCTATATCAACAGGGTTTTGAATCCCTTCAACGCAGGCGACGGCCCCGAATTTCCCTGTACTGGTCATGCATGACGCATCCAACTGGATCGTTCGGCCGTCGACTCGTAGTTGTGAGCCGATCCCGGCATTGAACCTTTGATCATCTTCTAAATATCTCACAGAATGAACCACTGCATCTAAAGCTGATTTGCCGTTACCCATTAAATCCATACCTGTTTTGGCCGCCGAATGAGGCCCATCGGAATTTTTCGGATCAGAGCCGGACCCGCCATGGGTCAGAATGGCCCGTCGAAATGTACTCACTATTAACCCCAGTATTTATTATTGAATGGGTAAGATTGGCCATCCCTTGGCCCACAGGCCTGGTTCTAATTTGAGACTGTTGCCTTAACCGGGGACAGACCGCCGGAAGAAAAGATTTTGGTCCAATTAGTGCTCAGGACAAATTGCTTGGTTTGTCCTTTTTATCCTTACGCTTCTCCTTAATTGATTTCTTGCCTTTTTTCTGTTCTTCCCGTTTGCCCTTATCTTTTTTTCCCTTTTCGCCCATCTTGCCCCTTCTTTCCTTCACTAGGTATTAATCAATAATTACATATGGTTCGCGAGGGGGACTCAAGATCACCCTTGCTCGTTGTATGGCCCTCTCCGGCAAAGCGTTTCCCCGTTTATGATTCTACCAAGGTTGATAAAAATTGCGATTCCCGGCAGGGTATGAATGAGGTTAACGAGTTATGCAACCGTGAAAAAGGTAACCCCCATATAGTTACCTTTAACGGTCAGCTTACTTTTTGATTAAAAGTGCGATCCCATCGGCACATACTTGGCACACCTCTGAGTCGGCCTTTTCCTGCCCGGGCATTTTATCCCAACCACCATCTGCGATGTATTCGTCTCTTTTCCAGGGATCCGCCTTCTCAAATTCTTTAAGTTTCTCCTCATAATTCGGCTGATTAACAAATTGGGCAACGCAAATCGCCGCCTGGCTTTCCAGGACCGCCCCTGCTGTCAGTTTTGCGGTAGTGCCGGAGGTTGTCCACCCCCCCCACGCAAAGCCGGTAATCATGACGACGATTGCCCCAACAATGAGGCCCCAAATTCCATACTTGATTTTTCCAGAAGTTTCGACTTTCACTGACAATACCTCTTTAAATTATATGGTTATACCTGGTAACTCACAACATCCAGGCGAATTTATATAGAGTATACCATGGATTCCTGTTTGGGGTGCGAGATAGGCTTGTTTTATCTAATAATTCAAAATGGTGGCGATATTTATTATTCATCGGCCGGAGTAATAAATCGGCAATCCTCCCTTATGGTGCACTACTCATATAGCGGTGGCCCCCAAGAATCGGACAGTTGTGTTAGGTTGAATCGGCCATGAGAAAAGGAGAGAAGAGATGGCCAAGCGTAAGCAGCACAGCGCAACGTTCAAGTCGAGAGTTGCCCTGGAAGCCCTACGGGGGGATCAAACCATCGCCGAATTGGCGGCAAAGTACGAGATTCATCCGACCCTGGTAACCAAGTGGGAAAAGCAGGCGGTAGATGGTCTGGCCGAGTATTTTCAGGCAAGGGCCGCCAGGCCAAAGAGACCAGCCACCAGGGCGAAATCAAGGAGCTTCACGCCAAGATCGGCGAGTTGACAGTGGAGCGGGATTTTTTGGCCAAAGCCTTCGGTCGTTGAGCCACGCCCGGAGGAAAGATATGATTGATCCCAATCACGAGAGGCTCAGCATTGCCCGTCAATGCCGGTTGGTGCCAATCAACCGATCGACGTTCTACTATCAATCCCAGGGGGAGTCGCCCCTGAATCTGAAACTGATGCGCCTGATCGACCGTCAGTGGATGCGAAAGCCCCATTTCGGGAGTAGGGGCATGACCAGACATCTTCGCCGAAGCGGCTACTGGGTAGGTCGTAAGCGGATCAGGCGGTCAATGAGAAAGATGGGCATTTCGGCTGTCTATCCCAAGCCAAACTTGAGCAAGCCCCATCCCGAGCACCGGATCTATCCCTATCTGCTGCGGGATTTGCCCGTGGATCGCCCCAATCAGGTCTGGTGCAGCGACATCACCTATCTGCCCATGAAGCGTGGCTTCATGTATCTGGTGGCGATCATGGACTGGTACTCCCGCCGGGTGCTGTCGTGGCGGGTTTCCAACACCTTGGAGGCCGACTTCTGCGTGGCCGCCCTGGATGAGGCCATCGATCGGTTTGGGAAACCGGATATCTTCAACACCGACCAGGGGAGCCAGTTCACCTCCCTGGAGTTCACCGACGTACTCAAAGACAACAACATCGCCATCTCCATGGACGGCAAGGGCCGCTGGATGGACAATGTTTTCATCGAGCGGCTGTGGTGGTCGCTGAAGTATGAATGTATCTATCTCAATGATTTCTCAAACGGAAAGGAACTGAAGACGGGAGTTGGGAACTGGATCGACTTCTACAACTTCGAGAGGGGACACTCCTGCCTGGACGACCGCACCCCGAACGAGGTATATCTCGGATTCCCAACAAACATCCTTGGGCATGCCCAGGGATGGCCAAAAGGCATAAAGGCGGCGTGATGATTACCGGGAGATTCAACCTTAGTATCGCCGCCTGACTGTCCGACCAATGGGGTCCACCTCTGTTGAAAAACAGCCTGATAGGCGGGCCATGGACGGCCCGCCAAATTGCACAGATTTGAAAAATCAAGCAATTTGCTCGGGTTGCAAAAACCACGTTTTTTGCAACCCGACTTGAAAAAGCCATGGATGGTCTTTTTCAACATCTTGATAGAACCGCTATCGCAAAACATCGGCCACTCCCAAGTCCTTGGATGTGTCTTTTTCTGTGTCCATATTCCGGAGAACTATTTGATCTAAAATATTATTGAGGGCCAATTATTATTGCCCGCATATAATCTCCCCTCCCCCGCCACCGGCCAAACCAGCCGCGGGCACTTCCCAAACAAGGATTTATAATATAACATCTAAATGGGGGGAAAAGTCTGGCTCTTGATAATATCGAGTTTATAGAGCTCAAAAGCCATACGCGCGTTGTTTTCTTTAAAAATGCTAAAGCGGAACATAGTTAAGAAAGCGGAGTTCTGGTGGGCGGCTCCCGCCAGCCCAAGCTGGCCGGGATTCAGCGGAAGGAGCGGACATGAAGGATTTGATCAAGCACATCGCGCAGGCGCTGGTGGACCACCCGGATCAGGTCGCAATCAATGAGATCGAAGGCGGGCAGACTTCCGTTTTCGAACTGAGGGTTGCCCGGGAGGACCTGGGCAAGGTCATCGGCAAACACGGACGAACGGCCCAGGCGATGCGGACGATCCTCAGCTGCTGCTCGGCAAAAGCGAAAAAGAGGGTAGTATTGGAGATCCTGGAGTAATCCGGGCTTAATCCGGCAAGCCGGGTATCCCTGTCCGGCGAATGCGGCCGACAGTTCGGAGCCTTCGATTTTTTTTCAGGCGCGCCCGCCCCTGGCCCGCCAATCACATCCGGGCGGTAAGCTCCGGTTGGGGATATGGGGTTGCCGGGCCTTTGCACCTGGGGCGGAAAAGCCGGGTGCGGGAGATGTTTATTCGGGATGAGGGAGAGGATTTGGTGTGGTCTTAGAGGGTGACCATAGCGGTTTTGGGGGTGCCGCTGGAGTAGAGGGAGGTGGGGGAGGTGTAGGGTTGTTATTGATTAGCATCTCAATAAAAATAAGCAGTTAGGTACAACGATCACCTAACTCGGTCCATTTCTGTCCGGCTAAGCGAAGCATAGATTTAACTGATTGTTATTGTGGGTTAATTGATTATTAAAGCCGGGCGGTTGAAGTAATTTCTGGATGGTGCAGTGTCTGAAGAGGTTGAGTTGAAGGAGTTGAGCCAGTTGCTGAAGGCTTAATCCGAGGGGACAAAGGAACTTGAGGTAGCAGAGCAAAAGGTAAGCAATCAAGGCCACATAGACCTGAGAAAGAACGGCATTGGGGGAGTTGCCGATAAAGGATTTGATCTTCAGGTTCTGCTTGATGAAGCGGAAGAAGGTCTCTATCTGCCAGCGCTCCTTGTAGATATCGGCGATGGTCCTGGCCGAGAGATCGAAGTTGTTGGTCAAAAAGACGTAATGCTTACCGGTCCCCTTGTCGCGGTAGCCGACTCTTCGCAAGGCCACCGGGTAATCGGCCCATTTGGCCCCTGTAAGCCAAATGACCTGGTCGGAGGTGACGCCCAAACGGCGGTTGACTCTGTTGCGCTTGACGACCTTTAAGCGGGCGCCCTTTTTCATCCTGGTGACGAAGAAAACGCCCCTGTTGGCCAGGGAAAAAAGCCAGGCAAAGGCGATGTAGGCTTTATCCATGGCCACGATCGAACCCTTGGGAAGGTGAATTGCTTTGGCGGTCTTGGACTCATGACGTTTGGCTTCGGAAATTGAAACAAAAGCAGGCAGATAGCCATCGTGGTCGAGCAAGGTGTTGATCTTGATACCGGCCTTGGTCTTTCTGAACTTGGCCCAGGGGAAGAGGCTAAGACAGAGACGGATCGTGGTCGCATCCAAGGAGAACAGTGTCAAGGGCGGAGTAAAAATGTACCAGTGGGGCGGAGTAAAAGTGTACCGGTTTTGAAGTTGATCATCAGGGGGCCTTAAGGCCGCCTGATGAGGATAGAGGCGTGCATCAGGTATTGCCTTTTAGCCGTTTGGATTGTTTGAGGCGATAGCTGTGGCCGTTCATTAGGATGTGAACATGATGGGTGAGGCGGTCCAGGAGAGCACCGGTGAGGCGTTCGGAGCCGAACACGTCGGGCCACTGGTCAAAGGGCAGGTTTGTGGTGATCAGGATCGAGCCGCGTTCATATCTTTGCGAACTCAGTTCAAAGAGCAGCTCAGCCCCGGTCTTGGAGAAGGGCACGAAGCCCAGCTCGTCGATAATCAGGAGATTAACCCCGGCCATCTGTTTTTGAAGCCTAAGGAGCCGTTTTTCATCCCTGGCCTCGATCATCTCGTTGACCAGGGCGGCGGCGGTGGTGAACTTGGCCTTAAAGCCGTTCTGACAGGCGCTGAGGCCCAGGGCCAAGGCCAGGTGGGTCTTGCCTGTTCCGGAGTTGCCCACGGCCAGGACATTCTCCCGCCTGTTGATGAACTCGCCCCGGGCATGAGAGCCGTGTAGGATTTGGCCGAGGTGGTCTCGACCCTGGCCCTGGGCAGATGGGGGTAGTTTTGAAGGTCCAGCCGGGGCGTTTTATCTTCTATCCGGCACAGGACCAGATGCTTGACCGCGTCGTAGGAGACCGCACCCAAGCCGAGGGCCGCTTTGATCCCGGCCCTGACCTCGGCCTGGTCAAAGATCTCCAGCAACCTCAGGATCTGGATATACTCCTGCTTTCCCTTTTTCCCCGAGCGCCGTTCCAGGAGCCGGCGCAAGCGGTTGAACTCTTGGGGCGGCTCCCAGCCCTTGAGCGGCGCGGCCTGGTCCAGGGCATTTGGTTTACGCTCCAGGATCTTTAGAGTAAGCCTCAAAAACACGTTCCGTGTTTTTGAGGGACCGCCGGGCCAAAAGCGCGGTTTTGGCCCGGCTTACGGTCGCTTAGCGACCGGCGGCCCGTGTCCGGCCCGCTTAGAGCGGTCTTCTTTCGAAACATATTTATGAAACCGCTCTATATAGTGCAAGGGATTATAAACCAGGTCCTCTTTTTCGTAAGACCGGGGATAACGGACGATCTCCTTGCCTTGGCAGACGATCACCACCTGGTGGACATAGCCCTTGACCAGGACTTCCTGGTGGCCGTAAACAGACGGGACCGAGTAGTCGCATGCCTTGAATCGGACCAGAGAGGTTGAGCGGACCCTGGTTGACTCCTCGACTGAAATGGGCAAAGGCCAGATTGTGCCCTTCGCACAAACCCTCGATCCTCTCGGCCGGAAACGCGGTCACGGACATATCGTCGCTCTGGGGCAGGCTGAGGCATAAATAATGGGCCTTTTGTAAAACGCCGTCGATTATTACCCGGGCCTCTCCAAAATCGGCCCGGGCGTCGCCAGGCGGATGATCCAAGGGCACAAACATCTCCTTGGACCAAAGGCGCAGTTCGCGGACGTAATCCTTGACCATTGTCAAGCCGCCCGTATATTCGAACTCGTCCCGTAACCGCTCGAAGATCCGCTTCACCGTGTGACGCTGCTTCTTCGGGCGATCCTTGTCTTATTCCAATATCTGTTTGATTATCCCAAGGAATGGCCTCGTTTTGGGCCGCCTGGCCGGCTTCTCTCGACAATATCCCGGCGGAATCGAATGCTCCAGCATCTTGGATACCGTCCGGCGATCTATCCCGAATCTACGCGCCGCCTCGCGACGGCTCATCCCCTCCACCATACAGGCCCGGCGGACCTTCCCGTATATCTCCACGCCGTACATCCTCCACCCCTCCAACGCTCGATTCAACTCGAACTATGGAGTGGGCGCCAGTGGTACATTTTTCAACCGGCCTTCTCGCCTCCTTTTCGGCCGTCCACTGGTACATTTTCTCTCCGCCTTTTACAGTACGCTCAGACTCGGTCATTTAGCCTGCATGGCGACTCGGAGGGATGGAAAAAAGCTGAGTTTCATCAGAGTCGAAGGCTTGGTGCTGCTCTCAAGCTGTTTGAACGGTAAAAAATGGCCTGTTGATAGGTTGGGAACGTGTTTGCGGGGTAATCTCGGTTAATAGCAACCGGTCGTCCTTGGGCTTGCGGCCGCACGGGTTCTCCCCCCCCTTATAGGCAAATGAGGACCGATTATTGGCCATTTCTCGTCTAACATATCGCGTCTGCTCATCCCCCACTATGAAACATATCCCAGCCTAAATGTATAGAATTAAATCATGTTCATTATTTGTTTCAAGATAGACCCTGTCAGAGACGGATTATGCTCATCCCTTTGCTGAAAGAGATATGACACTTCCCAGGATATTGTTCATAATATCAATGGCATTGGGCTCCTTAACGATCTTGAAAAGATCTACTTTCGTATCTCCTATCCCATAGTGTCCGGAGGATCGGACATCCTCAAAAAATCATTTCCTTGAACTCCATCTCCGTTAATAAAGTCTTCGATGTACCCCTTGAGATACATTTGAACAGGCCATGCTTTGGTGCTTACCAGAGAACCAACCTGGGTATGACCCCAAATAATGTTACTGAATTTTTTACCTGCACCGAGCAGTTCGAATTTTATGGGATCATTCCACTTGGAAGACTTAAAGAGGTCCATGATTTCATTAGTAATCACCTCTTGGTCTGACCCTCCGATATTGGCCAAGACAATATTTCTGAAATCATTCCAATCCTCATCAATGTCATTTAACCTCGAGCTTGTAAGATTAGCATCCCGCATAATCTCCCACACAGGACGAAATTCCCGCATATCAACCTGGCCATCACCATCCCGGTCGATAAGGGCCATAAACTCGTCGAGAAATCCGGTAATATTGCTTTTTACTTCTTCCGGATTATGGACCCGTTTAAACAACGAACCCATGCCCTTAAGAGAAGAAAGATGATCAAAGTCCTGCAGGAGATGAATGGTTTGAGGTGGGTCAAGTCCAGAAGTTGCTGTAAATTCTCCTCTGCCAGTCTGGCATCAGGCCGGCATTGCTTTCATCTTGTCCTGGCCTGAGATTTCCATGTTCTCCCTATTCCATTCTTGCTCCCATTCCAGGAAGTCGGTCATGTCCAGATAGCGCCTGCCGGTGGACCAGGTTTCATGCTGCTCGGCCAGCAGGGCGCCGGTCAGTCTGACGGCCGAGTCCTCGTTGGGAAAGATGCGAATGACTCTTTCCCGGCGTCTGATCTCCTCGTTAAGCCGTTCGGCCATGTTGGTGGTCCTGAGCCGCTTACGGTACTTATCCGGCAGGATCAGCACGGCCAGGGCGTCTTCAAGACCGTTTCCCAGATCGTCTACCGCCTTATGCGCTTTGTCGCCCATCTCTTCGGCCAACAGGCCAAAGGCCCTAAAGGCCTCCTCACGGTCCTCGGCCTTCAGAATCCTCTCCAGTAAACCAGCCATTTTTGCCCGTAGGCTTTTGGGCGTCAGCCCCAACACATTGTGCCTCAGGTGGACCTGGCATCGCTGCCAGATTACGCCCTGGAAGTGGCGTCGGCCGCGTTCTTTAAGCCCTGGTGGGCATCGGAGACGATCAGGAAGACATCCCTCAGGCCCCGCTGTTTCAGCCACGAAAACATGCTGTTCCAGCTGGCCTCGTTCTCGCTGTCGCCCAGCCTGATCCCCAAGATCTCCCGATGGCCGGTTTCGCTCACCCCGATGGCGATCAAGGCGCTGATGGGCCTGACTGCCTTGTTCTTTCTGACCTTGATCACCAAAGCATCCACGATCACCAGGGGATAGCGGGTCTCGTTCAGAGGCCTCTCGTTCCAAGCTTCGACCCTAAGATCCAACTCCATACAAAGCCGGGAAACCGTTGACTTGGAAAAGCTGGCCCCGCAAAGCTCCTCGGTTATGTTCGTCACCTTGCGGGTCGATACCCCGTTAACCACCATCTCCATCAAGGCCAGAACCAAGGCCTGCTCAGACCGCTGATAGCGGCGAAATATCTCGGTCGAAAAGCCGCCGTCGCGGCTCTGGGGCACCCGAAGCGACAGTGGCCCCACCCGACTGTAAAGCCGCCTCGGACGATGCCCGTTGCGATAGGCCTGCCTGGACTCACTCCGCTCGTGCCTCCCGGCCCCTATGTGCTCGGTCATCTGGGCTTCCAGAACCTGGCTCAAAACATCCTCCACCAAGCCCTGCAATCCGTCATCTCGGGTCAAAAATTCTTTCAGCTTCGATCCGGAAAGGGTAACCTCATAATCGGCCATCGCTTCTTCCTCCCTAGGTCAGGTGTTTTTGCTTTACCAAACCTAACGGAGCGCGGTGGCCATCTCAATTATCGCCCACGCTTTTTACAGCAGTATATGGACTTGATCGACAGATGAGGCATTGAGGAGAGAATGTAGCTATTACAAATGCTGATTACTTAGCAGGCTGTTGAAAAATACCGTTTAGGGCTTGTATCCTTGGAAGCAGGCTGCTAGCCTTGTCCCAGTTGAGGAGGAGACTGGGGATGCGGGGAGTCACAGATAGCGAAGACGGGATGTTCAGCTACATATCGCCGGAGCAGCGGGTGCCCAAGACCCATCCATTGCGACCTATCCGGGAGATGGTGGAGCGAGCTATGACCGAGATGTGGGCGAAGTTGGAGGGGTTGTATTCATCAACAGGTCGTCCTTCGATTCCCCCGGAAAGCCTTCTTAAGGCGCTGCTGCTGCAAATATTTTATTCGATCCGCAGCGAGCGTCAGTTGATGGAGCAGATGGATTACAATCTCCTCTTCCGCTGGTTCGTTGGTCTGAGCATGGATGATCCGGTCTGGGATCACTCGACCTTTTCCAAAAACCGAGACCGGTTTCTTCAAACCGATCTGGCCGAGTCTTTTTTCCGCTCCATTCTGGCCCAAGCCGATGAGGCCCATCTTTTGTCCGAGGATCATTTCAGTGTTGACGGAACGCTCATTGAGGCATGGGCGTCGATGAAAAGCGTCAGACCCAAGGATCAATCCCCGGATGAGCCGCCCAAAGGAGGCGGACGAAATGGGACAGTTGATTTTCGCGGCCAGAAGCGGAGGAACGAGACCCATGCTTCGACCACGGATCCCGAGGCCAAATTGTTCCGCAAGGGTAAGGGCAAAGAGACCAAGTTGTGCTACATGGGCCATGTTCTGATTGAGAATCGCAACGGGTTGGTTGTCAACAGCCGGTTGACCCAGGCCAGCGGTAAGGCCGAGCGTGAAGCGGCGCTGGACATGGTCGGCGACCTGAAAGGTGAGCACAGAATCACGCCGGCGGCTGATAAAGGTTATGACGCCAAAGAGTTCGTCCGCGATCTCCGCGATCTTGAAGCGACCCCGCACCTGGCCCAAAACAATACCAACAGGCGCTCGGCCATCGACGGCCGAACCACTCGGCATAAAGGCTACAAGATCAGCCAACGATTCCGTAAACGAATCGAAGAAGTTTTCGGTTGGGCCAAGACCGTTGGTAATATCCGCAAAGTCAAACACCGGGGCGTCAAGAAGGTAGCTTTGAATTTCACCCTGGCCGTGAGCGCCTACAACCTGGTCAGGATGAAAAACCTCCGGGCCCAGGTCGGACCATGAGCAAAACCATGTTGGCCGCCACTCTCCTTACCACAAAGGAGTCCTGGCGAGAACCTATAGCATAGACTCAACGTTTATGCAGCGAACGCAGACACTGCATACTCACATCACTTTCTGATTCTGACCCACATGTGACCACTCATTGGTTACAAAAGGATGCTTTTTCAACAGCCTGTTAAAGGGTTATTAAGTATTACGCCTTTAACCACTTTATTTTATTGGGAGAAAATAAATTTAGTGACGCACCTGATCTGATTTGATGCAGGAACGAGGTCCTTTTTTACATTTCGGATATTCCCTTAAAGAAAGAAGGGGTCATAGAAATAACCTTTTTAAAAATCGGCCCTTTTATCCCTCTCCCGCCGAATCCTTATTTGAGCCGGCCTCCTCCAGGCCTTCTCGCCTCCGCGTTTACACGGAACCTGTCCATCTTCCAAAACTTCCGGTGAAGCCCCTGACCCGCCCATACCAGATTATCCCGGACTGATTACCCATTATATTGTTGTCATTGAGTTTTTAAGAATAGCGCCCATCGGAAAGAACTTTTTAGACAGAGAAGCGGCAACGTCTGCATAAGGTTTTCACAGCCCAAATATGCTTTGACAGATAGTTATATTATGGCTACAATGTGACTAGTGTTGAGCAATTCAACAGGATTTCCGGACCATAAAGAGATGCCGGAGATAATCCGCCTGGGGATGAGGTCGCTTTTACTCGTTTTTCGGGAAGGTCATGCCGGGCGGACCAAAGGGCTGGGGTGGCGGGAACCGCATCAAGACGCGGGTTGGGACGCCATCATAAAGGCAGAGGGTTAAAAATTGAGATACGCGGAGACAGGATACAACTTGGAGGTCGACCTCACCCGGGGAAATATCGAACGGGTGGAGACCGACCCGGAATTGACCGAGCTTTACCTGGGGGGCCTGGGCACCAACGCCAAGCTCATCTGGGACAGGGTTCCCCCCGAGGTGGAACCCTTTGACCCGGAGAATCTCCTGATCTTTTCCGCCGGGCTGCTTTGCGGCACGCCGGCCACGGGCTGCAACCGGACCATCGTCACCACCATCTCTCCTCAGACCCGACTCATGGCCTTTTCCATGATGGGCGGATTCTGGGCTCCGGAACTGAAGTACGCCGGTTACGACAAGGTCATCTTCCGGGGCAAATCCCCGAACCTGGTCTATCTGTGGATAAACAACGACAAGGTGGAAATCCGCGACGCAGCCCATCTGCGGGGCAAGGGCGCGGTGGAGACCGCACAGCTCATCCAGGAGGAGCTCAAGGAGCCCCGGGCCCAGGTGGCGGCCATCGGCCTGGCCGGGGAGAACCGGGTCTTTTTCGCCTCCATCGAGCAGGGCCGGTCCAGCGCCAGCCGGGGCGGCATAGGCGCGGTCATGGGCGACAAGGGCCTCAAGGCCGTTGTGGTGCGGGGCACCAAGGATGTGAACCTGGCCCAGCCCCTGGAGTACATGGAGCTGTGCAACCAGGTCCTGGAGTACATCAAGTTCCGCAACGAGAACCCCATCCCCGGGGTCATGCCCATCCTGGCCGGGCTGGGCTCGCCCCAGGAGATGAAGGTCCACGACGAGAAGTGGCACACCGAGAACTTCATGTGGGGCAACTCCCGGCTCCGCCGCAAGGGTTTCTGGACCGAGGAGATCGCCCAAGACTGGGCCGAGGCCCTGGATTCCATGCGGACCCGGCTGATCAGCTGCTACAACTGCCCCATGACCTGCGGGGCCACCATCTCCCCGCCCGGGCGCGGCACCTACATGATGAAATGCTTCTCCAAGCTGACCTACACCATGGCCGCCATGTCCGACCTGGAGTTCGGGCTGGGCATCGCCCAGAGCGCCACCGAGTACGGGGTGGACGGCTTCTCCGCGCCCCAGGTCATGGCTTTCGCCCTGGAGCTTCTGGAAAACGGGATCCTCAAGGATGAGGATTTTCCGGGCATGCCCGAGGATAACGAGGGCCGGTTCAACTGGCTCCTGGACCACATCGTCCGCCGGGAGGGCATCGGCGACATCCTGGCCAACGGGACCTACTGGGCGGCCCAAGAGATCGGCAACGGGGCCCAGGAGTACGCCCACAACAACATCAAGAAGCACGAACAGCTGCCGCTTAAGCTGTCCATGCTCAACCCCATCTATTTTCTGATGTACTCCACCGGGGAGAAGATGAACATCACCCAGATCGAGGGCCAGTTCCCCCAGGCGCCCTTCCTGACCGTGGAGGAGCGGGAGGAGTTCGTCAAGGACTGGTTCCAGGTCCCGGACGAGAAGTTCAAGCAGATCCTCCTGGACTGGGAACCGCGCGGAGACAACTCCATCCCCTATTACCCCACCCCGGAGATGTGCTGCGACATCGTGGACTGGCAGGAGCGGATGCACTACATCGACGACGCCTTGGGGATGTGCGCCGGGCTGTCCTCCTTCCCCCTGAAACCGCCCTACCACATCCACAACTACCCCAAGTTCATCACCGCCGGGGCCGGCATAGAGATGGACGAGGAAAAGCTGACCCAGGCCATCAAGAGGTACCGGACCCTGGTCAGAGCCAACAACATCCGCAGGGGGATGAGAAGAAAAGACGAGAAGCCTCCGGCCGACCACTGGAAGAAAAGATTTCCGGAGCTGGAGGAGGAACTCCTGGACACCTACTATAAGTTCAAGGGCTGGAACCCCGACGGCATCCCCACCCGGGAATCATTGCAGTACCTGGGCCTGGATTACGTGGCCCAGGATTTTGCGGCCAGGGGCATCCTGTCCGGTAACGGCGGCGGAACTTCCTCCAAGGGCCCGGCGGATGAAGAGAAGGAGGTCTAGGCGTGGAGGCGGAGAAAAAAACAAGAATCATCAAGACCATAAAGGTAGACGCCGACAAGTGCAACGGCTGCCGGGCCTGCGAGATGATCTGCTCGGCCTATCACGCCGCGCCCAAGTACAGCGCCAACAACCCGGCCCGCTCCCGCATCCGGGTGATCCGCGAGCCGCTTCGGGACATCTACGTTCCCGTGTACGCGGGCGAGTACACCCCCTCGGAGTGCATGGGCCGGGACAAATACATCATCGACGGCAAGGAATACGAGGAGTGCGCCTTTTGCCGGGCCTCCTGCCCCTCCCGGGATATCTTTAAGGAACCCGATTCCGGCCTGCCCCTCAAGTGCGACATGTGCGAGGGCGAGGACGAGCCCCTGTGCGTCAAGTGGTGTCTGGTGGACGCCCTGATCTACGAGGAGCGGGAGGAGGAGATCGTGGAGGAAGAGGAGGAAGCCCAGGAGGAAATGGAAGTGGGGCTGGAGGCCCTGGCCGACAAGTACGGCCTGGACAAGATAAAAGACGCCGTGGCCCGGCTGTCGGTCCGAAACAAGGACTAGGGCCGCTTCAATTTTGAAACGCGGACGGATACGGCCTTTTTGCCCCCCTGTCAAGGCCGCGTCCGCGCCCATAGGGTTTCAGCCTTGACCGGGGGGCAAAAAGGCCGAAGCTGAAAGGAGTTGTTTTTCAAGGAAAAAATTAAAACCACCTTGGGCGGCCGGCCGGAGCATGGGAATTTCATCTCCCTGATCGCTCTCAGTGATGCCGGAGAAATTTTTCCTCGAAAAACAACCGAAACCAAAAGATCCAATCTTTTTTGACAGCGACTGGGGACCTCAAAAACTGAACCGGCTGACCAAAGACGGGAAAACAGGATCGGGGCGGAAAGTGGAGAATGTAGCCGACTACAAAGAGATCATCGACGTCATCAAGATGAGCGGCGGCGACGCCTTCAAGTCCTGCTTTCAATGCGGCCTGTGCGACACGGTCTGTCCCTGGAACAGGGTCCGGGATTTCAGTATGCGCAAGCTGGTCCGCCAGGCCGCTTTCGGCATGACCGAGATCGAAAGCGAGGAGATGTGGCTGTGCACCACCTGCGGCAGGTGCCCCCAGAAATGCCCACGGGACGTCAAGCAGATCGAGTCCGGGGTAGCCCTGCGCCGCATCGCCACCGAATACGGGGTTTTCCCCTCCTCGGTCAAACCCATCCGGGGCATCGCCGCCAGCCTGACCGGCCAGGGCAACCCCCTTAACGAGGAACGCCAGAACCGGGCCAAATGGGCCGAGGGGCTCCCGGTCAAGACCTTCAACGAGGAGATGGAACTCCTTTATTTCCCGGGCTGCTATCTGAGCTACGATCCCCGGCTGAAAAAGGTGGGCCGGGCCACGGCCAAGATCCTGAATGCGGCCGGGGTGGATTTCGGGATCCTGGGAACCGAGGAGAACTGCTGCGGCGAATCCATCCGCAAGACCGGGGACGAGGAGCTGTTCAAAAAGCTGGCCAAGGAGAACATCAAGACCTGGATCGACCACGGGGTCAAAAAGATCCTGGTCTCCTCGCCCCACTGCTATCACACCTTCAAGAACGAATATCCCGAGTTCCGGGTGGATTTCGAGATCGTGCACATGACCCAGTTTTTGGCCGAGCTGCTCCGGGAGGGCCGGCTGGAGCTAACGGGCGAATATGAAAAAAGAGTCACCTATCACGATCCCTGCTACCTGGGCCGGCACAACGGGGTCTACGACGAGCCCCGGGAGGTGCTGCGCCGAGTCCCCGGTCTGGAGCTGGTGGAGATGGTCGACTCCCGGTGGGACAGCCTCTGTTGCGGCGGGGGCGGCGGCCGGATCTGGATGGAGACGCCCAAGGGCGAAAGGTTCTGCGACATCAGGGTGGAGCAGGCCCTGGAGCGGGAGGCCACGGTCCTGGCCACGGCCTGTCCCTACTGCATCTCCAACTTCGAGGACAGCAAGCTGACCCTGGACGTGGTGGACGACATCCAGATCAGGGACGTCACCGAGATTGTGGCGGAGGTGATATAGGCCCGCGGGCCGGGACGGCAGACCAAAAGATTTTTTTCCTTTGAAAAACAAGCAAATAGAGAAAGCAAACAAGCAACCCTTGAAAACACGCACTGAACAAGCTGGATAGAAGCTATCTCAAAAATAGGAATCAGGTACAAGATCAAGGAAGGATCGAAAAGACAACCGCAGGAATATTCGTACATATTTCGAGGATTGGCTTCTCGGTCCTGACGATGATATTGGGCCTGAGAACATTCTTGAGATGGCTTCTAACAAAAAGGGGAATGAGACAGATGCCAAGTGAAGTGATTCAGCAACCGTCCGGGAACGGCAAAGCCAGGAATTTCGGAGATGTGATGGTTGTTGGCGGCGGGATCAGCGGCATTCAGGCCTCCCTGGATCTGGCCACGGCCGGGTACAAAGTTTATCTGGTGGAGAAATCACCCGCCATTGGTGGGCACATGGCCCAGTTGGATAAGACCTATCCCACCAATGACTGCTCCATGTGAATTCTCTCGCCCAAGCTGGTCGAGGTCGGCCGGCATCCCAACATAGAGGTCCTCTCCTACACCGAAGTCTCGGGTGTGGAGGGAGAGGCGGGCGATTTCAGGGTGACCCTGACCCGGAAGCCCCGGTACATCATCGAGGACAAGTGCACCGGCTGCACCACCTGCGTGGAGTACTGCCCGGTGCAGTACCCGGACCGGTTCAACCAGGAGATATCCGACAACAAGGCCGTCCACATCTACTTTGCCCAGGCCATCCCCCTCATCGCCTACATCGACGAGAGCTGCATTTATCTCAAGGAAAAAAAGTGCCGCATCTGTGAAACGGTCTGCCAGAACAAAGCCATCGACTTCCGCCAGAAGGCGGAGAAGATGGAAATACAAGTAGGGGCCATTGTTCTGTCTCCCGGTTACGACGTCTTCGATCCCAGGGTCACGGGCGACTACGGCTACGGCAAGTACCAGAACGTGGTCACCAGCATGGACTTCGAGCGGCTGCTGTGCGCCACCGGGCCCTACGAGGGCGAGATCCTGCGGGCCTCGAACAAGAAGCACCCCCACAAGATCGCCTGGATCCAGTGCGTGGGCTCCAGGCGGGTCACCCCCGGCGACAACAGCTACTGCTCGGCCGTGTGCTGCACCTACACCCAGAAACAGGTGATCCTGGCCAAAGACCACGACGCCGAGGCCGAGTGCGTCATCTTCCACAACGACGTACGGGCCTACGGCAAGGACTTCGAGCGGTACTACCAGAGAACCCAGGAGCTGCCCGGAATAAGGTTTATCAGGAGCTACGTCTCCATTGCCGGGGAAAATCCAGAGACCAAGGACGTGATCGTAAAATACGCCACGGCCGGCCAGGGAGTAAAAACCGAAGAGTTCGAGATGGTGGTCCTCTCCGTGGGGCTCAATCCGCCCCAGGATCACCTGAGGATGGCGGAGATGTTCGGCATCGAGCTGAACGAGCACGGATTCTGCAAAACCGGTCCGGCCAATCCCATCGCCACCACCAAACCCGGTGTTTTTGTCAGCGGGGCCTTCCAGGGGCCCATGGACATTCCCGAATCGGTCTTCACGGCCAGCGGAGCCGGGACCCAGTGCGGCGAGCTGCTGGACTACCGGAGGGGCGACCTGACCCGGGAGCGAATCTACCCAGAGGAAAAGGACGTCTCCCAGGAGGAGCCCCGGATCGGGGTGTTCGTCTGCCACTGCGGGGCCAACATCGGCCGGATCGTGGACGTGCCCGCCACGGTGGAGTACGCCAAGACCCTGCCCCACGTGGTCTACGCCCAGGAACAGCTCTTCTCCTGCGCCACCAACTCGGCCAAGGAGATCACGGACATGATCCAGGAGAAGAACCTGAACCGGGTGGTGGTGGCGGCCTGCTCCCCCCGGACCCTGGAGCCCCTGTTCCGGGACACTCTCCGCGAGGCGGGGCTCAACCAGTACTACTACGACATGGCCAACATCCGGGAGCACTGCTCCTGGTGCCACTCCAAGGAAAAGGAGGAGGCCACCAGAAAGGCTCAGGACATCACCCGCATGTCCGTGGCCCGGGCCTGCCACCTGGAGTCCTTGCAGGAGATCGACCTGCCGGTGCACAAGGCGGCCCTGGTGGTGGGCGGCGGCATCGCCGGCATGACCGCGGCCCTGTCCCTGGCAGAGCAGGGACACGAGGTCCACCTCCTGGAAAAATCGGATGAGCTGGGCGGGCTGGCCCGCAAGATCCACTACACCCTGGACAACATGGACGTGCAGGGCTTTGTGGACGGCCTGATCCGCAAGATTTACCGCCATCCCCTGGTGCGGGTCTACGCCAAGGCCGAGATCGTGGAGGCCACCGGGTATGTGGGCAATTTCGTGACCCGGATCCGCTCCGAGCGGGGCCCCGGCGAGATCAGGCACGGAGCGGCCATCATCGCCGTGGGCGTGGACGTGTACCAGCCCTCCGAATACCTCTACGGCCAGGACGAGCGGGTGTTGACTCAGCTGGAGCTGGAGGAGCGGATCGTGGCCAGCGACGAAAAGATCGCCGGGGCCCAGGCCCTGGTCATGATCCAGTGCGTGGGCTGCCGCAATGAGGACCGCAACTATTGCAGCCGGATCTGCTGCGGAGAGTCCATCAAAAACGCCCTGAAGCTCAAGGAACTGAACCCGGAGATGGACATCTACATCCTGTTCCGGGACATCAGGACCTACGGCTTCATGGAGGACCGTTACCGGGAGGCCTCCAACCAGGACGTGAAGTTCATCCGCTACGAGCCCGAGGATCCGCCCCGGGTCGAGGCCGCGGAAGAGGGAGGCCGGCCCGTGCTGCGGGTGGGCATCAGCGACCCCATCCTGGGCCAGGAACTGGCCATCGACGCCGACTTCATCTCCCTGGCCGCGGCCGTGGTGCCCCGGGAGGACTGCCAGGAGCTCTCCCAGCAGTTCAAGGTCACCCTGGGACCGGACAATTTCTTTAAGGAGGCCCATGTCAAACTGCGGCCCGTGGAGTTCGCCACGGAAGGCGTTTACCTCTGCGGCACGGCCCATTACCCCAAGCACATCCCGGAAACCATCAACCAGGCCTACGGCGCGGCGGGCCGGGCCATGACCCTGCTCTCCCGCGACATCGTCACGGTCTCGGGCTCAATCTGCGAGGTGGACGAGAAAAAATGCATGGGCTGCGGGGCCTGCATGGAGGTCTGTTCCTACAACGCCATTGAACTGCGGACCACCAAACAGGGCAAAAAGGCGGTGGTCAACCCGGTGTTGTGCAAGGGCGACGGACTTTGCAACTCCAAGTGCCCCACCGGGGCCATCTATCTGAAGCATTTCACCGACCAGGAGGTCTTCAGCCAGATCGACGCCCTGGCCGCGCCCGAGGAAGAGGAGGAGCCTGTGCTGGACGCGGCTGTGGGCCATGTATAGGAAAACGCCCCCTAAGGGGGATCTGATTTTCGGGGAAGGAGGTGAAGGCATATGAGCGCGGCAAAGAGTTTCAAGCCCCGGATCCTGGGCTTTCTGTGCCATTGGTGAGCGTACGGCGCTGCCGATATGGCTGGAGTTTCCAGACTACAGTATACCAGTGAGATAAGGATCATCCGGGTCATGTGTTCCGGCCGGGTGGATCTGGAGTTCGTGCTCCGGGCTTTCCTGAACGGAATGGACGGGGTTTTCGTGGGCGGGTGCAAGCTCAACGAGTGCAACTACGTGACCCACGGCAACTACCATGCCCTGACCATGGTCCTTTTGGCCAAAAGAATCCTGGAGCATCTGGGCCTGAACCAGGACCGGTTGCGCATCGCCTTCATGTCCTCCGGGGACGGCATCCTGTTCAGTGAGGTGGTGGACGATTTCACCAAGGAGGTCAGGGAGCTGGGTCCTCTGGGGCAAAAAGAGGGGCTGGACCGCCGGGAGTTGAAGGAGAAGATAAAGGAAGTCATCAAGCTGGTGCCCTACATCAAGATCGCCAAAAGGGAGAAGCTGGAGCGCCGCCTCACCTCCAAGGACGAGTATGACGGCCTGTTCACCCTGGAGGAGATGGAGGAACTGTTTCGCGAGGTGACCTCCTATCACATCGCCCCGGAGAAGTGTCAGGCCTGCGGCATCTGCGCCCGGCGCTGCCCGGTGGAAGCCATCGAGGGAGGAAAGAACCAGATCCACGTGATCGACCAGGACAGGTGCATCAAGTGCGGGACCTGTTTCGAGGCCTGCCCGCCCCGTTTCGCCGCGGTGCAGCAGATCTCCGGAGCGCCCGTGCCGCCGCCTCTGCCCCAAGCGGAGCGGGCTCTGGTCCGCAAGGGCAAGGCCGGCGCAGGCAAGAGCGTCTAGCCGCCGCAAAGCCACGGGAGCGGGCCTGATAGGGCCTGCGCCCCTGGAAACCGCACCCGGGGCCGGGTGCCAAACCCCGGCCCCAAGTTATGGGCCGAACCCATTTCGGAGCGCCCGGTTCAGAGCGAGCGCTCAAATGGCCTTTCTAAAAAAGCGAAACATGAGGCCGGGGTGCCGCCTCCGGCACCCGAGTTAAAACATAATTGGAGCCATCACCACAGATAAAGGCGGAGATCCGGCTCAGAGAGTCCTTTTTTCCCCGGAACCGGTTGAAGCCCTCCGATTTCCGAAAGACATCCGAACTTCCGCCCGAGGCCGATAGCCTTATTCTTTTTTGGAGCCCGGTTTCTTCATCATGGAGAAGACGGCCGAGGGGGATTCGATAATCTTCTTTATCTTTTCATTCCGCTCGGCCTGTTCCACCTCGCTCTTCTTATTCCAGGCTTCCTCGATTTTATCAACCAGATCCTGAACCTCGCACGGTTTGGTCAGATAATCGAAAGCTCCTATCTTGGTCGCCTCCAAAGCCGTATCAATGGAACCGTGGCCGGTCAGGATCAAGGTCTCGGTCAGCAGCTCTCGTTCGTTGATCTCTTTCAGGGTGGCGATGCCGTCCAGTCCGGGCATTTTCAAATCCAGAACAATGATGTCGAAGTCCTCCTCCTCCAGCCTCTGCAAAGCCTGGTCGCCGCTGTTGGCCGTAACCACCCGATAGCCGCGGTTGCCCAGAAGCTTGGCCATGTTTTCGGCATATCTGGTTTCATCGTCCACAAAGAGAACTTTGGCTAATTTCATGGTTGCCCTCCATTACTGAAAATTGTGCGCTGTTTCGGCTTCGGCCACGCCCCCGGAGGCGCCCTCAGGCAGCTCCTCGGGAAGAAATATTACGAATTCAGTGCCTTGGCCCACCTCGCTGGTTACCGATATTTTCCCGCCCAGCCGCTTGATGATGCTGTAGCAGATGGACAGACCCAGACCGGTCCCCTTGCCCACCGGCTTGGTGGTAAAAAACGGATCGAAAATTTTGGACAGGTTTTCGGGGCTGATCCCGGAGCCGGTATCCGCGATAGTCAGCCAGAGGCCCTTTTCTCCGGGCTCGGCCCGGGTGGTTATCTTGATCATCCCGTCCATCTTCTGGTTCTGGGCATCTATGGCGTTGGTGATAAGATTTAGAAAAACCTGTTGAAGCTGGGACGGGTCTGAGTTGATAAAAGGAATATCTTCGTCCAGGTCGGTCACAAATGCTATTCCGTTGGCCCGGGCCTCCCGTTCCATCAATTCGGCCACCTCCTGGAGAAACGCATTGACGTCCACCGGTTCGATGACCGATTCGGTCCTCCGGGCAAATCTGAGCAGATTGTGGGTGATCCTCTTGCAGCGTTGAACCTGGATATCGATCTGGTTCATGGAGTCCAGGAATTGCTCCTCCAATTCGTCGTCGTCCAGCCTCCCCTGGAAGGCATCCAGCAGGATCTGCCTCTCCGTCAGGACAATGGCCAGGGGGTTGTTAATCTCATGAGCCACTCCGGCCGACAATTCGCCGATGGAGGCCATTTTGCCGGCCTGGAGCAGCTGGCGGTTCAACTGGTCCATCTCCAAATCGCGTCGCCTGATAATGGCGATCATGTGCCGGGTGATAAGAATGGTGACGATCAGAATCGCCGCGGCCGAGAGGTATAGGAAGATGAGGGCGGCCTTGTTGGCGTGGTTGACGTCGTCAAAGGCCTCCTTGTAGTCCTGCTGGACCATGAGCATCCAATTGGGCTCGTCCAGCCAGGTTTGGCAGACGATTTTGGACGGAATCTTTTGGTTTCCGTCGGAGACGACGGCGGGAGCGACCCGGATGGACACCCCGGGCTGCCTGGGCGGTACCTCGAATATGGCTTTGCCCATGATTTTGCCGTTGAATCTGGGGCTGGTCTGGAAAATACCATCCCGGTTGACCAGATAGACCTCACCGGTCCGACCGATTTTGACATTCTCCACCAGAGAGCGAAAGAAATCGGTGTCGATAGTGGCCCTGAGAATCCACTTCCGGCCCTCTTCGGTTCTGGTGACGGCCACTATAAAATGAGGCTCCTGCCGGAATCCCATGAACATATCGCTGATATAGATCCCCTCGGCCATGACCTCCTTAAACCAGAGGGCCTGGGAATAGTTGCTGTCGATCAGGTCATAGGGGCCCACATAATTGAGATGATTGCCCTGGTCGTCGATCACCCCCAGATCGGTGATCGACATGTGATCCCGGTTGATCATCTCGAACACTTCCCCCAGTTTGCCGCCGGCCACCAGGTCCTCCATCTTATGGGTGGCGGCGATCAGAAGGAGTTTGGACCGGCACTCGTTGATGAACATCTGGATGACTTTGCGGTGGTGGTCTATCTGAGACATAAAACTGCGGGTCATGCGATCTATGGAAAAATTAGTATAGTTGATTTTGATGGCCCACCCCACCAGCAGGATGGGGACCACGGAGCAGACCATGGTGTACAAGATAAACCTGCGGAAGAGGCGCCGGTAGCTCGCCTGCCGCTCCGGCATCGACTCGTTGTCGGCCCGGTAATCCCGGCTGTCCTGATTTGTATCCATGTCCCTCGCCGATCAATATATGTCCGGGTTGATTACTGGGTCTGTTCCCTGGTTCTGTCGGCCGTAAGCCCCGAACCTCGCTTTCGGCTCTGCCCGGATTCGGCTTCGAAGCCCTTTGATAAATAACAATTCAACAAGCATGCCAGCCCGTCCACCCCACCGTCAGATTCCACAACTCGGTAATCCCGGATGGTTTTCCATCCTTGAAAACATTCTGGGTCAGAAACCCGGATTAGTTTGACGGATGGTCCATTGAGCGGAAAAAGGTTATGATTAACAGGGGTTGACTTTATGGACCGGTTTAGGAGGCCATGCCGAGGCCGCAAAAGGTCCCGGTTCAACAAGCCGGGGGCCGGCCTGTTTCGAGGTCCAAAAGGCTTTTCCGGTATGGACGGAGGCGGCCCACCGGATTTTGTCAACAACTGGTTGACACTTCCTGGTTACTGGATTGTCCAATAGGCTTTTTGGACCTCCAGGATTTTATTGAGCGCCGGAATCCTGCGGCCGTTCGGTTTTTTCATCTTCTCCATCCTGGCGGGATCAAAAGTCTTGAGACCGCACAGCTCCCTCATGACCCGAAGACCGCACTCGCGGATGCCGGTCAGGCTGTAGCCGCCCTCCATAATAAAGGCAATCCGTCCCCCGCAGACCTCTTCGGCTATCTCTATCAACAGGCTGGCCATCATGCCGTAGCCTTCCGGGGTGGCCCTCATCCGGCTGCTGGGGTCGTGGTGATAGAGGTCGAATCCGCAGGAGACCAAAATTATCTCAGGTCCATATTGCCGGGCCAGGAGGCGGACCAGATAGTTGATGATATCGGCGAAGGTGGCATCCGTCTCTCCCGTGGGCAGGGGCACGTTGACGGTGAAGCCCTCGCCCCGGCCGGACCCGGACTCGCCCAGACCGCCCGTGCCGGGATAGAACGGAAACTGGTGCATGGAGAAATACAGCACCCGGTCGGTCTCGTAAAAAGCCGACTGGGTGCCGTTGCCGTGATGGGCGTCTATGTCCACGATCATGATTCTGTCCAGACCGTGTTTTTCCTGAAGGTACCTGGCTCCCAGGGCCGCGTTGTTGAAGATGCAGTAACCCATGGCCTTGTTCGGTTCGGCATGGTGCCCCGGCGGCCTGACAAAGGCGAATCCGCGGGGGGAGACCCCGGACCAGATCTCATCCAGCAGACAAAAGACCCCGCCCACAGCCAACCGGGCCACCTCGTAAGTTCTCTCACTGGTCTGGGTATCCAGGTCTATGGAGCTCAGGGGCCGCCCCTCTGTGGAAGCGATGAACTCTATGTGCTCGGCGGTGTGGACATAGGCCAGCTCCTCCACCCGGGCCAGGCGCGGAACCAGAGCCGACCACCTGCCCGTGAGGGTCTCGTCCTCCAGGATGGTCCGCATGGCCTTGGCCCGCTTGGCGCTCTCCAGATGAAAAATCCCCTCCAGATGGCGGGCGTAGCGATCGTCAAAGACTGTCAGGACCGGGTTCCAATCCTTTTTCAGCTTTACCGGAATTTGGACCAGACCGCTGGCAATGGCCTGGTCCAACAACTGGTCGGCCTCGGGAATTTCGGTCCGGTATCGGGCCAGCAGCCCGATGGCGGTCCGGCCCAGTTCCCTGTGCTGTTCGGTGGCCAGACAGTCCCGGATAAACCCGACGGCCGTTTCGCGCTGTTTGAGGTCCTTGCCGCCTTTCGGCTTTTTCCGCAAAAGCTTGACCTGGCCTTTGATCAGCTCCTTGACCGAGCGGACCACCCCCTCCTCCACCTGAGGCAAGTGTTCAGTCATGGCCAGGATGTTCCGCAGAAGGTAGCCTTGGGGCGATTTGAGCGTGTAGCCGTAAGCCTGCTTTTTCCGAAAACCGATGGATTGGTAGAACCGGATGGAGCCTATCTCCGAATCCAGCACCAATTCCCCTCTCCCGCCGAACCGGCCTTTCCACAGCATCCAGGCCCCGGCCACCAGCACCGTGCCGCAGCCCTTGGGGGGTTTAAGGGCCGGCAGCTCCGCTTGGGTACGCTTGCCCCGGCTGGTGGCGATATACTTGATCTCCAGGTCGCGGCCGGAAAGACTCGTCTTGGGTCCGGACTGGACCAGGCCCACGATCTTCCGGTTCACCAGGCAGCAAAAGACGGTTTCGGCCAAACCGTTCACCAGACAATCCAAGAGAAACCGGATACCGAAGAATTCAAGATTAAGATCGGCCGCCTGCTGCAGGGAATCAAGGCAAAAGGGGAAGTTAAGAAAATAGGCCGGGGTGTCCTTATCCACTACGCCGCGGAAAAGCACTCCGGGATCATTTTCGGTCTGGGGCAGCAGAGATGCGGAGCCCGGATCCAGGATACTTTCAAGGCGCCCCGCCAAATCGCGATACGGCAAACCGTTCTTCTGACCCTTGCGGGCCAGCCTTTCCGCGGCGAGGGAGATCTCGTACTCGACCAAAAAGCGGAGCCCGGCCTTGTGAATATCCTCCGCGGCCCGGCGAAAGTTGTAGGGCTGGCTTCCGGTCAGGTACTCCTGCCGCCTGACCAACTCCCCATACTTGACCAGGAGCCGTTCCTCCAAGGGGGTGGTGCCCTCGTGAAAGTACCGGAAAACAGGCACATGAACAGGCTCGTGGTTGAACAGAAAAGCGAACTCCCGGGGTGAGGCGGCCGGGTCGGAATCCGGCAGAACGTCGATGCTTCCGGATCCCAGCATATCGTTGAGGGTGTAGCCGACTTGGCGATTACGGGCCGAGATGGCGTCGATGGCTCTCTTTATGTGCTCCCGCTTCAACATCTGGATTCAGACCGCATCCCCCCACAGGGTGCCCTATTTCATCCTGCGGGGCAGCCAGACAGTAAAAGATGCTCCCCGCTCGGGATCGTTGCGGACCTGGATCCGGCCGCCCATCTTTTCCAGGATGCTGACGCAGATGGACAGCCCCATTCCGCTGCTGCCCCTTCTGGTCGTGAACAGGGGATCGAAAATCAGATCCTCTTGCCCGGTCGGTATGCCGGGTCCGTCATCAATGACCGTCACCACTATATCATCATTCTCGGCGGAGGTAAGGATCGTGATCCTACCGTCCGAATCCACGGCCGAAACCGCGTTGAGCAGGATATTCATGAAAACCTGACGGATCTGAACCGGGTCGCCCAAAATCAAGGGCAGCCCGTCCTGAAAGGACGTTTCCACCACGATCCTGTTCAGGTAGAGTTCCAGGCCCAAGAGCTCGACCAGATCTTTTAACAGGGAGTTCAGATCCAATTCGCTGACAATGGATTCCAGGTTCGAGACTCTTATGTTGCCGTGAAGTCTTTCGACCATGACCTGCCCGTAGTTCAGTTCCTCCCGGATCTTCCGGAAAAAAGCCTCTTCGCCCCCCAGTTGGCTGTCGGCCTGGTCCAAAGCGTCCTGCAGACAGGTTACGGTGGTATCAATATTGACCAGGGTATTTTTCAGTTCGTGAACCGGACCGTGGGACAGATGGACCGAGTTGGCCAGACGGCCCGCCCTTTTGAGCTGCCGGTCCAGGTTCTTGATCAGGCGGTGGTCGGCCTCCAGTCGGCCCACCAGATAGTTGACGGTCAGGATGGCGGCGGCCACGGCCAGAACCAGCAACGGAAGTAGGATAATCAGGCCCATGTTCCGGATTCGGCTCAATTCCCGGTTCAGCGATTCCCTGGGCCGCCGAACCAGACACTGCCAAGGAGCGGTATCCAGTTGTATTGAAGCCTCCAGGTAACCGTCTGCGCCGCTCGACCTTCGTTCCGGAGGGGGGCTGGAGGCCGGTGGAGACGGGGACGCCTTGGGTCTGTTCCGAAAGACTCCGGTGCGGCCCACCAGGAATGTTTCAGCCGGGTCGGAATCAGGACCGGACAATAATTTCAGGATGGGGCCCACCCCGAAAACGGCCCGGAGGATACGGCCCTCCTCTCCCCTGATGCGGCAGAAGGCGGTGTAGTAAAGGGCCGAGCCCTCGGAATCGGCAGTGGTCTCTCCAAAGCCGCAACTGGCGCCGAGGAAGCCGGTTGGAAGCCGGGGCAGGGTCTCGGGCCCTTCAAACTCTCTGGAGGAGCCTGAGCCGGCCAGACGGCGGCCCTGTTGATCATAGACTGCCAGGCCGAGGAACGGATCTGAGCCTCTCAACCGGATGAGTTCCGCCTTAATCCGGCCCGGCTGGAGCGGTTCCGGTTGTTCCAGGCAGGAAGCGGTCAGCCTCAGGAGAGCCAATTGTCCGTTCAGGTGAAGGTCGATCTTCTCCTTAAGCTCCTCGGCCGTCCTCTGGAGCGACTGTTCGGCCCGGCTGTTGATTGTTGAGTATTGGTGGAAAAAGGCTGCTCCGGCCAGGACCAGCAGGGGGACGGCCACCACCGCCGCGAGGATCAGAATCAGGCGGCGGCGAAGCTGCCGGAAATAGGGGTAGTCGTTTTTCCAGCGAAGCAAGGGTGAACCGGAGATTTCAGGCATGGCGTTACACCTCGGATCCTATTCGGTCTGCCTCTCGATATAGGCAAGAATATCCTTAAGATGGACTTGACCGATCATCCGGCCCTCTTCGACTACAGGTATTGTGCTCAGATTGTGGGCCATCATGGCGTGAGCCACCTCCGGCAGCCCCTCTTCCGGATCGGCGGTTACGATATCCCTTTGCATAATTCTGTCCAGCCTGGTCTCGGGCAAGTTCTCCGGACAGCGGCAAAGTTCGTCCCAGGTGATCTGCCGGCCCGGATGATTTTTCCAGGCTTCGCGGAGCAGGTCCTGGCGGTTGAGGCAACCCAGTGGAACGTTCCGGTCATCCGTTACGAACAGGACCGGGCCGGGATCCGGGTCTTTTCCCTCGGCCAGCAAAGCCAGACCCTGGGCCGCTCCGCTTTCCGGCGGCAGCCTCAGAAATTCAGGGTCAAGAACGGCCTTGACCTTGTTGCCGGTCCAGAGCACCGGCTTTTCCCTGATCCGCTCAACCTCATCGGCCTGACGGATTTTGTCGACCAACGCCTCCAGGGGACAGGGCTTGGCCAGATAGTCGAAGGCCCCCAGGCGGATGGCCTTGATGCCGTCCTCGGTGCTGCCGTGCCCGGTCAGGATTATGACCTGGGCTTCGGGATCTTGGGCCCTTATCCGCTTCAGGGCCTGAAGGCCGTCCAGACGGGGCATGTTGACATCCATGACCACAACATCCATCCCGCCGGAGAGACGGTATTGTTCCACGGCCTCCACCCCGTCTCCGGCAATGGAGACCTTAAATCCGCGGGCGGCCAAAAGGCGGGCCATGTTGGTGACGAACCGTTCCTCGTCATCGACCAGCAGGACCCGGATTTCGGAACTCATGCCGCCCCCTTTTGCGGATAGTTGATTTTCCAAAAACAGATCCCATTATCGACTCAAAAATCCTAAATCCCTCCGCCGCCTCACGGCCGGTTTATTGTGGCGGTTTCAACAGCCTCTCCTCAAACCGCCAGGAAAATCAGGAAAAAAGCCAGCGTAACCAACCAGACGGTGTGGCCGACCACACCCTTTTCCAGCGGGTGGAAATGGGCCGTGCTCAGTTTATGCCCCTGTTGGCAGACGTACTGCCTGACCGGCCGGTCCGATGTCTCGCCCTTAAGTTTCACGGTCTTGACCGCGGCGCCGCAGATTCTCCCGCTTTTATTCAGGGTTTTGGCGCAGGTCAGGCGGCGGCCCGCGGCCCGGCAGATCAGGTTAAAAACCCAGTTCCAGGTCAGGGCGCAGACAAACGCACCTGACAGGGCGATGGCCAGATGGAACCTGGTCACCCCCAGGCCGACCAGGAGATCTCCTATATTTTCGGGGGTCAGCGGGCCTGATACTCCCCCGAACAGGCCCAGGTAGTACAACCCGAAACTCAGGCCCATGACGATCAGGGTCAGGCCGAATCCGCGGACCCGCCGATTGATATACCCGTTCAGGGCCTTCTCCTCCCGGGACGCCGGGTAAGGTGTACCCCGATTCCACATAACAAGCCTCCGTTTTTCCATCCCGTTGTCAGTTTCGAGTCAAGGCGTCCTTATCTTAAAAGGAGCCGGACACCCCGGACCGATCAGGTCCGGGGCGCCGTCTCTTGTACCGTTTCTCATGCCGCCTCGCCCAGCGGCAGCGCTTTCGACACTAGACCCATCCTGCTCCTTCCTGCGGTTGGGGTTGTCGACTTGCGGTTATCCTGCCAATCTTCCCAGGAATCAACCGCCCAGCTTAGAAATAACGTCCGGGACAATCTTGTAGAAACAGATGGCCGCCACCACCACACAGTAGCCCGGAACCACCACCTTCCACAGTTTTTCGGGGAAAACCCTGGTGGCATAGGGCGCGGCAATAGCCGAGAACATGGTCGCCAGCATGAACGTGGGCAACAAGACGTAGTCTATGGTTACCCCCGAGGTGAGCAGGGCCAGCCAGACCAATATGGCAAAGGTGCTGACCGTACCCTCGCTGATGGCCGTCACGGCCAGCATGCTCTTGATGGGTACGCCGGAGATCAGCCCGCCCACGGTGACCACGGGGCCGTAACCGCCGCCGCCCACGCCTTTATTGAATCCGGCCAGGGCGGCGAACCCGAGCATCTTCCAAGGTCTGTAGGGACGCTCCTTGCGGGCCTGAATCAGCGAGATGACGCCCATCATCAGCAGCAGAACGGCCACATACAGTTTAATCCAGATCTTGGCCACCTTAAGGTAGGCATAGACCGCGGTAATGGAAAACGTCACGGCCAGGCAACCGACCAGTCCGATGATCATCCACAGCTTGACCGTTTCGGACATGGGTTTAAATTTCCACTCCACGTTTTCGAATTCCCGGTGGAGGAAGGCTCCGACCAGGCCGGCCACTCCCTGCTGAACCATAACCACCGGCACGATCTGTTTAGGATCAAAGCCAACAACCAGCAGAAGAGGCGTCAGGGCGGTGCCGAACCCCATCCCGGCCGAAGCGTCCATGAACTCGAAGAACATGGCCATAAACATTACGCCCCAGAAGATGGTCCAGTCGTTTGTGCCGGCCAAACCGGCGTTGACAACGGCTTTTGAGGCAATACGCTGGGTTGCCTCAAATGGGTTCCCAGCCAGCCAGATGCCGATCAGGAACACAATAAAAAAGACGGCTATGCCGCCGAGGGCCGCCCGTACATGCCGCCATTCCGGGATAAGGCGCTCGAAAATGGTTCGCTTTTTTATTTCCAACTCCTGGGCTACCTCCCATCCGGCAGCTCGAACCTTTTTCGGTGATGCCATAATTTTCCACTCCTTTTTTGCCCCTCGTTCTTTTGATTAATGAGGGCTTATTTTGCGGACGGTTTAACTCCATAATTAGGCCGAGTCGAACTTTCAATAATAGGATTAACTTTCTCACCCACCTTCCTTGGTCTTGTCGGAAATCATTGATCCCCGCTTAAGTACCATCGCTTTTGCTTGATCGATTGGTGAATCAAAGATTGTGCCAATTTGAACAAGTCGAGGGTGTGTCTTAACCCCATTTTTTTATTAGTTAATTCGCAACAATTTCCAATCGCCGGGGAAGGATCGGATCTGGAGTGGAACTATTTTGTGGACACCTCCCCCCAAATCTGTCACCTCCCGTTGACAGATATAGCCCCATCCTCCGAGGGGGAGAGGCCCTCGGGTTCCGGGGAGCAGGGAAATTTCAGAGAGGCCCACTGATAATGAGCTATGACAACCCATAGTTAGGACAACATCGCCGCACCTGTTCTTGGGCCGTGTAAACTGGCACCCTCGTTGCTTCCTTCAAATTTATCTGTAAGCGGCGGGGTGTGGTGATATGAGGCGCAGAACGGTGAAGGAGATCGTACATCCCTTGGCGACCAGCCTTCCATCCACCCCTTCGGTGATAATGACCGACAGGATCGCCTACGCTCTGGAACTGATGGCCATCCACGGAGTCGACCGGATCGTCGTAATCGACCGGGGCAGGCCCGTGGGCATGGTCCTCTTCCAGGATGCCTTGCAGGAGTTGGGGGTGCGTTAAGGAAGTTCGAAAGCCGACAGGGGCCGGGACACGGACCGGGCCTGCCGGGGCCGATGCGCCCTGTGATTACATGAAGCGTAATTTAAGAAATGAGGTGTTCCACCATGAGCAATCACACGGACAACCCCCGCACCGGCTCCCCGAAAGCCGTTACCGCCGATGAAATGATGATGCCGGTTCCTGATGAGAAAAAGGGGTGGAAGATCGGAGAGGTGAGTCTCTTCGAACCGCTGGACATCGGAATCTGGGTCGGGGTTCTGCTCTTTTTCAGCATCTCCTCCCTGGTGGGCGGCGGCGATATGAAGATGTCTCTTGTCGGGGCGCTGGGCGTGATTTTCATCATGTTCTTCGTCGGGATTTCAGTGGAGCTGATCATTGAAAGCCTGAAAGACGTGAAGGGGCTGGGCACGTTGGTCGGATTCATCACCAACGGACCGGAAGGGCTTTGCCTGGTTGTGGGCCTCATCTCGGGCAATATTCTTTTCGCTGCCAGCACGCCCCTGGGGTCCAATTTCATGAACCCGGTGATGCTGATCATCTCCTCTCTTATCACCGCCAATTTTCTAAGAACGATCAAAACCCACCCTCTCTACACCGTGACCTGCATCCTCATCACCGCCTCTTTTGCCGGCGGGTTTTTTTTCATTCCCTCAAGCTACTACCTCCTTTGGGCGGTGGTGACCCTGGTGGTTTCGGCCATCCTGTTCCGCCTGCGGCCGGATGAGCCCAGCGAGGACGAGGACGCCGAAGCCGTTTCCCGGGTCTGGTTCATTCCCGCCTTTGTGGTCCTTATTGTGGCCGGCTATCTGCTCGACCCGGTGGTCAGCTTCTCCGCGGAACACTCGCACGCCCCCAAGGGTGTGATCGGATTTTTTGTTCTGTCGGCCTTGACCAGCTGGCCGGAGTTCAAATCATGCATCTCCCTGTTCCGGAGAGGCAGGCCTCTGGCGGCGGTTCTCAACATTACCGTATCAAACATCACCAATATCTGGCTGGCCATAGGCGGTATCCTGGTCTACCTTATGATGTAATAAAAATCTCCCTCCCTGGACGGATGGGCTGCCGCCGACCACTCCGGCAGGCTGTGCTCAAACGGTCTGCCGAATCTATTGGATAGGCCAGTCTAAGGGGCGGAGAAGGTTCGATGGTTCAGACGAGTTTGGACCGGAGAGTCTGGAAGGAACTCATTGGGAATTTATCGTTCCTGGCAAAAGGCGGCCGGGCGGCTCAAGAGGGAGGTTCTGACCCTCCTCTTGGCCAGCCGCCACCCAAAGACGCCCCGATTGGCCAAGGTCGCGGCCGCCCTGGTGGTTGCCTACGCCTTGAGCCCCATAGACCTGATCCCCGATTTCATCCCCATTCTGGGTTACGTGGACGATCTGATCCTGGTGCCTTTGGGTCTCTATCTGGTTGTCCGCCTCATCCCGGACGAGATTCTGGCCGAGTGTCGCGCCGAGGCCGGTCAGGCCCTGGCCCCTGACCGCAGGCTGACCGTTGCGATTACCGCGCTGGTGATCCTCACCTGGCTGGGAGCCGGGTTGGCGGGGGCGGTGTTGATCCGCCGGATGGTGGGTGGCCGCTGAGGCCTAATCCTCGGTTTCTCTGTCGGGCTGTTGAAAGCCCTTCTTATACTCTTCCGTGCTTATGCCGGTATCCTTCATCAGCCGATGGAGATATTGGCGTTGAATCCCGGCCATCTCCGCGGCCTGGGAGATGTTGCCGCCGGTTTCGGCCAGCAGATAGCCGATGTAGCGATAGTGAAAGGCCTGGACGACTCTCTCCTTGGCCTCCTTGAAGGACATTCGGAAGATGTCGTCCCGCAGTTCGGAAAAAATGGGGTCCTGATCCTCCAGCCTCAAATCGGCCAGACCCAGGGTGTTGGTTTGGCAAAAAATGACCCCGCGCTCGATAATGTTCTCCAGCTCCCTGATATTACCGGGGTAGTCCAGGTTCATCAGCACCTGAAGGGTGGCCGGGGAGATGGCCTGGATCTGCTTTTTATTCAGCTGACTGTATTTTTTCAGAAAATGATAGGCCAACAGGGGAATGTCCCGTCTTCGCTCGGTCAGCGGCGACATCTCAAGGTGGATCACGTTCAGGCGGTAGTAGAGGTCCTCCCGGAAATTCTTATCCTTGATGTCCTGCTTGAGATTGTGATTGGTGGCGGCAATGAAACGGACGTCCGCCTTTTTGGTAACCACGCTGCCCACCGGCTTATACTCGCCTTCCTGAAGAAGCCGCAGCAGGGTGGTCTGGATCATGGGGCTCAAATCTCCGATCTCGTCCAGGAAAAGGCTGCCCCCGTGCGCCTCTTCCACCAACCCCCTTTTATCTCTTAACGCGCCGGTAAAGGCTCCCTTGACGTGGCCGAAAAGTTCGCTCTCCAGAACACCGGCCGGCAGAGCCGTACAGTTGACCGTCACAAATTTGTTGTTCCGGCGCTGGCTGTGTTCATGGACCGCCCGGGCGACCAGCTCCTTTCCGGTGCCGCTGGGGCCGGTGATAAGGACCGTGGCCATGGTCGGGCCCACCTGACGGATGCGCTGCTCCATATCTTTTACAAAAGGCGAGGAGCCGACTATGGGCGTCTGTTCTTCCTTTTTGGCCAGGGCCTGGCGGAGGGTCATGTTCTCCCGGACCAGCTCCTGCAAGGCCATCACCTTCTCAATGGTCAGGAGCAGCCGCTCCCTTTGAAAAGGCTTGGTCAGATAGTCGTAGGCACCCTTGTGAACTGCGGCCACCGCGTTGTCAATGGTGGCAAAGGCGGTCAGGATGATCACGGATACGTCAGGGCTGGTCCGCTTGACCTGCTCCAGGACTTCGATGCCGTTCATTTTGGGCATCTTCAGATCAGTGAGAACCAGGTCGAAGGGCTGCTCCTTGAACAGGGCCATCGCCCTGAGCGGATCCGATTCGGTGACTACCTGGTATGCGCCCTCTTCGGTGATAATCCGGCTCAGCAGCAAGAGCATGTCCTTCTCATCATCGATAACTAAAATCCTGCCGGTCATGGCTGTCCTGCCGTCCTTGGTTTGAGTTTGATAATAAACTGGGTCCCGCTGGGTTTTTCCGGCTGGTCCAGGCCTGAACTGAGGCACTCTATGGTTCCGCCGTATTGTTTGATAATGCCGTAGGTAACGAACAATCCCAGGCCTGTGCCCTCGCCGATGGACTTGGTGGTGAAGAAAGGATCGAAAATACGTTTGAGGTCCTTTTGGGCGATGCCTTCGCCGTTATCCCGGAAAAGAACCGTCACCCTTCGGCTGCTGCGGTCATATCCGGTTTTAACCGTCACCTCCCCGCCTTCTCCCAGGGCCGCCAGGGAATTGTTCATCAAATTCAGGAAAACCTGTTGCAGTTTTCGCTTATGGCCCAAAACCGGAGGCAGGCCCTCCCCTGTTTTTATCGTCAATTCAATGCTGTTCATCTCCAGGCTGTGCCGGCAGACCTGCAAAATCTCAAGCAGGCAGGCGTTCAAATCGCAGTACTCCTCCTCCAGGTCATCTTGGCGGGCAAAGGTCAACAGGTTGGCGACCACCTCCTTGCAGTGATCACCCTGGCGACGGATGATCTCCAAATCTTCCAACTCCTGGCTGCCGGGACGGGCGTTTTTTATCAGGATATCGCAGAAGCCCAAGATGACCCCCAGGGGGTTGTTGACCTCGTGGGCCACCCCCGCGGCAAGAGTGCCCAGGGAGGCCAGCTTTTCAGTGTTAATCAGGTTCCTCGCGAGCTCCTTGCTTTCAGTTATGTCGCGGGCGATGCACAAAACCCGGGTGACCGCCCCCCCCTTTTCCTTTATGGGCATGAGATGGATATCGATCCAGATCTGATGCTCCTCGACGTCCAATTCGAACTCGTCGCGCCGGCTCTTGCCGTAGAGGTAGACCTTGTCCACCTCTCTTTCCAGCCGGGCGGCAACAGGGCCGGGGAAAAGATGGCCGAACCCCTTTCCCACCAGGTCTTCGGGGCTTCCACCGAAAAACTTGGCGGTGTAGTTGTTCATGGACTGCAGTTTTTTGTCCAGGTCGATGGTAAAAATATAGTCTTCCGCGCTTTCGACAAGAAGGCGGTACCTCTCCTCCGAACGCCGCAGCTCTTCGGTGCGGACCTCGACCCGCCGGGACAGAGTACGGGACCATCGCATCTCCCAATAGACGAGAGTGCCGAATGAGATCACGATTATCGATATGAAAAAAATAACCAGGATAAATTGCCCGGTGTGCCGGTGGTTGACCACATTCTCCATGTCGTAGAAGGGCGAAACCACGGCGACCGACCATCTCTGGGACGGCGAGGAGGAGATGGAGACAGGAGTAAAGGCGATCAGTTTCTTGATCCGTCCGGTTGTGCCTCGATGCCAACCGGAATAGTAATACCCGGTCCCTTCCCGCCCCTGAACCATTTTTTCCTTCTGGATGCGGTTGATCTCCTCGTAAGAGATATCCGGGTTCCGGTCGCGGCGCGCCTGGAAGGACTCCTTGCCTATGAATTCAGTGACATAATGATAAATAAACCGGCCCTTTTCGTCGATCAGCCAGGCATACCCAACCTGGCCGGAGCGGATATTTTTCAAAAAAGGCCTGACCAGCAAAGTGGCATTTATTTCAAAAACCAGCAGCCGAGGCCCCGGCCCTTCCACTGCGGTAGCCATGAACATGATTATCCGACCGTGCTCGACCCTGGGCCGGGATACCCATATTTTCCCGCTGGATAAGGAAGATACGTCTAGGTAGCTCAGGCTGGATTCATCCGCCGTTTTTTCAGCCACAGCGTGGCGGTGGGGGGCGTATACAAGAGCCTTCTTTCCCTTGGGGTCTATGACCTCCACCTTGCGGACGCCTCCGCCGGCGATCCGCAGCATGCTGTTCTCGATTATCGCCTTAAGGTCCTCCGGTCTGTCCGGGGCCAGAGATACCTGTCTGGTAACGATCCGGATCTCCCCTTTGACCAAATCCAGCTCCCGCTCGATAAGGTCCTTGGCGTTTCGGGCTGTTATGAGCTGCTGCTCATTAAACTGGCGACAGAGGGTGTCGGTCAGTGATCGGTCCGCCCTCACGCTCAATTCCAGGCCTACAACAACAACCACCATCAGGAAAACGGCGATAAAAAGGAGGGCGCCTTTTCTGAATCTGGGATGTCGTGATTGATCTTCTGCAGGTCTGAACAGCATTAGTGAATCACCTGAACAGCATGTGGCGAAAACCAGCCTACCATTATTTGAACCAGCGGCGTTCCATGGTCCGGCCCGAGCTTTCTTCGGGTCCGTGGAAACTAGTTTGATCGTATCTTATCAGACCTGTTCCCTGAGTACACCAGGTATTATTATGGACCGGCCCGGCGGCGGGCGCAGGCGGGGCGGACTCCAGGTTGGTGAATCGCCGGGGCAAAAGGCGAACCTGGGGGAACCTGGCCGGGTATTGAAACCCGGTGGACTGTTGTCCATGAGAGAAGGCAATCGAAAGGAGCTTAACAAAGACCTGCGGATCAGGCAAAACGAAGCTCTCCGCTCAATTTCTTTTTAATAACATCCGGATAATCTGCCTGGAAGGAGAAAGTCGGTTCCCCGGATACGTTACTCCGGTCTATCCCAATAAAATTCAGACAGGGTTCCAAGACAGTTAGGGGTTGACAGGGACCGGGTACGCCTTTATTAGTAGAGGCATAATGTAGATCGGTGCCGTAAGGCTCAATGGGGAAGCCGGTGCAAGTCCGGCACGGTCCCGCCGCTGTAACCGGGGACAAAGGTCGCGATAAGCCACTGCCGTCAAAAAAGGCGGCGGGAAGGGGCGGCCGGAGGATGATCCGGGAGTCAGAAGACCCGCCATCTGCTCATAACCAAGGCCGGCGAAAGACCGGACCGAGGCCGGGCGCTGTTTAGATAATTAAAAGCGCCTTTGGGGAGACCAAGTAAGCTGGGTGCAGTCCCCCCATCCCTTAAGGGATGGGGGGACTTTTTTTTACCAGCGGATCCGCCCCTGGCCGCCGGCCTATTAAAGGGGGAGCTGTGATCACGGCCACTCTGGATAAATCTCGGCGGCGCATTCCGTTCATTATCCTTTCATTCCTCCTGATCTGGGGGGGTGCCGGCGGTCCTGTCCGGGCCGGAGAAAGCGGCCATTCCCTTGAAATCACAGCGGAGGAAGACCGCTCCAAGGAAGACGTCTCACAGGAGTCCGAGGGAAAAGAGACCGTCCTGGAGGAGGTGGAGGTCACCTCCGAAAAGATCGAGACCGGACAGGTGGATCTGACCGTTTCGCCCGGTTTCTTCACGGTCATCGACCGGTCCCAGTTCCAGGGCCGGATGGAGAACGTGGCCGACGTGATCGAGAAGGAGGCCGGGGTCCAGGTCCGCCAGCAGGGCGGCCTGGGCGGGTTCTCCACCGTGTCTCTGCGGGGTTCCTCCAGCGACCAGGTCATGATCTATCTGGACGGCATCCTGCTCAACGACGGTTCCGGGGGCGGGGTCAACCTGGGCAACATCTCCTTGAGCGACGTGGAATCCCTGGAGATATACCGAGGGACCACCCCGGCCAATTTCAGCAAAGCCTCCATCGGCGGAGTGGTCAACATCAAAACCCTCAAGGTCCAAGAGGGCCTCAACGCCTCGGCCTCGGCAGCTTACGGCTCCTTCAACACCCGCCAGGCCTCGGCCTACCTTAACCACAACCTGGGCCGGTTCGATTATCTGATCTCCGCCGACTATTCCGCCAGCGACAACGATTTTGAGATATTCAACGACAACGGGACCCAGTTCAACAAGGACGACGACCGCTACGAGGACCGCAACAACGCCCAATACGACAAGGCCAACGTTCTGGTCAAGGCCGGATACGACCTGGGAGGCGGCTTTCGCCTGGACGGGATGAACCAGTTCTTTTACAAGGATCAGGGCCTGTCCTCCTGGAACAACTCCACCAAGACCGACGCCTCCCTGACCACCAAGCGCAACATCTCCACCCTGCGCCTGAGCAAGGACAACCTGACCAGCCTCCACCTCAACGCGGCCCTGCGCCTGGATTACCTGTGGCAGGAGGAGGAGTACGACGACCGCCACGACGGCATCGGCCTGGGCAGGCAGCTCAACATCTACAACACCGACCGCTACGGGGCCAACCTGTTCGTGGAATGGCCCACCCGCTACCACACTGCGGCGGTCAGCGCCGACATCCGCTACGAGGATTATCTGCCCGTGGACAAGCTGGGGGTGGACACCCCCCCCTCCTCCGACCGGACCTCCATTTCGGCGGCCCTTCAGGACAGCCTGGTCCTGCTGGACGAGCGCCTGACCATCACCCCGGCCCTGCGCTACACCCGGCTTAAGGACCACCTCAAGAGCGCGGTCAGCTCCTGGGGTTCGGTCTTGGAGGGCCGGAAGCGGCAGGAGCAGTACGTCAACCCCCAGATCGGGCTGAAATTTCAGGCCCTGGACTGGCTGGCCCTTAAATCCAATTTTTCCCAGTACGTCCGCGAGCCCAACTTCTACGAGCTCTTCGGCGACCGCGGATTCCTGGCCGCCAACAAGGATCTGGAGGCCGAGTCCGGAATCAACTTCGATGTGGGGCTGGAGGTCAGCCTGACCCCCAAGGTATTTTGCCTGGACCGTCTTTTCGCCCGGGCGGCCTATTTCCGTAGCGACGTGGACGACATCATCATCCGGGTCTACGACTCCTACGGGGTGGGCACTTCCAAAAACATCGCCCACGCCGACATCCAGGGCGTGGAGCTTCAGCTCAATGTGGATTTCCTGGAGTATTTCCGGTTCAGCGGCAACGCCACCTTCCAGGAGGCCATCAACCACGGCGATGTGAAAGCCTTTGAGGGCAAGGAACTGCCCGGCCGGTTCAACCAGTCATACTTCTGCCGGCTGGAGTTTCTGTGGGAGGGCCTGAAGGTCTACGGTGAGTACCAGGCCCAGAAGGGGATGTACTACGACACGGCCAACCTGCTCCCGGCCGAGGACAAGAACGTGTTCAACGTGGGCCTGTCCTACAAGCTCTGGGGCGCCACCGTTGATTTCGAGGTCCGCAACGTGGGCGACGACCAGTACGAGGACTTCAACGGCTACCCCTCGGCCGGCCGGTCCTTCTGGCTGAGCTTAAGCTACGACTACTGAAATTGAAAACAAATGGAAAAAACCATCGACAACAATAAGGCGGAATAAAAACCACTAAGGGAGGAAGGCAATGAAACCCCGTTCGATTTTTAGTTGCGGATTTAGATTATCCCTGATCCATGCTTTTCTGATCGCGGCCCTTGTTTTTGGGCTGGCCGGTTCGGCCCTGGCCGACACGGCCACCCTGTGCACCGGCGCGGCCGACTACACCTCCGGGGCCACGGTCCTGATCGACGTGGACCCGGTGGGCGGACCCCGGGGCAGCCAGGTTGACATTCTCCCCACCTCCATCTCGGATTTGATCATGCGTTCCTACGGCGAGTATTTCTACCGCATCGAACGCTACAAGTCCGACAGCATCGCCAAGTTCCACATCTCTGATCCGAAAACGCCTTTGTGGCAGTTTTCCACCCTGGACTCGCCGGACCAGGTCTCCAACAACCCCCACGACCTGATATTTCTCAACGCCTCCAAGGCCTATATGCCCATGTACGGCAGCAGCGGCATCTGGGTGGTCAATCTGAACGCCGCCACAGAGGCCGAGTTCAAGACCGGAACCCTGGACATCAGCTCCTACCAGGATTCGGACGGCATTCCCGAGGCCCACGAGGGCATCGTGGTCAACGGCAAGCTGTTCGTCCTGATCCAGCGGCTCAACCGCGACAGCTCCTGGTGGCCCACCAACAACTCCTACGTGGCCGTGTTCGACACCGCCACGGACACCGAGATCGACACCGGCAAGGGCGCGGCCGACGGAGCCAAGGGCATCACCCTGCCGGTGAAGAGCCCCAATGCCGTGGTCTACGTGCCTGAGCTGGGCAAGCTCTTTATCAGCGCTGCGGGCCGCTATCCCTACGGGGAGACGACCGGGTACGAGTACACCGGCGGCATCGTCAGCATCGACGTAAACACCTATGAGGTGGCCACGGTGGTGGAGGACGGCGACGCCAACAACCATCCCTACGGGGCCATCGGCAGCCTCCAGATCATCTCCCCCACCCTGGGCTACTTCGTGGGCTACCACGGAACCGACGACACCACCGTCCATTCCTTCAACCCCGGCACCGGCGAGGTTGGGGCCACGGTGAGCGCCATGGACAACAAGAACTGCACCGTCTCCACCTCCGGCGGAGTGGGCGTGGACAAGAACGGCCTGCTCTGGATCACCAACCGGACCGACTCCCAGGCGCTCATCTACAATTCCGCCACCGGGGCGGTCGATGAGACGGTCGACACCAACCTGATCCCGTTGACCATCTCCTTCTGCGCCGATGCGGGGGCCCTGAAGGCCTGGCTGGCCACCTGGTACATCCAGGTTCTGGACCGGGAAGGCGCCGACGATGAACTGAGCCAACTGGCCGCGGCTCTCCAGGGCGGTTCCCTCACCGCCACCAGCATGGCCTCCATGCTGCTCAACGGCAGCACCTTCCAGGCCCGCAACACCACCGACGAGCAGTACATCAACATCCTCTTCCAGGTCTTTTACGGGGTGGACGCCTCGGCCGACCAGCTGGCCACCTACCTGGCCTATCTGGGCGGCGAGGGCACCCGGGCCGGCCTGCTCAGCTCCTTTACCAACAACTGCACCTTCTGGCGCAAATGCGAGGTCCTGGGCATCCCGGCCTCATAGATAAACAACCCGATTCCCCCGGCCGGATTTCCCGACCGGGGGCCTGTTTGAGGGAGTTGCCTGTTTGGCGAACCGTCTGTCATTAACCATGATCCTTGTGGCTGCGACGCTTTGGACCGCTCCGGCCTGGTGCGGCTTTGACCCGGATCCCCAGGTCCTCCAGGTACGCCCCGGGTTCTTCAAGGTGGCGGACATGATGGGCCGGGAGCGGGAGGTGAAGCGGCCGATCCGGCGGGCCATGGTCCTGGGCGGCGCGGCCACGGAGACGGTCTGGGCCCTGGGCGCCGGAGAGCGGATCATCGCCCGCTCCGACTGGACCAACTGGCCCCCGGCCCTGGAGGCCCGGCCCTCCATCGGCTCGGTGGTCCATCCCAACCTGGAGCTGATCTGGAAGCTGAAGCCGGATCTGATCATCGCCGACACCCATTTTTTCAACACCGCCGAAAAAATGGAATCCCTGGGCATCCCGGTGGTGTTCATGAACGGCTACTTCCAGGGCCGGATCAAGGGCATGGTCAAGGCCTTGGCGGAGCTGTTTCAGCAGGAGGAGCGGGGTCAGGAGCTGAACGGCTTTCTGGACCGTCAGGTCCGGCTGCTGGACCGGCGCCTGGGCGACCTGACCCCGGAGGAGCGGCCCCGGGTCTTTCTGGGATCGGGCCGCCAGCTGTATTTCACCTCCAACGACAAGAGGGGCCGCCAGATTATCCCCCTGGCCGGAGGCAGGAACATCTCCGATGCCCTGCCCCTGCCCTATCAGCGGGTTTCGGCCGAGTGGATCGTGGACCAGGCCCCGGACCATCTGGCCCTGTCCGCGGACCTCACCGGGGTGGGTTTCAAGGTGCCGGACCGGGAGTACATGGCCGCCCTGAGGGAGGAGGCCATGAACCGGCCGGGCATCCGCGGCCTGAAGTGCACGGCCCGGGGACGGGTCTACCTCTACAACAGTCGCATCGGATACGGGCTGCGTAACCTCATCGGAGCGCTGCACCTGGCCAAAGTTTTTCATCCCGGGAAAATGGCCGAGGTAGACCCCCGGGCCATCCACCGGGAGATGCTGGGCCGGTTCTTCGGCCTGGAGATGGACGGGACCTACTTTATTCCATGACCAAAAGCATCAGCCATTCCCGAAAAGTGTTTGTCCTGGCCGTCCTAGGGGCGGCGTTGCTGGCTCTTATCCTCCTGGGAGCCTCGGTGGGGCTGTCCGGTTACGGACTCAAGACCGTGGCCCGGGTCTTCTGGGAGTGGCTCAGCCCGGCCCGGGAGCCCTCGGCCCAGGCGGCGGTGATCGTCTTCGAGCTGCGGCTGCCCCGGGTGCTGCTGGCCCTGGTGGCCGGCGCGGGCCTGGCCCTGGCCGGCACCGGCACCCAGGCCGTGCTGATGAATCCCCTGGTCAGCCCGGCCGTGCTGGGCATCAGCTCCGGAGCGGCTTTCGGCGCGGCCCTGGCCCTGGTCCTGGGGGTGGATATCCTGGGCCTGGGACGCTACCTGGTGGTGGCCAACGCCTTTGTCACCGCCTCGGCGGCCATGATTCTGGCCTACGTGCTGGCCCGGCTGGCCAAGTCCAGCCGGGAGACCATCATCCTCAGCGGCATCGCCGTGGGCTACATCTTTTCCGGACTGGTCTCCCTGCTCCAGTATGTGGCCAAAGAGGAGGACCTCCGGGAGGTTGTCTTCTGGCTCATGGGCTCCCTGTGGGACGCCCAGATGGAGACGGTCTGGTTCCTGGCTCCGGTGGTCCTCCTGGGCCTCCTCGCCCTCATGTTTCTGGCCTGGGACCTCAACGCCCTGGGCGCGGGCGAGGAGACGGCCCACAGCCTGGGGGTCAGGGTGGGCCGGGTGAGGCTTGCGACCCTGCTCCTGTCGACTCTTTTAACCGCCTCGGTGGTCTCCTTTACCGGGGCCATCAACTTCATCGGCCTCATGGCCCCCCACATCACCCGCAGCCTCATCGGCTCGGACCACCGTTTCCTGGTCCCGGCCTCGGCCCTGGTGGGGGCCGGGCTGCTCCTGGCTGCGGACACGGCGGCCCGGAGCCTGGTCTGGCCGGTGGAGATGCCGGTGGGAATCATGACCGCCCTTCTGGGCGGACCCTTTTTCCTCTATCTCCTGGCCCGGCGCAGGAAGGACTGGCTGTCGTGACCCTGCGGGCCGAAAACATTGAGTTCTCCTACAACAGTCGCCGGGTCCTGGACCGGGTCTCCCTGCATCTCCGTCCGGGGCGACTCACCGGGCTGATAGGCCCCAACGGGTCGGGCAAGTCCACCCTGCTGTGCTGTCTGGACCGGATTCTCAAACCCGGCCAGGGCAGCCTGTTCTTGGAGGGCCGAGACCTGGCCCGCCTATCAGCCCGGGCCCTGGCCCGGGAGATCGGCTACGTGCCCCAGAACGGGGCCCAGTCCGTGGCCGCCACGGTGGCCGAGGTGGTCCTGTTGGGCCGGCGGCCCCATCTCCGTTTCCGGGTGGGGCCGGAGGACCGCCGGGCTGTGCAGGAGGCCCTGGCCGCGCTTGGTTTGACCGGGCTGGCCGAACGCTATTTCGACGAGCTCAGCGGGGGAGAAAAACAAAAAGCCCTTCTGGCCCGGGCCCTGGCCCAGGAGACCCGGATTCTGCTCCTGGACGAGCCCACCAGCAACCTGGATCTGCGCCACCAGCTGGAGGTTCTGGACCTGTTGACCGGCTTGAAGGAGTCCCGGCAGCTCTGCCTGGCGGTGAGCCTCCACGACCTGAACCTGGCCGCCCGGTACGCCGACGATTTGGTCCTGCTCCACCAGGGCCGGGTGGCGGCCCTGGGCGAGCCGGCCCTGGTCCTGACTCCGGAGAACCTGGCCCGGGTCTACGGGGTCAGGGCCCGGGTGGATTTGGACTCCCGGGGCCGGCCCCTGATCCGGGTGGAGGCCCCCCTGCCCCCGGAGGAGATCCCCTCCGGGGGAGATACCCGGAATCATGACTGAATCGAGAGGAAACATGGACGGACCGGCCATCGAGATAGAGAATCTGGTCAAGCACTACGGCCAGGTCAAGGCCGTGGACGGCCTCAGCCTGACCGTCCGGCCGGGGGAGATATTCGGGTTCCTGGGCCCCAACGGGGCGGGCAAGACCACCACGGTCAGGATCCTGACCACCCTGACCAAGCCGGACAAGGGAACCGCCCGGGTCTTCGGCCACGACGTGGTCCGGGAGGCGGTGGCGGCCAAGGGGTTGATCGGGGTCTGTCCCCAGCACACCAACGTGGACGCCGAACTGTCGGTATACGAGAATCTGAAACTCCACGGCCTGCTCCACCGCATGGACCCGCCCCGGCGTGAGTCCCGGATCAACGAGCTGCTGGAGTTCACCGGCCTGTCCGACCGCCGCAAGGCCCAGGCCAAGGTCCTCTCCGGCGGACTCAAGCGGCGGCTGATGATCGCCCGGGCCCTGCTTCACCAACCCAGGATCCTTTTCCTGGACGAACCCACCGTGGGGTTGGACCCCCAGACCAGGCGGCGGCTGTGGGAACTGATCCAGGCCAGCCTCCGCTCCGGGGCGACCATCTTCCTGACCACCCACTACATCGAGGAGGCCGAGAAGCTCTGCCACCGGGTGGGCATCATCGACCAGGGCCGGATCATCGCCCTGGACACCCCGGCCGCCCTGCTGGAGCGGGTGGGCCGGGTGGTGGTGGAGTGCGCCGGGGAGGAGGACGGCATGACCTTTTTCGAGGACCGTGACCGGGCCGCGGCCCATGCGGCCGATATGTCCGGCGATGTACTCATCCGGACGGCCAACCTGGAGGATGTATTCATCCGGCTCACCGGGCGGAGGGTGCGGCCATGAAGGCGGTTTACGCGGTTTTCTGGCGGGAGATGGCCATCCTCAGACGGCGGATGGTCAAGACCCTGATCAGCTACGCCATCGGCCCGGCCCTGTTCCTGATCGCCTTTGGCTGGGGGCTGGGCCGGTCGGTGACCATGGAGGGGGTGGACTACCTGACCTTCATGATCCCCGGCCTCATGTCCCTCACCTCCATGAGCCAGGCCTGGTCCATCGGTATGGACATCAACATCGCCCGGTTCTACTGGATGACCTTTGAGGAATTCCAGACCGCGCCTCTCCACCATTTGGCCATCACCCTGGGGGAGGTCCTGGCCGGCATGGTCCGGGGATTGTTGGGCGCGGCCATCATCGCCCTCCTGGCCCTGCTGGGCGGGGTCCGGATCGACCCCAGCCCCCTGTTGCTGCTCTCCCTGGGGCTGAACACCTTCGTATTCGCCGCGGCCTCGGTGGTGGGGGCCATGAAGGTTAAGTCCCACGCCGACCAGTCCAGCCTCAACAGTTTCATCATCACCCCCATGACCTTTCTGTGCGGCACCTTTTTTTCCCTGGAAAGCCTGCCCCAGTGGGCCGCCTGGCTGGTCAAGGCCCTGCCCCTGACCCACGCCAGCCAGTGCATCCGGGCCGCCGCCCTGGACAGACCCTTTCCGTGGATTTCCCTGCTGGTCCTGGTTCTTTTCGGTCTGGTCTTTTTCTATTGGGCCGGGCGTTGCGTCCGGAAAGCGAGTCTGTGAGCATGAGCCAACCCCAAGCCCAACCTATCCAGTTCCCGATCCGGTCCATGCACCGGGCCTTTCCCTTCAGCGCCATTGTGGGCCAGGAGGAGATGAAGCTGGCCCTGATTTTGAACGCCGTCCACCCTGGTGTGGGCGGGGTTCTGATCCGGGGGGAGAAGGGCACGGCCAAGTCCACCACGGTCCGCTCCCTGGCCGGGCTGCTGCCGGAGATAGAGGTGGTCCGGGGCTGCCGCTTCGGCTGCGACCCGGAGGCCCCGGAGCTGTTCTGCTCCGACTGCCGTTCCAACGGCCACCCCCGGGAACGGGAGAGGCGACCGGTGCGGGTGGTGGACCTGCCCCTCAACGCCACCGAGGACATGGTCCTGGGCGGGCTGGACTTCACCGGGGCGGTCAGGACCGGACAAAGGCTCATCTCCCTGGGCCTGCTGGCCCGGGCCAACCGGGGGTTCGTCTATGTGGACGAGGTCAACCTCCTGGACGACCATCTGGTGGACATCGTCCTGGACGCGGCCGCCTCGGGGGTCAACGTGATCGAGCGGGAAGGGATCTCCTTCCGCCACCCGGCCCGGATCATCCTGGTGGGCAGTATGAATCCGGAGGAGGGGGAGCTGCGGCCCCAGCTCCTGGACCGCTTCGGCCTGGCCGTGGAGGTCAAGGGCGAGCCCGAGGTGGGCGACCGGGTGGAGCTAATGGAACGCAAGGAGAAATACGACCACAACCCGGAGGGCTTTGCCGCCTCATTCGCCCAGGAAGAGGAGAAGCTGGCCCAAGCCGTGGTCCGGGCCCGGGAGCTGCTGCCCAAAATCAGACTGGAGCGGCGGGTGGAGGGGTTCATCTCCTCGCTGTGCCTGGAGAACAACGTGGCCGGGCACAGGGCCGACCTGGTCATCCGGGAGGCGGCCCGGGCCCTGGCCGCCTATGAGGGCCGGACCGAGGTCGGCGAGGACCTGGTCATCCGGGTGGCCCCCCTGGCCCTGCTCCACCGCCGCCGGGATCCCCTGCCTCCGCCCCCGCCGCCCCCTCCGCCGCCGGAGGAGCAGGAGGACCAGGAACCGGAGGAGCCGCCCGAGACCCCGCCCGACGACCAGGACCAGGAGGAGGACCAGGAAAACGACGACCTGGACGAGCCCTTTGACCTGCCCCTGCCCGAACCGCCCGAGCCCCCCCAGGACCAAGACACGGATGACGGGGAGGAGGAGCAGATCTTCGAGGTGGGCCAGACCTTTAAGGTCAAGACCCTGCGCCAGCCCAAGGACCGCCGGTTGCGCCGGGGCTCGGGCCGCCGCTCCCCCACCCGGACCAGCCAGAAACAGGGCCGCTACGTCAAGGCCGATCTCAACCGGGAGAACAACGACCTGGCCCTGGACGCCACCCTCCGGGCCGCGGCCCCCTACCAGCTCCGGCGCAAGGGTTCATCAGGCCTGCAAGTCTGCGTCCACGACCAGGACATCCGGACCAAGGTCCGGGAAAAGCGGATCGGCAGCTTTCTTCTGTTCGTGGTGGACGCCTCCGGGTCCATGGGGGTCCGGGCCCGGATGATCGCCACCAAGGGGGCCATCCTGTCCCTGCTTTTGGACGCCTACCAGAAGCGGGACAAGGTCTGTTTGGTGACCTTCCGCAAGACCGAGGCCCAGGTGAACCTGCCGCCCACCTCGTCCATCGACCTGGCCGCCCGGCTGCTCAAGGAGCTGCCCATCGGCGGCCGGACCCCGGTCTCGGCCGGTCTGGCCGAGGCCCACCGCCAGCTGAGCAACCATTTGAGCAAGGAGCCCGAGGCCCGGCCCATCGTCGTCGTCATCACCGACGGCAAGGCCAACTCCGGCCTGGGGACCGAGATGGAACCCCTCCAGGAGGCCCTGGCCATGGCTGGGCGGCTGGGCCGGGAGGAACGGGCCAAGTTCGTGGTGGTGGATACCGAGCCCCAGGGGATCGTCCGTCTGGGCCTGGCCGCCCGCCTGGCCCGGGAACTGGGGGCCGAATACTTCAAGATAGAGGATCTAAAAGCCCAGGAACTGGTGGAGATAGCCAGGAGGAACAGCTAATTGTCTGAAACCAGCAACTACCCCTTCGCGGCCCTGGTGGGCCAGGAGCAGCTTAAACTTGCGCTCATTCTCAACGTCATCAACCCCACCCTGTCCGGGGTGCTCGTCCGGGGCGAAAAGGGCACGGCCAAGTCCACCGCGGTGCGGGCCCTGGCCCGCATCCTGCCGGAGATAAAGACCGTGGAGCACTGTCCCTTCCAACTGGGTCCGGATGAACTGGGCGGCCCCACCTGCCAAGACTGCCCCAGGGCCGAGTGCCGGGCCAAGGTCCTGGCAGGGGAGGAGGTGCCCTTGGTCTCCCGCCGGGTCCGGGTGGTGGAGCTGCCCGTGGGCGCCACCGAGGACCGGGTGGTGGGGACCATGGACCTGGAGCGGGCCCTCAAGGAGGGCGAGAAGCACTACGAGCCCGGGCTCCTGGCCGGGTCCCATAGGGGCATCCTCTATGTGGACGAGGTCAACCTTTTGGACGACCACGTGGTGGACGTGCTCCTGGACTCCGCCGCCATGGGGGCCAGCACCGTGGAGCGGGAAGGGGTCTCCTTCACCCATCCGGCCCGGTTCACCCTGGTGGGCACCATGAACCCGGAGGAGGGGGACTTGCGGCCCCAGCTCCTGGACCGCTTCGGGTTGTGCGTTCAGGTGGCGGGTTTGCGCAAGGCCCAGGACCGGGTGGAGATCATGGTCCGCCGGGCCGCCTTTGACGAGAACCCGGAGGCCTTCAGCCGCCAGTGGCAGGAGGAGGACCAAAAGATCACCGAACGGATCAGGGAGGCGGCCGGGCTTTTGGATAAGGTGGAGGCAGACAAGGCCGCGCTGACCGGCATCGCCGAGATGTGCCTGGCCGCCGAGGTCCAGGGCCACCGGGCCGACATCATTATCCTCAAGGCGGCCAAGACCCTGGCCGCCTGGGAGGGCCGGACCACGGTGGAGGAAAAGGACGTGGAGCGGGCCGCGGCCATGGCCCTGCCCCACCGCATGCGGCGGCTGCCCTTTGAGGACATCGGGGCCGCCGGGAAGTGACGCAAACCCTTGCCGCGATCAGGGCCAACTTCCTGGTCCTGACCCTGACCGAGAAGTGCAACCTCAGTTGCACCTACTGCTACGCCGAGGCCGGGCAGGAAGGGGCGGAGCTGGACCCGGAAACGGCCCTCCTGGCCATCAGGTCCTGCTCGCCCCAACCCCTGGGTTCGGATAAGGGCCAAGGCCGGCTCACCGTGGAGCTGACCGGGGGCGAGCCCCTGACCGTCTTTCCCGCGGTCAAGGAGGTGGTGGAGCGGGCCTCGGAGCTGGAGCCCCGGCCCCGGCTGGCCCTCCAGACCAACGGGCTGCTCCTGGACCGGGAAAAACTAAGCTTTTTATTGGAGCACAAGGTCGGGCTGGGGCTCAGTCTGGACGGCCTGCCCCAGGTCAACGAGCTGACCCGGAGCCGGACCGGGAAGACGCTTGAGGCCCTGGATCTGCTTGATGAATCTGGGGCCGGGGTGAACCTGACCGTGGTGTTGACCAGACACAACCTGGAGCACCTGCCCGAGTTTCTGCTTTTCTGCGCCGGGCGCGCCTCAATCCGGGTGCTCAACCTGGACCTGGTCCGCCCCCTGGGCCGGGCGGCTGAGAGCGACTTGGCTCCTTTGCCGGAGCAGATCGAGGAGACCGCGCCCCGGCTGGTCAGGACCCTGGCCTTTATCAACTCCCGGCGCTTTCCGCCGCTGAAGGTCCGGGAGGTGGACCAGGTTCTCCGCCGCAGCCGGGAAAAGGAGGTCCAGCCCTACTGCCTGGCCGCCTGCGGCCTGGCCGCGGCCGTGGACGCCAAGGGGCGGCTGTGGCCCTGCGCCTCTTTGGCCGGCCGGGAGGAACTGGCCGCCGGAACGATCTGGGAACCGGAACCGGAAAAGCTGTCCGGAAAGGACCGGCTGTGGGGCCTGCCTCCGGAATGCTCGGACTGCCCCACGGTCAAAATATGCCGGGGCGGCTGCCCCTCCCGACGGCTGGCCGAGACCGGCCGCCCGGACGAGCCCTCGCCCTCGGAGTGTCTTTTGCGCCGCAACCTGCACCGCTGCCTGGAACAAGGGATCTGATTATGCCTGCTAAGAATATCGTCATGTACGCCGCCGGAAGCCTGGGCCTGGGCTCTTGGAGCCGGGCCGCCACCAGGCTGCTGGAGGAGTTTCCCGGGGGGCTGAACCTGCTGGCCCGCTCCGGGGAGGACCTGACCACGGACCAGGAGGTGGAGACCTTTCTCCGGGAGGCCGCCTCGGCCGACCTGGTTGTGATCCTGCTCCACGGCGGCAAATCCTCCTGCCCTTTCTTCGCCCGCCTGATTGAGGCTGCAAAGCAAGGCGGAACCGAAATATACGTCCATCCCGGGGACGACGAGGAGACCCTCCTCTCCCGGGAGCATTCCACCGGGTTCGGAGACCAGGTCTACGAAGACCGGGTCCAGTACCTGCTCCACGGCGGGGATGAGAACCGTTACCAGTTTTTGCGGGCCGCCCTAAGCCTGGAGGCCCGGCCTCCGGCCCCCCTGCCCAGCCAGGGGCTCTACCATCCGGACCTGGGGGTGCGGGAGGACCTGAACTCCTACCTGGAGGGTCTGGGCCTGACCGAGACCGACCTGACCCGGCCCACCAGGCCGGTGATCGGGATCTGGTTTCCCAGCTACCTGTTTCAGGAGGGGGACCTGGAGGCCATGGACGCCATTGTCCGGGCCGTGGAGGACCAGGGCGCCATTCCCGTGGGCTGTTTCTACCGCCGTTATCCCCATCCCCTGATCGAGTCCAGGGACACGGCCTGGGTCATCGAGAACTATTTCAAAATCAAGGACAAGACCATAATCCACTGCCTGATCAACCCCATGATGTTCTCCCTGTCCCTGCTCCGGCCCCAGGAGGCGGCCCTTTTGAACAAGCTGGACGTGCCCGTGCTCCAGGCCATGCCCCTGACCTCGGACAAGGAGTTCTGGGAGACCACGGATCAGGCCGTGAACCCCATGGACGTGAGCATGTCCGTGGCCGCGCCCGAGTTCGACGGCAACCTCATCGCCGTGCCCTCCTCGGTCAAGGAGGATCTGGGCCAGGACCCCCTTACCGGGGCCAAGCTGGTCCGGAGCGTGCCCCTGCCCGAGCGGATCGGCAAGGCGGCGGCCCTGGCGATCAACTGGGCCCGGCTTCGGATCAAGCCCAACTCCGAAAAGAAGGTGGCCATCATTTTCCACAACTACCCGCCCCGCAACGACAAGATCGGCTGCGGAGTGGGCCTGGACACGTTCGCCAGCGTGTTCGACCTGTTGGGCAGGCTCAAGGAGGAGGGCTACGGGGTGGAGCATTCCCTGGCAGATTGCCAGGAGCTGGCCGAGGCCATGGTGGCCGGGCTGTCCGTGGACCAGCGCTGGCTCACCCCGGCGGACATGGCCGCCCGGGCCGCTGACCGGGCCGGAGCAATCCACCACCAGGCCTGGAACAAGGAGTTACCGGAAAAGAACACCCGGGCCATGGCCGAGGACTGGGGGGAGAGCCCGGGCGAGCTGTTCGTTCACGAGGACCAGGTTCTGATCAACGGACTGATCCTGGGCAACGTCTACGTGGGCATCCAGCCGCCCCGGGGTTTTGTGGAGCGGCCGGAGATGATCCACGACCCCTACATGTCCCCCTCCTGGCACTATCTCTATTACTACCGCTGGATCAGGGACGTGTTCCAGGCCGATGCGGTGATGCACATCGCCAAGCACGGCTCCCTGGAGTGGCTGCCCGGCAAGAGCGTGGCCCTGGGTCCGGAGTGCTACCCGGATCTGGCCATCAACACCCTGCCCAACATCTACCCCTACATCGTCAACGACCCAGGAGAAGGCACCCAGGCCAAGCGGCGCTCCTACTGCGCCCTGATCGACCACCTTATCCCGGTGATGACCAACGCCGAAAAATACGAGGGCCTGGCCGAGGTGGACAACCTGGTCCTCCAGTATATTCAGACCAAGGCCACCAACCCCACCCGGCTGCCCGTGGTCCGGGACCAGATCTGGGAGGCCGTGGAACAGGCCAATCTCCAGCGGGACCTGGAGATGGAAAAGGACCAGGCCCTGGACAACTTCGAGGAGTTCCTGGAGAAGCTCCACTCCTATTTGAGCGAGTGCGCGGACACGGCCATCTCCGACGGGCTCCACATCCTGGGTATTCCGCCCCAGGGGGACGCGCTCACCGAGCTCACCACCCAGATGGTCCGGATCAACAACGGCCCGGTGCCCTCCTTGCGGGAGTCTGTGGCCCGGCACTGGGGCTACGACTATGACGAACTCCTGGCCCAGCGGGGCAAGGCCGATCCTTCCGGTAGACACCCCACCTATGCCACGGTCCTGGAGGCGGTCCACCGGACCTGCATGGAGATCGTGGCCGCCACAATCGCCGGCCGGGAGCACCCCCTGGCAAGGGAAAATCCCGGGATAGGCAAGGTGGTCGAGTTTCTCAAGGAGACCCTGCTGCCCAATTTGGCCCGGACCACGGACGAGATGGAGGCCGTGGTTCATGCCCTCAACGGCGGATTCGTCCGCCCCGGACCCACGGGCGCGCCCACCCGGGGCCAGACCGATGTCCTGCCCACGGGCCGCAACTTCTACTCGGTGGACCCCCAGAAGCTGCCCACCACCTCGGCCTGGAAGGTGGGGAAGGCCCTGGGCGACGACCTGGTGGAGCGCTACCGCCGGGAGACCGGCTCCCCGCCGGACAACGTGGGCATGCTCATCTGGGCCACCTCCAACATGAGGACCCACGGGGAGGAACTGGCCCAGGCCCTGTACATGATGGGTCTGCGGCCGGTCTGGAACGAGCGCAGCGGCCGGGTGGAGGGGGTGGAGGTGATCCCCCTGGCGGAGCTGAAGTTCCCCCGCATCGACATCACCTTCCGCACCACCGGGCTTTTTCGGGATGTTTTCCCGAATTTAATGGAGATGCTGGACCAGGCGGCCCGCATGGTGGCCGCCCTCAAGGAGCCGCCCGAGTCCAACTTCCTGCGGCGCAACGTGATGCGGGAGGCGGCCGAGCTGGAGAAGCAGGGGCTCAGCCCCGAGGACGCGGTCCGCAAGGCCTCCTTCCGGATCTACTCCGACCCGCCCGGGACCTACGGGGCCGGGGTGGCCGCAGCCATCGACGCCAAGGCCTGGGAGACGGCCGAGGACCTGACCGAGGTCTGGCTGTCCTGGGCCGGGTACGGCTACGGCCAGGGCGAATACGGCGCCCCCATGAAGGACGAACTGCGCCGCAGGCTTTCCGACATCAAGCTCCTGTTCAAGAGCGACGACTCCCGGGAGTACGACATCCTGGGCTCGGACGACTACAACGCCTACTTCGGGGGGTTCTTCTGCGCGGTCAAAACCACTTCCGGGAGTCTGCCCCGGGCCTACATCGGCGACGCCTCGGATCCGGAGCGGGTCAAGAACCGCTCCCTCCACCAGGAGGCCAAGCACGTCTTCCGCTCCCGCATCCTCAACCCCAAGTGGATCGAGGGCCTCATGCGACACGGGTTCAAGGGGGCCGGGGATCTCTCCCGCCAGGTGGACAACGCCTTTCACTGGGACGCCACCTCCAAGGTCCTGGAGGACTGGATGTACGAGGGCCTGGCCGAGAAATACGCCTTTGATCCCAAGATGCGGGAATGGCTCAAGGAGGTCAACCCCCACGCCCTTCAGAACATCGCCGAACGCCTCCTGGAGGCCATCAGCCGGGAGATGTGGAACACCGACCAGGAAACCAAGGAACGGCTGGAATCCATCTATCTGGACATCGAAGGCGACATCGAGGACGGAATTGGCTGAGGGGGGAATATATGTTCGAGAAATCCACGCTCTTTATCTCGGCTCTGCTGGCAACTTTCTTTCTGTTCGGCTCGACCTTTCCGGCCGTGGCCGGGGAAGAAGACCAGGACCACGGCGACGTGGTGGTCATAACCGCCCAGGAGATAAAGAAGCTCAACGTCTACTCCGTGGTGGAGCTGCTGAACCTGGTCCCCGGGGTCAAGGCCTCGGAGACCACGGTGGGCATCCGGGGCTCCTATGCGGTGAAGGTCTTCCTGGACGGCGCGCCCCTGAAGAACCCGGTCTCCTCCCACAGCGAGGTCAAGCTGGGGTTGGTCAACCTGGCCAGCCTGGAAAAGGTGAAGATCATCAAGGGCGGCGGGGCCGTGGACTACGGCGACGACAGCTCCGGAGGGGTGGTCCTGTTCTACACCAAGAAGACCAAGAAGGCGGTCAGCGGCCGGATCGAGGCCGGCGGCGGCAACCTGGGCTCGGCCAAGGCCGGGGCCAACCTGTCCGCCTCGGCCGGGCCCTGGTCCCTGGCCGCCAGCGGGGAGTACTGCCGCACCGACGGGTACCGCAACAACGGGGACAAGGAGACCGTCCAGGCCGGGTTCAAGGCGGGCTACGACTTCAGCGCGCCCCCGGAAGGGGAGGGCGACGCCTCCCCGGCCGGGAAAACCGCCTGGCAGCCCGTGGTCCTGTCCCTGGATTACGCCAAACGGACCAGTGGCAACCCGGGTTACCGGGAGTATCCCACCCCGGATTCCCGCTCCCGGGACGAGACCCTGCGGGCCTCCCTGGCCTACGGCTGGAAAAAGATCAAGGCCGGGACCCACTATCTCCACTTTGAGAACGATTCCTGGACCGAGGGGGCGGACTACCGGACCCTCATGACCGGCTGGAAGGTGAAGCAGGATGTCCGGGCCCAGGTGGGGCTGCCCCTGGTGGGGCGTCTCTCCCTGGGACTGGAGACGGAGAACATCCACGGCCAGGGCAACAAGATGGAGAACCGGGACGAGCAGACCCTGGGGCTGTTCGCCAAGAAGCAGCTGGAGTTCGATTTCGCCCCCTTGGGGGTCAGCCTGGGGCTCAGGGCCAGCTTATATTCCGAGTTCGATGCGGCGGTGAACCCGGAGCTGCAGGTCCGCCACGCCCCCGCGCCCCTGGAGTTCATTTTTTCGGCCTCCATGTCCAACAATGTGCCCACTTTAAGGCAACGTTACTACGAGAGCTCCACCCTGATCCCCAATCCGGACCTGGACATGGAGCAGTCCGTCAACCTGAGCCTCCGGGCGGCCTATGAACCCTCCAAGATGTTCCGCATGGGGGCCTCCCTGTTCTACGACCTCATCGACGACCGCATAACCTACATCAACACCGAGGGCAACCTGGGCCAGTACCGGAACATCGGCCGGGCCTACTATCGCGGAGTGGACGCCTCCCTGGAATTCAAACCCTGGGACTGGCTGGAGCTGCACGGCTCCTATACCTATCTGGAGGCCCGGGACGAGACCAACGATCTGTGGTTGTCGTGCAAGCCCAAGCACAAAATTAAGGCCGACCTGCGGCTCCGGCCCCTGAAGCGGTTGATGGTGGCCCTGTCCTTCACCTTTCAGGACGAATCCTATTCCCGTTCGGACAACACCGAGACCGCCCCCTCCTATCACCTCTTCGACCTGCGGGCCGAATATGTCTGGGAGGGCTGGCGAGCGTACCTGCGCATAGATAACCTTCTGGACCGGGAATACCTCTACTGCGACGGCTATCCGGCCCCGCCCTTCACCCTCATGGCCGGAATGATTTACTCCTTTTGAGGACTGATGAAAGGTAAGCCGCCATATTGCTTAAGCCGCCGCCCCGGGCTCCCCTTCCCCGGGCCAGAGCCACTTGCGGCCGAAGCCCAGGCCCAGGGCCCGGTGGACCAGCTTCAGAAAGTCCCGGTTGGATTCTCCGGGCCGGGTTCGGCTCAGCTGTTCATTGAACCAGGGCAGAAGCCCGTTCTTGCCCGACACGGCGGCGGAGAGCTGGGCCCCGAAGGAGACCAGCACCTCGGGCCGGACCTCCGGGGAGAGGGCCCCCCAGGCCAGCTTGTCCCGCAGATGGACCAGGGCCGCCGCCGCGGCCACGGTCAGGGGGTCGGTGTCCAGGCAGTCCCAGTTGTCGGCCAGGAGTTGTTTTCCGCTCTCGTCCAGATGGGCCCCCACGCCCTTTATCAGAGACTCCCGGCCGGCCCCCAAACGGGCCAGGTGGGCCGTGACCGAGCACTGCCGGGCCGGGGTGAGGCCGTTCTGGGCGGCCAGGGCCTGGGCGATGGCCTTCTGGACCGCCCGGCCGATAAGCTCTCCCAAGGTGCAGTGTTTGCCCGCGCAGGTCAGGGGCTTTCCCTCTCCCAACCGGCTGGCCACCACGATCTGGTCCGTGCCCGTGCCCGTGGCCGGGCCGTCCGAGTAGCAGGAGCCCACGCCCAGTTCCTGGAGTACGGCGGTCTTGGCCTCGGTGGCGGTCATCACCGCCCGGACCATGGCCCCGGGGACCAGTTCCCGGCTGATGAAGACCATGGTCACGATGGTCCCCTCCCCCGGCGGGTCGGCCGGGCCCAGCTTCTCGAACCCCTCCGGGCCCTCGAAGACCGTGGCCGGATCGCCCACCCGGCCGGCGTTGGTCTCCACCCCGCCTGTGCACAGGGCCACCACCTCCAGGTCGCGGAACTTCTCCGAGACCAAGGCGGCCTGGTTCATGTTGGCCGCGGTGCCGCAGGTGGCGCACTTGTCCGGGGGAAGATTGTGGCGGCCGCAGATCAGCTCCCGATAGGCCAGGGGGTCGGACAAAGCCGAGGGCGGCAGGCCGTGGGTGTGGTTGGTGGGTTCGCAGACCTGGTGGTTGTAGACGAAGTCCAGCCGGTCGGAGATCCCGCCCGCGGCCCGGCAGGTGGAGACGACCCGGTGGGGCTCCAGAAACCTGGCCAGGATGATCTTCTCCTCCCGGCGGATCTCCAGGGAATCGTAAAAGGTGCCCAGAATCATTTGTTCAATCCTCTCAGGTGCGGAGTCCATGGGGGCCATTATAAGCCCTCGGCCCGCTGGGGAGAACAGCCATGAGAATTATCTACGTCCATTCCCTCATGTTCAACCAGCTCACCTGGGCCAGGGTCGCAAAGCGGCTGGCCGGGGAAGGATTGGACCTGGTCCTCATCCCCCAGCTGAAATGGGAGAAGGCCGCCGAGGAACTGGCCTCGGGGCGGGTGGATCTGCTCCTGGCCGAGCTGTCCCAGGGCCAGGAGGGGTTCGCCCAGATCATGGAACAGGCGGACCGGGCGGCCCACCGGATCGGGTTGGGCCAGGACATCCCGGCCGGATGGTCCAGCCTCTCCGCCCAGGACCTGGCCCTGTTCCGGGCCTATCTGGCCAGGGTCTCGGAGGAGAACTACCTCCACGGGATCAGGTTCGCGGCCTCGGCCTGCGGGGCGGATACCGACTACCAGCCCCCCCAGGAGGTGCAAACCGAAGGTATCTTCCACCCGGCCGCTGATAAGGTTTTTATTGACCGGAAGGAGTACCTTCGCTGGCTGGCCCTGGACCGGGGTCTGGACCCCGGCCGGCCCCTGATCGGCCTGGTCTGCCACTACGCCCAGGTGGCGGAGGGCAACACGGCCGAGATAGAGGCCCTTATCCTGGCCCTGGAGGAGCATGGGTTCCGGCCTTTGTGCGTCTTCTGCGAGAGCCCGTCCGAGACCGGGGAGCCGCCGGATAAGCGCCATTCCTGGTTCCGCAATTTCCTGGATTCGGGGGAAAAACCGGCGGCGTTGCTGAACCTGCTGGCGGCCCGGTTCCTCTCCCAGGAGGACGAGATCGGGCTTTTAAAGGAGCTGGACCGGCCCCTGATCCAGCTGATCCGGGTGCACCACCAGACGCCTAAGGAATGGCTGGAGGACGGGTATGGGCTCAACGCCGCCTCCCTGGTCTACGGCCTGGCCCAGCCGGAGATGGCCGGAGCTATCGAACCCACGGTCTTCGCCGCCCGCAGGCCCGGCAACGAGGCCTTGTGCTACGAGCCCATCCCGGAGCGGATCGAGCTGCTCTGCCGCAGGCTGGGGCGCTGGCTGGCCCTAGCCCGGAAGCCCAACCAGGACAAGCGGGTGACCGTGGTTCTCCACAACGCGCCTTGTCAGGGGGTGGAGGCCACCATCGGCACCGGGGTGGGGCTCAACGTGTTCGACAGCCTGGCCCGGCTGCTCCGGGCCATGGACCGGGAGGGCTACGACGTGGGCCATCCGCCCGCCGACGGGGCGGAGCTCAAGGCGCTGATCCTCTCCCGCAAGGCCGTGAGCGAATTTCGCTGGACCACTCCGGACGAGATCGTCACCAAGGGCGGGGTCCTTCACTACACCACCCGGGAGGAGTACCAAGCCTATCAAGAGACCCTGCCGGAACCGGTCCGGGCCAAGGTCAATGAAGACTGGGACCAGTTCCCGGGAGAGGCCATGGTCTATGAGCGGGAGGGGGAGCCGACCCTCCTGGTCACGGGGATTCAACTGGGCAAGACCAAAGTCATGGTCCAGCCCAAGCGGGGCTGCTACGGGGCCAAGTGCAACGGCGAGGTCTGCCGCATCCTCCACGACCCCCTGATCAGCCCGCCCCACCACTGGCTGGCCACCTACCATTACATCGACCGGACCTCGGACGCGGTGATCCACTTCGGCTGCGAAGGGGCCCTGGAATACCTGCCCGGAAAGCGGGGCGGGCTCTCGGAGCGGTGCTTCCCGGATATAACCTTAAACGGGCTGCCCAACCTCTACCTCTACATCATGGACGTGGTGGGCGAGGGCTTGATCGCCAAGCGGCGGGGCCGGGCCGTGCTGGTGGACCACCTGGGCCCGGCCTTTCGCCCCGCCCTCCTGGATGGGGAGGCGGCCCGGACGGAGGACCTCCTGGTCCAGTACCAGCGGGCCAGGGCCATGGACGAACCGGCCCGGGCGGCCGACCTGGCCCGGGAGCTGCGGCCTCTGCTGGCCAGGCTGGGATTTTTCCGGGCCAAGGCGGAGGAGGTGGAGCCGGGCTCCGACCGGGAGGAGGAGACCCTGGACCTGGCCGCCCGGGCCCTGGCCCAGGCCAAACAGACCCTGGCCCCCACCGGCCTGCACTGCCTGGGCCGGGGCCCGGACCTGGAGGAGACGGTGATGATGCTTACCTCCATCCTCCGCCGGGAATCGCCCGGGCGGCCCTCCCTGGAGGAGGTGGCCGATCATGGAACCTCACGGGGAGAGCAGTTCGACCGGGCCGGGGAGGTAGTCCGGACCGCTCTGGAAGGGAGCGAGGCGGACTGGGAAGCTCTCTGGCCCGGGGAGGAAGGACAAGCCTTGCGGGGGTGGTGCCGCGAGACGGCCGGGCTGCTGGCCCGCTCCGACCAGGAGATGGCGGCCCTGCTCCACGGCCTTCGGGGTGGCTTCATCCCGCCGGGCCCGGCCGGGTCCCTGCTCATGGGCCAGACCCAGACCCTGCCCACAGGACGCAACTTCTTCGGCCTGGACGTGACCCGGCTGCCCACCCAGGCGGCCTGGGCCGCGGGCCGGGATTTGGCCGACCGCCTCCTGCGCAAATACCTGTCCGACGAGGGCTCCTTCCCCCGCACCGTGGGGCTGAGCCTGTGGAGTTCCGACGGGTTCAAGTCCGACGGCGAAGTCTGCTGCCAGATTCTTTATCTCATGGGCTTCAAACCGGTTTGGGAGGGGGACGGGCAGTGCCGGAAGGTGGAGCCTCTTCCACTGGCCGAGCTGCTCCTGGACGGAAACCCCCGGCCCCGCGTCGACGTGGTGGTCCAGACCAGCAGCCTGGTCCGGGACATGCTGCCCAACTTCATCGACCTGATCGACCGGGCCGCCCTGGCCGCCTCGGAGCTGGACGAAGATCTCCAGAACAACCACATCCGGGCCCACACCCTGGAGCGGCTGGCCGCCCTGGAAGAGGAGATGGAGGGGCAGTCGGCCGGGCTGTTCCGCCGGGCCGGGTACCGGGTCTTTTCGGCCCGTCCCGGAAGCCACACCCTGGGGGTGGGGCTGGTCCTGGACGCCTCGGCCTGGAACGAGCGCACCGAACTGGCCGAGACCTACATCGAGCACGGCGGCTACGCCCTGGGGTCCGGAGACGACCACGGCCAGTTGGCCCAGGATCACTTTGCGGCCATGCTGGCCCAGGTGGACGTGACGGCCATGCGCCAGTACTCCCCGGAGTACGACCTGACCGGGTGCGGCTGCTACGCCTCCTTTCTGGGCGGCATGGCCGTGGCTGCGGAGGCCCTTTCCGGCAAAAAGGCCCGGCTCTACTGGATGGACGACCCCTCGGCCGGCAAGCCCCAGGTCCGGGACTTCCGGGAAAGCCTGGAGGCCTCGGCCCGGGCCAAGGTCCTCAACCAGAACTGGATCGAGGCCATGAAAAAGGAGGGCTTCCAGGGCGCGGCCAGGGTCATGGCCCAGGTGAGCAGCCTGTTCAAGTGGTCGGCCACCACCGGGCAGGTGGAGGGCCGTATCCTGGACGCCCTGGCCGGGAAGCTGATCCTGGACCGATACAACCTGGCCTGGCTCCGCCAGGAGAACCCCTATGCCCTGGAGGAGATCACCCGGCGGCTCCTGGAGGCCGCCTCCCGGGGGCTGTGGTCCCCGGACCCGGAGGTCCTGGCCCGGATCCAGTCCGCCTCCCTAGATGTGGAGGGCGACATGGAGGAGTCCATGGGCCGGGTGGAGGGCGAGTTTCAGGGCTCCCAGGTGGAGGTCCTCACCGCGGACCAGGTGGAGAAATGGCAGCGGGGCTGGCGCCTGGAGGATAGGTCCGCCTCGGGGAAGTGAGCGGGAGATGATGTTGTCAAAAATAAGAAAAGGCGGCCCGGCAATCGTCCTGGCCCTGCTGATTCTGCTGGGACTGGCCGGTCAGGCCCGGGCCGGGGAGGCGGGGCTGTTCGCCCACCGGGGCTTCTGTCTCCACCACCCGGAGAACTCCCTGGCCTCGGTAAAGGCGGCCCTGGACCTGGGCCTGCTGGGAACCGAGATCGATCTCCGCACCACCAGGGACAAGGCCTTGGTCCTGATGCACGACCCCACGGTGGACCGGACCACCGACGGGACCGGCCAAGTCAAGGAGATGGACCTGGCCCAGGTGAAAAAGCTGCGGCTCAAGGACAAGCAGGGCCGGGTCACCAAGGAGGCCCCGCCCACCCTGGCCCAGGTCCTGGAGCTGGCGGCGACCAGGCCCGGCTTTGAGCTGGCCCTGGACCTCAAGGCTGTGGACCCTGCCAAGGTCGCCCAAGAGGTGGCGGCCTCGGATATCCGCGACCGGGTTATTTTTTCCATCGACGCCCCCCAGAAGGTGGAGACGATCAGAGCCATCAGAAAGGTGGATCCGGAGCTGAAGATCTGCGTGGACCTGCTGACCTGGTGGAAGATCGAGGGGTTGCCCTCCTTTGCGGCCAAGGCCCTGGAAGCCCAGGCCCTGTTCGCCTCGGAGTGGTTTTTCCCCCGGTGGGGCTTTGCCGAGGCCAGGGAGGCCGGAGCCAGGGTGATGGTCTTTCTGTGGGGCGAGCACGACCTTCTGAGCCGGGCCAGGCGGGCCGTGGACCTGGGGGCCCAGGTGGTCTCGTCGGACCGGCCCGACCTGCTCCTGGAACTGGCCCGTTAGGATTGAAGAGATTTACCGTATGACATCAAACCATATTGGATAGTGAAAACGGACGAGCTTTGAAAATGGAAAAAAGTTTGAAACTGGCCCTGATCCACCCCCGGCTGGAGCACGGTCGAAACGAGGCCAACCGGGTGGAGATGATCCGACTGGTGGCGCAAGCCGCTCAAAACGGGGCCAAGATAATCCTGTCCACGGAGATGTCCGTCTCCGGGTACTCCTTCGAGTCCCGGGCCGAGATCGCCCCCCATGTGGAGACCGCCCGGGGCCCCACCCTCACCGCCCTAAGCGAGATCGCGGCCCAAAGAGAGGTCTACATCTGCCTGGGCCTGGCCGAGGAGGACCCCCGCACTGGGCTCTATTACAACTCGGCCTTTATCCTTTCTCCGGAGGGACAAAGGGTTAGACGGCGCAAGGTCTCGGCCGAATCCAAGTGGGCCTGCCCGGGCCCGGCCCGCCAGGAGGACACCCTGGATTCCCCCTGGGGCCGGCTGGGGGTCCTGATCTGCTCGGAGAGTTACTACGGCCTGCTGGTCAGGTCCATGGCCCTCAAGGGGGTGGATCTGCTCCTGGTTCCGGCCAACTGGCCGCCCGCCGGGCTGGACCCCCTGAAACTGTGGCGGGCCAGAGCCTTGGAGAACGGACTCAACCTGGCCGCGGCCAACCGCACCGGGCAGGACCGGACCATGGACTGCACCCCGGCCCGCTCGGCCCTGTTCAACAGCCGGGGAGAGCTGCTCCAGAGCGGCTCCGGCCCGGATTCCCTGGTGATTACGGCGGAACTGCCCCTGAAGCAGGGCCGCCTGGACCCCGCGCCCCGGCGGGCCCGCCTGGCCGGGCGGACCCCGGAGCTGTACCATTACCTCTGCGCGGATGTGGGTATGATCCAGAACCCCACCGCCTTTTTCCCCCTGCCCGAGCCCGGCCTGCTCCGGGTCCGGGCCCTGGCCGGGGCGATGTCGCCGACCGAAATTTCCGCCAGGCTGGACAAGGAAAAAGCCGGGCTGGTCATCCTGCCCCGGCTGCAAGAACCGCGGTGGACCGCCGAGGGCCTGGTCCGCCTGGCCCGGGAAATATCAGGGGCGATTTTTACCCAACTGGAAGACGGCGATTTTTCCTGCCTGGTTCTGGCCCGGCCTGGAGGAATCAAAATCTTCCACCCGGCCCGGATGACCGAACCGGCAATGGTGGACCTGGAGACGGCCCGGATCGGGCTGGCCGAACAGGAGGCGGCTCTCCATCCGGAGCTGGCCGCGGCCCTGGCCAAGCGGGGCTGCGATCTGCTGGCCGTGTCCGGAGGCCGTCTGGAGGAACCGGAGCAGACCATCCTCTCGGTCAAGGCCGTGGAAAAGATCGCCCTGGCCGGGGCCTTTACCAACCTGGCCCTGGCCTCCCTGCCGCCCCAGGGCCACCAGCCCTGGATCGAGATCCAGGCGGATAAAAAGGGGCTGCTCTCCCTGGATCTGGACACCGGTCCCCTGCGCCAACGGAACTTTCAGGAACGCATCGACCGGGAGCTGCTCCTGGCCCCCCGGGGGGAGACGCGGGCGTGACCCTGCTCCTGAACCAGTGGACCCTCAACGCCTTTTACCTGGCCGCCGGGTTCTATGTGCTGGCCCTGGCCGCGCTACGCTTTGAACGTTTGTCGGGTTTGCTCCTGGCCCTGGGGTTCTCGGCCAACCTGGCCTCGGTGGGGATCAAGCTTTACGGCTCCTGGCCCATGCAGGCCCCCCACCAGGAGCCCTTCTGGCTGGTCCTCTGCCTGGCCGGGCTGGGTTTGGGGGTGCTCCTGTCCGGGAAGCGGGATCTGGTCCGAGGGCTGCTCCCTGTGATCGCCTTTCTGGCCCTGTACACGGCCCTGTTCCCCAAGAGCGACTACCTCCCCTTTCCCCGCTCCAGGACCGTGTTCGCCCATCTAATGGTCCTTTTGAGCGGACTGGGCAAGGCCCTGTTCTGCGCCGCCGGGGTGGAGGCGGCCCTGTTTCTGCGCCGCCGCAAAAAAGGGGTCAGGCCCCTGCGGCCCCGCCTTTTCGGCCGGTTGGCCGTGTGGGGCTTCATCTCCTTCACCCTGTCCCTGTTTGCGGCCGACACCTGGTCCTATCTGGGCTGGACCAGCCCGGTGGTCTGGCGGGAGTACATCATGACCTCGGTCATGGCCGTGTGGTTCTATTACGGCGCCTTTCTGCACCTCTATCTGCTCCAGAGCTGGTCCCTGGGCCGGCAGGCCTGGTTCGCCCTGGCCGGGCTGGCCCTGCTTTTCTATTTCGCCTACCTGCCCGAGACCGGGCAGTTCCTCATGCCCAGGTTCCTGATATGAGGGCTGCCAAGGCGATCTGGAGTTTTTTGGGCCGGGCCGACCTGACCCTCTATGTCCTCCTGGCCCTGGTGGCGGATTTGTGCGCCGGGTTCTTTCATTTTAGAGCCGAGCCCCAGCTCTTCGGCCCCCTGGACCGGCTCATGCTGTGGGACTGGATAACCACCTACGGCCGGTTCCATCTGGCCGAGACCTGGTGGTTCTTCGTCTTCATGGGGCTCATGCTCCTCCTGGTGCTCAACACCTCGGTCTGCACCATCAACCGGGTGGCCGGGCTGATCCGCATCCGCTCCGGGGAGACCGGCCGGCTGGACTACCTGCTCCGCTTCTCGCCCCACCTGATGCACCTAGCCTTCCTGGTCCTGCTGGTCTCCATGCTGGCCAGCTACGTGGTGGGGGTCAATCTGCGCAACAACATCCTCTCCCCGGGCCGAACCGTGGATCTGGCCCAAACCGGCCACCGGCTCCGCCTGGAAAAGATGGAGGTGGAGTACTACCAGGGCCGCCGCCTCTCCTTTTTCGAAAACCGGGCCATTGATCAGGACCTGACCCTGGCCTTCACCGACCCACGGGGCCGGGAGACGGTCCGGCATTTGGGCATCAACAAACCGGTCCGCTACCGGGGTTTCAGCGTGCACATCAAAAACTACCAGCCCCAGACCAGGAACCGGGCCGGGCGGCCCGGCTGGGCCAACCTGATCGTCAGGAAGGACCCGGGCGTGGGCGGATTCTTCGCCGGGGTGGGCCTGTTCGTGCTGGGGCTGACCGGCTACCTGATCCAGACCCTCAGAAAAAACGCCCGGAGCGGACCAAAGGAGCAAGCCCATGGGCCGGCTTAAAATACATCTTCTCATCCTCTTATTTCTGGTCGCCTCCTTTCCCTGGCCCGCCAGGGGCGAGGACTTCCTGGTCCTGGGCGAGTTCTCGGTCCGTTCCCTGGACCAAGGCCTGTATGAACTCACCGACGGGCTGGGCCGGATGCTGACCCTGGTTCCCCGGGACCGGGAGGTTCCTCCGGGCCTGGCCCCGGATGAGGTGGTCCGCATTCCGGTGGAGAGGGCGGTGGTCTACTCGGGCCGGGACGCTTCGTTCCTGGACGTCCTGGGCGCGGCCGGAGCCATTGTGGGCGTCACCGGCCACCCTGAGGACTGGACCCTGCCCCAGGTGGCGGAGGGGTTGGCCTCGGGCCGGGTGGCCGGTCTGGGTTTGAGCTCCAGCATAGACCTGGAGAAGCTGATCCGGCTCAAGCCGGAGCTGGTTTTGACCTGGGACGAGTCCATCATCCCCAAGATGAGCGAGCTGGGCATCCCCACGGTGATCACCTACGGCGAGACCGCGGCCGATTTGGAGACCTACATCAACCTGACCCGGTTCCTGGCCCCCTTTTTCGGGGCACAGGAGCGGGCCCTGGAGTTCGTGGAGCGGTCCATGGCGGTCCTGGAGGAGGTAAGGGCCGTAACCAAGAAAGCTGATCGTCGGCCCAAGGCCATCTGGGGCGACATCTACGAGAAACGGGTCCTGGTGGAGCCGGGCCACTCCTGGGCGGCCCAGCTGATCAAGGCCGTGGGCGGCGATTATCTGTTCGACGACATCGCCGGCTCCTCCTGACTGGAGGTAACACTGGAGAGGTTCTTCTCCAGCGGACGCAAGGCGGATGTCATGTTCACCTATAGATCGGACAAGACGGGCATCCATTCCAAGGCCGATCTGGCCCGGGTCAACCCCATGCTGGCCGGGATCAGGCCCATGACTAAAGGAAGGATGTTCGTGCCCCAGGCGGTCTACTATCAGTCGGCCGGGGAGATGGACCGGGTGATAAGGGAGTTGGCCGCCATCATCCACCCGGAACTGTTCCCGGACCATAAACTCCGTTATTTCCTCCAGCTCAAGGACCGTTGAGAAATGTCCGCCCGAAGAACAAAACTCCTCTTTCTGTTCTGCTCCCTGGGGCTGGTGGCCAGTTTCTATCTGAATCTGGTCATCGGTTCCCTGGATATCCCCCTGGCCAAGATCATGGCCACCGTGTTTAACGGGATGGAGGGGCCGGAGGATACTTATGGCTTCATCGTCTGGAAGATCCGGCTGCCCCGGGCCGTGGCCGCCACCTGGGGCGGGGCCTGCCTGGCCGTGGCCGGGCTGCTGCTCCAGGTTTTTTTCCGCAATCCCATTGTGGGGCCCTTTATTCTGGGAATCTCCTCCGGGGCGACCCTCATGGTGGGGCTGGTCATGCTCACCACCGCGGCCGTGGGCTTCACCGCCCTGGGGCCTTTTCTGACCACCGGAGCCGCCTTTGTGGGGGCCGTGGCGGCCATGCTGGCCGTGACCCTCATCGCCACCCGGGTCTCGGGCGGGGTGACCCTGCTCATCACCGGGTTGATGATCGGCTATCTGGCCAATGCGGTCACGGCCATCCTCATCGCCTTTGCCGACGCGGAGAAGATCAAGGGGTTCAAGCTGTGGACCCTGGGCAGTTTCGCCGGATACCGCTGGTCCGAGGTGGGGGCCGTGGTCATCGGGGGCGGGGCTTTGATGCTGGGCGCCTTTCTGCTGGCCAAGCAGCTCAACGCCTTTCTCATGGGCGAGGAGTACGCCGCCACCATGGGGGTCAACGTCCGCTTCTTCCGGGTGGCCGTGGTCTTCCTGGCCTGCGGCCTGGCCGCCCTGGTCACCTCCACGGCCGGTCCGGTGGCCTTCATCGGCCTGGCCGTGCCCCACATCGCCCGGCTGAGCCTGTCCGGGGCGGACAACCGCCTCCTCATCCCCATCACGGCCCTTATCGGCGGCATCGTCACCGGGCTGTGCGACCTTATCGCCCGGATGCTCTTCTCCCCGGTGGAGACGCCCCTTTCGGCCGTGACCGCCTTTTTCGGGGCGCCCATCGTCATCGGGCTGCTGATCAGACGGAGCAAGTCGTTTTGAGCACCGCGGATATCCCGTTGATAAAGATAGAAAACCTCTCCGTGGGATACGGAACCAGGGAGGTTATAGGCCGGATCGACCTGAGCGTGGAACCGGGCCAATTCGTCTCTCTGCTGGGCCCCAACGGAGCGGGCAAGACCACCCTGCTGCGGACCCTGGCCCGGCTCCTGCCGCCCCTCAAGGGGGCGGTCTATCTGGAGGGGCACGATCTGGCCGGGCTGAGCCAGGCCCAGCTGGCCCGGTTCCAGGCCGTGGTGCTCACGGAGCGGCCCCGCCTGGGGCTGCTCACCGCCTGGCAGCTGGTGGGCCTGGGCCGCCATCCCCACACCGGTCTCCTGGGCCGGCTGAGCCGGGAGGACAAGGCCGCGGTGGAGCGGTCCCTGGAGCTGGTGGGCGCGGCGGAGCTGGCCGACCGGGTCTTCGACCGCCTCTCGGACGGCGAGCGGCAGAAGATTTTCCTGGCCCGGGCCCTGGCCCAGGCGCCCCGGATCATCATTCTGGACGAACCCACCATCCACCTGGACCTGAAGCACCGGTTGGAGATCATGGGCATTCTGAGAAGGCTCTGTCTGCGCGAGGGGTTGACCATCATCGCCAGCCTCCACGACCTGGACACGGCGGCCCGGGTCTCGGACCTGGTGGCGCTGGTCAAAGACGGCCGGGTCAGGGCCTGGGGGCCGCCGGAGCGGGTTCTGGATCAGGACTCGGTCCGCCGGACCTTTGAGCTGAAACGGGCCACCTACAACCCCCGGCTGGGTGTCCTGGAACAGAGCGAAGACCCGGACGAGCGTCTGGGCCGGCCCAAGGTGTTCGTGGCCGCCGGGGGCGGCTCCGGGGCGGGCCTGTTCCGGCTCCTGGCCAAGCGTGGCTTTCCCATCCTAACCGGCCCCCTGCAGAAACACGATCTGGATTTTCAGGTGGCCCAGGCTGTGGGGGCCAGAATTGTGGGCTGCGAACCCTTTAGGGAAGCCGGGCCTGAGAAACTCGAGGCGACCTGGAGGATGATTGAACAAGCCGAGATCCTGATCCAGGCCGACTACCCCCTGGCTCCGGATACCTGGGCCGTGGAGCACCTCATCCGCCGGGCTCTGGACCAGGGGCGCATGGTCCTGAGCCTAAAAACAGGCCGGCATTCGGGCCTGGCCTCCTTTGAAGACGAATTGGCCCTGCTGGATCAGCTGCAGAGCCGGTAGATCCACCCCGAGAGCGGTCCTTCCAGGGCACTTAAATCCCAACCCCTCGGACCTGCCTTTCAAACCTCCTCAAAGACCCGGCCCAGGAGGAGCCCTGGCTGGACCGCCGGGCCAAGACCGCGACCACCGCCAGCCTGATGGTCGGGGCGGGCATCGTGGCGGACAGGGCCGCCCACACCGGAGTGGTGATCCGCTTTCTGATCCGGATAGCGATATTTCTTTCGCTCTGGCGGCAAATCTGCTGCTGTTCGGCCTTACCCCCCTGCTTTTGGCCCGGGAAAATGCCGGATCGGACCTGAGACCGCCCCTGGAGTCGGTTTATCTCACCCGTTACAACTCTCTTTCAGAGAACCGGGAGGAGGTCTTAGGGGAACATCAAAATAGTGTTCCAGACCGCTAAGATGGCGATAGCAGTATATTCAGCCACCATAATTGGGTATAATTATATATGGTTATCAGGAGAAATAATTTAAGGGGAGCCAGAAATATCTCCTAACTCCCCCAAATTATTATCTAAAAATGGTCGGGACGACTGGATTTGAACCAGCGGCCCCCTGAACCCCATTCAGGGGTTAAAGTCCATCATAAAGTTTGTTTTTTGGGTAAGGTCGCTAATAGGTCGCTTCCCGAATAAAACAACCCCAGACCCTACGACTTGACCAGCTCCAGGTTTGGCCTCTTCGGCTTCCCGGGCATCACCCGGTCAAGAACAGATACCGCCTTGGCCATGTAATCGGGGCTCAGGTGAGCGTATCTCTGGGTCATCTTAGCATTTGTGTGGCCCAATAACCGCCCCACCGCGTACAAGTCAACCCCGCTCATAACCAGCTGGCTTGCGTAGGTGTGCCGCAGATCGTGAAAGCTCAGGTCATCCAGCCCAGCTTTTTTCTTGGCAGAGGCAAAGGCTCTCTTGATGTTCCCGTAGGGCTTCCCGGCCTTGGTGGAGAATACATAATCTCCCACCTGTTTCCCCGCCAAAACCCCCTTAAGGGACTCTGCAAGGGTGTCATCAATAGGCAATTCCCGCCGCTGGCCGGTCTTGGTCATTCCCTCGTGCAGAATGATCCGCCTGCCTGCAAGGTCTACGTTCTCCCCAACCCGTAGCTGTAGGATCTCGCTTTTTCTCATTCCGGTATGAAGGGCGGTAATGACAATGGGGCGGAGGTGGTCGGTGCAGGCCTGAATCAAGGTTTCTGCTTGCTCCGGGGTAAGAAATATTTCCCGGCCCTTAGACTCCTTGAACCTCATTTTAAGCAGGGTGGGGATAGGATGTTTTTCTGCGTCGCCGTACTCAATGGCCTTGGTGTACATATGGTTGAGTGTGGCCAGGACTCGGTTAAACTGTACCCGTCCCGTCTCGCTCGACTCGGCCCGGTATAGGTCTATATCCTCGATGCTCAGTTCATCAAGGAGAACCCCTCCCCAACGTTTCTTGATCAGGTCGATGAAATAGCGCTTGTTCGCATAGCCTTTGTTATTGGCCTCACACCAGGGTTTGTATTTCTTCTCGATGAAGTCACCAATCAGGACCTTCGGCCGCTTCCTGGGGTCAAGGTAGACATCCCGGACAATATCACTTTTCAGCTTGGAGAGTGTGTCTTCGGCCAGCTTCCGATTAGGACCTATTTTCTTGGATCGTTTATGCCCGGCCGGGTTCATCCATTCGATCCAGTATATCCGTTGGGCCGGTGGTATCTTTGCACCGCATCCCTTACCGCCCCTGCTCTGGCAGACGGTAGCCGAGGCCGATAGCCTCTTCTTGCAGTTTGGACACTCAACCAATATCCCCATGCCTGGTCTACCTCGGTTCTCACGAACTGTTGAAAGGTTCCCTTTGATCATACCCGCCGCCTCTCTCCCTGGGAATAGAAAACCCGGCCCCCATGGTACCGGGCTTCCGTATTTGGTCTGAAAGGCCCGATCTCTTTTTACCCGTGGGTATGTATTGGCCTAAGATCGTCTCTCCTGGGCCGGATCTGTGCGCCTGGCTATGCTCTCCGGCCTAATCCAGGTAGCCCTTAACCCTGGCCTCCGCCTCCAGACGTGCCAGAGCCCCGGCCATCATAAGGCTGAACAGCTTCCGGTAGTTCTCCATCTGGGCCCGTTTCGGCTTCCGGCCCCCCTGGTGGCAGGGTGCTTCCTTATTACCGCCGGAGGTACTTTCATGTTGTTTCGGCTTTCTCTTGGCTCGTAACTATGATTCTTTATTCGGCTAAACCAATTGCTAATCCGATTGTTTGACCAGAGCACTTATGAAGAGATATACTCAAAATGACTCGTATAGTCATTGTAAGGTCTTTGAAGAAGGCTCAATGCTTCGATCACGGGACGTAAGTTCGGTGTTTAGTCTGGAGGTTTCAAAGGGCATCCTATGCCCAGTCTAATGATTAGGAATTAAATCCGGGGTAATTCAGGATGATACCACCATAATCGTTTTCGATTACCGCGTTCATATATAATGCAAGTATGGGCAAATCTGGCTGTGTAGAGGAGAGATGACTGGTGAGTGTAGTCTGCTCAGCAAATTTGATAAGTTAATCTGAGCATTTATACCATAAGTACATCCTTGATTTCCATTCAACGAGTTCGTCGAAGTTTTAGATTTACATCCGATTACTAAGCTGATACTGGGATATAATCCTAATTTTTTAAGGGGAAAAGGTCATAAACTCATACTCTAACAGAAAAGTTAAAGAATCATTAGCTCGTTTCTTGAAAATAATAAAATAGGTGTTGCTTTTTATAAAGCAGTTTTTGATTAGGATTTGTTATGTGTAGCAAATTCAATATACAACTCAGTCTTATAAAAGAAACTGTCAACTCAGTTGGTGACATAAAGGGGGCAACTGAATTCTTCTATGGCCACGTAATGAGTAAATTCCATAATGTTTTTAATTTATATAGACTTACCATTGAATTGACAAATCTATGCAATGTTAACTGTTCTCACTGTAAGTATTCAATTAGCAATAGTAAGAATTCAAAAAACGCAAAAAGCCTTGGTTTTAAAGCTATCAATCACTGTCTTGACTTTGTAAAAAGGAAGAATATTGAAGAACTATTTTTAACCGGTGGTGGAGAGCCAACACTTAATATGGATATGGTTAATTTTATTGTTAATAATTCCACTTGCAAAAGTATCGTTTTGGCTACTTCAGGTCATTGGTCAGTAGCAAAAGACGAGTTCGATCTGTTTTTCAAGACGATAGTAGATTCAGTAAAAAAAGCAAAATATTTAAGCAGATTCGTTTTAAGGTTGAGTGTTGACGACTTTCATTCAAAAAAAATTCCATTACTTAATATATGTGCAGCGATAAAGAGGTTTGTAAAATACAAAAACAAAAATCAAAATTTCCCAATAAAAATAGAAATAAGATCATTGTTGTCAAATGACAGGTCCGTGTCCGATTTGAGTAAGTTATTGAATGGCCGTTTGGTCAAGCTTAGCAACTTTCAAGAGAAATTGATTTTAAATGGTGGTGAAGTAATTTTAGTAACAAGGAAAACTCTTGTTTTAGATACACATATAAGAGTGGCAAATACTAAATATATGGATTTTTCTGGAGGTGTCGATGTGGCCAAAGAAGCATACGGTTCTCTATGGCCTTGTGTGTATGGTGGTGGTATGAATTTGGGAATAAGACCTGATGGAGAGGTTTATTTATATGGTGCAAATACAAAAAGTTTTGGCAATGTGAACACAAGTCCAATTGAACCAATTCTCAAAGAGATATCAAGTGATTTAATTAATCAAAAATGTATAACTGATGGTGTGATGGAAGTATTTAGGTTAGCATTAAAATTCAGGCCAGAATTAGAGTCAATTCCAGAAAATGTGAACGACCTTGGTGGCCTAATACCACGAATACTTCAAGAGAAAGGTTTAGAATTGTTCCTGAATATAGCTCTTTTGAATGAAAAAGCGGTAGCTGGACAAATTGGGAAAGAATCTGTGTATTCAGCTCTAGATCAAATAAATAGGTACTTCTGTGAGCAATAAGAGCAATCCGTTTTCTCCCTTTCGTACGATTTCATCTGCTAACTCATGGTTATGTGTTGGCCGAAATGAAGATTTGAAGTCCTTCTGTAGTCATTTAGATGATTCTGAAAACAGTGTTCAAATTTTTTCTGGACCTCTTGGTGTTGGGAAGTCTTCTTTTTTTAAAGCCTGTCTGTGTCCATATTTAGTTGAGAACGGCAGCGTAGTTATATATGAGGAAGCCCTTCCTGGACAAACAGTTGATATCTTAGTTGAATCAATAAAATCAAGTGTTGAAGTTAGTGGAGTTAAACGAAAAAGCTATGCTGAAAATGGTACACACGAACAGAGTGTTGGCGATATTTTGTCATCAAAGAAAGTTGATATAAATCAAACAATTAATACCGTTTCTGTAGATTTGAAACTTTCAAATGAAGATAAGCAATTGTTTGACACAAATATTTACAGGCTTTTTGAAGGCTATCAGATAGAAAGTAATGTTATATTTATTTATGACCAAGTGGAAAACATAATTGATTCACCTAATATAAATAGTTTTGATAAAATATTATTTTCATTGTGCCTTTTAGCATATCAATCAATTTTTAAAGTAAATGTTATTTTAAGTGTTAGGGATACATATCTCTATAAGCTGGTAGGATTTTTGAAAAACTTACCAAGATTATTCAGTGAAATATTTAGTCTAACAGGAATTAGTCACGATGCGTGTAATGACCTTTTCGAATATTGCTCAAAAAAAAGCGGGATTATTTTCGATGAAAAATTAAGGACACATATTTTTAGAGACTTGAGTATAAATAGAGAAGTAAATCCATTAGAATTACAACTTGTTTGCAGCGCTGTTTTTGATGAGATTGTAGGCAAAGAAATCACTGGATTTGATGCCTATGAAAGATTAGGGAGAGTTGATGGTATATATGGAAGCTTTTTAGATAAAAAGCTGGTAGCTTTTCCCGCTTACCAGAGAGGGGAACTTTTGAAGGTTCTAAAATTTTTGTGCGGTACAAAAGGAACAACCAGATGTGTAAATTTATCAGACTTGGTGAGCCAATTAGAGGGGTATGACCAGGGATATGTTAATGAGTTGATAGATTCTCTAATTGGTGTAAAACTTGTTCTCCCGGTTAAAAAGTCAGCATATATGTTATGTCATGATGCAATGATTGAAATTGTAAAGAGTAGATACCTTGCCGCTGACCGCATTCAAGGTGTTCATGACTTGGTCGCTGAAGGTGTTACACAGTGGGTGCGTTACGACATTTTTATGGGAAAGGATCGATTGGAAGTTGTTGAACCCTGGATAAATGAGATTGAGTTAACCGTAGTAGAGACTATTTTTCTTGCACTCAGTCTAAAAGAATGTGGGTCGAGAAGTGAAAACAGGGATATCATTAGACGCTTTAAGAACATACCCTTCGATAAAATTGCAAATATCTTCATTAAGCATTTGTTGGAGCACAATAGAAAGTACTTAAAGAAAGCTGAAGTATTTATGTTTTTGATTCACAATAGTTTAGAATCGTTTGAATACTTATACGACTATTTTAAGAAAGGTTCTATTGACAAAAATTTATTCGATGCTGACATTTATAGCTTGGTTAAAGAGTCTATGCCTTCCAAAATAAAAAAGCATATATTTAAATTGATATCTGATATTAATGTACGAGTGAACATTAGGTGGGGATTTCTAAAATATTCTCTCAATTTTTTTCCAGAAGAAATCTCAACAATTTTGCATAAGCTAACATCTGATCCGGAAGTATTGATTAGATCTGCTGTTTATGCGGGCATGGTCTATTGTTTTCAGCCAAAGCAACTATTTGATTATGGACGCTTGGCTCTTGAGGATGAAGAGGTTTTAGTTAAGCTTCAGGGTATTTCACTGCTTGGGAAAAGCAAAACCTCTGAGGCTAGAGAATTATTGATCGGAATGCTTAACCATTCTGATGCTAGATTAAGAAAGAGAGCGATTATCGCTTTAGGTTTCTTTGGAGACTCCTCTACTGTTGACGCTATATCAAAATGCTCGGATGATCCTAATTCTTTTGTTAGAGAATCTGTTTTCGAGGTTTTAGGCGAGCACGTTGATGAGAAATATATAAACGTTTATATAGAGGGATTGTCTGATAGCATCAGTTATGTCAGGGAGTCCGCATGTTATTGTGTTGGGAAAATTGCCTCCAAAAATGTTGAGTCAGCGCTTAGCACGCTTTTGAATGATACCGCATCAAACGTAAGGGAGGCTGCTTTTATAGCATTGCAAAGGCAGGAGGCTACTGTTTCAAGAAATAACTTAATAGAAAGTCTGGTTGACGGCAACACTTCGACAAAAATAAAAGCCATAGAGAGGCTTTCATATTTTGATAGCGATGAAGTTGTTAACCTTTTGATTGACTTTATAGATAATGACGAGAGTCAGGATGCAAGGGACGCAGCGATATCTGCATTGGGAAATATGAAACAGGCTTCTGCTGTTCAGGCATTGCACAAATGTCTCAATGAATTTTCTGGGCTAAGCTTATGTAACGTAATTGTTGCCTTACAAAACATAGGTGAACCTTCTAGTGCCGAAGAGTTAATAAAATTTGTTTATCATCCAGACGAGGACATCCGCGAGAGAGTTGTATACGCATTGTCTGAGTTAGGTGGTGAGACTGCGATTGGAGGGTTGATAGAGTGCTTAGACGATTTTAGCAACATAATTAGAGTGAGGGCAATTTATGGGTTGGGGCGCCTTAGAGCTGAAAGAGCAGCAGATAGAATTAGAAATATAATTCATGTAGAGGATTTGGAAACTAAGAGGGCAATCCAATATTTTAATGACGAAATTAAGGGGTGATGAAATGAAGATCGAGAAAGGCAAGGGACAGTATGACATTGAGTATATGTCTTCACCTTGTGCATGGGGAAGAGAGCCAGCGAAGTTTGTTAAAAAAGTCATAAATTATATTAACAATGGCAAAGCTTTAGACTTGGGGGCAGGAGAGGGAAAAAACTCGATTTACCTTGCTAAAAACAGTTTTTCTGTAACTGCAATTGATGTCTCTGTACATGCAATAAGGAATTTTATTGATTGGGTAATTGAAGAAAAATTGGGTGATGAGATAACAATAATTAGAGGTGATGTTCTTAAGTTTGAATTTTCAGATAAATTCGATTTAATAGTAGCCTATGGCTTACTTCACGCCTTGCGCACAAAAGATGAAATTAATGCTGCTATCAAGAAAATGCATGATTTGACATTGCCGGGAGGAATTAATGTTGTTTGCACATTTACTGATGATTTGCCGGTTCCGCCTGCACAGGGGTATCTTGAACCTACATTTTTAAAATTTGACGAGTTGATTAAAACTTATTACAGCGACTGGGAAATTATCGATTTCGAGAATGGGATTATTTCAGAGACCCACCCATCTTGTGACGAAGAACATGAACATAGTTTATGCCGATTGATTGCAAGAAAGCCTTCCTGAGGAGCATGATTATGAGTTATTCGAAAAAACAATATATTGGCAACATTACCAATAGCAAAGATATCAACATAAAACAGAATATGCATGAAGCTAATAAACAAACCGTTGAAGATATACATAATTCTCAAAAAATAGAGGTCATTCAAAGAAGCGATAAGGATAATGGAAGTGATAATCGCAAATTGCTTCTTTATTCAATGATTGGTTCGATATGTATTTTTTTAATTGTTGTAATGTCGTTGTTTTATATTTACAGAAAATCGGACAAGGATCTATTGTTCTTTTTAGTTTTTCTGTCCCTTTTTGTTTTGTTGGTGATTTTTCCTTGGATCGGTTTCTTTAGCAAAAACCTTTCTCAAAAATACATATTCAGATTCTGGATAAAAACAGTTGAAAAGATATTTAGTGTTTTTAAGGAGAAAATTGATAAATGATATCTTTGTCAACCTCTGTGTTTGAGGGTGGGTCTATAGCCTTAGAAGAAAATCTCAGTACATACTCAAAATTGGGGATCAAAAATTATGAGCTTAGCCCCCATGTCAGTCCTGTTGATGTGTCTGTTCTAAAAACTCTAATTGCCAAGTATAATGTTGGAATAAGTAGCCTTCACAATGTTTGTTGTAATTTTAATAATTTACGTTCTGATATTTATGGAGATTATCTTGCATCTACTGATGCTGAAAAAAGAAGATACGGTGTCGAGTTATTAAATGCAACAATTGGAACCGCAAGAGCGTTAGGTGTAAAATTGGTCATTGTTCATGCAGGAGTCAATGAGGTTGCATCAAATGATCTAGGATTAAATAATTTATACCGATTGATTCAGAATTATCGTTTATGCCATAATGAAGAAATAAGTATTGATGAGCTGAAGGATATGTTCCTGAGGCAGCAGAAAAACAACTTGAAAACGTTAGAGCCCTATTTGGAAAACTCAATAAAAAGCATAAGAGAAGTTTGTTCTAATAACGATGACATAAAAATTGCCTTGGAAAACCGATGCTATCATCATTGCATCCCCGATTTTGATTCACTGCATATTATTTTAACGGAGGTTGGTTCGGCAAATCTTGGATATTGGCATGACTATGGCCATGGGAAAATTTTAGAAAATATCGGTCTATGGAAAAATAGACAATGGCTTGATCGTTATGGAGAATATTGTCTTGGATTTCATCTGCATGGAGTAGATGGGTTATCAAATGATCATGTCCCTCCTAATAAGGATAATTTCAACGAATATGATATCCAAGATCATATAGGACCAGAAACGTTGTGCGTGGTTGAACTACGTAGCGGGACTACACCCCAAAATTGTTTTGACGCTATTCGTTTTTTAAAAAAATGCTTGTCAATTTGAGATCTATTTTCTGAGGCTCTTCTTGATGGGTTAACTTTCATCTAAAAGTTAGCAGAAATTAAGCTGCCTTATCCACATTGTTTTTCGTATAAGGGGCAGTAAAACATTGGTTTCCAATGAACATTATGTCTATTATTGGTGCCCCGATCTGATTTGAAAAATGTAAGGACTGGGAGATGTAGTGTTGGGGAGGGCAGAGTTACTCATAATTATCCGATAGTGGAGTATTTATAGATCAGGAAAATATTGGATACCAAAATAATTCGCAACCATATTTAGAAACAGTTGCAGCCTCTTAAAATGAAAGCTTAGTTGAATATGTTAATTATAGTGGATGTGCTTTTAAAAATGGAAGCCTTATGTCGATCCGTAATTTCAACCCATACATCTAATTACTGCTTAGCCTTAGGAGTATTTTCGATATGATAGATATTGTGACATCAGTATTTAGTTTAGTAAATGATTGGGGCTTTTTTGTGCCAAAACTTGATATTCATTATATTGAAAAAGAAACTTGTATAGAATGGTTTATTAATTGCGGAGGCACCAGAGCATATTTGATAAGAATTGGTACTGGTTTAGGTTCTGATTTTGAGGACGAGTGTGCAGATAGTCATTTTATGGTGAATAGGGTTGTTACAGCTTTGTTTTTGGGCGGTTTGGGGTTGTTCAAGGCAACATCCATGGGAAGAGTTATATTTAATAATATTGAATCTGATGAGGTAAATTTTATCACTCATTTAGATCTTCGTGATATCGAAAAAAGCGAGACGGATGAGGGAACCAACTCTTTCACTGATTGGTATCGGTTTATATGTCAAAATGATTTATTCAGAAGGGCTGCTGACGATGCGTACCACGCTCTTCTCAATCCGGTAGAATCTATATTTTATATGTATAGAGGGATGGAATGGCTCTTGAAGGCAGGGGCCATTGGCTGGCGTGAACTAGCAGATGATATGGGCGTTACATTTAACCAGATCAAGGATTTTAAACGGATGGCAAATTTTGAATTTGGGCAACGGCATGGAATAGGCAGCGCTCGCAAAATGAGGGCCCAATTCCGTGAATCTGGCATGCTTGTGGCGGATTTACTCTATGGGCTCTGTAAAGTAAGAAAAAGGGTTGACAGCAGCTATGAAGTCCCAACACCAAATGATGTTTCAAAAATAGTGATGAAGGCGTTACCTACGGGTCCATACCCATAGATTAGTATATGTCATAATACTTTTACAATAAATTGCCACATGGACAGAATATAAGTATGCCAGTTGAGGTGTTAATAATAAGGTTCTACCTTTTGGCCATCCGGTTTTTGCGACGATAGCTGTTACCGTTCAATTCAAGGATTTATTATCCTATTCTTGAAAATCGATCAACCAGCAACATTTAGCTGCAAGCTCGATCAGGCTGACCACAACCGCGCCAAGGCTTGCCATATCGCGAAAGTCCGGCGTCTGGGTCGTCTTATCCTGCCTTATGCCGAGCTGGCCGATATACTCCAGGTTCCCCGCCCTGCTCCTGGCCGTGCCCGCCGTGCTGATACAACGGGCCCAACGAAAGAACAAATGAATCAGGTGACTGTTCAATTGCTTGGGGTAGTCGGTTCTCATTGTGAGATATAGCCTCCCGTGATCGTCCTGGCCATGGCCCGGCAAGGTGGGTTATCCTCTGGCTATGGAACCGGGCCGCAAGGAAAGACCGATCCGCCCCCGGGGCTTGATCCTTCAGGCAACCCTTATCTGTCTGGTCCTGGGCCTGACAACTACATGTTGGGCTGGCCGCTCCTGGTGGGGAGTGGTGGTCCGGGTTATTGACGGAGACAGCATTGTTGTCCGGGATGAAGCCGGTCAGGATATCCGGGTTCGGCTTATCGAAATAGACGCGCCCGAGCTGGACCAACCCTATGGTAAGATCGCCGCCGAAAGCCTCCGGCTACTGATCCAGGGTCACCGGGTCAGGATCGCCCCTCGGGGTAAGGACCGAAACGGCCGCCTCCTGGCCGAAGTCTTCTCCCGCCATGGGCTCTCCCTGAATATTCACCTCATTGAATCAGGCCATGCCTGGTGGTTCAGGAAATACGCTCCCGAATGCGGGGTCTGTGAGCATGAAGAGAAAAAAGCCCGGAAGCAGAAACGGGGCCTCTGGGCTCTGCCCAAGCCTATCCCGCCGTGGGAGTGGAGAAAAAACAGAAGGTGCAGGCAATTTTCCAGAGCAATAGTTGGTCAATGAAGATTTCCACTACCACATCTTGGGGAGGCCGGAATAAATTGACAAGTGATAGTAGAAAAAGCTTGACAGGAGAAAAAATGAGGCTCTATTCTCTTTATTAGAAAGTCCTAGCTTGCCGAAGCCTCAGGTTCCACCTGGGAGATACATGTAGGCTGGCGGGGCTTTCTATTTTTTGCAAACGATTTCCCTATCCTTTGGCATGAATCGCCAATGCCGATATGGCATGCTCCAGGGGCTCATCTGCCCATCTTTCTTTCCAGTACTTATCCCAACATTAAATTTAAACCCATCATACAGATCAATAATGCTCCTATTAATGTGCTTATACAATTGCTCCTTGGCAACTGTTTTCTTCCCACGCCTGAATTGCCCCGTTGGCTTGACTAAATGCTTTTCATTCAATCTAAAACTCATAGCCCCCGTTACAATGTCAATGCATTGTAGAACCACGTGATCATGAGAATCCACCTCTGAAATATTATCATAGGGAAGTGTGATATTTATGCCGTTAAAGTCACCATTCAATCGAAAAATAAACTGTTTAAATTCAACTATTCTATTTTTTTTGTCAGGAAGTTTATCAAAATTAATACGTAAAGACGCCCCAGGGTTGTGAGTTGGTGCCATCTTTAACCCAAAGGCATGCTTTATGAATTGGTAGTATAATAAAAAATATTCTTTATCAATTTGTTCACGCGATAAACCAACCGGAACGACTTGGTTAGAAGTAAACATTATTCGGGACTTTATTTTCCCGAACTTCATTAGCGAGAAAAATATATCCATTAGTGATTTATATTTTTCTAAGTAGTTTGCGGTAACTTTTTGCCATTTAACCTCGCCATACATATTTTGAGAGGTCTTTGCTTCTTCAAGTTTTGTTACAACCTCCTCTAGGTTTGAGGATTCAACCAAAGCGCCTCCGTAAAAATTAGAAAATCGCTGTCCCTTCCTGTCTGATTCATCACACCAAATACAATATTCCAAAATGCTCCCCATACAGTCTTGTTGAATTGCATGAGCAACATTCTGGACCAATTGAACGGCTGTTGTCAATCATCGCCATAACAATGAAAATCAATGCCTCGTTCCCAAAAATCATTTAATTGCCCTTGCAAAGGTATTATTGGAGATAGTAAAAAGGAGGCGTTCGCAAGATGCATCAATGGGGGGAGCTATGGAATTCTTAAAATATTTGTGGTTGGGTTGGTCGTTTGTTTGGGGAATATGTTTGGTTTCGTTCAGCCTTTGCAATGCCAGCGGTATTAATCCATTAGCAAGGTTGATTCTTCAGGGAAGATGGTCTTTGAATAACTTGATTATTTTTCAGATGCCTATCTATGCATTTCTGGGTTGGATTATTGGCCTCTTTGCTATCTCATTTATCTGGCTCATATTTTTTAGAATATCCAACCGGAAGGCGATTTGCGACCTATAGGAACCCCAGAGCCTTTTAACAAGGGCCCGGGCATCCCCCTGGCCCCCCTGGGTAGGTTTCGGAAGTCAACCACAACCTCGGTTTTGGACGGCTCCGGCTTGGACCGTGCCAGATACTCACTGCAACCGCTCCCAGTTTGGCCAGGGAAAATCCCGTGCCGGACGTTCTGGCTAAAGAATGGCCCATCTCAGGTTAATCCGGCCCACCTGTCGCCCGCCCCCTGTCTCCTCTGCCTGGGAAGGGGCCCGGCCGCATGATGGCCGCTCCCGGGGTGTGACCGCAGCCGGGCCCGGTGGGGAAGCTGGGCAAAGAAAACCGGTCTGTCCATCCAGGATCAGGCGCCTTAACTTATTTAACCGTGGCTTAACTATTTAACCCCCGCTTAACTGTTATTCTTCGTCTCCAAGACCCGCCACCTTGATCAATTCCTCAACCTCTTTATGCCATTTCTTGGGCGTGATCCGGGTTCCTTTGGGCATGACCTCGCGCCAGTTTGGATCGTCATAAATTTCAAGAACGGAGTCGTTTTCGCTCTCGGTCGGTATCCACTGCGACAAAAGAAAATCGTAGTATCTGCCCAGGCCGTAAATCTGCATCGGGCTGCATCCCAGGGCCCGGGCAATGAGACATACGGCCTCGATGTTTCCGGGCCGTCTCAGGGCGTTTACCGCGTCCTGCATGCCCTCCAGTTGGGCCGCCGCAACTACCGTATCGAATTCCTTTTCAAGCTGGCGGACCTCGGCTCTCTTGCTGGCAGGGGGCTTATCGGGTGGAGCAATCCAGTCATCTATCCAGTTCAAAACCTCCCTTTGGTTCAGCTTCCCATCGGGCCGAACCGGCATTCCCTCCCGGACGTATTGACTGATCCGCGCCTTGCTGACTCCGATCAGCTGGGCCAGCCTGCTTTTGGTGATTATGTCTCCCATAATGGCTCCTTTTGGAGTTAAGTTAAGGCATGAAAATTTTCTACCGCTGGGAAAAGCTCGGGGCCTTCGCATTACCCGTGATGTGGGGGGCCTCTGGGAGGACCCGTAACCGTCAATCGTCCTGTGAAATGGCCCTTGGGCCGGATCATCTCCAAGACAACCCGGCCCGGTGTGGTTTTACCGGAACAGCCAGCCAAGCTCCCGACTGACTCCGGGGTTCAAGCATTCCAGCCGCAGGAGTCGGTCATTGTGACCGAAACCAGGCTTTGCCGTGGGATTGTAGTGAGGCATGATCCCACACAAAGAGACACCCTCAACCGCCGCTTTCCAGTCCTCCAGGTCGTTCACGAGGCCGGATAGTTCCTCGGTCCAGGCCTGGCTTTGCTCAGTCCTGATTTCCGCCGCCGCGTGGGCCAAGACTTGATGCAGTCGGCCCCGGGTCTGGTCCAGCTCCTCCTGAAGGCTTTCAAGCGCCTCCGCGTTCAAGCCGGGCAGGGTACTCAGGGCCTCCAGGTCGCGCTCTGAGTCGGCCATCTTACGCAGTTCCGGCAACGGGTCATCGCCGCCTTTGAGCGCGAACAAGGCTTTGTCCCGGAGCTGGCCGATCTTGGCCTTGAGCCCTTCGGCCTTTTGGCCGGTCTCCTGGACCCGGCCCTCAAGCTGGGCAATCCGGCCCTTGATATTCTCGATCTTCTTGATCAGGGGCTTGCTTTCCTTGGCCGCCCTGGACAGGATTTCTTGACGCAACGCCTCGACTTTTTCATTGTTTGCCACGGTCTTTTCTCCTGTGGTAAGGGTGATTATTACCTAATTGTGGGAGGTTTTATGGCCGGTCTACTTGATGATACCGTGATCGATATCCCCTGTGAGTGTGGCCACAAGATCAAGGAGACCCTTCGACGGCTCGAACGTAACCCGACGCTCATTTGTCCCCGGTGTAAGACCAGGGTCGAGGTTGACGCAAATCATCTCAGACGGGTTCGAGCGAAGTTTGAGAAGGATCTTGCGAACCTGTTCAAGTGATATCTTCCCGGCGTCTCTGGCCTCCTGAATTTTGGATATCAGGTCCTCCAGGGCCGACGCGTCGCCGATTAGGGTTAGGTGGTCCATGGTGCCCCCTATCCGGCCAGGCCGTTTTCCATGAATCGCCGGTAGGCTTCGGGTGCCCTCCGGGCCGCCGCCATAAGCGCCTGGTCCCTCGTCAATCCCCGGCTTTCCCGGAGAGTTACGACCAGGTTCTCGAACCACCTGCTGTCCCCGCCCTGGGGCTGCTCCCGGCTGGTGGTCTGGGGCTCGTCCTGGGCCTGCTCCTGTGGCCCAAACTCGTGGGCCTCGTAGGCTTCCGGGTTTGTCCTGGCAACGGCAAGCATGGCCTCACCCAAGGTGGACCCGTGGGCCGCCTGGTGGGCCGCAACCATGCCCATGAAGTCGGCCTTCCGGGTCTGCTTCTGGGGCTCGGGAAGTTTGCCCGCGCTCAGGGAAGCCAAGACCTCCTCGAATGAGCCCAGGCCATCGGCCAGGCCCACGTCAACCGCCTTCTGACCGACCAGGACACCGCCGCCGCCGAAGTCACTTATCACCCGCTCAGGCGTGGTGTTGCGGTTCTCAGCAACGGCATTGATGAAAACCTGGGCCAGGGAGTCAACAAGCCGCTGCTCCTCCTCCCGGCCTTCATCGTTGGTGGGGGTCAGCCTCTTTCGGGGTGACATGGAGCTGATTGTTTCGATCACCTTGACCCCGGCCCGCTCGTTCTGCTCGCTCCGGTCAATGTAAGTCGAGACAACCCCGATTGACCCCAAGATCGCGGTTTCACTGGCATAAATCCGGCTGGCCGCCGAAGCTATCCAGTAGGCCCCGGAAGCGCCAGAACCGGAGATATAGGCCGCAATGGGCTTTTTGCTCCTGGCCTCGCGAATGGTCCGGCTCAGTTCGGCAAGGCCGTTGATCTGGCCGCCGCCGCTGTCGACGCTCAAGAGAATGCCCTTGATGGTTTTGTCGCCGACCGCCGCCTTAATATCGGCGTCCAGGTCGTCAAGGACGGTTCCGCCCAGAAGGTCCACGAAAAAGTTGTGGTGGGTGAACATGGGCCCGTGAACCTGGATTACGGCAACCTTGTTTTGCTCGGTCATGTTGGAAGACCGCCGCCGTACCTGGCCAGGCGAGGCCACCTCGAGATGGAACCTATCCGCCTGGGCAACAAGGGCGCTCAGGCTCTTCTCTTCGATCGCCCAAGGCGTGGTGAAAACGTCATTCATGGTTTTTGCTCCTTTTCGGCTTGGCCTTCCTCTTGGCCAGCGCCGGTTCGTGTTCTTGGGGCTCCTGGGCCTGATCCTGGCCCTGGGGCTGGTAGCCAACGGGCAGAAATTGCAACTTCACGTCAGGCCGTGGGCCGCCGCCGTGCCATCCCGCCGATTCACGGCCCAGCATTTCACGAAGATTGATATTGGCCTCAGCCCACCGGGGCTTTTCCTGGCCGTTGTCGATCAAGAGCCGCAGGACAACCCCTTGCCCGTTTCTCGTAAGTTCAACCTCGACCGCCTGGGCCTTGGTTTCTGGTCCGAATCGCATTTTTGATCTCCTTTCCGCCCGGCCTCAGACTAAGGCGGGGTTGATTGTTTCAAGGAATAGGTCCCCGGGCCTGTTCACCTCGGCCGGAACCGCGCCGGCCATCAAGTCAAGCAGGCTGCCCTTGACCTCGATCCTGACCCCGGGCTGCTCCTCTGTGCTCTCGCCATGGTCCTGGACTTGGACGGTAAATCTCGTTTTCATGTCTGCTCCTTCGGCCATTCGGCCTCTATCTTGTTGCGTGAAACGCAATCTTGAATCGTCTAAATCCTTCCTGCAGCTGGTCGCCCTCCCGGGCCTGGATCAACCCCAGGTCCTGGGCAACCTCCCGGGCCGCCTGGCAAGTTGAGAAGATCCACACCAAGGCCCGCGCCGTCTGCCCCGCGCCTGGGGTCACTGTGATTTCAAAATGGGCCTGCTGTAGGGAGTCATAGACCGCCCGCCACCTGGCCGGGTCCTTCCGGGCCCGGCTCCAAACCATGTCCGCAAGGTCTATGTCCCCGGCCTCTTTTCTGGGTATCCCGGTCCAGGGGCTCAGGCCGGCCCCGGCGTCCAGGGCCGTCTTATCCGTCCCGCGAAGGGCCGCAAAAACCCTGCCCTCCTGGTGGGGCTTTAGGTGATCTTTGAGGCTGTCGGGAAGCAGTCCGGACCGGTCATCCTCCCGCTGCTTCATGACCTCAACCAGTCCCGGCTTATGCCTGTTGATCTCCCGGACCAAATCCGCTCCCAAGGGCTGGTCCGCCCTGTAGAGAAACTTGTTTCCCTTCAGAAAGGGCCGACCGCCGACCGCCTCCAGGTTTCCTAAAATTTCAGCTGCGTTCACGGTCGGCCTCCTCCAGTCTGCGTTTCTTGGCATGAACCGCTCGGTTGATTTCCCTCAGCCAACTCATGGCCTCCACTTCATCACCCCGGGCCTCGGCCGCCTGGACCCGCTCGGCCAGTAGCCCCACCCACTCTTGGAATATCCGTTCCTCTAACGACTCCGGCCCGGGCTGTGTGTCGCCTGGGCCGGTCGTGGAGTCGGTCGAGTTTTTGGGATTGTCATCATGCGGCTCGGACATGCTCTCCTCCTGACATGGGGTTGCCGAAACGGGTCCTCTCGGGCCGCCAGATCAGGGGAAAGGCCCCGGTCGGTCCATTCCTATGTTTCGCGAGAATCAACACGGCCTTGCCTCGGTTCTCCGGGGTGGGGTTGTGGGTTTCTGGCCGGTCTAAAAGAAGAACAATATCAGCGTCTTGCTCAAGGGCTCCACTCTCGCGAAGGTCTGACAATCGGGGTTTTCGGTCCCTGGCTGGGCGTTGGTTGATCAACCTGTTGAGCTGGGCCAGGCCGACGACCGGAAGACTCAATTCTTTGGCCATGCTCTTGAGCCCGGCGCTGATCGAGCTGACCTCTCGCTCCCTGGTATCGCCCCGCTGCCGATCTCCCTTAACTAACTGCAAATAATCGACAATTACTAAGCCTATGCCATGTTTTCTTTTGGCCGCCCTGGCCCGGCTCCGGACCTCGGAAATATGCAATTGTGGGGAATCGTCAATAAAAATAGGGGTTTTATGCGCCCGGCCCACCGAATCGATCAGCCTGGACCACCCCGCCTCATCGACTGTTCCCATTTTCAGGCAGTGGCCGCCCAAGTCCGCCCAATTTGACATGTACCGCTGGACCAGCTGCGTCCGGCTCATTTCCAGGCTGAAAAACAAGGCCGGATATCCACTTTTGGCCGCATTTTCAGCAAATTGCAATGCTAAGGCTGTCTTGCCGCTTGAGGTCGTGGCCGCTGGGCCGATAACAAGCTCCCCCGGCTGGAAGCCCCCGGTCAGGCCGTCCAGGGCGTAGACCCCCGAAGGGCAACCGGACAGGGCTCCGCCTTGGGCCTGCCTTTGTTCGATCGCCGTAAAGGCCTCCGCCGCTGCCTCTCCAATCGAAACCGGCCCGCCTGAACCTTGGCCGGTGTCGGCAAGAGCGAATACCCCCGCCTCTGCCACGGTTAAGATTTCGACTGGATCGGCCCCCGGTGCCTGGGCCTGGGCTCTGATCCCATCGGCCAGTTCCAGGAGTGCCCGAAGCTTGGCCTTTTCGCGGATGGTCTCAATATCGGGCCGAATCAGGCCAGGAGAAAGTCCAGACCCCGCCGTCAAAAGGTCGGCGATGAAAGCGCCGCCGCCTGACTTTTCGTATTTGCCCGCTGCTTTTAGGCTTTCGGTCAGGCTGGAAGGCGTGACCGGCTGCCCCCGGTCGGCCAGGCTCCGGGCTGCCTCGAGGACATAACGGGCCCGAACGTCCCAGAAGGCGGAAGGATCAATCCGGATCTCGTCAAGGATCGCCGGATCATTCAGGACTGCGCCCACAACGGCCGCCTCGGCTTCCGGGTTGGCCGGTATTTTCATGTTATTTCGCATGGTTACCTCGCTTGGCTATCTCCAGGGCTACGGGGTCGACAACGGTATATTTGATTTCTATGGCCAGGTCTGGGTTGATATCCTCAATTCTGAAATTGCGAATAATTCCAAGTAAATACCTCTCGGTTTTGCCCTGCTTGTGATATTCCTTGTCGAGGTAGGTCCGAAAGGCTCCCTCGACCGTCTCAATCGGATATTTAGCGCATGATTTCAGGAAGTTACAGAGAACAGAGTCGGCGATTTTTCCAGATTTCCGGGTGGACCGGAGCGCCGCAAGGGTGCGTTCGATCAGATCCCGGTCCGGGTATCGCTTTTTCAAATCAGGAAGGACGGCCGAAGGCGTCCGTTCCTCTTCTTTTCTTATACATTCTTTTAATACATTCTTAGGGTCAGTTTTCGTCAATGATTCTGGGGCCTTGTCTTGTGTAGGGTGACCCTTCACGGACTTACCCCCTGACCGAACCCCCTGACCGAACCCCCTGACTTTATAATTATCCAATGTCTGGTAAGTGTCGTAGTTTACAACTACTATTCGGACCCCACCCCCTGACTTTACCCCCTGACTTTTAGGGGTGCCCGACCCCCCGACCGACCCCCTGACTTTTCGTCTTTTTTGGCTTTGAATTGGGGTGGCCTTAATCATTCCCTCACTGACCAACCATTTGAGACGGTCTCTTATCTGTTTTATAGATAAAATGAGCGGTGTGTTACGCTGATAGGTGATCAGGGCTTGGGCCAGCTCGCTATGGCTTGTCATCAGTTCGCCTCGGGATTCAGCCTCGGTGTCCCGGAAATTGGCATTTCCAACGATCCAGACAAAAAGCCGGAAGGTGTCGGCGTCTCGACTCCAGACCGGAGACGTAAATATCTTTCGCGCCAGTTGGAAAGCTCCTCCCTTAATTCCGGGGCCATCCGCGCTCATTGCTGGCCCTCCTGGGCCGCGCCCCGAATCCTGGTCAGGCTTTTGACCCAGCGTTCCAAATCAGCCCGCGCCACCAGAACCTTCCGTCCCTGCTTCACGTAGGGAAAGGGAAGCTCACCCTTTGACATGAGGTTTCTCAAGGTTTGGGGATGGTAATTGATCAACTCCCCGACCTCGTTTAAATTGAGGAGAAATTTATCGCTGGGAGATAGCATCCTCAGCCCCTCTGATGAACACGTATGCGCCGTTCACCTTGTCGGGTTTACACATCAATTTTCTCTCGACCGCCCGCCGATATTCCGGCTCCACCAGCCCCAGGGCCGCCTGCCCAAGGTCGCCCCGGATGGTCTGGGTTAGGCGTTCGCAGGCCTCCGCCTCGGTCTCGCCCTCTCGGATCAGCCCTGGCAAAAGCATGGACGATGTGACTTGGACGGACTGAACCAGGCGCTCAACGTGGCCCCAGGCGTAGCAATCAAACCGGCCAACCTCAGCCAGGACCCGCCCCGCCGCGCCTTCCACGATCCGGCACAGCTCGCGCCCATAACTATCCGGAGACGTGGCCAGGGCCTTAACGAGAATCCGGGTGCGCCGTCCATGGCGTTTATTGAATGCGCCCATGAACCTACCTGAACAGGTCGGACGGTTCGGCGCCAAGTATCCGGGCCCACCGTTTTTGATCCTCTTTTGATAGCTCACGGCGCCCCCTCACGACCCTGGAGACGACTGCCTCGGTCACCCCCAAATGTTCCGCAAAGTCCACCTGGTATCCGAACCGCCCGATAATGGCGCTTTTCAGTTTCAAATTCATTCTCCCCTCCCTTTGCGAAGGTGATTTACTTCATCTATCCAGTTCACAAAAAAAGGCCCTCGGGCCTATTTATTAACCCGGGCCCACTCATCAACCACCCGCTTCACCTCGGCTATGTTGACCGCGCTAAGCCTTAATGCTTCTTCGGCTGTCCTGGATGAAATCGATCCACCCATGCCGCTCATTTTTCCGGCTGGGTATTTATGCGAGTCGTAGATGAATTTGGTTCCCTTGCTGGCGTAATAAGAAACCCCTTTATCCTCAACCGCGCTCGTCAATACCGCAGCGTCTCCCAGATCATAGCCGAGCAGGACGAACTGCACAAAAACGCCAAAGATATAGGCATCCTCCAGTGAAAAAACATTCCTGGTCCCCGTGCCCTTGGCTTGTTGAATTGATGGCGTGATCCATCCGGCCTTTAACCAGCCCTGGACTCGGTTCCGGTCAAGGCCGAAAATCTCTGATAATTCGGGAGTCGAAAACTGCATACTATCCCCTCGAAAGTGGACCGGTTCCGGGCCTTCGGTCCTGGCCCCTCTACATGAAAACAAATATAGCGTAGGTGGTTCACCTTGTCAAGGAATTTTTTCTTGACTCTTTAGCGTTTTAAAAAAGCCGGGGGCACCCCTGGCCGTGGTGGCCTTGCTCCCCTCCAAGTCGCTAGACCTAGCGACCTAATCCCGGTGGCCGATACGGCTACCCCCTCCCCTCTCAGGTCGCTTTCTCGACCCTGGCCGGTGTCAGAAAGCCCCATGTCCTGGGCCCTGGCCGTGGCTTCCAGGTCGCTAATAGGTCGCTAGTAGTAGCTTCTAACCCTTATAATTGGGTATAATTCTGTATAATTATATCAGGTGAGATAAATTTAGGGGAGCCAGGCATGTTAACCTAACTCCCCTAAATTCTTACCGAAAAATGGTCGGGACGACTGGATTTGAACCAGCGGCCCCCTGAACCCCATTCAGGTGCGCTTCCATGCTGCGCCACGTCCCGACGGAACATGTTGATACCACCCCAGGCTCTGCTTGTCAAACTTAGAAGGGTCCCGGGCCATACTTTTGTTGCCCGGCTCCCATTACCAGGTAAACTTTACTCTCCCAGGCGGAGAATCGATTGTGAGAGGGAGGGAACCATGAGCAGTCCTGAATGCATGACGCAAGGAACCATCCTGGCCGTATCGGTCAGCCGGCGCAAGGGAATCAAAAAAAACAACGTGCCGGAGGCTCTCCTGCTACCCGAACACGGACTGGAGGGAGATGCTCACGCCGGAGACTGGCACCGCCAGGTCAGCCTTCTGGATATCCAGTCCATCAACAAGATAAGGAAAGCCGGGGTGGATGTTTCTCCCGGCGATTTTGCCGAAAACCTGACCACTCAGGGGCTCAGGCTGTGGGAACTGCCCCTGGGCACCAGGCTTGAAATCGGCCCCCAGGCCGAAGCCGAGGTTACCCAGATCGGCAAGGAGTGCCACACCAAATGCGCTATCTTCCGGCAGGTCGGCGACTGCGTCATGCCTCGGGAGGGCATTTTTGCCAAAATCATCAAGGCGGGCCGAGTCAAGCCGGGGGACCGAATCAGGGCCTCGGTCTGAGGCTGCGGAAAGCCTTCCTTAACCTGTCCCGGGCGTACCGGCCCCCCTTTTGATTTTAATTCGGACAGGTCCACCTCTTTGTTGACACAAATTTTCGTACCTCCTATATTGATTAATCAGGTGACCCGGCTCTCAGAGGACCCTGCGATCTCTCTATCGCGCGTTCCCCATCTCGGAGCACCAAGATGATTACAGGAGAATACGCGATATGCTCCGGACCGTTCTGATCCTCTTTATCTGCCTGGCGCTCGTCCCCCTCCCGGCCCTGGCCGGCCAGATCCTGGAATACAAAGAGACTATTGGCGGAGAGGTTTCGACCTTCAAGGTCGCGGTAATGGAAAAAACCGGCGAGACTATTAAGCTGAAAGCCGAATCATCCACCGGCTCCAAGGTTTACTCCGAACTGAACGGCAAAGACGGCTCCAACCTACTGTGGGAAAAGACCAAAAAGGAGCAGAAGGTCACGGCAATCAGGACTGAAAACAGGGTTGAGGTCACCATCGAGAAAAAGGGCAAGTGCGAAGTCAAGATTCACGAGATAGACCCGGCCCCCTGGATCCAGTCCCGTGAGTTCGGCATGAGGGGTTTTGCCGATGATCCCGAGGCCGAGATGTTGAAATTCTGGGCGCTGAATCCATCCGACAGCAGCATGAATAAGATGATGGCCACCCGCCAGGAGGAAAAAAAAATCAAATGCGGGGACAGGCACTTCGAAGCCTTCCGGGTAAAGGTCACCCTGGACGGCTGGAAATCCATTTTCTGGTCCTCGGAGTTCTGGTTCAGAAAAAGCGATGGCGTATTTCTTAAATACAAGGGCAGCGCCTCCGGCCCCAACTCGCCGGTGGTTGTCTCGGAGCTGGTCAAAGAGGAAAAGAAGGAGGGACTTGAGCCCGACCTCACCGCTTTTACCGATCCGGTTGAAATTATACTGGCCAAAATAAAAAACAACCTCTCCCTGCCCTGAGGTCCAGAGGGAAATCAAAAAAACTGCTCGTCCGTCCCGCCCGACCTCCCAAAGCGATCCTGTTACATTTATCTATTTCGGCAACGGTTAGTAATGTTTTCGGAATAAGGAAATTCTGTTTTTCAGAATTGAGGTCCCAATTTTCACAACCCCTTGACAGATCCCCGCCCAATCGCCTATAAAACAGTGTTTAACCCGTAAGTAGGGAGTATGATATTGGCTGCCAAAGGAATGATCGTTATTGATCGCGAAAGATGCAAGGGTTGCCACATTTGCATCGGAGTTTGTCCGAACCATGTGATTGTGGTTGATGCGGAATTGAATAAGAAAGGCTACCAACCGGCTAAGTTTGTTGAAGAGGTCGAGGAAGGGGCCAAGGGCTGCACCGGCTGTGCCATGTGCGCCACGGTCTGTCCCGACGTAGCGATAGAGGTGTACCGTGCCCAGTAAGCGTATTCTGATGCGAGGGTCCAACGTGGTCGGAGAGGCGGCTGTCCGGGCCGGATGCCGCTACTACTTCGGCTATCCCATAACCCCCCAAAACGAGCTGCCCGAGTACATGTCCAGCCGGCTCCTGGAAGTCGGCGGCACTTTTATCCAGGCCGAAAGCGAGGTATCCGCCATCAACATGGTCCTGGGCGCCTCCGCGGCCGGCGGCCGGGCCATGACCTCCTCTTCCTCTCCGGGAATCGCCCTCAAGCAAGAGGGCATCTCCTACATGGCCGGAACCGAGCTGCCCTGCGTGGTGGTTAACATGATGCGCGGCGGTCCGGGCCTGGGCAACATCGCCCCCTCGGCGGCGGATTATTTTCAGGCCACCAGGGGCGGCGGCAACGGCGACTACCGGACCCCGGTCCTGGCCCCGGCCGGGTGCCAGGAACTGGCCGAGCTGACCTTTACTGCCTTTGATCTGGCCGACAAATACCGCACCCCGGTACTGCTCCTGGGCGACGGGCTCATGGGCCAGGTCATGGAGCCGGTGGTCTTTCCCGACCCCATCCCTCTGGAGGATCTGGACCGGCCCGACTGTTTCCTGACCGGCTGCCAGGGGCGCCCTCCGCGCAAGCTTTTCTCCATGTACCTGGGCCAGCAGGGCGAACTGTTCCGCCACATCTGGCATCTCATGGAAAAATACGAGACCATCACGGCCAACGAGATCCGGTACGACACCTACAAGACCGACGACGCCGAGATCGTGGTGGTGGCCTACGGCACCGCCTCCCGGATCGCCCGGGCGGCCATTGACAAACTGCGGGAGCAGGGGCTCAAGGTCGGGATGTTCAGACCCATCACCCTGTGGCCCTACCCCATGAAAGAACTCCGCGCCGTGGCCGAGAAGGCCGACAAAGTGGCCGTGTTCGAGCTCTGCGCCGGTCAGATGGTGGAAGACGTGATGCTCGCGGTGGGAGAAAGAGCCGACATCTTCTTCCACGGCGTTCCGGGCGGGATCATCCCCACCCCGGCCGAAGTGGAGGCGTTCCTTGAATCCGTGGCCAACGGCGACGGCAAAGTCGGCCGGAGGGTTGAATTATGAGCCAAGCGGCAATGAAAAAGGTTTTTGAAAGGCCGGAGGCCCTGCAGGCGACCGAGACCCACTACTGCCCCGGTTGCGGTCACTCCATAGCCCATCGCCTGGTGGCGGAAGCCATCGACGAGCTGGGCATGCGGGAGAGCACCATCGGCGTGCCCCCGGTGGGTTGTGCGGTTCTGGCTTACAACTACTTTAACTTCGATATGGTGGAGGCCCCTCACGGCCGGGCTCTGGCCGTGGCCACGGGCATCAAAAGAGTTCACCCCAAAAAGCTGGTCCTGACCTATCAGGGAGACGGCGATCTGGCGGCCATCGGCACGGCCGAGACCATCCACGCCGCCAACAGGGGCGAGAAAATCACCACCATTTTCATCAACAACGCCATCTACGGCATGACCGGCGGGCAGATGGCCCCCACCACCACCCTGGGCCAGGCGGCCACCACCGCACCGGGGGGCAGAAAGGCTGACAGGGACGGCAACCCCATCGACATCTCCCGGATGCTGGCCGTCTGCGAAAGAACAGTCTATATCGAGCGTTGCGCCCTGACCACGGTCAAGGATATCAAAAAAGCGGGCAAGGCCATCAAGAAGGCCTTCCAGGCTCAACTGGACGGTCTGGGATTCACCCTGGTGGAACTTCTTTCACCCTGCCCCACCAACTGGAAAGTATCGCCCCAGAAGGCCTTTGACTGGGTCAACGAGGAGATGGTTAAAACCTATCCTCTGGGCGTAATCAAAGATACCACCGGATACTGAGGATATGTCATGACCAAAGCGACACAATTTGCAGGCTTCGGCGGGCAGGGCGTGCTCTTGATGGGCTATGTCCTCTCCTACGGAGCGTTGAACAAGGGCCTGAATGTTACCTACTTCCCCTCCTACGGCGCCGAGATGAGGGGCGGTACGGCCAACTGCACCGTCACCGTGTCAGACAAGGAGATCGCCTCGCCGGTGGCCTCGGCTCCTGATTTTCTGGTGGCCATGAACTACCCTTCCCTGGTCAAGTTCGAGCCCATGGTCAAGGAGGGCGGGACCATCTTCCTGAACTCCTCCCTTTTTGATGAGGTTCCCTCCCGCCAGGACGTGGAGGTGATCCAGTTACCCGTGGTTGAACTGGCCCGCGAAGCCGGCAACGACCGGGGGGCCAACATGGTCATGATCGGGGCCTTTGGCATAAAATCAGGACTGATGTCCGTGGACGAGACCTGCAGCGGCATGGAAGCGGCCCTTAAGGGAAAGGACAAGTTTTTCCCGGCCAACCGCAAGGCCATCGAGCGGGGCGCAGCCTTTATCACTGAAGGAAAGTAGGCTCCCAGGCTGCTGAATAACGGGTCCGAGGCCGGTCGTCATGGCCGGCCCCGTGATAATATTTTATAAATCAAATAGCTTACCCGGGTTACAAAATTTTTGGTTTTGTAACCCGGGCTAAAAAACAGGAAAGGTTTTTTCAGGATCCTGTTAAGGAGGGCCTTAAATTGGCCATTACCCAAGTTTCGGTTACCATGGAGAACAAACCCGGAGTGCTCTCGGCCCTCAGCGAGATGCTGGGCGAGGCCGGGGCCAACCTGCTGGCTCTGATGGTGGCCACCACCTTTGGTGAGGGTCTTCTCCGGTTCGTAACCGACGACACGGAAAAGGCCGTCCAGACCCTCAAGACCAACGGCTATGAGCCCGAAACCAGAGAGGTTCTGGCCTGCCAGACGCCCCACCATCCCGGCGGACTCAACGCCATACTCAAGCCTCTGAAAGAAGCGGATATAAACGTCGACCACGTCTACCCCTGCATCGGCACCGCAACCGGGGGTCAGACCGTCCTTATCCTGGGCGTCTCCTCCCCGGCCAAGGCCCGCCAGGTTCTGAAACGCAACTGGATAATCATGGTCGACGACGAATTGTACGAGCTGTAATTCGTTTTGAATCTTGTTCCCGAAATCTTGGAAGGTAAGGTAAGGGCTGTGGCTCGCCTGCTGCGGCTGATCGAAGATCAGCCCGAGGTGGCCCGACCCTTTTTAAAGCAACTCCATCCCCATACCGGCAAGGCCTATCTCATCGGGCTGACCGGATCCCCCGGAGTGGGCAAGTCCAGTCTGGTGGACCGGCTCATCGGCGAGTTTCGCAAGCAGAACCTGACCGTGGCCGTGGTGGCCGTGGACCCCACCTCCCCTTTTTCCGGGGGGGCGCTCCTGGGGGACAGGGTCAGGATGCAGAAGCACGCAACTGATCCGGGGGTGTTCATTCGTTCCCTGGCCACCCGGGGCGCCTTTGGCGGGCTGACCCCGGCTGTGCAGGGCGTAGTCCAGGTGCTGGATGCGGCCGGATTCGACCGGATTCTGATCGAAACCGTGGGCGTGGGCCAAGACGAAGTGGATATCGTCAGATTGGCCCAGACCACTTTCGTCATCACCGTGCCCGGTCTGGGCGACGAAATCCAGGCCATCAAGGCCGGGATAATGGAGATCGCCGACATCATGGCGGTCAACAAGTGCGATCGTCCCGGAGCCGAGCAGACCCTTCAGCAGCTCAACTCCATGTTGGAGATGAACAAGTTCACCGGCCGGGAGCGGGACTGGCCGCCCCGCATCGTCAAAATCAGCGCCCGGACCGGAGAGGGTTTGTCGGAGCTCATGGAGACCCTGGAGGCCCACCGGCTGTTCCTGACTCGGGAGCGGCCCGACCTTCTGGCGGCCAAGCGGCGGAATCACTTCACCGAACTGGTTCTGGACCTGGTCAAGGAAGAGACCATCCGCCGGGTCCAGCAGACCTTGACCACGGACTCCTCCTGGGAGGAGCGGCTGGCAATGGTCCTGACCGGAGAGAACGATCCCTATACCCTGGCCGAAGAGTTGCTGGGGGACAGAGAGATGGAATAGGCGCCAGGAACGGATTCCGCTTAATACACGGCAGCCGGAACGGCACCCCCCTGACGCCCGAACAGATCATCCTTCCGGCGATTACCGGTTACCGGCTCGCCCCTTCATCTTTACCCTTTACCTCTTTCCTCAAACGTCGACTCCCGACCATTCGCCCCCCGGCGGACGACCTGGACAGGAGCCGATCAGCCATCCTTATAGATCTCGGGGTAGAGCAGCTTGGCGCAACTGGGGCAGATGGTGTGGGTGAACTTGGCCTGGGAGCGGGCTTCGATGTAGTCTTCCAGTTCGTGCCAGACCCCGTTATCGTCGCGGATCCTGTTGCAGTTGGAACAGATGGGAAGCAGACCGCGCAGAACCTTGTTCTCTTTGAGCAGTTTTTCCTTTTCGGCTAGGGTCGCTTGGAGCCTGACCAGAAGTTTTTCCTTTTCCGCCTCGGCCTTCCGGCGCCGGGTTATATCCCGGGAGATGCCCAGGGCGAACCGCCTATTCTGCTCCTGAAAAAAATAAAGGCTTGATTCCAGCCAGATTGTGGAGCCGTCCTTTTTGTACACTTCGGTTTCGACCAGGATGGAGTCGGCGGTGCCTTCCTTTAAGCGGCCCAAACTATCAAAGACGGCATTTGTCAGGGATTTAAAGGAGGCGGGAGTCAGGGTCACCTCCAGGGGCCGGGCCAAAGCCTCTTCGGGAGTGTATCCGGTCAGGTTTTTGAGGGCCTGGTTCTGAAATTTGAAGGAAAGGGTTTCCATATCCAGAACCCAGACATTGTCGGTCATATTTTCGAGGAGATAATTGGAGTCTCCCAGATTTTTAAAGTCCAAAGTTCGTATCCTCAGTAGGCCGTAACGACCCGCCCAGGGTTATTCGGTTTGTGAAGCTTCACAACTCACGGGGGCTGCGAATCTTTTTTCCGCAGATCCGCCCCCTTTAAATTAGACTACTTAATTTGCGCCGGCACTACAACGAATAATAAAAATATCACGTTTCGAATACCAGCCGGAATTTTAGTGGATATGCTATTGTGATGAATAATCACTGACCACCGGCAGAGCCGGTGGTATGAGGAAGGCCCCTAAAAGGGGCCGTTAGTTGAGTCCGAGACCCAACTGATCTTGTTCTTGCTGGAGCCTCTCTTGATGCTTGATGTATTCTCGAATACCTTTCTCGTCCCAACCGACCGTGCTGACACAGTACCCTCTCGACCAAAAGCTTCGGCCAAACAAAGTGCCTCGTGTCCTCAGGACGTTACGGTGGACTCGGATCGCACTTTTCCCTTTCAAAAACCCAATTGTGTGCGCAATACTGTACTTCGGGGGAATGCTCAGCAGCATATGAACGTGGTCCGGCATGGCCTTCCCTTCCAAAAGCTCGATACCACGCTGCTGACACAACTCTCGAAGTATCTCCCCAACACGCTTGCGAATCTTCCCATAAAGGATTTTTCGGCGATACTTCGGGATGATCACAACATGATACTTGCATTCCCACTTCACGTGTGCTTGACTTTGCCAATCCTTCATATGCGGTCCTCCCTGCCCTTTCAGGGCCTTCCTCGGGAGGACCGTTTATCATTTCAACCACGGATATGGCAAAGCCTCGTAAATTCTCACCGGCACAGCCGGTGGTTTAACTGTTTAAATTAGGTGGGGTCAGCCGTTGCCGATGCCCAGGGCTTTCATTTTTTTGTGAAGATGGCTGCGCTCAATGCTCAGCGATTCGGCTGTGGCGCTGACGTTCCAGCCCATCTTTTCCAGCCGGTCGACAATAAAGGCTTTTTCAAAAGCGGCCTTGGCCTCCCGCAGGGTGGTTTCGGCCAGGCCTTCCTTGTAGCCGGTCCGGGCCTCCTGGCGGTGAAATTGGTGGGGCAGGTTTGCCAGTTCGATAAGGGGTCCCGGGGTCAGGATCACCAGCCGCTCGACCATGTTCTTCAACTCCCTGACATTTCCCGGCCAATGGTAGGCCTGCAGGGCGGCCAGGACTTCCCCGGTCAGCTGTTTGGGTTTGAGATCCGCCTTGGGACAGAAATCCTCCAGAAATTTTCCGGCCAGAAGAGGCAGGTCCTCCAGGCGTTGGCGCAAAGGCGGCACCTCCAGGGGGACCACGTTGAGCCGGTAGAAAAGGTCTTCCCTGAAATTGCCCCGCCGGATCTCCTCCTCCAGATCGCGGTTGGTGGCGGCCAGGACCCGGACATCCACCGAGATCATCCGCTCCCCGCCCACCCGGGCGAACTTCCTCTCCTGGAGAATGCGTAGGATCTTGGCCTGGGTTTTGAGGGACATGTCGGCAATCTCGTCTAGGAAAAGGGTGCCCTTGTGGGCCAGGTCGAACTTGCCCCTCTTGCGCTCCGAAGCGCCCGTAAAGGAGCCCTTTTCGTGGCCGAACAGCTCCGATTCGATGAGTTCCTCGGGGATGGCGGCGCAATTGACCTCGATCATGGGCTTGTCGGCCCGGGGCGAGGCCTGGTGGACCGAGTGGGCCACCACCTCCTTACCGGTCCCATTCTCTCCGGTTATCAGAACCCAGGCGTCGGTGGGGGCCACCAGGCCGATCTGGTCCTTCAGGTCGTTCATGATCGGCGAATCGCCGATAAGGGTCGGTCTCTCCACCGCCCTCTGGCGCAGCAGCAGGTTGGTCTCGGTCAGCCGACCGAAGGAGAGGGCATTGTTGCAGGTGACCACGATCTTTTCATAGGAGAGCGGTTTCTCGATGTAGTCGAAGGCGCCCAGCTTGGTCGCCCTCACCGCCGACTCTATGGTCCCGGCCCCGGACATCATGACCACCGGGAGATGGGGATAATCCTCTTTGAGCCTTTCCAGAACGGTCAGCCCGTCCAGCTCCGGCATCCAGATGTCCAGGAGGACCATATCCGGAGCCGACTCCTCCACCAGGGACAAGGCCTGGGGTCCGCCCGAGGCGGTGGCCACCTGGAACCCCTCGTCTTCCAGGACGCCCTGGAGGGAGGTCAGGATGGTCGGTTCGTCGTCGACGACCAGGATTGTCTGGGACATGGTTTAATTCTCCGGTTCTCCGGCCCAGCCGCGCATGGGCAGTTCGATTATGAATTTGGTCCCCTTGGGGGCGTTGTCCTGGACCCGGATGTAGCCGTTGTGGTCCTGAACGACGGTCCGAGCGATGGCCAGGCCCAGTCCGGTGCCCTGCCTTTTGGTGGAGTAATGGGGTTCGAAAAGACGCTCCTTGGCCTCCGGGGTTAGGCCGGGGCCGTTGTCCGCCACCTCGAACCGGGCGGTTTTCAGATCGGCCAGGTAATTCACCCGGATGGTCACCCGTCCCGGGGACGGGTCTTCCTCATCGGCCAGGGCGGCCACAGCGTTGTCCAGAAGGTTTATGAGCACCCGCTTGATCTGGGCCCGGTCGAAAAAGAAGGTTGGCGGCTGGGTCTTGGTCACCAGGTCGAAGACCAGCTCCTTGTGGGCCTCGCGGTAGAGAGCCAGGACCTGGTTGATTACCTCCACCAGATCGGCCCGGACCAGGTCCGCGGCCGGCATGCGGGCAAAGGAGGAGAATTCGTCCACCAGAGCCTTGAGGGCGTCCACCTGGAGGATGATGGTCTCCACGGCCTGGTCGAAGATCTCCCTTTCGCCCACCTCTTCCCGGAATCTTTTCTTGAGCCTTTGGGCCGACAGCTTTATGGGGGTCAGGGGGTTCTTTATCTCGTGGGCGATGCGCCGGGCCACCTCCCGCCAGGCAGCCATTCTTTGGGCTTTTTCCAGCTCGGTCAGATCCTCGATCACCACCACCAACCCCAGCCCCTGGCCGGCCTCGTCCCGCAGCTGGGTCATTCTGATCAGCAGGGAGACCGTTTTGTCTCCCCGGTCCAAGCGCAGTTGGGTCTCGATCCGCCCTTTGGCCGAATCCCCGGCGGCCCTGGCCAGATCGACCCACAGGTCGGCCTGTTCCGGGGGCACGGTCTCTGTGTAGGAACGGTTCAGGGCCTTTTCGGCCCTGATTCCCATGATGTTCTCGGCCGAGGGGTTGATGGTCTGGATCACTCCCCGGTTGTCCACCGAGACCACCCCGGCGGCGATGTTCTCCAGAACGATCTCCATGTAGTTCCGTCGCCTCAGGTTGTCCCGGTTCGAGGCGAATAGTTCGCGGTTGGCCTGCTCCAGGCCTTCCTTCGATGTTTTCAGATCCCGAGTCATGCGGTTGAAGGAATCGACCAGGGTTTCCACCTCATCGCCGGTCTCGGCCTGGATATAAAAATCATAATCGCCGGAGGCGATCCGCTGGGTCCCCTGGGCGATCTTCTGCAGAGGCACGGTGATGCCCTTGGCCAGCTTGAAACCGAACCAGATGGCCCCGAACAGGATCAGGCTGGTGACCAGAGAGAGGGTGACGTAGTGGCTGACCTTGATCGGCCCTTTGAGAATCTTCAGCTGCTGGTATTCCCGCAGACCGTTGGCTATGGCTTCCAGCTTTTCGGTCAGGCCCTCGGGTATCAACCTGGTGAGGACCAGAACCCCGCTGGTCCGGCCTTGGCCGTCCTTTACGGGCGCCACGGCCAGAACATAATCGCCTGCGGCCGAGGAGGAGATATCCGACTGGGGCAGTCCCCCGGCCAGGGATTGCCGGACCAGCTCCCTATCGATGCCGGCCGCGGTCCCGGGTCGGTTCTCGGGGTCCCAGGCCTCGCCCGCCAGGTTCAAATCCGGATCCATGACCTTGAGGGCCAGAAGATGATGCTCCTCCCTCTTGCGGGCCAGGAAATTGGCCAGGCGGCCGGCCTCGGTCTTGCCAGACAGCCCCCGCTGGTTGATCTCCCCGGCCAACCGCTGGGCCAGGTTGAGGGCCTCCTGGGTCGAGTTGCGGTAATAGAGCCGGCCCACGTGGATGGAGTCCTGCAGGGGCCGGTCCAGATGAATATCGAACCAGTATTCCAGGCTGGTGCCGATGAACTGGAGATTGAGAAAAAAAAGGACCCCTGAGGGGACCAGGCTGAGGGTGATGAAGGAGAGGACCAGCTTGGTCCGAAGTTTTGCCCCGATGACCTTGGCCCGTCTTTCAAAGACCAGCTTGACCAGATTCCGGGCCACCAGGAAGAGCAGGAGCAGAATCAGCAGGGCATTGATGTTGATCAGGGAAAAGACCAGGATGGAGTTGGAGACGGGCAGATCCAGCCCCAGATCCAGGACCCTGGTCTCGACCACGGTGACGGCCGCGATAAGAACCAGGATCAGGGGGATAATCACCCGGTACCTGGGCCATGTTTTTTTGTTTGGGCCGGCCGAAGATTGGCTCATGGTCTTCCTTTGACGGACTCCCGTTCTTTCCTTTTCAGCGCTCGATCTCCACCTCGTACCAGTCGGTCACCAGGTCGCGCGGGGCGATTATGAGCTTATACTTGAAGTTGGGGGGGATCTCGGGTTTGTGGATAACGGCCCTGAGGCGGACCCGGTAGGTGGCCCCTTTCTTAAGCTTGGCCATGGGGCTGATCTTCAGATCAGAGACTTCGGTCATGAGGTACTGGGCCAGAATCAAGTTGGAGGTGGTGGTGGCGGCCGGTTCCCCCGTGCCTCTGGTTTTGACGGTGTACTTGCCCGACAAGGGGTCGTAGCTGATGCTTTTTTTCAACTCCACCTTGGCCAGGGTCTGGGCCGGCAGCAAGGCCCTGACCTGCAGAAGTTCGGCCTGAAAGGTAAAGTCCGTCCTTATCCCGGCCTGGATAACCTGGTTGGTTTCCTTGTTCAGAAAAGCGTCCTCCAGCCGGAAATAGACCACCAAGTGCTCGTCGGCATCGGAGAGAATGATCCGCTCGATGTGGGGGCCTTCCGCGCCCAAGGAAAGCGGCGGCGTCCCGATGCCCCAGAAAAAAACCGCCGCAACCAGGAGAACCTGGGTTATGGCCCCCCCGAACCTGAACACGGTTTAGGACCCCCTCAAGGAGGGATTTATATAATTCCCGATCATGTGTCCTCTTTTTCGTTTTCCGGACGCCGGGTCCGATTCCCGACTCCGGCCCGGGCACGCTTTGTTATCGGTATCCTTTATAAGGGTAAAGAAATATATATTACAATCCCTGTTCCAAGGCCAGACCCTTTCCCTGGCGCGCACTCCCGGCCCGACCCGAACCGCATCCGGATTTGCATGATATTGTAGCCTGGGCGGTCGCCCCGGGACAAGCCCGCTTATCCAGTGCTTACGGCAAAGCTGGTTCGAGCCGGCCGCCGCAACGGCCTGAGGCAGGGACGTAAAAAAAGGCGGGCCGTCCTGGCCCGCCCAAGGGATTACATTTTCAGGACCCGGTCAGGCCGCAGCCGGTTCGGGCATGCTCTCCATCCGGGCCATGGCCGGAGCCTCGTAGGCGGGGGCCTCATAGGCCGGAACAGGCGGATCGGCCAGGCTGACCAGCTCCCAGCAGTCGGGCGAGTCCTGGATCCGGCGGACCATTTGGTGGTTAAGGGAGTGCCCGGTCTTGAAGGCCTTGACATGCCCCAGAATGGGTTTGCCCAGCAGGGCCAGATCTCCCACCAGGTCCAGGATCTTGTGGCGGACGAACTCGTCCTCAAAGCGAAGCCCGCCGGCGTTGAGAACCTTGAACCGGTCAAGGACGATGGAATTGTCCAGGCTGCCTCCCCGGGCCAGCCCGGCCCGGCGCAGTTTTTCCACATCGTCCAGGAAACCGAAGGTCCGGGCCCGGCTGATCTCCCGGCCAAAGGTGGCCGGGGTCAGCTCCACCGACATCTCCTGGCTTTGGAGCAGGATATGGTCAAACTCGATGGAGCAGGAGACCTTGGGCGAATCCGAGGGCCGGATCTCGATGGTCCGCTCGCCGTCGGAGACCCTGATCGGTTTTTTGATCCGGATGGCCTGGCGGAGTTTGTCCTGGGGCCTGGTGCCTACGGCGTTGATCATCAGAAGGAACGGGGCCGCCGAACCATCCATGATGGGCAGCTCCGGACCCTGGACCTCCACGGTCAGGTTGTCCACCCCGGAGCCGGACAGGGCGGCCATGATGTGCTCCACGGTTCCCATGGAAACTCCGTGGGCGGCCAGGGTGGTGGCCTGAATGGCCCCGTTGATATTCTCCAGCCGGGCCGGTATCTCGGGCCTGTCCGGAAGATCCGTTCGGACAAAGATGATTCCCTGATCAGCCGGAGCCGGGAGGAGGGTCATGGTTACTGGTTGTCCGGAGTGGAGCCCCACACCGGTACACTGGATCTGTTCTCGGATAGTCCGTTGTCTATTCATTTGCCTGGCTAACAGCAAGTATAGTGCCATCAGGGCGGAATTTCAGCCCGCCCTTTAAATTACCGCAACAACCCCAATGTATTGACTCTTTTTTAAACAGAAAACAACAGGCCGAGAGCCCGGTCCGCCACTGGGTTGTTTTTGACACACTTGGATCCACCCTGGTGTGGCAAAAAAACTACACTCGCAGTTTTTCATAGGCGCTCAGCAGCTCCAGATCCGAAGGGGTGTTGATATTGATGAAGGACAGCAGGCTGGGATCAGCTTTCATTATCCTGCCCGGTTCGATCTCTCTGGTTTTCACTTCCATGTAAAGGGCTCTAAAGGAGCGTTCCCCCTGCTGAGCCATCCTGGTCAGGGGAGTTTGGCAGGATTTATGATAAGCCGCAGTCAGGGGCTGTAACCCGTCCGGAGTCCGGGGCAGGACGACCCGGTCCCCCGGCTCCACGGCATCCATCACCAGGGAGATGAAATCATCCTGTAACAGGGGCGTATCGCAGGCGGCCACAAATGACCACTTGGTGGGAGCGTAGAAGAGGCCGGTGATGAGCCCCTGGATGGCGCCCTTCCGGGGGATGAGGTCCTGAACCACCCGGACCCCCAGGCCCGAGTACATCTCCGGGGTGTTAGTCACAATCAGGGTCCGGCCGAAAAGGCGGCCGAAGGTGGAGATTAGATGCTCGATAAAGGTCCGGCCCTTGAATTCCAGAAAAGCCTTGTTCCGTCCGCCCAGCCTCTTGCCCGAGCCTCCGGCCAGGATTATTCCGGTGGTATCGTCATGCCGCGACATGGATGGTTTAATATCATATTGTCCTCTCCGGGCCAAGTCCGAGATTGGGGTCCCTCCTCATCATTGACAGGGGGCCGGGGGGCCGGGTAAGGTTTGAATCATGATTATCCGTTTTGTCCAGGTGCTGCTGTTTTTTTCTTTTTCAGTCTTACTTTCGGTGGGTTGTGGCCCCAAGGCCGGGCCCTATGTGGGGTTGACCCGGATCTCTCCTCCCCCGGCCGAAAGCCTGGCCGACGATCTTTCCGCGGAAACCATGATCCGGGCCGTCAACCAGTCCCTGGCCTATCTGAAAAGACTGCCCCCCCAGAGGCGGATCAGGCTGGGCCGGGAGAGCACCACGGCCCAGGGCCTGATCATGTCCCTGGAGGAGGTGCTCCGGCTGGTCGACCTTCATGGCCTGTCCCCCGCTTTTTTCAAGGCTCTGAGGGCTGACTTCCTGTTTTTCTCCGCCGCTGATTCGGTTCTTTTCACTGGATACTACGAGCCCCTGCTGGAGGGGGCGGAGATTCCGGACCAGGCCCACCCCACCCCCCTGCTGTCGCCCCCGGAGGACCTGATCAGTCTGAATCTCAAGGATTTCGGCATGGATTCCAAGACAATCCGGGGCAGGGTCCAGGGCCGCAAACTGGTACCCTATTACACCCGGGAGGAGATTGGTCAAGGCGCCCTGGCCGAAAGGGGAGAGGCCTTGGCCTGGGTCGACCCGGTGGAGGCCTTCTTTCTCCAAATCCAGGGCTCGGGCCGGATCCGCCTTCCGGACGGCAGGGAGATCCTGGTCAACTACGCCGACCAGAACGGGCACCCCTATGTCTCCCTGGGCAAGGTCATGATCCAGAGGGGCCTGATGGAGCAAAAGGATGTCTCCCTCCAATCCCTGAAAGAGTACCTCCGGGCCCACCCCTTGGAGGCGGAGGAGCTGCTGGCCGCAAACCCCTCCTTTGTCTTTTTCCGGATCGTGGAGCAGGGCCCCCTGGGCTGCCTGGAAGTACCCCTGACTCCGGGCCGGTCCGTGGCCCTGGACCGGAAGATCTATCCCGACGCCTGCCTGGGCCTGATTCGGGTAAAGCTGCCCCTGATCCGGGAAGGACGGATAGAGTCGTGGCAGGAAAGGGTCCGGCTGGTTCTGGTCCAGGACACGGGCGGGGCCATCCGGGGCCCCTCCCGGGCCGATCTGTTCTTCGGGCACGGCGAAGAGGCCGAACTGGGGGCGGGAAACATGAAGGAACAGGGCCGGCTGATGATCATCATCCACAAGAAGGCCCTGGTCGCCTCCTCAGGTTGAGCCGGCCCTTGCGGCGGGCATTTTGCCCTTAAGCCTGCGGCCGGATTTAGGTTTAAAACCGGTTCCGGGGCCGGGGTCGCAACCCATGGCCCCGGAAAAGATAAGATATCCGCGGCAACGCCTGCAGGGACTAGAGCACCACCACGTCCCTAATCCGTCCCGACAGCCTTTCGCAACCGTCCGCCGTCACCACCAGTCCCTCGCAATGGGTGATCGCCCCATAAGGCGCCAGGGCCAGAAGGGGCTCCACGGCCAAGACCATGTTCTCCTTCAGGATGGTGCTTTCTGTGGGTGCGATCCGGGGAAATTCGTGGATGGTCAGGGCCAGGCCGTGGCCCACGCTCCCCAGCCAGTGGCCGACCACCCCCCTTTCGGTGTACATCCGTTCCACCTGCTCCACCAGGTCCCTGGTATCCAGGCTGGGCCGGATGATCTCGCCCAGGATGATCTCCAGAACCTCGAAATAGGCTTTTCTTAAAGGCTCCAGCTGAGTCGGCATGCCGCCCAGGCAGAAGTGGCGGACGATGTCCGAGCCGTAGCCCTCCAGTTGCAGGCCGAAGGCGATCCGGATCAGCTCGCCCTCCTTGATGGGCCGGTCCAGGGGCGGCGCATGGAGGGCCAGCATCTTCTCCCCGCAGGAGACCAGGGTGGGGTAAAAAATATCCTCGGCGCCGGCTTTCAGGGCCCGATAGTTGAGTTCCGCGGCCAGCTCTTTTTCAGTGACGGGCCGGCTGAGCATCTCCGGCACCTGGCTCATGACCTCTTCGGACAGGGCAAAGGCCGCCCTGATCCTGGACAGCTCCTCCTGGTCCTTGACGGTGCGGACCTTCAGGATCGAGTCGGTCAGGCCGACCACCTCCAGGCCCGGGAAAACCTCCCTGAGCTGCCGGTAGAAATCCAGCTGGATCGAATCCACGCCCAGACGCATGCCTGGTTCCAGAAAATCGTTCAAGGCGCTCCAAGGGTCAGGATAGTCGCCGCCCGGACCCCAGATTACGGTCTTCTCGAACCAGGTTTTGGACCACAGACCGCTCTCGATCAGCCCCCGGTCGATGAAAAAACCAATGAGAACCGGCTCCAGATCCTTGTTCACCGGAACCAGGACACCCATAAACCTGGTGTAGAAGCTGGTCCTGAAGCCGGAGAAGTAAAAAATATTCTCGGGAAGGGTGCACAGCACCCAGTCCACCCCGTAGGTTTCGGCCTCGGCGACGAGGCGGTTGATTCTGGCCGTCTGGTTCTCGTTCATAGTCGACTCCTCGGTGACCGTGAATCCCCGGGCTGTTCGCCGGGGCGACAATGGTCGGACTGATCAGCGGCTGGGTTAAGGCGCTCCCGCCTCAAGGGCCGCCCCTGGGGCGGGTCCGCTCCCAACAATAATCTTGACATGGTCGCATGGTGCGCTCAAGATGAATTAACACAGCGCGCAAGGATATACAATAGCGCGTGCAACCGTCCGGCATTTTCCGATCTCTTCGGCCCCAACCTCCTCCGGCCTTCTGTTCGCGGCTCGCGCCGTACCGGGTAACGAACCGCTGGAGAAGAAGGAGCGGTCGGCGGCCAAGCTCAAGATTACGCCCAGGCGTTGGTCGATTTTGGAAAAACAGGTTAGCCGCAGTCGTAAAATAGGTTAATATGGCAATCTCGCAGATGGAACTGCATACTCCGGAACAAAGCAGGTAAGCCATGGACCCTATTGCTATTTACGAAGATTTAAAAAGCAGGATCGTGTGGTTGGACATCAAGCCCGGCTCCACTCTGAACATGAGCGAACTGGCAGAGGAATACAAGGTCAGCCGTAATCCGATCACGGTGGCCCTGACCAGGTTGGACGCCGAGGAGCTGGTGGTCAAGCACGGGGCCCATTACGTTGTCAGTTCCCTGACCGTGGACCGGATGCGCGAAATCACCGAAATCAGGGCTTTGCTGGAGTTCGAGGCGGCCATGTGGGCCATGACCCGCATCACCGGGGAGGGATTGGACGACCTGGCCGCCCTGCGGGAGGAGATTCTGCATCTGGAAGAGGGAACGCCCACCAGGAAGCTGGTGGAGATGGACGAGCGGTTCCATAAGATCATTTACCGGGAGACCCACAACCAGTGTCTGGTCACCATTCTGCAGAAAATGCTCAACCACTATCTCCGGTTCTGGCTCACCACCCGCGATCCGGTCAACCCTGAAGTGTTTTTCAAGGAAACCCTGGAGATTATCGGGGCCCTGGAAAACAAGGACGAGGCCGCCCTGAAAAAGGCTTGCGCCGGACATGTGCGGGCCAGCTTTGAGGGGGCCATGGGCATCTCCCGCCCCTGACGGGAAGGCGGGGAAATATATCTTAACTAGCGAGCGGCGAAAATACGCCCCGGCAAAAATACGGGGCACAGGGACCGAAACCGATTTTTTCGGGATGAAACAGGCCGCGGGGAGCTAACGCACCAGGCTGTTAAAAGACTGGAGCCAGAGGATAACTTATAAGTACCCATCTAGGAGGAACACCATGTCCAAATTAAGATTCTTGGCAACGGCCTTATGCCTGGTCCTTGCTTGCCTGATAGCGGCGCCCGGCGCATATGCGGCCAAAGACACCCTGGTGATAGATCTGGTGAACGAGCCCACCACCCTGGATCCCCACAAGCAATGGAACCCCAGCAGCTATTACGTCTACCGCAACATCTACGACAACATGCTGACCCGGGACGCCCAGGGCAAGATCGTACCCCAGGTGGCCACCTCCTGGACTTACCTGAATGACCTGGTGGTGGACTTCAAGATCCGCACCGACATCAAATTCCACGACGGCACCCCGCTCACGGCCGAGGACGTGGTCTACTCGGTTCAGCGCATCACCAACCCCGACTTCAAAAGCCCCCAGAGGGGCCAGTTCAGCTCCATCATCAAGGCCGAGGCGGTCGACGCCGAAACGGTCAGGCTGACCACCGAAGTACCCTACCCGGTCCTCCAGGCCCAGTTGGTCAAACTCTCCATCGTCTCCAAGGCCTATGCCGAAAAGGTCGGGGAAGAAGATTTGAACAAGGCTCCCATGGGCAGCGGCCCCTACAAGTTCGTGGAGTGGAAGAAGGGGGTCAAGGTGACCCTGGCCGCCAACCAGGGATACTGGCACGGCAACCCGCCCTTTGCCAAGGTGGAGTTCCGGGCGGTTCCGGAGATAGCCACCCGGGTGGCCGACCTGAAGACCGGCAAGGCCGACCTGGTGGTCTCCCTCAACTCCGACGTGGCCGTTCAGATGCAGAAGGATCCCAAGGCCAAAATCCTGTCCGTGGCCACGGAGCGGGTGGCCTACTTCAGGCTAAACTCCCAGAACGGCCCCACCAAGGACCTCAAGGTCCGCCAGGCCATCGCCTACGCCATCGACCGCAAGGCCATCGTGGACGGGCTCAAGGGCGGCTTCTCCAAGCCCACCAACGTCATGGTCGCCGAAGCCTCCTTCGGCTACACCGACCAGATCAAGGGCTACGCCTACGACCCGGCCAAGGCCAAGCAACTGCTCAAGGAAGCGAACATCGGCGACGCCGTGCTGGAAATCAACACCGCTCCGGTCTTCGACCAGAGGGTGGTTCAGGCCATCCAGCAGATGCTCAAGAGCGTGGGTTTCAACGCCAAGATCGTCTCCACCGACATGGCCACCTTCCTCAAGACCATGCAGGCCAAACCCGAAGAGGGCCAGCTCTCCAGCTTCGGGCGCTGGTCCTGCGCCTGTCAGGATGTGGACGGCATCATGTACCCCATGCTCCACAGCAGCTCCATCTGGTCCGCCACCAGGGACGCCGAACTGGACAAATCCCTCCAGGAGGGCCGTTCCAGCCTGGACCCCCAGGAGAGGATGAAGAGCTACCTGAAGGCCCATCAGATCGTTCAGGAGCAGGCCTATCTGATCCCCCTGTACCAGGTGGGCATCATCTACGGAGCGGCCAAGCAGCTCCAGTGGCAGCCCACGGCCAACGAGAGCATGTTCATCGTGGACATGAGTTGGAAGTAACCGATCTTGACGGTTGACCGACCAGCAACCCGGGGCCGGCCGGACAAAGGCCCGGCCGGCCCCGCGCCGTGACCCCGACCAAATTACGGATAAGCCGGGAATATCTAAAAACCGCCGTCTGAAGCGAGGACTCTCAAACCTTGTCGGCCTATTTCATCAAAAGACTGCTCCAGTCCCTGTTCGCCGTGTGGGGCGTGGTCACCCTGGTATTTCTGATCCTCCAGCTTTCCGGCGACCCCACCCTGCTCCTGGTCCACGAGGGAGCCACGGCCCAGGAGATCGCCCAGCTGCGGTCCCAGCTGGGGTTCGACCGGCCCATGATCGTCCAGTATCTGGCCTACATGGGGCAGCTGTTCAGGCTGGACCTGGGTACCTCGTTCGTCCAGAACCTGCCGGTGAGCGAGATCATCTCCGCCCGGGTGCCCTACACCCTCTATCTGGCCCTGGCCTCCCTGCTCTTTGCCGTGGGCATCGGCCTTCCGGTGGGAATTATCACCGGAGTCTTCCGAGGATCTTTGGCCGAGCGGGTGCTGATGCCCTTTGTGTTGGCCGGGCAGTCCATGCCCACCTTCTGGACCGGCATCCTGCTGATCATGCTCTTTGCCGTGGCCTGGGGAATCATGCCCTCTTCCGGAGCCGAGGAGCCCCTTTCGGTAATCATGCCGGCCATCAGCCTGGGCGCGCTCTCCATGGCCACCTTCGCCCGCATCGCCAGGTCCAGCATAATCGAGGAGCTGGACAAGGACTATGTCCGGGCGGCCAAGGCCAAGGGCATCTCCTTTGGCAAGGTCCTGCGGCGGCACGTCCTGCGCAACGCCTCCATACCCCTGATCACCATCGCCGCCCTGGAACTGGCCAACCTCCTGGCCGGCGCGGTCATCGTGGAGACGGTATTCGCCTGGCCCGGCCTGGGCCAGCTGGCCGTCCAGGCCATCGACTCCCGGGATTTCATGGTCGTCCAGGCCATCGTCCTGCTGGGGTCGTTCATCTACGTGTTTCTAAACTTCGGGGCCGACCTGCTCTACGGCCTGATCGATCCCCGCATTAAAGCCTCGGCGGACCGGTCGTGAGCGCTTCCGCAGGCGCCGCGGCCGGATCGACCTTCAAGAGCCTGATCCTGGAGGATCTGAAGCGCAAATGGCCCCTCTTTTCAATCTTCGCCCTGTTCGTCCTGGTGGCCCTGGCGGCCCCTCTTCTGGCCCCCCACGATCCGGACGCCCAGAATCTGCTGGCCCGGCTCAAGGCTCCGGGAACCGTGGTGGGCGACCACTTCTACCTCTTCGGAACCGATGAACTGGGCCGGGACTTGTTGAGCCGGGTCATCTACGGCACCCGCATCTCCATGCTGGTGGCCCTCCTCTCGGTGGCGGTCTCGACCCTGCTGGGCACCTGGCTGGGCCTGGTGGCCGGATATTACCGGGGCTGGGCCGAGGTAGCCATCATGCGGGTGGTGGACATCGTCCTCTCCATCCCGCCCATTCTGCTGGCCATCATCACCGTGGCCGTGCTGGGTCCGGGGCTGCAGAACCTGATCATCGTCCTGGGCTTCACCCGGTGGCCGCGCTACGCCAGGGTGGCCTACGGCCAGACCCTCAGCGTGGCCGGCATGCCCTACGTCAAGGCCTCCCGGTTCATCGGCCTGTCCGGGACCCGCATCCTGTGGCGGCACATCTTCCCCAACATCGTGGCCCCTCTTATCGTGGTGGCCACCCTGGAGTTCGGGCTGATGATCCTGTTCGAGGCCGGGTTGTCCTTTCTGGGCCTGGGGGTCCAACCGCCAACGCCCAGCTGGGGCTCCATCCTCAACGCCGGGCGCAACTACATGGCCGTGGCCTGGTGGATCACCACCTTTCCGGGCCTGGGCCTGTTTTTTCTGGTTCTGTCGGTCAACCTGATCGGCGACTATCTGCGGGATCGCTTCGATCCCCGCTCTCTGCGGAGGTAGATTGAGGTGAACGCCGTCCTCCCCACCTACATCTGGCCCCGGGGCAAATCCTGCGCCGTGTTCTTTTCCGTGGACGTGGACGCCGAGGCGCCCCTGCTGTGGGAGCACCGGGGAATGGAACTCAAGGGCCTGGGCCGTCTGGAACAGCGGCGCTACGGGCCCCGGGTGGGGCTTTACCGCATCCTGGATCTGCTGGACGAGTTCTCGGCCAAGGGGAGCTTCTACGTCCCCGGAATCGTGGCCCAAAACCACCCGGAAATTCTGCCGCTCCTGATGGAGCGCGGCCAGGAGTGCGGCCTCCACGGCTTTTATCACGAACCGGTCCAGGACCTGACCGACCGGGAGAACCGGGACGTTCTGATGCGCTCCATGGATCTTTTCCAGGCCCAGACCGGACAGCGGCCCCAGGCCTACCGCTCCCCGGCCTGGGAGATGACCCCGGGCCTGATCCGGCTTCTCCTGGAAAAGGGCTTCGCCCACGACTCGTCCCTGATGGGTTTCGACCACCCCTACGAGATCGGGGGGCTGTGCGAGATTCCGGTCCAGTGGCTCAGCGACGACGCCCTTTTCTTCAAGTTCGAAAACGGCCCCCACGACCGCTGGCGGCCGGCCGACCCGGTCCAGGTGGCCGAAAGCTGGATCGAGGAGTTCGAGGGGCTGCGCGAGTTCGGAGGGCTGTTCACCCTCACCGTCCACCCCTGGATCTCGGGCCGGCCCCAGCGCATCCGCATGCTCCGCAGGGTCTTGAGCCGCATTGCCGGATACGACGATGTCTGGTGGGCCACCGCCGGGGAGTTGGCCGCCTGGCACAGGGACTCGGCCAACGCCGGAGTTTTTTCCGTTCCGGTCCGAAACCGGGAGATGCAGCCGAGATGAACCCCGAACCGGTCATAAGCGTAAAGAACATGTCCGTTACCATCAACGGCATCGATATCGTCTCCCAGGTCGACCTGACCGCGGACGGGGGCAGCATTCTGGCCCTGGTGGGCGAATCCGGCTGCGGCAAGAGCCTGACCGCCCTGTCCCTGATGGGCCTTCTGCCCCGGGCCGCCCGAATCAGCCAGGGGACGCTCCGCCTCAACGGCCGCGACATAACCCGCCTTTCCGAAGCGGAGATGCAGGCCCTGAGGGGCAACGATATCTCCATGATCTTCCAGGAGCCCTCCAGCGCCCTGGACCCCCTCATGACCGTGGGCGACCAGGTGGTGGAGGCCATTCTGGCCCACCAGGACCTGTCCAGGGAGCAGGCCGAGAAACTGGCCCTGGAGATGTTCCGGCAGGTGGGCCTGTCCGAACCGTCCATCCGGATGAGGCAGTACCCCTTTGAGCTGTCCGGAGGCATGTGCCAACGGATCATGATCGCCTCGGCCCTGAGCTGCCGCCCCAGGGTGCTCATCGCCGACGAGCCGACCACGGCCCTGGACGTAACCATCCAGGCCCAGATCCTGGACCTGATGCGCAATCTGAGCGTTGAGACGGGCACGGCCGTGATCCTGATCACCCACGACCTGGGGGTGGTGGCCGAGATGGCCGACCGGGTGGCGGTGATGTACGCCGGCCGGGTGGTGGAGACCGGCGGGGTCTTCGACATCTTCCGCGAGGCCGGACACCCCTATACCAGGATGCTGCTGAAAAGCATCCCCCGTCTGGACGGGGAACGGAAAAAGGACCTCTTCATCATCAACGGGGTGGTGCCGGACGCCAGGAACTGGCCCCAGGGCTGCCGCTTCAACACCCGCTGCCCCCTGGCCGACCAGGTGTGCCGGACCCAGGTCCCGGCCCTGGAGCCCACCGGGCCGGAGGGTTGTCTGAGCGCCTGCTGGCACAAGGACCGGATCAAGGAGCTGGACCAGTGATTACCGAAACCCAGGCCGGAGAAAAGCCCCTGCTCCGGGTCCGGGGGCTGAAGGTCCATTTCCCCATCAGGGGCGGCCTGTTGGGCCGGCCCGTGGGGTCCATCAAGGCCGTGGACGGGGTGGACTTCGAGATTTTGGCCGGGGAGACCTTCGGCCTGGTGGGAGAATCCGGCTGCGGCAAATCGACCATCGGCAACGCGGTGTTGCGGATGGTCGAGCCCACCGAAGGCACGGTGGAATACGACGGCCGGCTCATGTCCTCGGACGATCCCAAGTCTTTGACAAAGATCCGCCGGAACATGCAGATCATCTTCCAGGACCCGGTCTCCTCCCTGAACCCCAAGCTGCCGGTGGGCAAAAGCGTGGGCGAGCCTTTGTTCGTCCACCGCCGTCTGCGCGGCCGGGAGCTGGAACGGGAGGTGGCCGACCTGTTCGAGCTGGTGGGTCTGCCCCGGGAGCACATCGTCCGCTACCCCCACGAGTTCTCCGGGGGCCAGCGCCAGCGCCTGGTCATCGCCAGGGCTCTGGCCCTGCGGCCCCGGCTGATCGTCTGCGACGAGCCGGTTTCGGCCCTGGACGTCTCGGTCCAGTCCCAGATCCTGAACCTGCTCAACCAACTCCAACGCGAGCTGGACCTGGCCTATCTGTTCATCTCCCACGACCTATCCGTGGTCCATCACATCAGCGATCGGGTGGCCGTGGTCTATCTGGGCCGGATCGTGGAGACGGCCTCGGCCCGGCAGCTTTTCGAATCGCCGGCCCACCCCTACACCTCGGCCCTGATGAGCGCCATCCCCCTGGCCGATCCGGTGCTGCAACGCCAACGCCAGCGCCAGATCCTGCACGGCGAGCTGCCCAGCCCGGCCAACCAGCCGCCCGGCTGCGCCTTCCACTCCCGCTGCCCCCGGGCCGGGCAAGACTGCGGCGGCCAGAGGCCCGAGCTCAGGGAGATCGAACCCGGCCACCTGGTGGCCTGCAGTTGCTGTTAGGGGGTTTTATTTAAGAAGAGAGATGATTACGCATTTAAGAAAGAGGTTAGGAAAATTTAGTTTGTCCAACTTTTGAATTCATTATATAATTCTACCAACGACTTGTTATAATTATTTGTTGAGTGTCCGTAAATTTCCAAATCAGGATTTTTTTTATTCTCCGCAGCAATTTTTTGCTGAAGAAGTTGTCCCTTACCTATTATCAACGCCACAACTTTTCCATTATGATTCCTCCCATTAAAAGGTCTTAGATTCCGCAGTTCAGCTGAGTGAAATAATCCCGCTAATTTCGATGAAGCGCAAAGAAGTTTTCTTGTGTTAACTATTTGTTTTATTGCTTTTTCTTTATTTCCTTTTTTTAACTCAACTATTATTATAAGTATAATTTTCTGGTTCTCACCGTGACAAACAAAAATTGCATCTGCTATCTTCTCTTCGGGGTATCGTTCCCTTTGGAAAGGATTCAGCTTGATACCTATGACACTATCATTACGGTCTTTGCTTATGCTAAAGGTAATTCCTTGTTCTGCATGACTTGCTCCCTTCAGGATGCTCCCTTTAGGGAGTAATTTTTCAAGGCACTTTCTAAGACTGGCCATCTCCGTGCAAAAACCTCTCGAATTCGTCTCCTAACTCTCCAATCACGCCTTCAAGTTCATCCGCATCGATCAGTCCTGTTTCCGAGTCTAAAATATTTTCTGCATGCCCATCCCTTATCCTGTAGGCGGCTACCTTGGCTGGGTCGAGCCAGTTGTCATCAGAAGCTGTTAAGTTTCTTCCGGAGGATTGAAACTTTTGAAGCATATTATTGATCTTGTAGAGGATAAAGGGGGAATGCGTTGTATTGAAGAACTGCCTAACTAAATCTTGGTTAGTAAAATGAGCCATCGTGCGAATCACATCGCTTTGGGCTTTGGGGTGCAGGTGAGTTTCCGGCTCTTCGATAAAGAATTGTTGGTTTCCTCTTAAGGCTCCCCAGACAGCCATCATCGCATATATCGGCCAGGCCTCCATCTGGCCTGAAGATGCGACCTCAATAGGACGTGTTCCGTATTTCTTTTTTGTCTCGTCTAGAATTCGCCAGCTCCAGGTTTGGGTGTTAGGGTTTGGAACAGCGATTCCTTTCAACGACTCTAATTCCTGATTCATAACATATTCAAATAATTCTTTCGACTGGTTGGAAAGACCTTCATATCCCTCTATTAAATAAAAAACCCTGCTGTGGGCCTGGGTCATCCAATTTGCAAATTCTTGAAAAAGAGCAGTCTGAAACGGAAGAAACAACGCAGCCGGATTTTTTGTGTGCATGCTTGAGAACATAGATCGTCCTGTTGGAAGATATATATCAGGACCAACGTCGTTGCTAACAGCTCTCCTATAATTTGCTGGGTCCTTTTCCCAGCCAGCCACCAATGATGAAAGATAATCTGCAAAATTCTTATGAGGAATAATCTTATGTGTTTTTTCGCGAATGGTTATTCCAAGATTAATTTTGCGTTTTTTATTGGGATTATTAAACTGATATTTTATTGTAGATACCCCATTTGCAAATGCCACTATAGACACTTGTCTCAACTGCGCCAAGAATTCACTAACAATCCTATACTGCCATGATTCCATTGATTTTAAGGAGTTGTTATATCTAATTGCCAAATGGTATTCTATATTTCGAAAGAAATAGAGCAATTGTGATATGAGAGATTTACCCGCCGCCTGCTCCCCAACCAGAACAGTAAATGGTTTATTTTCAATTTCCAGTTCCTTAATGGGACCCAGGTTTTTTATATACAGTAGTTCGGACACTTTTGCCCCCTTCTATTGAGACAATAGCATAACGCAGAAGGGCATGAAAAGTCTTTCCCCTGCCGAACTACGGAGATAAACAGTTGTCTCTATCAGTTCCCGTTCCTCAACCTCTCTAAAACCTCATACCCCACCCGCAGGTCCCCCCGGCCGAAGCCCAGGGCGATGTCCGGCTTGTACCTGCCGTGGAAATCGGACCCGCCGGTGACGAGCAGGCCCAATGACTCGGCCATGGCCTTGACCTCCAGGCGGAAAATTTCGTCCTGGCTGGGGCAGAAGACCTCCACCCCGTCCAGGCCGTTTTTCTGCAGGGTGGCCAGGCGGGCCTTGAGCTTCGGGCCCTTGAGGGTTGTGGAGACGGGATGGGCCAGCACGGCCCGGCCCCCGGCCCGGTGGATCACTTGGATGGCTTCCTCGGGCTCGGGGCGGTAGCGGGAATGGTAGGCCGGGGCCTTGTTGCCGATGTACTTGTCGCTGGCCTCGTTGATGTCCCTGACATAGCCCCGGTTGACCAGGGCCTGGCCGATGTGGGGCCGGCCCGTGTTGCCCCGGCCGGAAATGGCCAGGACCTCCTCCAGGGTCACCTCCAGGCCCAGGCTGTTGAGCTTCTCCACCATGATCCGGTTGCGCTCGTCCCGGCTCTCCACGATCCGGCCCAGAATGGCCTCCAAGGCCGGATGGGCCGGGTCGATGAGCAGGCCCAGGAGATGAAAATGGCCGCCGGTGTTGTGGCGGATGGAGAACTCGAGGCCCGGCACCACCTCCACTCCCAGCCGCTCCCCGGCCTCCTGGGCCTCGGCCACCCCTTCCACAGTGTCGTGGTCGGTCACGGCCAGGGCGGTCAGCCCCTGTTTCAGGGCCTCCTCCACCACCTGGACGGGGCTCAGGGCCCCGTCCGAGGCCGTGGTGTGAACATGCAGGTCGATCAGCCGCTTCATGATCCGGATACCTCCCGGCCCAGCCCCCGGACATAGAGGTTGAAGGTCTTTTCGATGCGGTCCCAGTTCTCCTCCCTGTCCAGGGACCAGTGGCGGCCGATGACGCTGGCCACCGGGCCCTGGCCCTTTTCGGCCAGGGTCTTTTCCATGAGGGAGACGTAGTGGGGCCCGGACTGGGCCTTCTCCCCCCGGCGGCCCAGCATGGCCTGGATGTGAACCCTCTTGAGCCCCTGCAGCCGGGCCGCCTCCAGGACGGCGAAGAGGTGCTTGAGGCTGCCGTGGGAGGAGTAGAACGAGGCGATGCCCAGTACGTTCAGGGGCAGGTCCGCCTTCAGGGCCTTGTTGATCAGCCGCAGCAGAACCGGGTTGCGGAAGAACTCGCCGGAGTCCACCTCCTTGTCGATGCGCAGCCGGTCCGAGTCCACCGTCCGGCCCGCGCCGAGGTGGAGATGGCCCACCTCTGAGTTGCCCACCGTGCCCTCGGGCATGCCCACCCTGGGACCCGAGGCGACCAGGCTGGTCCAGGGGTGCTCCTCCATGAGCCGGTCCATGTGGGGCGTATTCGCCTTGGCGATGAGGTTGCCGAAGGTCTCCTCCCGCAGCCCCCAGCCGTCGCAGATCAGGAGCAGGACCTTGCCCTTGCCGGGTTGGCCCTTTTCCGGCCCGCCCGCTATCAGGCTGCGGCCGGTCATGGCCTTTGGCGGCTCCAGGCCCAGCAGGCCCAGGACGGTGGGGGCCACGTCGGTCAGGTCCCCTCCGGAGCGCAGCTCCACCGGGCCTGCTCCGGCCAGGATAAAGGGCACGGGCGAGTCGGTGTGGCCCGTGTCCGGGGAGCCGTCCGGGTAGTACCACTTTTCGGCCGAGCCGTGGTCCGCGGTCAGGACCAGGCGGTAGCCCTGGGCCAGGGCCGCTTGGGCCAGGCGGCCCACCTGGGCGTCCACGGTTTCCACGGCCTTGACCACCGCGGCCTCGTCGGCCACGTGGTTGACCACGTCGGTGTTGGCCAGGTTCACGGCGATGAGCTGGTGTTCGCCCTGCTCCATTCTCCGGACTGTTGCGTCGGCCACCTGGGCGGCCTGCATCTCCGGGTTGAAGCCGAACCCCTGCCCCTGGGCCGTGGGGATGAACTCCCGCTCTTCGCCCGGGAAAACCTCTTCGGTCTTGCCCGATAAAAAGTAGGTCATGTGGATGGCCTTCTCGGTCTCGCCCATCCTCATTTGCCGCAGCCCCGCCTCCGAGACAATCCGGCCCAGGGTCTCCCTGACGTTAAGGGTCTTGTAAAGCGGCTCCACGGCAAGGCCGGGGCCGTAGTCGATGAGGGTGCCCATATCCATTGGCGCAAATGAGCCGGGCCGCTCAAAGTGGGTGAAATCCTGGTCCGTGAGGGCGTGGACCAGCTCCCGCTCCCGCTCTCCCCGCAGGTTGGCGAAAACCACCGGCCCGCCCGGGGCCAGCAGAGAGACGGGCTTCCCGGCCCGGTCCACCCGGATGAGCGGCTCCAGGGCCTCCTCGTCGGTTTGGCCTTCCTCCACCGCCCGGGCCACGGCCTGGGCCAGGGGGCCGTACAACTCTTCCTGATTCATCACAACTCCGTTTCCGATCGTCTTGTGGGCGGTATAATAACCCAAACCGGGCCGGGTGGCCATTTCTCTTGCCCCGGGCGGGCCGGATCGGTCGGGGTACAAGGTGCTTGTGTTTTGGTTCCGGGTAGATATAATCTGGGTACTTTATAATCGTGAATTCAAAATTGGATGAAGCACCGGACCGGGAAAGGCGGTGTTTCGCCGCATCGGGACATAATCGGGCGAGGCATAAGTGGTCATCGCGGTAATCTCGGATACGCACAGAACCTCCCTTGACGACTGTTTCGCCAAGCGGGTGGAGGAGTTGGCCCGGGAGGTGGACCATTTCTTTCATCTGGGCGATGCGGTGAGCCCGGAGATACTCGCTTTCCTTAACTCCTTTCCCCTGACCGCCGTGGCCGGGAACATGGATTATCCAGGCATAAGGTCCTCCTGGCCGGTGAAGACCACGGTGGAACTGGACGGCTACCGTTTCGGGCTGACCCACGGCTGGGGCGGCCCGGTGGGGCTGGAGGACAGGGTCCTCAAGGAGATGCCCGGGCTGGACTGCCTCTGCTTCGGCCACACCCACAGACCCTTTAACCGGAAACTGGGCAAGACCCTGCTGTTCAACCCCGGATCGGCCCAGACCGACAGCCGGTCGGAGTCAATGTACGGGCTGCTGACCACCGGCCCGGACGGAATCAGCGGGAGGCATCTGCCCTTTTAAGATGAGAGTGTTGCAAAACACTCTCATAGCGGGCCATGGACGGCTTTTTCAACAGTATCAATAATGAATAAGACGGAGCGCGCGCGGATGAAGAACCTTTGGGCCCCCTGGAGAATGGACTATATCCTGGGCGACGACCCCCAGGAGGGGTGCATCTTCTGCACAGAGGGAGATTTGACCCACGACCGGGACAGGTTGATGCTCCACATCGGCCCCCGGATTCTGGTGATGATGAACCGCTACCCCTACAACAACGGCCACCTGCTGGTGGCGCCAACCCGCCACGTGGCCGACCCCAGGGAACTGGAGCCCCAGGAGAGCGCGGCCCTGTGGGAAGCCGTGAACAGATCCCTGGACTGCCTGGGCGAGCTGATGAAACCGGACAGCTTCAACGTGGGGCTGAACCTGGGCGAGGCCGCCGGGGCCGGGGTGGCCGCCCACATGCACGTCCACATCGTTCCCCGCTGGGTGGGGGACACCAACTTCATGGCCATCCTGGACGAGGTCCGCTCCATTCCGGAGCACATCATGCAAACCTACGACCGGTTGCGTCCCTTGTTCGTCAAGGCGTTCGCCCAAGACTCCGGGGGGAGGAACTGATGCGTTACCTGAAAATAATCGTCGGCGTTCTGGTGATCATCGTGGGAGTGATCTTCGTGCTTCAGAACAAGGACCTGCAACGGCCCATCAAACTGGGGTTCGATCCGCTCTATATGTTCAAGTCCCACCAGGCGGCTCCGCCGGCCCCCCCCGCACCCGTCACCACGGATCAGGCCCCGGCCCCGGCCGGAGATTCGGCCGCGGAGGAGAAGACTGCCGTTGAGGCTTCCGCCGGCGGCAAGGATGCATCCGCGCCCCAGGCCCCGGCCGCCCCGGCCCGGCCTGCTCAGGCCCCGGATGAGGGCGCCAAGGGCATTCCGGCCTTTATTCTCATCTTCCTGGCCTTTTTCGCCGGCATCCTGGTGGCCTCCCTGTTCGGAATAATGGAGAAGTACCGGCTGAAAAGGGTGGTCAAGAGCGGGGCTTCCCGGATCAGGGATCTGGAGGAGGAGCTCAAGAAGATCCGCAATCTGCCCCTGACCCAGCCCACCACCCAGGCCATCATCACCCCGCCCCCCAGTCTGGCCGAGCCAATGGAGGTGCCGGATGAGCCCGCCTCGGAGGAGGACAGGGCGAACAAAGAGGAAGGTTAGCCATGCTGGGAGGCCAGATACAGTTTCTGGGGTTGAGCGTCGATCCCCTGATTCCGGTCCTGATCGCGGCCGTGATCTTCCTGATCCTGGGCTACGTTCTGGGGGCCACCTTCTCCACCCGGGGACTGCGGGCCAAGCCGGGGGGCTCCAAGACGCCCCAGAAACCGGTCTTTTTAAAAGGCCTCTCCTCCATGCTGGCCGACCGGACCGACCAGGCCATCGCCGAACTGACCCGGGCCGTGGAGGCGGACTCGGAGACGGTGGAGGTCTACATCGCCCTGGGCCATCTCTACCGTTCCAAGGGCATCTTCGACCGGGCCATCTCCCTGCGCCAGTCCATCATCGCCCGGCCCCGGCTGGACCCGGGGCTGCGGATCCAGGCCCTCTACGACCTGGGGGTGGACTACCGCATGGGCGGGTTCCTCTCCCGGGCCATCGAGGCCTTTGAGCAGGTCCTGGCCGAGGACCCCCGCCACAAGGACGCCATGACCGACCTGGAGGCGGTCCTGGAGGAGATCCAGGATTGGGACAAGGCCCTGGAGGTCCAGAAGAAGCTGGACCGCCTGAACGGCAAGAACAGCCCCACCCACCTGGCCCACCTCAAGACCGAACGGGGCAAGCGGCTGGTCGCCGAGGGCAAAATCGGCGAGGCCTCGGCCGCCTTCAAGAAGGCTCTCTCCCACGACAAGAACAATATCCACGCCCTGCTTAGCCTGGGCGATCTGTATCTTTCCGCCGGGGACCTAAAAAAGGCCCTGGCCACCTGGCGCAGGATCGCCCAGAGCGACCCCCGGTTCTCCTACCTGGCCCTGAACAGGGTCATCGGCAAGAACTGGACCGACCGGGACCCGGAAGCGGTGGAGGAGTTCATCGCCCAGCTCGCGGCCGAGTCCAGGGACCCCTGGGCCCAGTACCTGGCCGCCCGGCACTACGCCGCCAGGGGCAAACAGCAGGAGTGCGTGGAGGCCTTGCGCCGGGTATTCGAGTTCGCCCCCGGCTTTCTTCCGGCCCACCGGGACCTGGGGCTGATCCTCCTGGACCAGGGCCAGATCGACGAGATCCTGACCGCCTACCAGAACCTGGTGGAGAACCTCAAGGGCAACGGCCGCGAGTACCAGTGCAGCAACTGCGGGTTCACCTCGGGCGAGCTCTCCTGGAAATGCCCCTCCTGCCGCAGATGGGGGACTCTGGAACCGCGAAGATAGAGAGATAATGCCGCCCAAAACAACGCCCATGCTTAGGCAGTATCTGAGCCTCAAGGAGAAGTACCAGGACTGCATTCTCTTCTACCGCATGGGCGACTTCTACGAGATGTTCTTCGACGACGCCAAGGTGGCCTCCCGGGCCCTGGAGATCGCCCTGACCTCGCGCAACAAGAACGACGAGGACCCCATCCCCATGTGCGGGGTGCCCCACCATGCGGCCAAGGCCTATCTGGCCAGGCTGATCGAGTCCGGGTTCAAGGTGGCCATCTGCGAGCAGGTGGAGGACCCCAAGGAGGCCAAGGGGCTGGTCAAGAGGGAGGTGATCCAGGTGGTCACCGCGGCCACCCTGACCGACCCGGACTTTCTGGAGCCCAAGGAGAATAATTACCTGGCCGCAGCCGACCCCCGACCCGGGGGCTCGGGCTCCAAGGGCCTGGGCCTGGCCTTCATGGACCTGTCCACCGGCGATTTCCAGGTCCGGGAGACGGACTCCCTTATCTCCCTGGCTGCGGAGATAGGCCGGCTCAAGCCGGCCGAGCTGCTCCTCCCGGCCTCCTTCCTAAAGCGGGACGAGTACAAGACCCTGGCCGCGGAGGCCTCCCTGGGCCAGGGCGGGGCCGTGCACGTGGAGCCGGTGGAGGACCGGCTGTTCGACCGCCGCCGGGCCGTGGACCTGGTCCTGGGGCATTTCAAGGTTTCCCATCTGGGCACCCTGGGGATCGACGAACTATCGTCCGGGCTCCCTCCGGCCGGAGCCGTGCTGGCCTACGCCCACCAGACCCGCCAGGCCGACCTGGGCCACGTGGTGGAGCTGCGGGTGGAGAAACCCCAGAGCTTCATGCAGATGGACGAGACCACCTACCGCCATCTGGAGCTCTTCTTCACCCTTCTGGGCAAAAGGGGCAAAGGCACCCTGATCCAGGTTCTGGACAAGACCCAAACAGCCATGGGCGGTCGGCTGCTGCGCCGCTGGCTGGCCAACCCCCTCACCGACCTGAAGGCCATAATTCGTCGTCAGGAAGCGGTGACCGGTTTCTACCAGGTGCGGACCGAGCGGGAGGAACTGCGGGAGCACCTGAGCCGGGTGGCGGACCTGGAACGGCTCTGCGGCCGGGTGGTCATGAACCAGGCTCAACCACGGGAGATGGTCCAGCTCAAGACCTCCATCCACAGCCTGGGCCCGGTCATGGATACGGTGCTCAAGATCGGCCACCCCGCCCTGACCGCCCTGGTCCAGGAGATGGACCCCTTGAGCGATGTGGCCATGGACATCGGGCGGACCGTGCTGGACGATCCGGCCCCGGCGCTCAAGGAGGGCGGGATCATCAAGTCCGGGCACAACCAGGAGCTGGACGAGCTGAACCACATCCGCTCCCATTCCCAGGACTACATTCTCTCCCTGGAGGAACGGGAGAAGAAGCGGACCGGCGTCTCCTCCCTGAAGGTCAAATTCAACAAGGTTTTCGGCTATTACATCGAGCTCTCCAAGGCCAACCTGGACAAGGTGCCGGAGGAGTACCAGCGCAAGCAGACCCTGGTCAACCACGAACGCTACACCACCACCGAGCTGGCCGAGTACGAGGAAAAGGCGCTGACCGCCGGGGCGGCCGCAGCCGAGCTGGAGTACCGTCTCTTCACCGAGCTGCGCCAGAGAGTGGCGGCCCAGGCCCGCCGGATCCAGACCACCGCCGCCCTGGTGGCCCGGCTGGACTGTCTGGCCGGGCTGGCCCAGACGGCCAAGACTCACGACTACCACCGACCGGCCTTCAACCGGGAGGGGATCATCTCCCTGACCGGAAGCCGCCATCCGGTGGTGGAGCGGGTCTTTCTGGACGAGCCCTTTGTGCCCAACGACCTGCACCTGGACATGGCCGAGCGCCAGGTCCTGATCCTGACCGGGCCCAACATGGCCGGCAAGTCCACCATCCTCCGTCAGGTGGCCCTGGCCCAGATAATGGCTCAGATGGGCGGGTTCGTTCCGGCCAAGAGCGCCGATCTGTGCATCGTGGACCGCCTCTTCACCCGGGTGGGGGCCGGGGACGAGTTGGCCCGGGGCCGGTCCACCTTCATGGTGGAGATGTCGGAGACGGCCCGGATCCTCAACCAGGCCACGCCCTCCTCCCTGGTCCTCCTGGACGAGATCGGCCGGGGCACCTCCACCTTTGACGGGCTCTCCCTGGCCTGGGCCGTGGCCGAGTTTCTCCACGACCTGCGGGGCCGGGGGGTCAAGACCCTTATGGCCACCCACTATCACGAGTTGATCGAGCTGGCCGGGCAAAAGGAGCGGGTCAAAAACTACACCATGGCCGTCAAAAAGATAGGAGAGCGGATCGTCTTTCTGCGCACTCTGGCCCCGGGAGGGGTCTCCCGGTCCTACGGCATAGAGGTGGCCAGGCTGGCCGGGCTGCCGGGCCGGGTGGTGGCCAGGGCCAGGGAGATCCTGGCCGGTCTGGAGGCGGGCGCACCTCAGGTTCTGCACAAGAATACAGAGGCCTGGCCCCAGCCCGATCTGTTCCACCTCCCTGCGGACGACGGGATCAGAAAGCGGATCGCCCAGCTGGAACCGGAGCGGATCACCCCCCTGGAGGCCCTCCACATCCTGGCCGAATTGAAGGAGCTGGTCTGAATGGCCTTCATCCATAACCGGATGCGGAAAAGAAGTCTCAAAGCCCCGGCTCTGCTCGCCGCCTTGGCGGCCCTTGTCCTGACCCTGCTCTCCCCGGCTCCGTCCCATGGGGAAAACACCTGCTACTACGATATTCTCAGGTCCCAGTCCCCCTCTCTGGGAGAGATAAACTCCTGCTTCCGGGTCCAGAGCAACCTGTTCAAACGCCACGCCGCCGGCCCGGACGGAGCCCGCTACCTCTACCGCATGGGACGCCTCCAAACCCTGCTCTACGACCGGACCGGACGCCAGACCTATCTGGACCAGGCCATAGACTCCTATCGCCGCCTGATCAAACGGTATCCCAAATCCAGCCTGGCCGACGACGCCCAGTACAATATCGGCCTGATCTATCTCCACGACCGCAACGACAAGGTGGACGCCTATGTGGAGTTCCTCAAGGTGGAGGTGGAACACCCGGACGGCGACATGGTGGCCAAGGCCAAAATCAAGCTGCGCGAACTGGGCCGCAGCATCAAGAGCGAGGAGGATGCCCCGGCGCCCCGGCCCCCGGCTCCTCCGCTCATGGCCCAGCCGCCCCAGCCCGAACCAGCTCCGGTCTACCCCGACGGCATCCCCCGGGTGGTGGGGCTGCGCCACTGGTCCACCGCGGCCTACACCAGGGTCGTGGTCGACCTGACCGGACCGGTGGAGTTCGACTCCCATTTTCTGCGGCCGGACCCGGGCAAGGACCTGCCGGCCAGGTTGTTCATCGACCTGAAAAACACCCGGGTGGGGAACCTGGCCCAAAGGGAGATCGAGATCGCCAACGCTCATCTGCGCAAGGCCCGGTTGGGTCAGAACGACGCCAACACGGTCCGGGTGGTCCTGGATATCCAGGACATCTCCAGCCATAAGGCCTTTTTGATGCATTCCCCGGAGAGGCTGGTTATCGACGTGGTGGGGCCGGATGCGGACCAGAACCGGGCCGGAGACCAGACCGCCTCTCTGCCCCCCGCCCCTCCGGTGGGCGGAGCCCAAACACCGGGACCGGGCAAGATCCCCCCTTCGGTGAGTAAGGGCAAAAGGGTTCCCAGGGGCCCGGCCGACGACGAGGCCGGCCCCTCCCAGCTGGTCAAGGCTTTCGGGCTGGGGGTCCGGACCGTGGTCATTGATCCCGGCCACGGGGGCAAGGACCCGGGCGCCCTGACCTGCCGCAAGGGCCTGGTGGAAAAAGACATCGTACTCAAGGTATGCCACAAGCTGGCTCACTATCTGCGCCAAAAGCTGGGGCTCAAGGTGATCATGACCCGGACCGGCGACACCTTCCCCTCCCTGGAGGAGCGGACCGCCATCGCCAACACCCGAAATGCCGATCTGTTCATCTCCATCCACGTAAACGGATCGCCGAACCGCAAGCTGAACGGAGTGGAAACCTATTTCCTGAACCTGGCCACGGACGAGAGATCCATCCAGCTGGCCGCCCGGGAGAACGCCACCACCACCAAGTCCATCTCCGACCTCCAGCACATCCTCAACGATCTGATGCTCAACACCAAGATCAACGAATCCAACCGGTTGGCCTTTCAGACCCAACGCTCCATCATGAACACCCTGTCCAAGTCCTACCCCGCGGTAAAAAGCTTGGGGGTCAAGCAGGCCCCCTTCTATGTGCTGCTGGGCGCCCAGATGCCGGCCGTGCTGGTGGAGATCGGGTTCGGGACCAACCCGGAGGAATGCCGCCGCCTGGCCTCCGCCAAATACCTCAACAAGGTGGCCGAGGGCATCTCCAGGGGCCTGGCCGAATTCATCAGGCAGTCCAAATCCGGACGCTGAGCCGACAGCGGTTATTGCGAGGCGACTTTTTGAATCAGACCCGGAAAAGAAAATACCGGGCCCTGGTCGCGCCCAAGGGGTTGGTGAGCTTCCAGGTGGCGGTCAAGGAGACCGACCTGCACATTTCCGCGTCCCAGGATCTCACTGCCCAGGCCAGAACTTCGATCCTGACCCACCGAAGGTTTGTGGAGGGGTGGATAAAAGATAATCCCGATTTCCTCACCTCTCTCAATCCTCCGCCTCCCGGCCGGACGGGAGAGGACCTGGCCCCCGAGATAATAAAAGAGATGCTGGCCGCCGCCAGGAAGGCCGGGACAGGCCCCATGGCCGCCGTGGCCGGGGCTCTGGCCCTTCAGGTGGGGCTGGATCTGCTCCGGGCCATGGAGGCCGAAGCCGGGGAGGTGATCGTGGAGAACGGGGGAGACCTGTTTCTGGCCGCCCAAAGGGACCTGACCGTGGCCGTTTACGCCGGCCGATCGCCTCTCTCCCAAAAAATCGGGCTCAAGATTCCGGCCAAACTCCAGCCCACCGGGCTGTCCACCTCCAGCGGCACTTTCGGCCACTCCCTGTCCCTGGGCCGGGCCGACGCGGCCGTGGTCCTGTCCGCCGATCCGGCCCTGGCCGACGCCCTGGCCACGGCCCTGGGCAACCGGGTCGGATCAATAAAGCAGATCGGGGAGGCTCTTTCTTGGCTGGCCAGGCAACCCGGCGCAAAAGGCGGGCTGGTTATCAAGGATGCGGAGCTGGGGGCCTGGGGCCGGATGGAACTGGTCCGGTTGTGAGAGGCGGAAAGCGGCTAGGACTTCTTTTTCTTTTTCCGATTAGCCTTCCAGGCGCTGTACTTCCATCGATAAAGCCGGTAGCGGGGCTTGCCGCGGTCGATATGGCGGGCCAAAAACGGGCTTTCCCGATAAAGCAGGGCCACTCCGGCGGCGATCATGAGAACACCCTGGAGAACAGGCAGGAACAGGCCCAGGACACCGAGAACAAGAAGGGTCCAGCCGCCGATCAGACGCACCCACCGCAGTACCCTTTGTCGCTTTCCAACCCTCTCGCCGACCTCGGGCACCTCGGACCTCTGTTTTAGGTAATTCAAATTGACGCGGGACGCCTCCCCGGCTAAACCTGGAGGCGTCCTTAGTGGCTGGTTTGGCGCAGACCCTGAATCCGCAGTACAGCCCTCTCCACCGCCTCCTGGTAGATCTCCATTTCAGAGTCGAACTGGTCGCCCAACTCCTCCAGGAGCCCCTGACCAAATCCTTCTATGACTTGGTCGTCCACCAAAAGGCCACATTGGTCCATGTCGTCCAACTGGTCCAGGATCTCCTCTTCGAATATCCGGATCATGACCGACAGGGCTGTTTTTTGGTCATGAAAAGCCAACAGTTTTTTAGGATCGATCGGGCAAAGCTGAGCCACAGGCATAATCTCCTTACGGCGTCAGGATAGTTATAATATATGGCCTCTTTCCACAAAGGCAAGTGTTTTGTTTCATCTTGAACACAATACCTGGTGTCTATAAGCCCTCAAGCGTCTTTTCCAAACGGTCATAGCTGTCCAGGTAGGCCGTCTGATAAGGCAGATTCTTAGTTTTATAGGCGATAAAGCGCACCCCGGCGGCCTGGGCCGCCTGCGAATCGGTGGGTGCGTCTCCGATGTAGACCGCCTCCTGGGGCCTGGAGGAGGTCGCCTCCAGTATTTTAAAGAGCCCCTCCGGGTCGGGTTTGGGCTTGGCCACGTCCAAACAGGAGACCACCTGGCCGAAATAGGAGGACATGCGGTGGGTTTCGAGCACCCCCCCGATGGTATCGGCCCGGTTGGTGAACACGGCCAGATTGTAACTTTTCTTCAATCTCTCCAGACAGGGATATATTCCCGGCTCCGGCACCATCAGCTTGTAAAAGGGGCCGTAGCCCCGCTCCACCCTGGCCTTATGAGCGGCTTCCACCACCTGGGGCATCTCGCGGAACACATGGTCCACCGACTCGTACACGGTGTGGGTGTGGACATAATCCGTCTCTGCCTCGGTCAGGGGCGGCCGGCCGAAATCCTGGGCCAGGGTCGAATAGTAGACCCGGTTGGCCTCGTGAGAATCGAAAAGAACTCCGTCACAATCGAAGATGATGGTTTTTATTGACATCCAGGTTACGTTCTCCGGTTATTTCGTTCAAGAGCGATACTCCTTACCTGTTTTGATAAGATAAGTCAACCAATCCCTCCGGTCCAGGGGGCCGGGCAAAAAAACCCGAGACGGCTAAAAGCCGCCCCGGGCTGTCGGACCTGCCGGCATTATGTCCGGATTGGTTGCGCTCAATGATGGCTGACGTCTATCCCGCTGATGAAATCCAAGAGGGCCTTGCCCACCACGATATGCAACCCGGCGCCGAGGATGATCAGGACCATGTACAAAAGGCCCATGAAGATGAAATGGCCCACATCCCAGGCCCACTCGAAGTTAAAGGGAAACATGGCTTCCTCCTAGCCTTCCACCGGGTTCAGTTCCTTCTCCCGGGGAAAGACCGGAAGATAGCGATAGGACAGGCCGAAGACCAGCAACCCGTATCCGATCACGGCCACGGCGATGCCCAGTTCGGGGATAGTGAACATGTAGCCCATGAATTTTTCAAAGGGCAGCACCGGAATGGCCTGGGTCTGGATGACAAAGACGAACCGGTTGAAGATGACGCCCAGCACATCCAGAACCATGGCCCACATGAGCAGGGCGGGATTTTTCCTGACCTTGGGATAGACCAGGGCCAGGGCCGGCAGCCAGCCGAACAGACCCAGTTCCAGCCAGACCAGCCACAACCCGTAGGGACCTTCGGCGTAAAGGCTGTGAAAGGTGACCCCCATCCGGGGCAGGGTGGACAGAGCCCAGTAGAGAGTGTCGATGGTCTTGGCGATTATGTAGGTCAGGAGCAGCCAGCCGCTGACCTTGCCGTAGAACATCTTCACCGAATAGGGGATCAGCTTCCGCCCGCTGATCTTTTCGGTCAGGGATACGATCAGGGTGGTGAAGGCCGGACCCGCGGCGATAGCCGACCAGATGAAAAGGAAGAAGGTCCAGGGCCAGATCAGAAAACCCTCCCGGAAGGAGAAGGGCCGGGCGAACAGGACTCCGAACATTCCGCCCAGGCTACCCTGATGGAAAAAGGAGAGGAAGGTCCCGGTTCCGGCAAAGATAAACATAAATTCGTGGAAGTTATGGGAGAGCAACCGCACAAAGCGCTGCTTCTGGGCCACCCGGTTCTCCAGGATGAGGGGCAGGTACTCGACCAGGAGTACGCCCAAATAGCAGGTGATGCAAAACGTGACCTCGGTGAGCATGGAGTGAACGTTGGCATGCCAGAAGATAAACCACCCTCTGATGGGCTGGCCGATGTCGATCCCCAGCATGGCCACCGCGCCGGAGTAGCAGATGAAGCCGATGATCACGGCCGCGTTGATGACGTCCTTCAATTCCTTGCGGCCCACCACATAGTTGAGGAAGCCGGTGAAAAAGGCTCCCGCGCCCAGGGCGATGATGGACAGGTCGAAAACGATCCACAGCCCCAAGGCGAAATAATCGTTCATGCCGGTCTTGTTCAGACCGTAGCCCAGGCAGATTATGGCCCCGATAGCTCCCCAGGTGAGCAGGGCGCCTCCGATGAGGACCACCGGGGAAAACTTGGCCAGGCTGCAGCGGGGCAACCCGTCCGGGTACAACTCCTTGTCACAGTTCCAATTCAGCATCGCTATCCGCCTCCGGGTCTAGTGGCCGCCGGCCGCCGGTGCATCGGTCATGTTGTTGTCGGACCATTCCTTGACCCAGTCCCTTGAGGTCAGGTAGTAGACCTTGGGCTGGGTTCCCAATTTTTCCAACAACCGGAACGCTCTGGGGTCCTTGGAGAGTTTGGCCACGTCCGATTCGGGGTCCTTAAGGTTTCCGAAATATATCGCCCCGGTGGGGCAGGCTTCAGCGCAGGCCGGGGTGTAGGTCACCTTGGAGGTGTCCTCTCCCTTGTAGGCCGCCTCCTGCTTGGCCAGCATCCAGCGGTGGTGGCAGAAGTGGCATTTCTCGACCACGCCCCTCATCCGCACCGAAACGTCCGGGTTGAGATACTCTTCCGTCCCGGCCGGGAAATGCTGGTCGAACCAGTTGAAGTAGCGGGCGTGGTAGGGACAGGCGGCCACGCAGTACCGGCAGCCGATGCAGCGGGTGTAGATCTGGCTGACGATACCGCCCTCCTCGTCCTTGGTCGTGGCCGTGGCGGGGCAGACCGAGACGCAAGGGGTGTGGTGATCGCAATGCATGCAGGGCCGGGGCAGATAGGCCTCCCGGTACTCCGGAAACTCCTTGTGGTTGTGCAGCCGGTAGATCTTCAGCCAGGTCATGGACCTGAGCTTGTCCGATTCGTCATCCTTGAAGGGGGAGTTGTTCTCCGCCTGGCAGGATACCGAGCAGGCCCCGCAGCCGATACACTTGTCCAGATCGATGACCATGCCCCACAGAAGTTTGGAGTTGTCGACTTGCTTCATGGTCTACCTCACGCCTTCCGCAGTTTAGCCCGGCCCAGGAAGGTCAGGGGCTGTCCGTTGTGGGGATCCTCCACGGCCTCGACCATGGCGGCCCCGCTCAGTCCTTTGTCCTTGAGGGTGGGGTCAAAGGTGGTGTGTCCCAGCCCTGCGGGAAGATAGATCACGCCGGGCCGGGCCCCCTGGGTCAGGTGGACCCCCACCCAGCCCTGGCCGGTCTCGCTCTCCAGGACAACCTTGGAGCCCTCCTTGAGATGGAGCGCATGGGCGGTTTCAGGATGGATATTGATGAAGATGTCCTTCTTGAGCAGGAAGTCGTCCTCGATGATCTTGGTTACAAAGGGCGGGTTGGCGTAAAAACCGCTGGCCACCCGGGCCGTGTCGAACACGACCAGGGGATAGGGATAATGCTGGGCGTCGCCCTTGGGCTCAAGCGGCTTCACCTCCAGAGTCTTCTCGAAGCTCAGCGTAACCTGGTCGCCCTGGCCCGAGGGGTTGTACCACAATCCGGTGGCGGCCACCTCCTCGAAAGCCTCCTCAGCCGAACCCCAGCCCTTACCGGGTCCGGAGCCCAGGAGATCCATGGGCGCGGCCGGCTCCTCCGAGGCGGCCAGCCCGTGGCCCGTGGCCTGAAGTTTGGCCACCCTGGCCTTGAGCGCGTCCTCATACTTGGCAAAGGGAGGAGTCTTGCCCAGAGCCTTGGTCAGCTTGGCCAGAACGTCGCCGGTGGGCGCGCCCTTGTGCCGGGGAGCAAAGATGGGTTTGGTCACACTCACCGCCTGGTAGGGCATCCCCAGAGGAGTGTCCACGTCGTCCCACCGCTCCAGATAGGTCAGGTCCGGCAAGATCAGGTCGGCCTTTTTGGTGGACTCGTCCCAGAAGGGGGAGAAGCTTATGACCAGGGGCGTCTTGTCCATGAGTTCGGCCATGGCCGCCGGGTCCGGACCGTTGAACAGGGGGTTGGACTCGAACAGCAGCAGGGCCGAGAGTTTTTCCTTGCCCTGGGCCACGCCCTTGGCCAACTCCAGAAGACTGCCGTTCTCCACGCCCGCCCCCAGGTCCAGCCCCGGAGGTTCGGGAGTGAGATAAACCCCGCCTTCCTTGTTGAAGTTGCCCTTCAGTCCGTTCAGGGCCAACACCGCCCAGGCCAGGCTCAGCGGCTCCGGGGTGTTGCCGTGGCCTTGCCCGGAGAGGGCCACGGCCCGCTCGGCCTTGGCAAAGGCTTCGGCCGCCTCCCTGATCTGATCGGCTTCCACGCCGGTCAGCTCGGCCGCCTTGGAGGGCGAATAGGCCTCGGCCAGACTCTTGAACTGATCGAATCCCGGGGCTCCGGCCGCCTCGGGGGCGACCATGTTGCCGGCGATCATGACGTTGGCCATGGCCAAGGCCACTATTGTCTCTGTTCCTGGTTTGGCCGGAAGCCAGGTATCGGCTTTGGAGGCGGTCAGGGAGGCCCTGGGGTCCACCTGGAAAAGCCTGGCCCTGCTCTCCTCCGTCCCGGACATCCAGGTCCCGAAGGCCCGCATCATCCTCACCGGCGAGGCCCAGCCCTCCAGCAGGGCGGCGTTGAAGGAGAGGATGACCTGAGCCCGTTCCAGATCAAAGCCGTACCGTCCGGGACGACCCAGAAGCAGCTCCGAGGCCGCCTTCTGCACATCTCCGCCGTCGCAGGGCTCACAATAATGGGCCGCCCCCAGATCGGCGGCGAACTGCCTGATCAGGCCGTTCATGGTGGAGCGTTTGCGGCCGTTGACAATGGCCGTACCCTCTCCTCCGGCCTTTTTCAGCTCCGCGGCGGCCAGCTCCAGGGCCGCCTCCCAGGTGAGCCTGGTCCGCACCCCGGTGACCCGGTCCCGTTTCATGGGGCCAGGAACCCGGTTCTCGTCCATATATAGATATTGCAGCCCGGCCGCGCCCCAGGCGCACAACCCGCCCCGGTTGATGGGGCTTTCGGGGTTGCCCTCGATCTTGACCGCCCGCTTGCCGTCGATCAGGCGAACCTTAATCCCGCATCCGCCGTTACAGATCCGGCAGGTGGTGGTGGTGTATGCCCTGGCGCCGTCCTCGGGTACCGGAACCCAGCTCCAGTTCTGAGTCCAGATGGCCACGTCGTCCATCAGCTTCCAGTTGATGGGCGTGAACAGAAAGGCGCCAGCCGCACCCATGGAGAATTGGAGAAATCGCCTCCGACTCGGTTTCATATCAAGACCCCTGACCTATTTGTGGCAAACCTGGCAGCCGTTGGCGGTGCCGCGCTCTTCGTGGCAGGCGCCGCAGTCGCTCATCTTCATGGACTCCCAGGAGTTGCTGGTCAAACCCGAGATGTTCCGGCCCCAGATGTCGATGGAATAGCCGGACAACCGATTCTCTTTGTAGACGGGAGGTTGGTCCTGCTGGGCCATGTCGCCGTGACAGGTGGCGCATTCCAGCTCCGCCTTGACGGTATGGACTGCATGGGGGAAGAAAACGCAGGGCGGCTGTTTGGAATAGACCTTCCATTCTATGCGCTTAACCCCCTTGACCACATATTCCTTGAGGAAGTAGGTCTCCCGGGGATCGGCGCCCTGCATTGTCTCCGGATCGTCGTGACAGTTGAGACAGGCCCCGTCAAAATTACCGGTCATGTTGGCCGTGCCCATAAAGGTGCCGTCTTCCCGAAAGCTGTGACACTGCTCGCACTCCATCCCGGCGCCCTCCAGGTGCTTCTTGTGGGAGAAGCTCACCGGCTGCTGCGCGGTGGAGTAGAGCAGGGCGGGAAAAACCGCCCACCCGAAAATCAGCATGACCACAAATCCAGCCAGGAAAAAGAGGATCCCGCCTTTGGACTTCTGCTTGGCGTTTCTATCGTCGGTCATAAGACCCCAGCCTCTCCGTGGGTAGGAAAAATGACTTGGTTACCGCTTTTGGTTGTTTGGAACGGACGACAATCTGTGCAGTCGGTCACAATCTGGCTTTTGTTACCGCGCCCGGTCCGTTCTTGTCAAGCCAAAAGGCCGATATCTAGGACTTGTCCGATTCCGGGTCCTTGTCTTCCGGCTTCTCCGCGACCTGATCTTCCTTGGGGGTAACGTCTATCTCGTCGTTGCCTTTGGTTGCTTTCCTGAAATTTTTGATGCCCTTGCCCAGCCCCTCTCCGATCTGGGGCAGATTCTTGGCCCCGAACAGGACCAAGACGATAACAAGAATGATTATTAATTCCTGGACGCCTAAACCAAACATCCGAGCCTCCGCTCTTTTTTGGTATTGCCGCCGAAACCAACCCCGGCCTCGGCAACTACGCTCCGCAAAAACAACTGTTTCTGCAAGGCTTAAGAATCGCCACTAAAAACTGTGATCGCGATTCCACGAACCGCACCCCGACCCTCTTTGAGAACCCTTGCGGGCACGCTCGATTTCGAGGCTGAAAGTACCACTCTTATTTGATCCTTGTCAAACTTTTACCCTTCCCCTTAACCCACTTTCTATGCGGGTTAAGAAAACGTTCCGGGCCCTGCCTGGGGAGCCGTGGGCAGTCCCCGCGGCGGGCCCTTTACAAGGCGGCTCCGGCAATCCGCTCAACCCCGGTCAAGGGTGAACCGCCACTGGCAGAAACAGTCTTTGGGGTGATCTCCGGGAGGGGCGAAAAGGCATTCCACCCTGATCCGCTCATCGATCTGGCGGATGAAGCTCTCGAACTCTGCGGCGTGCATGCCGCGGCAATCGTACTCGCCCAGGCCCCGTTCCAGCCTGGCCTCCTGGGGCGGGCAGCGGGGCACGCTGATCAGGACCTGGTCCTCTTTTTCCTCGATCCGGTAGTCCACCAGAATGGTCCAGGGCCACAGCCCCAGGGCCTTGACCAGGCCGGTGAGCCCCCGGCCCGGCTTGAACCTATCCCGCAGGTCGGCCGCGGCCAACTCCGTGGCCTTGGCCCAGACCTTCTCGTTGAACAGGCAGGCCTGTTCATGGCCGTACTCCTGCTCCACGTTCAAAAACCAGAAAGCGTCCACCACCCGGTAATGGTGCAGCAGGAACTCCACATAGGAGACCAGCTCCTCCCGGTCCAGGTCCTTGAAAGCATCCGCGCAGCTGAACGGCATGGCCCCTCCCTTATCTTTGGTATTCGACCCGCCTGGCGAGGGCTTAACCATACCAGACCGGAGCCGGTCAGAAAACGGCAAACCGGACGGACGGCGACCGGGCTCCAGGAGTCGGCAGTGCCCTTTGCCCGAAATCCCGCGGTCCGCCGGCCGATGCGAATAAGATTGATCGTAGGGCTATATTTCGATTATATTACTTTCAGACTAGCCTCCTTCGGTATTTTTGCGGACCTCTTCCGCCCCGCTCCTGCCCGGAAAATAGTCGAGCTGGGAGATGAAGCGTAGACGTGGGCTTCCGGTTGTGGTAGGAAAGAATTTTACAAAATCCTGACGGGCTCTCTCCGATGGCATGTAATTCCCTTATTTCAAATGGCTATTACCATTGAGCGGCGAATTAAAGGCTTTGGATCGAGCCCGGTCGGAACCAGCATACTTTTAATGAGGTAGTTTTTCGTAATGGCCGGATCGACTGCAAGCAAGAGCGACACCAATCTGACCGTCCTGGCCTGCTCCCGGGCTCTTGAGGCGGAGTCAATCACAGACCTCCCCGGATTCAGGCTGGTCAGACTGCCCTGTTCCTCCAAGGCCGAACACGACCTGATCATGAACGCCTTTCTGGGCGGCGCCGACGGGGTGGCGGTGATCCCCTGCCCTCTGGGGGCCTGCCAGTACGTGGAGGGAAACCGCCGGGCCAGGGCTCTGGCCAAGGGCGCGGCCGCTCTTTTGGAGGAGCTGGGCCTCTCTCCCGAAAGATTCGCCCTCTACCCCCTGGAGCTTGAGGAACGCACCGGCATCGTCAAGTTCCTGACCGGATTCAAGAGCAAGATCAAGAGCCTCGCTTAGGCTTTCGTCCCCAGGGAAGGAAACTCCGGAATGTTCAAGAAATTCCACGTTGATACCCGAGAGGTGGCGCCCCGGTTCGTGGAACCGACCAAGTCGGGCATAATTGATTGGTCGTCGGGGTGCATCGGCTGTTTGGAATGCGTCAAAAAGGCCTGCCCCCACCAGGCCTACGACCAGCGCGGGGTGGACCCGGTGACCCTGCAGGACCGGCTGGACAGTATCTGCCAGGACTGTTTCCGCTGCGTTCAGAGCTGCCCCCAGAGGCTGATTCAGAAAAGCCTAAACCCCGAATTCGCGGCCATGGGCGACGATTACTGGACCCCGGAGATCATCGCCACCACCTGGGCCCAGGCCCAGACCGGCAAGATCCCCGTCTCCGGCGCGGGCTACGGCGGGCCCTTCTCAGGCCCCGGTTTCGATGCCATGTGGACCGACATGTCCGAGATCGTGCGCCCCACCCGGGACGGCATCCACGGCCGGGAGTACATCTCCACCTCCATCCAGTTGGGCCGGCGGCGCGACCATCTGGTCTTTGACGCCCAGGGCAACCTGGAAACGCCCTCTCCGCTCAGTCACGAGGTGCCCCTGCCCATCCTGTTCCGTTTTCCGGAAGGGATTGAGTTCGGCCCTGCGGTGCAAGAGGCGGTCCGGACCGCCGCCCAAAAGCTGACCACCCTGTGCCTGCCCCGGGACGTCTCCCAGAACGGCGACCCGGTCTACTGGACCGCGGACCCGGCCAACCTCAAGGCGGCCCTGGCCGCCTATCCGAACCGGGTGGTGGGGGTGAGCCTGGATCTGGACGCGGACAGTCCCGCGGAGGCGGTCCGGCTGACCCGGGAGGGCGTGGGGGTGATCCTGCTCAAGGCCGACAAACAGGGCCTGGACAAGACCGGCCGGTTCATCAAGGACGCGGTCCGGGAGGTCCACAACCAGTTGGTGGACACCACCCTGCGGGACCAGGTAACCCTGCTGGGCTGCGGCGGCATAGCCATGGCCGAGCATGTGGCCAAGGCCATCATCTGCGGCCTGGACGGAGTGGTCATCGACCATCCCCTGCTCATCGCCCTGGAATGCCGCATGTGCCGGGAGTGCCGGCCGGACAGATGCCCGGTGAGGATAAACCAGACCGACCCAGAATGGGGCGCCCAGCGGATTATGAACCTGGTGGGAGCCTGGCGGGATCAGCTCCTGGAGGTCATGGGCGCCATGGGCATCAGGGAGGTTCGGCGGCTGCGGGGCGAAGTGGGCCGGGCCATGTTCAAAGAGGAGCTGGAGGCCGAGATCTTCGCTCCCATATTCGCCATTCGGGAAAATGAAAATGTCCAGTGACAGCAAGAACACCGTCAGCCGAGAGGTTAAGCCCTGCCCCAGCAGGTTCAGGAACAGCCTGGGGCTCTATCAGATAAGGCGGGACAGGCAGAAATGCATCGAGTGCCTGGCCTGCGTCCGGACCTGCCCGGTCCAGGTCTTCGGCGACAAGGGCGGCTATCCGGAGATGCCCAGCGACCACCTCTGCCTGGGGCCGGAGTGCGCCGGCAGGCCGGATTCGTGCATCAACGTCTGTCCGGAGAACGCCCTGACCATGACCCCCAATCCGGCGGCCAAGATTCTGGGCGACAAACGCTGGCCCATGAAGCTCCTTTCCGGGACCTATCTCATGGCCGAGTCGGGAAAGGGCTTCGTGCCCCAGATCAAGGACTGGCGGGGCGACAGCGGGGGCGGGTTCGACAAGATGAGGCTGAACATGCCCTCCCAAGAGGAGACGGTTCCGCCCGAAGAGATCGACCTGACGCTCAGGATCAACCGTTCCGACGACAACCGGCCCGGGCTGACCCTGGGCGTGCCCTGGTACGGCGGAGGGATGTCCTTCGGCTCCATCTCGTCTTCCACCATGGCGGCTCGGGCCAGAGCCTACAAAGCCTTTGACTCCCTGACCTGCACCGGCGAGGGCGGTTTCCCGGACTCCCTCCTGCCCTACGTCGACAACGTCATCACCCAGGTGGCCACCGGGCTCTTCGGGGTCCGGGAGGAGACCATCCAGGCCGTGCCCATGGTGGAGTTCAAGTACGCCCAGGGGGCCAAGCCCGGACTGGGCGGCCATCTCCTGGGGGACAAGAACACCCCGGCCGTGGCCCGGATGCGGGAGGCCGTGGCCGGCTCCTCGCTCTTCTCGCCCTTCCCCTTCCATTCGGTCTACTCGGTGGAGGACCACAAGAAGCATGTGGACTGGATCAAGGAGATAAGCCCCCGGGCCCTGGTCTCGGTCAAGGTCTCCACCCCCACGGACGTGGACATGGTCTCCGTGGGCTCCTTTTACGCCGGGGCCCATGTGATCCACATCGACGGCTCCTACGGCGGAACCGGGGCCGCCCCGGACATCGCCAAGAAGAACATCGCCATGCCCATCGAGTACGCCATCCCCAAGGTCCACCGTTTCCTGGTGGAGGAAGGGGCCCGGGAACACATCACCCTGATCGCCTCGGGCGGGGCCCGCAACGCGGTGGACATCGCCAAGGCCATCGCCCTGGGGGCCGACGGGGTGGTCATCGGCACGGCCGACCTGGTGGCCCTGGAGTGCATCCGCTGCAACCGCTGCGAATCCGGGCGGGGCTGCGTGCGGGGCATCGCCACCACCGACCCGGGCCTGGCCGTGATGTACAACATCGAGTGGGCCGCCCAGAGGATCATCAACATGTACGCGGCCTGGTGCGAGCAGCTCAGGCACATCCTGGGCCGCTTCGGGCTCGGGTCCATCTCCGAGCTGACCGGACGGACCGATCTGCTGGCCCACGAGGACTACTGGAATTTCGATACACCCCTGCCCGACGAGACCCTTTGGCCCGGCCGGAGCAGGTTCGGCGAGGAGGTGGCCAAATGAGCAGCCGCCCGATGGATTACTCCCTGTTGCAACAAGCCCGGTCCGGCCTGATCCCGGCCCGGGGCAAGGGTCTTATGGACCCGGTGGCCGAAGGCGGCTGCGGGGTCACCGGATTCGCCTGCTCCGTGCCCGTGGCCGGAAAGTACATCTTCGAACCCTCCTGCCAGATGCACAACCGGGGCAACGGCAAGGGCGGCGGCATCGCCATGGTGGGCCTGGACCCCCGGGCCCTTGGTGTGGACGAGGCCACCCTGGCCAGCCACTACCTCCTGGTGATCGCCTATCTGGAGCCGGACTGCCGGGCCGAGCTGGAAAGTTCCTTCATCAGCCCCCACTTCGACGTGGCCGCGGCGGCCCAGCTGGAGAGCCTGGACGACTTCCGGGAGCTCCCCAGCCTGGAGGTCAGCCCGCCCCAGGTGTGGCGCTACTTTGTCCGGGTCAAGCCGGAGGTACTTTCCCGGTTCGCCGAGGAGAAGGGCCTGGCCAAAATGGACTCCGAGGCCGTGGAGGACGAGTTCGTCTTTCAGAACACCTTTAACCTGAACAAGACCTTCTACGAGTCGGGCACGGCCCAGCGGGCCTTTGTGCTCTCCCACGGCAAGGACATGATGGTCCTCAAGATCGTGGGCTACGCCGAGGAGGTGGTCCGTTTTTACCGGCTCCAGGAGTTCCAGGCCCACATCTGGATCGCCCACCAGCGCTATCCCACCAAGGGCCGGGTCTGGCACCCGGGCGGGGCCCATCCCTTTGTGGGGCTCCACGAGGCCCTGGTCCACAACGGCGACTTCGCCAACTATTTCGCCGTGGGCGAGTATCTGCGCCAGCGCAACATCTTCCCCCTGTTCCTGACCGACACCGAGGTCTCGGTCCTTTTGTTCGATCTCCTCTCCAGGGGCTACGGCTACCCCCTGGAGTATGTGATCGAGGCCCTGGCCCCCACCTCGGAGCTGGACCTGGATCAGCTGGCCGAGGACAAGCGGGCCGTGTACGGCGCCATCCAGCGGCACCACATCCACGCCGCGCCGGACGGGCCCTGGTTCTTCATCATCGCCCGCCACGACCCCAGGTCCGGGCTGCACCAACTCCTGGGGATAACCGACACGGCCATGCTGCGGCCCCAGGTCTTCGCCCTGCAGCAGGGCGAGGTGGATATCGGCCTGATCTGCTCCGAAAAGCAGGCCATCGACGCCACGCTGTCCTCCCTGGCCGCAGACGACCCCCGGTTCAGCCCCACGGCGGACATGTACTGGAACGCCCGGGGCGGGTCCCACACCGACGGCGGCTCGTTCATCTTCAACCTGGAAAAGGACGGCAAAGGCGGCCGCAAACTGGTCTGCACCGACAAATTCGGCCGGATCATCCAGGCGCCTTTAGACCAGATCCCCAGGGCTCCGGAGCCTATAGAGATAAGAGACCGGGGCGCCCTGCCCCAGTACGGTTCCCAGGAGGAACTGGTCCAAAAGCTGGAAGGCGAAATGAAAGAGGCCTCCTACGACCGGGTGGAGGAGATCACGGCCGGGCTCAAGAGCCTGGCCGGAAAAGATCCCTGGCTTGCCCTGGCCGGGTTCAACCACCTCCTGGACCGGCGTTACGACACCGGGAAGAAACGGCGGCGCTCGGTTCTGGACACCGTGCTCACCGGGCTTCACGACTTCTTTGACTCGCTCCTGCCCCCGGACAAGGCCCAAGGCCCCCTGGTCCGGGTGGACTGGGCCGCCCGGGAGGCCCTGGTCCCGCCCCGACTGGACCAGGAGGCCCTGGTCATCTGCGCCCGGGACTTCCCGCCCGAGGGCGACGACTGCGACGCCCGGCTCCTGATCAAGGCCCGCGACATGGGCTGGCGCAGGTTCCTGGTCTACGGGCTCAAGGGCCAGCGCTTCCTGGGCTGCGGCCTGGGACCGGATTCCCAGGACGTCCGGATCGAGGCCTACGACTCCTCGGGCGACTACCTGGCCTCGGGCATCGACGGACTGACCATCGTGATCCACGGCAACGGCCAGGATCAGCTGGGCCAGATCATGAAGCAGGGCAAGCTGGTGGTCCACGGCGACGTGGGCCAGACCTTCCTCTACGGGGCCAAGGGCGGCCAGGTCTATGTCCTGGGCAACGCCGCCGGACGGCCCATGATCAACGCCGTGGGCCGGCCCAGGGTGGTCATCAACGGGACCTGCCTGGACTACCTGGCCGAGTCCTTCATGGCCGGCGACCCCCTTAACGGGGGCGGGTTCGTGATCCTCAACGGGGTCAGGTTCGACCACCACGCCGACCTCACCCCCCTGCCATCCCCCTATCCTGGATCGAACCTCTTCTCCCTGGCCTCGGGCGGGGCCATCTACGCCCGGGACCCGCACCGGGTTCTCATCGAGGAGCAGCTCAACGGAGGCCACTTCATCCCCCTGTCCCCAGCCGACTGGGAGCTGATCAAACCCTATCTGGAAGAAAACGAAAGACTCTTCGGAATCAGGGTTGAAGACCTTCTGACCGTGGACGGAGTGGAGTTACGGCCGGATCAGGTCTATCGTAAAATCGGCGCCCAGGGACACAGCGCCCCGGATTCGGCCGGGCTGGAGGAGTGGTTGGAGCCCTGATCCCTGCCGGGCGGTCCCCTATGGATTCTTCCATAAAGAGGGGACCTCCCCCTCCTCCACTTCCATTTTTCTGGTATAATAAGCTTTCCGACTCACGAAAGGAGGAGGGATCGCGGGAGGATCTTTTCCTTTCGGGAACAGTCTCCCCTTCGAACCTCTCGTCCTTGGCCGGACCGGCGGGAAAGGCGGTGGGCTGGGGCGGCTGAGTCCGCCGCCAATTTTACAACAAGCATAAAATCGGAGCACTCCGGGAAAACAGAATAGGCCTCGCCGGAATGTGGTCATTAATAGGTCATCTATTCGGCGAACATTGCCGGCGGGATGAAGCGGAGCGGTAGACAAAGTTGAGTATTTATCGGTTATTTGGTGCTTTTTGTTAAATATTGGGCGTATAGTCAGTTTTATCCTTGACAACCCCAACATCTGGGGTGAGACTATGGAATACATACAATATAGGCTTCTTAGGGGGTACGCGTGTCATGCATTGGATAGATGGCCAACAGAATCAGTCTTTGAGTAGTGAAACAACCGACATGGCCTTGTTCGTAAGAACCTCGAACGAGGTTTTGGCCAGTTGGAACCGCCAGGCCATCGTGGACGCTCTGGTCCGGGAGACCTTCGTCGACCGGGACACTGCGGAAAAGATCGCCCAGGACGTGGAAGACGTCATCCGCAACGGTAATGTCAAGATGGTCACCGCCTCCCTGGTTCGGGAACTGGTGGACGCCAAGCTCATCGAGATGGGCCTGGAGGACGCCCGGCGGATGCACACCCGCTTAGGCGTACCGCTCTACGACGTGGAGCAGATGCTGACCATGCCCAACAAGGAGAACGCCAACGTGCCCCACGGCCCGGAGGCGACCAACCTGACCCTGGCTGAGTCGATCAAAAAAGAGTACGCGCTCTTGAACGTCTTTTCCCAGGACATCGCCGAAGCCCATTCGGCCGGGGATATCCACCTCCACGACCTGGGGTTCATTGACCGACCCTACTGCTCCGGCCAGTCTCTGGAGTACATCAAGAAATACGGCCTTTCCCTGCCCAACGCCCTGGCCATGGCCAAGCCGGCTAAGCACGCCGAGGTGCTCCTGGCCCACATGGTCAAGTTCGCCGCAGCCCTGCAGTCCAATTTCGCCGGGGCCATCGGCTGGGATGCGGTCAACATCTTCTTCGCCCCCTATCTGGAGGAGCTCAACGATTACCAGATCAAGCAGCTGGCCCAGATGCTCATCTTCGAGTTCTCCCAGCAGGCCGTGGCCCGGGGAGGCCAGGCCATCTTCTCGGATATCAACCTTTACTGGGAGGTCCCCAAGCATTTCGAGGGCGTTCCGGCCATCGGCCCCGGCGGCAAATACACCGGCAAGACCTACGCCGATTATGCCGAGCTGTCTCAAAAATTCGTGTGGAAGCTATTCGACGTCTATCTGGAGGGCGACGCCTCGGGCCGGCCTTTCTTCTTCCCCAAGCCCCTGGTCCACATTACCGAAAAGTTCTTCCACACTCCGGGCCACCGCGACTTCCTAAACCACATCTGCCGGGTGGCCGCGGAAAAGGGCAACACCTACTTCGTCTTTGACCGGGGCTCCACGGCCAAGATCTCGGAGTGCTGCCGCCTTTCCTTCAAGCTGGAGGAGAGCGACCTCCAGGACGCCATGACCCCCTGGAAGATGCGCTATTCGGCCCTCCAGAACGTGACCCTGAACCTGCCCCGGCTGGCCTACAAGGCCAACGGCGACGACACCAAGCTGTTCCAGCTGATCAGCAACTACCTGGCTCTGGCCGCCAAGGCCCACAGCCACAAAAAGAACTTCCTGACCAAGCTCTTGGACCACGGTACCTCCGGGCCCCTGGCCCTGCTGACCATGGCCCCGGACGGGGAGCGGTACCTCAGGCTGGACAAGGCCTCTTTCCTGATCGGCATGGTCGGGCTCAACGAGATGGTGGAGTACCACACCGGACAGCAGCTTCACGAATCCGAGGAAGCCATCAAGTTCGGGCTCAAGGTGATCGCCCACATGAAGCTCACCGGCGACAAGCTCAGCCAAAAGGAGGGCCTGAAGCTGGTTCTGGAGCAGACCCCGGCCGAATCCACGGCCTACCGCTTCGCCAAACTGGACGACAAGATGTTCCCCCAGTCCCGCAAGGTCTTCAAGGGCAACAAGGAGACCGGCGAGATCTACTACACCAACTCGACCCTCTACAACGTGGGCGCGGAGATGAACCCCATCCAGCGGGTGGTGGACGAGGGCATGTTCCATCCCCTCATCAACGCCGGATCCATAACCCACGTCTGGTTGGGCGAGTCCCAGCCCTCGCCGGAGTCCCTGGCCCAGTTCGTGGTCAAGACCTTCAAGCACTCCAAGAACGACCAGATCGCCTTCTCACCGGAGTTCACCACCTGCCTCAAGTGCAACCAGACCTCCCGGGGCCTGACCGACACATGCGCTTATTGCGGGTCAACCAAGGTGGAGGGAATTACCCGGATTACAGGATATTTCACCAAGCTATCCTCCTGGAACAAGGGTAAGCTGGGCGAACTCAAGGACCGCTACCGCAACAGTCTATACTTCGATGACGACGAGGGGCTGAAGCTCATGTCGGCGGCAGGCTGAGGTGGCGGCCATGTACTTATTCACCAAGCCGGGTTGCACCAAATGCAACGAGATCAAGAAGAAATTCAACATTGACAGCCTGGGGGTGGTGGAGCAGAGGCTCACCCCGGACAACCCCGAGGCCCTGGCCGAGCTGGCCTTTCACGGCTGTGTAGAGCTGGCCGAGAGGGAGCTGCCCATTCTGGTTACCGACGACAGCCAGGTTTTTTCAGGAGCTATCCCCATCAAGAAATTCTTGAGGGGGCTGGTTTAGAGGCGCGGCCGATCCGGCCGGGATCGGCCCGGCCGGAGCCATATCGGCGTTAGGCATCGGAGGTGTTGGCTGCGACAGGGGGTCTTCGGGCCCCCTGTCCAGTCAGGCGGATCAACCGGGAGAAACTTTTTTCGGCAGTATCAAGCCCTGCTTGATACTGCTCTAAAAGGTTTTGGGAAGGGTCTGGGAACCCCTTTATCAAAAGGGTTTCCCAGACTAAAAAGGAAATCTGACCCCATGGAAATAAAAGGACTGATCGAGACATCCTTTGTGGACTGGCCGGGCCGGGTCAGTTCCGTCCTCTTTTTGGGCGGGTGCAATTTCCGCTGCCCCTACTGCCACAACCACCAACTGGTCCTCAACGCCGGGCGTCTTTCGGGCAAACCGCCCGAGGAGGTCCTGGCCCGGCTGAAAAGCTTCGGCCCCTGGCTGGACGGGGTGGTCATAAGCGGCGGCGAGCCCTGCCTGGACCCTGGCCTGGTGGACCTCTGCCGCGATTTCAAGTCCGCCGGGCTGACGCTGAAGATCGACACCAACGGTTCCCGGACCGAGGTGGTGGAGGAGCTTATCAAGGAAGGTCTGATCGAGGCGGTCTCCATGGACCTCAAGGCCCCCCTGGACGATGAGATCCTGCACCACAAACTGGCCGGGGTTCCGGCCGACCTGGAGGCCGTCTCCCGGACCATCGACCTGCTTCTCTCCTCCGGGATAGAGGTGGAGTTCCGGACCACCGTGGTCCCGGACCTGCTCACCGAGGAACACCTGACCCGCATGGCCCAAAGGGTTAAGGGCGCAACCAGGTACAAGATAAACCACTTCAGGCCCCTGACCTGTCTGGACAAGTCCTTTGAACAACTTCCGGCCCTGACCGACAATGAACAGGAGAAGTTTCAGAGGCTGGTGGATTCTCTGATCTGAGAACCATACGGCTGAATCAGTTAGGGGCGATTTACGACGTCACCTTGCCTTTACCCGAAAATATTTCCCTGCGCCTTTAACATTAGGGAACGAGACCACAACAGCCGGATACCGGACCTCTTCTCCCTGATTCCCTTTTCCAAATTTCGGAAACTGATATTATAATTGCCGTGATCCCCGGATCCTTTGTCAACGCCAAACAAAGAGGATCGACATGACTGATTCAGCGGACATCCCCACCCTGGCCCAGGAATTTTCGGCCCACGAAAAAGCCCTGCGCGGCCAGTACGCCGGTGAATTCATGGGCCTTACCCAGAAGGGGATGCCCCGTCTGGACCGGGCCACCCTGGGCCTGCGGGGGCTCATGCTCCTGGCGGCCGCGCCCAACGTGGGCAAGACGGCCTTGTCGGTCCAGTTGGGGCTGGACCTGGTCAGAAACAACCCCGACGCCTGCTTTCTTTTCCTTTCCCTGGAGATGCCCCGCCGCCTGATCGTCAGCCGGATGATCTGCAACGTGGCCCGGATCGACTGGTCCAGCCTGGCCAGGGGGCTGGAAGCGGCCGCCGAGCCGGATCTGTCCGGCCCGGCCGGAGAATTGGGCCAGCGGGTGGCCAGGGCCGGAAATGTCCTCTCCGAGGTGGGCCAGCGGGTCCTGATTCTGGATTACGCCAACCACCCGGCCCCCACGGTCGAGAGCGTGGTCGGCCAGATGAAGCGGCTTAAGGAACAGACCAGGGCGGAGAGGGGATTCATCCTCATCGACTATCTCCAGGTTTTCCCCATCCCCCCGGATCAGGAGCAAGACCTGCAGATCCACAGCGAGGAGGAGGCCAACCGGTGGCGGGTGGGGGCCATGAAGGAGATCCGGGACCTGAGCAACGATCCGGTTCTGGTCATCTCCGAGATGTACGCCGCCTCGGCGGAAAGCGACCAGGCGGGCATGAAGGACGTGGTCGGCTCGCCCAGGGCCATCTACACCCCGGACATGGTCTTTCTGCTCAAACCGCTCAACGAAGCCAAGGCCCTGCGGGAGATCGGCGGAGACCCGGCCACGGCCAGGCGGGAGATGCAGAAACTGGGCATCGGCTTCCAGGAACTCCACATCACCAAGGGACGGGACGGGGTCACGAGGACCATAATCCCCCTGACCTTCTTCTACCGTCAGACCAGATTCGTGGAAGGCTTCCGGAAATTCATGTGACCGCGGACCGGACCCGAAAAATATACCGGACCCGACTTTCGGCTTTGAGGAAAACAATGACCAACAGGCAAAGGGACAAAGAGACGGCATGAAAACAATAGGTCTTCTGGGCGGCATGAGTTGGGAGAGCACGGTCGGTTACTACCAGGTCATCAATCAGGGGGTGAAACAAGCCCTCGGCGGTCTGCATTCGGGCCGGATCGTCATGTACAGCGTGGACTTCGACCCCATCGAAAAGCTCCAGCACCAGGGCGACTGGGAGGGCACGGCCGCCATCCTGGCGGAGGCGGCCTTGCGGGTGGAGGCGGCCGGGGCCGATTTCCTGGTCATCTGCACCAACACCATGCACAAGGTCGCCTCCCGCATAGAAGAGGTTCTCCGCATTCCGCTGCTCCACATCGCCGACGCCACGGCCGAGGCCCTTATCCGGGACGGAGTAGCCAAGGCGGGGCTTTTGGGCACGGCCTTCACCATGGAGCAGGATTTTTACAAGGGCCGCCTTACCGAAAAATACGGACTGAATGTTCTGACCCCCGATGACCGTGACCGGCGAATCGTCCATGAGGTAATCTATCAGGAGCTCTGTCTGGGAAATATAAGACCTGAATCCAAGACGGAATATCTGCGCATCATCGGCTCCCTGGCCGACCAGGGAGCCGAGGCGGTGATCCTGGGCTGCACCGAAATAGGGATGCTGGTTAAGCAGGCCGATACTGAAGTGAAGCTCTACGACACCACCGTTATTCACGCCCAAGCGGCTGTGGAGTTTGCTATTTAGGCCCCTTCATAGCCGCCCTTTGAGAGCAACAAGGGTGTCCGGGATGATGATGCCGGGTATCGGCTTCTTGGAACGGCACATCACCAAAGGACGGGACGGAATCACCCGGCCCCTAATCCAGCTCATCTTCTTATACCGCCAGACCATGTTTTTGGAGGGGTTCAGGAAGGTTATGTAGGGGGAGGGAAGAGGTTCGGTGTGTGGTCAGGGGTGTGACCCTGACTGCACCCTTAGAGTGAGCGCCGGAAACGCGTTCCGATACAAAAGCGACATGTGGTGTCGGGGTCACACCCCCGGCAGCCGAATCGGAACAGATTTATGACATTCGCTATAAAACAATACTTAGACAGGGGAGGACCCCTTCCGGGACCCTCCCCTGTCTTTGCTTATAAAGGGCCGGAACTGCTTCCGGCCCTTTTTTTGTATCCTATAGATCCTTGAACGGGTTGGGGCCGACCTCGTCGATGGTCTCCATGAAGTCCTCGATGATCTTGGGAATCCGGTCGTAATCGGTGATGGCCACCTCCTCCACCCGGATCCGCTCCTTTTCCAGGGCCAGCCTGGTCAGGGTCTCCTCGATTTTGGACATCCTGATCCCGGCCAGCTCGCTGCCCCGCATAAAGTGGCACTGGTAGTCGTCGCCGTGCTTGCAGCCCAGGAGCAGGATGCCGTCAATGCCCGAGGAAAGCGCGTCGGCGATCCAGATCAGGTTCAGGGAACCCAGGCAGCGCAGGGGGATGAACCTGATGTAGGGCGACCATTTGTAGCCCTTCATGGCGGCCATGTCCAGGGCCGGGTAGGCGTCGTTCTCGCACACAAAGGCGATCACCCTGGGCTTCTCCTCGTCCTCCTCCGGCACCTCGATAGCCTTGACCATGTTGCCCATCATGCCCACGGAGTAGTTCTTGAAGCTGATGATCCGCTCCGGGCAGGCGCCCATGCAGGTACCGCAACGGCGGCAGCGGCTGGGGTTGGGCAGAGGGTTGCCTTTCTCGTCCTCGTTGAGGGCCCCGAAGGGGCACTCGTCCGTGCAGCGGCGGCACTGGGTGCAGCGCTGCAGGGCGAACTCGGGGATGGACAGGTCTCCGTAACGGGGATGGACCGCCATGCCCCGGGCCACGGACTCGATGGCCTGGATGGCTTTCATGGCTGCGCCCGTGGCGTCCTCGGCCACGGCGGCCAGGCCCATGGGCCTCCTCACCAGTCCGCAGGGATAGATTCCGGTGCGGCGGGACTCGTAGGGGAAGCAGATGAAGTTGGAATCCACGAATCCGTTTTTCAGGATGGGCAGTTCCCCGCTCTGGCGGTAGTCCAGGTGGAGGATCGGCGCGCCATAGGTCTCCACGATGGGGGGCGCCTCGCCGCCCTTGGCGATAATATCGTCGATCTTCTTTTTCTGGGCCGCGATGGCCTCCGGGGTGGGGGTGGAGGTGGAGACCATGCCCGTGGCCAGAACCACCAGGTCCAGATTCTCCACTCTGACCGTCTCGCCCAGAAGCTCGTCCTCGGCCTCCACAAACCCGTCGCCCACGGTCCGGTTCTGGGCCCGGATAAAGATGGTGCCGCCCTCCTGGGTGGCCCGGTAGAACTCCTCGAACTGGCCCGGGGTCCGGATGTCGCGGTAGACGATAAAGGTGTTGGCCTCGGGATTGACCTCCTTGACATAGGCGGCCTGCTTCATGGAGACCTGGCAGCAGATGGCCGAGCAGTAGGGCAGATGGTCCGGGTCGCGTGACCCGGCGCACTGGATAAAGGCCACGTTGTTCACCGCGCCGCCGTCGGAAGGCCGCTTGATCTCGCCTTCCAGGGCCATCTTCTCGAACTCCACGTTGGTCACCACATTGGGATACTTGCCGTAGCCCAACTCCTCGGGCAGCTTCATCGGATCGTAGGGCTCCCATCCGGTGGCCATGACAATGGCTCCACAGCGCCGTTCTTCGGTCCCGCCGTTCACAGAGATGGTCACGTCGAACATGCCCGGCGCGCCGGCGATCTTGGCCGTGGTGGCGGAAGTGAAGACCTCGATCAGGTCCGAGGCCTCGACCTCGCCCACCAGCGCGTCCCGGGGCACGGGCTCCAGTTCCCGCCAGGGCGCGGACAGGGGTGTGGAGGCCTTGGAGGTATTCAACCGGCCGCCCAGCTTGTCCTGTTTTTCCACCAGAACCACTTCGTAGCCGGCCTTGGCCGCCTGCTTGGCCGCGGTCAGACCGGCCATGCCGCCGCCCACCACCAGGATCTTCTTGGAAAGATCCTCGATCTCGGAAGCCTCGGGCAGCTCGGCCTTGTCCAGCTTGGCCAGGCCCATGCGGATATTGTCACAGGCCAGCATCTGGATGGCCGGATCGTCCTCGTCGTCGTCCTCTATCTCGTCCGGGGTGCACATGACGCAGTGCTCCCGCAGGTTGATCCGCTCGATCAGGGTTCCCGGAAAGTCGAACACGTCGTACATGACCCGGGGGGAGCAGGCGGCAATGGCCAGGCAATTGTAGCCCTCGGCCACGTCGGCCTTGATCATCTCCACCCCGGCCGGAGAGCAAAGCGCCTCGTGGGTTTTGGATTCGTAGGAATAATCCTCGTCCACGCCGTATTCGATCAGACCGTCGATATCCAGCTTTTCACCGATCTGACAGCCGGTGCAGATATAGCATATTTTCTTTTTATCCATGGCCCTTACCTCCTCGCGATCGTCTGGATCGCCAACAGCGCGGCCCTGGTGGCATCCTGAACACATTCGGCGACGTTATAGGGCCGGCGGGCGACTCCCGCGCCCACGAAACCGTCCATCCCGGACTCTCCCAGGATGAAACCGTACTCGTCCTTGGCCACGCCCTGGGGCACGCCCTCGTTGTTGGGCACCATCCCGGTGGCCAGGACAACGAGATCGGCGTCGACCGTGATTTTTTCCAATGTGGCGGTGTTTTCGGCCTCCAGGGTCAGGTTTTTGGAACCATCCTCGGCGATCTTGGCCACTTTGCCCTTGAGGAACTTAATCCCCCCGTCGTTCTGGGCTTTCTGGTAGACCTCCTCCAGCCTGTCCTGGGCCCGGATGTCGATAAACATAATCATGACTTCGGCCTCGGGCAGCTGTTCCCGCACATAGCCGGCCTGTTTGATGGAGGCCAGACAACAGACGCCGGAACAGTAGGCCAGATGGTTGATGTCCCGGGACCCGGCGCACTGGACAAAAACCACCTTCTTGGGCGGCTCGCCATCCGAGGGCCGCAGAATCTTGCCCTCGGTGGGCCCCTCCATGGAGACCAGCCGCTCCATCTGGACATTGGAGATAACGTTGGGGTAGGTTCCTGAACCGTAGAGATCCAGGTTCTTCACGTCGTAGGGGTTCCACCCGGTGGCCCAGACCACGGCGCCTACGGGCAGTTCCACGGTCTCCTCCCTGGCCTCCAGGTCGATGGCGTCGTAGGGACAGGCCTCCTTGGCGGCCTGGCCTTCCGGAGTGCCGGCGATGGAGGCGTCCATGACATAGCGGCTGGGCAGAGCCATGAGGTGGGGCAGGTAGCAGGCCTTGATTTTGCTCAACCCGTAATCAAAAGGGTTGTCGACCATGGTCGAGACCGCCTCGGCGCACTTGCCGCAGATGGTGCACTTCTCGTTAATGTAGCGGGGGGCCCTCTTCAACGTGGCCTTAAAATCACCGGCCTGGCCCTCGATCTTCACCACCTCGGTCTGGGTGAGCAGCTTGATTTTGGGATTTGACTTGATCCGCTTGAAGTTAATCTCAAGCCCGCAAGAGGGGGGACACATCTTGGGGAAATACTGGGTGAGTTGGGCCACCCGCCCCCCCACGTAGGGGTTTTTCTCGACGACGATGGCGTCATACCCGGCCTCGGCCGCCTCCAGGGCCGTGGTCAGACCGCTCATCCCGCCGCCCACCACCAGGATGCTCTGGTGAAGGGTGCTATCTTCGGCCATGTTCTACCTCCAGGCTCAATAGTCAAAAAGCCCATAAACAAAGGGCCATACACGCGCCTCATGGCGCACCTCGTCCAAGGCCGTAGCCTCTCCGAACTTGGACCAGCCGCGCCTCGGCGATTCGTGATGGCCAGGCCCGCCCCGGCAGGGCAGTATTTGCTCGCTTAGGGCTTCCCCCCTGCCCCGCAAAGGGAGACAGGGGGGTGAGAAACTAGCGGTACTCCCCTTTAAGGGGAGTACCGAAGAATCGGTTGTTAGTCAATGATGTTGAAGACGTCCTTCTTGCACGCGCTCCATTCGCCCGTGGCCGGGTCCATGGTGACGTTCACGAAGCACTTCCAGTTCTCCTCATCCATCTTGGGAATGTCGGAGCGGAAGTAGTAGCCCGGCCACCTGGTCTCCTCGCGATAGAGCATGGTGTGGACGTGGGCGAAGGCCTGGTACATCCGGTGGGTGTTCTCCCAGCACCTCTCCAGCTCGTAGGAGTCCTCGGCCGCCAGCTTATCGGCGTCCTCTTTGAGCATGTCGAGAAGTTCGAGACCGCGCTCCATGAGGAACTTGGAGGTCTTGAAGGCCATGGAGTAGCCGCCGGCGTACTCGTCCATGATCTTCTGCAGCCGGAACATGAACATGAAGGGCTTCATGAAGGCCGGGTTGATCTGCGGATCGGAGGAGTAGGCCACGTTTTCCTGGAACCTGTCCAAGGGGGCCAGGATCTTGGCTTTCAGGGCCTCAATGTCGGTATCGGGGGCCGGAATGTCGGCGTTGTTCACGGCGAAGCGGACAGCCTGTTTACCCGCGAAGCGACCCTCGGCGTGGGAGCCGGAGGAGAACTTGTGCGAGGAAGCGCCGGCGCCGTCACCAGCGGTGAACAGACCCGGAACCGTGGTCATGTTGCCGTAGATCTTGCCGTTGTACTCCCACTTGTAGTGGTCGGGCAGTTTGTCGGCCATGTCGGGCGGGCAGCAGACCCAGGCTCCGGAACCGCCGGAGTGGGAACCGATGAAGTACGGCTCGCAAGCGGCGATCTCGGAGTGTTTCTCCTCGGGCTTGATGTTGCTGGCGGCCCACAGGATGGCCTGGGAGATGGTCATATCCAGGAAGTCTTCCCACGCCTCGGACTCCAGCTCCTTCATCTTTTTCTTGAAGGCCTTTTTGTCGTCCTTGTAGGCATCGGCGATCTTCTGGATGGCCTCGTCGGTCTCCATGTATAGCGGGCCTAAGCCGGCGTCCACATCCAACTGGCCCAGGTAGTTCCGCAAGTTGGCCGGGATGGGCTTGGCCAGACCGTAGGGCGCGTACTCGCCCAGGGTCTCTTTGCGCTCGACCATGTACTCGCCGCCGCCGGCGGAGATGGCCCGGGATTTGAACAGGAGGAACCAGGCGCCGACCGGTCCGTAGGCGTCCTTGAACCGGACGGGAATGAACCGGACTTCCTGCATGGTCAGCTCGGCGCCGGCCATGGTCTGGAAGTAGGTGGTGGAGCCGGAGTTGAAGGGCGGGTACCAGGAGCGGCCCAGGCCCTCACCGGTCGACCTCGGCTTGAACACGTGCACCGCGCCGCCCATGCAGGCGATGACGACTTTGGCTTTGAACACGTAGAATTTGTTCTCGCGGGTGGAGAAACCGACCGCGCCCACGCACCGTCCGCCGCTCATCAGCGGGGCCACGATGAAGACGCGCTCGTAAATCTCGCCGCCGCAGGCAGCCATCTGGTTCTGCATGGCCTCGGCCACGATCACCTTGTAGGACTCGCCGTTGATCATGATCTGCCAGCGACCTTCGTGGACGTAGTTGCCGTCGGCGTCCTTCCAGATGGGGAGGCCCCACTTCTCGAACAGATGGACGGTGGAATCCACGTGGCGGGCGATGTTGTAGACCTGGTCCTCGCGGGAAATGCCCATCATGTCCTGACGGACGTAGTGGATGTAGTCCTCGCAGGTGTTGTCGCCGTTGCCGTAGCCGATGTAAAGGTTGATGGCGGACAGGCCCATGGCCACCGCGCCGGAGCGGGTGGGGGTGGCTTTGTCGACCAGGGTGACCTTCAGGCCGTTTTTGTTGGCCCAGTAGGCCGCCTCGGTGGCGGCGCCGCAAGCGGACATGCCGCCGCCGCAGATAAGGACGTCAGTGGTGACTTCAACAGTCTCAAAATTGGCCATTCTAATTGCCTCCTTCCGCCTACCAGGTGGGCAGTGCGTCAGCGCCGGTGGACGCCGGTTCGGTCATCAGGTTGGGGGAGTCGATGTCTTCGCCGCCCTCATAACCGGCCAACGGCTGGGCCTCGCCTTCCGGAGTGGTCCGGATGGGGAACTTGAACCTCTTGACTCCACCATCGCGGAACTTGACCGTCCACATGATGTCCTCGGAGCCGCGCAGCGGGGTCACGCTGGCGCCCATGGGCACGAAGTCGGCATAACCGCGGACGTCAATGGCCTGCTGGGGGCAGATCTTGACGCAGTTGTAGCACTCCCAGCACATCCAGGGGTCGCGGTTAAAGGCCTTCATTTTCTCTTCGTCCAGGACCATCAGGTCATTAGGACAGATGAACATGCAGGCGGTCTTGTCGCTGTCCTTGCAACCGTCGCATTTTTCCAAGATGACAAAACTCGGCATTTTACTCCTCCACAATGTGGTGATGGAACGGAAATATTCCGCTCCCATGAATTAAACTCACGCACTGCCGTAACAATTCTAAGGAAACTGCCACCTCCTTCACCTCAAACTGAAGAACCGGGGATCAGCCTCCCCGGCTCATATAGTTGTTCGCGGTTTGTATTTTTCCCAATCCGCATGACGGACCGACACGTTCAGCCAGACCGGGGAAGAGGCCGCACAACAGCACTGGATTCTGGGCCGGTTTAGATTCATATATTAAAGCGTCCGTCCCCTGTCAGCTGAAAAAGACTCGCTATCGTTGGATTTTCGGCTCGCTTGTGCATTAAATAACAAGAGTAGATCCAAGATTTCTTCACTCCAAAGTTGTTCATCAGATAGCGCTATTTTGAGATTCCTGTGAACGACGTTTGAGCGACAAGCGACCAGCGTGGTATTGGATTCTACGATGCGGTTGTCGTCAACCCCGTTGTCTACCCAAAACACCCGATCTTGTCAAGAGAAAAACGGTTCGGGCCCGGACTGCAAAAGAGACCCCGGGACGGCATCTCAAAATAGAATAAATTAAAGATATTATGAAGATCCTCCCCTGCTTGGTACTCTTCCCCGGTCCGCTCCCCCTCTGCTGAGGGAGCGGCCCAGAGACCCCGGCTCCGCCTGGACGGAACCGGGGAAGGCTGCTTGGCGATCTTACTTGTTAAGGGACTGATAGTAGTCCATCAGGATCTTGGCCACTTCGGGCCGGGAGAACTCCGGAGGCGGAGCCTCTCCCTCGCTCAGCATGACCCTGACCTTGGTGCCGGAAAGAAGAATCCAGTCATCCTTGGTATGATCCGGAGCGTCGCGCATCATGACCACTTTGCCCAACTTCTTGGACCAGGCGGTGTGGTCGGCCTTGTAAATCTGGATGAGCAGAGCGCCCTCGGGGACCTCTTCGTCAAAGATGGTCTGGGCGTCGAAGCCGCCGTAGTAGTCGCCCACGCCGGCGTGATCGCGGCCCACGATCAGATGGGTGCAGCCGCAGTTCTGGCGAAACACGGCGTGGAGTACGGCCTCCCTGGGGCCGGCGTAGAGCATGTCGAAGCCGTAACCGGTGACCAGAACGGTGTTGGGCGGGAAGTAGACCTCGACCATCTTGCGGATGCAGGCGTCCCGCACGTCGGCCGGGATGTCGCCGGGCTTCAGTTTGCCCAAGAGCATGTGGATCAGGATGCCGTCGGCCTTCTCGTCATTGTAGGCCATCCGGCACAACTCTTCGTGGGCCCGATGCATGGGGTTCCTGGTCTGGAAGGCGACCACCTTCTCCCAGCCCAATTTGGCCATCTCGTCCCGGATCTGGTAGGCGGTCTTGAAGGTGTCGCCGAAATCTTTCTCAAAGTAGGAGTAGTTGAGAACTTTGATGGGACCGGAGATGCAAACCTTGCCAACGGAATTGAAGGCGGCCACGCCGGGGTGTTCCATGTCCGTAGTCCGGAAAACCTTCTCGGTCATGAACTTCATCTGCTCGTCGGTAAAGGTCTCGACAGCCTCCACCTCCTGGATGGCCAGAGCGGGGTTCCCCGCCACGTTGGGATCCTTGAGGGCGATCTTGTCGCCGGCCTTGATGGCGCCCGCGTCCTCGACCATGTTCAGGACCGGGGTAGGCCAGAACAGCCCGGAGGCAGTCTCCATCTTTTCGGCCACGCTCATGGCGTCGGCCGCGTTCATAAAGCCGGTCAGGGGGTTGAAGTAACCACCCCCCAGCATAACCGCGTTACCGGCGGCGGCCGAAGAAACGACGATGGAAGGAAGGCCCTCGGCCTCTTTGGCCAGAGCCGCCCGCTCGGCGTCATCCATTACGAACAGCGGGTTCAGGGTATCTGATCCATGTGGTTTGATCACGGTCGGTTCCTCCTTAGGTTTTCGTTTTCCGTTGGCTGGTCCAATTGTAGTTTCAATCGACTATGGCTAAGCCCCCGGTCGTTTAACCGGAGGTCCGACTTCCCTCTAGGGGACGGCCGGGGTTACTGCGAAATTTTTCACAAACCACCTTGCAACAAAGCGTCTTTGGCCCCCCGATTCAAACTTCCTGCCAGAGTCTACTCGGTGCATATTCTCCGCTGCAGGTCGAATGTGCCGCCACGGCCTTCCTTTTCAAGAAGCCATGGCAGGGGTGAAACCCCTTATCCGGCTTGCGTAAGATAAAAAAGGCCTTTGACTTTGTCAAGAAGAATGTAACCGAAAGTACAATCTAACTGGAGACAGGGGTTCTTCCCTAATAACAGCGAGGCCGCCCCGTGGGGAGCGGCCTCGCTGTTATCGTGTTTCAGTTTTTCTCCCGGCTACCCGTTGGACACGTCCTTGTACTCCGCGTCGATAGTATCGTCGTCGTATCCGTCGCCCATGTCCGGCCCGGAGCCGAAGCCGCAGGAGCCGCCGGCGCATCCCCCCATGCCTTGAGCCCCCATTTCAGGGCCGGCCTGGGTCTGGCCGTAGAGCTTGGCCGCCAGCTGATGGCCGGCCTGGGTCAGGGCGTCGATGTGGGCCTGGAGCCTGTCCGCGTCGGCGTTGTCCAGGTCGGCCTTGGCCGCGGAGAGAGCTTCCTCCAGGGCCGGGATATCGGCTTGGTCCAGCTTGTCCCGGTTCTCCTTGAGGAAGGACTCGGTGGTGTAGACCAGACCGTCCAGCTGGTTCCGCTTTTCGATCTTGGCCCGCTCGGCCTTGTCCGCCTCGGCGTGGGCCTCGGCCTCCTTGACCAAATTTTTTACCTCCTCATCGCTAAGGCCGGAAGAGGCCGTGACCTGGATTGACTGCTCCCGGCCGGTAGCCATGTCCTTGGCCGAAACATGGACGATGCCGTTGGCGTCGATGTCAAAGGAGACCTGGATCTGGGACACGCCCCTGGGCGCCGGAGTTATGCCGGTCAGCTGGAACTTGCCCATGGTCCGGTTGTTCCGGGCCAGCTCCCGCTCGCCCTGGAGAACGTGGATGTCCACCGCGGACTGGTTGTCCTCGGCCGTGGAAAAAACCTCGCTCTTCCGGGTGGGGATGGTCGTGTTCCTGGGGATCAGGGTGGTCATGACTCCACCTAAGGTCTCGATGCCCAGGGACAACGGAGTCACGTCCAGGAGGAGCACATCCTCCACCTCTCCGGTGAGAACCCCGGCCTGCACGGCCGCGCCCAGAGCCACCACCTCGTCCGGGTTGACCCCCTTGTGGGGCTCTTTGCCGAAGAATTCCCTGACCCTCTCCTGGACCAGGGGAATCCGGGTGGAGCCGCCCACCAGGACCACCTCGTCGATCTTGCCCTTGGCCAGTCCGGCGTCCTTCACGGCCATCTCACAGGGCTTAAGGGTCTTTTCCACCAGGTCCCTGATCAGAGCCTCGAACTTGGCCCGACTCAGTTTGAGGTTGAGATGCTTGGGCCCCTGGGCGTCGGCGGTGATAAAGGGCAGATTGAGGTCCGTCTCCATGGCCGTGGAAAGTTCCATCTTGGCCTTTTCCGCGGCCTCCTTGAGCCGTTGCAGGGCCATCTTGTCCTTGGCCAGATCGATCCCCTGATCCTTCCTGAATTCCTCCGCGGCCCAGTCGATCAGCCGCTGGTCCAGGTTGTCTCCGCCCAGATGGGTGTCGCCGTTGGTGGACTTGACCTCCACCACCCCGTCGCCCACCTCCAGGATGGAGATGTCAAAGGTGCCGCCGCCGAAGTCGTACACGGCGATGGTCTGGTTGGTCTTCTTGTCCAGGCCGTAGGCCAGGGCCGCGGCCGTGGGCTCGTTGACGATGCGGAGCACGTTCAGCCCGGCGATCTTGCCCGCGTCCTTGGTTGCCTGGCGCTGGGAGTCGTTGAAATAGGCGGGCACGGTGATGACCGCATCCTTAATCTTCTCTCCCAGGTAGGCCTCTGCCGACTTCTTCAGCTTGGCCAGAACCAGGGCCGAAATCTCCGGGGGAGTGTACTTCTTGGAACGGATTTCCACGGCCGCCCTGTCCCCGTCCCCGACCACGCAATAGGGGGCCTGAGAGCACTCCTCCTCCACCTCGGCCAGCCGGCGGCCCATAAACCTCTTAATGGAGTAGACGGTCGCCTCCGGGTTGGTCACGGCCTGACGCTTGGCCGCCTGGCCCACCAGCCGCTCGCCCTTTTCGGTAAAGGCCACAACTGAAGGCGTGGTCCGGCCCCCCTCCTCGTTGGTTATGACCTTGGGCTCTCCGCCGTCCATGACGCTGACCACGGAGTTGGTTGTTCCCAGGTCAATTCCTATTACCTTGTTCATATCAATATCCCCTTTTTTTATAATTCCTCCGATGCCCTTAATAGTTCTATCATCGGAGTTTTGTTACTTTCTTTCAGTATCCAGAAGGTAATCACGTTCAACAAAATGTCAAGTGGATATAATAAGTCCACATTCTTTTTTCAAATCTCCGCAAACCTCCTTCAGAAGGCGGCTGGGGCCGTAGGCCCCTGGTTTCCGACAACCCCAATCCAGTTTAAAAGCCTGAAATACTCACCCCATGCCCATACTCAAATCAATCCTGATGGGGTATCATGACGTGGTTACCGGATCGAAGAGAGGAGGTTGAAATGAAGCGGACTTATGTATTGATCCACGGAGCCTGGCACGGGGGATGGTGTTGGAACGGCGTAGCGGCCGGACTGAAAAAAGAAGGCTGCGAAGTGCTGGCCCCGACCATGCCCGGCCACAATCCTGGAGACGACCGTTCTGGCATTACCTTCGACCACTACACCTCGGCCATTGCCCAGACCGTAAACTCCACCCCAGGGGGGGTGATCCTGGTGGGCCACTCCAGCGCCGGGTTCATGCTCCAGGCGGCCGCGCCCAAGTGCGCGGACAAGTTAGCCGGGCTGGTCTTTCACAACGCTTTTATCCTGCCCGACGGAAAATCCCAGTTTGACCTGGTCCCGCCCGAGGTGGCCCAGGGCATGGCCGCCGCGGCCGGGGAATCGCCCGACAACTGCGTACCCGTCATGAAGGATTTCATCCGCGGAAGCCTTATGGCCGGCGAACCCCAGGAGGTTCAGGACGCCCTGATCAGCAAGCTGAATCCACAGCCCCTGGCCCTGTTCACGGCCAAAGTCCGGACCGCTGAATTCGAGGCCCTCTCCCTACCCAAAACAGTCCTGTTCTGTAAGGATGACGCCTCCCTGCCTCCAGGCGTCTATCTGGACATGGCCCAGGCTCTGGGGGAATTCCGACTGATAGAACTGGCGGGCGGCCACGAAACCATGATCACCAGACCGGAGGTGGTGGCGACGGGACTCCTGAAGGCGGCCGGATGAGTCCCGGCCAGGCGGACATAGAGAAACGGCCCCTGTAAGGGGAGAGCGCGGCGGAGCGCTCCCCAAGCGGGCCGGAGACTTTTTTCCACACATGCCGCGACCCGTTGCGGGCGGCGGGGCGCGGCATGGGAAAGCGGTGATCGGACCGGGGCAATCCTCTGGGCGTCAGTCCGTCCCTGGAAGATCAGTCCAGGATCAGCCGGGAGCCCACCGAGGAGAGGGCGAAGCGTCCTTCAAAAGCTCTGGCGATATCGTGGCTGGACTGCCAGCCGGTGCAGTGCAGGGGTATGACCAGGTTGGGCGAATATCTTTTCAGCCCGGCCACGGTGGGCTCCACGGCCTCGGCCATGAGTTCCCCGGAGAGGTGAAAACCGCCCATGACCAGGGCGAAATCATCCCGGCCGGTCATTTCAGCGGCCCAGTCCATGGTGTTAATGATCCCCGAGTGGGCGCAGCCGGAGACGAGGGCCAACCCTTTGGGGCCCAGGTCCATGATAAGGGCCATGTCGTCCTGAATCTGGTCCTTTTCCCAGCCCGATTCCCTCTGGATCAGGGCGCCTGGCATGCCTTTTTCGAATCGGTTGCGGCGGGGCACCGGACCGCTGACCATGATGGTTCCCCCGGCCAGGGTCAGGGGCTTGGAGGCGATTCTGATCTCCGCGCCCAGCCTCTTCAGTTCGGCCGGATCAAGGGGGGGCGGAAACAACCCGGTGTTTCCATCAGCTTTTTCCCAGGCCCTTTTAAAAAAGGCATCGTCGTGGGCCACCACGGGCAGGGGCTTGCGGGTACGGCCCAAAAGGCCTTTGAGCCCGCCGGTGTGATCCATGTGGCCATGGGACAAAACCACAGCCTCCAGATGCCTCGGATCTATCTCCAACAGGTCCATGTTGTGAAGAACCCCTCCGGGGCTGTACCCGGTGTCCAGAAGCAGGTGGTGCTCCTCCCCGGCCCGCCTGGTGGTCAGCCACAGGCTCAGGCCGTGTTCGGCCGTCAGAGTCTCCAGACCCATGGTCTTCTCTTGCGGAGGACGTTTCAATGGACCCATGTCCTCCAGAATCAGATCCACATAGTTGTCCATGAGAATGGTTATCTCGATCGCATCCACGGCGACCAGGGAAGGGTAATTAGCCCCATCCTTAACGGAAAAACGGCTCTCTTTCATGGTCCACCTCGTCTTGGCCCGGTCTGGACGCCGGGCTGCGGTTAGGGCATCAGCGGTATCTTACCCGGTCATTACGCATCAAAGGGGGGATCATCCGCCTGATTCCGGCATCAGGCCGCCTGATCGACCTTGCAAACCTTTTTTAGAGCATAGGCCACCTCATTTAACCAGGTCAACCTTCAACCCCGAATCGAGCCGGTGAACCCGAGGGCAAAGCCCTGAAAAGCCGACAGGCGGTTACCTTAAGGCCAGGGCCTTAATTAAAGGTTGACTGATCCCCAGCCACGGTTATGCTTATAATCGTTTGATAAAGATCAACCCGACCCGAAAGGGTTCTCAACAGTCGGAGAGCAGCATAGCCGAGAATTTCTCTTCGGCCCTCAACAGCTTAAAATTTGACTTTTCACCGAGGAGCCCAAAAAAGCGACTGATCCTTTTTCAGGGGGTATTTTTTCCAAATTCGTTCAGGGGCAAAGAGGATGGGTTTCAATTTTTTTTGAATCAATCATTTTCGTAGCGGCTCTTTTATCTTTAGGTGCAACGGGTGTATTGGCAAAATTTTTACTGGTGGCCCACTATCGCGGGCGGGGTGATCGCCCTGGGCGTCTGTCTGTTTGTATGGCCACGCCGCCACGCCAGCGGGGCCAAACTGTTCATGGCCATGATGCTGGGCGTGGCTCACTGGTCTTTCGGCTACGCCCTGGAATACGGCGGCCTCACCCTATGGCTCAAAATAGCCGGGATGAAGATCGAATACCTGGGCATCACCTCGGTTCCACCCCTGTGGTTGGCCTTCACCCTCAGTTACACCGGGCAGAAACGGTGGCTCACCCGAAAGAACGCCCTGCTTCTGGCCGCGATTCCGGCCCTGACCCTGATTCTGGCCTGGACCACCGAATACCACAGCCTCCTCTACAACCGGATCTGGATACTGGACGCAACGCCCTTCCCTCGCCTGGGTTTTGACAGGGGCGTCTGGTTCTGGGGATGGGCTGCTTTGGCCTACCTCCAGTTGTCCCTGGGTTCCGTGGTCCTGATCCTGGCGGTCATGCGTTCACCCGATCTGTACCGCAAACAGGTCGGCATGGTTCTGCTCGGAGCGATGTTCCCCTGGCTGGGCAACGCCGTCTACCTCAGCGGCATCGGCTCGGTCTACCTAATCGATCCCACCCCATTTGCCTTTTCGCTTACCGGGCTGTGCTGGACCTGGGGCCTTTTTCGGTTCCGGCTCATGGATCTGGAGCCCATCGCCCACCAGGTGGTGATCGAAGGATTGAGCGAGGCGGTCATAGTCATGGACCCCATGAACCGCCTGGTCGACGCTAACGCCGCGGCCCGGAGATTTATAAGACCCGGCGAAGCAGAGATTGTGGGGCGGCATATCCAGGAACTGGTCCCTGAGATACACCCCCTCGTTGAAAATAATGCGCCGGCCCCCAGGACGGCGATCAAGATCGAATCCGGCGGGAACAGAACACGCTGGTATGAGATCAGGGTTTCCGACCTGGTTGACGCCCAGTCACGGGCTCTCGGCAAGGTCGTCATCATGTATGACGTAACCACGCGGAAAGAAACCGAAACAGCTCTTAAAACCAGCGAGGAGCGGTACCGTCTGGCGGTCGAGAACTCCCAGAGCGGGATTATCCTGGTCAATGACGACTTCAAAATCATATATGCCAATCCGGAGTTTGGGCGGATCGTGGGATACCCCGGCAAAGAGATCGTCGGCCGGGATTTCAGGGAATTTCTGGCATATAAAGGCCGGGACCTGGTGACCCAGCGATACAAGGCCCGGCAGGCCGGACAGAACCCCCCCTCCAGATACAGCATCCGGATTATCCGTCGGGACGGGGCCGAACGGGTGGTTGAATTGAGTTCGGCCGTAACCCACGACGTGGGGGGCAGGGTCCAGACCCTGGCCCAGCTGATGGACGTCACCGAGAAAGAGGCGGCCGTGGCTACCCTCCGGGAGAGTGAGGAGCGCTACCGCACGGTCTTCGAGCAATCCAGGGACGTAATCTACATCAGCCGGCCGGACAGCGAGATTCTCGAATTCAACCAAGCGGCCGTGGACCTGCTGGGCTACACCCTGGAGGAGTACCGCAGTTTAGGCCCGGAAAAGGTTTACCTGGACCCGGAATCCCGGGCCAGGCAATGGACCCAGCTGAACGAGAAAGGCTTTATCAGGGACCACGAGGCAAAACTACGCCACAAGGACGGCTCCGAGATCATCTGCCTGGATACGGCCACGGTCTGGCGAGACGCGGAAGGCCGGGTAAAGGGCTACATCGGCACCCTGCGGGACGTCACCGCCGGCAAAATGGCCGAGCAGGCCCTGAGGGAGAGCGAGGAACGCTACCAGCGGATTTTGGAGGCCTCCCAAGACCCCATGGTCCTCTCCGATATGGAAGGGCGGGTCATATACCTCAACCCCGCCTTCACCAGGATTTTCGGCTGGACGCTGGAGGAACTGGAGGGCCGGCGGATCGATTTCGTGCCAAAGGAACATCAGCACGAGATGGAGAAGATGAACGACCTGATCAACCGGGGCGAGTTTTTCTCCGGATTCGAGACCAGACGCTACGCCAAATCAGGCCAACTGCTCGATATCAGCATAAGCGCGGCCGTGTTCCGGGATCGCAACGGCAACCCTTTGGGCAGCGTAGTCAATCTCCGGGACGTGACCCGCCGCAAGCAGGCCGAGGAGGCCTTACGGGAAAGTGAAGAAAAATTCCGGAACATCTCCTCCAACGCCCTGGACGGGATTATCATGATCGACCCCCGCGGTCGGATCTCCTTTTGGAACGAAGCGGCCGAGCGGATGTTCGGCTATACCAGCAAAGAAGCCCTGGGCCGGGACCTCCATCTCCTCATGGCTCCGGCAAAATATCACCCCCTTTACCTGGAGGCCTTCAAGGGCTACCAGTTGAACGGCCAGGGCGGAGCCGTGGGCCGAACCCTGGAGCTGTCCGCTCTGAAAAAATGCGGGGAGGAGTTCCCCGTGGAGATTTCCATCTCCAGCCTGCGGATTCACGACCATTGGCACACCATCGGCATCGTGCGCGACATCAGCGAAAGAAAAAAGGCCGAGGCCGAACGGGAAAGGCTGGAGGGCCAGCTCCGACAGGCCCAAAAGATGGAAGCGGTGGGCACCCTGGCCAGCGGGGTGGCCCACGACTTCAACAACCTGCTCCAGGGCATCAGCGGGTACGCTCAGCTGATCACGACTCAACCAGAGGCAGACCCCAAGTTGCGTCATTATGCGGTGGAGATAGACGAAGCGGCCCAAAGAGCCAGCGAGTTGGTGACCGGACTGCTGACCTTCGGTCGAAAGGTCGAGCCGGCGTTGAAACCGGTAGATCTCAACGAACTTGTGGTTCAATCGGTCAAATTTCTGGGACGGACCATCCCCCGGATGATCGAAATCAAGACCTGCCTGGCCCAGGACCTGAGCCCCATCAACGCCGACCTTAACCAGTTGAACCAGGTTCTGATGAACCTGGGGGCCAACGCCCGGGACGCCATGCCGGAGGGGGGCAGGCTTCTCTTCGAGACTCGTAACGTCTCCTTGGATGAAAGCGAGGCGGCCGATAATCTGCTATCTCCGGGAGCTTATGTTCAGCTGTCCGTTTCGGATAATGGGCTGGGCATGAAAAAGGAGGTTCTGAAACACATCTTCGAACCCTTCTACACAACCAAGGGCGTGGGCAAGGGCACCGGTCTGGGGCTCTCCATGGTCTACGGCATAATCAACAGTCACGGCGGACACATCACCTGCTCCAGCCGTCCCGGAGAGGGGACCGTATTCAAGGCCTACTTCCCGGTTCTGAACGCGGAGCCCCCTGAATCCGAGGCGCCCCCAAAGATGCCGGAGCGTCTGCCGGGAGGCAGCGAAACGATCCTGGTGGTGGATGACGAGCTGCCCATCCAGGAAACGGCCACGGATGTCCTTTCCCAGAGCGGCTACAAGGTCCTGGTCGCGGCCAGCGGCGAGGAAGCCCTGGAAAAGTACAAGGCCCAGGGCAAGAGAATCTCCCTGGTCCTTATGGACCTGAGCATGCCCGGCATGGGCGGGCGCAAGGCCCTGGCCGAGTTGCTGAGGCTGGACCCGGAGGTTAAGGTTATCATCTCCAGCGGATACACCAGCAGCCGACAGATAAAGGACTGTCTGGCCTCGGGAGCGGCCGATTTTATCGCCAAGCCCTACCGCATGGCCTCTTTTCTCAGAGACATCCGGAGGGTTCTGGACAGCTGAGAGCCCAGGCCCCTCCGGCCGCCTTTTTCGAGAGTGTCAGACCGGGATGCGGCGATGCATCGCTTTGAGGTCTGCCTCAGCCCGACTATTTTCTTTTAACAAAGGCTTAAAAACCCTCACCCACAAATTATCCGCCTCCTTTTCCCCTTCAACTTATTCCGAGGGTTATTTGCCCGGCCCGACCCTGACCCACAGGGTCCGCTCCGGATCCAGATACTTCCGGGCTGCGGCCAAAACCTGCTCCGGGGTCAGGTTTCTGATCCGCTCGGTATACTCCTGGGCGTAATCCCAGCCCAGGCCCAGACAATCGTAGAGGGCCAGGTCCCCGGCCCTGGCCGACATGGACTGGCGGTCCAGGATCCACTGGGACAGCAGCCTGGCCCTGGCGCCCTGGAACTCCTCCGCGCTCAGGGGCTCTGTTCTGATCCGCTCCACCTGGGCCAAAAATTCCTTTTTGGCCTGGTCCTCCTTTTCCGGAGCGGAAGCGATATAGAACCCGAACACCCCGGCGTCCAAACCCGGCGAATTGAAGGCGGCCACGGTGTAGGCCAGGGACTTTCGGTCTCTCAACTCCACGAAAAGCCGCCCCGACTGGTTGGACAGGGCTTCGGCCAGAAGATCCAGGGCGTAGGAGTCAGGATCGGTCATGGCCGGGGCCCTGAACCCCAAAAGCAGATGGACCTGGGCCTGGCCCGGCCTGATCTCCTGGGCGGTGATGCCGCCCTGGGGTATGGGAGGCGGGGCCTGGGGCAGAACCGGCTCAAACTCTCCCTTGAGGGGAGCCAGGAGTTCGGTCAGCCTGGCTTTGACCTTCTCCGGATTCACATCCCCGACCACGGCCACCACCAGGTTGTTGGGCCTGACCAGGCGGTTGAACAGGTCCTTCAGGTCCCTGGGGGTCAGGGCCGAGACCGTCTCCTCGGTCCCCAGGGTCTCCCGGGAGTAGGGGTGGCCCTGGTAGATCTTTTTATTGAACAACCGGAAGGCCACCGAAACGGGGCTCTCCTCCTGGGCCTTGATCGCCGCCAGTTGGTCGGCCTTTCGCTTGCTCACCTCTGTGGGGTTAAAAGCGGGGTTCAAGAGGACCTTGGCGAACAGCTCCAGTCCTGGATCGAAAAACTGGCTCAAGAAACTTCCGCTCAGGGAAAGGGTGTGGCGGCCCGAGTCCGCCCCGATGGATCCGGCCATGTCCTCCACCCTGCGGGCCAGTTCCTCGGCTGAAAGGCCGGCCGCGCCCCTGGTCCAGGTGGAAGAGAGCAGTTTCATGGCTCCTGCCCGGTCCTCCGGCTCCAGCCTGGTCCCGCCCAGGAAAAAGGCCTTGATCGCCCACAGGGGCAGGCTGTGGTCCTCCTTGACCAGGAGCCGGACCCCTCCGGGAAGATCCATGGCCTTGACCGGTCCGGAATCGTCCGGGGAAGCCGCCGCAGAAATCTCCCGCACCTGGGTCACGGCTTCGCTCCCGGCCTTGGCGACCGGCTCGGCCTGGTCCGGGGGCAGGGTCAGAAGGCCCTTGAACCGGTCCGGTCCGGGCAGTTCCTCGCCCTCGGGCAACATCACCACCAGGGAGAGGTTCTCGGGCCTGAAGATCCTCATGGCCCGTTGTCTTATCTCCTCCGCGGTCAGGCCCTGGACCGCCTTCATGAACTCCTCTTCCTTTTCCAGACCTCCGGTCATCAGTTCAAAGAAACCCAATTTGTTGGCCTGGCCCTCCATGGTCTCCTTTTCCCTGATCACCGAGGCCTCGAAGGCCAGCTTGGCCCTGGCCATCTCCTGGACACTGAAATGTCCAATCCGGGCCCTCATGAGCTCCTGCCACAGGGCCTTGAGGGCCTGGTCCAGCTTGTCCGGCTCCAGGGCGGCGCTGATCCACAGGAAGCCCTCGTCCAAAGGGGTGAAGGAACTGGTGTGGACCGATCTGACCAGCCCCCTACGGCCCCACAGAACCTCCGGCAACCGGGCCGACATTCCTCCCCCCAAGAGTTCGGAGAGAAGGTCCGTGGCCGGGGTCCGGGGGTCCATCATCCCCTGAGTCCGGAAGGCCAGGGCCAGATAGGCCTGCTGGACCTTGCCGTTCATGGCCTTGAAACGCATCTCCTTTTGGGGCGGCTCCAGGGGAGGGCTGAACCCGGTCTGGCCGGTGGCCGGGAAGTCGCTGAAAATCCGGCGGGCCTCGTCCGTCACCTGTCCCGGATCCACCTGCCCCACCACCACCACGGCGATTCGCTGGGCGGTGTACCACTTGGCCATGTAATCCAGGATCTGGCGCCGGCTGAAGTTCCTGATGGTCTCCTCGTAGCCAATGATGGGGTGGCCGTAGGGCGAGGTTTTAAAGACCGTGGCAAAGACCTCCTCGGCCATGACCCGGGTGGGGTTGTCCCGGCCCCGGCGCCATTCCTCCAGAACCACCTCTTTCTCCTTGGCCAGTTCCGCCTCGTCGAACAGGGAGTTCTTGACCGCATCGCCCAGCACGTCCAGTCCCAGTTTCCAGTGGCTGGACGGCAGCACCACATGATAGACGGTGTGATCAAAGGAGGTGTAGGCGTTTATACGGCCCCCGGCCTGCTCTATCTCTCCGGCCACCTGGCCCAGCCCCCTGGTGGGGGTGCCTTTGAAGATCATATGCTCGATCTGATGGGTCAGCCCCCTTTCGGCCTCCTCTTCCAGCCGGGAGCCGGCCTTGACCCAGACCTGGACCGAAACCACCGGGGCCCGGGAAAGACGCTGCACCACGACCTTTAACCCGTTGTCCAGGGTGGTTACCACCGGCTCGCCGGCCAGGGCCTGCAAGGGCAGAAGGATCGCCGCCAAGGTTATCAGAGCGATGCCGATTGTCTTTTTGAACACAGGCCACCTCCAAATCAGGGCCGGAAACGAATTCAGTCCGCCCCAGGGGCGGACCTTTTTGGGCTTTCCTTTACAGTAAGTACGCCGGCCCCCGTTGTCCAGGCCGGGGACGGAGCGGCATCCATCGACATCTGGTTCCGAAAGAGGGCGCGGGAGAATTATCAGAGGCCCTCTTTCCCTTTCGGCGGGCCGGTTTTGCTCCCGATCATCCGGGTTTTCTTTATAAGCGCGGCAGCCGCCCCGTGGCCGGGGTTCAGCTTCAGGCACTTTTCCAAGAACAGCAGGGCCTTGTCATAGGCCTCTTTGTCGTAGTTGGCCCGACCGATGTTGTAGAAAAGGTTCTCGTCGGTGGGATCCATCCTCAAAGCCTTGGTGTAGGATTCCACGGCCTTATCGTAGAACCCGCCCTTACGCAGCGTCATTCCGTAGCTGTTAAAAACGTGCTTGTTGGACTTGTCGTAGAGTTCCTCGAACTCCGAAACCTTGTTCAAGGTTATCTGGGCCCCGTCCAGATCGCCCTGGCCGATAAGGGCTTCGCCCTTGCCCACCTGGGCCTCCAGGTTCCTTTCGTCCAGTTCGATCACGCCGTCGAACTCGTATTCCGCCGAAAAATACTCCTCCTGCTTAAGGTGCTCTTTCCCGTTGGCCAGCTTCTTGGCCAACTTCTTTTTTTGGGAGCTCATTTTTTTCTCAAAATAACCCGGCACCGGCTCGTATTTCTGCTCCAAATCCTCAGGCGCCACTATCTCGGAGAAAACCGAGGGCTGGTCGTTCATGTCCAGGAGGACTAGCTTTACAGTTCCATTCTCCAGGGGAAAGGCCTCATAAAAGTTTTCCGAAGTCGCGTTCCGGGAAGTACTGGCCGTGCCCAGGGTCATAATGGTTCGTTGAACGTAGACTAGACGAGTCCCACCCTGTTCATCCATTTCCGATTCCTTTACCACTTTTCGTATCGGTCCGCTGTGGCTGGATCAACAGCCGACCGGCCGATATTATCATGATATCGAAACAGGAGCATAGAAATCTCCTCCGCCCAAGCGCCGGCCGTGTTATAATTAAAGGCTTGAGGACGCCATGAAACAGATCGCACGGGGACGATTAGCCGAACGCATAAAGGCCTACACAGCCGGCTACAGGATTATCGAACCGGAGAGGTTTCCTGAGCTGGGCGTCGACCCCGACGATGTGGAATTGGGCACCCTTCCGGCCGAGGACAACCCCGGATTTATGAGCTCCCGCTACGGGGGCAATGCCTTCGGGCTGGGCCTCTTTGAGCAACAGACCCGCCTGGACAAGGAGGAGACCAAGCTCCTGGACGGGCTGGATCTGGACGACCCCGCGGTCATGGCCGCCAACTACGACCGTCTCAACAGCCTTTACAAGAGACTGGGCCTTTTCATCCGCTATTCCAAACTGGGCCGACCCTATTATCTCATTCCCCGGACCTGGCTGGCCCACTCCACGGCCGAGATCCAGGACCGGGCCGAAGAGATAGAAAAACAGGTCCGTCTTTTTCAGCAGACCAGGCTCAAGGAAAGGCTCTCCATTCTGATTCTGGCCCCCCCGGACGATCTCCTGGCCGCCGAGCTGACCTGGCGGCTGGGGGGCTATGTGCTGACCCTGTCCGAACGGGTGGAGGCGCTCAAGGATCTTCCCGGCGGGTACGACCTGATCATTCTGCCCCAGGACCCCAGCTCCTTTATCCTCAACCATGTGCCCCAGGTGCTGGGCCGGGCCAAACCCAGGAAAAGGGAGCTCTATCTTTTCTGCCGCTACCTGTCCACCAAAATATACGATCTGCTGGACCATGGAGGCCGGCTGGTGATCCTCTGCCCCAGGGTGGTTCAGCCCAACGAGCAGACCCTGGAGATCAGGTTCAACGACCGGCGTAAACTGAAAAATTTCCTGTTGTTCAGCCACATCATCAAACCCGGAAGAGAGTACCGCCAGCCCTCCCGCTCGGACCGCCTCAAGATCAACTGGCTGGATTTTTTCAATTTCCTCACTCTGGAAATGGTGCCCCTAAAAACCTTGCGAAAGCTGACCCGGGGCAAGGCCGTAAGCGAGCTCAACCTGGCCGACATAGACGGCCTGCCCCACCTGAATCTCAAACCCAAATCCAACCTTTTCCCCAACCAGGTTCAGTTCTTCAAAAAGCTTTTCGACCCCCTGTTTAAGGAGCACATCCTAAAACCCCTGCGGTTGGAGCGAACCACGGAAATCATGGCAGAGGGACTGGAGCTTTCAGCTCCCCTGCCCCACACCGAGATGCTCTACGTGGGCGACAAGAGAGGCTCCCAGGTCAAACTGGCCGAGGTGGAGGCCGCGGCCAAAAGAATGGGGCTGCCCGGATGCGACCTGGCCATCCTGGCCGAGTACAAGGACTCCTTTGATTACCTTCTCCGGGTCTTGCAGCTCCTGGTCAAAATCAGGGCCGACAAATACGCCTCTCTGCCGCCCCTGATCCGGGCCCGGATCAGGATGCCCTTTGACCGGCACCGCTCCGAGCGATGTTTTTTCAAGGATATACCGACCTTGCTCAAGGCGGCTCCGCGCCTGTCCAGGCTCAGCGACGGGATGAACCCCTTTGGTATCGAAGGCCCCAGAACCCCGGTCCTGGCCAACCTGGAAAAACTATCCCTGCTGGGATACAAGGTGGAACTTTTGCGGGAGATTTTTCTGATCCTGGTGGGCCATTCGACCATGAGCCGGATCACCCTGGGCAAGCTCATGCCTTCCACCCTGGCCGCCTTCACCCAATCCCTGAACCGCTACGAAGCCCCGGAGGCGGTGGACAATGTTTTGGCGGCCAGGCTCATGTCCCTGGCCGAGATGGCCGCCCTGAAAAACGACGGGCTGCCCCAGGCCCAGGCCGAGGAGCTTTTCCGGCTGTCGGACCTGATTATCAGGGTCACCTCGGACCCGGAGTTGGACTGGGAGGATATCAAGGAACAGACCTTCAGTTCGCCGGACGAGACCATGCGCATAACCATCCGCCGGTTGCTGGCCCTGTTCGGACTGTTTGAGCACCTTGACGACTGGCCGGATCTTTTCCCCTTAGGTGTGTTTGAGAAGGACTACCTGGCCGGTTACGACCCCCTCAAAAGAGACCGGATCGAAGCGGCCCTGGCCCTGGTCAGGTCGGTCCGGAGCGTCACCGAAATATACAACCTGGGCCCGTCATCCGGGTTCAGGAATTTTCCGGGGCGTTTTCTGGACAAGGAGTTTCACGGCACCACGCGCCTTCTTCCGGCCCTGGGGCCGGACCACGGGGTCCGCCTCCTGTGGATGGCCACCTGCCTCTGCCGGACCACCAAGGTCAATTTCAATCCGCTCCACGGCGAGTTGCCCCCCGGTATGTGGGAGGAGAAGATCCAGAGGCTCAAGAGAGCCCTGGACAGTCTGGACCACCAGGACCTTGACCCGGACCGGCTCGCCGTACTGGCCGACCACATCACCCCGGACCGGCCCGCCTTCATCTACGACAGCGGGTTGACCGTGACCCGCAATTCCCGACTGGGGACGACCGATTTCTCCTTTGTGGAGATCGAGTCCGACTTGAGAAGGATGAACCACCTGATCATGGGCATGGAGGCCCGGACCATCTCGGATCTGCCCCGGACCGACCTGGCCGAGATAGACTCCCTGTTCGGGCACCTGAACGGGTACCAGCGGTTCATGGAGCAGGAGCCCATCCGGGACTTGAACCGGATGCGCGGCGAAGATGATCTTTTCCTGGTGAGAACCAAAAAGATCGACCTGGTCCTGCACAAACTCAACGAAACCTTCACGGCCAAGCTTTTTCAGCCGGAAGACCTCTACGACCATCTGACCCGGCTCCACGACCTGGCCCCCAAACTGATGACTCTACTTTTGCCGGAGTTGGCCGAGATGGGCGCCCTGCCCCCGGCGGCCCCTCACTATCCGGGACAGAACATGCTCCATTTCTTCCTGGAGGCGGCCTACAAGTTCCAGGGCCTGGCCACGGGAAGGCTGGGCGCTTTCCAGGATCAACAGCTCCTCCACCGGGTGGCGGTCAAGGAGTTCGGCCCTCAGGCCGCCGGAGGGGTGGGAGTCTCCACCGAACAGATGGAAACCTTGAGCCGGATAATGGACCAGCTCAAGCAGAAGCGTCATCTTCTCAAGGCCGCCACCGTGGCCCTGACCTTCCAGGATGTGGACCGCCTGCCGTCCAAGCAGAATCTCCTTGACGGTTTTTCGATCAATCTTTCCAATCACGGCCCGGCCGGGGCTGAGATCCTCCGGGAATCCGGGACCCTGGACCGCTACCTTCTGGCCCCACGGACCAGGGAAGTGGCCATCTGGCTGGTCAGGCACCACGGTCTGCTGGGCCGGGTCATCAGGGGCGAGGCTCCCCTGGAAGCCCTGGGTCTGATCACCGAGCCGGCCGACCCGGACCTGTTCGACATCTTCTTCATCCACAATCTGGCCGCCATGGCCGCAGTCAAGGCCGAGTCTTTGACCGAGGACCTGATGAACCGTCTCCTGGGGCTGCGGGAGCAGGCCCTGGCCGTAACCAGGGGCGAAAAGGAATGGCGGCAGCTGGTCCTGGACCATCGGCGCGGACAGCGGGAGTGGTTCCTGTCCCTGCTCCGCCAGGAGGGGCTGGAAGATCCCCAGGAACTGCTCCCCGGAGGGAAAGAATGCTTTCCCCAGAACCCCCGAAATCAGCCTCTGGCCCAATGGCCCCTGGCCGGTCTGGAGCGGCTCTTCCTGCTCAAGGAGATGTGGTTCCTGACCTTCGAGGCCTTCTGCCTGTTCAAGCTCAACCGCAGGATCGAGTATATCCACCGCACCCTGGGCCTGGCCAGCCTGGGCCCGGCCAGCCTGGAGCGGGCCCTTTATGAGGCCCTGCGGATAGAAAAACAAGGCCTGGACCGGAGCGACACAAGAGCCTGCGGCTACATCCTGACCAGGCTGGCCGATCTGGACCGGCCGGTCCATGTTCCGGCCCTGCCCCTGGCCACCGGCAAACTCAACCCCCAAAACAGAATCAAGCTAATCGCCCTGGGTTTGAAGGCCGCCGACCGGTTGGTGGATGACCCCGGCCGGCCGGTCACGCTGCGTTTCGATTCCCTGGCCGAATCCATGGTCGACCGCTACGAGTTCATCAACGAAGCCCTGGCCGCAATGGATCTACCCTCGATCATGAACCAGCCTTCCACCGTGGAGAATCTGTACCGCGCCGAAGCAGGTCTCCACATCGGCTATGATCCCCCCAACCGCACCGTCACCATAACCTATCTGGATGAATTCAAGCCCCAGGAGTTCGCTGTCGAGGCGGCCGGCATAAGCACTTCGGGCCGCCTGGCCCGGGCCTTCCACACCCGCTTGAAGGAACTGCGGCAGAGCCCCCACAACGTCCAAGCCTACGAACTGACCCTGGAGAAGATCTACGAGGACAGACAAAAGCAGATCGTCGACTCTTTGGCCCAGAAAATGATCGCCCACCTCTCCTCCTCCCCCGGCTTGGCCCGTCTTTACCGGTCTTTCCAGGAGATCCAAGAAGACCCGTCCTCCTATGAGTTCGGCCAGGGGCAGAAACAATCCCTGCGCCAGGCCTTCGAGGTCCGGCGGGAACAGCTCCGCCAGGAGGAGGCCCGCGGCTGGGAGGTTCGGCTGGAAAAGACACGGTCTCCGGAGGAACTGGAAAGGTTATGGGAGGAGGCCGGGCCCCGCCTGCTGACCCGGCGCAGGTATCTTGGCCGGCAGCTGGAGCGCCGCATCGCCCACTGGTTCGATCTGAAAGGGACCCAGCTGGCCCGAAGAACGACCTGAAACACAAGGAGAGAAATAGCATGTCCCAACACGATCATACCTTTGTGGAGGACTACGACGGATTGGTGGGCTTTGGCCTGGACCGGGCCACGGACGAGGCCACCATCATGGTCTACCTCCAGAAATTCAGCGACGACCAGGTTCTGAAAACCATCATCCCCAGGCTGTCTCAAGAGGAGTTGGAAGAGGTCTTTGACCTGCTCTCCCGCCTGCTGGCCCAGCGGCTGACCAAGGACGAGTACGAGGACTTTTTTTTAAAATGAATTGTCATTGCGTTCCCACGTTTTAGTGGTACAATTAATCCCAAGGGTAGGTCTCGGTTTCTGCCGGGGCTTCTAATTTGGGAAAAGGCATACCAATAAGAATCATCATTAGGACTGCTCTCCGATAGCCTCCTCTTTCGGCCGGCGTACCAAAGGCCTACTCGCCGAGGGTAACGATCTGGTTTAACAGGGGGTTAGCGATGGCCAGGCTTCTTGTCGTCGAAGACAATCCCACCACCTCCCGCAACCTGAGCCTTTATCTTTCCAGTGCCGGGCATCAGGTTCTGGAGGCATCTTCCGCAGCCGAGGCCGCCTCTGCGGCAGACATTTTTCAACCCGAAATCATAATTCTTTCCACTGGAATCCAGGCGGAGGCCCTGGTGGATTTCATGACCAGGTGCAAAAGCTGGGAATGCCGGCCCAAGGTGGTCCTGACCGCCCTACGGGGCAACGAATGCGCCTGCCAGGAGCTGCTCAAAGCCGGGGCCAGCGATTTTGTCATTAAATCTAGGTATTTTCAAAATAACCTGATCGACAAGATCAATCACACATTGACCGCCAAAGACTCGGACTGGCAGATGCGGGGCCCACTCACCCTGGAGCAGCCCCTGTTCAAGTTCCGGGATCGGCGGGGGCAGGGGCCTCAGATACCGGTCCATGCCGCCTTTGACCGGAGGAGGGGGGGAAGAGCCGAAATATAGGCTCGCACGGATGCGGCCCCAAACAAATTTGGGGTCCAACACTCCGGTCGCCGATGACCGGTCTACATAGAGCAAGCGGTCTGAGGATGGAGGGTCCCGGACCGCTTGCCTTATGAGTTATTTTGTGCCCAGGGCTAGCCGAAGGTGTAATCCTGGGGCAGGTCCTGGGCCTTGGTTCCTTCCTCCACCCAGGCCAGGTCGACTATGGTACTGGTCGGGTTCACGGTCTTGAAGATGGGCTTCACCCGCATCCCGATACTGGGCTCGCCGACCACCAGATAGCTCATGAGAATGGTGGCCACCCCCTCGAACTCCACGTTGATGAACTTTATGGGTTTGTCCAGGGTGTTGAAGGCCCCGGACCGCTCGCAGACCATGAAGGTGTGGATCTTGGCCTTGGTCTTGGCCAGGTCGGTGAAGTCCACCACCGTGTTTTTGCCCAGGCAGTCGGGGCAGTGGATCCGGAAGGGGACGTACTGGGAGCCCTTGAACTCGCAATCCGGGTTGTCGCACCTGGTGCCCAGGAGCTTGCCCTGTCCCAGACTTTCGAAAAAAACGCCCTCCCCGCCGTACATATGGATGTAGGTCATGTCCCTGGGATTGGTCACCCCCATGAGGCGCCAGCCCTCGTCCGCGTTGCGGATGGGCATGTTCGGGGAAATGCGGTGAAAATTCCCTTTTAACTTATACTTGCCGTCCTTGACGACGACGTTTCCAAAAGTGCTCATATCTTATATACCCCCCGCTTTATCAAGCGTCTTCCTTGAGCAGATGGTCCGGGTCCTGGAGGATGGTGGCCGTGACATGGCTGCCCACTCCGGCGTGACTGACGGCCAGGGCCCGCTTGGCGTCCTTGACCTGGAGATCGGTCCAGTCGGCCGGCTTCTCCCGGCCGAACTCCTTCCACAGGGCCGGATCACCGTGGACCTCGGCCCAGCGGTTCCACAGATGGCAGGCGATCTCAAAGGTCTGCATGATCCCCGTGGCCCCCACGGCGTGCATGCACCCGATCAGGCCTCCGGACAGGTTGGAGGGCAGCCTGCCGGGTTGGCCGGTGTGGGGGTTGGTGTGGTAGCAGTCCCCGGACTCCACGTAATCCCGGCCCTCGCCGTAGGGCCGCAGCCCCACGTCCTCGTAGGTCTGGATGTCGGAGATAGTAAAGGCGTCGTGTAGCTCGATAACGTCCAGATCCTCCATGGGGTCGGTGATTCCGGCCATGCGGTAGCCGTAGTAGGCGCTCATCCGGGCGGCCAGGAATCCGGTGAACCCGGGGTAGCGCTCCCCGCCCGGAAACCGCTGCCCCAGGTCGGCGTACTGCTCCGCGGTCTCGTGGGGCAGCAGGGGTATCTCCATGTCCCGCCTACAGGCCGGGCGCAGGGTGTGGGAACCGGCCGCCACCCAGATGCGCAAGGGCTTGTTTTTGGTGCCCTTGGTCAGCTCGTAAGCCGTCTTCTCGTCGCACAGGATGGCGCAGGCCGCGCCCACGGACATGAGGCAGCAGTCCAGGGCCCGCAGGGGAAAGGCCACCACCGGGCTCGTCAGGACGTCCTCCACGGTGATATCCATGGGGGCCTGGGCGAACGGGTTGGATCGGGCGTAGCCGTGGTGTTTGACCGCTATCTCGGCCAGGGTCCGGCGGAAGGAGTCCTCCTCCTTGCCGAAGACCTGCCAGTACTTCTGGGCCATGACCGCGTAGTAACCGGTGTAGATGTGGCCCAGGGGGGTCTCCCAGTCCTTGTCCGCGGCGCAGGAGATGAGGTGGTTGCCCTCGTCCGTGGGGACCTCGTCCATGCGCTCCCAGCCCATGGCCAGGGTGCAGTCCGAGTAGCCCGAGGCCACGGCCTTGGCCGCCTCCCACAGGGTCGAGCCGCCGGTGGCCCCGCCGGTCTTGACCCCGATGTTGCCCAGGGGGTCCAGGCCCAGCCGGTCGTGGATGACCGCCTCGCCCAGGAGCTGGTCTCCGAAATGGTCGGCGAAATGGCCGTAGTAGCAACTGTGGATGTAGGACTTGAGTTCGGCCGGGGTCTTGTCGATCATCCTGGCGGCCATGGTCAGGGCGTCGATGCACAGCTCCTCGGTCCGCTTTTCGGGGATGGCCCGGTCGAACTTGGACTGCCCGGCGGTGACCAGGTAGACCGGCCTCATCATTTTGGGGATTTTAAGTTGTCTTTCGCTGAACTTAATCATTCCCTCTTCCTTTCTCCATAAACAGTGGATTACCGTTTATCCTCTCCGGGGAATCCCTTCCCCGGTCCTGCCGCGCTTGATTTCGACCCGTTGGGACGGATCAGCCAGTGACTGACCACCCCTCACCCTGACCCTCTCCCCTCAAGGGGAGAGGGGGTATATTTCGGAGACCCTCTCCCCCCCAAGGGAGATGGGATTTCTTAAGGCTATGTGCCGGGGGTGTGACCTCGGCACCACCTCTTTTTAGTTCGCAGTGTCAGGGACGCAGCCCTAACGCCACCGGAAATTGTTTTTGAAAGGGGCCATATATAACCTGACACCACAGCAACTCTTCACCCCGGCCGCCTTCCCGGAACCACCTCCTGCCTCCACTAGGCCTTCAGCCCGCCCACAGGGCGGGCCGGGCGCATTAGCGCCCGTAAGGGAGGCAAAACCGCGCTTTTGCCGACCGGGAGCGCTCAAGGCATGTCGTGCCTTGAGCGCGGTATCCTATATGGTCCCCACCCACAAAACCACAGCCAGTTCCGGGCCCTGGTTCACGATCTTCTGGCCCTTGGGCTGGGACCAGAAATGGACCGTGTCGCCCTTTTGAAGGGCCACCCGCTCCTGGGGCTGGATCAGCTCCACCCCGCCCTTGAGCACGCAGAGCAGCTCCTGGCCGTTCTTGATGTTCTTGCGCACCGGGATCTCCCGCCCCGGCTCCAGCAAAAGAACCGCCGAGTCTATGACCGCCCGTTCAGAGGGGGGGGCGAACCTGATGGTGGCGAACCCAGTGTGGGGCAGGTCCACCTCGTTCCACTCCTCCTCCCGGACCACGTACAACCGCTTGTGGTTGGAGGCCCGGTTGATCAGGTCGCCCACGTTGGCCCCCAGGGCCGCGCAGATGTTGACCAGGGTCTCCACCGAGGGAGACTTGACGTTGTTCTCCACCTGGGAGAGGAACCCTTCCGAGACCCCGGTCTTCTCAGCCACGGACTTGAGGGTGAGCCCCTGTTCCTTACGGTGGCGGCGCAGCTGATTGCCCAGATTCATGAACCTTTTCCGATGCTGTTTTGACCCGTTGACGACCGCTAGTTTGGTTAAGTTTTACTTAAACTAAATATTTGCCATTTGTCAAACTTAATCTTGATTCCCCTTCCATGCCCCCCCTAAAGCCGCCCCGGCCGGCCGCGCCTTTAATCCGGGTTGACAACAGCCCCGTTCTTGGCTAAGGTCGCCCTGTTCAACTTAACCTTTTAGAGGTGTTTTTGCTCCGCTTCCCGGATCTTGCCGCAGACTGAATCCTGATCATCCGCCCGGATAAGGGTCGGCGGGATAGGTGCGTCCTTTCCAGGCGCAGCCCTGTTCCGGCCAGCCGTATCCATATCCATCTTCATCGCCAAGCGAGCGGAGGATACTGTCTTGACCGTACTGGAAGACTGGGGCCTGGATCCCCATTTTGATTTGACCCCTGAAGAAGGGCTCTTTATGGGCCGGATTATCAAAACAGACAAAGGAAAACATCTGCTCATCACCGAGCGGGGGGAGGTCCCCGCCGTGAACGCGGGCGCCCTGCTCCACCAACTGCCCGACGCCGGCCGGCTGCCCACGGTGGGCGACTGGGTCGCGGCCCGGCTTTCGCCGGATCAAGCCAGCGCCGTGATTCAGAGAGTGGCCCCGCGCCGGAGCGAACTCAAGCGCACTTCCCGGGACTCCAATCGCCGGGATCCGGCCTCGGGCAATTCCCAGGTGCTGGCGGCCAACGTTGACCAGGCCCTGATCGTGCACGCCCTGGACAAACCGGTGAATCAGCGGGCCCTGGAGCGCTATCTCGCCGTGGCCTACGACGGCGGGGCCACCCCGTTGGTGGTTCTCAGCAAGGCCGACCTCTGCCCGGACCCGGAATCCTGCCGGCTGGAGGCCGAGGCCGTGGCCTGGGGCGCAACGGTCTTTTTGGTCTCGACCATGACCGGCGAGGGCCTGGAGGCGCTGAGGCAGGCCCTGGCCAAGGGCGGCACCTCGGTGCTGCTGGGGCCCTCAGGGGCGGGCAAGTCCACCCTGCTCAACGCCTTGATGGGCAACCCCATCCAGGCCGTGGGGGATGTGCGAGAAGGCGACGCCAAGGGCCGGCACACCACCACCCGCAGGCACCTGTTCCGCCTCACCTCCGGAGCACTGGTGATCGACACCCCGGGGCTCAGGGCCCTGGGCTTGGGCAGTGTGGACCAGTCCAGCCTGGACCAGACCTTCCCCGAGATCGCCGAACTGGCCCGAGAATGCCGCTTCGCCGACTGCACCCATATGCACGAACCGGGCTGCGCCGTGCAGGAGGCCGTAAAAAACGGGCAACTCGCGGCGGACCGTCTGGCCGGTTTTCACAAGCTGGTTAGGGAACAGGAGTATTTGTCCGCTGTCAGCGATTCTTCGGCCCAGCGGACCGAAAAGGCCAAGTGGAAGTCCCTTAAAAAGGACATCAGGAGATACCACAGCCCCAAGCGTTAGAGCGATTTTCAGAGATATGCTCCGAGAGAAGACCGCTCTAACGGCCTTCCCGGCCCAGACCGGATCTGCTTTTCAGATCCTCGCGCATGATGCGGCTGACGGTCTCCTGCAGAATCATGCCCGCCCGGGTCTCAATCTCGGTGAACTTGATCCCCACAAAGAGCAGTTTGGAGCCGTCCCGGTCAAAGAGCCTGACCGCCTCGCCGATTACGGGGATCACCGTATCCTGAATGGTCAGGACCAGGGACAGCCTCTGGCCCTGGCGCAGATCCATCCGGCCCCGGTAGCTCAGGAGTAGGCCCCCCAGGGACAGATCCAGGAGATTGACCTCAATGGGCACATCCGGAACGACCACCGAGACCTGATGGGAGACGCTGGGAGAGACCCGGTAGTGGAGCCGGACGCTGGTCTCCTTGAGCTGTTTTCCGGGGTAGCCGATGACCAGGGCCTGCTCGACCACGTTCTCCCGAAGACGGTACTCCGGCAGAAACTCCAGGATCGTGGTCTGGTATCCGAACCTCTTGGGCTCCCCGCTCTCATAGTCTCTGACCAGCATGGTGGCCTCCACCTCCTGGCCAACCATGGACCTGAGGGCGGGCGGATTGGTCTGGGCCAAGATGATTACCTTGCGGGGGTCATCCACATCGAAAACCACCGTGGGCCTGACGTCGATGATCTCCTGGATGAAATTCACGGAGACGATCAGGTCGATCTGGAGCTGGGGCCTGATTATGCGGGTCAGTTCGTTTTTGTCCATCTCAGCCGTCTAACTGGGAGCCTGGTCCCGGTTGGGAAACCCATAGTCTGGTACCGAAGCAGGGGTCTGAGATCCGCTTCCCTTGTAACACGGCAAGAAGTCTCGGGGCCTCACCCCTGACGCCCGAGCCCGGATCCATATCCGGCCGGCAATCACTCCGGCATCCCCCCGCCTTTGTACCTTACAAAAAAACCGGGGGTCTGGTCAACCATCCTCGGCCTCTCTTTTCAGATCGAACAGGGAGACCTTGCCCCGGGCCACGAAAGTCAGGCCGTAGCCCACGGTGAAGGCAAAGGTGATCGCGTGAAAGACGATGGCCACGGCCAGCCCCTGTTCGGCGGACATGCCGATCATGGGCAGGCTGAAACCGGCCTGGATGCCCTTGTGAAAAGTGCCCACGAACCCCGGGGCCGAAGGCAGGGCAATGGCCACGCAGAGCAGCCCCTGGACGAACACGGCCGCAGTGTAGGAAACCTTGAAGCCCACCCCGATGGCCATGAAATAAAGCGGCAGGGAAAGCATCAGCCACAGCAGAACGGTGTAGGCCACGGCCGGAAGGATGAGCCGGATTGAGCGCAGCAGGAGCAGGCCATCTACCAGGGAGGCGATAATCTCCAGCAGCTTTTGGCTGAACCTCTGGGGCAGCGGTTTGAACAGGAACCCGAACAGGCCGAGAACCATCTGGGGCAGCAGGGCCAACAAGACCACCACCACCATGACCACCAGGTAGACCAGGGTGAAGACCACGGCCGCAGTCCTGACATAGGTCAGAACCTGCGACTCGCCTTCAAAAACACCCAGAAGAAAGGCCGAGATCAAAAAGATGGGCACCAGGATCAGCCCGTCCAGGATCCGCTCCAGGAGAATGGTGGCCAGGACCGAGGCCTTGGAGATTCTCTCCCTTTTGGCCAGGTCGACGGCCCGCATGATCTCCCCCAGCCTGGCCGGAAGCAGCAGGTTGCCGGTAAAACCTATGACCGTGGAGGTCAGGCGGGAGGCGTAGGGCACCTGGGCGATGGGGTTCAGCAGATATTTCCAGCGCAAGGCCCGGATCACGTACTGAACCCAGATCAGGGGCACGCATACGGCCACCCAGAGGTAGTCGAACCGGCTCAGCTCCCGCCCCAAAGCGGACCACTCGATCTTGCCCACGGCCCACCATATGGCGGCCACGCTGACCAGGATCCCCAGCCAGAATTTGAGGCTTTTGAGCATATTCATCCTTTGGCCAGGACTTCCCTGGCCTGCTCCACGTCCTTCCCGATCTGGGCGGCCAGGTCCTTGAACGAATCGAATTTCCGTTCGTCCCTGAGCCGGGCCATGAAATTGAGGCGCACGAACTGGCCGTACAGGTCCTCGTCCAAATCCAGGATAAAAGTCTCCACCGAGAGTTCCCCGTTCCCGAAGGTGGGGTTGAGGCCCACATTGGTCACCGCCTTGAGTTCGGGTCCGTTCTCCAGTTCGGCCTTGACCGCATAGACCCCCCTGGCCGGGATGACCTCGTTAATCAGCCTCAGGTTGGCCGTGGGAAAGCCCAGAATCCTGCCTCCCCGATCGTGGCCCTTGATCACCTTTCCGGAGATCTGGTAGGGGCGTCCCAGAATGGCCCGGACCTCCTCCACCCTGCCCTCCTGGATCATCTGCCGGGCCAGGGTGGAGCTGGCCGTCTCGCCCCTTATCTGCACCGGGCCGATGACGTGGACCGGAAACCCCAGCTCTGCCCCGGTCTTCTGGATAAACTCCACGCTGCCTTCCCGGCCCGCGCCGAAAGTTTGATCGTAACCAATGACCAGCTCGCGCAGGCCCAACTTTCGGACCAGTATCTTGTTGACGAAATCCCGGGCCGACAGGGCCGCAAACTGGCGGGTAAATTGGATATATATCAGATAGTCCAGGTCCAGCCCGGCGATCAGCTCCTCCTTGCGGGGCTTGACTGTCAGAAGCGGGGGGCCGCCGGCCGGATTGAGAACCCGGACCGGATGGGGATCAAAGGTGACCGCCAGGGACACGCCCCCGATGGTGCGGGCCCTTTCCGTAACTTTCCGCAACAGGGCCTGGTGGCCCACATGAACACCGTCAAAATTACCCACGCAGACCACCGGCCGTCGCGGGATGAAATTAAGATTTGATAGTCCTTCGATTACCTTCACAGCTTTCCTCTTGACATCGGTTGAGTCGGCGATTATAAACTCCCTGTGAACTGAGGGCAAGCCCTCAAAGTGCCGAAGTGGCGGAACTGGTAGACGCGCTAGGTTCAGGGTCTAGTAGGCGTACGCCTGTGAGAGTTCGAGTCTCTCCTTCGGCACCACAGTAAAAACAGGGAGTTAGGTTAATTTGGCCTAACTCCCTTTTTGTTGTGGTTTGATCGCTATTTGATCATTGCTTGATCACGGCCCTTTTGGGAGCACCTTCTATAACATGGACCTAGGTGTCGGTGGTGGTGGAGAGCCAGAGGTGGCCCGGCTGGTTCTGAACGGCGGCCGGGGCGGCCCCGCGCTGGAACCGCCTGGACGCCAGAACGCGGCGCAAGTCGTAGAAGCGGATATCCCGGTCGGTCCGCCGCCCGGACCGGCTTCTTTGCCCTGTGCTTTATTGCCCGTATTTTATGATGTCCAGTTCATAATAGATTTTTGATTTGATATCTTTTCTTCCGGCCTCATTGCCATGCTTCCGTTTTTAGTGCTACCATCGCTTCACCAAGAGATGACCCTTTCAAGCGGAAATATCTTCAGGGCCCTTGCAGGGGCCACGGGGGGCGTGGTCCTGGCCGGATGGCTGCTGCCGGTCTGTGAATACTGGGTATGCCCCGGCATTCGGCACATCTCTTTTTTCGACCTCAATGCCGAAATCAATCTGCCCACCTGGTGGTCGACCGCCCTCCTCCTCATATGCGCGGCCTTGACCGCTCTGATGGCGGCGCTGAAAAGAAACGACCGGTTTTGGTGGGGCTGGTTTTTTCTGGCTCTGGGTTTTCTGTTCATGTCCCTGGACGAGGTGGCCCAACTTCACGAAAAATTATCCGGGCCGGTCAGAGAGGCTCTCCACCTGAGCGGATTTCTCTACTACGGCTGGGTCGTACCCGCAGCGGCTCTGCTTGTGGTGGTGGGGCTGTCCTATATCCGGTTCTTTCTGGCTTTGCCCAAAGGAATAAGGGGCGGATTTCTGCTCGGCTGGGCGGTCTACCTGGCCGGGGTGCTGGGCATGGAGAGCTGGGGGGCCTCCGCCTCCTTCCGCTGGGGCGAGGAGAATTTTTTCTTCGCCCTCCTGGCCGCTTTGGAGGAGACCCTGGAGATGGCCGGCCTGCTCATCCTGATCCGGGTCTTCCTGAGCCATATTGTCCTGGAGCTTCAGAACCGGAGCTTGACCCTGGCCAGGTGAGCCCGACCCGGCTGAAAAAAGTTGCCCGGCCCTTCCCTTCTATGGCACCATAGCCTCTCTCTGAAAACGGTTGAGCCTGACAACCCAAAGGATGAACGGTGTTTTCTAGATTTTCGATCTTCACGAGCCGGAGCCTTTTCCTGGCCTTATTGCTGCCGGGGCTTGTGCTCCTTTCCCGGCCGGCCGGGGCTGGAGAGTGGCCCTGGGGGGTGCCCTCCCACCTGACCCTGGGCACCGCAGTGCTGGTAACCGCCCCCGGCATTCAAAGACCCCCCGGCCCCCTGGCCGTGACCGACAAACTGGACATCTACGCCTGTGGCTATGCCAACTGCAAGGATGGGGAGCCCATCACCCTGAAATTGCGGGCTCCCGCCGGACGGGCCGGGGCCCGACCCCTGACCACCGGGTTCAACCAGCGTTTCCTGGCCCTGGATCTGCCTCCCGGAAGCTACCGCCTCTCCAGAATGGAATCCTCTCTGGACCACGTGGAGGGACGGCTGACCTTTGAGCTGGATATCCACTATATTTTCAACGTCCGGGCCGGACGGACCACCTACCTGGGCAGGCTGGTGGCCACCCCTCTTGATTCGGACGCCATCCTGATCTGGTCCACCGAAAAACGAGGGCATATCGTCACCGGCGAGACCGTCTCCGGCCCTTTCCGCAGACAGGTTTTCCACCTGGCCCAGGAGGAGCATCCCTACACCGACGCCTCAGCCGTGATGAGGGCCTATCCTGAACGGGATTTTTTCGCCTTTGGCACGGAAAAAATGGAGTGGATCTCCAACTGACCCGCCGTCCGCTCCCTCTCCGCCCAGAACGGATCCGGGCCTCAGACCCGCGGCCGGGCGCTTAAATACAATCCGCATGATAAACAAGGGTCGGGGGTTCAAGTTCAAACAAGGGGAATTATTCACTTCCCCGGTCGAGGAGGACCGGGGAAAGACGATCGACCGCGTCTCCAAGAGCGGAGACCGGACTATTGCCCCAAGGGATCTGACGAATCAGGGGATAATTTCCCCTAATCCTTTTTTACGTCCCGCCAGGGCGTGTTCTTTTTGTAGGCCTTCAACCTGAGTTCAAGCTCCTTCACCACCTTGACCGCGCCCTGTTTTTTCAGGAGGCTGATCGCTTTTTTCTGCTGTTTGACGGCCTCCTTGAAGTTCCCGGCCTCGGCGTGCGACGCGGCCAAGGTGTCCAGACAGGCCGGCAGGATAAGCGGATCGCACAGCTCCACCGCCTTCTGGGCCAGCTTCAGGGCCTCCTGGCCGTTCCTGAACTCATCCTTGGGGCTGGTGGCCATAACCCAGGCCAGGCTGTTGTAACCGGCGGATATTTCGGGATCGGTTTCGATGGCCTTTTTGTAGTCGGCCACAGCCTCGGCGATAAGCCCCATGGAGCGCCGGGAATCACCCCGGTTGGCCAGGGTCACGGCCAGGTCCGGCGGAACCATATCGCCCTGTTCGATGGCCTGGGTATAGAGCCGGACCGCCTCCTCAAAGGCTCCCGACCTCTGGGCGGCCAACCCCTGACGGGCCAAATCAAGCCCATCCGCCCAGGCCGCCGGGACAGTCAAAAGGCAGATCGTCAGAGCCAAACCCAACGCTCTTCGCCAGACCATGAAACCCTCCTTGCCCGCGCCTCCAGACCTGTACGGGCCGCTATTGCCGCTGTGTCCCCTGGAAATCCCGAAGGGGGATCAACATCTCCCGCTTCTGGCGGCGGGTCGCTCAAATATTCTGGCACAGGCGGCGGTTATAATCAAGAAGCACGCCCTCTTCCCGCATCGGTTCCCAGCACTTATCCTTTGGGGGAAACCCGGGTGGTCAATCCTTCTCGGAAAGACGTCCAGCCCAAGCCTGATCCCGGAACAACCCGACCAAAAAGGGCCCCGCCTCCTCCAGCTCCAAAATAAGGTCCACCTCAACCGCCTCCAGGGCCGCCTGGGGCATCCTGCCCATCTCGGCGGTCAGGGGATTTTGAACCAGGGCCAGCCCGCCCTTCTCCTTTATCCTTCTTAAGCCGCTGCTGCCATCGTGGTTGGCCCCGGTCAAAACCAGGCCCACCAGCCCCGGGCCGTAGGCATCGGCCGCCGTCTCGAACAGAACATCAATGGAGGGCCGGGCAAAACAGACCCGCTTTTCGGTGGACAGGGTCAGGGTCCGGTCCTCCTCCACCAGGAGGTGATAGTTGGGCGGAGCCAGGTAGACCACGCCGGGCCGGACAGCCTCTTTCTCCTCGGCCTCCCGCACCTCCATCCCGGTCAGGGTGTCCAGATATTCGACAATGAAGTTGTCCCGGCGGGGCCCCTGGTGGTAGACCACGATCAGGGGCGCGGGGAACTCGGCCGGCAGGGCCGGAAGCAATATTTTCAGGGCCTCCAGCCCCCCGCTGGAAACGCCGGCCACGACTGCCTCAAACCTGGCCATCAGGTCCCTTCCGGGCAGACGCCCGCCCCGGAATCCCGGTTCGGTTCATTTTTTTCCGGTAAATTTTGGCCTCATCCGAAACCACCTCAAATTCTCCCTCGTGGTTGGTGAATCTCAGGCTCTCCTTGGAGCCCAGGCAGAGGAACCCACCCGGGACCAGGCTGTTTTTGAAAAGATCGATCGCCCTGTTCTGAAGTTGGCGGCTGAAATAGATGAGCACGTTGCGGCAGACGATAAGGTGCATCTCGCCGAAGGTCTGGTCGGTCACCAGGTTGTGGTCGGCGAAGACGACCTTGTTCCTCAGGGTCAGGTCGATGATGGCCGATTCGTAGTGGGCGGTGTAATAATCCGCGAAAGATTCCCGTCCTCCGGATTTCTGATAGTTGCGGGTCCAGCCCCTGATCGCCTCGATGGGATAGATCCCTTCTTTGGCTTTTTTCAGGACCACCTCGTTCAGATCCGTGGCGTAGATCTGGATCCTGTCCCAAAGATCCGCCTCCTTGAGCAGAATGGCCATGGAATAGACCTCCTCCCCGCTGGAGCAGCCGGCGTGCCAGATTCGGCTGAAGGGATAGGTCCTGAGCAGGGGGACTACTTCCTTCCGGACCGCCTCGTAAAACCAGGGGTCCCGGAACATCTCCGTTACGTTTATGGACAGATCCAGGAGCAGGGTATCAAAGAATTCCTGATCCACCAGGAGCCGATGCATCATCGCGGCCATGTTCTCCATTTTGGAGCAGAGCAAACGATGCCTTAACCGCCGCTTGATGTGGGCCCTGGAGTACTGTCTGAAATCGTACCCGTATTTTCCGTGGATAGCCTCCAGCAGGAGGGAGACCTCTATGTTCTCCACATCCCGAACCGGGTCGTGCTCCTGGGTCATTTGTACAGCCAGACCCGCAACAAAGAGACCAGCTTTCCGGTATCAACCGGCTTGGCCAAATAATCGTTGGCCCCGGCGTCGATGCATTTTTTGCGGTCGCCGCGCATGGCCTTGGCGGTCAGGGCGATGATGGGCAGGCCCTTGTACCGGGAGCGTTTCCGGATCTCCTGCATGGCCTCGTAGCCGTTCATTTCGGGCATCATGATATCCATCAGGACCAGATCAGTGTCCGGGTTGTCGCCCAGCTTCTCCAGCCCTTCCCGCCCGTTGCGACCCATGATCACCTCTATCCCCTTCTCCTCCAGGATGCTGGACAGGGCGAAAACATTGCGCATGTCGTCGTCCACCACCAGAACCTTTTTGCCCACCAGGACCGACTCCTTGGAGTGGACCATCTTCAGCATGTTGCGCTGCTCCTGGGGCAGGTTGGCCTCCAGCCGGTGGAGAAAAAGGGTGGTCTCGGCCAGGAGCCTTTCCGGAGAGCGGACGTCCTTGATGATGATCGACTCGGCGTAGCGCTGCAGTTCGGCCTCCTCCTCTTTGGTTATCTCCTTGCCGGTGTAGACGATGATCGGGAATTTGGAGATTTCCTTCTCCTTGCGAATTTTTGAAAGCAGATCGAACCCGGAGATGTCGGCCAGCCCCAGATCCAGAATCAGACAATCGAAGGATTCTTTTTTGAGCAGCTCAAAAGCCTCTTCTCCGGTGGAGACCAGGGCGGTCTCCACGTCCCCGGCCGAGACCAGGGCCCGGATGCTCTCACCCTGGGCCGGATCGTCCTCCACGACCAGGATCCTTTTCACCTCTCTGGTTATTATATCCTCTATGCGGTCGAATGCCCCGCTCAGCTGCTCGGAAGTGACGGGCTTGGTGAGATAGCCGACCGCCCCCATTTTCATGGCGTCGATGCTGTCGTCCATGGCCGAGATGAAATGGACCGGGATGGGCCTGGTTTTGGGATTCTCCTTGAGCCGCCCCATGACCTCCCAACCGCTCATGCCGGGAAGGGTGATGTCCAGAATAATGGCGCTGGGGTTGTAGTAGTCGGCAAAATGAAGCCCCATCTCCCCGTCCCCGGCGATGAGCCCCTTAAACCCCTTTTCTCCGGCCAGGTCTATCAGGATCTTGGCGAACTTGGGGTCGTCCTCGATGACCAGGATGGTCTTGTCTTCGGGGCCCACGTTTTTTCTGTCGTCGATTATATCCTCGGTGCTGGTCGGCCCGGTTTCGACCTCCGCCGGTTCCGGAAGCTTCTCCCTCTTGGAAGATTCGGCCTGGGTCTTGAGCTCCTTCTTGATGGACTCCGGCAGGATAACGGTGAAGGTAGTGCCCTCCCCTTCAATACTTTCCAGGCTGACATTGCCGCCCATAAGTTCCACCAACCGCTTGGAGATGGCCAGGCCCAGGCCGGTGCCGCCGTACTTGCGGCTGGTGGTGCCGTCGGCCTGCTTAAACGACTCGAAAATCAGGGATTGCTTCTCCCGGGGTATGCCTATGCCCGTATCGGATACGGTGAGGGCCACGGCCCGGGAGGCTTCCAGGCCCAAGGGGGTCAGGTCGATTTCCTTTCCCGGACGGCATAGGGCCAGGGTAACCCGGCCCTTATCGGTGAACTTGAACGCGTTGGAGAGCAGGTTTTTGACCACCTGCTGGAACCTCATGGCGTCGGTAACCATGGAGGGCGGAAGATCCTCGGCCAGCCGGATCTCGAACTCCAGGTTCTTTTGGGCGGCCATCGGAGCGAAAATTTTGTGCATACTCTCTGTAAGATCGGTCAAAACCAGCTCCTCGGGCTGGATGTCGATCTTGCCCGCTTCAACCTTGGACAGATCCAGAATCTCGTTTATCAGCTTGAGCAGATCCGTTCCGGAGGTGTTGATCGTCTCCGCGAACTCCCTCTGCTTGTCGGTCAAGTTGCCGTCCTTGTCGGAGGAGAGGAGCTGAGAAAGAATGAGAATGCTGTTCAAGGGGGTGCGCAGTTCGTGGGACATGTTGGCCAGGAACTCCGATTTATATTTGCTGGCCCGCCCCAGGGCCTGTGCTTTTTCTTCTATCTCGGCGTGGGCCCCCATCAACTCCCTGTTCTGTTTGTTTACGGCCTCTTTCTGCTCCTCCAGGGATTTGGACCGTTCCTCCAACTCTTCGTTGGTAACCCTAAGTTCCTCCTTCTGGGTCTGGAGTACCTCCTCCGATTTGGTCAGGGCCCTGGTCTGCTCCTCCAGTTCCTCGTTGGTCTGCCTCAGCTCCTCCTGCTGGACCTGCAATCTCTCGGCCTGAGTCCTGGTCTGCTCCAGCAGATTGGCGGTCTTGGTCCAGGCCAGGTTGATATCAATGGCCAGGGCGATCCTATGGGAGGCCCTGGTGAGAAACTCCAGTTTGGTCTGGCTGAACTCCTCCAAGGAGGCCAGCTCCGCCACACCCTTGACCATCCGGCCGTTGATCAGCGGAAAAATGTGGAGATGGTTGGGGACAACGGCCCCCAAGCCGGAGTTGATGTCCAGATACCCCACCGGAACATCCTTCAGGCTGATGGGTTCCCTGAGCCGGAAAACCTCTCCGGCCAGGCCCTGCCCCGGCTCCAAAGGCTGGTCGCCCTCCTCCTTATTCTTGACCGCGTACCCCGCCACAGGAACCAGCTTACCGTCCTCGTTGACCACGTATATCCGACCCACCTGGGCTTCCACATATCGGGCCAGGATATTGATCACGATCCGCCCCAGGGAGTAGATATTGTTTCCCTCCAGCATCTGCTCGCTAAGCTGTGAAATTCCTTTATTTATCCAGTTGGTTCTACGTCTGGCCCCCCTGGCCTGGCGCAGGGATCTGGTCATCTCCGTAAAATTGCTCTTGAGAACCCGGATCTCGTTGTTGGGGGTCGCTATCTCCACTTCCGCAAGGTCGCCTCCAGCCACCGCCTTGACCCACTCGGTCAGTGATCGCAGAGGCTGAACTATTCTGCGGGTGGTCAGGAAGGCGCAAAGCAGGACCAGGGGGCCGGTGAAATAGAGCAGACCCAGAACCAGGGATCTGAGATTATTGGCCGGGCCAAAGGCCTCTTCCGCCTCTATTTCGGCGATCAAGGCCCACTGGATACCGATTTTTCTGAAAATATCGATTGCCTTATAGGTACCCAGAACTTTTCTGCCCCTGTTGTCCACATAGGTATGGACATGGGCTGCGTCCTCCGGCTCTCCCGTCTCCCGGATCAGATTTGAATCTTTCTTCTGCCCCACCGCTTCGCCTAGGCGATGTCCGGGGTCATCCTCCTCCCGAATTCTCTCCTCTTCCCATATCTCCACGATTCTGGTATCAATCCTGCGTCTCATGACCTCCGATTTAGCCGTTGAGACCGAACCGGCCCGGATGAGTCTGTCCCCGCCGATCAGGTATGTTCTACCCGTTCTCCCCAGCCCGGCTCCCTGCCGCAGAAGATCGTCGATTTTGGCCAGGGGCACCTGAAGCACCAACAGGCCCATATTTTCGTTGTCCTTCAGGATGGGATGAACCAGAAAACTAACCAGGGTCCCTTCAGGACCGTAGGGCTCTATGTCGGAATAGACCGGACCGCAGCGGCTGACGGCCATCTTGCAGGCCTTGCTCAATTTAGAGCTGGCTTGTACTCCTTCGAAAATATTGGTTCCCAGATCTTTCCCTCTCTGGACCGAATAGATTATGTTCCCCTCGCGGTCGACCAGAAAAATATCGTGGAATCCGTAAATTTTATGAAAATTAGTCAAGTCGGCTCCGCGTACCTTTGAGATGGCGAACCAAGCCGGATTTTTTACAAATTCCTTGGTCGGGGTATTTCCCCGGTTTTCCTCAAAAAGGAAGAGGAGAAACCGGGTCGCGTCAGACTCCGCTATATTTTTCAGATCCTGAAGCTGGTTCTCGAATTCGGCGTCGACAAATTCCATCTTCAGCTCAACGGCCTGGGTCAGGGCTTTGACCGCGTCATTGCGGAGGCTCTGACGGGCGGTCCGATAACTGACTACGCTGACCACCGTGAGCGGCACCATGGAGATGACTAAAAACCACAAAAAAAGGGTCAAGCCGATGCCGCGTTTTATCGACCGCTTGGATCCCACCGGCGATCTAGTGGTGCTCATGGCGTGGACTCCTTTCCGCGCTCAACACAAAAGGGCCTCTTTCTGATCCGCCACAGGTCGAACCGCCCCACGCTCTCGCGGCCCTGATTTTTCGGGGCGGAGCTTTTCCGAATCGAGTCCTGGAACTTTAAGGCGATTGCCGCAGGTATATTCCTTTTTCGGCGTAGGGAGTGTGATCCCATCGCCCCAAACCGCTTTTGCATCGGAACCTGCTTCCGCCGTTTGTTCTGTCCGGCCGGGTGAACTGTTTCAATAAACCGCCCGGCCCTATCCCCTTATTCAAGTTCGACCAGCTTGCTCCAAACAGAGACTATCTTTTCCCTGCGCCTGTTAAGAGAAAGACCGGCCTCTTTCAGCCGGTCCTTGGTCATGTTGAGAGCCTCCAGCGCCTCCCTACTGACGCTGGGCGGAACTATCCGGTATTGGCTTGGAAAGTCCAGGGCATAAACCAGGTAATCGGCCAAGTGAACCGTGGAAACCATGCGGAGGTTGACCAGACCGGGACCTGGTTCGTGGTGGCAGCCGATGGCTTCGCTGAGGATTGAAGGCAGCTTCCAATTGCGGGCCAGCAGATGACCGATCTTGTCATGTTCTATTTCAAGACTCTTTTCGGCCTCCTGATAGGGCACCTGCCGGTCCTCCACCAGATGCTGCAACGCGCTTACCTCCTTGTGGAAGTAGGCTTCGATCACGACCTTGCCGATATCGTGGAGCAACCCTGCGGCAAAAGCCTGGTCCGGCCTCACCTCCTCCTGCCCCTCGGCCAGGAGGGAGGCCCCCTCAGCCACGGCCAGGGAATGAAGCCACAACAACTGGGCCCTCTCCTTGTCACCGAAGACCGAAGGGTGCAAAAACCCCATCATGCATATCCCCACGCACAGATTCCGGACCTCCTCAAAACCGATGGAGACCACGGCTCGGCTGACCGTGGTTATCTCCTGTCTGAAGGAATAATTGGCCGAGTTGGCCACGGCCAGCAGTTTGCTGGTCAGAACCAGATCGTGCTGAATGATCTGCTCCAGGTCCGAAGCCGAAGAGTGGGGATCCTCGATGGTCGAAACGATCCTGGTGAGAATGGTGGGCAAGGCCGGCAGATTACGTATTTTATTTACTAAATCATCTCGCATGGGAATTCGTTTCGTAACACCTTGTTCTTTTTTGTCGGCTTTTCCCACGGTCTCATTAGTGAAGCCGAAGCGTCAAGTCAAACATTCTTCCAACCCCGTCCGACCTCGCACCTCGATCGGCGAGCCCTGGGTAATTGCGGACAGACCACCCCTTTGCCGGTATCTGCTTCCTCCCAAAAACCTAGCCATATTTTTTTCTCGTTTGCCAAGAGGAATAAGGAGCCCTAATCCTGCAGATCGCTCTCCGGATCGGCCAGCCGGCATTGATTCCGGCCCATATTCTTGGCCGTATACATGGCTTTGTCCGCAGCCTTCAGGAGCGTTTCGGGGTCATCCCCGTGTTCGGGGAAAAGGCTCACTCCGATGCTCGCCTTGACGATAAGCTTGAGTCCATCTACGACAAAAGGATCCTTCAGGGCTCCGATCAATTTGCGGGCCGCAGTCAGGGCATTGTCCACATTGTTGAGATTGGGCAGAAGGATGGTAAACTCGTCTCCCCCCAGGCGGGAGACCACATCGGACTTGCGCAGGCCTCCCTCCAACCTCCGGGCCACCTCTATGAGCAGCTTGTCGCCCACGTCGTGGCCCAGGGAATCATTAACCACCTTGAAATTATCCAGGTCCAGAAACATGACCGCCAGCATCTCTGCCTCGCGTCTGGCTCTTTCCAGGTCCCGGCTGAGATGCTGCATGTAAAGCTTGCGGTTGGGCAGGTTGGTCAGGGAATCGTGGAAGGCCAGATGCTTAATGGTCTCCTCCTGCCTTTTCCGTTCGGAGATATCCCTCATGTGCATCACGATACCGATGGGCGCCCCCCTGGAGTTGTTGAACACGGCCCCGGAAACGCTCACCTCCATGAGCCTGCCGCTCTTGGTGTAATGGGATGTCTCTATCCCGGTGAAGCTCTTCTGCTTCTGGATCTTCTCGGCCATGCCCTGGGTCTCTTGCCAGGCCTCCTCGGGAAACGATCTGACCTGTTTCGCGATGATATCGTCCATGGTCCAGCCGAAGTTGCTGGTGAACGCGGAATTGATGAAGTTGATGTTGCCGCGGAGGTCCCTGATGACCATGGGGTCCGGCGTGGCCTCCAAGACCGCCCTGTACCTCTCCTCTTCTTGGATGATCTCATCCTGGGAGTGTTTTAACTCCAGAACCGTCCGCTCCAGGTTACGGTTGGCCTCGCTCAGGGCCTTGCGGTTTTTATAAAGGTCCACGAAAACCCTGATCTTGCTGCTCAGGATGTCGGGGTCGATGGGTTTGAAGAGGTAGTCCACCGCCCCGCTCTCATACCCCCTGAAGACGTATTTTCTTTCCCGGTTCAGGGCGGTGACGAAGATAATCGGCACCTGGCGGGTCTTCTCACTGCCCCTCATCAGGTCGGCCGTTTCGAACCCGTCCATGTCCGGCATCTGGACATCCATCAGCACCAGGGCGAAATCGTGATCAAAGAGCAGCCCCAGGGCCTCGTTTCCCGACAAGGCCCTGACTATGTTCAGATCATGCCCCTCCAGCAAAGCTTCCAGGGCCAGCAGATTTTCCGGTCTGTCGTCGACCAACAGTATTTCAGGTTTTTCATTGTCGGACATGTACCGCCTCGTCAAGGAAGTCCATCTAGCGGGCATCGGCTTTCAGGCCGAAGAGTCCGTAAAAAAATAGCGCTTATTGACAGGAACCGGGAAGTCCCCCTATCTTTTTCCGCTATTCCGGCCGGATCGGGGTTACGGCCATTGGTCGATTTGACTAACTATAATACAAGGCCGATGAAATATCAATATCTAAATATTTAGTCATTTCAGATAACTAACATACTGTTCAGTTTCAAATTTTTGGTCCTCTCCAATATCGAAGCGGGATTTCCAAAGATAAATTTCAAGGGTTCGCTTGACCACGGCCCTTCTCCCGAAGGACGGGAGAATCTCCTTGCCCCATCAAATTCAGGCAGTTTGCCGTGGATATAGAGGCTGGATCAAGCCAGGCCGGTTTAGTCATCTACCTCCGGCAAAGCCGGAGGCGTGTAATATAGGAACCGCTCAAAGCGGTTAGCCCTGCGCCGACCTTTGGCGGCTTTTATTTGAACATCTGAAGTTGATCAAGCCTCTTGTCTTCCCGTTCCTGATTCTTGATGTAGTTGCGGACCATTTCCTCATCAAGACCAACCGTCGATACATAATAGCCTCTGGCCCAAAAGTGCTGGCCGGTGAAGTTCTTCCTTCGTCCGGTATAGGTCCGGGCGATGTGGATAGCACTCTTCCTGAATTACCCGGCAGAGTTGATCGGAAAGATACAACATTTGGCGTAACAAGCTGATATAATGAGCCAAACCGTTCAGGGGGCAGACTTTAAAGATGCACGGTAATGGTGAAGCTCAAGAACATATCATTCGGCCAGAATTCAATCGATCCATTCTAATCGATTTCCCTGGAGCCAAGATCACCTCTGATGCCTGGTTCCTGGTCGTGAGAGAGATTGACGAACGGTTCAAGGTGACATCCCCTATGGGCGGTGAAATTGATGATCCAAGATCGCCGGTTCACCTCAGGCATTCCATGGTCGAGATGATCAGGCAGAGGGTTTACCAGATTGCCGCCGGGGACGAGGATTGTATAGACGCCGATCAATTAAGGATCGATCCCGCTCTTCGCTTGGCTATCGGCAAAGATCACAAGCAGTGCGCCGGTCAGTCGATGATGTCCAAGCTGGAGAACGATTACCTGGGCAACGGCCAAGGTCTTATGGCCCTGGAAAAAGCCTTGAGTCGTTCAGCGGACGCTTTGCTTCAGAGAAAGAACAAACGGAGACTGATAGTTGATTTCGACTCAACCGAAGACCCAGCCCATGGGAAGCAAGAGAACGTCGCCTACAACGGCCATTTCGGGAAGAACTGCTTCCATCCCCTGTTTGGTTTCACCAGCGAAGGCGACTGCCTGGCGGCCAACCTTAGGCCGGGCAACGTTCATTCGGCCGATGGAACGCTGGATCTGTTCAAGCCCCTTGTTGAGCGTTACCGTTCCTGGTTTCATCTATTCTGGTTTAGGGGTGACGCCGCCTTTGCTGATCCGAAGATTTACGAGTTCTGCGAGGATCCCCTGAATCGAGTCACCTACTTCATCCGCTTACCGGCTAACCAGAATCTACAAAGGCTGGTCAAGCCCCATCTTCGGCGTCCAGTGGGCAGACCACCCAAGAGCGGGATTCAGGTCAAATTCGTTGATTTCCATTATCAGGCCAAGAGCTGGAAAAAGCCTCGCCGGGTGATCTGCAAAATCGAGTGGCATCAAGGGGAACTCTTCCCCAGGGTCAACTTCATTGTTACCAACTCCAGGCTGTCCAAGGCCAAGGTGGTCAAGGTATACAACGGCCGGGGCGATGTTGAGAACCGGATCAAGGAGGGCAAGAATACCCTGCGCTGGGACAAGACCAGCTGCCACCGGTTCGAGGCCAACCAGGTCAGGCTTTTCATGGGGGTCATCGCCTACAACCTTCTACACATGTTCCGGTCCTTCTATCTCAAGGGCGAGGAGGTCCGACGGTCCATGGAATGGATCATCAAGCGGCTGGTCAAGGTTGGAGCCAAAGTGGCCTACCATGGCCGGAGGTGGCAAGTTCACGTAGCTTCGGCCTTCCCATTGGTCCGACAATATGAAGCGGTTTTTGGATGACAGCCTTCGAGTACCGAGCGGTTGACTGATTAGTAAATGGTGAGGTACGCTCAGACTCGGCCATTTAGCCTGCATGGCGACTCGGAGGGATGGAAAAAAGCTGAGTTTCATCAGAGTCGAAGGCTTGGGGCTGAATTTGAGCTGCGGGAACGGTTAAAATGGACTGTTGATAGGTTGGGAACGTGTTTGCGGGGTAATCTCGGCTCTTACCTTTGATGTAGCCCACCACCTGAGCTATCGAGTATTTCGGAGGAACCGATACCAACATATGGACGTGATCCGGCCTGAGGTGACCTTAAAAAACCCTACTCTCCTTTCGAACTGCCAGATCCTTGAATACTGGTCCAAGGTACTTCCTAAGCTGGCCATACAGCGTTTTCTTACGGTATTTTGGAATCCAAACCAGGTGGTATTTGCATTCCCACACCGTGTGCTTTAGACTTTGGTTGCCTTCCATTGAGAGTCTCCATGTTTCTGAACTTTGAACGGTTCGAAAATGGAGGCTCTCTTACACTCCCGGATCTGTCAAACTTTGTGCGTCCCCCGGCATAGCCGGGGGTTACCCTATTTTTATTATGCCCCAACCTCTTTTCAGGTTGCTCGGGAGTGTGCTAAAAATCAACTTACCATGTTATTTTCCATGCTCAACTCCGGAAGACCATCAGACCATCTTCTGGTGGCCCTTGAGAGGGATCTTCTTCTCTCCCTGCTGGAGCCCAAACCGGGCGAGAGAATCCTGGAGGTGGGCTGCGGCGAAGGCAAGCTCCTGCAGCTTTTCAGAAAAAGGGGGCTTGACGTTACGGGCCTGGAGTCGGACCAGGCCCTGGTCCTTGCCGCCCGAAACAATCTGCAGAACAACACTCTGGTAGAGTTCGGAGATCCGGGTGACCTGCCTTTCGAGGACAACTCCTTTGATCTAGTCTTGCTGGGCCACAGCATCACCCTATCCCTGGATCCCCGGGCGGCCCTGGCCGAGGCCGGCCGGGTGGCCCGTAAGAGGGTTCTGGTAAAAACCCTGAATCCTTTTTCTTGGTACGGCCTGTGCGGCCGAGTTCAAGGCTGCTCCGATCTGGACAGGTGGCTCAGCCCGTGGCGCCTGTCCAGCCTGGCCCGTCAGGTTTTCGGCCCCAGCAGGATGAAAAGGATCACCTTTTCAACGTTCCCCCAGGCCTGCCTGCCCTGGCTAAAGGCGGTGGAGACATCTCCTTTTGTCCAGCGTTTCCCCTGGGGCGGTATTCTCTTTTTGCGGGTCGATCTGCGGTACACGGTCCGGACCAGGCCCCTGACCGCCCCGGCCAAGCCGGCGGCCCTGGGCCCCACCCCGCGGCCGGTACGCAGACAATCCGGAGTCTGGCTCCGGGATACCGTCACCGGCCGCGAGCGCACCCCCGAGGAACCACCCGTGGCCGGAGCGGAAAGCTGATTTCCGCCCCGGACGCCTGAATTACAGCCGAGGCCCTGTTCCTTTTGGAGCCGCCTTCCGGCCCGCATTATTCCTGGCCCCCGGCCGCCTCGGTCAACCAAAACCGCTGCCCCCATTACCCCTATCCTATTTAGTTCGATATAAAATGGTGTGGTCAATAATGGTCTATTAAAGACCTTCCCCATAAACCAGGGCTCCTTTTGGGAGGCAAACCAAATGACCGGCCAAGCGGGCCGTAATGTCCCATTTCTCGGTCATGATCCGGGGTTCCTCCCGGCTTTTCACGACCGGGCCGCCGGCGGTGGAACGGCCCTGATCCTGAGGCACTCCCCCTGATGGCCCATTCCGGATATTTATGGATGCGGCGCCGGGTCTTTGAGAGTAAGGTGGGCTGAAAAAATCCTGGAACTGACCCGGCCTGGGGAATGGTTTTCCAGCGCCCGGTTGCGGGGAGCATAACCGGAGGGCCCGATCAGGAGGACTGTTCCAAGGCTAAGATAGGGTAGTTTTGTTCGAATCCCAATATTTATTTCTTTTTCTGGCCCTGGTTGGTTTCGGCGCCTTTACCCAGGGATTCACCGGCATCGGCTTCGGGATCACCGTCCTGGCCGGAATGGGTTTCACCACCTGGGATTTTGAAAAAACCACGGTGGTTTTGAACCTAATCCTGCCGGTCCTCAACTTCAGTATCATCTGGATCAGCCGGAAGGAGTCGCGGATCGACTGGTCCCTGGTGGGGATCATCCTGGCCGGGGAGGCGTTGGGGGTGCCCCTGGGGTATTGGTTTATCCTGGCCCTGGGCCAGCATCCTGTTTTCAGGATAGCCTTTGGACTGGTTTTGGCCTTGTTCGCTGCGAACGAGCTTTTCCGACCCCGCCTCAAAAAGGGGCTGCCCCGGTCCGCGGGCTTTGGAGCCGGAATACTGGGCGGATTTCTGGCCGGAGGATTCACCGCCCCTGGCCCGCCCCTGGCCTTGTTCGTCTACTCCCATTTGCCCAACCCCAAGCAGGCCAAGGGCACACTCCAGATCGTCTTTGTTTCCGCCACTTTTATCCGTCTGGTCTATATCTTCTGGCTGGGGCCGGGGGTAACCCCTCCGGTCTTCGAAATCGCCGGTTACGCCCTTCCCTTGCTGGTGGTTTTTATGTTAATGGGGCACAGGCTCAGCACCAGGGTTTCCAACACCGTGTTTTTGAAAACCGTCTACACCTTTATCGGTTTTGCCGGGCTGATCAACCTGGTCAGGGGTATTCTGCAATATCTGGAGTACAGCAATGGGCATCTTTGAATTCGAAGGTAAAAGACCCCGCATCCATCCCCAGGCCTGGGTGGCTCCCAGTGCGGACATCATCGGCGACGTGACCCTGGGGCCGCAGTGCTACGTGGGCTGGGGCGCCGTTCTGCGGGGGGACCACGGAACCATCCTTGTCGGCCGGGGCTCGGCCGTGGAGGAAGGGGTGATTATCCACACCAGCAAGGATCAAAAAACGATCATCGGCGAGGAGGTGACCCTGGGCCACGGGGCGATGCTCCATAATGCCCTGGTGGAGGATCTGGCCGTGATCGGGATGCGTTCCACCATCAGCAATTTCGCCCGGATCGGGCGCTGGGCCATCATCGGAGAGATGGGCCTGGTCCAGGCTCGCCGGGAGATACCGCCCGAGACCATCGCCCTGGGCCACCCCGTGGAACTGGTGGGCCCGGTTCTGGAGCGGCATAAGGAACGCTGGCTGGCCGGCAAAAAAAGGTACATCTCCTTTGTGGAACGCAACCCCAAGGGGCTGCGGGAGATCCCCCTGAAGACCGCCTTATCCTGAGCCTCCCTCCCCTCCCCACAGGCCGAACCTGGCGGGGCAAAAATGCGGCTTACTGGGCCGTATTGCCCGGAGGTGGCGGTCGGTCGGGTACCGCCCTGAATCCGGCCCCGCGTCAAGCACAAAGACCGGGCCGCACCCACGGCCTGATCCACCGACGGGTCAACCGCATAGCCCGGGACAGCGGCGTCTTTCAGCCGATCCCGTCCCACCTGGGCCCCCGCCTCAACAGGCCGAGGGCCCAAGAGAGGGCGAGGGCCCAATTGTCCGCCGTCCTCGGAGACGAATTGGTCTCTACCCTGGTACTCTCCTACCTGCCTTTGAGGCCCTTCCGCCCGGGTAACGATTTTAGGCGTCCGCTTCCGAATCTTTCCGTTGTTTTTCTAAATAATTGGCTTTAAAGTTCCTTGCAGCCCCCCTGCCAGGGGCGCTCTTGTTTTGGAGGCCGGGGCCGCGGGCTCTGGTCAGCCTAAGATTAACGGGACATAATTCCGATACCCCTGTTCAGGCCCGGGAGGTGAGGAAATTTTCGGACGCCGGATAAAAGCAGACTGGTGGCTGACGGGCATCTGTTTCAGCCGCATGGGCACAGGCCTGGTTTTCATGAACTACGCCGCGGTTCTGCCCGTGCTGCAGCAGGAGTGGGCCATGAGCGCGGCCCAGAGCGGTTCGATAATCAGCGGATTTCACCTGGGCTACACCGTCTCCCTGGTCTGCTGCTCCGTCCTGGCCGATCTCATCGGGGCCAAGCCCATCTTCCTGGCCTCCATGGGCGCCGGGGCGGTTTTTTCCGCGGCCTTCGCCCTGCTGGCCCAGGATTATGTCTCGGCCCTGATCCTTTACTCTCTGATCGGCCTCTCCCTGGGCGGAGCCTACACCACCGCGTTGATGATCATGGCCGAGCGCTACCCCATCCGGCGCCGGGGCTCGGCCATGGGTTTTTTCATCGCCAGCACCTCTCTGGGCTACGCCCTCTCCCTTCTGGTGAGCGGACTGTGCTTGCCTCTGGGGGGTTATCGCCTGGCCTTCCTGGTCACCTGCCTGGGACCGGTTCTGGGAGCGGCAACCTCCTGGGTGACCCTGCGCCACACCCCCAACACGGTGATCAAGCGGGAGCGCAAACAGCGCTTTGTCAAGGAGGTTCTGAAAAACAAGCCCGGGATGCTTCTCATCGGCGGTTACACCTGTCACGGCTATGAGATTCTGGGCACCTGGGCCTGGTGTCCGGCCTTTCTGGCCACGGCCCTGACCCTGGGCGGGGCCGACACCCTCCAGGCGGCCGGCACAGGGTCTTACATCACCTCTTTTTTCCATCTGGCCGGCCTGGTGGCCTCGTTCTCCATGGGCATGCTCTCGGACAGGCTGGGCCGGGCCAGGGTGCTGCTGGCCCTGGCCGCGGTCAGCGCGGTATGCTCCCTGATCTTCGGCTGGACCCTGGGCTGGCCCATCTACCTGATCACGGCCCTGGGGATGCTCTACGCCTTTACCGGACTGGGCGATTCCCCGGTCCTTTCCGCGGCTCTGAGCGAGGCCGTCTCCCCGGCCTACCTGGGCACGGCCTACGGCATAAGATCGCTTCTGGGGTTCGGGGCCGGTTCCCTGGCCCCCTTTGTCTTCGGTCTGATTCTGGACGCCTTTGGCACGAGCCCCCAAGGCGGGTCCCTGCTGGGCTGGGGGATCGGCTTCACCCACCTGGGCCTGGTGGGGCTGGGCGCGGCCTTGATGGCTTATCTTTTGGGGCGGGAGATCGGGTTCAGGCCTAAGGACTGAACCTCTTTCAGAACAGATTAATACAATTCATCGGTTCTGGTGTCGGGGATGCAACCCCGACACCACGATAACTTTTCAAGTGGTGTCAGGGGTGTAACCCTGGCCCCACAGCAAATCGGCGGGTAATGTCAGGAACCCCGACAGTACGGAAGACTTATGGATTAAAAGGGAATTTCGGCTGGTATTCTAGACCCCACCCCGCTTTTTCATCAGGCATTTCCAGGACCGGGGGGGATTGGACCGGTTGGAGCCGAACCGGGTTGACTGCAGGGCCAGAATCTCAAACAGAGGCTCCACCGCAGTGACGATCTCCCCGGCGGTGCGCTGGGGCGGACCCGGGCCCCGGCGGTGCTCGTCGGCATTGCCGGCCAGGGTCAGCCACAGCCCCTCTTCCTCCAGATGATCGGCCGCGTTTTGGGCGAACCTTTCGCGCCGGGCTGCATCGCTGAAGGAATGAAAGCAGCCCCGGTCAAAGATGAATCCGAACGGCGCGTTCTCAATCCTGCTCTCCAGAAAATCCACCAGCAGAAAGCGGCACTGGGCCCCGGCACCACGGGCCTTTTCCCCGGCCCGATCCAGGGCCTCCTCCGAGACATCAGTGCCCGTGACCTCAAAGCCGTTTTGGGCCAGCCAGATGGAGTTGTCCCCGGTGCCGCAGCCGATATCCAGGGCCTTACCGCCCGGAACGGGATGAGCGGCCACGATGTCCAGGAGGTTGAAATCAGGTTTGCCCACGTCCCAGGGGGTGTTTCCGGAGCGGTACCTTTCTCTGTAGCGGTCCTCCACGCTCACCGTGCATCTCCTTTGGTCAGCCCACCCTGAACACGTGGATCAGGGCCCGGCCGTCCTCTTCGGCCACCGCTTCCATGAGATAGAGCAGGCCCCGGTCACGGTCAAAGGTGATGGCGCCCACAAAGTCCCTCTTGTAGCGCATCAGGTCCTCCTCGTTGTAGTCCGGATCGAACAGATAGGGGCTCAGATCCATAAAGGCAAAGGGCTGGGGCGACCAGGTCTCGGCCCCGCCGGCCACGGCGGCCAGATCGTCCGGGCTGAAGAACATGAGCTGGGCCTGGAAGTCCGTGGCCCAGAAACCCCGGTTGTCGTAGGGATAGGGCGGATACTCCGGGCAGGGCGGGGTATCCGGCTCAGCGCAGTCGTAGGGCCAGACCGTGCCGTTGGCAAACCCGTACCAGCTTTGCCCCAGGGCCTTGGTGCCGCAGAAGATCACGGCCGAAGCTCCCCCGGCGGTGAGCCAGGCCGCGCCCCGCCAGCGGTCCGAGTCCTGGTACTCGGCCACCTGCTGGGAGCTGTCGAATGATATCTCCGGCGATCCGGGCGGCTGGACCCCGTAGAGCATAAGCGGGGTCAGGGAGGTCAGGGTCGCCCCTGGGGCCGGGGGGTTGCCGTCGTTCCAGGGGCCGTAGGCGAACAGGCCGGGGCCGCCCCCGGCCCAGGGCCCCTCCCGGCAGCGGCCCGTGGCCAGATACTGGCCCGGAGTGTACGTATCGGCCCAGTCTGTGGGAATGTCGAACAGATAGTCGTTGGTCACGTATCCGGTATAACCGCCCATGACCCAGGGCCCTGCCGTCTGAGGGCTGGACAGGTTAAGCTCGAACCAGCCGTTGGAGGGCTCAAAGGCCGTGTCCTGGAGATGGAGGCCGAAGGTATAGTGGATCTTGCCCGAGGTCTGCCCGGCCTGGGCCGGCAGATAGCACAGCCCGGCCCGGGGCTGCTCGATGTATTCGTACATGCCGCTGAAGATGTCGGTCAGAGGCTGCAGCAGGGCCGCGGTGTTCAGCTCCTCCGGGTTGCGGCCGGCCGAAACCACCGGCGCGGGGATGCTTATCTCGGCCACCCGGAGGTCGGTCTCGTTGCCGGTGAGGTACAGCGAACCAGGATACCCGTCGCCCTCCCCGCCCGGATCGCCGCCTGGATAATAGGCCAGGGCGTTGCCGCAGTAGGTGAAGTCCGGAAAACCGTCCACCTGGGGCAGCCTGAAGGCTCCCAGATAGGTCAGGTTTCCGGGCTGGAGCAGGGCGGACTGAGCCCCGGCCAAGGAAACCAGGAGTAGGATATTGATGAACACCGCCCCCAGAACCGTCATGCCCGTCCGCTTCATGGCTTCCCCCCTGCCTTTTTATTCCCTACAGTTGTAAAATTATTTTATGTTTTCTCCTGTTTCCGAACCATTAACCCGTTCTCAGCTTAATTCTTCACCGCTGATTTTGCAAGCGGCAAGCATAGTGGGACTCAACCGCAACTTGAACAGGAAAGGATCGCCGACCCACCGTTCGCGCCTCCGTCCGGAAAAGAACGCACCCCGGCAGCTGTCTTTTCGGTCCCGAAAGCCGGATAGACGGGGTCATCCCGGCGATTTTTTCAAATATTCCCTTTTCATCTCCAGGTCCGGCCATTAAAGTAATCAACGGGGGTTCAATCAAGGACCTGGTTGGAATACCGGGTCGATCAAAGCGAAGTTCAATTGGGGAGGGTGCATGAGTCTACCTGTGCTTAAGAACTATATCAACGGCGAGTTCGTTGCCTCGGAGACGACGACCTTCGGGGATGTGTGGAACCCGGCCAAGGGGGAGAAGATCGCCCGGGTGCCCTATTCCACGGCTGCGGACGTGGACAAGGCCGTGGCCGCGGCCCGGGAGGCTTTCTGGGAGTGGCGGACCACCCCGCCCCTGACCCGGGCCAGGTATCTGTTCCGCTTAAAGGAGCTGATGGAGGAGTCCTTTGAGGACATCGCCCGGACCCTGGTCACGGAGCAGGGCAAGGCCATTGACGAGTCCCGGGGCGAGGTGAGAAGGGCCATCGAGAACGTGGAGCACGCCACGGGCGTGACCACCCTCATGACCGGCTATAACCTGGAGGACATCGCCAAGGACATAGACTGCTCGGCCGAGCGCCAGCCCGTCGGGGTTTTCGCCGGGATCGCGCCCTACAACTTTCCGGCCATGGTGCCCTTCTGGTTCATGCCCTACGCCCTGGTCTCGGGCAACTGCTACCTTGTCAAGCCCTCGGAGCAGGTGCCCCTGACCCAGACCAAAATCTTCGAGATTATCGACGAGCTGGGCCTGCCCGAGGGCGTGCTCAACATGGTCCACGGCTCCCGGGAGGTGGTCAACGCCATCCTGGACCACCCGGACATCGACGGGGTCTCGTTCGTGGGCTCCACGCCCACGGCCAGATACATCTACGAACGCTGCGGGGCCACGGGCAAGCGGGTCCAGGCCCTGGGCGGGGCCAAGAACGCGGTGGTGATCATGCCCGACGCCAATCTGGAGGCGGCCATGCCCTCCTTGATCACCTCCTTTTTCGGCTGCTCGGGCCAACGTTGTTTGTCCGGGTCAATGCTGGTGCCCGTGGGCCGGGAGATGCACGCCCGGCTCCGGGAGGAATTCCTCAAGGCGGCCCAGGCCATGAACGTGACCGACGGGCTGTCCGAGCAGTGCCAGATGGGCCCGGTGGTCAGCCAGGCCCACAAGGAGCGGGTCCTCAAGTACATCGAAAAGGGGATCGCCGACGGCGCGGAGCTGATCCTGGACGGCCGGGGATACAAGCCCGCCGGGTTCGAAAACGGATTCTTCGTGGGGCCCACCGTGTTCGACAAGGTGACCCCGGAGATGACCATCGCCAAAGAGGAGATCTTCGGCCCGGTGGTCTCCATTGTTCCGGCGGCCGATCTGGACGCGGCCATCGAGTTGATCAACACACGGGGATTCGCCAACGCGGCCTGCATCTACACCGACTCGGGCAAGGCCGTGCGCAAGTTCAAGTACGAGGTCCTGCCTTCCATGGTCGGGGTCAACATCGGCATTGCCGCGCCCATGTCCTTTTTCCCGTTCGGCGGGGCCGGGCACTCCATGTTCGGGGACCTCAAGGGCCACGGCCGGGAGATCTTCCAGTTCTTCACCGACACCAAGGTGGTCATCACCCGCTGGATGTAGGGGTAGGAGGGAGGCCGGGCAAGCCTCGGTCTCCCTTTAAGAAAGATAAGTTGAGGGAGCCGACATGGATCTTAAGAACTTCGGGGCGGTGCTGACCTTTGCCGCGGACCTGGAGCAGGGGGACCTGGGTTTTTACCGGGCCGCGCTCAACTCCCCTTCCGGGGCGGGGCTCAAGGGAGAATTGGACAAGATCGCCGCGACCCTGGAAAAGAACAGAAAAAACCTGTTGCGGACCAGGCAGGAGAACGTGACCGAGATGATCCTGGAGCCCATTGCCGGATTGAATTCCGGGGACTTTGAGATGAACCCCGGCGATCCAGGGGCCATGAGCCCGGAGGAGTTGAAGAAGACGGCCCGCAAGATCGAGGTCCGGGCCGTGGAGTTCTACCAGACCGCGGCCCAAAAGATCGAGACTCTCAAGGAGGTCAGCCGGGCTTTGAAGATGGTGGGCAAAAAACGGACCTCCAACCTGAAACTCATAGGAGGCTGAACGCCACCCCGAATACAAACAAAACCGCCGGGGCAACCCCGGCGGTTTTTGCTTCTCGATCCAGGTCATACCCGAGTGTCGGAGGTGCACCCCCGACACCACGCGGATCAACCTCGCTACTTGGCCCGGGGCAGGGACGCGGCGAACTTGTCCACCTGGACCTTCGGCTTTTTACGGCCGGAAAAGGAATCCACAATCCTTTCCTTGGCCTGCCGCTTCCAGGCGGAAATCTTGTTGGGGTGAACTCCGTATTTGGACGCAAACTCCGTTAGACTAATTTTCAGAATAACGTTCCGATTCAAAAGCGAAATGTGCTGCCGGGGTCACACCCCCGGCAGCCGAACCGGAACAGATTTATGACATTCACTATAAAGTCTGATCGTCTGATATTTCCTCAAGTGTGAACCTCACGACTCCGCTTAGTGATTATGCTTAAGTAACCGAAATAAGCACAGGAGGTCGCGGGGGGTACTCCACGACCTCCTTTTTCTCGAATTTTTCTTTGCCCCTTTTAGACGTGTGGTCGTGGCGGAATCTGATGATATGGATATTGCAACATATTTAAGCTTAAGGGACCATAGAATCGGGTTAATAACTAATTGTTAACGGCAGGACTTGTAAAACTTTATCCTAAAGATACCCCAAATCCCTCATCTTCCGGGCCAGCTTCTCCTTCTCTTCCCGGCCGGCCTCTATCTCCCGGCCTTCCGGGCTCTGGGCCGCGGCATGGGAGATGAAGTTCCGGGCCTGTCGGTCCATCTCCTTCCCTTCGGCTGCATTTTCCAGGTTTTTAAGACCCAGGGGATCGACACGCAGGTCGAACCGGCGGGCCGGGCCTGATGATTCCAAGAAAGCGGGCCAGTCCGGGTCCTCGAACAGCCCGCCGGGGAGATCAGGCCCGAACCAGCCCGGGCCGTAGAGGTGCATCCGGGAGCCCTGGATAAGGGCCAGCTGGCGCCTTACCTGGGCCGGGACGATCCGCTCCGCCGGGGAGGGCCGGGCCAGGTTGAGGCCCTGGTCCTCCTGGTCCGGGGGCGCGCCCAGCTCCTCCAGGAGAAAAGGCTTCAGATCGCACAGGGAGACCGGGTCGGTTCTGCGGCCTTGTCCGAGTCCCGCAGATTTGATGATCAGGGGCACCCGGATCTGGTCCGGAGTGACGGTCAGGCCGTGGAAAAAAAAGACCCCTTCCTCGCCCAGGGCCTCACCGTGGTCGGAGTGGACGACGATGGTCGTGTCGTCGTAGCGTCCCAGTTTCTTGAGGCGGCTGATGATCCTGCCGCAGGCCAGGTCCACGTAGGAGACGGCTCCATCGTAGCGGTCCAGGTAGAACCGGAAGGCCGAGACATAACCCTCCTGGCCGCCGGGCCCGCCGTCCGCGGCCAGGGCCTGGTAGGCCGGGACGCCGGGCAGATAGCCCGGCGGCTCCCGGCCGCTGAACCTGGGGTCCGGAATCAGGGGCAGGTGGAGCCGGTCGAACGGAGTCAGGGGCCGGCGGTCCCTGTTAAAGCGGCGGTCGTGGGGCGCCGGGGGACAGTAGGGACCGTGCACATCCATGAAATGGACCCACAGGAAAAAGGGCGCCTCTCCCCTTTGCTCCAGCCAGGTCGAGGCCGCCTTCTCGGTGCGGTCGGCCCGGCGGAAGAGAAAGGCCGGCCGGTTCGACTCGGCCCGGTCGGTTCTGTCGTCGTAGACCTGGAACCCTTGGGAGAGTCCGCAGTTTTGGCGGGACAGAACGATGGTGCTGACAAAGGCCGCTGTTTCGAGCCCCCGCTGCTGGGCCGTCCGGGCCAGGGGCGGGCAATCGGAGGCCAGCCCGCGACAAGGCATGTTGGAAAAACGGGCGGTGTGCCAACTGGGCCAGCGTCCGGTCATCAGGGAGGTCAGGGAGGGCACGGTGTAGGAGATGGGCGCAAAGGCCCACTCAAAGGTGGTCGCCTCCCCGGCCAGACGGCGCAGGTTGGGCGCGGTTCTGCGGGGATAGCCGTAAATCTCCAGATGGTCGGCCCGCAGGGTGTCGATGGTTATTATAAGAATCGAACTCATGCCCCATTCTATGCCGGGGCAGTTCCCAGGCCAAGCCCTATTGGAATCTGGGGCCGGCCGGTCGCCGGAAAGCGGCCTCGGAGGGCTGTTTGGGAGCCGGACGGAGGTCGCAAAATGTACCTAATACCTGGCAAGGTTCTCGTCGGTTGTGATAAAAGGGATAAATAGTAGAATATTTAAAGAGGCACAAATGGATGGGTCTGTCCAGAGGTTGAATCTGGAGTTAGCAAAACTGAAGCGCGACAATGCCCGGCTTACGAGTATTCTCGAGGTGGGGCCCATCATCTCGTCCTCTTTGGATCTGGAAGAGGTCCTGCGCCTGGTCATGGAAAAGGCCAGACAGGTCATGGAGGCCGACGCCTGCTCCATATTGCTCCTCAACGAGGAAACCAACCAGTTGGAGTTCGAGTTGAGTCTTGGCTGCCGGGACGAGGTGGGCCGGACCCTAAAGGACAAGATCAGACTGGAGATCGGTCAGGGGGTGGCCGGATGGGCCGCCAAAAACAAGGAGTGCGTCCTGGTTGTTGATGCCGAGAAAGACGAGCGCTGGTTCACCGGGGCCGACAGGATCACCGGGTATAAGACCAGGTCGCTCATGGCCGTTCCCCTGATCAACAAGGACCGCCTGATCGGGGTGGCCGAAGTCCTCAATCCGCTCCACAAAACTACTTTTGACGAGGGCGACCTGGAGCTTTTTAAAATCTTCAGCTCCCAGGTTTCGGTGGCCCTGGACAATGCCCGGTTCCACAAAGACTACCTGGCCCAGCAACGGCTCAAGGAGCAACTGACCGCGGCCTCCTCCATCCAGCGCAGCTTTCTGCCCCTGCCCCTGGACGAGGAGGGCCAGGCCTTTTATCTGGAGGCGGCCTCCCTGCCGGCCCAAGAGGTGGGCGGCGATCTTTACGATTATTTTCTGCTGCCGGGCAGGAGACTGGCCGTGCTCATCGGGGACGTGGCCGGAAAAGGGGTCGGCGCGGCCCTGTTCATGGCCCGGGTGGTTTCCGAATTCCGCTATCTCTGCCGCCTCCTGGTGGAGCCCAGGGTGGTCATGGACGGCCTGAACAAGAGCCTGGCCAGGGGCGCCCGGAAAGGGATGTTCGTAACCGCCGCCTACTGGCTGGTGGAGCTGGATCAGGGGCTGGTCTCTTTCTGCAACTGCGGCCACATTCCCAGCCTGTGGTATCGTTTCGCCAAACCCGGCTGGGAGATGGTCGAGGCCGAGGCCGGGCCGCCCCTGGGGATCGACGAAGGATTCGAGTACCGCACCGGCCACCTGGAGCTTAATCCGGGCGACAGCCTGCTCATGCTCACCGACGGTCTGGTGGAATCATGCGACCCTCAAAAACAGACCCTGAAAGGATACCGGAAGCTGATCAGCCGACTGAACTCCCTGGACCCCCACAGCCGGATCATGAGTTCCCTGCTCACGGCCGGTCGGGAGATATGCGACGACCTCCCGGCCCACGACGACCGGACCGCCATCCATCTGACCTGGGTGGGCGGGGAGAAGACGCCGGGAGCCGGGGCGGACCGCGGAACCGGTTCCAAAATCACCATGGACACGGTGGAGCTGGAGACCAGCCTCGGACCCAGGATGCTCAGAATCGTGCGGGATGTGGCCGGCCGGGTGGCCCGGCTGGCCGGCCTGGACGAGGACGAGGTCAACGCCTTCAAACTGGCCGTGGACGAGGCCTGCACCAATGTCCTCCGCCATGCTTACGGCAGCGACCCCACCAGACGGCTGCTGTTGAGTTTTGCCACCACGGAGAGCAAGCTGACTGTTAAACTGCACGACTTCGGGGTGGGATTCGACCCGGAATCCCTGGACAGACCCGCCCAGGAAGATCTGACCCCCGGCGGGCTGGGCGTACATCTGATCAGGTCGGTCATGGATCACATCCAATACTCCCATACCGAGACCGAAGGGAACACCCTGGAGTTGACTAAAAATCTGAACCGAGCGCGCCGAAAGGGGGAGGGGTGAGCATAGACATACAGGTGGAACAGATGGGCGAGGTCTCCGTGATCAGCGTTCGGGGAGAGGTGGACCTTTACTCCTCCCCCGGATTGCGTCAGGAGATAAAGAGGCAGGTCAAGAAAAAACCGGCCGTGCTGGTGGTGGAACTCTCCCGGGTGGAGTACATGGATTCCTCCGGAGTGGCCACCCTGGTGGAGGGGCTCAAGAACATAGACCAGAAGGGCGGCAAGCTCAAGCTGGCCGGCCTGACCGACCCGGTGCAGCAGGTCTTCAGGTTCGCCCACCTGGACAAGGTCTTTGACATTTATCCGAGTCTGGACGAGGCCCTGGAAGGATGATCAACCGCCTGGGCAAAAGGGTCCTGGACTCCAGAAAGAACCTGAACGAGCTGGCCGCGCTCATCAACCAGACCGCCTACTGGCTGGTGGTGGGGCCTTTCCGGCCCAAAGGGTTCAAATGGCGTTGGACCATCCGCCAAGTAGTCCAGACCGGCAAGGAAGCGGTCCCCATCGTGACCCTCATCGCCGCGGCCATCGGCATGATCCTGGCCCTTCAGTCAGCCTACCAGCTCCGCAGGGTGGGGGCTCTGACCATGGTGGCGACTCTGGTCTCCGTCTCCGTGGTCAGGGAGTTGGGGCCTTTGATTACGGCCATCATCGTGGCCGGGCGGTCCGGGTCGGCCTTTGCCGCGGAGATAGCCTCCATGAAGGTGGCCGAAGAGGTGGACGCCATGCAGACCATGGGCCTCCATCCGGTCAAATTTCTGGTGGCGCCCAAGGTTATGGGGCTCATCATCGCCCTGCCCTGTCTGACCCTCATGGCCGACCTGGTGGCCATTCTGGGCGGAATGGCCGTGGGGGTCATGGGCCTGGGCATCAGCGTGGGGTCCTATTATCAGCAGTCCCTGGTCTTTCTGGAGGTCCCGGACGTGATCAACGGACTTATCAAGTCCGTCTTTTTCGCCCTGATAATCTCCCTGGTGGGCTGCTACCAGGGCTTCTCCGTGACCGGAGGGGCCGAGGGGGTGGGCCGCAGAACCACCTCCTCCGTGGTCACGGCCATCTTTTTGGTGATCCTGGCCGACGTGTTTTTCACCCTGTTGAATTATGTGGTGGCCTGAAAATGACGGTTGAGTACCCCGCGCCGATCATAATCGAAACCCGCGGCCTGACCGCTCGCTACGGCAACCGGGTCATCCTGGACAACCTTTCCCTGGGCATCCCCAAGGGTCTGATCACGGTCATTCTGGGCGGTTCCGGTTCGGGCAAGACCACCCTGCTGCGCCATCTGGTGGGGCTGAACAAACCCACGGGCGGGAAGGTCATCATCATGGGCCAGAGTCTGTGGGACCTTTCCCGGGCCGAAGAACTGAAGGTCAGGCGCAAGATGGGGGTTCTGTTCCAGGGCGGGGCCCTGTTCAACTCCATGACCGTGGCCGAGAACGTGGGCCTGGCCCTGCGGGAACACACCAAGCTGGACGACAAGGTCATCAATATCGTGACCAACATGAAGCTGGAGCAGGTGGGCCTGGCCGGATTCGGGGACCTGATGCCCGAGCAGCTTTCAGGAGGAATGAAGAAAAGGGCGGGCCTGGCCAGGGCCCTGGCCATGGACCCGGAGATCCTGTTCGTGGACGAGCCCTCGGCCGGGCTGGATCCCATAACCGCGGCCGGACTGGACGAGCTTTTGATAAACCTGAAACAAACCTTTAAGATGACCATCGTGGTGGTTACCCACGAGTTGCCGAGTCTTTTTTTAATCGCGGACTGGGTTTACATGATAGACAAAGGCAGGATCCTCTACACCGGAACCATGGAGAACATGAAGAAGACGGAAGACCCCAAGGTCAGGCAGTTTCTGGACAGGCGGCCGGACAGGGCCGAATACGACCCGGAGGAACACCTCCGTTCACTAATGGCTGGAGTTTAGGCATGGCCAGAGAAGAATTCAAAGCAGGTATTTTCACCCTGGCTGCCTTGGGGATTCTGAGCGTCTTCATCATCGCCATAAGCGGCTGGTCCCCCTGGAAGGAGACCGTCAGCTACCGGACCCGGTTCCCCACCGTGACCGGCCTTGGCCCGGGAACCACGGTCAGCCTCAACGGGGTCAAGGTGGGCCAGGTCACCAAGGTGGTCCTCTTGGAGGACGGAGCCAAGGTAGAAGTTTTTTTCGGCCTGGACGAAGGCCGCAAGCTCCGCGAGGGGGTCAAGGCCCAGATGGCCACCCAGGGTTTGATCGGCGACACCTTTCTGCTGCTGACCCTGACCAAGAAAGGCGGCGAAGAGCTGCCCCCCGGATCCCTGATCGACTCCATCACCAAGCTGGACATGGCCCAGACCATGGATGCGGTGGGCTCCCTGGCCGCCTCGGCCCAGATCTGGCTGGAACAGCTCTCGGTCAGGGTGGACACCATCCTCAACGACATCCAGCTGGTGGTCAACAAGGAGAAGATGGAGGGGCTGGCCGGACAGGTGGGAAACTGGCAGGCTGACATCACCAAGATCCTGCATGAGTTTGCCGGGCTTTCCGTGGAAATCCGGAATCTGGTCCAGGACGCCGACGGGGTGGTCAAAAAGGCCGACCTGGTGGTGGCGGACACGGACAAGGTGGTGGGAGGGGCGGACAAGCTGGTGGGTGAGGCCCGGACCGCCCTGGCCGAGGATCAGGAGCAGATCCGCCAGACCCTGACCGAACTCAACGCCCGGGTCAAGACCCTGGCGCCTCGCCTGGAGCGGCTGGTCCAGGTGGTGGAGACGGCGGTCCACACCAGCGAGAAAAAGCTGACCGGGGTGCTCAACCAGGGCGAGAAGGTGGTGGATCAGGCCTCCCTGGCCGCAGAGCTGACCCTGGAGGATCTGGTGGCCGTGGCCCACAATCTGGCCCAGGCCAGCCGCAATCTGATCTCCCTGACGGAGAGACTGAGAGACGACCCCAGCCTTCTGCTCCGGCGCTCGGGAAGCGGAAAGTAGGATTTGATGATAGGATGATGTCCAGGATGCAAGACCAGGCCCTTCGGGGGCTTTCCCAGAGGAAAAAGCCTTTACCCTGCTCAAGGGGGACCAGATGAGAAAATCCGTCACCCGGTACGCCCTGACCGCCCTGATCTGCCTGGCCGGTCTACTGCTGGGATGCTCGACTGCGGTTCCGCCCAGTTACTACCGGCTGGACTACCGGGTTGAAACCGGGGCCCAAAATCAGGACCCCTTGCCCTACGTTCTGGCCGTGCCTCCGGTGAACGCTCCGGAGACTATAGCCAGGTCGAACATCCTCTACCGGGTCTCGCCCCGGATTCTGAGACACTACCAGAGCCGTTTCTGGGAGCAGTCGCCGGATGCGGTGACCCATCAGCAACTGGTCCGCAGCCTTAGGGCGGCCAACGTTTTCAAAAGCGTAACCACCCGGAGGCTGGTCCTGGAGGCCGATTACAGCCTGGCCCTGACCCTGACCGCCTTTGAGGAGGTGCGGCAGGGAAAAGAAAGAACGGCCATGATCGGGATTATCTATGAACTCTCCACGATCCGGCCCCCGGAGATCCTGTTCAGCGGCAAGGCGGAGTCTCAGAAAAAAGTCCCTGGAGGAGATGTGGCCCGTCCCGAGGTTATGGCCGAGACCATGAGCCAAGCCCTGAAGGAGTGCCTGGACGAGATTGTTGCAGAGGTGGCCGAAAAGGTCAGGGCCCACAGGTCTTCCTGACCCGCCCGCGGTCCGGCGCACTTGGACCGGGCCGGATTTTATCCTTTCCCCAGATAGGCCTCCGCCTTCCGGGCCAGCTCCTCCAGCTGGGCCTTAATGTTGTCCCTCTCCGCGTCCTTCAGTTCCCGAATGACCCTGGCCGGCTGGCCCAGGACCAGAGTTCCGGGCGGGACCTTCATGCCCGGAGGGACCACGGTCCCGGCCCCCACCAGGGCCTCCTCTCCGACCACGGCCCTGTCCAGCACAATGGCCCCGATGCCCACCAGGGCCCCGGCCTCCACCCTGGCTCCGTGGAGGCAGGCCTGATGGGAGACGAGGGCGCCGGGGGCCACGATGACCGGCTTGTCCGCCGGGGCCTCCAGGAGGGCCAGATCCAGGACCGCGCTGCCCGCGCCGATGACGATCTCGGCCTCGTCGGCCCGCAGGACTGCGTGGGGCCAGACGGTGGCCTTGGCCCCTATCTCCACCTGGCCGATCAACCGGGCCGAGAGGTCCACAAAGGCGTCCTCGGCAATGCAGGGGGAGTGGCCCCCGAAGGGGGTGATAAAAGGATGGTCGTCCATATTAAAATCCTTGTTGCCCGGCGTTGGGGAAAATCGATCTCATCCGGATATTATAGCAAAGCCTGGAACGGGGTTCTGTTTGAAAAGCACCCCGTGGGGCGTGATTCCTTCCCCGACCCTTGAGACGGAAGGTCTATCCGGCAAGGCTCTATTCCTCATCCCGGTTGAATTTGGGGGAGCGCTTGTCGAAAAAGGCCTGGACCCCTTCTTCCTTGTCCGGGTGGCAGAACACGGCCGTTTCGGCCAGGGCCTCGTAGGCCAGCCCGGCGTTGACCCCGATCTCCTGGCCCATGCGCAGGGCCCGCTTGGCCATCTTGAGGCTGAAGGCCGACTTGGAGGCGATCACCCGGGCCATGTCCAGGCAAACGGAGCGCAGCTCCCGGGCCGGGACCGCCCGGTTGACCAGGCCCATGCCCAGGGCCTCCCGGGCCTCCAGGACCCGGCCGGTGAAGATCATCTCCCGGGCCAGGCCCTGGCCCACCAGCCGGGGCAGCCGCTGGGTGGCCCCTGAGCCGGGCATGATCCCCAGGTGCACCTCCGGCTGCCCGAATTTGGCCGTCTCCGAGGCGATCCTGATGTCGCAGGCCAGGGCCACCTCCAGGCCGCCGCCCAGACAGAGACCGTTGATCATGGCGATCACCGGAATGTCCAGCTCCTCCAGACGGTGGTAGAGGCGCTGGCCCAGGGTGTCGCAGAACTCCAGGGCCTCCAGCGGGGCCATGCGGCCGAACTCGTTCAGGTCCGAACCGGTGATAAAGGATTTGTCCCCGGCCCCGGTGACCACCAGAACCCCCACCCCGGGGTCCTCCCTGAGCCCCAGTAGAACCCCTGCGATCTCCCGGCGGGTCTCCAGATTCAGGGTGTTGCGCTTTTCAGGGCGGTTGACGGTCAGGAAAGCCACCCGGCCCTCTTGCTCAAAGAGTATGTTCCGGTATTCCATGCCAACCCCTTTCCAAAACAGCCGCCCTGCCTTGGCCGCGGCTCTGTTTCTCCGCCCCGGGAGACCGGTTCCGAGGGCGGAGCCGGGCCTTATAGTAGGTTTCAAAAATACGTTCCGTATTTTTGACGGACCGCCGGGCCAAAAGCGTGGTTTTGTCCCGACTCACGGTCGCTTTGCGACCGGCAGCCCGTTGCCGGTCCGCATAGAGCTATTGTCGTTCAAAACATATTTCCGACAATCGCGCTAAACCCCCCGGACCCAGTCCCGGACCTTGCGGCGCAGGACCTTCCCGGCCGGGCTCAGGGGCAGGCTCTCCGTGATCTCTATTCTTTTGGGGGCCTTGTAGGAGGCCATCAGTTTTTTGCAGTGGGCCTTCAGCTCATCGGCCGTGGTTGTCCGGCCCTCGTTGAGCACCACCACGGCGCAGACCGCCTCGCCCCAGTACTCGTCCGGCAGCCCCACCACGGCTGAATCGCGCACCGCGGGATGGGCGTTGAGGCAGTTTTCCACCTCCGTGGCGTAGATGTTGTAGCCCCCGGAGATGATCATGTCCTTTTTGCGGTCCACCAGAAAGAGGTAGCCCTCCTGGTCGAACCGGCCGATGTCGCCCGACTTCCAAAATCCGTCGGCCGTGAAGTTGGCCCCGGTCCGGGCCGGGTCTTGGTAGTAGCCCTGGATGGTGTTGATCCCCCGGATCAGGATCTCACCCTCCTGGCCAGGGGGCAGTTCCTCCCCCTGGTCTCCGCAGATCAGGACCTCCTGGCCGGGAAAGGGCCGTCCGACCGAGGCTAGCCGGCCGATCCACTCCGGACGGTCCGTGCGGTGCTCTCCCCGCCCCAGGATGGTTACCGAGGGCCAGCACTCGGTGGAACCGTAGCCCTGGACAAAGACGGGGCCGAAGATGGCCAGCAGGCTCTCCAGCTTGGCCGGGGCGATGGAGGCGCCCCCGTAGCGGATGGTCTTGAGACTGGTCAGGTCGAAGCGCTGGTGAAGTTTCAACTCCAGCATGCGATAGAGCACCGTGGGCACGGCGTAGATCATCTGGATTTTTTTGGCGGCGATGGTTTTGCCCAGAAGCTCCGGGTCGGCCCGGTTGAGGGTGGCGATCATGCCCCCCCGGACCAGGGCCGGGATTACCACCGAGCCCGAGGCGGCGTGGTTCAGGGGCGAAAACAAGAGGGCCCTGGGGTTGGGGTAGGGAAAGGTTTCGGTGTAGTGGGCCGGGTTCAGGCCCCAGGTCCAGAGGTTGGACAGGGAGTAGGCGGCGCATTTGGCCCGGCCCGTGGTTCCGCCGGTGAAGCGGAGCAGGGCGATGTGTTTCGAGGAGTCCTCCAGGTCAAGCTCGGCCCGGACTTCCTCGGGCGAGGCCGCGGAGGTCAGATCCCGGAAGTCATGCACCCCGGGCAGGGGTTTTTTGAGCGGGTCCATGGCGATAACGGCCAGGCCCCGCCGGGTCAAGGGCTCGTACATTTCCTCCGCCAGCCGGCTTTCCAGAAAAACCACCCTGGGCCCGGCGTGGTCCAGCTGGTTCAGCCGCTCGGGCAGGGATTCCCGGATGTCTATCCAGACCGCCCCGGCCGGACACTTGAACATCCAGGGATGGAACAGGCCCATGTTGTCGTTGTCCAGGATGGTGGCGTAGAAATCCCCGCCGGTGAGCTCGAACCTGCCGGTGAGCAGGTTGCTGATGCGGTTGGAGAGGAGGTGCATCTCCCGGTGGCTGAAAATCCGGCCCCGCTCCAGGTTCATCAGGGCGGGCAGGTCGGAGTGGCGGCCGGTCAGGCTTTTGAAGATCCGGCCCATGTTGATCAGCATCGGCGGCTCCTGACTGAAACAGGGAATAAATTTTCCCAACAGGTACAGGCTTATTTCAGCGGGCTCCCAGCCGATTCTCGGCACCTCGGACCTTGCCCCCTTGGCCAAAACGGTCTTGGGGTCGGACCGGGAGGACCAAATACAGGGCGGCATCGCGGCCTGTTTTCAACAAGGTCTCATCTTTTCGATCATGCCAAAAAACCGGGTATGGAGTACGGTTCGATATATTAAGGAGCTGGACCCTGATTGGGGGCGTCGCACAGAGCAACCCCTGACCACAAAGCATGTTAACCCTGATTGGATTTTGTGGCAAGTGGTCCGGTTCCGCCCGGAAGGGGGGCCGGGGTCGACGGGCGGCTTATGGTTCCAAAAACAGAAGGCCTTAAATGATTGCGCCGAAATTTATTAAAAAATCCCTGAAAGGGCGGCGGGCCTGTCTCAGCGGATGCGGTAGATCTGTTCCCGGATGGATTGGCTCTTGCATCTGGGACACCGGCCCGGAGGGGAGAGCTTGCGCCGGTCCTTGAAAACAAAGCCGCAACCCTCGCAGGTGGAAGGTTCCACCATGAATCTCAGGGGCGGCCGGGTGCTCTTGCGGACATGGTTGAGGTGATCCAGGACCTCCTTGAGAGGCAGATCCAGCCTGGCGGCCAGGTCGGTCAGGCCCAGCCTTTCGCGGGTCAGCAGATCGGCTATCCTCTTCCGGGTGGTCATCATGGGATCAGAAGCCTCTTGAGGGCGGACCCGTGATCCGGCCTTGTCCGGGGTTGTCTTGATCCGGCATTAAAAAACGGGCCGGAGAGGCCCGTTCATAAAAAACTGACAAACCCTAGGGACCTGAGGGGGTGAACCAGAAAAACGGCGACACGGCCTCATCCGCGTACCGCTGCTTCCTTCCGGACCTGACGGGGTTGGCGGGGGTCTCGTTGCGCCGGTTCCAGCCCGACCTCAGGTCCCTGGGACCTGTCAGCCGTGAATATCCCCGTCGACTCGCTCCTTCAGCTCTTTGCCCACCTTGAAGAAGGGCAGCTTCTTTTCATCGACCTGGATGACCTCTCCGGTCTTGGGGTTCCGGCCCTGGTATCCGTCGTAGCTTTTCACCTTGAAGCTTCCGAATCCCCGGATCTCAACCCGGTCGCCCGAGATCAAGGCTTCCTCGATGCTCCCAAACAGGGTGTTGACGATCATCTCAGCTTTCTTGATGGTCAAATTTTCTTTCTTAGCCAGGGCTTCGATGAGCTGCGACTTGTTCATCCCGTCTCCCCCTCCAGGGTGTCCGTTAGACATTATAAAATTTAATTAAATCGTCCCCAAAAAAATCAATAACGTCACTTATTCTGTCATTCATAGCCAGAGTGGATTACGGTGTCAAGAATTTTCTCGACTGGGACAATCTTATTGAGGAAAGATTCTCCGTGGTTAGGGCAGGCCCTGGTACAGGAAGTTAGTTGACAGGGGAGGCGGCCTAAGCTATCAAGGAAAAGTCCACGGCCTAATCGCCAGAGGAGATCAGGTGAGCACTCTCAATATTCCGCAGCACATCGAGTCCTTAAAACCCTACCCGCCTGGAAAACCCATAAAGGAACTGGAAAGAGAGCTGGGCGTCTCCGGGGTCATTAAGCTGGCCTCCAACGAGTCGCCTTTCGGCCCCTCTCCCAAGGCGGTGGCGGCAGCCGCGAAAGCCCTGGCCGAACTGCACCGCTACCCCGACGGATCGGCCTACTATCTACGGACCAAACTGGCGGCCCATCTGGGCCAGCCTCCGGAACGGATCGTTTTCGGATGCGGGACTAACGAGATTCTGGATCTGACCTGCCGGGTCTTTGTGGGGCCTGAGGGCAGGGCGGTGCTGCCCCACCCCTCTTTCCTGGTCTACCAAAAATTTCTTCAGGCCCTCGGGGCCAGTTACGCCACCGTGCCCCTCAAGGGCATGTCCCTTGACCTGGAGGCCCTGGCCAGGGCCGTGGACGGGTCCACCAGGCTGGTCATCATCTGCAACCCCAACAACCCCACGGGAACGGTTCTGGCCTCTGAGGAGATCAGGGCGTTTGCCGAAACCCTGCCCGCCGGGGTGATCCTGCTCATCGATGAGGCCTACATCGACTTTGTCAGGGACCGGGACAAGGGCACCTGTCTGGGGCTGGTGACCGACGACCGGAACATCATCGTGACCCGGACCTTTTCCAAGATCTACGGCCTGGCCGGGCTGCGACTGGGCTACGGGGTCATGTCCGCCTCCATGGCCGACTACATGAACCGGGTCCGCCAGCCTTTCAACATCACCTCCCCCTCCCTGGCCGGGGCCGAGGCGGCCCTGGACGACCAGGAGTTTCTGGAAATGGTCAAGGAAAAGATCTGGTCCGGACTGGAATACCTCTCCCAGGCCCTGACCGGGCTGGGGTTCAAGGTGTATCCCTCCCAGACCAATTTTATCATTTTCGAGGCCGGGGACAGGGCCGGCGAGATCTACCAAAGGATGCTCAAAAAAGGGATCATCATCCGTCACATGGCTTCCTTCGGGATGGACCGTTTCCTCCGGGTTTCGGTGGGGACCGAGGAAGAGAATAAGGCCCTCATCCAAAGGCTGGGCGAGGTCCTCAAGGAGTCGGCCGGATGACGGCCGCATTGCCCAGAGGGCTGGTTGTCACCATCGACGGACCGGCCGGAGCCGGCAAATCCACCCTGGCCAAGGCCCTGGCCGCGAGGCTGGGGTACACCTACCTGGATTCCGGAGCACTCTACCGGGCCGTGGCCCTGGCCGTACGCGACAACGGCCTGGACCGGGACGATGAAAAGGGTATCGCCGGGTTGATGGAGGGCCTGGAGATCAAGCTGGAAACCACGCCGGATGGGCTGCGGGTCGTGCTGAACGGCAAGGATGTCAGCTTTGCCATCCGCAAAGAAGAGGTGGGCAATCTGGCCTCGGCCATCTCCAAACTGGCCGTGGTCAGACAGAACCTGACCGACCTCCAGCGTCGCCTGGGCGCCGGAGGCGGAGTAGTGCTGGAAGGCCGGGACGCCGGCACCGTGGTCTTTCCCCAAGCCGATATCAAATTTTTTCTGACCGCAGACCTGGAGGAGAGAACCAGGCGGAGATTCGCCCAGTTGGCCGGCCGGGGGATTGCGGCCGATCCGGAACGGGTCCGGGCTGAGATGGCGGCCCGGGACGACCAGGATGAAAGCCGCCGCATTGCGCCGCTGCAGCCCCCGCAGGATGCGGTATTGATCGATTCGAGCGGGCTGGATTTTGAAGCTGTGTTGAAACTTACCATCGCTGAGATGGATCGGATCAGGGGCTCCAGGGAACGATATGAATGAGCCCTTGATCTTACGGCCTTTTTCTGTTATAGATAGCAAGTTTTTCCGTGCAACGGGCATGGAATGAAGTGCAGTATTAGGGGGTATTTTAAAACAATGAACACAATTGACAGCGACCTGCCCGAGGTAAACCAGGACCGGGAGCAGACCGAAGTCGAGCCGGAGAAAACAACGACGGAGACGGTGGCGGAGGAGAACAGCCCGGAATCGGAGCCCGAACAGGTTTCCCGGGAGACTCAGGAGGACAGTCTGGCAGATGACGACTCCATGGCCGGTTCCGGAGTAGAATCCGGAGACTTCGCGGCCCTTTTGGAGCAATCACTGGAAGGCATCCAAGAGGGCTCCGTGGTCAAGGGCACTGTGGTTCAGGTAACCGACGACTTTGTGGTGGTAGACGTCGGAGCCAAATCCGAAGGGCAGATTCCTCTCCACGAATTCACTGACGCCAACGGTCAGATCGAACTGGCCGAGGGCGATGAAGTGGAGGTCCTCCTGGAGTCCAGCGAGGACGACGAGGGGGCTGTCAGGTTGTCGCGGTCCAAGGCCGCCAGAATAAAGGTTTGGGAGAAGATCGCCGAAGCCTATCAGAACGAGGACATAGTTCAGGGCACGATCGTCTCCCGGGTCAAGGGCGGTCTGCAGGTCGACGTGGGGGTCATGGCTTTTCTGCCCGGCTCTCAGGTGGACCTCCGGCCGGTCCGGGACATGGAGCAGTTCCTGGGCCAGACCTATGATTTCAGAGTGCTGAAATACTCTAAAAAAAGATCCAACGTGGTCTTGTCCCGGAGAGTCATTCTGGAGGATGAGCGCAACTCCCAGAAATCCAAGCTCATGGAGGTCCTGGAAGAGGGCAAGGTTCTCCCCGGAGTGGTCAAGAACATCACCGACTACGGAGTTTTCGTGGATCTGGGCGGGCTGGACGGCCTGCTCCACATCACCGACATCTCCTGGGGCCGGGTGGGTCATCCTTCGGAGCGGTACTCGGTCGGGGATGAGATCCAGGTCAAGGTTCTGTCCTACGACCGCGAGCGGGAAAGGGTTTCCCTGGGGGTCAAGCAGCTCACCCCCGATCCCTGGACCACCGTGGAGGAACAGTTCGCCGTGGGCACCAGGGTCCAGGGCAAGGTCGTCTCCCTCACCGACTACGGTTCCTTTATCGAGATCGCGGACGGGGTCGAGGGCCTGGTCCACGTCTCCGAGATGTCTTGGACCCGCCGCATCCGCCATCCCTCCAAGATCCTCCAGGTAGGGGATATCGTGGAGAGCGTGGTGCTTAATGTGGATCCCGAGAGGAAACGGATCAGCCTGGGCATGAAACAGATCATGCCCGACCCCTGGGAGACCATCGACGACACTTACCCGGTGGGTACGACCATCGAGGGACGGATTAAAAACGTCACCGATTTCGGGGTGTTCATCGGGATTGAGGACGGGATCGACGGCTTGGTCCACATCTCCGATCTGTCCTGGTCCAAACGGATCAAGCATCCCACCGAGGTCTACAAGAAGAACGACCTGGTCAAGGCCGTGGTCCTGAATATCGACAAGGAGAACAGACGGTTCTCCCTAGGGATAAAGCAGGCTCAGATAGACCCCTGGGAAAGCGTGGCCGAACGCTATCCCGTGGGTTCGGTGGTCGAGGGCACCATCACCAACGTCACCGACTTCGGGGTCTTTGTGGAGATTGAGGAGGGCATTGAAGGCCTTATCCACGTCTCCGAGATCTCCAAGGAAAAGATCAACACCCCGGTGGGGATGTTCAATGTGGGCGACAAGGTGTCGTCCAAGGTGGTCCACCTTTCTCCTCACGAAAGAAGGATCGGCCTGTCCATCAGGCGGATCGACGAAGAGGACGAGGGCTCCTTCGAGGACTACATGGGCAAGAGCCAGGAGGCCACCTCGAACCTGGGCGAGTTGATCATGAATCAGCTCAACGCTGAAAAGGACTGACAAGACTGAATGCCGAGAAGGCCCGTCCGCTTCGCCATTTGGTGGATGGCCGGTTTGGGCCTCGTGCTGGCGGCTGTTCTGATCTGGTTGCCCGCTCTGGGTTCCGTATTGGGCCTGGGCGGGCCCAAGATCGGAGTGGTGGAAATTCTGGGCGAAATCGATCGCCCGGAACCGATTCTTGAAACCCTGGTCGGCCTGAGAAGAGATTCCGCCGTAAAGGCGGTTATCCTCAGAATAGATTCGCCCGGAGGCTCGGTGGCTCCATTTCAGGAGATCTACCGGGAGGTCTTGAAAACCAGGGAAAAAAAGAAAGTGGTCGCCTCCTTGGGGACCGTGGCCGCCTCGGGGGGCTACTATGTGGCTGCCGCGGCCGATAAGGTCATGGCCAACCCCGGAACCGCGACCGGTTCCATAGGAGTGATCATCCCCCTGAGAAATCTGAGGGGACTGCTGGATAAACTGGGGATAGATCAGGGCGCCGTTACTTCAGGCAAATTCAAGGATGCCGGCAGCCCTAATCGGCCTTTGACTGACGAGGAAAGGCAACTTTTCCAAGACTTGGTGGACGATGTTCACGACCAGTTCGTCAGGGCCGTGGCCCAAGGGCGGCGGTTGGAACGATCCAGGGTGGAGCCCATAGCCGACGGACGGCTGCTCACCGGTTCGCAGGCCTTGAAACTCGGTTTGGTGGACAAATTAGGAAATTTTCAAGACGCAGTGGAGCTGGCCGGAACCCTGGCCGGAATCTCCGGGGAACCGGAGCTGGTCTGGCCCGGCCGGGAACAGGAAACATTTTTGGGACGTATTATCCGAGAAACCCTGAACAGCGTTGCGGGCAGCTTTGTCCAAAGCCTGGAAGGCGTTCTCTCACGATACGGAACCCCTCATTAGTGGGATTTTAACGTGGTAAAGAGTGAATTGATTACAAAGTTGAAGGAGACCCATCCGCATCTGCCTGCCAAGGATGTGGAGGGTATGGTTTCCCGTTTATTCGACCTGGTGACCGAGGCTCTGGCCAATGGAGAGCGGGTTGAATTGCGGGGCTTGGGTACTTTTCACCTGGGCTCCAGAGCGGCCCGCAGGATGGTCGATCCTCGTACCGGACTGGAGCGCGGATTGCCTCCCCGGAAGACCGTTCTGTTTAAACCCGGAGTGTGGTTCAAGGCCAGCCGTAACGAGCAATCATAATTGAAGCCTCCAGGCGGGGAAAATTTCCCACCCGGCATGTTCGATGTTCCTTCTCTCCGCCTGGCGGCTTATAAATTTTCCTGGCTCAGGCGGACCATACGTTCGGAGATTCCGTCGCAAGACGGTAGGTTATTCTCTCCCGGTTTCGAACGGTCCTTTCCCCGGTATTAGGTCGGCTTGCTTCACCATCCGGCTTTGTTCCGGAAGGGTGGAGTTTTGCCGCCGCACTGAGAACGTTGGCGGACCATTCACCCGGTCAAGGAGGGGTTATGCTTCAGTCCTTGGGGCCGATGTCTTAACAAAATCGCCGCGAAAAGGGATAGTCAGGGCGTCACGGTCCGGTCTGTCCCGCAGGCCGAAAAGACTGGGGGGGGATGTTTTTCGGCCTATGGCCTAAAGGACCTCTTCGAAAATATCCACATCCCCCTTGCCCCGGCGGAGCACTTCCGGCTCGTCGCCGATCAGGGAGATAACCGAAGATGGCTCGAAGCCCTGCGGTCCGCCGTCGATAATCAGATCCACCAGGTGGCCCATTTTTTCATCCAACAGCCCGGGATGGGCAGGCAGGTCGTCTTCGTCGTTGAGGGCTGCCGAGGTGGAGATGATGGGGCGCCCCAGTTCTTTGACCAGGCTCAAGGCGATCTCGTTGTCCGGGACCCTGATGCCCACCTCTTTGCGTTTGGTCAGCATAAACTTGGGCACGGCCTTGGTGCCTTGGAGAATGAAGGTATAAGGACCGGGCAGCAGCCGCTTCATGGTTTTGTAGATGTAATTGGAGACTATGGCGTAGCGGGAGATCTCGGTCAGGTCCGGGCAGATAAAACTGAAGGGCTGGCTGCGGGGACGGTGTTTTATCTGGTAGACCCGGTCGATGGCCCTTTTGTTGAGCAGGTCGCAGCCGATGCCGTAGAAGGTGTCGGTGGGATAGATGATGACGCCGCCCTTGTCCAGGACCTCCACGACCCTGGAAATTTTGCGCGGCTCGGGATGATCCGGGTTTATACTAAGCAACATGAAGGACCTTTACCCGGCCGAGAAGTGGTTGTCAAGCTCGGTATTGTCAATCCGATCCGGTTGTGGTTTCATTACCCTGGAGTAACCATGCTGGCTCACCTGTCCATTAAAGATCTGGCCATCATCGAAAGCCTTGAAGTGGAATTCGGGCCGGGGCTGAATATTCTCACTGGCGAAACCGGGGCGGGCAAATCGATCATCCTGGGGGCGGTTCAACTTCTTATGGGAGCCAGGGCCCAGACCGATCTGGTTCGCCAGGGCGCCGGGGAGGCCTCTGTGGAGGGCCTGATCGAGCTGCCCGAGTCGGGACCTCTCCACGACCTCATGGGCGGCTACGGTCTGGAGGTGGATTCCGAACTGATTCTGCGGCGGGTAATCTCCTCTTCGGGCAGGTCCAGAGCCTACGTCAACAATGTGCTGGTCAATCTCTCGGTTCTGGCCGATCTGGGATCGAGAATCCTGTCCATCTCCGGGCAGCACGAAGCCCAAAGACTCCTCAAACCCGAAGAGCATCTTCTTCTCCTGGACGCCTACGGCGGGTCGGAGGAGGAACGCCGGGGGATGGAAGAGGCCCATGACCGCTTCAAGGCCCTGGTCCGTGAACTGGAGCGGCTGGAGACGGCCGAGAGCGGGAAGAACGAGAGAATAGACCTCCTGACCTTTCAGCTCGAGGAGATCGAAAAGGCGGCTCTTAAACCCGGCGAAGAGGAGGAGCTGAGAGCCGAGCAGGAAAGGTTGCGGTACGCCGAAAAACTCAGTCAGGGCACCGGCCAGGCCTACCAGGTTCTATACGGAGAGGATCGCTCCGTGGTGGGGACTCTGGGCACGATCAAGTCCGACCTGGAGAAGCTGGCCAGGCTTGACGCTCGGCTCTCCCCCATTTTGGAACGGATCCAAGAGTCGGCCTATGTTCTGGAGGATGCCGGCCGGGACCTGATGTCCTATGCCGACCGGGTGGTTTTCGACCCCGGGAGGCAGAACGAGGTGGAGGAACGGCTGGGCTTTATCAACCGGCTGGTCAAAAAACACGCTCCGAACGGGGGCTCGGAGGAGGTGCTGACCCGGGCCGGAGAGTTGAGCGTGGAGCTGAAACGGCTCAACCGGATGGAGTCGGAACTGGGCCTCCTTAGGCAGGAGGTCTCCCAGGCTGAGCACGACCTGGCCCACAGGGCCGATCGGCTTCATGCCGGACGGAAACGCGCGGCCCAAAAGCTGGCCCAGGCCGTGATCCTGGAACTGGCCGCCCTGAATCTGGTCGGTTCCGGTTTCGAAGCCACCCTAACGGATAAACCTCTGGGCCCGGACGGCCGGGACAGGGTGATCTTTCGCCTCTCCGCCAATCCGGGCGAGGAGCTCAGGCCCCTGGCCAAGGTAGCCTCCGGCGGCGAATTGAGCCGGATCACCCTGGCCCTCAAATCCATCCTGGCAGGCCAAGCCTCGGTGGAGACGGTGGTTTTCGACGAAGTGGATGCCGGGATCGGCGGGGGAGTGGCCGAGGTGGTGGGCCACAAGCTGCGCAACCTGGCCGACCGCCAACAGATCCTGTGCATCACCCATCTGCCCCAGATAGCAGCCTTTGGGCAGGGCCATTATCTGGTTTCCAAGACAATCAAGGACAAGAGAACCGTCTCCTCCATCGAGAAGTTGGACGAGAACAAGAGAGTTCTGGAGATGGCCAGAATGCTGGGCGGTTCGGAGATCAGCGAGATGGCCCTGGCCCATGCCCGGGAGATGTTGGCCGCAGTTGGTTGAGCGGGGAAGGAATCTGAGATGAGCCTGATTTACAATGAAATTCTTCAAGAACTCCAGGCCGGCCGGACCTCAATTCTGGCCACGGTGGTCATGCGCAAGGGTTCCGCGCCCAGGGGGCTGGGCACCAAGATGCTGATCAAAGAGGACCAGACCCTGGTGGGTACTGTGGGGGGGGGCCAACTGGAGGCCCGGGGCGTGGCCTTGGCCAGGCGGATGCTGGAGGGCGGATCGGCCCAGGTTCTGGAGTTCGATCTGATGAACAAGGAGGCCGAAGCCTGCGGCATGATCTGTGGTGGATATGTGAACCTCTATCTGGAGAGGCTCTCGCCGCCCGATGAGGCGCTGACTTCCCTGATCAAGCGACTGGAGACCATCACCAGGGAAGGCCGCCCGGCTCTGGTCGCCCTGGAACTGAACACGGACCGCAACTGGGGCAGGCGGTACCTGGTCAGCCAGGAGGGCGCGGAGAGTTGGCCGGTCGGAGATTGGCCCCGGGAACTGCAAGTGCTCCTGGATAAATTTGGCCAAGGCGGGGCGGCCAGACCCGGCTGGCTGGACGATTATTTTGTGGAACCGGTCCTGGCCGGTCCCACGGTCTATATTTTCGGGGGAGGCCACATCTCGGCCCACCTGGCGCCCCTGGTCTCCCTGGTGGATTTTCGGGTCACGGTGGTCGACGACCGGGAGGAGTTCGCCTCCCCGGAGAGGTTTCCCCAAGCCGACCGGGTCGCCTGCCGCCCCTTTGAAGGGGCTGTGGAAAGCCTGGGCATCAAGGAAACAGGGTATGTGGTCATCGTCACCAGGGGCCACGCCTGGGACGGAGCCATCCTGGCCGACGTCCTCAGGACGCCGGCGACCTACATCGGCATGATCGGCTCCCGCCATAAGCGCGACGCCATCTATGAAAAACTTCTTTCCGAGGGCTTCAGTCAGTCCGATATAGACCGGGTCCATTCCCCCATCGGCCTGCCGATCGGAGGGGAGACTCCGGAGGAGATCGCCGTGGCCATAACGGCCGAGCTTATCCAGGCCCGCTCAGAGGCCGTGCGCGGGCCCGGGCCCAAAAACTGGAAAGTCTGATTTTGGGGAACGGTCCATATCGCCTGATATGTCGTCTTTAAATATCTTTTTAAAGAGACAAGGCGTCTCATCGCCGGGCCGCTCATCCCCCTGAAACGGGCCAAATTTTCGGCAATTTTCCAGAGCCCCGGATACAGCTTTCTGATTTCCCTCAACTTATTGATAATAGACTGATTTATTATAAACAGCACAAGGCTGGGCGCGATGTCCAGTTTCGTTATAGGGCTTGCCCCCGCAGGGTTAATCCGGCACCATTAGTAGGGACTTCGCCCAAACCCCTGGCAAGGATTCTTCGCCCATGCATCGATCCCGCTGGCTGATCTTCGGCCTTTGCGCCTCGGTCTTTATTCTGTCCATGTTCTACCGGGCCTCCACGGCCATCATAGCCCCGGACCTGGGCCGGGAGTTGAGCCTGGACTACAGTCAGTTGGGGCTCATGGGGGCGGTCTTCTTCTATACCTTCGCCCTGGTCCAGCTTCCCCTGGGCTTGGTCCTGGACCGGGTCGGACCCAGGCTGACCGTCTTCGGCCTCAACCTGATCGGATGTGCGGGCGCCCTGGTCTTTTCCGGGTCCTCAGGCCCGGCCGGGGCCGTGGCCGGAAGGGCCCTGCTGGGCCTGGGCATGGCCTCCAACCTCATCGGGCCCCTCTCCCTGCTGGCCCGGTGGTTTCCGGCCCGCAGGTTCGCCACCGTCCAGGGCCTGTTCATGGCCGTGGGCACCACCGGCGGCCTGCTGGCCACCAGCCCCCTGGCCCTCCTGGTGGGGGTTTTCGGCTGGCGCGGTTCGTTCCGGCTCCTGGCCGCGATCAATCTCCTCCTGGCCCTGATCATTCTGGTCTTTATCCGCAACCGGCCCCCGGAACAACGGCAGGAGCCGGCCCCGGCCGCCGCCCCGGCTGTCTGGTCCTCCCTGAGGATCCTTATGGGATCCAAGGACTACTGGCTCATCTCCTGGTCGGCATTTTTCCGCTACGGCGCCTACGCCTCCATCCAGACCCTCTGGGCCGGGCCCTACCTTATCGAGCAGGTGGGCCTGAGCCCTCTCCAGGCCGGGCAGGTGCTGCTGCTGATGAACGCGGCCTACATTATGGGCTCGCCGGCCACGGGCTGGCTGGCCGACTCCCTGCTCCGCTCCCGCAAATGGACGGTGGTTACGGGCATGGGGCTCATGGCCTGCTCGATCCTGGTTCTTGGTATGTGGGACAGGGGCATCTCCTTCGGCGGGCTGGCTTTGATCTTTATCACCATGGGGCTGACCAACTCCTCGGGCAACGTGATGTACTCCCACATCAAGAACCTGATGCCCCCGGAGATGGTGGGAACCGCCCTGGCCGGGGTCAACTTCTTCACCATGGCCGGGGCCGGGGTGTTCGTCCACGCCATGGGCAGCATTCTGGCCAGCCTCACCGGGAACGGTTTGCCGGGGGAGGCCTACCGGACCACCTTTCTGCTCTGCGCTGGAGCCATGGGACTGGTGGTGGTCATGTATCTCCAGACCCGGGACGATAGGATCTGATCCGGACACGGGCACCCTACCCCGGATCCATCCCGCCTCTGCAACAGGGTCCTGGTCCGGCATAAAAATCAACCACCCCCGTTTCCGTCCGGACAGCTTTTCTTCTTCATTCCCCATTGGGGTTGGAAAGAACGTGTGATTTTGCAGGGTATGACATCCTTCCTGCGGGCCAAACTTGAAATATTATAGATTATCCTCTATGCTGTTTTGTAAAGGGGACAAAATAAGATACACTAATAATTAGAATAATCGGGGATAAACGCCCTTCCAGCGAGGAAAGTAATATTGACAGCCACAGCTTAATTTGATCGGCATGATCTATTTTATAAAAAGTCTCTATTATCGTGAGCTATAAGATATCTTGGCAGACGGCCGGTGGTTGAGAGGAACGAAAACCAGAACAAAGTGCCTAAAACAGACTGAGCAAGACCGATCCGGGGAGGGACGGCCCCTCTTGGGGTTCCGTCCGGTTCCCATGTTTGGAGGGATGGCGGAGATGGCCTTTAGGCTGACCATGTGGCGGCGGATTATCCTTCTTTTTATCTCCGTGGGATTGGTTTATTTCACCGTCGTGGGATTGCTGAGCTACCGCCAGCTGCAAACCGAAAAAATCAGCTCCATAAAGTCCAACCTCAGCGGCCAGCTGAAACAGCTGGAACTGGTGGTGGACACCCTGTTCACCAACATCGAGTCCGGAGTTCTGGTCCTGGCCCACAATCCCCTGGTCCGAACCCGTGATGACGACGGTTTCACCAATTTCACCAAGGTCGGCGAAACCCCCGTCAGCTATCGCTTCAATAAGACCGAAGCGGAAATTCGCAAACTGTTCGCCCAGCACAAGAGGTATTATGAATATGTAAACTCGGTCTACATGGGCCGGGAGAACGGCGGTTTCGTCCGCTCCCACAAGAGGGCCCAACCCACCCGCTACGATCCCCGGGAGAGGTCCTGGTACAAACTGGCCAAGGACAATCCCGGCCAAGTGATGCGGACCGAACCCTATTGCGCGGTCACCACGGAGGACATCAACATCGGCACCACCACCGCCCTGGTGGACGGGGACGGCAGGGTCTTCGGCGTGGTCGGCATGGACGTGACCCTGAAGGACCTCAGGCGGTTCATCATCAACATGAAGACCGACTACGAGGGGCGGGTGGCCCTCCTGAACAAGGACGGCGAGGTTTTGGCCACCACCTGGTCTCCGCTCAAAAACAGAAACGTCAAGGATGTGTTTCCCGGCCTTACCGAGCGGATAATGGGCCAGGAGGCCGGATGCCTGATGGTCCCGGGAAAAGACCTGGCCCTTTGCCACATAACCTCCCCCCGGTTGGGCTGGAAGGTCCTGATCGTCACCCCCATGCGCTCCATTAAAAAAGAGGTTTTCGCCTCGGCCGCGCGCCTTCTGCTGTTGATGTTCTCTTTCCTGGTTATTCTGGGAATCTTGACCGGGCTGGGTCTGCAGCGGTTTGTGGTGGGCCCCATCCGGAATCTGAGCGACAAGGCCGAGGAGATATCCCGCAGCGGGGAACTCTCCACCTTCATGGAAGCGGCCTCCAGCGACGAGATCGGAAACCTGAGCCGGTCCTTCAACCGCATGGTGGCCAAACTCAAGGAGATGGGCGCCCAGCTGCGGCAGCGTTCGGACGAGTTGGAAGAGACGGTCCAGGCCCGGACCGCCGAACTGGTCTCGGTCAACCGGGAGTTGGAGAACGAACTGGGGCTGAGGATTCAGGCCGAAAATGATCTTAAGATCCAGCAGGCCTACCTGAAGCAGCTCTTTGACCTGTCCCCCGAAGCCATCGTGCTGATCGACATCAACAATATCGTGCTCAGAATAAACTCCGAGTTCACCCACCTTTTCGGATACAGCCGGGAAGAAGCCCTGGGCCGCTCCATCTACGACCTGATTCTGCCCCCGGGAGAGGAAAAAGAGGGCCTCCGGGCCAAGGCCCAGATCATGGCCGGCCGCAAACTTCCCCTGGAGACGAAACGGCGCCACAGGGACGGCCGAATGATAGACGTCTCCCTGACCGGCACAGCCATCGAACTGGGCGGAAACCACTACGGCGTCTACGCCATTTACCGTGACATCACCCGGCAGAAAAAGCAGGAGGAGGAACTGCGCCGGGCCAAGGAGGCGGCCGAAGAGGCCGACCGGCTCAAATCGGCCTTTCTGGCCGCCATGTCCCACGAACTGCGCACCCCCCTAAACTCCATCATCGGCTTCACCGGCATTCTGCTGCAGCAACTGCCCGGACCCCTTAACCAGGAGCAGGCCAAACAGATGACCATGGTTCAGAACAGCGCCCGCCATCTTCTGAACCTGATCAACGACATCCTGGACATCTCCAAGATCGAAGCCGGACAGGTCCAGCTGGCCGCGGACCGGTTCAGTTTCAAGGAGGCGGTGGATAACGTCCTCAGCAGCATCAGCCCCCTGGCCGCTAAAAAAGGGCTGGAGCTGACCTCCGGCATCGACGACCGCATCGGGGAGATAGCTACCGACCGCCGCCGTTTGGAGCAGGTTCTTCTCAATCTGCTGAGCAATGCGGTAAAATTCACCGATCACGGGACGGTCAGGGTGGAGGCCCAGCAGGACGGCCGGAGGCTGACCGTCCGGGTGATCGACACCGGCATCGGAATCAAGCCCGAAGACAGGGAGACCCTGTTCGAAGCATTCAGACAACTGGACACGGGCCTGAACAGACAGTACGAAGGCACGGGCCTGGGTCTTTCCATCTGCAAAAAACTGGTCGGCCTCATGGGTGGAGAGATCCGGGCCGAAAGCGAGGGACCGGACAAGGGCAGCACCTTCAGTTTTGATATCCCCTTGTCCTCAGGGGAGCCTCATGAGTAAAAAGGTTTTGGTCATAGAAGACAACGAGCAGAATATTTATCTAATGGATTTTCTGTTAAAAAATAGCGGGTTCGAAGTAATACAGGCCCGGGACGGGATGGACGGGATAGCCATGGCCCGGGAGGAGGCGCCGGATCTGATTTTGCTGGATATCCAGCTGCCCGGCATAGACGGCTATGCCGTGGCTGAAAAATTGAGCCAGGACGAAGAGTACGCCCCCGCGCCCATAGTGGCGGTCACCTCCTACGCCATGGTCGGCGACAGGGAAAAGGCCCTGGCCGCCGGGTGCACTGGCTATATTGAAAAACCCATCAACCCGGAAACCTTCATCTCCGAAATATTGCGGTTTTTGCCCGCTCCACCTTGTGGGGAATAATAGGATATGGCTAAAATTATAATCGTAGACGATGATCAACAGAACAGATACCTGCTGAAGGCCCTGCTGGGCGGCCACGGCCATGAGGTCCTCTCCGCAGCCAACGGACAGGAGGCCCTGGGCCTGGCCAGGTCCAATCCGGTGGAGTTGATCATCACCGACATCCTGATGCCGGTCAAGGACGGGTTCGCCCTCTGCCGGGAGTGGAAAACGGATGAGGACCTGGGCCGCATCCCCCTGATCTTTTATTCCGCCACTTATACCGACCAGAAGGATATCGACTTCGGTCTCAGCCTGGGAGCCGATCTTTTTTTGATCAAGCCCCTTGAGCCGGCCGAGTTGATGGCCGCAATCGAGGCGGTTTTGAAGAAGAAGGCTGCCCCGAAGGAACCCGATCTTAAACCCGAAGGAAGGTCGGTTTTTCTGCAGGAATACAATCAGGCCTTGATCCGCAAGCTGGAAAAAAAAATGCTCCAGCTGGAAGCCGAGGTGGGGAGCCGCCGTAACACCGAAATTCAGCTCCTGAGGTTCAAAACCGCTATTGAAAACGCCGACGAGGCCATCCTCCTTATCGATGCTCAGGGCCTAGTGGAGTATGTGAATCCGGCCTTTGAGCAGACCACCGGTTTTTCCAGAGATGAGGTTCTGGGCCGTCCCCCGGCCTATCTGGAGATGGAGAAGAACGGCTCGGATCAGGCCGGGACCATCTGGGAGACCGTCAACCAGGGCCGGGCCTGGCGGGGCCATCTGACCAAAAAGACCAGGGCGGGGGAAGGTCTGGAACTGGATGTGACCGTCTCGCCCATCCCGGACGAAAGCGGCGGCAAGGGCGGTTATGTTTCGGTCCTAAGGGACGTGACCCAGCAGATGATCATGAAAACCAGGTTCAGCCAGTCCCAAAAAATGGAGGCCATCGGAACCCTGGCCGGAGGCGTGGCTCACGACTTCAACAATATTCTGGGGGTGGTCATAGGCAACGCGGAACTGGCCCTGGACATGATTGAAAACCGCCAGGACCCTACCGAAAAGATCGGCCAAATTCTCACCGCCGGGACAAGGGCGGGGAGACTGGTCAACCAGATCCTGAACTTCAGCCGCCAGACCGAGCAGGAGATGAAGCCCATCTCCCTGTGCCACCCCATCAGGGAGACGCTCAAGTTCATCCGCTCCTCGCTCCCGGCCACCGTTGAGATCAACCACGATCTAAGGAACCAGGAAGACATCGTCATGGCCGACGCCACCCAACTCCAACAGGTCCTGATGAACCTTTGCACCAATGCCGCCCATGCCATGCGCCAAAGCGGCGGGGTTCTTTACGTGGGGCTAAAGACCATAGAAATGGGTCAGGACGAGTGCTTTGGCTATCCGAACCTGAAACTGGGCAGATACCAGAGGCTCACCGTCACCGACACCGGGCACGGCATGGACCAGGATATCATGACCAAGATATTCGATCCCTTTTTCACCACCAAGGAGATCGGCGAAGGGACCGGACTGGGGCTCTCCGTGGCTCACGGAATCGTCAGCAGCCACAGAGGGGCTATTACCGTCTACAGCGAGGTCGGGGTGGGCACGACCTTCCACGTTTATCTGCCCCTGTCCCAGCATGACCGTCAGGCGCAAGACCCTTCCCCCGAACAATCGTTGGCCCAAGGCAGCGAGCACATCCTGTTTGTGGATGATGAAAAAGCCCTGACCGACCTGGGCCGGGAGATGCTGACCTGCCAGGGCTACAACGTGACCGGCTTAACCTCCAGCCAAGAGGCGATCGACCTGTTCCGGAGCCAGCCCGGGGAATACGATCTTATCATTACGGACCACATCATGCCCCACCTCACCGGCCTTGAATTGGCCCGGAAACTGCTCGATATCAGGCCGGACCTTCCGGTTATTCTCTGTTCCGGGTTCAGAGACAACAAGCTGACCGAAGAGGCCACCGGCCAGGGCATCAAGCGCGTTCTCACCAAGCCTTTCCGCAAAGCCGAATTGCTGCGGGCCGTGCGCGAGGTTTTGGACGGCTGACCCGCCGTCCAGCTTCCCGGCCGGCCCCTTTCGCAGAAAAATCAGCCCTGAATCACATCCTCCGGGGAGGCGGAAACCCGCCTGATGCCATACAATCAAGGACCGACAGAGGAGTGCAAATGATCTATGGTAAGTTTCAAAAATACGTTCCGTATTTTTGACGGACCGCCAGGCCAAAAGCGTGGTTTTGTCCCGGCTCACAGTCGCTACGCTACCGGCGGCCCGCCTGTGGGCCGTTTAGAGCGGTCTTCTTTCGGAACATATCTTTTAAAACCGCTCTAATATCTTTTTTTTAATGACCAGATAATGTATTGTACTTTTATAAAAAGGACAGAACTATTTCAAATTATTGACGCTAATGCTTGATTATGTTATAGATAATACATATGCCTGCCGTAAAAGAAGGATTCCCCCCCAACAAAATATAATTCCCAGGCAACAATACGGGTTCCGTGAGGACTTAGATGCGAACAACGGTTGAGATCGACCCCATTACCAGAATTGAAGGCCATTTGGCGGTGCGCCTGGAGGTAGACTCCGGCAAGGTGGCCCAAGCCTTCAGCTCGGGCGAAATGTTCAGGGGTTTTGAAGTAATCCTGCGGGGCCGCAGCCCCATGGATGCCCAACAGATAACCCAAAGGATCTGCGGGGTCTGCCCCATCTCCCACGGGCTGGCCTCCCTGGGGGCCCAGGAGGAGGCCTACGGGATCAGTCTGCCCCCCAACGGCATCTTGGCCCGTAACCTGATCTTGGGGACCAACTACATCCAGTCCCATCTGGTCCATTTCTACCAGTTGTCGGCCCTGGATTTTGTGGATATCACGGCCGTGTTGCAGTACAAGGGTTCCGATCCTGTACTCAACAACCTGAAATCGTGGGTGAAGTCTCAGCTGGATTCCACGGCCATCTTCCCGGCGGCTCCCTTTCTGCCCAGGTACGAGGGGCGCTATATCGAGGACCCTGAGATAAACATCGGGGCCATCCGCCACTATCTGGAGGCCTTGGAGATGCGGGCCCTGGCCCAGGAGGCCCTGGCCGTATACGGGGGCAAAGCCCCCCATGCCACGGCCCTGGTTCCGGGCGGCATCACCGAAAGGATCACCGCGGCCAATGTGGCCAAGGTGGCCTCCATCGTGGCCAGACTCCAGGCCTTTATCGAGACGGCCTATCTGCCCGACATCATGGCCGTGGCCGAGGCCTTTCCCGACTACGCGGAGATCGGCAAGGGGTGCGGCAATTTCCTGGCCTACGGAGTTTTTCCGGAAATCGACGGTTCCCGGCTACTGCCCGGCGGCAGGGTGGAGCAGGGCCGGATGATGGATTTCGATCCGGATAAGATCAGCGAGGACACGGCCAGTTCCAAACTTTCCTCCCCCTCGGGGCTGCACCCCTATAAGGGAGAAACAGTCCCGGATCCGGACAAACCAGGAGCCTATTCCTGGCTCAAGGCGCCGCGCTACGATGGCAAACCCCAGGAGGTGGGCCCCCTGGCCAGAATCCTGGTGGCCTACCTGAATGGCGACACCGAGGTCAAGGGCCTGGTGGACGGAGCCCTGGAGGCGCTCTCCCTACCCCTGACCGCCCTTGACTCTGTCCTGGGGCGGCATGCGGCCCGGGCCTTGGAGTGCAAGATCGTGGCCGACCGTTGCGCTTACTGGGTGGGCCAGTTAAAGGCCGGCGAGCCGGCCTGCACCGACTTCGAGCTGCCCGCCTCGGGCCGGGGGGCCGGGCTGACCGAGGCTCCCCGGGGGGCCCTGGGCCACTGGCTGGAGATAGAGGATTACAAAATAGCCAACTACCAGTGTGTGGTTCCCACCACCTGGAACTGCTCGCCCAGGGATGCCCAGGGGCAGCCCGGCCCCGTGGAGACGGCCCTGGAAGGAACTCCCGTGGCCGATCCGAAAAACCCCATCGAGGCGGCCAGGGTGGTCAGATCGTTCGACCCCTGTCTGGCCTGTGCGGTCCACTGAACAGGAGGGCTAGATGTCCCATATCAGCCGCCGTGATTTTTTGAAATTCAGCGCCGGCCTGGCCGCCGCCCTGGGCCTGGCTCCGGCGCTGTCGCCCCGGGTGGCCGAGGCCCTGGAGGAGCTGGCCGCGGGCCAGATCCCGGTGTTGTGGCTTCAGGGCCAGAGCTGTTCCGGTTGTTCAATCTCCTTTTTGAACGCGGAACACCCCTCCCCGGCCGAGGTCCTGACCGGATATATCTCCCTCCTGTTCCACCAGACTCTCTCCACGGCCACGGGCCGCACCGCCGTGGATATTGTGGAGAAGTCCATTGAAAAGGGCGGGTATTACCTGGTCGTGGAGGGCGCCATGCCCGTGGGCATGCCCCAGGCCTGCCTCATGGGCCATCATCCCGTGACCGACCAGGTGGCCCGGGCCGCGGCCAAGGCCCGGGCCGTGGTGGCCCTGGGTACCTGCGCCGCCTCAGGGGGCATCCCGGCCGCCGAGAACAACCCCACCGGGGCGGTGGGCGTTCCGGAATTTCTGAGGCAAAAGGGGATCCCCAAACCGGTCATCAGTCTGCCGGGTTGCCCGGCCCATCCCGACTGGCTGGTGGGCACCCTGGTCCATATCATCAAATTCGGCCTGCCGCCCCTGGACGCCCTGGGCCGACCCCTGGCCTACTACGGTCGGCTGATTCACGACCAGTGTCCCCGCTTCGCCGATTACGAACGGGAGAATTTCGCCGAAAAGTTCGGCGATGAGGGCTGCCTGTTCAAACTGGGCTGCCTGGGCCCCATCACCATGGCCGACTGCACCAGACGATACTGGAACCGGGGCGCCAACACCTGCATCAACGCCGGTGCTCCCTGCATCGGTTGCGCCTCGCCCGAATTCGCCCGTTCGGCCGATCTGCCCTTCTATCGCAAGGGCGAAAAACCGGGCGCCAAGGAGGCATGAGGTGCAGCTGAACGCCAAGCTTATTCTGTCCCTGGTTATAGTGCTAATGGTCACGGTGGTCGGCGCCCAGGCCGTCCAGTACTACTGGACCGTGGATCTGGTCTCAGAGATGAACGGCCACAACCTCAAGCTGCTGCGGCAGAGCCAGGATCAACAGGCCTCCAACCTTTCCATTTCGGTCATGCGCTCCATAGAGGGCTCCCTGGTCCGGGGGGAGATGGAGAAATTCACCCGGTTGCTGGAATCCCTGGACAATGTCCGGGGCCTCCAGGAGGTCTCCCTCTTCGATGCCGAGGGCAAGGTGACCCACTCCTCCAAACCTGAGTTCATCGGCAACCGAATCCAGGCTGGGCTCCAGGAAACCGTACTGAGCAAACCGGACAAGTTCATCCGGGAGACCGACGGTTCCACTGAAATCTACGAACCCCACAGGGTGGTGGGCGATTGCATCCGCTGCCACACTTCCTGGAAAGTGAACGAAATCCGGGGGGCCACCCTGTTCCGGTTCTCCAAGGAAGCCCTGGTCAAGGCCCAGGAGGAGGCCGCCCGGGCCCTGGCCAAGGCCGAGTCCAATTCGCTGTGGTCGGCCCTGTTGTCGGTGGCCGCCGTGGTGATTATTTTCATCCTGGGCATGCTCTTGACGGTCAGCAGGTTCGTCAGCCGCCCCATGGGCAAGCTGGTGGAAATGCTCAAGCAATACGACGTGGATCTGACCCTGGAGATGCCCATCCAGACCAGGGACGAGATAGGCCAGGTGGCCGGCCTGCTGAACCGCTTTGTGGCCAAACTCAACAACGTGGTGGGCCGGGCCCAGAAAGCGGCCCTGGTGGTTGGCGAGCAGGTCGGGGGCCAGGCCTCGTCCATAGAACAGCTCTCCGGAACCTCCGAGGTTATCGCCGCCACCACCAAGGAGAACTCGGATAATTCCCGCCAGGCCGCGGAGTTGATGAACCAGATCAACGCCAAGGTCAATCAGGCCGGCGCCAGTATATCCACCCTGAGCGATTCCATGGCGGATCTGACCGCTTCCAGCCACCGGGTTGCGGAGATTATGAAAACCATCGACGATATCGCCTTCCAGACCAACATGCTGTCCCTTAACGCGGCCGTGGAGGCGGCCCGGGCCGGAGATGCCGGAGCCGGTTTCGCGGTGGTGGCCGGCGAGGTCCGGGCCCTGGCCCTGAGGGCGGCCGAGGCGGCCCAGAACACCTCCCAGCTGATCGAGGGAACCATCTCCCGGATCGAGAACAGCAACGACATGGTCGCCTCCGTGAACCGGGTTTTCGAAACCGTAACCGAGCAGATCACCACGGCCAGCAACCTTATTACCGATATTGCCGAGGCTTCCACCAAACAGGCCGAGGGGGTGGAACAGATCAACTCCACCTTGAGGGATGTGGACCAGACCACCCAGGTGAACGCCAAGCAGGCCGACGGCTTGTCCGAAACCATGTCCACCTTCCAGACCACCTACACCAAAACCGGAAAGGTGAAGCGGTTCCAATCCCAGGGGCTTCTCCCCGGACCGGACAGGGGGCGCCCGGATTAGCCGGCTGGCCGATAAACGGCCGGTCGGGAAGGCTGGCCAAGAAAAACCTGGCCGGGAGGTCTGGCCCGGCCCTTGGTTCGGAACTTGCGTTTTCCGAAAATAACCTGGTATAATAGACTTTTAAAATAAATAAGAGAAGTACGGTCCGATTTCCGAGCTCTGAGCGGCGCCCGGGGCACACCCCCGTCACCCGAGGCGGACCCTTATTTCAGGCGGCAATAGACCCGGATCAAAAGGGGCGATGGTGAACCGAAGCCGGATCCGCATCGAGGCCAAAACCTCCAGGACGGCCCAATACACCTGCATTTCCAGAGCGGTCTCCTATGCCGAGCGCAGGGAGGCCTGCAAGGGCCCGGATCATATAGCCTTTCAGCTTATCCCATGTTTTTTCAGGATTGTCTTGCGCCTTCCCGGCGCGGCCCGTTTCTTCGGGAGGATAACCGCTCCCAAGGGGATTTATGAGTATGTCATCGCCCGGACCCGGTTCATGGACGCCCAGTTCCGGGCGGTCCTGGAAAGCGGCTTTGACCAGGTGGTGATATTCGGGGCCGGGTTCGACTCCAGGGCCCAGCGTTTCGACACGATAAACATTTGCCGGCTTCGGATCCGCTAATCCCTTTTCCGCCCCCAAAACAGGGTGTAGGTAAAGAAGGCCTGATAATCGGGCTTGTCCAGGATGTAGCCTTTTGAACCAGGATCGGTCAGCTCCCGGAAAAGCGTGGCCAGGCCAGGCGGCAGTTCTTTTTCGGCTCCGGGCCAGCGCATGGCCAGGAGGGCGGCCAGGCCGGCTTTCTCCATCTCTGCCAGGGGGGCCCGGCATTGACCGGCCAGGGTGACGGTCTCCAGGTCCACCAGCCCGGCCTCTTTGAACCACCCCAGGGCCCGGAGAAAATGATCCTCCGGAGGCCGGTCAAGGGAGAAAGGGGCGATCCCGGCCGGGGTGGCGTTGAGCCTGGCTTCCAGGGCCGGATAGCCGGGCAGAATCATCTGGGAGGACCAGGCCGCCAGGCCCATGATCCCGCCCGGTTTGAGCACTCTGGCCAGTTCCCTAACCAGCGGCCGGGGCTCGACCGTGGGCGCGTATCCGGCACAGTCCACGCTGACCAGCCAGTCGAATGCGCCCGCCTCCCAGGGCAGGGCCTTCATGTCGCCCTTCTCCAGGGCGATTCGCGTGGAAAGGCCCTCCTCCCTCGCTCGGGCGCGGGACAGGGTGAGCAGATCAGCATCCTGATCCAGGCCGGTCACATGGCCGTCCGGTCCCACGGTTCGGGCCAGGACAAGGGTGACCGTGCCCGCCCCGCAGCCCACCTCCAGGCCCCGTGAGCCGGGCTTGAGGTCCAGGAGGGAGACGGCCTTCTCCATCACCGGCAGGCGGAAAAATTCGGTTCGGATAAGATCCTGCCCGGTTTCGTGCGCCTTGGACATGGGGCCCTCCTCGTCTCGGGGCCAAGGCCTTATTGGAACCAACCCCCAGCCCAGAGGTCATCGACCCCCCCCGGCAGGCTTGACTGCCGAAGCTATCGCCCCCGATGACCGCCCCAGGGTACGGAGTTCGAAAAGAATCCGTCCGGGAGGGTTGGGCTCAGACCGGGAAGGCCTTGTCGTTAATTTTGAGTAAGCGGCAGAAATGCGTTCCGACTAAATAGCGATATGTGAGTGTCAGGGTTACCCCCCTGCCCCCCGGAGACGGGACATATTTCTGACAGCTACTGTAGTTTGCCTGTTCGGATGCACATTTTCGGCCGCTACCATAACCGGTCGCGATCCGTTGTTTTCGTCTGACCTTTGGGGAAGATGTCCGGCTTATCCCTTGGTCAGAAGATCCTTGATCCCGCCCAGGGAGCTCAACACCCCGGTGGCTTCAAAGGGCAGGTAAACGGTCTTGTTGTCCTTGCCCGAGACCATCTCCTTAAGGGTGTCGATGTAGCGGATGGCGATCATGTAGGAGGTGGGGTCCGCGTCTGCGGCCTTGACCGCCTGGGTCACCTCCCGGATGGCCTCGGCCTCGGCCTCGGCCACCTTGATCCTCGCCTCGGCCTCGCCCTGGGCCCTGAGAATGGCCGACTGTTTTTGTCCTTCGGCCCGGTTTATCTCCGACTCCCTCTGCCCCTCGGCCTGCAGGATGGCCGATCGCTTGGCCCCCTCTGCCTCCAGGATGGCGGCCCGCCGGTCCCGCTCGGCCCGCATCTGTTTTTCCATGGCCGCCTGAATTTCGGGCGGAGGGGTGATGTCTTGGAGTTCCACCCGGTTGACCTTGACCCCCCATTTATCCGTGGCCTCGTCCAGGATGGTTCTCAGCTTGGAGTTGATGGTGTCACGGGAGGTCAGACACTCGTCCAGGTCCAGTTCGCCGATGACGTTGCGCAGGGTGGTCTGGGTCAGCTTTTCGATGGCCATGGGCAGGTTGGCCACCTCGTAGACGGCCCGGGCCGGGTCCATGATCTGGAAATAGAGCAGGGCGTCGATCTCCAGGTTGACGTTGTCCTTGGTGATCACGCTCTGACGGGGAAAGTCGAAGACCGTCTCCCGCAGATCGATCTTTATCGTCTCCCGCATGGTGATGACGGCCTGGCCGCCGGCGCCGGTGGTGGCGTAGCGCCAGATAATGCGGCGAGGCTTGTCGATGATGGGCCAGATGATGTTGATCCCCGAATCAAGGGTCCGGTTGTAGCGGCCCAGGCGTTCGATGACCATGGTTTCGGCCTGCTGGACGATCTTAAATCCCCGCAGGGCCAGGATGATGATGAGTATTGCGACGGCCGCAACAATGACCAGGGTTGCATTAACGCTCATGACGCTTGCTCCTCGACCGGGGTTACCTGAAGAACGGTGCTTTCAATACCGACGACCTTGACTGTTTGTCCGACCGGGATTCTGTCACCGGAGAGGGAGACGGCCTTCCATTCCTCGTCGCCCAGCCTGACCCGGCCCTGCCCTTCGGCGGTGATGACCTCCTCCGTAACCCGCCCGGTCCGGCCGATGAGAGCCCGGGGGCCCAGCTTCTTCTTGTCCCCCTGGCGGTACAGCGTTTTCAGGAATAGGGGCCGGATGAGGATGAACCCGATCAGATTCATCCCGGCAAAGGCGGCCACCTGGGCGGTCAGGCTGCCCTCCAGGTAGCTTGTCAGGGCCCCGGCAAAGCACCCCAGCCCCACGTTTCCCACCACGAATCCGGGAGTGAATATCTCCCAGATCAGAAAGCCCACTCCTGCCAGGAACCAGATGTGCCAAACTTCCATTCACAATCTCCGCCGGACCTGAATTGGATTAAGTAATAATAGACCATATTCCCCCCTCTTAGGGCAAGCCAATTGGTGTTTAGGGCAACGTTGACAAATCCTCAGAAAAAGGGCTAAAGTATCCCTGTCTCATAATCATTATTCCGCAAAAACAAGAGGTTGAAAACAGTGGAGGATAAACCGTCCGGTCCCGGGGGTCAACAGGAACCGCCCGCCTCCACCCCCGCGACATCCCCGACCGGGCCGACCGGGGAAAAGTACCGGGGGTCCCGCAGGGCTGCCGAGCGCAGCCGGGCCAGGTATTCCGACCAAAAGCCAAAGCCCCCTCAGGGGTTGAAAGGGGGCCGGAAGAGCCGCTCCTGGCCGACCCTGGTCCTTCTGGGCTTCTCGGTTTCGGTCCTGGCCCTGGCCGTGGTGGTTGGGCTGAAGGTAAGCGGAGTTATGGAACTGTCTTTCCTGGCCGGCGGGGGAGCTGCCCAGACCGGACCCGAGCCCAAACCTCCGGCCCACGAAAAAACCGCCCAGCCCCAAAAGGCGGACCAGAAGGCGGCCGAACCCGCAGACGGGGGTTCGGCCCGGAAGATAGAGAAAGCCGCCCAGACAGAGCCCCCGACCGCCCCCGACCCCCTGAAAACCCTGATCGTCCTCAGAGAGAAACTGATGGCCGGACGTCATACGGCCGAGGAGCGGAACTCCTTTCTCCAGGGCTGTCTGGGCCTGCTGGCCTCGGCCGTGGATTATTACGGCAGGGGACTCTCCGACCAGGGCAACCGGATTCTCTCGGACCTGGACCGGAACCTCAGCTCTGATTTTATCGCCAAGGCCGATCTGGACGGAGATCTGGAGCTGAGCGGCGTAACCACCAGGATGGCAGACCCGGGGCAGGGCAACAAATATCTGGTGATCAGCGGTTTTGTCCGCAACGGACCAACGGCTGTCCGGGAGAGGGTCCTTCTGCGGGCCGTTCTGCGCGACCAGGACGGGGTTGTCATCGCCAAGAGTTTCACCCTGGCCGGGAGAACCATCCCCGAGACCGAGTACTCCAACCCGTCGGCGCGAAGGTTCCATGTGCTCCTGGACACCTCTCCGGATCAGGCTACCCTGTTGAAGACCACCTCCTCGCTGCCCTTTCTTTTTGTCTTCACCAACCCGCCCGCCTCGGCCAAACGCTATTCGGTCAGGATCGTTCTGGCCCCTGAAAAGTCCTGAGCCGTGCCTTGGTGGAACCGGTGAATATCCCGGTCCGGCTGTTTGCCACGCTCAATGACTACGGGTCGGATGAATCCGGCAGGATGACCCTGGATCTGCCTCAAGGAAGCAGGATTAGGGATCTGATCCGGGTTCTGGAGATCCCGGATAAGACCGGGCGGGTGGTTCTGGTCAACGGACGGGTGGCCGGGGAGGACAGGGAACTTGTTCCGGGGGACCAGGTGGTTCTGTTTCCTCCCGTGGAGGGCGGCTGAAGATGATCTTGCCCGCCCCGCACGGCCTGGGGCCGGGCAAGGAGGAGCCGCTTTTAGGGTGATTGTCTGAAATATGGTCCGTTTGTGGGGCCAGGGAGTGCTAACCCGACACCACAAACGTTCTTGTCGGGGAACGTACTTCTGCCGCCTGGACTATCTGGTCTTGACGGCCAGGGCCTCCATCTCCACCAGTCCGCCCAGGGGCAGCTCCTTCACCGCCACGCAGGAACGGGCCGGGGGGACCTCCTTGAAGTAACCGGCGTAAACCTGGTTCAATTCCGGAAAGTGCTTCATGTCCGTCAGAAAGACGGTCATCTTGACCACCGCCGATAGATCCAGGCCCATGACCTGCAGCACCCCTCCCAGATTTTCCAGGGCCTGGGCCGCCTGTTCCTTAACCCCTCCCGGCACCATCTGGCCGGTCTTGGGGTCCAGGCCCAGCTGGCCCGAAAGGAAAATCAGCTCCCCGGCCTCGATGGCCTGGGAGTAGGGCCCCACCGGGCGGGGGGCCTTGGGGCTGATTACCGCGTTCTTGTCCACGACGCCTCCATCTTGTTTTTGATACTTTAAAACGCCCCGGGCGTTTTTGGATTCTGAACCAAGCTCCGACTTTAACCGGACCGGACCGCTCTGTCAAAGAGAGATAGGCCGCCGTCCGCCGGGTCCATCCCAATCAGACCGGGTTCCGCCCGCCCAGGAGCTCGGTGCCGGCCCCGGCCAGGGTTTCGGCCATGCGCTCCACATAATCCGGCCTGAGTCCGTCCCGCCAGCGGGGCATGCCCCCCAGCCAGACATATTCCACCAGCCGGCCTAATCCGGCATGGGAGAAGCGGTAATCCCCGATCAGAGCATCCCGGCCCGGTGCAGCGACCTCCACCCGGATGGAGATTTCTCGGGCCCATTCCCGGAGCAACGCTTCCACCTGGGCCCTGTTGCGCCTGCCTTCGGGCTGCTGCCTGAAGTCCGCCCTGTTGCGGGGAAAGGGATAAAGCCTGTAGACTGCGCCGATGAATCCGGAAAGGTCCTCCCCGGCTATGGCCCCGTGGAGGTCGCCCATTTTGCGACGATCCCGGATTATCCAACCCCGAAGCGGCCTTGCCAGAGCCGGCTTCGCCGGGGCCAGCTCTTCCATCAGGCCGCAGAAATCGTCGGCAAAAAAGAAGAGATTCTCCAGGAGGAGCAGGTCGGTCTCGATATTGAAAAAGCCAAAAGCCACCGTGCCGTGAGACAGGGATTCAAAGGCCAGGGGCAAAGCAGCACCTCCCGTGTAAGCAGCCCTGAGGGCGGGGTAATGGTGGCATATAATCGGGTTAGGATCAAGCAAGGCCCAAATAACGGGGCGGCCTTGTCCGTTGGTCCGCTCTCTGGTACCTTTTTAGGCGATACCCCAAAACGGAGCGAAATGTGGCCCATAAAGAGGAACCGACTCCCCTCCCTCGCTTTGCGGACGATTTCCGCCCGGCGGAACCGATCCTGTTCAAGGAACTGGACCGGGGCCTGGTCGCCGGTCCGGACCCCTGCCACCTGCCCGTGGAGGCGCCCTTGACCATCGAGGTCAGGGATGTGGGCGCTTATACGGTCATGGCCTCTCCGGGGGATTCCCTGGCCCTGGCCGTGGGTTTTGTGTTCAGCGAGGGGTTGATCTCCTCCCGGGATGATATCGGGCTGCTGCAAAAATGCGAGGACGATCCCTCGGTGATCCGGCTCCAATTGACGGACCCTCCGGCCGGAGAACAACCGGGCCGGAACCTGATCGTGGGCTCCTCCTGCGGGTTGTGCGGGGCCCGGAACCTGGGTGAGATGCTGGACGAACTCCCCAGGGTGGGCCGGACCCTTACCCTGGCTCCGGAGACCATATTCGAAGCGGTCAAGGTCATGGAACAAAATCAGTTTCTGCACAAGAAAACCGGGGGCACTCATTCCGCGGCCCTGTTCGATGCCCAGGGGCGCGTCCTCTCCCAGGGAGAGGACGTGGGTCGTCACAACGCCCTGGACAAGGCCGTGGGCAAGATGGTTCTGGCCGGACAGGAGACGGCCGGATGCGCCGCGGCCCTGTCCGGCCGGGTCAGCCTGGAGATGGCCCTGAAGGCGGCCAGGGCCGGGGTGGAGCTGATCGCGGCGGTCTCCTCGCCCACCTCTCTGGCCCTGGAAGCGGCCGAACGGTGCGGCATTACCGTGTGCGCCTTTGTGCGGGGCGCCAGGGCCTCGGCCTATACCTATCCGGAAAGGGTGAGGGGGATACTTGAGTTGGCGGCCCGACAGGAAGAGTAGATGTGGCCCCGAGAAATCAGAAGGACCTCTAGCCAGAGGGGGCGCCCCCTCTATCTTGCCCCCAAAAGGCGGTGCGATCCATGAACCGCATCACCTTAACTATGCCAAAATGTGGTTAAATCAAATCTAACCACCTATATTGAAAGGCTTCAAAGGGTACGGGGATCACAATAGAATACACTACAGTCCCATCCGGCTAAGGGTAGGAAAAATGGCCTGATTCACCCTGGTTTCCGATATAATGGTGCTGCTTATAACCCGCTAATCGGAAAGGACAAATCGGACCATGACACATTGTGGCACGATCTTCTCCCAGATGCTCAAGATTGTTCCGAGACATGTTTTCACCACTCTCGACAAGGCCCACGGAACCGGTCGTGCAGCCCGCAAATTCAGCCGCTGGGACCAGTTCGTTCACCTCATGGCCATCCAACTGACCGGCCGATCCTCGCTCCGGGACGGGGTCAGGTCCATGCGCTCCAGGAGCAATAATCTCTACCACCTGGGCGCCAAACCCGTAGCCCGGTCCACCTTTGCCGAGGCCAACGAAAAACGTCCGGCCGCCCTGCGACGGGTCGGCTACCGGGACAAGGAGACCGGCAGACATTACGTCTTTCTGACCAACAACTTCGACCTCGCCGCCAGGACCGTCGCCGACATCTACAAGGAACGCTGGCAGATAGAGACCTTCTTCCGCCTCATCAAGCAGAACCTGAAGATGCACTCTCCAGGAGCTCCTTGAACCGCCAGTATTAAAGAATGATATTACATGTGAAAACAGCCTGTTAACCTTGTGCTTCGCTTAGCCGGGCAGAAATGCCTCATTTTAGAGAGTTCAATGTAAAATTGCCCAGATTTCATATAGAGGTAAGGCCCTGGGAACAGTGGACGAAGAAAAAACCACCGGAGCGGTGGAAATTATATAATAATAAAAAATACCAACGTAATGCTAATTTCAAAGAAGCCAATCCAGAAAATGTGCTCTTTTCAGTGACAGGCTTATTTGTCGTGCTGGCCTACTATTACAAAGAGAGTAACTCGGGAGAATCGCCTGCACTAGATTATCGTTCTTGGCCCCGATTAATATCTAAGCGTCACGACGGCGAACACGATGTCCATGCAATATGTTCCGGTTTTTCCACGCCTGATGACCCTAAACCTGATGACCCGAAAGAAACCAAGAAATAAGCCTCTCCCCTTTCCCTTTTTCAAAAACTGTCTTTTTCTAAAAAAATCCGGACCGCCTGCCTAAACAGACGATCCGGTTTATTTAGCTACAAAATCCAAAAATTCATAAGATTAGTCCAACCCCCCGGTCCTGATCCAGGGGATCAACCCCCCGGCGTCGATGATCTGGCCGATGAAGGGGGGCACGGCCGGAACCGATATCTCTATTCCGTTCTCGCTCCTGATCCGGCCCTTATCAAGGTCAAGTTCGACCTCCCCGCCCTTGATGACGCTGATCCCCGGCGCCTCCAGGGCCAGCAGCCCGATGTTGATGCAGTTGCGCACGAATATGCGGGCCAGGGATTCAGCCAGAACGGCCCTGACCCCGGCGCCCTTCAGGGCCAGAGGGGCGTGTTCCCGGGAGGAGCCGGAGCCGAAGTTGGCCCCGGCCACGATCACCGCGCCATTCGGCACCGCCATCTTTTCGGCCATGTCCTCGAAGAGGTGGGCGGCCAGTTCTTCCGGATCCGCGGTGGTCAGGTGGCGGGCCGGGATGATGTCGTCGGTGTTGATGTCTTCGCCCAGGGAGACCACCGGTCCTTTAATGATCGCATCCATCTTACAGATCCTCCGGACCGCAGACGGTCCCTTTTACGGCCGTGGCCGCGGCCGTGGCCGGCGAAGCCAGGTAGACCATACTTTCGGCGTGGCCCATGCGGCCCCTGAAGTTGCGGTTGGTGGTGGAGAGGCAGGACTCTCCCTGGGCCAGGATGCCCATGTACCCGCCCAGGCAGGGCCCGCAGGTGGGCGTGGACACGGCCGCTCCGGCGTTGACGAAAATCTCGAAATACCCGGCCTTCATGGCGGCCAACCAAACCTTCTGGGACCCGGGGATGACCACGGTGCGCTGATCTTTGGAGACCTGCCGGTCCTTGAGGATCTCGGCGGCCACGGCCAAGTCCGAGAGGCGACCGTTGGTGCAGGAGCCGATCACCACCTGGTCCATCCTCCTGCCGGCCAACTCGGGCACTTCCACCGTGTTGGCCGGGGAGTGGGGGCAGGCCACCACCGGCCGGACGGCGGAAAGATCCAGCTCCACCACTCGGCAGTATTCCGCTCCCCGGTCCGGGGCAAAGGGCGTCCCCACCGGGGCTCCGGCCTGCCTGCAGAACTCCAGGGTGGCCTGGTCAGCCTCGAACAGCCCGGCCTTGGCCCCGGCCTCGGTGGCCATGTTGGCCATGGTCAACCGGCCCTCCAGGCCCAGAGAGGCCAGCCCGGGTCCGCCGAACTCCAGGACCTTGTACCTGGCCCCGTCCGTGCCGATGCGGCCGATCAGGGTCAGGATCACGTCCTTGGCCGCAGCCCAGCCGCTGAGCCGGCCCGTAAGCTCCACCCGGATGGTCTCCGGAACCTTGAGCCAGGTTTTGCCCGTGGCCATGGCCGCGGCCGCGTCTGTGGAGCCCACGCCCATGCCCATGACGTTCAGGGCGCCGTAGGTGCAGGTGTGGGAGTCGGCCCCCAGAACCAGCATGCCCGGAGCCAGGAATCCGTCCTCGGGCAGGACCACGTGGGCGATGCCCATGCGGCCCACCTCGTAGTAGACCGTCTTGTAATCCTGGGCGAACTTTCTGGTGATCCGGCACTGGGTGGCCGAGGCCACGTCCTTGTTGGGGGCGAAGTGGTCGGGCATGATCACCACCTTGGCCGGATCGAACACCTTCTGCTTGCCGGTGGCCTCAAAGGGGCCCACGGCCGGGGGTACGGTGATGTCGTTGGCCATGACCAGGTCGACCTTGGCCGTGATGAATTGGCCCGGCTCCAGATCCTCCTGTCCGGATTTGGCGGTCAGAATCTTCTGGGCGATGGTTTTGGCTTTCATATCTGGGGCCTCTTTCTGTCGGGCTGGCTTTTCATATAGGCCAGCCGGTTCATACCGTCCACCAGGGCCTTGGCCGAGGAGAGCAGGATATCAGGATCGGCCGCCCGGCCCAGAACCACATATCCGTTCTCCTTGAGCCGGACCGTGACCTCGCCCTGGGCATCGGTCCCGCCGGTGATGGCCGAGATGGTGAAACGCATCAGTTCGGCCTTGGAACCGCAAATCTTGAGAATGGTGTTGTAGACCGCGTCCACGGGCCCGGCTCCGAACCCGGCCTCCTTACGCATCTCGCCGTTGACCTCCATGCCCACGGTGGTCACGGGATTGACGTGGGTTCCGGACATGACGTTGAGATACTTGAGTTTGAAGACCTCCTCGGGCCGGTAGATGACCTCCGTTACCAGGGCGTCCAGGTCCTCGTCCACCACCTCTTTCCTTTTGTCGGCCAGGCGCTTGAACCTGTCGAACAGCTCGTTGACCTGTTCCTCGTCCAGTTCATAGCCCCGTTCCTCCAGCCGGGAACGGAAGGCGTGGCGGCCCGAGTGTTTGCCCAGAACCATGTTGGAAGAGTTGAGCCCCACCATCTCGGGTCTCATTATCTCGTAGGTGGAGCTGTCCTTGAGCATTCCGTCCTGGTGGACCCCGGACTCGTGGGCAAAGGCGTTGGCGCCCACGATGGCCTTGTTGGGCTGGACCCAGATGCCGGTGATGTTGGAAACCATCCGGGAGGCGGGGTAGAGTTGGGTGGTGTCCACGGAGGTGGTGTAGGGAGCCAAATCATTCCTGGTCTGTAGCAGCATGACCAGCTCCTCCAGGGCGGCGTTGCCGGCCCGCTCCCCGATGCCGTTGATGGTCACCTCCACCTGCCGGGCTCCGGCCTCGATGGCGGCGATGGTGTTGGCCACGGCCAGGCCCAGGTCGTTGTGGCAATGAACCGACCAGACGGCCTTGTCCGCGTTGGGCACCGTCTCCCGGAGCCCCCTGATAAGGGCCCCGTACTCGGCCGGCAGGGCGTAGCCCACCGTGTCCGGGATGTTGACCGTGGTGGCGCCGGCCTTGATGGCCGTCTCGCAGACCCGGGCCAGAAACTCGGGTTCGGAGCGGGAGGCGTCCTCGGCCGAGAACTCAACGTCCGGGCAGAGGTTCCGGGCCCGGGCGACCTCCCGGGCCACGGCCTCCAGGACCTGCTCGCCGTCCATCTGGAGCTTCTTGGCCATGTGGATGGGCGAGGTGGCGATAAAGACGTGAATCCGGGGGTGGACCGCCGGGGCCACGGCTGCTCCGGCCCGCTCCACATCGGCCTGGTTGCAGCGGGCCAGTCCGGCCACGGTGGAGTTTTTGATGCTCTGGGCGACGGTTTTGACCGCCTCGAAATCGCCGGGAGAGGCGATGGGGAAACCGGCCTCCATCACGTCCACGCCCATTTTCTCCAGCTGGTGGGCGATCCGCAGTTTTTCGGCCTGGTTCATGGAAGCGCCCGGAGATTGTTCCCCATCGCGCATGGTTGTATCGAAGATTACTATATTTTCTGACATTGTCGATCTCCGGTGGTTGCGGCCCGCCAAATCCTCGGCAGACCCGGCAGGGTTTTCAAGTAATGACTTTAAAACGCCTGCCCACCAGAGCCCGGCAATCAGCGGAGCCCTTGCCCGTTCCGCTGTCTGCCATAACCACCTCCTCATAAAAAAACCCGCCCTCGGCTTCGAGGGCGGGCTGGGTTCACTTTACCGTCCGGTCCTAACTCACCCAGGCCCCCCCTTGGGGAGCAGCAGAAGGCCCAGCAATCGAGCGTTCTTCCTAGACTGAGTGGAAACGGATATCATCATTGGTCACCTTTGGGGGGACTTTAGAGCCGTCGACCAACCCTGTCAAGCCTAATCTGTTTGTTGAAGAGCGAGTTTGACCGGCTCCGATCCGTTGTGGTAGCTTGCTTGAAGAATTATTTCAAGATCTTTAGCAGGTTCCCGGCTGTTCAGGGGCAAGACGTATGAGGGCCTCTATTCTTCTGCAACCGTTGGAAAAGCCGTCCCCGGCATTCGCCCCCGCGCTTTCTCCGGGGCGCGGCCTGAGGAAAGCCGACGGATCAACGGCCGTTTTCAATGCCCGCGATCCGGCGGGACGCCCAGGGTCCGCTCCGGGAGTGTCTACCGGCCCTCCCGGCTCGACCGCCAAATATGAATTTAATAATAATTTCGGCATTATTGAGGGAAACTGGGTTGCTTAAGAGGTATTACCGCCTGTCCGGGGGCTGGCCGGCGCTGTTGTTCCTGCTGCTCTACCACCGGGGAACCCTGCCTCTGGGCGGGGCGGTCTTGGCCTGTCTCACCTACACCCTGGTCCACCTGGTTGCGGCCAAACCGGATGGACTAACCAGGCGGCTGGACTACGGGTTGATTATCATGTGGGGATTAGCCGCCCTGGGGGCGGTCCTCCTGCCCCAAAGTTTTGTCCCTCTCTTCGACCGCTATCTCTTTTTCAGCCTCTACTCCACCCTGTTCCTGGTGGTGGCCACCCCCCTGTGGCTGGACCTGACCCTGCACGGCTCCGACCCTCCCCTGTCCAGGTACAGGCTTCTGGACCTGAGCCGCCCCCTGACCATTCTGTGGGCCGGGCTTCTCCTGGCTTCGGCCGGGCTCTCCCTCCGCCCCGGCTGGGTCTTCAAAATCCTCATCCCCCTGGCCCTGCTGACCGCAGGATGGCCCCTCTCCAAGAGGCTGGTCGCCCGGTCCAAAACCCGGATCGAACAGAACAGGCGGGAAAGCGGAATAATCGTAACCCGGGACGAGGAGCCCGAGATCAGGCCCGACCGGCTTAAAAAAACCAGGCTGGGCCCCCTCCGGGAGGCCCTCATCATCCAGGGCTCCCCCGGGGGCAGGGAGAGCCTGACCGAACAGATGCTCCAGAAGTTTACCGCGGGACTGGCCAAGGAAAAAATTCCCTTCCAGACCGTCTATTTGAACGAACTGGAGATCAAGCCCTGTCTGGGCTGCCATGACTGCTGGGTCAAAAAGCCGGGCGTCTGCGTGCACAAGGACGATCTGGCCGAACTGCTGGAGAGAATGGTCCAGACCGACCTGGTGGTCCTGGCCGGACCCCTTTGGTTCGGTTCCCTGTCCGGATTGTTGAAGACCTTTATCGACCGCTGCCTGCCCCTTCTGGAACCCTGGCTGGTGGCCCACCCCGAAAGGGGGACCCACCATCCGGCCAGGGAGGGCAGTATCATGGGCCAGAGGTTGGCCCTCCTGGCTCCGGGCACCCTTTCCAAGGAAGAGAATTTTTCGGCGCTGAAGGAGACGGTCCGCCAGGTTGCCGCAATCTGCCAATCACCCCTGGTGGGCACCCTGATCAGACCGGCGTCCGGGGTGCTGAACCTGGGCCGACGGGTCGGACCCGCCTACGAGCTTTTTCAGGAGGCCCTTTTCAGGGCCGGAGTGGAGTTGGCCCGCTCGGGACGGGTGAGTCCGGAAACGGAAAAGGCCGTCGCGGCTCCCCTCTACCGGGACGAGGTGGCCTTCCGACTCCTGACCAACCTCTACTGGGAGACCTGCCAGGAGTACCACGCGGCCAGCCGGGCCGGGTTGGAACTGCCGGATTTCAAGGAGTTCGTGGATAACGACATCAGGTTGAACATGGGCACCTTGGCCTTGAGTTTCAATCCGGAAAAAGCCAACGAGCAGGAGATAACCTACCAGTTCGATCTTTCCGGCCGCCAACCCGGACAATGGCACTTGTCCATCAAGGATAATCGCTGCCGGTTCCAGGAAGGCCGGGCCAAGGAGCCCGATCTGACCGTCTCAGCCGCCTCCCAGGTCTGGGTTTCGGTGGTCAAGGGCGAAACCAACCTGACCCAGGCGGTCAGGGAGGGGGCCGTCCGGTTGGAGGGGCGGACCGAGCTGTTCAGTTCCATGGTCTCCTCTTTCGGCTGGCCTTCGGCCGGAGCCTGAGACGGGGATTTTTTTCAGAAGGCGCCGCCAATTGCCGAAATATTCGCCCTTTGGATGGATGTTTTATGTTCAGGCTTGCCTTTTTCAATCTTTTGTGTAAGTTGCCGGTTAACTAAGGCGTCACCCAAGACGCCGGGGAGGTCATCATTTTCTGGATTTTCGGCAGCAAGAAGACCAAAGAGAACCGCCGGTTGAACAACCGCATAAAACAGCTCCAAAAGCATCAGGCCAGGATTGAACTGGCCGGGTGTCATGGGGATGCCGACCTCCAGGCCAAGGAGGAGAAGCTGGCCGCCATCAGACAGGAGATTCTGGACCTAAACCTGAAACGCGAATCGTTGTGGGCGGGGAACCAGATCCACCCCACCCAGCCCCCGCGCAAAAAAAAGAAAAAAAAGCCCTAGTCGGCCCTTTCCGCGACCATCGCGGCCCCCTCCATTTTCCGGCCCCGGACCATGATCAGGCGGTTCATCAGTTCGTCGCCCCCCTCCACCAAAAGGGAGACGTATTCCCTGCTCATCCCGGTCAAAAGGCCAGTCCTGGGGTCCCTTTTGGCCTCCACCAGCATCTCCATGGTTCGGCCCAGCATCCTTGACAGGAACTCCCGCCGTTTTTTCCGTCCCAGCTCCCTCAGCCTTTGGGCCCGTTCTTTGATCAGGGCCGGGTCCAACCGCCCCTCCAACTTGTAGGCCGCGGTCCCCCGGCGGGGGGAAAAGGGAAAGACGTGGAGATAGGCCAGGCCCAGATCCGCAATCAATCGGCGGGTGTTCTCAAAGGCCTGTTCATCCTCCCCCGGAAAGCCCACGATCACGTCCGCCCCAATAGCCGCATGGGGCAGGAGGCCCAAAATCTGTCGCACCTTGTCCGCATACTCCTCAGGGGAGTAGGGCCTTTTCATCCGGGCCAGAATTTCAGGATCCCCGGACTGGAGGGGCAGATGAAAGTGGGGGCAGAACCGATGGGAGGCGCCGGCCGTCTCCAGAAGATCGCGGTCCACCTCGGCCGGATCCAGGGAGGAGAGCCTCAGACGGAACCGGGCCTCCAGGGCCAGCAGCCGTCTCACCAGCTCGCTGAGACTGGTGGACGGGGACAGGTCGGCCCCGTAGCCCCCCAGATGAATCCCGGTCAGAACGACCTCCTTGTGTCCGGCCCGGATCAGCTCTCGCGCCGCCTCCAGGGCCCGGTCCGGGTGCAGGGAGCGGGAGCGCCCCCGGGCCAGGCGGACCCGGCAGTAGGAGCAGTAATTGTTGCACCCGTCCTGAACCTTGAGCAGGGCCCTGGTCCGTCCCCCGGGTTTGAGCGTCCCGGACAATACTCCGAAATCGCGGAATATTTTCTCCGGGGCAGGGTCGGCTTCCCCGGCTAGGTTTCCGGCCAGGACCTCCTTGAAACAAACTTGACGGGCCGGGTCCAGGACCAGGTCCACTCCCTTGATCCCTTCCAGGGAACGGGCCTCAAGCCGGGCCAGGCAGCCGGTCACGATGAGCCTGGCATCGGGGTTGTCCCGGGCGCACTTGCGGATCAGCTGCCGCGACTGCTGGTCGGCCCGGTGGGTCACGGTGCAGGTATTGACCACCACCACCGACGCCTCTCCGGCGCTCTCCTCGTAACCCATCTCCTCCAGGGCCTGAGCCAAAGCGTCTGACTCGAACCTGTTGGTCCTGCAGCCCAGGGTGAAAATCTTGTATCCGGGTTTCATGCCAGCCAACCTCCGCCCAGAACCCGTTCCCCGCAATAAAACGCGGCCAGCTGCCCCGGAGCCACAGCCCTCTGGGGCTCCCGGAAGCGGACCCGGACCGTGCTGTTACGGCCCAACTCCAGATCCACGGGCAGGGGCCGGGCCCGGTAGCGCACCTGGAGAAGGATCTCCCGGTCCCTGTACTCTTCCGGGTCCACCAGCCAGGAGACGGCCCGGACCAGGGCCTCGCTCTTATAAAGAGCCTCCTCGGGACCGACCACCAGGGTGTTGCGGACTCCGTCCAAGGCCAGAACATAGTAGGGCCGTTTGGCCGGAATGCCCAAACCCCGGCGCTGGCCCACAGTATAGGCGAACAGGCCCCGGTGCCGGCCGATGACCCGGCCTTCCGGATCGATAACCGGGCCGGGGCTGACCGGCATCCGGGATTCAAAAAACTCCCGGTAGTCCTGTCCGGCCAGGAAACACGCTTCCTGGCTTTCGGCCCGCCCGGCCGAGGGCAGGCCCCTTTGGAGGGCCATCTCCCGCACCTCTTCCTTGGTCAGCCCCCCCAGGGGAAAATAAATCCGATTCAACCACTCCGGCTTGAGGCGGGCCAGGAAATAGCTCTGCTCCTTGCCCGGCGAGACTCCCCGCATCAGGGCCGGGAGGTCGAAGGAACAGTCCACCCTGGCGTAGTGCCCCGTGGCCAGACCCTGGGCGCCCAGTTCCTCGGCCTTGGCCAGGAGTTCCTTGAACTTGACCTCCCGGTTGCATATGGCGCAGGGATTGGGGGTCAAGCCCCGCTGGTAGATATCCAGGAAAGGCTCCCGGACTTCCCGGTCGAAAATCTCTTTAAGGTCCAGGGTGATCAGGCTTATCCCCAAGTGGTCGGCCGCTGTGCGGGCCGCCCGGCCCGAGTCGCCGGTCTCCGGAACCAGGTCCATGTGCAGCCCCACCACCCGGTACCCGGACTCCAGCAAAAGGGCCGCGGCCAGGGAGGAGTCCACCCCGCCGGAGAGGGCCACGGCCATCAGCTTGGAATTTACATTCAAGGGCATTGGCTTAAAATACGCCTTTGATATCCTCTTTCAATCGAGAAAAATGAGCGAAGTGTTTACCGCTGCAGTGTCAGGGACGCAGCCCTGACACCACGGGATGCGAGGGAAAGAAGGCCTCTCCGGCTTTTGGGGGATGTAACCCAGACAACACAATAGGTTATTAAAGTAGCGCCAGGGTCCCCCCCGGCGCTACAACAAATCGCCGGTGGTGTCAGGGTTGCACCCCTGACACCGCGAATAATCTCCCCTTAGAAAGAATCAGAGTGAGGAGTATTACTAAACCATCCCAACTAATCCCTGCCGGCCCTCCGGCTTCCTCTGGTTAAAGGATTCCGGGGCAGACGGAAACCTCAGCCCACCTTCTCCATGGCCCTTTTGAAGCCGGGCAGGGAGTTCTCGATGGTCTTGTCCGGAACGGCGTAGGAGATCCGGAAATAACCCGGCCCGCCGAAGCCGCTTCCCGGCACCACCAGGATCCGCTCCTCTTTGAGGATATTGACAAAGGCCACGTCGTCCGCCAGGGGGCTCTTGGGGAAAAGGTAGAAAGCCCCGCCCGGAGTGGTGAATTCATACCCGGCCTCGGCCAGACCCTGGCAGATCATGTCCCGCCGTTTCTGGTACAGGGAGACATCCACCACCGCGCCCTGGAGCCGGGCCACGGTCAGCTGCATCAGGCTGGGGGCGTTGACGTAGTAGATCCGCAGGGCGATGACCATGGAGGCGGCGATCTCGGCCGCGTCGTCGGCCTTGGGGTTCAGGGCCGCGAACCCGATCCGCTCCCCGGCCAGGGAAAGGTCCTTGGAGTGAGAGTTGACCACAAAGGAATGGTCGTAGGCCTGGAAGACCGAAGGCACGACGATTCCGTCGTAGACGATCTTGCGATAGGGTTCGTCCGAGATCAGATATATCCTCTGGCCGAACTTTTCCTTGGCCTCTTCCAGGACCCCGGCCAGTCCGTCCAGCTGCTCCTTGGTGTAGACCGCGCCGGTGGGGTTGTGGGGCGAGTTGATCAGGACCGCCCTGGTCTTGGCGGTTACGGCCGCGCCCACGGCCTGGGGGTCCAGGCCGAAATCCGGACCGGCGGGCACGGTCTTGAGCACGCCCCCGGCCACCTCCACGTAGTTGCCGTACTCCACGAAATAGGGGGCTACGGTGATTACCTCCTCTCCCGGATTCAGGATCGCCTTGAGGACCACATTGAGCCCGGCGGAGGCTCCGGGGGTCATCATCACGTAATCCATGGACATGGCCACGCCCTGCTCCTTGGCCAGGTACTCGGCCACGGCGGTCCGGGCGGCCGGCCAGCCGGGGTTGGGCATATAGCCGTGCCCCGGGCCGTTCTCGATAACGTCCAGAAGAGTTTTTTTGAACTCGGGCGGGGGGGGGACGTCGGGATTGCCGATGGAAAAATCGTAAACATTGTCCTGCCCATACTGGGCTTTGAGTTTGGTCCCCTCCTCGAACATCTTTCTGATAAAAGAAGAGTTTTCGATCATCGCCACCATCCGCTTGGCCGCAGGCATTCTGTCCTCCCTGTATAAAGACTGATAAATCCCAGGCGGGATTCTAAGGCTCGTCTGGCCTAAAGTGTGATTGTGGTAAGTCGCCTAAGTCATAAATCATACCCAGGCACCCCCACAAAGCCCTGATGCCGTCCTTTGCCGCACCTCCCGGATCTTTTCCAACGATCCCGGGGAATCAATCCAACGTAGTTGAAGGAATTGGGCCTGTCAAGCTTAGTCGCGGGCAGGATTTTCAGCTCGGCGCGACAAAAAGGCTTGGCCCTCTTTCGGGCGGATGTCATATTGGGCTTGATTTTAATCAATAGTAAACCCGCCCCCGGAGGACCATCATGCCTGCTGGAAAAGACGCCGTTAAAAACCCCTCCTGTTCTCTCTGCGCGGTCAAAGACAGGATCTGCCGCAACCCGGAGGGCTCTGGCCCCGATTTCTGCCCCACCCTCAACCTCAAGGAGGTGATCGAAAAGACGGCGGCCGAGTACGCCAAGCCCGAGGTGGCCAAGTTCGCCAAAAACGCCTCCATCCAGGAGGCGGAATGCTACGCCCACCGGGACGTGAAACCCTATGTGCTCCACCCCACCAAACCCCGGGTCCAGGAGATCTGCGAATTCGCCCACAAGATGGGCTACAAGCGGTTGGGCATCGCCTTCTGCGCCGGGCTGCATCCCGAGGCCAAGATTGCCACCAAGATCTTCGAAGCCCAGGGGTTCGAGGTGGTCTCCGCGGTCTGCAAGGTGGGGGCCGTGCCCAAGGAGACCCTGGGCCTGAGTGACCACGAAAAGGTCCGCCGGGGCGGGTTCGAGTCCATGTGCAACCCCATCGGCCAGGCCTTTGTGCTCAACCAGGCCCAGACCGACTTCAACGTGCTCATCGGCCTGTGCGTGGGACACGACTCCCTTTTCTTCAAGTACAGCGAGGCCATGGCCACGGTTCTGGTGGCCAAGGACCGGGTCACGGGCCACAACCCGGCGGCCGCCCTTTACACCACCCCCACCTACTACGTCCGGCTGATGCGCCCGGGGATAGAGCCGGAGGAGGGTTGAATCTCCTCATCACAGAGGGGTTGGAGACCGATCTCCTGAGTAAGGAACAATCCGCCCCAGAAGCCGGCGGACATTGGATAATTCCCGCATTTACGTAGTTTCGTGGTCCGAGGGGGGCCGGAAGCTCCCCTTAAACCCACATATTATCAAATTTTAATAAATTGTAATCCATTCCTCACAATCTCTTCTCATCGCAACTCACCCCATTTTGTTTCTCAATAATTTCAGATTATTAACCACTGCCGCACCCAATCAGACCGCCCATCCTTATTTAATTTTTCATAATTCCAAGCCCTGGCCGCCACAGAACAGTTCATCAATATAAATAAATTAATTTTTACCGCCTCTGGCTCATGCTAGCCTGATATCAGGCCTCTCCGGATCAGCGCCCCTGGTTGGGGATTTAGCTTACCGACAGCGTTTCCTTCGGCGTGGGGGCGGGAACCGGCCGGCGCCTTTGACGATTGTTTACGTTTCCAAGAATTTTCCACCCCAAAAATCGGACCCGCTCATTGAATAGGAGGAGATCAATGAAAACTCGGCAACGCTCTGGCTTAATAGGCATCCTGACCCTGGCCGCTCTGGTTTTATTCTTTTGGGCGGTCCGGCCTGCCGTCTCCGTCCAGGCGCAGAACTGTACGACCTACACCACCCAGGATTTCTGTGACGGATGGATCTACCTGGGCGTGGAACCGGGGGTGGTGGAGTGCGTCGATGAAAACACCCTGCTCGTCAGCAGGTGCAACCACAACTTAAAGGAGCTTCCCGCGCCCTTGTTCGGGCTGGTGGAGTTCACGGCCTCGGTACTACCGAAGGGAGACTATGACACCAACTTCTCCATCCGGCTGGGTTCCACCACCTCCTCCATGGACGCGGTTTTCCTGGGTATGAACGAGACCAACCGCTGGGTCTACCATGACGAAAACGGCGGCGAGCATTGGATCGGCCCCTACTCCGGGACCTGGACCCAGGTCCGTATCCTGATGGACACTGCGACCAATACCTGGAGCCTTTGGTTGGACGGTGCGCTTATCGCCGAGGATATAATCGCGGATTGGGACATCACGGCCGGAATAAACCTTTTTCAACTCCACAGCGGCCGCTCCACCATTCCCAAGGATTCCTATCTGCGGGATATCGAACTGGACAACTGTACCGGGGTCCCGGCCGGAACTCCTCCGGCTCTCGATCCCATCCCCGACCAAACCGCCATGGAAGGAGATCCGTTCTCTCTGTCCCTGGCGGATTATATGACCGAGACGGACGGAGACGAGGTTACCTATACTCTTTCCGGGAACCTGCCGACCGGCTTGGGCTTCGATTCCTCGGCCGGTCTGGTCTCTGGTACGGTGGGGCCGGACACGGAAGGAGACTATCCTCTCTCCGCCTCAGCCCAAGACAAGGACGGCGCTTCCGACACCGTGGACTTTGTCATCAATGTCCAAAGCAGGGGCAATATTTTCATCGACAATTGCGACACAGGGGTGGAGGACAGGTATTACAACGGACAGTGGATCTCCGAAATGATTGAGGCCTGTGCCGCCGGAGCCGCCAACCACGGCGCTTTTGTCAGTTGCGTGGCCGCTCTGACCAATGACCTGAAAAAGGCCAGGGTAATCTCGGGCCAGGAAAAGGGCGCCATCCAAAGCTGCGCGGCTCAGGCGGACATACCTTAGAGTAATTTTCAAAAATCAGTTCCGTATTTTTGACGGACCGGCGGGCCGTTACCGGCCCGCTTAGAGCGATTGTCGCTCAAAACATATTTATGACAATCGCGCTAATCCGACCCGAAAAGGGGAAAACGGGGCCGGGGGCTTGACCCGGCCCCGGGCAAGGGATATCAAAAAGAGCGGGCTTCAGGGTTTTGGCTCCTCGAACAGCTGCGGGTTTTTAATCCAGACCTTTCCGGCTCCGGCCACCACCAGGCTGAGGACCACCGTTGAGGGCTTCTGGCCGGCCTGAAGCAGAAACGGGGTCTTGATTACGGTCCAATCCGCATCCCCGCTCACCGCGTTCTGCATGCCCCGGGAAAAAAATTCACCCTTGCCGGGAATCAGACACCACATCTCCAGATAGGCCCTGCCCGCCAGCCCCTGGGTTTTCACCTGGGCCTGGTAAACCAGCAGGCAATTATCCACGCCCGGGTTTTGCACCACCCCCAGGCAGACCGTGGACGGGCCCTGGGCAATCACCTCAACAGCGCCCTCTGCTCCCTTTATGACCGTGCCCAAAGAGGCGGCGTTGCCCAGTTCAAGGACGGCCAGGGGCTTTTTGTCCGCCCTGGCCGGGGTGACTCCCATGAGCAGGATCACCAAGACAACCGTTACCCCGACGGCCCATCCATGATGTTCTTTTCCGCCAACCATCGCTCATACCCTCCGGTTTGTGTTTTATCTCTCCTTATATTACCTCCCTTTACAGGGGAGCGCCCTCCGCTTCCCTGAGCAACCGCTTCATTTCCCGGTTGTCGGCTGCTCTCACCCCTTCAGAAAATCCGGCCTCAGGTACTCCGGATCGGGATAGGTGTAGAACCCCTGCCCTGTCTTGACCCCCAGATGCCCGGCCTGGATCATCTCCTTAAGCTTGTCCGGCGGCCGGTCCTTGGGGTCCTGGGATTCCCGGTAATAAACCATCTCGATATCGTAGATCACGTCCAGGCCCACCGTGTCCATGAGCGAGAAAGGGCCCCAGGAGTTGTCGGAGAAGATCATCCAGGCCTTGTCCACGTCCCGGAAATCCACAAACCCGTTGGCCCACATGTAGAGGGTTTCTCTTTTAATGGCCCGCCAGACCCGGTTGAAGCAGAACCCCAGGAGCTCCTTGTTCACGGTCAGGGGCACGATGTCCAAAGAGCGGACAAACCCCTTGCCCGCCTCGATCACTTGGGGCAGGGTTTGGGTTCCGCCCATGACGTCGGCCATGTTCTGGCCCAGAACGAGCTGGTAGAAATGGAGGTTGAGGCAGCGCTCCGGCCGGGAGGTAACCCCTTCGATCTTGGACACGGGCAAAGAGGAGGAGTTGGTGGCCAGGATGGCCGAGGCCGGGGCGGCCAGGTCGATCTCCTGCCAGACCTTTTTCTTCAGCTCCAGATTCTCGGGAACCACCTCTATGACCAGGTCGGCCTGGGCCGCCGCGTCGGCCAGGCTTTCACAGAATTGGATTTTTTTAGCTGTCTCGGGCCAATCAGCCACCTGCACCGGGGCCTGGCGGACCTTGGACTGGTCCACGGCCAGAAATTTTTCCAGATGCTTATTGAAAATGGAATGGTCCTGGTCAAACCCGAATACCTGGTAGCCCTTGTGGGCCGTCTGCAGGGCTATCTGGGCGCCCAGGGTGCCCAGACCGATTACCGCCACCTTGCTGATGCTGATCGCCACTTTGCCTGACCTCCTGTTTATCCTTTTGGGGAAATAGCGCTGACTCGAAACCAAGGGTTGCCCAAAGACTAGGCCATCTACCAAAAGAATTGTCAATGCTGCGGCCGGGAGACCGATTACCCTACAAGCCTGGTTGTGCTAACCGGCAGATATTGATAAACTGCTATGGTTTGAACCGGGTCCCGGATTAGACCGGGCGGAACGCCGAGCGGTTTATGCTATCATCGCCTGATCACGGCAAAAAAACGGAGTAAAGCAAAGGTGCCTAAAGACAAATACGGGATCGCCCTGGTCCAGAACCAGATTCAGCCGAAAAAGGAAGACAACATCAAGAGGGCCCAGGGCCTTTTGGAGAAAGCGGCCGCGGGCGGAGCCTCCCTGGCCGTGCTGCCCGAGCTGTTCGACGCCCCTTACGACGCGCCCGATTTTGTGCCTCTGGCCGAGCCTTTTCCCGGCGGCCCCACCGGAACCATGCTGTCTGAGACGGCGGTCAAAACCGGGCTGCACATTGCCGGGTCCATGGTGGAACTGGGCGACGACGGCCGGGCCTACAACACCGGATTCATCTTCGACCCCCAGGGCGAGCTGATCCACACCCACCGCAAGGTCCACCTTTACGACGTGGATATTCCCGGCGGGATCACCTTTTTCGAGTCCGACTTTTTCGGGGCCGGAGAATCCTACGGCGCGGTCCAGACCGAACTGGGCGGCCTGGGCATGGTGGTCTGCCACGACCTCCGCTTCTGCGAGCTGTTCCGGCCCCAGGTTCTGGCCGGGGCGGAGCTGATCATTGTCCCGGCGGCCTTTAACAAGACCTCCGGTCCGGCCCACTGGGAGATCCTGATCAGGACCAGGGCCATGGAGAACACGGTATATCTGGCCGCCTGCGGCGGAGCCCCCCACCCCGGAATCGAATATCCCTACTACGGCCATTCCTCCCTGGTTGATCCCTACGGCAACATCGTGGCCCAGGCCAAGGGCAGCGAGGAGGAGATCGTCTTTTCCGAGTTCGACCGCCACCGGCTGGAGGAAGTCCGAGCCGCCCTGCCCGTGCTCAAACAGCGCCGTCCGGAGGTCTACGCCAGGCATTGGACCGAATTGGCTCAACAGAAGTCGTAACGGCCGCAGACGGACCCGCCCGTCTCCGGTTTTAGAGAATGTTCCGGCAAAAAGGAAGGGAATGCCATGGCCAACAAAATCATCATCAACTGCGCCATTACGGGCGCCATCCACACCCCCACCATGTCCCCCTACCTGCCCATTCAGCCGGAGGATATCGCCAGGCAGGCCGTCGACGCGGCCAAGGCCGGGGCCACCACGGTCCATATCCACGTCCGCGACCCCAAGGACGGACGGCCCTCCACGGACGTGAGCCTGTTCGGCAAGGTGATCGACCTGATCAAGGCCGAATCGGACGTGATCATCTGCACCACCACCGGCGGCGGGTTGGGCATGACCGTGGAGGAGCGGGTGGCCGTGGTTCCCAAATACAAACCGGAGCTGGCTTCCTGCAACATGGGTTCCATCAACTTCGCCCTGTTCCCCATCCTGAACAAGCTCAAGGAGTTCAAGTACGACTGGGAGGAAGGCTACCTGGCCATGACCAAGGATTTCATCTTCCGCAACACCTTTCAGGATCTGGAAAAAGTAACCACGATCATGAAGGAGAACGGGACCAAGCCGGAGTTGGAAATCTACGACGTGGGCCATCTGAACAACGCCGCCTTCCTGTTGAACAACGGTCTGGTAAAGCCGCCCCTTTATCTCCAGTTCGTCATGGGCATCCTGGGCGGGATTCCGGCCACCATCGAAAACCTGATCTTTTTAAAGGAATCGGCCGACCGTCTTCTGGGCAAGGACAACTACGTCTATTCCGCTTTCGGGGCGGGCAAGATGGAATACCCCATCTGCACCACCTCGGTTCTCCTGGGCGGCCACTGCCGGGTGGGGCTGGAGGACAACCTCTACCTGGGCAAGGGGGTCATGGCCAAGACCAACGCCGAGATGGTGGAAAAAATGCGCCGCATCATCGAGGAGTTCTCCCTGGAGGTGGCCACTCCGGAGGAGGGCCGGGAGATTCTGGGCCTTAAGTAAATCCAACCCGAAAGGCGGCCCGGCGGCGGTCCCGCCGGGCCGCCCGCTTTCGTCCGCCTCCATGGCTCCGGCCCGGCCAAGGCCGGGTTCCGCCCTGAATCTCTTACTTATCTTTCAAAAACATTCTAATTCGGGTGCGGAATGGCCAGGTCATATTTTTATGATTTGACCCTGCTCCTGAGACTATCCTATTATTATGCCGTGCTAAAGATGGACCGGTCGGCTTGCGAACGAAGCGGGAATATTGTTTGGGCCGGTATGGGGCAGAGACCGGTTTGCTGTTCTCACGGCAGAAAAATCTTGGAAACGCCACCACCATTCCAGGAAAGGGAAAAAAGATGAGCCAAGCCGCAGGGGAATCAAAATATTTCACCACCTCCGACAACGTTCGCCTTCATTATCTGGAAGCCGGCTCGGGCAAACCGCTGGTGCTGATCCACGGATGGTCCCAGTGCGCCGAGGAGTTCAAACACCAGATCGCCGGACTGAGCGCCAACTACCGGGTGATCGCCCTTGACCAGCGGGGTCACGGAGATTCGGACAAACCGGGATTCGGCTATAAAATCCACCGTCTTTCCAAGGATTTGAACGAGCTTTTAGTCTCCCTGGAGATAACCGGCGCGACCGTTCTGGGCCACTCCATGGGATGCTCCGTCATTTGGGGCTACTGGGAATTGTTCGGTGCGGAACGTTTGGCCAAGATCATCCTGGTCGACGAACCGCCTCACCTCACCGGCAACCCGGCTTGGTCGGAGGCCGAGATCGAGGCGGCCGGACCCCTGTTCGCCACGCCCGCAGCAGCCTACGAGACATGCAACGCCCTGGCCGGGCCCAACGGGGATCAGGTAACCCGGGATCTTATCGGCAGCATGGTCACGGCCGCCATTGACCCCGAGGTCAAGGAATGGATCATGCAGTGCAACTTCCGCATGTCCCGGCAGGATGCGTCCACCCTGATGTTCAACCACGATTTCCAGGACTGGCGCGACGTCATCCCCCGGATCACCCTGCCCACCCTGGTGCTCAGCGGACGGGTCAGCGTGGTGCCCTGGAAGTCCCAGCAGTGGACCGCAGGCCAGATCAAGGGGGCCGAAATCGTATTCTTCGAGGCCGAGGAGGGCGGCAACCACTTCATGTTCATCGAGAATTCCGAGAAGTTCAACCGGGTGGTCAAGGAGTTCATGGGCTGAGTCGGCCGGCTCGGACAGGCCCTGAGACGCCGGATCCGTAAAAAACGATCCGGCCGCCCCGTCTACCGGGGGGCCGGATCAAAAATCCCACCGCTTTTTCTACCAGCACATGGCCGCTGAAATCTTCCGGGCGGTTTCCACCACCTCCGGGATCAACTCCGATTCCAACCGCTCCATGGTCAGGGAGAAGATGGACCCGGTAATGGACAGGGCGGCCACGATCTTGCCCCCCGCCCGCACCGGAGCGGCCACGCAGCGAGCCCCTTCGTAGTACTCCTCGTCGTCTATGGCGTAGCCCATCTCCCTGACCTTGGCCAGCTCGGCCAGGAAATCCTCCAGGCAGGTGATGGTTTTGCGGGCGTAGGCGGTGAACTCCCTGCCCCGGTACATTTCGGCCACGTCCCAGTCGCTCAGCTCCGAAAGAAGGACCTTGCCCCCGGCCGCGGAGTGGGGGTCGGTGGCAAAGCCCACGTAGGTGGCCAGGGAGAGTCCGCCGGGCTTGTCGATCTTGTCGATATAAACCACCTTGCCCTGGCGCAGAATAGCCAGATGGGTGGCCTCGCCGCAGGACTCGTGGAGCTGGCGCAGGTGCTCCGCAGCCACATTGCGGACATCCATGTTCTCGATGATGGTCCGGCCGATGCTCAGGAACTTGAAGCCCAGGGTGTATTTGCGGGTTTCCTCATCCTGGGCCACGTAGTCATAGGGGATGAGGGTGGAGAGCAGGTGGTGGACCGAGGATTTGTTTATATCCAGCCCCCTGCTCAATTCCGAAAGAGTGCAGCCCCGGGGGTTTTTAGCCAGGTAATCTAGAACCTTCAGCGCTTTTTCGACCGAGGCCAGCCTCATTATCTTTTCATTCCTTGACTCCGGCCAGTCTCTTGGCCATGGATTTTTTCATATCCATCTTACCCAGCCGGCCGTACATCACCTTCTGGGACTGGGGCGAGCCGGCCCCGTGCATGGACTCGGCCAGGGCCGTGCCGCCGGTCATGTTCTCGATGAGCCGCAGGATGCGCATCCGGTCCTGGGTGCAGACGCCTTCCTTGCAGCCCAGGTACTTCTCCACCATCCGGCCTATCTCCGAAGAGTTGAGATCCGCCTGGGAAGGCATGGTGGCGATGATCCCCCCGGCCACGTCGTGGGCCAGACGGCCGATCTCGTAGATATGGCGGGTGATGTTGTGCTTGGTGCAGTTGGCCAAAAGGGGATCCGGATAATAGGCTCCCGAAGAGGTCTTGGCGCCCGTGGCCGAGCAAGCCACTGATCCGCAATATACCGTTTCGGCCAGATGAATCATCTCGGAGAGCTTGTCCTTGATGTGGCTGGCCCGGTCCACCCCGGCGTACTCGGCGGCCAGGGCCGAGGCACCGATGAGCACGTCGGAAACGCCGCCTTTGCAGGCGCCGTAGTTCTGGCGGTGCATGGTGGCGAAACGTTCCACCAGGAGCCCGGCAAAGTCGATCTCGCCGTGCATGAACACATGGGAGTTGGGCACGAACACGTCCTCAAAGACCATCAGGGTCTCTCCGCCCACCAGTCCGAAGGTCTCGTTGCCGATGTCCATGGTCCCCTTGCGTTCGTCGTTGGTCTGGCGGCCGAAAATCTGGGTCACCCCCGGAGCGTTGAGGGGCACGGCGCAGCAGATGGCGAAATCCTCGTCGCCCTGACGCATGCTCTGGGTGGGCATGAGCAGCACCCAGTGGGAGTTGGCCCCGCCGGTCATGTGGGCCTTGGCCCCCCTGAGGACCACCCCGTCCTCCCGCTTCTCCGCCACGTGGACGAAAACGTCCGGATCGGGCTGTTTGTGGGGCGGCAGGGAGCGGTCGCCCTTGACGTCGGTCATGCCCCCCACCACCATCAGGTTCTCTTCCTGGATGAATTTGAGGAACTCGATGAACCGCTGGTGGTAGTCGGTGCCGTACTTGGCGTCGATGTCAAAGGTGGTCATGTAGGTGGCGTTCAGAGCGTCGAAGCCCACGCAACGCTGATAGCAAGAACCGGTCTCGTGGGAGATCAGCCTCAGCATCCTCACCTTTTTGATCAGATCCTCCACCGACTGGTGGATGTGGGTGAAGCGGTTGATCTTTTTGCCGGTAAGGTGGCTCGTGGCGGTCATCAGGTCCTCGTGCTCGGGCATGAGGGCCAGCTCGTAGGTCTTGGCCGCGCAATTGATGTGGGGGATGAAGGACGGGTGGGTGGTAATATCCTCCACCCTTTGACCTTCATAGTAGACCACATGGCCCAGCTCTTTGAGGCTTTTGATATAATCCTCTTTGGTCCTGATCATTTACTGCTCCCTATCCCTGAAAGCGGTCTCCCAGAATTTTATTTACAACCAGGTCCGGATCAAGGCTGTCGTCCCGAACGGCCACCACCCTGACCGGCGCCTCCAATTTCAGCTCTCCAGACTCCAGCTTCTCGGAAACGCAAGCGGTATCGCAGCCGTCTACGATCAATACCGCCTCGTATCCGCCCTCGTCCAGGGAGACCCAGTCCACCAGCCCCCCGGCCTGGGCTCTAATGGCCTCCCAGTAGGCCGAGCGGTCGTAGCCCGGATCGCAGCCGCCGCAGAATTTGACGGCCGCCCGGATCATCTGGAACCCGGCGCCTCCAGCATGTCTTTCTCCGCCAGAAGGTCTATGAGCCAGCTGGCGGCCTTGCCCACCACCGCGGGACATTTGTCAAAATGCCCCCCGGCCTCCTCGAACTTGGCCATCTCGTCCTTGTCGGCGATAAAGTAGCCGCGCCCCATGGTCTTGGCCTGGATGTCGCGGCAGATCACCGTACCGTACTCCTGGATAAAGCGGCGGTGATAATCGGCGGCCAGACGGTAGGTCTGAAACCTCAGGCCTTCCTTATCGTCCAGGTTCTCCCTGGAACGGCCGACCATGTCTCCTATGATCATGACCCCACACAAGTAAGTCCCGCAGCAGCCGTCGCCCAGGAGGGCCACCCCTCCGGCCAGGGCCGTGGCCGATTTGAACATTTCGTTCCGTTCCAGCTTCAGTGTGTCCAGAACCGCAGCCAGAAGGCACTGGCCGCAGCCCCGGGCTTCCTGCTCGTATTTGTAGCCCAGATCATAGGCCTGTTTGGAGAGGCTCTCGCTACCATCCATTATAGCATCCTCTTTTAATCTACCAGGACAGCCAGCCGCCATCCACGGCCAAAACGGTCCCGTGGACATAGTCGGAAGCCTTGGAGGCCAGAAAGACCACCGCCCCGGCCAGCTCGCTGGGGTCGCCCCATCTTCCGGCCGGTATCCGGTCCAGAATGGATTTGTAGCGGGCCGGATCGTCCTTGACCGCGGCGGTCAACTCCGTGGCGTACCAGCCCGGCGCAATGGCGTTGACGTTGATCCCCTTGGAGGCCAGATCGTTGGCAAACGACTTGGTCAGCCCGACCACGGCGTGCTTGGCCGCGGTGTAGGCCGGAACGTAGAGCCCGCCCTGGAAAGACAGAACCGAGGCGATGTTGATGATCTTGCCCCGCCCCTTTTCGAGCATGATCCTGGCCGCGGCCTGGCTCAGCAGAAAAGTGGCGTTGAGCTGAATCTCCAAGACCCGGCTCCATTCCTCCTCGGGAAACTCCGTCACCGGATAGCGGCGGTTGATCCCCGCGTCGTTGACCAGAATATCCAGCCCGCCCATCTCCCCGGCCACGGCCGGAATCACGCCTTTGATCTGTTCCCGCTCGGTCAGGTCGGCCGCGTGGTGAAAACAGCGCCGGCCGAGGGATTCGATCTCCGCGGCGAGTTCGGGGTTGGGCGAACGGCTGACCAGGGCCAGGTCGGCTCCGGCCTGGGCCAGGCCCAGGGCCATGGCCCGGCCCAGCCCCTTGGTGCCGCCGGTGACCAGGGCGATTTTCCCGTCCAGCCTGAAATCGTCCAAGATCATAAGCTTTCCCTCACTCTTCTCCCATGAGGCCGAATCGTTCTATGTTCTCCTCGGCCGCCTGTTCCAGATAGGCCAGCTCCTCAGCGCAGTCCTCGCCCAGAAGATGGCGGAACCTTTTCTGGGGCTTGATGTAGTCCTTTACCGGAACCCGTTTTTTTATCTTCCGGACCTTGGTGATCTCCCCTTTTTCCATCTCGTAGAGCGGCACCAGGCCCGAATTGACCCCCAAGCGGGCTATCTCCATGGTCCGGTCAGTGGGAAAGCCCCAGACCGAGGGGCAGGGCTGGTCGATCTGGATGTAGCGGGGTCCGGTGAACTCCATGGCCCGCTTGACCTTGGCCCGGAGGTCGGACAGGAACCCGATGCTGGCCGTGGCCACATAGGGGGCCCTGTGGGCCGCGATAATGGCCGGCAGATCCTTTTTGCGCTCGGTCTTGCCGAAAGAGCAGGTTCCGGCCGGGTGGGTCGTGGTGGCCGCCCTGATAGGGGTGGCTCCGGAACGCTGGCCCCCAGTGTTGCCGTAGGCCGCGTTGTCGGTGCACATATAAAGCACGTCGTCGCCCCGCTCCACCATGCCGGACAGGGCTCCGAACCCGATGTCAAAGGTGGAGCCGTCCCCGCCGATGGCGATCACCCGGGCCGATTTGCCCTTGGCCTTGAGCGAGGCCATGACCCCGGTGGCCACCGAAGGTCCGTTCTCGAACAGATGGTGGATCCAGGGCACTCCCCAGGAGGAGAAGCCGTAGGGGCTGGAAATGGTCTCCAGGCAGCCCGTGGGCGTGACCACGACCACATCCGGGCCGGTGGCCTTGAGGATGTGCCGCACGGCCAGGGCCAGGCCGCAGCCGGGGCAGGCCCTGTGGCCTGAAAGGAAGAGGTCGTCATGGGTGAATTCTATGGCTTGTTCCAATTTCTTCCCCTCCTTACGGCAGGATTTCCGGTTTGAGGTCGAACCAGATGGGTTCGTCCGGAACCTGGTCCAGGGCCTCCATTTGATCCACGATTTGGGCCACGGTCTGTTTGTTGACCTCCCGGCCGCCGATTCCGGCCACAAAGTCGACCACCTTGGGCTTGTCCGCCCGGTTGCAGAGCTTGGCCTTGAGATCCAGGGCGATGGCGCCCTCCGAGCCCATGGAGAAGTTGGCCTCCATGACCCCCAGGGCCTTGACCCCTTTAAGGGCGGCCAGGATCTCCTCGTAGGGGAAGGGCCGGTGGCAGCGGAGCTTGATCAACCCCACCTTTTTGCCGGCCCGGCGCAGATCGTCCACTGCGTCCTTGATGGTGCCGCAGACCGAACCCAGAGCCATCAGGGCAGTGTCCGCGTCTTCCATGCGGTAGGCCTCGATCAGCCCGCCCCGGCCCTGGTCGGTGTAGTCCCGGCCGGTCAGCTCCGACAGTTCGGCCAGGATCTCCCTGATCCTGAGCTTGCCTTGCTGCATGGCCTGGTGGACCGAGTAGTTGATCTCCATCTGGATATCGGGCTCGGCATAGGAGCCCCAGGTCAGGGGCTCGGCCGGATCCAGGATGCGGGGCGGGTTGAAGGACGGCAGAAACTTGTCCAGGGCGGCCTGGTCCACAAAGCTGACCGGCTCGTAGGAATGGGTCAGAACCCAGCCGTCCAGACAGACCATGACCGGCAGGAGAATCCCCCGCTCCTCGGCGATCTTGAAAGCGGCCAGGTGCAAATCGTGGGCCTCCTGGGAGGACTCGGCGTAGAACTGGATAATCCCCGAGTCGCGGAGGCTCATGGAGTCGCGCTGGTCGATCTGGATGCTGATGGGCGAACTGATGGAGCGGTTGGCCACGGTCAGAACAAAGGGCAGCCGCTGCCCCACCGAGGCGTAGAGCACCTCGGTCATGAGCAGAAGACCCTGGGAGGAGGTGGCGGTATAGCTTCTGGACCCGGCGGCCGAAGCCCCGGCCAGGACGCTGGCCGCGGAGAATTCGGATTCCACCCGGACATATTCCGCTTTCAGCAATCCGTCCGCCTTCATTTTGGCCAGCCCTTCCACAATGTGGGTCTGGGGGCTGATGGGATAGGCCGAGATGACCTCGGGCCGACAGGCGGCCACGGCCCGGGCCACGGCCTCTGAACCTTCAATTACTTGAGCGTTTTGAGGCGGTTGGGGCATCACTTTTCCTCCGGTAGCATCCGGATGCACTTGACCGGACATTCAAAGGCGCAGATCCCGCAGCCCTTGCAGTAATCGTAGTCGATCAGATAGATGGGTTTTTTGGAACCGGCCTGATCCACGGCATGGACCGCGCTGTCCGGACACACATCGGCGCAGATCCCGCAGCGGCGGCAAAGCTCCATGTCTATCTCGGGACGCTCGTCCCGCCAGTTGCCGGTTTTGTATCCCAGGGAGGTGCCTCCCTTTACCACTGCTCCTTCCGTAATCTTCATAACGCGGCCTCCGAAAAGCGGTCGTAACTCTCTTGAACCACCTGAGCGTTTTTTTGCCCCAGGCTGCCGGGGAACTTGGCCCGGACCGCGTTCAAGGCCGCTTCCAGGCTTATCTCGCCCGTTACCGAGGCCAGGGCCCCCAGAAGCGCAGTGTTCATGATGGGCCGTCCCAGAATCCGGCGGGCGATATCGTCGGCCGAAAAGGTCCTGACCTTGAAACCGCCTTTCAGATCCAGGTCCGCAGGGTTCATGTCCGTGTTGACCAGCATCAACCCCGAGTCCTTGAGTCCCTTGGCCACGTCCTCCTCGCCCAGAATGGTGGGGTCCTGAACGATCACATAATCCGGCTCGTCGACCTTGCATCTGATCCGGATGGGATCCTCTGAAATCCGGCAGAAAGCCTCAATGGCCTTGCCCCGCCGTTCTCCGCCCCCTCCCAAAAAGGGAAAAGCCTGGCCCCACTTGCCGTCCTCCAGGGCGGCTATGGCGATGAACTGGGCCAGGACCAACGAGCCCTGCCCGCCCCGCCCGTGTATTCTGATCTCTTTCATCAGGCCTCCGTAATATCAATTGTTTCATCCATTGAAATGCACTTTCAAATATCTTAGGACAGTCTCCTTGGTCCGTCAAGGTCATTCAGACACATGGTAGGCGGGGCACTGAGAGGCCCGGGACCGCCCGGTCAGCCCTGAATCAACCTCGATTCCGCCGCCCGCCTGATCAGCAGCTCGGAGCAGTAGCGCATCATCTCCGGGCTGAACATTCTGGCCTGGCGGATGTAATGGCGCTCCAGCACCTCCTCCACCAGGTCAGGGGGAACCTCCTTAAACGGCATCCTGGACCGGACCCTTTTCAGAACCCAGGCGATCTCGGCCTTGCTGCCTTCCAGGAAATAATCCTTGTCCGTCCCGCTAAAAGCCCCGCAGTGGCCGGGGCAAACCCAGGCCGGATCAAGCCCGGCCAGCCTGTTGAAGCTTCCCCAGTAATCGTCCAGACTGACGTAGTAGTTGGCGCAGAACCGGTCCGGCGGCAGAATAAAGCCCAGGCAGTCGGAGCAGAACAGAACCCTCTGTTCGGGTTCCCAGAAAACCAGCCCGCCCACGGCGTGGCCCGGGGCCTCCATGGCCTCCAGGCGGATTCCGCCCAGGTCGATGATTTCCTCGGGTTCCACCACCCGGTCGATCATCCCCTCCAGGTCCTCGTATCCGGGCACCGGTTCCTTGACCTCACCCAATTGGATCAGCCGGGCCGATTCTCCGGCATCGTCCGCCTTGAACTGGTCCCGAACCTTTTGCTTGTCCAGCAGGGACTTGGTAAAGGAACCCGTGGCCACCCTGAGCGCCGGCAGGTTCCTTTTAAGAACAGGTCCGCCACCCAGATGATCGGCGTGGGCGTGGGTGGCCAGCAGGAGCTCGACCCTGGACAGATCCTGTTCCACTTCCCGGAGTTGCCTCTGGACCAGCCCGGCCGTGGCCGATATTCCGGTCTCGATCAGGGCCGAGAAATCATCGCCCCTGACCAGGTAGACGGAGAAATACGGATTGCCCAAAAGCCAAACCCGACCGGTCAATTGTCTGGGATACTCCACCGGGCGCTCCTACATTTCCACCAAAGGCGGAAGATTGCCCTTCGGGTCGAATTCCAGCCTGATCTCACGGGGGTCGATCTCCATATCGTCTCTGCCCCGCAGTTCCTCCAGACAGGCCTGGGAGACCATGAGGCTGGTCAACTCCATGGTGTTCTTTATCCAGACCAGACGAAGGTCTTCCAGGGTGTAGGGCCGCAGGGTCATCAAAGCCGCGGCCAAGGCGTCCCGGTCGGCCCGGTAGGTCAGGGGAACCTTGGCCGACTCGGGGCAGCAGGAGGTCAGGCTGTTGATGGCCGTGGCCTGGAAATCCATCTTGTCCACCAGCCGCTGGGTGGTGAAATCGGCCTGGCCGATTCCCAAAGCGCTGCCTTCGCTGGCCTCGGTCAGTTCCCGCACGAAAATCCGGGTCACCTCGGGCAGGGGGCGCTCCGCCCCGTAGGCGCAGACATCCCGGCCCACCACATTGGGGTCGATGCCCTCGCCGCTGATGTCCTTGCCCATCTCGTCCACAATCAACAGGTCGATCTCGTCCAGGGGCAGGGTGGGCAGGCACTCCTTGGCCTTTTTCAGAAGTTCGGTCTCCAGCTCTTCGATCATCTCGGCCTTGACCATGCGGACGACGGCCGTCTCGTGGTCCTGGTTCTCCACCAGGCCCACGCCAAAAAGGACATTGGCCTTCTGGATAAGGGTCGTGCCGGCCTTGCTGAGAATCTCGTACTGGCTCCGGACCACGGACAGGCGGTGGTAGTGCTCGGCCCCGATCTGGTTGCCCAGGCCGATGGCGATCATCTTGATCATGCCGCTCTCGGTGCGTCCCACAAAGTTGGTGTGCGGCTTGACCCTGTTGATGAGCACGATCCCGTCGGCCTGGTGGGCCAGGCGGTCCAGAAACAGGGGGATGCCGTCCACCTCGCCCATGGGGTCCACCTCCATGGTGGCCCGCACAGGCGCACCCACGGTCTCCTGAGTTATGCCCCTGGCGGCCAGAACCTCTGTCTGCCCCTCGGGCGTTGCTCCGCCATGGGAGCCCATGGCCGGGGTGATGAACGGCTTGCAGCCTGCCTCCTTGAGTTTGGCCACCACCCCCGCCACAACTTTCTGGAGGTTGGTAATGCCCCGGCTGCCCACGCACACGGCGATCTCAGCGCCGGGTTTCAGGGAAAGGGAGCCCTTCAGCTCCCGCCATTGCCGGTCCAACTCTTTTTCTACATCCCCGGCCGGGGGTACCTTGAACTTCTGGGTCAGGCGGTACATCAAGGGAAGTTCCGGGATAACAGACTGTTGCTGTGACATCTGGGGAATCTCCTTTTTTCAATACCCTTCGTGGGCGGCTTCCACTATGGCCTTGAGGTTGGCCAGGGGTGTACCCAGGGGGATGGCGCATTCCGGGCCGATGATGTTCACTCCGGCTTCCACCGCGTAGCGAACCTGCTCCCGGACCTGGTCCGGGGTACCGCCGAAAAGAACCTCGGCGTTGTTGACGTTGCCCACCAGGGAGATTTTATCGCCTACTCTCTTAACCGCCTCTTTGGCGTCCACCTGCCATTCGAAATGATAGGCGTCCACCCCCGACTCGGCGAACAGTTCCAACCTGTCTGTGCAGTTGCCGCAGACATGGAGGATCAGGGGCCCTCCCACCTCGGCGGTGATGATCTTGTGCAGGGGCAGCAGAAACTCCTGGTAGTGGTAGGGTCCCACCAGGTTGCCGGTGGCGTGGTCGGCCAGAACCACTACATCGGCCCCAGCCTGAAACTGAGCCTTGGCAACGGCGATGGTCACGGGCATGAGTTGGTCCAGCATTTTCCGTACCGCCGCGTCCTTTTTGGGGTCCCGGCCGGCCATGCCCACGTTGAGCAGAAAATTCTGGGTCCCGGCGGTGTGGTAGGAGATGGTCCAGGGGCCCATAACCTTGCCCACTACGGCCACCTCGTCCCCCACCTGACGGCGGAGCATGGAGATTGCCTCCAGCACCACCTTGATCGACGGTTTCTCCAAAAGGTTTTTCGGAACCAGAACATCGGAAAAATCGGCGTAGGGGGTGGTCACCGCGTCGGGCATCATGTCCCTGTGGCCCCAGTCCACTTCACACCCCAGGGCAGCCGCCTCCTGGTGGACACTGTACTCGGGCATGACCGTATCAAAACCTATTATCTCGTGTCCGGCCAGAGCCAAGTCGGCCATGGCCCTGGGGTCGAGATGGGCTTCAGGAAAGCCTATACCGGCCTGGTCCATGAGATCATGGCAGACGATCGAGGTAGGGTTGCCCACCGGCGGCCGGATGCCTTTCCGCCCGTTATACAAAGCTGACATGATTAAATTGCGGGGAGTCGGTTTCATCTAAAGATCCTCCTTGGGGGATACCGGCCGAGCATGGGCCAAGGCATCCCGAATAATTCGCCTCAGCGGGTGGCCCTGGTCGTTATAGGCGTACTTAGTCTATCAGTATTAGATTGATCCCCTTCTTCCGTCAAGACAGATGCCTTACGGGCCGGATGATAGTTCTGTCCGACCGTCCCCCGGGTCTGGTTTTGGGGTCATGATTCAGGGTCTCATTCCGGCCGGCGCACTGAAATTGGCCATTTCCTGACCAAACCTCTGCCATGATAATATAGTGAAGAGGTCCCGTTTTCCCCGCCGGAATTATCGAGGCCCCATGCTTACACCACCATATCATCTTTATTTTCTTTACAAAGAGGAGATCGGGGTATTTCCCCTACCTCCTGAGAGATATTTATTCAGAATCTAATCCAAAGCGGGGCCACCGACTGAATTCCACAAAGCAGAATGATATTGCGGTGGTTGACAATCCGGTCGCAACCATATTAATGTTGACGGGCGGAGAAGAAGAGTAGTGCCATACGGGTTTGTCCATTTCATGACTTGAAACCCGGTTTAATCAGGTGCCTTCATCCCCATCCGGCACTTTCCTAAATGCTGGATCGGTTAAATGAACCGTTGAATTCAAAGATTGGTGTAAATAAAGCATGTCGGAAATACTCCAGCAAATTTTAGGCATTCTGTTCCTGATATTGATCTTCATCCTGACCCGGTACGGGGTCGGGCTGAAGGCCAAAAAAGCAGGGCTTTCAATCTTGGATGACTTGCGCCGCCAAAAGGCCTCGGATGTCTATTCGGCCGTTCCTCTGGGCTATGCCAAGACCTCTTGGCTTAAATTCGGACTAAGGGACTACCGGCCCAGAGCTCTTGAATCCCTGGTTCAGGCCGGGATTGTCGGTATGGCCGGCGAAGAAAAATACTATCTGATCCAGGATTTTGCTCAAGGAAAGGGGGTGGAGGATTAGCTAGCCGGGAGAGCAGCTAACTTTATTGTATAGAATTGTTCTGTATCACCAAAATCTCAGTTGGAGGAGAGGATGAAAAAGTTCGGCGTTATTCTCGTAGCATTTATGGTGGCCTTTACCCTGGCCTTTGCCGTGGGTACCACCGAGACCTGGGCGGCCGACAAGAAAAAAGATGAGAAAGCCAAAAGCGGCCCAAAGAAAAAATATGAGAAGTATGTCTTTGACAAAAGACACGAAGAATGGTCCAAGAAAAAATGGGCTACTTCTGACAAAAAGATCAAATGGCGCATGAGCGACACCTGGGGCGGTCTGGTTAACCACGACGCCGTGGTTCATTTCTGCGACAGCGTCAAGGCTGTCTCCGGAGGCCGTATGGTCATTACTCCCATGACCACCGGATCGGTCGTGGGTGCATTCGAGCTTTTTGACGCCGTTTCCAAGGGCGTTCTTGATGCCGGGCATTCCTGGTCGCCCTACTGGAAGGGCAAGGACGAGGCTTTCGTCCTCTTCGGTTCAGTTCCCCTATCCATGGACGCGGAGACCTACGGGGTCTGGTACTGGCTGGGCGAAGGCAGGCAGTTGATGGACGAGCTTTACGGCAAGTTCAACCTCAAGCCCTTCTTCCTAGGCAACTCCGGCCAGGAGTTGGGCCTCTTCTCCAAGGTGCCCCGGACCAAGCTGGAAGACTTCAAGGGCATCAAGCTGCGGACCGCCGGCTGGTACATGGATATCCTCAACCGGATGGGCGTGGGCGCCACCTCTCTCCCCGGCGCTGAGATCTATCTGGCCCTGGAGCGCGGCATCATCGACGCGGCTGAATTCTCCTCCCCGGCCATCACCTACGGCATGGGCTTCCACGAAATCTGCAAATACGTCATCGAGCCTGGGTTCCATCAGCCCTCCGCCCAGATGGACCTGTTCATCAACATGAAAAAATGGAACGAGCTTCCGGACGACCTGAAGGCCATCGTCGAAATCTGCGCCCATGAGACCGACGCCTGGTTCTATCAGTACATGGAAGAGGCCAGCTCCAAATCCATCCGGCTGTTCAAGGAAGCCGGCGTGAAGTTCATCAAGGTTGATGACGAAACCCTCAACGAGTTCCGCCGGGTGGCTGATACCTACATCCAGGAGCTCAAAGACAAGTACCCCTCGGTGAAGAAGATCCGCGAATCCCAGGAGAACTTCATCAAGTACCACGCCGAGTGGAAAGAGATTAGAAGCGGCGTTGCGGTGTGGCCTTCTGAAAAATACCTGCAGGAGCGGAACACCAAGTACCAGAACCACTACCAATAAGAAGCATTAACTATCCCGGGGCCTTGAAAAAGACCCCGGGATAGTTTTTTAGGACGGGTGGAAGGCCCGTCCGGCGTTCACTCGCGATGATCTGATTGAAGACGTCAATTTGAACGGCGTCACCAACCCGAAAGTGGAGTGATAGGATGGGTGCGGAACTAACTCAAAACAATGCGGAAGGCCGGATGTGGCTACCCCTCGGCGGCCTCCAGATTGTTCTTATATTTATCCTGTACGGGCTCATATTCCAAGATTGGTGGGTCGCTGTAATCATCGGGGCGCTGTTGCTGGCCGGTCTTTTGCCTAGATTGGCAGTCATCCCCATCGCGGTCGGCTTGGCCATGGTCTTTAGCTTGGCCTACCCCCAATGGTTCATAGCAGGACTGACCGCCCTGGGATTGGTCATTATCTTCTTCCTCAGGCCCATGACCATTCCCCTGATCTTTGCCCTGGGCATGATGTGGGGCCTGTTCGGCTCCGTCCTGGGCGATCTTTTCGACCAGCCGATAATCAAAGTTTTGCTGTCCCTGTTGTGCCTGTTCCTGGGCTGTTGGCTCAACTTCATCAATGCCGGTGAAAAGCGCATTGAGGAAAGCAGAAATCCCATCAACATAATCAATGAATTTGTGGGATATTACGCCTCGTTTATAATCGTCCCCCTGATTGGCGTGGTAATCTATGAAGTCTTCATGCGTAAGGTCGTCAACATGCCCACCACCTGGGCCTTTGACATGACCACCTATATCTACGGCACCCACTTTATGTTGGGCCTGGGATACTGCATGCTCTACGATCACCACGTCAGAATCGACGTAATCGCCCAGGCGTTTCCGGAAAAGATCCAGTTATGGCTGAGGATTGTCACTTTCTGGCTGCTCTTCACTCCCTACGTCTTGGCCCTGACCTACGCTTCCGTGGATTTTTCCCTGGATGCCTGGATGATGTGGGAACACGGTCAAAACACCTGGCGTCCCCCGGTCTATCTGGTGAAATCGGTCATGCCGTTTGCCTCGGCCATTCTCCTGTTTCAGGGATTGTCTAATTTCATTAATGATTGGAAGCAGTTAAGGGGTGCCAAACAATGAGTCCAGAATTACTGACCGCCCTGATGTTCGGCAGCCTCTTTGTGGCGATTTTTGTGGGCCATCCTCTGGCCTTTGCCCTGGGTGCCTTAGCCGTAATATTCGGAACCATCGGTTGGGGTGGTTCCTACGACATAGTTTTCGCCATATTCGCCAATAAAACTTTCGGGGTGATGTCCGACTACGTTCTGGTGGCCGTCCCCTTATTCATATTTATGGCCCAAATGCTGGATAGTTCGGGGGTGGCTGAAACCCTCTTCCAGGCCATGTACGTCATTCTCGGCCCCATCCGGGGCGGACTGGGCGTGGCCGTTATCTTTGTCTGCACCATCTTCGCCGCTTCGGCCGGTGTGGTCGGCGCCACCGAGGTGGCCATCGGGCTTTTAGCAATAGGCCCCCTGCTCAAACGCGGGTATAATATTTCTCTGACCGCCGGGTCCATCTGTGCCGGTGGAACCCTGGGAATCATCATCCCGCCCTCGATTATGCTCGTTTTCTACGGTTCCCTGTCAAACCTCTCAGTAGGGCAGCTGTTTACTGCGGCCATGTTTCCGGGGCTGTTGCTTTCGGCTCTGTACATCCTCTACATCCTAATCCGTTGCGGGTTCAGCCCTCAACTGGGTCCGCCCATGCCTAAAGAGGAGCGGACTTTTTCCTTTGGCCACAAAATGCGGCTCCTGTTCCTGGGCCTCATTCCTCCGGTTTTCCTGATTTTCTTGGTTCTGGGAAGTATCGTGGCCGGAATTGCGACCCCCACCGAAGCTGCGGGTGTCGGTTGCCTGGGCTCGGTCATCCTGGCCCTGGCCTACCGCAAACTGACCTGGCTGTCCATCAAGGAGGCCTGCGTGGCGACCATGAAGACCACGGCCATGATCATGGCCCTGGCCGTGGGCGGCAACGCCTTCCAGGCCGTTTTCATGGGCCTGGGAGGGGGCGAGGCCATCTCCAACCTTCTCCTCAGCATGGATGTGGGGCCCTATGTGGTCCTCTACATCATGATGGGCTGCGTCTTTTTGCTGGGAATGTTCATCGACTGGATCGGCATCCTGCTCATCATCGTCCCTATCTTCACCCCCATCGCCAGCGAGCTGGGCTTTCATCCCATCTGGTTCGCCACCCTCATCGCGGTCAACATCCAGATGGCTTTCCTGACCCCGCCCTTTGGGTACTCCATGTTCTACCTCAAGGGTATCGCCCCGCCGGAGATGACTATGATCCACATCTACAAAGGCGTGGTTCCGTTCATCGTTCTCCAGTGGACCGCCCTGATCCTCTGCATCAACTTCCCTGGTTTTGTCCTATGGCTGCCCAGGGTTCTTTTCGGAGCAGGTGCGGTCGGTTAGGCAGGATCCTGAAAATGCGCCTCCGGGGGGTCCTCCCCCGGAGGCTTATATCCATGCTACAGCTTGTTTTACTTACAGCGGGGCCGCCTTTGGGACTGCCCTGTCTTGTTTTATCCAGGAGGCCCGTTTTGAACATCAAAAGCTTGGCGAAACCCTTTTTGTCCCTGGCCATCCCTCTCGCCCTCCTGATCCCTTTGGCCTGGCCGAGTCTGGTTTCGGCTGCGGAGTTCGAGTCCAAGCTGACCGTACGCAATGGTAACCAGGCCATGAGAGGGTACGTCTATGTCTCCGGGGAAAAGGTGCGTATGGACATGTATGGGCAAGAAGGGACGGTCATCACTATCAGCCGCCCGGATAAGGGGTTGACCTGGATCGTAAACGTGCCCCGCAAAGAGTACTTGGAAATACCGGGGCTTTCCGTCAACCCTCTGGGGCGGAAGTCGCCCCAGGAGTGGGATAAGATTGCCGAGAAAAAATCTCTGGAAGCAGAGAAATATGAAGGATATCTATGCGACAAGACGCTTTATACCTTTTTTGACAAGAAAAAGGGCACGGTCTTGGAGTGGAAAGCTCAACAGCTCGACTACACGATCAAATTCATTTTATACAACCCTCAGGGAGTGGTCACAACAGAGCTTAGCGAAATAAAGCAAGAATCGATCGATGATGTCGCCTTTGAGATCCCGGAGGGCTACCGCAAGATTTCAAAAAAAGATATTTCCGGAAAAGGTGCTAAACACGGCCAGGATTGAGCCGCCCCACAGGAGGCGAACCATTCATGAAAGCGCAGGATATACACGATGTGGCCTTGATCGGCGCCGGGACCATGGGCGCCGGATTCGGACTCTGCTTCGCCCTGGCCGGATGCCGGGCCAGGCTCTACGACATCAGCCAGGACCAGCTAAAGCTGGGACTCAACCGTATTAAAAACGCCCTGAATCTTTTTGTGGCCGAAGGACTGGTCAGCGCCGAGGAAGCCCGGACCGCCCTGCCCCGCATCTCCACCACCACCGACCTGGAGCAGGCCTTAAAGGGAGCCCAGTTCGTGTTGGAGGCCGTGCCGGAAAAATTGGAGCTTAAGCGGAAGCTCTTCCCCCAGATGGAATCCCTGACGGCAAAGGATACGGTGCTGGCCTCCAACACCTCGGCCCTGTCTATCACCGCCATCTCAGAGGGCTGCAAGCGGCCGGAGTTGATCTGCGGGATGCACTGGTTCAATCCCCCGGAGATGGTGCCTCTGGTGGAGATCATCCGGGGCGAAAAGACCTCGGACGACACCGCCACCCTGGTCTACGCCTTGGCCAAGAGACTGGATCACGAGCCGATTATGGTCAACAAGGAGGCTCCCGGTTTTGTGGGCAACCGGCTGCAGTTGGCTCTTTTTCGCGAAGCCTTGCACATCCTCCGCGAAGGTATCGCCGATCCCCGGGACGTGGACAAGGCGGTTAAATACGGCATCGGATTCCGCTGGTCCTGGCAGGGTCCGGCGGAGACGGCCGACCTGGGCGGCCTGGATGTCTGGAACGCGGTGGCCTCCTACCTCTTCCCCAAGCTCTCCAACATGGCCGAAACGCCAGAGTTTTTTCAGGAGATGATCCAGGCCGGCAAACTGGGGGTCAAGAACGGCCAGGGGTTCTACGACTACGATCCGGAGGCAGGGCTGGAGGCGGTACGAAAAAGGGACCTCTACTTCCTGCGTCAAAGAAAAATCGCCAAGCAGGTGAGGGAAGGTTAACGGAAAAGCCCCGCCTTTGGGCGGGGCCTTATCTTTTATTTTTTGACGGCTCACATCCCAGAGCAATAGATCAGAAAAATAGCCCAGACTCAATCTTTGAGTACTGCCACCATCTGCTCCTGGATCCCTCTTCCGCCGGCCAGGACCCGGCCGCTGAGAAGATCGAATGTCCCTCCGTCCAGGTCGGTGACCAATCCCCCAGCCTCCTTGACCAGCAGAACCCCGGCGGCCATGTCCCAGGGGTGGAGCCCTTCCTCCCAGAAGCTGTCCATGCGGCCGCAGGCCACATAGGCCAGATCCAGGGCCGCCGAACCCAGCCGCCTGACCGCCTGGGTATGGGTCAGCATGCGGCTGAACCTGGCCAGATCCCGGTCCAGGCTTTCTTCCAGATCATAGGCGAATCCGGTCACCACCAGGGCCTGATCCAACTCACTTATTGAAGTGACCCGGATGGGGCTGTCGTTAAGGGCGGCGCCGGCTCCTGCGCGGGCCGTGAACAGCTCTTCCCGCTCCGGGTCGAAGATCGCCCCCACCAGGGGCTCGCCGTCAACGGCCAGGCAGATGGATACTCCGTAAATGGGCAGGCCGTGCACGAAATTGGTGGTCCCGTCCAAGGGATCCACAATCCAGGCGGGACCGCTCAGGTCCAGGGCCTGGGAGCCTTCCTCGGCGATCAGGCGATGATCCGGGAAAGCCTCCCCTATGATCCCCAAAATCTTTTTCTGGGAGGCCAAGTCCAGCTCGGTCACCAAATCGCGGAATCCCTTGTGATTAACCTCTCGGGCCCGGCCCAGCCCCTGGTGCAGGATAGACCCGCCCTCCCGGGCGGCCCGGACAGCCACGTCCAGCCCCCGGTTCAGCATATCGTCTTGATTCAATTTATAAATACTCCACGGAATCGCTTCATGTCGGAGAGGACCTTTCCGGCCCCCATGACCACCGAGGTAAGGGGATCAGGGGCGATATAAACCGGCAGCCCGGTGCGCTCCTGGATGAGGAGATCTAGACCGCCCAGGAGCCCCCCTCCGCCGGCCAAAACGATGCCGTTCTCGGCTATGTCGGCCGACATCTCGGGCGGCACCTTTTCCAGGGCCCGCAGACAGCTGTCCTGGATGGCCTGGATCGGCTCCCACATGGCCTCCCTTATTTCGGCGTCGTTTATCTGGACCTGCTTGGGTATGCCGCTGACGATATCCCTTCCGGCCACAGTGGTCCAAAGCAGCTCTTCGGCGGGGTAGGCCCTGCCGATCTGCCACTTCACCCGCTCGGCCGTGTTCTCGCCCACCAGGATGCTGTATTGGGACCGCAGGTAGCGGATGATGGATTCATTGAGTTCATCCCCGGCCACCCGGATGGATTCCTTGTAGGCCGTGGCGGAAAGAGAGATGATGGCCGTTTCGGTGGTGCCGCCGCCGATATCCACGATCATGCTGCCCCGGGGCTCTTCGATATCCAGACCGGCTCCGATGGCCGCAGCCATGGGCTCCTCAATGAGATAGACCTCCCGGGCCCCGGCCTGTTCCGCCGATTCGATGACCGCCCGTTTCTCTACCTGGGTGATTCCGGTGGGTACGCCAACCACCAGCCTGGGCCGGAAAATCCTGGAGGCGGTCCGGACCCTCTCCAAAAAATATTTAATCATGGCCCTGGCCACGTCGAAGTCGGCGATAACCCCATCCCGCAGGGGACGGATGGCCTCGATCTTCTCCGGGGTGCGGCCCATATACGACTTGGCCTCGCTCCCCACGGCGATCACCTTGTTGCTGCTGGTGTTAACCGCCACCACCGAGGGCTCGTTCAGGACAATCCCATGGTTTTTGATGAAGATTAGGGTATTGGCAGTACCAAGATCCATGGCCGCGTCCTTGGCCAGGAAACCGAATAATCTTCCGAGCACTCTCAATCCCCCTCTTTATCCGGCCAGGCGCCCATGGTCGCCCCCACCCATCTCACCGTCATGGATAGCACGGCCATCTGATCCGCGTTCCACTCTTTGGGTTCCAAACCGACCACACCCATGATTCCTATTCTCTTATTTCCCGCTTCCAGAGGCCAGCCAATGAAAGACTGAAATTTCTTGATCGGATCCTTGGTTGAAAAAACGTACGATCTTTTTTCCTTGTCCCTTATTCTCCGCAGTATGAGAGGCTGCCTCTCCCGATATATCCACCCGGCAAGGCCCGAAGTCGCCGGATAGGATGTCCCCTCGAAATTGGGGTCGCTCAACCCCACCGCCTTCTCCACCCTGTACCTTTTGGAAGAGCGGTCCAGGCTGGCGAAAAATCCCAATTCGGTCCCGGTGAACTCCCGGACCACCTCCAAAACATCGCTGCAGAAGCACTCCAGATCCTCGGCTCGGCCGCAGGTCTGATCCACCACATGGAGCAGGGATAGCATCTTGGCGTAACTTTTCTCCCTGTTCTTTAACCGTTCGGCCTTTACCAGGTTCTGGAACAGATGGGCGAAACCCTCCAGGATCTTTTGATCTTTATCCGTAAATAGATAGGTCTGTTTGGAATCTACGGAAAGGACCCCTTCCTGCCCCACGGGTACCGCCAGAAAGGATTTTATCTCTTCCTCGTCATCATAGATGCCAAGACTGTTTATCCTGCGATCAAAATTGGGTATATTAACCGCCTGGCCGTTTTTGGCCACCCAGCCGATTATCCCCCCTCCCGGGTGAATTACCACATCCTCATCCAGCTTCTTGGAAAGGGTGTGAAAGGCGGCTATCCGCAGCTCATTTTTATCGTTGCCGAACAGGAACAGGGCGGCCGTAAACGCCTCCGTCACGTTACTCAGTAATTCCACTGTGCTTTGGAGTGCAGAAGCCATTATTCACCGTCAAACCCCTAAACACCAGCGGGGCCCACTATTAACGCCACAATGGCCAATTCAGGAGCAAGAGTCAATACTATAATTTGGGGTCGGGGTAGTACCGACCCCAAATTATCGGATTACAAATCCGGGTTGCAATAGGGCATGGCAAAGGTGTCGGCCACCGGCTTGCAGGTCACCTCACCCTCGACCAAGTTTAGCCCCCGGGCCAAAGCCTTGTCCTCGGCCATGGCCTTTTTCCAGCCTTTCTTGGCGATGGCCAGGGCATAGGTCAAGGTGACGTTTGTCAGGGCGATGGTCGAGGTCCGGGGCACCGCGCCGGGCATGTTGGCCACGCAGTAGTGGACCACCCCCTCCTCCACAAAGGTCGGATTCTCATGGGTGGTGGGCCGGGTGGTCTCAATGCAGCCGCCCTGGTCAACGGCGATATCCACCACCGCCGCGCCGTCCATCATCCTCCTCAGGAGATCGCGGGTGACCAACTTGGGCGCGACCGCTCCTGGAATCAGCACCGATCCGATGACCAGGTGAGAGGCCAGGCACTCCTTCTCGATGTTGGCCGGGTTGGACATGATTGTAACCAACCGCCCGCCCATAATGTCCTCTATATATCTCAACCGGGGAGGGCTGACATCCATGATGGATACCTGGGCGCCCATGCCCACGGCTACCACCGCCGCGGCCAGGCCGGCCACTCCCCCGCCGATAACGGTCACTCGGGCCGGGCGAACCCCGGAGACCCCGGAAAGAAGAATGCCCATGCCTCCGTTTTTGGCCTCCAGGCAGTAAGCTCCCATCTGAACCGAAAGCCTCCCCGCCACTTCGCTCATGGGGGCCAGCAAGGGCAGGGTTCCGTCTTCCAGTTGGACGGTCTCGTAGCCGATGCCGATGATCTTTTTCTCCATGAGTTTGCGGGTCAACTCCAGATCGGCGGCCAGATGGAGATAGGTATAAAGTATCTGTCCCGGATGCATGAGATCAAATTCCGGGCCAAGCGGTTCCTTGACTTTGATGATCATCTCCGAATCGGACCACACCTCCGAAGCGCTTTTGCGAATCTCGCCTCCGGCTTGAGCAAAGGCCTCGTCCGAGAAACCGGAGCCTGTTCCGGCCTCGGTCTCGACCAGGACCTTATGCCCTTCGTCGGTCATGGCTTTTACCCCGGAAGGGGTTGCCGCAACTCTGCGCTCCGCAGATTTGATCTCTTTCGGAACTCCGATAATCATGACTCTTCCCCTTTTATCTACTGGTCATAACTAGGTTCATTTACATCACAATACAGTGCTGACGCAAAACCGCCGTAAAAAGGACCTTTCCCCCTGTGCGCCGAGGTCCCTAAAATTGCCAATAGACCGCAAGCTGGCCCTTGAATCCCCTTCTTGGAGGGCAAGGCCGCACCGGCGGTCATCATCCTCTTCTGAGCCAGGCAACGCCCAGGACCACGGGCGGAACCGCGGCCATCAGCCACCATCCGGAGCGTCGGCCGCCGCCCCTGCCGGAACTCCCCCAAAGACGCAAGGCCGGGGCCAGGGGAGAGGTCTCCCCATTGGCGTACCCCTGCCAGGAGGACGAGCCTGGAATTTTGGTCATTACCAGGCCCACGCATTGAAACACTTTCGTTTCAGGACTTGTCACCACGGCGTAAAAGTTACCTCCGGCGCTGTCCTTGACCGGTTCGAATTCAAACCTGGCCGGACCCCAGTCGCTCAGGCCCGCCGCGCCGATGACAGCCCTTCTAAAGGGAACGCGACCTGCGGGATCCGGGTTCACCTTTTCTCCCGGCGGAACGCGGTAGAGCAGCATCACCAGACGGGCCGGGTTGATTCTTTGATAGGTGGCCACTCTGAACTCCAGGGCGGCCAGCCCGTCCTCCGGGCAACTGAATGATATACCGAAAGATCGCCCACCCACCAGGGGCTCCACCGCCCCGGTGTCGGAAGTGGTGGTCGCCAGCTGGGTTAACTCTCGATTCTGCAACCTGGCTGTTCCGGCCAAGGCGGGCCACAAGATGGCCCACCCCAGAAGAATCGCCGCCGAGTATTTAATCCATTTCAATCCGTGGCCCACCCTCAATATTCTTTTCCAAGAGACTCAATAGTGGCAGTTCAAGGCGTCGGGGTCAAGTCTCCGCAGGGACCATAAATAAAAAAGGCCGATTCATTCATCGGCCTCCTTACTTTCCGGCTGAACGGATTTTTAGGCGTCCACGGCCTCTTCCTCTTCCTCTATGATCATGCTCCTGCCGATCTGAGGATGGGGAACTGACAGGGGACCTGTGTGCTGGCCGTGCTGGCCGCACATATAGCGATAGGAACACTGAACCCCCCGGGTCTCCTCCATCTGTTTCCAGCCCTTCACAAAATAATCGCACTGATCGTTGAAACAGACCCAGTGGTAATCGTCGCTCCAGGTGCTGTTTACCGGAACGGCCCACTTTTTCAAGGTTTCACCGCAATGGGGGCAGGTTCTGGTCTCCACTTTCGACATTCTCGCCTCCTTTATCGAAACGCCGCTATCCTCCGCCAACGTTTCCCTCTTATCTCGCAATCTATATTTAAGGTTAAGTCTTTTTCCCCGTTTGTCCACGAGGGGCTGCCTGGAAAGTCCGTTTAAAGATAAAACCAGGGCGCCCCCCCCCCGGAAGAGCAGCGCCGGGGAGCCAAAACAGGGCCAAGAATTATGGGAATACATGCGTTTTTTCTCCACAGCAGAGCAAGTTTGTGATATTAGTTTCAAGGCGCGTTTCCATTACCGTAAGAGAGAATACCGTGGATTCCACGGGCTTATCAAAAAGCCTCGGAGTCCTCCGTCAGATCGGGTCCAGTTCTTCCTGGGTCACGGTGTTTTCAAGTCGCGGCATAATCGGCCTTATTCACCCGCGACCTTTTCAGATTTTTATTTCTGGGATGGTTTCATCCCCCTAGCCCAATTCGATTCATGAGGAGGCGTTTGGATGAGTGTAACCGTTGATCCGAACTTGATGAAAGACCTTAAAGCCTTCGGCCTGGACGACGCGAATAAATGCTTCCATTGCGGAAACTGTACCGCCGTCTGTCCTCTCTCCACCCCGGAGAATCCCTTTCCCCGCAAGCTGGTCCGTTACGCCCAGCTGGGGCTCAGGGATAAGATCATAAGTTCTCCCGAGCCCTGGCTGTGCTACTACTGCGGAGACTGTTCGGATCGTTGTCCCCGGGGAGCAGACCCCGGCGAGACCATGATGGCCATGCGCCGCTACCTAACCTCGCTCTACGACTGGACCGGGTTCTCCCGCAAGTTCTACACCTCCGAAGCCTTTGAGATCGGGGCCGTGGCGATCGTGGGGATCTTTATCGGGGCCCTGCTGATGATCTTCTCCGGACCCTGGGTGACCGACCGGGTCTCCCTGAATACAGCCTGGCCGGCCCATGCCATCGAGATTGGCGACCTGGTCATGGCCGCCGTCCTGACCTTTTTCCTGTTGAGCAACGTGTGGCGTTGCGTCAAGTTTGTCATGGGCGAATCGCTGAAAAAAATACCCATCGGATTTTACGTCAACCAGGCCAAGGACCTTCTGCTCCACTTCCTGACCCAGAAGAGGATGAGGGATTGCGAGGACAGGCAGCAATGGCTGGTCCATATTCTGATCATGACCGGCTACTCCTCGGTCTTTCTGATGGTCGTGGTGGGCATCCGTTGGTTCCAGCGGGACAGCGTGATCATGCCGGAGTACAAGGCCCTGAGCCTGATCATGACCCTGGTCGGCTACTACGCCACGGTGGCCATCCTCTACGGCGCCTTCTACGCCCTGGTCGGGCGCATCAAAAAATCCAAGGCGGTTTACAAAAAGTCTCATTCCACCGACTGGGTTTTCCTGGTTCTCCTCATCCTGACCACCCTCACCGGCATCATGGTCCATATCTTCATCGCCCTGGGCTGGCCCTACCCCACCTATGTGATCTACGTCATCCACATGATGGTGGCCATCCCCATGCTGGTTCTGGAGGTTCCCTTTGCCAAATGGTCCCACCTGGCCTACCGCCCGGTAGTCATGTATCTGACCAAGGTCAAGGAGGCCTACGCGGCCCAGAGGTAGAGCCAGCGCGCCTATATAGGCTTCAGGAGCCTATTAAAACGAGAGCCGGGTTTCCCCGGCTCTCCCTTATTTGGGCCGGTACGGCCTGAGTCAGAAAAGCAGGGAAAGACCAGGCTTTTCCCCGCCAGGCCCCCTGGCGGCCTTTTGTTGCCGTGGCGGCAATGGTTTGAACACGCAGAAGCCGCCCCTTGGGGCGGCTTCTGCCATCTTCGGGTAAACGGTCCCCGGCCAAAGGACAGAGGACGATCTTCACTCCGGCCCTGTCGGTTATTCCACCTGGCGCAGTTCAAAAGCCTGGTTGGTGGAATGGCTGTCGGTCCACTGGACGACCTTGGCCCCGTTGTCCGTGCTTTTGCCGTAAACATCCAGAACCAGCTCCGAATGCTTGGCCTTGAGCTTAAAGTATCCGTCCCCGGCATCCTCCAGCCGGAAAAGCTGGTTGTCCGCGCCGGTAAAGGTCATCTGGCGGACTTCGGCGCCGTTGTGGTCGTTGCCTTCCGAGGTGTCCACATCCAGGCACTTGTTGGAATGGGCCGCTACGATCTGATAGTAATCCCCGCCGGCCGGGACCAGGGAGAAGACCTGGTTGGATACCCCGGTGCAGTCCCACTGGAGCAGCAGGGCTCCGTCCTCGGTGCTGGCGCCGTTGATGTCCAGACATTTTCCGCTGTGCCGGGCCACAATGTGGTAGGGAGTGCCGCTGGTGGAGGCGACGAACTCGATCCTGACCACGTCCGCAGCCACCACGGCCACGGGATGGACCACCCCGGAAAATGTGTAGATCAGCATTCCGGGATTGTATTCGATGTGGGAGATGTTCACCGCGTTCACGTCCACGGTAAAGACTTCGCCGGTCTGGGAGTAGACGTTCACCTCGGCCATGGCTCCGGCGCTTATCAGCAGGATAGACCACAGGAGCAAAACCGACCCCATAATTTGTATGACCCGGAATTTTCTCGTCCGGAACATGGTTCCCCCCTCATGTTTTGCAATTATAATCGAGACCTTATTATAGATAGAACGGCAGGCCCGGCATGTCAAGAATGAACCACCGGTCAGGTCCGGCCGCCCCTTTTATGGGGCGAACCTGTAGAGACTCCAGCCCAAAGCAGCCTTTCCGCAGGCGAATCAAGCCCCCCGTTGGGGGTTGAAAATAGCTCGTGGTTAGATATAAGGGGTAAGATCAGATAAATATCAGGAGCGTCGGGATTTCCGGCGCAAGGAATGGTCCTGGGCCGCCTTGACCACGCCCTGGGCCCAGCAGGGGGTGCCCAGGGCGTGGATGTGGGTGTAGGTGGCCAGAACGTTGTTTTTGACCACCCCGTCCCTTTTTCCGGCCACGCCCTGGCCGCGCAGGGATTCGAAGGCCAGGTTTTCTTCCCGGCCGGTGAGGTTGACCACCCGGGAATAATGGAACTCGTGGCCCTTGAGTTCAGTGCCCAGGGGATAGAAGGGGTTTTCCCGGTCCACTCTGACCCTGGTGTAGCCATGGCCCTGGGGCTTTTTTTGGACATCCACCACCAGATCCAGAACACCGCTCATGGGAAACTCCTGACCGTCCATGATCAGGGTCCGGGAAAGGTACATCAGCCCGCCGCATTCGGCGTACACGGGCAGGCCGGCTTCCGCCTCCGCCTTGAGACTGCGGCGGAAGGAGACGTTATCGGCCAGCATTTGGGCCTGAGTCTCGGGAAATCCTCCGCCGATATAAAGACCGTCCAGCTCCGGCAAAGCCCGGTCCTTCAGGGCCGAAATGAAAACCACCTTTGCGCCCTCCTGCTCCAGGGCCTCAATGTTCTCCGGATAGTAGAACTGGAAGGCCGAGTCCCGGATCACCCCTATCCGCACCTTGGGGCTGCCTGGCCGGGCTTCTTGGACCTGGGACAAAGGCCCGTCCAGTCCCGGAGCGGAGCGGGCCACCCGGGCCAGCCCCTCCAGGTCCAGATGGTCCCGGGCCAGTTGGGCCAGCCAGTCAAGGGTGCGGTCCGCCTCAGGGTGCTCGAAGGTGGGAACCAGACCCATGTGCCGTTCCGGCATCTCCTGTCTCTGGCGTGGAATGGCCCCCAGGACCGGCACTCCCACCGACTCCCCGATGCACTCCCGGATCACCCGCTCATGCCTGTCGCCTCCGATGTAGTTAAGGACCACCCCGCCCAGACTGACCCGGGGGTCGAACTTGAGGCAGCCGTAGACCAGGGCCGCGATGGTCCGGGTGGATTTGGTGCAGTCCACGATCAGAATCACCGGGGCCTTCAGCTTCTTGGCCAACTCGGCCGTGGATATGGAACCGGCCGCATCAAGGCCGTCGTAGAGCCCCCGGTTGCCTTCGATAACGGCGAAATTGTCCGGACCGGTATGATCGACAAAGACCTCCAGGGCCTGGTCCCAGCCGATGAGATAGGGGTCCAGATTGCGGCAGGTGGCCCCGGCTGCCCGGGCCAGCCAGGCGGTGTCGATGTAGTCGGGGCCTTTTTTAAAAGGAACGGCCTGGAGACCCATGGATCTCCAGGCCGCAAGCAAAGCTAGCGATACCGTGGTTTTACCGGCCCCGCCCTTGAGCGCACTCAGTACAAGCCGCGGGCGGGGCTGGTTCATTCGCTAATCTCGGTTTCTTCCAACCGGAGGTCGGATTCCTCAGCCTTAAAACTTGAACTGAGGGGTGGTCCGCCAGGTGGTCGGAGCGAAACGGTAGTCATCGATGTGGTGATGACTGAACTCGATTCCGGTCTTCTCGAAGAACCGCTCCCAGCCGATCCTGCCGGCCCACTCACCCATCCGCTCAAACGGCTTGGCGTCGGCGGCATAGGCCTCGACCACCTGTTTGATGGTATTGACCGTGGTCGGCCAGCGCGGCGGCTCGTTGGGGATGAAGGGCACCATCAGCTTGGAGAACATGGGCGCGGACTTGGCGTTGGAGACCTTGCCGCCGACCCAAAGCGCGATTCCGTCGCCCTCGCCGTCGGCCAGGGGCATGGCCGGACACATGGTGTAGCAGTTGCCGCAGAACATGCACCGGTCGGAGTTGACCTGAACCGACTTGTGCCCCTCGTCGTCCTTGTAAGGCTTGATGGCCGCAGTCGGACAGGAGGCGATGGTGGTCGGGATCTCGCAGACATTGATCAGGTTGCCGTGCTCGATGACCGGGGGTTTACGGTGGACGCCCAGGATGGCGATGTCGGAGCAATGCACCGCACCGCACATGTTCAGGCAGCAGGCCAGGGAGATGCGCAGATGGGCCGGCAGCTTCATGGAGGTGAAGTACTCGAACAGCTCATCCATGACCGCCTTGACCGGGCCGGAGGCGTCGATGGCCGGGGTGTGGCAATGGACCCAGCCCTGGGTGTGAACGATGTTGGTCACACCGGCGCCGGTGCCGCCGATGGGCATGGAGCCGTTGGCCTCCAGGACGGCCTTCAAGGGGCCGACCTTGGACTCGTCGTTAACCAGGAACTCGATGTTGTTCCGGGTGGTGAAGCGGACGAACCCTTCGCAGAACTGGTCCGCGATCTTGCAGATGTCCTCGATATGAAGGGTGGACATCAGCCGGGTTCCGGCGCAACGCAAGGTGTAGACCTTTTCACCGGTCTCGGACTCGTGCATGTACACGCCCGGCTCCAGGATCTTGTGCAGCTTCCATTTGCCGTAGTTGTTTTTGATGATTTCGGGCCAGAACTGATCGTATTTAGGCGGCCCGAGGTCGGTTTTCCGATCTTTCATATAATTTTCAGGCAGTTCCATACTTTAAACCTCCTGAGGTTTTCAGCTCGTGCTAATTAGCGGGCGTGCCGCTTACGATACTCTCCAATAGTCCGGTCGAATCCGCCCGGAACCTCATCCTCTTTGTAGAAGATGTAGGGGTTGGACCTGGGCTCCTTGACCATTCTGGGATCGGGCTCGATTTCGACGGCTTTCAGGAACTCGTAAAGCCCCAGGCGCTGAATCAGCTCGCCGATCCGCTCCCGGTTTTTACCGTTCTCATCCCACCATTCCCACATCTTCTCCACAAACTCGTGGAAGGCCTCGAGACCGTTTTCCAGGTCCTCGGGGTTTTCCATCTTGATGAAGGGGATGATCAGGGATCCGAGCTGCGCGCCCTCGAGGATGGGGGCCTTGGCTCCGATCAGAATGCTGGCGCCGGTGTCCACGCCGGGGCGCAGGGCCTCGGGCATGGCGTTGATGCAGTGCATGCAGCGGTTGCATTCCTTGTTGTTGATGGTCAGCTTCTTGCCGTCCCAGCTCATGCAACCGGTGGGACAGAGGTCGACCACGTGCTCCTGGATATCCAGCTTGAAGTCTGCGCCGTGCCCGCCGCCGGCTCCGGCGATCTCGCCGTTGGCGTAAGCCGCCACGGCCGCCTCGTCGATCCGAATCTCGTCGCGCCAGGTTCCGATGATGGAGCAGTCGGACCGGGCGATGGAGGCCACACAGTCATTGGGGCAGCCGGAGACCTTGAACTTAAACTTATAAGGCCAAGCCGGACGATGCATCTCGTCCTGATAGTTTTTGGTCAGGTTGTAGCAGATGGCCTGGGTGTCGAGGCAGGCAAACTCGCACCGGGCCTTGCCCACACAGCAGGAAGGGGTCCGCAGGGCCGAGCCTGAACCGCCCAGATCCCACTCGAACTTGGAGTGGGTCAATTCGTAGAAGATGGGCTCCAGCTCCTCGGTGAAGGTTCCCAGCAGAACCATGTCGCCGGTGGAGCCGTGCATGTTGGTCAGGCCGGAACCGCGACGGTTCCAGATGTCGCATATGAACCGGAGGGCCTCTGTGGAGTAGAACTTGGAAGCCGGCTGATTCACGCGCAGGGTGTGGAAGTGGGCCACTGAGGGGAACAGATCGGGAACGTCGGAATAACGCCCGATGACACCGCCTCCGTAACCCAGCACGCCGACGATTCCGCCGTGCTTCCAGTGTCCCTCTTTCTCTTTGTATGACAGCTCAAGTTGCCCCAAAAGGTCGGCCGCGGTCTCGCTCCCGCCTTCTTCTGCCAAGCGTTCGATATCATTCACGAAGCTCGGCCAAGGCCCTGTCTTGAGCTCGTCAAGTAGAGGGGTAGGATGTTTTTTCGGCATTGGAAATATACCTCCCTATTCAACGGTTCACATGGCTGGGGTTTAACCCGATTCCCAAAAGCTGTCCTGAACTGACCTTGCAGCCTATCCCCGGTCCAGGTCGACCCTCGGTCAGACCGCCGGTTTTTCAGTTCAGCAACAAGCCGTATGGTGGAATTTGGTCGGGGATTGAGAGAACGCTCAATCCACCCCGTCTATTTCAAATACGCTGATTGGCCCTGTCACAGACAATAAAGATTTAAAAGTCCGTTCTAAGGCTGGTTAAGACCCAATAAGAATACTAGGCCCCTTTGTCAGCCTTCGCCGCTTCGGCCTCGGGAGTGCTGACATAGGTCGTCGAGCCGCTTGACCAGTAGCAGAGTTTGCCTTCGCCGATCAAGTCAGCGACAGCCTTTTTGATTTCTTTTTTCTTGAAATCAGGTAGCTTTTTGGCGATGTCGCCCATCATGTAACGCTTCTTGCTTTCAGGAGCTTTGTCAAAAAAATCCAGGAGCGCTTCCTTCACGTCCATACACCATCTCCTTAACTCTGTCCGTTTCCCCCATAAACGAGGTTAACAAAGAGTTATTAGACCTCCTACCAGAAGGTGTCAAGTTCTTTTTCGAACAATCAGACCGGAAGGACTTGCCGAACCTCCTGTTCTTTATTATCTATATACTCCTGAACTTGCAATGTCGGCCCGCTGCCGGGGGGGTTTTTGTTTTTGGCCATGGAATTAAATGAAAGTTTTGACAGGCTGGTGGCCCTTATCCGCGAACAGGAGGTGGTCAACTGGGTGGTGGACAGAATTGAGGAGCGAACCCGTGATAATCTGGTCTACCTGGCCAAATTCGCCTATATGACCGGCCTGATCAACAAGGTGGACATAAAAACCTACCTGGGGGTCGACTCCAAAGAAGCCAAGGAGTTGGTCAGGCAGTGGTACACCGATCACCGGGAGCGGGGCTGTGGAACCTGTTGAGCGGACCAGGGGAGGTTTGGCGGACTTTATCAGCCCCGGCCGGGCCGACCGGAAGACCCGGCCCTCCGGTCGTAAAAACAATATTACTTTTTCAGCCGCATACCCCAAAAGTCCTTGCTATAAGTCTTGTTAGGTGTATAATTTCGTTTCAGATAGGAATCCGGCAGCTTAGGAGTAAAGAAAAGCGAGCTGTCGAATTTCGGAGAGGCCTCTGCAGATAGGGAGGTCTTTTTGTGCCGTACTTTAGGGTCACCGATCCGCACTCCAGACGATTGGTTCTTAAAGACGATGTAAACAATCAGGAGTGTATAGAATGAATATTTTTGTAGGAAACCTTCCCTTCACGGCTACTGAAGACGACGTGGCCGATCTTTTCGCGGCTTACGGAACCGTTGACTCGGTAAGGCTGATCTCTGACCGTAACACCGGCAGGCCCCGCGGCTTCGGCTTTGTGGAGCTGGATGACGAAGCTGCCCGCAAGGCCATCGAGGCCCTGGACGGCAAGGACATGGGCGGCCGCGCCCTGAAGATCAACGAGGCCAAGGAGCGTCAGCCCCGGCCCAAGCGCTGGTAGCCGACTGAGGCTTTAGTTTGGCCCTGCCCCGCCTTAGGCGGGGCAGGGTTTTTGGGGGACAGACCTTCCGCCCCGCCCAGCACCCCTTTCCCCGTTTTAATCAACCGCTGCCCCCGGTCTCTGGTACAATAATCTGGCAACCTGATTACTGAAATCAACCACGGGACGGGGCATGAGACTATTCGAGTTCAACAAAAAAATCGGGGTGGTGGGCATGTACCACTCCGGCAAGACCGTTTTCCTAACCTCCCTTATCAATCATCTCAGCCGCCACGATCCGGGCCGCTTCCCTTTGGGCCGGGGAGATGTTCTCCTGGGCAATTTCAAACACCGCCAAGCCGAGGAGGACTGGCAGGAATTCGATTACGAGGGTTACCGTTCCTCCCTCCAGGTCAGCCGCAGGTGGCCCCAAAAATCCCTGTTGGGCGGACAGTACCGCTGCTCCCTGACCCGTTCAGACTGGCCCAACACGGTGTTGAACCTCACCTTCCTGGACCTGGCCGGGGAACGCTTGGCCGACATGCCCATGGCCGGCTACGACTACTCAACCTGGTCGGAGCGGATGATCAACCTGTTCTCCACCGGCCCGGAGTACGGACCCTATGTATCCGGTTTTCTGAATCTGCTGGAATCCTCCCCGGACCTGGAAGGAGCGGAGGAAAAAATCACGGAGGAGTTCCGCCGGGCCCTGGCCCGCTGCTGTCTGGCCTATCTGCCGGTCATAAGCCCCTCCTCCCTGCTCCTGGGCCCGGAGGGCGACTATGTCCGCACCGGCGAGGTGGAGGCCATGGTGGCCCAGCGGGCCGTGGGGCTTGATTCGGGGAGTCAGTTCGCCCCCCTGGACCGGGCCTGGCAAGAGGCCCGCCCGGACCTGGTCCGGGAGTTTTCCAGGCGCTACGGCCAGTACCGCAAAAAAGTGGTCATGCCCCTGGCCCACTGGCTGGCCGGGTGTCATGAGCTGGTGGTGCTTCTGGACCTGACCGGGCTTTTTGCCGGGGGCCTGGGAGCCTACCATGGGGCCCTTCATCTGGTGGAGAGCCTCCTGGACTGGGTCGATCCGGGCCGGGGTTTCCTGGGGCGCCTGTTCTCCTTTTTCCTCAAGCCCCTGACCGGCGGCCGGTTGGTCCTGCCCGGCATAACCCGGATCGCCTTTGTGGCGGCCAAGGCCGACAAAGTCCACGCCGACGACCGCCAGAAGCTGCTTATTCTGCTCAGGGACATGGTCGCGGCCAGAATGAACGGTCTTCAGGAGGACCTCAAGCTCAGGGTGAAGTACTTCATCTGCTCCTCGGTCAAGTCCACGGCCAGCCTCCAGGACGGTTTTCTGGAGGGCAGGCCGGCCTTCGGTCATGGCCGCGAGTCCGTCCTCTCCAAGTTCAAACCTTCCGTCCTGCCCTCATCCTGGCCCCCGGACTGGCCGGCCGGGGAATACAACTTCCCGGACGTGCTGCCCCAGATGCCGGCCCGGAGGGACTTGGCCCCGTCCCATATCGGGCTCAACGCGGTGGCCGATTTTCTGCTGGCCGACGACGACTGGACCGAATAGGGGGAAAGATGGCTCAACGCGACCGCGACACGAAAAACGGTCCGGGGCACCAACCCGGCCCGGACGGGGATGAGTGGCTGGTGGATCCCAACCGCCCCGGTGCAGTCTTTGAAAAAAGAGCGGAAAACACGGGCGGCCCTGTTCCGGAGATAAAGCCCCTGGGCTCTCCCCGCCAGGAGGCCCGGGAGGCCCAGCCCCTGGACCCGGCCGAGAGCCGGCTGGAACAGGCTTTTTCTCAGTACGAGCAGGAGCTGGATCCGGAACTGGAGGCGGCCCTGAGAGGCGAGGATAGGGGCTGGAGTCTGGCCAAGCTGTTCCGGAAAACCGGCCTGACCAGCCTGGTCCTGGGCCTCAGCTGCCTGGCCCTGCTGGTCCTGGCTGTCCAGGCCTTGTCCTTTATCTCCTATCTGAGCGGCCTTCCCGGCTGGGCCGAAATCGGGGGCTATGTCCTCGGCGGACTGCTGGTAGTCCTGGTCCTGTTTTTTTTGGCCAGGTTCCTGGGCGCCTATTTCCGCTTGGAGAGATCGCCCCGGGTCTCCCTGCGAGCCCTGCGGGAACTCTCGGCCAGGTCCCGGCTCCGCCAACAGGCGGCCGGGCTCCTGAACCAGGCCAAAGAGAGGCTGGTCAGGCTCCTGGAGGAGTACCCGCTGGAGAGCGAGGCGGACCAAGCCAGGCTGGCCAGGTTGGGCTTTTCCCCGGCCACCGTGAAACTGCTGGCCGAGAACCGGAGACAGCTCCTGAAATCAGCCTCGGAAGAGAGCTGCGAGGGCTGGCTGAACCAGTTCGAGTCCCGCTTCGTGGTCCTCCTGGACCAGACCGCCCGCCGCAGGGTGACCCGCTACGCCTGGCTGGTGGGAATCAAGACCGCGGCCGCGCCCACCGGATTCGTGGATACCGCCATTGTTCTTATCAACGCCTACCGGCTCATGGAAGACCTCTGCCGGATCTACCGGCTCAGAACCGGCGGGGTGGGGACCCTCTCCATCCTGGTCCGCATCTTCGTCAACGCCTTTGCCGCGGCCCGGCTGGAGGAGTGGATGGACAGCGCCACCCAGCACATCATGGACGCCGGTTCCCAGGGCGGAGAGGGCATGGCCGCCTTTTTCAAGGTCATCGGGGGCGGGGTCCTCTCCCGGGCCGCCGAGGGCGGAGCCAACGCCTTTCTGCTGGTCAGGCTGGGCGCGGCCGGAATCCATTATCTCAGGCCTTTGGCCGAGAAGCCGGGCAGGTAAGGGGTGATCTGGTACAACCAGGAGCGGATTTCAGGTGCTCTGCGCTTGAGAGAAGAATTCGAGGGAAGCTTGCGAAGAGAAGGTGAAGGTTTGATGGAGAGAGATAACCAGCTTTAGCGAGCATTGAATAGCAGGTAAGCTGTTAAGGTTTGTGTTGCGGTCTGCCGATGAGTATACTACAAATTACTTAAGTCCTTCATTCCGAAGGCGTGAAGGCCGGAAAATATAAAGAGGTCAAGGGCTTAACTTTGACAAAGAGGCAAAATTGATGACAGGGCAGAGGAATGTCGTCGCCTTTAATATTCTCATAAAAAAGGAAGGTTCTGCCTGGACCACCCACTGCCTTGAGTTAGATATCGTGGCCACAGGAGATAGCCATGAGGAGGCCTACGAAGAGATAATTGACCTGATCGTCACCCAGGTCAGCTACGCATTCTCAAACGACAACATTGAAAATCTCTATCACCCTGCTCCGAGTGAGATTTGGGAAGAGTTCTATGAATGCAGTGCGATCGAGGAAAAAGAGGTCGAGATTAAAAAGGAATCAGACCTGAAAAAGACACTCCAATCCTTTGTCCCGCCCTGGATTATCGCTAAGGCTGCCCTTTGCGAGCCGGCGTGCGGTGTCTAAAGGGCCTTTGCAGTACAGGGAGCTGATTAAAAGACTAAAAAAATATGGGATCGTGGTAATGTCCCCCAAAAGGGGAAAGGCTCGGAGCGTATTCTTCTATTGCCCGATTTCCCCAAGTCCCCCAAAGGGCCTCAATACCCGATTAAAAACCACGGGACGGGGACCGAAATTTCTGTCCCCGTTACCATTGCCATCCTTCAAAGGTTTAAGATCGACCCAAATGAATTTTGGGATTGATTCTGTCCTGTCTGTGTCCCCTTTTCACAACCCGTCTTTTTCAAACCAAAACCGGCCTGGTTATTGCCCCCTTGGTGCGACTGCTGATAAGGTTTAAAGCCTGGGTTTATGCTTAAGGAGGACGGCCAATTTTTCCTCAGTTTTAATGAGTTATCGGGATCTCTCACCTGTCGTATTTGGCCAGATAACCCCGGGGGGTGATCATCTTGTCCCCGAAAACGAAGCTCTGGGAGTTGCCGATGATGACCAGGGTCTGCATGTCCACTTCGGCATCGGCCGCCTCCGAGAGCCGGACCAGCTGGATGCGCTGGCCTTGACGCATGGCCCGGGAGACGATGCCCACCGGGGTCTCCGGGGAACGGATTTCCCCCACAATCCCGCAGGCTTCCGGGAATTGCCAGCCCCGGCCCCGGCTCTTGGGGTTGTACAGGGCGATCACGAAGTCGGCCTCCGCGGCCAGGGCCAGCCGCTTTTCAATCAAGTCCCAAGGGGTCAGCCGGTCGCTGAGGCTGATGCAGCAGAAGTCGTGGGACAGGGGCGCGCCCAGTAGCGCGGCCGAGGCGGTCACGGCCGGCACACCCGGCACCACCTCCACCTTGATACAGCCCTGCCCCTCCCCCAGGTCCAGGTTCCTCTTGCGGACCAGCTCAAAGACCACTGCGGCCATGGCGTAGACCCCCGGGTCGCCGCCCGAGACCAGAGCCGCCTTGCGGCCCGAGAGGGCCAGGTCCAGGGCCTGGGCGGCCCGGTCCAGCTCCTGGGTCATATGGCTGGAGACGATCTCCTGGCCGGAGAGGAGGGGCCCGGCCAGGTCCACGTAGGTCTTGTACCCGATCACCGTATCCGAGTCGGCCAGGGCCTCCCTGGCCCGGCCCGTGACCGTATCCGGTGAGCCCGGGCCTAGTCCGACAACGTAAAGGACGCCAGGGCCACGGCCAGGGTCGCATTCCTGGATTTTTGCTTGGGGACCACCAGCCAGCCCTTGTCCGTGGCCAGAATCGCCGCTGCCTCGCATACGCTCTCCACTCCCATGTGCTTTTTCACCGTCTTTGACGGGTTGGGCACTTTTATCCGGTTCAATTTTTCAGTTCCAAAAAATCGCAGGGGCACGTTCAGGCTTTGGCCGAATTCCAGGAGCCCCGGTTCGTCGCGCTTGGCCTCCACGCTGGCCAGGGCCAGGAGGCAAGCCTGGCTCAATCCCTCACGGGACGCCACCTCTTGCCACAACCCTTGGATCTCCTCCACCGTGGTTCCCCGGTTGCAGCCCACCCCCAGGCCCAGGCAAGGGGGTCTGATCACCAGCCAGCCGGGAAGAGGGCTCAGGGCCTGCCAGCCCACCCAGACCAGGCGCTCCATCCCCGGACCGGGCCCCTCCACGGGGAGGAACAGAGAGGGCCACCTGTCCGTGACCGGCCCCATCCAACCCCCTGGATCGTAGATCTGCACCGGCTCACCATACAGCAGCGAACCGCTTATTCCGGCCAGGGCCCTGATGTTCTCCACCCCGTAGCCCAGGTCGGCCGCTTCCTTCTCCAGGCTGGGCAGCCCGGCCGTATCCGTGGCCGTGGTGATCACGGCCTGTCCGCCCAGGATTTGGGCCACGGTCCGGGCCAGGTCGTTGGCCCCGCCCAAATGACCGGACAGGAGGCTCACCGCAAAGCGGCCCTCCTGGTCCAGGACCACCACGGCCGGGTCCCGAGTCTTGTCCTGGAGCAGGGGGGCCAGGGCCCGGACCGCTATCCCGGTTGCGCAGAAAAGGACGTGGCCCCGGCATTTGTGGAAATTGGCGGCCAGGACCGCAGCCAGCCGGGTGAAGCTCTTGGCCTGGGGGAAGTCCTCCTCCAGGCGGGCGGAAACATAAAGGTTGGTTTCGGGCAGGGCCTTCGCCAACCGGGCCGCAGTCTCGGCCCCCTGTCTGGTCAGGGCGTAGAGGGCCAGGTTTGGGGGGGAGGGAGCCACGCCTATTCTTTTTTCCCAATGCTCTTGGCGGCCCGGTAGCCGTGGCTGAAGGCGGCATCGTAGAGTTTGGAGGGTTTGGAATCGTCCCGGCCTTTCAGGGCGGCCACGCCCGGCCCGGCCAGGATCAGGGCTTGGCGGTTGATGCCCTTGGCCTCCATGTCCCGGGCCAGGTTCCGGGGGGTGGTCCAGATTATCTCCTCATCCGGCCAGGAGACCCGGTAGGCCACGGCGATTGGGGTCTCTGCTCCGTAGGCCTGGGCCAGGGTTTGGCCCACCTTCCGGGCCTGGCCCGCGGAAAGGTAGATGGCCAGGCTCGCTCCGTGGGCGGCGAGCCCAGCCAGATCCTCCTTGGCCGGGACCGGGGTCCGGCCCGCAGCCCGGGTCAGGATCAGGGTCTGGCAGACCTCAGGCAGGGTGTACTCCACCCCCAGGGCCGCGGCAGCGGCAAAGGCGGCGGTAACCCCTGGGATGACCTCATAGGACGCCCCGGCCGCCTCCAGGGCCTGATACTGCTCCCGGACGGCGCCGTAAAGGGAGGGCTCCCCGGTGTGGAGGCGGACCACCCGGCGGCCCTTCTGCCAGCCCCGGACCAGGGCCGCCACGATCTGCTCCAGATCCAGTCCGGCCGAATCCAAAGTCTCGGCCCCTTCCCGGCACCAGGAGAGCATCTCCGGACTGACCAGGGACCCGGCAAAGACCACCAGATCGGCCTGCTCCAGGGCCCGGCGCCCGGCCACGGTGATAAGATCCGGATGGCCCGGGCCGGCGCCCACAAAAACCACCGGATAACGCGTACTCATAATTCTTCCTTTTTCCTGCCCTTGACCAGCCAGACCGGGTTCAGAGCCTTGAGCATGGTTCCCTGGGCCAGGGGCCCGGAGCGGCTGATCTGAACCTGGACGGCCTCGCCCTCCAACCCGGCCCGGTCCAGGGCTCTCCGGGCCGCCTCCAGACTTTCCAACATGACCAGGGAGACCACCACCACTCCCCCCGGGCTCAGTCTCTCGGCCGACAAGGAGATTATCTCCTCCAGGTTTCGGCCTCCTCCGCCGATAAAGACCCGGTCAGGGTCGGGCAGAAGGGAAAGCGCCTCCGGCATCTCGCCTTCAACCACCTCCAGCCAGGCCGCCTGGAATTTTTTTTGATTGACCCTGATCTGGGCCACCCGTTCCTTGTTCTTTTCCAGGGCCGCCACCCTGCCTCCGGGCAGGAGCAGGCCCGCCTCCAGGCCCACCGAGCCGCAGCCCGCGCCCAGGTCCCACAGGCACAGCCCCGGCCCCAGCTCCAGCATTCCCAAGGCCACGGCCCGGACCTCGGCCTTGGTGATCAGCCCGGCCTGGTGCTCATACTCCTCCTCGGCCAGGCCCAGGCTAAATTTGGGCCGCTCTCCGGTCTTTTTGAGCACCACCACATTCAGGGGCGAAAACTCCCCGCTCGCGGCCTCCGCCAGGGAGTATTCCCCGGCCTTCCGGTCCTCCTGGCCCATGTTTTCCAGGATGGCCATCCGCCAGCCGGTCTGGCCCCGGTCCAGCATCCGCCGGGCCACCAGGCCCGGGGCGTGGCGGGGGTCGGTCAGGAGAGCCACCCGCCCCTCTCCCAGGCCAGCCCGGTCCAGGGCCGCCCAGAGCCGGTCCAGGCCCCGGCCGTGGAGGCTGACCGTCTCCACCCCGTCCCAGGGTTCCTTGAGCAGGGCAAAGGCGGCCTGGATGGAGGTGATGTTGGGAAACACATCCACCTTTTCGGCCCCCAGTTTTTCAATCAACTTTCGGCCCACCCCGAAAAACAAAGGATCGCCCGAGGCCAGGACAGCCGCCCTTTTCTCCTGGGATGCCTTTTCCACCGAATCCAGCCAAGCCGTCAGGTCCTTTTTCAAAACCAGCCTCTGACCCGGGTGGTTCGGGAACAGGTCCAACAGCCGTTGCCCTCCGGCCAGGACCTGGGCCGCTTCCACGGCCTCAAGCGTCTCTTGGCTCAGGTCCCGCCGGCCCCGGCCCAGGCCGATCAGAAAGACCAGGGGCCTCATTCTCCAGCCCCCAGACTGTCCTGGAACAAGACCCCCCCATTAAAACCGATAATTACGGCCCTCACCTCCGGAACCGGACCGGCCAACTCCCGGACCCGGGCCAGCATCCGCTCCCCCACCTGGGCGACCAGGTCGATCCGGTCGTGCTCTTTCAGAATATCCATGACCTGTCTGGCCGTATTGGCCCCCCGGACCAGGTCGGTCAGGTCCTGGTCCGCGCCCGCCTCCCTGAACCATCCGGCCAGGCGAACAAAGTCCATGGGGCTCTGTCTGGCATGAGTATACTCCAGACCCATGGCCTGCTTGACCGCTTTTCCCATAAAAGAGACCAGGGTCACCCGCTCCAGGCCTTCCCGGCCGCAGCGCCGCAGGGCATAGGCGAAAAAATCGGCGATCTGGACAAAGGCGGCCGGCTCCAGGTCCGGGCGCAGGGCCATGGCCCGCTTCTCGCTCTTACCCCCGGTGGTCAGGACCGCCTCCCTTATTCCGGCGGCCTTGAGGATGGACAGGGAGGAGTCGATGGTGGCGGTATAGGCCTCGTGGCTGAAGGGTTTGACCAGCCCGTGGGTCCCCAGGATGGAGATCCCGCCCACAATGCCCAGCCTGGGGTTGAGGGTATGCCGGGCCAGCTCCTCGCCCCGGTCCACGGAAATCTTGACCACGGCCCGCAGCTCCCGGCCGGGGCAAGCTTTTTCCCAGACCTGCTCCAGGGCCCGGCGGATCATCCTGCGGGGCACGGGGTTGATGGCCGGCTGGCCCACCTCCACAGGCAAGCCCGGCCTGGTGACGCAGCCCACTCCGGACCCGGCCCGGAAGGCCACGGGCTCGTCCTGATCCGGGTCCTGGTCCAGGCTGACCTCGGTCCGGATCAGAGCCTTGTGGGTCACGTCCGGATCGTCTCCCCCGTCCTTGATCACCTCGGCCCAGGCCGCTTGGTCCGCAATCCGTCCGCTCCGGCTGATCTCGATCCAAAGCCGCTGCCCTCCGGGGAGATCCACCTCCACCCGGTCCGGGGCTTCTCGGCCCAAAATCAGGCTCACGGCCGCCTTGGCCCCGGCCGAGGCGGCCGTGCCCGTGGAAAAACCCAGCCGCAGGTTCTTGGACCGGGCGGTTTTTCTCCTGGGGGCCGGCTCTGTTTCGGCTGCCATGCCGGTCTATTCTCCGGATTCGGCCATTTTGGATATAATCAAGGATAGATAAGGCATCTCCGAGCCCCGCCTGGAAAAGGCGTCCTCCTCCACCACTTCGCCGGGCTGGTGACAGTTGGAGACCAGCCGGGCCGTTCTTTTCTCCGGCAGGGCCTCCAGGGCCTCCACGATCTTGTCGTAATTGTGGTAGGTTTTGAGGATCACAATATTTTCGGCGCAATGAGCCAGCCTGGCGATATCCTCGGGGCGGCTGACCCCGGAAATGACCAGAAGCGACTCTTCGCTCTCCACCAGGGGCAGGTTCAGCCTGGCTGCGGCGGCGTGGTAGGAGGTCACTCCCGGAACGGTCTCGATCTTGGCCTGGGGGTCGATCTTGGCGATGGTCCGGATCAGGTAGCCGTAGGTGCTGTAGGTCAGGGAATCGCCGATGGTCACAAAGGCCGCGTCTTGGCCCGAATCAAGGACCTCCAGGACCTCCCTGGCGTTGGCCTCCCAGGCTTCTTCCAACTTGGCCTTGTCCTTGGTCATGGGGAAGTTGAGCATCTTCACCTGGGCCTCTGGGGGGATCAGGTCCTCCACCACGTTCAGAGCCCGGCTGTAGGTGTTCTTGGGCGAACTGGCGGCGAAGATCACCCTCGCCTTGGAGATGACCTCCACGGCCAGCCTGGTCAAAAGCATGGGATCGCCCGGGCCGACCCCCACCCCGTAAAGGGTTCCCTTGTTATTGTCGCTCATCTAACGGACTCCTCGAGGCAAAGTTCGGCCAGGGCATTGATTACGCTGGCGGCCACATTGGAACCGCCCTTGCGGCCCAGGGCGGTTATGTGGGGTATATCCAGGCCGGCCAGGGCCTCCTTGGACTCGGCCGCGTTGACGAATCCCACGGGCAGGCCCACCACCAGGGCCGGGGCCGCCCGCCCGGCCTGGATGTGCTCCATGAGCCGGAACAGAGCCGTGGGCGCATTGCCGATCACGAATATTTCCGGCGGCCCGTTCTCCACGGCCAGGTCCACCGCGGCCACGGCCCGGGTAGTGCCGTTCTTTCGGGCCTGTTCGGCCACCCTATGGTCGTCCATGAGGCACTGGACCGAGGCCCCGAAAGGCTCCAGCCTCCTCAAGGGGATACCCATCTGGGCCATGCGGGTGTCGGTCACGATCCTGGCCCCGCCCTTCAGGGCGGCCTTGCCGCTTTCCAGGGCCCGGGCCTGTATCCGGACGTTCTTCACATAATCGAAGTCGGCCGAGGTATGAATCATTCTTCTTACCACCGACCACTCCTCCGGCCCGAAGCCGTGCTCCCCGGCCTCTTGGTCTATGATGGCGAAGCTCCGGGCCTCGATCTCGTCCGGTTTCAGGTTCCAAGCTCCCATATCATCCTTTCCAGGCCCGGCATTGGTCCACGAAATTGGGGGCCAGGTCCGGGTTGCTGCCGAAATGAAGGTGGATATAGCTGGCCAGGGTGTTCCGGAACAGAAAGCCATAGGTGTCGGTCAGAACGCCTTTCCTGGAACCGACCAGGTAGGCATCCTGGTCTGTGCTCCCGTCCTGGCCCCGCTCCCATATTTCCGAATAATGGAACTCATGCCCCCTGGCTTTCCAACCCCTATTGCCCAGGGGAACATCCCGGTTGAACTCCACCTCCCGGTAGCCCAGGGAGGAAAGCCGTTGAAGCATCCTGGTTCTGATGTCCAGCAACCCGGCCATGGGCCAGATTCGCCCTTTCTGGTCCGCCATGTCCCGGCCCAGACACATCATCCCTCCGCATTCGGCATAGATGGGCATTCCGGCCCGGCCCTTGGCCGCTATTTCCTGAAGCAGCTCCTTTTGGCCGGACAGGGTTTGGGCGAACAGCTCCGGATATCCTCCGCCCAGGTAAAGCCCCTTGACGCCACCGGGCAGCCGGGAGGATTTCAGGGGCGAGAAAAAGACCAGTTCGGCCCCGGCGGCCTCCAGGCGGTCCAGGTTTTCCTGGTAGTAAAAACAAAAGGCCTGGTCCCTGGCCACGGCCAGGAGCACCTTCTCTCCCTTTTGGACAGGGGGGGCGGAACGCTTTGGAAACGACTCCAGGTCCACCTGGGGCAGGCTTTCCAAGAGCAGGTCCAGGTCCAGATTATTTTCCAACCACCTGGCCAGGGTGGAGATGACTTCCTGGCTGAAACCGCCCTCCTCCACCGTGATCAGGCCCAGATAACGCTCGGGCAGGAAGATGCCCTTATCCCTGGGCAGACATCCCAACAGCCTGGCCTCCGGCACCATCTCCAGGGCCTCCTGCAGGATCTCGGCGTGGGCAGGGCCGCCGATCTGGTTGGCGATCACCCCGGACCAGAACAGATCCGGGTCAAAGCGGAGATAGCCCCCCACCAGGGCGGCAAAACTTCCGGCCAGGGAGCGGGCCCCGGCCACCAGGACCACGGGCAGCCCCAAAATCTTGGCCATCTGGGCCGTGGATCCGGCCCCGCTCCTGACCCCGTAGCCGTCGTAGAGGCCCATGACCCCTTCCACCACGGCCACCTGGGCCCCGTGGACGGCGGCCCGGAAAACGGCCCGATTCTCCTCCGGGTCCAGCATCCAGCCGTCCAGGTTGCGGGAGGTGCGGCCGGTGATAAGGGTGTGGTGTCCGGGGTCGATGAAATCCGGCCCCACCTTAAAGGCCTGGACCTCAAGCCCCCGCCTTTTCAGGGCGGCCATCAGGGCCAGGCTGACGGTCGTCTTGCCCGCCCCGCTCTGTGTTCCGGCCACGACCAGGCCCTTCAATTCTCCTCCCAAGCAAAAAAAAACCCTAAACCCTCGAGGCTTAGGGATGGCACCCAGTTTACTTAATCCCTTGGCGGACCGGCTTCAAGTATTCCCAAACAACCGGTCGGCACAGGCAGGTCTTCTGACTTCCGGATCACTCTCTTGGCCGCGCCTTCCCACCCTGCTCAAGCAGGGCAGTGGTTGTTTGCGACCTTTGTCCCCGGTTACAGCGGCGGGACCGCGACGGCATCGCACCGTCTTCCCTATTAAGCCGAAATCGGCACCCGTGTGTATAAAGAGGTACCAAAGGAAGAGTAACCTGTCAACAGAGGAGGCCTTTCCATCCGGCTGTAATAGATTCTAATTTCCGCTTCTCCGGGAAGGCGGGCCTAGTCCTCGAAGCGCTCCGGGTAAAGAATCCGGCCGATGGCCCGCACCCCCTGCAGCAGTCTGGGGGTGGGCCGGGAGACGATCTGCTCATCGATGAGAAAGACCTGCTTCTCCTGGACGGCCTTGATTGCCTTGAAGGCGGGCTCCTCCAGAATCGTCTCCGCGGCGATCCTGTTCATGGGTCCTGTCTGGGCCAGGTAGACATCCACCTGGGCGGCCTTGGCCAGGAGCCGCTCCCGGCCGTAGGCCGCAATGTTGGTCCCCCGCACGACCGCCGCGTCCGAGGCCAGGTTCACCCCTCCGGCGCTCTCCAGGGCGAACACGGCCGTGGCCTGGGGAGCGAAGGTTTTCATTTTGGAGTGGATGGCCTCGAAAAAAACCTTTTTACGCTTTTCGGGGGGCAGGTCTTCGGTCAGCATCTTCAGGCGGGCCAGGCCTTCCTTGAATCGGGCGATCATGGCTCCGGCCTCTTTTTCCCGGCCGGTCAGAACGCCCAGCCTGGACCAGTAGGCGAACATTTCTCCTGGGGAGGTGGGCTGGAGGGAGACCACCGTGATCCCGGCCCGGGTCAGGCTGTCCACCAGCTTGGCGTATCCCTGGAAGATCATGGGCCGGATCAGGACCAGATCGGGCCGGGCCGCGATGAATTTCTCCGGGCCGTCGCGATAGTGGAAGGTGGGCCTGGTCAGGGCCTGGGGAGGATAGACCTCGTGACGGGTCGCCCCGATGATCTCCTGGTCCAGGTCCAGGGCGAAAAGGTTCTCGGTGTGGGCCCCGTAAAGGGAGATGATGCGGCTGAAGGGCCGCCCGCAAACGATGGTCCGGTCCGAATCGTCCACAAACTCCGCGGCCCCGGCCCTTCCCCACAGGGGCGCCAGGCAGAGCAGGACCGGGGCAAGGATGAGAAATATTTTAGTTGATATCCGGCTCATGGGTCCTCCCGGACCTGAAAGTTATGTTTTGGGACCCGGTGAAGCCGTCGACGCGGACCCGGGACTCCACCTCAAAGACGGTCCCGATGTTGGCCTCGGTAAGCACCTCGGATACGGGACCGGCGGCGTGGACCCGGCCCTGGTGCAGAAACAAGGCCTGGTCGCAGAACTGGGCGGCCAGGTTCAGGTCGTGCATCACCGCCACCACGGTCCGGCCCTGGTCGCGGACCAGGTCCCGGATCAGGGCCAGGGTGGACAGGGCGTGGCGGATGTCCAGGTTGGCCGTGGGTTCGTCCAGAATCATGACCCGGCCGTCCTGGGCCAGGGCCCGGGCCAGGATGACCCGCTGCTTCTCCCCCCCGGACAGGGCCGTGATGGGCTTGGCGGCCATGCTCTCCAGGTCCATGGCCTTGAGGGCCCGGTCCACCAGGTCCAGGTCCTCCCCGGAAGGCGGACCGAACCGGGAGAGGTGGGGATGGCGGCCCATGAGCACCACCTCGTGCACGGTGAAAGGAAACTGAACGGCATACTCTTGGGGGACCAGGGCCATGAGCCGGGCCAGCTCGGTCCGGCTGTAAGCGGCCAGGGGGCGGCCCAAAAAGGAGAGTTCTCCCTTCTCCGGTTTTTTGAAGCCAAGGAACAGGTCCAGAAGGGTGGACTTGCCGGCTCCGTTGGGGCCCAGGACGGCGTGAAAGGAGCCCTGGGCCAGCTCCATTCGGATGTCCCTGATCACCGTCGCTGGACCGTAGGAAAAGTCCACTCCCAAGAGGCTGAAGGCCGGGGGCTCAGTCATTCATCCTCCCCAGCTGCCTTTTCCTGAAGATGTAGCAGAAGTAGGGCCCTCCGATCAGGGCGGTCAGAACCCCGATGGGCACCTCGTGGGACAGGGCCGTGCGGGTCAGGGTGTCCGCCCCCAGGAGGAGCAGGGCCCCGCCCAGGGCCGAGACGGGCAGAAGCATCCGGTTGTCCGGGCCGATGATGAACCGCATCAGATGGGGGACCACCAGGCCCACGAAGCCGATGATGCCCGAGACCGAGACGCAGACCGCGGTCATCAGGGAGGTGACGATGAGCAGGATCAGTCTGGTCTGTTGGGTCTCCACGCCCAGGGAGGCGGCGCTCTTGTCGCCCAGGGAGAGGATGTTCAGATCCCGGGCGAAATATATGGTCACCCCTCCGCCCGCCAGAACCACGGCCAAGGTTAGGACCACCTCCCACCAGCTCTTGGCCGCGAAGCTGCCCATGAGCCAGAAGATGATCACCGAGACCCGCTCGTCGGCCAGGTGCTTTATGAGCCCGATGCCCGCGGCCAGGATGGCGGCCACGATCACCCCGGAGAGGATCAGGTTCTGGGAGGAGTATCTCTCCCCTCCGGCGGCCAGCCAGAGAACCACCCCCAGGGTGGCCAGGGCGAAAACAAAGGCCAGGAAAGGAATGGTGTAGAGCCCCAGCAGAGGGGTTCCCAGCAGAATGGCCAGGGAGGCGCCAAAGGCCGCGCCGGCCGAAACGCCCAGGGTGTAGGGGTCGGCCAGGGGGTTCAGGAGAAGACCCTGGAACACGGCCCCGGCCATGGCCAGGCCCGAGCCCACCAGGGCCGAGGTAAGGATCCGGGGCAGCCGGACCTGGGTGACCACCAGAATCTGGGACTCCTCCAGCCCCCGGATCAGGTCCGGCAGGTTGAATATCCTGCTCAGGATAATGCGGGCCACCTGGACCGGGGAGACGGCCATGAAGCCCAGGCCGGTGGAGATCAGGATGAGGAGGATCAGTCCCGCGGAAAGAAGCCCGATCAGCAGAACGGGATTGAATTGGTCAGCCCTTTTGGTCAAGACCGTTATCCTGGTCTTTGGTTAACCGGGCCCGGGATTCCGGGCCCGGTCGGGTTATCAGAATTCCATCTGGGACCACAGGCCGAAGAGGACCGTGTCGCCCTGATCGGCCCCGGTCTCGTCCTCGCCGTGGTTGAACCAGGCCACCTCGGGAATGAAGGTGATCATCCCGAATTCGATGGCGTAGTTGGCGTAGGCCCCCATGGCGTAGGGGTCGTTCCCCCAGTCGTCCCGGCTGGCCGTGGTGTAGCCCGCGCCCAGGGAAAGACCCCCGACCCTAAGCTCGCCCCAAACGCCCAGCTGCTTCACGTCGCTCTCCACCACATTGTCGATCAGCAGAGGATCGGCGCTCACCAACGACCCGTTCTGGGCCGTGTTGATGCCGTAGTTGATGGCCGCGGTAAAACCCACCAGCCCGAAGTCGCCGTTGATCTCCAGACCCATGTCCAGGGAGTAGTAGTTGTCCTCGACCTCGTCGCCCTTCCACTGCACGTACTCGAAGTGGGCCCAGGGGTGGATCACCACGTTGCCGAAGCTCAGCTCCATGGCCCCGGTGAATCCCGGCAGCTGGTGATAGGAATCGCCGCCCTCCCAAACGCTCTCCTTGTAGGGCGCGTCTAAGCCGAACTGGAACTTGTATTTCTCGCCGTAGGTGAACCGGATCTGCTCGTTGGTGTCCAGCACGCTGTTGCCGTAGCCCTCCAACGCCGCCCCGTCGTCCAGGCACTGGCCAGGGCCGAAGGTGTCCGAGGTGTGACCGTCGAAGCCCAGCATCACGGACCACATCCCAGCGTTGTAGGCCAGGTAGGCCGCCCCGGTCTCCACCGTGTTGCCGTCGCTCCGGCCGTACATGGACAGCTCGGCGTAGCCCTCGAACCGCTTGTCGTCAGACAGGTAGCCGATGCCCAGGGTGGACTCCCCGGCCCCGAAACGGTACAGGCTGGTCAGGCTGTCGCCACCCCGGGCCTCAGCGCTCTCGTAGCCCCAACTGGTCTCCAGGGCCAGCCCGCCCGATATCTCCACCGAACCGGCAAAAGCCGGCGCGCCGAAGGCCAGGACTGCGGTCAGGATCATCAATATAACAGCTATCTTTTTCATGAAACCCCCTTACTGGATGTGCTTGAGCGCCGTGTCCAGGTGATCCAACCAGATCTCCACGACTTGGGGGTATGCGGCCAGGCCTTTCAAGGCTGCCCGACACTCGAACCCGGCTTTGGTTAATACGGATTTCCAAGAATCGTCTTCGTCTCCGGCCATGTCGTTCTGAGCGTGATCACCGGCCACGGACATGAAGGGCATGAGCCACACCTTTTTGATCTTGGCCGCGGCCAGGTCCTTTTGGACATCCCCTATTTCCGGGAAGCCCTCCACCGTACCGACCAGAACATTGGGATCCATCTTCTGGAAGATGTAATTCATAGCCGGATAGTAGACGTTGCCCGGATGGTGGGTCCCGTGACCCATCAGGACCACGGCTTCATTTTTCTTCCTCTCCTGAGGGATATTTTTCAGAACAGCTTCAGCCGCCCGCTGCATGTCCTCGTTGGTGGTCAGAAGAGGCCACCCCACCGAAATCTTCTCGATTCCCTTGGGCATCCCCTGGAACCGCATGACCGTTTCGCGCATCTGGTTAAATTCCTGGCCGGGGATGACGTGGAGGGACTGGACTGCCACCTGGGTGAATCCGTCCTCGGCCATCTGGGCCAGAGCCTGGGAGGGGGAGAGGGTGATCTTGCCTTGCTTGGCCAGTTTTCTACGGATCATCTTGGCTGTAAAGGCCCAGCGGACCTCCACGCCTTTGAACCGCTCCTTGGCCGCGGCGTCGATGTTGTCGTAGACCTTCTGGGCCTCCGGAATGGAGGTTCCGAAGGAGACCAGCAGAATGCCTTTCTTAGCCTTTTGTTGCTCCCCATGTCCGCTGGCCGGTGATGTGGAAGCGAATCCCAGGATCAGCGTAGCGGCCAACACAATTAAAGAGATGTTTAAGAATCTGTTTCCGCACATGGAAATCCCTTTCCCACTCCGGGGAAAAGAAAAACCCCCGGAGTCGCCACTCCAGGGATCTGCACCCAGCTTTCTTCGAACCCTGGTGTCCCCGCAACGTCTCGCGCGCCCGAAGGACGAATAGATTGTGACCAAAGCCGGTCTTCTGACTTCCGGTTCATCCTACTCCCCGCCCCTTCCCGCCGAAGTATTTTCGGCAGTGGCTTTTACGGGTTTCGTCTCCGGTTACAGCGGCGGGACCGTGCCGGACTTGCACCGGCTTCCCTAACGCTCTGATCGGTTCCCAGGCAGGATATGATAGGCTTGTCCATAAGTCAAACCGTAACGCCGAACTTGAAATCCGGCCACGGCTTCCATCCATGTTTTTCCCAGGGCCGGGGATGCGGAACCGAGGCTCAGCCCTCCTCCCCTCTTTCCCTGGCCAGCCTCTGGGCCGCCTCGGGCCTGAGCCGGACGAAATAAAGACCGCCGGTGCCCGGATAGTGGGCCGATTTGGGGGGCATGACGTTGTGCCTTTTGGGGTCGTAGCCTTTGACCACGGCCTCGTCCAGATCCTGGTCCGGGTCCAGGTCCAGGGCCTGGTCCAGGTTTCCGACCGCATAGCAGTAGGCGTCCATCATGGCCCGGCCCAGGTTGTGAGAGGTGGCATCCATGGCGAAAAACGCGCCGCAGACACACTCTCCCCCTTCCGAGTCTTCGTAAGATTCCTTGTCCATGGGCCCCGGACGGGCCATCTTGGCTCCGCAAAAGGGGCAAAGCAACGGTTGGGGCTTGCTGATCGACATAACGCTTCCTTACCCTGTCTTTGTGATCTGTTCAATCTCTTCCCTGACCTTGTCGGCCCAGATTTTGAGCCCGGCCGAAAGGTAGGCCTTTTCGGCCAGAGTGAAATTCTCCAGGGCCTCGTCGGTCCGGCCCAGCTCAAGGCTGAGCTGGCCGATCCCCACCAGGGCCAGACCTTGGCGGGTAACATCTCCCGACCCGCCGGCCAGCTCGGCCAGGCGTCGGTAGACCTCCAGGGCGGCCCGGTTCTGAGCCGCGGCCCGCAGCACCGGGCCCAGCTTTCCCAGGACCAGAATCTCGCCCACCCGGTCATCATGCTCCCGGCAGATGTCCACGGCCTCGGCCAGGGCCTTAACCGCCTCCTGGGGTTTATTCTCCACCAGGACCGGTTCAGCCGACCAGATCAATAGGTCCAGCCGGGCCGAAAGGTCGGAAAGCTTGTCGGCCAGCTCCAGCCCGGCCTTGATCCCGGCCTGGGCCGCGTCCGGCCGGTTCAGGGCCAGGAGCAAAGGCACCACCTGTTTGACCACGGCCAGCCTGCCCTGGTCGTTGCCCAGAACCCGGCAGATGTCGTAAGCCTCCTGGAGGGCTTCCAGGGCCTGGTTGTGCTCCTGCTTGCGGACCATGAGGCAACCGATCCGAAAAAGGAGGTTGGCCACGTTCTGCTGGTCGCCCTTGTCCCGGGCCTTAGCCAGCTTCTCCAGGGCTTCGTCTAAAGTCATTATTCCGCCTTATCCAAACCGGGAGGAAGAATCAGTCCTGAACCGCCGACAGGTTCGGCAAGGCCGTCCTGTCCCAGCTCGGCCGTCTCCAGTTCCAGTTTCTTGGTTTTTTTGATCAACGAAATGAACAGGGGGTGGTCGGGCCGGTCCAGGTCCTCGGCCGCGGCCGCAAAAATACGGGCCTGCTCCGCCTGGCCGTTCAAGTACAAAAACAGGGCCGTCTCCTCCAGCCGGATCTTCCAGGCCGGGTACGATTCTCGGGGGAAGAGCTCGGCCGAGACCCCGGCCAGGGCTTTCTCCTCCTGCTCCGCCGCCAGATCCGGGGACAGGATCAGGCCGGAGCCGCCTTCCTGGGGCTCCTTCTCCCGGACCGAGTTCCATCTCTCCTCGTCCGGGTACCAGGTCAGGCAGGGCGGCCGGTCCAGGAGTTCCGCCAACTCCGGCCCGTATCCGGGCCTGGGCTCCGGCTCCAGGCCCATTCTCCGCAGAAGGTACCCCGGCTCAGGGGCGCCCCCCTGCTCCTCCACCCACTGGGCCAGAAACATGGTCTCCTGGCCACTCTCCCCGCCGGCGGCCCGGTGGCGTTTCAACACGGCATCCAGGACCCAGACCAGGTCTCCGTCCTCAAGCCTGACCTGGGGCCAGGGCAGATCCCCTTGCATCTGTTCGTTCATCTTGCGGAACTGGGCCAGCCGAAGGGGGGACATCCCCACTTCTAAAAAGCCCTTTTCAAAATGACAGATCGCGGCCCCGCAATACCCTTCCCCCCCGCCCATGGGAAAGGCCAGGGACAGAACCTGGCTGTGGTCCGGGTAGTAGCCGCTGAGATAGCCGAAGGGGGGTTCCAGCTTGACCGCCCGGAAGATGGGCCGCGAGGAGTCCTCTTCGCGGACCTGGAGGCCCTTCTGCTCCAGGCGGTAGAGGCTCTTTTTGGCCTCCTTGCGCAGGGCCTTGGACGCCAGAACCTGGGCTGCCCTGTTGGCCAGCCAGCCGGCCTCGGGGCTCTCCGAGCGGCCCAGTCCCTGGATCATGGCCAGGGCCAGATCCGGGTCCGTCCCGGCCCTCTCGGTGAGGCTGATCAGGGCCTCCTCGGCCCCCTGCCCTATCCCCTGCAGCCAGGCCTCCAGCCCGGCCTGCTGCTCCGGGCTCAGGCTTTCCCTGGGTTTCGAAGTCTTGGTCTTTCTTTTTTTGGCCACCGCCACCTCCCCGGCGATATTAAACCAACAGCGACACCGGCGCAACAAAAGCCGGGAAAGGGACCGGCTGGGCCTTGAAGCCGGAGACCAAGGATGGTATTAACTTGCCTCATGGAGCATACCCCCCTGGCAGTGAAGCGTTTTCTGGATCTGGAACCACCCAGCCTGGCCGACAATACGGCGGATGTGGACCGCCTCATCAGGGGCCTGCGGACGGGCTACGGCCTGAAGCCGGTCTCGGTCTCTCTGGAGCTGATCCCCCATCTCTCCCGGGTGCTGCGCGGTTCGGAGTGGCGGGTCACCGCCCTCCTAAACCGGAAACCAGGCGGCTGGGACCTCCTGGACCTGGAGCCGGGCGATACTACGGCTCGCCAGTACGGCCTGGCCGTTGACCTGGGCACCACCACCATCGTGGTCCAGCTGATCGATCTGGCCAACGGAGAGGTGTTGGGTCAAAAAGCCCTGACCAATCCCCAGACCGAAGCCGGCCCGGACATCTTGACCCGGATTCACGCGGCCAAGGGAGAGGGTTTGAACAGGCTCCAGTCCCTGGCGGTCGACGGCATCAACCGGGCGGCCCGCGAGCTTGCCGCCGGGGCCGGCCTGGCGCAAAAGGACCTGATCGGAGCGGCCGTGGCCGGAAACACGACCATGGCCCACCTCTTTTTGGGCCTGGACCCCGCCCACATCTGCCGCGAGCCCTACATCCCGGTGGTCAACTCTCCGGACCCCTTTCCCGCCGGGCTGGTGGGGCTGGAGATGAACCCCCGGGCCCCGGTCTTCGTCTTCCCCAACATCGGCTCCTATTTCGGCGGGGACCTCATCGCCGGGCTGGTCTCCTCGGGAATGGCCGAAAAAGAGGGGATCTCCCTCCTGGTCGACGTGGGCACCAACGCCGAGGTGGTGGTGGGCAACCAGGACTGGCTCATGGCCTGCGCCGGGGCTGCGGGTCCGGCCCTGGAGGGGGGCGTGGCCAAGATGGGCCTGCCCGCCGGACCGGGGGTGATCGAACGGATCAGGGTGGACCGGGAAACCCTGGAGCCGACCCTGTCCCTGATTCCGGGCGGAGACGGAACCGCGGCCGGCATCTGCGGTTCGGGGTTGATCGACCTGGTGGCCGAGCTGTTCTCCGCCGGGGTGATCGATATCCAGGCCAAGCTCCTGGAACCGGGCCACCCCCGGGTCATCGCCACCGAGGACGGACCGGCCTACGTGGTGGCCCAAGAGGAGGGCCCCCAAAAGGAGATCCTCTTCACCCAGGTTGATCTGGACGTGCTGCTGCGCTCCAAGGCGGCCATGTACACCATTCTGACCACCCTGATCAAACAGGTGGGCCTGAGCTTTGAGATGATCGAGACCTTTTATGTGGCCGGCACCTTCGGCCAGCACATCGACCCCCGACAGGCCATAATCATCGGCATGATTCCGGACCTGCCCCCGGAGCGGTTCGAGGTTCTGGGCAACTCCTCCCTGTCCGGAGCGGTCTTGGCCCTGCTCTCGGAGAGAGCCAGAAACCTGGCCCGGGAGGTCCACGGACGGATCACCTACCTGGAACTGAACGTCAACCAGGAGTTCATGAACCGCTTCTCGGCGGCCAAGTTCCTGCCCCACACCGACACCTCTCTCTTCCCCTCCGTGAACCGACCCGCTCCCTGGCCGGGGCCCTTATGAATTTTTAACATTATCTAATTTTATAAACCTGTTACAGTGAATAACAACTTATGATCAAACAACCACAATATATTGACGCCATTCTCTTTTTAGCTTATGCTGATACATTATAATGGATGAGTTCGGCCGCGACCCACAGGTTAGGCGGATGAGGGCTCTTTTCCAGGCCATAGAAACCTGGGAAAGGAAGCAGGCCAGTTCCCTGGGTTTGGACTGGACAGACAGACGAGCGGGTCTTGTCCGGCGGGCGGCCCTGGAAAAATTTCTGCCGGACTTCGGCCGGGCCCTGTTCTCCGGGCCGGTTGAGGCGGTTAAACTTTATGCCCAAGCCTACGGCCGGGCTGTAGAGGAATTGCTCCCCGGAGGGGGAGCCGGTCCGGACAGGGGCGACGAGGATGTTTGAATTGCGGCTATGGGGGCGCTGCCGGATCTATCACGATCCGGTCAGTCCGGTTCTCAAGGGCAAGGCCGCCATCGGCTGGGAGGGCATGTACCGCCGAATCGACCTGGTGATGGAACGCCGCCTCAAGGGCGAAGAACTGGCCAGGAGGATGAAGGGTTGGTGGACGGTGGACCCTCAACCGGTAATAGAGACGGTGAACCGCTTCGGACGCCTGGTTCTGGGCCGGGCAGGAGAGCTCCTGGTCCAGCTGCCCGATTCAGCCGCGGCCGAGGAGCTCCGCCGGGAACTGGCCCGCGAATTCGGGGATCAGGTTCTTCTTCGCCCCTGATGTTCATTCGGATTCTCATAACCGGCCTTCTCCTTTTGGCCTTCTCCACCCCTCTGGCGGCCCAGCCCACACCGCCCAAGATCCTCAAGGTGATGATCCAGGGAAACGAGGGCCTCCCTGAGAAACGGATCAGGGAGGTCATGGAGACCCAGACCAAAAGCTGGAAATTCTGGCAGAAATACCCCCGGTTGGACCCCACCTCCCTGCTCCGGGACGAAGAGACCATCACCCAGCTTTACCACAGCGAAGGGTATTACCAGGCCCGGGTCAAAATGGAGGCCGAGGGAAAGGAACCCGGAGTTACGGTCCACGTCCGGATCCAAGAGGGCCGGCCGGTCAAGATCAGGGATCTCAGCCTGAAGCTGAAAAAATTTAAAAACAGCGAAAGGCGGGATCTGGAGGAGATCATGGTTGAGGAGGGTCTGGTCAAGGACCGGATCTTCCGCCTGGAATCCTTCCGCCGGACCAAACAGGCCTTTGCGGAGTATCTGGCCGAACATTCCCGGCCCAAGCCCGACCTGGCGGCCCAGGTCCGTGTTTCGGCCTCCCAGGGCTGGGCCGATGTGGAAATCACCCTGGCCAAGGGCCCGGCCATGGTCATGGGACCGGTGGTCTTCGAGGGCCTGACCCGGACCAAGGAAAAGGTTTTGGTCAAGGAGGTCCCCTGGAAAGGCGGCGAGCCCTACAGCCTGGGATACCTGAAAAAATACAAGAAGCGGCTCATGGATCTGGGGGTCTTTCTCTCGGTCCGGATCGAACCGGTCCTGGACCAGGTGGACGATTCCCAGGAGGGCCGGCCCATTCTGGTGAAAGTGATCGTGGCCGAACGCAAGCCGCGGTCCGTGGAGTTCGGGGTGGGCTACGGCTCCGAGGACCAGCTGCGGCTCAAGGGCTCCTACTCCACCCGCTCGGTCTTCGGCCTGGCCGACCACCACACCCTGGAGGCCCGCTACTCCTCCCGGGAGTACGGCGGCCAGATCATCTACCTCCAGCCCCATTTTCTCCTGGATCACCAGACCGTGAAACTCCAGCTGGCCCACCTGGAGACGGAGGCCGAGAGCTTCTCCAACCGGCGCTCCTTCGGGCTGTTCCAGCTGGAGCGGCCCCTGGTGGCCGGATTAAAAGTCAGACTGGGCTATCTGGCCGAATATAACCGGCCCTTTGATATCGGAGTGCCCCACGCCCCGGAGGAAACCGATAATACCTTTGTCTCGGCGCTCAGGTTCGGAGCCTCACGGGACACCAGGGACGACCGGCTGGACCCCGCCCAGGGCTCCCTGTTTCAAGTCTGGTCCGAGGTGGCGCCCCGGTTTATGGGCGCGGAAGTAAACTATCTCAAGCTGGAGGCGGAGACCAGCCACTATTACCGGGCCGCCCCTTGGCTGACCCTGGGGGGCCGGCTGCGGGCGGCCAACGTCACCGCCCTGGACCCCGCTGACTTCATCCCCATCTATAAAAGGCTTTTCGCCGGGGGGGCCAACTCCATCAGGGGCTATCCCTTCCAGAGACTGGGGCCTCTGGACGACGACGGCGACCCCCTGGGCGGATTGAGCCTGGTAGAGGCCTGCCTGGAAGCCAGATTCCCTCTCTGGGGGCCCCTAGGCGGGGTTGTCTTTACCGAGGCCGGAAACCTTTCCGCCCAATCCTGGGACATGGATTTTTCCGAGACCAGATATACAATAGGGTTGGGGCTGAGGGTAAAAACCATAGTCGGGCCGTTGCGGTTCGACATGGGCTATCAACTCAACCCCCCGCACCAGGCTGACTTCAGCCGGTTTCAGTTCCACTTCAACATCGGACAGGCTTTTTAATGAAAAAAGGCGGCCTCATAATCCTTGTCTCCCTTCTGGGGCTGGTCGCGATCCTGGCCGCCACGCTCTACTTCCTGGGTCGCAGCGAGAAGGGCCACCAACTTGTGGTGGAAAAATCCCTCTCCGCCCTGGAGCAGGCTCTGGAGGCCCACATCACTATCGGAGGCACCTCGGGCAACCTGCTGGGGCGGCTGGCCTGGAACGATGTGACCATGGTCCGGGAGGACCTGGAGGTAAAGGTCGAGCGCCTCAGCTTCAAAATCGACTATCTGGCCCTGAGGAACTCCCATATCCGCTTAACCGGCTTCAAGGCGGTCAACCCCAGGGTTACCTTCAAAGAGTCCTGGTTTGAAACCGGGACTCCGCCCGCCCCGGAGTGGGTGAGGGAGACCGACCTCAACCCCGACCAGACGCCGCCTGCCCCGCCCGGACCTGGTCCGGAGGAGACCGCCGGACCCACTCCCGCCGCCGGGGAGGAGAAGGACGGGTGGCGGGTCAGTCTGGACGGGGCGAGCCTGGACGGGGGTTCGCTCCAGGGTTTGGATCTGGCCCTGGGGCAAGCCTGCCTGGGTCCCTTGAACGATGTTACCGCCAAGGTGGATTTCGACCTTACCAAAGATTTCAAGATCAGGGGTGTGCTCTCCGGCCTGGTTCTGGTGGGAGGCCGCCCGGTGCGGCTGGAGATCAAGGGCGGGTACGCCGACCGACTCATCGAGGCCCCCCAGATCAAAATCGGGTTCGGCCCGGAAGAACGCTCGGCCCTGGAGCTTAAAGGCCATTTTGATCCCCACGCCCTGACCGGACAAGCGGATTACGCGGCCCGCATGGAACCCCTGGACTTGCATCAAGTTCTGAGCGCCTTCCGGCTCGGCGTGGAGGACTTGGACCTGCTGGAAGGCGGCTTTGACTTCAAGGGCCGGGTGGACTACCTGGGCGGCCCGATCAAGCTGACCCTTCAGGGCGACTGGCAGAAGGCCGGGCTGGAGCTTCGGGCCGATTTCGATCCCGAAGGGCTCCATATCCGGTCCTCGGGACAGGTCTCGGAGCTGGACCCGGTCCGCCTGGCCAAAATCGCCGGAGTGGAACTCCCTCCGGGCAAAACCGGGTTCCGGTTCGACCTCCAGGGGACCATTCCGGACTCGTTGAACCTGGATCTGGAGCTGGACGGGGTGGACCTGGAAGGCTACGGCCGGGCCGAGAAAGGAAAGATCCGAGCGGAACTGGAAGGCGAAGTTGTCACCGCCAAGGCAACCTTAAACGGACTGGCCGGGTTCAAGGCCGGAATAGAAAACCTGGACCTGGACGGCCGGTTGGACTCCCAGGGAGCCCGGGCCCAGGTCTCCTTCACCAACGCAAAGGGATATAAAGCCAGGGCCGACTCGGGCCGGTTTCAACTGGTCTGGGCAAACGACAGCCTGGTCATCTCGGATCTGGACCTGGCCAAGGACCAGGGCCGCATCACCGGCAGCATCCGGGCCAACCTGGACCAGGGTCGCCTGGCCTCGGGCCAAGCCGACCTGAACCTGGCCGGGTTGAACCTGCCGTCTGACCTGCTGTGGGACTTGCTGGGGCTTTATCTGCCGGTGGTGGATCTCTCCTCAGTCCGCCTCACCGGCCCGATCAAGGCCGACTGGCCGGGCCGGGAGATGAAACTGAGCTTTCCGGGCATGAAGCTGGACAGCCCATGGGGCAAGATCGAAGGTCCGGGCATGGTCAAGCTCACCGCCCAGGGACAGCTCAAGGAGTACGCCCTGGACCTGGACGTCTCCCGATTCGCCGTGCCCGGCTGGCTGTGGTCCCTCCTGCCCGTGGAACTGAAGCGCGCCATCATAAACGGCCGGCTTAAGGTCAAGGGCGACCCGCGTAAAGCGGTTTTCGAGGCTGATCTGGGCGGGACCAGCATCAACGGGAAAGAGATAAAAAAATTGGCCCTGGCCGGAAAGTACAGCCCCCAGGGGGTTTTCGTCGACGGCCTTGATCTGTCTTTTTTGGGGACCGAGATAAAAACCAAGGGTCAGGCCTGGCCCCGGCTGGACCTCCAGGCCGAAATCAAGGGGGACCGGCCCGAAAAGGTAATGGACCAGTTGCGGAAGATGGGCCTGGCCCTGGAGCCCCTGCCCTTCACCCTGGACAAGTACGGTTTTCAGGGGCAAGTCAGCGGGGCCTACCAGACACCTGGAATCAAGGGCAGACTGGCCCTGACGGGGCCGGCCCTGGACAGGTACCGGGCTGACAAGGTGGACCTGGACCTGGACCTGGAGCAGATTCCCTTTAACAAGATTGAAGCGGCCTCGGGAAAAATTCGGGCCCGGATAAGGCAGGCGGATTGGGGACAGGGTGACAGGTTCGACCTGGACCTGACTGCGGCCTCCTCGGAAGGAGGCCTGGGCGGGGACTTCGACCTGGCCGCCGCCGGACTCCGGGCCGGATCAAAATGGACCCTGGCCGGGAACTTTGCCAAAGGGCTGGACCTGGTCCTGAACAACCTGGAGATCACCCTGCCCAAGGGCGCCGGGAGCGAAACCTGGCGCTCGGTCAAGCCCCTGGAGCTGAATCTGGACCGGGGTTCCTTGAGCCGGGCGGAGGCCCATCTGGCCGGACCCGGGGACCAATCCCTGGAGCTGGATCTTAGGCAGCTGCCCGGCGCCATCTCCGGCCGGGGCCGGCTGCAGGGCCTGGATCTCAGTTCCTGGGCCACGGCCCTGGGTCTGGAGAATGTGGACCGGGGGTTCCTCTCCCTTGACCTGGAACTGGGCGGTTCCCTGGAGCAACCTTCGGCCAAAATGGAGGGCCGGGTCCGGGACCTGGTCCTCCTGGGCAAGGCCGCGGGCCAGGTGGACTGGACCCTTAATATGGACCAGGGCCGGTTTACCGCCGGCCTGGCCGGCCGAAACCAGGGCCGGGACTTTCTCCGGGCCACGGCCCGGATGGATCTCCTGCCCGGAGCCGTTTTCCCCGATTTCCGGCCAAACCCGAACAGCCTCCGGGTGGGCCTGGATATCGACGGGCTGGACCTGGCGGCTTGGGCTGCGGCTCTGAAAGACAATCGCTTCAAGGAGGGGCTGCTGTACGCCCACCTCAACGTGACCGGCCCGCCGGAGAATCTCCGGGCGGAGTTGCAGGCCCGGGTGCAGGGCCTGGTGGTCCTGGACCAGAGCGTGGGCGATCTGTTTTTGGAGGCCGACCTCAAGGACCGGCGGATGACGGGGCGGGCCGAGATCAGGGACAAGGCCGAGTCGCTGTTGAAGGCCACCGGAGGCATGACTCTCTTGCGGGACAACCGGACCGCTCTTTACCGGCCCGATTTGAAAACCCTCAAGGCCGATATCGACATCAAGGACCTGGATCTGGCCAGGTTCGGCCCGGCCATTACCAAAATCGAGGGGCTGGCCGGAAAAATGAACGCTAAGCTGAATCTGGCGCCCCGCCCCAAGGGCTGGATCAAGGTCCAGGGGCTCCAGTTCAGAGTGGCCGATACCGGGCAGGTGGTGGAAAACGGGCGGCTCTCCCTGGCGCTCGACCGGACCAGGCTGAGCCTGGAGGAATGCCTGGCCGAGACCGGCGGGGGCACGATCAAGGGTTCGGGCTGGCTTGATTTTTCCGAGAATATGCCCTTGGAGTTCAGGGCCGACCTGGACAAGGCCGAGATGCTCCTGGGGCCCTATGGCCGTTCCACGGTAATGGCCGACTTGGCCGTGACTCAGAGCCTGGCCTCGCCCCTGGTCGGCGGACAGGTCACTCTGGAGGAGCTTCATTTCCGCCAGCCCAAATCGAGCCTGGAGGAATCGGAAGAGATCATCCTGGTCGATGAGCAGGCTGACGGCCGCCGGGCCCCCGCTCCCCCGGAGCGGTTGAAGATGGCCATCGAGGTGGACCTGGGGACCAAGACCCCTATCCAGGGCGAGGGCCTCCGGGCCAAGATCGGCGGCCGTCTACAGATACTGAAGGATCCCGGACAGGCCGTCAGGGTGGCAGGGGAGGCCGATTTCAAGGAAGGCATCTATGCCCGGTTCGGCCGGAGATTCATCATCCAGCGGGGCAAACTGGTCTTTCGCGGCCTGGAGAAGCCGGACCCGACCCTGAACATAGCGGCCACCACCAGGGTCAGCTCGGTGGATATCGACCTGGGCATAGGCGGCACAGCCACCAAGCCGGATTTTATCCTCTCCTCCCGTCCGGTTATGGACCGGGACGAGATATTGTCCTACCTCATCTTCGGTCAGTCGGCCAACGGATCCTCTCAGGGCGAAAACGGCGAATCTCAGGCCCGGACCATCGGCCTCCTGGGCGGACCGGCGACCGAACTGGTCAAGGGGATAGTCAGCGACAGGCTGGCCCCGGACAGCATGTCCGTTTCCGCCTCCACCAAGGGCGGGGTGGCCCTGGAAGCGGGCAAGCAGCTCCTGCCCAACCTGTTTTTCTCGTATGTGGCCTACTCGGAGCCGACCAAGCCCAATGAATTCAAAATAGAATACCGGCTGGCCCCCAACGTGGCCGTGGAATCCACCCTGGGCGACCCGGAGACCACCGGGGTGGATATAAACTTCAAGTACGACTTTTAGTGTAGCGTTCCGATACAAAATCAAAATGTTGCGGCAAGGTCTCATCCTGGCGTTCCAATCGGAACATCTTTATGACAACCGCTATAAGTGACCGGCCGCAGAGATCAATTTATCGCTATCTCATACCACAACGTCTCGTACTCCGGACCGATCTCAAAGTAGGCCAGACCTCCGCTCTCGCCCACCGCGATCTCCCGGTCCCGTTCTCCGGTGTTGTCCAAGGACCAAACCCGCACCGCATCCGGGCTGAAAGGCATCTGGACGACGGCCTTGATGCCCTCCACCAGGGAGGGCGGCCGGCCCCAGTCCTGGCCCACGGTGGTTTTTTCGGCGTCCTTCCAACCCATGTCCGTGTTCTCGAAGTATCCCGTCGCGGTCAGGAGAATCCTGGACTGGGGGCTAAAGCCATCCCCTTCCATGACCGTCAGGGAAAGGGCGGCCCAGTCCTGAAGTTCGGAAGAGGGGCTCACCACTAGACCATTGAAGTCGATCTGACGGCCCTGGATGTAACCCACAAATAGTTTGGACTTGGGAGTGTTCACCGTGACCATGCCGTCTGAATTCCCGCTGTACCAGGTCACCTCGTTGGTGGTGCTGGTCAGGGCGCTGCTGCGGCCGACCAGACCGGTCAGCTTTTGCTTCACCTTTTCCAAAAGGCCGGCCAACAGGCTTTCCCGGTCGGCGGTGGCGGTTTGGCCAAAGGAGATCCCGATGCGGTAATACATGCATTCCATGGCGTTCCGGCCCATGCGATCGGCGTTCACATACTCCGGCCCGTATTTTCTGGTGATCTCGAGAGCGGCTTCCTTGGTGGATTCGGCGACGGCTATCTCCGGGGCGCTCAACACGTCGCCCCGCCGGAACAGGGCCGCCGCGGCCTGAAAGACGGCCATCTTGGCGGGATTGGAATCCAAGGAAAAATAGCCGGTTACATACTGGGGATCCCAGTCGTCGGTGCGGCTGTTGTACTCATACAACAGAATGCCGTCCCAGTCCTGGAGCGCGGCATAGGCGGCAGCCAGGAGCAGCCCTTCCGAGCCGTAGGTATTGGGCGCCGGGTGGGAGTATTCGCCCACCAGATAGGGCCGCCCCACCACCTTGAAGGAGGCCAGGGACCTGACCTTGCCTCCGTCTTCAAATCCGGCCATGGGGATATTGGAAACATACCAGTTCACCGGGTCCCAGGAGGCCCCGGGGAAAATGGGGTGCTGCCAGTAGCCGTGAGCGGCCACAACGTCCATGTTCTGCTGGATGGGAGCCAGGCTGAAACCCACCTGGGTGCCGATGATCAAGGATCCTGCCCCGATCTCTTCTTTGAGGTAGGCCCTCATATCCGCAAAATATTTTTCTTCCACATAATAGAGGAACTCCAGCCATTGGGTCTGCTCCTCGACACTCAGGGACCCGAACTGCGCCTTTTTGACTGCGGACCGGCCGGTGGTTGAGGCCGCGGCCTGGGCCTGGCCGGAACTTCCGGAGGCCAGCCACCGGGTGTATTGGCTCTCCAGCTCTCTCTGAAAAACAGCGGGCATGTTGTCCAGCTTGCCCCGATGCCACTGATGGATCAGGGAACTTTCGTTGTTGATTTCGATCAGGGCCACCACCGGGTCGTCCTTGTAGCGCTTGCCGGTGTATCTGTTTTTGTGGGTCAGAAGCGTCTTGGCGTAATCCTTCTGCATTTCGATCATTTTCGGACAAAAATGATCTATCCCCTTGTAATAGGAGGGCATGTCGCCCCAGGAGGGAAAGCCCGGATAGGTCCGGCTGACGTGCAGGTTCAGGTCCACATAGATCCCGTTTATTTTCATCTGGTATATGAAATAATCCAAACGGGTCAACTGGTCGGAGTCAAAGGTGACCAAGTCCTCCTTTAGAATCCCCTCCGGCGCGGAATGGTAATCCAGGTGGTGGATCCGGACCATGTTGATGCCGAATTTGGCCATTCGGGCCGCCACCTTCTTGGCCTCGGAAAATGAGGGGAAGTTGGCCCCCATGGTCATGTTCACGCCCAGAAATCTGATCCTGTCGCCGCCGCTGTAAAAATGGCCGTCCACGGACTTGATGAAGCCGTTGCTGCCGGCCGCCGACTCGTTCCAGCCGCTGATATCGATCAAAGTGTGGGAAGAGTCGTCATAGGGCAGAACAAAGGGAAACATGGCCGAAGCCGCGTGGCTCTCGGAGGGGGACCGCCCCACCCCCGAACCGGTCAGGGATAAGGTTATAAAGGTCAAAAATACGATTAATATGAATCTTTTTCTTAGCATGGCCATCAGCTGAATATCTCCAATATCTTCCATCCCCCGGATTGTTTCATCCATCCAGGCGACATCCGCCTGGGGGCTTTCTTCCGTCAAGCGCGGACCGGACCCGGCTTAGGTTGTAAAAACGACCGTCCTCCTCCATGGCCCGGAAACCCGAGCCCGTGAATCAAACCGCCCCTGCATACTTTTACCCCCGTCCGGGCGCGGAATGGGCGGGGGGCAGATTTTGGCCGAGGAGGTCAGGCTTTTTCGTCCAACTTGAGGCGGGGCTGACGGTTCCCGGCATTGGTTCCAGAGGGATCAGCCGCTTGAAGAGGCTTTGTTCCCGCCGATCCTTGCTGCTTCGGGTCAAGCGGATGAATCCTCATGTACACGATCAGAACGCCGGTGATGATCAGAATGAACACGCCCGAATAGGAAGGGTAGACCACCCGGTCGGTCAGGCAGGAGATGAAAAAGCAGATATAGCTGCAGATCATGGCCCAGAAAAAATCGTCTTTCCGGGCCCTGGCCTGGGAGAGCAGTTTTCGGCCCATTCTTACCAGAAAAACCACGAAAGCGATCAAAACCAGCAATCCCGAGTCCAGAGCCAACTCCAAAAAGGCGTTGTGGGCGCCGTAGACCTGGAGCATATCGCCATGAACATGAGCCTTGCTCAGGACCATGGAGAAACGGCCCAGGCCGAACAGGAAGCCGGGCAGATTCTCCAGGCGCTCCAGAATCAGGGGAAGCCAGATGGCGTTCAGCCTATCGGCCGTAATATCGTTCATATTGCCGGAAGATACTCCGTACAGGGCCCTTTCGATCACCCAGGACGGGACCAGGTAGGGCCCGATCATCAGGATCAGCAGAGCGATGATGGGGAATATCTTGCGGCGGCCGGTGACCCACATCATGAAGGTGATGGCAAAAACAAAAATGGCGTAGGCGGTTCTGGATTTGAGGCAGGCCACAGCCATGGCCGCCAAAATAAAGGCGGCCACGTAAAACGGTTTTTTGGTGAGAGCCTTTTGAAACAGGATCGGAGTCATAATGATGAAGTGGGTGGCCAGAAAATTATAATGATAGCCCAGATACTCGATCAGGACATGGCGGTGCCATTCCGCCGAAGACCACAACTGAAAGCCGAGAAAAAGAAGTATGATGCAGATGGAAAAAAGCATTATGGAGAAACAGACGGTCCAAATGGTCTTTTCCAGCTCCCTTTCGGTGACTATGTTGAAGACGATAAACAACATGGGAGCCAGGTAGAGCGAGGGGCGGACCAGGTGGGTCATCAGATGACTGAGTCCGCTCGCCGGATACAATTCCGGCAGAGCCAGGTGCAGCGTGGGCAGGTTGGGCAGAGACCGCAACACGGTTACGAAAAATATGACGAAGTACAGCAGAAAATAGCGGTTGAATACCACGTCCGCCCTTCGGTCCGCCTCGCTCTGGCGATCCGGCTTCATCAGGGTCAGGGCCAGCACCAGGGCCCCCAGGACGTTGAAGGGCTTCATGCCCTGTATGCCGAACAGGTTGGACTGGACATAGATACTGTTCGACAGGGGAACCAGGGCCACGTAGATGTACATGACGTTGGCCCGGTTTTCGATGGTCAGGACAAAGAGGACCATCCCTCCGATCAGGGCGAAAAAGTAGACGAATTCGCCCAGAACGCCGACGCTGTAGCCCACGGCCAAACTCAAGAGAAGGCTGACCATATAGGGGGCTACCCGATAGATCCTCTCCCAGGAATTGGTTCTTAAGCCGTTCATTCCTATCCGATACCGCTGGCGCCAGATCGGAACTCAACGGCACCCGGCCACGGGTTCCGCATCTTTCCAATGGTTTTTATTTCAGCCAAATTCAGCTTTTTCCTTTAATTATCCCGGTTCTAATTTTACAGATCGGATCTGAATTGGCAAGGCTGAAGCAGGCAGAGGGGAATTTAGGAGGTCCGCCATCTAGGCGGGAGCCGATACATTCCGGCTCCTTCTTTTCCAGCGATCGATCAAGTGGGCCGCGCCGGTTGCAGAAAAGACCAGGATAAATGGATAGGCGGGCAGTCCGAACCTGGACAATCCCGCCGCTCCGGTGACGAGTACAAAATACAGCGGCATTATGACGGAAATCGTATATAACGGGTTCCAGCCCTGCCGGATTGCCCAAAACAAGCCGACAAGCAGACAGCTGTAAATAATCACATAATAACCACCGACCAGGACCATGACCGTTATCCCGAAGCCGCCCTTTTTCCGCAAATAGTTTCTGAACAATTCAAGGGGGTTGGTGGTCCCCTTTATGTCTATTTCATTAACGGGCCGCCTCAAGGCCAGCGCGAATTCAGAGGAGGACAGGTTGAGGAGGGTGTGGGCGACACCGAAAATATAATTTTTGACAAACCTGAAAGGCTGGGCCCCTATGACCTTCAAGGCATATTTTTTCCACTGTTCGGCCTTTTGAAAATCATTGAGCTCTTCGGGGTTCAACCCCTCCTTTTCCATTTCGCGGTCCATAATTCCGAAGATATACTTGTAATAATCTGTCACTGATTCCAGGGGCGGCGTTTCCATCAAAGGGCCCGCGTTCAGAATCAGCAGGTTATAGGCTCCCGAGGTGGAAAAAGAAAAAACACCGAACTGATTATAATTTTTAACCATCCAGGGCACTACAGCCAACAGGAAAAAAGCGGATACCACGACGTACTGCCCCAAGGCTCTTTTCCGGGGCCTGACTTTTTCAAAGATGAACAGGAAAACAACGGCCAGGGGGAGGAAAATGGCCACGGGCCTTACCAGAGCGGCAAAACCGGCGGACAGCCCCGCCAGGGCGGGATAGAGCCAAGAAAGGGATGCGGAGGCGGTTTTCAGGCCCCGCAGAGCAAAATACGCAAAGACGAGAATCAGGAATACAAATAATATGTCGCTGATCAGGTTGGCCGCATTCAATATGGCGATGGGATAAAGGGCGTAGAACAAGCCGGCTATCAGGGCCGCCGACCGGGGCAGAAACATCCCCGCAATGATCATCAGCAGGAAACAGGACAAGGTGTCGAGAAGACATTGGGACAGCAGGACCACCCACGGCCTGGGGCCGGCAAAAAGATAGTGGGCGGCGACATATAGAGGATAGCCGGGGGTCCGGACGCAGGTTATGCGGTGGTTGTAGGCCTCGAATACGCCTTTTTCAACCAGATTGATGGCCAGAATGTGATAATCGGGCGCGTCGTGGGTGGTTACGATCCGGTTTTCAACAGCCGGGTCCCAGGGTTTCACCGCCGCCCAAAAGGAAAGCCGAAGCACCAGGCAGACTGCGAGTATCAAAAAAATGTATTTCCGTTGGGAGTTGATCGCGGTCATGGTCAATTATCTCCCGCTCCTGTTTTGCCGAATGCCTGGAAGCATACCCCGCCTCTGATAATCCGGTCAACTGTTTGAGGCTCGAATGTTGTCGACCTTATGGTCCGCTGATACCCTTCCGGGGAACGGACACGGTCCGACGTCCGCTGCCGCTCAACAGCTTCGGTGCATGCTTGTTCACGGCCCCCCGGGATGGTTGGCCATCCGGCTTTTTTTTCCCCGGGCGCCCAAAGGCGCCGCTTTAATTTGGGTTAGTCGCGGCCGTAGATCCTCATCAGGCCCCTGGGAGAGGTGTAGCGGAGGCGGTAGCCTTCTTTCAGCTGCTCCATGATGGACAGGGAGGCCGGTTCCCGGTTGCGTTCCGGGTCGTAGCACCACAGCAGGACATAATCGACCCGGCCGCCGCTTTTGCGGGGGTAGCCGGCAAAATCAAGCTGGGCCGGCTCAGGGGATTCCCCGTCCTCCATACCGATCAGGACATAGGGGTTTTTGCCGGGCCTGTAGATGACCGGGAAGTAGCTCATCCGGGCTTCGTAGTTTCTCAGGTTGACTCCTCCCTTGGCCGCGCTCAGATAGCCCCCGGCGTGGCTGAAAAAATAGACCCTCCAGGCCAGCTTCCGGTCCAGGGGGTGGCCGTTTCCCAGAAAGGAGACGGGGAGAATGGTTCTGCCCTCCTCGATGTGGTCGGCTCCGGCCAGATAGTCCTCCAGGTACCCGTTCATCTCGGCCAGAGGCTGGTAGCGGAAGACCAGAAACAGGAGGGATACGGCCAGGGGCGCCCAAACCGCTATCAGCCGGGCCTTTGGCGGAAGAACCCGCCCGCCCGCCAGGATTATCGCCGCCAGGGTGGTGAACAGGGCCAGCCGGAAACTGATCGTCCCTCCCCCGCCTGTCCCGTCCGGCATGACAAGGTAGAGGAGTGTGACCAGGGCGGAATTGATGGCCAGGCCCAAGGCCAGGCCCCCCCAGGGCTCCCTTCCGCGGCTTCCGAGGACCAGCCACCCCACCAGGCCCAGAGAAAACATATAGGCTCCGGACAGGCTCAATTCCCACCAGCCGAAGTTGATCATCACCGTGCCCGCCACCAGGTGCCCGGCCAACCGGGCCGGGTTGATCCAGTTGGTTATGCCCCCCTCGGTGTGGCCCAGGAAGGCCCCCACCAGAACCAGGGAGGGCAAAAGGATGATTACGGGGGCGATCATCTTTTTGACCAGAACTCCGAAGATTCCGGCCGGGCTGAAAACCCCGCTCTTCCAGTCCTTCACGGCCTGAACCAGGATGTCCCCCGTCACCGTGGAGGCCATGACCAGGGCCGCCATGATCAGGGAGAACAGATGCCACAGCAGAGTCGCCAGGGACAACCCGGTCAGCATTGCCACGGAGGCCGGTCGCAACCTTTGCCAATGCCTGAACCAATAGCCGATGGTTATGAAAAAAAAGATCAGGCTGTAGCAGAAGCTGTAGAAGCCCATGAAAAAAAGGCGGCTGTAGAGGAGGGGAAAGATGAAAAAGACAAGCCCGGCCGAGCCCCGGCCCAACCCCTTGAGGGTGTAACGAAAGGTGACCGGAACCAGGACCAGGTAACCGCAGAGGAGAACCTTTTCGGCCTGGAAAAGGGGCAGGATCCGGGTCAGCCCCCCTAGCAGCAGGCCCCCCAGCCAGTTGGTGTAGGTGGTCGGATTGAGTTGGTAATAATCGTTCAGGATCGAGGCCCGGCCCGACAGCAGTTTGAAGAGCGCAACCGCGCTGTCCACATGGCTGGGCCCGTCCTGGGTGGGAAACCAGTCAAAGAGCCAGACGTATCCGGCGCTGAGGATTACCATCCCCCAAAACAGGAGGCTCTCCAGGGGAGATTCCTCGTTCCGCCGGGCGGACGGGCTCTGGTCCGGATTTAAAATCAAGGAACCCTCGGTATGGAAGAGAGGCGCAAAGGCGCCTACTCCTGCATTATCATCATATCCGGCAGAACCAGGCAGGTCAGAGGGCCGCCGAACTCCACCCCTGTGTCAATGCCGATCAACTTTCCCTGGACAAAGGGGTTATGAAAAGGGGTGTGGCCGAAGATGACGTACTCCTCCCAATCGTAATCCTCCTGGAAAAACTCCTCTCTGATCCAAAGCAGGTCGCGGACCGACTGCTCCTTAAGGGGGATTCCCGGCCTCAGCCCGGCGTGGACAAAGAGGTATCCCCCCTCCCGGTGGTAGAGACGCAGGTTATTAAAGAACCTGGCGTGGCTGGGGGGGAAACGGGTGTCCTTGGGCTTGGTCTTGTGCAGTCCGTATGATTTCAGAGTCGAGAGTCCGCCGTTGTCCAGAAAAAAGTGGGGCCTTCTCCCGGTCAGATAGTCGTCCAGGAGCATGGATTCGTGGTTACCCACCAGAAAAACGGTTTTAACCCCGGAGGCCGCCAGCCCCACAAGCCGCTCCACCACCTTTTTGGAATCAGGTCCCTTGTCGATATAATCGCCCACAAAAATGTATTTATCCACTTTGGGGCGGAACACGAGCCGGATCCGGTCCAGCAGCGCGTTGAGCTTATCAATATGGCCATGAACATCGCCGAAAACAAAAATACGGCCATGCTGTCCGTTATCGGGCATGCTTAATTACCATCTCCACCTTAATCAATAAAATCATCCACCTACCTGATCAGCGGGTCAGATCGGTCCGGCCAATCGGCCGAATATACCACAATAAGATCGTCTTGGGCAGGCCGGAAAATCGGAGTGCCGTCGGTTTTATGTATTGATCCTGGGGCAGGGCCGCACCTGCATGGCGGGTCGGAGCGGCTATCGCCCCCTTCTCCGTCCACCCCAGGAACCAGGGCCGTATCCGAGGTCACGCCCTGCCCTTGCGGGGTCGGATCAACGGTATCTGGGCAGCCTGTCCGAGACCAGTTCCGATATTTTGGGAGAGGCTCCGTCCTTGGGTGAAAGGAGGGGATCCGAGACAGGCCAATCTATGCTCAACTCGGGGTCCGACCACAACAGGCCGCCTTCGTCGTGGGGGTCGTAGAAATCGGTACACTTGTAGGTCACCACGGCAGCTTCAGAGAGAACGCAAAACCCGTGAGCCAGGCCGTGCCCCACAAAAAGCTGTTTTTTATTCTCCTGGGAGAGTTCCACCCCGAACCATTTTTTAAAGGTGGGTGAACCGATCCTGATATCGATCACCACGTCGTAGATCCGGCCGGCGATGGCCTGGACCAGCTTGGCCTGGGGCTTGTTTAACTGGTAATGCATACCCCGCAGGGTTCCCCGGACGGAATAAGAAAGGTTGTCCTGGACAAAAACATGATTCAGTCCGGCCTCGCGGTAGCGCCTCAGGTTGTGGGTCTCCATGAAAAAGCCCCGCTTGTCTTGGTACACGTCGGGCTCGACGATCAGGACTCCGTCAAGGGGCGTTTCGATAATCTTCATTCATACTCCGCGCTGTGCTCAAGCATGTCCATAAGATAGCGTCCGTAACCGCTGTTCATCAGAGGTTCCGCCAAAGCTTTCACCTGGGCGGCGTCGATGAAGCCCGCCCGGAAGGCGACCTCCTCCAAACAGGCCACCTTCAAGCCCTGCCTGGTCTCCATGGCCTCCATAAAGTTGGCCGCCTGGAGCAAGGTCTCGGTGGTGCCCATATCCAGCCAGGCCGCTCCCCGGCCCATCTTCTCCACATGGACCTCGCCCCGGTTCAGATAGGCCCGGTTAATGTCCGTTATCTCCAGTTCGCCTCTGGCCGAAGGCTTCAATCCGGCGGCGATATCCAGAACCCCGTTGTCGTAATAGTAGAGCCCCGTAACCGCATAGTTGGACTTGGGTTTGGAGGGCTTTTCCTCTATCTCCACGGGATTGCCCTGGGCATCGAAATTGATCACCCCGTAACGCTGGGGGTCCCTGACCCAGTAGGTGAAGATGGTCGCCCCGCTTGTCCGGGCCGCCGCGTCCAGAAATCTCTGCCGCAGGCCGTGGCCGTAAAAGATGTTGTCCCCCAGGATCAGACAGACATTGTCTTGGCCTACAAAATCCCGGCCGATGATAAAGGCCTGGGCCAGCCCCTCCGGCCGGGGCTGCTCGGCGTAACTCAGGGAGATGCCCCATTGCGACCCGTCGCCCAGCAGATTTTGGAACAAGGGCAGATCGACCGGGGTGGAGATAATCAGAATCTCCCGGATGTTGCTCATCAGGAGCGTGGAGAGGGGATAATAGATCATGGGTTTGTCATAGACCGGCAGAATCTGTTTGCTGACGGCCCGGGTCAGAGGATAAAGCCGTGTTCCCGAGCCTCCGGCCAGAATGATCCCTTTCATATATTCACCCTCATTTTCAACCACCGTCTGCCGCGGCTAATTTGTTTTTATCAGACTATCGCAAAAGCCGTGGCCGGACTTTCCCGGTACTTCCCAAGAGCGTCCGGCCCCATAAGTCATGGCCATGTTACAATGGATTCGTTTTTCCGTCTACTGTGGGATTCTCGGGCGGGATAATTGGAAGGATCGCCGGAAACCGGGAACCGAAAGGCCCGGAGCCGCAACGGTCCTCTACCCCATCCGGTCCAACGGAGAATACTCGGCCCTATCTTCCCTGGCCGGTCAAGACGGCCTTGGCCGTCTGGAAAATGATCCTCATGTCCAGGGAAAGAGACCACTTGTCAATATACTCCAGGTCGAGCTTGACCCAGTCGTCAAAGGCCATTTCGTTGCGTTGGTTGGTCACCTGCCACAGGCAGGTCAGCCCCGGCTTCATGGACAGCCTCCGCCTCCAGGTGTCCAGGTAGTGGTCCACCTCGGCCGGGATGGGCGGCCGGGGCCCCACCAGACTCATCTCGCCCTTGACGATGTTGATCAACTGGGGCAATTCGTCCAGAGCGTGCTTCCTCAAAAAGGAGCCGATCAGGGGGATGATCCGGGGATCTTTTCTGATTTTGAAGACAGGCCCGTCGGCCTCGTTCAGCCTTCTCAATTCCTCCAGCCTGTCCTCGGCATCGCTGGTCATGGTTCTGAATTTGTAGAGGGTGAACCTCCTGCCGTTCAGCCCGCTCCGGACCTGCTTAAAAAACACCGGTCCGGGAGAAACCACCTTGATCATCAGCGAGATAAAAAGCATCAGAGGGGCCAGGATGATCAGGGCCGTGGTCGCAACCGACTTGTCGATGAGGCCCTTGAGCAGGGCGGCCAGGGGAGGCCGTTTGGCCGCAACCAACGAGAGAACGGGTACGCCGGCCAGAGTTCCGAAATGAACCGAGGCCACTCTCGGTTGGTACTTCAGGGCATGGATCTGCCAGTCGGGCACTATGCGCACGGCCACCCCCATCTGTTCGGCCAGACCGATGTGCTGCTCGGCGTTTCTGATCTCGGTCAGGGGCATGGCGAAAACCACCTCGTCCACCACCCGGTTGCGCAGAATCTGGGCCAGGTCGTCCATCCGGCCGAGCACCTTTATACCGTTTACGATGCTTTGGCCGGTTACCTCCGGGTCCGGATCGAGACAACCCACAATCCAGTAGCGGCCGTCCCGGTCGTTCAGCAGGGTTTCAATTATGTCCTTGGCCCTTTCCCTGGTGCCGATCATCAAAATCTGCCGGGCCACCTGATGATCGTTTCTCATCCGGGAGTAGATATGGACGTAGATCAGCCTTCTGAGCACCAGCAGGATGATGTCCAGGGCCACGAAAATACCGATCATTATCCGGCTGACGTCTCTGATCTTCAGCGCATAGAGGGCCACCGACAGGACCAGCACCCCCTTGGCCACCACGGAAACGGCCTCCCAGATCAAAGGGCCCAGGGTATGTGAGCGGGCATGGAAATTTTTAAGGGTCTGGCTCAGGATAACATACCATATTATGATAATCATCATTAATATGGTGTAATAATTGGGAGCCGTGGTCAGGCCCCGGAAGGGTTCCGGCAGTATATATTTCTTAATCAGATAGGCAGCGATGAACGCAGCCACGGTCAAAAGCAGATCGCTCAGAGCAAGAACCTTGGCGGTTAATTTTTGACGTTCAGTAGGCATGCCTAAACCGTCTGATCAACCATCGGTATATCACCTTGCAACACGCTGATTTAACTTGGGCCGCTTTTCGGACCGGCTTGCAACCAACTATCTACGAATAATCCCATAAGTTAGCTCATACCCAAAATTGATTCAATAATGTTTGTATACTGGATTAGAATGTTTTTTCAAGAAGATATCCACTGGACGGAGTCCCGTCTCCACAGATATCGTATTGATTTTATACGATTATGTGATTTTTTTAAACCCCCGGCACAAATCTTTTTCCGATTTTCGGCCGAAAACGCTGTTTTGATAAAAGTGAATGAAAAAAGAAGGACTTGACAAGAACCGATCCAGAACGCAAATTATAAGCATAGGATTTGGTGGCCGATATGGTGATTCCGCCTTGCGAACCGGGCGGGGATGACTATCGGTTGGATTCTGGTTGCGGAGTATCGAGTATGCATATCTCTCGCGTCGCGGCGTTATTTTTAGGAATCGGCCTGATGGTCCTTCTTTGGGGGGGCGCGGTTCCGGGGAACGGCCTGGCCGACGCTCTTCCCCGGTCGTTTCAAGACATAGGCGGCTCCGACGGAGACGGCGAAGAGACCTACGACGACTGGTTGTCCTATCTCAACTGGTACCGTTCCCTATCCGGCTTGCCGGCGCTCACCGAGGACGAGAGCTTCAACTACGGATGTACTCTCCACGCCATCTACATGGTCAAAAACAATGTTCTCCAAAGGGAGGAGGACCCCGCCAACAAATGGTACACCGACGAGGGCAGCGCTTCGGGTGAAAACAGCAACGTTTTTGTTTCCAACGAGGTGGGCGACTCCTTTAAAATCGCCATTGATCAATGGATGGAAGGCCCCTTCACCGCCATGGGGATTCTGGACCCCGAGCTTGTCCGGGTGGGCTACGGCGAGCATCATGAGGTAAACAAAACCCAGTACACCCAGTCCGCGGCCGCCCTGGACGTGATAAGCGGCATGGACGGAAGCCAGGGGCCGGGAACCATTCCCGTGTTTTGGCCCGGCAACGGCTCCACCACGCCCATCGGAATCTACGAGCAGGGCCGGGACCTGCCCGACCCGCTGACCTCCTGTCCGGGATACGAAAATCTGGAGACCACCGGAGCCGCGCTTCTGATTCAGAGCGGTTTCGGCCGCGCCAACCTGCCGGAGGTGACGGCCAGCTCCATCGTCAACAGCAAGGGCGAAAACCTGGAGCACTGCGTCTTTGACGAGGGGACCTATTCCAACCCCAGCACGGTCTACCAGGATTACGGCCGGGCGGTTCTGTCCTTCCGGGACGCCATTGTGATCATTCCCAAATATCCCCTGGAACAGGGAGAGACCTACTCCGTCTCCATAACCATCAACGGCGAGACCTATTCCTGGTCCTTCAAGGTCTCCGAGACGGCCAAAGTGGAACCCTGAGCCCAGGCCCCCCCCCCAGACGAAACAGCCTGCAGCGACTTACAGAGGCGAGGCCCCCTCAAGGCCCTATCGGCCGGATGCGAGCTGGCGGTCCGTTGGTTGTTTCAAGGCGTGAGCCAGCACCCCCAGCTCTCCAATCAAAAAACTGACCATGGCCGCCCCTTGGGCCCCGGCCGCGCCCAGAATGCCAAAGCGGGGAATCAGAACCAGACAGCCCAGGCAGAAAACAATAATCACGCCGGCCATGATCGGCAGCTGGACCCTGAAGTACCTGGCCGCGGACATGCCGTAGCCCAGTATTCCGGTGAAGTAGAGAATCCAGCCCACCACCATCAGCCAGTTTAGCTCAAGGGCATACTCGGCGTACTCTGGACCATAAAAGGTGGTCAGAATCAACCTGCCGGCGACCAGGGTTACGCCCAGACCGGCCGCTCCAAACAAAAAACCCACCCCGGTCAGTTTAGCCAGAAGAATCTTGAACCTTCTGTAATCGCCATCGGCGTAATAGGTGGAAAGGCGGGGCATGGTGGACTGGCCCAGGGCCAGAATAACCACATTGCTGGCGATCATGAACTGGGACAGGGCGGCGAAAATGCCCAGGGTGTGTTCGCCCAGGAAATAGCCGATAAAATAACGGGGGATCTGGGTCAGGAGATTATTGAGCAGCATCACCAGCCCCAGGGGCAAGGCCAGCCAGGCCAACCGCGCCAGAACCGTCTTATCCCAGGCGGGTTTAAGGCTGAAATCAGAGGGCCGGGGAACCCCGTCCCCCCTCTCTTTCCTGGACCGGGAGGCCCGGGCCACCTTGTTGCCCATGGGCAGGTCGTACAGCAGCAGAACCCCCGCCTCCACCAAGGCCAAGGCCGTAATGGCGACCAGCAGGTCCCCGCTCAGATAATATCCCGCGGCCAGAGCGAGCAGGCTCAGGGGGCTCCTGATAAAGACCGAAATAGCGTGGCGGTCCATCCTTTCGTGGCGCAGAAACTGGCCCTGGTAAAGATCCGAGACCGCAGAGAACGCCCCGGCCAGCCCCTGGGCCAGAATGATCAGGCTCAGATGCCAGCCGTAGCCGGACAGAGCCGCCACCACCACAACCGCCACAAAGGCCAGGGCCGCGGTTGTCAGCCGCAGCCCCAGATAATGGCCGAAGCTGTACTCCCCCTTGGCGTCTGTGGTCAGGATAACCTGGAGCTGAAGCAGGGAGAACATGTAGATGGGGCGGGTCAGAGCCACGGACAGAACGAACAGCCCCACCACCGAAGGAGTGCCCAGTTGGGCCAGGGCCACCAGAAGACCCCATTGGCAGATGGAGAAAACAATATTTCCCAAAAAAGTCCATGAGAAATTGATTCTAAGAGACAGGGGGAGGAAATCATTTTCCTGGGTCGTCTGGTGGTTCTTTGAAGGCTCTTTTCCGGTCACGTAATCTGATATCCCGAATATTGAGTTCATCCCCGGGCTGCCGACCTAAAGGCCGCATCCCCTTTTATCACCGGTGGTTCAAAGTTCCAACCCGAAACAACCTTGGCTCCGGATTAACGGTTTTTGAGCAACCTCCCGATCTCTCCCATCCAGGCCCGGGATAAAATACGGAAGGCGCGGTTCATAATTCAGTGCAATTAAGGCCGGATTGCAAATTTGTATTTTTAATTTCCCTGGACAGGTTGGCTCTGGTTTGGTAACTAAAAATAAGCGCCTATACAAAAAGGAGTTATGAACATGGATCATACCCGAAGGCGTTTCAAGCGGGCGGCGGTTTCACTTACGGCCTGGGGTGAAACCGGGAATGAACCCGAGAACGCTCATCCTTTCCGGGGCTTGACCCGTGATATCGCCGCCAGGGGAACCTGTCTTGCCCTGGATCGACCCAATGGCTTCACTCCAGGGCAGAAGATCCGTTTCGGCATTGAAATCGTCCGCGGAGACCTGCCTATCGAAGCCCACGGGATGGTCCGCTGGATCGGTCTGGACTGCGGCGAGTCGGAGACCCAGCTCCTGGGCGTGGAGTTCACAGGCATGAGAACCGTTCACGACTATGAACGTTGGCTGGAGATGCTTACCTTTTTCGGAATCTAAACGCCCCTCCCGCTCTTTCTCGCAAAAGATTTATCCTTCGGCCATTGCGAGCCCTCCCCCCTTTTCGTTTGGGGGCGGCGTCTTCAGTTTTCGCTCCAGGTGGGGGATGAGCCGGTCCATGTTGCCGAGGCTCGACAAGCCGGCAAGAAAAGAGGAGAGGGTGACCCTGGGGCAGCTTTCCCGGAGTTCCCGTTCACCAGGAGAACCATGGGAGAGAGCAACCGGACCTGCCGCCATTGCCAGGCGGAAAGCGGATCGTAAAACCCTGACAAAACAAGGAGCAAAACCAGGGTCAGGATACCGAGAGGCCACATTCTGGCGGGCGTGGTTGAAAACATTATCCGAGGCTACCCCGAGAAATTATATCCAATCCGCCAACCAGCCGTTTTCGCTTTACGAAAACGCTCAGACTCAGGGCCAGGCATCCGGTCTTTTTAAAACAGCAGCGCATACCTCACACCCACGGTAAGCAGGTCAATCACTCGGCATGTTTAATCTGGCAGCCGGAGAACGGTTCAGGCTATCGGGCCAGGGTGAGGATCGCGGCTTTACGGGTAGAAGAAACTTATGTATTTTATATGTGATCAGTACGGTTTGGGTTGACAACAGAGCTGAGCTCGGACAATGTTTTGGAGATAGACTGGTTAAAATCAACCTGATAGGGGGGCCTTCGGCCTTGTCATCAGTCTGTCAGGGATGGCCGAAAATAAGACCGGCCTGTTTCAAACTTTTTTATAGAACAGGTTAAGCTTTTTTTACGTTAAACCATGGCCGGGAAAACCCTCAGAACAGCTCGAGGTGAGAGCATGACAACTGGAAAATGGGCTGTAATTTTCTTCAGCGCCTTTTTGTTAATACTGAGCGGATGTTCCGGGGATGGCGCTGATGAAGGAAAGCCCATGGCCGAGGTCGGGGATTATGTCTTCACCGAAAAGGCCTTTCGGGAACGCGCGGCCGAGTGGGCTTACTACCAGGGCATAGGAGCGCTCACCACGGAGAAAAAGCGGGCCCTGCTGGAGCAGGAGATCGACAAGGAGCTGCTCGTTCAGGAGGCGGTCCGGCTCAAGCTGCACGAAGATGATCAGTTTCGCCGAACCATCGAGAACTACTGGGAGCAGACCCTGATCACCTTTCTTCTGGAAAGAAAAAGCAAGGACCTGAAGGACTCCATCATCGTCACCTCCGAAGAGGTTCAAGCCCGCTATAAGGAGATCGCCTCCCAAAATGAGGACACCCCGCCCCTTGAAGAAATGAGCGAGTCCCTGGAGCGGGAATTGACCGAGGAAAAGAGGACCGCGGCGGTGGAGGATTGGATCAGGGGCCTGCGCTCCAAGACCAAGATAACCATTTATGAGGACAACCTTAAAGCCCTGCGCTGATCATCCGCAAACCGGAGAGTTTCACTCTAAAAGGGGGTTTCCCTATGGCCCAAGAACCAAAACCGACCTTCAAACGCCGGACCATATACATTGAGAAGCACTTTCAACGCAATTTCATCCTGAGGTTCTGTCTGGTTGCCATTGTGGCCATGGCGGCGGCCAGCGCCCTTCTCTACTTTATTTCCGGCGACACCGTGACTGCCTCCTACCGGTCCTCCCATCTTGTTCTGGAAAAGACCTCCAACGCCATCATCGGCAAGCTTCTGGTCACCAACCTGGCCGTCCTGGTGGCCTTTGTTTTCGTCACCGTGTTCGTTACCCTCTACGTCTCCTTTAAAATCGGCGGCCCCCTGTTCCGCTTCAGCCAGGATCTGCAGTACATCGCGCAGGGCAATCTCAAAAAGAGAATAAGGCTCAGACAGGGCGATCAGCTCCAGAAATTCGCCACGGAAATCAACAACACGGTCGAGAACATCGAAAACCGGGTCCGGGAGATCCAAAACCAGATAAGCGGACTGAAGGAGACCGTGGAAGGAGCCGAATTTGATCGGGACACGATAGTGAAAAAGACCGAAATTCTGGATGAAACAGCCACCGCCCTGTTTGACGCCAAGGATTAGATCGTCTCCATGCCGCCCACCGTTAAGATAACCAAAGGTCTCATCCTGGCGGTTCTGGCCCTGCTCTGGCTCGGGATGGGCATCTTAAGCGCCGTTCCGGTCCGGGCAGAAGAGGGGCGGCCTTCCAAGCTCTACCAGTCCAAGCGGGTTACGGTTTACTTCGATAACGAAAAACAGCTCCAACAGCTTCGCAAAATGATCAAACCCAAGAGCCTAACCCGATCCCTAAACAAACTCTTCTCCGGTTCCGACAACGGGGCCAAGGAGAACCTGGGGCAGTTCCTGGACATCCTTTTCCAGCGGGTCCAGACCATCCTGGAGATGCCCATACCCAAGCAGCGGGTCAACATCTGGATCCATCCCAGCCTCAAAAGCCTGGCCAAATTCTTCAAATCCAGATACGGAGGCCCCACCGCCAAGCAGACCTCCATGGGAGCCAGTGTCAGCGGACCCGCCTTTTACGTTAAAAAGTCCAACACGATCCATCTTCAAGTGGAAGAAATACGGATCGGCATCCTGGCCCACGAGATGGCCCACGCCATCACCGAAAACTATTTCATCATCCGCCCCCCGACCAACGTGGCCGAGATCATGAGCCAGCATGTGGACAGGGAGGTATCCAAGGGAAGATTCTGATCCCGCCTTCCGGCCCTTCTTTTTCCCCGGCTCCCTCCCGCTGTTTTCAAAACATGTCTGTCTTCCAGATGCCTGAGGAGACTGACACTTCCCGGGCTTTCCCGGCCCGGCGAATAATTTCCCCCATGTTTCCCACAAATATCTGAACATCAAAACGAATTTATGATATAGATAACAACTGGTATGTACCTGCATCGGGATGCCTGAAAGCGAGCTAATGTATTCCCGTCCGGCCAAAAGGAATCGTCAAAACTTGCCCAACCAAAAGTTGATACGTTGCGGTTTCCCCGCGGATGGACTTGGTGATGTCCGGGGATAATCTCACCAAGAAGGAACTTTTGGAGGAGATTAACCGGCTCCGGGATCAGCTTAAACGGCAAAAGCAACCCCCTTCCCAAAACAAAACCTCTGATACGTCGATAAACTTTGAGCTGTCCTCTGACTCCAGCGATCTGGCCATAATGGTGGTTCAGGAAGAAAAGATCGTCTTTGTCAACCGGACGGTTCTGAAATTCCTCAACTGCCGCCGGTCAGACATAGTCGGGCAACCGGTCTCCCGCCTGCTCCAGCCGGAGGAGAAAGACCTGGTCCTCGACCGCCACCGCCGACGCACCCAGGGCCAAGAGCCGTTGCCTAGCTACAGCCTGAGATATCTCGACCGGGAGGGGCGGATTGCCCTGGTGGAACTAAGGGCCATCCGCATCACCTTTGAGGGCAAGCCGGCCGTGCTGTGCATCTTCCTGGATATGGCCAAAACAGGCCTAAGCCGCGAGGTGGTGGAGGCTCAGCGAAACCTGGGTCTGGCCTCCACCCCCAAGGGCCCTCAAGCCGATCCTCTGGCCGCCAGCCTGAAAATGGCGGTCCGAATTTCCAATTCGTTCGGGGGAGCGGTTTTACTGCGAAACCGGTTGGGAAAATTGGAACCGGTGGTGAGCGAGGCCTTGGAATCCAAGACCACGGAAAACCTGGCCGAAGCCCTGAACAGACCCGGTCCCATGAAGATATTGAAAACAGGCCGTCCCCATTATCCCGGTACCCCGGGCAAAACCCCCATCGGGCGGGCCTGGGCCGCCCTGGACAACCAAACCCACCTGAGCGCGGCGCTTCCCCTGCTTCATCAGGGAGAGCCCATAGCCTGGCTGGTACTGGTTTCGCCCTCACCCCAAAAAATAGACGAGACCATCCGGGAGGCTCTGGAGGCGATCGCCCCCCTGGCTGAAAGCATCATCTCCAGGATAATCTTCGAGCAGGCCAGCCAAGAGAACAAAAAGCGGTTCCAAAGCCTGGTCGAGACCATGCCCCAGGGGTTGGGGATTTACGACCCCGAAGGCCGGTTCACATACGCCAACAAAGCCCTTTGTCAGATGCTCGGATATCCGCCAGAGGACCTGCTGGGCCGACGGGCCGTTGACTTCATCGCCCCAGAAAACGAAGAATTTTTCCAAAAGCACGTATCGGAAGGCCTCCGAACCGCCCCTGAACCTTACGAGGTTGAGTGGTTAAGAAAAAACGGAGAATCAGTCCACGCCCTGAATTACGGGCAGCCGACCTTTTCCCAGGATGGATCTTTCAGCGGCACTTTTGTCATCACCGCCGACGTCACCGCCATGAAAAGGGCCCGGAAGGCCCTGGCCGAGAGCGAGGCCAAGTTCAGAGGGGCTTTTGACAACGCGGCTGTGGGCATGGCCCTGGTGGACCCCCAAGGGGTCTACCTGGAGGTGAACGAGGCCTTCTGTCGCATGCTGGGGTATCCGGCCGATGAACTATTGGGGTCCAATCAAAACGAATTTGTGTACAGGGAAGACCCGTCCTCGCCCATCTCTACGCAGAGTTGGTTTTCTGATTCAAAGGAGGAACCGAAGGCGGTACCCGACACCAGGTTTCTCCGCCAGGACGGCAAGGTGGCCTGGGCCATTCAGGCCAGTTCACAGGTGCGCGACTCACAAGGCAAACCGCTCTACCACATCCGCCAATATATAGACGTTTCAGAGCAGCATCTGGTCGCTCAGGCCCTGTCGGCCACCCATGAGGAGTACCACCGTATCTACCAGAGCCTGCCCCTGCCCTGCATAACCTGGACAAAAGAAGAGGAAGGTTTCCGGATTTTGAATTTCAATCTGGCCATGTCCGAACTGCTCGGCGCAACCGGGCCCATCACGGGGAAAGGCGGCATCGAGACCTTTTTCAAAAACAGAACGGACATTGTCAATGATCTGGAGTTTTGCGTTTCCAACCGGTCCTATCTTCAACGTGAAACCGTCCTTAACCCGGATGCCTCCCAGAACGTCAGGTATATCCACCTGACCTACACCTTCATCCCCCCCCACAAGGTCCTGATGATCTGCAAAGATGATACCGGGCGCCACAACACCTTGACCGCACTGAAAGAAAGCGAGGAACATCTCCGCTCCCTCATGGAAAGCTCGCGGGAATTCTGCATCTTCCGGCTTAAGGTGGATCCCGAGCCCCCGTACAAGAGAAGCGTGGTCTTTGCCAGCCCCTCAATCAGGGATATCGTGGGCACCTCGGACCCCATGAACATCGAATCCTGGTACAGCAACATTCTCCCCGATGACGAAGAGAAATGGCACCGGGCCCGAGAAAAGGGCCAATTCATCCATGGCTTCAACGAAATCATAAGGATAGATCATCCCCGCAAGGGGGTCCGCTGGTTGCGGGTCATCTCCAAAATCGTTCCTGGGGGCGCCGGGCGTTTCACTTACTCCAACGGGATGATGTCGGACATAACCGACCTGAAACAGGCTGAGCTGGCCCTGAAGGAGAAGGAGGAGGAACTCCAGACCCGGACCACCTCCCTGACCGAATCAAACATCGCCCTCAGGGTTCTCCTGCGGAACCTGCAACAGGACAAGGAGACCTTCCAGGAAAACATCATCGCCAACATCAAAAAACAGATCCTTTCCGGCCTCGACTGGTTGGTTAAAAGCGGGATAACCCTGCCCCAGGAGGCCAAGATCGAATCAATCTTCGAATCCATCGACGAAGTCACCTCGCCCTTTGTCAAGAGACTCTCGGCCGAATACCTAGGTCTGACCAAACGCGAACTGGAGGTGTCCAAGCAGGTCCGGGCCGGGCTCTCAACCTCCCGCATCGCGGAGTCGCTGGGCATCTCCGCCAACGCCGTGGCTGTTCACCGCAAAAACATCAGGGCCAAGCTGGGCATCAAATCCAGAAAGGTCAACCTCTCCGTCTACCTTCAAAAGCTATCCGATTAAATTGGATTTTTTCAGCCGCCCCGGTTCGCCGCCCGAGCAGGCGGCCGGCCAAAGCAAAGGATTTCTTTTTATTCTTGACAAGGTCAACCTTACCTTGTCAATGATGATGATTGTCCGCCTCAAATGGTTGCTCGCAGTTAAATATGAGAGGCTGCCCCTTGTTCTCGCGACTCTCAGAGCCTTCGGCCTTCTTCCTGCGCCGGTTTCGGACCTGTTGCCGAAATCGCCCCCCCTTCTTTATCAGGCCCGCCGGAGGGTTCTGTCCACTGCCGGTCTCCCCAGACCAGACATCAAGCACCTTGAATCATATCCGGAACATTTCTCAGGAGAGTTCTCATGGCTGACTTCAGATTAAAAACCCACCCCATCCTGCCCCTGGAGAAGAGAAAAAGGGTTTCCTTTTATTTCGGCAAAAAGCGGCTGGAGGGCTATGAGGGAGAGGTTATCTCCTCGGCCCTGTTCGCCAACGGTATCCACATCTTCGGGCATCACCCCAAGGACGGATCGGCCCAGGGCATTTTCTGCGCCAACGGCCAGTGCGCCCAATGCACGGTTCTGGCCAACGGGATCCCGGTAAAATCGTGCATGGTCAAGGTCCGGGAAGGAATGGTGGTGGAAAGCGTGGAGGGGCTGCCCACCCTGCCCAAACTCAAGACCGCGCCCAAGCCGGGGAGAAGCCGGCCCTACTCCACCGAGGTGCTGATCATCGGAGGCGGCCCGGCCGGGCTGTCGGCCGCGTCCCAGTTGGGCCAGAGGGGCATCAAAACCCTGGTCGTGGACGACAAGGACCGCCTGGGGGGCAAGCTCCTTTTGCAGACCCACAAGTTTTTCGGGTCCATCGAGGACTGCAACGCCGGCACCAGGGGCATGGACATCGCCGGCCTCCTGGAGGATGAGGTCCGGGGTCTCCGTTCGGTCCGCATCTGGCTGGATTCAACGGCCGTGTATGTTTTTTCCGATAAAAAGGTGGGGGTCCTGGTCCAGGGCCGGGGCTACCGGATCGTGGAACCCAAGGTGGTCCTGGTGGCGGCCGGAGCCAGGGAAAAGTCCCTGGCCTTTCCGGGCAATACCCTGCCCGGAGTCTACGGCGCCGGGGCCTTCCAGACCCTGGTCAACCGGGACCTGATCAAACCGGCCCAAAGGCTGTTCATCGCCGGCGGGGGCAACGTGGGACTCATCGCGGCCTACCACGCCCTGCAGGCCGGGATGGAGGTGGTCGGGCTGGTGGAGGCCCTGGAAAAATGCGGCGGTTACAAGGTCCACGAGGACAAGATCAAGCGCCTGGGCGTACCGGTATACACCCGCCACACTATCCTCTCGGCCAATGGCAAGGAGCATGTGGAGTCGGTTACCGTGGGCCGGATAGACGAAAAGTTTAAGCCGCTTCCGGGCACGGAAAAGACCTACCCCTGCGACACCCTGTTGATCGCCGTGGGGTTGAGCCCGGTCAACGAGTTCATCCAGGAGGCCGAGCAGGCCGGGATGAAGGTTTTTGCCGCCGGAGACGCCAAGGAGATCGCCGAGGCCTCCTCGGCCATCTTCTCCGGCAAGATCGCCGGGTTGGAGATAGCCCGGGAGCTGGGCCACAACGATCGGCCCGTCCCGCCGGAGTGGTACCACAAGGCCGAAATCTTGAAATCCCATCCCGGCCCGTCAACCCCGCCGGATTACGAGGCCTACCCCAGGGAGGGAATCACCCCGGTCTTTCACTGCACCCAGGAGATACCCTGCAACCCCTGCACCTCGGTCTGTCCCAGGGGGGTGGTGGAGATCCCCGGCGATTCCCTGCTGGGCAAACCCAGAGCCAACCAGGAGAATGAGTGCATCGGCTGCAACCGCTGCCTCCACATCTGTCCCGGCCTGGCCATCTCCCTGGTGGATTGGCGGGAGGACCAGAAAACCCCGACGGTCTCCCTGGCCTACGAGGTCTACAACCACCGGATCGAAAAAGGGGACATCATTCTGGTCACGGACTACGAGGGCCTACCCCTGACCAGGGCCCGGGTTCTGGAAACGGAGTTGAAAAAAAACTCCCGCAAAACCCAGGTGATCAAGGTCAGGCTGGACCAAGAGTTCGCCCTCAAGGCCGCCGGGTTTGTCATCCAGCCCCAGGAGGCCGCCGGCCCGGCTCCGGAGACCGTCTCCCCGCCCATGGCCGACTCGGCCATCGTCTGCCGCTGCGAACGGGTCACGGCCGGAGAGATCCGGGACCTGATCCGCCAAGGGATAACCGACCTGAACCAGATCAAGGCCATTACCAGGGCCGGGATGGGAGCCTGCGGCTACAAGACCTGCCAGGACCTCATGCTCATGCTGCTGCGCTCCGAAGGGGTCGAAAGCGGCGAAGTCACCCTCAACACCACTCGTCCGGTCTTTGTGGAAGCACCCCTGGGCGCCTTTATGAACGCGGCCGAGGGAGGTGAAAAATGAGCACCAAAAACTACGATCTGATCATTATCGGCGCAGGCTCCGTCGGCGTGCCCACGGCCCTGGAGTTCGCCTCCCAGGGCGGATCGGTCCTGGTCCTGGACGCCCTGCCCTCTCCCGGCCAAGGGGACAACAAAAAAGCCATCGGCGGAATCAGGGCCACCCATTCGGACCGGGCCAAGATAGAAGTCTCCCAGCGATCCCTGGAGATCTTCTCCTCCTGGGAGGAGAAGTACGGCGACGACATCCACTGGCGGGCCAACGGCTATTCCTTCCCGGCCTGGACCATATCCGCTGAAAAGACCCTCAAAAGCCTGATGGTCGTTCAAAAATCCTTTGGCCTGAACATCGACTGGCTGGAGCCCCGCGATTATCTCAAGCTGAATCCGGACATCAACCAAGAGGGCCTGCGGGGCTCCACCTACTCGCCCGAGGACGGCTCGGCCTCGCCGCTGCTCTTTATCCAATCGGCTTATTTCAAGGCCAGGGAACAAGGGGCGGAGTTCCGATTTAAGGAGCGGGTTCAGGACCTGAAGGCGGAAGGCGGCAAGGTGGTCCGGGTGATCACAAACAAGAGCTCCTATTCAGCCGGCCTGGTGCTCAACGCGGCCGGGGCCTTTGCCGGAGAAGTGGCCCGGATGGCCTCCCTGGATATCCCGGTCTATCCCGACTCCCACGAAGCGGCCATCTCCGAGCCGGTGGAGCGGATGATAGGGCCCATGGTGGTGGATGTGCGCAAGAGGCCGGGCTCGGCCAACTTCTACTTTTATCAGGCCAAAGGCGGCCAGATAATCTTCTGCATGACCCTGGAGCCGCCAGCCCTGGGCACGGACACCAGGGCCACCTCATCCTTCCTGCCCTTGATCTCGAAAAGAATGGTGGAGGTCATGCCCGCCTTCATCAACCTCAAGGTCAGGCGAACCTGGCGGGGGACCTACCCCATGACCCCGGACGGCTTCCCCATCGTGGGCCGCATGGAGCCCCACGACAACCTTTTTCACGCCGTGGGCATGTGCGGCCAGGGCTTCATGCTGGGCCCAGGCCTGGCCGAAACCCTGGTCCGGATGCTAAAGAACCAGGCGATCGACAAGGACCGGGTGATTCTGCGCCACTTCGACCCCCTGAGGAAATTCACCGGCAAGGAGGCCTTTAAGTAAATTCCGCGTTTAGGTTCCGGTAATCCGGATGATCCGTGTTCCGGCCGCACCCCGAGCCCACACAAACCAAGAGCCCCCCGCTCGGGGGGCTTTCTCTTTATCTTTTTTTACCGTCCTGCTTAGCCGGGCGTTATATACGGAGAGAAGGAAAAATTATTAGACCTTTTTCCCTTTTTACTTTTTCTCAAGTGGTTCTTTCTTTTCTTGGGTATCACTTTATTGACATTTTATATAATTATGTTTTCCTTAATAACTCAGCCTATTCTATTGATTATATTGTTATTTTTTGACATTGACATAATTGTCATTATCCTGCTTTATTGTTTAAATTAGCCAGATAGACCGAGGTTCTTAATTGTAACTACCGGGGGACTTATGAAGCGATTTACTTTTGGTTTGGTTTGCCTTGCAATTGTATGTGTGATAGTCAGCACCTCTTTTGCGGATGAAACCCGCCGTATAAAAAAGACTGATCCAGCCACTAATCTGATAACCATGGCCCAAATCGAGCTTCGACAAGACGGTTGGTACGGCCCCTATAGGGTGGCTTGGCTTGAATTAGGTCTTGATTATCTTTATGTGGAATTTGCCAGCGGTGCCTGGGTATTGCTCAATCCTAGATTTTTTGACACCAGCGCTATTGCCTCTGTTGCCACCGCCTGCAAGAACCATTCACGGATAATTTTCCTCGAAGTAGTGAATGATAGCGTCTATGGGTTCCAAATCCAATAGAAAGCCATCCCGAACCCGACTACGATAGAGTGAAAAGGAGATTCAATGGGCAGGGGATAATATCTTGTTCTGTGATATGCCTATAAGGCCTGTCAATACTGTCTCCCCGGCCTCATCACCGCATAGGAAGAACAAACCGGGCCGCCTTGGGATTACCCAAGGCGGCCCGATTGCGTAACCGTTTATTCGCTTAGATGCTTAGCCGGGCAGTTTGCCGGTGTGGCAGTCGTTGCACTTCTTGGAGGGGCCGGCGGGCTTGCCGGCCTTTTCCAGATCCTTGTGGCAGTTCTGGCAGTTCTTGTGCATGGCGTTTTTCAGCTTGTCCTGATTCTTGCCCGGGCCCTTTTTCTTCATATCGTGGCACTCAACGCACTTGGAAACCTTGTCGCCCTCTTTCCAGACGTTCTTGCCGTCTTTGTAGTCGTGGTGACAGTCCACACAGGCTATCTTATAGTCCTCATTGTGTTTCTTGTGGGAAAAGCCTACTCCCGGTTTCAGATCCTTGGGCTGCATATCCTTGGTTTCGATGAGGAGATTATCGTCCACCTCCCCGCTCTTGGTGGTCTGGGCAACGGCTCCGGCCAGTCCAAAGGCCGCGATACAACAGATGACAACCAAAGACAACAAGACCTTGCGATTCATTATTCCTCCTCCCAAGGCTCACAATGGGATTTTATGCAAAAAATTACATCCACATGATTGGATAATCAGCCCCGGATGTCAAGTGGATAATGCCGGAACCCCTTATAACATGCGCAGTTACCCATAAATATTATTTAGTTCAACCCCGCCCCCGCTGTCCTCCCCAGCCCCGGTCGGCCCCGGGTCAGGCCTTGGCCGGATTATTATTTATAGTGAATGTTTCTATTATTTCATTCATGAAAGCATTGCCGCCTCCGCCCCCTGAATCCGGACGGGAAAAGACTTTCCATAATCGGGCGATCGCCCACTAAATTTCGATCAACCGTCAAGATTGTCTTGACAACTCCCTGTCAAAGCTGGGATAAATTGAACAAGGAGTTGATCTATGGCGTCCCGGACCGGTTCTTTTAGAAAAATCGCCACGCTGCTGGTCGCGGCCCTGTCCATGGCCGCCGTGGTTTCTCTGGGCCATCAGGGGTTGGTGGAGGTTGTTCGCCTGACCAATCAGAAAAACGCCCTTCGGGCCGACATCATCCTTCTGTTGGAACGTAACCACAGGATAATGTCCGAGATCGACCGTTTGACCAAAGACCTCCTGGCCGTCGAGGAGGTGGCCAGGGCCGAGTTGGGGCTGGCCAAACCGGAAGAGATAGTGTACGTCTTCAAATCAACTCCCTCCAGTTTGGACAGGCGAGGATCCGATGCCGGACAGAGATCTAGTTCGAAAAACCAAGATTGAGATCCTAAAAGCGGTCTTGGAGCTGGATCCCAAGGCTCCGGTGATTGGGGAGCTGGCCGAAAGCCTCTTTGAGGACGGCCAATATGAGGAGGCTGTTCAGGTAAGCCGGGAGGGAATCGCCTTCCACCCCGACCTGTTGGCCTGCCGGGTCGTCCTGGCCGAATCCTTGGAGGCCTTGGGCCTAACCGAGGAAGCCGCCATTGCCGTGGAATCGGCTCAGAAAAAAGCCGATCAGGTCAACCAAAGTCTGGCCCGGCTGGCCCGGCTGGCAGCAAAGCTGAAGGAAAAAGGACCTGAACCGGCGGACGGGGAAGAGGCCTCCCCGGTGGATCTTCCCAGCGCCACCCTGGCAGAAATCTACCTTCGCCAGGGCGACAAGGTTTCCGCCGTCAAAGTCTTTCGCCGGCTTCTGGCCAAGGATCCCCAGAATACGGCCCTGCGGGGGAGATTGGATGCCCTTACCGGCGAGCCCGAACCTCCCGAAGAGACCGGCGGCGGGAAGAGGCAGCTGCTGAACATCTTGGAGAGGTGGCTGGCCGCCAGCCGGGCCCGAACCGCAGCCCAATCAATCACCTGATCTTAAATCGCCCATGACGCCCAAAAGGCGGGGCCGGCAGGGGATAGATATGATCCGGTCTCGCGGCAGGCCGCGGGCAATGAAACCTCCTTTGGGGGTTCAACCATTATCAGACGCCCCTCGGGGCTGGGAGACTTAAGTGTACGATACCAGTCAATTCCGCCGTGGACTCAGAATCGAATTCAGGGAAGAGCCCTATACCATCGTCGAATTTCAGCACGTCAAACCAGGCAAGGGCGGAGCCTTTATCAGGACCAAGCTGAAAAACCTCATTTCCGGAAAAGTAATCGATCAGACCTTCCGCTCCGGGGAGAAGGTGGAGGAGCCGGATGTTGAGGAGAAGGAGGCCCAATATCTCTACCGCGACGGCGACGGTTTTCATCTCATGGACATGACCACCTATGAGGAGGACATCCTGTCCCCCGAGGTGGCCGGCGACAGCGCCAACTATTTCCAGGAGAACGCCACGTTGAGCCTGGTCTACTACAAGGGCCGGCCCATCTCCGTGGAACTTCCGCCCCATGTGGAACTGGCGATCACCCAAACAGACCCCGGAGTCAAGGGCGACACCGCCTCGGGAGGAACCAAACCGGCCACTCTGGAGACCGGAGCCGTGGTCCAGGTGCCTTTGTTCATCAACGAGGGGGACAGAATCAAAATAGACACCCGCACTGGCGAATACATGGAGAGAGCCAAGTAGGTCGGGGTGGAGCCGGTTCATTGCTTGTTGAAAAAAAAACCGATGTTTCGGTCTTTGCTCTTGTCGTCGTCCAAAAAGCCCTGGGCAACTTCATCGGCCACAATTGCTTTTATCTGGCCGCCTCGGTGGCTTTTTATTCCATCCTCTCCCTGATCCCCTTTTTTTTCGTGATCCTCTCCATTGCCGGCTGGGTGGTGGGCTCCTTCGGGGGAGTCCACGACACCATCAACAAAATCCTGGCTGATACCATTCCTTTTTACAGCAACCTGCTGATGAACGAGGTCATGAAAATCAGCCTGGGGTCCGGGTTTTACGGCCTGGTCGGCCTGTTGTTCATCATCTGGGTCGGTTCCCTGGTCTACGAGTGCCTGGAGTACTCCCTCAACCAGGTTTTTGAATCGCCGCGCAAAAGGCCCTATCTCAAAACCAAGCTCATGGGCCTGGCCATCTTCCCGGCGGGCGGCTTTCTGCTGACCCTCATCCTCTTCACCAGCGCCCTTCTGGGCACCCTGCGCAGCCTGCCCGTGGGCGAATACATCCCCTTTCTGACCGGAGCCCAGACCTTCATGGTGGACCTGACCAGGGCCTCCCTGCCCCATCTGGTCCTGTTCGCCGTTCTGGTGCTGACTTTCCGGATAGTACCGGCGGTAAAGGTCTCTTATGGGCAGGCCTGTCTGGGGGGGCTGGTCAGCCTCATCGGCTGGATAGTGATGAAGATGATCTTCGGCCTGGTCATCCTGCCTAACCCCAATTACGGCATCGTGTACGGGTCTTTGAAGGCCATGATAATACTGATCCTGTGGATATTCTTTTCGATCTGTCTGGTCCTCTTTTCTGCGGAGGTTATAGCCGCCTATCGAAGGCTCAAACCAAGGGAGGGCAATAATGCCTGAGTTCAAACCCAAATTCAAAACCAGCGGAATCGGTTCGGTTCCTTTCTCGCACCCCGATGAGGTCATGGAGCTCATCTCCGAAGCAACGCCGAGCATTCCCTTCTGGCCCCAGTTGATCAAACGCGGCCCCTGGGAGAATATGCTCCTCCAGTTCACCAAAGGACTTCCCGCACTTAAGATAGATCCGGAGGTGCAGAAGGTGGAGGTGGACCCGCAGGCCGACCAGGCCCAGGCCCTGACCGCATATTACGAAGCCGACCTGAACCGCGACCTGGAGGCTTTCGCCCTGACGCCAGAGACCTCGACCGGTTTCTTCGCCCTGTTGGATTACGCCCGTTCAAATTCCGGATCGATCGAGAGGCTCAAAGGCCAGGTCACCGGTCCGATAACCTTCTGTCTGGGAATCAAGGATGTCAACGGCCAGGCGGTGTTATACAACCAAAACCTCAAGGACGCCTACGCCAGGGGGCTGGGCCTGTGCGGCGCCTGGCAGGCGGAAAAGCTCAAGGAGGGGTTTGAGGCCCCGATCATCTTCCTGGACGAACCGAGTCTCACCGGTCTGGGTTCGGCCTTTATGGCCGTGGAAGCCCAGGAGGTCATCGATCTCCTGAACACGAGCATGGAACCCATCCACCAGTCCGGGGGTCTTTGCGGAATCCATGTCTGCGGCAACACGGACTGGGCCACCATCCTCAAAACAGACCTGGACGTGGTCAACTTTGACGCCTTTGGATACGGACAGGGATTCGCCCTCTATGTACAGGAAATAAAGTCCTTTCTGGAACGGGGCGGAGTCATCGCCTGGGGCCTGGTGCCCACTCTGACTTACACCGGCCAGGAGACCATGGAGGAGTTGGTGAAGATTCTGAAAGGGCTGGTCGACCAACTGGTCGACAAGGGCATCGACCGGACCCTGATAGAGGAGCAATCCATGATCACCCCGTCATGCGGCATGGGCTCCAGAACCGAGGCCGAGGCCAGGAAGCTTTTCTCCCTTTTGTCCCGGACAGGAAGGGCTTTCTGGAGCAAGGCCGATTGACACCCTAGCGGCCTTCTGGTAGATCATCATTACGAACGGAAGTGGATAGCTCACTGGTGGGGCTCCCGGACTTCAAATCCGGTGAGGGGCGTGAAGAGCGTCCCTGGTGGGTTCGATTCCCATGCACTTCCGCCAACGTAAAATCAATGGGTTGGGCGGACGAGCCCAACCCTTTTTGTTTCCCCTCCGGTTATCCGGGGCATGCCGTTCAGAGGGTGATAAGTTTTTTAGGGCACGTACAGGGCACCGTCCAAAACCATCCGGGCCGCGTCCACCAGGGCCTCGGCATAGGCCGGATGGGGTGCGGGAACACGGCTCAGCTCATCGGCCGTGGCCTCCAGTTGGATGGCCAGGACCGCCTGGGTAATCAGTTCACTCGCATGGGGGCCCAGGATATGGACTCCCAGAACCTCGCGGTATCTGGCCCCACAGACAATTTTGACAAACCCGGCGGTGTTCATCTCTGCTGCGGCCCGGGCGTTTACCCCGTAGGGCATCTCGCCCACCACCACCTCCAGGCCCTGGGCCTTGGCCTGTTTCTCGCTCAGTCCCACCCAGGCCGCCTCCGGCTGGGAGAAGAGCACCGTGGACAGGGCCTGGGGCTCGTAGACTGAATCCCGCCCCAGGGCGTTCTCCGCAGCGATCACCCCTTGGGCCGAGGCCTTGTGGCTGAGCATGGGCTCGCCCAGGAGGTCGCCCAGGGCGAACACGTTCGGATTGGAACTACGCAGCCGGTCGTCCACGGTTACCCGGCCTTGAGATATTTCAACTCCGGCGGAGCGCAGGCCCAAACCCTCCCAGGAAGGAACCCGGTCCGTGACCAGGACCTGATCGGCTTCCAGGATCTGGGATTCGTCCTTGACTGTTAACTGGACCTTTAGGCCAGTCTTGCTTTGGGATACGGCCAGGGGCCGGGCCTGCTGAAGCACATCGATTCCCTGGGCCTTGAGGGCCTTGCGCAGCCGTCCCGCGATTTGTCGGTCCGCCTGGGGCAGCAGCCCCTGGGGTGCGGCCAAGGTCACCCCTGCGCCCATGGAGCTGTAAAAACCGGCCATCTCAACGGCCCAAGGCTGATCGCCCAGAACAACCAGGCGCCCAGGGTTGTTCAGCCGGGCCAAGAGCTGGTCGCTGGTCACCACCCCCGGAAGATCCGCCCCGGCAAAGGAGGGCCTGGCCCATTTGGCCCCGGCGGCCAGGATAACGGCCCGGGCCTGGATGGTCCTGTCACCCACCCTTACCTTGTCCGGTCCGGCCAGGGCGGCCCGGTCCCGGATCAGCTCCACCCCCTTGGCCCCCAGCAGGGCCTCGGTGCCCAGCCGGATATAGTCCGTGGTCTCCTTTACTCTGGAGGCCAGGCGGTCCGGGTCAGGTTCTGGGGTCGCCTCTGCCAGGCCCAGAGTCTTGGCCTGGGCCATGCTGCGGGCCAGATCCGCAGCCGAGCCCAGGACTCGCAGGGGAATGCAGCCCCTGGAGGTGCAGACCCCGCCCACCTGGCCGGGCTCGATGATGGTCACTTTTGCGCCCAACTGGGCCGCCCGCAAAGCTGCGGCCACTCCGCCCGGTCCGGCCCCGATGATCACCAGGGGCTTGTCTGTGGCGCCGCTCATATCAGCAGCTCGGCCGGATTCTGGAACAGCCGGTCCAGGCAGGCCAGGAACCTGCCTATGGGTTCGGCGTCAAAAACCCGGTGATCCGCCCCCACGATCAGGCTCAGGACCTGGCCGACGACCAGCTCCTCGCCCTCCACCACCGGCTGCCGGACCGCCCGGCTGAGGCCCAGGATGGCCGATTCGGGCGGGTGGATCACCGGGGTGAACACGTCGATGCCCATGGGCCCCACGTTGGAGATGGTGAAGGTGCCGCCGGAGAGGTCTTCCAGGGTCTGGGTTCCGGCCTGGACCCGCTCCATGAGGGCGGCCCAGTCAAAGGCGATGGCGGCCAGAGACTTGGCCTGGACATCCCGGACCACGGGGATCATTATCCCGCCCCCGCCCGGGGGGGTGACCACCATGCCGATGTTCCTGGAGCCGTGGCAAATAATCTCCTCCCCGGCCAGGGTGGAGTTCAGCTCCGGAGCCTCGTCCAGGGCCAGGGCCGCGGCCTTGAAGAACAGATGAGTCATGGCCAGCTTGAGCCCGTACCTGGCCTCGAACGGCCCGGCCAGAGAGTTCTTGAACTCCAGGAGCCGGTCCAGCCTGACCTGCCGGGACAGGGCCCCGTAAGGGATGTTCACGGTCTGCATGGTCTTGTTGATGATGGCCCGGCGCAGGGGGCTCAGGGGGATGACCCGGTCCTGGGCCGGCTGAACCGGGGCCATGGCCGGGCGACTCGCCGAGATCGAAGGGCCGGCCTGGGCCGAGGTCACGTCCTTGGCCTTTATTCTGCCGTCCGGGCCGCTGCCCTGGAGAACGGCCAGATCAAGGCCCCTTTCCCGGGCCAGCTTGCGGGCCAGGGGCGTGGCCCGGACCGGTCCGGTTGAAACGGCCCGCACCGGAACAGGCGCCACAGGGGTCTGGATCGGCGCGGCTGTCGTCGCCGGAGTGACCGAGGCCGGGGCAGAAGCCTCCGGAGCCGGGGTCTGGACCGTCTCCCGGGGCGCTGTCTTGGGCGCGGTCACGCTGATACCTTCGACCAGGGGTTCCTCGTCCACCACCCGCTGGATCTCGGCCTCGTCCTCATCCACCGAACCCACCACGGCCACCAGCTCGCCCACCTTGAGCACCCGGCCCACCTGGCCCACCTGGCGCCGCAGCACGCCGTCGATTGGGGATTCCACCTCCCCGGAAATTTTATAAGTTTCGATCAGGGCCACGCCCTGGCCTTTTTTAACCGATCTGCCTTCCTCTATCAGCCAGGAGGAAAGAGTGGCCTCTTCCATCTGAAGGCCCCAGATGGGGATATAGACGCCCGTTGCCATATCAGCCCCCTAGTCCAAGCTCTGCCGAGCAGCGGTTAGAATGTCTTCCTGACCGGGCAGATGGACCGCCTCCAGGGGCGCGGAAAAGGGCACCGGCGTGTCCGTGGCCGCCACCCGGATGATGGGCGCGTCCAGCAAGTCGATGTGCTTCTCGGCCACCACCGCAGCCACCTCGGAGCCGATGCCGCCCCTTTTGCGGCCGTCCTCCACGATCATCAACCGGCTGGTCTTGGCCACCGAGGCGGCGATGGTCTCCTCGTCCAGGGGAATCAGGGTCCGCAAGTCGATGACCTCGCAGCTGACCCCCTCCCCGGCCAGGACCTCGGCCGCCTCCAAGCAGCGGCGGACATAGGCCCCGAAGGTGACCATGGTCAGGTCGTCGCCCTCCCGAACCACTGCGGCCGGTCCGATGGGCAGAATGTGCTCCCCGTCCGGAACCTCGCCCTTTTCTCCCAACAGGGTCCGGTGATGGAAGAACAGCACCGGGGTGTCGTCCCGGATGGCCGCGGCCATGAGCCCCTTGGCGTCGGCCGCGCAGGAGGGCAGGACCATCTTGATCCCCGGGGTGTTCATAAAGGCGGCCTGGGTGGACTGGGAATGGGAGTAGGCCCCGTGCCCCCGGGCCCCGCAGAAGGTCTGGACCACCAGGGGGACTTTGTACCCGCCCCCGGAAACATAGGGCCAGGAGGCGGCCATGTTGGAGATGGAATCCATGGCCAGGTACATGTACTCCCCGAACAGGGTCTCCACCACCGGCCGCAGCCCGGTCAGGGCCGCGCCCACCGAGGCCATGACAAAAGAGGCCTCGCAGACAGGGGTGTCGATGATCCTCTGGGGTCCGAACTTGGCAAAGAGCCCCCGGGTGGTGCCGAAGATAGCCTGCTTCACGTCCAGGCCCATGACCACCACGTTTTCATCCCGCTCCATCTCGCCGCCTATCGCTTCAACCACCGCTTCGGCATAGGTCTTGATCGACATCAGTATTCCTCCTTAGGCGTAGACGTGGTCCAGGGCGGCGTCGGCCTGGGGCAAGGGCGCCTCAACCAGAGTCTGGACAGCCTCTTTAATCAATTCATCACACTTCCGGGCCACTTCATCCAGATCCTTACGGGTCATCCATCGTTTTTCCAGCAGGGCCTGTTCAGCTCTGATCAAGGGGTCGTTCCGGCGGGCCTGGTTCACCTCCCCGGAATCCCGGTAGACGCAGGGATCGCCGGTGTGGTGGGGAGCGATTCGGTAGGTTTTGAACTCCACAAAATACGGCCCCTTGCCGGAGCGGGCGTGGGCAATAGCCTCCTTCATGGCTCGGCCCACGGCCAAGAAGTCGTTGCCGTCCTCCACGATCTTCCAGGCCATGCCGTAGCCCTCGGCCCGGGGGGCGATGTCGGCCGTGGCCGTGGTCTCCCGGTAGGGGTGATACTCCACGAACTGGTTGGTGGCGCAGGCGAAGATCACCGGCAGTTTCCACAGGGAGGCCATATTCATGGCCCCGTGGAAATCGGGCGCCTCAGAGGCGCCTTCTCCGAAGTAATCGACCGCCACCCGGTTCCAGCCCTTGTTGCGGATGGTCAGCCCGGCTCCCACGGCCAGGGAGAAATCAGACCCCAGGGATCCGGCCAGGGGCAGGATATTCAGCGCCGGGCTGTGCAGATGAAGCCCGGCCTTGCCCCCGGAGATGGAGGTGGCCCGGCCGCCGTATTCCAGGAAGATATCGGCCACCGAGAGCCCCTTGCCGATAAACTCGGCCACCCCGCGGTGGGTCCCAATGGAGAAGTCCTCCTTTTGGAGCAGGGCCGTAACCCCGCAGCCCACCGCCTCCTGGCCGGTGCCCAGGTGGGTGTAGACCGGGACCATCTGCTTCTGGAAAAGCTCCTCGTGCGCCTCCTCGGTCTTGCGGGTCAGGAACATCTTGAAATAGAGGTCCTTGGCCTCTGCCTTGGTCAGCTCAAATTTACTGGTCGCCATCTGGGCATACCTCCCTATTCTCAGTTTTTCATAGGACCATTACCTGCCCTGAAATCAGTCGAAGACCACGGCTCCCTTGATGAACCCCGGCGGGGGCTCGGACGTGTCCTTAAGGGCCTGTTTCAGATCCTCCAGGCGATAGTGAACGTTGTTTATCTTTTCTATGGCATATCTGCCGGAGTTGATGATGCGCATGGCCTCCTCCATCTGCCCGGCCTGGGCATGGTCGGAGATGATCCTGACCCCCTTGAAGACCAGGGTATCGAAGGTCACCGGCGTGGGCTTGCCCCCAGACAGGCCGATTACCGCCACCCGGCCCAGAGGGGCCACCATCTCCAGGGCGGTCTGGACGGCCGAGGGCGCGCCCGAGGTCTCCACCACCGTTTCCGGCGGCCCGCCCAGAAGGTCGGGCACGGCCTGGCGCGGATCGTCGGTCTGGATGTTGATCACGAAATCCGCCCCGTACTCCCTGGCCAGGTCAAAGCGGGGCTCGTCCCGTTCCAGGCCCAGCACGGCGACCTGGCCGGCCCCGGCCTCCCGGGCGGCGATGACCGTGGCCAGACCCTGGGAGCCGACGCCGCTCACCACCACGTTTTCGCCGGGCTTGAGCCGGACCAGGTGATTGATCCAGCGGACCCCGTTGCCGATGACCGTGGACAGGCTGGCCGCCAGGTAGGGCGTGGCCGGAGCCAGAGGATAGACCAACGACTCCGGCTCCAGATACATGTATTCGGAATAACCGCCGTAGAGGTGGGGCGGATCGGCGCAGGACATGGTTACGCCGTAGGCCCTCAGGGGGCGGCACTTGTGGTAGTTGACCCCGGAGCGGCACCACTTGCACTGGCCGCAGGGCCGGGTGGGTTCGATGGTGATCCGGTCGCCGGGGACCAGGCCGTAGGCCTGGGCCGCGCCCGGGCCCAGCTCAGCCACCTCCCCGGACAGCTCGTGGCCCAGGATAATGGGGTAGACCTTGAACGGAGTAAGACCGTGGACCATCTTGGGGTCCGAGGCGCAGACCGAGGTCACGGCCATCTTGACCAGTATCTGGCCCTCGGACGGCAAAACGACCTCGAACTCGTCCATCTCCAAAAAATCCGGCTCGCGCAGGACCCAGGCTTTTGATTTCATGTTTTACAAGCCTTTCATACCCCTCACACCACCGTGGGGTGCAGAAACTTGTGTTTCCACTCCTGGTCGAAAACCGTTCGCAACTCCAGCCCCTGGTACTCCTCAATGGTCATCTCCACCGTGGCCAGGACCGGGGCCGAACCGGGCGCCAGGTTGCCGGTGCGCATAGCTCCGTCCTTGTCCATGATCAAGCCGTGGAAATGGATACTTACAGGCCCGCCGTCGCTGTCCGGCCCGAATACGCCGTAACCGAAGCCCAGCTCCACCGGGCCCTCCATCTTGTGAAAAACGGCCACGGACATGGGATCCTCTCCGAACTCCATGGAGTTGGGATAGACCACGGTGGCCCTGGCCAGGGAGCCCATGGCCCAGACCCGACCCGATACGATCCGGTGTTCTTCGGCCAGGCCCAGGACCGCCTCGATCACATCCTGCCCAGGCAGCAACCGGGCCGCCACCACCCGTCCGGTCCGTCCTTGCGCGGAGATCCACTTACCTTTGCTCATCTTTCATCCTCTTGATTTCGTTCGTAAGATTTTATATTGCGGCTGGATATTTCGGTCCGGCGGGCCAGGTCCTCCCTGTAGTCGGAGGCCAGGCCCAGCAACTGCCCTCCCTCCACGTCCAAGACCTGGCCGGTTATCATCTCGGATCCAGGGCCCACCAGAAAAAGAACCGCCTCGGCCTGGTCACGGGGACTGAGCCAGCGACCCAGGGGCACCTGGGCCGCTATCTCCTCCCTGAATACGGGGCTGGTCTTGGATTCCACAAGGGGTGTCAGGGTCGCCCCCGGACAAACTACGTTGACGTTTATGTGGTGCGCAGCCAGCTCAAAGGCCAGGTGCTTGGAGAAACCGATGACGCCCCATTTGGCCGCGGTGTAGTCGGCCCCGCCCAGCTTGCTCATGCGCCGGGCGGCCAGGGAGGCGATATTGACGATGCGGCCTCCTTCTCCGGCCTTTATCATCCCCGGCGCCACGGCCCGGCAGCAGTTGAACACCCCGGTCAGGTTCACAGCCACAGTCCGCTCCCAGCCGGAGGGGGGCATCTCCTGGACCAGGCAGGAGGTCCCGCCGATGCCGGCGTTATTGACCAGGACATGAACCCGGCCCAGCTTGTTCTCGGCCGCCTGGATCATGGCCCTTACCTGATCGAAATCGGCCACGTCACCTTCCAGGGCCAGGGCCGGGGAACCCAAGGCGTTTATCTCCTGGGCGGCCGTTTGGGCAGCGGCCCGGTCATAATCGTTGACCGCCACCCCGGCCCCCTTTTCGGCCAGTATTTGGGCCACGGCCCGACCTATGCCACGCCCCGCGCCGGTGACCAGGGCTGTTCTGTCCTTCAGCGGCAGAGCGGAGTCAATCATCGGCTATCCTCCCAAAACCCTCGGCAGCCACAGGCTCAGCTCGGGGAAGAAGGTCACGCAGGCCAGGGCCATGAGAAGGGCCACCAGGAAAGGGAAAGTCTCCTTTACCACAGGAGAAAAGGACTCGTCGGCCAGGGATATGGTCAGATAGAGGGTCACCCCCACCGGTGGAGTGACCAACGCGATCATCAGGTTGAGCACGATGACCACTCCGAAGTGGATGGGGTCTATGCCCACCGCCTCCACCAGGGGCACGAGCATGGGCACCACCACGATCAGAGCGGTCATGGGCTCCAGAATGCATCCCCAGACCAGGAAGAAGACATTGAGAATGACCAGCATCATCCATTTGGATTGGGTCAGCGAGGTAAAGAATTGGGCCAACGCCTCTCCGGCCCGCAGTTCGGCCACCAGATAAGAGAATATGCCGGCCGAGGCGATGATGGCCATGATGTAGGCGCTGGAAAGCATGGAATGGGCGAACAGGGCCGGCAGGTCACGCCATTTCAACTCCTTGTAGATGAACAGCCCGATGATCAGGGCGTAGGCCACGGCCAGGACACCGGCTTCTGTGGGGGTTACCACCCCGCTGACAATGCCCACGATGATGATCAGGGGCATGCCCAGGGCCGCCACGGCGTCCAGTCCCGAGACCAGCATCTCCTTGAGGGAGGCTCTGGGACGGGACGGGTAGCCTCGCTTTTTGCTGACGATGGCCGAGGCGATGATGAGATAGATGCCCACCAGGGTTCCCGGAATGGCCCCGGCCAAAAACAGCCGGCCGATGGACTGCTCGGTCAGCAAGCCGTAGACCACCAGGGGAATGGAAGGCGGAATGACCGGGCCGATGGTGGAGGCCGCCGCAGTCACGGCCGCGGCGTAGGCCGGCGGATAACCCTCCTCCTTCATGGCCGGGATGAGCACGCTGCCCACGGCCGAGGCATCGGCCACGGCCGAACCGGAAACACCGGAAAAGATCATGGAGGCCACGATATTGACGTGAGACAATCCGCCCCGGACATGACCCAGCACCGCGGAGGAGAAAGTGACCAGCCGGCGGGTGATCCCTCCGGCGTTCATCAGATCCCCGGCCAGAAAGAAGAACGGAACGGCCAGGTAGGAAAAATTATTTAAAAATTCGACCATCTGGGTGGCTATGGTCAGAAAGGAGGAATCCGACCAGAAGATCAGGCTGTAGATCACCGCGGACAAGCCCATGCTGACAAAGATGGGCAGACCCATCAGCGCCAGAAAGAGGAACACGGTGATCAGAATCACCAAAGGCCAGATGCTCATTTGGCGGCCCTCCCCGATACTATATGGTTGACCGCCACCAACACGGAGAGCGCCGCGCCGACCACCGCCGCATAGAAACGGGCGTTGACGGGAACCGGTATGGTCACCAGCTCCATCCCCTCAAAGGCCTCGATCACCGGAAAGGAGACCACAAAAATCAGGCCGAAAAACAGGCCGCACAATACGGTATTTATCACGGCCAAAACCTTGCGGGGGGTCGAGGGCAGCAGGTCGGTAATAAAATTGACGGTAAGATGCTCCACCCGGTCCAAACCGATGGGCATGGCCAGCCAGACGATCCAGATAATCAGCAGGATGACCAGTTCATGTGACCAGGTAAGGGAAAACCTCAAGGCATAACGGCAGAAAACCTGGGCCAGGGTCACCCCGGTTACAATCATGAACAGCACCCCGATCAGCTTTTCCAGATAGCGGAGCAGAACCGTTACCCAGCGATCCATAATTTCTCCCAATTCATTACTCTATCTTTTTTGACTCCCGCCCTTCCCCGGCCAGGGCCGGGACCAGAGAGGCCCGGCCCTGCGCGCCGGAGGAAAAGGGAGCCGGCATTTGCTCCGGCCGAAGCCGGGCAATATTTTGCCGGACTAATCCAGAGCTTTAATTTTTTGGTAAAGGCCGGCCGGCCAAAGCTTGCCGTCCAGATTATCCTTGACGATCTTGGCCGCGGAAGAGGAGAAGGCGGCGATGTCGGGCTTGACCACCTCCATGCCCTCTTTCTTGATACCCTCGATGGCCTCGGCCACCATCTGATCGGTTCTCTTGGTGGCCCAGTCGTCAGTGGGAGTGATCGCTTCCTGCAGGGCCTTCTGCTCCTGGGGATCGAGCTTGTTCCACACTTTGGTCGAAATTACAACCATCAGGGCCGAACGGACATAATCGATGGGGCTGACGTATTTCTGGACCTCGTAGTACTTGGCGCTGTAAAGGGCGTCGAACCCGTTGTCCTGTCCATCCACCGTACCCTGCTTCATGGCCATATATAGCTCGGCCGCGGAGAGCGGGATGGGCGTGGCGCCCCAGGCTTCCATGGCGACCTTGACCGGAGGGGTCAGGGGCACCCGCAGCTTGAGCCCTTTCATGTCGGCCGGGGTAACCACCTTGCGGCTGCTGGTCGAGATCAACCGGGGCGCACGGTCGCCGGCCAGGCCCAAGAATTTCAGCCCCGCCACCTTTTCGGTCTTGGCGATCATCTCCTTGAACAGGTCCGAAGCAAAATATTTGCGCATGTGCGCCTGAGAATTGAAAGTATAAGGGGCGAAGAGAACGGAGAAATCTTTACCGCCCTTGGGTATCATCAAAACACCGGAATCGGCAAGCATCATGTCCAGCTTGCCCATCTTCACCTCGGCGAAATTCTGGGGCAACGGGCCCAGCTGCCCTCCGCCAAAGGATTTGATCTCCAACCCGGGACAAAGCTTGGCCACCTCCTCAGCGTACTTTTCCGCCACCGGGCCCCATACCGGGGGCGGCGCCACAAAAGCAATTTTTAATATTTTGGCGCTCCCCGGAGCCGGAAGTGCGGTCACCATAACCGCGAGCGCCAGCGCCAATACGAAAAATACTTTTTTTGATCGAAACATCATCATTAACCCCCTTTTTCTGCTTAAACCATAAATGTTATTAATTATTCCGACGGGACGGGGCCTACCCATCCCCGTTCTTTTCCGGCTTAAATCCCTTGTTGATCTGAAATGTGTCGGTCCTTCTCCCAGGAACCATATGGACGTTCAGGGTTCTGGCCCTACATAGGCCGATATTCACCGCACCGTGGGGCAAGGCGCCGTCCCAGTAGGCGGCGTCTCCCTCCTCCAGTTCATATGTGCGGGAGCCGAGGGTAATCCTGATCCGGCCCTCAACCACATACATGAATTCCTGCCCGCCGTGGGTGGTTGTCTCCAGTTCCTTATTCTCGGTGACGATGGTCACCAGGGCTGGTTCCATGATCGGGCTTTCCACGCCGTCGGCCAACAGTTCCATCTGATAAATGGTCTGCTGTTTCGGTCCTCGCAAGGAGTAGGATTTCCGACGTGAAGCCTTGCGGGATATGGCGTAACTGCGTTCCTGGTCCTTGGCAAAAAAGGACTCCAGATCCACATCCAAGGCCTGCGCCAGGGCCTGAAGGCTGGGTATGGAGGGCATGGTCTGCCCCCGTTCCAGGCGGGAGACAAAAGACGGGGAGAGGCCGCACTCCCCGGCCAGCTGTTTTATGGTCCAACCTGCCTCCCGTCGGCGCCTAATCAGCCTGGCCCCGATTTTTGCGGCAATTCGGTTTTTCTCCTCCGGCTTCCAGCCCTCCATGTCAACCCTCCCCTGCTTAAATCAAACTCCTTGGAGCAGGATCTTGTCAAGATAAATTGCATGGGATTCATATCAATTGACCAATATGCATTTCTGAGCATCTATTTTTATTTTGCTAAGTCCTGAAAACAGGTCGGCGGGTTCGCGATCGTTGGAATTTATGGTTTAATGTCAAGGCGTAACAAAGGCGGCTTAGGCAAATGAATTCTTGCTGTTATGGTAATTTTCCATTGTTACCAGCGGGTAAAACAAACAAAAAAAGCCCCCGCCTCCAAGGAGGCGGGGGCTTAGGTTAGGTCTTAGACGTTATTAGAAGTTGAGCATAGCGAACAGGCCAACAAGAATTTTGTTGCCCCTGTCGTTACCGAGCCCATCCTCACCAAAGTTCTCCCACAGGATCTCAGGAATGAAGGTGATCTTTCCGTAGGGGATGGAGTAGTTCGCGTACGCAGAAGCTTTCCAGGGATCCTGATTCCAGATCGTCACCCCGTAAATGCTATCATAGCTGGCCTTGGTATAACCGCCGCCAAGCGAAAGTCCACCGATACGGAGTTCACCGTAGACGTTGATCTGTTTGTGATCGGCTCTCCGCCACTGATCAAGGACAAAGTTTCCAATGTCATCGATTTCGGGAAAGAAGATCGGAGCAGCCGGTCCGTTACCACCATTCGTACCACCAACAGAGCTGGTGGTGTTTCCAAGAACGTCGCCTGCAGACGCAAGAGCGGAGAACATGGTCGAAGAGTTGATACCATAACCGGCGCCGACCGTGAAGCCGACCAGACCGAAGTCACCGTTGATATTCAGACCGAAATCAAGGCTGTGCCAGCTTTCATCAAAGTCAACAGCTTGCCCGTCAATTATGTTACTGTATTCGGTCTTCGTCCATTCCCAACGCATCCAGGGATAAATTGTGACATTGCCGAAGTTCAAGTCGAGGGCGGCGGCAAATGCAGGTAAATACCTGTAGTTACGACCCATCAGCTGTGCATCCAGGGTATCCACGTCAGGGCCGTAAATACCGTCAGCACCCTGGAACCTCGAAGTATGCGTCGGAGCCTCGATGGCCAGCTTCAACTTATACTTGTCGCCCATGGTCAACCGGATCTGCTCCAGACGGTCGAACCACAGCTTGCCGTAGCCGATGATGCTGTTGGCGGCATCCAGCCACTGGCTCGGGAAGTATGCCTCAGACATTCCACCGGTCTGGCCGAACAGAATGCTTCCGCCGTCCCAGCTGTAGCTGAAGTAGGCGTGCCGGACGTCGACGTTCAGGCCGGCGGACCGGGAGCGAAGCCTGAGCTCGGCATAGCCCTTGAATTTCTTGTCGTCGCTCAGGTAGGTGAATTTGAGGCGGGACGAAGAAATATGGAACTGGTCCAGCTCAAACGTGCTGTCACCATTGGGGGAGGCCTCGTCATCATAGTAGGCCCAGGTAATCTCGGTCCTAAGAGAACCGCCCACCGTGACGTCGGCGGCAGCGGCGATCGAGGCGAAGCCCAGAGCAAAAGTCAAGGCAAAAGCCACGATCATAATCTTTTTAAGCATCTCTTCTCTCCTTTAACGAAAGATCGTTAATCATATGTTCCCATCTGTACCTGTTAAGGCACCGAACGCTACTTGTCTCTTCTCTCCTTTCCGAGGAATCGATCTCGGCGAAAATCTCCTCTTTAAATATGTACGGGTTATTCGACCGCACCGCGATGCCAAAGGTCATCGGCTGGTGAGATTATGACTCCCTGTTAATACCGTGTCAACCAAATATATCTAAAAATAAACAGAACTATAAACAAAAAAGCCCCCGCCTCGTTAGAGACGGGGGCTAACAATCAGGCTAACGTCTTGGATTACAAGACTTTAGCTTGAATTAGAAGTTCATGATCGCGAACAGACCGAACTTGAAGGCGTTACCCTTATCCGCGCCGGTCTCGTCTTCGCCGTAGTTCTCCCAGTAAACCTCAGGCATGAAGGTGATCTTGCCGAAGGGAATCTTGTAGTTGACATAGGCGGAAGCGGTGTAGGGATCGTTGGCCCAAACTTCCACGCCGTCCAAGTCGTCACGGCTGGCCACCTGATAGCCACCACCCAGGGACAGACCGCCGATGCGGAGCTCGCCCCAGAAAGCCAACTGTTTGTGATCGGACTGCTCATCCCAAGTCGCGTTGAAGATCGGAGCAGGCTGGCCGCTGCCGTTGGGGTTGGTCTGAGCGGAGTTGATGCCGTAAGCGGCTTCCAGGGAGAAGCCGACCAGGCCGAAGTCACCGGTCATGGACAGACCGAAGTCCAGGGAATGCCAGTTAACATCATCTGCCTGGTCGGTGTAGATGCGATTCCATTCCCACCGGATCCAGGGATAAATGTTGACGTTGCCGAAGCTCATGTCCAAGCCGGCGGCGAAAGCCGGGAAATAGGCATATCCGTAACCAGTGTCGTTGCCGTCCTGGTCCACGTAGTCGCTGGTCACCTGAGGGGACTCGATGGCGAACTGCAATTTGTACTTCTCGCCCATGGTGAGCCGGATCTGCTCGGTCCTGGCGAAGTAAGCCTTACCATAGCCGATGTTGGCGTTGGCGGTTTCCAGGATCTGGTTGGAGAAGTAAGGGCTGGCGATGGGGCTGGTCTGCCCGAACAGGATGCTGCCGCCGTCCCAGCTGTAGGTGAAATAGGCATGACGAATGTCGACGTTCAGGCCCTGGCTCCGGGAACGAAGACGAAGCTCGGTGAAGGCCTTGAATTTCTTGTCGTCGCTCAAATAGGTGAAGTTGAGCCGTGAGGAAGAAATGTGGAAGTTCTTCAACTCGAAGTTGCTGTCGCCGGTGGGCGAGGACTCGTCATCATAGAAAGCCCAAGTGAGCTCGGTTCTAAGAGAACCGCCGACTTTCACGTCAGCTGCGGCGGCGAAGGTGGCAAAGCCCAGAACGAAAGTCAGGGCCAAAGCCGCGACCATAATCTTTTTAAGCATCTATCTCTCTCCTTTAGAGAAAACGGTTTGTTTTTAATCCCACCTGTGCTCTTTACGAGCGTTAAACCAAACTAAAAACCACCCTCCTTTCCGAGCCGGCGACCTCGGCGGAGATCGCCCTCAATTGACAGTGCCAGATGCGGCACCCGCACTGCGGTGTCCAAGAACACCGGTTAAGGCGATTCTGCCTCTTTGCTTTTCTTATGTCAACAAAATATATCATAGTCTCTATTTTTATTTTATGCCCCTCTCATCGAACCTTTCATCTTCCACCCCGAAATAGCTTTTTAGTTCATTAATTAGCTAATTTATGCGAGCGGTGAATACTTCTTTACTGACCGCATAGTCATTATGGTTGCATAATACATTTAGCTTCATTGATTTATGTATTTCTGACCGTTCGGTCATTATTCAAAAACCAGCTGTGTGTTGAATAAATACATTTTATGACTCAGCGGTCATTAATCTCCGGCGGTCTTTCCTGGACTTGGGCCCTGGAACCTTATTTTCCGTGAAACAGACTTCCGATCCACCGTCCGTTTTGGGCCACTTTTTACCAAAGGCGCAAAGCCTCCCTTCCGCGCTTAGCCACCAACACTCCTCTTCAAGCCAACCGACAGGTAACCCGCACCGGGCTTCGGGGCTGCTCCGCCATGCTCTCCCCTTATAACGACGCAAAGGTCTTCTCGGCGGTTTACTTTTAAAATGGTTGCCGCGGTGTGGTTCCTAAAAACTTCGGGCCAGGGGTTCTTGACACCCTATATTGATTAGTATACAAGCTTTTATGCAAGTGACTGAAAAGGGTGAACCATGGCCGCCATAACTTATCAAGACTGCATCATGTTTAATCTGGCAAAGGCCTATCAACGGGTTCATTCCGAATTTAAGAAGAATTTTGCTAAATTCGGCCTAACTCCCATGCAACTGCTGGTTTTGGAGGCTCTGTTTGAAAAAGAGGGAATCTCTTCTCGCGAGATCGGCAAGAGGTTGGTGCTTGACAGCGCCACGTTGTCCGGCGTTATCGAACGGATGACCGAGGCCGGATGGGTCGTTAAAGAGGTTTCAAGCAACGACCGGCGGGTTTCGCGGATAAGTCTGGCCGACAAGGCCCTTAAACTAAAACACACCCTTTTGAATGAAGTCGATGAATTGAACCGGGCGCTGCTCAAACCGTTCAGGATAGAAGAGCAATTGCTGCTCAGGAGACTCCTCAAAAACTTTACATCCTGATTTTGGTTCGACTCGTATACGACTTAAATAAGAAGATAGCCGCCCAAGTGTATAAGGGCCGACCGGAGGAACCGGAATGGCGCCGCGACCGGAACGGATGAGCGATTCGCTCTACCACGAGATGATGTTGGACCGGGAGACCAGGGACATAAGAGAAAAAGCCAGGGAGTTCGCCGAGAGGGAGATCGTCCCCCAGGCCCGGGAGATAGCCCTGAAAAAGGAGAGCAGGGAAAGCTTCCCCGGGGATGTTTTCCATAAACTGGCCGATGAGGATTTCTACAAAATCCCGTTTCCGGCCGAGGTGGGCGGACTGGGCCTGAAGTATCCCGTGGCGGCGACTGTGGTCGCCATCGAGGAACTGGCCTATGCCAGCAACAGCATCGCCGCCGTATTCGACGTCCACTGCATCATCTCCGGCAACGCCTTGATGTGGGGCTCCGAGTTTATCAAAGAAAAATATCTGGGCCCCTTGCTGACGGCCGAAAAAATAGGATGTTTCGCCACCACGGAGCCCAACGCCTCCAGCGACCTCTCCTCCCGGTCGGTTCAGACCAGGGGAGTCCGCCGGGGCGGCCACTATGTCGTGTCCGGGCAGAAGCGATTCATCACCAACGCCTGCGTGGCAGACTTCGTCACCGCCCTGGTAAACGTGGAGGGCAGATTGACCCTCATGGTCATCGACCTGTCCCTACCGGGCTGCCGGGTCGGCGATCCCGACATTAAAATCGGCAACAAGGGCCAGCTGACCTCGGATATATACCTGGAGGATGTGGAAGTCCCGGCCGAAAACGTGGTCGGAGAGGAAGGGGAAGGGTTGCGAATAGCACTCAGCACCCTCACCTACGGCCGGATCGGAATCGCGGCCAGCGGGGTGGGCATGGCCCAGGCCGTCTTTGATGAATGCGTCTCTTACATGAAGGAACGATCGGCGTTCAATAAAAAGATCGCCCAGTATCAACACTGGCAGTTCAAGTTCGCCAGGAGAGCCATTGATCTGGAAAATGCCCGCGCTCTATACACCAAAGCGGCTTTGCGCAAGGACCGGGGGGAATCGTTTCCGGAACCGGAGGCCGGCGGGGCGAAACTGTACGCCACGGATCTGGCCGTTTCAATCGCCCGGGAGGGAGTGCAGCTTTTCGGCGGTTACGGCTTTTTGGAAAGCCTCGGCCACGATAATTCCTACTTCAAGGTATCAGAGGTATACAAAGACAGCAAAATAGCCGAGATATACGAAGGGACCAATGAGATCCAGCAGCTCATCATCGCCCGTTCCATTTTCGGCAAGGCGCTTGTGGGTTAGCAGACGGCCGGCCTTGTGGAATCTGGCCCGGGCCTATCCGTACAGGCTGTTGAAAGCAGCTCCGGCCTTTCTCTGCGAAACTCCCGCCGGGCCGTCCCCATGTCAGAATTTCAATTTTTCTTGCCTCTTTTCTCCTCCTGATAGCGGCCCAGTTCCTCGGCCCGGTGGGCCGCTTCGGCCACGGCCTCGGAGATGATGGCTTTCATCCCGGCCTTGTCCATGACGTACAGCCCGGCGGAGGAGGTCCCGCCCGGGGAGGTGACGTCGTCCCTGAGCTGGGCCACGTGCATCTCCGCCTCCTGGGCCAGGATGGCCGCGCCCTTGACCGTCTGGTAGGCCAGGGTCTTGGCGTTGGGCCAGGTCATGCCCAGCCGCACCCCGGCGCCGATGAGGCCCTCCAGAAAGAGGAAGACAAAGGCCGGACCGGTTCCGGACATGCCGGTCACGGCGTCCATGTGCTCTTCGTTCACCCTGACCACCACGCCCACGCAGGCCATCAGTTCGGTGGCCAGGTCCAGGTCGGCCTCCTTGGCCGAGGGACCGGGGCAGATGGCCGAGGCTCCCTGGCGGACCAGAGCCGGGGTGTTGGGCATGACCCTGACCACCCTGGCCGTGGGGTCCAGAGATTCCTCGATCACCTGGGAGGGCAGCCCGGCCACGATGGAGATGAACAGTTTGCCGGCCGACTGCTCCCTGATCTCCCCCAGGGCCGGCACCGCGTACTGGGGCTTCACGGCCAGAACCACCACGTCGCACTGGGAGACCATCTCCTCATTGCTGGCCACCGGCTCCACCCCCCACTGGGTCAAGGTTTGGGCCCACTCCGAGTCGGCCACATCAAAGCCCTTTATCCTGTTGCCGTTCATCAACCCGGAATCGACCAGGCCCTTGATGATGGCCATGCCCATTTTTCCGCAACCGATGAACCCGATGCGTTTGTCCTTAAGACTCATTCGCTGTTCTCCTTTAGTTCCGTCTTCACCAGGTACCGTCTGCCGCCTCGGGTTCCCTCGGGCTCAAGCAAATCGATATCAGCAAGCCGGTTCAATATTTTCTTGGCCGTGGCGTCGGAGCAGTTCAAAACCCTCCGCAGATCCGCATTGGTGATCCGGTCGCCCCCTGATTCGGCCAGAAGACGGGCCACCGAGGACCGGTCCTCCACCTTTATCCCGGCCTGGGCCAGGTCCTGGAGCCGCTGCCCGGAAACAGGCCCGGCAAGGCCCAGGGTCTTTCTGACCTGAGCGGGCAGATCCTCCAGATCAAGGAGGTATTTTTTACTGAAAACCACGGACTGGTTGATGATGTTGATAAGCTCCCTGACGTTTCCGGGAAAGGGGTAGGCGCAAAGCGCCTCCCGGACGTTTTTGGAAAAGCCCCGGATCAGGCCCGTCTCCTTCTTGGACTGGGCCAGGTAATGGTCGATCAGGATGGGGATGTCCTGGGGCCGGTCCTTTAAAGGGGGCACGCTCAAGGGGATGGTGGCCAGACGGTAGAAGAGGTCCTCCCTGAACCCGCCCTGGTCCATCATTTGCCCCAAGTCCCGGTTGGTGGCGGCCACCACCTTGAGGTCCAGATCCACCGGCACTCCCCCGCCCAGCCGCTCCACCACCCTCTCCTGGAGAAACCGCAGCAGTTTGGCCTGGGAGGCCGGCGGCAGCTCGGCCACCTCGTCCAGGAACAGGGTCCCGCCCGCGGCCAGCTCCAGCTTTCCGGGCCGGGCCCGCAGGGCCCCGGTAAAGGCCCCTTTCCGGTGTCCGAAGAGCTCGTCCTCCAACAGATTCTCGGGAATCCCGGCGCAGTCCACCGGAACAAAAGGCCCCCTGGCATAAGCCGAAAGAACGTGAATGCGGCGGGCGATAAGCTCCTTGCCGCTGCCGCTGGGACCGGTGATCAACACGGGGTAGGGATTCTCTGCGGCCGGAGAGAGATCGTCCAGAAGGTCCCGCATGGCTCCGCTCTCCGCCGCGATGATGGGCCGCTCCACATCGGTCTTGACCGCCTCGGCCAAGGACACGGCCAGGGTTCCCCGCTCGCCCAGGCTTTCCAGCAGTCCGCTCAGGCGGCGCAGGTTGATCAGCCGGGGAATCTCCGCGGAGATGAACTCCCCGATCTCTTTTTCGGACCTGCCGGTGATCCCCCGCAGATCCTGGAGCAGGGACCTGTCCAGGGCGGCCGCCACCTGGTCGGGTCTTAAAACCCAGCCTTTGCCGTCCCGCTCCAGGGCCAGGTCCATCATGGCCCGGACCAGGGAACAGGCCCTCTCCCTGAACCGGTTCCACTGCCGGACGGATTCCTCCACCCTGGTTCCCCCGGCCGCGGGGGAGGCGGAACCCAGCCCCAGGGCTTTTACGGCCCGGGCCAGGTAGGCCCGTTGCAGCCTGATAATGGGAAGTTGAACAGGGGGCATGCGATTATATAGCCTCATCCGAAGAAATTGACAAGGCCGGGGCTGGGTTCTAAGCCGCGAGGAGCCTTGACAGGGCGGCCCACAGCTCCTCTCTGCCCCGGCCGGTGAGGGCCGAGAAGAGGATAGGTCGGGGGGCCTCCGGGGGAAGGGCGCTCAGGAGCGATTTGAGGGTTTTGGCTTGCACCGATTGTTTTACCTTGTCCGCCTTGGTTGCCACCAAAATACAGGGAAGGCCATTTTCCTCGAGCCAGTCCAGAAAGTCAAGGTCCATGTCCTTGGGCCGCCGCCGCAGGTCCTGGAGCAGAACCACCCCTTTAAGGCTCTTCCTGGTCTCCAGATAGGTCCTGACCATGGGCCCCCAGGCCGCTCTGACCGCGGCCGGGACCTTGGCGTAGCCGTAACCGGGCAGATCCACCAGGCTGAGGGAGTTGTTGATCAGGAAGAAATTGATCAACTGGGTCCGGCCGGGAGTGGAGGAGGTCTTGACCAGCCCCTTGCGGTTGACCAGCTTGTTGATCAGAGAGGACTTGCCCACGTTGGAACGGCCGGCAAAGGCGATCTCCGGGTGCTCCTCCGGCGGGTACTGGGACGGTTTCACCGCCGAGGTGACGAACTCCGCGCCTTTGATGCCCATCACAGCAGGAGCCCCCGCAGACCCATGATCACGGGATAGAGGACCCGGTTGATGACCCCGAAGTAGATCAGGCCCAGGAGGATCAGCATGCCCACATAGGGGTTGAGGCTCTGGTATCTGTAGGCCAGGTCCCGGGGCAGGACCCCCTCCACCACGTGGGAGCCGTCCAGGGGCGGAATGGGAATCAGGTTGAACACGGCCAGGCCGATGTTGATGGAAACTCCCAGATAGGCCATGAGATAAATCGTCTCCAGGGAACGCATGGCCCACTGCAACCCCGGCCCGATCTTGAGGGAGCCCAAGAGATGGAAAAACAGGGCGAAGACCACGGCCAGGGCCAGGTTAGCCGCCGGCCCGGCCAGGGAGACCCAGATCATGTCCTTGCGGGGGTTCCTGAAATTCCTGGGGTCCACCGGCACCGGCTTGGCCCAGCCGATCATCTGGGTGACGAAAAAAACGATGGTGCCCATGAGGTCCAGGTGCTTGAAGGGGTTGAGGGTCAGTCTCCCGGCCGCCTTGGCGGTCCGGTCGCCCAGCAGATAGGCGGCGTAGCCGTGGGCCAGCTCGTGGATGGTCACGGCCAGCAGGACCAGGGGGGCCAGGATGATCACCCGGCTCAGGGTGGCGCTTATGTCGCCCATTCAGTTCTCTCTTTCGTCTCCAAAGCGGCGCAGGACATAAAATTTCTCGTCGTCCTGGGTCCTGACCCAACCGTTCATTCTGGCGTCCCGGACGGCCTGGAGGATGTTCTTGAAGATGGGGCCGGGGGCGAACCCCAGCTCGATCAGGGTGTTCCCGTTGATAAGGGGGCGGACCTTTTTGAGGTCGGTGAAATAATAGGAGAAGGCCCGCCGGTATTCGTCTCCCTCGCCCCTGGCCATGGCCCACAGCTGGCCCTCCAGGGGAGCCTGATCCAGGAGCCTGAACAGGGAGGCCGACCTCATGCCCGGACGTTTTTCCAGGGCCCTTAAAATGCGCCTGGACCAGATCCGGGATTGCCTTATCACCTCCCGCTGCTTGGGCGGCAGGCCCAAAAGGTCCAGAACCTGGTTCAACTCCCTGTCCTTGAGTCTTTCCACCAGGGCCAGGAGATAGACGATCCACCGTTTAAAGCTCAACTTCAGATAAAGCAGGTCGAACCAGGACAGAACCAGCCGGACCTGGTACATCTGGTGCTCTTCCACCTCGGTGAACTTGAGGGCCGGGTGAATGGCCGACCACAGCCCCAGGTTTTCCAGCCTCCGCAGGATCAGGGGGGGCAGATTCTCCTCCAGGATCTTGGTCAGCTCCACCAGCAGCCGGTTGGGGTTGGCCTTGCTCAGGGAGCCCAGCTTGATGGCGTTCTTGAGCAGGTTGTGGGTCAGCTTGCCGATGGAAAATCCGTAGCGCTGCTCGAACCTGACCGCCCTGAGGCAGCGGGTAGGGTCCTCCACGAATGAGAGGGAGTGCAGCACCCGGAGGGCCTTTTCCTTGAGGTCCCGCTGGCCCCCGAAGTAGTCGATCAGGGTCCCGAAGTGGTCCTTGTTCAGCTTGAGGGCCAGGGTGTTGATGGTGAAGTCCCGGCGGTAGAGATCCAGCTTGAGCGAGGACGTCTCCACAATGGGCAGGGCCGCCGGAGACTCGTAGTGCTCCAACCGGGCCGTGGCCACGTCGATCTTGAACCCGTCGGGCAGAACCACCACCGCGGTCCTGAACTTGAGGTGGTCCCTGACCCTGGCCCCGTACCGCCGGCCGAACTTCTGGGCGAAGTCGATTCCGTCACCCTCCACCACCACGTCCACGTCCAGGTTCTCCCGCCTCAGCAGGAGGTCCCGCACAAAGCCGCCCACGGCATAGACGTTGAACCCCAGGTCGTCGCCCACCTGGCCCAGATCAGTCAGGATGTCCAGGACTTTCTGGGGGATCCGCTCGGCCATGAGCCGCTTCAGGTTCTTGGTCCGCACAAAGCCGCCCTTGCGGGAATCGTACAGGGTGTCCGGAACGGGCGGCTTGTCCATGAGCAAGTTCAGCAGGTCGGTCCGGGTGATCACCCCCAGGACCTCGCCCTTGTCCACCACCGGCAGAATCCTGGCCCGCTGGACCACGATCTTCTCCTGGACCTCGGCCAGGGAGGCCTGGGGCCCCACGGTGATCAGCTCCGGGTTCATGTAGGCCTCCACCTGTTCCGAATCCACGCCCAGGAAGATGGCCTTTTCCACCACCTGGCGGGAGATCTGGCCGATCAGCCGGTCCCCTTCCATGACCAGGAGGACGTTGATGTTGTACCGAGTCAGGGTCTGGCTGGCCTCGGACAGGGTGGCCTTGGGGTCCACCCAGATCACCGGATAGGACATCAGGTCCTTGGCCCGGCGGACCGGGCTGATCTGGGATTCCAGCAACAGGATCAATTCCTGGCGGACCTCGATGAGAGTCTTGTCCTTGATGGAGGCCGAGGCCGCGTAGGCGTGGCCCCCGCCGCCCAGGGCCGAGGCGATGGCCCCCACATCCACCTCCTCCAGCCGGGACCGGGCCACCAGATGGATCCGGTTCTCCATCCGGGCCAGGGCGAACAGCACCGGGATGTTCTCCATGTCCACCAGTTTGTGGGCCACCATGGCGAAGTCCGGGGAGTAGGAGTCGGAGGAACAGGTGGCGATGGTCACCTCCAGGTCGCTGAAGCGCAGGGTCTCCTTGTGGTGGAGCAGGTCGTTGAGCAGCCCGATCTGGTTGGCGTCCAGCTGGCGGACGATGAGGCTGGCCACGGTGTTCAGGTTAGCCCCCAGCTTCAGCAACTCGGCGCAGGCCTCCAGATCGGCCGGGGTGGTGGAGGAAAAAGTGAAGGAGCCCGTGTCCTCGTAGATCCCCAGGGCCAGCATGGTGGCCTGGTCCGGGGTTACGGCCACCCCCCTTTCCTTGAGAATCCGGATGAGCATGGAGGTGCAGGCCCCGATCTCCTCCACCACCTCCAGATCGCCCCGGATGTCCTCGTCGGTCCGGGGGTGGTGGTCGTAGATGTGGACCTCCACGGGCCTGGGGCCGTCAACCAGCTGGGCGAACCGGCCGATCCGGCTCCGCTGCCTGGTGTCCACCAGAACCAGCCGGGTCACCTGGTCCAGGTCCACTTCCTTGGGCCGGACCAGGTTGAGGGTGTAAGAGACCGACTGGACAAAAAAGTTTTTGAGGCTCTTCTCCTGGCTCCCCGGAAACACGGGTAGGGCCTCCGGATAGAGCAGGCTGGCCGCCAGCATGGAGGCCAGGGCGTCGAAGTCGGCGTTCTGGTGGGTGGTGATCACCGTCAGTTCGGGTTTCTTGGCTGTCACGGGCTTTGCTTCAGGCACGGGGGTGATGCTGGGAGTGGATCCGCTTCAGCCCGGTCCGGGTGTGGTGGGTGTAGAGCTGGGTGGTGGAGATGTCGGAGTGTCCCAGCATCATCTGGACCGACCTCAGATCCGCCCCGCCGATCAAGAGATGGGTGGCGAAGGAATGGCGCAGGACATGGGGCGAGACCTGAGCCCTTATTCCGGCCTTGACGGCCATTTTCTTGATTATTTTCCAAAAGCTCTGCCGGGTCATGGCCTTGCCGGCCCGGGCCACGAACAGGACCTCCGACAGCCCGCCCTTGAGCAGGACGGGCCGGGCCTCCTCCAGATAGCGGGACAGCCATTTCCCGGCCACCTCGCCCAGGGGCACCAGCCGTTCCTTGCCCCCCTTGCCGAAGGCCCGGACCAGGCCCACATTCAGGTCCACGGCTCCCGCCTGAAGGTTGATCAGCTCGCTGACCCGCAGCCCACTGGCGTAAAGAAGCTCCACCATGGCCTTGTTGCGCAGCCCCAGGGGGTTGGAGGTGTCCGGCACCTCCAAAAGGGCCTCCACCTCCTCGGGGGTCAGGGCCGAGGAGAACTCCGACCCGAATTTGGGGGCCTGGACCAGCCCGGTGGGGTCGGCCTTGAGCAAACCCTCGTCCACAGCAAAAGAAAAAAGGCCCCGCACGGCAGAAAGGGCCCGCGACCTGGACCGGGCCGAGAGACCCTCCTGCTCCAGTTCCAGCAGGTATTCCCGGACCATAGAGAGATCCACCTCGCCGATCCGCTCCGCGCCCCGGGTCGAGGCCGTCTTGACCAGGCGGGCCAGGTCCCGGGCGTAGGCCTCCAGGGTATGGGGCGAGGAGCCCTTCTCCAGGGTCAGATAGTCCATGAACCGGTCCACAGTCTGTTCCAATAACAAATCCCGCTCCCCTATCCGAGTTATGTTACCAGATCCCGGACAAAGAACCAACATTCCACTCTGCCCGGACGATAAACGCGGGACGGCGGGGAAATAGGGGGGCTGAATGAGATTCACAATTTCAGGTTGACACCTGCCCCTGAGTTTGCATACTGGCCCCATAATGGCGTCAAGAAACCCTCAAAAAAGCAGAGAGATAATCATGGAGGCGGCCCGCCGGGAGATCCACCGCCACGGTTTCCGGGCGGCCAGCCTCAACCGGATCCTGGCCACCACCGGCCTGACCAAAGGCGCGGTCTACCACCATTTTCCCAACAAGCAGGCCCTGGGTTACGCCGTGGTGGAGGAGATTCTGGAGAAAATGGTGGCGGAGATCTGGACCCAACCTCTGAGCCGGGCGGAGAACCCCATCGACTGTCTTCAGAATATCAAAGCCGGTTTCTACGATCAGGTAGACCTGGACCTGATCCTGTTGGGCTGCCCCCTGAACAACCTGTCCGTGGAGATGTCTTTTGAGGACGAAGGGTTCCGCCTCCGGATCCAGAGGATCTACGACAACTGGCGCAGCACCCTGACCGCCGCCCTCTTCCGGGGGCAGGAAAAGGGCTATGTCCGGCCGGAGGCAGACCCCGAGGCTGCCGCGTCCTTTGTCGTGGCCGGAGTCTCCGGAATCTGGTCCCTGGTCAAGAGCAGCCAGAACCAGGCCACGCTGACAAAATGCCTGGAGGGCATGGCCGACTACTGGGAGTCCCTCCGGGCCTGAGCCGATATCCATTAAAGTTCCTGCCGCCGGTAACGTTTCAGATGGGGTTTACTGAAACCGGCCGGGGTCCTAATAAGTAACAAGCGAGGAAAGATGGCCTGGAAAAAGGTATCCCCTGCGGTCTGCGACATCTTGGAGGAAGCTCTTATGGGCTATCCGGCTCAAGAACGCCGGATGTTCGGTTCGCCCTCCTTTTTCATCAATAACAACATGTTCGCCGGAGCCCACGAGGAATACATTTTTCTCCGCCTGTCCGAGCAGGACCGTAAAGAAATCATGGCGACCAGCGACGAGATCAGCCTTTTCGAACCCCTGTCCGGACGGCCCATGAGGGAGTACGTGGCCCTTCCGGAGCCGCTTTTGTCCGACCGGGAATGGCTCCAAGAATGGGCCCGACGGTCCTTCTTATTCGCCTCCTCCCTGCCGCCCAAGAAAAAAAAAGAAAAGAAAAAATAGAATGGTCGACCGGGCCGGGATCATCCCTGGGCACTCCCTTGAAAGGAGATTTTAATGACGGATCTGAAGCAAAAACTTGCAGAAAAGATGAGGGGGGTCAACCTCTGGTCCCTGGCCACGGTCACCCAAGACCACAGGCCCTGGGTGCGCTACGTGGTCCCCACCCGGATCGACGACGACCTGACCGTCTGGGAGCCTGAAATCTGGGAGAGATAGGCCGCCCCGTCCCCCGGCGGCGAACAGGGGCCGCCGTGGAACCCTGCCCGCCTGGCCGGAAAATGTCCCGACCGGGCAAATTATATACTATACTGCCTCCGGGGATAGAGGAATTGGGCCGGAAGAGGAGTAGTCTCATGGCTGATTTGAAGGAACTCACCATTCTCATGCGGGGCGCCGGAGAGATGGCCAGCGGGGTGGCCCATCGCCTCTGGCGGGCCGGATTCAGACTGGTCATGCTGGATCTGCCGGCCCCTCTGGCCGTGCGGAGGCGGGTCAGCTTCTGCGAGGCGGTCCACCAGGGCAGCATGACCGTGGAAGACGCCACGGCCATCCTGATTGACGGCCCCGAACAGGCCGATGCGGTCTGGAAGAAGGGCCGGCTCCCCCTGTTGGTGGACCCGGAGATGACCTCCCTCAAGGCCCTGAATCCGGATATCCTTATCGAGGCCACCCTGTCCAAAAAGAACGACTACGGGCTTAACCCGAACATGGCGCCCCTGATCATCGCCCTGGGGCCCGGATTCCAGGCCCCGGAGGATGCCCATTACGTCATCGAGACCAACCGGGGCCATAACCTGGGCCGGGTCATCGAATCCGGGGCGGCCGAGCCCAACACCGGGCACCCCGGCGACATCAAGGGCCTGACCTGGCAACGGGTCCTGCGGGCCCCCAGGGAAGGGGTCTTTGAGACCGAACACCAGATCGCCGACCTGGTGCAGGAAGGCGAGGCCATAGCCATGGTCGGGGGAGAACCGGTCCTGGCCGGAACGGCGGGTATGATCCGGGGCTTGATCCGACCCGGAACCCCGGTGAGCAAAGGACTCAAGGTGGGCGACGTGGACCCCCGGGGCAAACAGGCCCTGCCCGGCAACATCTCCGAAAAGGCGAGGGCCATAGGGGGTTCTGTCCTGGAATGCATCCTTCGCAAATACAATACGTAAACGAACCCCTGGCCGACATCCTGGGCCTGGCCGGCCGGGAGCTGATCAGCCTGGTGGGAGCCGGGGGCAAGACCTCCCTGATGTTCGCCCTGGCCGGGGAGCTGGCCCTGGCCGGCCAGCGGGTTCTGGTCACAACCACGACCCACATCTTCCGTCCTGCAGGAGAGGTCGTCCTGGAGCCCGACCCCGCGGCCCTGGCCGAGACGCTGGCCGGACGCCCCCTACCCGGAGAGAGCCTGGTTCTGGCCAAGGGGGAGAAGCCCACCTCCTACGGCGCCAAGCTGTTCGGACATGAGCCTGAGGTGATCGACTCCCTGTGGCTGGACCAGACGGCCGAGTATGTCCTGGTGGAGGCGGACGGGTCCAAGAGAAGGCCCCTCAAGGCGCCCCGGAAACACGAACCGGTGATCCCGGCCCAGACCACTGCGGTCGCGGGGTTGATCGGCATGAGCGCCCTGGGGCAAAAGGCCGATGAGGAGACCGTCTTCGGATTCCGGGAGTTTGTGGAGTTGACCGGCCTCGAGCCGGGAGAGGTCGTCCGGCCGGAACATGCGGCCGCCCTGATCATCCACCCCAGGGGCCTGTTCAAGTCCGCCCCGCCCGAGGCCAACCTGGTGGTCTTCCTGAATCAGGCCGAAGCCGAAGAGTCCAGGCTGGCCGGGCTGGAGATCATCCGGATTCTGGGCCAGGAGCGCTTCCGGGGCCGGGTCGTGCTGGGCTCCCTGCAAAAGGGCCTGTTCGAGGTCTTTTTGCTGGAGGATTGAGCCGGGCCGCCAAGTTCGCCAGGTCGATTCAGAGGAATCAATATCAATATGTTCCTGCTGGGCTTTGGGGCCATGACCCCGGCAGCGGAGATTCTCCATGTATCGCCGGGGCTGCGCCCCTACTCCTCCGGTCTCCTCTCCCCTTGAGGGGAGAGGATTAAGGTGAGGGGTGGTTCTTTTCGGAATTCCCTCCGGGAGGGCCAAGGGGTCTCTTCGCCTTTGGAGGACCCAAAGGCTCGCCAGCCCCTTGGAACCCCGCTCGCCAAAAATCAGCCTGGCCCTCCCGGAGGGAATTCCGAAAAGATAAACCTACCCGTGCTTCCCGCTGTCATGGACGCAGCCATGACAGCACGGGTATTCTTCTCAACTGCCGGGGGTGTGTCCCCGGCAACACATAATTTCCCCCTCCCCCTGGCCCCAGCCCCTGTAAGGAAGAGAGAAATTATTGCGGAAATATCTTCCCCGGATTGAGCACCCCTTTGGGGTCGAAGACGTCCTTGATCCGCTTCATCAGCCCGATCTCCTCGGGCCCCAGTTCCCAGGGCAAAAAGCGCGCCTTGGTGGTGCCCACCCCGTGTTCCCCGGAGATGGTTCCGCCCAGGTCCAGGGTCAGCCGCAACAGCCGGGCCACGGCCTCCTCCACCTTCTCCAGCTTGTCGGTCTCGGGGTCGTAGAGCACGTTGGCGTGGACGTTTCCGTCTCCGGCGTGACCGTAGGCCGCCGTGAGCAGGCCCATGTCCCGGCCGATCTTCTCCAGGCCCAGAACCAGGTCCGGCAGCTTGGACCGGGGCACCACCACGTCCTCGGCCTTCTTGGCCCCCTTGACCGCCTTGATGTTCTCCGAGACCACGCTCCTGGCGGCCCACAGCTCCTTCGCCTCCCTCTGGTCCGCAGCCTCGGCCACCCGTCCGTTGAATTCACCCAGAACCTGAGCGATCACGGAGGCCTCCTCCCTGACCCCGGCCGGGGAGCCGTCCACCTCCACCAGTAGAAAGGCCCCCTGCCCCTCTTCCAGGGCAAAGGGCAGCTCGTCGGCCACGCACATCAGAGCGGTCCGGTCCATGAACTCCAGGGCCACGGGCAGAATGCCCCGCCCCAAAATACCGTTAACCGCCCTGGCCGCCGTCTCCAGGTCCTGAAAGATACCGACCAGGGTGGCCTCGGCCCGGGGCAGAGGGATCAGCTTGAGGGTGGCTTCGGTGATGATGCCCAGGGTTCCCTCGGAGCCGACCATGAGCCGGGTCAGATCGTAACCCACCACGCCCTTGACCGTCCTGGTTCCGGTGCGGACCGTCCGGCCGTCGCCCAGGACCACGGTCAGCCCCAGGACGTGGTCCCGGGTGGTGCCGTATTTGACCGCCCGGATCCCTCCGGCGTTCTCGGCCAGGTTTCCGGCAATGGTGCTGATCTCCCGGGAGGCCGGGTCAGGAGGATAAAAAAGCCCGGCCTCCTCGGCTGCCTTTTGAACCTGGCAGGTCAGGACTCCGGGCTCCACCCGGACCACCATGTCCACCGGGTCCAGCTCCAGAATCCGGTTCATCCGGTCCAGGGCCAGGAGCACCCCGCCCCGGACGGTCAGGCTGCCCCCGCTCAGGCCCGAGCCTCCGCCCCTGGCCGTGACCGCGAAACCGTGGCGGTTGGCCGATTTCATAATCCCGGCCACCTCTGCGGTACTGCGGGGCCAGACCACCGCCTCGGGCCAGGGACCCTTGACCCTGGAATCGTAGGAATGATCCTCCCGGTCCTTTTCGTCCAGGGAGATCCCCTCCGGGCCCACCAGATCCCTCAGCTCTCGGATAACTTTTTCTTCCATTTAATTTTTGTCCGCCTGGTGTTGAAAAGGATCTTCCGGCCCGGTCAGTCGGCGCCCTCAATCTGTCTGGCCAGCTCCGGATCGATGACGAATCCGGCCGTCCTGGTCTCCTCCAGATACCTCTTGGCCTCCTCGGCCCGGCCCAGGCGATGGTTGACCACAGCCAGGTTATACATGGCCATGGCCAGGCCGGGCTGCAGCTCCAGAGCCCTCTGGTATGAGCCCAGGGCATCCTCCAGGCGGTCCTGGGACTGGTGGAGCTGGGCCAGGTTGATGTGAGCCTGAACCAGGCTGGGATTCACCCGGATGGCCTCTTTGAGGGCCGCCTCGGCCTCCTGGAGCCGTCCGGCCCGGGTCAAAATAAACCCCAGGTTGCAGTGCGTCAGGGCGGCCTCGGGTTTTTTGGCCGCGGCCTTCTGGGCTTCTTCCACGGCCTTGTCGACCTGGTCCACCTGGAGGTAAAGGCCGGCCAGGTTGAGATGGGCCTCCACCAGTTCCGGGTCCAGTTCCAAAGCCTTGTTAAAAGCCTTCTCCGCCTCGGGCACATCCCCGAACCTGGCCAGGGCCACCCCCAGGTTGTAGTGGGCCGCGGAATGGTCCGGGTACTGGATCAGGTACTGCTTCAAACGGTTGATATAGTCCTCGCTGATGAAATCGTCGTCCATTGTTTCCTCCTGGCCTCCCAGAATACCTGTTGGGACGGCCATGGCAAGACGTTTGTGGAGCCTGAGACAGGCCCCTGCCCTAACCGGGCCAACCGGGCCCGAATCGCCCGCCTGGGGCAAAGGCCTTGTCCGGGCTTGGAATTTGCATATTTTCAAAGCAGGCCCTGAAGTTGAGCGTGTTGCGAACATTCTCAAAGCGGGCCAGGGGCGGCTTTTGCAACAGGCTCGATAAGAACGGACGAGCGGTAAAATCGCCCCCCGACACGGTTCCCGAAAGGAACGGCCGGCATCGAGAGCGGAAAATTTTGCCCCCTTTTCTGAAGGGCCGGAGGGGTTTTAGGGGAGACGCTGAACGTGGAGGACTTGGTACATCACGAACTGCTGATCGATCTGGGCTGCGAGATCCTGATCCAGTTCGAAAAAAACAGTGCCCAGTTCGAGGGAAACCTGATCGGCCTGGAAAAAGACCACTTTATCATCGTCAAGCCCAAGCCGCTCTCCCGCCTGATCTTCACCCTGGGCCAAGGGGATCAGGCCCAGGCCCTCTATCTCTGCGACGGCACCATCTACTCCTTCAGGTCCACCCTGATCCATCTGGCCAGACAGCCCCTGCCCCTGCTCTTTCTTTCCTTTCCCCACCGGGTTCAGACCCGCTCCTTTAGAAACCTGCCCAGGACGCCGGCCTTTCTGCCGGCTTCGGCCAGGCTGGACGACCTTTATTGGGCCGGGGCGCTGCTGGACCTGAGCCGGGAAGGGCTCCGCTTCGCCTGCGCTCCGGCCTGGGACGGCAGACTGCCCCGCACCGGGGTAGGCGATCCCATCGAGGTAAGCATCTGCCACCTGGATCTGGGAGAGGCCCTGATCTTGGAGGGCAGGATAAGAAATTTCAAGGAATCGGACGGATACCTGACTCTCGGGGTAAGGTTGGGCCGGCTCCCGGCCCGGGCCGGGAGCGAGATGGCAACCTACCTCGACCGGATGGGTTTTTTGGGCAGCTGACCCTGGAGCCGGCCGGCCGTTTACGCAGATATTGGAGGGGCCGCTCCGCCCGGAGGCGACCCGCCGGGAATGGCTTTCCGGATCAGCCGGCGCCGTGGGTTTGGACGAAACGGTGGAAGCGCTCCACCGTTTCTTTCAGCAGGTCCGGGATGGGCAACTGATAGGGGCATTTCTCCAAACACTCGCCGCACTCCTGACACTCTTCGGCCTGGGCCATCCACTCCTGGCTCATTTTGATCGCCCGGGGCGGAGTGTACCTTTTTGCAATGGAGTTGAAGAGCAGAACATAGGGGATCTGGATCCCTTGGGGACAGGGCTGGCAGTAGCCGCAGCGCCGGCAGAAGTTGTTGCCCAGCTCGGCCTTGATGCTCTCTATGGTCGCCAGATCCTCCTCGCTGAAGGGCTGCGGATTTTCGTAGAGATCCACTATCTCCTCCAGCTCCTCCAGGGCCTGAACGCCGGGGATGGGGATGATCTGGGGATGGTACCTTAGAAACTCAAAGCACAGCCGGGCATTTTCCAGCAGTCCACCGCCCAGGGGCTTCATCCCGATGAGGCCCATATCCAACTCCTCGGCCGCGGGGAAAAGCGCCTCCAGGGCTTTTGTCTCCAAGAAATTGAAAGGGAACTGGAGGGTTTCAAAGAGCCCCGTCTGCACCATTCTTTGGGCGATGGTGGGGTTGTGGGAGCTGAACCCTATGTGGCGGACCACCCCCTTTTCCTTGGCCTTGGCCATGAACTCATGGATTCCGCCCGGAGCCAGGACCTTCTCCAGATCATCCTCGGTGGAGACGTTATGGGCCTGATAGATGTCGATATAGTCCGTCCGGAGGTCTTTCAGGGACTTGGCCAGGTGCTGCTCGGCCGTGGCCACGTCCCGGGCCGCCGTTTTGGTGGCGATGATCACCTCTTTCCTGACCGGAGCCAGGGCCTCCCCCATTCTCTCCTCGCTGTTGCCATACATATTGGCCGTGTCGAAGAAAGTGATCCCCAGTTCCAGGCCGCGGCGAAGCAGACCGACGGCCTTTTCGTGGCGACTCTGTTAATGGGAATTCCTCCGATGCCGACCTCGGAGACAATAAGTCCGGTTTTGCCCAGGGTGCGTTTGTTCATGCGGTTAATCTCCCGATTCAAGCCCCCAAGGGGGATTTATTACCCGCGGCCTGCCGCGGGACCAGCCATCGTTTTCCCAATCTCCGCCCAGCCGCTTAAAGCAGGGCTTTTGACCTGCCCTCCCAGCTTATCGCCCCTCTCCGTTCGCCTCGGCCAAAACAGGAATCTCTTTTGAGAAGCTGGTTCCGGCCCTTGGGCCCGGAGCCGCAGTCCGTATTCAGTATAATTTCAAGAGGGAGAAAGTGCGAGTCCGGATTGAGGAGGAACCAGGGTCCGGCCTTTTTCTAGCGGATCGCGTTCAGCAGCCGGGACCAGCGGACGTTGAAACGACCCGAGTCCCAGGACCAGTAGATGACAAAAGCCTTGCCCTTGACTTTGTTGATATCCACAAAACCCCAGTACCGCGAATCATAGCTGTGGTCGCGATTGTCGCCCATGACGAACAGCTTGCCCTCGGGCACGGTCACCGGGCCGAAGTTGTCCCTGGGCTGGACCGCCCTGGGGATGATGATCCGGTCGGCGAAACGGGCGTAGGGTTCGTTCAGGGCCTTGCCGTTGATAAAAACCTTCTTGTCCACGATCTCCAGTTTGTCGCCGGGCAGGCCGATGACCCTCTTGATGTAATCCTTGGTCGTATCCACGGGGTAGATGAAAACCACTACATCCCCTCTCTTGGGGGATTTGACCGGGACGATCACCGTGTCGGTAAAGGGTTCCTTTATCCCGTAGATGAATTTGCTGACCAGGATATGGTCGCCGATCTTGAGGGTGTCGAGCATGGACTCGGAGGGAATTTTGAAAGCCTGGACCACAAAGGTGCGGATGAACAGGGCCAGGATCACGGCCAGGATAATGGCCTGGGCGTATTCCCAGAGAACCCGACTCCTGGTCTTGTCCGGTCTTTCCGCTTCTTTGAGCTTCATGGTCTTGCGTTGCGACATTAGCGGTAAACATAGTCGCCTGATCCTGGAATGTCAACCGCGACCGCGACCGGCAGGAGCACGGCGGGTCTTTTTCCGTACGCCCCCGCCCCGAGCGGTTAGTCCGACCCGACCCGGGGCATTGAACCAGGAGCTTTTAATTTAAAGGGCTACCCAACCCGTCCGGCCGCCTTCACATCTGCGGAGGTGACCCCTTCGATGCCCAGAAGGAGCCTTTTGATCGGCAGTCCGCCCCCGTATCCGCCCAGCCCGCCCACCGCCACCACCCGGTGGCAGGGAACCACGATGGGCACCGGGTTGGCCCCGTTGGCCTGGCCCACCGCCCTCACCGCCTTGGGCCGCCCGACCATCCGGGCCAACCGGCCGTAGGTGACCACGCTGCCGTAGGGGATCTCCTGGAGGGCCTGCCAGACCTGCCTTTGAAACTCGGTTCCGGACAGGTCCAGCTCGATTTCAAAGTCGGTTCTTTTACCGGTCAAAAACTCCTCCACCTGAACCCTGGTCCGGTCCAGGATCGGGTCCAGGCCCTGGATCAGTTCCCAGGAGGAACGCCCGGCCAGACGGTCGGCCTCCATCATCAAATCCGGCGACCCGAAAAGCAAACCGGCCAATCCTTTGTCCGTTGAAATGGCGGTCAAGGGGCCCAAGTCGCTTTGCCAGGTCTGAGCGTGAAACCGTTTCACTTTTCTCTTCTTTCCTTTCCAGGCGCTGCCGCCCTCAGATTGGTCGGGCGGACCCGCGCAACAATAGGCCCCCCCGTCGGCCTGTAGACCGTCCTGCGATTTCAGGGTGCATCTCTTGCCGTTTCCCTGTTCCAGGGTCACCTCAAAATCGCAGATGTCGTCTCCGCCCATAATGGTCTTGGTCCGGTGGAGTATCATTTTTGGATTAAACCCGCTGACCATGGCATAATCACGGGCGCAGGAAAGTTCGTACCCCAGATCGGCCAGGCCCAGCTTGCGGTACATCTCGGCATAGGCGCAATGGGTCACGTTCCAGCGGAAGACCTTGTCGGTCAGCTCCACAAGCTCCTCTTTCAGGGCCTCTTCCGCAGCCCAATCCCTTTTGGCTTCGGCATAGTGGCTTAGGGTGTTGCCGCCGGCCCGGGCCGAGGCGGTCCGGCCGCTCTCCTTGGCCTGGGCCAAGATCATGGGGCGGACCATCTCCAGGGCTGGTTTTTTCCCGTACCGTTCGATTAGGGTATTTATCAGAGGGCCCAGGACACGGGCTTCAATCTCTCGACGCAACAGAATCGGAACAGCATCCAGGTTCGTCTCCATAGCAACCTCTCACGCGCCTAATCCGTCACGGTTTCCCACCGGCATTGGGTTCCTGGGTGGAAGGCGGCCCTGGGGCCTCCTTCCACCCGCCCCGCAAAGAAGACCGTTTCTGCGGAGCAAATCTACTTTTTGGTCTGTTTATTCTGGTCAATCCAGCGGATCTTCCTCGACCCGCCTGCCGGGCTGGCTTGACAACAACCCGCTAACGCCGCGTAACGACCCTAAAAATTACAGATCCGGCTCAGCCGTCTGGTGCGAGAGGGGGGACTCGAACCCCCACGGCGTGGCCACAGGCTCCTAAGACCTGCGTGTCTACCAGTTCCACCACTCTCGCGATCCCTCCTCTTTTAATCATAACCGGTTTAAAAGTCAACCGGACGGGACAGCTGGAGCCTTCTTCTCAACCGCCGGGCCACGATCCCGGCCAGGACCCTGTTTTCGCCTGCCGTCAGGCCGGAATCCCGGTCCACCAGTTCAAAAGCGGCCCGCCTGGCCCGCTCCAGCAGGCCGGGGTCGTTGATCAGATCGGCGATCCGGAATTCGGGCCAGCCCGCCTGCCTGGTTCCGATAAGGTCGCCCGGGCCCCGGAAATGGAGGTCCTCCTCGGCGATCACAAACCCGTCGGCGGTGCTCTCCAATATCTTCAGCCGCTCCCGGCCGGGGCCTCTGTCCCCTGAGATGAGCAGGCAGGCGGCCTTGGACCCGCCCCGGCCGATCCTGCCCCGCAGTTGGTGGATCTGGGCCAGTCCGAACCTCTCCGCATTCTCCACCACCATGACCGCGGCCCGGGGCACATCCAGCCCCACCTCCACCACGGTGGTGGAAACCAGGACATCCAGTTCGCCGGAGGCGAACTGCTCCATGCTCCGGGCCTGCGCTCCCCTCTCCAGCCGGCCGTGGACCAGCCCGACCTTCAGCTCCGGAAATTTTTTGGTCAAATCCGCATACCGTTCCTCGGCCGAGACCAGACCCCGCCCCGGTTCCACCGCGGGCAGAACCACGTAGGCCTGCAACCCCTGGCCCACCGCGCCCTTGACCGCCCGCCAGGCCCGGCCGATGCGCTCGGGCGGCAGGAGCCTGGTTACCGGTTCCTGCCGCCCCCGAGGCTTTTCATCCAGGATGGACAGGTCCAGATCGCCGTAGGCGGTCAGGGCCAGGGACCGGGGAATGGGCGTGGCGGTCATGGCCAGGAGATGGACCCCCCGGCCCTTGGCCACCAGTCCGGCCCGCTGATAGACGCCGAAACGGTGCTGCTCGTCGATGACGGCCAGACCCAGATCTTTAAAGCGAACCCCCCGCTGGATCAGGGCCTGGGTTCCAACCACCAATCTGACCCGGCCCTGGGCCAGGCCCTCCAGGCAGGCTGCGGACCGCTTCCGGTCCAGGGACCCGGTGAGCAACTCCACCTCCAGACTCAGGGGGGCGGCCAGGGCCGAAAGTTCGGCCAGGTGCTGCCGGGCCAGAAGCTCGGTGGGCGCCATGAGCACGGCCTGGCGGCCGGCCAGGGCGGCAGCCAGGAGAGGCACGGCCGCGACCAGGGTCTTGCCCGAACCCACATCGCCCTGCAGAAGCCTGTTCATGGGCCGGGAACCGCTCAAATCGCGGCCCAACTCCTCCAGCACCCTGGTCTGGGCCTTGGTTAACTCAAAGGGCAGCATCGCCTCTACGCTGCCCCCGACCCGGTCCAGGCCCGGAATGGGAACGGCCTTTTGGGCTTTCCGTTCCCGGCGGCTCAGGGCCAGCCCCACCTGAAAAAGGAACAGCTCGGTAAAGATCAATGACCGGCGGGGCTTGCCGGTCAGGGAGGCGTCCTCCTCCTCTTGAGGAAAATGGACCCGGCGGAAGGCCTGGGCCAGATCCAGGAGGCCCTCGGCCTCGATCAGGGCCGGGCTCAGGGGATTTTTGACCCCGTCCAGTTCCTTGTCCAGGATGGTCCCAACCAGCTTGCGAAACTGCTTGGAAGAAAAGCCCGGTATGGCCCGATAGACCGGAACGAACCGGCCGGTCTGGGACTCGTCCTCCGGATCGGCGATCACCTCCGGATGGACCATGGAGGCCTTGCCCTTGTACTCGTCCACCCGGCCGAAAAGGACAATCTCCTGGTCCTTCTCAAAGCGGTTGAATCCCGGCAGACCGAACCAGGAGGCGGCAAGGGACCCGGTACCGTCTTCGAGGGCCAGGGAGAGCATCCGCCGGGGACCGGGCCGCCCTCGGCTTATCTTGGTAATCCGCCCCTGGACCACGGCCTCCGCGCCGACCTCCAGCTCCCTCACCGGAGTCACCCGGGAGCGGTCCTGGTAGCGGGTGGGCAAAAACAGGAGGGCGTCCTCCATGGTGTCGATCCGCCTGCTTCTCAGTTTGGCGGCCGTGGCCGGGCCGATGCCCTTAACCTCCTCCACCGAGACCAGCAGCTTGTTGAAACTCCCTTTAAGCATTAGCTGATCATAGTACCGCCCGGCCGCTCAGACAAGAATTCTAAAACCCGGATAGGGCTGAAAAGCGTTGACACGACCCTGGTCCGGGCTTACAATTCGGTATTCGGCTGAACCGCCCTACCGGGTTGGACTCACCCAATCGGCGAAAGTAATTCCAGAAAAAAGCTGAGCGCTTATGTATGTTTTAAGCCTCAGGGTAAACGGTGGTAACTGTGCCAAAAGAAGAAGAACGCCTGGGTCTTCTGGAGATAGATCAAAAAAACGCTTTTCTGCGTGAATCAAAGAATATGTACCGACCCGAGTGGGGCGATCCCTGGTTCTCCCCCAACCTGATTCGGAGCCTGAAGCTTAAGACCGGTCAGCTTATCAAGGCCCTGGTGGTGCCCGGAAAACGAGGCGGGCTGGCGGTAAAGAGGGTCACCGAGGTAAACGGCCTGGACCCCAAGGAAGCCATGAACCGGAAGCCCTTTCAGGAACTGACCTCCGTCTCCCCCACCCGCCGGATCAACCTGGAGACCACCTCCGAGCAGCTCTCCATGAGATTCGTGGACCTTATCTGCCCCATCGGCATGGGCACCCGGGGGCTGATCGTGGCCGCGCCCAAGACCGGCAAGACCACCCTGCTGGAACAGATCGCCGCAGCCGTCTCCCACAACCATCCGGACCTCTACCTCATCGCCCTGGGCATAGACGAACGTCCGGAGGAGGCCACCGAGATGCGCCGGTCCATCAAGGGCGAAGTCATCACCTCCTCCCTGGACGAGGAGCCCGGCCGGCACCGGCGCATGGCCCAGCTTATGACCGCCGCAGCCCGGGCCAGGGTGGAGGCCGGAGAAGATGTCTTCCTGATCCTGGATTCCATCACCCGTCTCTCCCGGGCCTTTAACCAGAGCTCCAACTCCAAGGGCCGGACCATGTCCGGCGGTCTGGACTCCCAGGCCATGGCCGTGCCCCGCCGCATCTTCGGCTCGGCCAGGGCCACGGAGGAGGGCGGCAGCCTGACCATCATCGCCACCGCCCTGGTGGACACCGGATCCCGCATGGACGACCTGATCTTCCAGGAATTCAAGGGCACCGGCAACATGGAGCTGGTTCTGGAGCGGAACCTGTCCGACCTGCGCATCTGGCCCGCGGTCAACATCAACGAATCCGGGACCAGACGCGAGGAGCTGCTCCAAAGCGACGTAGAACAACGGGCCGTGCCTCTGATGCGCCGCTCCCTGGCCGAATTGAGGCCGGCCGACGCCACCCAGAAGCTGATCTCCGCCCTGGCCGACCACCCTGATAACGCCTCTTTTTTAAAAGCCGTCAACGCCGCCGCTTGACCCCGCCCCGGTCCAATGGTAGGGTGCTGGACCGTGACGGTCGCTTTTGTATACAATAGACGCTACTCCAAGTTCGACTATGGCCCCACCCATCCCCTGAGGGTCAGCCGGCTTCCTTTGACCGTGGCCCTGATGGAGGCCTACGGTCTTCTGGAGCACCCGGACACCAACTGGGTGGAGGCCGTGCCGGCCGAACACGAGAAGCTCATGGCCTTTCATACCGAGGACTACCTGGCCATTCTCCGCCAGGCCAACCAGGGCGACTACCGCAAGGGATTTTCCATGTTCGGGCTGGGCCCCGGCGACAACCCCATTTTCACCGGGGTCTACGACTGGGCCGCCCTGCTCTCCGGAGCCAGCCTCCAGGCCGCCCGCCTGGTGGCCGAGGGCCGGGCCCACATCTCCTTCAATATCGCCGGAGGGATGCACCACGGCCATCCCCGCCGGGCCTCGGGCTTCTGCTTCATGAACGACGCGGCCGTGGCCATCGCGGATCTGGTGGCCAGGGGACTGCGGGTGGCCTATGTGGACATTGACGCCCATCACGGTGACGGGGTCCAGGACGCCTTTTACACCACCGACCGAGTCCTGACCATCTCCCTCCACCAGACCGGCCAGACCCTTTTCCCGGGAACAGGCTACGTCCAGGAGATCGGAACCGGGAAGGGGAGGGGCTTTGCGGTCAACCTGCCCTTTCAGGACCAGACCGACAACGAGATCTACCTGGAGGCCTTTGACCGCATCGTGCCGCCCCTGGTCCGGGCCTTTGACCCGGATATATTGGTGACCCAGCTGGGGGTGGACGCCCTTTTTTCAGACCCCCTGGCCAACCTGCTCCTGACCGACCGGGTCGTTACCCACGCCTGTCGTTTTTTCAAGCAGTTCAGCGGCAAGTGGGTGGCCTTGGGAGGGGGCGGATACCACATGGTCAACGTGGCCCGCTGCTGGACCCTGGCCCTGGCCGAGATGCTGGGCGTGGAGCTGGAGAACGAGCTGCCGGCCAGGTTTCTGCTCCGTCTGAGGGATCTGGAACCGGAGCGGACCAGGCTCCGTAACGAAGAGCGCAGGACTTCGGGCACGGCCCGGCTCAAGGCCGAGGATGCGGCCAGAAGAGTGGTCCGCTACATCAGGGAGAACGTCTTTCCCATCCATGGAATCAACCAGTGAACGACAAAGCCTATTCCTGCAAAATGTGCGGACAGTGCTGTTACGGCAAGGGCGGAATAAAAGTCACCGCCCAGGAAGTGGCGGCCCAGGCCGCTTACGTGGGCCTCTCTGTCGAGGAGTACCAGAACCGCTACACCATCCTCCGCCACGGCCAGAGGGAGATCGGCACCAGGGCGGACGGGGCCTGCCATTTTCTCAAAGACAAGGTCTGCGGCATCCACCCGGTCAAGCCGGCCATCTGCGCCCTGTGGCCCTGGCTCCCCGGCCCGCTCGAAAACGAGATGGGCTTCCTGAGCCTCAAGCAGGACTGCCCCGGCGTGGCCGAAGAAGCCACCTGGGAGGACTTCAAGGCCCAGTATGAGCGGGAACGCTCCCACCGGGACTGAGCCGGACGGATCTCACCCCCTGGCCAGGCCGGTCTGGACCGCCCCGGCGGCCTGGGCCGAGGCCAACCAGGCCCTGGATCTGCTCTGCCGCAGATATCGGTCCGGCCTGGGCCCGGCCCGGGAACAGGCCCGCCGCGTGGCAACGGCCCTGGAAACCCTCTTTGACCTGAACGACGATCTGGCCGCCCTCACCTGCCCTTTCTGTAGCGACCCCTGCTGCCGAAAAGCCAAAATCTGGCTAAATTTCCGGGACCTGCTCTTTCTCCACCTGCTTCAAGGCCCCCTGCCGATTTGCCAGCTCCGGGCCGACCTGAAGCAAGCCTGCCGGTTTCTGGGAGACCAAGGCTGCACCCTGCCCCGGCTGTGCCGCCCCTGGATCTGCACCTGGTACCTCTGCCCGACCCAGACCAATCTGCTGCGCAAGCTGCCCAAAGAGATACAGATTGGATTTGAAAAAGTGGTGCGGGAGGTCAAGGAAGGGAAGAAGGAGATGGAGGATGAGTTTGTGGGGGTGGTGGGAGGATAATCCGACCTACGATGGCCATAGGGACGGGTATGGCCCCGGAGTCCCTTTTAACCCAAACGGCTAACCTATCCGGGGTGGCGATCCCTGGTTATTAAGGTCTTCGCCAGCCGTCTTAATGATTTTAATGCGATATGCTTTAAATCGTATAACGACAAAAAGGGGCCGGACCTTTCAGCCCGCCCCATGGGAATATCGTGTGGTGCCGGAGGTCGGAATCGAACCGACACGGGCGTAATGCCCGCGGGATTTTGAGTGCAATGTGTTACTTTGATCCTGCCCCGGATTGATGGACACCGAGAAAAGCATCTATGATGCTTAAGGAGGTGCTCAATGGCCAGGAAGCGCAGACAATACACGCGAGAGTATAAAGTTGAAGCGGTGAGGCTGGTGACCGAGGGCGGAATGACCATAGCCCAGGCGGCTCGGGATCTGGGTATCAGTCAAAGCGTTCTGCAACGTTGGAAAAGGCGGGTCAGGTCCGATCCTGTTCACTCCTTTCCAGGCCAAGGGCATTTGAAGCCCGAAGCGGAGGAACTACGTCGCCTTCGCCTGGAAAACGCCAGGCTGCGTCAGGAGCGTGATATCTTTAAAAAAGCAGTGGCCATCTGCTCGGATCGCCCGAAATGAGGTACCGGGCCATGAAGGCCAATGCCGGCCGGTTCCGGGTCGAGTGGATGGCCAAAGCGTTGGATGGGTCGAGTAGCGGATATTACTCTTGGCTGAAGCATCCCGAAAGCCGCCGTAAGAAAGAAAACAAGCGGCTTGAGGTTGAGATCAAGGCTGTCCACGAGGCCGCCCGCCAGACCTATGGCAGCCCCAGAATCCAGGCCGAGCTTGCGGCAAAGGGCATTTTTTGCTCTCGAGGCCGGGTGGCCAGGCTGATGAAGGAACAGGGTATCAGGGCCAAACAGAAACGTAAGTTCAGGGTGACCACCCACTCCAAGCACTCCCTGCCGGTGGCGCCCAATCGGATAGATCGGCGGTTTGAGGCTCAACGCCCCAATCAAGCCTGGCTGGCCGACATAACCTACATTCCCACCCGCGAAGGCTGGTTGTATCTTGCTGCCGTGCTGGATCTGCATTCCCGCAAGATCGTCGGCTGGTCCATGAGTAACCGGATGAAACGCCAACTGGTCATCGATGCCTTACTCATGGCCATCTGGCAGAGAAAGCCTGACAGGGGCAGCCAATACTGCAGCAGGGAATACCAGAACCTGCTGAACAGACACGGAATCGTCTGCTCCATGTCGCGGAAGGGAGACTGCTGGGACAACGCCCCCATGGAAAGCTTCTTCCACACCCTCAAGACCGAACTGATCCATCATCGAAACTACAAGACCAGGCAGGAGGCCATCTCAGATATTTTCAACTACATCGAAATATTCTATAATACCAAACGACGCCATTCATCGCTCGGATACAAGTCTCCGGCAGAGTACGAGCTAACCACAATGGCGGCTTAACCCCGTGTCCATTCTTTAGGGGGAAGATCACCCTCCAACCGTTCTATGAAATCGGCCAGATGAACGCATGCCAATGGATTGAATTTAATGTCTGACTCAAGGGAAGGGCCATGGTGAAAGACAATGGCCTGGACCACAGCTTCGTTCATGCCCCTCAATCCCATGAGGTAGGTGCCCACTTCAGCATGGGTGGCGCCCAACCGCTCGCCTTCCAAATTCCATAACGGCCTTTCGTCCTGCTCCGCCGTTTCGAGACAGCGCCTGTATTCGTCCGCCAACTTGGTCGCGAAAATCACCTTGCCCACGTCGTGCAGCAAACCGGCCATGAAGGCCTCCTCGATCTGGTCGACCCCCAACCGTTCTTCCAGGGCGATACGCCGGGCGATTACGGCCACCAAAAGGCTGTGGCGCCATAAGGCTGGAAGGGAAAAATCGGGCGGATGAGCCCCTTTTACGGTTTCGAACAGGTGGGTTGTCAGCACGATGGCCTGAATCGTATTCAACCCCAGAAGGCCGACCGCCTGGGCGGGCGAGGTGATTCTCCGGGTCAGGCCGAAAAAGGAGGAATTCACCACCTTGAGGATGTTGGCGGTCATGGCCAGGTCCTGGGAGATAATCTCGCCGATCTCCTCCACCGAGGCATCCTCTGATTCCAAGACCTGGGTCAGCCGTTGATATACCTCCGGCAGCGTTGGCAAAGAGCCCAGTTTCGAAACCATTTCCCTAAGAGAGGGTTTTTCGAGAATCCGCTTGAGGGCTACGGCGCGGGAGATTGTGCTTTTCAAATCCTCCACGTCGCAGGGTTTGGACAGAAACCGGTGGGCCTAATAAACCGATTTTAAAATAAGCTGCTGGTCTGAATGGCCGGAAAGGATGATCCGGATCATGTGAGGATAACGGTTCATTACTTCGGCCAGCAGGGCGGCCCCGTTCAGGCCCGGCATCTGCATGTCGGTGACGATGACTTCGAAACGCTCGGCTTCCAACAAATCAAGGGCGTCTTTACCGCTCCCGGTGAAGACCATGTCCCATTCCGATCTCATCTTGCACAAGGCCCTTTGCAACGCCTGAAGGATTTTTTCTCATCGTCCACAAAAAGGATTTTCACCTTCACCTGCCCGCCTCCTTTTCACCAAGGGGCAGGCGGATGATAAACACTGCTCCAGCCCCGGAATCAGGATCGATCTCCAGGGCCCCCCCGTGTTTATCCACGATTACGCTTCGGGCGATAGCCAACCCCTGGCCGGTGCCCCGGCCCACGCCCTTGGTGGTAAAAAAGGGGTCGAATATTCGATGCCTCAATTCCGGCTTGATTCCGGGGCCGGTATCCTTGATTCTGATTTCCACCTGATCGCCCACCGAACGGCTGGTGATGGTGATGGTGCCCTTCCCCTCTGTCCCGTCCGGAATCATTTCCGCGTTAGCCTGGGCCGAATTGACGACGATATTAAGCAACACCTGGTTGATCTCGTTGGACAGCCCCATTACGGGCGGCAGATCGGGGGAGAGATCCAAAACCACCTCTGATGTATATTTCCATTCGTTCCGGCAAACTGTGACCGTGTTTTCGATGGACCGGTTGATATCCACGGCGGTTTTCTCGCCCAAGCCGGGATGGGAAAACTCCTTCATCGCCCTGACTATCTGGGTTACCCGACTCAGACCCTCCAAAGATTGTTCCAGGGACAGGGGTATCTCCTCCTCCAGGTAAGGCAGATCAATTTCCGAGGCCACCTCCTCGAGGCTAGCGATATGGCTTTCCCAGGACTCCCGTCCGGGGCCGAGGGTTTTCATCATTTTGCACCCGGAGACAAGCTTTAGGATATCCGCGAAAGCCTCCTTGAGAAAGGTGGCGTTGTCGGTGATGTATTGCACCGGCGTGTTGATCTCGTGAGCGATGCCGGCGGCCAGCTGACCGATCGATTCGAGCTTTTGGGCCTGGATCAGTTGGGCCTCCAGCCGGATCCTTTCACTGATGTCCCTGACCAGGGCCACCGCGTGCCAGCCATTCTTCTCGCGAATCGCCGAGAGCGACAATTCCACGGGCAGCTCGGCACCGTCGTTTTTTTTGGCTCTCAATTCAATGGTCCGGCCGATCGCCTTTCCGGCCCCCGAGTTTTTAAATATTCTCCGCCCTTTCAAATATTTTTCAGCATAAGTTTCCGGGGCCAGGAGGTCGTGCACATCCCATCCCAGGGCTTCCTTGGCTTTATAACCGAAAATCTCCTCCGCCGCCCTGTTCCAGAAGGAGACCAATCCATCAGTATCCACCATGATAATGGCATCCTGGGCGGCCATGGTAATGGATTTGAGGATTCTTTCGCTTTCCCTAAGCTTTTCCAGGGCCTGTATCCGGGCTGTGATATCATTCCCTATGGTCAGGAGTTCGACCAGGTTTCCCTTGTGGTCGAAGATGGGTTTGTTGGTCCAGGAGACCCACACCCTGGTTCCATCCTTTTTCACGTTCTCATTTTCGTTCACCTTGTAATCCTCGGGCCGCTCAAAGACCTCCTTTAGCATGGCGGTCAGGTCGCCGCCCTTGGAGTCCGCTTTAGGAACGATCGTTCCCAGGATGTGTTTACCGATCAATTCCTGCTCGTCGAATTGGAAAAAAGCCTGCCCGAACCGGTTGACGAATCTGACCCGACCTTCGGCGTCCACCCGCAGAATGATGCTGTTGGCCATCTCTACCAGATTTCGATACCGTTTTTCACTCTGGGTCAGGGCGTCGACCTTTTCTTGAACCAGTTCTTCGAGTTCATACTGGTAGCGTGCATTTTCAATTTCCAGTTGTCGACGGCTCAACGCATTGGCCACGTTTATCAATATCTCGTTCCGCACAAAGGGCTTGAGGACATAGCCGTAAACACCCATATCCAAGGCCCGCCTGGCTGTCTCGGGGTCGTTTATCCCGGATATAACCACCGCCACCGTTTCAGGCGGAGAGATGCGGGCCATCTCCAAAAACCGGAACCCGTCGATTTCGGGCATCTTGATATCCAACAGGATCAGGTCGAACTTTGAAAGTGAGAGTTGTTCAAGGCCCTGCACGGCCGACTCGGCGATGGAAACGGTGTGGCCCTCCTTTACCAACATCGTTTTCAGGAGGAGGCAGACGTCCAGTTTATCATCGATTACCAGGATATTACTCATGCCCCCCCCAGGTTTCATACGGTAGGCCGTGATAATGCCCGATCATGTTAGACCGGTTTGCTTCATTATGATCGATTTTGCCGGTTGGTGCCAGAATATGGAAAAAATAATGCAACCCGATAACGGACTTAACCCCTATTGTATGGACGAAAAACAGAACTCGGGGGTTTTGACGTCCAAATAAATAGATTTAACGAATTGTCTTATTCCCTTATAGCCGAATTTTCTGCAGCATGGTAAAAATACCGAATGAGATCGTAAATATTAAGCATCGTGGTAATATTAACAAACTTGGTTTTTCAACTCTAAGTTGAAAAGCAGCGGGGTGGAGGGATAACCCGGCGGGAGTACCGCTTCGTGCAAAAAGGCGTTTAACCATATCATTGACGACCCGACCTGCAGGCCGGGAAAGCTGGCCGGTTCAAAGAGGGAGATAAACCAGGGGGCGCCGCTCCGGGGCGATATGATCGCCAACTGGCCGGAAATTCCACCCCGGCGGTAAAAGGTTCTCGGCTTTTCCCGCCCGGCCTCTCCGACTCAGGTCTGGCTGGTCCCCCCGGGAAAATTCCCCCAAGATCGCAGTTAATCGGATCCTTGTGGGAGGAGCGGTGCATGAATCCGGAAAATGGCCATGGTTAAAAATTTCACACTAACTGAACATAGATCGAGGCTGTGGCTCTATCTGGCTATCGGGACCGGCCTGTTAGCCTGTTTGGTATTGTTGGTCATGGAGTTCTACAACGCCCAGGTCTCCCTGCAGGCCCATTTGGCCAAGGATTTCCGTCATGAAATGAAGATGCGGGCCGATTCCATGGAGTCTTTTTTCCAGGAATGCCTCAATGACCTCCACACCTTGGCTGAAAGCCGGAGCATCTCCATTTATTTTGCCGACAAGGCCATGGGCATGACCATGAAAGACGGGCACAAGGCCAGCCTGGTCCAGGTTGAGTATGAGCTGAAAAAAATAATCGAAACAAAAGAGGTGGTCTACAAACCCGTCTACAAAAACTTTATTATTCTCGACCGCGTGGGACAACTTCTGATCGAAACCGGCCAAGGCGATTCGGATATACAGTCGGATCTCCCCGGTCTCTTCGGCTCGGAGACGGCTCTCAGCACCCCGAAAATCCTGATCTCGGAGGGTGAAAGCGCAAGGAGGGTGTTGGGACTGGCGCCGATCATGCTCAACTGTGAACCGGCCGGAATAATTTTGGCCGAAATTAACATTTGCCCGATAATTGAAAAGGTCAGCGGTCATATCAAAACCGATCTGGGGGGAGTGGTTAAACTGGCAGGCAAATGGCAGGGAGGGTTGCTCTACCTCTGCGGTGGAGATCCGGCAAAGGCCGGGAACCGGGTGGTTGGATCGTTTGCCTTGTCGGCGCAGGGCGTACCCGAACCCATCGGGAATCAACACTCCGAGCGGTTAAGCCTGGCTCTTCCCCTCAAGGGGACCCCCCTGGCTCTGTTGGTCGATGTTCCTCTTTCTCAAATCTACGGCGTCTTGTCGACCAAATGGCTTCTTTATTTTCTGGTCGGATTTGCCTTTGTTTTATTGGCCGGGCTGGGTTTTCTGCTGAGAGCGGAACTGAGAGGTTCGGTCCTGAGGAAAAAACTTGCGGAGGAAGAAAAAGCCAAAAGAATCCAGTTGGAAGAGATGGCCAACCGGCTTGACCATGAGATCCGGGAGCGGTCCCAGGCCCAGGAACTCTCGGCCAGGAAGAATGAACTGTTGGAAGGGGTGAGGGAGGTCCTGACCGATACGCTGATCAGCAGCTCCACGAGCCACGTGGCCAGGTCGAGCCTGGTGGTCGCCGAAAAACTGACCCAAAGCCGGTTTGGCCTCGTAGGAACAATAAACCCGGAGGGCTTGTTCAAGGTTCTATCCATGAGCCACACCGGTTGGAATGATAACGGAATAGACGGTTCTCTGGCCATGGAATCGTTTAACGAAACGGCCTTAAAGGGCATTATGGCCGAAGCCTTTGAAACCGGGCGGTCCTTGATAGCCAACGACCTTGGCGACGACCCTCTCCTGGGGGGTGAACCGGGAAAAGGAATCGGGATTTCTTCCTTTATGGCCGTGCCCATGAAGCGGGAGGGCAACCCTTTCGGGGTCATGGCCCTGGCCAATAAAGAGAAGGGATTCGATGCTGATGACGTCGAGGTCGTTGAAGACCTGTCTACCTCCCTGGCGGCCGCCCTCAACCAAAAACAGATAGAGGAATCGTTAAGGATTAGCGAAGAACAGAATCGAACCCTGGTGGACTCAATCACCGAGGGCCTCGTAATCGTGGACGAAAATATCCGCTTGACTTATGTGAATGACAACATTTTGAAATTGCTGGGTTATCGGCGCGAGGACGTTGAAAGCAAAGCCCTCTACAATTTCCTGAATGAAGAGAACAAGGAGATCCTCCAAAATCAATGGAAACGCCGCCGGAAGGGTGAATCGGAGCCTTATGAGTTGGCTTTCAATACTGTGGACGGAACCACCGTCTACACCATGGTTTACCCCAAACCGTTTTTTGACAAGAAAGGGGAGTTCATCGGAGCCCTGGCTCTGGTGACAGACCTGAGCCAACGCAAGATCAAGGAAGCCCACCTCCTGCAGGCCCAGAAGTTGGAAGCCATCGGCCAACTGGCCGCCGGGATCGCTCACGAGATCAATACTCCGACCAACTTCGTGGCCAACAATGTGAGGTTTTTCAAGGACAATCTGAACAGCATTATCTCCTTGCTGCATTCCTATTCTGATTTGAAAGACCTCGTCAAGGAGGGCGGAGCAACCGGGGAGGCTTTGGCGAAGATCGAAGAGGCCGTGGAGGCGGCCGACCTGGATTTTGTTTTGGAGGAGATCCCCGTCGCCCTGGAGGAGACCCTGGAGGGGCTGGACCATATCGCCGATATCGTCCGCTCCATGAAGGAATTCGCCCATCCGGGATTGGATGAGAAAATTTACTACAATGTCAACGACGGCCTCAAAAACACGGCGACCGTCTCCAAAAACGAATGGAAATACGTGGCCGCCCTCGAGTTTGACCTGGAACCCGATCTGCCCCTGGTTCTGTGTGTGCCCAGCCAGATAAACCAGGTCTTTTTGAATATCATCGTCAACGCGGCCCATGCCATCGGCGAGGGCATCCCCGATAATTCCGGGGAAATAGGACTTATAACGGTATCCACCCGGCGTTTGGGTAGTCATGTGGAAATCCGGATCACAGATACCGGACCCGGTATCCCCGAAGAGATTAAAAACAGGATCTTCGAACCTTTCTTCACCACCAAGCCGCCCGGGAAGGGGACGGGGCAAGGCTTGGCCATCGCCCATTCGATTATCGTCGATAACCATCGAGGCTCACTTGCCGTGGAATCTAAACCAGGCCACGGCGCGGCCTTCATCATGACTTTGCCCACAGATGGTGGCGGGGAAAGCTAGTGGTAAAAATACTTTTCGTTGATGACGAGCCCAGGATGCTGCGGGGACTCCAACGCATATTGAGCAAAAAGCGAAAAGAATGGGGGATGTCCTTTGCGGAAGGCGGCGAGGCGGCTCTCAGGGTTTTGGAAGAGGGAAAATACGACATTATTGTGACCGACATGCGCATGCCGGGTATGAGCGGGGTAATGCTGCTGACTGAAGTTAAAACCAAGTACCCGGAAATGACCAGGATTATTCTGTCCGGCCAGTCCGATCAGGAGGAGGTCATGAAAACGGTCCGCCTGGCCCATCAATACCTGGCCAAGCCCTGCAATGCGGATGAGCTGATCGGCGCATTGTCCAAGGCGGCCCGGTTCCGCTCTTCCCTGGTCAGTCAGGACATGAGCAGGTTGATCTCGAAGATAGAAATGTTGCCCAGTCCAAGCAGCAGCTACCGGGATATCATGGAAGGCCTTGGATCGGAGAGTGTCTCCATGAGCCAGATCGGCCGTATCATCGCCAAAGACATGGGCATGTCCTCCAATATACTGAAACTAGTCAACTCGGCCTTTTTCAGCCTGCCCCGGCGGGTGGCCAACGTGGTCGACGCGGTGGTGTTCTTGGGCCTGGACATAATCAAGGGCTTGGTCCTGACCCATCATCTGTTCTCTATTTTTGATTTTCGTAAAATACCTGATCTGTCTTATGAATTATTATGGAACCACAGCGTCAACACGGCCTGTATAGGACAGGCCATAATAAAAAGCGAGATCGACGATAAATCGGTGATCGACGATACCTTCATCGCCGGACTGATGCACGACGTGGGTAAGTTGGCCATGGGATACGTCCTGCAGGAAGAATACGCGGGAATAATCCGGGAATCCCGGAATAAAAACCTCCGTTTGTGGAAAGTTGAAACGGAACGTTTAGGATTTTCCCACGCTGAGGTGGGAGCCTACCTGTCCGGCATCTGGGGCCTGCCTGAAAATCTGGTCGTAGCCATCCAGCACCATCACCATCCGGAGAATTGCGATCAAGGGGACCTGCTCATGTTGGCGGTGATTCACGTGGCCGATGTTTTCGAGCGTCAGCTTTGTGTTAGCAATCATGATTACGATCCCTCCACATACAACGAAGAGTTTTTGCAAGACCAGAACCTGCTCGACGGGTTGGATGGGTGGCGAAAAATATGCAAGGAGCGACTGAACTGCGACGAGGGGGGCGGACATGGGCAGTCGGGTTGAAGAAAAAATCCTATTTGTCGACGATGAACCGCGTATGTTGGCTTCCATCCTTAGACAACTAAGCAGCAAGTTCAACATAGCCACCGCTCAGAACGCGGAACAGGCCTTGGAAGCCGTTGCCGCCCAAGGACCCTTCGCCGTTGTCATCTCCGATTACAAAATGCCGGGCATGGACGGTATCTCTTTTCTGGAAAAACTTAAGCAGGTCTCCCCTAATTCGGTGAGGATGCTGCTGACCGGTTACGCCGACCTGAACAATGCCATCCGGGCCATCAACAACGGTAATATTTTCAGGTTCATGACCAAACCCTGTGAAATCGACACCCTGATTAGAGCCCTGGTCGCCGGAATTAAGCAATACCGTCTTGAAGAAGCGGAAAAACAACTTCTCGGACAGACGCTTACCGGCTCCATAGGTATCTTGACGGATATCCTGAGCCTCCTCAATCCGGAGGCCGTGGGCCGATCGTCTAGAATTAGACAGCTATCTCTGGAGATTGCCAACGAAATGAAGCTTGAAGAGACCTGGACGATCGAAACAGCGGCCTCCCTGTCCCAATTGGGCCTGATGATGCTGTCTCCGGAAGCCCTCCAGAGCATCTATCAGGGCCGAAAATTGGTCGGAGAAGATAAGCAGGTCTACGCCATGCATCCCTCCGTCGCTGCCGACCTGGTAAAGAAATTGCCGCGTATGGGCCGGGTCGCCGAAATCATTCTGCTGCAGCACAAGCAATTTGACGGAGGAGGCCCTCCTGTCGACCGATCCGATTCAGGGGAGAGTATCCCCATAGAGGCCCGAATATTGAAAGCCGTGTTGGATTTTGATCTGGCTGAGCTGCAGGGTCTGGACGCTAAAACCGCCCTGAAGAGGATGAGGGAAAGAACCGGATGGTATGACCAGCTGGTTCTGTCTGCGTTATCCAGTGTCAACGAGATGCAGGAGGAACAACCGGTCAAGGAGGTCGATATCAGCGATTTGAACGAGGTGATGATCTTTGCCGAGAATGTCCAAGCGACGGACGGGCGGCTACTCATCTCCAAAGGCCAGCAGGTAACCCGCCTGCTGGTCCAGCGCCTGGAACAATACGACGAAATAATTGGTCTGATGAGACCGCTCAAGGTTCTTATCGACTCTTGAACCGCGATGGGCGGCGGCCCTTGCCGTCGGGTTCTTAATAGACCGCAATTCCTCGAATCGGATCAAGCGGAATGACCGTCACTTCCGAAGCGGATAACCCGTTGGGGGGCCTGCCTCTACCCGGGAGGCCCAGAGGTGGACCCCATTGGTCGGACAGTCAGGCGGCGATACTAAGGTTGAATCTCCCGGTAATCATCACGCCGCCTTTATGCCTTTTGGCCATCCCTGGGCATGCCCAAGGATGTTTGTTGGGAATCCGAGATATACCTCGTTCGGGGTGCGGTCGTCCAGGCAGGAGTGTCCCCTCTCGAAGTTGTAGAAGTCGATCCAGTTCCCAACTCCCGTCTTCAGTTCCTTTCCGTTTGAGAAATCATTGAGATAGATACATTCATACTTCAGCGACCACCAAAGTCGCTCAATGAAAACATTGTCCATCCAGCGGCCCTTGCCGTCCATGGAGATGGCGATGTTGTTGTCTTTGAGTACGTCGGTGAACTCCAGGGAGGTGAACTGGCTCCCCTGGTCGGTGTTGAAGATATCCGGTTTTCCAAACCGATCGATGGCCTCCTCCAGGGCGGCCACGCAGAAGTCGGCCTCCAAGGTGTTGGAAACCCGCCACGACAGCACCCGGCGGGAGTACCAGTCCATGATCGCCACCAGATACATGAAGCCACGCTTCATGGGCAGATAGGTGATGTCGCTGCACCAGACCTGATTGGGACGATCCACGGGCAAATCCCGCAGCAGATAGGGATAGATCCGGTGCTCGGGATGGGGCTTGCTCAATCTCGGTTTGGGATAGACAGCTGAAATACCCATCTTTCTCATCAACCGCCTGATCCGCTTACGACCTACCCAATAGCCGCTTCGGGGAAGATGTCTGGTCATGCCCCTACTCCCGAAATGGGGCTTTCGCATCCACTGACGGTCGATCAGGCGCATCAGTTTCAGATTCAGGGGCGACTCCCCCTGGGATTGATAGTAGAACGTCGATCGGTTGATTGGCACCAACCGGCATTGACGGGCAATGCTGAGCCTCTCGTGATTGGGATCAATCATATCTTTCCTCCGGGCGTGGCTCAACGACCGAAGGCTTTGGCCAAAAAATCCCGCTCCACTGTCAACTCGCCGATCTTGGCGTGAAGCTCCTTGATTTCGCCCTGGTGGCTGGTCTCTTTGGCCTGGCGGCCCTTGCCTGAAAATACTCGGCCAGACCATCTACCGCCTGCTTTTCCCACTTGGTTACCAGGGTCGGATGAATCTCGTACTTTGCCGCCAATTCGGCGATCGTTTGATCCCCCCGTAGGGCTTCCAGGGCAACTCTCGACTTGAACGTTGCGCTGTGCTGCTTACGCTTGGCCATCTCTTCTCTCCTTTTCTCATGGCCGATTCAACCTAACACAACTGTCCGATTCTTGGGGGCCACCGCTATATGGCGGGCTTGAAACTGACACTCACTCAATTTGAGAGGCGTTAGAAATTCTCAAACCTAGTGCGAAAAATTCTCAAACTAAATGCGAAGTTACAACGGTTCCCGGGAAAAATGGACACCAATAGGGACACCAAGCCTAGGAAGGCTTGGTGTCCGAGGAACTATAGAATGGGTTAACTTATTGATTTTACTGGTGCCGGAGGTCGGAATCGAACCGACACGGGCGTAAAGCCCGCGGGATTTTGAGTCCCGTGCGTCTACCAGTTTCACCACTCCGGCAACGAGAGCCAAGTATAGGATCTCATGGTCGCGGAGTCAATATCTTGATCGCGGGCATCCTTTTAAAACGTCCACGCCCCACCACGACAAAACCGGCAGGGCCGAGGTTCGGCGGGCCGCTTGGCAACCTCCGCTCAGAACGCGGCGATTCCCTGGGCCGTCTGGTCCAGGTCGTTTATCTCGTCCAGGTAATCCAGCTGGCCGTCCTCCTCCACGCCGAAGATGTTGACCGACGATTCCGTCTCCCTGGACCTGGTGGAGCGGTTAAGGACATAGAGATAACGGCCGTCCATGGAGGCGGCCAGCCCCGAGGGATAGCGCGTGGAGGATCGGCCCACGTCCTCCGTGACTCCGCCGCTGTTCAGCAGGGTCAGCTCCCCGCTCCCGTCGCTGAGATATCCGGTCAGGGTTCCGCTCTTGTAGTTGGCCGCGTAGAGATAGCGACCCGTGGGCCCGTTACGCGAGATCCAGGCGGTCCCCTCCTCCCCGTTTCGCACCCTGGAAGAGATCACCTCCAACCCGCCGTCATCGATGATCTGGTAAGATGAGACGGAGCCGTCGGTCTCGGCCACGGCCAGATGGCCCCACAAGTCAAAGGCGAATCCAAAGACCTTGTCCTCCTGGGAAACAACCACGGCGGGCTCGGTCGCCGGAAGATCGTCCCGGCCCACGGCATAGACCAGGATCTCGCTGGCCAGGTCCGCCTCCCGGCCCTGTTTGAGGGTCACGACCAGATAATCCCCGCCCGGAGAGAACCCTATCTCGGCCGGCGTGGTCTCCGTGTCCGGGGGTTCCTCCTTGAACTCCAGGTCCAGGGCCCGGGTGGAGCTGATTATCCGGCTCAGAATTCCGCCGCGATCGACCCTGAACCCGGTGAGGTTAGCCTCGCCTCCGGCGTTGAGGACATAGAGGACCCCCCGGTTGAAGGCCAGGCTCACCGGAAAGGACCCCCCGGACTGGGCCGTGTCCACCAGCTCCGGTTCCGGCCCGACGCGTAAAACCGAAATCTCGTCCGACCCGGCGTTGGCGCAGAAGAGCCACTGATGATCCGGGCTCAAAATCAGGGATGACTGGGAGCCCAGGGGATTGAAGAAGGAGTGACCCGTGATTCCGCTGCCCAGCCCTCCCGTGGAGTAGGAACCCTGATGGACCAGTTCCCCGGTTTCGTCCTTCAGAAAATAGCGGACCGCATTCTCCTCGCCGGAGTTGGTCATCAGATACAATCCGCCCCCGGTCTGCCCCGCCCGGACCGATCCGGTCCAGGCCAGGCACATCCAGGCCAGGCAGACAAAGACCAACGCCGCAGTGGGCCGGATATTCATGGACCCTCTCCCTGTTTAAGTTGTCGGTTACATCCATATCATGCCTCTTGCGGCCCGCCATGTTAAGGTTTTTCCGACGACTCCGGCCGCCCATGGCCCTTGCCTTTTGTTCTTTATTGGATTCTATTAAAAGATGTTCCATGGCAAAACCGGGCCCGGGGGTCCATTGCGGGCTTGCGGGCTGTTTCCCGGAGGGAGGTAAAAATCCATGCCGCCCCGGAGGGTAGCCATTATCGGGGCCGGCCTGTCCGGCCTGGCCGCCGGCATCTTCGCCCGGCTCAACGGTTTTGAGGCGACCATATTTGAACACGGGGCCAAACCGGGCGGGGTCTCGTCCTCCTGGAAACGCAAGGGCTACCTGATCGACGGGGGGATCCACTTTTACATGGGCTGCCTCAGGTCCGGCCCCACCCGGGAGTTCTTCCGGGAACTGGGCGTGCTCCAGGAGGAGAGATACAGGCCGGTCACCCGCTACGCCCGGTTCCTGGACCCGGCCCACGGCCTGCGACTGGACCTGACCGCCGACCTGGACAGGTTTGTGGAGGAGGCCCGGGCCATCTCGCCCCGGGATGCCCGTTTTCTGAACAGGTTCCTGGCCGGGGCCAAGGCTTTTGCCCGGACCGACCTGGTCTCGACCATGGCCAAGCCCCCGGAGCTGACCACCTTCCTTGACAGCGCCAAAGCGCTGTGCTCCCTGGGCCGGAGCCTCAGGTACTACAGCGGGCGGTTCGCCCGACCCATGACCGAGGTGGTAAGGGAGCTGGACCATCCCGGGCTCAGGGAGATTTTCCTCCATCTGTTCCTGCCGGAAGTGCCCTATTTCTTCAACCTCATGTTGGCCGGGCTTCTTTGGTCCAACAACCTGGCCGTCAGGACGGACGGCTCAGCCGGGTTCAACCAGGCCCTGGAAAGCCGCTTCATCGGCCTGGGCGGGAAGATTTTCTACCGTTCCAGGGTGGAAAAGATCCTGATCGAAAACAACAGGGCCGTTGGGGTCCGGCTCAGGAACGGCTTGGAGGAGACGGCCGATTATGTGGTCTCCGCGGCGGACGGCCGCTCGACCCTCTTCGACCTGGTAGGCGTCGAACATGTCCCCCCTGCCCTGGCCACCCTGTATCGCGACTTGGAACTGTTCGCCCCCGTGGTTCTAGTGAATCTGGGCCTTGACCTGGAGCTTTCCGGGCTGCCCGGAAACCTGATCTTCCGTCCGCCCGGGCGGCTCTCGGCCGGATTTCCGGCCAGAGAGTGGTGGTTTGTGAGGCTCTTTGGCCCGGAGCGAGGGTTCGCGCCGCCCGGCAAAATCCTGGTCCAGGTCATGATCGATTCGGCCTGGGAGCCCTGGCAGAAGCTGCGGGCCGACATGGCCGCCTACCAGGCCGAAAAGGAGCGGCTGGCCGCCCAGGTGATCCGGGAACTGGACCGTCTTCATCCCGGCCTGGGAGAACGGGTGGAGATGATCGACGTGGCCACGCCCCACACCTGGTGGCGGTACACCCTCAACCAGCGGGGCGCCTACGAGGGATTTGCGATAACGCCCAAAAGCTTCCGGACCAAGATAAAAAGAACTCTGCCCGGCCTGGACAACTTTGTGATGGCCGGACAATGGACCGTACCCGGAGGCGGGGCCGTGCCCTCGCTGCTGACCGGCCGCCACGCCCTCATGCTCATCTGCGTCAAAGAGGGCCTGATTTTCAGAGGCGGCCGCTTTTCTGTCTGACCTGCCGGAGTAAAGTTGACAATATTACTTTATGGGGGTAGGGTCGTTCGCTTTATAAATATAATTCCCGATGGTTATCGGGGTCTGGGTTGGTTCTGTCATGTGGTTTAAGGAACAATGGAGAAAGCCGAACGGGTACCGGGATGTGCTCAACATCGGGCTGCCCCTGGTGGTGAGCATGGGCTCCAACACGGTGATGCAGTTCACCGACCGGGTTTTTCTGGGCAACTACTCCCTGGAGGCCATTGCCGCGGCCATGCCGGCCGGGGTCTCCTCCTTTCTGTTCCTCTGCTTTTTCATGGGCACAGCCACCTATACCAGCGTTTTTATCGCCCAGTACACCGGGGCCGGCCGCCTGGACCGGGTGGGCGCCGCCTTGTGGCAGGGCATCTACTTCTGCCTCATGGCGGCCCTTGTTCTGGCCAGCCTCAACTTCCTGGCCGAGCCGCTCTTCCGGTTCAGCGGCCATCCCCCGGAGGTCCAGAAGATGGAGGTGGTTTATTTCCGGATCCTCATTCTGGGGGGCGGAATGGGCGTCCTGTCTCCCACCCTGGGTTCTTTCTACTCGGGCCGGGGCCTGACCAGGCCGGTCATGATCATCAACGTCATCGGGGCCGCCTTCAACATTCCCCTGGACTACGCCCTGATCAACGGGCTGTGGATCTTTCCCGAGATGGGCATCCAGGGCGCGGCCATAGCCACCGTGGCCTCCGCCACTCTGGTGGTGCTGTTGTTTCTGATTCTCATTTTCTCTCCCGGCAACAACCGGGCCTTCAAGCTCTGGCAGGGCCGGAGGTTTGATCCGGAACTGTTCAAACGGCTGATCCGGTACGGCCTGCCCAACGGGATCCAGTTCTTCATCAACACCTTTGCCATCACCTTCTTCATCTTCATGGTCGGCCGCCTGGGCAAATCGGCCCTGGCCGCAGCCAACATCGTTTTTTCCATAGACACCCTGGCCTTTCTGCCGGTGGTGGGGCTCTCCATCGGGCTTTCGATCATGGTCGGACAGGCCATCGGACGCCAAAAGCCGGAGGATGCCGCGGCGGCGGCCAGATCCACCATTCATATCTCCATCTCCCAGATGGGGCTCATGGCGCTCCTGTTCGTACTGATCCCGGAAGTATTCATGAACCTATTCAAGCCCCACTCCCTGACTGTGGCCCAGTTCGCCCCGATCATGGAGTCGGGGGTGGTCCTGCTGCGGTTCGTAGCCGTCTACACCGTGCTGGACGCCCTGGGGATTACCTACTCCGGAGCCATCAAGGGCGCCGGAGACACCCGGTTCGTCATGTGGGCCATGGCCTCCTGCTCCGTCACCTTCGTCATCATCCCCCTCTTTGTGGGGATCGAGATCTTCAACGCCGGGGTGGTCTACTCCTTCACCTGCCTGACCGTTTACGTCTGCGTATTGGCCCTTGTTTTCTCGCTCCGTTTCAGGCAGGGCAAGTGGCAGGCCATGAGTGTGATCGAGGGGAGGGGAAAAACAGGGCCGCCCCTGGCCTCCGATGAGCAACCCTGACAGGGGAACACCTCCCCGCCCGTCCGGGACTGTCGCCCAACATCCTCATTTTCCTTGACCGGCCCGCGGGACGGAAACTAAGTTGGAGAAAGCCTAAACAGGCAATCCTCATACCGCAAAGAAACCGACCTACATGAGCAAACCGTCGGAGCCAAAGCAACCCCCCCCGGTCAAGGCCGTCAGTCCTTTTGTGGCGGTGGAGACGGCCTGTCCCCTCTGCGGTGCGGTCAGCATTCAACGAAAGGTCAAACCGCATTATTTTTTGGAACAGGACCTGGACCTGGATCTCCGGCCCCGCAAGATCGTCAGAAAAAGATCCGGGCTGGAGGCGTACGATCCCCTGCTCTATTTCATCTGGCGCTGCCCCCAATGCTTTTTCGCCGCCAGCCGGAGCCGCTACGGCGATCCGGGGCAGGGCACCGGGCTGAGCGGGGAAGAGATTGCCAGGGGGCTTAAAAACAAGCTGGAATCCGCGCCCGGGCTGGCCAAGCTGGTGGCTGTCCTGGCCCGGGACGCGGACCCGGAGATCCGGGACCGCTTCGACGCCCTGAGGCTGACCCTGGCGGCCATTATCCAGCTCCAGTCGGCCGTGGAATCGGCGGTGCAGGCCACCCCTGCCCTGGCCCGCTACTATCTCCGCCTGGCCTGGCTCTATCACGAGATGGACAGCCTGCCCCCGGACCAGGAGGAGTTAAAAACAAAAACCAGCGGCCTCACCGGACAGCTAAAAAAAGTCTGGGGCACCATTCCGGAGAACGAAAATGCGGCCTTGAAGCTGGCCATAGGGCTCTATGAGCTGAGCCTGTCCGAATCCAGAATGATCGAAGACGAACTGGATTCAGTCAAAGTCTATCTTCTGGTGGCCCGCCTTCGGGCCAAGCTGGGCGACCTGGCCAGGGCCATGAACTCCTGGAACAAGGGCCGGGACGTGGCCCGCAAATTCGAAATGAGGCGCAAGAAGGAAAGCCCCAACTCCCAGGATCTGCTGCTGAAAAGCGAGAACATGAAAAATGCGGTCAAGGAGGTGGCCGATCTCCTCACCGGCCTGAGCGGAGCCTCGGACCCCGGCCAGGGCGACGAAGACAGGGCCCGGGAAATAATCGACGGCTATTTCGGAACGGACAAGAAGGAATTGCGCCGCTTCCTGTCCGACGAGGGAATAGGCCAGGAGATAATCGACCGCCTCATTCCGCCAAAAAAGGGGGGGCTGCGGGGATTGTTCAAGAAAGCCTGAATTTTACTCCCCGATCCGCCCTTTCATTGTTGCTATCTGCAATGGGTGGTGTTAACTAATCCGGCTCAAGCTCATGGACTTAACCAACCTCACCACCGGACGGATTTTCATCTTCTGGGTGCCCCTGGCCGCCCAGTGGATGATGATGGCCCTGGAAGGCCCGTTGCTGGCGGCCATTATCGCCCGGATGGCGGAGCCCAAGTTCAACCTGGCCGCCTACGGGGTGGCTCTCTCCCTGGCCCTGATCATGGAATCGCCGATCATCATGCTCATCTCGGCCTCCACCACCCTGGCCAAGGACAGGCAGTCCTTTCTGAAACTCCGGCGGTTCAGCCAGATTCTAAATATATTCGTCACAGCCGGTATGGTCCTTTTGGCCCTCCCGCCGGTCTTCGACCTGGTGGTGGGCCGCCTGATCGGGCTTCCCGACGATCTGGCCCACCTGGTCCATGTCTCGATCATCCTGATGATCCCCTGGCCCGCGGCCATCGGCTACCGCCGGCTGTTCCACGGCATAATGATCCGCTACGACCGGACCAGATTCGTGGCCTACGGCACCGCCATCAGGATGACTCTGATGTCCCTGACGGCCATCATCTCATATTTCTTCATCGATATTCCGGGAGCCTATGTGGCGGCCGCAGCCCTGACCATAGGGGTCGTCTTCGAGGCCGGGGCGACCCGGCTCATGGCCGGGGGCATCGTCCGGGAGATTCTCTCCCAACCGGACCGGGGAGTCCGGTCCACGGACCTGACCTTCCGGACCATCTATCACTTTTACATCCCTTTAGCCCTGACCACCGTCCTAGCCCTGGGGGTCAGGCCTCTGATCACCATCTTCCTGGGGCAGAGCCGCATGGCCATCGAATCCCTGGCCGTTCTGCCGGTGGTCCATTCTCTGGTTTTCATCTTACTGAGCTTCGGGTTCTCTTATCAGGAGGTGGGCATCGCCCTTCTGGGACAGAAGTTCGAAAACTACGGCAAACTCAAAGACTTCGCCAAGATCCTCTTTTTCGGAACTCTGGGAGTCCTGGCCCTGATCGCCTTCACCCCCTTGGCTCATCTGTGGTTCCATACGGTTTCGGGTTTGTCCCTGGAACTGACCCGGTTTTCCATTCCCCCCCTGAGGATCATGACCCTTCTGCCGGGGCTAACCGTCCTTATGTTTTTCCAGAGATCCATCCTCATGAGCGCGATGAGGACAACAGCCCTGACCTGGTCCACGGGGATTGAGGTCTTGGTGGTCCTCACCGGCCTGTTCACCTGTATCCATGTTTTGGGCCTGACCGGCATCACCTCTGCAGCCATCGCCCTCCTGACCGGCAGCCTGGCCTCCAATTCTTTCCTTTTGCCGAGGGCTTCCAGGGCGTTAAACAGGGTCCAGAGGGCCGCCTGAGCCGGTTTGAGACTGTTGTAAAAGCCGCCCCCGGCTTTTGCGGCCACAACCTCCCGAAAAGTAAGGTTTTTTGGAAAGCTAACTAATCCCCGCCCTTTTTTTTATGCTCCCGCTTCGGTGGGCCGTCCATGATCGATGTGAGAGTGTTTGCAACACTCTTAATTTGAGGTATTCTATAAGCCGCAAATTCGGACCCGCAATCGGGAATTGGGCGGCTTCCGGATTGAATCGGTAAAATAATCAAGTTTTGAATATTAAACAATCCTGCCCCAGGATGGTGGAAATTTGTGCCGAGGATCAGCCGACGCATATCCAAGATGATGGCTCCCGGCCAGGCCGGATACGCCTGGCCCGAGCTGCTTAAATTTTTGATCCTGGCCGCCCTGCTCTACTGGCTGGCCCAGAGAGGGGTGGAGGGCCTCTCCTACAACTGGCAGTGGTACCGGCTGCCCTCCTTTTTCTGGACCGTGGAGCAGGGAACGCTCAAGGCCGGGCCGTTCATCTCCGGGCTGCTGGTGACCTTCCGCATCACCGCCCTGAGCCTGGTTCTGGCCTTTGCCCTGGCCCTGATCACGGCCCTGTTCCGGCTGTCAAACTCGCCCGTGGCCCGGCTGGCGGCCCGGGGTTATGTGGAGTTGATCCGCAACACCCCGCTTTTGATCCAGATCTTTTTCATCTACTTTGTGCTGGCGCCCATTGTGGACATGGGCGGATTCACGGCAGCGGTTCTGGCCCTGGCCCTTTTCGAGGGGGCCTATGCCTCAGAGATTCTGCGCTCCGGCATTATCTCTCTGGACCGGGGCCAGTGGGAGGCTTCGGCCAGCCTGGGCATGGGCGCCTACGCCACCTACCGTCATGTCATCCTGCCCCAGGCCGTGCCCCTGGTTCTGCCGCCCCTGACCGGGCAGGCCATCTCCCTGATCAAGGACTCGGCCCTGGTTTCGACCATCGCCATCTACGACCTGACCATGCAGGGCCAGGCCGTGGTCTCGGAGACCTACCTGACCTTTGAGGTCTGGTTCACCATCGCCCTGGTCTATCTGTCCATAACCGTCAGCCTCTCGCTGGCGGTGAAAGCCATGGAGAAAAAAGCTCGGGCCAAGTCCTGAGCATAACTTGGGAGAGGAGGCTTTCGGCCTCGTCCCCGCAAACCGACCAAGGAGGCAAATAGTGAAAAGTTGGAAAGGACTTTGGACGGCCCTGTGCGCCCTGGCCCTGATCGTAGGCCTGGCCGGGCAGTCTCCGGCCGGGACCATGCAGCAGAAGCTGGTGGACGAATCCACCATTGAACAGGCCCTGAAAAGGGGCACCCTGAAAATCGGTTTTTCCACCTTCCTGCCCTGGGCCATGAAGGACAAGACCGGCAAGTTCATCGGCTTCGAGATCGACGTGGCCACCCGGCTGGCCGAGGACACCGGAATCAAGCCCGAGTTCGTGCCCACCAAATGGTCCGGCATCATCCCCGCCTTGCTCACCGGCAAGTTCGACGTGATCATCGGCGGCATGTCCATCAGGCCCCAGCGCAACCTGAAGGTCAACTTCACCATCCCCTACGATTATGCCGGCCAGTCCATTGTGGCTCACAAGGAAAAGGCCGCCGGATTCCAAAGTCTGGAGGACTTCAACAAGCCCGAGGTGATCATCGCGGCCCGGCTGGGCGCCACCCCTGCGGCGGCGGCCAAGAAATACCTGCCCAAGGCCCAGTTGAAGCTCTTTGACGACGAGTCCCAGGCCGTCCAGGAGCTCCTCAACGGCCGGGTCCACGCCGTGGTGGCCTCCGCCCCCATGCCCGCCTTCCAGGCCATCAAGAACAAAGACAGACTCTTTTCGCCCTTCAGCGGAACCTTTACCAAGGAACCCATCGGCTTTGCCGTGCGCAAAAGCGATCCTGACACTCTCAACTACTTCAACAACTGGATCAGGGTGGTGGAGGCCGAAGGCTGGATAGCGGAGCGGAAACACTACTGGTTCGAAACCAGGGAGTGGGAAGACCAGGTCCAATAGGGACAGGCCTTCCGTCCGGAGCGAACTTTCCGGCCGCCAGGACCGCGCTCCAATGGACCGGTGGTTCCAGGCCGATCACGGCCGGGCCGCTTTCTGGTCCACCTTGGAGCGCGGCCCGGCCGCCACCCTAAACAGCCTCACGCGGTTTTATAGTTGCCTGACAAGAAACTAAAATTCGGCCTGTTGGATGCCGGGCTGCTGCTGGTCCTGGCCGGGTTCGGCCTGTATTTGGCCTTCCGTTTGAGGGCCGGCCTCAGCTACCACTGGAACTGGGCGGCCATCCCCCAGTTTCTGTTCAGGTTCGACCCGGAGCAGGGCCGCTGGGTCAGCGGCCTGATCATCCAGGGGCTGCTCACCACCATCCGCCTCAGCGTGGGGGCCTGCGTTCTGGCCACGGTCATGGGCCTGGTCATGGGCCTGGCCCGGACCGGCCGTTCCCTGTTCAACCGGGCCGCGGGCGGCCTCTATGTGGAACTGATCCGCAACCTGCCGCCCCTGGTGCTGGTCTTTATCTTCTACTATTTCGTCTCCGACCAGCTCATGCCCCTTCTGGGCGTGGAGGAGATGGTCCGGGCCTCGTCCGGAACAGGCCGAGGCCTGCTGGAGCTCCTGTTCGGACCCGCCCCCCTGATCCCGGCCTTTCTGTCCGCCCTCACAACCCTGGCCATCTACGAGGGAGCCTATATCACCGAGATCGTGCGGGCCGGAATCCAGTCCATTGAACCCGGCCAGTGGGAGGCCTCCTCGGCCCTGGGCATGACCCGGTTTCAGCAGCTGCGCCACGTGATCCTGCCCCAGGCCGTGCGCCGCATCCTGCCGCCCCTGGCCGGACAGCTTATCTCCACCATCAAGGACTCGGCCATCGTCTCCGTAATCTCCATCCAGGAGCTGACCTTCCAGGGGCTGGAACTGATGTCGGCCACCTACCTGACCTTCGAGGCCTGGCTGGTGGTGGGCGGGCTTTACCTTCTGCTCTGTCTGACCCTGTCCCTGTTGGTGGGCCGGCTGGAGACCAGATTGAGCCGCTTCCAGTCCTGACCGCCGGCCGTCCCTTCCCCGACATTCAAACTTATCCCCGGTCAAAATATTTTTCCGCAGGGGCTTGACAGGGAGATAATTCATGACGATAGTTCATGCTATGAACTTAATATCTAAAGCCAAGCCCCCCACCCAGGATCAGGCCCTAAAGCTAAGGTCGGTCATCTTCGACATAGTCCAGTGCTGCCAGGACCGCTCCCTGTTCGAGGCCCGGACCTTTGATCTGCCCCAGGCCGAACTGCGCTGCCTTCTGCTGTTCAAGGACCAGAGATACCTCACCGCCAAATCCATCTGCTCCCAACTGGAGGTGGGCAAAAGCAGGGTCACCAAGCTGGTGGACGGCCTGCTGAATAAAAAATTGATCGAAAAGACGGACGATCCCAGGGACGGGCGGATCAAACTTCTGTCCCTGACCAGGGCCGGACAAACCAAGTTGAGCCGGATCGATGAGTTCATCACCCAGGTCCACTCCCGGGTGCTGGCCCAGCTGGAGCCACCCCAAAGAGCCTCGGTCTTCGCCGCCCTTGAACAATTGTGGAGCGCCATGGAGACGGTCAGGTTCGAACTGGGGATTAAAAATTAACAGTTTACTTTATGAACTATTAGCGCTTGGGAACTGCTTCACCAAAGGGAGATGACGAGAATGAGTGAAACCAAGGGAAAAGCGGCTTTCATCTGTTCCAGGGACACCCTGGACGGGGCCTATCCGCCTCTGCTGCTGGCCATCAACGCGGTCAGGCAGGGCATGGAGGCAAAAGTATTCTTCACCTTCATGGGGCTCAGCCTCTGCCTTAAGGGCGGGGTGTCCAAGGCCAAGTTCATCCCGGCCGGGGTCATGGGCGCCATTCCGGGCATGTCCTCCATGGCCACCTCCATGATGAAGAAAAAGATCGACAAGGCCAACCTCCCCAACCTGGAGGAACTCTTGGAGATGGCTCAGTTGGAGGGGGTGGAGATGATTGCCTGCAAGATGACCATGGACATGATGGAGAAGGACGAAAAGGACCTGATCGAGGGGGCCGAAATATGGACCGCCGAGGAGTTCGTCAAATACGCCAAGAACATCAACATGTGCCTGTTCATGTAAGCCCGAAAACCCTTCCTCCCGCTCCGGTCGGCAAGAGGCCGGGCGGGATGTTTTTTTCTGCCGCGGCAAAGGCGACCGGGAGTCCTTAACCCCCGCGGCCTCTGGCGCACGGCCCCCGGCTCAGACCCCCAACTCCCGCTTAATCCAGTCCTTTACCGGCTTGTCCAGGGGATAATGGCCGTGGGGCACATCCTCCCCTTTCTTCCGGGGCAGGGAGGCCATGACCAGAGACCGGGGCACCGGGATTTGGGCCAGCTCCTCGCTGTCCTTGAGGGTCTTTTTGATCAGAAGAACCTGGGGCTCGCCCTTGCGGACATAGATGGCGAAATAATAGGCGTCCTCCATATCGCGCTGCTTCCAGGAGTTGATGGATTTGATCTGGTAGGTCTGGAAGGCCTCCTGGGGGGTCATCTCCCAGTCTATCTTGGCCAGGATATCCTTTTGGTTCTTCAGTTCTTCCGGGGTGTACATGCCGGTCCTTTCCCCTTTGACGTGTTGCCCTGCCCAAACTTAGGCTCGGCTAAAAAGTACCATCAGCCGCCAAATCGTCAACCCGGCGCCGCATATTCCCGGACCTTTCCGGGGAAGCCCCCTCTTCCGCCCCCTAAAGCACGGCCCATTGGGAAGTTATAATAAAAGAAGCGGGATAAGCCGGAGCTTAAATATGAAAGGCTCTCAAAAACGATTGCCAATTTTATTTTTTGTAATATAATAATTTAATATTATACAGGGAAGCCAAACGTATCTTACCTCATCGCCTTATTTATTGCCTCATAAATTGAACGGTTGTAACCGATACCGGGCTGTGGCCGCTCTTAGCGCCTCGAAGACAGGATCCGTATTGTTTTTTTCGTCTTTCGGCCGGCCATGAACCAAAGGCTCCTTATGGGGACGATGCCGGCAGAGAACACACCGGCCCCCCTTGAATGCCGTTCAACGGGCCGCCGGGCCGTTGGTGAGCATCATAAAATACAAACTCTGAAAAGCGGCGGCGGACGCCTGATTCATCCCGAAAGGGGAATATAATGAACGCCCTTCTGATCTACCCCCAAAACCCGGAAACCTTCTGGAGTTTCAAGCATGCCTTGAAATTCATCTCCAAGAAGGCCCTGCATCCGCCTCTGGGACTTTTGACCGTGGCGGCCATGCTGCCCGGATCGTGGGAGAAAAAACTGGTCGACGAGAATGTGGAAACTCTTCTGGACAAGCATCTGGAATGGGCCGATTACGCCTTTGTCAGCGCCATGGACATCCAAAGGGAGTCGGTCCACCGGGTGTTGGAGCGTTGCCGGGACAAGGGCGTGAAGGTGGTGGCCGGAGGCCCCCTGTTCACGACCTCCCACCATGAATTCAGCGGAGTCGACCATTTTGTCCTGGGCGAGGCCGAGATAACCCTGCCCGAATTTCTCCAGGACCTGGAATCAGGCCGAGCCAAGCCCCTCTACCGCAGTGAGGTCTTCCCGGACCTGGGCGGCACCCCTGCGCCGTTGTGGAGCCTGATCAAGCCCAAGAAATACGCCTCCATGAGCGTCCAGTATTCCCGGGGCTGCCCCTACCACTGCGAGTTCTGCGATATAACCGCGCTGTACGGCCGCAAGGTCCGAACCAAGAGCGCCGAGCAGATTCTGGCCGAGTTCAACAGCCTCTACGCCACGGGCTGGCGGGGCGATCTGTTCATCGTGGATGACAACTTTATCGGCAACAAGGCCAAACTGAAAAAGGAGGTCCTGCCGGCCATCACCGAGTGGATGACCCGGCGCAAACATCCTTTCGCCCTGTCCACCGAGGCTTCCATCGACCTGAGCGACGATGAGGAGTTGATGGGCCTCATGGTTCGGTCCGGGTTCGAGGGCGTTTTCGTGGGCATCGAAACACCCAACCAAGAGAGCCTGACCGAGTGCAGCAAAATGCAGAACCAGAACCGCGACCTGGTGGCCTGCGTAAAGAAAATACAAAGTTTCGGCATGGAGGTGCACGGCGGATTCATTGTGGGATTTGACAACGACTCCCCCTCCGTCTTCGACAAACAGATCGAACTGATCCAGAACAGCCGGATCATAACCGCCATGGTGGGCCTGCTCAATGCGCCCCGGGGCAGCCAGCTCTATCAACGAATCGTCAAAGAGGGCCGCCTGCTCATGGAAGCCACCGGCGACAACACCGACTTTTCGACCAACATCGACCCCAAAATGGGCCTGGAGGCCCTGTCCCAGGGTTACCGCCGGATCATCAGCGGTATCTATTCGCCCAAACCCTACTACGCCCGGGTCAGAGCCTATCTTCGGGAGTTTCATGCCATTAAAAAGAATAAATTACACTTCCGGATCGGATTCCTGCGCCAGCACTTAAGCTACGTTCAAGCCTTTCTCAAATCCTTGCTTTTGTTGGGCGTCAAAGACCGGGCCAGGTTCCATTACTGGAAGCTGTTTTTCTGGTCCCTGTTCAGGCGGCCCTTGCTTTTCCCCAGGGCCATGACTTTCGCTATCTACGGTTTTCATTTCCGCAAGGTGTTCCGGTCCCGGCTCTAACCGGACGATTAAGGAGGGCGGCCGGTGTTCTCCCGGCCGCCCGTTTTAATGGCCCGGGCTCAATCCCCCACGGGCAGGGCCCTGGAGGCGTCGTCCGTGCAGGACTCCAGTTCCTCCTTGCTCATCTCGCTTTTCTTTTTCAGCGATTCCACCGGGCAGGCGAATTCGTTACCGGCAGCGTCCTTTACCCAGACAAAGTTCCAAGACGTTCTTGTCTCTTCGGCCATAGCTCCCCCCTTTAGTAGATAGTGATATTCACAATGGTGATTTTAATATATTGTACAGCCAAGCAAAATATTATCAATAGATGGTTTATTTTTTATTGATTCCGGGTTTCCTCAACTATGTTCGCTGATTTTTTCTATTCCATTTTCAGGGTTACCACCCGGCTGACCCCCAGAACGCAGATATAACGCTCCACTTTCAGGCTAAGCAAGGCCGTGTCGTCCTGGGCCAGCAAATCCCCGACTCCCGAATTCCGGGAAAGATACAGCCGTCCGGCCTCGGATAATTTTTCCCCGCCAAGTTCTTCCACCCTGCCCAGAGCGGTGGCAGCCATACCACTGCTCAGGTCCGCGGCCATTTCGGTCCGGTTGTCCACCATCAGGGCCGCCCTGGGATTGCGGCTCAGGTTGGCGTACTTGCGGGTGGAACGGGGGGTCGGGAAATATATCTCCCGTAAACTCCCGTCAACCGCAAACGCAACCAGGTTGAGGTAGGGTTGACCTTCCCCCTCGCTGGCCAAAGCGGCCAGAAACTGGGAGTTCAACAATCGGCCCAGCTTTTCTCTGAGTTCCGGTTCCGCCGCATGCGTATGATCCGAATCAATTGCCATGGCTGCCTCCCGCAAACAGATTAGTCGGCTTCACTTCCGGCCCCGGCCCGGAAAGGAGAACCTGAGGGCGCACCCCTGATGAATTATTTAAATCATATGATATCTTAATAAATATATCGACAACCTGGCAACCGGACCCCTTTTTTCAACCTGAAAAGAAAGAGGACTCCATGCCTGAGCCTGAATTTTCCCGCCCCGCGGTGGTGGTCAGCAAATGCTTGGGATTTGCGGCCTGCCGCTGGAACCAGGCCGTGATCAACGACGAATTCGTGAAGCGATTGGGCAGATGGGTTGATTATCGCCCGGTCTGCCCCGAAATGGAGGCCGGGCTGGGCGTGCCCCGGGACCCGGTCCGGCTGGTGGACCACGGGGACGTCATCCGGGTGTTCCAACCGGCTGCGGGAAAGGACTGGACCGCGCCCATGACCGCTTGGGTAAAGGAATTCCTGGGCTCCCTGGACCAGGTGGAGGGGTTTCTGCTCAAAAGCCGCTCCCCCTCCTGCGGTCCGGGCGAGGTCAAAATATACAACGGCACCCAGCCCGGCGCGGCCAGCCGCAAAGGCAGCGGCATGTTCGCGGCCCTGGCCAGGGAGCGCTTTCCCGGGGCGGCCATGGAGCACGAGGGCCGGGTCAGGAACTTCCGGCTGAGAGAGCACTTTCTGACCAAAATCTTCACTCTGGCCACCTTCCGGGAGACCGTGGAGGCTGGCGCCATGGGCCGCCTGGTGGAGTTTCACTCGGCCAACAAGTTGCTCCTCATGGCCTACAACCAGAACCGGATGCGGATCATGGGCCGCCTCACGGCCAACCCGGACCATCTGCCCTTGGCCCGTGTTGTGGACGCCTACGGCGAACAGCTGGCCCTGGCCCTGGCCAGGGCGCCTAAGTACACGGCCAATATCAACGTCCTCATGCACGCCCTGGGATATTTTAAAAAGGCCCTGAGCCACAGGGAAAAAGCCCATTTCCTGGATACCATAGAGTTATACCGTCAGGGCCGGGTCCTGCTGGGTACCCTGCAGGCCCTCATCTATTCCTGGATCATACGCCACGACCGGCAGTACCTGGCCGGGCAGTCATTTTTCCGGCCCTATCCCCTTGACCTCCTGGATCTGGCCGACTCGGGCAAGGGCCGGGAGGTGGAGGTTTAGGCTCCGGGCTGGACAACACCCTTCCGGGCAGCCGCAAACAAGGCCGCCCGGAAACGCCACACCTCTCAGGGGCCGTACCGCTCCACATAATCGCCCAACCGGAGCTTGCGCCGGGTGTTGGCCAGGCTCATGTAGCGCACCTTGCCGAACACCGGCCGCTGGGGCCCCCAGGCCCGGTCGAACCGGCCCAGAACCCAGAAGATTCCGCTGTAGGAGTTGGGGTCGCGCCCGTCCAAGGCATAACGGTTGTTCAGTTGAATCATCACCTCCAGGGCCTGTCTGGGCCCGGGGGTCCATTCCAGAATTTTTTTGCCCCAAATCATACGTAAATAGTTGTGAATATGACCCTTTTGAACAAGCTGGCGTTGGGCCGCGTTCCACAAGGGGTCGTGGGTCCGGGCCTGCTCAAACTCCTCTAAGGTGTAAAGATGGGGGCGTTCATCCCTGATACGCTCTTCCAGGGTGGCCCTGGCCCAGGAAGGCAGGGAGGAGTATCTGTCGTAGTCAGGGCGATAATAACAAAAATTGTAGGACAGCTCCCGCCAAGTGATCAGCTGATCCAAGAAAGCTTCGGCCGAGGGGCTCATCCCCAGCCACCCTTCCCGCCCGCCCCTGGCCTGCTCCGGGATGCCAGGGGGCCCCCACCCTTCCCGGTCGGCCACGGCAAGAAACACCTCCTGGGCCGAAATATGGCCGAAATGGAGAAAGGGAGAAAGCCCGCTGACGGCCTGGGCCTCAGGATGGCGGGCCTGGCTTTCGTAGCGGTCCAGACCGTTATCCAAAAAAGCCCGCAGGATCCTGCGGGCGCTCTTCGAGCCCCCGGCCAGGGCCACCGGGGCCACCTCCTTGTCCAGGGGCAGAGCTGACAAAAAAGCGGGGGCAACCTTCAGGGCGGTCTTTTGAGCCGGCGGCCATCTTTCCATTATTTCGGCGGAAACCACAGTCATGGGCCGGACCGGCAGATCCGCCAGGGGTTTACTCAGGGGCAGGCGGGCCAACTCCGAGGGCAGGTTTTGCTGGAGGTACCTCCGGAAATCATAGGCCCGGGAGAACTCATGGCCGGGCAGGTCCAAGGGCAGCAGACCGCAGGAGTCCACCGCTTCCAGGCGGACCCGGACCTTTTCGGCCGCCGCCCGGATCATGCGGGGAATAAAAAAACAGGGAAACCGGTCGCAGACCACCACGCAGGCCCGCTCGGCCAGGGCGGCCAGGAGCCCCCGGCCCTCTCCCGGAGCTGTCTCCACATAGGGATAATAGCGTGCCGGGCCCTGAGCCAGGTCTTCCAGGTTTGATCGCATGCCCTGCAGAACAAAGGCGTGTAGTCGCGGCGAGGCCCAGGGGTAGTCAACCCTCAGCGCTTCCATAACCAGTAACGGCCTGGCCAGTTTCCGGGCCCAGGCCGCCGCCCTCTGTAAACCGTAGTTATAGGAGGTCCGCCTGGCGGCCGTCATCCAATAAAGAACATAACCGCCTTTGTTCGATGCTTCCCGGCCGTTCAACGCGGCAACCCGGAATGATTCACTCTCCCCCAAAACAGGTACCCCTTTTCTTTGTTCCAACCCAGATCAGGCCTTGACCGCCGGGGCCGCCCTCGTCTCCCGGCCGCACAGCTGTTTAATCGTCTCCGGCCGATCATTGTGCGCCCGATAATCATACACCCTTATCGATTTCGCCAGGCAGGGAACTTTGACCATATTAGGGAGAGATGGAGAAGGCTCAAAGGGGGTCGTCTAAAACATTCCACTACGCCAATACCAAAACGGTTTTCCCTTGAGTCCGGCGGATTTAGCTTTGCGGGCATATTGCGCATATCGGAAAAAATGATATCTTTACCACATCGGGTCGAATCGTAAATTAGTTATCCAGATTTTTATAAATTTTTACAAATTTATTATAATATACTATTTTAATGTATTTTCCAAGCAGCCTGCCCGGCCGGCTTATGATGATATTTCTGTAGATATTATCGGACATTTAACTATAGTTTCAGGATAATATATTTTATCGCATATTTTCCTTGACAACTTCTAATCAATTTCACTATGGTTAATTTATGAAAGCCCTGCGTCTCATCTTCGATTATGTAAATGACCAGGGATATCAGACTATTGAGAGGTGTTTTCTTTCTTTTGCTTCTGGTTCCGCCGTTGGGTGCGTGCCCTAACCCGGTTCTAACCGGATAACAAGGTAACGGATGAGGAGGAGATCTTTATGGCAAGAAAAATGTTAACCATCAGTTTAGCCATTGTTGTCGCCCTGGCATTGTTGACCGGGCCGGCTCTGGCCGCCGACAAGGTCATCAAATGGAAGGGGCAGACCTGCTTTGGGGTGGCCTCGCCCCTTGGAAAACACACCATCGTTATTTGGAAGGATCTAGTCGACAAGATGTCCGGCGGGCGGTTGCAGCTCACCCTCCACGACGCCGGCGAAATCGTGCCGCCGACCAAGATCTACGACGCAGTCAAGGACGGCCTCCTGGACTTCGGGCTCAACACCCCGGCCTGGCAGAAGGGCAAGTACCCGGCCGGCGACCTGTTCTACACCCTGCCCGGCGGCGTGCTGGAGTTCAACGACCTTATCCTGTGGATGTACGGCGGTGAGGGCTGCAAGCTCGAGCAGGAGATGTACGGCAAAGAGCTGGTCGTCTTCCCTCTGGGTCTGACCCCGCCTGAGCAGATCTGGTCCAAGAGACCCATCAAAACCCTGGCCGACATCAAGGGCCTCAAGATCCGGGCCGCCGGCCTGTCCATGGATCTGTGGGAAAAACTGGGCGCCTCCGTGGTGCTGCTTCCCGGCGGCGAAGTCCTGCCCGGCCTCCAGCGGGGCCTGATCGACGCCACCGAGATGCTGGAGCCCTCCTACGACTGGAGCCTGGGCCTCCACGAGGTCTGCAAGTACCGCTTCGGACCGCCGATCCACATGACCAACAACATCTTCCAACTTCTCATCAAAACCAAATCCTGGGAAGCCCTCCCGGACGACCTGAAGGCCATCGTTGAAAGAGCGGCCCAGGCGGCTACCCTCCAGGGTTACGCCGACTTCTGGCAGGCCTCCATTGAGTACAACACCAAGATCGAGGAATACGGAACCATAACCACCAAGCTGCCCCCCGAAGAGCAGGCCAAGGCCCGCAAGCTGGCCTTTGAGATTCTGGACGAAAAATCGGCTAAAGACCCCTATTTCAAGAAGGTCTGGGAATCCCAGAAGGCCTTCCTGAAAGCTTATAAGCCCTACTACGATCTGACTAAGTTCGACTAGTCAGAACCAGGAGAGCAAAGGCTATCCGAAAACATGGGCCGGCTGACGGGAACCCCCCGCCGGCTGGCCCTTAATCAAAGCCAAGCAAGAGGCCTAAAATGTCATTCGTCAAGAGTGTAGACAAGCTCAGTGAGTGGACCGGGGCGCTGTCGGCCTGGTTGGTCGCCCCCTTGATTGCCGTGGTTATGTACGAGGTGCTCATGCGCCACATATTCAATGCGCCCACGGCCTGGGGTTACGATGTCTCCTGGATGCTGTTTTCAGCCCAGTTTCTGATCGGGGGGGCCTTTACCCACCTCCGGAAAGGACACATCCGGATCGACATCATCTATTCGGTCTTGTCCCAGCGGGCTCAAGCCATCTATGACGCCTGGATCAACATCATCGTCATCCTGCCCCCGATGGTTCTTTTCGGATGGGCCGGGATCAATTACGCCGCGGAAGCTTTCGCCTCAAGCGAAAAGCTTTCCACAACCAACTGGTTTTTCCCCTCCGGACCCCCCAAGACTCTGATCCCCATCGGCCTGTTCCTTCTGGCTATCCAGTGTCTGGCCGAGATAATACGTAATATTAGGCAGATCAAGAAAGGCGGTCAGGCATGAGCATCGATCAGGTTGCCGCCATTATCATGATGGTCTTCCTTTTGGGAATGGTCATCTGCGGAATCCACCTCGCCTTTGCCCTGATGTTCCTGGCGATCGTCTTCGGTCTCATCTTTCAGGGCATGTCAATCTTTCCCATGTCCATGCTCTCCATATTCGGGACCATGGAAAGCGAGATCCTAATCGCGGTGCCATTATTCGTCTTCATGGGCACAATTTTAGAAAAGAGCGAGGTGGCCGAGGGAGTCTACCAGTCCCTCTACGAACTTTTCGGTCCCATCAGGGGCGGATTGGCCTTTGCCACGATCATCACCTGCACCATTTTCGCCTCCTGCACCGGAGTCATCGCCGCCACGGTCACCACCATGACCCTCCTGGCCGTGCCCTCCATGCTGAAGCGCAAATACGACAAGGGCCTGGCCACCGGCGTGGTCTGCGCCGGAGGTTCCCTAGGCATCCTTATCCCCCCCTCGGTCATGCTGGTCATGTACGGCCCCATGGCCAACCTTTCGGTGGCCCAGCTTTTTGCGGCCGCCCTTTTCCCGGGCCTGGTGCTGGCCTTCCTGTACCTGGTCTACATCGGGATCGGTTCCTGGCTTAAGCCGACCCTGGCCCCGGCCATCACCGAAGAGGAGCGGACCGTTCGGGGAAAGGAGCTTTTGTGGAAAGCAGCCAAGAACATGCTGCCCTCGCTGTTCCTTATCCTGGCCGTTCTGGGTTCCATCATCGCTGGTGTGGCCTCCCCCACGGAGGCATCCGGAGTGGGCGCCTTCGCCGCGCTGATAATCGCCGCGGCCTACCGCAAGCTGAACTGGTCCAACCTCAAGGATGCGGCCTACACGACCCTGATCGTCTCGGCCATGGTCTTTTTCATCATCATCGGCGCATCCATTTTCAACTCCGTCTTCCTGTTCCTGGGCGGAGGGGCGCTCATCAAAAGCATGCTCATGAGCATGCCCTTCGGCAAATGGTTCATCCTGTTCGTAATGATGTTCATTCTCTTCATCCTGGGGTTCTTCATCTCCTGGCAGGGGCTGCTCTTCATTGTGGTGCCCATCTTCCTGCCGGTGGCTCAATCCCTGGGCTTCAATCCGCTCTGGTTCGGCATCCTGATCTGCCTCAACCTCCAGATGTCGTTCCTGACCCCCCCCTTCGCCTACGCCATCTTCTTTGTCAAAGGCGCCGCCCCTCCAGAGGTTAAAACCGTGGATATCTACCGAGGAGTGATTCCCTTTGTGTTTCTGCAGGCGGTGGCGGTGTTCTTGTGCGTGGTCTTCCCAGAACTCATCCTTTGGCTGCCCAGGGTTACCCTGGGAGGCGCCGGAGCTTAAGACGGAGGATGTGGAAGAGATAAATTTGCATACAGATCGGAGGCGGACCCGAATCACCGCCGATAGCAAATAAATGATCGATAAGTAAATAAACTTAGTCAGAGAGTATAACCCCTATGCCCAAAAAAGCACTGGCCGACAAAGCCTACGAGCAGATTAAGGAGTGGATTCTGGATTTCTCCATAAAGCCGGGCAGTCATCTCTCCATCGGGGACCTGGCTGATTCCCTGGGAATCAGCCGGACCCCGGTCCGGGAAGCCCTGAGCCGGCTGGAGCAGAACCAGATGGTGGTCCGGATGCCGATGAAAGGTTTTGCGGTCAAGACTCTCGATCCCCGAGAGATCGAGGACCTGTTCGAGGTGCGGACGGCCATCGAGATCCTGGCCGCCAAGCAGGCGGCCCGCCGTCTGACCCCGGAGAGCCGGGCTCAGATCGCGGCAAGCCTGGAGGCCACCGAAAGCACCATCGACAAGGGCCAGCAGTCCCATTCCCTGGACCTGGAACAGAACTTCCACGTCAGAATTCTGGAGGCCAGCGGCAACATCGCCCTGGCCGAGATCGGGCGGGGCGTGCTGGAGCGTATTTGGGGCATTCAAAGGTTTGGGCTGGTCACCTTTGACCACCTCTACCTGGCCCATACCCAGCACAACGGGATCTTCGAGGCCATGAGCCAGGGAAACGCCGAAAGGGCAGCCGCTTTGATGCGGGAGCATATGGAGCAGACCACCAAGTTCCTGATGAACAGGCTCCAGGACCAGACCGATATCATTCAAAACGTGTTGGCCGTCAAACCGGCCGCTCTAAACCTGAGGGTCGAACACAACCAGTGAGGCCCTAAAAACGGAAGGTAAGAATATATGGCTTTCAGTGACAGCATAAAAGGCAAGGCCGGGATCGTCACCGGAGCGGCCAGCGGCATCGGCCGGGCCACAGCCGTACACCTGGCCCAGTTGGGAGCCAAGGTGACCCTGGTGGATCTGGACGCCAAGGGCCTTGAAGAAACCAAATCCATTATCAACGACGACGACAGCGTCCTGTCCCTGGCCGGCGACGCGGCCGATGAAGCCCAGATAGCTGAGGTGGTGGCTAAAACCGTGGCCAAGTTCGGGTCCATCGATTACCTGGTCAACAACGCCGGCATCCTGAGGCGGACGCCCTTCTTGGAGATGCCCGTGGAGGAATGGGACCTGATGATCAAGGTCAACCTGCGCGGCCCCTTCCTCTTCTGCAAGGCCGTGGCCCCGGTGATGGTCAAGCAGGGTTCGGGGGTCATCGTCAACGTGGCCTCCCTGGCCGGGCGAAGCGTCAGCATTCTGGGCGGAGCCCATTACACTGCGGGCAAGCACGGCGTAATCGGCCTGACCCGGCACATGGCCCGGGAGCTCTCTCCCTCCGGGATGAGGGTCGTGGCCTTCTGCCCCGGAGCGACCAGGACCCCCATGACCACCCAAAAGGCCTCTGAGGAAGAAATTCTGGGCGTGGAAAAGAACACCCCCAGAAGGAAATGGGCAGCCCCGGAGGAGCAGGCTGCGGTGATCGGCTTCCTGGTCTCCGACGCGGCAGTCAACATCACCGGCGCCTGCATCGACAGCAACGGCGGAGCGCTGATGATCTGACGGCCGCCTGGCAGGCGACCGCTTAGAGCAACAGAAACCGGTTTCGGCGTCGGGTTCGGCCACCACGGACGAAAGCAGACCACGCCGGGGGAACGATGGATCTACCCATAGAAATGGATTCCTTACCAGGGAATTCCCAATTATGAAGACAGCAGGTCGGAGAGACCCTTCGGCCCTTACCTAAGGAGGCAGTTATGCCTGAAGATTCCAATCTACTCCTTTCCATGTACAAAACCATGGTCAAGGTTCGCCAGTTCGAGAGCATGGCCGGGGAGTATTTCGCGGCCGGAGACATTCCCGGCTTCATCCACCTCTCCATCGGACAGGAAGGGTCCTCCGTGGGGATCTGCTCTGCCCTGCGCGATGACGACTACGTGGCCACCACCCACCGGGGTCACGGCCACATGATCGCCAAGGGAGCCGATCTGAACAAGATGGTGGCCGAACTGTTCGGCAAGGCGACTGGCTACTGCAAAGGCAAGGGCGGCTCGATGCACATCGCCGATTTTTCCATCGGCATTCTGGGGGCCAACGGCGTGGTCGCCGGCGGCCTGCCCATCATTACCGGGGCCGGCCTGTCCATAAAATATCGCAAGACCGACCAGGTGGCCGTGGTCTTTTTCGGCGACGGCGCCTCCAACCGGGGCCCGGTCCACGAGGCCATGAACATGTGCGCCATCTGGAATCTGCCGGTTCTCTTTGTGGTGGAGAACAACCAGTGGGCTTCCACCACCCCCCAGACCTACTCCTGCTCCGTGGGCGATCTATGCACCAGGGCGGCGGGATACGGCATTCCGGGCGTGGCCGTGGACGGCAACGACGTCCTGGCCGTGCGCGAGGCGGCCTTGGAGGCCGTGGCCAGGGCCAGGGCCGGCGAAGGCCCCACCTTTATCGAGAACAAGACCTACCGGATCAGGGGTCATTTCGAGGGCGATCCTCAGAAATACCGCAAGGAGGCCGAGGTCAAGGCCTGGCAGGATGAAAAGGACCCCATCAACCGGTACACCAAGCTCCTTACCCAAAAGAAACTTTTGAACAAAACAAAAATCCAGACGATCTGGGACGAGGTCAAGGCGGAGTTGGACGCGGCCCTCGATTTCGCCAAGTCGAGCCCTTTCCCCAAACCGGAAGACGCGCTCAACGACTTGTTTTCCAATCCGTATTGAGGGGGTCTGAAAAATGTCTGAAAGAAAAATAAGCGCTTCCGCCGCCCTGGCCGAGGCTCTCCACGACGAGATGAGCCAGGACGAATCCATTTACATCCTGGGCGAGGATCTGACCGCCCACGCCGGCATCTTCGGCCAGTTCAAGGGGTTGCCCGAGGCTTTCCCGGGCCGCATCCTGGACACGCCCATCAGCGAGATGTGCATTGTGGGCTGCGGTGTGGGTTCCGCCCTCACCGGCATGCGGCCCATCGTGGACCTGCACTTCTCCGACTTCGTAACCTGCGCCATGGACGAGCTGTGCAACCAGGCCGCCAAGATCCGCTATATGTTCGGCGGCCAGGTCAAGCTGCCCATGGTGGTCTGGTGCCCTGACGGCGCCGGGCTGCGGGCCGCGGCCCAGCACTCCCAGTCGTTGGAGTCCTGGTTCGTCCACACCCCCGGGGTCAAGGTGGTGGTTCCCTCCGAGCCGGCCGACGTCAAGGGCCTAATCAAATCGGCCATCCGGGACGACGACCCGGTCATGTTTTTCCAGCACAAGCGACTGTTCGCCAAAGAGGGTCCGGTTCCCGAGGACAAGGACTTCATCATTCCTCTGGGCCAGGCCGCGGTCAAACGCGAGGGCAGCGACGTCTCCCTCCTGACCTACGGTTCGGGCTACTACCTCTGCGCCCAGGCGGCCGAGGAACTGGCCAAGGACGGAATCGAGGCCGAGGTGGTGGATCTGAGAACCCTCAAGCCCCTGGACATGGACACCGTGGCTCAGTCCATCAAAAAAACCTACCGGGCGGTCATCGTCCACGAGGCCTGCGTGACCGGCGGTTTCGGAGCCGAGTTGGCGGCCCGCATCCAGAGCGAGCTGTTCGACTATCTGGACGCTCCCGTGGGGCGGGTCGGAACCAAGGACGTGCCCATTCCGTTCTCACCTCCCCTGGAGGACTTTGTCCTGCCCAGCGTGGCTGATGTTATCGAGGCGGCCAAGGCCGTCGCCTACAGGTAAACGGGGGAATTATGGCTATTGAAATCCAAGTCCCCAAGCTGGGCTTGACCATGGAAGAAGCTACTCTGGTCAAATGGAACTTCTCCGCTGGCCAGAGTGTCAAGAAGGACGAGATCGTCCTGGTTCTGGAAACAGACAAGGTAACCTACGAGATGCCGTCTCCCGGCGACGGGGTGCTGGCCATCCTGGCCCAGGGAGGAACCACCATCAAGGTCGCGGAGGTGGTTGGCTATCTGGCCGCCGATGAAGCCGAGGCCGCCTCTCTGGGCGGCGGGGCCGCTGCGGCTCCGGCCGCCGAGGCCACTCCGGCGGCAGCTGCTCCGGCCGAGGCGCCCAAGAGCGCTCCGGCGGCCCCGGCCGCGTCGGGCGGAAGGGTCAAGTCCTCGCCCCTGGCCAGGTCCATGGCCGCGGAGCACGGCCTCGATCTGAACGCCATTACCGGCACCGGCCCCGGAGGACGGATCGTCCGGGCCGATGTCCTGGCCGTGCTGGAGGGCGGAGCCCAGGCCGCTCCGGCCGAAGCCCCGGCGCCCACCGCGCCGATCCAGGCCAAGTGCGGGCTGCTGACCGTGGCCGAGGAACTCCCGGTCTCCGGGGTCCGTAAGGTCGTCTTCAAAAACATGCACCAGTCCCTGCAGGAGCAGGCCCAACTGACCCTCCACACCGAGGTCTCGGCCAAAGAGATGATCGAGCTGCGCAAGAAGCTCAACGCCCTGGCCGGGGACGGTCCCAAGATCAGCTACAACGCCATCATGATCAAGGCCGTGGCCCAGGCGGTGAAGCTTCACCCCAGGGTCAACGCCGCCACCAACGGCGAGGTTATCCAGGTCTGGAAAGAGGTCCATGTGGGTGTGGCCATGGACCTGGGAGAAGGCCTGATCGTGCCCAAGGTCCGGGACGCGGAGACCAAATCCGTGGTCCAGATCAACCGAGAGCTGGGCGAGTTGGTGGAACAGGCCAAGGCCAAGACCCTAATGCCCGACGACCTGGCCGCCGGGACCATCACCGTGACCAACCTGGGGGCCTGGGATATCGACCACTTCACCCCCATCGTCAACAATCCCGAGTCGGCCATTCTGGGAGTGGGCCGGATCATCGACAAGCCGGTAGTGGTGGACGGCCAGGTCTGCGTGGCGCCCATGCTGGCCTTGAGCCTGACCATCGACCATCGGATCATCGACGGCGCTCCCGGCGCGGCCTTCCTCAAGACCATCAAGGACATGATCGAGCAGCCGCTGCTGATGCTGTAGTCCGGCTATGCCGGGGAGCGGAGTTTGAATCCAATGCCGGAAAGTCGATCCGATTCGGGTGTCGGGGATGCAACCCCGGCACCACGAATCTTTTTTGAAGCGGAACGCATTTCCGCCACCGGCTGAAATTGAACCTTCTCCCTATCAGGGCCCCGGCCCTGATAGGGCCCTGAAGTTTTTGAAAGGGGGCTTGGGGGGAAACTTTTTTCGAAAAGTTTTCCCCCGCCCGAACGCGACATGCCTGACAAATTTGATCTGTTAGTATTTGGAGGAGGGCCCGGCGGAGTGGCCGCCGCCATCCGCGGGGTCCAGATGGGCAAGAGAGTAGGCGTCATCGAGGACGGCCAGTGGGGCGGAACCTGCCTCAACCAGGCCTGCATCCCCACCAAGCTCCTGACCACCACCATTGACCGCCTGGCCACGGTCAAGACCGCTTCCACCATGGGCTGCAAGAACACCAGCGCCGTTATTGACGAACCCACCTTGTGGGGGCTCAAGGACGAACTGGTGAGCTATTTCTCCATGGGCACCAAGGGTCTGGTCGGTGCCAAAGGGGTGACCGCCATCGAGGGCCGGGGAGAGTTGGCCGGTCCCGGCAAGATCAAGGTCGGAGGCGATGTCTACGAGGCCGATTCGATCATCGTGGCCACCGGCAACGAATGGGCTCCGCCCGCTTTCCCCGGGGCTGATTCGCCCGGAGTGATCAACTCCACCCAGTTCATGAACGAGGCCAAAATTCCCCAGAGTACCCTGCTTATCGGCGGAGGCCCCTGGGCCGTGGAGATGGCCCAGTTCATCACCGCCGCCGGATTCCAGGCCACCGTGGTGGAGGAATCCCGGGAGATCCTGCCCGGCGAGGACAGCGAAATCTGCCAGCGGCTCAGAAGAGTTATCTCAGACACCTACCCCGTCTCCTTTATGACCTCGGCCAAGGTGGCCAAGGTTGCGGCCAAGGGCGGCCGGCTGGAGGTCTCCCTGGCGGTCAAGGGCCAGGGCGAGGTGGTGACTGTGGACCGGATCGTCTACTTCGACCGCCGCCCCAAACTGGACGGCATCGGGTTGGAGACCGTGGGCCTCAAGGACCTGGCCGTGGACGAATACCTGGCCACTCCGGTTGATGGGATCTGGGCCCTGGGCGACGTGATCGGCACCGGTCCGGAGCTCTCCCACCGGGCCTCCTTCATGGGCGTGCTGGCCACGGAGAACATCTTCGGCGCCAAGAAAAAGTACAACCCCAACGTTATCCCCCGGGTGGTCTACACCAACCCCCAGATGGCGGCCGTGGGCCTCACCGAGGAGCAGGCCGAAGACCTGGACTACGACGTTCTCACCGGAGAGGTGCCCCTGGGGGTAAGCCCCATGGCCATGATCCAAGGCCAGTCCACCGGCATGATCAAGGTCGTGGGCGAGGCCAAGTACGGCGAACTCCTGGGCGTCCATCTGGTCTGTCCCTTTGCGTCCGAGCTGATCTCCGCCGGAACCCTGGCCATCCAGATGGAGGCCACCCTGGAAGAGCTGGCCTCCTCCTGCATGCCCCATCCGACCATCGCCGAATACCTTACCGACGCGGCCCGGGAAGCTCTGGGCCGGGCCATCTATCTACCCAAATGATCCGGTTCAACCGGATCTGGAGGCGAGAGTGATGAAATCGAAAGCCATGGTTGTTCCCGAGCCCAACAAGCTGGAGCTGCGGGAATTCGAAGTGGTTTCTCCGGCGTCCGACCAGATCCTGGTCAAGACAATGGTGACCAGCGTCTGCTCCACGGACGTCAAGGTCCTTCACGGTAAAACGCCCATGGGGCGCTACCCGGTGATAATGGGCCACGAGTTCGTGGGGGAGGTGGTGGAAATCGGGGCCGAGGCGGCCCAGACATACGGTCTGGCTGTGGGAGACATGGTCACCCCCGAGCCCTATATCCCCTGCGGACACTGCTCCTGGTGCCACAGCGAACACAATTATCACAACTGCCCCGATGTGGAGGCCTACGGCATCAGCCTGTCCTGCGACAACCCGCCCCATCTGTTCGGCGGTTACAGCCAGTATGTGTACCTGCTTCCCGGAAGCCTCCTTCACAAAATACCCCAGGACGTCCCTCCCCTGGCCGCCAGCCTGTCCAGCGTGGTCGGAAACGCCGTGCGCTGGGTGAAAACCCTGGGCCAGATGAGCTTCGGAGAAAGCCTGGTCATCAGCGGAGTGGGCAGCCAGGGCCTTTGCACCATTGCCGCGGCCAAGGAGTCCGGAGTGGGGCCCATCGTGGTGCTGGGGCTGTCTTCCGACGGAATCAGGTTTGACCTGGCCAAGGAGATGGGGGCCGACTTTATCGTGAAAGTGGACCAGGAGGATCCCCTGGTGCGGGTCCCGGCCCTGATAGGCCGCGAGCCTGACGCGGTCATCGAGACCAGCGGCGCCCCCGCGGCCATCAAGACCGCGTTCAAGCTGGTCCGTAAGTCCGGCCGGGTGGTGGTCATCGGGCTTACCGGCGGCAAGGAGACCACCCTGGCCTTTGACGAGCTGGTCTGGCGCGATATCACGGTCTTCACCGGCAAGGGCCAGGCCGGCACCGTGGGCGACGCCATGTACCTGATCAACAGCGGCAAGTATCCTTTCCACAAGATCAACAACACCCAGTACCAAGTGGAGGACCTGGGCCAGGCCCTGGCCGACACCGAGAAACCTCCGGCAGGTTTCATCAAGGCGGCGATCGTATTCGACTAGGCCTTGCCGGGGGAGCCGCCCCGGGCGGTTTCCCCGGAAGCGTTGATTTGCTTTTCCGGCCGGCGCAAAACCGACCCGGCCGGGAAAACCGTTTCTCCGGAAGAATTCGGGAGACCCTGGCCGGAGCGGTTTTTGCAGACTTCCTACAATGACGGCCATGCGCCGAGGAGGAAAAGGAATGCCATACAAGGATCAGGAAAGAGAAACCTTCCCCCTGGGATTCTGGAAGGAATATCAGGGCCAGGTCCGTACCAGGGCCGTGGCCGGACAGACCGGGCGGATCATCGCCGGACGGATCAGGCCGGGCACCGACCTGGTCACCGGGATCCTGGATCTGGCCAGGAAACACGGGGTCAAGACCGCCCTGGTCAACGCCTTCGGCAGCCTGGCCCAGGCCCGGTTCTCGGAAGGCGTCCAGACCTGCAGCGACGATCCCGGCCGGGCTGAGCGTATCCCTCCCCGCACCGTGGAGGGCCCCCTGGAGTTCATCTGCGGCCAGGGCAAGATCGGCTTTCCCGAAGGCAAGGAACCGGTGTTCCACTTCCATGGGCTATTCGTCACCTCCGAGGGGCAGCTCATGGGCGGGCACTTTTTCATGGGCGACAACCCTGTATGGGCCACCTTTGAGGTGATCATCCAGGAGATTCTGGGCGTTGAGTTCGACTGGCAAATGGACCCCGAACCCCAGATCAACATCATGGAGGCGATCCCCCGGTCGTGAGGCCGGGTCGCAAATAAAACAATAACTCCAACTGAATCAGAACAACACTACCTGCCGGGGCCGTACCACCCCGGCAGCTTTTTTTTTGGGGGGGGTGTCAGATAATTGGTGAACGAGGGCTTATTAAGTCGTTGTTCAAAAGAAAATATTCAGCCCGGAGCAGCCCTCCACGCGGTGTTTGGCCGAATCCCGGACCAGCATTTCAACTCTTCGATATCATTTTCTTTTGGACAACGACGCCCTTGATTTTCAGTCAATCATTCGGTCCTGTCAAGGCCGCCAAAGGCACCCTAAGGGTTAAGCCTTGACAGGACCGAATAATTACCTCACCCAGATATACTGACACTCCCGCCTCACCAACTCAAGGTGGCCGCGGTCCTGACCAGGGTCTTGAAATCGTACCAGGTCCGCACCCCGGCCAGGCGTTTCAACGCGTACCCAGGCCTAGCGTAAAAGGCCCGCACCGCCTTGTCGCGCAGGGCTTTTACCATTTCCGGGGCCAATCCCTGATCCAGGCCGACCACGTTGCGGCCGGTCTGATCCAGAACCTGTTCGTCATCAAATTCGATCCCCGAGGCGGCCAGGGCCGCTCTCAGGTCTGTGCCCTTGCGGGGGACCAGGACGTTGAACGAGGCAAAATCGCTTTTCAGCTTAAGGGCGAAACGGATGGTCTCCTCTACCATCTCCTCGGTCTCGCCCGGCAGCCCGATGAGATAGGTGGCCAGGGTCCTTAAATGCAGCTCCCGACAAAGGTCGAAGGTTCGGCGGACCTGATCCGGGCCGAACCCCTTTTTCAGCCTGTCCAGGCTCTCCTGGTGGGCCGTCTCCACCCCGAACATGACCGTGTGGCATCCGGCCGCCTTCATCAGCTCCAGGTAATCGGGCACCAGATCCACTCTGGACCAGCAGCACCAGCCCAGGCCCAGGCCGTGGTCGATCATGGCCCGGCAAAGCGCTTCCAGTCTTTTTTTGTCCGCGCCAAAGGTCTGGTCGTTGAAATAGATCTCCCTGACTCCGGCGTCCCTGAGCCACCCCAGCTCCCGGATAACCTCATCCAGGGGCCGGACCCGGTAGCCCAGCCGGGCCATGACGCAGAAGCGGCAGGAGAAGGGGCAGCCGTAGTCGGTCTGGACCGTGGCGAAACGGGCGCTACGCACAAAGGGGTAGGCGTATCCCTGGGGCAGAAACAGGGAGTGGTCGGGCCGGGGCAGGTCCTGGATGGTGCCGGATATGCGGGGGGAGGTCCGTTCCCGCACCCGGCCCCGGCCGTCCCGGAAGATCATCTGGCAGATCCTCTCCAGATCGCCCTTGAGATAGCTAACCGCATCGCTGTTGGTGAAGTCCAGAATGATCCCGTCCAGCCATTCCTCCCTGGCCATCAGCTCCGCCCCGGCCTCCAGAAGCACATCGCCCGTGGCCAGGATTTTGGTATGGGGCAGGAGTTCCCTGACCTGGGCCAGAAATTCCCGGTCCTCTGGCCAGGAGACGGCCCCCACCAGGCTGACAACGGCCCGGGGGTTCTCTTTTGCCAGCAGATCCAGGCAGTTCCTGGGGGAGAGCCGGCCCCTGATGGCGTCCACCAGAACCGGTTTTTCAAACCGGCCACTGAGCAGCAACAGGTCCACCGGGGCGTAGGTGTAGTCGGCCTTGGCCGACTTGGAGCAGTAATAATCCCTGATGTAGTTGCGCCGGCCCGGAGGGTTCAGCAGAACCGTCTTCACCGGGTCCGTTCCCGGGTGGGGGCAATGCGGGGGCGCCCCTTTTTCCTCATCTGGCGCAACCTCAGGACCATGACCAGGGTTTCCAGGAGGGTGATATTGTCCAGTTTGGTTCGGCCCTGGCGGCGGTCGATGAACTGGATCGGCACCTCCACCACCTTGAACCCCAGGAGGATGGTTTTATACAGAACTTCCAGGACAATGGAGGGGCCGGCCGAAACCAGGTCGTCCAGGTCTATCTGGGCCAGAACCTCCCTCTTGAACAGCCGGAAACCGGAGGAGACGTCTCTGACCTTGAGGCCCAGCAGGGTCCGAACATAGATTCCAGCCATCTTGGTTATCGTCCGGCGGACCAGCCCCCGGTGGTTGTCCGTGCCGTTCCCCACAAAGCGGCTGCCCAACACCACGTCCGCGTCTTTGGCGGCCTCGATCATGGCCGGAATATGCCTGGGCTGGTGGGAGAAATCCGCGTCCATCTCCAGGATAAGGGCGGCCCCCCGGTCCAGGGCCCAGCGGAATCCCTCCACCCCGGCGCTGCCCCGGCCTCTTTTTTTATCCCGGCCCAGGAGATGAACCCTGGGATGGGCGGCCGAATACTCCCGGACCAACCGCCCGGTCCCGTCCGGGGAGTGGTCGTCCACCACCACCACCTCCATGTCCTTCAGGGGCAACCGGAACAACTCGTCCAAGAGGGGAACGATGTTATCGGCCTCGTTGTAAGTAGGTATCATTACGCATAAATACATAACCTGGTGCTTCACCTCGTATCCTTTGGGACAGGTCTTGAAACTACACCGAGAAAAGCGCCCCGACAAGTTATATCAGCCCTGCAGGCAGGTTCCTTCCCGAAAACCAGCGGCGGCGCCCCCCCATATGCCGAGCCGTATCTTCACTCCAGGGGCCGGGACCCGGTGGTTTGAACTTGTCCAATGAATCGCCTGGTGATATTATTATGCGAAGCTTATCAATAAATATGGAGTTTCTCGCTCTATTTGTGAAATTTTCATATCCCAGCCGCAGAACGTGGGTGCCCCAACTTTCCGAGGCTCGGCTTGATAGAAGGATTGACCGTGTCTGAACCGAGTCCGGCCAGATCCGCCAACGGTTCTTCAGGTAAAATAGCCATCTTTTTACCCGACCTGTCCGGCGGAGGAGCGGAAAGAGTCATGCTGGACCTGGCCAGGGGCTTTATGGGCCGGGGATACGGCTGCGACCTGGTCCTGTATCATCTCACCGGCTCCTACACCGATCAGGTCCCGAAAGGGTTGAAGGTGGTGGACCTGAGGGCCTCCCGGACCCTCAAGGCTTTCTGGCCCCTGACCCGGTATCTGAGCCGGCAAAGGCCCCAGGTTGTCATCTCCTCGCTGCTGCACACCAACATAATCGCCTCCTGGGCCGCCGCCCTTCCCCGGACCAAGCCCCATCTGATTCTGACCTTCCACAACATGACCTCCGAAGAACTGAACCGCTACGACGGCTCCCCGGTCTCCGGATTAACCTCCTGGCTGATGCACCGGGCCTACTCCAAGGCTGACAGTCTGGTGGCCGTATCACGGGGGGTGGCCAGGGATCTGGAAAAAATAGCCTATCTGGAAAAGGATCTGGTCAAAACCATTTACAACCCCTGCGATCTGCAGATGATCCGGGAAAAGGCCGCCTCGGTTTCGGGCCATCCCTGGTTCCGACTGGGTCAGCCGCCGGTGATCCTGGCCCTGGGGAGGATGGTGGAGCAGAAAGATTTCCCTACCCTGGTCAAGGCCGTGGCCATCCTGCGCCGGGAGAGGAAGGTCAGGCTGATGATCCTGGGCGAGGGGCAAGGAAAGACCTCCCTGATGGAACTGGCCCGGGACCAGGGATTGGGAGACGACTTCGCGGCCCCCGGCTTCATGGCCAACCCCTTCGCCTATATGGCCGAAGCCTCTGTGGTGGCCCTGACCTCCACCTTCGAGGGATTCGGCCTGGTCCTGGTGGAGGCCATGGCCCTGGGAACCCCGGTGGTGGCCACCAACTGCCCCTTTGGCCCGTCCGAGATTCTGGACAAGGGCAAATACGGCGAGCTGGTGCCCATAGGCGACGAGCGGGCCCTGGCCCAAGCCCTGGCCCGGACCCTCGATAATCCTCTGCCGGCCCAAAGTCTCGTCAGCCGGGCCGAGGATTTCTCTCTGGACAAGGTCGTCGATCAATATCAGAGTCTGTTTTCAGGGCATCCCCGCTAATCCGTTGGGACCGCCCCTCCGTGGCGGCAAGGAGAAAAGCCCATGGTTCCCAGGGTACGGCTCTCGATCTTCTACCAGTTTGATATTTTCGGGACCAAGGTCGGGGGCATCGAGACCTTTATCAAGGGCTTTGTCAAGTTCGCCCCGGATGATTTCGAGGTGGAGCTGGTGGGTCTGACCGAGAACCGGGAGCAAAGGAAAGCCGGCCTGCGGGTAGAGTCCGAGTACGGCGGAAGGCCTATCTTCTACCATCCGGTCCTTTATGCCCGCGACCCCAATTACCATGCCCGGGTTCCTCTGTCCCTGAAATATACCCTGGCCCTCATGCGCCGCCGGGTGGAGGTGACAGGCAGGATTCTGGAGTTCCACCGCCTGGAACCGGCTTTGGCCTTTTGGACCAAAAAAAATCCCCGGGGCTACACCTGCCATCTTAACCTGGCCGACCTGGCCGATACTCATGCCGAGGCCAAATGGAAAAAGGCCCCCTGGCTCTATTTCCAGCTGGAAAAAAGGCTGATCCGGACCATGGATCTGATCTACGTGGTTAACCAGAGCGGCTTGGAATTCTACCAAGAGCGCTATCCAAAGCTGGCCTCCCGGATGCGGTTCACCCCCACCTGGGTGGATGAGACGGTCTTCCACCCCCTGGAGGAGCACTGCAAGAAGGAGGAGGCAAAAGCGTTGCGGGAACGGATGGGGCTGGATCAGGATGGCGCCCTGATTCTGTTCGCCGGCCGGTTCGATCCCCAAAAAGACCCCCTGCTTCTCCTGGAATCGTTCAACACCCTGAAAACTTTGCGCCCCCGGGACGCTCTTCTTTTGGTGGGAGAGGGAGAGCTGAGGCCCCGCATGGAGCGGTACGTCAGGGATGCCGCCCTCCAGGACTCGGTCCTGTTCCTGGGCAAGATGGACCAGCCCGACCTGGCAGGACTGATGCGGACGGCGGATCTGTTCGCCCTGACCTCCGGTTTCGAGGGCATGCCCATGTGCGTCCTGGAAGCGCTGGGCAGCGGGCTCCCGGCCGTGTCCACCAAAGTCACCGGCGTGGATCGGGTGCTCCGAGAGAATTTTTCGGGAATCATCGCGGATGACCGCAAGGCCGGGACTCTGGCCCGGGCCATGGCCCTGGTGCTCGACCAAAAAGAGAAGTACACCCCGTCCAACTGCCTGGCCGCGGTGGAAAAATACCAGGCCAGGACCGTCCTGGCCCCCATCTACCAGGCCCGCTACGAGCTGGCCGCCCGGACAGCCTGACCGGCCGGTTCAGGGTTACCGGGTCTGGATTGACAGGTTTGATAAGGGCCTGCGAAAAATCGCATAGCTTATTTTCTCCTGTTATCCCCAGGCCAGGGTCGAATCTCCTAAAGGCGCGAATGCGGCCCGAACAGGAGTTTGCCCTGCTGGTCTATTGCCTGAAGCTTGTCATTTGGGTTACGCTACATCAGAAGGGTTCAAGGCGGCGCATAGTTGGGGAGGACCAGGCCCGGCGAACCCGATCCGGGGAAGTGATGTTCCCCGGAGCAGGAGAACCGAGGAAGATGAGATGAAAGACTTGGTGAACCGCTGTCCTTGGGCCAGGGGCGACCTGCTGATCGGGTACCACGACCGGGAGTGGGGCGTCCCGCTCCACCAGGAGGGGAAGCTGTTCGAGTTTCTGGTCCTGGACGGATTCCAGGCGGGCTTGAGCTGGGAGATCGTCTTAAAGAAACGGGAGGCCCTCGAGGAGGCCTTTCCCGGGTTTGACCCGGAGAAGGTGGCGGCTTTCGGGCCCGAGGACGAGGCCCGTCTGTTGAAAAACCCGGCGATCATCAGAAACAGACTCAAAATCAGGGCCGCCGTGGAAAACGCCAGGGCCGTGCTGGAATTGCGCCGGGAGGGTGGACTGGACAAATTCCTGTGGTCGTTCGTCAAGGGGCGAACCATTCGGAACAGGTGGAAGACCCCGGATGAGGTTCCGGCCGAGACCAGAGAGTCCCGCAACATGAGCAAGGAGTTGAAGAGCCGGGGCTTCAAGTTCGTGGGCCCGACCATCTGCTATGCGGTGATGCAGTCCGCCGGGCTGGTTAACGATCATCTGGTCGATTGTTTTCGGCATGGGGAATTAGAGAAGGTAGGTTGATCTTGGACTGGAACGACTTTGCTCTGCAATCCTTAAAGTTGTTTACGGCCGGAATCCTAGGCGCGGTTCTGGGCCTTGAAAGGGAGACCCACGGCCGTTACGCCGGGATAAGGACCAACATCATAGTCTGTATCGGCTCCTGCCTGCTGATGATGCTGTCCCTGGAAATGGAGGCCATGTTCCGCCATCTGAGCATGCAGAGCGCGGTCCGGGTGGACCCGGGCCGGCTGGCCTCCTACGCCATCGCCGGCATGGGCTTTATCGGCGCCGGGGTTATCGTCAAGGGCCGGGGGTCGGTCCGGGGCGTGACCACGGCCGCGACCCTGTACACCCTGACCGGGGTGGGCATGGCCGTGGGCGGCGGGTTTTATTTTCCGGCGGTGGGTGCCACCCTGATGTGCTTCATCGCCTTGCACGGCCTCCGGCGGCTGCCCCTGGTCAAGGACGACTACTCCTCCCTGATCCTGTCCTTCGGCCAGATGAGCCGCTCCCTGGATCTGGTTAAAGGGATCCTGTACCATTATCCCCGGGTCCAGATCCAGGGCATATCCTACGGTTTCGACCTGGAGCAGAGGGTGGTGACCTACCACTTTTATCTGAGGAATCCCTCCAACACTCCGGTGTGCGAGATAATTGATGAGTTGAACAGGTTGCCGCAGTTGAAATCCGTGTCCTGGGAAAGGGCCGCGGTGCCCTGAGAACGTATATCCGGGGGCAGGGGCCAAGGCCGTTATCCGCGATGCCCCCTTTCTATTCTGCACCAAGAACGACTCCCGGCCGCGTTGGGCCGGGAGTCGTTCAACCTCGTCGGTTCTCAGATCACTGGACCCACTCGTCGGCCCCGATGTCCATGCCGCCGCCCGTGGGCCTGGGGTCGCCGTCAATGTCGTACAGGAAATCCTCGATGAACATGCCCTGATCCACCACCCCGCCCACGGGCGAGGCCAGGTGCAGGTCCCCTCCGGCCGGGTCCACAAACCAGCCGGCCTGGGCCGAGGTCACGTTGTGGGAGACCGTGGACTCGCCGCCGTCCCTGGAGGTGATGGCCCGGTTGGTCAGGTTGTTGACGATCATGCCGCCGGTGGTGGCTCCGAAGCGGTACTCGATGGCGTTGGGGTAAGAGTGCTCCTGATAGATGGTGTTGTTGTAGACGTTGGCCCCGGCGGCGGATTCAAGGGCGATGCCCACGTCGGCGAACCCCTCGGAGGCGTTGTGAAAGATGAAATTATTGCGGATGTTGCCTCCAGCGGCGCCCCGGTCCTGGCCCAGGCCGAAGCCGATGCCCCGGTCGCAGTTGAGGATCCGGTTGAACTCCACGTGGATGTTCTGGGCGTTGGACCAGAAGTGGATGGCGTACTCGGCCACGTCGTCGCCCGGAGAGATAATGTTCATGAAGGTGTTGTTGCGGATAACGTAGTTCTGGGCCGCGTGGCCGTCGATGCCGCCGATGTACCACTGGGGGCCGATCCCGGCCGTGTACTCGAACAGGCAGTTTTCGATCAGCCCGCCCACGGAAAAGGTTTCCGGATTGTCGAAATCAAAGGAAATCTTGATCATCTGTTCAAAGGTGTCGAAGATGTGGCAGTTGGAGACCGTGGCGTTGCCCACGCCCATGTCGCCGAAGATCTGGACCGCGTGGTTGGCCACATTGCCCAGGGACACGTCCCGCACGGTGAAGTCGTTGGCCGCCACCCAGAAGACGTGGCTCACCCCGCCCCACATGCCCTCGCCCTGGATGACCACGGCTTCGCGGTCGCCGCTGACCGAGCGGACCGTGACCCCGTCCCGGGAGATCCACAGTCCGTTGCTCAGGGTGTAAATCCCGTCCTGGAGCAGGATCTCGGCCGGTCCGCCGCCATTGGCCGCCTCCACCGCCGCCGCCAGCCCGGCCGCATCGCCGACGACCACCTCCTGGGCCTGGCTGAAAACAGGCGAGAATCCTATTATGACAAAGGTTGATAATATAATAATTATGGTTTTCACGGGAACACCCCCTTGCAATAAAATACCCAATTTATGGCCCATCCCAATAATTCAATACTTCATTATGAAATCGCAAAATTGAAAAGTCAATCCCGTTTGTGTTATTTCAGCAAGTTATCTTTATTATAATTCTCGATTAGGAGCGTTGGGAGGCCGTTCAAAAGGCGATCCATCGATTCAGGAATAACCGGAGTGTGTTAACATCGCACCGGCGATGGGCTGAAATGAAAACCGGAAGGAGATCTTAAATGAGATTGCAGCACCTGACCTGGATGGAGGTGGAAGAGTATCTGAAAGATTCCAAGGGGGTCATCATCCCCCTGGGTTCCACCGAACAGCACAGCCCCGTGGGGCTGATCGGAACGGACGCCATCTGCGCCGAGGCCGTGGCCCTGGCCGTGGGGCGGGAGGCCGGAGCCCTGGTGGGGCCGACCATCGCCGTGGGCATGTCCGAGCACCACATGTCCTTTCCAGGATCCATGACCCTCAAGCCCTCCACCCTGCTGCTGGTCATCAAGGAATATGTCCTCTCCCTGGCCCGCCACGGCTTTGAACGGATCATGGTGGTCAACGGCCACGGCGGCAACGTCGCCACGGCCAAGGCCGCCTTTTCCGAGGCCTATGCCGAGACCTGGGCCTGGGAGGGGCGTCCTGATTTCAGGTGCCGTCTGGTTAACTGGTACGAGGCCCAGAGCGCCGCGGAGTATGCGGACAGGCACTTCAAGGAACGGGAGGGCTCCCACGCCACCCCCAGCGAGGTCTCCCTGGCTCTGGCCGCGTATCCCGATCTGGTCAAAAAGGCGGAGTTGAAGGAGTTCTCCTCCTATATGGGACCCATCTACGGTCACCGCGATTTCAGACGGCGCTACCCGGACGGCAGGATCGGCTCCGACCCCTCCCTGGCCTCGGCCGGTCACGGAGAGGCCATCCTGGCCGGGGTGCGTGCCGAACTGGCCCAGGGATACAGCGAGTTCCTGGCGGAGGAGTGATCCGGCCGGAGAGATATCCGGCCGGACCGGGAAAAATTATCAAGCCTCAAAGGCCGAGGCGTTCTCCACAAAGGCCGCGGTTAGCTCGACCATGCTTTCCAGATCGGCCTTGTTGACCAGGCCCAGGGGGGCGTGGATGTACCGCACCGGGGCTGAGAGAGCGCAGGCTTTGGTGCCCGGGCCGGTCACCTGTCCCTCGGCCGCGTCGGTCCGGCCGAACTCCTTGACCGCCAGCTGAACCGGGATGCCCTTGTCCTCAGCCAACCCGGCCAGGAAGTCGGCCAGGCCGCGATGGGAGATCATGCCCTTGTCGTTGAGCCTTATCTCCGGACCCCGGCCCTGGACCGTGGGGTCCATGTTGGCCGGCAGGCTCAACCCCGGAACATCCAGGGCGAACGTGCCCTCCAGGGCCAGGAAGATGTCCGGGGCCACGGAGAAGACCGCCGGGCCGGCCCCGCGCAGGCCGTATTCCTCCTGGACCGAACCGATCAGGTAGAGGTCGCAGCCGATCCGGGCGGCCCTGGCCAGGGCCTTGATCATGACGAACAGGCCGGCCCGGTCGTCCAGGGCCTTGGCGCAGAAGCTCTCCTCGTTCTCCCAGGAGGCGGTGGCGAAGGTGACCGCGTCTCCCACCCGGACCCATTCCTCCACCTGGCCGGGCCTGAGGCCCAGGTCGATGAAGCAGTCCTCCAGAGGCACGGCTTTGTCATTGCTCCCGGCTCCGGTTTCGAACAGGTGGGGCGGAATGGAGCCCACCACCCCGGGCAGGTCCCTGCGGCCGTGGACCACCACCTGCTGGGCCCAGAAGACCCGCCGGTCGATTCCGCCCAGAGGGGCCACCCTGAGGAAGCCTCCTTCCTCGATCTTGCTGACCATGAAACCCACCTCGTCCATATGGGCGGCCAGGGCCACCCTGGGCCCCCGGCCCGGAACATGGGCGATCAGGTTGCCCATCCGGTCCGTGCTCGTCTCCGCGCCCAGGGCCTTTAGCTCAGCGGCCAGGATCTCCCGGACAAGGTCCTCTTGCCCGGAAACTCCTGGGGTCTCGGTAAGTTTTTTTAGCAGGCTGAAGTCCATTTTTATGTTCCCACAAAAGTTGTCGGTTGTGTTTAAGCCAAAGGCCCTCCAGGGCCCCTGTCCGGAACTAATATCATGTCCCCACCGTCCCCGGCCAGGCCTCTTTCCTATCCGGCCTCCTCTCTGCCCGGTTCGGGCAGGATGACGATAAGGATGATGGCCAGCAGGGGAACCAACGCAACCCCGTAGAGGACCGTTTTTATTGAATAAAGCTCGGCCAGATGGCCGGTGATCGGGGTCAGCATGCCGCCTACTCCGAAAGCAAAGCCCATCATCAGGCTGGAGACCATGGACTTGCCCTTGGGGGCCAGCCGCTGGGCCAGGGCAATGGTCGGAAACATGGTGGCCAGAATCATAAACCCGCCCATGAAGGCGTTGATGAAAGCCCAATCGCCCGGCATATGCATGAGCAGGAAAAGAAACGGGGTGGAGGCGATGTAGGAGAAAAAGAACACCGGCTTGTACCCGATCCGGTCGCACAGATACCCGGCCGCCACCCCGCTCAGGGCTCCGGCCACGTTCCAGATGGAGATGATGACTCCGATGGAGATCAGGGAACGGCCCTGATCCGCGTAGAACAGGGGCAGGAAGGTGAAAAAGGACTGGCCCACAAAGGTTCGGAGCAGGACCAGGAACCAGATGACCAGCAGGATCTTCCAGGCCGGTCCCAGGGATTCCTTGATGGAACTCCAAAAACTCAGGTGGCTCAGGCCCTCCTTGTCCGGCTTGGGAACGGCCAGGAAAATATAGACCATCACGGCCAGTCCGGGCAGGATCAGGTAGGGCAGGGTCTCCAGACCCCAGGCGGCGACCCATCCGGCCACGGCCAGGGGGCCTATGCCAAAGGCGATGGTGCCGCCCAGGCCGAAAATGGACATGGCAAAGCCCACCCTGTTGCCGCCGTAGGTGGAGATCATGCTGGCCGTGGGCGGGTGGAACATGGCCTGGCCGATGGAGCCCAGGCTGAGATAGACGAGCAGGACCGTGAAACTGCCGGCCACTCCCATGAAGGGGATGAACAGCAAACACAGCAGGGGGCCGCCCAGCACGAAAATTCGGGTCTGGTACCGGTCCGCCAGGTAACCCACGGAAGGCTGGACCACAAAAGCCAGAAACCGCATCAGGGCGGTCATGAACCCTACCTGGATCAGGCTCAGGGAGTGTTTCTGGGCCAGGGCCGGAAGAAGGGGGGTGACAAAGGAGGAGTAGAAATCTCCCACAAAATGGACCATGAACAGGGCCATTATTATTTTATAATTGGATGGCAGCTTTTCCAAAAAATTCTCCGGAACCTCTCCCGCTTCAAGGGGCCGTCAGGTCTCTGAATCAAAAACAAAGCCAAACCGGTTTTGAACTCGAGCGTCTCTAAAACCGTTCTGGCTTAATGCGTTATTCCGTTGTCTTCCCGATCGCCCAATCTTGCGGGACAAAGAAATATTCTTCACCAGGAAAACTGGATTAAGTATAACAGATCAAGAGGCCGATGTAACCCGGAGCCGAGATAATATCCTATCACTTCATCCGGCCGGGTACCCAGCCTCCTGGATCATAAAAAACAAATGTCAGCCTGACCCAGCCCCTTTTTGTTGGCGGGCAATAATGGGAACGGTTTTAAAATATTGTTAACCAGAATAGTATTGTTTCAATCCACGCCCCCGCGTGGGGGGCGACTTTGCCACCAATCCCAGGCACGCCTATCCATCGTGGGTTTCAATCCACGCCCCCGCGTGGGGGGCGACTCGATCGATCAATCGATCAATCAATCAATCGATCGTTTCAATCCACGCCCCCGCGTGGGGGGCGACTCAGCCTGGTCAGCTTGTCCGTGGCCATGCTGGCGGTTTCAATCCACGCCCCCGCGTGGGGGGCGACGATCCAGGGCCTCCTGGACGTTACCGGCGATGCTTGTTTCAATCCACGCCCCCGCGTGGGGGGCGACCTCACGTCCCCCCGCAGCTCCGCCCGGACCTTCTCGTTTCAATCCACGCCCCCGCGTGGGGGGCGACCGACTGGCTTTGGGCCGTTCCGGCGCGGCTGACCCGTTTCAATCCACGCCCCCGCGTGGGGGGCGACTCCTGGGCGGGGTAGGCTGGCTTGGGTATTTGCTCAGTTTCAATCCACGCCCCCGCGTGGGGGGCGACTCTGACCATGTCCAAGAGTTCAGCCGGCCTCGGGAGTTTCAATCCACGCCCCCGCGTGGGGGGCGACGGCTGGGACAACACGGCGGCCGAGGCCGCGGACGGGTTTCAATCCACGCCCCCGCGTGGGGGGCGACCCTCCACGATGGGATGCATTCCGATCGAGGACCCGTTTCAATCCACGCCCCCGCGTGGGGGGCGACTCGTGGCCGCAGACCCCACCCAGGCCGAATTCATGTTTCAATCCACGCCCCCGCGTGGGGGGCGACGGCCAGCCTGTTCAGGGTTTTCCGGCCCAGGCCGGTTTCAATCCACGCCCCCGCGTGGGGGGCGACTGGGCCACGGCCCAGCGCCCGTACATCTCGGTCTGGTTTCAATCCACGCCCCCGCGTGGGGGGCGACTACTCCTCGCCCACGGTGGCCCCGTGGTCGATGTAGTTTCAATCCACGCCCCCGCGTGGGGGGCGACGAGCGGCTGGGCATAGCGTTCAGCATGTCCAGCGGTTTCAATCCACGCCCCCGCGTGGGGGGCGACCCACCAGCCGTAACAGCAACCGGGCGAAGGGCTCGTTTCAATCCACGCCCCCGCGTGGGGGGCGACTGCTCCGGAGCATGGTTTGGAGGTAGCGCAAATTGTTTCAATCCACGCCCCCGCGTGGGGGGCGACGCTGCCTGGCCGACTGGGGAGATTTCCAGGTGGAGTTTCAATCCACGCCCCCGCGTGGGGGGCGACAGCTGCCTGGCCGACTGGGGAGATTTCCAGGTGGAGTTTCAATCCACGCCCCCGCGTGGGGGGCGACCATCATAGTAGCCTTATATGTAGCCAGTTCATAGTTTCAATCCACGCCCCCGCGTGGGGGGCGACGTGACCGGCATCCGGGATTTTGGCAAGCCGAACGTGTTTCAATCCACGCCCCCGCGTGGGGGGCGACTCCATTTTGGGGGTGTCGTGGTACTTGCCAAAAAGTTTCAATCCACGCCCCCGCGTGGGGGGCGACGACAGGGCGGGGGACGATCGAGAGGCTGGAAATCAGTTTCAATCCACGCCCCCGCGTGGGGGGCGACTAGAATAAGCATCCGATTCCATGTCCCAACCGTAGTTTCAATCCACGCCCCCGCGTGGGGGGCGACACGTGACTAACCTATCCACGGCCGTTAAGTCCATGTTTCAATCCACGCCCCCGCGTGGGGGGCGACAGCCCAGGTGTCGGCGGAACGTGTCGAGGAGCTTGTTTCAATCCACGCCCCCGCGTGGGGGGCGACCCATGAATTCCCAAAATACCCTTAAGTTCCTAAAGTTTCAATCCACGCCCCCGCGTGGGGGGCGACGAGATAACGTCAAAACCGGCTCCATCAATAACGAGTTTCAATCCACGCCCCCGCGTGGGGGGCGACTCCTCCATTGTGGGCATCAGAAGAGTCTGGCCGCGTTTCAATCCACGCCCCCGCGTGGGGGGCGACCTGATATCCTTGGCATAAACAGAACCACGTTGGTGGGTTTCAATCCACGCCCCCGCGTGGGGGGCGACGGGCCGAGCAACCTAAAAAGGAGGAGAACGGCATGTTTCAATCCACGCCCCCGCGTGGGGGGCGACCCGGGGTTCAGGTCTGGGATGCCGAGGAAACCAAGTTTCAATCCACGCCCCCGCGTGGGGGGCGACACGGCCAAGGGCATAAGGATAACCCCGGCCAAAAAGTTTCAATCCACGCCCCCGCGTGGGGGGCGACTGCTGATCACGGCGGTCTCCTACTCGCTCGATGAGTTTCAATCCACGCCCCCGCGTGGGGGGCGACGGGCGGGTCGATACTGTAGGCCTCTTCCACCACGGTTTCAATCCACGCCCCCGCGTGGGGGGCGACAGGAGTCGATAGTCGTCTAATGTAGGTATCAGTAGTTTCAATCCACGCCCCCGCGTGGGGGGCGACGGGCGGTAGACGGTCCTCCCCGCGACCGGCCTGATGTTTCAATCCACGCCCCCGCGTGGGGGGCGACACCAGGTAGCCAAGGACCTTAAGCGGGTCACAAGGTTTCAATCCACGCCCCCGCGTGGGGGGCGACCCCAATAGCCCAGCCGCTCCCATGTTAGTGACGTGTTTCAATCCACGCCCCCGCGTGGGGGGCGACGTGGTGGTTGTCTCGGCAGTACCCGTGGTAGTCATGTTTCAATCCACGCCCCCGCGTGGGGGGCGACTTAAGGTCCATCCGGATGTTGCTGCCCCAAGAAGCGGTTTCAATCCACGCCCCCGCGTGGGGGGCGACTTCTGAAGGCTTTGGACCTGGCGGGGGGGGTGAAAAAGTTTCAATCCACGCCCCCGCGTGGGGGGCGACCCCGTTGGCCGCCCGTTTGGTATCGGGCAGCTTCAGTTTCAATCCACGCCCCCGCGTGGGGGGCGACCTCGGGTGGGTCGATACTGTAGGCCTCTTCTACCACGTTTCAATCCACGCCCCCGCGTGGGGGGCGACGCGAGGTCAGGCCAGCCTCCGGGCCACTCGTGATGTTTCAATCCACGCCCCCGCGTGGGGGGCGACCCGAGCCCCTGGCCAGGCTGGTCAAGGAGCACGAGGTTTCAATCCACGCCCCCGCGTGGGGGGCGACAGTATCTATCCTAACCTCCTTTTTTCAATTACGAAACCAAATCATTTCCGCCGATCTCCCGTTTCGGGGCTGAAAAAACGGCCCCGGAAAAAGGTAATTCACGGAATTACCCACCAGCTCAAGGAGATAGCACCCGCGCGAACCTCCCTGGGTTTTCCGGTTTGCTTGGGGTCCGCGCTCAGACAAGGAGCAGCCCCTCCGGGTCATATCCGGGCTTATACCCAACTTTTTCCAGCCTCTTTTTCCAGTTCTTACCCAGGAAGTAAAACCGGAGGCTGTCCTTTTCCTGATCCATGATCTCGATCAGGCTGTGGCGCAGCCGGACCCACTGGGCCGGGTCCACCAGGCATTCGAACACGGAATACTGAACCCGCTGGCCGAAGTCCTCGCACTTTTTGGCAATGTGGCGGAGCCTCCTTTGGCCCTCCCGGGTCTGAGTGTTGACGTCGTAGGTAACCAGGACCATCATGGCGAGTCACCTCCAGATAAAAGCCGGATATCCGTCCAAATCCCCCCGGATGAACCTGGCCATCAAGCGGGCCTGGAGATGGGGGACCAGGCCGAAACCGACCCGCTCCTCCAGGAACGGGTGGCGGATTTCGTCCTGCTTACGGTTCTGATAGGCGGCGATAACGGTCTTTCTGGTCTCGTCATCCATGATCACCGCGCCGGTTTCGGTCTTGGTGAACCCCTGGGCCGAGACCTGGCGGCGGTTGATCAGGGTCAGGACCACCCGGTCCACCAGGATGGGCCGGAGCTCCTCCATAAGGTCCAGGGCCAGGCCCGGGCGGCCGGGCCGGTCGCGGTGGAGGAATCCCACGGCCGGGTCCAGCCCCACCCCTTCCAGGGCCGAGGTAACATCGTGGGCCAGGACCGAATAGAGAAACGAAAGCATGGCGTTGACCGGGTCCAGGGGCGGCCGCCGGTTGCGGCCGTCAAAGGAAAACTCCTGGATAGTTATCAGGTGGGCGAAGACCCCGAAGTAGGCCCGGGCCGCCTCGCCCTCGTGGCCCCGGAGGGCGTCCAGGGGGTCCTCCGGGCCAAGCCGGAGCAGGATCTGTTCCATCTGCTTGGCCGCCTCCTTGAGGGATTGGGCGGCGTCCTTGTTGGGATGATCCCGGGCGGCGCGGAGCAGGACCTGACGGCAGTTGGCCGTCTTGGACGTTATCACGGCCCGGGCCACCCCGGCCGCTCCGGACGGGTCGTCGGCCAGGCGGTAATGGGCCCGGCGCAGGAGCACATTACCGGAAACAGGCCCCTTGATTCGGGCCTTGAACCGCCCGGTCTCGGTCAGAAAGGAGAGCCCCACCCCCCGCTCTCCGCACAGCTCCATCAGGTCCGGGCTGGCCCCGATGCGGCCCAGGGCCACGATGCCCTCCAGGTTGTGGATGGGCACCCGGAGTTTGGTCTTGCCCTCGGCCCGGACCACCACGGTCTCTCCTTCCTTGGCCAAATATGATTCAGAGGTGGTGACGAACAGGGTGTTCAACAATCGTTTCACTGATCCACATCCTTTCCGGCCAGAGAGGCGGCCAGGGCCGAGGCCAGATAGTCCCGGACCGGCTTGGGATTGCGGCCGGCCTTGGGCTGGCAAAGGTCTTCCAGGGAGCAGTCGTTGCATTTGCCGGGCTTACGGGGCGGGGGAGTGACCCCCTCCCGCAGGATCCGGTGGAACTCGGCCGCGGCCCCGGCGGTGCGCTCCCGCAGCTCCGGGGTGAACCCCACGGCCAGCCTTCTTTTGGATTTGCCGAAATAAATGGCCCCCTCGGCCACCTCCACTCCCAGCATCTCCTCCAGACAGAGGGCCTGGGCGCAGAGCTGGACCAGGGAGCCGGGCTCCGGGCGCCTGGACCCTTTTTTGTACTCCACCGGAAAGGGCCGCCACAGACCTTTGCGGCCCGGAAGCCGGCATCCCCCTTCCTCCACCGGGTGGAACTCCACCACATCGGCTCGGCCCACCAGATCCAGCCGGCGGGAGCGGAGCCAGAGACCCCTGGTCTCCAGAACTCCGCCCTTCATCCGGCCGGACTCGGTGTGGACCTCCTGGTGGATGATCCCGCCTTGGGCGGTGTGCCGGTTTTCGGACCAGGCCCCCTCCAGATGGATCAGGGCGGCCTGGCGCGGGCAGAAAACCAGGTGCTGCAGCCCGCTCAACGGAGCCGGATCATCCCCCGGCATCAGACCATCTCCCGGAGGGTCACCCCCTGGGGCAGAGCGTCCCGGTCGATGCTGGCCCGGTAATCGCCCCAACCCCTGACCGGGCCCTCCAGTCCGGGTTGGCGCTCCACCTTGACCAGGTCAAAGAGCCGGTGGGCCGGGGCCGAGCCGAACTTGGAGGAATGCTCGAACACGATCAACTTGCGGGTGGCCATCTGGCCCCGGGCCGCGGAACGGTCGTGGTCGAACATGTTGATCAGGGCCTCCCACAACAGGTCCAGGTCCGCCTGGGAGAACCCGGTGCCCCGGTTGGCCAGGTCGGCCAGGGGCGCGGAGACGAACCCGTGGGCCCGGTAAAGCCCGTAGGACACGGTGAACTTGCGGCCCATGGTCCGGTTGTCGCCGCTCATCCTTTCGGACTCGGCCTCGGTGGTCACGGCCATGCGAGTGATGGAGTGCTCCAGGGTTACGATCTGGTCCACGGAACGGGCGAAAGTGAGCTGGACCGGGCCGCGCACCTGGCCGCAGTTGACCCCGGTGGACATGACCGCGCCGAAAGTGCGGATGTCGTAGAAATTACCGCACATCCACCTCCGGGCTTCCTCCACCTTGTCGCCGCCCTTGCGCTTCTTCTTGCCGCCGCTGTCTTCGTCCTGACCCAGGTCCACCTTCAGGGCCTCGTAGGCCCGTTCGTGCTGCTGGTTGAGGATGGCCTTTTCCCTCACGTAGATCTCGTGGGGAGGCTTGCCCTCCCTGGTCAGATCCACATAATTGCGGACCTTGCGCTTGAGGCAGACATCCGTGACCAGGCCGTGGCCGGTCTCGGGATCGATCCGGGGCAGGTTGCCGGCGTCAGGATCGCCGTTGGGGTTGCCGTCCACCACGTCGAACAGAAGAACGAACTCGTAACGATTCTGGATAGGTTCGGACATAATTCTCTCCTTATTCCTGCTCCGCCGAGGCGGCCTGGTCGGTTTCCTTTTTGGTGTAGAAATCCTGGCGCTGGTGGTAGTAGCCGATGGCGAACCGGCCCTGGTCGGCCAGGTCCAGATGGGCCGGAAAGTCATTGAGCCCGTCCACGATCAGACCCACCCGCTTCTCCAGATTCACGGCCTCGCCCCTGTTCTCCAGCTTGGCCAGATGGTGGTTTTTCAGGGTCATGAGGTGGGGAAAGGCCACCACGGGCGTGGCCGAGGCCGAGGCGTAAAAGCGGTCGCGGATGGTGGCGTTAAGGCCCGGATTGGCCCGTTCCTGGATCCGCTCCAGAACGGAGAACAGACGGCCCAGCAGATAGCCGGGATTGGTGTTGGCAAGATCGAGCGACACAGCAACCTCCTTGTCTTGAGAGCGGGTGTACCTGGCCCGGCGGACCAGGCAGGCCTTGATCAGGGCGGCCCGGGCATAGGGTATCTCCCTTTCGGCCCTGGTCCGGCGGACGGCCGCGGCCAGGACGGCCCGGGGGTAAGGGGTCTGTTCCAGAACGGCCCTCATCAGCTCGCCGCCCAGGTTGGGCGGGATGTTGGCCGACTTGCCCTGGAGGGCCAGAGAGACCAGGAGCCGGAACAGGGAGAGGGTGTCCGGCTGCTTGGGGCCGTGGATTATCTCGGTATCCGCGAAATGGGCCAGAAAGGCCCGGGCCACCCGGGCCACGGTGCCGTCGTACCAGAACCGCACCGCCAGCCGGGAGGAGTTGGGGGCCAGGCCCAGAACGCAGAACCGGGTGGGGTCTTCGATCAGGGGCGGCGCGCCCGAGCGGGGGCTCTCCAGGAGTTCCCGCATCTCGGCCGCGGCCGCCTCTTTTTCCGTGGGCTCCACCACCTGGAGAAAGGCCCCCTCCATGGGGTTGTCCCGGCCGGCCCAGAACACGGTGGAGGCGTCGCCCACCTGGGTCCGGTTGCGGGAGCCCTTGGCCAAAAGCCGGTTCAGGGCCGTGGTGTAGGCAAAGGCCGCTTCTTCGCTGACCGGAGCATTGAAGTTCTGGCTCTTGCCCTGGGAGCGGAAGGCGGCCAGGTTAAAGGAGACGATCCGGCCGCCGCTGGCCTGGCCCCCCCAGACGCCCTTGACCGGCGGATGGAGCCCGGCGATGGGGGCCTTTTTTCCGGAGACCAGGCAGACGCCTTGGGCGGCCTCTTCATTTTCCGGCCGTGCGGTAAGGTTCCGGACAGCCTCCCGCTGGCAGACCAGTTCCAGGTCTTTTTTGAGCCGGAAGGAGACATTGCCGGTGGAGGAGTTGACCTCCTCCCAGAGGAGATCGTCCGTAAGCCCGGGCCGTCCGGCCTGCAGGAACTTGAGAACGGCCAGGACGCCCTGGTCCCCGGTCTCTTGGGCCACCTCCCCAACCCGGTCGATGAATCCCTGGTGGCGCTGTCCCACCCATTCCCCGTTTTTGCCCGGTTTGTCCCCGGCCAGGGTGTAGACGGGGTTGTCCCAGAGCAGGTTGGGCAGAACCTGGACGGTTCTTATCTCGCTTTTGGGCACCAGAAAATTCCGGCCGGTCTTTTTTTTGCCTTCCCCGGACCGCAGGTCCTCGATCCGGACAAAAGAGCCGTCCTCACGGAGCACCACCACGAACTCAATAGGCTTTTGCTCCAGCCCGAAAGTGGCGACCCCGGTCTCCGGGTCCGCGGCCAGGCGGTCGTAGTAATCCTTGAGCGCGGTCAGGATCATGAGATCACCTCCCCGCTCTCCGGATCAGGAACATTCATCCGGCCCTGGTCCAGTCCGGCCCGGAAGAACATGGCCCGGGGGTCCTGGCCGTAAGCGAAATCGTAGAACATCCAGCCCAGGTCCCGGGTCTCGGGGATGGGCTCCGGGGGTTCCCGGTCGAAATCCACCAGTTCAAAGGAGGCCGAAAACTCCCGGCAGCCCAGGTAGGGCCTGTGAAAGCATTGGCCCTGTCCGGCCCGGCGGCGGAACATGTTGGAGAACTTCTCCACGCTGTCCTCCGGCCCGGCCGCCTGGGTCAGCTCGAACCGGGCCTGGATCAGATAGGCCACATCCTGGAGGACCAGCCCGGCCCGCTGCTGGCGGTTGTCCTCCACAAAGATGCCCTCCTTGTTGGAGAAGACGCAGCCCACCTCGTTGCGCCGGACCGAGGCGAACCGGAAGGGCCTGGGATCGGCGGCCAGGGCCTCCCAGTTGTCTTGGCTGTTGTCGGCCCGGCCCAGGCGGATGGGGGCCAGGACGTCGATCCGCTCCACGATCCAGCGGATGGCCGGCTTCCACAGCACCGCCTCCAGAATCCCCCGGGCCGCCGAGGGGGTCATGACGTCGTAACTGACCCGCTCCACCTTCATCTCCGGCCGGGTGAAGCAGGCATACTCCCCCCAGACCTTGAGCCGCACCTGTCTCCACTTGTCGATCGCACTGGTCATGGGAACCTCCTTTCGCATTAGGTCCTCTAAAATCACAAAGCTCCGCTTCTTCGGGGCGTTCGCCCGACCTTAAACAGACGCCGATAAGATTTCCTGCCGCCATGAACCCTAGACCTGAATTGCGTTGCCCTCCTCGGGGTCGGTGCGCAGTCCTGTCTGGTCGTCATAGATCAGGCTGGAGTTCTGGACCAGGACCCCCTGGATATCCTCCAGATCGCCCCGGTCCTTCATGGGCTTGGCCGCATATTCCGGGATGTTTACCACATAGCGCTGGCATCGCCGGAACAGGTCCCGGCTGGGGCCGTGGCCGCGGAGTTCCTCGATAAGCCCTTCTCCCCGGCCGTAGGTCACCACCACGGAGCATTGGTCCTTATTATCTATCATTCGAAACTTCACGGCCGCTTTTCTGAAGCTGAACTCGGCTTTTCCGCTGGGAGCCAGGAGAGCCATCACTCCTCCCCGGTCCAGCCCCTCCCGGCCCTTGGACCAGTAGAGGCGCTCGAAAAACCGCCGGAAATTATCCGGAGCCAGGGGGTCCTGGGGCCGGTCCTCCAAGACCCCCAGGGCCGCGCTCACGGCCTGGGAGAGGTGCCCCGGAGGCGGGGTTCCGGGCGGCACAAAGACACGCACCAGGCCGCGCTCCAGGCGGCCTTCCCGATTGCAGCGTCCGGCCGCCTGGGCGATGGAGTCCAGTCCGGCCAGGGCCCGAAAGGCCAGGGGAAAATCCAGGTCCACCCCGCATTCGATGAGCTGGGTGGAGACCACCCGGCAGGTCTGCCCGGCCTGCAAACGGGCCTTGATCCGCTCTATGGTGTCGCTGCGGTGCTGCCCGCACATCTGGGCCGAAAGATGGAAGGCCCCTTCCGGCTCCAGCAGCTCGAACAGTTCCCGGGCCTGGCGTCTGGTGTTGACCACGGCCAGGACCTGGTCGGACTGGTTCATCTGCTGGGCCAGTTCGGGCCACTCCAGGGGTTCCTTGAAATCCTCGGGCAGCTCCACCCTGGTCCGCTTCAACCGTTCATGCAGCGAATCCGGGGAGTCCATGATCTCGCGCCGCCCCTGGAGACCCTTGAGCTTGAAATCAAAGCCTTCCCTGCCGTCCAGGGCCGGCTGGGTGGCGGTGCAGAGCACCGGGCTGACCCGAAAGTGGGTCCGCAGCTGGTCCAGGACGTGGAGGATGGGGCTGAGCAGATCCGGGGGCAGGAGCTGGGCCTCGTCCAGGATGACCACCGAACCCACGATGTTGTGGAGCTTGCGGCAACGGCCGGATTTGTACGCGAACAGGGATTCGAAGAACTGCACCGCCGTGGTCACGATCAAAGGCCCGTCCCAGTTCTCCGCGGCCAGGCGGTTTCGGCGGGTCTCCTGGTCAGGCTCCAGGCTGGAATGGTGCTCGATCACGGCCGGGCCGAAGATGCCCCGGAAAACGTCGGCGGTCTGCTCGATGATGGAGGTGTAGGGGATAACGTAGATGATCCGGTCCAGGTTGTAGCGGATTGCATGTTCCAGGGCAAAGGCCAGGGAGGAGAGGGTCTTGCCCCCGCCGGTGGGCACGGTCAGGGAGAAAAGGCCCGGCGGGTCGCCAGCCCGGGCCAGGCATTGGTCCAGGACCTCCTTGCGGATGCGGTTGACCTCGCTCTTGGGGGCCCCGGCCGTCAGCCGCTCCAGGTGGGCTTGCAGGAGCGGACGCATCTCCTCCAGGGCGGGGTAGCCTCCCCTGGCGGCGGCCTGGTCCGGGTTCATGAAGGCCTCGGTGTCCAGAAAATCCGCATCCACCAGGCAGGAGAAGAGGAGCCTGATCCACAGCGCGTAATCCAGACCGGGCGAAACCGGCGGCGGTTTCGCGGGGCAGAGCCCGGCCGAGCCCCCGTCATTCAGGGCCTCCTCCAGGAGGTTCTTTTGCGACAGCCTTTGATCCAGGCCGCTTAGGCCGCCTTTCCAGTCCGGCAGCCCGGCGTGATGCCCGGCCACCAGATAGGCGATGATCCGGCCCGGGGGGCCCAGGCGGTCCACGGCCAGGATGGCCCCGGCCGTGGAGTGATCCACCCGGCCGGGCAGGCCCTCTATATGGGCCTCCGGGTCGTATCCTGATTTGGCCGCGATCATGGTCTGGAAAGCCTCTCTGAATTTGCCCAAATCGTGGACCCGGCCCGCCAGTTCGGCCCAGGGGCCGGAGCCGAACCGGTCCCCGAATTGGCCGGCCAGCCGAGCCACGCCGTTGAGGTGATCCATCAGTTCATGACGGACCCATGCCCCTTGTTCATCCTGCCGAACATGAGCCAACCATTCTGTTTTCGACATATTAATTCCCCCGAAGAAATGATTATCCGGCGTTTAATGATATGCCAAAATACACAAGCTATGTAACATATATGAGTTGTGTAATAAGTCATACACCCCCGGCAAACCCGGAGGCTTGGAATATGTTAACCGCCTAAAGCGATCATTGGAGGGCCGCCCCCAGGCGGCTATTAGCTAAACATTCCTATTTGTTCTATCCTCTTATCTTCCAGTTCTTGATAGTCAATCTGTCCGTGGGCATGGTCGGGTATTAGGTGCCCTTCTAAAACCAATCAAAGTAGGATTTGCATTCCCGCCCCGTGTGATTCAGGTTTTGACATCCGGTCATTGATAGTGGTCATGTTCTTGACTTTGCGCGGTTCGAACCTGCGGCCCTCTTACCCTCCCGGAACTGCCAAACTTGGGGAGACCCCGGGCGCAGCCCGGGTTTAACACTTGATTATGACCCCACAATTCGGTTATAATGGTTATTTATAGTCATATTATTCTAGCCCCCTAAGGGCTAATTAAAGGGATTATAGAAACAGGAGCTGGTTATGGCAGGCGGTTGGAGTCGCGACGGGGGTGTGCAGGATCAAATCGACGCCAGCATTGCAGATGCGGTCGAACTGGCCAGAAGCCGTTTGGCGGATGGGGAGAGCATAACCCACTGCGAGGAATGCGATGCCCCGATTCCCGATGCCCGTCGTAAGGCCATCCCCGGTGTTCGTTTGTGTGTCAGTTGTCAGTCTGCCTTGGAAAAACGACAAGTCGTCACCACTCTCTACAACCGGCGAGGGAGCAAAGGCAGTCAGTTGAAATGACAAAACACACCACGAGCGACGTTGCCGGCCGCTCAAGTCTGAACGAGTTTATCCGATTGATTTTAGATACGAATAGGAGTTGAAGGCAGGATTCAAAGAGGGGGTCGGTCGCCGCAGCTTTGACGAGGAGCGCTCAAACCCGGCCGACCGCACCCCGAACAGGCATATCGCGAACTCCCAAGGATCAGACCGAGGCAGGCCCCGGGTCGGCCAAAGGACATGACAACGGCTCGATCATAACCTACTGATCCGACCTTGACGCCGCCGCCGGGCTGTCCGATATCCGGGGCCCACCTCTTTTTCTTCTATTTTCTTAACGGCCGTAAATCTCCTTGACCGCCTTCACGCCCGCGCCGGTATCCACCGGATGGCCCAGATCGCCCAGGGCCTGGCCGAAGGAGAACAGGGCGTAGAGAATCTTATGGTATCTGGCCGCCTCGCCCATGGTCCCTATCCGGACGTAGTTCTTACCCACCTGCTCCTGGTACCTCTCCCAGGACATCATGTTGCCGTCGCCCAGGACCACCCCGTAGGTTTCATAGAGATGCCGCCTGAAACCGTAGTCCTGAACGCCGCCGGGCAGAAAGACGGCGGTCACGGCGTTGTCGGCATGGCGGGGATCGCGGCACATGATCTCCAGGCCCATGGCCTCCAGGGCGGCCCGGACGGCCTGTCCGGCGATCTTGTGCCGTCCCAGGAAATTGTCGAAACCCTCCTCCTGAACCTGTTTCAGGGAGGCCCAAACCCCCTGGAGGATAAGGAAGGAGGGCGAAGCCGGATGGGGTGCGTCGGCCAGCTCAAAAGAGTACTTGTTGGCCCCGGCGGCCCAGTTTTTGGCCTCGGTCCGGGCCATGTCCAGATAGCCCTGGCAGGCCCGCAGATTCATGTAAAAGCCGGGGATGGAGGGCCGGCTGCTGATCTTCTCCCAGGCCCTGGGGCTGACGGCCACAAAGGTGTTGCCCTGGGGCGCGCCTAGGCATTTCTGGCCGTTGGTGATGCACAGGTCGATCCCGAAATCATCCACCCGCAGCTCCTCGGAGCCGAAGGAGGAGACCGCGTCCACCACATAGAGCAGGCCCCTTTCCCTGGCCAGCCGCCCTATCTCGGCCACCGGATTGGCGATCCCCACGCTGGTTTCGCCGTGGACCAGGCCGATGCCCTTGATATCCGGATTTGAATCAAGGGCCTGGGCCACCTGGGCCGGATCCATTGGCTGCCCGATGGGCGCGTCGACCATCACCGGCCGGGCCCCGACCACCTCGGTCATGACCCTCATAATTTCGCCGAACATGCCGTTGCGGCAGACCAGAAAACTATCGCCCGGCTCCAAGATGGAGTTGAGGCCGGCCTCCACCCCGGAGGTCCCGGTGCCGAAGACGATGACCACCTCGTTGGTCGTGGACCAGAACTCCTTGAGCAGGCTCAGGCTCTCCTCTTCCAGCTCCCAAAAGGGCGGATAGTAGATGGGAATCACCTCCCGGCCGAGGGTTTTCTTGGCCAACGAGGAAAGTTCGGTCTGCCCGCAACTCAGATTGAAAAATTCCTGGATCATGACATCCTCCCTTAGGTCCCTAAGGCGGTTGTTTTATTTTTCAGCGCAGTGACGAGGTGACAGGCCACCTTGTGGTCCGGAGCCACCTCGATCAGTTCCGGCACCTCCCGCCGACACACCGCTTCGGCCCGATCGCAACGGGGATGGAACCGGCAGCCTTCCGGGGCGAACAGCAGATCAGGTATTTCTCCCTTGAACTGGGCCAGTTTTTCCCGGGGGGCGAAATCGGGCACGGATCCGATCAGTTTCTGGGAGTAGGGGTGCTGAGGCGATTCAACCAGGGCGGCCTTGGAGCCGGACTCCAGAACATGGCCGGCGTACATGACATTGATCCGGTCGCAGATGCTGGCGATAACCCCCAGATCGTGGGAGATGAGCAACACACTGAAGCCGGTCCGCCTTTGAATTGATTTTATCAGTTTGAGGATCTGCAACTGGACCGATACATCCAGGGCCGTGGTGGGCTCATCGGCGATGAGCAGGCTGGAGCCGCAGGCCAGGGCCATGGCGATCATGACCCGCTGCTGCATGCCGCCCGAAAGCTCGTGGGGATATTTGGCCAGAACCTCCTCCGGATCGGGCAAGGATACGGCGGCCAGATTTTCCAGGGCCCTCTGCCGGGCCTGTTCCCGGTCGAGACCGAAGTGGAGCCGGATAACGTCGGTCAACTGGCGGTCTATGGTGAAAACCGGGTTGAGGGAGGACATGGGCTTCTGAAAGATCATCGATATCTCCCGCCCCCGGATCCTTTTCCTTATCTCCGCTTCGGGCAGGCTCATCAGGTCCTCTCCCCTGAAGACCACCCGGCCGCTGATAATCTTGCCCGGCGGACGGATGAGGCGCAGGACCGACATGACCGTCACGCTCTTGCCGGAGCCGGTCTCCCCGACCACGCCCACCACCTCGTTGGCCCTGATGTCGTAGGCCACGTTCTCCACGGCCTTGACCACCCCCCGATAGGTGATGAAATGGGTGGTCAGGTCTTTAATGTCCAGGATCGTCTGTTGTTCCGTCATGGTCCGCCCGCTATTGGATGTCGCGGGACAGCACGTCCCGGATGGTGTCGCCGATAAGAATGAAACCCATGACCAGCAAAAAAATCATCATTCCCGGAAAAGTCGTCATCCACCACTGGTCCGGCAGGTACTGGCGGCCGGTGGCGATCATCAAACCCCAGGCGGGCGATGGGGGCTGGGCTCCCAAGCCCAGGAAGCTCAGTCCGGCCGAGGTCAGGACGGCCAGGCCCAGTTGGAGGGTGGTCTGAACCGCCACCGGGCCGACGCAATTGGGCAGGAGGTGGCGGAAGAGCATCCGCGGCAGTCTGGCCCCCAGGGACCTTTCAGCCATCATGAAGTTCAGGTTCTTCAACCGCAGGACCTCTCCCCGGACGATCCGGGCGTACCAGGTCCACCAGGTTATGGACAGGGCGATCATGACGTTGGTCAGGGAGGGCCCCAGGGCGGCGGTGGCCACCATGGCCAGGATAAAGGGCGGGATGGCCAGGAAGGTGTCCACCACGCGCATGATGATGATATCCACCACCCCACCGATATAGCCGCTGAACAGCCCCAGGGCCGTACCCAGGGTGGCCGCGATGCCCACCACGAACAGGGCTATTTTGAGGGAGATCCGCGATCCATATACGATGCGGCTGAAGACATCCCGCCCCAGATCGTCGGTCCCGAACCAGTGCTGGGCCGAAGGGGGTTTGAACCCTTGATCAAAATTTATCTTCAGCGGGTCGTGGGTGGCGATCCAGGGACTGAACAGGGCCAGGAAAATGATTCCGGCAACCAGAAACAGCCCCAGCAGCGACATGGGCGACTTGCGGATGATGTAGGCGGCGTAGGAGAGCCGACTTTCCTTCTTGCTGTTGTTTTGGCTAGCCAATAATCCCCTCTCTTGATCTTAAAAATGGATCCTGGGGTCGAGGACCGCGTAAAGGATATCCGCGACCAGGTTCATGACCGCATACGTTACGGCGACGAGCATGGTCACGGCGATGATCGGGGCGTAGTCCACGTTCAGAATGGATTGAGCGGCGAACAGCCCGATTCCGGGCCAGTCAAAGACGGTCTCCACCAGCACCGCCCCTCCCAGGAGATGCCCGCTGGTCATTCCGATGACCGTCACCGCAGTAATCATGGAATTTTTTAGAGCATAGACGTAATGGACCTTGGTGTCGGAGAAGCCGTAGGCCCGGGCCATGGTGATGTAGTCCTGGGAAAGGGTCTGGAGCATGGAGGACCGAACCATGGCCGTGGTTGTGGAAAGGTTGGTCAGGCCCAGGGTCAGGGCCGGCAGAATCAGGTGGAGGATGGAATCCCACAGGGTTTTCCAGTTGCCGGTCAGAAGGCTGTCCAGAACATACATCCCGGTGATGGTCGTGGGGGGATCCAGGGTCAGGTCCAACCGCCCCCCGCCTGGCAGCCAGCCGCTCCAGTAGAAAAAGACCAGGATGAACATCAACCCCAGCCAGAATTGGGGCATGGCCACTCCGCCCACGGCCAGGCCCCGGGCAAACATGTCCAACAGGCTGGAGCGGTGGATGGCCGAGACCGCGCCCAGCGAGATGCCGACCACCACCAGCATGACCATGGCCGCCAGGCTCAGTTCGATGGTGGCGGGAAAGAAGGTCATCAGGTCCCGGACCACCGGCCGGCGGGAGACGATGGAGGTGCCCAGATCGCCGTGGAAGAGCCTCTTCATGTACATCCCGTACTGAACCACCAGAGGCTTGTCCAGCCCGAACTCCTTGGTGGCTTTCTCGATCTGGGCCTCCCCGGCGTGAGGGCCCAGCAGAATCCTGACCGCGCTGCCGGGAACGGAGTGGGTCAGAAAAAAGACCAGGGTGGCCACCATGAGGATGACCAGGGGCAGCATCAGCAGTCTTTTTAGAATGTAAACTTTCAACTCTTCACCTCGCCTCGAGTCGTCCGCATCAAAGCCTCGGCCGAGGCTGACGCCCGGCAACGTGGGCACAAGGCCAGCCGGTCGCGCTGCCCCGGCCGGTCGGATAGATTGAGCCGCCGGTATACAATTTGGCGTCCCGCTTCGGACAGGAAAACCCGGCCGCATTCCGGACAGGTCAGGGCCGGAAGCCTGGTCAGCCGCTCGGCCTGGATTTGAAACGCCGGAGGCAGCCCCTCCTGGGAATAGGACAGCGCCCCCTCCGGGCAGATCGCGGCGCAACGGCCGCAGAAAAGGCACCTCTCCGGTCTGTACCAGAGCTCCCAGAAGCCGTTTTCCAGGAGATCGGCCAGGGCCTGGTTGGGGCACCCGGCCAGGCAGGCCTGGCAGCCGGTGCACAGATCGGCGTCTACTATCGGCGGTTTGGCTATCACATGCTGTCCCGACAGGCCAGACAGAGATCGAAACTGGCCGTGATTAGGTTTACGTGATCCGGATCGTGGCCGACCAGGGCCTGTTCCAGAAGGGGGATGAGCCGGAAGGTGGGCACGGTCACGGACAGTTTGCGGACCAGCCCTTCGGGGGTCAGCCCGACCACATGCCGGTCCTCGCCCCGGGGGGCCTCCACCAGAGAGACGCTTTCGTCCGTCTGCAGTTCGGCCCTCTCCGGGCGATCCAGGGCCTCCCCTTCAGGGAAGCTTTCCAACAACCGCCCGGCCAGGCCCAACGACTGAACCACCTCGCCCAGACGGACCTCGGTCCTGGCCCAGGCGTCGCCGCCACGAGCCGTAACCGGCTTGAAGCAGAGGAATCCATAGGCGGCATAGGGGCTGTCCGCGCGGATGTCGCGGGGCCGGCCCAGGGCCCGCACGTGGGGCCCGGTGGAGCGCACCCTGTCCGGGTCATCCTTGACGATACCCAGCCCGGTCAGTTCCGGCCGGACCGGACCGGAGTAGGCCTCGACCAGCTCCCGGGCCGAAAGAGCCAGCCGGTCAAGGCTGGTTGCGGCCTGCTCCCGAAGCTCCGGGGAGGGGACCAGATTGACCCCGCCGATCCGGTTGAGGCCGAAATGAACCGTCCGGCCCAGCAATCCCTTGACCACCCGGCCGATTTCCCGGCGGAGCCCGAAAACGCTCTTAAACACATCCTCGAGCCCCAGCAGATGGCTCACCTCGGCCAGGTTCAGCAGATGATCGGAGGCCCGCTCCAACTCGGCCGTCACAGACCGCAGGACCGCGGCCGGAGGCGGCGGGGTCAGGCCGAAGGCGTTCTCCACGGCCTGGCAGAAGGCGGTGGTGTGGGAGTGGGAGCACAGGCCGCAGATCCGCTCCACAATATAGACCGTCTCGTGGACGTCCTTTTCTCCAGAGGCGATGATCCGCTCCAGGGGCCGGTAGGAGAAGCCGTGGATCAGCTTGGCCGACTCGATCCTTTGCCCAGCTCCCACCTCCAGCTGAAGCTGAAATACTTCCGGAAATTGAACCTTGAGATTAAGCTCAGTCAAGCGTTTGATCCCCAGTCGCCGGCAGTTGGCCGGTCCCGGCGGCTATCTCCTCGGGTGAGGGCGGGCAGCCGAACACGACCCGGCGTCCGGCCTTGGTCAAAAATTCGAATCCGTCCAGGTCCGCCTCGGCCGGCCGGAAAAGACGCTGGCTCGCGGCGCAGGCCCCGATCAGGACCACCGGCTTGGGCCGGCAGCGGGGGGCCATCTCCTCCAGCCTTTCGGCGTTCTTGGCGGTCAAGGAACCGGTGACCAGGTACAGATCCGCTTCCTCAGGGTCATCCACCAGCTGGTGCCCTCCGCCCCAGGCCCAGGCCCAGACCTCGATGTCGCAGCCGTTGCAGGAGCCGATATTGAAAACCTTAGCCTTCATAATCTCCCCAGGCCTAGCCCCCGGACAGGAGATGGATCAGGGAGACCCGGCTCCCGTCCCTGAGGACCGTATCCAACCCCCGGCCGTGGACCTCCACATTCTCCCGGTCCACCAGCACGCCCATGCCCACGGCCAGGCCCGAACCGTCGGCCTTGAAAAAGGCCCTTTTCTCGGCCGGGCTGAAGGGCAGTCCGTCCAGCAGGTCCCGGACGGTGGCCCCCGGAGGAAGCTCCAGCTTCAGGGTCTCATTGCGGATGACCCGCTCCGGGGACAGCAAAATGCGCACTTCCACCCTCATCAGGACCGCAGGGCCTCGGCCACGTCGGCCAGGTCCAGCCTGGCCAGTTTTTCAGGCGTGGGGGTGCCCTGTTCCGCATCCCACTCCCGGAGGCGGTAGTATTCCACCAGCATGCCCTGCAGCTTCTCCGGAGTCAGGGTCACCTCCCCGTTGCGGATGGTTTTGGAGGGGACGAACATCCTGGGGGGAAGCACATCCAGCTCCTTGGCGGTCAAGCCCTCTCTCAGGTTGAAGCAGCGCTCCAGGGTCACGATCTTCTCGCCGATACGCCGCATCTCGTCGGTCGACACCTTCCGCCCCGTGGCCGCCCGGTAGATTTCGGCCACGTTGTCGAACTGCATCCGGTAGGACCAGGTGGAGGTGAAGACGCAGATCCCGACGCAGTCGGAAACGGCGTAGATATCCTCGTGCCAGGCCACCATGGCCGGTTTGCCCTCCGGCGAGATGGGATTGACCGCCTCTTCGGTGCCGGTCATCTTAATGGCCAGGTCGCGGACCTCCGGGGTGTAGCCGTAGGTGGCCAGGCACTCGGTCATGAGATGGTCCGGACCCCGGGGGTTGAGGGCGAAGGCCAGGGCATAGGCCATGGAACCCCGCACATCGACCATGGACTGCTCCAGGCCCTTGGCCTCCACGGCGAAGGCCTCGGAGCCCTGGCCCAGCCGCCGGGCGGCGATGCGGGTTCCCTCGGCCAGCAGATCGCCCAGGAAGCCCTCCCGGTGGGCCATCATCTCCAGAAGCTTGAGCATGACCTTGTCATCGCCGAAGTTCAGGTCCATGCCGCCGGTCTGTTCGGAGGTCAGAATCCCGGCCTCGTAACACTCCATGGCGAAACTGACCATGGTGCCCGCCGAAATGGTATCCATGCCCAGGATATCGCACAGTTCGTTGCCCCGGATGACCGCGGTGGGGTCGGTGATATCGCACTTGGACCCCAGGGAGGACAGAGTCTCGTATTCCGGGCCGGCGGTGTAGGAGCCCCGGTGGGGTCCTTCGTTAACCCGGGAGAACCGGCCGCAGTGGAACACGCAGGCCGAGCAGCCCTCGGGGTGGGCGTACTTGTCCGAAACATACTCCCCGCTGAGGGTCTGTCCCCCGGGCGTGTTTCCGTCCTGGAAATTGCGGTGGGGCAGGGTTCCGGCCTCGTTGGCCCCCAGAACCCCCTGGGCTGTGCCGAACAGAAAAGAGCGCGACCAGCAGTACTCGTCCTCGCGGATGCCCCGCCTGGACTGGAGGGCGGCCCTTTTAAACCCTTCCGGATCAGCCACGCCCAGATCGGTGGTACCCCGGGCCACCAGGGCCTTGAGCTTTTTGGAGCCCATGACCGCCCCGGCCCCTCCCCGCCCGGCGGCCCGGTAGATGGAGGCCATGACTGCGGCGAACTTGACCAGGTTCTCCCCGGCCGGACCGATCATCAGGGTTTTCACCTGGCTGTCGCCCAGCTCCTCCTTGATGACCCGGTCGGCCTGACGGGTATCCAGGCCCCACAAATGGGCGGCCGAGCGGAGCTGGACCCGTTCGTTGTCGATCCAGAGGTAGACCGGTTCGGCCGAAGCCCCGGTGACCACCACGAAATCGTATCCGGCCAGCTTCAGCTCGGCGGCGAAATGGGAGCCCACATTGGTCTTGAGGTAGAGATTGGTGGCCGGGCTCTTGCAAGTTATGGACATCCGCCCCGAGGAAGGAGCGAAAGTGCCCGCAAAAACGCCGGTCCCGAAAATGATGGGGTTTTCCGGCCCCAGGGGGTCGATCCCGGGTTTGGCCAGATCCCACAACAGTTTAAGGTTGATTCCCCGGCCGCCGATCCAGTCCCGGATCAGTTCCCGGTCCAGAGGCTTGGCCTCCACGGTGCCGGCGGTCAGGTCCACCCACAGTATTTTTCCGGCATAACAGTTCATTTCAGGCCCCCTTTCCCGCGGCGGCGAGACGCCTCTTGGCGGACCGCTCGGCCTTTTCCCGGGCCAGAATGGAGGCCGGGACAAAGCGCAAGGCCCCGGCCGTGCAGTTGGCTGCGCAATAGGGGATCCCCTCCAGGCTGGAACACTGGTCGCACTTGCGCCAACGGCCCTGAAAACGGGTGATGGCCCCGATGGGGCAGGCGTTGAGGCACTGGTTGCAGCCGATGCAACGAACCGAGTCGCGGGCCACCAGGCCCTTATCGTTCCGGTAGAGCGCCCCGGTGGGGCAGACCTTGATACAGGGCGCATCCTCGCACTGATCGCAGGTTATGGGGATAAAGACCCCCTGATCGTCGTCCCGCCAGACCCGGATGCGCGATCTCTCGTAGTTAAAGACGTTGTCGTGGACAAAGGAGCAGACCAACATACAGGTATTGCAGCCGGTGCAGCGGTCGGCCTCCACCACCAGCATCATATTTTCGGACATGTAACCTCCCGCGCCCTAGTGCGGCGCCCGGCGTTGACCGGCCACCTTTCCGGAGGTGATCGAGCGGACGTAATGGTCGCACTCGGGGCAACGGAAGACCCCCGGCTCGGTCTCGGAGGCGATCAGGTGCTCGGAACAATAATAGATCCCGCATTTATCGCATTTCCGCTCGGCCGGATTGGGACAACCGGTTCGACCGCACTTGGCAGACATGTTCTAGTCCTCCAGCAGTTGTTCAATGGGCCGGTATTCCAGATCCTGACCGTACCGCTCCGAGGAGAAAGCTATCTTCCCCGGCTCGCTCCCAAGGGCCTCGCGCAGCCGCTCGTGGCAGGGCGCGCCGACGATGACCAGTTCCCGGCCCTGGTCGATATCAGGAGTCATCACCCCCCGCCTGGTGTGGGGATCCACGGGCAGCAGCAGGTCGGGGAAGATGGAAACGATCCGCCCGTCTAGATAGGCGCACATCAGCTCGTTTTTGACCACCAGCTTCAATTCCCGCCCCTCAAATCCGCCCTGGCCGTCCAGAATCACGTTCTGGAAATAGAAGCCGCCCTTGTCCACCCCTTCCATGGACCTGACCCGGCCCCGGAAAAGGGGGAAGCCCTTCATGAAAGCGGCCAGTTCGGTCAGCACCTCCTCCGGGGAGCCGGACAAGCCGTCCAGGAAACGGCCCAGCTCCAGGGCCTGGCTGATGGTACCGGGGATGGTCGAGCGCTTCAGGTCGGCTCCGCTCATGGGGTAGTGGGTGTTGGCCACGCTGCCCCGGCCCTGGGTGGCCACAAACCGGCCCACGGCATCGGGGTAGAGGACATCTCCTTCCGTCACCACCACCACCCCGCCCATGGAGTCGGCCAGGGGCATGGGGGTGAGGGAGATACCGTGGCCGATCCAACTGGTCATATGGGTCTCCGGGGCGGCCCGCCCCACGGCGTCTCCGTCCACGACCTTGATGCCCAGATGGGCTCCCGCGCTCATGATGACCGGGGTGTTGCCCCCGCCCATCTCAAAGGGAACGATGTAATCGACTTTTTTGTTCAGGAGCTTCTCCATGGCCCTGATCGCCCGGGCCAGCTCCGAATCAGGTCCGAACCGGGAGCTGAACAGATCATCGGCCGAAGAGTGGGCCACAGAGCCCAGGTAACCGCCGCTGACCACCAGGGCCTCGTCCTCCACTTCGTCCGGGTGGTAGATCCGGTAGGCCACTCCCTGTTCGAAATCGTGTTCAAAGATGGGCCGGCCCGAACGCTCCGGGTCTCCGCCCCCGCCGGTGCCCAGCACGGCCAGGCCGCGCAGGAGATGCTCCAGATCCTGTTTATCCTTTATCTCTCTCATGTCTTTTCCTTTCAGATGGTCGGCAGGTCCAGCCCGGCCAGGGATTCCTTGCCGGAGTTGAGCATCTGGGCGGTCAAGGCCACCCTGAGCCCCACCTGCCGGGCCGCTCTCAGACCGATCTCATCCTGAAGCACGGAATCCTTGGCGTCCACATGGTGCTGCCAGGCCCCGCCCCCGATATAGTCGCCGCCCACCGCCACGAATCCGGTCAAAATCAGCCACTGGAGGATGTTGGTCATAGTGTTTTCCTGGCCTCCGTGACGGTCGTAACCGATGGCGATAGCTCCGGCAGCGGTCTTGGTCCAGTCCGGAGGAGAAAAGGGAAACCCCTCCTCCCACTTGGCTTTCATCAGACTGGTACAGCGTTCGAAAAAGGCCCGCAGCAGGGAAGGCGCGGAGAAAAAATAGACCGGCGAGCCGATTATCAGGCCGTCGGGAACAGGGTCGAGCAAGGGCTTGACCAGGCTGTACCAGTCGTCCTCGATGATGCAGTAGGATTTTTTGCGGACGCAGCCCTTGCAATCGATGCAGGGGCCCACTTTTTTACCGGCAAAGGAGACCAGCTGGGTTTCCACCTCCAGGGGGAGGTCGGCCGCGCTCTTAAGGGCCTCCTTGACCAGGATTTCGGTATTGGCTTTTCTGTAACTTGCCGATATGCCGACAATACGGATCATATTTTATCTCCTGCCTTTTTATAATCCGCGGGGTGGAACATCAACGGTTCCCCCCCCTTAAACAGCTTGACCTCGATGATTTCACCGAAGAAAACCAGATGATCGCCGACCTCGTAGTCGGCCGTGACCAGGCAATCCATGAAGCCCAGGGAATCCTCCAGTACCGGCCTTCCAGCGGATGAGGCCAGGGTGGCCACGGCGGCCAGCTTGTCCTCCCGGTGACCGGTCTTCAGCCCAAAATGACGGGCCAGGCCGACCTGGTCCCGGCCGATCAGGTTGACGGCAAAGGCCTGGCTGGCCTTGACCAAGCCCCCGGTGTAACTTCTCCGGCTGATGGCGGCCATCATGATGGGCGGTCTGGCCGAGGCCCGGCAGACCCAGGAAGCGGTCATGCCTCCCTGGAGATCCCCCTGACGGGCGGTGATGATATAGACCCCCTTGGGAAAGAACTCATCTTCGAATGCTCCAGGTTTCACTGTCTATCCTCCTCGGGAAAGGCCCCCGGCGACTCCTCCGGGGACACTGTTCCGTGTCTCCAGCAGGCCGCCAAGTGGTTGGGGCCGACTTCCACCAACTGCGGCGCCTCGGGGCGGCATTCCTCCCCTTTCCGGACACAGCGCTCGCGGAAGGCGCAGCCCTGAAACACCAGGCGCGGACTGGGTGGAGAGCCTTGCAACAACAATTTTTTGTCCCCTATCCGGCTGGTGGTGGTCAGGACAGAATGGATGAGAGCTTGGGTGTAGGGGTGACAGGGGCTCGAAAAAACATCCTCTGTGGGCCCCAACTCCACCAACCGGCCCAGATACATGATGCCCACCCGGTCGGCGATGAACCGGACCACCGCCGCATCGTGGGAGATGAAAAGATAGGTTAAATTCAGCTCTTCTCTAAGTTTCAATAACAGGTCTAAAACCCTGGCCTGGACCGAAACGTCCAGGGCCGAGGTGGGCTCGTCCAGCATTAAAAATTTGGGTTTCAGCACCAGGGCCCGGGCCACGCAGACGCGTTGCTGTTCTCCGCCGGAAAGTTCGCGGGGATAGCGTTTGAGGTGCTCCGTCTGGATGCCGACCCGCCTGGCCGTCTCCCGGACAAGCTCCCGTCGCCGCTTCTTGGACAGTTTGTCGCCGTGAATGAGGAGCGGCTCCTCGATGAGCCTGTAGACGGTCATCAGAGGGTCCAGGGCTTCCTGAGGATTTTGAAAAATAACCTGGAAATTTCGACGGGAGCGCCGCAGTTCCGCCTTCCCCATGGAGGCCAGGTCGACCCCCTCGAACTGGATACTCCCTCCGCTTTTCTCCAGCAATTGGAGTATGGTCAGACCGCAGGTGGTCTTGCCGCAGCCGCTTTCGCCCATCAAGGCCACGATCTCACCCGGATAAATATCCAGATTAAGATCGGTCACGGCCCTGACCGCTCCCGCAGGGCGGCCGAACAAGCCGCTCCGAATGGGGAAGTGCTTGGTCAGATTGCGAACTTGAACAAGGGGTCTGGTCATTTGTCTCATCCGGAGACGGGCTCGGGGGAGCCCGCCTCCGACCTCGCTGAAGTGTTATCCCTGGGACAGATCGTAGAACTGATAGCTTCGGAAGAGACGGTCGGGGACCACCCCTTTGATGTTCTTCCGATAGGTGAAGGTGTAGGGCATCTCAAAGGAGAAGACGGCCGGCTGGTCTTTGAAGATGATCCGGTTGACCTGCTTGTAGATTTCGGTCCTCTTCTTCCGGTCGGCCGTCACCTCGGCCTCATCCAGGAGCTTACCCACTTCGGGGTTGTTATATCCGTTGTTGAAGCCGGCCTTGCCCAGAGCGGCCGGAGCAAAAACCTCCCAGAACATGCCGTGTGGATCGGCGAACCGGGCCGCAGAGTAAAACCAGTAGATCTCCGGAGCGGTTTCCGGATCGGCCAGGAGGGGGAAGAAGGTAGACCAGGGCATGGCCTGGGTGTTGAGGTTTATGCCCACCTCGGCCAGGTTCTGCTTCATGATCATGGCCCCTTGGCGCTGGTACTCCGGGCCGGCGATGTAGACCATGTTGATGGTCAACTGGCCCGGCTTGTAACCCGCCTTGGCCAATATGTCCTTGGCTTTTTGAGGGTTGAATTCGTGCTTGGGCAGCGTGGGATCGTAACCGATCATGGACCGGGGAATGACCCCGTGAGCCACCACCGCCCCCGGACGGGCCTTGACGAGCTGGTCCAGATCCACGGCGAGATAGATGGCCTTGCGCACATTGATGTCGGCCAAGGGGCCCTTGTGGCATTTCATGGGGAAGTACATCTGGGCCATGCCCCCCACAATGGAGACATTGACGTCAGGGTTCTTCTGCAGCTCGGCCAATTTTGCCTCCGGGATGTCAAAGGCGATATTGGCCGTGCCCTTTTTCAGCATGAGCAGGCAGTTGGCCGGCTCGCGGACCATTTTCACGAATACGTTGTCGAAGCTGTTCTCTTTCCACCCCTGCCAGTAGCCGTCGAACTTCTTCAGCTTGACCACCTGGCCGTGGATCCACTCGCTGACCATGTAGGGGCCGGTACCGCAGGTATGGTCGTGCATGTACTTGGTCGCCCACTGGTCGTCGCCAGCATGTTTTTTAACAAAATCCGGAGAGACTATGGACAGGGCCTTGCGGGTGGCAAAAGCATCCTCCCAGAAAGCCCAGGGTTTGGTGGCCTGGAACTTGATCGCATAATCGTCGATGACCTCGACCTTGTCGATCAATTCCAGATATTTGGCCGGAGCCCTGTTGATGGCCTTGGTCCGCTCAAAATTGAACTTGACCGCAGCGGCGTTGAAATCAGTGCCGTCGTGGAATTTTACTCCCTTGCGCAGATAGAAGGTGGCCGACTTGGCGTCGGGCGCGATCTCCCACTTTTCGGCCAAGCTGGGCTTGATGCTGAAATCATTCAGATCGTATTTTAAAAGGTTTTCATAAACTTGATAGGTGGCGATCCCGGATTCGTAGGAAACCACCTCGGCCGGATCCAACCGGGGCGGTTCGTGGGTTGTAACCACTGTCAAAACATTGGCGGCCATGGCCGGAGCGGTTAGCAAGGTTACCGCCAAGACGGTTAACATTCCCGCTTTTAAAAAGTTCCTGAAGCCCATCTTTCCCTCCTTGGGTTGAATTACCTTCTTATATTTTCCCTGCCAAAAGCCTCCCGCAGTTGCGGCGGTATATCCTTCCTCCTTTGACCCTCCTCCATTGGCCGCAGACCAAACCTAAGGGTCTAATCTCCCAAATAACCCAGCCGCCGGGAGAGTTTGAGCCCGATCTTCATGACCGCGTCGATGTTCTTTTCCATCTCTCCGGGGCGACCTATTCTGAATAGAGGGGCCGAGACGCTTATCGAGGCCGCCACCTTTCCGGTGGCGTCTCTGACCGACCCGGCCACACATTTGACCTCGTCTTCGTGTTCCACATCGTCCAGGGCGAAGCCCTGTCGGCGGACCAGGTCCAGGTGGTCCCTGAGCCTCTCGGGGTCCACGATGGTGTTGGGGGTGTGGGCGATAAATTCCACCGCGGACAGATAATTGTCCAGCTCTGCCTGCTCCATGTGGGAGAGCATGATCTTGCCTACAGCGGTGCAATAGGCCGGGACTCTCTTGCCCACCGAGGACTTCATGCCGATGGATTGAGGGCTCTCCACCTTGTCGATGTAGAGCATCTCAAAATCATCCAGCACGGCCAGGTGAACCGTCTCCCCGGTCAGGTCCGCCAGCTCGGCCAAAAGAGGCTGGGCCTCGGAATGCAGGCTAAGCTGGTCCAGATAGACCGCAGCCAAGGGAAGAACCCGGTGGGTTAACCGGTACTCAGCTGTTTTTCCGTTCCTAGATAAAAACCCGGCCTTTTCAAGGGAGTAAAGCAGGCGGGTCATGGTGCTTTTGTTAAGCCCCAGTTTTTTAGAGAGTTCCACGTTGGTGTATGCGGGACGATCGAAGGAAAAAGCCTCCAGAACCCTGGCCGCGCGGAGAACCGAATTTATCAGATACCGCCCTGAATCTCCCATACCATAAAAACCCGTGTTTGAAGTTTCACTATATAAACTCAGTTTTATTAATTGCCTTGACTTTGTCAAGCCCAAAGTGGAATAATCTTTTCGGGATGAAAATAGGGGAGCCATAGGCCACCCGGTATCCCATAAAAACAGATAGTTCGATCCTCTCAACGGTTTGACATGAAGGGGAATTGATCGTGCGAAAGATAGCGGACAACTTGAGCAGGATGCCTCGAAGCGGTATCCGGGTCATTTTGGACCTGGCCGCCGGGCGGGACAAGGTATTCCATTTAGAGCTGGGCGAACCCGGGTTCCAGACCCCGGAGCACATCAACCGTGCGGCCGAGAAGGCCATCCGAGAAGGCTACACCAAGTACACCGCCAACGTGGGCCTGCTCTCCCTGCGGGAGGCGATTTTGGAGAAAGTCCGCCGGGACAACGGCATCGAGGCCGAATTGGGCCAGGTGGCCGTCACCCCCGGCTCGGTGTTCGCCCTGGCCAGCGCGGTCATGTCCGTGACCGATCCGGGAGACGAGGTCCTGGTTCCCGATCCCGGATGGCCCAATTATCACATGCAGGCCGTGGCACTGGGACTGAAGACCGTATATTACCCGCTCAGAGCCGAGAACTGCTATCAACCCAGGGCCGAGGACATAAGCCCCCTCGTAACCCCCCGGACCAGGGCCATGTTCATCAACACGCCCTCCAACCCCACCGGCGCGGTCTATTCGGAGAAGACCGTCTCCGAGCTGGTCGAACTGGCCCGGAAGCACGATTTTTACCTTATCTCCGACGAGGTCTACGAAAAGATCATCTTTGAGGGACAACACTTCTCCCCGGCGGCTCTGGATCCGGACGGCAGGGTCATAAGCGTGTTCGCCGCTTCCAAGACCTATGCCATGACCGGCTGGCGGATCGGTTATTATGTGGCCCCGACCCAGGTGGTTCCGGTCATGTCCAAGGCTCTGGAGCCTCTGGTGGCCTGCGCCGCGACCGTCTCCCAGAAGGCGGCCGAGGCCGCCCTGCGGGGCCCCCAGGAATGTGTGGCCGAGATGGTTTCGGCCTATGCCGGCCGCCGGGATCTGGTGGTGAAGATCCTTGAAAAAAACGGGCTGAGCTTCATCAAGCCCTCGGGCGCGTTCTACCTGCTGATGGATATCGGCCGAACCGGTCTGGGCTCTTACGATTTCGCCACAAGGTTGCTGGAGGAGACGGGCGTGGCCGTGGCCCCGGGCCTGACCTTCGGGCCCGATTCGGATCATCTGATCCGGATCTCCTTCTGCGCCCGGACAGAGGAATTGGAAGAAGGCGTCGGGCGGTTGTGCGATTTCCATAAAAACCTGGCCGCCAAAGGCTGATTCCGGCCATGGAGAGGGCTCAACCGCTGGACGTTTGCACCCTGGGGTCGACCATGATCCGCCTGACCACTCCGGTAGGACACAGGCTGGAGACGACCCCGGTGCTGGAAGTCCGCACTGCCGGGTCGGAGTCCAACGTCATGGCCGCTCTGGCCCGGCTGGGGCGGCGTACGGGCTGGGTCTCCCGCCTGACCGCCAACCCCTTGGGCCGGCGGATCGCCAACGAGATACGCTATCACGGGGTGGATGTCTCCCGAGTGGTCTGGACCGCTGAGGACAGAAACGAAGTCTTTTTCGTGGAGCACGGCCTCAAGCCCCGTCCGACCAGGGTGATCTACGACCGGCATCCCTCGGCCGTGGCCCGGATCAGGCCGGAAGAGCTGGACCTGGACTACCTTCTAAACACCAGGATTCTTCACCTGACCGGCATTTTCCCGGCCTTGTCCGAGAACACCTCCGAGGTGGCGGCCGAACTGGTCCAAAAAGCCAAGCGTTCGGGCATCCCCATCTCTTTTGACGTCAATTACCGGGCCAAGCTGTGGGCTCCGGAGAAGGCCGCGAAACGTCTGCTGCCCCTGGCCAGGGCGGCGGAGATAGTGATCATGACCCTGGAGGATGCGGCCCACCTGTTCGGGCTGGGCGGTTCGCCGGAGCGGGCGGCCCAGGAAGGATGGAGTCTTTTCGAGGGCCGGGTCTGCGTTGTCACCGCCGGGGAAGCCGGGGCGGCCGCCTTTGACGGGCAGCAACATTTCCAAACCCCAGGGCACCCGGTTGAGATTCGGGACAGGCTGGGCGGGGGCGACAGCTTTGCCGCCGGCCTGCTGCACGGCTATCTGGACGGCTCCCTTCAAAGGGGGCTGGAGTACGGCTCGGCCATGGCCGCCCTTAAGCTGAGCCAGGACGGCGATTATCTTGTTTCCGACTTGGAGGAGATCCGGGCTCTTTTGAAAACCGACCCGGATCGAGAAGTGGGCCGCTGACCAACAGGGGCCGGAACAAACAAGAAGTGAATAGAGAGGATATCTCAAAATGTCCATGCGGGTGATATGTTTCGGCGAGATTATGATGCGTCTCTCTCCGCCGGGCAATCTTCGTTTCAGCCAGGCCAGAAATTTCGACCTGATCTACGGCGGCGGCGAGGCCAACGTGGCCGTCTCTCTGGCCGGATTCGGCCTGCCGGTCAGCTACCTGACCCGTCTGCCGGATCACGATCTGGGCCGGGCCTGCGCCTCTTTTGTAGCCGGGTACGGGGTGGATGTGTCCCACATCGTCTACGGCGGCGAGAGGCTGGGGATCTATTTTCTGGAAAACGGAGCCATGCAGCGTGGTTCGAAGGTCATCTACGACCGGGCCGGCTCCTCCCTGGCGACCATTCAACCGGGCCAGATCGACTGGCCCCGGGTCTTGGAGGGGGCCGGCTGGTTCCACTGGACGGGGATTACCCCGGCCATCAGCGAAACAGCGGCCCAGGTTTGCCTGGAAGGGGTCCGCACGGCCGGGGAGATGGGGCTGACCATATCCTGCGACCTCAACTACCGGGCCAAACTTTGGAAATGGGGCAAGTCCGCCTCCCAGGTCATGCCCGAGCTGGTGGCCCTGTCTCATATTGCCGTGGGCAATGAGGAGGATGCAGACAAGGTCTTTGGGATAAAGGCCCCTAAAACCGACATCACCTCCGGCCGGGTGGAAGGGGAGAATTATAAAACCGTGGCCCGGGAACTTATGGAGCGGTTCCCCAACCTGACCGGAGCGGCCATCACCCTGCGCGGCTCTCTCAGCGCCAGCCACAACGCCTGGTCGGGCCTTTACTACGATGGGCAGGAATACTACCTGAGCCCGGTCCACCAGCTGACTCACATAGTCGACCGGGTGGGCGGCGGAGACGCCTTTGCCGCCGGATTGATCCACGGCCTCATAAAGCACCCTGACCAGCCCCAGCGGGTTATCGATTTTGCCGTGGCCGCCTCGGCCCTGAAACATTCCATCCTCGGAGACTTCAATCTGATAAGCGTGTCCGAGGCGGAAAAACTGATGGTCGGAGACTCCTCCGGCCGGGTATCAAGATAAGGAGGAACCATGGCTCGATTCGATCGCATGCAGGTTCTCAACGAAATGTACCGCCTCGGCTTGGTGCCGATTTTTTACAACCCGGATCTGGAGGCAGCCAAAAAAATCGTGGCTGCCTGCGCCGCCGGGGGCGCCAGGCTGATTGAACTGACCAACCGGGGCGATTATGGCTTCAAGGTTTTCTCCAAGCTCGTGGAGTATGCCGCCGCGGAGCTGCCGGAGCTCATCCTGGGGGTGGGCTCTGTCCTGGAGGGGGCCACCGCAGCCCAATTCCTCAACGCCGGAGCCAATTTCGTGGTCTCTCCCAACCTCAACCCGGAGGTGGCCAGGATGTGCAACCGCCGCAAGGTGACCTACATCCCCGGCTGCGGAACAGTCTCGGAGATCAGCCAGGCCGAGGAGTTGGGCTCCGAAATTGTCAAGATATTCCCGGGCGGACAGATCGGCGGACCGGGCTTTATCAAGGCTGTCCGGGGGCCCCTGCCCTGGACCAGCATAATGCCCACCGGCGGAGTGGCGCCCACCAGAGAGTCCTTGGGCGGCTGGATAGAGGCCGGAGCGGTCTGCCTGGGCCTGGGCTCAAATCTCATCTCCAAGGATGCGGTGGCCAAGGGGGATTTTGAGGAGATCAGCCGCAAGGTGGCTGATTGTCTAGCCCTTATTGAGGAGGTCAGGGCTGGAATGTGATTTAAACTGGATAGCGGAGGAGGCCTTCTGGCCGCACCCAGGCGGCCGCCGCCCAGCGGTATGGTCGCCTGGCCAACCCCCTCAGGAGACGACCCCGGACAGGACAATCGTCTCTTCCGGGGTCCTGGCGGGGGGAAATAGGCCGGGGCCGAAACAGGCGACGGCGTAGAGTCAGACCCTGCTCGGCCGCCACAAAGGTGTGGTTCCTGCCCGAGGGTGCGGCTTGGTGGGCCCCCGCGCGTTGATCTCAATGGTCGTCATCCCCGTGGCCCGGCTCCCGGCCTGAAAGGCAATCCAGCCCGGATGGTAGGTCCTTTAAGCGACGCATCGGGCGAGCTCGACAAGGTATCGCCGGGCAGATCCGCAAACAGAACCTTTTGTTTATAGCGCTCCAGAATGATGCTATGAGATAATTCCGCCTAAGGGCTTTTATCGGCTATCCTTACCTCCGTCGACCCCGAGATAGGCCAAAAGAGGGACCATGCCCCACCCAAAAACCTCTGTCTCCACATCCGCCTCAAATCCGGCCAGGCGCTACCGCTACCTGGTCTGCCTCCTTATCTTCCTGTGCTACTTCCTGGTCTACTTCCACCGGGTCTGCCCGGCGGTGATAGCCCTGGACATGCAGCAGGCCTTTTCCGTGGGCGGAGCCCTCCTGGGTTTACTCGGCTCAGCCTATTTCTACTCCTACGCCGCCATGCAGTTGCCGGTGGGGTTGCTGGCTGACAGCTGGGGAGCCCGCAAAACAGTGTCCGCCTCTTTCGTGGTGGCCGCTGTAGGCTCGGTGCTAATGGGATCGGCTCCCAATCTGGGACTGGCCCTGGTCGGCAGGGTTCTGGTCGGGCTGGGCGTGTCGACCGTTTTTGTGTGTAACTACAAAATACTGGCCGAGTGGTTCGAACCCCATAAATTCATTATCATGGGCGGGATGTTCCAGGCCGTCGGCGGCATCGGGGCCCTTTCGGCAGGGGTGCCTTTGGCCCTGGCCTCCGACGGCATAGGCTGGCGGGCCACTTTGGTCCTTATCGGAGGCGCCACCCTGATTATGGCCGTTCTGGTCTGGTTTTTCGTCCGCAACCGGCCCGCGGAAAAAGGTTGGCCTCCCATCACCAGGGAGGACGGCTCGGCTAGCGAATCCGTCCAATCGGCCAAAATCGGTTTGCTTTCAGGAATCAAAACAGTCTTGAAGGCAAGGGGGTTCTGGACCATCGCCCTGACCGCCTTCTGCGGTGCCGGAGTTTCCCTTGCCCTGGCCGGGCTATGGGGCGGTCCTTATCTGATGCATGTCTACGGCATGACCAAGGCCGGAGCCGGAACAGTTATGGGCGGATTTGCTCTGGCCCTGGTGGTCGGAGGCCTGATCAACGCCGCCTTGGCCAATCGCTTCGGCCGTAAACCGGTGGTGATCTGCTGTTGCCTGGTTTTGACTATTCTCTGTGGTTGGTTTTGGCACAAACCCGACGGTCAGCCTCTTTTCATGCTTTATGCTCTCTTCTTTTTGTTGAGCATCTGTGGGGCCGGAACAGCGCCGGTCATCGCCACGGTCAGCAAGGAGCTCTTTCCCGCCTCCATCGCCGGGACCTCGGTGGGGCTGGTCAACGTGTTCCCCTTCCTGGGAGCCGCCCTTTTTCAGGTGGCCATAGGGGCCATCGTCGGCGCCGGGAGGCAGGCGGACGGAGTATATTCCCTGGCCGGTTACAAGGCAATGTGGCTGTTCTGTCTGATTGCCTCGGCCTGTTCCCTGGCCGCGTCCTTCCTGCTGACCGAAACTCTTCCCGGAGAGACCGACAAATAGCGCCAAGGCTGAATTCCTGCTCGAGTAAAAGCATGCTTACGTCATTTCTGTCCCTTAAAGCCAGGCACACGGTTAACAGACTGTTCTCACAGGTAATAGATTTGGTGGATGATGACGGCGCAAAGAGTTTCTGGAGAGCGCCCCGCCTGAAGCGGATTAGACTAATTTTCAGAATAACATTCCGATTCAAAAGCGAAATGTGCTGCCGGGGTCACACCCCCGGCAGCCGAATCGGAACAGATTTATGACATTCGCTATAATTGAAGGAGTCGGGCGAGTTGGTGGAGGCTGATTCCGAGGCGACAGAGCAACTTGAGAGAACAGAGTAAAAGGTATTCAAGCAAAACCGGGAGTGGCCCCACCCCCTTGGACCACTTTGCGGCGTGGTTAAGGTGGACCGACCCATGGACCAGGCCGCCTTCAAGACCATCCCCTGTTCAGGAGCGCCGAGGCTGCCCTGGCCGAAATCAGCCCCCCGGAGGGCAACCCCTGTGCCGACCCCGGGCATAGGCTCACGAACACATCTCGTCGGGATCCAACCGGCCCCGGCGGAGGATCAGGGAAGGGCCGGCATGGAGGACGTCCGCATCCATGATCTCCGCCACGATTTATGGATTTCCGGGGAGAAGGTCAGCCCATTTAATCCTCCAGCCTATCCTCCAATTCCAATTTCCTGGCCAGGGCCTGCAATTGCTCGAGGACCTTGGGCGCCACCGGGATGCCCTCCCGGCGCATCTCCTTTTCCCGGCGCAGGGCCATCTCCCCGGGGATGCGGATGGGCGGATTGCCCTCCATGGGGGTGGATTCCCTGATCTCCCTGAGCCGCATATCCATCTCGGCCTTGAACTCGGCCCGGTCCCGGAACAGGTCCGGCCGGACCGCGATAAAGACCTGGCCCGTGTTGGTGGGAGTCTTGAAATCCTTATTGAAGTCGATCACCGCGCTGCCGAAGGCGGCCGAATTGAGAACCCCGGCCAGGGCCCCGATAATCAGATTCAATCCGAAACCCTTGTGCCCTCCGATGGGCAGGAGGAAGCCCTCCTTGATCCTATCGGGGTCGGTGAGCGGCTCTCCCCGGCGGTCGATCATCCACCCGGTGGGCAGGGGTTCGCCTTTTTGGGCCTTGACCTTGACCTTGCCGAAGGAGGCCACGGTGGTGGCCATATCCAAGACCACCGGCGGTTCCTGGCCCGCGGGAACGGCGATGGCCATGGGGTTGGTGGAAAGAAGCAGGTCCACGCCCCCCCAGGGGGCCATGTGGTTGGCGTTGCCGATGGCCATGTAAACGGCGATCAGGTCGTGGGGCAGGCCCATGGCCGCATAGACCCCCCCGGCCCCGGCGTGGTTGCTCCGGCCGATACCGATCCAGGCCAACCCGTTCTCCTTGGCCTTCTTGATACCCAACTCAACAGCCTTGGTGACCACCACCTGGCCCAGTCCGTTGTCCCCGTCCACCAGGGCGCTGACCGGGGTCTCCCGTTTGACCTGGATTTGAGGGGCCAGATTGTAGCCCCCTTCCTCGATCCGGCGGACATAGCCGTCCAGGCGGAAAACTCCGTGGCCGTGCATGCCCCACAGATCGGCCTCGATCATCCTGGCCGCTCCGATCCGGGCGTGCCCCTCCGGGACTCCCAGAGCGGAAAAGGCCTCCTGGACGAATTTTTGCAGCCGCTCCACGGCAAACAGTTTATTTTCCATATTCATCTCTCTTCCGTCCCCTGGGGTCGATACATAGGGGAGGTTATAGTACTTTCTGGCCTCGGCCATGATCTTTTGGATATCCGCCTCCACCGAATCCGGAAGCGGTTCGGTCTCATGGGTGGCCAGGATCTGCTCCACCCTTTCCCGGGCGTACTCCAGGCTGCTTTTCTTTCCCGTGGCCAGCCACTCCGGGTAGGTCAGGGTGTCCGCCGCCGACGGAATATACTGCTCGGAACGCCACCACTTGCGGGTGTGGGCGCTGGAGAGAAACTCCCCCGGGATGGGCCCCACCTGGTTGATCAGATCCACGGCCAGAGAGTCCTCGCTGATCTCCACGCCTTCCAGAAAACGCCCCACCATGCCGGCCAGGTCGTTGTCCAGCACGGCCTGGACCGGGTGGTGGGTCAACTGGCCGTGGATGGCCCCGGCCAGAAACTGCATGTGGGCTCCTGAGAGGGCCGCATTGTAGACCATGAACGCCTTTTCATAAACCGCCCTGGTAGTCGGGCACCTTGGAGTTGGGGTAGGCCGAGTTGAACTCCGAGGGCACGTCCCACTTGCGGCACAGCTGGCTGAAGGCCACCCCGTGCAGGCAGGCGCCCATGTTGCTGAAGGTGGGCGAACCGGTTCTCATGTTCTGGGGCACGGCCATATCCTTGATGATGACCCTCAGCCCCGGACGGATCAGCTCCAGGACCACCAGCGCGGCCAGAACCTCGGCGTTGTTGGTCAGGGTGGAACCGGCGATGTGTGGCCGGTCCGGTGGCGCCGTAAACCGCCCCGCTGAGAATGCGGCAGGGCATGTCGGCCTGGGCCCAGCGGAAGCAGGCCTCCAGGGTGTCGTCGTAGAGGGTCAGGGGGGGCGAGGGAGTGACCGTGCAGACCGTCTCCACCCCCGCGGCTGAACTACTCTTTGAACTGAGCTCGCAAAGATATGAACGCGGCTCGATCCTGATCACCACAAACCTACCCTTTGACCAGTGGCCCGACGTGTTCGGCTCCGAACGCCTCACCGGTGCTCTCCTGGACCGCCTCACCCATCATGTTCACATCCTAATGAACGGCCACAGCTATCGCCTCAAACAATCCAAACGGCTAAAAGGCAATACCTGATGCACGCCTCTAACCTCATCAGGCGGCCTTAAGGCCCCCTGATGATCAACTTCAAAACCGGTACACTTTTACTCCGCCCCACTGGTACATTTTTACTCCGCCCTTGACACCAAGGAATACAATTCTACTCCTGTTTCATCAGCCACAGTTCGCGAGATGAAGAATTTGTAAGAAAGCTCCACACCGATCTTAAAGCAGCAAATGTTAGCAACTGGTACGCACCGGAAGACATGAAGATCGGGGATAAGATCCTTAATTCGATCGACCAGGCTATTCGGATCTACGACAAGTTGCTCCTGATCCTTTCAGAAAAATCTATCGCAAGCGAGTGGGTTGAAACCGAGGTGGAAGCTGCCTTTGATAAGGAGCGAATGAAAGACGAACTTGTCCTGTTCCCCATCCGCATTGATGATGCGGTCATGGATTCCGATCAACCTTGGGCAGCCAAGATTAGACGCGCCCGTCACATCGGCGACTTCACCGATTGGAAAGATCACGATAAATATAATGAATCTTTTGACCGCCTTATCCGCAATCTCAAAGCCGACCAAACCATAAAAAGCTAATTTAAAAAGACCTCTATTCCATACCAGTCCTGTCCGGCTAAGAGTCAAGAAAAAGGCCTGATTCACCCTGGTTTCCGATATAATAGTGTTGCGCATAACTCACCGATCGGAAAGGACAAATCAGGCCATGGCTCATTGTAACGCGATCCTCTCCCAGATGCTCAAGATTGTTCCGAGACATGTTTTCAGCACCCTGGACAAAGCCCACGGGAGCGGACGTACGGCCCGCAGATTCAGCCGCGGGGATCAGTTCGTTCACCTCATGGCCATCCAACTGACCGGCCGATCCTCGCTCCGTGACGGGGTCAGGTCCATGCGCTCCAGGAGCAATAATCTCTACCATTTAGGCACCCAACCGGTAGCCCGGTCCACCTTTGCCGAGGCCAACGAGAAACGGCCGGCTTCCTTCTTCGAGGCCTTGTTCGGACATGTCTACGGTCGTTGTCAACCCGTTGCTCCCAAGCACAAGTTCAAGTTTAAAAACAAGCTGTTCTCCTTGGATGCGACCACGATCAGTCTCTGCCTGAGCCTCTTCCCTTGGGCCAGGTTTCGAAAGACTAAGGCCGGTATTAAAATCAACACCCTGCTGGATCATGACGGCTATCTGCCCGCTTTTGTTTCAATTTCCGAAGCCAAACGTCATGAGTCCAAGACCGCCAAAGCAATTCACCTTCCCAAGGGTTCGATCGTGGCCATGGATAAGGCCTACATCGCCTTTGCCTGGCTTTTTTCCCTGGCCAACAGGGGCGTTTTCTTCGTCACCAGGATGAAAAAGGGCGCCCGCTACAAGGTCGTCAAGCGCAACAGAGTCAACCGCCGTTTGGGCGTCACCTCCGACCAGGTCATTTGGCTTACAGGGGCCAAATGGGCCGATTACCCAGTGGCCTTGCGAAGAGTCGGCTACCGCGACAAGGAGACCGGGAAGCATTACGTCTTTTTGACCAACTACTTCGACCTCTCGGCCAGGACCATCGCCGACATCTACAAGGAACGCTGGCAGATAGAGACCTTCTTCCGCTTCATCAAGCAGAACCTGAAGATCGAATCCTTTATCGGCAACTCCCCCAATGCCGTTCTTTCTCAGGTCTATGTGGCCTTGATTGCTTACCTTTTGCTCTGCTATCTCAAGTTCCTTTGTCGCCTCGGATTAAGCCTTCAGCAACTGGCTCAACTCCTTCAACTCAACCTCTTCAGACGCTGCACCATCCAGAAATTACTTCAACCGCCCGGCTTTAATAATCAATTAACCCACAATAACAATCAGTTAAATCTATGCTTCGCTTAGCCGGACAGAAATGAGTCAGGTTATTCGAGTTTCCATTTCTAACACCGCCAGCACTATATTGTATTTACCTTTGTGTTTGGAAAAGAGAACTGGAACAACAGGACCGTTGGCCCACGCCTCTATAGACTCGTCAAAGATAGGCACTTCGTCCCAAACCAATGACCAAGCTTGGCAGTAAAAAACAAGCTTTTGCAGTTTGACTGTTGTGGTAGGGCCGTGTTGTTCAAGGATATATTTCGCTACATCAAAGACGGTTACCATTGTCAGCCTCTTCATGATGTGAACCGTCTACATTTATCATATGACGCCTGGCTTCACTCCGGTCAAAAAAAATAAGCGTGGTGAATATGGCATTTTGCTTTAATTTTTTATATTCATCAGGTGTGGCCGGGGGAAAACGAGGTTTCTTTTCTTTCCTGACAATTGACTTGGTTGAAACCACCTTCCCATTTCAATATTTTTCCTCACCTTCCGGCCCTGAGCCGGTCCACCTTGGACTTCAGGCCCAGAAAAGTCTCCTTGACCGGGCCCAGCTTGCCCCTGGCCCGGGCCAGCCTTTTTCCGGCTTCATACATGTTGCGGGGAATCTCCCGTTGCTCCTCCTGAGGTTTGCGTTCCAGGCTCAAGGCCCCGCTGGGACAGGTGGTCACGCACAGTCCGCAGCCGATGCACCTCTCCGGGTTGAACACGATCTCCTCCCCGGACATCTCCAGGGCGTCCATCTGGCAGCGGTCCAGGCAGACCCCGCAGGAGACGCAGGCCTCCGGATCGAATACGGCCCGGTAGGAAGAGGAGACGATCCGGGCCGGGGCCGGGTGGCGTTTGAAGCTCTTCAGAACCTGGCAACAGCAACCGCAGCAGGTACATATATTGACTATCCGCTCGGCGTTGCTGGGCTGAAGGACCAGCCCCGCTTCCTCGGCCAGGGTCAGGATGTCCAACGTCTCGACCAGGTCTATCTCCCGGCCCAACCCGTTGCGGAGATAGTAGTCGGCCCCCCAGCCGAAAACCAGGCACGATTCCCTGGGCTTGTCGCAGCCCTCCCCGATCATCTCGTGCTCGCGGCGGCAGATGCAGGGGGCCACCAAAAACTTTTTCTGGTCCTTGACCAGTTCCCGGGCCTGCTCGTGGGGCATGATCGCCTGGCCCGGGGCCAGGGACCGCTCCACCGGAATGGTCCGCAGTTGGGGCCCCTTGGTCCAGGTCTCCGGGGTGAACAGATAGGGGATGTACTCGTTCATGTCTTGGATCAGTTCCTGATCCAGGTCGTTGAGGTGGTACTCCCAGATGCCGATAACATACTGGGCGGCCATGTACAGGGTCGGCCGCCCCTCCCGGACGATGCTGAACAGAAGGCCCTTGGCCGCCATCTCCTCCAGCCTCTTCCCGGCCTCCTGGGGAGTCAGTCCGGCCCGCTTGGCCACCACCCCGGCCTCCTCCGGGATCATCCCGGTGCACAGGGCCAACCGGGCCTCATCCTCCGAAAACAGCCTTTTCAGAATTCGCAGTTCCACTCCGTTGGGCGTGGGGGGAAACCCGCCGGGCAGGTCGTCCAGATGTTTGGCCAGCTTGCCATAGAAATCAGGGGGCATGGCATCTCCGTTTCAGTCTAGGAGCCGTTTGATAATTCCCCGGAGCGATTAGTGCCTGCCTTTTTTCAGACAGCCCGTATGGTAAGGAAAGCGTTAATAGAGATCGTCTCCGGCAACTGGCGGGTGCCGCAACGACATCCGCCTGTCTTCCGCCGGACCGGAGGTTTACCCTAACATCTTTGTTATCTAATCAAAAGCGAATCTAATCGCCGGGGATATTGTGGGGCGGATCCACGATCTCCAGCAGGTCGTCCCCTCCGCCGGGGTTGGAAGTGCGGGTGTGCAGAATCTCCAGGGCCTCCCGGTCGTTTTTGATAAAGGCCGCGAAATAGACGGAGAGCCAGTCCTCGGCGTCCTTTTGGATGGCCTCTCCCACAAAGTGATCCTGATCCAGGAGGGTCACCAGATAGTTTCTCCAGGTAGAGTTTTTCAAAAGCGCCCTGGAGTATCCGCAAGGAGCGATAAGATCGCCGTCCCCGCAGATGATCATTTGGGGCGCGGACAAGGTCTCTCCGCCCTCCAGGGACCGGCCGAAAACCGGCAGCAGGGGGCTGCCGCTGAAGGTCACCACCCCGGCCGAGGCCTTGAGGCGGGGATCAGAGAGGATGGGGGTCACCAGGCCAGTCTCCAGCTCGATCACTCCGGCCCCGGACCAGGCCAGCATGGAGGTGCCGCCGTAGGAGACGCCCAGGCCGCCCACCCTGGACCAGTCTATTCTGGGAGCCCACAGGGGGTCTGCCTCCAGGCGGTCCAGGGCCTGTTTGAGAGTCGCTGTTCTAAGGGCCAGCTGGAGCGGATGTTTGGTCTTATAGTCCGGGGCGAACCGCCCGTCCCCGTGAAAAAGGCAGAGGACTATATAACCCTGGGAGGCCAGCTCAGCAAGAAAGTCCAGCTCGCCCGCCTCACCGGGAAATATGGACAACCCGTGGGAATAGACCAGCAGGGGCCAGGGGCCGCCGTCGTCGGGCCAGAGATCCTCCTGGCCGGCTCGGCTCATCCGGGGCAGGACGGTATCGGACCCCGGAAGAGCGTAGTCCGGGCGATCATTATCCGCAGAGGTGGGGTGAAGCAGAAACCCGCTCACCTCCACCTCCTGGCCGGCCTGATCCAGGAACAGGGCCGCATCGTAAGGAACCAGAAGGGTAAAACCGAACGCCTCTTCCGGGCTTGCCAGTAGATTTTTAAGATAAAGAGGTTCGCCCCCGCTCAGGCCTCCTATGAGGTAGTCGTAAAGCCCGGCTCCCTGAGCTACCAGGGTTTCATCCAGTTCCAGATTGGTGGAGGCCACAGGCCAGGTCCGGTCCTGGGCCGCCCAGACCGGGCAGCCCAGACCCGAAACCACCATCAGGAGGATCGCCAACAGGGCCATGACCGGGACGATCCGGCGCCTGTTCCGGAGCGCCCTGAACTCTCTTGTCGGCGGCGACATCCAGACTCCTTTCCGGCCAAGCCGGCGGGAACGCGTTTTGGGTCTCCCGCCTGGATGGACCCGCCCCGAACGGGAAACGGGTTGTTTTTTATGGTCACCCATTCCGGGCCATAAAACAAGCAATTCCCCAGAGGTTTAAAAACCGGCCCGGGGGTTCAAAAAGCACAGCTGATAATTCGGCAGATTGCCGCTTACAGCTCCATATCACATTATCGAAAGCATAAATATTTTATTTGGTCCTGTTTAATGGTGTGTTATAATATAATCCTTTGGAGTCCGGAAAATTGGGGGACAATAATCATGCCCAGAAGATTAATATTAATAACACTATCGGTGTTTTTGCTCGGAGCCGCGGCCCAGGCCCAGGACCTGCCCACACCCGAACCCAGGTTCAATATAATCTATGAAGCCAGGGAGGAGTTGGAAGCCCTGCGGGGAACTGCATGGGAGTTCATCACATTTGAGGACATTGCGGGGTATGTCGAGCATGAAAGAAAAGTGGTCATCTTCACCGACAAAATAGCGCATAGAGAAGGAGGACCTACATATTTGGCGACCATGTACCCGGAATGCGCGCCTCCTGGGGGACCCGACGGGCCCATATACGAGCTCTGCGGCTCAACCTTTTTCGTGCAGCTCGATTGGGAGCAGAGGGAGCTATTTTTTAATCTGCTTGAATATGGCTACGGTAGCATGCTGTTCGGAAATGACGGGATGAGCTATACCTGGTATTTCTTTAATGAAGAATATAACGGTCTTGATGAGCCATACTTGATCGAAGGGTACGCCCGAGACTACGTTAGGGGAGTTCTGGCCGAACCGATGCTCTTGCTGGGCCGTCGCATCTTCGACGAGGAGGACCTGCCCCCGGAGGAGGAGTTGCCGGAAGATGAATAGCCCGGCAAGCCCCCCTTGCGAGGCTGCGGACCAGGTCCGGGTCAGGCCGGATTAGGGTGCGCCGGGCCGGCCTTTCTCGCCACCACCAGGTTTTTGATCACTATCCCGGAGACGATGAGAACCATCCCGGCCACCTGCCAGGCCGCTATTTTCTCGTGCAAAACCAACCAGGAGAGGGTCACCACCGAGATGGGTTCCACGGTGAAGATCACGGCCGCATGGGCGCTGCCCAAACGTTCCACAGCCAGATACAGAAAAGCCAGGCCCATGACCGTGGAGAACAGGGCCAGCGACCCGCCGTAGATCCAGCCCGGCCGGCTGATCCGCAACAGATATGAGGGATCGCCCAGGATGTTGAAGGACACAGCGGCAAAGACGATCACGAAAAAAGTGAGGATCATGGGCCGTTCGTTTTTGACCGCAGCCTGAAGGGCCACGAAGTAGAAGGAGTAGGTGGCCATGGCGCCGAAGGCCAGGGCCAGGCCTAGCGGCTCCAGCCTCCTCTGAAAGGCGTCGAAAAAGACCAGGGCGCACCCCGCCACCACCGTGACCAGGGCCAGGAAACCCTTTCGTCCGATCCTCTGGCCGAAGAAAAGCCGGGCCAGCAGGGCCACCGTCACCGGATAGAGATAGAGAACCAGGGAGGCGGTGGAGGCCGGGATGTGGACCAGGGCGTTGTAGTAGCAGGAGCTCTGGATACCGTAGAGGATTCCGCCCAGGAGAAGCCCCTTGAGGATCAGGGAGAGGCTGACCCGGGGCAGAGCCCGGTCCCGGAGCAGAATCAAAAGGAGGATCAAAGGCACGGCCAGGGTGAAACGCAGCTGGAGAACCTGACTCACAGTCAGCCCCTGGGCGTAGCCCAGCTTGGCCAGGATGGCCGAGGTGCTGAAACTGATTGCGGACAGCAGGGAAAAGACGATCCCCAGGGTCAAAAAGCCTCCCCTCGGCAACGGCCCGAAGCGGCCAAAAAGGCCGGCCGTAATTCCGCTCCACTAGTTCTCCGGGCAAAGGAAGGCAGCGGCATTCTCCCTGCCGCCCCGGAGCCCGGTTCAGCCCTCGGGCTTGAGGGTGATCAGGTACTTGGTCCGGTCGCGCTGGACCACGGCCTTGACCGGCTGGTCAAAGTCCAGCCGGCTGACGATCTCCTCCAGGTCCTGGGGCAAAGCCACCTCCTCATCGGCCAGGGAGAGGATCACATCGCCCGGCTTGAACCCTATCCTGTCGGCCGCGGAGCCGCTCCGGACCCGGCTGATCCGGACCCCCAGGTTGCGGGGGATCCGCCACCGGGAGGCCTGGCCGGGGTCCAGGGCCTCCACCCTGAAGCCGTACCTTCTCCAGGCCATATCCTTGAGCACTCGGGCCGGAACGGCCCGGGAGGTGACCTTGAGCAGGGACTTGCGGCCATCCCGGAAGACCGTGAGTTGCATGGACCGGCCCGGAGGGTAGTCGGCCCGGGCCCGGTTGAACCCCTCCCGGGCGGTGATTGGCAGGGTGTCCAGCCGGACGATGATGTCGTCCTTTTGCAGCCCGGCCTCCTGCGCCGGCGATCCGGGCTCCACGCTGGTGACGATCACCCCCCGGTTGCCGGGTACCGAGAAGTGAAGCCCCAGGTCCGGGGTCAGGGTCTGGATGGAGAGCCCCAGCCAAGAGGGTCTGACCCGGCCGTGGGCTATCAGTTCGGCCGCGATCCGGCGGGCCCGGTTGATGGGTATGGCGAAGCCGATGCCCTGGGCCTGGGCGTAAATGGCTGTGTTGATCCCGACCAAGCCGCCGTCAATGTTCAGCAGAGCTCCCCCGGAGTTGCCCGGATTGATGGCCGCGTCGGTCTGGATGAAGCCGAAGAAAAGATCGCCCTGGACCTTGAAGGTCCGGTTCAGGGCCGAGACCACCCCGGTGGTCACGGTGTGGCTCAGGCCGAAGGGGTTGCCGATGGCGATGAGCCGCTGGCCGATGAGCAGCTTGTCCGAATCGCCCAGACTGATGGTGGGCAGGCTTTTGCCCTTCTCCACCTGGAGCACGGCCAGGTCCGAACCGGGGTCCAGGCCCACCACTCTAGCCTTCAACTCGGTCTGGTCGGCCAGGGTCACGGTCACCTCCCGGGCCTTTTCCACCACATGGTGGTTGGTCAGGACGTAGCCCTTTTCCCCGTCGATGATCACCCCCGAGCCCAGGGAACTGGTGGGCCTCCGCTGGGGATAGGAATCGAAAAAATCGCTGAAGAAGCGGTCAAAAAAAGGATCGCCGAAGGAGGACCGCTGCTCCGCCTCGCCCTTGGCCGCGATGTTGACCACGGCCGGCCCGGCGGCCCGGACCGCCTCCACCACCGGCTCCCGGGACTGGGCCAAGGAGGCCTGGGGCGAAACCAGCGCAGCCAGAAGTATGAGCAAGACACCCGTGTTTAAAACTTTGATCCGCATCAATGCCTCGACGCCATGGCGGTGAGCCGCTGAATCCTCTCCTCCAGGGGCGGATGGGTGGAGAACAGATTGGCCAGGCTCCTGCCGCTCAGGGGGTTGACGATGAACATGTGGGCTGTTTGGGGATTGGCCTGCATGGGGATTTGCTGGCTGGCCCGGCCCAGTTTATAGAGCGCCCCGGCCAGGCCGTGGGGCGAACCGGCCAGGGCCGCCCCGGTCTGATCGGCCTTGAACTCCATAGAGCGGGAGATGGCCATCTGGATCAGCATGGCCGCAATGGGAGCCAAGATGGCGGTCAAGAGCAACCCGAAAATGCCCCCGCCCTCGTCGTCCTCGCTCCGTCCGCCGAACCCGAAAAAGGCGGCGAAGCGGGCCATGTTGGCCAGGACCATGATCGCCCCGGCCAGGGTGGCGGCCACCGAACCGATGAGGATGTCCCGGTTTTTTACATGGCCCATCTCGTGGGCCAGAACCCCGGTCAGCTCGTCCCGGTTCATGAGCCGCAACAGCCCCTGAGTCACGGCCACCACGGCGTGTTCCGGGTCCCGGCCCGTGGCAAAGGCGTTGGGCGCCCCTCCTGAGGGATGATCGCCACCCTAGGCATGGGCAGCCCGGCGGCCTGGCTGAGATTCCTGACAATGGCGTAGAGCTCCGGGGCCTCTCTCTCCTCAATGGGCTGGGCCCGGTACATGCCCAGCACGATCCTGTCGGAATACCAGTAGGAGCCGATGTTCATTATCCCAGCCAGGATCAGGGCGATGATCATCCCGCTCTCCCCGCCCACAGCCCCACCGATAAAAATCAACAAAGCGGTCAGCCCTCCCAGGAGGACGACCGTGCGCATGGTATTATACATTTGAGGGTTACCCTCCTTGGATCTGTCCGGTTGCAAGAGAATATAGATACTGTCCGGGACGAGGTCAAGAGGTCTGGCCGGACCGCCACACCCGCCTTGACCGCGCCCCCTTCTCGGACTTAGACTTGGGAAACTTATGATTTAACCGGGGAACCGGCGTAACTGGTGGGAGAGGGCAATTGGTATTCAGCTCCGAATCGGAACTGCTGAAAAGGGTCAGGGAGGTAACCGGGCGGAATATCATAAAAGCCCCCCCGGTCCGGGAGGTGACCACCGACTACATGTCCCTCAACCCCGGCATGGTTCTGCGCCTGGGCGAAAACGATTTTTTCCTCACCGGAGAGGCCAACGAGGGCCGTTTCGGCATTGAGGATCAGCCCAAATTCTGGGTCAAATACGCCCTGGACCTCACCTCCGGGGAGCGGAAGATAATCAAGCTGGTCTTTCACGAGGAGTTCAACGCCAGGGTGGGCCCCTTTCTGATCCGGGCCAGGCGCAACCCGGAAAAGGAGGCCGCGGTCCTGGAAACGGTCCGGGGGCACCCCGGATTCATGCAGGGCTACCGGGTCCTGGACAAGAGCGACAACCTGGTCCGGGTCATCGACCGGATCGCGGGCCGGAGCCTCTACACCCACCTCATGTCCCTGGAGATGGACCACCGGACCTATTTTGAGCAGCTCCTGCCCGGGATATTGAGAAAAATTCTGGCGGCCCTGGCCGCCCTGGCCTATCTCCACCGGGAAGGGCTGCAGCACGGCGACGTCAGAACCGACCACCTGTTCATCGAGTCCCGCAACGGCGGATACGTCTGGATCGACTTCGACTACGAGGTCAGCCATTCGGACTTTGACCTGTGGTCCCTGGGCAACGTCCTCTGCTTTGCCATCGGCAAGGGCAACCACCACCCCAACGAGGTGATCTGCAAGGCCAGCTCCTACCCCAACCCCAACTGCGGGAAGGAGCTGACCAACGACGACCTGCTCCTCTCCGGGCAGAACAGGGTGGCCAACCTGGCCAAACTCTTCCCCTACATCCCGGACAACCTCAACAACATCCTGATGCGCTTCTCGGCCAAAACCGAGTCCATCTACGAATCGGTTCCGGAACTGATCCGGGATCTGGAACGGGCCCTACCCTAAACCACCCCCAAGGCTTCCCACGGGGGTTCAATCCGGTTCGGGACGGAGCTCGGCCAGTTCCTCCTCCAGGTTCCGGGGCAGAAGCCGGATCAGCCAGATTTCGGAATCAAGGGCAGAGGGGTTTCCCAGGGCCTCGCCGTTCAGTTCCTTCACCCTTCCGGAAAGGGGCATGAACACCTGGTGAACCTCCCCGGAGGCGGTCAGTTCCAGGCCGGGATGGCCCTGCTCCACCAGCTCGTCGATCTCGGGAGCCTGAACGGCGTCTATCTCCGGGAGGTGTTCCAGAAAGGAATTCCTCAACCCCACCTCCACCAGTCCGTCCTCCCTAAGCCTGGCCCAGGAGTGTTTGGGCAGGGTGTATTTTTCCCCGGGCGTAAAAGACAAGGACCTGTCCGGCTCGAAATCGCAGGCCCCCCAGGCGCACTCCTTGCGGCGCAAAACCCGGCTCAACAGGCCCAGCAACTCCTTGCCGGTGTAGGATTTGGGGATGTAGTCCACGGCCCCCAGCCGCAGGGCCTGGAAGGCGGTCTTGATGGTTGGGTAGGAAGTGATCATCACCGTCGGAATGTTCAGCCCTCTTCGGCGCATCTCCTCCATGAGCCCGAGCCCGTCCATCTCCGGCATCAGCAGATCCACGATAACGGCCCGGTAAGGGGTGCGGAACATCATCTCCAGCCCTTGGGCCCCGTTGAGGGCTCCGTCGACCAAATATCCCTCCCGGCTCAAAATGCGGCGAAGACCGTCCTGGTCGGTCTCCTCGTCGTCGATAACCAGTATCCGGTCCGGATCATGCTCCATCTTGGTTCCTCCCTGCTGTCCAGAGACCTATTTTAGCACAATACGCTCGGAGGCCCTGGCCCGGACCGGTCTGTGGTTTGACACTCCCGAGGACAGCGACTATCCTTTCAAGATCGCCCATTGAATTTAACTATATCCCCGGGAGTGACCACATGGTCCGTCTGTCCCATATTGATCCGGCCGAGGCAAATTATCTGGCCTCTTTGGAATGCCCCACTTTTGAAACCCAGCCCTTTGTGGCCGGGCCGCCCCTGAGCATGAGAAAAGTGGCCCTGGTCTCCACGGCCGGGCTGCATCTGCGGGGGGACAGGCCTTTCGGCCCGGACGAGGCCGGATACCGGGTCATCCCCTCCACGGTTGAACCTGCGGACCTGGTCATGAGCCACATCTCCACCAACTACGACCGGACCGGATTCATCCAGGACCACAACGTGGTCTTCCCCCTGGACCGGCTCAGGGAGCTGGAGAAGGAAGGGGCCGTGGGTTCCCTGGCCGAGTATCATTACTCTTTCATGGGCGCCACCCACCCGGCCGAGATGGAGACCAAGGCCAGGGAGACGGCCCGGCTAATGAAGGCCGAGGGGGTGGAGGCCGTGCTTCTTGTTCCGGTCTGACCCCACTGTACGCGCGCCGTGGGCGGGCTGTCGCATTATATCGAAGAAGAAGGAATCGCCACCACCCAGATCAGCCTGGTCAGGGAGCACACCCAAAAGATCAGGCCGCCCCGGGCGTTGTGGGTTCCCTTTGACCTGGGCCGGCCCCTGGGTCCTCCGGACCATCCGGAGTTCCAGAAAAAGGTCCTCCTGGCCGCCCTGCGGCTCCTGGAGGAACCCGGGGGACCGGCGATTCTGAAAGAGTTCGGGGAGGACGAGCCGCCCTGCCCTGCCGGAACCGGGCCCCTGGCCTGCCCGGTCAGCTTCAGCCGGGAGGAGAAAGCGGATCCAAAGAGCCTGGAGGAGAGGTTCAGGCAGGAGGTGGCCGGACTGGCCACCTGGTACCGGGCCGCCAGGGAAAAGCACGGGAAGACCATGGCCGACACGGCCGGGTTGGGCATCGAGGAGGCCGTGGAGTTCCTCCTGGTCTTCGCCCAGGGCAGGCTGCCGGAGAACCCCCGTCCGGGATTCGATCTGGGGCTGGTGCTCAAGGCCGTGGGCGAGGACATAAAGGCCTACTATTTCGAGGCCGTGACCGCCCAGCCGGGAGGGACAAGATATCACCGGGAGCTGCGGGCCTGGTTCTGGCGGGAAACAGCAGCGGCCGAGGTGTTCAAAAAGATCAAGGGATTCTGCGACGCTTCCGACGACAAGACCCTGAAGTTAATGGGCGGGTTCTGTCTGGTGCCCAGGGTGCAGGAGTGAGGCTGGACGAGATCCCACCTGGCTGAGAACGCCAGAGCCCACCCCCGGCACCTCAACCGAATAATCCCCTCTCCCCCACTGGGGGAGGGGCAGGGTGAGGGGGTGTCTTAATGATGTCCTGGGGCCGGCCCCAGGACTTTCTTTTTTCCTTGCCTCCGGCGGCTCCTCTGGAGGGGGGAAGGGGCCTCTTCGCTTTTTGCGGTCCAAAAAGCTCGCCGGCCCCTCCCAACCCCGCTCGCAAAAACACATCTTTCTCCGGGCGGTTCGGGGCACTCTTGGCCTTTCATTTCCGCAGGGTTGTTGGAACGACCCTACAGACCCCGTGAAAGCTGGAGCTGAAGGAACGAAATGCCGCTCTGTGAGGTACCCGCCCCCGTGCTGGGGCGGCCGTCTATTCAAAACCAAGCGGTATTATTCGAGATTACACGCCTTTTTCCTTCTCGAACTCGTCCTTGTTCAATTTTTCGTAAAGCTCTATCTGCTCGGCCATGGAAAGATGCTCCTGGGGCGGGCCCTGGCCCTGGCAGAGATTACAGCGGGGCTCGGCGCACCACTGGCACATCCGGCAGTCCGGGCAGGGGTGTTTCTTTTTCCCCGGAGCCATGGGGAACATATCCTGTGAATCCACCGGGCTGTCGGTCATATTTCTGGGCCGCCTTTTTCAGGAATTATCGCTGCGGCGCCAGGGATGCAACCCTGGCGCCACGCTTGCTCACGCTTGGCTGAAGGTGAACCCCCCATCCGGGCCCAGGTCCACCTTGACCGTGTCCCCTTCCTTGAACTCCCCTTCCAGGATCTTCACGGCCAGGGGGTTCTGAACCAGATTCTGGATGGCCCGTTTCAAAGGCCGGGCCCCGTAGACCGGGTCGAACCCCTCGTCGGCCAACCTCTTGGTGGCCGCGTCGCTGAGCACCAGCTCCAGGTTCCGCTCGGCCAGACGCTTGCGCAGCAGGCCCAGCTGGATCTCCACGATCCGGGCCAGATGATCCCGGGACAGGGAGTGGAAGATGATGATGTCGTCCACCCGGTTCAGGAACTCGGGCTTGAAGCTGGAACGCAGAGCCTCCATGACCAGATCCACCATCCTGTCCCGGTTCTCCTCGCCGGCGTGCTCCTGGATGAACTGGGAGCCGATGTTGGAGGTCATGATCACCACGGCGTTCTTGAAGTCCACGGTCCGGCCCTGGCCGTCGGTCATGCGCCCGTCGTCCAGCATCTGGAGAAGGACGTTGAAGACCTCGGGGTGGGCCTTCTCGATCTCATCCAAAAGGATCACGGAATAGGGCCGCCGCCGCACCGCCTCGGTGAGCTGGCCGCCTTCCTCGTAACCCACGTAACCGGGAGGAGCCCCGATCATCCGGGAGACAGAGTGCTTCTCCATGTACTCGGACATGTCCAGCCTGACCATGGCCTGTTCGTCGTCGAACATGAACTCGGCCAGGGCCCGGCACAGCTCGGTCTTGCCCACTCCGGTGGGGCCCAGAAAGATAAACGAGCCCATGGGGCGGTTGGGGTCGGCCAGCCCGGAACGGGAGCGGCGCACTGCGTTGGAGACGGCCCGGATGGCCTCCTCCTGGCCCACCACCCGCCGAGCCAGCCGGTCCTCCATGTGGATCAGCTTGTCCTTCTCCGTCTCCAGCATCTTGGAGACGGGTATTCCGGTCCACTTGGCCACCACCTCGGCCACGTCCTCTGCCGTGACCTCCTCGCTCAAAAGCCCGCCCTGGCTCTCCTCGTGGAGCAGCTCCAGCTCCTCCTTGATCCGCGCATCCTCTTGGGTAAGTTGGGAAAGGACCCCGTAGCGGAGCTCTCCGGCCCGGGCGTAATCCCCCTCCCGCTCGGCCCGTTCGGCCTCCAGCTTGGTCTCCTCCATCTTCTTGGCCACCTGGGAGACAAAGCGGATCAGGTTCTTTTCCCTTTCCCACTGCTCTTTCAAGGCGTCCACCTCACCGGTCAATTCCTCCAGCTCATCCTCTATCTTGGCCAAACGCTTCCTGGTCTCCGGGTCCTCGTCCTTGGCCAGGGCCTTCTGCTCAATGGTCAGCTTGATCCGGCGCCGGTCCTTTTCGTCGATCTCGGCCGGCAGGGAGTCTATCTCGGTACGCAGCTTACTGGCCGACTCGTCGATCAGGTCCACAGCCTTGTCCGGCAAAAACCGGTCGGTGATATAGCGGTCGGACAAGGTGGCCGCGGTAACGATGGCCCCGTCGTTGATCTTGACCCCGTGGTGAGTCTCGTAGCGTTCCTTGAGACCCCGCAGGATGGCGATAGTGTCCTCCACGCTGGGCTCGGGCACAAAGACCGGCTGGAACCGGCGCTCCAGGGCCGCATCCTTTTCCACGTACTTGCGGAACTCGGTCAGGGTGGTGGCTCCGATGCAGTGCAGCTCGCCCCGGGCCAGGGCCGGCTTGAGCATGTTGGAGGCGTCCACCGCGCCCTCGGCCGCTCCGGCCCCCACCAGGGTGTGCATCTCGTCGATGAACATGATGATGTTGCCGTTCGAGTCCTCTATCTCCTTGAGCACGGCCTTGAGCCGGTCCTCGAACTCGCCCCGGTACTTGGCCCCGGCGATGAGGCTGCCCATATCCAGGGCCAGGAGCCTCTTGTCCTTGAGCCCCTCGGGCACGTCCCCGGCCACGATACGGCGGGCCAGCCCCTCCACGATGGCGGTCTTGCCCACCCCGGGTTCGCCGATGAGGACCGGGTTGTTCTTGGTCCTGCGGGAAAGGACCTGGATGGTCCGCCTGATCTCGTCGTCCCGCCCGATCACCGGGTCCAGTTTGTCGGAGCGGGCCTGGTCGGTCATGTCCCGGGTGTAGCGGTCCAGAGCCTGGAACTTGTCCTCAGGGTTCTGGTCCGTCACCCGCTGGGCCCCCCGGATGTCCTGCATGGCCCGCAGGATGGACTCCGGGTTGGCGCCCTGGGCCTTGAGCAGATCGGCCGCCTTGGACTTGACCACGGCCAGGGCCATGAACAGGTGCTCCACCGAGACGTACTCGTCATGCATGTCCGAAGCGGTCTTGGTCCCGGTCTGGATCACGGTGTGCAGATCCGAACTCATGGTCACTTGGTTGTTGCCCGAAACCCGGGGCAGCTTGTCCAGGGCCGCCTCGATCTCGCGGCTCAAGCCGTCCACGCTGATCCCCATCTTGCGCAGGATGGACTTGACGATCCCCTCGCTCTGGGCGGTCAGACTCTTGAGCAGGTGGAGCGGCTCCACCTGGGGATGGCCCTGATTCTGGGCCAGATCCACGGCCTCCTGGACCGCCTCCTGAGCCTTGATGGTCATCTTGTCAAAACGCATCTATTTTACCTCTCAACACTTATGAGATTTTTCATTTTCTCGTCCGCAGAAAAGGTAAGCACCGGGTGGGGGGTAGTCAAGAAGAGGGGGATTAAGGGTCCGGGGATCGGCGTGGGTATTAACAACAGATGGCCGCCCATGGCGGGTGTCGGGGACGCAGCCCCGGCACCACTCTATTTAGAGTACCCCCCACCCTGGTCCTCTCCCCTTGAGGGGAGAGAGAATGTTTACGGTGTCTATCTCACCTTCAAGGGAACAGAGGGAATAATCTTGGTTCGTGCGCCGTGGCCGCAACACCGGCACCGCACCAACCAAATTGTCTCCTCTCCCCCTTTGGGGGAGAGGCCGGGTGAGGGGGTATATCAAAAAGCCCGCCCCCATTCATGGGCGGGCCTCGATTCCCCAGCTATCAAAACCAAAAAACACCCGCCTCCCATCACGGGAAGCGGGTGTCATTCTCAGTTTTTTAGCGGCAGCTTGTTTATCAGACCTGGGGTCTGGGATAGAGCCCGGCCCGCTCCACGATCTCGGGCACCTTCTCCTCCCACTCGATGGCCATGATGTGGAATCCGGCCACCCCCTCGCACTCCTTGAGGCGTTCGATGGATTCCAGGAGGATTTTGATGCCCTCCTCGGCCTGCTGGCCCTTTTCCACGCCCTGGAGCCTTTTGATGACCTGGTCCGGCACGTCCATGCCCGGAACCTTGTTCTTCATGTACTTGGCCATACCCACGGACTTCATGGGGGTCAGTCCGGCCATGATCTTGACCTTCTCGTGCAGGCCCCGGTCCCTGACCTGGCTCATGTACTCCTCGAACTTGTCCAGGTTGTAGATGCACTGGGTCTGAATGAACTCGGCCCCGGCCGCCACTTTCTTGGCCAGCCTGGTCACCCGGAACTCAAAGGGGTCGGCAAAGGGGTTGGCCGCCGCGCCCACGAACAGCTTGGGCGGGGTCTTGATCTCCTCGCCGTTGAGGAACTGCCCGTCCCGCATTTTGCGAACCGTGTAGATCAACTGCATGGAGTCCAAATCGAACACGTTGGCGGCCTGGGGATGGTCGCCGAAGGACTGGTGGTCGCCCGAAAGACAGAGCATGGTGGTAATGCCCAGGGCGGCCGCGCCCAAGATGTCGGACTGCATGGCGATCCGGTTGCGGTCGCGACAGACCATCTGATAGTTGGGCTCCAGGCCCATCTGCTTAAGGATCACCGAGGCGGCCACGGAGGACATCCTGACCACGGCTGTCTGGTTGTCGGTGACGTTCACCGCATCCACATAACCCTTGAGCAGTTCGCCTTTTTTTCGCACCACCTCCGGATCGGCCCCGCGGGGCGGACCACACTCTCCGGTTACGGCCAAATGTCCGGCGGCAAAGATCTTTTCAAGGTTGCTTTCAGTATTCATATTGCCAGGTCCTCCCTCAGATACTTTCTAGGACCGCCGTCTTTATTTGTGGACCAGTCCTTTGGCGGGATGAATCTTTCCAGGGTTTCCAATCTGCCCAAAGCCTTAAGCTTGTTGTACACCAACTGCCAGGCACAATCGGTATTCTTATCTATTTCGCAGGTACCGTCGGAGGATCCGCCGCAGGGGCCGTTGAACAGCCTTTTGGCGCATCGGGAGACCGGACAGATACCTCCGGTTATCCCCAGCATGCAGTTGCCGCAGGCGTGGCACCGCTCCGACCACTCCCCGTTGCCCAGGGCCACTCCGATGAAAGTGGTGTTCAGGGCCGGGAAGACCGTCAGGTCCATGAAGTGCTCAGCCACGAGCTGAACCCCGGCTCCGCAGGCCAAGGAAAGGACCGCGTCGTATTTATCTAGATGCGGCCGCAGATCCTCCAGGAACTCGGGGTCGCATTGACGCTCCAAGGTCATTTCCGTAAAGGACATATCCTGGTTCTTTTGGGCCGCAGCCACTTTCAGGGTCGAAGTCAGGGCCCCCACCTCTTTGCGTCCTCCGGTACTGCAGACCGTAACGCAGCCGCCGCAGCCCACCACCAGGATGCGCTTGTAGGGTGCGATCATATCCCAAATTTCACCGATAGGTTTCCGTTCGCCAACGATCATTCACAGATCCCCTGGAACAAGTTCAGTAAAGCCGGTTTATCGAATTATTAAAACCGGTCTCAGTTGATTAAAACCGCCGAGGATGGTTTGAGCCGCTCGAAGCGATTATAAAACATCGAGGCTAAAAATAACCGGGCTGGCCTGTCCAAGCAAGGAAAAAATCATTACTGGCCAACGGATGATTTTTCCGGGGTTCAACTTCCTAAAAAATTAAGGCGCGGGCGTTGCTTTAGATCAAGCGTCCAAGGAAACACCTTTAAGGCGGGATCGGAACGTCTTCGGGGTCAGCCGCGGATTGGGCTGGGTGCCGGCCGCCTCCCTTGGGGGCCGGCCCTGAATAACATTTTTCGGAGCGGAATTCGTTCGATCAGAGCGGGCCCGACCGGGCCGCGGCCCCTTTGGCGGGAGAGTGTCCCGGTTTTTGGTCAAAGCTGCTAAAGATAACGTTATTGTTGTCCCTTTAGCGGGATCTATCAGGCATTAAAATTCGCCTGGGTGTAAGAAATACCGCCAATTGAGAGGTTGGGGCCTCAAATGCTCTTGACCTGACTTAATTTATCTAAGATACTATATTCAATCCTCTGATCATGTTGAGGCGAGAGGGTCGGTCTTATCAAAAAACTATTAAGGAGGCGGCATGTTCAAACGGCTGGTTTTAATTGGATTGTTGGCGGTGTTTGTCTTGGCGGCCAGCCAGGTCATGGCTGGTGAGGAAAAAGACGCCTTGTATTGGTATAAATTGGGCCTGGCCACGGAAGGTTCCTACGACGACTACGCCAAACAGGTGGAATATTACACCAAGGCCATCGAGCTTGCTCCCAACTGGGCTTATGCCTTCAACAACAGGGGCGTGGCCTATTACAACTTGGCCATGTGGGAGAAAGCCAAGGCTGATTTCGATAAAGCCATGGAGCTCAAACCCGGCTACAAGTTGGCCCAGGAAAACCGGGCCGGCGTCAACTTCAACAAGGATGGCGCCGCCATGGAGGGTTGGGAAGGTTCATACCGGGACAGGTTGGCAGCCGGCTTCTAAACGACCGCTCAACAAAACCAACCGTATATTATGTCATGGCTGACCGCGGAAGCGGTCCAGCCATGATCTGTCTTTAGGGGGATTTTCTCCGGGAAGTTCCCTCCAGACCGGACTGGGCCCTGGGAATAGGGACCGGCCCGGCCTGTTCAGGCCTTATTTTCCGAAACCCGCCACAGGTGGGGCCGGCAACCGGGGCGCTGGATTCCGGTCGTCCAAAAAGCAGGTCATTTTGCCGATCCTGCTCATCCGTCTTTTGCCGACCTGGGTTGACTAAGGCTCGGGTGGCCATTTTTCTTATCCTCGTTTAGAATCAATTAATCCATCAACCCTCCAGGGAGAAGTGCAGTGGAAAAATTGCTTTATTTAAGCAGAGCCGATGTGGAGGCCTGCGCTCTGGATACGGCGGAGATCATTGAGCGGCTGGACCTGGCCTTTGCGGTCAAGGGACAGGGCGGCGTCGACCTCCCGCCCAAGCCGGAAATCCGTCCCCGGCCGGACTCCTTTCTCCATGCCATGCCCTGCTATGTTTCCGGAGACGAAGCCGCGGGCATCAAGTGGGTGGGGGCCTTTCCGGACAATCCGGAAAAGGGTCTGCCCTACATCTCGGCTCTGGTGATCATGAACGACCCGGACACCGGGCTGCCTCTGGCCGTCATGGACGGCACTTGGATGACCGCCTGGCGGACCGCCGCAGTCAGCGCTATCTCGGCCCAGTATCTGGCCCGCCGGGATTCCAAGGTCCTGGCCGTTTGCGGAGCCGGGGTTCAGGGCCGGACCAACCTGTCCGCCCTGGCCCTGGTGCTGAAGGAGTTGGAGGAGGTCCGGATTTACGACACCAGCTCCGACAATCTGGCCCGTTACCTGGACGAGATGGCTCCCCTTCATCCCAAGCTAAAGCTCAAGCCCGCAGGCTCGGCCCAGGAGGCGATCAGGGGCGCGGACGTGGTTCTCACCGCCGGCCCCATATTCAAGGAGCCCAAGCCGGTCATCGCCCCCGAGTGGCTAAAACCTGGATGTCTGGGCCTGCCCCTGGATTTCGACAACTACTTCACCCCCGAGGCTTTTCTGGCCTGCCACAAGTTCTACACCGACGATTGGGATCAACTGGAATACTACCATAGGTTGGGATCCTTCCCCTCCCTGCCCCAGGAGCGTACGGACCTGGGCGACCTGGCCGCAGCCAAGGCTCCGGGGCGGGAAAACGACGAAGAGATCATCATGGCCTGCAACCTGGGGATCGCCATGGACGACATGGTGGTGGGCGCTCTGCTCATGGAAAAGGCCAAGGAAAAGGGGCTGGGAACCTGGCTGGAGCTGTAACCGCGAGAGAAAGAGGGGCCGGATGATTCCGGCCCCTCCGCGTGTCTTTCGGCTAGTCCTTCAGGATAATGGAGGCGTCCACGGCCGCGGGTTTTCCCTGGGCCACGATCACGGGGTTGAGATCGATCTCCTTGATGCGGGGATTGTCCGCCCCCAGCTGCCCCAAGCGGCAAAGGATCTCGGCCAGGGCGGCCCGGTCGGCCGGCTGGGCGCCCCGGAACCCGTTCAGGATCTTCTGAGCCGGCAGCCTGTCCAGAAGATCCAGTCCGTCGCCCTCGCTCAAAGGCGCCGAGGCGAAAACGGCCTGGCCCAGGGCCTCGGCCAGGATGCCGCCCAGGCCGCACATGACGCAGGGGCCGAACTGGGGATCGCGGACATAGCCCAGAATCAGCTCCATGTCGCCCTTGATCTGGCGTTGGATCAGCACCCGGCCGTCAGCGGGAAGAATGTTCTTCAGGTCCCGGAAGTTCTCCTCCACATCCTTTTCGCAGCTCAGCCCCAGGCGGACCAGCCCCTGCTCGGTCTTGTGGACCATCGAGGGCGCAAGCCCTTTCATGACCACCGGGAAGCCGAACCTGGCGGCCAGTTCCAGGGCCTCCTCTTTTGTTCCGGCCAGAGCCTCCTCCACCGTGGGCAGGCCCAGTCCGCCCAGGATCTGCTTGGACCGGTACTCGTCCAGGGGACCGCTCTGTTTTTCCAGAATATCTTCCCAATCCGCATAGGCCGACCGGTCCAGGAGCAGGGCCGGCTCTTCCGGCGTCCTGATTTTCCGGGCGAAAACAGCGTTAAGGCATTCCAGGGCCCGATACAGCTCGCGGTAGACCGGCACCCCTTCGGCCTGGGCCTGGAGGTGGTTCTTCTTGGCATCCTCGCTGCTGCCCAGAAGCCAGTTGATTATGGGCTTGCCCGCCTCCCGGGCCGCCTCGGCCATGGCCTTGTAGTCGACGGTCAGGGCAAACCCTCCGGCAAAGGTCTGCAACAGGATGGCGTCCACGTTGTCGTCCCGGCAGACGGCCTTGGCCGCAGTCTCGTAAACCTTCTGGCCGCCGTGCTGTTCCACCGCGGGCCAGAGATCCACCGGGTTGCCCAGGGGCATCCAGGGGGGAAACACCGTCTGAATCTGGTCCTTGCTCTCCTGGGAGAGGTCTGCCAATTTCAGATCCATGCGGTCCATGAAGTCGGCCGAGACAATGCCGCCCCCGCCGGAGTAGGTCAGCACCGCCACTCTGCCCGGTATTGGGGCCGGCGGCTGGGGATAGGCGGCCAGGGCCCGGCAGAGGTCCATCATCTGTTTGAAATCGTTGGCCTCCACCACCCCGGCCTGGGCCAGCAGCCCGCTGATCAAGGCTCCGTTGCCGGCCAGGCTGGCGGTGTGGCTCAGGGCCGCCTTGGCTCCCTGGTCAGACTTGCCGCCCTTGAGGATTACGATGGGTTTGGGGCAGCTGCGGCAAAGGTCGATGAACTTCCGGCCGTCGGGGATGGATTCCAGATACATCCCGATGGCCTTGGTGTCAGGGTCGGTGATGAAATACTCCAGAAGTTCGGTCTCGTTCACATCCACCTTGTTGCCGATGGAGCATACCTTGGCCACGCCCATGGTCCCATGGGTCATGGTGTCGATCAAAAATCCCCCGGAGAGCATCCCGGACTGGACCACCAGGGAGACATCGCCTTTCATCATGCCCGTTTCCCAGATCAAGGGGCTGACAAAAGAGAAAACATATCCCCGCTTGGGGTCGACCAGGCCCATGCAGTTGGGGCCCCAGAGGCGGATTCCAGTCTCTTTGACCAGGTCCTTCAGTTCCTTCTGGAGATCCTGTCCGTCGGGTCCTGACTCGGCGAAACCACCGGACTCGATCATCACTCCCTTAATACCCCTGTGGGCGCATTCCCGGACCGCCTGGGGAACCAGGCCGGCCGGCACAAAGGAGATGGCCATATCCACCGGGTCGGGGACCTCGGACACGGACTTATAGCATTTCAGCCCCTCGATCTCGTCGTATCGGGGGTTGACTGGGTAGATGTTCTTTTTGAATCCGATGATCAGGTTTTTTAAGATGGCGTTTCCGCCCTTGGTCTCGTTGGGGGTCGCTCCGATCAGAGCTATGCCCTTCGGTTTAAAAAAAAATTCCACTTATAACTCCTTTGCCGGACAACTAACCGTAACGATTTGAGGCAGGATGGACAGAAAAGTCGGTCCGTTGCGTCTGACCGCGGCTACCGGCTATATATGGTTCCTGTCGAACCGGCCGCAGGGAGGCTGCCCGGCGGACCGTCTTCGATCCATTACTATTTCACCGGGGCACTTTACCTGAATTGAAGCCGAAGGCAAGAAGGAAAGGCCTCAAATCGAGGAATCGTTCCTTGGTTTAGGGCTCGTGGAAAATCAGAAAGCCGGGCCAAAGGGTTGGTTGCGGCGGCAAAAAAACCGACCCGGCCAAATCTTAATTTAAAACCGATGATCCGGCCGTGGCCGCTCCGACTCAAAAGGCCTGACTCGGCGGATCCGAAAACCGCCGAAGGGTCTCTCCGGTCGGCCCGGATAAGGGCGCCGCGTTGGCAAGGGCTCATCAGATCCGAAACGATGAAGCCTTTTCAGAAAAGAAAGCGCCCTTTCCCCTGCCCGCAGAACAGGCCTTGGGCTAACCGAAAGATTGGAGCTCCTCGAATTTAAACAGGGGGCAATCCTTGCATGCGTCCAGGCCCGGCCAAGGCTGTCCACCCTTGCCCAGGACAGAGGGACCGCCCGTCTCTGCACAACGCCTTACCTGCTGCTCCACCGTGGGCGGAATCTGGTCTCCGGGGATGGAGACGTTGACGTAGGCATCCCGCTCTTGCCCGAGGTCTTGGACCCGGCGCACGTGGTGGTCATCTAATCGTTTAAAATACGATAGGGTCAAATCCAGCTTGGCGAACTCGGCAGGGGCGCGATATAGATGCCCACCCACTTGCCTAGTTCCAACTTGGCCTTCTGCTGGGGAGCCTTACAGCCGCTCCGGCGGTTGAGCCGATGACCGCTGAAAAATAACAATTGATCAGGTCAGTTGAATTGTTAATGAAATCAAGATATATCTTGCGGGCAGCGGGGAATGAGGGGCTGGGGGCCGCCGTAGACCGCCAACGGCTGTCAGTCCATTGCTGGGGCCGATACGGGTATCCACGGCTAAATTACGGCTGTTGGTGCTGGCCCCTTCCCCTGGATTTCACCAGGTTAGAGGAACCGAATACCGCTGCCAACCCATCAGGGCTCGTGAGCCCTGATGGGTTGACCTGTATCTTAATCTTACGGCAATCCCTGTTCCACTCTTCGGCTGAGGATGGGTACCCAGGCCCCGCCTTTTGCTATTGCTCTTTCTTGGGCTTTTTGAAGGTCAGGAACGGGCAGAGCTTGCAAATGTCAAAGCCGGGATAGGTCTCACCGGTTCTCGGGAAAGATACCCCGCCGTCACGGACAGTGCGTTCGAGCATCCAGTGAACCGTCGGTTCCATCTGGGCGTAAGGCATGATCCAGTTGATTTCGCCCTGCTCCGTCTTGCCGGCGGTATAGCTGCTGCTGCACATTTGGGTGACATTAAATTTGTCTACAACAAAACACTGAACACAGCCGTGGCAGATCGAGGAATTCATGGTCATGGTCATCTCAAAGGGATGCGTGTCAAAGGCTGCATCCCAGTCGTTGGCAAGATGATACGACTGAAGAGTATCGCACATGCCGTGGATCAGGTCCGGCTTGAAGGGCGCTTTATGCAGGGGCGCGGTGGCAAAGGCCAGCGGTGCCTGGGGCAGTCGTTTTTTCGTCTTGACGAACCGCTCGGCCTGGTCCCAGTCCTTGGTGTATTTGAGATGGCTCTTGATCTCGCCCTCATCTAGTTCCTTCCATTTCATGACATACTTGGCATTGGAACATCCCACCTTATCCGCCGTTCCGAGCAGGATGTCGCCCCGCTGGCGGCTTGCGGCCACATAGGCGCAGAAAGTCACGGGATGAAGGGATACTTTGTAATCGTTATTGTTCTTGAAGTCGTCAAGTTCCTTTTCATCAAAAAAGTATTTTACCGCGACGGGATAGTACTTCATCTTGAGGATGTTTCTCAAGGCGAATACGATTCCGGCATCGCTGATTTTTCCGCCATTCATGTTGTCTGCGCATTCCAGGATCGATTTGGCGAGGGCCACGTCATCGAGACAAAAATCGTAGTTTACCTGCATCTGCCCTCCTTCAAACGACATCGCCTTTCCCTGTTCCATCTTTTCAACCTCCTTCAATGTTAGTTTCCTTCGCAAGGCAAGTCATACCGCTTGCCGTTCTAATAATTGGCACGGCCAGTACTTTTAATCTTTAACCCCCCGCAGATTCATTCCCAATCCGCCGAGGAGCTCTTTGGGCCCCTTCAATGGCCGGAGATGGCATATTGAGCCCGCCCACCATCCCCACGGTTATCAGGTTTCGAGCCTTCAGGATGGTTAACACCGTTAAAGACTCACAAAGGCGGCGGCCTTTTTCCAAAAACAGGGAGCACCTGGCGCGATGGCACACGGCCAAGTATCGGCATTAGATCTGCGGGTTATGCCCTTATAGTTCGCCGGCGGTTTTTCGATCTCCGATTCGTTAAAAAACGAACCGGATGCCGACCGGATCAAAATCGAGCCTGATGTTCCAAATGAGAGTTTCCGCAGCTTGTTTGCAGTCCATAACCACTCCTTTCTGATTACGCGTTATCGCGCCAAAAGTTATTAATCCCCAAAAACCCTTGACCAAAAAGAAAAGGCCGAAGGTTCGCCTAACAACAGGATTTGTTATGCAGTCCAGGCGGTTACAATGGGCCTACGGGACCACGGCAACACTCGAGCAATATCGAGGACGGATAGACGGTGGAGGTAAATATGTCATTTTTGGCACATTAAAAGCCCAAAAAAAAGCCGGGATCTTATTGAAACCAAAAGATTTTATATTACGTACCGCTTTCCAAAAAAAAGATAAATCATCAAAATTGTCGATACGTCTGACAGACTTCAATGGCCGGATGGAATCAACAATACTGGGCAAGGTTCTCCTCGATTCGCTGAATAGTTGGCCGCCCCTTTTTTAACCTCCCAAATCCGGCCCAGGGAGCCCGTTGATGCTCCGGGCAGGCCGGATCTAACTCCATAGTTTCGCGCAGGGGCTTGACCACCGGGCCAGAGCATATATCAACCCGGATATCTTCGTCAACGGCAATTGCAACTTAATCTCAGAATTACACCTGCGATGTGGTTTTTTAAACAAAAAATGGCTGATTAGGTCCCAAGTTAAGTGTCCTATATCCTCTTGAGTCGGTCGCGCCCATACATAATTCAACTGCATTTAGTTATGAAAGCCTCTTTCCGACATGAAACGCCCCTTTGGGGGCTTCTCTCAGGAACGGCCAGGACCCGCCTCTTCCGTCCTCAGTATAGCCGCGGAGCCGCCCTGCCCAGTCCGCTCATCCCGACAAAACACGGCGAACAGGGAGACCCCGATCAGGCGTCCTTTTTTGTTGTACCGTCTGGTCCTGACGGCCGATCCGGCCCGGCCCTGCTCCAGGCCTTCGGCCAGCTGCTCGGGCTCCGGTTTTTGGCCTGGGGGCGCATAATCCAATTTCCGACCCAGGCACTCGTCCGGGCCCCAACCGAACACCCGGCTGAAAGCGGGGTTGAGGTGGATCACCCGGCCCTCCAGGTTGTATACGATCAAGGGATCCTGAACCTGGTTGAAAATGGCCCCATCCAATTCCTGGGCTGCCTTCAGGGCCGCCCCTGCCCTCTCTCTCCCTTGGGCCTCTGATTGGGCCAGGCTGGTTTGGGCGGCTGCTTCCTCTTCCAGGTCGCGAATATCGTTGTATACTCTGCTGATCATCGGCTTCAGAAAAAACCATAGCGCCAGCAGACCGATCACCAGAAAAACGAGAATACCCGAAAAGGCGCGGATCAGGCTGTTGATCACCGGAGTCCGAAATTCGGTCTTGTCGGTCCGGACCAGACAGCCCCAAGAACTGCCTTCCACCGGGGCGTAGGCGACGATCTGTTCCCCCACCTCGGCCAAACCCCTCTCGCCCTTGATAGCCGCTTCCATGAAGGGGGCCAGGGCTGCGGGAATCCTGATCTCCGGTGAATCGGGCTTCCCTTCCCGGCTCAGGGGGAAAAAGGAGTGCACCTCCTCCTTATGCCGGAAGCCGATGACTGTGTCCAATTTCCGGCCCGAATCGGAAGGGTTGACCACTATCTTTTCCAGCCGGGTGGTGTCAATGAGCAGTATGTCCGTACCCAGCAGCCCGCCTTTGGCGTCTTTGATATCGACCACCACCACCCCGTAGGGGCTCCCACCGATGTACTGGGGCCATCCCAGGTGAAAGGTCTGATCCTCCTCCGGGAATTGGGGCAAAACATCCTCCAGCAGGGGCACCCCGCTTTGAACCACCGGTTTTCTGCTCTGGTCGAACCGGCTTATCCCCACCAGCTCGTCGGTCAGGAGCAAGGCCTCCATCAATCGCGGTTTGGCGTGGCCGACCAGCTCGCTGAGCGTAACACCTCCTTTATTATAGGCCGCCAACATGTCCTGCATGGGGGTTCTTCCGCCTATCTGGAGGGCCAGTTCCCGGGCCCGCAGAACCCACTCCCCCACGGCTGTGGCCTGGGTTTCGGCCGTGTGGACCAGCCCTTTCTCCTCGACTTTCAGAAGCCGGCCGTACAGGGGCCCAATGGTGAAAACGGAAACCAGCACCGCGAGAATGACGATAAAAGAGGTGGAGTAGATGAATATGGTCCGGTGGAGATTACGCGAATAGGGTCTTGACGGTTTCATGGGCCGACTCCAGGCAAGGCTGATCAACTAAAATCAGGAGCTATGATAGTTGTAAAGATATCACGTTTCAACCCTGAACCATAGGCCTAATTCGGCAGCACTCCGGCTCTTTTGGGACTCTCCCAGAGCCATGCCGGGAGACAATTCGAGAGTATGCCCTCGATGGCGGGACCGGCCAAGGGCGATCCGGAAACAAGCCCGGCGGCCGGCTCGGTCTGGAATAGCTCTTCAGAGTGAGGAAGCGGGACCGCCCGGCCGGACCTCAAAGAAAGTATTGATTTTAAGCCTGGTATCTGAGAAAAAGTATGATTCGCGGTCAGGGACCACTCAGGCCCTCACCCATTTTAGACCATAGCAAAACACAGGAGCGGACAATGAGCGATTACAAGGCGGCCCTTTATCCCGGTGACGGGATCGGTCCGGAGGTTATCCGGGAAGCGGTGAAAGTTGTCGAGGCTGCCATGAACAAGGTCGGAGCTAAGATAACTTTCAAGGAGCTCGATTGGGGTTGCCGCAACTGGAAAAGCAGCGGAAAGGTTGTTCCCGATGATTACCTGACCATTCTGCAGGACTATGAGGTTATTCTTCTGGGCGCCCTGGGCGACCCGGCCAACGTCCCCGACCCGATTGCCACGGCTCCTATCCTGGAGATCCGCCAGACCTTTGACCAGTTCGTCAACCTCAGGCCGGCCCGGCTCTGGCCCGGAGTCGATTCCCCCCTAAAGGATAAGAAGGAAGGCTCCATTGACCTGATGGTGGTCCGGGAGAACTCCGAGGGGGAGTATTTCGATTCCGGAGCGCTGTTCAAGAAAGATACGCCCGGGGAGACCGCCATCCACACCTCCATCCACACCCGGAAGGGCGTGGAGAGGATTATGGATTACGCTTTTGATCTGGCCCGCAAAAGGCGCAAGAAACTGACCCTGGGCACCAAGTCCAACGCCCTGCGCACGACCATGGTCATGTGGGACCGCATCCTGGTCGAAAAGATGGAGCAGAACCCGGATATCCAGACCGACAAATGCTATGTGGACTCCCTGTGCATGAACTTCGTGCTCATGCCCGAGGTGTACGACGTGGTGGTCACCACCAACCTGTTCGGCGACATCTTAAGCGACCTGGCCGGAGCCGTGGTGGGCTCCCTGGGGGTCAACCCCAGCGCCAACCTGAACCCCACCAGGAAGTATCCCTCCCTGTTCGAGCCGGTCCACGGTTCGGCCCCGGACATAGCCGGGACAGGCAAGGCCAACCCCATCGCCGCCATCCTCACCGGAGCCATGATGTACGATTTTCTGGGAGAACCTGACGCCGCCGCCCTGATCAGACGGGCCGTGCGGGAGAACCTGATCGAAGGTAAGGTCAGAACCCCGGATCTCAAGGGTACGGCCACCACCACCCAGGTGGGCGACGATATCGCGGCCAGGGTGGAGAAGCTCAGCTGATCCGGACGGATGGGAGGGGAATCCTTCCCCCCTCCGGAAGCCTAAATCCCCAGCAGGGCGGCAGGATTGTCCCGGGTCATCAGGGCCATTTCGTCCTGCCCGACACCCTCCTCCTGGAGCAGTTCCAGGAATCGGGCCATGCCTTCGGGTTGGAGCCCGCAACCCTTGAGCCCCAGGTCCGAGCTGAGGACAATCCTCTCCGGGCCCACCAGCTTCACCGTTTGGGCCACCTTGGCCGGGGGAATGCTGTATAGAGGCGATCCCGGCAGGGAGGCGATGGCCGTAAACTCCAGGTAGGCCCCCAGGGAAACCCAGGTTTTCAGCTCTTCTTCGCCGGCCTCGACCATGTAGAGGGGATGGTTGACCAAAATCCGGGAAAGCCCTCTGGCCGCGGCCCGTTTGACCAGCAGATCGGTCTCCCCTGCCCCGCCATGGCCGGTGGCCAGAATGACCTCCGGATTTTGGCCTATAATGTCCAGAATGGTCTCCACCGGCTCCTTGAGCCGCCCCCGGTCGTCCACCCAGGTCAGGTATGGTTCCGGCGTTTTCCGGATTCCGGCCACGACCGGGAAAAAGACCCCTTCCCTTTTCAGGGACTTGCGGTGGTTCTCGGCCGAGACCGTGGGCATCCAGACCACGGCCGCGTTGAATCCGGCCGCAGCCTCCACCGCGTAGGGGTTCAGCCCGCCCACGGAATTATTCAGAACCAGCCCGCCCCGAACCATGAGCCCCTCCGGGCCGTACCGCTCGTCCAGGGTTTGGGCCAGGCTCATGGTGGGACAATGGTGGTCCTTGAGGACCACGGCCCGGCATCCGGCCCTGCCCGCCCGGGAGGCGGCCTCCTCGGCCCCGAACTCACGCTCGATAAGGGCCGGGCCGGCGTGAAGATGAAGATCCACAAATCCGTTCAGAGACTCAAATTTATGCTGGGGCATATGCTCCTACCCGTCCAGGGCCATCTTGCCCGGATTGAGGATGTTTTTGGGGTCCATGGCCGCCTTCAGGGCGCGCATCACTCTCAGGGACGTCGGATCATGCTCCAACGACATGTGGGCGGCCTTGCTCAGGCCGATGCCGTGCTCGCCGGAGAGAGTTCCATCCAGGTCCACGGTCAGTTGGTGCAGCTCCTCCCGGATGAGCTTGATCTTCTCGAGATGGACCGGGTCCGCGCCGTCGAACATGATGTTGGTGTGGACGTTACCGTCTCCGGCGTGGCCGAAATTGAGCATGGGCAGGCCGTGTTTCCGGGCGATCTCCTTGACCCCCTTCAGATAATCCGTAATCCGGGACATGGGCACGGTCAGGTCCTCGGCGTAGCCGTTGGGGCTGACCCGGCCCAGCATGCCGCCCAGAGACTTGCGGACCAGCCAGAACTGCTGGGCCTCCTCCTCCGACTCGGCGATGGAGACCTCCGAGGCCCCGCAGCCCTTGAACACCCGGGCCACCCTCTCCATCTGATAGTCCACGTCGCCCATGGTGTGGCCGTGGGTCTCGACCAGGAGGATGGCCTTGGCCGGGGGCACGTTCAGGTCGGAGTGCTCCCTGATAAGTTTGATGGTCTCGTCGTCCAAAATCTCCAGCACCGCCGGGATAACCCCGGAGTGCATCAACTGGGTCACCGCCTCCCCGGCGTCCTCCAGCCGGTCGAACAGGGCCATGGCCGTGGTCTTCTGCTCGGGCAGGGGCGAAATCTTCAGAGTTATCTCGGTGACCACCCCCAAGGTCCCCTCGGAGCCCACGATCAGCCGGGGCAGGTCGTAGCCCGAGGAGGATTTGATGGTCCGTGTTCCGGTCCGCATCACCTCGCCGTCGGCCAGGACCACCTCCAAGCCCAGGACGTAATCCCGGGTGACGCCATACTTGGCCGCCATGAGCCCACCGGCGTTGGTGGCCACATTGCCTCCCAGGGTGCACACCTGGCCGCTGGCCGGGTCGGGCGGGAAAAAGAAGCCCTGGGGCTGGAGCGCTTCCTGGAGCCTGGCATAGATCACCCCGGGCTGGGCCACCACCAACCGGTCCGGAATATCGATGGCCAAAATCCGGTTCATCCGGCTCAGGTCCAGGACGATCCCGCCCTGGACCGGCACGGCCAGACCGCACAGCCCGGTGCCCGCCCCCCGGGGAACCACCGGGATCTCCTCCTGGTTGGCCAAAATCATGATCCGCGAAACCTGGTCGGTGTTCTCGGGCCAGACCGCGCAATCCGGGCGGTTTTGGTAAAATGAGGCGTCATGGGCATAGGAGATGAGGTCGATCAATTTCTCGGTGTAATTATCCGGCCCCGCTATCTCCCTGAGGGTCTCCTTGACGGCTTCCTGCATCAATCACTCCTTGGGTTTCTTTGATCCCGGTTGAGGTCTCTCATGCCGCAAAACATATTCGGTATCATAGGCCCCGGCCTTCTCCCCGGGGCCGGCTAAAAGGGGAGAAGATCCCCTTGGGGATCGAATTCCATCTCCCGGAGCGGGCCGGCCTCGGAGAGGTCCTTCCGGCTGCGGACTTTGTCCAGATAGGACTCCGAGACCAGGACCTCCACCAAGTCCAGGGTGTTTCTGACTCGGACCACCCTGGCCTGGTCCGGTTCCACCAACCCGATGGTGCCCAGGGCTGCCTCGATCACCTTTCGGTCCGTGTCGAAGTGGATGGGAATGGAGGCCGCCGAGGGATGGTTTCCGGTGAGGCAGTTGGTGTAGGTCACGTCCCAGTCCACCTTGTCCACGGCCCGCCGGTGGGTGAACTCGCCGATGCCAAAGCCCGTAGCGTTGCCGTGGGTCTCCTCGCTCAGGTCCCGGGTAAAGATCCGGGTCACCTTGGGGTATTCGTCCTCGGCCGCCTTGTGGTTGTTGAATTTGCGGCCGACCACGTTGGTGTCCAGCCCGGTGCCGCTGAAATTCTTGCCGATCTGGTCCACGATAAGCAGGTCCACCCGGTCAAAGGGCAGGCGGGGCATCCATTCCTTGGCCTTTTTGAAAAGCTCCTTCTCCTTGGCGGCGAACTCCTCCGGAGCCACGGCCTTGATCAGGGCGGTGCGGTCGTTCTGGTTCTCCACAATGGCCAGGCCCAGCAGAATCCCGCACTTGTCGATGACCGTGCGGCCCACGGTCTCGATGATGTGGCCGAAGCTGTGGTTGACGATGGCCCGATGGTAGAGCCTGGCCCCCTTGTGTTTGCCCAGCCCGATAAGCATCATCTTGTGCAGGCCGCTCTCTATCTCGCCGTTAAAGGAGGTGTGGGGCTTTACCCGGTTGACCACGGCCACATGGTCGGCCTGGTGGGCGTACTTGTCGAAATAGACCGGGATCCCGTCCTGGGTGCGGCCCACCTCCACCACCTCCATGGTGGCCCTTATGGGCGCCCCGATATAATCCTCGGTCACCCCGTAGCCCTCCACAATGGCCCGCTGTCCCTCGGCCGTGCCCCCGCCGTGGCTGCCCATGGCTGGGACCACGAACGGCTCCGCGCCCAGAGCCTTCAGCTCCTCGATCAGGCTCTTGATGATCAGGGCGATGTTGTGGATGCCCCGGCTGCCCGCGGTCACGGCCACCGTCTCCCCCGGCCTGACCTTGGCGGCCAGGTTCAGCCCGGCCAGCTCCCGGGACACGGCCGCCGGGATATCCTCCACCAGCGGGGCCGTGAAACTCTGGCGGATGAGCATCATTCTGGGGAAATCCATGGTTTGCTCCTGGAGGCGGATTAGGGTTCGCTTGATCGATCCGGTCTATATAGCATAATATCAAATCCGGCCGGGCTGAAAAGATCGGCCGGGCAGGAACGGAAAATTCACGTCCAGGCCTTCCCCGCCGGAGTGGACGGCTCCCGGGCCGGCTCTGAAGCCCTATTACCAGTTTTGATGAAAGGTTCCCTGCCGTGAACGAACAATGGAAACCATCATGGACCGTCACCGGGCTGGGCTCCCTGCCCCTGGACGAGCCCGTGGAGGCGGTGGACCTGGTCCTGGAACATTTCCCCGAGATACCTTTCTGGCCCCAGCTTTCGGGTCGGGGAGCCAAAGAGGACATCCTCCTCCAGTACGCCCCTGGCCTGCCCGGCCTGGAAATAGACCTGGAGGCCAGGCGGGTCCGGGTCAGTAAAGAGTTCGACCGGGCCGGAGAGCTGACCGGATTCTACCAGGCCGATCTGGAAGGCGACCTGTCCGGACTGGCCCTCACCCCGGACCAGGCCCCCGGGTTCTTTGAACTGGTCAAAAGGGTGGAGGCCGAACCGGAAGGCATCCAAAGGCTCAAGGGCCAGGTGGTGGGGCCGGTCCTGTTCTGCAACGGGGTCATGGATCTTTCTCCGGGCCAGAACCAGAGCAAGCCGGTCATCTTCGACCCGGAGCTGCGGACCGCCTATGCCCGGGGGCTGGGGCTCAAGGGGGCCTGGCAGGTCTCGGCCTTTCCCCGGGGATTCGAGCCGCCCCTGATCTTTATCGACGACCCGGGGCTCTACCTTCTGGGCTCGGCCTTCATGCCCCTTTCCGGGGCCGAGGCCCGGGACCTGCTCAACCTGACCGCCCAGCCTATCAGAGAGGCCGGAGGACTGGTGGGGGTCCACTGCTGCGCCAACACGGACTGGCCGGTCCTCCTGGCCTCCGAGGTGAACCTGGTCTCCTTCGACGCTTTCGGCTACGGCCCGGAATTCGTCCTCTATACCAAGGAGATAGAGGCTTTTCTGGAAAGGGGCGGAATCATCGCCTGGGGCCTGGTCCCCACCAAGGAGTACACCGGGCGGGAGACCCCGGAGGGCCTTCTGGTCCAACTCGACGGATTGATCCAAACCCTGGTCCGGGCCGGAGTGTCGAAAACCAGACTGGAGGAGCAGGCCCTCCTGACCCCGGCCTGCGGATTCGGCAGCCTCACCCGCCAGGGGCTTCTCTTCCTGCTGGACCTGCTGACCGCAACCGGGCGACTGCTGGCCGGGCCGTGACCGACTCCCGGCCCGTCCCTCAGAGGTAACCCAGGGACCTCAATTTCTCGGCCAGGGCCTCTTTCTCATCTTCGCCCGCCGGGGAGGGGCGGTCCTGGCCGGGCAGGGCCGCAGGCATGGCCGCGGACGCGGCCCGGATCATGATCTCTTCGTACAGGTCCGGCTCCCGCTCCATGATGTTTCCGGATTCGGATGGATCTGAAGCCAGATCATAAAGCTCCCTGATCTCCTCCCCGGTGGGCCGGAACCCGCCCGAGGCCTTGTGCGGCCCCCTGATCGAGGCCAGGGCCTCGTAAACCACCGGTCCTTCCTTGTCCTTGGTCAAAACGGACTGGAAGGCGATCAGATCGCGGTGGTCCTTTTCTTCTCCGGAGATAACCGGCTCAAGACCCGCTCCGTCCGTGTCCGGCATCTCCCGGCCGGCGCCGATCAGGGACAGGGTCGGGGCCAGGTCCACCAACCTGACCCTGGTCTCGACCCGTTGGCCGTGGCGCCCGGCCAGGGCGTGATCCGCAGGAAACTTGATGAACAGGGGCACGGCCAGGTTCTCCTGATAGAGCCCGGCTGTGGAGCCCGGGTCGCCGTGCTCAAAGAGCTCCAGCCCGGTATCGGCCGTAACCACGATGAGGCTCCGGTCCCACAGTCCGGCCTGACCCAACTCTCCCAGGGCCCGGGCCAGGGCCCGGTCCGCGTCAAAAGCCGCGGCCCGGTAAAGATCCTTGAGATCGCCGGGGTCGGTCGGGTCCAGGCTCCGCTCGTCCAGACCCAGAGCCCGGCGGGCCAGGCCCGTGGGCTCCAAGGGCGGCCGGCAGGCCTTGGCCTGGTGCCAAATGAAGATCCCCCGGCCCTCCTCCAGGGCCTCCGGCAGGAGTCCGGGATGGGAGAAGCCCCGCTCCAGGCCGTCGCCCGGAAAGGGAGTCAGGCTGTCCGGATGGCTGAAGGTGGAGAATCCGTTCCCGGCCAGCCAGGCGGGCAGGGTGGCAATCCCCGAATCCAGGCCGCAGGCCTGGCGCAGGCCCCGGCCGTGGACCCTCACCGGGCAGTCGGTCAGGCCCAGCCGGGAGGGCCATCTTCCGGTGAGCATGGAGGCCGTGGAGAGGAAGGAGTTGCCCGAACAGGCCAGGGCTCCGTCGAACCATACGCTGCCCTGGGCCAGCTCGGCCAGGGCGGGCAGCAGCGGCTCGCCCTCCAGGGTCTCCTCCAGCAGGTCCCGCCGCAGGGAGCCCATGGTGTACCAATAGATAATATCAGCTCTCTTGTCGGTCATCACATGTATCCCAGAGCACGGAGTTTTGAAATGTCCTCCTGCCGCAGCCGGACCCCGCCGCCCTTGGACACCTCGCTCTCCTTGACCGCCTTGTTCCAATCGGCCAAGGCCTTTTCCAGCTTGGCCCGCAGCTCCGGCCGTTCTTGGATGATGTTTTTCTGCTCTTTGGGGTCCTCGTTGAGGTCGAACATCAGTTTGGCCTTGCGGCGGAGATAGTGGATCAGCTTGTGCCCTTTCCAGATCACCGACTGCTGATGGGTGGCCGAGGTGGTCTCGCCGAAGAGGGGCTTATCGTCCACCCGGCCCCCCAGGTCCACCCGGAGGACGCCCCCCTCCCGGACATAGCCCCGAGGAATTTCCAGACCGGCGTATTCGGCCACGGTGGGCAGCAGGTCCAGCAGTTCCACGAACTCATCCACCTCCAGCTTGCGGTTCCATCCAGGCGGCTTGAGGATAAAGGGTACGTGAACGTACTCTTGGAACAGCTTGCGGGAATGACCCAACCAGAGGTGGAAATAGTTCTTTTCCAGGAAATCCTCCCCGTGGTCGGCGGTGAAGACGATCAGGGTGTTGTCGTAAAGATCCAGCTCCTTAAGCCGGTTGATGATCATCCCCACATGGAGATCCATGAAGGCGATGTTGGAGTCGTAGAGGGCCTCTATCCTCTTGATGTCCTCCGGCTTCATGGTCGGGATCAGGGCATGAAGGTTGCCGATGGAGTCCCCGTCCTTGACCCGGCCTTTGTACTCCGGGTAGTAATCGAAATCTTTCTGGAGATACCAGGGGTAATGGGGGTCCTGCCAGTGGACGAAGAGGAAGAAGGGCTCTTTTCTGTGCCGGTCGATGTAGTCCAGGGCCAGCTCGGTCAGCCGGGGCGAGGAGGGCTCCCTGTCCACGCAGGACTCGTCGTACTCCTCGAAACCCTGGTCTATGCCGCCCACATCGGCCATGAGATAGGTGTTGGAGATGATCCCCTTGGTCCGGTATCCGGCCTCCCGAAAAAGCTCGGCCATGCACAGAAAGCGGTCGGCCACCCGGGGGTGGAAGTTGCCCCAGAAACCCAGCACGGCCGGATACTGGGCGGTGAGCATGGAATAGAACGAAGGCGCGGTCCAGGAGGAGTTGGCCTGAGCCCGCTTGAAGCGGATGGCCTTCCCGGCCAGGTCGTCTATGTTGGGGGTGGTGGGGCGGAAGTAGCCGTAACCGCTCATGTGGTCGGCCCGCAGGGTGTCCACGGCCAGCAGGACCACGTTGGGTCCTTTGGGTTTATTGATCAGGCCGTCCCCCAGAACAGCCAGGTGCAGAATCAGGGTCAGGCTCACCAGGCCGGTAGCCGCGAATTTCAGGAACCACGGGATCAGCCCCTTCTCCACTCTTCCGGCGGTGAGGAGGTAGCCCACCGTCAGGCAGAACAGCAGGTACACCCCGTTGATGCGGATGGACAGGGGATCGAAGACCGAGATCAGCCAGACCCGGTTGAGCAGAACCCCGCCGGCGGTCAGGGCGGCGACCGTCAGGAAAAAAGCCAGGGTCCGGACCAGCGCCTTGAGCCGCCCCTCTCCCAGGAGCCCCAGCAGGCTCCTGATTCCCACCAGGACCAGGGCCAGGATAACGGCCCCGGCCAGGAACAGGGCCAGCCAGCGGGTCAAATCGTCCCGCAGCACAAACCCGGCCGAGCGGTACATCTCGTAGGCCAGATAGCGGTGGGAGTCGATCTTGTAAAAGGCGGAGATTACCCCGGCCGCGGCTCCTGCGGTCAGGCCGGAGGCGATCAGCACGCCCCATCCCGGCAGCAGCCCCCGGCCGGCCAGGATGCCGTCCTCCCTGGGCCTGTAGCCCAGAGTCATCATCAGGCTCAGGAGCAGCCCCCCCCCCACAAAGAGCAGGCCCCAGTTTTGGCTCACCAGGACGGTCAGCAAGGAGGGTTTGGATTTGAAGCCGACAATCAGGCTGAAGTGTCCCGGCGCGGGTTGAAAGTTGAACGAGCCGTCCTTACCAGGGGAGATGACCTGGGCCTTTGGGTAGGGGCAGGCCAGATAGTTGTCCAGGTAGATGGAGACCGGATATTCGGCCCCCGGCCCAACGCGGCGGACCAGAAGGTAAAGTTCCCGGCCCACACCCAGATCGAACAGGGACCGAGCCAGATTCTGAAGATGCCACTGGTTGTCCTTGAGCAGACCAGCCTGAAAGACGGTCTTGGACAGGGTCCGCTCGGCGATCATGGCCTGGTTCAAGGGCGGGAAGTTGCCATCCAGGATCAAAAGCTCCACCTTGCCCCGGGCCTGCTTGAGGTAGGTGGCGTAGATCAGCCCCACATGATCCACGTTGGCGTCCTCCAGGGAGAAGGGCTGTCCCAAGGCGGTCCCGTTTACCAGGGGCGGAGAGACCAGAGCCTCTCCCCCGTACTGTTTTTCCCAGGGACTGATCTGGGGTTGGAAGGAGGACAGGGTCAGCAAGACGGCCAGGCTCAAGACGGCCCACACCGCCAACCGGACCGCTATACGCTTAAGGTCATCCATGGGTTCCTCTATACCTTTCCGCTCCGGGCGCAATTATCCAGGTTGGTCGATGTATTTAAATATCCCATGGTTGGGAGAAGTGTCAATCGCCGCTCACCGGGATTTTTCATTCCGGCCGATCCTCCTGACCTCGGCTCCCACCCCGGAGGCCAGCCCGCCGCAGGCCAGGAAAATCATCAGGGCCAGGAGCAGGCGGCCGTAATCGGTCCGGAACCTCCACAGCCAGTTCCAGAGGGGTATGCTGCCGGTGCGGTAAACCGGCCGCAGCAGGACCCCCTGACCGGCCAGACCCATGACCGCCACCGCATTCAAGGGATCGGAGTCCGGAGAGGTGAAGCGGACCGTGTATGTCCCCGGATCCAGATTCGAGTCGGTCAGATAAAAGGGGATCTCCACCCAGTCCAGGTCCGGGAACCAGGAGCAGTTCAGCTTTTTCGTGGCCAGAACCCGGCCGCCTTGAAGCAGCTCGGCCTCGAGAGTGCAGGTGTTGCGGCGGGCGTAGGTGGCCGCCTGGACCTTGACCCGGGACAGCCCCGGTTCATCGGCCCTTATCTCCCCGGTAACCGTAGCCTGGGGCAGCAGGGGCAGGGGCGCGAGCCCCTCCCCGGGTCCCTGGGGCGGGCCTTCTTGGAATAACGGCACCGGGACCAGCCAGGCCAGGGCCAGAATGATAATTGCCGAGCCCAGGCCGCCCCAGGCCAGGGCCGGCCATCGGCGCAGGAAGATGCTCACGGCCCCACCCCCTCGGTCCGGGGCGGCCAGGGCAGGCCTTCAATGGGCCGGAGCTGCCTGACCACGGCCATGACCACGCCCTGGCGGCTGACCCGGTGGACCACCGGGGCCTCGGGGAAAAGGGCCTCCATGCCCCACCTTCTGAGGCCGATGTAAAAATCGCCCTGTCTGTCCTCGGCCCGACCGGACAGGACCGGGGTCAGCTTGGGCCCCAGGCCGAGGCGGGTTCCGGAAAAGGGCGAGCTGGTCTTGACCAGCAGGGGGCCTTTCAGGTCCTTGGTATATCCGGTCAGCCAGCGGGCCGCCGCAGTGGTGGAGGAGCCCCAATAGTCGGGCTCCAGCCCGGCCGCCTCCGCGCCCTTGAGCCCCCCGGCCAAAGGGGTGAAGTAGGAGGTCTGGAAGGGATGGAGCCGGACCATGGTCCAGGCCGGCTCCAGCAGGGCCAGAACCAGGACCAGCCCGGCCAGGGCCTTGGCCGGGGTCTTCCATTGCCCGGCCCGGGCTGAAATCCAGCCTAAGAACAGCCCGCCCAGCACGGCCTGGCCCACCACGATGAACAGGACGTGGCGGATGCCGTCGTAAAAATGGAACCGGGTGGCCATGAGGTACAGGGGCAGCCCCACCAGCCAGGCCAGGATAACGGAGTTGCGGGCGAACAGGGCCGTCTCTTTATCCGCCCTGGAACGGTCCGCCTTGGCCCGGTCCCCTCTGTTTAGATAGAGCTGGATCCATCTTTTGAGCGCCCCGCCCCAGCGGCTGAAGACCAGGACCAGCCCCCCCAGAGCCGCGGCCACGAACACAGGCGGCTGGCCCACCGCGAACCAGGAGGGCAGGTAGAGCAGATGGGCCCGGCCCGGATAAGACTTGGCCCCCCAGAACAGGGTGGGCGGGGCGTGGTGGCCGGCGAGGGCCTCGGCCGTGCGCTTCTGCATGATGGGCCAGAAATCCAGGGGATGCTGCTGGATAAAAGGCCACAGGGCCAGGGTCAGAGCGTAGACCAGGGCCAGGGCCAGGCCGAACCGGAACAGGTCCCGCTCCCAGGCCCGCTCCACTTGGGGCGGCCCCAGGGGACGGGCCAGAAAATGCCCGGCGTAGATAAGGCCCAGTCCGCCCGCGGCCAGGGCCATGGCGGCCAGGCCGGTCATCCGCACCAGAAAGGCGGAGGCAAAGGCCAGGCCCAGGACGACCCAGTTGAACCGGCCCCGTTTGTGCAGCGAGTCCACCGCGGCCAGGGCCGCCCAGAGGGCCAGGGCCATGCCCGCGGCAAAGGGGATGTCCTTGATGTTGTTGAAGCAGTGGCCGAAGAAGCGGGGGTTGAGGATCAGCAGGAGGACGCTGAAAAAGGCGGTCCAGGGTGTGCCCAGGCGCCAGGCCAGTCCGGCCACGGCCATCAGACAGGCCGCGCCCCAGCCCAGGTTGTAGGCGTGGCGGGCCAGGAAATGCTCCTGGTAGGTCAGCTTCTTCCCGGCGGCCCAGAGCTCCACGGGCAGCTCAAAGGGCGGACCGAACGCGGCCGCCGTGGCCGCGCCGCCGTCGCCCTTGGCGTAGGGGTTGCGGGAGGCTTCGGTGCGCTCCCCCCGGCTCAGGAAATAGTCGGCCAGCTGGCGGCCGTAGTCGGAATGGGACTCCTCGTCAAAGGTGATCCCGTAATCGGCGTAGATCCGCCCGCCCAGAAGGACGAACCCGGCCAGGAGCACGGCCAGGGCCAGGGCCGGCCACAGCGCGGCCCGGCTCATGCGCTTCTCTCTTGGCGCGTGTTTTCCCGGACCGGCCTCATGCCGCGCTCTTTCCGGAGCCTTTTCCCGGGAACCGGGGGATGGAGAGCAACCCCCACCTGGACAGCCTGAACTGGAGCCCGGTCACAAGGCAACCCAGGCCGTACCTGGTGGAGCGGGTGAAGTTGATGGAGGAGGCCTCCTTGAAGTACTTGGCCGGGCAGGTCACTTCGGCGATGGAGAAGCCCTGCCACACGATCTGGGCCAGCATCTGGTTGTCGAACACGAAATCGTCCGAGTTCTCCTCCAAGGGCAGGGCTTCCAGAAGCCGCCTGGAAAAGGCCCGGTACCCGGTGTGGTATTCGGACAGCTTGGCCCCCAGCATGATGTTCTCGGCCAGGGTCAGGGCCCGGTTGGAGACGTACTTCCACCAGGGCATGCCCCCCTGCACGGCCAGCCCGCCCAGGATCCGGGAGCCCAGGACGCAGTCGTAGAGCTCGTTGCCGATGATGGAGACCATGGCCGGGATGAGCTTGGGGGTGTACTGGTAGTCCGGGTGGACCATGACCACGATGTCGGCCCCCTGCTCCAGAGCGGCCCGGTAGCAGGTCTTCTGGTTGCCGCCGTAGCCGGTGTTCTTGTGGTGGACCAGCACCGCGGCCATCTCCAACGCTTTAGCCACCTCCACGGTCTCGTCCGAGGAGGCGTCGTCGGTGAGGATAACCCCGTCCACATAATCCTGTTCCATGACTTCGTAGTATGTTTTTTCAAGGGTCTTGGCCGCGTTGTAGGCCGGCATGACCACGATCACTTTTTTTCCGTCGTACATTGCTCACCGCTTGTCTGGCTTAAGGTATCGGGTGACCTCGCTTTTAACCCGAATGGGCCGTGATTGCAACTTATAGCAGGCCCGGTTTGGGATCGCGGCGAAGCGGTCCTCTCTAATCCGGGATTCGGAACAAGAAAAGTTCCTCCAACCGGTCTTCTTTCCCATTAATCACCACGATATGCCTTTAAGCACGGCCCAAACTTTGGTTGCCGCGATTAATCAAGTGTGCTACCAAGTGACCCAAAGCGGGGGGAAGTCTGCTCCCGGCCCTGATCGGTCCTGCCTGCCGGAGCGTATTTACGGTTTTGCGCGGGTGGATGGGATTTTGTCCCGATGTAACCGAGGAAGCGGAGCTTTATCCACAGCCGGAAAAACCTTCACCCGGAACACCCGGCCGGGCCCGGCTCAAAGGCGCGGTCCGGACCCATCAACCCCCTCACAATTGGAACAATTTTCGGCCCGGAGCGCCGCCCCCGGCCGGATGGCAAGGAGCCCCATGGAATTCATCGACCTCAAACAGCAGTATCAGCGGCATTGTCGGATTATGGATCAGGCCATGGTCCAGGTGGCCTCCTCGGCCAGGTACATCAACGGCCCCCAGGTGGGCCAACTGGAGGAGACCCTGGCCGAAATGGTCGGAGCCAGGGAGGCCGTGGGGGTGGGCTCCGGCACGGACGCCCTTCTGGTGGCCCTGCTGGCCTTGGGGCTGAAACCCGGCGACGAGGTGGTCTGCCCGGCCTTCACCTTTATCGCCGCGGCCGAGGCGGTGGCTCTCTTGGGTGGAAAGCCGGTCTTTGCCGAGGTGGAGGAGAGCGGGGCCATGGTCACGGCCCGGAGCGTGGAGGCCGCCCTCACCCCCCGCACCGTGGGCATCGTGCCGGTGGACCTTTACGGCCAGTGCGCGCCCCTGGAGGAGATCGAAAAGGTGGCCCAAAAACACAGCCTGTGGCTTATCGAGGACGCGGCCCAGTCCCTGGGCGCGGCCCGGAACAGCCAGATGGCCGGATCTTTCGGGGACCTCGCCATCACCTCCTTTTACCCGGCCAAGCCCCTGGGCTGCATGGGCGACGGGGGCATGGCCTTTACCGACGATCCGGCCCTGGCCCAAAAGATGCGTCTGCTCCGGGTCCACGGCGACTCGGGCGGGTACGACCATGTCCACCTGGGCCTCAACGCCCGGCTGGACACCATCCAGGCCGCCATCCTCCTGGCCAAGCTCACCTTCTTCGAGGAGGAAAAGGAATTGCGTCAAAGCCGGGCCGACAACTACGCCGAACTTCTGGGCGATATCCCGGAGCTGGAAGTCCCCCGGCTGCTGAAGGGCAACACCTCGGTCTGGGCCCAGTACACCGTCCGGACCGGGCAGAGGGCCGGACTGGCGGCCCATCTGCGGCAGGAGGGCATCCCCGTGGCCGTGCACTACCCCAGGCCCCTTCACCGCCAACCCGTGTTCCGGAAACTGGGCGGTGAAAACGGCCGGTTTGAGGTGGCCGAAAAACTGAGCAACCAGGTCCTGTCCCTGCCCATGCACCCCTACCTGGTTCGGGAGGACCAGGAGCGGGTGGCTCAGGCAATCAGGGGATTCCTGGAGAGATAGGGTCTGGAAAAAACGGGAACACGCGAATACGGCCCGATCAGGAAGTCGCTTTGACGGTAGCCATACCTGCCAGCTTATTTCCTCTGGTCGGCAGATGATATTTTTCCATAGAAAACAACCGTACAGGAATCGCAGCTGAGTTCTTTCAAGACAGCCCAAGGGACCGTGGCGGAAACGGGCGAGCCGGTAGAAGGCAAAGGCGGCACCGCGGCCAGGGTGGCCCGGAACACCCTGTGGCTGACCGCGGCCAGGCTGGGCGGCAAGATTCTGTCCCTGCCCCTGGTCATTATCCTGGCCCGCTACCTGGGGCCGGAAGGGTTCGGCCAGTGGGCCCTGCTCTCCTCCCTGGTGATCATCCTCTCCACTGTGGCCGACGGCGGATTCCAGGTCCTGACCATCCGCGATCTTTCCCCTTTTCCGGAAAAATCGTGGGACTATTTCAAGAAAACCCTGTCCGTGCGGATGGGTCTGACCCTCTTGGCCGGTCTGTTCCTGATCCTGTGGGGAATCACCGTGGAGGCTGAGCGGGCTCCCCTGTGGATGTTCGGGCTGGGGGTTATCCTCCTGGCGGACGAGGAGCTGATCAAGGCCGGCCAGGCCGTGCTCTCGGCCCGGGAGCGGATGGGCCTGACCTCCGTGGTCTCCCTGGCCCAGGCCCTGGCGGCCATGCTCCTCATCGGAGGCCTGCTGCTGCTGGGCGGAGGTCTTTTTTCGGCCGTCTCCGGTCTGGCCGCGGTCAATCTCGGCGCCGCGGCCCTCATCCTGTGGTTGTGCCGGCCCTTTCTCTTCCGGGAATCGGCCGAGGAGCTTTCGGCCTGGAGGCTGCTGACCAAGGCCTTCCCCTACGGTCTGCTGACCATCCTGACCATCATCTATTTCCGGATAGACGTGGTCATGCTCTCGGGAATGAGAGGCAGCCAGGAGGCGGGGCTTTACAATGCGGCCCTGCGCCTGTTCGACGCCGGGCTGATCATCCCCACGGCCCTGGCCGGAGCCCTGTTTCCGGTCATGTCCAGGCAGCTGGCCCGCAGGGAAACCCAAGGCTTGATCATCAGCCACAGCCGGGCCATCCACCTTCTGGCCCTGGTCGGCCTGCCTGCCGCGGCGGCCGGTTGGATTTACGCCGACTGGCTGACCGGGCTGTTCTACGGCCCGGCCTATGCACCGGCCGGCCCGGTCCTGGCCCTGCTGTCCCTGGGCTGGATCCTGTTCTTCGTCAATATACCCCTGGGTAACCTCTTGGCCGCCTCGGAGATAATGTCCAAGTTCATCCCCTTTGCCGCAGCCAACACGGCCCTCAACGTGGCGCTGAACTTCATCCTGATCCCGAATTACGGGGCCGTGGGCGCGGTGGTGGCCACCCTGGTCTGCGAGGTCACCGGACTGATCATCCAGTTCGGTTTTGCCTGGAAGATTCTCGGCGTAAGGCCGCCCCTGCCCGGGCTGCTCATCCGTCCGGCCCTGGCCGCGGCAGGGCTTTTTTTGTTCTGGAACTGGTCCTGGAGCCTGGACTTAAGCCCCTGGCTATCCTTTTTGCTGGGCGGAGTTCTCTACCTGGTTCTGCTCTTGGTCTTCAGGGCCGTCTCGGCCGAGGACATGGCCTTTTTAAAGCGGACGGTCCTGAGGATGAGGGATCCTGAACCGGCCTGAAACGCGGAATGACGGGCGGGCGGTCACGGCGCGAAATAGTCCTATGCAGGCAATCACTTAGCGATATGGAAAGAAGGATCTGCTTTGTCTGAAAAAATCCTGATCACCGGCGGGGCCGGGTTCATCGGCTCCTTTCTGGTGGACGAGTTTCTGGCCGCCGGGTATGAGGTCCGGATCATGGACAACCTGGACCCCCAGGTCCACGGCCCTTCGGCCGACTGGCCCGATTACCTGGACCGCAGGGCCGAACTGTTCAGGGGCGACGTGCGCTCCCGCGACGACTGGGAACGGGCCCTGGCCGGAGTAGACTACCTTTCCCACCACGCCGCCGCCGTGGGCGTGGGCCAGTCCATGTACCAGATCGAGCGCTATATGGACACCAACACCAGGGCCACGGCCCTGATGCTGGACGTCCTGGCCGGCGGGGACTATCCGCTTAAGAAGATCATGGTGGCCTCCTCCATGTCCATCTACGGCGAAGGGGCCTACGGCTGTCCGGACCACGGCCTGGTCTTTCCCCGGATCCGGGTTCAGGAGCAACTGGCCGCCAGGGACTGGGAACTCCACTGCCCCCGATGCGGAAAGTTTTGTGGGCCTTTACCCACCGATGAGGACAAGCCCCTCCACCCCACTTCCTTTTACGCCGTCTCCAAGAGGGACCAGGAGGAACTGGTCTTGATCTACGGTCAGGCCTACAAGGTCCCGGCCGTGGCCCTGCGCTACTTCAACGTCTACGGCCCGCGCCAGGCCCTGTCCAACCCCTACACCGGGGTGGCGGCCATCTTCTCCGGCCGCCTGCTCAACCGCAACCCGCCCCTGATCTACGAGGACGGGTTGCAATCCAGGGATTTCATCCACGTCAAGGACATCGCCAGGGCCAACCTGGCCGTCCTGCAAAGCGAAGCGGCCGACGGCCAGGTCTTCAACGTGGGCACGGGCCGGTCGTTGACCGTGCTTGAGATGGCCAAGGCCCTGGCAGAGCATCTGGGTCTTGAGCTGGAGCCGGAGATTCTGGCCAAGTTCCGGGAGGGGGACATCCGCCACTGTTTCGGAAATGTTTCCAAGATCAAGGACCGCCTGGGGTTTACGGCCCGGACCACCTTTGAACAAGGCATCCCGGAACTGGTGGCCTGGGTGCGGGAACAGCAGGCCGAGGACCGGGTGGATTCGGCGGCCCAGGATCTGCGGGACCGGGGTTTGGCCTGGTAAAATGCCCAGAGTTCTGATCGTCTGCGGCGATCTGCCGCCCTTTCCGGGCCATCCCGGCTCCGGGGCCGGGTTGCGGGCCTACGGACTAGGCCGGGGCCTGGAGGCCCTGGGACACCAGGTGATCTGGGGCGTACCCCAGACGGCCATCCAGCAGGGAATCACCCCCCCGGAAGAGGTGGCGGATAATCTTTTTGCGCGGGAACAGCTCCCGGAGTTCATCTCCGCGCGCAAGCCGGACGCGGTCATCTTTCAACACTGGACCATGCTTTTCGGGCTGAAGCCCATCAACGCGCCCACGATCATCGACCTTCACGGCCCCGCCCTGCTGGAGACGCTCTACCAGGACAAGCCGGGGCTGGACGTGTTCATGGTCCACAAGGTCCACGCCTTTCGCAGGGCCGACTTCTTCACCTGCGCCGGGGAGTTGCAGAAACACTACTGGTACCCCTGGCTGCTTCTGGCCGAGCGGGATCTGCGCCAAGACCTGATCGCCACGGTACCCCTGAGCCTTTCTCCGGAAATGCCTGGGCGGATGCCCAGCCAGGAACCGACCCTGGTTTACGGCGGTTTCTTCCTGCCCTGGCAGGACCCGGTCTGGGCTCTGGAGCGGGTGGTGGAAACCCTGGAACAACGGGAAAAGGGCCGCCTTCTGTTTTTCGGAGGCAAGCATCCCCTGTTCAGCGACATGGACTCCGGGGTCTACGACCGGCTGGAGAAAAAGCTTCGCGCCAGCAGAAGGGTCCGGATCATGGGGGTAGTCAGCCGGGAGGAGCTGCTCGCCCACTACGCCTCGGCCACGGCCGCGGTGGACCTCATGGCCCGTAACCCGGAGCGCGAGTTGGCCTTCAACTCCCGCACCGTGGAGTACCTTTGGACCGGTCTGCCGGTGATCCACCAACCCTGGTCCGAGCTGGCCGGATTGATCCAAGAGTATGACGCCGGGTGGCTGATCCAGGTGGGCGACGAACCTTCCCTGGACAAGGTTTTAGGGGAGATTTTGGACGATCCCGAGTCCGTCTCCCGCAAATCGGACCGGGCCCGGGAAATGGTCCGCCAAAACCTGACCTGGGACAAGACCATCGGCCCCCTTGATAAATTCATCCGCAATCCCCGATTTACTCGGCCGGAACGTTTCGACATCAAATTGGGCCTGAAACGTTCGCCCCGAAGGACAGTGAGCGCCTTCTCCTCGATCCTTCGCGAGCAGGGGCCGGGCGTCCTGTGGCGACGCCTCAAGGAAAGAGCGAGGTCCCGGAGTTGAGCGGATCGGACGACTGGGGCGGTGACTACAAGGCCCTGACCATCCAGGACCTATCCGGCCTGGATGGCCTGACCGAGGCCTGGACCCGCCTCTGGCACGACCACGGACGGGCCAACCCCTTTACCCATCCTTCCTGGATCAGGTCTTGGCTCCGCCACCTGGGCGGCTCGGTGCGGCCCCTGATCATCGCCTGGCGTCAGGGGGACGACCTGGTCGGTCTGGCTCCCTTGGGGATCGCCAAATTCGGGCTCTGGCAACGGTTGGTCCTCCTGGGCTCACCCATGGCCGACTACCCTGATTTATTAGTAAATCCAGACCATTACCTCTCTATCAAATTTCTGGCCCAGCACCTTCAAAAACAAAAATGGAGTTGCCTCGACTTTGCGGAATTTGCTGAACAAAGCCCCGCTCTTGGCCGCCTGGTCGAGGCTTTCCGTGATATCGGGTATTCACCCATTATCGAGCGGGCCTCCATCTGCCCCGGTGTTGAAATAAGGTCCGGGTGGGAGGATTACTGGGCCCAAAAAAAATCCAAAACCCGTTACACCATCAACAAAAAAGCCAAGCGCCTGGCCGAGGAGCATGGCCCCCTTAAGATGGAGGTCGTCTCTGCCGGACCGGAGATAAGGGAATGTCTGGAAGAGGTCTCCCAGGTCCATGCGGCCCGATGGGCCAGGCAGCATACCCGAACTGTATTTTCCGACCAAAAAGGCAGGGCCTTTTTCGGAGAGGCCTTATCCGGCCTGGCTGAAGAGGGGATCGTCAGGCTCTACCTGCTCAGGGCCGGATCGACCCTGACCGCTTTCTGCCTCTCCTTTGTAGGCCAAGGGGTCCATTACTACTACATCCCTGGATTTGACCAGACTTTTTCCAAGGATTCTCCGGGCCACCTGCTGCTGCGGGACATCATCCGCGAAGCCCACGAACAAGGATGCCGCCTCTTTGATTTCATGAAGGGGGACGAGGAGTACAAAGATAGATGGGCAAATACCCATCATCACACCATGCGGCTCCTGCTGTCCCAACAGGATACTTGGTCCAAAACAGGTTTTGCCCTGCGGCGCTCCTATTTTTCCTTCCGCGGCTGGGCCCGGAGCAATCCCCTGGCCAGAAAGCTGTTCTTCGCCATCATGAACCCCCTGGCCCGGTTCAGGAAATCGGTTGGCGATTAGGGGGCTGATCATCAACGCCGACGACTTCGGCTGGAGCCGGTCGGTCAACGAGGCCGTGGCCGGGGCCCACGGGTGGGGGACGGTCACCTCAACCAGCCTCATGACCTGCGGCCCCGCTCTGGCCCAGGCCGTTGAGATCTGCCGGGAAAACAAGAGGTTGGGGGTTGGTCTCCACTTCACCCTGACCCAGGCCGGGCCGGTGGCTCCGCCTTCTCAGGTTCGCTCTCTGTGCGATACCTCGGGTAGATTTTTCAGCCGGGGGCAGTTGATGGCGCGGCTGTTCTCCGGCCGGGTGCGCCCAGGCCATATCCGGACCGAACTGGCGGCCCAGATGGCCCTGGTCGACAAATATGGGCTTTCGCTCACTCACATCGACGGCCATCAGCACATCCATGTGTTGCCCGGCATATTGGGACCGGTCTTGGATATGGCCGCCCAAAGGGGCCTGGCCGTCCGGATACCGCTGGAGCAGAGGCTGGCCAATCACGGAAACGGCCCCGCACTTTTGAGGATAGGCCAGATAATGAGGAAGTCGCTCCTGCGTCCTTTCTGTCGCCACACCCGGTTGAAATGCATCCATGATAATATTCGGGCGAACACCCATTTTCGCTCCTATTTCGGTCTGGTCCCTTCACCGGAGGTTCCGTCCCTGGGGACATATTTACGGCTGTTGGAAGAACTGCCCGCAGGGGTGACCGAGATTATGGTCCATCCCGCCTTGAGCGGAGGCGACCCCGAATTGTGGGGGGATGCTCCGGCCCTTATGGGCGACCGGGAGGCCGAGGCGAGGATATTACTGGACCCCGCGTTCAAGGCGGCCCTGCACCAAAATGATATCAGCCTGATCAATTACGGTGATCTGTGAAAAAACGGATCCTTCACGTCATAACCACCCTTTCCGTGGGCGGGGCCGAAATCCATCTGCGCGAACTTCTGAGCGGATTATCCAGGGAAAAATATGACTTGGAGCTGGCCTTCTTCAAGGAAGAGGCTCAGGAGGCCCGTTCCATGGTGGCGGATTTCCGCAATCTGGGCATCCCGGTCCACGACCTCAAAGGCCGGGGCCGGGTCAGTCTGGGAGCCCTGTTCCGGCTGGTGCGGCTACTAAAATCCGGAAAATACGACCTGGTCCATTCCCATCTTTTCCGGGCCGACTTGTATACCTCCCTGGCTCTGCGCCTTTTCCCCCGGACCATGCTGATCAACTCGGTGCATAACCCCGAGGATTTTTACACCAACCCTCTGGTGGCCCTGCTGGCCCGGCTGGCGGCACTCCGCCAGGAAAGGACCATCGTCATCTCCCAGGCCGTAAGGGATCACCTGGCCCGATACCTTAAGACGCCTCGGGCGAAGCTGTCTCTCGTATATTATGGGCTTAAGCCCAGATCAAGAACCGGGGCCGATTTCCGAAAAGAGTACGGCCTCCCGGCGGAGGCTCCCCTGCTGGGAACAGTCGGACGGCTTTCCAAACAGAAGGGCCACTACGTGCTGATCAAGGCCATGGCCCGGGTCTGCCGGGAATTGCCCCAGGCCAGGCTTCTTATCATCGGTCACGATGACCAGGGGCTGCGGGACGACCTGCTCGCCCGGATCCGGGAGGAGGGCCTGGATGGGAAGGTCATTCTGGGCGGTTTCCGCGACGAAATCCCGGATATCATGGCCTCCCTCGATCTGTTCTGCCTGCCCTCGCTGTGGGAGGGGTTCGGCATGGTCCTGATCGAGGCCATGGCCGAGTCCAAACCCATCGTGGCCAGCCGGGTGGGTTCCATCCCCGAGGTGGTGGAGGACGGCAAAACCGGGCTGCTGGTCCCGCCCGGCGACGACAAAGCCCTGGCTGGAGCTCTGCTGCAAGTGCTGCGGGACAGGGAGACGGTCGCCGCCATGGGCCGGGCCGGGCGGGCCCGGCTGGAAGAGAGGTTCACCCGCCGGGCCATGGCCGAAGCCACCGAGAGGGTTTATGACCATCTTCTCTCCGGGATCTGAAACGACTCTGTTTTGACCTCTGGACCGCAAATATCAATAGTGGAGCTCATCGCCCGGTTGAACATCGGAGGGCCCGCCGTGCTGGTCCTGGATCTGGCCGCCGGGTTGCCCCCGGACACCTTCAGGGTGGAAGTGGCCGCCGGACAGGTGGGACCGGGAGAGGCCTCCATGGATTTCTGGGCAAATGCCCGCAATATTTCCTGGACCCATGTGCCCGGTCTCTCCCCGGAACTGGGGGCCGGAAACGGCGCCGCCTTCCGGGCCATCGGCTCGCTCCTAAGGAAAAAAGGGCCGGATATACTCCACACCCACACGGCCAAGGCCGGAACCCTGGGCCGGACCGCCGGGATAAGGGCCGGAATGGGCCGCAACCGGCGCCGCCCCGGCCTGGTCCACACCTTTCACGGCCACATCTTCCGGGGCTACTTTCCCCCCTGGAAAACCCGGATCTTCATCAGCGTGGAGCGATTTCTGGCCCGGTTTACGGACCGGGTCATCGTCCTCAGCCCGGAACAGGCCAGGGACATAGGAGAAGTCTTCCGGATCTGCGCCCCGGAGAAGATCCGGATAATCCCGGCGGGGTTGGAGCTTGAACCCTTTGCCCAGGCCGCCCAAGCGGATCCTAAAAACAAGTTGGGCATAGGCCCGGATAATTTCGTGGTGGGCTCTATCGGCCGGCTTACCGGAATCAAGGACCACCGCACCCTGCTCCGGGGCCTGGCCCTGGCAAAGAAGGCCGTATCCCGGCCCCTGACCCTGGTGGTGGTGGGGCAGGGCGAACTGGAGGGGGAGATAAGAGCGGAGGCCGCCGCCCTGGGGCTGGACGTCCGTTTCATGGGTTGGCAGCCGGGCACAGCCGATCTGCTGCCCGGTTTCGACCTGGTGGCCCTGACCTCCCTGAACGAGGGCCTACCTCTGGTGCTCATCGAGGCCCTGGCCGCAGGCCGACCGGTGGTCTCCACCCCGGTGGGGGGCGTGCCCTCGCTTCTAAACATGGGCGAAGGTCCATCTTTGGGGAATTTCAGCATGGCCGAGAGAGGCCTGCTCTTTCCAGTGGGGGACCCGGCCGGGCTGGCCAAAGCGGTTCAGTGGACGGCGGGTCATCCAGATCAGGCCGAGGAACTGGGTCTGGCCGGGCAGAAACATGTTCTGGCCCGCCACAGCCAGGAGGGTTTTATTCGGGCTCACGCCGAGCTTTACCGGGAGCTTTTTCAGGAGCGACATGGATAGAAACTCCATCGCCGTGGTCAGCTCAGACGTGGTGGGCCCCAAGATGGCCGGTCCGGCCATCCGGGCCGTGGAACTGACCCGGGTCCTGAGCCGGGCTTTCGAGGGCCGGACCAGGGTCTTTCTGGCCGCGCCCAACCAGGGCCGGGTACCCGGCCTGGAGGTCAGATCATTTGAGAACCGGAGCCTGAAAAACCTGCTCGCACCGGCCAGGGTGGTCATCGGCCAGGGTCTGGGCGTGCCCCTGCTCCCCTTTATCGATTCCGAGCACATCCTGGTCCTGGATTTTTACGACCCCAACCCGGTGGAACTGCTGGCCTTCCACCGCGAATCCCCCCGCCGGGAGGCCCGACTTTCCCAGGAGCACCTGCGCCGCCGTCTCTCGGTGCTGGCCCGGAGGGGGGATCATTTCCTCTGCGCCACCTCGCGGCAGCGGGATTTCTGGCTGGGGCTCCTGGCCGCCGAGGGCAGGCTGACCTGGGAGGCGGACCGCTCCCATCCCAACCTGGACGACCTCATCTCCCTGGTCCCCTTCGGCCTGCCCGAAGAACCGCCCCGGTCAAAGCAGCCTGTGCTCAAAGGCGTCTGGCCCGGCATCAGAGCAGAGGACAAGGTCCTCCTCTGGGGCGGCGGCATCTGGAACTGGTTCGACCCCCTGACCGTGATCCGGGCCGTGGACCTGGCGGCCAAGCAGCGGAAGGACGTGCGGTTGTTTTTCTTGGGGGTGGCCCATCCCAACCCCAAGATTCCGGCCATGCGCATGAGCCAGGAGGCCCTGGACTTGGCCCACGAGCTGGGGCTTTTAAACAAGCACGTTTTCTTCAACCACGACTGGGTGGACTATGACAGCCGGGCCGGATTTCTTCTGGAGTCGGACCTGGCCTTGCTGGCTTCGGGCCGGGATCTGGAGACCAGGCTCTCTTTCCGGACCAGACTTTTGGACAGCCTGTGGGCCGGCATCCCCATGGTTCTAACCCGGGGCGATCACTTTTCGGAACTGGTGGAGGAGAAAAGCCTGGGCCGGGTGGTGGAACCCCACAATCACCAGGCCATGGCCCAGGCCATCCTGGAACTGCTGGAATCGCCGGAGGAACTGGCCCGTTGCCAAGGCCGTATCCAAAAACTGGCGGCAGAGATGACCTGGTCAAAAGTGGCGGAGCCCTTGGTGGAATTCTGCGCCGCCCCACGCCGCCACCCCGGCGCGGATCATTCCCGGCTGGGCCCCTATCTTTCTGCGGCCCGCTATTACTGGCAGGTATTCAAGTTGTTGGCCCGTTACGGCGGCTTCCGGGAGCACCTGGGACGCCGCCTTAAGTCAAGAGGCGGTTGATGGACAAGAGCGTTTATGTGCATCCCATGGGGCTCTGCGAAGCGGAGCAGGTGGGGGACGGAACCAGAATATGGGCTTTTGCTCATGTTATGAAAGGGGCCGTGGTGGGCTCCGATTGCAACATCGGCGAAGGGGCCTTTGTGGAGGGCGGAGCTGTTTTGGGCGACCGGGTCACGGTCAAGAACGGGGTCTACATCTGGGACGGGGTCACGGTTGAAGAAGAGGTTTTTCTCGGGCCTGCCTGTGTTCTGACCAACCGCAACCGGCCCCGTTCCCAGCAAGGGAACCAGGGCCCCAAGGCCCCCTGGGACCCGATCCTCATCCGCCAAGGGGCCTCCATCGGGGCCGGGGCCATTCTGGTCTGCCCGGTGGAGATAGGCCGCTACGCCCTGGTGGGGGCCGGGGCAGTGGTCACCAGGGATGTGCCGGATCACGGCCTGGTGAAGGGCAACCCGGCCCGGCTGACGGGCTGGGCCTGCGTCTGCGGGGCCGCCCTGGATCAGGACCTGAAATGTCCGGACTGCGGCCGGGCTTTTGCCCAGAATTCTCAAGAGGGGCTCTTCCCCAAGTGAGCCGGATCAGCGTCCTGATCGTCCGCTACAACGCCCTGAAGGAGATCCGGGCCTGCCTGGACTCCCTCCTGGCCCAAGGTGGAAGCGGCCTGGAGATCGTCCTGGTGGACAATGCTTCCCCGGAGGGGGGGACGGAACTCCTGGAGGCGAAGTACCATTCGGTAATCCTTATCAAAAACAAGGACAACCTGGGCTTTGCCAAGGCCGTTAACCAGGCCGCGCAAAGGGCCTCGGGTCGGTTTCTGTTCCTCCTCAACCCGGACACATACCTTCTGCCGGACAACGCCGCCCCGGAGATTCTGGCCGGTAAGCTGGACAAAGCCCCCAATATGGGCGCGGCCGGGCCCAGGCTGGTCAACCCGGATGGCTCTTTGCAGACCTCGGCCTATGCCTTCCCCACCCTGTTCCAGTCGGCCGGGCATCTGCTGGGGCTGAAGAAGATCATCCCCCTGCCCCTGGCCAAAAAGCTGGCCCCTTCATTTCTGCGGGCCAAATTCGGCCAACTGGACGACCATACCCAGGCCCGCCAGGTGGACTACTGCACCGGCGCGGCCCTGATGGTCAAAAGAGAGGCCTGGGACAGGACCGGGGGCCTGGATGAGAGGTTTTTTCTCTACTACGAAGAAAAGGACCTCTGCCTGCGCCTCAAAAGACTGGGCTTCCAGACCTGGCTTATCCCCCAGGCCAGGGTGGGCCATCGCATCGGGGCCAGTTCCGATACGGCCCCGGAGATCGCCCGACTGGCCAGGTACCAGTCCATGCTGGACTACTTTGCCAAGAACCTTAATGGTAAACTGCCCATTTTAAGGATCATGCTCAGGACCGCCTCGGCCTGGCAGAGCCTGCGCTGCTCTCTCCTGGGCCGCCGGGAAGAGGCGGCCGTGTGGCGCAGAGTGGGCCGGTTGCGGCCCAGGGCGCAGGACGGCGGGGCCGCATGAGCAAGCCCCTGATCTCGGTCATTCTGGTCAACTACAACTCCGGGCAGGCCCTGCTGGATTGCCTGGACGACCTGGCCAGGGAAGCGGACCGGACCCCTCTGGAGATCCTGGTGGTGGACAACGCCTCCTCCGACGGCTCCCTGGAAAAGGTCCAAAAGGTCCACCCCGGTCCGGCTTACTTGAAAAACCGGGCCAATCTGGGCTTTGCCAGAGCCTGCAACCAGGCTCTGGCCAGGGCCGGAGGCGATTTTTTCATGCTCCTCAACCCGGATACCCGGGTGGAGGAAGGGGCCCTCTCGGCTCTGGGCGGCTACCTGGCCGGACATCCCCGGGTGGGGGCCTTGGGCCCCAGGATCCTGGACCCCTCCGGCCAGGTTCAGCTCTCGGCCCGCTCGTCCCAGGGGCCAACCACCCTGCTGTTTCACCGCTACTCCCTCCTGACCAGGATCTTTCCGGGCAACGCCCTCTCCCGGCGGTATCTCCTTTCGGACTGGGACCACGAATCCGAAAGGGAGGTGGACTGGCTCTCCGGGGCGGCCCTGATGGTCCGGCGGGAGGCCGTGGAGGCGGCCGGCCCACTGGACGGGGGCTTCTTTCTGTTTCACGAGGATGTGGACTGGTGCAAGAGGATCAAAGAGGCCGGGTTCAAGGTGGTCTACTGGCCCCAAGCCACGATCTTCCACGAGATCGGAATATCCAAGGATAAAAGCTCCTTTGTCTTGCTCCGTATCAGGCATCGGAGTATGATCCGTTTTGTTCATAAACACTACCGCGGACTTGGCCCCCTGCTCATGGTCGCCGATCTGGTCATCGGCCTAAGGTTCGGCCTCATGTCGGCGTTGAAGGCCTTCAGGAAAAAATCTTGAAGTATATTCTGCTTTTCGGTCTGCCTCTGGGTTTGAGTCTGCTTTTGACTCCCCTGGTCATCAAGATCAACACCGCCCTGGGAATACTGGATCTGCCCGACGAACGCCGGAAACTCCACGACCAGCCGGTGCCCACGGCCGGAGGCCTGGCCGTGCTGATCTCCTTTTTAACCGCCCTGGCGGTCAACCATTTTTACAGCGGGGCTCTGTTCGAGGTCACTCCCGGACTGAGCCTGGGCCTGGGGTTGGGCTGCCTGGTGGTGGGGCTGCTGGGGTTATGGGACGACCTCAAGGACATAGGCCCCTGGGGCAAGATCGGGGTTCAGCTCCTGGGCGGGCTGATCCTCTACTATTTCGATTTCCGGGTGGGGGCCATCACCCACCCCTTCGGCGACACCATCGACCTGAACTGGCTGAGCCTGCCCTTTACCCTGGTCTGGGTCCTGCTGGTGACCAACGCCATCAACCTGATCGACGGGGTGGATGGTCTGGCCGCCGGAATCGTGGTGGTCTCCCTGGCCACCCTGACCGCCGTCTCCATCCGGGCCGACGAGGGCCGGGTCCTTTTTTTCGCCGCCATTCTGGGAGGTTCTCTGGCCGGGTTCTACGTCTACAACTTCCCCCCGGCCAAGATATTCCTGGGCGACTGCGGCTCCCTGGTCCTGGGCTTCGCCCTGGCGGCCATCTCCCTGATCGAAAACCGCAAGGGAACCACCACCCTCTCCCTGCTGGTGCCTCTGGTGGCCATGGGCATCCCCATTCTGGATACGGGGCTGGCCTTTTTGAGGCGCTCCCGCAACGGGGTCAGCCCGCTCAAGGCCGACCGCTACCATCTTCACCACCGTCTTCTGCGTCTGGGCCTGACTCCCCGGCAGGTGGTCATGTTCTTCCTGTACGCCAGCCTCTATCTGGGCTTTACCGCGACCCTGCTGGCGGTCCTGCCCAAGACCTATGTCCTTTTGACTGTGGGCATTCTGGCCCTAGGCATCTATGTGGCCATGCAGGCCCTGAAATTTTTCGAAAAAAGGCTGGACCTGCCCGACCCCGGCAAGAGCTGCCGCCACGAACGCGAGGAGAAAAAAGAATGAAAGCCCTGATCACCGGCGGAGCCGGGTTTATCGGTTCCCATATGGCCGAGGCCCTCCTGGGCGGGGGCCACAAGGTCTCGGTCATCGACGACCTGTCCACCGGAGCCATGGACAACATCGCCCATCTCAAATCCGACCCGGGCTTCGACTACGTCATCGACACCATTCTCAACGCGCCCCTTCTGGCCGAGTTGGTGGACCGGGCCGACGTGGTCTTTCACCTGGCCGCGGCCGTCGGAGTCAGGCTGATCGTGGATTCTCCGGTACGGACCATCAGCACCAACATCGGCGGAACCGAGGCGGTCCTGGTCCAGGCGGCCAAAAAAGGCAAGAAGGTGATCCTGGCCTCCACCTCCGAGGTCTACGGCAAGGCCAACAAGGTGCCCTTCTCCGAAGGCGACGACCTGGTCATGGGCCCCACCACCAAGGGCCGCTGGTCCTACGCCGCCTCCAAGGCCGTGGACGAGTTTCTGGGCTTGGCCTATTACAAGGAGAAGGGACTGCCCGTGGTGGTGGTCCGGCTGTTCAACACCGTGGGCTCCAGGCAGACCGGCCGCTACGGCATGGTCCTGCCCACCTTCGTCCGCCAGGCCCTGGCCGGAGAGCCCCTGACCGTGTACGACGACGGCAATCAGTCCCGCTGCTTCTCCTTTGTGGGCGATGTGGTCAACGCCCTGGTGGAGTTGAGCCTTCTGGACACAGCCGTCGGCCAGGTCTACAACGTGGGCTCCGACCAGGAGATATCCATCCTGGAACTGGCCGGGCTGGTCAAGGAGATGGCCGGGGCCGACTCCCCCATCGAGCTGATCCCCTACGACCAGGCCTACGAGGAGGGTTTCGAGGACATGCGCCGCAGGGTTCCGGACCTGTCCAAGATCAAGGCCGCCATCGGCTATGAGCCCAGCACGGACATCCGGGGCATCATCTCCTCCGTGATCGCCTTTGAGAAGGATCGCTCTTGAACCTGACCTACATCGCCGCCTTTATCTTAAGCCTGGGCCTGTCCCTGGCCCTGACTCCTCTGGTGATCAAGGTTGCCCGGGCCAAGGGCATGGTGGTCCAACCCCGGGAGGACCGCTGGCACCGCCGGCCCACCGCCCTGCTGGGCGGGGTGGCCATCTTCATCGCCGTGGCCCTGCCTTACTCCCTGCTGGTTCCCTGGACCAGGGAGACCCTGGGCATCCTCCTGGGCGGCGCGGCCGTGTTCACCCTGGGTCTGGTGGACGACCTTATCGAAATCGCCCCTCAGCGCAAGTTTCTGATCCAGGTTCTCATCGCCACTCTGGTGGTCTCCTTCGGAGTCAGGATCAAAATCATCGATTTTCCGCCCCTGGCCGTGTTCCTGACCATCCTCTGGATCGTGGGCATCACCAACGCGGTCAACATCCTGGACAACATGGACGGGCTCTCCTCGGGGATCACCTTTGTGGCCGCAGGTTGCTCCTTTGTCTACGCGGTCACGGCCGACATGCCTTTTGTGGCCATTTTCGGCCTGCTTATCGCCGGGGCCTCCCTGGGCTTCCTGGTCTTCAACTTCAACCCGGCAAAGATTTTTATGGGCGACTGCGGCAGCCTTTTTCTGGGGCTCTCTTTGTCGGTCCTGACCATCACCGGGACCTGGCACGAGGCCACCAACCTCATGGCCTCCCTGCTCCTGCCGGTGGTTCTTCTGGCCGTACCCATCTTCGACACCACCCTGGTCTCCTTTGACCGGACCCGCATCGGTCGCTCCATCGCCCAGGGCGGGCGGGACCACTCCTCCCACCGGCTGGTCTTTCTGGGCCTGTCGGAACGCAAGGCTGTCCTGGTGCTCATGGCCGTGGCCGCTGCCTTCGGCGGGGTGGCCGTGCTGTGGGACGACCTGGGTTTCGGCGCGGCCCTAGTCGTCCTGGCCCTGTTCGCCGTGGGCCTGGCCATGTTCGGGATCTTCCTGGGCGGGGTGAAGGTCTACGACCCCTCGGAAAAGCGGGCCCGGAGATTCTTGAGCAAGAGCCCCCTCCTGGCCACGGTGCTGACCTTCAAGAAGCAGATCTTCCAGATCACGGTCGACACCACCCTTCTGGCCGTGGCCCTTTTCCTGGGCTACATGCTCCGGTTCGGACGGACCCTGAACACCTGGGAGATCCATCTGGCGGCCGAGACCCTGCCCCTGGTGATCCTGGTCAAGCTGGCCGCCTTCGCCTTTTTCGGCCTGTACCGGGGTGATTGGCGCCACGTCTCCATCCACGACCTGGCCAAGGTCTTCAAGGCGGTGAGCCTGGGTTGGGCCGTATCCATGGGCCTGATCATCATCCTCTTCGGCGACGACCGTCCCCCCCTGGGTCTGCTCATGATGGACTACCCTCTGACCCTGCTCCTCATCGGGGGGGTCCGGGTCAGCCACCGGGTCTTGCGGGAATATTTTGCGGTGCAGCGGATGTCCTCCAACCCCGAGGCCGAGCCGGTGCTGATCCTGGGAGCCGGGGACGGAGGGGACCTGCTGGTCCGGGAGTTCAGAAACAACCCCCGCCTTAAAAAGCGCCCCGTGGGCTTTTTGGACGACAACCCCTCCCTGCACGGCCTCCAGATCCACGGGCTGAAGGTTCTGGGCGGCAGGCAAGTTCTGGGCCAGGTGGCTCCCAAGCTGAGGGTCAAAGGGCTCTACATCGCCATCCTCAGGGAAGGTCCCTATGAGTTCAAGGATGTGGAAGAGACCTGCCGCGACTTGGGAATCTTCTGCCGCAAGATAACCCCCATCATCCAAGGGTTGGAGGATTAGTTTTGGATAGAGATCCCTCCTGGAGCATGGCGGATCTGTCGGCGATGGGGCCCTGCCCCCTCTGCGGCAACAATGGGCTCAAGCCCATTTATTCAAGGAGAGAGGCTCTGGTGGCCCAGTGCCGCACCTGCGGCCTGGTTCGGACCGTAGACCACATCTCCCGGCCTGGGCTAAAAAAACTCTACGATGCCGATTACGCCCTGGCCCAGCCTTTCAACCCCCAGGGCAGGTATCATGAGATCCTGGAGCGCCCCCTTAACTTGGCCCTGGAGTATGTACCCCCTCCGGCCCGTTTTCTGGAGATCGGGGTAGGCCAGGGCTGGCTGTTCAAAAAAGCCAGGGAGGCGGGCTACCGCACCACCGGAGTGGACCTGTCCGAGCCGGGTGCGGAGCAGGTCCACAAAAACAGCGGCCTGCAGGTTCTGGTGGGGGAATTGACCGATCTGGATCTGCCCCGGGCCCACTGGGACGCAGTCCTGATCCGCCACACATTGGAGCATATTCCGGAACCTCTAGACTTTCTCCAGGAAATAAACCGGATAATGGTCCCCGGGGGACACCTTCTGGGAGTTGTCCCCAATTTCGGTTCGCTGAAAAGGCGTCTGGACGGGCCGGAGTGGTTTTTCCTGACCCTGCCCCACCATCGATTCCATTACACCTCCAAGACCCTCACCGCTATTTTCGCCAAAGCAGGATTGGAGATGGTCTACACCCACACCGGGGAGCACATGGCCAACCACCGGGCTCTTTTTCAGGTGGTCCTCAACAAAGTCCGCAAGCTCGCCGGCCGGGGTCCGGCGCCCGTGGATTACGACCCCGCAGAGGTCGAGATCAATTCCCCGGTTACATGGGTCTTGGCCCAGGAATATCATTTGCACCGCCTCCTGGCCCGCTGGGGCCTGGGCGAGGAGCTGGTTTTCGTGGCCCAAAAAAAGGGATCGTGACCGCCATCCGCCGTTTTCTGATCGTCATCTTCATTTCCTGGAGCGTTGTCTTTTGCTCCTCCCCGGTTCCGGCCCAGGGTCTTCCCTCCCGGATCGTCACCTCTCAGGGGATGGAGTTCGTCCTGGTCCCGGCCGGGAGGCACCTGGTCTGCCACGGCCCGGAGACGGACGAGACCGGGCCGGGGTTCGTGGACCTGGACGCTTTTTATATCCAGACCACCGAGGCGACCCGGACCCAATGGGCCGGCCTGGGCGTGGACGACCGGTTCGGGCGGATCAAAGAAGAAGAGAGCTCCCTCCCGGCCCACGGCCTGAGTCACGGCGACGCCCTGAACCTGGCCGCCCGGCTCAACCGCACGGTGGGCAGGAACATTTACTCCCTGCCCAAGGAGGCTCAATGGGAGGCGGCCTGCCGGGCCGGAGGAGAAGGGTTTGCCATGGCCCCGGATGAGTTGGAGGCCGCGGCCTGGGTCCGGGCCAACTCCCAGGGGCGGCCCCATCCCGTGGCCGGAAAGTCGCCCAACAAGCTGGGCCTTTACGACATGCTGGGCAATCTCTACGAGTGGTGCCAAGAGAGCTACAGCCCCCGGTCATGCCCCGGCCCTGCGGAGGGCGACCCCAACGGCCCCACCAGAGGGCTCTACCGGGTCCTGCGGGGCGGTTCCTATAACTCCACCCCGGATACGGCCCGCTGCGGCTGGCGTTTTTTTTACCAGCCCACCCTGCGCCACCCGGAGCACGGCTGCCGCCTGGTCCGGACCGCCATACCTCTGCTCGACGGAGAGAAGTGAGCCAAGCCCCGGCCATTGAGATGATCCGCCCCGCCTCCCCCCCGGGCTGGCTGACCCGCCGCACAGAGCTGGCCCTGGTGGCGGTTCTTCTGATCGGCCAGGTCGTATTTCTGGCCGGAGTGGCGGCCCGCCAGAGCCCTGCCGGAGACGAGCGGACCTACTACCTCTACGCCCACCAAATTCTGTTTGAGGGCTCCTTTCAGCGCGACGACAACGCCATGTTCAACTCCAAGATGCCGGGCCAGGTGGTCAACGTTCTGCCCCAGTATCTGGGAGAAAAACTGAAAATATGGCCCTTTACCCTGATCAGCCGGTCCGCGGGCCCGGTGGAACCCAAGGCCCCCCACCAGGCCTATCTGTTCTGGGCCCGGTTCGCGCCCATCCTGCTCCTGACTCCGGGCCTGGCCCTGATCTTCTATCTCTGGGCCAGGCGATTATATGGGCCTTTGCCCGGATTGATCCTGCTGTTCCTCCTGGCCCTGAGCCCCAACCTGGCCGCCTCCCTGACCCTGATCATCAGCGACGGCTGGCTGGCCCTGGGGTTTGTGGCGGCCCTTTATTTCTGCCGAAGGTACGTGGCCGAGCCAGGCCCGGGCAGGCTGATTTTGGCCGGGGTTATGCTGGGGCTCTGCCAGCTCATCAAAAACACGGCCGTGTTCCTGGCCCTGGCGGCGCCCCTGGCCTGGTTTCTGGAAACCTGGCCCCAAACCCGGGAGCGGATCGGCCAGGGCCGCTGGGGGGAGATATTCCGTCGCACGGCCAAGGCCGCCGGGGTCCTGACCCTGTGGCTGGTCATCGGGCTGGCCGTGATCAACACCGGGTTCGGCTGGCAGGGCTTCGGGGCCTCCCTGGCCCAGGTGGACCCGGTCTCCGCGCCCTTGCGGAACCTGCCGGGGTTCCTTCTCAACCTGCCCCTGCCCCTGCCCCTGGAGTTTGCCAACGGCCTGGACCAGGTCATCTTCGACGATCAGAACTCCATGACCATCGGGCTGGTCTACCTCAAAGGGCTGGCCCGGCACATGGGCTGGGCCGGGTACTACTTCCAAGGTCTGCTCTGGAAGCTGCCCCTGGCTCTCTTGATCCTTTTCGGCCTGGCCCTGTTCCTGAGATGGAGACGCAAGGCCACCCCTGACGACGCCTGGCTCATGGCTCCCCTGGTGGTGGTTCTGTTGCGGTTGAGTTTCAGCAACACGGTCCAGCTGGGCATCAAGTACGTTCTGGTGGCCGTGCCCCTGATGATCCTCTTCAGCGGCCGGTTCTTCCTGGCCTCCAAGAGCAGGTGGTCTTTTGCCCATATATTTGCCATGGTCCTGCTGCCCCTGTGGCTGGCCTTTTCCACCCTGAGCAGCTTTCCCCACTACATCTCCTATTTCAACGAGACGGTGCGGCCCACGGCCAAGTACAAGTACCTGGCCGCCTACGATCTGAGCGCGGGCCAGGGCTGGGACGAGGCGGAGAGGTGGGCCGAAAAGCACCACCCGGGCCTTGAGCCCAACGGCGCGCCCGGGCCCGGCCTGAACCTGGTCTCGGGCGGGGCCCTCCTGGCCCTGCACGGAGACGACCTGTGGCGGGTCCTGCGGGAGTCGTACTCCCCGCTTCGGACCGTGGCCGGGGAGTATTTTCTTTTTCAGGCCGACGACCTGACCCCCAGGTTGTGGAGTCTGAAGCCGGAAACCGACCGGTGAGATTCAGAACCGAAGCCGCGGTTTCGGCCCTGGGCCTGATCCTGTTCGTCTGGCTGGTTTGGCCCATGGCCAGGGCCAACATCGACGACATGGCCATGATCCGCACTTTCGGCGGAGACGAGACCGCCATTGTGGAGACCCTCAACTCCATGCTGGAGAGGTCTTCCCTGGACCCGGGAGTGTACAAGTACGGCTCCCTCTACTTTCAGGCGCCTTATCTTGCGCTCAGGTTGACCGGACTTACCGACCCGCACCACGTGGCCTTGCTGTTGCGGACCATGTCTGTCATAGGCGGCCTGGCCGGCTTGGCCGGCTTGGCCCTGGGAGCCCGTGCCCTGTTCGGCCCCGGAGCGGCCGCGGCGGCCATGGGGCTGGGCTGCGCCCTGCCCCTGCTGCTCCGCTGGTCCAAGACCATCCACCCCGACACCCTGGGCCTGGCCGGGCTGATCGCGGCCTGGGGTTTGCTTCTCCTGGGGCTCCGAAAAAACCGGCCGGCCCTGGTCCTGGGCGGGGCGGCCGCGGCCGGTCTGGCCGCCGGGATCAAACTCAACTCCGGCATCATCGTTCTTTTCCTGCCCCTGGCTCTGCTGGCCCTGAACCTGGCCAACCCGGCACCCTCCTGGTCCCGGCCCAGACACGCCCTGGCTTCCCTGATCGCGCTCTGCGGCCTGATGGTCGGGGGCGGCCTGGCCGTGGTCCTCATGGCCACCCCGGAGAGGCTGGCCAAGGCCGGACAGCTGGTGGCCCTGGAAACCGGCGGCACAGAGGCCCTGCCTTTCTGGGTCGGCTCCATGCCCCTGCTGGGCTGGGCCCTGGCCGCCGGGGGCGGGCTGCTCCTGGTTCTGGGCTGGCTGGCCCGGCGCAAGGGCCTGCTTGGGCGATGGCCCATTTTGTGCGGCACCCTGACCGCCACGGCCCTGGCAATGCTGCTTTTCGGGGCCGGGTTTTTCGCGGCCAACTCTGCCGCCTTTTTCAACCCCGGTCCGGTGGCGGCCTGGTTCCTCAACGAGACGGTCCGGATGAAGCACAGCTATGTGCCGGAGGGCCTCTTCTTCTTCAAGACCGTGGTCTCTCCGGGGTTCTGGGGCTGGCTGGGGACCCTCCTCTCCGGGCTGGGCTTGGCTTTTCTTATGGTCAGGCCTCGCCACCGGGCCGACCGCTGGATCGCTTCTCTGCTGGCCGGGTGGATTCTGTTCAACCTGCTCTATCTGACCCACTCCTTTAACGCGCCCAAACCGCGCCACGCCGTCCAGATATTGCCCGCCCTGATCTGGCTGGGCGCGGCCGGACTGGCCGGACTGGGCCGGTTTCTGGGTAAGGTGGGCCGCCGGGGGTGGCTGGGCTTTGCTCTGGCCGCCCTGCTGCTCATCCCCGGACTGAAACACGGCACGGCCTACGGGCTTCAGCTGCAAAAGGACGTGGCCGCCAACGCCCACAGCCCGGCCATGGAGACGGGCCGCTATCTGGGAAAGACATTCGCCCCGGAAACGGTCATCCTCCACGATCCCTACATCTACATCCCCCTGGTCTTCACCTTTGCCAGGGAGGAGTGGGAGCCCAGCCCGGCTCTGCTGGAGTCCCTCAAGCCGGACCTGATCGTCCTCAACCAGGGATTTTACCGACGCTATGTCCGGTTCGACAATGCGGCCGGGCTCATGCGGCCGGCCCAGCGGGAACTGGCCGGGGAATACTACCGCGCCCTTCTGGACAACGGAGCCGGCGGGCGCTACCAAGAGATCCGGAAATTCGGCCCCATTATCGTCATGGCCCGCCGGGGTTTTCCCTCGGCTTCAAAGCCCTAATCGGATGATTTCCAACCGCGACAGATCCTCCCTGGCCTCCTCCTGGTGGACCGGCCCGGCCTGGATCGGCATCATCGCCGGGGCGGGGTTGTTCCGGCTGGCATATCTGGGCGAACCCATGCGGACCGACGAGGCCACCACCTTTCTGTTTCTCCAAGACCGGTCGCTGCTGGAGATCCTGTCCGTTTATTCGCCCAACAACCACCTCCTTCACTCGTTCCTGGTCAAGCTCTCCACCTCCATCTGGGGTCCGGGGGAATGGACCGTCAGGCTGCCCGCGTTCCTGGCCGGATGGGCCCTGATCCCCTCCCTGGGCTATATCGGCCGCCGGATTCTGGGGCCAAATCAGGGCCTCCTGACCGCGGCCATGGCCGGCTGCACAGCCTGGCTCACGGCCTACTCAACGGATGCCAGGGGCTACAGCCTGGCCGTCCTCCTGCTTATGTGGGCCTTTTACCATACTTGGAGGGGAGTGGAGGAGAACCGGAGGGGCGGATTTTTCCTGGCCGGGATACTGGCCGGGCTGGCCGTGGCCTCGGTGCTCAGCCAGCTTTACGCTCTGGCCGGGCTGGTCCTGGCAACGGCCCTGGTCCGGGGACGGATCAAGGAGCGGGCCGGACGCTTCCTGCTTATATCCGCTGGCGCGGCCATAGGCGGAGTGTGGTACCTGCCCGCCCTCCTCAAGGGCGGCCTGGGGCCCATCATCTCCAACGAGCACACCGTTGCCGCCGGGCTGTTACCGGCCGCCAAATCCGCCGCCTTCCAGATCCCGGAGGTGTTCGGGTATGCCTGGCCCCTTTACGGCAACGGGTTCGCGGTCCTGGGCCTGACCCTTCTGGCCGGGCTGGTAATTCTTTGGCGAGGCCTTAACCGCTCCTTCATCTTTGTTGTTTTTCTGGGAGTCTGGTCCTTTGCGGCGGAGGTGCTCCAGGGAGTCAGGGCCCCGGCCAGAACTTTCATGTACCTCATCCCCCTGATCCACTTCCTTTGGATCGGGGCGATCTTCCGTCTCTGGAAAAGAACCGATCCCAGCCCCACCCTGGCTTGGGCGGCCCTGCTGGCCCTGGTGGGCTGCGGGGGCTATCTGACCTCCCAAGGCCGGATCGACGGGCCCGGCCAGGGCGGTCTGGTCCAGGCCCAGGAGGTGGCCGCCCAACTGGTGGACAAGTACCACCTGGACAAGACCGACCGGGTTCTGGCCGATGTTCCGGACGAGGCCCCCCTGGCCTACTACCTGACCCGGGCCGGGCTGGGCCAGGGGCTCATCCTGCGCCGGGGGGAGCTGGCAGGCGACAGGATCTACATCGTGGAGACCAAGACCAACTCCCTGGCCCGGCTGGCCCTGTCCTGGCCGGAGATAACCGGGCAACCGCCCAAGTTGATCAGCAGAAAGAACGGCTACCGGATTTGGCTCCTGGAACCCAGTCGGGAGCTTGACCCGGCCCGGCCAACAGGTTAATTTGGGGTGTCGCCAATCACCCAACAATAAATACGGCCGCCGGGCCATCGGCGTCCAGGCGATCGTTTTCGTTGCGGATGAAACATATCACAATTGAAACAAGGAAGAGACCATATGCCCCGAGCGTTGATTACCGGGATCACCGGTCAGGACGGTTCCTATCTGGCCGAGCTGCTGCTTTCCAAAGGTTACAAGGTGGCCGGGCTGATCCGTCAGACGGCCAACTCCAGCCTAACCAGGATCGAACACCTCCAGGACCGGGTAGAGTTTTTTTACGGCGACCTCCTGGACCAGTCCTCCATCATGAGGGCCCTGGAGGAGTTCCAGCCCGAGGAGGTCTACAACCTGGCGGCCATGTCCTTTGTGGCCCTTTCCTGGGGTCAGCCGCTCCTGACCTCGGAGTTGACCGGTCTGGGCGTGGCCAGGGTCCTGGAATCCATCCGCCTGGTCAACCCCAAGATCCGGTTCTACCAGGCCTCCTCCTCGGAGATGTTCGGCAAGGTGTCTGAGACGCCCCAGAACGAGAAGACCCCCCTCCATCCCCGCTCGCCCTACGGTGTGGCCAAGGTCTTCGGTCACCATCTGACCATCAACTACCGCGAGTCCTACGGCATGTACGCCTGCTCCGGGATCCTGTTCAACCACGAATCGCCCCGCCGGGGGATCCAGTTCGTGACCCGCAAGGTCACCGACGGCATCGCCCGGATCAAGCTGGGCCTGACCGACCACATCGCCCTGGGCAACCTGGACGCCCGGCGGGACTGGGGCGACGCCCGAGACTACGTGGAGGCCATGTGGCTCATGCTCCAGCAGGAGGAGGCCGAGGAGTTCGTCATCGGCACCGGCCAAACCCGCTCCATCAGGGAGTTGGTGGCCGCGGCCTGCGAGGCCGCCGGTCTGGACGACTGGGAACAGTACGTCAGGATCGACCCCCGGTTCCTGCGCCCGGCCGAGGTGGACCTGCTCCAGGCCGACTCGTCCAAGGCCAAGAAAAAGCTAGGCTGGCAGCCGCGCATCTCCTTTGAGCAGATGATCAAGGACATGGTGGAGAACGACCTGGACCGGCTGTCCCGGACAGAGACCCGCCTGGTCGCCCTGGAGCGCCGGGTGGGGGCTTTGGAGGGGCATGGCCCGGTTTAAGAGCCTCCTGGCGGGACGCTGGGGTTTTGGACTGAGTCTGACCGCCCTGGTCCTGGTGGGCGGAGGCTACTGGCTCAGGGTCCAGGCCCTGGACAAGGGCCTCAAGGTATTCGACCGCAAGGGCGACATGGTCCTGGTGGTCTCGCCAGAGGACCACGCCCGGGTCAACCGGAAGATGGTGGAAACGGCCTGGACCGCGGCCCGCCGCCACAAGGCCCTCAGCGACATCCGGTTCATTATCTATGTGGACAAGGACACGGTGGTTGACCAGTTCGGCCGCCCTCCCAAGATGGACATCTATCTGGGTAACGTCTTTCTGCCCCCGGAGGAGGTGGCGGCCCTGCGCCAAACCCCCACCCTGGAGGAGGCTTGTTCCCGCTGGCCGATAATGTATCTGGACTGGGAGTGGACCTATCAGCGTGGGATAACCCATCTGGCCGCCGACCCGGTGGCCGCTCCGGCAATCCCCAGGGACCGCAACTGGACCGTCTCCCTGAACTGGGTCCTGTTCAACATGCTCGGCTCCGGCCGGCCCGACTTCCGCTGGACCCAGAGGTTCGACCCGGGATGGACCCAGGACCCGCACCTGGACCGGGCGGATCCGGCCCTGCGCGGATTGGCGGAGGGGCCGGTGGGCGTCTCTCCGGCAGCGCCTAAGGGGGAGATGGTCTTTGCCTTTGATTTCGGCCGGCCCTGGATGGAGGCCTATTTCCGGGATATCCACACCTCCTGGGACCCCACCGAATCCACCGCTCTCCAGGCCTCCCTGGACGGGCGGGAGTGGCGCCCGGTCTATCTGGACCGGGGGGGCCACCGCCGCCGGTTGGCGGCGGCCCGGTTGACCCCGGAGTCCGCCGGAGGAGGGCCGGGCGGGAGCAGGCTTTTTTTAAGATACAGGTTGGAGTTGGAAAGCCCCTCGTCCCGCTCCCGGGAGGATATCCGGGGGGCCAATCTGTCCTTTACCGACCTGGCTGTCCGTTACGCTGATTAAATAGGGATCAGGAGCATGAGCCGGCCCAGGAAAGACAAAAGCAAAACCTTCCCCTCTGGCGCAATGTTCGGTGTCTCGGGCTGGCTGTGGTGGGCCGCCCTGGCGGCCCTCCTGGCCGCCCTGCACCCCTCGGAAGCCTTCGCCACCCTGATCTACGCCCTGTCAGCCCTGGTTCTGTGGGGCCTGAGCCTCAGGTCCGGTCGGCTCCTGGAGCTGCTCCTCAAAGGGACCTGGGGCACGGCCCTGGCCCTGGTCTCCGGGGCGATCATGGGCCTGGCCTGGGCCAGGCTGAACCTGGGGGCATGGTCCTGGGAATCCCTGCTGGCCGCCCTGGGGTTCGCCCTGCTGGCTCTAAGCGGCCGGGCCCTGCTGCGGCTCAGTTTCAGGCAAAGAAAACTCAGCGGGCGGGCTGTCCTGGCCGGGGTTGTGGCGGCCTTTGGTTTCCTGGCCGCGCCGGCCCTGGTCCTGCCCGATCCCTCCCGGCATCTGGTCACCCTGGCCCTGGCCACGGCCTTGAGCGCGGGGCTGGCCGCCCTGTGGGGAGCCCGGCCAAAAGGCCACGCGGCCCTGAGCCTCTTTTCCGTCTGCCTGGTGCTCTTTGCCCTGGAACTGAGCGGAACCATAGCCCTGAGTCTGAAAACCACCGCCCAGGACCTGGGACCGGAGCGGACCATTACCCGCCCCACGCCGGGAGAGCTGGGCTGGCGCCGGGCCCGGCTGGAGCAGGGCAGACAGGAGCGGGAGGCCCATTGGAACCGCCGATGTTACGACGGCCAAACCATCTCCATAAACAGTTACGGCTTCCGGGGCCGGGATTTCAGTCTGGAAAAACCCGGGAATGTGTTCCGGGTTCTGATGACCGGAGGTTCGGTGGCTTTCGGCACTCCGGGCGGGGGAGACGGTTTCACCCTCCAGGGCCAGTTGGAACGGCGGCTGAACCGCCTCTTTGGGCTGGCCGGAACCGGCCGCCAGGCCGAGATCTACAACCTGGGCCTGCCCGCCCTGACCAGCGTCACCGAGCTTTCCATTCTGGTCAATCTCCTGGAGACCAGGCCGGACCTGGTGATTATGTTCAGCGGCTGGAACGACCTGGTCTTTTCCCACGAACCAGGCTACTACGCCGAGGGCCAAATCGGGCTTCTGGCCCCAGGCTGCTCCGGGGAAGAGGTGAAACGCCGAACCGGATGGGCCGTGGACCAGACCGCTTTCGGAGCCCGCCACACGGCCACTATCTCCAGATCGGCCCGGCAACTGCTGCTTTTGATCCACGAGCGTGTTTCTGATTCTTCGCGGGGCTACCGCTGGCTCACCGGCCTGGGCCGAAATTTGCCCCGGGCCCCCGTCGGCCAGGCTCCCGGCACCATGCCCCGGGAGGCCGAGGCCGACCTGGCCGCACCCGGTTCTTTCCCGACCGACAAGGGGGTGGAGCGCTTCCTGGCCAACGTGGACCGGGCCCGGCTCCTGACCGAAAGCCAGGGGGGCAGGTTTCTCCTGGCCGTCCAGCCCTTCCGTTACTGCGGGCCCTCGGCCCTGGGAAAGAACCAGGGGGCCCGGATGGAGACCATCCGCAGGTCCTACCTTAATCTTCTTGAAAGGCTGCGCGGCCAGGACCGGATCAAGTGGGTGGACACCACCCTGGAGAGCGATCTGATGGAGGTTATGGACTCCTTTTACGACTCCTGCCATTTCGACGACGAGGGCTACGCTTTGGCCTCGGAAAACGTGTGGCAGAGCCTTTTGTCACAGGAGCTGGTCCAGCCCCTGGAGGGTGTCTCCCGCCTACCCCTTAAGCCGGCCGGGGAAGGCGGCCAGGCCGCGCCCTGGGCGCTGTCCCTGGGCAAGCGGTCCGAGGCGGTCTACAAGGTCAAGCCTGGAAACACCCTTGTACTGGAAGCAAAAGAAGCGCCCCAGGGCAGGGTCTTTCTGCTCACGGCCCTGGGCGGACCGCCCTGGGCGGTGCTTTCTCAAAAAACGGAAATTCCCTTTCGGGTGGAGCTGGTCCAGGCGGACGGAACCGAAACGGTTCTGGCCCAGGGGGTCTATCCGGCCGGGCCGGGCCGGGCGGAGAGTTGGCAGGACATCCGGGTGGAACTGGACCGCGACGACCTGGCCGAAGGAAGCATCAGACTGATTGCCGGAGGCAAATCAGGACCGTATGAGAACCTTTACTGGCAAAAACCGGTTCTTGTGGCCCTGGAGGGGTCCGACTGAACCGTGACCTCCAGGCAGCACTTTATTTCGGCGATCCCCCTCACCCTGGCCGTGGGTCTGGCCACCGGCTCCCCCCTGGCCGGACTCACGGCCGGAGCGGTCACGGTGCTGGTGGATGTGGACCATGTGCTGGACTACACCCTGTCCTACGGCGGGTTCCGCTCCCTGAAGCACATGTTCGACTACTGCTACGGCGGCGGGGTCAAGCGGCACTTTCTGCTGGCCCACAGCTACGAGCTGTGGCTGCTGGCCCTTCTTGTTCTGCCCGGGCTGCTGCCCCACAGCCTGGCCCTGGGGCTGCTCACGGGCTGGCTGGTCCACCTTCTCTGCGACCAGTTCATCAACCCGGCCCACCCCCTGACCTATTTCTTTCTGTTCCGGCTCAAGGTGGGCTTTGCCCGGGAGATCATCGGCACCCCCCGGCGCAACCTCTATAACGATCTGGCCCTGAAGCTGGGGCTGCCCCGGCCGGAGTGGACCAGGCCCAAGGCCAAATCGGAACGATGAAACTCTGGCCGCCCTGGTCGGTCCGGGAGGGCCTCATCGACCGTACGGCTCTTATCGCGGTTCACCTGGCCGTGGTGGGATCCCTGGCTCTGCTCCAGGGGCTGCGCTTCGAGTCGGCCCAGTATCTGGCCATGTCCACCCAGTTCCTGTCCCTGCGGGAACTGGCCGACCACCTGGGCCGCTCCCTGGGCCATCTCATGAGCCAGCCCCCGGGTTACAACCTGCTTATCGGGCTGGCCCTCCAGATCACGGAGAGCCATTTCACCTATCTGCTGTGGGGCTGGCATCTGCTGTGGGCCTGCTTTGGGATCTGGGCCGTCTACGGCCTGGGGCGGCTGCTCTCAGGCCGGCGCTGGCCCGGACTTCTGCTCGGCCTGGTCCTGCCCCTTTTCCCGGACTGGCTGCTCTACGAGACATGGTCCAACTACACCTTTCCGGTCATGACCTACGGCCTGATCCTGGTTTTTCTGGCCTGCCGGTTCCACCGCACCAGGGACCTGCCCACCCTCCTGGGCCTGGCCGGGGTTCTGAACCTGCTGATGTTGACCCGCTCGGTCTTTCACCTGGTCCTGTTCGGGCTGGTCTTTTGCGGGGCCATGGTCCTGGTCCACCGGGACCAGCTCAAGAGACTGGCCCTCTGGCTGGTCCTGCCGACCCTTATCTTAAGCGGGGGATGGTACACCAAAAACCTGATCCAGTTCGGGTTTTTCGGAGCCTCGGGCTGGTCCAACATGGGCCTCATGCGGGCCGTGGCCCAGGGCCGGGACAAGGAGTTCATGAAAAAGCAGCTGGAGGGAACCCCCCAGGCCTATCTGTACCGGGTCTGGCTGGACTGCCCCGGTTTTTTCTGCGACCTGGTGGACCACTACTTCCACGCCCTGGATCATCCCCGCAAGGGGACCGATCCGGTCCTGTACGACCTGTTCGAGGAGGACCTGGACCACACCCGGCTCCACCGCAACATGAACAACATCAACTACCTGGCCATCAACCGCGACTGCGGGACCGCGGCCAAGAGGATCATCCTGGCCGACCCGGCCGGGTATCTGGCCAACGTGGGGCTGGCCTACACCTTTTTCACCAACCCGCCCACCAAGTACGGCTTTCTGGAGGCCAACCGGGACCGGCTCCGGGGCTGGGTGGAGGCATGGGAGAAGGTTCTCTACTTCCGTCTGCCGGGCCCGGGCGGGAAAGTGACCCCCCTGTTCTATCTCTATTTTCTGTTGCTTCCCGGGCTTGGACTGGGACTTTTCCGGATGCTCAAAAACAGGGGGGCGGACCGGGACGGCTTCGACGACCTGCTCATCTGCGGTTTCTGCCTTTATGCGGTGGGGGTCTCCATATCCGCCGAACTGGGGGAGAACCACCGCTTCAGTTTCCTGATCCTGCCCCTGTTCTGGACCTGGCTGGCGGGCAGGGCGGCGGGGATTAAAAGGGCATGACCCAGGTTCTGCTCCTGGCGCCCAGCCCCATCAAGAGCCTCATGGCCGGTCCGGCCATCCGGTTCGTGGAGTTCGCCCGCCACCTGGCCCGGCTGGGCCACCCGGTGGTCCTGGGCAGCCCCACTTCGGTCCAGGAGGAGCCCGAGGAATTCCGGCTGGTCCACTACCACCACCGCAACCTCAAGGAACTGGTGGATCGGGCCGGGGTGGTGGTCATCCAGGGACTGGTTCTGCAGCGCCATCCTTATCTGAAAAAGGCGGGCAAGCCCCTGGTGGTGGATCTCTACGACCCCGTCTTCCTGGAAAGCCTGACCCTGTTCGCCCCCGACGACCCGGACGGGCCGCCCCGGCACAACTACCACCTGGCCCGGCTCATGGAGACCGTGGAGGCGGGCGACTTTTTCATGTGCGCCTCGCCCAGGCAGCGGGACCTGTGGCTGGGCTTTCTGGCCGCCCTGAACCGGATCAACCCGGCCACCTTCGGCCGGGACCCGGAACTGCGGAGGCTCATCGACATCGTGCCCTTCGGCCTGGAGGAAAAGCCGCCCCGGCAGACCGGCCCCGGCCCCCGGGCCCTTCCGGGCGTGGGCCCAAAGGACGAACTGATCCTCTGGAACGGGGGCATCTGGGACTGGCTGGCCCCCGAGCCCCTGGTGGAGGCCCTGGCCCTGCTGGCCCCGGACAGGCCCGGGTTGAAGCTGGTCTTCATGGGGGTCAAGAACCCGGACTCCAGGCTGGGCGAGTCGGCCGCCCTGGTCAGGGTCCGGAAACTGGTCCGAAACCTCGGCCTGGAGGAGCGGGTCGTCTTCAACGACTGGGTCCCCTACGAGGAGCGGGCCGATTTCCTTTTGGAGGCGGCCGTGGGGGCCTGCCTCTATCCGGCCGGGCTGGAGACCGACTATTCCTTCCGAACCAGGCTCCTGGACCTGATCTGGGCCGGACGGCCCATCCTCTGCTCCGGAGGCGACGACCTGGGCCGGCTGGTGGCGGAAAAGGGGCTGGGCCTGGCGGCGGCCGACCATTGCCCCGAAACCGTGGCCCAGGCCCTGACCCGGCTCCTGGGCCCGGAGTTCCAGACCCCGGAGCTGGCCCGCCGAGCCCGGGAAGCCGCCCGGGACATGGGCTGGTCCAGGGCCGTGGAGCCGCTGGCCGCCTTCTGCGCCCACCCTGCCCCGGCCCCGGACAAGGCCGGGACCTATCCCTCCCGGCCCCAGACCCGATTCTCCCTGTCCTACTACGCCCGCCGGATGCGGGAGAGAATCCGCAACAAGACCTTGCTCACGGCCCTGCGGGACCGCTGGAGATACAGGGGACAGCTGTGACCCGAAATCAAAACCAACCGGGCCGGCCCCAACTGATGGTCATTGCCGGGGCCCGGCCCAATTTCGTGAAGGTGGCGGCCCTGCTGCACGCCTGCCGCGAGCTGGAGGTCCGGGCCTGCCTGGTCCACACCGGCCAGCATTACGACAAGGACCTCTCCGACGTCTTCTTCGACCAGCTGGAGATTCCCCGGCCCGACCACTCCCTGGGAGTGGGCTCGGGCAGCCACGCCGGCCAGACCGCCCGGATCATGGCCGCCTTTGAGCCGGTCCTCCTGGCCGAGCGGCCCCGGGCCGTGGTGGTGGTGGGGGACGTGAACTCCACCCTGGCCTGCTCCCTGGTGGCCTCCAAGGCGGTCTACCCGGACGGAACCCGGCCCTTCCTGGTCCACGTGGAGGCCGGGCTGCGCTCGTTCGACCGGACCATGCCCGAGGAGACCAACCGGGTGGTCACCGACCACGTCTCGGACCTGCTCCTGGTCTCCGAGCCCAGCGGAGAGGCCAATCTGATCCGGGAGGGGATAGACCCGGACAAGGTCCGCCTGGTGGGCAACGTCATGATCGACACCCTGCGGCGGCTGGAGGGCCGGGCCAGGCAGACCCGGGCCGCGGAGGACCTGGGCCTGGCCGGAAAGCGCTTCGGCCTGGTCACCCTGCACCGCCCCTCCAACGTGGACAAGGCCGAGAGCCTGGGCCCCCTGATCCGGGCCCTGGAGCGGATCGGGCAGGAGATGCCCCTGCTTTTGGCGGCCCACCCCCGCACCGGCCAGGCCATGGAGCGGCAGGGCCTGGCCCTGGCCCAGCCCGGGCCGGAGTGGGCGGAAAAGGGTGGGCTGGCCCGCTCCGGCCCCCTGCCCTACCTGGATTTTATCGGGCTCATGGCCCGGGCCGCCATCGTCCTCACCGACTCGGGCGGCATCCAGGAGGAGACCACGGCCCTGGGCGTGCCCTGCCTGACCCTGCGGCCCAACACGGAGCGGCCCGTGACCGTGGACCAGGGCACCAACATCCTGGTCACCCGGACCGAGGAGATCATCCCCTCGTTCCGTAAAGTGATGTCCGGACCCAGGCCGGGCCGGGTCCCGGACAAATGGGACGGCCGGGCCGCCCTGCGGGCCGTCCGGGCCATCCTGGATCGCCTGGAGAAAAATTGAGTTCGGCTCCGGATTTAGGCAGAACCGGCCGGGCCCTAGTAACCGGGGCGGGCAGGGGCCTGGGCCGGGCCCTGGGCCTGGAGCTGGCCGAACGAGGCTGGAGCGTCCTGGGCCTGGTCCGCACCCGGGAGGCGGCCCGGGATCTGGAAAAGCTGGGCCAGGGCCGGATCAGGCCCGTCCTGGGGGACGTGACCGACCCGGACCTGGAGCAAAGCCTGACCCCGGCCCTGGAGAATTTAAGCGGGCTGGAGGCCCTGGTCAACAACGCCGGGATTCCGGGCCAGGGCCACACCCTGGCCGAAGTGGACCTGAAGGTATTCTCCGACCTGCTGGAGGTCCACTGCCTGGGCGCCCTGCGCTGCACCCAGGCGGCCGGGCCCTATCTCCTGGCCGGAACCGATCCGGTGATTTTGAACGTCTCCTCCCGCATGGGCTCCCTGGCCCGCAACGCCGACGGCAGCCACCGCGACTTCCGGCCCTCCTACGCCTACCGCACCTCCAAGGCGGCCCTGAACATGCTCACCGTGTGCCTGAGCGTGGACCCGAGCCTGGCCAAGGTATGCTCCGCGGCCGTGCACCCGGGTTCTCTGACCACGGGCATGGGCTACCCCTCGGCCGACCACGGCCCAAAGGAGGCGGCCAGGCTGATCGCCGACCTTCTGACCTCCCCGCCCCAGGGGCTCGACGGTTCCTTTGTGGACGTGTTCAGCGGGGAGACCATACCGTGGTAGGCGGGATGAGACCTCTCAGCCTCCAACCGACCCGCAGAGACCCGCTCCTGGCCCTGGGATGTGCGGCCGGGCTGGCCCTGGCCCTGCTCATCCTGCGGCCCTATCAGCCCCTGGCCGCCGGAGCGGTGGCGGGGCTCGGTATTCTGCTGGCCGCGCTCAAGCCCAGATACGGCCTGTTCTTCACCCTGTTCAGCGCGCCCTTTTTTCTGGGCGAACCCCAGGATCCGTTCATCATCCTGGTGGAACTCCTGGCCGGGGCTACCCTGGCCTCCTGGCTGATCCGCCTGGTCCTGGAGAAAAGGCGGCCCCGGGCGCCCTATCTGGGCTGGCTGCTTCTGGCCGGGGGGCTGATCCTGTTCAATCCGGCCCTGAACCTCAAGGAGCTGTGGACCTCTCTGCGGATCCTGGACTCTTCCCAGATCATCTTTCTCCTGGCCGAGGGGCGCAAGTTCCACGACCTGTTCACCCTGCGCTCTTTGATCCTCCACCTGGGCGGCCTGGCCTTTCTGGCCTGCTGCCTGGATCTCCTGGAGCCGGAGGACCTCACCCCCCTGGGTTTGGGCCTGGCCGGAATCACGTCCTGCCTGGGGATCGTCTCCCTGCTGCTCTACTGGCAGGTTCTGCCCTCCAGCGGGTTTTATCTGGGCCTGAACCTCCAGGGCAAGGCCGCCCGGCACCTCCAGGAGGTCTTGGCCACCACGGCCTTTAACCGCCAGTATTTCAACCAGCTCCTCATGCCCTTTTTGGCCGTGGCCGGGGGCCTGGCCGTTGGAGGCGGAGCCAAGGCCCGGATCGCGGCCGGGGGCATGGCCCTGCTGAGCCTGACGATCATGTTCCTCAGCGGCCAGCGCTCGCCCTTTATCTGCTTGGCGGGCATGGGCCTGGCGGGCGGGGCCCTGCTGGTATGGGCCAGGGGCCGGGAGGCTCTGCCCAGGGCCCTGAGCGCGGGCCTGGCCGTGCTGGGTCTGGTGGTTGGTCTGGCCGTGCTGGACCTGGCCCTGGGGCTGAACCTGGTCACGGCCCGGTTCCTGGGCCTGCCCGGCGCGGCCCAGATCAGCGGGATCGAGCTGCGGCCCCAGGTCTGGGGCATCGTGGGCGAGATGTTCAAGGCCCACCCCCTCACCGGGTTGGGCCCGGGAACCTTCCGCCTCTATGCCCGTGAGTTCGCCGGTATGGCCGGGCTGACCTACTCCGGACCGCTCCAGGAGGTGGTGGGCACGGCCCACAATTCCTTTCTCCACTGGCTGGCCGAGCTGGGCCTACCCACCCTGGGGGTCTTCCTGATCCTGGGGTTCCTGTTTGTCAGGGACGGGCTGGCCGCCTTCCGGGAAAAGGACAAACGCCTCCGGGCCGGGGTGATCCTGACCGCCCTTGCTGGATTATGGGTCTTTGCCCTGTTTCAGCACATCTTCTACCTCAGCTCCGTGGCCCTGCTCATCCTGGCCGGACTGGCCGGATTGGTCAACCTGGCGAACCATAAGGAAAAATCAACCAAAAGGCGGCCGGTTTGGGTCGTCCTGGGGTTGGCCCTGATCCTGGCGGTTTTTTCCTGCGAGGTCTGGGCTATCGCCCATGCACCCTACAGGTCGCCCTTTAAGATCGGCTTCTCCTATGGTGAGTGGTACGACGGCCGGGAGCGGTGGTGGACCGTGGGCCGCAACGCGGCCATCCGCTACTGGGCCTCCCACCCCTACCTGATCGTGCCGGTGAAAAACCCCCACCCCGTGGTGGAAGACCGGCCCATGGAGGTCACGGTCTGGGCCCAGGACGGGGAGAGAAAGTCGGCCCCGGTCAAGGTGACCCTCCGGGACCATGAGTGGCACGAGCTGAAGCTGGACGTGCGCCAGTTCCGGGACCGGGACTTTTATGTCCGCCTGCGCACCGGCTACGCTTTCTGGCCGGCCCGGTACGGGGCCACCGGCGACCGGCGGATGCTGGGGGTCATGGTCATGGATCCCTATCCGGCGGATAAGTAGAAGCAGCCATTGTCCGAGCTATTTGTATCTTCCCGGTGTCAGGGACGCAGCCCTGACACCGCTTTAATTATGATTTCGGTGTCATGGATGTGACCCTGACACCACCCGAACAGGGTGTCGGGGACGCAGCAGCTTTGACACCATCCATCCTTTTGCTCTCAGAGGAATAAGCATGCGCGGCAATGTGGAAAAATGGCGGGAGGCCTTTGTTCAGGAAGCAGGGTGGGACAACTCCACTTACCGGACCATCCAAGCGGCCGAGTTCGACCATGTCCTGAACTGGATTCTGGAGCTGAACCTGGACCGCTACGACATCCTGGAGCTGGGCTGCGGCAACGGGCTGCTGGCCTATCTGATCTGCGACCGGCTGCTCAAGTCCGGGACCGACTTCTCCTACCGGGTCACCGATCTGCTGCCCGAAGCCGTGGAAGCCACCCGCAAGAGATTCCAGGGCTTTCCCGAGATCGACCGGATCGCCTTCCAGACCCTGGACATCTACGAGATCGTGGAGCGGCTGGGGGCCGAGTCCCAGAGCCTGATCGTGTCCACGGGCCACGCCTCGGCCGCCACCTACCGCAGGGCCGTGCCCCTGGCGGCCCAGACCCTCAAGCCGGGCGGGGTTCTGATCTGCGATTTCATCAACCACTTTTCGCCCCGCCGCTTTTTTCCCAACGTGCCCGGCTCGTTGCGGCGGCTCGTGGATGTATCCCGCCGCAGGCATGAGGAATCCATGGATCTTTACCACTTCGGGCGCTTGTGGGTCCGGGAGTTTTTCGCCCGCTTTGGCCTGAGACTGGTCAGGATAAAAGGAATCGGCTGGCTCAACTATCCCCTTTTAGCCTTGTTTGAAAAGGAATAGGTCGGTATTAACTCCAGGCTGAACCCCAATATAAAGAGGAGGTTTTATGTTGGTTCTTGTGTCGCGGCTTTTCGGCAATCACCAGAATGACAACCTCATCCGCTGAGCGGAGCCGGAAAGAAACTTCGAACGACTGACAATCTATCCGGCTCCCCAAGGCAGGGAGTCGCGAAAATTGACAGAAAAAAGAATACCCAAATACATCTACGAACTGTTCCACAACACCCCCAGACAGGGGCCGGGCAACCTCGATTGTACGGCAAAGGCCTTCAACCTCTGCGGGGAGCTGCCGGACGAGCCGCTTGTCCTGGACCTGGGCTGCGGCAGCGGGACCCAGACCCTGGATCTGGCCAAGCTCTGCAACGGACGGATCATCGCCGTGGACAGTCACCAGGCCTTTGTGGACAAGCTGGCGGAACGCGTCCGGGCCCGGGGCCTGGAGCACAGGATAAGCCCCCGGACCGGGGACATGGCCGCTCCGCCCGCACCGGAAGGGCCCTTTGACCTGATCTGGTGCGAAGGGGCCGTCTACAACGTGGGCTTTGAGCGCGGCCTGGCCCTGTGGCGGGAGCTGCTCAAGCCCGGCGGCTACGTGGGTCTGAGCGAGTCGGCCTGGTTCCGGCCGGACATTCCCAAGGAATGCTGGGAGTTCTGGGAAGAGACCTACCCCGATATCAGACCGGTGGAAGCGCAGCTGGAAGCGGCCCGCCGGGGCGGATACCGGGTGATGGGCAATTTCCCGCTGCCCAAGCGCTGCTGGTGGGAGGAGTTTTATGTTCCCCTGCAGGACCGGATCCAGGAGATGGACCGCAAATATGCGGGCAACCAAGAAGCCGGGGAGTTTTTGGAGACCATGCGGCACGAGATCCGGATCTACGAAAACTACTCTGACTGGTACGGCTATGAGTTCTATGTGCTGCGCCGGGCCGATTAGGGCCTAGGCGGCTAATCGTTAAACCCGCCCTCTCCTCCCTTGATCGGGGGGAGAGGGTTTTTATTTTGGATCTTCCATCGAAACAAGGACAAATGGCCTGATCAAGCGGCGATGGGGCCCCGCAGGGGGCCCCATCGCCGCTTTCTACTTCTCCGCCAGGGTCTTCTTATACGAATCCCGCATCTCCTTGCAGGTGATGTCGCAGGCGTCCTGTTCGGCCTTGGCCTGTTCCAGGGAGAGGGGCTTGACCTCCACCGGAATCTCTTCCAGGCCGTATTTCCATTTCAGGAACTGGAGACCGGTGATGGGATAGATGGCCGTGGTGACCACATCCTCCTCGGTCCTGGCCACGCCCGCTTTTTCGGCCAGGGCCCGGGCCTCCTCCAGCTCCGGCTCGATGGTGTCTCCGGGCCGGACCGTAATCGGCTCCTGGCCCTTGGGGTAGCCCTTGAGCACGATCTTGCGAATGTCCTCGGGCACCGGGGTGGGGGTCTTGCCGTAGAGGCCGTAGACCAGGTCCTTGACCTGGTTGGTGACCACCTTGTACTTGCCCACCAGAACGTTGAGCACGGCCTGGACGCCCACGATCTGGGAGGTGGGGGTGACCAGGGGCGGGGTGCCCAGCTCCTTGCGGGTCTTGGGCACCTCGGCGTAGACCTCGTCCAGCCGGTGGAGGGCCTTGTTTTCCTTGAGCTGGCTGACCAGGTTGGAGATCATCCCGCCCGGAACCTGGTGGACCAGAACTCCGGTGTCGATGACCGCCATCTTGTTGGTGGCCAGATAGTCCTTGTACTTGGGCGCGATCTCTTCCAGCATGGCGCCCATGTGGATGAGCTTCTCCAGGGGCAACCCCGTGTCCCGGGGGGTGCCCTCCAGGCTGGCCACGATGGGCTCCACGGCCGGCTGGGAGGTGCGCAGGGCGAACGGGGCCAGGCAGCAGTCCACGATGTCCACCCCGGCCTCGGCCGCCTTGAGGTAGGTCATGGAGGCCATGCCCGAGGTATAGTGGGTGTGGAGGTGGATGGGAATGGCCACCGTCTTCTTCAGCTCCGAGACCAGAGTGAAGACGTCGTAGGGGGCGATGATTCCGGCCATGTCCTTGATGCACAGAGAGTGGGCGCCCATCTCTTCTATCTGCTTGGCCTTCTTCTTGTAGTACTCCAGGCTGAAGACCTCCCCGCCCATGCGCCGCTCGGTCAGGGAGTAGCAGATGCAGCCCTGGAAGTGCTTGCCGTTGGCCAGGATGCGCTCCACGCAGGTCTCGAAGTTGCGTAGATCGTTGAGGGCGTCGAAGGTCCGGAAGACATCCATCCCGGCCTCGCAGGCGCAGTCCACAAAAGCCCGGACCACATCATCGGCGTAGTTGCGGTAGCCCACGATGTTTTGGCCCCGGAGCAGCATGGAAAAGGGCGTCTTCTTGATGTATTTCTTAAGGGTCCTGATCCGGTCCCAGGGATCCTCGGCCAGGAAACGGGTCATGGAGTCAAAGGTGGCTCCTCCCCAGACCTCGCAGGCCCAGAAACCGACCTCGTCCATTCTTTCGGCCAGGGGCAGCATATCCTCCAGCCGCATGCGGGTGGCCAGAAGGGATTGGTGGCCGTCGCGCAGAGTGTTGTCCTGTATTTTCAGCGGTGTATCGCTAGCGAAAACAGATTCCGACATTTTTTTCTCCTCTAAACCCGTAATTTAAAGCTGTCCCGTCATTTACTACCATCTCTTAAATAATTGGGCAACTCCCGGCCTCAACCGGGTTGTGGTAAGCTGAAATAGGGTTGAACATTATGGTCAAGAAAAGAAAAATCAAACAAAGCCGGAAGGATCAAATACCGGTCTCCCCGGCCGGGAGCGCAAGCATATCCCTGGATCTGGAGCGGGTGGACCAAAATCTCCTCCGGATCAACCCGGCCGGGGGGATGCGGGTCCCTGGCCTGGTCTACCTGAGCCAGGAACTCATGGACCAGGAAGGGGCGGCCAATGCGTTGCAGCAGGTGGCCAACGTGGCCTGCCTGCCCGGCATCGTCAAGGCCTCCCTGGCCATGCCGGACATGCACTGGGGCTACGGCTTCCCCATCGGCGGGGTGGCCGCCTTTGACGCGGCGGAGGGGGTGGTCTCTCCGGGCGGGGTGGGCTACGACATCAACTGCGGCTGCCGCCTCATGACCACGGATCTCATGGCCCACGAGATGGGTGGAAAAATGGCCGGGCTGCTGGACGCCCTGTTCGCGGCCGTGCCCTGCGGGGTGGGGCGCCAAGGCGAGGTCAGGGTCTCCAACCAGGAGCTGAAAAAAGTGCTTTGCCAGGGCGCGTCCTGGGCCGTGGCCCAGGGCCTGGGGGAGCCCGAGGACCTGGATAATATCGAAGACCGGGGCTGTCTGGAGGGGGCCGACCCCGGGGTTCTGTCCGAGCGGGCCCTGGAGCGGGGCCGCCCCCAGTTGGGGACCCTGGGTTCGGGCAACCATTTTCTGGAACTGGACGTGGTGGAGGAGATATTCGACCCGGAGGCGGCCCGGGTCTACGGGCTCGGTGAGGGCCAGCTGGCCGTGCAGCTCCACTCCGGCTCCAGGGGCCTGGGCTACCAGGTCTGCGACGACAACCTGAAGCTGCTCCTGCGCTGGGCCTCCCGGCAGGGGATCGCCCTGCCCGACCGGCAGCTGGTCTACGCCCCCTTGAACTCCCCCCAGGCCCGGGCCTATCTGGCCGGGATGAAGGCCGCGGCCAATTTCGCCTTTGCCAACCGCCAGATCATGACCCATCTGACCCGCCGCACCTTTGAGGAAAGTTTGCGTATCTCGCCCAAAAGCCTGAACATGCGGCTGGTCATCGACGTCTGCCACAACATCGCCAAGATGGAGAAACACATTGTGGAGGGCGAACCCAGGCTGTTGTGCGTCCACCGCAAGGGCGCCACCAGGGCCTTTGCCGCAGGGCGCCCGGAGCTGCCGGAGGCGCACCGCTCCTTGGGCCAGCCGGTCCTGATCCCGGGCGACATGGGCCGGGCCTCCTATCTGCTCAAGGCCCTGCCCGGCGCCATGGAGCAGACTTTCGGCTCCACCTGCCACGGCGCGGGCCGGAGCCTGAGCCGCCAGGCCGCCAAAAAGGCGGCCCGGGGCAGGCTCATCGACCAGGAACTGGACCGCCGGGGCGTAATCGTCCGGGCCGCTGGCCGGGCCACCCTGGCCGAGGAGATGCCCGAAGCCTACAAGGACGTGAGCCGGGTGGTGGAGGTGGTCCACCGGGCCGGGATCAGCGCCAAGGTGGCCCGCTTAAGGCCCCTGGGGGTGGTCAAGGGCTGAGGGGCTTTTTTGTAAAAACAAAGGGCCGGGGGAGTTCTCCCCCGGCCCTTTTTCGCGGCGATAAGCGCCCGGCCCTAAGCTCTTACCTCCTGCCTCATGAAGGTCAGGTAGGAAAACCCGAAGCAGACAAAAGTCAGGGCCAGCAGGGTTATGAGATAGGGAAAGACCACCAGGATGGACTGATCCAGAGGCAGCGGATTCTGGAAGCGCTGCATGGAGATCTGCTCCATCCGGCCCACCAGAACCATGGACTTGGTGGTCTTGCGGAAGGGGTCCAGGATGGTCGAGGTGGATTCGGAGTAGAGAACCACCGGCGAAACCAGGTTGATCGCCCGGGCGATCTTGTTGTTGGCCATTACCTGCTTTACGTCCTGCTGATTGTCCACCGGAGAGAAGGTGTTGGCCAGCAGGGAGGAGGTAAAGGAGATGAAGAAGGAGAAGAAGATCCAGAAGGCCACGGCGGCCAGGGCCGAGGTGGCGATGGATCGGAAGAAGATGGAGAAGAGGATGGACAGGCCCAGCCAGAAGGAGATGTAGGCCACGGAGATAACCAGGTAGACGAACAGCCGGCCGATCTCCTCCATCCCGGGCACGACCCCCACCACCACCAGGCCCAGCCCGGTGATGAGCAGCAGGATGGCCACCATGATGATGGTCACGGTGGCGACCCCGGCCAGGAACTTGCCGTTGATCACCGCGTCCCGGTAGATGGGCTGGGCGATGATCTTGGACAGGGTCCCGGCATTGCGCTCCCGGTTGATGGCGTCGAAGCCCATGATCAGACCGATCAGGGGTCCGAAGATGGTGATGAACTGGGACAGGGAAAAGAACTGCCCCGAGGCGGTGAAGAGCATCAGAAAAACGTACTTGGGCTTGGCCACCCCGGCCAGTTCGGTTTTAAGGGAGGCCCCCACCATGTATGTCGTTACCAGGGCCACCATTGCGATCAGGCAGAACAGAATCAGGAAGCGGGTCGAGCTGAAGTGATCGGCCAGCTCCTTGCGGAAAATGGTCAACATCTCTCAGCCCTCCTTGAAATAGTGCATGTAGATCTCCTCCAGGCCGGCCGACTCCCGCCCCTGGCCCATCTTTTTGGCCAGGTCCGTAAGGGATCCGGTGTCGACCAGGTGTCCCTGGCGCATGATTCCCACCCGGTCGCAGATCCGCTGGACCTGGTGAAGCAGGTGGGAGGAGAGCAAAACCGAGATATTCTTTTCCCGGGCCAGGTTCACGATCAGATCCAGCATCTTGTTGATCCCGTCCGGGTCCAAGCCCAGGGTGGGCTCGTCCAGGAAGATCAGCTTGGGGTCCTTGATCAGGAGCTCGGCTATTCCCAAGCGCTGGCGCATGCCCCGGGAGAAGGTCCCGGCCAGCTTGTTGACCTCCTGGGCCAACCCCACCATGTTCAGGGCCTCATCCATGCGGCGGGCGGCCTCGGTCTGGGAGAGGTTGTTCAATTGGGCCACAAAGGCCAGGTTCTCCAGGGCCGTCATGTCGGTGTAGAAACCCACCTGCTCGGGCAGGTAGCCCACCGCGGACTTGACCTCCAGAGGCTGGCGCACCGGATCGAAACCCAGCACCCTGGCCGAACCGGCGGAGGGCTCGGTCAGCCCCAGGAGCATGAGCAGGGTCGTGGTCTTGCCCGCTCCGTTGGGACCCAGAAAACCGAATATCTCACCCTCCTCCACGGTAAAGGAGAGGTTCTCCACCGCCGTATGACGGCCGTACCTCTTGGTCAGACCTTCGGTTTCGATAACCGCAGCCATCTTAACGCCTGCCTAAGCGTTTGAAGATCAGAGCCAATCCGATGATTACCAGGAGGATAATCGCGATGCCGATCCAGCCCCAGGTGGAGGCGGCCTTGACCGTTACCCGGATCTCCACGTCGGAGTCGGATTTCTCGCCCTGGACCTTGGCCGCCACCGAGTAGTCGCCCACCAGGGCCTCCTCCGAGGGGGTGATGATCATCTCCACCTGCTTCAACTCGCCGGTCTTGAGGTTCTCGATCTTTTTGGGCTTGAACTCGATCTTCCAGTTCTCCGGCTTGAAGGAGACGAACGATATCTCTTTCTGAAGGGCCGAGCCGTCGTTGCGGACATAGAGGGAGACGATGCTCTGCTGACCCGGCTGGGTGGCGGAGGAAAGAAGCCCGTTGGGGGTGCCGGCCTTGATCTTGTAGGTTCCGGTCAAACTCACCTGGAGGTCGGCTTCGGCCTTGGCGCCCTTGGACTGGACCGCGACCTTGATCGAGTAGTCTCCGGTCTCGGCGTTGCGGGGCGGAGTCACCTCCACGCCCACGGACTGGGACTGGTTGGACTTGATCCTCAGGGAGGAAATCTGTTTCTGCTCGTAGGCCGGCTTGAAGGACACCTCCCAACCCTCAGGGGCCTTGGCCGACAGGTTGAACAGATCGTCCTCGTCCGAGTCGTTGTTCACATCCAGGGAGAACTCGAACTTGGCGTCGGAGGGGCCTTTCAGGACCGGATAGGAGGTGGTCAGCTTGATTCCCTCGGAGACCTTCTCCTTGGCCACGACCTTGAGCGCCAGGGCCGTCTCCCGCGCCAATTTGCCGTCCTGGGTTTTGGCCTTGACCACGAACTTGAAATCGCCCGCGGGAAGCTTGTCGTCCTTGCCCAGACCTTCCGGCTCGGCCGAGAAGGTCATGGTCTTGTCGTCGTCCTCCATGAGAAAGACGCCCGAGACGATCTTACCGTAGCCTTTTATCTCGGCCTTCCAGCCCTTGGGCTTCTCTGCAACCTCAAACAGGATGGTCTCGTCGGACCTTCCCGTGTTCTTGACCTTCAGGTCCACTCTAACGTTTTCGTCCTGGCCCAGAGTCACCCCAGGATAGACAAAGGCGGCCACAAACCCCCGCGCCGGTTTGTCCTTGTCCTCTTCGGCCAAGGCCGGTCCGGCAACGGTTGAGACCGCCAGAACGATCACCATCAAGCCAATTAAAGCGGAACGTTTGGTCATCACATCCTTCTCCTCGATCAAGTCTGCGCTTATGGTTCTGTCTATTGTTTAAACCGACCCTGCCGGGTTTTTTGATACGGCCTTCCAGACTATGAGATGTTCCTCTCAGCCATAAAGACGACAACTTATCCATCCACGAAACGGTCGCGCTCCGTGAATTCCTCGGACCCGGCAGTTCGCCCCGGATCGAAACACCGGTAGGGCCTTCAGCAACCTAGCTCCTAGATTCGGCCACAACACACCTAATCACTCCAAGACGGTTTGTCAAGGCCGTATCCTCAGCGGACGTTTCCGGGAAACCCTCCCCTCCCGTTTTGTTTTGGTCGTTTTTTGAACCTTTTCGCCGGCCCCCGGTTTTTTTTAAACCCTTAAAGTCGACCCTCCCCTGTTGACCCGCCCGGGGGCATGGGATATTGTGTTTGCTCCCTCAAACGGAGTTGTCTCTGAGATGAACCGGATACCCTATCCCAACCGCATCCCCCTGGCCCACACCCCCACTCCCCTCCAGGAGCTGAAACGGCTGGGGGCCCGGCTGGGGCCGGAGATTTTAATTAAAAGAGACGACCTGACCGGCTCCGAAGTCTCCGGCAACAAGATTCGCAAGCTGGAGTTTATCCTGGCCGAAGCCGAAAACACAGGTTGCGATCTGGTCATCACCTGCGGCGGGGCCCAGTCCAACCATGCCCGGGCCACGGCCGCAGCCGCCACCCGCCTGGGGCTGGCCTCCCGGCTGGTCCTGCGAACCGACGATCCTGATAATCCGCCGCCCCCGGCCGGCAACATCCTTCTGGACCGGATGGTCGGGGCCGAAATCGTCTGGATCACCCCGGAGCAGTACCAGGACCGGACTGGGCTTATGGACCGGATGGCCCGGGAACTGGCCGCCCAGGGGAAAAAAACTTATGTAATGCCTGAGGGCGGGTCCACGGCCCTGGGGGCCTTCGGCTACATCCGGGCCGTGGAGGAGCTGGCCCAAGACCTGGCCGCGCTTCCGGGCGGGGCCCGGGAGCCCTTGACCATCATCGCGGCCACCGGCTCGGGCGGAACCCTGGCCGGGCTGGCCCTGGGGGTAAAGCTCACGGGGCTTCCCGCCCGGGTGGTGGGGGTCAACGTAGCCGCGGACCGGGAGTATTTCGTCAATGAGGTGGGCCGCATCGGCGGCGAGGCGGTGGGCGCCTATCTCCCGGGCGTCTCCTTTGATCCGGAGCGCGACTTCGAGATTCTGGACGGCTACGTGGGCCTGGGCTACGCCATCTCCCGGGACGAGGAATTGACCGCCATCCGGGACCTGGCCCGCCTGGAGGGGGTCATCCTGGACCCGGTCTACACCGGCAAGGCCTATTTCGGAATGATCAGCGAACTGGAGAAGGACCCCGAGGTCTTCGGCTCCCGGATCGTTTTTTTCCACACCGGCGGGCTGTTCGGTCTCTTTCCCAAGGCCGCCCAGCTGGCCCCGCTGCTCTGACCCGCCCGGCCCTGATCCTGCCGCGGATTGCGGTCCCGACCGGGCCGGAATCCGCGGCTTTTTTTACCAGCTCACCACGACGTTGACCACGGCCGGCCTTTTTTCCCGGACCACGGCCTCCACGGCCCTTTCCAGGGCCTGGTCAATCCGCTCCGGCCGGTCCACCGTCTCTCCGTATCCCCCGCAGGCCTCCACCACCTTGTGCAGACCGGAGGTGTCCCCCAGTTCGGTCAGGGGCAGGTGGGCGGCCGAGGCGGCGTGTCCGTCCGGATGCACGGCCCGGGTGGCCTGGCGGACCGCATTGTAGCCCGAGTTGGAATGGACCACGGTGAGGGTGGGCAGGCCCTGGGCCGCGGCAAAGAGATGGCAGGCCGTGGGCGCGGCAAAAATATAGCTCCCGTCGCCCACGGTCAGAGCCACCCTGGCCTCGGGGCGGCCCAGCTTGTAGCCCAGGGAGGCGCCCAGGCCCCAACCCAGAAATCCGGCGTGGGGGGTGCAGAAATAACTCCCCGGCTCATCCGGGGCAAAAGGCGGCATGGCGTTGTAGTACTCGTTGAAGAGAACCCAGCCCTCCAGAACCCGCCCCACCCTGGCGGAGACCCAGGCCGGAGAGAGAGGGATTTCGCCAGCCCCCTGATCAGCCTCCTTTTGCCAGCCCCGAACCAGCGCGCCGTGGTTTTCCTTGAGCTTCTCCAGCCGACCGGCCACGGCCGCCTGGTCCCTCCGGGGGTGGGCCTCCACCTCCCGGGCCAGGGCCTCCAGGGCCTGGGCCGGTCCGGCCTGGAGGGTCAGGTCCGAGGGAAAACAGCGAACCGGGATCGGAGCGTGCAGAGGGTCCCGGCCCAGCTGGATGACCTTGGCGCCGGGGGCGACCGCGCCCTGCCGGGGGTACCAGGGGCTGGCGCTCTCCACCACCAGAACCACATCCGCCTCTTTCAAAAGCGGGTGGGGATCGAACCCCTGGTGGCAGGGGTGGGACCGGGGTAGATTCAGGTACTCGGCGTTGAAGGAGACCACCGCAGCTCCGGCCGCCCGGGCCAAGCGTCCCAGGGGGGCCACCGCTCCGGGTTCGCGGCCCGAGGCGGTGGCTATGATCAGCGGCTTGCGGGCCTGGGCCAGCCAGGAGGCGGCCTGGGCGACGCCGGCCGGGTCCAGGCCCTGGACGGGCAGATCCTGGCGGATCTCTTTGCCGGGATCAAAATCGGGGGGCGGGTCGAAAAGGATCTCCCGGGGAAGGGTCAGATAAACCGGTCCCTGGGGTTCGGCCAGGGCCAGAGAGAGGCCCCGGTCGATCACGGCGGTCAGTTCCCTCGGGCCGGCGGAGTTCGTAGCTCCACTTGACCCATTCCCGGACCGAGGCGGCCTGGTCGTAGACGTCCTGGCCCCAATGGATGCTGACCGAGCGGGAGCCGGGGTGGCCCTCCTGGGTTACCGGAGTCTTCCCGGCCAGGAAAAGGATCGGAATCCGGGCCCGGGAGGCGGCCATGAGCGGCCCCAGGGCGTTGGCCGTGCCGATGCCCACATGGACCATGGCCGCGGCCGGCTTGCCCGTGGCCAGATAATAGCCGTGGGCCATGGTGGTCAGGGCCGTCTCGTGGGCCACGGCCAGGGGCCGGGGGATGGGGCCCCCCTTTTCTCTCTTTTTACAAAAGCCTCGATAAGGCTGGCGAAGTCTGTTCCGGCATTGGCCAGAAAGACCTCCAGAGAACGCCTTTCCAAAAGATCGAGGAGAGCCTCGCCCAAGGTCTCGGGTTTTCCCAAACCGCCGCAGTCCATCATCCCTCCGGGATCGGATTGTGATTAGAAAGGGCAGTATAACACAATCATGGGGCTGGGAAATCGCAACCGGGACGGCGGACCGGGACCAACGGGCCAAAAACAAAGGGCCGTCCGGGGCCCGGGAGGGCCGTTCTGTCAGGTTCCGCCCCCCAGGCCGAGTATCTTTTTCAGAGACTCCGCAGTGACGCTCGGAGCCGGCCCAATCCGGCCCCAAGCCCCGGCCTGCGGGAGAAAAAACGAGGCCCGAAACGTTCTGTTTTCCGTTGGCGATCGGGTATTCCCCCGGTCGGTCGGCCACTATAGATATTGACATAACTCCTTTAAATCTGTTTTATGGAGGGTCGAGAAGATGGGTCTATTTTAGTATCCGGTAAGCGGAAGAGACACCCGGCCCCCGAGGCTGGCCATTTGCGGAGAGGTGACAGTTGGATCTTACCTACGCCAGTTGGGGCGGCTGGACCCCGGGCGCCGATGAACAAAAATTGATGGGGCCCCTGGGCGAATCATTTGCCGGAACCGGGTTCAAGGCCTTCATGGGCTGGGACGGCCTGGCTGTCCGGGACGACTCGATCAACCTGGTGGACATGTGCCGGGCCTACATGGAGCAGGCGGCCAAGGAGTCCTGCGGCCAGTGTTTCCCCTGCCGCATGGGCACGGCCCGGATGGCCCGAATCCTCGACCGGATCTGTGAAGGACAGGGCAAGCCGGCCGACCTGGAGGAACTGGAACGGTTGGCCCGGATGGTCAAGGACACCTCCAAGTGCGACATCGGCCAGACCTCGCCCCGGCCCATACTCCAAGCCCTGAAAGAGTTCCGGGAGCAGTTCAAGGCCGCGGTGGAGAGCCGGAAGCCTATTACCAGGGGCGAGTACGTGGCCAAGGTCACGGCCCCCTGCATCAACGCCTGCCCCTCCCATGTGGACATTCCGGGCTATCTGGAGAAGATCCGGTTCGGCCGCTGGGACGAGGCCCTGGACCTGATCCGCAACGACTGCTGCCTGCCCGGCACCATCGGCCGGGTCTGCGTCCGGCCCTGCGAGTTCAACTGCCGCCGGTCCCTTCTGGACCAGCCCATCGCCATCAAGTGGCTCAAGCGCTACGCCGCCGACTGCGAGATAAAGGCCCAGGCCCGGCCGGACTACCGGGCCGACCAACCCAGGGACAAGAAGGTGGCCGTGATCGGGGCCGGCCCGGCCGGGTTGGCCTGCGCCTTCCACCTGGGCCGGATGGGCTACAAGAGCACCATTTTCGAGTCCAACTCCGAAGGCGGGGGTATGGCCGCCATGGGCATCCCCGACTACCGGCTGCCCCGGGAGATCCTGCAGAAGGAGATCGCCCTGGTGGAGAGCGTGGGCGCGGAGATCAGGTACGGGGTCAACGTGGGCCCGGACCTGACCCTGGACGATCTCCTGGACCAGGGCTACGACGCCGTGTTCGTGGGCGTGGGCGCCCCGGAATCGGCCTCCATGCGTTGCGAGGGCGAAGACGCCGGGTACAATTGCTTCATGACCGGCATCGAGTATCTGCGCAAGGCGGCCCTGGGCGACCCCCGGCCCATCGAGGGGCAAAAAATGGTGGTCATCGGCGGCGGCAACGTGGCCATGGACTGCACCCGCACCGCCCTTCGCTGCGGCTTCACGGACGTGAACCTGGTCTACCGCCGGACCGAGGCCGAGATGCCGGCCGACCCGGTGGAGATAGTAGAGGCCAAGGAGGAGGGAATCAAGTTCCACTACCTGATTCAACCCATCGAGGTCCTGGCCAAGGACGGCAAGGTCAGCGGGCTCAAGTGCCTCAAGATGGAGCTGGGCGAACCGGACGATTCGGGCCGGAGGCGGCCGGTGGCCATCAAAGGCTCCGAGTTCGTGATCGAGGCCGACGCGGTGGTTCCAGCCATCGGCCAGATCTGCGTGGTGGACTGCGTCCTTCCTCCGGAGGGAGAGGCCGAGCTGACCCGCTGGAAGACTCTGGTGGTGGATGAGATCACCGGCCAGTCCGGCAAACCCGAGATCTTCGGCGGGGGCGACTGCATCACCGGCCCGGCCACCCTTATCGCGGCCCTGGCCGCGGGCAAGAGGGCGGCCAGGCACATGGCCCAGTATCTGGAGACGGGCCAATGCGCCCCTGACGAGGGGGAGCGGCTGGAGAAGCTGATCGCGGCCTCCGGGGTCTTTGTCCCCGACGAAAAGATGCCCTACCAAGGCTCCACCCAAAGAGCCCATCCCGAGGCCCTGCCGCCGGAAAAAAGAATCAAATCCTTTGTGGAGGTGGAGGGGGGCCTCAGCCCGGCCCAGGCCCTGGCCGAGGCGGACCGCTGCCTGCGCTGCTACCGTATCGGTTTAGCCGCTGTATAATCGAATGGATGAGAAGGAAGCCATGACCCTGAAGATCAACGGCCGCGAGGTTGAGTTCCAGCCCGGCCAGACCATCCTGGAAGCGGCCCGCCAGGCGGGCATTGAGATCCCCACCCTGTGCCATCTGGAGCACGCTCCGGCCACGGGCGCCTGCCGGATCTGCGTGGTGGAGGTGACCGGCTCGGACCGGCTCCTGCCTTCCTGCGAGACTCCGGCGAGCGAGGGAATGGAAGTCTGGACCGACCGGGCCAGGGTGATTGAGGCCCGGAGAACCATCCTGGAGATGCTGGTGGCTTCGGGGCAGCACAACTGTTTCGTCTCCGAGACCGATCCGGACGAGTGGACCGAGTTCCAGCTGGAGGCCATGGAGGCGGAGGGCCACGAGGACATCTGCCCGGCCCACGGCGACTGCCGCCTCCAGGACCTGGTGGTGGCCTACGGGGTCAGGCCGGAGAAGATAAAGCCGGCCCAGGGCCCCTTTCCGGTGGACGACAGCCATCCCCTGATCAAACGCGATTTTTCCCGCTGTATCCAGTGCGGACGCTGCGTCTCGGCCTGCAACGAGGTCCAGGTCAATCTGGCCATCCCCAACCCCTACGGCCGCCGGGAGGACCGCTCCGGCGACGGGGGCTGGTTCCCCCTGGCCGACTACGACCGCTGCGTTTATTGCGGGGAGTGCATCCAGGCCTGTCCGGTGGGCGCCCTGACCGAGAAGAAGGCGGTCAACAAGGGCCGCCACTGGGAGGCCGAAAAGGTCAAGACCACCTGCCCCTACTGCGGGGTGGGCTGCCAGATGTATCTTCACGTCCAGGACGACAAGGTGGTCAAGATCACCGGCGCGGACAGCGTGCCCAACCAGGGCAGCCTCTGCGTCAAGGGTCGCTTCGGTTACGATTTCATTAACGCGGAAGACCGGCTGACCAGGCCCCTGATCCGGGTGGAGGACCGGTTCGTCAAGGCCACCTGGGAGGAGGCTCTCGATCTGGTGGCCCGGCGCTTCCGGGAGATCAAGGAGAAATCCGGACCCAACAGCCTGGGCGGGCTGACCTCGGCCCGGGTGACCAACGAAGAGAACTACCTCATGCAGAAGCTGATCCGCTCCGGGTTCGGGACCAACAACATAGATCACTGCGCCCGTCTCTGACACAGCTCCACGGTGGCCGGTCTGGCCGCCGCCTTCGGGTCCGGAGCCATGACCAACTCCATCGCCGAGATGGAGGACGCCGACGCGTTCCTCATAACCGGCTCCAACACCACCGAGGCCCATCCGGTTCTGGCCACCTTTGTCAAAAGGGCCATCCGCAACAAGGGGGCCAAGGCCGTGGTCATCGACCCCCGCCGGATCACCCTGACCGACCATTCCGTAATCTGGCTCCGCCAGAGGCCCGGCACGGACATCGCCGTGGTCAACGGGCTGATGAACGTGATCCTGGAAGAGGGCCTGGCCGACCTTGATTTCGTGGCCCGGCGGTGCGAAGGCTTTGAGGAGATGCGTAAAGTCATCGAGGGCTACCCCCCGGAAAGGGTTTCGGAGATCACTGGCATTCCGGCCGCCGATCTGATCCGGGCGGCCCGCATTCTGGGCCGGGCCGACAAGATGATGATCCTCTACGCCATGGGCATCACCCAGCACACCCACGGCACGGACAACGTCAAATCCCTGGCCAACCTGGCCATGCTCACCGGCAACATCGGCCGGGAGTCCACCGGGGTCAACCCCCTGCGCGGCCAGAACAACGTTCAGGGGGCCTGCGACCTGGGCGGCCTGCCCAATGTCTTCACCGGCTACCAGCCGGTGACCAGCCTGGACGTGGTAGCCAAGTTCGAAAAGGCCTGGAAGTCCAAGCTGGACGACAAGCCCGGCCTGACCGCCACGGAGATGATCCCGGCCGCGGCCGAGGGCCGGATAAAGGGGCTCTTTATCCTGGGCGAGAATCCCATGGTCTCGGACCCGGATCTGCACCACGCCGAAAAGGGCTTGAGCAACCTGGAGTTTCTGGTGGTCCAGGACATTTTCATGACCGAGACCGCGGGTCTGGCCGACGTGATCCTGCCGGCGGCCTGCTTTGCCGAGAAGGACGGGACCTTCTCCAACACCGAACGGCGGGTCCAGCGGGTCCGCAAGGCGGTGGAGCCGCCGGGGTTGGCCCGGGCCGACTGGGAGATCCTGACCGACCTGGCCCGGCGCATGGGCCTGGACTGGAACTATGAGAGCGCCGAGGATATCTTCAAGGAGATCGCCTCCCTGACCCCGTCCTACGCCGGGATCAGTTACGAGCGTCTCGATCGGGAATCCCTCCAGTGGCCCTGCCCCGAGGAGAGCCACCCGGGCACCCGGTTCCTCCATCAGGGCATGTTCACCCGGGGCAAGGGTATGTTCACCCCGGTGGAACACCAGGAGCCCAAGGAACTGCCCGACCGGGAGTACCCCCTGACCCTGACCACGGGCCGGGTCCTCTACCAGTACCACACCCGGACCATGACCGGCCGCTCCAAAGGGGTAAACGACCTGGCCCCGGAATGCCTGGTGGAGGTCCACCCCGAGGACGCGGCCAAATACGGCCTCAAGGATGGCGGCCTGACCAGGATCGCCTCCCGCCGGGGCGAGATCAAGGCCAAGATCACCCTCACCGACAAGGTGGGCCGGGGCGTGGTCTTCATGCCCTTCCACTACGCCCGGGCCTCGGCCAACACCCTGACCCTGGCCGAACTGGATCCGGTGGCCAAGATTCCGGAGTTCAAGGTCTGCGCGGTCAGCCTGGCCGCGGCCTGACCGGGCCGGAATATATTATAAATAAAAAAACCGGCCTTCGCTCCTGGGGAGCGGGCCGGTTTTTTTATTTTCTCCGTCCCCTACTTTAACAAGGTGGCCTGAAAACTGCTGATCTTCTGCCTCACATCGGCCAGGGGCCGGTTGATTTGGGCCCGGTGGTTGTTGAAGATGGAGTTGATGGGCCGGTCGGTGATGATCAGGGGCTCGCTGTTGCTGAGTATCCTGACCGGCTCGGCCAGGGAGGTGATGATGTCGTCCACCAGGGGCATGGCCGATTTGGAGTTGATCTCCTCCCGGAAGTCGATCTTGATGGCCCGGAAAAGGGCCAGAGTGGCGGTCATGGTTCCGTAGGCGTGGTAGAAGTAGTCGTCCACCTGCCACCAGCTCACCGGGGAGCCGTCGTCCTCCACCTGCTTGGTCAGGAGGTTCTGGGTGGAGCCCAAGACCTCCCGGATCTGGCCGACCAGAAAATGGAGATTGTCGCCTCTGGGAAAAAATTTGCTGGCCGACTCGCCCTTCTTGACCTTGTCCGCGTTTTTCAACCCGTCCCGATACGCGCCCAGCTCCTTCAAGGCGTTGCGGTAGACCGACTCGGTGGAGGGAAACCAGAACTTGGTGGGCCGGAAGTTGAACCCGGTAAAAGCCTTATTCAGATGGGGGTTGAGGGGATAGGTGGAACCGAACCGGGCCAGCTTGTCGTTGAAGGCCAACATGGTCCGGCGGACGATCTCCAGCGCGCCCAGCTGGAAGTTCTCCACGTTGTCGGTTATCAGGGAGAGGATGATGTCGTTGGGCCGCCAACCCAGGGTCCGGTCAAGCTCCTGCTCCATGATCCCCATGACCGCCTCGGTAAAGGCCAGGCCCACGATCCTCTCCCCCTTGATGGGGGCCGGGGTGACCACCCGGTCCAGGCCGTCTCCGTCCTGGGAGGAGCTGACCGCCACCTCCTCCTTGGGCCCGGTGGCCACCTGGGAGGTGCCGGTCCGGGTGAGGCTGTAGAGGAGCCACCCGGCCAGGATAACGATGAGGACGACCAACACCAGGAGGCCCTTTTTGAATATCTTTTTCAGCCGCCCGAAGCGGCTGGCGTCGTTGCCGGCCATGTTCCGACTCCCTTGTTCCAAGTGCAGAAGTAAAGTACCATAATCAACTAACCGAGACAACAACAGCCCACCCCGGCAAGGAGGAGTTTCGGTGCGGATAGAGCTACCCCTGTTGGCCAGACTGCGCTCGACCCTGGGCGGGGCAAGCGGGCCCCGGTCCGAGGGTCCCGCCCTGGCTCCGGGCAGCCTGGCCGAGATTCTGGTGACCGCCCGGATGGAACAGGACCGGATCCTGTTCACCATCGGCTCCCAGGAGCTGGTCGCCAAAAACACGGCCGGGCTGGAGGTTGGCCAGCGGGTTCTGGTCCAGATCCAGCCGGGGCAAACCGAGGCCGGGGAGATGATCCTCCAGGTGCTTCCCGACCCGCCCCAGGAGAGCTCCGTTGCCGCAGCCAAGCTGAAACCCCTGCTCACGGTCAAAAGCGACCTGGGTCCGCTTCTGAAGGAGTTGAAGGATATTCTGAGAGAACTCCCGGCCAAGCCCGGATCTCCCCTGGAGAAAGCGGCCGGACAGGTCAAGACCACCCTGGCCGAGTCCCTGGTCCGGCCGGACCTCAGGCTGGAATCCTCCCTGAAAAGCCTGTCCTCCAGGCTGGGCCTGGATTACGAGGCCAGGCTGGCCAGGGCCGTGGCAACGCCCGGGGCCGGGCGGGAGGCCGAGGCGGGCTCCCGGATTTTGAGCAGCCAGCTTAAACCGGCTCTGCTGGCCCTGGTCCGGGAGCTGAAACCGATCCTCAACCAGGCTGCTCCCGACCGGAGCGAACTTCCGGGGCTGAACAGACTGACCGCCGAACTCAGGGAGGCCCTGACTCTGCTGAAGGGCGGGAGCCAGGGACCGGAGAGCCGACCGGGAGCAAGGTCCCCTTCATTGACGGCCGCGGGCCAGGTCCCCGGCCGGGAAACCGGGCCGGCTCCGGCGCCGCCCTCGCCCCTGGACGGCCCACTCCTCAAGGCCGTGCTTAAACTCCCCCGGCCGGCCGAAATCACGACCGTCCGGAGCCCTGGGCAGGAGGGTGGGGTCCTGGAGTCCGGCCGGGAGCCGGACCGCGGGTTGAGCCCGGAGGCGGCTCGGGATCTGGCCCTGAACCTGGGCCGGCTCAAGGGCGCTTTTATCCGCAAGGCCGTCGGCATTCTGGAGCAGGAGCTGGCCCAGAAGGACCCGGTCTCCGCCGACCCGGCCCTGACCCGCCCCGACTCGGCCCTGGTGCGGGCCGAAACGGCCAGGGTGGTGCGGACTGTCTGGTCGGAAACGGCCCGAACCCTGGCCCGGCCGGAGGCGGACCCTCAGGCCCTGGCCACCCAGATGGAAACCGCCCTCCGGGGCATGGCCCTCCGTCTGGGGGCCCTCTCCCAGATCCAGGCCCAGGCCGCCCTGACCGGAACGGAAGAGGCTCTGCGGGGCCTGGAGGCGGTCCAACTGCTCAACGCCATGGCCCTGGAGACGGAGACCTCCCTGGTTCTGCCCCTGCCCCTGGCCCCGGCCTGGGGAGCCCAGTCGGGCCAGGTCTTTTTTTACAAACCGCCCTACAAGAAGGGCTCCGACCAGGGCGAACGGCCCTTGAGGATGGTCTTTCTCCTGGAGATGTCCCGTCTGGGACCGGTCCGGGTGGATGTGAGCATGGTCAAGAAAGACCTGATGATCAACCTCTACCTGGCCAAGACCACCGCCCTGGAGCGGGTCTCCGCCAAGTTGGGCAGGCTGGAGGAGAATCTGACCGAAATGGGCTATCGCATCCGCTCTTTGAACGCCAGAGCCGTAAAGGCCGCCCCTCCCCTGGAGGAGGTGGTCCCCCGGGCCGTGGAAGTCCGCCCCAAAGGATTCATTGATATCAAGACTTGATCGAAGAATTTAGTCGTTTGATGGCCAATTTTAAAATATAATTCGGTCAATTCCCCTATTCCCCCCATCTAAAAAATTTTTACCGACATTATTTCGATTTGGGACTTGTTCCGCCCCTCCGCCTGAGTATAATTGGACCTCCTTTAAATCGGTTGTTGCGCGGACCGGGAAAGTCCATTGCCTCGGGAGGAGACACATGCCAAAGACCATCGGGGAGATCAACCAAAAGATAAAAACCGGCCAGGTCGTAGTCGTCACGGCCGAGGAGGCGGTGGGCCTGGTCAGGGACAAGGGGGTCAAGGCCGCGGCCCGGGAGGTGGACGTGGTCACCACCGGCACCTTCTCCCCCATGTGCTCCTCGGGAATCTGCTTCAACCTCAAGCAGCCCGTGCCCAAGATGAAATTCGGAGGCGGCAGGGCCACCCTCAACGACGTTCCGGCCTACACCGGGCTGGCCGCGGCCGATCTGTTCCTGGGCTGCAACGCCCTGCCCCAGGACGCCCCCCGGAACAAGGTCCACCCGGGGCTGTTCAAGTACGGCGGCGCCCACGTGATCCACGAGCTGGTCTCCGGGGCCAAGGTGGACCTGGCGGCCGAGGCCTACGGCACGGACTGCTACCCCTTGCGGGAGCGGCGCCAGAAAGTGGGCCTGGAGGAGATGAACGACGCGGTGATGATGAACCCCCGCAACGGTTATCAGAACTACAACGTGGCGGTCAACCTTTCTGACAAGACTATCTACACCTACCTGGGCCGGCTCCAGCCCCGCCTGGGCAACGCCAACTACTGCTCCGCCGGGGTTCTCTCGCCGCTGCTCAAAGACCCTCAGTTCCGGACCATCGGGCTGGGCACGGCCATCTTCCTCTGCGGCGCCAGAGGATATGTGGTCTGGCCCGGAACCCAGCACAATCCAGACCCGCCCAGGGGCGACAACGGAGCGCCCCTGGTCCCGGCCGGAACCATCGCGGTCATGGGCGACCTGAAGATGATGTCCCCTCAGTGGCTGAGGCCCATGTCCTTTACCGGCTACGGGGTGACCCTGGCCGTGGCCCTGGGGATTCCCATCCCCATTCTGGACGAGGAGGTCATGGCCAGGGCGGCCGCGCCCAACGAGGAGTTGTTCGCCCCCATCGTGGATTACGCCGAGGCCTATCCCCAGGGCACCGGCGAGGTCATCGGCCGGGTCAGCTACGCCGAGCTTTTCTCCGGGGCCATCGAGATAGAGGGCAAGAAGGTGCCTACGGGCAGCTTTTCCTCCTTTTCCAAGGCCAGGCAGGTGGCCGGGGAGCTTAAAACGAGGATCGCCTCCGGGCAATTCAAAATCACCAGGCCCGTGGCCCCCCTGCCCGGCGCGGTGGGGTTTGAGGAGGACTGAGCATGCCCAGCAGAAGACTTATTCTTTCCTACCCCCCGGACGTGGTCCAGGAACCGGTGACCTATCAGCTGGTCAAGGATTACGACCTGAAGATAAACATCCTCAAGGCCCGCATCCTGCCCCGGGAGGGGGGCCGGCTGGTCATGGAACTCTCCGGCCGGAAGACCGATCTGGAATCGGCCCTGGCCTACCTGGCCTCCTTGGGGATCGAGGTCCAGACCCTGGTCCGGGAGGTCCGGCTGGACAAGGACAAGTGCCTCAGCTGCACCGCCTGCGTGCCCCTGTGCCCCACCGGGGCCCTCCAGGTGGAGGAGGACGGCTTCGAGGTGATTCTGGACCACGACAAGTGCGTGGTCTGCGAGGTTTGCGTCACGGTCTGCCCCTACCGGGCCATTGATATCATGTTTTAGGGGGTCCTCCGTAAGAGCGAAGGTCGGAAGCATGTTCCACTTCGGGCGCCGGGGTCACGCCCCCGGCAGCCGAATCGGAACAGATTTATGACATTCGCTCTAGCCCTCGGCCGGCTGTTTTTTTCCGCGCCAAACGCAGGACACCCCGCCGATTCCAGCGGGGTGTCCTGGCAAATCCGGCCGTTCCTGCCTCCGCCAGGGGGCGGGACCGGAAGCGGACGCTTATTTGTTGATTACTTCTTTTCCCCTTCCGGCTCCGGCTTGGGCGCATACCACTCGCTGAACCGTTTTTCGCCGGCCGGTTTCAGGCCGAACTCCACCCCGGCCTCCAGAATCACCTCCACCATCTTGGGACCGTAGCCCCGGGAGAAGGAGACCACCACGCCCGGATTGTCGTCCACGCCCTCCAGAACCACGAACTGGGCCGGAACCCTCATGATCGGGCCCTGGATCAGATAGGGGGCCTGAGAATTGGCGGGGGTCAGGTCCAGGGGGCAGACCTTTTCCAGCACCCTGAACACGTTGGGCCCCACCAGGCCCAGGACGGCACTGTTGTCGGTGATGTCCGTGGAGGAGGGCCCCTCGGGCATGGCCGGACCCTTGCCCTTGAGGGCCCAGATCACGGCCTGGGTCCTGTTCAGCCGGTTGACCACAAAGCCGTCCTTGGCCGCCACCCGGCCAGGGACCTCGGGAACGGGCAGGGAGGCGGAGTTGAACTTGTTCAACGTGCCGTCCTGGAGATCCCATCGGGGTCTGTGGCTGAGGTCGATCAGGGCCGGGCCCTTGGATTCGCCCTTATACTTGAGGACCACCTCAAAGCCGTTGAGCTCTTCGGTCTCCTCGGGGTCCATCCCGAAGTTCAGGGGAGATACTCTTTTCAGGCTGTCCATGATTTACCTCACATCTTCAGCCGGTCGCCCTTGGGATCGTAGAAGGGCGGCTTGGTTACGGTGGCGATAAGGGGTTCCTTGGACTCCAGGCCCTCGTGCCAGATCTCCAGCTTGGAGCCTTCCGCGGAATACTTGTCCTCCACAAAGGCCAGGCCCACGGTCCGTTGCAGGGCGTAGCTGAGCCGGCAGGAGGTCACGTGGCCCCGGATCTCGCCGTCGTTGACGATGATGGAGCCGTCCATGGGCAGGGCCTTCATCACATCGGTCTTGAAGCCCACGGCCTTGAGGCGGCCCTCCTGCTTTTCGGCCAGGTTAAGGGCGGCCACACCCACGGTGTAGTCGATGTCCTTGTCCTGTTTGAGCAGGAAGGAAAGACCCAGGTCGTGGAGGTTCAGCCGCAGCTCCGTGTCCGTGCCGATTATGGCGTGGCCCTTGTCCAGGCGCAGGCAGGCCTGGGCTTCCAGGGCAAAGGGCTTGACCCCGAACTCCTGTCCGGCCTCCCACAAAAGGTCCCAGGCCGCCTGGGTCCAGGAGGAAGGCACATGGAGCTCGAAGCCCATCTCGCCCACAAACCCCACCCGGAGCAGCCGGGCCGGGATGCCGCCCTTGAGCTTGATCTCCCGGTAGGCCATGTAGGGCACGGCCTCATTGCTGACATCCTCATCCGTGACCTTGGCCAGGACCTCGCGGGACTTGGGACCGGCCACGTTGATGGCGCCCAGCCCGTCGGTCATGTTTACCAGGTTGAAGTCCCAGCCGTCGTGCCGGGTGTGGTAGCGGAACCACTCCACCGTCTGCCCAGCCCGGGCCGTGGCGGTGGTGAAGTAATAGTCGTTCTCGCCGATCTTGGTCGCCACTCCGTCGTCGATGACGCAACCGTCCTCGTTGCACATGGCCGAGTACTTGAGCTTGCCCTTGACCATCTTGGACATGTCCGAGACGTACATCCGCTGGAGGGCCTTCAGGGAATCGGGCCCGTGCAAGCGGAACTTGCCCAGGGTGGAGACGTCGATCATGCCCACCCCGGTGCGGACCGCCTTGACCTCCTCGGTGGTGTCCAGATCCGGAGAGAAATACCGAGCCCTCTCCCAGACCCCCACCACCCGGAAGATCCCGCCCAGATCCTTCTGGGAGGCGTCCAGAGGGGTCTTCTTGGACATGTGGTGGTTGGGGCCGGCAAAGGTGGCCATGAGGGTCGGGTAGAAGGGCGACCTGGTGGTCGTGGCCGGGATGCTGCCCGGCTCCTTGCCCAGATAATCGGCCAGGAGCTGGGGAAAGTTGACCCCGGGCAGGAAGGACTGGCTGGGGCCCATGCCTGCGGTGACGTAACGTTTGGAGAGCTCGATGGTGTTGAACCCCTCCTCTGCGGCGTAACCGATATCCTTGACCGCCACATCCTCGTCAAAGCAGACAAAGGCCTTCTTGCCCGGTCCGGGGGAGCGGAGGATGGTGGAGCCGCCCTTGGGGCCGGGGAGCCCGGCCAGGGCCTCCTGGGCCTCCTTCAGGGCCACGGTCAGATCGGGTCCGCTCTCGGAGGCGGCCCGGAGCCCGGCCAGCCGGCCCGAGGCCTCTATTTCGGCCCCGCCGCAAAGGCCCATGATCCGCCCTGCGGTGTGAACATGGGGCGGCATCTCCCGGGCCAGGAAGTAACCCGTCTCCGGGTCGTAGACGATCTTGGCCTTGGCCATGGCCAGAGGCGCGTTGTTGGGGGACAGCCCGGCCATGGCCACCAGGATGTCGCAATTGAAACTCTTGGCCGAACCGCTCTGAAGGTCGGTCAGGGCCACTCCGCTGACCCGCTTGACGCCGTTGGCCTGGGAGGCGGTGAACCCGGGCAGGAAGGTGATCCCCTTTTTCTCCAGGGCCGCCACCAGGCTCTCGTCCTGGCCCTGGGGCCGTGAGTCGGCCACGGCGGCCACATCCATGCCGGCCGAAGCCAGGTCCAAAGCCGCTTCCAGGCCCAGATCGTGGCCCACGGCCAGGACCGCCCGCTGGCCGGGCAGGATCCCATAGGTCCGGATCAACCGCACGGCCGTGTTGGCCTGCATGATCCCCGGCCGCTCGTTGTGCTCGAAGATCAGGGGCCGCTCCAGGCAACCGGCGGCCACCACCACCGAACCGGCCCGGACCTCCATGTAGCGCTCCACGAAACGGTCGTTGGGCAGACCCTTCTGGCGGGCGGTGAGATGGTTGTTGGCGTAGAATCCGGTCAGGGCGGTGGAGGTAAAGACCCGGATGTTCTCCGTCTTGGCCACCTGGGCGGCCAACTCCCGGCCCCGCTCATAAAGGGGCTGGGTCCCGTCCTCCTTGACGGTCCTCCAGTCGTAGAACCCGCCCAGGTACGGCCTGGCCTCCAAGAGGATGACCCGCAGGCCCGACTCGGCCGCGGCCAGGGCCGCGGCCATGCCGGCCGGGCCGCCGCCCACCACGCAGACCTCGGCGTTGAAGTAGACGTTCTCGTAATAATCCTCCGGAAACTCCGGAAGGATCTTGCCCAGACCGGCCGCGGCGCGGAGCCTCTCCTGGAAGAAGGGCCAGTACTTGTAGGGCTTGTGAAAGCGCTTGTAATAGAACCCGGGCGGCATGAACCCGTCGAATTTCTCGCCCACGGCCATGAGGTCGAACTCGGGACTTCCCTTGACGTTCTGGGCCATGACCTTCATGCCCTCCCGCAGGGGCGTGGACTCGGCCCGGACGTTGGGGATGCCGTTGACGGTCATCATGGTGGTGGAGGACTCGTCGTCCAGGGAGTAGAGCCCCCGGGGGCGGTGATACTTGAAGGACCGGGAGAAGATCCTGATCCCCTGGTCGTAAAGGGCCGTGGCCAGGGTGTCCCCCTCAAAGCCCTGCCGGGGTTCGGACATGTAGGAGAAGGACAGGACCTTGGACCGGTCCACTCGCTGGGTCGGAGACGCGGGCAGGCGGCTCATGAGTCACCCCCTTCCTTCTCCACTTCCTGATTGGTGGTGGTGTCCCGCTCTATGGCGAACCAGACCCCGCAGCCGTCGCGGTGGAACCACATCTCGGGCTGCACGCCAGCCGGATTGGACCGGGCGTGGATATAATCGTACCACTCTTCCGGGTTGGCCTCGTTCTTGAAGGGCCGGGGGCCCCTGTCCTCTCCGCCGAAGCGGAACTCGTAGATATTGCGTTTACCGCAAATGGGGCAGGTGATGGTAAAAGACATATTCGGCCCCTCCTTAATTCCAGGGTCCGTAGTAGACCGGCGTGGCGATCTCGCCGAGGAAACGGTTGTTTTCGTAACGCCTCAGGGTAAACGGCTTGAGCATGTCCGGCGGTTCGCCGTCGACCATGAACTTGGCCATGTACCTCCCGGAGATGGGCCCGGACTTGAACCCGAAGTAGCCCCAGCCGCAATCCATGTAGTATCCGGGAACATGGTCGTTGCCGTCCAGAATGGGGGCCATGTCCGGGGTCATGTCGGTCAGCCCGGCCCACAGCCTCATGAACTTGGTCCCCTTGAGGGCCGGCATCAGCTGCACCAGAGCCTCGGCCTGGTGCTTGATGAAGTAGGCCGAGGAGTCGGTGGTGTAGGTGGGCCAGGGGTCCATGTGGGCCCCGGTCACGATCTCGCCGCGCAGGGACTGGTTGGCGTAGACGTGATACTCGCCCGAGGAGAAAAGGGTGTTCAGAAAGGGTTTCAGCGGCTCCGAGACCATGGCCTGCAGGGTGATGACGTGGATCGGCAGCTTGATCCCGACCATGGCCGAAACCTGGGGCGAGTATCCGCCAGCCGCGTTGAGAACCCTGGGCGTGGAGATAAAGCCCCTGTCGGTCTCCACCCCGGCCACCTTGCCGTCCTCCAGTTTGATGGCCTTGGCCTCCAAGCCCTGGTGGATATGCACCCCGCGGGCATAGGCACCCTTGGCCAGGCCCCAGACCACGGCGTCGTGGCGCAGGGTTCCGCCCGGAGGGTGGTACATCCCGCCCTGGACGGGCCAGGTGGGCCTGTCCGAGATATCCAGCAGCGGAACCAGTTCCTTGCACTCCTTGGGAGTAAGCAACTGGGAGCCTACGTTCATGAACTGGGCCGTGGAAACGGCCAGCCGCATTCCGTTCAGCCCGCCCTCGGAGTGGGCCAGGTTCAGGTTTCCGGAGTTGAAGAACATGAGGTTGTAGTCCAACTCCTTGATCAGCACCGGCCACAGCTTCAACCCCTCGTCGTAAAGGGGCACGTTCTGCTTGGAACGCTGGTTGGCCCGGACGATGGTCGTGTTTCGGCCGGAGCCGCCGAAACCGATATACCTCCGTTCGATCACCGCCACATCGGTTAACCCATGATCTCTGGCCAAAAAATAAGCTGCGGCCAAGCCGTGGACTCCGCCTCCTATTATGACCGCCTCATAGGATTTTTTTAATGGGGCGTCGGCCCACATCTTCTTGATTTTGGCGCCCATAGGCCTCTCCTTCGTCAGTTTAGCAATACCGATCCGGCCAGGGACCGGTTATTCTTCCCGAACATACCGCTGACGAGGATATCCCATCACCGGCAGATGTTCGGCAGTCGCCCTTGGCTTGATCCATCTTTTTTGATAGCCCAATTTTCAACCACTTTGCCACCTTTATTTTCCAGGAGACGGGAAGCCGGCCGGATCAGGGAGTCAATTTCCTAAACCGGATCTTAACCGGCGTTCCTCCAACCCCGTGAGATGGCCTCCAGATTTTGCACGTCACTCGTCCGAAAAACATCCCAAGTTGAAAGACCCTAAAATCAATGTTTGTATAACCGTTTACCGGATAGATTTAATCTTTCGATCTTAATTTCGTTTATCTATACACACACTCCCATTCCCCCTGTCAAGCCCTAAATTTTATTTTCCTCTCCCGCCCTGTTCAGAGCCGTTGCGGACCCTTCTGAAACATCTGCGACACATCTTGCTGTTTATTACTTCGCTTGTTGACTATACAGCCTTCCCCGCCGCTTCCGGTCGTCTCTTTTTCAATATTACGGTTTAATTTGAACAGGAGGGGGGGGAAAGAGGACCGAGGCAAAGGGTCCCGGTCACCCGGCGTTCATCAGGCCTGTTTCTTTACCTGGGGCACGAACTTCTTGAGGGTCAGGGACAGGGTCACCACCGTGACCGAGCTCATGGCCATGGCCAGCCCGGCCAGCTCCGGCCGGAAGGTCAGGCCGAAGGCCGGATAGAGCACTCCGGCGGCCAGGGGGATCAGGGCCGAGTTGTAGGCAAAGGCCCAGAACAGGTTCTGCTTGATCCGGGTCATGACCTTGCGGGAGAGCTGAATGGCGGCCACGGCGTCGATCAGGTCGTCCTTCATGAGCACGATGTCCCCGGACTCGATGGCCACGTCCGTGCCCCCGCCCAGGGCCAGGCCCACGTCGGCCTGGGCCAGGGCCGGGGCGTCGTTGATGCCGTCGCCCACAAAGGCCACCACCTCCCCGCTCTCCTGGAGCTTTTTGACCTCCTCGGACTTGCGGGCCGGCAGGACCTGGGCCAGAACCTCCTTGATCCCGATCCGGGCGGCGATGGCCCGGGCCGTTTTCTCGTTGTCCCCGGTGATCATGGCCGTCTTGAGGCCCATGGCGTGCAGGGCGGCCACGGCCCGGGGCGTGGTCTCCTTGAGCTGGTCGGCGATGCCCAGCAGCCCGGCCGGATTGCCGTCCACGCCCACCCCGGAGACGCTCTTGCCCTGCTCCTCCAGGGCCGAGGCCTGCTCCTCCATGAGGGGGGTCCACTCCAGGCCGTGGTCCTTAAACAAAGCCCGGTTGCCCACCAGGACTCTCTTCCCGTCCACCCGGGCCGAGATGCCCTTGCCCGGGTAGGTCTCCACCTCCCGGTTCTCGGCCAGGGTCAGGTGCTCCGCTTCTGCGGCCCGGACCACGGCCTGGGCCAGGGGATGGGGCGAATGGGCCTCGGCCGCGGCGGCCAGGGCCAGGATTTCGGCCCGGTCGGCCTGGGCCGGAATCACGTCCGTGACCTCGGGCCGGCCCGTGGTCAGGGTCCCGGTCTTGTCGAAAACCACCGTGGTCAGCCGCTGGGGCACCTCCAGGGCCTCGCCGTTCTTGATCAGGATGCCCAGTTCCGCGCCCCGGCCCAACCCCACGGTCACGGCCGTGGGCGTGGCCAGGCCCAGGGCGCAAGGGCAGGCGATGACCAGAATGGCGATGAGGGTGGTCAGAGAGAAGAGCAGCGAAGCCCCGGCCAGAAAATACCAGGCCAGAAAGGCCCCGATAGCCACCACCAGGACCACGGGGATAAAGTAGCTCACCGCAGTGTCGGCGATGCGCTGGACCGGCGGCTTGGAGCCCTGGGCCTCCTGGACCAGGCGGATGATCTGGGCCAGGACCGTCTCCCGGCCCACCTTGGAGGCCTTGACTTTCAGCAGGCTGTTGGTGTTCAGGGTTCCGCCCACCACCTGATCCCCAGCCCTCTTGGTCACGGGGATGGACTCTCCGGTGATCATGGATTCGTCCACGTAGGACTCGCCCTCCACCACCTCCCCGTCCACCGGAATCTGGGTGCCGGGGCCCACCACCACCACATCCCCGGGGATCACTTCCTCCACCGGGACCTGGATCTGTTCATTGTTCCGGATGATGACTGCGGTCTTGGGCTGAAGGCCCATGAGCTTCTTGATGGCCTGGCCGGTCTTGCCCTTGGCCCGGGTCTCCAGAAAACGGCCCAGGGTCAGGAAGGAGGCCAGCATTAGGGAGGTGTCGTAGAACATGAACCGCCGGGTCAGGACGATCTCAAAGGTGCCCATGAGGCTGGCCAGATAGGCCACCCCGATGCCCATGGCGTACATCACGTCCATGCTCAGGTTGCGGTTTAAAAGGCCCCGCCAGGCGGCCCTGAAGATGGGCAGGCTGACATAGACAAAGGCCGGGGTGGTCACGATCAGCATGATGTAGGCCTTGGGCCAGGGCAGGCTCACGCTCAGGTGGTGGAAGGCCATGAGGGGCAACCCCAGGCCCAGGCCGACGACCACCCGGATCATCTTGGAGCGGAGGTCCTTTTGGCGGGCCTCCTCCTCCGCATCGGCCGACTCCTCCCCGGCCCGGCCCAAATACTGGAATCCGGCCTCTTCAATGGCGGCCTTGATCTCTGGCAAACCCACCAGGGAGCTGTTGTAATCCACATGGGCCGTCTCAGAGGCCAGGTTGACCCGGGCCGAGACCACCCCCTCCAGCCCGTTGAGGGACTTTTCCGCGGACTTGACGCACATGACGCAGCTCATGCCGCCGATCTTGACCACAGCCTGGTCGTGGACCACCTGGTAGCCGGTGTTGACCACCGTCTCCTCCAGCCCGGCCAAGTCCACCTTGCCCGGGTCGTACTCCACCAGGGCCGTCTCCGCCCCCAGGTTGACCTGGGCCGAGATGACCCCCTCCATATGGGCCAACGAATTCTCGATGGCCTTGACGCACATGGCGCAGGTCATCCCGGCCACCTTTATCTCCGCCCGGCTTTGCGCTCCGGCTGTCATCGTCCACCTCTCATCAGCCTGGGGCTGGCGTTTTTGCTCGAATCTCCGCATACTGCCAAAAAGTAAAGTTTAGTATACCAAACTTAAGATAAAACACCAGACCTTCGTTGCAACCCCCGGAGCCGCTTTTTCCGGAAGCCCCTGTTAAGGAGAATCCGGGACTTCCGTCTTGACCCCCGGGTCCGGACGTGGATAGATACAGAGATGGGGTTCTTCAATCACGGCCGGACCATTGGGAGCCGGGCCAGAAACAAGGCCAGGGCCCGCAAAAGGGCCCTGGGGGTTCTTCTGGTCGCCGCGGCGGTTTTGGTTCTCTTGGACCTGACCCTGCCTCCCCGCATCACCTCCCGAATCATCGCTCGGCCCCTGATCCAATTCTACCGGGTGGGGCCGGGACGGCTGTGGACACACCACTGCCCTTCCCGGCCGTCGTGCTCGGCCTATGCCCTGGCCGCCTTTGAAAAGCACGGCCTGGCCATTGGCGCCCTGCTCACCGCAGACCGGCTCATGGCCGAACAGGGCCGGATGGCGGAAGGCCCCTGGGTCCGGGTTCAGGGCCGCAAATACGTGGACGATCCTTTGCAGGCCAACACCTTCTGGTGGTCGCCGTGAACCGCTGGTTCTGCCTGCCGGTCATCCTGGCGGTCCTGGGGGGGGGAGCCGGGGCCGGAGCCCAAGAGCGGGGCGACCTCGAGGCCAGAATACAGGGATTCATCAGCCAAGGGGAGACCCGCAAGGCGGAGGAGGCCCTCTCCGCCCCGGACCAGGACCAAACCCTGCCCCTGGAAACGCGCGAAAAGGCCTACTACCTTCTGGGCGTGGTCTACCTGGAACGCCTGGAGTTCGGGCCTGCGGCCCTGGCCTTTGAGCAAATCCGGCCCCAGGCCGGCCCGGGGCTCAAGGCCGCCTTTCTGGCCAGGGAGTGCCGCAAGGCCGGGGAGATCCGCCGCGATTCGCCCTTTCTGGCCGGATTCCTGTCCTTTCTATTGCCGGGCTTGGGCCAGCTCTATCTGCACCGGACCACGGACGCGGCCTGGGCCGCCGGGCTGAGCCTCACTCCGGCCGCAATCGCCGCCCTGGGCTGGCGGGCGGGGTCCTGGCTGGTCTGCGCCCCGGCCGGGCTGGTGAGCCTGATATTTTACGGCGGGGCGGTCTACAACGCGGTGAACCAAGCCCACAAGGGCAATCGCAGAAGGCTGGAGGAGTTAAGGGACAGGCTCCTGATCCAGGCCCAGGCCTTGCCCGGGGAGCCGTAGCCGGGCCGGGTCAGTTTTTTATGAGGGCCTCCACCCGCAGCGAGGCCTCCAGGCCCTTGCGGGTCCGGTTCAGGGTGAACCGGGTCACGCCCAGGGGTTGATCCCCGTACTCCAGGTTGTGGAGAAGCTTGACCACCTTTTCCAGGGGGAAGTCCTTCAGCTTCAGTTCCACTGCGGAGCGGGTCAGGTTGTCCTTGGTCTTCTGGGGCGGCAGGGGCTGAAGGCTGCTGAGGTGTTTTTTCAGGTCCGCCTCGGCGACCCGCTCCTCCACTCTGCCGGCCAGGGAAAAACCCTTTTCGCGGACGCTTATCTTCCGGGAGAAGCCCGAGAGACGGTCCTTGAGGCCGGTCAGTTCCTGGGCCACGGTCCTTATCTCGGCCAAATCCCGGGTGTGTTTGGCAATGGAGTCGTCCAGCCGGGCCATCTCGCCCAGCCCCGGTTGCAGGACCAGGGTCCAGCCCAGGAAAACGACCAGGGCCAGACCGCCGAGAACCACCAGGCCCCTCTCCCTGGAACTCAAATTCCGGCTCATCGCTTCATCCTCAAGGTAAAACGAACCCCGGCCGAGCCGCCCTCCATCTTGCCGGACTGGCGGTCAACCTGGCTGAATCCGCCCCGGTTCTCCAGGGTCTGCTGAAACCTGCTCAAGGTGTCGAAGGACTGGGCCAGGCCCGAGAGGGTGATCCTGGGGCCGTCGATAACCACCTCGTTGAGGGTGACTTTCTGGGCCGAGGCCAGTTTCTCCAGATCGGACAGGATGTCGATCACCGGGACGGCCTGGCCGCCCTCCAGGGACTGAAACTCTTCCTTGGCCTTGTTCAGTTCAGCCCTCAGTTGCCGCAGGGGTGAAACGATCCGGGTGAGATGGGGGGCGGACTCCTTGACCAGAGCGGTCTCGGCCTCCACCAGTTTGGCCAGCCTGGCCCGGCGCTGCTCCAGGGCCTGGTGCAGATTGGCCCCGCCCAGGGCCAGGGCCGTGGCCAGGGCCAGGGCGGGCAGGATAAGGGCTTTCCTGGAGACGCCCTGGGGCTTCATGTCCCGGCCCAGGTCGAACTCCGCCCCGGACAGAGCCAGCCCCACGGCCGGAATCAGCTCCGGCTCCACCGCTTTTTTCAGGGGATTAAACTCTTTCGTTTCCAAAGAAAGGCTCCGGCCCAGGATGCGGCCTATACCCGGAAGCCGACTGCTTCCCCCGCAGAGATACAGACTCTGCGGCTTCTGGTCGCTGTCGGCAAAGGAGGTCCTGACCACCCGGCCGACCTCCCCGGCCAGCTCCTCCAGGACCGGGCCCAGCAGCTTCTCCGTCTCCTGGGGCGAGGCGATGAGCTCCTTGCGGGACGAAGCCCGGCCCGGCTCCACGCCGTGGGAGCCGATCAAGTGTTTTTCCAGCTCCGCCCCGGCGATCTGGGAGAAGCCCAACCCCGCCACCCGGCCCTGGGCCAGGCAGAGGATGGTGGTCTTGGCGCGGCCCAGATCCAGGACCACTCCGTGGCGGACCCCGGCCGCCTCGGCCGCCCTGAGCAGGCCCAGAGTGTCCAGGGATATGAAGCGGGGATGCAGCCCGGACCGGGCCAACCGCGCCAGGATATCCTCCACCCCAGACCGGGCCACTCCGAAGGCCAGGGCCCGGCTGCCTTTGGAGCCGGTTTTGAGCCAGCGGCCCACATCCACGGCCAGGTCCTCCAGGCCCATGGGCAGGTTCTTCTCCAAGGCGAATGCGGCCGCGGCTCTTTTCTTGTCTCCGGAGAGGCCGGTGAGTTTGGGCAGGTCCAGCCAGCGGAAAAAGACCCGGCCGCCGTCCAGCCCCACTCCAGGTCCGCCATAGCGGCGCAGGGGCCGGGCCAACTCATCCGGCAGATTCGAGCCGGGGCCGTCCCCGCTCCCTTCCGGGCCGGGGGACGCGACCGGAAATACATAGGAACGGCTGAGCTCAGGGCCCCAGAGTCCGTTGCTCACAACAGCCGCCTTAAGGGCCGAACCGCCCAGGTCCAGACCGATGCTCTTGCGGGAAAGGAGGGTCCTCTTCATCCTATCCTGGCCTCACTCACCTTGACCTCTTTTTCGCCACGCTCGATTACGCTCCGGATGCGATATCGGGCCCGCCCTGAAATACCGGTGCTGTCCACCTGGAACCAGTCGCTCTTCACGTCCAGCAAGGGGCTGATCGCCTGGTACAAGTCGTCGCTCATCCCCACCAGACCCTTCAGTTCAGAGAGCTTCTTGAGGGGCCGCTCCTCCCTCAGTTCCACAATATCCAGGGCCAGGCTCTCGCTCAAACCCACGTCCAGGGCCCGCAGCAGGATCACCGGGGCCGTGTTCACATTTATCTTGGCCGCCCCGCTGACAGCCGTCAACCCGGCCAGCCCGGCGGTCTCTTGGTTACCCAAAAGAACTTCGTCCTCGAATCCTCTTACCAGGCTCAGCTCGCCCATGTCCAGTAAAGGACCGTTGCGGGGTTTATACTTTTTTCCCAGGGAGGCGTAGTCGTCGGCTTCGGCGCCCCCGGTCCGCTCCTCGGAATCCTCGTCCAGCCAGTCCTGCAGGGACGGGAGCAGATCGGGGTCGTTGCCGGTAAGTTCGAGCAATCGTTCAAACACTCCCACCCAGAGAGCGTTGGCCCGGCCCTTCTGGTCAACCAGCAGGTTCAGATTAAGACGTCCCCCCAGGTCCCGGATGGCCAACTCCGCATTCTCGGGGCCGGCCGGAGCCTCGGCCCCCTCTTTTTGCTCTATACCGTCCTGGATCGGCTCCACCCCAAAGGCGGCCCAGTCCTCCTCCAGAGAATCGTAGGCCGGGTCGTCGTCCAGGATCACCTTGGCCGCCAGGGTCAGGCCGTCCAGGGCCTTCATCCGGGCCCTGGTCCGGTCTTGGAAATTGGAGGCCAGGGCCGTGGAGAGCCTGACCTCCCGGCCCAGTTCCAGCCCGGCCACAGCCAGAAGGGCCACCACCACCAGGGCCAGGACCAGGGCGAAGCCTTTTCCCTTATCCCCCGCCCTCATTCCGATCTGCTCCAGGTCAAGGCGGCCAGGGGGCCGCTGAAAAGGGAATAGGTTTTGGGTCGGCCCTCCGCGACCAGCATCAGCTCCACTTTCAACCCCACGGGCAGATTTTCCTCATCGGACCACGATTCGGTCTCCTTGGCCTCCTTGTCCAGGTAGGTGACGGCCCAGGCCCCCACTCCGGGACAGATGGCCTCCTCCACGGGGTCTCCGCCCAGGAGGGGCTCGATACGGCGGAAGACGCTCAAATCTCCGGAAGGGGTCCCATCCTCCCTCCGCCCTGCCGCGGTCCGGTAGATTATCCGGACCACCGGCTCATCCCCGCCGCTTCGGGACAGGAGGGTCAGTTCATGGCCCTGGCAGCGCTCCACCTTGATCGATTTCCCGCTCAGGGGCGGCTCGGCAAGGCCTTTTTTTCCGGGGGAGAGCGTCTGACTCAGGTCGGTCATGATCTGTTCCAGAAAAACCCTGGCCGCCTGGTCCGCCTCGATCTCGCTCCGGGCCGCCTTCTCCACCTTGTTCTGGGCAAAGAAGGTGCTGAAGACCAGGCTCATGATCAGGGCCAGAATGGCCGTGGCCAGAACCACCTCGATGAGGGTGAACCCCCGGGATCTCATTCGACCGCCCCGGCCGATTTGAGGCGCCGGAACTCCCGCGACGGCTCGCCTCCGGCGCTGTCTTCCAGTTCCAGAGAGATCAGGTCCAGGCCGTCCAGGGCCGGGTCGGCGCCGGAGACGGCCTTGTACCGAAAATCTCCGTAGGTCCCCACGGCCGTGTTTTTCCTCTTGTCCGTGGGCACGAAATCGTAGACCGTCCAGGACCACATCAGGGACTCGGCGGCCAGGCAGGCCCTGGTGGCGGATCGCTCCGAGCGTATCAGCTCCAGGCCCTGGGCCTGGAGCTTGAAGGCGGCCGTGAGACCGATGGCCAGGACCGCCATGGCCACCAGGACCTCCACCAGGGTGAAGCCTTGTTCATCCCGACCAGTCAAAGTCAAGTCTGCCCTCCCTGGCCTCCAGGCGGCCGGTAAGAGGCTGCAGATGAAAGGTCATCATCCTCTCCCCCGAGCCCAGGTACAAAGCCGCCTCGCTGGTCCTGCCGTCCGGCCGGAAAACGATCTCGGCCCCCTCTGCGGCGTTTCCGTTCCGGATGCTGTAGCCCTTCAGTTCCACCCCCCGGGGCAGGCTCTCGGTGCAGAGCACCTTCCCCTCCTCCAGCACATAAAGCCGCCCTCCTCCGCCCAGGCGGAGCACGGTGCCGGCCCCTCCGGTCACGGCCTCGGACCTGGCCAGCCGGACCACGGAGATGAGCCGCCTCCCGGCCAGGCGCAGGCGGGAGTCCTCGTCCCACAGGGACAGCCGGGGCAGGACCGCCGTCCCGATCAGCCCCACCACGGCCATGACCACGGTCAGCTCGATCAGGCTGAAGCCTCTGGAAGAATTATTTACATCCATGAGCCGAATAGTTTTTTCGCTTGTTTTCCCGTGGCAGCCCTAGCCCTGGTCCTTCTGCCAGTTGGTCACGTCCGCGTTCTTGCCCTCGCCGCCGTCCTCGCCGTCGGGCCCGGTGGACCACAGGTCGAAGTCCGGGTTGTTCTCCCCCGGACTGATGTATCTGAACTCGTGGTTCCAGGGGTCCAGGGGCACCCGGCCTTTTTCAAGGTACCCGCCCTCCCGCCATTTGAGCGGGGCCGGATCTCCGGTGGGCATCTCCACCAGGGCCTTAAGCCCCTGCTCCGTGGTGGGATAGGAGCCGTTGTCCAGCTTGTAGAGCTTCAAAGCCCCCTCCAGGGAGCTTATCTGGAGGGCCGCCTTGGTCCGTCGGGCCTCCTCGGGCTTGTCCATGAACTGGGGCACCACCAGCCAGCCCAGGATGCCCAGGATGGTTATAACCACCAGCATTTCGATCAGGGTGATGCCCCGTTCCCGATCGGTCTCCGGCCTGCCGCTCTTGATGAAAGGGGCCTGCCACAGGGTCGGGAGGGATGTTTTAAGGTACCCGCGAATCGTCACTGTTGTTTCCTCCACATAGGGGCCGCCACCGTCTTCGGCGGTCAGCCCACCATATTGGTCATATCGAAGATGGGCAGCAGGATGGAGATGACGATGAACCCCACCACCAGGCCCATGATAAGGATCAGGACCGGTTCGATCAAGGACAGGAGCGTGGACAGGCCCCCCTCCACCTCCTCCTCGAAGCCAACGGCCAGCCGGTCGAAGACCTTGTCCAACCGGGCCGACTTCTCCCCGGCCGCGGCCAGATGGGAGACCAGGGGCGGATAGAGGCTCGGTTCGCGGAGGCAGGAGGCCAGATCCCCACCCTGCTCGATCCGTTCCCGGGCCGCCTCCAGGTTCTCCCGGTAGATCACGTTTCCGGCCACCTTGGCCGTGATGGCCAGGCTCTCCACCACGCTTACCCCGGAGCCCAGCAGGGTGGCCATGGTCTTGGTGATCCGAGCCAGGGTGATCCTCCTGACCAGCCCGCCGAAAAGGGGCAGCCCGATCTTCATCCGGTCCAGGCTTTTCCGGCCCCCCTGGCTTTTTCTGGCTCCCAGGAACAAAAAGACCAGCCCGGTCAGAATCAGGGCCATGAGCCAGCCGTAGCCGATCAGAACGTCGGAGATGCCCATGAGGATCCGGGTGGCCAGGGGCAGGGTCCCCCCGGCTTCTTCAAAAATGGTTGTCACGGTGGGAATGACGTAGGTGAACATGAAGGTCAGCACGCCGGTGCTGATGAGGATGATCAGGATGGGGTAGGCCATGGCCGCCCTTATCCGGCCGGCCAGCTTGACCCGGCTCTCCAGCAGCTCGGCCAGGCGCTCCAGGACGATCTCCAGAGCTCCGGCCGCCTCTCCTGCCCGAACCATGTTGATGGCCACCCGGGGGAAAGCCCCGTCCTCCTCGGCCATGGCCTGGGCCAGGGAGCGGCCGGCCATGACCCGGTCCTTAACCCGGCCCATGACCCGGCCCAGGTTTGAATGACCGGTCTGCTCCACGGCGGCCCCCAGGGCCTCCACCACCGGCAGCCCGGCCCCCACCAGAAAAGTCAACTGGCGCATGACCCCGGCCAGGTCCTTGGCCGGAATCCTTTTCATAAACCGGCCGCCGCGACCGCCGGAGCCCGATTCGGCCTCCACGGTCAGGGGGAAGAGGCCTTCAGCCCGCAGCCTGGCCCTGGCGTCCCGGCCGGTGTCGGCCTCCAGGACACCCTTTTTCTTTTTGCCCGCCTTGTCCAGGGCCGAATAATCGAAAAGCGGCATAATCTCCCTGATCTTAATCCGGTATGGGCTTTAAAACCACGTTCCGTGTTTTTGAAAAACTCGCTCCGGATTCAGGAGAGGAGTTCCCGGCCGCGATCAGGGAACGGGGTCAAACATGGACCACCCGCAGAACCTCCTCCGGGGTGGTCTTTCCGGCCCTGACCTTGGCGGCCCCGTCCTGGCGGAGGGTGGTCGACCCCTGCTTTACGGCCTGGGCCACGATCTCTCCGGAAGAGGCCCGTTCCAGGACCAACCTCCTGATGGGCTCGGAGACGGTCAACAATTCAAAGACCCCCAGCCGCCCCAGAAACCCGGTATTGAAGCAGGCCGGGCATCCGGCCCCCTTGAAAAACGGCCCGTCCGCGGCGCTCAGGCCCAGTTCGCCTAAGATCGCCTCCGGATACTCCGTCTCCTGGCGGCAGTGGGGGCAGATCCCCCGGACCAGCCGCTGGGCCAGGACTCCGGACAGGGAGGAGGCGATCAGAAACGGCTCTATGCCCATGTCGATCAGCCGGGTCACCGCCCCGGCCGCGTCGTTGGTATGCAGGGTGGACAGAACCATATGGCCGGTCTGAGAGGCGTGAATGGAGATCTGGGCCGTCTCCTTGTCCCGGATCTCGCCGACCATGAGCACATCCGGGTCGTGCCGCAGAAAGGAACGCAGAGCCGTGGCGAAGTTCAGCCCGATGGCCGGATTGACCTGCATCTGGCCCAGTCCGGCGATCTGGTATTCGATGGGGTCCTCCACGGTCAGGATATTCTTCTCCGGGGTGTTGATGGTGGTCAGGGCCGCGTACAGGGTGGTGCTCTTGCCCGACCCGGTGGGCCCGGTGACCAGGATGATGCCCGAGGTGGAGGAGATGAGGCGCTTCAGCCGGGCCTCGGTCTCGGCCCCCAGGCCCAACTCCTCTAGAGTGAGAAGGCTGATGTTCTTGTTGAGCAACCGCATCACGGTCCGCTCTCCAAAAGCGGTGGGGATCACCGAGACCCGGACGTCGATCTCCTGGTCGGCCACCTTGATCTGGAACCGGCCGTCCTGGGGCAGCCGCCGTTCGGCGATGTCCAGGTCGGCCATGACCTTGATGCGGGAGGAGATGGCCGCAGCCAGGCGCCGGGGCGGGGTGTGGACGTCGTAGAGGAGGCCGTCCACCCGGTAGCGAACCTTCAGGGTCTCCCGGTAGGGTTCGATGTGGATATCCGAGGCCCGGCGCTTTATGGCCTCCACCAAAAGGGAGTTGACCAGCTTGACCACGGGCGCGTCGGTGGTGGCCTCCATGAGGTCCACGGCCTGGTCCAGTTCCGACAAAGACAGACCGGCCGCGCTCTCGTCCAGATCTTCGATGGTCGAGCGGGTGTCGTCCTCCTGCTTGGCGTAAAGCCGGTTCAGGGCGGCCACGACCTCCCGGGGAGGGGCCAGGATGGTCTTGATGCCCGCGACCTCCAGGAGGATCCGCAGGTCGTTGAGCAGGGCCGGGGCCCGGGGGTCGGCCAGGGCCAGGGTCAGGGTGTTGCCCTCCATTTTCAGGGGGCAGGCCAGGTGGTTCTTAAAGTACGCCAGGGGGATGTCCCGGACCAGATCCGGGGAGAGGTCGTCCTCCAGGGACAGGGCCGCGGGCAGGCCGAAGAACCGGCCCAGGGTCCGGATCAGCTGGGCGGGGTCGACCTCCTTGGCCGACCACAGGCCGCTTACGAGATCCGGCCCGGCCGCCTGGGCCTCGGCAATCAAACTCTCCTTAAAGCCCTCCGCCCTGAGGTGGTCTAATAGACTGGCCATCATTTTTTCTCGGGAGCGGCGCCGCTTTTGTCCTTGAATATTTCCGGGTAGACCCGTTTGGGCCTCAAAGGCGCGAGAATATCTTTTTTGTCCGGAGGAATGAAGTCGCGGCCCTGGCGCAGCTTCTCCTCGGACAAGGTGCGGACCGCCTCATCCGAGGCCAAAATGTGGGGCGACAGGAAGATCAGCAGGTTGGTCCTGGTGCTGGTGTCCTTGGTGGATTTGAAGGCCCAGCCCATGACCGGGATGGAGCCCAGGCAGGGAACCTGGTTGCCGGTGTCTTCCGCCTCCTGGTTGATCAGCCCTCCGATGGCCACGATTTCGTTGTTCCGGGTGAGAATGACCGTCTTGGCCTGACGAACGTTGGTGGTGGGAGCCAAAAGAGTGTTGCCCTGGGAGTCCGTGGTCTGGGCGCTGACCACGGACTTGGCCTCCGCCTCCACATTCAGCCGGACGTTGTTCTCGTCGCTGATCCGGGGGGTGACCTTGAGGGAGAAGCCCACATCCTTGTACTCGTAGACCTGGACCGTGCTGTCCGTGTCCGTGTCCGTGTCCGAGCGGGTCACAAAGGGCATGTTGGTGGCCACCTGGATGCTGGCCTCCTCGTTGTCGGCGGTCAGGATCTGGGGGGTGGCCACGACCCGCACATCCGAATCGGTCTGGACCGCCCTGACCAGGGCCGACAGGTTGGGGACCTCGATGTCTCCGAACTTGACCGTGCCGCCCATGAAGCCCAGGTTGAGCCCGGGGCTGTCGGCCTCCGGCACCCCCCCGCCGGGCAGGCCGCCGGAACCGCCGAAGATGAAGCCGTCGTCCGTGGTGGCCGCGGACGACCAGTTTATGCCGAATTCCAGCGACTTGGAGGCCGACATCTCCAGGATGACCGTCTCCACATAGACCATGGTCCGGGGGATGTCCAGCTTGGCCACAATGGCCTCGATCACCCTGAACTCCGAGGGAACGGCCGAGATGATCAGGGAGTTGGTGGCCGGCTCGGCCACCACCCGGATATCCCCGGAAAGCAGCTTTATCTTCTCCCCCGGCGTTTTGACCTGGTCGGTCTTGGCGGCGGTCTGGGGAAGGGTGGAGGCGGCCCCGGAAAGCTGGTTGAAGACCTCGGCCAGCTCTTCGGCCACGGCGTACTTAAGCCGGATGACGTTGACGTTGTACTGGCCCTGGACCTCGGCCCGGTCCAGATCCTTGATGGTGGCGATGGCCTTCTCCACGTCGCCCTTCTCCCCCAGCAGAATCAGGGAGTTGGTCCTCTCGTCGGCCAGAACCTTGAGCTGGGCCTGGGAGATGGTCACCATCGGGGCCTTGCCCGTAACCCGCTGGGTCTGGGGTTTGCTGAAAAGCTCTTCCAGGGCCTTGGCCAGGTCTTTGGCGGTGGCGTGCTCCAGGGGCACCACCCGGATCAGACCGGTGACCCCCGGCTTGTCCAGGGCCCTGATGATGGCGGCCAGGCGGTCCACGTTGGAGGCGATATCGGTTATGACCAGGGTGTTGGAGTCGCTGTAGGAGGCCACATTGGCGTGGAGGCCGGCCAGGGGTCTGATGTTTCTCTTGATCTCCTCGGCGGAGGCGTATTCCAGGTTGATCACCCGGGTCACCATGTGGTTGCCCGAGTCCCTAACGCCCTCTCCGGCCTGAACAGGGGTATCGCCCTGCCACCTCCCCTCCCGTGAGGGCACGACCATGATCACCCCTCCGCTCTTGACCGCCACAAAGCCCTTGACCTCCAAAACCGATTCGAATATCCGCACGGCCTCGGCCACGGTGACCGGTCCGGGGGTCAACACCGAAACCCGGCCGTTGACCTTGTCCGAGACCACGTAGGTTTTGCCGATCAGCTTGGAGATGAACTGGATAAAGACCTTGATATCCACATCCTTGAAGCTGAGGCTGACCTTTTCCTTAGCTGATTTGGGCTTTGCCCTGGGGGGCGAGACGGCTTGGGCTCCGCTCCGGGGAACAATCCGGGGGGGGAGAGGTTTGGGGGCGTTGATCCTTGTCGGTATTCGGCTCCCCGGCTCTTCCTCGGCCTGGATATCATCGGCCGGGTAATCGGAGCCCTGTTGATCCGGCGAAGAGCTTTCCTGGGCCCAGGACGGCCCGAAGGTCAGGCCCAAGAAAAACGGCACGGCACAGAGAATGAGGGAAAGCTTTTTCAAAAGTGGCCCCTTGTGCTTGGTTGATCAGAATCAGTCCAATCCCATGGCTCCGGAGGCCTCCCCGGTGGAGGGAAACCCCGGAGCCGATGCTCTTCCGGCCCTCGTCCCCAATAATTTTTTTTCTGCCTTGCGGGTCCTTCCCGGAGCCCCGCCCACCGGAGCGGAGACCATTGCCCGGGGCCGCTTGCCGGAGACGCTCCCGGGTTGAGCGTCTTCCTTGGAAGGGCCGCCGGAAGCCGGTTCCTCCCGGCGAAGGGTAATCACCCCGGAGATCTCCTCGGCGGTCCGGTCGGACATGATCAGCTGGCGGCGCTGTTTCCCCGTCTCCACCACGATCCTGTCCGTAAAAACGGCCACCAGTTCGCCCGGCCCCAGGTCCTCCCCGATTCCGGCTATCCGCTGCTGCCCGCTGGCGGTCTCCTCCACCACGGCCAGGGCGTGCTGCCGAGAACCGGTCATGAGCCCGATCAGGCGGTACCCCGCCACTTTGGGCAGATTGAGTTCCAGGAGGGGGGGGGCCTCCGGGCCTTGGCCGTCCGGGTCGAACACCCGGCTTTTGGCCAACCCGGCGTAGCGGCTCAGCGGAGGCGAAGAAGACCGGGCAACCGGCTGAACCGACGAAACTTTAGCCGGCCGGATCAACGGCCCGGCCGGGTCCTGCCGGTTAAGCCCGAGCCCCAGATTAAGGGCGAACCCCAGAGCAACCAAAGTGAATAGCCAAAAGGCTGCCCTGATTGACCTGTTGGCGGTCGAGTTCATAAATATTCACCTGCGGCCGTTGATTGCACGGCCGTCCTTCTTCAACCCCTTTTGACAGCCATAAACATACCTTATGAGCCTGTCAATGTCAATTGACCCAACCGGTTGAAGGGAAAGCCGTTTTCGGTCGCAAGGGCTTAAGCCTCCCGCATCAGGCCGCCTTCCTTGCCGATCACCTGGCCGATGTCCAGCAGAGTCTTCACCCCGCCCGCTATCTTGGCCATACCCAGAATGGTGTCCGTGTTGATTCCGGTTCCCAGGCGGGGGGGCTCCTCTATGTCGGAGGCCTTGATATACATCACTTCGGAGACGGCGTCCACCACCACCCCGACCTGCAGTGGTCCGGCCTCGCCCTCCGTCTCCAGGACGATGATGCAGGTCCGTTCCGTGTACTCCTCCTCGGCCAATCCGAACTTAAGGCGAAGATCCACCACCGGGATGACCTTGCCCCGCAGGTTGATCACGCCCTTGACGAACGCGGGGGCCCTGGGGATGGGGGTGATGGGCGCCAATCCGATGATCTCCTTGACCTTCATAATCTCGATTCCGTATTCCTGCCCGTCCAGATCAAAGGTCAGATATTTGCCCTCCAGCTCGGGGGTGATGGCCTCCACCTGCTCCTCCACCACCTCTCCGGCCTTCTCCGGCTCGGCGGTCTCTTCGGTCCGGATCCGGCAAGCGGTTTCGGCGAACCTGAGATCCACGAACTCGTCCAGGTCTATGCCAGTGCCGATCCCCATGGAATTCATCATGTAGTCCTGGATCCGCTCCAGGTCATCTTTGACCGGGTACAGATCGTGGGTGGTGATGCCGTCGGGCTCGGTCAGAACCTTTTTCAGAACCTCGGGGACAAGCCCCAGGTTCTTGTCCGGGTCCAGGAACCTGACCGCTATCTGGGCCGCGATGTCCGGCTCCTGGGCGATGAACCTGCCCGACTTGACCATAAGATCGCAAAATTCCTGGACCGCCTCCGGATGCTCGGCGATCACCTCCTCCCGGAAACAGACCACGCAACAGGGGTGGTCCGCCCAAATCCGCCCGGAGAGCAGCTGGAGATCGGCCAGGCCGGCCTTGATGGCCTTGGAGCCCAGGGGTTCGGCCACCATGAAGCCGCAGGCGCTTTCGTCGTTGCCCAAGAACTCGGGCATCTTGATGGGCGGCACCACCTCGAAGGTGACGTCTATATCCGCCTCGGCTCCCGGCACTCCCGGCTTTAAACCCAGATCCGACAAAAACATGTGGGACAGCATGTGGTGAATGGAGAGCCGGTGGGGAATGAAAAAGGAACGGCCTTTGAAAAAGGATCCGTCGCCGGGCTTGTAATCGCCCTTTTTGCTGCGCACGAAGATGGAACCGTTTTTGTGGGCCAGGAGAACCAGCTTCAGGGGAACGCCCGCACTGAACATGTCCATGGCAATGGGGGCCAGGGCCAAGACCGCGTCCACTTCGGCGGCCTCCATGGATTCCTGAACCGGGTTCCAGGAGGGCATCTTGACGGTTTCCAGTTCAAAGGTCCGGGGTTTGTACTCCCCGGATTCGATCTTGTGCTTGAGCACGCCCAGAGTCAGATGGTCGGTGATCTGGATATGGGCCACCTTGAGATGGACCTTGCCGCCTTCGGTGAGCTGGATCTCCCTGACCCCCGATTTTTCCTGCCCGACTTCGGCCCTCTGGGGATCGAAGACCATTTCCATCTTATCTATCAGTTCCCGGGGGCTGAAAGGCTTGGAGATAACTCCATCGGCCCCGGCGTCCAGGGCCTTGGTGATCTTTCTTTTCTCGCCCTGGGCCGTGGCCATCATAAACGGGGTGGCGCCCCTGTCCCCGTCTCCCCGCAGCCAGACCAGCAACTCATATCCGTCCATGTTCGGCATGTTCCAGTCGCTGATGATCAGACCCACCTGCTCCTCTGTCTGGAGCAACTCCATGGCTAGCTGCCCGTCACCGGCTTCCAGGATATTGGAGAACCCCAGTTCCTTCAGAATCTTGATCTCGGCCTGGCGCATGACCAGCGAATCTTCCACCAACAGAATTACAATTCCCGGATCAATTGGCATTTAGCCCCCTTTATGGACTTACTTCCGCCCCTCCATACGGCTCTGGGCGGTAACACTATTTTTACTGTTTATCCGGAATCGACGGATTATCAAAATCCTGATCGGCCGGTTAATAATCGTCGAATAAGTATACGTCAACAGACCCCGATTGCAAGGCATTACGGCCCGGCCGGAAAAAACCCTAAACCTTTTCCGGCTGCTGCCACGGGGCCTTCCGGGCCCGGCCAGAGCCCGGCCAGAGCCCGGACAAGCGTATCATAATTTTATAATATTTGATTATATTTTTAACTACAACAATCCCCCGGCCTGTTCCGGGGCTGAACAGGGTTTGAGCCGCACCCGACCACCTTTTCCGGCGCCGGACCCTCACACCCCCCGGTCCAGTCCCCTGTACTGGATGGCCTCGGCCAGATGGCGGCTCTCGATCCTCTCGGCCCCCTCCAGATCGGCGATGGTCCGGCTGATCTTCTTGATCCGGGTGTAGGCCCGGGCCGAGAGGGAGAGGCCGGCGGCGGCCCTGTCCAGCATCTTTTGGCCCTGCCGGTCCAGGGCGCAGTGCTTCTCTATCTGGGCGGGGGTCATGTCGGCGTTCACAAAGTGGCGGCTCCGGGAGAAACGCCGGGCCTGGACGGCCCTGGCCCGGGCCACCAGGGGGCGCAGCTCGCTGGATGAAGCCCCCTGGGGCGGGGCGCTCAGGTCGTCCACCTCCACCGGGCCCACCTCCACCTGGATATCCATGCGGTCCAGGAGCGGGCCGGAGATCCGCTGCTGGTAGAGCCTTATCTCGTGGGGCCGGCAGCGGCAGGGTTTGGTGGGGTGGGTCAGATAGCCGCAGGGACAGGGGTTCAGAGCCCCGACCAGGGTGAACCGGGCCGGGAAGGTCAGGCTCAGGTTGGCCCGGGAGATGGTCACCAGCCCGTCCTCCAGGGGCTGCCGCAGGGCCTCCAGGGCAAATTTGGCGAACTCGGGCAGTTCATCCAGAAAGAGTACTCCGTTGTGGGCCAGGGAGACCTCCCCCGGCCGGGGGATGGAGCCGCCCCCGATCAGCCCGGCTCCGGAAATGGTGTGGTGAGGGGCCCGGAAGGGCCGGCTCAGGACCATGGGCCGGCCTTCGTTGAGCAACCCCAGGACCGAATAGATTTTGGAGGTTTCCAAGGCCTCCTCAAAGTTGAGATCAGGCAGGATGGAGGGCAACCTCCGGGCCAGCATGGACTTTCCGGAACCGGGCGGGCCGGAGAGGATCACGTTGTGGCCCCCGGCCGCGGCCACCACCAGGGCCCGCTTGGCCGATTCCTGGCCCTTTACCTCGGACATGTCGGCCTGAGGCTCCTGGTCCAGATCCGCGAACTCCATCCGCTCCGGGCTGGGCAGACCGGCCCGGCCGTTGAAAAAGGCGGCCATCTGGGAGAGGGACTCGGCCACCAGGACCTCCAGGCCCTGGACCACCGCGGACTGGGGTCCGTTCTCCGGAGGCAGGATGATCCCCTTAAGCCCCGCCTCCCGGGCCGCCAGGGCCAGGGGCAGGGCTCCGTTGACGGGTTTGATCAGCCCGTCCAGGGAGAGCTCTCCGGCCACCAGGTAAGAAGAAAGCAGCCCCGGTTCGATCCGGCCCTGGGCGGCCAGCAGCCCAGCGGCCATGGGCAGGTCAAAGGCAGAGCCCTCCTTGCGGATGTCGGCCGGGGCCAGATTGACCGTGATCCTCTCTCCGGGAAAGGGAAACCCGGAGTTCTTCAGGGCCGAGCGGACCCGGTCCTTGGCCTCCTTTACCGCGCCGTTGGGCAGCCCCACCAGGGACCACATGGGCAGCCCCGGGGTCAGATCCACCTCCACCTCCACAACTGAACCGTCCACGCCGATCACCGTTCCGCCCAGAACCTTGGCCAGCATCCGCTCCGCCCCCTTGTCAAGTTCAAAGAGCACGATACCAGGCCTAGTTATGCAAAGCAATAGCCCCGGCCCGGCATCGCCTGATCCCTTATCCGGCATTACCCGTTATATCTTTAAAAGCCATGGTTTTTACAACTGTTATTAATTGTACCAGATGACAACAGCCGTTACCCCGGTTGGGGGATGAAGGACCGGGACTTGCCCCTGCCCCGGCTTCGGGTTAGACTGGGCCGGTTTATAGCGGCCCGTTGGAAAAACCCTTTGTCCCTGTTGTTAGGGGGTTTGGTATGTCCGTCACCGTAATCATCCCGGTCCGGATGGGGTCCAGCCGGTTTCCCGGCAAGCCCCTGGCCCTGATCGCGGGCCGAACCCTTATCCAGAGGTGCTGCCAGAGGGCCGGACAGGCCCGGGGAGTGGACCGGGTGGTGGTGGCCACCGACTCGGACGAGGTGGCCCAGGTGGCCGGATCGTGCGGCCTGGAGGCGGTTCTGACCGGGCCGGACTTTCGAACCGGAAGCGACCGGGTGGCTGCCGCGGCCGAACGGCTGGGACTCCGGGGCCGGGACATCGTGGTCAACATCCAGGGCGACCAGCCGTTCATTCCCCCGGCCATTGTGGAGGAGACCATCCGCCCTCTTCTGGAGGACCCGGAGCTGGCCATGTCCACCGTGGCCACCCCGCTGAAACCAGGAGAGGAGAACGATCCGGGCAAGGTTAAGGTGGTTCTGGACCGGCGGGGAAACGCCCTCTATTTTTCCAGGGCGGCCATTCCCTTTCCCAGGGACGAGGGCAACCGGCCGGATTATCTCAAGCATCTGGGAGTCTACGCCTTCCGCAACTCCTTTCTCCAAATCTACGCCGGCCTCCCCACCGGAACCCTGGAGGATCTGGAAAAGCTGGAGCAGCTCAGAGCCCTGGAAAACGGATACGCCATAAGGGTCGCCCTGACCAGGGAGGACTCACCTTCCGTGGATCTGCCGAGCGACATAGAGGACCTGGAGCGGCTGCTGGCCGGGTCCGGGTAGGCCCCTGCGGTTCCTGTCTCCGGCCAATGAGCTGTTGTCCCAGGATCGGCCTGATGTTAGACTCGGTTAGCATGACTAAAGGCGTCAAAGTGGGCGGGGTGATTCTGGCCGCCGGTCTGTCCATGAGGTTCGGAGACGAGAAGCTCCTGGCCGACTACCGGGGTAAGCCGGTGGGCTCTCATGTGGTGGAGGCGGCCCTGGCCTCCCGGCTGGAGCCGGTGGCCCTGGTCACCAGGCCGGAGCTGGCCCCCCTCCTGGTGCAGTACAGCCCGGGGCTGAGGGTGGTCAATAATTCCAACCCCCTGGAAGGTCTGGCCCTGTCCCTGCGGCTGGGTCTGGAGGCCCTGGGCGAAGAGGTCAGCCACGCCCTGGTCCTTCTGGCCGATCAGCCCCTGGTCAAGACCGACCTCATAAACCGGTTTGTAGCCCAGGCCACGACCGGCACCGGACTGGCCGCCCTGTCCACCCAGGGCGATTTCTGCCCCCCGGTCCTTTTTGAAAGCAGTTATTTTGAGATGTTGAAAAACCTGTCCGGAGACAAGGGCGGACGCTCCATTCTGGCCGGCCTTAAAGACAAGGTGTTGGTCTTGAAAACGGAGGACCCCTTGGTTACGCTGGATATAGACCGGCCCCAGGACTTGAAGTTGATTTCCAGGAGAACCTGAATGAGGTTGAAAAAAGTAAAGCTCGAGCAGGCCGTGGGCAGCGCCCTGGCCCACGATCTGACCCGGATCGTACCCGGACAGGTCAAGGAGACGGCCTTCAGAAGGGGCCAGGTAATCGCCCCGGAAGACGTGGGGATGCTTTTGGACATGGGCCGGGAAAGCCTTTATGTCCTCCATCTCGGCCCCGGTGAACTCCACGAGAACGACGCCGCGGTGGAGATGGCCCGCCACCTCATGGGCCCCAACCTCAAGGCCTCCGCCCCGGCCGAGGGCAAGGTCAACCTTACGGCCACGGTGAACGGTCTGCTCAAAATCGAGGTGAAGAGCCAGGCCAGGCTTAACTCCATGCCGCCCCTGACCCTGTCCACCCTGCACACCAACACGGCCGTAACCGAGGGCCAGCTGGTGGCCTCGGCCAAGATCGTGCCCCTGGCGGTCCACGAGCGCTACCTGCACCGGATGGAGAAACTGGCCCGGGCCAACGGCTCCATCGTCCAGGTTAAGCCCTTTCTGCCCCTCAGGATAGGCGTGGTCGTCACCGGGTCGGAGGTCCTTTCAGGGCGGGTGACCAACGGCTTCGGCCCCCTGGTGGCCCCCCGGATCATCCGCTATGGGGCCAAGATAATCAGGGAAAAGGTGGTGGGCGACGATCCCCGGGCGATAGCCGACGCGATCCTGGAACAGGTCGAAGCCGGGGCCCAGGTGGTGCTGGTCACGGGCGGCCTCTCCGTGGACCCGGACGACCGGACCAGACAGGGCGTCCGCAAGGCCGGCGCCAGACAGGTTTTTTACGGCTCCCCGGTCCTGCCCGGAGCCATGTTCCTCTATTCCATGCTGGGCGACATACCGGTCCTGGGCCTGCCGGCCTGCGTCTTTTACAACCACCGCACCGTGTTCGACCTGCTTCTGCCCCGGGTTCTGGCCGGCGAGGTTTTGACCCGCCGGGATATCAGCGTCCTGGGACACGGCGGATTGTGCCAGCTCTGCCAATCCTGCTCCTACCCCCACTGTCCCTTTGGGAAAGGGGGGGTTTAGGGTGTGTCTCAAAAAAATACCGAAACGATTTGCGCCGGTTGTTCACCAAGAAAAAAATATCAACTCCAGGCCGGGGGTGATGTGGGGGAAGGCTGTTCTTCATAACAGTTGCCCGCTCAATTCAGACTTGAATATTTTTTCCTGGAAAACAACAAGTTTCATCTTCGGTCTGTTTTTTTAAGACAAGCCCTATTGGGGCTTCCGGGCGGCGGCGTGGAAGCGGGGCTCTTCCGCAGGAAAACTTCCCGGTAAATTTCACGGGATCAGCTGCGGATAATTTTCAGCAGCCCCCGAGAGTCACGGCAGTCGGAAGAGGTTAAACCACCCCCCAGGGGTTCCGGTCGAAATCAAGGCGGACCTCTTCGGGCCGATCGACTCTCTTGTCAAGGACCCTTCGACTTGGTACCGTAACCACACTTGGAGGTGAGAATGAAGCGCGGTACCGTTTTCCTGCTGGTTCTCCTGGTGTTGGCCGGCGGGGTCATAACTGTAGGGGCTGTTATCAAATTCGAGGGTATGCCTCCGGTGGTCCAATTCAGCCCCGGCAAGCCCCAGGTGCTGGGCGTTGAAAACTCCTTCCGGCTGGCCGTGACCGATCAGGGGCAGGGCCTCCGCTCCCTGAGCGTGATCCTCAAACAGGGAGAAAAAGAGCATCAACTGGCCGAACGCACCTGGCCGGCCAGATACATCGCTGCCGGCAGCGATGTATCGGCCGTCGACCTGGATCTGAAGGTGGCGGTCAAGGAGTTGGGAATCAAGGACGGCCCGGCGGTTCTTTCACTGACGGTCAGGGACCATTCCTGGCGGGAATCCTTTCACGGTAACAAGTATGAGCTTACTCAATCCCTGGTGGTGGACACCCAGCCCCCGGTGATAACCCTCTCCTCCCGGCAGAACTACCTCAACCTGGGGGGGTGCGGACTGGTGGTCTATAAATCCAACGAGAATATCCAATCCGGCGTTTCAGTGGCCGAAACCGTTTATCCGGGATTGCCCCTGGAAGAGAGCCCCCATCTTTATCACGCCCTTTTCGCTATTCCCTACAACCTCCCCCACAAGGCCGAACTGGTCATCGGGGCCAAGGACCGGGCCGACAACACGACCCGGATACGCATTCCGGCCCAGATAAAACCCCGGAGGTGGCGCCAATCCAAGATGAACATCTCGGACAGCTTTTTGGAGGCCAAAATTCCGGAACTGAGAAAGGCCTATCCGGATCTGCCCCAGGACAACCTGGAGGCCTATCTGGTCATCAACCGCAAGATCAGAGCTGAAAACAACGCGGCCATCAAAAAGGTAACCTCTCAGGCCAGCCCGGTAAGGATGTGGTCCGGTCCCTTTATCCAGCTAAGAAACTCCAAAAGAACGGCCGGATTCGCCGACCACCGGACCTACATTTACCACGGCAAGGAGGTTGACCGCCAGGTCCACATGGGCATGGACCTGGCCTCCCTGGCCCAGGCAGAGGTCCCGGCGGCCAACCGGGGCCGGGTGGCCATGGCCTCCTATCTGGGAATCTACGGCAACTGCATCATTCTCGACCACGGCCAGGGACTGTTCACTCTCTACGCCCACCTGACCAGCATGAGCGTATCCCCGGACCAGGAGGTGGACAAGGGCCACATCATCGGCGCCACCGGGACCACCGGTCTGGCCGGGGGAGATCATCTCCATTACGCCGTGATCTGCAACGGGACCTTTGTGAATCCGGTGGAGTGGTACGATCCCCGGTGGATCAGAAACAACGTCACGGCCAAGGAGGAATCCGCTGTCGAAGGTGGATGAATCCCGGTCCGCCCAGGGGGCTCCGCCCCTGGCGGAGAGGATGCGCCCCGCTGACCTGAAGGATGTGGTGGGCCACGGCCATCTCCTGGGACCCGGCAAACTCCTGGACCCGGAGCGGATCGGGAAAAAGCTGCCCTCCCTCATCTTCTGGGGCCCCCCCGGCTCGGGCAAGACCACCCTGGCCCTGCTCCTGACCGCTAAAACCAAACAGAAATTCGCCACCTTTTCGGCCGTCCTGTCCGGGGTCAAGGAGGTCCGCCAGGTCGTCCAGGAGGCCCGTCTGACCCTGGAGCGGGAGGGCCACGGAACGGTCCTCTTCGTGGACGAGATCCACCGCTTCAACAAGGTCCAGCAGGACGCCTTTCTGCCCCACGTGGAATCGGGCCTGCTGACCCTCCTGGGAGCCACCACCGAGAACCCCTCTTTTGAAGTTATTCCGGCCCTCCTGTCCCGGGTCCGGGTGGCGGCTCTCCAGGGGCTGGAGCCCCGGGACCTCCGAATCATCATGGACCGCGCCCTCAAGGACAAGGACAAGGGTCTGGGCGGACTGGACCTGACCATCCAGGAGGAAGCGGCCCGGTTTATGGCGGAAGCGGCCCAGGGGGACGCCAGGGTCCTGCTCAACGGACTGGAGACCGCCTCCGCCCTGGTGGGGCCGGGGGGTAATATAAGTCTGGAGGCGGCCCAGGAGGCCCTCGGCCGCCGGGCCCTGATCTATGACAAGTCGGGCGAGGAACACTATAACCTTATCTCCGCCTTTCACAAAAGCATCCGCGGCAGCAATCCGGACGCGGCGCTTTACTGGCTGGCCCGGATGCTCCAGGCCGGAGAAAATCCCCTCTACATCGGCCGGAGGTTGGTCCGGGCCGCCTCCGAGGATGTGGGCAACGCCGATCCCAGGGCCTTGGGCCTGGCCTTGGACGCGGTGGAGGCCTTCCGCTTTCTGGGCCCGCCAGAGGGCGAACTGGCCCTGGCCCAGGCCACCTTGTACGCGGCTGCGGCCCCCAAGTCCAACGCCTCCTACCTGGCCTGGAAAGAGGCCCTGAACGCGGTCAAGGCCGGCGGCCACAAGCCGGTCCCGGTCCACCTGCGCAACGCCCCCACGGACCTCATGCGCCAACAGGGTTACGGCCAAGGATACCTCTACCCCCACGATTTTCCGGACGCTGTGGCGGACCAGGAATATTTCCCCGAGGGGCTGGAGAAAAGCAGTTATTACCGGCCCGTGGCCAGGGGCTACGAGACCCGGATAAAAGAACGGCTGGACTTCTGGCGCAAGGCCTTGCGGAAAAAATCATCCCCCGCCCGGCCCCGGCGGGAGGAGGGCGGCGACAAACCATGAACCAGCCATACCTGGGTAATAATGGCAGGTTAAAAGACCCGAGGGTCGAGCCGAAGAAGGTCCCCGGAGACTCGCCGCACCTTGACCGGATCACGGGCATGTGGTAAGTCAGAGTAAACTGAAATTAAGCCTTGCCGCGTCCTTAGAGGCAGAAGCTGATAAATAGTCATATCCCCCAAAGGGAGGCCCAATGGCCCTTGTCGGCCGGATCCTGATTTTGATATTGGCCCTAGGCCTGGTGAGCGGTTGCCAGACCACGACCCTTTCCCGGAAGACAGTCGTCTCTTCCCCCTCTCCCGAGTACCTGGCCCCGGAGACCAAACAGGAGTTGGAAAAGCAGCTGCTGGCGGCCGTCGGGTCCGAGGAAACAAAAGAACTCCTGGACCGGCTGGCTCCGGCCAGACCCGACGCCAGGGAGATCGACCTCAGGGTGGCCGAGGAACTGGCCGGCCTGGAGAAAAAGGCCAAGCTGCCCATCACCATCAACGACGACGTGCGGCGCTGGATCGATATCTTCCAGACCCGCTATCATAAAAAATTCGACATCTGGATGGGCCGCTCCGGCCGGTATATTCCCATGATGAAGGAGATTCTGACCAAATACGACCTGCCCGAGGATCTGGTCTACCTGGCCATGATCGAATCAGGGTTCTCCTGCCAGGCCCGTTCCCACGCCCAGGCCGTGGGCCCCTGGCAGTTCATCCGCTCCACCGGCAGGCGCTACGGTCTTAAGATCGACGGGTGGGTGGACGAGCGCCGTGACCCCGTCAAAGCGACCCACGCCGCAGCCCGCTATCTTCTGGATCTTTACCAGGAGTTCGGCACCTGGTACCTGGCCTGCGCCGGATATAACGCCGGCGAGGGCAAAATCAGAAAAGCCCTTAAATACCACAACGCCGATAATTTCTGGGATATCGCCAACCCCACCACCCGGCGACGGTCCTACATAAAAAGCGAGACCAGGAACTACGTTCCCAAGATGATCGCTGCGGCCATTATCGCCAAGGACCCGACCCGTTACGGGTTTTGGGGGGTGGAGTATGAACAGCCCCTGGCTTACGAGACGACCAGGATCAATATTCCGGTGGACCTCAAGCTGGTGGCCAGGGAGATGGGACTGCCCTATAAGGAGCTCAAGGATCTGAACCCGGAACTCCACTACCCCACCACCCCCCAGAACGGCAAGCCCTACGAACTGAGGATCCCGGTGGGCGGCTCCCGGATCTTCTCCGTGGATATCGCCCGGTTCAGGGCCAAGCCCGTCCAAACCTTTGTGGCCCACCGCCTGCGTCCCGGAGAAAACCCCGGCACAGTGGCCCGCAAGTACGGGATCTCTGTTCAGAGGCTGATGTCCTACAACAACATCAAAAATCCCCGGCACCTCCGGGCCGGGCGGGTGTTGAAGGTGCCGGTCCGGACCTACGGCCGGTCCGGGTCCCAATCCGCACCGCCCGCCGTTGCCGCCCGCTCCGCTAAAGCAGCCAAACCTGTCCTGGCCCGGGGCGCCGGCGACAGAACCCACGTTGTCAGAGCCGGGGAAAGCCCCTGGTCCATCTCCCGGAAATACAAGGTGGATCTCAAGAGGTTGCTGGCCTACAACCACATCAGAGACCACCGCAGGATCAAGGTGGGGCAGGTCCTGGTAATTCCCTCTCCCCCGGGGTCCCGGAAGGCCCTCTCCCAGACCGCGGCCAAGCCGAAACCCTCCCGGCTGCGGCGCAGCGCCTCGAGAGAGGATCGTTCATCCTCTCTGGTCCATATCGTCAAATCGGGTGAAAGCCTCTGGAAAATTTCGCGCAAATATAACATTTCGCACAAAAAACTAATGGTCTGGAACAACCTCAAGGATCACCAGCAACTTCGCATCGGCCAAAAGCTGGTGGTCTATCTGGACCAGAGTTAGGCCTGCTTTGATGAACTCTTGTCCCGAACATCATCAAGCCGCCGATCAGACCAAAATTGGCTACCCGGTCAGTGATGCGGGCGGCGCCCCCTGCCGGCCGCTCCGCGGCGCCGGCCGTCTAGTTTTCCGCTGATCAGCCCCGGAGTCATCCTCAGTGAACCTGTTTGAAGCCTTATCATTGGGTCTGGTTCAGGGTCTGACCGAGTTTCTGCCGGTCAGTTCCTCGGGGCACCTGGTCATCGCCCAGGGCTTATGGGGTTTTTCCGAACCTCAGATCATGTTCGACATAATCCTTCACTTGGGCACCCTGGCCGCCGTGGTCCTGTTCGTCAGACGGGAACTGGTCGAATTGATCAAAGTCTTTTTTTCCAAGTCCTGGCTTCACCCCATAGTCTCTTGGCGCGAAAAACCCCAGTTCCGGCTGCTGATGATGATTCTCATCGCCTGTGTGCCCACGGCCCTGATCGGTTTCGCTATCCGGGGCTGGTTCGCCGGGCTCTTCGGCTCCACCAGGGCCGTGGGCGTCGCCCTTATGGCCACCGGTCTGATTCTCTTCGCCACCAGATCAAGGACCTGCCAAAATACCTGTATCCAAGAGCCCAACCCGGCCAGGGCGGCCCTCATGGGCCTGGCCCAGGGATTGGCCATAATTCCCGGAATATCCCGCTCGGGAACCACCATCGCGGCCGGACTTTTTTTGGGCCTGGAGCGGAACATGGCCGCCCGCTTCTCCTTTCTTCTTTTCATTCCGGCGGTTTTTGGCGCCCTGCTCCTGGAGATGGGGCAAGCCTCCGCCACGACCTTGAACCCCGGACCAGCCCTGACCGGATTTTTCGCCGCCGCCCTGTCCGGCTATCTGGCCCTGGTTCTGCTGCTGAAACTTTTGGCCCACGGAAAGTTCTATATTTTCGCCCCCTATTGCTGGCTGCTGGGCCTTATCTCCATTTGGGCGGGTTAGGCGAGGAGACTGTGAACCAAGACCTCTGGGTAATGATCATGGCCGGCGGATCGGGCACCAGATTCTGGCCGGCCAGCCGCCGTAAAAGGCCCAAGCAGCTTCTGCCCATCCTGGGGGGAAGACCCCTGCTCAGGAGGACCGTGGACCGGGTCATCCCCCTGGTCGGTCCGGAGCGGATCATGGTCGTTTCCGGAGAGATACACGGCGGCGGGGTCAGGGAGCTGCTTCCGGACCTGCCCCCGGAGAACATCATCTTGGAACCCCAGGGCCGCAACACCGCCGCGGCCTGCGGCCTGGCCGCCCAATGGCTCATAAAAAAGCAGGGTAACGGAATCATGGCCGTGCTCTCGGCCGACGCCCTGATCGATCCGGAGGAGGCCCTTCTCCAGGACCTGGCCGCTGCGGCCCGGGTGGTTGCCGGAACCGAGAGGATGGTCACCGTGGGCCTTGTCCCCACCCGACCGGAGACCGGCTACGGCTATCTGGAGCGGGGAAGCCGCCTTGATTGCGAGGGCGACCGGGAGGTTTACGAACTCCTCTCCTTCAAGGAGAAACCGGATCTCCCCACCGCCCAGGAGTATCTGACCAAGGGCGGCTACTTCTGGAACGCGGGGATCTTCGTCTGGGAGGCCGGCACCCTGCTCCTCAGGCTCCGGGAGTTCATGCCCGAGCTGGCCAGGGGCCTGGACGAACTGAGGCCATATCTACTAACTCCGGAACAGGAGACGGCCCTCAGGCGGATCTACCCCGGTCTTCCGGCCCGGTCCATCGACTTTGGTATAATGGAGAAAGCCGGGCACAAATTCATGATCCCGGCCGGGTTCAAGTGGTCGGATGTGGGTTCCTGGGAGGAGATCTACCAACTCTCTGACAAGGACGGGCAAGGCAACGCCGCCGGGCCGGACAATCTGATCCTGGATTCCGAGGATTGCCTGGTGAAATCCGGGGACAGGCTGGTGGCCCTGTTGGGGGTAAAAAATCTGGTGGTGGTGGAGACCGAAGACGCCCTGCTGATCATGGACCGCACCAGGTCCCAGGAGACGGGCCGGATCACCCAGGCGCTCAAAAAAACAAACAGAACCGACCTGCTGTAAGGACAAAGGGATGGAAATTCTGCACCAAGCGATCGAATGGATCATCCAGACCGTGGGCCAGTTGGGCTACCCCGGCATCTTCATCATGATGGCCCTGGAGTCGTCCTTTTTCCCCTTTCCTTCCGAAGTGGTCATGATCCCCGCCGGATACCTTTCCTTCAAGGGTGAGATGAGCTTTGCGGCGGCCATTTTTTTCGGCTTGGCCGGAAGCCTGGCCGGGGCCCTGCTAAACTACTATCTGGCGGTCTGGTTGGGCCGGCCCTTTCTGCTCAGGTTCGGCAAGTACTTTTTCCTGAGCCCGGAAAAGATGGAGCGAGTGGAAAGGTACTTTGAAAAACACGGCGAGATATCAACCTTTATCGGCCGTTTGATCACCGTGGTCCGGCAATATATCTCCTTCCCGGCCGGCCTGGCCCGAATGAATCTGGGCCGGTTTCTCTTCTTCACCGGGCTGGGGGCCGGAATATGGGTGATCATCCTGACCCTCATCGGCTACATCGCTGCGGACAACCAGGAACTGATCAGCCGCTACTCCAAAGAGGCCACCTGGGGCCTGGCCACCTTCTGCATTGTCCTGGCTGGGCTCTATATCTGGCGTCAGAAAAGAAAAAAGAACAAAGCCTGAACGGGGTGCGGAATCAAAACGCAACAACGCCGGGGACAACCCCGGCGTTGTTGCGTTGACGGCAGGTTTCAAACTATCTCATCAAAAAGTGAAGGTTTTGCTCTGGGCCGCCAGGTCGATGAGGGTCATCCCGGTCTCCAGCCTGGCGCCGGGGACAAACTCCTCAGGATCCAGAAAACGGGCGTTGGCGCAGGGTTTGCAGACCATTATCTCCACTTTTTTGTCAATCAGAAAATCCAGATAGGGTTTGGCCTCATCCCCGGTGGGGGCCTTTATGGTTTCCACCGCACCCACCCTGGCGATCATCGCCGCGTCGTCCACCAGAAAGAGGACTGTTTCGTGCCCCTTGTCCACGGCGATCTTGGCGAACTGCAGGCAGCGGACCACCCTGGTGGGGTCTTCCAGGCCCCTGGAGAGCACAAAAAGAAATTTAGCCATAAATATACCTCCTTGGTCCGGCGTTGAAATTGGGAGTGTTGCAAAACCCTCCCCTGGCGGGCCAGGGACGGCTTTTGCAACAGCCTCAGACTAAGCGGGCTTAGTATGGTCTTTGAACCAGGGGGATGCAAGGCTAAACCTGGACGGAGGAGTCCGGAGCGGCGATCCTGGGTCCCGCTTCCGAAGCGGCCGGTTGGAAAGGCCCGGCAAACCGGGGCCGGACCGCCGACGAGCCCCTTGCCAATGAACTTTTTTAAGGATATAGAGCTTATTGAGGCGCAAATGGCACATTCTCATAAAGATGCGAAGGCTGGGGCGGATCAGGGCGATGAAAACCTGCTCGCCCTGATCCTGCAGATCCTCGACTCGGCCGACAAGCCTGAATCAAAGCCCAGGTTCGTCCACGAGGTTCTATCCCGCCTGAGCGGATTGGTGGAGTGCGAACTGATCACCATCCGCCTGGGACGGAACGATGATCTGGAGCGCTGCCAGGCTATTTTGCACAGCAGCGGGGCGTACCGATTCCAAAATGTCCGAACTGCGGAAAATCCCTCCTCCGGGGACAGGGGTCCGGCGGAAGAGGGGTTGATTCCCCACCTTATTCCCGAGGACCATTGGCCCACAGAAACCTTTTATTGGACGGAGAAGGAGGACCGGTCCGGGGGGTTGTCCTCTTGCGGTTACTGGTCCGACTGGCTCGACGCAAAGAGGACCGGCACGGGCGTCAAAACTGTTCTGGCCAGCCCCTTCTCCTACCATCGGGGTCTGAACGGCATAATCGCCTTCGGGTTCTCCAGCCTTGACCGTCCCGACCAGGAGGACCGGTACTACATCGGCCAGATTGGGCCCTTCCTGGGCCTGTCCCTGAACAATTGGCACAGCTTCGCCTCCCTGCGGGAGAGGGTCAAGGAGCTGTCGTGCCTCTACGGTCTGGCCCAGCTGCTGGACCCACCGGGCAGAAGTATCGAGGAAATCCTGGAAGGAGTGGCCCAGCTGCTGCCTCCGGCGTGGCTTTACGCCCAGGAGGCCTCGGCCAGGATAAGCTACGAAGGCCGGGAGTACCTCAGCCGTCCCTATCACAGCGGAGAGCAGCGCCAAACGGCAGCCCTGAAGATCCACGGCAGGAGGACGGTGGGAGAGGTGACCGTCTCCTACGCCACCCCCAAGCCCGCCCTGGACGAGGGGCCTTTCCTGGCCGAAGAGCGAAAATTGCTGGATAACGTGGCCAGACAGGTGGGCCAGTACATCGAACGCTCCCTGTACGAGACCGAGAAGGCCGAGATCATGGACAAGCTGCGTCACGCCGATCGTCTGGCCATGATCGGGCGTCTGGCCGCCTCCATGGCCCATGAGATCAATGAACCCCTGACCTCGATCCTGGGTTATGCCCAACTTGCCGAAAAACATCCGGATCTGCCTTCTCAGGTGGCCAAGGATATCGGAAAGGTTGTGGCCACGTCCTTGCATATGCGCGAAATAATAAGAAAAACTCTTATCTATGCCCGGAAGATACCCCCCAAGGAAAGCCGTCTCGATCTCAACGAGGCGGTCCGGGAGGCTCTGGACCTGTTCGGATGGCTCTGCCACAAGGAGGGAATCGTAACTCTTTTCGAACCGAGCGATCAGCCTCTGCCCTTGCTGGCCGACCCCGGCCAGATCAGGCAGGTCATAACCAACCTGATCGTAAACGCCATCCAGGCCATGCCCCATAGCGGCCAACTGAGAGTAAGCACCAACGGCGATCCGCAATGGATCTGGTTCACGGTGGGCGACACGGGCCAGGGGATGACCGAGGACGTGGTGGATAAGATGTTTATCCCGTTCTTTTCCACCAAGGAGACCGGCCGGGGTACGGGCCTGGGCCTGAGCGTGGTCCACGAAATCGTCAGCGAACAAGGCGGAGTGATCGAAGTCAAGACCAATCCGGGCCAGGGCACGGAGATTGCGGTTAAATTTCCCCGCTCCCCGGCCCGGGCCGGAGAATGCTGAGAGTATACGGTGGCCGGAAAAATGGAACGAATTCTGGTGGTGGACGATTCTCCGGATACTCTGGAGCTGATGAAGCGCATCTTGGCGGCCCAGGGCTACCGGGTTTTTGCCGCTTCAGGCGTCGCCGAGGCCCTTGACCTTGTGGGGACCGCTCAACTGGATCTGATAATCACCGACATCAAAATGCCGGGGGCGGACGGATTCGAGCTGCTGAGGCATGTCAAGGAGAATTATAAAGACATCGGGGTGCTGTTGGTGACCGGGTTTCCGGCCTTGGAGGACGCGGTAAAAGGGATCAAGATCGGGGCGGAAGAGTATCTGGTGAAGCCCTTTACCAACGCCGAGCTGCTGACCGTGGTATCACACTCGCTGGAAAAAATCCGTCTCCGCCGCAAGACGGAACAATCAAAAAGAGGAGGCGATCACTTCGGGCTCATCGGCGAGTCGCCGGCCATCAGAAAAGTATACGAGAACATCGCCAAAGCCGCCGCCGTACCCACCACGGTTCTGATCCAGGGCGAAAGCGGAACGGGAAAGGAACTGGTAGCCCGGGCGATCCACTACAACAGCCCCAGGGTGGCCGGTCCCTTTGTCCCGGTGAACTGCGGGAGCATTCCCGAACAGCTTCTGGAAAGCGAGTTGTTCGGCCACATGAAGGGGGCCTTTACCGGGGCCACCACCTCCCGGGCCGGTTTTTTTCAAAGCGCCGAAAAAGGCACCGTCTTTCTTGACGAGATCAGCGAGGCCAGCCCGGCCATGCAGGTTAAGCTCCTGAGGGTAATCCAGGACAAGGAGATATACATGGTCGGCTCGAGCCGGCCCCGGAAAATAACAGTCCGGATTATGGCCGCGACCAACAAAGATCTCTTCGATCTGGTCAAAAAGGACAATTTCAGGGAGGACCTGTACTACCGGCTGAATGTCGTGACCATAACCGTTCCCCCGCTCCGGGAAAGAGGCGACGATATTTTTCTGCTGGCCGCCCACTTCCTCCAAAAATTCGCCCAGGAGATGGGTCGCGAGGTTCCCCGGATTTCCGACGAGGCCCTGCGTATCCTGGGCGGGTATCAATGGCCCGGCAATGTCCGGGAACTGGAGAACATGATCCAGCGCCTGAGCGCAATGGTTGACGGAGATACCATCGATGTCCCGGACCTGCCCTCGCCGATGCGCTACTCCGCCACGCGCGGGGAGGATCTGACCCGCACCCTGGCCCAGGTGGAGACGGAATATATCCGCAACGTCCTCCGCAATGTTGAAGGCAACAAATCCAAGGCCGCCGCGACCTTGGGCATCGATCGCAAGACTCTCCGCCAAAAGCTGAACCGTAATTAAGAGTCCCTAAAGAGCATTCGAGTTGCTGGGGTATTTCTCCCCAGTGGCCCACTTCTCCCCGCCAAAAAGCTCCCCCCCGGCGCCGCTCTGCGTTTGAATATTACTTAATTATAGAATATATCGAGATAACTCAGTTTGGCATAAATCTGGCTAAGTTGCTTCTCGAGCGGCCATGTTAGCCGGATTCGATACCAAAAATAGGAGTGTTTCATGAGCTCACATCATAGTCTATCCGCCCCGTTAGGCGAACTGATCGGTCAAGCCACTTCCGAGGACCGGTCAACCGAGAACAGCCCCCAGGGGAAAGTTGCCTCAACCGGGGGCATCTGCCGGACGTGCGACAACAGAACGGAATGTACCTTCCTCAACACCGGGGCCGGGGTTTTGAACTGCGACGAGTTGGATTATCCGTCCCCGTCATCCGCCCTTAACGCCACTCCCGGGAGCCCTGCTCTCCGCCCCGCCCCGGAAACGCCTCCGGATGAGAGCCAGGATAATCTGATCGGCCTCTGCCGGACCTGTGAAAACAGGTTTGACTGCCAATTCCCGAAACCGGCGGGCGGGGTCTGGAGCTGCGATGAATTCGTATAAACCGGCTCTGCGATCGATCTTGAAAGACAAGTCCCCCCTTGGGGGCTCAAAGTTGAGGGGTGCTCAATGAACGGATCAGCCCTGTTAAGCGCTGACAGTCTCAACAACCGGAACCATACGGCGGCCGCCATCTCTCACAAGAGGTTGATGAAAGAGATGGGCGGGGACAGCCAGAATGCTCTTGAAAACCTGCAATGGCTCCACCAGAACATGCCTCCCTATTTCTTCATCACCATGCGTGATGAGAAAAGGGCCCTGAAAAACCTGGCCTGGACCATGTCCCAGCTGGCCTGTCAACGCCGCGTGGTTCTGGACGATCAGCCGGATAAACTGATTTTGGCCCGCCTTGATCGGCCCGGTTCCCTATACGATACGCTGATGGATCTCCGGCACCGGTCCGTCTCCTACGCTGAGATGAACCATTCGGTGATGCCGCTGCCCGGCAGCAAGAATCGCCTGGAGATACAACGTCTGGAGTTTGATCTCAAGAAAGTCGACCAAGAAGCCCAGGCGCGGGTCAAGCTGCCGCCCTGTTTAAAAAAGACCGTATCCGCCGCAATGCGGGAGGCCTATCCGGACTTTGATTTCAGCGAGTTGACCGGACTGTTGAACCTTCTTATGCTCAACAATCCGGCCTATGTTCAGGTTTCGCCGCCGGAGAGACTCGCCCGGGGGCTTTGGATGTATCAGCAGGCGGTGCAAAGAGAAGGCCTCTTTTTCCACATGGAGAAGTCCGCCGATGCGGCTGGAAATCCGGAAAACAGGCTGGTGTTTTCCGTGCTGGACCCGCCCGAGTTCGGATTTTTGGCCCAGATATCTGAAATATTCAGAAGGCTGGATGTAGGTATCAGGCGGTTGTACTGCCTCAGCTTGAATACCGGAGACCACACGGCCATGCTCGGGTCGTTCTATGTGGCGGCCCGAAACGGTCAGGCCCTCGGGCCCTCCTCCACCCTCTACCAGGAACTGAAGTCCGAGCTGTACAACACCCGGTTGCTCTCAAATTCCTGCCGGGTCTACGAGCGGTTCATAGGCCAGTCCATAATGAACGGAGAAGAGACCGCTCTGGTGAACGCCTTTATCGCCTTCTGCCACACCAGCCTGGCCCATTGGCAACCGGACCGGTTCGACCGGGAAGTGGTCAAGAACGCCTTTTGCGCCCACCCGGAGATAGTCCGGGGCCTGATCGACCTGTTCCGGCAGAGATTCGACCCGGAAGGGCCCCGCGACCAGGCCTCTTGGGAAAGCGGGCTGGAGAGCATGGAGCAGACCATAGGGGAGTATAATACCGGGCATCGCAACCTGGACGAAGTCCGCAGAACCATTTTCCAGACCTGTCTCCTGCTGGTCAAGCACACCCTCAAAACCAACTTCTTTGTTCAGGAAAAGCAGGCCCTGGCTTTCCGGCTGGATCCCCGGTATCTGACCGAGATGGGGCCGGACTGCTGCGCCGAGCTGCCCTCCGGAAAGCCTTTCCGGATCACCTTCTTCTTCACCCGGGAGGGTTTCGGTTATCACATCGGTTTCTCCGACATCGCCCGCGGCGGGTGGCGGACCATAATCTCGACCACCGAGGATGAATACTCCACCAACAGCGAAAGCCTGTTTCGGGAGACCTTTGTCCTGGCCCATACCCAGCACCTCAAAAACAAAGACATATATGAGGGCGGCTCCAAACTTGTACTGGTCATGGACGGTCGCCACTGCGGCGCTCCGTCCGAGGTCAACCGGACCTTGTTGGGGCTGCAGCGGGCGGTCACCAATTCCTTTCTGGACCTGTTCACCACCCAAAACGGCGGGGTCGTCAACAGTAGAATCGTCGACTATTACGGGGACGACGAGCCCATCGAACTGGGACCCGACGAAAATATGGGCGACAACATGATCGAGTATATCGCCCGGCAGTCGGTCCGGCGGGGATATGTTCTGGGCGCCGGCCTGATCTCGAGCAAACGGCGGGGCATAAACCATAAGGAATACGGCGTCACCTCCCTGGGCGTGGTGAAAACGGCGATCATGGCCATGACCGAGATGGGCTTTGAACCCGGCCGGCGCCCCTTCAAGGTCCGCTTTACCGGAGGCCCCGGCGGCGATGTGGCCGGCAACGCCATGCGCAGGCTGATCGACAACCACCCCATGGCCAAGATAGTGGGGGTGGTCGATGGGCCGGGCATCCTCCACGACCCGGTGGGGGTCGATCCTGGGGAGCTGAGACGGCTCACCCTAAGATACGACATCACGGCCTTTGATCCGCAAAAGCTGAATCCGGGGGGCTACATCGCCTACAAGCACGACCTGCGCCAGGACAACCTGCGGAAACTCCACCGGATGGTGGTCCGGACCCAGGAGGGCCTTGAGGAGAAGTGGATCACGGCCGACGAATACCAGCGCCATGTGGGAGAACTGACCTTCGCCCTGAAGTGCGATCTGTTCCTGCCCTGCGGGGGCCGGCCGGAGACCGTCGACGACCGGAACTGGTCCTGGATGTTTGACCGGCAGGGCGTACCTTCGGCCCCTCTTATTGTCGAGGGAGCCAATTCGTTCCTCACCCCCAAAGCCAGGGTGGAGTTGCAGAAGAAAGGCGTCACCATTCTGCGGGACGCCACCGCGAACAAATGCGGGGTGATCGCTTCGTCCTATGAGATCATCGCCAATCTGCTCATGACAGACAGGGAATTCGAACTTCACAAGGAGCAATACGTAAAAGACGTCCTGACCATCTTGGAGCGGCGGGCCGGTGAGGAGACTTCGCTTATCTTTAAAAGATGGCGTGATAGCAAAGGGAGCCGTCTGTTCACCGAAATCAGTTCCGAGATCAGTAACGAGATCAACGACAGGTACGCCGAACTGTTCGAGCTGTTCCACCACCAGCCCGAGCTGGTGACCAGACCGATCTACCGCAAGGCGATTCTGAATCACCTTCCGGCCCTTATCGGTTCCCAAAAAAAATATCGCGCCCGTGCGTCCCAAATCCCGCTCAAGATAAAATGCGCCATTCTGGCCAGCGAGATAGCCTCCCTGATCGCTTACCAGGGCGGCTGGGAGGGGGATCTCGGCTCAAGGGTCGGGGCCTACCTGAAAGCGACCCTGGCCTGAAACAGCATTCACCCAAAGGGCCCATGGCCGCTTAAGGGCTGTCGCCAAAACCCAGCCCCCCCCCAATACGGCCGTACCGCTCCCGGTCAAAAAGGGCTTCAGACCTGACCCGGAGACGGTACGGCCTAACCGGCGTGGGAACTCAAGACCATCCTCCGGACCCGGTCCGGAGGATGGCGGTCCCGGCCGACCGTCGAGCGAAACCCGCGACCGCCGCCGCAAGTTTCTCCTGCCCCTTCGGCGCCTATGCGGTCCAACCCCAAAAGCCGCTGGCCGTGATTTTCGCAACGCCAACCGGCCTCAAGTCACCCAATCCCAATATAGCCCTTACCATAATTCTTTTAAAAAGTTACAATCGCCATATGCGGCGCCAGATAAAGAAGAGGGGTCTTTAACGTATCCGTAACACTGCCAAGACCCGTTTTCGCGCAGGTCCCGCAAGGCTGCAAACAAGATCATGGCGGAAAACAATGGCCGGCATCCTTATCATTGATGACGATCCGGGAATCTGTGAAGTCCTTTCCCATATCGTGAGCGACCTGGGGCATTGCTCCGAGACCGCCAACACCCTGGCCGGAGGTCTGGCCAAAGTCCGAAAAGACCGCTTTGATATCGTCATTCTGGACCTGGAATTTCCCGAGGGTAACGGGCTGGATATCCTGCCCGGGATATTGAGTTCGGCCTCTGAACCGGAGGTGATCATTTTCACCGGGGCCGGCACGGCCAAGGCGGCCGAGGCGGCATTCAAACACGGCGCCTGGGACTTCGTGCGCAAGCCTTTTGTCCGCCACGAAGTGGCGCTGTCCATATCAAGAGCCCTCCAGTACCGGCAAGAAAAAAAGAGCAGCCCATCCGTTAGGCCCTTCAAACGAACCGGAATCATAGGGCAATCAAACGATATTAACAGCTGCCTCCATCAAGTGGCTAAAGCCGCCGCAACCGAGGCCAGCGTTCTTATCAGCGGCGAGAGCGGCGCCGGCAAGGAGCTCTTCGCCAGAGCCATACACGAAAACAGCTTTAGGGCCAAAAGCAACTATGTTGTCGTGGATTGCTCGGCCCTTCCGGAAACGCTGATTGAAGACACCTTGTTCGGCCATGAAAAGGGATCATTCACCGGGGCCGACAAGAGCCGGGAGGGGCTTATCAAGCAAGCCGATGGGGGCACCCTGTTTCTGGACGAGATCGGCGAACTGCCCCTCTCGCTCCAAAAATCCCTTCTCAGAGTTCTCCAGGAAAAAAAATTCCGCCCGGTCGGCGGGAAAGACGAGGTATCCAGCGATTTCAGGCTGGTCGTAGCCACCAACCGCGATTTGGACAAAATGGAATCCGAGGGTCTGTTTCGCCGCGACCTATTGTACCGGATCAAATCCTTTGAAATCCTCGTTCCTCCGTTACGGAAGCGGAAGGAAGACATCAAGCTCCTCCTTTTTCATTATCTGGAACAATTTTCCAGAGAGACGGGAGGGGATATCAGGGGCGTTTCTCCTGAATTCCTGGAGGCTCTCCAATCCCATTCCTGGCCGGGAAACGTCCGGGAGCTGATCAACACCATTCAGGGCGCGCTGATCACGGCGGGAGGCGACCCCATCCTTTATCCCATCCACCTACCGGTCAGCTTGAGGAAAAAGTCCGTGGAGAATGCGTTGGTCGAAACGGCGGGCCAAGTGCAGACCGGTCCGGAAAGCCTCTCCTCCGCCCCCAACCTGCCCACCATGAAAGAATATCGAACCCGGTTTGAACGGGATTACCTGAAAAAGCTGCTTCTCGAAAGCGGGGAGGACCGGCAAAAGGCCAGCCTCATTTCGGGTCTCTCTCAATCGCGGCTATACTCCCTGCTGAAACAACACGGGCTGCCGTCCTTCGGAAGCGCCGGCAAAAATTAGCGAAGGATCGGTTTTCCGGGCGGATGTTCGGTCCACCCCCGTTAGCCGCAGAGTCTTTGATTCCCCCCCTAACTCAAACCCGTCCGCGCCGGCCCCTGTTTATTGTTTTTTAGAATAATCGTTCCCAAAAACAGGAATAGGATTCCATATTACTGGAATATCACCCCCGGTTCACCACCACTCGGGTAATCCCCTCAACTGCAACTATCACCCGATCATGCACATATTGTTGCTAAATTTAATTTTTACCGGTTATGGCACGGGGCCTGCTATGTCAGATCAAATAACCGACAGAGAAATGTTCGATTCACTAACAAGGATAAAGTCAGATGAGGCTCCTGATCTACTGCCCCGACGATGAGGAAAAAGTCGTCCGGATCTTGGGAGCGGTCAGGCGGGCGGTAAAGTCCCCTATCTTTCGGTTATGCCACAGCATCGATCATCTTTCCGCAGCACTTGGAAATTTCGAAAACAACTGGGATGTGTTCCTGGCCTTAATTTCCACGCCCGAAGATCTTAGGGAACTTCACGGCCTGGGCTCCCTAATCCGGGATCAGCGCATGATCCTGATCCTGGCCGACCGTGGCGACCAAATGATCAAGATGACCTTGGGCCTCTGCCCCAGCTATTTCACCGACTACCCGAAAGGGCTTGAGGAAGTGACCAAGGTCCTGTCTCACTTGGCGGAGAAACCGAATCTCACCGAACACACTAAATTAACATAATTACAACAACCACAATTACCAGCACCCAGAAGGGCGGAGCAAATATGGACAACTCACTGACAGGAACTTTCGGCCTGGAGCCCGGCCTTATCGGGCGCCCAACTTTACCTGGCCCCACAACACATGCGGAATAGTTCGGCTATGACTGTTTTGCGAGGGAGAAACAAAAATGAGGAAACGTTTGACGCTTAAGGCCAAGATGATGGCGGGGGGCATACTGCTGCTGGCCATCCCCCTAATAGCCGTGGGTCTCTTCTCATATCTGAAAGCGGCCGATGCGGTAAAAGAAGAAGCCCACCACCTGTCTTCCAAGGCGGCTAAGATGCTGGCCCAATCCACCCACAATATTCTGGTGGAGGAGGTGGAAAAGGCGAAGGGCCTGGCCGGCGCGTACGCCATCCAGACCGCGATTAAAAAGGCCACGGAATCAGGCACCGGGGCAGCGGCCGAGGAGTTGAAAACTGCGGGCATAACCCTGGAGGGAGTTCAGAAGGCGGCCGGAGACAAATACGAATCGGTCTGTCTGATGGACGCCCAGGGCTTGGTCATCGCCGACGGTTCTAACGGATCGTTTGTGGCCCGCAACATAAACGTCGGGGACCGGGACTATTTCCAGACAGCCAAAAGCACAGGCAGGGCCAACATCGGCGAGGCGGTCATATCCAAGGCCTCAGGCAGGCCGATTGTAGGGGTCTGCGCCCCCATCAGTTCTTCTAACGGCCAATTCCAGGGAGCGGTTACCCTGGTCATGTCCATCGCGTTCCTCAGCGACGAGGTCTCGGGAACAAAGGTGGGGCAAACAGGGTACGGCTGGATGGTCGATAAAAAAGGCTTCATCATAGCTCATCCCAACAAGGACAACATCCTTAAGCTGGATGTCAACGCCATGGAAGGCATGGATGAAATAGGCAGAAACATGCTCGGCGGAAAAGAGGGAGTTGATCCCTACACCTTCAAGGGCGTTCCCAAAATCTGCGGGTATGCCCACGTTCCCGTGACCAACTGGTCCGTGGCCATCACCCAGGACACCGCGGAGTTCATGGCCCCCGTTATCACCATCCGCAACGTGGCGGCCCTGGTTGTGGGGCTGGCCTTGCTCCTGGCCGTTGTGGTCATATTGTTTTTCGCCAGATCCGTGGCCAACCCCATTATGAGAGTTGTAGAAACCTTGACCGAGGCCTCAAACCAAGTAAGCTCGGCCGCTTCGGAGGTTTCCGCCTCGGGACAGCAGTTGGCCGAGGGGGCCAGCGAACAGGCCGCCTCCATAGAGGAGACATCGGCCTCGCTGGAGGAGATTTCCTCCATGACCAAGGCCAACGCCGACAACTCGGCCCAGGCCGATTCGGTTATGGGCGAGGCCAAAGAAAAGGTCCAGGAGGCCGGCCAGGCCATGGACCAGGTGACCGTCTCCATGAACCATATCTCCGAATCGGGCCAGGAGATCTCCAAGATCGTCAAATCCATTGACGAGATCGCCTTCCAGACCAACCTGCTGGCCCTTAACGCGGCCGTAGAGGCGGCCCGGGCGGGCGAGGCCGGGGCTGGTTTCGCCGTGGTGGCCGACGAGGTCAGAAACCTGGCCATGAGATCGGCCGAGGCGGCCAAGAGCACCCAGACCCTGGTGGAGGACACGGTAAACCGGATCAGCGAAGGTTCCACCCTGGTGGCCAAGGCTGGCGAGGCCTTCGGCCAACAGGCCGATCTTTCCGCCCGGGTGGCCTCCCTGGTCAACGAGATAGCGGCCGCCTCGGCAGAGCAGAGCCAGGGTATCGATCAGGTGACCACGGCCACCTCGGAGATGGATAAGGTGGTCCAGATGAACGCGGCCAACGCTGAGGAAAGCGCCTCTGCCGCCGAGGAGATGAGTGCCCAGGCCGAGACCATGAAGGACATGATCGGCCAGCTTGAAATCCTGGTGAGCGGAAGCAGGGGCGGCGGTGGACCGGTGGCGCCTGTCGCCAGCATGAAAAAACCGAAACGCAGAACCCCCCCGCCGGCGCCCAAGGCGCTGGCCTCAAGAACTGCCGGAAAGAGGGCCGAGGTCAAGCCCGAAGAGGTCATCCCCTTTGATGGGGCCGACGATCTGGAGGACTTCTAACCTTACCACGGGGAAGAGCCGGGCTGCCGAGGCCCGGCTCTTCCCCGAAAAGCTCTCCCAAAAATTACGGAGGAGGCCGCTGTAGACCGTAGCGGATTTTCAAACGCCATTCCAGCACCCAGAACCTCACCGGCGCAAGAATCAACCACCCCGCAGCAAGCTGCGGGGTATTAAACATCGATATTGCACCCCGTGAGGCGGATAGGCGCCATCGATCACTCGACGTAAAAGTATGTCCCCACTCTCGGCCATCAAGGCAACCCTGGACGAGCCAGGGGCAAGATAGCAATATCCCAATATTGTGATAAAATTACAGCTAAACTCTCGAATATGGAATCACGTCTTGAACAGTTGGAAGGATTATGCAAAGAGCCAAACAAAGATCGAAAAGAACCGCCTTAGGCCGGATAGAACAACAACCCCGGGAGCCAAAAGCTACCGGGAGAGGATCGGGTCCCAATTCCCGGTTCTTCCCTGTACCCTTAGGCTACCTGGCGATTTGATCAAGGGCGGATCTATTTTTGATTACCCAACCGACCTATTATTTAAATATTTTTTGATGGGGCAGGACTGACAGTTCAGCGGCCAACGAGGTATTATTATCATGCTACGCGATTTTAGGTCCGCTCGGCCGGAGTCTGGCCGGCGGTCCATTTCCAGATCCCTTCCGCGCCGGGCCGCCCTCCTGCCGCCGATTCTGCTCCTCCTCATTCTCCTGTCGCTCCTTTCCGCCAACCCTGTTTTCGCCAAGAATGACCACCTGGTGAAACTGACCGCCGAAGAGCGGAGCCGGCTGAATTCCAACCATTATAAGTTGAATGTTTATTTCAACGCCGGTTCTCCTCCGGTCGTATCACCCTCGGGCAAGCCCATCTCCGCCAGGATCGGGCGAAGACATCCGACCTTGGCCGATCTGGAGGGACAGCAAACGGCAACGGTCTCTGGATACGCCATCGAGACCCACCTGCGCCATCTGGTCCGGGGTCGGTTCGAACCGGGGCCGGCGCAGAATGCGCCTCACGGATTACGTGCGGTTTCGTTCGGCCAAATGGGCGCCCGTGTGGAGAACTTGTCCGGGGCCGCCTTCCTCTACATCGAGCAGGGAGAAATCTCCGGTCTGCGGGCAGCCGGCGGCTGGGGGCAATCTTTTGATCGCAGCACCGGGGCAAACCCCAAACACCCACTGGTGTCCAGCACCACTCAGAAGGCCCTGACCGCTGTTCCCGCCGACGCACCCGAAGGCGCGGGCAACAGGTCGATCTCACGCACGATCAAAAGCTGGATGTCTCCCCAGACCCTGCTCCTGCTCAAACTTGTGGCCTTCTTTACCGCGCTTCTGCTGCTGTTTCTGGGAGGCATAAGCTACTGGCTCAAGCGGCGGCTTGACAAAAAGGTGGCCACCCTGGAAAGCGCGCATAAGTCGCTTCTGGAGCAGGCAGAATTTTTGGGGCTGGCCACGGAGGCCACCCAGGCCGGGGTGTGGGACCTTCGTCTGGCTGAGGACATGGTCTACTTGAGCGAACAGTGGTATGCCATGCTCGGATACGAACGCCGGGATAATAAACCGGTCCACCGGGGTGATCTGCGAAAAATAATGCATCCCGAAGACATATTCAAGCCGAGGCAGTTTTTCGAATCCAACCTCATGAAGGGGGGTCCGAACAAGTTTGAATCCGAACACCGCCTGCTCAGGAATGATGGAACCTGGTGCTGGGTCCTGTCCAAGGGCAGAGCCGTGGAATGGAACACCGAGGGGATCCCGACCAGGGTCATCGGGTTGGATGTGAATATCCAAACCATTAAGTACGCCCAGGAAAAAACGGCCACAAGCGAAGCCAGGTTCCGCTCCCTGTTTCAAAACGCTCCCATACCGATGGCCTTGGTGGGCTTTGACGGCAAAGTGCTCGAGGTCAACAACGAACTGACCGAGACCTCAGGATACACTATCGAGGAATTAATCGATTTGGAGAACTGGTGGAAGATGGCCTGTCAGGATTCAGCCTCCATAGGCCAGGCCAGATCAACCTGGGAGAAGGTCATCAGCGGCGTCCCAACGAATGATTCAGAGGAAAACTTGCACGAATATCCTTTTTTCTGCAAAGACGGCACTGAACTGAAGGTGGTCGTCGCAGCCAACCTGGTAGGAGAAACGGCGCTTGTAAGTTTTTTTGATTTAACGGAACGCAGACAGAAAGAAACGGCCCTCCGGGAAACCATGGAAAGCCTGAGGGCGACGCTGAACGCCACCCCAGACGGGGTGTTGGTGGTGGAACAGGGCGTAAAGGTCATTCAGACCAACGACCAGTTCTATGAAATGTGGAATATCCCGCCCGAGCTTCAAAAGATCGACGACGACGCCGTTCTGCGGGAATTCGTGCAGGATCAGCTGGTGAACCCGGCCGCTTTCAGGAAAATGGTCGATACTCTTTACAATAGCCGGACCAAGGATGTGAGAGAGCTTCACTTCAGGGACGGAAGGGTCTTTGAATGCTATTCCGCGCCGATGTTGATAGGCGGACAGGAAATCGGACGGGTCTGGGATTTTCGGGACATTTCGGAACGGAAACGCAATGAAGAGGCCCTGCGGGAGTCGGAGAGCAGGCTCCGCTCCATTTTCGCAGCCATGACGGATGTAATCCTGATCATGGATGCGGAGGGACGTTACCTGGAGATCGCCCCCACCAATACCGCGCTTCTGTACCGGCCGGCCGATGAGCTGCTGGGCAATCGGCTCGCCGACATTTTTCCACCCGAAAAAGCCGAACAGATGTTGGACGCCATCCGCCAGGCCCTGTCTCTTCAAAGACCCGTTCACCTGGACCACGAACTGACCATCGGCAAGCGGCAAGTCTGGTTCGCCGCCACTGTTTCGCCCTTGTCCGAGGACCGGGTCATCTGGGTTTCCCGGAACATCACCGACCGCAGGCAGGCAGAGGAGATGCTCCACCAGTCCGAGGATAAATTTGTAAAGGTGTTCATGATGACCCCGGATTTAATGGCCATTACCCGGCTTGAAGACGGCCTGACCATCGAGGTCAACCTCAGTTTCGAGGAGATCACGGGCTGGAAAAGAAGCGAGGTAATCGGGCAAAAATCTACAGACCTGGGGTTCTGGGCTGATCCGGCGGCGAGGGACCTCATGGTGAGAGAATTGAAGGCCGGCCGGGACATTTCGCACCGCGAGATTGATTTTCGAAAAAACGACGGAACCCGGAGGCAGGGCCTCTATTCCGCGCGGAAAATACTCATCACCGACGAACCCTACCTCATCTTCAACATGCAGGATATCACCGACAGAATACATCTGGAAGAGGAGCGCCGCAAGCTGGAGCAGCATTTCCAGCAGTCCCAGAAGCTGGAAGCCGTGGGCACCCTGGCCGGCGGGGTGGCCCACGATTTCAACAACATGCTGGGCGCCATAATCGGCTATGCCGAGTTGGCCTTGGGCATGCTGGCGGCCGACGATTCCATGAGGCATTATTTCGTTCAAATCTTCGAGGCCGCCCAGCGTTCGGCCGACCTGACCCGCCAACTGCTGGCCTTTGCCCGCAAACAGACCATGGAACCGCTGGTCTTCGATCTCAACGACTCGGTCAAGGACATGCTCAAGATGCTGCGCCGCCTCATCGGTGAAAACATCGAACTGAAATGGCTGCCTGCGGTGGAACAATGCGTCGTCAAGATGGACCCCTCCCAGCTTGATCAAGTACTGGCCAATCTATGCGTCAACGCCAGGGACGCCATTGCGGATGTGGGAAAGATTATCATCAGGACGGGAACGGTCTCCTTTGACGAAGTCTCCAGTAAAACCCGGACCGATATCCTGCCGGGGGAATACATCCTGCTTTCGGTCAGCGACAATGGTTGCGGCATGGATCCGGAAACCATGAGCCATGTCTTCGAACCCTTTTATACCACCAAGGAGGTCGGCCGGGGCACGGGCCTGGGGTTGTCCACCGTCTACGGCATCGTCAAACAAAATCAGGGAGATGTCCGGATTTACAGCGAACCTGGCCTGGGGACAACGTTCAATATCTACCTGCCCCGGCACGGTTTCGACATTTCGGCCGAGCAAGCGCAAACTGACCAAGAGCCCCCCCGCGGCAGGGGCGAAACCATCCTTCTGGTGGAGGACGACTCGGAGATCAGGGAGATGGGTCAACTGATGCTGGAACGTTTAGGCTACACCGTTATTGTGGGAGCGACACCCAGCCAGGCCATCCAGCTGGTCGAGGAGGCCGGCGCCGATATTCAACTGTTTATCACCGACGTGGTAATGCCCGAAATGAACGGCCGCGAACTGGCCGACCGGCTGCTGAAAATCCGACCAAACCTGAAACACCTGTTCATGTCCGGCTATACCGCCGACATCATCGCCCACCAGGGCGTATTGAACAAAGGGGTGAACTTTATCCAGAAACCTTTCACCTTGCAGGCCTTGGGAGTAAAGGTCCGCAAGATACTCGACCGTTGAAAAGACGGAGCCCGCCTGTAACTCTCATGGAGCAGCAGCCGAAGATATGTTCCGTTGCAGGCTTCGGGGGGCCCGCCCCCGACTCCCGCAACGGAACTTTATTCCGGCAGTCGCTCTAGTCCACCGCCCGGCCGACAGTAGCCAGGGCCATCTCCAAAACCTTTCCCCTGAACCGCTCCTTCAAGGCCGCCCGGAGGAGCTCCTCGGTAAGAACCAGGTTCATCCGGGCCAGCACGGCCAGGGAGGCCAGGGCGTAATCCGGCTTCTTGATCTCTTTTGACTTGAAATCCGCCTCGACCACCCGGCCCCGGGTCTCGGGGATGTCCACTCCGGAGGCCTTGAGAACAAAAGTCTCCGGCCCGATCCTGGCAAAAACGCCTTTGCGCTTGTCGACGCCCTCCTGGGCCAGGGCCAGGATCACCGAGGGGCGGCGGGTCCCGGTGTAGTCGATGGGTTCCGGAGAGATGATCAGATCGGTGATGGAGGGTCCGCGCAGAACGGTGATGTTGTATTCGCTCTTCTGGGTCACATGCTGCCCGGCCAGAAGCCCGGCCAGGCCCAGGATATCCCCGGCGGTCTGGATCCGCAATCCGGCTGCGCCCAGGATGGTCACCTCCTGGGCTCCGGCCTGGGGCGGATCGAACTGTTTTTCTATGCCGGTGGGCAGCTCCGGGGTCTTCAGGGCCGAGGCCGCGGCCCGGTAGGCCGCGCCGTACTCGGGCCGCTGGTTGGCCTCCACCGGTCCGTTCGGGCCGCCCCTCCGGGTCAGGCTTTCCTGGATCATGGCCGGGGTCAGCTTGTTGCGGCGGGTGTAACGCCCCGTGCAGAGGCCCTGGATCTCCACCAGGGCGAAGCCCTTGAAGCTCAGGGCCGCATCCAGGGTGTCCACCAGGTCCTTGTCGTAGGCCGAGCGGGCGGCCACAAAGGGGGCCCCGGCCGCGGCCGCCACCGGCCCCAGTTCAAAGGGCCGCTCCAGGGTGTTGAGGAAGGAGGAGCCCAGGACCGCGTCCTTGGGGGTGGTGGCCGAGTACTGGCCTCCGGTCATGCCAAAGTTGAAGTTGTTGAGCACCAGCAACGTGATGTCCAGGTTCCGGCGGCAGGCCGAAAGCACGTGGGCGCCCCCGATGCCTAAACCGCCGTCGCCCATGGTCACCACCACGTTCAGCTCCGGCCGAGCCAACTTCAGCCCGGTGGCGTAAGTCAGGGCCCGGCCGTGCAGGCCGTGGAAGGCGTGGGTGTTGAAGAAGGTGTCGAACAGCCCGGAGCAGCCGATATCGCTGACCATGACTATCTCGTTGTTTTTGAAATCCTTTTGCTGAAAGGCCTTGTCCAGGGCCAGGAGCGCATTCTGGTGGGAACAGCCGGGACAGAAGACCGGGGGACGGTTGTTGTTGAGCAGGCTGGTCATCGGGCTTCCCCCTTTTCAAAGGCCTGGACGATCTGGGCCGGGCTGATCAACTGGCCGTTCATCCGGCCCAGGAAGTCGATCTCCTTTTGGGGCAGCACCCGCTTCACCTCGCGGACGTACTGGCCCATGTTCATCTCCACCACCAGGACCCGCCGATACGGCCCGGCCAGCCGGGCCAGGGTCTGCTCGGCCACGGGCCACAGGGTCTGGAGGGTCAGCAGGGAGGCCTTCTCCCCCTTGGCCCGCAGATCTTTTACCGCGTCCCGGGCCGCCCGGGAGGTGATGCCGTAGGTCAGGATCAGGGTCTCGGCCCCCTCCTGGGCGTCGTTCTTATATAGAGCCAGCTCCTCGGCATCGGCCTCGATCTTGCGGCCCATGCGCTCGATGTTTCTCTGGATCTGGTCCGGGTCGGTGGTCAGGTAGCCGTCCGGGCCGTGGGTGGAGGAGGTCTGGCGGACCAGGGTCTCCCCGCCCAGGGGCAGGAAGGGCGGAACCCCGTCCGGAGTCTCGGCAAAGGGCAGGAAATCGCCGGAGCCGTGGGCCTTGCGCTCCACAATCTCGGGGATCTCCAGGGCGGCCAGGTCCACCGACTCCTTGGTCAGGCCGATCTCCTTGTTGGTGGCCAGGAACACCGGGCAGCGGTACTTCTCGGCCAGATTAAAGGCCCGGACGGTGAGGGTGTAGCACTCGGCCGCGTCCGAGGGGGCCAGGACGATGACCGGCAGCCCCCCGGAATTTCCCCAGCGCAAAAACTGGACATCGCCGTCGGCGCCCCGGGTGGCCGATCCGGTGGTGGGTCCCAGCCGCTGGACATCCACGATGACCAGGGGGATCTCGCCGCCGATGGCCAGGGAGATGTGCTCCGAATAGAGGCTGATGCCCGGCCCGGAAGTGGCGGTGAGAACCTTCAGCCCGGCCATGGAGGCTCCCAGACAATAACCCATGGAGGCTATCTCGTCCTCCCCCTGGACCACCACCCCTCCCCGGGGCGGCAGTATCTGAAGAACAGCATTTAAAATAGTTGTGGCCGGGGTGATGGGATAACCGGCGAAAAAGCGGCACCCCGCGGCCATGGCCCCCCAGGCCACGGCCTCGTTCCCTTCCATTAGACTTGAACCCATTGATTCCTCCTAAGGCAGACGCTTGCCGAAGCGGCGGCACTGGCCCGCTCTTTAAGCATAAGGGGTATGGTTATGGGTGAATAACCCATGACGCGGCTCATGGCCAGCGTTTTTTTCCAAGGGGCCCCCGGGCGCGAATCCCTTTGATAATAGAAGAGGGTGAGGTAGATTAGATCCATGTGCGCAGCAAGGAGCGGGTTGGAAAATTTCATGGACCGGCCCCCAGGATGGGCCGCCTCGGCCAGGGTGGGGCTCCTCTCCCATCCGGCGGCCGTGGACCGGAGGTTCAACTCCTCGGTCCGGTGCCTGGGTCGGGTCCTGGGCCCCCGCCTCAAGGCCCTGTTCGGCCCCCAGCATGGGTTCTGGGGGGACAAACAGGACAACATGATAGAGTCCCCTGAGACGGCCCATCCGGTCTCGGGCCTGAAGATCCACAGCCTCTACGGCGAACACCGCCGGCCCACCCCGGAGATGCTCCGGGGACTGGACAAGCTGATCATCGATCTCCAGGACGTGGGGACCAGGGTCTACACCTTTATCCAGACCATGTACCTCACCCTGGAGGCCTGCGCCGAGGCCGGGGTGGAGGTGGTGGTCCTGGACCGCCCCAACCCCCTGGGCCGAACCAAGGAGGGGAACCTCCTGGACGACGACTGCCGCTCCTTTGTGGGTCTTTTTTCCATCCCCATGCGTCACGGCCTGACCATGGGGGAACTGGCCCGGCTCATCGTATCCAGAGGCGTCGATTGCAGCCTGGAGGTGGCGCCCCTGAGCGGGTACGATCCCCAAGACGGATTCGGGGCCACAGGCCTGCCCTGGGTCATGCCCTCGCCCAACATGCCCATGGTGGAGACGGCTCTGGTCTACCCCGGCCAGGTCATCCTGGAGGGCACGGCCCTTTCCGAAGGCCGGGGCACCACCCGGCCCTTTGAGCTGTGGGGGGCTCCCTACCTGGACCCCTATCGTCTGCTGAGGCGGCTGAAGGAGTACGAGCTTTCCGGGGTGGCCTTCCGGCCCGTGTTTTTCGAGCCCACCTTCCACAAGTTCGCGGGACAGACCTGCGGAGGGCTGTTTATCCACGTCACGGACCCGGCCGCCTTCCGGCCCTATCTAACCACCCTGGCCCTGATCCAGGCCGTGAGCGCCATCTGGCCCCGGGAATGGGCCTGGAAGGAACCGCCCTACGAATACGAGTACGAGAGAAGGCCCGTGGATCTCATTCTGGGCAGAACCGGCCTGGCCGACAGGGTGGTCCAAGGGGAGGATATCGCGGTCCTGGAGGCGGGCTGGCAAAAGGAGCTGGAGGCCTTTGAGGAGGAGTGCCGCAGCATCGAAATCTATGGAGGATAGTCCGCCGACTGCGGCCGGGGGCTCCACGGGGTGGGACAGGCGGGAAGCGGTGGTATAATCTCGACTGGTGGATGACAACGGAGGAGGATCATGCCTGGTAAAAAAGAAGCCGCTCCCGACTTCGGGGTTAAGGGGTTGGGTGAATGCAAGATTAAGAGTCCTCTGGCCCGGTATAAGCAGGGCGTCAGTTTTGTGGACGACCAAAGACGGATCATCATGGACCTGGATCTGGAGCGGGTGGTCAAATCGTGCCACGACAAGGCTGATCCGGTCTCCCTGGAACTGGCCGGTCCCCGGAACAGGGTCTATTTCGATCCGGCCAAGACCAAGGCCGCGGTGGTGGCCTGCGGCGGGCTGTGCCCGGGCATAAACTCGGTCATCCGGTCCATCGTCCTGGAGCTGCACTACAACTATGGAGTCCGCAACATCCTGGGGATCAAGTTCGGCCTGGAGGGGTTCATCCCCGAATACGGCCACGATGTTCTGGAGATGAGTCCCAGCAGCGTGGTGGACATCCACGGCCGGGGCGGATGCTTTTTGGGCATGTCCAGGGGCCCCCAGGATATTGAAGAAGTAGTGGATTCCCTGGAGCGGCTCAACGTGAGCATCATCTTCACCATCGGCGGAGACGGGACCCTCAAGGCCAGCCACAAAATCCAGCAGGAAATAACCAGGAGGGGCCTTAAGACCGCGGTGGTGGCCATCCCCAAGACCATCGACAACGACATCGCCTACGTCTCCAAGACGTTCGGGTTCGATTCGGCCGTGGAAGCGGCCACCAACGCCATTGCCTCGGCCCACAACGAGGCCATCAGCCTGCCCAACGGAATCGGGCTGGTCAAGGTCATGGGCCGCTACGCCGGGTTTGTGGCGGCCCACGCCACCCTGGCCCTGGCCGACGTCAATTTCTGTCTGATCCCGGAGGTGCCTTTTGATCTGGAGGGTCCCAACGGACTCCTGGCCCATGTCCTGGACCGGGTGGTGGACCGGGGCCACGCCGTGATCCTGACCGCCGAGGGCGCGGGCCAGCACCTTTTTCAGGAAGGCGAACTGGAGCGGGACGCTTCCGGCAACGTCAGGCTCCACGACGTGGGCACCTTTTTGCGTTCCAAGATAACCGAGTATTTCTCTGAAAAAGGAATTATCCTCAACCTGAAGTACATCGACCCCTCCTACATGGTCCGCTCCGTTCCGGGCAACGCCATAGACCGGATCTTCTGCGGATTCCTGGGTCAGAATGCGGTCCATGCCGGCATGGCCGGCAAGACGGATATCATGGTCAGCTCCTGGAATGGGGCCTATGTCCACGTACCCCTCCAGGCCTGCACCAGCGGTTCAAAAAAGGTGGACCCCCGGGGCAGCCTGTGGAGGTCGGTCAGGGAGGTCACCGGCCAACCCAGCCTGATCAACGAATGAACCGCCTGAACGGAAAAGGCAAACCTAACCGGGAGAAGGCCGGTCGGGGCTTTGTATCCCCGGGGCTCAGACCGTGGACAAGATCCGCTGGTTCTGCTATCTACAAAGCTGCGGTTGACATATAACGGCAGCCGGGTCCGTGTTCAAGGGCCCTCGGGGGTGACGGTGGTGTCTGGCAAAAAATTCCCGCTACTTGGCCTCTTGATTTTGTTCCTATCGGTATCTCCGCCCCTATCCGCCCCGTCCCGCGGAGAGGGCGGGTTCGGCAAGATAATCAGTCCCGGCCTGGAGGAGAGGCTCCAGGAGGAGGATCGGATCAGGGTCATCGCCCTGCTCAGGGACGGCCAGAGCCAGGAAGCTCCGGCCATGGCCGCCCCCCGCCAAAAAGAGCTGGCCCTGCTCAGGAGCCGGGTTTTGCTGGGGCTCAGCCCGGACGAGGCCCGACCCGGCTCCCTGCCCCTCAACTTTCCCGTCCTGCCCCTGGAGGTGACAGCCAAGGGCCTGGCCCAGCTCCAAGCCAACGGTCTGGTGGATCTGATCCAGGAGGACCGCCGTCTGGAGACTCACACCAGGCAGGGCCTGGAACTGATCCGGGCCGGACAGATCCGATCTCTCTACGGCGGCGAGGGAGTCTCGGTGGCCCTGATCGACACCGGGGTGGACTACACTCATCCGGCCCTGGGCGGAACGGAACAGGGCTATGGATTCTTCCCCAACAACAAGATCCTGGGCGGGTACGACTTCGGAGAGGACGACCCCGACCCCATGGACAACAACGGTCACGGGACCACGGTCTCGGCCCTGGCGGGCGGACTCGACACCCAGGTGGGCGACTACATCGGCGGAGTGGCCCCTTCCGCCGGTCTCTACATGCTCAAGGTCTCCAGAAGCAACGGCTCCATATACTCCTCGGACCTGATCGCCGCCTGGGACTGGGTTCTGACTCATCAATACGATGATCCGGACCGGCCCATCATGGTCGTATCGGTGAGCCTGGGCACGGCCAATTTTTTCAGCAACGAATACTGCGACGAAGCTAACCCCACCGAAGCCCTGGTCACCGAGACCCTGGCCCAGGCCGGCATCGCCGTCTTCGTCTCCTCCGGAAACTACGGCATCTGCAACGGGGTCTCCTATCCGGCCTGCCTGCAACACACCATCTCCGTGGGGTCCGTCTACGACGCCTCCCTGGGAGTCCAGCCGGGCGAGGACCTGGTCTACTGCATCCACCCCAACTCCTGCGTGGCCACGCCCAGCGCCACCTGCCCCTACGGAGGGTCCTGCCAGGACCTGGTCACCGCGGCCGACATGGTGCCCTGCTATTCCAACTCCGGAGAGATCCTGGATCTGCTGGCCCCGGCCAACTGCTCCTATGTCCCCACCATGGGCGGCTATCTGTCCTGTTTCTACGGCACCTCCGGGGCCTGCGCCATGGCCGCCGGAGCCGCGGCCGTGGTTCAGAGCTACGCCCAGAGCAACCTGGGTCGTTTTCTGCGCGTGGAGGAATTGAAAGAAGCCCTGGAAACAGGAGGGGTCTCCATTCCGGACCCGAAATCGAGCAGGTCCCGGCCCAGGGTGGACATCCAGGGAACAGCGGATAGACTGGCGGATTAGACCGAAGAACAAACCAGTTAAGGGCGACAAGAGGCGACCCCGGCCCCGCCTAGGGCGCCGCGAAAAAATCGTGCACCCCGGCCAAATGGATCCGCAGCAGGCCCAGCAGAAAAAGAGCCCCCAGAAGGGCCAGCAGAATCCGCCTGGTCCGGGCCCCGCTCTCCGCGGCCAGGAGGATGGTAGCGGGCACCAGGGTGGTGGTGATCCGGCCCACCGAAGAGATGAAGATCCACATCCCGGTTCCCAGGAACAGGGACCCCCAGGCCTGGAGAGCGGTTACCCCGGCCCACAGGCTCCGGTTTTTCAACCAAGTTGCGAGACCAGCCGCTCCGGCCGTGAGGACAAATATCAGATAGGGCAGGGACGAGGCGGTCCGCAGCAACTCCCTGAGCCCCCGGTCAAACCTGATGCTGTTGAAAAACAGGCGCAGCCCGGCCAGGTCCCAGGTGATGGCGTCGGCGTTGGTCCCGGTCAGCTCCAGGGTATGAAACCGCTGAAAGAGAACCACCTGCCAGCCCACATAGACGGCCACCGGCAGGACCAGAGCCCCCACCGCAGACCAATCCTTTTTGGACAAAGCCCATAAAAGCAGAGGCCCCAGGATCATGACCGGGGTCTCCCGGGTCAGCAGGGCCAGGGTGAACCACAGGGCCGCCCAGGCCGAACTCCGGGCCTGGAGCAGGGCATAGGCCCCGGCCAGGGCCAGGGCCCCGGCCAGGGCTCCGGCCAGGGCGTACTGGACGATCAGCACATGGGCCAGGCTGAGGCCGTAGAACAGCCCCAGCCAGGGGTTTGCCCCCAGCCGGGCCAGCCACAGGGACATGATCCAGGTGCCGACCCCGATGGCCAGGATGTTGATGAGGGCCATGGCCAGAGGCATCAACCGGGGATCTCCCAGGGAGAAAAGCCGGATGAGAACAGGGAACAGAATCCGCTGGTACCGGTAGGCGTTGGTGCAGGGGCTCTCCGTGGTCAGGTCGCGGGCCACATAATAGAACAGATGGCCGTCGTAACCGGCTTCGGTAAAGACCGCCGTACCCGAAGGGGCGCCGATCCGCTGGTAGCAGTCGCCGTCCTGGGGCAGCATCATCAGGGCGCTCAGGCGCCAATCGTGGAGTCGGGCCAGATATAGAGTCAGGAGGGAGAAGAAGATGACCGCGACAAAGGCCGGCAGCACAATTTCGGATCGTTTCCGCTCCGTCATGGGCTTAAGGTTCCTCCCGGTCGCTCAGGTCCAATACAGCCTCGAGGAAGATGAGACAGCCGGAAAATGATTATTTACCGCGCCCCTATTCACCTCGAAACGGAATTGATTGTTTTTGAGAGACCCCGGTGAAATCTACCGAATTCATCTATACTTCATTACTATTGTTCCGTCAACCGTCTAGATGGGAACCGACCGGGGCCGATTAGAAGGAGCTTATTTGCGGCGGGATGGTTTTTTGGAGCCGGACCGGCTCTTGGGGTTGGGAACCATTCAGGTGCCTATTCCCATTTTGGGCAGAATCCACTTTTGCAAGGCGAACCAGCCCCCGACAATAAGGATAAGGATCAGCCACTGGCCCATTATTCCTCCTCCCAGGGCCAGATCACCCTGGCCGGTTTACGCCACGAGTCAGAGCCATGGAGCCGGTTCATGTACTCCACGTACCCGCAGGAATCGGGCAGCCAGACCAGCTCGGCGATGTTTTCCCGGGTCACGGGCAAACAGTCCGAGCAGGCCTGGAACCTGAACTCGTAAATCCTGCAGAGCCGGGTGTTCAGATCCATGAACCGGCAGGCCGCGTCATGGACGATTATGGTCCCATCCTCTTCCACGGTCTTTTCCAGGCAACACAGCCCGCACTGTTTGCACAGGCTCTCCCACTCGTCCGGGAGCGGCTCCGGGGATTCAACCTTTCTAGGAGATGACTTCAATCCGTTCCTCCGCTCCCCGGAGCAGGCTGATCATCAGGGCCAGATACTCCTTGAGATGGCGGGTCAGGAGGAAGTTCTCCTTGACCAGCCTCTTGGCCCGGCGGCCCATAGTCTCCAGCTTCTCCCGGTGGTGGAGGAGGTACCTGATCCTGAGCGCCGCCCCCTCCGGGGTCCGCACCAGGAAGCCGGTGTAGTGGTTGATCACCTGCAGCCGGATGCCGCCGGTGTCGCCGCCGATGACGGGCCGCCCCTTCCACATGGCCTCGGTCACGGTGAGGCCGAAGCCCTCCTTGATGGATTTCTGGAGCACTATGTCAGAGGCCCTCTGCAGGGCGTTGATGGTTCGGTGGGCGTCGGAGGGCAGCAGAAGCACATGGATGTCGTCGTCGTCCCCCACCGCGGCATTGACCTCGTCCAGGACGATCTGGCCTTCGGGGTCGTCGCTGGCGCCGCCGCCGGCCAGGACAAGCTGGAGCGGCACGAACTTCTTGGCCAGACGGTAGGCCTCGATCACGCCCAGGGGATCCTTGAAGCGGTCGAACCGGGAGACCTGGAGGATGATGGGCCGGGCCGGGTCCAGATCGAACTTGGAGAACACGGAGTGGACTTCCTTGGCCGGCAGGTCCATGTTCTTCTCGCTCAAGGGGTCGATGCTGGGCGGAATCAGGTACAGGGGGTGGGGCAGCCGCCGGGCGAACTCGGCCAGGGAGAAGATGGAGGCGTCGTAATCCTTGATCCACCCCTTGAGATACCGCCACACCGGACGGTAGGGCCGGCTGGCGTCGATATGGCAACGCCAGATCCACTTGCCCCTGCGGTTGGGGCAGAGGCTCAGCAGGGCGGCCGGCTGGGGATCGTGGATGATGACCACGTCGGCCTCCTCCAGCTTGGGCCGCAGTCTTTCGGCGTTCTGCTGGTTGACTTTCTCGTAGGCCGCCAGAAGCCTGTCCGTGAGGGCCACGGTATTGCCCTGGAGTCCGTTATGAAAACTCTTGGTGACCTTGAAGAAATCCTTGTTTCCCTCGATCACCTCCCAGCTCACGTCCAGACCCAGAGCGTTTTTCAGGGGGATGAACTTGTGCAGGATCTCGGCCACCCCGCCGCCCTCCCGGGTGGAGTTGACATGAACGACCTTGAGGCCTTTCAGGGGTGCCGCCAAATGGCGGAGCTGTCCGATTACATTCTGGCCCACGGCCTGGGCGTACTGGTCTAACAGATCGCTCACTGAGCCCTCCCCTGAAAATATCCTTCGAAGATGGCCGCCAGCTTGCGGCGGATCTCCTTCAATGACGAAAAATAGGGGTCCAGCATCACCAACTCCCGGATCAGGTCCACGTATTCATAGCCGTACCCGCCCAGCCAGGCCGAAAAATCATCGGTCCGCTCCTCGGTCCGGGTCCGGGCGTCGATAAAATGATAGAAAACGCCGCCTGAGGACATCTCAGAGATGACCTTGACCATCTCGACCGGATCGCTGACCCTGATTCCGGTGCCCAGAACCACGATCTGGGCCCGGATAAAGTGGAACGGCTGGTCGGCCCTGGTCCAGGCCAGCAGCTCGCTCTCGTCCAGACGTTGTTCCACGATATCGATCACCTCGGTGCGGAGCTGCTCGATATCCTCGTAATCAGTGGGATCGATGACCGCCAGCCGCTCGGCCAGGGAGCGGTCGTCCAGCCCGTGGATGGCCCATCCGGCGAAATCGTTGTTGTACTCCGGCTCGTCAAAATGGGCCTGGAGGAGGCGTCCCCAAAAATGGTGATAGATGCTGCTGGGGTGGACGCTCAAGAGAGCCTCCCTGAACTCCCGCAGGGTCTGAACCGACACCCCCGTGGCCAGGGAGAGAAGGGCGCAGTCCCGGACATCGAAAGGTTTCATGTCCAGTTTCAGGCCCGGCAACTCCAGATCCGGAGTGCTCTCCTCCACAACCACCGGTTCCTCGGGTTCATTTTGCGGCTTTTTGGCTTTCGCGACCATGGCAATGTCGCCTTTCCTGAAGCTTAGGGGGTATCGGAGGCCTCGCTCCGGTTCGCGGGGCCGGATCGCCGCCCTGGTTATCGGTTCTTGGCCGGAGGCGGAAGAAGCTTTATGGCCTCCTTGGCCTTCTGCTCAACGGCCTCTCTTCGGGCTTCGGTTCCGGCGTGCTGCTTGGCCAGGTTGTAGTTCCGCAGAGCCCGCTCCCGGTCCGCGGTCAGGACATAGGATTCGGCCAGGTTCAGGTGGGCCTCGTAGAGATTTCCGGCCCGGCCGTAGGCCAGACCCAGGAAGTGGTGGACCTGAGGGTCGCTGGACCACAGCCCCTGGACCTCCTTGAACCGGGTCACGGCCTGGTCGAACTGGCCCAGATCCAGATGGATCTCCCCCAGCTGGAGGAGCACGGCCTGATCTCCGGGCCGTTGGGGCAGCACCCTTTCCAGGATTTTCAGACCCTGGGCCGAATCGCCGTTGCGGTGCAAGGCCAGGGCATAGGCCTGGGCCGTGCCCAGTCTTTCCGGCTCGGTCCGGTAGACCTTGGCCAGGAGAGGCAGGGCCTCCTGGTAACGCCCGGACTTGAGGTTGCGCAGGCCTTGGGCGTAATCGGAAAAGGGCTCCTTGAGTCCGTCGATGTACTCCTGGTTGCCGCTCTCCACAGCCATTCTGGCCAGGAACCAGGGCCAGTCGGCCTGGTTGGGGCTCGTTGAGCCCGGCGGCCGGGGGTCCTTGATGGCGGAGAGAAAGGTGATCCGGTCGTTGAGGGCCGGGTGGGTGGAAAGATAGGCCGGAGCCGCCACCCGGGAGAGCTCGGTGGCCTTTTTCAACTTCTCCAGAGAGGTCAGGGAGCCCTTGGGGTTGTACCCGGCCTGCTCCATCATGGAGATGCCCACCTGGTCGGCCTCCCGTTCGTGCTCCCGGGAGTAGGCCAGGGCCACCTGCTGGGAAGCGGCCACCGTTCCGGCCATGATCCCGGTCCCGGCCTCGGCGCTGCCGGCCATGGCCCCCACCAGGGCCGCGGCCACAAACCCGGCCAGGGCGGCCCATTTCATCTTGCTGGCCTTTTCCATGGAATCGGCCAGATGCCGTTCCGAGGAGTGGGCCAGCTCGTGGGCCAGGACCCCGGCCAGTTCGTCCACATTGTCGAACTTCTCCAGCAGTCCACGGCTGATCACGATCATCCCCGCCGGCGCGGCAAAGGCGTTGAGCTGGTTGTCGTCCAGAAGCTGAAAATCGGTCTTGTAGGCCAATTTGGAGTAATGGACCGCCAGGCTGCTGCCGACCCGGTCCAGATAGGTCCGCAGGACCGGATCGGTGAGAAAATTCAGGTAACGGAACATGACCGCCTTGTACTTGCGGCCCAGTTCCGCCTCGTCGGCCACGCTCAGAGCCGAGGCGGGCGCGGCCGGCAGCCAGACCGTCAGGCCGATCAGGGCCCAGGCCAGGAGACTCCGTAGACTTTTCCACCGGGCCTTCATCCGCCTACCCCTTGATCAGCGACTTTCCGGTCATGGCCGGAGGCTGAACCAGACCCATCAAATGCAGCACGGTGGGGGCGATATCGCCCAACCGGCCGTCCTGCCGCAGCTCCGGATGCCCATCTCCGGCCAGGATAAAGGGGACCGGATTATCCGGAGAGTGGGCCGTGTAGGGGCTGCCGTCGTCGTCGAGCATCATTTCGGCGTTGCCGTGATCCGCGGTGACCATCAGAATTCCGCCCAGGCCCAGAACCTTGTCCATAATCCGGCCCACGCAGCCGTCCACGGTCTCGCAGGCGGCCACGGCCGCCTCCAGGACCCCGCTGTGGCCCACCATGTCTCCGTTGGCGAAATTGAGCACGATAAAATCATACACCCCCCGGTCGATTTCGGCCAGAACCCGGTCGCAGACCTGGGGGGCCGACATCTGGGGCTTCTGATCATAGGTCTCCACCTCCCTGGGGGAGGGAATCAGGACCCGGTCCTCGCCTTCAAAGGGGGTCTCCTCGCCTCCGTTAAAAAAATAGGTCACATGGGCGTACTTCTCGGTCTCGGCGATGCGCAACTGCTTCAGGCCAGCCTGGGAGACCACCTGCCCCAGAATGCCCTCCAGCCTGACCGGGGGAAAGGCCGTCTCCAGGCCGAAGGAGGCGTCGTAGAGGGTCATGGTCACATATCCGCTCAAGCTCAGGCGATCCCCCCGGTCAAACCCGTCGAACTCCTCCAGGGCCAGGGCCCTGGTCATCTCCCTGGCCCGGTCGGCCCGGAAGTTGAAAAAAACCACCCCGTCCCCGTCTCGGATGAGGCCCAGGGGCCGGCCGTCGGAGTCGACCATGATGGTGGGGTTGATAAACTCGTCCGTCTCTCCGGAGTCGTAGGCCTGGCGGACCGCCTCCAGAGGATCGGGCGCCTTCCGACCTTGGCCCTGGACCAGAGCCCGGTAGTGTTTTTCCACCCTGTCCCAACGCTTGTCCCGGTCCATGCCCCAGTACCGCCCGCCCAGGCTGGCGATTCGGCCCAGGCCGGTCTGCTCCAAGAACTCCTTCACCTCCTTGAGGTATTCCAGCCCCGAGTGGGGCGGGGTGTCCCGGCCGTCCATGAAGGCGTGGACAGAGACCTTTTCCAGTCCCAGGTCCCTGGCCATGAGGACCAGGGCCCTGAGGTGCTCCAGGGAGGAGTGGACCCCCCCGTCCGAGACCAGGCCCAGGAGATGGAGGGCCCCTCCGGCCTGCTTTGTCTGGTTCATGAGCCTTACCAGGGTCTCATTGCTTTTGAACTCGCCCGAGGCGATGGCCCCGTCGATCCGGCTGATATCCTGGTAGACGATCCTACCTGCTCCGATGTTGAGGTGGCCCACCTCGGAGTTGCCCATCTGTCCGGCCGGAAGCCCCACGTTCTCGCCGTAGCAGATCAGGCGACAATGGGGCCACTCTCCAGAGAGACGGTCCATGCTGGGGGTCCTGGCCAGCTCCACCGCATTTCCCGGACCCGGCGGAGCGATGCCCCAGCCGTCCAGAATGGTCAACATCACGGGGCGAGCGGACATCATCCGGCCTCCTTGGAAAGTGGTTTAAGGAGCGGCACCTGGGCGGCCTCGGTCCAGTCGTGCCTGGCCGCATCGATCCACAGCCCCTCCAGATCGTAGTAGTCCTTGACCTCATCCAGAAAAACGTGGACGATTACAGGCCCGAAATCCAGGAGGACCCAGTGTCCCTGACGAAGTCCTTCCCGGCCCAGCGCTCTGATCCCCTGGGTCTTGGCCTCCCGCAGCAGATACTCGCCCAGGGAGATCACCTGGCGGGTGGAACGGCCGGTCAGGATGAGCATGAAATCGGTAAAGGAGCAGATCCGGCGCAGGTCCAGCAGGATCGCCTCCAGGGGCTTGCGCTCATGGGCGATACGGCCCAGAGCCAGAGCCATCTCCACTTCGTTCAATTCCGGCTTGGCCACGCTCATCGATACAACCCGTTGCGATTGATGTAACTTGACACGGCCTCCGGCAGAAGATAGCGGGTGGACATGTTTTCCCTGAAATACTGCCTTATCCTGGTGGAAGAGATATCCAGCAAAGTAGTCTCCCAAAAATGAACGAACCGGCCCGAGGGATGGATGTAGCGGGCCGAACGGGGGTCGTGGCGGAATTCGGGTGAAACCTTTTCCAGGACCCTGTTGACGGTCCCCCTGGAGTATCCCGGCCGGGTCATGACGATGAAATGGGTCAGGCTGAAAAGCTCCCGGAAGTGGCCCCAAGTGGGAATACCCAGAAAGGCGTCCCGCCCCAGGATAAAGTGCATCTCCGCCTCCGGAGCGCCGGCCTGAAGGTCACGGACCGTGTCGATGGAGTAGGAAGGCCCCTCCCGGGTCCTCTCCAGATCGATAACCGCAAAATGGGGATTGTCCGCCACGGCCGCCTGGCACATGGCGTGCCGGTGGTCAAAGGAAGATACGGGCTGGCCCTCTTTGTGGGGAGGGATATAGGCAGGAATGAACAGGACCTGGTCCAGTTCGAAATCCTCCCAGATCTCCTCGGCCGACCGGAGATGGCCGTGATGAATGGGATCGAACGTTCCGCCCAACAGACCCAGGCGCACTTGACTCACCCCCTTGAATGGACCCCTCCCGAGGGATCCGGACCGTAATACGGTTTCGCTTTAACCTTACCGTCTGAACGGGTTTTTTTATGCCGGGAGCAGGCAAGCCGGTCCACCTTCTCCTCGGGGAAGAGTAATATTCTCTTCGCGGATAACACAACAGTAATATATGTAGCCCAATTTGTCCCTAATGTCACCAGGCTTAAGGGTTTTAAGGGCGCTCAGGCGGGCCGAGGAGTAGTTGCTCAGTCCCACGGCCAGCACATTTCCGTCCCGGTCCAGGAGGTTGATCTGGGCCCCCTGGTCGAACCGTCCCCGGACCTCGACCACATCCTCAAGGGCGAGGGCGATGCTGTCGCGGCGGAGCCTGCGGGCATAGGAGGGGCTCACGGTCAGCCCGCCCCGGGAGGCCAGGGTCAGGGCCTCCCAGCGGTTCGGGTCCAACAGGACCGGCGGGGGTTCGCGAAAGATCCCTTGCCCCAGACCGGCCGCAAGATCGGCCAATCCAGGGCCGCCCTGCCCTGTTTGGACAAAAACCGGAACTCCGGCCCGAACCGCTTTTTCCACGGCCTTTTCTCCCGGCGCGGAGAGGCCGCCGCCCCTGATCAGCAGCAGGTCGGCCTTGAGGAGTGACGCCGCCAGGGCGCCCAGCTCCGTGGTTCGGCCCTCTTCCAGGTCCTGTCCGGAGGTGGTCCGGTTCGGGAAGAGCAGAGGAACGACCCTGTTTTTGAGCAGTTCGAACAGAGTGTTGCGGATATGGAGGTAGCGCCTTCTGGAGGCCAGATCGGACCGGGAGAAGGTCACCAGGGCGGATGAAAGACCCTCCTGGGCCAGGGCTGTGTGGAGGCCTGCGGCAACGCCGGCGGTCGAGACGGCCGCCTGGGCCTGGAGCCGAGGAACGTCCCCCTGCTCCGGTCCGGGGTCCGCAAGAGCTGCCGAAAAAGAGAGGGAAGTACGGGGGACGATTATCATCTCCCGTTCCGGGGCCAGGGAGGCGATCTCCCGGGCCAAACCCTCCGCCACTCCAGCCGGAACCGGTTCCAGGCCGACCAGAAGCACTATCCGCCGGGCCTTTTGGAGGCAGGCCGCCGGATCAGCCGGCATCACCCGGTTCCTCCCCCGGGGGCCCCTTTTCCAGGCCGAGGGCCAATTCCTCCATCAATTCTCCCAAGCCCTGGCCGGTCAGCCCCGAGACTCTGAAATCGGCCGGAAAGGGATCCTCCTCCGGGGCCAGATCGATCTTGTTGAGGACCACCAGTCTCTCTCTTTGGGCCAGGACCGGATTAAAAGCCTCCAGTTCGCGGCTCAGGGTCTCCAGGGCCGCGGCCGGATCGGCGGTGATATCCAGGAGAAAAACGAGCCGCCTGGTCCGCTCCACATGACGCAGAAAACGGTGACCTAGGCCGGTGCCCTGGCTGGCGCCTTGGATAAGGCCGGGCACATCGGCCAGGACAAACGGCTCGTGCCCCGGCAGGTGGACCACCCCCAGGTTGGGGTTCAGGGTGGTGAAGGGATAGTCGGCGATTTTGGGCCTAGCCGCCGAGACCTTGCTGATGAGGGTGGATTTGCCGGCGTTGGGCAGGCCCACCAGGGCCACATCGGCCAGCAGCTTCAGGTCCAGGCGCAGGTGCAGCTCCTGGCCCGGCTCGCCGGGCTGAGCCATCCGGGGAGTCCGGTTGTGGGAGGTGGCGAAATGCTTGTTGCCTTTGCCCCCCCGGCCGCCCTGGGCCGCCACGTACTCCTGGCCGGGTCTGACCAAGTCGGCCAGGAGCAGGTCTTTATCATCGTCGTAGATCAGGGTCCCCAGGGGCACCTTGATCACCAGGTCCGCCCCGCCCCGGCCGGTGCGCTGGGAGCCCTGGCCCGGTTTGCCCGAGGGAGCCCGGAAGACCCGGCGATGGGTGAAATCGTAAAGGGTGCCCATACCGCTCTCGGCCCGGATGATTACATCCCCGCCCTTGCCCCCGTCGCCGCCGTCGGGGCCGCCCTTGGGGATGAACTTCTCCCTGCGGAAGGAGACGGCGCCCGCTCCCCCCTTGCCCGAAGAGACGAATATTTTAGCCTGGTCCACAAAGCGCATGAGTGCCCTCATCCTGGTCCTGGAAATCGTCCCGCAAAGGCCTTAGAGACTTTCAGGAAGTTGTTCCAAAGCGGCGCCAGGGGTGTGGCCCTGACGCCGCCTGCTGTTTTTCAAACAAAGCCTGCCCCGGCGAATGTCGTAATGAAAAACCGGGCCCTAAAATAAAAAGGATGGGGCCGAGCCCCATCCGACGGAATATCTTGAGCCCGGCGCGCTTTACTCAGACAGGCAGCACCGAGATCTGTTTTTTGCTTTTCCCCAGGCGGGAGAATTTGACCGTTCCCTCGACCTTGGCGTAGATGGTGAAATCGTTGCCCATGCCCACGCCGGTACCGGGGTGGAATCGGGTCCCCAACTGTCTGACGATGATCGTTCCAGGGCAGACAAGCTGGCCATCATAGCGTTTTACGCCTCGCCTCTGGCCGTGACTGTCCCGGCCGTTGCGTGAACTACCACCGGCTTTTTTATGAGCCATGACTCACTCCCTTAAAGATTCACAGGGCCGCTCAGCCCTTGATCTCCTCGATTTCCAGCCTGGTCACCAACTGGCGGTGACCCTGGGTCCGGCGGTAGCCTTTGCGCCGTTTCTTTTTAAAGACCAAAACCTTTTTGGACTTACCCTGGGCCACGATCCGGCCCACCACCTGGGCTCCGTCCACCATCGGCCGACCGATCTGGGTCTCCTGCCCGCCGTCGGTGTCGCCTCCGATCATGAGGACCTTGTCCAAAACCACCTTGGCCCCGACCTCTCCGTCCAACCGCTCCACCCTGAGCTGCTGACCGGGGCTGACCTTGTATTGTTTCCCGCCCGTTTCAACCACGGCGTACATAATTCACACTCCTCCTCGAACACAGACGGCTACCATAAGCAACCGTCATCCGGATGTCAAGCTCAAACTGTTGCGATTTAGAACTGTTGCCGGAACGGTATCCGGCTTCCGGGATCAGGCCCGGAAACAGCAAGATTAGCAGACCGCACCCTGTTCGGGCCAGCCTTCAGGCCCCGCCGCACCGCAAGGGCGGGCCTTTTTGGGGCTATCGCCACTTGTGTTTGGAGGACCCCTTGTGGGGAACCCCGGCCTTCTCCTTTTTCACCGCTTTGGCCCTGGTCGTCTTGGTTGCAGAGGCCACCTTGGCCGTTGAAACCTGGCGCGGACCGGAATCCTGGACGGGTTTGTAACCCGGCTGATTCTCCGGGGGCACCTGATCAAAGGTGGCGGGCTCCTGCTTGAGGTCCTCCTCCCCCAGATTGCTCTCCCCCACGGCCGAAGACTCAAAGGCAGGCAGGCCCTGGGGCCGGGGCCGGTTGACGAACACCAGGTCTCCCCGGAGATCCTTGAGGACCATTCCGGCCGGGATAAAAACCTCCTGACCGGGGCTCAGAACCTGGTCCGAGGCTATCCCCGGATTGTAGCGGGCCACCTTCTCGGCGTTCTTGGCGCTGCCGGTGTAGAAAGCGGCAATCATGGAGAGCGTCTCCCGGCCCTCGGTCTTGTGAATAACTCCCCGGTCCAGGGGGGAACCGGCTGACTGGGCGACCTGGGAACTTTTGGGAACCAGAGTGAAACTCTTCTTGACCTCCGGCCGGACGATCTTCTCCGGTATCCAGACCGGGGTTCCGGCGGGCAGGCGGCCGGTGAAGGTCAGTTCGGGGTTGGCCTCCTCGATATCCTCCTGATACTCCAATCTGCCGGCGTAATAGATAGCCAAGAAGGAGAGGGAATCGTCCTCCTTCCAGCGATGAAGGATGTAAAGCGGGCCTTCCGCGGCCGCCTGACCGTCGCTCTTGGAGGGCGGCCTCACTTTAATCTTATCCCCCGCCTGGCCAACAACCAGCTGGTCGGCCCGGTACTGGACCTGATCCTTGGCGCAACCGGCCGCCGCCAGAAGCGCAACGGTCAATCCCAGTGCCCACCACAACTTCATCTCAACCCCCTCAATCTTCCAGGTAGGAGGATTTAAGGAAATCTTTCCAACCTTGCTTGGCGGCCAAAACCTTGAAAACCTTTTTCAAGTAGACGATGGCCCAGGGATCATCAGCGATGCGGCCCATCAACTCCCGGGCCTGAACAGCCAGTTCGCCCTCGGCCTGCCCCTCCAAACACGACCAGATCTCCCGAGCCGCCCTTTCACGGGACTTCGGAGTGGGAGTCTGGCTCAGCCCCTGATCCAGAAGCCGGCCAAGCCTGTCCTCATCCTCCGGCCGCGCGGACTTTCCGGCCACTGCCGCGGCCAGGCGGTCGTAGACCGCGGGGGCTCTCTCCAGCAGAAGAAATTCCTCCCGGCCCCAACGTTTCTCGAACTCCGTTAAGCTCATGGGCCAATGCTGCCATAACCGGGGCCTTATGCCAAGCCTAAGAATCACCCCACCGGAGGATAATCTTCGACCAGGGGAGTATTCCATTCGAAAACACACCGCGGAGTCGGTCGCAAGTAAACCAAGCGATTGTAATCATTTGACATGAAGATCCGATACAGACAAAGACCGGATTTTCCGGCTCCGATTATAAATTATGGTCGGCATACTGGCCTCTAATGGATTATAATACACCATTAGTCGGTTAAAATTATTTTATAAGGACAATCCCTGATAACCTCCGCACCAAGGGGAAGGGGGCGGCTATGAGAGCAAGGATAACCATCCTTAAAATGCTCCTGATCGTCATCTTTTTTTTACCGATCCAGTCCTGGGCTCAGGAAGGGGCCGATGATATCTGGCTCAATATTCTCTTCACCGGCACGATAAACGCCGTGAACTACTTTAATGTGGATGAGGTTTTCCACGAAGGGGATTCGATCACCGGCAACCTGTTAATAGCGGGCCCCGGATATCCGGTATACAATCGTTCGGAGGACAGCTGGAAGATCTTTTTCAGCCAGCCTCCCCAGATCCTGCTTAAGAATAACGCCACCGGATCGGCCCACGAGATTTCCGCCGGCCCCCAGTGGGCTGAGGGGGGCGGGCAGACCGTAGTCGAGTACAAGGTTTTTAAGGGCTCGGGCAAGCAGTTCCTCATAGACTGGGGCTACAAGTACCTGGACCATACTCAGTTCAACAACGGCTGGTCGGTCTGTTCAGCCGGCTTCAGCCCCGATGCCCTTTTCAGCTACGAATACGTGTTTACCACATGGTGGCGCGAAGGCGGGATCATGACCCAGACCGAGGGTTACGGTATCATAATGGACGAGAGCAACTGCATGGAAGGTTACCTGTGCGACCGGGGGCCGGACAACTGGCCCGGCGGACCCCAGGATTTGGAGGCTCTGGAAACCCTTATCGTGAGATTGTACCAATTGTTATGGTTGGAGGACCCTGCCCGGGGGAATATCGATTACTGGTGGACCAGCATGCTCAAAGGCCAGGAGACGGTCCAGGACCTGCTCAATCTGTTGCTGGACGACCCCAGATACCTAAATCGCAATCTAAGCAACCAGGAGTACCTGGAGACGATCTACGAGGCCCTTTTCGGGAAGCAAATCCACAGCGATGATCTGCAGGGCTGGCTGGGCGAACTGGCTGGCGGGTCCAAGACAAGAACCGAGATCCTTAACGAAATTCTGCTGTCGGATGACTTCCAGGGGTTGTGCGCCCGGATGGGGATATCGGCCACGCCGGATTAAAGTTAAGTCGAGTATGGAGTTGGCCCCCGTGGATGGGGCCGCCATGGAAGCCGGTCAGGAGACCGTCATATCCTGATCCCGCCTGCCGGGACACCAACCGAAGCCGACCCAAGGGGCCGGGCACTAACCCTCCGGCCCCCTGCCCCGATGTTCGGGGCCGCTTTGCCGCGGCCCCGACCAGGGAGCCGGTCCGGAATTCTAGCCCTCATAACCCATGAAGGCCCTGGGGGCCCAGAGGGCCAGGTCCGGAAAGTAGGTCAGAATGGCCAGGACGACAAGCTGAATCAGGATAAAGGGCATCACCGCCCGGGAGACATAGACCAGATCACGGTTGGTCACCGCCCCGGTAATGTACAGGCTGACCCCCATGGGCGGGGTCACGTATCCGATTCCCAGGTTGATGGTCATGAGCAGTCCGAAATGAAGGATGTCGATATTAAACTCATAGAGAATAGGCAGAAAGATGGGGGTCAGGATCAGGGTGGCCGAAATAATGTCGATGAACATGCCCACGATCAGGAGCATGATATTGATGGCCAGCAGAAAGACCCAGGGCTGGGTGATATTGCTCACCACCGCGTCGGCGATCTTCATGGGGATCGCCTCCAGGGTCAGGTACTTGCCGAAAACCGTGGCCCCGGCCACGATGATCAGGAGGGTGGCCGAGGTTATGGCCGAGTTGACCGTGATCCGGAAAACCTGGTTCCATTTCATGGAGCGGTGGATGAAAATCTCCACCGCAAAGGCGTAGACCGAGGCCACCACGGCCGCCTCGTTGGCCGTGAAGGCGCCGGAGAAAATCCCCCCGAAGATGATCACCGGCAGCATCAGGGACCAGAAGCCGGTTTTGTAGGCCTCCACCACCTCCTTGAATTTGGGCAGGGGAGCCCTGACATAGTCGGTCCTCTTGCGGAAATAGAAAAAGGAATAGGCCGAGAAGGCCAGAATTATCATCATCCCCGGCAGGAACCCGGTCATGAAAAGGCTCTCCAGGGAGCAGCTGGTGACCATGGAATAGAGGATCATGGAGATGGAAGGGGGAATGATAACCCCCAGAATGGGCGAGGTGGTCATGATTCCGGTGGCGAACTTTTCATCGTACTTGTTGTCCATGAGGGCCGGAATCATAAAACCGCCGATGGCCACCACCGTGGCCACGGTGGAGCCGGAGATGGCCCCGAACAACCCGCAGGCGATGACCCCGGCCATGGCCAGCCCGCCGGAGAGCCAGCCCACGGTCACGTTGGCCATCCTGATCAGTTTCTCCACAATGGAGCCGGAGGTCATGACGTTGCCGCAGAGGATGAAAAAGAGCACCACCACCAGGGTGAACTTGTCCATGGACCTGAACAGGGCCTGGGCCTGGATCATGAGGGGGATGTCGGTAAAGGCCGCCACCCCGATGATCCCGGTGAAGAAAAGAGCCATGAAGACCGGAACCGTGGTGGCCAGGCCGCCCAGGAGAACCAGAAGCAGAATGATATAGTATGATTCCATGATCGCCCCTATTTCTCCTTTTCCTCGCCTTTTGCTTCAAGCCAGTCCCAGTACATGACCTGGATGGTGCGGATGAACATCATCGCCCCCATGAGGGGCAGAATGGCGAAAAGGAAGACCAGGGGTATCTCCAGGATGATGGTCTTTTGGAAGGTGGCCACCTGAACCGCGGCCATCTTCCAACCCAGATAAAAGATGAGAACCGCGTAGGCCAGGGTTACCAGGTGCGAAAAATAGCCCAGCGGCATCTTAAGCTTAGGGATGAGTTGGACCAGGGCGTCGATCTTTATCATGGAACGGTTTTTTATGGCCGCACTGCAACCGATGAAGGTGGTGTAGATGATGATCTCCCGGATCAGCTCCTCGGACCAGGCCAGGGAATAGTTGAAGGCGTAACGCAGTACGACGTTGACAAAAAGAGAGATGAGCCCGGCCATTACCGTGAGAAATAAGGTCCAATCTTCAAAATAGGTCAGGGCCCGGTCGAGTCCGTTGAGGATTTTCGCCAGCATCAGCCGCCTCCCTAGTGGTGAAACATGCGAAGAGGCCTCCCCCGAAAGGCGCCGCACGGGGTTCGTCTCCGTCAAACTGGGGGCTCCTCCGCGTGTTAAACAGTCGGAACTTTATTTCAAACTTGAGACTCTTATAAAAACGGGGGCCGCGAGTGCGGCCCCCGTGAACCCGCGGAACTTATTTGAAGCCCATCAGGTCTTGTACCTTTTTCAAAAATTCCAGCCCAATGGCCTTGGCCTCGCTGTCATGGACGCCCTTGGCCTCAGCCATGAGGGTGGCGATGTCCGCATCGGGCAGGCTCCAGAACTTGACCCCCTCCTTTTCCTTGGAGGCGGCGATACTCTTGGCGTCCTGCTCTTTTTGGCCGGCCCTGGCCTTGGCGCACTGCTCATGCACCACCTTGGTGAAAGTCTTCTGCAGATCGTCCGGAAGACCCTCGAACCACTTCTTGTTGAAGATCCAGATAAACAGGCCTTGGGCGTAGTTCAACTGAGTGTAGTTCTTTACGATTTCGAATTTTTTTGAAACATAGCAGACGGTCGGGGTGTGGTCCAGAGCGGTGATGACGCCCTGCTTCAGGGCGGTAGGCACGTCCGGCCAGGGCATGACCACCGGATTGAAACCCCAGGCCTTGTAGGTGGCCTGGTTCACGGCCGCCTCGGCGGTCCGGAACTTTTCCTTCTTGGCGTCGGCGATGGTCTTCACCGGAGTCCTGGTGGCCCAGCCGTACTGGCCGTAGGCGGTGATGTCCAGCCCGATGATGCCCTGGTGCTCCATGCCGGCCAGGAAGTGCTTGAAAAGCTCCTCATCGGCGATGAACTTGTCCAGCTTTTCGTAGGTGTTGACCAAAAACGGCAGGTTGACCACGCCCATGCGGGGCCCCAGGTTGGTGGAGGCCACTGAGGAGACCGACATGCCCTGGATGGCTCCGGTCTGGAGAAGGTTCAGCACCTCCACCTCGCCGCCCAACTGGGAGAAGGGACGGTAGTCGAAGTACATCTGCCCCTTGGTCGCCTCCCACAGGGCGTCCCTGATCCAGAAACCGGCCCGGACCCCGATCAGACCCGGGGTGGAGACATTGGAGACCGTCACCTTGTACTTGGCCCCTGATGGGTCGAACTTGGGTTTCCAGGCCTCCATCGGGTTCTTCTTGGCGGCCAAAGCCGGTCCGGCGACCAGGGTCAGAGCCAAAAGCAACGCCACCCCGATCAGAGCCAACGATTTAAATCTCATGCGTCCTCCCTCCTAAACTGGTGATCCCACAGATATCACTTACTCCCCCAAAACCGGTCTCTGGCCACCACGGCCGGAACCGGGTTAACCCCAAAACGGTTAAACCTGATGTTTGACCAAGGTAACCGGCACCCGGCAGGTGTGGGCCACGTCGTCCACCACGCTTCCTCTTCTGATCTGGCCGGCCTCGGACAATCCCGCCTCGGCGATCAGCACCAGATCGAACTTTTCCTCTGCGGCCACCCGGCAGATGGTCGGCCCGGGCAGGCCGTACTCGATCCGCTGCTCCACCTGTATTCCAGCCTTGATGAAGGGTTTCACCACATCGGCCAGCACCCTGGCCGCATGGCTGCGCTGTCCTTCTTTCAGCTGCTCCATCAGGTTGGGCCCGATCCCCCGGTCGGACAGGATCTTCTCATTGATGACATTGAGCAGGGTAACCTCCAGGGGAGTCTTCTGGTGCAAATCCAAGGCGTATTGCTCCGCTTTCAGGGAGTTGCGCGCTCTGTCTATGGGAATTAACACTCTAAGCATCGCAGCATACCTCATATAGGAGGAACGGCCCGGCTCCACCGCCGGAATGTCGACCCGCCGACCCGCCCAGGGACATTCTCCCGGACTGATTGGATATCTCCCATGGCCGATGCCGGTCGCGCTGTGATTGTTTGAAATTTATGACCCAATAAGGAAGAGCCTGTTGCTCCTCCTATACTAATGTATACAACATAGCCCGGGTTTCTGTCAACCTTTCCCGTGACCCGGGGGAGTCCAAAACGTCACGTATATTAAAATAATTATGAATTAATGAAGCTACTCCGCCAGGACGGCGGGGGGCATAATTTAAGGTATTTCGGGGGCGGACCGGACATGGGACGATATTTATTTAAAGTGGAGCGCATCCGGCCCCGACCAAAGGGCGGGAGCCCGGCTCATTTGGAATCCAGGCCCAAATTTTTCAGCCACCGGTTGACGGCCCGGCGGCGATGGGCGGCTATCCCCCGGGAATCGATTCTATTCAACCACAGGAGCCCCATCCCCTCCACGGAGGCGACCATATCCTCGGCCGTGAGGGAGGGCCTCAGATCGGGGCGGATCAGGGAGTTGTCCATCATCTCCTTGAGAAAAGCCCTAACCGTCTCGACTCTGGCCACATAATTCTCCTGGACCCTGGCCGCCACCCAGGGATCGCTCCGGCCCAGGGTTATGAAGTTGAACCAGCCGGCCAGCAGCTCGCTCCGTTCAAGGAGGAGCCTTTCCTGAACCAGGAAAAAAAAGGCCAGTCTCTCCCGGGGGGTGGGTTCTTCCTTTTTCAACCGGGACTCGATCTCGGACACCTGCTCCATAAGCCAATCCAGGGCGGCGGTGAAAAGCTTGGACTTGGTCCCGTAGTTGTAGCGCACTTTTCCTAGGCTGACTTTTGACTTTTTGGATACCTCACGCATGGTGACCCCCTCAGGCCCGCGCCGGCCCAAAAGCTCCACCGCCACCTGAAGTATCAGGCTCTTTTGATCCAATTGTTCGGAAGGCATGCCCTTCAATAGGTTTTGGCCGGTTTTATGTCAAGGGATATTCCTCTTTTTACAATCAAAGGACCAGGCGGCCGGCCCCGGCCGGCTTGACCGGCCTTCGGCCCCATGGTATTCATGAACCGTTTCGGCCTCTGGCGGATCGGCCGGCAAGGTAGACCGGAACTCCAAAGGTAACGGCCCAATTACCCCGGATCCGGAGACGGCGACAACCAAGTCCAGGAGCAGAGCCTTGATAATCGACTCCCACGTCCATATATTTCCGCCGGAGGTAATCCAGGATCGGCGGCCCCATCTTCGAGCCGAGAGCCAGTTCGCCCTGCTCTACCAGGACCCCAAAGCGGTCCTGGGCAGTGCCGAGGAGCTCGTCCGGGCCATGGACCGAGACGGGGTGGACAAGGCCCTGGTCTGCGGGTTTCCCTGGGCCGATCCGGGTCGGGCCAGGACCCACAACGATTACATCCTCCAATCTGCGGCCAAGTATCCCGAGAGGCTGATTCCCCTGGCCTGTCTGGACCCTTCGGCTCCCGGAGGATTGGCCGAGGCGGAGCGGAGCCTGGCCCGGGGAGCCGCCGGTCTGGGGGAGCTGGGTTTCTACGGTAACGACCTGAACGAACCAAAGGTTAAAAAGTCCCTGGTGGAGACCTCCCAACTCTGCGCTCAGGCGGACAAGCCCCTCCTCCTCCACACCAACGAGCCGGTGGGGCATTCCTATCCGGGCAAGGCGCCCATGACCCTCCAGGGGCTCTACGAGCTGGTCAAGGCCTGCCCCGAGACCAGGTTCCAGCTGGCCCACCTGGGCGGGGGCCTTTTCTTCTACGAGTTGTTGAAAAAAGAGGTCAAGGAGGCCTTGCGCAACTGCGTTTTCGACACGGCCGCCGCGCCCTTCCTCTACACTCCCCAGATCTACTCGGTGTTCGCCGCCGTGGCCGGGGCCGAAAGGCTCCTCTTCGGCAGCGACTGGCCCTTGCTGCGCCTGCCCCGCTATCTAAAGGACATCCAGGCTTCGGGAATGGACGAACAGGAGAAGTCCGGCCATCTGGGCGGCAACGCCGCCGCCTTCTGGAGGATCGGGGCCTGATTCCTGCCCCGACCTCGCCCCATTCCCTTAGAGCGAATGTCATAAATCTGTTCCGATTCGGCTGCCGGGGGGGTGACCCCGGCAGCATATTTCGCTTTTGAATCGGAACGTATTCCCGACAACCGCTCTAGTCCTCCTTATCGGCAAACCGGAGCGCAATCTCCCGGAATTCGTTCTCTATCGAATTGAAGGCCTCCACCACTCCGGGATCGAAGTGGGCGCCGCTCCCTTCCCTGATTATGGCCGCGGCCCTCTCGTGGGGAAAGGCCGGCTTGTAGACCCGGCGGCAGATCAGGGCGTCGTAGACGTCGGCCAGGGCCATGATCCTTCCGGACAGGGGGATTTCCAGTCCTTTCAGGCCCTTGGGGTAACCTCGGCCGTCCCACTTTTCGTGGTGGGTCAGGGCGATATCCTTGGCGTATTTCAGGAAAAAAGGTTTCTCCTCCAGGTTGAAGGCCGCCTCCGCCTTGGCCAGGGCCTGGTAACCCAGTTCTGCATGGGTCTTCATGATCTCGAATTCTTCTTCGGTCAACTTCCCCGGCTTGAGCAGAATGGCGTCCGGAATACCCACCTTGCCGATGTCGTGCAGAGGGGTGGATTTGAACAGAAGTTGGATGGTCCAGGGATCCAACAGGCCGGCGTAATCCGGTATTCCGGCCAGATACTCGGCCAGGGCCTTGACGTAATGCTGGGTCCGCAGGATGTGCTGGCCCGTCTCGTTGTCCCTGGTTTCGGCCAGGGAGGCCAGGCTGTGGATGGTCACATCCTGGGTCTGAGCCAGTTCCCGGGTGCGCTCGACCACCCTTTCTTCCAGGATCTCGTTCTGCTGCTCCAACTCGCGCCTGGCCAAAACCAGGGACAGATGGGTCCTCACTCTGGCCTGGACCTCCAGAACCTCGAAGGGTTTGGTCACGTAATCCACGGCGCCTATCTCAAATCCCTTGGTCTTGTTCTCAATCTCGGTCAGGGCGGTGAGGAAGACCACCGGGATTTTGGCCAGGGCCTCGTCCTCCTTGAGACGCCGGCAGACCTCGTAGCCGTCCATTCCCGGCATCATGATGTCCAGCAGGATCAGGTCCGGCGGCTCCCGGCGCACCGTCTCCAAGGCCGTCTCCCCGTCCAGGGCCACGGCGATATCGTATGAACCGCCCAGGGCCGCCACCAAGATATCCACGTTCACTTCCGTATCGTCCACCACCAGGATCGTGCAGTCTTTCAAGCTTTTGATCGGCATGGGGGGTTATCCTTCCAGGTCGGCCAGCAGCAATTCCGCCTTGGCGGACGCTTCCTTGAACCTGTATTTATTAACCAATTGGCTCAGTTCGGCAAAATCGATGGACAGCTCCGAGGGCCAGACAAGCCTGGCGGCCCGGGCCAGGGCCTCCTTGCTGGGCTTGGGTTTGTTGGCCTTCAAATGAGGCAGCATCTCTTCCAGAGCGACCGCCAACTCCTCCGGGCCGGCTGGAGATTGGGCCTGAGCCGGAGCGGCCCGGCCGGGTTCATCCGGACCCAGGACCTCCAGGGCCCCGGCCAGGGCGGACAGTTCCCGCCCCAAAGTTTCCAGCCTGCCGGGGACGGCCTCACTCCTGGAGGACCTGATGGCCGCTTCCAGCCCGGCCGCAGCGCTCTGGAGGCTCCTGGCCCCCACGTTGCCGGCCACGCCTTTGATGCTGTGGGCCAGCCGCTCCGCCTCTTCGACCCTGCCGGCTTTCAGCTGGGCGTCGATCTCCTTTTCCGCATCCGAATAACCCTCCCGGAGTTTGACCAGCAACTTCCGGTACAGCTGCCGGTTGCCGGCCACCCGGTTCAGGCCGTCACGGAGATCGATTCCCGGAATGGACTCGGGTAAAGCCGACGTATCCGTCAGGGCCGGACGATCTGCGGTCTTGGGCCGCTTTGGAGGAGGGGGCCCCTCCGCCCCGGGTTTGATCCACCGGGCCAGGGAGGAGAACAGCAGGTCCGGATCGATGGGCTTGGCCACATGGTCGTTCATTCCGGCGGCCAGGGCCTTCTCCCGGTCGCCGGCCATGGCGTTGGCGGTCATGGCGATGATGGGCAGGTCGCGGAATCGGGGGTCCTGTCTAATGGCCCTGGTGGCGGCGTAACCGTCCAGCACCGGCATTTGGACATCCATCAGCACGGCGTGGTACTCGGCTTCCTTAACCGCTTCCACGGCCTCTTGGCCGTTCTCGGCCAGGGCCACCCTGAACCCGGCTCCCTCCAGGATCTCCCGGGCCACCTGCCGATTGATCTCGTTGTCTTCCACCACCAGCAGGCCGGCCCCCCTGATGGAGGCCAAACCGTCGTCGCTCCCGGGCGCAACTTTGGCCTTCCGCCGGCCGGTCAACACCTGCTTGCCAAAGGTGGCCATGATGGCGTCCAGGAGCATGGAGGAACTCACCGGCTTGATCAGAAAGCCGTCCAGGCCGATATGTTCGGCTCGTTTAATGATCTCCTCCCGGCCGTAAGCGGTGAGCATGATCACCGCCGGCTTTCTGGACAATCCGGGGTCGTTTTTGATGATCTCCGCGGCGGCAAGCCCGTCCAGACCGGGCATCCGCCAATCCATCAGGACCAAGGCATAGGGTTCGCCGGGGTCTTCGGCCCGGAGCAGGTCAATCCCCTCCCGGCCGCCTGAAGCCAGGGTGACCTTGAGGGACATTGATTTAAGCATGCCCCTCAAAATCTCCCGGCTGGTGGCGTTGTCGTCCACCACCAGGACTTTCATTCCCCGCAGATCCCGGTGGGGTTCGAGAGCCCTCCCGGCGTCCTCCCGGCCCAGGCCGAACTGGGCCGTGAAGATGAACTCGCTGCCCTCTCCGGCCCGGCTCTCCACCTCTATCCCGCCATTCATCATCTCCACCAGGCGTTTGCTGATGGTCAGCCCCAGACCCGTTCCGCCGTACTTGCGGGTGGTGGAGGCGTCGGCCTGTTTAAAGGCCTTGAACAGCCTGTCCTTCTGCTCGGGGGTCAGCCCTATTCCCGTATCCCGCACGATGAAGCGGGCCGTCACCTTCTCCCCGTCATTGTCCACCAGCCAGGCCGAGACCACGATCTCGCCATTTTCAGTGAACTTGACCGCGTTGTTGGCCAGGTTGATCAACACCTGGCCCAGGCGCAGGGGGTCGCCGATCAGGGACCTGGGCAGCCGGGAATCGATGTCGAACAGAAGTTCCAGGCCCTTCTCCTCGGCCCTGAGGCCCACCAGATTGGAGATGCTGTCCAGAACCTGCTCCAGGGAAAAATCCACCGCCTCCATGCTCAACTTACCGGCTTCGATCTTGGAAAAGTCCAGGATATCGTTGATCACGCCCAGAAGGGCCTGAGCGCTGGACTGGATCTTTTCGAGATAGTCCCGCTGTTTGGAGTCCAGGTCGGTTTTGAGGGCCAGATGGCTCAGACCCATGATGGCGTTCATGGGCGTCCTGATCTCGTGGCTCATGTTGGCCAGAAATTCGCTCTTGGCCTTGGTGGCGTCCTCGGCCCTGGCCTTCTGCTCGTCCAGATCCTCCAGCATGTTGAGCATGGCCCGCCGGGTCCGGGCCAGCTCCTCGATCTGGCCCTTCAACGACTCGGCCGTCTCGTGCCGCTGGGCAAAGGAACTTTTCAACTGCTCGGTCATGCGGTTGAAGGCTTCGGCGAACTCCCCCATGAAGGAGATTTTGTGGCTGAAATCTCCCCCGGCCACCTGCTGTGTTACCCAGGTGACGTTACGCAGGGAGGCCTGGAGATTTTTCAGGGAGGAGGCCAGGCTGAGCCGCCCTAAAGAAGGCTCCGAGAATATTTCGCCTCCGGAAAGCTTGTGCAGAAAACCGGCGGTCAGATAGTATTCGGCCAGGAACCGGTTGATGTAGTCCACGGCCTGCCTGAACTCGTTGTGGGGATAATCTTCCGGCAACTCAAGCGGCCCCGGCTGTTCCCCTTTGAGCAGAAGATGGAAAAGCTCACTGATCCTGTCCAGATCCCCGGATTTGAGTTCAACCATGGCTCCTCGCTTCAACCGGGAGTTCCTCCCGCCGGCCGGTCACCAAGGACCAGGGGAAGGGTCTCCCCTGGTTATAAAGACCGCTGCCCGCCTTGGGGGGGGAGGCTTCCCCATGGGCGGCCCGCTCTTCTGGGCCTCCCGGCACCCCTACCGCTCCAGGGGTTTGATCTCAAACCGGCAGACTCTGTCCCCGCTGCACCAGCAGTCCACCTCCGTGGCCTGATAGGCCCGGCCGGTGTACTGGCTCAGCAGGCCGCTAAAAAAACCTTCGTCATAGGTACAGATGTTCTCGTCGCAGACCATCATCCCGGAGCAGTCCAGGTCCTCGGCCACGGTGACGGTGATCTCACCCTTTTCCTCGTCGAACCTTTCTATCCGCAGGATGCCTATCTTGAGTTCCCGCAAAAGAGTTTCCACCTCCTGCATGACCCCCCTCAGGCCGTCCGTGGATGTTACCAGGGCCTTGCAAAACTCCCGGCCGGCCAACTGGCCCGCTTCGTAGAGGACCCGGTTCGCACCCTCCACGCCCAGGCGCTGGATCATGACATCGCGCAGGGTAAACTGCATCAGGCGATAAACCGCCACCTCCGTGCTGCCTCCCAGATTGGGACGCCCCTTGCCGATATCGCCGATCATATTCCAGTCGAATCGGGGCGAACCTCTCTCTTCCTTGAACAAATCCCCTCCCCTTCCTTCTTCCCTCACTGCACGATCTTGTATCTGCTCCGCCGGCCCAGGTTTCCCAGGAGGTCGTTGACCTCCTCCTTGAGCCGGATCATCTTCTCTTCGCGCCCCACCACCAGGCGGCTGAACCGCTCCAGATCCTCCAGATTCCGTTTCAGTTCCTGCTCGGCCTTCTTTTGGGAGGTCATGTCCAGATGGACCCCGATGATTCTCCTGGCCCGGCCCACGTGGTCCCTTTCCACCACCCGTCCCAGGGAGAGGATTGACCTCCAGGAGCCGTCCTTGGCTTTCAGACGGAAATCCTGCCTGTACTCATCGCCCCGTCCGGAAAGGTAGCTGCCCATGTATTTCTGGAATTGGACCTGGTCATCCTGGTGCATCAATTTCGCCAGCACGTCCTCCTCGTTCTCCTTAAAATCCCCCCGCCGGTAGCCCAGCTGTCTGTACCACTGGTCGTTGTGATAATCCCGGCCCTCCAGGGGCCGCCAGTCCCACAGACCGGTGTTGGAGGCTTCCAGGGCCATGTCCAGCCGTTCCCGGCTCTCCCGCAGCATCTCCTCGGCCCGTTTCCGTTCCGAGATGTCCCGCACCGTGCCCACGGCGTACCACTGCTGGTCCACTTGAAACGAGGACAGCATCACCTCCACCGGGAAATGCTCGCCCTGCCTGTTGCGGGCTATCAACTCGGTGCTCACACCCAGTATGTCCCCCCGACCCGTCCGGGCAAAAAGGTTCATTCCGGCCAGGGCTTTTTCCAGATCCTCCTCGGGCACGGCCAGGGGATGAAACTCCAGCCCCAGGGCCTCCTCCTCGCTGTATCCGAACAGCCGTTCAGCGGCCTGATTCCAGAACAGAATCCTGTCCTCGCCGTCGATCATCACCAGGGCGTCCTCCACGGCCCGGCTCATGGCCTTGATCTTCCGCTCGCTGGCCAGGTATTCCAGCTCGGCCGTCTTGCGGTCCGTGATGTCCAACATGAACCCGTTGTAAATGAGTTCCTCTCCGGCGGAGCCCCGGGGGGATGCGCTTATCCGGATCCATTTGATCCGGCCGTCCGCCATGATGATCCGGGCCACGATGTTCACCTCATCCGCCCGGCTGAAGGAGAGGCGGGTCTCCTCCTGGACCCGGTCCCCGTCCTCCGGGTGGAAGGTCAGGCTGAGGTTTTCCCGGATGACCTGCTCCGGCGGAACCTCGAACAGTTCCTGGGCCCTTTCGCTGAGAAAGAGATATTTCGTCCGTCCGTCCAAATAGGCTCTTACCTGAAAGATGGTCCCCGGCACGTTGGCGGCCATAACCCGGAAACGCTCCTCGGCTTCCTTGCGCTGCTCCACCTGTTTGGCCAGGCTTCGGTTCCAGAACAGGATCAGGGCCACCACCACCATGACCCCGAACCCGATCCTGGCCCCGGTCTTGAATACAACCCCCCAGTCGACCCTCCTTTCCACGGTCACGTTGATCCACTTGTCCTGGATAACGGTTTTCTCGTGCCCCGTAAACGAGGCCAGGGCCTTGTTCATTATGGAGGCCAGGCGGGGACAGTCCCGGCGGATGCCCATGGCGATATCCAGAACATACTCCGTGGGCGCGGAGGCCTTGAGGTTCTCCAGGCCCAGGCGCCTTTTGACCAGTTCCAGGGAGGCCAGGGTGTCCACCGTGGCCAGGGCCTCCCCCTGGGAGACGGCCCGGAAGGCCTGTTCCTGGTCCGCCACCAGGATATAGGCCCCCTCGGGATAATCCTGGATTATCTGGTCGTGATCGGTCCGCCCCCTCACCAGAGCCAGGCTTCCCCTGCGGATCTCCCGGATTCCGGTAATATAAGGCGTGTCGTCCCGGGTGATGAGGACCAGGGGCATCTTCAGATAGGGCGCGGTAATGATCAGGTCCTTCCTGTTCTCCTCCGTGGGGATGACCGCTCCCAGAAGATCGATCCGCCCGGCTCTGACCTCGGCCAGAAGGCGGTCCGGGGCCAGCCCCGGAACAGGGCGGAGCTCCACCTTGAGCAGCTTGCCGATAATGCCCAGGTAGTCGGAGCTGATTCCCTGGTGTCGGCCTTCGTCGTCCAGGTAGTCAAAGGGCATCCAGCCCGGATTCACCCCCACCCGGATAAGGGTGTGGACCCTCAGAAATTGCATCTCCGGCGGGGTCAACCCTTCCAGCAGGCTCCCGGAGCCTCTGGCCCCCAGACCGGTCCATTTGAGATGGATCTCCCTTACTTCCTCCAGAGACACGGCGGCCAGGGCCTTGTTCAAAAGGGCGGCCAGTTGGGGCCAGTCCTTGCGCACCCCGATGGTCAGGACCGAGCCCTGTTTTTTAAGGGTTCCCTGGATCTCCAGGTTGGTCAGCAGATCCCGGGCAATGATGTAGGCGGCCACGGCCCGGTTGCCGGCATAGGCGTCGGCCTCCCCCTTGGAGACCGCCTCCAGGCAGGCGGTCGTGTCCGGATACTCCACCACCTCCACCCGGGGAAATTTTTCCCGGAAATACGAGGCGTTGCCGAAACCCTTCTCCAGGGCCAGGACGCGCCCCTGAAGATGCTCCTCCCTCTTGTAGAACAGACCTCCGGAGCGGGCCACGATAACATGGGGCACGTTTAGATAGGGCTTGGTGAAAAGGAGGTACCCGGCCCGGTCCGGCTTGGGCGTGATATCCATGAGCGCGTCGATCCGCCGCTCCCGCACCGCCTCCAGGTTGTCCACAAAACGGCCGGGGATGATCGTAAAAGAGACGCCCAGGCGCCGCCCCAGCAACTTGAGGTAGTCCACCCCGATGCCTTCGGCCCGGCCCTGGCTGTCGACCGTGTTCAGGGGGGCCCAGGAGTTCATCACGGCCACGGTGATGTTGGGATGGGCCTTGAGCCAGGCCTTGTCCTCGGCGCTCAACCAGACTCCCCGGGAGACGGGCCGATCTTTATCTAAGCTGAGGGGGGTGTCCCCGGCCAGACACGGCGAAGGCGCCCAGCACCCCACGGCCAGCAGCACGCCATAGGCCATCAAGTTGAGTATTCGGTTCACCTCAATCCCCAGGTAGCCCCGTGACCATGAATCTATCCACCTAAACGCCCTGACCGAAAAATCTCCGCCTCGAATCAAGAAACTCTTCTTCGGTCATCTGATGTTAACTTATAAGTATCCTTACGGTAAAGCTGTTTATCGGCTCCTAACATACGAGAATAGCTCCGCATCCCCCAACAGCTCTCCACTGGTATTTATGATATTAACATAACATATCACCGAAATATTAAAATATCATTACTGCAACTTGTGATCAACTCGTTTATTTTAATAGATAAATACGACAAAAATAGTCCTGGTTAGGACATAATTATATCGTATTTAACTTCTTTGGCAGATCATGAGAGATAATAAAATTTCGTCCTGGGAGGCAGGGCCGGGAGACGGCCGGTTTCACCGCCGGCAGTCCGGACCGAACCCGAAGGGCCGCCGGGCCATCCGGGATTTTCCATTAATCCCGCGATTATATTAATATTAACATACAAATATCCGACTTGACTTCCCTCCCGGCCCATGGTCAGTATGTCATTATTGGCATATGCCATTGGGGGCATATGTCTCCACTCAGGTTAACCCGATTTGATTTTTTTCAATTTCCCGGACGCGGACGAATTCCAGATTAATATCCGGGCCCTGCGGAGGCCCGTTAAGGGAAGCGAAAAGTGTTTCCCTGATCCGTGCGGCCGGGACAACCGGGCCCGACCAAGGCCCCGCTCAGAGTACCGAGCCTTGCGGCCGCCAAAGACCGGGCCCTGTCCGGAAGCCGTGACCGCGGAACCAATGACCCGCTACTAAAAGGAGGGGAATTGACATGATTAAGAAAACTCTGGAGATCAACGGCCAGAAAAAGACCGTGGTGGCCCCCGCGGACGAGTCCCTGGCCCATGTTCTGCGCGAGCAGCTGGGTCTCACCGGGACCAAGGTGGGTTGCAATGAAGGACAATGCGGCTGTTGCAACGTTATTCTGGACGGCAAGCTGGTCCGCTCCTGCGTGACCAAGATGTCCAAGCTGGCCGAAGGAGCCTCCATCACCACCATCGAGGGGGTGGGCACCCCGGACAATCTCCACCCCCTGCAGATGGCCTGGATGGTCCACGGCGCGGCCCAGTGCGGCTTCTGCACCCCCGGCTTCATCGTCTCCTCCAAGGCCCTCCTGGACCAGAACCTCTCCCCCACCCGGGAGGAGGTCCGCGACTGGTACCAGACCCACCGCAACGCCTGCCGCTGCACCGGTTACCGTCCACTGGTGGACGCGGTCATGGACGCGGCCAAGGTTCTGCGCGGCGAACTGACCATGGGCGAGCTGGCCTACAAGCTGCCCGAAGACGGCCAGATCTGGGGCGGCTCCTACCCCCGGCCTTCGGCCCTGGCCAAGGTCACCGGGACCCTGGACTACGGCGCCGACCTGGGGCTGAAGCTGCCCCGCGAAACGCTCCACCTGGCCCTGGTCCAGGCCGACGTGTCCCACGCCAACATCCTCTCCATCGACACCTCCGAGGCGGAAAAGATGGAGGGGGTCTTCAAGGTGGTGACCCACAAGGACATCAAGGGCAAGAACCGCATCACCGGGCTGATCACCTTCCCCACCAACCTGGGCGACGGCTGGGACCGGCCCATCCTGTGCGATGAGAAGGTCTTTCAGTACGGCGACGCCATCGCCATTGTCTGCGCCCACACCCCGGAGCAGGCCAGGGCCGCGGCGGCCAAGGTGAAGGTGGAGCTGGAGAAGCTGCCGGCCTACATGAGCGCGCCCGCGGCCATGGCCGAGGACGCCATGGAGATCCATCCGGGCACGCCCAACGTCTACTACGTCCAGAAGATCGCCAAGGGCGGGGAGACCGGGCCCATCTTCGACAGCGCGGCCGTGACCGTGGAGGACGATTTCTTTGTGGGCCGCCAGCCCCACATGCCCATGGAGCCGGACGTGGGCTTCGCCTATCTCAACTCCGAGGGCAAGCTCTGCATCCACTCCAAGTCCATCGGGCTCCATCTCCACGCGGCCATGATCGCCCCGGGCGTCGGGGTGGAGCTGGAAAACCTGATCATGGTCCAGAACCCGGCCGGCGGAACCTTCGGCTACAAGTTCAGCCCCACCATGGAGGCCCTGGTGGGCGTGGCCTGCGTGGCCACGGGCCGGCCGGTCTTCCTCCGCTACGACTACCACCAGCAGATGACCTACACCGGCAAGCGCTCGCCCTTCTTCGTGAACATGCGCCTATCCGCCGACAACGAGGGCAAGCTCCTGGCCATGGAGACCGATTATTCGGTGGACCACGGCCCCTACTCCGAGTTCGGCGACCTGTTGACCCTGCGCGGAACCCAGTTCATGGGCGCGGGCTACGACATCCCCAACATCCGGGGCCAGGGCCGGACCGTTTGCACCAACCACGCCTGGGGCTCGGCCTTCCGGGCCTACGGCTCGCCCCAGGCCGAGTTCTCCTCGGAAGTGCTCATGGACGAGCTGGCCGAAAAGCTGGGCCTGGACCCCCTGGAGCTACGGTACAAGAACGTCTACCGCCCGGGCTCCACCACCCCCACCGGCCAAAAGCCGGAGGTCTACTCCCTGCCCGAGATGCTGGACATCCTGCGGCCCAAGTACCAGGCCGCCCTGGAAAAGGCCAAGGCCGAATCCACGGCCGAGATCAAGCGGGGCGTGGGCATCTCCGTGGGCGTCTACGGCTGCGGCCTGGACGGGCCGGACTCCTCGGAGGTAAAGATCGACCTGAACCCGGATGAAACCGTCACCGTATTCGCCTGCTGGCAGGACCACGGCCAGGGCGCTGACATGGGCGCCCTGGGCACGGCCCACCAGTCCCTGCGGCCCCTGGGGTTGACCCCGGATAAGATCAACCTGGTCATGAACGACACGGCCGTGGCCCCCAACTCCGGACCCTCGGGCGGCAGCCGCTCCCAGGTCATGACCGGACGGGCCATCCAGGCCGGATGCGAGGCCCTGGTGGAGGCCATGAAGGACGGCAAGGGCGGGTTCCGGACCTACGACCAGATGGTCGCGGCCAATGTTCCGGTGAGCTACGCCGGCAAGTACACCGCCCCGGCCTCCAACTGCGACGAGAACTCCCAGGGCTCGCCCTTTGCGGTCTACATGTACGGCGTGTTCATGGCCCAGGTGGCCGTGGAAACGGCCACGGGCAAGACCCAGGTGGAGAAGATGACCCTGGTGGCCGACATCGGCAAGATCAACAACAAGCTGGTCACCGACGGCCAGCTCTACGGAGGCATGGCCCAGGGCATCGGCCTGGCCCTGACCGAGGACTTCGAGGACATCCAGAAGCACTCCACCCTGAAGGGCGCCGGATTCCCCTACGCCAAGCAGATTCCGGACAACATGGAGCTGATCTACGTGCAGACCCCCAGGCCGGAAGGACCGTTCGGCGCGGCCGGGACGGGCGAACTGCCCCTGACCAGCCCCCACGCGGCCATCATCAACGCCATCTACAACGCCTGCGGCGCCCGCGTCACCGTGCTGCCGGCCAAGCCCGAAAAGGTCCTGGCCGCATTGAAAGGCTGACAACCGATCCGGCGCGGCCGGGATGCTCCCCGGCCGCGCCCCGCACCCCGGCCTGATTCGTCCCAGGGCGTCCCGGCCGGGGTATGTCTGTTTTTTTAAGGAACACCCGGACCGGCCATGGACCAGCTATATTTAAGGGAACTGGAAAAGCGCTGCATCCAGGAGGAGCCGCCCGGCTGCGCCGCGGCCTGCCCCCTGCACCTGGACGGCCGGGCCCTGGCCGAACGGGCGGCCTGCGGCGACTGGTCCGGGGCCTGGAAAGTCCTGCTCAAGACCATGCCCTTTCCCGGCATCCTGGGCCGCATCTGCGACGGCCCCTGCCAAGGGGGTTGCAAAAGGGCTCAGGCCGGCGGAGCCGTCAACCTGCCAGGGCTGGAGCGGGCCTGCCTGGACCATTCTCCGCCCCCCCGGACTTCCCTGCCCCTGCCCCCCAAAGAGGAGCCGGTGGCCGTTATCGGGGCCGGGCTGGCCGGGCTGACCGCGGCCTGGGATTTGGCCCGCAAGGGCTACCAGGTGACCATCCGCGAGCCTGGGCCGGCCCTGGCCTCCAGGCTAAGGCGGGAGCTCGCCGGCCGGGTGCCGGATGATGCCGTGGAAGAGGAGTTGAACCTCCTGACCCGGCTCAAGGTGGAGGTGGAACTCAACGCTCCGGTTACGGACAAGGGCTTTCTGGACCGTTGTCTGAAAGAATACCGGGCCGTGTTCCTGTCCCTGGATGTGCTGGACCCGGCCCCTTGGCCGCTCAAGAGCGACAGCCAAGGCAACCCCCTGGTCTCCTCCCCGGACCAGGCCGCCCTGCAGGAGGGGGTCTTTGCGGGCGGGCTGGACCGGCCGGGCGGCCCTTCCCCGGTGTGGCAAGCGGCCCAGGGCCGCTGGGGCGCGGCCTCTTTGGACCGTTTTGTCCAGGGCGTGTCCCTGGCTGCCGGGCGGGACCGGGACCTCCCCTTTGAAACCCTGCTTTTCACCAGCCTCAAGGGGGTGGAGCCGCTGCCGGTCACCCCAGCCTCCGGGGAATCGGGCTACACCCAGGAGGAGGCGCTCCAGGAAGCAATGCGCTGCCTTCAGTGCGCCTGTCTGGAGTGCGTCAAGGTCTGCCCCTATCTGAAGAGCTATCAGGCCTATCCCAAAAAGTACGCCCGCCAGATCTACAACAACCTGTCAATCGTCCTGGGCGATCACGGGGCCAACCGGATGATCAACTCCTGCAGCCTGTGCGGGCTGTGTGAGCAGGTCTGCCCCCAGAACTTCGCCATGCAGGACCTCTGCCTCACGGCCCGGCAGACCATGGCGGCCAGGGGCAAGATGCCGCCCTCGGCCCACGAGTTCGCCCTGCTGGACATGGAGTTCAGCCAGGGGCCCGAGTTCCGCCTGGCCCGGCACCAGCCCGGGCATAACAAAAGCGCCCACGTCTTTTTCCCGGGCTGCCAGCTGGCCGGATCGGCCCCCGGACAGGTGGCCCAGGTCTACGATTATCTGTGCGAATCCCTGCCGGGCGGGGTGGGGTTGATGCTGGGCTGCTGCGGGGCCCCGGCCCATTGGGCCGGCCAGGAAGGCAAGACCGCCCAGGTCCTGGCGGATTGGCAGGAGGACTGGCAAAGCCTGGGCTCTCCTCCGGTGATCGCGGCCTGTTCCACCTGCTTCAAGCTCCTGGGCGAGCTTGCGGACCAGGCCGAGGTCCTGTCCCTGTGGCCCATCCTGGAAAAAACCGGTCCGCCCCAGGTGCGCGACCGGCCCGGGGAACAAGTGGCCATCCACGACCCCTGCACCACCCGGAATTTACCGGAGCTGCAGGAGTCGGCCAGACGCCTGGCCGCCCAGGCCGGGGTGGCTCTGGCCGAACTGGACCTGGGCCGGGACCTGACCCAGTGCTGCGGTTTCGGCGGGCTCATGGAGAACGCCAACCCCGACCTGGCCGGGGAGGTCATCCGCGACCGGGCCGGACAGAGCCGCCTGGACTACCTGACCTATTGCGCGGTCTGCCGGGAGCTGCTGGCCGGGACGGGCAAGCGGACCTGGCATATTCTGGATCTTTACTTTCCCGAGCCGGGCGGGATCAACCCCGGAGACCGGCCCCGCACGGGCTGGTCCGCCAGACGGGAGAACCGGGCCCGGCTCAAGGACGGGCTGCTGCGCCAGCTGTGGCAGGAGGAGACGCCCCGGATGGAAGAGCACCGTGGAGTGAAGCTGATCATGACCCCGGAGGTGGCCCAGCTGCTGGAACGGCGGCGCATCCTGGAGGAGGATATCCAAAAGGTCATCCATGAGGCCGAACAGGGCGGCCCCAAGTTGACCCATCCCCGGACCGGCCATTTCCTGGCCTGGTTCCGGCCCTACAAGGCCGTGTTCTGGGTGGAGTATTCACCCTCGGGCGAGGGTTACGAGATCCACCGGGCCTACTCCCACCGCATGGAGGTCAAGGCAAAATGACCATCGCCAAAGCGGACAACATCAAGCCCCAGGACCTGGAGTGGCAATGCGGCAAGTGCGGCCGAAACCTGGAACCGGCCCTGGTCACGGTGGAGTACCTGGGCAACGAGTTCACGGCCGAGCTGCCCCGCTGTCCCAGCTGCGGATTCGTGCTCATCTCCGAGGAGGTGGCCCTGGGCAAGATGGCCGAGGTGGAGCAAATCCTGGAAGACAAATGAACGCCCCGGCCTCCCCGCCCTACGAATCCCCGCTGCTGCAACAAGCCATTGGCCCGGCCCTGCGGCCAGGCGGCCTGGTCCTGACCGCCCGGGCCCTGGACAAATGCGGATTCGCCCCCGGGGACCGGGTCCTGGACCTGGGCTGCGGCCTGGGGGCCAGCCTGGGGTACATGGCCCGGGAGCGGGGCATCCAGGCCCTGGGCCTGGACCTGTCAATCCCTATGCTGGCCAAGGCCCGGCAGAGCCACGCCGGGCTGAAGTTGATCCGGGCCGAGACCGGGAAAATTCCTCTGGCATCCTCCTGCCTGGACGGAGTCCTGAGCGAATGCGTCCTGTCCCTGACCCAGGACCCGGCAGGGGTCCTGGCCGAATGCGCCAGGGTCCTTAAGCCGGGCGGGCGGCTGGGCTTAAGCGACATCTATTTGCGCAACCCTGAAGCCGGACAGGAGGGGCCGCCTTTGCCGGGCTGCCTGGGCGGGGCCCTGGACCGGGACAGACCCCGGGCCCTGGCTTGCTCGGCCGGGCTGGAGGTTCTGGACTGGGAGGACCACTCCCCCCTGCTGCGGCAACTGGCCGCCCGCCTGGCCTGGGAGCACGGCTCCACCGCGGCCCTGTGGGGGGATTGCGCGGGCAAGGATGACTGCCGGGCGGCCACTGCCCGCCTGGCCGCGGCCAGGCCCGGGTATTTCCTGATGATCGCCCAAAGAAAGGCGGACGATTGTGGATGAGATCATGATCAGAGTCATGCGTCTGGCCGGACAGGGGTTCCACTGCAGCCAGATCCTGGGAACCCTGGCCCTGGAGACACGGGGCGGCTCCAACCCGGAGCTGATCCGGGCCCTGGCCGGGCTGGCCTACGGCTGCGGCACCGGGCAGGGGACCTGCGGAGTTCTCACCGGCGCGGCCTGCGTCCTGGGGCTCTATGCGGGCAAGGGCGGACCAGGCGAGGAGGAATCCCCGGCCCTGGCCCTGATGCTGGAAGAGCTGATTGACTGGTTCGCGGCCCAGGCCCAGGCCCAGGGGAGCAAGGGCGGCCTGACCTGCGAGGGGATCATCGGCGACCAGGTGGGCCGGACCCAGCAACAGATCTGCGGCACCCTGGTGGCCGGGGCCTTTGTCAGGCTCATGGAACTGCTTCAGGCCAACGGAATCGACCCCCTGGAATCCGGAGACGACAATGCCCTCTGAGCAAAGCCTCTGTCCGGTCTGTCTTAATCTGATTCCGGCTTGGCACGAGGAACAAGGCCAAGAGGTCTACCAGGTCAAGGAATGCCCGGAGCATGGCGAGTTCCGGACCCTGATCTGGAGCGGCCCGCCCGATTTCTCCTCCTGGCAACGGCCCAAGACCCCGGCCCAGCTTGATTTTTACGGCGCCTCCGTGGACCAAGGCTGTCCCTTTGACTGCGGACTGTGCCCGGAGCATCGCCAGCGCACCTGCACCGCCATCCTGGAGGTGACTCAAAGATGCGACCTGGGCTGCCCGGTCTGCTACGCCGACTCCCACGGCCGGGACCGGCCCGACCCGGATCCGGAGCTGATCCGAAAGTGGTATAAGGACGTTTTCCGGGCCGCCCGGGGCTGCAACATCCAGCTTTCCGGGGGCGAGCCCACCTTGCGGGACGACCTGCCCGCGATCGTGAAACTGGGCCGGGACGCGGGCTTCGGCTTTATCCAGATCAACACCAACGGGCTGCGCCTGGCCAGGGACCGGGCCTATGCGGAGGCCCTGGTCCGGGCCGGGCTGTCGTCCGTGTTCCTCCAGTTCGACGGGGTGGAGGACCGGGTCTACGAGCAGCTGCGGGGCCGGCCCCTGTTGGGCCAAAAGATGCGGACGCTCAAGGCCTGCCGCGAATGCGGCCTGGGCGTGGTCTTGGTGCCCACCCTGGTGAACGGGGTCAACCTGGACCAGGCGGGGCCCATCCTGGATCTGGCCCGGGAATGGTCGCCCACGGTCCGGGGGGTCCACTTTCAGCCGGCCAGCCGCTTCGGCCGCTTTCCCGAGGCCTGGCGGGACCGGGAACGCCTGACCCTGCCCGCGCTCCTGCGGGCCGTGGAGGAGCAGACCCAGGGGCGTTTCCCGGCCTCCGCATTCCGGCCGCCGGGATGCGAGAACGCCAGGTGCTCCTTTCAGGGCAACTTACTGCTCCTTCCGGACGGCCGGGTCCAGTCCCTGGGCCAGGAGCACAACCCAAGCTGCTGCGCCCCGCCGGAACCGGCCGAACAGGGGGCTCTCCGCTCCATCGCCCGCACGGCCCGGACCTGGGCCGCGCCCGCCGAACCGCAGCAGGAGCAGAAAGCCTCCTGCTCCTGCTGCGGTTCGGCCCAGCCTCAAAAGCCGTTTTCCCTGGATGCGTTCATCGACCTGGCCCGGCGCCGGACCCTCTCGGTCTCGGCCATGGCCTTTCAGGATGTCTGGAACCTGGACCTGGACCGGGTCCGGGACTGCTGCATCCACGTGGTCTCGCCCCAGGGAAAGCTCATCCCCTTCTGCCTCTACAACCTGACCGCCGCGGACGGAACCAGGCTCTACCGGCCGTGAGTGTGCAGCGGACCCCGCTCCATACCTGGCTGGGCCGCAGAATGGGCCTGGCCCCGGGCCGGGAGCCGGACCCGAAGTCCCTGGCCCGCTACCAGCTACGGGCCCTGGGCCGGGTCGTGGATCACGTCCGCCAAAACAGCCCCTTTTACCGGGACCGCCTGGCCGGCCTGCCTTCCGGATTCCCGGCCCGGCTGGAGGACCTGGCCGAGCTGCCCTTCACCACCGGGGCCGATTTGCGGAGGGACTCCCTGGCCCTGCTGTGCCTGTCCCAGGACCGGGTGGTCCGGGTGGTAACCCTCCCCACCTCGGGCACCACGGCCCGGCCCAAAAGGCTTTTTTTCAGCGACCAGGACCTGGAGCTGACCCTGGACTTTTTCCATCACGGCATGTCCACCCTGGTGGCGCCGGGGCAGTGCGTTTTGATCCTCCTGCCCGGAACCACCCCGGACAGCGTGGGAGACCTCCTGGCCCGGGGGCTGGCCAGGCTGGGGGCGAGGGGGGTGGCCCACGGTCCGGTGGCTGATCCCGGCCAAGCCCTGCGGGAAGCCGAAGCCTGCCGAGCGGATTGCGTGGCGGGCATCCCGGTCCAGGTCCTGGCCCTGGCCGAACACCCGGGCGCGGAGAAATTGCAGGGCCAAATCAGAAGCGTGCTCCTGACCACCGACTACGTGCCCCGATCCCTGGCCGCCCGCGTCCGAAAGGCCTGGGCTTGCGAGGTGTTCGAACACTTCGGCATGACCGAGACCGGCCTGGGCGGGGGCGTGGACTGCCAAGCCCACCAGGGCTATCACCTGCGGGGGGCCGATCTGTATTGCGAGGTGGTGGACCCGGCCAGCGGGGCTCCCCTGCCCCCGGGCCAGGAGGGCGAACTGGTGGTCACCACCCTGACCCGGGAGGCCATGCCCCTGGTCCGCTACCGCACCGGCGACCTGGGCCGGCTCCTGGAGGGGCCCTGCCCCTGCGGCGGGTTCACCCCCCGGCTGGACCGGGTCCGGGGCCGGTTGGCCAACCGGCTGGACCTGGGCCAAGGACGTGTTTTGCCCATGTGGAAGCTGGACGAGGCCCTGTTCCGGGTACCCGGACTCCTGGACTACCGGGCCGGGCTGGCACCCGGACAAAAGGGGCCGCGCCTGAGCCTGACCGTCCGGGCCGCTGCGGGAAAGGAATTCGGCCTGGCCAAAGAGGTGCAACAGGCCCTGGCCGCCATGCCGGAACTGAGGCCCATCCGGACCGGGAACCGCCTGGTCCTGGAGCCCATCCGCATAGCCGCTTCTGGCTGGGCCGGCGACGGCACGGCCAAGCGCACCTTTTCCTGTCTTTGAGGGGTGGACCCTGTTTTAAGGTTGACCGGCGCAAAGGTCCGTGTACCTAGATTTTTTCAGCTTGCCCCCGTAGCTCAGGAGGATAGAGCACCAGATTCCTAATCTCTTCTGTCGTCCCCTCTTTTCAATTAGTTACAAGCCGATGTTCCTAATTAGTTCACATAAAATAGTATAATTATCTTATTCGTCAAGTAGTCGCCCCGGCTCGTCACAATCAATTTTGAGTATTGTGCAGATCTCTTTCAGGGCCGTGGCCAGCCACTCGCCTATTTCATCCTTGCAGTCCCGACAGGCGTCGATGGTCACGGCCTCGCTGGCCCGTTTGTGGACGGCCCAGCCTCTCTTGGCCAGGGCAACCACGATCGCTACAAGAACCCCGCCGATGGCCGCGCCGATGATTCCGGCTACAATCTGATCAGACATTAGAACCCCGCTGATAATCCGAAAACGATCTGGGTCCGGACGGTGAGGTCCTGGAAGTAGCGTTCGATCCGGTGGACGTAGTTCTCGGTCTCTTCTGCGTTGGAGCCGGTCACCTCAGGGAGGAACCTGACTGCACAGGACCACTTGAGAGAGTCGCAGTCATGGACCTTGCTCTGAGCCTTGAGGATGTTCCCGAACCCGGCATTGTAGGAGGCGAAGGTCCAACGGAGCCTTTCCAGAGGCGGCCTGGGCGAGGTCCACTTCTCCCAAAGATACCGGTCGTAGTAGATTCCGGCCTGGATCGACCAAGCCGGATCCAGAAACCGAGCCTCGGTTGCGAGCCGGCCGGCGATCTCCTCGCCGGTCACGGGCATGATCTGCATGATTCCCAAGGCGCCGGCCGGGCTTTTCGCTTCCGGATTCAGGGAGGACTCGGCCAGGGCCTGAGCCTTGAACCACTGCCACTCGACCAGGCGGGCGAAGTAGGTCTTGGCCCACTTGATGAAATGGTCGTCAAAGCGGTCGGCTGAAGATACGGGCGGAGCCGGAGCCCTGGCTCGATCCGGCTCCCACCCTTGACAGGCGGCCAAGGAAGCAAGGAGAAGAACCGCCAGGACCGCCTTTTTCACCATTACCTGAAAACCATCCCGGTCATGATGAACACCCCGACGATAATGGCCGCCACGACCATGCCCACGGCCCGGTTACCCGTCCGCAGTTCTCCGGCCGTGTGGACCGCCTTCAAGATCCCGAAGCGGTCGAAGAGGAGAATCACGAGCCAGGCCCAGGCCAGGGCATAGACCATGTACGGGGTGTTCCAGATCAGCCCCTGGAGGACGATCGGGCCCTGGCCGGCCAGGGTCGCCGGGTTCGAGCCCAGGACCGGCCCGCCCACCCCGATCAGGGCCGCAAGGATCGTGACGGCCACCTTGCCCCAGGTCATTTCTTGAAGACCACCCGGGAATCAGCCCTGATCCGGCCCCACAAGGCGACCGCACCGCCCACCGCGGCCGAGACCGTGGCGTAGAGGGTTCCGGCCTCGGCCTTGTACCAATCCAGGTCCAGGCCCAGGTAGGACAGAACCGGACCGCCGATGGCCACCAGGGCCCCGATAACGCCCTTTGATTTGAGAAAGAACTTGTTGGGGGTGTAGTCTTTCAGAATTTCCAAAACCGATTCCTCCTGATCGTGGGGTAAAAGTTACACTTAAGCGATCTCGCTCAGGTATACATCCGGATCGGGCAGGGCTCCGTCGCCGGTGGCTCCGATCCTGAACTTGTCCAGATCAAGAGTGACCGCCCGGGCCTCCTCGATGGTAGCGGCGGCCAGAACGGAAACGACCTTGGCCTGGTACTCTCCCATGACCGCATTGATCCAGGTTTCAAGCTCGCCGATCCGGTCCAGCTTGGCGTTGATCGCGGCCTCTTCCTCGGCGGTAAGTCCGCCGGCCGCAAGCGCGGCCCGGTACTCGATCTTGAGGTTGACGGTCGTGATCTTGAATCCCGAGTCGTAGCGGTTGCCGCTACCCTCTGCTTGGGTCTTGGTGTTTATGAATCCGTTGACCTGGTCGGCCAGGGCCCTGCGGGCCGCCTTAACGGCGTTGACAAGATCCTCGTCAGCACCCTGATCGATCCGGTTCACCAGGATCCCGTCCTCCACCCAAAGCGAAGAAAGATCGGGAGTTCCCTCCCCCTGGTATTGGATCACTCCCTGGCCCGGCCAGTTTCGGGTCGCCGTGTCTGCTCCGGGGGAAGAGGCAAATCCCAAAGGCCGTCCGGTTGCAGGGTTGTAGCCGATGTAAATGACCATGCGGTCTCCTATATAAATCCGTAGCCGATGACGATGATATCCACGTCCCCAGGACCCTGAGAAATATGTACCCACTTGTAGGCGAATTGTTTGGAGCTATCCAAGACAACCGGAATCACCATGCCTGCGGGGCAAGTAGAGTAGTACAGGGGCGAGCCGACAATGTACTCCCGGTCATCCCAGCCGGTCTCTTTGATCCATAGCTGCGCCCCGTGCGAGGTGCCTGAGCTGTCCGCCTGGATCAAACACCAGGCCATGGTGGCCCCGTCCGGGACGGGAGAGCAGGTAACGGATGTGTAATCCGTGGCCGCCCCGGCACTCAGGACCTGAACCGGAGAGGAGAGACGGACAAAAGCCGTTGCCGCCGTGAGCAGGGCGTCAACCTGAGCCTGGGTGTAATAATCGGAAAGATCGGTTACCACATGCCCGTGCCCGCTATTCTCGTAGAGAGTGATCGTGGGCGAGGTTCCGGCTTCGGCCTTGACAGCTTTCAAGATCCGCATGGATTCGGGGCTGGAAGGCCCGCCCCCGGTCCCTTCCGCGTCTTCCTCGGTCCCGCCGACCAGGGAGAAGGAAAGCTTCAGCTCTCTGGTTACCACCCAGTTCTTGTTGGTCGGGTCTTCAGGATCGTCCAGGACGGCGGTCCCGCAGTCCGAGGCCAGGGCCGCCCTCAGGAACCGGGTCGAGTTGTCGGGAATGTCGAACTCCAGATCCGCCGAATCCAGATCGGTGGTATCGAAAGGCACCCCGGCCAGAACGAATCTGACCCCCGTGTCCAGGGAGACCTTGTCGGCCGAAGCCGCGGCCTGGAACTTGTTGTCGGAGGTGGCTACGTGGGGATAGTGGAGGTCCACTCCCATCTTCTGCTGGGCCCAGGAGAGCCGGGCCAGGTCCTTCTGCCAGCGGTTGAGATCCCGGCTCCTGACCGGATCGTCGTACCCGTAGGTCCGGCCCTGGTCGGCGATCAGTCCCTTGATGGTTTCATTCATGAACTAAGCTCCTAAGCGGTCCCGGTCGGTCTGAGAGTAGTCCGGATCATCGCAACGCATGCCCACAAACACGGCCTCTCCGATGGTCCCTTCCGGCTTCATGATCCTGATTACCGTCTCGGCCTCCTTTCTGACCACGGCCGCGGCTTCGGCCGCATCACGGCCTATCAGGGCCGCGAAAAAGAGATTGTCCGGAGTCTCGATCAGCGGATCGGAGTCGCAACAAGACCGGTCGCAGAGGAAGAGGCGTTTCTCCTCTATCACCGGAGCCAGCCCGATGGCCGCCTCTATGGTCTCCCGCAGGGGCGGGTTGGTGCCCTTGACCATGTGCCAGGCTATGGAGCCGGCCACCAGGACCCGCTTTACGGCCAGGCTTGCCGAAGTGGGATAGAAATCAACATGGAACTGGGCGGCCAGGTGGTCGACCACCGGTTCGCTCAACTCGGCCAGCCGGTAGTAGATCCCCACCGACGAAATCTCGTTCTCCCGGGCCTGCAGTTCCTGTCCGGCTCCCTGGGCCGCGCCCTGGAACTTGGGGTCATGGGTCAGGGAAGGCGGAACCAGGTCGACGAATTCCAGGTCCGCAAGGTTGAGATCAGACATCCTCCAACCCCCCGTAGGCGACCTCGACGGTCCGGTCAAAAGCTATCTGAGCCTGGGTCAGAACCGTATAGGCCGGGCTGGACAGATCGACCCTCTTGATTCCTGGGATCTGGAGCAGCAGGCCCTTGAAGTAGTCCGGGTTGATGTCCCGGGCCAGCTTGCCTTTCTGCCAGGCCAGGTATGTTTCCTTGGCTGTGGCCGCCCGGCTTTGGATCTCGGCCGCCTGGGTCGAGTACTCGGAGAAGATGTAGTAGGTGGCCGTGAGATCGTACTCGACCGGCTCCGGAGCGGCCGCGATCAGCTGGAAGGTGGTCGGCCGCCTGGACTCGTCGTTCAGATAGGCCTCGACCGCGTCCAGGAGGGTTTGAGAGGGCAGGGCGCCGCCTTCCATGAGGATATAGACCCTGATCAGCCCTGGAGCGGCCGTGGTCGAGAGGACGTCGACTATTCCGGGATCCACGCTCCTGGCGTGAAACTCGTTGGCCAGCTTGGGCCCGGCAATGGCGAAGCCCTCGGCCGCCAAATAGAGCCGGCTCTGAAAGGCCGAATCGCTTTCCCGGTCCGCTCCTCCGGAGCTGACGGTCGTGTTGGTGACCTTGTTCACGTTGGCCGGCACGTCCACCAGGCGGTTGATCTGGCCGATGGTGTAGCCGTTGCCGGAGGCTCCCTCGGTCCGGCACTGGGCTTCCACCTCGACCGTGTTATTCCCGGCCAGAATGTTGGCCGCCTGAATGGTTTCGAAGACGATGGAACCGTCGGGAGTGGCCCTGGTTCCCAACGGGATCGCCACGTCGTAGCCCAGAGCAGAAGGTATGGAGAATTGAAGAGTGACGGTCGCTTTCTTAGAAACCAGCCTGAGGCCCAGGGCGCCGAAGAAGCCCCCCATCTGGTCCAGGTACTCGTCTCTGGAGTAGGCCAGAAGGTTGAGCCTGGCCGCGTCCTCGATCTGGCTCTGCTGATCGACGATCACATAGGCGACCGCCTCCAGGAAAAGCCGTTCGGGCGTTCCCGGGTGGGCCGTCCTTCCCGTAACGGTCTCGTAGCGGGAGATGGTCGCGGCCTCGATAGCGGCCGCGTCCGTCTCCACAAACCGGACCTCGGGAAGGCTCTGCAGACTGGACATGTTCGCAGAGTATCCCGAAAGGTCAGGACCAAAGGGTCAATGGTCCTCAACCGTCGCGGTATTACGAGCCGGTAAGGGTAATCTCCACGGTCAGGATCGGATACAGGGCCCCTTCGGCCGATTGCTCCACTGTCTGGGGCCATTCGACCTTTACGATCCTGGCCCTGGGCTCGTACTTGCGGGTCTGGGTGATCCCGTCGGAAATCAGAAGGGCCCTGGCCTTGGGCAGGGGCTGGTCCACCACCGACCAGTCCAGCCCGAAGTCGCGGTTCAGGGGAACCGTGCCCTTGGGCGTGGACCAGATCATGGCCACGTTCTGGAGGACCTCCTTGAACTCGTTCTCCGGACCGATCTCGATCTCGGATTCCTCGGGGTTCAGGCCCAGAATGAATCGATCGCCCATTACACGGCCCCCAGCTTCAGCTCGACCTCGGCCGACAGGATCTTGCCCCGGTTGGTGGATCTCTCCCTGGTAATGTTGGCCTCTTCCAAGACGAATTCACCGAGCACGTCCTCGCCCACGACCAGGGGATAGGCTTTGCCGTTAACCAAGCTTTTCAGCTCCGCAATCTCGGCCTCGGGATCGCAGAAGGCCCGGTTAAGCCGGACGGTGATGGACGCCTCGGCCAGTCCTTCGCCCAGGTACTGGCGGACCGGACAGCCGTCCACCACCTCATGAACCGCGAAGCGGGCTCTATAGGTCTCCGAGATCCTCTCCCAGTTCCTGACCCTGGAGGAACTGGTCTCAAAGACCACCGGGCCGAAGTTTCCCATCCTGGCCATGCGATTAATCCTCAGTGACTGTGGTGGTTGGTGTTGCCGCCCGAATCGATGATCGAACCGGTGGCCGTAATATCGCCCTCGACCTTCAGGTCGCCCTTGTGCTCGATGGTTCCCGCGGTGATGATCCTGCCTTCATGGGCGATTTTGACGGTCAAGGCGTGGCCGTGGCGGTCGTACTCCAGGACGGTCCCGTCGTGAAAGACGAGGGAGCGTTTGTCCTCCCCGGCCCCTTCGGCCGGCTCGTCTCCGTCCTCGCCCTGGGAGTAGAAGGAACCCAGGATAAAGCCGACCTCGTGCCCGGTGGGCAGAAAGCAGCACAGGACCTGCTCGTCCATATCGGGCATGGACCAGACCTTGTCCCTGACGGTGGCTCCCACCAGGACCGGAAGGTCGTAGGTGATCACCCCGTCGTCGTCCTTGATCACCACCCGGGCCGTACCCCGGTCGTAGTCCACGGAAGAGACCACTCCCACCCGGACCATCTGCCGGGCCTGCTCCTCCAGAGCCCTGACCCGTATTTCCAGATCTCCGTAGCTCATCAGCAGGCCTTTTAGTACCCGAGGGTCTTTCTCAGGCTGAGACAGGTGGTGTACTCGCCGCCCCGGCCGAGCCGGTGCTCCACCCGCTCGACGAAATAGACGGCGTCAAAGGCGCCCCAGCCGGAGACCTCCACATTGAGCCCGGCCCTGTAATAGGGCGCCCCCACCAGTTCGATCTCGGCCGTGAACTCGCCCTTGTTTTTTCTTCTCAGCTCCGATTTGGCCCGCTTCATGGCCGCGGCCAGGGTTTCGACCCTATTGTCGATCTTCAGAGTCTGGCCCACCTTGGGCGCCCCGGGAGGGGTGAAGGTGTACTCCTTGAGATCCTTTTTACGGATGTCCCAGTAGGTAATGGAGCAGGCCCGGTACACGTCGGCTGTCTTGGCCTTGAAGTCGTGGGCGATCACTTCCGACCGGCCCCGGGTGAGGGTGAAGGCGGCCGGCTTGGCGTCAAAGGCCCGGCCTTCGAAGACGATCAGTTTTTCCTCGGCCAGCTTGACGTTGCAGCCCTGCTCGGCTCCGAACCTTCGCAAAAAGGCCAGATCAGACTCGCCCCTCTGGTCCACCCGGCCGAAGACGGTATTGTCGGCCTTTGTCGTCTCCCAGAAAAAACTCAGGCCGTGCTCCGAGGCGATCTCTCGGGCGATGTTCTTAAAGGTGGTGTTCTCCCAGGCCCGGCTTTTCTTCTCGGCCCTCAGAGGTTTGGTCACAAAGGCCGAGACGGCCATGAGCTCCACCTCGTCGCCGCTCCAGCCGCCCCGGAGATTGATCTCGTCCACGGTGAAGACGCCGCAGTCGAACTCGTACTGCTTGCCCGGCTCGGGCCAGTCGGCGCAGATCAGATAGCCCCGGAGTTCGTCTCCCTTGCCCGGGAAGTAGGGTCCGGACCAGAGCTTTTCCGAGTCCTCCAGTCGGACCTGTCAAGGGCGGAGTAAAAATGTACCAGTGGGGCGGAGTAAAAGTGTACCGGTTGGGTAGTTGATCATCAGGGGGCCTTAAGGCCGCCTGATGAGGTTAGAGGCGTGCATCAGGTATTGCCTTTTAGCCGTTTGGATTGTTTGAGGCGATAGCTGTGGCCGTTCATTAGGATGTGAACATGATGGGTGAGGCGGTCCAGGAGAGCACCGGTGAGGCGTTCAGAGCCGAACACGTCGGGCCACTGGTCAAAGGGCAGATTTGTGGTGATCAGGATCGAGCCGCGTTCATATCTTTGCGGGATCAGTTCAAAGAGTAGTTCAGCCCCGGTCTTGGAGAAGGGCACGAAGCCCAGCTCGTCGATGATCAGGAGATTAACCCCGGCCATCTGTTTTTGAAGCCTAAGGAGCCGTTTTTCATCCCTGGCCTCGATCATCTCGTTGACCAGGGCGGCGGCGGTGGTGAACTTGGCCTTAAAGCCGTTCTGACAGGCGCTGAGGCCCAGGGCCAAGGCCAGGTGGGTCTTGCCGGTCCCGGAGTTGCCCACGGCCAGGACATTCTCCCGCCTGTTGATGAACTCGCCCCGGGCATGAGAGCCGTGTAGGATTTGGCCGAGGTGGTCTCGACCCTGGCCCTGGGCAGATGGGGGTAGTTTTGAAGGTCCAGCCGGGGCGTTTTATCTTCTATCCGGCACAGGACCAGATGCTTGACCGCGTCGTAGGAGACCGCACCCAAGCCGAGGGCCGCTTTGATCCCGGCCCTGACCTCGGCCTGGTCAAAGATCTCCAGCAACCTCAGGATCTGGATACACTCCCGCTTTCCCTTTTTCCCCGAGCGCCGTTCCAGGAGCCGGCGCAAGCGGTTGAACTCTTGAGGCGGCTCCCAGCCCTTGAGCGGCGCGGCCTGGTCCAGGGCATTTGGTTTACGCTCCAGGATCTTTAGAGTAAGCCTCAAAAACACGTTCCGTGTTTTTGAGGGACCGCCGGGCCAAAAGCGCGGTTTTGGCCCGGCTTACGGTCGCTTAGCGACCGGCGGCCCGTGTCCGGTCCGCTTAGAGCGGTCTTCTTTCGAAACATATTTATGAAACCGCTCTATATAGTGCAAGGGATTATAAACCAGGTCCTCTTTTTCGTAAGACCGGGGATAACGGACGATCTCCTTGCCTTGGCAGACGATCGCCACCTGGTGGACATAGCCCTTGACCAGGACTTCCTGGTGGCCGTAAACAGAGGTGGACCGAGTAGTCGCATGCCTTGAATCGGACCAGAGAGGTTGAGCGGACCCTGGTTGACTCCTCGACTGAAATGGGCAAAGGCCAGATTGTGCCCTTCACACAAACCCTCGATCCTCTCGGCCGGAAACGCGGTCACGGACATATCGTCGCTCTGGGGCAGGCTGAGGCATAAATAATGGGCCTTTTGTAAAACGCCGTCGATTATTACCCGGGCCTCTCCAAAATCGGCCCGGGCGTCGCCAGGCGGATGATCCAAGGGCACAAACATCTCCTTGGACCAAAGGCGCAGTTCGCGGACGTAATCCTTGACCATTGTCAAGCCGCCCGTATATCCGAACTCGTCCCGCAACCGCTCGAAGATCCGCTTCACCGTGTGCCGCTGCTTCTTCGGGCGATCCTTGTCTTCTTCCAATATCTGTTTGATTATCCCAAGAAATGGCCTCGTTTTGGGCCGCTTGGCCGGCTTCTCTCGACAATATCCCGGCGGAATCGAATGCTCCAGCATCTTGGATACCGTCCGGCGATCTATCCCGAATCTACGCGCCGCCTCCCGGCGGCTCATCCCCTCCACCATACAGGCCCGGCGGACCTTCCCGTATATCTCCACGCCGTACATCCTCCACCCCTCCAACGCTCGATTCAACTCGAACTATGGAGTGGGCGCCAGTGGTACATTTTTCAACCGGCCTTCTCGCCTCCTTTTCGGCCGTCCACTGGTACATTTTCTCTCCGCCTTTTACAGGTGGATCTGGCCACCGGTTGGGTACCTAAGTGGTAGAGATTATTGCTCCTGGAGCGCATGGACCTGACCCCGTCACGGAGCGAGGATCGGCCGGTCAGTTGGATGGCCATGAGGTGAACGAACTGTTCCCAGCGGCTGAATTTGCGGGCCGCACGTCCGGTTCCGTGGGCCTTGTCGAGAGTGGTGAAAACATGTCTCGGAACAATCTTGAGCATCTGGGAGAGGATCGTGTTACAATGAGCCATGGCCTGATTTGTCCTTTCCGATCGGTGAGTTATCTCCAACACCATTATATCGGAAACCAGGGTGAATCAGGCCATTTTTCCTACCCTTAGCCGGATGGGACTGATCTCGGATTCCCAACAAACATCCCTGGGCATGCCCAGGGATGGCCAAAAGGCATAAAGGCGGCGTGATGATTACCGGGCGATTCAACCTTATTATCGCCGCCTGACTGTCCGACCAATGGGGTCCACCTCTCATTAAACATTCTATCGGAGGAATCGATGCGTGAGGGTGGAAAGCGTTCCTCCTGAGGTCACTCTTCGCCTTTTCAGTCCACCACCAACCTTACAACCTCTCCCACAACCCCCTCCTCAACCTTCTGGCCTTCTTCTCCGCATGCTCGCATGGGTAAGACTCGGGTCCGCCTGTACGATCGCACCAGGCGTGCCCAGGCTCTATCAGAACCAAAAAACCCCGGAGTTCAATCCGGGGTTTTTATGTTGCTGGTTTGATCCGGGCTCAGTCTTCCTCTACCAGGAGACAGGGGTTCATGTCCGGTGGGATGTCGCAGAGCCATCCTTCGAGGCAGACCCACTCCGGATTAACACTGACCTGGAGGGTTCTTTGGGGTGAGGTAATGATATCGTCGGTGATCCGGCCCCAGGTATCCCCCACCGAATCCTGCGTATTGGAGCCGTCGGGCAGGACATCCGGGGTAAAGGTAGCCACCCCGGCCGCAAACTCGTTGCCTGGAACAGTCATTTTCAAATACTGATAGGACCAGTTCAGGGTGTACTGTCTGCCTAGTCCCAGGTCCTTGACATAATTCAGGGTCAGGGTTCCGGGCAGAACAGCGGCGTCAAGCCACTTGGGATAGTCGGTCAGGGTGAACTCGGCCCCACTGGAGGTATTCTTGAGGGTCACTTTGGGATGCTCCGAAAAGGTCAGCACATAGGTTTGGTTGTCCTCCAGAGCCTGGCAGGCCACTAGGACCCCCTGGACCACCAACTTCCCCTCAATGGGATCGCCCACGTTGAAAGGCAGGGTATAGTTCAGGCCATAGGCCTGGAGCACGTTTCCGGTAAAGGTGACTGTTAGCCAGAGAGGATCTATTGGTTCCGGCTCCTCTGTTTCCTGTGCCAGGATCGGCGTGGCCATGAGAAGGGCCAGGATCATGGGTACAATCAAAATTTGTCTATGGACCATTATCCAGCCCCCTGGTAAGGATTTGTTACCCGGATCATTCTCTGATCATATCGCAATAAGCTTATAAGGGCCATGCCTTTTCCCCAGGCCAGGGAGGGACTATCCGTATCTTTCGGTTCTGGGGGCCAAAGAACCGATCATTAGCCGGCCAGCGAATCTTATAGGGATACCCCGGATCTGTGGTTGTGTTATCCGGAATTACCCCGCAAAGCCATTCTCGTTTTATGGAATTGGGAGACCACGATCGTGTCGCCGTCGATTGCTTCTGTGACCTTTCCCCACCAGGAGGGGCCGGCGAGGGCTGGGGTGGGGCCATTTCTACGGCTCTGCGAACCGTCTAAACCATACCATCAAATATGGAATTCTATCAGATCGCCTTCAGGAAAAAGCTCTATTCCATCCTGGAGGAGATCCAGACCGACATAGACGAGTCAATGGAAACCTACAATGGCGATAGGACCAATCAGGGCAAGCACTGCCAGGGCCGGACCCCTTTACAGACCTTCTTGGACGGCTTGGAACTGTATCAGAAGCATGTCTTCGAAAATGGAGTAGAGGAAAGGAACGCCGCATAGTAAGTTGAAACCGTCTTACCGGAGGGCCGACTGTCAACGCAACTCGTGACTAATGCACTTCATTGCTACAGCACCTTTTCATTTTCGGAAGCCGCTGAATTAGGATGACGTAAAACGACTGAGTGCCTGGTAGCCGAAGCAGCGCGTCTCCGGTCTTTTCTCAGTCCGCCTCCACCCTGTTCCGGCCCTTGCCCTTGGCCCGGTACAAAGCCTGGTCCGCTCTGTAGAGCAGGGCATCGAGATCAATATCATCCTGGAAGGCCGATATCCCAGCGAGCCCGAAGCTGGCCGTGATGGAAAGAACCTTGTCGCGGAATGGTATTTTGTGATCATTAAGGTTTTGGCGCAGCCTTTCGGCTATCTTCAGCCCGTTTTCAGGAGTGGTCTCGGGCAGGACCAGGGCGAATTCCTCTCCCCCGTACCGCCCCAGAATATCGAACGACCTGAGGCAGCTGCTGAGCAGACGAGCGAAATTCCGTAAGACCTCGTCTCCGGCCTGATGGCCGTGGGCGTCGTTGACCTGTTTGAAGTGGTCCAGGTCCATGATGACCACGGAAATGGGGTGATCGTATCGTTTGGCCCTGGCTATCTCCTCCCGGCTCAGATCCATGAAATGACGGCGGTTGAAAATTCCGGTCAGATCATCCCTGGTCGCCAGGGTCTCCAGCCTGTCCAGCAGGTGTCTCTGGCTGGTGACGTCATGAAAAATGACCAGTTTGCCCATCTGCCTGGATTTGCTGTTGTTTATGGACACCATTCGGGTATCGAAAAAATGGTGGATGTCTGATTCGACTATCTGCACTTCCTGATTCAGGTTGTCGCTATCCACCAGCGCCAGGGACAGCTCCGGGTGCCTTATCAGAAGGTCATCGATCCGCGTTCCGATCCCTTTGGGGGTTATGTTCTTGAATACGTTTGCGGCGGCCCTGTTGAAATCGGCCAAATGGTTGTACTTGTCCAGAACTATGACCGGGTCCTGGATGATGTCGAAGACCCTTCCCCGGGCGATGGGGACCACGTCGAACATGTGAAAACGGAACATGGCCACCGCAAAAAGAGGACCGGTGAGAGTCAGGGTAAAGGGGATTATGTCGATTCCATAGGGGCTGTACCCTGTCTGATAGACGATATTGCCGATCCAGGGTATCAGGGATACCAAAAACATGGCCGCGGCCTGTCTTTTGAGCGATCCTACGGACCGGAGCATCATCCAGAAAAATAGAATGTTCCCTGCAATCACGCAAAGGTTGGTGAATTGAATATTGGCGTAGTACCAGGTCCCCTTGCTGATGGCGGCCAGCGGAAAGGGGCCTTGGTCATTGATGGACAGGGATTTGTAGAACAGGTGGTGTTGATCGTTGGTGTAGTGCAGGACCAGGGTGACCAGCGAGAAACAAAACAGGCCCCCATACAGCCATCGTGGAATTTTCTGGAAATATCCGGTGTACCTGAGGGCCAGCAGAAACCAGAAAACCGGGATGAACGGCAACCCCAGGTATTCGATCCGAAGGGAGAAGATGATCCCTTCCAGGGTTGTGCGTGACAGCTCCAGGGCATACCCCAGCGTGTAGAGAGTCACTGATATCAAGAGGCCGATGTAGGCCCCGGAGCCAGCCGTCGTGGACAACCTCCGTATGGCATAAAACGACAAAAGGGTTGTCAGACACGCCGAGACCAGCAGGCCGGTGATGATGACTATCTTGGGGTCCATTAAACTCCGCAGTCCGGTAGATAATTGGGCCAACCATTCACAGCTAACCGCCAATATACCATTTTTTAAGCTACGGTTTGACTTAAATCAAGGATTTGAGAAAGATTTCCGATTCCCTCTATTGGAGGCTTTACCGGGGAGAGATTACGACGCGAAATACGCCCCTGAAGATGAATGGTCCACTACCCAAACCAAGCGCAGGAATGCCCCCCCTTCGCTTACCAACTCTTCCCCATTCTCCCCCCCGACCATGGCAGAGGAGGAGAAAAATAGATCGGTAAAGAGAAAGGGCATGGCATATCAATCTAAAACGATTCAACCTTACCCGAGCCAGACGTCAATTTAAGGGCCTGTTTCGGCAAGGTGAAGGAAAGTACAACACCTTCATCGGTTACAACGAGATCCACCTCTCTAAGAGTCTCTGGGGATTTAGTAACCAACTCGGCCATGCTGCCGGATTTCCCGGGTAGTTTGCTGAGTTCTTTTTTTGATAAATAGACATATTTTATATGGCCCTGACTTTTGCATGTCTGTTCGAATTGAGAGATTTTCTGGGTGGCTTGGGCCTGGTCCATCACCTTAAAGGTCTGGATCAAATCCAACAGTTCCCCGGCCTGATTTTGGAGCGCGACGAGAGCCATGGCTTTATTGAGAGATTGGGCAGTTGTGTAATATCTTTCCTCGGAATATTGGCCGATCAGTATCACTTGGGCAAGTTTACTCTTAAAGAACTTAACGGCCATACTCCAGTCCAGGCCGAAAAGCGTATCGTTAGGCAGGCAGAGCGCTCCCTCACCAAGATCATCCGAGCAGTCCTGAACTCCCTCCATGGCCAGAATTTCAGACCTGTCAATTCCAAATTCCCAGGTTTTATAGATTTTATCACCCGCCCAGGCCGTCCCGGTCAACATCAATCCAACCGCGAGCAACATCACCGATAGGCGCTTCATGTTTTCCTCCGTATCTCATGGAAATTCTTAATAGGTTAATGAATCCAATTCCTTTTGACCATATCTGACACTCGCCCATCTCAGCTTGCCGAATAGTATGTTTAAAGGCTTTTGTAATAGTGGGCAAAATACCAGCTATTGCTTCAACCAGGCGACCCGGGTAATCGCCTGATCACCAAATAAACGTCGATTCGAAATCGATCCGGGGGAGTGGAAAATGGGAAAGATTATTCCATTTCCATCAAGATTCGTCTGTTTCCGCGAGGTTCGTAATCTCGTCGATCTGGTCGGCTGGGAGGCCGGCGGCGGCGAGGTTCTCTCTGACTCTATCACGTTCGAGCACGAAATCAGTCCCGCAACGGGGGCAGTACGTACGAAAGCCGTTCTGACAGAAGGCGGACGCGCGTATCTTGAAATGGTGACCGCAACCGTGACCTGCCCCCAGTTAATGTACCAGTTCCAAAGTTAGAGATCGATCTGTTTTGAGCCAAGGAGGAGCCATATCCTCCCATCCAGGGGGTACCCCCTGGATGGGAGGATATGGCTCCTCCTTGGCTCAAAACAGATCGATCTCTAACTTTGGAACTGGTACATTAACTGGGGGCAGGTCAGATCAATGATCTGGATTATCGAAGGTTCGCTACTGCCCTCATATTCACCGGGCGCCGGCTGGGTGAAATGCTCAGCCTCCAATGGCAGGACATAGACCTTGAGGCCAACCAGTACTACGTCCGGAACAAGAAGGCCCACCGGGAGTCCTGGCAGCCTTTACACGATCAATTCAGAGCCGTTCTGCTATCCATAGGGCCCAAGAAAAAAGGTCGTCCCTGGCCGAGGTGGAACGACGCCAAAAACGTCAGCCGGCAGCTGAAGAAATACCTTCGGAAGGCCGGCTTCGGTAACCTCAGGGCTCACGATCTGCGGCACACCTACGGGAGTCTCCAGGCCATGAGCGGGGTCGATATCAAGACCCTTCAAGAGCTCATGGGCCATGCCGCGCTCTCGACCACTATGATATATACACACGTCACGGCGTCTCATTTGCAGGAGGCCGCTAACAAATTAAAGGTCGGTCCCATCGACCTGGTAGGCGATTCCGAAAATGACTGAGGTGCATTTTAAAAATGTTCCGGAATTGTTCCGAAAATGTTCCGTCGGCCACGGAACATTACGCACTTTTTCGGGGTTTGGAGAGAGGTTTTCCTTTTAAGGTTGACCGGCGCAAAGGTCCGTGTTACCTAGATTTTCTCAGCTTGCCCCCGTAGCTCAGGAGGATAGAGCACCAGATTCCTAATCTGGGTGTCGGACGTTCGAGTCGTCTCGGGGGTACCATAAAAAACAATGGGTTACGGCTTCACGGTCGTAACCCGTTTTTCTTTGTGTCTTCATTGTGTCTCCGTTGGAAGTCAGGTCAGGTCCCAAAACCCCCTTTCCTAAAAGGGCCAGGGTGTGTAATGGATTGTCCAGGGCCTTTTCCCTTTTTGCTTGTATCTCACCCTCGCATAGGAGCTGTCCCGGCCATGGAACACGAGCCCATAAGCGACCCCTTTGCCGAACAGGAGCAGTACGAGATCATCACCGAGGCGGCCAGGGCATATCCGGACAAGCCCCTGGAGGAGATCATCTCCACCCGGAGCGAGTATCTGGGCCTGGCCGAGGATGAATACCGGGAAAGGTACGGCAAGTACGGCAGGCTGGAAAAGGCCTTTGCGGACGGAAGGAGGCTGGCCAAGGTAGACGAAAAGAGCGGGGCCGAGCGGCTGAAGGAATATTACAAAGGGATCATCGTCAGGCTCCCCGAGGACGAGGAGATCCTCGTAGACGGTAAACCCCTGTCCACGCACAAGCGGAGTTGGGAAGAAATCCGCAACATGGGCTGGGGCCAGGTAAAGGCGCTTCCGCTGGATCTGCAGGTTGTCAACGCCCTGTGGAAATCAGTGGATGATTACCTCGATTTTACGGAGGCACACCTCTGGGCCCTGTACACGGTGGAGGAGGTGGCCCAGCTTGCCGAAGTGAATGAGAAGACGGTCCGCCGGCATATCCAAGACGGCCGGCTGGAGGCCCATAGGGGCAAACGGTTCAAGGGCGGGCTGCTCTATTTGATTACCGGGTACGAGATCTTGAGGTGGCTGGTTATCAAGGAGACGGGATTCGACCTCTACGGCTTTTCCTGCCTGCCCTTTCGACTTGGGGACCAGGCCGCCCTGCAGGAGCCGGCCAGGTACCTGACCATGGACCATGTCAAGAAGGAGTTTGGGAAAGCCAAAATTCGCAAGTGGCGAGGCAAGTTTGAAGAAAAGCTGGAGAGCGGCAAGGTCGATGGGTTCCTGGAAAACGGGTACTGGCTGATCAATTCGGGGTCGCTGTGGGAGTACATAAATAGTTTAAAAAAGTTTCCCAAGCGTCGCCGTTGAGCTGACGCAACATCATTTCCAATGTCCGTTACGACCCCCTTTAGGGGGGTTGTTTGAGTATTTAGGCGTAGTTAGGATTGCTTCAAGGATGTTGAATAAACCAACGTTGTGGAGCAATTATGGGTTCGCCTTACTTAACGACCAGACAAGCCGCCGAGTATCTCAACCTCAGCCCCAGGACCATGGAGGGCTTCCGGGTCCGGGGCGGTGGGCCTGAATTTCATAAGTTCGGCCGGAAGGTATTGTACCGTTCCGACGACTTGGAGTTGTGGGCTGAATCACGGAAGAGAACATCCACCTCTGATCCCGGGTGTGAGTGAACTCCCGGGGTTTGAGAATTATGTCTTCTCAGCCGGCCATAGCCTCCCAGGCCTTCCATAGCCGCGAAATATCAGATACGGCTGGCGATATTCGGTCGTTCAACCGGTGGGTTCTCCAAAAACCCAGAGCGTCGGCTTGGATCAGTACCGTATACCACGCCTTGCGGAGTATCACCGGAAACGGGGCCAGGCTTTTCTTCACTTCCAACCAATACATCTTGGAGTATCTGGGCCTGGACCCGGACAACAAGGCCTCGCAGTTAAAGCTCAAAAAGGCCCTGAAGGAGCTCCGGGAGGGGGGCTGGATCGAATCCTACACTCGGGGGGCCGGCCTGAACAAGGGGGCCAGGCGGTTCATAATCGTGAAAGCTCCTGACGCACCTGAGGTCCTGACCGAGGAGATCCGGGCCGTCCTTAGCTCGCTGCAGTGGAAGCCCACCATCCAGGCCCTGGCCACCTCCGACGAGTGGCGAGAGCGGCTCACGGCTCTCATGAGGGAGCCCAAGACGCTCTCCGGACCGCACAGGGGGTACCTTGAAGGTACCTCCATGGAGGTGCCCTCAAAGGACCCCCTGGAGAGTACCCCCAATGGTCCCCCACTAGAAAAGAATACTATATATAAAAATAAAGAGCCGGAACCGGAGGACAACCCCATAGACGAACCCATTCCTCAAGTGGAGTTTCACACGCCGACTATGGTTTTGAAAGCAGGGGAAGACAGAGGTGAAATAGAGGCTAGAGGTAGCGCGGACCACGGAGAGCCTATCCAAATGTCCACCAAGAGCCGGATGGAAATTGCGGTATCTGTGGAAGCCATACGCACAGGCAAACGACCTGCCCAGAAACCGGAGGACGAAGCCCTGGAAGACGAATTTAGAAGAGCCTACGGAAAAACGGACGGAAGCCCGGAAGCCAAGCGGAGGGCCATAGATAAGCAAGTTGATAGGCTTGGCCTAGGCCCCGAAGTGGCTGCCCAGATGAAAAGAATGACCTATGCCAGGTATGGTATTCCGGAATACTGATGCAATCTATGCTGGGGATACGGCGATGATTGACGGCATGATCCTTTATCTGATTAATATAATACAATAATTTATGCATGACGATTATTTGAAGGTTTACATCCCGTTGTGAGGAAGGCTCACTGCTGCGGCCCGGAGGGCATGACCGGGGCGTACAAGTGTTGCTCTCTGGGAGTATCGGCGCACGTTTAAGGCCTGGGCATTCAGTATCTCGTCAAGCTCTGACCCTGTTTAACAACTCCCTGCTGGCCCCGGCTTTAAGCCAGATTCCGGGTGCGGCCCCTGTGCCTACGGGCCCTTAAAGGAGCCGCACCATTGGACAAATCAGCCCAGCAGGGCGCGGGCCACGGAGCCCACCGCCTGGACATCGGCAGCGGCCAGGGCACAGCCATCCAGGCCGGCCTTGGCCACCTGGGCAATGTTGGGCAGGCTGGCCAGCGTGGTCACTTGGTTATCCTCCAGCTCACGCCGCAGGCGCTGGGCCACGTCCTCGTCAGGCATCTTGTTGAGCACCGCCCCGGCCAGGGCCACGTTCATGCGCTGGCAAGGGTCCTTAACCCGCAGGGCCAGTTGCAACGAAGCCCGGGAAGGCTCCACCACCACCAGCACCTGGTCCAGACCCTCCTCAATGCCCCGTCCAAAGTGCTCCAAACCGGCTTCCAGGTCCACCAGGGCCACCTCGTCGGGCTCCAGGCGCAGCTTGCGCACCAGTTCCTTGGACACCGCCCCCATGGGGCAGGCGCAGCCCTCCAGCGGCTGCTGGATTTTGCCTATCATCAGCAGGCGGCGGCCCGGCCGCCCGGCCACATACTCCGGCGGGATGTCCCGGCTGGGGATCTCAGGCCATAGGAGCAATGAGAGTTCCGTCTCCGCCTGGCCGTCAGTCATGCGGCTGATCATCTTTTGTTGCACCGCACGCTTGCCGCCGATCAACTCCATCAGGGGGACCGGCAGCTCGGACAGACCCAACAGATCTTGCAGGCCCGCATTGGAATCATCCGAGTCCACTACCAGTATCTGCTTGCCCATCTGTTCCATGTGGTCGGCCAACAATGCCACCAGGCTGCTCTTGCCGCTGCCGCCCTTGCCGCAGATTCCTATTTTCATGACACACTCCTTACCGCGAGTACCCCCGTAGCAGGGGGCCGCAAATTCCCGTTGCGCCTTCCGGGACAAACCAGCCCCGGAGGACAATCACGGCCGTCGCGGTCCTTCGTGACCCCACCTGGCCCCGGCTGGCCTTCAGACCAGTTTGTGATGCATTAAAAAGGGATTGGATACATTAAAAATTTAGACACACCACAGTTACGTCAGGCAGAGGCGTCACGCAGTCTTCTGATCAGGGCGGCGCTGGTCATGGCCAGGGACTCAGGGTCGAGATATTGCTCGGCCTGGGCCCAAAACAACACGGATCCTTGGGCAGGAAACTCGTCATCACCGTCGTTGAACAACAGCAGCAACTCTACCCGCGGCAAGGCCCGAAACTGGTAGATGCAGTCATAGGCCAGGTCCAGGGTATCCTCCACCCCGCCCAAAGCGACGCATACGCGCCGTAACTCCTTCAACCGGCCCGCAAAGGCCTTGGCCAACGCGCGCTCCGTGTCGCTGGCGAAAAAGTTAACGTTGGTGAAATGCGAGGCAGCCTTGAAGTCCTTGAACGACACCCAACTTTGGTCCGGGTGCGGCGCGGATGGGCAGCCGAGAATGTATTGGCACAGAATCACCGCAGTAGGGTAGTCGGTCGCCCTGCCCGATTCATCCGTTATGCCCGATGCCGAGATGGCATAGCGCTCTCCATAAAACATGATATAGACTTGGCCCTCGTCCTTGAGCAGACCGAGCCTGTCAGCCACCGAATCCAAATCGACTCCTGCGAGCCGGGCCAGATACTCCTCATAATGCTTCTCGAAGACATCCGCGCGATCGTCCATAATTCCGCCTCAATTTGAAAGGAGATCAGCTTCACCGCACCGCGCCCACGCAAAACCGGGCAGCCTAACAGCACATGGTGAATGAAATCCATAAGTATCCCGCAAAGCCAGTTTCAATTCTCTAATCTTCCTTTTCTGAACCGGCGATCCGTTAAAGTACAGCATCAAACATTCGATCCCGAAACTCATTGGGGGTTTCTCTTTCAGAGCCAACAGGACGTCCGAGTAATTGATGACGAGCATACCTCTCCCAAAATGTTCCGGTCAATCACCTTGCGATAACGACTGTTATCCAAATATTACTTCACGGTTTCTGGTAGAAAGATAAATATCATGGCTTATCATTTGGTTATGCTCCTTATTGGGGATTTTACTCACTCCTCAGCAACTGCAGGTAATCCAAACGATCTTGGAAGGCCCGATCTCTTATCAAATCAGTGTTCAGGTCCAGAGCGGCGGAGTTAGGGGGAAACGCAAGGAGTTCCGGCCAAGGCAGGGGTCCCTGGTGCGGGAGGCTGATTAGGGCCAGGTTTTCAAAAGCTCCGACCAGAGCTATTTTTCCCGTTGCCCTGGCCGAGAGGACAGCTTGCTCCCCCTCTTCCAATCGGCCGCCTGAGACCAGGACCACATCGCAGCCCCGCTTGGCCATGGCGGCGATCAGTTCCGGATGCAGGGCCGCCTCAAGGGTGGCCAAGCCCAACCTGGCCGGTCCGAAATCGGCCACGGCCGGCTCGGTAAGCCTGTCCGGGTTAAAAGAAGAAATTCCCTCCGGACCGACAAGGACCAAGCTGGCGCCCGAGCCGTCTACGAGTTCGGCAAAGACCGCTCCGTCTCGCTCTCGGGCCAGCCCGGTCAGGCGCTCCAGGGGCCAGTCCGAGGAACTCACCCGGGGCAGGATCGTCAGCCGGGCCGGGCCGGGACCGAAGTCAGGGTCTTTCAGGGTTTGTATTTTGGACAGGTCCCCGGCCAAGGCCCGGACCTGGAGCCAGCCTGGTTTTGGCAAACCGAAAAAAGAGGTCGGGTCCTTTATCATTCGCAGATCGGCGCAGAGATAGTGGTACAGAGCAGGTGTCCTGTTGGCCAGTCGGGCCAATCGGGGCGAAGGGTCCAGCTTTCCCTCAACCAGGGGCAATTGGGTATGGATGATCAGGGAGTCCGCCCCGCCGCCGCTCCTGATAAACCTTCCTTGAGGATTGATCATCACCGACCTGGCCCGATCGAAATCCATGCGCCGGTCCAGGCCGGCCCGATTGGCCACGGCCAGGTTGATCCCGTTCTCCAAGGCCCGGGCCCGCCAAATCGTTTCGGGGTTCAGCCCGGCCGGGGTCCAGTTGGCCGGCACCAGGAGAAGATCCACACCCTTCAGGACCATGGTTCGAACCAGGAGACTGTAGTAAGTCTCGGAACATATCAAGACCCCCAATCGGCCCCAGGGGCTGTCCATGGTGTCAGCCTGGCGGCAGGGCCCGGGACAGGCCCACTTAGGCTCTGCCGAAACCTTCCGTCGTCGAGCCCGTCGGCCGTCCGGAGCCAGGATAAAGGCCGAGTTGTAGTAAAGCCCTGTGCCGGGATCAACCTCGGCCAGACCCAGGCAAACATAAACTCCCAATCGAGTGGCCAGGGCTGATAGGGCGGTTATAGTCGGGCCCTGGTCGGTCTCCACCAGCGGCTCGATCTCGCTCCGGGATTCGAACGAGTAACCTGAAACCACCATCTCAGTGGTCAGGATAATCCGGGCCCCGTTCAAGGCGGCCTCTTCCACCTGCCTGAGTATCTCGGCCCGATTGGCCTCGATCTGGCCATACTCCAGCCGGGGGTGAACCAGGGCCACTTCCAAATTCGATACGTCCCTCATAGCAACGGCACTCTCCGGAAATAGAGCACAAAGTCCTCAGCCCAGTCCGTCCTCGATGTCGCCTTCAATTTCCAGATAGATCGATTCCAGCCGTTCCTTGGTTTCCTGGTCGGTGTTCCACATCTCCCGGCTGATGGCCTCCAGGAGGCGTTCGGCGATGTTCTGCAAAGCGTGCGGGTTGACCTCTTTGAGCCATTCCCGCATCTTCTGGTTAAAGGCGTACTTCTCGGCCAGACCCTCGTACATCCAGTCCTCCATGACCTTGGAGGTGGCGTCCCAATGGAAAGCGTGGTCCACCTGGCCGGAAAGATCTCCGGCGCCCTTGAATCCGTGGCGCATGAGCCCCTCGATCCACTTGGGGTTCAATATCCGGGAGCGGAACACGTGCTTGGCCTCCTGGTGGAGGGAGCGGTTCTTAACCCGGTCAGGGTCCGAGGCGTCGCCGATGTAGGCCCGGGGCAGACTCCCGGAAGTGGTTTTGACCGCACAGTAGAACCCCCCGAAGTAGGCGTTGTAGTCGTCCGAGCCCAGGATGTCGTACTCCCGGGAGTCGTCGCTCTTGAACAGGAGCTTGATGTCGGAAAGCCTGCGGCGCAGTTCGTCCTTCATGGGGGCGCCGTATTCGCCCTGGCCGTAGCCGTACCCGGCCCAGGACAGCCAGACCTCGGTCAGGTCCTCGGCCGTCTCCCAGGCCTTGGCGTCGACGGCTGCGGCCACCCCGGCCCCGTAGGTCCCGGGCGGGTCGGAGTAGATCCGGAAGGAGGCCTTGCGGACCGCGTCCTCGGGGCTGAGCCCCTGCTTCTCCAGCTCGGCCGCCTCCCGCATCACGTTGCGCCGCAGGAAGTTGGACTCGGGCGGCTCCTTGAGGGCGGCCACCATGCGGGCCGCCTGGTCCAGCATCTCCATTAAATTCGGGAAAACATCCCGAAAAAGCCCGGTGGTGCGGAAGGTGATGTCGATGCGGGGGAATTTCAGCTCCTCCAGGGGGATCACCTCCACCCCCTCCACCCGGCCGCTGCGGGCGTTCCAGACCGGCCGCAGGCCCATCATGTACAGGGCCTGGGCCAGCTCCTCGCCATAGGTCCGCATGTTGGAGGTGGCCCAGATGAGCATGCCCACGTTGTCCGGCGGGGAGCCGGTCTCTTGGCGGTAGCGTTCCACCAGGTCGTCGCCCAGGGCCACCCCCACCTTCCAGGCCGAGGTGGTGGGCAGCTTCTGGGGGTCCACCGAGTAGAAGTTGCGGCCCGTGGGCAGAACGTCGGTCTGGCCCCGGGTGGGCGCTCCCGAGGACCCGGTGCGGACAAACCTGCCGTTAAGGGCGTGTACCGCGGCCTCCATCTCGTCCGTGGTCCGGGCCAGGTTGGGCAGCAACGTTTCTTTTAGGAATTCCTGTACCTTGGCTATTCCTGGATTTTCATTGACCAGGGGGTGCTCCCGGCCGGCGATGGTGGCGGCCACGATCTCCATACAGGTCCGGTGGATCGCCTCCAGGGCCATGGCGTAGGTGGGGTGCCGGCCGGTGGGGTCGGCCTTGCCCCGCTCGGCCAGGAGCTCGTCGTAGTCGTAGCCCCAGTGCCGGGCCACAGACTCCCGCAAGGAGGGCACCGGGCCGTTGTTGATCCGGACCATCTGGGTGGTGAGCTCGGTGAGCGCGTCCCCCTGGGGCGGAATACCCAGGATGTGGAGCCCGTCGGAGATGGCCGTGTCCGCGCACTCGCTCAAATAGGAGTGGAGCTTCTCCAGGAACTCCTCGAAGTTGTCCAGGGCCTGGTCCTTTTCCATCTCCAGGTCCCGCTGGAGATTGGCCTGTTCCACGGCCTCCCAGATCTGGTCCCGGACCACGGGCAGCCGGGTGGGGTTGGTGGCCTTGGTCTGAATATACTGGAGGACCAGGTTGTCCACCTCGGCCAGGCCCTCGTATTTTTCGGCGTTGGTCATCACCGGGATAAGGTGGTCGATCAGGGCGCAGTAGGAGCGCCGCTTGGCCTGGGTGCCTTCTCCTGGGTCGTTGACGATGTAGGGGTAGATGTTGGGCAGGGTGTTGATGGCCAGATCCGGGTAGCACTCCGGACCCAGGGCCACGCTCTTGCCGGGCAGCCACTCCAGGGAGCCGTGCTTGGCGATGTGCATCACCGCATCGGCCTGGAACACGTCCCTGATCCAGCGGTAGTAATAGAGATAGTGCCAGGAGGGGGACATGTAGGGGTCGTGGATCATCTCCGGCCGCTCCACAAAACCCCGGGGCGGCTGGATGCCCACGTAGACGTTGCCCAGGATCAGTCCGTTGATCAGAACCTGGTCCTCGTGAACGAACAGCTCGCCCGGGCTCTCCCCCCAGTCCTCGGCCATGGCCCGGGTGTTCTTTTCCGGTAACTCCTTGTTCCAGGCCTGGTGGTGGATTGCTCCGGCCCGGTCAGCGGCCCGGGCGGCCATGTCCGCCGGGGTGAGCCAGCGCTGGTCCACGGACAGCCCGGCCACCATGGCCTCGGCCAGCTCCTGGCAATCTGCCAGGGAATGCTCCACCCCGTAGCCCTCCTCCTTGAGCCTGCCCAACAGGTCGAACACGCTGGCGAACGTGTCCAGCCCCACCCCGCAGCCGATCTTGTCGTTGCGGGGCGGGTTGTTGTGGAAGACGATAGCCACCTTTTTCTGGGAGTTGGGCTTGATAGCCAGTTTGGCCCAGTTGATGGCCAAAGCCACTGTCTTGTTGATACGCTCCAATAAGGGCAGGCTTCTGATTAGTTTGGCCCCGGTAAGGGGGTCCCGGCCCAGGTCTTCCTTTACCGAAGAGGGCACGGCGATGAGGTTGCCGTCAAATTCGGGCGCGGCCACGGCCATGCTCACGTCCATGGGCTTTACGGCCTGGTCCGTGGTCTCCCAGAACTCTTTGTCCGAGGTCAGAGGCATGGCTTGGAGCACGGGCACATTCAATCTTTCGAGGAGGGCTTCCTCGCCGGGGCGGAGCAGGGACAGGGAGAAGGTCATGGGGTTGATCAGGCAGTGGATGATGGTCTGGCCCTGAAGTTGGAAATAATTTTGGATGACCCAGGCCGTGTCCTTGGATTCGATCAGGGGACGAGGATAGCGGCGGTAATAGCAGGCCACCGGGATAGCCCCCTGCTCCTCCACGGACCGGATGATGGCGTCCATGGCCTCCAGTTCCCCTTCCTGGAAAAAATAGGTCCTAAACCAGATCCCGATGACCGGCCTAGTGGGCTGGGTAAGATCGGTCTGGGATAGCCCAAGCCCTTCCAGGTAGGAGGAAAGGTCTTCCCTGATCCCAAGGTCGGGATGGTAGAGCCCCTGGGTGGAAATGGGAATCGGAGGTTCCGCGGGTAGACCGGCAGCGCTCCTAAGGAATTGGTACCTGTTTTCGTCGCCGGAATGAAGCAGGTACTGAACCCAGTCTTGATAACGAGGCCCGTTAAAATCGGATGAAATCCCACGGGAGAGGATGAGCCCCTCCTCGTCGGCGGGGTGGATATGGATTTTCGCTCCAGCCTGCCGGGCGGCATCCACAAGTCGATCAAAACAACCGCATGAGGACTTACCGCCGCTGAGATGAAAAACGACTAAATCGGCTGAGGAGGCCTCTTTAATGAAGTTTTCTTGGGCGTCATCCTGGACCAAATCCTCGCCGCTCCGGGCCAGAAACTTCAGTTGGTCAGGGTCCTCCTGGTTCAAACGTGAATAGGCCCGGCTCCAAGATGGCAGGCTGTTGCTCCCGGCAGTATAGAGGAGGACTTTTCGGCGGGACATTGTTACGGCCTTTCTTCCAATAAATTATTAAGGTTCGGCTCGGAAAATAATCCGAAGGCAACGGCTTATCCGAGCGACAGGTCTCGATCTCCAGGCATAGGCCTACTGAAACGTACATGACGATACTCTTGGGCAGTAGGTGCAACTGAGGTTGCACTTCTCGGTCAGGGTCAGGACCAGGAAGTTGGCCCTGATCGCGGCAAGGGTTTGCGTCACTTCCCGGCGGCCCCGATGTCCTCAAAGGGCAGCCGCCGCATGCGGTGGGGCAGGGCCATGGCCGCGGCCCGCTCCACGTCCTTTTCCTCCACCGTGGTCCGGCCCTCCCAGGCGGCCAGGGTCTTGGCCGCCTTGAGGATAATGATGTCGGCCCGGTGGCCCTGGACCTCGGCGGCCAGGCACATCTCGGCGATGCCGGTCAGCGCGGCCTTGTCTGCCTCCACCTTATCCAAAAGCCCGGCCGCCTCCCTGATCCGTTCGGTGATCTTTTGGTCCTCCTCCTGCCACTGGCGGCTGAAGGCCTCCGGGTTCTCGTCAAAGGCGGCCCGGCGGACCATGATCTCCACCCGGTCCTGGGCCTTGCGCAAACCCGCCACCTGAACGCACAACCCGAAGCGGTCCAGGAGCTGGGGCCGCAAGTCCCCCTCCTCCGGGTTCATGGTGCCCACCAGGGTGAACCGGGCCGGATGGGTGAAGGAGACCCCTTCCCGCTCCACGGTGCTGGCCCCCATGGCGGCGGAGTCCAGGAGCACGTCCACCACGTGGTCGTCCAAAAGGTTGACCTCGTCCACATAGAGGATGCCCCTATGGGACCCGGCCAGGAGCCCGGGCTCGTAGTGCTTCTCGCCCTCCTTGAGGGCCCGCTCCAGGTCCATGGTCCCCACCACCCGGTCCTCGGTGGCGCCCACGGGCAGCTCCACCACCCGGACCCGGCGGGAGACCAAGGGCACCTCCTCCCCTGCCAGGACCTTGGCCCGGCACTCGGCCCTGGGGCAGTCTTGGCAGGTGGGGCCGCCCAGTTCATCCGGACCCAGTTGGAAGGGACAGTGCTCCACGGTCTTTATCTCCGGCAGGATGCGGGCCAGGGCCCGCACCGCGGTGGACTTGGCCGTGCCCTTTTCGCCCCGGACGAGCACCCCGGACAGGGTGGGGTTGATGACGTTGAGAATGAGCGCAAGTTTAAGCTGCTCCTGGCCCACCAGGGCCGCGAAGGGGTAGTTGCTGGTTTCAGACAATTAGCTGTTCCTCCTGGCTATCTCCACCAGTTCCTGGGCTTTTAGATCCTCTATCTTGAAGTATTCGGCCCCCAGTTCCCGGGCCAGGCGGGCGGCCAGGCCCAGACGGACGATCCCCTGGGGCTCGGTATCCACCACCACGAACTTGGCCCGTTCCTCCCGGCCCAGCCGCCCAGCCATGGCCAGGGCCTCCTGGAGGGGTTCCATCTCGGTCCCCAGGCCGGAGTTGGCCTTGCCGTCGGTGATGACGACGACGATGGGCCGGGCCTCGGGCTCCTTGCTCAAATGGTTGCTCAGCTGGCGGTGGGCCTCGGCCAGACCGGCCGAGACCGGGGTCCGGCCGCCGATGGGCAGCTCCTTGAGCAGCCGGGCGGCCAGGTCGATGGACGAGGTGGGCGGCAGGTTCACCTGGGCCTCGGTCTTGCGGAAGGTCACCAAACAGACCTTGTCCCGCTTCTGGTAGGCGTCCAAAAGCAGGGACAGGATGGCCCCCTTGGTGGCGATCATCCGGGCCCGGACCCCCATGGACCCGGAGGCGTCCACCACGAACAGAAGAAAGCTGCCGATCCGCTTTTCCCGGACCTTGGTCCGGATGTCCTGGTCGTGGACGCAGACTTGCAGGCCTGATGAACCCTTGCGCCGGAGCTGGTAGGGGGCCGCGGCCCGGAGGGTGGCGTCCAGGGCCAGGTCGTTGTTCTCCCGGTTGAGATCGGCCTTGACGTAGCGGCCCTGTTTCTGGCTGGTCCGGGTGGGGGAGCGGCGGCCCGAGCCCCGGCGCAACCGGCGGTCCTTGGGCTGGCGCAGGGTCTTGACCTTAAAGGTCTGGCCCACCTCGAAGATCTGCTCCTCCTCCCCGTCATCCGTGTCTTGGTCCTGGGGGGGCTCGGGCGGTTCGGGCAGGGGCAGGTCAAAGGGCTCGTCCAGGTCGTCGTTTTCCTGGTCCTCCTCCTGGTCCTGGTCGTCGGGCGGGGTCTCGGGCGGCTCCTCCGGTTCCTGGTCCTCCTGCTCCTCCGGCGGCGGAGGGGGCGGCGGGGGCGGAGGCAGGGGATCCCGGCGGCGGTGGAGCAGGGCCAGGGGGGCCACCCGGATGACCAGGTCCTCGCCGACCTCGGTCCGGCCCTCATAGGCGGCCAGGGCCCGGGCCGCCTCCCGGATGACCAGGTCGGCCCTGTGCCCGGCCACGTTGTTCTCCAGGCACAGCGAGGAGATGAACCCCTCCACCCGCCGCTCCAGTCTGATTTTGGGCAGCAGCTCCCGGGCCCGGACCACGGCTTGGGCCAGCTTCTCCTCTTCCTGGGCGAATGAGGCGGCAAAGCCCTCCGGGTTGTGGTCGTATTTCTCCTTGCGTTCCATTAGCTCCACCCGGTCGCCCACCTCGGGCTCGCCCTTGACCTCCACGGCCAGGCCGAAGCGGTCCAGGAGCTGGGGCCGCAGCTCCCCCTCCTCCGGATTCATACTGCCCACCAGGATGATCCGGGCCGGGTGGCGGAAGGAGATCCCTTCCCGCTCGATCACGTTGACCCCCGAGGCGGCCGCGTCCAGGACGATGTCCACCAGATGGTCGTCCAGGAGGTTGACCTCGTCCACATAGACGAACCCCCGGTTGGCCCGGGCCAGCAGGCCCAGGGAGATGAGCCTTTGTCCGGTCCTGACCGCCCCGGTGAAGTCCAGCCCGCCCAGGACCATGTCCTCGGTGGCGTTGAGGGGCAGGTCCACCACCCGCACCGGTCGCCTCTCCCGTTCCCGGGGGTGGCCGTTGGAACGGCAGTCGGAGCAGAACAGCTCCGGGGCCTCCGGGTCGCAGCCGAAGCGGCAGCCCCGGACCACCTCTATCTCCGGCAGCAGCCCGGCCAGGGAGCGGACCGTGGTGGACTTGGCCGTGCCCTTCTCCCCCCGGATCAGAACCCCGCCCACACCAGGGTGGACGGCGTTCAAAATCAGGGCCAGCTTCATCTCCTCCTGGCCCACAATGGCGCTGAAGGGAAAGGCCCGGTGCATGGACCGGATCGGGAACTGGATAGGTTGGGCTTGGGGTTGGCTCATGCTCACAGACTCGCTTTCCGGACGCAACGCCCGGCCCAATAGAAAAAGACCAGACCAAAAAGCGTAATAGCGGTTTGCTCCACTGGATCAGCCCTCAACTTCCGGTTCAGGTTGGAGGGTAGCCTGGACATCAATGTGCAACCGGCCTTTGTCGCTTGGCTTGACCAGGGCTCGCACTCCGTAAACCCTGGCCAGGCTGTCCGGGGTGAGGACCTGCTCCGGAGGTCCGGCAACCGCTATGCGGCCTTGGTGGAGGAGGACCAGGTCGTCGGCGTAGCGGGCGGCCAAGTTAAGATCGTGGAGGCTAACCGCCAGGCTGAGCCGCCTGGTTTTTTTCAGGCTGGTGAGCAGGTCCAGCACCTCCAACTGGTGACGCAAGTCCAGGTTGCTGGTGGGCTCGTCCAGGAGCAGGATCTTGGTCTCCTGGGCCAGGGCCCGGGCCAGAATCACCTTCTGCTTTTCTCCGCCGCTCAGTTCGTCGAAAAACCGGCCTGAGTATCCGGTAAGGCCCAGAGCATCCAGAGACTCGGCCACCTTGTCCCGGTCTTGATCGCTGATCCGGAAACGAAGGTGGGGTCGCCTTCCCAAAAGAACGATCTCTGACACTGTGGTCGAGGTCAGGGGAGAGGCGTTTTGGGGGACATAGCCGATCCTGCGGGCCAGCTCCCGGGCGGTGAGACGGCTCAGTTCCTGATCCTCCAAGAAGAGACAGCCTTGCCGAGGCTTGAGAACCCCGTCCAGACATCGCAGCAGGGTGGACTTGCCCGAGCCGTTGGGCCCGATCAGGACGGTCAGCCGGCCAGGGTTGAGCATGAGCGAGATCCGTTCCAGCACAGGCCGGCTGTTGTAGGCGAAATCAAGATCCTTGGCCGTGAGATTCATGACAACCAGTCCTTCTTGCGCCACAGGAGGAGATAGATGAAGAACGGACCACCCAGAAGGGATGTCATCACCCCCACCGGCATCTCCACCGGCCAGACCAGACTCCGGGCGACCGTGTCCGCGGCCAGGAGCAACCCGGCCCCCACCAGGGCCGAGGCCGGGACCACGAAACGGTGGTCGGAACCCACCAGGCTCCGGGCCATGTGGGGGGCCATGAGGCCGACGAAGTTGATCGACCCGGTAAAGGCCACCACCGAGGCGGTGAGAAAGGTGGCGGTCAGAAGGGCCAGCAGCCGGGTCCGGCCGGTCCTGACCCCCAGACTGTGGGCCATCTCCTCGCCCGCGCCCAGGGCGTTCAGATCCCAGGCCAGAAAAAGTAAAATTGCCAGGCCGGCCAGGACAATGGGGGTTAACAGGATGACCGTCTCCATTCGGGCGTCCCACAGGGAGCCCATGAGCCAGAAAACCACCGACCTGAGGTCCTCGTCCCGGGCAATGTACTGGAGCAGGGAGACCAGCCCGGAAAAGATGTAGCCCACGGCGATACCGGCCAGGATAATGGTCTCTCTGCTGCTGCGGCGCAGCCGGGCCAGGGCGTAGGCCAACAGCATGGCCCCTGAGGCGGCGACAAAGGCGTTGGCCACCACGAGATATCGTCCGGCGCCCAGGAGATCCACCCCCAGAACCAGGGCCAGGGCCGCGCCAAAGGCCGCCCCGGCGCTGACTCCGAGCACCGAGGGGCTTACCAGGGGGTTCATGAGCACCCCCTGGACCCCGGTGCCGGCCAGGGCCAGGCCCGCCCCGGCCACCAGGGCCAGCAGGACACGGGGCAACCGCAGTTCAAAAACAATCATCCGGGTCAGATCCGACTCATTGGCCGCCTGGGTGAGCCAGTTCCAAAGGGCGCTTATTACGGTTTTTAAGCCGAATCCGGACAAGCCCACTGATGTGGCCACAAAAACGAGGCCCATCACCACCGCCATCAGGGCGGCCAGGCAGAAAATCTGTCGACTGGGACTAAAATTGCGGTTCATGGAAAGAAGTAACACCCGTCCATCTCCATACCAAAAAAGCGGTCCATCAATTTTCGGTGAGTCTCCAGGGGATCAATATCCGCCATTAGATCGGGGTGAAAGGCCTTGGCCAGGTGCAAGGCTCCGATAAGGTTGCGCAGGCCGTAGGTGATGCGGTTGTCGATAAGCAGGACCCGCCCCTTGGCAGTACAGGACAGGCTGCGCAAACCCGGGCGGCTCATCACCTCCCGTTGATGGGCGACCATGAAATCGCGGTCAGGCACTCTGTAGCCGATCCTGCCCGCATCAGCCTGGATCACCAGGTAGTCCGGAGCCTGGGCCACCAGCCATTCGGCCGAAACCCGTTGCCAGGGGAATGGCAGCGCGTCGGCGATGTTGATCCCGCCGCCCAGGCTGATCAACCGCCGGCCTCGTTTGGCGTTGGAGGTGATATAGAACTGTTGCCCGTAGCCCATGAATACTTTGGGCCGGTCCAGATCGTTCAGCCCCCCCACCCGGTCGGCCAAAAGATCAGAAAGCCGGTCAATGGCGTCAAGCAGTTCCTCGGCCCTGTCGGTCCGCTCGAACAGCTGCCCCAGGGCCCGAACCATGCCCTTGACCTTGGCCTGGAAGTAACCGTTTACGGAAACAACCGGCACGCCCAACGACTCTATCAGTTGTAACGGCCCAAAAAAATAGCCGTCGGCAAGGATGATATCCGGCTGGAGCTTCCAGATCAGCTCCAGGTTGGGCCGGGAACTGGAGCCGATGCAGGGCCGCTGAGCCATGGCCGGGGGCCAGTTGGTCCACTGGGAGCGGGCCACGACCAGATCTCCGGCGCCCAGTGCCCAGACGGTCTCCATGGCCGCTCCGCCCAGTACGATGGCGCGTCGAATCGGCCGCTTGATCAGCCGCTCCCGGCCGAAGTAGTCTATCATTTTGAAATTGCCGGACGGATCGGGCATAACCCGGGGCTCGGTGGTCGATCCTCCCCAAGCCGGAGCGCCGGCCAGGAAAATCAAAACCGCCGCAGCCCCGAGCAGCGCCCGTCTGATTATATTCATCGATCCCATCACGAGGGATTTCCTTAAGAGAGGCCCCCGGCCTGAAATCGGCTGGGGGAGAGAGGTTGCCCTTATTTTAGAAAGCCTGGACGCCCAACACCTTGCACGAACGCCAGAAAGCGCTGGTGCTGATAAAGGCCGCCACAAGCCCGTCACGGGTGCCGCTCTGGGAAAGATAGTCTTGGTAGTAGCTCTGCTCGGTTGTTGTGGCGCTACGGTTGAAAAAGGCCTGGAACAGAATCTCGATATACTGCGCGTCGGTGACGTCGCGGCTTACAAACTCATCGCTGTTGACCAGGTATTGGACCAGGCCCTGGGCGGTCTGCGTTCCGCTTTGGAGGGCCGCCACCGTGGCGGTCAGTTCATCCTGATTGGCCTCGCGGTCCAGCAACTTGCTGTACCAATTGGCCGTCCAGGTGCTCAGCCCACCCGGGTCGGCGCAGAAAGCGACGGTGAGCGGATTGAGGCTGGTGTCTATAATCTCGTCAACGGAGTCGTCATCGGGATTGAGGATGAACACCTGGGCATCGGTCTGGTTGGTTACCCAGACCAAATTGTTTTTATCGGTCATAAGGCCGCCCGAATTGGCGATGGTGATGTTCTTGTTGGACAACTGGCTCAGCGCCGAGCCCACCTCACCGGTGGTCGGGTTGAAGGGGTAAACCGAGGCGTTGCTGTAGCCAGCGTAACCCACAAAGTAGCCTTTGGTGGGATTGACCACCTCCATGCAGCCGATGCCGCCGTAAGGATGGTTATCCGCGTCGCCGTCGTCGATCAGTTTGGTCACCTCGTAGGTATCCGGATCCAAGGAATAGATCCCGCCGGTGTACTCGTAGCCGGTGGCGGCGCCAGTGGGCAGTTTGCCGGCGCAGGAGAAGATGAGCTTGTTCATCACAGGCACATAAACAAAATTGATCGGCCTGTTGCCTTCCAAGGGAATACCCATCAATCCCTCGGCCACGCCCATGCCGGTGTCGATCTCGGTATCCGTGGCCACGTCGAACACGGCGATATAGGCGTTGTTGGTCGGCAGCCAACTATTGTCGCGGTCCATGCGCTGAACCATCACGAACAGCTTGCCGCCGACAATGATCCCTTCGTGCATCTCGGTAATGCCGTCGGAGTCGGCGTAGTGGGTAATGTCCAGAATACCGGTCTTGAAGCCGGCCTCGTCCGTGGCGCTGGGGTTGACGATCCAGATGACGGTACTGCCGTACATGGGCATGTAGGCCTTGGTCTGGCTGGCGAAGATCATATCGTGGGGGTTGTTGGAAACCTGGTCCGGACTGTCCAGGGTGGAGTACTGCCACAGGGGCGTCTTTGGATCGGAGATGTGGAACTTGGCCACGCTGTCCGACTTGTATCGCTCGATGCGGTAGAAATACTCGCCGTAGGAGCGCATGATCAGGTCCGAGATTGAGGTGGGAAGGATGTCCACCTGGTTGCCTCTGGGCCCGCCCACCGGATCCACGTCGATGACGGCGGTGGCCCCGGCGGAATAATCCGGGGCGCAGGTGGTCAGGGCGGCCGTGTCGGCCAGGGCCGCACCGCCCAGGCCTAGAATCAGGGCCACGATCAGAAAGGTGTGGATTAAGGATGATCTCAATTTTGCTCGCAGAATCGGATGGGGCTCCATTTCCTTAACTCCTTTGCTGGTTTTTGTGTTCCGTTTGTATTAGTCAGGTTTTGTTGCCTGCATTCCTTTTCATGATTCAGTAGTCGTACCTAAGGGTCAGCCAGAAGGACCGGCCGGCCGAGGGGTAGCCGTTGAAATCCTCGTAGGCGTCGTCGCCCACGTTGCGGACCTCGAAATCGACTGTGGCCCCCCAGAGCTTGTAGGACACGCCCACGTTGACCACGTTCTTGTCCTCGGCCGGGAGCAGGTTGGCCGTGTCGTAGTACATCCCCTTCTGGGCCTGGTACTCGCCGTAGATCTTCAACCCCTCCCAGTTGAACTCCAGCTTGGCGAAGTAGGACTGGTTGAACCGGCCGGGCAACTCCTTGCCTTCGAAAACCTTTATTTCGCCGTGGTTGACGGCCTTCTGGAAGGTGGCGTTGCCGCTGAACCGGAAATATTCCAGGAAATCCAGGTTAAGCTGCAGTTCCACTCCCTGGATGTCAGCGTGGGCGATATTCTCGGAGGTCCCTACCCCGTAGGAGTCGTAGACCCTAATGATGATGTCATCCACGTCGCTGCGGAAGTAGGCCGCCCGGGCAAAGAGCCGGTCCAGATGGAAGACCTTGGGGGTCAGGCTGATCTCCAGACCCACGTCGAAGTTGATCCCGGATTCGGCCTCCAGGTCCTCGTTGGCGGCCAGGAAGCCCCGGTCGCCGAACAGTTCGTAAAAGTTGGGCTCGCGCACGTATTGGGACAGGTTGGATTTGAGGGCCAGCCAAGGCAAGGCCTGGAATTTCAGCCCGATCTGAGGGTTGACATACTGCTCAGACCTTTCCCGGCCTTCCAGGACTTGGCCGTAGGAACTTACCGCGCTGTCAAGGTGATCCTTGAGCCAGGTGTAGCGCAGGGCCGGGGTGATGGTCAGGCGCTCGTTAAGGAGAAAAAGGGTGTCCTGGAGGGCCACCGAGAAATAAATCCGGTCAGATGAATGAGGGTTGTCGATCCCCAGCTTGTCCTCTGGTAGATAGTCCTCGTAGTGGAAATCGGCGCTGATGGCCGCGATCTGGTACCGGGTGGGCCATTCCACGAACAGGTTGGCCCCGTAGCGGTCGGTGTTGTAGATGTTGAGCTGCCTGCCCAGGCCGATGCCGTCGTGGCGGTCGTCGTACTCCTCCTCCTGCCACAGGTAATCCAGGCGCAGGGCCGCGTTGAGGTGGAGGCTGGTCAGGTTGTCCTTGCTCAGGCGCAGGGTGGAGATGTTGCGCTTGGTGGTCAGGGAGGCGTCGGTCTTGGTGGAGTTGTTCCAGGAGGACAGGCCCTGATCCTTGTAAAAGAACTGGTTCATCCCGTCCAGGCGAAAGCCGCCTCCCAGGTCGTATCCGGCCTTGACCAGAACGTTGGCCTTGTCGTATTGGGCGTTGTTGCGGTCCTCGTAGCGGTCGTCGTCCTTGTTGAACTGGGTCCCGTTGTCGTTGAATATCTCAAAATCGTTGTCGCTGGCGGAATAGTCGGCGGAGATCAGATAATCGAACCGGCCCAGGTTGTGGTTAAGGTAGGCCGAGGCCTGGCGGGTGTTGAAGGAGCCGTAAGCTGCCGAGGCCGAGGCGTTGAGGCCCTCTTGGACCTTGAGGGTTTTGATGTTGACCACTCCGCCGATGGAGGCTTTGCTGAAATTGGCCGGGGTGGTCCCTCGGTATATCTCCAGGGATTCCACGTCGCTCAAGGAGATGTTGCCCAGGTTGACCCCGCCCCCGGAACCGTCGTTGAGCAGGATGCCGTCCAGATAGATCATGACCTGGTCGCTGGAGGAACCCCGCAGAGACACGGTGGAGAACCCGCCCAGGCCGCCCTGCTGGCGGACCTGGACCCCGGCCTCCTTCTCGATCACGTCGGCCACGTTCTCCATCCGGCCCTGGAACTGGGACCGGTCGATGACGGTGAAGAAGCCGGGGGTGAGCTCCATGTCCACTTCGCCGGTCTCGATCTTCTCGGAGGTGACCTCCACCTCCTCCATGGCCGTCTCCTGTTCCTGGGAGCCGGGGGTGGATTTCTCTTTGGGGGAGTCGCTTTGGACGGTGATTTCAAGGGGCTGCTGGTTGCCCGCGGCCCGGGCCGGAGCGGTAGCAATTGGTAGGGCGAAAACCAATAGCCCCACCACTTCCGCAATGGTCCAACACCACACCCGCTCAGGTGTGACTGATTCCATAATTTACACCCTGTTGAATCAATGGCGAGGTGACAAGTCTAGCGCAATAAAAAAGCCTCCTATCCGTTAGGATAGGAGACTGCACCAAACCTTCTTGGCCTTGTCATCGGCGTTGCTGGTTTTTTCCAGGCGCCGACCCCCGGTACAGTCCTTCACGGACTTGAATTATGTGCCCGCAAAAGGTCTTCTGACCCCCGGATCATCCTCAGGCCGCTCCTTACCGACTTCTCGTATGGATAGAGAATCGGTGGTTTTCGCCGCCCTTGTCCCCGGTCACGGCAAGGGAGCCATATTTGGCTCAGACCAACGTCTCTGCAAATTCCGAGACGCCAAGTCATTCTTGGGCAAAGAGTAAGAGCTGAGTCTCCGATATGTCAAGCGATTATTCAGGGTTGGTTTCACTCAGGGAATGATTAAGGGAAATATTTGATATTGAGATAGGCATAGTTGGGAAGGAGGTAATTAAGAGGGGAACCATTCTTCCTGATTTTTACGTAGTATCATGCTTGACAAATTGGTGAGGGGGAAAGCAATCGGCATCTTGAAGCGCCAAACCGGGCTGCTTCAATTGTTCTTCTTTTCTCTACGACTGTCCACCAAAGAAGAATGGGTTGCTCAGGCGGTACCGGCGTTGGGGGTACCGGCCTCGTCTCCGTTGTTCATGGCTGTGAATAGGTTAGAGTCTACCTTTGGTTTTTGAGGAGTTACTACTCCTAATTGTTGCAGTCGAACTCATCCCTTCATTAAGTTCAGGATACAGGTATAGGAGTTAAAGGAGTCGTTCCGTGTATTGTAGATCCCCCGCGTCAGGAGGCTGCGAATACAATTCATAAACCATAATGCGCTCTATAGAATCATTTACAGTCACCAGAGTGACTAAATATTCTTATGGATGCTGATTGTAATATATTTTTATACAATATGTTATACATTGACTCAAATTATAATTTGTCAATGTATTGTATAAAGCGCTGGAAATAAATTATTGAAACCTATCTTATCCAAATTAAAGAGATATAATGGATTGCAATCAAGGATAAGAATTGATATGGAACTTAATAAGTGGACATAGAAATCAGTGATCAGGTATGAGTTGGGGGGGGATAATTAAATTAACAAAATTATGTTGTATAATTTCTACAGGGGCACTATTTTATTTATTAGGTCAGATACAATAAAAGGAGCACCCCCGCCAAGTGAAACCATATTTTGATTACTGGGGCAAGTCAGGCGGCTCTGAAAATGATTCTCAGCATAAGTTGGCCTATCACTGCCTGGATGCAGCGGCCGTGGCCCAGACCCTGCTCCTGCAGGATCGCTTGTTACGGACCAGGCTGGCGAGCCTGGCCGAATTGGAAGAAAGTGATTTGATCCGGGCGGTGTCTTTTCTGTGCGCCTGCCATGACTTGGGGAAGTTCAGCGCAAGCTTTCAAGGATTTGTTTTTCAGCCCCGTCATACCCGGTTGGCCCTGGAATTGTGGAGGTTCTCGCTTTTCAATCAAATCCAGGAGCAGTGGCCCCAATGGCTTCCCCAGGGATGGGATGAGTTCGACCTGCAGGAGGTATTGGCTCCCTGGGTAAACGCCTCGGCCTGGCACCATGGATTGGTGGAGGAAACTACAGGGACCATCTCCGCACAGCGGCATTTCCCCGCAGAAAACATGGCCGCCGCCCAGGCTTTTTTCCAAGATGCGGCGGCTTTGCTCGTGGGGCCCGAGCCCTGGCTGCCGGAAGGCGACCCATTCCAAGCCGAAAAGGCCTTCAGGCGCTCCTCCTGGCTCCTCTCCGGGATCATCGTGGCTGCCGACTGGATCGCCTCCAACGACTCTTTTTTCAAACACCTGAACCGGCCCATGGAGTTGAGCCAATACTGGGACTTGGCCCTGGACCAGGCCAGGGAAGCTGTTGACCTGGCCGGATTGATTCCCGGCCCGCCATCCGGAGAGATGACCTTCTCCTCCTTGTTTCCGGGTCTGGAGCGGCCGACCCCGGTCCAGGATAACGCCGCCTCCATGGAACTGTGTCCCGGCCCCAAGCTGATCCTGGTGGAGGATTCCACCGGAGCGGGAAAGACCGAGGCCGGGCTTGTCCTGGCCTGCCGGTTGCTGGCCCAGGGAGAGGCTGAAAGCCTGTTCATGGGTCTGTCCACCATGGCCACGGCCAACGCCATGTTCGGCAGGTTCACCGAACTGATGCCCCGCCTCTTTGCAGGGGGCGAGGAATCCATTGTCCTGGCCCATAGCGCCAAGAGGATGAACGACCGGTTCCGCCGGATCACAGAGGGCCCGTCTATGACTAGCTCTTCGCAAGATGGCGAAGCCGCGGAAGTCCAGTGCGCTTCCTGGTTGGCCGACAACAACAAGAAATCCCTCCTGGCTCCGGTGGGGATGGGCACCATAGACCAGGCCCTGGCCGCAGTGCTGGCCCAGAAACACCAGAACCTGCGCCTGTTGGGCCTCAGCCGGAGTGTGATCATAGTCGACGAGGTCCACGCCTACGATGCCTACATGGACCGGGAACTGGAGCATTTAATCGGTTGTCAGGCCCTTACGGGCGGCAGCATGATCCTCCTTTCGGCCACATTGCCCGGGAATTTCAGGAAGCGCCTGGTCAGCTCTTTTCAGAAAGCCCTGGGGACCGGGGATTCTCCACTGTCCAGGGACGACTATCCGCTGATCACCCTGGTCCAAAAAGAAGGCCTGGCTGAGATCTCCTCCGGTCATGGGCCAGGGGCGGAAAGGACCATATCCCTGGACATGACCGCCCAGGCCGAGGAGGCCATGGCCGCCCTTATCCAGGTGGCGGAGGAAGGCGGTTGCGCCTGTTGGATCAGGAACACGGTCAAAGACGCCCAGGAGGCCTGCCTCGGGTTGGCCGAGGCGGCCCCCCAACTGGAGGTCACCCTTTTCCACGCCCGGTTGGCCTTGGGGGACCGGTTGGCCCTTGAATCTGACCTGGTGGCCCGGTTCGGGAAACACAGCCAGGCCAAGGACCGGGCCGGACGGATAGTGGTGGCCACTCAGGTGGCTGAGCAATCACTGGATGTTGATTTTGATTTCATGGTAACCGACCTGGCCCCCATGGACCTTGTCCTTCAGCGTGCCGGCAGGTTGCACCGCCACTATCGCCCGGACCGGCCCCGCAACCGGGCCGTCCTCATGGTCCTGTCCCCGCACCTTCAGGACCGGCCGGACAAGGACTGGTACGAGAGCATGTTCCCGGAGGGAGCCTGGGTCTATCGCCGCCACGGGCAACTGTGGCTTACCGCCAAGGCCCTTGGTGAACGCGACCTTATCTCGTTACCAGGAGATTATCGGGAGCTGATCGAAGGGATCTACTCGGACCCGGCCCAGGACCTTATCCCCGAAAACCTGCGCCAGTGGGAACAGGAGGCTGTCAGCAAGGGCATGGCCGCGGGTTCCATCGCCGATCTCAACACCATCCAGTTTGACGAGGGTTATGGAGCCCTGGGCGGAACCTGGCGGGATGAAACCCCCACCCGCCTGGGGCAGGAGACCAGCCGGGTCAGGCTGGCCAAATGGGATGGGGTTCGCCTTCGGCCCTGGCATGACGGTTCGGACACGTTTGCCTGGAGAATGAGCGAATTACAGGTGAACAGGGCCAGGGTCCATTCCGAAGCCGAACCCGGGGACAGCGATTTGGCCCAGGCCCTGGAGCAGGCCAAGGCCCATATGCCCGACACCAAGTGGGTGATCCTGCTGCCCCTGGAAAGAGATCCCGCTGGTGCGGAGGCCTGGCAAGGCCGCTGCCTTGACCGGCAACACCGGCCCCAGACGGTTCGCTATTCCCCGTCTCTGGGTCTTGAAGTGCCGCCCTCGGATGCCTGACCGCGAGGACTATACAAAAACACCACGGCCAAGCAGGCTTTTAAAAGCAATAGCCTATTGATTCATGAAAATATATACCGGCAACCCGTGCAGAAAGGAGGGATTATGGCGTTCAACCTTATCCGGGAGGCCTGGATACCGGCCCGCCGGGCCAAAGGGTCCCTGGAATGGATCGCGCCCTGGGAGGTTACTGATCCCGGGCCCCAGGGCGACGATCCTTTTGTTTCCCTGGACGCAGCCAGGCCCGATTTCAACGGCGGCCTGATCCAGTTTCTCATCGGACTGGTCCAGGCCACCCTGCCGCCCCAAAGCGAGAGAGATTGGAGGGAACTAGATAAGAACCCGCCTCCTCCCGAGACCCTTAAGGCCGAGTTCGGGAAGTACGCCTACGCCTTTAACCTGGACGGGGATTATCCCCGATTTATGCAGGATATGGGGGAGTTGGGGAAAGCCAGCGAGTTTAAGGTGAGCAAGTTGTTGATGGACTTCCCGGGCAATTTTGCCGAGGAAAAGAACAGCGATTTTTTCGTGAAAAGAGACTCCGGGGGCGGGATGTGTCCGGCCTGCCTGGCCGCCGCTCTCTTTTACCGCCAAAGCCTGGCCAGGGGGTTCGGGGGTGGATACCGGGACTCGCTTAGAACAGGAGATCCTCTAACCACGGTTATCCTGGGGGCCACGCTGTGGAAAACGATCTGGCTCAATGTCCTTAACAAGGACTTATTCCTCAATCTCAACAGCAACCCGGACCACAGGGCTGAGGAGGATAAGTTCTCCTGGCTTGGTCCAGCCAAATCCAGCGAAAAAGGAAAACCAGAGATCTATCCCCAGAATGTGGCCCCGGAACAAATCTATTGGTCCATGTCACAACAGATTCAGCTCATTCCAGACCCGAAAAGGGTAGATGCAGTGTATGCGGCAGGGTTGACCAGCCCCTTACCAAGGATTTCAAGACCAAAAAGCATGGCCCAAAATATCACGACGGGGTTTGGCGGCATCCTCTCAGCCCCATGAGCCTTAGCCCCGAAAGGGCGGATTTTGCGAGGGCCACCAAAATCGGCGCGGTTAATTACCGCCACTGGCTCGGCCTCACCCAGTCTTCCAGGGATAGCACAAAAAACAAAGTCCAGATCAAGCCCGCCCCGGTTGTGCAGGTCTATAACGATCGCTACTGGAAAATGGGCAAGGATGAGGACAACTCCCAGCAACCAAGGGTTTGGGCATTTGGATATGTAATGGGGCAGGCAAAAGCCATCGTCTGGATCGAAGGCCAGATGCCCATCCTGGTCCTACCGGAAGAGCACCGCCAGGTTTTCCAGGAGATTGTCGAGTTCCTGATCAGCGGGGCCGGACTGGCGGCTTGGGCCGTGGGCAACGCCATTAAGAACGCCTGGTACGCGGAAAGGGACGATCGGCGGAAGAAATCCCTGCCCGATGTGGAGGCCCGGTTCTGGGCCGATACGGAGCCCCACTTTTACGACACCGCCATGTCCAAGCTGAAAAGCCTGGTGGAAAACGGACAGGTGGGATTCGAATCGCCGGCGGAGCGGGAGTTGAAGTTGAAGTGGCTCAGGGTCCTGCGCCGGGCTTGTTTGGCCATTTTCGACGACCTGGCCCAGGTGGGGCAGATCGGCCAGGCCGATCCCAAGCGGATAGCCCGGGCCAGGAATCAACTGCGGCATATGCTGTCGGCCAAAAACAAGAAGATGATGAACGCCCTGCAATTGGGCCCTGATGATCCAGAATCCTCTGGTGGCTGAAGGAGACGAGGATGGCGGAAAACCAAGAGTTCAAGTTTGAGTGGGAGGAATGCGGAAAAAAGATTGTGGCCTGGTGGGAGGACCTCACAAGCCAGGGAGAGTCCGGGAAAAAGGCGGATTCCGGGGGACGGGCCGAGCTGCGGCGCTGCCGCTCGGTCCTGGAGGTCCAGCTCTGCCCGGCCTTTCACCGACTCCACAACCGACTTCCTGGCTGGCCCCCCGGCCAGCAAGATCGTCTGGCCGTGATCGCCGGGGTCCTGGCCCACGTCAAGGCCCGCCCGGCCAGGGACGAGGGCCAAAGAACGCCCTCCCTGGGGAGACTCATGGCCCTGCCCAAAAAGCCGGGAGGCCCCCAGCGGGTCAGCGGGCTCCGGTTCCGGAGACTGATCCAGGTCCCGGATAGGGTTGAGTTGTACCCCCGCCTGGTCAGGGTCCTGGCCCAGCTCGACCACACCGCGGATGTATGGTCCCTGGCCCGGGACATCTACTTTTGGGGTCCCAACGTGCAGCAGGCCTGGGCCTACGATTATTACGCCCTGGCCCCGGACAGCAGCGACACCAAGGCCGCCTGATAACCGCAACAGACCGAAAGGAAAATAAAAAATGAGCCGATTCATCCAACTCCATCTCCTCACTTCCTATCCCCCGGCCAATCTTAACCGCGACGACCTGGGCCGTCCCAAGACCGCCTTCATGGGCGGGGCCCAGCGGCTACGCATCTCCTCCCAGAGCCTTAAGCGGGCCTGGCGGACCTCGGACCTGTTTCAGGAGGCCATGGCCGGGCACTTGGGAACCAGAACCAGGCGCATGGGGCAGAAAATTTACAACCGCTTGGTGGAGAAGGGCGTGACCGAGAAAAAGGCCGCCAAGTGGGCCGGCGAAATGGCCGGCAAATTCGGAGCCCTGGAAAGCAAGGATTCGTACCTGATCAAGCAGCTGGCTCACTTCAGCCCCGAGGAGGAGGCCGTTCTGCTGGACCTGGCCGATACCCTGGCCCAGCGCGGGGAAGGCCCGACCGATGATGATCTGAAATTGCTGCGCAAGGACCACACGGCCGTGGATATCGCCCTGTTCGGCCGGATGCTGGCCGACGCCACCAGGTTCAACACCGAGGCCTCGGTTCAGGTGGCGCATGCCCTGAGTGTGCACGAAGCGGCAGTGGAGCAGGATTACTTCTCGGCTGTGGACGACCTGAACAAGGGCGAGGAGGACGTCGGGGCCGGACACATCAACGAGGCCGAGTTCGGGGCCGGGCTGTTCTATCTCTACATCTGCATGGACCGTCGATTGCTGGAACTAAACCTGTCCACGGCCGACGGCTTGGCCGCAAAGGCCTGCCGGGCCCTGGCCGAGGCCGCGGCCATGGTCGCCCCCACCGGCAAGCAGAACTCCTACGCCTCCCGGGCCTGCGCCTCCTATATCATGGCTGAAAAGGGCGACCAGCAGCCCCGTTCCCTGGCCGCCGCTTTCCTTAATCCGGTTCGCTGCAAGAACATGTTCCCGGACGCGGTCAAGGCCCTGGAAGAGTTCCAAGACAAGATGGACCGGGCCTACGGCCAATGCGCCTCTGCGCGGGAAATCATGAACGTGCCCGGAGAGCAGGGCGACCTGGAGACCATCCTCAGGTTTGTGGAGGAAGGCTGATGGCCGAGTTTCTGGTTTTTGATCTCTACGGCCCCTTGGCCTCCTGGGGGGACACGGCCGTGGGCGAGCAGCGGCCCACCCGGCCCCGGCCTTCCAAGTCGGCCCTGGTGGGGCTGCTGGCCGGGACTTTGGGGATCGAGCGCCAAGACGAGGAGGCCCACCAGGCCCTTAACCGGGGTCTGGGCCTGGCCCTGGCAGTCCGCTCCCCGGGCAAGCCCCTGACCGATTACCACACCGTGCAGATGCCCCACGGCAAGGACAGGTACGCCACCCGCAGGGAGGAGATGGTCCATTCCAAAAGGCTCAACACGGTTCTGTCCTGGCGGACCTATCTGGGCGAGGCCTTGTTCCGGGCCTGCTTGTGGCAAAGGGGGGATGCGGCCCCGGAACTGGGACGCTTAGCCAAGGCCCTGCAACGGCCGGTCTTTTGCCCCTATCTGGGCCGCAAGTCCTGCCCGCCGGGCCTGCCCTTCAACCCCAGGATCGTCCAAGCAGAAACCATGGCCCTTGCCCTGACCCAAGATTCCGGCCAGGAGGATTTTCTGCCCGGGTTTGTCGCACCGACCGGGAACATGGAGATGTACTGGGAGGGCCGGACCCTTCCCGGCGACCCGGATCCGGGGGTGGAGGCCGTACAGCGGATGAGCTCCCGAGATAGTCTGCTCTCCCGCAGGCGCTGGCAGTTTACGGCCCGGACTGAGAACCAGGGGTATACGCGCAAGGAGGTGAGCTGAGATGTATTTTTCCAAGATCGGATGTACCGCCCAGGCGCTCGGCTCGGGCCTGGGCCAAGCCCAAATGGGCTACGGAGCCCACCAGTTGTTGTAGGATCTTCTCTCTGACGGACCGGACAGGAAGCGCGATTTCATCTTCCGCCAGGAAGAGGAAGGCAGGCTGCCTTTTTTCTACTGCGTCTCCGACCGCAAACCCCGAGGTCCGAAAAATGTCTGGCAGATCCAAACCAAGGATTACCAACCCCGGCTGAGCCGGGGCCAGCAGCTTTTCTTTTCCCTGCGGGTCAACCCGGTGGTCTCGCGCAGGGATGCCCAGGGCCGCCAGCAGCGTCACGATGTGGTGGCGGATTATAAAAACGGCCTCAAGGAACAGGGTGCTCCTCCGGAAAAGTGGACGTCCAGGCCGGAAATGATCCGTAAGGCGGGCCTGCTTTGGCTGGGGAAAAGGGCTGGGAAAAACGGGTTCACCTTTGATTCCGGTCAGGTGGCGGTGGAGGGATACCGCCGTCAGCGGTTCAGAAAATTTAGGAGCAACAGGGAGATAACCTTCTCCTCCCTGGATTTCAGCGGCCTTCTGACTGTTAAGGATACAGACCTTTTTGGCTCTGTCCTGTTCAGGGGCCTGGGCCCGGCCAAGGGGTTCGGCTGCGGGCTGATGCTGGTCCGCCGGGCCTGAGCCAGGCCGGGATCGTTCTTTGAAAACCGAATAGCGAAACGCGATGCTGGAGCCCGGCAATTTTCCACTATATAAAAGGAGGTGAATCAAAACCATGTTGCCCAAGCTGAAACCCTTGAAGATAAAGGACCGCCTGTCGGTCCTGTTTGTGGAAAAGGGACTTTTGGACGTGCGGGACGGCGCCTTTGTGGTGGTGGACAAGAACGGGGTGCGGACCCACATCCCCATCGGCTCCGTGACCTGCCTGATGCTGGAGCCCGGGGCCAGGATATCCCACTCGGCCGTGGTCCTGGCCGCCCGGGTGGGCTGTCTGCTCCTGTGGGTGGGAGAGGCCGGGGTCCGGCTTTACGCCGCCGGACAGCCCGGCGGGGCCCGCTCGGACAGGTTGATCTACCAGGTCCGGCTGGCCTCGGACAAACAGGCCAGGCTGAAAGTGGCCCGCAAGATGTACGAGTTGCGGTTTAACGAAAAACCGCCCACCAACCGCAGCCTGGAACAGCTGCGCTCCATGGAGGGGGCCAGGGTAAAGGCCATGTACCAGCTCCTGGCCCAAAAATACAAAATCAAGTGGAGGAACAGATCGTACGATCCCTCCCAGTGGGATAGTTCCGACCCCATAAACAAAAGCCTCAGCGCTTCCACGGCCTGCCTCTACGGCATAACCGAGGCGGCGGTCCTGGCAGCCGGATATTCACCCTCGGTGGGGTTTATCCATTCCGGAAAGCCGCTGTCCTTTGTTTACGACATAGCTGACCTGTTCAAGTTCGAGACAGTGGTGCCCCTGGCCTTCAGGGCTGCGGCCGCCGGGGCCGACAACCCGGAGCGACAGGCCCGCCTGGCCTGCCGGGATTACTTCCGGCAATCCAGGGTCCTGAAAAAAATCGTCCCCACCATAGACCAGGTCCTGCAGGCCGGAGGCATGGAGCCCCCCGGCCAGGAGGATGTTTTGGTGGGGCCGGCATTCCCCGAACCGGAGGGCATAGGCGATGTTGGTCACCGTACTTGAAAACGCCCCACCCAGGCTGCGGGGCCGCCTGGCCCTGTGGCTTCTGGAGGTCCGGGCCGGGGTTTACCTGGGCCGTGTTTCGGCCAAGGCAAGGGAGATGATCCGGCATAACATTGTGGAAGGCCTGGGCCCCGGCAATGCGGTCATGGCCTGGACCACCAACAACGAGGCCGGGTTCGACTTCGATACTTTCGGCCAGAACCGGCGCATACCGGTTGAAATGGACGGGTTGAAACTGGTATCATTTTTACCTCTGGAAAACGAAGAAAAAGCTGATGATTCGCCCAGTCAAAAAAATAGGGCTGATTAAAGGCCGGTTGTTCTTCGTGTGTTCCCCGCACCCGCGGGGATGAACCGCCTGCCGCAACCAATAAAACCCTTGCTCCTATGTGTTCCCCGCACCCGCGGGGATGAACCGTTGGCGGGCATGCGGAACTCAAGGGCCGTGAGGTGTTCCCCGCGCATGCTGGGATAGGCCCACCATCAACGGCAAGATAGACATTCACCAGGAGGCCGCCGAGCAAAGGCTATGCCTTAAACGCTTGTGGGGGTCCAAGGAAATATGTTACCTAATCAAGGTAAATATTAATAAGTACCTTGGTTATGTAACAGGAGGCCCCATGCCCTCGCCCCAAACCGACCGCGTTCTGGAACTGGTGAAGCAAAAGGGAGTTCTGCGGCCTCGGGACTTGGACGAGGAAGGCCTCCCCCGTATCCTTCTCAGCCGTCTTTACAGCCAGGGCCTGGTGGAGCGGGTGGGCCGGGGGCTGTACGTGGCGGCCGGAGCAGGCCCGGCCAGGCACCGCACCCTGGTCGAAGTCTGTAAGCGCATCCCCCAAGGCGTGGTTTGCCTCCTCTCGGCCCTCCAGTTCCACGAGCTGACCACCCAGATGCCCTACCAGATCTGGCTGGCCCTGGAGAACAAGGTCTGGCATCCCAAAGTCTCTCTGCCGGTGCGCATCGTCCGTTTCTCCGGCCCGGCCTTCACCTCCGGGGTGGAGATCCACCAGGTGGAGGGGGTGGAGGTTCGTGTCTACAGCCCGGCCAAGACCGTGGCCGACTGCTTCAAATTCCGCCGCAAGATAGGCCAGGATGTGGCCCTGGAAGCTCTTCGCGACTGCCGACAAGAAGGCAGGTGCACCCTTGACGACCTGTGGCATTTTGCCAGCATTTGCCGGCAGACCAAGGTGATGAAGCCCTATCTGGAGGCTGTCGGTTGACCAGACAAAAGCCCTCGGACCTGGCGGCCTCGGTCAGGTCACGGCTGTACAATCTGGCCCGGGAGCGGGGCGAGGACTCCCAGTTGGTGGCCACCAGATTCGCCCTGGAGCGGTTCCTGTACCGTCTCTCCATGTCGACCCATGCGGAGAGGTTCATTCTCAAAGGAGCCATGCTGTTCGCCCTGTGGGTTGATCTACCCCATCGGCCCACCCGAGATTTGGACTTCCTGGGCCTGGGCGAGGCCTCCGGTCAGGGGCTGGCCGAGACAGTAGGGGAGATTTGCGCCACGCCCGTGGAACCGGATGGGCTTCTATTCGAGGTCGAGAGCATCCGGGTGGAGGAGATCCGGGAGGCCCAGGAGTATCCCGGCTGGCGGGTCAAGTTGATGGCTATGCTGGGGGTCATGCGGCTCCCCTTGCAACTGGACGTGGGCTTCGGCGACGCGGTGACACCAGAACCGGTGGAGACCGAGTATCCGACCCTGCTGAGCCTCCCCGGGCCACGTATCCTGGCCTACCCGCCCGAAACCGTGGTGGCTGAGAAACTGCAGGCCATGGTCGCCCTGGGGCTGCTCAACAGCCGGATGAAGGACTTCTACGATTTGTGGATTATGGCCGGGGCCTTTTCCTTTCAGGGAACAGTCCTGGTCCAGGCCATCCGGGCCACCTTTCTGCGACGCGGGACTCCGCTGCCCGAGAGTATCCCTTCGGCGCTTAATGATGAGTTCGGCCAGGACCGGGACAAGGCCGGGCAGTGGCGGGCCTTTATCACCCGAAACGGCCTGCCCGACGACGAGGGAGGCCTGGCCTCGGTGATCGGGGATTTGCGGGAGTTCCTGCTCCCGCCCCTTCGGGCGGCGGCCAAAGATAAGAACCTGGCGCAACAGTGGCGTCCGGGGAAGGGCTGGACATAGAAAGTGACCGGGCACGGGTACCTTCCAAGCCCAAGCGAGACCTCTGATCAAAGTGATGATGGATAGGGGGGAGATCTCCTACGGTTCCTTGGCTACTTGCCTATCAGTAGTCCTTCGATTTCTCTATGTCGGCATACGCGCCCCTAAGGGAATCACCTTCCCCCTTTGCGGCGTCTTGTTCATGGCCTCTTGGATGCGGTCCCCGATCTCGTCCGTGGCCGCCTTGAGGGGATCGTTGGCCAGGTGGGCGTAACGCTGGGTGGTGGCGGCCTGGGTGTGTCCCAGGAGAGCCCCGATGATGGGCAGGCCCAGGCCGGAGGCGGCCCCCACGCTGGCAAAGCTGTGGCGCAGGTCGTGAATGCGGACGTCCTCCAGCCCGGCCCGCTCCCTGATCCTCTGCCAGGGCCGTTGAATCCCGACGATGTGGCCGTGGACCTTGACCCCGGGGCAGACATAGGGGTTGCCCTCCAGGGGGCAGGCTTCGGCCAGAACGGCTGCGGCGCTCTTGGACAAGGGGATGGTCTTAAAGCCGGTTTTGGATTCCGGGATATGGATCACCCCCATGTCCAGGTTCACATTCTCCCACTTGAGGGTGGTTATCTCAGAGAGACGGGCCCCGGTAAAGATGATCAGCCGGATTGCGGTCAGCACCCCGGGCAGTTCCGAGCCCAGCTCCTGGACCTCATTCAGGGCCTGGCCCAGCCGGGCCAGTTCCTCCACGGACAGGTAACGCTTTCTCTTGGTCTCCTTGAACTTTTCCACCATCCGGCAGGGGTTGGAGTTGTCCTGCCGCAGGCCCCATTTCTCGGCCAGGTTGAACATTTTGGATAGAAGGGCCACCACCCTGTTGGCCTGGGTCGGCTTTTTCCGATGTCCTTGGTGAAGCCTGATGATCTCCTGCCGGGTTACATCGGCCACCCTTCTCTTGCCTAGTTTGGGCAGGATCACGTTGTTTAGAAGCCGCCTGTCCTCTTCCACGCTCCTGGGTTTCTTATTGGGAATGGCGTGCTCCTCCAAATACCGCTCCGCCAGCATGGCCACGGTAATGCCCGCGCGGGCTTCCGCCCTTATCTCGGCTGGGTCCTCGCCGGTGGCCACCTCACCCAGGACGCCCAAGGCGGCTTGGCGGGCCTGCTCCGCAGTCATGGGTCCATGCTGACCCAGGGTAACCCTCCGCCGTCTGCCGTTCACCCAGTACTGGACAAAGTAGCTCCTGACCCCGCTGGGCATGACGCGTAGGCCGAAATTCTTTAGCTCCTTGTCGTAGGCGTAGACGATTTTCGAGCTGGGCTTTACGGATTCAACACTTCTTTTTGTAATTTTCAGCTTCATTTTTGATCCCCAGACTGATTTTCAGGGTGTTTCAGTGTCTCCCCTGTGTCTCCCCTGTGTCTCCCCTGTGTCTCCCCTGTGTCTCCAATTGGGGGGTATTTTAGCGTAGAGCAAAGTAAGGGGTCAATTGAAAAAAACCTTAAAATAGGTAGGTTATGAAACAAGAAAAAATACCAGAGTAGTTCCAAACACAGATTCATAATCTGGGTGTCGGACGTTCGAGTCGTCTCGGGGGTACCAGAAAAAACAAATGCTTAGGGGGGTTCGGCAATGGACCCCCCGTAAGCATTTCGTCTTAACTCGGCTGAAAACGTCCCAAATTGTCCGCAGTTTGCGATCAAAATACGTCCACTTATCCTCCTTTGATCCACCCCTTGGCGCCCAGGCCCAGCAGCATGATCACTCCCGCCGTAATGCCGATCACGTTTTTCAGGCCTGCGGCGGCCGTCTCGCGGAGGTCCCGGACGAACCGGTGGTTGTCAGCGGTCTGCTCCGGAGTCACCGAGCAAAGCTCGTGATGGCGTCGGTGTTTCTCCGGGCCCAGGCCGGTTCAGCCACGGCCCGCCGCGCCGCCGTTCACAGGGCCGGCCCTCCACCAGAGGCCGTATCGATCAGTTTCTTAATCACGCCCCAGCACAAAAACGGGATGGATATCGTGATTATTATGGCCACCATCAGCAGGATCTGGTTGTAGACCTTGCGGAATCGAAGGTTTCCTGTTGATGTCCGAAACCGCAAACGGCCCGAAAGGAAAAACGAGACAAAAACGGCCGCAACAAGCCAGGCCGGGATTTCGAACGGTAGCAGGTTGAAGGCGTCCAACATCGCCGCCACGACCATGCCCAGACCTGCCAGGCCCAGGGTACCAATCCCCATTTCAAGCCAATTTTGTTTTTGTTCCATCTTGCCTCCGGCTGTTGGGTCCGAACCTTATCTCCCGGCCCCCTGGGCAGGGCTCGGTGTGGTCATGCAGGCCATCGAATATCTCTTGAGGGGTCTCCTCCGGAAAGGCGGCGCATCCGCCCAGGTTGTCGTCTTTCCAGACATTGGCTCAGCCGAGGCGGCCCTGTCTCCTTTTTCTGCCCTTTAAGATCTCATTATACGCAGAAAATAATTTTTCGAGAACAATATTTTCCCGACCGGAACCACGGCCAGGTCCCGGCTGTCGCCGCAGGTTTCCCCGGTGCGCTGTCCGTCCGGGCGCAGGAAGAGAGCCCTGGTCTCCGAGGACTCAGAAGGCCGGTTCCGGAGCCGGGGAGGGGCCGGAGATCCGGTTGCCGACTCTCCCCTGTTCTCGATTATGGGCGTCGGATCAGTTCCGCAATCAAGACCCATCCCCTCGCCAAAGGCGCCTCCGCCCCTTCCGAATTTTCTACTTTTATCAGGGCCGATAAGGCTAGTCGACGGCATTGTGGCCCTAAGCCCCTTACCATTTCCTGCCTTCTGCTCAAGTTTTCCCGGTCCGTCCACCGCGGGCATTATTCAAGCTATGGCCGTTGCGCATCAATAGATTGACTGTATCATTTATAAGGACTATTCTAAAATTTGATTCCCAAACATCGGGGAGGATACAAAGCGGACCGGGGAAGAAAAGGCCCTCTCCTTTATCTTAATAAATAATGTTTTATTCATGACCTGAAAGCCGCATGCCCAGCGGATCACCCCCCATGCCTTCATGGCTTCCTCGGCATGATTGAAAATTATTACTGAACTATCCAGAACGTACCCTGCCAGGCCCCGGCAGGCGGTAGCCAGTAACGGACATTTAGGGAAATACGTTGTTCCGAACGTGGATAGACCTGGAGTTGCTTGTGCAAAAAATCCTGGTGGCGTTGGCAAGACGGAGTTGCTACAGTTTCGCCGTTACCCTCTTTTCCGTGGCCGGCGGCCAGGCGGCCGCCATGGTCGGATTCCTGTTCATCGCCGTCACCGTAGACCTTTCCCGGACCGGCACATTTGGTTATCTGCTGATACTCCTGCTTACCCTCACCGCCGCAGCCACCACAATCCATTACCTGTTTTACGGCCTGGGCGAGGCTGTGGGCAGATCCTGGGGTTTGGCCTGGCTGCGCCCCCTCAACCAGCACATGGACGGCATTAGATTCCGGGAGGGGGTGCCGGCAGACACCTGGCCGGCCATTAACCGGGCCCTGGAGAGGCTTCCGTTCTCCTCCACCAAGCTGGCCGGATTGTTGTCAATCTCCGTAGTCGGGGTCTGCGTCATCGCGGAATACATCATGACCGGGTCTGCCATGGACAGCCTGGGCATTCTCAGGGGCGGCCTTATCGCCACGGTCCTGTACGGTTGTTTTTCCTTTAGCATAATCGAACTGCTGACCAGTCCGGCCAGACGGGAAGCCCGCCGCAACCTGATCCAGCTGCACCAAGGATCAGTCCCGGCGGGCTACAGCCGGCTGTCCGTCAAGCTGGGCCTTTTCCTGGCTTTGATCCTGATCAGCGTTGTTATCAGCCACGGCCTTTTCACTGCGGACAGAACCGCCTCCTCCACCCTCATCATGGTCAGCTTCGGCACCGTGGTGTTGCTCCTGGGGTTCGGGGCGGCTGTGTTGGTGTTTTGGTCCATCACCAAACCGCTGAGTGAGATCAAGGAAGCGGCGGCGCTTCTTTCCTCGGCCAACCGGGCCGAATTCAGCACCGGCAGTCTGGACCGGGAGTTTATCTCCGCGGCTTCCGGATTTTACGAGTACGCTCAACGGATCGTGGACTATCGCCGCGAACTGCAGGATTTCAATCGGTCTTTGGAAAAATTGGTGGCCGAACGCACCAGCGAGCTCAAACAGGCCAACGAGGCCCTGGAGCGCAAAATCGAAGAAGTCCGGCGGGCGGGGCTGGCGCTGCGCGATAGCGAAGAAAAGTACCGCACGCTCATCGAAAAAATGCAGGACGGAGTCTTTCTGCTCCTCGAGGGATCGGTTGTGTTCGCCAACCATGCTCTCGGTCAGATGCTCGGGTTCAAGCCGGAGAAGCTGGTGGGGAAAACCTTTCGGGATGTTGTCGCCCCGGAAGACCTGGAATTGGTGGGCGACTATTATCATCGCCGCCTCCGGGGAGAGCCGGTTCCCGATCTCTATGAAATTCACCTGCTCCACCGGGACGGGAAAAAACGGTTGCCGGTTATGATGAGCGTGGGACTGATCCGCTCCGCCGAAGGCCGGGTTTACAGCATGGGAACCCTGAAAGACATCACCGTCTTGAAGGCGGCTGAACTGGAAAGGGAGAGGCGCGCCCGGCTGGAAGGCATCATGGCCATGGCCGGAGCCGCCTCGCACGAGTTGAGCCAGCCCCTCCAGGCGGCCTACGGCCGGTGCGAGATCGCCATGAATCAGCTGGGCCAGGATCACGATCTTTACGGCCGCTTCGCCTCGATTCTGGAGGAGCTTGAGAGACTCGGCGACCTCACCAACAAAATCCAGCACATTACCAGGGACGAATCAACCTGGTATGCGGGCGGCGATCCCATTGTGGACATTGATATGGCATCGCAGCCCAAAAATTAATTGACCGGCCATTATCCGGTCGGAGAGACCGACCCCCTCACACTCTAGCCGCAAACCGCCGGCCGGCCGGTGTAGCAAAAAGTTGACCGCCTTGGGGCGGTGGTTTATGCTTTCGGGCGGTTGTTTGTTAATATTGAAGCCTCTAATCCCGGATGAGACATGTACGATTTATTGATAAAAAACGCCTACCTGATCGATGGTTCTGGAGTTCCGGCCGTCAGGGCCGATGCGGCGGTGCAGGACGGCAGGATAGCGGCCCTGGGCGACCTGGGCCGGGCCGGGGCCAAGGAAACCATTGACGCCGCCGGGCTGGTGGTGGCCCCAGGATTCATCGACGCCCACTCCCACGCCGATTTCAGCGTTTCGGCCTGCCCGACCATGGATTCCGCCCTGCGCCAGGGGGTAACCACAGTCGTGGCGGGTCAGTGCGGCATATCCATGGCCCCCCTGCTCGACGGAACCAGGGAAGAGGTGATCAGATATCTAAAACTCCGCAAGCCGCCTTCGCCCTGGGAGGAGTGGTCCGATTTCGCCAGTTATCTGGATTATCTGGACCGGCTGGTCCCGGCCTGCAACATGGTCCCCCTGGTGGGCCAGGGGGTGGTCCGGGCCGGGGTGATGGGCTTTTCCGACAGGAAGCCCACCGCCGGAGAGCTGGCCGAAATGCGCCGCCAGGCGGCTCTGGCCATGGACGCCGGAGCCTGGGGCGTGTCCACGGGACTCATCTATCCGCCAGGAGTATATTCCCGAACCGACGAGTTGATCGAGGTGACCCGGCCGGTGGGCGAACGGGGCGGATTTTATTTCAGCCACATCCGCAACGAGGGCGACCGCCTGATCGAGTCCATCCAAGAGGCCCTGGCCATCGGCCGGGAGACCGGGGCCAGGGTCCAGATCAGCCACCTCAAGGCGGCCTGGCCGGGCAACTGGCCCAAGATGAAAACCGCCCTGGAGATGATCGACCAGACCCGGGCCCAGGGCCTGGACGTTGCCGCGGACATGTATCCCTACACCGCGGCCCACACGGATCTGAAATCCGCCCTGCCAGACTGGGCCCACGAGGGGGGAAACGCAGCCACCCTGGACCGTCTGGCCCACGGGCCCACCAGGGAGCGGATGGCCCTGGAGATGACCACCCAGGGCTTCAGCTCCTATGGCTCGTGGGACCGGGTGATGATTAGCCGGGCCAACGGCCGGCCGGAATACGCCGGCAAACTGGTCTCGGAGCTGGCCGCGGGCACGGGCAAGAGCGGCGAGGAATGGGTTTTCGACGCCCTGGTGGAAACGGAGCTGGACGCGGGCATGATCGAGTTCATGATGGACGAAGAAAACGTCCGCACCGGGCTGGCCCACCCGGCGGTGGTTATCGGCTCGGATTCGTCGGTCCTGCCCGACTCCGGGCCGCTGGCCGCGGGCAGCCCCCATCCCCGGGCCTTTGGGACCTTTGTCCGGTTCCTGGGCAGGTACTGCCGCGACCAAAAACTGTTCAGCCTGGAAGAGGGCGTCAGCAAGATGACCGGCCGCACGGCCCATTTGTTTGGGTTGACCGATCGCGGCCTGATAAGGCCGGGTCTGGCCGCCGATCTGGTTGTCTTCAATCCGGATACCGTGGCCGAGCGGAGCGAATACGGCGATCCGTTCCACTACCCGGTGGGGGTGGAGCATGTGGTCGTGGCCGGGATTCCGGCCGTTCGGAACGGCCTGCCCACCGGAGCCCGATCCGGGCGGGTGCTGCGGCGGTGTTGAAGAATACCGATTCATAAAAATCCCGCCCCAAAACCGCGGCCGGGGCCAAAGGACCAGCCGTTCCGCCCGGATACGTCATGGGGGCGATTTGCCCTTGGCCGGAGAAATATTTTAGGTTAATTTAATTCGTAGTTCCTATCGCAGACGACCAAGACTGACAACCACGCACACCCCGAGAAGCACCTGCCGGATCTGACGGCGGCGGTTACCTTACTATGGAGGAACGTAATGAAATCAAGATCCCTGACCTTTTTAGCTCCTTTGTTCTGCCTCGGGCTTGGCCTGTTCATGCTGTGTGGCGCTCCGGCTCAAGTTTTCGCCGCACCAGACACACTGGTCTACGGTCACCAGAGCAAGATCGGCACTCTGGATCATTACAAAACCAGCAGCGGCATCTCTTGGACCATCGGCTACCTGATGTGGGATTCCGTGGTGGAGAGGGACCCCAAGACCAACGAGATCATTCCCGGCGCGGCCAAGTCATGGAAGACCATCGACGACACCACCTGGGAATTCAAGCTCAATGAAGGCATCAAATTCCACAATGGCAATCCGCTCAACGCCGAGGCGGTGCGGTTCACCATCATGGAAGGGATTCTGGATCCGGAGCGTAAATCGAACAAGGCCGGGCATTTTAAGTGGGTCAAGGATGTCCAGGTCGTGGACGACCTGACTTTCAGGATCATCACTAAGGACCCCTACGCCCTGGTCCTGGACCGGCTGTACAATCTTTATATCTACGACCCCGTCTCCACCAAGGCCAACGGCTGGGCCAGCCTAGCCGAGACCCCCATGGGTTCCGGCCCGTACAAGTTCGTGAAATGGGTCCGGGGTTCGGAACTGGTCATGACCCGTAATCCGGATTACTGGAAAAAGGACGTGGCCAAGATCAAGAACATCAAGATCCGGATTATCCCGGAAGCCTCCACCCGTCTGGCCGAACTGATCAGCGGCGGGATTCATTTCGCCAAGGATTTCCCCAGCGACATGATCGATTCTCTTAAAAAATCGGATAAGATCGAGCCCTTGATCGCCCCCACGGCCGAGGTCAACTTCTGGCAGTTCGACTCTTCCGGCCGTGCCTCCCAGACGCCCCTCATGGACAAGAGAGTCCGCCGGGCCGTGTGGCACGCCATCGACCGCGAGACGATCATGAAAACCGTGCTCAAGGACATGGGCACCGTGGTCAACACCCCGGTCAACCCCCTCATGTTCGGCTACGATTCCGGGGTCAAGGGCTACGACTACGATCCGGAAAAGGCCAAGGCCCTGCTCAAGGAGGCGGGCTACGAGAAGGGCTTTGAACTGGATGTGTGGCAGTACGTGAATCATCAGAACTTCCCCAACCAGGCCGCGGCCGGTTATCTGGAAAAGGTCGGCATCAAGGTCAACCTGAAAGACTACATCGGCAATGTGGGCCACATGGTCAAGCTGCGCAACGCCGGAAAAATCACCGGCGTCGGCAACTTCGAGTGGATCACCGCCATCCTGGACGCGGACGTGACCCTGAGCGCCTGGTTCACCTCCGGAACCAAGGACTACAGCCGCGACGAGGAGTTGGCGGGATGGCTGAAGGAGGCAGGCTCCACCCTGGACATGGACAAGCGCAAGGCCATGTTTAAAAAGGTCCAGAAGAAGGTGATCGAAGAGGCCTACTGGATGCCCTTCTACACCCTCAAGGCCCTGGCCGGCCGGAATAAAAACCTCCACGTGGAGATGGTGGCCGGACAGATCCCCTGGTTCAAGGGGGCCTACTGGGAGAAGTAAGTCCGCCCGGATACATACCGGCGGCGTAACCGCGGCGCCGGCCAAAGGATTTCGCGACCGGCCCTTCGGGCCGGTCGCGCCTTTTCGGCGGAAACGTAACCGCCTTTCCAGAAAAGCGGAAGGAGCCGGCCGGTCTCCAGGTACGGGGACCACTTTCAGGCCTCTTTTCCTCGGTGTGCCAGATCACAAACAGCCTTTGCAGAAGGTCGTTCCTCCTTGGTTTAGAATCAAAAAACCTGTAACCTTGAAACGGCTGATTCACCGGGGAGAGAACCTTCTGATAAAATACGGAGAATCAACGCTCGGGATATTGATGATCAAAACACACTTTCCACGCAAACCACAGGGCCGGCTCCTCAACGGCGGCATCTCCACGGGGGGCGGATCCAACCTCAACGCCCTCAGGCGGCGGTGCTATAAGGAGGTGGCCGGACGAAAGCGGGCCGAAGAAGCATTGGCCACCTATGAAAAAGGCCTCCGCAATTTTCTGGATTCCGCCCCCGTGGCCATAGCCATATACAAGGACGACAGGTTCGTCTTTTCCAACAAGGCCCATTCCCGCCTTATGGGTGCCCGGAATGCGGAGGAACTGATCGGCCGATCGGCGTTGGAGATCATCCATCCGGATTTCCATGATATTTTCATAAAACGTTCCCAGGAGGTCCGGGACCAGGGCACCGAAGCTCCGCTCCTCGCCTACACCTGCCGCCGTCTGGACGGAAAACCGGTTTTTGTGGAAACCATCGCCATCCCCTTCACCTACAGGGGGCAGCCTTCGATCATGGGAGTTGCCATCGACGTCAGCCGCCGCAAAATGGCCGAAAGGAAACTGGCCTCCCAGCACCGCCAGCTGATCAGGGCCGACAAGATGGCTCTTCTGGGGAAACTGGCCTCCGGAGTGGCCCACGAGATCAACAATCCCAACAATTTTATACAGCTGAACGCTTCCCTGCTGACCAAAATATGGACCGATCTGACCCCGCTCATCTCCGAAGCATTGGCTGGAAAAGACGATTTTCGGTTGGGCGGTCTTGAACCCGACGCGATAAAGGACGAGGTTCCCCGGCTGGCCCGGGACATTCAGGAAGGTTCGCAGCGCATTACCCGTATCGTGAAGGAGTTGAAGGACTTCGCCAGACCGGACCTTCCCGACCACAATGCGGAAATAAACCTGAATGACGTCATCAGGAGCGCCCTGAAACTGACGACCAACGGAATCGAGACCTGCACCGCCCGTCTGACCCTGGATCTTTCTCCGGAGCTGCCCCCGGTGGAGGGCCACTTTCACCGCCTCGAACAGGTGATAATCAACCTGATAATCAACGCCTGTGAGGCGCTGGAGGGCAAAAGCCGGGGCATCGCCATCGCCACCGCCCTTGAACCCGATCTAAACCGGGTGACCGTAACGATCAGCGACCAGGGCAAGGGCATCCCCCCCGGCGATCTGCCCAGGGTGACCGATCCTTTTTTCACCACCAGAAGGGACCGGGGCGGGACCGGCCTGGGCCTTAGCGTATCCTCGCGGATCGTAACCGACTATGGCGGAACAATGGATTTCAGTTCCAAGCCGGGTTCAGGGACCACAGTCAGGTTGAGTTTCCCGAGCCGCAATCCGGGCCGGGATAACGGAGTCAATCATGGAGAGCCTTGATCTGACGCGAAACCGGGTGCTCCTGGTGGACGATGAGGTCCAGGCCTTGAGCAGCTATGAACTGAACCTGCGCTATGGGGGCCTAACCGACATCCTTACCTGTGAGGATGCGGTTCGGGTCCCGGCTTTGCTTGAAGAGAAGGAGGTGGACCTCCTGATCCTGGACCTGTTGATGCCCAACATCAGCGGCGAGGATCTCCTGGAGGTGGTCAGAAGGGATTTTCCCCGGGTTCAGGCCATTGTCGTCACCGGTGTGGACGATGTGGCCACGGCCGTTCGCTGCATCAAGATGGGGGCCGTTGATTACCTGGTGAAGCCTGTCCAGAGCGAGCAGCTGCTGATCACCGTGAAGCGGGCCCTCAAGTTCATGGATTTGGAGAGGGAGAACAAAAGCCTCAAAAAGAGGATACTGAATCCCGGCCTGGAAAATCCGGCGGCCTTCAAGGCGATCGTGACCAATCACCCGGCCATGCTTTCCTTATTTAGATATATGGAGGCCATCGCCCATTCACCCAAACCGATCCTCATTACCGGAGAGACCGGCGTGGGCAAGGAATTGGCCGCCCGGGCCATGCACGAACTTTCCGGCCTTTCCGGGCCTTTCGTGGCCGCCAACGTGGCCGGACTCGACAACGAGGTGTTTTCAGACACCCTTTTCGGCCATGAGAAAGGAGCCTTTACCGGAGCGGAAAGGCAGCGCAAGGGGCTACTCTCGGAGGCCGCCGGAGGGACCATCCTTCTGGACGAGATCGGCGATTTGAGTCAGCAAAGCCAGATCAAGCTTCTTAGGTTGCTGGAGCAGGGTGAATACTTCCCCCTGGGCAGCGACATACCTAAAAAGTCGAGGGCGCGGATCATAGCCTCGACCAACCGAGACCTGGAAAAGAGGAAAAAGGAAGGCGCCTTCAGGGGGGACGTCTACTACCGGCTCATGACCCATCATCTGGAGATCCCCCCCCTGAGGGAGAGGGAAGAGGACATCCCTCTGCTGCTGGATCATTTTTTGGAAAAGGGCGCCAAAGCCCTGGGCAAGAAAAAACCCACCACCCCTCCGGAACTTAACGATCTGTTGGCCAGCTACCGCTTCCCGGGTAATATCAGGGAACTGGAAGCCCTGGTTTTCGACGCCGTGAGCGGGCACTCCCAACGGATAATGTCCATGGGTTCCTTTAAGGAAAAGATCATCCCCCCGAAGGTATCGGACAAACCCCAGGGGGAGCCTCTGGCCGAGGCCCGCACCTCGCGGATAATCTATCCCGACAACCTGCCTTCGCTAAAGGAGGCCTCAACGCTTCTGATTTCTGAAGCCATGAGGAGATCCAACGGCAACATCGCCGTCGCCGCCGGCCTGATGGGTATCTCCCACCAGGCCCTCAGAAAAAGATTGAAAAAGGCCGGGCACAGCGGGCAGACATAGGGAAGGCCCTCAACCGCAGGAATGGACTCAACTTTTATCCAATCAGTTTATCACCATAATATGAACATGTTTTCTTATTCGCCAATTTTCGTTCAATTTTGGTTGAGCCTGTTTTCGGGTATCCCCCGAAGCGCGAAAGCGCCGAAACGTTGCGATGGTCGTCGTTCGGCATTTCTTGCCGCCAACGGCATACCCTTTGCTTTAACAACGCGCGAGGACTGAGCCGGAGTGTTCAACCGCTGAACCTCCCAACCGCAAAACCGGAACCCCTCGCGCATGAACCTTTCAGGAGGTAGGACAATGAAAAACCGACGGTTGGCCACCTTGGCCATGACCCTGATTTTGATTCTGGCTTTGGCTCCTTTGGCCACGGCCAAATCCGTCACCTGGCCCCTGGCTATTCTTTGGCCGGCCAGCAACTTCAGCACTCAGGGCGCGATGGACCTGGCCAAGGTGATAAAGGAACGGACCGACGGCAGCCTAAGCATCGAAGTCCACGCCGGCGGCGCCCTAGGCTTCAAGGGTCCGGAGATGCTCAAGGTCATCCGCGACGGCCTGGCCCCCATCGGGGAGATGCTGTTGGGGTATGTGGCCGGAACCGAACCGCTGATGGATTTTTCCACCATGCCGTTTCTGGTGGCCAACGCCGACCAGGCCGGGCAGCTGGGAGTTATCGCCCGGCCGGTCGTGGAAAAGGTTTTCGACAAGTGGAACCAGAAGATGCTTTACTGGCAGTTCTGGCCCGGTGCAGGTCTTTATAGCCAGAAACCCATAAACTCCCTTGAGGATCTGAAGGGCCTGAAAATCAGAACCTTCAACGCCGTTTCAACCGCCTGGGTCAAGGCCGCCGGCGGCAACCCGGTCTCCCTGCCCTGGGGCGACGTCTACATGGCCATGTCCACCGGAGCCATCGACGCCCTTATCACCAGCACCACCTCCGGCGCGGACGGCAAATTCTGGGAGGTAATGAAGTATTTCACCCGGCTCAACTTCACCTTCGGCTACAGCGCCGTCACGGTGAACAAAAAATCCTTTGCCGGCCTGGACGACAAACAGAAGCAGGCCCTGCTGGAGACGGCCAAGGAGATGGAAAAAATCCAGCTGGAGCGGAGTCTGGAATCAGACAAGAAGGCCTCCGCCAAGCTGGTGGAGCACGGCATCAAGGTCTCGGAAATGTCTCCCCAGTTCCAAAAAGACTGCGCCGCCCTGTGCAGCCCCATCTGGGCCGAGTGGGCCAAGAAGGCGGGTCCCGACGCGACGGAGATACTCAAAAAAGCCGAAACCCTAAAGTAGGGCGGGCCTCCCGGCCGGGGGCGGCAGCCGACTCCTCCTTTTCGGCGAGACGTGAGGATCATGAGGAAATTATTCCGAATCATCGACCGGGCCGGCAATGTGGGCGGGATGTGCTCTGCGGCGTGCATCCTGCTCATGACGGCCCTTATACTCCTGGAAACCGCGGTTAGAATAACCATGGGCAGTTCCATCTTCATCGCCGAGGAATACTCTGCCTACCTCATGGCCAACTTCGTGATGCTGGGCATGGCCTTCACCCTTAAGCAGGGCGGGCACATCAAGGTGACCCTGTTGTATTCCCGATTCGGTGAAAGGCCCCGGCATCTGCTCCGATTCCTGGCCTGCCTTCTGGGCGCCTTCATGTTCGGGCTGCTTACCTGGCAGCTGTTTGTGCTGACTGCGGACAGCTGGGAAACCAAACAACAATCCATGAATATAACCAAAACCCTGATTTTCATCCCCCAGTCGGGCCTGGTGGCGGGCGGTCTGCTGATGACTCTTCAGTTTGTGGCGGAAGCCTTCAGGGAGGCCCAGGCCCTGTTCGGGGCTGAGATCGAAGCAGAACCCACCCGGGTAGAGGGATCGGATTGATGGACCCTATACTCTGGAAATCGATCGTGTTGGGGGTCGTTTTTTTCGCCCTTTTGGGCGGCGGTGTCTGGATAGGGCTGACTCTATTTCTGGTGGCCGGGATGGGGATTCATTTTTTCACCCCCATCCCGGCCGGCAAGGTTCTGGCCACCATAACCTGGAACACTCTCGATTCCTGGCCTTTGAGCTGCCTGCCCCTGTTCATCTTCATGGGGGAGCTTCTTTTCCGGACCCGAATATCCAAGGAACTCTTCGAGGGTTTGGCTCCCTGGGTACGCTGGCTGCCCGGCAGGCTCCTGCACGCCAATGTGCTGGGTTGCGCCCTGTTCGCGGCCATCAGCGGGTCTTCGGCGGCCACCTGCGCCACCATGGCCAAAGTCACCCTGCCGGAATTCGAGCGCCTGGGGTATGACCGCCGGCTGGCCATCGGCTCCCTGGCCGGCAGCGGCACCCTGGGCTTTTTGATTCCCCCGTCGATCATCATGGTCATTTACGGAGTTCTGGCCGATGTATCCATCGGCAAGCTGTTCATGGCCGGCATCCTGCCCGGCATATTGGCCGCCGGACTCTACATGGGCTATCTGGCCCTGCGCGGCGTAATCAACCCGGCCGTGACCCCTGATGACCACAAGACCTATACCATGGCCGATAAAATCCGTTTGCTGCCCAAGGTTGTTCCGGTCATGCTTCTGATACTGCTGGTCCTGGGAACCATCTACACCGGATGGGCGACTCCCACCGAAGCCTCGGCCATCGGAGTGCTGGGCTCTTTGCTCCTGGGAGCCTTTTCGGGCGCGCTGACCAGGGAATCTTTTCTGGAAAGCCTGCTGGGGGCCACCAAGACAACGGTGATGATGGGCCTCATCATCATCGGCGCGGCCTATTTTTCCACGGCCATGGGATATCTGGGAATTCCTAGACAGCTGGCCCTGTTCGTGGCCGGGCTGAAGCTTTCTCCCTATGCCCTGATAGCCGTGCTGACCGTCCTGTACATTTTTCTGGGCTGCTTTCTGGACGGCGGTTCGATCATCGTCATCACCCTACCCATCTGCCTGCCTCTGGTCACGGCCAGCGGTTTCTCGCCGGTCTGGTTCGGAGTCTATCTGGTCATAATGGCCGAGCTGTGTCAGATAACCCCGCCCGTGGGGTTCAACCTTTTCGTTCTGCAAAAGGAAACCAACAAAGAGATAAGCTTTATCGTCCGCTCCGCCATGCCTTTCTTCGGCCTGTTGCTCATCGCTTTGGCCATTATCACCGTCTTTCCCGGCATCGTCCTGTGGCTTCCCGGCCGCATGTTCGGGGCGTGAGCGGAGGCCGTGCTTGGACCATCTCTCCACAACCCGGGTGCAGAGGCCGAACCTTTAGCCCTAGGACTTTGAATATGCCTCTTTTTGACAAAAACCGACACACCGCCGCCCGTGTGGCCATTCAAAAGGGCGACACGCCTGCAAACATGGCCCGGAAAGCTCTGACCGAGGCCATGGACCCCGGCGAGGCGGCCGGCAAGCTGGTGCTTTTGAAACCCAATTGTTGCTACCCCACCCCCGGCGGCACCGGCGTGGTCACCCACCCGGAGACGGTCAGGGGGGTCATCAGATACATGAAGTCGGCCCAGGCGGGAGAGATATGGCTGGGCGACTCGGCCATCTACGGCCTTGATACCGACGAGGCCCTGGAAAAAAGCGGTCTGGCCGAAGTTGCAAGAGAGGAAAAGGTCCGCCTGGTGAACCTGGATGACGGCGAACCGGTGAGAGTGGAGACCCCCCGGCCCATGGCCGTGAAAGAGATGCTTATCTCCTCCCTGGCCCTGGAGGCCGAGATGATCGTCTCCATCCCGGTGATGAAGTGCCACATGCACGCCGGAGTCTCCCTGAGCCTAAAAAACATGAAAGGCTGTCTGTGGAGCCGCCAAAAACGGGACTTCCATCACCTGCGGGAAAAGGACGAGTTTGCGCCCTGGCATGATTATAAAAATATCGACCGGGCCATCGCCGATCTTTTCAGCGTATTGCCGCCTCAAGCGGTTGTTCTCGACGGGGTGGTGGGCATGGAGGGCCTGGGCCCGCTTTTAGGCCAGCCTAAACCATTGGGCCTGGTGGCGGCCAGCAAATCGCCCCTGGCCGCCGACCTGGCAGGCCTGGCCATGATGGGGCTCAAAGTCGACGCCGCGCCCCATATTCTGCTGGCGGCCCAAAAAGCCGGCTGGCAGTCCCCTGATGTGGCCGATCTCAATCTGGACCGGGAACTGCTCCGGGCCGTTGCCGGCCGATTCAAGCCGGCCAAGGCGGAAGACCTTTCCCGGAGATACCCCCAGTTCAAATTGCTGGAAGGTCAGACCTGCAGCGCCTGCCCGGCCACCATGACCGCTTTTCTGCTGACCCACGGGAAGGAATACGCCGAACACGGTCAGGTCTGCGTGGCCTTTGGCAAGGGGCTTGATCCCCGGACCATCCCCGCCGGATCGGTCCTTTTCGGCAACTGCGCCGCCAAGCTGAAGGACCGGGGCCGATTCGTGGCCGGCTGCCCGCCGGTCCCTTCCGACCTGGTAAAAGCCATTGCGGATTTGGATGAAGAAAAAGATTGATTCCGGGTTGCGCCGACCCGTAACCCCCTGATGCGGCGACCTTCGGTTTTGCCGCCAAAAAGAGGAACTTATGGCTAAAGGCAAGGTACGCTGGCTGGGACACTCCTTTGTGGAGTTCACAACAGCCGACAACAAGGTAATTTATTTTGACCCTTGGACCAAAGACGACGGCAACCCCGGCGCCGAGATCACCTTGGATCAGATCGAGCGGGCGGACCTGGTGTTGATCAGTCACGACCATTCGGACCATGTGGCCTCGGCGGCGGCGATCTGCGAAAAAACCGGCGCGCTTCTGGGCGGAGCGGTCCAGACGGTGGCCCGCCTGCAGGCCGAGGGGCTGAGCACCGAGCGGGTGGTCAACTTCGGGGCCGGCTATATGGTCGGCGGCGGGGTCGATCTCGACTGGGTCAGGGTCACGGCCACTCCGGCCAAGCACTCCTCGGATACGGCCTGCGCTCTGGGGCACATTGTCCAGGCAGCCGACGGGACCACCATTTATCATGCCGGAGACACCAGCATCTTCGGGGACATGAAGCTCTGGGCCGAAATGTTTCCCCTGGATCTGGCCTGTCTGCCCATGGGCGGCATTTTCACCATGGACGCCCGCCAGGCCAGTATGGCTGCGGCCATGCTGAAGCCGGCCATGGCCTTGCCGATCCATTACGCCTCTTTTCCGTTCGTGGCCCAGTCGCCCGCCGAGTTTGCCAACCTGACCGCGGAGCAGGCTCCCCAGGTAAAGGTTTTGACTCCCCAGGTGGGCGAATCCGTGGTTCTGGGCTGACTAGGCGTCCAAAGAGTATTTATTCGGCCTGCCCCGCCTTTCCCCGAACCAGGATCGATTGGGCAGGGGCAGGACCATAGCGGGCCGAAGAGACTTTCGGAGAACTCATTGATTTTCGTTGGTTAATATATCCTTGACAGAGCTTTGGGCCGGTCGCGCCTTTGGTTTGTTATCCATTCAACCCCCCTGTATCGGCAGACCTTTATCGCTCTCCCGGTTGGGGGGAAACAGTTTGCCCAGACGGTCGCTCGAAAACAAAAGACCAGGCCACCCCTGGGGCGATCCTCGGCGAGAAGTCGGAGTTTCGGGAGTTGAGCCGCCAAGGAGGCGACCGGCGCCAAGCCCTTCTCAGCCCTTGTAAGCGATCATCAGCCCCGAATCGTGGAGGTCGGCCCGGCGTTCCACCCGGCTGAACTCGGCCTCGCGGCACCAGTCCCGGAGTTCCTCCTCGGTGTAGGTGTCCCCTCCTTTGGTGCCGACCAGCATGTTCAGAGCGAACAGGGCCCCGAAGAGGGGACTGGTCCGGTCCGGGTCCATGATGAACTCCCTGATGACCAGCCTTCCCCCCGGAGCCAGGGCCCGGTGGATGCGGGCGACCAGGCTCCGGTTCTCCTGGGCGGAGTTTATGTGGATAATGGCCGACAGCAGGACCAGGTCGTAGCCCTCGCCCAGCTCGGCGGTGTGGTAGTCTCCGGCCAGGTATTCGAACCGGTCTTCCAAACCGGCCCGCCTGACGTAATCGCGGGTCAGGGCCAGCACCTCCTCCAGGTCCAGGACCGTGGCCCGGCTTCCGGGGTTGTCCTGGATAAAGGCCATGGCGAACACCCCCGAACCGCCGCCCACGTCCAGAACCCGCCGGACTCCTTCCCGCCCCACGGCCTGGGCCAATTGGGGAGCCAGGTCCTTGCCCCTGGTGTGCATGGCGGTGATGAATTTCCGGGCCCAGTCCGGCCCCCGTCCCTCCATGGGCTCGAAGGCCGCGGCGGTTCCTTTTTTAACCGACTCGGTTAGGGTGGACCAGGTTTTCCACAACTGCCCGGCGTGGCCCAGAAAGCCCAAGAAACCGGGACGGTCCGGCACCAGGTGGGTCCGGGCCAGGTCGGTCAGGGAGAACAGGCCGTTCTCTTTTTTCAGCAGCCCCAGGGCGGTCAGGGCATTGAGAAGCCGGTCCGTCGCCCTGGGGTCGCAGCCCAGGCTTTCGGCCGCCTTTTGAGAGCTTTGAGCTTCCCGGTCCAGAACCGGGAAAACCCCCAGTTCGTGGCCGGTGAGAATCACCCGGGATTGCTGGAAGGCGGTCATGGTCCGGGCCAGTTCCTGGGAATTTACGATGGGCGGTCGCTTCATGGTCTGTCCTCGTATTCGGTTCAAGCCTGTTGTCGAGTATATTTTGATATACCGTACCCTAACGATGCTGTTGCAAAAACCGTCCCTGGCCTGCCGTGAAAGTGTTTGACGACACGCTCATATTACAAACGCGGATTCCGGCTTTCCATTAAAATTTTCGGAAACTGTTTCAACCCGGCCTTCCTCCTGTTCGTTTTCCCATCCCGGCCGACCAGCCCTATCAACCTGATCCCGGCCCCCCCCGCATCCGCTCTGTCGGGGCAGAACCGCCGAACCCTTTCAACGCTGTTCCTTATGTGGACCTCTGGTCGCACCGCAGGAAGACACACCCCTGCCCTTTTCCCATATATTGTTTCGGCCTGAAAGATGATTAAAGACGTGATTACGGAATGTTAAGGCGATTCACCCGGATCGGCGGCCTGAAGCTGGTACAAAACCCGTCCTCGGAGTCTGTTCAGAACGGGTTCCAGGATTTTTTGGCCCGGTAGTGGATGTAGCCCACATTGACCCCGGCCCTCAGGCCCACGCCCAGCCGGATGGGCGCGAGAATGATATTGCCCGACTGGTGGTAGTTGACCCCCACCCCGGCCACGTAATAAAGACTGCCGTCTATGGCCGGAAAGCGTTGGAACAGGGCCCTTGTGCTGGGCAGATTGTAGACCAGGGTGAACACCTTGGCCGCGTTGCCGCCGGCATCGATACCGATGGAGGGACTGTTCCAGTGGATCTTGCGGCTGCCGCCCTTTTTGAACCTGAGGATGCCGGAGCCGTAGCGCAGCCCCACCACCAGGGCCCCGCCGGCCTCCTCGCCGGCGATTATGGCGTTGGGGCGGCCCTGTTCGCTGAAAATCTTTTCTATGACCTTGCCCAGCCCCTTGGCCCCTTCACCGAAAAAAGAGGTGGCTTCATCCAGGACCGTATCCTGGTCGTAGCCGTCCTCCTCGGCAAAGGCGGCCTGGATGGGGCCCAACAGCAGGGCGGCACCCACCAGGGCCAGGCAAAGGAAGCATCTGGAAGGCCTGGAAACAGACACGACTTCCCCTTTTCGGGTAAATGAGGACGCTTCGGCCGACTAATGACAGTCGGTAGCATGCCTCCAGGAAAAACACAAGCCGGGGCCGAACCGCCGGCCCCGAACCTCAGCCCTCGTCCTCCCCGGCGGGTCCCTCCCCCTCGCCGGCCAGCCCGTTCAGCCCAAAAAGCCGGTGGGCGGCGTCCAGGTACTTGGTCCGGTTGTCCACATTCCGAAAATTTCTTTTGAGAAACAACGCCGGATCGTGGAGGACCTTGTGCATCATGGATTTGGTCATGACCTCCAGAGCCTCGGCCTGTTCCGGGGTCAGGTCCAGGAAGTGGAGGGTCTTGTCCATCTCCTGGCGCCGGATGTTCTCCAACTTGGCCTGGATGTTCTTGATGGTTGGTACCACGGAGAGGGACTCCAGCCAGGTTTCGAACTTGATGGCCTCGGTCTCCACGATCCGCTCGGCCTTGATCGCCTCCTCCTTGCGGGCGGCCAGGTTGCGGGCCACCACCTCCTCCAGGTCGTCCACGTCGTAGAGAAAAACGTTCTCCACCTTGCCGGCCGCCGGCTCCACGTCCCGGGGCACGGCGATGTCGATGATGAACAGGGGCCGGCGTTTTCTGGGACGCAACGAGTTTTTGATCATCCGGGCGGTTAGGACCGGCTCCGGAGCCGCGGTGGAGGAGATGATGATGTCCGCCTCGGCCAACTCCCCCTCCAGCTCGGCCAGGGAGACGGCCCGGCCCTTGAACCTGGTGGCCACCTCCAGGGCTTTCTCCAGGGTCCGGTTGGCCACGGTCAGAGAGGCCACCTGGTTGGCCAGGAGGTGTTCCGCGGCCAGCTCGGCCATCTCGCCCGCGCCCAGGAGGAGAACCTTTTTGCCCTCCAGCAGCCCGAAAATCTTCTTGGCCAGATCCACCGCGGCAAAGGCGATACTCACCGCCCGGTCGCTGATTCCAGTCTCTGTCCTGACCCGCTTGGCCACATGAAAGGCCCGGTGCAGGAGCCGGTTGAGGATAACGCCCATGCTTCCGGCCGAGGCGGCCCGGTAATAGGCCTGCTTGATCTGGCCCAGGATCTGGGGTTCGCCCACCACCATGGAATCCAGGGAGGAGGCCACCCGGAAAAGATGCCTAACGGCCTCCCGGTCAAATTTAAGATAAAGACTGTCCTTGAAATCCAGCCTGTTCAGGTCGCTGATCCCGGCGATGAGGGAGACGAACTCCTCGGCCACCCGGTCCTGTTCGGCCTCCTTCTCAGTCACCAGCAGGAACTCCACCCGGTTGCAGGTGGCCACGAAAAAACCCTCCTTGACCCTGGGCAGTTCCAGCAGCCGGGACAGGGTTTCCTCCGGGGAACGGTCCACCACGGCCAGACACTCCCGCAGTTCCACGGCTGCGGTGTGATGGGACAGGCCGGCCAAAAAGAGGCTCATCGGGGCTGCCCGTAGGTGCTGAAGTTGTGGTAGTCGTCGAACAGGAAGGAGGCCCCCAGAAAGGTGAAGACCACCGCGGCGAAACCGAAGATGACCAGCCAGGCCGCCTTGCGTCCCTGCCAGCCCACGGTCAGCCTCTGGTGGAGAATCACAGCGTAGACCAGCCAGGTGATCAGGGACCAGACCTCCTTGGGGGCCCAACGCCAGTAGATTCCGGAGATGAACTGTCCGAACACGGCCCCGCTGAGCATGCCCAGGGTCAGCAGGGAGAAGCCCGCGATCAGGAAAATCCGGCTCAGGTTGTCCAGGGTGGTCAGGGAGGGCAGCCGGGAGTAGAGCCAGCCCTGACGCTTTGATTTGATCTGTTTCTCCTGGAGGAGATACATCGCCCCGGCCACGGCGGTCAGGGCCAGCATGGCGTCGCCCAGGAAGGCCGAGACCACATGGAAGGCCAGCCAGGCCGATCCGAATTTGGAGATGGAGACCGCCTGGGCCTCGGGCTGGGTCCAGGCCAGGATCATCATAAACAGGACCAGAGGCGCCGCAAAGGAGCCCAGGATCTTGACCCTCACCTTGAGCTGAACGGCCAGGTACCCGGCGGCGATGGACCAGGCCATGAGCCCCAGGGACTGTTTCAGGGTCACGGCCGGAATGTGTCCCAGGTTCAGCCAGTCCGAGACGAGCCCCGCGGTGTGGACCACCAGCCCGACCAGCATCAGCCAGGCCGAGACCCGGGCCGAAACCTCCCGCTGCCGCCACAGGTAAACCGCGTACCCGGCGCTCCCGGCCAGATAGAACACCCCGGCCAGGATAAAAAGGAGCCCGCTCATCTCTTTGCCGCCTCCAACTCCTCCAGGGTGAACCCGGTGGCCTTATTGAGCCGGGAGGCCAGCTCCTCCCGGTCGCCGCTCCTCAAGGGCGTCAGCAGATCGGCCTTTAAGACGGCCTCGAAAATTTTCCTGTTTTGGGCCGAGGCTTGGCCGCCCCGCAACACCCTGGCCCGCAATGCGGATAGAAGATCGCAATACTCGCCCCAGGCCTGGTCGAAGCTGCGGGCCAGGTCGTTCTTTACCGCCGCCGCCAGAAGAGGGCTGGCCCCGCCTGTGGAGACGGAGATCAACAGGCCCCCCCGCCGGAAGTGGGCCGGCACCGTAAACCCGCACAGGTCGGGGCGGTCCGCCACATTGACCCAGATCCCGGTCGCCTCGGCCTCCTCGGCCACCCGGAGGTTGACCTCCTCCCGGTCCGTGGCGGCCACCGCCAGCCAGCACCCCTCCAGATCAAGAGAATCGTACTCCCGGGCCAGCCAGTCGATCTTTTTCCGTTGGGCCAGGCGGACCAGCTCCGGCAGGGCCTGGGGCGAAACCAGCCGGACCAGGGCCTTGGCCTCCAGCAGCCCCTCCACCTTCCGCCGGGCCACCGCTCCCCCGCCCACCACCAGGACCAAACGGTTTTTCAGATTGAGTATAGCCGGATATGACATGTCCGGTTATTTATCACCACTTATGGCCTATGGCAAGAAATCCGCACGGCAAAACACTCGCCCCCATGCCAAATGGGGCTTGATAATGGGGTCGTGCCGTCTGCTCCGCGCCTTTATCCCGGCGGTCGGCGAGTCTTCCGGCCGGACCAGAAAAACTTTGGTCCGGGCATTATCCTCACCGGGGCGGAGGTTCCTTTCAAGGACGACAGCTTGACAGTGCTCGAGACTAAATGTAGTATTTTAAGTTAGATGGGCCATCAACCATTTCCGGAGTTGGAGCATGCCTTCGTCTCCCCTGCGTCTGTTTTACACCAAACTCAACCGGGCCAAAGAGCAGCTGGCCAAGGGCAATCTCCAGGCCTGTCTGATGAACCTGGCCGAGGCCATCCGTCTCAAACTCCACCATAATTTTCTCAAACGCGACCTGACGACCATGGAAGAGGACCTTCTCAACTTCGGCTACAAACTGACCAGCCACAAACTCTACAAGGAGGAATTCGGTCCGGTGGCCATCGTCCCGGGCCGGGAGGAGGAGTGGCTGGGCTTCCTGGACCAGCTCATGGTCGTGGAGGAGGAAGGCACCTTCGGGAAGCTGAAGCAAGGCCAGGATATGCTGGACTCGGGCAATCTGGAATTGGCCCGGCATATCTTCGGCGAGGTCATGGAGGACAACAAGACCGACGCCGGAGTGGCCCTGGACGTGGGCGACCGGTACATGGACAAGGGGCTCTGGCGGGATGCCGAAAACGCCTACCGCCGGGCCATGGCCATCGATTCGGAAACGCTCCACATCCTCAACCGGCTGGCCATGTCCCTGCGCAAGGAGGGCAAGCTGGACTCGGCCCTGGAGATCTACAAGCGGGCTCTGAAAATCAACCCCGAGGACGAAGGGCTCTACTACAACACGGCCAGGGTGGTTCATCAAAAATCAAGGCCGGATCTGGCCATCAAACTGTTAAAGACGGCCCTGACCAAAAACCCCGCTTTCGAGGCTGGCCAAAAATATCTCCACCACCTTGAAGCGGAGCTGAAAAAACAACCGGCCGATCAGCCGGACACCGCGTCATTGTCTCCCTCCGAATAATCTTCGAACCATTTTACCAGAACAACGTCCGGTGACGGATCTCAAATCCGGGCGGGAGTTCATCCGGCCTGGTAGCTCTCGGCCGCTTCGCGGGAGGTGGCGTATATCTCAAAGAGACGGTGAAGCCTGGTCAACTCGAACACGGATTTCAGCTGGGGACTCAGTCCGCTTAGTTTCAAATCCCCCTCCCTGGCCGTGACGGTCCTCAGACAGGCCACCAGGGCCCCCAGGCCGGACGAATCCACAAAGGTGACCGCACTCATATCCAAGACCAGAAAAGCCGGTCCATCCTGGACCATGGACTTGATCTTGAGTTTGAGTTCCAGGGAGGCCTCATTATCCAACCGGCCTTCCAGAATCATGATCTGGGCCCTCCCCAACCGATACTCGTTAAAATCCATTCTCTTTCCTGTATCTCCCTGACCATCTTAATGTTTTCAAGGCGATGACCACCCCGGAGGGGCATCTTAATTCTTGACCAAAAGGGCCCGAGCTGGTAATTCCAAATCGTGGCCAACGGTTCAATATTAAGAAGATTCAACGCCTCCCGGCTGGAGATCCTTCTCGGCTTAGCCGTATTCGGCGGACTGATCTACATGGTCTATCTGTTCGGCCTGGACGGTTCGGGCAAGGGTACGTCCCAGCCTCCGCCTCTGACCAGCGCCGCCCAATTGACCCTTAACCGGATCATCGCCCGCCAATCGGAACTTAGCAGTTCCGTCAAGGAGTTGCTGGCCAAGGTGGAGCGTCTAAAAGACAACCCCGAGGCCGCCCAGGAACTGGCCGGGCTGAAAACCGAACTCGAGGCGGTCAGCAGATCCCTGGACCACATGGAGACCCGCCTGGGGGAGATATCCAGCCTCCTTCCCACCAACCGGGGCTTGAAATAACCCCCTATCAGTCCGGAACCGCCCGTTCCAGGGCTTCCCTGAACAGATCATAGGTTCCCTGGTCGTAGAGACAGAACACGATCTCCCGGAGAGCGGTAGCCGCGCCCAGGTGGCCGACCGCCGCCCGGATCGAAATCTCGGCCGCCTCTTTGACCGGAAAGCCGAAAATGCCGGTAGATATGGCCGGCAGGGCGATGGAGTCCAATCTCCTGGCCGAGGCCAGTTCGAGGCTCGAATTAACCGCGCTTTTCAATTTGGCGGCCTCATCTCCCTCGCCCCAGCGCGGTCCCACGGCGTGGATCACATAATCGGCCTTCAAGTCCCCGCCCGAGGTCAGGGCCGCCCGGCCCACCGGAGTGCGGCCGATGGCGTTGCATTCCTTCTGAATGGAGGGGCCGCCCTTGGCCCTGATGGCCCCGGCCACGCCGGCCCCCAGGATAAGGTTCTCATTGGCCGCGTTAACAATGGCCCGGGTCTCCATCTCGGTGATGTCGCCCTTGACCAGACGGATGACCCCTTTTCCGACCCGCCGTTCCATTCTACGCCCTCCAGGCCGCTCTCCGAGGCGTTCTTTAGCAAAAAGGGGCTTGCCCGGAGAGCCTGTTTGGTTAATCATCGGACCTGTAAACCAATTATTATCTTAATCGCGGCCTCCAGACAAGGGCCGGGTGCAGAGGGGTGGGCATGGGCGTTTCCCTTGATATTAGAACCATCGAAGCATACCGCAACAGTTGTCTCGAGCTCTGCGCCGAAAAGCTCAGGGACTACGATGGGCTGGAGGCCCTAAAAGCCGACGAGAACAGGCTCAATGCCTATCCCCGGCTGGCCCGCTTGGAGGAACCCAGGGGAGTTGTGACCCTGGACCCCCCGACCCTCTCCGCAGGGCAGATACAGAGGGCCGTGGAGTGCGTTCTGGACGGCCGGTTCCTGGCCGAACACGCCGCGGCCGGAGAGGCCACCAGGCTGAAGATGGGGACCAAGTACCTGATCAACCCCAGGGAAAGGCTCACTCTGGAGAGCATGGCCCTGGCCTGGTCCGAGGCCGCCGGAGAGGAGATGACTCCGGGGGGAATCTTGAACAATACCGGAGGGGTGCGGCCCCAGGACCTGCTGGACCTCTCCCTGGGCAGCCGGCACATGTTCCAGATGGCCTTTGATCTGGCCAAACTGGCCGGGGACCAGGGCCGAAATGCGGCTTCCGTACTGGAGAACCAGAGAATGCTGGTCATCCTCAACCAGGCCTCGGCCCCGGAGGTGATCCGCAGCATAGCCGGGAGCAACTTCTTCGGCTTCAACCCCGCCCAGGTCATGTTCATGGTCCAGGAATCCTTTGAGGGCATCGGCCTCAGGGAGGGCAGGTTCTTCTATGACCCGGATTCGCCCAGGCGCCTGCACAACCACGGCCAGATGGCCATGCAGCAGACCGCCGAGGATCAGGTCTTTGTCCTGCTGGAGGGCGCCCCCGGATCCCGGCGCTACCTGAAACCGGAGCAGGTTTTGAAGATCCTGGAGGGGATGGACGACAAGCTGTCCTACAACATCGAAGACCTGGACTACCTGGCCGGGGCTTTGGACCTGCCCGCTCTCGCCCTGGCTCTGGATCAGTCCGACCAGGGGGCCCGGATGGTCATGGAGATCGTGGCCAACAATCCGGAACACCCGGTCAAGGGGGGCCTGGCCGCCTGGGACGGGGAGTTGGGACGCAACGTGATGATAGAGTCGTTCCAGCTTCTGGACATGCCCAACTCGGAGTTGAAGTTTCTGAACCGCAACTTCAACCACTACCCCAAACCGGCGGCCGCCTTCCGGGCCCTGGCCGAAGGACTGCCCATGCCCCTGGCCGTCAAGGACGGCTTCATCTATTTCCAGCCGGTTCAGGGGGACCTTAATTTCTCTCTGCCGACCAGTTTTGTCAGGCGCAAAGAATTGCGGCCCCTCAAATCCTGGAAATCGGTCCTGGACAGCCCCCAGGCCGTAAAGGCCATGGCCGAGCAGGACAGACAGCCGGGCTTCAGGGACTTCTGCCAAGGGGTCCTGAAGAAGAATTTGGCGGTGCGTTAGACCGGTTGTTACGACAAATCAGGATACAAACCCGGCAGAATCATCGCCGGGGAGCCGGAGGCAGAAAATCCGCCCCGGCCGCCTGGACCCGCAGGGCCGCGTCCGCCAGTATCTCGGCCGCGCCGTCCCAATCGCCCTGGTGCTGGAGCTTCTCGATGGGGTCGAAATCCAGGCTGTACATGACGATCTTGGCCGAGTGCAGCCCGCCCAGGGCCTGCTTGCCCCCCCGGTTGATGCCCTGGTAATAGCCCACCGTGCTCTCCCAGCTCATGCCGCCCAAAAGGCCGATGGTCTTCATTCCTGCTCTACTTGTTCCCGCTCCGCGGCGGGGCCGCTCAGGCTCTTGGCCATGGGGGTGAAGCGCATGCCGTTCTTGGCCTGCTCTTTTGAGGTGGGGCTGAACCCCAGGGCCTGGTAGCAGTCCACGGAATTGGGCGAGGAGTTGACCGTAATCTCCTTGACCTCCCTGTCCGATTCCTGGCTTTTGGCCATGGCCGCCTCCATCAGGGCCCGGCCCACCCCTCGGCCCTGGAACTCCTCCAGGACAAAGAACATGGCCACGTGGCTTTGGTCCCTGACCTCGATAAAGCCGATCATCCGGCCGTTGCTCTTGGCCGTAAAGGCAAAGGAGCCGCCTCCCAGCCGTTCGCTCAGGGCTTCCACGTTGACGTATTTCCTGAATTCCGCCACTCCTTCGGACGGATACTGGGGGCCTACGAATTGATCAAAGACCGACAGGACCAGGTCCACGGCCTGATTTTCCTCCCCGGGCTTGAAGTGCTCGATCACTATCTGTTCAGGCATGGGTGTCTCTCCGGATAACAGTAACGGCGTTGCCCGCTTGGGCCGCTGGCCCGAATGTTATAACACCACTGCAAGGAAACATAAACCGTCCGGGTCCAGGGTGATGGGGGAACGGAGGGGTAGGCCGCGCCGGACCGGGTTTTCCCGGTCCGGCAATTGGAAGGCGGCCGGTTACTCAGCGGTCCAGGCCATCTCCTTGACCGGCGTCTTCTTTTTGATCAGGCCCCGCTCCAGCATGAACTCCTGGACCTCTTCCCAACGCTTTGGGTCCTGGGCCGGACTGCCCTTGATAAAGGACAGGGTGGCCTCAAAGGATTTGCGGTTGAGCTCGTTGTTCAGCTCCGGCAGAATCTTGAAGAAGATTTCCAGAGCCTCCTCGGGCCGGGCCAGAGTCTCCTGAATCCCCTGGTCCAGAGCCTTGACAAAGGCGGCAGCCATGTCCGGCTTGTCCTTGACCAGGCCGGAGTTGACGATCAGGACCAGCTCGTAGAAATCCGGGACTCCGTGCTCCTCAAAGGGGAAGATGCCCACCTCCTGGCCCTTCTGGGCCATCTGGATGGCCTCGTAGTTGCGGAAGGCTCCGCAGACCGCGTCCACCTTACCGCTGAGCAGCGGGGGCGAGAGGTTGTAGCCCACCCGGAAGATCTCGTAATCCGGTTTGGTTAAGCCCGCCTTCTGGGCCACGGCTTCGAACAGGACCCGGTAGAGCGGTTCCACGGAATAACCTATCTTGCGGCCCTTGAGGTCGGCCGGCTTGGTGATGCCCGAAGATTTCAGGTAGAGGATGCAGCTCAGGGGGTGCTGAACCAGGGCGCCCAGGGAGACCACGGGCAGGTTGCGGTCCCGGGCCGTGATCACGCTGGGCTGGTAGCTCACCGCGAACTGGATCTTGCCGGCCGCGGTCAGTTTCAGGGGATCGTTGGGGTCGGCCGGGGCCTGGATCTCCACCTCCAGCCCCTGGTCGGCGAAATAGCCCTTTTCCTGGGCCAGGTAAAGGGGGACGTGGACCGGGTTGGGGTACCAGTCCAGCATCAGGGTGACCTTTTCTCCGGCCTGGACGGGCAGGGCCGCGGCCAGGAAAAGAACCAGAATTCCTATAATCATCCCCAAGTTTCTATTGCGCATCAATCGGATCCTCCTTAGTTCAAGATCAGTCTTGCCGCCAGGGCGCCAGCAGGCGTTCCAGGGCGGCGGTGAGCAGATACAATCCCGTTCCGATAACGGAAAGATAAAATATGGCCGCGAAGACCAGCTCCACCTGGAGCTGGGCGTTGGCCTGGACCATGAGATAGCCCAACCCCTTCTTGGCCCCGACCCACTCGCCGATGACCGCGCCGATGAGGCTCACGGACACGGCGATCTTCAGGCCGGTGAAAAGAAAAGGCAGGCTGTGGGGCAGACGGAGCTTGAAAAAGACCTGTCCTGGTCCGGCCCCCAGGATGGTGAACAGGGCCAGGGCGTCCGGGTCCACGGACTTGAGGCCCCGGACCAGGTTCACGGTAATGGGAAAAAAGACGATGATTGCGGTCATGACCACCTTGGAGCCCATGCCGTAGCCGAACCACAGGATCAGCAGCGGAGCCACGGCAAACACGGGTATGGTCTGGGAGGCCACGACCAGGGGCAGGAGGGCCCGCTCCATGATCCGGGAGGACTGCATGGCCACGGCCAGGCCCGTGCCCACCGCAAAGGCCAGGGCGATGCCCAGGCCCACCTCGGCCAGGGTCACCCCGGTGTGCCTGAGCAGCAGGTCTGAACGGGTCCAGGCGGTCTGGAAGATGGCCCCGGGGCCGGGCAGGATGTAATCCGGAATGGACCAGATCCGCACCGCCGCCTCCCAGGAAGCCAGCAGGGCGGCCAGGAGCAGCCCGGGCCAGAGCAGGGCGGTCGCTTTTTCCTTCATGGCCGAAACCACCTCAATTCTGTTCCAGGGAGCAAAGGAGCCCCTCCCTGAGGCGGATCAGCTCCGGGGCGGCCGCCCGGCGGGGCCGCGCCAGGTCCACGCCCAGGGTCTCCTTGATCACGGCCGAGGGGGGGGCGGACATGACCATGATCCGGTCGGCCAGCATCAGGGCCTCCTCCACGTCGTGGGTCACCAGGACCACCGCGGGCCGGAACCGCTCCCAGACCTTCAGGAACCAGGCCTGGATGGTCCGCCGGGTAATGGCGTCCAGGGCTCCGAAGGGCTCGTCCAGGAGCAGGATCTCCTTGCGGCAGAGGATGGTCCGCAGCAGGGCCACCCGCTGGCGCATTCCCCCGGAGAGCTGGTTTGGCCGGTGTCCGGCGAAACCCTCCAGGCCGAAGACGGGCAGCAGCGCCCGGGCCCGAGCCCTGGCCTCCTTGCGGGGCGCCCCGGCCAGCTCCAGGCCCAGGACGGCGTTGTCCAGGACGCTGCGCCAGGGCAGGAGCAGGTCCTTCTGCTGCATGTAGGACAGGTGGCCCCGCAGATGGGCCACCTCCCGCTCCTTCAGGAGGATTCTCCCAAAGGAGGGTTTGAGCAGTCCGGCCAGGAGGTTGAACAGGCTGGTCTTGCCGCAGCCGCTGGGGCCGATCAGGGCGACCAGCTCCCCGGACCGGACCTGCAGATCCACCTTGCCCAGGACCTGCCTGGCCCCCTCCCCCTGCCCGAAATCCAGGCCCAGGCCCTCTGTCCGGAAAAGGGGCGACGCCGCCTCCGGGTGCGGAATGTCTCTAGTCGTTTCCAATATTCATCTGTCCGGCCAGGGCCAGGACCTTCTCCACCACCTCCAGGGGGGTTCGGCCCAGGATCCTGATCACCGGCTCCTTGCCCTTTTCGCCCTCGTCGAAGATGCCGTCCGGGGTGTGGTCCAGTCCTTTCAGGGCCTCTCCGGTGCCCCACTCCAGGGAGGAGCCTTCCCGCTCCTTGACCTCGGGCGGCTCGTCGGCCCGGTCAAAGGAGGCCAGCTTGAGCCCGGCCCGGCCGCAGGCCTCCAGGGCCTCCCGGCTGTAGCGGACCACCATGGCCGAGCGGGACCGGGGATCGTGGCGCAGGGCCGCCAGGATGACCTTGGCCACGTGCTGGGAGGCCCCGAAGGCGGGCTGGGAAAAGGACACCAGCCGGTCCCCGATCTGGGATATCCGGCCGGGCACGGCCGCCACCTGCTGGGGGTTGACCGCGCCGGGCAGGGCGAACCCGAAGTTGGAGCGGATCTCGGGGATGAGCCGCCCCAGGGGCTGGGACAGGAGCCGGTCCAGGGCTGCGCGCAGCTCCTCCAGGACCCGCTCCTTTTCCTGGAGCATGGCCAGGGCCGCGAAATGGTTCACCGGGCCGGAGCCCCGGCCCACGCTCAGGGAGGTGGTCAGGGCCGCGGTCATGAACTCCCGGGCCTGGGCCACGGCCTGGGCCGGAGCGGCCCCCTGGGCCAGAAACACGGCCAGGGCCGAGGACAGGGTGCAGCCGGTGCCGTGGGTGTTGGGGGTCTTGATCCGGGGCCCCTCGAAAGCCCGGAATGATTTGTCGTCAAAGAGGAGATCGACCACCCGGCCGGGTTCCTCCTCCAGGTGGCCGCCCTTGATCAGGACCAGTTCAGGCCCCAGTTTGTGGATCTCCCGGGCCGCCTCCTTCATGCCCTCCATGTTCTCCACCTCGAATCCGCACAGGATGGAGGCCTCGTAGAGGTTGGGGGTGACCATAAAGGCCAGGGGCAGGAGTTCGGCCTTGACCGCCTCCACGGCCTCCTGGGCCAGGAGCCGGTCTCCGCTGGTGGCCACCATGACCGGATCCACCACCACCTTGTCCAGCTTGTAATCCTTAATCCCTTGAGCCACGCCTTCCACCACCTTGGTCCCGGCCAGCATTCCGGTCTTGGCCGCGTCAAAGGAGATGTCCCGGCAGACCGCGTCCATCTGGGCCCGGATAAACTCCACCGGAGTCTCCAGAACCCCTTCCACGCCCTGGGTGTTCTGGGCGGTCAGGGCCGTGATCACGCTGGCCCCGTAGCCGCCCAGGACGGTGATGGTCTTCAGATCGGCCTGGATGCCCGCGCCGCCGCCCGAATCCGAGCCGGCGATGGTCAGTATCTTTTTCATCGGTTGTTTCCTCTCGTTATTGGTGGGTCGCCCTTATCAGGCTGTTGAAAAACAGCCTGATAGGCGGGCCATGGACGACTTGAAAAAGCCATGGGTGGTCTTTTTCAACATCTTGTTAGAGATGGATCACCCGGTCGAAGAACTCGCTCAGGACCTCCATGCCCCGGCGCTCCCTGATGGAGATCCGGCCCAGTCCCAAGGACCGGCCGTAGTAGCCGTTGGCCACCACGGTTCCGGCCAGGGCCAGCCAGGCGGTCAGGGCCGCGAGGCCTCCGGCCTGGAGATGGAGGCTGATGTCGTTGACGAACAGGATGTCCCTCTTGCTTAAGGTGAATATTTCAAAGATCCGCCCAATCTCGACGAGGTTCCGATGGGCTGCGGCCAGGGCCTGGGCCTCTGTTTCGGAGATCAGGCGGGGCGGTTCTATTTCCCCGGGCAAATACAAGAGGCCCTGCCTGTCCGGGAGGCGCATCCGGCCGCCGATGTTGCTCCGGCCGATTTTCCGGGCCAGATGGACCGGAATCACCGGGGCCAGATCCACCACGCAGATCCGGTCCGGGCCGGTCTCCCTGACCAGGGCCTCCAGCATGCGGCCGCAGAGGGTGGTCTTGCCGGTGTTGACCTCGCCCAGGATCAGGGTCCGCCTGTCCAGAATGCCTCCGGGATCAAGGGAGACTTGGTTTGCCTTGGCAAAGGCCTGCCCGTTGCGGCCGTTCATTCGGCCTCCTGTGTCGTTTTGCGCCACGTCAGCCCAGCTTGACCACCAGGAACCTGACGGCCAGTAAGGTGGTTATGGCCAGGGTCAGGATTCCCAGCAGGTTCAGGACCAACCCGTTTTTCTGGGCTCCGGCCCAGCTTTTCTTGTTGAGCAGAAGAAGCAGGAGCAGGATGATGAAGGGGGTGCCGCACAGCCCCAGGGCCAGCATGATCACCAGCATGACCAGGAAGCTGCCCTTGACCAGCAACCCGCTGAGGCTGATCAGGCAGCCGACCAGAACCAGGAGCTTGAATTTGTTGTCCTTGGCGTCGGTCTTCCAGCCCAGCTTGTCGGCCAGGAGATAGCCCCCGGCCATGAAGGTGGGGGTGATGGTGGACAGCACGGCCGCGTAGAACCCGGTCATGAACACGGCCCCGGCATAGGGGCCCAGGATGGGCTTGAGGGCCTGGGCCAGGTCAAAGGCCGACTTGATGGTGGTGCCTCGGGGGTGGATGACCACGGCCGCGGCCAGGAACAGGGCCGTGCTGTACAGCCCGAAGGCCACGAACATGGACCAGAAGGTGTCGCTCCGGGCCAGGCCGGTCTGGGTGCGGGTCCAGCCCCGGGCGTTGACGTTGTAGGTGTGCATGGCGATGATGGTGATGTGGACCGCCCCGCCCATGATCCCGGCCATCATCAGTCCGCCCTGGGCTCCGCCCGGAAAACTGGGGGCCAGACCGCCCAGGATCTCCCGGAAACTGGGGGCCACCACAACCACGGTGATCATGAAGCAGACCACCACCAGGGTCACCAGGATCTTGCAGACCAGCTCCAGGGCCCGGTACCCGCCCAGGCCCACCAGGCCGAATAAAAGCAGGGCGTACAGCGGCCCCCACCACCAGCCCTGGATGCCGGAGAGGACCACGGTGCTGCCCACCAGGGCCTTCATCAGGGCTGCGGCCGAAAGCCAGGTGGCGGCCAGGGCGTCCAGGGTCAATATCCAGGCCAGGGTTTTGCCCCAGGTTTCCTCCACAATGGAGACGATGCCCTTCTGGCCAATGAGCCCCACCTTGGCGGCCATGTACTGGGCCACAAAGGCGAACAGGGCGCTCAAACCCACCACCCACAGCAGTTGGTAGCCGTACAGGCCGCCGGCCATGGACACGCTGGCCATGGTGGCCGGGCCGCAGGCCACGGCGCTGATGATCCAGGCCGGGCCGAAACGGGCCGCCGATCTGATAACGGTCCGGGGAAGGTAGGGGGAGGCTGAAACATGAGTATGGGACATGGCCGACTCCTTTTGAATAACGATTGTCGGCGCCCGGAGGCGCCCCGGCGCAACGCCGGAATCGCTAAAGGAGGACCACGGAAAAGACCGCTTTCCCCTGAGCGGGGAAGACGGCCGGGCGAAACGGAGCATTGGTCCTTACTCGGCATCATGAACCACGGACGACGGATGCCGCGGGTTCAAAGCGGGGCGCAGCAGGCAAAGGCGATACCTCGCCGTTCACCTCAAAGGGTGTTCAACCCTCCGCGCCTTAATGGAAAAGGGAATCCGCCTGATCGGACCGGTGCCCAATATCTCGCCATCGCCGCTTTCCTCCGCTGGAATTATCCAGGTCAGGTTCCAAGGGTCTCCCGCATGAATCGCGGGATCTCAGCAAACCTCCCCTAGCGACTTTTCGAACCTAACGGCTTGGCCAACCTGTGTCAAGTCAAAGACATCGGCGGCCCGTTTCTTGATTGGACCAAGGCCAAATAGTTTTGTGGAGCCGGGTAAAATAGACGGTAGTTCTTATTAAATTCGTTAAATAACCACCACTCCCGGCTTTTTTTCGAATTACAAATGATTTTGGATCGACTTATTCGGAATGTATCTGGGCCAGCGGAAACAGCGCGCCCAAGTGACCCACTGGGCGAATATGACCCAAATTAATATATTCTACAATTTCAATCAGATAAAATGGTTTTAACCTTCTTCCGGCGCGTTATTGCCCCAAAAGGGCGGTTCAAGAGGGCAATCCTTAAGTTTAAATTACTATTAATATCATTTAGTTATCTTGCTTTATTTTGGCAAATCTTTTGCATGGGTCATTTGCGGAAACATCGTGGAAGCCCCGGAGTCCCGTGCGTTTCTGGGCCACGGAATATAAATTAGGAGGATTTCTGAATGGCTAAAACCCCACAAAAGGTCATGCTTATCGGCCTAGATTGTGCACTTCCTCACATGATCCAGAAATACATGGATGAAGGATGCCTGCCCAATATCAAGTCGCTGGTGGAAAAAGGCACCTGGGCCACCGGTGTGCTGGCCCCCTATCCCACAGTCACCCCGCCCAACTGGGCGGCCATCGCCACGGGCTCCTTTCCCGGAACCCACGGCATTACCGATTTTCACAATCACCACGACGGCACCAACGAGGGTAACGAGAACATCTCTCAGAACTGGGACCGGGACCGAATCCAGTCCGAACTGATCTGGGAGACTGCGGACAAGGCCGGGAAGAAGTGCATTGTCCTGACCTACCCCGGCTCCTCTCCCAGCCGGATGAAGAACGGCATCACGGTGGGCGGCGACGGCTTCCATGTGGGCGAGGTCCGTCAGGGTCTGCCGGGCCTGGACTCCAAATTCTTTGTCTGCGAGGACTTCATCGTCTCCCTGGAGATCTTCCCCAACGGATTCCACGGCGAGTTCTCCGACGCCGACGGCTGGGAGGGTTTCGACGACCTGGGCGACGATCCCCAGGAGATGGAAGTCCAACTGCCCTTCCCCAAGGCCACCCGCAAGCCCGTGCCCACCACCTGGTACGTTCTGGCTCAGGAGGGTGACGACGGCTACGACCGCATCACCCTGGCCCCTTCCAAGGACAAGGATTCGGCCTTCTGCACCCTGAAAAAGGGCGAATGGAGCGAGCAGTTCACGACCACCATCAAACTGGAGGACGGCGGCGAGGAAGAGGTCTTCACCCGCTGCAAGCTGGTGGAGTTGGACGGTGACCTGGAGCAATTCAAGCTCCTGGTGGGGGCCCTGATTCCCACCAGGGGGTGGGTAAACCCCGCTGAAAAGGGCGAGGGGCTGCGCATCACCGAGGGCTCCATCCACTCCAACGGCGGAATGATCATGGGCATGCTGGGCAGCATCGACCTGGACACCTATGTGGAGATGAACGAGAACCTGTCCACCTGGAACGCCGCCCTGGCGGTGAAGCTCATGGAGCAGAACGAGTGGGACATGTTCTTCATGCACTCCCACCCCATTGACTGGATGTACCATCTGGTCATCACCGACATGATCAGCGACGACCCGGAGAAGAGCGCCAAAGCCTGGGAGGTCCACCGCCGGATCTACGAGTGCGAGGACAAGATGATCGGCCGGCTGCTCACCCAGGCCGACAAGGACACCCTGGTGATCATCGTCTCCGACCACGGCGCCACCCCGGACGGACCGGTCTTCGACCCCTATTCGGCCCTGGAACCGGCCGGGCTGGGCTACCGCTTCGAGGAAAAGTCGGTGGAACTGGAGGTGGCCCCCATCGCGGTCAACTTCAACAAACCGGACTACGCCCGCTCCAAGGCCGTGCCCCAGAGGGAGATCTACGTCTACGTGAACCTCAAGGGCCGCGACCCGGACGGCATCGTGGAGCAGGAGGACTACGAGAAGGTCCAGCGGGAAATCTGCGACGCACTGCTGACCTACGTGGATCCGGCCACGGGCAAGCGGCCGGTGGCCCTGGCCCTGCCCAAGAAGGACGCCAAGATATTCGGCCTCTACGGAGACCGGATCGGGGACGTGATCTACGCTCTCTATCCCGAGTTCGGCGGCCAGCACGGACACATCCTGCCCACAGCCGAGCACGCCCCCGGAGCCCTGCAGCCCCTGCTGCTCATGGGCGGCCCCAACGTCAAGAAGAATTTCCGCATGGAGAGATTGTGCTGGCTATGGGACGTGGTCCCCACCATCTGCTATCTCACCGGAGTGCCGGTGCCCCCCGCCTGCGAAGGCGCGGTGCTCTATCAGGCCATGAAGAACACCGACTTCAAGGAAAAGGAACTGGAGCGCCTCCGTGAAGGAATCAAACGGATGGAGGCGGCCATGGCCCGAGACAATCGCGAACCGTGGGATCATCATGATTGTGCATGACAAACGTATCAATCGGCGTTATGTCGATACTAAACAGAGAGGAAACAGAATGAGACACCGCAGCATTGTAATCTGGGTATTCACCGTTTTGTCGGCTCTAATCCTGACCTCGGTTCCGGTATCCGCCGGTACCGAGCTGCCCATGACCACCGTTTACATGAACACCCACCCCACCGTGGTCAACGCCTGGAAGCCCTGGTTCGAGGAGATGGCCAAGCTGACCGACGGTGAAGTGGACATCAAGTACTACAACCCCAACACCCTGACCCCCTTGAACGATCATTACGATTCCACCATCTCCGGCATGATCGGCGTGGGCGGCAACGACTGCTCCCGGAACCCCGGCAAGTTCAATCTGAGCACGGTCCTGGAGATTCCCGGACTGGCCCCCAGTTCCGAAGCCGGGTCGCTGATTTTCTGGGAACTGTACAAAACCCATCCCGAGCTGCAGAAGGAATACGAGGAGGTCAACATCCAGTGGCTTTGGGCCAGCGCCACCTATCAGATCCACACCACCAAAAAACAGATTAAGACCCTGGCCGACCTCAAGGGCCTGAAGATAATCGCCTGGAACAAGACCTCGGTGAACATCCTCAACACCCTGGGCGCCAACCCCATCCTGCTGCCCCCCACGGACAGCTATCTGGCCCTGGAGCGGGGCATGGCCGACGGAGTCATCTGTCCCCTGGCCCCCATCGTCTCTTTTAAAATCAGCGACGCCACCAAGTACACCACCATCTGCGACCTGTTCCTCAACGGCTTCTGGGCCGGAATGAGCAAGGACATCTGGAAGAGCCTGAGCCCCAAGGTCAAGGCCGCCTTTGAAAAAACCACTGGTGAGCCCATGGCCAAGCAGTGCGGCATCACCCTGGATGAGGGAGCGGTAAGGGACGCCGCAAAACTGACCGCCAAGGGCTACACCTTCTACGTTCTCCCGGATGCCGAGCGGCAGAACTGGCTCAAGGCCACCAAGCCGTTGCAGGAAAAATGGGTAAAGGACATGGAGGCCAAGGGATACAAGAACGCCCGGGCCCTGATGGAAGACGCCTTCAAGCTGAGTGAAAAATACAGCCCGATCACTGGTCGCGGCTTCAAAAAATAAACAGGATGGCGGGAACGGGTCTCCGTTCCCGCCACAGCAAAAGGAACCGACATGGGCAACACAGGCGAAATCTCTTTTCCTCCCCGCTCCTGCAATCCACCGGAGGCCGTACCGGTCGAGGATTCCGCCCCTGGCGGGGCGCCCCATTTATGGGACACATTCCTCAACGCCGCAGACAGCAAACTTTTTCTCATAAGCACCATCGCCGTGGGGCTCATGTCAATTCCCATCGTGGTGGATGTGGCGGCCCGGTTCATTTTCAGCAACTCGGTGCCGGGCATTATCGAGCTGGAAGAGCTGTTCATGGTGATCATCGTCTTTCTGTCTCTGGGCCACACCCAGCGGACCGAGGGGCACATCGTCATCGACTTGCTCACCTGCAAACTCTCGCCCAAGAATTCCCGGCTCCTGGAAACTTTCAACAACCTGACCTGCTCCCTGTTCTTCGTCCTGGTGGGCTGGCGGATCGTGCTCACGGCCATCAAGAAATCCGGGGAGTACAGCGTCATGCTGAGCATCCCGGTGTGGGTCCCCATCGGGATCTCGGCCTTGGGAGTGTTTCTGCTCAGCCTGGTTCTGTTCCGCCAGTTTATGTCCCGGCTTTCCCAAAGCCTGGCCGACCGGACCTATGTGGGCCTGTTCCTGGTTCTGCTCGGCGCAATCCTGCTGGCCACGGCCCCCTTCTGGATCAAGGCCCTGCCCTGGCAGATCTCCAGGCTCCAGTTCGGGGTGTCGGGCATGATCTTCATGCTGTTCCTGCTCCTGCTGGGTATGCCCATCGGATTTTCCATGAGCATCGTGGGCTTCATCGGCCTGTCTGTTCTGGGCTTCAACATGAGCCCGGCCCTCAACTCCATCGGCGTCTCGCCCTACGCCACCGCGGCCAGCTTTATCATGGCCGTGGTGCCGCTGTTCATCCTCATGGGTCTGCTGGCCTCGGAGGCCGGAATCAGCCAGGAGCTGTTCGACACGGCCTACAAGTGGCTGGGCCGGTTACCCGGGGGGCTGGCCCTGGCGGCCATCGCCGGATGCGCCGGGTTCGCTGCGGTCTGCGGGGACAGCATGGCCACGGCCGTGACCATGGGTTCGGTCTCCCTGCCGGAAATGAAAAAGAAGAACTACTCCTCGGGCCTGGCCTGCGGGGCCCTGGCCGCCGGCGGGACCCTGGGCATCCTGATCCCCCCCAGCGTGGGCTTCATCTTCTACGCCATCGTCACCGAGGAGTCGGTTGGCAAGCTCTTTATCGCCGGGATCATTCCGGGCCTGTTGCTGGCCCTGTCCTTTATCATCTGTCTGTGGCTCATCGCCGTGGTCCGGCCCGGCCTGGCGCCCCGGGGGGAGTCCGTCCCATTCAAGGAAAAACTCCAGTCTCTTAAGGGTGTTATGGGAATGTTTTTCCTGTTCATCCTCATCCTGGGAGGAATCCTGATGGGCGTTTTCAGCCCCACCGAGGGCGGCGCCGTGGGTGTGGCTGGGGCCTTTGCCATCGCCCTGGTCCGGCGCAAGCTGACCTTCGAAAACTTTATGTCGGCCTGTAAAAAAACGGTCCACATCACCGGCAAGCTGATGATGATCCTCATCGGGGTGGGCATCCTGGGCTATTTTTTGGCCGCCAGCCGGCTGCCCTTTGACCTGGCCCGGCTGATCACGGATGCGGGTCTGAGCAAATACGTGGTCCTGACCGGAATCATCGGCCTGTACATCATCCTGGGCTGCCTGATGAACGTCATCCCCATGATTCTGCTCACCCTGCCGGCCATCTTCCCCACGGTGCAGGCCCTGGGGTTCGACCCCATCTGGTTCGGCGTGCTGACCGTGATGATCATGGAGATGGGTCAGATCACCCCGCCCATCGGGGTCAATGTCTTCGCCCTGTCCAGCGTGGCCGACGGGGTCCCCATGGGTCGGATATTCATCGGTATAATCCCGTTTTTCATCTGCATCATCCTGATGATCATACTTCTGATCGTCTATCCTCCCCTGGCCACGGGACTGGTTAACCTGTTGTTCTGAGGGCTTGGGCCCGAGGTGGTTTTGGGTGACGACTACACTTCCCATCCCCGGTTTTCGGTGGTATATTTGGTGCCACCGGGAACCGGTGTAGCCAATAAACCATGGTTCCCCCCGTATCAAACATAAATAAAGCCCTAGTCGACCACGCATCGCGGGGTCGTTTGCTAGGCAGGTTTTTCATGGAATACGATTCCGACAAATTGATCGTCGGACAGTTCGCTCTTGACCAAAACCACATCATCACCGCCTGGGATGAGGGCCTGGAGAAACTGACCGGACTCCGGGCCTCAGACATGATCGGCACCTCGGATCAATGGCGGGCCTTCAGCGATTCTCCCCGAAGCGTTCTGGCCGACTACTTCCTGGAAGAAGACTTCGAGGAGGCCAGCTCCTGTTTCGGTGACCACAGCCTCTGGCTTTTGGAGCAAAGCCGGGAATGGCTGGCCCTGAGCCAATGCCTCAGCGCCAACGACCAGGTTCAGGCCGTAATTACCAGGGCCTCCGACCGACCCCAAGAAGGCGGGGTGGTCCAGACCATTTACCTTATCGAGCGGATCGCCACCTGGGTCCAGGTCTCCAGCGACCGTTTCGACGGTATGAAGATCCTGGCCGAAAACGTTCCGGCCGGAGTCTGCCTCATCCAGAACGACCGGATGATCTTCGTCAATCAGACGTTTTGCACCATGTTCGGGTACGAGGACGCCTCGGAGCTGCTCCACCGGCGTAGCGCGGATATGCTGGTCGAGGAACAGCGCGGCGCCCATGTGGAGCTCATTCAGTCTCTGACCAGAAACAACGCCGGAGGCCGCTACCAGTGGACCGGTCTGGACAAAAACGGCCGCAAGGTCTGGTTCGAGGGGCGGCCCCTGCCCATTGAATGGAACGGCAGGCCTGCCGTGATCTCCTTTGTCATGGACATCTCCGAGTTCAAGGAACGAGAGGAGTTGATGGCCCTGGAATCCCAGGCCCTGCGTCAGGAGAACGCCCGCCTCCTGACCTCCATTGACACCCGGACCCGGCTGGGCAACATCATCGGCCGCAGCCGCAAGATGCAGGAGGTCTACGACGCCGTGATCAGGGCCTCCGGGTCCGAGGCCGGGGTCATCGTCTACGGCGAGACCGGTACCGGCAAGGAGCTGGTGGCCAAGGCCATCCACACCATGGGCCGGCGCAACTACGGCGAGTTCGTGCCGGTCAACTGCGGGGCCGTGCCCGAGGAGCTCTTTGAAAGCGAATTCTTCGGGCACCTCAAGGGTTCCTTTACCGGGGCCGACAGCAACAAACCGGGGTTGCTGGACCGGGCCAGGGGCGGCTCCCTTTTCCTGGACGAGATCGGAGAACTCCGGCCCAGCAGCCAGGCCAAGCTGCTCCGGGTCCTGGGCTCCGGGGAGTATACGGCCGTGGGCGGCCGGGAGTCAAAGCAGGCCAATGTCCGGATCATCGCCGCCACCAACCGCAGCCTGGAGGAGATGGTCCGCCAGGGCACCTTCCGTCAGGATCTCTTCTACCGCATCCAGGTTCTGCCCATCATCCTCCCGCCCCTGCGGGAGAGAAAAGAGGATATCCCCTTTCTGGTAAATGACATCCTGACCAAGCTGGGCTCTTCCGGGCGGATGGTCTCCCGGGACCTGACCCTGCTCATGGAGCACGACTGGCCCGGCAACGTCAGGGAACTGCAGAACGTGCTGGAGCGTTATGTGGCCTTCGGCAACCTGGATTTCTTCCAGGCCGGCGACAGCCCCCGGGACGAGCAGACCGGGCCCGTCAAAATCAGGGAAGGGGTCAAGCTCAGGGATGCGTTGGCTTATTATGAAAAAGAGATAATCGTCCGAACCCTGCAGAAACAGAGCGGCAACCGTTCCCGCACCGCCGCGGCCCTGGGCCTGCCCCGCAAGACCCTCTTCCGCAAAATAAAGGCCCTCGATATCGACTGACCACTATCAGGGAGTTGACAATGGGTCACTTGCGCCCCATTCCGCACGTTTCTGCGCTATTTTGTCCCATATAGTTAGGCCTTTAATATTACTATATTATTTAAACCAGCTACTTCCCAAGGCGGCCTAAAATGACCCACGCTTCTGCAGACCTTGATACCACCCCCAATTAATCAATCAACACAGATAGTTACACAATGATATTTCGGCACGGCTTGTGCAGAATCACAAGCCATAGTCGACCCCAAGCCCATGTTTTCCGAGGCGATTGAATCATGTTTCGCGCCGGTTATGAAAAGGAGTAGGTATGAGCGTAAAAGTCAGTCTGGTCCGCTCCCAGGACGGGACATTCACCCTAGATCTGGGTTCAAAGGCCCTGCCGAAAATCAGCTTCAACCCCATGGAACTGGAGCCTGAGGTCCGCCAGGAGGAGCACATGGGGGCCAGGCTGCTGCTGGCCGCGGCCCTGACCTGCTATGTAAACACCATGTCCGGGGATCTGACCAGGTTGGGAGCCGAAACCGTGCCCGAAATCCGCTCGGAGGCTGAAATCCAGAAGGAGAAGGGCTCCAATTTGCGGACCCGCTACACCCATATTGGAATCAACGTGGAAGCCGATGTGGACGATAAGGACAAGGCTGTTTTCGAGACCGTCCGCAGCAGTCTCCTCAACGGCTCTCTGGTGACCTACTCCTTGGAAGAGGAGATCGATGTGGATTACAACATAGAGGCGGTCTGAACCGCCCGGGAGGCTCATCGATGCTTTTTTTACTGAACAGGCCGGAGCCGGGGGCTTTGTCCCTGGCGGCCGGATTGGCCGGAGATGAGGACGCGGAACTGCTCCTGATCAGCGACGGGGTCTACCTGGCCCGGGAATCCGTTTTCAAAAATCTGTCCGGCCATGATTTCGAGGAAATTTACGCCGAAGCCAAAGCGCTCTCCGACCGGGGCATCGACCCGGATTCCGGATGCGAGGTCAAGGAGATGGACGAAATCGTGGACATCATTCTGGACAACGAAAAGGTCGTCAACCTTTAGGAGCGGACATGGCCACTATTACCATAACCCTGCTCTCCGGAGCAGTGGAAAACGAAAACGCGGACTTTGCCCTGCGCCTGAGCCGGGCGGCCCTGGCCAAGGGCCACAAAGTAAACATCTTTCTCTTTGGCAACGGCTGCAACCTGGCCAACAAGGAGGTTCCCTACTCAGGCGACCGGGGCATGAACGAAGCCCTGACCGCCTTTATGGACACCTTCCGCCTGAGCGCCAGGCTGGAGGAGCTGACCTCCCAGGGAGCCGAGGTGGCCACCTGCCACACCACGGAATACGCCCGGGGCACCGAAGGCTGCGCCTACCTGGACGGCGTGGAGCGGGGCAACGTGGGCTCCTCCCTGACCAAATTTCTGATCAACTCGGACGTGGCCTTTACCCTGGGCTGATCCGACAGGATGATAGAGGAGCGACACCCATGATCAACAACGTCGGGATCATTGTCAGACGGCCCGTGGGAGACGAACGGGCCACCCTGGGCATCCGCACCGCCTACGCGACCCAGGTGGGGGGATACCCCACCTGCCTGGTCCTGCTGGAGGACGGGGTCTACTGTCTGGTAGGCGCCCTGCCGGAATATGACCGGAACATGATCAACATGTTCCAGGAAAACGAGGGCCGGCTGGCCTGTTTGGGCGAAAGCCTTGAAGCCAGGGGCATCTCTCCGGAGAAGCTTTCTTTTTCGGGCGTGGAGATTCTGGACCGGGACGATTTGGCCGAACTAGCCGAAGACTCGGACAGCCTGAACCTTTTCTGAGTCCCCTTTCGATCCAACGAACCCCCAGGGCTGCCGGATTAATCTCCCGGCAGCCCCTTTTTTTTCTACCCCACCCCCCCTTGCCCGCCGCCGGGAAACGGACGGACCGGGCCCAAAGAGCTTCCGCTCTTGCCTGGTCCGGCGGTTGGGGGTTAGACTGAGTCGGTCGACCCTATTTCATTTCTAGGAGGCGCCCGTGGCTCAGTCAACTTCTGCGCCGGCCAGGCCTTCGGCCTACCGCTGGCTGGTCTTCGGCCTTTTGGCCACCGCCTATTTCATGGTCTACTTCCACCGCACCTCCCCGGCCGTGGTGGCCCTGGACATGATGGCCGACCTCAAGGCCGGGGGCGCCTTGATGGGGCTTCTGGGCTCGGCCTATTTCTACCCCTACGCCCTAATGCAGATCCCGGCCGGGCTGCTCTCCGACTCCTGGGGGCCCAGGAAGACCGTCACGATTTTTTTTGTCCTGGCCGGGGTTGCCTCCATCTTTTTCGGTCAGGTCACCACCGCCTCCCAGGCCGTGGCGGCCAGGGCCCTGGTGGGGCTGGGCGTGTCCATGCTCTTCGTGCCCACCATGAAGATCCTGACCGGCTGGTTCCGCCCCTCCGAATTCGCCCGGATGATGGGCATCCTCATGGCCATCGGCGGGCTGGGCGCCCTTTTTTCCTCGGCGCCTCTGGCCTATCTGTCCACCATCATGGGCTGGCGGGGCTCCTTTACCGTGATCGGGGCGGCCACCCTGGTCCTGGCCGCGGCCATCTGGGTGTTTGTACGCAACAGACCCGAGGACAAGGGGTTGCCCCCGGTGGTGGAAGCGCCCGCCCAGGATGAGACCAAGCCGGCCATAGGCGTCTGGGAAGGGCTGAAGATGGTGGTCTCGGAATGGCGCTTCTGGCCCCTGGCCATCTGGTTCTTTTTGGGGGTGAGCATCTTTTTCGCTTTCGGCGGACTGTGGGGCGGCCCTTATCTCATGCAGATTCACGGCCTGACCAAACCCCAGGCCGGCAATGTTTTGACCATGCTCTTTGTGGGGCTCATGGTGGGCGGGCCCATCCTGAGTTGGCTCTCGGACGGGGTTTTTCACTCCCGCAAGAAGCTCATCATTTTTTCCGCAGGCGTGGTCCTGGTCCTGGCCGTGCTGCTGGCCTTTTTCCCGGACAGCCTGCCCGTGGGTTTCCTCTATGTGTGGTGTTTCCTGTTGGGACTGTTCGGCAGTTCCATCGTGATCATCGGCTTCACCGCCACCAAGGAACTGTTCCCCATGGAGATAGCCGGGACCTCCACCGGCCTGGTCAACCTGTTTCCCTTTCTGGGCGGGGCTGTGCTCCAGGTGGTCGTGGGCCTGGTTTTGGAAAGCAGGGGTCAGGTGAACGGGGCCTTTACCGTGGAGGCCTACCAGCTGGGGTTCATGGTCTTTCTGGGCGCGGCGGCGATCGCCTTTGCGGCCTCATTTTTCATTAAGGAGACCATCGGGAAGGGGTAGGGAAGAAAAGGGGCTAAGGGTTTGGCTGATTGCACCCAAGACGTACTCCGTGGTCCTATCGAACCGCACAAAGGGTTGCTGAAAGTCCCACCGGACGACCAGTTGTTATACAAGGTGACGAGCCTCAAAAACCTGGTCCGGTCTATAGAAGGATCATATCTTCACTTCAACCGTGTCAATAGTTACAAGGATGATCCCCTTGATGGAGAACAGACGCGCAGAGATAAAGAGGTAAATAAAAAGGCACTGTTCTCCTCAACCCCTGAGTTTTCTTTGGCCGATTATTATGATCGCTGTCGTGAAAGAACCTACGCCTGTTGCTTCTCCCTGGAAAATTCGGATTACATATGGCGAAACTACGGTGGCAGTAGTGAAGAAGGAAAAGTATGCTTTGTTTTTCGTTTCAGCAAATTAAAGCAGGTAATCAATTCCACTCTTTGCCAGAAGGGGGATATTCTTTTAGTAAATGGTATCGCATGCAGGCAGATTTTTGATTTGAACTACGGCTTAGTGAAATATGAGGAATGGGGGAATATTTGTGTAAACGATGAGTACTATGCTAACCCTATTCAGTACATCTTTCTGAAGGATGCTGAAAAGTATTCTGAAGAAAGAGAACTGCGGGTATCATTGTCAGCACAAGGTATGAGACATTATGTCCTAAATGATGATACCGAGATCGTTTTTCCCAAAAGCCTTTCACTTGGTTTTGATTTCAGGATGGCATTTAAGAACAGGCTAATTAAGCAAATCCTTATAGAGATAGAAGACGATCTCCCTTTCCTAACCAAAGAAATGGAAAGGCTGGGGGTGTGCGTTTCAGATGTTATTTAGCACTGAAATAGGAAAATAAAAATATCCCCGCCCGGTTATTCCATCCTCAAAGTAAGGATAACCGGACGGGGTTTTCTCTTTCAATACTTCCTGATGCCAGGTTCTAACCCGACATCTCCCATTCCAACCGCTCTAGTAAGCCTCCTCCCCGGCCTCCTGAATGCTGACCTTGCCCCCCATGAAGACCCGATAGACCAGGAACTGGTAGATGATGACGATGGGCACCATCACCAGGGCCACGCCCAGCATGATCTTGAGGGTCAGGGGGCTGGAGGCCGAGTTGTGGATGGTCATGGACCACTCCGGATTGAGGGATGAGGGCAGCAGAGCCGGGTACATCCCGATGACCCCGAACAGGGTGCAGGAAACGATGGTCAGGGAGGAGAAGAGCCAGGCCTGCATCCAGGCCCCGGCCCCTATCCTGACCCGGATCAGGAACAGCGAAGCCACCGCGATCAGGGGGATGATGAACAGCCCCGGCGAGGAGAGGTAGTTGTGGTAAAGCCCGGTGGCGAACCAGGTGGCGATCAGAAAGGCCACCGCCACCACCAGCAGGGCCGCCCAGAGTTTGGAGGCCAGGTTTCCGGCCCTGGCCTGCAGCTCGCCCTCGGTCCGCAGCGCCGTCCACAGGGCCCCGTGGAGCAGGAACAGGCACAGGAACAGAAGTCCACCCAGGAGACCGTACCAGTTCAGCAGGCCGATCAGGCTGCCCTGGTTCACCCCCTGGGCGTCGATGGGAATCCCCCTGAAGATGTTGGCAAAAGCCACCCCCAGCAAAACAGCGGGCAGAAAGGAACCGATAAAGGTGCCGATGTCCCACAGGCCTCGCCAGCCGGGGTTGTCCACCTGGTGCCGAAATTCCAGGGAAACGCCCCGGATGATCAGACAGAACAGAACCAGCATAAGGGCCGAATAAAGGGCCGAGAACATGACCGCGTAGGTTCCGGGAAAGGCGGCGAAGGTAACCCCGCCGGCAGTTACCAGCCAGACCTCGTTGCCGTCCCAGAAGGGGCCCATGGAGCGATACATTACCTTGCGCTCGGCCTCACTCTGAGCCAGGAAAGGGATCAGGGAGCCGACTCCCAGGTCGAATCCGTCCAGCATGAAATAGACGGCCCACAAGACGCCCCACAAAACAAACCAGACTGTCTCCAACATAATAAAGGGCCCTCCTTTCTATTCGGCCGGGGCCGGTTCCGGTCCGCGCCGGGCGAATTTGGTTATGAGGAAAATATCGATCAGGGCCAGCAGGGAGTAGAGCAGCACGAATCCCACCAGGGTGGTGGCCACCTGGCTGGTCGCGATGGGCGAGGCCGCGTCGCTGGTCTTCATCATGCCGTAGACGATCCAGGGCTGGCGGCCCACCTCGGTCAGGGTCCAGCCCAGCTGGATGGCGATCCAGGGCAGGGGCAGAGCGTAGAGCTGGAATTTGAGATACCAGGGATACTGGTCCAGCTTGTTGCGCCACCAAAAAGCCAGAACGGCCATGAGCAGCATGAGTACCCCCAGGGCGACCATGGTCCTGAAGGAGACAAAGGAGAGGAACACCGGCGGACGCTCCGAGGCCGGCCACTCCTTGAGGCCCTTAACCTCGGCCTGGAAATCGTGGTAGGCCAGCATGGAGAGGAATCCGGGCAGGGGCAGAAATTCGAACAAGTTGTTCTCTCGGTCAGAGGTCCCCGGGATTACCACAGCGTAGATCGGAGCTTTCGTCTGGGTCTCCCAGTGGGCCTCCATGGCGGCCAGCTTGGTGGGCTGGGTCCGGGCCACCTCCGAGCCGTTGTAGTGTCCGTGAACCACCACAATAACGGCCATGATCAGAGACCAGGTGGCGGCCAGTTTAAAGGACTTGGTGAAAAGCCGGGTCTCGTTCTTCTTAAGCAGATGGTAGGAGGAGACCGCCAGGACGAAGAATCCGCCCAGGAGATAGGCGGCCGTGATGGTGTGGATGAAGGTGTGAACGGCAAAGGGCTGGCTGATGACCGCCCAGAAATCGGTCAGTTCGGCCCGGCCGTTGCGAATCTCGTAGCCCACCGGATGCTGCATCCAGGCGTTGGCCGAGAGGATCCAGTAGGCCGAGACGCTGGAGGCCAGAGCCACCACCCAGATGGTGGCGGCGTGGGCCTTGGCCGAGAGCTTTTTCCAGCCAAAGATCCAGAGCCCCAGAAAGGTGGACTCCAGGAAAAAGGCCACCGTGGCCTCAATGGCCAGCAGGGAGCCGAAGATGTCCCCCACATAGGCGGAGTAGCGTGACCAGTTGGTCCCGAACTGGAACTCCAAGGTCAGCCCGGTAACCACCCCGACCACGAAGTTGATCACGAACAGCTTGCCCCAGAACTTGGCCATCCTTAGGTAATCCTCGTCGCCCGAACGGACGAATTTGGTTTCCATGATGGCCACCAGCAGGGAGAGCCCCAGGGTCAAGGGGACGAAAAGGAAGTGGAAATAGGCTGCCGCAGCGAATTGCAGCCTGGATAAAAAGACCACATCCATAAAAACCTCCTTAGGAATGAAAAGATAAGGAGAATATCTCCGCCGTCCGAGCCCTGCCGGGAAGCTACCCGTTCCGGTTCGGATAAGCCAGACAAACTTGTAAAACACTCATTCCGGCTTGGTGAAACATAATACCCCTGGAGACAAAACCGGCAAGTGTTTCGAGACAATTTAGATATTTTTTATCCACTATCCGGCACCGATCCGTCCCTTGCCAGAGACCGGCGCCTAACGCACCATACTATCGAGATTATCGCCCATAACCGCCAAACCCTTTCCGGGACCCGCCGGGCCCGGCGAGCCCGGCGGCGGGGGCATGGCCGGGATGGATGCCCATCCGGCGATGACAGGCCCAGGCCGCCGCTGTATCGAATCCGGCATTTAATCAATTGGTTTTCAAAGCAGGTTCAACCGTGTTATACCAACCAAGTGATTCTTTTCCATATCCGCCGGGATGAGAGAGCCCTATGTAAGGAGAGCGGAAAGGTTGTGGCCGGAAAACCACACAGCCGGGATTCGACCTTGCGGCCGAACCCGGAGAGAGTCGGTTGTCTCTTTTTCGGGCGGCGGCCGTTCCCGGACTTGAACGCCAGGCCGGACCGGCTTCCCTGGAACTTTTAAAGGCGGCCCTGGCGGGGGATTATCAGCTCCGCCAAGGGCCCTGTTAACCGTACGCCGGAGGACTGATGGACCCCAATAACCGTTACAGCCAGGCCGGGGTGGATCTGGATGCGGCCAACCGGATCGTGGACGTACTCAAACCCCTGGTCAGAAAAACTTACACCCCCGGAGTCATGACCGATATCGGCTCTTTCGGAGGTTTATTCTCCCTGTCCTCCCAGCGTTACGAGAACCCGGTCCTGGTCTCGGCCACGGACGGGGTGGGGACCAAGCTCAAGGTGGCCCTCCTGGCCGGAAAACACGACACCATCGGCATCGACCTGGTGGCCATGGTCCTCAACGATATAGTGGTGTTGGGGGCCAAGCCGCTGTTCTTCCTGGACTATCTGGCCATAGAAAAACTGGAGGTGGACCAGGCCGCGGAGATCATCGGGGGCATCGCCGAGGGCTGCCGCCAGGCCCAGGCCGCCCTTCTGGGCGGAGAGACGGCCGAGATGCCGGGCCTCTACCGCAAGGGCGAGTACGACCTGGCCGGTTTCGGGGTGGGCATTGTGGAAAAGGACGGCATCATCGACGGCTCCACCATTCGGGTGGGGGATCGGATCATCGGGGTGGCCTCCTCCGGTTTGCACAGCAACGGCTACTCACTGGTAAGGAAGGTCTTTTTCGAGGAACAGGGGCTCAAACCCGATTCCCGGGTGGATGGGCTGGACTGCACCCTGGGCGAGGAGCTGCTGAAACCCACCAAAATTTACGCCGAGATGGTCCGCTGGCTGGTCCGGGACAGAACCGTCTCGGGCATGGCCCACATCACCGGCGGCGGCCTGGTGGACAACATCCCCCGTATTCTGCCCCACCGCTGCCGGGCCGAGATCGCACCCGGCTCCTGGCCGGTTCCGCCCATCTTCAACATCCTCCAGGACAAGGGGGGCATAACCACCGAGGAGATGCGGCGGACCTTCAACATGGGTCTGGGCCTGGTCCTGGTGGTCCCGGCCAAGGAGGCCGAGGAAACCCTGGACCGGATCCACGGCGGCGGCGAAGAGGCCTGGCTGATCGGGGAGATAAAGCAGGCCGAGGAGGGCCAGGAGGAGGTCGTCTTTGCCGGGGAGTAACTCTGTATTTCTCAGGAAAGACATACCGGTCCTGGTCTCCACCTGTTTGACCGGACTTCCGGCCCGCTACGACGGGGGCGAGATAGTCAACGAGGAGCTGTTGGCCCTGCTCAAGGACAGACCCTGGATTCCGGTCTGCCCGGAGCAGCTGGGCGGGCTGCCCATTCCCCGGCCGCCCAACTCCATCGTCGGCCCGGCAGGAGCCCACCCCGCCGACGGATTCAACGTGCTCAAGGGCGAGGCCCGGATAGCGGACGCCAACGGCGACCGGACCGCCCAGTTCGTCAAGGGCGCCCAGGCGGCCTATGCCCTGGCCCGGATGGTGGGGGCCGAGGTGGCCCTGTTCAGAAAAAACTCCCCTTCCTGCGGTTCCATTCCGGGAACCGGTTCGGACGGCACTCCCCGGCCCATCGGGGTGGCCGCGGCCTTGCTGATGGAAAGGGGGCTGAAGGTCTATGAGGTGGACGGCCAAGGGGTCGTTTCGGAGGTGAGAGAGCTGCTGGGCGGTTGAGGACCAGCTGGCGCGGCGGAGAGGTAGTTATGAGCAGGGCGAACCCGAAAAACAGACCGATCCGGTCCAGGCCCGACCTGCTTCTCAATCTTCTGCTGATCCTCTTTCTGTCGTTCTTTTTTCTATCCGCCGCATCCTCGGTTCCGGCCCAAAGTGGAGCCCTGACCTTTCACGGCAACATCAAGACCAAAAAGTTTCACCGTCCGGGATGCCGCTATTACAATTGCAAGAACTGCGTAGTCCGGTTCGCCACCAGGGAGGAAGCCCTCCGGTCCGGATACATCCCCTGCCAGGTCTGCAACCCCTGAGCTGTTCGGGGAACGGGATTCCCTGGTTGAAAGCGAATCAACCTTGGAGTATACTCGTCCAGCGTCAGGAATGTAGTTTGTAGTGGAGGACGGGAGTGGCATCGATAGCAATCTTAGCCGTGAGTGCGGTCCTTATTATGGCCCAACCGGCCTGGGCCTATCTTGATCCGGGCACGGGCGGGTATGTCTATTCCATGATCGCTCCCATGCTGGCCATGGCCGGGGCCGCCCTGGCCTTTCTATTCAGACCGGTCCGGTCCATTTTCGGCAAATTTTTCGGGCTGTTCAAAAAAGACAAACCGTTGTCCACGGATAGAGAGGACGAGATTTAGATGTCTGCAAAGTCAGCCTCCGCAGGTCGTAAATTTTTCGGCGGGCTTATCGGCTGCGCCCTTCTTATCACGGTTCTGGCCTTTGTCCTCCAAGCCGCCCATATCATCCACTGACCCAGCCGGCGAGGCCGTGAGCGCAATGGGCCCCCCGTCGCGAAGAACCTTCCTGCGCACCGTCGGCCTGGCCGGAGCCGGGTTGGCCTGCGGTCCTTTTCTCAACTTGAGCGGGGGTCCCTGCCTGGCCCGGGGTAAAACCATGTCTTCCTCCTTGTACAAAAAAGTCATCGTCCTGGGCATCGACGGGCTGGATCCCCAGATCTCCGGCCAGCTCATGGCCCAGGGGCGCATGCCCAACCTGGCCAAAATGGCTCAGGACGGCACCTTTTCGCCTCTGGCCACGGTGGACCCGCCCCAGAGCCCGGTATGCTGGACCGGAATGGCCACCGGCACCAATCCGGGCCGCCACGGGATCTACGACTTCATCATCCGCAATCCCAAAACCATGCTTCCCGACCTCTCCCTGGTCAAGCTCAAGTCCTCCCTGTTCGGAGGCGGGGAGTACATCAATCCGGTGAGCGGCGATCCCTTCTGGATCAAGGCCGCCCAGGCCGGGCATAAGGTCACCGTGGTCCGCTGGCCGGTCACCTTTCCGGCCCAGGGCAAAGGGGTCCGGATGCTGGCCGGGCTGGGCACTCCGGACGTCAAGGGGACCCTGGGCCGTTACTCCTTTTACACCGACCAGGAGGTGGACGATACCCTCTCCCGGGGAGCCATCGTCCGGGTCAAGTTCAAGGGCGGCTGGGCCGAAACCCACGTCTACGGCCCCCTGACCTCCTCCTTCGGCCGCCGGTCCGAGGCCAAGGTGGAGCTGCGGCTCAAGCGCCGAGGGGAAAAGCTGGTCTTCCAGGGTCCGGTGGATTTCTCCCTGGCCGTGGGCGAGTGGTCGGACTGGCAGCGGTTCAAGTTCGACCTGGGGCTGACCGGCGGAACGGTCCGGGGTATGGGCCGGTTCTACCTGACCGGCCTGGACCCGCTCCAGCTTTACCTGACCCCCATCCAGCTCGACCCGGACAAACCTTCCTTCCCCCTGAGCAACCCGGAGGACTACGCCGCGGAACTGGCCCGGGCCGTGGGCGGGCCCTACGCCACCCTGGGCATGCCCGAAGAGACCAAGGGCCTTTCCGAGGAGCGCATCCCGGACGAGGCCTTCTGGGAGATGTGCGGCTCCATCCACGCCGAGCGGAAGGCCATGTACGATTTTGAGCTGGGCCGTTTCAAGGAAGGGCTCCTGTCTTTCGTCTTCGATACCTCGGACCGGATCCAGCACATGTTCTACCGCCTGAGGGACCCGAAGCACCCCCTGTTCGACCCCAAACTGGCCGAAAAACTGGGCCAGGCCATCGACGACCACTATGCGGTCATGGACAAAATCATCGGCCAGACCCTGGAGGCCTGCGGCGACGATACGGCTCTGATTATCTGCTCGGACCACGGCATCGGCGCCTACACCCGCTCGGTCAACCTCAACCTCTTCCTGGCCCAGGCCGGATATCTGAGCCTCAAGGAACACGACCCCAAGGATCCCGGGGAGCTTTTCGCCCACGTGGACTGGAAAAACACCCAGGCCTACGCCCTGGGCTTCGGGTCGGTCTACCTGAACCTGGAGGGCCGGGAAAAGGAGGGCCGGGTTAAGCCGGGCGACCAGGCCAAGGAGCTGGCCCACCGCATCGCCGCCGACATGATAAAGCTCAAGGACGGCTCGGCCCAGGTCATCGCCGGGGTCCACCACAAGGACGACATTTATTCCGGCCCCCTGACCAAACAGGCTCCGGATCTGGTGGTGGGCTACCATCTGCCCTACCGCGTCTCCTGGACCACGGCCGTGGGTGGCCAGGGCCCGGAATTGTTCGAGGACAACACCCAGAAATGGTCCGGGGACCACTGCGTGGATTCCGGATTCGTGCCGGGGACGGTGGCCTCCAACCTCAAGCTCGACATCGGAGAAAAGCCCAGACAGACCCAGCTGGCCGACACGGTGGTCAAGCTCCTGGGCCTGGAGCCGGACAAGGAGATGGATCCGGGCTGGGTCTAGAACGCAATAACGGATACCGAAAACAGGGCGTCTCTCCTTTGGGGGAGGCGCCTTTTGTTTTGAAGGGGATGGGGGTTGCCAAGGAAAAGGAAGGAGGGGTGATCTATTGGAGTAGGAGGGTCATCCCCCTGACGGCCGAGAAAATACCAGTGCTGTCATGGCTGCGTCCATGACAGCGGAGATAATGCAAAAGTTCTATTCCGATCTCCACTCCGTTAGGGCCAAGGGGCCTGTCCGCCTTTTCCGGGAAAAGGCTCGCCGGCCCCTTGGAACCCCGCTGGCCAAAACCATTCTTCTCTGGGTAATTATATGCTGTTAGGGCCTTTCATTCCCAAGGGGTTCTTGGGATGACCCTACAAACCCCGTGGCCGCTGGAGCTAAAGGAATGAGAGGCCAAAAACAATGTTTCCCGGCCACATTGTGGCCGGTGCTTTCCGGACAAGATTTTGGGTGCGGCTGTCAGGGGTTCACATCTTCGGCCGTCACTTTGACCGAAAAACAGTCGGCCGCCCACAATGGGGGAGGCTTCCCTATAAAGCGGCCTTGCATATCGCCAGCTCCAGCGTACACGGGGTCTGTAGGGTTGCTCCAATTACCGGGCGGGAGCTTGGGAACGACGGTGCTGGTTGCCAGCACGGCCGAAATGATCTTTGGCGAGCGGGGTTCCAAGGGGCCGGCGAGCCTTTGGATCCTCCAAAGGCGAAAAGGCCCCTTGGCCATAGCGGAGCGTTTTCCGGAAAAGAATCACCCCTCACCCCCAGCCTTCTCCCCGGCCTGTACACCCCTCCAGGGGAGAGGGAATAAGGGGCAAGGGGGTAATAAAAAACGCCGGGGATTACCCCCGGCGTCCTCATTGGTGCTAATAACTATTCTCTTCTACTCCGTAACCGCCTGCTGGGGGCACTCCCCCAGTCCCTGCCAGCAGTTGTAGAACACGTTCAGGACGGGCACGAACTCATGGGTGGCCTTCTGGTTCCCGGCCTCGGTGGGGTGGCCGTCGTAGGGGTCCTGGGTGTAGGCGCTGGTGTTTTGGGCTACGGTCTGGAGGTGCTGGACCGCGCCCTCATGAACGCGGTGGTGGTTGCCCTCGGCCGTGCCGATGTCGGCCGTCCATTCGTCCGCGGAGTTACTGGTCAGGACGTTGTAGAAATCGTAGGCGAAGACGTTGTGGCCTTCGTACCCGGCCAGCCAGTCGGTCCGGAGCCAGTTGGCCAGGGCCCGGGCGTTGGCCGCCTGGTACGCCTCGGTGCTGCCGGAGGCCTGGGGCGGAGAGATGATCAGGACGAACATTTTGTCCGGCCGGGAGGCGAAATAGGCCAGCAGGTCGTTGTAGACCCCCTTGGCGTTGGCCACGTTGTGAACGGCCTCTTCATAGCAGTCCACGCCCCGGAGGGGGTTCTCCCCCACGGTGGGCGGATCGTTGGGCCCGCCGCCCAGGTTGGAGTTGGGAAAGCACGATTTGAACATGACGATGCCGTTCTCCCCGCCGGGATCACTCTCCAGGCGGGAGTATTCGCAGTTCTGCCAGCTCTCGGCATAGAGGGCGCCCAGATAGGTCGGGCTCTGGGGCCCCACGAACCAGTTGTACCAGTGGCCGATGTCGGTCAGATCGCCGATGCCGTCCGGCCCCCAGCCGTAGTTGGTGTCTGAGACAAAGTAGTTGTTGTCCCTAAGCGAGGCGCCCAGGGCTCCGGACCAGTCGGCCAGCCAGTTCTCACCTGTGGAATGGTGAATGAAGACCACCTTTTGAGTTGCTTCGGGGGGCGCGGCGTTCTGTTGGGCCAAGGCCTGCCCGGAATAACCTAAAAGGACCAATACCACCATGATCGGGATAAGCACCGCTCCCCCGACCTTCCCTTTATTGCTGCGACCCATGCTACCCTCCCCCGGCAATTTCCGGCCACGAGTTAGTACCTTTTAAAGACACAATACTAACTTTTTTATAAAAATAAAAGGGCCTATCAAATTTTAATTCCGGACGGTCCCCCGTTTTCGGGACCGTCCGGCTCGCATCGGGGATCACTTCGCTACTTTAAGACCTCCGCAAAAGCCGTCCCCGGATTTTGGAAAACTCACAAATCACGGAGCAGGCTTAATGCTCCTGATTCGGTAGGCCGCCCTTGGCCCGCCATAGGGGTGTTTTGCAACACTCTCACTCCGGCCGCTCCAGCCACTGGGGGAAGAGGTCCGACTCGCCGTCGCAGATATCGCCCAAGGCCTGGGCCAGCTTGCGGCTGAGGGGGCCCGGCACGGGCTCCAGCCGGCGCTGCTCCATGGCGTGCACCGGCACAACCTTGAGGGGCGTGCCGGAGAGGAAGACCTCATCGCATGTCTGGAAGATATCCGGGGTGAGCTCCGTCTCCAGGACCGGGATGCCCAGGGCTCGGGCCAGCTCCAGGATCGATTTCCGGGTGATGGAGTCCAGGATGTTGTCCAGGGCCGGGGTGAGCAGCTTTCCCCCTTGCACGAAAAAGACCGACTCAGTGGCGCCCTCGGCCAGGTTGCCGGAGGTGTCCAGCATGATGGCGTTGTCAAAGCCCCTTTCCCTGGCCTCCAGCCGGGACATCATGCCGTTGAGGTAGTTGGCTGCGGCCTTGGCCTTCACCGGCACGGTCCGGTTGTCCAGCTTGCACCATTTGGAAAGGCAGAGCGATATCTTATCGGGCAGGGGATGATCGCCCAGATCCTGGGCCGGGTCGATGGTGAAGACGGAAAGGTGAAGGGGCTCTTGGGGCGGCTCCGGGCCAAAGGCGATCTGGCCGTAATAGGCGATTATCTTGATGAATCCCCGCCTGAGTCCGTTGGCCTTCAGGGCCTGGAAAATCACTCCCCGCAACTCTTCCATGCTCAGGGGCAGTTGCATGCTGAGCAGACCGGCCGTGGTGGCCAGGCGGTCCAGGTGATCCCCCAACCGGAAGATCGCCGGGCCTCCGGCCGTATCGTGAAAGCTCAGGACCTCGAAGATGGCCGAGCCGCGTCCGAAACTGTGGGACATGAGATGAACTTGGGCCTGATCCCAAGGGACGATCTCACGGTTGACGTAAACCAGCCTATCTTCCAGCATAATCCCCTCCACCACTTATGTTTTCGGAATGAGGCATTGTAGCCCAACCGCCCTTCCCGGAGCAAGCCGCGGGGGCTTAGGCCCTGTTTCGGATAATCCCCTGAGAATGTCCTGGTCCGGCACACCTTATTTCTTGCCATTAACATAATAAACCTTTACTTTTTTTGAGGAGTTGAGGTTATGCAGGATCATCCCGCCATAAAAGTGAAGATCTCGGAAAACGGCCTTGCGGCCGTTGTGGAGGAGGTCCCTGCCTGGGAGGGTTCCACCAAGGGCCGGGGCAAACTTTTGGAGGCCGCCCTGACCAGGGCCGGGGTTACCCGCGGCCTGGACAAGGAGGCGGTCAGGCAAGTCTACTCTCTCCTAATGGCCGGGAGTCCGGTTCCGGAAACGGTGGTGGCCAGGGGCAGACCGCCCCGGCCCGGCCAGGACGGCCGGATCGAATATCTGGTCTCTCTGGAACGGGAGGCCATCGGGACCAGGGACGGGCGGGGCCACATCGATTTCCGGGAAAAGGGCAACCTGCCCCAGGTCCAGGAAGGCCAGGAGCTGGCCAGGCTGATCCCTCCCCGGCCCGGCGAGCCGGGCTTCACCGTCACCAGCAAAATAATCAGGCCGGATAAGACCAAGCCGGCCCGGCTCTCGGCGGGCAAGTACGTCACCCGCCAAGGGGACACTTTCGTGGCCCAGCGGCAGGGCCTCCTGATCGAGTTGGAGCCGGGCAAGCTGTCCGTGCTGGAGGTGCTGGACCTGAAGAACGTGGACAACGAAACCGGCCACGTGGAGTTTTCCGGGCTGGTCAGGGTGGCCGGCGGGGTGGCCGCCGGGTTCAAGGTCAAGGCCGGGGCTCTGGAGGCGGCCAATCTGGAGGCCGAAGCCGTGGTGGAGGTGGATGAAACCGTGACTGTCGACGGCCCCATCCTGGGGGTCGAGCTCAAGGCCGGGGGCACGATCCAGTGCGCCATTGTCCGCAAGAGCGAGATCGAGTGCGGGGGAGATCTTCTGGTAGCCAACGAGATCGTCGATTCCACCATAAAGGTCCAGGGGAGCATAAAGCTGCTCTCCCCCGAGGGGCGCATCGTCAACTGCGATCTGACCGTGGGGCGCGGCCTGGAGACCGGCCGGCTGCTTTCCAAGGGCAAGAGCCCCAGCCGGGTGACTCTGGGGCTGAAAGGCGATTCAGGGATGGACCGGGAGGTCAAGCTGGAAGAACTGTCCGGGAGCCGCAATAAACTGGTTAAGGACCTGGCCAGGATGGAGGCGGGAATAAGGGTCTGGGGCCGGGAGTGGCACGAGTCCAGGGCTCCGGATCTGGCCCAGCGGATCAGACGCAAAGGGGAGGAGTTGAAGGACCTCAGAAACCGCCTGGAAGAAATCACGACCCGGTTAAAGGAGGCCGAAAGGGCCGCAGCTCGGGAAGAGGCCGGCCGGGCCTATCTTTCTGTCCGCCACTCGGCCGACGCCGGATTGACCATAACGGGCCAAAGAGCCTCCCTGGTCCTGGACCGGCCGGTCCAGGCTTTCAGCGCCAGGGAGCTTTTCCGGACCGATCCCGAGACCGGCAAGGATGGTTGGGCTATCGCCATCTTGGACCCCAATATTTCCCCATGATGATGAATCCCATGGGCAGCAGGATCAGGTTCTTGATCAGGGTCCCCCACGAGCCCCCCGCGATTTTGGTCTCGCCGAAACAGCCGCAGTCGGTCTCGATCCCTCGCACCAGGTTGGCCGCGATGGCCGAGGTAAAAACGATCAGCAGAATGTTGGCCCATAGGGCGGCCGCAGGGATCCAGACGCCTACTATCAACGCTACCCCGCAGAAAAATTCCAGCCAAGGCAGAAAATAGGAAAAAGGCAGAACCAGGGGCTGAGGCACCAGGTGAAACTGCTCCATGGACCGGGCCAGGGCGCCGGCCTGGGGAATCTTGGTCACAGCCGCAAAGATAAAGACGCCGCCCACGATAAGCCGAAAGAGAATCAGGATTCGGGACAATTTCAGACTCCTTTTTCCACGCTCAAACCGGCTTCCAGCCAGCCGTTGAACCCCTCCAACAGGACATACACCGGGGCCGCCCCCGCCTTGGCCAAAGACTCCGCCGCAGCCAAAACCCGGTCCATGTCGTCCCCCTGGCCGTAGACCACCAGAGCCATCCCGGCCAGTTTATCAGGGCTGGTGAACAGCTTTGCCTTGGGGATCCGGGCCTGGCTGTAGGCCTCCTGTTCCCTGCTGTCCACAAAGATTAGCCCGGCTTTGAAAAACTGGGCGGCCTGGGGCACTCCGATGGGGGTGAGTTCCCCTTCCCCCGCGGGCCGGACACTCGGATCGGGCGGCTCCGGCGGAATCAGGTAGTAGGTCGCCCCGGCCATCAGCACGGCCAGCAGGGGCATGAATATAAAACCTCGCCAGGGTGACTTTTTCTTTGCACTCATGGTTCCAGCTCCGCAGCGATGGTCCCTCCCGCGGCCGCCATGTCGGCCAGGGTCCGGGCCGGTAAAAACAGATCCAGGTTTTTCAGGGCGGCGCTCATTCCGGCACAGATGGGCTCATATCCGGGGGAACCCAAAAGGGGGTTGAGCCAGACCACTTGCCGGGCCTTTCTCTTGAGCCTTTGCATCTGCCTTTCCAAAAGGCCGATATCCCCCCGGTCCCAGCCGTCGCTGATGAGCACCACCACGCTCATGGGGCCCACCTGGACCCGGCCGTGGCCGCTCATCAGCCCGGCCAGGGCCGAGCCGATGCGGGTTCCGCCGGACCACTCGGGCATGAGCCGGCCCGCTTCGGCCAGGGCCGCCTCCCAGGGCCGCTCGGCCAGAATCCGGGTCAACCTGCGCATGCGGGTGGAAAAGGCCAGAACCTGGACCTTGCCGGGCCGGGCCTTCAGCCAGATCCGGGAGAGCAGCAGCATGAACCGGGTGTGGGCGTTCATGGATCCGGAGACATCCAAGAGGAGGATAAGCTCTCGCTCCCTTATCCGGCGTTTGGTTTCGGCCAGTTTCAGGATCTCGCCCCCCAGGGCCAGCGATCGCCGCCAGGTCCGGCGGAAGTCGACCCTGGCTCCGGGCCCCGGCCGGCGCCGCCGGGATCTTTTCCTCAATATTTTCTCCAAACGGAGAGTCAGATACTCCTCCGCCCATCCGAACTCCCCTGGGCTCAACTCCTTGAGGCTTTTATGGGCCATTACTTCCACGGGGCTGTAGGGGCTCATCGCCCGCCGGCGGTTCTCCTGGAGAGACGGACCGGCCACCCTCAACGGGGCTGCCTCCGGGGCCGGGCCGGAGGCCTTGCCGGGCCGCTCCTCCCGCCTGGGGAGCGGCTGCGACCGCCCCAGGAACAGGGCCTCGAAGAGGCTGTTGAAGATCTCTTCCTCCTCCAGGGAGGCGGTCAGGTTGGCGGCCAGGGCCAACCGCAGGTCCGCCACGTCCTCGACCCCCACCAGGGCCGCGGCCCGGAGACCGTCCATGACGCTCTTCTGACCGATCTTGACCCCCCTGGCCCGGAGCGCCTGGGCCAGAGCGGTGATGGAACCCAGAAGCCCCTGGCCTGAGGGCGGGGCCTCCCGGCCCAGCAGGGCCTCCAGCTTCTGGGGCGGGGGCAGCACAAAATCCATCAGCAGGCGGTCCCGGTTCTAAGCAAAAACCTGTTTTCGAACTCCGGCCGTTCCATGGTCTCCCTCAAAAGGTCCGAATCCTCCCGGTATTTGAGGATGCAGCCCATAGTCGTCTCGATAAGCTCCGGGTCCAGCACCCCGGCGTTCAGGGCCATGAGGGCCCTGGCCCAGTCCAGGGTTTCGGACAGCCCCGGCTTCTTGATCAGGTCCAGGGTGCGGAGCTCCTGGAGAAAGTGGACCACCTGCTCGGCCAGTTCATCCTCCAGGCCCGGTATTCTGGCCCGGACCACGGCCAGTTCCTTTTCAAAATCCGGGTAGTCGATCCAATGGTAAAGGCATCGCCTTTTCAAGGCGTCGTGGATCTCCCTGGTCCGATTGGAGGTGATCACCACCATGGGTTTCTCCTGGGCCCTGATCAAACCCAGCTCCGGGATGGTGATCTGCCACTGGGAAAGGATCTCCAGCAGAAAGGCCTCGAACTCCTCGTCGGCCCGGTCCAGCTCGTCGATAAGCAGAACCGGCGCCGGAACGGTCCTGAGGGCTTTGAGAAGGGGTCGGTCCAGCAGAAACTCCTCGGAGAAAATGAGCGGCTCCATCTCCGGCCGGCAGCCCTCCTTGAGCTCCTCCAGCTTTATCCTCAAAATCTGCTTGGGGTAGTTCCATTCATACAGGGCCGAGGCCGCGTCAACCCCCTCGTAACATTGGAGGCGGATCAGCTCTCTGCCCAAGGCCCGGGCCAGGACCAGGGCCAGCTCGGTCTTGCCCACACCGGGCTCGCCCTCCAGAAAAAGGGGCTTGTCCATGGCCAGGGAAAGATAGAGCACCGTGGCCAGGGGCCGTTCGGCCACGTAGTCGGCCCCGGCCAGAAGGGCGGCCGCCTCTTGAATGGAACCTGGTTTTGGTGGGGTCGACTTCACATGGACCTCCGCGAGGAAATTATTTTTCTATTTTTCCACTCCATGGCCGAACTCGACGAAAGACCGGGGAGACGATCCATATTCTCTTCCAAATTCCAGTATATAATACCCTTTCAGACCCGGAAGTTGAACCGCCTTTCGACAACCCGCCACCGAATACCGCTTCAACCCTGCGCGGACGCGCCGATTATAGGCCTTCCAAGAGGCAGGTAGCTATCATAATAATCGTTTCCAATCGGCCAAAATAAAAGTAGAAATCCAACCCGTGCAATAAATACCCTCTGCTTGACCGCACTACTTCCATGCATTATCATCCCTACCCACAGGAGGGCTTATGTGCGGCATTATCGGATATCTGGGACCGAATCGGGCCACGGACGTTCTTTATGAAGGATTGCACCGTTTGGAGTACCGGGGCTACGATTCGGCCGGGATCGCCGTTCTTAGGAACGGCGGCTTCGACATCCGCCGGGCCGAGGGCAAGCTGGACAGGCTCCGGGAGAAGCTGCGGGACGACCCGCCCCAGGGCCGGATCGGCATCGGCCACACCCGTTGGGCCACCCACGGCGCGCCCACCGAGACCAACGCCCACCCCCACCAGGCCGGGGACATCGTCCTGATCCACAACGGGATCATCGAAAACTACGTGGAGATAAAAAAGGAACTTCTGGCCAAGGGCCGGGAGTTCGCCTCCGAGACCGATACCGAGGTGGTGGCCCACCTCATCGACCAGCTCTACCTGGAGCGGGGCGACTTTTTGGGCGCGGTGCGGGCCGCCCTGGCCCGGATCAAAGGGGCCTGGGCCCTGCTGATCATGAACCGCAAGGAGCCGGAGACCATCATCGCGGCCCGCAACGAAAGCCCCCTGATCATCGGCCGGGGCCAGGAGGAGACCTTCTTCGCCTCGGACGTGCCCGCCTTTTTAAGCCATACCAACCGGGTCATCTTTCTGGACGACGGCGACCACGCCATGCTCCAGGGCCAGGACCTGCACATCTACGGCCCGGACGGCGAGGAAAAGGAGTGGCAGGAGGCGACCATCAGCTGGTCTCCGGCCCAGGCCGAAAAGGCCGGGTACCGCCACTTCATGCAAAAGGAGATCTTCGAGCAGCCCAGGGCCGTGATCGACACCTTCCGCTCCCGGATTCTGCCGGACCAGGGTCGGATTCTGCTGGAGGAATGCGGGATCCCGGACCAGGAGTTCGCCTCCTTTAAAAAGATCTTCGTCATCGCCTGCGGGACCTCCTATCACGCCGGACTTACGGGCAAATTCCTGCTGGAGTGGCTGACCAAGACCCCGGTGGAGGTGGACCTGGCCTCCGAGTTCCGGCACCGGGACCCCTTGGTGGGGCCCGGCGATCTGGTGCTCTTCATCTCCCAGTCCGGAGAGACTTTGGACACCATGGGGGCCATGCGGGTAGCCAAGGCCAAGGGGGCCAAGGTGCTGTCCATCTGCAACGTGGTGGGCTCCACCCTGGCCCGGGAGTCGGACGGGGTGCTCTACACCCACGCCGGGCCGGAGATAGGGGTGGCCTCCACCAAGGCCTTCACCACCCAGCTGACCGTGCTCTATCTTCTGGCCCTGCACCTGGGCCGGGTCAAGGGTTTGCTGGACCAGGAGACCACGGCCTCCCTGATCGACGACCTGGTCAAACTGCCGGGGCTTATCGAGCAGACTTTGGAGATGGATGAAGAAATCAAGGCCGTGGCCAAGGCTTACTCCACGGCCCAGGATTTCCTGTTCCTTGGCCGGTCGGTGAACTACCCCATCGCCCTGGAAGGTGCGCTCAAGCTCAAGGAGATCTCCTATATCCACGCCGAGGGGTATCCGGCCGGGGAGATGAAGCACGGGCCCATCGCCCTGATCGACGAGAAGATGCCGGTGGTAATCATCGTTCCCGAGGATAAAACCCGAGAAAAGATAATGGGCAACCTGGCCGAGGTAAAAGCCAGGGGCGGGATCGTCATCGCCCTTTGCCAGGGGGACGATCCGGAGACCCGGGAGAGGGCCGACGCCTTTCTCTGCGTGCCCTCGGCCGGGGTCTATCTGACCCCGATCCTGATGACGATTCCGTTACAGCTGCTGGCCTATCACGTGGCCGTAATCAGGGGCACGGACGTGGATCAGCCCCGCAACCTGGCCAAGTCGGTCACCGTGGAGTAAGGATAATCTTCCTTGACCTTTGGCAATTTCGTCAGCTATAGTTTTTAATTAACAAGGACAAACAGGGGGGTCCGTGGATTCCGATATGTTCGAAACGTTGGTAAACAGAGTTGAAGCCCTTCTCCAGATAACCAGAGATTTGAAACAGGAGAATCGGACTCTCAAACTCTCCCTTCAGGAAAAAGAAGAGCTTTTGCACCGGTTGATGTCGGAGAAAGAGGCCGCCGAGGCCAAAAAGGCCGAGGGTCTCCAGCGGATGGAGAATCTTCTTTTACGGATCGAAGAGGAGGTCGGATAGGTATTCGAGTTGGGTAATCTGGTCAAAATAAGGATTTTGGACCAGGAGTTGTCTCTGAGGATCAACACCGACGAGGCCAAAATCATGGCCGCCGCCGAACTGGTCCGAGAGAAAACTGATGAATACCGGGAAGCGACCGGTTCCAATGTAAAACATAACGTGGTTATTCTGGCCGCGTTGGATATCGCCAATGAGTTGCTTCAACTGAAGAACTCTTACAACTCCCTTCAGGCGCGGGTGGAGGCTCGCTCCCGGGAGATGATAAAGGCCATTGAGGTGGAGGTAGATTAAGCTGAGCCCCTGCGGTGTTCGTGATCGTCGGACATTTTTTGAGCCAACACCTTCGTGCCGGGAGTTCCAACCCGTTTCGGTGTGCTGGGTGCGAACCCGGGCCTAAAGAGACCCAAGGAACGCCCACCTTGTTCGAGGGTCAAAAGATCCCGTGACACGGCACATGCGGGGGCAAACAAAAATAGGGCCGAAGAACGGCTCGGGTACTAATACGGAGCGGCGTGGAACGCGGTTAAACAGCCGGTTTATCACTATCCTGCAAGGGTGTTCGGCGGAGGCTTCTTGTTGATGACGAAAAGGACTAATAATATCGATACTCGATAATTTTAGAGCATTTCCGCGCAAGACCCTTTGAGCGTCTTTTCATGTAACCGGTAACTTTGCCAATCAGTTTCAGTCCTCTTTAAAATGCCTGAACGCGTCGGCCCGGAAGGAGCCAAGGTGGATCCTGTCACCATTATTATGCTTATCGGCGGCATCGCTCTCGGACTGATTGCAGGGGTGCTGGCCCGCCGCTATATCTTCGAGTCTAGGCTCGAATCCTTGGATAAAATATCCAAGAAGATCGTCGAGGATGCTCATAAGGAAGCCAAGACCATAAAGAAGGAGGCGGATCTCCAATCCAAGGATCTCCTCTACCAGATGAAGCAGGAGTTTGAACAGGAAACCCGTCAGACTAGGGAAAGCCTGCTGGAACAGGAACGGAGCCTCCTCCAGAAAGAGGCCACCCTGGAAAAGCAGGTGGAGCTGAGCCTGGCCAAGGAAAATAATCTGGAGCGCAGGCAGCACCAGATTCAGGAGGAGGAGAGGGCTGTTGCGGAGAAGGCGTCCAAATACGACGAACTGTTGAGCAACTGTCAGGTAGAGCTGGAAAGGGTGGCCGGCATGACCGCCACCCAGGCCAAGGAAAGCCTGCTTAAGGCTCTGGAGGAGGAGGCCAAGCACGAGGCCGCCAAAACCATCCGCCGGATAGAGATGGAGGCCAATGAGACGGCCGACCACAAGGCCAAGGAGATCCTGGCTTTGGCGGTCAAGAGGTACGCCGGGGACTATGTGGCCGAAAAGACGGTCAGCGTGGTCCATCTACCCTCCGAGGAGATGAAGGGCCGGATCATCGGCCGGGAGGGACGGAACATCCGGGCCCTGGAGGCGGCCACCGGAGTGGACCTGATCGTGGACGACACCCCCGAGGCGGTGATCCTGTCCGGGTTCAACCCCATCCGCCGGGAGGTGGCCCGGCAGGCCCTGGTGACCCTGATCAACGACGGTCGGATACACCCGGCCCGGATCGAAGAGGTGGTCAACAAGGTCGAGGCCGACATCGAGGTGGAGATCAAGGAAGAGGGCCAGGCGGCCGCCTTTGACGTGGGTGTGCACGGCATCCACCCGGAGCTGATCAAGCTCATCGGCAAGCTCAAGTACCGGACCTCCTACGCCCAGAACGTGCTCCAGCACTCCATTGAGGTGGCCTTCCTGTGCGGGATCATGGCCTCGGAACTGCGTTTGAACGTCAAACAGGCCAAACGGGCCGGGCTGCTCCACGACATCGGCAAAGCCGTGGACCACGAGATCGAAGGCCCCCACGCCCTGATCGGGGCCGATCTCTGTCGCAAGTACGGCGAAACTGAAAAAATCATCCAGGCCGTGGCCGCGCACCACGAGGACATCCCGGCGGACAGCGTCCTCACCGCCCTGGTTCAGGCCTCGGACACCCTTTCCGGAGCCAGGCCCGGGGCCCGGCGGGAGATGCTGGAAAGCTATGTCAAGCGGCTCCAGGACCTGGAAAACATCGCCACCTCCTTCCCCGGAGTGGAGAAATCCTATGCCATCCAGGCCGGACGCGAGGTCCGGATCATCGTGGAGTCCAACAAAATAAACGACGACCAGGCCTCCATGATCTCCCGGGACGTGGCCAAAAAGGTGGAAGAGGAGATGATGTACCCCGGCCAGATCAAGATCACCGTGATCCGGGAGACCAGGGCCGTAAGTTACGCCAAATAGAAACGGATGGGACAGGTCTCCCCGCAAGGCGCCGACTGCGTCTGGTTTCGGGGGAGCCCTTTCATGCCGAAACAAAGTCGCAGGCAATGTCTGATTTCAGAACCATAATCTTCTCGACCGCCGCTGTTTCGCGGGCCTACCCCTATCCCCCTTGGGGGGATTGTTTTTTTTATATATAACAGCACCGCTAACCAGTGAAGAAAAGGCCCGTTGACGGGGGGACAAGCCCGCCCCCGTCGAAAGGCTGCGGTCCAATCAGAGCAGGGTCCGTCCCTGGGACGGAACGGATAAGGCAAGGAGCAGGAAGTGGGATTTTATGAAACAATGCAAGAACGAGGGTTCGTGGCCCAGTGCACGGACGTGGAAGGGCTGCAGAACCTCCTGGCCACGGAGAGGGTGACCGCCTATATCGGCTTTGACCCCACCGCCTCCAGCCTCCATGTGGGCAGCCTTCTGCCCATCATGTCCCTGGCCCATTTCCAGCGGACAGGGCACCGGCCCATAGGTCTGGTGGGCGGCGGAACCGGCCTGGTGGGCGACCCCTCGGGCAAGACCGAGATGCGCAAGATGCTCTCCCGGGAAGACATCAACACCAACGCGGAAGGGCTCAAGCGCCAGCTCTCCCGGTTCATCGACTTCAATGAGGACCGGGCCCTGATGCTCAACAACGCGGACTGGCTGTGCGAGTGGAACTACATCGAGTTTCTACGGGACATCGGCAAGCATTTTTCCATCAACCGGATGCTCTCCTACGAATCGGTCAAAAGCCGGTTGGATTCGGAGACCGGTCTGTCCTTTATCGAATTCAACTACATGTTGCTTCAGGCCTATGATTTCTATCACCAGGCGATGCACTACGGCGCCCGCCTCCAGATGGGCGGCAACGACCAGTGGGGCAACATCACCGCCGGCATAGACCTGAGCAGACGGTTGGGCGGACCTCAACTCTACGGTCTGACCTTTCCCCTGATCGCCACCTCCTCGGGCCGGAAGATGGGCAAGACCGAGATCGGAACGGTCTGGCTGGACTCGGACCGGACCGGCCCCTACGACTACTACCAGTTCTGGCGCAACACCGAAGACGCGGACGTGGGCCGGTTTCTGGGTTACTTCACCTTCCTGGACATGGAAGAGGTCCGGGAGTTGAGCAACCTCCAGGGGGCTGAGATCAACCGGGCCAAGCAGGTCCTGGCCTACGAGGCCACCAAGTTGAACCACGGCCGGGAGGAGGCCGACAAGGCCAAGGCGGCGGCCGAGGCGGCCTTCGGCCAGGGCCGGGCCTTGGACGAGGTTCCCACCGTGACCATCAGCCCCAAGGAATACGAGGAGCTGGCCGCCTTCCAGCTTTTTGTCCGGGCCGGGCTGTGCGACACCAGTTCCGAGGCCCGAAGGCTGATCACCCAGGGAGGAGCCTATGTGGAGGACGACAAGATCGAGGCCTTTGACCAGTCCGTAAAGGAGCTGATCAAACCCCAGGGCTCCCTGATCAGGGCCGGCAAAAAACGGTTTAAAAGAGTGGTGGTTGCGCCTGAATAGGCCGTGGAGACGTTACAGCCGGAGTGATTGTCAAAAATAGGTAAGGCAAAAGACCGCCGGGGGTTTCCCGGCGGTCTTTTGCTATCATAGATGGCGGAGACGCATCCCGATTCGAAAAGGACATGCGGCGTCAGGCCACACCCCTGACACCGGATCCGAAACACATCTCTGGCAGAAACTCTAACAGAACGTTAAAAGGGAGCGGGGGAGGATCTTTTGCAAAAGATCCTCCCCCGTTTCAGGCTTCAGCCATCAGCCCCGGATGATGCGCGGCAGCATCTGGTGGTGATGGGGGCAGATGGATTTGGGGTTCTGGTAGGCGCAGCTTACAAAGGCGACCATGTAGTCCCTGATCTTGGCGAATGGGACCACCTCGTCCACGAACCCCCGCTCGGCGCAGTACCAGGGCCGGGACTGGTCGTGGTACTGCTGGGCCAGGGCGTTCATCTTGTCGATGACCGGCTGGAGGTCGTGGCCCGCATCCTTCTCCTTGACCAGGCGGCGGGAGAAGGAGGCCGCAGCCGCGGTCTCGCCGTGCATGACGTAGATCTCGGTGGTGGGGGTGCCCAGGGTGAAGGCGTTGTGGTTGTTGGCCGTGGGGCCGCCCATGATGTAGTGGGCCGCGGCCGTGCCTTTGCGCAGCACGGTCAGCATCTGGGGCACGTCGGTCTGCTCGATGGAGTAGATGAGACTCTGGCCCAGGCCCAGCAGCTCGGCCTTTTCGGCGATGTCGCCCACGTCGATGCCCGAGGTGTCCTGGAACCAGATGATCGGAATCCGGTCGCGGCCGCACAGGGTCACGAACTCGTTCATCTTGATCAAACCCTGGCGGTAAAGCTTGCCGCCGATGGCCATGTATTCCTTGGTGTACTCGGGGTAATCCTTGCCCAAAAATCCCTGGCGGTTGCCGATGACCCCGGCCAGGAAGCCGTTGACCTTGACCAGTCCGGTGTAGACCTCCGGGCCGTAGCCGGGCCGGAACTCCATGTGCTCGGAGTTGTCCACCAGCCGGGCCAGGACGCCGTCGAAGTCGTAGATCATCTTCTGGTTGAAGGGGATCATGTAGTCGATGTCCTCGGCCGGGAGCTTGGGCTCGGCCGGGTCGGCCACCCTGAAGAAGCGGGGGTTGTAGGCCGGCATGTCGGCCATGTATTCCATGAGGCCGTCCAGGACGCCCTGCTCGGTGTCGTAGACCCGGCGGAAGAAGCCGGTCTCGTTAAAGTGGATCGGGGTGGAGCCGGGGGGGACCTCTTTGAAGTGGCGGGTGGCCTCGATGAGCTGCTCGGCGCCCTCCACGTCAAACCCGCCCTTGGGGCTCATGCCGCCCACGATTCCGCCGCCGCCCACGGCCATGTTGGCGTCCTTGTGGGCGAAGAGGATGGTCGGGCTGATGGCCTGGTACCCGCCGCCGGCCGGGTTGGTGCCGTAGACCCCGGCCAGGATGGGCACGCCCAGTTTTTCCAGCTCGGCATGGCGGAAGAAGGTGGTCCCGTTGCCCCGCCGGTCGGCGTAGACCTCCTGTTGCTCGGTCAGCTTGACCCCGGAGCAGTTGACCAGCCAGACCAGGGGTACGTTAAGCCTCTTGGCCAGGTCGGTGATGCGCAACTGGTTCTCGGCCTGCCCGGCGATCCAGGCTCCGGCCATGACCTTGTTGTCGAATCCCGCCAAGACGCACCACTTGCCGTTAATCCGGGCCAGCCCGTCGATGACTCCAGTGGTGCCTTCCACGTTGGTTTTGGGGTTGTAGAGGATGTGCAGGGGGAAGAAGTAGCCTTCGTCCACGATGTACTCGATCCGGTCCCAGACAGTCATCCAGCCCCGGGCCCGTACTTTCTCGGCGGGCAGACCGGCGTTCTTGACCCGCTCCACCTCTTCGTTTACCTTGGCCTCCACCTCCTTGATCTGGGAGGCGTTCTCGGCCATCTTCTCCTTGACCTTGTCGGACAGGGGTTTACCGAAGGAATCCATGGGTTGGTAGTAACCCGGCATGGAATAATCTGACATCTCAATCTCCTAAGTCGAATAGAGGTCCCGGGGATTCGCCGAACCGATCCCCGGCCTCCTGGATATGTTTTTCCTAGGGCGGATCAATCGGTCCGCCTTCCTATTTGTTGGCCTTCCGGAGTCCCAGCTCATCCATGCCCACAATCATCTTGCAGATGTTGGTGGATCCTTCCACCATGTAATAGGTTGGAGCGTCGCGGTAGAACCGGGCCACCGGGTATTCGGTGGAATACCCGTAGGCGCCCATGATGCGCATGGCGAAGTTGGCCGCCTTCTCGGCCACCTGTCCGGCCAGGTATTTGGCCATGGCCACCTCGCGGGTATTGCCGTAGGCCCCGTTGTCCTTCTGCCAGGCGGCCCTGTAGCACATGATCCGGGCCGCCTCGATCTCGCAGGCCAGCTGGGCCACCATGTCGTAATTCATCTGGAAGGCCCCGATGGACTGGCCGAACTGCTCCCTCTCCCGGCAGTAGTCCACCACGGTGTCCAGGCAGGCCTGGGCCAACCCCACGCCGCCGGCCGCGGCGGAAAGGCGGGTCTGGTTCAGAGAACCGAAGACGATCTTGGTTCCCATGCCCGGCTTACCCAGGATGTTCTCCTTGGGCACCTTGACGTCCTCGCAGATGACCTCGCCGGTGGGGGAGGAGCGGGAGCCCAGCTTGTCCAGAACGGTGGTGGAGATGCCGGGCATGTTCTTGGGTTCGATGACAAAGGCGGACAGCTTTTTCTTGCCCTCCACCTCGGTGTAGGCATAGTAGATCAGCACGTCGGCCACCTGGGCGTTACTGATCCAGGTCTTGGAACCGTTCAGGAGCCAGTGGTCGCCCTTGTCCTCGGCCGTGGATTTAAGGGCCATGACATCCGATCCGGCGTTGGGCTCCGTGATTCCGAATCCGCCCATGTACTCGGCCGTGACCAGTTTGGGAATATATTTCTTCTTCAGTTCGTCTGAACCGTAGGTCAGGATGGTGTAGGCGCAGCCCAGCATGTTCATGTTGATCTGGACTCTGAGCGAGGAGGAGCCCTTGGCGATCTCCTCGGTCAGGATGGCCGCGGCCAGGTGGCCCATCTCGTTGCCGCCGTACTCCTCGGGGATGACGCAGCCGAAGAAACCCAGCTCGCCCATGGGCTTCATCACCTCCTCGTAGGGGAAGTAGTGCTCCTCATCCCACTGGTCGGCGTTGGGGACGATCTGCTCGTTCACAAAATCGCGGGCCATCTCCCTCAACATCTGGTGTTCTTCTGACAGTTCGAATTCCATTATCTGACTCCTTGCTATCTGAGCCTTGCAATCAAAAGGCTCGTTTTTATTCTCAACTCATAAACAGCTTCTGGGATTTAAGGATATGGCGGGCCACCACCATGCGCTGAACCTGGTTGGACCCGTCGAAAATCTGGATGGCCTTGACGTCCCTGAACATCCGTTCCACCGGATGCCCCCTGGATACGCCCTGACGACCGAATATCTGGACCGCATTGGTGCAGACCTCCATGGCCGTGTCCGAGGCGAAGTATTTGGCCATGCTGACCGTTGTCTCCACTTCCGCCGCCGACCCTTGTTCCGAGTCGATCAAGGCCGCGCCCCGGAGAATCAGGGACCGAGCCGCCTCGATCTTGGTTTTCATGTCGGCCAGCATAAACTGGACCGACTGGTAACGGCTGATCTTGTGGCCCGAGGCAATCCTGGTCCGGGCGTGGTCCAGAGCCAGCTCGTAGGCCCCCTGGGCTATGCCCAGAGCCATGGACCCGGCGCCCCAGAGCCGCATGGGGTTGGCCGCCGAGGTCAGGACCTGCCAGCCCAGTCCCTCCCCCAGAAGGATATTCTCGGCCGGAACCAGGCAGTTGTCCAGAATCATCTCCTGGGTGACCGAGCCATGCAGGCCCATCTTCTCTTCAATATGGCCCCATTTCAGCCCGGGCCGGTCCTTTTCTATGAGAAAGGCGCTCACCCCGGCGGTCCGTTTGCCCGGTCCGGTGCGGGCGAAGACCAGGTAATAATCCGCGTTCTGGCCCAGGGTCACGTAAATCTTGGTGCCCCTAATGAGGTACCCGCCGCCCCGGCGGACGGCCCGCACGGCCAGGGAACCGGCGTCGGAGCCGTAATCCGGTTCGGTCAAACAAAAGGCGGCCAGCTTGTCTCCCCGTCCGAAGAGGGGCAGCCACCTTTTTTTCTGCTCCTGGTCCGCAGTGAGGCACAGGATTCGGATTACCGCGTTGGTAGGGAAGGGAATCAGGGCGCAGGCTCCGGAGACCCTGGCTATTTCGGTGGTGACCAGGGAAAGTTCCGTAGCGCCGTACTCCGCCCCCCCGTATTCCCGGTCCAGGGCCAGCTTGAAAAACCCGCCCTCAATAAAAGCCTGCTTGGCCTGGGAGGGAAAGACGTCGGCCTCGGCGATCTCCTCGGCGATGGGCGCGATGCGGTTCTGGACCAAGTTGCGGACCCTGTCCCGCAGGGTTTCTTGCTCCGGCGAAAGCAGCATGGGCACGCCTTTGAGTTGGATGTTAATCCTTCCCACTCAAGTTACAAAATTTAAGAAATACTTCAAGCTCTTTATTATGGGTTTCGATAGCGGCCCGGCCCGGCCGAGCCGTCTGCCCTATCTCTCGAAGATTATGGTCATGCCCTGGCCTCCGCCCACGCACATGGTGACCATACCGGTGGCCGCGTCCTTGTCCTTCATGGCGTAGAGCAGTTTGGTGATCAGGGTGGCTCCGGAGGCCGAGATGGGGTGGCCCAGGGCGATGGCGCCGCCGTAGATATTGACATTCTCCGCGCTCATGCCCAGTTCCTGGACGCAGTAGACCACCTGGGAGGCGAAAGCCTCGTTGAGTTCGATCAAGTCAATGTCCTTGATCTCCATCCCGGCCTTTTTCAGGGCTAGGCGGGTGGCAGGCACCGGACCGATGCCCATCAGGGAGGGCTCCACCCCCACGTAGGCGTAGGATTTTATTTTGGCCAGGGGGGTCAGGCCCAGCTCCTTGGCCTTGGAGGCGGTCGTGACCACCGTGGCCGCAGCCGCATCGTTCATCCCCGAAGAGTTTCCGGCCGTGACCGAGCCGTTCTCCCGGTCAAAGGCCGGGGACAGCTTGGCCAGGGCCTCCATGGTGGTGCCCATCCGGGGATGCTCATCCGTGTCAAAGGTGAAGGTCTTCTTCCGCTCCTTTATCTCCAGGGGCAGAATCTGCTCCTTAAACCGCCCTTCCTTGATGGCCGCCTCGGCCCTCTCCTGGGACATGAGGGCCCACTCGTCCTGGGCCTGGCGGGAGATCTTATATTTTTTAGCCACGTTCTCGGCGGTCTGGCCCATGGTATCCCCGGAGATGGGATCGAACAGGATGAGCTGATCCTGGACCTTCTGGTGCCCCAAGCGGTAGCCCCACCGGGCTCCCCGCAGCAGGTAGGCGGCCATGGACATGTTCTCCATGCCCCCGGCGACCATTATTTCCCCGTCCCCGGCACGCATTATCTGACCGGCCAGGACCACGGTCCGGAAAGAACCGGCGCAGGCCTTGGAGATGGTAAAGGCCGGTTTTTCCACGGGCTGGCCGCCCTTGACCGCCACCACCCTGGCTCCGTTTATGGGCAAGTCTCCGGTGCGGTAGCCCGAGGCCATGATCGTTTCGTCGACCATGTCCCCTCTGATTCCTGCCCTTTTCATGGCCTCCTTAACTACTTCCGCCCCTAAAACAATGTCGCTGGTATTTTTCAGCGTCCCGCCGAAACGCCCGATGGCCGTCCTGACCGCGCTGACGATTACGATTTCTTCCATTCCGGTTCCCTTTCTGATAATAATCAAAGGACTACCCCAGCAGCCAATTTAGACACGGCGCTCTTCTGATGTCAAGGAATACAGCTATATTAAAGCTACATTAGCGCTATAAATATAAATTGGTGGGACCAGCGGAGTGACTAGACGTAACGATCCAGAAGATGGCCCTTGAGGTCGGGAGAGGGAGGCGGTTCATAGGCCGGAGCTTCCCGGGCCGTAAGATCCTGTTCATGGGTTTTGCTCCGGTGCGGGGGGCTGACCGGGACAGGTGGGGAAGGGCAGGTTTCGGTTCCGATTCTCACAGCCTGTCCTCCTTACCAGGCTTTAGGGGCGTCCTGTCCTGTTGCGGGGTGAGAACAAGGACCAGGTCGCCCCGGAGGGAGGTCCCGGGGTCCAGCGCGCCCCGGCCCTTGAGCCTCAGGGAAAACTCCCCCCCCGAAGAGGGAGGAAGGTCCACCTCGACCCGGCCCACCTGGCGAATCAGGCCCAGGCCGGAACACTTTTCACAGATCCGCTCCGGGGAGAAAAAAAAGGCCAGCCCCTTGCCGCCCACCCGGCCCCGGCCCCGACATTGGGGGCAGAGCTTATCCACCCGGTGGGGGATGACCAGTCTTCCCCCGATCCGGGTCGGGCCCGAAGCAAGGCTGAGATGATAGCTCAGATCAAGGCCGTCCCGCTCCAGCTTGACCATCCGCCATTGAATCTCCCTTGGAGGAGCCTGCTCCTTCCGTCTGTCCTGGTCGGCCTCCCGGTATTCGGCCAGGGCGATAAGCACGGCAAAGGCCTTCCGGACCTGGGCGAACTTGGCGGCCGCGTCCGGATCGTCCGGGTTCAGGTCCGGATGGACAGACAGGGCTCTGCGGCGGTAGGCGGACCTGATGAGGACCGGGTCAGCGGTGGGGCTCAGCTCCAGGAGGCGATGATATTCCCTTAGATCCTCGGACATGGTTGAGTTCCCCCGTTCAAATCAAAGTCCGTAGAGGATCTACTGCACCGCCCGTGCCAAATAGTCAACTAGCCTGCATTGTACATCTTTTAGTGATAGGTGGTTTTGGGAGGACGAGAGGGGGTGCGCTTCTCCCGACCGAAAAGTAAAGATCATATTATATATTTTTAAACTATATCAGAATGTTACCGGCATTGCGCATTCTTGTTTACACCAAGGGAAGGAATGTGCCCGGCCCTCCCTGCCCCGGCCGGGCCGGGACAGGGAGATTTATCGGCCGCACGGGTCCGATCGTTTTCTACATCTCGGCCAGATGAACCGCGTCTCCGGCCTGGGAGACAAGTTCGTTAAGGCCCAGGGGCCGTATCTGTTCCTGATTCTCGCTGTTAAAGGGGGCCATGGTGACCTGGCCGGTCCGGCCCATCTCCAGGATGCCATAGGGTTTCAGGTTGTGGACAAAGGCGTCGACCCTGTCTCTGGGCCCGGAGGCCATGAGAACCACCCAATCCGGCCCCTCGGAAAGGACCGTGGCCCCGAAAACGCTGGCCAGCTGAACCACACTGGAGTACCCGCCCTGCCGGGCGGCCACCTTGAGCAGGACCAGCTCCCTGTCCCAGCCCTTCTCCTGCTCGGCCACGGCCAGAGTGGAGACCCCCTCGAGCCGATCCATCTGGCGGGCCATTCTGGCCGTGGAACCGGCCGAGGCCTTGACCACCATGGTCAGGAACTCCAGGTTCCCTTCCTGGACCGGAGCCAGGTTAAAATGGCAGACCCGGCAATCAGAAGCGGAGGCCAGGGCCATGAGGTCGTTTAAGAGACCGTTATTGTTTTCCACCAAGGCGTTGAACTGATACATGCCGCTCATCTTTATTCTCCCTTGGAAACCCCTGCCGGTTCATCGTTCAACCAGAGGGATCATCCTAAAATATCATCTTTCAAGCTGCGGCCCCTGGCTGGCCGGTCAGTGTTCGGGTGAACCGTGGAACCTCCAGGGGATACCGCGCGCCTCAGAATCCTAAAGATTCAAAGGTTGCTTGCTTGTATTATTCGGTTGTCTTTGATTTCGGCCCTGGGTTCAGGGCTATATAATAGCGATGCTGATTCGGGAGGCGGGTATGCGGGAAAGGTCGAAGGTAAGTTCGGGCAGCCTACGGGTTTGCGTCGGCATTCGCTTTGATCTGGTGTAAGGAAACACGGTTTACCTCCTGCTACAGTATTCTGAATTTGCAGTATGGCCCTTGGGCGGCCCCGCGTCAAGAAAATTTGGCATATCTCCCCTGTTCTCTTATTTACGGCAGTTATTTTCCCAATCCAAAGGGAAGATATTACCGCCAGAACACCAAGAAATCCTCGATCCATTCAGATAACTATATCAACCACCTCGCCGGCGACGGCCGCCGTTTCCGCAGGAGAAACATCCTCGGGCTCCGGCGCGGGAGCATACTGCGAATCGTTGTTCTCCGTTGCCTGATCAGAGTTTCCCGATTCATTCTCGGAAGCAGAGCCCGATTCTTCGATATCGTCTCCCGTCTCTTTCAACTGCTCCTCTGATTGTTCCATAATTTCATCGTGCTGAATTTGCCTTACAAGCTGCCTTGCCCTTGTTCGAGTAAGCACTGCCTGGGTATATTTATCTGTTTCCTCAACCTCTGCGGCCAGCACCCCAACAATTGAATCCATTTTGGTTTTGAATGTCTTTTCGGACTTGTACGACTCCATTAGCCCCGCAATATACTTTGAGCTACCAGAGTCTGAACCGGCTGAGGCGGACAGTTCTGATTCTGTCCGCTCTGATTTTTTAACCAAAGAGTATTGATCCATTTCATTCCCACCGCCAATGGCTCCGTTCGATCCGCTTCCATCAGCAGCCTTAGGAGAGACATCCGTCAGATCTTTTGCGCTTAGACCAACCGCAAACGTAACTTCCATCACCGCACCTCCAGCACCCCCGAAACAACTGCACGAAATCTAATGATCCTCCTCGGTGTTCCGTAACAAACTTAACGTCCTTGCTTATTCAGATCTTTACCTATTTTCTGACAAGTACGGTCCGGCAGAAAACAACTATTCAACAAACCGCGGAGAAAACATAGGAGAGAGGGCCTTGGCCAAATCCCGTTCAATTAAGCCGACAGATGCAAATCCGCCGGACCATGTTGAGGGTGCGGCCCAACACCCGTAAAGCGGCCCAGGAAAGGCCCGTCCGCTGCGGAGAGCCTATTCAAGGTCCGAGTCGATTCCGAACTTTTCCAGAATCTTCCTTGCCGCGGGCAGAAACTCCTGGAGCCGGATCATCTTGGGGCAGGGATAGTCCAGGCAGACAAAACAGTTGAGCACCCCCTTGTCCCTGGCGCAGGTTCTGACCTCGCAGACCCGGCAATAGCCGAAGATCTGCTCCCCGCTGGACATGCAACCGTCGCAGTTAATCCCCTCGGGCTTTATCCTCACCCTGAAAAGGTTGGACCACTCTTCGGCGGTCTTGGCCCGGAGTTCTTCGTCGTTGGTTCTGGCGGCCAGATAGGCCGGACACTCGGTACAGATCAATCCGCAACAGGACAGCATCCCCACTCCTTTTATAAACTCCGCTCAGAGTCCATAGGCTTTAATCTTGTTCAGCAGGGCCCTGCGGCTGATGCCCAGGGCCTCGGCGGTTCTGGTCCGGTTCCCCTCCAGGGCGGCCAGGGCCTGACCGATGGCCTTGCGCTCCACCTCTTCGGTCACCTGGGCCAGGGCCGCCTTGAGGTCGATGACCCCCGGCGGCACCTCCACCCCGAATCCCTCGGCTCCGGCCCGGCCCAAGGGGGGCAGATACTCCCGGCCGATGTCCGGACCGTCGGAGAGCAACAGGGCCTGCTCGATCACGTTCTGGAGTTGCCGCACGTTGCCCGGCCAGTCCAGGCGGGAGAGATGGGCCAGGGCCTCCTCCTCCACCCGGGGCTTGGGACGGTCGTGCTTGCGGGCCATCTCCCTGACAAAATGCTCGACCAGCAGGGGCACGTCCTCGGGCCGCTCCCGCAAAGCGGGCACGGTCAACCGGATCACGGCCAGGCGGTAGAACAGATCCTCCCGGAACCTGTTCTCCACGGTCAGGGCCTCCAGGTCCTTGTTGGTGGCGGCAACCAGCCGCAGGTCCACTTTTTTGTCTTTGGTGGAGCCCACCGGCCGGATCTCCTCCTCCTGGATCACCCGCAGCAGCTTGACCTGCATGTCCGGCGAAAGCTCGCCCACTTCGTCCAGAAAGAGGGTCCCTCCGTGGGAGGCCTCGATCAGGCCCCGCTTGTCCCTGGAGGCCCCCGTAAAGGCGCCCTTGACATGCCCGAAAAGCTCCGACTCGATCAGGGCGTCGGGGACGGCCCCGCAGTTTACCGCTACAAAGGGCTTGTCCCGGCGGGGAGAGTTGTAGTGCACGGCCCTGGCCAGAAGCTCCTTGCCCGTGCCCGACTCGCCCTGGATCAGGATGGTCGATTTGGTCTCCGCCACCTTGGCCACCATCTCCAGGATCCTGGCCATCTTGGGCGAGACGGTGATGATGGAGGAGAAGTCGTAGCGGCCCCACAGCTCTTTTTTGAGCCTCCTGTTCTCATCCACGATCCGGCCCTGTTCCAGGGCCTTTTCGATCACGATGAGGATCTGGTCCTCGTTAAAGGGCTTGGAGACGTAGTTGGCCGCCCCGGCCTTCATGGCCTCCACGGCCGACTCCACCGAGGCAAAGGCGGTGATCATGATCACCGGCAGGTCCGGCTTGTCCTCTTGCAGCCGGGCCAGGACCTCCAGTCCGTCCAGGCCGGGCATCTTAACGTCGCACAGCACCGCATCGAAATCGCCCCCGGCAACGGCCTCCAGCCCCTCCTCCCCGGAGGAGGCCTGGGCCGCCTCGTATCCGGCCGACTCCAGCATGATGGACAGCACGTTGCGCAGATGGCGCTCGTCGTCGATGATCAGGATCCGGTTTTTGTCGCTCACTTCTCATCTCCCTCTTCCAGGCCGGCCCTGGGCAGGCGGATCTCAAAGGTGGTCCCCTCTCCTCCGGGGACCAGCCTGATGGACCCCCCGGCCCCCGCCACCAGTTGGTGGCAGATGGACAACCCCAGGCCCGTGCCCTGGCCCACGGGCTTGGTGGTGAAAAAGGGGTCGAACACCCGCCGGGCCGACTCGGCCGGAATGCCGGGCCCGTTGTCCCTGATGCGCAGAACCACCTTGACCGGCAGGGCCTCGGTGGCCAGCCGGATTATTCCGGAGCCGTCCAGGGCCTGGGCCGAGTTGACCATGAGATTGATGATAACCTGGGCCAGCTGATCCGGGTCCATGAGGATCAGGGGGTTTTGGGGGTCGTATTCGGCCGTGACCCTGATTCCCCTGAACAGCTTCTGGTTGATCAGCATCTGGATGATCGCGCCGCAGGCGTCGTTGAAATCCAGCAGGGACCGGACTCCGGTGGAGGGCCGGGAATAGGCCAGCAGATCCTGGATGATCTTTTCGATCCGGCCGGCCTGCTCCTCGATGGCTCCGGCGTACTCCCCCCTGGATTCGTCTGGTATGCCTTGTTTTTTCAGAATCTGGGCATAGCCGGAGATGGCCGACAGGGGATTGCCGATCTCGTGAGCCACCCCGGCGGCCAGGAGCCCCAGGGAGGCCAGCTTCTCGGAGTGGAGGAGCTGGCGTTCCAGCTCCTTGCGGGCGGTGATGTCCCGGGCGATGACCAGCCAGGCCGGATCGTCCTCGGCGCCCGGGGGCAACGGGGTCAGGCTCATCAGGGCGGTCCGCTTGCCTCCCTGGGCGTCGATCAACTCCACTTCCTCCAGGGGCCTGTCCTGGATGCGCTGGAACCGGTCCGGATCAAACCCCATCCGCCCGGTCAGGTCGGTCAGGGAGCGGCCCTTCAGGCTCTCCGGTTCGAATCCCAGCTCCCGGGCCATGCGGTTGACGTAGGCGATGGTCCCCTTCCGGTCCAGGGTAAGGATCAGGTCGGTGGCGTTCTCCAGAAGCCTTTCCTGGGAATCCAGGGCCACCCGGGCGGCCTTTTCCGAACGCCGCAGGGCCAGGTTGACCCTCTTGACCTCATTGATCAGCCTGATCCCGGACAGAACCGCCGCAGCCTGGTCGCAGGTGATGGTCAGGACCCTCATCTCCTTTTCGCTGAACTCGCCGGCGGTGAGGCTCATGAGGGCGAAGACGCCTACCTTCTCCCCCTGGGAGATCAGGGGCAGGCAGGCTAGGGAGCGGGCCTTTTCCAAGAGGCCGACCCCGCCGGAAAATTCGGGCAGCAGCAGGGGCTCACTTGTGGCCATGACCCGGCCCAGGGGTCCCAGGTGGGGCTCCCGGGCCAGCCGCTGGACGGGGTCGTCGTCCGGCCAGAAGTCGGCCCGGCCGCCCAGCTCGGCCGTGGCCTTGACCCGCAGCCGCCCCCTCCGGTCCGTGAGCAGAAGCACGGCCTGGTCCGGATTGAGCTCCTCCATGACCACATCGAGCAGGGCCAGGCAGACTTTTTTGAGGCTGTGGCTGATCCTCAGGGAATCGGAAAGACGGCGGATAAAGGAGAGCTCCTCCAACCGGGTGTCGTAGAGGGCGTAGATCTCCTCCAGGGATTCCTTGTAGGTGGCCAGAGTGGCCTCCTGGCGTTCCACCCGGCGCCGCAACTCCTCTGTTTCCACCATTCCTCTATCTCCGGCCACAGGCTATGATACCCCATGGATCGAAACTCAAGCAAGCGGGGCGGTTGACGTGGTTCAAAGCCCATGTTAATTCTTGATAGCAGATTAGCTAAATGAGGTGAGGGTTATGCTGGATCTCAAATTCGTTCGCCAAAATCAGGAGAAGGTGGAAGAAGCCCTTAGAAAACGCCGGGCCGAGGTGGATCTGTCGACCTTTTCCCGGCTGGACGAGGAGCGACGATCTCTCCTGGTGGAGTCGGAGGATTTGAAGCACAGACGCAACACCCTCTCCCAGGAGGTGGGCAAGCTCAAAAAGGCGGGCCAGGATGCGGCCGGGATTCAGGCCCAGGTCAAGGATATTTCGGTCCGGGCCAAGGAGTTGGACGCCCGGCTGTCGGAGGTGGACCGGGAACTGGACCACATCCTTTTGACCATCCCCAACATCCCCCACGAGCGCGTTCCCGAAGGCACGGACGAGAGCGACAACCGGGAGGAACGGACCTGGGGCGAGATTCCCCGATTCGACTTCGAGCCCAAGCCCCACTGGGACCTGGGCGAGGCCCTGGGCGTATTCGACTTTGAGCGGGCGGCCAAGCTCTCCGGGGCCAGGTTCGCCGTCCTTTACGGAGCGGCGGCCAGGCTGGAGCGGGCCCTGATCAACTTCATGCTGAACCTGCACACCCAGGAGCACGGGTACAGGGAGACCCTGCCGCCCTTCATGGTCAACAGCGAGACCATGACCGGCACGGGCCAGCTGCCCAAGTTCGCCGAAGATCTGTTCCGCATCCAGAACGGCGACTACTGGCTGATCCCCACGGCCGAGGTTCCGGTGACCAACCTCCATGCCCGGGAGGTGCTGAACGAATCCGACCTGCCCCTGAAGTACACCGCCTACACACCCTGCTTCCGGGCCGAGGCCGGCTCCTACGGCCGGGACACCAGAGGGCTCATCCGCCAGCACCAGTTCGACAAGGTGGAGCTGGTCACCTTCTCTCTGCCCGAGCAGAGCTACGACATCCTGGAGCAGCTCACCTCCCACGCCGAGGAGGTCTTGAAAAGGCTGGAGCTGCCCTACCGGGTGGTCAGCCTGTCCACCGGAGACCTGGGCTTTTCGGCGGCCATGACCTACGACCTGGAGGTTTGGCTCCCCTCGGCCGGGGTTTACCGGGAGATCTCCTCCTGTTCCAACTTCGAGGACTTCCAGGCCCGCAGGGCAGGCATCAGGTTCAAACGGGCCGGCAAAAAGGGCACGGAACTGGTCCACACCCTCAACGGGTCGGGCCTGGCCGTGGGCCGGACCCTGGTGGCCATAATGGAGAACTATCAACAGGCCGACGGGTCCGTCGTCATACCCCAGGCCCTGCGGCCCTACATGGGAGGGATGGAGGCGATAAGAGCTTGATCTTCCGTCGCCCGCAACCCAAACCTGCCGGAGCCCGGCCCATCGCGGCCGCAATACTGCTGTCCTTGCTTATGGCGGTCTGGGGAGTCTCATTCTCAGGGGCCGGAGTGGAGCCGGTGCCCCTGAACAAGGAGGAGCTGGCCTATTTCCTGGGCCAGTCCTGGCTGGACCGGGACCGGGTGGACCTGCTGCGGGTTTCGGCCGGCCGGGAGCAGTCCTTTTTGATCCAGACCACCCTGGATCCAGCTCTGCAGCGCTATCTGGAGCAGCGGGTCAGGAGGGGCGGAGCGCCCATGGTGGCCGCGGCCGCTCTGGACCCCAAGACCGGGGAGGTCAAGGCCCTGGTCTCCTTTGACCGGCTTCCGGGGAGGACCAACTACGCCCTGACCCCGGTCTTTCCGGCGGCTTCGGTGTTCAAGATGGTCACCGCCGCTGCGGCCATGGAAAAAGGCGGGCTTACCCCCTACTCGACCATCCCCTTTCACGGGGGGTCCCACACCCTGTACCGCTCCCAGATAAAGATGCCCGAACCCCGGGCCCCCCGCAAACCGACCCTGGTGGAGTCCTTTGCCGGGTCCTTTAATCCGGTCTTCGGCAAGCTGGCCAACAGGCCGGTGGGGCCCCTGCTCCTGGAGCAGTTCGCGTTCCGGTTCGGGTTTAACCAGGCCATCCGCTTCGAGGTGCCCGTCTCCCCTTCCCGGTCCTGGGTGCCCAAGGACGACAGCTACGAGCTGGCCCTCTCCGGCTCGGGATTCAACCGTAAGACCACCCTGAGCCCACTCCACGGAGCCCTCATGGCCGCGGCCGTGGTAAATGGCGGGGTGATGATGGAGCCCACCGTGGTGGAGCGGGTCATGGTCTACAAGAACGGCAGGCTGGGAGCCCAGGTCTACCGCAACAGCCCCCAGGTGCTGAGGCGCTCCCTGGCCCCCCAGACCGCCAGCCGGATGAGGGCCCTGATGACGGCGACCATCACCAAGGGTACCGGCCGCCGGACTTTCAGGAGGGCCAAATACGACCGGGTGTTGAAAAACCTCTTTCTGGGAGGCAAAACCGGCTCCATCAACGACACCACCCAGAGCTACCGCATCGACTGGTTCGTGGGTTACGGCTGGGAGAGGACCACGGGCAAGGCCCTGGCCGTGGGGGTGGTGGTGGCCCACGATCTCCAGCGGAGGGGGATCGGCTCCAGGGTTCTGGCCAGGGACGCCCTGCGCTACTATTTCGACCCTTCGCCCAAGCCCATGACCGCGTCCCAGGACGCTTCGGATCCTGTTTCGGCAGGCTCCGGGGATAGCCCCGCCCCGGCCCCCAGGCTTCGGCACAAGCCCAGTTCCAAGCGTCCGGGGCCATGATCGGCCAGGCCTTTCTCCTGGCCGCCGGCCTGGGCACGCGCTTAAGGCCCCTGACCGGAATCATCCCCAAACCCCTCCTGCCCCTGGCCGGGAAACCTCTGCTGGAAATTTTTCTGGATCATCTGGCCGCCATGGGAGTAACCCGGGCCGGAATCAACCTCCACCACCGGGCCGACCAGGTCTCCTCCTTTCTCAAAACCAGGGAAAGCGGTCCGGGCCTGACCCTGTTCGAGGAGAAGGGGGAGATACGGGGCACCGGAGGAGGACTGGGCCAGGCCGGAAAGGTTTTCGGCCAAGGAACGCTCCTGGTGCTCAGCCCCAAGCTCATGTTTGATTTCGACCTGGGGGAGGTGGTGAAGGCCCACCAGAGAAGCGGGGCCGCGGTCTCCATGGTCCTGAAGGATTGCCCCGGGTATAACCGGGTTCTGGTCCAGGGGGACAGGATCCTGGGGTTCCGGGAGGATACGGCCCCGGTCTCCGGAACACGGCGGCTGGCCTACACCTCGGTTCAGGTGGTGGAGCCGGCGGTGTTCGAGTTTCTGCCCCCGGACGGCCCGGGCGACCTGATCGAGGCCTACCGCGAGATGATCCGGGCGGGCCGCTATCTGCGGGCCCATATCCTGCCGCCGGAGAGGTTCTGGCTCAACCTGGCCACCCTGGGGGATTACCTGGAGTTCCACCGCCGGGTCCTGGCGGAGGGCCGCTCCCTGTTCGGCCACTCTCCGGCCGGACCCGTGTTCCGGGAAAAAACGGCCCGGGTCTCGCCCCGGGCCAGGGTCGAGGGCTTCGCCTACCTGGGCCACGGGGTGGAGGTGGCCGCAGGGGTCCATATCCGGGATGCGGTGGTTCTGGACAAGGCCGTGCTCGGACCGGGTACGGAACTGGTCCGGGCCGTGGCCGGTCCCGGAGTCAGGCTGGGAGAGCGGGTGGAGAACCGGGCCGTGGTCTCATAGGGGAGTGACTGTGGAGCCGCCTATCATTAAGCCCCATTCCAGACACCGCACCCTGTCCGGGGACAAATTTTTTCCTTAAAAAAAACCGAACCGAATTGGGTTAAACCGATTTTTCGAGACGCCCCCCGAGGCGCTTCTTTCTTGCCTCCCAAACACGGTCCATGATAAGGCTTAACGGTTATGAGAGAATCGCCGCCCATCACCACCGATTCGGTGAAACCCTTCCGCCTGGTCAGGTATTTCGGGGCCACCAGCATGCTCCTGATCCTCCTCTTCGCGGCCTCCTTCTCCTGGGCCATGGCCAACTGGTCCAGGGACGTTCTTCTGGAGAGCTACCGGGAGTACGCCCGGATCATGGCCACCAACCTGAACCACCAGGTCTTCCGCCAGTTCGTTCTGCCCACGGCCACCCTGTACGGCCAGATCGAGCTCTCCTCCGAGTTCCAGCAACGGAGATTGGACAAAGTGGTCAGGCAGACCATCCACTCCCTGAACATCGACCAGGTGAACATCTACGACGTGGGCGGGATTCTGGTCTACTCCACCGAGGCCAAGGAGCTGGGCATCCTGGGCCAGTCCGGTCCTGATTTTGAATCAGCGGCGGCCGGCCGCCACGTGGCCGGGCTGATCTCCGACTCCTCCATCTTCGACTATATCTTCCACCAGGGACTGACCAAGCCGGTCACCCTTCAGACCCTGGCTCCTTTCCGGGCCGAGCAGCTGGCTGCCAGCATCGGCTCCATCCCGGTGCTGGGCGTCTTTGAGCTGAATATCGATCTGACCTCGGAGCTGGAGCAGGTTTACCGCCTTCAGGTCCTGGTGGCCCTGGCCGCCATCGGCCTCATGGCCGTGCTGTTCGTCATCCTGGCCCTGATCGTCCGCAAGGGCGAGCAGATCCTGACCAGGCGGGCCGAACAGCAGAAGAGGCTGGAGGTCAAGCTCCAGGAGACGGAGCGGATGGCCGCCCTGGGCCGGATGGTGGCCTCGGTCTCACACGAGATCAAAACGCCTCTGGGGATAATCCGTTCCACCGGCGAACTCCTGGGCAGCCAGATGGAGGAGGACGAAACCTCCCAGAAGCTGACCGGGGTGATCGTGGAGGAGTGCACCCGGCTCAACCGGATCGTGACCGAGTTTCTGGATTTCGCCCGGCCCCAGCAACCCAACCTGCGCTCCTGCCGGGTGGACGAGATCGTCCAGCGCAACCTGGAGGCCATCGCCCCCGAGCTGGACAAGCAGGGCATCCGCCTGGAATCCGAGCTGACTCCGGGCAAGGTGGCCCTTCTGGATCCGGACTTGCTCTACCGGGCTTTCCTTAATATCCTGGTCAACGCCATCCAGGCCATGCCCCAGGGCGGGACCCTCACCGTAAAGGCCGGACCCTCCCGGAACGGACGCTGGCGGGTGGAGATTTCCGACACCGGACCGGGCATCTCGGAAGAGCATAGGGAGCGGGCCTTTGAACCCTTCTTCACCCAAAAGGAGAAAGGCTCCGGGCTGGGATTGTCCATTGTCAAGAGCATCATCCAGGCCCACGAGGGGACCATTGAGATCAAATCGCCCCCGGAGGGCGGAACCCGCATAGAAATCACGGTTTAGGCTGACCATGGAAACAGTTCTTATAGTCGACGACGAGAAAAACTACCTCTTGATTCTGGAAACCCTGCTGGTCAAGGAGGGGCTTCAGGTTCTCACCGCGGGCAGCGGCCTGGAGGCTCTGGCCGTGCTGAGGGAGACCGATGCCGACCTGGTCCTGACCGACATGAAGATGCCGGGGTTGGACGGCCTGGAACTGCTGTCCGCCATCAAGGAGCAGGACCCCAACCTGCCGGTCATCGTAATGACCGCCTACGGCACCGTGGACAAGGCCGTGGAGGCCATGAAAAAGGGCGCCTTCGATTACTTGACCAAGCCCTTTGAGAACAAGCAGCTGCTCCTGACCGTCTCCAAGGCCCTGGAGCTATCCCGGCTGGTCCGCCAGAACAGGCTCCTTCTGAGCCAGGTAGCCCAGCGCTACGGCATGGACAACTTGGTCGGCAACTCCAAGCAGATGAAAGAGGTCTACCGGCTGGTGGAGAAGGTCGCCCCGGCCAAGGCCACGGTTCTGGTAACCGGCGAGTCGGGAACCGGAAAGGAACTCATCGCCAGGGCCATCCATCATCACTCCGACCGGACCAACAAGCCCTTTATCTCGGTCAACTGCGCCGCCCTGACCGAAACCCTCTTGGAGAGCGAGCTGTTCGGGCACGAGAAGGGGGCTTTCACCGGCGCGGTGGCGGTCCGCAAGGGCCGTTTCGAGCTGGCCGACGGGGGGACCCTGTTCCTGGACGAGATCGGCCACACCACCCCGGCCCTCCAGGTCAAGCTGCTGCGGGTGATCCAGGAGCGGGCCTTTGAGCGGGTGGGCGGAACCCGAACCCTCCAGGTGGATGTCCGGCTCATCACCGCCTCCAATAAGGATCTCCTGGCCGAAGTGGAGGCCGGCCGGTTTCAGCAGGACCTTTACTACCGCCTCAACGTGGTCCACATCGAGCTCCCGCCCCTGCGGGAGAGGCCCGACGACATCCCCCTGTTGGCCACCCATTTTCTGGACAAGTACGGCCAGGAGCTGGGCCGGTCCCACCTCTCCTTTGAGCCGGACGTGCTGGCCTCCCTGAGCTCTTACCCCTGGCCGGGCAATGTGCGGGAGCTGGAAAACGTGATCGAGAGGGCTGTGGTCCTGGCCTCCTCCGACCAGATCAAGCTCACGGACCTGCCCTCGGAGCTGAGATCCCGCGGGCTGGGCCAGCTGGACCTGGACCACTTCGTGGCTCCTGGGACGCCCCTTCCCGAAACCCTGGAGCAGCTGGAGATGTACCTCATCCGCCGGGCCCTGGCCCAGGCCGACAATGTTCAGGCCCGGGCCGCCGAGATCCTGGGGGTGAGCAAGTCCAACCTTCAGCACAAGCTGAAAAAATACAACCTCCACCCCACCAGCCTGGACTGATGTGCCGGATTTTTTACCGCCCCTTTTAAGCGCCGATTAAGTTTGTTTTATCAAGCAATTAGCCAATAGCCGCGATATTTTGAACAACCCCGGTACAAAATTTTGAATCCCTTAAGCGAGAAGCATTTTAATTTATTATTTTCAAATAGTTATAAAAACTTAAGGCCTTTCGCGGCGGCGGCGGTACAAATTATTATACCGTTTCGTAAAAGAATTCCGGGGGATCAGCACGGGGGGGTTCTTATATTATTTAGTTAAATCAATTAATTATAAAAATTAGATGAATATGGCACAATAATTGCTTTTCCTAAAAGCGAGGGAAATAAAAAAGCATCTCTTCCCTCTTTTTTCCCATCAAGAAGCGGGTTCGGCGACCCGCTTCTTTTTTTATTCATTTAAAATAGTTACTTAATTGGGAAGTATACCCGGAGAAGGGCTGCGAGGCCGTCCCTGATTGCCCGCCCAAAACCTCGGGCCGGTTATTACGAAATCGGGCCGCGCATTAGGGGCTCAACAGATCCGGGGCAGCTGCTCCCCGGCCAGCATGCCCACCACCCTGGAGGTGCCGTAGGGGGTCTGGAGCAGGACCCGGCCCGGGTTCTCGGCCGTGACCCGGCCGATCAGGGCCGCCTGCCGGCCGTATTTGTGCTCTTGGGCCGCCTTGAGGACCCTGTCGGCCTCCTCCGGCCCCACCACGGCCAAGACCTTGCCCTCGTTGGCCAGGTAGAGGGGGTCGAGCCCCAGGAGTTCGCAGGCCGAACGGACCTCCTCCCGCAGGGGGAGGGCGTCCTCTTCCAGAATCATCCCCACCCGGGACTGGGCCGCGATCTCGTTGAGGGTGGTGGCCACCCCGCCCCGGGTGGGGTCCCTGAGGCAGCGGATACCGGGTGCGGCCGTCAACATGGCCCTGACCAGGCCGTTCAGGGGGGCCGAGTCGCTGCGCAGCTCAGTGGAAAAGCTCAGGCCTTTTCTTTGGCTCAGAATGGTCACTCCGTGGTCGGCCACGGTCCCGGAGAGAATTATCCTGTCGCCGGGCCGGGCCCCCTGGCCCGAGACCGAGACTCCGGGCCGGACCATCCCCAGACCGGCCGTGTTGATGAAGATGCCGTCGGCCGAGCCCCGCTCCACCACCTTGGTGTCGCCTGTGACAATGGCCACCCCGGCCTCCTCGGCCGCCCCGCGCATGGAGTCCAGGATCCGTTCCAGGTCGGACAAATCAAAACCCTCTTCCAAAATCAGCCCGGCGCTCAAGTAGAGCGGCTCGGCCCCGCACATGGCCAGGTCGTTGACCGTGCCGTGGACGGCCAGGCTGCCGATGTCGCCGCCCGGGAAAAAGATGGGGCTGACGGTATAGGAATCGGTGGTCATGGCCAGCCTTTGGCCGCCGGCCTGGCCGGGCAGTTCAAAGACCGCGCCGTCGTTCAGGGGAGCCAGAAGGGGGTTGGCCAGGCGGGGCAGAATAACCTGCTCGATCAGCTCCTGTGAGGTTTTTCCGCCGCTGCCGTGGTCCAGAAGAATGCGGGACATGGGTTGGTTCCTTGTAGATCCTGTTCAGTTATACTTGTAATAGGCGGCGCAGGTCCCCTCCGAGGAGACCATGCACGGGCCGACCGGGTTTTGGGGATCGCAGCGCCGGCCGAAAAGGCCGCACTGGGGCGGGGTTATCAGCCCCTGGAGAACCTCCCCGCACCTGCAGCCGGGCGGATCCTGGGCCTCTGTCTCCGGCACGGGCTGGAGATCAAAGACCCTCTCCGCGTCAAAGCCCTGGAACTCGGGCCGCAGCGCCAACCCGGAATCGGGTATCCGACCCAGGCCCCGCCACAGGCTGTCCCTGGGCTGGAAGACCCGCTCCAGGAGCCCCATGGCCCGGGTGTTGCCCTCCCAGGAGACCCCCCGGCTGTACTGGATCAGGACCCGGTGGCTGTGCGCGGCCCGCTCCCGCAGGAGCATCAGGATCCCGGAGAGGATGTCGCGGGGCTCGAACCCGGTGACCACGCAGGGGACCTTGTGCTCCCGGGCCAGGGGCTCATAGGCCCCGGCCCCGATCATGGTCGAAACATGGCCCGGCATGAGAAAGCCATGGACCTTGGCCTTTCCCCCGGAAAGAAGCGCCTCCAGGGCCGGGGGCAGGAGTTTGTGGCAGGAAAGGACGGAAAAGTTGGAGATCCCCTCCCCGGCCGCCTGGAACAGGGCCGCGGCCACGGTGGGGGCGGTGGTCTCAAAACCCACGCCCATAAAGACCACCTGGGCCTCCTTGTTTTTGCGGGCCAGTTCCAGGGCCTCCAGGGTGGAGTAGACCACCTCCACCCGGCCGCCCTGGGCCTTGGCCTGGGCCAGGCTGATCTCCCGGCCGGGGACCCGGAGCATGTCGCCGAAAGTGGCCACCAGAACCCCCTCCCGGCGGCTTAATTCCACTATCCGGTCCACCTCCGCCATGGCGGTAACGCAGACCGGGCAACCCGGGCCGGAGATCAGCTCCACGTTCCCGGGCAGGATCTGGCGCAGGCCGAAGCGGAAGATGGCCATGGTGTGGGTTCCGCAGACCTCCATGAAGCGGAGCGGCTCGCCTCCGATTCTCTGGGCCGTCGTTGACACGGCCTGAATCAGCTCCCGGACCGCCACGGGGTCCCGGTATTCGTCGATGTATTTCATTCTTCCCGGCCCGGCCCCTCATCCGCCGCAGCCAGCAGATCGGCAAGGAGGCTCAAAGATTCATGGGCCGTTTCGGGGTCCAGACGATGGATGGCGAACCCGGCGTGGACAATGACATAATCCCCCACCTGGGGCGGTTCGTCGCAGATCATGAGGCTTACCCGGGTCTTGACCCCGGCCTGATCCACCCGGGCCAGATCGCCCTCAATGCTCAAAACCTCCATGGGGACGGCGAGACACATGATTATTCCTCGTATAAATCACTCCGGGAGCCGGACCTGCTTAGTCCCGTTCCCTGGTCCACATGGTTTCATCCCCGGCGGCCAGAGCCAGCCTGGCGGCCAGGGCCTGGCCCAGACTTATGCCCCCGTCGTTGGTGGGGATGTCGCGATGGGCGTAAACCTCCAAGCCCATCTCCAGCAGCCGGTCCGGCAGGAGGCCCAGCAACTGGCGGTTCATGAAACACCCCCCGGAGAGGATCACCCGGTCGCACCCGCTTTGACCGCAGGCCGTTTGGGCGGCCCCGGCCAGGGCCTCGATCAGTCCCTGGTGAAACCTGGCGCTCACCGCTCCCGGTCCCGCCCCTCTCTCCAGATCAGACAGGGCCTGAAGGATCAGGGGCCGGGGGTCCAATTCGATCATATCAGACCGGCCCTCCGGGCGGGGCACGGTCTCGACCCGGATCTCGTATCCCGCCCGCTCTCGCTTATCAAGAAGGCCCTCCAACTCCACGGCGGCCTGCCCCTCGTAGGCGACCTGGTAGCGTACTCCGGCCAGAGCGGCCAGCCCGTCGAAGAGCCGGCCGGCCGAGGAGCACCAGGGGCTGTTGAGGCCCTGGGCCATCATGGCCTCCAGGTTGTCCAGGTCGGCCCGGCCATGTCCCTGCTCCTCCATCCAGCGGACCAGGGGCGCGGGCCGGTGAGTGACCCACCGGTCCCCGTAGGCCTCCCTGAGCAGCCCGCAGGCGGTCCGCCAGGGCTCCCTGGCGGCCGCGTCGCCGCCGGGCAGTCGAAAGGGCCTGATCCGGCCCAGGCGTTTCATCCCCTGTTCCGAAACCAGCATAATTTCGCCTCCCCAGACGGTCCTGTCCAGGCCCAGGCCGATCCCGTCCAGGGCCAGGCCCACCGCCTGGCCGGAGAGGCCCCGTTCGGCCATAACCGAGAGAATATGGGCGGCGTGGTGCTGCACCCGGATCAGGGGCGGCCCGGTCAAAGCTTCGGCCTTGCGGGTGGAGAGAAAGTCGGGATGCAGATCGCAGGCCAGGGCTTCGGGCTCGGCCTGGACCAGGGCCCGCAAACGCTCCACGGTCTGCTCCAAAAAGGCATAGGTCTCGGCATCCTTGAGGTCGCCCACGTGAGCCGACAGAAAAGCCTCCCGGCCCCTGGTCAGGCAGACCGTGTTTTTGAGCTCCGGGCCCAGGGCCAGCACATTCGGGCCGGGCGTTTCCAGAAATACCGGCCGGGGAACGTAGCCCCGGGAACGCCTCACCACCCGGGGGTAACCCCGCACAAAGAGGGCCACCGAATCGTCGGCCCTGGTGTAAATCTCCCGGTCGTGCAGCAGAAAGAAATCGGCCGCCTTGCCCAGCCTCTTTAAGGCCTCCTGGTTGTCCACGGCAATGGGTTCGTCGGAAAGATTGCCCGAGGTCATGACCAGGGCCCTGGGACCGCACTCGAAGAGCAGATGGTGGAGCGGGGTGTAGGCCGCCATGACCCCCAGCCTGTCCAGGCCGGGCGCCACGGCCGGGGCCAGGCCATGGCCCTCCTTTATCCTGGCCAGGATGATGGGCCGGACCGGGGAAAGGAGAAGCTCCTCCTCGGCCTTGGAAAGCTCAGCCAGGAAGCGGGTCCCCTCCAGGTCCCGGACCATCACAGCCAGGGGTTTCTCCTCCCTGCGTTTGCCCTGGCGCAGCCTGACCACGGCCGCTTGGTCGGTCGCGTCGCAGGCCAGATGAAAACCGCCCAACCCCTTTACGGCCACCACGGCGCCCCGGGCCAGCTTCTCCCCGGCCAGAAGCGGACCGGAGCCGGGCAACTCCCGGCCCTGGGCATCGGTCAGCCAGGCCCTGGGTCCGCACACCGGGCAGGCGTTGGGCTGGGCGTGGAAGCGGCGGTCGGCCGGGTCGTGGTATTCGGCCAGGCACTGGGGGCACATCTCGAACTCGGCCATGGTGGTCAGGGGACGGTCGTAGGGCAGCCCCCGGATAATGGTGTAGCGGGGTCCGCAGTTGGTGCAATTGATAAAGGGATAGTTGTGGCGGCGGTTGGACGGGTCCCTCATCTCCCTCAGGCAATCGTTGCACAGGGCCACATCCGGTGGAACCAGGGCCGTGGGCGCACTTCCTGAGCCGCTGGGCAGAATCAGAAACCCGTCCTCGTTGCGGGGCCGGATCTCCTCCCTCTCGATCCGCAGGATATGGGCCAGAGGCGGCTTGCGGGGAATCAGTTCCCTGAAAAACGACTCTATTTGCTCCGGATCGCCCTCCACCTCCAGAGCCACCCCCTGGCCGTCGTTGGCCACGGTGCCGGAGAGGCGGTGTTCCTTAGCCAGCCGGAAGAGATAGGGCCGGAAACCGACCCCCTGGACCACTCCGGTTATGGCCGCCTTTACCCTCACCCAAAGGCCCTCACCCGGCCTTTTTGGCCCCGGCCCTGGACTGGGCCGCGCCCTGGCGGAGCCACTCCAGCCAGCCCTCCAAACCCCGGCCCTGGAGGGTGGAGACCTCGAAGATCTTCACCTCCGGGTTGAGCTTGCGGGCCTCGGCCTTGGCCTTGTCCAGGTCAAAGGGGAGGTATTGGGCCAGGTCCATTTTGTTGATCAGCAAAACCTGGCTGAGGTGGAACAGGAGGGGGTACTTCATGGGCTTGTCGTCCCCCTCCGGGGTGGACAGCAACGCCACCTTGGCGTCCTCGCCCAGATAAAACTCGGCCGGGCAGACCAGGTTGCCCACGTTCTCGATCACCAGGATGTCGGTCCGGTCCAGATCAAAACTCCCGGCCGCCTTCATTATTGTCTCGGCCTCCAGATGGCAGGCCCCGCCGGTGTTTATCTGAAAGGCCGGGATGCCCTGGGCGGCCAGCCGGTCCGCGTCCCTGGTGGACTGGATATCCCCTTCGATCACGGCCAGGTTCAGCTCCCCCTTGAGGGCCTCGGCGGTCCGCTCCAGCAGGGTGGTCTTGCCGGCCCCGGGCGAGGAGATGATATTGATTACAAAAAGGCCCTTTTTTTGGAAATATTTCCTGTTTCTTTGGGCTATGTCGTCGTTGGCTTCCAAGACGAGGCGTCCTACTTCCAGTTCCATGATTCACTCCCCCACAATACTGGCGATGGTCATATCCCGGCCCTCCAGGACAACGGTCTCGCCGGAGCCGCAACCGGGACAGAAAAAGACGTAGTTCTCCACCCTAAAGGTCCTGCCGCAGTCACGGCATCGGGCTTTAACGGGAATCAGATCAAAGGTCAGGGCCGCACCCCGGGCCGGGCCGGCTTCCTCCACTCCGGACATGAGCGACCAGCAAAAGGAGAGCGAATCCGGGACCACGCCGCTCATCTCGCCGATCCTCAGCCTCACCTCATCCACCCTACTTAGTCCGGCCTTGGCGGCCTCTTCGCCAACCAGGTCGAGAATGGACTGGGCCATGGACATTTCGTGCAAAAGCACCCCCTGCCGGGTGAATTAAGCCGGCTTCGCGGGATCGGCCTGTTCGCCCTAAGTCAGGATTATACTAACCGCCTTTTTGCTTGGCAATGGTCAAAAACATTCCAAACTCGCCACTAGCCCCTTGACGGCTCAACTTATTCGGACGTAATAATATACCTAACGTTATCGGGTCATCGGGTCATTAATCCTAAAAATATGTGTTTGGCGATCAAAGGTCGAAACCTTGGGGTCGGCTTGGGTCGTTAAGCCTGTCTTTATCAAGTTCACTTTTACAGTAGGAGGCAACTTATGAAACGAAGGGAGTTTATAACAAAAGCCGGCCTTGGGGCGGCGGCCGCCACATTGGGCGCCACATTCTTAGGTTGTGAGAGTAAGGAGCCTGAGGAAAAAGAGGCAAAAAAGCCAGTTGAAGCACCAGCGGTCCAAACGGCCAAATCTTACGAGTGGAAAATGGCCACCACCTGGCCGCCCAAACTGCCCTATCTCCAAACCGGAGCCGACCGGTTCGCCAAGATGGTGGACGAGATGTCGGGTGGACGCCTGAAGATCAAGGTCTACGCCGGCGGCGAGCTGGTGCCCCCCCTGGGCGTATTCGACGCAGTCAGCGCGGGCACCGTGGAGATGGGTTCGGGCGCGGCCTACTACTGGGCCGGCAAGGCCGCAGCCGCTCAGTGGTTCGCGGCTGTTCCTTTCGGCATGAACGCCCAGGGCATGGCCGCCTGGCTCTACGCCGGCGGCGGCTTGAAGCTGTGGGAGGAGGTCTATGCCCCCTTCGGCCTGATCCCCCGGCCCGGAGGCAACACCGGGGTCCAGATGGGCGGCTGGTTCAACAAGAAGATCAACACCATCGATGATTACAAGGGCCTCAAGATGAGGATCCCCGGCCTGGGCGGCAAGGTGGTGGCCAAGGCCGGCGGCACCGTGGTCCTGACTGCGGGCGGCGAAATCTTCACCAACCTGGAACGCGGCGTCATCGACGCCACCGAGTGGGTCGGTCCCCTGCACGACCTGCGCATGGGCTTCTACAAAGCGGCCAAGTACTACTACTATCCCGGCTGGCACGAACCGGGCACGGTCCTGGAGCTGATCTTCAACAAAAAGGCCTACGAGGCCCTGCCCGTCGACCTCCAGAGAATTCTGGACTTTGCCTGCGCCGAGTCCTACGGCTGGATGTGGGCCGGGTTCGACGCGGACAACGGCGCGGCCCTGCAGGAACTGATCACCAAACACAAAGTGGAGGTCCTGCCCTTCCCGGACGAAGTTTTAGGATCCCTGAAAAAACTGGCCGACGAGGTCTTGGAGGAGATCACCGCCAAGGACGCCCAGGCCAAAAAGGTCCACGAATCATTCAAGAAAGTTCAGAAAGAGGTGGGCGCCTGGGGCTCCGTCTCCGAGATGGCCTACTATAACTCCATCATGCCCAAGTTCTCCCTGAAGGCGGAGTAGGGCATCTCTCCCAGGAAGCCTCCTCTTAACCGGCTCCCATAAACGCGTCCCGCAGGCGGTCCGGACAGACTCCGGACCGCCTTTTCCCGCTCTGCGGCCGGGCCGTCTATGGGACGCCCCCACCACGTCCCGACAGCCCGACCGTCCGGGCAGATAACCACAACTTCTTGCTTTTATGGTGAAAACATGATACAAGATGTTGAGTTACATCAGACCGGAAGGAAAAATATAAAGTGACCTCCAAGCCAGGCGAATCCGTCTCCTCAGGCTACGATGCCGACAAAATCAAAGTTCTGGAAGGATTGGCCGCGGTCCGCAAGCGGCCGGCCATGTACATCGGTTCCACCCACTCCGGGGGCCTCCACCACCTGGTCTACGAAGTGGTGGACAACTCCATTGACGAGGCCCTGGCCGGTCATTGCGACAAGATCAAGGTGATCGTCCGCAGCGACAACTCGGTTTCGGTGGAAGACAACGGCCGGGGCATCCCGGTGGGCATCCACAAGATCGAAGGCATTCCCGCGGTGGAGGTGGTCATGACCAAACTCCACGCCGGAGGCAAATTCGACAACCAGTCCTACAAGGTCTCGGGCGGCCTCCACGGGGTGGGCGTCTCGGTGGTCAACGCCCTGTCCGAGTGGCTGCAGGTGGAGATCTTCCAGGAAGGCCAGGTCTATTTCCAGGAGTACCACCGGGGCAAGCCCATTGTTCCTCTCAAGGTCACGGGCAAAACCCACCGCCGGGGAACCAAGGTCACCTTCAAACCCGATCCGGAGATTTTTTCCATTACCGAATTTTCGGCGGAGACCCTCACCACCCGGTTGCGGGAGATGTCCTTTCTCAACGCCGGGGTCCGGATCCTCTTCCGGGACGAGCGGACCAACCGGGAACGGGAGTTCCACTACAAGGGCGGAATCTCCTCCTTTGTGGAGTGGCTCAACCAGAGCAAGAGCCCCATCCACCCCAAGGTCATCCACCTCACCGGAGAGAAGGATGGGGTGGTTATGGAGGTGGCCTTTCAGTACAACGACTCCTACAAGGAGAATATCTTCGCCTTTGCCAACAATATAAACACCCGGGAAGGCGGAACCCATCTCTCCGGATTCAAGGCGGCTCTGACCAGGACCATCAATTACTATGCCCTGACCAACGAACTGCTCAAGAAGCTCAAAACCAGCCTCACCGGCGACGATATCCGGGAGGGCATCACCGCCGTGATTTCGGTGAAGCTGCCCCAGCCCCAGTTCGAGGGCCAGACCAAGGCCAAGCTGGGCAACTCCGAGGTGAAGGGCCTGGTTGCGGCCGTGGTCAACGAGCAGCTGGGGGCCTATCTGGAAGAAAACCCGGCCGTGGCCCGCAAGATCGTGGACAAAGTCTCCGAAGCGGCCAGGGCTCGGGACGCGGCCCGCAAGGCCCGGGACCTGGTCCGGCGCAAGGGCGCTCTCTCGGACAACTCCCTGCCGGGCAAGCTGGCCGACTGCCAGGAGAGGGACCCGGCCATGTCCGAGATCTTCATCGTGGAGGGCGAATCGGCCGGCGGCTCGGCCAAGCAGGGCCGGGACCGGCGGACCCAGGCCATCCTGCCCCTGCGGGGCAAGGTCCTCAACGTGGAAAAGGCCAGGTTCGACAAGATGATCGAATCGGAGCAGATCCGGACCCTGATCACGGCCCTGGGCACCGGAATCGGGGAGGAGGACTACAAACCCGAAAACATCCGTTACCACAAGATCGTAATCATGACCGATGCGGATGTGGACGGTCTGCACATCCGGACCCTGCTTCTGACCTTCTTCTACCGCCAGATGCAGGAGCTCATTGAGAGCGGCTACCTCTATATCGCCCAGCCGCCCCTCTACCGGGTGGCCCAGGGCAAGATGGTCTCCTATGTGGACGACGAAATCGCTTTCCAACGATATCTAATGGAACGATCCATCGAGAACCGAAAATTGAATACGGCCGAAGGGCCTCTCTCCGGAAAGGCCCTGTTCCGGCTCATGGAGCGGCTGGCCCAACAGCAGAATTACATCGACCGGCTCATCCGTCGTCACTATGACCCGGAGGCGATCCAGCAGTGCCTGGCTCTGGGCCTGCGCCGGGAAGAGGAACTGTCCGACCCGGAGAGGGTGGAGGACCTTAAAAAGAGGCTGGTAGAAGCCGGGCTGCAGGTAACCGACCAGGAGTTGGACGAGGAGCACAACACCTATCGCCTGGAGCTCTCCTCCAACAGCAACGGCCGCGAGGTCCGCTGGATCGAGCGGGAGTTGATCAACTCCCCCGAATACCAGCAGGCCGCCGTCCTGGAGGCGGAACTGGCCAAGCTGGGCCGGCCGCCCTACCTGGTGGCGGACGACAAGGGCCAGGAGCAGACCATCGAGGGCAAACGCGAACTGCTGGAATTCTTCAAGGAGTTGGGCCGCAAGGGGCTGTCCATCCAGCGCTACAAGGGTCTGGGCGAGATGAACCCCGACCAGTTGTGGGAGACGACCATGAACCCGATCACCCGGACCATGCTCCAGGTCAGAATCGAGGACGCGGTGGAATCGGACCAGCTCTTTTCCATTCTCATGGGGGACCAGGTGGAGCCGCGCAAGGACTTTATCCAGACCCACGCCCAGGACGTGCAGTCGTTGGATATCTAAACCGGGCGGCTAAATCGAATCCCATATGGAATAATAATCAAAGGCGTCGGGGCGCGCCTCCGGCGCCCGAGCCAGGGCAGGTTTACGGCTGCGCCATCAGGGACTTGAAGCAAACCTAAAAGCCTCCATATCCTTCTCACCCTATCCCTCCCCTGCAGGGAGGAGGAAACGGATCGGACCTTCGGATGGATCCAAAACCTTTATTCGACCCTAAAGCAGCCCACCGGCCCCTCCGGGTGGCCGGATTCATGTCCGGCTCCGGAACAAACCTGATCAAGCTGGGGGAACGTCAGCAGGAGCTGGCCGCCCAGGGGGAGCCTCTCTTTGAGCTGGTCTTTATCTTCTCCGACCGGTCCGACGGGGGCTGTCAAGGCGAGGAGATCGCCCGGACCGCCGGTATTCCCTACTTCTCCTACGATATCCGCCGGTTCTACGAGCGGCGGCAAACTCCCCGGACCATCGGAACCCCGGCGGGGCTGGCCTTGCGCAGGGAGTACGACCGGGTTGCGGCCGGGCTGGTCAAGGCCTTTGAGGCGGACCTGATCGCCCTGGGTGGATACATGTCCATCATCACCCTGAACCGCTGCGTCAACGTCCACCCGGCCGACCTGTCCCGGCTGGACGACCGGGGCAGGCGCAGATTCGTGGGCGACGACGCCGTATTGGAAGCCATTGCGGCCGGGGAGAAGGAGCTCCGCTCCTCCACCATCTGGGCCGACCTGGGGGTGGATACCGGCCCTCTGCTCATGCTCTCCCCTCCCCTGGCCGTGGACCTGCCCGCGCCCCTGGAGGAGCTGAAGGCCGATCCAAAGCGTCTCCGCCAAGTGGCCGAAGCGCACCAGGAAAGGTTGAAGGAAGCCGGAGACTGGGTGGTCTTTCCGGCGACCGTTGAAGCCATAGCCCGGGGCCGGCTGGCCCTGGACCAAGAGGGAAACGTTTTTGTGGACGGCGAGCCCGCGCCAAGGGGGGTAATCCTTTGAAACTCCTTTTCCTGGACCGCGACGGAGTCATCAACAAAGACCGGATCAATTACGTTTTAAAATGGGAGGAATGGGTCTGGCTTCCCAAGGTCAAGGAGGCCCTGGCCCGGCTGAAGGCGGCCGGGTGGACCCTGATCATCATCACCAACCAGTCCTGCATCGGCCGGGGCATAGTCGAGGCCAAGGCCATCGAGGAAATCAACGCCCGCATGGTCCGGGAGCTGGCCGAGGCCGGGGCCGAGCCGGACGGAATCTACACCTGCCCCCACGCCCCGGACGACTGCTGCCTGTGCCGCAAACCGGAGCCGGGCCTGATCCACCAGGCCGCGGAGGAGATGGGCCTGGACCTGAAAGAGGCCTGGCTGGTGGGCGATTCGGCCCGGGACATCCAGGCCGGGCAGGCCGCGGGCCTGAGGACCATCCTAGTCAGGACCGGCAAGGGCGGCTGGGTGGAGATGGAGAATATAGTCAAGCCGGACCGCGTGTTGGACAACCTCTCCAAGGTGGCGGATTTTCTTCTCTCATGAGCCCGCCCCTCTCCCAGGTCTGCCACGTTTTCGAGCAGCCCCTAGTGCCGGCAAGGCTGGTCAGGCGCTACAAACGGTTTTTGGCCGACGTCATCCTTGAGGACGGGACCAAAGCCACGGTCCACTGCCCCAACTCCGGGTCCATGCTGGCCAGCCTGGAAAATGACGCCCCGGTCTTCCTCTCTTCGGCGAAAAATCCCAATCGCAAGACCGGGTACACCTGGGAGATGATCTTCATCAAAGGCGGTTGGGTGGGGATCAATACCGGCATACCCAACAAACTGACCGCCCTGGCCGCCCGGATGGAGGCCCTGGATATATTCCACGGCGCCGGAGAGGTCCGGCAGGAGGTCAAACTGGGCGAACATTCCCGGATAGACGTGGTGGTGGAACTGCCCCAAGGCCCCATGTTCGTGGAGGTCAAGAACGTGACCCTGGTCCGGAACGGCCTGGCCGAGTTTCCGGACAGCGTCACCTCCAGGGGGGCCAAGCACCTGGAGGAGTTGATGAGGGTGGTCCGGGAGGGCGGCCGGGCGGCCATGGTCTATATCGTCCAGCGCGGGGACGCGGACCGGTTCTCTCCGGCCCAGGGCATAGACCCGCATTACGCGGAACTGTTTTATGAGGCCCGGCAAGCCGGAGTGTCCATGAACGTGATCCAGGCCAAGGTAGGTCCGGAGAGGATCTGCCTGGAAAGGGAGTTGCCCCTCCCAAACAGGTCCTGAACAGGGGCCGATACGGCCGCGGCATGCTGGGACGGGCCCCATCCGCCTGTTTTGAACCGACGTCGACCTGCGATTGACGCCGCGTCCTCCCCTGTCTCATAATACCGCAATCAACCCGCAGCCCTCATTCGCGCTCCAACCCCTGGAGGTGTCAAAACCATGCTCCGCACAGCCTCCGACCTGACCACCCTGCTCCATCGCCTGGACGGCCGGGGCTACAAGGCCTACCGGGACATCCAGGGCCGCTACTCCTTTCCCGGCTTTGAACTGAGTATCGACCACGTCCAGGGCGACCCCTTTGCTCCCCCCTCCAGGATGAGGATTGCCGTACCCTCCGCCGTCGCCGGTTTCCCCGAAGACCTATGGGCCGAACCGGTCCGCCGGATGGCCCTGGCCGATTTTCTGAATCGGGCCTTTTACCAGGCCATCGGCCAGCGCGACCGGGAGATCTCCGTTTACCGGCCCAGCCAAAAGGTCTTGGAACGTTCTTCGGTAATCATCGACCGGGGAGGGGTGGAGGTCCGTTTCTGGGTTGCCCTGCCGGCCGGGGGCCGGAGGATCATGGGCCGCCGGGCCGCGGAGATCCTGGGCCGCAACCTGCCCGACCTGGTAACGGGCGCCCTGACCTGGTCCAGGACGGATCAAAAGGCGGCCTACGCCCATGTGGAGAGCGTGGAGGACCAAGAGGCCCTGCGCAACCAGTTGAAGGGGAAAAAGCTGGTGGCCTTTGTGGCCGACGGGTCCGTCCTGCCCCGGGCAGGGGGCGATGTGGACACTCCCCTGACCCGGTCGGCCGGGGCCCTGCCCTTTGTTTCGCCCCCATCCCTGGCCGCGACCCTGGACACGCCCAACTCCGGACCGGTCCGGGGCATGGGCGTTCCGGAAGGGGTATGCCTCATCGCGGGCGGCGGATTCCACGGCAAATCCACTCTGCTCAAGGCCCTGGAACAGGGCGTCTACGATCACCTGCCCGGAGACGGCCGGGAGCGGGTGGTCAGCCGAGAGGATACCCTGAAAATCCGCTCCGAGGACGGCCGGGCCGTGACCGGGGTGGACATCAGCCCCTTTATCGGCGACCTTCCCGGAGGCCGGACCACGGAAGCCTTTACCACGGCCAACGCCTCGGGCTCCACCTCCCAGGCCGCGGCCATCATGGAGGGGCTGGAAGCCGGAGCCAAGGTCCTGCTCATGGACGAGGACACCTCGGCCACCAACTTCATGATCAGGGACAAGCGGATGCAGCAACTGGTGGCCAGGGAAAAAGAGCCCATCACCCCCTTCCTGGACCGGGTCCGGGAGTTGCACCGGGGATTCGGGGTCTCCACCATCCTGGTCATGGGCGGGTGCGGGGACTACTTCGAGGCCGCCGACCTGGTGATTATGATGGACGAATACCGCCCCCTGGACGTGACCGCCCGGGCCCGGGATCTGGCCCAAGAGCTGCCCACCGGCCGGGCCACGGAACCGGCCGGGCCTTTCCGCCTGCCCCGACCCAGAAAGTTCAAGCCCCGTCCCTTTGACGCCTCCAAGGGCCGGAGGGAAATCTCCATCCGGGCCCTGGGGGTGCGCGGGATGCTTTACGGCAAAAGCGAGGTGGACCTCTCCGGCCTGGAACAGCTGGCCGAGGAGGGCCAGACCAAGGCCATAGGATTTCTGATCCACCTTTTCGGACGCGAGAAGAGCCGCGACCGCGGACCGGCCCAAGGCCTGGCCGAGCTGCTGCACAAGATAGGGGAGCAGGGTCTGGACCCGCTCTCCCCCTGGCCTGCGGGCGATCTGGCCCTGCCCAGGCTTTTGGAGGCGGTCCAGGCCCTTAACCGGATGCGGTCGCTGGAGGAGGCGACTGGAAACCGGACCTAAGTGGCATTAATCACAAGCATAGAAACCCTTGACAAACCCGGATCAGTGGATAGCTTATAGCTATAAAAATATGGTCTGGGAGGTGGGTATGCCTATATATGAATACGATTGCAAAGAATGCAATCACACCTTTGAGGAACTGGTTCTGTCGGGCAGCAAGGCGGTGAAGTGTCCCAAATGCGGGAGCACAAAGGTCCAGCGCAAAATGTCGGTTTTCTGCGGCGGCGGGCCCGCCAAATCCGGTTTCGGCATTTCCTCGGGCAGCGGTTGCGGCGGCGGAGGGTTTTCCTGAGCAGGCTGATCCAGACCCGCCGGAGGCGGGTCCTGAAACATCAGGTACAGGTTATGCACCGGGGGCGGAGTCGGACAGACTCCGCTCCCGGTCGTTTTTCGGGCCGGTCTGATTAAAGGGATCGCCCCTTGCGGAATGTCCGCGGCACCCTGGTTGGTAGATCGCCCAAGGGGCCGGACTCATGTGTAAGCACAGGACAAATCTTCTTTCCGCCCCACCTGTCCGATGTTTACGCCTTCAGGCCGAGGTGGGTATTACGGATCGGACCGGCCGGAACCGGGCAGTCGTTCCATGGAGTTCGGGGTCGGATGAATGCGTGGTGTTCAGTTCCGGGTCGAATACGGCCGGGTCCTAATGCCACATTTTCTCTTTTATAATGGATAGGTACATAAGGTCTACAGAAAAGGGAGTAGAACGACTCTCAGAATAACCTAACGATAGAAAAGGAAATTTTTGTATTTTCTGGGTGATTGAAGCTTTCGAGGGTTGCATTTTGCAAGGCTGCCCGTATGGGCTTTTCAATTTCTCAAGCAAGGATGTTTTCCTTATTTGGTAGTGGGCACGCAATCATTGGCCTCGTTCAGAAATATCTGACACAGATCGTTATCAATAGGTGAGGCTTGGTCAAGTCCAGAAGTTGCTGTAAATTATCCTCCGCCAGTCTGGCATCAGGCCGGCATTGCTTTCATCTTGGCCGAGGCATGCGGGCTTTTCACACAGCATTTGGGCTCATCTACATCACATTCCTATTCTATAGCATCTATAATATCTATAACCTGTTCTATGGTATGGCAACTATGTGCGTTTAGAAAGGACATAACTTCACTTCACCAGCCCAACTCAAAACAAAAAGAATATATTTTATCAGGCAAACAACCTCTTGATGTCCAGGGTGGTGGCATAGACCATGAGCAGGATCAGAGCCGCCCAGCCGCCCAGGGTCAGGGGCAGGTAGATCCGGCCCAGGCGCGAGTTGAGCCGCTGGAGCAGGTCCAAGACCACCCTGCCGCCGTCCAGGGGCGGAAAGGGCAACAGGTTGAACACGGCCAGGTTGAGGCTCAGAAGGACGCCGAAGCGGATCGCCTTGACCAGGCTCAGGCCCACGAACTGGCCGCCCTGGCTGACGATGCCCACCAGGCCGCTTAAGGAGCCCGGATCGCTGAACAGGCCCCCCAGGGAGCCCACCATGAGGCCCAAGGTCTGCCAGGTCTGGATAAAGGGCCGGACCAGGAGACCCTCCGGACCCGGGTGGCCGGCGAGGATATTCAAAACAGCGTAGAGCAGCGGGGCCAGGAGGATGTTGGCCAGGGGCCCGCCCAGGGCAAAGGCCAGCCTCTTGCGGAAGGGCAGCCCCAGGTACTCCTTCTCGCCCTCCAGGCCCAGAAGCACGTACCCGCCCAGGGGTATGGCCGAGAGGCGGTACTCGGTTCCCTTCCACCTGCGGGAGATAAGCGCGGGGCCGAAGCCCACGGAGAAGATCCGGACCGGCACCCCGGCCCGTTTGGCCGCCACGCAATGCCCGGCCTCGTGGATCAGAATCAGCCACCCCAGAATTAAGGCCGCCAGAACATAGGTCATGGCCGTCTCCCCGGTAAATGAGTTCTCATGGCGCCGTCCATGCGGTCAGCACTCTAGTTTCGCGGCCTTGGCCAGCTCGTCCGCGCCCAGGGGCGCGGTGCCCAGCTTGCCCACCACCACCCCGCCGGCGATGTTGCCCAGCCGGGCCGCCTGGGTCAGGTCCCAGCCGCAGGAGAGGGACAGCCCCACCACCGCGGCCACGGTGTCCCCGGCTCCGGAGACGTCGAACACCTGCCGGGCCTGGGCCTGGATCCGGAAAGGCTCCCGGCCCTGTCTGAACAGGATCATGCCCTCGTCCCCCAGGGTAACCAGCAGGGCCGCCCAATCGTACTTGGCCAGGAGCGCCTCGGCCCGGCGGGCCGCCCGGTCCTCCCTGCGGCAGTCCAGGCTCAGAGCCTCCCTGGCCTCCCGACGGTTGGGAGTGACGATGGTGGCCCCCCGGTAGCGGGCGTAGGACCGGCCCTTGGGGTCCACGATCACCGGTTTGCCGGCCTCCCGGAAAAGGCAGGTCAGGGCCTTGATCAGGGCCGGGGTCAGCACCCCCTTGGAGTAGTCGGACATGATCAGGCCGTCGAAGTGGGCCAACCCCTCCCGAGCCAGGTCCGCGATACGGCGGACCGTGGACCTGCCGATGGGCTCCCGGCTCTCCCGGTCGAAGCGGACCACCTGCTGGTGTCCGGCCATGACCCTGGTCTTGGAACTGGTCCGCCGGCCCTTGACCTCCACCAGCTGGGCCGCGTCCACCCTCTCCTGGGAGAGCAGCCCGCCCAGCCGGCGGCCGGCGTCGTCAGAGCCCACCACCCCGGCCAGGGTGACCCAGGCCCCCAGGGCCTTGAGGTTGCGGACCACGTTGCCCGCCCCGCCCAGGACCACGGTCTCCCGGTGGACATCCACTACCTGGACCGGCGCCTCGGGGCTGATCCGCTCCACGCCGCCCCACAGATACTCGTCGAGCATTATATCGCCGACCACCAGGAGCCGGACCTTGGTCCACTCATTCAGATCTAAACCGTTCACTACGGGCATGGACTAAACCTCTTGCCAGAACAGGGAAAAGCAATTATAAGCCATCCATTATGAAAATCATATCCCGACCCCAAGATTTTTTGGATTCCTTGAACAAGGCGGCCCACCCCAACCAGGATGATTACTACGCTTTGTACGCCACCTGGCTGGACGGAGCGGTGACCCACGCGCCCTGGATGGTCATCGCCCTGGACGATCATCTGGTCCACCGGGGAGACGGCGTCTTCGACGTGCTCAAGTGCGTGGACGGCGGACTGTACATGTGCCGCCAGCACCTGGACAGGTTCCGTAATTCGGCCGCCTCCCTGAGCCTGGTCCCGCCCCCGGAGTTCGAGCGGCTGGAGGAGATCATCGTGGACCTGATCCGGATCACCGGCAAGAAGGACTGCGTGGTCCATCTTTACTTGAGCCGGGGTCCGGGAGACCTTTCGGTGGACCCGGCCAACTGCTTCAAACCCCAACTGGCGGTTTTGATCTCCGGTCTGCACAGCCCGCCACCGGAAATGATCCAGAACGGGGCCAGGGCGATCATCGCCGAGATTCCGGCTAAACCTTCCTGGCAGGCCAAAATCAAGGCGGTGGACTACCTCCAGAATGTCATACTCCAGCTGGAGGCCAACACGGCCGGAGTTAAATACGCCTTTGCCCTTAGCGACGAGGGAATGCTGGCCGAAGGGCCGGTGGTCTCGGTCTGCCTGGTCACGCCCGACAAGGCCCTTCTTTTTCCCAGGGCCGAGACCGTCTTCCAGGGCCTGACCAGGGCGAGGGTCCAGGACCTGGCCCAGGAACTTGTGGCCCAGGGCGTCTTGAGCCGGGTGGGTATGGCCGACATCTCCCGGACGGACCTGTTCGAGGCCCGTGAGATACTGGTCAGCGGCACCATGACCGACTTGGTCGCCGTGGTCGGGCTGGACGGGAAACCCATCGGGGCGGGGCGTCCCGGTCCGGTCTTCGCCCGTCTAAGAGAGCTGTTGCTGGAGGATATCCGGACCAACCCCGTCTTGCGCCGGGAAGTATATTGACTCCAGTTTAGACTTTTAGAGGGGCGGCCACCGCCCCTCGCTTCTCTGCCTTAGCCATCGAATTGCAAAATCAGGTTCAGTTTTCCAGGACGAATACGACTTCAAGACGGACCCTGTATTCGGTGATCTGATTATCGGCCACGGCCACCCTTTGTTCCAAGACCTTCAATCCGGTTATGCCCCGCAGGGTTTTTGAGGCCCGTTCGAAACCGGCTTTCACCGCATCGTTGAAACCCACCGGCGAGGCGGCGATTATCTCCGTCACCCGGGCTACTCTTTTATCAGCCATACTGCTCCCCTTGTTATTGATGTTTCTAATAGGTTACGCTTTGGTTAAAAATTAGCACAGGCCTCTGTCCAGGCGCAAGAGCGGGATTGGAGCGTCCGCTTTTTTGGGCCGGGGATGCGAATTAGCCAAAAAGCCTTTCCCCGGAGCTGGTTTCTGATAGGATACGGACTCATATGGATCATTTCAGGGGAAAAAACAGGAAGTCCTGGTGGTGGATTCCCCTGGCGGCGGCCGGGTTGCTGATGCTTCTGGCCCCGCCCGCCTGGACCGGGAACCGGAGGCCGGTCTCGGCCCTGGAACTGGACAGGTTCATGGCGGACTGGCCCAGGTTCGTGACCTGGGCCAGGGAGCACGGCGAGGAGTTCGACCGGCCCGAAGCGCCGGATACCATCTTCGAGGAGCTTCTGGGTCTCCGGGCCACGGAGTTCATCAAATCCATGGGCTGGGAGGAGAACCGGTTCAGCCAGGTTCTGGAACGGATAACGGCCGTTCTGTCCGGGCTCAACATGAGGGCCCACCGGGACAAGATCAAGGCCGCCCATGGGGCGGAGAGAATCGAGATCGAAAACAATCCCAATCTCACCGAGAGCGACCGGTCCGGGCGGCTTGCGGCCCTGGAGGAATCCTGGGACCAGTTGGAAAAATACGAGGCCCTGTTAGGGGAGGCGGACCCCGGGGAGGTCGAGCTGATAAGGATCAACCAAGAGAAGCTGATGGAAATTCTAAAAAAAGTCTATCAGGGGTCCTGACATGGCCGGCTCCGGCGTTCCTCTGAGCTTTTTGATCAGCCGGGTTCTCCTGACCCTGCTTTCCCTTTTTTTTCTCTGGTTCGGGATAGACCTTCTGCGGGCGGCTTACGGGCTTAATTCCCCGTTCGAGTTCATCGCCACCTTCTTTGCCTCAAACCTTATCATCCTCATCTCGGCCGTGCTCGGCCTGGGATTCGTGCTGTCCATAATCAGACGGCTCCGGCCCTAAAAGGAGACCGGGGAGAGCGAACCGGAGGAGGAGCCTGACCATGAGGGAGGACCAGCGGATGCGCCTTGAACCCATCGGCCGGGTGGTGGAGGGTTACAAGACCAAGGACGAAGCCCCGCCCCAAGGCCGGGGGAAGCAGAGACAAGCGGTAATAGAGCTGACCCCGGACCTGGTTCCGGGACTGGAAGGGCTCCGGCCCGGCTCCTGGATCTGGATTCTGTTGTGGTTCGACCGGTCCCGGCCGGCGACCCTCAAAGTCCACCCCCGCGGCGACAGGAGCCGACCCCAGACCGGGCTGTTCAACTCCCGCTCGCCCAACCGGCCCAACCCCCTGGGTCTGGACCTGGTCAGGATCGAATCCATGAGCGGCCCCACGCTGGTGGTAACCCACCTGGACGCCCTGACCGGAACCCCGGTCTTGGACCTCAAACCCTACGTTAAGGCCATAGACCAACCAGAGCCCTGACCGACACTCCTGAAAAGTTTTCCGGCCCGTCAATACAAACCGGGAAACCCCGCAGACAGGCCGGCTGCTTGTCCGTCGGATCTCCCGGTTCGATCAACCGTCAGGTTCGCTCGCCCGCGAAGGCCTATCCGTTCTCTCCGGACTTGGGCGCCTCGGCCTTGGGCGCCTCGGCCTTGGGCGCCTCGGTTTTGGCGGCCGCATCGCCGGTCACGGCTCCGGCGGCGGTGGACTGGTTGCCCTTACCCTTGGCGTAGTCGGTCACGTACCAACCGCTCCCCTTGAGGTGGAAGCTGTTCAGGGACATCATCTTGTTAAGATGCCCCCCGCACTCGCAGCTGGTCAGCGGATCGTCGGAAAATTTCTGGAATGCCTCCACGACCCTTCCACACTTCTCACACTTATACTCGTAGATCGGCATTAACTCCCTCCTCTTTTATCCATCTCCCGTTCCGGGGGCCATCCCCCCGGCGGGTCAATTCCATGGGCAGCCCCGACCTGGACGGATCGGCGAATCTGAATACCGCCTGCGATCCCTTGAGATCCAAGGGTTTGAGCAGTCGGCAGGTCAGGCCGTGAACAAGAATTTCCTCTTCCAGCCTGTCAGCCTCGGGGGCCTCAAAAAGTCGATCATGCTTGGCGAATCGGACCACATGAATCAACTCGTGTGAGACCACGTAGCAAAGAAGCGGATAAAGGTCAAGCCTCTCGCCCCTGCTGGCCGCCAGGAGCCGGTGGTCCTGAAGGCAGATTCGGAAAAAATCCCGGTTGCGGTGCCCGCTTCCGGCCGGGCCGGAGTATTTTATTATCTGGGCCAGGGCGTTGTCGGTTATCTCTCTGGCTTCCAGGTCGATCAGGGTCTTGAGTTCCCACCTCCCCTTGTCTATCCAGAACGATTCGGAGAAGCGGTAGTAGTCGGAGACCGCGTCCTCGGCCAGATCGACCGCCGAGCCGAGTACCGCATTGGGCAGATGGTCCGATCCCACCGACCGTATCACTCTCTTTACCCCCTTGGGTCACTTATAATCACTATTCTGAGCGGTGCAAGCCCTATTCCCCATTTTCCCGAATTGCGCTAATCCGTCCGGCCCCCCCTTGACCGATCTGCATGAGGGTCCACAATTGGGTTGACTTGCCTAGGGGGCAAGCAGATAATCGCGCCTGATCATGGGCTGATGACAAAACCGTGGGTTCTCTTGGAACTGCCCTGCCAAGGCGGAGATCCTTTTGGCCGCGGAATAATAGGGCGTTCTGTCAAGACCCACCCAGGAACATTCGGCTGGACATGGGTCAAAATTCAAGAGCGGCAACACACCGGGCCTCTTTTTTAAAGACCCATCAAACGGTTGACGCTTTTGCCGCCCTGTGTCATTAATGGTTGGCTAAACAGAAATGAAACTTGGAGGGAAACAGGTGGTGTTTCGACACACTCCCGGATTTCTGGGCCGGTTCGTGGGCCTAGTCCTTTTGCTTTTGCTCTTTCTGCCCGGTACCGGGCTGGCCAAGACCGTCCGAGTCGGCATAGTTCCCTTTGACCTGCACTCCAGCCAGGATATCGGATATCTGGTTCAGGGCATCAAGGACATGCTGTCCAGCCGGTTGGCCTCCCCGGAAACACTCCTGATAGAACCCTCCGCAGTTTCCGCTGCGGCCGCCGGCCTGAAGGGCTCCCTCAGCCCCTCCGCCGCAGCCCAGGTAATGGAGAAGCTCAAGGCCGATTTCCTGGTCTACGGTTCCATCACCAAGCTCGGGTCGAAATACAGCCTCAACTGGAAAATATCCTCAGCGGCCTCCCCGGAAAATCCCACCGGGCTGGCCCGGACCTCCACCGAGGACGAGCTGATTCCGATCATCGACGAGATGGCCGGTCTGGCCAGGGAGGTGATCAGCGGTCGGCCTCCGACTATCCTGGTGACTCGTCCCAAGCAGGATCAGGCCGAAGCCCAGGAGACCCCGGCGCCGAAGCCCGGACCCGGACCGTCCCCGGCCGGCAAGCCGGCCAAGGAGCCTCCCATCTTTGAGCGTCAGGACAAGGAACCGGAGCCGAGCGACGAGGCGGAAGGGACCTTCAAGCCTCAAACCGTGGGAGCTAAGCTGTTTCTGCCGGTCAACGTCTCCCCCCGCCCCCTGACTATGGCCGTGGGCGACCTGGACGGCAACGGAGTGGACGAGGTCATTCTGATCAGCGAAAAGCAGCTCCAGGTCTACGCCTTCAAGGACAAGCTTCCGGGCCAGGTGCTCAGGGTCAACAAGCCCCTGCCCGGGAGGCTGCTGATGGTCAGCACCGGAGATGTGGACAACGACGGACGTGACGAGATCGCCATCACCACCCTCTACGGCCACCTGCCCAGGGCCGCCATTTTCAAGCTCAGGGGCAAGAAACTGCAGCAACTGGCCAAGCTCTCCAACCAGCATCTGCGGATTATCCCCACGCCCCAGGGCCCCATGCTGGTGGCCCAGGAGGCCCTCCTGTCCGATCTCTTCTCCGGCTCCTTCATCCAGTACTCCCTGGCCGGGGGCAAACTGGCCCGGGTCGGCGGGATTCCGGGCAGCCATGATATCGAATTCTCCACCCTGGCCCGGGGGGATATGACCGGCGACGGGCAGACCGAAAGCATCGGGTTGAGCTACACCGAAAAGCTGACCGTGGTGAACTCATCCGGAAGGGTTATCTTCAGGTCAGGACAGAAGTTCGGGGGGACCAACAACGTCATCAACCTGCCCGACAAAAACCCCAACAACGAAGATATAGTCTACTCCCTCAACGCGCCGGTGGTGGTCTCCGACATAGACAAGGACGGCAAGCCGGAGGCCCTGGTGGTCCACAACACCGACACGGCCAGGAGAATCTCGGTCAACCTCAGCCATTACCGGCGGGGCAGTGTTTTTGTCATGTCCTGGACAGGCCGGGCCATGTCCACCACCTGGCGGACCCCTCAACTGGAGGAGTACATGGCCACGGCCGGGATAGCCACCCTGGCCGACAAATCCAAGTGGCTGGTCATGGCCGGATCCGAGCCGGAGTTCTACGGCGGAACCTTCAAGTTGTGGAAAAAGACTAAGGGGTATCTGTTCCGGGCGCCCCTGACATTCGAGAAAAAAGAGGAGTAATTTTTCTCCATTCGCCCCGCCGTCCGCCGGCGGGGCGTTTTTTTGGCGGCCCGTACCGGGTTGTCGAGACCGTCAAAACAGAAACCGCTATCAAGAGTTAAGGGGGCCGGGGCCGATTCTCCTTGGGTTCCGGAGGGTCATAGAGGTCCGGTCTCCTTGTAATTCGGGGGAGAGCACCCAACCGGTTTTGCACCTGTTCCGGGCATAGGGATGTCCCTGGGACTAATCAGGGGGTGCAGGGCGCCCTTAACCTCATGGTCTGGCAAAAAAACGGCAGTGGAACAACATCCATCGCCGTTAGGGTCTAAGAAGCGGCCTTGACCGGGAGGCCGTTTCTTTGCTCCGGCGGGGGTCGGCAATACCTTATTTTGTGATACAATATCATTTCGATTTAAAGTTCAATTTATCGAACCGGTCAATCAAAAGCATTTATCTCCTCGGGTTTCTTGACCGGCACTGCGAGGGTCCAAAGGTTTTCAGGGCGGAGGGGGGTCCACCAGGGTGCTCGGGCAAAAACGGATAAGATCCGGATCCCTAAGAATAAGTCTCGGTCTGGTGCTGGGCTTGGTCGGGGTCTCCCTTCTCCTTTTCATTTTCATCCACCTCCTGGGCGGTTTCACCCGCTATCTTTCCGGGACCTCCGGCCTGACTCTCAAGGACGTCTCCCGGACCCCGCCCCGAATGGCCGCGGCCGCAGAAAAGGTCGGGTTTCACCGGGTGGCCGAGCTGCCCCCGGACCATAATGTCCGCTTCCAGGAGGCCCCGGAACTGGCCGAGATGGTGAAACAGGGCCAACTGCCGCCGGTGAAGGAACGCCTGCCCCAAAATCCCCTGGTCATTGTGCCGCCGGAGCAAAACGGCCCCTATGGCGGGGTCTGGACCAGGTATGGCAACTCGCCCGGGGATGTGAGCCTGTTCCGTCACCGCATCGCCTACGAGGCCCTGCTGAGATGGGACCCCATGGGCCAAAAGCTGCTCCCCAATCTGGCCTCCCGCTGGGAAGTGGCGGACGGGGGCCGGACCTTCACCTTTTACCTGCGGCGCGGGGTGCGCTGGTCGGACGGGCATCCCTTTTCCGTGGACGACATCCTGTTCTGGTACCACGACGTTCTGCTCAACAAAAAGCTGACTCCCGGAGTGGGGCCGACCTTCAAGCTGGGCCGGGAGATGGCCCGGGTGGAGAAGGTGGACCGCTGGACCGTGCGGTTCAGGTTCACTCAGCCCCACGGGCTGTTCCTGCAGCACATGGCCGGAGAGGCGGGCTACGACCTGGTCTCCATGCCGGCCCACTATCTGAGCCGGTTCCACCCCAACCACGTCCCTCCGGACCGGCTGGAGGAGCTAGTCCGGGAAAGCGGACTGGATTTCTGGTACCAGCTCTTCCAGAACAAGGCCTCCTGGCGAAACCCGGAGTTGCCCACCCTGTGGGCCTGGTCCCTGGTCAAGCCTCCCCCGGCCCGGCCGGCGGTGTTCGAGCGCAACCCCTATTACTGGAAGGTGGACCCGGAGGGGCGCCAGCTGCCCTATATCGACAAGGTCACTTTCGACATTTACGATCTGGAGACCATCAACCTCAAGGCCATCAACGGCGAGATGGGCATGCAGGGCCGCCACCTCCACTTCCACAACTACCAGCTCTTCATGGCCAACCGCAAGAAAGGCAACTACCGGGTCCTGCGCTGGCTGGACGGCGGCACCGGCAACCTGGTGCTGTGCCCCAACCTGAACCACAAGGACAAGACCATGGCCGCCCTCTTCGGGGACAAGAGGTTCAGGCGGGCCCTGTCCCTGGCCCTCAACCGGGAGGAGATCAACGAGGCCCTCTACCTGGGCATCTGCAACCCCCGCCAGATGGCCCCCCCCTCCTGGTCCAAGTACTACGACCCCCAGGCCGAAAAGGCCTTTATCTCCTACGACCCGGATAAGGCCAACCGGCTTCTGGATGAGATGGGCCTGACCGCCCGGGGGCCGGAGGGCTACCGCCTCCGGCCTGACGGGAAACCCCTGGTTATCAACCTGGAGGTCTCGACCATCATTCAGGGCGACAAGCCCCTGGAGCTGGTGGCCAACTACTGGCGGGAGGTGGGACTCCAAGCCGAACTCAAGCTCATCTCCCGGCAGCTCTACAAGGCCCGGGTGGACGCCTTGATCCACGACGTGGGGGTCTGGAGGGGGGCCGGGGCCATGAACCCGGTGGTGGACCCGCGCTATTTCATCCCCTATTCCAATTCGTCGATCCACGCCATAGGGTATGTTCAATGGTACCGTTCCAAGGGCGCCAAAGGCCCCAAACCTCCCCCGGACATGGAGAAGGCGGTAAGGCTCTACTGGAAAATAAGCGAGACCCCGGACGAAGAGGAACAGATCCGCCTTTTCCGGGAGATTCTTCGTCTGGATATTGACAACCTGTGGGTCATCGGGACCATCGGCGACGTTCCCCACATCTTCCTGGTGCGCAACGACTTCCGTAATGTTCCGGAGACGGCCGTCTCCTCCTGGGTGGTCCACACCCCGGGCAATACCGCCCCGGAATGTTACGCCATGGTCCGGGAGGATTGAGCCTTGCTCCAGGTCATAGTCCAACGGCTGATCTGGGTCATCCCGACCCTGTTTCTGATCTCGGTGGTCTCCTTCGGCATCATCCAGCTGCCCCCGGGCGACTATCTGACCTCCTACATCGCCGCCCTGGAGGAGAGCGGCCAGCCCGTGGCCCAGGAGAAGGTGGCCGCCTTAAGGATCCGCTACAGCCTGGACAAGCCCTTTTACCAACAGTACCTGCGCTGGCTCAACGACCTCCTGCCCTTCGGGTTCGTCCGCCAGAGCGGAGGCTCCTACCTCTGGGCCCAGGACAAAGAGGGCCGCACAAGATTCAACTGGCCGCGGTTCAAATGGCCCAATCTGGGGATGTCCTTCGAGTGGAACAAACCCGTAACCGAGCTGGTCAAGGAGCGCTTTATCCTGACCACGATCATCTCCCTGGCCACCCTGCTCTTCACCTGGGCCATGGCCATCCCCATCGGGATCTACTCGGCGGTGAGGCAGTACTCCCTGGGCGACTATGTCTTCTCCTTCGTGGGCTTCATCGGTCTGGCCACGCCCAATTTCCTGCTGGCTCTGATTTTTATGTACGTAGGCTACACCGTCTTCGGAGTCAGCGCGGGCGGGCTTTTTTCGCCCGAGTATCGGGAGGCGGCCTGGTCTCTGGGGCGGATCATGGACCTCATCGCCCATCTGTGGATCCCAGTGGTGGTCATCGGCACCTCCGGGACGGCCGGGCTGATCAGGATAATGAGGGGCAACCTTCTGGACGAACTGCGCAAGCAGTACGTCATGACCGCCCGGGCCAAGGGGCTGGGCCGGATCAGGCTGATCATGAAATATCCGGTCCGGGTGGCTCTCAACCCCCTGGTCTCCACCGTGGGCTGGGTCCTGCCCAGCATCCTCTCCGGGGCGGTCATCGTCTCCGTGGTCCTGGGCCTGCCCACCACCGGGCCCCTGATGCTGCGGGCTTTGCTCAGCCAGGACATGTATCTGGCCGGCTCCCTGGTCATGCTCCTGGCCATGCTCACCGTGGTCGGGACCCTGATCTCCGATCTGCTGCTGCTGGCCCTGGACCCCAGAATCAGGTACGAAGGCCGGGGTAAATCCTGATGAGCGAGATGATCCTGACCGAGGGACAGCTTCCGGCCTCCCAGTCCAGCGGGGTTAGGCAGGACGTCCAGGTCTACACCGCCTCCCAGTGGCGGCTGATGTGGTGGAAGTTCCGCAAGCACAAGGTGGCGGTCTTCTCCTCCATTTCTATCATCGGCCTTTACCTGATCGCCCTGCTGGCCGAATTCCTGGCCCCCTACCCCCTGGCCCACCGGAACGCAACCTTTGCCTTTGCCCCGCCCCAGACCATCCGCCTCTTCTCCGCGGACGGGCTGCATCGGCCCTTTGTCTACGGTCTCAAGGGCGGCCGCGATCCGGAGACCCTGCGCAAAATCTACGCCGAGGACAGATCGGTCCGCTATCCGGTAAAGCTTTTCGTCCGGGGAGGGTCCTACAAACTGTGGGGGCTGTTCAAAACCGACCTCCACCTTTTCGGGATAGGCGCCGCAGCCTCGGCCCAGGGCGGCTCCTTTCATCTTCTGGGGGCCGACTCCCTGGGGCGGGACATGCTCTCTCGGATTATCTACGGGGCCCGCATCTCCCTGACCGTGGGCATGGTCGGGGTGCTCCTGTCCTTTATCCTGGGCGTCTCCATGGGCGCGGTCTCCGGATATTACGGCGGCTGGGTGGACAACGTCATCCAGAGGGCGATCGAAGTCCTGCGCTCCTTTCCCTCCATCCCTTTGTGGATGGCCCTGTCCGCGGCCCTGCCCCAGACCTGGACCCCGCTGCAGATCTATTTCGGGGTCACGGTGGTGCTCTCCTTTCTGGGCTGGACCGGTCTGGCCCGGGTGGTCCGGGGCCAGGTGCTCAGTTTAAGAGAGCAGGATTTCGCCACCGCGGCCCTGCTCTGCGGAGCCGGAGAGTGGCGGATCATGTGGCGCCATCTGCTGCCCTCCACCTCCTCCCACGTCATCGTCAGCCTGACCCTGGCCGTGCCCAACATGATCCTGGCCGAGACGGCGCTGTCCTTCCTGGGCCTGGGGCTCAGGCCGCCCATCACCTCCTGGGGTGTTCTGTTGAAGGAGGCCAGCAATGTCCAGGCCGTGGCCCAGCAGCCCTGGCTACTGACTCCGGTGATCTTCGTCATTCTGACCGTCTTGGCCTTCAACTTTGTGGGGGACGGCCTGCGCGATGCGGCCGATCCCTATTCCCGTTAGGCAGGGGCGCTTGTCCATGGATTCCCTGATTACCATCCAGGACCTCAAAACCAGATTCTTCCTGGACGAGGGGATCGTGCGGGCCGTGGACGGGGTGGATCTGGAGATTCCCAGGGGCCGGACCCTGGGAGTGGTGGGCGAGAGCGGCTGCGGCAAGTCGGTGATGGCCTTCTCCATCCTGAAGATGATCAGCTATCCCGGCCGGATTGTGGGCGGGCGGATCATCTACCGGCCCGACGGGCAGGAGATAGACCTGACCGGACTGGAGGACGACGGCCCGGAGATGAGGGCCATCCGGGGCGGGGAGATCGCCATGATCTTCCAGGAGCCCATGACCAGCCTCTCCCCGGTCCACACCATCGGCTCCCAGATCATGGAGTCGTTGCTTCTCCATACCAACTTCCCCAAAGCCGAGGCCAGAGAGAAGACCATCGAAATGATGGAGTGGGTGGGGATTCCCGACCCCCGCCGCAGGTTCAAGAGCTATCCCCACGAGATGAGCGGGGGTTTGCGCCAGCGGATCATGATCGCCATGGCGCTTTGCTGCAGCCCCTCCCTGCTTATCGCCGACGAACCCACCACGGCCCTGGACGTGACCATCCAGGCCCAGATCCTGGACCTGATGGTGAAGCTGCAACAAAAGCTGGCCACCTCCATCCTCCTGATCACCCACAACCTGGGAGTGGTGGCCCAGGTGGCCCATCACATCGCGGTGATGTACCTGGGCCGGGTGGTGGAGCAGGGAGAGGCCAAGGAGGTCTTCAGGAACCCCAGCCACCCCTACACCACGGCCCTGATGCGCTCCATCCCCGGACGGGGCGACGTGGCCCGCCAGACCAGGCTCCACACCATCACCGGCATGGTCCCGGATCCCTTTACCCGGATCCCGGGCTGCCCCTTCCACCCCCGTTGCGAGGAGATGGAAAGAGGCCTCTGCGACCAAGGCGGCCCGCCCCCCCTCCGGGAGATCCGGCCGGGGCACAAGACGTCCTGCCTGGTCCGTCACGGGGCTGCCGGGAACGGAGCGGAACATGGGTGACCCGGCCAAAGCGCTGCTCTCCGTCCGGGGCTTGAAAAAGCACTTCCCCATCACCAGGGGGGTCTTCAACCGGGTGGTGGGCCAGGTCAGGGCCGTGGACGGGGTCAATTTCGAGGTGGCTCCGGGGGAGTGTCTGGGCCTGGTGGGCGAATCCGGGTCGGGCAAGACCACCATCGGCCGGACCATCATGCGGGCCCTCAGGCCCACCGCCGGGGAGGTGATCTTCCGGCCCGACGGACAGGAGATAGACCTGGCCGGGGCCGACAAAAAAACCCTCAAGACGATCCGCCACCATATCCAGATGATCTTCCAGGACCCTTACTCCTCCCTGAACCCCAGGATGACCGTCTTCGACCTGGTGGGGGAGCCCTTGCTGGTCAACGGCATGACCTCCCGCCGGGAGCGGGAGGACCGGGTCAGGGATCTTCTGGAGCAGGTGGGGCTCAACCCCCAGTTTCTGAAACGGTACCCCCACGCTTTTTCCGGCGGCCAGCGCCAGCGGCTGGGCCTGGCCCGGGCCCTGGCCCTCAACCCCCGGCTGGTGGTGGCCGACGAGCCGGTCTCGGCCCTGGACGTCTCGGTCCAGGCCCAAGTCCTCAACCTCCTCCAGGAGTTGAAGGACCGGCTGGGGCTGACCTATCTGTTCATCACCCACGACCTCTCCGTGGTGGGCCACATCTGCGACCGGGCCGTGGTCATGTACGCCGGACAGCTGGTGGAGGAGGCCCCGGTCCGGGAGCTTTTCGAGAACCCGCTCCACCCCTACACCGAGGCCCTCATGGCTGCGGTGCCCATTCCCGACCCGGAACTGTGCGGCGAACCGGTTCTGCTGCCGGGCGAGATGGCCGACCCGGCCAACCCCCCGCCGGGCTGCCGTTTCCAGCCCCGCTGCGCCCACTCCCAGGAGCGCTGCCTGGAAGAGGCCCCGGAGATGGAGGAGGCCGGCCCCGGACGGAGAGTCCGCTGCCTCCGGGCCGGAGAGCTGGCCCTCAACGCCTGCCGCCTGAAGCTGGGCCGGAGCCTCGCGGATCGGACGCCGGATTGACACTGGTGCGGCGGCGGCTTAAAATTTGTTGAAATCGGATTGAGTTCCTGTTCCCTGCGGCGGGTGTTATGATGGAGCCGGAAGCCGGGTTTGTTCTCCCTGCTTGAACGGCTCTTTTCCCGTGACCTCTGCGGGTTTACATTAGGCCGGGGAAGGGCGTAAAGAACCCGAAAAGGGTTTATCAGCACCGGGTTGAGAATAATCCGGGGACACGGAATAACATATAAATCCATGGAACGCCGCCTTACCGCCATATTCAGCGCAGACGTCAAGGGCTACAGCCGCCTCATGGGGGACGACGAGGAGGCCACGGTCCAGACCATCAAGCGCTACCGCCTAATCATGGAGGAGTTCATCACCGACCAGCGGGGCCGGGTGGTCGACTCCAAGGGCGACAACCTGTTGGCCGAGTTTCCCTCGGTGGTGGATGCGGTCCAGGCCGCGGTGGCCATCCAGAAAGAGATCCGGGGGCGGAACCGGGAGCTGCCCGAAAGCCGGAGAATGGAGTTCCGGATCGGGATCAACCTGGGCGACGTGATTGTGGACGGCGACCAGATCTACGGCGACGGGGTCAACATCGCGGCCCGGCTGGAATCCCTGGCCGAACCCGGCGGGGTGGCCGTCTCGGGCACCGCCTACGACCAGATCGAGACAAAACTGGGCTTGGGCTTTATCTACCGGGGCCGCCAGGAGGTCAAGAACATCAAAAAGCCGGTCCGGGTCTACCAGGTTATGCTGGACCCCGAGAGCGGCATCCAAACCAAGGTCCACCGGGCGGGAAATAGATTCAAGACCCGCCATGAGCACCGGGGCATGAGGCTTTTGTCCGCAGCCCTGGCCGCCCTGGTGGTGCTGGGCGGCGGCATCGCCTTGGGTTGGTACTACAACCAACACACCTCCGTGATAGCTTCCGCCTCCCGAGAAAAGGCCGGCCCGTCCTCCACCACCACCACGGTGACCCTTCCGGAACTCGAGGAGCCGGACCGCCCCTCTTTGGCCGTGCTGCCTTTTGTGAACATGAGCGGGGAGCCGGAGCAGGAGTATTTCAGCGACGGCATGACCGAGGACCTGATCACCGATCTCTCCAAGATCGGCGGCATCTTCGTCATCTCCCGCAACTCCTCCTTCAGCTACAAGGGCCGCCCGGTCCGGGCCGAACAGGTCAGCCGGGAGCTGGGAGTCCACTACGTCCTGGAAGGCTCGGTCCGCAGGGCGGGCAACCGGATCAGGATCACGGCCCAGCTCATAGAGGGCCGCTCCGGATACCATGTCTGGGCCGAAAGGTACGATCGGGAGCTCAAAGACGTTTTCGCCCTCCAGGACGAGGTCACCGAGGAGATCGTGAAGGCCCTTTCCGTACGCCTGGCCAAGGGCGAAAAGGAGCGGGTCCTGTCCGAATCGGCCCAGTCCATGATGGCCTACGACCTGGTGCTGCGGGGCCGGGAGCTGAAATTTTCCTTTAACCCGGCGGATATCAAAAAGGCCCAGGAGCTGTTCACCCAGGCCGTGGACCTGGACCCCAACTACGGGCCGGCCCATGTGGGCCTGGGCTGGGTTTACGTAAACCAGTGGACCACCGGACTCATCGACGATCCCCGGGTCCTGGACAAGGCCCTGGACCAGGCCCGCCAGGCCCTGGAGGCGACCCCGGCCCTGCCCGGGGCATACTCCCTCAAGGCCTGGACAAGCCTCTGGCAAAAGGACTACGACCAGGCCCTGGCCCTGGCCCAAAAGGCCGCGGAGATGGCCCCCAACGACGCCCTGACCCTGGCCACCCTGGCCTCCATCCTGGTCTGGGCCGACCAGCCTCAAAAGGCCCTGGAGACCATCCAACGGGCCGCCCGTCTCAACCCTCTGGCCTCTGACGACTACAATTGTTCTTTGGCCCACACCTACATCTACTCCGGCCGGGCCCAGGAGGCCGTGGAGCTTCTGGAAAAAAGACGCCGGGAAAAATCACAGGACAGCCTGAGCCTTTTTCTGCTGGCCAACGCCTACGACCGGGCCGGACGCCGGGAGGAGGCCGTGGCCGTGGCCAAGGACCTGGCAAAGCTGATGCCCAACTACTCCCTGCAAAAACTCCGGGAACGGCTGCCTTACCAAAACCAAGAGACCATGGAGAAGATGCTGGCCATCTTCCGGGACGCGGGCCTGAGCTGATATCCGAGCGGGATCGGAAGGGCCGATCGGCAAGGGTGTTTCCGAAACGGGCAACCGCCCTGATCTCGATTTGTTTTCAACCGATTCCTTCGGCCCTCAACATCCTTGATGCTCCCCTGACGGGCGGGATATGGTCAGCCTTCCGGTAAGGCCTTGATGGGACGGCATTTTCAGAGGCTTGAGTAGATATCAGGGCAGCGTTCCGACACAAAAGCGACCCGCGGCGGGGGAGCTTTGGGGGGAGGGCATTAAAAAAACCGCCGGGGGTCTCCCCCCGGCGGTCGCATTTATATTTTCCGGTTCTGGTTAAACCGGACCGGTTGCCTGTTACTTGTTCTCGTCTTCCTTAACTTCCTCGAACTCGGCGTCCACGGCCTCGTCGTCGTCGCCCGCGGCCTCATTGGCACCATTGGCGGCGGCCTCGGGACCGGCTCCGGACTGGGCCGAGGCCTTCTGGTACATGGCTTCGGCCAGCTTGTGAGAGGCGGTCATGAGCTGGTCCGTGTCTGCCTTGATCTTGTCCGCGTCCTCGCCCTCCATGGTGGTCTTGAGGGCCGCAATCTTGGATTCCAGGTCGGCCTTAAGGGAGGCCTCGGCGTTCTCCCCGGCTTCGGAGATGGCCTTCTCCACGTGATAGATGGTGGAGTCGGCGTGGTTCCGGGCCTCGATCAGCTTCCGCTTCTTCTTATCCTCGTCGGCGTGGAGTTCAGCCTCCTTGACCAGATTCTCGATCTCCTCATCGGAGAGCCCCGAGGAGGCGGTGATCTGGATGGACTGCTCCTTGTTGGTGGCCAGGTCCTTAGCCGAAACATGGACGATGCCGTTGGCATCGATGTCGAAGGTCACCTCGATCTGAGGTACGCCCCTGGGTGCGGGCGGAATGCCCACCAAGTCGAACCGGCCCATGGTCTTGTTGTTGGCCGCCATCTCCCGCTCCCCTTGGAGAACGTGGATGGAGACGGCCGGCTGGTTGTCGGCCGCAGTGGAGAAGATCTGGGACCGCTTGGTGGGGATGGTCGTGTTCTTCTCGATGAGCCGGGTCATGACCCCGCCCAGAGTCTCGATGCCCAGGGATAGCGGGGTGACGTCCAGCAGGAGCACATCCTTCACGTCGCCCTTGAGCACCCCGGCCTGGATGGCCGCGCCCATGGCCACCACCTCGTCCGGGTTGACCCCCTTGTGGGGCTCCCTGCCGAAGATGGACTTGACCTTCTCCTGGACCTTGGGCATGCGGGTCATGCCGCCCACCAGGATCACCTCGTTGATTTCGTCGGCGGACAGCCCGGCGTCTTTAAGGGCGGTGCGACAGGGGCCTTCCACCTTCTGGATCAGGTTGTCCACCAGGGCCTCCAGCTTGGCCCGGGTGAGCTTGATGTTGAGGTGCTTGGGCCCGGAGGCGTCGGCGGTGATAAAGGGCAGGTTGATGTCGGTCTCCATGGCTCCGGAGAGCTCCATCTTGGCCTTCTCGGCGGCCTCCTTGAGCCTCTGCAGAGCCATCTTGTCGCTGCGGATATCGATGCCCTGGTCCTTCTTGAACTCGTCGGCCAGGTAGTCCACGATCCGCAGGTCGAAATCCTCACCGCCCAAATGGGTGTCGCCGTTGGTGGACTTGACCTCGAAAACGCCCTCGCCGATTTCCAGGATGGAGACGTCGAAGGTTCCGCCGCCCAGGTCAAAGACGGCGATCTTCTGGTCCTTTTTCTTATCCATGCCGTAGGCCAGGGAGGCGGCGGTGGGCTCGTTGATGATCCTCAAGACTTCCAGCCCGGCGACCTTACCCGCGTCCTTGGTGGCCTGGCGCTGGGAGTCGTTGAAGTAGGCCGGCACGGTAATGACCGCCTGGGTGACCTTTTCGCCCAGGTAGTCCTCGGCGGTCTGCTTCATCTTGGTCAGGATAAAGGAACTGATCTCGGCCGGGGACATCTCCTTGCCCCGGGCCTTGATGCCCGTGTCGCCGTTCCCGGCCTGGAAAATGGTGTAGGGCAGAACCTTTATGTCGTTCTGCACCTCGGGCGAGCCGAACTTGCGCCCGATCAGCCTCTTGACGGCAAAGATGGTGTTCTGAGGGTTGGTCACGGCCTGGCGTTTGGCCACCTGGCCCACCAGCCGCTCATCCTTATCAGTGAAGGCGACCATGGAGGGCGTGGTCCGGGCCCCCTCCTGGTTGGCGATAACCTTGGGCTCTCCGCCTTCCATCACGGCGACGCAGGAGTTGGTCGTACCCAGGTCGATCCCGATTACTTTCGACATTTACAAATCCTCCCTATTCCCCGGCCTGCTCATCTTGAGGTCGAGCGGAAACTATTACCATGGCCGGCCGAAGCAGGCGGTCATGGAGAAGGTACCCTGCCTGAGTCTCGGCCAAAACCGTATTATCTTCCAGATTCTCGTCCACCTGTTTCATCACCGCCTCGTGGAGCGAGGGGTCGAAGGGTCGGCCCAAAGCCTCTATACGGCTCACTCCGAACTGGGTCATGGTGTCGGTCAGGCCCTTGAGGGTCAGTTCCACTCCGGTGAGCAGGGGATCGTCCGGGTTGTCCACCCGGCAATGCTCCAAGGCCCTTTCCAAGTTGTCCAGATGGGGCAGTACGGCCTTGATCAAGCCCTCATTGGCGTAGCGCTTGAAAGCCGCGGTCTCCCGCTCGTTGCGCTTGCGGTAGTTCTCAAACTCGGCATGAAGCCTGAGAATCTGATCTTTCTGGTCGTCAATTATTTTTGCCGGATCTTCAGCCTCGCCCTTTTCTGATTCATCTTTCGGTTCCGGCCCGGGCTGCTCCGGAGCGGGCTTCTCCTCATCAGGAATGTCCTCCGGGGGATTATTATCCGCAACAGGTTCCTTCCCCAGGGTTCTTTTGTCGTTAACCTTGATCTTAACCTTTTCGCTCAAAACAATATCCTCCGGATCAGGCCGAAGATATTTCGGACCAAATTATTTGGCTGAATCTAGGTACGGTCCGAAGGGTTGTCAAGGCACAAGGCACGGTTCTTTCCGGAAATATTGAGAACGGCGAAACCCTTTGGGGAGGGAGGCTAAAAATATGATTTTAATGGTCCATCTTTTCCCGCCCGAGCCCAAACACCGCTTTGGCTTTGCCGGGAACCCATAGTAACTCTTCCGGTGGCTTTCCGGCCAGGACCCGGACCGGGCCGCCGCCGATAGCTTGCTCCGGCGGTCAATGTCCCGGTTCAAAGGGAACGGCCAGGCCTTGCTTGACCAAGCCGCCTTCTGAGACTAATTAATAAAAAGGAGGTGAGCCATGCTTTTGGCGCTTGATGTAGGCAACACGGAGACCGTCTTCGGGCTCCACGACGGAGAGGGCTGGCGCGGAACCTGGCGGGTTTGGACCGACCGGGGGGGCACCCCGGACGAATGGGCCGTCACCCTGGATTCCCTGCTCCGGCTTGATGGGTTCTCCCTAAGCCTGGTCCGGGAGATGGCCCTATCCTCGGGCGTTCCCCCGGTCACGGCCAACCTGGCCCTCATGAGCCGGGACCGGCTTGGGCGGGAGGTGCTGGAGGTCAACGCCGCCACGGCCGGGATAGAGGTGGGCTACGCCTCCCCCCAGACCCTGGGTGCGGACCGCATCGCCAACGCCGTGGCCGCCTTTGAGCGTTACGCCAGGGCCCTGGTGGTGGTGGATTTCGGCACGGCCACCACCTTTGACTACGTGGACCCCCAAGGCGTCTTTCAGGGCGGGGTGATCGCTCCGGGGTTGATGGTCACCGGCGAGGCCCTGTTCAAAAAGGCGGCCCAACTGCCCCAGGTGGACGTGCTCAAGGGGGCCGACCGGCTGGTGGCCAAGGACACCGTTTCGGCCATGCGGGCGGGCCTCTACCTGGGCTATCTGGGGCTGGTGGAAGGAATCTTAAGCCGACTCCTGGACGAGGTGGCCACCGACCCGCTCATTATCGGGACCGGCGGCCTGGCCCGGCTTCTGGCGGAGCGGATAAAGTTCGACGAAGTGGACCCCAGGCTGACCCTGGAAGGAGTCAGGATAGTCCGGGAACGAAACAGGACCTGACCCGGCAGAGACGTCCGGCCGCTCTGACAATTTACCGAACGGCAGGGTCCGGGCTCTCCCCCTGGAGAGCCCGGACCCTGCCTATCCTGGGTTAAGCGGGGCTATTTGCCGCAGGTGTCGCAGGAGGGCGCGTCGTTGTCCTCGTTTTTCTTCTCCTTGCCGTTGCCTCCGGCCTGTTTGATTTTCTCGGCCATGTCCTTGAGGCGTTCCGTAACCAGGGCGTGGATGGAGCCCGGGGTGTAGGTGCCGTCCTTGCGCTTCTGGCCAACCGACTTGCCGGTCAAAATCTCCAGGGCCCTGTCCACGTGGTCCACGGCCCAGACGTTGAACTTGCCGGCCTCCACCGCCTCTATGACCTCGGGTTTGAGCATCAGGTCCTTGACGTTGGATTTGGGGATGATGCAGCCCTGCTCTCCGGTCAGGCCCCTGGCCTTGCAGACCTCGAAGTGCCCCTCGATCTTGTAGTTGACCCCGCCGATGGCCTGCAGTTCGCCCCGCTGGGAGAGGGCCCCGGTGCAGGCGATGCCCTGTTTCAGGGGCAGGCCGGACAGGGCCGAGATGATGGCGTAGAGCTCGGCTCCGGAGGCCGAGTCGCCGTCCACCATGCCGTAACTCTGTTCAAAGGCCAGGGAGGCGGTGAGCGACAAGGGGGCCTCCTGGGCGTACATGCCCCGGAGATAGCCTTCCAAGATCAGAACGCCCTTGGTGTGAATGCTGCCCGACATCTTGGACTCGCGGTCGATGGAAACGGTCCCCAATTTGCCCAGGGATACGTTGGCCGTGATCCGGGAGGGGCGGCCGAAGGCGTAGTCGCCCAGCATGTAGACCGACAACCCGTTGACCTGGCCCACGACCTCGCCCTTGACCGGGACATGGATGATGTCCTTCTGGATGGCCTCCTGGAGCCGCTCCTCGTAAAGGTTGTTGCGGTAGATCTGGGAGCGGATGGCCTGGTGGACGTGGTCGGCCGAAATGAACTCGGCCTTCTTCTGGTTGGCCCAGTAGGCCGCCTCCCGGATCAGGTCGGCGATCTCGGCCAGCTGCAGGGTGATCTTGTCCTGGGAGCCGCCCACCTTGGTGGCCCGGTCGATCAGCCTAGCCACCCCGGTCTTGTCCATGTGGGGCAGCTTGCACTCCTCGATGACCCGCCGGACAAACTGGACGAACTCCTGGATCTGCTTGGGTTTTTTGTCCACCCTGTCGCTCAGCTGGGCTTTCACCTTGAACAGCTTAGCAAAGCTCTCGTCATAATTGTAGAGCATGTGGTAGTACATGGGATCGCCCACCAGGATGACCTTGACCCGCATGGGGATGGGCTCCGGCTTCATCCCCTTGGTGGTGATGATGCCGTACATCTCGCCCGGCTCCTCCAGCTTGATCTCCTCGTTTTTCACGGCCCGTTTCAGGGCCTCGTAGGAGATCCAGAATTTGAGCAGGTCGATTGTGTTGAGCACCAGATAACCGCCGTTGGCCCGGTGGAGGGCTCCGGGGCGGATCATGGTGAAGTCGGTGAACAGGGCCCCGAACTGGGCCCGTCTCTCCATGGTGCCGAACAGGTTGGAGTAGGAGGGATTGGTCTCCACCACCACCGGGGCGCCCTTGCATTCGGAGTTGTCCACCAGCACATTGACCTGGTACCTGCTCAGGTCCGCCTCGGGCGTGGGCATGGGAAAGGGCGACATCTGCTGCTGCCCTTGCCTCTGCTTGAAATCGTCGATATTGAGGATGATGTCGTCCTTGACGTCCTTGAGATAATGAAGAACATCTTTCTGGTCGGAGTATTTCTCCTGGAGTTCATCGATCAGGTGGCCCACCGCGAAAAGAGCGATCCGTTTGTCCAGATCCTTGAGCTGAGCCTTGAGCCCCTTCTCTATCTTCCGTATCTCCCGCACGGTCTGGGTCATCTCGCCCTGAAGCTGGGTCGACTTCTCCTTGAGGGTCTCCTTGTCCTTGTCGCTCATGGCCGCGATGTCGGCCTCTTCCAGGGGCTTCTCGTCCTTGGCCGGCATGATGACCATGCCCACCTGGCTCATGTTGATCAAAAAGCCCTCGGCCTTGACCTTCTCCTCCAGCTCCTGGAGCAGGGCGGTCCTTTTCTGGTTGAAGACCGCCACCAGTTTGTCTCTTCTGGTGGAGTAGTCATCCGACTCGAAAATATCGGGGATCTCGGCCTTGACGTCCTCGATCAGCTCGGTGAGGTCCTTGGCGAACTCCTTGGCCCGGCCCTGCCGGAGCATGATCGCCTTGGGCGCATCCGGATTCTTGAAGTTGTGGACGTAGACCCAGTCCGGGGGAGAGGGTTCTTTGGCGGCCTGGCGCTTGACCAGAGACTGGGTCAGGTAGCCCCGGCCCGACTCCCTGGGGCCGGCCACATAGACGTTATAGTCGTAGCCTTCCATCCCCAGGCCGAAGGAGAGCGACTCCAGGGCCCTCTCCTGCCCCATGACCTGGCTGCCTGTCTGCTTCAGTTCAGCCGTGGTCTCGAATCCCAGCTTGTTAGAATCGTACACATTCCTAAGCTTATTAACATCCAGCGGTTTATGTTTGGGCACTGCGACCTCCGCGATATTTCAGACACTGGGTAGATGGTTAGGTATCCATAACTTGTAACATCGGCGGACTTGGCTGACAAGCCCGATAAAAATTTGCGGTTTTTTTCTTGACAAGTCGGTTCAGGATAACTATTAAGGCGCTCGTACCTTGGAACCGGGCCTTGGTCGGCCCGGTTTTCGATGTTACGAAAATATCCCAGCATGAGGTATTAGAGATGCAGAACGAGAATATTCATCCCGTGGTCGAAGCCTGCGAAGGCTGTGGGCGGATAGTGGAAAGAGAAGGCGGCCTTTTCTGCCAAGCCTCCCATTATCCGCAGATCAAATGGCGGTTGGGCCTTTGCAACCTGGCCACCCACGTTAAAGAAGCGGTGGAGTCCAACACGGCCAAGATCAACCCCCTCAAGGCCTCCAAGCGGGCCGCCGGCGGTTAGCCGACCCCAGCCTTTATCAGGCTGTTCAGCAGTTATATTCAGGGACCCGGCCGATCCAGGGTCCCTGTTCGTGTTTATCTTTTCCGGCCTCGACGAACGGCGACCCGCCCGAGTTGAGAGTGTTCCCAAACCGGGGTCGGCTTTGGCGGCGCCCTCAAGCCGACAAAGCCGAACCTGGGTCCCATCGACCCCGGGCCGGGGAACGGTAACCCGGAGATGAACCGTTTCGACGGGAGGCCTTTTGAAAACGGCTGTTGTTCTGGCCGTCCACGGCAGCACCGATCCCCGGGCCGGACGGGATCTGGAATTTTTTCTGGCCCGGGCCGGGAACAGGTTTCCCGGACTCGAGATCCGGCCGGCCTACACCTCTTCCTTTGTTCTGGCCGCCCTGAAGCGCCGGGGCCTTCCCGCCCCCTCATTGGACCGGGTTCTGCATTCCCTGGCCGAGCAGGGGTGCGACCGGGCCGCAGTCCAGACCCTTCACGTGGTGGCCGGAAACGATTTTCGGGAGATGGCCCGAAGCCTGGAAACAAAGCCCCCGCCCTTCCCCATCTCCTTGGGGAGGCCCCTGCTGGATTCCGGGGCCGACCTGGAACGGACGGCAAAAGCCCTGCTGGCGGAGCTGCCCCCGGAACGCACCCCAAAGGAGGCGGTGGTTCTCATGGGCCACGGAACCAAAGATCCGGCCGGGGCGGCCTATGTTGAGTTGGATCGCATCCTGGGCCGGAGGGACCCCCATGTTTTCCTGGGGTGTCTGGAGAGCGAGCCGAGCCTCGGGCAGATCCGGGAGAAGACTAAGCTCCTGGGGTTGCGGCAGGCCTGGCTCCAGCCTTTCATGGCCCTGGCCGGGGCCCACGCCCGGAGGGACCTGGCCGGACCGGGCCCGGAATCGTGGGCCTCTGTTCTGACCCAATCCGGCATAGAGTGCCGCCCCGTGCTCAAGGGCCTCTGCGGCCTGGCCGGCCTGGCGGAGATATGGCTGGATCATCTGGCCGAGGCCCTGACAAGGTTCTGACATCCGTTTTTCAGGCGGCCGGCAACAGTGTTTAAGCCCTCATTACATTTTAAGATTTGCCATAATAAGGGCGATTGGTTCTTGACCCTGGGAGCCAGGTATGCGAACTTAGCCACTCAAAAAAATGAGCTGGCGGGGGATTGTCGATAAGCCCCCTTTTTTTACCGAAATAACAATCAAAGCCAAGGTTTCGGCTTTGACGGACGGAAAGCGGCCGAGCCGGTTTCCCCCAACCACATAGTTATCAACCGGAGGCCTTGACGTGAGTTTTGATAATACCAAGATAGCCGTAATCGGCATGGGATACGTGGGTATCCCCTGCGCCGCCCTGCTGGCCCAGGTGGACGGTTTCGAAGTTACCGGCGTCCAGCGCCGCTCCACCCGTTCGGGCTGGAAGATAGATGTCCTCAATTCGGGCAAATCGCCCATCGAAGGCAACGAGCCGGGCCTGGAGGAGTTGCTCACCCAGGTGGTGAACAAGGGCACCTTCCGGGTCACGGACGACTACTCGGTCATCGCCGACATGGATATTATCCTCATCGACGTCCAGACCCCCACCGACGGCCGGGACCACCAGCCCACCTACGATTCCCTGCGGGCGGTGAGCCGGGAGATCGGGGACCGGATGAAGCCCGGGGTGTTGATCGTCACCGAATCCACCGTGGCCCCGGGGACCACCGAGAACGTGGTCATCCCCATCTTGGAGCAGCGCTCCGGGCTCAAGGCCGGGCCCGACTTTTCGGTGGGCTACTCCTACGAGCGGGTCATGCCCGGCAAGCTGATCGACTACATCGTCAACCTGCCCCGGATCATCGGCGGCATCGACAAAAAATCAGAGGAGCGGGCCCGGGAGATGTACTCCCACATCGTCAAGGCCAAGCTCTACACCACGGACGTGCTCACGGCCGAGACCTCCAAGACCATGGAGAACGCCTACCGGGACGCCAACATCGCCTTTGCCAACGAGATGGCCCTGATCTGCGAGAAGCTGGGCATCGACGTCTACGAGGTCCGGGAGCTGATCAACTCCCGCTCGGAACGGCACATGCACATCCCCGGCGCCGGGGTGGGCGGCCATTGCCTGCCCAAGGACACCTGGCTGCTGCGCTACGGGCTGCGGACCTACGCCGACCCCGAGGCCGAGGTCCGGTTCATCTCCCTGGCCCGGGAGATCAACGACGGCATGCCCCTCCACGTTTTCTGGATGGCCGAGAAGATGCTCCAGGAATCCGGCATGGAGCTGACCAAGGCCAAGGTGGCGGTCCTGGGCGTGGCCTATCTGGAAAACTCGGACGACACCCGCAACACCCCGGCCGCGCCCCTGGTCCACGAGCTTTCGGCCAGGGGGGTCCAGGTGGCCTGCCACGACCCGCATGTGCGGGCCCACGAGTTCACCGAGGCCGAGGTGGTCCGCGACCTGGAGGCGGCCCTCAAGGACGCCGACGCGGCCATCCTGATCACGGCCCACCGGGAGTACCGGGAGATGGACCTGGAGAAGGCCGCCAAGTTGATGAGAACCCCCATCCTCATCGACGGCCGCAACGTCTTCGACCCCGCCCAGGCCAAGGCCGCCGGGTTTAAATTCCGGGCCGTGGGCAAGGGCGAACGGGCCTGATCCGGCCCTAAACTGAAGAGCAAGGCCCGCCCCGGATTCCCGGGGCGGGCTTTTTCCAGCCCCGTTACCCTGCCCTTGCCTGAAAAATACCGTGCCGGATGGGTTTCAAAACAGTTAGACTAATTTTCAGAATAACGTTCCGATTCAAAAGCGAAATGTGCTGCCGGGGCCACACCCCCGGCAGCCGAATCGGAACAGATTTATAACATTCGCTATAATTTCAGGGAACGGCTAATCCGGGCCGGAAGGGCCTTTATCAACGGTACCAATTTGATCTAATCATGCTAAGACTTGCCTAACGATTAAGCCTGGGATAGCCTTGTCAACAGGTATTCTTTTAGGGCGAATGCGGCCCTTAGCAGCCCCCAGAGAGAGGCGGTCAGGTTTAGGTGAATCACGCTGAGGTAGTCGCGGCCCTTAAACAACCGTCGGCCTATCCCCATCCGGTAAAGGAGGTGACCCACCTCCAGACCCATATTTCCGATATTTTTTTGACCGGCGAGTTCGCCTACAAGCTGAAAAAACCGATCTGTTTTTCCTTCCTTGACTTCCGCACCCTGGAGAGCCGCCGGTATTTCTGCCACGAGGAGCATCGGCTCAATTCCAGGCTGGCCCCGGCCACCTACCTGGGAGTGGTTCCGGTTACCGCCGCGCCGGGTGGAGCTGCGGTGAACGGCGCGGGGGATATCTTGGACTGGCTGGTCAAGATGCGCGAGCTCCGCCAAGAGAACATGGGTTCGGCCGTTATGGCCAGGGGCGGCCTGGACCGCTCCGGGCTAGACCAGGTGGTGGACAAACTGGTCCCCTTCTACCAAAAAGCCGCCACCGGCGAGGGGATCGATAAATACGGAGAGTTGGAGGCGGTACGCTTCAACGTGGCCGAAAACTACGAACAGACCAGGGCCATGGTGAATTCGGCCCTTTCCCGGGAACGGTACGACGAACTGGTCGGCTACACGGACGAGTATCTGAAAAAGGAGACCGATCTTTTCCGACAGCGGGTGGAAGGCGGATTTATCCGGGAGGGCCACGGCGATCTGCATCTGGACAACATCTGCTTTGAAAATGAGGTGGTGATCTACGACTGCATCGAGTTCAACCCCCGGCTGCGCTGCCTGGACACTGCCTGCGACCTGGGTTTTCTGGCCATGGACCTGGATTTCAACAACCGGGCCGACCTGTCCGATTACCTGGTTCAAAGCTACGCCGCCCGCTCCGGGGACGAAGAACTTCCCCGAATCGTCAACTTCTACAAGTGCTACAGGGCCTACGTCCGGGGCAAGGTCATGGCCCTGAGTTGGGACAACCCCCAGATCCGGGGAGTAGACAAGACCGGCTATCTCGACCAGGCCAAACGTTATTTCGGGCTGGCCCACAGGTACGCGGGCGGGCGCCACCGCCCCGCCCTGGTGGTGCTCCACGGGTTAATGGCCTCCGGCAAATCCAATCTGGGCAGGTGGCTGTGGGGGCGCTTCGGCTGGCCGGTGCTTTCCTCGGATCTAATCCGCAAAAAAGCGGCCGGGCTGGCCTCCACCGCAAAGGTTCCCGAAAAATACGGCCAGGGGTTATACTCCCCGGAGATGTCCCAACAGGTGTACCGTATTATGTACGACTCGGCCGGATCCTTTCTGGCGGCCGGCAACTCGGTGATTCTGGACGGCTCCTTTCAGCGCCACGCCCGCCGGGAGGCGGCCTTGAAGCTGGCCGACGAGATGAACGCCCGGATCGTGTTCATCAGGGCCGTCTGCTCCCCGGAGGAGCAACGACGCCGGCTGTTGAACCGGAAAAGCAAAAAAGTATCCTCCGACGGCCGGCTGGAGCTGGTGGAGGCCCAGGCTCGGAATTTCGATCCTCCGGGGCGGGCCGAGGAGGGCAGATTGATTACAATCGACACCAGCGGCCCCAAAGAGCGGACCAGGGCCGCGGCTGAAGAAGGATTGAGGGCTTATGGACTGGCCGGGTAGAGAGAGGATGAACCGTCTGCTGGCGGTGGCTCGGGGGGAGGAGCCGGCGGATCTGGTGCTGGTCAATGGCCGGGTGGCCGACCTGTTCGGGCGCCGACTCATGGAGACGGAGGTGGCCGTCTCCCAGGGACGCATCGTGGGCTTCGGAGATTATCGGGCCCGGAAACGGATCAACCTCCAGGGCGGAATACTGGCTCCTTCCTTTATCGATGGTCACATCCACATCGAATCGACCCTTCTGACTCCGCCGGAACTGGCCCGGGTGATCGTGCCCTGGGGGACCGGGGGGCTGGCCGCCGATCCCCACGAGATCGCCAACGTGGCCGGGGTGGAGGGCATTTCCTACATGTTGGAGGCCGCCAAAGGTCTGCCCCTTGATATTCTCTTCCTGGCCCCCCCCTGCGTCCCGGCCTGTCCGCTGGAGACCTCGGGAGCGGTCCTGGAAGCGGCCCAGCTGGAACCTCTGGCCCGGAACCCCAGGATCGCGGGTCTGGCCGAGGTGATGAATTTTCCGGGAACGGCGGCCGGGGATCCGGGACTTTTGGACAAGATCGAACTTTTCAGGGACAAGGTCATCGACGGCCACGCCCCCCTTCTGTCCGGGAAGCAGCTCAACGCCTACATCCTGACCGGACCCGGCTCGGACCACGAGTGTTCGACCCTGGAGGAAGGACGGGAAAAGCTCTCCAAGGGGCAGTGGATCATGGTCCGCCAGGGTTCCACCTGCCGCAACATGGAGGCCCTGGCCCCGCTGATAACCACGGCCACCTCCCGGCGGATGATGCTGGTCACCGATGATTCCCATCCCGACGATCTGCTGGAGCGGGGCCACCTTAACTACAATCTGGCCCGGGCCGTGGGACTGGGGGTGGCGCCCCTGACCGCCCTCCAGATGGCCACCCTCAACCCGGCCGAATATTTCCGGCTGGAAGGGCGGGGGGCCGTGGCCCCGGGCTACCGGGCCAACCTGGTGGTCCTGGAGGACCTGGAAAACTTCCGGCCCCTGATGGTCTTCCATGCCGGGGAACTGGCGGCCCGCGAAGGGGAGTACCTGTCCGGCGGGGACGGCGCCCCGCCCGCTCCTCCGGAAGGCCTCACCCGGACCATGAACGCGGCCCCCTTCGGGTTGGAGGATCTGGCCATTCCGGCCCGCTCGGGCAAATGTCGGGTCATCGGATTGAACCCGGGGGAGGTGCTGACCGACCAACTGCTGATGAAACCGACCGTGAAAGAGGGCCGGGTGGCGGCGGACCCGGGGCGGGATCTGGCCAAGCTGGTGGTGATCGAACGGCACAAGGCCAGCGGCAACCTGGGCCTGGGCCTGATCAGGGGCTTTGGTCTGAAATGCGGGGCCATCGCCTCCTCGGTGGCCCACGACGCTCACAACCTCATCGGGGCCGGAGTGTTCGACCCGGATCTCCTCCTGGCCCTGAAAAGGATCGAAGAAATGGGCGGCGGTCTTGCAGTGGCCGTTGACGGGGACATAAAGGCGGAACTGGAGCTGCCCCTGGCCGGGCTCATGTCCCTGGCCGGCGGCCGGGAAGTGGCCGCCGGCCTGAAAAGACTTCACCGGGCGGCCCGGGACCTGGGTTGCCCCTCCGATCCCTTCATGGCCCTGTCCTTCCTGGCCTTGGCCGTAATCCCTTCCTTGAAGCTGACCGACCGGGGGCTGGTGGACGTAACCAGAATGGAACTGGTCAAACTGTTCAAGGTCTAATCGGGGCTGATCAAAGAGGAGTTAAGGGTATAGACGGGTCTGATCGAAGAGGAGACAAGGCGGAGACTTGCCAGCAAACCGGGTTTGTCCTAAAATTAAGATGCGGCGTAGAATTTGTTGATATTATTGTCCTACCCGGACACCGGCCGTTGCGGGGCCGAAACTTGCCCCTGGCGGGACAAAGACAACCAAGATCAGGACCGGGAAGGCCGGCTTCTATTGGAGCGCGGCTCAACCGTAGGCGTCCCGAAAAGAGACCTTGGAAAGGATGTCAAAAATTGAGTTTTCGGCCTGAGGGGGCCTGGAGAGCGACTCTGGCCCGAGCCATTATTTTGGTTTTTTTATTGGCCCTGACGGGTTGCCAGGGGGCCTCCGAGGAGGCGGGGAGCATTCGCTTGGGCCTGATCGCGCCCCTGAGCGGAGAGATGGCCCCGGCGGGGGCTTCGGCGGTCCGCGCTGCCGAGTTGAAGGTCAAAGCCGTCAACCAGTCGGGCAGCCTGCTTCTGGGCGGGAGAAAATACGTGCTGGAGGTGCTGGTCGAGGACAACCGGGACAATCCCCAGGAATCCGTGGCTGCGGCCCAGAAGCTGATCAACCAGAAGGGTATTTCCGCCCTTATCGGGCCCCTGGTCAGCCGCAATGCGATTCCGGTGGCCAGGCTGGCGGAAAAAGCTCGGATGCCCATGATAAGCCCCTCCTCCACCCATCCCGAGACCACGACCGGCAAGGAATACGTATTCCGGACGGCCATAACCGACCCCTTTCAGGGCCGGGCCCTGAGCCGCTTCGCCTTCAAGGACCTGGGGGTAATCAAGGCGGCGGTGCTTTTCGATGCGGCCAGCGCCTACAACCAGACCTTGGCCAAGGTATTCAAGTCTGAGTTTTTGGCTCTCGGGGGCGAAATATCCGGCTTTGAGTTCTATACTACCGGAGAGCATGATTTCAGGGACCAGCTCAGGCGCATTGCCCGGACCGAACCAGGGCTGCTGTTTCTGCCCAATTATCCCCATGACGCAGTCCGCCAGGTGGAGCAGGCCCGGGAGGTGGGGCTGGAATGTCACATCCTGGGCAGCGACGGTTGGGACACCATGTCCGCCGAAGGATTCGCCGCCGTGGATCGGGCTTTTTTCAGCACCCTGTGGGCCGCTGATCCGGGGGACGACCAGAACCGGATTTTCATCAACGCTTTTAATAAAGCCTATAATAGCAAGCCCGATGCGGTGGCTGCTCTGACTTATGATTCAGTGGGACTGATTGTCGAAGCCTTGAAAAGCCAGGACAAGGCCGACTCACAGGGCATCAGGGACGGCCTGGCCCAGATCAAGGGGTACCGGGGTCTGGCCGGTTCATTGAGCTTTGAGAATAACGGGGACCCCATCAAGAGCGTGGCTATCATGGAGGTTAGGGAGGGCAAACCCAAGTATCTGAAATCCTTTACGCCATAGTGGCCGGTTTCATATGTTGCTGCCGGCGGAGTTTTTCAGCGGGCCTGAGTAAGATCCAATAAGGGGTGGCCAAAAATTTCCACGCCGAAAATCGAGGAAGCTGAGCGCATCAACCGATGACCAAAATAAAAAGAGAGTCGGCCGGCAGATGACTTTACGTCCCACAAGCATGATGACCAAGTTGGTCCTTTTCTCCTTGCTGTTGTCGTTGTTGGTGATAGGCCTGATCTATCTCTCATCCTATTATCTGGCCCGGAGGGATGTGGCGGGGTTCGTCCTCGAAAGGCTGGAGGGGGCGGCCGAGTATAAGGCCGAGCAGATAAGGCACTGGGTAACAGCTCAACGTCAGGATATTATTTTTATATCCGCCACCCCGGAGATCAAGACCGAGGCCGAGCATCTGTTGAATGCCCAAAGCGACCCGGCCAGCTCTTACCCTGCCTATGAGGATTTGAGCAGGCGCCTTAAATTGTGCGTCCTCAACAAGCCCGATCTGCGGGAAATTTTTTTGATGTCCGACCGGGGAGGGCTGATCGTGATTTCCAGCGATCCCCGGTTGGAGGGCGAGTACCGGGGCAACTACCAGAGTTTCAACTACGGCCGTTATTCCACTTTCGTCCAGAAGGTCCACCCCTCGCCGACCACCATGGAGCCGATCATGACCGTGTCCACCCCCCTGGTCGACGATGAAGGCCGGAAACTGGGCGTCTTGGCGGCTAACCTTGATCTGGACCGGATGGACCGGATTATTCTCAAGCGCACCGGGCTGGGCCGGACCGGAGAGGCCTACCTGGTGGACAAATACAATGTTTTCGTATCCGCCTCCCGCTTCGGCCGGGAAAATTTCTTAAGGGGAGTTCACTCTCCGGGAATAGAGGCGGCCATCCAGGGCAAACCCGGACCGAAGCTTTACCTGAACTATAAAGGCGTCCCCGTCATTGGAACTTACCGCTGGATCGAAGACCTGGGGCTGGCCCTCCTGGTGGAGATGCATCAAGACGAGGCTTTTGGACCGGCCAACCGGATGGTCGGGACCATCGCCCTTCTGGGGCTGGCCTCGATTATCTTTCTGGTGGGGGGAATCTTTTTTCTGGCCCGCCAGATCACCAGACCCATCATGAACATCTCCACGGCCGTCTCCCGGATGGCTTCCGGCGACCTGAGCGCCCGAACGACGGTCACGGCCAGAGACGAAATAGGCACCCTGGCCCTGGGGTTCAACCAGATGGCCGAACGGTTGGAAGGGCTCTACCGGGGGCTGGAGGAGAAGGTCGAACAACTGGAGGAGGCGGAACATGCTCTCCGCCAGAGCGAGCAGTACTATCGCGACTTTTTTGAAAACGATCTTACCGGCGATTTCGTGGCTGATGCCGAGGGCCGGATTCTGTCCTACAACCCGGCTTTCAGCCAGATTTTGGGTTTTGAGCCCGAGACCGCCAAACACCTGCCCCGGCTGTCCCTGTTACTGCCCAGCGGCGAATTCTTCACCGATTTTATGGCCGAGCTGAAACGTAACCAAAGGTTGGATTATCACCAGATGGTAATGCAGCGTCTGGACGGCAAACAGGTCCAGGTGGTGGCCAACTTCATCGCCATATTGAACGAGGACGGTCGCCTCAAGGAGATCAAGGGTTTTCTTTTCGACGACACCAAACGGCTTGAATTGGAGGAGCAACTCCGACACGCCCAAAAGATGGAGGCCCTGGGAAGGCTGGCCGGGGGCGTGGCCCACGACTTCAACAACCTCATGACTGCGGTCACCGGCTACAGCGACCTGGCCCTGGCCAAGCTGGACCAAGACAACCCCTTGAGAGCGGGGATAGAACAGATCGCCAAGGCCGGGGAAAGGGCCGCCTCCCTGACCCGCCAACTTTTGGTTTTCAGCCGCCGCCAGGTCCTCAAACCCAAAATAGTGGATCTTAACCTTATCGTGCTTGAAACGGAGAAAATGATCCGCAGGCTGATGGGGGAGGATATCGAGATCATCACCAGGCTGGACCCCAACCTGGGGCAGGTCAAGGCCGACGACGGCCAGATCCAGCAGGTGATCATGAATCTGGTGATCAACGCCCGGGACTCCATGCCCGAAGGCGGCCTTCTGAGCATCGAAACGGGAAACAACGTCAGCGGCGGCATGCCCGACCGGCCCCTTCCCGGCCAGGGCCCGCCTGCTTTTGTCAGGCTTACGGTGGCCGACACGGGGGTGGGCATGGACGCTGAAACCCAATCCAGGGTCTTTGATCCCTTTTTCACCACCAAGGAACAGGGCAAGGGCACGGGACTGGGCCTGGCCACGGTCCACGGGGTGGTGGAGCAGAGCGGAGGCCGGGTTATCATCGACAGCGAACTGGGGTGCGGGTCCACCTTTCATGTGATTTTGCCCAGGGTTGAGGGCGAGGCGGTCCAGGAAGAGGCCAGTCAGGCCGCCCTGCCGGATGAGTCCCACACGGAAAAGATCCTCCTGGTGGAGGATGAGAGCGTGGTCCGGGAACTGACCAAGGAGATTTTGGAGTTGAGCGGCTACCAGGTCATCGCCGTTCCGGACGGCCAGGAGGCCCTCTCTGTAGTCCAGGACCAGGGTGAAGGGATAAGGCTCCTGCTGACCGACGTGGTCATGCCCGGTCTCTCCGGACCCGAGCTGGCCCTGGAAATGCGCCGGGAGAGACCGGAGTTGAAGGTTCTTTTCATTTCGGGGTACAGTGAGGAGGATCTGTGGGCCAGCACCCTGAAAAAGGAAGGCACGGCCTTTCTGGCCAAACCCTTTAAACCCACCGATCTGGTTAAAATAATCCGTCAGGTACTGGACGAGGAGCTCAAACCCGAAAGCGCCTAGGGCGTGTGGGCAAAAACTTCAGATGGCCGATTTTAAAGACATCCACCAATTATGGGCGACTATTCTGACCTGGCTCAAGGCAAACGTCCTGGTGATGGGCAACCTGGTGCAGCTCCTGATTATCCTGGCCGTTTTCGGCCTGGGGCTTCTCCTGGCCCGGCGGCTGAAACCCCGCCTGAGAAAGTTCCTGGCCGAACAGCCCTGGGCCGAACGGAAACCGGGACAGTTTCTGCAGGCCGCCGTGGAGCTGACCGGCCCGCTTATCACCCTTCTGCTTCTGGGCTCAGCCTTCACCCTGGCCCTCCAGAACAAGTGGCCGGCCCATCTTTTGGAGACCGCCCTGAGCCTGCTGGCGGCCTGGGCCGTCATCCGCCAGGTAACCGCCGCCCTGGGGCGGACCACCTGGACCAGGCTAATCGCCGTCTCGGTCATGGTCATCGCCGGGCTGAACATCCTGGGCCTCCTGGGTCCGACCATGGCCTTTCTGGACAGGCTGGACCTGACCCTGGGCCAGATCCGGCTGTCGGTCCTGCATATCCTCAAGGGGATGCTCATCCTGGCCATCCTGGTGAGACTGGCCCAGTCCGGCTCAGCCTTTCTGGACCGCCGCCTGGAAGCCCTGCCCGACTTGACCCCCTCCATCCAGGTGCTTTTGGCCAAGCTGGGCCGCATCGGCCTCTACACCCTGGTGGCCCTGATCACCCTCTCCTCCGTGGGCATCGACCTGACCGCCTTCGCCCTGTTCGGCGGAGCCGTGGGCGTGGGTCTGGGCTTCGGCTTCCAGAAGGTCTTTTCCAACCTCATCAGCGGCATCCTCCTGCTCCTGGACCGGTCCATAAAACCCGGCGACGTGATCGAGGTAGGCTCCACCTTCGGCCGGATCCAGGGGCTGCGGGCCCGCTATGTGGCGGTGCGGACCCGGGATGGAACCGAGTATCTTATCCCCAACGAGGACCTTATCACCACCCGGGTGGTCAACTGGTCCTTTTCCAACAAGATGGTCAGGCTGAAGATTCCTTTCGGGGTGGCCTACGAGACGGACATCCCCGCGGCCCGGAAGCTGGTTCTGGAAGCGGCCGCAGCCACGGACAGGGTTTTGAAGGTGCCCCGGCCGGTCTGCCACCTCATGGAGTTTGGCGAAAGCTCCATTGACCTGGAACTGCGGGTCTGGATAAATGACCCAGAGAAGGGCGTGGCCAACATCGGCTCCGAGATCCGCCTGGCCATCTGGAAAAGCTTTAAGGAGCACGGGGTCCAGTTCCCCTTCCCCCAGAGGGACGTACATCTCAAAATCGATCCGGCGGAGGGCCAGAACCAGGCGGACGGGGACCCGGGAAAAGGGCCGGGGGATTAGCGCCTTTTTCTCTTGCCCCCACGGGAACTAAGGGTATAATACGCGGTTCAGGCCAAAGGGGCGCACTGCGGCCCGGATAGAGGTGCGGCCAGGGCCCATACATGAGGAGGACCTTAAGATGAAACCAGGAATTCACCCCGAGTATCACGAGACCAAGGCTTACTGCGCCTGCGGCAACGAGATAGAGACGGGCTCGACCCTGAAGGAGATAAAGGTGGAGATCTGCTCCAAGTGCCATCCCTTTTTCACCGGCAAGCAGAAGCTGGTGGACTCGGCCGGCAGGGTGGAGCGGTTCCGCCGGAAATACGCCAAGTTCGAGGCGGCCAAGTCAGAGAAAAAAGAGAAGTAGCGGCCTTGCCGGAAGCCGCGATTAAAGTCGGCGGCCAGGCCGTGATCGAGGGGGTCATGATGCGCTCCCCCAAGGCCATGGCCATTGTCTGCCGCCGTCCGTCGGGAGAGCTGATCGTCAAGGACGAGGTCTGGCGGTCCATCACCGGGCGGTTGAAGTTTCTGCGTTGGCCTTTCTTTCGGGGCACCGTGGTCTTTATCGAGGCCATGGTCAACGGCATTCAGGCCCTGACCTTTTCGGCCAACCAGGCCCTGGAGGAGGAAGAGGAAGGCGGACCGCTGTCCCCCTGGGCCATGGCCGGAACCATCATCCTGGCCTTGGGGTTGGCCGTGGGGCTGTTTGTGGTGGCCCCCCATGTGCTCTCCCTTCTGGTGGGGCGTCTCTTTGACTCGGAGATAGGGGTTCGCTCCATCTCCTTCCACGTCATCGACGGCGTGCTCAAGGTCGTCTTTTTCGTGGGCTACATCGTCATCATCTCCCTGCTCAAGGACATCAAACGCCTGTTCATGTATCACGGCGCGGAGCACATGAGCATCCACACCTACGAGGCCAAGGAGCCTCTGACCGTGGCTTTCGCCCGCCGCCATCCGACTCTTCACCCCCGGTGCGGCACGGCCTTTCTGCTGCTGGTACTGCTCGTCTCCATCGCCTTTTTCGCCGTGATCTTTCCCTTTCTGCCCCGGCCCGAAGGACCCTCTTGGATGGTCCAGGGGGCCTTCATCGGAATCAAGATGCTGCTCCTCATGCCCATTGCCGGGGTAGCTTACGAGGTCACCCGCCTGGCCGGCAACCATCCCCACAACCCCTGGGTGAAACCCCTTATCTGGCCGGGGCTGGTCCTCCAGAAGCTGACCACCAGGCAGCCCACCGACGACCAGCTAGAAGTGGCCCTGTGCGCCCTGGAGGCGGCCCTCAAGATCGAGTCCGAGGTTATGGATAAAACCGCGCCCGCCCGGGCCGTGGCGGAGCCTGTCTGATGGCCGACCTGAAGTTCCTGTCCCGGCTCAGCGATATCGAGGCCCACTACCGGGGCCTGGAGGAGAAGCTGGCCCAGCCGGACATCGTCTCCGACCAGAACGCCTACCGGGCGCTGGCCAAGGAGCACGCCGACCAGACCCCCCTGGTCACGACCATCGTCCGTTTGAAGCAGGTGAACCAGGAGATCGAATCCAACCGCGACCTCCTGAACGACTCCGATCCGGAGATGCGGGAACTGGCCGCCGAGGAGACCGATAGCCTCAAGGCCGAACAGGAGGGCCTGATTAAAAATATCCAGGTCCTGCTCCTGCCCAAGAACCCCAACGACGACAAGAACGTCATCCTGGAGATCCGGGCCGGGACTGGGGGCGAAGAGGCGGCCCTCTTTGCCGCGGACCTGTTCAGGATGTACACCCGGTTCGCCGAGATAAAGGGCTGGAAGGTGGAGATTCTGGCCGCCCACGATACCGACGGGGGCGGATTCAAGGAGATCATCGCCTCTCTGGAGGGCCGGGGAGCCTTTTCCCAGCTCAAGTTCGAGTCCGGGGTCCACCGGGTCCAGCGGGTTCCGGCCACCGAATCCCAGGGCCGGATCCATACCTCGGCCGCCTCGGTGGCGGTCATGGCCGAAGCCGAGGATGTAGATGTGGAGATCGACCCCGGGGATCTGCGGATCGACACCTACCGCTCTTCCGGGGCCGGGGGCCAGCATGTCAACAAGACCGACTCGGCCATCCGGATCACCCATCTGCCCTCCGGCATCGTGGTCTCCTGCCAGGACGAACGCTCCCAGCACAAGAACAAGGCCAAGGCCATGAAGGTCCTCCGGGCCCGGCTCCTGGACGCGGCCCAGGCCGAGCAGGACGCCGAGGTGACCCAGACCCGGCGGGCCATGGTCGGCTCGGGAGACCGCTCGGAGCGGATCAGGACCTACAACTTCCCCCAGGGCCGGATGACCGACCACCGTATCGGGCTGACCCTCTACCGCCTGGAGGAGATCCTGGGCGGGGACATGGACGAACTCATCACCCAACTCAACGCCGCCGCCCAGGCCAAAGCCCTTTCCGGATAACCATGGCGGCCCCCGCAGAGTGGACCGTGGCCCGGCTGATCAAATGGGCCGCCGGCTACCTTGACCAAAAAGGAGGCGACTCCCCCCGGCTGGACGCGGAGCTGCTGCTGGCCCACGCCCTAAAGGTTCGGCGCTTGGACCTCTACCTGGAATACCAAAAACCCCTCACTCCCGAGGAGCTGGCCGGATTCAAAGAGCTCCTTTTGCGCCGGTCCTCCGGGGAGCCGGTGGCTTATATCACCGGGACCAAGGGGTTTCACCGTCTGGTACTCAAGGTCTGCCCGGCCACCCTGATCCCCCGGCCCGAAACCGAACTTCTGGTAGAGACGGCCCTGGAACGCCTGGGCGAGGAATCCCCGGTCCGGGTCTTGGAACTGGGAACCGGCGCAGGGGGGGTAATCCTTTCCCTGGTTCTGGAGAGGCCGGACATCCTGGCCACCGCCTCAGACATATCCCCGGAGGCCTTGGACCAGGCCCGGCTCAACGCCCTCGAGGCGGGCCTGGAGAAGAGAATCGAGTTTGTCCAAGGCGACCTGTTCGCCCCATTGAAGGACCTGGCGTTCGACCTTATTGTGATGAACCCGCCCTATGTGACTAGGGCCGAATACCTGGCCCTGGCTCGGGATATCGTCGATTTCGAACCTGAGTCGGCTCTGGTGGGTGGAGAGGACGGCTTGGAGGTAATCCGCCGCCTGGTGGATCAGGGGGCGGCCCATCTCCGGGAGGGGGGCTGGCTGCTCTTTGAAATCGGGGCCGGACAGGGCGAAGCCGCAGCCGGGCTCCTGAGTCGGGGGCCCTATGAGCGGGTGGAAATTCTGACTGACCTGGCCGGGCTGGACCGGGTGGCCGCAGGACAAAGGAGGACGGCTTAAGAGTTGCCGCCAACGGATTATAATTAGCTTGCAATAGCATAGCGTTACCTAATTGTACAGATTGCGTAATCCGGCGCTGATTGAAAACCAGGCACGGCGGAGTAACCGCGGTCTCCGTTCCTTTATCGGTCGGAAAAGCATCGGATCCCCTCCCCTCCCCTTGCCCCACCCGCTCTGGGCGGGTAAATATTTATAGGGGATGATTTTCCCGATTTTAACTATCTTGAGCATTAGAAATTACTCCCGCTGCGGGGAGGTGTTTATAATAAAAAACCACGGGCAGTCATAAATCACGGCTGAACCCTTATTGTCGGGATAAATCCCGCCCCAGGGTTCAGCGCCTATTGATCAAAGTCTTCACTTGCAGCAGAAAAACCGATCCTGGCCTGACACCTTACGATTAAGTTTTCGGCGGATCGGGCCGGACCACCCCGGGAGGATCGGTGCCAAAAAGCATTAGAAATGATACCGGAACCCAACCCAAGGGAACCGGACTGGGCGAAAAACCCGATATATCTCATAGGGTCCGGGAAGAGGAGACCTCGCCGCGCTCCGGGAAAGGCAAACCTGGCCCCGGAAAGGGAGTGTTCCGCAGCACCATGATCGATAATCTGCCGGGAATGGCCTTCCGGTGCCGCAACCAGCCCCAATGGCCCATGGAGTTTATCAGCCGGGGAGCCGAGGAATTGACCGGCTACGCCCCCGAAGAATTGCTGGAAGGTGGAGGGGCCGCCTTCACCAGCCTGATTCACCCCGACGACCGGAAAAATCTTTGGGAGCAGACTCAACAGCTCCTTAAAAAGGGCCAGACCTACCAGGAGGCCTACCGCATTATCACCAGGGATGGCCGGATGAAGTGGGTTTTGGAGACCGGAACCGGGGTTTATGAAGACGATGGGACACCCGAATTCCTGGAAGGCTTCATCTCGGACATAACCAACCAGAAGCTTCTTGAAGCTAAGCTTAAGCTCCAGACCGCCAAGCTGGAAGGATTGCTGGACGTCGCGCCTGAAGGCATCGCCGTGCTGGACGAATCCCAGAACGTGACCCGGATCAACCCGGAATTTTGTCGCCTTTTCGGCTACGCCCCCGAGGAGGTCCTGGGCCGTTTTCTTTACGATCTGATTATCCCGGAAGACCAAAAGCAGGGGGGACCCGGGTGCATCCAAAAGCTGTACGCCGGAAAACAGATTCTGGAGGAGACCTTTCTTAAGCGCAAAGACGGCTCGCCGGTCGCCGTCTCCATCCTGGCCACACCCATCCGGGAGCAGGGGCGGACCACAGGCGCCTTTGTTATCTACCGCGACATAAGCGCCCGCAGGAAAGCCGAGCATAAGATGGCCGAAACCTGCCGTGAGTTGGAGGTCATTTTTGAAAACAGCGGGGTCGGAATCGCGGTCTTCAAGGGCCGCCAGACCTTAAGTAAATGCAACCAGAGACTGGCCGACATCCTGGGCTACGACAGCCCGGAGGTGATGGTGGGGCTCGCCATGAGGGACCTCCATCTTTCCGAAGACCAATTCAGGGAGTTTTCCGAAAAATTCTACAAACGCCTGAGTGAGGGGCCTCAAACCCATATCGAATACCGCTTGAAGAAAAAGGATGGAACTCCGGTCTGGTGCGTCCTCTCAGAGATGACCTTGGATTACGGCCGTCCTCCCGACCTCTCCAAGGGGGTCATCTGGGTCTTGGACGACACCACCCGCATCAAATTGGCCGGGGAAGAGTTGCGCCGGTCCGAGGCCAGGTACAGGTTTTTGATCTCCAATTCTCCGGTGGGCATTATTAATTTCGACACCACCGGCAGGATCCTGGAGGTAAATGACAAATGCCTGGAGATACTGGGCTCGCCCAAAAAAGAGGAAACAAAATCGATCAATGTCCTGACCTTCCCCCTGCTGGTTCAACAGGGCATCTCCAGGGATATTGCAACATGCTTAAAATCGGGCCTAAACATCGTGGGAGAGCGGCCCTACACCAGCAAATGGGGAGTATCCAGACACCTCAGATTCCACCTGGCCCCCCTCAAAGACGAGCGAGGCAAGATAGAGGGGGGCCAATTCATCATGGAGGATTTCACTAACCACAAACGGGCCGAAGAGGCCCTGCAGGCAAGTGAAGCCGAAATGAGGGCCATCTTCAGCAACGCCGCCGTAGGAATCATAGTTGCCACCCCTGACGGCCGCTACCTGAGGGTCAACGAGGCCTGGGTCGAGATGACCGGCTATCCGGAAGGGGAAATTCTGGGGAAAACCATTTTAGACCTGACTCATCCGGACGATAAGGCGGCCAGCGAACAGTTAATGGCCAAACTGAAGTCGGAAGAGGTCAAATCATACCGGTTCGAAAAACGATTTATCCGCAAAGATGGTTCTACCCTTTGGGTAGAAACCGCTGTTTCTCCGATCCTGGATGCCCGGGGCCGTGTCGAGGAGATCATAAGCGTAAACGTGGACATCACGGAACGCAAGCAGGTGGAGGAGGAGCGGATCAAAAGGGGGAAACTGGAAAGCGCCATCGAAACCGCGGGGGCGGTCTGCCATGAACTCAATCAACCTCTCCAAACCCTTCTGGGCCGGGTGGAGCTGCTCCTCATGGGGACCACGGAAGAGAGGGAGTTGGTCCACCTAAAATTTATCGAGGTGGAGGTCGCCCGGATGATCAGGATTACCCGCAAGCTTCAACGGATCACCAGGTACGAGACCCATGAATATCTGGATGATTCCACCATTCTGGATATCGACAAATCCATTGACTGAAATCAGGAGCCGCTTCCCCCCAACTCTGATTGCTCCCAACTGGGGTTGAACCAATCCAGGACCAGTTCTCTGGTTTTGTTTCTTTTTTTGGATAAATTTCAGCCCCACCCCGGCCCTGCGTATTCCGAGGCATCCCGCCCACCCATTACGATTGATGACGCCCATCGATTACGACGGATGACGCCCACCCAATCCGAGATAAACCGGCCACGTTGTGGTGATAGTGAAAGCGGCGCTGGATTAATCGGCGGCGGTTAGTCTGGCCTCCACTGATTTAGGGATCATTGGGGGAGAGATGGCTGCCAAAAGGTTATCCATGCGCAAGATACGCGAGGTATTACGGCTCAGGCATGAATTTGGTTTGAGCCAGCGAGACATAGCCAAGTCATGTTCGATAGGCCGGACGACCGTGCGAGATTATCTGAGTCGGGCCTCGGCGGCCGGTTTGAGTTGGCCCTTGCCGTCCAGTCTTGACGAGGCAGCGGTTGAGCGTCTTTTGTTTCCTCCCGCGCCCCCGCCGGGGTCGAGCCGTCCTTTGCCCGACTGGAGCGAGGTTAACGCCGAGCTTCGCAAGAAGGGCGTGACTCTGGAGCTGTTGTGGGAAGAGTACAAGTCGGTCTATCCCGAGGGCTACCAGTACAGCCGGTTTTGCGAGCTTTACCGCGACTGGTGCGGGCGGCTAAAGCCGTGGATGCGCCAGGATCACCGGGCCGGCGAGAAGCTGTTTGTGGATTACGCCGGTCAGACGGTGGACGTGGTCGATGCCCTGACCGGCGAGGTCCGCGAGGCTCAGGTCTTTGTGGCTGTTTTGGGCGCCAGCAATTACACTTTTTGTGAGGCGACTTGGAGCCAGACCCTGCCGGACTGGATCGGCTCCCATGAGCGGGCCTTTTCTTTCTTTGGCGGCGTGCCCGAGCTTTTGATCCCGGACAATCTCAAGAGCGGGGTGGCCAAGACCTGCCGTTACGAGCCGGATATCAATCCCACCTACCAGGACTTAGCCAATCATTATGGAACGGCGGTAATTCCCGCCCGGGTGAGAAAGCCCAGGGACAAGGCCAAGGTGGAGGGCGGGGTCTTGGTGGTGGAGCGGTGGATACTGGCCCGCTTAAGGAAGCGGACCTTTTTCAGCCTGGATGAGCTGAACCGGGCGATCAGGGAACTGCTTGATCGCCTCAATGACCAGCCCATGCAGAAGCTGAAACGCAGCCGACGCGAGCTGTTTGAAAAGCTGGACCGGCCGGCCCTGGGGCTCCTGCCTCGGTCTGCCTTCCCCTACGCCGAGTGGAAAAAGGCCAAGGTAAACATCGATTACCACATCGAACTGGACGGCCACTACTACTCCGCTCCCTATCAACTGGTCGGGCAAAGACTGGATGTCCGCTATAGCGCCCGGACCGTGGAAATCTTCCATCGGGGCAACCGGGTGGCCAGCCATAGAAGGAGCTTCAAAAAGGGCCTACACACCACCATTGCCGAGCACATGCCCCGCGCCCACCGGGAATACCTGAAGTGGACTCCCCAGCGCCTGCTCAACTGGGCGGCCAAGACCGGTCCAGCCTGCGAGGCCCTGGCCCGGGCCATCATGAACAGCCGCGCCCACCCGCAGCAGGGCTTCAGATCGGTGCTGGGCATCATGAGACTGGGCAAAATATACGGTGATGAGCGTCTGGAGTCGGCCTGTCAAAGGGCCTTGGTCATCAGGGCCCGGAGCCTGAAGAGCGTCAAGTCGATCCTTAAAAACAATATGGATAAAAAGCCCACTCCCCTAACCGTTCAGCCCATGCTGCCCATAGAACATCAAAACATCAGAGGCAAGGACTACTACTCACCCAAGAAAGGAGAAACCAACCGTGCTAACCAACCCCATCATGGACAAACTGACCGCCATGAGACTCACCGGAATGGCCAAGGCCCTGGCCGAACAGATGGAAATGCGGGATCTTGACGCCCTCACCTTTGATGAGAGGCTGGGCCTCATGGTCGACCGGGAAATGACCGAGCGGGAAGACCGGCGCCTGGCCACAAGGCTCAGAAAAGCCAAGCTCAGAGTCCAGGCCTGCGTGGAGGACATCGACTTCAGACACAGACGCGGCCTGGACAAATCCCTGGTCATGGCCTTGGCCGGGTGTGCGTGGATCAGAGGCCGACAGAACCTGATCATCACTGGCCCCACCGGAGCAGGCAAAACCTATCTGACCTGCGCCCTGGCCCACAAGGCCTGCCTGGAGGGATACAGCACCATCTATCGACGCCTGCCCAATCTGCTCAGGGGAATCACCATCGCCAAGGTTGACGGCAGCTACCCCAAAAAGATGGCCGCCTTAGCCAAAACCAGCCTCCTCGCCCTGGATGGCTGGGGCTTGGACAGACTTACCAGGGAGCAGAGCCTGGATCTCCTGGATATCCTGGAAGACCGACACGGCCTCAAATCAACCCTGGTGGCCGCTCAGGTGCCGATCGATCACTGGCATGAAATCATCGGCGATCCCACCCTGGCCGATGCCATCCTGGATCGGCTGGTCCACAGCGCCCACAGAATAGAACTCAAAGGAGAATCCATGAGGAAAAGTACTCCGCCTTGACTCAAGAGGAGCAAAAGTCTTAAATCAAAATACCGGCGTCGCTTCGCTCCGATGAAGTGGCCGCCTTGACCTGGAACAAATGGGCGTCTTCGCTCGGATCAGGTGGGGGTCTTCAGCGGAATATGCAGGCCCTTCCGGATATGCGCCCCGGATATTTTGCACCAGGTTCCACCGCTTATCTTTCCGGTTATTATTAATGGTTGACTCGAACCTGCCGGGATGGCTATGCTTTGCCGATACAAGTAACCGGGCCAAGCCCGGAGAAGAACGGTCGGCGGATCCTCCTGGACCCTGGTTAAGTCGACCGTCATTTCCACAAAAAGACAGCGCAAGGGGGAATGGGATGATTAGAAAAGCGGTGACGCTGATTCTGGCTCTGGGATTTGCGGCGGGTCTGGTTAGCGTGGCGAAGGCCGAAGTCCGGCTGGGCGGCTCTCTGCGGACCGAACTGACTTATGCCTGGTATAACGACGATTTCGAGGACAACGGCGACCTGACCCGGCTGGACATTTTCAGCATCTCCACTTCCCGGCTCAAATTCGCCTATCTGAGCGACGACAAGAGGTTCAAGGGCTACGCTGAGATAAACCTCTCCTCCCGTTCCGACGGCTTGAACGTCTATACCAGGAGGGCCTATTTTTCCTACAGCTGGGACGATTGCACCCTCATCTTGGGCCAGTACGGCGACATGGCCAACGCCTACGACAACAACCAGGTTTTGGACGGGGACCGCTCCCTGATCGGCTACGGCTGGGCCTACTGGGACCGGATCGAACAGATCAGGCTGATTATGGGCCACAAGTACAAGTTCAAGGCGGCCATCACCTCACCCCGCAAAAACCAGACCCTGATCTTCCAGACCGGCGAGGGGATCGGCTCCAACCAGGCCGTGTATCACTATCTGCCCGCCTTTGAGGCCGCCCTGGACATCAGTCTGGGCAATATCAACATCTATCCCTGGATCCGGTACGAGCTGACTCACATCGACTACACCCACCCCTCCCAGTTCGACCGGAGGACCACCCACTTCCACTCCGTGGACACGGGTATTCAGATCAAGGGCGATTTCGGTCTGGTGGGGTTCACCGCCGGGTTCCATTGCGGCTTCAACAGCTCCATGAGCATCCCCTCGGGGATAGGCTTTTTCTGGGACTCGCCAGGCTACCCCATCCTCAGCTACGAGACCGAGGACCTGGCCGACCACAAGCAGATAACCACCTTCGGCGAGCTGCGGATCGGCCAGCTTTCTCTGGGCGCTGGGCTCCAGCGGGGCACCCGCCAGGAGCTGGACGGGGTGGAGATCTGGACCCAGGCCGCCTTTACCTGGGCGGCCTACGCCAACTACCGGATTCCCTTCGGCCGGATCAACTTTGTCCCCGAGGTTTTCTTCATCGACGGGGGTGAGGGTCAGGACGGCGAGGATCTGGGGTCGGTGTTCAAGGCCGGGCTTTTCGTCAGCCTGGATTTCTAGGTGGCGGAGGAAGGTGATCTTTCCCCGCAATGATGGACACGGAGTTAAGCCGCCATTGCGGTTAGAGCGGTTCTCAGAATAAGTTAGCGGTAGAGGAGGTAATTTTAGTACTTTTGGGGTGATGAAGGATATCGAGGATATCGTCTTGGAGGCGGTCCATAAGGTCATTTCTATTTTTACAGACATGATTGTTGAACCACTTGGCCTTCATGATCAGCCAGATGCGCTCGATGGGATTCAGATCGGGTGAGTATGGGGGCAGGAACACCGGCTCGAAGAGGCCCCATTCCATGGTCTTTTTTTGTGCCACGAGGCGTTATCGAGGATAAGGACATTTTTTTTCTGGTCGTGGCCGCGCAATCGTTTACCTCGTTCAAAAAAACCTAAAACACAGCGCTATCAACATGTGAGGCTTCGATGGCGAAGAATTGACCGTCTCTGGGACAGACCATACCGATAGGGTTCATCCGGACATGGCCACCGTTTTTTGTTATCCTGGTCTTGTTTCCTTTTTTGTCCCATCGCCTTCCGGGGCGGGGATCACCCTCGAAACAGGACTCATCTCCAAACCAGATGTCCACCTCTTTGTCCTCGCATAAGGTCTTTAGTTTATGACGGAATTCATCCCGAAGCTGTTCGTCCTGCCGATCAGGCCAGGGCTGGGGGACCTTCAAGGAGAATCCATTTTATGGAAGAAACGGGCTACCGTCTGATATGAGCATTCGATCCGGTAGACGTGAGAAATATATCCATGGAAAGATCGAGCCGCCCAGAAATCCCGATCGGCTTTCCCCGGATTCTCGATCAGGTCAGCCAACTCTTCGGGTTGAGGGCTTCTATAGCGAATGTCATAAATCTGTTCCGATTCGGCTGCCGGGGTCACACCCCTGACACCACCTCCCCTAAACCAGCTCCAATCCAATTCCGCCTACCTTTGAATCATCGCCCCCTGGCGGTTCTTGCGCTCCCATAGACCCTCCTCCCCGTGGCCCGGTCGAACAGGTGAACCTGCTCGGCGGGAAAGGTCAGTTCCAGATTCTCCCCTTCCCTGACCCGGCTGGTTCCGGGCAGGTGGGCCACCAGGGGATCCTCCTGGGCCGGGTCCAGGCCGCAGTGGACCACCTTGTCCGAACCCAGGGGTTCCAGAAGCTCCACCCTGGCCTTGAGGGTCAGGCACCCGGCCGGGACCGCTCCGCTCGCCGGGGTCATGGTAGAGAGGTGGACCCCATTGGTCGGACAGTCAGGCGGCGATACTAAGGTTGAATCTCCCGGTAATCATCACGCCGCCTTTATGCCTTTTGGCCATCCCTGGGCATGCCCAAGGATGTTTGTTGGGAATCCGAGATATACCTCGTTCGGGGTGCGGTCGTCCAGGCAGGAGTGTCCCCTCTCGAAGTTGTAGAAGTCGATCCAGTTCCCAACTCCCGTCTTCAGTTCCTTTCCGTTTGAGAAATCATTGAGATAGATACATTCATACTTCAGCGACCACCACAGCCGCTCGATGAAAACATTGTCCATCCAGCGGCCCTTGCCGTCCATGGAGATGGCGATGTTGTTGTGTTTAAGCACATCGGTGAACTCCAGGGAGGTGAACTGGCTGCCCTGGTCGGTATTGAATATTTCCGGTTTCCCGTACCGGCCAAGGGCATCTTCCAGGGCGGCTACGCAGAGGTCGGCCTCCAGAGTATTGGAAACCCGCCACGACAGCACCCGACGGGAGTACCAGTCCATGATCGCCACCAGATACATGAAGCCACGCTTCATGGGCAGATAGGTGATGTCGCTGCACCAGACCTGATTGGGGCGATCCACGGACAAATCCCGCAGCAGATAGGGATAGATCCGGTGCTCGGGATGGGGCTTGCTCAATCTCGGTTTGGGATAGACAGCCGAAATACCCATCTTTCTCATCAAACGCCTGATCCGTTTACGGTCAACGCAGTAGCCTCTTCGGCGAAGATGTCTGGTCATGCCCCTGGTGCCGAAATGGGGCGCTCGCATCCACTGACGGTCGATCAGGCGCATCAATTTCAGATTCAGGGGCGACTCTCCCCCTGAGGCTGATAGTAGAACGTCGAACGGTTGATCCTCACCAACCGGCATTGACGGGCAATGCTGAGCCTCTCGTGATTGGGATCAATCATATCTTTCCTCCGGGCGTGGCTCAACGACCGAAGGCTTTGGCCAAAAAATCCCGCTCCACTGTCAACTCGCCGATCTTGGCGTGAAGCTCCTTGATTTCGCCCTGGTGGCTGGTCTCTTTGGCCTGGCGGCCCTTGCCTGAAAATACTCGGCCAGACCATCTACCGCCTGCTTTTCCCACTTGGTTACCAGGGTCGGATGAATCTCGTACTTTGCCGCCAATTCGGCGATGGTTTGATCCCCCCGTAGGGCTTCCAGGGCAACTCTCGACTTGAACGTTGCGCTGTGCTGCTTACGCTTGGCCATCTCTTCTCTCCTTTTCTCATGGCCGATTCAACCTAACACAACTGTCCGATTCTTGGGGGCCACCGCTGAAACGCCTGTTGGAAAGAGCCTTGGGCGCCGAGTTGACCCACCATTTGGGGTATGAAAAGGGCGACCGCAACGGCAGCCGCAAAAAGAAGCTCAAGGCAGAGGACGGCGAGATGGAGGTCGCCGTTCCCCGGGACCGTGAGGCCGGCTTTGAGCCCCAAATCATCAGGAAGGGTCAATCCCGTTTCGATGGTTTTGATGATAAAATCATCTCCATGTACGCCCGGGGGATGACCGTCCGGGGGATTCAGGGCCACCTCAAGGAGATGTATGGCGTGGAGGTCTCGCCGGAGTTGATCTCACGGGTTAGCGGCGAGGTCATGACTGAGCTGAAAAACCGGGGCGTGAACGACCTGCTCATCACCGTGGTGGACGGCCTGAAAGGATTCCCTGAAGCCGTCACTTCGGTCTTTCTCGAAGCCCAGGTCCAGACCTGCATCGTGCATCCGGTCCGACACTCGCTCAAATTCGTGCCCTGGAAGGAGCGGAAGCTCGTGGCCGCCGATCTGAAGGCCATCTACAGGGCAAGACAGTGGAGATGGATGAAGCCAATCTGGCTGAATTCGAGACCAAGTGGGATGACAAATACCCGCCCATCAGCCGCTCCTGGAGGAGGAACCGGGAGCAGATCATCCTCTTTTATTCGTATCCTGAAGAGGTCAGAAAAGTTATTTGCACCACCAACACCATTGAGAGCCTGAATATGACCTTAAGGAATGGACCAAGGCTCTGAATCAGTTCGCCATTATCTTCGAGGATCGCCTGCCCACCTCACCTTAAGGTGAGGCGGGCATCATGAACCCGCAAATGGCCCGTACACAGAGGATCGGACACTACCTACCTGGAAGGAGCTTTTGGCCTATAACCCTTCAGCCGCAGGACCCCCTTGAAACCGGTCGCCCTGGCCGACTTGGCCGCCTCTGAGGAGGACGACCATGTTTCCTGAACGGTCTGAGGTCGTGATTATCGGCGGCGGGGTGGTCGGGGCGGCCTGCGCTTATTTCCTTTCCCAAGAGGGAGTCGAAACAGTCCTTTTGGAAAAAACCGACCGGGGACGGATCGAGACCGGGCTGGTTATCAACACGGCCGGGGCCTGGGCCGCCTGGCCGGGCTCGATGTCCCCATCTCCCCCTACAAGATGACCATCCTGGTCACCGAACCGTTGGCTCCCCCCCCCTTTCACGGGTGGTCATGGGGGCCTGCTACATGGTGGGGGAGAACGAGAAGGCCGGAGCGAACAAAGCGGCTCAGCCGGGCTCGACTCTTGTGGCCGGGCAGCAGGTTTCGGGCAACCTCCTCTTAGGCTCAACCTGGGCCCGGGCGGGTTACGACAAACGGACCACCTACCGGGAAATGACCGCCATCGCGGCCGAGAACGTCAAGTTTTTTCCAAGCCTGCGAGGGGTCCGGGTGATTCGCTCCTTCGCCAACTTTTTTCCTTTCACTTCTGACACCCTGCCCATCCTGGGCAGGGTCAAGGGCCTTGATGAGTTTACCATGGCCGCCGGACACAATGGCCACGGAGTCTGTTTAGGCCCTGGTTCGGCCAGGCTCATCCAAGAGTTGATCACTGACGGTCAGCCCAGCCTGGAGATCGACCGGCTGGCCCTGGAACGGTTCCAAAGCTGAACCCCATCCATTGACGAAAATCTATAGAAATGCATTGAGGAAATAATTTCTATAAGTGTAATTTATCAACTTCTGATCTTCTCTCCGGATTCCGGTCCATCGATAGAGTGGGTCATCCGGCCAATTGGAAATTTCCTCCAATTAGGTCCAGGCTGTCCAACGTCAGGGAAAATGGGACGATCAAGGGTTGATTCAGGCCGATGAGATGGCAACCCAGCACACCATCCTTAGCCCCGACACCTGGTCGGGGCTAAGGTGCCCATGGGCTTTTGACGAGCCTTCCAACTATGTTTCAAAATCTTCCGTCTGCCTGGCCTCCATCATCTGATTCCATCATTCAAATCAAATCAGATTTTTCCACTTTTCACATTCTGGGCATGCAATTGCATGTATTTCTGCAAAAAGCGGTATTCTTCCTTGTCCAGGTGTATATAACGCTGCATATCCTTCAAACAGCCAATCCACTGATTGGCCAGAAAGTGATTTGCGGGAGGCAGCGCGTGGCAGCTTCCGCAAGTGGCTCCGTGCATTTCCGATCCGTAATCCCACAGTTTCTCCAGACTCTCCACCACATTTTCGGATGTCACCCAGGTTTCAAAACTCACCTGGTGCCAGATCTGTTCGGTGGTCTTGTCCGTCATTGTGCTGTGGACTTGGGGTTTTTCCCTGGCCTGTTTATCCAGCGCCACGGCAAATATCCTTTTGCCTTGCAACTCGTATATAATGGCGTCCACACCGTCCTGCCGCCATCCTTCCACGCGAACCCTGAGCCAGGATCCGCGATTTTCCAGCACGGTCAGTTTGGTGGCGGCCAGGATGCGCCCCTCTCTCTCGCCATTTCTGCCGTCATAGCAGAAAACCGTGGTAAGGGAGTATACCGCCTTGGCGGAGATTTTCTGGTTCACCGCGGCAAGTTCCATCTCCTTGTAGAACTTCTTGAATCCGCCGGACAGGTCCGGCATTTTGTGAATTTTCCCCTTGTGGCAGTCGATGCACGTCTGGTTTTCTTTCAGCCCTTTTTGCATGCGCTCCGCTTCTTTGGGATTCTTGAATTCCGCGAACACAAATGCTTCTTGATTGTGGCACGACCGGCATTCACGGCAATCATTGGCCTTCATGTATGCCCAGACGATCTTGGCCAGGCGGCCCCGTTCGTTTTCAAATTTTTCTTCCGTATCAAACACCCCGGTAAAGTGGCTGTACACCTCTTTTACGGCATTTACCTTTCGCACAAGCTTTGGGACTATTTCCTTGGGAACGTGGCATGAAGAGCACTCAGCTCTTACACCGGAAGGATTGTTAAAATGAGTGGACCCTTTCAGGTCCTTATAGGGTATTTCCATTTCGTGGCAGGAAATGCAAAGGTTTGTGCTGCTCGAATAAGGGTGTATTAAAGCGGCAGATACACCCAACCTTGCGAATGCAGTAACTAAAACGATCAGGACGATCTTGCTCTTTTTCAACTGTCGTCACCTATAAGCAAGCCGAATCATCTCTTGCAGAAAGAGTTCAATTGCCGGGCATCTTCAGCGATAAAGGCAAGGGTGTCCTCCGCAAGATCGGCATAAAACCCCAATTTATCTCCTTGCTTGCACCGGGCGGTAAATTCCGGCAACCAACTGAGCAGATATTTTTCAATTATCCGCTTTTGTTCCTGTCTCCAGGGCCCCTGGTCCCGGGCGGTTTCCGCCTGTTCATTGAGCCAGGAAACGAACTCCAGAATCACAGACAAATGATCGCAGGGTTCGTGTGCATAGTTTTTGGAAGACAGACCGTACTTTTGCAAGAGTTCGAAAAGGTCCGCCTCCGGTTCCTGAAAAATGTTTCCATTTTGACTCAGGTACACAGAGGCCGTCGGTGGAGCGGCGTCAGGCCCTGCTACACCGTGAAAGAGCCACGCATATGATTCCGCCAAATCCAGAGCAGCCTGTTTTGTATCGGTAATTCCCGCAAAATACTTTTTCAAACGACCAATGATCAAAGCGTAGGATTCGATCTGTTCCAGGGAATCCATCAGTTCGACGGAATTCCCGCTCCGGATACTTTCAATATTTTCAGGTGTCAACTCCCTGGCAAAAAAATTCGCCAACAGCCCATACATATAGCTGCGGGGAGCAAGGCTTGCATCGCTCATATGACCCTCAATTGATTACACAAACAAAAAAATCCACTCCAGGGATGTCTTCTTGATACGGGATGGCAAACCGAAAAAAGGGGCGCCCGCTTGAAGCGAGCGCCCTTTTTTCGGCTATGCTTTCGGTGGGCGTCAAAGGCCGTAACCTTTGGCGCTTCTCCTGCGAATTTTTCAACCTGGATCAATGTGGTGTTGGAATTTGCGGATTGGGCAAAATTGGACGTGGGCTTGTCTATGATCACCACGTTGGCGTTCCCATATTTACAAAGGCTGCCCAGTTCGCCTCTTTTCACCGGATCATACCAGCCGCCTTCGGAAACTTTTACGACACCGGGCATGATGTCGTTCATGACATAGGCCCCTGCCAAGAACTCCCCTCGATCGTTAAACACCCGAACAATGTCTCCATTCTTGATTCCACGGGCCTTGGCATCATCGGGATGGATCTCTATGGGCTCGCGATCCGCTACGGTGTAATATTTCCGCAACGAATTGACATGGTTGAACTGATTGTGGAGGCGGTATTTGGGATGGCATGTCAAAAGATGCAAGGGAAATTTTTCGCCTCGGCGGAACCCAGCCATTCGCAAGGTTCATACCATGTGGGATGAGGCCCGCAATCAGCATGCCCCATTTTTTCAATGTCCTTGGAATAGATTTCAAACTTGCCCGAAGCGGTTCCCAGGGGTTCCAGAAGCGGATCTTCACGAAAGCTCTGATGCAAAGTGAAGGTTTCGCCCTTTGGATCCAATTTGAACTCAATCGGTTCACCCTTTTTCCAGAACTCCTGGAAAGAAGGCATGGCGATATTCCCGGTCTTTGCCTGTTGGCAGGATGCATTGTAGATATCTTCCACGCGCTGCAATGCGGTCTTGCCCTCGGTATATTGGGTTTCGATCCCCAGGGCCTTGGCCACTGCGGCAAAGGCGTCGTAGGTGGACTTGGATTCGTAAAGAGGCTCCACTGATTTTTTCATGGGGATGATATACTTCCTATTGGTGTCGAAGTATATGTCATCCAGTTCAAGAGGCGTGCATATGGGAAGCACGATATCGCTCAACCAGGCGGTGGAAGTCCAGAAGGCTGCATGAGAGACGATGGTCTCCGGTTTTCTCCATGCCTCTATGTTTCTGTTGCGGTCCTGGTGCCTGTTTTGCGGATTACCGCTATTGCAGTAAAGCATTTTGAAGTCGGGATAGGTCATCTTCCCGCCCTTGAACGTGATTGTCTTGCCGGGATTGAGAAGAGCATCCGCGATTCTCGACACCTGCACCGGCGGGGGACTGTCCTTCGGGGGTTTGCCTATGCTTAAGCCGGACACACCGGGTGATGTCCCCCAGGGTACGCCTGCATCATTAAAGTGATGACCAAGACTGTACCCGCGTCCGGGAAGGCCGATCTGACCGGCCATGCAGGCCAGAACGACCACCATCCAGAGGGGCTGCTCGCCATGGTCCGCCCGCTGCATGGACCAACCGGAGAACAGCATGCTCGGTTTTTTAGCGATAAGCTCGGCGATTTCCTTGATCTTGGCGGCACTGACGCCGCTAATGGCCTCCGCCCATTCGGGTGTTTTGGGTGTTTTATCCGTCTCACCGAGCAGGTACGGCAGGAATTTTTCATAACCCACCGTATAATCGGAAAGAAATTCTTTATCAACCAGACCTTCCTTATGCATGGTATAGGCCATGGCCAGCATGATGGCCATGTACGTGTTCGGCCTGGGAGAGATCCATTCCGGGTCAAGTCCGTAGCCCATGGTAGAGCCCATGCCGATCCTCAGGGTGACCATCGGATCACATCCCCAGAAAACCAGGACTTCCGCATTCTTTTGAATAAGGGGCCAGGATGTTTGCCGGCCGTATACTTCAGTGGATCCGGTAACATAAGGCAGCACTTGGCTGACAGCACCGGTACTGTAGTCCGCTACCGTTCCAGTAACGCCCCCCAGCATGTTGGTCATCCTGGCTGCACAGGATCGGGCGCCCTGAACCATTGACTGGAAATTCCAGCCGCCATCCAGCAGGATGGAAGAATTCCCGTGTTCGGCGATGATGCGCTTGAACTCTTTTGCGATCAACTGGGTCGCCTGGTCCACCGGCAGGCGCTATCTGGACATGACCAACTTCCTGGAATGGGAGCAAGAATGGAATAGGGAGAACATGGAAATCTCAGGCCAGGCCAAGATGAAAGCAATGCCGGCCTGATGCCAAACTGGCGGAGGAGAATTTACAGCAACTTCTGGACTTGACCATAGCTTTCGGCACCTGCCATCTCCTCTCATTGATTTATGTTGTTATCAAATTGAAAGCCCATGATATGATCTACCAACAAATGATCTTGCCGGTACAATTACGCCAGCACAACAAAATCATTCTTTTTCACCTAAAACGGCCTTGATATTTTTTACCATGGGAACGTAAAAAACACTTCCTACCTTTCTATTTTTATCTATCCCCAATAAGTTATATATTGTCAATATTAAAACATTTGGAAACGTGGAAATAATAAATTTTAAAATTATTTAAGGGCGTTGCGAAATGGCAATTTTCCAAGTTTCTTTTTGGGGGTTTAACCGTTGCCGGTTCAGTAGGCTAAGCCTAACCATCCTCCATTGAGCTTTTTTTATGTTACAATCACCCCATCATCCGCCCCCGCCGACCGTTTAGGCCGGTGTTCCCCGGACAATCTCCGTCAATCTGAACCACCGTTTGAGATTGAGGACAATCCCGACCGATGGTCTGGAATTACATCATGGAAAGGCCCCAAAATCGCCAGCGCCTCACCCATGGTATCGCTTAACCTCGGCAAACTTGCGTTCGATCCTGGGCCGGAGCTTCTCGGCGAGGGGTAGCCGCCCTCGGCGCCTCCGCTTTGGAATAATGGCGTTCCCGATTCCCTGATCTTTCAGGTGTTCGTGGTTCCTTTTTCTGTCGTATTTCTTGTCGGCGGTCAGGGTTTGGGATAAAGGACCGGTCAGGGCGGGCAGCTCCAGGTTATCGGCCCGGTATCACTTTAGGGATCAAGATCGCCAACAGACGGTTTGAGAATGATTGCGCGAGGTAATTCCGGTAATTTCTTATAATTACCAAATTTTTCCCGGAGCACTTGAAAAGTTCTTTTTTGAAACTGATTGTATGCTAAATTAAACACAGAGGTTGGAAAGTAAAATTTCTCGGTTCAGATAGAGAGTTTTCCTGATGATAACCCGAAAGCCGGTCCCCCATCAAGCTTGGGGATTCAGGCCCCGGAAAGACAGGTAGCATGTCTAGCCGCAACCCTTACGATCCCGAGGCATTCGAAAGCCTGGTCAGTTCCTCGGCCCGGGTCCACGGCCATCTCTGCGCCGGCCAAGTGGTGGGGGTGCGCATGGCCCTTCTGGGATGCCGGCTCATTGATCTGAACCCGCCCCTGGACAACAGGGAGATTAAAAAAATCCTGGTCTGGGTGGAGATGGACCGCTGCACGGCCGACGCCGTGGCCCACACCACCGGGGTCAAATTGGGAAGACGTTCTCTAAAATATAAGGATTACGGCATAATGGCCGCCACTTTCCTTAATCTTGAAACGGGCCTGTCCTTTCGGGTGATATCCACGGAAGAGTCCCGCGACCTGATCCAACTCTACGCTCCTGACCTGGCCGGAGAGAGGGAACAGGCGGTGGAGGCCTATAAGAGAATGCCTGAGAGCGTCCTGTTCAGGGTTCAGCAGGTCACAATCGATCTGGACGAACTGGACCTGCCCGGTCCCACCAGGGCCAAGGCGGTCTGCGCCCGATGCGGCCAGGTTGTCAGGGACGGCCGCGAAAAAATAGTCGGCGGACAGACGCTTTGTCTGCCCTGCGCCGAGGGGGCCTATTTCAGGGACGCCAGGGATATCAACTGGGAGGGGATGGAGACAGCTCCTGTTAAAAACGATCTCAAGGGATTGGGCTGGGAGACGGCCGGAAGCACGAACATGAATGGCGAAACAGGGATGAGGTAGACCGATGCCGGCAAAAACAGTTAATCTTGAAGAAGCGGTAGGCAAAAGACTGGCCCATGATCTGACTGAAATCCGCCCGGGCGAGTTCAAGGGTCCGGCCTTTTCCAAGGACCATCTGGTCTGTCACGAGGACCTTTGCCGACTCTAGAAAATGGGCAAGAACCACATCGCCATCCTGAAAAACCTGGGCGACTCCGAGATCCACGAAAACGAGGCTGCAGCCATCCTGGCCGGGTCTCTGGCCGGGGAAGGGGTGATCTGGGAAAACAAACCCAAGGAGGGCAAGATCGGCCTTCACGCCGCCCTGGACGGCCTGCTCATGATCGACAAGGCCAATCTGGCCGCCTTCAACATGATCGACGAGGTCATGTGCGCCACCCTGCACGGGAACACCCTGGTGAAAAAAGGCGAACTGGTGGCGGTCACCAGGGCCCTGCCCATGGTTATGGAACGGACCCCCATAGACCGGGCCGCAGCCCTGGCTTCGGGAAGAGGCGGCCTGGTAAAGGTCAAGGCCCTGAAAAAAGCGTCCGTAGGCCTGATCATCACCGGCGACGAGGTTTATCACGGGCTCATCCAGGATCGCTTCGAGCCCATCCTGCGGGAAAAAGTCACGGCTCTGGGGTCCACGGTCCAAGGGGTTCTCTTTGCTCCGGACAAGGCTGAACGCATTGCCGAGGCCATCAACTCCCACCTGGATTCCGGCTGCAACCTGCTGGTCCTGAGCGGGGGCATGAGCGTGGACCCCGACGATGTGACCAGGCACGGCATAAGAATGGCCGGCGCCAAAGAAATCCATTACGGTTCCTCGGTTCTTCCGGGGGCCATGTTCCTGACCGCATCCCTGGGCCAGACCGTGCTCCTGGGAGTTCCGGCCTGCGGGCTTTTTCACCGGACCACCGTGCTCGATCTGGTCCTGCCCTGGGTCCTGGCCGACCAGAAAATCACCAAATCCGACCTGGCCCTGCTGGGTTACGGGGGACTTTGCCGGAACTGTCCGGAGTGTAAATACCCTGACTGCGGCTTTGGCAAGGGATAGACCCGATTCACTCTCCATGGGGGCATTGTCCCAGCAGTCTCCCTTCCGAGACATGGGGCTATGAAAATCACGGCTTCCCTTGACGTGTCCAACATCAGGGAAAGTGGGACAGGGGTTGGGAGTGAGTTAAGGTACAGTGCAATTTGTCAGGTCATCTGCTGCATGACCTCCTCTCCCTTCTGACTGAACAGCCCCGCGACGAAAAGGAATGGTATGTCCGCCGTTATGCTGTTTTATTTATTCATGTTGATAGCTTAGGCCTTCGTGACCGTTTCGATGAAATGCTTTTAACTGAGTACGGAGTGGACTCCATGACAGACCTTTCGGCCCAGGATTTAATGTCCGTCTACCGGACGGTCTCAAAGTGGTTTTACGAGACCATAAGGGAGATATAATTACCAAATATATTACCGCAAGAAATTCTCAAATCTCCTGCGAATTTTCCGCAGAAAACCCGCAAAATTCTCAAACCTAGCAGGCTGTTGAAAAAGCATCCTTTTGTAACCAATGAGTGGTCACATGTGGGTCAGAATCAGAAAGTGATGTGAGTATGCAGTGTCTGCGTTCGCTGCATAAACGTTGAGTCTATGCTATAGGTTCTCGCCAGGACTCCTTTGTGGTAAGGAGAGTGGCGGCCAACATGGTTTTGCTCATGGTCCGACCTGGGCCCGGAGGTTTTTCATCCTGACCAGGTTGTAGGCGCTCACGGCCAGGGTGAAATTCAAAGCTACCTTCTTGACGCCCCGGTGTTTGACTTTGCGGATATTACCAACGGTCTTGGCCCAACCGAAAACTTCTTCGATTCGTTTACGGAATCGTTGGCTGATCTTGTAGCCTTTATGCCGAGTGGTTCGGCCGTCGATGGCCGAGCGCCTGTTGGTATTGTTTTGGGCCAGGTGCGGGGTCGCTTCAAGATCGCGGAGATCGCGGACGAACTCTTTGGCGTCATAACCTTTATCAGCCGCCGGCGTGATTCTGTGCTCACCTTTCAGGTCGCCGACCATGTCCAGCGCCGCTTCACGCTCGGCCTTACCGCTGGCCTGGGTCAACCGGCTGTTGACAACCAACCCGTTGCGATTCTCAATCAGAACATGGCCCATGTAGCACAACTTGGTCTCTTTGCCCTTACCCTTGCGGAACAATTTGGCCTCGGGATCCGTGGTCGAAGCATGGGTCTCGTTCCTCCGCTTCTGGCCGCGAAAATCAACTGTCCCATTTCGTCCGCCTCCTTTGGGCGGCTCATCCGGGGATTGATCCTTGGGTCTGACGCTTTTCATCGACGCCCATGCCTCAATGAGCGTTCCGTCAACACTGAAATGATCCTCGGACAAAAGATGGGCCTCATCGGCTTGGGCCAGAATGGAGCGGAAAAAAGACTCGGCCAGATCGGTTTGAAGAAACCGGTCTCGGTTTTTGGAAAAGGTCGAGTGATCCCAGACCGGATCATCCATGCTCAGACCAACGAACCAGCGGAAGAGGAGATTGTAATCCATCTGCTCCATCAACTGACGCTCGCTGCGGATCGAATAAAATATTTGCAGCAGCAGCGCCTTAAGAAGGCTTTCCGGGGGAATCGAAGGACGACCGGTCGATGAATAAATCGTCTCCAATTGCGACCACATCTCCGCAAATGCCGAATCAACCATATCCCGGATTGGCCGAAGAGGATGATTCTTTGGAACACGCTGTTCTGGCGATAGGTAGCTGAACATCCCCTCTTCGCTATCTGTGACTCCGCGCATCCCGGTCTCCTCCTTAAGGTGAAACCAGGCTAGCAGCCAATACCTGTTCTTTCAACCGGTAAACCGAGTTTTTCAACAGCCTGCTAAAGGGGGTGGAAGGCGGCCTTAAAACAAGTTGCTATTCTGTTCCAGTATCGACTGCAAATGACGGTCTGGTCTTAGAATGAAAACTAACCGGAACGGCTTTTACTCACTTTATCTGACAGACTCGTCCCGAGAAGTAACCCTCTCGGCCAAGGACAGGAAAGGTATCCTGTGCTGCCGGAGTCGGAGCCATTGGCGAATAACGGCTGGCTGAAAGCGTTACAATTCTCCATTCATCCGACCGGTACAGACAAAAAATGATCAATCTGTACCGCCGGCATTAACCCCGTCCTGCTGCTTTTTTTGCGATTATATACGGCCTATTCTTTTCAAAACACTTCCAGTCCGGTCGATGGCCGGGTGACAGATACAAATTAAAGTTCTCGACCCCGATTCCAGTTATTCGCCGGATTGGGGAGGATTGAGCACCAAAAGGAGGTCGGATATGCAGGCAAACACCAACTTGGCCATAAAGGAACAACCAACTAACGGCTCCACGAAACGGATCGAGAAGCTCAAGAGCCGGTTTTTTAAGGCCAAGCCGAGTCTGTGTATTGAACGGGCCGTGGCCTTCACCCGTTCCTACCGGGAGACCGAGGGCGAAATCCCCATCCTAAGGCGGGCCAAGGCTTTTAGGGAGGTCTGCCAGAGTATCCCGGTGACCATCTTCGACCACGAGCTTGTCGTCGGCACTCCGGGTGCCTTTCATCGCTCCGGGACGCTGTGCCCCGAAATATCCTGGAAATGGCTGGCCGAAGAGTTGGAGACGCTGGATACCCGGGACAGGGATCCCTACCGGGTCACCGAAGCCCAGAAAAAAACACTCCAGGAAGAGATTTTCCCCTACTGGCAAGGACGCTCCGTGGAGGAGTTGGTCCTTTCCCGCCTTCCGGCCGAGACCAGGCAGGCCGGGGTGGATTCCGGCATTCTCGATTCGGAGATCAAATGGCGTAGCGCGGTGGGCGAGGTAACTCCTGAATTTGGGGATATAATCCTGAAAAAAGGCTTTGCCGGAATCCGCGGGGAGGCTGAAGCGGCCCTGGCCGAGCTGGAGCCGGTGGATACCGAAACCTGGGAGAAGATCTGCTTCTACCAGGCAGTCATTGAATCTTGTCAAGGTCTTATCGACCTGGGGCGGCGCTACGCCGAGAAGGCCCTGGAGATGAGCCGGAAAGAACCGGACCCGGCCCGCCGGGCCGAGTTGGAGGAGATCGCCGCGGTCTGCCGCCGGGTCCCGGAGAAGGCCCCCCGAACCTTTTGGGAGGCGGTCCAAACGGTCTGGTTCGTCATGACCGGTTGCGCTCTTTCCGAAAACAGTCCGGGCTTCAACCTGGGCCGGTTCGATCAATACATGCAGCCTTTTTTCGCGGCCGATCTGGAAACGGGCGCGATCAGCCGGGAGCAGGCCCAGGAGTTGGTCAACTGCCTCTGGATAAAGCTTTCGGAGTGGGCCTGGCTCCTCCCGGCAAATGGGGCCGAGTATTACGGCGGCTATAATCCGTTCCAGAACTGCACCATCGGGGGATGCCGGAAAAACGGAGCCGACGCGGTCAACGACATGTCATACATGTGTCTGGAGGCCACCTCCACGGTCCGCTTGCCCCAGCCAGCCCTCAGCATCCGGATCAGCAACGACACCCCGGAGGAGTTTCTCCGGGCCGCCTGCAGGCTGTCCCGGTTGGGAACCGGATTCCCGGCCTTTCACAACGACCGGGTCGGGGCCGAGATGATGCTCTATGCCGGTCTGCCGCCCGAGGAGGCCAGGGACTGGAGCCTCCTGGGCTGCGTGGTCCCTTACCACTCCAAGATAGTGGAGTGGACCGATGCCGGAGCCTACAATATGGCCGCCGCCGTGGAGTTCGCCCTGAACGACGGTAAGCTGAGGCTGACCGGTCAGCGGATCGGCCTTCCCACCGGCCCGCCCAGTGGATTCAAGACCTTTGATGATTTTAAAGCGGCCGTGTTCGACCAGCTTCGCCATCTTATCAAGCAGGCCGCGTTGACCACTATTGTGGAGCAGGAGGTTCACTCAGAGGTCCAGCCCCGGCCCTACATCTCAACCCTGGTGGACGGCAGTCTGGAAAAGGGCCTGGACATCTCCCGGGGCGGCGGCCGGTTCAACGTGGGCCCGGGCTGGGTCTCCGTGGGGGTGGCCGACACGGCAAACTCCCTGGCCGCAGTCAAGAAACTGGTCTTTGACGAGCGGAAACTGGACATGGAGACCCTCTGCCAGGCCCTGGACAGTAACTTTGAAGGGTACGAAGAGATCCGGCAACTGCTGGCCGGGTGCCCCAAGTTCGGTAACGACGACGATTACGTGGACCAGTTCGCGGTGGAGTTGACCGACTTTGCGGACCAGGAACTGCGCCGATACCGGGACCGGCTGGGCCTGCCCTTCCACAACGCCATCATGGGCCTGACCAACAACATCCCCACCGGCAAGGCCCTGGGGGCCCTGCCCAGCGGCAGGACGGCCCGGGTTCCCCTGGCCGAGGGTTGTTCGCCCCATCCCGGGACCGACATCAACGGTCCCACCGCCTGCATGCGCTCCGTGGCCAAGGTCAATCACGAGAACCAGCCCGGCGGGACCCTGTTGAACATCAAATTCACCCCCTCCGTTGTGGCCGGGGAGACCGGCCTAAGCGGCATGGCCGCCCTGATCAGGGGCTACTTCAGCCTGGGCGGATACCATTGCCAGTTCAACGTGGTCGATACCGAGACCTTGCTGGACGCCCAGGCTCATCCTGAAAACTACCAGGATCTGGTGGTCCGGGTGGCCGGATATAGCGCCCGGTTTGTGGAGTTGTCCAGGGAGGTTCAAAGCGAGATCATGAGAAGGACCACCCATCTCCACTTTTAATCCTGTGACCCCGACCGGCGGCTGCCCGGCCGCCGGCCGGGAGTTTCAGACAATCATCGTCGTTCAAGAGTTAAGGAACGAAAGCGGGATAGGATGAAGACTGATCCGACAGGAATTATTTTCGAATTCCAACGGTTCTCCATTCACGACGGACCGGGGGTGCGGACCACGGTCTTTTTGAAGGGGTGCCCCTTAAGATGCCTGTGGTGCTGCAATCCCGAATCCCAGGCCAAAAGCCCTCAGATAATGATCCGGGCCGACAAATGCCTGGATTGCGGGAAATGCCTTCCCGTTTGTCCGGAGCAAATAGCGCTTCCGGCATCGGCTGGTGGTTTTATTGACCGGGATCTGTGCAGGGGTTGCGGCCTATGCGTGGAGGCCTGTCCGGTCCAAGCCCGGGCCCTGGTCGGCCGGGAGGTGGGGGCTGAGGAGGCCCTGTCCATAATCCGTCGCGACGCGCCTTTTTATCGGGCCTCGGGCGGAGGGGTCACCTTTTCCGGGGGCGAGCCGCTGAGCCAGCCCCGTTTTCTGGACGCCATGATCGACGGCTGCCGGGCCGGAGGGATCGGGGTGGTCATTGAAACGTGCGGCATGTTCGACTGGACTTCGGCCAAGGAGGTTCTGCTCAAGGTTGAGCTGATCTATCTGGATATCAAGCACCTGGATTCGGATCGACACAGGAGCCTGACCGGCGCGGGTAACGAGACCATCCTGGAAAACGTTATCCGGATCGCCGAATCCAACCTGCCGCTCATCGTGAGAATTCCCCTCATTCCAGGCTTGAACGACAGCCCGGCCGATCTGACCGCCACGGCCGATTTTGTGAGAAAGCGGCTGCCCTCGGCCCAACAGATCCAGCTCATGCCCTACCATCGGCTGGGCTTGGCCAAGTATGACGGATTGGGCCGGGAGTACAAGCTCGAGGGCACGGGCCCCCCGGATCAGGATACGGTGGATCGATTGCAGAAAGTGGTGGACAGCCCTTTGATCAGGGTCGCCTGAGCAGTGGCCTGGACGGGGCCCGGGGCCGAGTCGGCCCATGCTTTTTCGGCCGGGGTTATTATCCGGATAACTCCTCGATAATCCGGCCCAGACGGGCGATGGCTTCCTCCTTGGGCCTGGACCAGGAAGCGGCGTTGAGCCTGATGAAGTTGCGGTATTGCCGCCGGGCCGAAAAGACCGGACCGGGGACGATGGTTATGCCGGACTTGAGGGCGGCCTTGTATAATTCCAGGGAGTCCACGGTATCGGGCAGTTTGACCCAGAGGAGATAACCGCCGCTGGGCTGGGTTACCTGGGTGCCTTTTGGAAAGGCCAGTTTTACGGCCCGGCTCGCGGCCGAAATGTTGTGCTTGTGGGCCCGCTTGATCCGGCGGAGATAATGGCCGTAACCTCCGCCGGCCAGAAACCGGGCCATGGTCAACTGGGGCAGGGTGGCCGTGGCCAGGCTGGCACTGAATTTCAGCCGGGTCACCGCCTCCGCCGACCTGCCCGGGACAATCCAGCCCAGCCGAAAACCAGGGCACAGATCCTTGGAAAAGGAGGAGCAGAGTATCACCCTACCCTGCTCATCAAAAGATTTGGTCGCCCGGGGCCGTTCCCCCTCAAAATAAAGCTCCCCGGAGATGTCATTTTCAATCAATGGAACATCGAATTCATTTAAAAGAGAAAGCAGCTCTTTTTTGTTTTCACCCGGCATGCAACTGCCCAGAGGGTTGTTAAAGTTGGGCACAAAGAGGCAGGCCCGGACGGGTTGGTGTTCCAGGGCGAAACGCAGCGCATCCAGACTGACCCCCTCCCGGGGGTGGGTCGGTATCTCCAGGGCCCGCAGGCCCAAGGCTTCCAGATTCTGCAGGATCCCGAAATAGGTCGGGGACTCGATGGCCACAGTATCTCCGGGCCGACAGACCGCCCTCAGAGCCAGATCCATGGCTTCGGTGCATCCGGAGGTAATGATGATATCATCCGGACTAAAATCGCATCCGGCATTCAGGGCCAAACGGGCAATCTGGACTCTCAGTTCCCGGCTGCCGGGGGACATCTCATAGCCCAAAGTTTGGCCGCCCAGTTCCCGGATCAGCGAAATCGTGGTCGAATTCAATTTTTTAGAGGCAAACACCTCGGGGCTAGGAATGGCTGGCCCGAGTTGGACCAGATCCCGATTATGGGCGTCTTGAAGAACCATCATAACCAACTCGTGGACGCTGACCCGGGTGGGATCGGGCCGGGGCGAAGTCTCCTCCGGTTCCGGCAGACCCGTCCTGCGCCTGTCCGAGACATAATATCCGGATTTATGGCGGGCTTCTATCAATCCTTTTTTTTCGAGCAGAAAATAGGCTTGCTGGACGGTCGATATGCTGACTTTTTTCTGTCGGCTCAAATTTCGGACAGAAGGAATCCGTTCCGCTTTTCTGAATGTGCCGGCTTCGATAAGACGGGCGATTTCGTCGGCCAGCATTTGATACAACCAGGTTTTTTTATCCGTTGGTATTCTCGAAGCCGTCACTTCCCGATAACCTCCGGCCGTTATGGTAACACATTACTGAGTTGTCAGGTCCGTCGCAAATAATCATTTGAGCTACGCCAATGAATGACCTGACCCCGGTTGATGCGCCATTTCTAAGGTGATAACCCGCCTTTGATTTAGTCCCTGAGAGCTGTTCTTACCCACCCAGGGTATATCCCTTGGGCAGATGATTACAAAGCTGAAGAAGATTAATCCAGACTAGTCTCAAACTTTTAAAGTGGTAAACGCTTTTCTCGTCTAATGCAGATCATGATAACAGTAAGTTAAACATGCTCTTCGCTTAACCGGACAGAAATGATTGGATATAATTTGTTTTCACCATTTAGCACCTCCTTGGATGAAGTTTCTGTTCAGGCTCCATCCTATCAAAGGGGCTACATGGTATTTCGTGACTATTGCATGTCAAACAACCGGAGGCTCGCTTTACGCCTGGACCTATTTCGGGTAGACCTTCACTCCATCGCCAGTCTCGTTGATGGGATTTTCTCGCCTGCCCGGGACAGAATTCTCATTGTGAATGAACCCCCGTCAATTCTGGTATCATTTCTTTGCAGGTCCAATCATCAAGAGGCCATTTAGAGGATATTTCTCGACAGGCCCGTTTTCAAGGTGAAGGATTACCTGGTCCACTTTTCTGACCGGCCGCTTTGCTTTGGTGGAAAGGGTGAGTTGAAAGATCCTTCCCTTCTCCGTTTCCCTCAGATCTACATCCAAATCGTCACCAAACGAATGGTCTATGTGTGTTATCCGGACCGGTTGATCTATTGCCACCTCGAGCCTGAGCTTTTGGCTTACGGGTCGGCCGACGTTGGTTATCAGGAAGAAACGGCGGTTAGGCGTAATGTTAAATACCGGTCGGACTTCTGCCTCCAGGCTCAACAAGATGCTGGAACGCTCGGGATCGTTGAGTTGGACCTTGGCCGACTCGCGAATATGCCCCTTGAAACCGGCGGTGTTAACCTCCAAGACTATTTTTCCCCGCCCGCCGGGCGGGATGGTCCGGTCGTACTGACCGACCGTGCAGCCTCAACCGGGGACGATTTTTAATACACGCAATTCCTCGTCGCCCTGGTTGAGCACCTCAAAGGTTCCTTTGACCAGTTCTCCCTCGAAAACCGGTTTATCCAGAACCACCCTGTCATCGTTGATTACGGCCTTGGGAGAGGCCCCGACGAAAAGCGGAGACAAAACCATGGCAATGCAAACCAGGCATCCGAGCGCCCTTTTCATAATATTTCTTGCCCTCTCAAGCCCCGACAAACGGACTGACGATAAAATAGATACCCAACAGACCAATCAGGATCCCGGCCCCTTTTTTGAAATACAAGCTTCCTCGCTGAAAGGAGCTGTTCTCCAGGTAGCGACCTACCAGCGCCGTTGAACTTCCGGCGATGGCGATGGGAAGGGCGTGGCCCAGGCCGAAAAGGAGGATATATGAAACTCCGGTGGCGATCTGGTCCTGAATGGTGATGATCGCCAGGATGGGGGCGATAAAACCGAAGGTGCAGGAGCCTGACAGAACACCGTAAGCCAGGCCCAATACAAACGCTCCCGACACTCCCTTAACCTTGAGTCGGTTCATCAAGCTGCCGGACATGGAGCAGACGGCCACGCCGAACATATCCAGGGCCACCCAGATCAGAATGAGGCCGATAAGGATGGTCCAATATGGGCCGATGTCACCGAGCATGCGCCCCAGCAGAGAGCAAATAATTCCCACGGCGGCGATGGTCAGGAACAGCCCAAAGGTGAAGGCAAAGGCGTAAGAGGCGGCCTCTCTGGGCCTGACCGCTTGGTCCTGACCAGCGACATAGGTCACGATCAGGGAGATGGAAGCCAAGTGGCATGGACTCAGAGCCACGCTGACCATGCCCCATATAAAACAGCCGGCGGCGGCGATGGTGCTGCCAGAGGTCATCCACTGGTTGATGGTGATCAGGAACTGGTCCAGCATCTATATCACCCTTTCCGCTACTTCTTTACGCCCAGTTTCTTGAAGGCTTCTTCAATAGCTTTCTTTGACAAAAAGCCCTCGTGCCGCCCGACCTCGTTGCCGTCCTTGTCGTAGAGTATCTGGGTGGGGATGGCCCTTACCTGATACTTACGGCCCATCTCCTTGTGGTAGCGTAGGTCGATGAAAACAACCGCCGCCTTTCCCGTGTATTCCTTTTCCAGCTGGGCGAGGATCGGGGTCATCATCTTGCAGGGGACGCAGGTCGCCGCGCCGAGATCGATCAGGGTAACCATTCCGGATACGGGCAGTTTTTCCGGTAAAGGCTTCTGCTCCCCGGCCAAGACGCCCGAATGGAAGCTGAACAGGAGCAGGAAAAGTGTTGCCGATAGAATCCGTTTTCTCATTTTGTTTTCCTTGCCGCAGGTGATTGTTTCGAGAGAATGGTTTTCAGGAACAGATAACCGCCCAACACCAGAAACCCGGTATCACGGGTGACGTACCACCATGTGGCCGGGTCTCCTGACGGATCGGTGGAGAAACAACCGCAATGAATGTTCAGCCCCCGGGCGAGGTTGAACATCAAGGCCCCGAAGAAGGCCAGCAGGAGCAGGTTGGACAGGACGACCGACCCTGGAAGCGCCCGACCGAGGGTAAGCAAAAGGCCCAACACCAGTTCCATCCATGGCAGAACCAGTGCCGATAGGTTAACGACCTTGTCGGGCAGGAGCCGGTAGTTGTATATCATCTCGGAAAAGGGCTGCGGGTGGATTATCTTGTCCAGGCTGGCAATTAGAAATATTACACCCAAGGCCAAACGGGCTACTGAATAAAGACTCGGCCGGGACATCAACTCCCCTCCCCGGCCGAATTGTTTTCGACGGGTAAACCTGCTTCTCGCCAGACAGTCCAGCCGTTGACCAGGACCTTGACTTTAGAGAAACCAAGGGCCTTAAGGGTAATGGCCAACTCGTGGCTCAGGTTGCAGCTCTCGCCATCGCAGTAGGCGATGATATCTCTTTCCGGCGCGGTATCCGACATGATCTCGCCGAACATCCTATCGAACGACTCCCAGGGCAGGTTGCGGGCCCCGGCAATGTGCCCCTGTTCGAATAACTCGGACGAACGGGTGTCCAGGAAGAGAGCGCCTTGCTGGTGGAGTTCCCTGGCCCGGTCGAGACTGACGGTCATGTCCTGACCTGAATCGTCCGTGAAGCGGGCCTCGGCCGACCAGTCCCCGACCAGGGGCAGACCTTCTTCACGGAACTGGTTGACCGTCAGGGCCAGGGCCGCACCTATGAGGGCGATTAGTAAAGCCTGGCCCAGGGCTCGGGTAACAAAACGGACCATGTTGATCGACCACACCGGCTAGGGCTTACAGGTCACGTGACAGACGCCGGTAGGGGTCTCCACGGCAAAGGGGAAGTATTTACGCTTGAACCGCAGGGCCACATTGACCAGGGAGATCAGTACCGGCACCTCGACCAGCGGGCCGATTACGGCGGCAAAGGCCATGCCCGAGTCGATGCCGAACACGGCCACGGCCACGGCGATAGCCAACTCGAAGTTGTTGGAGGCGGCAGTGAAACTAAGCGAGGTCGATTGCTCGTAGGTCGCGCCGACCTTTATGGACAGCCAGAAGGAGACGAAGAACATGACCACGAAGTAGATACAAAGCGGAATGGCCACCCTGATTACATCCAGGGGCAGTTGAACGATGTATTCGCCCTTGAGGGAGAACATGACCAGGATGGTGAACAGGAGCGCGACCAGGGTAATCGGGCTTATCTTAGGGATGAAGACCTTCTCGTACCACTCCCGGCCCTTGGTCCTGAGGCCGATTATTCGGGAGAGGACCCCGCCGATAAAGGGGATGCCCAGATAGATGAAGACACTCTCGGCGATCTGGCCGATGGAGATATCCACGGCCACCCCCTTCAACCCCAGCCACTCGGGAAAAACGGTGATGAACAAATAGGCGTAGACCGAAAAAAAGAGAACCTGGAAGACCGAATTGAAGGCCACCAGTCCGGCGCAGTACTCCCGGTCGCCCGAGGATAGATCGTTCCAGACGATGACCATGGCGATGCATCGGGCCAGACCGATCAATATCAGGCCGACCATGTATTCGTGCTGGCCGGAGAGGAAGGTTATCGCCAGGAGAAACATCAGGATCGGCCCGATGATCCAGTTCTGAACCAGGGACAGGGTCAGAACCTTGAAATCCCTGAAAACGAAACCCATCTTCTCGTATTTCACCTTGGCCAAGGGCGGGTACATCATCAGGATAAGGCCGATGGCGATGGGGATGTTGGTCGTGCCGACGCTGAACAGATCGATGACCTGCCTGATGTCGGGATAGAGCCAGCCCCCGCCCACCCCGATGAACATGGCCATGAAAATCCAAAGGGTAAGGAATCGATCAAAAAAAGAAAGCCGCTTTACCGGTTGTTCCGCCATCGTTTGCCCTCCCTTGGTCTCATCAGTCGGCTGCTTCCAAACTTTCCGGCATCTGTTCGGCCATGGATCTTATCTCATCGCGTACCCGGCGGTAATGGGACATGGCTTCCGCTTCGCTCGCGGCGTCCTTGGCCAGGAATGGGGGATCTTGAAATCCCCTGTGCACCCTTTGGGCGGCTCCCGGAAAGATCGGACAAGATTCCCGGGCGTGATTGCATAGGGTCACCACAATGTCCCACTTCTGATCCATTAACTCGCTGACGTCCTTACTGGTTTGGACGGAGATGTCGATGCCTATTTCAGCCATACATGTCACCGCCCGGGGGTCGACCTTGCCAGGCTTCACCCCGGCACTGGCTGCTTCGTATTCGTCGCCCCGGAGGAAATTGGTCAATCCCTCGGCCATCTGGGACCGGCAGGTATTACCGGTGCAAAGGAATAGTATCCTTAGCCTTTGGCTTGGCAAGGGCTCTGTTTTTTGCAAAGCACTTCCCTGTCTATTTTCAGTATCTCTTTCAACCTGATCTCGTCGGCCCCGATCTGTTCAGTCTCGGACAAGGTGCCGATAACCCAGGAAAGGGTTTCGGCCGCTTCTGATTCGATCTCCGGTCCGACCAGGGAATAATTGACCCACCGGCCGTCCTTCCGGCTCTGCACCAGCCCCGCCCGGCTAAGGATGGACATATGTCTGGAGACAGTGGACGGGGCCAGCCCCAGAAGTTCGGTTATCTGACATACGCATAGCTCACCCCCCCGGAGAGCCATCAGCGCCCGGAGCCGATTTTCTTCGGCAACAGCCTTTACTGCCTCAACGAATACTTTCATGGTATAATTCCATATTTGGCCATATGACGAATTATTTCATTTTGAGACATTTGTCAACACCTTTCTTTACCTGGTTGGAGGGTTGGAAGCTCCGGACCTTATCAAGTATCGAAGTTGAACTCTCCAAGATAATCCTGCAACTTCTTCTTGTTTTCTTCCTCAAGGGCGGGACAGTCATCTGCCCCAACGACCCCCTCGACGGCCAGGGAGGCAAAGACCAAGCAGGTCGCTTGGCCGCACTTCCGGCAATTGGTCTTGAGCAGGAGCTTGAGTATTTCGATGACCTTGGGCCTACTCTGACCATCGTATTGGGGGGTTATCTCTGCTCGCCGGTCCCAGGTCTCGTTTATCTCATTCTTAAGCCACTCCAGTATCTTGTCCGCCTGGGTCTCGTCTTCCAGAGCGTTGACGGCGATCTTGTCCGGATGGATAGTGATCAACCGGCCGTGGACCTTGAAGGTCACGGAGGGCGGCTCCCTGATGTACTCAAAACCGCCCAGCTCGGCGTTCAGGTAGGGCAGGCAATCGCCCACATTCTGGTCCAGGTGGGCGATGCAATGCAGCGATTCAAAGCCTGGGTTGCACTTGGCCCGAAATATTTTCTTCCGGTAGCTGGAGAGGAGCATGTTTCCCCCTTTCTCTTCCATACTTCTTCCGGAATCGGACTGCGGTCACTGTCGGGGCCGCCCGTTCCGGAAATCTCTCACGGGCCTTTGCCCTGCCCGGGAGAACAAATTGGCGTGCCAGGCTCAACCGCAGCAGCAGCTACCGCTCCCGGCCTTGGGGATTGTTTGACCGGCGAACAATCGGCGGATATGATCCTTGACCGTGTCAACCTCTTCCTGGGAAGGCTTCAGGGGGCCGCCTTTTTCTATACCCAATTCGGTTACAACCACATGGTTGCGTAGCGGCAGTCCGTTCTCCTTAAAGATGGCCTTGGCGCAGCCCACGGGACAGCCGTCCATGACCACCAGGTTGGGAGTGTCCTTGACCGACTGGACAAAACCGGACAGCTTCCCCCCGACCCCGGCCAGGCAGTAAATCTTGCCGAAGCCCTCTATGGTCAATTCCACCGCAGCCTGGTTGGAGGTCTGTCCCACATTAGATCCGCCCGAACAGGCCAGAATCATAACCTGTCCGTTGGGGGCGCAACAATCATCAGCCATTTGTCTTCCTCCTTATTCGGTCAGCCAGGCCTTTACTTTGTCTTTGATCGGAGCCTTGCCCACGACTTTGACCTCGCCGTCGACAACCACCGCCGGGGTGGTGAAGGCGTCATAAGTGGCGATCTCCATCATGTTCGTCACCTTGGCCACATCGGCCGTCACTCCGCTCTATGTTGCGGCCGCCTTGACGATCTCTTAGGTCTTTTTGCACTTGGCGCACGGCTTTTGCCTACGGCACAATTCTTCCTTATCCATTTCCAGGATTTCATTCAGTAATTCAGCATCCCGCCTTATTTGTTGGGTATTGGCCAGCCACTTTTGGGCCCAGATGATTGCTTCAGTGGCCTCGGGTCCAGATTCGTTCCGGGCCAGCCGGTAAAACACCCATCGCCCTTCCTTCCAACTCTCCACCAGCCCAGCCTGGCGTAGGATGGACATGTGCCTTGAAACCGTGGAGGGGGCCAGGCATAATAGTTCTGTAATCTGGCAAACGCAGAGTTCATTAGCCCTAAGCGCTATGACCACCCGAAGGCGGTTTTCCTCGGCCAGGGCTTTGGTTATGTTGATTACACTAAGCATGTTAAATCTATATTTCGCCATATAACGAAATAATGAACAATGATCAATAATAATTTGCTCACGCGAATATCGGTCAAGGAATCCAAACGGCTAAAAGGCGGAACCTAATGCACGCCTCAAGACTCATCAGGGGGCCTTAAGGCCCCCTGATGATCAACTACCCAACCGGTACACTTTTACTCCGCCCCACTGGTACGTTTTTACTCTGCCCTTGACACCCCAAGCTGTGGGCCGACGAGCCCCGGATCGCGGTTGCGGTCCCGGCTCCGACCGATAATGCTTCCGCCTCAAACCAGGCGCCCTCGGGTTCGGCCTACTTGAAGCGGATCAGGGATAGCGGCGATCACGTTGGACGGGGAGAGGCCCTGCGCCTGAACGGTTCGCCGGATTCCCAGCTGAGCCTGGCCGTCCTGGCGCCCCATAAAACCCTGGCCGGCCTGGTCCTGCGCACCGTGGGGGACAAAAAGCCCCAGTGGGACACCACCCCGGGCAACGGGGTCTGGCTCCTGGTGGTGACCAGGGACGGCGAAACAGTCAACCGCAAGGGCGGAACCATCAGCCTGGCCCTGGGTCCGGCCGAACAGAAGCTGGAACTGTGGGTTCAGGACAACCACACCCTGGCCCGGGGCAAACAGGGTCTTGAGCTGGTAATGGGCTTCACCGACGGCCAGGAGGTGGTGGTCAAGGTCAAGGACGATTTGAAACGCTGAGCGACAACCGAACGGGAAGGGGAAGAAATTGAAACTGATAATTACCGGAATTGTGGTGATCCTGATAGGATACGCCTGGCTGGTTGTTTGCGCCCTGCACGGCTACACTAATGCCTGGTGGTGGTTCAGATGGAGTGATTTCAAGCTGGTCCTGGGTTTGTTCCATCTGGTCGGGGCGGTCATCATCGGCTTGGGGGTATTGCAGAGGAAAAAGCGGGTAACAGGGGACAGCAGATCCTAAATACGATTGTGATTATGGTGGGGTTGCCTAATGTCGGAATTCAGTGGCCGGACGGGGACATTGAGGCGGCTTTCTTCAAATCAGTTAAATAACGGATTGGTGAGCTTTTTGCGGGAATAGGCCGCGACTCAATACACTGTTATTAAAATTAACGCGATTTCTTGGAAATCACCTTCCCCCTTTGGGGCGTCTTATTCATGGCCGCTTGAATCCGGTCTCCAATCTTGTCCGTGGCCGCCTGGGTATGGCCCAGGAGGGCCATGGCCGTCTTGGGCAGGGGGATGGTCTTGAAGTCGGGGATATGAATCACCCCAATGCCCAGGTTCACGTTCTTCCACTTCAGGGCGGTTATCTCGAAAAGACGGGCCCCGGTGAGATGACGAGCCGGAGGGCGGTCAGCACCCCGGGCAGTTCGGAGCTTTGCTCCTGGACCTCTTTCAGGGCCTGACTCAGCCGGGCCAGCTCCTCTACGGACAGGTACCGTTTCCTCTTGGTCTCCTTGAACTTGTCCACCATCCGGCAGGGAAAACCGGACAGGGTCCTGCTGCATCACTCCGACAGGGGCAGCCAATACTGCAGCAGGGAATACCAGAACCTGCTGTGAACAGACACGGAGTCGTCACTTCCATGTCCCGCAAGGGCGACTGCCGGGACAAAGATCCCATGGAGAGCTTTTTCCGTACCCTCAAAACCGAACTGGTCCACCACCGGGACTACACGACGCGGCGGGAAGCCAAATCAAACATATTTAACCACACCGAGTTGTCCTATAACTCAAAGAGAAGACATTCGGCCATCGGATACATCTCCCCGGCCGAGTTCGTGATTAAAGTCAATGCGGCTTAACCCAACGTCCGTCGCTCCGGAGTAAGATCAGAGGCTCTGACCGTAGACAGAAAAATTTCCCAAATCCATCTCAGGCTGAATTCAACAAGGGGCACCAGGGTCGCTTTGGCGCGACCCCGGTGCCCGTGTCCAAACGGTGCGAGTGAGATTTGCAGAAGCCATAAAATATACTAAAATTACTTAATATAATCTTAAGTACTTAAAATTACTAAAAATAAATTATCATATAATTAACTTGACATCGTCTCCGAACCCTTCTATTAATTCAATCAGGATAGGAGTACTGCAGATGAACAAAAGCAAGAACATGCAGAGCGTTTTACTTCACGCCCTCAAGCAGGACATCATCACCGGGAGATACAAGGAAGGCGAATTCTTGCCCAGTGCCTCCGTTTTGGCGGAGAAGTTCGGTGTCGGCCAGACTGTAGTACGAGAGGTCATCAGCGCCTTAAAGGCCACCGGATATGTCGAGGTGAAACGCGGCCGCAACGGTGGGGTGATAGTAGCCGACCAGTCGCTTGAGATTCTGACGGATCGACTGATGGAATATATGCTCACCGGCAGAGTCGTCTTTGAGCAAGCCGCAAAGCTTCGCCTTCTCTTGGAGACAGATGGTTGCCGCACGGGGACACCCACCGTTGACGATGAGACTGTAGCCCGGCTTCGTGAACTTGATGAGAAGATGATGGCCGCTGATAGTTTTGGGGAACACACCAAACTGAATATAGACTTCCATCTGGCTATCGGGCTGATGGGCGGAAACGCACTGCAAGGCATCTTTCTGAAGCTGTTATTGCATTTCGTTGGACGGGCGGCCGAGCTTATATCCCACGATTATTTAGGCATGCATTCTATTTACGAGCACCAACCTATTATCCAGGCCATTGCGGACAGGGATGCTGAGCGAGCCTGTTGTTTCCTTCATAAGCACATTGAAAGCGCGAGCCTGCGCGTTTCAAAACTGGAAAAGGAATATTTTTCGCGGGCCACACAGGACTTTATTATTACTAGTCTTGGCAAAACAGATAGTTAACAACAAGACAGATAGACTATTAGCGAGATAAAGAGGAGGGTTCCCATGGCACCAGGAGAAATGAATACCGCTGCGGTTAAAGAATATTTTCAAGAATCCCCAGCAATTGAATGGGAGACGGCAGAATCCAGAATTAAGGAGTTAAAAGAGTTTCTGCTTGATGCTCCGCAGCGGATGGCTCCGGAACGGCTGCAGGTTGTTCTGGAAGTCTACAACAAGTACCAAGGCGAGGCGCTTGTCTATATTAGAGCAAAATTATTCGAAAAATTACTCACAGAGAAACCTATCTTCTTTGATGGAAACCCTGTCGTCGGCACCATGACCGGGTTCAGAGCCGGGGTTTACGCTTATCCCGAATATAACGTGAACTGGATTAAGGACGAGTTGGACCTTGCCTTGATGAGTCATCTTGGGGAGGTCCAGGTCCCGCCGGAAACCCGAAAACTGATGAATGAAGTCTATAAAGTTTGGAAAGGCCGCACCAATATTGACCGGGCCAATGCTTTGCTTGAGGAGCTGTATGGTATCGATGCCAATGCCTTGTTCAAGGCTGGCCTGATATTCGACAATTGTTCCCATTGCGAAGGCCTGGGCGTGGCCGACTATCCCCGCGTACTAAACGAGGGCATGAGCGGCATGCTCAAAGACTTGGAGGCACGACTTCAGGCAGCCCTGCCCACCAGGGAGGAGACCAAAAGCCGGGTTGAGTTCTATCGGGCGGCCCAGATCGTGCTCAAGGCGGTGATCGCCATGGCCAATCGCTATGCCGATCTGGCTGAAGAGACGGCGGCCAAAGAATCCAACCCCCGGGCCAAGGCCGAATTGATGGAAATCGCCGAGGTCTGCCGCCGAGTACCGGAATATCCGGCCCGCACCTTCCGCGAGGCGGTACAGTCGTTCTGGTTTACCCACCTCTGCTTGGAACTTGAGGAGGCGGGCTGCGCCACTTCCCCGGGCCGCTACGGTCAATACATGTATCCCTTCTATAAAAAGGATATAGAGGAAGGGCGGCTGACCAGGGAACAGGCCATGACCCTGCTTGGATTCCAGTGGATCAAACACTTGGAGATCGGGGTTTACCAGGGGCAGGCTGTTGCGCTTCAGCTTTCGGGCCATACCGGGCAGACCATTTCTCTGGGAGGGGTCACGGCGGATGGGAGCGACGCCACGAATGAGCTGGAAATGCTGATCTTGGACGTGCAGATTGCCATGCGAAATATCCAGCCCACCTTGAGCGTTTTCTACCACAACAACATGAGAGACGACTTTCTGAATAAGGTGGTGGACCTGATCCGCTGTGGCACCGGCCAGCCCCAGATTATGAACAACACTGTAGCCGTGCAAAGAAACCTTCAAAGGTGGTCGCAAAACAAGATCACGCTGGCCGATGCCAGAAATGTGGCCAACTTCGGATGCGTGGCCTCGGGTGTTTGTGGGAAATCAGCCCTCAACATTGAGAGCCTTATTAACGTGGCCAAGATCTTCGAACTCACCATGAACAACGGTTGGGACCCTATAACAAAGAGGCAGATCGGACCAGAGACCGGCGACGCAGAAGATTTCAAGAGCTTTGCGGAGTTCTATGAAGCCTTCCTGGAGCAGATGGATTTCGCGGTGCGTATGAATCGGCTTGTTTCCTTTGTCGGCGACATGGTCAAGGACAGACAAACTCCCAGTCCTTTCCGCTCCGTTATGGAAGGCGGTTGCATTGAACGGGGAAAATACGAAGAGGCGGGGGGCCCCTATTTCTTCCAATCCTTGATGATCGTCAATGCCGGAGTCGACGCCGCCAACTCCCTGAGCGCGGTGAAACAGCTCGTCTTTGATCAGAAGAGCGTCTCCATGAAGGAATTGAAGGAAGCTTTGCTATCGGATTTCAAGGGCTATGAGAACATTCAAAAGGCCTGCCTGGCAGCTCCCAAACACGGCAACGACAACCCGGAAATGGACGCCCTCACCCACCGGATCTACACCGATCTGGCTGATCGCTTTGATACGATTTATCCGGAAAACTATGTGGGCGAGAAAATCGCGATCGACGCTTACTCCGTGTCCATGCATAACTATTTGGGTAAGCTGACCGGCGCCCTGCCCACCGGCAGGAATGCCTTCACGGCTCTGACCGACGGCAGTGTCTCGGCCATGCCCAGTACGGATGTGGAAGGCCCCACCGCCTTTATCAATTCAGCAGCCAAAGTTATCGACACTGTCCGTTATGCCGCCAACCATTGCAACATGAAGTTTAATCCCTCGGCTTTGCAGGGGCCGACCGGCACTCGGATGCTGCTCAGCTTGATTAAAAGCTACTGCGACATGGGCGGCTCCCATATCCAATTCAACGTTGTCGAAAGGGCGACTCTGCTTGATGCCCAGAAGAACCCAGCCAAGTATAAAAATCTGGTCATTCGCGTAGCAGGTTTCAGCGCCTACTTCATCCGCCTGGACAAAGGGGTACAGGACGAGATCATCAAACGCACCGAGTACTCCTCCTAAAACAACTTAAGCGTCTGCCTGCCCTAGTCTCCATGACGGGGCAGGCGGACAAAGTGAGCGATCTATGAAAACGGGTATGGTCTATAACATTCAACGGCTCTCCCTCCACGACGGACCAGGGATCAGAACAACGGTTTTCCTCAAGGGTTGTCCCCTGCGCTGTCTGTGGTGCAGCAACCCCGAATCCCAAAATCAACAACCCGAAGTGCTCTATTTCGAGGACCATTGTCAGCATTGCGGCCTTTGTGCGGAGGTTTGTCCGAATGGCGCATTGTCCTTTAAGGATAATGAGCTGCATTGCGATCACACGAAATGTCAAGCTTGTGGTGCTTGCGTGGATGCCTGCCCTAATGATGCCAGGAGCATATCAGGGAAGTCTATGTCCGTGGAAGAGGTGATGAAGGTAGTCAAGAAGGACCTGATTCACTATCAAAACTCCGGTGGCGGGATGACGGTCAGCGGGGGGGAGCCCACGGCGCAGCCGGAATTCTTATTGGAATTAATGAAAACAGCTCACGAGGATGGCCTGCACACTTGTCTGGACACCTGCGGTTTTGCCGAGTGGGAAATCCTGGAAAAGGTTCTGGCATATACTGAGTTAGTCCTTTTTGACTGTAAACATCTTGATCCCAGTGAGCACCAAAGGCTCACCGGGGTGAGCAATACCCTCATCTTGGACAATTTGAAAAAGATTGCCGCATCCGGTGTTCCGGTCAGAATTCGGGTGCCCTTAATTCCAGCATACAATGATTCAAAAGATAACATCAGGGCCACGGGCCAATTTGTTCAGAGCTTGGGGCTCAAGGATGTAGATCTTATCCTGTTCCATAAGTTCGGTTTCAATAAGTATAGGGCCCTCGGCAGAGAATGCCTTGTTGAAGACAAACGCTCACTGTATGTGACGGACCATGCCTTAAAGATCCTGCGTTCGTTTTCACTGGGGGTTTCTGTCGTTTAATTGCCAGTGGAGGATAAAAGAAGTGCTTTCCGTAGAAATTACCTCAGATGCGGCGCAGAGGCTGCGAGAGCTTCTGCAGGAATACGATATGGACTTTGTGCGTGTGAGGAGCTTCACCGTCGGACAGGCTTGAAGCCCGAAAATATTCCTTGGCGTGTCCATGGACGAAATGTCGGAATCCGATGTGTTGGCTGAAGTCGGTTCACTTAAATTCATCGCTGAGCAGGATTTTTTAACCCAGCATGGGAAAAATTTCACAATTGCCCTCGATGAAAATCGAGGTTTCAGCGTGATGCCCCAAAGTGCTTGTTCATAAACCACAAACACGGAACGGAATGAGTAAGTAAGGAGAAAAGTTGTGCAGAATATATCAAAGAAGTTCGCCGTAACGGCAATGGTTCTTGTTGCTACGATGCTGTGCGCCGGAGTAGGCATCGCTGCCGATGAAAAATATGACGGCCCTCCAATTTCACTCACTTGGTCTAATTATTACCCAGAAAACAGTCAGATCGCCGTGGCTGCTCTTAAACCCTACCTCAAGCATATCACTGAAAAAACAGGTGGGAAGATAATTTTCCAGGAATACTGGGCTGGACAACTGCACGGGGTCAAGCAGGGTTTCAGCGCCTGCAAATCAGGCATGACGGACATCACGCAAGGCTATATCGCGGTTCACTCAAACCGTTTTGATCTTTTCAATGTGGGTGAAATGCCATATGCCTTCAAGAATCCCGTCGTCGCGGCCATGGTCATGGAAGCCCTTTATCCCAAGTACTTCAAGAAGGAGTATGAAAAACAAGGTGTGTATATGGCCTCCTATCCGACCATCAATATGGGTGCCGGCATCATCTCGAAGAAGCCGGTGAGAAAGCTGGAAGACCTGAAAGGCATGAAGGTGCTTACCGGCGGCGGCGTCATCAGCGACTCATTCAAACTGCTTGGGGTACGTCCCGTAGCGGTAGCGCCCAGCGAGATGTTTTCCGCCCTGCAAACAGGTATCATCGAGGCCATCCTTTTCGCCAAGGGCATGGTTATACCCCGCCAGTTTCAGGAAGTGGCCAAGTACTACACAGAGCTGAATATCTCCACTCTCGGCATTCCCTACTGCATTAACAGGAAGAAATTTGATGGTTTGCCGGCTCCTCTGAAAAAGGAGCTGTATCTCGCCCTGCGGGAAGCCAATTTTATCATGACCAAAAATTACCTGGCCTTGGATGATGAGGCCGATAAAGCTCTTCGGGCTGCAGGCGTGGAAGTAATCAAGATGCCCCCCGAAGACATAACCAAAACTAAAGCCCTGCTGGAACCGATATGGAAAGATTTTATCGAAAAAAAAGAAGCAAAAGGTTTGCCTGCCAAACAGATGGTTGAGGATCTGAGAAAGTTGTCTCAAAAATACGGGGCTATGTCCATGGACGAGCTGCAGCAGGAGGTCCGGACCAATCCGGTCAAGGGTATCATCAACGGTTTATGATGGGAGTTAGGCCAGAGGCCATCTTAGGTTATGGCCCCATCACTTAAAGACATTTGATAAATCCCTGTGATTGCGCAATTTGGCGCATCACAGGGATCCAACAACCGTTTGGCGCGCCATGTTTTCGTCAGGTGGGTGATGGAGTTAGGTATGGAACAAGGTAACGAATACTCGGGTGTTTCGCTGTTGATCCATAGGATTTCCGACCTTTGCTTCAAGTTCAGTATCTCCATACTAATGCCTATCTTTGCGGCTTTTGTCACAATAGATGTCATTATCATGAGGTACCTCCTCAATAGACCCTTCACCTGGGGTATGGAGTTTACAGGCTTAATGCTGTTAGGACTCTTCTTCTTGACTGCGACTCGGTGCGAAGAAGATGACAAACACATTCGCGTGGAACTCTTCTATGAAAAGTTTCAGGGCAAGACGAAACGTTTTATTAATCTATTAAGCAAAGTTCTGGGGCTGCTGCTCTTTGGCCCTCTGAGCTATCAGTCCTTCCGCTTGGTTCCGGATATGTATCAGACAGGGCAAGCCGGAATCGAGTTTCTCTTGCCCTTGTGGCCGCTCAGGCTTGTGGTGGCTTTGCTCAGCCTCCTCTGTTTTCTCAGGTTGTTGTTTGACCTAGTGAACATGTCTAAGCAGCTTATAAAAGGAGTAAAAAGCTAATGGACCCCGTCCTTGTCGGCTATTTGGGCCTGGTATTGATGCTAGTGCTGATTTTCTGCGGCATACCCCTGACCTACGCCATGTCGGCTGTTGGATTCGTGGGCATACTGTATATAAAAGATTTTAACTTTGGCGCAATGCAAGAGGCGATGCTGGCCTGGGAAAAAGGTGGAGATGCTGTGTTGATGTGCATCCCACTTTTTATACTCATGGGCCAGCTAATTTATCAGACCAAAATCGTTTCGGATCTATTCTCCTGTATTCGCACATGGGTAGGGCATCTGCCTGGCGGCCTGGCTGTGGCCGGAGTCGTGGCCTGCGCCATGTTTGGGGCAGTGACCGGTTCTGCCTACGCCGCTTCTGCGACCATGGGCGTAACGATGATGCCAGAGCTTTTGAAATATAAGTATGACACACGATTGTCCAGCGGGGTCATAGCCGCCTCTGCGAGCCTGGCCACGATCATTCCGCCGAGCGTCGCCTTTATCGTGTACGGGATACTGACCGAGACTTCCATTGCTTCTATGTTTATCGCCGGCATAGGCCCGGGCGTTCTTTTGGCCTTAGCTTTCGCGGCGGTTATTGTTATCCAGTGTATCCACAACCCGAAAGCCGGGCCCCGCGGTCCGGTATTCTCTTGGAAGGAACGTTTCGTTTCGCTTACGGGTATGTTGCCGCTCCTAGTCCTTTTTTTGGTTGTTATTGGTGGAATCTACGGCGGTGTCTTCACACCGACCGAGGCCGCCGGAGTCGGCGTGACCGGAGTAGTTATTATCGCTCTGGTTATGCGTCGCCTGACCTGGGCCATCTTCAAGGCAGCCGCAAAAGAGTCCGCCATGCTGGCGACATCGATATTCTTTGTTATTCTTGCCGGTTACCTAATCTCCAGATTTTTGGTCATTACCGGGACCACAAAGCACATAATCGACTGTACAATCTCCGTTGGTATGCCTCCCTGGATGCTGGCTCTGAGTATGGGGGCCCTGTACTTAGTCATGGGTTCCATCATGGATTCCTTTGGCATTGCCATCCTTACCTTTCCCATTCTGTTCCCCATCGCCATGGCGGCCGGCTTCGACGCGATTTGGTTCGGGGCTTTCGCCACGGTTATCATCGCGGTTGGTTTGATAACCCCGCCCGTCGGCATGAATATTTTTATACTGCACAGTGTAGTAAAAGATATTCCTATGAAAGACATGTTCATCGGAGTGAGTTGGTTCGCCCTCGCGCATGCGATTGTGACCTTTTTAATGATCATTTTTCCCGGGATTGCCACATGGCTTCCAATGACCATGAAATAGGATACCCCCATTTACTCGGATCGCGTCAAGGGGGCCTCCGCTGAGGCGATATACGGAGGAGCAGATATCGTTCGCGCTGCAGCAGGCCGAGCATGGATCCCCGGGAGGAGGTAAGACGAAAGCTGGGGATATCGGAACGAACCTTTTACCGCTGGAAGAAGAAGTACGTCGGCGTGTGTAGGGCCGGATTGATCCTGCCCTGAATTGATGGACACCGAGGAAAGCATATATGATGCGTAAGGAGGATGCCGCGGTTCTTGGTCGAATCATTGAAGAGAGGTCCAAGCCCCAGACTATCCAGTGCGACAACGGCCCGGAGTTCACCTCCAGGGCCGTGGACAAATGGGCTTACGACAAAAAAGTTGCGCTGGATTTTTCCAGGACGGGGAAACCTACATAACGGGTTCTTCGAGTCGTTCAACGGCAGGTTCAGGGACGAGTGCCTCAATGCCAACTGGTTCATGTCTTTGGAGGATGCTAAGATCAAGATCGAGGCTTGACGCAGGGACTATAAAGCGAGCCGGTCTCACATGTCTCTGGGCTATCCGACCCAGACCGAGTTCGCCATTCATTCCAGGGATATCCCTGGAATGAATGGCCATATGTGACGCCGGGGCCTCCCCTAACGCCTGGAACTAATCCGGGTAGATTTCACCGTGGCTATTTTTTAAAGAACCCTCTATCTGTCAACGCTTTTCGTGACTAATGCACTTGATGAAGCGGAAGAAGGTCTCTATCTGCCAGCGCTCCTTGTAGATGTCGGCGATGGTCCTGGCCGAGAGGTCGAAGTAGTTGGTCAAAAAGACGTAATGCTTCCCGGTCTCCTTGTCGCGGTAGCCGACTCTTCGCAAGGCCACCGGGTAATCGGCCCATTTGGCCCCTGTAAGCCAAATGACCTGGTCGGAGGTGACGCCCAAACGGCGGTTGACTCTGTTGCGCTTGACGACCTTGTAGCGGGCGCCTTTTTTCATCCTGGTGACGAAGAAAACGCCCCTGTTGGCCAGGGAAAAAAGCCAGGCAAAGGCGATGTAGGCCTTATCCATGGCCACGATCGAACCCTTGGGAAGGTAAATTGCTCGGGCGGTCTTGGACTCATGACGTTTGGCTTCGGAAATTGAAACAAAAGCGGGCAGATAGCCGTCGTGGTCCAGCAGGGTGTTGATCTTGATACCGGCCTTGGTCTTTCTGAACTTGGCCCAGGGGAAGAGGCTAAGACAGAGACTGACCGTGGTCGCATCCAAGGAGAACAGTGTCAAGGGCGGAGTAAAAATGTATCAGTGGGGCGGAGTAAAAGTGTACCGGTTGGGTAGTTGATCATCAGGGGGCCTTAAGGCCGCCTGATGAGGTTAGAGGCGTGCATCAGGTATTGCCTGTTAGCCGTTTGGATTGTTTGAGGCGATAGCTGTCGCCGTTCATTTCCAGGATGTGAACATGATGGGTGAGGCGGTCCAGGAGAGCACCGGTGAGGCGTTCAGAGCCGAACACGTCGGGCCACTGGTCAAAGGGCAGGTTTGTGGTGATCAGGATCGAGCCGCGTTCATATCTTTGCGAGCTCAGTTCAAAGAGGAGCTCTGCTCCGGTCTTGGAGAAAGGCACGAAGCCCAGCTCCTCGATAATCAGGAGATTAACCCCGGCCATCTGTTTTTGAAGCCTAAGGAGCCGTTTTTCATCCCTGGCCTCGATCATCTCGTTGACCAGGGCGGCGGCGGTGGTGAACCTGACCTTGAAGCCGTTCTGACAGGCGCTGAGGCCCAGGGCCAAGGCCAGGTGGGTCTTGCCTGTTCCGGAGTTGCCCACGGCCAGGACATTCTCCCGCCTGTTGATGAACTCGCCCCGGGCATGAGAGCCGTGTAGGATTTGGCCGAGGTGGTCTCGACCCTGGCCCTGGGCAGATGGGGGTAGTTTTGAAGGTCCAGCCGGGGCGGTTTATCTTCGATCCGGCACAGGACCAGATGATCTTCCCCCGAAACAATGGACACGGGGTTAAGCCGTATTGGCCTTTTGTTCAAACCCGACTGGTGAAATGTATCCGATGGCCGAGTGTCTTTTCTTCGAGTTATAGAACAGCTCGATGTAGTTGAAAATGTCTGATTTGGCCTCTTGCCTTGTTCTGTAGTCCCGGTGGTGGATCAGCTCAGTTTTGAGGGTGTGGAAGAAGCTTTCCATTGGGGCGTTGTCCCAGCAGTCGCCCTTGCGTGACATGGAAGGGACGATGCCATGCCGTTTCAGTAGGTTCTGATATTCACTGCTGCAATATTGGCTTGCCCCTGTCGGAGTGATGGAGTAGTCCTTTGGCGGGCTTTCGCTGCCAGATGGCCATGAGCAGGGCGTCGATGACCAGTTGGCGGTTCATGCGCTTATCCATGGCCCAGCCGACGATTCTGCGAGAATGCATATCCAAGACGGCGGCCAGATACAACCATCCTTCCCGAGTCCTGACCTAGGTCAGATCAGCCAGCCAGGTCTGGTCGGGGCGATCAGCCCAGAAGTTCCGGTCGAGCAGGTTGGGGGCCACCGGCAGGGAGTGTTTTGAATCCGTAGTCACTTTGAATTTTCGTTTCTGCTTGGCCCGAATACCTTCCTTCCTCATCAACCGGTCCACCCTGTTTCGAGAACAGGACACACCGCTATTTTCCAACTCGGCCTGGATTCTGGGGCTGCCATAGGTCTGACGTGAGGCCGCATCATGGACGGCCTTGATCTCGACGGTTAGTCGCCTGTTTTCCTTTTCACGACTGCTTTCGGGGCGTTTCAACCAGCCATAGTAGCCGCTGGCGGAAACACCCAGAGCTTTGGCCATCCACCCGATCCGAAATTGCTTGGCATTGGCCTTCATGGTCCGATACCTCATTTTGTGGTTTCCGAGCAGATGGCGATTGCTTTTTAAAATATGTCGCGCTCCTGGCGCAGTCTGGCATTCTCCAGGCGGAGTTTCCGAAGTTCCTCGTCATCGGGTTTGAGGCGGCCCTGGCCAGGGAAGGAGTGGGCCGGGTCTTCAGTAAACTGTTTCTTCCAGCGCTGAAGGACATTCGCTCCTATGTCCAGATCCCGAGCCACTTGGGCGATGCTTTGACCGCCCTCGGTAACCAACCTGACTGCTTCAACTTTGTATTCCCGTGTGTACTGCCTGCGCTTCTTGTTCAACGAACACTTCCAATAGCATCATAGACGCTTATCTGGGTGTCCATCAATTCAGGGGAGGATCAAGATGAGGCTGCTCAAGATCCCGGAGTCAAAGACAGGGGCCAAGCTGATTCCTCTTTCCAAGCCCATCGAGGACCTGCTCAGGTCCCTACCCAAGGTCGAGGGGAACCCCTATGTCTGCCCGGGAACCAAGGAAGGCGGCCATCTGGTTGGCATCCAGCGCCCCTGGCAACGTATAAGAAAAAGAGCCGGCCTGGATAAGGTCCGGCTGCACGACCTCCGACACAGCTACGCCAGCGCCGGGGTAGCCGCCGGAATGGGCCTGCCCCTGATAGGAGCCCTGCTGGGCCACACCCAGGCCTCCACCACCCAGCGATACGCCCACCTGGAGCACAGCGTTCTTCTGGAGGCCTCGGAGAAGGTCGGCAGCAAGCTGCTTAAGTCCATAAATGGGGGTGGAGAAGACGGCGAGGATGGCGAGTGAAAATCTAACGCTTTTCAGAGTTGATCTAACTTTTGGCAGAAATCAATATTTCTGAATTGGTGAATTATCTTAATAAAATTGGTTAGTTATTCCCTTGAGGAGATAGTTCTATGGTTAATTTCGTTTTCATGTTTAATCGTATTTTGACTAAATATCTATGGTGTAACAATAAGATGGCGATCTACCAAGACGCCGCCGAGCTGGCCCGGGCCCTGGAAAGGGTGGCGGTCGACCTATACCGGATTTTCGATGAGCACGGCCGTCCCCTTGTCCATCAGACCCGCCAACAGGCGACCATGCGCCCGGGGCTGACCGGCCGCGGCTCGGGTTCGCCTTGGCGGCACTCCGGTCCGGCCTCGGGGCAATCGGGCCGGAAAGAGCAGCCAGTCAAATCCCTTGGCCTCGCATCCCAGACTTTGACCTCGGTCACCGGGCTCAATGGGGCCAGACTGGGCACGGCCTTGATCAACTCCCGGGTGTAGGGGTGCCAGGGCCGGCTCAGCACCGCCGGGGTGGGCCCCAGTTCCATCAGCTGGCCCCGGTAGAGGACCAGGACCTGGTCGGTCACGGCCGCCACCTCGACCAGGTTGTGGGTGATGTAGACCAGGGACAGGTCTTTCTCCCGGCGGGACCGTTGGAGTTGGTCGAGGAAAGCGGCCCGAAGCGAGGCGTCGAGCATGCTCACCGGCTCGTCGGCGATGAGGAGCCGGGGCTCCAGAATGAGGCTCCGGGCCAGGGCGGCCCGCTGGAGCTGGCCGCCGGAGAGCTGCCGGGGCAATCTGTCCAAGACGTCGGCCGGGTGCTTCAGGCCGGCCGAGGCCATGGCCGCCGTGACCCGGCCCCTCTCCTTGGCCCGGGTCGTCAGCCGGTGAACCCTCAGCGGCTCGGCAAGGTTGCGGAGGATCGTCAGCCGGGGGTTCATGGCGCTGAAGGGGTCCTGGAAGATGACCTGGACTTGGCGGCGCCATTGCTTCAGTTCGCCGCCGGCCAGCCCGGCCAGGTCCCGGCCCTGGAAAAAGACCTGTCCTCGGCTGGGCGAAAGCAGGTGGGAGACGATCAGCCCAAGGGTGGTCTTGCCCGAACCGCTCTGGCCGACCACGCCCAGGCTTTGCCCCGCCGCCAGCTTGAAGCTGATCTCCCTGAGGGCTAGGGTGGCCGGGCGGCCCATGCCCAGCCAGGGCAGGCTTAGCCCCGGCCGGAAGGTCTTGGTCAGCCCCCTGGCTTCCAGTATCACATCTTCGACCATACCTCGTCCTCAAAGGCCCGGCGGCGCAGCCCCCCGGCCTCGGCCAGGCGGTGGCAGGCCGCCCGGCGGTTCGGCTCGGGGCCGGCCCTCAGACCAGGCGCTTCCTGAAGGCAGATATCCAGCGCAAAGGGGCAGCGGGGGGCGAACCGGCAGCCGGCCAGGGTCTCGCCCGGCCGGGGCGGTGCGCCTGGGATGTAACGCAGGACGGCCCCGGCCCGGTCCAGGCCGGCCACGGCCTGGAGCAGGCCCATGGTGTAAGGGTGCCATGGCTCTTCAATAACCCTGGCCCAGGGCCCGCTTTCGACGATACGGCCGGCGTACATGATCGCCAGGGAATCGCACACCCGGGCCAGGGAGGCCAGGTCGTGACTGATCATCAGCAGGGCGGCCCCAGTCTCCTCGGCCATGCTCTTGAACAGGCCCATGACCCGGCCCTGGGTGATGACATCCAGAGCGGTGGTCGGCTCGTCGCCCACGATCAGGCGGGGCTCCAAGACAAAGGCCATGGCGATGACCGCCCGCTGGAGCATACCGCCGCTGAGTTGGTGAGGAAAGCTGGCCAGGCAGCGCTCCTCCAGCCCGGCCGTAACCAGGAGTCCACTCAGGCGGGCTATGTACTCCTGTTTTTGCTTGTGGGCGTCGGGGCGGTGGAGGCGGACCGCCTCCAAGGCCTGGGCCGCCACCCGGTAGACCGGGTTGAGGGAGTTGAGGGAGGCCTGGGGCACGTAGGCCATCTCTTCCCAGAGCAGGGCCCGCCTTTCCCGCGGGGACAGGGCCAGGAGGTCGCGGCCCTGAAAAACGATCCGGCCCTGCTCGACCCGGGCATTTTCCGGCAACAAGCCCAGGATTGCCCGGGCCAGGGTGGACTTGCCGCAGCCCGACTCGCCGGCCAGGCCGAGGCGCTGGCCCGGACCGATGGTCAGGCTGACCCGGTCCACCGCCCTGAGCCGCGTCTCGGCCAGGTCAAAGGCCACGCTCATATCCCGGATCTCAAGCACCCGGCCCTCTCCGTCTCAGCCGCGGGTCGACCGCCTCCTCCAAGGCGCAGGCTAGGAAAAAGGCCCCGGTGGAGACGGCGGCGATGCAGACCGAGGGGGCCAGATACCACCAGTAGGCCTCGGTCATCACCCCGGCCGCCCAGGCTGAGGAGACCATGTCCCCCCAGGTCGGGTGGGCCGGGTCGCCGAAGCCCAGAAAACTGAGATCGGCGTGGCCCAGGATGGACCAGACCAGGCCGAAGGCCAGAAACAGCAGGGCCAAGGGAAGAAGATTGGGGAAGAGATGAAGATAGATGACGCGAAGGTGGCCGGCCCCCACTGACCGGACGGCCTTGATGTAGGCTTCCTCGCGCAGGGATAGGACCTGAGCCCGGACCACCCGGGCCACGTCGCGCCAGGCCACCAGGCCGATGCCCAGGATGACATACTTCTGCTCCCGGGCCAGCAGGGACATGACCACCACCATCAGCGGCAAAAAAGGCAGGCCGTAGAGGATGTCCACCGCCCGCATCAACACCAAATCCACCCAGCCGCCGAAGTAGCCGGACCAGAGACCGACGTTGACCCCGACAAAGGCCAGGATTAAGGCCGCACTCAAGCCGACCACCAGGGTCGGCCGGGCCCCGTGAAGGACCTGGCTGAGGACGTCCCGGCCCTGCCAGGTGGTCCCCAGAGGATGACGCCAAGTCGGCGGGCTGAGGCTGATCATCTTGCCTTGGGCGTCCACTTGGGTGGCCCGGGGGTCGTAGGGGGCGAGGGCCGGACCGGCCAGGGCCATCAGGCCGAAGAGGACCAGGATGCCCAGGCCGATCCGGCCCAGCCGGTTGAGACCGGCCAGGGCGGCTTTCATTGCTGCGCCTCGTAACGGAGCCTGGGGTCCAGAAAGAGGTAGGCCAGGTCAGCCAAGTAATTCATGGCGATGACCGTCAGGCTGATGAGAAAGAAGATGGCTTGGACCATGGGGTAGTCCCGTCGGAAAGTGGAAAAAACCAGCTCGCTGCCCAGGCCCGGCCAGTGGAAGATGGTCTCCACCACCACCTGGCCGCCCACGGCAAAGCCCAGGGACAGGGCGGTGGTGGTGATGACCGGGTTGAGGGCGTTGCGGGCGACATGCTTGAGCAGGACCATAAGCGGCGAGGCCCCCTTGGCCCGGGCCAGGAGAAGGTGGTCGTCGTGGAGATGCTCCAGCATGGCTGTGCGCATGACGAAAAAAGGCGTGGTGAAGTAGAAAATCCCGGCCACCAGGGTGGGTAGGAATAGATGATGGAGCAGGTCGAGGTTGAAATACCTTTGCCACCAAGTGGCGTAGACTGCCCCGACCCGGTGCATGCCGCCCAGGGGGAACCAGCCCAAGTGATAGGCGAAGACGAGCAGGAAGATCATGCCGGTAACGAACAGCGGGGTGGCCCGGGCCGCCGAGCCAAGGACGATCAGCCAACCCTCCAGGGGCCGCTGGCGGCGGATGACGGAGAGCACGCCCAGGGCGACGCCGAACAGGTTGGCCCAGAGCATGGCCAGGAGCATGAAGATAATGGTGTTCCAGAACCGGGGCAGGACCACCTCGCCTACCGGGACGTTGCGGTAAAAGGAGACGCCGAAGTCCAGCCGGGTGAGGTTCTTGGCGTAACTCCAGAACTGGAGAAGCAGGGACTGGTCCAGGCCCCAGAGCCGCTTGAGCTCGTCTTGGATCTCCGGGCTCATGCCGCCGGCGAGGACCGAGGCGGTCGGGTCGCCGGGCATGAGGCGAAAGAGGAAGAATTGGATAGCCAGAAGGGCGACGGCGGTGAGGAGCATCACCCCGGTGCGGGCGAGGAGGAATCTGGTGGTCACGGTCTGGCTCCGCTGTTCATGTGCTTAGGGGAACGGTCGGCCGGGGCCCATCTCCGCGGAGACAGGCCTCGGCCGGTCGATCGCAAGGCCGGGGTTACTTGGGGAAGCAGAGCCGGCCCTGCTCATCCCAGGTGTAGCCCGCCCGTTTCAGGATTTCCCGGGCCTTGTCCGGGTCATAGGGTTTGGCCAGGTCAAAAACCCGCGGGTTGTGCCAGGCCTTGTTCCCCGGCGGAATGGGCGAGACCGCCTTCTGGGCGATGCCGGGGTAGACCCGGTCCATGATCAGGTCCCGGGGCAGGCAGTACTCCAGGGCCTCCATGAAAGTCGGGTCGTTGTAAGGGGCCTTGACACACCGGAAGGTGAACATGGCAAAGCCGTGGTTGGGCAACTTGATCGCCTTGACGCCGGCCTTGCCCTTCATCCGCTCGACAATGGCCGCGTTCATGGGCTCACCCCATTGGAGGTCGATCTCGTCTTTCTCGACGGCTGCGGCCAGGGTCTCCATGGACTCGAACTTTACTCTGATCAGCCGGTCCGGATTGACCGGGGCGAAGTAGGCCGGGTTTTTGTCCATGACCAGTTGGGCCCCCTTGTCCCAGGAGACGAACTTGAAGGGGCCGCTGCCAACCGGCTTCGGGTTGGGCCAGAGGATGGGCTCTTTTTCCTTCTGGGCCACCTGGCTCCAGATGTGCTCGGGCAGGATGTACATCTTGGACAGGAGGACGTGGAAGACCCCGGACCAGGGCTCGCTCAGGTGGAGGGTCAGGGACAGGTCGCCCGTCTTCTCCGCCTTGACCACCCGCTTGACATAGTTATATAGGTCGGGCGCCTTGAACTTCCGGGCGAAGTCAATGGTAAAGAGGACATCGTCTGCCGTCACCGACTGGCCGTCGTGGAACTTGAGGTCCGGGCGGAGGGTGATCTCCACCGCCGTTTTCGGGCCGTTGGGCCCGTCGGTTACTTTGGCCTCCTGGGCCATCCACTTCTCGGCCTTGCCCTCCAGGTCCACCCGGAAAAGGGTGTCGTAGATCAGGTCCATGACCCGGTAACCCTGGGTCCTTCTGACGGCCATGGGGTTGATGCTGGGCACGGCGTAGGTCGAGCCGACCCGGAGGGCCTTGTCATCGCCCGTGGGCTCGATGCCCATGACGTTCCAGGCCGAGCCCAGGCCCTCACCGGGCATGCCTCTCTCGTTTTTCCAGCGTTTGGTATTCATCAGATGGACCACGTAAGGCGAAAAGAGGACCAGGGCGGGCCGGTCCTGGACCAGCATCTCGACCATCCGGTCTGTAATCTTCTTCCGCTCGGCGTAGTCGAAGATGCGATCCTGGGCCTTGAGGAGCCGGTTGAATTCCGGGTTGAAGTAGCCCGGGAAGTTGAGAGCCCCGCCGCCTCCGGCGCACTGGTTGCGGGGGATGCGGTTATAGAAGCCCGGACAACTGCCGTAGAAGAAGGTGTTGAACAGGAACCCCGGGTCCAGGCGGACCGGGGAACCCATGATGAAAAGGATGCCGCAGTCGTAGTCACCCTCGAACATCTTGCGGATAACCTGATCGTGCTCCTCGACTTGGCGCTTAAAGTCGGTGCCGAGTTCCTTGTTCCATGTGTCCATGGCGATTTGGGACGACTCCCAGAAGGCCACGCTGTAGCCCTGGGGGTCGGTCAGAAAATTCTGGGTGGGCACCCGCTGTCCCTGGGCGCTGCCGGTGGCCAGGGCGGCGGTTCCGCCCAGGGTTAGGGTAAAGAGTACCAAGACGGCTAACAGGATAATTTTCACTTGTCGCAGCATGAGTTCAAACCTCCGCGTGATACGCTTTCATGGCAATCCGTTATAAAGTCATTTTCTGGTCGGTGATTGCAGGTCGTGGTAGCCCACCTCCTCCCTGGCCAGGCGCAAGGTCCGGCCCTGGCGCACGGCGGCCGCGGCTTGGTCTTCGGCGGCCTTGATCCTCTTCGCTATTTCCAAGACCTCCGGAGCCAAATCAGCGGGGACGGACAACACCCCACTCTGGCCGCCCATGATCAGATCCCCGGGGCAGACCTTGACCCCGCCCACGGCCACGGGCACCTGGCTGTCCGCAAGCATGACCTTGCCTTTGCCCGTGACCATGAAATGGCCGCGGGCGTAAACCGGCACGCCTGCCCCACGAATAATGTCCAGATCGCGGCAGGCACCATCGAGGACCACGCCGGCCACCCCGCTCTGCTTGGCCGCCACGGTCAGCAGATAGCCCCAGATGGTGCAGTCCAGACGCCCGGCATTGTCGATGACCACCACCGCACCCGGCGGCACGTCCTCCAGGTAATCACCCACCGTGGCCCGGTCGGGCCCGCAGGGAACATAGCGTAGGGTGTAGGCCGGACCCAGCATTGAAATGGGCTGGAATATCGGCTTGATGCCCTGCATGCCGCCATCCAAGCTGAGGACATTCAGGGCGTCGGAGACGTTGGCCAGGCGAAGGCAACTATAACCATTTAATATATCTGCAGATATCATGCTCATCATCTCAGCCCTCGGATTGAAAGTTATTATGTCATATTTGACACAATAAGCCTCAGGCCAAAACTAAGTCAACCACTGCTTGAGACGATCCAATTTTGGGATGGATTATCAGGCAGATCTGAACGTATGACCTTCTCCCCGGATTCTGGCCCAGGGGATCAAGTCCATATACTGCTGTAAAAAGCGTGGGCGATAATTGAGATGGCCACCGCGCTCCGTTAGGTTTGGTAAAGCAAAAACACCTGACCTAGGGAGGAAGAAGCGATGGCCGATTATGAGGTTACCCTTTCCGGATCGAAGCTGAAAGAATTTTTGACCCGAGATGACGGATTGCAGGGCTTGGTGGAGGATGTTTTGAGCCAGGTTCTGGAAGCCCAGATGACCGAGCACATAGGGGCCGGGAGGCACGAGCGGAGTGAGTCCAGGCAGGCCTATCGCAACGGGCATCGTCCGAGGCGGCTTTACAGTCGGGTGGGGCCACTGTCGCTTCGGGTGCCCCAGAGCCGCGACGGCGGCTTTTCGACCGAGATATTTCGCCGCTATCAGCGGTCTGAGCAGGCCTTGGTTCTGGCCTTGATGGAGATGGTGGTTAACGGGGTATCGACCCGCAAGGTGACGAACATAACCGAGGAGCTTTGCGGGGCCAGCTTTTCCAAGTCAACGGTTTCCCGGCTTTGTATGGAGTTGGATCTTAGGGTCGAAGCTTGGAACGAGAGGCCTCTGAACGAGACCCGCTATCCCCTGGTGATCGTGGATGCTTTGGTGATCAAGGTCAGAAAGAACAAGGCAGTCAGGCCCATCAGCGCCTTGATCGCCATCGGGGTGAGCGAAACCGGCCATCGGGAGATCTTGGGGATCAGGCTGGGCGACAGCGAGAACGAGGCCAGCTGGAACAGCATGTTTTCGTGGCTGAAACAGCGGGGCCTGAGGGATGTCTTCCTGATCGTCTCCGATGCCCACCAGGGCTTAAAGAACGCGGCCGACCGCCACTTCCAGGGCGTAATCTGGCAGCGATGCCAGGTCCACCTGAGGCGCAATGTGTTGGGGCTGACACCCAAAAGCCTACGGGCAAAAATGGCTGGTTTACTGGAGAAGATTCTGAAGGCCGAGGACCGTGAGGAGGCCTTTAGGGCCTTTGGCCTGTTGGCCGAAGAGATGGGCGACAAAGCGCATAAGGCGGTGGACGATCTGGAAAACGGCTTGGAGGATGCCCTTTCCGTCCTGATCCTGCCGGATAAGTACCGTAAGCGGCTCAGGACCACCAACATGGCCGAACGGCTTAACGAGGAGATCAGACGCCGGGAAAGAGTCATTCGCATCTTTCCCAACGAGGACTCGGCCGTCAGACTGACCGGCGCCCTGCTGGCCGAGCAGCATGAAACCTGGTCCACCGGCAGGCGCTATCTGGACATGACCGACTTCCTGGAATGGGAGCAAGAATGGAATAGGGAGAACATGGAAATCTCAGGCCAGGACAAGATGAAAGCAATGCCGGCCTGATGCCAGACTGGCGGAGGAGAATTTACAGCAACTTCTGGACTTGACCCAGGCCGGCCGCTATCAAATCATATTTCGATATTCTTTTTATAAGTTCCTCATGACCTGCCCCCAGTTAATGTACCAGTTCCAAAGTTAGAGATCGATCTGTTTTGAGCCAAGGAGGAGCCATATCCTCCCATCCAGGGGGTACCCCCTGGATGGCCTCGGGAGAGGGTGGACGGTAGTCAAGGGAGCTGTGCGGCCTGAGGGTGTTGTACTCGACCCGCCAGCGTTCGATGAGCACCTGGGCCTCCTTGAGTGTGTAAAAGACCTCGCCGTTCAGCTTCTCATCCCTCAGCTTGCCATTGAATGACTCAATGTATCCATTCTCCCAAGGGCTCCCCGGCTCGATGAACAAGGTCTTGACCCCGATCCTGAAGAGCCAATCCCTGACCGCCTTAGCCGTAAATTCGGATCCGTTGTCCGACCGGATATGATCCGGGATACCGTGTTCCAAAAACAAATCCGCCAAACAGAAAAGAACATCGTCCGATCTGAGCCGCCGGTCAACTACCAGGGCCAAACACTCCCTGGTGAACTCGTCGATCACGGTCAGGATCTTGATCGCCCGGCCGTCGTGGGTCCGATCCATCACGAAATCATAGGACCAGACATGGTTCCTTTTGCTTGGCCTTAAGCGGACACACGAGCCGTCATTGAGCCAAAGCCGTCCCCTCTTCGGTTGTCTCTTGGGTACCTTAAGCCCTTCCTGGCGCCAGATGCGTTCCACTCTTTTGTGATTCACCCGCCAACCCATCCACTCCAAGAGAGCCGTGATTCGGCGATATCCATACCGCCCAAAACGTGTGGCCAGCTTGATAATCGCCTCTCTCAGGGCCTCCTCCTCATCCTTGACCTTGGGGCAATGGCGTTGGGTCGACCTGGGTTGCCCGATCACCCGACAGAGTCTTCGCTCAGACACATGGAGTTCGACCTTCAATCGTTCCACGCATCTTCTCCGCCGAGCCGGGCTCAGTACTTTCCCGACAAGGCCTCCTTCAGGATTACTTTGTCCAGGCTCAGATCAGAAACAGCCTTCCTCAACCGAGCGTTCTCTTTCTCCAATTCCTTCAGCCTCTTGGCCTGACTGACTTTCAGCCCCCCGTACTCCTTGCGCCAACGATAATAGGTGGTGGGGGTGACTCCCAACCCACGGCAGATCTGCTCGTTGCTCTGACCCTGACCGTTAAGAACTTCCGCCTCGCGAAGCATACCGATTATCTGCTCCGCACTATTTCCTCGCTTCGGCATAAAAACCTCCCATCAACATCCAGGTCGAAACAGTATACAACTCTCAGCCTGGATCGAAATATGGGGGGCTGGTCATTTGAGCCGGTCAATTTATTGATACGCAACGGCTGTCATCCAAACACAGCTTCACAATGCCTGGTCAGAAGGGAGGTCGATGACACGTGACCTGCCGTCGGCGGCTATAATAAACAACCTTCACCCCGGCTTTGATCATTCGCCTAATAATCCACACATTGACCGCTTGGATTCCTCGCTTTTAGGGTAGAAAGACCGGAACATTTAAACAAGATTGAAGGAGATAAGCCCACGAGTAGTCGGGCCTGATTGGCCTCGAATCGATGATAGCTAATTCTAATTTTTGGTTGCACCTTTAGCCCGTCGCTTAAGTTCCTCAATATCCTTAGCTGTCAGGTGAGGGCCTGTAGGCTGACTAGTCGTGCGGGTTCTGGACACACGCGGGGCACTTCCTTCGCGGTCGAGTAGGTCCCTGGCAACACGGACCTTAGTGCTCATTTTGGCCTCCTGATTTTCAGGAGTACCCTCGGTCAAAATTCGCAGTAACATTTTAAGACCTTCGCTTGCCCCCTTATTCACTCGGGATAGCATATCACCGGTCCCGACCTCCCTACGATGCTCAAGCTCTTTCATGTATGCTATGAAAACCGGACTCCTGGATATGTCGCTCATACGCGGTTGGCTGATACCAAAGGCGCGGGCTACGTCGCACTGACGCTCACCCAATACCAGGTGACGGGCCATTTCCTTATGGCGCGGCGTGAGGTATTTTATTGCGTTTCGCGGAACCTTTCCGCTCCGGGGCCTTGCCATAACCCCCTCCTTAGCGATGGAATTATAATGTATTTTAATGGAATTATAACACCCCATCAGGGATGGGTCTAGCCTAAAAAATTGGTCGCGCAAAATGTGAGGGCCTATCTGGCTATCCTCAGAAGCCTTCCCCCCCAAGACCCCCCCCAGGAAAATCCACAACGACAAGATTGGACTCTCCAGATGGGGGGCCAAGTTGATCTTTATCAACGGCAAAGGTGGGGGTTGCACTGAGGGGCACCAAGGAGTGGTGGTTGAGATTGGGGACCGGCTATCCCTGGTTTGGGATTCCCTTTCTCTTGCTTACCCCTCGCTTACCCGAAAGAAAAAGGGTTTAGGCAGTATCACCTAAACCCCTGATATCACTGGAGCCGGCGGTAGGATTTGAACCAACGGCCTGCTGATTACGAATCAGCTGCTCTACCCCTGAGCTACGCCGGCCCAAAAGCAGGGTATGCTTTTATCACGTGCCCCAATTCCCGTCAAGTCCTTCGCTATGAACAGCCCATGAATCCTCGGACAAATATACTTGGCCCAGGCCGAGGCGGTTTGGTTAGCGGGTGCGGGTAGGGTCACGGAACAGCCGTATTGATTTCGCCAATGTTTCGTGGTATGTAATACGGTTCGGTGAAATCGGAACCAGGCGAAGGCCCGGCTCATGGACCAGTTTGAAAAATGGGAAAAAACCCTGGCTGGGCCGCTGTCCATAGCGGCGACCGCCCCGAGTCGCCCGAGGTGAGGGTGGGTGTGTTTGATCCTCCTTGGCGGGACCGGTATGGGGGTAACCGGTGAGGGCGGTTTTGATCTCTGTCTTCGGTCTGTTCTGCCTGGCCGGGTTCTACTTTGCCGTTGAACAGAATAAAAGGCTGGCGGTGAAGGTTCTGCCTCAGTCCGGCATATTTGGTTCGGCCGGGGCGCAGGCCGGCGCGATCGTTTTGAAAAAGAGCGGCGCCGAAGCCGTCCGTTTGGAGTTTAAAAAAAGGGAATGGGCCTTGGTCTCCCCCGTGCAGGGCCCGGTCGACCAGGTGGCGGTAAAGAATCTTCTGGCCGCTTTGGCCGGAAGCGAGTCCCTGGCTGTGGTGGAGGAGGCCGACCCGGAGGAATTCGGCTTCAAGAGGCCCTATGCGGAGGTGGCCCTCTTGGACCGGAACATGGAGGCCGGGCTCCTGGTGATCCGGATCGGCCACTTGGACGCCGGACAAAGGGGACGCTTCGTAGGGATTAAGGGAGAGCGGACCGTCCGCCTGGTAGCCCTGGAGCGTATCGCCGAGATGACCCCGGATCTTTTTAGGTTGCGGGACAAGTCCGTTCTGAAGGCCGACCCGGCCGGGCCAGGAAAAGCATCCGTGGAGGGGGCTGAGAACAGGTTCAACTTGGTCCGCCGAGACGGGGGCTGGGAGATTCTGCCTGAAAGGGAGGAGCGGGAGACGGTCGGCCGGGCTGATCCTTTTGTGGTGCAAGACATGCTGGAGGGAGTTTTCGGGGCCGAGATCAGGGAATTCGTCCGGGCCACCCCTCCGGACCAGGGCGCCCTGACCCTGCGGTTGACCTACGAAGACCGGACAGAGTGGCTTCGTTTCTGGCCGGAGCAAGGAGAAGGCGCTCTGGCCTTCGGACGGTCTTCCTATCAGCCCGGGCCCTTTTTGGTCCCGTCTGATCATTTTGCTCTTTTGGCCTGTCCGGCCGGCCGATTTCTGGACAGGCGGGTCCTGGTCTGTGATCCTCGGCAGGCGGACAGACTGACCGTGATCAGAGAAACCGGAAAAGAGCCGCTTCGGCTGGTGGTGGAGAAGAGCCCCCACGGGGTGTGGCGGGTGACGGAACCGGACCAGACTGTCCGGGGAAGCCAGGAGGTGGACCAGGGCCGGGCTCTGGCCCTTGTTCTCGGCCTGAACCGAATCCGCGGCATTTCCACCAGGGATAAGGGGTTTGAAAAACCGTCCTTGACCATTAGGGTGGAATTGGGCAAGGGGGAGTTGCTGGCCGGGCTGGAGGCGGGTCTGGCCGATAATGGTTCGGTCCTGGGCCGGAGACTGGGTGAAGGTCCGGACCGGGAGGTATTTTTTGTGTTGGAGCGGCAGGTTTTTCAGGGGCTTCCGAGCCCCTGGGCCTTGACAAATAAAAATTAGGACTGAACTTCATAGAGAGGTATATCATATGGCCCGCGTAACCGTTGAAGACTGTCTTCGTCAGGTAAACAACCGTTTCGCCCTGGTCCACTTGGCCACCCAGCGGGTGCGAGAGTTGCGGCGGGGGGTGAAACCCCAGATTAAAAGCAAAAATAAAGAGGTGGTGGTCTCCCTTCGCGAAGTGGCCGCCAGTCTGGTCCGGTTCGATACAGCCCCGACCATCGTCCGTCCGGCCATGCCGGCTCCGGGCGCGGAGGGGCCGGATCTGAAGCAGGCTTTGATAGATCCCGACGAGGATTGATCCATGGCCTCATCCGGCACTTTGGATTGCCTGGCCAAGAGGGAATTCCTGGCTCCGGGAAAAGCCTCTCCGCAAAAGCTCGTTGAACAGGCCGACTCTTTTCTCAGAGCCGGGATGGACTACGACGCCTTGCGGTTTCTGTCCTCGGCCGGAGCCACGGACCGGTTGACCGAGATGATCGGCCGGGCGGTTGAGGAGGGCGACCTGTTCCTCTACCTCCAGGTTCAAAAGACTCTCGGTCGCGATCCTGCACCACAGGACCTTTTAAAACTCTCCCAAACCGCCGCCGCCAAAGGACTTATGAGCTTCGCCCAACGGGCCGAAGCCATGGCCAATCAGGACGGAACTCAAGAAAATGGCTGAAAAGCGCTGTTATTACGAAATATTAGGGGTCAGCCGTGATGTGGACGCGGATGGTCTAAAGTCGGCCTACCGCAAACTGGCCATCAAGTACCATCCGGATAAGAATCCAGGCGACAAGGAGGCCGAGGCGGCCTTCAAAGAATGCTCAGAGGCCTACAGCGTCCTCACCGACCCGGAGAAAAGGGCCGCCTATGACCGCTTCGGCCACAACGGGGTCAACGGCCAGGGCTTCGGCGGAGGCGGGTTCCAGGGGTTCGACGACATCTTCAGCCAGTTCTCCGACATCTTCGGCGAGGCCTTCGGGTTTGGCGGGTCCCGCCGTGGCCGGGGCATGGCCGGGGCGGATCTTCGCTACGACCTGGAGATAACCCTGGAACAGGCCGTGTTCGGCGACGAGCTGGAGCTTACCGTGCCCCGGCTCACATCCTGCTCCGTGTGCGGCGGTTCGGGCGCGGCCCCGGGGACCAGCCCCGAACCCTGTCCCACCTGCCGGGGGCGGGGCCAGGTCTACACCTCCCAGGGCTTTTTCAGGATGTCCACCACCTGTCCCCATTGCCGGGGCAAGGGCCGGATCATCGCCACCCCCTGCAACAGCTGCGGGGGCCAGGGCCGGGTCGAGGAGCGGGCCAGGGTCAAGGTCAAGATCCCCGGTGGAGTGGACCAGGGTTCCCGGCTCCGCCTCCGGGGCGAAGGTGAGGCCGGGCAGGACGGCGGACCCCCGGGAGACCTTTATGTGGTTCTCCAGGTCAAGCCCCACGATCTTTTCGAGAGAAGGGGCGACGACCTGGTCCATGTGGTCAATCTTTCCATGGCCCGGGCGGCCTTGGGGCATGAGCTGGAGGTGCCCCTGATCGACGGCGAAACGGCCAATCTGAAGATTCCGGCCGGGACCCAGTCCGGCCAACTTTTCAAGATGAGGGACCAGGGCGCCCGGAGGTTGCGCTACCGGGGCCGGGGCGATCTGATCGTCCAGACCGTGGTGGAGACACCCTCCGACCTTAACGCCCGGCAGAAGGAACTCCTGGCCGAGCTGGCCCAAATCGAGGATGAACGTTCCTCCAGGGAGGGTTTTTTCGATCGTTTCAGGGCCAAGGCCAAAAACGGGAAAAAGGAGGCCAAGTGGGCTTGAGCCATGTGGACCATTCGGGCAAGGCCCGGATGGTGGATGTCAGCGCCAAGGAGGACACCGTTCGGGAGGCCAGGGCGGAGGGGTTGATCCGCCTCAGTCCGGAGGCCCTGGAGGCTGTCCGGGAAAACAGGGCGGCCAAGGGCGATGTCCTGGCCGTGGCCCGGGTGGCCGGAATCATGGCCGCCAAAAAAACCCCGGAACTGATACCTCTCTGTCATCCGCTGCCCCTAAGCTCGGTGACCGTGGACTTCACCCTGGGAGACGATCCTCCCGCGATCAGGGTCGAAGCCAGGGCCAAGACCAAGGCGCCCACCGGGGTGGAGATGGAAGCTCTGACCGCGGCGGGAGTGGCCCTGCTTACGATATATGATATGCTCAAAGCCATGGATAAAAGCATGGAAATGGGGGGCCTCCGGTTACTCTACAAATCCGGAGGCAAAAGCGGAACTTATCGGATTGATTGATCAGTCTTTCCCTTTACATGGCCAGGCAACCATGCTATTTATTTTCGATTCCGGCCGATAAGGAGAAAAAGGACGGATGGACAAGGATAAGACAGAGGAATTTCGCCAGATCCTGATAGAGAGGCGGGAGGCCATCCTGGCCGAAGCCGACAAGACCGTCTCGGGCCTGAACGACGGTAAGGAGAACTTCCCCGACCCCACCGACCGGGCCACTGTGGAGTGGGACCGAAGCTTCACCTTGAGAATTCGCGACAGAGAGCGCAAACTGCTTATTAAAATAGATGAAGCCTTGGAACGGATCGAGGAAGGTACTTTCGGCATCTGCGATGATTGCGGAGAAGAGATTGGCGAAGCCCGCCTCAAGGCCAGACCGGTGACCACTCAATGCATCGACTGCAAAACCGCTGCGGAAGCCCGGGAGAAAGCTCGCGGAGCCTAAAAAGCCCCCGGGCCGCCGTGTCCAGGTGATAATTTTAAGCCGTTCACCGGGGTCGGGCTCTGTTTAATAAGCGTCTCCAGTTCTATCGCTCCTTTATTTTTCTGACCGACGCCCTGGTAATCGCCGGGTGTTGGCTGGCCGCCTATTATCTTCGCTTTCATCTTCAGCCCCTGATCAAAGTCACCAAAGGCATCCCCCCTTTGAGCCTCTATCTGTGGGGTCTCATCCTGGTGGAGGCGATCTGGCTGTTGACCCTCTACCTGAAGGGGCTTTACAAGACCGGGGGCAGAACCAGAAAACAGCTTTTCTCGGGAGTGATCCAGGCCGAGATGATCGCCTTCCTGCTGCTCATCGCGGCCACCTGGTTCACCCACCGCCAGTCCTACTCCCGGGTCGTCTTCGCCTATTTTTTTGTATTGACCACCCTGTTCCTGCCCCTCTTCCGGATCCTCCTGCGCCACATTTTCATCGTCTCCCGGCGGCCCGGCTTCCGGACCAGAACCCTGATCGTGGGGGCCGAGGAGTTGGCCTGTCAGACGGCCGAGCGGCTTTGCAACCGGCCCGAGCTGGGGGTCGAGCTGATCGGCTTTCTGTCAGCTCAACCCCAGAGGATAGAGGAGTTGATCTGCGACCTGCCGGTTCTGGGAAGCTACCAGGAGGTGGACCGGATCGTGCGGAGCTACGGCGTGGGGCTGGTTCTCTTCGCCCTGCCCCACGAACACCAGAACCGCCTGGGCGACATTCTGAGCCTGATCGAGGACCAGATGGTGGAAGTGAAGGTAGTTCCTGACCTTTACCGCTTTGTTAAGCTGGGGGGCTCGGTCGAAGAGTTTGACGGACTACAGATCATCACTCTGACCGAATCGCCCATGCACGGCTGGGACCGCATCCTGAAAAGAACCACGGACATGGTTGTGGCGCTCCTGGCCCTGGTGGTCTTCTCCCCGGTCATGCTCCTGGCCGGACTGGCGGTCAAGCTGACCTCCAAGGGCCCCGTCTTCTATGTCCAGAAAAGGATGGGCCTGGACGGCCGGCTTTTTAATATGTACAAATTCAGGACTATGCACCCCGGGGCCGAGGGCAAAACCGGGCCGGTCTGGTGTGTTCCCGGAGATCCCAGGGTGACCGGAGTGGGAAGGATCCTGCGGCGGACCTCCATGGATGAGCTGCCTCAACTTTTCCACGTCCTGAAAGGCGACATGTCTCTGGTGGGGCCCCGCCCGGAACGCCCCGAGCTGATCGAGGAGTTCCGCCGCAAGGTGCCCCGCTACATGCTCCGCCACAAGATGAAGGCCGGCATGACCGGCTGGGCCCAGGTGAACGGGCTGAGGGGCAACACCTCCCTGGAGGACCGGATCGACCATGATCTGGAGTACATAAAGAACTGGTCCCTGGCTTTTGACTTGAAGATTCTGCTAAAAACGGTCTACTCGGTCCTGACCGACAAAAACGCCTACTAGCAGGCCGCTTTGGGGGAGATAACGATGGAGGAAACCCTGGCCCAAAAGATAGCCCGCCTGGAAGAGAAACGGGACCAGTTGGAAAAGGCTCTTCCGCCCCACGGTCTCAAGCCCGCCCACCTGATCAGGTTGGAGGAGGTGGAGGATGAACTGGTTGCGCTGAAGGCCCGGGCCGAAGAGAAGAGCTGAAAAGACCGGCTTTACCCGGTTGCATTCCGGCGACCGGAATCGTACCCTGACCGGACCGTAAGGAGGGCCGCTGATGATGGGCAGAACGCCGGTTGGCAGGAGGTTTACCTTAAAGGGCCTGATTTCGGCCCTGGCTTTTTTGTTTATTTTAACCGCCGGGGGTAGCCTCCTGGCCGAGGAGGAAAAAGCTTTGATCAAAATGGAAACAACCCTGGGCGACATCGTAATCGAACTGGATGCGGCCAAGGCCCCGGTGACGGTGGAGAATATATTAAGCTACGTCAAGGACGGCTTTTACGACGGAACCATCTTTCACCGGGTGGTGGCCGGATTCGTCATCCAGGGCGGCGGGCTCACCGGGGACATGAAGGAAAAGCAGACCAAGAAGCCCATCAAAAACGAGGCCGCCAACGGGCTGACCAACGAACCCTACACCCTTTCCATGGCCCGGACTGCGGACCCCCATTCGGCCACCTCTCAGTTCTTCATCAACCTGGCCGCCAACGGCTTTTTGAACCACCGCGCCAAGGACATGGACGGCTGGGGTTACGCCGTGTTCGGCAAGGTGGTGGAGGGCCGCGACGTGGTCGACAAGATCGGGGCCCTGACGGTGGGCAACAAGGGGATGTATCAGGATGTGCCCAAGGAGACGGTAACCATCAAAAAGGTGACCGTGGTCGAACCCAAGGATTGAGTGGTGTATTTCGAAGACTTTAAAAAGGACCGCCGGATCCGGATCGGGGAGCGGTCCGTATCCGCCGAAGATGTGGACCGCTTTATAGAACTGGTGGAATTGGACAATCCCATCTTCATGTCCGACGAGGGGGCCGGAGAGGCCGGGCATTCCCGCAGACTGGTTCCCGGACCTTTGCAGCTCTCCCTGGCCATGGGCATGTGCCAGCAAGCGGGGCTGTTCGACCGGGTGGTGGCCGTGGCCCAGTTCGAGCGGATCAGATTCAAGAAGCCGGTCCATCCCGGCGACACCCTGACCATGGAGGCCCTACCCCTGGAGAAGAGACCCACCAGTAATCCCCGCCGGGGCCTGGTGGTGCTCCGTTACGACCTCTTCAATCAGCACCAGGAAGGGGTTATGTCAGCCCTGGGGGTCTATCTTTTCCGGACCCAGAACAAGGTTCCCTGAATCGGGAGCAGTACCGCCCGGGACTCCTTCTCCCTGGCGGTACCGCCCTGTTTCTGCTAAAAATCTTCCGGATCCTCTCCGTACTCCCGGTCTGAAACCTTGATCAGGGTGGGCCTCTTTCCCATAGAGGTTCCGGGCAGAGCCTTCAGCGATTGTTGCGGGGCCGGCCGTTGCGTTTCGCTGGCTCTGTTCCGGCTCGAGCCGCCCTGGACCAGCCTCAACAACTCTTCCACCCGCTCCTGCATTGAGGCGGCCTGGGCATCCAGCTCTTCGGCCGCTGAGGCGCTCTCCTCGGCGTTGGCCGCGTTCTGCTGGACCACCTTGTCCATCAGGGAAACGGCGTTGTTCAACTGTTCGATGCCTTGGGCCTGGTCTTCGCTGGCCTGAGCCACCTCCTTTATAAGGTTGGCGATTTTCTCGGCCGAGTGGGAGACCTCCCGGAACTCCTCTCCGGTGGCCGCCACCAGCTCCGAACCTTTGCTTATCCCGTCCACGGTGTCGCCGATAAGCTGCTGGGTGTTCTTGGCCGCCTCGGCCGCCCGCATGGTCAGGGCCCTGACCTCGTCAGCCACCACGGCGAAGCCTTTCCCGGCCTCTCCGGCCCGGGCCGCCTCCACGGCCGCATTGAGAGCCAGCAGGTTGGTCTGGAAGGCGATCTCGTCAATGGAACTGACCACCTTGGAGATCTCCTTGCCCATGTCCGAGAGCCGGCCCATGGAGGAGCCCATCCGGTTCATGCTCTTCCCGGCCCGGTCGATAATGGCCATGGTATCGGTGCAGAGGCAGTCCGCCGCGCTGCTGTTTTCGGCGTTGGCCTTTATCTGGGCGGCCATCTGTTCCAGGGAGGAGGCTGTCTCCTCCAAACTGGCCGCCTGCTCCGATGCTCCCTCGGCCAACTGCTGCCCGGCCGAGGCCACCTGGCTGGAGGCCGAGGCCACCTGGGAGGCGCCTTCGCCCATCTGGTTGGAGATGCCCCTTAACACCGAGGTGATCCCCCTGGTGATGAAGACGGTCAGGAAAAGGCCCAAAGCCAGGGCGATGAGGCTGACCAGGGAGACGTTGAATCTGGTCCCCTGGGCCGAGTCGAGCATGGTCTGGTCGGTCATGATGCTCTTGCGGGCCTCGGTCCTGATTTGGCCCAATAAATCCCGGGTGGCCTGGAGGGCCGGCACGGTCTCGCGGGCGAAGATTTTGGTGGCCTCGGCCTTTCCTTTCAGGCTCTCCTCGGCCCTGTCCTGCAGTTTGTGCAGGATATCCCTGGTCTGGGCCAGGGCCGGCAGGGTCTCCTGCTGGTAGATGGCGACGGCCAGGTCCTGGCCCTTTTCCAGGGCGTCCTCTTCCTTGATCAGGTTTTCAAAAAGGGGCGCCACCTTATCCATACTGGGAATGGTGTCGTTTACCAGAATCTGTTCGGCTTCCCACTCCTCACCCCGGCTCAACGCCTCGGAGATGGCCCGGGCGGAATGGTGGAGCTGTCTGAGGGGCTGATCCAGTTGAGTGAAGGTGGTCTTGAAAGCCGAAAACGAGGAGGCCAATTTGGCGGCCCTGTCCGAGGATAGAAAAACCCCCAGCGCGCACTTGGCGGGGTCGACGTTCACGGTAAGGGCCCTGTCCCCCTTCATCACGCTCATGGTTACAGCCTGGACCCAGCGGCGGTGATCGTCCAACCTGTCCTTGAGCAGGCCGCTCAACCCCGGATGAATCTGCTTGTAAGAGGTCTGGATATCAATCACGCTTCAGTGAAGTTTTTTGTGGGGCTCCTTGATTTCTTCCAGAAGTTCGGCCATCCGCGGGTCTGCGGCGGCGGCTTTTCGGGCCTCCGGACCGTAGAGCCATTCCCCGAAGGAACACTTGTGCTCGTCGGTTTCCAGCTCGATTTTGCCCACGTTTCCCAGGAGCGACCGGCTCAGCTTATCGGCCCAGACCAGGTGGTCGACCTCCTTGGCCGCCAGAAATCCGGGCAGATTTTCGTCTGCGGGCCGAAACTGCTCGCCGATTTTAATGGCCGACTGGTGCAGTTTGCGGTGAGGATCCTCAATGGCCTTCAGCAGGGGGGCCAGGGAAGGGACCAGGGCCACGGCCTCCGCAGCCTCGTCCCCGTAGAGCCATTTCCCGAAGCCGCATTTGCGGGGATCGGTCTGGACGTGGAGTTCGGTCACCGTCTCGTCGGTCAAAAGGGCGTTGACTGCGTTCATCCAGTTGAGGTGGTCCACCTCTTTCTGCGCCAGGGCTGCGTCGAGCTTATTGCCGGAGATAACCTCCCTGGCGTTGCCCACGATGCCTCCCACCCCGGTGAAGCTTAGGACGCCCGCCACCAGCAGCAGGGCCAGGACCAGGCCGAAGCCCAGGGTTATTTTTTTCCCTACGGTTACCTCTGCCCACCTCATTTTGTACTCCTGACCTCGCGGACCCAAGGGGCGATCCGGAATCACGGGGTGATTACTCTCAACCTGTCTTGAACTTGAAAAGGTGTTAACAATGAATGTGCCAATTGGAACAAAGACAAAATAAGACGTTATTTTAACTGGTTAAATTAGGCGACCGAATCGAGACGGATTTAATGCCGCGGAAATCTGTACACCCGGGGTTAACACCTGTCTGGCCCGGCCAGACAGTCAGAGCGGAAATCAGAGGAGAGGGGCGGCTAAATAACTCAGCGGGAGAGGCCGTGTTTGCGGAGGAGTTCGTAGATACGGGGCCGGGAGATGTCGACTATACGGCAGGTCTCTTTAATGTTCCAGTCGGTTTCGGACAATAGACTGGTCAGGTATTTTTTTCCAAATAGAGTGACCTCCCTTTCCCTGGCCGTTTTCAGATTCAACGGCTCAGCCTCGGAGAGCGGCCCGCCCACGTCCTCCGACCCGGTATTGTTAGCTTTCAGAGAGTCCACCGCGGCTTTTATCCTGATATGGAAGGGCAGGTGGGTGGGGTTATATGGTGGGGTTGCCTCCGGCCTTTACCGCAGCCTGGTCGATCACGTTGAAAAGCTCCCGGATGTTGCCCGGCCAATCGTAGTTGCACAGCATCTCCAGCACCTCCACGGAAAATCCTTTTTGTTCCAGGCCCTGGTGGTGGCACAGCTGCCGGAGGTGAAATGTGGTCAGCATGGGGATGTCTCCGCGCCTTTCCCTTAAGGGGGGCAGCTTTATGGTCAGGTTATTCAGGCGGTAAAGAAGATCCGGACGGAAGCCGCCCTGTTCCGCCATCCGGACCAGGTTCCGGTTGGTGGCCGCGATCAGCCTGAAGTGGCTATTTATCTCCTTCAGTCCGCCGACCCTTCTGAAGGAATACTCCTGGAGAACGCGGAGAAAGGATTTCTGAATGCCTGGGGGAAGTTCCCCTATTTCGTCCAGGAAAAGGGTTCCGCCGTCGGCCTGTTTCAGAAGCCCGTCCCTGGCCGGACCGGGCCCGGTGTAGGCTCCGGCCTCGTGACCGAAGAGGAGGCTTTCCACCAGGGATTCGGGCAGGGAGGCGCAGTCCACCACCACAAAATTGCGGTTGGCCCGGGAACTGTTGTCGTGAATGGCCAGGGACTCCAGCTCTTTCCCTGTCCCGGTCTCTCCGGTGACCAGCACCGGCAGGTCGGAGGTGGCGGCCAGGGCTGCCTCGTCAAGACAATCCATTATAGCCTTGGACTCCCCCACCAGGCCTTTCCGCTTAAAGCCTGCCGCCAGTCGGGAGCCTCTTTGCTCCTCCCGGCGGAACTGGAGAGCCCTGATCAGGGGCAGGAACACGTCGTCCAGGGAGGAGCCTTTCTCCACGTAATCCCAGGCCCCGCTCTCAATGGCCATCCGGGCCCCGTTGGCTTCGGCCTCTCCGGTGATTATTATGACCTCTGGTGGGAACGGGAGGCGCTGGATCTTCTTGATCAGATCCAGTCCGTTGCCATCCGGCATCCGCACATCCAGGTAGACCACCGCGTACTTCTTCTCCCGCATCTCCTGGAGGCCTTCGGCAAGGGTATGAGCCGAAGCGGGGGCCATCCCCTCTTTTTTTAATTTGGCGCTTATGACCCGGCAAAGCGCCCGGTCGTCGTCGACTATAAGAATATTGGGCCGGTTGTTGCGCATCCCACCCCACCCCAGGACCAATGTAATAATTACATTGAAGTCAGTCCTGTCCGGCTAAGGGTTGAGAAAATGGCCTGATTCACCCTGGTTTCCGATATAATGGTGTTGCGCATAACTCACCGATCGGAAAGGACAAATCAGGCCATGGCTCATTGTAGCACGATCCTCTCTCAGATGCTCAAGATTGTTCCGAGACATGTTTTCAGCACCCTGGACAAAGCCCACGGGACCGGACGTACGGCCCGCAGATTCAGCCGCTGGGACCAGTTCGTTCACCTCATGTCTATCCAACTGACCGGCCGATCCTCGCTCCGGGACGGGGTCAGGTCCATGCGCTCCAGGAGCAATAATCTCTACCACTTAGGTACCCAACCAGTAGTCCGGTCCACCTTTGCCGAGGCCAACGAGAAACGGCCGGCTTCCTTCTTCGAGGCCCTGTTCGGACGGGTCTGCAGCCGCTGTCGGCCCATCGCTCCCAAGCACAAGTTCAAGTTCAAAAACAAGCTCTTCTCCTTGGATGCGACCACGATCAGTCTCTGCCTGAGCCTCTTCCCTTGGGCCAGGTTTCGAAAGACTAAGGCCGGCATTAAAATCAACACCCTGCTGGATCATGACGGCTATCTGCCTGCCTTTGTTTCAATTTCCGAAGCCAAACGTCATGAGTCCAAGACCGCCCGAGCAATTTACCTTCCCAAGGGTTCGATCGTGGCCATGGATAAAGCCTACATCGCCTTTGCCTGGCTTTTTTCCCTGGCCAACAGGGGCCAAATGGGCCGATTACCCAGTGGCCTTGCGAAGAGTCGGCTACCGCGACAAGGAGACCGGGAAGCATTACGTCTTTTTGACCAACAACTTCGATCTCTCGGCCAGGACCATCGCCGATATCTACAAGGAGCGCTGGCAGATAGAGACCTTCTTCCGCTTCATCAAGCAGAACCTGAAAATCAAATCCTTTATCGGCAACTCCCCCAATGCCGTTCTTTCTCAGGTCTATGTGGCCTTGATTGCTTACCTTTTGCTCTGCTACCTCAAGTTCCTTTGTCGCCTCGGATTAAGCCTTCAGCAACTGGCTCAACTCCTTCAACTCAACCTCTTCAGACACTGCACCATCCAGAAATTACTTCAACCGCCCGGCTTTAATAATCAATTAACCCACAATAACAATCAGTTAAATCTATGCTTCGCTTAGCCGGACAGAACTGCATTGAAGTAAACCTGAATTACCCGGCAGAGTTGATCGGAAAGATATAACATTTGGCATAACAAGCTGATATAATGAGCCAAACCGTTCAGGGGGCAGACTTTAAAGATGCACGGTAATGGTGAAGCTCAAGAACATATCATTCGGCCAGAATTCAATCGATCCATTCTAATCGATTTCCCTGGAGCCAAGATCACCTCTGATGCCTGGTTCCTGGTCGTGAGAGAGATTGACGAACGGTTCAAGGTGACATCCCCTATGGGCGGTGAAATTGATGATCCAAGATCGCCGGTTCACCTCAGGCATTCCATGGTCGAGATGATCAGGCAGAGGGTTTACCAGATTGCCGCCGGGTACGAGGATTGTATAGACGCCGATCAATTAAGGATCGATCCCGCTCTTCGCTTGGCTATCGGCAAAGATCACAAGCAGTGCGCCGGTCAGTCGATGATGTCCAAGCTGGAGAACGATTACCTGGGCAACGGCCAAGGTCTTATGGCCCTGGAAAAAGCCTTGAGTCGTTCAGCGGACGCTTTGCTTCAGAGAAAGAACAAACGGAGACTGATAGTTGATTTCGACTCAACCGAAGACCCAGCCCATGGGAAGCAAGAGAACGTCGTCTACAACGGCCATTTCGGGAAGAACTGCTTCCATCCCCTGTTTGGTTTCACCAGCGAAGGCGACTGCCTGGCGGCCAACCTTAGGCCGGGCAACGTTCATTCGGCCGATGGAACGCTGGATCTGTTCAAGCCCCTTGTTGAGCGTTACCGTTCCTGGTTTCATCTATTCTGGTTTAGGGGTGACGCCGCCTTTGCTGATCCGAAGATTTACGAGTTCTGCGAGGATCCCCTGAATCGAGTCACCTACTTCATCCGCTTACCGGCTAACCAGAATCTACAAAGGCTGGTCAAGCCCCATCTTCGGCGTCCAGTGGGCAGACCACCCAAGAGCGGGATTCAGGTCAAATTCGTTGATTTCCATTATCAGGCCAAGAGCTGGAAAAAGCCTCGCCGGGTGATCTGCAAAATCGAGTGGCATCAAGGGGAACTCTTCCCCAGGGTCAACTTCATTGTTACCAACTCCAGGCTGTCCAAGGCCAAGGTGGTCAAGGTATACAACGGCCGGGGCGATGTTGAGAACCGGATCAAGGAGGGCAAGAATACCCTGCGCTGGGACAAGACCAGCTGCCACCGGTTCGAGGCCAACCAGGTCAGGCTTTTCATGGGGGTCATCGCCTACAACCTTCTACACATGTTCCGGTCCTTCTATCTCAAGGGCGAGGAGGTCCGACGGTCCATGGAATGGATCATCAAGCGGCTGGTCAAGGTTGGAGCCAAAGTGGCCTACCATGGCCGGAGGTGGCAAGTTCACGTAGCTTCGGCCTTCCCATTGGTCCGACAATATGAAGCGGTTTTTGGATGACAGCCTTCGAGTACCGAGCGGTTGACTGATTAGTAAATGGTGAGGTACGCTCAGACTCGGCCATTTAGCCTGCATGGCGACTCGGAGGGATGGAAAAAAGCTGAGTTTCATCAGAGTCGAAGGCTTGGGGCTGAATTTGAGCTGCGGGAACGGTTAAAATGGACTGTTGATAGGTTGGGAACGTGTTTGCGGGGTAATCTCGGATAATAGCATTTAGCTGCCCCGGCAGGACGCGCAAAAAGGGGCGTCCAGACCTTGCCTGCCGGAAAAGAAACCTCAGGGGGATGAGTCGCGGAAGATGGCCAAGTCTCGGGTAAAAACATATCTGGCCCTGTTCAGGGTTCACCAGTATCTAAAAAACCTGCTGATTGCGGCTCCCCTCTTCTTCGGCGAAAAGCTGCTGGATCCGGCCCCCCTGCTGGCCACCCTGGAGGCCTTTGTCTGCTTCTCCCTCATGGCCAGCGTGGTCTACATTATCAACGACCTGAAGGATCTGGAGCACGATCGGGCCCATCCGGAAAAGAGGAAAAGGCCCCTGGCCAAGGGAGAGCTGAGCCCCAGGCAGGCCCTGACCGCGGCGGCGGTTCTTTTTGCGGCGGCCCTGGGCCTGGGGCTGTGGGGCCTGAACTGGAGGTCCCTGGGGGTGATCGGGGCCTACTTTGTTCTTAACCTGGCCTATACCTACAAGCTGAAGCACTATGCCATCGTCGACGTCCTCATGATCGGCCTCTTCTTTATCCTGCGGGTCTTTGTGGGCGGGCTGGCCTCGGAGATATGGATCAGTCACTGGCTGGTGCTCATGGCCTTTCTGCTGGCCCTTTTCCTGGCCCTGGCCAAGAGAAGGGACGACCTGGTTCTGGCCGTGGAAGAGAACGGACGCCGGCCCTCCATTGACGGCTATAACCTGGAATTCGTCACCGCCGGCCTTATTATCATGGCCTCGGTCACCGTGGTCTGCTACATCCTGTACACCCTGTCCGCAGAAGTCATGGCCAAACACGGCACGGAATATCTCTATCTCACCGTCTTCTGGGTCGTGGCCGGGTTGCTGCGCTATCTCCAGGTGACCCTGGTGGAGCAGCGGTCCGGTTCGCCGACCCACGTACTCATCCGGGACAAGTTCCTGCTGGGGGTGGTGTTGTTGTGGTCCTTGACCATGTTTGCTATGCTCTACCGGTTCGAATAGGGGCCTGTTACGAAAAACAACGGGCCCTTAAATACGTTCGGAGCATTTCCCTATCAAGGCCGCATCCGCGCCCGGAGGCGTTTCAGCCTTGACAGAGGGATGATCCGGCCAAAAATAAATATTGTTGTTTTCCAAGGAATAAATATTCAACTCTGAATTGAGTATGCCAACTGGAGCGAAGGACCCTTTTCCCCCACAGCACCCCGGCCTGGAGTTGATGTTATTTTCTTGGAAAACAACCGCAAAAAACATGTTCGGAGCTTTTGATAAGGCAGCTCATCGAAACCCTCTATGGAGACAAAATGGAACTGACAGGCTGGGGAAGATACCCCAGGCTCAAGGCCGAGGCCCTCAAGTTCGAGGACCAGGCCGCCCTGCAGGAGAAACTGGACCGCGCCGCAGGCGGGGGAAAGGGCCTCATCGTCCACGCCCAGGGCCGCTCCTACGGCGACTCCTCCCTGTCCGGGGAGGTGGTTCTCACCGATCGCTTTCGGGACGTCCTGGAGTTCGACCCGCAGACCGGCTTTCTGGTGTGCGAATCGGGCCTGACCCTGGCCGAGATCATCCAGGCCTTCCTGCCCCGGGGCTGGTTTCCATCCACCACCCCGGGGACCAAGTACATCACTGTGGGCGGGGCCATCGCCTCGGACGTCCACGGCAAGAACCACCACCGGGTGGGCACCTTCACCCAGAGCGTGGAGTGGCTGGACCTGATGGTGGACCGGGACCGGGTGCTCCGCTGCTCCCGGGAGGAGAACGGGGAGCTGTTCCGGGCCACCTGCGGGGGTATGGGCCTCACCGGGATCATCCTTCGGGCGGGGCTCAAGCTGGCGCCCCTGCCCTCGGCCTATATCCGGGAGAAGATCGTCCTGACCCGGAACCTGGAGGAGACCTTCCAGGTCTTTGAGGAAAACCGGGAGGCGCCCTATTCCATGGCCTGGATCGACTGTCTGGTGGGGGAGCCGCTCCTGGGCCGGGCCGTGCTGAACCTGGGCTGGCCCAAGGAAAGGGGCCGCCTGGTCCTGCCGCCGGAGCCCCGGCTGAACGTCCCGGTTGATTTCCCCGGGTTCGTCCTCAACCGGCTGTCCATGGCCATTTTCAACCGGCTCAACTACGCTTATGCCCGGCAGGGTCCCCGGTTCAGGGTCCGCCACCTGGAGGGCTTCTTCTACCCCCTGGACTCCATCCTCAATTGGAACCGGATGTACGGCCGGGGCGGATTCACCCAGTACCAGTTCGTCCTGCCCAAGGAGACCAGTCTGGAGGGCCTGAGAACGGTCATGGGGCGCATCGCCTCCTCCGGGCTGGGGGCCAACCTGGGGGTTCTCAAGCTCCTGGGGCCGGCCAACGACAACCTCCTTTCCTTCCCCCTGGAGGGCTACACCCTGGCCCTGGATTTCAAGATCCAAGAGGGGCTTTTCCCTCTCCTGGACGAGCTTGACCGGATCGTGGCGGATCTGGGGGGCCGGATCTATCTGACCAAGGACGTCCGCATGAAGCCGGAAATATTCCGAAAGGGCTATCCCAACTGGGAGAAATTCGTGGAACTTAGACACAAGCTGGGGCTGGAGGAAAGATTCCAGTCGCTCCAGTCCAAAAGGTTGGGGGTGTGATGATGAGACTGTTGATTCTGGGGGCCAATTCCGATATCGCCCTGGCCGCGGCCCGCAAGTTCGCCCAGGGCGCAAAGATGGATCTTATCCTGGCCTCGCGCGGGGTGGAACGGCTGGAGAAAAAGGCCCGGGACCTGGAACTGCGGTTCAACGTCCAGGCCCAGACGGTCTTCTTCGACGCCCTGGACCACTCCTCCCACCGGGCCTTCTACGATTCCCTGGAGCCCAAGCCCGACGCGGTTCTCCTGGCCTTCGGCTACGGCGGCCACCAGAAGCGCGCCCAGGCCGAGTTTGAGGAGGTGCAACGGATCGTGGAGACCAACTATCTCGGGGCGGTGAGCATCCTGGAGATAATCGCGACCGATTTTGAGGCCCGGGGCCGGGGCGCCATCATGGCCATCAGCTCCGTGGCCGGGGAACGGGGGCGCAAGGCCAACTACGCCTACGGGGCCTCCAAGGCGGCCCTGACCGCTTTCCTGAGCGGACTGCGCAACCGCCTTTTCGGCAGCGGGGTGAGGGTTGTCACCATCCTCCCCGGCTTCGTCAAAACCAAGATGACCGAGGGTATGGACCTGCCCGGTCCGCTCGCGGCCGAACCGGACAAGGTGGGCGGGGACATCTTCAAGGCCTATCGCGGCTCCAGGGACGTTATTTATACCCCCTTTATCTGGCGGCCCATCATGACCGCGATCAAGGCCCTGCCCGAACTGCTGTTTAAAAGACTAAGTATCTGATTCGAAGCCGAACCAGGAGGAATTGCCTTCTTTTCAGAAAAATGCTTTTCTATTCAGCGGCCAAAACGATTTTGTCCTGAATTGGGCCGCCTGTTGCAATAGTGGGAATTAAAGCATTTTTTCTGAAAAGAAATCTCATCATGATGTTCACCTTGGTCGGCTCATGTCAAGGCTGTAACCCTCCGGGCGCCAAAGGCGGCCTTGACAAGAGCCGGGCAAGGTGAAATTTCAGCGATTCAGGCGGGTGGCCGAACCACATAAGCGCTAACTCAGGAGTACCTGTCCATGAGCAACATAAGCCTCACCCCCATCGGGATTATCCGCTCCAGCATAAAAGACCCGGAAGGGGCCCCCATCCAGCCCAGCGGCGCCGTGGGCATCCAGGGCCGGATCGAGCTGAACCCTGACTACCGGGAGGGGCTCAGGGACCTGGAGGGTTTCTCCCACCTCATTCTGCTCTACCATTTCCATCTCTCTCAGGGCTTTTCCCTGACGGTCAAGCCTTTTCTGGACGACAACCGGAGGGGCCTCTTTTCCACCCGGGCCCCCCGGCGGCCCAACCCCATCGGTCTGTCCGTGGTCCGGCTGGAGCGGATCGAGGGTCCGGTTCTTCATCTCACGGATGTGGACGTGGTGGACGGGACCCCGCTTCTGGACATCAAGCCCTACGTGCCCCAGTTCGACAGCAAGCCGGAAGCCTCCACGGGATGGCTCATGGGTAAGGCCGGCAACGCGGAGGAGATGAGGGCCGACGACAGGTTCCGGAAGGCGGATAAGTAGCCGATTGTCGGTCCGGAGAAGTTCGGGTTCGGCTGTCGGGAGTGCCACCCCGGCAGCGGAATCGAAACGGATCCGGGAAGGTCGCGCTATCCCTGGGATCTTTTGGCAGTAAAAAATAGCGGCGTCGGGGTTGTCCCGGCGCCGCTTTCATCTTTGAGAATTATCAATCAGGGTTCCCGGGCATCCCTTGCCCTATCCCAGATTGGCCAGAGACTTCTCCAACCTGGCCACGGCTTCCTCAATGTTCTCGTCCGAGGTGGCGTAGGAGAAGCGGACGTAGCCCTCGGAGCCGAAGGCCACCCCCGGAACCGAGGCCACCTTGGCCTGGTCCAGGAGATAGGCGCACAGGCCGGCCGAATCCTTGATCCTGCCGCCCAGGTAGGCGCTGAAATCCGGGAAGACGTAGAAGGCGCCCAGGGGCGGATCCACGGTCACGTTCAGTTTCCCCAGCAACTCCATGATCAGCAGCCTGCGGCGGTCAAAGGCCCGGCGCATCTCCTCCACCGGCTCCTGGGTCCCGTCCAGGGCGGCCACGGCCGCGAACTGGGCCGGGGTGCAGGGGTTGGAGGTGGACTGGGACTGGATCTTGGCCACGGCCCGGGCCACGTTCTCCGGACCGGTGAGGAAGCCGATCCGCCAGCCGGTCATGGCGTAGGTCTTGGCCACGCCGTTTAGAATCACCACCCGATCCTTATACTCGGGCTTCAGGGCGGCCACGGTGTGGAACTGCTGTCCCTCGAAGACCAGCTTTTCGTAGATATCGTCGGTCCAGATGAGGACGTCCCGCTCAAAGGCCGCCTCGGCCAGGGCCGCCAGCTCCTCTTTGGTGTAGATCCCGCCGGTGGGGTTGGAGGGGCTGTTGATGATGATGGCCTTGGTCCTGTCGGAGAGGGCCTCCCGGAGCTGGTCCGGGCTCATTTTGAACCCGCTCCCGCGGTCGGTCTGGACGATAACCGGAGTGGCCCCGGCCAGCATGACGATGGGCGGGTAGGAGACCCAGTAGGGCGCGGGGATTATCACCTCGTCGCCGGGCCCCAGGGTGGCCTGGGCCAGGCTGTAGATGGCGTGCTTTCCTCCGCAGGTGGCCACCACCTGGGCCGGGGTGTAATCAAGCCCGCTGTCCCTCCGGTATTTGCGGATGACGGCCTCTTTCAACTCGGGCATCCCGTCTGCCGCGGTGTAGCCGTGGTGGCCGTCCCTGATGGCCTTGATGGCCGCCTCGCAGATGTGCTCCGGGGTGGGGAAGTCGGGTTCGCCTGCGGAGAGGCTGACCACGTCGATCCCCTGGGCTTTCATCTCCTTGGCCTTGGCGCTGATGGCCAGGGTGGCCGAGGGCTTGATGGGCTTGAGCCTTGCTGCCAGTTCCATGGTTATTCTCCTGTCTGAATATCGTTTAGGGACAAGGGGTTCGGCGGCATTCCAACCTCTTGTTCTAACGCTTATTACTTCATGTTACAGAGTCGCCTCGACCGTAACACCGGGCGGAGAGAACAGATACCCACCCTCAGGGTCCCTATCCCGGACGGAATCCCGGTTGACGGCCTCGGTCGATCTATCTACCATTCCCGAAAGATCAACCTAACGTTAAGAATCGGCCGTGTCAACCTGTTCACTATCCTGCCTGGGAGATTGACCTAACGGCTGGCCTGGCCTAAACTTATCCTGCCATGAATCGCGAATCAGGTTCCCCCAGGCGGTTGACCCAAGGGCTGCGGCGGCTCCTCGGAGCAATCGAGGCCGGAGATATGGATCTGTCCGGCGACCCGGCCCTGTTTCTGGTGGGTCTGAAGGGGCTTTCACCCAGCGAGGCGGAAGCCTGGCTGAGCCGCGTCGTCCGCTCCAAGGGAAGGATCCTGTGGAACGCCGCTCTGGAACCGGGGACGCCCGGCTCGGCCCCTTCCAAGCCGCGATCCACGGGGGTCGGCCCGGAGGAAAAATCCATCCTCTGGGGAAAATAGGCGCATGGATCTTTTTTTTCTGAAAAAATTCGTTGGCTGTCTGGTCATGCCCTTGGGGACGGTCCACTTTCTGCTCATTCTGGGCCTGGTCTTTCTGTTCAGGAGGAGTCTGAGGGCGGGGCGGATGCTCATCCTGGCGGCGACTCTGGTTCTATATCTTTTCTCCCTCTCCCCCCTGGCCGATCTGCTGGCCCGTCCCCTGGAGGAGGCCTATCCCGTGGTCCGGCCGGATCAACTACCCCCGGACTTGAGCGCGGTGGTGGTTCTGAGCGGTGGGGTCCTGGACCGCAGCGATCTGCCCCCGGCGGCCAGATTGGGCGGAGACACCCTGCAGCGCGTCCTGGAGGGGGTCAGGCTGTGGCGGGCCAGGCCGGAGGCCAGGCTGATCATGTGCGGCGGAGAGTGGTCGGCCAAACCGGATATTCCCACTCCGGCCAGGCTCATGGCCGATCTGGCCCTGGACATGGGGGTGGACCGCTCCAAGATCGTTCTGGATGAGACCTCCAGAGACACCTATGAGAACGCCCAGGAGGCGGCCGAGCTTATGAACGGCAAGGCTTTCGCCCTGGTCACCTCGGCCCGCCACCTACCCCGGGCCGTGGCCATCTTCCGCAAAATGGGCCGGGAGCCGATCCCGGCCCCCACGGACCACAAGATCAGGGCCCTGGGCTCGGACAACGGGTTCCTGCCCAGCCTGGGCGGCCTGGCCTCCACCCAGGAGAGCCTCCACGAGTACCTGGGCCTGGCCTGGTACTGGCTCAACGGCCGGCTTTGACCGGGCGGTCTATAAAAGTTCGAAAGGAAAACAGGTTAATCAATATGGACTGGAAGATCTTTACGGCCACTTTCGGGGCGGTTCTCCTGGCCGAGATGGGCGACAAGACCCAGTTGGCCTGTATGACCCTCACCGCCGAGACCAAGGCCCCCTGGATCATCCTGGGAGCCACGGTGGCGGCCCTGGCCGTGGCCTCGGTCTTCGGGGTGCTCTGCGGGGTGGCCATCGGTAAGTACATCCCCCAAGAGCTGATCAAGAAGGCCGGCGGAGCCCTGTTCGTGGTCATCGGCGCTCTGATGCTGTGGGGCAAAATGTGAGCCCGTTATTCCGGAGACGACCTTGACCCCGCCACTCGATCTGTTAAAATCCGCCCCAGATTATGACCAAGGCAAACGCACATTTTGATGTGGCTGTGGTGGGCGGCGGCCATGCCGGGGTGGAGGCCGCCCTGGCCGTGGCCCGTCTGGGCCTGACCGCCGCATTGATCAGCCACGATCCTTCCCGCATCGGCGCCCTGTCCTGCAATCCGGCCGTGGGCGGCCTGGGCAAGGGCCATCTGGTCAAGGAGATCGACGCTCTGGGCGGGCTCATGGGCCGGGCTGCGGACCGGGCCGCCATCCAGTTTCGCCGCCTCAACACCCGCAAAGGTCCGGCCGTGCGCGCCTCCCGGGTCCAGGTGGACCGCAGGGCCTATCTTCGCTTTGTCCAGCACAGCCTGGCCGATCAGGAGGGGCTGAGCGTCATCTCCGGCGAAGCAATCGATCTGTGGCAGGACAAGGGGCGCCTCCAGGGGGTGGTTCTGGGCGACGGCTCCCTGGTCCCGGCCCGATGCGTGGTCCTGACCACGGGGACCTTCCTGGGCGGGCTGGTCCATGTGGGCCGGATCCACTTTCCGGCCGGCCGGCTGGGCGACCCGCCTTCCGATGAAATGAGCCGTAACCTCTTCGGCCTGGGGCTGGCCATGGGCCGCCTGAAGACCGGCACCCCGCCCCGGCTGCTCAAAAAAACGATCGACTTCAGCCAACTGACCCCCCAGCCCGGGGACAGGCGGATTATGCCTTTCTCCATCCTGAGCCGGGTTCCCTACCTGCCCCAGGTGGAGTGCCATCTCACCCGGACCAGCGCCAGGACCAAGGAGATCGTGGCCGCGGCCCTGGACCGGTCCTCCCTTTACGGCGGCATGATCAGCGGCACCGGAACCAGGTACTGCCCCTCGTTCGAGGACAAGGTGGTCAAGTTTCCGGACAAGGACTCCCACCACGTCTTTATCGAGCCCGAAGGGCTGGACTCTCCGGAGGTTTACCCCAACGGCATCTCCAACTCCCTGCCCCTGGACGTCCAGGAGGAGATGATCAAAAGCCTGCCCGGATGCTCCCGGGCAGTCATGGCCCGGCCGGGGTACGCCATCGAGTACGATTTCGTCCTGCCCACCGAGTTGGGGCCGGAGCTGATGGTTAAGGAGCTGCCCGGGCTCTTTCTGGCCGGCCAGATCAACGGCACCTCGGGCTATGAGGAGGCCGCAGCCCAGGGGCTTGTGGCCGGGCTCAACGCCGCCCGGAGGATCCGGAACCTGGAGCCGGTGATCCTGACCAGGGACATGGCCTACACCGGGGTCATGATCGACGATCTGACCACCAGGGGCGTGGACGAACCCTACCGCATGTTCACCTCACGGGCCGAGTACCGGCTGATCCTGCGGGAGGAGAACGCGGCTGAACGGCTGACCCCCCTGGGCCGGAGTCTGGGCCTGGTGGGCGAGGAACAGTGGCGGCTTTTCAGCACCAGGGCGAAGAAGCGGGAGAGGGCGAGGAAAACGATTCACCAATGGCGGGTGGAGCCCACCGCCGAACTAAACCGGGCCCTGGAGGCCCTGGGCTCCAAGCCCCTGGAGCACGCGGTCCGGTTGGCGGAGCTGTTGAAAAGGCCCCATCTGAACTGGGATCAGCTGGCTGAGTTGCTGAAGAATCCGCCGGAGCTGGGCCGCGAGGAGGCCGAGGCGGTGGAGGTGGACCTGAAGTACGCCGGGTATGTGGCCAAGCAGGAGCTGCAGGTGGAGCGGTTTCGGGAGATGGAGACCCGCAGTCTGCCGGAACGGTTCGATTACGCCCAACTGGAAGGGCTTTCCGTGGAGATAATCGAAAAACTGAACCGGATCAAGCCCCGCTCCCTGGGCCAGGCCGCCCGGATTCCGGGGGTCACCCCGGCGGCGGTCATGGTTTTGGCCACCAGGATGAGATCGCTGGGGCTGGACAAAAGGCGGGGCGCGGTTTTACCATAAGCGAGGGTTTGTGTTTTTCCCGACTGTCCGTCGGGAGTGAAAATTCAGCGATCCGGGAGGAAAAGGCCGCCGGCTCCGAGGCCGGACAAGGAACATCTTCCGTGAGTGGGGCGGTGAGCCGGCCTTGCGCGCTCCCTTTTCATTCTGATACCGTTGAGACCTATCCCGTCGATTTTGGGGTAGAGGGGGCGCGTTTAGCCGTCCCTCCCGTTGGGGGCATTTTTGACTGAGGCATATCTGATCAAGAACGGACGTACGCCCTATGGCCGCGTTCTCAAGCTGCAACGCCGCTGGGCCAGGGCCATGGCCCAGGATCTGATCCGGCCCCTTCTCTGGATAGGCCGCCATCCCGCGGTGGTGACCATCGGCAAGAGGGGGGACGAAAAAGAGCTTCACTTCTCTCCCGAGGACCTGACCCGGCAGGGCGTGGGGGTCTTCAATATCGAACGCGGCGGCCTGGCCACGGTGCACGGCCCGGGCCAACTGGTGGCCTACCCCATCTGGCCTTTCAAGGCCATAAGCCTGGGGGTCAGGAAGTTCGTCTGGCTCCTGGAAGAAGCCATGATCCAGACCCTAGCCCAGTTGGGCGTGCAAGGCAACCGCTCCGAGGTCAATCCCGGCGCCTGGGCCGGCAAGGACAAGATCGGGTTTGTGGGCCTGGCCATCAAGCACGGCGTGGTCTTCCACGGCCTGTCCCTTAACCTCAACCTGGATCTGCATCTTTTCGAACTCATCATCCCCTGCGGATTGGACAAGGTGGCCATCACCTCGGCCCGAAAAATACTGGGCAGGGCGGTGGATATGGATCTGGCCGAAGATATAATGGCCCAGGTTCTGGGCGATCTGCTGGAGGCCCGGCTGAGCCCCATCACTCTGGAGGAGGCCGAGGAGATGCTGGAATCCCTGGCCCCTGGAGCGGAGGAGTCCCTGATCAACCGCGAGATGCGCCTGGCGGAGAGAGCCTGATAATTCCAGGCCGGTGAGTGGCGCTCAGTAACTCTCCACCTTTCTCACCAGGTGGTCGTCGACCTCCACCTGAACGGCCCGGTTAATGGCCTCCACGGCCACGATCAGCCGGGTGGAGGAACGGCGGGCCACTAGACGGCCGACCATGCCCTTGAAGATGCCTTCCACGATCCTGACCCGGTCCCCGATGTGGTAATTTTCGGTCGGGTGGACGGCCACCCCCGAATCGATCAGGATCTGGAGGGAGCGTACTTCCTGGGGGTTGACCGGCATGGGGCGGCCCTTAAAATCCACCAGCTTGACCACGCCGATGGTCCTCAAGACCGAGAGATGCCGCTCCGGGTGGAGGGTGGTGTTGACGAAAAGGTAGGAGGGGAACATGGGCAGCTCGATCCGCAACCGCCGGTCGGTCCGGCGGGACCAGGTCGTGACCGTGGGCAGAAAGACCTCGATCCCCTTGGCCGCCAGCTGTTCCCGGGCCACCTGCTCGTGACGCGACTTGGTGTATACGGCGTACCAGGCCGCCTCCCTGATGGGGTCCTCGGGCCAGTAAAGGCTCTGGATTTGAGGAGATGTATCCATGCCGAATTTTTACCACGACCGGGAAGTATTGTCCATGTCCGGCCGTTCTGAGCAGAAGGACCCCCGGGCCGGTTTCGACCGCTCGGGAAGAGTCGGCTCTGCTCACCCGGAACGGCTTTTCCGGCCATGAGTTCCGGGAAGCCCCCTACTCCCCTGCGCGGTTTGAAAATAGGGGTCCATCTTCCCTTGGCCAAGGGTTTGAAAAATACCCTGGCCGCGGCCAGGAGGCTCTCCCTGGAGTCGGTCCAGATCTTCTCCGGCAATCCCCGGACCTTTAATCCCAAACCCCTGGATCCGGAGCAGGCGGCGGATTTCAAGGCGGGGCTCAAAAAGGCCGGGATCCAGCCTCTGATAGTCCACGCCCCCTATCTTCTCAACCTGGCCTCGCCGGAGAAGGAGGGCTGGACCAGATCCCTGGCCATGCTTAAACGGGAGATGGCCCGCTCAAGGGCTTTGGGAGCCTCCATCCTGGTCTTTCATCCGGGGAGCCACCTCAAAGCCGGGGTTGATAAGGGCATCGCCCGACTGGCCGAGGCGATCCGCATCGGCCTGGATCAGGGCGAGGGGGGGGTCCTTCTGGCCATGGAGAACACGGCCGGGGCCGGCTCCGGGCTGGGCGGGCCGCTCCATGAACTGGCCCGCATCCTGGATGCCGCGGGGGGAAGCGAGCGCCTGGGCTTCTGCCTGGATACGGCCCACGCCTACGGAGCCGGGTACGACCTCCGGACCGAGAAGGGGGTCGACGCCTGGCTGGCAGAGGCGGCGCGGCTCTTCGGCCTGGACCGGGTGGCGGCCATCCACCTCAACGACTCCTCCCGGGATCTGGGCTCCAGGCTGGACCGCCACGAGGATATCGGCAAGGGCTTGATCGGATCCCGGGGCCTCTCCCGGGTTCTGGCCCATCCGGGCCTGAACGGCAAACCGGGCATCCTGGAGACGCCCAAAAACAGTGAGGCCGACGACAAGAGAAACCTGGCCCAGGCCAGGCGCCTCAGAACTCTGGGCCTGAAGAGGGTGGATTAGGCCAACACCCTGACCTGAAAACAAATTATCTGTTCCGGCAGTTACGGTTTGACTTCTTGCCCACAGTACCTATACTAGCCCTTACCCCATGGGGGCGAAAAGGTTTCGACGGAGGTGGAAAAACCAGGGGCGCAAGCCGGGGTTGAGCCGGCCCCGTTAGAAAAGGCTCGCTTTAAAGTAAAGGCAGACGATTACTCTGTCGCAATGGCCGCGTAAATAGGCCATCGTCCGTCCCGGTTAAGCCTGCGGGCCGGGAACGGGCGTCGATTAGCGGGCTGGTCGAGGGCAGGCCCACCAGGGGTCGGCCCGAGATAAGATTAATCCCTGGGTAGTCCCTTTGAATTCCGTCCGTGGATGATGGGGGGACGAAAAGCAACTTTACACGGACTAAGCTTGTAGTGGCCTTGGCGGACCATTTTCGGACGGGGGTTCGATTCCCCCCGCCTCCACCAGAATGTTATTATTGAATAAATATGGAAATAATGAGGTTGGCTTTCCGCTTCCTTCGGAATCCGAATTGTTTAGCGCCCACCGGATCTTGATTTCCGCATCCTTAAAGACCTCCTCGGCGCGACATCGTGCCAGATGTCTCTACTTATGGGTGGCCCTATTTAAAGGGAGGTCTTCACTTGGAATCAGGCCGGACGTATCTGACAAGGAACAGCACGATAGGTGGGCGTTGTGGTAACCGGATCACAGACACCATCCGGTATCAGCCGGTTGGCGTTTAGTTCGCCTGGCCAACCATGGGGTACCGCCACTGTGTTGGGGTTCATTTGAGGAACCAAGTGAACCGGCATTCTCACCTCACCTACGGCTGTTTTCACCACAGCCGTCTGCCCCTCGATCAAGCCCTCCTTTTGGGCCAGGGAAGGAGAGACCTCGATCATCGCCTCACCGCCGATCTTTCTCAATTTCTGGACATTTCTTTGACCTGAGTGGTAATAGGCTGCCAAGCGATGGCCGGTAATCAGCCGCCAAGGGTAGGTTTCGTCAGTCGGACAGGCATCTTCGGGCCTAGGCAAAGGGTCGTATCCGGAGTTACTTAATAACGATGAGCATAATTCGACCCGACCGGAGGGTGTGTTGAAACCATGCTCCCGGTAACGTCCAAACTCCTGTGGTGCAAGTTGCTTACCTCTGCGTAAATCAGAAGGCTTCAGCCGGCCCAATCCGGAATCCGACATTACGCGAGCCATGATTGAATCGGCATCGGTTATCCAGTTCAATTCATCATGGCCCATAATCTTGACCAAATCCAACAGCCAACGCCATTCAGCCCTGGCCCGGCCGACCGGCGGGATTACCGGCCGGCTGGTCCTTAACCAGGTTCCGGGTTTAAACGGTCCCGGATCGAGATCCCCCTTTTCCAGGAAACAGGCGCCCGGCAAAACCACATCCGCCAGCAAGGCGGTTTCGGTCATGAACAGATCGTTGACCACCAAAAAGTCTAAAGAGCCAAGCACGTTGGCCGTCATTTCAGTATTGGGCCACATGGCCATAGGATTGCCGGCGATGGAAATCAATCCCCTTATCCCGCCGGCGGTAATGGCTTTGGCCAGTTGGCCCGAGGCATCCTCGGTCAGGGGAAAATCAGCCTTCCAAAAGGGTTTTATATCGGGGTTTTTCAATCCCAACGAGTTATCGAAATTAATCCGTTGGGACATTACCAGACCGCCAGGGAGATCGACATTACCGGTCAGGGCGATGAGTACGGCCAAGGCCTGGTTGGTGGAAGTGGCATAGCGATGGTGGATGAGGCCCTCCCGCCGATCCAGCGCCGCCGGTTTTATAGTGGCCAGGTCATGGGTCAGTTGGTTGATGCTACCGCGGTCAAGGCCGGTAATCCGGGCTGCCTGATCGAAATCAAACCCTTCCAGGGAGGAGGCCAACTCCTGAAATCCAAGGCAGTGCTCATCGACGAAGGCTTGATTATACCCGCCGTCCCTGATAAGTCCGGCGGCAAGAGCCATGATGAGCCAAGAATCAGTCCCCGGGTTAATGGGGAGATGCAGGTCCGCTTGCTTTGCCAAAGGGGTCTTTCTGGGATCGACAACCACCAGCTTGGCCCCCTCCCGGCGAGCCGAGGAAATATCCTTGACCACGTTAAAATAGCGGTGCATTCGGGTTACCTGCGGATTGGCCCCAAAAAGGACGATAAGCCTTGACCGGGCGAAGTCGGAAATCAGGGCCGGTCCGCCGAATACGGACCTGTAACCGATGATTTTCGGTCCCACGCAAATGGACCAGGTGCCGCTGTTGTTGGGGGTCCCGAACAACCTGCAAAAGGCTGCGGCCAGAGTGTTGGACAAGAAACGGGAGGAGGTGCCCCTGTATAAAGCCAGACCCTGGGGGCCATAATCTTTTTTGATACGTTCAAGCCCGTCTGTGATCCTTTCCAGGGCCGCCTGCCAAGACGCGGATTTGAGCTTTCCCTTGGTTCGGACGAGAGGTGTGGTCAGGCGGTCGGGAGCATAGGCCAGATGATGCGCGAATCTTCCCTTGGCACAGATTCCGCCGCGATTGTTCGGATCCTTGCCATCACCCCGGATTTCTACAATCCGATCATTTTCGACAGATACCACAAGGCCGCAACCGGCCATGCAAATATTGCAAAAGGTGCAAATTTCCTCAGCCATGATATTGAGTTCGCTTTTGCCCCGGAAAATAGGCGGGCGGTCAGCCCTCTTTTGCCGTCATCTCACCCAGGACCTTCCGGGGACCGTGGACGGTCTTCGGGTCCTGGGGGTTTTTATCCGAACCGGTCGAGGCCGATCACCGCCGCTCTCTTTCCAAGGCTTCGCGATCTGTTAATCGACAACCCTTACTTTAAGACGGCTCCAAAACACCGAAGCTAATCATACTGGATAAGTTCGATGGTGACCCCCTCGAAATCCCTCAGATAGGCGGCCTTGACTCCGGGGCGCAAGACCTGGGGCTCACAGTTGAACTTCACCCCGGCCTTGACCAGCCTCTGGTACATATCGTCCACGTCCCTGACCGCCAAGGCGAAGTGGGTTATCCCGAAGTCGCAGGGGCGTTTGAAACCCTGGTCTTGCCCCTGGGGATGATAGTAGCTGAAAAGTTCAAGGCGCATCCCGTGGCCCTGGAGCATGATTACGTGGGCGTCGGCCTTGTCCAGGCCGACCACCCTGGACAGAGGCCCGCCGCCGCGGTGGTCCATGTCCCAATCGACTTCAAAGCCCAACAGGTCGCGATAGAAGGAAAGGGCCCGGTCCAAGTCGCGTACCGACAGGGCCACGTGGTGAAACATGCTTTTCTGCTGTTGCCGGTTCATATCGGTTCCCTTCCTTCCATCCGCGACCGGGTTCGCCAGACGTTTAGTAGACCTCGCAGCCGGGCAGTCCGCAGGAGATTAGATGATCGCTGGGGTAGTTGGTGATGATCTCGCAGGAGTCCTTGGTGACCACTACTTCCTCCTCGATCCGGGCCGCGCCTGATCCGTCCTCGGCGCCCTTCCAGCACTCCACGGCAAAAACCATGCCCTCCTTGAGTTCGGTGGGGTGGTCGAAGTTGAAGCGGCGGGAGAGGATGGGACGTTCCCACAGGCTTAAGCCGATGCCGTGGCCGTACTGGAGCAGGAAGGCCTCGTCCTCGTCCTTGTAGCCGAACTCCTTGGCCTCGGGCCAGACGGCGGCGATATCGGCCGTGGTGGCGCCGGGCCTGATCACGTCGATGGCGTCGCTGACCCACTTGGAGCAGATGTCGTAGGCCTCCAGCTGGTGCTTGTTGGGCAGACCGCAGATAAAGGTCCGGTAGTAACAGGTCCGGTATCCGTTGTAGGCGTGCATCAGGTCCAGGAAGATCATGTCCCCTGGCTGGATGATCCGGTCCGAGAAGGTGTGGGAGTGGGGCTTGCCCCGGCCGCCGGAGACGCTGTTGACCGCCTCCACCCGCTCAGCGCCCAAAAGGAACAGCTTCTGGTTGGCCAGGGCCACCAGCTCGTTCTCCCGGGTGCCGGGGCGGATGGCCCGGGCGATGTCCTCGTAGACCGCGTCGACCATGCCCGCGGCCTGCTTGAGGATCTCGATCTCGTCTGCCGTCTTGACCTCGCGGGCGTTCAGGAGGGCCTGTTGACCGTCCACCACCTCGATCCCCTCGGCCTCCAGGGCCCGAAGCATGGGCAGTTCCAGGATGTCGATACCCAGGGGCTTGTTCTCGATCCCATACTCCACCAGGGCCTTTTTGATCTGCTTGGCGAATCCGTCCTGAACGTTCATGGAAGGAGGCAGGGCGCCCAACATGGTGGCGATGGGGGCCGCGACCCGGCCTTCCAGCCAGGGCGAGCTGATCTTCTTGGCCGGGGGGGCCGGGTCCCAAAGATAGGCCGGGCCGTTCGTCGGGCAAAGGGCGTAGCGATCGAACTTGTCCCGGCACCACTCCCCGATATGGGTTCCGGTGACGTAGCGGATGTTGTCGAAGTTGAAGCAGAGGACCCCGCCCAGCCCGGCTTCCCGGACCGCAGCCTGAGCCTTGCCGAAACGCTCCCGGATGAGCCGGGAGTAGTTGACCCCGGCCTCCCAGTCCTTGGCCATGGTGCCCCAGTTGGCTGTGGCGTGGGGACGGTTGTATTTCATGGTGGTTCTCCTTTAGCTTTGTTTGAGGGCGTGGATGGCCAGACCCGACCAGTCCAGGGCCGCCTCTTTTATGTTCTCCGAAAGGGTCGGGTGGGGCATGATCACTCCGGCCAGGTCCTCCACCGCGGCCTCCATGGTCTTGGCCATGAGAACCTCGCCGATCATGTCGGTCACATGCTCGCCCACCATGTGAACTCCCAATATCTCGCCGTTATCCCGGTCCGCGATAATCTTGACGAATCCATCGATCTCGCCCATGGCCTGGGCCTTGCCCGAGTTGGGCAGGTTGAACCGGCCCGCCCGGACCCGGCGGCCGGACTCCCGGGCCTGGTCTTCGGTCAGGCCCACCGCGGCCACCTCGGGGCGGCACCAGATGCAGCGGGGAATGAGGTCGGGGTCCACGGTTTTGGCCCCGCCCAAGATGTTCTCCACGGCCGCCTCGGCCTCGGCCGAGGCCTTGTGAGCCAACATCATCCCGCCCACCAGGTCGCCGATGGCGTAGACCCCGGCCAGGTTGGTCCGGAGGAAACTGTCCACCTTGACATACGGCCCGTTCATCTCCAGGCCCAGCCTTTGGGGATCGATCCCGTCCAGAACCGGAACCCGACCCGTGGCCACCAAGACCCGGTCCACGGTCAGGGACATTGATTTGCCGGCCTGGTTTTGGTGAATCAGCTCCACCGTTTCCCCGGCCCGGTTGACCTCAAGGACCTTGGTCGCGGTCCTGATCTCCACCCCGGACCGGGCCATGAGCAGCCGGATGGTCCGGCGGACCTCCTGGTCCTCGGAATAAAGGATATCCGGGAGCATCTCCAGGATGGTCACCTTGGTCCCCAGGGCCATAAACACGGCGGCGAACTCCAGGCCGATGACCCCGCCTCCGATGATTCCCAGCCGGGACGGCACGGAAGCCGGATCAAGAGCCTGGTCCGTGGTTTGGATCAATTTCCCGTCAAAGGGGATGAAGCCCGGGACGGCGGGCCTGGAGCCCAGGGCCAGGATGATGTTTTCAGCCTTGTACAGCCTGGGCCCGATCCGGATCCGCCCCGGCCCCTCCAGCCGGGCCTGGCCGGAGACGACTGTGATCCCATGGCTGTCCATGATTTTGGACAGACCAGTGACCATGGTCGTCACGACCTTGTTCTTGCGGGCCACCATGGCCTTGAGGTCCAGCTTGAGCTTGTCCGTTCCGGTCAGGACCGGGGAGTGGGTGGCCTTTTCCAACAGCCCGGTGTCGGCCAGGAAGCTCTTGGTGGGGATACAACCCCGGTTGAGGCAGGTCCCGCCCAGGGCGTCGCGCTCGGCCAATAGGACCGACAGCCCGTGCTGGGCGGCGATGATGGCGGCGTGGTAGCCGCCCGGCCCGGCCCCGATAACCGCTAGATCATAGGTCTTCATGGGCGTCGCCTATAGATGACTGAAGCTGAAAGCCGGGGCCTCCAGTTTACGTTTGAGATTTTGCAGGAAATCAGCCGCCACCGCCCCGTCGATGATGCGGTGATCCACCCCCAAACCCATGACGCTGATTTTTTTAGATCTGACCTGGCCCTGATCGTCCAGGTAGAGCTTGTCCTGGGTCTGGCCCACGCTCAGAATCCCGCTCTGGGGCGGGTTGAGGATGGCCGTGAAAAGGGTGATGTCGTACTGGGCCAGGCTGGAGACGGTGAAGGTGCCCCGCTCGATTTCGGGCAGGGTCAGACGGCCCGAACGGGCCCGTTCCACCAGGTCGGCCCGTTGCTCGGCGATGGCCACCAGCCCGATCCGGTCGGTCTCGGCCACGGCCGGGACGATCAGCCCCTCGGGCTGGGCCACGGCCAACCCCACGTTGACCTGGGGATTGATCACCACCCCCTCCGGGGCCAAACGGGAGTTGAGCAGGGGAAAGTCCAGCAGGTTCAGGGCCACGGCCTTGATCAGAAAGTCGTTGAGCGAGAGCCTGATTCCAAAGGCGTCTTCCACCTGGGGTACCAGCTGTTTGCGGAAGGCCAGGAGGGGGTCCAGATCCACCTCGGCAAAGAAGTAGATATGGGGCGCGCCAAAGGCGGATTCGCTCATCCGCCGGGAGATGACCTGGCGCACGTTGGACAGGGGGATGACCTGGCCCAGGGCCGGGCCCTCGGACTGGCTAGGGTCCAGGAAGGCCGACACGTCCGAGCGCATGATCCGGCCCCGAATCCCGGACCCGGCCACCACGGACAGATCCAGGCCCTGCTGGGCGGCCATCCGGGCGGCCAGGGTGGAGGCCTTGGGCCGGGACGCTGTTGCGGCGTTTTCCACGTCCCGGCAGGTGATCACCCCGTCCGGACCGGTGCCGTTGATAAAGGCCAGATCCAGGCCTTTCTCCTTGGCCGATCGTCTGGCCGCGGGCACGGCCCTTACGGGGCCGGACTGAACGGTCGGGCCGGAAGAAAAGACCGGAGCCGGGGCCGCCGGGATCGGGGACAAAGGCTCGGCCTTAGGCGTGGCCGAGGCCACGGCATCCACTTCCACCGCCTCCGGAACGGGGGAAGCGGGTGCAGCCTTGGCCAGTATATCTTCCGGAATCTCCTCCCCGGCCTGGGTGATGATGGCCACCACAGTCAGGACCGGAACCTCGATCCCCTCATTCACCAGGATCTTGGCCAGGACGCCGCTACCCGGCGATTCGACTTCGGTGGAGACCTTGTCGGCCTCTACCACAAAGATCGATTCGCCCTTCTCGACCTTATCCCCTTCCTTTTTTAGCCACTCTGATATGGAACCTTTTTCCACGGTCACGCCCAACATGGGCAGGACGACTTCAACGGCCATCATTACCCTCCTTATCAGGCGTACTGGGCCACTTTTTCGACGGCCAGAAGAATTTCTTTCTCATCCTGGATAAAGGCCTGCTCCAAGGGCGGGGAGAAAGGCACCGGGGTGTCGGGTGAGGCTACCCGGGCCACCGGAGCCTTGAGGTACTCAACGGCCTCCTCGGCGGCCAAACAGCCTATCTCGGCCCCGAACCCGCAGTTCTTGTGGCCCTCGTCGGCCACCACCAGCCGGCCCGTCTTGCGGATCGAGGTCAGAATGGTCTCCTTGTCCAGGGGCACCAGAGTTCTCGGATCGACAACCTCCACGCTGATCCCCTTTTGGGCTGCCTGTTCGGCCGCGATGAGGCTCCGGCCGACCATGGCGTGGGTGGCCACCACGGTCACGTCACTCCCCTCGCGCTTGACCTCGGCCTGGCCGAAGGGGATGGTGTAGCGTCCTTCCGGCACCGGGCCCTTCTCGATGTAAAGCTTTTTGTGTTCCACAAAGATAACCGGGTTGTCGTTCTCGATGGCCTCGATCAGAAGTCCTTTGGCATCGTAGGGGGTGGAGGGCGCGATCACATACAGCCCGGGAATGTGGGCAAAGATGGAGTGGAAGGACTGGCTGTGCTGGGCCGCCGTGCCCCGGCCGGCCCCGATGTTGGTCCGGAGCACCATGGGCACCCGGCCCCGGCCACCGAACATGTAGTGCATCTTGGCCATCTGGTTGATGATCATGTCCATGGCCACGGTGGTGAAGTCGATGAACATGATCTCGGTCACCGGCCGCAGCCCGGTCAGGGCGGCCCCCACCGAGGCCCCCACAAAACCGGCCTCGGAGATGGGGGTGTCCAGAACCCTCTTTGGTCCGAACTCCTCGATCAACCCTTTGGTCACCTGGAAGACCCCGCCGTAGAGACCGATGTCCTCCCCCATAATCATGACGTTCTCGTCCGCGGTCATGCATTCCCGCAGAGCCTCGTTCAATGCGTCGGCGTAGTTTATCTCCCGCATTTCCTCATCTCCCCTCGGCCAGATAGAAGACATCCGTGTAAAGTTCGTCCAAGGTCGGGAAGTCGCTCGCATTGGCGAACTCGACCGCCTCGTCGATCTCCTTTTCGATGCTCTTCTCCACTGTTTTAAGCTTGCTGGAGGTGGCTGCCTTGGCCGAAACAAGGTGCTCCGCAAAGCGGGGGATGGGGTCTTTCCGCTTCCAGCTCTGAATCTCTTCCTTGGTCCGGTAGCGGGCTCCCTGGTTGGGATCGCCCTCGTGGTGGCCACGCCAGCGGTAGGTCTTGGCCTCGACCAGGGTCGGGCCCTCTCCGGCCCGGGCCCGCTCTACCGCCTCGCCCACGGCCTCGTACACGGCCAGGACGTCGTTGCCGTCCACGGTCACCCCGGGCATGGCGTAGGCCGCGGCCCGGATGGAGATATCCTTGATGGGCTGGTGCTTGGTCTGGGAGACGGAGATTCCGTATAGGTTGTTTTCGCAGACAAAGACCACCGGGAGCCTGTGCAGGGAGGCGAAGTTGAGGCTCTCGTGGAAGGTTCCGTTGTTGGAGGAGTCGTCGCCGAAGAAGCAGACCGTGACCTGGTCGGTGCCCCTCCAGGCGGCCGACATGCCCGCGCCCACGGCGATGGGCAAACCGCCCCCGGCGATGCCGTTGGCTCCCAGGATACCGATCTCCATATCGGCGATGTGCATGGAGCCGCCCTTGCCCTTGCAGTAGCCGCTGACCTTACCGTACAGCTCGGCCATCATATATTTCAGGTCGGCCCCCTTGGCGATGACATGGCCGTGGCCCCGGTGGGTGGAGGTGATGTAATCCTCCGGCCCCAGGTGGGCGCAGGCCCCGGCCGCCACCGCCTCCTCGCCTAGATACAGATGAGCCAGTCCGGGGACCGCGCCCCGGGCGTAGAGGTCCTGGATTCGTTCCTCGAACAACCGGATCCTGACCATGGTTTCATATAGCCAAAGGAGCTTTGCTTTTTGTATTTTCATGTTTTTCCCCTGACGGTCGAAAATGGATAACTTTGCCGGACCAGGGCTCAGCACCAGCCCCTGGCCAGGTTGACCGCGGCCACGGCGTCCGCCCCGAAGGCGTCGGCCCCGGTGTACTGGCGGACGTGCTCGCTGACCGCGCAACCGCCGATCATGATCTTGACCCCCTCGCCCTGGGGGCAGCCCTTGACCGCCTCCACGGTGGATTTGATGGCCTCGATGACCGTGGTCAGAAGAGCGCTCATACCCACCACCTGGGGCTTGAACTCCTCCACCGCGGAGACGAATCTGGCCACCGGCACGTCCACCCCCAGGTCCAGGACTTCGAAGCGGTTGATCTCCAGCATAAAAGTCACCATGTCCTTGCCGATGTCGTGGATATCGCCGGCCACTGATCCGATAACCACCCGGCCCAGGGTCTTTTCGGCCCCGGCCCGGCTTTTCAGATAGGGTTCGGCCAGCGCGGCCAGGTTCTTCATCATGTCCCCGGCCATCATCAGCTCGGGCAGGAAATAGGTCCCTTCCTCGAACCGGGACCCCACCACTTCCACGGCCTTGCGTCCCTGCTCCAGAATCGACAGGGGGTCGGTTCCCTCCTCCAGCAGGGCACGGGCCAAGTCCAGGGCCTCCTGTTCCTTGATATCTCCCATCAGTTTTTTAAGTTCGTCGGACATCACCCCTCCAGGTGGTAGGTCTTTATCTAATTGAAAATCAGGGGGCGGGACGCCTTGGGTCCCCTAACCGTCGACCCTGTGGTTCAGAGCGAAATCGATCATGGCCCTGACGTTCCCGGGCTTGGCCCCCTGCATCCCGGCTCCGGTGGAGAAGATATAGCCCCCTCCCCGTCCGGCCGTGTTCATCAACACCCGGCAGTAGTCCACCACCTCGGTCTCGGAGGCGGTGCACAAGAGTGGCAGGGGCACGTTTCCGGCCAGGCAGGCGGTCCGGCCCAAGGTCTTTTTGGCCAGGGCCATATCCGTAGAGTCGAACCACCAGATCACCTTGCCCGGCGGCAGATCCGAGACCACCTCCAGCCGGGTGTTGTAGCTGCCCTCGGCAAAGAGAAGCGGCACCAGCCCGGCGTCGATGAGGCCAATGATCATTTTGCGCATGGAGGGCCAATAGAGCCTGGCGAACTGCTCCTCGGACATGAACCCGTCCGCGCCCTTGTGCAGGGGGATGATGGGCATCATGTGCCCAGCCCCCAGGGCCGAGTTGATCCCGGCCCGGATGGTGAACGGGGTCAACCGTTCGCAGGCCTCGGCCAACTCCTCGGGATGGCGGTACACGTCCATGAGGACCCCCCGGGTGCCGCGCATGGTGTCTCCGATGACGTCGAAGGGGGCCTTGGTGAATCCACCCGAAAAGGCGGGGTAGCCCCGGCCCATGACGGTCCGGTTGATACCGCCCAGGGCCTCGAACCAGCGTCCGGCCTCCCGGCCCGCCTCATGCAGCTTGTCCAGGGCCTCCTGGAAATCCTTTGAGCCCAAGGGGGCCAGGGTGGGGGCCAGGTTGGAGATCTCGTTCACCGCGGGCATCAGCGGCATCCGCTCAAAGGGCTTCAGGGCTCCCATGATGCGCGGAAAGTAGCGGCTCAGGAAAAATCCGGTGGGGTCGTCGATGAGGTCCTGGTACTCATCGGCCTTCATGTACTCCCGTTCCACATACTGGTAGCCCTGTTCTTCCGGAACCCCGTGGCCGGGCCATTCGTAGAGCAGGTAATCCATGACGTCCATGACCCTGGCGGAAACTATTCCGGCAGGCGAGTTGTAGAAATCGGGTTTGAAATCGGCGAAAAATTTGGTCCAGACCTGGGCCAGGATCTGGTAGTTGTACATGGCCTCGTGCATGGTCCGACCGGCGTACTCCACCGGAAAGAACCCGGCCGCGGGACAGACCGGGATTCTTTGGGGGGGCTGTTTCATTTGGACGGCGTCTTTGATCAACCCCACCCGGTCGCGGTAGGCCTGCCGGGCCTCCTCGTTTTCAAAGGGGATACTTTCTCCGTTCTGCCAAGTCTCGAAGCGGGCTTCCTGATTCTCGTCCGCCTGGGGGCTCATGACCGTCCATCTCTCCTGCATCATTCCTCCAAAAGGGCTGATCTCGCCCGGGTGCGGTTCAAGTAAAATGAATAAACCGAATCGGTCCAAGGGGGCGGGTCAAGCTTTTGCCCCCAAATCCGACTCCGGATGCATTCCTTTGCGGAACTCCACCAGTGCTTTTTCCCGGCATTCGGGGCAGAGCTCCACGGGTCCGGAAGCTCCGGTCAGGCGGCCCACCTTTCTGGCCAATCCCCGGGTGGCCACGGGCTTACCGCAGCCGCTGCAGGCGGCCAGTTCCACCCGGGCGACCTCCTGGGGCCGCGTGAAGATGATTCTCCAAGGCCACTCAAGCCGGTGCCGGATCCGGGCTGCGTTTTCCGGACAAACGGCCAGGCAGCGACCGCAGCGCAAACACAATGCCGGATCAAAGATGAAAATCCGCTCCCGATCGGTCTCCCGGAGGCCGATGGCCTGGGTGGGGCAGTTCCAGTGGCAGGCCGCGCAGCCGGTGCAGGCGGTCGGGTTGAACCGGTTGACCGTGGTCAGAAACGCGATCAGGACCAGCAGAACCAGGGCCGAGATAAGGTGAATCAGGGCCATGTTCTCGTCCAGCCAAGGAAGCCCGGCGGAGGAGAAGGCCATAAGGTAGCCGCTGGCCAGCACCGCCCCCAGGACCACGGCCGGAAGGAACCGGGAGAGGTTGAACCCGAATCCTCGGCCAGCTTTGACCACAAAACCGATCAGGCTCAGGACCACCAACCCCATAAGGGCCAGGGTGGCCCGCTCCGAAAAGACCTCGGGCAGCTCGAACAGGGCAAAGGAGTGATAGGGCAGCCCGAAGCAGAGAACCAAAAGCCCCAGGTGGCCCAGATAGAGCAGCGCCAGGTATACCGGCTTGGTTCTTCCGGCCCGGCCCAGGGGTAGGGCTGCGGCCGGGATCTCACTTTTCTCCGGGGCGCGTTTGACCAGCCCGGCCAGATAGAGCAACAGCCGGGCCAGGACCCAAGCCCCGACCAGGGCCGCCGCAACAGTCAGAACCGGACCGGCCAGCGTGTCGTACAACATCCGCGTCCTTTCGGGTCAGGGCCTAGCCGGCGACCCCGCAGATCTCCATTATGGTCAGGGCCGAGACCCGGCAGTGGTCGGCAAGCTGTTGGATGCTCACCTTTTCGTCGGGGGTGACCGGAACCACCCCGGCCCCGTAGTTGAGACCGGGCACTCCCACCGAGTAGAAGGAGATCAGGTCCGAACCGGCGTAGCGGGTCCAATCCACGACCCGGTGGGTGGTGGTCCCCGAGGTTTCGCTGTCCACGATCAGGTCTTCTCCAAAGACCTCCTTATGGGCCGTCTTGAGAACCTTCAGGAGAGGCAGGTCCGGGTCGGGCAGTATGGGCTGGTCCACCTCCAGGCCCATGGGTCCGGGAAAGGACTCCACCTCCGCCTTCATCTCCGGATCCTCAATGGAGAGGTTATAGATGATCCGCTCTATATCCTGCTTGAGGCTCTCCTTGTCCGCCCCCGGAGGGAAGCGGAGATCCACATACATGGAGCACTCCTCCACCCCCAGGCAGGCCCGGGTGCCGGTGCCCGGCACCTTGGTCTCGACCTTGCCCAGGCTGATCACCGGATCGCCCAGGAAGTGCCCCCGCTCGTAGCGGAAGTTCTTTCGCACGTCCTTCAGCTCGTTGATGATCTTGACCATCTTGTCCAGGGCGTTGACTTGGCGGAAACCGTCGTAGGAGGGGTGGTGGGTGTAGCGGGAACTGACGTGGCCCAACCGGCCGTGGGTGGTGATGCGGAACAGGGCCATGCCCATGTTGGTGGACCAGACCGAGCAGTCGGTCTGTTCCCCGTCGAAAACCATATCAGGCAGGGGACCCAGGTCCAGCTCGGACCAGTTGTGGGCCAGGTATTTGGACCCGATCAGGCCCACGTTCTCCTGGGACCACCCGGCAAAGAGAAGGTCTCCCTTGAGCTCCACCCCGGAGGTGACGACGGCCCGGACAGCCTCCATGAAGGAGGCCAGGGACTGCTTCATGTTCACCGTGCCCAGCCCGTAGACGAAACCCTCCTCCCAATCAATGTGACCGGAGTAAGGGTCATGGGTCCACAGCTCCGGGTTGACCGCCGGCTCGGTGTCCAGGTGGCCGCCGATCATGAGCCGGACCCCCCGGCCCGAACCTTTGCGCTCGGCGATGACTTGGGGATGGGACCCGGCCGAGACGCCGGGGATGGACTCCATGTCTTCCGGGAAGTCCACTTTCCGGACCTTGAGCCCCAGGTCTTTCAAATACCCGGCCACGAAGTCGGCCATCTCCACCTCGGCCGATTCGTTCTCGACCATACTGTTGAGCTGGATCAGTTGGGAGCACAACTCGGCCACCCGCTTCTGGTCTATCCGGGCCAGGACCTTGTCCCGCACCTTCTGGGGTACCTCGAGTTTATATTCCGACATCTTCTTTCCTTTCCGTTCAGCGTTTGGACCAGTCGATGTCGCAGGCCAATTCCCCGCCCAAAGACCAGTCGTGAGTCTCGTAGTCCGTGAACAGGACAGTGATGTTCTCCATGCGCTTTCCGGCGATACGGGACAGATCCTCGCTCAGGGTCTTGGCCAGCTCGGCCTTGGTCTCCTTGCTGGTGCCCTTCCAAAGCTCCACACGAATAATCGGCATACTAATTTTCTCCTTTAGAACAGAATCGCGGAACGGCCCAGGACCGCGCCGGCGGCCAGCCGCTCGGCAGCCTTGTTGATATCTTCCAAGGAATAGGTTTCGGTCACCAGGGGGCTCAGATAACCGGCCTCGGTGAGTTCGATGGCGTCGCTGAGGCACTTCTTGTCCATGCCCAATGAGCCGGTGAGGTCCACTTCCTTGAACATGGCCATCCCTACCGGCAGGCTGATCTCCGCTGCGGAGGAGCCCACGTTGACCACCCGACCGCCCTTTTTGAGGCAGGCCAAGGAGTTGTTCAGAGTGGCCTGGTTGACCACGTAGTCGATCACCAAGTCCACCCCCCGGCCTTTGGTCAAGGACATGACCTGCTTAACCAGGTCCGGGTCGTCACCGTTGAGGGCCCACTCGGCCCCGTTCTGGGCGGCCAGGTCCAGTTTGCTCCTACTGCGGGAGACGGCGATGACCCGTCCTCCAGCCAGCCGGGCCAACTGGACCCCATGCAAACCGAGGCCGCCGATGCCGTAAACCAAAACATAGTCGTTCAATCGGGTTTGGCCCATTTCCCGAACCGCATGGAGGGATGTGGCCACCGCGTCGGGGATGGCCGCGGCCTCCTTGAAGGGGATGCTCTCAGGCAGACCGACCAGCTGGTCCTCTTCCACCACCAAGAACTCGGCGTGGCCGCCGGGCTTCTCCATCCCGGTCCGGATCAGGTTGGCGCACATGTTCTCCCGGCCCGAACGGCAGGCCGGGCAGCGGCCGCAGACCTGGTACATGTAGACCACCACCCGGTCGCCGGACTTGAAGTTCTCCACCCCGGGGCCGGTCTCCTCCACGATTCCGGCTACCTCGTGTCCCGGGATGTGGGGCAGAGGCAGGTGGGGCATCCGCCCGGCCCTGATCTTAAGATCTCCCGGGCAGAGGCAGGAGGCCTGGACCCGGACCAGAGCCTGGCCCGGGCCGGCCTGGGGGGAGTCCACCTCCTCCACGCAGAAATCGGCTCCGAATTCCTTGATCAATGCTGCTTTCATATTAAGTTTCCTTGGTGTGGCGCAGATAGAAGACGGCCGGCCCGGTCTCCAGCTCGGGCCGGAGACGGAAACTCCCGGCCTGGGTGGACAACCGGCTGACCCGACTCTCCGGGTCGTTCAGGTCGCCGAAGATCCGGGCCTCGGCCGGGCAGGCCTCCACGCAGGCCGGCTGGCGTCCGAGATTCACCCGGTCGATGCAGAAGTCGCACTTTTGGACCTTTCCGGTCCTGTTTTCCCGGGCCCGGAGCTCCTCGAAGGGGGTCTGGTGGCCGGAGAAGTAGTAGGCCACGGGTTTGAACCCGCTGCGGGCTCCATAGGGGCAGGCCACCACGCAGGCCTGGCAGCCCACGCATTTGTCCTGGTCGATGACCACAACACCATTGTCCAGCTTCTGGGCCGCTCCACGGGGGCAAACCTCTACGCAGGCCGGCCGGTCGCACTGGTTGCACAGGATGGGCAGGTAGCCCAGCCGGGAGTTGGGATAGCGCCCCACCTCATATTTTAAAACCTTGGCCAGGAGAACGTCCGGGCCGGTGGCCTTGGCCTGGCGGCAGGCCATGGTGCAGGCGTCGCAGGCCACGCACCGGACCAGGTCGATGACCATGCCGTAGCGGGGAGACATCAGAGCACCCCGCCTTCCTCGGCCTGGTCCGGGGCGGCGTAGATCTTCACCTTGGGCGAGATCTCGATGCCTCCGGTAATGGGATCGATGTGGTTTTCCTCGTCCGCCGTGAGCAGGGCGTTGAACCAGGCCCCTTTGGGCATGAGCGGGTTTAGGAACTTCTTGCCCCCCGGGCCGCCGTAGTTGCCGGGTATGCCCAGAACCTCGGGGTGGATCAGCTCAGTGACCCTGAGCCGTCCCTGGGTTCGGCCATAGCGGGATTCGACCACGACCTGCTGTTCGTCTTTAAGTCCCTTGTCGGCCGCGGTTTTGCTGTTGATATGGATATAGGTTTCATAGCGGTCCCTGTTGCGGACCTCGTTGAGCCAGGCGTTGCCCATGTTGCTCCCGGTGCCGTGGATCCGGAAGTTGGTCTTCCAGTTGATCACGAACAGGTCATACTCCGGAGGGGCCAGGGCCTCGTCGTTGGGCTCCCAGAAGGGCACCCCCTGGTAAAACTTGAAAAACCGCTGGTCGTCCTGAAAAGCCGGGTGCTTCAGGCCGTGCTCGGTCAGGTTTCGCTTCAGCTCCAACCCCTGTTTGCGCAGGGTTTCGTAGTAGAAGGGGTGGCGGGTCCGGTTTTGGGGCCAGTAGTAGTAGTTGTAGCCTTCCTTGCCCGGAGAGATGTAGCGGTACAGGTGGCCGTGCTCCATGAGGTAGGCGTAGTCGTACTCCTGGCCGAACATGTCCTTGATGATCCGGTCCCAGATCTCCTCCAGCCCATACTTGCGGTCCAGATCCAGCTTGTTCCGGTCGCTCAAACGGTTGGCCCGGTTGATGACGTCGTTCATCCTGCCCAGGAATCCGGCCCGGTCGGCCAACTCGTAGAGGATCTCGTCGTTGGATTTGATCCCTAGGGGGTTGGGCACCGGCTTGCGGCCCAGGACCATCTCCAGGCCCCGGACCTGGTCGTCGATGTTCTGTAGCGGCGGCTTGTAGACCCTAAGCCCCTTTTTCTCCAGAAAGTGGGCGTTGGGCAGAACCACGTCGGCCAAGGAGGTGGACTCGTCCAGCTGGGCGGCGATGCTGACCACCAGGGGCACCTTCTGAAAGGCCTGGGTGAAGAGGTTCGGGTCGCACACACTCCGCAAAGGGTTGGACCCGGCCAGGATGATGGCCTCGACCTCGTACTCCAGGTGGTAGCGGGAGGGGTCGATGATGTTGCGGGCCATGATGTGAGGGGTGGTGTGCTTGTTGGGAAAGAACTCGGCCCCGTCGATGGTGTCCGGAGGAAACTTGAAGGGGTGTCCCACTGCTTCCACAATGGGTTTGACCAAGCCGTCCTCGTCGGGTTTAAGCACGTTGGGGTTGGGGCCGGGGCGCATCCCCCCGGTAAGCCCGCCGGGCACCTCCACCGCGCCCACCAGCATGTTGATCAGTTTACCGGTCAGGTCGAAGAGCATGCCGTTTTTGTGGGCGCAGGTTCCCCGCCCCGAACCGCTGAACTGGGCCGGGCGGAAGGGAAACTCGAAGCCGTCGATAACGATGGTTTCCCCGATCCGGGCGTGCTCCACGAACTCGGCGCTGATCCTTCGGATGTCCTCGGCCGGAATCGTGGTTATCCCCTCGGCCCATTCCGGGGTGTAATCGGCCACGCCCTCCTTGATCAGGGTGAAGCCGGGCTTGACCCGTTGCCCCTGGACCCGGTATTCGCCTTCCAGGGCCGGTTCGGCGATCTCCTCGGAAAAAACCCTGGCCCGGTCCTCGGATAGGTCCCAGATCATGGGCCGGCTGGTTTCCGGATCCCTCCAATAGAGCCCGTCTTCCCCGATTAGATAGGGCCCGTTAGTCCGGTTGGCGATGAACCAGCGGTCGAATTTTTTGATTTCGTAGAGGATTGTGTGAACCATGGCCAATGCAAAGGCCAGCTCTGTGCCCGGCCGGACGGGTACCCAGCGGTGGGCCTTGGAGGCCTCAACGCTGTGCCTGGGGTCGATGACCACCAGCTTCATGCCCCGCTCCAGGGCACGGGCAAAGCGCTGGGTGGAGTGGGGACAGGCCGTGTTTGGGCCCACGGTCCGGCCCGCAGCGATGAGATAGTCGCAATACTCCAGGTCGGCGATCTGCTCCGGGTGCTGTCCGTGGACCAGGTTGGCCGCGTAGTGGACCGGACAAAGAGGGCCGTGGGAGCCGACCATGTTGGGCGTCCCGGCGGCCACGGAAAAGGTCGAGCCGTAGGCCGTTCCGCCCCCTTCCCTGGGGATCCAGATCTCCCGGGCGAAGAGATCGTCGCAGACCCCCCAGCCCTCCATGAAGACCAGCTTGCGCGGGTCTTCCCGGCAGATCCGGCCCAGCTCGGTCCCGATCAGGTCAAAGGCTTCCTCCCAGCTGATCTCCACCCAGCCCGGATCCTGGTCCACCCCCTTGACCGGGTTGGTCCGTTTGAGCGGCTTTTTGAGGCGATGGGGGTCGTAGTACCCGGCGATGGCCGAGAGCCCGCCCCGGACGCAGAGTTTGCCCCGGTTGGTGGGGCAGTCCGGATCGCCCACGGTCTCCACCACCACCCCGTCCTTGACCCGGGTCAGCATCCCGCAGTCGTTGGCGAGGCACATGGCGCACCAGCCCTTGAGCCATTCCTCGCCGGGCCCCAGGGCAGGGGTATGCTGTTGTTCCTTGGACGGCAAGTCTGACTCCCTTACATCAGCAGGTCGGGCAGGTAGGTCACCAGTCCGGGGAAAACGGCCAGGATGACCAGCTCGAGCAGGAGAACAACGATAAAGGGCACCACCCCCCGGTAGATAACCGAGAGGGGTTGTTTGGAGACCCCGTGGATAACGAAGATGTTGAGCCCGATGGGTGGGGTCAGGATCCCCAGTTCGATGATCATCATGTTCATCATCCCCCACCAGATCAGGCTGTAGCCCATGTCCTGGATAATCGGCACCACAAAGGGCAGGGTGATGAGCATGGCCGCCATAGTGTCGAAGACGCTGCCCAGGATGAGGTAGACCAAAAGGAGGAGCATCAGGGTCAGCCAGTTGGGCACATTGGCCTGATTGATCATGGTGACCAGATACGCAGGCAACTGGGAGACGGTGATGAAGTAGGCGAACACCCCGGCCCCGATCATGATCATGTAGATCATGCCCGTGCTGACCACAGTCTCCCGGATGATCTCCCAGGCGTTCTCTTTGGTCAGGGCCTTGCGGATGATGACGAAGATCAGAGACAGCCCGGCCCCCACGGCGGCCCCTTCGTTGACGGTGAAGATTCCGCCGTAGATTCCGCCCAGAACAGCGATTACCAGAACCACGGCGCCCCAGCATTTGCGGAGAGTGAGAAGCATTTCCCTGATGGGTGTCCTGGCCCCGGCCGGAGCCGCCTCGGGGAAGATGCGGGCGTATACGACGATGGCCAGCAGAAACAGGATGACGGCCAGGACCGCGGGGACGATGGCGGCCACAAAAAGACTGACGATGAACTGCTCGGTCATGACCCCGTAGATAACCAGGGGGACTGAGGGCGGAACCAGGGTGCCCAGACAGCCTCCCGCCGCGATGCAGCCGGTGGCCAGGGGCCGGGAGTAGTTGCGGGAGGTCATCTCGGGCAGGGAGACCCGGCTGAAGGTGGCCGTTGTGGCGGCCGAAGAGCCGCAGATGGCCCCGAAAAAACCGCAGCCGACGACCGTGCCCACGGCCAGCCCGCCCCGTCGATGACCGATGACCGCGTTGGCCAACCGGTAGATGTCGCCGGACAATCCGGCCACGGAGCTGAAGGTGCCCATGAGCAGAAAGAGAGGCAGGACCAGGTTGTCCGTACTGGATATCTTGCTGATGAATTCAGTGGACAGGATGCTGGCCGCAGAGCCGAACCCGGCCAGGACCCCGAAGCCCAGAAGACCGACCACGATCATGGAGATCCCGATGGGGACCTGGAAGAGGATCAGGACGAACATGAAAACGATGCCCAGGAATCCTATCAGTATGGGGCTCATGACTTCTCGGCTCCGAGGTTTTTCAACTGGCGGATCTTTTCCCCGATGACCACCGGGCCTGCCAGGAGACTGATTCCGGTCAAAACAGTGGCCACCCGCCACCAGGGGGCCATTCTCCAGCCCAGGACCTGGGTTGTTTCGCCGTTGTCGGCCAGATATTCCGCGTATTGCCAGAGATAGTAGGTGGCCAGGGCCATGACCGCCATGGTCAGAACGTTGGCCGCAAGGTCCAAAATTATCTCCCATCTCTGGCCCAGGAGTTTGCCCAGAAACCGGATGCTGATGTTGCCCTCCTGGCGCAGCAGAAGGCCGAAGAACCCGGATACGATTACGGCGATGAAGAGACTGGACAGGTCGCGGACTCCGGTGATCGGAGAGTTGAAGAGCCACCGCATCGTGACATCCAAGATGATGGCCACGATGAGGGAGACCAACCCCACCCCGATGCTCAGTCCGGCGGTCACCCGCACCAGGCGGGTGACCAGCCAATCGTATTTGGCGAAGACCATGAGGGTCTATTTCCTCTGCTTGGCGATTTCAGCGTTGTAGACTTCCAGGAGCTTGACGTTCTTGGGGTCGGCCGCCAGCCAGGCCTTGACCGCGGGCTGGAATTTGTCCTTCCAGGCCTGCAACTGGGCCTCGTCCAGGTTGTCGATCTGGTGCTTGGGATCGTTGCCCACCTTTTCGTCCCACTCCTTGATGGCGCCGTCCCAGGTCGAGGCATAGGCCTTGCTGAAGGACATGCCGAAGTGCTTGTCCAAAACCGCCTTGGCCTCGTCCGGAAGAGAATCGTACTTCTTCTTGTTCATGGCCACGCCCATGACGTTGCCGCCGAAGCTGACGTTGTTGTGGAACTTGGTTACGTCGTTGATCCGGAACCCGGTCTGGCCCAGCCATTCGCAGACCGTGCCGTCACAGACCCCGCGGCTGATGTTCTCGGCCACCTGGGTGATGGGCATGGCCACCGCGGTGCCGCCGGCCGCCTCGATCAGGACCTGCTGCATCTTGCCCGCGGTCCGGATCTTCTTGCCTTTCAGGTCGGACGGTTTGAGGGTCGGGAAGGTGGTGTGGAGATGGAACTGGGGCTGGACGAAGAGGCAGCAGGGGATGAGGCCCTTAAACCCGCTCAGCAGGCCCATGTCGTAAAGTTTGTTGATGGCGATGGTGCCTTCCAGGGCGGTCTTGGCGGCAAAGGGAATATTGGCCACCATGACCTCGGGGAAACGGCCGGGATGGTAGGGATAGGGCACCAGGGTCATATCGGCAACCCCGTCCAGGGTCAGTTTGAGGTGCTGCATGGGGTTGCCGCCCAGAAGGGTTCCGCCGCCGTAGTACTCGACCTGGACGATACCCTTGCCGTCCGCGTTGATCTTGTCCATCCAGGGTTTGAACACCTGGGTAGCCATCCACCCTTGATCACGCTCGTAAGAACCGAATTTCAGCTTGATCGGGCCAGCCTGCGCCGTCGCGCAAAGGCCCACCACCAGGGTTATGGCAAGTAAGATCAGGGTGATTTTCCTCAACATAAGGCTCCTCCAAAGATTGTTGGCTTAAGATTTAAAACGCAAAACAATAGGTCGGGTGAAACACCCCACGTCTCTCGGCCTGCTTACAAGTCCTTTTTTCGATTGGGGCTTTGTTTATCGGCCCCGTTCTCTATCATCTCAAGCTCGACCCTCAGGGTCTCGCTGAGCCCCATGATTGTGTCCAGTGAGTATTTTATGTGGGAAATGGTGGCCGCTCTCAGGGCTACCTCGTCCTTTTCCTCGATGGCCCGGATGATCTCCAGAGTGTCCTGGTTCAGGACATGGGGGTTGCGGTCCTGCGGACCGGAGAGCCAGAAGCGGGTATACTGGCCCAGCAACTGCTCCAGCATCTGGGCCAGTTGCTCGTTCTGGGTCTCCCGGAAGATGATACGGTGAAACTTGACGTCCAGGCGGAGGATCTCCTCCTTGCTCGACTCCGGAGACAGGGCCAGGGTTTCATCCCGCACAGCCCGCAGATCATCCAACCCCTCCGGGCTGATCCGGTTCATGGCCCAGAGGTTGGCCTGCATCTCCAGAACGGTCCTGATCTCGGTCATCTCCCGGATTCCGTTCACGGTCAGAGGGCTGACCGTGAATTGGCTGCCGTGTCGAACCACCAACCCCGCAGCATCCAAGCGGTTTAAAGCTATGCTCACCGGGGTACGGCTGACCCCGTACTCCTTGGATAGTTCCACTGCGTTCAGAGTGGCCCCAGGCTTCAGTTTCAACCAGATTATTCTTTCCTTTAAGTCTTCGAAAATATCAAGAAAATCCATCATTGAGTCCTATCTGCCCGGCAGGCCTCACAAAAAAAGTTCAATGCATACAGACTGCATTGTTGCTGCATGCAGGCTATTATAGGGTTTGCGTGCATGTCAAGAAAAATATCCCTGGTCAAGTTTGAAAAGGAGGGCTTTGGGTGAGAACGGGATTCGGTGGGGTCAATTGATTGGGACTGACCGGCCGTCATCAATTGCTCCGTACCCCAACCCGATCCCTGCCCCTGTCCCACTTTAAAGGATCTTGGATAGTTGGAAAAATCACCGTCAAATGGACGATACGGCACAATCAGGACCGGCCTCAGCAGGAATCCGTCAGAACATCATCGGAACTTCCCATGTCCCAGGTAGGTATTTGGTGGTAGAAACAGGTAAGAATCAGGCGTGCTGCAACTTGTCTAAATAACTAATATTTCAGCTAAAATAGTTCATGGAATATTTTCGAGGGTATTCGAGAGGGTATTTTTAAGGTAGTCAATTTGCAACAAGTTGATTTATTTATAAATAAAGGGCTGGTTCGATTCCCCCCGCCTCCACCAATTTTTCAGTTTCGGAATTTTTCCCGGATGATTTGGGAATTTTCTTTCGTTATTCAAAAATTATTTCTATCCGGTTAAGCGAAGCATAAGGTTAACTGGCTGTTTTTATGTGCAATATCATTCTTTGATACTGGCGGTTCAAGGAGTTCTTGGAGAGTGCATCTTCAGGTTCTGCTTGATGAAGCGGAAGAAGGCCTCTATCTGCCAGCGTTCTTTGTAGATGTCGGCGATGGTCCTGGCGGAGAGGTCGAAGTGGTTGGTCAAAAAGACGTAATGTCTGCTGGTCTCCTTGTCCCGGTAGCCGACCCGTCGCAGGGCGGCCGGGCCGTTTTTCGTTGGCCTCGGCAAAGGTGGACCGGGCTGCCGGTTTGGCGCCCAGGTGGTAGAAATTATTGATTCTGGAGCGCATGGACCTGACCCCGTCTCGGAGTGAAACCCGGCCTGTTAGTTGAATGGCCACCAGGTGAACGAACTGATCCCAGCGGCTGAATTTGCGAGCCGCACGTCCGGTCCCGTGGGCCTTGTCCAGGGTACCGAAAACATGTCTCGGGATGATTTCGAGCATCTGGGAGAAGATCGTGCCGCAATGAACCATGGCCTGATTTGTCCATTCCGATTAGCGGGTTACAAGCAACACCATTATATCGCAAACCAGGGCGAACCGGGCCATTTTCTTAATCCTTAACCGGAAATGGGCCGATTCCTTAAAATGAAAGAGTACCTTCCGCCTCCTGGATGATTTCGGCGATATCGTCATCCTCAATAACCTCTATCCCCTCCAGGAGATCCGCCTGTTTTAGGCCGCGTTCGGCCAAGGCCTTGGCCTGACAGGAAACCCGTCCCTCCTCCTTGAGAAGGTCCTTCATCAAAGACGAATTGTAGCCGGGGTTATCAAGGCCGGTGAAGACTCCGTCGTCCAGCAGCAAAAGATTGGCCTCCAGACCAGCGGTATGCACGGCCCAGGCGGTCCTTATCCCCAGGGTGGAGGCCTCTTCTCCCTTGGGCCTCCTGATCATCACGCACAAGCTCTGGATCATTTCCTCCCCCTCAGTGTCCAATGCTCAACAGCACGTCGGTGGTCAGCATAAACCGGGTAAAGCTTTCCCCCACATCACCCCATTTGACTCCATCCCGATACTCCTCGGCCTCGGTTCCGCGGCCGTACTCGTTGGTGTGACAGGTGGCTATGTCGGCGCCCATCCGGGCCAGCTCGTCCAGTTGGTCGCCCACCCTGCCCCAGTCCTGATGCTCGCGGAGCCGACCCGTGATCCGGACCCGGCCCTCAATGGGCTTCTCCTTGTTGGCCAGATTGACCCCGTTCCCAAAAAGGAAGATATTCACTTTATGCCCGGCCTTAAGAACCGCCCGGGTCAGACCCACGGCAAAGAGGGGGTCCTCGTTCTCCTGCAACCCCGAGCGCAGCACGATGGTCAGCGTTTTAGACACAACAACTCCCCTCCCTATATTTGGATCATCTTCTCTTGCTCCTCCATGATCAGAGGAACCATCTCATCGTAGTCTACAACCCGGCAGCGACCGGAGACTTTCACCCCTCGCGTGGCCAGACACGGCTTGGATACGTAGACCTCTTCCACCCCAATGGTATCGAACTGCTCCATCATGAAATTCGTGGCGTAGAATACCGCGTCCCCCACCAGCAGGATCTCCTTATCCTCCTCCCCAGCCAGAAGAGAAATCCACCCGGTCAGCTCCGGTTGAGTTTTGTTTGTCAGGAAAAGCATCTTCTCCCATCCTCCGCAGACAGAGGGCCTCTTGAGTTTTCCAAGAGGCCCGGTGCATCCTCGTTCAATCGCCGGACATCCGCATGGTGATGTCCATCTCGATGGCGTCCGCCAGGGAGTAGGTCACCAGAGATCCAGCCTCCATCTCCCTCTTCGCCTCCTCGAATATCTCCCGGTCCTTCTCGTCCAGATCCACCGTCACATCCAGATGCATGACCGTGAACTTGGTCCTGTAAATTTCGTCCGTTTCCTTCTCTATTTCCGCCCGGGCGGACATTCCCTTCACCTCGGCCCCCTGGCGAGTCATCTACCTCCGGCAAAGCCGGAGGCATGTAATATAGGAACCGCTCAAGGCGGTTAGCCCTGCGCCGACCTTTGGCGGCTTTTATTTGAACATCTGAAGTTGATCAAGCCTCTTGTCTTCCCGTTCCTGATTCTTGATGTAGTTGCGGACCATTTCCTCATCAAGACCAACCGTCGATACATAATAGCCTCTGGCCCAAAAGTGCTGGCCGGTGAAGTTCTTCCTTCGTCCGGTATAGGTCCGGGCGATGTGGATAGCACTCTTACCTTTGATGTAGCCCACCACCTGAGCTACCGAGTATTTCGGAGGAACCGATACCAACATATGGACGTGATCCGGCCTGAGGTGACCTTCAAAAATCCTACTCTCCTTTCGAACTGCCAGATCCTTGAATACTGGTCCAAGACACTTCCTAAGCTGGCCATACAGCGTTTTCTTACGGTATTTTGGAATCCAAACCAGGTGGTATTTGCATTCCCACACCGTGTGCTTTAGACTTTGGTTGCCTTCCATTGAGAGTCTCCATGTTTCTGAACTTTGAACGGTTCGAAAATGGAGGCTCTCTTACACTCCCGGATCTGTCAAACTTTGTGCGTCCCCCGGCATAGCCGGGGGTTTACCCTATTTTTATTAGGGGGAAACTGGGTCCGGCCGGCCCTATCTCCGGGTTTATCCGGCACTGGACATAAATCATCAGACAGAAAAGAGAGGCCAGCAGGATGCCGGGGATCATTCCCGCGGCAAATAATTTGCCGATGGACTGCTCCGTTATCAGACCGTAGATGATGAAGCCGACGCTGGGGGGAATGAGGATCCCCAGGGTTCCACCGGCCGCAACACAGCCCGTGGCCAGGGAATCCTTGTATTTCGCCCGCCGCATCTCCGGGATGGCCACGCTCCCCATGGTCGCCCCCGTGGCCCCGCTGTCCCCGCAGATGGAGGCGAACCCGGCGCAGGCGGCCACCGTGGCCATGGCCAGGGCTCCCGGCACTCCCCCGAAAACCTTGTGGAATGAATTGTACAGATCCCGGCTCAGGTTGGCCGCGAAACAGACGAAGCCCATGCCCACGAACAGGGGGACCACGGTGTAGAAATACTCCCCCACGCTGGAGATGACCGTCATCTGCAGGCTTATCATGGAACAGTTGAAATCCCGCACATACTAGGTCCCCAGAAGGCCGATCAACCCCATGACGAATCCGATGGGCAGCCCGGCGAATATGAAGACCATGAGCAGGGCCACTCCCCAGAGCCCGGCCGTGAAAGTGCTCATTTTCACAGAAAAGAGAGGCAACAGCGCGGGAAGAAGCAGAAAAACCGAACTTATGACAAGCACGCTTGCCGTTCCCAGCCAGGGCCGGCGAAACGTCCGGAACATCTCCGCCTGCCAATGTAGAAACTCCGCCAGGATCACCACCGCCAACAGGGCGCAACCCAGGGTGATGAGGAACAGGATGGGGTAATAGGGAAACTGGGTTACCGGGGCTACTTCTTGCGTTTTTATGGATGTTAAAGCTTTTTCAATCTGCTGCCAGCCCATGACGATAAACAGGCAGATACTGGCCGCTCCGCCCAGGCTTCCGATAAACACATTCAGTTTTGGGGAAAATTTTACGGAGAGGATGTCCACCCTCACGTGGCCGTTTTTGGTGGCCGTATATCCTATTCCCAGAAATACGGTCATGGCCAGCAGGAACTGGCTGATCTCCATCACCTCGGGCACCGGACGGTTGAACACAGCCCTCAACAGGATGTCAACCACGGTCAGTCCACCCATCAGTATAATGAAGACGACCGCCAATCGCGCCGCATAACCGCTTAGAGAAAAAGCTCTATTTTTTATGGAATCGGCAGCTGATTCAAGTAATCCGGAGACTCGCCGAGAATTACCCGGCGCCGCGTCCGCTGAATCCTGCCGCACCACACTCCTGTCCATTTACTCCATCCCTTCCGCATCCTATGGTTTAACCTTCTTCGGTAACCAGCTACCGCGATTCATGGGGGTAAATTCCTTTTGTCTCCCAAATCGAACAGAGATTCGGCCAGGCCCCCCGGGGGCCTTTGTCCAGGGGTTTCGCCCGGAGGACCCGGCCGGCGTCGTTTATCTTATTCCGATCAAATCGGTTTTGGACAATCCTCTTGAACCGGTTCAGGCCTTAAGCTTTTTTTCCATGGCCGCGAGACCGGTTTGGAGCTCTTCCAACTGCTCCAACTTGATGTTGTTGCTTTCAAAGGCCTGGTACAAAACAGCCCCCTCAACATCAGCGGGGACCGGCCAGTCCATAAGATAGCATACGGTGGGCACCAGATCCGTAAGCCAGCAGCTCCTCTGCATCCGGAGGCCCTTTTTGATTCCGGGTCCGGTCATGCTGAAAAGGGGATGCAGCGAGCCGGGGCCCCATTTGGCCGTGGGCAGGATGGCCCCGTGCTGGGATCCGAACCAGGGCTGCAGGGCATAGATCACGTCTCCCACCCTGTCGCCGTGGAGGCCCAGAATCCTGGCGTCGGCCTTGCTCAGGGCCAGCGCACAGGACGTTTTCCGGTCGCCGGATCCACGTAGGTAACCAGGGCGTCGATGATTTCCTGCTGCACCTTCTCGTAGTCCTCCGGCTCCACGATTCCGTGGGGGTAGCGGCCTTTCAGGTTGATATAGATGTGGCAGGAGCGTTGAGGCACAGCTTTGGTCTTGGTATAATCAGGAGCATTCGTGACCGCCAAGCCCATCTTCGCCACGAACTTTTCAAATTTATCCATCTCCTTGGCGGAGCCATCTTCTTGCTCCATTACGGTCAACCCGGCCTTGACCAGGGGCAAGTTGGGATCGAACATGGGGCCGTCTGGTACGGCCCCGTGATCTCCGACCAGAACAACCAGAGTATCCGGCCCTGCCGCCTCCACGATCTGGCCCAGCATCCGGTCATTCATTTCCAGGCTCTTCCTGGTGAAGTCATAGGCCTTGTCGCGGAGCTCGGGGTCATCGGAGGCCATGCCCGTCATGGCCGTATGCCAGGCATAGTCCTGGGTGTGCTCGTGCATGATGAAAAGATCCCACTCGTGGTTTTTCATCAGCGAGTCCACGGCATTCCCCATCCAGACGTTTACATCGGCCGAGGTCTCCAGATAGGTGTCCCAGTCGATGAATCCCAGATGGGTCAGATCCGAAGCATTATCCCGGTACAGGCAACCGTCCAACTTAAAGAGTTTCTCGGCCACTTCCGGCGGGGAACTGAAGAGGGACTCTTGGGCGGTCATGGCCCCGATAAAGAACAGGAATTCCTCTGCATCCTCCGAAAGCTGCAGCAGCTTGCACCGGAAGAACACCTCCCGGGGCGTTCCGTCCTTCATCATGATCGAGGTTCTGATCTGATCGCTCCACTGGCCCAGCTTCAGAGTACAGAAGGCGTCCTTAAGGTCTTTGGTGGGCGAGAGGGTCGCCTGGTCGTACTCATCGCCGGAGCTTTGGGTGGCCAGCATGTACCAGATGGTTTCCGCCGGTTCCTCCAGGGCGTTGCTGTATACGAGCTTGAACTCCATTTCCAGAGGATCGGGTCCGATGTCCGATGCGTTTTCCCAGCCCTCGGCATCCTGGAAGTCGCCGTGAATGTGCCGGGGGTATATCTCCGTGCTGACCAGCTGGTCGGAGCAGATGGGATTGGTGGGCGTCCAGACCGGGCAGGCCGTCTCTGGTTTCGGTGGGCTGCATTGACTTGCCCCCGACCATGATTCCGTTCTTCATCCGGGAAGGCCAGGAGCAGGGATAGTTGAACACGATGCACTTTTCCCCGGCCTTGTCCAGGGCCTCCCAGATGGTCTCAGCCTGAACGCGCTCGCTGTTGAAGTCCGCCCGAATGCCGCGGTTATCCGGAGGGCTGTCCGGCAGCTGATAATGAAAATCGGTTATGCCGTGGGTACCGCTGAAGGCACCGGTGGCGATACCCGTCCAATTGGGCGGAGTGATTGTGGGAAAGGGAGCCATACAGTTATCGGCGACCATTCCCCCTTCAAAGAGCTTCTTGAAATTCGGCAAAACGCCTTCGGGGATAAATTGATCGATCAGGTGATGCATGGCCGCATCCAGACCGATAACCGCCACCCGCTTTGATTTTCTTCCCATGATCCTTATTTTCCTTTCATCTCGCTTCGTCTCGGCGGATAAATTTCTCTGGTCCTGCAAACCGGCTGGAGCCGATTGCCATCAGGCGCAGTCGTGCTTATCCCAGGGTTCCCTGTTCTTCCGCTCAAGCGCGGCTTCCATCCGCAACAAGCCTGATTCCAGTTTCACCATCTGTTTGTTTCTTAAGTTCGGATCCTTGAGGACCTGGTAAACAATGGCCCCTTCCACATCCGCCGGGACCGGCCAGTTCATCACATAACAAAGGGTCGGCACCAGATCCTGGAGCCACAGAGTCCTATCCAGCCGGGCGCCCGCCTTCATGCCGGGGCCGTTCATGACGAACAGCCCTTTCAAGGATCCCCTGCCCCACTCCGCCGTGGGCAATATGGGGCCGTGCTGGGTATGGAACCAGGGGTATACGGCGTACACCACATCACCCACATTGTCTCCGTGGAGGCCGAGGATCCGGGCATCCCGTTTGGTCAGGGCCAGGGAAACCGGCCTCGTCCCGGTACGGGGATCAACGTAGGTGTACAGGGCGTCGATGATCTCCTGCTGCACCTTCTCATAATCTTCCGGTTCCACGATTCCTTCGCGTTCCCGGCCCTTAAGATTGACGTAGACGTAGCAAACCCTCTGGGGAACGGCCTTGGAAAGAGAAGGTTCCGCCCTGGTTGCCTGGCCGCCGCCCTCGATGAGTTCGCCGTACCAGCCTTCGCCGCCGTCTTTGGATCCGCCGGCCTCCTTCACCACCGAAAGCCCGGCCTCGGTCAGAGGGACATAAGGATTCATCAGAGGACCGTCGGCCACGGCGCCATGGTCCGAAATCAGCACGGTTAGGGTATCACTGCCCGCCGCCTTGATGATATCGGCCACCATGCGGTCCTGGCTTTCATAGATCCTGCGGTGCGCATCCCACACGGCTTTCCGCTTTTCCTCGTCAGAGGAGGTTTTCGGATCCAGGTCGTTCAGGAGCATGTGATAGGCGAAATCAGGCGGATGGGAGTGCATGCAGAACAGGTCCCAATCCTGATCCTTCAGCAGGCAGACGGCTGCATCGGCCAGCCACTGGGTGTGGAGTTCGCAGCACTCCACAAAGGTATCCAGATCGATCAACCCCAGGGCGTATTCCACCAGCCCCACGCTGGGCACGGGAACACCGTCGTTGGACTGAATCTCGGCCAGCACCTCCTTGGGAGAGGCCAGGCCGGAGAGATCCACCAGAGCCGTCAAAAACAGCCGAAAATCTTCGGCATCCGGGGAGAGTTCCACCAGCTTGCAGCGGAAGAAGACGGTTCTTACGCTCCCATCCTCCATCTGGATGGCGGTCGTGATCTTGGGGCTCCACTGCCTGATCTCCAAGGTGCAGAAGGCCTCCGTGAAGTCCTTTGACGGCGACAGGGTGATCCGGTCATAGCCCTTGTCTCCGGACTGCCGGGCCAGGACGTACCAGGTCAGGGGCGCCGGCGGAGCTTGGGCCTCGGGGTAGTTGAGTTCAGCCTCCATCTCCAGGGGCTCTTCACCTTCCTCGGCCAGGTTGGACCAGCCCTCCGCCGGGGAGAGCTCGCCCTGGATGGCGTTGGGGTAGATCCCCGTGGTGATCAGTTGGTTTTCGCACACGCAGAACTTGGAATTGAGCCCTCTGAGCCCATTCCGGTACTCACCCGGGGTCAGCCCCGCGCCGCCCACGACAACGCCGTTTTTCATGTTTGAGGGCCATGAGCCAGGATAGTTGAGAACCACGCATTTCTTGCCCGCCTTGTCCAGGGCGTCCCAGATAAATTCAGCTTTCACGTTTTCGCTGCTGAAGGCCGCGGTGGTGTTGACGCTGTCCGGAGTCTGACCCGGCTCATGAGGCATCCAAAAATCAGTGACCCCATGAGTACCCAGCAACGCCCCGGTGGCTATGGCGGCCCAGTTGGGAGGCGTGATTGGTGGGGAAGGGTACCAGGCAGTTGTCGGCCACCACGCCGCCTTCGAATAAGGCCTTGAACGTGGGCAGGTATCCTTCGGCCATGTGTTCTTCCATAAGTTTCGGCCGAGGGCAGTCAAACCCGATCACTGCAACTCGTTTTGGTGTTCTTGCCATTTCTCCTTTTTCCTTTGCTTTCTTCAATTCTCCGGGGGCAGCCTTACGTGTTCGCCCGAATCATTTTTTCCATGCTTTTCCCATGTTGCTGGTTTTCCACCAGCCGTAGGACTGGACCTCGGGATTCTTTCTCTTGTCTTCAGATATTTGCTTGACTTTGGCCAGAATGGCCCGGCCGTCGTAACCCTTTTCGTTAAGTTTGGTCACATACTGTTCAAACAGCGGGCCGAGCAGCTGGCCCCATTGGACCTTGTCTTCCGGAGTGAGGTAACAGAAGGCGTCCCCTCTCTTCTTGAGAGCGTTGATAACCCACTGGCCCTCGTTCCTCAAAGTGTGGCCGGCCAGAAGAATCAGGGAAGGATCCAGTTCGGTGAACACCTTCTGGACATCGGCGGGGAGCTTGTCCCAGGCATCCTTGCGCATGGCCAGCGCATAGGGGGTGACGACGAAATTGCCCATGGTGTGTCCTTCGGTGACATCCGTGTATCTGAAGGACCTCAGCGGGGCGTCGGGGAAGAACACGCCATCAATCAATTTCCGCTGGAGGCCGAGATAGATATCCTCCGTCTTCACATACTGCGGGGCGCATGGCAGGAGCTTCAGAATGTCCATCAACTGGGAAAGCCCCCCTCCTATCCTCAACCCTTTCAGTTCCTCCGGAGTCTTGGGGGCGATCTTCTTGGCAAAAACCAGGTTGGTGACATCCGAGCTGCCCAGGCCCAGCAGCTTGAATTTGGACCACTCATCCTTGATCGCCGGGATCTGCTCCCACATGGCATGCCCGATCAGGGCTGCATGGAGAGCGCTGTCGGCCATGAAGGGAAGGCACAACCCCAGACTCACGGGGAAACAAGTGAGGATCCTGGAACATACTCAACCAGCCCATGTCCACCATGCCCGAGGCCACGGCGTCGTGCATCCTGTCCTGTCCCACCAGGCTGGAGGCGTGGAACCAGGTGATCTTGACCTTGCCGTTGGTCCGTTTTTCGATTTCCTTGGTATAGATGTCAAAGCAATCCGTAACCATGCGATGCTTTAGGGGATAAATAGTTGCGGCCTTAAGATTGATGGTCTCCTGCGCAGAGCAAGGCCCTGGAGGGCAGATGCCCGACCCCAGACAAACCAACAAAGCTACTCCAATTGTGGAAACCAGGACTTTGATTCTCATCTGTCTTTCCTCCTGCAAAACATTCCGTTTTTAGTCTGAACCTTATTCTCTCTTTTTATTCGTCCCACACCCGAGCCCAGGAAACTCGGCCAAATCGCCTGCCCGGGTATCAAGCCCCGGGCTCGTCAGATCCGCAAACGATTGCCGGTCCCAGATCCTCCTCTTCCGCCGATTCAACAGCCTTTTGGATCTCCACGGCCGAGGCCGCGAAAATCCCGCGGGCCATCTGCGATGTTTCCACTTCGGTCCGCTCCTTATATACCCGCTGTGCCGATATACGGGCAGCGGGGTCATCGGGAGCAGCCAGATAGGCCCACTCCGCTAAATGGGTGGCCAGGCGATAATTGCCCGTGGCCATCAGTTCCTCCGCCCGCCTCACCAGATTCTTAACGCCCCCTGCGAGTGCGGCTATCTCCTCCGCTTGGGCCTTTTCCGGAGCCGGCTTCAGGTGAGATGGTCTGCCATCGTACCGACCTCCGTAATACCGCCAGATATTTCGAACAATGAACTCCGCCTCGTCATGAACCGGCTGCAGGTAAGGCCTGTTGCAAAGATTTCCCGGCAGGCGGACCGAACGGACCACCTCATCCAAGGGAAGCCCCCTGTTGATCAAACCCACTGTTTGATCGTGAACCAACTCAAGAAAGGCCGCCGTGTCGTCCAGGGCCTGGCTCACCCGTTCCTCTCCGAGAATCAAAAGCCCGTGCCCGGGAACCAGTACTTTCGGCCTGAGCGTGGCCATGACCCGCAGCGTCCTCGCCCACTCCAGGGCATATCGCTGAACTTTTTGGGGATTTCCCGCATTGGGCATGGCCCAGATAAAGAAATCGCCGGTGCAGATAACGCGGGCGGCCGGGAAATAAACCCAGCTGTGGTCATCTGTCTCCCCCCGACCATGTCGGACCTGGACCGGCACACCACCGATGTTCAACTGCAAGGGGTCTCGGTATAGAAAATTGGGCGGGCTATAGGTCGGCTTGAAAGTGATCAATTCCTGATCGCCTCCGCCGAACTGCCTCCGGTTGATTAACTCGATCTGAGAACTCATCAGTTGATAGCGATCAAGCCGGGCCAGGATGGCTTCATGGGCCACCACTTGGGGGTGAGGCCGCGGCGACCCGCAGGCCTCCTTCAGGTACTGCTCGCCCCCGAAGATATGATCCCCATGACCATGGGTATAAATTATTGTATGGACACGTGATTGAGTGAGTGCTCAAACCGCCTTGTACTTGCGGATGCAATCCTGCTCCTTGGTTCCGTCCCTGCCGGCCGTCATCGCCAAGGCGCCGGGATCCACGATGACAAGCCCGTCCTTGGTTTCCACGAGCACCATGTTGGAGATGCCGTTGAAGAACCAGATGTTTTCAGAAACCTGCGCCAGTTCGTTGACCGGTTCCAAGGGAAACGCCGGCAACTCGCCTTTCCACATGGCTTCCGCTTGTTCAAAAGTTTTCATGCCCTCCTTCTTTATTACAGCCCGCCATGATCCGGCTGCTGACGGCTTCTTTAGCTACGGATAAAGCAACAAACATACCAAATCTATTTCTATGGATATTATACTGATTTAATAGATAATTTTATAAATAGACGGATTCCCGAAGCCTTCCCCGACAACCCATATATGGGCATAGTGACCGTATTTAGGCATTTTCTTTGACAGGCGGCCGGGGAAGTTATTACACTTGCATAGCGGTGGACCCCATTGGTCGGACAGTCAGGCGGCGGCACTAAGGTTGAATCGACAGATAATCATCACGCCGCCTTCATGCCCCTTGTCCATCCCTGGGCATGCCCAGGGATGCTTGGCGGGCTTCCGAGATATACCTCGTTCGGGGTGCGGTCGTCCAGGCTGGAGTGTCCCCTCTCGAAGTTGTAGAAGTCGATCCAGTTCCCAACTCCCGTCTTCAGTTCCTTTCCGTTTGGGAAATCATTGAGATAGATACATTCATACTTCAGCGACCACCACAGCCGCTCGATGAAAACATTGTCCATCCAGCGGCCCTTGCCGTCCATGGAGATGGCGATGTTGTTGTGTTTAAGCACATCGGTGAACTCCAGGGAGGTGAACTGGCTGCCCTGGTCGGTATTGAATATTTCCGGTTTCCCGTACCGGCCAAGGGCATCTTCCAGGGCGGCTACGCAGAGGTCGGCCTCCAGAGTATTGGAAACCCGCCACGACAGCACCCGACGGGAGTACCAGTCCATGATCGCCACCAGATACATGAAGCCACGCTTCATGGGCAGATAGGTGATGTCGCTGCACCAGACCTGATTGGGGCGATCCACGGACAAATCCCGCAGCAGATAGGGATAGATCCGGTGCTCGGGATGGGGCTTGCTCAATCTCGGTTTGGGATAGACAGCCGAAATACCCATCTTTCTCATCAAACGCCTGATCCGTTTACGGTCAACGCAGTAGCCTCTTCGGCGAAGATGTCTGGTCATGCCCCTGGGGCCGAAATGGGGCGCTCGCATCCACTGACGGTCGATCAGGCGCATCAATTTCAGATTCAGGGGCGACTCCCCCTGAGGCTGATAGTAGAACGTCGAACGGTTGATCCTCACCAACCGGCATTGACGGGCAATGCTGAGCCTCTCGTGATTGGGATCGATCATCTCTTTCCTCCGGGCGCGGCTCAACGACCGAAGGCTTTGGCCAAAAAATCCCGCTCCACCGTCAACTCGCCGATCTTGGCGTGAAGCTCCTTGATTTCGCCCTGGTGGCTGGTTTCCTTGGCCTGGCGGCCCTTACTGGAGAACACGTCGGCAAGACCATCTACGGCCTGCTTCTTCCATTTGGTTACCAGCGTCGGATGAATCTCGTACTTGGCCGCCAATTCGGCGATCGTTTGATCCCCTCGTAGGGCCTCCAAGGCCACTCTCGACTTGAACGTTGCGTTGTGCTGCTTCCGCTTGGCCATCTCTTCTCTCCTATTCTCATGGCCGATTCAACCTAACACAACTGTCCGATTTCTGGGGTCCACCGCTGCATATAGGAGCCGATATCAGAGGGTGTGTTGTGGACTCGCTTTCTTAAGGCGACGCAAGAGGAGGTATCCGTGGTTGAGCGTTCGGCCGATATGCATAGGGTTATGGCGGCCCTCCGTTTATGCCCCGAGCCCCTCTCCTTGGAAAGCTTGGGGCGACTTACGGCTCTGGGCCCGGGCGACCTGAAAAAGGCGGTTGACCTGGGCCTGGAAAACAACTGGCTGGCAAGCTCGGATGGGGATCCCGTTGGCCTGGGTGGAAACATCCCGAAGAAAGTCCTCAGGAAAATTGAATTGCTGGTTTCACCTGAACTTGCCGCTGAAATGATCGATCGGCTCACCGGACAAGGAGAATATCCTCAGGTTCCGGCAAAGTTCATCTCCAATCTATACAAGGCCGCGGGCCGAGAAAAAGAAGCCTCCCCGATGCTTTACGACCGGGCCACAAAGGAGATTCAACGGCGCAATTTGAAGGGCGCGCTGGAATACTGCCGGGAAGGTGTCTTCCTCCTCAGAGGCCGACTGGAGGGCCATGACGAAAGCAGGCTCTTCCTAAATGCCACTTTTATGCTCTCGGATCTTTGCTACCTGCTCAGACAGGGGCACGCCGAAGTCCGGCAACTGCTGTTGGAGGCTGAAGAGGCCGCCTTGGAGTTGGGAGACCAGCGTCTTCGGGCCATGCTGCACCTGCACGCAGGCCGGATCGCCGTATTCCTGCGCATGCTCGATCAGTCTGTCCAAGATTCCCAAAAGGGCTTTGACCTGGTTGCGGAGATGGGCGACCGGGACATGATCGCCCGTTCGTCACCATTCTACGCCTCCTTTTTCTATACTCAGGGCCTCATCCGAGAAGCGGCTGCATATGCCGAAAAAGCGGTGTCCGTGCCCCTTTTCCACATTGAGCGGATACCGGACTACATGAGACCGACGATTCTGGCCATGAGTTGGGCCTTTATGGGACACTTCTCCCGGGCGATCGGGGTGTTGGATTCCCACTGGCGTCGCATTCTGTCGGACGGCGCGGAACGGCCCGGCATATTCCTGCGAGCCACCCTCGGCCAGGTCCTGCTGATGTGCCGAAAAATGGATGAGGCCATGGTCCATCTGAGGGAGGCGGTAAAAGTCTCTCAGGCCTCCGGCGATTCCTTGAGCCTTTTTTGGGCGGGCAGAGCTTTATCCTATCATCATTTTCTGGAAGGGCGACTCCACGAATCGTATGAAACCCTTGCTCAGTGCATGGGTGAAGTGCGCCAGGCCGGGTTTCCGAGGCCGTATTATGCCATGCCCTGGTTTCTGGAAATGCTCTCCCTGTTTCATCAGATGGGCTACGCCCCCATCCCCGGCTGCGAATACCCCAAAGAGATGCAGGCGGCGCTGGACGGAATCAATGTCCTATTAAGGGGGGTGGCTCTGAGAATCAGGGCCGGAGAATGCCGGAGCCGAGGGGCGGGCCATAAGGAAATAGAATCGCTCCTGTTGAGAAGCGAATCCGAGCTTGAGCGGTCCGGGGCGACCATCGAACTGGCCAAGACCAGAGCGGAGCTTGCCCTCCTGGAGTTGGGCCTGAACGCCAAGGCCAAGGCCAGGGTCCTGGCCCTTAAGTCCTGGGAAGGATGGATCGGTCTGGAGGCCGATGAGTTCCCCGCAGAACTCAGAGTCCTCATCGGCGGCCGGGAGGCTTCCGGCATCCCGACCCACCCCGGCAAGGATCTGTTAAGGCGGTACATAGAAATGGTGGGCGGCCTGATACCCGTGGGAGAACCGGACGAAGTCTGGACGCAGCTCCTGAATGCCGCCTGTCAGTTCTTCGAGGCCGAGCGGGGCGGGATTTTCTCTCTGGAGAAAGGGTCTAAAGGGAAACGGGTCAGACTGCGCAAAGGATACAATCTGAGTGCGGCCCAGGCCCTGGAAAACAATTTCCAGACCCACTTGGCTGTCGTCAAAAAAGCACTCAAGGTTCGAGAGCCGGTGGTCACGCGCCTACCCGTGGTGGCTCAAGGATCCTCCCGCGAGGTGATCTTTCATGTGGTCTGCCTGCCCCTCGAAATCGGGGGACCGGCCCCGGTGGTGATCTACTGTGACATGCGTTTTCTACCTGGATCACTGGAGTTTTTCGATAATTTCATTCTCCTGGAAATCGCCCAAAGCCTGGGGAACTTTACATCCAGAACCCTGGAATACGCCAAGAGCACGGAAGAGAGATCCCGGATGACCCTCGGAGAAATCACTACCGTGAAGAAATGGGCCTCTGATTTCAGCAGGGATTTCGGTTCCACCTTCAGCCAATTGACCGCCAAGGCCGATCAAGTCGCCGCATCGGATGCTTCGGTGCTGATCTTGGGCGAAACCGGTGTGGGAAAAGAGGTTCTGGCCCGAAGGATTCACGATCAGAGCCATCGCGCCACAGGCCCTTTCATGGCTATCGATCTCTCCAGCATTCCCGAGCCGCTTGTGGAAAGCGAAATATTCGGGCACGAAAAAGGGGCCTTCACCGGAGCCGACCGCCAGAAACCGGGGCGGATGGAACTGGCCCACACGGGTACCCTCTTCATCGATGAAGTGGGAGAGATACCCAAAGCGGTTCAGGTAAAGCTTCTCCGCGCCATCGAAGACAGGTCGTTCATTCGGGTGGGGGGAATCGTTATAAGGACTTCGGACTTCCGCCTGATCGCGGCCACCAACCGTAATTTGGTCAAGGAGGTCGAGAACGGCAACTTCAGGGAGGACCTTTACTACAGGCTCTGCGTGGTGCCCTTCATCGTCCCGCCTTTGCGGGAGAGAGGCGGCGATGTGGTCCTGCTCGCCGAACATTTCCTCGATCATTATTGCCGGAAATACCATCTTCCCTTGCCCAGGCTGAGCAGCGGACATAAAGCCATGTTGAAGGCCTATCCCTGGCCCGGAAACATCCGAGAATTAAAAAACGTGATCGAGCGGTCCGTTATTCTGTCAGGCCAGGGCCCATTCGATCTCAACATGTCCCACCAACCCACAAAATCCTCAGGTGCGGAACGTTTGGTCCATCGCATTTCCACAGACAAACCCTCCATGGAAGAACTCCAGCGCCGATATATTCAACTGGTGCTGGAGGACACGGGCGGGAAAATCTCCGGCCCTGGAGGCGCGGCCGAGATCTTGGGGATGAAGCGTTCGACTCTGCAGCATCGGATGCGCAAATTGGGTTTGTCCGGGTAGACGGAGCCGCCGCAAAGAACTGTTAATTGATGGGTTATAAAAAATAATGCTTCATTATTCTGTCATATCCAGGTTGTAGAGCTTTCGGACGTTTTCAGCGAAAATCAGGCGGGCCGTCTCCACGGCCTCGCCCTGGCCCAAGATTCCCGACTCCATCAGCTCCCCCAGAATCCCGGCCATGATCTCCCTGATCATCCCGGCTCCCAGCCAGTGGATCTCGGGGATCAGAAATCCGTCGGAACCGTAGAGGACCTTGTTGAAGGGGCACATATTCAGGATATCGACAACACCCTGCCGGGCTCCCAGGGGGACAAAGGGGATCATCTCCGAGAGGTCCACGTAGACGTTGGGATAAATCGAGGCCAGAAATCCGGCCTCAAAGCAGCGGGGATACCCGCCGTGAACCAGGACCAGGGGCAGGTTCCGGAACTCGGGTTGGTCCAGGATGAATTTGAGCATGGCCGGATGGTTGCGGCGGATATCGATGTGGGATTCACCGAAAGCGGCGTGGATCTGGACCGGCATGTTCCGGGGGGCGATCCGCTTCAGGGTCTGAAACAAAAAATAGTCCCTGAACCGCTTCTCGGCCGCGCCCCCGCCCGTAAGCTCGGACCGCTTCACCGGGCCCACCTCCAGACCGGTGCGATAGCCGATGATCGACTTGAGGGCGATGGCCTTCTCTTGGCTCAACCCCTCTTCCAGGGCCTGGTAGTACCTGTCTTCCACGGCCCCCAGATCCAGGCGGCCCTGGCTGTACTCCTCCCACAGCGGATCCAGGACGGTCTCCATGCGGAAGATGTAATAGGCCCGGCAGGGGTTCACCGCCTCAAAACTCTCGCGGGGCTGGGCCGCCGGGCTGTAGCCCGTGTCCACCAGCAGCGCCTTCACCCCGGCATGGGACAGCAGCCCGGCCACCCAGCCGGGATAATCCCGGCCCATCAGCTCCTCCCGCCTGGCCAGCACCTCCGTCTCCGGATCTCCATCCAGATTCAGATACCGTCCCAACTCCCGGAGCATCAGGCGGTAGACCATGGTTTGGCCAAGCTGGTCCGGAGGCATCTCCAGGGTGGAGAGGTTGAGCACCGCGGCCAGGTCGTGGGGCTGGTATTCGGCCCGGAAAAAATGGCAATGGTTGTCGATAAGGGGCAGATCGGCCAGGGCAGCCCTGAGGTTGTCCGGATTCATGACGTTCCTTCTATGGTCACCATTCGGAATTTTCATGGAATGGGTGCCAGGGGGTGCAACCCTGACGCCACATCCTTTTTTCTCGAATCGTTATTCATTAGCTATTAGGTGCCGCCGGGGTCACACCCTCGACAGCCGAATCGGAATATATCCATGACGATCACTCAATGGTCCACGGATTCGCTTATTGATAAAGGTGACACCTGACCAGATGGCCGGGGTCGATCTCCACTTCCTCCGGAACAGCCAGGGTGCAGTCCCTGCGTCTATCCGGGCAGCGGTCGTAAAAGGGACACCCCACGGGGGGGCCGAACAGGGCCGCGACCTCGCCGGTCAGGTTCTCGGCCTCCCGGAACTCCGGATCGTCCAGGGCAGGGATAGCCGAAAAGAGCAGCCGGGTGTAGGGGTGGCCAGGGTTTCTGAACACGGCCTCCAGGGGGCCGTTCTCCACGATATAGCCCATGTACATCACCGCCACCCGGTCGCTGACGTGCCGGATCACCGACAGGTTGTGGGAGACCAGGATGTAGGAGAGATCGAACTCGGCCTGCAGTTCCAGCAGCAGGTTCAGTATCTGGGCCTGAATGGAGACGTCCAGGGCCGAGGTGGGCTCGTCGGCCACAATGAACTCCGGGCGGCAGGCCAGGGCCCGGGCGATGCCGATGCGCTGCCTCTGGCCGCCCGAAAACTGGTGAGGATAGCGCCAGGCATAGGCCGGGTCCAGGCCCACCCGGCGGAGCAGCTCGACCACGGCCCGGCCCTGGTCCCGCCTGGAGACGAAGCCGTTGATCCGCAAGGGCCGGCCCACGATATCCACCACCTTTTTCCTGGGATTAAGCGAGGAATAGGGGTCCTGGAAGATCATCTGAATCTTTTTGCGGAAAGGCCGCCGCTCCCGGAACCCCAGCCGGCTTATTTCCGTTTCTCCGTACCAGACGCTTCCGGAGGTGGGCGGATAGAGCCCGGTGATGACCTTGGCCAGGGTGGATTTGCCACAGCCGCTCTCTCCCACCAGGGCGAATATCTCCCCTTTCTTCACCCCGAAGCCGACCCCGTTCAGGGCGTGGACCGTCTGGTCCAAAAGGCGAAGGCGGAAGTTCTTCATCGACAGCCGGGAAAGGAAATCCCGGCGCAGGGGAAAGAGCTTGGTCACATCCCGGACCCGGAGCAGCCCTTCGTTTCCGGTCATCAGGCCATCCCCCTGTGGCAGGCCACCTGGCGGCCGGGTTCGACCTCATGGAGAACCGGGGTCTTCCGGCAGGCTTCCGAAGCCAGTCCGCAACGCGGGGCAAAGGCGCAACCCGGAGGCAGGTCGGACAGGTCGGGCATCATCCCCGGAATCTGGAAAAGCCGGCCCTTGTGCTCCTGATGCCCCGGGATGGAGCGGATAAGCCCCTGGGTGTAGGGGTGCAGGGGCCGGCCGATGATTTTTTTCTTGGGCCCCAGCTCCACCAGGCGCCCGGCGTACATGACCCCGATGGTGTCGCAGACCTGGGCCACCAGGGCGATATCGTGGGTGATCAGAATCAGCGCCGTGCCCTTGTTGCGGACCGGGCGGTGGAGCAGGGTCATTATCTGGGCCTGGGTGGTCACGTCCAAGGCCGTGGTCGGCTCGTCGGCGATGATCAGCTCCGGCTCGCCGGAGATACCCATGGCGATGCCGACCCGCTGGCGCATGCCCCCGGAGAACTGGTGGGGGTAGCCGTTGAGCCGCTCCCGGGGCGAGGGGATGTTGACCCGGCCGAGCAGCTCCGCAGCCCTGTCCCGGAGGCCCCCAGCGCCGGTCCGGCCGTGGGCCTTCAGCGTCTCGGCCATCTGAAAGCCGATGGAAAAGACCGGGTCCAGGCAGGTCAGGGGGTCCTGGAAGATCATGGCGATCCGGCCGCCCCGGATCTCCCTCAACTCCGCAGGGGAGAGGCCCCGGAGGTCCCGGCCGTCAAAGAGGATGCGGCCCTCCACGACGCGGCCCGGCGGGTCGATGAGCCCCAGGATGGAAAACCCCAACACCGATTTTCCGGCCCCCGACTCCCCCACCAGGCCCAGAATCTCGCCCCGGCCCAGGCAAAAGCCCACCCCGTCCACGGCCTTGACCAAGCCCTTGGCGGTGAAGAAATGGGTCTTCAGGTTTTGGACCTGAAGGATGATATTTCCGTCTTGGGCTTGGCCGGTCATTGTTTCAACCTGGGGTTGAGGATATCCCGGAGCCTGTCGCCCAGGAGGTTGATGCTGAAGACAATGAGCATCAGAGCCACTCCGGGGAAGACCGAGACCCACCAGTTCCCGCTGAACAGGATCTTGTAGCCGCTGTTGATCAGCGAGCCCAGGGATGGCTCGGTCAGGGGCACGCCCACGCCCAGGAAGCTCAAGGTGGATTCCAAGAGGATGGTGTTGGCAATGCGGACGGTGGCGATGACGATGACCGGGGCCAGGATGTTGGGCAGGACTTCGCCCAGCATGATCCGGGTGGGAGACATTCCTATGAGCCGAGCAGCGGAGACGTAGTCCTTCTCTTTTTCCATGAGGGTGGAGCCCCGGGCCGGGCGGGCGAAGAAGACCCAGTTACAGATGCTGATGGCCACGATGATCTTGACCAGCCCCTGGCCCCACAGGGCCATGATCACCAACCCGATGAGAATGGCCGGAAAGGAGAACTGGATGTCGGCGATGCGCATGATCAGGGAGTCTGTCAGGCCGCCCTTGTAACCGGCGATCAGGCCCAGCAGAACCCCGAAGGCCACCGAGATGATGGTGCTGGTCAGGGCCACGATCAGGGAGGTCCGCATGCCGTAGAGTACGGCGCTGAATACGCAACGGCCCTGGCTGTCGGAGCCCAGCATGAACCGGCCGTAGGACAAGCTGTGGAGCAGTTGGGGCGGCTTGAAGCTGCTCTCCAGGTCAAGCTGGGCCATGTCGTAGGGGTTCTGGGGGCTCACCAGGGGGGCCAGGGCCGCAGCCAGGATCAGGACGATCAGCAGAATCAGGCCCACCAGGCCGCCTTTGCGCTGTCTGAACTCGTTCCAGAAATCCAGCCACCTGGAGTTGTTCGCGGTCATGGCCATCATCGCAGCCTTATCCGCGGGTCCAGAAGGCTGTAGACCGAATCCACCACAAAGTTGATGAAAACCAGGATCAGGGAGATGAACAGCAGGTAGGCCACCACCACGGGACGGTCCAGGTTGTGAATGGAGTCGATGAGCAGCTTGCCCATGCCCGGCCAGGCGAAGATGCTTTCAATGATTATGGAGAAAGCGATTATCTCGCAGAGCTGAAGGCCGACCATGGTCACCACCGGGATGAGGATATTCTTTAAAACATGGACATAGACGACCCTGTTTTCGCCGATACCCCTGGCCCGCAGGAACTTGACGAAATCCTCCAAAAGGGTCTCCACGGTTCCGGCCCGGACCAGCCGGACCAGCAGGGCCAGCTGAAACACGGCGATGGTGATTGCAGGAAGGATCAGGTGTCTGAGCCCGTCCAGGGTCAGGAAACTCAGGTCCACGCCCAGGACCGACACAGTGTCGCCCCGGCCTGAGCTGGGCAGCCAGCCCAGGGAGACGGAGAAGACCAGAACCAGCATGATCCCCAGCCAGAAGGTGGGAATGCTGATCCCCACCAGGGATGAGGGCATGATGATCCTGGCCGGCCAGGACTTGGGCCTGACCCCGGATATGAGCCCGGCCGGGATGGCCAGGGTCAGAGCCAGGGCCATGGCCAGAAAAGCCATCTCCAGGGTGGCGGGCAGCCTCTCGATGACCAGCCCCAAGGCGGGCCGGTTGAAGATGAAGCTGCGGCCCAGATCGCCGTGCAGGGCGTTTTTTAGAAAAATAACGTACTGATTGACCAGGGGCTGGTCCAACCCGAAGTAGGCCCTCATCTCCTCCACCTGCTGTTGGGTGGCGTCGTGGGGCAGGAGCAGCTCCACCGGGTCGCCGGAGTAGTACAGGACCACGAAGACGATCAGGCTGACCACCAGCAGAACCAGAACGCTTTGCAGAATTCGCCTGATCAGATAACTGAGCATGGGTTGATAACCGATGGGCTCCTTGGTTAAAGGGCTGTTTCCTGCCCGTCTCCGGCGCGCCGGGCGCGCCGGAGACGGGCAGGCTGCTTACTTGGCCCAGCTCATCCGGCCGTAGACCAGGTGGGCCGTGGCCGAGGGGGTGAAGCTGAGCCCGGCGCTCACGCCGTATATATTGACCGGGAAATAGAGCGGAACAAAGGCCTGGTCCCGGGCCAGGAAGATCTGCTGGGCTTTCTGCATGGCCTGCTCCCGGAGCTTCTGATCCACTGACTTCCCGGATTGCTCTATCAGGGCGTCGGACTCCTTGTCGCCGTAGCCGCCGATGTTCCACCGGCCCAGGCCCTTGTCCTTGCTGTTGGCGTGGGCGCAGTTGTCCAAAAAGCGGATGGCGTCGCCCATGCTGGAGGTCCAGTAGGAGGTGCCGAAGCTGGTGTCCCTGGAACCCTGGAGGGCGTAGATGATCTTTTTGGGGGCGGCGTTGATCTTGACCTTGATCCCGATCTTGGCCAGCTGGGAGGCCACGGCCTGGGCGATCTCGTCGTCATTGGCAAAGTCGTCGTTGGTGGTATCGAAGGTTACCTCGAACCCGTCCGGATAGCCGGCCTCCTTGAGCAGCCGCTTGGCCTCCTCCAGGTTGTGGCCCGGTCCCTTGAGGGCCGGATCGGAGCCGGTCACGGTCTGGGGATACATCTGCTCCGCCGGCACGGCAAAGCCGTTCATGACGTGCTTGACCAGGGCCTCCTTGTTGACGGCCAGAGCCACGGCCTTCCGAACCTTCAAATCCATAAAGGGGTTCTTGTCGCCCTTGATCTTGGGGCTCTTTACCCGGTCCTGGTCCATATAGATATAGATGCACCTGGTGCTGGGCTTGGTCATGATCTTGAGCTTTTTATCGGCCTCGATCCGCTTGGTGTCCCGGACCGGCACAAAGTCGATCAGCTGGACCTCGCCGGACAGAAGGGCCGCGGTCCTGGTGGCGTTGTTGTTCAAGGGCCGAACCTTCACGGTCTGGATGGACGCTGGGCCCGCGAAGTGTTCCCGGTTGGCTATCAGGGTGAAATGGTCGCCCTTGATCCACTCCTTGAGACGGTAGCTGCCCGTGCCCATGGGGTTGGTTGCCTGATGATCCTGGCCCTTGGCCTCCACGTAGGCCTTGGACATGATCGGCACCCAGTAGAGGAACCGGGTCAGGGGGGCGAAGGGCTTGTCGGTGATCAGCTTGACCGTCTGGGGATCCACCACCTCCACCTTGGTGATGAACCGGACACGGGACTTGATGCCCGACTTCTCCCAGTTCTTGGCCCGCTCAATGGAGAATTTAACATCCTCCGCGGTGAAGGGGCTGCCGTCATGAAACTTCACATTCTGGCGGAGATGGAAGACCCAGGTCAGGGGGTCGGTGTTCTCCCACTTCTGGGCCAGGCCGGGCCAGGTCTTCAGATCCTCGTCCACAAAGACCAGGCTGTCGAAAATGTTGGCGCACATGGAGATGACGCTGGCCGTGGCGATGGCGTGGGGATCAAGGGAGACCGGCTCGGTGCTGAGGCCCACGGTCAGGACCTTCTCTTCCGCGGCCCAGGAGGGGCCGGCCAAAGTTAAGGTAAGGCAAGCAAGACAGGCCAGGATCCAGGCCCTGGAGGTCAGTCCCAAAGCCCGTTTCCGGGACTGTTCCATTTTCCGCGTTTTCATAATTTTTCTCCTCCAACTTTTGTCTATTTAAAATTATATATATTGACCCGGATCAGCGTTCGGCCCGTCCCGGCACTTCGTTGCCCCAGGCGTCGTTCTCCAGATAGTGATACATCCGGATCTCCTCTTCGCCGAGCTGTTCTCCCCGGGAAAAAATCTTGTGCATCAGGCAATGGAAAAAATCGTGGCGGACCGATTCCCGGACGCTTTGCACAAACCAGTTGTTTTTGGCCCAGTTAATAGGTGAATCGTCCTCATTATCGGTCCGGAACATGCCCACCAGGACCTCGGACTTGTCCTTGACCAGGTCGAAAACCCGGCCCTTGTTGTTGGCCTGGATGCTCTCGGCGTTGTGGTGGACCACCTGAAAATCGAACCTGTCCACAGGTTCACCCATGGAAACGTATTTCACCTCCACTCCCCTTCGGACGGCCTCGAGCAGATGGGAGTCCAGAGCCCTGGCCTCCTTTGGATAGAGGAGCACATACAGGTCGCTTTGGGCTGAGGAGATCATCTCCTGGGCCTTGATCACAACCTCTTCGTAACCGTGGACGGCCCAGATATAATCGTAAGATGACTGACGGGAGGCGCTAAAAATTTTCTCCTTGAGTGCGGATAGTTCCAAATCGCAACGCTGCCTCACCCGTTTCAGAAACTCTTCGGAAGGCAGGGGCACATAGAGGCCTTCCTCGTATTCAAGCACATAACCCTTTTGCTTGAGGGAGCGCAGGGCGTCGTAGGCATTGGCTCGGGAAATACCTGAGCGGCGGCTCAGCTGGGAGCCGTTCAAGGGGTGGCTGTCCAGCAGGGTTAGATAGGCTGTAAGCTCAGTCCGGCTCAACCCGGTTACGTCGAACTTAAGTGAATTGCTGGGCATTAACGAGACCTTTCGTTTACTAGGAAGATTGTTGTACTATACGTTACAACACTAGGAAAATCCAGTCAAGCCTGCTGTTGAACCGCGTTCATAATATTAGGGCGCAGGAATATGTGTCCGGCGTCAAAGAAAACAGGACAGAGATTGGGATTGGATTAAGGTACAGTCAAATTGATCAGGCCTGATCTGATCCCATCCGGAAACAACGGGCACTTTTAAGCAGCCATATCGGTTTCAAGGGCTAACGGGCTGATGGAGCTGTTGGCGCTGCGCCTCCCGGTTCGGTTGTAGTCAACTTCAATGCCTCGAAGACAGCCCGGCGCATATCTTCACGGGTGGCAATGCTCTCGCCGTGGATCAGCTCGACCTTGAGGGTCTGGTTCGCCGCCGCAGGCAAATCGCGCCTGGAATCGGTGGGGGCCTTGAACTTCCTGGCCGCCTTGGCCACCAGCCTTGCCGGCGCGTGCTTTTGGCCACGGTCTTGCGGTTGTATGAATGCTCCCGCTCATCAAGATCAAGGGTCGGCCCCACCGCGCCGCTGCGGCCTTTGCGGAAGGCGGAAACCTTTGCAACCGGTCGGTCCAGCTTCACCCGACCAAACTGCCTTTGACTTGGGTTTTGAAGCCTATGCCGCCAGGCATAATAGCCACTGCGCGACACCCCAAAGACCCCGCACTGGGCGCTGATGCTGAATTCGCCTGCATTTTCGTTCATAAACGCATACTTCACGTCAGGCTTTTCGCAAAGTACGCGGCCGCTTTTTTTAAAAGATGCTTCGTTCCTCGGACCGCTTGGCCAACTGGTGTTTCAACTTGGCGTTTCCCACAGCCAGCTCTTTCTCGGTCTCGCCAGCCTCAAATCAGGCCGAACAATCTTGGGAAAAACAATGATATCTCCGGCACGTAAGTCGTGATCAGGGCCACCGGAAGGGCCACGAAGGTCATCAATTTGACAGCCGGGCCCACTGTCTCGTGAATTTCCACCTGCCCGATACGACAGGCCATATAGAGGATCGGGGCCGTGGGGGGGCTGTTGGCTCCTATAACCACGCTGGTTCCAACTATGGCGGCGAAGTGGACCGGATGGACCCCGCTTTCGACCATCACCGGCAGCAACAGCGGCGAAATTATAACGGTGACGCTGAGGTCGTCGACGATCATGCCGGCGATTATCAGAAAGACGTTTACCACCAGGAGAATAAAGGCCGGGCTGTGGAAAGTGTCCAGCATGAACCGGGTGATCTCCTGAGGGATCCGCTCCATGCTCATAATCCGGCTCACCACCAGGGAGAAGAGCAGGATTATCAGAACGACTCCGGTGGTTTCGGCCGCTTCGGCCACGCTCCGCCAAAAAGCGGCGGCGGTAAGCTCGCGGTAAAACCAGGAACCCACGATAAAGGCGCAGATGACCGACACCGCGGCCGCCTCGGTGGGGGTGAAAAAGCCGCCGTAGATTCCGCCCAGGATGATAACCGGCAGGGCCAGAGCAGGCAGGGCCCGTCTGGTGGCCGGGACGACCCGGGGCTTGACCTTGTCTGTCCTGGTCCTGATCACCGAGGGATTTTTGGGTTTGTAGCGGGTATGCATGAAAATGTTGGCGATGCACAGCCCGATGATGAGCAGGATACCCGGCCCCAGAGTGGCGGCGAAACAGGCGGCCACAGACTGCCGGGTGACGGCGGCGAAGAGAATCATGGTGATGCTGGGTGGGATGAGGATGCCCAGCAGGGAGGAGATGCCCAGAAGGGCGCTGGTGTAGGCCCGGGAGTAACCGCGTTCCTCCATGGGGCCGATCATGAGGGTGCCGATGGAGGCCACGGCTGCGGTGGCGGTGCCCGAGATGGCCCCGAAAATGGCCGCCGCCATAATCATGGACATGCCCAACCCGCCGCGGAGCCTGCCGATAATGGATTCGATGAACTCCACCAGGCGGTTGGCCAGACCGCCGCTCTGCATCAGATAGCCGGTCATGATGAAAAGAGGCAGGGCCATCAGAACCACCGAATTCATGTTCCAGAACCCGGTCAGCATGAGTGATTGAAAATTGACATCGTAAAAAATGCTCAGCACGATGGTCATGCCGGCAAAGGAAAAGGCGACCGGGACACCGATCAGCATGAGGACAATCAGAGCCGCGATAGCTGCAAGAGCGCCCATTTTCTAATCCCCCCCCCCGGCCGGTGCGGCCGCTTCATTTTTCCCGGGTCCGCCCAGGGCCTTGACAAAGTCGCGGACGGCGTAGGCCGCCACCAGAAGGCTGGCCACCATGATGCTGGCCTGCGAGGTAAGCCAGGGCATCCTTAAAATAGAAGTGCTCTGGGGCCTTATGAAGGCCCACCTGATCAAACCGACCGCCCACAGAACGAAATAGCCGGCGATGATCAGGGTCAAGGTTGCGACCACAAAACGGTATATATACTTCGTTCGCGGCTTCTTGATGACATGGTCCAATATTCCGATACGCAGGTGGGAGCTGTTGGCGCTGGCCAGGCCGGCTCCGAGCATGTACAGCCACATGACCAGGAGAAGGTATATCTCCGGCAGCCCGCGGAATGCATGGGTGAAGAAATACCGGGCGATTATCTCGGTGACCATCGACACAGCCACAGCGATGCTCAGGAAAATGCAGAGAATTCGAAGTACCTGCCGCATCCCCCGGTCAAGTTTCGCAAAAAACATTGCTGTTCCTCCCCGAAGGTGACTTCAGAAACGGTCATACGGACGACAGGTCCCTCTGGAACCTGCGCCCGTATGATCATGTTCGCCTCAGATCACGGTTTGCTGGCGTTGGCCCGCACCTGATCCATGATCTTTTTGCCTATCACCTGGTCCAGTTTCGGCCAGAGCTTTTCCCGGACAATCTTGACGTAGGCGGCGTGTTCCTCCGGTTTGAGGGGAATGTATTTGATGCCGTGAGCGATGGCCTTCTGGCGGTAACCCTCGTCCAGGGCCCGACCGTCCTTAAACTGCTTTTCCATCACCTGGGCCGCGGCGTCGGCCACAATGGCCTGCTGCTCGGGGTTCAATTTGTCCCAGGACTTCTTGCTCATGGCCAAGAGAGCGCTCATGAAGTTGTGGCTGGTATGAACGTAGTAGTTAATAACATCTCGGAAATATTCGTAATCCCAGAAGATGATATTGGCCGCATCGCCATCGACCACACCGGTCTGGATGGCCGTATAAAGCTCGGTCCAGGCGATGTCGGCGGTCTGGTAACCCATGGTCTGGATGGTGTCGGCCCAGGGGAAGGCCGGCGGGGTCCTGACCTTCATGCCCTTGGCTCCCTCAATGGTGGTGGCGTACTTGCCCCGGGTACCGATGCCGTTAAACCCTTCGGGCCAGGCGCCGAAGAACTTGAGGCCCAGTTCGGAGAAAAGCTCGTCCAAGATTTTGTTCATCCATCCACCTGGCTTAAAGGCAGCCAGGGCATCTTCCCAGTTCAAAATCATGTAGGGCGCGAAAATAACTCCGATCCGTTTGTCGTAGGAGGTCATGGGCCAAGTCAGCATCATGTCGATGTCGCCCATGATGAACTGGTCGAAAGTCTCCTGTTGCCCGCCCAATTCGCCCTGATAATAAACCTTGACCTTGATGGCCCCTTTTGACTTTTCCTCGATCAGTTTGGCCCAGTAATCCAGGCTGTCTCCAGCAGGGCTGCCCTTGGTGCCATCGGCCGTGGCCAGCTTGAGGCTGAGCGACTTGGCCTGGACGGCCGGAACTCCACCCATCCCCAAGGTCAATGCCAAGGCCCCGCAGATCGCGACCCAAAACCAGGAATTCCTCTTCTTACCGGTCATCGAATGCTCCTTCCCAATCGGGTTTTAGGTTATGTGTATTCAGGTTATTCGGATGTGCATTGAGAACCACCTTACCCAACCGCAGGATTCTTAGGGTCCTGGGGGTTACTCTGCGTTCCACCTCCTTTTTATTCGGTTTGACTCGCTGGGTCGCACCGCCCATCATCAACCGGGACAAAACGAGATCGTCCGCCCCGGTCGACTCCGTCCCTACCTTCGCTTCAAAGGCCCATCAACTCCTTGGCCAATCTGACCGCACTGGGCGCATCCTCGGCATATCCTTGGGCCCCTATCTTAGAGGAAAAGCCGCTGGTCACCGGCGCTCCTCCGACTATGACCTTAACCCCCAAGCCCTGTTCCTTGAAAGACATCACGGTCTGCTCCATGGACGGCATGGTCGTGGTTAACAGGGCCGACATGGCTACCACTCCGGCGGAGTGTTCCTTGGCGGCGGCCAGGAAGGCGTCGGTGTCCACATCCACCCCCAAATCGACCACATTGAATCCGGCTCCCTCCAACATCATGGCCACCAGGTTCTTGCCGATATCGTGCAAGTCTCCCTTAACCGTGCCGATGACCACCGTCCCCTTGGCTTGGGCCTGGCCGTCGCCCAGAAAGGGTTTGATCACGGCCAGCCCGGCCTTCATGGCCTGGGCGGCCATGAGCATCTCCGGCACGAACAGCTCCCCGTCCGAAAATTTCTGTCCGACTTCGTCCATGGCCCCAATCAGGCCCTCGTTCAAAATTTCCTGAACATCCGTTTGAGAGTCCAACTCGGCCTGAGTCAATTCCGCCACCTTGGCCTCGTCGAAACCCAACACCGCCTGATAAATGCTTTGAACTGCCATTAAATATCTCCCTGAGCTTTTTTAGCCGGCCTTTCCTTACCGGCTGGTCAACTCTTTCTGTCCCTCGGTTTTGATCCGTTCCAACTCGGCCAAGACGCCATCGGGCAGGGCGGCCGGCTGATGAGTCTCCAAGATGCGCCTAATCTCCTCCCGGACCCGATCCTCTATGTTCTTGGAACCGCCGGCTGCCCAGGCGTCGGAAGGCTGGCGGGTGAAATATTTCGTCCGCCAAAGTACATCCCGGAAATGGGTGGTGGTGTGACGCTGCTGGAGAAAGTGTCCTCCCGGGCCGACCCGTTCAATGACCTCCAAGGCCAGCTGTTCCTCGTTGACCTCCAGACCCTTCAAGAGATGTTTGGTCATGCCGATCAGGTCATCACCGACCACCATCTGCTCCACCGCGCAGGCCATGCCCATATCCATATAACCCACATCGTGGATCAGGTTCAGCCCGGCCAGACCCTGGACCAGGATATGAAAATTAGACTCTGCTCCGGCCTGGGCGTCCAGCACCTTGGCGTCGGTCGCCCCGGCCAGGCCCCAGCTAGGCAGGCCGAAATACTGGGCCACCTCGGCCTGAGCGGCCAGGGCCAGGCTCATTTCCGGAGCGCCCGTGCTCATCAGGGCCTGGGCCATATCCATGATTCCGAAATTACAGCCCAGCCCCACCGGGCAGCCGGGTCGTCTCAACTGAGCCACCACCAGCCCGAATAAGGCCTCGGCCACCCCTTGGGCCACCGCCCCGGCCATGGTTACCGGCCCTGTCGCTCCCGGCTGGATGGCCGGACCCATCATCTGGGGCAGAAACCGGTCGGCCGCTATAAAGATGCGATCGGCCACCGCTTCCGGCATTATCAAGGGTGAAATAGTCTCCGGATAAAGAATGAGAAAAGGCTTCTCCCTAAGCTGGTCCACGCCTCCCGCCACCTCCGCGGCCATGTCGTAAACCAGTTCCGTCCCTCTGCTCGAATATGTCAAGAAAACAATGGGCTTGGTCGTATTGGTCACGGTGGCGTAAAACTCATGCAGGTCGGCGGCTATAGCCGGGACATCCTGGGCCGAGCCGAAAGGCATGACCCAATCGATATTCCGCATGGCATCCGCCACCTTGGCCGCCCTGGCCAGGTCCTCGACCCTGGTCTCGTGATACTTGCCGGTCAGGGCGTCTTTGGTGTTGGGGCTGGCCGTGGAGGTGCCGTAGTAGCTTTTACGCCCGCGGACGTCCATGGCCCGGCGGCCCGAACGGTCGTAAATGGTCCAACCCTTGGGAGCTGTGGCCAGGCAGCCCCGGACGATGAACTCCGGGACCTTGACCGACTCGTCCCGGACGACCGCCCCGGCAGACTTAAGCATCTGCCTTACCCCGGCGTGGAAAACCCTAAACCCGACTTTCTCCAGGACCTCGAAGGAGGCCAGGGCGATCCGTTCCACCTGGTCGTCGGTCAGCATTCTAAAGTGGGGAGTAGCCTTCAAGGCTATGTTGGTTTCGATCATCTCACCTTCCTCCTGGGGTTTTACAACTTTTTGGAGAATAAAAAATGCCGTTCTGGTGGGTGCACAAGAGAACATAGAGGTCCGGCGATATGAACCCGGAAAGGATCAGAGTTTGCTTCAGGCTACGCATCAGTCGCTCCTTTGGTCAAACGACCCTCTTTATAAAGCGGCAGCGTCCATACAGCAGAGGAACAAAAAAGCAGTACCCGGCCTCTAATGTTTTAATTATTAGATCAAGAAAACAGGGAAGTCAATAAATATCTAATGATTTAATAATTTGATTATTTAGATACCACATATTATACTTTATAGATAATATTATATTTTGAATGGCACTATGATATCATTCTATATATTTGATTATTATTTATAATTACAAATTTATCCGGCCAGTTTTATATAACAAAATGGTTAGGGTGGCTATCATGACCGCAAGAACATTTCCTGGGCGAAATTGCCAGGGGCCAGCGCCCGTGGTGGGCGGCGATAAAGCCGTTACCGGGGCTTCAACAGGGACTGGAAGGCTCTTTGAAAAGAATAGGGCGTACTCCCCGGGACGGATTACTCCTGACCCGGGACAACAATCGGCCCTGCCCCGCCCGGCTGTCTCAATGCCAGAGAGACTCTTCCGGCCAACTTGAGCATGTTGCGTGACACTCCCGAAGCGGGCCTTGGACAGCCCACCGAATCGAAGCCTTGAAATCAGGCAGCGATTCGTGAGCGTTCCAAAAACCGCACTTTTCTGAAAGGCGCAGCGGAAAAGCCGGGGCCGCCTTGGCAACAGTTTCAACCTGGGCCCAAATCAGAATCTGGCCTTGGGAAAGGTGCGGAAATAAGTTAAGCGATCTGCAGAGTTAGATCATATGGGCGGATGGCCGGCCATCTTCACGGATGGTAAGTAGAGATGCTTCTTAGGGCCTATTAAATTTTTCGTTTTTCATTCGTCGCAGGCTGTCCGTCACTAAATTCATGAAATGATAAAGCAGGTCCTCGATTAACTTGGAAGCACCCTCACCATCCCGCCGGGCTATGGCGGGCATTATTTTCACCCAGAAGCTGTAGGCCTGCCGGGTCACATCGCTGGCGGTTTGGTCGTCGACCGGCAGGGTGTTGCAGGCGTATTGGCCCAGGTTGTTGATTATGGGCGTCAACACGACTTTATAGGTCCTGTTTCCAACCAGCTCCACGCACTCCGTCCGGAACTGCCTCTCCAGATCGATAAATTTCTTCCACCCCGGTTTCCCCTGGTCCAGACAGGCCTCGAACTCAACCAGATAACCAGTCAGGTGTTGGAGCTGGCCGGCGTCGGCTTTACGCACAACCAGGCGGATCAAGCCCCCCTCGACGTTGGCTCTGAACTCGTACAATTCTTGGGGGGTAAGGGCCTGGTAGCGCATCAGCATCTCCAGGGTTTCGGCCATGGGCTTAGCGGTCATTTTTCTAATAAAAAAACCTCCCTTGACCCCTTTTCGAACCTCGATCAGGCCTTTCTGCACCAAAATCGCCAGGCTCTCCCTGATGGTTCCTATGCTGGCGCCCAGGATTTCCTGAAGCTCCCGCATGGCAGGCAACTTGTCGCCGGGGGTATATTCGCCGGCCAGTATGGCCCCTTCTATCTGCCTGGTGACATCCTCCACCAGGCTTCTGTTTTTAGCTTTTTTCAGCATGTGGGCAGGTTCCGTTCCGATTAATGTGTTAATGATATAATCATTTATTCCGATAACTTTTACAGGGAATCCGCAAAAAAGGCAAGCGTTACCATATCCTGACTATTGAAAGCGCCCCTCTTGAATTATGAACCCGCATCTTTGCCCTTGCACCATAGTTTCCCCTAATTTTTCCTAATTATAGCTAAAATTCTTGGTGTTGGTAAATAATGTCCCCCCTTAGTATATCAGGAGTTGAGTAACTATAAGCCGCCGCTGACCTTCTCCCCGGAAACAGTGACCTGCCCCTTCCTTAGGCCGATCCAGGTAAGGAGTTAAAATGGGCTAAGGTTGGAAGTCTCCCCGAAATAGGTCCAGGGGTTAGGTGGATCCCCGGCGTTCCACGGGGTCATTCGCTCCGGGGATATCCCTGGAGCGAATGGCTAACTCAGTCAGGGTCAGGCAACCCAGGGACATGTCAGGCCGGCTCTCATTGTAGTTCCTGCGTCAAGCCTTGATTTTGATCTTAGCACCCTCCACGGACATGAACGAGCTATAACCAAAAGTCGTATTTGAGGGAATGTAGAGAGGCGGCGAGGCCTGAGAGTCAGCCCCAAGCTGGCCGTGGGCGACGGGGCATTAGTTTTTTGAAAGGCTCTGCCCCACATCTACGGCGATACCCGGACTCAACGCTGTTGGGTGCATCAGACAGCCAACGTGCCGAAAAGAAATGGCGGCGGGTGGATGGATCAAAACTCCTGGCTGATGTCATCCAGGGAGTCAGATTTGTTAACGGCACAAGGGAAGAAATAATGACCGCCTAAACCGCTGAACACAACATTTGGCGAAAGCTCGAGTGAGTTCTCCGGCAAAGCCGAATAGGTTATTGGGAGGAGGTGTTGCCTTTAAGCGGGCAAAGATGAGTGAAGGGAAAGGGGGCCTAACCCGGATCCATTATTGCGGGAGAAGGTCGCTGTAAAAAAACCCCTTCTACTGTCACCCAAAATAGATAGTCCGGGGTGGTGACTATCACCCCGGAGAGGTATCGGGGGAAAATCAAACGGGGCGGAATCGGATGCTGCACGGATAAACTTCTTTTCTCCGCAACAGCTGTCTGGGAATCACCGTAGCGGTCGGCTCCGATTTCAATCAAGGAACCGGTAGCGGTTGGTCACCTCTTCCAGGCGATTCAAACCGCTGTTCAGGAGAACCCCCACCAGGGCCAGGATGCCCACGGCCACCAGAATTCCGGCCACATCGAACATGCCGCCCGACTCCTCCAGGAGATAGCCCAGGCCCCGGTTGGAGGAGATGATCTCGCCCACCACGGCCGCGATCAGGGCCCGGGGCAGGGCGAAGCGCAAGCCCACGAAGATCCAGCCGGCCGAATGGGGCAGGGTCACTTTCTTGAAAAGATCCCACTTGGAGGCCCCCATCAGGCGCATGGTGTCGACATAGATCCGGTCCACGTTGCGGGCCCCCACAAAGGCGTTGAAGAAAACCAGGAAAAAGACCACCACCGTCACCAGGGCGATTTTGGAGGTGATGCCGATGCCGAACCAGATCACGAACAGGGGCGCCAGGGCGATCCTGGGAATGCCGTAAAAGGCGGAGATGTAGGGCATCAGCGCTTCGGCCAGGAGGGCGCTGGAGCTTAGGGCGAAACCAATGGCGATGGCCAGGCCCGCCCCGATCAGGGAGCCCACCACCATTTCGATAAAGGTGACCTTGAGGTGAAAAATGAGAATCCCGGAGGAGATCCAGCCCCAGGCCGTGCGGGCCACCATTTCCGGACTGGCGATCCAGTTGGCCGGGATCAGGCGGCCGGAAACCAGCTGCCACAGGCCCAGGAAACAGACCACCAGAATGAACCGGTAGAGCTGGATTTTAAGGTGGCGCTCGTAAAAGGAGGGCAGACTGGCCCGGCGGAGTTTCTCCAGGTCGATATCCGCCCCGGTTACCGGGGGATTATGGTCGACCGAGGCTTTCACAGCTCCTCCCCCTTGCCTACCTCTTCCTTGAGGGAGGCCCAGATCTCCTCGTAAAGGTCTCCGAACAAGGCCGAGAAACGGATCCGGAACACATCCCGGGGCCGGGGGATTTCGATATTCCTGATCAGCTTGATTTTGCCGGGGCGGCCCGTGAAAACCACCACCTTGTTGGCCAGGGCGATGGCCTCGCCCAGATCGTGGGTCACAAAAACCATGGTGGTCCGGGTCTTTTCCCATATCCGGAGAAGCTCGTCCTGGAGGGTCAGAGTCAACTGGGCGTCCAAGGCGCCGAAGGGCTCGTCCAGGAGCAGGGCCTCGGGCTTGTAGATCAAAGTCCGGGCCAAGCCCACCCTCTTTCTCATGCCCCCGGACAGCTGGCTGGGATAGCTCTTCTCAAATCCGGCCAGTCCCACCAGATCGATCATCTCCCTGACCCTGGCCTCCCGTTCCGGCTTGGGCCTCTTTTTCAACTCCAGGGCCAGTTCCACATTGGCTTCCACGGTGCGCCAGGGGAATATGGAATCGTGCTGGGTGATGTAGCCGACCTGGGTGTTGACCCCCTTGATCTCCCGGCCCTGGTAGCAGATACTCCCGGCCGTGATCTCCTGGAGCCCCGCGACCATGTTGAGCAGGGTCGATTTGCCGCAACCCGAGGGGCCCACAAAGGCCACGAAATCGCCGGCCTGGATGTCCAGGCTGACCCCCTCCAGAGCCAGGACTTCGCTGTTCTTACTGATAAACCATTTATAGACATCACGGACTTGGATGGCCGGTTGCGGTTTCATTGCTCGCTTTTCCTCCAGTGCAGAACCCGTTTCTCACTCCGCTCCACGATCTCGTTGAGAATCAGCCCCACCAGCATCAGATTGAACAGGGCGGCGAAGACTCCGGTGGTATCCATGACTCCGGAGGCCTCTTGGATCAGAAACCCGATTCCCCGTTGGGAGGCGATCAACTCGCCCACCACGGCGGCCACCAGGGCGTAGGGGATGGCGTTTTTAAAACTGGAAAAGATCCACAGGGCCGAGGCGGGCAGGATGACCTTGGTGAAAATGTTTTTCTGGGAGGCCTCCATGATCCGGAGAACGTTGATCCATTCCTTGTCCACAGCCCTGATACCGCTGAACGTATTGAAAAATATGAGAAAAAACACCGTCACCGTGACCAGGACCAGCTTGGAGGTGAAGCCGATGCCGAAGTAGAGGATGAACAGGGGGCCCAAAACGATTCCCGGCACGCTCCACAGGGCCATCATAAAGGGATCGATTACCTTGGCCAGGGTGTCCCTGGTTCCCAGAAGCAGGCTGACGATCACGGCCAGGATCAGGCCCAGGGTGAAGCCGGCCCCGATTTCCAGCATGGTCGCGCCCAGATGGCTGAAAAAGAATCCGGTGGAGTACCATTCCCACAGCCGGCCGATTATGTGAGAAGGACGGCTTATCCAAAAAGGATCGATCAGACATCGGGAACAGAGTTCCCAAAGCCCCAAAAAAAATATCCCGAATCCGATTCTCAAAACAATGACCAGATTTCTGCGTTGCCTGACGCTTTGATCAAAGGTTGCGCGCAGTTCCCTGGTGTCCATGGGGTCCCTTGTTTTTTCCGGAAAATGGGTCATGATCCCTGATCCTTTATCCGCCCCGGAGAATTCCGTTCTGGGGGGCGCCGGAGCGCCCCCCAGAAAATGGGAGTTACTTATTTGTCTGTTTGAAGGGCTTTTTCCATAAAAGTGTTGTTGACGGTTTTTTCAAAGGCCATGTTGGCCTTCTCATCGGCCGGGGCGTCCTCGAAGTGGAGCTTCATGTTGATCTCCCAGCCGCTTTTGGTAAGCACAGGCTTTTTAGGTACGGCCTTGACTATGGAGTTGTAGGCCTCCTCCCGCAGGGACGGTGTGGCGTCCTTCCAGGTCTTGGCGATGATCTCCATGGTCCCGGCCTTGTCCGTGTGAATATAGTTGACGGCTTTCAGGAGGGCTTTGGAAAAGGCCGCCATGACCTCCGGGTTTTTATCCAGATACTCCCGGGTGGTGAAAAAGGAGTCCCAGGAATAGCCGTTGAACTCCGGCACCTCGCCCTTGGCCATGCTGAACAAGATCGTGCCCAGGCCTTTTTCCTCCAGCATCTCCGGGATGGGGGAGACCCACTGGAAGACGTTTATCTTGTCGTTCTCAAAGGCGGCCACCCCGGCCTTCCATTTGCCGAAAGGCACGATCTGCACATCCTTGGCCGGGTCGATTCCCCGGTTCTTTAAAAAGGCCTTGGGGATCAGATCGGTTCCGCTGCCCGGAGAGGTGCAGCCGATTTTCAGGCCCTTCATGGCCTTGATTTTTTCGTCGATGGACGATTCCTTGGTGATGCCCTTCTGTTTCATCATCTCCGGTTTCATGAGATAGGCCATGGGCCACTGGTTCAGGGGGCAGGCGAAGGCCACCACGTCGAAGCCCTTGCGGGCCGCCTTCAGGGCGTGAAAGTAGGCCAGATTAACGATATCGCAGCTGCCGCCCAGCAGGGCCGCGGCAGCCTTGGAACCGCCCGGAATATTGGTCGCCTCCACTTCCAGCCCCTCCTGGGCGAAGAACCCTTTTTCCAGGGCCACGATCCGGGGCAGATAACCCATGTGGACGCTGCTGTAGACCAGCCGGACCTTCTGGGCCGCATCGGCCGTCCCCGGGGAGGCGATCAAGAGGGACATCGCCGCCGCGATCACCAGGCTTGCTTTGATCAACCCTTCAATCCTCAACACGTCTTCCTCCTTTCCCGAACTTATTTACAAGGCCAAATAATTGTCTTCTCCATCTCATAAACTTCGATACCCTGTCTCAGCGGACCAGGTAGGGCATCCTGACCTCCAGGGCTCCCACCGGACACTCGATCTCACAGGGCAGGCAGAACCAGCAGGTCTGGTTCATTTCAAAGGACCGGCCGCAACTCAGGCATCTCTGGGCTTCGGCCAGGGCCTGGGAAGGGTCCAGGGCCGGTTCCGCCTCCGTCTCCAGTCGCCGTCGGGCCGGATCCGGACGCTCCAGAATTTTTCTGCGGCCCCCCACGGCCCTGGAAAGGTCGGCCCGGTACTCCCGGACCATTCCCCCTTTCCAAAAATCCCGGCCCCAGTCCAGCCCTTCGCCCCGGAGAAAACGGTCCGCGGAAACGGCCGCCTCCAGGCCCGAGGCCATGGCCTCCGCCACCGAGGAGGGGCCCGTCTCCAGGTCTCCGCAGGAGAACCAGCCTTCCCGGCCCAGAACACTTTTGGTTACGAAATCCGAAATCGGCCGCAAGGTTAGGGGGTTCAGCATGCCTTGGGGCCAATCCCCGGCCCTCTGTTTCTGGCCCACGGCCAGGATCACGTTATGCGCCTCCAGGCTGGTGCGGCATGTTTCGGCCAGAACCGGGGCAAAGGCCCCCTCCTGGTCGTAAAGGGACAGGCAGTCGGAAAAATCGATCCGGACCGTGTCTCCGGCCTGGGGTTGGATGCCGGTGGGCCCCAGGCTGTTCAGGATTTCCACGCCCAGTTCCCGGGCCTCTTCCAGGCCCGAGTCAAAGGCCGGCATCCGCCCGGCGGCCTCCAAAGAGACCAGCTTGACCCGGGCCAGGCCCAGGAGCCGGCAGGTTATGGCCGCGTCCACGGCCGTGTTGCCGCCGCCGATGACCACCGCCGATTCGCCCTCGGCCAGGCTTTCTCCGGTACGGGCCTTGTCCAGCAGGGCCAGGGCGTCCTTTACCTGGGGCAGGTCTTGGCCGGGCAGGTCCACCCTGGCCGAGGGTCCGGCCCCCGCGGCCATTACCACGGCCTGATGGGTTTTCTCCAGTTCCTCCCAGGACGGGTCGAGCCCCGCCTTGCGGCCGGTCAAAAAGACCACCCCCATGCGGCCCAGCATGCCCAGGGTCTGGTCAACCACCTCCCCGGGAAGGCGGAAGGCCGGGATGGCGTGGCGCAGCAGGCCCCCGGGTTCTTGGCTCGCTTCATAGACCGTGACCTTGTGGCCGGCGGCCCTGAGGTGGTAGGCGGCCATGAGGCCGGCCGGACCGGACCCCACCACTGCCGCGGACGACCCGCTCTCCGGGGCCGGAGGAGCCGGGCGAAAGGCCGTCTCCGGGAACCGCTCGGCCAGGTAACGTTTCAAAACCCTGATGTGGACCGGATCGTCTATCCGGCCCCGTTCGCACTGGGTCTCGCAGGGATGGGAGCAGACCCGGCCCAGAATGGCCCCGAAGGGAGTCCCCCGGCGCATCTCCTCCGCGGCTTCGGCCTCCTTGCCCTGGGCCAGAAGGCGGATGTAGCCCTGGCAGTTCAAGTGGAGGGGGCAGGCGGTGCGGCAAGGCCCCAGGGACAGCCGCAGGTTGTCCATGATGCACCGTTCCACGCACTGGCCGCAGGCGTAACAGAGATTGGGATCCACCTTGATGTTGCTGTCGGATATCATCGGCCTTCTTCCTGAGATTCCATTTTCTGAAGAGGTTGGGTGGCCACCCGGACGCCGCCGGTTTCCACTTCCCGATCCACCACCACGTGGCAGAGCCAGTTCTGGTTGTCCGTTTCCGGATAATCCGTGCGGCGGTGGCCCTGGCCCCAGCGGCTTTCCCGCCGCGTCAGGGAGGCGTGGGCGGACAGGGTGGCGCACTGGAGGATGCTCTCCACCTCGTAAAGCTTGGACAACTGGTGCCCGTTCTCCACCGCCACCTGGCCGGCCGTCTCCCGGCCGAACCGCTCAGCCCACTTGAGCCAGGCCTTGAGCTTGTATTCGTTTTTGGGGGAGATCACATAATCGTTGATCAACCGCCGGACCTTGTACTCCAGGTCCCGGACGTTGATGTCCCGTCCGGCGGCGCAGTGAAGCGAGTTGCGTTTTTGCACCGCGGCCGAGACCTGTTCCCTGTCCAGCCCCGCGGTCCGGTTTCGGCTCACGAACTCCACCGCCTGCTCCGCGGCGATCTCGCCGAAAACAAAAGCTCCGGTAAGGTGCTGTTTGGGCACGCAGGCCGCGTCCCCGGCCGCGAAAAACCCGGGGAGGCCCGTTTCGGCCCGGCTGTTGATCCTGATCCCGGACAGGCCGTGGCCGCCGCACAACTGGCTGTCCGTGGGCCAGAGTTCGATGTCCGAAGAGCGGAAGTTTATGCCCCGGCCCTTGAAAAACCGCTCCTGCACCGGCCGCTCCGTGGTGAACAGGATGTGCTCTATCTCGTCCACCACCTCGCCCTTGAGATGGGACAGCTTGATCCGCAGCGGATCCCGTCCTTCCGCGACCGCCTTTTCCATAATGGTCAGGGAGTTGTGAAACTCGTTTTCCATGATGACCTGGTCGTAGATGTCCACCATGCGGCCGCCCCGGGGCATTACAATGGCCAGGAGAGGGATGTTGACGTCCTTGATCACCACCGAGCGCCAGCAATATTCCATGCCGGTGAGCTCGGCCCCGGCCCGGAAGGCCATGGCAAACCCGTCTCCGTTGTTGCCCGGAAAGTCGAAGGTGCCGTAGAGATGGCCGGAGTTGGGCAGGGAGAACCGGCCCGCGCCCCCGGCCGAGATAATCACCGCCCCGGCCCGGCAGACCACCAGTTCGCCGGAGCGGACATCCAGGCCCACGGCCCCGGCCGCCCGGCCGCCGTCCACCAGCAGGTCGATGCCCATGACCCGGTTCACCACCCGGGCCCCCTTGCTCAGGGCCTTGTGGGAGATGATGGTCTTGAGGTCCGGCTCCTCCATGGCGGCCAGAAATTCGCCCACGTAATGGAGCTGCAGCATGCGATAGCGGCCCCGCTTGTCCGTGGGGAAGTAGACCCCCCACCCTTCCAGCTTCTTCAAAAGCTCAAAGGAGCGTCGGGCCATTTCGTGGCTGGGGGGTTCGTCCAGGATTCCGCCGGCTCCCAAGGTGGCCGCCTGGACGTACTCTTCCGGGGTGGAGAAATTGGGCAGGGCCACGATGTTCAAGGCGTCCATGCCCCGGGCTATGGAGCCGCTGTATTTGATGTCGCCCTTCTCGAATATGACCACCTTGAACTCGGGGTTCAGTTCCAGGGCCCTGTTGGCGGCCATGCATCCGGCGCTTCCTCCTCCGATGATCAGGATGTCCGCCTCTATGTATCTCTCGGCACGATCAGCCATGGTTTCTCCGCTTTTGGGGACCGCGGCGTCCTCTCGGGAATCGCCGCCCGGTCAGATTCTTCTGCTTTAACTGTAGATATTTATTTGCTAATTTCTCCGATGGCCGGGATCTCGATCATGGTGTTGCCCTGGGAGGCCGAGCTGGCGTCCAGGTTCACCTTGACCACGGCGTACTGGGACAGGTAGACCACTTTCCCCGACATCACCGGAATGTCCTGACGGTTGAAGGCCACGTAGCCCCGGATCAGAACCGTACTTGAAGGGTCCACCCCCATCACTTCCGCGTCCCCGTCCTCTATGGGGGCGGCCCTGATCTGGGCCTCCAGTCTCTGGATCCGGGTCTGGGGCGAGGAGTTGAGAAATCTGGTCATGGAAAAGGAGGGGTCTTTGAGCGGGCCCACGGAGTGGCCGATCTCCACGGGGACGAACAGCAGATCCAGCCCGATGACCTCCTGGTTCATCTTCTTGAGCCGCTTGTATTTGGTCGCCAGCTCCCCTTCCTTTAATCCCAGTTCGCGCTTGACCCCCTCGCTGGGCCAGACATCGCGGAATTCCACCAGGTCGTAGGAGATGTGGTGGCCCTGGTCCTCCATGGCCCTTTGCCAGGAACTGAAATGGGGCAGGACGTCGACCAGCTTTTTCTCGGAGACAAAAGAGCCGCGGCCGTGAACCTTGAATATCTCCCCGCCGTATTCCAGCCGCAGCAGGGCGTTGCGCACGGTTATGCGGCTGATGTCGTAGGCCTTCATCAGCTGGGCCTCGGAGGGGATGGGCGCTCCCGGGCCAAGGTGCCCTTCTTCGATGTTTTTTTTCAGAACATCAGCCAGTTGGACATACAAAGGCGCTGCACCATCTCGATCCAAAGGAAAATATTTCACGACCCCAAAACCTCCAATCATCAGCCTTTAACCATTTAGACGGCCACGATGTAATGACATGCTATGACATGTTATAATAAGTAGTCAAGGCATTTCTTTCTCTCCTTGAAGATTGCCGGAACAGACTCTCCAATATCTTTATAGTGCCTATATTTTGTAAGTCCTTGTTTTAAGTTATGATCCCTCTCCGGCATACAGGCGATCTCGAGTCCCCTTTGACTTAGGGACGGTTGTCAGAAAATATTTGGGCAAGACCTGAACCGGCTCCGTTTCCCCTCTTTGAATGGTACGATCCGGGTAACGAAATCAACCGCCCCGCAGCAAGCAGCGGGGTATGGCAGGAGAAAACGGTGCTTGTACTCGCGGCAAGCCGCAGGGGATTAAACCCCCTTTGGGGGATTTAAATGGCCTCCCGAACCATGCGCCTCCAAACGTATTTTTGAGACTTACGATAACCCGCCCGGTCCGATAGCACATTCTGCAAGGATAATCCCCCGTTCTTTCAGAGAAGGTATGATTAAAAAAAAAAGGCTTGACAATGACCTACTAAAATTGATATTGGGTGACCAAGTAGGCCATTTCAAATTTACCTTATCTAACCGGCCCAGCGACTATTGGGACGGCTAAGACAGAGGCCGTCACGGTAAAAGAAAACTAGCGATGCCTGAACCTTTGCACAACCGTATAACCAGGCCGTTACTCTACCAATCGGTGATCCAGCGGTTGCTGGAGATGGCTGAACAGGGCGAGGTCTCCCCGGGCGACGCTTTCCCGCCCGAGCGGGAGCTGGTCCAGCGCTGGGAGATCAGCCGTAACGTGCTGCGGGAGGCCTTCCACGTACTCACCGAGCGGGGGATTGTAAGCTCCATCCAGGGCAAGGGCCGGTTTCTGCGGAAGCTGCCCGACCGGGCCATGACCCGCGAAAGCACGGTGATGGCCATGGAGAAAAGCTCTCTGTCCGAGGTGTACGCGGTTCGCCTGGCCCTGGAACTGTTCGGCATCGATCTGGCGGTGGAGCAGGCCTCGGACAACGATATCAGAAAGCTGCGGGAAAAATACGAGGAGATCAAAAGACATTTTCTGAGGACCAAGAAGGTTAAAGGGGAGTTCGAGCTGCATTTGGGTTACGCCTCCCTGGCCGGAAACTTCATGCTGGAACAGTTGGTGAGCACCACCATCAAGCTGATCAGCGAGTTCATGAGCACTACCTTTGTGGAGGTCCTCCACCGCCATGACGTGGGGGACTACATCAGAGACCACGGGCGCATAATCGAACACATCGAAAACCGGGACGCCGCCGAAGCCAAGAAGGTTCTGACCGAGCATTTCAACACCACCACCGCCTGGATAAAAAACTACAAACGGAAACCGTAGCGGAACGCCCAACAGGGGAGGCCGGAAAGGCCTGCAGGGAAAACCAACTTTATAGATATTGGGTGAGTAAGTTATCCAAATAATGATTACCCGCTACCCGCTACCCGATACACCACCACGGCTCATAGGAGTGAAGATGGATCTGGTCAAATCAATGCTGGCGGAGATCAAGACAGAGTCGGCCATGGAGCACATCCGTTGGCTTACCCAGAACACCCCGAGGCGCTTTTCCGGGATGGGAGACGACCAGCGGGCGGCCGAATATGTCCGCGACCGGTTGAGCGATTGCGGCCTTGATGCGGGGATAGAGACATTCCCGACCTACAACAGTACGCCCTTGTCTTCGGAGCTGAAGGTCCTGGAGCCGGAGCGCCTGATCGTGGAAAGCCTGCCCTGCGCCCACATCATGAGCACCACCGAGGCGGGCCTGACCGCGGAGCTGGTGGATGTGGGAGCCGGTTCGGAGGAGGAGTACCAAGGCAAGGATGTGCGGGGCAAGGCCGTCCTGGTCCAGGTCTCCTACGCCCCGCCCACCCCGGAAAAGGCTCGCATCGCCGCCGCCAAGGGGGCGGTGGCCCTGATCTGCATGAACTGGGGCCGCGATCAGCAGGTGATCTGCAACCGGGGGCTGAAAGCGGTGTGGGGCAACCCGACCCCCCGGACCATGGGGGACATCCCCAGGATATGCGGCCTCAGCATCAGCCGCCGGGACGGGGAGATGCTGGGCCGGTTGTGCGCCGGGGAGAGGCCGGTCAGAATTTTTTTCCGGGCCAAGTCGGACGACCGCTGGCAGGTCCTGCCCCAGCCCACCGCTTTTCTCAAGGCCGGGGCGGAGACAGAGGAGTTCGTCCTGGTCTCCGGCCATCTGGACGCCTGGGAGCCGGGGGTCACCTGCAACGCCACCGGCAACGGGGTGATGCTGGAGCTGGCCCGGGTTCTGGCCCGTCGCCGGGACTCCCTGAAGAGAAACATTATCTTCGCTTTCTGGAACGGACACGAGATCGCCGAGGCGGCCGGTTCCACCTGGTACGTGGACAACAATTGGGACAGGCTGCGGGACGGCTGTATCGCCAACTTCACCATCGACTCGCCGGGCATCATCCGGGCGACCCGCTATCTGGCCTACACCTCTCCGGAGTTGAAGGGGTTCACCCAAAGCACCCTTAAAGACCTGCTCAGGGAGGAGGTCATCGTCTCCAATCTCAAAAAGATAGGCGACCAGTCCTTCATGGGGCTGGGCCTGCCCTCCATCTACGGCCGGATGTCCCTCTCCGAGGAGGAGATAAAAAAAGAGAACGGGGCCACCCTGGGCTGGTGGAACCACACCCTGGAAGACACCCTGGACAAGGCCGACGAGACGGTCGTGGCCAAGGACCTGGCCGCCTACACGGCCATGATCGCCCGGCTGGCCAACTCAGCCGTTCTGCCCTACGACTTCACCGAAAAGGCGAAAACCATAACCGTTGATCTGGAGAACCTCAGCCGAACCCCTGGGGCCGGGCTGGGCCTGGAGGCGTTGGTGAAAAAAGCGGCAGAGCTTGAGGCCGCCGTGGCCGACCTGAACCGGTTGATGGACTCTCGCTCGGGCCGGGATTCCGACGGGGAAGAGGACCAAGTCATCAACCGGTGCCTCATGAAGCTCAGCCGCAAGCTGACCGGGCCCTTTGTGACCGCCTGCGGACCCTACGAACAGGACTCCTACGGCCTCTCCGTGCTGGCCGAGCCCATTCCCCTGCTCCAGCCGGCCCTGGATCTGGCCGGCCTGGATCCGGCCGGGGAGGATTACCAGACCCTTTCCACCATGTTGGTCAAAAACAGAAACCACATCTCGGACGCCTTGTCCTCGGCCCTGGAGGCGGTCCGGGTGGCCCTGAGACTGGTTGCGTAGAGGCGCGATACCGCCCTGTGGGGCGAAGGGACGTTAAGCTGGTATAAAAATATTTATATAGGAGGAAATGATGAAAAAAGCCGGTAAAGTGTTGCTCTTTTTATTCTTCGTCCAGGTGGTGCTGGGGGGTGTCCTGGGAGCGGCGGTCGTCTCGGCCGCCGGGGACGGGGAGAAGATCGTGGTGGCCCTGTCCGGGCAGATTCTCTCCCTGGATCCCCAGAGAAGCGCCGGAACGCCCTCGGAGGCGGTCCGCCGCCAGATGTTCGAGGGCCTGGTTTCCTCCGATCAGAACAACCAGATCCACCCTCTTCTGGCCGAAAAATGGACCGTCTCCGAAGACGGGCTGACCTGGACCTTTTATCTGAAAAAAGGGGTCAAGTTCCACGACGGCACGGACATGACCTCCAGGGCGGTGGTCAAGTGTTTCGAACGCCTGCTCAGCAAGGATACCGGGTCCAACCGGCGGTACCTTTACGACGACTTTGAGTCGGTCAAGGCCGTGGACGACTACACGGTGGCGGTCAAGACCAAGGTCCGCAAGGCCAACTTCCTTCACCTGATGGCCTACGGCGGAGCCCACGTCATCAGCCCGGACTCCATCGACAAGTACGGCAAGGCCATCACCGACCATCCGGTGGGCACCGGCCCCTACATGCTCAAGGACAAACTCACCGGCGAGTATGTGGATCTGGTCAGGTTCGACGGCTACTGGGGAGGCAAACCCAAACTGGCCGGGATCAAGTTCATGACCGTCAAGGAAGAGGCCACCCGGGTGACCATGCTGGAAAAGGGCGAGGCCGATTTCATCGTCAACGTTCCGCCCCAGGACATGGACCGTCTGACCAAAAACAAAAAAATCGGCGTCAGGCGGGACCCCAGCAACCGCGTGGCCCACATCGGTCTGAACGTGGCCAGAAAGCCCTTTGACAACAAAAAGGTGCGGCAGGCCCTGAACTACGCGGTCAATCCCGAGTTGATCATCAAGGGCGTCTGCGGCGGCGTGGGCGCCCCGGCCCAGTCCATCCTGGCTCCGGCCACCTGGGGCTTCGCCCCGGTCAGCCTCTATAAGTACGATCCGGAAAAGGCCGCGGCCCTGCTCAAGGAGGCCGGATTCCCAAAGGGCTTCAAGGCCAAGCTGTGGACCCCCCAGGGACGCTACTTCCGGGACAAGGAGACCGCTCTGGCCGTGGCCGGTCAGCTGAAGAAGGTGGGCGTGGACCTGGAGGTGGAGGTCATCGATTGGGGCCAGTACCTCAAGCTGCTGCGCCTGGGCCTGGACCAGGGAAACAAGGTGGAAGCCTACATGCTGGGCTGGGAGTCGGTCACCGGCGAGGCCAACTATCTGATGAAGGCCGTGTTCTCCAGCAAGAACCAGCCGCCCAAGGGCTGGGACACCATGTTCTACAAGAACGCCAGGGTGGATGAACTCACCGAACTGACCGGACAAACCATGGACGATCAGGAGAGAAAGGCCCAGTTCAAGGAATTCCAGGAGATCGTCGTGGAGGAGGCGCCCTGGATCCCCCTCTACGTCTACGAACAGTTGAGCGCCTACCGGGCCGACCTCAAGGGGGTTTACATTCTGCCCATGGAGGTCCCCATGTTCACCGAGGCTTACATAGAGAAATAACCGGACCCCGGAGGCGGGCCGCCCCGGGGGACGGGCCGCCTCCGAATCGGGGAAAGCGGAGAAATGCAATGAGCGAGGAGAAGGTTCAGCAGGAAGTCCACGAGGCCGTGGTCAGAATGGCCGAGTTCTCGGCCCTGCTTTACTACCACATGGCCCAGGCCGTCCTGGAAGAGTACGGCGACGGAGCCAAGGCGGTGATTAAAAAGGCCATCCGCGAATTCGGCCTGGAGCGGGGACGGAACATCGCCCGCAAGGTCAGGGAGGCCGGCGAGGAGCCGACCATCGCCAACCTGGACAAATACTACGACATGCCCATCGGCCAGGGCTGGGCCCCTTCGGCCGACTACGAGGGCGGGGAGAAACACAGCCGGACCGAGGAGTGTACCTTTGCCAATCTCTGGCTGGAAAAATCCTGGGCCGAGATCGGCCGGATCTACTGTGAGGTCGACCCGGCCATCCGCGAGGGGTACAACCCCGAGATCCAGTACACGCCCCAGACCAACATCCTCCGGGGCGATCCGTTCTGCTCCTCGGTGACCACTTACAAGGAAAAATAGACCCCGGACCGGAACTCCGGTCCGGTCTGATATGATAAAGGGCCGGAGGCCGCCCCCGAGGGCGGCCCCGCCCGGGAGATGAATCGGCCATGGAACAGATATTAAAGGACGAGATCGCCGTCCGCCGCCGAAACTGCCTGGCCCAGGCCGCGGACCGGGGCCTGGACGCTCTGCTGGTGGTGGGCAAGGGGCCGGAGCGGTGCGGCGACATGGTTTACCTGGCCAACCACCGCCCCCTGCTGCCGGGCCACCCCCGCCGCTACACCTTCAAGGGCCGGGGTTTCTCCCTGCTCCTCCTGCCTCTGGATCAGGAGCCGGTCCTGACCGTGACGACCCCCTTTTACGAGGACGACATTGCGGTGGAGGACATCAGGTTCGGCAACAACCTCCCGGCCGTGACCGCGAATGCGATCAACGAGAAGGGACTGGGCCGGGCCGATATCGGCCTGGCGGGCACCGATGTGCTGCCCCTGGCCGTGTACCGGGACCTGGTCCGGGAGCTGCCCGGGGTCAACTTTTCCGCGGCCGACGACATCGTCATGAACCTCAGGGCGGTGAAAAGCGGCTACGAGCTGGACCTGCTCCGCAAAGGGGCCGCCATCGCCGACGAGGTCTGCCGGGAGGTCAAGGCCTTTATCGCCCCGGGCAAGAGGGAGAGCCAGGTGGGCGACCTGATCGTGGATCTGCTCAGGTCCCGGGGGGTGACTTTGGCCTTTGCCACCTGCCAGTCCGGAGAGCGGTCCAAGGAGCCCTACGACCACGTCCCGGTCTCGGACAAGGTTATCCAGGACGGCGATATGATCCACATGGAGATCAACGGCCGCTACCAGGGCTACATGATCGACATCTGCCGCTCCACCGTAGCCGGCCAGGCCAGCCAGGAACAGCGTCGACTGCTGGAGCTTACCCTCCTGATGCTGGAGCAGACCGTGGCCGCCACCAGGGCCGGCATCAGGGCCGAGGATCTGGAGCGGATCAGCGGCCGCATCGCCCTGGACAACGGCCTGGGCCCCAACCACACCGCAGCCTACGGCGGACCGGGAACCTACCTGGGCCACGCCATCGGCCTGGGCGTGGACGAACCGCCCTGCCTGGCCGAGGGCGACAAGACCCTGCTCAAGGCGGGTATGGTCCTGACCCTGGAGCCGGGGCTTTACCGCACTCCCTTCGGCGGCTGCCGGATCGAGGACGAGGTCCTGGTCAAGGAGGACGGGGCGGAGGTGTTGAACCGGGACGACCGAAAGTGGTGGGACTGAAAAGAACCCGATTTTATCCATGAACTACCTCGCTAAAAGACTTCTGTCGGTTATCCCGGTCCTGCTCCTGGCCTCGGTGGTGGTTTTTATGATCATTCACCTCATTCCCGGGGATCCGGCCGAACTGCTGGCCGGACCCGGGGTGCCGGACAGCGAGATCCAGATGATCCGGGAGAATATGGGCCTGGACAAGAGCCTCCCGGAACAGTACCTGGTCTGGCTGTCCAAGCTGGTCAGGGGCGACTTCGGGGAGTCCCTGGTCTACGGTCAGCCGATCATGCCCCTGGTCATGAAAAGATTCTACAACACCTTTCTCCTGACCCTGGCCGGCATCATCTTCTCCGTGGCCCTGGGCATCCCCCTGGGCATGGCCGCGGCGATCAAGCAGAATTCGCTCCTGGACGTCCTGGTCATGGGGGTCTCCATCCTGGGCATCTCCATGCCCATTTTCTGGTCCGGGCTGCTTCTCATTCTCCTCTTTTCCGTGGAGCTGGAAATTTTCCCGGCCACGGGAATCGGCGGGTTTTCTCATCTAGTCCTGCCGGCGGTGGCCATCGGGGCCAACTCCATGGCCATCATCGCCCGCATGACCAGGTCCAGCATGCTGGAGGTCCTGCGCCAGGATTACATCCTCTCCGCCGAGGCCCGGGGGGTGCCCACCTTTGTGATCATCATCAAGCACGCCTTTAAGAACGCCCTGATCCCCATCATCACCATCATCGCCATTCAGTTCGGCTATCTCCTGGGCGGGGCGGTCATCACCGAAACGGTTTTCGTCTATCCGGGGCTGGGCCGCCTGCTGGTGGACGCCATCTCCCGCCGGGACTACCCGGTGGTCCAGGCCTGCATCCTGCTCATCGCCGTCATGTTCATTCTCATAAATATTATCGTTGATATTTTATATACTTATATCGACCCCAAGATTAGGTACGCCAAATGAGGTACCGGCATGGATTTTCTTAAAGCCCTGAAGAGAAACAAACTGGCCATGATCGGCGCTATCGTCATCTCTATCTTTACGGTAATGGCCTTGGGCGCTCCCCTGATCGCCGGTCACGATCCCACCGATCAGAACCTGGAGCATGTCCTCCAGGTGCCGGACCAGCATTTTGTCTTCGGTACGGATGAACTGGGCCGGGATATTTTCAGCCGGGTCATCTGGGGAGCGCGAAATTCCCTGATCGTGGGGTTGCTGGTGGTCCTCCTGGGGGGCTCCCTGGGCGTGTTCATAGGCATCGTCTCCGGATATTACGGTGGACCGCTGGACACGGTCCTGATGCGGATCATGGACGCCATGATGTCCTTTCCCACAATCCTGCTGTCCCTGCTCATCGTGACCATTATCGGCATCGGCCTGGAAGGGGCGATCATCGCCGTGGGGCTAGCCTCGGTGCCCCGGTTCGCCCGGATCACCCGGGGTTCGGTGTTGAGCGTCAAGGAAAAGGAGTATATCGAGGCAGCCCGAGTCCTGGGCCAGAACAACTTCAAGATTTTATTGAAACACGTTCTGCCCAACTGTCTGGCTCCGATCATTGTTCAAACCACTCTGACCATCGGCAACTCCATCCTGGTCATCTCCTCTCTGGGTTTTCTGGGGCTGGGAGCCAAGCCGGGGGAACCCGAATGGGGCGTGATGCTCAGCAACGCCCGCTCCTTTCTACGGAGCGCGCCCCATATCGCCATGTTCCCCGGCCTGGCCATAGCCCTTACTGTCCTGGGCTTCAACATGTTGGGAGACGGGCTACGGGATCTTTTCGATGTCAGACAAAAATAAAACCAGGCCGGTCGCCGGAGACGATCCGGTTTTATCCATCGACGGCCTTAGCACTTATTTCGACACCGACGACGGAATTATCAAGGCGGTGGACGACGTCAGCCTGTCGGTGGGCCGGGGAGAGATCCTGGGTATCGTGGGTGAGTCGGGCAGCGGCAAGAGCGTAACCGCCCTGTCCATCCTCCAGCTCATCCGGCGGCCGGGCCGGATCGTCAAGGGGCGGATCCTCTTTTGCGGCCGGGATTTGGCCCGTTTGGATCAACGGGAGATGAGATCCATCCGGGGCGACAAAATAGCCATGATTTTCCAGGATCCCTCCACTTCCCTGAATCCTTCCCTGACCATCGGCGCCCAGATGTCCGAAAGCCTGAAATATCACCGGGGCCTGAAAAAGGAAGAGGCCCGGGGGAAATGCGAAGAGCTCCTGGAGATGGTCCATATCCCCTATCCGGGCGAAAGGTTGCGGCAGTATCCCCACCAGCTCAGCGGGGGCATGCGCCAGCGGGTCATGATCGCCATCGCTTTGTCCTGCAACCCCGAACTGCTCATCGCCGACGAGCCGACCACCGCTTTAGATGTAACCATTCAGTCCCAGATCCTGGATCTCATCCGAGAACTCAGGGACAAGTACGGCACGTCCATCGTTCTCATCACTCACGACATCGGCGTAATCGCCGAGACCGCCGACAAGGTGGCGGTGATGTACTGCGGAAAGATCATGGCCTACGGCGACACCCGGATTCTCCTGACCCGGCCGGTCCACCCCTACCTCTCCGCCCTGGTGGAGGCCATGCCCCGGCTGGACAACGACCAGGGGCTGTTGAACGCCATCCCGGGGATCGTGCCCAACCTGAACAATCTACCCCTGGGCTGCCCTTTCAGCCCCCGCTGCGCTTCGGCCCTGCCGCGGTGCAGCCGGGAGATGCCGGACCTGATCCCCGTGAACGGAAGCCTGACCCGCTGCTGGTTGGCCTCTTCCCAGGACGGAGACGGGCCGGGGGACGAGCCGTGAGCGTGGTAATAGAGGTCAAGGGCCTGACCAAACTGTTTCAGCTCAACGGAGGCTGGTTCAACAAAACCAAGCGGACGGTCAGAGCCGTGGAGGAGGTCAGCTTTGAGGTGGCTCCCGGGGAGACCTTCGGCCTGGTGGGGGAGAGCGGCTGCGGCAAGTCAACCACCGGCAAAATGATCGTCAAATTGCTTAAGCCTACCCGGGGAGAGATATTATACGAAGGAGAGAACATAGATAGTCTACAGGACGCGCGGGTCAAACATTTCCGGCGCAATGTCCAGATGATTTTCCAGGACTCTTTTTCCTCCCTTAACCCCAGGATGAAGGTGGCCGACATCATCGGCGAAGCCCTGGATATTCACCGCATCGCCGCGGACAAAAAGGAACGGGAGCAGGTTATAAGGAAGACCCTCGACGATGTGGGGTTGCACCGGGACCACCTGAAGCGCTATCCCCATGAATTCAGCGGCGGCCAGCGCCAGCGGATCAACATCGCCAGATCGATCTGTCTCAAGCCCAAGCTGATCGTCTGCGACGAACCCGTATCGGCCCTGGACGTTTCCATCCAGGCCCAGATCATCAACCTCCTCAACCAGATCCGGGAGCGATATGAGCTGTCCTATTTATTCATCTCCCACGACCTGTCGGTGGTCAAACACATGAGCGACCGGGTGGGGGTAATGTATCTGGGTAGGATCGTGGAACAGGCGCCCAAGGCCGAGCTGTTCGCCGATCCGCTCCACCCCTATACCCAGGCCCTGATTTCGGTGATCCCCAATCCCGATCCCCTGGCCGTACGCAAGAAGGTTCAGCTGACCGGAGAGATATCGGGAGCGGAGAACCTTCCCGGCTGCAGCTTCGCCGATCGATGTTGCTTCGCCATGGACAAGTGCCGAACCCAGGCGCCGCAGTTGAGCCAGGTCGGCCCGGGCCGCCTGGTGGCCTGTCATCTTGTCAAGGAAAGGTAGAACCGGAAGTCATGATCAAGATCAAAGTAATAATCCCCAACGCCGCCATGGACCGGGCCATCCTGGACGACCGGGAGAGGATGCTCTCGGCCGCCGTCTCTGCGGAGACAGTCATCTCCGTGGACTGCATCAACAACGGTCCCCTGGCCGTGGAATCGGCCCTGGACGAGGTCCTGGCCGCCCCCCCGGTGCTGGAACAGGCGGTCGAGGCGGAGCAGGACGGCTTTCAGGCGGTGGTGATCTATTGTTTCAGCGACCCGGGGCTGGCCGCGGTCAGGCAGGCCCTGAAGATTCCGGTGGTGGGGCCGGGGCAGACCTCCCTGGCCCTGGCCTCGCTGCTGGGTCACCGGATTTCGGTCCTGACCGCCCTGGCCGAAGGGATCCCCCGGCTGGCCATGGCCCTCCGGCATTTCGGGTTGGACATGACCCGCCTGGCCTCGATCAGGAGCATGGACACGCCGGTGCTCAACCTGCGGGAGGATGAGTCCCGGACCATGGCCGCGGTCACCGAAAGGGTCGGGAAGGCCGTGGAGGAGGACGGGGCCGAGGTGGTGGTCATGGGCTGCCTGGGCCTGGCCGGGTACGGCCGGGAGGCCGAGCAGCGGTTCGGCGTGCCCGTGGTGGATCCGGCCTTTGTGGCCCTGTCCACGGCGGAGATGATGGTCCGGCTGGGCTTGAACCACAGCCGCCGGACCTTTCCCCCCAAATCGCTCCCCGGTTTTAAATTGGCTTAAGGACGGCCGGGAAGCCCGAAGAGTAGCATTTAAACCAAGGGTGAGGCATAGGTCGCGCCTTTGCGGCTGTTGAAAAGATCGACCTTGGGCCCGGACTGGCCGAAGCAGACGAGGACGGGCTTGGAATAAACCATATTTTTGAGGTAAACACTATGGACACCGGTTCATTCATCGACCTGGAAAACACTTACGGCGCCCATAACTACAAACCCTTGGATGTGATCTTGTCCAAAGGCCGGGGGATTTGGGTCTGGGATGTGGAAGGCAGAAAATACCTGGACTGCCTCAGCGCCTACTCGGCGGTCAACCAGGGACACTGCCATCCCCGGATCAGACGGGCCCTGGTCGAGCAGGCCGAGAAGTTGACCCTGACCTCCCGGGCTTTCAGAAACGATCAACTGGGACTGTTCTACAAAGAAATGTGCGCCCTGACCAATTCCCACAAGGTCCTGCCCATGAACTCCGGGGCCGAGGCGGTGGAGACGGTCATCAAGTCGGTCCGCAAGTGGGGCTACCAGGTCAAGGGCGTCCCCGAGGATAAGGCCGAGATAATAGTCTGCGCCAACAACTTCCACGGCCGGACCATCACCATCATCGGTTTTTCCACAGACCCCACCGCCCGGGCCGGATTCGGTCCCTTCACCCCCGGGTTCAAGATCATCCCCTTCGGCGATGCCGAGGCCCTGGAGATGGCCGTTACTCCCCACACGGTCGGTTTTCTGGTGGAACCCATTCAGGGCGAAGCCGGGGTGATCATCCCCCCCGACGGCTATCTGAAAGAGATCAGACGGATCTGCACGGCCCACAACATCGTCCTGATTCTGGATGAGATCCAAACCGGCCTGGGGCGGACCGGCAAGCTTTTGGCCGAGGAGCACGAGGGCATAGAGGCCGATGTGTCTTTGATCGGAAAGGCCCTTTCGGGCGGCTTCTATCCTGTCTCGGCAGTCCTCTCCAATACCGACGTGCTCGGCGTTATCCAACCCGGTGAGCACGGCTCCACTTTTGGCGGCAACCCCCTGGCCTGTGCCGTGGCTCGGGAGGCCATCAAGGTCCTGGTCGAAGAGGACCTGATCGGTAACGCCGTCCGGATGGGGGAGTATTTCCTGGCCGGCCTGAAAAACATGAACAGCGCCAAGGTCAAGGAGATTCGCGGTCGAGGTCTGCTCATCGGCCTGGAGTTGACCGCCGAGGCTGGTCCGGCCCGGCCTTACTGCCAACGCCTGATGTCCGAAGGACTGCTCTGCAAGGAGACTCACCAGAGCATCATCCGTTTTGCCCCGCCCCTGGTCATCACTAAAGAGGAGGTGGACTGGGCGCTGGAACGCATAGCGATCGTTTTCACCTGAAAAGCGCCGGATATGAGCGATGGCCCAGCCCTCCAGCCTTTTCAGCCGCAGGGCCTTGACCTGGAGACCATGGCGCAGCCAGGTGGAGCGGACCCCCCCGGCAGATATATGGATGCCCTGCTTTTTCAGTTCGTCGGCCGTCCGAACCAGGCCTTGGGTGGGGAGGTGTAAAGCGTAATCGAGCGCTTTTCTGCCATCTAGGGGTGGCTCGATTAGCGGCTTTGGGAACACTTCGGTTCTTCTCAAGATCAAGAAGGCCTTAAAGGCCTTCTTGATCCCTGGTTTTCTTGATGCCGTAATAATGCCGACGAGTCTCACCCAGCCGCCGGCCGCCCAAGTAAAACCATTTTGACCGGAAGGCCGGGGTTCCTTCCTTTAAATCCTCAACCTGTCAACGTTTTTCTCGACTCAGGCAGGCGAGGACCATACCAGGTGGCAAAGCAGGCCCTGCCACCCGAGTCCATCATTCCTTCCCTATTTGGGGCAAACTTTGTTTAGAAAGTCCAGCATGGCTTGATTCGCTTTGCCTATATCCAGGGCACATCCCAGATGCCCGAACATGGAGTCATAGGCAAATAGCTCGGCGCCGGGGATGGCCTCGGCCACTGTTTTGAACTCTTCCTTGGCGGGAAAGAGTTCATCGTCGTTTACTCCCACCACCAGAGCCTTGGCCTTAACCTGCGGCAACTTGGCCTTCACATCGTAGGCCATCATGGCGTCGTTGCGCCAAATTACGTCGTTGGCGTCCATTTTATCGCTGCCCAGTCCCGCATTTTCCAGCCCCTGCATCACCGCCTCGGGAGTCTTGAACTTGGTCATGAAAAAGGAAGGGGTGAAGTAGAAGAGATAAGTGTTCATAAAGGCCAAACGCAGGCCAGCCTTGGGCTGCTCCTTATATTCTCCGTTATTGTAGGTGGGATCGGAACGGACCAGTTCGGACATGAGGCCGAAGACGCCTACATTGCGACCCTTAAAATCAGGCCCCGTGGCGATGGGTACGGCCCAATCCATCATGTCTGGATAATCGGTGATCCACTGCAAGGCCTGAAATCCGCCCATGCTGGGACCCATGACTCCGGAAAGGTGTTCTATTTTCAGGTGGTTGGTGACAAGCAAATATTGCGCTTTGACCATGTCAGCCACCGTGTACTTGGGAAACTTGGCTCCCAGTCCAGAGGTAGACGGGGAGTATGATCCAGGAGACCCCAGGGCGGTGGGCAGAATGTAAAAAAACCTCTCCGGATCAATGGCCCGCCCCGGCCCCGCAGAATCTTTCATAAGCTTAATTTGGGTGTAGCTGCCACTCCAGCCGTGACAAAAGACCACGGCGTTGGTTATTTTGCCTGAGGTGTCTTTCTTAGGAGTGCCCCAGGTGGCATGTTCCACCTTCATTTCGGGGAGTGACTGACCCGATTTGAACTTGAAATCCTTAATGGCGTAATACTCAGGCTTGAGTTCAACCTCCACTCCCCAAGACGGGACCGCTAAAGCCAACAATAATGCCACTGTCAGCACAACGTCGATCAATACAAATCTTTTTTTCATGATCGCTCTCCGGTTGATTGGATTGTCGGATTGTAACTCCTATGATCGCTTTAAGTGTATCGCCAGAAATTTTTCCTATTTTAATCATCGATTCACTGATTCTTGAAAACACCCGGACCTGTTCTTGAAAATCTCCTTTTACTGTATGGAATTACGGTCTTACAAGGCACTTAATCATGCAATAATGGTAGTTTATGCAACTTATTCGAACATAGCTCCTTTTGTTTCACTTCGTCAACACCAATATCGGTTTTGCCAGGACTAACGCTTCAGGGCTTCAGAGACGATTGAAACCAGGCGGAACGCTTTCCGGCGGGCGGCCTCACCCAGTAAGCGCAGACAGTAGAAACGCGAGTTAAAAATCGAAGCGATCGAGTTGATTACGGAGGGCGGGTCGACCATAGCCCCTGCGGTTCGGGATCTGAATATCAGCCAAAGCGCCCGGCAACGCTGAAAGAGGCGGGCGGTTCAGGTTCGATCGCGTTCATTCACCGGTACCGCAAACCGGGCCGGGGACGACCTCAACCATCTTCAACCAGGTCGGGCCTTTCCTTTTCCGCAACTTTTTATAAAGCCTACCGGAACACTTGTCACCAAGGGTAAATCCGGTCTATCCTCTCCAGATCAGCGGACCGGAACCCGCAGCCGACCCAGAGGTGGATCTTGAGCGGAACGCAGCCCCAGGCCAAAGGATTCGATTGGAAGCTGAAGGACAAGGCATATGTCCGGGTCTACGAAGGGCTGGACCCGCGCTACGGTCAAGTCTATACCAAGAGCGCCCAGGCCCTGGCCGGGATGACCGGACTGGAGCCGGGCGAGCTGGTGGTGGATTTGGCCTGCGGCACGGGCCTGTCCACGGACGTGTTCGCCCGGGCCGTGGGACCCAAAGGCCGGGTGATCGGCCAGGATGTCAATCCGAAGATGATGGCCGCAGCCCGGAACAGGCTGAAGGGCCCGGGCCGGATCGAGCTGATCCTGGCCGATCTGGCCGACTTCGGCCGGGTGGCCCAAGAACTGCATCTGGCCGGCCGGGTGGACGCGGTCCTGTCCAGCTTCTCCTATTTCTACATGTACGATTTCCACGAGCAGCTCCAGGAGGAGGTTTTCCGGGTGCTCAAGCCCGGAGGCCGGCTGGGCTTCAACATCGGCACCTTCCTGAGCCCGGTGGAGTACCAAGGCCGGACCTACAACACCTTTACCGCCATATTCGACCGAACCCTGGACCGGCTTTTGCGGGAAAAGGGCTATTCCGCCGGGCTTGACCCGGCCCCGCCCCGGCCCGTGCCCATGTACACCCGCTGGGATCTGTCCATCCTGGAGAGGCTGGGCTACCGGAAAATCCAAACCCGGCCCTGGCCTTTGCCCATGAGCGCCAGCCAAGTCTACGAATACTCCATCGAGGGGTTCCACGCCCAGGGCATGGGCTTCCCCTCCCAAACCCTCATGGCCCTGGACCAGGAGACCAGGGTCGGGTATCTGGAGGAAACCCTGGACCGCTGCGGCCAGGAGATGGACGCCCAAGGGCTGCAATCCCACATCCTCAACGTGGCGGCGACCAAGTGAGCCCGGGCCGGGGGCCTGTCCTGAAAACAGTGACAGGGTCAATACGGCCGGATCATCCCCCTGTCAAGGCCGCAGCCGTTGACACCCGGACCCACTTGAGTTAAGCTTCGAGTCCGATCGGTATCATGAAGATATCCACCCCCTTCTAAAGCAAAAACTCCCCCCGGCCATGAAGGCCGCACCTCTGGAGCATACGGTGAGCCTTCGTGGATTGTTCAGCCCTGATTGTGGACGGCCGCTGGTCCGGCCGTTGTTGGTCGCAACCCTTATTCTCCCGTTTTTGCTTTTCCCGGCCCCGGGAACCCGGGCCGGGGACGACTCCACCCTGGTGGTAGCCTGCGGGGCGGACCGCTACAGCAAGGCCAGGCACTACCTTTCCTTTGCCAAGATGTCGCCCTATGTCTGGATCACCGAGCCCCTGGTCTTCCGGGGCGACGACTACAAGCCCAAGCCGGGGTTGATCGAATCCTGGGAGCGGGAGGGCCGAACCTACCGCCTCCACGTGCGCAAGGGCGTTTTCTTTCACAACGGCCGAGAGCTGGACGCCGAGGCCGTGGTCCACTCCCTGAAGATCAACGCCCTGAACCGTTCCGAGACCCTGCGCATCGATCCGGAAAGCTACAGGATCTTGGACAAGTACACCCTGGAACTGACCACGGCCCACACCACGCGCCACTTTGTGGGCTTTATGTCCCACCCCTTCATATCGGCCTATGCTCCGGACACGGATTTCATCAATCACCCGGTGGGCACCGGGCCGTTCATGTTCAAGGCCTACCAGCGGGACCGCTTTATCGAGGTGGTCCGCAACGACAACTACTGGCGGGAGAAGCCGCCCAACAAGCGGGTGGTCTACCGCTTCATGCCCGATCCCCAGACCCGGCTCATGGCCCTGCTCAACGGCGAATGCGACATCGTGGCCGCGGTGGATGCCCAGATGCTGGCCGCCCTGCCCAAGGGCGGCGGGTTCAAGGTCCTGACCCCGGAAAAACCCCGCAGCTACATCTGCCTTACGGTCAACATCCACGGCGATCCGCCCTTTGACCTCCTGGGCGACCTGGAGGTCCGCCGGGCCCTGGCCTTTGCCATAGACCGCAAGATGATGGCCCAGGCCGTATTCATGGACAAGGCCCGGCCGGCCAAGTCCATCCTGGCCCCCTGGTTCTGGGACCAGGGCGACGACTTCCTGGAGGGCTACGGCCACCAGCCAAGCAAGGCCAAACAAATGCTGGAGGCGGCCGGATGGAGGCCCGGCCCGGACGGGATCAGGGTCAAGGACGGGCGCAGGCTGCGGCTGCGGCTGGTCTCGGGCTGGCCCACGGCCTCGGCCCTCAAGCCCCTGCCCGAGATGATCCAGCAGATGGTCAGGGAGGTGGGCATCGACCTGGAGCTGATCCAGATCGACGACGACGGGGTCTACTACGGCAACTACATGGCCCCGGGCCAGGCCGACCTGTTCCTGGAAAAGGCCGGCAACAGCGGCGGGCTGACCCCCACCTGGCTGCTCTACATGCTCTACCACAGCAAGAGCCCCTGGGCCGATTCGGGCTACAGGTGGACCCTGCCGGGTCAGGAGTTCGACGACCACATCGACCAGGCCCAGGCCACGGACGACCCGGCCGAGATTTTGCTTCACCTGCGGGGGGCCCAGAAGGTCCTCATCGACCAGGTCTGCTCGGTGATCCCCCTGCTGCACGCGCCCAACTACTATCTGGCCCGGCCCAACGTGGAGTACGATCCTGAGCCAGCCGGAGGGTACGAGGGCTTCGGCTACGCGGTCAAGCATTGAACCGGGCGCGGTAAGGCTGAGGATATGACCGGCTACCTGATCAGAAGGCTGCTGTGGCTGCCGCCGACCCTGTTCGGCCTGTCCCTGATCTGTTTCGCCCTGCTCCATCTGGCCCCGGGCGACCCGGGGGAACTGCTGCTGCGTCAGTCCGGGGGCCCTTCCTCGGCCGAGTCCGCAGCGCAGTTCAAGGCCGAGATGGGTCTGGACAAGTCCCTGCTCCAGCGCTACCGGCTCTGGCTGGGCCGGGCCGTGCGGCTGGACCTGGGGGAGTCGTTCACCACGGGCGAGCCGGTCCGGGACCAGATCCTGTCCCGCATGCCGGCCACCATCAAGCTGGCCCTGACCGCCTTCGGGCTCATGCTGGCCGCCACCATCCCCATCGGCCTGCTCTCGGCCCTGCGTCCCCAGGGCTGGCTGGACCAGGGTTCCCGGCTCCTGGCGGTCGTCTTCGCCTCTTTGCCCAACTACTGGTTCGGCCTGCTGCTCATGTTCCTGTTCGCCCGCTACTGGCAGATCTTCAACATCGTGGGCCACGACCGGCCCGCGGACATCATCCTGCCAGCCCTGACCCTGGCCCTGGGCATGACCGCGGTCCAGAGCCGCCTGGCCCGGGAACGATTTTTGGCCGTGCTCTCCGAGGACTACATCCGGACCGCCCTGGCCAAGGGGCTGAACCGGCGGCAGGTCTTCATCCGCCACGCCCTAAAAAACGCCCTGGCCCCTTTGCTCCATCTGTGGGGGGCCAGCTTCGGCTATCTACTGGGCGGCTCCATCCTGGTGGAGACAGTCTTTGCCTGGCCTGGGGCGGCCCGGCTGGCCGTGGACGCGGTGCTCAACCGGGACTACCCCGTGGTCCAGGGCTACGTCATTCTCATGGCCCTCATCTTCGTGGGGGTCAACCTGGCCGTGGACCTGGGCCACGCCCTCCTGGACCCGCGGATCAGGCAGAGCCTGGTGGCCGGGGAAAAGTGAGCGCCGTGGGAAGCCTGGGCAAGAACAGATCCCTCACGGCCGGAGGGGCCATCCTGGCGCTCCTGGTCCTGGCCGCCCTTGTGGGGCCGGTCCTGGCCCCCCACGACCCCCTGCGAATCGATCCCCTCCACCGCCTGGCCGGGCCGGGCGGGGAGTATCCCCTGGGCACGGACCACCTGGGCCGCTGCGTCTGCTCCCGGCTGCTCTTCGGGGCCCGGATAAGCCTGTCGGCCAGCCTGGCCGTGTCCCTGGCCATCCTGGTCCTGGGATTGGCCGTGGGCTTCGTGGCCGGGCTGGGCGGGCCCAGGACCGACCTGATCGTGATGCGGCTGGTGGACATCAAGCTGGCCTTCCCCTCCCTGATCCTGACCCTGGCCGTGATCGGGGCCCTGGGGCCCTCCCTGTTCAGCGCGTCCTTAGGCATAGTGCTCAACTGGTGGCCGGTCTACGCCCGGATGGTCAGGGGGCTGGTCCTGGCGGCCAAGGAAAAGGAGTATGTCCTGGCCGCCCGGGTCACGGGCAGCCGGGGGCTGAAACTGGTCCGGGGCCATCTCCTGCCCCAGGTCCTGCCCCCGGCCCTGCTCCTGGCCAGCCTGGAGACCGGCAGCCTGATCCTGGTATTCGCCGGGCTGGGCTTTCTGGGCCTGGGGGTCCAGGCCCCCACCCCGGAATGGGGGACCATGCTCAGCGAGGCCCGGAACTACATCTACACCGCGCCCCATCTGCTCCTCGCCCCCGGAGCGGCCATCTTCCTGGCGGTCCTGGGCTTCAACCTCCTGGGCGAGGGGCTGCGGGAGGCGCTCAACCTCAAGGAGGCGGGCAAATGGTGAAGTTTCTGGAGGTCTCGGGGCTGCGCATCGGATTCAAGAGCCCCGCGGGCCTGGTCTGGCCCGTGGACGGGGTGGACCTGGACCTGGACCGGGGCGGAGTCTTGGGCCTGGTGGGCCAGAGCGGCTCGGGCAAGAGTCTCACCGCCCTGGCCATCATGGGGTTGCTGCCCCGTGGGGCCGTGATCGGCGGGGGCCGGATCGTCCTGGGCGGACAGGATCTCCTCCAAATGAATCCGGTCCGGCGGCGGCGTCTCCTGGGCCGGGTCATGTTCATCACCTTCCAGGGCAGCGCCTCGGCCCTGAACCCGACCATGACCGTGGGCAGGCAGCTGGCCGAAACCCTGGTCCTGACCCGGGGCCTGTCCTGGGCCAAGGCCCGAACCAGGGCCCAAGAACTCATGGAACAGGTCAATCTCCCCCCGGAGCTGACCGAGTCCTACGCCTTTGAACTCAGCGGAGGCATGCGCCAGAGGGTCCTGGTGGCCCTGGCCCTGGCCCTGGAACCGCCCCTGCTCATGGCCGACGAACCCACCACCGGCTTGGACATGGTCACCCAGAGGATCGTCCTGGACCTGCTGGCCAAGCAGAAGGACCGCCCCGGAGCGGCCATGATCGTCATCAGCCACGACCTGCGGGCCGTGGGGCTGCTGGCCGACCGGGTGGCGGTGATGCACCGAGGGCGGGTGGTGGACCGGGCTTTGTTCAAGGAACTGCCCCAAAAGGCGGTCCATCCCCACACCCTGGAACTGATCAAAGCCAGCCGAATGCTGAGCCTGCCGGAGGCGGTGTGCTGATCGTCCAGGACCTGGTCAAGCGTTTTTCCGGCAAAGGCCGAGCCCGGGACAAGGCCGCCCTGGACGGGGTCTCCCTGGAACTGACCCAGGGCGATTTCTTCGGCCTGGTGGGCCAGAGCGGGGCCGGGAAAAGCACCCTGGCCCGTTGCGTCATGGGCATCCAGAGGCCCACCTCGGGCCGGGTCCTGTTCCTTGGCCGGGAGATATCCTCCCTCCCGGCCAAGGAACGGCCCGGGGTGTGGCAGAGGATGCAGATGGTCTGGCAGGACCCTCATGTTTATCTTAACCCTCATTGGCGGGTGGGCCGGCTGGTGGCCGAGCCCATCCGCAACTTCCTGAACCTGGAGAAAAAGGCGGTCCAGGCCAGGGTGGAGGACATGCTGGACCGGGTGGGCCTGCCGCCGTCCACGGCCCTGGCCTTCCCCCACCAGCTCAGCGGCGGCCAATGCCAGAGGGTGGCCATCGCCCGGGCCCTGGCTCCGGGCCCGGAGCTGCTGATCTGCGACGAGCCCGTGGCCGCTCTGGACCTGCCCTGGCAGCACCAGATCATGGAGCTGCTCAAGGACCTGCGGGAACGCGAGGGGCTGACCATCCTGCTCATCACCCACGACCTGGGATTGACCTGGCACTACTGCAATTGCCTGGCCGTGATGAAACAGGGCCGGATCGTCAGCCGGGGAGAACCCACCAGCCTGCTCCGGAACAAAAAGGAGCCTTACGTGCGGGAGCTGGTGGAGAGCACGCCCAGGTTGGCCTGGCGGGAGTGAGATGGAAACGAAAGTCAGGGCATCGTCCCTGACAGAGGATGAATTAAGGTGCTGCCGGGGTCACACCCGCGGCAGGATAGAATAGTTGCGGCTTACCCGTGCTGTCATGGCTGCGTCCATGACAGCAAATGTCCTTTCCGGAAATCCCTCCGCTATGGCCAAGGGGCCGGCGAGCTTTTGGATTCTCCAAAAGCGAAAAGGCCTCTTGGCCATAGCGGAGCGACCGCCGGAGGTAAAAATGGAAAGTCCCGGACTGTGCCCGGGACATCACATAACCACCCCTACGCTCTTTTAATAAATCCAGCCCCCCTTACGGGGAGCCCTCCCTTATCCCTTGTTCTCGGCCACCACCTTATCCCGCCATTCCTCCAGACCCTTGCGGAACTCCTCCCGGGTCTTTTTGCGGGGCGAGACAATGACCACTATCTCGCAGTCCTCGGCCCCCTCATCCACGGCCATGCCGATCTCCCCGCCGGCCGGGATGTGGAGCATGCTCCCGGGCCTCATCCGGCCCCGGACCTCGCCTTTTCCCTGGAACACGTCGCACTCTCCCCCCAGACAGATGATCATCAGTTCCATGGAGTGGGCGTGGGCCGGGTAGAACCCCGGGGGATAGTGCATGATGTGGCTGCTGATCCCCTGGCCGAAGAGCAGGGGATAGACATCTCCCTCCTCCCCGGTGGAGATGAACTCCCCGGCCCGGATGTCCTCCATCAACTGCATGGTCCCGACCATTTTTATCTCTTCCATGAAGGCCTCCTAAAAGTCGATAGTTATGCCGCCGCAGATGCTGAAGCCGGGATAGGGGTAGACATACTCGTTGTCCGCCGTGCCCGAGACATAGGTGGCCACGGACTCGTCGGTCAGGTTGTAGGCGTTGATGTAGAAGGCCAGTCCGGGGTAGATGTTGTCGAACTTCTTGCGGTAACGGGCGTTGAGGACCACGAACCCGTCCTCGTGGAGGTCGTTGGCGTAGTTGAACCAGCGCTCGCCGATATAGGACAGGCTGAGGCTCAAATCGCCGAACACGGGATCGCGGTAGCCCAGAGTGGCCCCGCCCAGGGTCTTGGGCACGCCGGAGAGGTAGTTGTCCCCGTAATCCACGTCGTTGCTGACAAAGTCGATGAACTTGGACTCCTGGTAGGTAAAACTGGCCGAGGCGTAAAGGCCGTTCTCGAACCGGGCCTTGAGCTCCATCTCCACGCCCAAGGCCCTGGTCTTGCCCGCGTTCTCGTAGACCGCGTCGGCCTCCTTGCTGGGCTTGACGAACTTGTCCAGAACCTCATGCCAGAAAAAGGCGACGTCGTAGCTCAGCCAGGAGAGCGGCCGGCCGCGCAGGCCCACCTCGGTGGCGTAGGTCCGTTCCGGGTCCAGCTCGCCGCTGGCCGCCGCGGCCGAGACCCGGGCCGGGCTTTTGAATCCGCTGTTCAGGCCGGCGAAGAGGTTCAGGCCCTGGTTAACCTCGTAGGTGAGCCCCACCTTGGGGCTGAAGGCCGAGTTCTCCTGCTCCCACCCGGCGCTGGGGTTTATCTTGTTCTCCTGCTCCTGGTGGAAGAAGTCGTAGCGCAATCCCAGGGTCAGTGTCAGGGCCGGGGTCAGGGACAACTCGTCCTGGACAAAGGCGGCCCAGGTGGTGTCCTTGCGGAAAAGGTCACCGAACTGATCGCCCACTATGGCCCCGGATTCGGCGCTGAACATACTGGTGCCGATCTCGTGGTAGCGGAACTCGGTGCCGATGACAAACTTGTTGTCCATGTCGCCCAGGTGGTGGCGGCTGATGAACTTAAGCTCCGGATGGACCTCCCACTCGTCGTACTCATAATAACCGGAACCCCAGAACATCTTGGTCAGCTCGTCCTTGAACTCGGTCTTGAAGGAGAACTCGTTGTTGCCGAACTGCTTGTTCAGAACCAGGGCGGTTATCCAGTAGGTGTCATCGAGCTTCTGATCATTGCCGGGGTTCTGGGTGGGATCGTCCTCGAACTGCTCCCGGGTCATCTTGTTGCCGTAGTTGCCCAGGGAGTCAAAATAGGACCCGTGCCAGGTCAGGGAGGTGGTGTCGTTGATGTCCCAGTTGAACCGGCCGTAGAGGGTGTTGTCGTTCTCGAAAACCCGGTCCTGGTAGCCTTCCCAGCGGTTGATGCTCACGTCCAAAAAGTACTCCACCGCGCCGCTGCTGCCGTTGAGCACGGCGTAGCCGTCGTAGGAGCCGAAGCCGCCGCCGCCCAGGCCGATCTTGCCCTCCAGGGGCTTGTCGGCCACCCGGGTGATGATGTTGATCACCCCGCCCACGGCCTGGTCACCGTACTCGGCCGAGGGGGTCCGGATGATCTCGATCCGCTCGATGTCGTGGAAGGGCATCCGGGCCGGGACGATGTAGCCGTTGCCCTTGTTGAACTCCACCCCGTTGACCAGGACCCGCATGCCCCAGGCCGATATCTCGCCGCCCCGGCTGCTGATCTGGCCGTCCACGGGCAGGCTGTTGGGCAGGGTGGCGATGTACAGGCCGGGGATCTGCAGATCCCGGAGCAGGTCCAGGATGTCCACGCAACCGGGGTGCTTCTCGATCTCCTCCCGGGTGATGATGGTCAGGTTGGTGGCCACCTTCTCGGCCTCGGTGTCGGTTTTGGTGGCGGTAACCACTATTCCGCCCATGGAAACGTTCTTTTTCCAGCCATCATTGTCCTGGGCCAGGCCGGGTTGGGTCTGGAGACAGAACAGAACCAGGGCGGCCAGGGCCAAACACCGGCCCCGCGGCCTCAACGATCGGGCGAGCTTCAGAAAACACCTTTTGAACTGCAGCATAATAGGGACTCCTTTCCGTAACTTAATAAAAAGCCTTATTATCCGGCCCCGGAACAGGAGTCTCCCCGGTCCGCCATTGACCCCCAGCAAACCCGGTACTATAAAAATAGGGGAGCCTCTCCGATCCGGGGAGGGTTCAAACCGAAGGCAGCTTGTTTCCTGACAGGGGGTGGGCTGCCTTCAACATAAAAAAGCCAGGGCACTTCAGGACTACAGTCCCCGAAGCCTCCCTGGCTTTAATTCAAAAAATTACTTTTTGTTTGCGCATTCGGTGGCTTCCTGCCGCCGAGTTGGACAAATGTAACTTGTCTCGGGCCATATTTCAACAAAAAAGACCCTTCTCCCTAAGGGTCGGACCGACCATTCGGGTTATTGGCCGGATCAGATTGGAATGGGCGGAAAAAGGAGTCATCTACCTCCGGCAAAGCCGGAGGCATGTAATATAGGAACCGCTCAAGGCGGTTAGCCCTGCGCCGACCTTTGGCGGCTTTTATTTGAACATCTGAAGTTGATCAAGCCTCTTGTCTTCCCGTTCCTGATTCTTGATGTAGTTGCGGACCATTTCCTCATCAAGACCAACCGTCGATACATAATAGCCTCTGGCCCAAAAGTGCTGGCCGGTGAAGTTCTTCCTTCGTCCGGTATAGGTCCGGGCGATGTGGATAGCACTCTTACCTTTGATGTAGCCCACCACCTGAGCTACCGAGAGGTGGACCCGTTTCCTTAGACCACTTTGCGGCGCAGTTAAGGTGGACTGATTTCTGGATCACGCCGCCTTCCTTTGGCAAGCCAGAGGGGGTACCCCCTCTGGCTTGAGGGTCTTTTGATATTCGATCATCGGCTTTTCCCCGTCAAGGGCCGAATGGGGCCGACGGTAGTTGTAGAGATCGAACCACCACCTCAGCGAGCCTCGCAGCTGGCTGACGGTCTCATCTTCTCTCAGATAAACGCATTCGTATTTCAGAGACCGCCAGAGCCTCTCTATCATCACGTTGTCCAGCCATCGTCCCCGGCCATCCATGGAGATTTTAGCCCCAGTATCCTTAAGCGCCTGGGTGAACTCTCGACTGGTAAACTGGCTCCCCTGATCAGTGTTGAAGATCTCGGGGGCTTCGTAACGGGACAGGGCCTCGTTCAGGGCGGCCACACAGAAGTCTGCCTCCATGGTGTTGGACAGCCTAAAGGACAGCACCGCCCGGGTGTGCCAGTCCATAATCGCCACCAGGTACATAAAACCGCGTCTCATGGGAATGTACGTTATATCGCTGCACCAGACCTGGTTGGGCCGGTTGATCTCCAGGTTTCCGAGCAAGTACGGGTAGACCTTGTGATCAGGATGCGGCTGGCTGGTTTTGGGCTTGTGGTAGATGGCCATCAGACCCATCTTGCGCATCAACCGCTGAACCCTTTTACGGCCTACTCCATAACCCAGATCACGCAGTGAAGTCCGTATCTGCCTGGAGCCATAGAAGGGGCATTCCAGGAACAGCTCGTCGATCTTTTTCATCAGTTCCAGATTGAACTCTGATTCGCCCTGGGGCCGGTAATAGTATGTTGATCGGCCCAGATCCAGAACCTGGCATTGACGCCTGATGCTTAAGCGGGAATGCTTTTTATCGATCATTTCACGCCTTCGCTTAGGGCTCATATCTTGGCGAAGGCTTTGGCTAAAAAATCATTCTCAACCGTCAACTGCCCGATCTTAGCGTGAAGCTCCTTGACCTGGGCCTCCTTGTCTTGGCTATCATGCTTCTTACGGCCCGAAAAGGAGTCCACGATTCCTTCCTTGGCCTGCTTCTTCCAAGTTGAGATCTGGTTGGGGTGAACGCCGTACTTGGACGACAACTCCGACAAGGTCTTATCGCCGGACAGGGCCTCCAGGGCCACACGGGCTTTGTGCTCAGGACTGAATCTTCTACGCTTCCGGGACATAATCAAGTCTCCTAAAATGCTGATATGTCCACTTTAACAGACGGTCCAGTTTCCCGGGTCCACTTCTCACTTTCCCCACCGGTATTCTTCCGCGTCCTCAATTGAGAAAATATTTTGACATTATCCGTCTATTTGGCTACATTACCAAATAGTCAATAAGGGAGTTTTGAGAATGGATTCGGCGATCAAGGCAAGATATGAGGCCAGAGCAAAGATAATGAAGGCTCTGGCCCATTCGACCCGGTTGTTCATAGTCGACGAGCTGTCACGGGGGGAGAGATGCGTCTGCGAGTTGACCGAGATGATCGGGGCCGACACCTCGACCGTCTCCAAACATCTGTCCCAGTTGAAGTCCGCCGGGATTGTGGCGGATGACAAAAGGGGCCTTCAAGTCTACTACAGCCTGAAAATGCCCTGCGTGATGGGTTTTTTCGGGTGCATGGAGTCTGTTCTCCATACCCAGGCTCACCAGCAGATGAAGCTCGTCTCCCTCGGGGAGTGAAGGTCCGGTTCATTTCCCGGCTGGGCTTTTGGGCCAAATAGGAACTTAGCGGTGTCACAATGAAAGAGAGATACAAACTCGTTCTCATCGCGGCCGTATTCGCCGCGGCCTACTACATCCCCTGGGATAACCAGGCCATAAAGCAATCCGGCCTGGAAGCCTTCATGATGCTCCAGGAGTATGCCCGGGAGCATGTTCTGACCTGCCTCATCCCGGCCTTTTTCATCGCCGGGGCCATCTCCGTGTTCGTCTCCCAGGCCTCGGTGCTCAAGTACTTCGGGGCCCAGGCCAATAAAATTCTGTCCTACTCGGTGGCCTCGGTCTCTGGGACCATCCTGGCCGTCTGTTCCTGCACGGTTCTACCCCTTTTCGCCGGAATCTACTCCCGGGGAGCAGGCATCGGCCCGGCCACCGCATTTCTATATTCCGGTCCGGCCATAAACGTTCTGGCCATAGTCATGACCGCCCGGATTCTGGGCTGGCAGCTGGGGTTGGCCCGGGCCATCGGGGCGGTTCTTTTCGCGGCCGTCACCGGCCTGCTCATGTCCTGGATCTTCCGCAAGGACGACGCCCAGCGGACCACCGGAAAGATGTATCTGCCCGAGGATGAAAACACGGGCCGGACCCTGGGCCAGGACGGCCTGTACATGCTGACCATGGTTCTTATCCTGATCTTTGCCGCCTTTGCCCGGCCGGCCGAAGGATCGACCGGCTTGTGGTCCACTCTCTTCGCGGCCAAATGGTATGTCACTCTGGCCTTGCTGGCCGTGCTGGCCTGGATGCTGAAAGCCTGGTTTAAAAAGGACGAGTTGAAGGACTGGACCGGCTCCACCTGGGGCTTCATGAAGCAGATCTTCCCGCTTCTGGCCGCCGGGGTGCTGGTGGCCGGATTCATGCTGGGCCGCCCCGGTCATCCGGCCCTTATTCCCGAAGCCTGGATTCAGACCGCCGTGGGCGGTAATTCTTTGTGGGCCAACCTGTTCGCCGCAGTGGCCGGAGCCCTGATGTACTTCGCCACCCTGACCGAGGTGCCGATCCTGCAGGGGCTCATCGGTTCGGGCATGGGCCAGGGGCCGGCCCTGGCTCTGCTCCTGGCCGGACCGGCCTTGAGCCTGCCCAACATGCTGGTTATCGGGTCGGTCATGGGCTGGAAAAAAACAGCTGTTTTCTGCTCGATAATCGTGGTCCTCTCCACCATGGCCGGAATGGTGTACGGGGCGGTATTCGCCTGAACCGGCGGGTGAGAAGAGAATAAAAACCGGTGCCCTACAGATCGTCTGAGGGAAGGTGTTCTTCATCGTGGCGGACAGCAGAATCATCAACGTGGGCGGCGACAGGATCGGCATAAGGGGCCTGGACGAGACTCTTGCGGCCATGGCGCCCGGCTTCGCGGACAAGCCCGACAGGGAGGTGGCCGAGGAGATGCTGGCCCGTCTGGGCCGGCGCAACTACCTGGCCCCTGCAGCCCGGGACGAATACGCCGCCGCCTTTGTGCGCGAGTTTCGCAAGCACCTGGGGCAGGCCCGCGAGCCGGACGTCGCGCAGGGCCTGGAGGTGAAGGTCTTGGGCCCAGGCTGTCCCCAATGCGACCGGTTGTACCGGCGGGTGGCCGAGGTGCTGTCCGCAATGGGCTTGGCCGCTGATCTGGAGGCGATCAAGGACGCCAAGACCATCGCGGCCAGAGGGGTCTCGGTCACCCCCGGACTGATGATAAACGGCAGAGTAGTTTCGGTCGGGAAGGTGCCCGGCGAGGAACGGATCAAACATTGGTTAAAGGAATCCGAAAGGACCACCTGACAGGAGAGGTTAAACATGGATATCAAAGTATTGGGACCAGGCTGCGCCAACTGCAAGAAAACCGAGGAGATCGTCAGGCAGGCTTTGGCCGAATCAGGAGTGGAGGCCGTCCTGGAGCATGTGACCAAGCCCATGGAGATCGCCAAGTTCGGGGTCTTCACCACCCCGGCGGTGGTCATAGACGGCGAGGTCAAGGCCGTGGGCAAGGTCCCGACCAAGGATGAGGTCAAGGGCTGGGTGGCCGGGTAAAGAGAGCAGCAATGGCTGGCGGATAGGCTGGTTCCGGCGGCCGAGGCGGGGCGCGAAAAGACGGGATTCATCTTCCGTAATTTCAGGGCGCCGGCTCTTTTACTGGCCGGAATTGGATCATCGGCCCGATCCCGAGGGTCGTCCCGGCGACCGCCCTCCTCTCCGGCCGACACGGATACACGGCCGGTCCTATCCTGATCGGGCCGACCCTCTGCATCGGCACGGTCGGGGTCTCGAACGATCCGGCCAGCCGAATCAACCCAAGCCTTTCGCCCGACTTGACTTGAGGCCATTGAAAGGTTTTAATTCATCGTTCCGGCCAATCGGGAAAAACAAAGCAAACATTATTTCAGGAGGGCCCAGTGTCAACTTGGCAGGATTATCTAAAAAAGAACAAAGAGGCTCATCTTGAAGAGTTGGTAGAATATTGCTCCATCCCCTCCATCTCGAGCCTGGCCGAGTATGCCGCCGACGTACGCAAGGCCGGCCAGTGGACCCTGGAGCGTTTTAAAAAGTCCGGCCTGGAGAACACGGCCATGTATGAGACCGGCGGCCATCCGGTGGTTTACGGGGATTGGATTCACGCCGAGGGTCGGCCCACTGTTTTGATCTACGGACACTTCGACACCCAACCGGTGGATCCGCTCAACCTGTGGACCAGCCCGCCCTTTGAACCCACCATCCACGACGGCCGCCTTTACGCCCGCGGCGCCACCGACGACAAGGGAAATCTGTTCGCCCCGTTGACCGTTATCGAGGCCATGCTCAAGACCGCCGGGCGGCTGCCGATCAACATCAAGTTCTTCACCGAGGGGCAGGAGGAGATCGGCTCTCCCACCCTGCCCGCCTGGGTGGCCGAGAACAAGGAACTGCTCAAGGCCGACATGGTCTTCAGCGCCGACGGCGGCCAGTGGTTCGAGGACCAGGGCGCCCTTCAGATCGGCTTCCGGGGTCTGGCCGCCCTCCAGGTGGATATGGAAGGCCCGGCCGGCGACATCCACTCCGGCATCTACGGAGGAGCGGTGGCCAACCCGATCCACGCCCTGGTCCGCCTGCTGGACACCATGCGCAGCCCGGACGGCAGGATCACGGTGGAAGGCTTTTATGACGACGTCAGGGCGCTGAGCCGGGAGGAGAAATCCCGGATGGCCGAGGTGCCCTTCTCCGAGCAGGAGTTTCTCAAGGAAACAGGAGCCGCGGCCCTGTTCGGCGAACCGGGCTATTCGACATACGAGCGCCAGTGGGTCCGGCCCACTTTGGAGATCAACGGCATAGGCGGCGGGTTTCAGGACGAAGGGTTGAAGACCGTACTGCCCTCCAAGGCCATGGCCAAGATTTCCTGCCGGTTGGTTCCGGACCAGGAGCCGGACAAGATCAAGGACCTGATCGAAGCCCACATCAAAAAGCACTGCCCCGCCGAGGTGCGAGTGAGGGTGACCAAATCGGACAGCGCGGCCTTCCCCTACATCATGGAGCCCGGCCATCCCGGCCTGGCGGCCGCCGGGGAAGTGCTCAAGACGATATACGGCAAGGAGCCGTACTGGACTCGGACAGGCGGCACGGTGCCGGTCTGCTCCCTGTTCCAGCGGTTGGTCGGCATGGATACCGTCCTGTTCGGTTTCGGCCTGGATGACGAGAACCAGCACGGCCCGGACGAGTTCATCCGTCTGGCCTCCTTTGAGAAAGCCCAGACGGCCTACGGATTGGTTATGGAGAAACTGGCCGAATAAGGCTTGGAGGCGGTCGGGCCGTTCCGCGGCAGTGGTGTCCAACGCCAGGGAAAGGGACGGGGGTCGGATTAAGATCATGCTCAATTGACCGGGTCTCCGGACCCCGCACTCCGGGCCGCACCCCCGCCGCGGTCCCCGGAGCAACCGGGTCAGCTTCCTGGCCCCCTCGGGAGCCATGCCGGTCCGCCTGACCGATCTGTGCGCCAGGCGGTCTTCGTAAATATGTTCCCTCTGGCGCCAAGGCAGGGCGGATTCAGGCGAAAGGATCTTCATCCCGGCCGGGCCGGCATTCCACGGCTGGGTGGGGCCTGGTGTTGACCTGGAGCCGGAAGACGTCCGGCCGAGCGTAATGGCCGGCCACGTCCAGGTCGTACTTGGCCCGGGGGATCAGGTCCAGGTCCAGCTCGGCGGTCAGGATCGCGGGGCCGTCGAAATCCGGTCCGGCCAGGACCTCGCCCAGGGGCCCGATGATGGCGCTGCCGCCGCGCATGAGAACCGTATCCGCGCCCTGCCCCTCGAAATCCTCGGGATCGATGAGGTAATCCGCAGGGCAGTCGGCCAGGGTCAAATACTGGCAGCAGCCCAGCACAAAACAGCGCCCCTCCCGGGCGATGTGGCGCAGGGTGGCCTGCCAGACCTCCAGATCGTCGGCCGTGGGCGCGCAGTAGATCTGGACCCCCTGAGCGTACATGTGCATCCTCATCATGGGCATGTAATTCTCCCAGCAGATCACGGCCCCCAAACGGCCCATATCCGTCTCCAGGACCTCCATGGTCGAGCCGTCGCCCTGGCCCCAGGTGAGGCGCTCCAGGGCCGTGGGCATGAGCTTGCGGTGCTTGCCCAGATAATTGCCCCGTGGGTCGAAGAAGAGAACGCTGCAGTATAGGGTTCCGCCCTCCCGCTCGATCACGCCCATGACCAGATATACCCCGGCCTCCCGGGCCATGCGGCCCAGGACTTGGCAGGCCGGGCCGGGGGCCTCCACCGCGCTGTCGAAGTAGCGCCGGAAGTCGTCCCGGCCGTACTCCCGCCTGAATCCGAAGCGGGCCCCGAAATCCAGGCCCACGGGATAGGCCGACACAAAACCCTCCGGGAACAGAACCAGACCGGCCCCCATTCCGGCGGCCTTCCGGATAAGACTCCCGGCTTTTTCCAGGGTGGCCTCCTGGTCGAAGACCTTCGGGGCGTCCTGAACCACCGCCGCTTTGACCTTGTTCATCATTCCCGTCCTATCCCCGAAGGGGCTTTGCGGAGGCGATGCCGGGGGCTCGCCCCGGCATCGTCTTCGGTGTCAGAATTTAGGGTACGGCCTTTCAGATCTTGGTGTTGGCCCTGCCCTTGAGCTTGAGGATCTGCCGGGCCTCGTCCGGGGTGGCGATCTCCTGGCCAAGTTCCTCTATCAGGTGGCGGATTTTTTTCACCGCCTCCTCGTTGGAGGTGAGCAGCTTGCCTTTGCTGATAAAGAGGTTGTCCTCCATGCCCACCCGGACGTTGCCGCCCAGGACCGCGGCCACGCTGCCCATGGGGAACTGGAACCGGCCCACGGGCAGGACCGACCAGACATAATCCTGGCCGAACAGCCGGTCCGCAGTCTGCTTCATGTGGAGCAGGTTCTCCACGCCGGGTCCGATGCCGCCCAGGATGCCCAGGATGAATTGGAAGTAGTAGGGCTTTTCAATGAGGCCCTGGTCGGCCATGAAGGCCACGGTGTAAAGATGGCCTATGTCGTAGCACTCCAGCTCGGGCTTGGTGCCGCAATCGAGCATGGTCTTGAAAAAGATCTCCATGCTGTGGAAGGTGTTGGAGTAGATCCAGTCCTTGGTCTGGGCCAGGTACTGCCGCTCCCAGTCGAACTTGAACTCCTTGTACTTGTCGGCCAGGAGAAAGGTGCCGTAGTTCATGGAGCCCATGTTCATGCTGGCCAGTTCCGGCTCCAGCTCCCTGACCACGGCCACCCGCTCCTCGGGGGTCATGCCCAGCCCGCCGCCGGTGGTGGTGCACTGGACCACGTCGGAGTTGTGGTGGATCTCGGTGCAGATCTCCCGGAACAGGCCCAGGTCCGGCGAGGGCTGGCCCGTCTCCGGGTTGCGGACGTGAAGATGAACCGTGCCCGCGCCTGCGGCCGCGGCCCGGAGGCCCTCACGGGCGATCTGCTGGGGGGTGATGGGCAGGTACTCGGACATGGTCGGAGTATGGATGCTGCCGGTGACGGCGCAGTTGATGACGGTTTTAGACTGAGTCATGGCCATGGTATGTTCCCCTTTCAGTGGCGTAACCTAATTTTTCAAATACCTGAAGGTAGTTGCTCGAAGATCCGGACGTCCAGCACGGACAGGCCGCTGTGGTAGACCCGGACCGGATTCAGATCCAGCTGCTTAATCTCGCGATGCTCCGCCATGAGGCGGGAGACCCGGACCAACAGTTTGGCCAGGCCACCCATGTCCCTGGCCGGCTGGCCCCTGACGCCCTCCAGGAGGGGCCGGCCCTTTATCCGGGCCATCATCTCCAGGGCGTCTTTTTCCTCCAGGGGGGCGATGCCGAAGACCACGTCCTGAAACACCTCGGTGTAGATTCCGCCCAGGCCGAACATCACCGCCGGGCCGAAGACCGGGTCCTCCAGGCCGCCCACGATCACCTCCAGGCCTTCCGGTTCCTGGGCGCAGACCAGCAGCCCCTCGATCTTGGCCCCGGGCGCGTTTTGGGCCACCGATACCCTGATCCGGGCAAAGGCCTCCCGCACCTCCCCGGGCGCGGCCAGATCCGCGATCACCCCTCCGGCGTCGCTCTTGTGGGGCACGTCGGGCGATACTATCTTGAGCACCACCGGGAAGCCCAGCCGCTCCGCCGCCGCCACGGCCTGTTCCGCCTCCTGGACCAGCTCATGCTCCGGGTAGGGAATGTCAAAGGAGCGGAGACGCCTGGCCCCCTCCGGCTCCAAAATAAACCGCAGTTCCCGGTCAGTCATGGCCGCCTCCTTGGCCGTTCGCCCCACCCCATCTTTCAGCCCAGGAAAAGGCCGCGGCCAGCCCCCGCATGGCTCTTTCCGGGGAAGGGAAGACCGGCACCCCGGCCCGGTGCAGGGCCACCCGGCCCTGTTCTTCTTCCCGGCCTCCTCCGAAAAACACGGCCGCCAGCGGGGTCCTGGTTTTTTCCCGCAGGCTTTGGACCAGTTCCGGGGTGCGGGGCACCGGGTCGCCGAAGTTGAGCAGAAACACCTCCGCCAGACCGCGGTCCTGGACGGCCATGACGCTTTTTTCAAAATCCACAATGGACAGGGAGGCCAGGTCCAGGGGGTTGGACAAGGTGGCCAGGGACGAAAGGCCCAGCCCAGCCAGCTCCTCTTTAAGCTCCAGAGGCAGGGGCGGCAGCTCCAGGCCCCACTGTTCGGCCGCGTCCGCCCCCAGGGTGCCGGCCCCGCCCGAGGTGGAGAAGGAAAAAACCCGTCCGCCGGGGTTGAGATCCAAGAGGGCCAGGGCCTTGGCCGCGTCGTAGAGGTGCTCCAGGTTTTCGGCCAGGATCAGCCCGAACTGGCGGCAGACCGCCTGAAAGACCCGGTGGCTGCCGGCCAGGGAGCCGGTGTGGGAGGCGGCGGCCCGCTGTCCGGTGGAGGAACTTCCGGCCTTGAGGATGATCACGGGCTTGAGCCCGGCCACCCGTCGGGCCGTCTCCAGAAAGCGGGGGCCGTCCTTGAGGCCCTCAATGTACATGGCCACGGCCCCGGTGTTTTCATCTCCGGCCAGATACTCCAGGTAGTCTGATTCGCTCAGGTCGGTCTGGTTGCCCAGGTTCACCGCGGCCGAAATGCCCAGCCCCTCCCGGTCGGCCCATTCGGACAGCGCCGCCGTGACCGTGCCGCTTTGGGAGATGATGGCCATTGGACCCCGGGTCTTGATCACCGGGAAGAACATGGCGCACATTCGGTTGGGGGGGTAGTTGATCCCCTGGATGTTGGGGCCCGCGAAGCGGAATCCGGTCTCGGCCGCCACAGCGGCCAGCTCGGCCTCCAGGTCGGGCCGTCCGGCCTCCCGAAAACCGGCCGAGAGGATCAACCCCCCGCCCGCCCCCAGCCCGGCCGCCTCCCTGAGCACTCCGGCCACGAACCTGGCCGGGACGCAGACGGCCACCAGATCCGGGGCCTCAGGCAGTTGGTCCAGCCCGGAGTAGACCTTGAGCCCCATGATCTCCCCGCCCTTGGGGTTGACCGGATAGACCCGACCTTGGTATCCGCCCTGGATAAGGGAATCCAGAGTCATGTGGCCGAACTTGGACGGATCGCCCGAAGCGCCCACCAGGGCCACGGAACGGGCCTTGAAGATTTTGTCCAGGGCCTGGCGGGTCGGTTCAAAGTCGGTCATCTTCCGGTCCTCGCTGAGAGCTGTGCCCTGGGTCTAAATGAAACCCTGGTAGGGCCGTCGGACCAGGGCGTGGTAAACCCATTCCACCAGGCTGTTCATGTCGAACACCGGCCGGCCCACGGCCTGCTGGATGGACCAGGCAAAGGGCGGCAGGTCGCTGCACTGGAGCAGGACGGCCCCCATATCCCGGTTTTGGGCCGCAAAGTCCCTGGCCAGGCCTACCAGTTCCTGTTCCAGTTTGGCCGGGTCGAACCGGCCCTGGCACTGGCCCATGCGCTGGAACTCGGGCAGGCCGGCGGCCTCGGCAAAAACCAGCCTGGAGGGGTCCTGGATGCCGCATTGCTCAAAGACCTTGGGGGTCAGGGCGGATTGGGAGGCCACCATAACCCCCAGCCTCTGATCATCCCTCAGTCCCTGGAGAATCCAGGGCGCCTGGAGCATGACCGACAGGAAAGTGGGCACCTCCAGGGCCTGGGCCGTCTCTTTCTGGTAGTTGGCGAATGACCCGCAGGCTCCCACCACCGCACCCACGCCCTGGGCCACCAGTTCCCTACCGCCAGCGATGACCAGATCCAGCAGGCCCGGGTCGCCGCTGAGGATCTGGGCCACGGAAGCCTCCTTGAGGATTTTGTAGACCACCGGAAAGCCGTAGGTTGAGGCGTTGGCCACATTTCCCGGCAGCATGGGGTACCAGGCGTTGATCACCAGAATCCCCACGCCCTGGCCGCCCACGGCCCGGCCTTCCGGGACGGCCACGTCGCCCTTAGGCTGCTCGACTCCGGTGTAGTATCTGTAATTCATCTCTCTCTCCCTTGCGCTTCCGGAACCGTAGCCGGTTCCCCTGTTCGGGCCGTACCCTCCCGGGACCGTCATCCGCCCCATGAGCCGGGCGGCCGGTCTTTAGCCGTTGAGGCGGGCCTGTGGGGTTACTTATTTCCGGGTTGAGGGTCCTCCTCCTTGAGAAGCCGGATCTTGCGCACCAGGCGGTCGCGCCAACGGCACAGCTCGGGCACCGTGGCCCGGCCGACCATATCGTCCACCCCCCGGCCGATCCGCTCGATCATCTCGCCGTCAAAGGCCGGCGCGGAGGAGTCCAGGGCGTCCATCATCCGCGGATATGAATCGCCGAAGCGGGCGTAGTATTCCCTCAATCCGCCGTCGGCGTTGGTGTGGTTGACCCCGAAATTGCCGAAAAGGGCCCAGCGCAGGCCCAGCCCGTGGCAGATGACCGCGTCGATAGCCTCCACGCTGGCCACGCCGCTTTGGGCCAGGTGAATCGCCTCCCGGACCACGGCGGCCTGGATGCGGTTGCCCAGAAAGCCGTCCAGATGGAAATTCATCACCACCGGCACCTGGCCCACGCTCTTAAGAAACTCCGCCGTCCTTTGGGCCAGCTCCGGCCCGCCCTCCTGGGTGGGCAGAACCTCCACCACCGGGGTGACAAAGGGAGGATTGTAAGGATGGGCCAGGGTGCAGCGGGAGGCGCCGGGCAGACCCCCGGCCACCTCGTCTATGTTCAATCCCGAGGAACTGCTGGCGATGACGGTCCCAGAATCGGCCAGGCAATCCAGCTCCGCGAAAACAGCCTGTTTGACCTCCAGCCGCTCCGGGGTGCTCTCCTGAATGTAGCCGGCCCCTTTCAGGGCTTTGGCCAGGTCGTTGTGGGGCGACAGGAGATTCCCCTGTTCTTTGGCCTGCTCGGCGGTGAGGAGGCCGTCCTCTACATCCTCCTGAAGGCCCCGCTTAAACCAATCCAGGTTGCGTTTCAATTGTTCCGGGTCTTGGTCGTAGACTTTTGTTCGACATCCTGCGCCGCAGAAAACTCTCATCCAGCCCCGGCCCACAATTCCGGTGCCCACCACGGCCACGGTTTTGATTTTCGGTTCAGTCATCGGTTTTCACTCCTTATTCAAACAACAGGTTGGGCAGCCAGGTGACCAGGTTCGGAAAAAACATACACAGGACCAGGACGACGACCTTGATGGCCAGGAAAGGACCGATGGATTTGTAGATATCCAGCATGGTCACGTCCGGAGGCACCACCCCCTTGAGGTAAAACAGGGCGAATCCGTAGGGCGGGGTTTGGATGGCGATCTCCATGTTCAGAATCATGAGGATACCGAACCAGACCGGGTCGAAGCCTAAGGACACGGCGATGGGCGTGTAGAGCGGGGCGCAGATGAGGACGATGATGAACTCGTCCATGATGCAGCCCAGGGCCAGCATGCTGAGCTGCATGAGGATGATCACCCCCATGGGCCCCAATCCGGTCTCCAGGGTCATCCTGGAAAGCAGCCTGCCCGCGCCCATGAGCATGTGGAAGTTGGAGAAGACCGTGGCCCCGATGAGAATCCAGACGCAGATTCCGGTGAGGCTCATGCCGTTGATGCTGGCCTCCTTGAGCACGGTCCAGTTGAGGCGGCGGTAGAACAGGGCGATGAGGGTGGCCCCCACCGCCCCGATGGCCGCCGCCTCGGTGGGGGTGGCCACCCCGAAGAGGATGGAGCCCAGGACCATCAGGATCAGGGCGAAGGCCAGGGCGGCGTCCTTCACCGCCACCATCTTTTCCTTGAATCCGCCCATCTCCTCCCTGGACAGAGCCGGGCCCATTTCCGGACGGAGCAGGCAGCGGCCCCCGATGTAGATGATGAACAGGGTGATCATGATCAGCCCCGGCACTATTCCGGCGGCGAACATCTTGCCGATGGAGGTGCTGGTCACCGAGCTGAACAGGATCATGGGGATGCTGGGCGGGATGAGAATGCCCATCCCCCCGCCGGCCATGACCGCGCCCAGGGCCAGGTGTTTGTTGTAGCCTCTTTTGAGCATGGGCGGGATGGCCACGCTGCCGGCGGTCATTATCCCGGCCCCGATGATCCCGACCATGGCGCCCATGATGCTGCAGACGACGATCACCCCGATGGCCAGCCCGCCCCGAAGCCGCCCGGCCAGGATGTGCATGGCGTTGAACATGGCCTCGCCCAGCCCGGAGCGTAGCAGGACCTGGCCCATGAACAAAAACAGGGGCACGGCCAGAAGCACGAATCCGGAGACGGAGTTGATGGCCGTGGTGGGGATCAGCTTAAAGCACTGGGGGCCCCAGGTGAAATAGCCGAACAGCATGGCCACCCCGCCCAAGCCGAAGCCCACGGGCATGCCCGCCGAAAAGACCAGTAGAATGGCCACGAACAAGAGTATGGTCAACAGCCCTATGGACATCACTCCAGCTCCTTGCCGGTCAGGACTATGTGCAGATCCCTGATCCAGTTGGCCAGCCCCTGAAGCATCAGCAGGATGGCCCCGGCCGGAATGGCCAGTTTGTAATGACCCAGGGGCGGTCCCCACTCCGTGGGCCGCCGGTCGCCCGCAATCCAGGCGTTCAGGCCGTCCTCCAGGCCGTAGACGATGACCAGCAGGATGAAGAAAAAGAAAAGCAGGCCGGTGATCACGTTGAGCACGCTGCGGCCCCGGGGCGAAAAACGGCTGTAGACCAGGTCCACATTGATGTGTTGGCGCCGCTTGAGCACATAGGCCCCGGCAAAAAGCCCGCAGTAACCGAACATGAAGATGGCCGTATCAAAGGCCCAGATGGTGGGCCGCTGAAACACGTAGCGGGCCACCACCTCGATGGTCAGGACGACCACCATGGCCGGCAGAAGCACGCTCACGGCAATGCCCACCACATCGCTGAGCCTGTCGATGATTTTCAGTATTCTTTTCAGTGTCTCCATTGCAGCCCCGTTGCCGCCGTTCCCCGGTCCGGGGCGGCAAGCCCCGGCACCGGAGTCTGGAGTTCAGGCCAGACCTTTACTGGCCCATCTTTTCCAGGAATTTTTCCTGCAGGTCGATCAGCTCCTTGCAGTACTGGTCCTTGGCCGCGTATTCGGGCCAGACCTTTTTGCCGGCCTCTTTCCAGGCGGCCGCATCCTCGGCCGAGGGGGCCGGACCCATCTTGGCTCCCTTGGAGAGCATCTCCTTGACGGCCTCCTTCTCCCAGATGATGGAATGGGTCTCGCACCTGGTGGCGAAAACCTGGCCGGCCGTCTCCAGGATGGCCTTGAGATCATCCGGCAGTTTCTTCCAGGCGTCCATGTTGACTATGGCCTGGAAGACCTGGGCGCTGGTCAGGGGCAGGGGGTAGATGTAGGGAGCCACCTCGTAGAACTTGGCGTCCCGGTGGTCGATCAGGTTGCAGCCGTCGGCCCCGTCGATGACCCCGGTGGCCAGGGCGGTGTAGATCTCGCTGAAGGCCATGACCACGGGCGAGGCCCCCACGTTGCGGATCATCTTGCCGTAGGCCCCGGGGCAGCGGATCTTCAGCTTCTGGAAATCCTTGATGCTGTTGATGGGTTTCTTGGTCAGGACATAGGTGCCGGGCTGGTAGTTCTCCCCCAGCCAGTAGAGGCCCTGGGTGGCGTAGGCCTTCCTGAGGACCTGCTTCCAGCCCCCCTCGTGAAACAAGGCCCTTAGTTCGGAAAAGGAGGACGGGCCGCCGGGCAACCCCAACTCCACAACCCCGGCAGGCAACTCGCCCTGGTGAAGGGCCATGTAGGGCAAGCCCATCTCCACCAGGCCTGATTTGCAGGCGCTGAGAATCTCGGGGGCGTTGACCCCTTCGCCGTCATAGACCTCCTGGATCTCCAGGCGACCGCCGGACATGGCCTTGACATCCTCACAGAAGGAATGGATTAACGGCTCCCAGCTCAGGCCCCTGGGAATAAGGATGGCCATCCGCCATTTGATGGTCTTGGGGGCCGCACAGGCCTCCTGGGGGATGGTCAGAAAGACCAGGCCCAGAACAATCAGCCCCAGGGAAATGGATTTCATCGCCTTACCCATCTTAGCTCCTCCTTAAATTTTGCTGACGGTTATATTTTATTGGAAAAATCAGTTAAAGGCCGTCGCCCGCGCTCACCCCGGGCGGAGCCTGCCGATTTTTCGTCCCGCGCGAAGGAGTCCGGCCCATCCGGAGCGGCTGCACGAAAGGACGCCTTATCACCCTGGGATGCGGCCCCGGTTCCACGGCCGTGCGGCCCGTGGAAAGCATCCGCCGCCAAACCTTGATGCGACCCCGATTCGTCGTCTTCAAGGGGACAGAAAAAGGAATCTCCCCAAAGACAAAACAAGTGTAGATATTAGATCATAGATAGTCAAGTACTTTTTAAATTCATGCTCCCCGGTTTTTGTCGGGGCCGTTGTAGGGGCGTCCAATTATTTTAATTATAATAATGGGTTAATATCCAGCAACAATCCGGCGAGGTTAGTCCGAGGTCTTCCCGAGGGTTTGATAGAATGAGGCAAGAAAAAAGTTAAAGCGCAATTAATTATCTTGACAAGGACCTCTTATCTAAACTAATATTTGAAAGTCTTCAGAAGTAACCGCGAATGCAGCAGACAACAACCTACTACGGAAACCATTGATGAACAAGCGAGAGACGGAACAAAACCGGGCCCCCAACCAGGTCCTGCCCATTGAGAAAGAAGCCGATATCAGGCGGCTCAGGCGGCACCTGTCCACAAACCCCCGGGACCTTCTCCTGTTCGACATGCTGACCCAGACCGGAATAGGCATGAAAAGGCTGGCGGCTCTGAGGGTGAAGGACCTGCTGGGCCTGAATCCAAACGACCGACTCTCACTGCCGGGAGTCTACGGCAGGCAGCCGGCCGAGCTGGTCATGACCGACTCCCTTTACGCAACATGGAGCTTATTCCTTGAACGGACAAAGCCCGACCCCGGGGATTTTGTTTTTCAATCCCGCAACGGGCGGCAGCCTCTTAACCTTTCCAGCATCTCCAACATGGTCCGGGGCTGGTTCGAAGCCGTGGGTCTGGAAGAGCTGTCCGGCACCAGGTCCCTGAAAAAAACCTGGGAGAGGCATTTTCAGGGCAGGCAGCGCCCACCGGGAGAGCCGGAGCTGGTGGATCCCCTGGACATTCTTAAACCCGCGGAGACTGTCACCCTGCAGGAGCTGGTCTACCGGGAGTTGCTCAAATCGATCGTCTCGGGACGGATACCCCCCGGGGAGAAACTGACCGTGGAGAAGATCGCCTCCCGGATGAAGGTCAGCCCCATGCCGGTTCGGGAAGCCCTGGCCCGGCTGGAGGCCACAGGCTTCATTGTCACTATTCCCAAAAAAGGCAGTATTGTAAATGAACTATCAGTGGACAACCTCAAGGAAATACTGGCCATCCGGCTCCATCTTGAGATTATGGCAGCTGAAAAAGGCTGCCAGAACCGGACCCGGGAAACCATAGCCATGCTGGAAAGCGTTCATGAAAAATACGTTGAGGCCGTCGGCAATCGGGATGTTGACGGCGTCCTGAACATGAATAAGCAATTTCATCATCTAATTTACAAGGACGCCCATCTGCCTATCCTGCAACAGATTGTAGAGAGTTTATGGGGCAGGGTAAGTCCTTACCTTCACCTGACCATGCGCAGTTATTCCATGGGCCTCACCCGGACAGAATCCACCATGTTCATCGGGTTAAAAAAACATACCGAAATTCTGGACGGGATGAAAAGAAAGGACGTGGACAAAGTCTGCAATTGGCTAAAAAAGGATCTCATCGAGGCGGCGGAGGTGATAATCAATTTCCTTGACAGCGCTAGAAATCAAAACAAACCGCAGTCCATATCGCGTACCAATAATTTACCTTGAGGGTGTTGCGATATCCCCACCCCTTCGTAATCGTTTGGCGGCACAAATGAACTACCCCGCAGCAAGCTGCTGTGGGGTAGTTCATTTTGTTTAATCAAGCCGCCCACCAGAGTCTCGTTCGCCACCAACGCCACGCTGAAGACCAAGCGCCGAGCCGACCTGTGCTCGCCAGGCAAACACTGATGAAAAAACATGAGGGCCGGCCGGAGGGCGCCTCGGGGAGAAAGAGCGGATCAACCTGCACTAGGCCGGCTGATCCGCTGCTACCTAAATTGGATTTGTTTTAGCCGGTGCATCCGGTTATCAGTCCGCTACCTGGCCGCAAGTTGCGCGGCCAGTTTGATGGCCTCCACCATGGATTGGGGGTTGGCCCGACCTTCCCCGGCCTTACCGAAGGCGGTGCCATGATCCACTGAAGTCCGGATAATGGGCAAGCCCAGGGTGACGTTGACCCCGGCCATCTGGCCCCACTCGCCGGTTTTGGCGTCCAGATTAAACCCCAGGACCTTCATGGGGATGTGGCCCTGGTCGTGGTACATAACCACCACCGCGTCGTATTGTCCGCCCTTCATTTTGGAAAAAACCGTGTCCGGCGGAATGGGGCCTTCTACCCGAATGCCAAGCTTTTGGGCCTCCTCCACGGCCGGTAGAATTTCCTCCTGATCCTCCCGGCCAAACATGCATCCCTCGCCGGCATGGGGATTCAACCCGGCCACGGCCACTCGGGGGGAATTGCCGGAAAGGCGGGTCAAGGCGTCATTGGCAAGTTGAATCACCTTGAGCACGCGTTCCTTTTTGACCCGGTCGCAGGCCTCCCTCAGGGAAACATGGGTGGAAACATGCACCACCCGGAAGTTATGGTCCGCCAACATCATGGCGTAATCCGGGCTCTTTGTTTTCTCCGCATAGATTTCGGTATGACCGGCGTAGTGGAATCCGGCGGCATTCAGCGCAGCCTTGTTGATCGGCGCGGTCACGGTGCCGTCAACCTGGCCGGCCAAGGCCAGCTGGATGGCTCGGTCGATATATTCAAAGGCGGCCTTCCCCTGGGTGGCCGTCACTTCCTTGTGCCTGAGCTGGCCCAGAGGCAGATTGGCCAGATCCAGCACGTCCACCGTGCCGAGTTTATAGAGCCCCTCCCTGGGGTCTGCCACCGTCTGGATTTCCAGATTCAAGTCGCAGAATTCAGAGGCGTTTTGGACCACGCTGGCATCGCCGATCAGAAGCGGCCGGCAAATATCGTATATCTCGGGAAGACTCAGGGCCCTGACGCAAATCTCGGGGCCGATACCCCCTGGGTCGCCGATGGTGATGGCCAGCAAGGGTTTGAGCATGTTATTCATTTTTAAGATCCTCTATCCAATTGTGATATAACGTGAGCAGCAGGTTTCGGGAGCCGAAAGCACCGGCCTTGGTTACCAGCGTCACCCCGTCGAGATCGCCCTGCTCGGCCACTCCCCAGGCTGCGCCGGGGATTGCTTCACCCCGAAGTCTCAGCCTGCTTACCCCGGAGCCCTGCAGGACGGCCAGGGCCGTATCCCCACCGGACAGAAAGAGCCCTTGCGGTTTGTTTGCCAGAATAAGGGTCCGGGCAAGGCTGGAGAGTGAATCAAGCAGGGCAGCCGGTTCTACCGGAAAATTTTTCCCCGACAGCCTGATCAACAGGTTTTCATTTTTCCATATCCTCTTCGCCCCTTGGCTCAGTCTATCCCAACTGGAACTGTTGGCCAGAGACTCGGGAGTGATGACCACTTCCCGGCACTTTCCCGATGCCGTCAGCATTTTCGCCTGATAATGGAGAGCTCGGGATTGGGAGCCGCAGACCGCCAGCAGCCGTCTGACCTTCGACAGGCCGGGGCCGTCCGGCTTACGTTCGACCCCCAAACAGCGGGCCGCGCTTTCGGCCAAACCCGCCGAACCGGCCAGGAGGGCCTGAGGATAACGCTCCAGAGCGATTCCGGCGATGATATCCAAATGACTCCGGCGCAACGCATCAAAGACGATCAGGCGGATATTTTTAGCCAAATGGGATTCTATCTTCCGGCCCACCTGGTCCAGCCCTGAATCCAGGTCCTTCCAGGTTACCAGACCGGCGGAGGCCCGGCTCTGGTCGGAGATCATCCGGACCAGGTTCGATTCGTGGACCGGCGTCACCGGGTCTTGCCCGGCTTCGCCTTCGGCCACGGGCACGTTTTTTACCAGATGAACCCCGTCTTTGGTCAAACGGTCCTGTTCCGGATAGGCGGGGGCGATAAAAGCACAGCCCAAACCAAGCCGTTCCCGCAGTGTTTCGATCTCCCCGCCCGGACGGCCTCTCATCTGGCTGTCCACTTTTTTGTAGATCAGTCTAAAAGAAAGGGGGGCGATCAGGCCGGCCGCCTTTTGAACCGCCAACGTGGAATCCATCTCGCCGGCAGCCCGGCTGGCCGTATTCAAGGCCACCCCGGAGGCGCCACCGAAATCGCCTTGAAAGGAGTGGTCATCCAGGCCCATTAACAATATTGATCCACCCGGCGGAATAAAATGGATGGCCGTGTCTGCGGATCCGGTCAGGTCATCGGCCACTACAGCTACGGCCGGCGGCGCAAAAACTGATGTTTTGGGGGGGGGCGAATCCATCATCCTTCCAAACGGACGGGCAGCATGTCCGGGGCGTGGGTGAGGACGGCAACCCGGGCGCTCGGACCCTGCCGGCGAAAAGCCTCCTCCAGGGCCCACTGGATATCCGGGGCGTGGGTGTGCCCCAGTTTCAGTTTGTCCTCCTCGGGAATGCCGGGGGAGAAGGTTATCACGTCCGCCTTTTCCCGGACCATGGCCCAGGCCGTGGCCAGGGCCGCGGCCACCCCGTTTTTTAACTCCCCGGACCGGTAGGAGGCCTTGATCTTGGCGGAGGGCCAGGAGGTATAGTCAAGCAGGTCGGTATGAACCGGGCTGACGCCTTCGGGCGCGGGGGTGCACAGGATGATAACTCCGCCCGGCTTAACCATGCGCTGGGCCGGGTATTGGGCCTTGTGGGACTGCCAGAAATCGAGTTCGCAGGGATGGGCGCCGGACACCACGATGTCCGGGGTTTCCCGATACTCGAACCCGAAGACCCGGCGGGCCAACTCCACCGCCCGGGGAAAGACCTTCTCCCGCCGTCCGAAAAAGACGCCGGTCACTTCGGCGTCCCGGTTCAGGACCACATTGAAGATGGCGGCCATGCCCACGGCTTCGGCTATCTCCTCCAGGTCGGCCCGGACCGGATTGTCGGCCAGTCCCAGGAAGGAATCGCCCCCTCCGGAACAGGCCAGCATATGGGTTTCCGCCGTGGTCCTGGGACCGCTCACGCCCGGTTGGATGATTTTGCCCGAACCGGAGTACCCCGGGATATGGTGCGGCACCACGGTCCCCAGTCCGATGACCACGTCTGCTTCCACCACGGCCCGGTTTATGGAAATCGGGGTGCCCCGGCTGGACTGGCCCAGCTCCGCCATCTGCTCCGGGTCCCGCCATTCATGATTGAAGACCCGGATGCGCCGAAAGACCTCCTCTCCGACCTTGTCTCTCATCTCCTCTTCAGTCATGTAGCGATGGGTGCCCAGGGCCATGATGCAGGAAACCTGATCGTCGGTGACGCCCGCCGAGGCCAGTCGATCGAGCAGCGCCGGAATAATCCGGTGGGCCGGGGTGGACCTGGTGTTGTCGTCCGACACGATGAGGACCTTGTCGTGAGGTTTGATCCACTGCTCCAGGGGCGGCTGTCCCAGGGGCGAGTCCAGAGCCGCCGAGATGGCCTGGTCCAGGTCCTCCAGGGGGGGCCACTCCTGGGGTGAATAGACCCCGATGAGATTTTCGCGGGGCAGTTCGAACGACAGGAATTCCTGATCATAGGGGATTTTGATAACCTTTTTCATGGCGCCTCGCGGCTGGCAATGGGTTGCTGGACCCGGCTTCCGGGCCGGGTCCAGGGGTAAAATGGTTACTTGACCTCTCCGGCAAAGACCGTCTGTTTGATGGTGGGCAATACCTTTTCGATGTTGTCTTCGCTGACCAGCATGATGGGAACCAGGATCTCCTTTTCCACTTTCTTGCCGTTCAGATGATCCAGCATGGCCTGCATGGAGCGCTGGCCCATGAGGTAAGGCTGCTGCATGCCGGAACCGATCAGTTTGCTCTTCTTGATCAGGTCCACGAACTCGGGGACGCCGTCAAAGCCGGCGACCATGACCTTGCCGGCCATTCTGGCCGTCTGCACCGCCCGAACAGCGCCCAGGGTGGGGTTGTCGGTCTGAATGAAAATACCGTGGATGTCCGGGTTGGCCGTGATCATATCCTGGACGTACTTGAAAGTTTCGTCACCGGTATAACTCTGCATCTGCTTCAGGGCCACTTCCTTGACTCCGGCTTCTTTCATGGCCTTGCGGAAACCGGCGGTACGCTTCTTGCCGTTGGCTCTGGCCAGGCTGATGGTGACCAGGCCCACCGGACCCTTGTCCCACTTTTTGGCCTTGAGTTTTTCGGCCAGCAGTTGCCCCACTTTGTAAGCGCCGTCGAAGTTGTCGCTGATTACAAAGGAGACGTATTCACCGCTGTCCGTGCCGATGTCGGCGATAACCACGGGAATGCCGGCTTTGGCGGCCAGATCCAGGACCTTGGGGCAGGTCGAGGAATCGGTGGGGGAGATCATGATACCCTTGACCTTCCGGGCGATAGCGTCCTGGGCGTTGGCCAACTGTTTGGCCGCATCGTTGTTGCTGTCATAGGTGGTGGCCTTGTGGCCCGCCTTCTTGGCCTCGTCCTCGATGCCCTTGGCCAGATAGCGCCAGAACGGCAGATCCAGGCCGGGAGTCAGATAAGCAAACTCCATCGGTTCCGCGGCCTGAGTCGTGGGGCTGCCGGCCAGGCCGAAGACCAGGCCTGCGACCAGTAGCACGGTGCATAGGTTTTTCACGATTGACTTCATCTTGCCCTCCTCGATTAGGGTGTTTGTAGGTTGTGGTACCATCCCGTTTTGCGTTTCTATCGCTGCAATGATTCCGGGCCCATCACCATTAGCCTGATTTGAGGCAAAACTTCTCATGCACCTGGTGAAGACCTTTCCTCCCCAAGTCAAATCCGCTCCCCCATCCACGGGCCTAACGATTTGTTAAGAGGGTATTTATCTGGGCTTTCGTCCCCTATTCATAAACCGGTCGAAGAGCAAGGCGACCACGATCACCGAACCGATGGCCGTCCCTTGCCAGTATGGATCCACCCCCATCAGGTTCAATCCATTGCGAATCAGGACCATTATCAGAACCCCGAATAGGGTCCCGATGATGGAGCCCCGCCCACCGAAAAGGCTGGCCCCGCCGATAACCACTGCGGCGATGGTGTCCAGTTCCAGGCCGTTGCCGGCGATGGGGTCGATGGACAGAATCCGGGCGGACAGGAAAATCGCGGCCAGAGCGGCGAAAAACCCGCTCGCCGCATAGCAGAAGATTTCGATTTTTCCCACAGCGATGCCGGCCACGCGGGCCGCTTCCTTATTGGAACCGATGGCATATATGGACCGGCCGATCTTGGTCCGGGTGAGGAAAAACCACATGAAGGCATACAGCAACAAAAGGCAGATGAAGTTCAGCGGCACCCCCCCGACGGTGGCGTTGCCCAGGTACTCGATCGCCTCGGGCAGGCGGTTAATGCTTCTCGCCCCGCTGAGCACATAGGCCTGGCTGCGGGCGATGGCCATCATGCCCAAGGTGGCCACAAAGGGGGCCAGCCCCGCCTTGGTCACCAGCAGGCCGCTGACGAGCCCGGCCACGGACCCGGCGGCCAGGGCCGCTATCACCGCTCCGACCGTCCCCAGGGGGGTGAAGCTCAGACCCAGCACGATACCGGTCATCCCCAGCACCGAGCCCACGGAAAGATCGATGCCGGCGGTCAGGATGACCAATGTGGCCCCTAAACTGGCGATACCCAGGACCACCATCTGGTCCATCAGGTTCCAGATGTTGTGCATGCTCAGAAAGTGTGGCGATACCAGGCTCAAGGCCGCCCCCAGAACCAGAACCACCAGGGCCATGCGCGCTTCGAGCTGAAAGCGGCCCAAATATTTCTTCAAGGGGGCGACTTGCGGTTGAGCATGATTTCCGGCGGCCGCGGTGTTGTCCGTATTTCCCGCTTTTGGCGTCATCTAGTTGGAATCCCTTTCCTCGCGAATACGTGAATGGACCCATTCGGTCACTTCTTCCGCGTCCGGCAGGGCCGTCTGACCGGGTGCGGCCGAAAGTCCCAGGCAGCCCATTGATTGGCCTCGCTGGCCGGTGATGGGAATCAGGAGAGAGCGCACCCCCTGGTCGTCGTTCCAGACCGGGCTTTTCTCCAGCAGGGCTTTGGGGATTCTGGTCTGCTCCAGGGAACAGACTTCGCCTGCCCCGAAGCCCGTCTCGGCCCCATCTGCGTCGCCAACCTTGTTGAAGCAGTAAACCCGGTCCTCATCCACATAGACCCAGTACGCGGTCATGCCGAAGCGCCCGGTGAGCGCCGTCAGGATCCGGTGGGTGGTGGACGAGGAGCTGCGCGGGGCGGCGAACATGGTGAGTTTTTCCTCGTCCAGCCAGCGGCTTTCAAGATCGGCCACAAGGCGGCCCTCGGCCATCACCATGACCCGGTCGGTTGCGCCCAGGACCTCCCCGAAATCCGAGGAGATAAAGAGCACGGCCAGGCCCTCCCCGGCCAATCGTCTGAGCAGGCCGTAGATCTCCGAACGGGTTCCGATGTCCACCCCTTGGGTCGGTTCGTCCACCACCAGGATGCGGGGCTCCATGAGCAGGCCCCGCATCAGGACCACCTTCTGCTGCATGCCGCCGCTGAGGGACAGCACGTTTGACTCGAGATAGTCCGACCGGAGACTCAAGGCCTCCACCAAGGGCATCAGAGAATCCAGATAATGGCGGGGGGAGACCAGGGGGCTTCGTTGCCTGGCCATCCGGCTCAGGGTCGCGTTCTCCCGCACTGAAAAATCCTGAATAAGCCCTTGTTTCTGCCTATCCTCCGGAATCAGGACCAACCCCCGTTCCAGGGCATCTCCAGGATTCCGGGGATGGTATGGCGCCCCGTCTATCAGGAATTTTCCGCTCCCTGTTTTTTCCAGACCGAACAAGGCCCGGGCCGTGGTGGTTCGGCCCGCGCCCACCAGGCCGGCCAGGCCCGCAATCTCTCCCGCCCTCAGCTCAAAGGAGATGCCTTTGACCGCCGAGGGGACCACCAGGTCAATCACCTCGAGCAGGGGGCGGTCGCAGTTCTTGTGGGCGGCCGATCCGGGAGCAGTCCGGTGCTCCTCCTGGCGGTACACATCCGACCCCAGATCGCGGCCGATCATGCGCCGGACAAGTTCCGACTGGGACAGATCCGCAGCCCGGGCCGGTTGGCCCACATTGGCCCCGTCTCTCAGCACGGTGATCCGGTCGCTGATGGTGTAGATCTCTTCCAGGCGGTGGGAGACAAAGACCAGTCCCTTTTGCGCCTCGGCCAGTCCGGTCATGATATCGAACAACCGGTCCACCTCATATGGGGTCAGGCTGGCCGTGGGCTCGTCAAAAAAGATGATCTTGGCCTCCAGGGCCAGGGCCTTGGCGATCTCCACGATCTGACGGTGGCTGGTGGACAGGTTGCCGACGGGTTCATGCAGCGGAATCGTGCCCCGGTCGGCGATAGCATACAGGAAATGGGCGGCCCGGTCGTTCACCGCGGCGGTCCGATAGCGTCCCGGACGGCCCAACTCCGGCAGCATGATGTTCTCCGCTACGGATAGATCAAGGGCCAAGCTGAGCTGCTGGGTAACCATGGCGATGCCTTTTTCAATGGCCTCCTTGGGCGTGGCGAAACGCACCGGCCTGCCCATCAGCTCGATATTCGCGGCGTCCGGCTGGATGTGGCCCATGATCACCTTGGACAAGGTGGATTTGCCCGCGCCGTTGGCCCCTACCAGGGCGTGAACCTCTCCCGCCTTCAGTTCAAAGGAGACGTCCCGGAGGGCCTGGACGCCGCCGAACCTTTTGTAAACTCCCGAAACCCGAAGAAGCATGCCCGATGCCTACTCGAATTCGTGCAGCACGGCCCGCGCCGGCGCTCCGCCGCAACCTTCCATAAGAAGCGGATAGACGCTCAGCCAGCGTCGCCGGCCATCCATAACCTCCTCGGGAATGCATAGTTCCTCCACAATGAACTTACCGGCGCCCAGCATGACCTCGTGACAGGGCCGTCCTTTTCCCGGAGAACCCCATCCGCCCAGACTCAGGCCGTCTATCCCCACTCCCTTGACCCCGGCTTCCAGAAGGGCCTCGGCCCCGCTCTTGGCCAGGTAGGGCCATTCGAAAAGATATTCCGCGGTTTGGGCCCGTTTGCCGCCCCAGCCCGTATTCAGCACCGCGATATCCCCGGGGCGGATCTGGGAGAGGTAGGGTTTCAGATCCTCGGCCTCGATGGCCGCTCCCCCCTCGCGTCCCCTCAGGTCCATGAAGACCGCCTCCCCGCAGAAAGCTTCCAGGGGCAGCTTTTCAATGGTGACGCCTTGTTCGAAAAAGTGATAGGGCACGTCGATGTGGGTGCCGGTGTGGGTGTTCATGGTGACGGTTTCGGAGTTGAATCCGTTGATGGCGATGCAGAAGTCGCGGCTTATCCGCGTGGGCGCGTACTCGGGCCAGCCCGGGCAGTTGTGATATAGAGGTTGACTTAAATCGTAAAGCTTGGCCGGTTTCATGGGGCAGTCTCCTTTTCGCCGCCAGGAGGATCCGGTTCGGCGTTGACGCGCCGTTTTAAACCGTGATTACCTCGACCCCCAGCGATTCGAGTTCACCTTTGACGTCTGCATCCAGACCGGTATCGGTAATAATCGTATTGATTTCATCCAGATGACAGACCTCGCAAAAAGCCGTCTGACCGAACTTGCTTGAATCCGCGAGCAGCACCTTTTTGCGGGCCGCATGCAACATGGCCCGCTTCATGGCCGCCACTTCGGTTGAGGTATCGCTTAGACTCGGGCCCTCGGATTTGAACCCGGATGCGGAACGGGCGGGCAGATGGATGGCCTGAATTCCCAGAAAACAGATCTCCACGTGCAGCCGCTGTAAAAACTCCTGGCCGGGGTCGCCCAGCAGAGTGTAGGAGCCGGGGCGAAGTGACCCGCCCAGGACCTGCAATTTATCGGCTCCGCCCCTGGTCAGCAAGGAGGCGGTCTCCACGTCGTTGGTCACCGCCAGGATGTTGCTCCGTTTTTCCAAGGCGAACCGGGCCGCCTGGTAGACCGTTGAGGAAGAGTCGAAAATAACGCTCTCGCCGTCCGAGATTATCTCCGCCGCCGCCCGGCCGATGGCTTCCTTTTGCTCCGCCGCGACCTGGCTGGCGTATCGGGAATCGGGTTCAAAAGTGGTCCGCACGTTCAGGGTGAGCATGGCCCCGCCACGGATCCGCTTGATACTGCCGCGCTCCTCGAGTTCGGCCAGGTCCCGCCGAACCGTGGATACGCTGGCCCCGATGAGGCTGGCGATCTCCCTCACACCGCCGGCCCCCTGCTTGTTGACGATTTCAAGAATCCGGTTTTTCCGCTGTTCCGGAATCAATCCTATTTCGCGTTCCCTTCCCATTCGCTCTCCCTGACTCTATTTGATATCAATTTGATGTTTTGTGGTCAAGCTAAATTCAAATTGAGTCAAAACATTAATATCCAAGAGGAGAAAACAGCCTTACCATCTTCGGCGCATCAAATTTATCCGGGTAATTAAATAGTTAAATAATCAACCGTGATCCAGCTCGCCCCCACGTGCATTTTTATGCCTGATTAATAGTCACTCAGCGGCGCCCAAAATTACGGATAAGATCCGTATCCGCGCCTGGCCCTGCACACCGAGCCCGGCCAATGGCTTCGACGGGCGCCTGCCGCGAATTTGTTTCAGCTCGATTTTGGTTGATATTGAACCTAATTGATTCATTAAACTGATTTAACCACCGATTATGGCGGCGGACCACCAAAATCGGGCAGTAGCGTTAGATTGGATGGGGGGAGGGTGTGGCTTTGAACCTTCTCTCCAAGAAAATATCTAAAGAAAGTGCCAGGTTACCGGAGAGACCTGCTCCTTATGGCCTGTCCGGTTTCGCCGTAAAGGTCATCCTTGCCTCAGTCCAGTTTCGCGGGAGTAGGTCATAATAGGCCACAAAGTTTTGGAGCCTTGGCAAACATTGAATCTCTCTGGGCTGATAATCTGCATTGCCACTCCTCCGACTTTAGCGGACGACTATAATTTATTACCCAAAAGCCATGTTTTCAATTTATTGATTTGCGTATTGAAAAAAGAGGGAGTAAGCTTAAAGAAAGAGTAGAAAAGAGCAATGGGTCCGGAGTGACCAAGTGGGACCATAATGCTCGAGAGAAACCTCGGCCGTAGCCGGGGCTTATTTAATCGCACTTTAAGCTTACCAGCGCCACTCCGTATGGTCAGATTTAAGAGGCGACACACAACCGTACAGGAGTTTTAAGATATGAACATTTTCGTAGGCAATCTGTCCTGGAACACAACCGAGGACGATGTCAGGGACCTCTTCGCCACCCACGGAACCGTTGAATCAGTTCGCTTGATCACAGACCGCGACACCGGCCGGGCCCGCGGCTTCGGCTTTGTGGAGATGGACGATGAAGGTGCTTCGAGCGCCATCCAGTCTCTCAACGGAACCGAACTGGACGGGCGTGCGCTGAAGGTCAACGAGGCCAAGCCCCGGGAGCCCCGCAACGATTCCAGGCGCTGGTAACAGACTGATCATCGTTAACTAATCCTGCCCTGTCTCCACTATAGAGCCGGGCCCAACGGTTTGGGCCTGGCTCTTTTAGGTATATAACTCCCCATTTCCTTTGGCTCTGGTTGATGCCGGGAGGTCTTGACCTATCCGGTAGAATCAATCACGCTATCGCCTCAAGATCCGTACCGGCAGGACCTCGGCTCAAAGGGAATCCCCAGGCGTATCGATGATTTTTAGCCGCGGCTCATTCCTGGGTCGTAAGGGGCCCCAATAAATTTTGTTCCTTCTATGTCGCTGTTTTACCTTATCAAGCGGCCGCCAGTCGGGCGGTCTTCTTAAAATTCATATTTATCTATTAGTTATGATTTAGGGAATGACGAACCGGAAAAAGACGGTCGCATTATTTATGAGCGCCCGGCCAGGCCGGAAAAGCCGGTTCGGGCTTCCACTGTTTGAAAAAATTATCGGGAAAATATCTCGCTGTTGGGGTGTTACTATTTCGAAACAAGAAGTGCCCGCCTTTAAGGCAATAATTACCTCTTGACAGTGTGAAATTTAAATCATAGCCTACATTCTAGGTCATAGTTAATTTATCGGGTGGCCTTAACCAAAATTAGTTGCGAAACAATAGGCCCTTTAACCTCAACCAAAGCAAATGCCCGTCGAAGAGGCCGGTTGGGTATTCCTGTAACACAAATCCCTTTTGTGGCGCTATGCGGGGGCTGAAAGTGGATAGCTTTTCTGCAGTTAGGCAAGATACTCAATGGCGTATCAAGCCGGGACATACTGCTGTTCTGGTTGTTGATATGGTGAACGACTTTTTAACCGAAGGCGGCAAAATGGTCCTGCCGGGCGGTCATGTAATCGTACCCCCCCAGCAGGCCCTGATCTCCGCCGCCAGGGCGGCCGGACTGCCCATCGTCTATGTCAACGACGCCCATCGGCCCGGACTGGTCGGCACGGACCGGGAATTCAAAAAGCGGGGGGAGCACTGTATTGAGGGCAGCTGGGGGGCGTCGGTGATCGACGATCTGGCCCCCCGGGAAGGGGACCTGCTGGTCACCAAGCGCCGCTTTTCCGGATTTTTCAATACGGATCTGGATCTGACTTTGAAGGACGCCCTGGTGGACACCCTGATCGTCATGGGCGTGGTGACCAACATCTGCGTCCGGTCCACCATTCATGACGCTTTTTTCCACGGCTATTCGGTCATCGTGCCTCAGGATTGCGTGGCCGCCACCGGGCCCCGGGAGCAGGAGTCCTCCCTTTATGATATCGCAACGCACTTCGGGGATGTTACCGATTCAAAAGCCCTTATCGAGGCTTTGGCTCAACTGGAGGGAATAGAACAATGAAACTCAAGGATAAAGTCGCCGTGATCACCGGCTCGACCAGAGGTATAGGTGAAGCCTGTGCCAAGCTTTTCGCCCGGGAGGGAGCCAAAGTGGTCATCTCCGGCCGCAACGCCGAAGACGGCCGACGGGTCGTGGCCGAAATAAAGGCCGGCGGCGGGGCGGCAGACTATGTCTCCTGCGATGTATCCATCGCCCGACAGGTCCGGGATCTGGTGGACAAGGCTGTGGAGATATACGGTCGTATCGACATCCTGATGAACAACGCCGCCATCGAAGATGTGAAAACTGTCCTGGACACCACCGAAGAGGACTGGGACATCATCATCGATACCAACCTGAAGGCTGTGTTCATCGGCACCCAGCAGGCGATCCCCTACATGCAAAAACAGGGCGGCGGAGTGATCATCAACACCGGCTCCACCTTCGGCCATGTGGGCTCGCCGGGCTACGCCGCCTATCACGCCACCAAGGGCGGGGTCCTGTCCTTTACCAGGGCCACGGCGGTCAGCTATATCAAGGATAACATCCGGGTTAACTCTCTGTCTCCCGGGACCATCGACACTCCCGGACTCCGCAACGGGGTAAAGGCCACGGCCAAGGATCCGGAAGCGGCCATGGCCAGTTATCTGGCCCTGCAGCCCATGGGCCGTTTCGGTACGCCCCAGGAGATCGCCCAGGGGGCCTTGTTTCTGGCCTCTGACGATTCCGGGTTCATGACCGGAGCGGATCTGTTGATCGACGGAGCTTACATTCACGTGTAACTATTTGCTGTTACTCAAAGAATAAGGAGAAAGGCCCCATGAAAAAAAGGATCAATGTACCCACCTGGTTCATTTCGGTTCTGGTTCTGCTAACCATTCCGATTCTGGCCGTGACCGTCTCTGCGGTGGATGCGGCCGATAAGGCGCCGGTCAAGATCGGGGTTGTTCTGCCCCTGTCCGGCGGGCTGGAGCTGTTCGGGCAACAGGGCATTCAGGGGGCCAAGATGGCCGTGGCCGAGATCAACGCCGCCGGCGGTGTTTTGGGCGGGCGGAAAATTGAGCTGATCATCGAGGATAACAAGACCGACCCCAAGACAGCCGCGGAAAAGGCCAAGAAGCTGATCCTTAAAGATAAGGTCGCCGCCATTCTGGGCCCCATCACCTCGGCCAACCGCAACGCCATGACCCCGGTCACCGACAAATACAAAGTTCCGTTGCTGTATGCCACCGATTACGAGGGCCAGGCCTGCAGCCCCTATCTGTTCTGCTACAGCGCCATTCCGGATCATTACATCAAACCCTTCATTCCCTATCTGGCCAAAAATTACGGCAAGAAATTCTATCTGTTCGGGGCTGACTACATTTGGCCGCACAAGATGAACGAGTCCATCAAAAAAGGTATCACCGATGCGGGGGGCCAGGTCCTGGCCGAGGAGTACACCCCCTTCGGAGTCAAGGATTTCGCCTCCACCATCGACAAGATCGTCAAGTCGGGAGCCGATGTGCTGGTTCTGACCCTGCCTGGAGCCGACGGCCAGACCCTGGTCAAACAGATGACCGAGTTTGGGGCTAAGAAGAAGGTCAAAATCGCCTTCATGGGCTTCAACGACAACTACATGTCCGGCCTCACCGGCGATCAAGCCAACGGCGTCATCACCTGCAACCATTTCATCCAGTCCCTGGACCGGCCCGAGTCCAAGGAATTTGTGGCCAACCAGCAGAAAATGTTCGGCAAAGACGCCATCGTCAGCTTCTACGCCGACAGCCATTACGGCATGGTGATGCTCTTTAAGAAAGCCGTAGAAAAGTCCAAGTCCATCGAGGCCAAGGCTGTTATCGAGGCCATGCCCGGACTGACCGTGCAGGCGGCCAACGGCGAGGTGACCATGCACAAGGATCATCATATGACCTTGAACATGCTCATCGCCGAGGTCATCGACGGCAAGCTTCAACTGAAGGAATACATCGGCCCCATCACCTCCAGCCCTCAGTGCGAAGGGAAGCTATAACAATATAGGGCTGTTATGAAAATTAATATCGGCCCTGAGAATTAACCATGCAGGGCGGCCGGACGATTCCGAATTGTCCGGTCGTCCCTGACCGGGAGGCCGGAAGCGGTGGAGCCCATTTTTCGCACACAGGATTTGACCAAGCAGTTCGGCGGCCTAATTGCGGTAAACAATGTCTCCCTGACTTTGCAGAAAGGGGAACTGCGCTGCATCCTGGGGCCCAACGGCTGCGGCAAGACGACGCTTTTCAACCTCATCTCCGGGCGTTACAAGCCCACTTCGGGTAAGGTTTTCTTCGACGGCCAGGATATCACCGGCCGGTCGATCCATCTTATCAGTCGGACCGGAATCGGCCGTAAGTTTCAGGTGCCCAGCGTTTTCGGCAATCTGACCATCAGAGAAAACCTGAGAGTCTCCGTACTGTCGGCCAACCGCCCCACCCTGTTCACCTCCAACCGCTCCCTGCGTAAGGGGCGCAAGAAAATCACCGAACTGATCGACCTGCTGAGCCTGGGAGAGAAGGCCGGTCAACCGGCCGACAGCCTGTCGCACGGCGAAAGGCAGTGGCTGGAGATCGGCATGGTCCTGGCCAGCGAGCCCAAGCTCATGCTTCTGGACGAACCCACCGCGGGCATGACCGCCGTGGAGACCAGCAACACGGCCCAGCTCATCCGCCGAATTTCGACGGACACGGCCATTTCGGTGGTGGTCATTGAACACGACATCAATTTCGTTAAGGAGCTGGCCAGCCCGGTGACAGTTATGTACAAAGGGGCGATTTTTCGGGAGGGCAGCTACACCGAAATCCAAGGCGATGAGGAGGTTCACAGCATCTACCTGGGGAGGAAGCGCTGATGCTCTCCATTGAAGGTTTCCACGCTTCATACGGCGGCAGTCACGTTCTCCAAGGTGTAGACCTTGAGGTGGCCCGAGGCGAAATCAAGGCCCTGATGGGGCGTAACGGTATGGGTAAGACTACCTTGATGAGGGCCGTCATGGGCCTGCTGAGGCCGTCCTCCGGCCGGATAATGTTTGACGGAGAGCCCATCCAGGGGCTCAGGGCCCACCAGATAGCCTGCGCCGGCATAGGTTACGTTCCTCAGGGGCGGGAAATATTCGGTGATTTTACCGTGGCCGACAACCTGCGTCTGGGCGCTCTGAAGTTCGACCGGAAGTCCCGGACCATCCCTGAGGAGATTTTTGAATACTTCCCTATTTTGGCCCAACGGCGGAACCAGCTGGCCGGGTCCTTTTCCGGCGGCGAGCAGCAGATGCTGGCCATTGCCCGGGCCCTGGTTGGCCGCCCCTCCCTCCTGCTCCTGGACGAGCCCTCTGAAGGCATCCAGCCCTCCATCGTCGACGAGATCGGCCAGATATTGTTGCAAATCAAGGCTGAGTCGGATTTGACCATCCTTATCGTCGAACAAAACGTGGACATGATTCTGGAGATAGCAGACAGCGCCGCTTTTATGGAAAAGGGGCGAATCGCCCAGACCTGCTCCATGGAAGAGATAAAGGAAGACGAGTCGATCATCACCCGCTTCATAAGCGTTTAGGAGATCTTGAATTGACCGATCTACCGATCCAACTTTTAAACGGCTTTAATTTTATCCTGGTGATCATCCTGGTGGCCATGGGTCTGGTCATCATCTTCGGTCTGATGCAGGTCATAAACATGGCCCATGGGGAATTTTTTCTGCTGGGTGCCTACACCGTGGTCATGACCGACTCCCTGGGCCTGGGTTTCTGGACCGGCCTGATTCTGGCCCCGATCATAGTCGGCCTGGCCGGGCTGGCCCTGGAATACCTGTGCATCCGATTTCTTTATCAGCGCTTTCTGGACACCATCCTGGCCACCTGGGGGGTTTCCATAGCCATCAAACAGCTTATCATCATCATCTTCGGCCCGGCCGGCTTGATGGTCAATCCGCCCCTGCCCTATCTGGTAAACCTGGGCGTGGTCCAATACCCCGCCTACCGGTTGTTCATCATGCTGGCCTCCCTGGTCATCATCGGCTTCACCTTTTTTGTTTTTCTCAAGACCGACATGGGCCTGGCCGCCAGGGTGGTCATCGCCAACCGGGACATGGCCGCCAGCCTGGGTATCAACACCCGCCAGATCTACCGCAACACCTTCACCTTCGGCTCGGCCCTGGCCGGTCTGGCCGGAGCGATCATGGCTCCCCTGATGAGCTGCGATCCTCAGATGGGGCTGGGCTTTTTCGTCCCCGCCTTTCTGGCCATCCTGGTGGGGGGCACCGGAAACCTGGCCGGTATCCTGGCCGGGGGCGCGGTGGTGGGCGGTTCTGAAAGCCTGATCAGCTACCTTTACTCTCCGGTATCATCCCAGATAGTCGTCTTCTCCCTGGCCGTGATAATCATCCGGATCATGCCCCAGGGCATCTTAGGGAAAAAAAGAAATGGATAGACCCGCTGCGCTGAATCCCCACATCCGGGTAAACGCCATCAGAATCATCATCTTGATTGGGTTTGCCTGCTTCCCCCTGCTCCAGGACGCCTATCTTCTATCCCAGCTCACCATCTTTTTGATTTACGGCCTGTTCGCCATGAGCCTTTCCCTGATCTGGGGCTATGTGGGGATCCTCTGCTTCGGCCACGCCGTATTTTTCGGCCTGGGGGCCTACGTAATGGCCCTGATCACCAAGGGGATGATCCCGGGGCTGACCGGTGTTTTTACCTCCACCCTGTTCGCCCTTCTGCTGTCCACAGTCGCGGCCGCTCTTTTCGCCGTTATTCTGGGCTATTTCCTTTTTTCCGGCCGTCTGTCCGGGCCTTATCTGGGGGTCGTAACCCTAGCCGTGGCCGTGGTGGCCGAGCGGATCGCCACCAAGTGGGATTATATCGGCGGATTCAACGGCTTGACCAGCATTCCGGCCATTTCGGTGGCCGGCTATGAGGTCCTGGATCCAGTGGTCCTGTTCTATGTTATCCTGGTGGTCTGCCTGATCGTCTATCTGGTGGCCGAGCGGATAGTCAATTCGCCCTTTGGCACGGTCCTGGCCGCCATTCAAGACCACGAGGAAAGAGTCGAATACTTCGGCTACAACATCTCCAATTACAAATTGATCATTTTTTCCGTGGGGGCCGGCATCGCCGGGCTGGCCGGAGCCCTCTTCGCCGTGGCCGCGGAGTTTGTCTCGCCCACGATCATGGGCTTCACCCTGTCCACCGAAGTCCTGATCTGGGTCGCCCTGGGCGGCCGGGGGGTTCTGCTGGCCTCTTTTATGGGGGCCATCCTGGTCAGAACCATGGAGGCTTTTCTGTCCGACTTGCTGACCTATTACTGGATCCTGGTCCTGGGCCTGTTCTTTGTTCTCTGCGTCATGTTCTTCCCCCAAGGCTTGCTGGGCCGCGTGTTGTCGACCCGACCCAAAAAATAGCCGCTTGATGGAAGGTGGCTGCGCTTGGCGGATTGTCCCTCACTCCGCCCACCCCCTGCACAGCACCCCGGTCTGTTCTATCACGGTCCGGGTTTGCCTGTTTTCAGGGTGGTTGCGGTCGTAAGAATCAATCTTTGAGATTATACGGGCTGCCTTCACAATTATTTATGGTTTACAGCATTGCCCGATCCCGGGCGCCCACGTCCTTACAGAAGCAGGGCGGTTTCCTCGGTTATCCTGTGGCGTAGTTCCAGAAACTGGATGTCGGTGTGCTCCCGGGGCCGGTCCAGGTCCACCCGGTAGGTGGATTTGATCCGGCCGGGCAGCTTGCCCTCCATGGTAATGATTCGGTCGCCCAGATAGATGGCCTCGTCGATATTGTTGGTGACGAAGATGACCGTTCTCTTCTCCGATTCCCAGATGCGCACGGTCTCCTGCTCCATCAGGTAGCGGGTCTGGGCGTCCAGCTGGCCGAAAGGCTCGTCCAGAAGCATTACCTTGGGGTTGTTGGCGTAGGCTCGGGCGATTCCCACCCGCTGCTTCATCCCCCCGCTGAGCTCGTGGGGGTATGACTTCTCGCATCCCTCCAGGCCCACCAGGCTGATGTAATGTCTGGCGATCTCCCGCCTCTCGGTCTTGCCCACGCCTCTCAGCTTGAGCCCCATCTCCACATTGCCCATGGCCGTGAGCCAGGGGAAGAGAGTGTATTTCTGGAACACCAGGCCCCGGTCCGGCCCGGGCTTGGAAATCTTCTCGTTGTCCAGCAAAACCCGGCCAGAGGTGGGCGCCTGAAGCCCGGCCATGATTCTGAGCAGGGTGGTCTTGCCGCACTGGCCAGGCCCCACTATGACCAGAAATTCGTTTTCCTCCACAGCCAGGTCTATGTCTTCCAGCACGTTTATGTTCACGGTGCCGAACCGCTGCTGGAAGATCATGCTCACCTGTTCACAGACGATCTTGGCGCGGTTTGAGTTCATCACGTCAACTCTCTTTTCCAGGGACATACTTTCTTTTCCAGGTAATTCAGGCTCAGGGTCAGAAAACCGGCCACCAGGGCGATGATGATCATTCCGCCGATGATCAGCTCGGGTTTAAAGACTTTCATGCCCAGAATGATGATGTAGCCCATGCCGGACCGGGCGCCCACCAATTCGGCGGCCAGAACGCTGCCCCAGGCCATGCTCAGGGCGATCTGAAACCCGGCGAAGATGGCCGGGAAGGCGGCCGGGAAAGTGACCTGGTACAGCTCCTGGCGTCTGTTCCCGCCCAGCATCCGCACCGCGTCGTAGAGGGCCGGGTCCACCAGCCGGATGCCATTGTAGGAGTTGATCAGGGCGGGCACAAAGGCCCCGATGGCGATGATGAAGACCTTGGATTGCTCGCCTATGCCGAACCAGAGAATGGCCAGGGAGATCCAGGCGATGGGTGGCATGGGCTTGAACAGGTCGAAGATGGGCTTCACCGCGGCATTGATGTATTTGTTGATGGCCATGATCAACCCCAGGGGCACGCCCAGGGCCACGCCGATGCCGAAGCCGATGAGGACCCGCCTCAGGCTGGCCCAGAGATGGCCGACCAGGGTTTTGCCGGCCAGTTTGTGGCCGGCGATGCGGACCATCTCGTTAAAGACCTGGTCCGGGGTGGGCATGAACCTGGAGATGGAACTGTACAGGGCGGCCCAGTACCAGATCAGCAGAAAACCGATCACGGACAGGCCATAGAGACAGTACCTGTTGCGCAGCAGGCCCCTCACGGCGGCCCAGGCCCCCTCCCGCTTTTCCAGGGCTGGCCCGGTCTCCATCTGGATTCCGCATCCGGCGATGCTTTCGCTTTGTTCCATCAACTTGAGCTTCCTCCACGTTCCAGTCCGGCGGTGAGTTTACGTTCCAGCCAGTCGATTACCGCGCCGATGAACCACCCGGTCAGGCCGACCATCAGCATCCCCAGAACGATCATGTCCGGCCTGAGCAGCCGGCGGCCCATGTTGATCAGGAATCCCAGGCCCACATCCGAGGCGATCAGTTCCGCGGCCACCAGGGTGGTCCAGGCCAGGGCCAGGGCGATCTGAAGCCCCCCGAAGACCATGGGCAGGGCCGAGGGGATGCAGATCCGGGTGAAGACCTGCCAGTCCGTGGCCCCGTAGGTCCGGGCCATCTGGACCAGGGTCGGATTGGTCATCCGGACCCCGGTGTAGGCGTTGATGACGCAGGGGATTACGGCGCAGGCCCAGATAATAAAGACTTTGCCGGAAAGCCCGATACCGAACCAGAAAATGGCCAGGGGGATCCAGGCCACGGGCGGAATGGGCCTGATCATCTCGAACAGGGGCCGGGCCAGTCCTTCGGCCAGCACAAACCAACCCATGAGCAACCCCAGGGGGATGCCGACGACCAGGGCCAACAGATAGCCCAGCAGGGCCTCTCCCAGGCTCACCACGGTGTGAACCCAGAGCAGGGAGCCGTCCGGCTGGGCCTGGGTCAGCTTGACGAAAAAGAGCTTGCCCACCTCCAGGGGGGTGGCCAGGAGGACCCTGGGGATGATCCCGGTTTCCACTAGCAGCTGCCAGCCCAGGAAGAAAGCGGCCACGCTCAGGTATGGCAACAGCCGGAGAATATTCCCGCGGCCGATCCGAGGCTTTGAGTTCATGCGCGCTCCTTGGCCTTGCGGGAGGCGGTAGCAGCCGCCGCCTCCCACTGGTTCAAGATGAGGTTACTGTTGGGCGGCCAGCTTAAGAAACTTGTCGGTGATGAACGGGGTGCTCATAACCTTCTCCCTTTCTTCCGGGGAGAACCGCTTGTTGTCGGTGAAGAAGGTGGAAAGATTGTTCATGGCCTCGTAGGCCTTGGACTTGCCCTTGGAGGAATCGAAATAGTCCAGGTTGCGTTTCAGGTCGTACATGGGGTGAAGGTCGATATCCATGTCGATCATCTGCTTGCTCAGCTCGATCCCGGCCCAGTCGGTCAGGAACTTCTGGTACTGGGCGGCCTGGGCGTGAAGTTCCTTTTTCTGGCGGTCCACCTGCTGGAAATACATCTTCAGATAGCGGGCCACCCGGTCCGGATACTTGTCGCCGTATTCCTTGCTGGTGATGAAGACCAGGGGCACACAGGCGCCGCAATCCTCGCCGTTGGCCACCTTGGTCCAGCCCTTGGCCAGTCCGGACATGGTGAAGGGGGCCCACAGGGCCACGATGTCGCCCTCTCCTGACTCGAATGCGGCCACGGCCTGGCCCTGCTCCATGTTGAGCAGCTTCACGTCCTTATCGCTAAGCCCCAGACGCTTCAGCCAGGTGCTCATGACGTAGTGTCCGGCCGACACCGTGGTCACCAGAATGGTCTTGCCCCGAACCAGATCGGCACTGCCGTACATGTTGGGATAGTCCGGGTTGGCGCCCTTGGCCTTGAGGATGGGGCTGTCGGGCCGGACCATGATGTTGACGTTGAAAGCATCGTCGTGGGTCATGCCGATCATGCAGGACTGGTAACGCAACGCGGCCATGGTCATGGGCACCGCGCCCAGGGCACCCACGTCCCACTGCTTGGCCGGCAGGGCCTCCACCTGGGTCATGCCCGAGTCGAAGTAGACCATCTCCAGGTCCAGCCCGGCTTTTTTGTCGACCCCCTCCTCAATGGCCTGCCAGGTCAGAAAAGATTCGAACTCCGGTTGATGGCTGATCTTCATTTTGATGTTGTCGCCCGCCCAGGCAAAGGTGAATCCGAAACCAAGGCCGACCGCCACTAATACCGCTACCGTTAACAATCGCAACTGGCTCGACTTCATTTCATCTCTCCTTATATTAAATTTTAAACCAACCTACTCCCCGGCCCGGCCGGGACGGGGTAAACCGGCCATCACCACCACCTGATAAGGTCGGTCACCTCCTGTCTCAGTTTAATGAACGCCGGGTCCAGATAGCTTCTGGGCCGGTCCAGTTCGACTTTCACGTCCGCCTTGATGGTGGTGGGCTTATTGCTCAACACCAGGATCCGTTCGGCCATGTAGACCGCTTCTTCGATGTTGTGGGTCACGAAAATTATGCTGGTCTTCAGGTCTTTCCACAGCCGGATCAGCTCGTCCTCCAGGTAGTAGCGCAGCTTCACGTCCAGCTGCCCATAGGGTTCGTCCATGAGCAGCAGGTCCGGTTCGCTGGCAAAGGCCCGGCTCACCGCCACCCGCTGCTCCATGCTGGCCGAGATCTGGTTGGGATAAAGATCCGCGCAGTCGGACAGCCCCACCAGATCCAGAATCTTGCTCAGCCGTTCCTCGCACTCCCGTTCCGGAACCCCCTTGATCCTCATCCCGAAAGCGACATTGTCCCGGACCGTGAGCCAGGGCATGGAGGAAGGCTCCTGAAAGACGAAGGCCAGGTTGTGTTTCTTGGGGTCGGCCTCCTGGCCGTCGATCTTGATGCTGCCCTGGGTGGCCGGGAGGAGTTTGGAGAGAACGTTCATGAAGGTGGTTTTGCCGCAGCCCGTGGGCCCCACAATGCACAGAAACTCCCCCCGGCCCACGGTGAAGCTGATGTCGTCCAGAACCAGCAGGTCGCCGAACCTTTTGGTCAGCCTCTCCACCACGATCTTGCTCTTGGGCGCCTCTTGTCCGCTCAACTTATCCTCCAGCCCCCCCCCCGCCGCGGCCGTCCCCCGGATGGAAGGTTTTCTTTTCACCGTAACAGGTAGGGAATATCCACCCACAGGGCATGCTCCGGACACTCCACTTCGCAGGGCAGGCAGAACCAGCAGGTCCTGAATTTGCCGAAAGGTGCGCCGCAGGAGAAGCAACGCCCGGCCTCGGTCCTGGCCTGGTCCTCGCTCAGGGGTTCTTCCGGCTCGTTGAAATCGCCCTTGCCGCTGAATTGGTTCATCAGAGGAACGGCCCTGGGCTCATCCGAACCAGGGGAGGTATCGATCTCGAACTCGGTGACCACCGGTCCTTGATATTCCCGGCCGTATGACAGATGCTCTCCGGCCAGGAAACGATTGATCGACTCGGCCGCCTCTTGTCCGCTTTTCATGGCCCGGACCACGGTTCCGGGGCCGTCCAGACAGTCCCCGGCCAAAAACAGGTTGGTCTCCCCCACCCGGAGGGTCAGGGGGTCCACCCGGTCCAGGCCCTGGAACAGGTCCTGGACCCGGGACTGGCCTATGGCCACGATCACGGTTTGGGCCTCTACTGTTTTCAACTCACAGGAGTCGAACGCGGGCTCAAACAGTCCTTGCGGGTTGAACACGGCCAGGCAGCGCTGCAGCTCCACCCCGGCCACCCGGCCGCCTTGGCCCAGGAACCGGAGCGGGCCCCAGGAAGGCTCCAGCCGGAGGCCCTCTTTTTGGGCCAGGGCCACCTCTTCGGCAAAGGCGGGCAACTCCTCCTTTGCCTCCAGGCTGACCAGGGTCACCCTGTCCGCGCCCAGCCGCAACGCGGCCCGGGCCGCGTCCACGGCCACGTTGCCCCCGCCGATGACCACCACCGGACCGCCCAGCTCCGGGACCTTATCAGCCCGAAGGTCCTTGAGCAGATCCAGGCCAAAGACGACCCCTTCCAGGTCCGCGCCCTCCACCTCCAGAGTCAAAGGCCTGGGGCAGCCCGCAGCCAGGACCACGGCGTGGTAATCCGTTTTAAGCTCGTCCAGGGTAACCTGCGCGCCCACCCCGGTCCGGCATTTGAACTCCACGCCCATTCTCCGGAGCAGGGACAGCTCCCGCTCCACCACCTCCAGAGGCAGCCGGAAAAGGGGGATGGCCCAGCGGAGCATGCCGCCCGGCTCCTCCTCCTTTTCCAGGACTTCCACCTGGTGGCCGGCCAACCTCAGGTCGTGGGCGGCCTGGAGCCCGGCCGGGCCCGAGCCCGCCACGGCCACTTTCTTGCCCGTGTTCGGGGCCGGCTCCGGGACCGGGATGTCCTCCTCCTGCTGTCCCTGGGCCAGGTACCGCTTGAGCATGCGGGCGGCCACGGGCGCGTCGGCCGTCCGGCCCCTGTGGCAGGCCTCCTCGCAGGGCGCGGGACAGACCCGGCCCAGAATTTCGGGAAATATCAAGGTCTCGCGCAGAATCTCCCGGGCCTTGTCGTCCCGGCCCCGCTTGATCTCCTGGACATAGCCCTGAACATTGACCCCCAGGGGGCAGGCCCCCCGGCAGGGGGCCAGCTTCAGCCGCAGGTTGTCCAGAATGCAGGTCTCCACGCAGACCCCGCAGAAGACGCACTTGGTCTTGTCGATAACGATGTTGTCTGACAACGCTTCCAGAAAATTTATCTCGGGCATGGCGTCTTTACCTGGCCTTCATCCTAATGATCTCTTTGTGTTCCACCTGCACCTGGTCCTGTTCCCGGCCTTTTTTTAGCACAATGTGCTTCATCCAGTTTTCATCGTCCCGGTCCGGGAAGTCGGACCGGTAGTGCCAGGGCAGCCAGCGGCTCTCGGTCCGCTCCAGGGAGGCCGTGGCCGACAACGTGGCGCACTGGATGATATTCTCCACCTCGTAGGTCTTGAACAGGTCGTGCCGGTCGGCCACCCGGACCATCTCCTTGAGCTCCTTGCGGAACCGTTCCATCCACCACAGCAGCCGGTTGAGCTTGTAGGCGTTTTTGGGCGGCCGTAGGTAGTCGCTGATGATCCGCCGGACCTTGTACTCGAACTCCTCGATGGTGATGGGCCGGTCCTTCCAGTCCAGGCGGGAGGACCGCTCGGCCAGGAAGCCTTCCGTCTTGGCCGGATCGATCTTGGCCAGGGAGACGCTTGAGGAATATTCCACCGCGCTTTCGGCCGAAATCTCGCCGTAGACGAACGCCCCGGACAGATGGCCCCGAGCGCACAAAGAAGTGTCCCCGGCGGCGTAGAGCCCCGGAACCGAGGTCCGGCCGGTCTCGTCCATGCGCACCCCGGTCATGCCGTGGCCGCCGCAGAGGTAGACCTCCGTGGGCCACAGCTCTATCTCCCCGGTGCGGAAGTCGTTGTCCCGGCCGGCGTGGAACCTCTCGCAGGCCGGCCTCTCGGTGGTGAAGAGCAGGTCCTCGATCTCCTTGATCTTCTTCTCGGGCAGATGGTCCATCCTGATCCGCAGCGGCCCGGAGTGATCGAAAAAATCCTCCTGGCACATGGTCTTGATGGAGGGATGGTCCTTGTCCCGGCGCTGGTCAAAAGCGTTGAGCAGGTGCGCCCCCCGGGTCAGGGTGATGTACAGCAGGGGGGCGTTGATGTCCTTGGTGATGTAGTAGTAGAGGGTGTACTCGAACCCGCTAAGTTCGGCCCCGGCCCGGTAGGCCAGACAATACCCGTCCCCGGTGTTGCCCGGAAAGTCGTAGACCCCGTACATGCTGCCGTTGGAGGGCAGCCCGAACCGGGCCGTGCCCCCGGCGCTGAGGATCACCGTCTTGGTCCGGACGAGCATCGTCTCGCCGGTGCGCACGTTCAGGGCCAGGACCCCGGCAATGCGGCCCTCCTCCACGATAAGCTCTGCGGCCATGGTCCGGTTGAACACCCTGGCCCCGGAATCCACCAGCCGCTGGTAGAGGATGGTCTTCAACTCCGGCTCCTTCATGGTCACGCAGAAGCGGCCCTTGGGGTGGACCTGGAGGATTTCGTACTCGCCCTGGTCGTCCTTCGGGAAACAGACCCCCCAGTTGATGAGTTTCTGCATCAGGGGCCAGGACCGCTCGGCCATGCGATAGTTCACCGGTTCGTCCATGATCCCATCGCAGGCCAGGGAGTTGGACTCCACGTAAAGCTCCGGGGTGGCCACTCCGGGCACGGCCACGATGTTCAGCGCGTCCATGCCCCGGGCGATGCACCCGGAGTATTTGGCGTGGCCCTTTTCCAGAACCACCACCCTCTTGTCAGGCCCCACCTCCCTGGCCCTGATCCCGGCCACGGCTCCGGCGCTGCCGCCGCCCACGATCGCCACATCCGCTTCAATTACCGGATATTGATTGGATTTCATAACCTAACGCCTTTTGGTTCCACGACCGCTCCGGTCCCTTTTGTTCCTTTCCGGGCCGGACCCGGACAATCCTTTTTTTCAGCCTTCATAGTCCTGGTCCGACTCTTCCAGGGCCTTGTCCAGAACCGACATCCCGAAATCGATGTCTTCCTCGGTGATGGTCAAAGGCGGGGTCAAAACGATTACCGAAGCCGCGCCGGCCATGATATAGACTCCGCCTTCCAGGGCCTTGGCCAGGACCCTGGCTTTGGCGTTGGCCGGCCGGGGAGGCTCCATGAGGGCCTCGTGGATGGGCTCCCTGGTCTCCCGGTTCTTCACGATCTCCAGACCGCAGAACAGGCCCTTGCCTCTGACCTGGCCCACGGAAGGATGTTTTTCCTGAAGCTCCATCATCTTGGCCATCAGGTAGCGGCCTCTTTTCTCAGCTTGGTCGATCAGCTTATCCTCGTGGTAGATATGGAGGCAGGCCGCGGCTGCGGCCATGGCCAGAGGGTGTCCGGAATAGGTGTGGCCGTGGAGGTAGGGCGAACCTTCGAACTTCTCGGCCACCCAGTCCCTCATGGCCGTGGCGCCCAGGGGCACGGCGCCGCTGGTGATGCCCTTGGCCATGGTTATGATGTCCGGAACCACATCCCAGTTCTGAACCCCGAACCACTTGCCGGTCCGGCCGAATCCGGTCATGACCTCGTCGGCCACCAAAATCATCTCGTACTTGTCGCAGATCTCGCGGACCCGCTGCCAGTAGCCGTCCGGAGGAACGATGATGCCTCCGGGGCCGAAGACCGGCTCGGCCACAAAGGCGGCCACCCGCCTGGCCCCGCCTTCTCTCTGGATCACGTCCTCCAGATGCTGGGCGCACTGCAGGTTGCACTCCGGATGGGTCCGGCCGAAAGGACAGCGGTAGCAGTAGGGCTCCAGGCAGTGGACGAACCCGGGCAGGGCCGGTTCATAGCTCCAGTTGCGGAAATCCCCGGAAAGGGACATGCCGCCGTAGGTGGAACCGTGATAGGCCCGGTAGCGGGAAATGATCTTGAACTTGCCGGTCACGGCCCGGACGATCTTGATGGCCCCTTCGTTGGCCTCGGTGCCGCCCGTGGAAAAAAAGACCTTGTTCAGGTCTCCGGGCAGGACATCGGCCAGCATCTTGCCCAGCAACGCCTTGGGCGGGGTGGCGAACTGGGAATTGATGGAGGTCAGCATTTCGGCCTGTTGACAGATGGCCGAGACCAGACGCGGGTCGCCGTGCCCCAGGTTGCTGAACACGAACTGGGAGGTGAAATCCAGATATCTCTTGCCCTCGCTGTCAAAGAAATAGTTGCCCTTGGCTCGGTTGACCACCAGGGGTTTCAACCCCTTTTGCGGAGCCCAGGGGGTCAGGACGTGCTTTCTCTCGTATTCCCTTATGGTCTCCGCATCCAGGTTTTGGCCAATTATCTGATCCATGTTAACAACTCCCTCTGATCCGTTAGGTTTTCCTTAATCTTCTGCGGCTACGGCTGAAGATGGTGAAATTACTTTAACGTTTAAGCTATTTTCTAAAAATTTCTCCCTGCCTCAGCGCACATATCCTTTCAGGTAAAACCCGCAGGTTTTGCGAATTACGTGTTCCGTCTTGAGAACAATCTGCTTTGGCAGCCTGGGTTTGTTGGAACCGCTGTTCTTTATCAGGTCGATCAGTATCTCCACGCTCAGCCTGGCCATGGACGGTTTTTTTTCCCGGATGGTGGACAGTTCGATCCCGGTAAGCGAACTGACCTCGATGTCGTCAAAGCCAAGGAGGGCCATGTCCTCGGGAATCCTTATGCCGCCTTGGAGCAGGGCTTCCCTGGCGCTTAGGGCCATGTTGTCGTCCTGGGCGAATATGGCGGTGGGAGGGTTCTCCATGCGCATCAGGTTCCGGGCCGCATTGTAGGCCTCCCGCTTGGAGTTGTTGCACTCGATGATGAACCGGGGATCAGGGAATATCCCCCGGTCGTGCATGGCTTTTTTTACCCCGTTGGTCTTTTCGATGTTGGCCGATGATTTGAGGGTTCCGGTCAGCACCGCGATCCGGTCGTGGCCCAGCCGATAGAGATGCTCGATGGCCTGGTAACCCGCCTCGAACCCATCCACGATAACGTGGTTTATCCGGTTGGCTATCTCAGGGTCGTACACCCGACGGTTGACCAGAACAAAGGGAAACTCGTCCTCCACCAGAGAGCGGATGTGGCGGGCGTCGAAATTGACCGAGGAGATGATCATCCCCTCCACCCTCTTGCCCACCAGCATCTCGATGTGGCGTTTCTCCAGATCCCGGTTGTTGTGGACGTTGCAGACCATCACGTTGTAGCCGCTGTCCTTGGCCACGGATTCCACATCATCCACCAGATGGGCGAAAAACGGGTCGGAGACGTTCTTGATCAAAAGCCCCAGGGTCTGACTCTTGCGGTTGATCAGGGAGCGGGCCACCAGGTCCGGGCGGTAATTGAGTTCCTCGGCAATGGCGATTATCTTCTGCCTGGTCTTAAGGCCCAGCCCCGGGCGGTTGTTGAGGGCCAGGGAGACCGAGGTGGCGGTTACACCGGCCACCTTGGCAATGTCTTTTATGGTTACCTTTTTCTTGGTCATTTTGATCTTGGTCGAGTAAAGCCTTTTAGTTCAGCAGCTTATAAACGCTCACCCCCGCATCTTCATCACCCGTCACCATTGGGGCCGAATCACAATGTCATACTTTAACGTTTAAGTAATAAATTGGTTCGAATATTTCTGTCAAGTAATTTTTTTGAAGAAGACGATATTTTCTTAATCTTGCTGATTTAATTTATATTTTTAAAGAGAAGAGGCTGGGGCAAAAAGAACCGGGGCAAAGAAGGTCCGATCAAGTCCAGGAGGCGGTTTAATTTCCCCTCCTGAGTTAGGGTTCGATTCCGCATTCCCGGACCCCATCCAAAACCGCGTCGGTCACCCTTGAGATCAGGTCCGGCGAAACCTCCACACCATACATCTCCTGGAGGCGGCTCTGGATCTCCCGGACGGTCATCCCGGGGGCATACGCGGAGATGATCCTGTCATCAAAACCTCCGAACCATCAGGAGGAGAATTTACGGCACATTCTGGACTTGACCCGAACCGGCACAGGCCTGGGGGGCAACCCGCATTTCTATAGGCCCCACAACAAAGCCCTCTCCCCCGATGGGGGAGAGGGCAAAAGAAGGAGGGCTCCCCTCAGCAGACTCCTGGCCGAAGCCCTTCCAACGGCAACCGGACCTCCGGGCCGGGCGTTCCACCCCTAGTCGTCAAAATTACCTTCCGGACCCTTGTCGGGGCCCAGACTCTTGGCCCGTTCCTTGATCCTCTCCTCGGTCCAATCGGCCGGGTCGTCGATCCGCCCGGCCTTGGGGCCCGGATCGTGGGAACCGGCCTCCAGGATGGTCTGGTAGGCCAGATCCGCCGTATCTCCGGCGTTGAACACGTCGGTCAGGAGAGTGTAAACGAAATCCTCCACCGCCTTGGCCGAGCGGTCCCTGATCTCCTGCTCCTGGCTCATGATCGTGTTTTCAAAGGGCAGGTTCAGCTTCTTGTAGTTGCCGCCCTTGAGGCCCAACTCCCCGGCCTTGGCCTTCATGGCCGCCCAGACATCGTCTCCTACCCCGTTACCCGGCACCTTGGCGAACTCTCCGGACTCGTCCAAGATGGCGTTGCCGTAATCGTTGACCTTGACCCCCCAGGTGATCATCTGCAGGGCCGTGGCCACATTGGCCTTGGTGGTGCGGGTCTTCTGGGCGATCTGGCGCAGCCGCTCCGAGGAGTTACCGCTGGTGCCGTGCTGGGCCCCGGAGACCTGATAGGGGGCCAGGGCCTCGTGGATCTGGGCGGTCAGGTCCACCTGAATTCCGGCGTCGGACTGCTCTATGCCGTGGGTGGTGCCGTTGTTCAGAGCGATCCAGTCCGGGAAAATGCCGTGGGCGTTGAGCCCTTGGATCAGGAACAGGGCCTCCTCCTTGGTGGAGAGCCCCTCCTTGCCCTTGATCTCGCCCACCTCGGTCTCCAGCCCGGCCCAGTCCGGGACGTACTGGTTCAGGGCCAGGTTGGCCAAAAGGTTCTCGTCGTCGGGCAGGTGGGAGGCGTCGATGGCGATGGAGGTCATCCCGGCATCGAACATGGAGGGAATCTCCACCCTTGCTGCGGCCACGTCCTTGTCGCCCTTGATGCCGTAGTGGTCGGCGTGGATGGCCACAGGCACGGTTATCCCCAACTCGTTCATAACCGCATCGGCCTGGCGAGCCAGGTTCCAGTAGTTGGTGGCGCAGTAGGCCCTGGCACCGCCCTCTGACTTGGCTATCTCCAGAATGATGGCCGCATTGGCCCGCTGAGCCGCAGCCAGGGCTCCCCGGATGACCAGGTGGTTGCGCCCGTTGGCGGCGATGGTCATGGCCTTGCCCTTGGCCTTAAGGGCCCGGTCGATCACCTTGCCGCTGACGATCAGGGCCTTGGAGTTGGGGAACAGCTTGACAATATTGGGCGGACGGCCGATGCGGAGGACTTCCTCGAAATCTACGGACATGAATGCATACCTCCCTGCAGACGGTTAATAAACCGTATTAATGGATTAACCCTTGTCCCGGTCACGTACCGGGTCATCGGATTATAGCACATTCTCCCACCCGGGGGTTAGATCCGGGGTTCCATGATCACCTTGAAGGAATTGTGCTCCAAAGGATTGGCCACGGCCTTGAAGGCAAAGGAGGCCTCCTCAAAGGGCAGCCGATGGCTGACCGTCTTTTCCACCAGAACCGAGCCGGAGCGGATCAGGTTCAAGGCGTCGCGGCAGTCTGCCGGGGCCCCGGCATAGGAGGAGGTCAGGGTGGCCTCAGTCCGCCAGAAGATGTCGTTGATGCAGGCCGGCAGGCAGGCCCCCTCCCCGGCTCCGGCAAAGAAGAGGATGGTTCCGCCCCGCTCCACCGCCTCCAGGGCCAGGGGGATGAACCCCTCAAAACAGATGATGACCAGGTCGGCCAGGTATCCGCCGTTGACCTTTCTCAAGTTGGAGATGAGATCCCGGTCGGCCTTAAAGGAATAGTGGGCCCCCATGTCCAGGGCCTTGTCCAAACGGGAGGGGATGGTGTCCCCGGCCGCCACCAGCCCGGCCCCCAGGGTCCGGGCCAGGGGGATATGGAGCAGGCCGGAAAGGCCCGCACCCAGGACCAGGACGGTCCGCCCCGGCTGCATCCGGGCCCGGCGCTGGCCCCGCAGCACGCAGGCCAGGGGCTCCATGAACGAGGCGGCCTCGTAGGAAACCCCATCGGGGATGAGGAAGGTGCCCCGGTCCACGTTGATGGCCGGAACGCGGATATAATCGGCAAACCCGCCCGGATCGAAATGGGTCCCCTTGAGCAGGGTCTCGCACATGGTCTGGTTTCCGTTAAGGCAGTAGCGGCAGGTGTTGCAGGGTACATGATGGGTTGAAGCCACCCGGTCGCCGACCTTGAAGCCCTCCACCCCTTGGCCCACCTCCACCACCTCTCCGGCCACCTCGTGGCCCAGGACCAGGGGCACCTTGTCCCGGCGGTACCATTCCATCACATCGCTGCCGCAGATGCCCGAGGCCACCACCTTGACCAGAAGCTCGCCCGGGCCGATTTCGGGCCGGTCCATCTCCTGGACCCGCACGTCGGAGTTGCTGTAGTACATCAGGACCCGCACTTTATCCGCCTTATCTTTATTCAGGTGAATGAGGAAGGGGGCTTTTTTTCACCCCTCACCCTGACCCTCTCCCCTCAAGGGGAGAGGGAATATTTCGGGTTCTCTCCCCTCTTTGGGAGAGGGGATTTACCGGGACCGTTACCGAAACCGTATTCCGGTTCGGGTGTCAGGGACGCAGCCCTGCCCCCACCCATCGATTCGTTCCAGTGCCGGGGGTGTGACCCCGGCGCCACCTTATTAGTTGGTGCTGTCGGGGTCACACCCCCGACAGCCGGGCACCGGTCTCCTCTCCCTTACTTGAGGTGAGGGGGTTCCTCCCCTAGCCTTCCTTCAGCTCGTTGAACAGCTCCAGGGCCTGCTTGGGGGTCAGATTGTCGTGGATCACTCCGTTGAGGGCCCGCATGGTGGCCAGGGGCTGGGGGGCCTGCCAGATGTTGCGGCCCAGATTGACCCCGATGGCCCCTTTCTGGATCCCGTCGTAGACGAACTCGAACACCTCCAGCTCGGTCTCGCACTTGGGCCCGCCGGCCATGACCACGGGCACGGGGCAGCCGTTGGTGACCTTGTCGAAATCCTCGGCGCAGTAATAGGTCTTGACCACCTTGGCCCCGATCTCGGCGCAGATGCGGCAGGCCAGGGCCAGATAGCGGGCCTTGCGCTTTTCCATCTCCTTGCCCACGGCGGTCACGGCCATGACCGGGATGCCGTAGTCCTCGCACATATTGACCAGCTCGGCCAGGTTCTCGATGGTCTGGGTCTCGTACTCGGTGCCCACGAACACGGAAAGCCCCACCGCGGCCACGTTGAGCCGGAGCATCTCCTCCACCGAGGTGGTGATGACCTCGTCGGCCAGGTCCGGCCCCACCACCGAGGGACCGCCCGAGACCCGCAGGATCACCGGGGTCTTGATGTCCGGGCTGATGGCCGAGCGGAGCACGCCCCGGGTCACGAACAGGCCGTCGGCATAGGGCAGCAGTTCCTTGATGGTCTCGGCCGGCCGCTCCAGGCAGCGAGTGGGGCCCTGGAAATAGCCGTGGTCGATGGGCAGAAACTGGCACCTGCCGTCAGCTCCGATCAGGCTGGAGAGGCGGTTGCGCATGCCCCAACCCATGGCCTGAGCGCCCTTGATGTACTTGCCTTCTCCACCTCTGGCCTCGGGAGCCATCTCGTCCGCTCCCCGGGCCTCCAGAATTCCTTCCGCATCGGCCATTTAACTTCTCCTTTAGGGCTGGTCCGTGTCGCCGTCAAAGACGTTTATAAATAGGGGGGCCTATCCTGTCCAATTTGTAGGCCAAGAGGGGTTGGGTGTCAAGGAGAGGGGAATGTAAAGATAAGAGTCGGTATACTGACAGGTGCTGCTTGGGATACGCGAGGGAAGCTTCTGCCCCTCCTGGTTGATTTATCTGATCCTGTCTTGATCTGATGGAAACCGGGAAATGCATACAGGCCGGGTAGCCGGACTGATGAAGGAACAGGGCGTTGGGGCTGAGCAAAACCATTTCTGTCCGGCTAGCAGATAGCCGTCGTGGTCGAGCAGGGTGTTGATCTTGATACCGGCCTTGGTCTTTCTGAACTTGGCCCAGGGGAAGAGGCTAAGACAGAGGCTTATCGTGGTTGCGTCCAAGGAAAAGAGCTTGTTTTTGAACCTGAACTTGTGCTTGGGAGCAACGGGTTGACAACGACCGTAGACATGTCCGAACAAGGCCTCGAAGAAGGAAGCCGGCCGTTTCTCGTTGGCCTCGGCAAAGGTGGACCTGGCTACCGGTTGGGTACCTAAGTGGTAGAGATTATTGCTCCTGGAACGCATGGACCTGACCCCGTCACGGAGCGATACCCGGCCGGTCAGTTGGATAGACATGAGGTGAACGAACTGATCCCAGCGGCTGAATTTGCGGGCTGCACGACCGGTTCCGTGGGCCTTGTCCAGGGTGCTGAAAACATGTCTCGGAACAATCTTGAGCATCTGGGAGAGGATCGTGTTACAATGAGCCATGGCCTGATTTGTCCTTTCCGATCGGTGAGTTATGCGCAACACCATTATATCGGAAACCAGGGTGAATCAGGCCTTTTTCTCAACCCTTAACCGGACAGGACTGATATCAACAGATGAAAAATAATTCCGATCAGAGAATTATGACCGACGGATACTGGCCCGAAAAAATCCTTCGCATGGAGAAAAAGGAACGGCCTTGAAATTACCCGTGCTGTCATGGCTGCGTCCATGACAGCGGGAAGCACGGGCAGCTTTTTTTCCCGGAGCCACTCCGTTAGGGCCAAGGGGCCTGTCCGCCTTTTCCGGGAAAAGGCGGACAGGCCCCTTGGAACCCCGCTCGCCAAAACCATTTTTCTCTGGGTAATTATAGACAGTTAGGGCTTTTTATTCCCAAGTGGTTTTTGGAGCAACCCGTCAGACCCCGTGTACGCCGGAGCTAAAGGAATGAGAGGCCCAAAATAATGTCTCCCGGCCACATTGTGGCCGGTGCTTACCGGAAGATACTTTGGGTGCGGCTGTCATGGATGAAGCCATGACAGCACGGGTATTTTCCCCGACCGGCGGCCCGTTGCCGGTCCGCTTTGGGCAGTTTTCTTTATACCCCCGGCTCTGCCGGTGTGATCAGCGATTCCAACAGTAAGGCGCCCCTGACGGCCGAGTCGAACATGCTCTCGGGGCCCAGGTACCGGTATTGGGCCGTGGGCCCCAAAAATTTCTCCCAGGACGCCAGGTAGGCCCCGGCCCTCAACTCCTCTCCAAGAAAGAAGATATTGTCCCTTAGATGAGGATAGCCGTTACGGATGGCCTGGACATCCCCGGCGACGATAAGGCCCTCCAGAAAGGAGAACCTCTCCTCCGGAGTGGTTTTGATCAGGGTGTCCATGAACCTGACCATCAGGGCTGACCTGGACAGGCCCAGTTCGAGACCGGCCCTGATTCCTTCCGACATTGATTCCGGGACCAGGTCCCGGGGATTCTCGGCCGGGAGTGAGCTGGCCAGAAGGGTCTGGTAGCGCAAGTTGTTGAAGAGCTGACCGCTCAGGGTGGTGAAGCTGCGGCAGATCCGGCCCCGATCGTCCACGTCCACCAGCTTGGTGTGGGAGCTCAGAAAGACGAAGGTGGCCGGGAGGGGGGTCTGGTAAAGCTCCATGGCCCCGAAGACCTGGGTCTCCTCGCCCCTCATGAAATCCATCTCTCCCAGGGCCTTCAGGCCGGTCCCGGAAAAGGCGTTGCGGATTCCGGGGAAGAAGATCAAGGGAAAGGGCGCCACCTCCGGCATTTGCACCTGCCTGGCCCGGGCGGCCAGTTCAGGGGCCGAAATGGGGGCCAGGCAGTGGGGGATGGTGATCAGCCCCACCTCGGAGGTGATCATGCCCGAGCACAACAGCCGTCCCACCTCCCCGAAGTCCTTTCCGGCGGCCTGCTCCACCTCCCGGACCAGCCCCCGGAGCCCTTCCACGAGGACCTTCTTATCTCCGCTGGTGGCCCGGTCCTTGACCCCGAAGTTGGCTTTTGCGGCCTGGAGCACCCGTCCGCCTTCCTCCACCAGGGCCAGGCTGGTGTTGGTGGTGCCCATGTCCACGATCAGTGAATGCATACCTAACACTCCGATTTTGCCGGGGGCTTCGGGCTCACTCTGCCGGTACGTCCGGTTCGGCCTGTGATTTTTTGAACAGCCTGGCGAACATGATCAGATACTCGCCCAGAAAGACCAGGGCCAGCAGAATGGCCAGGCTCAGCGAGATGGGCCGGGTCAGGAAGGGCAGGAAGCTGCCGTCGCTCTTGACCAACCCCACCCGCAGGTTGTCCTCGATCATGGGGCCCAGGATCAGGCCCAGGATAAGGGGCGGAAGGGGGATGCTGCAGCGCTCCATAAAGAAGCCCAGGATGCCGAAGAAGAGCATGACGCCCACGTCGAAGAGACTTGAACGCAGGGCGTAGGAGCCCACCAGGGAGAAAATCATGACCCCCACGAGGACTATGTTGCGGGGGAATTTGAACAAATGGGTGTACATCCTGATCCCCAGCCATCCGACGATGAGGAGGATGAACTGGGAGACCACGGCCACGGAGAAGATCTGATCCACCAAAAAGGCGTTCTGCTGGAAGATGAGAGGCCCTGGCTTGAGCCCGTACATCATCATCGCCCCCAGGACAATGGCCGTCAGGGTGTCGCCGGGGATGCCGAAGACCAGGGCCGGAATCCAGGTCCCGCCCAGGGCCGCGTTGTTGGCCGAGGTAGGGGCGATGACCCCCTCCTCGATGCCGGTGCCAAACTCTTCCGGCCGTTTGGAGGTCTTCTTGGCCATGCCGTAAGAGACCCAGGCGGCGATATCGGCCCCGGCTCCGGGCAGGGCTCCGATCACGGTGCCGATGATGGAGGAGCGCAGGATCAGGAACTTGAACCGCAGCAGGACCCGGCCCACCGAAGCAAAGGACATCCTGATTTTTTCGGTGATGGCCGCGCCGGTCAGGGCTCCGCCGGTGAGGGCCGTGTTGATCACTTCGGACAGGCCGAACAGCCCGATCATGGCCGGGATGAAGCCGATGCCGCCCATGAGGTCGGCCGAGCCGAAGGTGAAGCGGGGGAACCCGGTGGTCACGTCGATGCCCACCGTGGCGAAGATAAGCCCCAGAATCATGGAGATGGCTCCCCTGATCTTGGACCCCCTGGAGATTACGGCGCTCATGGACAGCCCGAACACGGCCAGCCAGAAATATTCGAAGTTGGTGAAGCTCAGGGCGAACCTGGCCAGGACGGGGGCCACGAAAATGAGGATGGAGATGCCGACCAGGCCGCCGATGACAGAGCAGATCAGGTCCAGGGTCAGGGCCATGGAGCCCCGCCCTTTTTTGGTCATCTCGTAGCCGTCCAGGACCGCAGCCCCAGAGGCCGGGGTGCCGGGGATGCGCAGAAAGGTGGCCGGAATGTCCCCGGCGAAGATGGCGCAGAAGCTGACCCCCAGGATCATGGCCAGCCCGGCCGCCGGCTCCATGTGAAAGGTCAGAGGTACGATCAGGGCCACGGCCATGGTCGCGGTCAGACCGGGGATGCCGCCTACGAATATCCCCAGGACCATGGACAAAACCCAGGGGAACAGGATGTTTAACTGAAAAACGCTAAAAAAAGCCTCCACGGCTCACTCTCCCCTTTTTGTCTCAGAGTCCCACGTATTCCAATATCCCTGAAGGAAGATAGATGGTGAAAAGTTTGCCGAAAAGGAGATAAAGAACCACCAGAAAGAAAGCCGTGAAAAGAATGTTCTTGATCAGGGAGACTCCGAATCGCCACAGCAGGATCAGCAGCAGGGCTGCGGTGGCCACCAGAAAACCCAAAAATTCCATAGTATAGATGTAGGCCACGATGAGGACGACGACCCAGAGCACATTCTGGGTTTCGCGTTGGCGAAGCGCCCTTCCCGCGTTTTCCCAGTTTAGTTCTTCGGGGTTGAAGGAGGCGCGGAAGCCGTTGATCAGTTCCACCAGACCGCAGAGGAAGATGGACAGGGCCAGGATAGTGGGGAAGAAGGCGGGGCCGGTGAGTTCGTTGGCCCCGGTGGTGGCCTTGGGGAAGGAACGGCTGATCCAGTAGACTCCCGCTCCGGTGCCCATGCAGCAGAGGCCGATAAGGTGCTCCTTGGTCAATGTCATGGCGAGCCGCCTCCTTGAGCCCCCTGGTGCCGATTAGACGGCGCCAGGGAGGATTCGGATCCGGTTGTTACTTCTTGCCGTAGCCGGCGGATTTGATGATACCTTCCAGGTCCTTGTGCTGAGCGGCCATGAATTCACCGAACCCCTTGGCATCGCGGACCTTGATCCCGAAGCCGGACTTGTTCATGAAATCCTTGAATTCGGCCGAGGCAAAGACCTTTTCCATGGCCCCGGTCAAGACCTGGGCCACCTCGTCCGGGGTTCCCTTGGGCACGGCGAAACCGCGCCAGGTTCCGTAGGCCCAGTCCACGCCCTGCTCCTTGAGGGTGGGGACATCCTTGAACTGCGGGTTGCGTTCCTCGGACATGACCGCCAGGGCCTTCAGGTTGCCGGCGTCTATCTGGGGAGAGGCCTCGGGATAGGAGCAGGTAATGACGTCCACATGGCCGCCCAGGAGTTCGGTCACGGCCGGAGCGGCTCCCTTGGTGGGGATGAACTTGACCTTGTTGGGGTCCACCCCGTAGCTCTTCATCATCCCGATGCGGGCCAGGTCCCAAACCGTGCCGATACCGCAACCGGAGAACTGGAAGGTGCCGGCCGGCTTGGCCTTGATTTCCTCCAGGAGGGCCTTGACCGAGGGATAATTGGATTTCTGACCCACGATCACCGCCGAGGCGTCCTCGTTGAACTGCATCAGGGGTTTGAAGTCGGCCGGGGTGGTCTCCGAATAGCCCATCCACTTGAGCGTACCCACCTCAAAAGTCAGGTTGGTTATGGTGTAACCATCGGGTTTGGCCTTGGCCCCGGCGGTGAATCCCACTGCTCCGCCGCCGCCGGTCTTATTTACCACGTTGACCCGCACCCCCAACTCCTGGCTGAGTTGGTCGGCGATGAATCTAGCCGTCCGGTCAGTTCCGCCGCCGGCCGACCAGGGGCAGATCAGGGTGATGGGTTTTTTGGGAAAGCCCTTGGCCGCCGCCTGGACGACGGCGCCGAACACGAATGCCAGGGCCACGATCAAAGCCAAAATGCTCCATTTCCTCATGCCTCAACTCCTTTGCTGATGTTAATGATCCTTCGGGATGATGCGCTCTCCCGATCTATCACCGTCGGCCACCTTCCGGGCCGGACCCAATTAGAGCAGCCCCAGCCCCTGCAATGCTTTCTCGACCCGGGCCTCCACCTCGGCCGGAATCCAGGCGTAGGGCAGGCGCGGATAACCGCAATCCACTCCCCGCAGTTTCAGGATGGCGTGGCAGGTGGGCACGGTGGGCCCGTATTTGGTGATCAGCCTGACCTGGAGGACCTTCTCCTGGGTCTTCATGAGGGTCTTGCGATCGCCCGCCAGATAATCCTGGTAGAATTGTTCCATCAAATCCGGATAAACATTGGCCATTCCGGTCACCGCGGCCTGGGCCCCGGCGTCGAAGGCGGCCACGAAAACGGCTTCGGTGCCGCTGATCAGGTTCAGCTCCGGGAAGTCTTTGAGAGCCATCTTGGCCAGATAGTAGTTGACGATGTCGAAGGTGGAATCCTTGATCCCGCCCAGACCGGCCTGGGCCAGCCGGACCAATAGCTCATTGGAGGCCTTGTTGCCCGATGCGGCCGGATTATCGTAGAGGAAGACCGGGATGTCCACGGCCTCGATGAGATGCTTGAAGTGCTGGAACAGGGCCTCCTCGTTGTACCTGTTGTAGTAGGGGGTGATGGCCCCCACGGCCTGGGCGCCCTTTTCCTGGGCGTGTCGGGCCAGCTCAACGGTGGTGATGGTGTCGGCCGTGCCCACGTGGACAATCACAGGAATGCGGCCCTTGACCTGGTCGATGATGATCTCGGCCGCCCTCTTCCGCTCCCCGATGCTCATCATGGGTCCGCTGCCGTAGGTTCCGCAGGGGTAGAGGCCCTGAACGTGGGGTACGATGAAGTCCACGATCTCCCGTGTCCCTTTTTCGTAGATCTCCCCGTCCTCGGTAAAGGCGGTCATGATGGGCGGAATTATTCCCTTGAAGTCCAGTGGTTTCATTTTGTTTCCTCCGGCCCGGCCGGGAGCGGCCGGGTTATGCTGTTCTGGGTGAAAGCGGATCCGTGAATCGTCCTTTTAGCGGTCGATGGATGCCACCCCGTTAATAAAATCTGTTAATTCGTTATATTCCGGCAGACCCTGGTAGGGTCCCCGGTGGCCCAGGCAGAAGGCCCCCATGGCGTTGCCCATGAGGATGCCCTCTGATATGGATTTATCCAGCAGCAGCCCGGTCACGAACCCTGCGGCGAAGCAGTCGCCGGCGCCCATGGTGCTGAGGGGATTTTTAACCTGGAACGACTGGAATTCGGTCAGGGGTTCCCCCTTGAAGGCCCGGGCCGCGCCCCTGGAGCCCCGCTTGACCACCAGCCGCTCAATGCCCGCCCGGTGGGCCGCGTCCACGGCCGCCTTCATGTCGGCTGCCTCCATTATCCAGAGCAACTCGCGTTCCCCGGCCAGGACAAAATCGCTCAAGAGCATGAAATGGATAAGCTTCTCCCGGGCCAGGTCCTGGTCCCGGTGCCACAGCTTGATCCTCAGGTTGGGGTCGAAGACGATGGTCCGCCCCCGCTCCCGGGCCGTTTCAAAGAACCTCTCCACCGCGGCCAGAGCCGACTCGCTCAGGCCGGGGGTGATGCCGGTGGCGTAGGCTATCCGGGCCGAGCCGATATATTCCGGGTCCATGTCTGCGGGGTTCAGGCGCGAGGCGGCCGAGCCCCGGCGGTAGTAGAAGCAGCGGGGGTCGCCCTGGGTTTTAGACTCCACGAAAAAAACCCCGGTGGGGGCCTTCTCATCCCAGACCACCCGGGAGACATCCACCCCCTCGCCCCGGATGGTGCGGAGAATCTCCAACCCGAACTCGTCCCGGCCCAGGCGTGAGATCCAGCCGCACTTGAAGCCCAACCGGGCCAGACCGATGGCGAAGTTGTCCTCGGCCCCGCCGATCCATTTGCGGAACAGGGGGCTTTCGCGCAAGGGGCCGTACTCGGTGGCTTCGAAGGCCATCATGGTTTCGCCCAGGGTGACCGCGTCCAGGGCCGGGGGAGGGGATTGGCCGGCCAGGTTCCTTTTCGCTGCAGGGCTGTGGTCAGGACACATTTTCCATATCCTTGGCAATGGCGTCCCGGGCCTGGGTGAGCAGGGCCAGAGCCCCCTGGACAGCCTTATCATCAGGAAAATCGGGGGTGGTCCCGGTAATGCTCAGGCCGGCGATGATCCGGCCCTTGTGGTCGGGAACCGGGACCGCCAGACAGAAGATATTGCGTTCGTGCTCGGAGTTGTCCACGGCGTACCCCAGATCCCGGATTCGGTTCAGGTCCCGGAAAAGTTCGTCCGCCGTGGTCATGGTGTTGGGGGTGAACCGTCTCAGCCCGTGCTCGGCGATGATCCGCTCGGCCTGCTGGCGGGAGGTGAAGGCCAGCAGAAGTTTGCCCTGACCGGTGCAATGGGCCGGCACCGCGGCTCCCACCCTGGAGAACATGCGAAGCCTCTTGTCGGGTTCGGCCTTCTCAATGATCACCGCCTCGCTGCCCTCCAGAATCCCCAAATGGACGGTCATGTCGGTCCGGGTTACCAGAAGTTGCATGTGGGGCAAGGCGATGTTTTTCAGGACATACTCCTCCGAGGCCGACCGGCCCAGGACATAGATGTTAAACCCCAGGCGGTAGGCTCCATCCTTGTCCCGGGCCAAAAAGCGGTTGTCCTGGAGCACCGACAGGACCCGGTAGAGGGTCGACTTGTTGAAGCCCAGCTCCCGGTTTATTTCGGGAAACGTCAGTTTTTCGTTGTATTTAAAAAGAGTAAGAATGTCCAAAGCGCGCTGAATAGTCGAGGATCGGTAGGTGGTGGGAGCCATGAGCTACCTCAAACTGGTTTCATTTACTGAAACTAACGGTCAACATTTCATTCAATTTGTCCCAACCGTTTGAATCGACCTCGTATTCAGGTGATTAATTCCAATATATGAACCTAAGTTTATATTTTAAAATAGAGTCTTGACCAAGTCAATATAGTATTTGGTATAATAAATAAAATAGGTTGAACAGGCAGGAAAACTAATCCGTTAGTCAACCCTGCCTACTCTGCTCCCTGCCGGAGGTCGGCCGGGGTGGTGCCGCAGACGTTTTTGGACGAGGGCCAGAGCCGGGACAAACCGTCACGGTCTAGAGAGGAACCTGATGGAGAGCGGTCTTCGACTCGGCCGATTCCTCGGCCCCGGCCCGGGTTATTGTGGTGTTGATTACTTTGGTCCCCTTCCTTACTCTAAGGTTGCCATGGTCAACCGTGAAACAACCGCCATACCGGCCCGGCTGCCGGGCTATTGTAATTATTAGTTAGGTAAATCAAATAGGTAGATATGAGAAATATGCTCAGGCCGTGGCTCGAAGGGTTATCCCGGTGGTGGTGATGGAAGACGCGGCCCAGGCGGCCCAGGCCCGTCGAGGGGAGCTGGGCCTCTTTTAAACCGAGGGAGAAGGATGGAATGAAATCTTTGCAAGTGAAACCGCGGACCGCCGGGGGACTGGACATGGTCGCCCTGGGCGAGGTCATGCTTCGCCTGGACCCGGGGCAGGTTAGAACGCACACCGCCAGCACCTTCCAGGCCTGGGAGGGCGGCGGAGAGTACAACGTGGCTCGAGGACTGCGCCGTTGCTTCGGGCTGAGGACCGCCGTGGTCACGGCCCTGGCCGACAACCCGGTGGGGCGGCTGGTCGAGGACCTTATCCTTCGGGGCGGAGTGGAGACCCGGTTCATCCGCTGGGAGGAGTACGACGGCATCGGCCGGGTCTGCCGCAACGGGTTGAACTTCACCGAGCGGGGTTTCGGGGTCAGGGGGGCCGTGGGCTGCTCCGACCGGGGGCACACGGCCGTCAGCCAGCTCAAACCGGGGCAGGTGGACTGGGACTCGATCTTCGCCGGCAACGGGGTCCGCTGGCTCCACACCGGAGGGATCTTTGCCGCCTTGTCCGAATCAACCGGACAGGTGGCCCTGGAGGCCATGGCCGCCGCCAAGAGGAACGGGGTCATCGTTTCCTACGACCTCAACTACCGGCCCTCCCTGTGGAAGGGCATCGGGGGCCAGGAGAGGGCCCAGGAGGTCAACCGGGGCCTGGCCGGCATGGTGGACGTGATGCTGGGCAACGAGGAGGACTTCACGGCCTGCCTGGGCTTCCAGGTGGCCGGGGTGGACGAAAGCCTAAGCAACCTCAAGACCGAAAGCTACAGGGCCATGATCCGGGAAGTTATCCAGACCTACCCCAACTTCAAGGTGCTGGGGACCACCCTGCGCACCGTAAAATCAGCCTCCTGCAACGACTGGGGGGGCCTGATCTATGCCGACGGCGATTTCTACGAAGCCGCCATGCGCCGGGATCTGGAGATCTACGACCGGGTGGGCGGCGGCGACAGTTTTGCCTCGGGTTTGATCTACGGGCTCATGGAACTGGACGATCCTCAGGCTGCGGTGGAATACGGCGCGGCCCACGGAGCCCTGGCCATGACCACCCCCGGCGACACCTCCATGGCCACCCAAAAAGAGGTGGCCAAGCTGGCCGGAGGCGGCAGCGCCAGGGTGGACCGCTGAGGCCGTTCCCCGTCACGACCTGATAGAGGTAGGAGACGGCATGGCCGGACCGGGGAAGGCCGGTTGCGGTGCGCTTCCCCGGTCCTCATGGCTTGCCGGGAATGACCGCCAGGGTGGTTCCGTCCAACATTTGCCTGAAGGTTTTTTGGGGCTGCCCCGATACTCCGGCGGAAATACGCCAGACAAAAGCGGGGCCTCCGGTTCTGTTCCCCGGATTTGAGGCGGGTTGGAGGCTCATGGCCAGCCGGGCGGGCCGGTTGGCCCGGCTCCATTCCTTCAGTCCGCTGTCCATGGATTTTTGAAAGGCCGGGGCGGGATCGACAACCAGTCCGGCCGTCTGATCATAGTACCATTCGGTGGGAACCGCCCTTACCTTGGTCGGCCGCCCCGGATTGATCCAGATCCTGTAGGAACGCTTGTATCTCTCCTTGGCCTTGAGCCGGGGCGAGTTGAACCAGAATTCACCCTCCCCGAATCTGAGGCGGAGGTCCCCTCCCTTGTAGAAGGCGGAGATCAGGCGGACCTCGGAATCCATTTTTTGGGCCCGTCCCCAGGCTTTTTTCAGCAACTCGGCCGCCGCCAGGGGGGAAGCGGCCTTCCCGGCTTTTTCCCTAGCCAGAGGCGCATGGCTGGCGGAGTCGAAGTATTTCCGGGGCAAACGGCCTTCCGGCGAGGTGGGTTTTACCTCCCACAGCCAGCCGCCGGCCGGACGCCGGACCCCGTCCCCGGCCTGCCAGGGGCGGAAGACCAGATCCGCCCCGGCCTGGGGGCTGGCCCGCCACAAGTCTGCCAGACCGGCACCCAGATAGAGCAGCGGCCCCAGATCGGCGAAGTCCGGCTTTTGCCTTTTCCCAGGATTCACCGCAACTGGCAGGGGGCCCCGTTCCACTGCCGGAGCCCGGTCCGGGCTGATCACCACCCGCACCCCTCAGACCCGGCACCGGCTTTTTTCAGGCGGAAGACAAACTCCGCCCTGTCCCAGGCTCCGGCCTGTTTCAGCCCCAAAAACCTCATGACCAGCGGCCGCTCGTCGATCCGGCCGGGACCGGCCGCCCGGACAGCGGTTTGATAGGCGTCCTCGAACGGCCAGCCCCCCGCCCCCTGCGCGGGGTCCGCGATGGGAGAAAAAACCAAACAAAGAGCTACAATAACAAGGAAAATAGATCTCAAGTAGGCTCGTCCGGCCGAAACATGTCTCCTTCTCCGTCCCGGTCAAGGCCGCTTGCCGGGCCGGGCCTCTTTCCCGCCGAGTTTTTCCAACACCGGCCGGAGAAGCAGGTTGGGCCAGGTCCGGTAGCTCGATTCGATCTTTTCCAGGGCTAGGGAATTGCGGCCCTGGTTGTAAAGTTTCTGTCCCCGGGCGAACAGACGGCGGGCTCTGGCGATTTTCCGGTCTTCACCCGGCAGATCCATCAACTCTCCGCTGGAAGTGTTGAAATGATGAACCAGGCCGTCCAAAGTAAAGATAGAAAACCGCCGCTGGTCCTCGGAAAGGGCCGTGGCGTACTCCCGGTCCTTCCAGAAATAGTGGGAGGCGGTGCGGATGAGCCGGCTCCTGTCCCGCACCAGATCGGCCACCGTGTGTTCTCTGACGGCCCGGCCCCGCCGGTAAAAGGCCACGGCCAGATCGCCCAGGTCCTGGAACCGGGTGGCCCAGGGCCCCAGGCGGATCAGGCCCCGGCCGTCGTCCAGCACCACCACCTGGGACGGGGAGGCGAACCACCGGACCTTATAGAGCACCCGCCCGTCCCCGGTCCTGGCCAGTCCCTCCCCCCGGCCGGTTTCACCCACGGGATCCACGGGCCGCATGTCCAGAATCACCTGTCCGTTTGGGGAGGATTTGGAGAAAGGACGGTTAAGGGCGGGGGTGTCGGCCCATGCCGGCGGGACCGCCAGGAATAATAGAAAAAGGGCCGCCGCCAAGTTGACCATCCGGCCGGACTTCCGATCTAATAGGGTCATTTCAGCCTCCCCGGTCCGTACTCGCCGGGCCTCAAGGCACCAGGCAGGCGTTGAGCAGGATGGAGATCAGGCTCCCCAGGCCTTCCAGGAGGGGGACGTATTTTTTCATGGCCGACACGTTGGCCGACTTCCGGACATCGTTGGTGCAGATGCCGTATTTGGCCAGTTCATCGCAGAGATCGTTCTGGGCCGAGGTGTCGTGCCAAAACCACTCCTCGGGTTCATCGGGGTTGCCCCACTTGCCCCGGGCGGTGTGATAGTGGGCCAGGAAGAGGTAGGCCAGGGGGTAGCCCCGGGCCGGGCCCGAGGCCACGCCCAACTCCCGGTAGTCGATCTTGAAGGCCTCGGGATCCCCGGCCCCGGCCTGGAGCTGGGCCTGAGTCATGCCGGCCAGGTCGCCGGCCACCAGGGTCTTGATCCGGCTCATGATCTCCCGGCACTGGTAGGGTTCGTTGGCCTGGACCTGGGAGATCAGGTTCTCGGTCTCGGTCTTGAGGACGGCCAGGAGGTCCTTGATGGTTGAAAGGTCCGTCACGTGCTCCGGTATCTCCTCGAGAACCACCTTTTCGAAGACCTGGCCCTGGAGGTCGGTCACCACTCCGTCCAGGCGATTCCCCCAGTCGTAGGCCTGGGTGAGGGTGGTGAAGACGGTTCTCATCTCGGACAGGGCGTCGGCGCTCAACTCCACCGACTTGGAGGCCAGAGCCACCACGAGTTGGTTGTTCAGGTACTCCTCGGCGGCCCCCTGGGTCATGCCCTGCAGGGTGTTGTCGGGGATGTCGCCGAAGATGCCGATGGCGTCACGGCCGTAGTCCACGACCCCCTGGAAGGCGGCCGTGAGATCGATGGTCGTCCCCTTGAGGCGGGCCTCGGCCTTGTTCCAGACGTCGAAAAGCTCCTCGGTCCGGCCCTCCAGGGGCATGAGCAGGGTCACCTGCCGGGCCGTGGCCTGATAGCCGGTCCATTGGTGGGGGAACAGCCAGACCGCCCCTGATTGCCACCCGCCGTCGGACCGGAGCTTGAAATCGTAGCGGGTGGGCCCGGTTATCTGATCGGCCCGGACCTCCACCCCCCGCTCGTTCTCGCCGATGTAGGGCGGCCGGCGGGGACCGGAGCCGTTCTTGTCCTGGCGGCCCTTGGACTCATCGCCCAGATAGACCTCCAACTCCTGGTCCCGCTCACAGGCGGTGAGAAAGACGGACTCGGCATTCTTGGGGAGGATGATGACATGGTTCGAGGCGGCGGTAAGCCGCCAGGCCAGCCCCGGATTGCGCCCCAGCAGAACCCCGCAGGGGTAGGGCTCGCAGGGCTGGAACTGGCCCCAGCCGGGCCGGGCCGCGGGCTCGGTCTTGGACAGCCAGGCCAGGGGCACGAAGTACCAGTCCTTGTCGTTGGTGGCGTCCCGGACCTTGAACCCTTCCACGAACCAGCCCGGTTTATGGCCGGAGTTGTCGTTGCGAAGGATGGCGTAATCCACCTGGGAGAGAGCCCTGTACTGGCCCAGGTCCGGGAAGTTGAAGTGATCCACCCCGGACCGCTCGAAGAGGTTCATTCCTTTTCGGAAGCCCGGGCTGCTGCCCGTGTCGAGCCTGAAGTCGCCGCTGGTGCAGCGCCGGCCCTTCTCGTCGGCCGGGCTCCAGAGGCTGAGGAAGACCTTGGCGTCGGTGCCCGCGTCCTTCATGTCTCCGGTGGACACCTCGATCTCGTAGGCGGCCCCGCCCCGGCATACCTCTGCGGCCGGAGGGGCCTCATTGTTGGTGGGCTGGAAGATCCAGAAGTTTTTGGTCACCGGGGCGGATTCCAGGCCGAACTGGTCCTTGACGGTCAGGGTGGCCGAGTGGTCGGGGGCCGCACCCCCCCGGTAGACCACGGTCCGGCCGGTGCCGGTCCGGCCGTTGTCGAAGCCGTTGGTGCCGAACCGCCACTGATAGTCCAGGATGGGGTCGTCGTCCGGGTCGCTGGAGGACGACCCGTCTAGGGCGGCGGTCAGGAGGGCTTTGCCCGGGGCCACGGTGAAGTCGGCCACGGGCGGCTTGTTGCCTGTCCGGGGGTCGTCGGAAAAACGGGTCTCCCACTGGGCGGCGGTCGATTCAAAGTTCACGGTCAGGGCTCGGACCTCCACCGGGGAGACGGTCACGGGCAGGTCCCTGATCTCGATGGGAGGGTGGACCACATCCACCATTTTTTTGTCGCCCGGGTCGGTCTGATTGAAAATGGCCGGATAGCGGCCTTGGGGAACGTTGGACAGCCCGCCGTCCGGACCGAACCGGGCCAGGAGCAGATCGCAGTGCTCGGTGGCCCACTGTTTTATCCGGTGAAAGGGCACGGGATGAGAGAAGGAGTTGGTCGTCCCGGCCATGAAAAGTCCGCCGTCCCCGGCCGGGACCGCGGCCGACCCCCAGTCGTCCGTGTATTCCGACCTGGCTTCGGAACGCCTTTTCCGCCCCAGGGACGATATCCAGACCAGATTCCCGGCCCCGTCCATCTTCATGGCCACGGCGGTGTTGTTCACCCGGGGCTCGCTGGCCCCGAACTCGCTGCTGTTGCCCACCAGGTAGATGTCGTCTCCCTGGGCGGCCAGGTCCAGGATCTCGGTCCAGCCGCCGTGGATCCGGCTGTGGACCCGGGTGGTCCAGCGCACCGAGGCGGCGTCCGGGGAGAGGCGGCAGACCAGGGCCCCGGGCGCATCGTAGGTGGTGTAGGAGAGGTCGTAGAGACCGCCGAAGGATAGGTCTCCGCCGGCCATCACGGCCAGGCCCCGGAAGGACATCAGATCGCCCCGGTCCGGCCGTCTCTCCGGGCCCCGTAAAAAGGGCAGGCTTTCCAGGGTCCGGGCCCGGATAAAGGACCCCTCCGGGGAGAACAGGGCCACGGCCTTGGGGTCTGCACCCACAGCCAGGCCGCTTTCGGTTCTGAGCAGCTTGGGCCGGCTTCCCTCCTTCAGCCCCTCGAGCAGGCTGGCCCGGGGGTTCTGGCCCTGGGTGTCGGTGGCGATGAGGACCAGGTGGCCGCCCCATTCCGGATGGAGCGGATTTTGGGGCTCCACTCCCAGGAGGAAGAAGCCCTCCGGTTCCCGCAAAACAACGGCCTTAAGCCGGAGATCGAAGGCCCGAACCTTGTCGCCCGTCTGATAGGGCCGGATAAAGCGCCGGGTCCACTCCGGCTCGCCGTCGGCGTTGAGCTTCATCAACTGGGAGCCGAAGACCACCGCCGCCCCGCCGTCGGGCAGGGCCGCGGCCTCGGCCCAAGTCAGGAACTCGTTATGCTTTTGGGGGATCGGGGCAGCCCGATCAGGGGTCAGAGGGCCCAGTTCCCGGTACCAGGACACGCCCCCGCCCGGCCCGGCTTTGAGAACGGCCAGCCGGCGGTTGTTGCCCTGGACAGGCTTGACGAATCCGGTCACCAGGAGGTCGCCGTCCTGCAGGGGGGTAATGGAGCTTCCGGTCAGGTATCCGGCCGGCCGGCTCCCACCCTCGAGATATTCAATTGTTTCCTGATAATTGGCGTAAATTCTCAGCCAGTCGATCGGGTCAGAGTAGGCCGGAACAGGGCCAAGTAAAAAGATGATTGAAACAATCGCCCCCCAAAAGATGCCATGAATGGATCCGCCAGCTTTTTCAGACATGACCCCTCCGACAAAACAGTCCGGCGATAGAATGAATCCGTCGGTCCTTTCGGCCCTCCCGTTCGACACGGGCCCCCATATCTTACCTCATCGTGAAAAGTAACAATATCAGTTTTATCGACAAGTCCTCTACCGCCGGCAGGGGGGAGTGCTAACACTCTGCCGGGACCTGTATCCGAGTGGTGAATGACGGCGGTTGAGATTGTAGAAACAGCTATGTATGGTTGAAAAGGCCTGCGCCGGCCCTCCGCCCGGTTGGTGGTTTCCGTACTAAAAAAGGGAGAGTTTGGAGCTGGCGGCCGCCTTGAATTTATGTTTTGCTCCAGTCCTGTCCGGTTAAGGGTTGAGAAAAAGGCCTGATTCACCCTGGTTTCCGATATAATGGTGTTGCGCATAACTCACCGATCGGAAAGGACAAATCAGGCCATGGCTCATTGTAACGCGATCCTCTCTCAGATGCTCAAGATTGTTCCGAGACATGTTTTCAGCACCCTGGACAAGGCCCACGGAACCGGTCGTGCAGCCCGCAAATTCAGCCGCTGGGATCAGTTCGTTCACCTCATGTCTATCCAACTGACCGGCCGGGTATCGCTCCGTGACGGGGTCAGGTCCATGCGTTCCAGGAGCAATAATCTCTACCACTTAGGTACCCAACCGGTAGCCAGGTCCACCTTTGCCGAGGCCAACGAGAAACGGCCGGCTTCCTTCTTCGAGGCCTTGTTCGGACATGTCTACGGTCGTTGTCAACCCGTTGCTCCCAAGCACAAGTTCAGGTTCAAAAACAAGCTCTTTTCCTTGGACGCAACCACGATAAGCCTCTGTCTTAGCCTCTTCCCCTGGGCCAAGTTCAGAAAGACCAAGGCCGGTATCAAGATCAACACCCTGCTCGACCACGACGGCTATCTACCTGCCTTTGTTTCAATTTCCGAAGCCAAAAAGCATGAGTCCAAGACCGCCAAAGCAATTCACCTTCCCAAGGGCTCCATCGTGGCCATGGATAAGGCCTACATCGCCTTTGCCTGGCTTTTTTCCCTGGCCAACAGGGGCGTTTTCTTCGTCACCAGGATGAAAAAGGGCACCCGCTTAAAGGTCGTCAAGCGCAACAGAGTCAACCGCCGTTTGGGCGTCACCTCCGACCAGGTCATTTGGCTTACAGGGGCCAAATGGGCCGATTACCCGGTGGCCTTGCGAAGAGTCGGCTACCGCGACAAGGAGACCGGGAAGCATTACGTCTTTTTGACCAACAACTTCGATCTCTCGGCCAGGACCATCGCCGATATCTACAAGGAGCGCTGGCAGATAGAGACCTTCTTCCGCTTCATCAAGCAGAACCTGAAGATCAAATCCTTTATCGGCAACTCCCCCAATGCCGTTCTTTCTCAGGTCTATGTGGCCTTGATTGCTTACCTTTTGCTCTGCTACCTCAAGTTCCTTTGTCCCCTCGGATTAAGCCTTCAGCAACTGGCTCAACAGGTATTCGATGATTGGAAAAATTTTACTTCTACATGTTCTTGAATGTGATGGACCACTGAAGGTGTTCTCTTGCTCAGAGAACTAATAAATCTGGCCCAGCCCGTCTTTTGCTCTTCGCTCAGCGCTTCAGGTCCTTCTTCAAGAAGTACTTTGTATGCACGGGAAGCGGGGTCGTCCACCTCATTTGCTAATTTTGTTTCCATTACTTGCGATTTATGTGGCGGCCCAGAATGTAAATCACTGACCACCGGCAGAGCCGGTGGTATGAGGAAGGCCCCTAAAAGGGGCCGTTAGTTGAGTCCGAGACCCAACTGATCTTGTTCTTGCTGGAGCTTCTCTTGATGCTTGATGTATTCTCGAATACCTTTCTCGTCCCAACCGACCGTGCTGACACAGTACCCTCTCGACCAGAAGCTTCGGCCAAACAAAGTGCCTCGTGTCTTCAGGACGTTACGGTGGACTCGGATCGCACTTTTCCCTTTCAAAAACCCAATTGTGTGCGTAATACTGTACTTCGGGGGAATGCTCAGCAGCATATGAACGTGGTCCGGCATGGCCTTCCCTTCCAAAAGCTCGATACCACGCTGCTAACACAACTCTCGAAGTATCTCCCCAACACGCTTGCGAATCTTCCCATAAAGGATTTTTCGGCGATACTTCGGGATGATCACCACTTGGTACTTGCATTCCCACTTCACGCGTGCTTGACTTTGCCAATCCTTCATATGCGGTCCTCCCTGCCCTTTGGGGGCCTTCCTCGGGAGGACCGTTTATCATTTCATCCACGGATATGGCAAAGCCTCGTAAATTCTCACCGGCACAGCCGGTGGTTTAATTGGTTTAATTATACAAGCCCTCTTCTTGACAAGCCTCAGCCACCGAAACTTTTCCCCTCCTCCAACTATTTCCAAGAAATTGATACGTAGTGATCTTGCCGATCTCTTGATTAATCCATGATTTTAGATAAAATTGTGGTAGATAGTGGTGTTTACTCATGTTAGTCTCCTTGCTTAATAAAATATTATCACCATTATAAAGCCATATTTAAAACAAAAACCCCGGAGCGGCTTTCTCACCGCCCCGGGGTTCATCTATTCTTATTTTATTCCCGGCCCCTGAAAGGGCCCGCTTCTCAGTGCCGCATCTCCCCGCCTTCGGGCTTCTCCGGCTCCAGGAAGGGCGGCAGGTCCGAGACCATGGTACAGAACAGGCACTCCGGGTCGTCCACCACCAGGGCCGCGGACAGGACCTGGTCCATGTGCTCCACCGGGGTGATTTTCACCGCCTTGAGGATCTTGACCGGGATCTCCTTGAGGTCCTTTTCGTTGTCCTGGGGGATCAGCACCTCGGTGACCTGGGCCCGGTGGGCGGCCAGGAGCTTCTCCTTGAGCCCGCCGATGGCAGGACCCGGCCCCGCAGGGTTATCTCCCCGGTCATGGCCAGGTCGGCCCGGACCGGATAGCGCAGCAGGGCCGAGGCGATGGCCGTGGCCAGGGTGATCCCGGCCGATGGCCCGTCCTTGGGGATGGCCCCCTCGGGGACGTGGATGTGGATATCCACCTTCTGGTAAAAGTCCGAGGGCAGGTTCAGGTGCTTGGCCCGGGAGCGGATGTAGGCCATGGCTGCCTGGGCCGATTCCTGCATCACCTCGCCCAGTTTTCCGGTCAGGGTCAGCCTGCCCTTGCCGGGCATGAGGACCACCTCGGTCTGGAGCACCTCGCCGCCCACCTCGGTCCAGGCCAGGCCGGTGGACAAACCGATCTCGTCTTTTTCTTCCTTGACCCCGTAACGGAACTTGGGTACGCCCAGGAATTTGGAGACTCCCGAAGTGTTGACCCGGACAATGTGGTCCTGACCGTTCTTGAGGATCTCCCGGGCCGACTTGCGGCAGACCGCGGCGATCTCCCGCTCCAGGTTGCGGACCCCGGCCTCCTTGGTGTAGCGCCGGGCGATCTCCAGCACGGCGTTGTCCGAAAGCTGAAGCTGGCCGGGCTTGAGGCCGTTGGCCTTCATCTGTTTTTTGATCAGGAACTGCTTGGCGATGGAGAGCTTCTCCAACTCGGTGTACCCGGCCAGACGGATGATCTCCATCCTGTCCTGGAGCGGGGCCGGAATGGAAAAGAGGGTGTTGGCCGTGGTGATGAACAGGGTGTCGGAGAGGTCGTAGTCCAGATCCAGGTAGTGGTCGTTGAAGGCCGAGTTCTGCTCCGGATCCAGAACCTCCAGCAGGGCGGCCGAGGGGTCGCCCCGGAAGTCGGTGGACATCTTGTCCACTTCGTCCAGGCAGAAGACCGGGTTGTTGTACTTGACCTTGCGCAGGGACTGAATGATCTTGCCGGGCAGGGCCCCGATGTAGGTCCGCCGATGGCCCCTGATCTCGGCCTCGTCCCGCACCCCGCCCAGGGAGAGGCGAATGAAGGAGCGGCCCGTGGCCCGGGCCACGGAGCGGGCCAGGGAGGTCTTGCCCACTCCCGGAGGACCCACCAGACAGAGGATGGGGCCCTTGACCTTGTGGACCAGACCCTGGACGGCCAGATACTCCAAGATCCGCTCTTTGGGCTTTTTCAGCCCGTAGTGGTCCTCGTCCAGAATTTTTTCGGCCTGGTCGATGTCGATGATGTCCTTGGACCGCTCGTACCAGGGCAGGGCCAGAATCCAGTCGATGTAGTTGCGCACCACGGCGGCCTCAGCTGACATGGGCGACATCATTTTCAGCTTCTTGATCTCGTGGCCGCACTTCTCCTTGGCGTCCCGGGGCATCCGCTTGGCGGCCAGGCGTTTTTCCAGGTCCTCCACCTCGGCCTTGAAGTCGTCCTTTTCGCCCATCTCCTTCTGGATGGCCCGCATCTGCTCGTTGAGGTAGTACTCCCGCTGGGTCTTCTCCATCTGCTTCTTGACCCGGGTCTTGATCCGTTGCTCGATCTGTAGAATCTCGATCTCGCCCCGCATGAAGCCGTAGATCTTTTCCAACCGTTCGGCCAGGGAGGGGGAGGAGAGCAGGGACTGCTTGTCCTCCACCTTGAAGGGCAGATGGGCGGCCACGGTGTCGGCCAGCTGGGAGGGGTCGTCGATGCTCTCCACGGCCTTGATGACTTCGGCCGGAATCTTTTTGTTCAACCTGGAGTAGGCCTTGAAGGTGGAGTTGACCGAGCGGATCAGGGCCGTGATCTCCAGCCCCTGGGTGGACTCGTCCTCGGTGGGGGCCACCTGGACCAGGTAGAAGTCCGGGTGTTCCATATACTCGGTGATGGTCCCCCGGCGGTGACCCTCGATCAGGGCCTTGACCGTGCCGTCGGGAAGGCGCAGCAGCTGGAGAATGGTGCCCACCGTGCCTTCGTCGTAGATATCCCCCAGGCCCGGCTTGTCCACCTGGGCGTCCTTCTGGGCGGCCAGAAAAATCCGCTTGTCCAGGGACATGGCGTGTTCCAGGGCGTTTATGGAGGCTTCCCGTCCCACGAACAGAGGCGCCACCATGTGGGGGAAGACCACGATGTCGCGCAGGGGCAGCAGAGGCAGGGTCAGGCTGGAAGGCGTCTCCCTCTTAAATTTCGGTTTACTGAACATCAGGCCCTCTCGGCTTGGCTCTCGTAGAGCAGGATGGGTGATTCGCCGGCCAGGATGACCTCCTCGGAGACCACGCATTCGCGACAGGCCTCCAGATCCGGGAGCTGGTACATGATCTCGGTCATGGCCTTCTCCAGGATGGACCGGAGGCCCCGGGCTCCGGACTTGCGTTCCAGGGCCTTCTTGGCCACGGCCTTGAGCGCGTCCTCGGTAAAGCGGAGCTTGACCCCTTCCATCTCGAAAAGTTTCTGGTACTGCTTGACCAGAGCGTTCTTGGGCTCGGTCAGAATGGTGATCAGAGCCTCTTCGGAAAGCTCGTCCAGGGTCGCCACCACCGGCAACCGGCCGATGAACTCGGGAATCAGCCCGAACTTCAGCAGGTCCTCCGGCTTGACCCCGGACAGGATCTCGCCGATGGGCTTGTCCTCCCGGGAGACCAGTTCCGAGCCGAAGCCCAGGGTCTTGGCCCCGATGCGGTTCATGATGATCTTATCCAGGCCCACGAAAGCCCCGCCGCAGACGAACAGGATGTTGGTGGTGTCCACCTTGACGAACTCCTGCTGGGGGTGTTTGCGGCCGCCCTTGGGCGGAACCGAGGCCGTGGTGCCCTCAATGATCTTGAGCAGGGCCTGCTGGACCCCCTCGCCCGAGACGTCCCGGGTGATGGAGGGGTTCTCGGTCTTGCGGGCCACCTTGTCGATCTCGTCGATGTAGACGATCCCCCGGGAGGCCCGCTCCACGTCGTAGTCAGCAGACTGCAAAAGGGCCAGGATGATGTTCTCCACATCCTCGCCCACGTAACCCGCCTCGGTCAGGGTGGTGGCGTCGGCGATGGTGAAAGGCACGTTCAGAATCCGGGCCAGAGTCTGGGCCAGCAAGGTCTTTCCGGAACCGGTGGGGCCGGCGATCATGATGTTGGATTTCTGCAACTCCACCCCGTCCAGGTCCACCGGCGAGTCGATCCGCTTGTAGTGGTTGTAAACAGCCACTGCCAAAGTCTTTTTGGCGTTCTCCTGGCCGACCACGTAGTCGTCCAGGATGGCCTTTATCTCCGACGGCTTGAGGACGTTGGCACCCTTGGTGGCCTCCTCCCGCTCGTACTCCTCGGCGATGATCTCGTTGCACAGGGCGATGCACTCGTCGCAGATGTAGACCGAAGGTCCGGCGATGAGTTTTTTCACCTCGTCCTGGCTTTTTCCGCAGAAAGAGCAGATCAGATCCGAAGCCTTTCCGGTATCAGCCTTTTTGGTCATAATAAAATTTCCCCGTTAATCTTTTTCCGGCTCGGGTTCCAAACTGGACCTGTCCACAATGACCCGGTCCACCAGGCCGTATTCCACCGCTTCCGCGGCGGACATGAAAAAGTCGCGGTCGGTGTCCCGCACAATCTTCTCCGGCTCCTGGCCGGTGGCCTCCACCAGCATCTGGTTTATGCGTTCCTTGATGCGGAGGATTTCCTGGGCGTGGATATTGATGTCGCTGGCCTGGCCCTGAAAGCCGCCCATGGGCTGGTGGAGCAGGATCCGGGCGGAAGGCAGAGCGTAGCGCTTGCCCTTGGCCCCGGCCGCCAGAAGGACCGCGGCCATGCTGGCCGCCTGGCCGATGCACAGGGTGGTCACGTCCGGCTTGATGTACTGCATGGTGTCGTAGATGGCCAGACCCGAGGTGACCACTCCTCCCGGGGAGTTGATATACATATGAATGTCCTTGTCCGGGTCCGAAGACTCCAGAAAAAGGAGTTGGGCGATGATGAGGTTGGCCATGTGGTCGTCGATGGCCTCCCCCACGAACAGGATCCTGTCCTTTAACAACCGCGAATAGATGTCATAGGCCCGCTCGCCGCGGGCGCTTTGCTCGACTACTACTGGGATCAGAGCCATTTCGGCGAATACTCCCTTCAGTCCTGTTGGGCCTTCTCCTCCTCCGGGGAGGCCTCCTCCTCCTCAAAGGGCACGACCGCGATCTTGGATTCTTCGATCAGCCGTTTGAGGGTCTGCCTCCGGATAAGACCCGACTTGAATGATTCCGTGAGGTTCTGCTCCTCGTGGAATTTCTTAATCTCTTCCAGATCCTGGCCGGTACCCTGGGCCAGTTCCTCGAAGCCTTCCTCTAAAGCCTCATCGTCAACCTCAAGTTTTTCCTTGAGAGCGATCGCCTCTAGGATAAGGTCTTCCTGGACCCGGCGCAAGGCCTGGGGCCTAATATCGGCTTCAAGTTTTTCCCCGTCTATACCCGCAGCCTGGAAATTAAGGCCCCGCTGGATGAGCGAATTCTCCACCTGGGCCACCATCCGCTTCAGTTCCAGGTCGACCATGCCCCGGGGCGGTTCGAACTCAACTTTTTTCAAAAGCTCGTCCAAAAGGGCGTCCTGCAGCTCCCGTTCGCTCTCCTGGGCCGCGGATTGCTCCAGCCTCTCCCGGATCAGTTTTTTCAGGTCGTCCAGGGTCTCCAGATCCTGGCCCATGGACTTGGCGAACTCGTCGTTGAGCTCCGGGGGGCTGGGACGACGGATATCCAGGACCTTGGCCTTCATCTCCACCTTTTTCCCGGCCAGGGCGTCGTGGAAAAACTTGCCGGAAAATTCGGTGGGGACGGTCACATCCTCTTCCCGCTTGAGCCCCACCAGAGCCTCTTCCACGGCCCGGTTGAAGTTGCCCCGGCCGATGAGGAGGTCAAACTTCTCCAGCTTGCCCTTGGGTACGGCTTTCTCCTCCTGGAAGGCCTCCAGGTCGGCGGTCACGTAGTCCCCGGCCTCCACCGCCGCATCGTCGGGCGCATTCTCCAGCTTGGCGTGGGCCTGGGAAAGTTCCTGGAGACGGGATTCCACCAGCTCGTCGCTGACGGTTCTCTCCTTTTTGGTCAAATCCAGGCCGAAGTAGTCCTCTATCTGGATCTCCGGCTTAATCTCCAGGTTCAGGGTGTAGGTAAAGGACTCGTCATTTTTCAGAACCCCGGCCTCAGCCTGGGGCTGGACCACGGGGGTCAACCCGCTGGCCTCCAGGGCCTCATCCGCCGAATCCCGGATCAGGTCCTGGGCCACCTCCTGGTTGACCTGGGTTCCGTAATACCTCTCCAATATGGCCCGGGGAGCCTTACCCGGACGGAAACCTCTCAGTCTCACCTGCCCGGACAGGGACCGGTAGGCCTTGTCCAGGGACTTCTTCACCTCGTTTTTATCCACTTCCACGGTCAGCTTTCTGGCTACCGGTGACAACTCTTCTGTTTTGATCAGTTTCATTTCTGTCCTCTCCAGGGTAATAGCCACCTAGTCAAGTCGAAACTATTTATATAGCAGCCTCGGGCCAAAGGGGCAAGGTGGAATTTTCCAGCTAAGCAAGCATCATAGCGTGTTTCCGATCCCGCCCGAGGAACCGCCCCGCAGCCCCTCCCAAAAGGGTCCGGTCCGCACTAGGCATGGGTCCCGGAACCAGTGCCGGGTTCCTTCTGAAAGACGTTTTTATCGTCCTCTTCTTCGGGCCGGAATCCGGGCGGAGGTTTAATTGACGGCTGTCCTTTCTTTGACTTGACAAGATGGTCGCTCTGGTATAATTTCGCTCAGGACCACAAGGGCTCCCTTAGAAATAGGGCGGATAGCTCAGCTGGGAGAGCATCGGCCTTACAAGCCGGGGGTCGCAGGTTCAAGCCCTGTTCCGCCCACCAAGCCCAAAAAGGTCGGTGGACGAGGATGGGCAAAAATCAGGGGTCGTAGTTAAGCTGGTTATAACGCCGGCCTGTCACGCCGGAGGGCGCGAGTTCGAGTCTCGTCGACCCCGCCAGTTAATCCAAGGGATCAGGTTTCACCGCCTGGTCCCTTTTTCTTTTTTCAATCCTGGGCAATAGAAAAGAGGGCAGCCTGATTGGAGTACGGGTTATTGAAGGAGAGTGTTCCCGATTTTCTTCGGAGGGCAACTTCCCGATACAACTTCCTCTACCCTTACAGACTGCCTCCGGCGGCCCCTCCGGGGAGGGGAAGGGGCCTTTTCGCCTTTTGCGCTCAAAAGGCTCGCCGGCCCCTTCCAACCCCGCTCACTAAAAGAGCATCTTTCTCCGGGCGCCGCGATACACTCCGGGCCTTTTATACCAACGGGGCTATTGGAACGGCCCTACAGACCCCGTGAAAGCTACAGCTGACGATATGGAAGGCCGTATTATAAGGAAGCTGCCCATATTCGTAGACGCCCATCCATTATGATGGTTTTCCGGAATACGGGTTCCGCAGACCCATTTCAAAGCCTTACCCTGCGTTATCAAGCACAGCTTGATAACGTGGATAAGGCTTTGAAGGGGGTTCGGGGGAATCTTTTTCAAAAAGATTCCCCCGGTTCCTGTAAACTGAACCGTATGAAAGTCTGCGTGCTGTTCCACGAGAACCCCTTTGCCCGGGCTCCGGGCATCGACCTGGTCCGGTTGCGGGCTATCGCCGGAGGGCTGATCCGGCGGGGCATCGAGGCCCGGGTGGTCGCCCCGGTGGAGGAGCCGGGGGTCTGGCAGGAGGGAATCCGGGTTCTGCCCCTGGAGGTCTTGGACCGGGCCGGTCGGTTCGACCTGGTCAAGACCTGCTACCACCAGTCCATCCGTTACCTGGGGGCCCACCAAGGGCCGGTGGTTTCCAGGATCGTCCGGGTGGTGGACCAACACCTGCCTAAAAGGGACGACAAGACCCGCCGGGAACTCACGGCCTGCCAGGAGATTATCGCCGACCGGGCCCGGACCGTGGCCCTGAACAACGGCCTCAACGCGGAGCGCTGGCGGGCGCTTTACGGCCAGGGCCAGCAGATCGTCCTGACCCCCACCGGCTGCCCGGCGGACCTTCCTCCGGCCGGGGAGAACCCCTACCCTGGCGGAGAAAAGGCCGTGCTCTTTCTGGGCAGCCTGGCCTCGGCCCACATGGCCGAAATGCTCAACGCCGCGGCCGAGGGACTCCAGGGCCGGGCCAGGGTCCATCTGCTGGGAGCCAACAAGACCGGGCTTTATGGAGAGGAGGTCCCCCTCCACCCGGAGATTATTCTCCACCGCCCCCGGCCCGAGGAGGAAATCTGGGGCTTCATCCGCTTCGCCCGGCTGGGCCTGGCCCTGGCCACGGCCGATCTGGCTTTTGATAACGATGTTTCCAAGGTCTACAACTATTTGCGGGGCGGACTGCCCGTGCTTTGCGAGGAGCCCATCCTCCAGGGCGGACTGGTCCGGAAGACCGGACTGGGCGCGGTCTTTCCCTTCGGCGATAAGGCGGCCATGATAACCCTGGCCCAAAAACTGGTGGACCAATCCTGGGAGGGGAAACGGGAGGCGGCCATGGAGTTCATGGCCGGGGTGCACTCCTGGGACAACCGGGTGGAGACTTACGTGAAACTGTTCAGGGAGTTGGCGGGGTGAGTTAGGCTAATACGATTTTTTCAACAACCCCGTCTTTTCAATCCTCTTTGCCAACACATCGGCCACCAGCCTGTTGCCCGGAGCGGTCATGTGGCTGTCGAAGAGGCTTTCGTATCTTTTCCGGTCCTCTTGGGCGGTCCGGTCCAGGAGTCCTTTCAGATCCACCAGTTCCAGCCCGGCCCGCTCCACGCAGGGTTTGATCAGGGCGAACCGCTCCTTGTGCTCGTCCTTGACGTACTGAAACAGGACCAGCACCTCAAAGCCGTACTCTTTCTTCAGCCGGGCCAGCCTTTGGAACAGCAGGCAGGAGACCTCCACGTCCTGGTCGTGGGCCGTCTCCACCCTTTTGAGGTAATTGAACTTGTCCAGACCGTGCAGCCAGTTGGCCTTGTTCACCCGGAGCATGATAGTGTGGACCAGGAGGCTGTACCCGCCGATGCGCCGCTCCAGACTTATGCTGTTTTGGGGCTTTTCCTCCGGAATTTTGTGCAGGACGAGATGGCCGTCCCTTATGGTGAAATAGGGTTTGTACACCCCCGTGCGCATTTTCAGCCTGTTGCGGAGGATGTCGTCCTGGATTAGGCCCACGATCAGAAGGCCGGGGCGGTAGAGGGGAATCAGCCGCTCGGCCCGCATGACGGTCTGGTCCAGGCCGAAGCCGAAGACCCCGGCGTTGATGGTTTTAACCTTGAGGCTCTGCTCCAGGAAGGCCGGCCAGCTCTCCTCGTCGTGAACCTGGGCCCCGAAGGTGAAGGAGTCGCCCACGCAGAGGATCAGCGGTCTGGCGGGCAGGCCGGAGGAGCCCGGTCCGTTGCTTCTGATGCCCCGCTCCAAAATGTGGATCCGCTTGTGCCAGAGGTTCTCCTCTCCCCGTGAGGAGTAGCCCACCTTGGGGATGAAGCCCAGGTATTCGTCGAACTGGGCCGGATAGGCCGAGTGGAACAGATCGATGTCCTTGTAGAGGAAATTGTCGAAAACGAGCAGCTTGCCGTTCACGGCCCGCAGCCCGGCCTCCAGGACCAGGAGGGTCAACACCACGCTGCCCACGGCCAGGGCCAGGTTGGCCCCGTGTTTGGACCAGTCGAACAGGACGATCAGGTAAAAGGAGGCGGCTCCCAGGATAAGCGCCAGCCAGCAGCCGTAGGAGGTTAGGCCCAGCAGAAAGTTCAGGAACCGGGGCTCGCGGTCGTAGCCCAGGGCCAGGCTGACATGCCCCCCGGCCTTGGAGGCCTTCCATTTGCTGCCGTCCAGATACAGAATATCGGCGTGAGGTCCGCTGAACTCCCTGGCTTGGTCCAGCCAGAGGGTAGTTTCGGAGTCAAAGGCGTTGAGCCTCCTGACCAGGAGGTAGCCCTCCCTGCCGGGGACATATAAGTCGCCCAGATCCCAGCGCCACTGACCGCTGTCTGTCAGGCCCGAAGCCTTAATGACCGTAGAGGCCAGGCAGCGCTTTTCCGCCTCCGCCTGGTCTGCGGGCGGACCGGCCCCCCGCAGGAGGCAAACTTCCAGCTCTCCCCCGGCGACCCGTCCGTAGGTCCCGAAATTAAGGGCCAGGTAGGACAGAAAAGGCCGTTCCAATTCCAGGGGCTGGCCCAGACTTACCGTCTCGCCCAGGACCGGGCCGGCAATACCAGTCCAGCCGTAGCTCCCGCCCCAGCCCAGATCCCCGACCCGAAGCCCGTACCCGGCCAGGGCCAGGCAAAACACCAGCCCCAGCCAAAGCATCCCCCGCCCCGGGGGAACCCTGGAGAAGGGCCCGCCCCAGGTTGTTTTTTGCCGCCTCATTTTTCTGCGACGCTACCCTGTTTCAAAGCTCCGGGGGCTTGTGATCGCGGTTAAAGCCGATCTCAGCCTCCAGAAGGTGGCCCGCCTGCAGCAGCAGCTCCTCGCTGAAATGGGGCCCGATGAGTTGCAGCCCCACGGGCAGGCCCTGCCCGGTCAATCCGGCCGGCAGGGTCAGCCCCGGCAGCCCGGCCAGGTTGATGGTCAGGGTGAAGACGTCGGAGAGATACATCTGCAAGGGATCGTCGGTCATCTCCCCCAGCTTGAAGGCCGGGGTGGGCGCCGTGGGCCCGGCCAGAAGGTCGACCCTTTCAAAGGCCTTGTTGAAGTCCCGGATCAGGAGGGTCCTGACCTGGGAGGCCTTTTTGTAATAGGCCTCGTAGTAACCCGAAGAGAGGACGTAGGTGCCCAGCATGATCCTCCGGATCACCTCCGGGCCGAACCCCTTGGATCTGGTCTTGAGGTACATCTCCTTCAAACTGTCGGCCTCTTCCCGCAACCCGTATTTGACCCCGTCGTAGCGGGCCAAGTTGGAGGAGGCTTCGGCCGGGGCGATGATGTAGTAGGTGGCCACGCCGTGCTCGGTCAAAGGCAGGTCCACCGGGACGATCTCGCAGCCCAAACTCTCCAGGAAGGCCACAGCCCCGCGGATGATCCTCTCCACCTCCGGGTCCAGGCCCAGGGAGAAGAACTCCTTGGGCAGGCCCACCCGGAGCCCCTTGATCTCCCGTCCCAGGGCGGCGGTGTAGTCCGGAACCGGGCAATCGATGGAGGTGGAGTCGCGGTCGTCGTAACCGGCCATGACGTTCAGGAGCCCGGCCGCGTCCTTGACCGTCCGGGCCAGGGGCCCGGCCTGGTCCAGGGAGGAGCCGAAAGCCACCAGCCCGTACCGGGATACCCGGCCGTAAGTGGGCTTCAGCCCCACCACGCCGCAATGCGAGGCCGGCTGGCGGATGGACCCCCCCGTGTCGGTGCCGATGGCCAGAGGAGCCTCCAGGGCGACCAGGGAGGCCGCCGATCCGCCCGAGGAGCCGCCCGGAATCCGCTCCAGATCCCAGGGGTTGTGGGTCGGGAAAAAGGCCGAATGTTCCGTGGAAGAGCCCATGGCGAATTCGTCCATGTTGGTCTTGCCCAGAACCACCAGTCCATCTTCTTTCAACTTGGCCACCACCGTGGCGTCGTAGGGCGGAACAAAGTTGTGGAGCATGCGGGAACCGCAGGTGGTCCTCAAGCCGGCCGTGGTCAGGACGTCCTTGACCGCCACGGGAACTCCGGTGAGGGCCCTGCCCTCACCCCGGCTCAGCATCCGGTCCGCGGCCCGGGCCTGTTCCAGGGCGCCCTGTTCATCCACGATCAAAAAGGCCCGAACCTTCTCGTCCACGGCCTTGATCCGGTCCAAAAAGGCTTGGGTGGCCTCCAGGGAGGTCAATTCTCCTTGGGCTATCAACCGGCCCAGTTCCAGGGCGGGAAGTTTAATTATATCCATGTCAGATCACTTTCGGGACGAGGGCCGTCCGGGAATCGGCCTGGGGGGCGTTGGCCAGGGCCTCCTCCCTGGTCAGACCGGGGACGACCTTGTCCTCCCGGAACACGTTTTTGGTTTCCACGGCATGGTAGGTCGGGTCCAGGCCGGAGGTGTCCACCTGGTCCAGTTTCTCCATGTATTTCAGAATCTCGCTCAGGTGGGCCGCGTAGGTCTCCACCTGGTCCGGGGTGAGGGTCAGCCGGGCCAGCCCGGCCACGTGCTCTACCTCTTGGCGGGAGATTGACATGTCTGCTCCTTAAGGGGTTCCGGGGTTGTCAGGCCGGGGCGGGGGAAAAAGCGGATCCGGTCCGCAGGGAGGAAGACTCCGACACCGGCCTGGGTATTCCTACAAATTTCGCCAGTAGTCGGCCTGGACTCTCCGGGCCGCAGCCACCGCCGGGATATCCTCCCGGCCCGGATCGTCCCTCAGTTCGTCGGGTTGCAGCACCGGCCGGCCGTTCAACTGTTCCACGAGAGCCAGAATCGAATTCGCCTCTCCCTGAATGTTGTAACCGCCCTCCAGGGTGAAAACAAGAGGAACCTTTTCCCCGGCCAGTTCCTGCAGCGACCGGGTCATGGCCGCATAGCCCTTGGGGCCCACCCTCTGACTGCCCAGGGGGTCGTTGAAATGGGTGTCGAATCCGGCCGAGACAAGGACGAGCCGGGGATCGTACTCCAGGGCCACAGGCTTCAGTATCCGTTCGAAAATATGAACGAACTCCTGATCTCCATGGCCCGGGCCCAAGGGCACGTTGACGGTCAGGCCCCGGCCCCGTCCGGAACCCACCTCCTCCACCGCCCCGGTTCCGGGATAGAAGGGATACTGGTGGGTGGAGAAGTAAAGAACCCGGTCCTCGCCTTCAAAGGTGTGCTGGGTCCCGTTGCCGTGGTGGAGGTCCCAGTCCACGATCAGGATCCGCTCCAATCCTCGCTCGGCCAGGGCATAGGCCGCGGCCGCGGCCACGTTGTTGAAAAGGCAGAAACCCATGGACCGCCCCGCCTCGGCGTGGTGGCCGGGCGGCCGGACCAGGGCCAATCCGGCCCTGAAATTTCCGGCCAGGGCGCCCTTGACCAGCTCGATCAAACCTCCGGCGGCCATCAGGGCCGCCTCAAAGGAGCGGGGCGAGGTCTGGGTGTCCGGGTCCAGCATGGCCCGGCTCCGGCCCGCCGTGGCCGCGACCCTCTTATAGTGCTCCCTGGTGTGAACCCGGAGGATATCCTCCTCCCTGGCGGATACAGGTTCCACCTTTTGATAAAGTCCCTTGGCCGGACCGTCCAGAACCTCATCCAACACGGCCAGCCGCCTGGGGCTCTCGGGATGATAGGGGCCCGGGTCGTGCTCCTGGAATATGGGATGATGGACCAAACCTAGTGGGGTCATGTCCTCGCCGGATTGAAAGTTGCCCTTGGAAAGACCTCTCAAACCGCATTCTATTCGGGGCCGGAACAGATGTCAAACCATGGTTTAAGGGATCGTAAAGGGCTTTTCGTCAAGTCCGGCCAGGTGGGCCGGCGCGTTCGGGGTCCGGTTTTCGGGACCGTGTAGCCAACCCTGAACATCCTTGATCAAAGCCCGCCGGCCGTCTCCATCCTCCCTAAAAAACCTTGACAAAGCGGGGCTCGGATGACAAACTTTACCTGTAAACGGCCCGTTCCGGGCTATCCCCTGTCAAAACAAGGGCGCCGCTCCAATTAACGAAATTATAAGCACCGACCATTCTATCATACTTCCGCCAGTTATTGCCGGTTTGCACAATATGGGCGTCAGTCTAATAAACCTCGGCCGGAGGCTAAAGAATGGCGAATAAGTCAAAAGATAAAGAAAAGGAAAAAGTGGGAGAGACAATGAATCTGGTCGAACTTAAAGACAAGACCATTCGAGAACTCTATGGATTCGCCAAGGAACTTGATGTTGAAGGATACTCCGGTCTTCGCAAGCAGGAACTGATTTTCGCCATTCTCCAGGCCCAGGCCGCCCGTGAAGGCAACATTTACGGAGAGGGAGTCCTGGAGTGTCTGCCCGACGGTTTTGGTTTTTTACGGGCTCCGGACTACAACTACCTTCCGGGCCCGGACGATATATACGTCTCCCCCTCCCAGATCCGGCGGTTCAGCCTCCGCACCGGCGACACCGTCTCCGGCCAGATCAGGCCGCCCAAGGAGTCGGAGCGCTATTTCGCCCTGCTCAAGGTCGAGGCGGTCAACTTCGAGGACCCGGAGAAGGCCAAGGAAAAGATTCTGTTCGACAACCTGACCCCTCTTTTCCCGGAGGAGCGGCTGACCCTGGAGACCGAGACGGACAACTACTCCACCCGGATCATGGATCTTCTGACCCCCATCGGCAAGGGCCAGCGGGGTCTCATCGTCTCCCCGCCCCGGACCGGCAAGACGGTGCTCCTGAAAAACATAGCCAACGCCATAACCACCAACCACCCCCAGACCATCCTGATCATCCTCCTCATCGACGAACGGCCCGAGGAGGTCACCGACATGGCGCGTTCGGTCAAGGGCGAGGTGGTCTCCTCCACCTTTGACGAGCCGGCCACCCGCCACGTCCAGGTGGCCGAGATGGTCATCGAAAAGGCCAAGCGGCTGGTGGAGCACAAAAAAGACGTGATCATCCTCCTGGATTCCATCACCCGCCTGGCCCGGGCCTACAACACCGTGGTTCCGCCCTCGGGCAAGATCCTCTCCGGCGGCGTGGACTCCAACGCCCTGCACCGGCCCAAGCGGTTTTTCGGGGCGGCCCGGAACGTGGAGGAGGGCGGATCCCTGACCATCATGGGCACGGCCCTGGTGGACACCGGCTCGCGCATGGACGAGGTCATTTTCGAGGAGTTCAAGGGCACCGGCAACATGGAGATCCAGCTGGACCGCAAGCTCTCCGACAAGCGGGTCTACCCGGCCATCGACATCAACCGCTCCGGCACCCGCAAGGAGGAGCTGCTTCTCACCCCGGCCGAGCTGAACCGGGTCTGGATTCTGCGCAAGCTGCTCTCGGCCATGAACCCCGTGGACGCCATGGAGTTTCTGCTGGACAAGATGCAGGGCACCAAGAGCAACCAGGAGTTCCTGGACTCCATGAGCCGCTGAACCGACCCCCATGTCAGGATTTGTCCGGGGGGCGGTTTGGGTCTTTAGCGTCCTTCTCTTTCTGCTCCCCGGTTCTCTATCCGCCCAGTCAACCCCTTCCGTAGACCAGCCTTTTGACCAGGGGCTCCTATCCGTCTGCGATCACGCCGCCCAATATTTTATAGAAAAGTTCCGCTCCCGGCTGCAGGAGGCCCAAGTCCGGGGACCGGAGGCCGTGCTGAAATTCTTCGCCCGGGACCTGGCCGAAATGGAGCGGGGCTTCTCCAATTCCAGGATCAAGCTCAGGCTCATGGCCCGTCATCCCGCGAGCCGGTCTCCCAAAACGGATGTCTTCGACCAGACCGCCATGTCCGGATTCGCCCGGGCCGAAAAAAAAAGCGCCGGGGTGGTGGGTTTTTTCATCAATCCCCAAGACCAGGGCCGCCACTACCGCTTTTACCGGGAGGTCCGGATCCAAGAGAGCTGTATGGCCTGCCACGGTCCGAAAAATACGGTGAAGGCTGAACTTAAGGATTTGCTTGAAACCGCATTCCCCGGCTTCCATGGTTTCGGATACCGGACCGGAGAGGTCATGGGAGCGGTGGGGATCAGGGTCCGCAATCTGCCCGTTCCCTGATTCGCCAGAGCCGGTCCGGCTCACCGCAGACTCTTAACCGTAATCCGGTTGATTGAGGATGGCCTTGGGAGGTGATTCCGGTTATACTCAGTCCAATCCGGCCGGCTGGCCGGGTACTCCAAACAGGTTGCGGTTAAATTAAAACCCCGGCTTATTCAACCGGACTCGCAAAAACAGCGCTTTTGCGAGCCGCGCATCTTGCGTTAATTACCGAACCGGCTCCCCAGGGGGCAACAGAAGCGGGCCGGCCCCGGCCCGTCCCCGAGGCTGTTATTGGTCAGCCTCCAAAGGAGGGACAAAATGAAGATAGAACGGGTCGATCTGATCTACGTCCGGATACCCTTGGTCCACCACTTCGAGACCAGTTACGGCCGCCGGTATAAAGTCGACAAACTCGTCCTCAAGGTCCACACCCCGGACCTGACCGCCTTTTCCGAGTGCGTGGCCGACCTGGATCTGGGCTATGCCTACGAGACCATCGACACGGCCCGGACGGTCATGGCCAACCACATCCTGCCCCGGATCCTGGGCCGGGAGATCGACGGGCCTGAGGGCTACTGGGACAAAGTCGGCTCCCTGACCGGCCACCCCATGGCCAAGGCCGCCCTGGAGAACGCGGTCTGGATCCTCAAGGGCCTGGAGGAGGGGCGGTCCCTGGCCGACCTGACCGGCGGAACCATGACCAAAATCGTCTCCGGCGGAGTTTCGGTGGGCATCCAGGACTCGGTGGAGGACTTCATGGCCATCGTGGAGGAACGGATCGGCCGGGGAGCCCATAGGATCAAACTGAAAATCAAACCGGGCTGGGACGTGGAACCCCTGGAGGCCTTCCGCAACCGCTGGCCGGACATGGACCTGAGCGTGGACGCCAACAACTGCTACGATTATTACGAGCATCACGATTTCCTGACCGGGATCGACAGGTACGGCCTGATCATGTTCGAGCAGCCCATGTCCTCGGCCGACCTGTTCTATCACTCCAAACTGCAGGCCGAGATAGAGACGCCGGTCTGCCTGGACGAGTCCATCCATTCGCCCTTTAACGCCAAGACGGCGGTGGAGATGAAGGCCGGCAAGATCATCAACATCAAGCAGGCCCGCTGCGGCGGCCTGACCCCGGCCCGGCAGGTCCACGACATCGCCCAGGCCGCCGGGGTTACGTGCTGGTGCGGCGGCATGATCGAGACCGGGGTCGGCATGACCGTCAACACGGCCGTCTCCTCCTGGCCCAACATGGCCTACCCCAACGCCGTCTACTCCAACGCCAATTTCCTGGTGGAGGACATCATCGAGCCCATCACCGCCGTGGACGGACAGGGCATGGTCGCGGTGCCCGAGACGCCGGGACTGGGGGTCGGAGTTGACCTGAAGGCCCTGGACAAGTACACGGTCCAAACAAACGTTTACCGGGCCTGATGCCAACGGAGGCCCTTTGACAGCCTGAAACGGCCGGATCGATTGTCGTCGATAGCCCCGCCAGAGGCGTCAGGGTTGCGCCCTGACGCCTCCGATCGTTTCGGTAGCGGAACGAGCCTCTGTCGTTTGGTAGATGTCCGCCCCTGAACCGTAAGCCGAAATTTCATAAATATTTTATTATGTCCATCCGGCGGCCTCGCTTTTTTAAAATATATTTTTCCAAAAACCAGGGCCTTTTATCTCCGGCCGGATCATCTCCCGGCCAGGTCCGCATCCCCTACGAGCAAAAATGGAGACTTGTCCAGGGGAGGATAGGGGTCCTTTTCAGCGCCGGTTTTATGGTGGTGACCCTTTAACGAATATCGCCCCCAGGCTCCTGCCGAAGGGTCCTGGCCCGCCTTTTCCCTTGACCCAAAGGCCCCCTTCTGGTAGTGATTTACAGCCTATAAGTAGCTAAAGGATGAGAGATTATGGCCGCTCGACCCGACTACCTAAAACAGGAAGACCAGTTCATCTCCTTCTGGGGAAAAGTCTACAACTACTATCTCCAGTACCAGAATCGCTTCTATTTCGGTCTTCTGGCCGTGGTCCTCATCGGAGCCGGCATCTGGGGCTGGTCGGCCTACCGGAATTACCAGGAGAAGGTGGCCTGGTCCGAGTATGAGGCCATTCTGGCCAAGGAGCAGCCCCGGACCGAGGCCGAGGCCGAACGGTCCATCAAACCCCTGACCGAGCTGATCGAAAAACAGCCCGGGTCAAAGGCGGCCGGCCAGGCCCGTCTGGAGCTGGCCGCGGTGGCCGCCTTCCAAAAAAATTACGAAGAGGCCATCAAGTACTATCTGGCCTTCCTGGACAACCTGGACCGCGACGACCCCCTCCGCCCGGCCGTGGCCGACGCCCTGGCCCACTGCTTCGAGGCGGCCGGTAAATACGATGAGGCGGCCCAGTGGTACACCACCGTCTCCCAAAACGACAAGCTGGCCCCCTTGGGCTTGTGGGGTCTGGGGCGGGTTCAGGAGCTGGCCGGGAAGAAACAGGAGGCGTTGGTCACCTACCGCAAGCTGATAAAAGAGCATCCCCAATCCGTCTACGTCGCCTTGGTCCAAGACCGGCTGGTAGCCCTGGGGGACTGACCCCGGACCGGGGTGGAATTCGCCGTTCCTCGGGGGCGGATGAAACCACCCCCCCACTCCCTTAATTTAATAAGATACGGTCAGAGGAATCTATCGATTCGGGTGCCGGGGTGTAACCCCGACACCATATGTCCCTTTTCAGGGGCATGAATTATGACCGCTTGCGATAGAACAAGCGACGGGAACGGGTTTCGATCCAAAGGCGATTCGCTGCACCAGGGACACCCTCCTGATGCCGAAAACAAAACATTTTTCTGCCCGCCGCCCTGATCCCGGCGGATGCGGAGCCAAGTCGGCCCCTCCTCCCTATTCGGGAAGAGGGGCCTTGTTTTTCAAACCGGTGGACGGGCTTTCAGCCGACCACGTCTTTCAGGATCTGCTTGAACTCATCCAGAGTGAGGAGCTCCTTTTTCTCCAGGGCTTTGTCCTTGATCCGGGAGACCATCTCCAGGCGCTGCTCCTCGGTGGCCTCCTCCTCCAGCTCCTCAAGCCAGCAGTTTACCGAGTCGATCCCCGAATTCTTGCCTATGACGATGGAGAAGGGGTCCAACCCCACCATCTGGGGCCGGAAGGGGGCCATGGAGAGGAAGTTGGGCTCCCCGGCCATCTTGGCCCAGGAGGCGATGATCCCGGACTCGATCTGGTAGAGCCGCTGGCCCACGATGGGCCGGTTGGAGGGGATGGTGTGCTTGGCCAGCTCGCAGACCCGCCGCGACAGCCCCACGAACTTGGTGGTGTCCAGGCCCAGATCCACGTCGTACATGGTCTTCAAGGCCATGGCCAGGTCCTCCATGGGGGTGTTGCCGGCCCGCTCGCCCACTCCGGTCACGGTGGTGTGGGCCACCGACCCGCCCGCGGCCAGGCCCATGATGGTGTTGGCCACGCCCACGTTGAAGTCGTCGTGGAAATGGGGTTCCAGGGGCTGGCTCAACCGCTCCCGGATCTTTTTCATGAGATAAGGCACGGCGTGGGGGTTCAAGACTCCAAAGGTGTCCACCACGGCCAGGGCGTCCATGTGCCCCTCGGTGGCGATCTTCTCGATCAGGTCCAGGAACCAGGAAATGTCCGCCCGGGAGGAGTCGATGGGGAAAAACACCGTGTAGAGCCCGGCCTCCTTGGCCGCCAGGGTGGCCTCTATGGACAGCTTGATCGCCTTGTCCAGATCCCAGCCGTAGGCGTCCCGGATGATGTGCTCCGAGGAGGGAATCTCAACCACGATTCCGGAGACGCCGCAACCCGCAGCCTTTTTCACGTCGGGCAGCATGCACCGGGCAAAGGCGAAGATATCGGGGCCCAGATCCAAGTCCACGATTTCCTTGATGGCCGCCTCGTCCTGAGGGCTCACCGCCGGCATTCCGGCCTCGATCCGGTGCACCCCTACCTGGGCCAGCAGCTTGGCGATCTCCACCTTCTCCTCCCGCCGGAAGGTAATCCCCGTCTGCTGCTCCCCGTCGCGCAGGGTGATGTCGTGGATTTTTATCTCTTTCGGAAAATTAAGGCCCCCGCGGACCTCTTCCGCAAAATTCCAGGGACTGGTAAACCAGCTTTCGTTCTTCCAAGGAGTGTCGGACATGTTGTTCCCTTTCTTCCGGTCTGAAATCAGACGACGATCGTGGTCTGAACCACCACCGCTCCATAAGTTAACATCACCCCCGGGATCGAATCCGCTTATGGCGCAGATCGGGTTAAGACATCCGCCCGGGCCGGTGACAGGAAGTGATCAACTTCGGGGGCATCCGGACTTAAATATCACAACGGCGGAGCAGGTCAAGATTGATGGGCCTTAAAAAAGCAGAACAGCCTAAGACGCCTCACCTTTTCAGAGGTCCCGCCCGCCGGGCCGCTAACCGCTCAGGAGGCCAGGACCACCATGTTCTTGCCCTCGGACTTGGCCCGGTAAAGGGCCTTGTCCGCCTCGGAGAGGAGTTGCAGCCCCTCCTGGCCGGGCTGTAGCGGGGCCGCGCCGATGCTGACCGTAGCGTTGACCTGCTCTCCGGTCTCCTCCAGGCTGAAGGCCAGGGTCTCGAACTGTTCTCTGATCCGTTCAGCCGCCATGGCGGCCTGGCCGATGGTGGCCCCCGGCAGGATGATGCAGAACTCCTCCCCGCCGTAGCGGCAGGGTACGTCCGCCCGGCGGACGCACTCCCGGATGACCAGTCCCAGGGCGGCCAGGACCTTGTCCCCCTCGGGATGACCGTAGGTATCGTTGAAGAGCTTGAAATCGTCAACGTCGATGATCATCAGGGAGAGGGGCCGGTTGTCGCGCCTGACCTTGGCCATTAGGGGCTCCAGGTTGTCCCGAAGGTACCTGGCGTTGAACAGGCCGGTGAGGCTGTCCATGTTGCTCAGCTGGCGATAGTGCCGGGTGGCCCGGCGGAGGCGTTTCTGCTCCTTTTGGATGGTCCGGATCCGGTCGGCCAGGGCAAAGGAGAGCAGTACGGCCTCCAGGGCCGAGCCCACCATCATCATCAGGCCGCTCACTCCCGACCAGGGCAGGAAGTTCAGGGAGACCAGGACATGCCAGACAATGCTTAAGGAGAGGACCGACCAGGCTATCAGATAGAACCGGGCCGGAGTGTAACCCTTGCGCCAGCAGACGGCTCCCACGGAGATGCTGACCACCGGGCTGACCAAACCCGCGAACTGGGCGATGTGGTTGGCCAGGACATGGTATCCCATCAGGGAAACTGCAATCTTGATCAGGGCCAGGCCCATGAGCCCGAGGATGATTCTATCCCAGAAAGGGCAATTTTTTTTGGTCAGCAGAAAAGCCCGGGAGAACATGCAGCCGAAAAAGAGAATCAACCCGGCCAGGACCCCGAAAATGGTCAGTTCCGCCTTGAGGTCGAATATCTCCAGAAGGTAGACCTGCCCGTGGAGCATAAGCAGATAGCCGAACATGGAGAGTATATAGATGACGTAATAGAGATAGACCCTGTCCCGGAAAAAGATGAAAATTATCAGGTTGAACAGGGCCAGAGCCAGAGGCACCCCGAAGAGGATGCCCAGGGTGTAGGAGTCGGCCAGGAGGTGAAACTGAAAGGCCCGTGGAGCGCGGACCTGGGCGGTCATGCCAAGCCCGAAAAGGTTGGCCAGGCGGAAATAGATGTAAGACCCCTCCAGAAGCTCGGGCGAGATGGAAACAGCCGGAGTGCGGGAGACGATCATGGCCGGGTTGAGGGGTCTTGCCCGTCCGGCCCGAATCCGGGAGTAGCCTCCCCCCGGCCGGGGGAGATAGATATCCAGCCTGTCCACATGCTCCTTGGAGAGCTCCACGATCCAGGGGCCGGACTTATCTCCCGGCGCAAGATCCTGGATCAGGCGGAAGCGCAACCAGACCGCGCCCTTGGTGGTGCCCAGGTGAAGCATCACCCCTCTGTTGGGCTGGAACCGTAAGGACAGGCGTGGGTTGCGGACCTGGTCCAGGGTCAGCTCGCCGCTATGGTCTTTAAGCACATCCACGTAAGGCCCCAGATGATAGAAGTCGTTTTCCGGAGAGAGGTGCAGGGGCGGGCTGGCCTCTCCCCCGATTTGAGCCAAAACATTGAAAGAAGTCAGGAGGATAAGGACCCCGACAAAAACAACTGAAGCCGCCGCCCCCCGGACCGGGATAAGTTTTTCCACCTTGATTGTTCTTATTTCCGATTGGGGGTCCATTTTTTTCATTGGAGCGATGGTTAAAGATATGTTCCGTTGCGGCGGCCAGGGTCCGATCCCGACGTCGGCCGTTTCTTTTCTATCGCAACTTGGTACCGGCATTCCCTGTAAACGCCGGTTGGTTTTGATTAGCCCCCTCGCCCCTTGCCTCTCCCTTCCCGCTTATCTGTCCCTGGCCAATCGGAACCCCAGGGACGGCCCCGGCTCGGCCATGACCCTGGCCGCGCAACGCAGCCGGACCGGACCGGAAAGCCAGCTGCCCCCCCGGCCGACCCGGTGGGTTCCCCGGTCCGGCCCTTGGGGGTCTTTCCCCGGGCTTTGGGCGTAATATCCCTGATCAAACCAGTCTGAACAGAGTTCGGCCACATTACCATGCATATCGAAAAGATCCCAGGGGTTGGGCTCCAGCAGTCCCACCGGATGGGTCTTCAGGCCGGAGTTGGAGATCCACCAGGCGAACCGCCCCAACTGCTCCGGCCGGGAGCCGAAGGACCAGGGATCCCTGGTTCCGGCCCGACAGGCATACTCCCATTCCGCCTCGGTGGGCAGACGGTAGGCTGTGGTGCCCTCTCTGGCGTTGAGCCGTTTGATGAACTCCGCCGCCTGGACCGGAGAAACCCGCTCCACCGGCAGCCGGGGGTCGCCCCGGAATTTGGCCGGCCGGGAGCCCATGACCTTTCCCCACTGCTCCTGGGTCACCTCGTAAACGCCCATCCAGAAGGGCCGGCCGATCTCCACCCGGTGGACCGGCGCGGTGAAGCGGGGCGCGTTGCGCCCGCCGGGTGAGCCCATATCGAAACCTCCCGCCGGAATCAGGCGGAAGACCATGCCCAGGGTGTTGGTCACGCTCTGTCCCCGGATGGTGCGTTGCATGGTTGGGGGAGGCGTGGTGGTGGTGACCGGCGGAAAGGTCGGCGGCGGTACGGTCGCCGACAGGGGCGAGCTCGTCGTGGCAGCGGCAACAGGGGGAGAGGCGGTCGTGGCGGCGGCCACGATCTGATCCGTAGCGGAGCGCTTCAGATTTAAGGAGGAGTAGGAAGGGGCGCACTCCCGCCCCGAAGACCAGCCTCCCAGATAATCCACCGTGATTAGCTCTTCCCGGTTCCGGCTCTGGGAGAAGCTCCAGCTTAAACTGGCCCGACCCCGGCTGTCCAGACCCACCAGGGTCTGGGTTCCCCCGCCCCTGGAGAGACTTCCCCGGCCCACTGTAACCAGCACGTCGCCCCTGTCCACCGGAGCGCCCGCATCCGTGGTCACAAAGATGCGCACCACGTACTCTCCCCGGTCTGTTCCCGGCTCGATCCGGAGAACCACCCTGGTGGGGACGCCCTTTTGAACGGACGGCGCCGTGACGGCCGGCTCAAAAACAGGGGCTGTGGCAGAAGTAGTCGGGGGTACGGCGGGGGTGGCCGGTAAAGAGGTGGAGGTCGGGGAAGCTTCCGGCTGGGGGGACCGGCCCGCTCCCGGTGAAAGCCCTAATCCCACCGTGACCTGGGTCTCGGCCGCGATCTGTTTGCCTGTGGCGGGGCTCTCGTACCGGGCCACGATCCTGTATCCGCCCGCCTCTGCCGGGCTCCAGGCTACCCTGAAAAGCCGGGCCGACCCGTCCGGCTCGGCCTTAAAACTCCGGACAGCCACGCCCCTGAGAGCGTCGATCACGGCCACGGTCAGTTCTCCGCCCAGGGGCGGCAAAACCCGGCCTTCCATGACCGACCAGAGTCGGACCTCTATCTCCAGGGTCTCGCCCACGTTCAGATGGTCCTGGTCGGTCATTACGTTCAAGACGCTTTCAGTGGCCGCCCATCCCCCCTGGCAAGTCAAACCCAGGGCCGAAAGGATCAATAAGACTGAGAGACAAGCTCGATTCAATTCCACCCTCTTACAATATTTCTCCGGAATTGGCCTTATATGTTTCGGAGTTAATTATATCTTGGATAATAGCCCATGCCTGGAGCGGGGACAACCGGCTTTGGAGCGGAGCCGGGATATGATAGAAATAGAGACACCCCCCCAAAGAAGATTAACGACCCTTTTGCGGAAGGGTCGACCGTGCGGCCGGCCGCCGGCAATGGGGGGGTAGGGTCGGCTTTCCTGCGATCTCATAGTGAACGGATCAATGAGGAGGGATCATGTCATTGGAGAGGCTTAGAGTTGACGGCGCCAGGTTGCGGGGCTCTCTGGAGGAGATGGCCCAAATAGGCGGAACCCCGGGCGGAGGGGTGACCAGGCTGACCCTCTCCGACGAAGACAGGCAGGCCCGGGATCTGTTCATCTCCTGGCTCCGGGAGCTGAGCCTGGAGATCACCGTGGATGAGATGGGCAACATCTTCGGCCGCCGACCGGGCAGGGACAACGGCCTGGCTCCGGTCATGTGCGGCTCCCACATCGACTCCCAGCCCAAGGGCGGCCGGTTCGACGGCATCCTGGGGGTCATGGGCGCCCTGGAGGCGCTGCGGTCCATGGCCGACAACAAGGTGGAGACTCTCCGCCCGGTGACCATCGTGGACTGGACCAACGAGGAAGGCTCCCGCTTTCCCCCAGCCATGGTCGGCTCCGGGGTCTGGGCCGGGGCCCTGGAGTTGGACTGGGCCTACGCCAAGACCGACGTGAACGGCAGGACCTTCGGGGCCGAGTTGGAGCGGATCGGGTACCAGGGCCCGGCCCCGGCGGCCAAACGGCCGGTTCACGCCTATTTCGAGTACCACATCGAGCAGGGGCCCATCCTGGAGCAAATCGGCAAGACCATCGGCGTGCCCGAGGGCATCCTCTGCCTCCACTGGTACGACGTCCGCCTAAAAGGTACGGCCAACCAGGTGGGGCCCACGCCCATGGAGGGCCGCAACGACGCGCTGTGCGCCGCGGCGGAGATGATCCTGGCCGTGAACCGGCTGCCAAAGAAGATGGGCGGCAACATGGTGGCCACCGTGGGCGAGATCCACAACCACCCCAACTCCCGCAACATCATCCCGGACAAGGTCCACTTCACCGTGGACATCCGCTCCTGGGACGACGACCTGGCCCTGCGCGCCTGGGACGTTTTGGCGGAGGAGTTCGACCAAATAGCGTCTGCCCGGGGCTGTCCCCTGGAAAAGGAGATCACCTGGCGGGTGGAGCACTCCCCCTTTGACCAGCGGCTGGTCCAGATGGTCCTGGACAAGGCCGCCTCCCTGGGCTACTCCACCAACCCCATGGTCTCCGGAGCCGGCCACGACGCCTCCTACATGAACCAGGTCTGCCCCACGGCCATGATCTTCGTGCCCTCCATCGGCGGCCGATCTCACGTGGAGGTGGAGGAGACGCCTTGGGAGGACTGCGAGGCCGGAGCCAATGTGTTGCTGCAGTGTGTAATGGAAAGCGCCATGGAAGGATAAGGGCGGGGAATCGGGAACCCCTTTTTGAAAAAAGGGGTTCCCGAACCCTTCCCAAAAACCTTAAGTTGAATTGGCCGGGCCTTGCCCGTCCAATTCCAGACCAACCACCCTGTTGCTGTCAGGGGTGTGACCCTGACAGCAACCGGACCATGTGGATCGATGTCGGGGACGCAGCCCTGACATCACCGGGACAGTGGGTAGGGTCGGGGGCGTATCCCTGATGCCAGAAGGCTAATGGGTGGTGTCGGGGTCACACCCCCGACACCAGGAGCGATAAGATCCCCGTGGTGTCAGGGCTGCGTCCCTGTCGCCAAAATAAAAAACTGGTACCGCAACTAAACCGGAGAAAAGCATGCCCATCACCACCGAACTCCCCATCCCCGACCTGGCCGAGATCCTGGCCGCCCGCAACCGGATCCGGCCCCATCTGGCCCCCACCCCCCTGCACGTCTATTCCGGCCTCAACGACCTGATCGGCGCGGAAGTGGCCGTGAAGCACGAGAACTACCAGCCCGTGGGGGCCTTCAAGGTCCGGGGCGGGATCAACCTCATCTCCCAGCTCGGCCCGGCGGAGCGGGAGGCCGGAGTGATCGGGGCCTCCACCGGCAACCACGGCCAGTCCATCGCCTTTGCCTCGCGCATCTTCGGGGTGGAGGCCCGGATCGTGGTCCCGGAAGGGGCCAACCCCGGCAAGGTGGCGGCCATGGAGGGCCTGGGCGCGGAGGTGATCGTCCACGGCCCGGATTTCGAGACGGCCAAGGGCTTCTGCGACCAGCTCGCCCGGGAGGAGGGCTATCGCTACATCAACTCCGGGGACGAGCCCCATCTCATCGCCGGGGTGGGCACCGAGGCCGTGGAGATGCTGGAGGTCCGGCCCGACCTGGAGGTGATCATCGTCCCGGTGGGCGGCGGCTCGGGCGCGGCCGGGTGCTGTCTGGCGGCCAAGGGGCTCAAGCCCGGGATCAAGGTCATCGGCGTCCAAGCCGAGGGTGCGCCTTCGGCCTACCTGTCCTGGGAAAAGGGCGAGATGGTGGAGGCCGGCTGCGCCACATTCGCCGAGGGCCTGGCCACGGGCGCGCCCTTCCACTATCCCCAGGCCATCATGGCCAAACTCCTGGACGATTTCCTCCTGGTCTCCGATCAGGAGATAATCCAGGCCGTGAAATGGTACCTGGAACGGGCCCACACCCTGGCCGAGGGAGCCGGGGCGGCCTCCCTGGCCCTGGCCTATAAGATCAGAGACCAGTTGAAAGGCAAAAAGGTGGGGATCGTCTGCTCCGGGGGGAATATAAGCCTGGAGCAGTTGCGGATGGTGGGGATGGAGAAGGAATAGCGAACGGCCAATTACCGGTAAACCCTTTCCCAAAAGGGTTTACCGGACCCTTCCCAAAACGTTCAGGAGCATTATCAAGCAAAGCTTGATAATGCTTTTTAAGTTCTGAAGGGGGTCCGGGGGAATCTTTATTCAAAAGATTCCCCCGGCTCTTAACTGAACCTGACCACCTCTCCCAGCTTTCTCCTGGCCGTGATCAGGAATCCGGTGTGGCCGCTCATGCGCATCTCCGGCCGGACGGAGAGCCCCTCCACGGCCCAGGGCCGCTGGAGCAGCTCCGAGACGTGGACGTGGGCGAACTTGCCCGTTTCCTTAAGCGCATCCACGCACTTGACCACCTGGGGCACGGTGGGCAGCAGAAAGGCGGCCGTGCCGCCGGGGATCAGGGCCGGGATGAGGTGCTCGACCAGTTCCCAGGGCGAGGGCATGTCCACCATGATTGCCTCGAAGTTCTCCTCGTCGATGCCGCCCTCGATCACGTCGCGGACCTTGACCTGCCACCAGGGCGTCTCGCCCATGAACCTCTTCACGTTGTTGCGGGTCTGGCGGGCGTGGTCGCCCCGGATCTCGTAGGAGACCACCTGGCCCGTCTGGCCCACGGCCCGGATCAGGGACATGGTCATGGCCCCGTGGCCGGTCCCCACCTCGATCACCCGGGAGCCGGGGCCCAGGTCCAGCTGATAGAGGAGCTGGCCCAGGTCCTTGGGGTAGATTATCTGGGCCTCCCGGCGCATGTTCATGACCACCTGGGCCAGAGTGGGGCGCATGGTCAGGTAGGCCGCCTTAAAGGGGGTCACGATGGAGACCCCCACGGGCAGGCCGATGAACTTCTCGGCGTCGAAGTATTCGCCCTTGAGCTTAATCTTCTTGCCCGGGGTCAGGCGAACCATGAATTCGCGCTGCTGGCGGCCCACAAACAGGCACAGGTCTCCGGGGCCGAAAACATCGCGCTCCTGTTTCGGCCCGGATTCGTCGGTCTGGACGGGTCCGCGCTCTTCCGCGTCGTTAAGGGAATTTTCCATTTACCCTAACTAACCGGGAGCGGAGGCCAAGTCAAGCGCGGATCAATCGGCGCACCGGGATTTTTTGCCCTGCTTTTATGCTTGACAACCCGGCTCCTTCGCAACTATTTTCACGTACCACCTTAACCTTAAAAGGTAGTTAATTTTCGAGGAGGAACAAGTGGCTGATATCGTAGCCCCCATGGGCGGCAAGGTTTTGAGCGTGAATGTCGCCGTCGGCGACAGCGTGAGCGAAGACGACGAGGTGGCCATCCTTGAGGCGATGAAAATGGAAATGCCCATCTCGGCCTCCGATGGCGGCACTGTCAAAGAGATAAAGGTCAAAGAGGGCGACGCTGTAGAAGCCGACCAGGTGATGATCGTCCTAGGATAAGTTGCGTCCGTTAAGGACCATCCGGCCCAACCACCGGTTCCCGGGAAAAGCCTTCGGGAACCGGGTCTCTTTATTCGAAACGATATCCTTAGGGGTTGACACTCAATGGGGTGGACTCTCTGGGGATGGATAGGTATGTTATAGCCTCAAGGAGGAGATGCCCCGATAGAGGTCGGCGGAACTATCTTCGCCCATCACCCAAGCCCAGCGGGGCAACAAGTTGATTTAATGCTGTTTTAGGACCGCCGCCAAGGGCAAAGGCGTTCCATTCGCCGCTGAACACCATATTCGGCCCAGGAGAAGAAATGGATACCGAACATAAGCTCAGAGAGCTCAAGGAACGAAACGCACAGGCCCTCCTCGGGGGCGGCCAGGACAAGATAGACGCCCAGCATGCCAAGGGCAAGATGACCGCCCGGGAGAGAATCGACTATCTCCTTGACAAGGACACCTTCCAGGAATTCGACCGGTTCAGGGTCCATCGCTGCACCGACTTCGGAATGGAGGCGAAGAAGATCCCCGGCGACGGGGTGGTCACCGGCTGGGGACAGATAAACGACCGGCTGGTCTATGTTTTTTCCCAGGACTTCACCGTCTTCGGCGGCTCCCTTTCGGGAGTCTTCGGGGAGAAGGTCTGCAAGATAATGGACCTGGCCATGCGCAACGGAGCGCCCATCATCGGCCTCAACGATTCGGGCGGGGCCCGCATCCAGGAGGGGGTCGAATCTCTGGGCGGCTACGGCGAGATATTCAAGCGCAACGTCCATGCTTCGGGGGTGGTGCCTCAGATATCGGCCATCATGGGCCCCTGCGCCGGCGGCGCGGTCTACTCTCCCGGAGTGACCGACTTCATCGTCATGGTGGAGGAGACCTCCTACATGCACATCACCGGCCCCCAGGTGATCAAGACCGTCACCGGCGAGGAGGTCACCTCCGAGCAGCTGGGCGGGGCCAAGGTCCACAACACCCTTTCCGGAGTGGCCCACTTCTCGGCCCCGGACGACAAGGCCTGCCTGGACAAGGTCAGGCGGCTTCTCTCCTTTCTGCCCCAGAACCATAACGAAAAGCCGCCGGCCCTGATAATCGGAGACGACCCGGACCGGGAAGACGACCTGATGAAGAGCATCATTCCCTCCAACCCCAAAAAGCCCTACAGCATGCTCAAACTCATCACCACCATTCTGGACAACCACGACTTCATGGAGGTCCAGGCGGGGTGGGCCAAGAACATCATCGTCGGGTTCGGGAGGCTTTCCGGCAAGACGGTGGGCATCGTGGCCAACAACCCCATGTGGCTGGCCGGCTGTCTGGATATCAACGCCTCCATCAAGGCCGCCCGGTTCGTCCGCTTCTGCGATTCCTTCAACATCCCCATCATCACCTTTGAGGATCAGCCCGGGTTTCTGCCCGGGGTCCAGCAGGAGTACGGCGGGATCATCCTCCACGGCTCCAAGCTGCTCTATGCCTACTGCGAGGCCACCGTGCCCCTGATCACGGTCATCACCCGCAAGGCCTACGGCGGGGCCTACGACGTGCTGGCCTCCAAGCACCACGGCGCGGATCTCAACTTCGCCTACCCCACGGCCGAGATCGCGGTCATGGGCCCGGAAGGCGCGGTCAATATCGTCTTCCGCAAGGAGCTGGCCGGGGCCGAGGACCCGGCGGCCATGCACGCCCAACTGGTGGAGGAGTACCGACGCAAATTCGCCAGCCCCTACAAGGCCGCGGAGCTGGGGTATATCGACGAAATCATCCTGCCCCAGCGGACCCGTTCCAAGCTGATCAAGGCTTTGTGGTCCCTGCGCAACAAGAAGGTCCACCGGGCCATGGGCAAACACGGCAATATCCCGCTTTAATTTGAACAGGGCGATTAAAAAGATGGGGCATTGCGATCAAGGACTGAGTTTGAAGTAGGCTGTAGTCGGCCGGCAAAAGCGCGGTTTTGACTGAGCTTACGGTCGCTTGCGCGACCGGCGCGTCCACCTGGACGGGCCCAGGGTTTCCTCCGAACCCGGATGTTCTAAGGAAACCGGGGATTCTACTTAGGATGGAGGACTTAATGTACGGTCAAGATCTCCTCAAAGATCTCAAAAAAGCTTCGGCCGAGTGGCAGGCCAAGATAGACCCCATGCTCAAAAAACACCCGGAGCGCAAGGAGCGGTTCGAGACCATCTCCGAGGCCGAGGTGAAAAGGGTGTATACCCCGGCCGACCTGTCCGAGAGGGACTACGGCAGGGATCTGGGGTTTCCGGGCGAATACCCCTACACCCGGGGGGTTCAGCCGACCATGTACCGGGGCCGGTTCTGGACCATGCGCCAGTACGCCGGGTTCGCCTCGGCCCGGGAGTCCAACCGCCGCTACCGCTACCTTCTGGAACAAGGCGGCAAGGGCCTTTCCGTGGCCTTTGACCTGCCCACCCAGATCGGCTACGACTCGGACCACGCCCTTTCCCAGGGCGAGGTGGGCAAGGTGGGCGTGGCCATCGATTCCCTGGCCGACATGGAGATCCTGTTCGACCAAATCCCCCTGGACAAAGTCTCCACCTCCATGACCATCAACGCCCCGGCCTCCGTTCTCCTGGCCATGTACATCGTGGTCGGGGAAAAACAGGGGGTGGCTCCCGACAAGCTCACCGGGACCATCCAGAACGACATCCTCAAGGAGTACGCCGCCCGGGGGACCTACATCTTCCCGCCCCGGCCCTCCATGCGGATCATCACCAACATCTTCGAATACTGCGCCAAGGAAGTGCCCCGCTGGAACACCATCTCCATCTCCGGCTACCACATCCGGGAGGCGGGTTCCACGGCGGCCCAGGAAGTGGCCTTTACCCTGGCCGACGGCATCGCCTATGTCCAGGCTGCGGTGGAGGCCGGGCTGAAGGTGGACGACTTCGCCCCCCGGCTCTCCTTCTTTTTCAACTCCCACCTGGACTTTCTGGAGGAGGTGGCCAAGTTCCGGGCCGCCAGGAGGCTCTGGGCCCGGATCATGAAGGAGCGGTTCAAAGCCGAGAACCCCAAGTCCTTGATGCTCCGCTTCCACACCCAGACGGCCGGGTGCTCCCTGACCGCCCAGCAGCCCGAGAACAACATCGTCCGGGTGGCCTACCAGGCCCTGGCCGCGGTCCTGGGCGGGACCCAGTCCCTCCACACCAACTCCATGGACGAGGCCCTGTCCCTGCCCACCCAAAAGGCGGTGACCATCGCGCTCAGGACCCAGCAGCTGGTGGCCTACGAGTCGGGCGTGACCGAGACCATCGACCCCCTGGCCGGGTCGTTCTACGTGGAGTCCCAGACCGACCGGATCGAGAAGGAGGCGAAGGATTACATCGCCCGGATCGACGACATGGGCGGGGCCACGGAGGCCATCGAGCAGGGCTTTATCCAGCGGGAGATCCAGGACAGCGCCTACCGCTACCAGAAGGCCGTGGAGGACGGCCGCCGGGTGGTGGTGGGGGTCAACAAGTTCCAGGTGGAGGAGGAGCCGCCCAAGGATCTGCTGCGGGTGGACCCCTCGGTCCGGGAGGAACAGACCGCGGCCCTGGCCCAGCTGAAGGCGGGGCGAAACGCCGCGGAGGTGGAGGCGGCCCTGGCCGAGCTGAAATCGACGGCCCAGAGAGACAAAAACCTCATGCCGCCGATCATCCAGGCGGTGCGGGTCTACGCCACCCTGGGCGAGATCTGCGACACCTTGCGCGGGGTTTTCGGCGAATACACCGCCCCGACCACGGTATGACCCCAAGCGGCATTCAATCATCTTGAATTCCGCTTGGGGGCAGCGCGCCCACGGTGGCGCGCCGGGCGCAAAAGCGCCCGTGAGGCCGCAAAAACCGCGCTTTTTGCGGCCGTCAGCGCCCAAAGGCGCAGCCCTTTGGGCGCATCTCTGGAACGACAGGAGGCGATAGATGGCTAAAAAGATAAGGGTACTGGCGGCCAAACCCGGTCTGGACGGTCACGACCGCGGCATAAAGATCATCGCCTCGGCCCTGCGCGATGCGGGGATGGAGGTAGTTTACACCGGATTGAGACAGACCCCGGAGCAGATCGTGGCCACGGCCGAGCAGGAGGATGTGGACGTGATCGCCCTGTCCGTGCTCTCCGGAGCCCACGACTACCTTTTCCCCAGGATCATGGACCTGGTCAGGGAGAGGAACCTGGAGGACATCCTGGTTCTGGGCGGAGGGATCATCCCCGAAGAGGACATTCCGGCCTTGAAGGAGGCGGGGATCGCCGAGATTTTCGGGCCGGGCACCAAGACCTCGGCCATTGTGGATTACATCAGGGAGAGGGTGGGATAGGCTCTCCCGGCCCTTTCGGAGCCGCAGTTTATGACTCGCAATGAATTCGACCAGGTCGTGGAGGAAGCCATCGGGCTGCTGCCCGAGGAGATCAGAAACGCCCTGGACAACCTGGCCGTGATCGTGGAGGATCGGCCCTCCCCGGAAACCCTCCTGGAAGCCGGGCTGGAGCCCCGGGATATCCTCTTCGGGCTGTTCCAGGGGGTGCCCCTCACCCAAAATTCCTTTTTCTCCCCCGGAGCCCAGCTTCCCAACCGGATCACCCTGTTCAGGGAGGAGTTGGAAGAGGTCTGCCGCAACGAGGAAGACCTGACCCGGGAGATCATCCTGACCCTGGTCCATGAGGTGGGGCACTACCTGGGCCTGGGGGAGAAAGAGATCCGGGAGTTGGAGGCGGCGGCGAAACGGTTCTGACCGGCCGGGTCGTCAAGGCCGATGCCTGGGCCGAGTCCCGGGTGCCGCTTGGGAGCCACATCGTCCCGTAACCTATCGGCCGCATGCCCGGGGTGGAAGCCGGTTAGTCCGGCCCCCCAGGCTCCGAAAACCGAAAAATCCGGTGTGAGCGAAAAATATATTTTTTCAAAAATGGCCCCCCGAAGCAGCCCCGGCAATTTTTAAATTGCATTTTTGGGCCGGCCGCCCTCATGGGCCAAAATCCGCATAGCTGCTCTCCCAAAAGGCATCCACCCCGCAAGCGGCGCAAAGATGCGTCACCCCGGCTCGAACCGGAGTGCTGTGCCGGGCGAGACGGGACCGGTTCGGCCTAAAGGTCCTTTGGTTTGCAATGAAAAGTTCCAGAGGATGTTTCCGTAAACTTATCTTTTAATTTTATGATTTAATATTTTATATTAATTTTACCACATTCAATACCTCTCAATAAACCCTTTAACCGGCTCTTTAACCAGACCACATAAGGCTTATTGAACCTCTCCACTTGACAAGAACCCATTTGAGCAGACATAATAATTTATAACAATATGGTTACCGCGGAGACCTTGAACAGAATGATTTTCATACACCTTTAGGTAGAACTTTAGGTGCAGCCCTTTTAATCCTTTACCCTGGGATCGCAGTTAATGCCCTCAAAGCGGCCAATCTCAAAGTCCACCGCCCAAAAAGAGGCCATGCTTTCTTCCGCTTCGGAACGGAAACCTAATCGCCGGACAGAGGCCCGGCCCCCAGCGGAAACCCTTCTCTCCGAGGAGGAGCTGACCCGGCGCCGCAAGGCCATCGGCGATCTCCTGGGGGCTGCCGCGGCACAGGCCAAGGAGCTCAACCGCTTCCTGGCCGGAGCCGGATTCGCGGTGGGTCTGGTGGACCGGGAGGGGTATCTGATCGAACTGGTGGGTGAACGGTCGGTCCTGGAAAAGCTTTACGATTCCGGCTGCCGCCCCGGAACCTGCTGGTCCGAAGAGGCCATCGGCTCCAGTGCCGTGGCCATCTCTCTAGCCAGAGGAATCGCCGTCCAGGTGGAGGACGAAGACGACTATCCCGGCCGGATGGAGATGGGACGGACCTGTTCCGCGGCCCCCATTTTCGACGAATCCGGGAACACCGCAGCGGTGATCTGCCTGGTCGGCACCGGCAGCCGGGTCTATCCCCACACCCTGGGGCTGGTCTCCACCGCGGCCAAGGCCATCGAGACCCAGCTCAGGATCGTCCGCCGGACCAGCTACTTCATTGACCGCAGCGGAGAACTGGACAGCGCCTTCAACACCCTGGAGATGGGCGTTTTGACCGTGGACCGGGAGGGTCTGATCACCCAGGCCAACCCCTGGGCCGAGCGGATCCTGTCTTGGATGGGGGGGCTCAAAGGCCGGCGCTTCTCCACCCTTCTGGGCCCGGAGACGGACCTGGAGACCCTGATGCGGCCCGGCGGCGCCCGGCGCGACCGGGAACTGTTTCTCAAGGGGCCTCACCGCTGGATTCATCTGCTCCACACCATCAAGCCGATCGCCGACAATTTCGGGCGGACCGAGGGGCTGGTGGTCTTTTTCCGGGAGATGGATCAGGTCATGGGGATGGTCAACCGTTTTTCAGAGGTCAGTACCTGCTTTACCATCGACGACCTGGTCGGCAACTCCAGGCCGGTCAAGGAATTGAAATGCCTGGTCTCGGAGGCGGCGAGGGGTGAGTTCCCGGTCCTTCTCCTGGGCGAACCCTTTACGGGCCGCAGTCTGATCGCCCAGGCCATCCACAGCTCCAGCCCCAGGCGGAGCGGGCCCTTTATCACCATCGACTGCGACGCCCTGGCGGAAAAGGAACACCTGGACCACATCTTCGGCCGGATGGACAGCCCAGCCGGGACGGACGGTCCGTCCGGATCTCCGGGCAGCCTGGAGCGGGCCCGGGGGGGGACCGTTTTCCTGACCGGGGTGGAATATCCCTCCCCTGCTCTTAAAGGCATGCTCCTGAACCTGATCAAGACCGGGCGGTTCAAGAGAATCGGCGGAGACAGGGCCCTCAGCCCCGACCTGAGAATCGTCATCAGCTCCGACCTTCCGGAGGAGCATCCCGACCTGGCCCGCTCCATGATCCAGGAGTTGATGGAACTGCCCGGACTTCAGACCATCGCCGTACCCCCGTTGCGGGACCGGCCCGAAGATATCATTCCCCTGGCCCAGTGGATAATGGAACTCGCCCGCGCCTCGGGTCCCAAGCTGAAGCTGCGTTTCTCCAGCAAGGCCCAGACCACTCTCACGGCTCACCCCTGGCCCGGTAATCTTATGGAGTTGGAGAGAGTTATCTGGCATGCCGTCCATCTCTCCCCCTCCAGCCTGATCCGGCCCAGCCATCTGGTGGGGCTGATCCAGGACAATTCCGCCGCCATCCCCCTGGACTGCTCCGGCTCCATCCTGGCCGAGGTTGAAAAGAAGACCATCGAAGAGGTCCTGAGGATCAACCGTTTCAATATCTCCAAGGCCGCCAGGAGGTTGGGCATCACCCGGGCCACCCTCTACAACAAACTGAAGAGATACGACATCTTCCCCGAAAACGGATAGGAGACTCCCTGTCCGGCTCCCCGATCAACCGTTCCGCCTCAAACAGCACTTTCCGGCCCTGGACGCCGGAAGCCCGGAGAGATATAATAAAGGCCGTGAATTAGGGAGTAAATCCGTCGAGGAAGGCGGGAGCACCCTCCCGAGCCATTATTAGAGGTACTGACCATGAACCGTATGAAAAAAATGTTGCCACCTGCGCTCCTGCTCCTATTCCTGACCGTTTCTCCGGCTCTGGCAGGCAAGGCGGCCGTCCCAAACCTGCAACAGGAGATCGATCGTTTCATTGCCCTGGGCGCCGAATACGACGCCCTGGGTTTTCCCCAGATGAAGGCCCAGAAGACCCCCTTCGGCCAGTACCACCGGGTGGATACCGGAAGGCTCATGGGACGGGTGGTGTATTCCGTCCCGGGCCGGGTCAGAATCTGGAAAACAATCTTCTGCGGCAATATGGAGGTGATCTTCCTGGAGCTCTCCCTCAGGGACAGGACCGGGCGGAGAATACCCTTTGCCTGGCAGGACTGCCTCCTTGTCTGCGATCACGGCGGCGTCTGCGACGGCAACAACGCACTCTATGTGGATCTGGACGGGGACGGGCGGCCGGAGATCAGATTTCCCAAAATAAACGCCGTCTCCCACTCGGCCATGGGGCCTGACCGGGCCATCAGACGGGATTTCACCAAGGACATCCTGCCCTCTTGGGTCAAGGCTGCGGTGGGACCCGATTTTGCCAACCTCTATCCCCTGGGGCCGGATCAGCGGGCGCCTTTCGGCGAGGACCACCCCACCACTTTGGAAGACAAAACCATGTTGCGGGTCGATGATTGAGAGGCTTTCGCCTCCTGGGCCGCAGGTGTCCTAACGCCGGGGAGGGCCGTGGACCCGACTGTTAAAAAAGCCATCTTCGAGAAGGTCGCCAAGGAGCCGTTTGCCCTGAAATTCGGCCTCAAGCTGGTGGAGCTGGAGACGGGCTACTCCAAGGTGGAGATGACTGTGGGGCCGGATATGGAGAATTTTTTCCAGATGGCCCACGGCGGGGCCCTTTTCGCCCTCGTCGACGAGGCTTTTGAGACGGCCTCCAACTCCCACGGAACCGTGGCCGTGGCCCTGAACATGAATGTCAGCTACATCGCCCCGGCCCGGCCCGGCGATAGGCTCACGGCCGAAGCCCAGGAGTACAGCCGGACCCGCAAGACGGCCGTCTACGATATCAAGGTTCACGACCGTAAGGGACGGCTGATCGCCTCCTGCAACGCCCTGGTTTATCGCAAGGGGACGCCTCTGCCCTTTATTTAAAGGGATTTTCAAAGTATCTGGTGGCGTTTTATTCACCACTTAAAGAACAGTTGTTGAAAAAATAAGGTAACTCTGCGGCATGGATGTCACGCCTGACCGGAAATTAAACCTGGTAACCCCCGGCTCGGCCCTGGGCGTGGCCTGGCCGGCCTCGCCTTGCGGGTTGGAGGAGCCGGAAAAGGGGGCCGCGGCGCTGCGCGACCTGGGCTTTCCGGTCCTGGTCGAAGCGCCGGAGGAAGGCCCGGCTTCCTACCTGGCCGGGGAGGACCGGGCCAGGGCCGCCAACCTGACCGCCCTCCTGGAGGACCCGGAGATTTCCGGGGTTATCGCCGCCAGGGGCGGATACGGCTGCCTCCGGGCGGCGCCCCATCTAAATTTCAGGGCTCTGGCCGAGACAGGGAAGCCCCTGATCGGGTTCTCCGATCTGACCGTCCTGCTCAGCGCCCTGCTGCGGGAGAGGCTGCCCTCAATCCACGGCCCCACCCTCGCCTCCCTGGCCAATCAGCCCCCCGCCCTGATAGAACGGCTGGTCCGCATCCTGGCCGGAGAGTGGACCGCCACCGAGCCCCTGAGGGGCAGGCTTCTCTTGGACCGGGGCCCGTCCCAAGGCTTTCTGGTGGGCGGCAACCTGACCGTCCTGGCCCATCTGATTGGGACTCCCTGGCAGCCGCCCACCCGGGGCGGGATTGTCTTTCTCGAAGACGTGGGGGAAAAACTCTACCGGCTGGACCGGGCCCTGACCCACCTGCTGGCGGCCGGGTTCTTCGACGGATGCCGGGGGGTGGTCCTGGGCGGATTCGAGGAGACAGACTATCGGGCCGCCCTGGAGATGGTCCGGGAAAGACTGGCCGGGCTTGGGGTCACCCTCCTGGCCGGGCTGCCCTTCGGCCACGGCTCCGAGAACGCGGCTCTGCTGGTGGGCGGCCGAGCCGAGATCGCTCCGGAGGAGGGGCTGCTCCGGCCCCTGGCCGGGGATGGCTGAGCCCTCCGGCCAAGATCGACTGGACTGGACGCCTGTCCGGACGGCCCTGGGAAAGGGTCTCGAAGAAAAATTCTACACCTCCGCAGCCCTGCTGGTGGGCCGCGGCGGCAGGATTCTTTTCCAGACCGGCCTGGGCCGGGTAAGCGACCTTGAAGGGGCCGCACCGGCGGGGCCGGATACGGTCTTTGACCTGGCCTCCCTGACCAAGCCCCTGGCCACTGTTCCGGCCTGCCTGGTCCTGGTCCGGGAGGGCCGGCTGGAACTGGACCGGTCCTTGGGGGATTACCTGGATCTGGCCCCCCATCTGACCGGGCTGACTCCGGCCCACCTCTTGGCCCACACCTCGGGGCTCCCGGCCTGGCGGCCCTTTTACCAGAGCCTGGCCCCGGTTCCCTCGGCCCAGAAAACCGGCCAGTTGGTCCGGCTCCTGAACCGTACCGAACTGGAGCGTCAATCCGGTCAAGAGACCGTCTACTCGGATCTGGGGTTCATGCTTCTTCAACTGCTGATCCAAAGGATAACCGGCCTGGGCCTGGACCAATTCGTAGCCGGGGAGGTTTACCGGCCCCTGGGCCTGGACCTGGCCTATCTCCCCCTGTCCCAGGAGGCCGGACCGGGCCGGGAGTTGATCGCGGCCTCGGAGCACTGTCCCTGGAGGAAAAAGCTCCTTCAGGGAGAGGTCAACGACGAGAACGCCTGGTCCCTGGGCGGGGTGGGCGGCCAGGCCGGGCTGTTCGGGAGCGCCCAATCCGTCTTCAGGTTCACGGAATGGCTGAGGGAATCCATCACGGGCCGGTCCAGGTCGACTATCCTGGACCGGGAGACGGCCGGTCTGGTCTTGACCAACCCCTTCCCCGGCCAGCCCCGGGCCCTGGGGTTCGACCGGCCCACGGCCCGGAACTCCTCGGCCGGGGAGCTGTTCGACGGCCGGGCCGTGGGCCACCTGGGTTTCACCGGGACCAGCCTGTGGTTGGAGCCCGAGAGCGGACTGACCGTGATCCTTTTGACCAACAGGACCGTCTTCGGCCGGGACAATCTCAAGATTAGACAATTCCGGCCCATGGTCCATAATCTCATAAAAGACGTTCTGAGTTGATCGCCTCTACCCGGCGGAAAACCCAACCGCAAGAGGAGAGGCGATGGCTGCCTTGGACGAACTGGCCGAATTTTTTCCCAACATGGTCGCGGTCAGGGCCGGACAGGACACCCCAGAGACCCTACAGAAAGCGCTGGTTAGGGGATGTGGAGGCGCTCCGGGCCCAGGGCCTGATCGCCCCCCTGGAGTCGACCGCCTCCCTGGCCCTCATCACCAAGACCGATCCTCCGGATGGGAGTGCCAGATAATTTGTGGATGAGGGTTTATTAAGTCTTTGTTCAAAAAGAAAATAATCAGCCCGAGGCAGCCCTCGAAGCGGTGCGTCGCCGAATCCCGGACCGACCTTTCAACTCTTGAATATGATTTTTTTTTTGAACAAAGACGCCCTTGATTTTCAGTCAATCATTCGGTCCTGTCAAGGCCGCCAAAGGCGCCCTGAAGGGTTAAGCCTTGACAGGACCGAATGATTGACTCACCCAGATAGACTGACACTCCCCCCCGGAATCAGCTTCAACTCGGACGACGCCGTGGTCCAGCGGCTGCTCAAGTCCAGGCAGGGGAAATAACCGGGCGGACCGGGAATCGGGACCGGCTCGGCCGCCCTATCCCCGGCCCGTTCCGTGAGGCACCCCATTGCCCGAAAATTTTTCGGAATAGGCCCTCTCGTGGGTCACGTCGCCCCAGGGTTGGATCCGGCAGCCGCTTTCCCGGCCCTGTCAAATGGAGCCCCGCTCCTCCAGACGGACCAAGGGCCGGCCTGCCCCCGGAACCGGCCACGCCCAACCGCCGCAGCAACTCCACGACCATAGTCAGGCTTTCCCCCAAAACCAGGTGTCGGGCAAGACCCGTTTCGGATTCCCATAGCCTTTCCAAGAAACTTTTAAAAAAAATACCGCAGATAGACCTCCGCCCTGACCCTGTCCAGCTTTTCCCCGAACTCGGTCCTGTCCCCGCCCAGGGGGATAACCGCCCTGGCGTTCAGCTCCAGGTTGTCGGTGAGCATGTACGACCCGCCCGGAGAGAGGGACAGACTGAGGTCGTTCAGGTTGACCACGGCGGTGAGCCACAGGCTGGAATAGAGGATGGAGAGCGGTTCCTTCTGGATTAGGCGGAGATAAAGATAATCCCGGCCATAATTTTTAAGGGAGAATAGCGGTCCGGCCGTTCTCCGGGCCAAGTCCCGGTAGCGGGGGTCGCCCGTGGCCAGCCACTGGTCCCAGTAACCGTCCAGCAACCGGTAGAACTCCTCGGCCTCCCCGGAGGAATAGCCCCGGCCGTTGTGATAGTACTCGGCGATCAGGGTGGTCTCCGAAGAAGTCAGATAGCGCAGCCCCACCAGGAGGCTGACCTGGTTCTCCTGGGTGGATTCCATCTTTCCGTCCGGCCCCAGGGTCTTTTTCCAGGCGTCGAAGTCAACGGCCACCTCGCCGTGGATTTCCAGGTTCTCCTTGAGGTTGCGGGAGAAATCAGCCCCCAGCCGGGTGGGCTGGTCCGGGCCGTGGAAGAACATCAGGTCGATATCAGTATCAAAAAGCAGAAAATAGGCCTTGGCCGCCAGGTCCACATCGCCCGGATCGCCCAGGGAAGAGTTCTCCCACTCCCACACGGGCAGGGCCACGGCCGTCAGGGCGAAGTTGGACAGATCGCGGCGGGCCAGGCTCTTGACGAACTCCGCCTCCAGCCCCAGGTAACCTTCCAGACTGGCCTCCGGCTCGTCCGGGTCCTTTGGCCGGCTGATGAATCCGGCCGGATTCCAGGCGTAGCCCTTGCCCCAGAGGTTGACCTTCTTGCCCAGGTCCAGGGTCAGGTTGGGGTTGGGTTTGAGCGAAAGATACCCGGCGTAGACCTGGGCCTTCAGTTCGCTCTCCTGGAGGGTGTCCTCGTACTGGAGATTGGTCAGGAAGTGGAACTTGATCCGGTTCAGCCCCAGGGAACCCCGCACTTGGGCCTGGGCCCGGCCGTCGTGGAGCAGCTCCGAGTCGTCCCGGCCCAGCTTGATCCGCCCCAGGGCCGAGCCGGGCCTGGTCACGTGGCCCACATAGCGGGCCTCCGAGTATCCGCCCAGCTCCCAGTATTTTTTTTCGGCCTGGGGTATCTCCAGGTCGTACTCCCCGGCCCGGACCGGCCCGACGGCCAGAAGGACGGCCAGGCAGCAGACCAGGGCCAGGAACCTCACCGCAGGTCCTTGACCCGGGGCAGGTAGTTGAGGGTGAAGACCTCGTCCGCGAAATCCCTTTTCTTGAGCTTGCCCGAGACAAGGATGGACTTGTAACCCTTCTGCAGGGGGCTGTCCGTCTCGATCACGGCCGGGCGGACCACCCCGTCGCCCACATCCTTGATCTCCTTGAAAAGGAGGGTCTTTATCAGCAGCCCGCTGGCCGAATAACACTCCACCTGGGTGGGCACCACCTTCTCCTTGTCCACCAGCATGTTGAGTCGGTCGTAGGCCACCTGGCCGGTATTGGCCTTGAGCTTAAGCAGGATCTCCTTGCCGCGTTCCTCCAGGCTCTCCACCCCGTACTCCTGGGAGTAGTCCAATCGCATGATGTCCGAGTTGTTGAAGACCCCGCCCACCACGGACTGGAGGCTGGTGATGCGGATGGGCTTGCCCACGTTGGGGATGTAGAGCCACATGTTGTCGCCCAGGCGCAGGGTGGCCCGCCCCTGTTCAGAGGGCGGCGAGAGGAACAGGGTCACCACCTTGTCCTTGTCCTTTTTGGCGAAATAGAGGACGAACTCCTTTTTGCGGCCGTCCGGCTCCATGTTGATCAGCTTGCGGTACATCTCCAGGTCGCCGGGCTGGAGGTTCTGGTCCACCTGCCTCAATATCTCCATCCCGTCCAGGGCATGGGCCGGGCCGGGGGTCCACAGCAGGGCCGGAACCAGGACAGCGATCAAAACGAGAATACGGCGCATGGGCTACCTCCTATAGTGAGTTGCAGAAGTGTGTTCCGATTGAAAAACGGTTCGCGGTGTCAGGGGTGTGACCCTGACACCACACCTTGTTTTCAGGTGGTGTCAGGGTCACACCCCTGACACCGAAAACGGAATATGTTTCTGGCAACCAAGCTAAACGTGGCGCAACGCCTCCACCGGCTCCAGCCGGGAGGCCTTGTAGGCCGGTTGCAAGCTGGCCAGGGCCGAGACCACGATGACGATCAGGGCGGGGATAATCAGATCGGCCGCGCCCACGGTGGGAGTCAAAAAAATCTCTCTGCTCCGGCCGAAGGTAAAGCTGAGCCCGGTCAGGTTAAGGAGCCAGATCACCCCGCCGCCCAGCAGGGCTCCCAGGACGGAGGAGATGATCCCCATGAGCAGGCCCTCGGTCAGGAACATCCCGGCGATCCGGCCGGGGGTGGTTCCGATGGCGGACAGGGCGCCTATCTCCCTGATCCGCTCGTAGACGCTCATCATCATCACGTTGAGCACGCTGACCAGGACCACCCCGATGAGCATGACCTTGATGAACACGGTCAGCAGGTCGATGAGCCGGGCGAAGTTGGCAAAGGGCGAGAGCTGGGCCCAAGAGTGGAGTTCGAAGGCCGGCTGGCCCTTCTGGTTCTTGACCTGGCCCAGGTCGGCCCAGAGCCGTTCCGAAACCTGTTCCAGCCGGTTGAGCCCCTTCAGGCGAACCGCTATCTCGGATATCTCGGGCGCCTCCAGCCTGAGCAGCTGGGAGGCGTCCTGGATATGCATGTAGCCGTCCCGGCCTCCGGGCCCCTGAACGGCCTCCATGATCCCGGCCACCTTCAGGGGCAGGCCGTTGACCGAGCCGTCCTTGTTGGTCGCCACCAAAACCACCTCGTCGCCTTTTTTCAAGTTGAGCCCCTTGGCGATAACCTCGGGCAGGACCACCTCGCCCCGGCCCAACAGTTCCCCGCCTGGATGATCCTCGATCCGGGAGATCAGGTTGGGCACGGTCTGGTTCTCCTTGGCCGGGTCGATCCCGTTGAGACGGATGCTGGTGGTGACCTGATAGTTGGAGACCATGGCCCCCAGCTTGAGGCGGAGTGAAAAAGCCACCACATCCGGATCGCTCTCCAGGGTTTTGGTGATGCGCTTGACCGCCTTTTCCGTCAGGTTAAGGGTCAAGGGCAGATTGTCGATGGAGGAGACGTAGCCCTTGCGGTGGATCTGGAGATGGGCCAGCATGGAGTCGGTTATCTCGCCGACCATCAATCTTTTGAAGGAATCGGAGACGCCCCCGAAAACCACCACTGCGGCCATGCCCAGGACGATAAGCAACCCGGTCAGAAGACTGCGGCGTTTGTAGCGGGTCAGGTTGCGTAACCCCAGACTGAACATCCTAATCATGCCGCCCCCCCTTTGGTCCCCGCGCCGGTTTCCCGTCCTGCGGTCAGACGGCCGTCCCGGATGGTGAAGATCTGTTCGGCCTGACCCACAATCCTGGCGTCGTGGGTGGAGAAGATAAAGGTTGTTCCGAAGCGGTCCCGCATCTCCTTCATCAATCCGATGACCATGTGGGCCGTGGCCTCGTCCAGGTTGGCCGTGGGTTCGTCGGCCAGAACTATCCGGGGCCGGGTGATCAGGGCCCGGGCCACGGCCACCCGCTGCTTTTGTCCGCCCGAGAGCTGGTCCGGCCTTTTCCCGGCCTGGTCGGCGATGCCCACCTCTTCCAGAAGACGGGCCACCGACTTGCGCCGGTCTTCATCGGAAACGCGTTTGACCATCAGAAGCGGGTACTCCACATTTTCGGCCGTGCTCAAAACCGGGATCAGGTTGAAGTCCTGAAAAACGAAGCCCAGGTGCTCGCCCCTGAACAAGGCCGCCTGGCGGCGGTTCAGGGTCGACGTATCGGTCCCGGCCACTACCACCATTCCCCGGGTGGGCTTGTCCAGACAGCCCATGAGGTTGAGTAGGGTGGTCTTGCCGCTGCCCGAGGGACCCACCAGGCAGACCAAAGCCCCCGGACCGATCTCCAGATCAACATCCTTGAGAGCCTCCACCTCCACCTGGCCCAAGCGGTAAATCTTATTCACTCCGCTAAGTTGTACAATTGACATGACGTCTCCCCTTGCCCCAGACACCTTTCTGACGGTTTTTCATCCTTGACCATCCAATTTATAATGTGTTTCGGCCAAATTACGAACCCATAAATTCAGATAATACATTCTTGACCGCCCGAAACCGGTTTTGCGATAGCGATGGTGGATGAACTCAGGTTCAGGGAATATAGGCGCTTTGGATCAGTGAATTATACCAGAAGAGGCTTTCCCCGGAAACAACCCACAAATATTAAACAAACCAACATTACGGCATTTATATTTCATGGGCCAAGTAGTCGGGCCGTCTCCCACAGGGGGTTGCCGAAAGCCTCCTGGCGGGTCAGGGCCGGGACGTCGAGCTCCGCGAATTTAGAAGAGCCGCCATCCGTGAGCGTTGCCAAGGCAGGCTTTGGGGACCGCCTTGGGGCGATCCTGCCGGCCCCGGCTTGGGTGGAACCCCTCCAAGAGGCTGATACGATCTTGACCCGGGGGATGATGGGATCGGATCAGTAGTCCTCCGACCGGTCAGATCCGGCTCCACAGTCAAAGCCCGGAACATTTTCCTATTGACGGGACCCTTGTTCAAAACTTAAATTGGTCCAACCTTTGAAATTGGGTGAAATATTCTCGGGCACTCGTCGCCGGGCCTGGAGTCGGATAAACCCTTTTGGATGCAGTGAACCTATCGATTTGAAGCAACACGACCAACAGAGACATTATGACTGACTATTTCCTTGTTCAATGGATCTTCGCCTTTTCGCCAATCGCCGTTGTCCTGATCCTTATGATCGGCTTCAACTGGGGTGGGGGCCGGGCCGGCGCGGCCGGCTGGTTCACTGCGGTAATCGCCTCAATGGCCTTTTTCGGGGCGACCCCCAAGCTGTTGGCCCTGGCTCAGATGAAGGGCATCCTCCTTTCGATCAATGTTCTTTACATTATCTGGATGGCCCTTCTCCTCTACCATGTGGTCAACGAATCAGGGGCGATCAAGGCCATCGGGAGGGGTATCGAGCGGTTCAGTCAGGATAAGTCCATCCAACTCCTGATTTTCGGTTGGGTCTTCGCCTCTTTCCTCCAGGGGGTAGCCGGGTATGGGGTACCCATTGCCGTAGTCGCGCCGTTACTGGCCGCCTTGGGCTTCAACCCCGTGGTCGCGGTCGCCGTTCCGGCCATCGCCCACTGCTGGTCGGTGACGTTCGGGTCCATGGGGGCTTCGTTTCAGGCCCTGATGGCCGTGACTGGGCTGTCCGCCGGTTACCTGGCCCACTGGTCGGCCTTGACTCTGGGTTTCTCGGCTTTTCTATGCGCCTTTGCTTCGGTCCACGTTTACGGCGGCTGGAAGATGGTCCGTCACTCGGGCCCGGCGGTCCTCCTCATCGGTACGGTTATGGTGGTTACCCAATACGCCCTGGCGGTTTCCGGAATGTGGACCCTGGGCGGTTTCGGGGCCTCCCTGACCGGTATGGGGGCCTGCATTTTGGCGGCCCGGCTGAAACCGTACCGGAACACCGGCCCCGTCCCCCCGGTCGACGGCCGGGACCCGATGACCTTCGGCTGGGCCTTGGCGGCCTATGGCATATTGATCGCGACCGTCTCCTTGGGGGTCCTGGTCCCGCCGATCAAGGCTTACCTGGGGCAGTTCAAGCTGGCTCTCTACTTCCCCGAGATAAAAACCCTGAACGGCTGGGTGGTTCCCGCCGGGTACGGCCAGAAGATAAAAGTTTTCGGCCATGGCGGGGCCTTGTTGGGCTACGCCTCGGCCCTGGCCTTCCTCCTCTATCGGGTCAAAGGCTTCTATGGATCCGCTCCGATCCGGACCATCCTCAACAAGACGGTCAAATCAGGGGTGCCCACCTCCGTGGGGATCGTAACCATGGTCTGCTTCGCCCTTATCATGGATCAGGCCGGAATGACCTATCTCCTGGCCCAGGGGGTCAGCAAGCTGTTCGGGGCGACCTACCCCTTCTTCGCTCCCTGGATCGGGCTCCTGGGGGCCTTCATGACCGGCTCCAACACCAACTCCAACGTGGTTTTCGGCGTTCTCCAGATGAAGACGGCCGAGTTGGCGGGGCTTTCCGCGGCCATTATTCTGGCCGGACAGACCACGGGCGGGGCTCTGGGCTCCATGATCGCCCCGGCCAAGATCATCGTCGGCTGCTCAACCGTGGGCCTGGGCGGCAAGGAGGCCCCGGTTCTCAGGGCGACGCTTAAATACGGTCTGATTATAACCGCTCTGGTCGGGCTGTTCGGCCTGGGCGCGGTAATGTTGGGCCTTAAGTAGAACAAGGGAGGTCATATGACTCAATTTTTTTCTAAACACGGAGCCGCCTTGCGGGCCTTCTGTCTGCTCTTGATGATGCTCATCCCCTTTCTGCTCTACTTCACAGCCTTGAGCGATAACGCCTTGATGTTGAATGCACTCTTGGTCCTGATCGGCGGGGTGATGGCTCTGACCATGAAGGTCGGGTGAGGCGAACATGAATCCGTCAGCGAAGAAAACAACGGACATCCAGAACGAGATAACCCTTAAGGCAATCAGCAAAAAAAAGGTTTACGAGGAGATCGCCCGCCAGATTCAAAAGCTCATTGACGGCGGAAAGCTCAAGCACGGGGACAGGCTTCCGCCCGAACGAGTATTGGCCGAGGCTTTTCAGGTCTCCCGCCACTCGGTCCGGGAGGCATTCCGGACCCTGGAAGAAAAAGGGATCCTCAAAAGCCGGGTTGGCTCCGGGACATATGTGGTCATCGAGGACGAACCCTCAGTCGTGGAATTTTTGGCCATGGCCATAAAGGAAGAACGGACCAAGCTGGTCGAAATCTTCCAGTTCCGCCGCATTTTGGAGCCCCAGATCGCCGCCTTGGCCGCCGAAAACAGAACCGCGGCGGAACTGGACGAGATGGATCGGATCATCGACCGCCAGAAAATGACCGGAGACGACTTTTCGGCTACGGCGGACTATGACCAGGCCTTTCACCTCACCCTGGCCAAAGCCTCCAAAAACAGCATCCTGCTCAACGTGGTGGAGCGGTTGAACGATCTGCTGAGGGCCTCCCGGGTGGAAATTACTCGGGCCCCGGGGCGGCTGGAGCGGTCCGTCAAGGGGCATCTCAAAATTTTGGAGGCGATCCGGGCAGGTTTGCCGGATCAGGCGGCCTCGGCCATGGAAGAACACCTGGATCAGGTGGCGGAGCTGGCCCTCTCCGACCAAGCCGACAGCGTCTGAGCAGCAAACCCGAAGGAGCCCGGCAAAGGCTGATAAGCAACTTTAAGGTAGATACAACCAACCGTAGAAAAGGAGATTAGAGAATGACTTTCACCAGAAATAAAATAGGGATCTTCGGTCTGATCATGGGCCTGACCCTGCTTCTGGCCATGGTCGGACCGGCCTCGGCCGAGTACCCGGACAAACCGATCAAGCTGATCGTGCCCTGGAGCGCCGGGGGCGGAACCGACGCCTTGCAGCGGGTCATCGCCCACTTCGTCGGCCAGGAACTGGGCCAGCCCATGGTTGTGGTCAACGCTCCCGGCGTGGGCGGCACCCTCGGCGCCCGGCAGGGTAAAGACGCCAAGCCCGACGGCTACACCCTGACCGCCACCCACGAGTCGGTCATCTCCTCCAAGATCGTCGGCGTGGTCGAGTTCGGCTACGAGGCCTTTATTCCTATAGCCAACATGACCCTAACACCGGGAATGGTCGCCGCCAGGTCCGACGCCACCTGGAACAACATGAAGGACATGGTGGCCGAGGCCAAGAAGAACCCCGGCAAGATCAAGTTCGGGGCGACCCTGGGCTCCACCAGCCACTTCTTCCCCCTGGAAATCGCCCACAAGGCAGGAATCGAATTCAACGTGGTCGGATATGAAGGCACGGCCAAGCGCCAGGCCGCCCTTCTGGGCGGGTTTATCGACCTGGGCGAGTCCAACCCGGCCGCCGGGAAAAAATATTTTGAAGCCAAGAAGCTTAAGCCCCTGGGGATCGCCACTGAAAAGCGTCACCCGCTTCTGCCCGAGGTTCCGACCCTCAAGGAGCAGGGCTATGATGTCCTCCTGGGCGTCAACCGCGGCGTTTGCGCGCCGCTGAACACCCCGGCCGATATCGTCAAGGAGCTCTCCGAGGCCTTTGCCAAGGCGGCCAAGAACCCCGAGTTCATAAAAAAGGTTAATGAGCTTGGCTCCGACGTCTACTACCGTGACGCGGAAGCCTACAAAACCTATATCCAGGCCGAGACCGAACGGTTGACCAAACTGGCCGAGATTTTCAACATCAAGGCCAAGAAGTAACAACCAAATCCGGGCCCGCCCTGCGGAGGCCGGGTTTAGACAACATAAAAAATCTCGGTCCCAGGCTTCGGGGTCCGGGGCCGAGATTGGAGCAATATTTTTTTACCTGAAAGCAAAGTCAAAACCTTCAGTTGAAACATGGGAAGGTTTGGAGCCCGCTTTTGGAGGCGGATTATGAAACAAGACCGCGTAATCGGACTTATCCTGGTCGCATTTTCCGGCCTTATGTATTACCAAGCCTCCCAGCTTCCGCCGGCTATGTTCGGGACGCTGGGAGCTGATGTTTTTCCCAAAATTTTGTTTGTTCTTCTTGCCCTGGCCGGGGTAATCCTTTTCATTCAGGGCATGACCAAAAAAGCTACCCCCGGCAAACCGGTCCAAGGCGCTGCCTCGGATTCAAAGGCTCAGCCCAGGGGCGTCGCCTTCTATAAAAACGTAATCATCGGCTTCGCCGGGTTCATGGGCTACGTCATCCTGATGTCTTATCTGGGTTACGTCATCTCAACCCTGATCTTCCTCCCGGTTCTGATGTGGATCCTGGGCCCCAAAACCAAGAAGTCGGCCGTGACCATAGTCCTGGTCACTCTGGGCCTGACCTACGGGATGCAGTACGGCTTCGCCAATATCCTGAAGGTCTTCCTCCCTGAGGGAAGCGTTTTTTAAGGGAAAACGACATGTTTGATTTATTTCAGTTGGGTTTTGAACAGATCGTAAGACCATACCCGCTCCTGCTCCTCTTTTTAGGGACGGTGGGCGGAGTCATTGTCGGTTGCCTGCCCGGCTTTACCATCACCATGGGGGCCGCCCTGGTCCTGCCCCTGACCTTCGGCATGAGCTCCATCGAGGGCCTCTCGGCCATGATCGGGGTTCTGGTGGGAGGTCTGGCCGGAGGGCAGATCACGGGCATTCTCCTGGGTATTCCGGGCACCCCGTCCTCGGTGGCGACCGTTTTTGACGGCTACCCCATGGCCTGCAAAGGCGAACCGGGCAAGGCCCTGGCCATTGGTACCTGGGCCTCTTTCTTCGGCGGGCTGATCGGGGCCGTGATCCTGATGTTCTTCACCCCGCCCCTGGCCGACATGGCCATGAAGTTCGGACCTTGGGAGTTCTTCTCTCTGGTTACCTTCGGTCTGACCATCATCGCCTCCCTGTCCGGTAAATCCGTGACCAAGGGGGTTATCGGCGGACTCTTGGGGCTGATCGCGGCCAGCTTCGGGACCGACCCCATGACCGGCATTCCCCGCTTCAACTTCGGGCTTAACGGGCTGACCGGCGGATTCTCCTTTCTGCCGGTTCTGATCGGGCTGTTCGCCTTCAGCCAGCTTATGCAAAACCTGGAGATGTCCCGCTCGTCCACCCAGGCCCTGGTCAGCGACGCGGATCTGACCTTCTCATCCAAAGATGTTCTGAAGACCATCTTCAAACAGCCCGTGAACCTGATCCGGTCCTCTCTGATCGGTGTTTTCGTGGGGGCCCTGCCCGGAGCGGGAGCTTCCATAGCCAACATACTGGCCTACGATCAGGCCAAGAAGTCCTCCAAACGTTCCGCCGAGTTCGGCACCGGCATCTCCGACGGGATCATCGCCTCGGAGTCGGCCAACAACGGCACCGGGGGAGGAGGGCTGACCCCGACCATGGCCCTGGGCGTGCCCGGAGATGCGGTCTCGGCGATCATGATGGGGGCTCTCATCCTCCACGGTATCCAGCCCGGGCCCCTCCTGATCGTGGAGTTTCCCGATCTGGTCTACGGAGTTTTCGTAGCCTTCTTTATCGCCCACTTCTTCATGCTGGGCATCCAGCTTTACGGGATCAAAGCCTTTGTGCGGTTGACCAGGATTCCCCTCTATCTTCTGATTCCTTCAATCCTGGTCTTGTGTTCTGTGGGGTCCTTCTCCATCCACAACCGCTTTTTTGACATCTGGGTCCTGTTTATCTTCGGCCTGCTGGGCTACCTTCTGACCAAGGCCAAGATTCCCCTGGCCCCCATGATTCTGGGAGTCATTCTGGGCCCCATGGCCGAGACCAACTTCCGTCGGGCTCTGATGACCGATTCCGACCTGACTCTCTTTCTGACCCGGCCTATCTCCCTGGCCTTTATTTTGCTGGCCTTGGTTTCTGTCATCTACCCCTTCTACAAGAAGTATCGGGCGCACAAAAAGACTCAGGTCTGAACCGAGCAGGCAATCATCAAGGAGACGATATAATGAACTTTTTCGCGACTCACCGCCCGGTTCTGATGGGAACCAGCTGGATGATAACCGCCGACCACCCTCTGGCCGCCCGGGCCGGGGCGGCTGTTCTGGACAACGGGGGCAACGCCGTCGACGCGGCCATCGCCGCCAACCTGGTTATGACCGCTGTCCGGCCTCACATGTGCGGCATCGGCGGGGACCTGTTCATGCTCATCAACATGCCTTCCAAGGGAACCTTCGACGCCCTCAACGCCTCGGGCCGGGCTCCGGGCAGGGCCACCCTGGAGAAGTATCTGGCCAAGGGGTTTAAAGCAATCCCCGAGACCGGAATCCTGACCTGCACCGTGCCAGGGGCCATCGCCGGTTGGCAATCCGCCCTGGAGAAACGCGGGACAATGGCCCTGGACACCCTCCTGGCCCTGGCCATAGATTACGCCGAGACCGGCTTCCCCATGTATCAGGACCTGCATAACGCCTTTGTCAGCCGGGAAGGCGAGATTCGCAAGTCCGAGGCCATGACCCGAACCCTCCTGCCCGGAGGGGTGATTCCTCAAGTCGGCTCGCTGGTCATCCAGCCCAAGTTGGCCGAATCCTACCGCAAGCTGGCCGCCGAGGGCCCGGACGCTTTCTACAGGGGCGAAATGGGCGAGGCCCTGGTCCGGTTCTCAGAGGCCCAGGGCGGATATTTCAGCATGGACGACCTGGCCGCCCACAAGGTGACCTGGGAGACTCCCCTGGCCACCGACTACCGGGGCTACACCATCGCCACCCAGCCGCCCAACTCTCAGGGTATCGCCCTGCTGTTGCAGGCCAATATGTTGGAAAATATCGACATTGCGGCCCTGGAACCCGGCTCCGCCGAATTGGTTCACCTCATGGTCGAGGCCAAGAAGTTGGCCTTTGCGGACCGGGACGCCTACGTCTGCGATCCTGCCTTTCACCCCGTGCCGGTGGAGGGCCTCCTGTCCAAGGATGAGGCCGCCCAAAGGGCCGGCCTCATCGACCGCGCCAAGGCGGCCGAGGCCTACCCGGCTCGGAACTTCGCCAAGGGCGGAGAAGACACCATCTACCTGACCGTGGTCGACTCCGAGGGCAATTCGGTGGCCCTGATCCAGTCCCTGTACGAGGCTTTCGGGTCCTGCGCCATGGTTCCGGAAACAGGAATGATCCTCCACAACCGGGGCCGGGGCTTCTCTCTGGACCCCGAGCATCCCAACAGGCTGGAGCCGGGCAAGCGCCCCTATCACACCCTCCATCCGGCCATGATCCTCAAGAACGGCAAGCCCTACATCGTTCTGGGCACTCCCGGCGCCGACGGCCAGACCCAGTCGGTCATCCAACTTATCACGGCCCTGATCGACCACGGGGTCGATCCTCAGCAGGCCAACGAGATGCCCCGCTGGCGGTCCAATCCGGACGGCTCGTTGATGCTCGAATCCCGGTTCCCGGATAAAGCCATCAACGCCCTCAAGGCGATGGGGCATCAAGTGGAGGTCCTGGGCGACTACGCCGAGATCATGGGTTCCTCTCAGGTAATCATGATCGACCAGGAGACAGGGGTTCTCCAGGCCGGGGCAGACCCCAGACGGCAGGCATACGTAATCGGAAAATAGCGGCGGATATGGGGCGTCAGGAGGATAGCCCCCCTGACGCCCTTTTATTATTCAGGATTCCGGTTTTCTCTATTTAGCGCGGCTGCCCTGAATATGTTCTGCCGGGGCTGCGGGGGGGCGGCCCCGGCAGCACGTATCGTTTCTAAGCGGAAGTAATTTTGACGCTCACTTTAGGCCTACCTCCAATGCACCATGGGCAGCCCGGCCACGGGCGAGCGGAAATAGGGGATGGAGGCGCCCCTTAAGCTGCCGATGTAGACCGTCTTCAAATCAGGCCCGCCAAAGGTCACCGAGGCGAACCAGGGCGCGATCTTCCCGCCCGCGGCCAGCATCATCTCCGGCGTGGCCTGATCCGCCTCGAACGCTTCCATGAGCGCCCGGGCCGTGTCCGGCACCACGTCGTCCAGGATGGTCAGCTTGTCCCCCTCCGGGGTCAGGGCGAATATCTCGTCCCGCATGACCAGGGTGCCCCACAGATTGCCGAAGGAGTCAAAGGCGATGCCGTCCGGGAACCCGCCCAGGTTCTCCGGCCCGAAGACCTCCCGGCCCGAAAGCGAGCCGTCCGGGGCCACCTTCATCCGGGAGATGCACCGGCCCGTGGTCTCCACGATGTAGAGATACTCCTCCCGGGCGTCCAGGCGGACCTCGTTGGTGAAGCGGAACCCGTCGGCCACGATCCTCAGCCCCTTTTCATCGGCCAGGGCCACGTATCCGTCCGAGTACTTGGGGCTCACCGCCTCCATCCAGTTGACGATGCGGGTGGAGATGGTCAACCACAGCCGGTTCTTGGAATCCCGCAGCACGAAGTTGACCTTGCCGATGGGCCGGCCGTCCAGGGTGTCGTACATGAGCCGGGTCTGGCCCTGGCGGGTCATCACCTCCAGCACGTCGGTGCCGAAGTTGGAGATGATGATCTCCCCGTTTTCGGCAAAGGCCAGGCCGTTGGGCAGGGTGCCCTCCGTGAACCTGGCGGCGTCGTCAGTGGCGCCCTGGAATTTGTCGGCGAACGACTGGGTGACGATCTCCTGGCTCCCGTCCGGGCTTATCTTCATCACCCCGCCCCGGGCGTCGGCCGACCAGAGGGTACCGTTGGGTTCGGCCAGGATGCACTCGGGCCGCTGGAGGTCGCGGCCGATGTACTTGATGTCCTTGGGATCTACCTGGAAACCTTTGAGGGGGTTGGGGGGCATGGGAACCTCCTTGGATGGCGGAAGTTGTTCGGTTGTCGGGGCCCCTGCGGGGAAGGGGCGGTTTAAGTTGGGCATAAGCCCATGAAAGGCGGTTTTGAAAGATTAGGAAGGGCTATCTTCCTCTTCTTTCCAGTCGGGCGGCTTCCGTGGTCCGCGGCCGAGTACAAATTCAATCCTGGCGGTTAGGTTCTTTCTCAAATCGTCCCACTCGCCGTCTTTCCACCTTATTTGTCCATATTGTGCAAGATCGAAAGGAGACCTTTTTCCTTCGCCGTCGTCCTTTTCATCATCACTTTTAGTGGCGATTACGGGGATATTCAATCCCATGGCGAAACCAGCTTCAAGGTACACATTGGGGTTGTCACCGGTAAGATCGGCCACAACAAACCGGGCTTTCCTGATCTGGGAGAATACCTCGTCCATGATGTAACCGGCGAATTCTTCTTCATCAATTCGAACGGGCTCATACCAAGCATTTTCGATACCAGGATAAAGAGCTTCCTTCCATACCTCGTCTAAGCTGGGATCAAACCACATGGCCATGAAGCCGGTCCGGCTTTCCGGGTTTTTCTCTTTCAGTTCCTCAAGGTGAGCCCAGCCGTTGGGAGCGATCTTCACTTGCAAACTTCGTAGATTAGGATATGTAACGAATTCTCTATCACCAAAATATTCCACAATGGCTTCGAGTTCTTCTCCGTTCTTTGCCCAAGAAAGAGCTATAAACTTATCCTGATCATCCCCCATTGATACATATTGACCCGCATGGTTTGTATATCGTTCTATTGTCAATAGAAGCTTATCTGCTCTATCGTGGAAGGTTCTTACTTGTGCTGCCGCCGATTGGAAGGCTATGCGATCTATATCTCTGCTTTTTTTATCGAAAAATGAAGTATCGAATCGGATGATTCTGCCTTTTTCGTTGTTTTCACGTAACCATCCCGATAGATTTGCTCTTTCCCTACTTCCCTTTTTCCCTAAATAGAGAGTGGTTTCACCTTTTGGATCGGGGTCCTCTGCCATGTTTACTGCGAGAGGTTCAATTATAAATCCCCCGCACCGTGGACACAAAAAATGCCAAATAGGAGTATTTTTTTCTGTCCTCAACTGACCATTAGCTTCTTCAAGACATATCGGACAGTTATTCGACTCAGTTCCACTCATCTCTCTCCCCCCTTCCCTACCTCCCCCCTCACCTCACCATCACCAACGCAATCTCCGGAAACGCCACCACCAGCACCAGCACGAATATCATTATTACCACATAAGGAAACGCCCCGGCGAAAACATCGCTGAGCCCTATGCGCTGGTCGTCCAAGGTGGCCTTGACCACGTAGGCCGCGATGCCCAGGGGCGGGGTGATCAGCCCCACCTCGATGGCCAGGACCGTGACCAGGCCGAACCAGACGAAATCCACGCCCAGGGGTTTCATGATGGGGTAGATCAGAGGCACGATGATCATCATGATGGAGGTGGAATCCAGGATGGTGCCCATGAGCAGGACGATGGTCAGATAGATGGCCAGGATGGAGTAGAGCCCCAGTCCCGACTCGCCGATCCACCCGGCCACGAAACCGGTGATCCCGGACAGGGCCAGCATGCGGCCGTACATGTTGGCCGCGATGAGCAGGAACAGGATGGACACGGTCACGTGCCCGGTCTCCACCAAGACCTCCCACAGCTTGGCCCAGGTGAGCCTCCGCTTGGCCAGGGTCAACACCAAGGCGCCCAGGGCGCCAACGGCCCCGGACTCGGTGGGGGTGAACCACCCGGCGTAGATGCCGCCAAGGACCAGGGTGATCAGGGCCGCGATGGGGATGATTTTGAACAGGGCCAGGAGCAGGGGCATCTGGGCGGCGCTGTTCTCCGCGTCCCGGATCTCCTGGTCCATGACCATGCTCTTGAAGCGGTAGGCCATGACCAGGATGGCCGCGGCGTAGCAACCGGAGAGGACTATCCCGGGCATGATCCCGGCCTTGAACAGGTCCCCGATGGAGGTCTCGGTCAGGACCCCGAACAGAATCAGAAGCAGGCTGGGCGGGATGAGCATGCCCAGCACGGACGAGCCCGTGACCACGCCCACGGCGAACCGGGGCTTGTACCCCAGCCGGACCATCTCGGGCACAGCCACCTTGGTAAAGACCGCGGCCGAGGCGATGGAGATGCCGGTGACCGCCGCGAACACGGCGTTGGCCGCCACGGTGGCGATGCCCAGCCCGCCCCGTAGCCCCCGAAACAGGCGGTTGGCCACGTCAAAGGTGTCCTTGCCGATGTCCGAGATGGAGATGAGCAGCCCCATGAGCACGAACAAAGGCACCACCCCGAAGATGTACCCGGAGATGGAATCGGCCGCGGCCAGGGCCAGGAGCTTGGAGGCCACGGCCCAGTTGTCCCGGATGAACCAGACCCCCAGAAAGGAGAGCAGGGTCAGGGCGATGGCCACGTGCATCCCCGAATAGATCAGGAACAGAATTCCGACAATGGAAAGCAGGCCTATCTGCAGATCGGTCACGATTTATCCCCTGAGGGGGGTTCACCCCCGGCCGTCCGGGGTTCATCGTTCCCGGGCCGGAACATCCTGCGGAAATGGCCGAAGGCCAGGATCAGGAACTGGATCACGGCCGCCGTGGAGCCGATGAGGATAATCAGCTTCACCGGCCAGACCGGGGCCATGAAATCGCCCTCGGCCCCCACATACTCGTCTATGCGCCAGGCCTTGAGGAAAAAGGGATAGCTGGCGCCCAGCAGCAGGGCGAAAAGCCCGGCCCCCACCAGGTGGTAGATCCCGTTGAGAAACTCCCCCAGAGCCGGGAGTTTCCGGCCCAGCCAGTTGAGCACGGCGTCGGCCCGGGTCAGCCGGCCCACCTTTAGGGTGTGGGCGATCTGGAGAAAGACGCAGCCCACAATGGACATGGAGACTATCTCCGGAACCCCCCGGATGGGACGGTTGAAGATGGCCCGACCGCCTATATCCAGGTTGATGATCACCAGGAGGACGAAGACCCAGGCCGTGCCGATGGAGTCCATGACCTTGGTCAGGATGTTCCAGGCCTTGTGGCCGCGCCGGAGAACACCCGGCGCGGCGGCTTGTTCTTGTGGAGACGGGTTCAACCCTATTTGTCCCAGTCCCGGGGCAGCTGGGCCCCGCGCTTGCGCAATCCGTCCAAATATCCGGCCAGCATGGCCTGGCCGGGCAGGCCCTTCTCCTCCATGGACTTGACCCAGTCCTGGGGCACGTTGGGCAGCATGTCGGCCCATTTTTTACGCTCGGCCTGGGAGAGCACGGTTACCTTGGCCCCGCCCGCCTCCATGGTCTTCATGGAGGCCGCGGCCCGCTCGGCCTGGGCCTTGGCCAAACGGGCGGTGTACTCCCGGCCCACTTCCTTGAAGATCTTCTGCATGTAGGGCGGGAAGGACTCGAACACGTCCTTGTTGATGCTGATCCCTCCGGCGTACTGGGCCCCGAAGTTGACCATGCAGATGTGGGACGCCACCTCGTGGACCTTAATGGCCGCGGCCGCGGTCATGAAGGTCAGGGTGCCTTCGAACACCCCGGTCTGGATGCCGTTGTAGTAGGTGTTCAGGTTGGCCGCCACGGCCACGGCTCCGGTGCCCTTGATCCAGTTGGCCGAAGGGCCGGGCGCGGCCAGCTTGTGGCCCTTGATGTCGTCCACGCTCTTGACCGGGAAGTTGGTCAGGACCCCGTAGGTGTCCAGGGCCGCGCCGCCCAGATAGACCTGGTTGTGCTTGGTCCACTCCTGGTTCAGTTCCGGGATCTTGCCCTGAAGTTCCCCGATGGTGTCCACCACGGCGAAGATATCCTCGGAACCGAAGGGGGTCATGTAGGAGACGTTGTGCAACGGCATTTTGGCCGCCTCGAACAGGGAGCCCACAAAGCCCATGTCGGCCACGCCTTCCTCGATGGCCTCCAACGCCCCGCCGATCTTGGCGATGGTCCCGCCGTAGGCCTGGTTCCAGGTGACCTTGTCCTTGCCCCCGGCCGCCTCCAGCCGCTTGTCCACCTCGGGGATGATGTAATCCCGGGCCAGGGTGACCCACAGGAAGATGGGCGGGTGGCCGGCCACCACGGTCAGCTTGTAGTCCTTGGCCTCGGCTGGCGGAGCCACGGCCAGGCTGCAGGCCAAGGCCGCCATCAGAACAACCAAAACCGTCCGTTTGAGAGCTTTCATCCTAGTCCTCCCCAATCAATATTTTAAATTTTCGACCCTGTGACGGGCGGTCCGGGCTAAGGGGCCGAACCAGGCCCGACTTTACTCGCGACTAAAATCCGGGCGGGGTTATGACCAGGATCATCTCCACCGTCTCCTCCCCCAGAACCTTGAAAGAGAGGGGGGAATCGGCCGGATAGGAGATGCTGTCACCCTTTTCCAGAATGTGCTCCTGGCCGTCCACGGTGAAGCTGAGCCGTCCGGTGAGGATAACCAGGCATTTCTCCCCGGGGGGATCCACAATGGGCTCCGGTCCCGATTTGAAGCCGGCCTCCATGCGGGCGTAGAGAACCTCAAGCTGCCGATTCAAGTCCGGGGTCAGCAGCTCGTAGAACCCCGGACGTCCGGGGTAGGAGATTTTCTTTCTCTGCTTGGCCCGGACCACCCTGGAACTCCGGATCACGGTCTGAAAACCCTGGTGGTTTTTTGTGGGATAGGCGAAAGAGCCGTCGGGCTCATTGTTTCTCTCATGAGAGCGGAAAGTAAGAAGGCTGGTGCCGAAGGCCTGGGCGATCTTGCGCAGGGAGGCCATGGATGGCTGGGCCAGGGAGCGTTCGATCTCGCTCAGGAAGCTGACTGAAAGCCTTGTTTTTTCAGATAGTTGTTTTAAAGTGAGAGATCTTTTGAGACGTTGTTCCCTGATTTTGGCGCCCAAATCTTCCAAGAAGCGGCCCTCCCTTAGTTATGGCCGGTTCTTAACCCCAACCCGTTCCTGATGGTGATTAATCCTGGCAAAAGGATTACGCCACGTCAAGAATTTATTTCGCTCTCACCGAAATTAAATAGATTACCGCCGGTTAGCCGGAAGACTTTTAATTTTCTATTTATTATAAATTTTTTATCACCTTATGAACCCGACGGTGCCTTCCGGGCTTAGTCCCCGCTCTGGGCCTGGGCCGTGGGCGCGTCCAGGTCGAACAGACCGCACCCCAGAATCAGGCCGGTGCCGGGGACCATTCCCACATAGACGGCCTCGATGTCGGCCCACCGGCCCCCTGGCGGGACGATGAAATGGTCGCTCCAGCCCGAGCCCTTGTCCAGGGCGATCTCGACCAGGGCCCGATAATAGACCTTGCCCTTGGCGTCAGTTAAATCCAGGACCGGCCTGCCCACCAGTTGGGGCCGCAGGGGGTCGGCCCGAAGAACACCCGTCTCCGTATCCAGGGCGAACAGCCGCAAAGGCCCCCGGCTCAGGGGGCCCTCCGGGTCGTTGAGGGCCAGAATTGCGGCCTCCGGACCCTCCTTGAGGACATACTCCACCCCGGCCTTGACCAGAGCCTTTGCCTGGGCCGGCCGGGGTTCCCGGGCATGGGCCGGGGACCACAACAACATCAGGCCCAGGACGACAAACGCAAGAGATTTGGCGACGATTGAGGCCATGGTCATCCGGAGCCGCCCGGACGCGGCCGAGGGCCGTCTGCTCCCAAGGCTCAATCCACGATGGCCACGGGCCGGACCCAGCCGGCCGAGGCGGATTTGATCTTAACCGGGAAGCAGGCCACCTTGAAACCGTGGGCCCGGGGCAGGTCCCCCAGGTTGGCCAGCTTCTCCATGTGGCAGTACCCTTTTTCGATACCGGCGAAATGAGCCTCCCAGATCACCGAGGGATCCCCGGTCTCCTGGAACTCCTTGGCCAGGAAAGGCAGGGGCCGGTCCCAGGACCAGGCGTCGGTGCCCACCACCTTGACCCCGTGCTCCAGGATCCACAGGGTGGACTCTTTGGTCATGCCGCAACCCTTGACCAGGTACTCCTGTCTGCCCCAGGCCTGGTCCGCGCCGGTGCGGACCAAAACGATGTCCAGAGGCTTGAGGCTGTATCCGATCCGCTCCAGTTCGGCCTCCACATCCGCGGCCGAGACCCGCTCGCCGTCGGCCTTGCGGCTGAAATCCAAGAGCACCCCGTCGGAGAAACACCACTCCAGGGGAACCTGATCGATGGTCAGGGCCTGCTGGCCCTGGTCCATGTCGGGATGGTAGTGATAAGGAGCGTCCAGGTGGGTGCCCGAGTGGGTGGTCAGGGTGAGAAACTCCATGGCCCAGCCCAGGCCTCCGGGCAGCTGTTCCTTTTTAAGCCCCGGGAAATAATCCTTCATCTGCTCCGCCCCAGCCTCGTGGGTCACATAGTCTATCTTGGGAATCATGGGCGGCGGGTCCGAAGGCAGGCCGTCTTCAATGGAGATGGAAAGGTCGATTAGCCGCATTTCATTCTCCTTCCAGGGCAATCCGTCCACCTGGGGTCAAGATCCTTGGTGTTGATGTGGGAACCCGATACTAAACCAAACCTAAACCGCATCTTCGAGCTTTGTCAAGAGCAGACTCCACGTAATATTTGTTTAACTACCTGTTTAATCAGATCTATTTGTCATGCAGGAACGGACCGGCTAAAGAACGCGGCACAAGAACCCCTTCAGGGTCTCCGTCTCGGGATGGCCCAGGAGGCAGGGGTGATCTTCGGACTGGCCCAGCCGGGCCAGGACCTGCAGTCTTTTTCCGGCGTCCCGGGCGGCCCAGCCCAGGGTTTCCCGAAAAGCCTCCTCGCCCAGGCCGGAGGAGCGGGAGAAAGTGGCCAGGATTCCGCCCGGCGAAAGCATCTTCAGGGCCAGCAGGTTGGAATCCTTATAGGCCCCCATCGCCTTTTGAACCATGCTCTTGGTGTTGGCCCGGGAGTCCGGGTCTATGATGATGGTCTCGAATCTGCGGTTGGTCTCCAGATACTGGCGCAGCACCGCGAAAACATTGCCCTGAATCAAATCGGTCCGCTTTTCCAGGCCGTTCAGTTCCAGGTTCCGGCGGGCCTGTTTAAGGGCCTTGGAGCTGGAATCAACCAGGGTGGCCGACTTGGCCCCGCCAGCCAGGGCCAGGGCCGAGAAGGCCCCGCTGAAGCCGAACAGATCCAGAACCCGGGCCCCCTTGCTCAAGCCGGCCACCAGGGAACGGTTGCGGCGCTGATCCGAGAACCACAGGCTCTCCTGGCCGGCCGTGATATCCACCTCGTAATTTAGCCCGTGCTCCCTGACCGCCACCGGGGCCAAGGGCTCCGGCCCCAAGAGGGACCTTTTCAGAGAAGGCAGGCCCTCGAACCTGCGGATGACGTCGTCGCCCTTCTCCCAGATCGATTTCAGAGAGAACTCCCCGGCAATCCACCGGGCCAGTTCCTTTTTGAGCCGGTCGGCTCCGGGGGTCAGGGCCTGGACCACTGCGGTCGGGCCGTAGAGGTCGACAATCACTCCGGGCAGGCCGTCGGCCTCGGCGTTGACCAGCCTGAAAGCGGTGGTCCCCTCCTCCCCCTCCAGGGCGTACCTCAACTCACGGGCCCCCTTGACCCGCTCCAGCCACCACCCTTCCGGAAACTTTTCGTCCGGGCGGAGGCTCAGCACCCTGGCCCTGATCCGGGAGTCCGGCGAGTACCAGGCCCACCCCACGTGGTGGTTACCTCCATCGACCAGGGCCACCACATCGCCCGGTCCGGGCCGGCCGGTGACCTTGGTCACCGCCCCTGAAAAAATCCAGAGGTGCCCTTTGGTCAGGGATCTGACTCCCTGCTCTTTCATATAGAGTGTCGGCGGTCGTTTTATTGTTTCCAAGCCAGATCTCTCTTTCCGCATCCGGTCTTTTAACAGATTTCAGTAATACGTTCCTTGTGTTGATGGAAGGACCCGGCCCAAAGCATGGTTTCGGCCGGCCTCGCTGTCGCTGCCGCCGGGCCGCCCTAGTTCTTGTGGAGTGATTTTCAAACGGAACGTTCTATTGGAAACCGCTCCACCAGCCCCGGCCGGGTTGCCGTGATTCCGCCAAGATGGTATCAATTAAGCATAACCGAATTGAACACAGTAGCAAGAGGAGGACAAGATGGAAAGCACTCCGCGTCACTGCCCCGGGTTTGAAGCCAACAAGTCGCTCCAGGCCTTTACCTGCAAATGTCCCGAATGCGGCACCGAAAAAGAAATCTTCTCCGATGAGTTCGACAAACCCCACATCTGCAAGGGATGCAACAAACCGATCGATTTCAGCAAATGCACCCTGGAGGCAGGAGCCGGAGCCTGATTTTCAGGGACTGAATCGGTGTGGCCGGGTCCTTTGCTCCATCCCGGTTTGGGGGACTTTTCTCCTCGATTTTTCTAGTCGGCGATCGCTCTTATTTTCTGGTTCCCCCTCGTTCCGGGCAGGCTGGGACGCCTCCAGGGCGGCCCCGGCCACTCGGGCTTCCGCCCTCAATCTTCCAAAGGGATGCCATTAAAAAAGGCCGTCCGGTTAATCCGGACGGCCCTGAACTTCAACCGATGTAAGTTTAGCCGGAGGCCGCCTGGCCCAGGCCCAGGAGAGGCCCCTTGAGCCGCTGCAGGGCTCTTTTCTCTATCTGGCGGATCCGCTCCCGGGACAGGGAGAAGATCCGGCCCACCTCTTCCAGGGTCCGCTCCTGGCCGTCCTCCAGGCCGTAGCGAAGGCGAAGAATCCGTTTTTCCCGGGGGTCCAGGTTCTCCATGGCCCGCTTGGCCAGTTGGACCAGCTCAAAACTCATGGTCGACTCGTAGGGATCCTGCCCCCCCTCGTCCCGGATGAAATCCCCCAGGACGTCTCCGTCCTCGCCCACCGGATTCTCCAAAGAGAGGGATTCGTCCACCACAGCCATGGCCTCGGCCACCTTGTTCTCCGATTCGCCCAGCCGCTCCGCGATCTGGAACGTGGTGGGTTCGGCTCCCAGTTCCCTTTTTAAGACATAGTAGGTCTTGAAAATCCTGGCCCGCAGTTCCTGGCAGTGAACCGGGATACGGATGGTCCGGGACTGATCGTAGACCGCCCGGGAGATGGTCTGCCGGATCCACCAGGAGGCAAAGGTAGAGAAGCGGTAGCCCGTTTCGTAGTTATACCGGGCCACGGCCTTCATCAGCCCCAGATTGCCCTCCTGGATCAGATCGGTGAAGGGCAGGCCCCGATAGATGTGGCGTTTGGCAATATTGACCGCCAGACGGAGGTTGCCCTGGATCATCTTTTCGCTGGCCGCCTTGACCTCCCCCTCGACTTTCTCCAGCCGGTTTTTCAACCGGCGGGCCCGCAGGGACCGGGGCTGACCATTGTGGTAGGCCTCCGCCTCCACCTTGATCTCGGCCAGCAGCCACTCGATGGAGGCGTGGGAGGTTCTCTCTATGGAGCGCCAGTCTTCGGTCAGATGTTTGAGCCGATCGAACCCGGGCCACAGTTCCGCCTCGTCCGCGGCCAGGGCCAGCATCCGGTTCTGCCCCTCCCTGATGATTTTCCCCAGGGTGAGCTCTTCCTCCTGGGTGAGCAGGCTCAGATTCTCCATCTGGCCGAAATAGAGTTGGGTTGTTCCGATATCTTCGCTCTCGATCCACTGCCTTTTGGAACCGGTTGAGGAAGCCGCTTTTCCTTTTTTCTTTTTCGACAAACCCATATCAACCCCCTCTCAGATTTTAGGTTAGACACCCCTCACAGCAATGTCAAGGATAATTTGGATCATTTTAGGTCTTAATTATATTTTCGAATCTTGTTGAGGTGTTATTAGTTTTATCAATTTTTCTAATCATGATTTTAATCGCCCTTTGGGCGTATCATTATTTTTGTCATAAATGTGACATAAAGGATCTATTTTGTCTTTTCTAATAAAGGGCTCTCCGCTGGCCAAACCACCTGATCCTTTAATCTTGATCACATTAAAACAATAGATTAGCCTGATTCGATCTTTCCAGGACTCTCAGGACACAAGGAGGCGGAATGTACTCATTCACGGAGGAACAACTACTTTTGCAGGATATGGTGAGGAGACTGGCCCGGGAGAGGATCGCCCCCGGAGCCGCCGCGCGGGATGTCGAGGCCGCTTTCCCTTGGGACATGGTGGAGGTTTTAAAGGAGAACGGGCTTTTCGGGGCCGATTTTCCGGAAGCCTACGGAGGGGCCCAGATGGGGATGCTGGCCCTCTGCATGGCCATCGAGGAAGTGGCCAAGGTCTGCGCCTCCACGGCCGTGGTGCTGATGGTCCACGAACTGGGGTCCATGCCTCTTTTCCTGGCCGCCAACGAGGAGCAGAAGGCTCGCTGGCTGCCCGAACTGGCCGCCGGCGAGGCGCTGGTCGCCTTCGGCCTGACCGAACCGGGAGCCGGCTCGGACGTGGGCGGCCTGCGGACCAGGGCCGTGCGGGACGGGGACGATTACGTCATCAACGGCCGCAAGGTCTTTATCTCCCACGCCGATGTGGCCAAGTATGTCTGCCTGGCCGTGGTCACCGATCCGGATCTGCCGGCCCCCAAAGGCCAGTCCATCATCGTGGTAGAGCAAGGAACCCCCGGATTCTCCATCGGCCAGAAGGAGGACAAAATGGGGATCAGGGCCTCCACCACCTGCGAGATCATCCTGGAGGACTGCCGGGTGCCCGCCTCCAACATACTGGGCCAGGAAGGGGCCGGGTTCCCCATCCTGATGAAGACTTTGGACTTCACCCGCGTCCCGGTGGCGGCCCAGGCCGTAGGAGTGGCCCAGGGGGCCATAGACACGGCCGTGGCCTACGCCAAGGAGAGGGTCCAGTTCGGCAAGCCTTTGATAAAACTGCAGGGACTCCAGTTCATGCTGGCCGAGATGACGGCCAAGGTGGAGGCCGCCCGCCAGCTTACCTACAAGGCCGCGGCTGTGTACGAACAGATTCCTAAAGACCTTAGCCGGGTCCCCACCGAGGCGGTCCGCTATTCGGCCATGGCCAAAATGATCGCGGCCGACACGGCCATGGAGGTGACCACCGAGGCGGTCCAGATCTTCGGCGGGTACGGCTATACCAAGGATTATCCGGTGGAGCGGATGATGCGGGACGCCAAGATCACCCAGATCTACGAGGGTACCAGCCAGGTCCAAAAAGTGGTGGTGGCCAACACGTTGTAAAAGAAATACGGGGGAATCTTTTTTAAAAGATTCCCCCGTACCCCCTTCAAAACTTAATAAGCTTTACCAAGCTACGCTTGATAAAGCTGGTTTATTCTCGCTTCCTTCCGAAAAACAGCCGCCCATAAACATGGGCGGCCGTCCTTATAAAGCGGCCTTTCGTTCCTTCAGCTCCGGCATTCAGGGGTCTGTAGGGTTGCTCCCACAACCCCCCAAGTTGGAAAGGCCCGGAGTGTTCGGAATCGCCCGGAGAAAAATGTGTTTTCGCGAGCGGGGTTCCAAGGGGCCGGCGAGCCTTTTGGACAGCAAAAGGCGAAGAGGCCCCTTGGCCATAGCGGAGCGTCTTCCGGAAAAGGATCACCCCCACCCTGGCCCTCTCCCCTCCAGGGAGAGGGGTTTATTGGGGCATGTTCAGCGCTGAAAGAGATGGAAAAAAAGAAGGAGTTCCTCCCCGCCAGGGTGAGGAACAGGCAGAAGCGGCCTCTTCCCCATCGGGGAAGAGGCCAAAAGAAAAGAGGGTATCGATGTGCCGGATTCCTTGCCTGTAGTCTTAAACCGGGAGCGTCGTTTTCATTCCCGCTCCAATTACAGGCGAATCATCCTAGAACAGCGCATAGATAAAGGGCGCCACGGCCGAACCCTGGGTCAACACTATCAGAGCCCCCAGAAAGGCCAGCATGACCACGATGGGCATCAGCCAGTATTTCTTGCGGACCCTTAAAAACTCCCAAAACTCAGCCACAATAGAGGCTTTGCTCACAATTTCCCCCTAGTACATCTTTTCTGTCCGTTTGGGATCGTATTCATCATCCCGGACATGCCAATAGCTCTCGCGGTCCTTCAGTTTCAAATCCAGCAGATCCTTGCCGATCATTCTCATTATCAAGCCGATGGGGGTGACCACGAAATAGAAGATAACGCCGAGCAGCAGCCTACTCACAAAATAGCCTAAAATTACGGCCAGGGCCATCCAGACCCGGTAGACAGGCTTCAGCCCGGCCGGCCAGACCAGCCCCCACAGGCCGAAAAGCGCGGCCGCTCCGACCCAATAGGGGCCCGAGGGTCCGCCCTTCCACCACACCACGGCCCCGATAAGGCCCAGGGCGATCAAGAAGACCAGGCCCAGGTTCCTCAGGTCTTTTTTCACCGGGGAGAGGGCTTTTACCTCTTCCCTTATTTCGGCTGAAAAACTCATTATCTCAATCCAGATCGAACTCGTCCCGCCAGTCGCCGTCCTCGTGCCATTCGGGCTGATCGGACTTGGCCAGCAGGAAATCGCCCATGACCAGGTAGTCCATCTCGGTCCGCATGAAGCAGGTGTAGGCATGGTCGGGGCTGCAGACGATGGGTTCTCCCCTGACGTTAAAAGAGGTGTTGACGATAACTCCGCAGCCGGTAAGTTCCCTGAAGGCCTCGATCAGTTGGTGATAGAGGGGGTTGGTCTCCTCATGCACGGTCTGGATCCGGGCCGAGTAGTCCACATGAGTCACGGCCGGGATCTCGGAGCGGACCACGTTCAGTTTCTTGATCCCGAAAAAGCTCCGCTCCTCTGGGGACATCTCCTTGCGGATGGAAGGTTCCACCTCGGCCACCAGGAGCATGTAAGGGCTGGGAGTCCCGTCGAGCTCAAAATACCGGCTGGCCACCTCGCCCAGACAGGAGGGGGCAAAAGGCCGAAACGACTCCCGGTATTTGATCTTGAGGTTCATCACGGTCTGCATCTTGGGGGAACGGGCGTCGCCGATTATGGATCTGGCGCCCAGGGCTCGGGGTCCGAACTCCATCCGTCCCTGGAACCAGCCCACCACCTTTTCCTCGGCCATGATCTGAGCCACTTTTCGGGGCATCTCAGTTCTCTCCAGCCGGGTGTGGGGGATGTTTCTCTTGGTCAGATAGGCCTCGATCCTGTCGTTGCTGTAAACCGGCCCCAGGTACGATCCGGCCTGGCCGTCCATCAGTTCGCGATTCACCCGGCGCGGTTTGTCCAGGTATTGATACCAGGCGAACATGGCCGCACCCAGCGCGCCGCCGGCATCGCCCGCGGCCGGCTGGATCCAGATTTTTTTAAAGGGTCCTTCCCTGAGCACCCGACCGTTGGTCACGCAGTTGAGGGCCACACCGCCGGCCAGAACCAGGTTTTCCTGGCCCGTCACCCGGTGGACATGCCGGGCGGTGCGCAGGACAATCTCCTCGGTCACCTTCTGGACGCTGGCCGCCAGGTCCATCTCCCGCTGGGTCAACTCCGTTTCGGGCTGACGGGGCGGTCCGCCGAAAAGCTCGGCGAACCTGCGGTTGGTCATGGTCAGGCCCTGGCAGTAGTTGAAATATTTCATGTTGAGCTTGTAAGACCCGTCTTCCTTGAGGTCCATCAGCTCCGTGAGAATGGTGTCCACATACTTGGGATCGCCGTAGGGGGCCAGGCCCATGATCTTGTATTCGCCGGAATTGACCCTGAACCCGGTGAAGTAGGTAAAGGCGGAATAGAGCAGGCCCAGGGAATGGGGAAAGTGGATCTCCCCCATGATCTTTATTTTGTTGCCCTGGCCCAGACCGTAGGAGGTGGTGGTCCACTCCCCCACCCCGTCCAGGGTCAGGAAGGCGGCCTCCTCAAAGGGCGAAGGGAAAAAGGCCGAGGCGGCGTGGGACTGATGGTGCTCCGTGAACAGCACTCGGCCTTCGTAGCCCAGTTCCTTTTTGATAACGTCCGGAAGCCACAATTTCTGTCTGATCCACAGCGGCATGGCCATGAGAAAGGACTTGATCCCCACCGGAGCAAAGGCCAGGTAGGTTTCCAAGAGCCTCTCGAATTTGATAAAAGGCTTGTCGTAAAAGACGACCAGGTCCAGCTGGTCCGCTTTTATGCCGGCCTCTTTCAGACAGTATCCGGCTGCCCGGGTGGGGAACCGAAAGTCGTGCTTTTTGCGCGACCAGCGTTCCTCCTGGCCCGCGGCCACAATCCTCCCCTCCTGCAGCAGGCAGGCGGCCGAGTCGTGATAGAAAGCTGAGATACCTAATATATTCATTGGTCAATCCGCGGTGGCTTTATATATCAGAATATCCGGTCAGGGGCAAACCAAATTCCGATCGCTCCGGGCTCATGCCCCTGGCGAAGTCCCCGATTGGGATGCGGGTAAGCTCCTCTGCCTCTTGTCCAAATCAGATTATTATGAGCGGGGTCCGGAGCAAAGAAAAATATGGGGGAACGGCATCGAAATTAAGGGGGGATTTTTTTGGTAAGGCCGGTCATCGAAGTCCGGTCCGGACTTATTTTGCGGCTGTTGCAAAAGCAGCAGCAGAAGGCAGGGTTACGCAGGGGGCGAAGAGTATTCGGAAAAACTTGAGCCGTTCTATTAGAAAGGATAAGATTGATATCAACAAATGGGGATCGGAGTCCGGGGAGTCTTCTATGAACATGGATCACGAGCGTCGCGGTCGCACCAGAGCAGTTTATCACGGCCGGGCGGAGATATGGCTGGAAGGGGCCCGCCTCCGAGAGGTTGTTCTCCGCGACATCAGCATCAACGGCCTTTTCGCGGAGACGGAAGAGAAGGTTAAAATCGGACAGCCGTGCGAGGTGGTTATTCTCCTGGGACCCTCGGAGGATCAAACGGTGAGGATCGAAGGCCAGGTCAGCCGGTTGGAGACTTCCGGGTTCGCCATCAACTTCAAGGGGATTGACCCTGGCTCTTATACCCACCTCCGGAATATAGTATTATATAATGCCGGGGAGCCGGAAAAAGTAGAGGCCGAGCTTGTCCGTCCGGGGATTAAATAAAATTCCCCCTGCGGAGGAGAACGAGGGCGGTCTACTCTTCCAGACAAACCTCTCCGGGAAAAGGCCTTTTTTCTCCGGGTATCCACCCCCGTCAAACAGGCGGAGGAAGGCGACCCGGGAACACATGCAACAAAACGGGAGATAGGGAAAACAATGACCGAGACCCAAGCGCTTCCCGTGATTCATCATCGATTTTTCGACGCGGAAACCCTGGTCAAGAGTTATCTGACCACTTTCCCGGGCGGCGGCCTGTTTATAAGAACAGACCAACCTTTTAAATTATGGACCCGATTTAAGCTTATTTTCGATCTGCCCTCCAGTGACGACCAGATATCCTGCGAGGTGGAAGTGATCTGGCTGAACAAAAACACCACCGGCCAAAACGACGGAATGGGGGTCCGGTTTGTCAAGATAACATCTGATGAAAAGGGTAAACTTGACAAATTCCTAAACACCTGGGCCCACCAAGATCAACTGTTCGGCGGGCGCTACGTGCGAGTGGTGCCCCTTAGCGACCCGCCGGAAAAACAGGCCCCGGCAAAGTCTTCGACCAATCCGGACGGGGGGGAATCCAAAGAATAATGGCCGCCCCGCCTCAAAAACGGATCCACCAAAGAAAGGTCATCCCTTTTCCAGCCGCTCCAAGAAACGCGTCCCCCGATCTTTTCGTTGACGGTCAGGCCCCGGAAGTAGTGCCGCCCAAAATAGAAGAGGCCTGGTCGGAAGAATTGGAACAACTGGCGGGGGAGCCGGACAGGTCCCCCTTATGCCTGGTTATGGCTGCCGAGCCAGGCCGGACCCTGCTGGATTTTCTGGAGACCACCGGCCTGCGGGCCCTGGTCCGGATCAAGGAGGCCGGCGGCGATTTTTTTATCTTCAGCGGCAAACCGACGGTAAGCCGCTTGGTGGTCTGGCAGGCCCTGGACCTGCGGCTGTCCTTTACGGTCAAGACCGAAACATGGCCTTCCGGTCATGGCCAGGCCTGATCAGACGAATCAAAGCCGAGCAGCTCGGCTACCAGCCCCAAAACCACATCATCGACAGGATTGTCGCTCGCCCGGGCCTTGCGGCTCAAGGCCTCCAGTTCCCCGGCCATGGAATCCCGGAGTGACGGTGACATGAAGGCGACCAACCGGGGCAGGACCGGCACAGCCATGCTCAAGGCGGGGGAAAGACCGTTCATTTCCAAATACCTCGACCCTTACCGTTTTGCGGCCAAGGATGGCTCCAGGTGTTCGATAATAAATCCCAAGGCCTCCCTGGTGGCCTGGTCTTGGATCCCCTTGAGAAGGGACTTCGCCCTGACCCGGATCTCGTGCCCGCTAAGCTGGTCGTCTTTGGTCAACGGACGTCCCGAGATGAGCTTTCCCGCCATAATCACTCCTCCTCCTGCAGGTCGGCCAGCGATCGGGACCCGGCCGGAAGAATGCCCCTCAGCAGGTCGGCCTTGACCAGAGTCCATCCCGTAGGCAGATCGCCTTTTGTTTCGGCCGGTTCGGCCGCCGGAAACCATTGGTAGGGCTGAAGCTGGGGCTGTCCCAGTTCGTCCAGGGCCGCATCCAGGGCCAGGGCCACTTCGGCCTCGGGCTGGGCAAAGGTGTAAGAGTCCGCCTCCGTCACCTCCGCGTGGACATCCCCGAAAATATGTCCGGCTCCCAAGGTGGCCGTCAGCCCGTCGCAACTAAACTTTGAATGGGAATAGTTTTCTTTCAATACCCTTTCCCCGTCCATAATCCAAAGAAACTGAATCCCGCAGACCGGCAGGGCTTGGGCTTCCTCAAAGGCGGGAAGTTCGGTCTCGATCACCCCGCACCCGGGCCCCTCTTCGCTCGGATCCGCCCCGAACCCCTCGTATATCGGCTTTCCGGTGGCAACCTCATAGACTGTCTTCAAAATCGCCATTACATGTACCCCGCTATTTTCAAGGTAACCTCGCCGGAATGCCCGTTCTGGTCGATTTTATACTGGAAAGACCGGTTTGAATCCAGAGCCGCGACCATCTGATGGTAGGTGCTCATATTGGAGTTTGAAGCATTATAGGGAGAACGGAGTCTCTGTTCGGCCGCATTGGTTGAGTCCTGGCGGAGATACAGAATGGGGTAGTAGGTGGAGCCTGTGGGGATAATCAGCTCCACGTCCAGTAAAACCGCCATGGCGCCGGCCAGGACGATTGATGAACAGTCCACCGTGGTCCAACTGGTGGCGATCCCGTTGCTGATCACGGCCGTGGCCGAGGTCAACCACTGCATCATGGCTCCCGAGGGACGCCAGGCCGTATCACCCAGATCGTACAGATACAGCCGGTCTATATCGGTTCGATAAAATAGCATCCGGTCCTCCAGGTCGGAGGTCGGAAAAGCATTTCCATTGCGGACCCCGCCGTTTTCGGCGTGGCTGACCAGAAACCCCCTGTTCAGGGTGTCGCTCTTGGTGGGATGATTGGCTCCCACCATCTCTTCATCGTAATTAATTATTTGCTGGGCCATTGCCCACTCCTTTGTGGATGTTGTTCTCCGGTCACGGCGAGTGCCAAAAACTTACAATCAGGAGTACCTTTGGCGGTCCCTCTCCCCCCCGGCCAAGTAACCACCCCCGGCCTCCAGGCCGCCGTCTGCAGGATAGGCCTTGGTCAGGAAGGAATTGAGGTCCACCGCCTCTATCCAGCCGGGGTTGTTCTTCTCCAGGGAGCACTTGAGCGAAATCAGGCGGAACAACTGGTTTCTCAGAGGAGTCAACTCCCGGTCCAATAGCCAGTCCACCGAGATGCAGACCACGTCGCCCTGCTCCAGGTGGATATGATTCGATCCTTTCAAGTCCGCTTGGAGCAGGGCCGGAGCTTGGCCGTAGCCCGCCGTGATCAAATTCTGCAGAACGGCCACGGTAGCGGATGACCGGACCCAGGGCAGTTGGAACTGCTGGAGATAGGCTTTGTTGTAGCGGGACTCCATGTCAAAGGCGGCCCTGGTCTCCCCGTTGTCGAACTCCTCATACTCAGCGGTGATTGGATTATAGCCGTAGTACACGGCCGCCCTGGTGCAGATCTGTTCTTCGTCGTAGATTATTTTGAGCCTGTCATAATCCAGCTGCTTGTCGTTCAGATGGGCCACCACATCCGACTCCCGCAGACCTCCGGCCCCCAGATGGGGCCGGAAGACCAGGCCTCCCGACCCTGCCCTCCACCAGGAGGCAATGAGCCGCAACATCTGGCTGAGTATCAGGTCCGGTCGGCAGTCCCCGGTTATCACCCCGGCCAAGCGCAAACCGAGCCCCTCCAAGGTGGACTTGACCCTAGTGGCCCAGCTTCCGTCGATTTCGTCCTCCTTCACCTGGACCCAGGTATTCAGAAAATCCAGGACCACCCCGATGGGGTTCTGGATAAGCCCCCCCCTCCGCCTTTCCCTTGGCTCTGACACTTAGCGGTTCCGAGGACGACTTGTCGCTGCTGAAGGTCAAAGTGGCGATCGGGCCCCGGCTCTCAAAATCGTGGTCTGGATTAAAGCTGTATTCGGAGGCGGATACCTCCTGGTTATTCGAATCAAAGACCGTAACCTCGTTGCCTTGGGCGACACTCAGAACCGGATGGGCCGCCAGCGCGTAGACGTAATTGCTCGAATCCACACAGGGGCAGGTCCATATTCCGCCGGCACCGCCCACGGTACAGTCGCCATAGACCAGGGGCAGGACCTCGCCGCTCCGTTTGGGGTCGGAATATCTTCCGGAGCGTGGCAGAATCAGGTACTCCTGCAGATCCGTAAAATCCTCGGCGCTCATCACACCGCCCTCAACCGCAGAGAGACCGACTCCCTGCTCAGTTCGGCCCGTCGCACCCGACCTGAAAAACGGCGCAGGGCATCGCGCTGGTTCAGACCCGGATACGTGGCCTCCACCTCGGCCTTCTTGCCCACCAGGCCTTCAATGGCGGCCACCTTGGGAAAATACCTCCAGCCCTCGGGCTCCAGGTCGTTATCCAGGGTTACCTGCAGTTCCACGGTCCGTCCTCCGGCCAGGATGGACAGGGGTTCTCCGGTGCGTCCGGCCAAAGATTCCTTTATGTTTCCAAACTTCAGGATATCCCGCCGCCGGGAGATAATCGGCTCGGAACCCACTCCGGCGGAGGTGTTCCCGTCTGCCAGCCAGGCCCCATCCGCGTAAACGGCCGAGGTAAAGCCTGTCTGGGCCAGGGTCGGGGTGTGCTTGGCATGAAGCCGCCGGCCGCCTGGGCTTCTGAGGCCCAAAATAAACATGGGCTGGCGGTCTGCCTGGGCCTGGGCGGCAAAGGCGGCGGAGCGCTCATACATTGGTTCTCTCCACTTCGATCATGCTCATCTGGACCGGGTATGAATCAGGGCCTGTCTGGCCGTGATTCAGATTTCGGCCCTGAAAACGCATCAGATAGGTATTTGAACCGGGATTCTCCTGGTCCGTACAAAATAAAAAGGGACACATCCTTCTGCTGTCAGCCGTCAGCAACTCCTCGTACCACTCCATGAGCGCGCTCAGGACAGTCGAACTGGGAGCCACGAAGGTTCCGGAAAAGACCTGCCTGGGGAGCCAGTCCAGCTCGGATCCGTCCAGGCCCCTGGCCGGGCCGCCAGGCAGGAGGAGACCGGAGTCCAACCCGTCGCCCAGAAACCATTCGCCGATCTCGATCAGCCCTGCAGGGTTGGTGGGGTCCTGCACCACCAATCGCCAGTAGCGATAGGTCTGATCCAAGAGCAGACCGATCCTGTCCTGACCATAAGAGAGGCTTTGTTCATAGGGCGGAGCCGTCCAGTCGTCCGCCGAATTGGCCTGGAGAGTCAGGGTCGCCGAGGCGGAAAAATTATGATCCAGGATAAAACAGGCCCCGGCCTGTCTGGCCGAGCCCAGGTCGGCTTTGATCCAGGTGGGATCATCCAGTCCACCCGACCTGAAAACCGTGTCCCGGTTCAGGTCGTAAAGCCCGGCCGGGCCAAAGGGGCTGGGCGTCTCTATGGTCCACCTGTCGCCCAGCGCGAAATCGTCCCCGGACCCGCTCATCCACTTTATCTTTACTCCCCGGTCCAGGGAGACGACCGAGGCCGAGGTGAACCGGTTGACCTCCTCCCAACCGCCGACCGAATCGGCCCGTTTCCAGCGGAAGGTGGCCCGGCCTATCTCCTTGCCGGAAGCGACTGAATCAATCTCCACCAGATAAATGGTGCCCGCCGGGCCGGCATACTCCCCCGCAGTCACCGCGGCCGCGCTGCCCGAGCCCTCCTTGAGGGGATAACCCACCACCCCCGCCGCCTGGGAGGAGACCTCCAAGGCGGCCGAGGAGAGATAATTCGTTTTTGAAAACCAGTAGCTCAACCTGTCCTCCCCTGGGCCTGCCAATCCAGTTCCCGGCCTATCCGGTCGGCGAACTCGCTCAAGGCCGTCTCGTCGGCTATCAACGACCCGTCCACCCGGATCATGGACTCAATGTGGTAATGGTTTTCAACCCCTTTGGATTCCGCCACCTGTACCGGAGCGGCGGCGGAGCGCCCCTGGTCCGCCGCCCGGAGCGCGGCCAGGCCCAGGGTTCTCACTCCGGCCCGGGAGAGAACGTACTCGCCGGTCAAAACCCGGACATCCCGCTCCTCAGGCCCGGGCGGGGCGAGGTACATCCCGGAGTGGGCCAGGGGCGGCGAAAGGACAGGCCCGGCCACCAAGCCGCCCTGATGAAATGTGGGGACCGTCCCTGTTTTGGTCAGAACGATCTCGATCTCCACACGCTTGGGCAGCGCCTCCAAGGCCGTCTGGAGCTCCTTTACCCGGGACACGGCCTGGGCCGTCTGATCGGCCAGCCCGCGCACTGCGCTCTTGATCTGGATCAGTCCGGCCTTGTAGACGGTCAGGGCCGAGGCGGAGGCGGTCCAACTCTGATCCTGCTCTTGGATCAGGGCGGAGAACTCCTCCAGCCCGCTAAGGGCCGTGCCCACCGCTTCCCCAAGGCCGAAAAGGGACTCGTTGAAACCGGCCAACCCGCCTTGGGTCAGCGTCTGAAGACGGGTCATGGCCGCCTCGAACTGGCTGATGTCAGCCTTGACCTCGAGAATTAATCCTTCCATGGCTTTTCCTTATGAGGGAGTCCTCCATTCCGGCAGAGCATCGCTTGGCCCGCCCTCTTGCCCCTGTTTCAGGGCCAGACTCAGCAACACCAGCTTCCGCCGCCACCTGGGCCAGGACCAGTACTTAATTGGGTCAACGCCCATATTTATCATGACGGCCGCCTCCTGGGCCATGGCCGCGCCGACCGGATCACTCATCGGCGATCGGGAGTCGGCTGCCGTGGGCGGGCCGGTAAGTTTACGCCAGGCCTCCATGTCCAAATTCAGGACCTGGCGGAGGTAAAATCCTCCTCCTCCTCCTCAAGCCTGGTCAGGTTCTGGATATCCCGGAAGATCCTTTCGGCCTGGTGCTGGGTCAGACCGCTGTCGCGCAACACCCTTCGGCGATCATCCAGTCCGGCCAGCTCCCGGCCGTCCCCGTCCAAAAACGGCAGATCCATTCCGGCCACCAGAACCCGCCACAGCACCTCTTGATGGTGGGCCGCCAAACGTTCCAGATAATCCGAATCGGTGGTGTCAAAGGCCAGAACCGGCCTGTCCCGGTCCAGACCCAGTTGACGCCCCAGATCCGAATCGGACGCCACCCACTCGGCCCGGAAAGGCGGCCGGGGCGCCCGGCGGGACATCTCCTCCATGATCTCCCAGATGCCGCTGGAGCGGATGGGCAATTCCAGAATCTCCTCAGTTCCGTCCCTGGTGACCTTGACCCTGGAAAACCCCCTGCTGTCAAAAAGGGACGCCCCGCCCTGGAGGGAGCCGACCCGGTTGACCCTCGGGTCCGGTCGGCTCATGAGGTCACGTCCAGGCCAGAAGTGAATGAGGCCGCCCGGGATATGGTTCCGTAGACCTGGCCTTTCAACTCCACCTTGATCCCGTCGTCGGTCTCGGTCATGACCGCGCCGCTAAGGGGGAAATACACCTCAGCGTACTTCCAGATCAGGTCGCTGGAAGGCCCGTCCAAACGGTATTCCAGGTTGGAGCATATCTTGTCTTCATCAATGAAGACCGGATTGGTGGTGGATCCGTCCCGCTGGGTGGTGCCCTTGGTTGAAACGATCGTATTTCCGTTGACCGTGTTTCCTTCCAGCCAGTCCAGCAGATAGCCGAAAGTGGCATGGCTGGTCACGTTCACCGAGAAGGAAACCTCCAGCGGGGCCATCAGGGTCGCATCGGACCCGCGAACATAGCAGGCGTTGCTGTCCATTCGCTGACGGTCCAGAACCAATTCCTCTTCGGGCCGGGGCGGCCCCAAAGGGGCCGACAGATCGCCTCCGGAAAAAATGATTCCCAGATAATAGGGCGTCGCCGATCCGTCATAAAGCCGTATCTCACCATCACGGTTAGTGAATTTCATCCTTTACTCCTTGCTTTTGAGGGCCTGTCCGCCCCTGGTCCATCCTTCACGCGATATCGGCCCCCTGACTTGGCCTGACGGCCTAAACAGCACACCTCCCGGCAGGGGTTTCAGCTCAATTTCCTTCAGTTCGAGCCCCCCAAGCCGGATTGACCCCAGATCAGGCCAGGAGACGCCCAATTCGTCTGCCTCCGACAGGTTTTTCCGGACTGTTTCCATCCTTAAGCCTGAGACGAACCCTCCTAATTCCAGACCCGAAGGGTCGAGCTTTTCGGAAGCGTACCCGCGGACCCTCCTCCGGTCGCAAACCGGACGCCGGTTTTCAGAATAAACCGCCAAGGGCCCTTGATAGGCCAGATGGCTGGCCTGGAAGGAGTATATCGCCTGCCCTTTGGTGAATAAGAAAACCCGGCCCCTTCTGGGCCTCAGGCTGACGCGGCCCAATCCTGCACCAGTTCGCCGCTGACCGTAAGGTTGTGTTGAAGATAGCCATCCTTGGTGGGCAAAGGCTGATCCACGGTGATGGAACGGATAGTTATCTTGTCCACTTCTCCTACCGGGTCGGCCGTGTAGTCCACGAAGGAGACCCATCCTCCGGGAGGAAAGGCGCCGGCCAGGAGGTCCCTGATCTCCGCCAAACGGCCGGCATAGCCGCTGTCCCGAACAAAGATGTTGAAAGATAGACTGAACCTGAGATTCATCGCCCATCCGGTTGGTCCTTTACCCATATTTTTCTGTAGAACCATTCGCAAGCGGGGCTGGACCACCTCCGGGCTCTCCCTCAAATTTTGGACCACCCCTTCCCAATCAAAGGCCAGACCGCTGCCGTCAAGGGTCGACTCCAGATGCGTCTCCAAGGATTTCTTCAGGTTCAGCAGACTGGTTGACGGATTCAAAATCATCACCCCCTGTTGTCTCGATCCGGTGGTTCATTTTGGAAACAAACAGCTCGCTCATCCCGCCCGCAGCCTGGTCCATGGCCTGTTGAGCCATGCAGCGGCCCGGCCGGCCCAGAGTCCCCAGCTCCACAGCCTGAGCGTAGGAGGTGAGGTTGACCACATACCTTCGATTATCCCCGCTTCCTCCCGTTCCAGCTCCATCTCCGGCTCGATCCTCCCCCTGGCCGGGGTCGTCGACGACCTGCCAGCCGGCTTTCAGCTTCCCTGTTTTCACCGGAGTCAGGCTTGCGGCCCTAGCCGCCAGCTTCCGGGCCGTTTCCTCCACCGTTTCCCTGGCCGCAGAACGGGCCTGCTTTTTTAAAGCCTCTCCCCAGTTGGTCACAACAGCTCAGCCTCAATCCGATGGCGGGCCCCAACCAGATCTTGAACAATCGTCCTGACCCGATAGGTGTCAGCGCCCAGCACAATCAAATCCCCCGGCAGGGGATCGCTCTCCAGATCCTGCTGGGCCAGAATGAAAGCCCTGGTCGTCTCCCCCAGGGAGGTCTCGGCAGACCCTCCACTCTTTTTGGTCAATTGCCCAGCAATGGCACGCACGGATGTATCCACATAGGTGGGAGTAACCTCCTGCAACTGGGCATCAAAACCCATACCCACGATCCTGCGGTAGACCACCTCGGTTCCCAGCCCCCTGTCCTGGGTAAAACTCCTGACTGCCCGCCGCAGGGCGGCCATGGCTCCTTGCCACATCAGCTCCTCCCCAGCCTGGGCCCGGAAACGCGGTAACCGCTCAGCAGAGACCTGGCCCGGGCGCAAAGCTCGCTCCCGGCTTTTCCGGCAAACTTGAGCGAAAGCCCATCCACCGATACTGCGGTTACTCCGGCCGTACCCATGTCGGCCAGACTCGGAGATCCGGCCTGGTATAGATGCGCGGCCTGCTCCAGGCAGGCCCTCACAATTCTCTTCTCCAAAGGCCAGATCAAAAAATATTTGTCCCCCGGAGCTGGGGCCTCGGGGAAGGCGGCCAGAGTCAGGCTTCCGGTGGCGGAAATGAAACCTTCAATCTCCCTTATCAACCCCCGATTCGAGCCGCTGGCCAGGAGGACCGAGCCTTCCTGGAAATAATCGTCCGGCCAGTAATCATGGTCCGCCAGGGTGGAGTCCACCAAGGTGGTCAGGGAGCCCGAGTCGGCGTACCCGGATCTATATTCCTGGTCGTTTCGGGGAAAGGCCAAAGCCTGGGTCAGGGCCAGGGAGGACTCGAACAATGAGGTCAACGCCATTCCCCGCCATTGGTTTCGGTCGATTACCCTGGAGGCGCTGATCAGCAGCCGCCCTTTTTCGTCGTCGCTCAATCCGGTCCAGATCGAGGCCAAAGCATGATCGCCGCCGAAATAATCCTCGGCTGCGGTCAGATCGGCATAACTGTTGGCCGTACCGGAACACACTGTGGTGTTTAGACTAACGGACATGGTCCACCTTTGATCCGAAGGCATGGGCCGGAGTTGCTTTCCGGCCGTACATCAGTAAAGCTTCATCTTGGGACTGCATAAGGCCGCCCGCCCCTTCAAGGCCTCATCCAAAAAATGATCTATCTCGTCCAGGAGACTGTTGCGCTGGCCGTTGACCACGCTCACCGCGTCTGCCGCGGCCAGCCTTTCCTGGTCGGGAAGACCCCGGTCACGCCGCTGATCCTCCAGATGCCAAAGCCGGATGTTGGCCACGCTCAGCTTGTCGATCAGAGAGCCCAGGGTCTCAGCCATCGATCAGCCCCTTTTTCAGGTACTCGATCCCGTCCTGTATATAAAAAGATCGGCCTTCCCGAACCCCCTCGGCAAAGGGCCGATCCGGATCAAAACCCCTCTGAGGATCGGTTCTTTTCCCTTCCCTTTTTTTCCCAGCCGATTTCCTTTTCTTTTCCGCTGTCATCACATCTCCCTCCCAAGGCTTTGAGCGAGGCCTTCAGAACCAGACCCGGTTCGATCATCTCCATACACAAAATCGCTCCGGTCAAAGCTCCCCGTTTGCAATTGACGGTCAACTTTCCGCAGGGGCTGCAAGGCGCCCTGGATTGAATCCCCACGCAGTTGCGGTAATGGGTCAGCAGGTTTTTCGAGTGGCAGATGGTCATTAACCCAACTTTTGGAGTATCCATGCCGCCGGCACAATGCAGGGTGGAGCTGTCAGGGCCAACAAAAAGATCGGCCGCCTCGATCAAGGCCACCTCCCTCCTCAGCCTGTTCCAGGAATTTTTATATCCGCCCCCCACTACCGTCTGCCGTGAGGCCAAGGGCACGATCCTGGGGTCCAAATCGGCCCAATCCCACTCCAGCAACTGATCCGCCTGGACCCCCAGGGTGACTATCCGCAAGTCGGGCGCCGCCCGGAGCAGGGCCCGGGCCAGGTGGGGCCAGTAGGGCCAGGCCTTGGTCGGCCCGGAACCGGTCAGCTGAAAAACCGCCAGTCTGCGTTTCACTAGTCCATTTTTCCGCCTGAATTTAGCCGCCCAGCTTCGCTCCCTGGGCAACACTCGCCAGACCGGTTCGGGCCTGGAAGGGGCCCCCAGCCCGGCTGCGGTCAGCATCACCTCGTAATAATTGTCGTAGCGGAAAGGGCGCTCTCCCCTTTCCCAGGGGGAATGATCCTCCCTCTGGCACACCCAGGTCCCGTTTTGGGACCTCCCCACAACCGCAGTGCGCCTGGTGGGCCACAGATAATGGTTCTCGATTATGTTGTCCAAACTTAGGATCCGGTCGTACCCTGAACCATACTTTTTGTGGGCGATTGCCCGGATCGATTCGAATATGTCTTCGCCGCCACTTTTACCGGAGGCCTCGGCCTCATCCTCTTGGCTCCAGACATGAAGGCGGTCCATCAAACCCGAGCCGTAGAAGACGGCCCGGCCGTGGGGTTTGCAAACCAGCCCCACCTGATCGCCCCCCTCCTTCAGGGCCTTCAAAACCGGAGGGATGAAAATCAGATCGCCGATGGCGCCCAGGCGGATTATCAGAGTTTTCACTTCCAGGCCCCTATCCAGGTTAGTCCAGGAGGATGCCCCCTTGATTGTAGATCAGCTGTCCGGCCGGATCAGCCGAACTATGCCCGGGATGGGTTCAATAGAGTGATAATCAAAATAATGTCCCGGCTGAAAACCGCCCTGTGATGTCAGGGACACACCCCTGGTACCGCAACCGGGACCTTGTTGGGACCACCGTCATAAGAACTCGATTCAGGCGCAATCCCACTTAATGCAATTGCACTGTTTCCCGGCCCCGGGTTCGTTCCACAACGTGCCGAAGGCGGCCATCTCATACCAGGCCGCCTCCAGTTTCCGGCCGAAATCAGAGGCGGAGCCCATGTTCTTGGCCAGATCCACATTGGATCTGACCTCAGGAGCAGAGACCAGGACCTCGAAGCCGAAACCAGCCCCCAGCAGATAGGCCTCCCCCGAAAGGGTGGAGTGAGTAAATGGGTCACTCAGGGCGTGTCCGGCCTCGATCACTCGAACCCCGAACAGGCGGCCCACCTCGCCGCCCAACAACCCCTCTGCGGCGTTGCCGTAAATCTCGGCCTTCTGCCACGAGTCGTCGGTGAAAAGATTGTCCATCACCGAAGGTGAGGCGATGAGAACATAATTGCTGCCGTCAAAGGGCGGCGCGTTGAGCTGCTTCAGCTTCTTGCGCATCTGGCGCAGGTGGTATGAGTTGAAGGCCGAGGTATTGGTGGCCGTGGCCGTCCCATCGGTGGTGAAAACCCCTCCATCCGTGGCCGTGCCCACATACCGCAAAGAGCACTGGTCAAAGACGTTGGATTCGATGTAGGCGTCCATGGCCTTGACCTCGTCGTGAAGCAGCCCCACGGCGATCTCTTCCTGAACATCCACATTGGCCAAGTCATACAGCTTGGAGTGGAAACTGACCGAGTTGCCGAACTCTTCCACCAGGGCCGTGGCCTGGGACAGGGTGAAGGAGCGGTCCACCGGGATGGTCGACGATTCGGCCACCCGGTCGCCCTGGGTGGAAATATCCGCCCATTTGGTGAAATAGACCGTGTCTCCGCCTCTCCTGCCCTCTTCGATCTTCATCTCCAGGAACTGGCGGAACCGGGCCAGGGGCTGGGGTTTGTGAAAGGCTTTCTGGGTAAGGATGGTGTCAACCTGAAACCCGCCCAAAGAATCGGTCCCGACATACATCGCCGGGGAAGTTCCATAAGCCATTTTTAATATCTCCTCTTCGCCGGTCATAGCCATGCAGCTATTTGGGCGAAACATTTTAATGTTTTTTCAGGCCGTTGCCCGATGGTAAGACGAGCTTTTGGACAGGGCCATCTAACTCGGGTTTTCTTTCAGGAACTGGCCTGCTTATGCTCAACCGAGACCAGACCCGATGACCAGCCATTGCCGGACCACGCCCCCCCCGAATGTTGGAAAGGTTCTAATCTAGCCGCAGAGAAGGAATTTCCCGGCTGCTTTATCCGTTGAATCACCAGGCTAACCGAGCCGATTCTGAACACGGAGCCTTTCCTGGAGCATGGTTCTGGCCGGATCTTCCCTATCCGGGGCTTGTCCGGCTAACAGGTTGTTCGGACCGGAAACAAGACCCGACCCAGGCCTGAACCCCGCCCTGACCAGGTGCGGTTTTCCTTGGAGAAAGGCCGAGATCACCCCCTTCAGGGTGAATTCCTGGTCCTTATCGGAGAGAGACACCTCGCCGCCCACTCCCTTCAGGGCCGGTCCCGGGGCCATGGTTATGGCCCCGTCCTCATAGGCTGCGCTAAAGAACCCTCTGGTCAGGTCCACCACATCCTGAGGGTCGTAGGCGCCCATCTCCCTGGCCGCCTCCCGGATCATCCCCGTCAGGGTCAACTCCGCGATCTCTTGACGATACCTTTTTTCCTTCTCCACCCAGTCCGGGGGTTCGACAGGTTGACCTACTCCCGACGATTCCCGGCTCACAGGTTGTTCCCCGAAATCCTCCGGGGCCAGGGCGATTTCTTCGTCTCCCAGCCCGTTCCCCGACTCTTCAGCCGATTCCGGGCCTGGTTCCGATGGGGCCTCCACCCCTTCCGGGACCTCTTCACCAGCCGCCTTCTCCAGTTCCAGCCAACCAGGCATCCTTTGCGCCCAATCCTGGGGCAAGGCCGACATTTTTTCCTGCAGCTGCCGCAGTTCCGCTTTCATCTTCTGCCGCTGGCGCACCACCTTCCGGAAGGTCTCCCGGTCGATCACGGAACTCGCTTCCCTCCCCGACTCGTTCTCGTCAGCAGTTAGTTGGCTCACATACCCTCCCCTTCTGCTTCGGCCACGATCCCGTGGCCTTCTTGAAACCTTATCTTCCCGACTTACTGCTTAGCTGCTCATTCATGATCGAGATCCTCGCTCAGAAGGCCGTGCCTGATGAGCTCCCTGATCACCTGTTCTTTTTCCAGATACCCCTTTTCGCCCAGATCCAGGAAAAACTGGCCCGTTGTCTCCGACAAAGCCTCGATATCGAAGCGGTGGTTGTACTCCACTTCGATATTTTCCGGGCTTTCACCCATCCATTTAGCGGCCAGTTGCCAGGCCCTTTGCTCCGCCTCCTCGAAATTGTGGGACCGCTCCTCCAGGGAGGCCACGAACTCGGACCGGTCAATCCTGCGTTTGGCGGCCGATTCCACCCCGGTCCCTTGGCTGGGCTCGCTGATCTGTTTCAGAGCGATGCGGAAAATATCTTGTTTAATCTCCCGTACGCTGGCCCGCAGGGACTCGATGGCCTTGCCGGAATGCTCTATAAACCGGGCATCGTCTCCGGGCCGGAACTGGAGCGCCCGCGATTGGCTGAGCTCCACCTCGGCCACGTCCTCGTCAGTGAAAATGACCAGTTGGGGAAATCCGGCCCAGTACTCGGCCTCGTCCAGGATGGATGTTTTCTGGTACAGGGAGTGGTTGAGGACGGCGATATCCTCGATGGTGGACTCCCCCATAAAGACCCCGGCCCGGAGATTGTAGACCGGTATTAATGGTACTTCGCCCAAATAATTTCTACCCTGAGCCAATAGCTCCGGCTGACCGCGGCCGACACCCTGCTCCCACACCTGCCATGACTCGGGGCTGAAAACCCGGTATCGCCTCTTTCCGCCGGATTTGTCCCGTTCCGACCGGGGTTCTTGGAGAACCGCCTGTTTCAGTTGCCCGAACCTTTCCGGGCTTTCCGTTTCAAACTCCCAACTCAGAACCTGCTGGGGCGAAAGGTGGACAAAATAGGGCCTCAACCGGGAGGATTCCTCTTCCGCCTTGGTTCGGGGTCGGGTACCGCTGGGAGCGTCCACCAAAATAAAGGCGTGGCCTTCCACCCCGGCAGATACGGTCAGCTGTTTCATGAACGTATTAGCCCCGGTGCCGAAGCGATCCACATCGCAGGTCAGGGCCTCCAATCGGGGGGGTAGGCTTCGCCGCGGTTTGCGGCGCCAAAGATGGGAGACGAAAAGGTTATTAATGGGTTTACAGTAGTTGGGATAGCGGGAGTCGCCCAGCCTCCGCCGAAAATTGTCTCCGCTCTCCCGTTCGTGGCGGGACAGGTAACCCTTTCTGACATAATCCAGACCGCCGGTGTAATGATCTCGTAAATAGTTCCAGCGGGACAGGTTTTCCTTATACACAGGATGGACCTGCCTGAAATCGATTCCCTTGTTCATCATCCAACCCTTTGCCAACCGTTCTGCCCCACGGGCGTTGAACTGCTTCCCACCTGTTAAACAACAAGCCCCCCACCCATCCGGGCAAGGGGCCTGTCCAAGGAACCGCCGGGTGCCACCCGGCGCTAAAGGAGAGATGGCTGAAACCAAAAGCCGCCGGGATTACCCGACGGTTTCGCCCACTTCCTTCAGCCTACAAGCCATTATAGGTTTTCCGGGGAGGGCGTCAATTCCCCTAATTTATTGGATATTAATATAAATTATCCCCAACCGATCGGGTTTAGTCATTCTCCTCGAGCTCTTTTAGAAGCGGTGCCCCCAAAGAATCCATCCCTTGCGATCCCTAAAACCGATACCCTCTGGCCCTGTTCCTGATCGGGAATCTCCTGGAGAGGTAATACCCCAAGGCATCCGAGGCGTGGGTCCGACCCGGGTCAGACTTGTCTATCTGGCCCCCCCGGCTGCCCTCCTTATATACCAGGGTCTCCAAATCCTTGATCAGCTCTCTGCATTTGGGGTCGACGACCACCCCCCCGGCTTTGCTCTTGGATTGCAGCAGAAGATTTACCGTATTCACCCGGTCCCTTACGGCCGGATTTGCGCTGGGCACCCTCAGCCTGACCCCCTTGAGCATGTCCTTAATAATGGTGTAATCGGCCCGTCCCGCCTGCCTGGTATCCCGATGATTGCCGGCCGCATCGCCGTAGACATCCACCATCCGAGGGTCCACGCCAAAGCGGACCGCAACCTCCTCCACCGCCTGAGTCGTGTCCGCCTCCCGGAGGACTATCTCATCTAGAACGCAGACCCGTCCTTCGCTTTCCTGGGCAATCACCCATATCATCGGATTGACATTGAAGTCGCAAGCCACAACCAGTTCTTGAGCCGGATCGTAATGCTGCTCCCGGACATGGACCCGCCGGTCAAAGGCATAGTAGACCCTGCCCGAGGCGGTGTTGACGAACCGCCCCTCCAAGTATTGCTCGGCCAGGAGAGAGGGCATGGACTCCTCCATCCGGGAGAGATACTCGGGTCCCAGAAAGATATTCTCCCTGGTGGTTGACCAGAATATCTTGGAGTCCTGCGGTGGTTCCTCCACATAGTGGCGGTAAACCCAGTTGAAGCCCTCGGGCGTGGTGGTCATAAATAGCTGCAGCATCCTGGCCGCGGGATGCCTCACTCTGGAGAGGGCTACCAAATAAGCCTCCTCCTTCATCTGAGCCGCCTCGTCCAGGCCCACCCAGGCCAAGTTGGAACCCTTGAGCCTGTCGGGCTGATGGGCCGAGCGGAGATAGACCTCACACCCCCAGGGAAAACGGATCTTTTTCGACGCGGCCTTGTACTTGTGGGGAATTCCGTATTTTTCGAGAATTTCCATAAAGGCCCGCCCGGTCACCTCCTCGGCCATTCTTTCGGTGGGCGCCAGGATCATCCCCGGCAGATCCTTATTGGTAATGGCCAGAACAAGAGCCTTCATGGCGCAGACAAAGGTTTTTCCGGAGCCGTACCCTCCGATGTAGGCAGTATGAAAGGCCTCGGAATCCATAAACCCCACCTGTGCTTCCAGGGCTTCCATCTCTATGACGATATGGCGGCTGTCTTCTATCAATCCGGCTATCCGATCCGGGATCCGGCAGGTTCACACCTACCTCCCTTTTTGCACTTAGGAATAATCAGGACCATGTTCTGGGACCTCTTCGGCCTCTGGAGTTGAAGAGGGCTATCCTACTCCAAATCTTTTCGCATGGGCCTCACCGGAGTTATTTTCAATTCCACAACCATTTTCCCCTCTTTGGGGGAACCCTTTCGGCCCTCTCCCAGTTCCAAAAAATATTTCTGATGCTGGATGCTGCCTTCCCTGGCCTTGGCGGCCAGAGATTTCATAATCCTGGATCTGGTTAGCAGATAATGTTCGGGAGACATCGAATCGGTCAGTTTTTTTCTGAAATCCCGATCATTTTTAAGCCACTGTTCCAGTTGGCCCTCCTCCAACCCCAGATCCGCCTCGATCTGGGCCGGATCGCGCTCGTCATCGGGATTGGCCAGGGCCTCCAAGGCTTGCTCTCTGCCCAGCCGTTTTTCTTTTTCGCTCTTTTTGGTCATTTACCCACTTCCTCCAAATTAAGCTGATTTTAAGTTTGGTCCGGGTATTGGTCAACTGGGCTATATCTCCCAAAAGGGTTCATCCCTGGGCTCTGTTACCGAAAATTAGCCGCTTCTGGACACCGGATAACCGATGATGGTTCTTCACTTTGCTCCCCTTGTCTGGTTGTGCTATCATCACCACTCAGATAAGCGGTCGATATTCTGCCTTAACGGTCATTTTTAGGTATTGGGACCGTAGTTGGTCAGAGAGGTTGAGACATGACCGACCGGGAAAAAACAGAAGTCCATCTCCAGATAACATCAGGAGTCCTCCGTCTTTCAACAGACGATGCGGTCTACTACATTTCCGCCCCGACCGCTCCCGAGCCAATCGCCCCCCATTCCGGCGAAAACCGGAGGATGCTCCCAGAGCGGCTGGAGGCTCACTCTTCCATCGGTTCCATGGGCGCCCCTCCCTCTCCCATGGTGACCATAGATCCGGCTCTTTCCGGGGAAACTTCGCTCAGCGAAGAGCAGGCCGCAAGCGCCCGCAAAGCTCAAAAAGAAAGCAAATACTATCAAACCCTGGCCCGCAAATACCACCAGAGCCTGGGCCTTTTGGCCCGCCAGGTTGCCTCGGGGCTGGGTGCGGCCGAACCGCTAAAGGACGGCGGGGCGGCCGGACCCAGGAACATCGAGGACGATCTGGATCGCTTGGCCGCACTCAGGGCGGAAGGAAATAAGATCCAAGATCTTCTGGCCTCCTTTTCCGGCCTGGAGATAATGACCGAGGAGGAAAAACAGTCTCTGGCGGATGAAATTAACAGATCAACTCCGGTCCCTTCCGGTCCGGCCCCGTTCTCGGAAAAATGTCTAACCTTGGATAATTCCGCCCTGGCTCTCCTCAACCGGATTTCGGAGGCCCTGCAGCAGACCGCATCTGCTCCCCCTCCGCCTCCCCCACCTCCACCCAAAAAGGAGAGCAAAACGGTAAAGCATTTTTTCTTCCCCCTCAACGACCTTTTTCAGATCGTCTACGAGCTGGCCATAGGCGAGGAGGTGAAAAAGGCGATCAAGGTGGTCTGGGACGGCATGGCTGAGTTTGACGAGGCCCAACTCAACAAATCATTGCACCCCCTCTCCCAGTCCTTTGAAATCGACGACGGTTTTGTCCTGGTTCCCCTGGAGCCGCTTTTCAAATCGCTGTTCTTGGCCTCAAACAATGAGGCCTACCGCTCCACCATCAAGAAGCTTAACGCCAACAGGGAAAAGCTGTTCCTGGACCAGTCTCTGCCGGTGGAGGAACGGTACCAGGAGGTCCAGGAAGAGGTGGCCTTGGCCGCCCCTCCATCTCCGCCGTCCCAGGTAGCGCAACCGCCGTTCGCCGACCTTGCCGGATTAAAGGCCGAGGTGGACGGCTTCAAAGAAAAATTGGCCGCCCACCTGGAAGAGTTGAAAAACTCGTCAGCCAAACCGGGTGCAACACCGGTTCCCTCCCCTGTGGCCGGCCAACTCCTCTCCTGGCTCATAATCCGCAACGGCGGGGCGAAAAACCTGGTCCAGGGTCTGGCCTCTGCCGAAGAGCTAATGGCTGAGCACCTGACCGGCCTCCAAGAGATGGATAATACATTAAAATTATTGGCTGATCCGCCTACGACTTCCTCCCCGGCCGGCCCCTCCACCAACAACGGACTGATGCTCCAGCTGCTCAATATCCTGGTTGAATTTCACACCAGATTGGGTCTTTCCGCCGATTACCTTGCCTCGGGCGGGGCCGCCATCGAAGGGGTGGTGGGCGACAAAATAGCGGATCTGAAAAAAAAGCTCGGTCTGAGTTCCGATGCCGGCCAAGATGAAGCGAAGGCCGACTTGGATCAGAAAATCCTCAACTTTATACTGTCCGATATGGGCTTTTGACCATCATTAATGATCAATATCTCCGCTGCCATCATCACCCTTAACGAGGCGGTCCGGATAGATAGATGTCTCGCCAGTCTCTCTTTCTGCGATGAGATCGTACTGGTCGATTCCGGGAGCACGGACGGAACCCCGGCCCTGGCCGGCCGATATACGGACAGAGTATTCCACGAGGAGTTCAAGGGGGACGGCCGCCAAAAGAATATAGCCGTCTCCAAAACAAGAGGCCGCTGGGTTTTCCTGATCGACGCCGACGAAGTGGTTTCTTCCGCCCTCTCCGCAGAAATTCTGAATACGGTCAGAAGTTATGATTTGTTAACCGGCGACAGTCGCCAATCTCCGGGGCAAGGGGCGGGACCGGTGGCCTGGGAACTGCCCCGGCGGAACTATGTGGGAGGTGTCTGGGTCCGGCATGGGGGGTGGTTTCCTGATTTTCAAACCAGGCTGTGGCAAAGGGGAAAGGCCCGTTACCAGGAGGTTCAGGTTCACCCAGGGCTGGTTTTGGATGGCTCACTGGGGCGGTTGAGCCAACCCCTGGATCATTACACCTATGATTCCCTGGAGGACTACAGAAGCCGAATGGTCCGCTACGCCAGGGGCCGGGCGGAGGATTATCTCGCCCAAGGCAGACGGGCCTCCCCGTGGAGCCCCCTGCTCCACCAGGCCTGGTCCTTTTTTCGGGCCTATTTGCTGCGAGGCGGCTGTCGAGACGGGCTCCTGGGGTGGCGGCTGGCCCTGCTGACTTCCGCCTACACCAAACTCAAATATGAAAATCTCAGATCCCTCCAATCCCGGTCCCACCCGGGCTGAGGGCGGCCCCCTATGGATATTGTAGTAATCCGAGAACGGTTCAATCCTTACGGCGGAGCCGAACTGAGAACGGCCGACCTGGTCCGGTCCATGCTGGCCAAGGGCCACTCAGTCACCATCCTTGCCAGGGCCTGGCCCCAGCCGGATGCGGGCCGGCAGAATTCCCCGGGGCCGGCACCGAACGCTGATAACTTAAGAATCGTTAATTTGGGTAATAACCCATTTTTATCTTCGGCCAGGCTGAAATCCTTCTGTCTTCAAGCCTCGGCCTGGCTTGAGGGGCCGGGCCGGGGCCGCGATGCGGCCTTGTCTCTGGAGCGTGTTCCGGGGACCGACGTTTTCCGGGCCGGCGACGGCTGCCACGCCGCTTGGCTGGCCGAGCGTTCCCACTACGTCTCAGCCGCCAAAAGGCTGTCCTTTAAATTGAATCCGCTCCACAGAACCCACCTCTCCCTGGAAAGGGACATGCTTTTCCATCAAAATCTAGCCCTTGTGGTGGCCAACTCCAAAATGGTCAAGGCCGATCTGCTCCGCCACTACGATCTTGACCCGGCCTTGATCAGGGTGGTCAGGGCCGGGGTGGATCGAGATTCCGTCCTGGTCCCCAACCCGGACAAAGAGGCGGCGGCCGTTCGCCGGGAGATTTCGGTGGGCGATAACCCACTTATTCTTTTTGTCGGCTCCGGCTTCCGCAGAAAAGGCCTGGCCTACGCCCTGCAAAGCCTCTCCAGGCTGAAGCACAAATCTGCCTTTCTTGTTGTGGCCGGTAAAGACAAACCGGATCGTTATGTCAACATAGCCAGGTCATTAGGTATTTCAGACAGAGTCAGATTTCTGGGGCCGCGTTCCGATGTGGCCAGGTTGCTCTGCGCAGCCGATGCCTTTGTCCTGCCCACCATCTACGACCCGGCCTCTGTGGCCTGCCTGGAGGCCCTCACCGCCGGAATACCGGTGGTCACCACCCGGGCCAACGGTTCTTCCGAATTCATCGATGAGGGGACCACCGGCTTTGTCCTTGATTGGGCCGACAACATCCCCGCACTTTACGGGGCTCTTGATTCGGCCTTGGAATTGGCGCGGGGCGAATACGGCCGGAGTGACATACCCTCCATGGATGAACACACTTCCGCCATTCTTGCCCTGCTCGAAAATATCAGGCGACCGGGCTCCAAAAAGTAAGGTAAAGAACCTCTTTCTTTTTTCCAACTTATTGGCCTGAAATCATTTCTATTAAGCGAAGCGATCTTGAAACAATTCCCGCTAAGCGGCCAAAGAAACAGGTTCTTAAAACGTTCACCCCCCCAAGAAACAGCCGTTGCAGACGCAATTTTGTTGCCAGGCAAAAGCGCCCGGTGTAGTGTACCGGCCTAGACCGGCAATGCCGTAAGCATAAAGGGGAGTAAATAATGGCGAGATGGTTTCATGACGATAGGGTCGAGCGGACCCTGACCTCCAGGTTGGACCGGTCAAAGGAGAGAGCCAGACAGGATATGCTCCACCGGGTACGGGACAATATCGAAGAGATACCTGGCCGTGTCGCCATGAAGTTGATCGAAGACGAGCTTCTGGAAACCAACTCCAAAAAGGATATTGAAGCCCAGCTGAAATCCTGTCTGGAAACCCTTATGGAGAGCGAAGAGTTCGACGTGGGCTACTTTGTGGCCCCATATAGGGAGGTTGCCGCCCATCCCAACACGGTGTCCCTCTACCTGACCGCCTTTGTTATCGAGAAACTGATCAACCATCGCTCGGTGGTGGATGTGTTCGGTTCCGACGAGGATATCTACGAGGCCATAAACGCCACCATCGAACCCTTCCTGACCCGCAAACGGAAGGATAGATAGATGGTCCGGGCCAGATTGTGGCTGACCTGCGCCGCAGTCCATGACCCGGTTTCTCCGGTCTTGGCCGAACCGGCCCGGATCGGGTGGCAGGCGAAATTCCGCCAGGTGGAGCTGACCATCGAGAGAGGTTTCAGTGGACCGGAAATGCTCTCCCGAATGAAAGGTTGGGTCACTTCCGATGTGCGTCAAGTCCAGGAAATCCTTTCCGCTAAGGGCAGAATAAAGGTCCTGGATGAGCGGGAGCTCGTGGTGGAATTTGAAAACGAGGCTGATTTCCAAGCAGTCGCGGCCGATTTGGACAGGGAATTCCAGGACCAGGTATCTCTGGAGAAAATCAACTAAATAATAAGGGTCTGCTTTTGATCGCCTCATCCGGAATAACAACACCAACTCTTTTTGTGCTTTATGACTCTTGCTGAACCGGATTAGGTCGGCCCATGATTGAGACAAACGAGTTCGGCCCGGCCAGGCGCCGGATGGTCGAAACCCAGCTTAAAAACAGAGATATAACCGACCCCAGAGTTCTCAACGCCCTGTTGAAGGTTCCCCGCCATCTTTTTGTGGAAAATGGCCTTCAAAACCAGGCCTACTCCGACAAGCCCCTCCAGATAGGCGAATACCAAACCATCTCCCAGCCCTATATGGTCGCTCTCATGACCCAATTGCTGGAGTTGAAGGGGGACGAAAGGGTTCTGGAGATAGGGACCGGCTCCGGCTACCAGGCGGCTGTTCTGGCTGAACTGGCGGGCAAGGTTTACACCATAGAACGGCTCGATTCCCTTTACCACAACGCCAGACGAAATTTCAGCCGGCTGGGTTACAACAACATCTGGACCAGGATAGGCGACGGCACCCTGGGCTGGCCCGACAACTCACCCTACGACGGGATACTGGTCACGGCCGGCGCGCCCGGTGTTCCGCAACCCCTGATCGACCAACTGGCCCTGGGAGGCAGGCTGGTCGTTCCGGTGGGGGGACAGGGAACCCAGGTCTTGAAAATTATAACCCGAACCGAAAAGGGCACCGAGGAGAAAAGCTCCACTCCCTGCCGCTTTGTACGGCTCATCGGAGAAAAGGGCTGGGGGGCATGACCGCCGGACCGGTCATAGGCGTTGTCGGCTCGGGTCGGCCGCACGGCCGGGGCTACGAAACAGCCCGGGAGGTGGGGCTTTACCTGGCCAGAGCCGGGGCCGTGGTCATCTGTGGAGGATTGTCCGGGGTCATGGAGGGGGTGGCCAAAGGAGTCGAAGAAGGCCGGGGGCTCTCTATCGGAATTCTCCCCGGAGCCGATTCCGCTGAGGCCAACAAATATCTAACCGTGGCGTTGCCCACTGGCATGGGCAATGCCCGGAACGCGATTATCGCCAGGGCCGCGCAGGGATTGATTGCGATCCAGGGCGGACTGGGCACCCTGTCGGAGATGGCTCTTGGGCTGAAGATGGGCAAACCGGTGGTCGCCTTGGACTGCCCCCACGACCTGCCCGGAGTGGTCAAAACCGACAACCCGGCCCAGGCTGTTGAAACAATTCTCTCTCGGGTTGAACCGGCCTAACTCTCTCTTGAATTCTCCGTTGGAAACAGGGGGGAAAGTCTCCCTGTTTCTTTGCCTCCAATCTTTCCCCAAAGATGTAGTGCGGTCCTGCTTCCATGATACATCTATCCTTTATTATGGCATAAATCAATAATTATGGGCATTCGCCTATCTTTTATTGACTTCCCGGCCGTTTCCCGCAACAATGGAATGTGTAAAAATAGATCGAAACAGATAGTCTTTATTTTAATTTAGTCCGGTAGAAAATTATCCGACCGAAGGCATTCCGGAAATACCGAATAATATCCGCCTGGGGTGGAAACCTTGATCGGAACCATCATCAACATTCACAACCGCAACAGCGGTGAATCAAAGACGGATTCCGGCGGGGAGCCGGTTGCCGTTCGTTTGAGCCTTCTGTTGAAGGGGCAGGGCCAGGCAAAAGAGGTCCTTTCCCAAACAGTGAAATCGACCCGGCTGGCAGTCAAGCGGATCGGGCAGGTCCTTGTCACCGGCCGACCGGACAAGAATGGCTGTTCCCCCCGAAAGATCGATACTGAATGCGAGTTCTTTATCGTTTCTTGGGATGAGCCCCACGCCAAGGCCGTTCTGGAGCTCCCCCCTCCAGAGGCCCAACTCTCCCTGTTCGGAGATATCGGAGAGGAGAGCCTCACATGTTTTCTTGACGGTTTGGCTCAGATATCCAGCCGGGGACTGGACCCCATCCGACTTCCTGACGGATTCGATCAGGAGGTTCTCCAATCCTGCCTGGCACTAAGCGAGCTCCTCAATACCGGCTTCGATTCCATCGTCTTTAGGGCACTGGGCCGCACCACGACTCTGGACCGGCAGTGTCGGGACAACCTCTGCCAATACCTCATAAAGCCGCCCCGTCTGGAACGCTGGACCCTGATTGGACGGCTGGAGGCCCTCTCCGGGAGGGGGAAGCTCACCGGAATGATCTGGGACGAGTCCGGGAACCGTTGGCTCTGCCGTTTTAAAAACGAGCACCTGCCCCATCTGCCGGCCGCCTGGATGAGCTGCGTGGAACTCACCGGCGAGGCTATCCTGGAGCCGGACCGGGACCGCATCCTGGAGGTTGAATCCATCGCCGTGCCTTGCTCCGCCGCGAAAAACAACCTCAACGAAGCTCTCCCAACGGAAGGCCCCTGGTCCAGCGACTGGGACAGCCACGATCTGGAGGAGATATTCTCCTCAGAGGAATGCCCGGACGAGATCCTGAAAAACATTATCTGGGACTGATCCCCCCAAACCCCGTCTGGCCGCACAATAATGTTACCCAACTACCCGGTCCAATTCATTATCCATGCGCCCAGTCGCTCATATCCCCCGCCCCGCCTGGGCGAATTACATCAGATCCCCAAACCTGCTCTTCAGCATCTCCCTCACCTGGGCCCTGACCCTCTTTAAATCAATAGTGGTCAATTGCCCATTTATCATCAGAATACGGCCCCCCGCTATTACATCCCGCACCTCGCCCCCGTGAGCCGCATAGACCAGCTGGGCCGGAAGGTTGTGCAGGGGCATCAGGTGGGGCTGATCCAGATCCAAGGTAATCATATCCGCCTTGGCTCCCAGGGCCAGCTCTCCTAAACCGGTAAAGCCCAGAGCCTCGGCCCCTCCCTTGGTGGCCAGGTTCAAAACCGCCTCTGCCGGCAACGCGGTGGGGTCTGAATGGGCCGCCTTTTGCACCCTGGCCAGGCTGCCCATCTCTCCAAACATATTCAAATCATTGTTGGAGGCTGCCCCATCCGTACCCAGTCCGACCTTAAGGCCCGCCTTCAGCCAGGCCGGCACTCCGGCCAGTCCGGATGCCAGCTTCATGTTGGACTCCGGACAGGTGACCAGCGCCGTTGCCCGCTCGGCCAGAATACCAATTTCGCTCTCATCCAGGTGCACGGCATGGACGGCCACGGTGCTTTGATCCAAAAATCCCAGGCCGTCCAGAAAGGCTGTAGGGCGCAGGCCGTACCGCTCCGTTACAATACTGTTCTCCGCTTGGGTTTCGGCCAGGTGGATGAAACACAGGGTCTGGTATTCCCGGCACAGTTCCTTGACCGCGATAAGCCTCTCCGGGGAACAGGTGTAGGGGGCGTGGCAGAATAGGGCAGCCTTGACCATCTCCCCGGCGTCTCGACCCATGTCCAAAAATTCACGGGAGACCTCCAGCCCTCGGGCCGGGTCCGCCACTCCTGGGGCCGGAAAGTCGATGTTGCCCTGGGCCACCACGGCCCTGATCCCGCTTTCCGCGACCGCTTTCAGGACTCCGGAAGCGCAAAAATAAGCTTCGGCCAAACAAGTGGTTCCGGAGCCGATCATTTCGGCCAGAGCCAGAAGCGAGGCCTGGTAAACCGACTCTTCATCAATAAAATCGGCCTCAGCCGGCCAGATGTGATCCTCCAGCCAGCTCATCAGGGGCAGGTCGTCGGCCATGCCCCGAAACAACACCATGGGCAGGTGGACATGGCCGTTGACCAACCCCGGCATGACCAGCCGGTCCCTCCCGCCCACCACGAGAACACGTGGGTTGTCAAATTCGTCAAAGGACCCGAACCTGACTATCACTCCGTCCCTGATTCCCAGGGCGGTCCGGCGGAGCGGCTCCGTTCTCGTCCCGGTCCAGACCACCTCGCCCTTGACCACCAGATCCAACTTCTCCGCATCATCGCTTCTTTTCAATCCTGGCACTCCTCGATATCCACAATCCTGGTCGGGCCCAGGTAATCCTTTGTTAGGTAGTCGGCCATTCATTGTATCTTAGCGCTTATCTCATTCAGCCTTTTTTCATTCTTTCGTCCGGGGCGATCGTCTCCATTAGGTCCAGCTGGCCGGTCTTTCCCCGCCTCTGTGATCAGCAGATCGAAAAAGATCCAGCATAACACGCCCACAAGCGACCGCTGAAAGACGGTTGCCTTTGGATTCTCCGGGTTGAAACGCCCCACGTAGATCAAAAAAACCGAACCGGAGCCTACGGTGGGAAAATGGTTCAGTAAATAATACTCTTTCCCAAAATCAACCATCAGACCGGCACCTATCCCTACCGGGAAATTATTTGGGGATAAAAGAAACACATTCTGTTTAAAAGGCCGCACGGGCCGCCGGGGTAGCCCCCTGATGCCACGAGCGGACATAATTACCGGCAGCCGCACAAAGGCCGCGGATCACCGACCAGGCCAGCCTTTTGTTGATAGTGCGCCTCTTCGGGTTTTCAGGCCTGATTTTCAGTTAAATATATTATATTCAAAATTCCTTCTACATAGAATTCCGGTCGGGCTATTCCGCGGTCGCGGCAACAGCTCTTTCGCTCTCCGTGGTTGCGTTTATGGTTCCCCCCCCCCAAGCCGGGGTTCTATCTTCACGCGATCCGGTGGGCCGCCTTTGGTCATCTTCTTGTTTCCAAGCGCACCCTCAACCCATTCTGTTCTTGTCAAATTCTCTTGCTTGGACCTTCGGAACCAGGTACAAATATTTGAATGTCCGAATCATTTGAGCATACAGATCTGCCCCAGACATTAACGGGGGCGGGGTTTTCACTGACTGCGGCCTTCAGCTTCGCCTGTACCGATGTTTTCGTCAAAATCACGGAAAGCGGCCTCTCCATCTGGCAAATCGCCGTGGTCCGTTGCGTTTTCGGGCTGGCCGTCCTGCTCATCCTGGCCAGGGTGCGGGGTTTCAGCATCCTGGGCCGCAACCGCCTGGTTCTTTTTCTGTCGGGCGCGGCCGGGGCCGCCACCTTCATCCTCATCGGCTTGGCCGTGCGAATGCTGCCCATCTCCCAGGCTCTGCTCCTGTTATACCTCTTTCCCGCCTTTTCAGCTCTGCTCTCGCCCTGGTTGACGGGCGACCGCATCTCCGGGCAAAGTTGGCTCTGGATAGGAATCTCTTTTTGGGGAATGGCGGTCCTGCTCTGGCCTTCCGGGGTGAATCCGGGGTTGAGCTGGGGCCATCTGGTGGCCCTCTCTTCGGGTCTGGCCATCGCCCTCTCCATGGTCTTGTTGCGAAGATTGGGCTCCGGAGAGAGCGCCTTTACGGCCCATATCTATTACTGCCTTATCGGAACCCTGGCCGGGCTGGCCCCCTTGTTGTTCGGTCCCGGCCCGATCCTGCCCCAAGCCCCGGATTCATGGCTCTGGCTGTTGGGCATCGCCGTGACGGCCCTGGTGGCCAACCTGGCCATGAACCAGTCGGTACACTATATCAGCGCGCCCAAATCAGGGGTTATCCTCATGGTGGAAGTGGTGGCTGGCTCCGCCCTGGGGGTTGCTCTGTTCGGCGAACACCTAGACCTGCGCTTTTTCGTTGGGGCCTTGCTGGTCTTGGGCGGGGGAGTTCTGCTCACCCTCCACCCCGCCCGGACCTCGGACCGGAATCAGGGCTGATCGCCCTCGCTCCCGCCCCCCAAAACATAATTTAGGGGCGGTCGGATTATCCTCGGGCCAAAATATACTCCCGGATATAAGGATTGGTCTCCCGTTCCCGGCCCACGGTGGAGTTGGGACGGGGTCCATAGGCATGGCCGGGCCAGACCGTGGTCTCGTCCGGCAGGGTCAGGATCTGGGTCTTGATGGAATCCATCAGCTGCTCGAAAGATCCCCCGTCCAGATCGGTCCTGCCGACGGAACCCACGAAAAGAGTGTCTCCGGTAAAGACATGCCCCTCCAGGACCAGGCACATTCCGCCCCGGGTATGGCCGGGGGTGTGGCGAACTTCCAGTTCCAGATTACCCACCCGGATCACATCTCCGTGGTTGACGGTTTCGTCCGCCTGGGGCGAGGGGCTGAAGCCGAAAGACAGGCAACGGTCGGCGTACTTGGGGGTCAGATACTCGGCATCCCCAGCCCCGATGATAATCCTGGCCCCGCTCAATTCCTTGACCAGCTTGTTTCCGCTGATATGGTCGGCATGGCCGTGGGTGTTGATGATCGTCTTCAATTCAAAACCACGTTCAGCCACCCGATCCACCAGCATCTCCTCATTGGCCGCCGGATCGATAAGGGCCGCCTCCTTGGTCCCGGGATCGCCGATAAGATAAGCGAATACGGCCATGGGGCCGACCATTATCTGTTCCAGGTGCATCAAAGGCCTCCTTTTAGAGCCATCATCAGGAATAAGTTCCGAAAGAAGACCGCTCTAAGCGGCCCGTGCAGGGCCGCCGGTCGCGTAGCGGCCGGGAGCCGGGACAAAACCACGCTTCTGACCCGGCGATCCGTCAAAAATATGAAACGTATTTTTGAAACCTACTATAAATAAAAGCAGAATATACCAGATCAAACCACCCGTGGCAAAAACGGTCTGGTGTGGTAGGTTGACCTTGTGAGCAGTCTCTGCCGACCTTCAGCCCGATTGTCCTGCTTTCGGTGCTGCCCGCCCATCCGCCCGGCGGGTTACGACCATCTCGCCTATCGGGCCGAGATAACCCGTCGCCTGATCGAAAACACGGATGATTTTGAGTCCGGGCGATGGGGTTCCGTCATCACCGGTTTTTGGTGCTGGGGGTTGGGCTTTGTGGACCGCCGGAGAAAGGTGGTGGGCTGTCTGCTTCATCCCTCCCGCAACCGGGAGGATCTGCGGACTCTGACCGGATATCAGGAAAAATGCCGCCGTGAGACCTGCCCCCAGCATGATATCTTCCAGACCCTGAAGGAGCCGGTCAGGCAGACCCTGCTGGGGTTTGTCACAGATCTGGACAGCTTTAGTTTTTCCAGCCCCCAGGAAAACCCCCTCTGGAACCTGCTCCTCTGGGGGCCGGAAGTCCTGTCAGCCGCCCATCCCCATCTGGCCGGGGACTCGGCCCTGTACCGCTACCTGTCCTCCCACCCCGAGCCCAGATCCCGGGCCCTCATCCTGTCCGGGCTGATTTCCAGGCTGGCCTCAGCCGGAAACGCCCAGGCCATCATGGAGCAGGATTTCGGAGCAAGGCTGGAGCGGGCGGTCAAGCCCATGATCGCCGAACTGAGTTTTTTTACGCCAGATTCACCCCGGAAAGGGTCCTATGTCCATCGGCTGGGCCTGGATCAACCCCTGGCCCAGTTCATCAAGTTCGGCCTCAACCGGCCCAAGACAACCCGCATGGCGGCTTTGGAGTTGGCGAGAGGGATCGAAACCGCCCTGGACCGGCTTGGGGGAGAGTTCATTCCAGGGTAAGGTTGTCGCCCTCCAGGTGGACCTTTTTGATTTCTTCGGCGTTGAGTTCCCTGAGAATCTTGTCAAGGCGGGTGATATTGAAAATCACAATTTTTTCGTTGGGCTTGATCAAGTCCAGGTTATCCGACAGTTCGTTGTCCTTGAGACTGTAGATGTGGACCATCCGTTCCGCATATTTTAAAATCCTGGCCACTCCGGAAGAGCGCCCCCCTTGGTCCGGCCTGTCCGCTCCCCGCTCCAGGGTTATGCCCTTCTTGGCAAAATACTCCCGCAAAAAATCCAGATGAACCTTCCACAGATTTTCCCCTGGCAGGACCAGGTGGATCCCGTACTTGGCCGGTTCTTCGGTCTCGCTGGCCTCCAGCTTGGTCATTTCGATATTCTTGATTCGCCCCTGGACCGCTTTCCCGGAGTCGGCCGATTGCGCCTGCCGGTCCGTCCCCAAGGTCGTTGCTCCGGTGGAAGCCGTGGAAACCGACCCCGTTACGGTCGCCGACCCGACCTCAGCCCCCCGGGGTTTCTTTTTGGTCCCCAGGTCCTCTTCCCCGATCCGGGAACTTTCCTCCACAGCCGCAGTCCCGTCCCCGTTTTCCTTGGCCTTGATCTGGTCAATAATCTTGGACATGGGCACGGTCCTGTCGCCGATTTTTACCTGCTCCTTCTCCTGGACCACGGCGTCGAGGCTTTTCTTTACGCCGAGCTCCTCCTTGCGCCGCTGCATCTCCCGTCCCTGATCCGACTTGGCGTCCGTATTGTTCAGGTCCACCACTGCGCCCCGCTTTTCGCCGCCGACGGCAACCCGGTCGGTGGTGGTCGTGGATTCCGCAGCTATCTCCTGGGTGACCCCTTCCCCCTTATCGGCTGACCGGATATAGAAAATAAGGCCTCCGCCCAGGGCCAAGGCCAAAACAAAGAGGAGGCCCCAAACAGCCATGTTTCCGCTTCCCTTCCCCGGCTTTTTATCGGCCACCTTAACCCCCTAGCAGGGCAATCGCCCAACAATGAAATATCTTGTTAATATGGTATCATATGAGGTATAATTACACTTGTCAAGGTTTGAGGGGGGCTCTCCCCGGAAGGCCGGGCAAGGGGCCTTCTACATTCGTGGTTTATCGCCCATTATTGACCCCATAGGGCCTCCTGAAACCACGGGACGGACTTGCAATTTTTGTCTTTATCTGTATGCTTGGATTTTACGCCGAATCCGGATCAGGAGTTCGGCGTTCCATGAACGTGAACCGAGTGCCAGGGGAATAATTGTGAGCAAGGATTTTGATCAATTCCACTCCACCTCCTCCTACATCGTCTCTCCCGCCCTGCGGGATGTGGTCAACGTGGCCGTGGCCCTGGAACGGCCCCTGCTGGTCAAGGGAGAGCCGGGAACGGGCAAAACCCTTCTGGCCCACAATATCGCCGAGGCCCTGAACAAACCCTTGCTGATCTGGAATATCAAGTCCACCACCAAGGCCAAGGACGGGCTCTACGTCTACGACACGGTTCAGAGGCTAAACGACTCCCGGTTCGGGGGCGGAAACGTCAGCGACATAAGCCACTACATCCACCTGGGTCAGCTGGGGGAGGCTTTTGCCGCGGAACACAGGGTGGTTCTGTTGATCGACGAGGTGGACAAGGCCGACCTGGAGTTCCCCAATGACCTTTTGAACGAACTGGACGAGATGTCCTTTTACGTTGTGGAGACCAAAAAAAACATCAAGGCCCAAAACCGGCCCATTGTGGTCATCACCTCCAATTCCGAAAAAGAGCTCCCCGACGCCTTCCTGCGGCGCTGTGTCTTCCACTATATCCAGTTTCCGGACCAGGCCCTCATGGCCGACATCGTCAGGGTCCACTTCCCCGATCTGGAGCAGAACCTGCTCAACGAATGCCTCAAAAAATTCTACTGGCTCCGGGAGTTCGACGAATTCAGGAAAAAGCCCTCCACCAGCGAGCTCCTGGACTGGATCCAGGCTCTGCTGGCGGGCGGGATGGACCAGGGCAAGCTCAAGGAGAGCATTCCCTTTGTGGGCGCCCTGATCAAAAAGGAGCAGGACATGGAGCTGCTCACCCAGGCCCTCTCCGGAGCCTCCACCAGGGTCAGGCGGCCGTGGAGCTGAACGCCTCCCAGTTCAAGAGTTATCTCGACCACAACGGCCCCGGCCCGGAGGCCCTGGCCGGGGCGCCGTTCATCCAGTTCTTCTATCTTCTGCGAGCCCTCCAGATTCCGGTCTCCATTACCGAATGGCTGACCTTGTGCCAGGCCCTGGACCAGGGCCACGCCCTGTCCTCGATCAATGTTTTCTACCACCTGGCCAGGGCCATTCTGGTCAAGAGCGAAACATACTACGACCAGTACGATCAGGCCTTTGTGGCCTGCTTCGGCCACATCAAGACCGATATCGAGATTACCGAGGAGGTTCTGGACTGGCTCAGCGACCCGCTGGCCCGTCTGGCCCTGGACGAGGAGGAGCTGGCCAGGCTAAAAAAACTGCCCCTGGACGAATTGCGCCGGCTTTTCGAGGAGCGGATTAAGGAACAGACCGAGCGCCACGACGGCGGAGGGCGCTGGATCGGGACAGGAGGCACCTCGCCCTTCGGCCATTCCGGGGCCAATCCGGCCGGAGTCCGGATCGGCGGGCCGGGCGGGGGAGGCATGGCCGTTCAGGTGGCCGCGGAGCGTCGCTTCCGCAACTACCGCACCGATATGGCCCTGGATATCCGTCAAATCAAGGTCGCCCTGAAGCGGCTCCGCCATTTCCGGCGGATCGGCCCGGAGGATGAGCTTGATCTGGAGGCGACCATCGACGAGACCTGCAAGAATGCGGGCGAGATAGAGATAGTCTTCAGCCGCTCCAGAAAAAATACGGTCAAGGTCTGCCTCATCATGGACAGCGGCGGTTCCATGACTCCTTTTTCCGAGATGGTCAGCCGCCTATTCTCGGCCGCCCACCAGATGTCCCATTTCAAAGATCTCAAGCACTACTACTTCCACAATTGCATCTACCAGGACCTGTTCACCGACATATGGTCCTCGGAAAGGGTGCCCACGGCCCAGGTTCTGAAAAACCTGGACTCCGACTACAAGGTCATCCTGGTGGGCGACGCCCACATGGCCCCCTCCGAGCTCATGTCTCCGGGTGGAGCCATAGACTACTATTACCACAACGATATTCCCGGCATTGAGTGGCTCAAAAGGGTGGCCGACCATTTCCGCCACACGGTCTGGCTGAACCCCATTGCCAGGCAGCGGCTCTGGGTCCACCCCACCATCAGGGCTATCGGCCGGATATTCCCCATGTTCGAAATGACCATCGACGGCCTGGACGAGGCGGTCAAGGCTTTGATGGTCAAGCGGTAACCCGCTCAAAATCACCCTTTGGACCGGGGAGCGTTCCTTGATAAGATACGGAACGCATTTATGGGATCTGCCGCAGGGATAAACCCGGCACCCCCTGCCCCTTGGGGGATTGCTCAAAAGGAGCGGCTCAGGTGACCTCCTCAGCTTTTGCCAAAATCGAGCTGGAGTTGATCCGGACTCAGGAAGCGCTGGAGTTCAACCTCTATTTAAACTCCCCGGACACCGGGCGGGTTCTCATTGTTCCCAAGGGGCATTCCATTGATCAGGATCTCAAACTGAGGTTGGCCCGGAAAAAGGCGGAAATCTTCATCCTGAACCGGGAAAAGGAATTCTACCGCCGCCATTTGGAAGAAGGGTTGCACCGTCTGATCCGGACCGAACCCCTGGACGAAACCAAGGCCGCCGGGCTGGCCTACGATCTGTCACTGCAGGCGGTCGAGGCGGTCTTTGAAAATCCGGATAAAAAGACCCTGGAGGAGGCCAAAGGCTGCTTTGAAACCACCGCCGAATTGATCCTGACCAAGGAGAGAGCCCTTTTCGCCCTCCTGGAGCTGACCCGCAACTCTCACCAACTCCATGTCCATTCGGCCAACGTGGCCATCTTCGGCCTGGGACTGGCCCGGAACCTGATCATGGAAGGCCGGAAAATCAATCTCCGCAATCTCAGCTCCGCCCTCTTTTTTCACGATCTGGGTCAGATCAGTCTGGATCCGGGCCTGATCGGCCGGGTCGGAGATCTGACCGCCGAGGAATTCGCCGAGGTCAGGGAGCATCCGGCCATCGGCCGGGAGCTCATCAGCGAAGCGGGTTTTCTGACCCCGGAGGCCGCGGCGGTGATCTACCAGCACCATGAAAGGCTGGACGGATCAGGCTACCCCGAGGGGCGCAAGGGTGAGGAGATAGACCTTCCGGCCCGGATCTGCGCCATCGCCGATGTCTACGATCTTCTTACCTCCGACCGTTACAACCACATCCACAAGGATGGTCAGTCGGCGGTGATGCACATGGTCCAGGAGATGCCGGGGCAGCTTGACAGCTCCCTGCTGAGGCGTTTCATCGAGATGTTCCGCCGAGCCGCCTGAAACTCCGAGGCCGGCTATAGTAAGTTTCAAAAATACGTTCCGTATTTTTTAAACCCGCTCTAAACCTCCCCGTTTTGCCTTTCAGAATCCAGGGCCCGGGCCGACCTGGCAGTACGGTGTTGATAACCAAAAAATGCACCTATTTTTTCGTGGGGCTTGAAAAATCTTATGTTTTGCGTTTATATATGCTAAATTAAACACAACCGATTCGGAACCGGATCCGCTATCACCCGATAATGGCAAAGCCGGTTTTGGCGGCGCGAAACCCACTCCCAAAGCAAGTCCAAGGGAACAAGGCGGAAAGACTGAAGATCCCGATGAGCCATCATCCCTGCAACCCCGAGACTTTTGGACGCCTGGTTCGATCCTCGGCCCGGGCCCACGGCCATCTCTGCGCCGGGCAGGTCGTGGGGGTCCGGATGGCTCTCCTGGGGTGCCGCCTGATCGGCCTTCCCTTGCCGCTGGGTGACGGGGAGATAAAAAAATTCTGGTCTGGGTTGAGATGGACCGTTGCACGGCCGACGCGGTGGCCCACGCCACCGGGGTCAAGCTGGGGAGGCGCTCTCTTAGATTCAAGGATACGGCATAATGGCGGCCACGTTCCTCCATCTGGAGACAGGTTCCGCCTTTAGAGTGGTCTCCACCGAAGTGGCCCGCGAACTGGTCCACCTCTACGCCCCGAAGCTTGCGGGAGAACGGGAACAGGCGGTTGAGGCCTACAAGAGAATGCCGGAGAGCGTTCTGTTCAGGGTCCAGCAGGTCAGGATCGACCTGGACGAGATGGACCTGCCCGGCCCCACCGGATCCAAGGCGATCTGCGCCCAATGCGGTCAGGCGGTCAGGGACGGCCGGGAAATAATCGTGGACGGACGCTCTCTCTGTCTTCCTTGCGCTCAAGGCGCCTATTTCAAGGAGGCCAGGGAGGTCAACTGGGACGGGATGGAGACCGCCCCCATCCAAGGTTCTCTTTCGGAATGGGGCTGCGGGGCTGCCATCGGGAGTTCGGTCCAGCACAGCGAAACAGGGATAAGGGAGATCAATGCCGGCAAAAACAGTTAGGCTTGAAGAGGCGATAGGCAAACGCCTGGCCCACGACCTGACCGAGATTCGCCCCGGCCAGTTCAAGGGTCCGGCCTTTTCCAAGGATCATACCATCTGCCACGAGGACCTATGCCGCCTGCAGAAGATGGGCAAGAACCACATCGCCGTAATGGAGGGTCTGGCCGATTCCGAGATCCACGAGAACGAGGCCGCGGCTATCCTGGCCGGAGCCCTGGCCGGAGAAGGGGTGTTCTGGGAGAACAAGCCCAAGGAAGGCAAGATCGGCCTCCACGCCGCCCTGGACGGCCTGCTCCACATAGACAAGGCTACCCTGGCCGCCTTTAACATGATCGACGAGGTCATGTGCGCCACCCTTCACGGCAACACCCTGGTCAAAAAGGGAGAACTGGTGGCCGCCACCAGAGCTCTGCCCATGATCATGAACCGCACCCCCATCGACCGCGCCGCGGCCCTGGCCGCCGGGCGGGGCGGACTGGTAAAGGTAAAGGCCCTGGGAAAAGCGTCCGTGGGGCTGATCATCACCGGCGACGAGGTCTACCACGGCCTCATCCAGGATAGTTTCGAGCCTGTCCTGAGAAGCAAAATCACAGCCCTGGGCTCTCAGGTCCAAGAGGTCATCTTCACCCCGGACAAGGCGGAATTGATCGCCGAGGCCATTAGGACCCATCTTAATTCGGGTTGCGAGCTCCTGGTCCTTACCGGGGGCATGAGCGTGGACCCCGACGATGTGACCCGGCACGGCATCAAAATGGCCGGGGCCGACGAGATCCATTACGGCTCGTCGGTTCTCCCGGGGGCCATGTTCCTGGTCGCCTACCTGGGCGGGGTAGTCCTGCTGGGCGTTCCGGCTTGCGGACTCTACCACCGAGCCACCGTTTTCGACCTGGTCCTGCCCCGGATTCTGGCCGGGCAGAAGATAACCAAATCCGATCTGGCCCTGTTGGGCCATGGCGGATTGTGCCGCGACTGCCCTGAGTGCAGATTCCCGGACTGCGCCTTCGGCAAGGGATAGACCTCCGGCCCCGGGACATCCTCTCCCGGGAGGACCGGGCACCCCGAGCAGCGCCCTAAACGGTGGAAATCGGGATAAAAACTGCCGTTCCATTTCCCTTCACGCCTTGCCAACCAGCCTTTCTTCTGCTAATTTTTTATAGTTTTCCACAGCAATCTAATAGCCTCGCCACAAACAAGAGGCTAGTTTTGTAACCAAGCCCAAGGGGGTTCAGCATGGCAAAAATTTACAGCGTCTGTGGCATGTGCACGGTCCGCTGTCCTATCGAGGTCGACGTCAAGCATGGTGAAGCGGTTTGGATCCAAGGCAACGGAAAGGCCGTCCTGGGCGGAGGAGATAATCCGGGCCGGGGAGAGAGGAGCCAAGTTTCACCATCTGACCATTGCCAAGGAGATCATCGGCCACGCCGGCCGGCGCCCCGGGGTAGCCGTCCAAGGGCCCTTATCAAAAACCCATTTCCGACAGGTTCAATTTCCATGCTTGCGGAGGCGGCAGGGTCCGTTGTAAAAGGATTTATCCTTTGGAGTGATCCTCAAAGGAACGTGCCGTCGGAGAATCACTCCAAGCGGGCCCAAAATGGCCCGCCGGTCGGGATAGCGACCGTGCGCCGGTCGAACCAGCGCTTTGGACCGGGCGCGTTCTCTGAAAATACGAAACGTATCTTATAAACCCACTAAAGCTACCAGGGCAAGGTGAGGCCATGCTAAAATTCCATCCGCAACATTGCTGGGTCCGGCCGGCCGGGGGCGAGGCCGAGATCGGTCTTTCCGCCTATGCCCGGGAGAAGCTGGGCGAAATTCTCTACATCGACCTCCCCCTGGAAGGAGACGAACTCATCCAGGGCGACGAACTGGGCGAGTTGGAGTCAACCAAGACCATGGCCCCCCTGATCGCCCCCATCAGCGGCACGGTGGTCGCGGTCAACATCGAGCTGGAGGATAACATCCAGTGGCTCAATGATTCTCCCCAGGACAGGGGCTGGCTCTGCCGGATGCAACCCTCCCGGTCCTCGGAGATGAAAAAACTGCTGCTCGAGCAAGAATACCTGAAAAAGATCAAGGACTAGATTTGGACCCACTCCAAGATTTCAGAATTCCGGAAGAACCTTTCTACCTTCCCCGTCAGCGGGAGGTGGAGGTATTCAAGGCGGCGGCCCGGGCCCGCCTCCCGGTCCTGCTCAAGGGGCCCACCGGCTGCGGCAAAACCAGGTTCCTGGCCCGGATGGCCTTTGAACTCGAGCGGCCCCTTATCACCGTGGCCTGCCACGAAGATCTGAGCGGCCCGGATCTGGTGGGCCGGTACCTTTTCCACGAGGGTGAAACCAGGTGGATCGACGGCCCCCTGACCATGGCCGTCCGCCACGGCGCCATCTGCTACCTGGACGAGATCGTGGAGGGTCGCCAGGACAGCCTGGCCCTGCTTCATCCCCTCCTGGACGACCGGCGGATCCTGGTGGTGGAAAAGCAGGGGCGGGCCATCAAGGCCCATCCAGACTTCCTCCCGGTGATCTCCTACAATCCGGGTTACCAATCGGCCCTCAAAGACCTCAAGATCTCCACCGCCCAGAGATTCGCGGCCCTGGAGTTCGACTATCCCCGGCCCGAGACGGAAGCGGAGGTGGTCATGGGTGAAGCCGGAGCAGACCCGGCTTTGGCCGAACAGTTGGTCCGGGCGGCCCACCGGATCAGGAGGCTTAAGGAGGTGGGCCTGGCCGAGGGCGCCTCCACCAGGCTGCTGGTCTACGCCGCCAAGCTGATCAACCAGGGTCTGAGCCCCCTGGAGGCGGCCGAAACTTGTCTCCAGACCCCCCTTACCGACGACGAGGACCTCAAGGAGGCCGTCTCCGGAATCATCGCCGATATTTTCGGCTGAGGATGAATCCTAACGCTCCCCGGCAATGAGGCCGCAAGGAACAACCGTAAACATACCGATAGCGACCTATTATCATCTATCCGCCAACTTCCCCCTCAGGCTTAACGAATCTTCTTTTTGGATCTCATCTTTAGAGAAAGCCCTATGGCGATCCCCACCAGAACGTTCACGGCCAGGAAAATGGACCTGGACATGGAAACCTTCCAGACGAATATCTGAAAATCCACGACCTCGGTGTTCTGGGCCAGGACGATGACCACTGCCAGAATCAAGACCAGCACAAAAATCTGCTTGACTTTCATATAGCCCCCCCCTTGCCGAATCTCCGGCCTGAATACGTTGGCTTCCTTAGACTTTTCGGCCTGGTTCAGGATCCCCCTCACGGCCTGCCCGCCCCGCACTTCCCGGCCGATTTTCAGGATCCCTCCAGATCCTCCTTGCAGGTTATCACCCTTTCTCCGCTTATGTTGGCTTGGGTGTCGCCGTGGTAGGGCAATTTGTTGATCAAAAAGTAGCCCACGCTCATGGCCGTCACCACTGCGGCCAGACCGTAAAGGTAGGACGGGGTCAGAACGTTCATGTCCAAAACGATGACCTTCCGGGCTATGGCCATCAGAGCCGTGGCCACCACGGCCTTGACGTGAATGACGTCTGATCTGAGATAAATTTTGATGTTGATAAAAATCTCAATGGCGATCAACACGGCCATGAAAGCCCCGAAAGTGGCCAGGATATCCGATATGTTCAGGAGCAGAAAGGGATCGGTCAATAGGTGATGGTAGATGACATAAAGCACATCCAATACGCCGAAGGCGATGATGCCGGTCATCATAATGGCCAGGACGCGCACACAGAACCGGATGACCGTCTGCAGATAGTGGATCAGGGGTTCATCGTCGTGATTCTGGTTAAGGGTGACCATGTTGCGGACCTCTTTTGAATGGGGCATCAGGGCTCAACTGGAATCGACCCTTGGCCGATCTCCGGCCGGAAAGCCGCCCTTGAAAATTAAAACAACCACTTGCTGATTAATATATCACACCTCCCTACCTGATTCCCGTGTTTCCTCAAGGGGTCGACGTTCCCACCGCCTGATCTGGTCCCGCCCGAACCTCCGGAGTAAGTGTCAGAATAGCGTTCCGGCACAAAAGCGGCACATGCTGCCGGGGTCACACCTCCGGCGCCCGAATCGGGCCCTATTGGAGCCGGCCACTCCAATCATGACCCTGGGTCTTGAATTGTGGCCGTTCCCGCCATTCCGTTTCAAGCCAAAGATTGGTCTAGGAAAAGTCAGGGGCTGGCATCATATGTAATATGGGTTATGATCAGCAGCAATCGGTTTTATTCCCGCATCGGCAAAAAGACAAGGAGATCTGACATGGGATTTCTAAGAATCGACCAGAACAAATGCAACCAGGACCGACTCTGCGTGGAGGAATGTCCCCGTCAAATCATAACCATGGAGGAAGGAGGCTTCCCCCAAATGGCCCCGGAAGACGAGGTCTACTGTATGCTCTGCGGCCATTGCGTGGCCGTCTGTCCCCACGGGGCGGTGAGCCTGGATCAGGTTCCGGTGGAGGCCTGTCCCGCGATAGACCCCTCCCTCTCTCTTTCCTGGGACCAGGCCGCCCAGTTCCTCCGCTCCCGGCGTTCCATCCGCTGGTATAAGGACCAGAAGATAGATCAAGAAACCCTGCAGAGCCTGATCGAAACGGCCCGCTACGCGCCCACGGCCAGCAACTCCCAGACCATCCACTGGACCGTCATCAGCGGCCGCGAGCGTCTTTATGAACTGTCCCAGATGACCATAGATTGGATGAGGGACCTTGTGACCACCAAACCCCAATCGCCCGCGGCCCTTTACTACGCTCCGGTGGTAGCCAAGTGGGATCAAGGCGAGGACGGGATACTGCGCACCGCCTCCACCCTGATTGTGGCCTCGGCGCCCAAGGAGGCCACCAACGGCCTGGTGGACTGCACCATCGCCCTGTCCTACCTGGAGCTCATGGCCCTGACCCTGGGGCTGGGCACCTGCTGGGCCGGGCTGCTCCAGGCGGCCATGTTGAATCGGCCGGCCGTGAAGGAAAAAGTCGGCCTGCCCCAGGGCCACACCGCCCACTACCCCATGATGATCGGCTACCCCAAGTACAAGTACCAGCGTCTGCCGGAACGTAACCAACCGCCTATCCACTGGAAGTAGTTACCCGGTTCAATCAGTCCCGGTCCGTCGGCCAACCCCGGCGGATCGGTTTTTCGACTCCGAGGGCAGAACTTCAGAGTGAGCCTGAGACCTGCCTGAAGCTCCTTTGTAATATACGGCTACGGCATTTATTGTCCTATTTTTGTCATTTGTGCCCCTTTAAATTTATTCTTCAAACAGTAACATGAGATTGGAAAAGATCTTAATACCTTTTCGAGTTAATATAACCTTTTATAATAACAATTAAAATCAACACTGTAGGTAGCTTTACGATGCCTAAGTCCCCCCAAAAAAGGCTTGGATTGAAAGGAAAAAAACAAAATGGCGGTAAACAAGACCCAAGTAACGCCGGACATGAACCGGACGAGCTTGGAAGATGACCTGAAAGAATATGCGGAGTTAGCTATTGAGATAGGAGCCGACCTGGTGGAGGTCATTCCGATTGAACAAGTCCGAGTCGATGACAGGGTTGCTTTTAAATGCCGCTCGCCCCGCTGCTTCGGGTATGGGGCCTGCGCCAACTGCCCGCCCCACGCGCCTACCCCGGCCGAGATACGGGACCTTCTAAAAAGCTACGAAAAGGCTCTCATCTTTGCTCGGCATGTGCCCACCGAGATATTGATGAGGGACCGAGCGGACGAGGAACGCCGGGCCGCCTTTCGGTCCATTTACGAGATCCTGGGCAAACTGGAGGCCAAGGCTTTTTACGGCGGACATTACCTATCCACAGGATTCGCGGCCGGGTCCTGCCGGTCAGCTTTCTGCAAACCGGATGTCCCTTGTGCGGCCCTGGAAGGCCAAGCATGCAAGTTCGCAATCCGGGCCAGACCGTCCATGGAGGCGGTGGGGATAGATGTTTATGGCATGATCACCGATGCCGGCTGGGAGAGCGGTGGACCCCAGAAATCGGACAGTTGTGTTAGGTTGAATCGGCCATGAGAATAGGAGAGAAGAGATGGCCAAGCGGAAGCAGCACAACGCAACGTTCAAGTCGAGAGTGGCCTTGGAGGCCCTACGAGGGGATCAAACGATCGCCGAATTGGCGGCCAAGTACGAGATTCATCCGACGCTGGTAACCAAATGGAAGAAGCAGGCCGTAGATGGTCTTGCCGACGTGTTCTCCAGTAAGGGCCGCCAGGCCAAGGAAACCAGCCACCAGGGCGAAATCAAGGAGCTTCACGCCAAGATCGGCGAGTTGACGGTGGAGCGGGATTTTTTGGCCAAAGCCTTCGGTCGTTGAGCCGCGCCCGGAGGAAAGAGATGATCGATCCCAATCACGAGAGGCTCAGCATTGCCCGTCAATGCCGGTTGGTGAGGATCAACCGTTCGACGTTCTACTATCAGCCTCAGGGGGAGTCGCCCCTGAATCTGAAATTGATGCGCCTGATCGACCGTCAGTGGATGCGAGCGCCCCATTTCGGCACCAGGGGCATGACCAGACATCTTCGCCGAAGAGGCTACTGCGTTGACCGTAAACGGATCAGGCGTTTGATGAGAAAGATGGGTATTTCGGCTGTCTATCCCAAACCGAGATTGAGCAAGCCCCATCCCGAGCACCGGATCTATCCCTATCTGCTGCGGGATTTGTCCGTGGATCGCCCCAATCAGGTCTGGTGCAGCGACATCACCTATCTGCCCATGAAGCGTGGCTTCATGTATCTGGTGGCGATCATGGACTGGTACTCCCGTCGGGTGCTGTCGTGGCGGGTTTCCAATACTCTGGAGGCCGACCTCTGCGTAGCCGCCCTGGAAGATGCCCTTGGCCGGTACGGGAAACCGGAAATATTCAATACCGACCAGGGCAGCCAGTTCACCTCCCTGGAGTTCACCGATGTGCTTAAACACAACAACATCGCCATCTCCATGGACGGCAAGGGCCGCTGGATGGACAATGTTTTCATCGAGCGGCTGTGGTGGTCGCTGAAGTATGAATGTATCTATCTCAATGATTTCCCAAACGGAAAGGAACTGAAGACGGGAGTTGGGAACTGGATCGACTTCTACAACTTCGAGAGGGGACACTCCAGCCTGGACGACCGCACCCCGAACGAGGTATATCTCGGAAGCCCGCCAAGCATCCCTGGGCATGCCCAGGGATGGACAAGGGGCATGAAGGCGGCGTGATGATTATCTGTCGATTCAACCTTAGTGCCGCCGCCTGACTGTCCGACCAATGGGGTCCACCGCTCTCAAGGAGGCCCAGGTGCTCATCGAACGCTGGCGGGTCGAGTACAACACCCTCAGGCCGCACAGCTCCCTTGACTACCGTCCACCCTCTCCCGAGGCCATCCAGGGGGTACCCCCTGGATGGGAGGATATGGCTCCTCCTTGGCTCAAAACAGATCGATCTCTAACTTTGGAACTGGTACATTAACTGGGGGCAGGTCACCACTTCTGGACGATATTGGAAAATAACGAGGGTTTTGGTTATTAGATAAATAAAGGGATGAAGTGTGGCAGCGGGAAAAAGGAGTGAAAATCAATCAACGCCGCGGATATTTTTTTCTAACTGATCAAGGTCTCTTCTAAAATGGAAATCATTTTCCATTCTTGATTTTATTTTTTTAACGGCATGAACAACGGTTGAGTGGTCTTTACCTCCGAATTTTTCTCCGATTCTGATAAGAGGCTCATCTGTCATTTTACGGGCCAGGTACATGGCTATCTGCCGAGGCTCCGCGATGGATTTGTTCTTTTTGGAAGACTTCAGGTCCGTAAGACTGATACCGAAACGAAGAACAACCGTCTTAATGATATCGTCAACGGTAACTTCCTTTTTATATAAGGCGTCCTGAAGAACATGATTGGCCAGATTGATGGTAATGGGTTGACCGGTCATGGATGAATAGGCCGCTACCCTGACAAGATAACCCTCCAGGACTCTGATGTTGGAATCTTCGGTGGAAGCGAGGCGGTAGGCCACACCTTCGGAAAGATCAATACCTTCATCATGGGCCTTTCTGGAGATTATGGCCGCTTTGGTCTCCACATCAGGAGGTTGGATGTCGGCGATTAAGCCCCACTCGAATCTGGAGCGGAGACGGTCCTCCAAACCCGGGATGTCTTTTGGTTTTTTGTCGGAAGCTAGTACAATCTGGCGGTTCTGGTCGTAAAGAGTGTTGAAGGTATAGAAAAATTCCTCCTGAGTACTTTCCTTGTCACCCAGAAATTGGACGTCATCGATAAGCAGCACATCGGTGTTGCGGTAAAGTTTGCGAAATGACTCCATGGATTTTTCTGATATAGCCTTGATCATCTGGTTGGTGAAGTTCTCGCAGGAAACATAGGAAACCTTGGTATCTGGGTGGATAGAAACGACATGGTTGCCAATGGCGTTAATAAGATGAGTCTTGCCCAGGCCGGCTGGCGAATGGATGAACAGGGGGTTGTAGGTTTTTCCAGGCAAGTTGGATACGCCAAAAGCGGCGGCGTGGGCGAAACGGTTAGAGTCACCGACCACAAAGTTGGTAAAAACATACTTATCGTTCAAACCAAGGTTGTTGGGAGGAAGAGGAACCGGCTCTGCCTTTTTATGGGTCAAGGACACGGCAGGCGGTTCTGTGATTTTAATTTGTGAAGGGATGTTTTTGCAGATTATTTTTATGAAGAGGGGACGACCGGAAACCTCTTCAATGGCGGAAATAAGGGTGGAAAGGTAGTAGTCATTGATCCATTTTACAAAAAATTTATTCGGAGCAGCCAGTGTGAGAATTGATGGATCGTCATCATCCAAAGGGATAAGAGGCAGCAGCCAACGATTGATTTCTTTCTTATCGAGACGCTCGCTCAATAGACGCAGAGAATTTTCCCACAATGATTTCACGTTTTAAACTTTCCCAAAATCCAGAAGAACGCTTAGCGCCAAAGGTAAAACAAAGGAAATAATATAACCAAAAAGGGTCAAGGAAGATAGTATATAATCAAATAACATATTAAAATATCAATAAAAAATTTAATTCTAACAGTTAAACCACCGCCTCTGGCGGCGAGGCCCGAAAGGGTTTGACCACTCCGGGATTGCCGAAGCGTAGAGAAAAGCTCTTCCTGAAGCGGCCTGTCGGTCGTCAAGGAAGTGCTTATGAGAGAGTGGAAAACACAAGCCCATGTGCGATGGTACTGTCGATACCATATCGTGTTCATCCCAAAGTACAGGAAAAAGGTCTTGTATGGAAGGGTCAGAAAAGAAGTTGGTGAAATACTGAGGGAGCTTTGTCGGAGGTTTGAAATAGACTTGGTCGAAGGGCTTGCCAGCGCGGAACACATCCATCTGTGTTGGGGGATTCCCCCCAAGTACAGCGAGGCCCATGCAATCGGCAAGCTGAAAGGAAAGTCTGCGAGTTTGATCCATCGACGATGTCTGGGTAGAACGAAGAACCTGACAGGGTACAGTTTTTGGGCGCGGGGATACGGTGTGAGTACCGTTGGACTGGACGAAGAGACAGTCCGAAAATATATCCGCAACCAATAACATCATGAACTCCAAAATGAACAACCGCCGTTAGGCCAATAAAGTGAGATGCGACCGACGGGCTTTCTTAAAGGCCCCTTTGAGGGGCCATCCTAATACCATCGGCTCTGCCGGTGGTAGATGATTATTCCGGCCTAACGGGAATGATCCGGGAAAATCGGCACTGTGCAGGATATATTTAAAAATGATCGTGGTCAATAGAGGTCAAGGGTTGACAGAAGATGAGATGGAGGCTAGTTAAGTGTGGGAAGAACAGATTAACATGCGGCAGCTATTAAGAGAATCAGGCATAAGGAGCTAATTTGAATTTGGTTTAAGCGGGAGCGGTTTAGAAAGGAATGAGCGATCAGGAAGTTTGTCGAAAAGATAAATAGGCCTGCGTTGCTAACGGAGTAAACAAAATATAAAGAAGTAGAGGTAGGTAATGACAACGACTATCGCCATGGCCGGCAAAGGTGGAGTGGGCAAGACGACCGTGACCGGTCTCCTGATCAGATTCATGAAAGATAAGGGGCTGACTCCCGTTCTGGCGGTCGATGCAGATTCCAATGCAAATCTTCATGAGGTGATGGGCCTGGAACAGCCGCCGACCTTGGGAGATGCCAGGGAAGAGATGAAATCCATAGGAGCGCAGGCTCCGGGTGCCATGACCAAGGATATGCTCATAGAGATGAGGGTCAATCAGGCTCTGGTGGAAGAAAAAGGATATGACCTGCTGGTCATGGGCAGGCCGGAAGGCCCGGGCTGCTACTGCGCCGCCAACACTGTTTTAACTGCATCCCTGGATAAGCTCTTAGGCAATTATCCGTTCATCGTGATAGATAATGAAGCGGGATTGGAACACCTATCCAGAGTTGTGGCCAAAACTATAGATATCTTGATAATTGTCTCGGATCCATCGAGAAGGTCGGTCGAGACGGCCATACGGGTAAGGAATCTGGTCAAGTCATTGCCTATCCAGTTGGGGAGGGATTTTCTGATAGTAAACAAGGTGCCGGAAGGAAAGCTGCCCGAGCAGACAAGAAGAAGAATTGAAGAAGCGGAAATGAATCTTCTGGCTGTTATACCTGAAGACGAGGAATTATCCGAGCTGGACGCCCAAGGAGAGCCTACCGCAGAGAGGTTAGATGTAAATAACAATGTGGTCAAGGCGGCTTATAAGGGTTTTGAAGAACTTGGATTAAAGGACTGAATATGGGGAAGATAAAGCCAAGAAGAAAATGTCGGCAACAGGATAACTAAAGAAAAAACCAGACGGCGCTGTGGGTTTGAGTAAGCGGCAAACACGAGTTCAGACCCAATAGATAATACGCGGTGGCAGGGTTACAGTCATGGAATCGAGTACACGGAATATCAGTCCTGTCCGGTTAAGGGTTGAGAAAAAGGCCCGATTCATCCGGCATTCCGATATAATGGTGTTGCGCATAACTCACCGATCGGAAAGGACAAATCAGGCCATGGCTCATTGTAACACGATCCTCTCCCAGATGCTCAAGATTGTTCCGAGACATGTTTTCAGCACCCAAAGCCCACGGGAGCGGACGTGCGGCCCGCAAATTCAGCCGCTGGGACCAGTTCGTTCACCTCATGGCCATCCAACTGACCGGCCGATCCTCGCTCCGTGACGGGGTCAGGTCCATGCGCTCCAGGAGCAATAATCTCTACCACTTAGGTACCCAACCAGTAGCCAGGTCCACCTTTGCCGAGGCCAACGAGAAACGGCCGGCTTCCTTCTTCGAGGCCCTGTTCGGACGGGTCTACAGCCGCTGTCGGCCCATCGCTCCCAAGCACAAGTTCAAGTTTAAAAACAAGCTGTTCTCCTTGGATGCGACCACGATCAGTCTCTGCCTGAGCCTCTTCCCCTGGGCCAAGTTCAGAAAGACCAAGGCCGGTATCAAGATCAACACCTTGCTCGACCACGACGGCTATCTACCTGCTTTTGTTTCAATTTCCGAAGCCAAACGTCATGAGTCCAAGACCGCCAAAGCAATTCACCTTCCCAAGGGTTCGATCGTGGCCATGGATAAAGCCTACATCGCCTTTGCCTGGCTTTTTTCCCTGACCGGCCAAGGTGTCTTCTTCGTCACCAGGATGAAAAAGGGCGCCCGCTACAAGGTCGTCAAGCGCAACAGAGTCAACCGTCGTTTGGACGTCACCTCCGCCCAGGTCATTTGGCTGACCGGCCCCAAATGGGCAGATTACCCCGCCGCCCTGCGCCGGATCGGTTACCGCGACAAGGGGACCGGTAAGCATTACGTCTTTTTGACCAACAACTTCGATCTCTCGGCCAGGACCATCGCCGATATCTACAAGGAGCGCTGGCAGATAGAGACCTTCTTCCGCTTCATCAAGCAGAACCTGAAGATCAAATCCTTTATCGGCAACTCCCCCAATGCCGTTCTTTCTCAGGTCTATGTGGCCTTGATTGCTTACCTTTTGCTCTGCTACCTCAAGTTCCTTTGTCCCCTCGGATTAAGCCTTCAGCAACTGGCTCAACTCCTTCAACTCAACCTCTTCAGACGCTGTACCATCCAGGAATTACTTCAACCGCCCGGCTTTAATAATCAATTAACCCACAATAACAATCAATTAAATCTATGCTTCGCTTAGCCGGACAGAACTGACGGAATATATTTATAAAAAGGGTGGGAAAGGGACGGGAACTGACATATCAGGATCCGAGAGCATGGGAAGACCGATTTGGGTAGCGGGAATAAATTATTAAGGTATAATGAAGTTAATTACGATGGGAAAGTACCTTACCAACCGACTAAACCGCCTGCCAAAATAATTTAATACCAAATTACCGTTACTAACAACATTAAAAAAACATATGGGATGGAGTGAATATGGCCCCCAAAAAAGTAGATAAAGATGAAAAAAGAGCGGCGATTGTGGATGCTGCAAAAAATATATTCGCCCGAAAAGGATACAATGCGGCGACCATGGAAGACATAAGCGTGGAGGCAGGCATCGCCAAGGGGACGACTTACCTGTATTTCGATTCAAAAGACAAGCTCTTTTTAGCCGTGTTCGACTGGTATGTGGAAAGACTAATGGGAATAACTCTGGCTATTCCGAACGGCACCGAAAATGGCGCAATGGTAAAAATTGACCAAATGATGGATAAAATACTTCGATCGATGAAACAGAACCAGGATATTTATCCGTTGTTCATGGAATTTTGGTCTGTTGCGGCCATTGGGGAGAAAAGGGTGGTCTTTGGCGAATACATGAGGAAACTCTATATGCGCCACCGTAAGGTAATAGGGTCGGTAATAGAACAGGGAAAGGAGGAGGGGGTATTTAAAGAGGAGATAGACTCTGAGGCGGTCGCATCCATATTGGTCGGCGCATTTCAGGGACTGATGATACAGGCCTGCCTGGAGCCTGATATGGAATTAGAGAGGCTGGTAAGAATATTAATGACAAACCTTGTAAGAGATCTCGCCATAACAGAAAATTAAGAAAAAAGAATAGGGATAACTGGATAGTTACGCCCATGGGAACCAGAAGAGAAGCCTGACCTGCCCCCAGTTAATGTACCAGTTCCAAAGTTAGAGATCGATCTGTTTTGAGCCAAGGAGGAGCCATATCCTCCCATCCAGGGGGTACCCCCTGGATGGCCTCGGGAGAGGGTGGACGGTAGTCCAGTGAGCTGTGGGGCCTGAGGGTGTTGTACTCGACCCGCCAGCGTTCGATGAGCACCTGGGCCTCCTTGAGTGTGTAAAAGACCTCGCCGTTCAGCTTCTCATCCCTCAGCTTGCCATTGAATGACTCAATGTATCCATTCTCCCAAGGGCTCCCCGGCTCGATGAACAAGGTCTTGACCCCGATCCTGAAGAGCCAATCCCTGACCGCCTTAGCCGTAAATTCGGATCCGTTGTCCGACCGGATATGATCCGGGATACCGTGTTCCAAAAACAAATCCGCCAAACAGAAAAGAACATCGTCCGATCTGAGCCGCCGGTCAACTACCAGGGCCAAACACTCTTTGGTAAACTCGTCGATCACGGTCAGGATCTTGATCGCCCGGCCGTCGTGGGTCCGATCCATCACGAAATCATAGGACCAGACATGGTTCCTTTTGCTTGGCCTTAAGCGGACACACGAGCCGTCATTGAGCCAAAGCCGTCCCCTCTTCGGTTGTCTCTTGGGTACCTTAAGCCCTTCCTGACGCCAGATGCGCTCCACCCTTTTGTGATTCACCCGCCAACCCATCCACTCCAAGAGAGCCGTGATTCGGCGATATCCATACCGCCCAAAACGTGTGGCCAGCTTGATAATCGCCTCTCTCAGGGCCTCCTCATCATCCTTGACCTTGGGGCAATGGCGTTGGGTCGACCTGGGTTGCCCGATCACCCGACAGAGTCTTCGCTCAGACACATGGAGTTCGACCTTCAATCGTTCCACGCATCTTCTCCGCCGAGCCGGGCTCAGTACTTTCCCGACAAGGCCTCCTTCAGGATTACTTTGTCCAGGCTCAAATCAGAAACAGCCTTCCTCAACCGGGCGTTCTCTTTCTCCAACTCCTTCAACCTCTTGGCCTGGCTGATCTTTAACCCACCATACTCCTTGCGCCATCGGTAATAGGTGGTGGGGGTGACTCCCAACCCACGGCAGATCTGCTCGTTGCTCTGACCCTGACCGTTAAGAACTTCCGCCTCGCGAAGCATACCGATTATCTGCTCCGCACTATTTCCTCGCTTCGGCATAAAAACCTCCCATCAACATCCAGGTCGAAACAGTATACAACTCTCAGCCTGGATCGAAATATGGGGGGCTGGTCATAAAGCGGACCGGACACGGGCCGCCGGTCGCTAAGCGACCGTAAGCCGGGCCAAAACCGCGCTTTTGGCCCGGCGGTCCCTCAAAAACACGGAACGTGTTTTTGAGGCTTACTCTAAAGATCCTGGAGCGTAAACCAAATGCCCTGGACCAGGCCGCGCCGCTCAAGGGCTGGGAGCCGCCCCAAGAGTTCAACCGCTTGCGCCGGCTCCTGGAACGGCGCTCGGGGAAAAAGGGAAAGCGGGAGTATATCCAGATCCTGAGGTTGCTGGAGATCTTTGACCAGGCCGAGGTCAGGGCCGGGATCAAAGCGGCCCTCGGCTTGGGTGCGGTCTCCTACGACGCGGTCAAGCATCTGGTCCTGTGCCGGATAGAAGATAAAACGCCCCGGCTGGACCTTCAAAACTACCCCCATCTGCCCAGGGCCAGGGTCGAGACCACCTCGGCCAAATCCTACACGGCTCTCATGCCCGGGGCGAGTTCATCAACAGGCGGGAGAATGTCCTGGCCGTGGGCAACTCCGGAACAGGCAAGACCCACCTGGCCTTGGCCCTGGGCCTCAGCGCCTGTCAGAACGGCTTCAAGGCCAAGTTCACCACCGCCGCCGCCCTGGTCAACGAGATGATCGAGGCCAGGGATGAAAAACGGCTCCTTAGGCTTCAAAAACAGATGGCCGGGGTTAATCTCCTGATCATCGACGAGCTGGGCTTCGTGCCCTTCTCCAAGACCGGGGCTGAGCTGCTCTTTGAACTGATCCCGCAAAGATATGAACGCGGCTCGATCCTGATCACCACAAACCTGCCCTTTGACCAGTGGCCCGACGTGTTCGGCTCCGAACGCCTCACCGGTGCTCTCCTGGACCGCCTCACCCATCATGTTCACATCCTAATGAACGGCCACAGCTATCGCCTCAAACAATCCAAACGGCTAAAAGGCAATACCTGATGCACGCCTCTATCCTCATCAGGCGGCCTTAAGGCCCCCTGATGATCAACTTCAAAACCGGTACACTTTTACTCCGCCCCACTGGTACATTTTTACTCCGCCCTTGACATCCAGCTGGGCGATTAGAGCCGGACGGGCTGTCGAGCCGCTCCTTGACCTGCTGCACCGGGAGATCCGGTCCGGACCCATAATCAACATGGACGAAAACCCGGTCCAGGTCCTCCGTGAGCCAGGCCGGGAAAACACTACCAAATCATACATGTGGGTGGCCCGGGGCGGTCGGGAATCAATCATCCACGTCGGCTGCCTGGCCCATGTCAGGCGTAAGTTTCACGACGTGCTCAAGGCCGGCGGCAAAAAGAAAAAGGGCGGAGTCGCCCAGGCCGTCCTCAACCTCATCGCCAAGGTCTACAAAAAGGAGAAGCAGGCCCGGCAACAAGGGTCGACGCCCCCTGAAATCCTGGCCATGCGCCAAAAGGAGATCAAGCCGCTGCTGGACAAAATAAAGAATATCCTGTTCGAAAAAGGACCGCTAACCCCGCCCAAAAGCCTGCTGGGCAAGGCCGCCTCCTACGCCCTGGGCCAGCGGCCCCGCATCACCGCCTACCTGGAGAACCCCGATCTGACCCCGGACAACAACGCCGCCGAGAACGCCATCAGGCCATTCGCCGTGGGCCGAAAGAACTGGCTCTTCGCCGGTTCCCCCCGCGGTGCAAAGGCCTCCGCCGCCATCTACAGCCTCATCGAATCCGCCAAGGCAAACGGCCTCAATCCCCTCGATTACCTCAACAATCTCTTTGATAAACTGCCCAAGGCCAAATCAGAACAGGACCTCCGCCAACTACTGCCCGGTCGCATCCCCGCCAAGTCCAGCGCGGCGTAAAACATTACTCCCACAAATATCATTCCGATGCGGGCCTGAACAGATGCAGCCTATTTGACGGTTACGCTGCTCCGGTGATATGTAGCTGAACATCCCGTCTTGGCTATCGTTTATTCCTCTCATCCCAGTCTCCTCCTCAACTGGGACAAGGCTAGCAGTCAGACTCCATGGATTCAAGCCCTAAACGGTGTTTTTCAACAGCCTGATAGTAAGCTGAAATCATCCCACCGGAGGGCCGACTGACAACGCAACTCGTGAATAATGCATGTAATCCCCCACAGCAAGAGCATCAATCGGAAATATTCTGATTCCCCAATACTCCGCAGTTTGCTGCGGGGTAGTTCATTGGAACCAGGCCCCAATTCATAGTCTGGCCCGGTCCGGGAAAGGATTTATTTTCTGGCGATATCAGATCCGTGGCGCTCCAACCGTCTTCCACGGTCTGTGATCTTACCGACTTGAACCCAGCCTTGAGCATGGCTTCGGCAATAACCCCCTGGTCAAAGGGCCTCCAGGGCCGATTGTTCATCGCCCCGGGGGTTGTGGAAAGAACCATGAAATCCGGCTGGGTCTTTTCGTGGGTGAGCCCTTCCGAAAAATTAACGAATACGCCTCCCGGGTTCAGAGCATTATATATTTTCTTCAGAACCGGGTCCATGCCGGGCCGGGCGAAATTGAGGGTCGAGCTGGCCCAGATGAAATCATAAGGCCCACCCAGGGGATCCTGGTTGTAGTCGCCGGCCCGAACATCCATCCGGTCCTCTACGCCGTATTCGGCGATGTATTTTTTTGCCGATTCGGCGGCGGGCTTAAGATCAAAGACAACCCCGGTCATACTGGGGTGGGCTAAAACCATGGCGATACCAAAAATGCCCGGGCCGCCTCCCAGATCCATCATATTGCGGAAGGAAGGAAATTCCGGCAACCGGGAGACGATCCCGGACATCTTCTGGGCGATGCCCGACCTGGCCACAATGGCTGCGGATTCGGAGCATCGCCCCCAATACTCCTCGGTGTTGCTGAACATATCCTTGGAGTCCGAGGGCGGGCCTTCCTTGACCAGTTTGTACAGGTCCTTGGTCATCAAGTCGCGCTTACCGGCCTGCATCAGGAAGAGTTTACCCAGGTAAGAGGGACTTTCCTTAACCAAGAAGATTTCGGCAATGGGTAGGTTTTTATAGAGGCCGTTCTTTTTTTCCAGCAGGCCGGAGGCCGTCAACATGTTGAGAAACCGCTCGGCATTGAGCGTATCGCATCCAACGGTCCGGGCTATCCGGTCAGCATCAGACGGCTCCGTCAAATGATCGAATACGCCCAGCCTGATGCCGGTGGTCAGGAGCCTGGTCAGGGTTGATCCCAGAAGCATCCAGCGCAGTTTACTCGAGCTTATTTCCACTTCGGGCAGTGCCATTGTCTTTCTCCTTAGAACCGGTAGGCCACTGTTACGCCAAAAGTCCTGGGGCCTCCATCTGTGGCGTAGAAGTTTGAACCACCACTTTGGGCGCCCATCATGACGAAGTACTCCTGGTCGAACAGGTTCTTCACCCAAAAATAGATATCCCAGTTCTTACCTTCATAACCGATCTTCAGGTTTACCAGTTCATATCCTTCCTGCTCCACGGTATTGGCCGCGTCGGCATAGAACTTGCCTGTTCCGAACACATCGGCCCGGGCCATGAAACCGCATTCGGCCCGGTATTGAATCCCGGCGCTAAAGGTGTAGGGAGGGGCATAGGGTAGATAATTGCCGGCCATGTCCTGGGTTACCACTTCCGTGTAAGAGGAGTTCCATCCCGTGGAGATAAACTCATCGAACTTGCATTGGTTGAAGCCGAAGTTGGCGAACAGTTCCAAGCCTGAAACAGGCCGTGCTTTCAACTCGACCTCAAGACCATAAGAGTAGGCTTTGGCCGCGTTTTCAATGGTGTATAGAGTGGTATCCGGGTCCACGATGGAGACCTGCTTGTCGTCCACGGTTATATAGAACAGTGACAGGTTGGCCATGAGCCTGTTGTTCAGCCAGGTGGATTTTAGTCCGGCCTCGTAGTTCCAACTGTACTCGGGCTCGTAGTCAAAGGTATTCTCCTCAGGGTCCCTGCGCCAGTTGTAGCCGCCCACCAGGTAGCCCTTGGCCACCGTGGCGTAGGCCATCACCCCGTCGGCCACATCGTAGGAAAGCGAGAACTTGGGCAAAAGCTCCCTGCACTCCAGATCCTGTTGCAGTTCCAACCCAGTGGCCTTGTTTACGTAATCGCCCTGCATATCCTGATAATCGAAACGCAACCCGGCCATGACATGCAACCTGTCCAACATAGTATAAGTGGCCTGACCAAAGGCGGCAAAGCCCTGGGCCTCCATGTCAAAGACGTGGTTGTGAACCAGTTTTCCTTTGGTTTTATTGGTATTCTTGTGATCGCGACTGTTTTCCTCCAGAAAACCGAACAGACCGGCCAACCACTGGAAGTTACCCTCGTTCAGGGAGTTTACCCTGATTTCCTGGGAATATTGGCGGGCGTCGTAGGAATACTCATTGTATATTCTTTTTTTCGGGTTACTATACATGTCGGAATCGTTTGATTTTGCGTATGAACCGTAAGTCACCCCGGTCAGCGAAGTGACCTTGAAGGATTCTGATTTATAGTTGATTTTCAGAATCTGGCTGTTGTTCTCTTCTATGCGTTTTTCAGTCTCCTCGTCGTGGCTGACCTCAAAGCGGTCCGTGGTGTTGGGGCCGACGGCATAGCGCATAAAGCCGGTTTTGTCATCGGAGTCCAGCATGTCCGCAATAAAGGATATGTCCCACTGCTCCGTCGGGGTCCAGCGCAGGGTGGCCCGGCCGTTGAAGCGGTGACCGGCGGCCGATTCATCGTCATCCAAATAAATATTCTTCACAAAGCTGTCGGTGGATTTGTACTGAGCGGCAGTTCTGTCCGGCTAAGCGAAGCATAGATTTAACTGATTGTTATTATGGGTTAATTGATTATTAAAGCCGGGCGGTTGAAGTAATTCCTGGATGGTGCAGCGTCTGAAGAGGTTGAGTTGAAGGAGTTGAGCCAGTTGCTGAAGGCTTAATCCGAGGCGACAAAGGAACTTGAGATAGCAGAGCAAAAGGTAAGCAATCAAGGCCACATAGACCTGAGAAAGAACGGCATTGGGGGAGTTGCCGATAAAGGATTCGATCTTCAGGTTCTGCTTGATGAAGCGGAAGAAGGTCTCTATCTGCCAGCGTTCCTTGTAGATGTCGGCGATGGTCCTGGCCGAGAGATCGAAGTTGTTGGTCAAAAAGACGTAATGCTTACCGGCCTCCTTGTCGCGGTAGCCGACTCTTCGCAAGGCCACTGGGTAATCGGCCCATTTGGCCCCTGTAAGCCAAATGACCTGGGCGGAGGTGACGTCCAAACGGCGGTTGACTCTGTTGCGCTTGACGACCTTTAAGCGGGCGCCTTTTTTCATCCTGGTGACAAAGAAGACACCTTGGCCGGTCAGGGAAAAGAGCCAGGCAAAGGCGATGTAGGCCTTATCCATGGCCACGATCGAACCCTTGGGAAGGTGAATTGCTTTGGCGGTCTTGGACTCATGACGTTTGGCTTCGGAAATTGAAACAAAAGCGGGCAGATAGCCGTCATGGTCCAGCAGGGTGTTGATTTTAATACCGGCCTTGGTCTTTCTGAACTTGGCCCAGGGGAAGAGGCTAAGACAGAGGCTTATCGTGGTTGCGTCCAAGGAAAAGAGCTTGTTTTTGAACCTGAACTTGTGCTTGGGAGCAACGGGTTGACAACGACCGTAGACATGTCCGAACAAGGCCTCGAAGAAGGAAGCCGGCCGTTTCTCGTTGGCCTCGGCAAAGGTGGACCGGGCTACCGGTTGGGTGCCTAAATGGTAGAGATTATTGCTCCTGGAGCGCATGGACCTGACCCCGTCACGGAGCGATACCCGGCCGGTCAGTTGGATAGACATGAGGTGAACGAACTGATCCCAGCGGCTGAATTTGCGGGCTGCACGACCGGTTCCGTGGGCCTTGTCCAGGGTGCTGAAAACATGTCTCGGAACAATCTTGAGCATCTGAGAGAGGATCGTGTTACAATGAGCCATGGCCTGATTTGTCCTTTCCGATCGGTGAGTTATGCGCAACACCATTATATCGGAATGCCGGATGAATCGGGCCTTTTTCTTGACTCTTAGCCGGACAGGACTGGTATGTTGACTGTTGATTTAGATTCGATTTGGAATCTTCCCGAATGCCCCCAAATACCCAGGAGCCTATATAACCGTGAACGAGATCGCCTGTTACAATGCCGATCTCTATGGCAATGACCATGTGAACTTACCAATATAAGGTTTCCAAAGAATTGAATCTGGATAGTGAAACTTCCTTAGCATAACCATTACTCGCATATTCCATGGTTCATCAACACTTGCAGATCCTACCCAAGTTTTAAGGCGGCCGGTTCCTCCGGCCCGGTTGGAAGGAGCCTCGGCGACCCTGGCGGCCGCTCAATTCCCATGATATATTAAAAATTATATCCCCCAAGAGGTTTCCCATGGCGGTCAAGCCACCTAACAGCAGAGATAACAAACATAAAGCCGTCTCGGTCGGAGCTGGCCAAGAAACCGCCCCTGATCCCGCTGGTGAGCGGAAAACGAGGACGACATCTTCCGGAAGGAAAAAGAACGGCCCGGCCGCCGATCCGTCCCTGAACCCCGAATCGAATACGGCGGCAACCTTTCCCGTTATCGGCCTGGGCGCTTCTGCGGGCGGCCTGGAGGCGCTGGAGAGGTTCTTCACCGCCTTGCCCGACGACACCGGCATGGCTTTTTGCGTCGTGGTCCACCACGACCCCTCCCGAAAAACTATCCTTCCCGGATTGCTTCAGAAGCACACCGGGATGAAGGTCCAACTGGCCGAGGACGGGGCAAAGCTTCGCCCCAACACGGTCTATGTCTCCCCGTCCGACCGGGACATGGCCCTGTTCAAGGGCGTGTTCCACCTGCTTGCGCCTGCGGCGACCGGCGGTCTCCGGTTGCCCATAGACAGCTTTTTCCGCTCCCTGGCCGAGGACTTGGGCGAAAGGGCTACCGGGATAATCCTGTCCGGGACCGGCTCCGACGGCACCCTGGGGATAAGGGAGATAAAGGGGCGGGGTGGGCTGGTGATGGCCCAGGACGAGGCCTCGGCCAAGTACGACGGCATGCCCCAGGCCGCCCGGGCCACCGGCTTGGTGGACCTGGCCCTGCCGCCCGAGCAGATGCCGGCCCGGCTGGCCGGATATTTCAGCCATCCAGCTATGTCGCGAGGGAAAAAGAGAACCGTGCTCCAAGAAAAAACCGAGGGCTCCCTGGCCAAGATTTTTCTGCAGTTGCGCCGGCAGACAGGCCACGATTTCTCTCTTTACAAAACCAACACCATCCGCCGCCGCATCGAGAAGCGGCTGAGCGTCAACAAGATCGATAAAATCTCGACCTACGTTCGCTATCTTACCGAGAACCCGGCCGAGGTGGAGCTCCTGTTCCATGAAATCCTGATCGGGGTGACCGGCTTTTTCAGGGACCCGAAGTCCTTCGTTTCCCTGCAAGAGAAGGTCCTGCCGGGCAGTCTGGCCGGGCTGGGCCCCGGCGAAACGATGCGGGTGTGGGTTCCCGGATGCTCCACCGGGGAGGAGGCCTACAGCCTGGCCATGGTTTTGCGGGAGGTCATGGCCCAGTTCGGCCAGGAGCTCGGGCTGCAGGTCTTTGCCACCGATATAGATCCCTACGCCATCGAAAAGGCCAGGGCCGGAATCTACCCCGGCAGCGTCGCCGCCGATATAAGTCCGGAGCGGCTGCAGCGGTACTTCATCAAGGAAAACTCCACCTACAGGGTCAAGAAGGAGATAAGGGACGACATCGTCTTTTCGGTTCAGGACATTCTCAAGGACCCGCCGTTCTCCAGACTCGACCTTCTCTGTTGCCGCAACCTATTGATCTATCTCGACACCCCGGCCCAGAAAAAGGTAATACCGCTGTTCCACTACACCCTCAAGCCGGCTGGCCTCCTGGTCATCGGCTCGTCAGAATCCATCGGGCGATTCGGCGACCTGTTCGAAGCCCTCGACGGCAAGGCCAAGATATTCCGCCGCAAGGAACCGTCTCCCTTGGCCCAGCCGGTGATCGATTTCCCCACCGGGCCATGGACAGCCCAGCCCGTGACCAATCCGACATCCAGACTGGTCCCGCATCCCGCCCTCCCCGACCTGGCCGCCGTGACCCAGCAAATAATGCTCCGCGAATACACCCCGGCCGGGGTCGTCATCGACAACCAGGGCAACATCCGTTTCATCCAGGGCCGCACCGGCAACTACCTTGAGCCCGCCTCCGGGCCGGCCAACTTCAATATTCTGGACATGGCCCGGGAGGGCTTGCGGGGGGAGCTTAGCTCGCTCATCCGCCGGGCCGCGGCCACCCGCGAAAAAGCCCGTCGGCCGGACCTGGCGGTCAAAGCCAACGGCGATTCCCGGCTGGTCGACCTGACCGTGGAGCCGCTCGTTCAACCGAACGCGGGCGGGGGCCTTTTGCTGGTGGTCTTTGAGGAAAAGGCGGTCCTGCCAACCCCGACCAAGACCAAAAAACGAAAAAAGGGCAATGATGGGGACCGCCAACGCCGGGAAGATCTGGAAAAGGAGTTGCAGTACAGCCACGAGGTCCATCATGCCACCGTGGAGGCGATGGAGAGCGCCAACGAGGAGCTTAAATCGACCAACGAGGAGCTCCAGTCGACCAACGAGGAGTTGGAGTCGTCCAAGGAGGAACAGCAGTCCCTCAACGAGGAGTTGGTCACGGTCAACGCCGAGTTGCAGGCCAAGATCGATGAACTCACCCTGGTCCACGACGACATGCGGAACCTGCTCAACGCCACGGAGATAGCCACCATTTTCCTGAACCAGAAGCTGTCCGTCAGGCGTTTCACCCCCAAGGCAACGGCCATCGTCAACCTGATCGAAACGGATATCGGCCGGCCCTTGGAGCACATCGTCCACAACCTGGAATACGGAGCGCTGATTAAGGACGCGGAAAACGTTCTGCAAACCCTGGCGACCAGGAAGGCGGAGGTCAGATCGAGGGACGGCAACTGGTACCAGATGAGGATCATGCCCTATCGGACCACGGATAACGTCATCGACGGGGTGGTGCTCACTTTCAGCGACATCACCGCTCAGAAGAAAACCCAGGAAAAGCTGATCGTCAGCGAAGAGAGATTCCGGGTGGCCCTGACAGCCTCCCGGACCATGGTTTTTAACCAGGACCTGGACCTGCGCTACACCTGGGCGCCTGACGGGGCGTCGCTCTGGAGCGACAAGGCCCTCATCGGCCGGACCGACGCCGATCTGTTCCCTCCCGACGAGGCCGCCGAGCTGAAGAGAATCAAGGCCGGGGTCATCGACACCGGGGTCGGTGAGAGGCGAGCAGCAACCCTGACCGTCCAGGGCGAACAAAGGCATTTCGACTTGACCGTGGAGCCGTTGCGCAATGCGTCCGGCCATGTGGTGGGCATCACTATCGCCTTGGTGGCTCTACCAGGGCGGGAAGGACCCGGTGGAGCGTGACCCCAAAAAAGGAAAACCAATTGGACCGGGACCACCCGCCAGACCGCCGGCTGGACGAGCTGAGAGGCCTGGCCGAGGATATCCTGCGCCGCCGGCCCCGGGAAGCGGTTCAGCCGGAAGACGACAGGGTCCTGGAGCTTATCCACGAGCTGGAGGTTCACCAGATCGAGCTCAGGCTCCAGAACGAGGAATTGATCGCCACCCAGGAGGACCTGGCCAGAACTAGTGAGCGATACCAGGATCTCTTCGAATTCGCCCCGGTGGGCTACCTGATCTTCGACCAAAACGGCAAGGTTACCGAGGCCAACCTTACCCTGACCATGATGTTGGAACAGGAACGCCAGTATCTCCTGAAATTCGGCCTGTCCCCCCTTCTCGATCCGGAAAACCTGTCGCGTCTGGTCAGGCACAGGCAACAGGTCCTGGAGAAAGGCGCCGACGAGCCCTGCGAACTGAAATTCACCCCAAAGGACCTTCCGGTGAAATGGGTCCGCCTGGACAGCCGGCCTATCAGGGACGAAGCGGAGCGGATAACCGGCTGCCGCTCGACCCTGATCGACATCACCGCGCGCAAGAGACTGGAAGAGGAGCGGGAAAACACCCTTGAGTTAATCGGTTTGGTCAATAACTCGATTGATGACAAAACCGCGGCTTGGCGGGTGACCAGCTATTTGCGGAAGTGGCTGAATATCGAGGCGGTCGGCCTGAGATTGAAGAAGGGCGATGACTACCCCTATTTCGAAACCCAGGGCCTTCCAAAAGGCTTTGTCGCGGCCGAGAATCATCTCTGCGCCACCGACGGGTCGGGGCGGACGATCAGGGACGACCTGGGGAACCCGGTGCTGGAATGCATGTGCGGTAACGTCATCTCCGGCCGGTTTGACCCCGACCTGCCCTTCTTCACCCAAAACGGAAGCTTCTGGACCAACAGCACCACCGCTTTATTGGCCTCTACCACAGAGGCCGACCGTCAGGCCCGAACCAGGAATCGCTGTCACGGGGAGGGCTACGAGTCGGTCGCCCTCATTCCCCTAAGGGCCTGGAGACGCACCTTGGGGCTGCTCCAGCTCAATGACACCCGTCCGGATCGGTTCACGCCGGAGGTGATGGCCATGCTGGAGAGGCTGACCGATCAACTGGCCCCGGTCCTGGCCGAGCAGCAGGCCCGGGAGGCGGAGCGGATCGCCCTGGCCGAAAGGAACAACATCCTGGCCACCACCAGCGACGGTTTCATGCTCCTCGACCCGGCCGGCCGGTTCATTGATGTCAACGAGGCCGTCTGCCAGAAGAGCGGCTACAGCCGGGAAGAATTGTTGGCCCTGTCGCTGGAGGATGTCCTGGTCGAAGAGGAGGCCGAGGAGGCCCTTGAACGTTTCTGGCAAATCGCCGCCAACGGGACCGAGCGATTTGAAAAAAGCTGGCGTTGCAAGGACGGGGCGATAGTCGACTTGGAGATCAGCCTGACCAGGCCCTCGGAACTGAAGGGCAAAGCCGTTCTCTTCGCCCGGGACATCACCCAACGCAAGCTGGCCGAGGAAGAAAAGGCACGCTTGGAGTCTCAGCTCCATCAGTCCGAAAAGATGGCTTCCGTCGGCACCTTGGCCGGCGGCGTGGCCCACGAGTTCAACAATATTCTGACGGCCATAATGGGCTACACCGAACTGGCCCTGGATGGGAATAGGGCCGGGAAACCAACTACCAACCAATTAAACATTATCCTCAAGTCAGCCAAACGCGCCCGGGACCTGGTAAAACAAATACTCATCTTCAGCCATAAGCACAAATCCGTCCAACAGCCGATAGATATCAATAAGGTCGTGACCAGGTCGCTGGGATTTATTGAAAAAACCATGCCCAAAATGGTCGAGGTCAGTCTGAATTTGTCCAAAGAGATAAAAATGACCAAGGCTGACCCCAATCAGCTTGAACAAGTTATGGTGAACTTGTGTTCCAACGCCTACCAAGCCATGCCCGCCGGTGGATCGATTTGCATCAAAACCGAATCCGTGATGGCCGAAGGCGAGTTGTGTTTAATCTGCGGCCAAATTTTTTCCGGAGAGTACATCCTGGTAAGTATATCGGACAGTGGAATCGGCATGGATAAGGCCACTATCAAACAGATGTTCGACCCTTTCTTTACCACCAAAAAAGTCGGTGAAGGAACCGGGTTGGGCCTTTCGGTGGTCCAGGGAATAGTTGTCGGCCACGGTTGGCACATCACCTGTGAAAGCGGTACAGGCCAGGGAACCATTTTTAAGATTTACCTACCTGCCGTCCAGGCAACCGATGAAGCCGTTATTTACGAAAGGTTGGTGGACACGAAGATATCGGGCGGCCGGGAGACCATCCTCCTGGTTGATGACGAGGAAAGCATCCGGGATCTGGGGAAACAGATACTGACTCGCCAAGGTTACCTGATTCTTCTTGCCGGAACCGGGGAAGAGGCTCTTGAGATTTACCGGGAGACAGCGGCAGGTATAGACCTCGTCGTCCTCGACGTCAGCATGCCGGGCATGGGCGGCAACAAGTGCCTCCAGGAATTGCTAAAAATTAATCCCAAGGCAAGGGTGGTTATCTCCAGCGGCTATTCGAGCGAAGGTCAGTCGAAGGATATAGAGTCTTTGGGGGCGGCCGGATTTGTGCCGAAACCGTTCACCCAAGCCGAGATGCTGAAGACTGTACGAGATGTGCTGGACGGATGATTTCCCCCCATTCAAGCGCACCCAGTCGGTGTGGCTTACAGATACTCCTGAAACCCAATAAGGTTTGTCCAATATGACATAGTCGGCTACACTTAAGTATCTGCGTTACTCTTGGTTTTTTTCGAGAGCTTTTATAGGGTTGAAAATCTCTTTGTTGCAAAAATTAGTGCACAGTTCCGATCAAAAATAAACCTGCCAATACAACTGTATGCCAAAGTAGTGATCTATTTTGGGGATTCTGAATATTGCAGCAGTCAATAATTGTGCTGATCTTAAAAACCAGAGAATGTGAGCGTAAGACAAAAAAATGAAGAGCTGGAAAACTCAATAATAATTATCCTATCTGTAAATTAAATACTGTCGAAAAAGAAAAGAATAGCGGATGTAATACTAAGTAATCAGCATTTGTAATAGCTACATTCTCTCCTCAATGCCTCATCTGTGATGCTTGAATAGCATTGTTGATTCAATTGGGCACTTCGTTAAGTCTTTCCAGGACACTATTCAGTTTCAGGGCTGATTTGTGTCAAGGGCGGAGTAAAAGTGTACCGGTTGGGTAGTTGATCATCAGGGGGCCTTAAGGCCGCCTGATGAGGTTAGAGGCGTCCATCAGGTATTGCCTGTTAGCCGTTTGGATTCCTTGAGGCGATAGCTGTGGCCGTTCATTAGGATGTGAACATGATGGGTGAGGCGGTCCAGGAGAGCACCGGTGAGGCGTTCAGAGCCGAACACGTCGGGCCACTGGTCAAAGGGCAGGTTTGTGGTGATCAGGATCGAGCCGCGTTCATATCTTTGCGGGATCAGTTCAAAGAGTAGTTCAGCCCCGGTCTTGGAGAAGGGCACGAAGCCCAGCTCGTCGATGATCAGGAGATTAACCCCGGCCATCTGTTTTTGAAGCCTAAGGAGCCGTTTTTCATCCCTGGCCTCGATCATCTCGTTGACCAGGGCGGCGGCGGTGGTGAACTTGGCCTTAAAGCCGTTCTGACAGGCGCTGAGGCCCAGGGCCAAGGCCAGGTGGGTCTTGCCTGTTCCGGAGTTGCCCACGGCCAGGACATTCTCCCGCCTGTTGATGAACTCGCCCCGGGCATGAGAGCCGTGTAGGATTTGGCCGAGGTGGTCTCGACCCTGGCCCTGGGCAGATGGGGGTAGTTTTGAAGGTCCAGCCGGGGCGTTTTATCTTCTATCCGGCACAGGACCAGATGCTTGACCGCGTCGTAGGAGACCGCACCCAAGCCGAGGGCCGCTTTGATCCCGGCCCTGACCTCGGCCTGGTCAAAGATCTCCAGCAACCTCAGGATCTGGATATACTCCCGCTTTCCCTTTTTCCCCGAGCGCCGTTCCAGGAGCCGGCGCAAGCGGTTGAACTCTTGAGGCGGCTCCCAGCCCTTGAGCGGCGCGGCCTGGTCCAGGGCATTTGGTTTACGCTCCAGGATCTTTAGAGTAAGCCTCAAAAACACGTTCCGTGTTTTTGAGGGACCGCCGGGCCAAAAGCGCGGTTTTGGCCCGGCTTACGGTCGCTTAGCGACCGGCGGCCCGTGTCCGGTCCGCTTAGAGCGGTCTTCTTTCGAAACATATTTATGAAACCGCTCTATATAGTGCAAGGGATTATAAACCAGGTCCTCTTTTTCGTAAGACCGGGGATAACGGACGATCTCCTTGCCTTGGCAGACGATCACCACCTGGTGGACATAGCCCTTGACCAGGACTTCCTGGTGGCCGTAAACAGACGGGACCGAGTAGTCGCATGCCTTGAATCGGACCAGAGAGGTTGAGCGGACCCTGGTTGACTCCTCGACTGAAATGGGCAAAGGCCAGATTGTGCCCTTCGCACAAACCCTCGATCCTCTCGGCCGGAAACGCGGTCACGGACATATCGTCGCTCTGGGGCAGGCTGAGGCATAAATAATGGGCCTTTTGTAAAACGCCGTCGATTATTACCCGGGCCTCTCCAAAATCGACCTGGGCATCGCCCGGTGGATGATCCAAGGGCACAAACATCTCCTTGGATCAAAAGCGCAGTTCGCGGACGTAATCCTTGACCATTGTCAAGCCGCCCGTATATCCGAACTCGTCCCGTAACCGCTCGAAGATCCGCTTCACCGTGTGACGCTGCTTCTTCGGGCGATCCTTGTCTTATTCCAATATCTGTTTGATTATCCCAAGGAATGGCCTCGTTTTGGGCCGCCTGGCCGGCTTCTCTCGACAATATCCCGGCGGAATCGAATGCTCCAGCATCTTGGATACCGTCCGGCGATCTATCCCGAATCTACGCGCCGCCTCCCGGCGGCTCATCCCCTCCACCATACAGGCCCGGCGGACCTTCCCGTATATCTCCATGCCGTACATCCTCCACCCCTCCAACGCTCGATTCAACTCGAACTATGGAGTGGGCGCCAGTGGTACATTTTTCAACCGGCCTTCTCGCCTCCTTTTCGGCCGTCCACTGGTACATTCTCTCTCCGCCTTTTACACCGGGCATGGTCGCCCGGGAAAGATCCACGCCCAGGCGGTCGAACAGGGCCGATTGGCGGTAGAAAGGCAGCCCGTCGGCAAACTTGTTGACCAGGATGTAGGCCAGAAGGGACGGGGTTACAATGCCTTGGGGGATGATCTGGGGCGGCATGGCCGCTATTTTGATGGTCGGGCCTTCGTCCTCCACGCCCTCGCATGATTTGCATGCGTATTTCGGCCGGATGTGGCGGATGACCTGGATCTTTTGGGGGGTGATGTCCGGCTTTTAGCTGACGTCCTCGCCGATCCGGGTCAGTTCACAGCCGCAGCCACATACCTTTTCATCTTCCGGGATGTCATGAACCACCTCGACCCTGGGATAGTCGGGCGAGATGGGCCGCCGGCCAGGCTTTTTGCGGGTATGGGCGCCGACTTGGGTTTCCTTGTCGTCGTCTTCCTCGGCTTCATCCGCGACCATCTCGGCCTCGTTGAAGAGCGAGTATTGGACTTCGTGGCCATGAGGCCTGGATTTCTCCGACTGGGCCTGAAAACGGAGCGCCTTGAGAAGGCGGACCTGCTCGGCCAAGCGATATATCTCAGCCTCGCGGTCGGCGATTATGGTGTCCCGATCAGGATTATCCGGCAGGGATGAAGTGTTCATAACTGACTGTATACATACACCAATCAGTCAGTTTGGGCAATCTATTTCAGCCTTAGAACAGGGTTGAATAACTTATTCTCGGATGACCCTTGGCCCGTTCTATATCGAGACCTTCCAACAGCCAGGCCAGTTCCCGGAAGCCTATCTCCAAGACCTGGTCCCGGCTTTCGGGCCACTGGAAGAGATGTTTCTCCAACCGTTTCTGCCACAGGCAAAAGCCGTTCCGGTCCCAGTACAGGATTTTGATGATCGTCCGGGCCCGGTTACAAAAAGCGAACAGGCGGCCCGTGAAGACGTCTAAATCCAGATGGCCGCCCACCCCAGGAGCGACAGCCCGTTGATGGCCTTGCGCATGTCTGTTGCGCCCAAGGCCAGATAGACCCGGCTGTTCGGGCCCAACCCGATCACGCCAGACGATCCGAAATCAGGGCCAGGCTCAGGGCCAGTTTCTCAAAAACGGCCGCATCGAAATCGCCTCTTACCTCGATCCGGAAGCGTTCGCCGATGGCTATCCGCAAGGGAGATGATTCGGCCATGGGGACTGCTTCGCCTGCTCCCCGGAAATCCACTTCCACCATCTCAACCGATGAAGTCGCCTCCGGGGCCGAAAGCCCGACCGGCCGCGCCCCTCCCAACTTCTCCACCCAAGTAGCACAAATTGTGCGCCTTAAGCCCATACCGCCGCCAATACTCGGCCTGGCTCAGACCGCTGTCGGACCAGGCAGCTACATGACTCCTCCAATACTTGCCCTTCGCTGCCAGTTCCTTCGCTCGCTTACTTGTCGCCATATTGAGACCCTCCATGCGATGGAACTCAATATGACAGATAAATTTCAATCGGAGTAGAAGCACCCAATAAGACGCTTACGTACTTCGCGAAAAGCCTGACGTGAAGTACGCGTTTATGGAGGAGAAGGCAGGCAAATTCAGCATCAGCGCCCAGTGCGAGGCATTTGGGGTGCCGCGCAGGGGCTATTATGCCTGGCGGTATAGGCTTCAAAACCCCAGTCGTCAGCAGCTTTTTCATGAGAAGCCGGACCGACTGGTTGCAGAGGTTTTCGCCTCCCGCAAAGGCTGTCGCGGCGCAGTGGGGCCAGCCCTTGATCTTGATGAGCAGGGCATACATACAACCGCAAGACCGTGACCCAAAGCATGCACTGGCAGGGGCTGGCTGTAAACGTTTTTCTTGACTAAGGCATGTTAGGCTCGTCGTCATCGAACAAGACTTTTTCAGACGTCGGATTCATAATCTCGTTAGCTCCCGCCTAGTTTTTTTCCAGCCAGCAGCTTGTCTATTAAGGCAGTCAATTCTTGATCCACCACCGGCTTCATGATTAGGGCGTTGATGCCGAAGCTGTTCAAATCGTCCTCGCTCAGATCGCGGCTGAATCCCGTGCTCAAGATGATGGGGACATCAGGGTTCAGCTTTCTGATGCGTTGGGCTACTTCCGTGCCTTCCATATGGGGCATGCTAAGATCCGTGATAACCAGATCGAATGAGTAGGGGTCCTTTTCAATCAGGTCCAGAGCCTGGCGGCAATCGGTAAGTCCGGTTACCCTGAAGCCCCATTTGGAGAGTCGATGGCAGACCATCTCCACGATCATCTCATCATCATCCACAAAAAGGATACTGCCGGAGCCCTCCACCCGAATTGCCTTTTTATTGTCCTGATCCGTGGTCTCTTCCTGATACAGGGGGAGCAATACCCGGAAGCTGGCACCCTGACCGGGATCGTTCTGTACGGCGATATTTCCGCCCATATTCTTAATGATGCCGTGGATTATAGACAGTCCCAGGCCGGTGCCTTTCCCTGTAGGCTTTGTGGTGAAATAAGGCTCGAAAATCCGGTCGATAATCTCCGGCGGGATCCCGGTGCCAGTGTCGCTGACGGTCAGACAGGCGTAATCCCCCCTTGGAAGGGCTCTATCTTCTTCGTTTGCATTCTCTATTTTTCTTTTTTCTAGTTTTATCCCCAGGGTTCCGCCCTGGGGCATGGCGTGGGCCGCGTTGGTGCAAAGGTTCATGGTTATCTGATGCACCTGAACCGGGTCAGCCAAAACAACCAGGTCTTGGGAGGTGATACCTTCTCTTATCTCAATGCTGGCGGGCAAGGAGGCCCTGAGGAGTTTTATGGGCTCTTTAACGGTAGGATTTAAAATCAGCGGTTTTCTCTCCTCCACCGATTGACGGCTGAAAGTGAGGATTTGGTGGACCAATTGACGCGCTCTCCGGCTGGCTTTGGTAATCTGCTCCAACATGTGATAATTCATGTGATCCTGGGGCGTTTCGCTGAGAAGCAGTTCGGAGTATCCCATGATAGGAGTTAGAATATTATTAAAGTCGTGGGCTATGCCTCCGGCCAGGGTTCCGATGGCCTCCATCTTTTGGGCCTGCCTAAGTTGTCCCTCCAGGTTTTTCCTTTCAGTGATGTCGATGACCACCGAACGACTCTCCACCACCTTTCCATCTTTGTCGAAAATGGGGGTGACCTGGAGGCTGCCCCATATGGTCTGTTTATCCGACCTCAGCAACTCTACTTCTTCGTCGCGAATCGATTCTCCCTCCAGGATTTTTTTAAACCTTTCCGCTGCCCGGGGCTTGCCTGCGGGAGTGTCCGCATAAATATCCATTAAATTACTTCCAGACAACCCTTCCGCACTATAGCCCAACATCCGCTGGGCCATTTTGTTGCTTCTTATAATTCTGCCGTCATGGGCACTGACGGAAAAGTAGCCGCTGGGAGCGTCATCGTAGAGAGACCTGTAACGTTCCTCGCTCTCTTTCAATCTCGAATCGGCCAGACTTTGGCTCAGGGCCAGCGCAGCGAACTCGCCGAATCCGGCCGCCAGTTTTTTGTCCTCATCGTTGAACCCTCCGGGTTTATTGGCCAGGCCGATGAGACCCACGGCCCGGTTTCCCATTATAAGCGGAGCGAAAAGGACATTGTCCAGGCGGATATGACCGGCAGGCATGAGCTCCATCCAACGGCTTTCAGAGAAATCGTTCTCCACCACAGGTTGTTTTTTCCGGTAGGCCACCTCGCGCAATCCCCTGATGGGCATGGGCAACTCCGGGTCGACCACGCATTCCTTTCCATCGGACTCAAGAAAAAAAACTTCATTGTTTCCTGTGTCCTCGTTAAGAAGAGCCATATAGCCGGCCGTAGCGCCTATTGCCTTACAACAGGAGTTGAATAGCCCTTTGGCCGCTACTTCGAAATCCTTTTGGGCAAGTAAGGCTTCCGCGCCCTCCAGAAGAGCCGAAATCTCTCTCCGGCGGGACCTGGAATCAGCCAGGGCCTTTTTGAGTTTTCTTTCTCCGGCCTTACGTTCCGTAATATCCCTGATTATCACCTGGAAAAGGACTCTGTCCCGATATTTGAAGGCGGTACCGCTGGATTCGACCTCCAGCTCCCGCCCGTCAAAAGCCTTTACCTTGTGCTCCCGGAAAGATACGTTATTCCCTCGGGAGAGCTCATTAACCCGCTCTTTGGACAGCTCCCGGTTGGAAGGCGGAATAAAATCGAAGTACCTGCAACCGATCAGCTCTTTCTGTTTTCCTTTACTGAACAACAAACCGGCGGTTTTATTGGCGAATTCAATGATTCCTTTTTTATCAAATACTAATATCGCATCGGGTGAAGTCTCCACCAGATTCCGGTACTTTTCCTCTTGGAGGGCCAACTCCTCCTGAGCGCGAATCAGAGGGGTTATATCCCTGACCGCTACTATGGTCTGTATCACCTCTCCGTTGTTATCCTTTAAGGGGGAGAGAATGGTGTCCAGATACAGCTCAGAGCCGTTTAGGCGTTGTTGTTTGATGATGCATTGGCTTGGTTCTCCGGAGGAGAAAACGCTCTCGATACGACAGTCAATCCCATGTTGCCAGCATGGCCCGGGATGACCGGCCGCTACCTTGTAACAATATTTCCCAATTACTTCCTTCCGGGTAGCACCATAGGTCTGGAGAAACGAGTTATTGATGTCAACTACCACATAATCACGATCGATAACCATGATATCCTCATGGAGTTTGGCGATCATGGAGCGATAATATCTTTCGCTCTCTTTCAATTTTTTTTGAGCGGCTTTTCTTTCTTCGATCTCCTTCTTTAGCTTTTCGCGTGAATTGAACAGTTCGTTTGTCCGTTCCTCCACCCGATCCTCAAATTCAAGGGTGAGTTGGAGCAACTCCTGATTGGTCTGGGCCAATTCGCTATGGGCCTCCGACAGTTCGGCCCTTAGGGACACTATGAGATCCAGGGCTTTTTTAAGACTCAAATTGGGATCAGCCCCGGCTTTATCCCCGCTTCCCAGTGACGGCTCAGGGAACCCGTTGCCCTCTTTTTTACCTTTCATTTTGACCCCTTGATAACCATAACCGTGGCATCGTCATGATCTCTTGATTTGGCCTTTAAAAGGTCACGGGCGATCAATTGGGCGGAGCCGTCCCATAAACTGCCGAAATCGCGCGGCCGCCAGCTGGCGCTTAGACCGTCTGAATGGATAACCAGAATGTAGTCCGCTCTCCAAACGTAATTTTCGCTGGAGGGGTTTGGACTGCGCACCCCCAAAATGCCCCTCCTGGAGACAAAGCTGGTTGAGACGTCCTCCCTTATCAGCCTGGCTTCCACATTCCCGATCCCGGACAGAGTCAACCCGGCCGATTCCGAGTCGAACCGGGCCAGAGTCATGACCACGCCCCTGGTGGGCCGGCAAGCCCTGGCCACGCCCCGAAAAAGGGTAGGCAGATCATCTCGGTAACATTGGCGAATGTGGGTGATCGCGGTAACTGTTGCCTTGTGAGCAAAGTGGCCGTGTCCCAAACCGTCTATTACCCCGGCCAAGGTCGAGCCGTTCCAATTTTCGAACACGTACCCGTCCCCGTTGACTTTCATGCCGGGATGGTGACGGGTCGCCACTCCAATATCCAAGGGAGGCCGCTTTTGAAGTTTCGGGTCTGGATCCAGCCACCGAATCGCCACCAAGTGCGCCCCCCGCTTATCCATTGAAGGAGGGGAGATATGAAACTCGCTGGCAAGACGGCAGACTGTCCCCAGCCCGTAACCCAAACCGCCGGAGGTGGAGAATCCATCCGACAGGGCCTCATCCGGGCAGGCTATGCCGGGGCCTTCATCCCTTGTCTCTATTCTTAGTCCTCGGCGTTCGCCGTCGCTGACTCCTTCGATTAATATTTCTCCTCCACCGGCGTGCTTGACCAGGTTGGTTCCCAGTTCCGTAATCACCAACTGGATTTCCGCCTGGGCGTTTTCATTAAAGCCAAGATCCGCTATAGGGCTTCGCCAGGCCCGGCGGGCGACAATCACGTCTGAGGAAGTATTGACGGTGAACCTGCGGGAAATTCGGGACAATGATTCGTCACCCGACTCCTGCTCATCCGGCTGTTGCTTATCTCGCATTACTTACCCATTTCCGGATGACCACTCTGGTTCCCTGCCCGGATCTGCTGTCCAACTCCATTTCGTCCATCAAGCGTTTGGCCCCTGACAAGCCCAATCCCAAACCCTTGGCGGTGCTGAATCCCGGTGACATGGCCAGTTCAACATTATCAATGCCCGGCCCGTTGTCCACGAACTCCAATTCCAAGCCCTGCTGCGAATCCCTGCGCAAAAGGTACCATTTCATGATCCCTTTGTCGGCGTATCTGTAAATATTACGGGCCAGCTCCGAGGCGGCGGTGACGACTTTGGTCACTTCGGTCATAGAAAACCCCAAGGTCTGAGCCCTCTCCCGAACGATTTTCCGGACAGCGACCATGTCGCTTTCAGCCTTAATCTCAGTCTGCCCCTGGGAATCACTGTCAATAATTTTCACCAAAAACCCCCACGCCCTTTTTCTCAAGCATCATATCCAGGGCTAAATCAACATCCAGGGCTGTTGACAGGTTTTCGAAAGTCAGCCCCAATTGGGTGGCGGTAATGGCCACGCTGGGCGCCATCCCGGCCACAATGGTCAACCCGCCCATCAAACGGACCATCTCGGCCGTCTCTATGATGGTCCGGGCAAAGTAGGAGTCCATGGTGTCGACCATCGATATATCGATTATGAGTCCTTGCAGATCATGGTATCTCTCCATGCTGTCCAGGATTTTTTCTTGAAGGCTGGAAATAATGCCATCCTCCGGATCAGGCGGAACAGAAACGAGAAGAACATTCCTCACCTTATTGACTGAAACCGACTCGACCGTCATTGTGGTACCTCCATTCCAGAAGACATCCCACCGCTTATCCTGTAACCTAGTTGTCTGAATGCGGATCGCATTCCGGATATCAGGGATGAATTTGTTTCAATCCAGCTGAGATCAACACCCAGTTGGACCAAGGTTTGGGCGATGCTGGCCCTGACGCCCGTGATTATCACTCTTGTTCCAAGAAGCCTGGCTGAGGTGACTGCCTCGATCAGGTGGTGTGCGGTCTGGGTATCGATGGTGGGAACGCCGGTGATATCCATGAGGGCGATCGACGCTTTTGTCTCCACCACCTGCTCCAAAAAACGATCCAGAAGTTGCTGGGTCCGCTGGCTGTCCAGGATTCCGATCATGGGTACCACAACCAGCCCTTCCCAAGCCTGGATGACCGGAGTCGATAGCTCCATGATCTCGACGGCTTGTTGGGTGATGGTCTCTTCTCTTTCTTCTATCTCGTTTATTTTGTGTTCAAGCTCGGCGGTTCGTTGGGCGACCAATTCCTCCAAGGAGTCCTTATGTTCTTTCAGCAACTTCTGGGTCCTGATACGATCCCAGGCTCTGGATAAACGCTCGGCGATTGCATTGATGAGAGACCTCTCATCCTTGGAAAACGGCCCTTCGTCGGCATCTGGCATTTTCTCGTGGTAATAGATTTCCACCTCGCCGATCTCTTCTTTATTTACCATGAGCCTTCGGGATATCCGCCAGGGAGAAGGGTTGAATCCCGGTGCGATATATTCACGCCCCTCAATAACGATCCGGGCGGAGGCGATATTCGAATACTTCCACCCGGAAGGGAGCAACTGGACCGCCTTGGTCATGATGGTGGGAATATCAGTTCCGGGTTCTTCCACTACTTCGGCCAGCCGGTAAAGGCAGGTCAGCTCCTTGACCCGTTTATTGAGTTCGCTCGATTTCTGTTTGAGCTGTGATTCCATTTCCTTGAGCTGGGTTATATCCCGAGCGATGCCTTTGACCGTCTTAAGCTCTCCTCGGTCGTCTCTGATAAAGGAAATCGTCCAATACATGTGGATTACCCGGCCGGTGGCGCTCAGTTGTCTATTTTCGAATGTTGTCGAGTCCAAACCCCGGGCCAACCAGTCCTGAAAGGCTTCCTGGGTTTTTCGGGAATCATCGGGATGGATAAAACTAAAGACCGGCTTATCGATGCACTCTTCCTGGGAATGGCCGTACACCTTTTCGGCGGCCTTATTTACGAAAAGGATCTTCCCTTCCCGGTCAACAATGGTGATGAGATCTTCAGTTTGTTCAACTATTTCCCGGTAGAAGCCCTCTCCCAGGGGAGCGGTTATCGAGTTGCAAGGCATTCGACTAATCCTCCTCCCGGGTTTCTTGTCGGGCCGCTCCGTTTCCGGAGGATATATGCAGCCCCAGCATCTGGAGAGCCTTTTTAAAGCCATTTGCCAGAGAGGCCTCTGTTATGACGTCCGGCATGGAAAATCCAAGATGCGTCAGGGTTTGGGCTATGGCCGGCTTGATACCGGTTATGATCACCTTGGAGCCCAAAAGCCTGGTGGCCGTGACCGCCTCGATCAGGTACTGGGCTGTTTGGGTGTCGATGACGGGTACGCCGGTAATGTCTACCAGGGCAATAGGCGATTTGGTTTCGACCACTGAGGACAGCAGCCTTTCCATGAACCTTTGGGCCCGCTGGGAATCCAGCACACCGATCAGGGGGGCGACCATAATTCCCTCCCAGGCCGTTATCACCGGGGTTGAAAGAGCCATTATCTCCTGGCTTTGCCGGGTGACTACCTCCTCAGCCTCCTTTTGCTTGGTGATATCAACCGCCATCTCGTAGCGGACCTTCCGCCCGTCCGGCCAGTCGATGGCCTTATCAACGCAGCGGAACCAACCCTTGCTGAGCTCGTTTTGGAATTCCCAGACATAGGAACGCCCCAAATATTCGCCGAAGATAAGATCATTGGTGCAGAAAGGGCAAGGATCGGATCTGTTTTGGAGAACCTCATGGCAGATCCGGCCCTCGCACTCCCCCCACACCTTTTTCATGGCCGGGTTGCCGTAGAGAACCTCATAGGTATCAGGGTCGGCCACATAGATGACCTCATCCATGGCCTCAAGGACAGTTTTGTGGATATCGTCTTTCTTAACCTTACAGGTCATCCGGTTCTTCCTTTCTTTTGCGACACTAAACTTTACCTAATTCAGACTTGACTGGATTTGGTTTTGATTTCCAACCCGATTAATTCGATGGCCTTTTTAAATCCACTGGACAGGGAGGCTTTAGTCTCAATCCCCTCCAAGTCAATTCCCAAGTGGACCAAGGTCTGGGCGATGCTGGGCCTAACTCCGGTTAAGATTACTTTGGTTCCCAAAAGCTTGGCGGAGGTGATAGCCTCGATCAGGTGCTGAGCGGTTCTGGTATCCACCGTGGGGACACCGGTGATATCCAGCAAGGCCAGCGAGGATTTGGTTTCGACGATCCCTGACAGGAACTTTTCCAGGAAGCCCTGGGTCCGTTCCGAATCCAGAGTGCCAATCAAGGGAGCGATGATTATTCCCTCCCAGATCTGGATCACCGGAATGGAAAGTTCCAGTATCTCCTGGGCCTGCCTGGCCAGAGCCTGTTCGGCCCGATTCCGGGTAAGGGCCTCCATTATGGGCAGGTTCAAGGCCTCAATAGTCACGCGGTCTTCCTCGGTATAATCCTCCGGTTTGTTGGCCAGGGCGATCATGCCCGTCACTTTTCCTCCCGATTTGAGGGGCACACCCAAAAACCGGATGAGAGGCGGATGGTTTGCGGGAACGCCCACGCTGTCCGGATGGCTGGCAGGGTCATTGACGATTATCGATTCTTCATCCAAAAGCACCCTGGACCATATGCCCCTGAGTTCCATATCCAAGATCATCTTGGTGGCGCCTCCTTTGTTAATGGTGCAATCGTCCCACCCCGGATCACTCAGTCCGATGGTGTCAAAACGCCCCCGGTGGTTGATCTCGCCGATAAAGCCGAAAACGCTTTGGGTCAATTTTTCGGCAACGGAGAGGCATTTCTTGACCAGGTCTTCCTCACTCTCGCAGGTGACCGCCTTTTGAAAAATTTGGTTTACGGCTGATAAGATCCTGTTTTCGGTAAGTGCGTCCCTCTTTTCTCTCTGGGTCATAAGAACCTCCCTCAACCACCCTTCATGTTTACTTGGCCATTGATCAAATTATTATTATTTTACTATTTATTTTTTCATGTTTTTATGAGTCTATCGTTGCCATGGGCAAGCTTCATACTTAATAGAAGTTACATAGCTCAAGAAGTAAAAATCCCTTCGAATTATTTCGATCCCGCCCGCATTCTATCGACACCATGTATTGAGAAGTTGACTCGTCTCAGAATTCTCCTCTCCAATATTTATACTGTATTCTGAGTTAACTAATTTTTCAATGGGAGGTAATTATAAAATTATGTTTTGAGCGATAATATATTCTCGGCGAAAAGTGATCTACCCAATTTTGACGGACACTCCGTTAAGCGAGTAAATTTCTCAATGGAAGTGATCCATGCCTCCCAGAAAAAGCAGACCCAAGCAACACGCAGTCGCTACTCAATGGAATATGAGTCTGAGGCCCTGGGCTTGGCCGAGCAGGTCGGAGTGGCCGGCGCGGCCGAGCAGTTGGGACTGCACGACTCCCAGCTCTATGCCTGGCGGCATAGGCTTCAAAACCCAAGTCAAAGGCAGTTTGGTCGGGTGAAGCTGGACCGACCGGTTGCAAAGGTTTCCGCCTTCCGCAAAGGCCGCAGCGGCGCGGTGGGGCCGACCCTTGATCTTGATGAGCGGGAGCATTCATACAACCGCAAGACCGTGGCCAAAAGCACGCGTCGGCAAGGCTGGTGGCCAAGGCGGCCAGGAAGTTCAGGGCCCCAACCGATTCCAAGCACGATTTGCCTGCGGCGGCGAACCAGCCCCTCAAGGTCGAGCTGATCCACGGCGAGAGCATTGCCACCCGTGAAGATATGCGCCGGGCTGTCTTCGAGGCATTGAAGTTGACTGCAACCGGACCGGTAGGCCCGGCGCCGATGGGCATATCAGCCCGTTGGCCCTTGAAACCAATATGGCTGCTTAACAAAATGTCCGTTGTTTCTGGGTAGGATCACCTGGCTCTTCCCCAACCAGGAGGCTGAGGGGGATGGGTTTGAGGGGCGGCCGCAGCGAGAGCTGGGCCGCTCCGGCTTCCGGACCGACCAGGCGGCCCAGAACCCCGGCCAGGATGGGCCCGCATATCCGGCCCTGGCACCGCCCCATGCCGCACCGGGTGGCCTTCTTGAGGGAGTCCAGGGTGACGGCGCCTTTGCCCACGGCCTCCTGAATCCGGTTCAGGGTCACATCCTCGCAACGGCAGATGACCGTCTCTCCGCCGATCAGGTCCCAGAGCCCCGGAGGAGGGGCCGCAAGGGAGGTCAGAAACCGACCGAAGCTCTCCTCCCGGCGGCGGGCCCCGGCCAGCCGAGCCACCTGCCGGTCCAGGTCCCGTCCCCTGGCCGCACCCAGACGGGCGGCCAGATGAAGAGCGGCCAGGCGCCCCTCGATCACGGATTTGGGGCCCCCTCCCAGACCGGTTATCTCTCCGGCGGCGTAAAATCCCTCCCGGGAGGTCATGAGGGTCCGGTCCACCCGGACCAGCCAGCCTCCCCGGAAAGGATCGTGGACGATTTCGCAGCCGGCCAGCTGGGGAAGCTCGATATTGGGGCTGAAGCCGTGGCCCAGGGCCAGGCAGTCGGCCGGGATGGTCCGCTCGGAGCCCGGCAGGGGCCGGCCCCGTCCGTCGATGCGGACCGTCTCCACCTCCTCCAGCCGGTCCGCGCCCCTGGCCGCCGCCACAGTGGTGGAGGTCCGGGGCCTTATTCCGGCCCGAAGCAGGCCGGCCAGCAGGCCCAGGCCCTGGAGCAGCTTGGTCCGGCCTCCGGCCAGATGCCTTATCGCCCCGGCCCGTTTTCGCCAGGAGGAATGGTCCAGGAGGGCCGCCACCCGCCCTCCGGCCCCGGCCAGATGGCTGGCCAGGAGGAGAGGCAGGGGGCCGGAGCCGGCCACCACGATCCTTTGGCCGGGCAGAATGCCGTGGCGCTCCAGGAGGATCTGGGCCGCGCCGGTGGAGATCACCCCGGGCAGAGTCCAGCCCGCAAAGGGAATGAATCTCTCCCTGGCCCCGGTGGCGAAGAGAACGTACTCGGCCTTGAGTTCCAGCAACCTGTCCTGACCCTGCTGGGCCCAGATGGTCCCGTCCTCCTCCAGGCCCACCACCTGGACCTGGGAGAGGATCTCCGTCCCGGTTCGGCGGGCCTGTTCCACCAACGGCCCGACCAGTTCCCCCCGGACCGGCCCGTTCGGTCGGGGCGCGAATCCGGAGGTCGGGCTGTGGCGGGTGGGTCCGCCCGGATAGGGGCCCTCGTCCAGAACCGCGACCTTGACCCCTCTGGCGGTCAGCTCCGCTCCGGCCGCCAGCCCTGCCGGTCCGCCGCCGATGACGGCCGCCTGAAGCCTAAGAGACATCCAGGAGCACCTCCAGGCCCTCCCGCACCAGGGTGTGACAGGCCCTCTGGTTGGGCCGGCCGTCGATGGTCACCAGGCAGCCGTAGCAGACGCCCATGCCGCACAGAGCTCCCCGTTTCTCCCCGAGCCGGGGAGAACGGTTGAGGGTCACCAGGCCGGCGGCCTGCAGGGCGGCCTGGACCGTTTCGCCCTGGTAGGCCTCCACCACCCGGCCGTTGACCCGGATCCGGACCGCCGGGCCTCGCTGGAAGTTTTTCAGACGCAGTTCAGTCATGAACCTTGACTCCCGCCTCCGCAAACCGTCCGGGGGCGAATTGATCCAGGGGGAATCCGGTCCGGTCCTCGGCCGCCAGTTGGGCCACCAGCTCCCCGGTGATGGCCGAGAGAGCGATGCCGTCGCCCTCGTGACCGGCGGCCACGATGAAACCGGGTACGGAGTCCACCGGCCCGATGAGGGGCAGTCCGTCGCGGGTGAAGGGACGCAGGCCGGCGAAGGTCCGGATCAGGTTCAGCTCCTTGAGCCCGGGGACCAGACTGCAGGCCCGGCGGGCGATCTTTTTGATCTGGTCCAGGGTGGTCCGGCGGTCGAAAGCGACGAACTCCCGGCTGGAGCCCAGGAGAAGCGAGCCGGACTGGGCCTGTTCGATGGAGACCCCTGTGTCGTCCTTTCCGGACAGTTCGGGGTTGTACTTGACCGCAAGGTAACCCGCAGAGATCAGGCAGCAGCCCAGCTTCAGCTTGGCGGAGGGCTCGGTAACCAGAAGCTGGCCCCGCCGCGGGATGATGGGCAGGTCCAGGCCCGCCATCCGGCCGATCTCCGGGGCACGGACCCCGGCGGCGTTGATCACGGTCCGGGCGGGGTAGGCGGCCTGATCGGTGATCACGGCCTCGATCCGCCCCTTGGTCCGCCTGAGAGCAATAACCTTTTCCCCCTGGTGAATCCTGGCCCCGTGCAGCCGGGCCCCCTGGGCCAGACCCAGGGTCAGGGCCAGAGGGTTCACCTGCCCGTCCGAGGCGCAGTGGGTGGCCCCCCGGACCTCCGGGCCCAGACAACCCTCCAGGCTCCTGGCCTGGTGGGCGTCCAGAAGGTCCACGGCCAGGCCCTCCCGCCGCTGCCGGTCCGCCAGCCGGGCCAGGGCCTCCAGCTCCTCCTCCGAAAAGGCCACCACCATGCCCCCGGAGCGTTGAAACTCTATCTCCCGGGGCAGGACCCGGGCCAGGCGTTCCAGGCTCCGGATGCCGGCCTGGGCCAGGTTGAGATGGAGGCCCGGTTTCTTAGACTGGAGAAAGACCATCCCGTCGCAGGCTCCGGAGGTGCCTGAGGCCAAGCCCCCGGCCTCCAGAAGCAGAGTCTCCACCCCCCGTTGGGCCAGGTGGTAGGCTATGGACGCCCCGATCACCCCGCCGCCGATGACGACGGTTTCGCTGGCCCGGCCGGTCACCGGCCCCGGAAAGGTCATCGGCCCAGGGCCAGGACGCTCTTTTTCATCTGCAGGATGTTCTCCCGGGGAATCCGGGTCTGGTTGCCGCAGCCCGGAGCGATGATGAGCCCCAGCCCCTGGGCCTGTCGCCAGGCGTCCTTCACCTGGTCGGCCACCATCTCGGGGGTGCCCCTGAGCAGAGCTCCCATGTGCCCCACTCCAGCCACCAGGCATTTGTCCGTCTTGGCCCGGACCGTTTCGATGTCCGGTCCCGAGTCCCGGTCGTGCCAGCTGAGGGCCTGGACCGGATAGTCCTCCACCAGGTCGATCCGCGGCCCGTCGCCGTGAATGTGGAGGATGTTGAACCAGGTCCCGTCCTTGATCTCCTCCAGGACGGCCAGGTCGTATTTTTTGACGAACCGGTCGTGCTCGGCCTCACTCAGCACCCCGTCGTTGGTCATCTGGGTGGCGTAGAACACCCCATCCGCTCCTCCGTCCACGGCCAACTCGGCGAACTGGCGGGTGGTCTCGGTGATCACCTCCAGGCCGGCCTCCACCTCCCCCGGATTCTCCCTCAGATGCCGCAGCAGGGTCTCCTGGCCGGACATCTTCAGGGCCGAGGTCAGGGGGCTGAAAATGGTCTGGATAATGGGCACCGTGTCGTGGGCCTCCGCCATAGTCAACCGCTGGGCCTCCAGGGCCATGGCGAATTCGCCGCTGCCGCCGTCGATGGGCTTAAGCTTGGGCCAGTCACCGGGCTCCCGGATGGCCATGCGACGCTGTTTCGGCGAGTCCAGAAGGCCGCTGAAAAACTCCAGCTCCACCCCCCAGTCCACCACCGAAAAAAGCCCGTAGGGCATCAACTTGATGAAATCCAGATCCAGCTCCCGTTGATGGGCCAGCATCAGTTCGCTCAGCCGCCGGGGAGAACGGTCCCGGTTGGGGAAATGTTGCCAGTAGCCCCAGGCCGGTCGGTCGGTGGGGCGCCCTCCCAAGACGGCTTGGATTCGTTGGTAGTAATTCACGTTCACTCCTTGGGAAAGATATCAGCTTGGTTTGATGATGATTCTGTCCACCCTCAGGGCAGGGGATAGGAGTTCACCGTATCCATCACGGCCCTGACTTTGTCGGCCATGGCCAGGGCGGCCGGACGGTCCGGCGGTTGGAGGGAGGTCAGACGGACAGAGGGATAGAGGCCGTGACGGCGGACGATGATGTCCAGCCCCTGCTTCAGGAAATCGACTATGTCTTCCTTGGGCCACTGGAACATCATCCGCCCGGACAGGGTGATGGTGGCCGGGAAGCCGGGCAGGGCGTGCTCCACGGCCTGGCGGACCACTTCCAGGGACTCTTTGCTGCCGTAGAAATGGTCGTACATCAGACGGCCCAGACGCTGGCTCTCCCGGTCGCCGGGTCGGCCCATGAAGGCTCCGAAGCTGTTGGGCAGGCTGAGCCCCCGCTTCTGGAAGATCTGGACCACCCGGTCGATATAAACGGCGATGTGTTTGTGGTAGTAGTCGGGGCTGATCAGGTCCGGGGAGAGAAACACCTCCAGCATGACCGTGCCCGCCATGCCCAACTCAAGCACGTGGGTCCCGAAAAAGACGGACAACTCCACACAGCGTTCCATGTAGCTGCGATAAAGGTCCGGATGGGTCAGGGGATCGGTCAGGGCCTCCTGCATGCCCCGGAGGAAAACGGCCGTGGAATGGGGGCCCAGGCCCATGCCCAGGAAAAAGACCCGATCGCCCGCCCGGTCCTTGAGGGTTTGCAGGATGGCCAGATAGTTCTTGAAATATCCCGAGGGCTCCCGGGGCGGTAGGATCCGGACCGCGTCGTCCCGGTTCTTTATTATTCCGCCCCTGGCTCCGGGCAGGCTGTCGCCGCTGAACTGCCAGTCGACGCCCAGCTCCGGCCCGGCCCCGAACAGGATGTAGGCCACCGGAGTGATGCAGGCGAACCCGAACTCATCGGCCCCCTTGATGGTCACCTCGGCGTGCAGGGCCGGATCGTCCACGAACTGGCGGGCCGAAATATCGTAATAGTACTGCAGAAAATCGCTCATGTTGGCCACGTGGAGGGGCAGCCGGTCCGGCCTCACACCCCTCAAGGCGGCCAGGTAATTCTCCTTGGGATTCATGGTCATTCACCTATCAGTTAAAACTCCTGCTGAAACCCCTCGCCCGGTCTCAGCCCAGATAAGCCTCCCGGACTTTGGCGTTGGAGGCCAGTTCCCGGGTCGGGCCCTCCAGAACCACCTGCCCGGTTTCCAGGACGTAGCCCCGGTCGGCCGTCTTGAGGGCCAGAGCGGCGTTCTGCTCCACCAGGAGGATGGTTGTCCCGGCCTGGTTGATTTTCTTAATGAGGTCGAAAATCTGGGCCACCAGGATGGGGGAGAGGCCCATGGAAGGCTCGTCCAGAAGCAGCAGCTTGGGCTTGGCCATGAGGGCCCGGCCGATGGCCAGCATCTGCTGCTCCCCGCCGGAGAGGGTCCCGGCCAGTTGCCCCGAGCGCTGGGCCAGAACCGGGAAAAGGTCCAAGACCCACTTCAGGTCCCGGACCACACCCTCCTTGTCCCGGCGGAGGTAACGGCCCATTTCCAGGTTTTCCAGGACGGTCAGGGAGGTGAAGACCTGACGGCCCTCGGGAACCAGGCTCAGGCCTTTCTGAACCAGCTCCACGGCCGGCCGGCCGGCGATCTCCTGGCCCAGGAAATTGATGGACCCCTGGACCGGGGTCAGGACCCCCATGATCGACTTGAGGCAGGTGGTCTTGCCCGCTCCGTTGGCTCCGATGAGGGTTACTATCTCCCCCTGGCTGACCTGGAAGGAGACCCCATGGACCGCGGTGATGTTTCCGTACCGGACGACGATTCCGTCCACTTGCAGGAGGGTCACAGATCTTCCTCCCCTAAATAGGCTCTGATGACCTCGGGATTGTTGCGGACCCCGTCGGGGGTGCCTTCGGCGATCTTGATCCCGTTGTCCAAAACAACCACCCGGTCGGAGATGCCCATGACCATCTTCATGTCGTGCTCCACCAGAAAAATGGTGATGCCCCGCTCTCTGAATCCCTTGACCGTCTCCATGAGCTCCAGGGTTTCATGGGTCGGCATGCCGGCCGAAGGCTCGTCCAGGAGCAGAAGCTTGGGCTCCAGGGCCAGGGCCCGGGCCATCTCCAGACGGCGCTGCTGGCCGTAGGTCAGGCTGGAGGCCACCGTCTCGGTCCGCTGCTCCAGGCCCATCAGGTCCAGAACCTCCCTGGCCCGGCTGTCGAACCGTTTCTCCGCCGTCCGGGAGGAACGCAGAAGCAGCACGGAGCCCAGGACCGAATAGCGCAGGTGGGCGGTCAGGCTGATCCGGACGTTCTCCAGGGCGGTGAGGCTGCTGAAGAGACGGATGTTCTGGAAGGTCCGCCCGATCCCGCTCCTGGCGATCTTCCACATGGGCTGGCCGTGAAGGGGCCGGTCGCAAAACAGGATCCGCCCCGCCGCCGGATTGTATATTCCGGAGATGATGTTGAAGACCGTGGTCTTGCCGGCCCCGTTGGGGCCGATCAGGGACACGATCTCCCCCTCCTCCACGTTCAGGCTGACCTGATCAAGGGCCCTGAGCCCTCCGAAGGTCATGGTCAGGTCTTGTATTTCCAATAAGGACATGGCTCGGTCTCCTGTATCTTCCCGGCGGTCAGGTTTCCCGCTTCAGGGCGTACCGGCCCTTGCTCATCAGCCCCTCGGGCTTGAAGAGCATGATGGCCACGATGATTCCTCCGAAGAACATCATCCGGTAGTCCTGGATGAAGCGCATGGCCTCGGGAATGATGGTCAACACCGCGGCGCTGATCACCGAGCCGGTGATGGAACCCATCCCGCCCAGGACCACCATGGCCAGGATCATGATCGACTCGTTGGTGGAGAAGGTGCCCGGAGAAATGAAAGTCATGTAATGGGCGAAGAAGGAGCCGGCCACGCCGGCGTAGACGGCCGAAAGGGTGAAGGCCGTGATTTTGTATCTGCTGACGGGCACGCCGGAAGCTTCGGCGGCCAACTGGTCGTCCTTGAGGGCGATGAAGAGCTTGCCCATCTGGGTCTGGGTGACCCGCCAGGCCACATAGACCCCCACAGCGGCCAGAGCCAGGATGGTGTAGTAGTAGGGAGTGTTGTCCACATAGACGTAAGACCCGATCTGGGGCGGGGGGATGCCCGGCAGGCCGAAGGGGCCCTTGGTCAGGCTCTCCCAGTTAAGGAAGACCAGCCCCACTATCTCCCCGAAGGCGATGGTCACCATAACCAGGTAGAAGTGGGCCAGCCGGATGGCCGGCAGACCCAGGAGAAAGCCGAAAATCCCGGCGAACAGCCCGGAGATGGGCATGGCCACCCAGAAGGAGAGTCCCAGATTCAGGGACAGAAGGGCCGAACAGTAGGCCCCCAGCCCGAAAAAGGCCGCCTGGGCGCAGCTGAGCATGCCGGTGAACCCGGCCACGAAGTTAAGGCCCACGGCCAGAAGAACGTAGATTCCCGCCCTGACGCAGATGCGCAGGATGTACTCGTCCCGGATCACCAGCGGCAGAATCAGCAACGCCGCAGCCAGGCCCAGGCCCAGGGCGGTCTTGGTCTTGTTTCCAGTGCGGCTCAATATAGCGCTCATCCCCTTCTCTCCAAAACCGTAGAGCCGAACATGCCGGCCGGCCTGATCAGTAAAATGAGAATCATGGCGCTGAAGGCGCTCACGTCCCGGAAGGCCGAGGAGACGTAGGCCACCCCGAAGTTCTCGGAAAAGGCGATGAAAAAGCCGCCCACAATGGCTCCGGGCACGCTGCCCATCCCTCCCAGGATGACCGCCGTGACGCCCTTGAGCAGGGCGGCCATGGCCATGGGCGGGCTGAGGGAGCCGTAGTAGGAACCCATCATCATTCCCCCCACGCCGCCCAGGGCCGAGCCGATGATGATGACGATGGTCAGCATCCGGGAGGCCTTCACGCCCATGAGTTCGGCCGCATGGGGATTCTCGGCCGTGGCCCGGATGGCTCGGCCCAGCTGGGTTTTCTTGACCAGAATCTGGAGGGCCAGAATCAGGCCCACCGTAACCCCCACAATGAACACGTCCAGCCAGGCCACCTGCAGTTTATCCAGGGAGATGGCCGGCGATTCCAGAAAGCTGGGAAAGCTCAGCCGCTCGGCTCCCCAAATGTTTTCGATGGCGCTTTCCAAGAAAAAGGACATCCCCAGGGTGGCGATCAGAATGGCGATGGGCGGATAGGTCCTAAGCGGGGTGATGGTGATCCGCTCCACCAGCACGCCCACCACGATGGTCGCGGCGATGGCGATGGGCGCGGCCGCGGCCAGGGAGAAGCCCAGGCCGGAGGTCAGGGTCATGGCCACATAAGCCCCGAAGAGGAGAACCCCGCCGTGGGCCATGTGGAGCAGCTTGGCCACCCCGAAAATGAGAGTAAAGCCGAGAGCGATGAGGGTGTAGATGCTGCCCAGAACCAGGCTGTTGATTATCTGCTGAGCAAACAAAGGTTGGTCCTCCCCATGGGTCGAGAGGGCTGCAGGCCGCTCTCAAACACGGGCCGCGGGCGGCCCGCCCGAACGCCGGTCAGCCGTATAACCGGCGTTCGGTCGGTCTTGCCGAAACCGGACTCCCGCCCTGGAGCGATTGTTCGGCCCGGAAAGGGCCCGGCAACCGTATCAGGCGGTTCCCGGTCTGGAAGGCGGGGCCTGCGGGCCGCGAGGTTTGCGAACCCGCCAGGCTCATAACCCCGCCTTGGTCCCTGCTCTACTCGTAGAAGGCCCAGCGGCCGTCTTTCACCACCATGAAGGTAACTTCCTTGAAGGGGATATCGCCCTTTTCATCAAAGGACAGGTCTCCGGTGACGCCCTTGAAGTTCTTGATGGCGGCCACGGCCTCGCGGATCTTGTCCCGGTCGGTGGAGCCGGCCTTTTTAATGGCCTCCAGCAAAATCATGGTCGCGTCGTAGTTCAGAGCGGCGAACTCGTCGGGTTCTTTGTTGTACTTGGCCTTGTAGGCCTTGACGAACTCCTGGGCCTCGGGCCGTTTCATGTCGGCGTGGAACTCGCCCACACAGATCACCCCCTCGACCGCCTTCCCGCCCAGCTTCATCAGCTTGTCGGAGTGGGTTCCGGGGTTGCCCAGATGGACGACCTTGAGCCCCAGCTTCTTGGACTGCTTGGCGATGAGAGCCGATTCGGTGTACAAGGTGGCGTGGCAGAGGACCTCCGGGCCGGCCTCCTTTATTTTGGTCAGGATGGCCATGAAGTCGGTGGTCGGGCCCCGGACAAAGCCTTCGTCGTAAACCACCTCCAGGCCGCCGGCCTTTTTGAAGCTCTCGACCAGGGCGTTGCGGTAGCCGATGCCCCAGTCGGTCTTCTCATAGATGATGGCCACCTTCTTGGCCTTGAGCCGGTCCTTGATGAATTTGGCCGTGCCCAGCACGTGAACCTCGCTGGTGACGTTGACCCGAAAATGATAGGGGCCGGCCTCGTTGTATTTAACGGCCGATGTGGCCGAGGCGATGGCGGTGACCTTGGCCCGCTCATAGATGGGCGCGGCGGCCAGGGAAGTGGGGGTGCCCCAGGGGCCCACCACACCCAGGATCTCCTTCCGGCCGGCTATCTTCTGGGCCACGTTGGCCGATTCCTGGGGATTGCCCCGGTCGTCCTCGGTGATCAGTTTGACTTTGTCCCCGCCCTGCTCGAATTTAGCCACTGCCAGGGCCGTGCCGCCCTTCATGCTCTGCCCGTAATCGGCCAAGTCGCCGGTCATGGGCCCCACCAGGGCTATGGTGATATCGGCGGCCAGAGCTCCGGTGGCCAGGCAGAAGATTATCGCCAGACCCACCGCCAAAAAAGATATGGATTTTTTCATGTTCCGTCCTCTCCTCAATCCCTGAGTTAAAAACCAGCTTGTTCCCAAAACCGCCCTGCAGCCCCACCCCCCGGGGGCCGACCCGCAAGGCGTTAAACACCCCAAATCTAAGCTCCTTCCCCTTCCCCGGCGGCGGCCAGTTCCCAGGTCTTGACCGGCGGGAGCTGCTCCGTCTCGGGCAGGGATGGGACGTCCAAAAAGACCGGACCGGCCGAGGCGAAAGCCCAGGCCAGACCCTGGTCCAGTTCCTCCGGGCCCGAAATCCGGCGGGCCTCCAGGCCGAAGCCCCGGGCCACCAGAACAGGATCGCCGGGGGTAAAATCCACCGAAAAGTACCGGCCCCGGCTGTGCAGATTCTGAAGGGCCTTGATCCAGCCGAAGGAGCCGTTGTTGAAATGGATCAGGACGGCAGGGACGCCCAACCGGGCCAGGGTTTCCAACTCGCCGGCCGACATGCCCAGGCTGCCGTCGCCGAAAAGGGCCGCCAGCCGGGCCCCGGGCCGGGCCAGATGGGCCCCCACCAGGGCCGGAATGGCATACCCCAGGCCGCCGTAAGCCCGGGGAATCAGGAACCGGGAGCCCGGAGCCTCCAGTTTAAGAAAACGGGCCGTGTAGGGGGTGGGGGTTCCCGCGTCGGCGATGACCACGCTGGGCCCGGCGAGATGGCGGTTCAAGGCGGCGATGACGGTTCGGGGGTCCAAGGGTCGGCCGGCGGGCGAGGCGAACGAGGCGGCCTGATCCCAGAAAGCGGCCCGCTCCCTGTTCAGCCCCTCCACCCAAGGCGAGGTTTTCCCGGCCTCGGCCGCCTTCCGGACCAGGATGAGCAGGTCTTCAAGGACCAGCCGGGCGTCGCCGCAGACGCTCAGGTCGTTGGGTTCGTTGTTGCCCAGCAGGCTCGGATTGATGTCCAGTTGGGCGATTTTGCGGTTTGGGTCGGGGCGAGGCATGGTCCAGTTGACCGTGGACACCGAACCCCTCTTGCAGCCCACGAAGAACAGCAGGTCGCTCTCCTCCATGGCCCGATGGGCGTGGGGGTGGTAGCCGTTGTCGCCGATGACCCCCAGGGCCAGGGGGTGGGTGTCGGCCATGATCCCCTGGCCGGAGATGGTGGTCACCACCGGCATGGCCAGGTGTTCGGCCAGGGCGGTCAGCGCCTGGCCGGCCTGGGAGTGGTTGGCCCCGCCCCCGGCCACCGCCACCGGCCGAACGGCCTCCACCAGCAGTCGGGCCAGCCTCTCCAGCATCTCCCGCGCCCCCCGGGTGCGGAAGGCCGGATAGGACCGGCAGTCCGACTCGGCATAACAATCGTCGGGGCGCACCGGGCCGGTCATGGCCTCCTTGGGCAGGGCCAGGTGGACCGCCCCCGGTCGACCGCTGACCGCAATCCGGAAGGCCCGCCGCAGGGATTCCGGGACCTTATCCGGGCCGGTGACCAGGCAGGACCACTTGGTCACCGTCCGGAAAAGGCTCTCCGTTTCCAGCTCGGTGATGGTCTGCTTGCCGTGACCGGCCAGGGGAATATCCGAGGTGAGAAGGATGACCGGAATGGAGGAGGCGTTGGCCTCGGCCACTCCGGGCAGGGCGTAGAGGGGACCGGCTCCGCTGGGACACTCACACAGGCCCGGCTTATGGGACAGGCGGGCATAGGCGTCGGCCATGAAAGAGGCCGACCTCTCGTCCCGGGCCATAATGTGCCGCGGCGAGCCGTCTGCCTGGTAAAGAGCTTGGTAAAGGGGAAGGCTGGTGTCCCCGGGAACGCCGAAGATGGCTTCGACCCCGTAACCCCTCAGCATTTCGACGGTAGCTCGGGCTCCAGTCATTTTTAAAACCTAAGAATATTTAAAACCTGGTTTCTTTTCTTATAACATTTGTCATTTTATTTATATGAGATCTCTCTTGTCAAGACCCTTTCTGGCCCGGGCTTTATTTACCGGAACGGAAAGGAGGAACTGATCCCAGACCTGAAACATGAGCAATTGATGGACTAGTGCATCGGTTGGGGTAAAATGATTTGGCAGCGGCGACCGGTGGCCGGGGGTTGGCTCCTACTCCGCCAAAGAGGCCTTGAATCGGTGATAAATTATTTAATCAAAATTTTTCGTCAGAATGTGATAAGGTTGCGGGAAAAAAGCCAGTTTAAAACCGGTTTGATCAACCCAGGAAACCCTACAGGAAAAAGCGAGGGAAGGTGAATCAGGACCGAAAAGCCTTTGCCGGACTGTGTCAGATGCTGTTCAACAACGAGATTTCGCCCGGGCAGAAAACATCCTACCGAGATCTGGCCAAGAAGCTGGGCCTCAGCACCACGCCGGTGATTCATGCTTTGAAATGGCTGGAATTCATAGATATTGTCCAGCACGAACCTAACCGGGGTTATTTTATCAAGGGCATCTCCGTGGACGAGGTGGAGGAGATTTACGACACCCGGCTTATCCTCGAGGTGGCCCTTCTGCCCTTTGTGGTCAAGAATCTGGACCAGGACGGCCTCCGGAGCATCTTCAAGGCTGTGGAGGATCACAGCCAAGCTTCGGCCAACGGAGATCACTATCGCCGTCTGCTGACGGACATGAAATTTCACCTGACTCTGGCCGGCCTGTCCAAACGGAGGATTCAACCCAAGCTGCTAAAGGACCTGTTCGACAGGCTGCTGCTCAAATACAACAAGGACCTGGTCTCCCACAGCATGTTCGAAACCTCGTCCGACGAGCATCAGGATATCGCCCGGCAGTTGGCCAAACGAGATCTCGAGGGCCTCACCGCCGCCGTGACCGGCCACCTGGCCAAGATAAAAAAGAGCATCGTGGACGGGCTGAGGATCACCACCGCCCCGGCCACGGAGGAGCTGGCCTATCCGATGATCTTTTTTGACGAAAACTAAACGAGGGGCTGTCCTATCCGAGCGATGGGCTTGGGTTGGGATAGAATGGTGCAAAAAAGAAAGAGTCGGCTAAGCCTGATCCTGCTCGAGGGTGTCAGTTATTCCTCGCCTTGCATTTATAGACCACCAAACTGCTCGCTGTCGGCCCCCGCTGCCCGGGAAACAAGTTGCATTTGCATATCTGCAAGTCGATAATGTCGAAAAATTTCCTCACCGAATCGGCATAGCTGTCAAGACGACGGAAGTAGGCCCCCCTCTCCAATTTTAAAAGCAAATGCCGGAGGGCGCTCTTTCCCGGTCCCTCCTCGAATACGTCTATTATCAGCAACCGACCTTCACCCGTCAATCTGGAGGCCATCCACCCTAAAATTTCGTCGAGGTCCTTATCGGTTACATGATGAAAACAACAGTTGCTGAGTATTAAATCAAAAGCTTCCCCTTGATCCAGGGAAGATAAGGACGACGTAAACCGGGCCCAGGGATGTTTCATCCGGTTGAAGGCAAGGAGGCCAGCATCGATATCATAGCCCACGTAATTTATGCCTAATTTTTTGAATTCCCTCGCGAACAACGCCGTTCCGCATCCGAAATCAAGAGCTTGGTGGCTTTTGCCCAGCCCCATTTCAATTAGGCGTCTCCTCAGATAGCGCCGCTGATCCAGCTTATCGAATGTAATTACCCTTTGGCAGACATCGTTCAGTAAAGCACGTATCATTTACCAAAATCCCTCAACGCTACTAAGCGGCCTGTTTTGATTGACCAGAAATGATATCAAACCCATTAAGTTCACAAGAAAATCGCTGGATGTTGATTTTGCAATTTCATGATGGTATTCGATCTGTGGATATAATGGTTTGGCAATCCATAGAGCAAAGGCCTAAAAATCATGTTCCGTATAAGAACTCCAGGTACCTATCAACGGTGACGCTTATCTTGGAATCATAGTTAAGGGCTCGCTTAACCATGCCCCGCCATTTCTCGGGTTCACTCTTCCAAATATCCATGGCCTCGGCAACCACTTCCACCAATTGTTGGGGAGAAGAAGATTCCTTTAGCCAGAAGCCCCAACCGTCTGGACCGTCATCAACGGATTTGACCGTGTCGGCCAGCCCGCCGACCGGGTTTACCACGGGGATCGCTCCGAAGCGCATTGCCTCCAGCTGGCATAATCCGCAAGGCTCCCATATGGAGGGCATAAGGAAAAGGTCAGAAGCGGCGTAATAAATATTGCGATCAATAAATATCCCCTCTCCCATAAGCTCTTCCGCCCGGTCAAAAGGCGACAAAAAAGCCACGTTGAATCTGTACCTTTTGGCCAACCTAACTATCTTCAGCCACAAATCCCAATTATTGTCACCGGGCTCAGGTTCCGGCCAGGTCCTGAGATATATTTGCGGTCGGGGATCGAGTTCCATTAGTTTGGGCAAGGCCTCACCCACGACCTCGAAATTTTTCTGTTTAACAAACCTATGGCCCATACTAATGAGGAAGCTATCCGGATTTGGGGAAAGGCATGCTTGTTTTTGAAAAAACAGCTTGGCGTTGCTTTTCCATCTCATAATCAGATCCAGATCAGCCCCGTTGGGCTCAGTGGCCTCTTGACCGCCGATGGCTTCAGTTATTGTGTCCCAACTGGTGCCCTCATGACTCAACCCGTTGAGGATACCGATCAAACGGCCAGCCTCAAAGCGTTGGTTAAACAATTTTTCCAGTCCTCTGCCGTGGGGCGGCGTCTGTATCTCCCGGGCGAAATTAGGGCTGACCGTGTGCAAAATATCGCTGGATTCGAGGCCTAGCTTTAAAAAATTGATTTCACTTGATTGGTTTTGGAGATGGCGGAAAATTTCGTGCGCCTCCAATATGCTGGAATCGAACAGGCCCTGTCGGTCTAGGATGTCGGCGGTCATAACCGTTTTGACCGGAATGGGGAACTCTTTGCGCCTGAGTAGTTCCATGAGCGGCCCGGATTGCCAATGGAAGGCATGGACCACTATCTTGTCCGTGTTTAGCGGTCCCCTGTGGGAGGCCAAAAGGTCGATCAATAGATAGGCCGAATAACAAAACTTAAGGCACATTCGGCCCGTCTGATCCTCAGTTAGCGAAGAAGATTCTTCCGAGAAATATTTCCGGTATTCCGGACCATTTACGATGAAAAGGTGAACCCCCTCCTCATCAATGCCGTGATGGATTAGGATTGATTCTGATCCGCTGCCGGATAGAGTGCTTATCAAGGAGATCGGTTGCTCTTGGGCAATTCTATTCTGGGGAATATTGAAATCGGGGGCGATGATTCCAACCGGAATCCCGCGTTTTCTGAGATCAGAGATCACTGTTTTCAAAAGATCGGCCACACCGGTGTTTTTTCTGTAGGGGGAAAGTTCCCAGGTTACGAAAACAATACCCAGGCGGTCGGCTTCTATCACGGCTAGCCCCTCGCTGATACGATACATTTCACTCGGGAAATCACGTAATCCTGTTCCTTATCGGTCAAGCTTGGATAGAGGGGCAGGCTGATCGTTCGGGCCCCGATCTCCTCGGCCACGGGAAACTGGCCCTCGTTGCAACCGAACTTTTCCCTGAATAAAGTGTAAAGATGGCAGGCCCGGTAGTTCACGGCAACGCCCACCCCCTCCTCCTGGAGTTGGTGCAAAATCGAGTCTCTCTTGTGGGGGTCAACCCATATGGTGAACAGATGATGCGCCTGCTTAACGCCATGTTTCAAGGAAGGCATCTCTATCCCTGGTTGCCCGGAAAGGGCTTCCCGATATGTCAAGGCGATCCGTTCCCGTTCAAGCCGTTTGGCCTCCACGTCATCAAGCTGGTCAAGCAGTAAGGCCGCCTGGATGTTGCTCATGTTATATTTCCAGCCGTGCTCGACCACGTCATAATGTCGGTATAGTTTATCATACCGCGCGACGGCGTCCGTTGTCATACCGTGAATGCTCAGCGTTCGCAGCCTTTTTTCCAACCGGGAATTGTTCGTTGCCGCCGCGCCGCCCTCTCCGGAGGTAATGGACTTGGTCGCGTAAAAACTGAAGCATGCCGTATCGGCCAGATCCCCTGGCTGATGGCCGTCTCTTTGGCCTTCCAGGCAATGAGCCGCATCTTCGATAAGTTTCAGGTCATACTTTTTGGATAGGGAGGCTAAGGCCTCCATGTCAACCATTTGGCCATAGAGATGAACCGGAATAACGGCCTTTGTGTTCCCGGTAATGGCCTCGGGGATCAGGTCCGCGTTGATATTCCCGGTATCCTCCTCCACGTCTACAAAGACCGGTTTGGCTCCGGCGTGCATGACCGCCAGGGCCGTGGCGACAAAGGTCAGAGGCGTTGTTATCACCTCGTCTCCCGGGCCCACGTCCAAAACCAAAAGGGAGAGGTGCAGGGCTGCGGTGGCGCTGGTCAGACCGACGCAACCCGCCTGCCCCAAATAACCGGCCAGCCGTTTTTCGAATTCGGCAGTGGTGGCACCCGTGGTGAGGAACGGCGTCTCTATTACTCGGCTGATCTGTCCGATGTTTTTTTGGCTTAAGCCGTGACGAAAGAACTCGACCTTCATCAACTCTATCCTTCATGTCTTTTGTGTTGCAGGAAAAACAATAGGCCCGGAAGGCTGACCAGGATGGCTACCAATCTCTGGGCCAACCAAATTTGGCCGCCGTATACCAACCCATGATCGCTCCAAACCAAGTAACCGACGTATTCGGACCAACCGATGTTTCCTATGCTTACGGGAACCACATTGGCTAAAAAAACAATCGGGCCCAAAATCAGTGTCTTTCCAAGGTCCGCCTGGCCGGCAAGGGCCTTGGTGAGGCTGTATATCCCAAAGGCGCTCAACAGATGAATGCAAACCGAGATCAAACAGCAGTATCCGGACAGCCACAGGCGATGGCTAAAGACAGCGAGGTCCAGAAAAATCGTCTTGATAACTCGGAAAAACCGTCTTGATTCGGGAATTTTGGTGATGAACTTCAATCTGGACAACCCAATCAGGGAGATAGCGGCCAACATGGCGACCACGACTAGAGCGGCCAAACTTTGATAAAGCCATCCCCTCTCACTTCCCTGGGACACACCGGGAACAAAAAGGTAGGAGATCACCGTCCCGCCGAGAGCTAAAAAGCACAGTCCCAGCAGGCCCATGGCCCGGTCAAAAACGACCGCGGCCGTTATCGAGGCGAGACTCTCCTTCTTGGAACCATAGAACGAATAAACCTTGGCCGCATCGCCGCCGATGGAGGCGGGCAGAAAATGATTAAAAACCAAGCCCACCCAAATAGCTCTTAGACAGACCGCAAAAGGATATTTCAATCCTTGGGAAGCCAAAAGCAGATAGATCCTGTAACCGGCCGCGAGCTGGGAAAGGACGAAAACGAAAACTCCCAGGCCGAACCAAGGCAGACGCCCGGAAGAGACAATGCCCGGGAAAAGGTGAAAATCTAATTTGCCGGAAAAAATCAATCCGCCCAAAAAAACGGCGGCGATTACTCCCCTGATCAGGCCGTAAAGTCGACGTCCAGACCGTTGCGGTGATGAGCCGGGGGATGATAAATCTTTATTTGCATTTATGTTCAAAACAACTCATCCACCTTTTCAGGGGCTTTTGGGTAGCACCGTTTCTTTATCTTAATAAAGTTTATGATTTCCCGCATCTATTCTTGATGCTGCATTCTTTCAATCTAATTCCACTTAAATGGGATGATAGACTGTTTTTAAAAGCCTCCTCACCGCCAGTCACCGGTTGAATTCCGCTAACAGGGGTTCGATCAATTGAGCGATCTCTCCGCCGAAACCAGACTGGCGGTAAACCCTGGCTATTTGGCTATTCCCCTGGTCGATTTTCTTTATCCTCAGAGCCAGTCCCCACCGGAACCAGTTGAGCCAAACATCCTTAAACGCATTCCAGAGAGCCCTGGGTTTGATCCCCTTGGCTTGGCCGGCGCTTCGTTTTATGAAGCGGATGGGAACCTCAATGAAAGTCGCTCCTTTGTGGAATGATTTAATTAGAAGTTCCGGGTTAACAAAGGCACTGGTTGCGGTCAAGTCTATTGATTGGGCCAATTTAGTAGGATAGAAGGTGACATTCTGAAAATCATGGAAAGGCACCCCGTAAAGCAGCCTGAGATGGTAGTAATTCGTCAGGCTCACCAGGGCGCTTTTCACATTATCCGATCTGGTCTTGACCCGGTAAATGGAACGGATGACCGGAATGTAGCTTAAGAGCCTTATGGGCGTCGGCCTAATCCCCTGGACCACGTTAAAATGCTTCAACAGCTCCAAAAAAATCCGGATATTCTTAAGATCATAAGACCAATCGACAGTCTCCCAAAACAAGTATTTCTTTTCGGCATTGGCTACCGCAGTCCGGCAGGCCCAACCCACATTAAGGTTTTTGTCGTGGTTGATTAGCCTTATTCTGGGCTCGCGGTCCGCATACCGGGCTATGATTTCAGGCGTACGGTCGGTGCTCCCATCGTTAACTATAACAATCTCCCAATCCCTTATGTTAGCTTCCATCAAGGACACGGCCCGCTCTAAAAAAGAGGCGATCAATACCTCTTCGTTGTACGCCCAGGAGAGCAGGGAAACGGAACCCTCGAATTTTTTTGTAAAATATGATCCCAAAAGATGATTATTCCTTATAATCGTTATCAAGTGAGCGTCAGTTTGGGGACGCTCAATCCGGGTAGAAAACGGGAGCTGTCGGGACCGCAGTTGAAAAGCAGGTCCAGGGCGGAAAGAAAAGGGTGAAATCCATCGTATTGCTGCGGGTACGGCATGGGCTTGTAGTCTTGGAAAACCACTGTTAGGCCGGCCCTATCAAACGGCGAAAGGTCAATATAGTCCCTTCCGGCCGCACCTTCATAAAAAACCTTGCCCCCCAGGGATCCGATTATCTCGATAAGGCGCTCGTTGGGATTCTCCTCCTTGATATTCAGCCGGGAGGAAAAAACGATTTTAGGATCAAGGCCAAACCACCCGGCCATAAGATGGAGCAACGCCATGTCCAGATCTATGAGGTACTCCCAGGAGTTGGTTAAAATGCGTTCCAGATGCGGAAAGTATTCGTCGAAATAGGCCGCGCCAGAGTAATGCTGGCGGATGGTTCCCAGGTGCTTTTTCGGCCAACCGGGCTGATGCGGATCAATCCTGACCTCCTTGACCAAAGGCTTATGCTGGCCCTTGGTCAGCACAGGAACGCTCAACCAGACCGGCCCCCGAGGGCCCTTGATTCGATTCCGGTTCCGCCAGCCGTGCTTATCGTATTGAACGTCGTCGAGGATGACGAAGACCTCCGACCTCATCATCTGTTCAAAAAAGCCCAGCCAAGGCAGATAGCCTGGTTGAAGAATTCCGATTACCATCAGTTAGCTGGCTGTTGAAGGTTCCTGGGACAGCCTGGCTTGTCTTTTCTCCTCCGCCTTATTGACTATATTCCAGTAATTGTAATTCCAGGAGCGGTATTTCCAATCCGGGCAGTCCCGACACAAGGGAATCCGGTCGCCCTTCCGGTCCAGATGCAGGCGGCGGAAATGCTCAAACCCCTTCCCCTGCCAAACATCCTTTATGCTCTGCTTGGAAATGTTGCCCATGTTGGTAACGGCCTTGATATCGAAACCGCAAACCATCACCTTGCCTCTGGAGTCTATGTTCAGCCTCTCGAACAGAAAGGGACAGGGTATCCTTTCCTCCGGCGGCAGATAAGGAACCGGATCGGCGGAATGATCCTCATTTATGCCCCAGGTCAGGTACTTGCGCTTTTGGAATTTATCCACCAGCGGTTCCCAAAAGGAAGCCACCGCATCGATGTCCACCCCGGTCTGGTTTATGCCGCTGGCAGTAATTTTTGTCGACGCCTTCTTTTCGTTGCGCATTTTGACCACGCTCCGAACCGATTCCACCAGCCTGTTCCAATCGAGTCCGGGCCTTACCCGCGAATAGGTCTCTTCGTCTGCGGCATCCACCGAAAACTCGATCATGTCCACCCCGGCGTTGAGAAGACGACCAAATTTTTCATTATCAAACCGCGAACCGTTGGTGATGAGCCCCAACCGGCAGCCCGCCTTTTTGGCGTATTCGAACAACTCAACGGCCTGGGGATGAAGCATCGGTTCCCCGCCGCCGCTAACCCTCAACCAGGCTCCGTATGGACCGGCCTCGTCGGCGATTTTTTTGAAGATGTCTTCCGACATGATCAGCGAATCAGAGTAGTCTTCTCGGATGGAGGAGTTGGTATAGGGACAATTGGGGCATTTGGCATTGCAGATGTAGACGAATGAGAGAACAAGCATCATCGGAAATTCAAGGGCCTGCTCACGTATGCCGTACTCTTCCAGGGTATGGACCGGTTTATCCATTATTGATCTCGCTTTCACGCTCTTTGTGCCAAAAAGGCCGGGCCCCGTTCCTTTTTCCCTCATGCCCTATGTATTTGGCCCCCACGGCCTGCCAGTCGGGACAGGTCCTGCATATTTCGGGGATATCCTCCCAGCGGTGTTCCCGGTGGGGGATACGGAGTTTGCTCTTGTGGCTGCCCGCCCAGATCTCCTTGATTGAACCGCGGTTCACATTTCCGGCGACGAAGCGGCCCTCATAGTCCACCGCGCAGGCGACCATATCTCCGTTTTGCAGGATGGCCGCAGCGTTGTTGCCCCAAGGGCAGGCAATCCTGAAATCGGGTTCCGGATTCATCCAGGAGGCTGTTATGCTGCCGGTGGAAGTCCAAGTGAGCTTGCGTCTAGTTTTCACCTCCGCCCCCAGGGACTGCCAATGCTCCCGGTACGGTTCCAGTTCGTGTTCGTTTTCATCCAGGATTGAAAACTGGCACTGAATTACCGGAAACTCCTGACTTCGCTCCTTTTTCGTGGCGATAAGCCTCTCCACGGCTGCGTAAATCTTGTCCCGGTTGCCCCCGACGCGGATTTTTTCAAAAACCTCCTTGCTGTAACCATCAAGGCTCAAAATAAACCTTCGCAAGGGAGAATCGAGCACAGCCTCTACGACACCGGGTTGCGCGAGCATAATTCCATTGGAATTGAGAACCATATTGGTACAGCCGACTTCATCGGCGTAGTCCAAAAGGCGCCACAATTTTTCCCCCAATAACAGCGCCTCTCCGTAAAAAGTCGGCCAAATCTCGCAATCCGGCTTCTCCCGGACCACCTCTCGGGCGATTTTCTTGAAAAGCTCTCCCTCCATATCGGCCCGCTCCCTCTTCATCTCCTTGTGGGAACAGTGGAGGCACTTCATATTACAGCGGGAGGTTGTTTCAACCACCAACTGAGGAGGGAAAGGATGATCGACCAGGCTGGCCTCCACCTCTTCGAGCGATTCACGCTGGGATTTTTCAATATCCATATTCACCTATACTATCGAATTGCCTTGAGACGGAAGCCGGGAAAACCTCTTTCTGGTGTGGCTAGTTACCTGGATTATGATCAAGTTGCGGCCCCCCTGGGCCCGAAAGCTTGTTTCGGAGTTCAATATATTCCTCCGCCAGGATGGCCATCATCACCAGGTCTTTGTACACGCCATCCATTATCACCGCCTGCCGTAAGATTCCTTCCGCTCTGTAACCCGCAGCGGAATACGCCTTTCTTGCCCGGGTGTTGTCGGCAAAAACATTAAGCCAAAGCCGATTGGCCCCATATTCGTCAAAAACAACTTCAGCCGCCGCCTGCAAAAGCCCCTGCCCCGATCCTTGGCCCGGCGTGGAGACGATTATTCGGGCTAATTCCACTGATCGGTTGGGAGATTCCAGGCCTCTGAGGATAACGAATCCGACCTGTCGGTTATTATCGTTTTCCCCAATAACATAATAATAATTAGGATTAGAGATATTATCCAAGTGCTCGGAGCGGCTGGACACATAAAATAAACCCCTATAGTCCATCCGCGACTCCAAATCACAGATAAAATCCAGATCGTTTGCGCTGCCTCGTCTGATTTTCATCTTGCCTTGGCAAACCCATCCGCAAGGGTTAGAACTCTTATCCTCGTCACCCAATTTTATTCAAGCTTTCCTTTCAAGCCCTCGTACCAAATTTGGAAACAGAGCAGGCTCCAAATCTTGGCAGAGTGATCAGACTTGGCCTCCAGGTGCTCTTTGACCAGCCGGTCCACCTCTTTATAGTTTAGAAACCCATGCCGGGCAAGTCTTTCCCGGCTCAAGGTCGCCTCCACCCAGGTCCGGAGACTGCCTCTCATCCAAGAATAGATGGGCTGGACAAATCCCTCCTTGGGCCGTTCGATCAGCTCCTTGGGAATAAGCTTTTCCACAGCCAACTTGTGAACATATTTGTTTATCCCCTGGTTGATCTTAAAATCTCCAGGCAGGCGGTTGGCAAACTCGATGATGCGGTAATCAAGGAATGGCGACCTGGCCTCTATGGAGTGGGCCATGGAAAGACGGTCCATGAAGGGCAGAACCTGGTTGGCCAGCAGCTCCCGCTGGTCCACCTCCAGAACCCGGTTCAAGGGATCCATTGCGGTGCCTGAATCTGACAGGCCGGCCATCATGCCCTCGCTGTCCACACCGTCCAGTTGCTCCGCGAAAAGAGGGTTGAACAGCCTCTCCTTTTCCTTCTTGTCAAAAACAAAGAGCCTGCTCCGCCATTTTTCCTGATGCGGATCGGCCAGGGAACTCAGAAAAGCAAAACCCCGCGGCGTGTCGAACGGCTTGATCAAGCTTTTCTGAACTGTCGACAGCTGTTCGAAAAGCGGCCTGGGGCTGAACCCCAGAAAATGATGCATCGGCCAGGCCAGCCTGTGGCTGAGGTAGGACCCGAACAGCTCGTCCGCACCGTCGCCGGTGAGGGCCACCTTAACATGCTGGTGGATCAGGATGCTCAAGAAAAAGGTGGACACCGTACCGGAGAAGGGTTCGTCAAAGGAGCTCAGCACTTCGGGCAGTCGCCGAGCGAATTCTTCAGCTGTCAGGATGTACTCATGATGCTCGGTATGAAGCAGACGTGACATGGCCCGGGCGTGTTTAATATCCTCGCCTTTGCCCTTAAACTGTCCGTCGGCCTTGTCTTCGTAACCCAGGCAGAAAGTTTTAATCGGAAGATGGTGATGACGGCACATGAGAGCCACCACCGATGAAGAGTCGACTCCTCCCGAGAGATAGGCTCCAAAGGGAGCATCGCACTGCATTCTCAGGCGGACGGCATCGTCCAGAAGCCCGGTCAGCTCCTGAGCCGCCTCCTGCGGGGTGAGGTCTTCAATTATATTGCTGAAATTAAGAGTCCAGTAGGGTTCTTCAACAATCCTTGAATCAGAAAATGAAAGATAGTGACCGGGCATTAACTGCCGAACATTTTTGAAGGCGGTGGCCGGAGCGCTAGTGTTTTTCAGGCTGAAATAATTGCTGAGAGAGTTGAAATCCAGATCAGAGGTGACCGCCGGATGGGCTAAAACGGCTTTTATCTCTGACCCGAAGATCAGTTCTCCCCCGGCCAGGGCGTAATACAGTGGTTTTTTGCCGATCCGGTCGCGGTAAAGAAGCAGTTTTCTTTCCCTGCTATCCCACAAGGCCAGACCGAACATGCCGTTGACCTTGGCCTTATGGGGCCATAGCGGTCCGTACTCCTCATAAAGATGCACGATCGTCTCAGTATCGCTGTGGCTTGTTTTAAAGCGATGGCCGCGGACGATCAAGTCATGTCGAAGAGTCTGATGATTGTAAATTTCTCCGTTGAAGACAACCCAGATGGTACCATCTTCATTGCTGATGGGCTGGCCGCCCGTGCCCAGGTCCACGATAGATAAACGGCGCATGGCCAGGTTGGCCCCGTTCTCCTCGTAAAAACCCTCATCGTCCGGTCCCCGGTGAAAAATAGTCTGGTTCATCCGCCTGAGCACAGACGGATCACCAGATCCACTGAAGCCGCATATTCCGCAGATAGCTCAACTCCTTTTAAGGGCACAAGCCCCTCAGGCGGTCCCCTTTTCAGCCCGTAAAATCAGTAATGCCGTTCCACTCGCCCGCAACGATTTCCATCTCTATAAGGTCGGCCGATCATTTCGAGGAAGACGCCTATCTAGGCTGACCTAAAGTTAGCTTTGTTTATCTTACCGTCCTGTATCTGTCAATTTTATCTTGAGGATCGTCGAGCTGATCTTCCCCCGGAATAATGGGCACGGGTTAAGCCACATTGGCGTTTCGTTCATACTCGGCTGGTGATGGATAGCCGGGAGATGAGAGGCGTCACTTTGGATTGTAGAACCACTCGATGTAGTTAAAAATGTCGGACTTGGCCTCCTGCCTGAACCTGTAGTTCATGTGATGGAGAGGTGGCCCCATTTCTTTGGACCACTTTGCGGCGCATTTAAGGTGGACAGTTTTATGGATCACGCCGCCTTTCTTTGGCAAGCCAGAGGGGGTACCCCCTCTGGCTTGAAGGCCTTTTGATATTCGATCATCGGCTTTTTTCCGTCAAGGGCGGAGTGGGGCCGACGGTAGTTGTAGAGGTCGAACCACCATCTCAGTAAGCCGCGCAACTGGCTGAGGGTCTCATCTTCCCTCAGATAAACGCATTCGTATTTCAGCGACCGCCACAGACGCTCGATCATCACATTGTCCAACCAACGGCCCCGGCTATCCATGGATATTCTGGCCCCGGCGTCTTTGACTCCTTTAGTGAACTCCCGACTGGTGAACTGCGAGCCCTGGTCGGTGTTGAAGATCTCGGGAACCCCGTAACGGGACAGGGCCTCGTTCAGGGCATCCACACAGAAGTCGGCATCCATGGTGTTGGACAGCCGCCAGGACAGCACCGCCCGGGTGTGCCAGTCCATGATCACCACCAGGTACATATAGCCACGTCTCATGGGAATGTACGTTATATCGCTGCACCACACCTGGTTGGGCCGATCGATCGCCAGGTTCCTGAGCAGGTACGGATAGACCTTGTGGTCAGGATGCGGCTGGCTGGTTTTGGGCTTGCGGTAGATGGCCATCAGCCCCATCTTACGCATCAACCGCTGAACCCTTTTGCGGCCCACTCCATAACCCAGATCGCGCAGTGAAGTCCGTATCTGCCTGGAACCATAAAAGGGGCATTCCAGGAACAGCTCGTCGATCTTTTTCATCAACTCCAGGTTGCACGGTGACTCACCAACAGGCTTATAATAATAGGAAGATCGCCTCATGCTGAGAATCTGGCATTGCCGCCGGATGCTCAGTTCGGAATGGGTCCTATCAACCATACCCCGCCTTCGCTCTATACTCATATCTTGGCGAAGGCTTTGGCTAAAAAATCATTCTCAACCGTCAACTGCCCGATCTTGGCGTGAAGCTCCTTGACCTGGGCATCTTTGTCCTGGGTATCTCGCTTCCTGCGGCCGGAAAAGGAATCCACAATCCCTTCCTTGGCCTGCTTCTTCCAAGTCGAGATCTGGTTAGGGTGGACTCCGTACTTGGACGACAACTCCGACAGAGTCTGCTCACTGGATAAAGCCTCCAGGGCCACGCGTGCCTTGAACTCAGGACTGAAATTTCTACGCTTGCGGGACATATTCAGTTCTCCTCAGATGCTGATATGTCCACCTTAGCACCTGGTCCAGTTCTCCGGGTCCACCTCTATGGATCAATTCGGTTTTGAGAGTAAGAAAGAAATTTTCCGGGGGGCATTGCCCCGGCAGTCTCCCCTTCGGGACATGGAGCAGACGATGCCGTGTCTTGGCAGTAAATTCCGGTATTCCTCGCTGCGGTATTGACCGCCGCGATCGGAGCGATGGAGGAGGCCTTTGGGCGGCTTCTTTTTCCAGATCGCCATGAGTAGGGCATTGATGGCCGGTTGCATAGTCATGCGGTTACTCATTGCCCAGCCGACGGCTTTTCTGAAATGAAGGTCCAACACCGCCGCCAAGTACATCCATTGGTCGAAACATCCAGCGCTTTAGTCATCCACCCAACCCGAAACTCAGCGGCATGAGCTCTCATGGTCCGATAGCCCACGCGGGGCGCCCCTCACTTGACGGTTTCGTGATCCTTTCTGGAACAAATTAGCAGAGGCGATTAGGGGCTATCGGAGAAAAACCACTGATCCGATACTTTACAGGCCGTAGGGAGATAGAGAAGGAATTACGGAGCCAATTCGGGCCAGTATGCGGACTTAACTAAAAAGCAAGGTGTCGGGAGCACCTCCCGACACCTTATGATGGCCATTATCTTTCAACCACCCTCTTCACATTCTCTTGACCAGCTCCTCCCCGAACCCGGAGCAGGAGACCTTTTCCGCCCCTTCCATCTGGCGGGCCAGGTCGTAGGTCACCTTTTTGGCGGCAATGGTTTTCTCCACGGCCACGCGGATCAGATCGGCGGCCTGGTTCCAGCCCAGGTAGTCCAGCATGAAGGCCCCGGACAGGATCAGGGAGCCGGGGTTGATCATGTCCTTACCCGCGTACTTGGGGGCCGTGCCGTGGGTGGCCTCGAACACCGCGGTCTCGTCGCCGAAGTTGCCCCCCGGGGCCAGGCCCAACCCGCCCACCTGGGCGGCCAGGGCGTCGGAGAGGTAGTCGCCGTTGAGGTTGGGCAGGGCCAGGACCGAGTACTCGGCCGGGCGCAGCAGAACCTGCTGGAACATGGCGTCGGCGATGCGATCCTTGATCACCACCCTGCCCGCGGGCGGCTCGCCCTGGACCTGGGATTCGGGGATGGTCCGGTCCCCGAACTCTTTGGCGGCCAGTTCGTAGCCCCAGTCCTTAAAGGCCCCTTCGGTGTATTTCATGATGTTGCCCTTGTGAACCAGGGTCACCGAAGACCGGCCCTGGTCCAGGGCCCATTGGACGGCCCGGCGGATCAGCCGCTGGGAGCCGAAGGCGGACATGGGCTTGATTCCCAGGGCCGAACCCTCCCGGATATCGGTCTGGTACTCGGCGTTGAGGTGGCCGATAAGGGCCTCGGCCTCCGGGCTGCCGGCGGCCCATTCGATCCCGGCGTAGACGTCCTCGGTGTTCTCCCGGAAGACGATCATGTCCACCTTCTCCGGTTCCCTGACCGGGGAGGGCACCCCGGGGATGTACTTCACCGGGCGGATGCAGGCGTAGAGATCCAATTGGTGGCGGATGGCCACGTTAAGGGAGCGGATGCCGCCCCCCACCGGGGTGGCCAGGGGCCCCTTAAGCCCCACATGGTGGCGGCGCAGCTCCTCCAGGGTCTCCTGGGGCAGCCACTCGCCGGTCTGCTCATGGGCCTTTTCCCCGGCCGGCAGCTCCAGCCAGCGGATGGCCCGGCCGCCTTGGTAGGCCTTGACCACCGCGGCCTCCATCACCGGGGCTGCGGCCCTCCAGATATCGGGCCCCACCCCGTCACCCATGATAAAGGGAATCTCCACCTGGTCGGGGACCTTCAGGCCGCCTTGGGAATTCAGGGTTATAGTCTCATCCATGCCGGCTCTCCAATATGTTTGAGGGGTCTTCGAGGATGGGTAACCCTTTTGGAAAAGGGTTCCCCAGGCCCCTCCGGAAACTTTTCAGGAATTTATCAGGCTCTGCCTGATAAATTCAGGATAAGGTTTTGAAGGGGGGTCCGGGGGGAATCTTTTTAAAAAGATGCCCCCCGTTTTTAATATTACACCCCATCTCCGTTCTTCTCCATGCGGACCAGATCCTCGAACTGGATATCCGCTCCCAGGATGGCCACGATCTCGTCCTCCTGGTTGCGGACGGGGCCGGAGACGGTGATGCACAGGCGGTTGGTCCAGCGGGAGGAATAGAAGTTGGAGACATGGACCGCGCCGTCGGCCAGGGGCTCCTGGAACCAGGACCGGTCCGTGACGTCCTCGTCCACGGAAAGCCCCTTGAAGAAGGCCTTGTCCTTGACCTGAACAGCCCAGCCGGGGAGACGGTTGCCCTCGGCGTTGGCCACATAGGCGAACTGGATAAAGGGGTTCTCCTTCAGGAGATCCTCCAATAATCCGTTGATGGGAGCGCCTTCCAGGGCGGCCATCTCCGGACGCTCGATGAGTTCCTCCACCAGGTGGGTGGCCATCTCCCCGGCCCGGCGCTTGAGCACGTCGAACTGGGACTCGAAATAATCGGGCAGATACTTGCGCGACCAGCGCTCCATCTCCTCGGCCGAGATGGAGGTGGTCCGCCCGGACTGGTACTGGGCCATGACCTTCTTGTGGATTTTGACAATGCCGGGATGGCGTTTGTCGATTCTGCTTTCGCCTGCGAGCCCCAGCCTGCTGTTGATCCAGTAGGCCACCCCGGCCGCCCCTGATTTGTCGGTGATAATGATCCCCACAGGGCGATGAAGAATGGTCTTGGTGTCGAAGATGTTGTAGATCTCCTCGTTCTTGACCAAGCCGTCGGCGTGGACTCCGGCCGCGGTGGCGTTGAAGTCGGCCCCCACAAAGGGGTAGTTGGCCGGAATGTGAACTCCCAACTCCTCCTCGAAGTAGCGGGCCAGCTCGGTGATGGCCGTGGTGTCCATGCCCGAGGCGTTGCCGGTCAGGGAGATGTACTCCATGACCATCCCCTCCAGGGGCGCGTTGCCGGTCCGTTCGCCAAAGCCGAAGAGGGAGCAGTTGACCACCCCGCAGCCGTACAGCCAGGATGTGGCCGCATTGGCCACCACCTTGTGGAAATCGTTATGGCCGTGCCATTCCAGAAGGTGGCCCGGCACCCCGGCCTCATCGATGAGGGTCCGGACCAGCTTGGGCACTGAGCGGGGCAGGGCTGCCCCGGGATAGGAGACGCCGTAGCCCATGGTGTCGCAGATTCTGATCTTGACGTCGATGTTGGCCTCGCGGGAGAGGTTCATCAGTTCCACGGCCAGGGGCACGGTGAAACCGAAGATGTCGGAGCGGGTGGCGTCCTCGAAGTGACAGCGGGGGGCAATCCCGGCGGCCAGGGCCTCCTTGACGATGGCGGTGTATTTCTCAAAGGCTTTTTTGCGGTCCAGACCCAGTTTGAGGAAAATGTGGTAGTCTGAAACCGAGGTCAGGATCCCGGTCTCCTCTATCTCCATCTCCCGGACCAGCTTGATGTCCTTGGGGTCGGCCCTGATCCAGCCGGTGATCTCCGGGAAGCGGCAGTCCTGCTCCCGGCAGAAATCCACGGCGCGGCGGTCCTTGTCCGAGTAGAGGAAGAACTCGGACTGGCGGATTATCCCCCTGGGTCCGGAAAGCTTGGAGATAAGCTTATAGATCTGACCGATCTGCTTGGCCCGATAGGGGGGCCTGGCCTGCTGGCCGTCGCGGAAGGTGGTGTCGGTGATGAGCATCCGGGCCGGGGGCTCGGGAATGAGGAAACGGTGATTGAAATCGATTACGGGGACCTTGTCGTAAGGGAAGACCCCCCGCATGAGATTGGGCTCCTTGACATCCTGGAGCCTGGGCTGGTGGGTCTCCGAATGAACGTGATCCATCAACCGCCGTCTTTCATTCCATCTGGCCATGTCTAATTCCTCAATCGTATCCCGTTATGACTTTTGGATCCTCAAAAGCAGGAGTCGTTCCTATGCCGTTTAATTTCAATCAAATATCCGGCCGGGTGGCTTATCGGCCGAAATTCATTCGCTAAGCCGTTGCTCCGTCAAGCAGGTGCAACAAAGAAAGAGGCCAGCCTATCAAATCCAATGAGGCTAGGCAAGACGAACCTGGAATCGGCCCTTTGGCAACACCAAAAGGGACTCCCCCGCCCTATTGCTCCGGACAAAGGGGCGATGCTGATCTTAACCCGTTGGTTGGGGTTTTCTTGATTCGGGCTCTGGACGAACGGCTCCCCCGCAACCCCGGCATAATTTTCCGCCGCAGAGAGGGGAGCCCGGCCCGGCGGCGGGAGACAAGGGTCGTTGGGCGCCGAAGCGCCCAGCCGGGATGGCGCAGAAACAACCATTGAAACAGCCCCACCTTTTTTCAGAGAGGTATGTAATGGGAACTGAACGCCCCCCCGCCTTGTCTTTATCCATCCGGCTCAGCTACGGACTCGGCTCCCTGGGCACCGGCATGTTCTCCGCGGTTCCGGGGCTGCTGTTGCTCTACTTCATGACCGACACCTTAGGAATAGCTCCCGCCCTGGCCGGGTTGGGGGTCTTTCTGCCCAAGTTCTGGGACGTGATCACCGACCCGGTGATGGGCAACCTGTCCGACCGGACTCGCCACCCCTGGGGACGGCGGAGGCCCTATCTCCTGGCCGGGAGCTTGAGCCTGCCCCTGTTTTTCGCCCTTCTCTTCGCCGTGCCGGAGTTCTCCTCGCCCATCCACGGCTTCGCCTATGTGGTTGTCGCCTTTATCCTGGCCGCCACCGGATTCACCCTGTTCCAGGTGCCCTACATCGCCATGCCGGCGGAGATGACCCCGGACTACCGGGAACGGACCACCATCATGGGCTTCCGCATGGTCTTCATGACCGCGGGTATTCTGCTGGCCGGGGGAGAAGCTCCGCTGATCATCGACCTGGCCGGAGGGGGCCGGACCGGCTATGCGGTCATGTCCTCCTCCCTGGCCGCAGTCTGCCTGGCGGCCATGCTCCTGTCCTTTAAGGGGACCGCCAAGGCTCCCTTCCTGGACCGGGTGGAGACGGCCATGCCTTTCCGGGAGCAGTTTAAAGTCGCCCTGCGAAACAAGCCCTTTTTGCTTCTGGTAGCCGGGTTTTTTCCCCAGCAGATCGGAGTGGGCTGCACCCTGGCCATGCTCCCCTTTTACATGAAATACATCCTGGGGGGCTCCCAGGCCCAACTGACCGTCATGTTCCTCTGCCTCATGCTCCCGGCCATTTTTTTCATGCCCCTGTGGGTCCGCCTTTCCCGCCGTTTGGGCAAATTGGGTTCCTACCTCCTCTCCTCCCTCCTCTTCGGGCTGGCCGTGGCCTCCATGTACTTCGGCTCGAACGAGCGGACGGGAATCCTCTACTTTCAGATGATCGTGGTCGGCACGGCCTACGCCGGAATCCAGCTCTTCCCCTTCTCCATGCTGCCCGACACCATCGAGGTGGACGCGGCCAATTCCGGACTTCGGCGGGAGGGCATCTTCACCGGGGTCTGGACCGCCCAGGAGAAGACGGGCATGGCCCTGGGCGCGCTTCTGGCCGGAGCGGTTCTGGACTGGTCCGGGTTCGTGGAGACCGTGGCCGGGCAGAAGTTCGATCAGCCCCCTTCGGCCCTGGGTGGAATCCTGGTCGGTTTCGCCCTTGTTCCGGCCCTGCTTTTCATCCTCAGCCTGCCCGTAATCAGGCGCTACGATTTATCGGAAGAAAGACTCCGCCGACTTCAGGCCGTAACCTTGAAAAATAAATAAACATGTAGCATAAAGGCATTGTTGTCCCATTTCCTATCCTGTCGGGAAAAACACCTGATGATTGGCAAGCGGGTCTGTAAGTGGTAGCTTTAGGACCTTATGGCGGTCTGGATACTTATCTTGGAAGCCTTTGCGGTCTACGGCCTGGTCCTGGGAGCCCACTCCCTGCGGCACCGCTTCGGCCTGGCCCATTTTTACGCCCTGCTGGGGGGCCTCACCGCGGTCATGTCCTGGGTCACCGACGCGGGAGTCGCGGTCAAGGCCGGTGGAATCACCTTCCTGGTGGGTTCCACCGTCTTCTACACCGCCATCCTTCTGGGCGTCTTTGTGATCTATGTCTTCGACGGACCCAGGGCCACCAGAATCGCCATCTCCACCGTGGTCGGGGTCTCGATCATGGTGCCCCTCATCGCCCTGGGCCTCCACCTTCAGATGAAACTGATGAATTACGCCCCCCTGGGCTACGTGCCCCTACCCAGCCTGCGCATAAACACCGCCTCGGTCCTGACCACCCTGGCCGATCTGGTTTTACTGGCCGTGGCTTGGGAATTTTTTCATGCCAGGCTGGGGAACGCCCATACCGGCCTGAGCGCCTTCATCACCCTTCTGGGAGTGATGTGGCTGGATGTGCTTCTGTTCAACACCGGCGCCTTTGCCGGCAGCCCCGAATTTTGGTCCACCCTGAGCGGAACCTTTCTCAACCGGTCCATCATCCCCCTCTTCGCCGCGCCTTTGCTGTGGCTCTACCTGACCTGGCAGGAAAAACTCAAGGGGATCAAACCTGGCAGCCGTCCTCTTCTATCCATCATTAACAGGTTCATGGAGATGGAGGAAGAACTGGGATTGGCCAAGGAGGAGATCGAACTGAGGATCGAAGCCGAGGAACAACTCCGGCTCAGCGAGGAACGGCTGGCCGTGGCCGTGGAGATAAGCAGAGCCGGGGTCTTCGAGCACAATCTGCCGATCAGGGAAGACGTATACGTCTCCCCCAGTTGGCTGACCCTTCATGGGGTAGAACCCGGGAGTGTTCCCCGGCCCGAGGGAGTGGGCAAGTGGTTGGCCGGCTTTATCCATCCCGACGACCTGGTCCGCCTCCGGGAGGTCTACCAGGATCTGATCAGCGGCGCTATCTCCGACTACGAGTTCGAATACCGGGCCAAAGCCGCGGACGGTAACTGGAAGGAGATGGTGGTCCTGGGCCGGACGGTCAGGCCGGAACAGCGCAGGAGGAGGGTCAGGGTGGTGGGGGTGACCATGGATATCACCGAGCGGAAAAGGGCTGAGGTGAGCAACCGGGAGCGCGCCAGGATAGAAGGGGCCATTGAGATAGCCGGAGCGGCCTGCCACGAACTGAATCAGCCCCTCCAGGTCCTGTTCGGCCAGGCCGAACTTTTGGCCGGGGATAGGATGGCCCGGGCGGAGACGGTCCGGAGGGCTGAGGCGATCATGGCGGAACTGTCCCGCATGGCGGCCATAACCAAAAAGATCCAGGGCATAACCAGGTACGAAACCATGAAGTATGCCGGCTCTTCCAGAATTATCGACATCCGCAAATCATCCGGCCCGAACTGACCCCCCTGCCGAAACCGGGAAACACCCCGAATCAGAGCCGCCTCCGCGCCGGGGCGGCCAGCAGCCTTATCATCAGAATCAGGCAGACCAAGGCGATGGGAATGAGGACCATCAGGTCGTGGGTCAGGGAGGGGGAGCGGGCGGAAAAGAGGATGATCAAGGAGATGGACACCGGTCCGGCCGAGATGGGTATGGCCAGGGGAACCACGGCCACCGAGCCGACGGACTTGCCCGATTCCGAACCGGCACCGCCAGGCTGACTCCGGCGGCCCCCTTTTCCCCGGATTCGGTTATAACACATCCGGCTTGTGAGCGCCGCGAAACACAGTTGGTCCGGGCTGGGGACCCCTCAGATGATTCCCGCCGCCGCTCGGTTTGCCGGGCCGGTCCCTATCTGGTACCATCTGGCCGTGCACCTTATCGAACACCTTCAGGGCCGCTCCTTTATCCACGCTCTGGACCCCAGGGTCAGGATTCTCTCCGGGTTCGGCCTCTCCATCATCGTCGCCCTGAGCCACTCCTGGCCGGTCATCGGTCTGGGGTCGGCCGCGGCCCTGGCCTTGCTGATCACGGCCCGAGTGGGCCCGCGAGTGGTCTGGGGACGGCTGATCGAACTGAACGTCTTCATGCTCATGGTCCTCCTTCTGGTGCCCTTCTCCATGCCGGGAACGCCCCTGTTTCGGCTGGGGCCGGCGGCCTTCACCCGGGAGGGGCTCATCTTGGCCCTGGCGATCACGGCCAAGGGCAACGCCGTGGTGATTCTCCTGACCGCCCTGATCTCAACCATCGAAACCGTGGCCCTGGGCCATGCCCTTAACCACCTAAAGGTCCCGGACAAGCTGATCCATCTGTTCCTTTTCACGGTCCGCTACATCGATGTCCTCCACCACGAATACCTGCGCTTGCGCCAGGCCATGAGATGCCGCTGTTTCAGGGTGGGGATGAATCGCCACACCTACCGCACCCTGGGCAACCTGGTGGCGGTCCTGCTGATCCGCTCCCTGGACCGCTCCGAGAGGATAATGCAGGCCATGAAGTGCCGGGGCTTCACCGGCCGGTTCTGGATGCTGGACCATTTCCACACCCACGGCCGGGACCGCGCCTTTGCCTGGGGGGCCGTCCTGTACGGGGCCGCCCTGATCTGGCTGGAGTTTGTATGACCGAACCGCTGATCAGCCTCAGAAGTCTCGGCTTCGCCTATTCCCCGGACCGGACGGTCATCGGTGATCTGGATTTAGATCTCTTCCCCGGCCAGCGCCTGGGCCTGGTGGGGGACAACGGCTCGGGCAAAACCAGCCTGCTCCACCTCATGGTGGGCCTGCTCAAACCCACCGGCGGAAGCATCCTGGCCTTTGGCCGGGAAAGGAAGCAGGAGGCCGATTTCGTGGAGGTCCGGGCCAAGGCCGGGCTCCTTTTCCAGGATTCGGAGGATCAGCTTTTCTCCCCCACCGTGCTGGAGGATGTGGCCTTCGGGCCCCTGAATCTGGGCAAGGGGCCCAAAAGGGCCAAGGAGATAGCCCTGGAGACATTGGAATCCCTGGGCCTGGGCGGGTACGGGGAGCGGATCACCTACCGCTTATCGGGCGGGCAGAAACGCCTGGTGGCCCTGGCCGCGGTCCTGGCCATGCAACCCCTGGTCCTGCTCCTGGACGAACCGGCCATGGGCCTGGACGAAAAATCCCTGGCCAGGGTCCGGGAGATCCTCCAAAACCTGGACCAGGCCATGCTCATCGTCTCCCACCGTCGGGACATGCTGGAAGGAATCGTGGAAGGTACGGTCCGCCTCCGGGAGGGCCGGCTGGAACCCTGGGATTTCTCCGAGCCTATTTGAGGCCGCCGCCGGTGCGGTAAATCCAAAGTAAAAAACGGACGATCAGGCCCGAGCCGATGATTGTGACCGGAATCAGGACCGCCGCCGTCAGCCGGGGCAGGCCCGAGAACCAGGGAACGCCCGGCTTGAGAATAAAATTGATCAGGACCACGGTCCGGACCAGCAGCACGATCAGCGCCCCCCAAAGGGCCGGGGTAACGTATCTCCTTCTGTCCTCACCCCCGGTTCCGGCCATGGTCTCCGGCCAGGAGGAGAAATAAACCAGGGTGAACAGAGCGGCCACCCAGGGGATGCTGGCCTCCAGCTGCCTGGGCCAGGACGAAAAAAAATGAGGATGAAAACCGTAAATCAGGAAGATGTTCTTCAGGTGAAGGACGATGACCATCCCCGTTCCCACGGCGGCCAGGTAGGAGGGGGTCAAGACCTCCTCCCTCTCGTAGGGATTTTGTCTGTGGAACACCACAAAAAAGAGAAACAAAGCCAGGGAGGAGGCCAGGAGAAGGAACGCGGAAAGCCGGACGACCAGAGAAGAGGCCCGGAGCAGGGCCGGGGTCAAGACCCCCAAGGTCCTGATGACGATTACGATCCCGATTCCCAGGGCCGCCCACAGGGCGGATCGGCGAAGAAGCACTATCAATTCCGTCTTAACGGGTTATGGCGGAGCCGGCGGACAGACCAAGAGTCACTTTAAGACGACGCCCCGGTCCGAGTCAACATCAACCGGGCCGGAAAAGGTCCGCCCCGCCGCAAGCGGCGGGGCGTTCCGGAGGGAGAGGAGGGGCCAGGGTCGAGAGGGGAGTGAAACCAGACCCCGGACCGGAACTACTCCGCGCCCAGGATCTTGATGGACATAATTCCGTCGTTGCCTATCTCCGTGCTTCTCAAGTCCCGGTTGGAGGCGTAGAGCCTTTCGCCCCGTCCGCCGTAATTGATCTCCGGATACAGCTCCACGATGGCCCCGCCGGTGAGACGAATGGAGGTGATGATCCCGCTGCCCACCGGATTGTCGCTCAGGTCCGGATCGGAGGCGGTGAGGGTCTCGGTTTCGCCATAATAATCGGAGTGTTTGTAGAGAACGCAGCCCACCGCAAGGGGCCCGGCGAAGATTCTGACCGAGGAGAGCTGATCCTGGCGGACATCGGTCTCGTCCAGGTTGGCCACGCTTTGATCCAATACCGCGGCGATTCCGGAGTAATCGCCGTCCCGGTAGAGGATGGCCTGGGACCCGCTGGGAACGGCCACCGAGGAGACGGTGTTGTCGCCGACCTCCTGGTCGCTGAGGCTGGGCATGTCCTCGGAGATGGTCTGGGTGGTCCCCTTGTAATCCGTATCGGTATAAAGAACTATCGACGAACCGAAGCCGATCTGGATGGAGGAGGTCGTGTCAGAGCCGATCGCGTTGTCGGACAGATCCGGGTCCGAGGCGGTGAAGGTCTCCTGGGTGCCGGCGTAGTCCGGGTGTTCGAACAGGGTGACCACGGCCGATCCGCTGATCTCCAGAGAAGAAACCGTGTTGTCCCCGATGTCGTTGTCGGCCAGATCAGGGTCGGAGGCGGCAAAGGTGGCTGAGGTGCCCTCGTAATTGGCCTGGTTGTAGAGGGTCACCGTACCGGTCCCGCCCCCGCCGCCGCCTTCGATGATCAGGGAGGAGATGGTGTCGTTGCCGATCGCGTTGTCGGAGAGGTTGCTGTCTGAAACGGTGAAAACCTCGGAGTCGCCCCGAAAATCAGGCTCTCTGAAGACGGTCACCTGGCCCGAGCCGTTGATCAGGATGGAGGAGGCCTCGTTGTCCCCCACCGTGTTGTCCACCAGGTTGGGGTCTGAGGAAAGGAAGGTCGAGGCGTTGCCGCCGTAGTCCCTGTCCCGGTAAAGGGTCACGGAGAGGGTCGAGCCCAGATACTCGATGAGGATGGAAGAGACTCTGGTCATGCCGTTGTCGGATATATCAGGGTCGGAGGAGAAAAAGGAGGCCGCGTTTCCTGAATAGCCGGTGTCGCTGTAAAGGGTGACCTTGAGGTTGCCGCTGATCTGGATGGAGGAGATGCCGTCCGGATTGATGCCGTTGTCCCACAGGTTGGGATCGCTGTCCAGAAATGAGGCACCGTTGCCCGTGTAGCCGGTCCCCTCGTAAAGGGTCACCGAACCGGCGTCCCGGGCGATTCCGTCGGCCCCGACAATCTTCACCTGGATGGCCCGGGCTGTTCCCGGGGTTCCCAGAAAGACCAGGACAAGGACCGAAATCAAGGCTTTTAAGAAAAATCGTCTCATCTTGTATCTCCCCCAATACAATCGAGTTTATAAAACCCACATATTGTGGGACGAATTCTTATTAATCAATATATAGAATTATTTAGGCCGGTCAGTCAATACAAAAAACAATCTTCCGTTTAGAAGGGGGAGAGGCCGGGCCGGAATCGCCGGGACAAAGGGCCGTCTCTTTCCCGGCCCGAAACAGCGCCGGCTGCAGATCAGGTTGTTTTGCCGTGAAAAAATTGGTTTAATGGCCTGGGTTTGCCGGTTCCCCCGGCCTGATCGGCCGGCCGCGCTGTTTCATCCGGGACACCCCCGCGCTGAAACCGAGGCTCTGTTAAAGGATTTGAGGAAACGGGTAGGGTTTGGAACAACAGTCAATAGGAGGGGCCAACTGATGAATTTCTTGAGACTTCTGTGCATGAGCCTTTTAATTCTCTGGCCGGCCGTGGCGGCCGGCATCGGCCCGACCGAGCCTTGCAGCTTGATCACCGGAGAGGAGGCCCGACAGATTCTGGGCGAAGAGGTCGCCGCTCCCCGGCCAAAACTGGTCCGAGGCATGGCGGTCGGCCGGAGCTGCCTCTATCGGACCGCGGCCCCCCTGTCCCAGCGGGGCGGGGTCGGAACCATCAGGATAATCGTCTACGATACCCAAACCATGAAGGAGAACGACAGCCTCTTCGACTCACCCAGGGCTTTTTTCGAGAAATTTTTCAAGGCCCGGAGGAGCGGACAGGTGGAAGTTGTCCCCGGCCTGGGCGATGAGGCCAAATGGACCCCCGGCAGCGACACCCTCCACTTCCTGGTGGGCGATCTTTACCTCACTCTGGAGATTAAGGATCTCACCAAAATGTCGGCCCCGGACAGGGCCGAGTTGGACCGGAAAGTATCCGCCTACCGCAAGGATCAGTCTCTTGCCGTTGCCAGGAAATACATCCTGCCGCGTCTGAAGGCGAAATAACCGGGTCCCGCGGAACCCGTCCTATTACGAGGGGGAGCCATGAATAGAATCGTCGCCCTGATACTGGGCCTGGTTGTGGCAGCGGCCGCCGGCCCCGTCTTTTCGGCCTCGGAGGTAACCCAGGACCTGGAGATAATCCTGGACGCCTCGGGCTCCATGCGGGGCCGGATCGGCAGTCAGACCAAGATGGAGATCGCGGAGCAGACCCTGCTCAAGCTGGCGGACCAGATCTCCTCCCGGAGCGATCTGGCTCTGGCCCTCCGGATATACGGCCACCAGTACCCCACCAAAGAGAAAAACTGCCGGGACAGCAGGCTGGAGATCCCCTTCGGCCGGGTGGACCCGTCCAGGATAAGAAGCCTGCTGAAGAGGATCAAACCCCAGGGGTACACCCCCCTGGCCTTCTCCCTGGGGGAGGCCGGCCGCGATTTCGACCTGAAGACCCCGCGGGTCCGGAGCGTGGTTATAATCACTGACGGCCTGGAGACCTGCGGCGGCGACCCCTGCCGTTTGGCCCGGGAACTGGCCGAGGCCGGTCTTGACATCACCCTCCATGTGGTCGGCTTTGACTTGAAAAAAGAGGAGATGGCCAAGCTCAAGTGCCTCACCGAGCCCTCGGGCGGAATGCTGCTGGAGGCCCGCAATGCGGAGGAGCTGATCAAAGCCCTGAACGAGGTGATGAAAAAGGTCCTGGTCGACAACTTGGCGGTCAAGGTTACCTCCTCCGCCCAAAAACCCCGAAACGCCCATGTGGAGGTGTTCAAAGCCGGAACAAAAGAGCGGGTGACCATCCATCAGGGAAAGTCCACGCGCTTCACCCTGCCGGCCGGGAGATACGACCTGGTGGTCCGCGATTTCCTGACCCGTCAGACGACCAAGCTGGCCAATCTGGAGGTGACCAAAGACAAGACCCTGGAAAAGACGGTGGTTTTCGACTCCGGCCGACTGGTGGCCGACTTCAGAACCAACGGGGGGGAGCCGCTCAAGGGTTACGTGGAGATCTGGCGCCTGGAGGGCGGCCGGGAGGTGGACCACCGGGGTTCATACGTCACCGGCAGACCGCAGGTCTTTAATGTGGCGCCGGGGCTCTACCGCCTGGCGGCCCGGCTCAACAAGCTGGGCCCAAAGCAGGTTATCGACCCCATCCGGGTGGAGCCCGACCAAGAGGTGGTCGAAAAGATCGTCTTCGGCCAGGCCCGGCTGAAGATCGTGGCCAGGGACGCATCCGGGATGATACTGCCGGCCCTGGTGGAGATACGACGGCTGGAGAACGGCCGGCCGGCCGGTTCCAACACGGAGCCGAACAGATCCCAGCCGCTTGTCTTTGATCTGGAACCGGGCGAGTACCGGGTCAAGGTGCATCGTCAGACGCCCAAGAGCACCATCACCCTGGAGGGGATCTCCTTGAAGGACGGCCAGGAGCTGACCCGGGAGGCGGTTTTTTGAGGTTATGGCCGGGGCGGGAAAGGCCCTGCCCCGGCTTGCGCAACCGGATCAGTTTGCGCCCAATCGGTTTCCGTTGCCCCGGGCCGACAGGCTCACCCGGACCGCGCTGACTTTCAGCTCCGGGATCTTGGCCACCGGGTCAAAGGCTGGATTGGTCAGGATGTTGGCCGGGTTCTCGCCGAAGTGGATGGGCAGGAACAGAACCCCCTGATCCAGGGACTCGGAGAACCGGACCGGGGCCTCCATGGTTCCCCGCCGGGAGGTGAGAAAGACCAGGTCGCCCTGGTTAAGGTTCAGATCCTCTCCGTCGCGGGCGTTCATCTCCACGAACCCGTCCTTCTCCTCGGAGTCCAGATGGGCCGAGATGCGGGTCATGGTCCCGGTGTGGAAATGGGAGAAGGTCCGGCCCGTGGTCAAGAGGAAGGGATACTCTTGGTCCGGCAGTTCGTCCGGGTCCTTATAAGGCACCTGGTGGAAGACGCCCCGGCCGATGGGAAACTGGTCCTTGTGGAGAAAAGGCGTTCCGGGGTGGTCCTTGTCCGGGCAGGGCCAGGCCAAACCGTCCAGGCCCAGCCGTTCGTAGCTCATGCCCTGGTAGGTCTTGGTCAGGGCCTTCATCTCGTCGAATATCTCTTCGGGGTGGCCGTAGCTCATGGGCCGCCCCATGGCCGCGGAGAGGCGGCTGATGATCTGCCAGTCCGGCAGACAGTCTCCCAGAGGCTCGATGGCCTTTCTGACGCGCATGCAGCGCCGCTCCGAGTTGGTCACCGTGCCGTCCTTTTCCGCCACCGAGGCGGCGGCCAGGACCACATCGGCCACCTGGGCCGTCTCCGACAGGAAAAGATCCTGGACCACCAGGAGGTCCAGTTTTTTCAGGACATGGTTGAAGTGGTTCCAGTCCGGATCGGACAGCTTGGGGTTTTCGCCGATGATGTACAGGGCCTTGAGTTGGCCCTCCTCGATGGCCCGGATCATGTCGGTGATGGTCAGGCCCACCTTGTCGGGGAGTTTCGCCCCCCAGGCGTCCGAGAACTTTTTATTGGAGGCCAGGTCCACCACCGGCTGGTACCCGGGGAAGACATTGGGCAGTCCGCCCATGTCGCAGGCGCCCTGGACATTGTTTTGGCCCCGCAGGGGGTTCACCCCGCCGCCATGCACGCCCACGTTGCCGCAAAGCATGGCTATGTTGCAGCAGGACTTGACGTTGTCCACCCCGGTGGAGTGCTGGGTGATGCCCATGGCGTAGAGCAGAGTGGCCGGCCGGTTGCGGCCGTAAAGCTCGGCCGCAGCCTCCAGATCCTCCGCCTTGACCCCGGTAATCTTTTGGACCAGCTCCGGGGTGTACTTCTCCACCTCCCGGGCCAGAAGCTCGTAGTTCTCGGTGCGGGCGGCGATGTACTCCTCATCCTGCCACCCGTTCTTGATGATGAGGTGCATCATCCCGTTTAAAAGAGCCACGTCCGAACCCAGGCGATGGGTCAGAGTCACGTCGGCGAAGCGACTCAACTGGATCCGCCGGGGATCGGCCACGATGAGCTTGGCCCCCTTCTCCTTGGCCCGGATCACCCGCCGGGCGATGAGGGGATGACAGGCGGAAGTGTTGGAACCGATAATCAGAATACAGGACGAATCCTCTATCTCGGCGATGGAGTTGGTCATCGCTCCGGAACCGAATGCCGCGGCCAGACCGGCCACCGTGGAGGAATGTCAGAGACGGGCGCAGTGGTCGACGTTGTTGGTCCCCAGGACCGCCCGGGCGAACTTCTGCGCCAGGTAGTTCTCCTCGTTGGTCATCTTGGCCGAGACCAGAACCCCCACGCTGTCCGGGCCGTGCTCTTGGATCACGTCCTTGAGCCCCTGGGCGGCCCTTGACAGGGCCCGGTCCCAGTCCACTTTTTTGAACCGGCCGTCTTCCTTGACCAGGGGAGAGGTCAGCCGCATGGGGCTGGTGATGTATTCATGCAGGTTCCAGCCCTTAATGCAGAGCTTGCCCTGGTTGACCGGGTGGGTCTTCAGGGGCCAGGTTGACATCAAACGCCCGTCCAGGACTTCGAAGAGCACTCCGCAACCGGTACCGCAATAGGAACAGATGGAGGGAACGTATTTGTATTCCAATTTGTTTCTCCCGTTTGGTTCAAGCCTCCTGGGCTTCCTCCAGGGGTTTTATCTCCAGGGTCACCTGCTCCCCCAGGAAGGTGAAGGGGGAGAGGGTTGTATCCGCTCCGGGCTGATAATCGAACAGTCCGTCCACGATCCGGCCCACCTGGGCGTAAAGCAGCCGCAGGGGAATGTCCATGGGACAGGCCTCCTCGCACAGCCCGCAGTCCACGCACCTTCCGGCCATGTGGGCGGCTCGGGCCAGGTGGAAGATGGGCATCTCCGGAGGCAGGCTTTTGCCTGAGATAAGCTCCTGGTTCTCCAGGGAGCACTCGGTGCAGAAGCAGACCGGGCAGATGTTGCGGCAGCCGTAACATTTGATGCACTTGGAAAACTCGTAGCTCCAGCGCCGGAACCTCTCCTCCTGGCTCAGGGCGTCCAGCTCCTGGGGCTTGGCCCGGTTGTCGATGCCGATCTCCAGTTTGTGGGCTCCCACTTTTTCAGGGACCAGGTGGGAGCAGTCCGCCCCATGGTGAAGTTGGGAGGGGCAACAGCCGATTCCCAGGGTCTCGATCCGGTCCGGATCCAGCTGGTTCCAGGTGGCCAGGACGTTGAGTCCCCGCTGGGTGCACTCCCGGGTCAGCAGCCCTATCTTCAGCTCCGGCTTGGCCTTGGCCAGCCGGGAGGCCATTTTGTCCAGGGGGTAGCGGGCCGGGCCGGTGACCAGGTGCTCCAGATCCTCCATATTGTCCAGGGTAAAAGCCTGGGGCAGGGGATGGCCGTCCACTTGCCTGTAGGCCAGAAAGACATCCACCCGGCCGCTCTTCAATAAATCTCTGACCTTTTCCCGCACCTCATGCTCCTTGAATCAGGGACCGTTCCAGGTTCTCGGGCAGAAGCGGAAGGGGCCCCATCTGTTTGATCTTCTCGGTGAACTTGGTGACCACGGCCACGAATTTCTGGGCCTCGGCCGAGGATATCCAGTCCAGGTGGAGACGGCCGCCCAGGCCCACGAACCCCAGCAGTTCCTGGAGAAAGGACATTCTTTTGATGGTCATGTAGTTGCCGGCGATGTAATGGCAGTCTCCGGGATGGCAGCCGCCCACCAGGACGCCGTCGGCCCCGTTCTGAAAGGCCCGCAGCACATGGTGCGGGGAGATGGTGGCCGAGCACATCACCCGCACCGGCCGGATGTTGGGCGGGTAGGCCAGACGGCTCACCCCGGCCAAATCGGCCGCTCCATAGGTGCACCAGTTGCACATGAAGGCCAGAATTTTCGGTTCAAAGCTCTCTTCCGCCACTGAACGCTCCTTTTATCATAGACTCAACCCGCCAAGGCGCTTTTGATCTGGGCGTAGAGTTGAGGGTTGTTAAAGCCCCGCAGGGTGATGGCCTCCGAGGGGCAGGCCGCGGCGCAGGCTCCGCAGCCCTTGCACAGGGCCTGGTTGATCCGGGATACGGACCGCTCCTGGTCGAAATCCACCGCGCCGTAGGGGCAGACTCGGATGCAGCCCTGGCAGCCGGAGCACAGGTCCGGGTCGACCCAGGAGACCACCCCGCTGAGGGTGATGCTGCTGCTGGTGAGGACCCGCAAGGCCCTGGAGGCGGCCCCCAGGGCCTGGGCGATGCACTCGTCCACCGGTTTGGGATAGTGGGCCAGACCGCAGACGAAAACTCCGTCAGCCGCGAAATCCAGAGGCCGCAGCTTCTGGTGGGCCTCCAGAAACCAGCCGTCCGCGTCCAGGGGGACCTTGAAAAACTGGGCCAGCCGCTGGTCGCGGTGGGACTCCACGGCCGTGGCCAGGCAGAGCAGGTCGGCCGAGAGGGCCACCTTCCGGTTCAGGATGGGGTCGGTGACCTCCACCTGAAGCTGCTCTCCCTCGGCCCGGACCAGGGGCTTGTCGTCCAACGAATAACGGATAAAGAGCACTCCGGCCCGGCGGGCCTGGCGGTAGAGATGCTCCCGCTGGCCGTAGGTCCGGATGTCCCGGTAGAGGATCACCACCTGGGCCTCGGGATTGCGTTCCTTTATCTCCAGGGCGCTGAGAATGGAGTGGGTGCAGCAGACCTTGGAGCAATAGGGCCGGTTCTGATCCCGGGAGCCCACGCACTGGATAAAGACCGCCGTCTCGCAGTTCTCCACCCGCGGGTCGTTTTCCTTGAGCAGGGCGTCCAGCTCCAGGGAGGTGACCACCCCCGGGTGCTCCCCGTAGAGGTACTCCTCCGGCTTGGACTCGGCCGCGCCAGTGGCCAGGATGGCCACTCCGTGCTCCACTTCGGTGGTTTTATCGCCGCTGGCCAGGGTGGTTCTGAAATTGCCGATGAACCCGGTGGAGTCCCGGAGCCGGGTTTTGGTGTGAACCGTAATCCGTTCTTCCTGGAGCACCCTTTCCACCAGCTCGGCGGCTCTGATCGGAATATCCTCCCCGGTGTGGGCCTTGTGAAGGCTCAGGGCCGTTCCGCCCAGTTGATCCCCCTTTTCCACCAGATGAACCGGGAATCCGTGTCCGGCCAGGGACAGGGCCGCAGTCATCCCGGCCAGTCCGCCGCCCACCACCAGGGCCGCCTGGCTGACCGGCAGCTCCGACTCATCCAGGGGAGCCAGCAGGGCGGCCTTGGCCACGGCCATGTGGATCATGTCCATGGCCTTGCGGGTGGCCGCCTCCGGGTCGGCCGCGTGGACCCAGGAGTCCAGGTTGCGGATGTTGGCCATCTCCAGGAGGTACTTGTTCAGCCCGGCCTTGATCAGGGTCTCTTGAAAGAGAACCTCGTGGGTCCGGGGAGAACAGGCGGCGATGACCACCCGATTCAGATCCCGCTCCCGGATGATCTCGGCCAGCCTGACCTGGGTGTCCTGGGAGCAGGTGAACAGGTTGGCCTCGGTGTGGACCACCCCGGGCAGCCCCCGGGCGTACTCCTCCAGCCGGGGCACGTCCACCACCCCGCCGATGTTGCTGCCGCAGTTACAGACGAACACCCCGATGCGGGGCCGCTGGCCGGAGAGCTTCCGCTCCGCGGGGGGCTCGGTGTGGTGAGACAGGGAATGGCGGGCCGGAGCCAGATCCAACGTGGCGGCGCAGGCCGCGGCCGAAGCCTCGACCACCGACTGGGGGATGTCCTTGGGGCCGGCGAAAGCGCCGCAGACATAGACCCCGGGGACGGTGGTGGAGACCGGTTCAAAGGCGGTCCTGGCGGCGAAGCGGTCGGAGTCCAGCTCCACCCCCAGCCGGCCGGCCAGCTCCACCACCTGGGGCGAAACCTCCAGACCGGTGGAGAGAACCACCAGGTCGAACTCCTCTTCCGCCAAGTCCCCGTTCTCCTGGAGATAGGTCATCTTGGCCCCGTCCGCTCCGGGGACCGGATCAACGGAGTGGACCCGACAGCGGACAAAGCGGACCCCCTTGTTTTTGGCCGACTCCATGTAGCGGTCGAAATCCTTGCCCACGGTGCGCATGTCCATGAAAAACACGGCGCAGTCCAGAGGCTCCTTGCTGTGCTCCTGGGCCATGACCGCCTGCTTGATGGCATACATGCAGCAGACCGAGGAACAGTAGCCGTTGTCGCAATGGTTCACATCTCTGGAACCGACGCACTGCAGCCAGGCGATCTTGCGCGGCGGCTTTTCGTCCTTGGGCCGGGCCGGGCTGACCAGGTGCCCGCCGTATGGCCCGGTGGCCGAAAGGATCCGCTCGAACTCCAGGGAGGTGACCACATCCCCCAGGCGGCTGTAGCCGTAATCCTCCAGGGGGGCCGGGTCGTAGGACTTGAACCCCGGAGCCATGATCACGGCCCCGACCTTGAGCTTCAGCTCCGTCTCCTTCTGCTCGAAATCAATGGCCCCGGTGGGGCAGAATTTCTCGCAGGCCCGGCACTTGCCCTTGGTCAGGTAGATGCAGGACTGGGGATCGATACTGTATTTCAGGGGCACGGCCTGGGAATAGGGCACCGAGATGGCCTTGGTCTTGGCCAGACCGGCATTGTAGATGTCGTCCACCTTCTTGGGACACTTCTCCAGACAGGTCCCGCAACCGATGCACTTGTCCATATCCACGTAGCGCGGATGCTGGAGAATCGTGGCCTCGAAATCACCTTGGCGACCGGAGAGCCCGGTGACCTCGGCCAGGGTGATCAACTCGATGTTTTCATGCCGGCCGACCTCGACCAGCTTGGGGGCCAGAATTCACATGGAGCAGTCGTTGGTGGGGAAGGTCTTGTCCAGCTGGGACATGACCCCGCCGATGGCCGGGGACCTTTCCACCAGATAAACGTAGAATCCCGAATCGGCCGCGTCCAGGGCGGCCTGCATGCCGCCGATCCCGCCGCCGATAACCATGACCGCCCCTGATATCGTTCCACCCTTGTCGCTGGTGCTCATGCTCGTACTCCGCTCCGCTGACCGGACCAGGCCGGTCCGGGATAGTCCAATCCGTAAGGTCGAACAGCCCCAGCTGACGGTGGGGCCTTGTCCGGCATTCTAAACTCTCTACCAGGCCTCCTGCTCCAGGCGCCGGTAGATGAAAGCCAACTGCTTCTGGGTCAACTCGCCGATATTTTCGTTGAGCCACTTCAGGTCGCCGGAGATGATGGCCGCCTTGGCCTCCCGGGAGATGCGGTAGCCCTCCAGGGCCTGGGAACCCTTTTCCAGCAGCCGGGCCCAGAAGTTGCTGTCCTCGGCGGTCCGGTTCAGGACGTTCATGACCTCCCGCTTCTGGATCAGCCGACCCTCCACGGTGGCCAGCTGGTTTTCCAGCTCTTCCCGGCCCCGTTCCTGCAGAGCCTCGTTGACCGCCGTGAGGAATTCGTTCTCGCTGAACGGCTTGCGGAGATAATCCCGCACCCCCAGTTTTTTAGATTCCACCACCGTCTCCACACTGGGGTAGCCGGTGATGATAATCGCCTCGGTGGAGGGCTTTTCGGCCTTGATGGACCTTAGAACATCCATGCCGTTGATGTCCGGCAGCTTCAAGTCGGCCACCACCAGATCAAACCCCTCCCCCCTGAAAGTCTCCATGGCCGAATGGCCGTCGGCGGCCAGATCAACCCTGAAACCTTCCTCATTGAGAATCATTTTCAAACCGTTGGCCACGCTGGCCTCGTCCTCCACCACCAGGATATGGGGCGCCATGGCCACGGCAGCGGATCTAAGTTCTTGTAGGTCGGACATGTTCAAACCTCCTCACCCCCAAAGCCCGTTTTTCGGGCCGGATGTTTTATCGCTCTACCGGCATGCATCGGGCGTGCCAGCCAAAACAGACGCCTGCCGCCATCCGGATTCAAGGCGTTTCAGTTGATCATTACGTTGTATTATCAATTCACCAAAAAAGAAGGGCGGGCCGGGCGAGCCGGTAATCGTATATTCATTAATACGATTTTTGTCCAGCAACCGCCTAACCCGCCCTCAAAGGACTTTTTTTATCCGAATATTTTTTAATACGATTGCAGCAACGATTCTCCGGCCCGCATTCCAGGCCGTTTTTGGTCTGCTCCGCCAGGGTCCGGGCCTTGGCCTCAATCCCTGGAACAAGGCCTGGGAAGGTTGTCCAAAGACCCGGGCCGGACCGCCCGAAAAAGTCCAAAGGACTGGACAGACATTAAATTACCTATATTTATCCGCTTGTTGAAACCCGCCGAGAGGTTCCCCCGGGGTCTTGCGGAACTCTGAATGCCCTTCCCGGACCGGAACCGGCTCTCCTCCTGAACCTTTAGTATTCTGGTTTTCGAGGAGGTACGGATCTTGCTTGGTTCTGCCTCCAGCAGTAACGGCTGGTCGCATCGGCGGTTTGAAACAAAACAGAATCAGGGCCGCAAGCGCCCCCAGAGAGGACAAAATTGATTGATACAATTAACGCTGAGTCCCTCCTTTGCGTGGTCAGGGACATCGGCTCCACGGTCATGGCCGAATCAGGCCCCCAGGAAGTGGCCCGCATGGTGGGCCACAAATTCATAGACACCTTCAAGGCTCAAGGCGCGACCCTGGTGGTTCTGGCTCCGGGATCCGGGAATCTGGCCTTGAAACTGCATCTGGGGAACGAGTACTGGTACGCCCAATGGAGCAAGACGGCCTGGATTTCGCGGGCCAGGGAACTGGACCTCTCGGCCGACTCGATTCTCTACCTGGTGGTCAAGGAGACCCCTCCCCAGGATTGGAATCAGGCCGAAACCCCCCAGTCGATTCTGGATCTGCCCTTCCGCTATCAGGACGGAATGGCCGGCTTCATCCGCCTCTATTTCGACAGGCCGGTCAGGTTCGGCCCCAAAACCATCAACACTCTTAAAATAATGCTCCACCAGGGCGCCTGCGCCATGGAAAAGTCGCGGCTCATCCAGAAGCAGCGCACCGAATACGATCTTCTGGCCGCCTCTACGGCCAAGCTCTCCACCCTGGGCCAGCTGGCCGCCGGGGTGGCCCACGAGATAAACAACCCCCTGGCCGGGATTCTCCTCTTCAGCACCAACCTCCTCAAAAAGGCCCCTCCAGGCAGCCCGTTCCACGAAGGGTTGGAAATAATCACCGAAGAGGTGATGAGATGCAAGAACATCATCACCGAGCTCCTGGAGTTCTCCCGGGAGAAGGAACCCACCAGGCTCAAGGTGGAGTTCAATAATATAATTGCCAAGGCCGTAAAGATCATTGAAAATGAGTACCGGCTGAGGCATATCATCCTGGAGAAGCAGTTGGCCGAAGATCTGCCGGAGATAACCGTGGACCCCAGCCAGGTGGAGCAGGTAGTGGTCAACCTTCTGCTCAATGCGGCCGAGGCCGTGGAAACCGAGGGCCGGGTGGTCATCGAGAGCCGGCTGGGCGGCAGCGGGAACAGATTGGATATAATTGTGTCGGATAACGGCTGCGGCATTGAAACTCATCAGATGTCGCGTATTTTCGACCCGTTTTTTTCGACCAAGGCCGAAGGGACCGGCCTGGGCTTGGCCGTAATCTACGGCTTGGTGCGCAACCATCAAGGTACGATCAACGTCAGCAGCAAGGCAGGTGAAGGGACGACCTTCACCGTCTCCCTTCCGCTGGACCTGGGGGATTTTACCGGGGGCTCAGATGTATGGGGACAGACCGGGCCGCATTCTGGTCATTGACGACGAAAAAGCCATCCGCCAGGGCTGTAAGATGTCCCTGGGCGAAATGGGCCACTTGGTCGAAACGGCCAAGACCGGCCATCAAGGCTTGGAGATGCTCCTGGCCGGAGAATACGACCTGACCCTCCTGGACATGAGGCTCCCCGATCTGGACGGCATGGAAATTCTGCGTCAGGGCATGTCTTCCCGGCCGGAAAATTACATAATCGTCATGACCGGCTACTCCACGGTTCAGAACGCGGTTGAGGCCCTGAAGCTGGGCGCCTTCGACTACCTGACCAAACCGTTCACCGACGACGAACTGGTCCTGGCCGTGGACAAGGCTTTGGAGAAAAAACTCCTGGTGGAGGAGAACCAGTACCTTCGCCGGGAACTTCTCAACCGCTACAGCTTCAGCAACATTGTGGGCGAGTCCAAGCCCATGCTCAAGGTCTTTGAGCAGATAGAGAAGGTGGCCCCCACCGACAGCACGGTCCTGATCGTAGGCGAAAGCGGCACCGGCAAGGAACTGGTGGCCGGGGCCATCCACGCCCACAGTAAACGGGCGGCCAAGCAGTTCGTGGCCGTGGACTGCTCCACGCTCTCGCCCGGACTTCTGGAGAGCGAGCTTTTCGGCCACGTCAAGGGCGCCTTTACCGGGGCGGCTGCGGACAAAAGGGGCATCTTCGAGGTGGCTCAGGCCGGCACCCTCTTCCTGGACGACATCGTCAACCTGAACCTGGAAACCCAGGCCAAGCTGTTGCGGGTGTTGGAGGCGGGCGAATTCAAACCTGTGGGCGGAGCCCAGTTCAAAAAAACCAACGTCCGGATAATCGCCGCCACCAACAAGGATCTGAGGATCGAGGTCGAGGAGGGCAGCTTCCGGCAGGACCTCTACTACCGATTCAGCGTCTTTCCCATCCACCTGCCGCCCCTGCGTCAAAGAAAGCAGGATATTCCCAGGCTGGCCTATCACTTTTTGAGAATGCTCTGCCGCAAGACGAGCAAGAAGATCGAGGGTCTCTCCGACGAAGCCCTGGAGCTTCTGGTCAACCACCCCTGGCCGGGCAACGTCAGGCAGTTGAAGAACGTCATCGAGCGGTTGGTGATCATGGCCGATGGGGACTCCCTGGACTTGACCGCCATGGTCAGCCACCTCAGCCCCGGGGCCCGGATGGGCGAAAACCCGGTGCCCGAATCCCTGGCCGAATTGAAGTCGGTCAAAAAAACCATCCTGGAACAGCAGTTCGAGCCCATCCAGAAGACGTTTCTGATTCAGGCCCTGAAAAACGCCCAGGGGAACATCAGCCGGGCCGCCAAAAACACCGGAATGCAAAGGTCCAACTTCTCCGCACTGCTGAAAAAATACGGGATAGCTCCCTCGGAAGTGATACCCGAGGAGGAGTGAACCAAGTCCGATCCCCTCCCCGACTTTTCTCACCTGCCCCGGTACCGCCCCGCCCTTTTTTCCAGAAAAGCGCGCAAACCTTCGGCATGGTCCTCTGAATAGGCGGTCAGGAGGAACTGGTCGCCGTCCATGTAGGCCCCGCAGCGGTCCAGGGCCGCGCTGCAGCGGTTCACCGACTCCTTGGTCATGGCCACGGGCAGGGGCGGCTTGGCCGCAATCTTGCGGGCCATCTCCCGGGCCGCGACCAGGGCTTTCCCCGGAGGCGCGACCTCCTCGGCCAGGCCCCAGGCCAGGCACTTGTCCGCCGGGATCTCCTGGCAAAGGATTATGGCCTCCTTGGCCTTGGCCGGACCCACCAGGCGAACCAGCCGGGGAATGGAGCCCCAGGAGTAGTTGAGCCCCAGGTCTATCTCCGGAATGCGCAGATAGGCCCTCTGGGCCATAATCCTGAAATCGCAGGAGACGGCCAGGGAGACCCCGCCGCCCAGGCAGAATCCTTCTATGGCGGCGATGGTCACGGGGCGGACATCCTCGATGGCCTGGCAGGCCTCGGGTCCGGCCTTGACCCGGGCCAACCGCTCATCCAGGGGCCCGGAGAGGATCTTCTGAACCTCCTGGTCCTTGAGATCCATGCCCGCGCTGAAAAATTCAGAGCCCCCGGCGAGGATGATCACCCTGATCTCCGGGTCGTCCTGGAGCAAGGGAAAGACCTCTTTCAACTCTCTCAGGCACTTTACGGACAGGGTGTTCAGATTGCGGGGCCGGTTGAGTGTCACCACGGCCGTAGGGCCGTCCTTCTCCACCAAAAGGGTCTGTGGCTCCATTCTTCCTCTCCTCCTTTTCCTTTGCCGCCGGTTGCGGATTCCGACCGGAATACTCTACCAACCCCGGCCCAAACAGGCAAAGGCCCGGCCCGTCACGGCCGGGCGGTAGACTATTGAATTTGGCTATACAATATAGCTATTTCATCAATAACAGCGTCTTGACCGGACCTCCAGGCGATAGTAACTAGAACAGAAATGTACTCGCCAAGGAAAATCACCATGTATTACCGGCTCGGCTTCACCTGAGCCCCGACCCGGACCTGCCCGGGTCGGCGGGGCGGCCAGCCGGAGGGGACCTCTCTTTCCTAACCTTCCGGTTCAGGAACCTTGGATTCCAGGCTGTTCCCCCTTCCCGGACGGGTCCTGTCGGGCCTGGAGGCCCGGGCCGGACAACCCGACCTGAAAAGGAGGAGAGCATGAGTTCCGAACACACCGCCATGTGGGAGAGCCTGGGCCTGGACCTGGCCGCCCACGACCAGCTTCTGGAGGTCCTGGGTCAGGGGTATGAGCAGATATTCCTGAGCCAGTCCGACCGCCCCCGGGGCATGGAGTATTTCAACTTCGTCATGAGCGAGGTCCACGGGCTGCGCATCAAGGAGCTCATAGACGGCAAGGCCCGGGGCCAGAAGATCGTCGGCTCCTTCTGCGTGTTCGTGCCCGAGGAGATCGTCCGCGCGGCCGGTGCCACCCTGGTGGGGCTATGCACCGGGGCCGACTTTGCCGTGGACCAGGTGGAGAAATACCTGCCCCGCAACACCTGCGCCCTGATCAAGAGCGCCTTTGGGTTCAAGCTGGGCAAGGTCTGTCCCTACCTGGAGAGCGCCGACATGATCGTGGGCGAGAACACCTGCGACGGCAAGAAAAAATCCTACGAAACCCTCAACACCCTGGTACCCAACCTCTATGTCATGGATTTGCCCCAGACCAAGTCCGACCAGGGCCGGGAGCTGCTCAGGGCCGAGTACTACCGTTTCAAGGCGGCCGTGGAGGAGCTTACCGGGGTGACCATCGACGCGGCCCGGCTCAAGGAGGGCATTCGCATCGTCAACGCCAAGCGCCAAGCCGTATACCGGCTCAACAGCCTGCGTAAGGCCGACCCGGCCCCCATCTCCGGGCTGGACGCCCTGCTGATCAATCAGGTCTTTTTCTACGACGACCCGGTCCGCTTCACCGAATCGGTGAACAAGATCTGCGACGAGCTGGAGGAACGGGTGGCCCAGGGCCAAGGGGCTTTGCCCAAGGGCGCGCCCCGGGTGCTCATGGCCGGCTGTCCCATGGCCGTGCCCAACTGGAAACTGCCCTGGGTGGTGGAATCGGCCGGGGCGGTGATCGTGGGCGAGGAGTCCTGCGTGGGCGAGCGTGGCACCCGCAACCTGACCGAAGACAACGCCGAGAGCCTGGACGGGCTCATGGAGGCGGTCATCGACCGCTACGCCCGGGTGGACTGCGCCATCTTCACCCCCAACCCGGACCGGCCGACCCACATCGAGGAGATGTACGGCCAGTACAAGGCCCAGGGGGTCATCCACTACGGCCTCCAGTTCTGCCAGCCCTACATCATGGAGTCCATGCCCCTGGAAAAATCTCTGGAGGGCAAGGGCATCCGGGCCTTGCGGGTGGAGACCGACTACAGCATGGAGGATGTGGAGCAGCTCAAGACCAGGGTGGAGGCCTTCCTGGAGATCTTAAGTTAGAGAGGCAGGGCCGGGCGGCTTTCCGCGATCGCCGTTGATTGGTCCCGTTGAAGTGCCGGGGACGTAGCCCCGGCACCACGATAGTTAAGGAAACGAGTGCTGTCGGGGTTGCATCCCCGACAGCCAAGAGGGAAGCATAGGAGAACAAAACATTGCGGGTAGCAGGCATCGATATCGGTTCGCGCAGCATCGAGGTGGCCCTCCTGGATAATGCCCTCTTGGAAAAAGGGGGATCGCCCCAGCTGCTCCGGGCCGACACCACCTTCGACGCCCTGGGCCAGAGCCGGAAGCTGCTGGATGGCCTGGACTACGACCTGCTGGTGGCCACGGGTTACGGCCGCAAACTGGTGGCCGAACGGATCCCGGCCCGGGTCATAACCGAGATCCAGGCCCACGCCCTGGGGGCCCGGCATCATTTTCCCGACTGCCGGGCCGTCCTGGACATCGGCGGCCAGGACACCAAGGCCCTATCCCTGGGGGAGGACGGCGGGGTGACCAAGTTCGAGATGAACGACCGTTGCGCCGCGGGCACGGGCAAGTTCCTGGAGTTCATGGCCGCCAGCCTCCAGATCCCCCTGGAGCAGTTCGGCGATTTCGCCCTGGAGGGACAACCGGGGCTGGAGATCAACAGCATGTGCACCGTGTTCGCCGAAACCGAGGCCACCTCGCTCATGGCCCGGGGCCGGGACGCCAAGGACATCGCCCGGGCCCTGCACCTGTCCGTGGTCAAGCGCTCCCTGTCCATGCTCCGCCGGGTGGGGCTTGAATCTCCCCTGGTCTTTGCCGGAGGAGTGGCCCGGAACCCCTGCATGGTGGCCCTGGTCCGGGAATCCCTGGGCGGGGAGGTCCTGGTCCCGGAAGAGCCGGACGGGGTGGGGGCCCTGGGCGCGGCCCTGTGGGGCCTGCGGAAGAGCCAGCCCCAGCTCTAGTCCTCGATACAGAAAGCCCCCTTCCCGACCAGGGAAAGGGGCTCGCTCCATTCCGAACTCGGAAACAGCGCCTAGGCCGGCTTGCCCTCCAGGAACGGCACCTGGAAGACCTTTTCGTGGAACACCGGCCCGTGGCCGAAATAGCCCCCCTCGCCGAACAACTCCCCGTGGTCGGCGGTGATGATTACATGGGTCCCCTGGGGCAGCTTGGCGAAGAGTTCGGGCAGGAGGCCGTCCACGTACTCGCAGGCCTTTATCTGCTGGTTGCGAAGGCGCTCCAGCTCGGCCTGGTTGAAGAAGACCTCGGCCGAAGCCTTGCCTTCCTTGGGGGCCTTGGCGTCCAGGTTCTTGAACACCCCGTGGACCCCGTGGAGGATGGGGGCCTCCTCCTTGGTCAGCATGTAGGGGTAGTGGGTCTCGCCCAAGTTGAAGAAATGAAAGGTGGGTTTGTCCGGGTCGAAACTCATCTCGCGGATCATCCCGGCGAAATCGTTGTGGTTGTCCATAAGTTTGTAATCGTCGAAATGGGCGGAGAAGGTGGTAAACTGGTTGAGCACCGGCAGACTGACCCGGCCCACGGTCCGGTAGCCATGCTTTTTCAGCTGGCAGGGCAGGGACAGTTCCGGGATAAAGGCCTTGAAGTCCAGATCCTCTATACCCAGCCTGGTCTGCCACAGCAGAAAATCTTCCTTGTAGACCTCGGAGGCGAAAACGCCCGGAGGGGAGGCGTGGGGGGTCAGACCCATGAGCAGAACATAATGGGAGGGCGAAGTCCAGGAGGCGTAGGAGTAGCGCATCTCGGCCTGGCCCAGGCGGTCCATGTTGGGAGTTCGGGCCGCCTGATAGGTATCGAAGCGGCAGGAGTCCATCACTATGTATACCAGATTGTTCATTATGGCTTCTCCTAGTCGATCAGGTAGCCGGTCTCCCGCATCATCTCCTCGATGCGCTCGGCCTGGCGGGCCTTTTCCTCCGCCGTGGGCGGGTCGGATATGTAGCCGTGGCCGACGAGATACTCTATTATCCGGGCGGCCGAACGGCCCACTTCCTCCTGGTCGGTGCGGATCTCCACCTCGGGATGCTCCGGTTCCTCGTAGGGGTCGTCCACCCCGGTGAAGCCCTTGATCAATCCGGCCTCGGCCTTGGCGTAGAGGCCTTTTACATCCCGGCTCTTGACCACCTCAAGGGGGGCGTTGACGTAGATCTCCACAAAGCGGCCGATCATTTTCCTGACTTCGCGCCTGGTCTCCCGGTAGGGGGAGATGGCCGAGACCAGATTGGGCACCCCGTGGCGGGTCAGAAGCTGGCTGACCCAGCCGATACGGCGGATGTTGCGGTCCCGGTCCTCTTTGCTGAACCCCAGCTCCGAGGTCAGGTGGGTCCGGACCTCATCGCCGTCCAGAATCTCCACGTTCATGACCCCCCGGTCGGCCAGGAGGCGGTGGACCTCCTGGGAGAGGGTGGTCTTTCCGGCTCCGGAGAGCCCCGTGAACCAGAGAGTAAAGCCCTGTCCTGAATCATTCATCGGACTCCTCCGGATCCACCGGGGAGCAGGTCAGCTTGTGGGCCATCTGCCGGCCCACCACCAGCCGGCTGCCCCGGCAGGCGACCATGACCGGGCCGCCGTTGGCGGTAAGGATCTCCAGTTCGGTTCCGGGGGTCAGCCCCATATCGGCCAACCTGGCCTGGCTCTGACGTCCTCCCCGGTACCCGGAGACCCGGACCCTCTCACCCGACTTGGCCATGTCCAGGGACATGGCCGCCTCGCGTTTGCGGCGGCATTCGGCACAGAGTCCGTAAAGCTGGTGCTTGTGCTCCAGGAGCTTGAACCCTTTCTTCTTGGCGATGGCCGCCTGGAGGGCCTCCAGCTCCGGATGCTCGAACTCCTCGATCCGGCCGCAGCCGGTGCAGATGAGATGGTCGTGGTGTTCGTCCAGATGGCGGTGCTCGTAGCGAACCCCGGCGGCGAACTCTTTTTTATGGGCGAATCCAAAACGGTGAAGCAGGTCCATGGTCCGGGCCACAAACTCCTCGTCCATGGCCAGGCCCTGCTCGGCCAGCATGCGGGTCAGCTCGGCCGGGGTCAAATGCTCCTCGGTGGCGAAAAAGGCGTTCACCACGCTCAGCCTGTCCGGAACGTGGTCAAACCCGCGCTCCCGGAATATTTTTTTCAGTTGGCGTACTTCGCTCAGGTGCAGTTCTTCCATTTCTCTCCTCGATAGCCGAAGATATAACCGCCGCTCAAGGAGTCAAGCCTTTTGTGGCGAGTGTCCCGAATAGGTATAAAATAAATGGGCCGTTTTGAAAAAACACCCTTCCCCGCTTTCCGGAAAAGCCTTTTGCGGGTCTTGATATTAAGGTGGCCCTGGGCCCCAAAAGGGTGTACAACCACTTTTCCTGTAAAATAATGGGTGTGAAGTCTGAACCAGGGCGGGACCCGTTCCGTCCCAAATCAAAAAAAGGAGGCCCGGGGCCGGACGGCCGGGGCGGAGATATGACCAAGAATTTAGTGACTCGGGAGGACCTGCGCAACCTGGCCATTGTGGCCCACGTGGACCACGGCAAGACCACCCTGGTGGACGCCATGCTGTGGCAGTCCGGGGTGTTTAGGGAGAACGAGCAGGTCGCCGAACGGGTCATGGATTCCCTGGACCTGGAGCGGGAAAAGGGCATCACCATCATGGCCAAGAACACGGCCATCACCTACAAGGGGGTCAAGCTCAACATCGTGGACACCCCCGGCCACGCCGATTTCGGCGGCGAGGTGGAGCGGACTCTGAACATGGTGGACGGGGTGATGCTCCTGGTGGACGCCTCGGAAGGACCCCTGCCCCAGACCCGGTTCGTCCTCTCCAAATCCCTGGCCCGCAAACTGCCCCTGATCGCGGTGATAAACAAAATCGACCGCCCGGACCGGCGCATCGCCGAGGTGGAGAATGAGCTCTTCGACCTGCTCATCGACCTGGGCGCCGACGACAGCCAGCTGGATTTTCCCATCCTTTACACCAACGCCAAGGACGGCATCGCCCAGACCAGTCCGGAGGACCAGGGGTCATCCCTGATCCCCCTGTTCGATGCCATCCTGGAGTATATCCCGGCCCCGACCTACGATCCGGAGGCCCCTCTCCAGTTCCTGGTGACCAACCTGGATTACTCCGATTATGTGGGCCGGATAGCGGTGGGCAAGATCGTGGGCGGCAGCCTCAGGCACGGGGACCAGGTGGTCCTGCTCAAAAAGGGCCAGCCTGCGGGCCGGTTCGGCCTGACCAAGGTCTTTACCTACCAGGGCCTGGACCGCCTGGCCGCGGAGGAAATCGGGGCCGGAGACATCGCCGCCGTGGCCGGGGTGGAGGAGGCCTTTATCGGCGACACCCTGGCCGATCCGGAAAACCCCAAGGCTCTGCCCACCATCAGCGTGGAGGAGCCGACCATGTCCATGGATTTTTCCATCAACACCTCCCCTCTGTCCGGCAGGGAAGGCAAGATGGTCAACTCCAGACAGATAAAGACCCGGCTGGAGAAGGAGATTCTTTACAACGTCTCCATCCGGGTCGAGCCGGGAGAGGGTACCGACTCCTTCAAGGTCAGCGCCCGGGGCGAGCTGCAGCTGGCCGTGCTGGTGGAAACCATGCGCCGGGAGGGATTCGAGCTGTCCCTGTCCAAGCCCCGGATCATCACCAAGATTGCCGACGGGGTCAAGACCGAGCCCCTGGAGCTGGCCGTTATCGATCTGCCCGAAGAGTACGTGGGCGTGGTCACGGAAAAACTATCGTCCCGCCGGGGCAAGATGGTCAAGATGCTCAACAACGGGCTGGGCCGGGTCAGGATGGAGTTCGAGGTCCCCACCCGGGGGCTCATCGGCTACCGCTCCCAGTTTCTCACCGACACCCGGGGTACCGGCATCCTGACCACCCTGGTCATCGGCCACACCCCCTACGCCGGGGAGATCGCCGGCCGGACCAACGGCTCCCTGGTCAGCGACCGCAATGGCAGGGCCGTGGCCTACGGCATCTTCCATCTCCAGCCCCGGGGCGAAATATTCGTGGAGCCCGGAGATCCGGCCTACCCCGGCCTGATCGTGGGCCAGAACTCCCGGGGAGAGGACATCCCGGTGAACATCACCAAGGAGAAGAAGCTGACCAACATCCGGGCGGCCAATGCGGACGAGGCGTTGCGCCTGGTTCCGCCCCGGCGGTTTACCCTGGAACAGGCCATGGAGTACATCAACGAGGACGAGCTGGTGGAGGTCACCCCCAAGTCCATCCGGCTGCGCAAAAAGGGCGCGCTGAAACTGGGCGGAGCCCGAAAAAAATTAAAGGACTGAGTAACGGGATTGTCCGGGGCCGGGAATCCTTCCCGGCCAGTTTGAATAGATAACCGCCGGGGAGTAATCCCCGGCGGTTTGCTTTACAGGGTCATCAGGCCGGGACGGGATTCCCGGTCAGCCCATGGACCGGTCCTGGTGGTGTGGAAGGAGACCTCGAAGAAACAGGAATCGCGGTCGTCGGAATGTGTTTAGTCCTGATCCGCCGGGTGGTTCCGCCCAAAATGAATTTTAATCTAAGTTTATCTCAGACTCCGATTACATTTCCGGAGCAAAATAATTTGACCTCCGTCCCTTGATTAACATATGCTATTATGTGTAGGTTGAATCCTTTGGCGGATTGTCTTAAACCGGAATCGAGTTAAATGGACGCCTCCCCGCCGCAACAACCTGGCCAGCCGCCACCTCCGTTGGAAAAATATTGCCTTAATGAACACCCGGTCAGGGGAGACAGGTCATGAAACTGTGGCGCAAACCCCTGGACGGCGACCGGACCGCAACCCTGTTCAGAGTGGTCGTCTTGGAGGACCGCTGCAAGGGCTGCGGCCTGTGCGTGGAGTACTGTCCCCGAGAGGTCCTGCGCATGTCGGAGCGGTTCAACCCCAAGGGCTACCATCCCCCGGAGGCTTACGCCCCGGAGGCCTGTGTGGGGTGCGGGTTCTGCGAGGAGGTCTGTCCGGAGTTCGCGGTGTACTGTGTGGAGGATGGGTGAGGGGGATGAATGGGTTTCGGAAGAGAACCCCCTTACCTGGCCCTCTCCCCCAGTGGGAGAGAGGGAGACCGGAAGAGAGAACCGGCTTTGCGGTGTCAGGGATGCAACCCCGACACCACTCGACGATTTGACGCGGCGTCGGGGCTGCGTTCCTGACACCGGAAACAGCCCGGTACCGGATGCCACCAGGGCAATAACGGGGTGAGCACCTTGAGCCAAGAGACCATCCTCAGCGGCGATCATTTCATCAACGGCGATGTGGCCTGCGCCGAGGGGGCCATCGCCGCCGGGTGCCGCTTCTTCGGCGGCTACCCCATCACCCCGGCCACGGAGGTGGCCGAGCGCATGGCCGAGCGGCTGCCCCTGATCGGGGGGACCTACATCCAGATGGAGGACGAAATCGCCTCCCTGGCCGCGGTCCTGGGGGCCTCCTGGGGCGGAGCCAAGGCCATGACCTCCACCTCGGGTCCGGGGTTCAGCCTGATGATGGAGAACATCGGGCTGGGCATCATCACCGAGACCCCCTGCGTGATCGTCAACATCCAGCGGGGCGGGCCCTCCACCGGGCTGCCCACCCTGTGCGGCCAGGGGGATATGATGCAGGCCCGCTGGGGCTCCCACGGCCACTACGAGATCATCGCCCTGTCACCCTCCTCGCCTCAGGAGATCTTCGACCAGACCATCAGGGCCTTTAACCTGGCCGAGACCTTCCGCCTGCCCGTGCTGGTCATGGCCGACGAGGTGGTGGGCCACACCGTGGAGCGGGTGACCATCCCCCAGGCCGATGAGATAAAGACCACGGCGCGCCGCAAGCCCACCCAGCCCCCGGAGGAGTATCTGCCCTACAGGACGGACCGCTCCCTGGTGCCGGTCCTGCCCGACGCGGGCGAGGGCTACGCCCTGCACATCACCGGGCTGACCCACGATGAGCGGGGCTATCCCCAGACCGATGCCCCGACCCAGGACCAACTGGTCCGGCGGCTGATTGCCAAGATCCAAAAAAACAAGAATAAAATAATAGACTACCGGGAGTATCACCTGGACTCGGCCAAACTGGTCATGGTGGCCTACGGCTCCGTGGTCCGGCCGGTGCTGCGGGCCATGCGCAGGCTGCGGGAGGAGGGGCTGGCCGTGGGGCTTTTAAAGCTCAACACGGTCTGGCCCTTTGCCGAAGAGCTGATCCGGGACCTGGCCGGCCGGGTGGATCATTTCTTCGTGCCGGAGGTGAACTTCGGCCAGATCAGCCTGGAGGTGGAACGCTGCGCCGCCGGCCAGGCCGAAACCACCCTCATCCCCCACGCCGGCGGCGGGATCCACTCCCCGGAGATGATCATCAGGGTGGTCAAGAAAACCCTGGCCCCGGGCCGAGCCAAGGGCAAAGGAGCCGGAAAAAAATGACCAAGCCCCGGCCCCATCCCAAGGACGAGCTGCTCCGCCAGGACCGCATCCCCCACATCTGGTGCCCGGGCTGCGGGATCGGCTCGGCCGTCTCGGCCTGCATTACGGCCCTCCAGAGGTCCGGCCTTGACTACGACAAGTTCGCCGTGGTCTCGGGCATCGGCTGCACCGGCCGGGTGGCCGGGTACCTCAAGCTGGACTCCTTCCACACCACCCACGGCCGGGCCATCCCCTTCGCCACCGGGCTCAAGCTGGCCAAGCCGGAGCTGAACGTGTTCGTCTTCAGCGGCGAGGGCGACTTGTTCTCCATCGGCGGCAACCATTTCATCCACGCCGCCCGGAGGAACATGGACCTGGCCGTGATCTGCGTCAACAACATGAACTACGGCATGACCGGCGGCCAGGTTTCGGCCAACACACCCCTGGGGGCCAGGACCACCACCAGCCCCCACGGCAACACCGAGATTCCCCTGAACCTGCCCTCCCTGGCCGCGGCCTGCGGCGCGGTCTATGTGGCCCGCTGGCTCTCCCTGGACGTGCGGCGGCTGGCCCAGGCCTTTGAGGAAGCACTGCTCAAACCCGGGTTCGCCTTTGTGGAGGTGATCGCCCCCTGCCCCACGGCTTTCGGCCGCCGCAACAAGCTGGGCGACTCCCGGGAGATGATCAGGCTCTACAACCAGAACAGCGTCATCAAGAACGGGGTCCACCCGGACGAGACGGTCATTGAGCAAAGCCAAAAATTGGTCCTGGGCAAATTCGTGGACCAAAAACGGCCCACCTATCTGGAGCGGATCGCCCAAAGGGAAGACCGGCCGGGCACCGTCTGGCCCCAGAAGAGCGGGGAGGGTTGATGGGTCCCAAGAACGGACAGACTGAAATCATCATCACCGGATTCGGGGGCCAGGGAATCATCCTGGCCGGAAACATCCTGGGCAAGGCGGCCACCCTGTTCGACCAGCGCCACGCCACCCTGATCCAGTCTTACGGCCCGGAAGCCCGGGGCGGGGCCTGCGCCGCCCAGGTGGTCATCTCCGACGGAGAGATCGAGTACCCTTACGTGGAGACGCCCAACCTCCTGATCTGCATGTCCCAGGAGGGTTTCAGCGCCAACATCGACCGCTTGGCCCCCAAGGGCTCTCTGTTCTACGATTCCGGACTGGTGGAGATAGATTCCGGACGGATCGGGGAGAAGATGAAGGTCCATTCCATCCAGGCCACCAAACTGGCCGAGGAGATGGGGGTCCGGATGATGGCCAACATCATCATGCTGGGCTTTGTCATCGCCCGGTCCGGAGTGGTCTCCCGGGAGGCTCTTCTCAAGGCCGTGACCTCCTCTGTGCCCAAGGGCACGGAAAAGAAAAATCTGGCCGGGCTGGAGGCGGGGTTCCAGGGTGGGCTGGAGGCCGGGTAGGGTTTGGATGTGGTGCCGGGGTCACACTCCCGGTACCTAACCAAAAGAATAGACGTGGTATCAGAGCCGCAACTCTGACCCAACCGATGATTTGATGTGGTGTCAGGGCTGCGTCCCTGACACCGCCACCAAAGATCCCCTCTCCCCTTGAGGGGGGAGGGTCTGGGTGAGGGGTGATAAAAAGCATTACCCCTGAATTCGGATAAGACATGAGCGCCGAACAAGAGATACTCATACTGGGAACCAACCGGGAAGGGCTCCGGGCGGCCCTGACCCTGGCCGCGCTCAACCGCCGGGTTATGTTGGCCACATCCACCGAGGAGATAGCCGCGTCCCGGCCCGGGGCCGACCCGGAGGAGGCCCGGGAACTGCGCATCCTGGCCCTGCAGGCCGCCTTTCATCCCCTTATCGACCTGAAAACCCAGACCCGCCTCTGTCCGGCCGGGGACGGCCCCGGCCTGGAACTGGTCCAGGAGAACCGCTGGATTCTGCCCGATTCCTGCACGGCCTGCGGCAAGTGTCTGGAGGTCTGCCCGGTCCTGGTGGGGCCGGAGGGCCACCCCGTGTCCCGGCTGACCAATCCCTCGGTCATGACCATCGACAAGCGGCGGCCCGCGCCCTGTCGGGAGGCCTGCCCCCTGGGCATGAACCCCCAGGGCTACATCGCCCTGATCGCGGCCGGACGGGATAAAGAGGCCCTGGAACTGATCCGGGAGACCAACCCCCTGCCCGGCATCTGCGGCCGGGTCTGCGACCACCCCTGCGAAACGGCCTGCCGCCGGGGGGAGCTGGACCAGGCCGTGGCCATCCGCGATCTGAAGCGGTTCGCCGTGGAACAGGGCCGGGCCAAGGAATCCTCCCGCAAAAGAGACAAGGTATCTTCAAAAGGTCCCCGGGTGGCGGTCATCGGCTCCGGCCCGGCCGGGCTCACCGCGGCCCACGACCTGGCCCGGGCCGGGTTCCGGCCAACCATCTTCGAGGCGGACAGCAAGCCCGGCGGCCTGCTGGGTCAGGGCATCGCCCCCTACCGACTGCCCCCCCACATCCTGGAAGGGGAAATCGATTACATCCTCTCCCTGGGCGTAGAGCTGAGGCTCAACAGCCCCATCAGGACCACGGCCCGGGTGAAGGAGCTGAAGAAAAGCGGGTTCAAGGCCGTCCTGCTCTGTCTGGGGACCGGACAGGACCTGGTCCTGGGCCTCCCCGGCGAGGACCTGGAAGGGGTGGTCGGCTGCGTCTCCTTCTTGGGCGGCCTGTGGCAGGGCCGCACCCCCCCCCGACTGGGCCGGGTGGCCGTCATCGGGGGGGGCAACGCGGCCGTGGAGGCGGCCCGGACCAGCCTCCGCTTCGGGGCCGAATCCGTGACCATCCTCTACCGCCGCACCAGAGCCGAGATGCCGGCCGATCCCCACGAGATAGCCCAAGCCCTGGAGGAGGGGGCGAAGATCAGGGAATTGGCCGGACCGCTGGCTTTCGAAGGGACGGAAAACAGCCTGAAGGCTGTCCGGGTCCAGCAAATGAAACTGGGCAAAAAGGACGCCTCGGGCCGGAGGGCGCCCGTACCCCTTCCGGGAGCCCAGGACCGGATTAAGGTGGACACGGCCATCGTCAGCGCGGGCCAGGGGCTGGACCTTTCCTGCGTACTCATGGATGATCTGCCCTTGGGGGATCGGGGCACGGTCAGCCTGGACCGGGCCGGGACCTGCCTGCCCGGGGTCTACGCGGCCGGGGACGTGGTCAACGGGCCCACCAGCGTGGTCCGGGCCATGGCCTCGGGCCGGGAGGCGGCCCGGCGGATCATCCTGGCCCTGGGAACGGGCCTTGAACTCCTGCCGCCCCCGCCCCTGAACAAAACCACCGGACCGGAGTACGAGCCTCTGCCCCAGGGCCTGTCCTTTCAGAAACGGAGCTCCTGTCCGATCCGGGACCCGGATATCAGAATTCTGGACTGCCAAGAGGCGGTGGGCACCTATACTCCGGAGCGGGCCCGGCAGGAGGCGGCCCGATGTCTTCAGTGCGGGGTCTGCAGCGAGTGCGGCCAGTGCGTGGAGGCCTGTGGGCTGGGGGTGATCGACCACTCCCGGGAGCCCTTGCGCCAAGAGGCATCCTTTCAAAGAACCCTTCTGGCCGATCCGGCCCAACTCCCGCCCGGCCCGGAGCCGGCAAATCTGCTCCGCATCCCCGTCTTCGGCCGGGTCAACACCCCGGCCAAGGCCGACCTGGCCGGGCGCAGCGCGGCCCTGGAAGCCTGCCGGGGATTGTCCCCTTCCCAAAAGCAGGCGGCCCCCAGGCCGGTCTGGCCCGTGGTTTCGCCAGACCGGGAGGTTCGACCCGGCCTTCTTCTCTGCTCCTGCAACCAGACCTTGAACCGGGACGGCCGGTTGGACCGGCTGGCCGCCGACCTGGGGCCCGGGCTGGGCTTCGCCGCCGCAGAGGTCCTGGTCTCGGCCTGTCACCCCCAGGAGGGGCGACGGGTGGAGAAGTTCATCCGGGAGCAAAACTTAAGCGGCCTGGTTATGGGCTCCTGCGTCTGCTGCCATCTGGATTTTAGGTGCGAGTCCTGCACCGACCAGCGGATGCGGCTCAAGGACCGCCTCTTCCGCCAAAGCGGCCTGGAAGCGGACCGGGTGGCCCTGATCAATCTCAAGGAGACCTGCTTCTCTCCTTCGGGGACGGCTCTCGAGCATGGCCCGGCCCTGGCCCGTAAGCTGATCCGGGCCGGGCTGCTCCAGCTAACGGAAAGGCAAGCCGCCGCCGAGCGGCCCGCCTCCTCCCGGCGCCGGGAGGTAATAGTGGCCGGAGCCGGACCGGCCGGAACCGCCGCGGCCCTGGGCCTGGCCAATGCCGGGCGGCCGGTGACCCTGGTCCATCTGGAAGACACGGCCCCTGAGCCGGGCCCGGAGATCCAAGAGGCCGGGATAAGGCAGGTGAAGGCTAACAGGATAATTGAACTCAGAGGGAACCGGGGCGATTTTCATTTGACTGTGGAGACAGCCCCGGGCCGGGAGGAACTCTTGGCCGGGGAGATCATCCTGGCCCAGGGGAGATTAAGCCGACTCAATTACCGCTCGCCCACCGGTCGGGTTGGCTTCAGTCCAGGCCCCAGGGGCTCCCTGGAGACCTCCATCCCCGGAGTCTACCTGGCCTCCTGGCCCCTGGCCAGGACTGTACCCCCGGAGGAAGTGGGCCGGGCCGCGGCCGGGCTGGCCCTGGAGGAAAGGCCGGAGCCCTACCTGGACATAAGCGCCCGGGTGGACCCGGACCTGTGCCGGGGCTGCGGGGAATGCGCCAAGGTCTGCCCCGAGGGTGCGGCCCGCCTGGTTGCGGACCAGCCGACACCGGGCGGACCGGGGCCGGAAGTCTGCCGGGTGGACCCGGAACTGTGCTCGGACTGCGGTCAGTGTCTGGCCGTCTGTCCCACCGGGGCCCTGAGCCTGCCCGAGACCGGGGCCGAATATTACGGGGAGGTCTTAAGTGCCCTCCTGGTCTGACCGGCCTCTGGTGGTGGCCTTTTTGTGCGCCTGGGCTCCCTACCGCTGCTATCTGGAGGCCCAGGCAAGCGGGGCTCTCTCCCCCCGGATCCTGCCGGTCAAGATCCCCTGCGGCGGCCGGATTGAACCGGGGCTGGTCCTCTCGGCCCTGGAAAAAGGCGCGGCCGGAGTGGCGATCGTAACCTGCCGGGAATGTGAGTGTCGCCACGGCCGGGGGCCGGAGCTGGGCCGTGAGGCGGCCGACCGGCTGGAGAAGCTGACCCATCTTCTGGGACTGGGCCCGGAGCGGTTCAAGGCCTTTTCCTGCTCGGCCCACGAGACTGATCTGCTGGTCCGGGAGCTTAACGGTCTGGCCGAGGCTGCGGAAGCCTCGCCGTTCTCCCGGCCCGCCTCGGGGAAGGTGCAGCGATGAGCGGGGCCGGACTGGAAAAGCTGATCCAGGAGTACCGGATCTATCATTGCCTGGAGTGCGGCAAGTGCACCGGGGCCTGTCCCCTGGCCCAGGCGGACCGGGCCTTCTCGCCCCGGCTCCTGGCCCGGGAGGCCATCGAACAGGGGCTCTCCTCCGCCTGTCTGCGGGAGGGGGCCTGGGCCTGCCTGACCTGCGGGCTTTGTACCGAGCGCTGCCCCAGCGGCATCGATTTTGCCGGGTTCGTGGCCGCGTTGCGGCCCCTGCTCCTGGAGAGGGAACTCCCCGGCCGGATCAGCCACGGGGGCGCGCTCCAGACCCTGATGCGGCTCCAGGCCCTGCCGACGCTGCGCCAGAACCGGTTGGACTGGCTGGACCCAAACCTTAAAACCGCCCGTGAAGGCGAGCTGCTCTTTTTCGGGGGCTGTGCGCCCTACTTCCAGGTTTTCTTATCCCATCTGGACCTGGACCTGACCGGAATCGCCAACAGCGTAATATTGCTCCTGAACCGGCTGGGGATCACCCCGGCGGTTCTTCCGGAGGAGAGGTGCTGCGGCCACGATCTTTATTACGGCGGGGAAAGGGCTGCCTTTGAGAGCTTGAAGGAGCTGAACCTGGCCTCTTTTAAAAAGACCGGGGTGCGGACCGTGGTCACGGCCTGCCCGGAATGCGCTCACACCCTCGGGGACCTCTACGGCCCGGAAACCGGGCTGGAGGTCCAACACCTGGCCGCTTTTCTGGCCGGACAGGATCTGAACTTAGAGCGCACCGGGCAATCTGTAACGTATCAGGACCCCTGCCGTCTGGCCCGATTTGCAGGAATCACGGATGCGCCCCGGGAATTGCTGGGCCGGGTGGCGGAGGTCAGGGAGATGGCCCATTTCGGCCGATCCGCCTGGTGCTGCGGCAACTCGGCCTGGATCGGCTGCGGCAGATACGCCAAGCGCATCCAGATCCAGCGGCTGGAAGAGGCCTGGGCCGGCGGAGCCCAAACCCTGGTCACGGCCTGCCCCAAGTGCCTGATCCATCTGACCTGCGCCCAGAGGGATCTGGAGGACCCGGGGCTTTCCCGGATCGAACTCAAGGACATCACCACCGTCATGGCCCAGGCTCTGAAAGAAGAGCCGTGAACCCAATGTGCGGCGGAGAAGGGATTAGAGCGGTCTTCAAAAATATTTCCGAAAAAGACCGCTCTAAGCGGACCGGACCCGGGCCGCCGGTCGCAAAGCGACCGTGAACTGGCCCAAAACCACGCTTTTGGGCCAGCGATCCGTCAAAAATACGGAACGTATTTTTGAAACTTACTCAAAGGAGCTGCAGATGAACGGTTCCAGTTCAAACAGGGAAGAGGTAAGGGCCGGGGTCTATGTCTGCCGGTGCGGCCTGAACATCGCCGGGACCGTGGACTGCGCGGCCGTGGCCGACTGGGCCGGGGGCCTGGAAGGGGTGGCCGTGGCCCGGGAGAACGCCTACATCTGTTCCGAGCCGGGCCAGAAGGTGATCAAGGACGACATCCGGGAGCTGGGCCTCAACCGGGTGGTGGTGGCCTCCTGCTCGCCCCGGCTGCACGAGCCCACCTTCAAGCGGATGTGCGCCGAGGCCGGGCTGAACCCCTATCTGTTCGAGATGGCCAACATCCGGGAGCAGTGCTCCTGGGTCCATGCCGGGAACAGGGAGGCGGCCACGGAAAAGGCCAAGGACCTGGTGGGCATGGCCTTGAGCCGGGCCCTGCTGCTGCGGCCCCAGGAGGAGCTGGAGGTCCCGGTGGAGCGGACCTCCCTGGTCATCGGCGGCGGGGTGGCCGGAATCCAGGCCGCCCTGGACCTGGCCGACAACGGGTTCAAGGTCCACCTGGTGGAGAAGCAGGCCTCCATCGGGGGCATCATGGCCCAGCTGGACAAGACCTATCCGACCATGGACTGTTCCATATGAATTCTGGGGCCTAAGATGGCCGATGCCGGTCGGCATCCCAACATAACGCTCCACAGCCTGACCCAGATAAAAGACATTCAGGGGTACGTGGGCAATTTCAAGGCCACCCTGACCAAGAAGGCCCGCTACGTGGACGAGACGGCCTGCACCGCCTGCGGCGAGTGCGCCAAAGTCTGCCCGGTGAGCGTGCCCGACGAGTTCGAGATGGGCCTGGCCTCGCGCAAGGCCATCCACATCCCGTTCGCCCAGGCCGTGCCCTCGTCCTATGTGCTCAACCCCCTGGACTGCCTGGGCCAGGACCCCCTGATCTGCGGCAAGTGCAAGGAGGCCTGCGAAAAGGGCTGCATCGACTACGACGCCCGGGACGAGGAGATCGAGATCCGGGCCGGGACCATCGTGGTGGCCACGGGCATGGAGCCCTACGACCCCACGCCTTTGGACGAGTACGGCTACACCCGGTTCCAGAACGTGATCACCACCATGGAGCTGGAGCGGCTGATCAACGCCGGAGGCCCCACCCTGGGCCAGGTGATCCGGCTGACCGACAGGGAGGTCCCAGACTCGGTGGCCTTTATTCAGTGCGTGGGCTCCCGCTCACCCCACAACCCCAGGGCCAACCCCTACTGCTCCAACATCTGCTGCATGAACACGGTCAAGGACACCCTGATGCTCAAGGAGCACTACCCGGACATGGAGGTCAAGGTCTTCTACCTGGACATCCGGGCTTTCGGCAAGGGCTTCGAGGACCTCTATCTCCGCTCCAAGGCCCAGGGGGTCCGCTACATCCGGGGTCTGCCCGGAGACGTGACCGAGGACCGGGAGACCGGCGACCTGACCCTGATCGTGGAAAACACGGCCACGGACAAACTGGAGCGGCACCGGGCCGGGCTGGTGGTCCTGTCCCAGGGGCTGGTCCCCACCGCGGACATGTCCCTGCTCCAGGAGATGCTGGCTTTGCAGAAGACCTCGGACGGGTTCTATCTGGAGGCCCACCCCAAGCTCCAGCCCGTGGACTCGGCCTCCAAGGGCATCTTCTTCGCCGGAACGGCCGAGGGGCCCAAGGACATCAAGGACGCCGTGACCCAGGCCTCGGCCGCGGCGGCCCGGGCGGCCCGGCTCATGTCTCCGGGCAGCATCACCGTGGAGGCCATCACGGCCAGGGTGGACCAGGGCAAGTGCACCTCCTGCGGGGTCTGCGCCCGGGTCTGCCCCTATTCCGCCATTACCGTGGACACCAAGGCCAAGAAACCGGCCGCGGTGATCCAGGCGGCCTGCGCCGGGTGCGGCACCTGCGCGGCCGAGTGCCCCTTTGACGCCATTGAGATGACCCACTTCACCGACCCCCAGATCCTCTCCCAGGTGGAGGCCTCCCTGGCAAGGGCGCCGGAGAGCAAGATCGTCTGTTTCGCCTGCAACTGGTGCTCCTACGCGGGCGCGGATTTCGCCGGGGTCTCCCGGCTGGAGTACCCCCCCAACGTCCGCCTGATCCGAACCATGTGCTCGGGCCGGGTGGACGAGAAATTCATCTGGGCCGCCTTTGAGCAGGGCGCCCCGGCGGTCCTGGTCTCGGGCTGCCACTTCGGCGACTGCCACTACATCGACGCCAACCACTGGACCAAGAGGCGGGTGGAGCGGGCCTGGAAGAAGATGGAGAAATGGGGGCTCCGGCCGGAACGGCTCCAGCTGGAGTGGATCAGCGCGGCCGAGGGAATCCGCTTTGCCGAAGTCATGGCCCGCATGGAGGAGCTGCGGCAGTCGGTCACCGAGAAGGAGTTGGCCGAGACTCCGGGGATCATCAGGGAGAATTTCGGGAAAAAGAAAAAGTAGGATGGAGGGTCATTAAAGTTACCCCCTCACCCCGACCCTCTCCCCCAAAGGGGGAGAGGGAGTTCGGGAGGGATAAGCAGCCATGCGGTGTCATGGACGCAGCCATGACACCACGTCAATCCGCAGGCGGTCCGCATAGTGGTGTCAGGGTCACACCCCTGACACCAGGGCAAGCCGTAGAAGATTAATCAGGCGATGCCGGGATCACACCCCCGGAACCGGAATCAAAACACAGCTCTATGTGGTGTCAGGGTTGCATCCCTGACACTACCGACCAAAAGCCTCTCCATATTTAAGAGGTCTCCCCAATTATCCCCTCTCCCCTGGAGGGGAGAGGGTCAGGGTGAGGGGTGCTGACAATAACCTTTCCAAGCGAGGTCCGCGCTGGTCGACCCGAGCAAAGATTTCCTGGGCTTGAAGCTGGTCCCTTTGGGCCGGTCCCAGGCCAGGTGTTTTGTCTGCACCCGGGACCGGCCCTTTCTGCTGAGCAAGGTGGCCGGCAACTTCACCATCCACGACTGCTCCATCGAGGAGGCCGAGATCATGGTCCGGGACGGGGTGGCCGCGGACCTGTACCGGCTCAAGATCCCGGCCCGGATCCCCCTGGAGGAATTGGAGGCCAGCCTCTACGGCTCCCTGCTCCAGATCCTCAAGGGCCGGATCAACCTGGAGCGGGAGATCTACCTCTGGGAAAGGGAGCACCAGGTCATCCGCGACCGGATAACCAGCAGCTTTCAGAGCGTCCAGGACAACCGGGCCGTGCTCAGCGTGGAGACCTCCAACACCACCGGGCTGCTCCACAAGATCTCCTGGACCCTCTCCCTGGCCGGGCTGAACATCGAGCGGGCCCTGTTCTCGGCCCTGGACGACCACAAGGGCGAGGACATCTTCTGGATCAGCCAGCGCCAGGGCCAGGCCATCGAGCCCGAGTACCAGGCCCAGGTCCTGGACCTGCTCAACCTGGTGGTGGGCGAAGGCCGGGACCCCATCGAGCAGGAGTTCAAGAAAACCATCAACATGATCTACCGCCAGCAGCTCCGCCGCCGGGGCGGCGGCTTCACCACGGCCCAGCTTTACGCCGACGCCCACCTCAAGCTCATCGAGGACCTCTTCGTCCGGGTCAAGGCCGAACTGAACCTGGAGGACCGGCCCGTCCTGACGGGGGTCTTCGGCGGAATCGGCTCCGGGGCCATCGGCTTTACCAGCGACATCGACCTGGTTTTCCTGCACGACGGAGAGTGGACCGAGGAGTATCAGCACCTCCAGTCCATCTTCACCCGCCGTCTGATCCGGGTCAGCAGCCTGGAGGCGGACGAGACCTTTCTGCAATACCACATCAACTACTTTTACCTGAACCGGCCCGAGGGGGAGCGGATCGTCTCCTTTGACGACTTTTTCGGCTACCTGGCCCACATCCGCCGGATGCGCCGGGACTCTGGCCGGCGGCTGTTCATGCCCCAGTTCTTCCATTTCCCCTGGGCCTTTTCCCTGCGGCTGGTGGGTTCAGCCGAAACCATGGAGCTGTTTCAGAACCGGGTGCGGAACCTGCCCCGCAGCCGCAAAAGAGCCTACAAGAGCATCAAATCCTACATCCTGGGCGAGATGAGGGAGGAGATCCGGGGCGACTACCTGGAATATCTGCGGGGCGGATTCTTCCGCCACGAGCTGGCCTTTCTGGACCCCAGCGGCCTGCGGAAACTCTACCGGGAGCGGGAATACGACCGCTTTATCGAAACCATAGCCCCCTATGACGCGGTCAAGTACATCTTCCGGCGGGGGGCCTTCCCCCTGCTCCACATCATTCACCATCAGCGCCACCGCACCGACCAGGGGCTGCTGCGGCGAGAGTACCGCCACATCAGAGCGGCCCTGGACTTCATGCTCAAGGCCTTTAACGTGCGTAAGACCCTTCTGATCATGGGCTGGTGGGATGTGGACTACTTTCTTTACATCATGAACTGCAAGACCAAGCGCCGCTTCTGCGAGGCCTATCTCAAGCACCAGCAGGACCTGATCGACTTCACCCGGGAGGTGGCCGGGACCGGGGAGCCCTGAGCCCGTAGTCGGGTTTTTGGGGAAAGCGGGGCCGGGGTTGTGGTAAACTGAGCTTTCTGGAAAGATAACCCGACCGGCCCGACCGGCCGCCCCATCAGATCCGACCGGATCAGAAAGAGAGCGAGGTAATCATGGCCGCCACTCGCCTGCACGACGATCTTGTGGTCATCGACGGGTTGAACATCTCCAACTGGTCCCGTAATGTTTTCGAGGACATGCGCCGGGGCGGGCTCACCGCGGCCAACTGCACCTGCTCGGTCTGGGAGAACTTCCGGGAGACCATGGACAACATCGCCCTATGGAAGAGGATGCTCAAGGCCAACTCGGACCTGCTCCTCCAGGTGCGGACCACGGCCGACATCCTCCGGGCCAAGGAGGAGGGCAAGACTGGCATCATCCTGGGGTTCCAGAACGTCTCCGCCTTTGAGGACCGGCTGGGCCACATCCAGCTGTTCAAGGACCTGGGGGTGGGCGTGGTCCAGATGGCCTACAACACCCAGAATTTCGTGGGTACGGGCTGCTATGAGAGCCGCGACAACGGGCTGTCCGACTTCGGCCATGAGGTGGTGGCCGAGATGAACCGGGTGGGCATCATGTGCGATTTGTCCCATGTGGGGCCCAACACCTCCCGGGAGGTGATCCTGGCCTCGGACAAGCCGGTCTGCTTTTCCCACTGCCTGCCCTCCGGGCTCAAGGAACACCCCCGCAACAAGAGCGACCAGGAGCTGCGCTTCATCGTGGACCGGGGCGGGTTCATCGGGGTGACCATGTTCTCCCCCTTCCTGAAAAAGGGCAATGAGGCCACGGTGGACGACTACGTGGAGGCCATGGACTACGTGATCAACCTGGTGGGAGAGGAGAACGTGGGCGTGGGCACGGACTTTACCCAGGACCAGGATGACTCCTTTTTCTGGTGGCTGACCCACGACAAGGGCTACGCCCGGGAGCTGACCCAGTTCAACGAGATCATCAACCCCAAGGGCATCAGGACCATCGGGGAGATGCCCAACCTGACCGCGGCCATGGACCGGGCCGGCTGGTCCGAGACCAAAATCCGCCGGGTCATGGGCCAAAACTGGCTGCGGGTGCTCAAGGATGTGTGGGGCGGATAGAGGATAACTCAGGGGGTGTTTCCAAAAAATCCAGCGGTCGCCGGATACGGCCATATCACCCCCAAGTCAAGGCCGCGTCCGCGCCCGCAGGGTTTCAGCCTTGACTCGGGGAGGATATGGCCGAAGATTAAGATGCGTTGTTTTCCAGGGAAAATATTTCGGGGCTTATAGCCGAACCGCCCGGTTCCGCTTGTCGACCAGGCCCCTAATCCGCCTGTGAACAGCAGCCGAGATTATTTTTCCTGGAAAACAAGCAAATATATCTTCTCGGCCGGGATTTTTCGGAAACACCCCCTTAACAAACGAGGAACGAGATGAGCGAACTGAAGGAACTCTTGGATCAGCTGGAACTTACCGAAGACAACCGCCTGATGCTGGGCGAGGTGGCCATGATCATGATGCCGGCCTGGTTCTTTTCCGGAATCCTGACCAGGGTCAAGGAGTACGCCGGGGACCAGACCGCGGCCAGGGTCTATTACGACGCCGGATACGAGGGGGCCTACAACTGGGCCAAGGTCCAGCTGGAGAAGGGCCTCAAGGGCCGCCAGGTCATGGCCCAGTACCTGGGCTCCATGACCACCCGGGGCTGGGGCCGGTTCGAGATCGTGGAGTTCGACCAGGCTGCCGGAACCGGCCTGTTCCGGTTCTACAACTCGGCCGTGGCCCTGCAGCAGGGCGACATCGGCCAGGCCATCTGCCTCTGGGTGCCGGGGGCCCTGGTGGGGGCCTACCAGGCCATCATGGAATCCGAAGGCAGCGAGCTGAAGGTCCAGAGCCGGGAGACCGGCTGCTTGGCCCAGGGCCGGGAATTCTGCGAGTTCGTGGTGGAGCCGGAGGGCTGAAACGAAAATTCCGGCCCCGGCAGGAACCGGGGCCGGAGACGGTCCGGGAATCCCCCTCACCCCCCTCTTCGCCTCCGGGGAAGAGGGAGATATCGGTGGGGGCTTGCTCCCCCAGGGGGAAGAGGGGGGCTGCTAAAGTCAATCCTTAGGGCGGCAGGGAATAAATTCGGGACCGGCGGGCCTTTATCCCTCTTCCTTCCCACCCTGCTCCGGCCGCTCCTCTTCCTTCTCCGGTTCGGCAACCCTGTCCAAAGCCAGGGTGAACTCCGCCCCTGCCCCCAGTTTCGACTCCACGGTCAGGGTTCCACCCAGGTTGGCGGCGATGCCCCTGGATACGGACAGCCCCAGCCCGGTCCCCTTTCCCGGCGGCTTGGTGCTGAAAAAGGGCTCGAAGATCCGTTCCAGGTTCTCGGGCGGTATGCCGGGACCGTTGTCCCGCACCTGGATACGGACCTTCTGGTCGTTCCCGTTGATCAGGATCTCCACCTTGCCCCCGGAACCCACGGCCTGGATGCCGTTGTTCACCAGGTTGATGAGCACCTGGCGGATCTGGAAGGGATCCGACCAGATGCCCGTCTCCCCGGATTCCACCCGCCAGAACACATCCACCCCGGCATACTGGGCCATCTTGTAGGTCAGTTCCACCACTTCCGAGGCCAGGGTGTCCAGGTGGAACTCCTTTATCCGGGTCTCCTGACGGATCGTGGAGTTGATCAGCTGGTGGGTTATGCGACGGACCCTTTCCAGGCCTTTTTCCACCTTGTTCAGGGCTAGGTCGAAATCCCGGCGAAGGTTCACCGAGGCCGACTCGTCCTTCTCCACCCGGGATTTCAGCCAGCCCACGGCTTCGGAGATGATAGCCAGGGGGTTGTTTATCTCGTGGGCCACTCCCGCAGCCAGAGTCCCCAGGGAGGCCAGCCTCTCGGCCGCGTCCATCCTCTGCTCCATCCTGGCCCGGCGCCTCTCCGCCAGAGCCTCCTCCTCGGTCCAGTGGATCTTGTCCGCCGCCTGGTGAATGTTTTCCACCAAATGTTCCAACTCAAAGGGCTTGACCAGGTAGTCGAAGGCCCCGTTGTTCAGCCCCTTGACGGCCCGTCCGGTTCCCTCCGGTCCGGTCAGGAGGATAACCTCGGCCTGGGCGCTGCGGGCTTTTATCCTTTCCAAGAGCCCCGGACCGCCCCCCCGGTCCAAGTCCAGCACCACCACTTGGCCGGGCTCCTTAGCCAAGGACGGGGCCAGCTCGACCAGGGAGCCGAACCGGACCCTGGTAAACCCCTTGCCGGCCAGGTCCTCGGCCAGGGAGGCCATCTCCCCGGCTTCCCGCTCCACCAACAACACGCTTATTTCTCCAGGCTTCATCGGCGATAGCTCCTTTGGGACATCCGGACGCCGAGTCGGCGGAACCGGCCTGACCACAGGTTCAAAAGATTCAAACTTCGGTGTGGTTATTATATCCTGCCTGCTCCTGCCTTGTCGATTAGGGGCGGCAACTTGCCGGGGGTCGAGGGTTGTCCGGCCCAATATACGGGTGGTAATTGTTTATTTCGCACCTAAGAACTGTGGAAGGCGTTTTTCGGAAAATAGGCCGGAGCCCGTCAACCACATTTTCAAATGTGGACATCCGTCCTCCAACAAGGTATGGAAAGAGATGAGGGGCGGCTGGTTTTTCAGCCGTATCCCTGGACCAAAGCCATTAACGGGGTCTGAGACAGACGACCTTTTTCTGTTTTCTTGAAATTATATATCCGCAATATTGTGACATATGGCCGTTTCTATTTTTCAAAGGCGGCCGGGGTTGAACATCTTTTGGGGCAAGGAGGTTCCGATGAAAAAGCTATTTATTCTGGGTCTCGCCTTGTGCTTGGCCTTGGCGGCGGGTTCCGCCATGGCCGGCCCGGTCAAGGGCGGCCATCTGCGGGTCTGCCAGCCAGCCGAGCCGCCGGGCCTGGATCCCACCTCCGACACAGCCGCGGCCATCGACCGGGTGGTCTACTCCAACATCATGGAGGGGCTGATCAAGGTCACCGGCGAAGGCAAGCTGGTCCCCGGCCTGGCCGAGAAATGGGACGTTTCGGAAGACGGCAAGGTCTACACCTTCCATCTGCGCAAAGGGGTCAAATTCCACAACGGCGAGGACTTTAACGCCGAGGTGGCCAAGTTCAGCCTGGACCGGGCCCGGGGCAAGGAAACTAAGAATGCCCATCCCGAATACCTGGCCTCCGTGGACAAGATCGAGGTCAAGGATGCCCACACCCTGGTCCTGACCCTCAAGGACCCTGACGCCATGCTCCTGATCCGGCTGGCCGCCGGGGACCTGGTGATTGTGCCCCAGGGCGCGGTGGACAAGCTCAAATCCGAGCCCATCGGCACCGGCCCCTTCAAGTTCGTGAAATGGAACCGGGGCCAGAACGTGGTCATGGAGCGGTTCGAGGGCTACTGGAATCCGGAACTGCCCTACCTTGACAAGGTCACCCACATTTTCATCCCCGACGGCGCGGCCCAGGTGGCCAACCTCAAGGCCGGGGACGTGGACGTGATCGGCTCCGTGGCCGCCCCGGAGATGGCCGCCGAGCTGGCCAAGGATCCCCGGTTCAAGGTCATCAACGGCTCCACCACCGGCGAGACCATCATGTCCACCAACAACAAGGCCAAGCCCTTCGACAACCTCAAGGTCCGCCAGGCCATGGCCCACGCCGTGGACCGCCAGACGGTCATCGACCTGGCCATGTCCGGCTACGGCACCCCCATCGGTTCTCACTGGTCCCCTTCCCAGGAATACTACGAGGACCTGACCGGGGTGTATCCCTACGATCCGGAAAAGGCCAAGAAGCTCCTGGCCGAGGCCGGTTTTCCCAACGGCTTCGAGGCCGTGATCAAGCTGCCCTCCAACTACCAATACTCGGTCCGCTGCGGTATGGTCATCGCCGACATGCTCTCCAAGGTGGGCATCAAGCTCAAGATCGAGGAGATCGAGTGGCCCATCTGGCTTGAAAGGATATATAAGAACAAGGAATATCAGCTCACCGTGATCACTCACGTGGAGGCCTATGACATCGGCATCTACTCCCGGCCCGACTACTACTTCCAGTACGACTCCAAGGAGTTCCAGGAGACCTACGCCAAGGCTCTTAAGGCCAAGAACGATGAGGAGAAGGCCGCCCTGTTCAAAAAGTGCCAGGAGATTGTGGCCCACGATGCGGTGAACCTGTTCATCATGTCCCTGCCCAGCCTGCCGGCCATGAAAAAGGGGGTCATGGGCTGGTGGGAGAACTATCCGGCCATCGCCCTGGACTGCACCCAGGTCTGGCTCCAGAAATGATCGTCCCGCGGGAGTCTCCCGGTCACGCGGTCCGGGAGCTCCCGTGGATTGTTCTGCCGCCTTTCCGGGCCGGGCTGCCCTTTCGGAAAGGCCATCGGGATCTCTCATGAAGTTTATCCACCTCAGCGACACCCATCTTCTGCCACCCGGCCAGAAAGCCTTTGAGATCGACCCCACCGCCTATCTGGACTCCTGTCTGGAATCCATCCGGCGCAACCATGGAGACGCGGAGTTTGTGGTCCTGGGCGGAGACCTGACCTACGACGGCCAGGAGGAGGCCTACCAAATCCTGGCCAAGAGGCTGGAGGGGTTTCCCCTGCCGGCCCTGTTCATCCCCGGCAACCACGACCACCGGGAGACCATGGCCCGGACCCTGTCCGGGGTTGAGCTGGACCCGGACGGGTTCCTCCACCGGGTCCACCAGACCTCGGCCGGGGCCTTTATCCTGCTGGACACCCAGTCCGGCCCCCACCACGGCCAAAACCATTACGGCCTCCTCTGCCCCCGGCGGCTGGAGTGGCTGGCCGCCAGGCTGGAGGAGAACAGGGACCGGCCGGCCTACCTGTTCATGCACCACCCGCCCTTTGACTCAGGCCTGGCCTTCATGGACCGGACCCGGCTCCGCGACCCGGAGAAGCTGGCCGCTCTGCTCCAGGGCCGCCCCAATGTCAAGCATCTGTTTCTCGGCCACCTGCACCGGCCCCTGTGCGGCTCCTGGATGGGCTTGCCCTTTTCCGTGCCCGGAGCCACCAGTTTTTTCCTGGACCTGGACCTGGCCAAGAACTCGGGGCTGACCATCAGCCTGGAGCAGCCCACCTACGCCGTGGTGACCCTGACCCCGGACCTGACCCTGGTCCATCTGGAACGGTTCCTGGACCGTCCGGAACTGATCCGGGTCTCCTGACGGGAGAGCGGAGATTCATGGAATTTATCGTTCTTGGTTCCGGGACAAGGAACCTCAATATACAATATAAGTGGACCCATCTCATTGGACTATGTTGCGGCGAAGTTAAGGTGGACCGGTTTATGGGTCACGCCGCTTTTCGTTGGCAGGCCAGAGGAAGCGCTCCCTCTGGAATGAGGACATTTTGATATCCGGCCGGCGGCCCCGGCCGTCCATGGATATCGGGGCACCGGCGTCTTTAAACGCCCGGGTGAACTCCCGGCTGGTGAACTGGGAACCCTGGTCGGTGTTGAAGATCTCGGGAACCCCGTATCGAGTCAGGCCTCGTTCAGAGCGTCCACGCAGAAGTCGGCCTCCATGGTGTTGGACAGCCTCCATGAATAGTTCGTCGATCTGGTGCATCAACTCCAGATTGAACGGCGACTCGCCCTGGGGGCGGTAATAATACGTTGACCGATCCAGATCCAAAACCTGGCATTGCCGCCGAATGCTCAGCCGCGGATGTTCCTTTTTAACCATATCCCGTCTTCGCTTGGGGCTCATATCTTGGCGAAGGCGGATGCTAAAAAATCATTCTCAACCGTCAACTGCCCGATTTCAGCGTGGAGATCCCTGATCTGGGCCTCCTTGGCCTGACCGTCATGCTTCTTGCGGCCCGAAAAGGATTCCACGAGCCCTTCCTTGGCCTGCCTCTTCCACGTCGATATTTGATTCGGATCAGTTCTGTCCGGCTAAGCGAAGCATAGATTTAACTGATTGTTATTGTGGGTTAAATGATTATCAAAGCTGGGCGGTTGAAGTAATTCCTGGATGGTGCAGCGTCTGAAGAGGTTGAGTTGAAGGAGTTGAGCCAGTTGCTGTAGGCTTAATCCGAGGCGACAAAGGAACTTGAGGTAGCAGAGCAAAAGGTAAGCAATCAAGGCCACATAGACCTGAGAAAGAACGGCATTGGGGGAGTTGCCGATAAAGGATTTGATTTTCAGGTTCTGCTTGATGAAGCGGAAGAAGGTCTCTATCTGCCAGCGCTCCTTGTAGATGTCGGCGATGGTCCTGGCCGAGAGGTCGAAGTAGTTGGTCAAAAAGACGTAATGCTTCCCGGTCTCCTTGTCGCGGTAGCCGACTCTTCGCAAGGCCACCGGGTAATCGGCCCATTTGGCCCCTGTAAGCCAAATGACCTGGTCGGAGGTGACGCCCAAACGGCGGTTGACTCTGTTGCGCTTGACGACCTTGTAGCGGGCGCCTTTTTTCATCCTGGTGACGAAGAAAACGCCCCTGTTGGCCAGGGAAAAAAGCCAGGCAAAGGCGATGTAGGCCTTATCCATGGCCACGATGGAGCCCTTGGGAAGGTGAATTGCTTTGGCGGTCTTGGACTCATGACGTTTGGCTTCTGAAATTGAAACAAAAGCGGGCAGATAGCCATCATGGTCCAGCAGGGTGTTGATTTTAATACCGGCCTTAGTCTTTCTGAACTTGGCCCAGGGGAAGAGGCTCAGGCAGAGGCTTATCGTGGTCGCATCCAAGGAGAAGAGCTTGTTTTTAAACTTGAACTTGTGCTTGGGAGCAACGGGTTGACAACGACCGTAGACATACCCGAACAAGGCCTCGAAGAAGGAAGCCGGCCGTTTCTCGTTGGCCTCGGCAAAGGTGGATCTGGCCACCGGTTGGGTACCTAAGTGGTAGAGGTTGGTCAGTCTGGAACGCATGGACCTGACCCCGTCCCGGAGCGATACCCGGCCGGTCAGTTGGATAGACATGAGGTGAACGAACTGATCCCAGCGGCTGAATCTGCGGGCCGTACGCCCTGTCCCGTGGGCTTTGTCCAGGGTGCTGAAAACATGTCTCGGAACAATCTTGAGCATCTGGGAGAGGATCGTGTTACAATGAGCCATAGCCTGATTTGTCCTTTCCGATCGGTGAGTTATGCGCAACACCATTATATCGGAAACCAGGGTGAATCAGGCCTTTTTCTTGACTCTTAGCCGGACAGGACTGACCTGAAATCGTTTTTGTTCAAACCACCGGAAACGTTCTGCGCATGATATTCATAAACCGCTGGCTCAAGGGGAAAGGCTTTTCGATGCCTTTCAGATAGACAACATAGCTGCGATCCTTCAGTTTCGTCAATTTTTCAATCGCCTCGATATTAATAATAGTGGAACGATGAATCTGGAGAAAACTATTGGATGGCAACAAACGCATCCATTTTTTTAAAGATCTTCTTACAAGTATTTCATTTTGGTCTTTTGCTTTGATAAGGGAATACTCCTTTTGGGCCCGGATACAGACGACATCGCTGAATTTTATGAATTTCAACCGGCAACCGATGGTCACGATAAAATGATCAACCGGCCCCGGCATTTCCCCCTCGCCTTCAAAGGATGTTTGGATTGCCCGATTTATCTTGTCTTCAAGGGCCCTCCTTTTTTCCAGTCTTTTCTCGATCGCCTGGATGAGTTCCATAACGTCAACCGGAACGACAAAAAAGTCATCGGCGCCCAGGGACATCATTTTTCGCATGACTTCCAGATCAGGTACGGCAGATACATAAAATATTGGGATCGTTTCCGTGACATCACGGCATTGCAGTTCTTTAACGAGCCTTTCCCCGGATCGGGGGTTTTCGAGATTGCATAGGATAATATCAATTTTATATCTGGAGGCGATTTTGATACCATCCATTCTTGCCCCCGTGACATAGACCCGGTAGCCTTTTTCGGACAATGTACTGCCCAGCGCGCAATCATGAGTGGGATGGTCATCAACAATCAAAAGCCTCGTCATTGTCGCAATCTACTCCATACCATCTCCGAAGTGCAATCCACCCGGCAACCGCTTCAAGACAAAACCGTCGCGCTCGTTGATACCTGTATTTTCATTCTTCACTCTTTTATCCATAGTTGTAAAGCGGGTATACCATTTTTGGTCAAAAACCGCTTGATATCAACCTGGAGCAGGAAAGGACATCGTCTATGTTTGATACGGGCAGTACGGGATTCATGCTTGTGGCCACCAGCCTGGTTATGCTGATGACACCTGGGCTGGCCTTTTTTTATGGTGGCCTGGTCGGAAGGAGGAACGTCCTCGCCATTATGATCCAAAGTTTTGTATCTCTTGGTTGGACAACCATTTTGTGGTTTGCCTTTGGGTATTCCCTTTGCTTCAGCGGAGGCGAAGGAGGGATTATCGGCAATCTGGATATGGCATTCCTGGCCGGCACCAGCCTGAATGATGTTTTTGCGGGAAATTCGGCCATCCCGCTCTATGTATTTGTCGCCTATCAGATGATGTTTGCCATTATCACCCCGGCGCTGATTACCGGTGCGTTTACAAACCGGGTCAAATTCCCCGCGTATATGCTTTTCCTGACCGTCTGGCTGATTTTTGTCTATTTCCCTCTGGTTCATATGGTCTGGGGAGGCGGACTGATGGCCAAACTGGGGGTTCTCGATTTCGCAGGCGGCATTGTTGTTCATGCGAGTGCCGGAATGGCAGCGCTGGCGTCTGTTTTCTATGTCGGGAAAAGAAGGATATTTGAGAAAGGCCCGCACAGCATCCCGTTGGTCGCCCTGGGGACGGCCTTGCTCTGGTTCGGATGGTATGGATTTAATGCCGGCAGCGAGCTTATGGTAGATGCCATCACCGTCACCGCCTTCTTGAACACCGATGTGGCTGCATCTTTTGCCGGAATCACCTGGCTGGTCATCGCCTGGATATTGGAAAAAAAGCCCAAGTTTCTCGGCCTATTGACCGGTTCTGTGGCCGGACTGGCCACCATAACACCGGCTGCAGGATATGTCAGTGTGGGACATGCCGCTATCATCGGCATCGTCTGCGGGATTGTCTGCTACGCTGCGGTCTCTCTCAAGAATAAGCTTGGCTGGGATGATGCACTGGACGTTTGGGGTGTTCATGGTGTCGGAGGCACCCTGGGCGTAATCATGTTGGGCCTGTTTGCCTCAAAGGCCGTAAACCCGGCCGTCACCGTCAACGGTCTGTTCACCGGCGGAGGAATATCCTTTTTCCTGATCCAGACAATCGCCGTCCTTCTGGTTGGCGCATATTGTTTCCTGTTCACCCTGCTCATGCTGAAACTAATTAACCTGGTCACGCCTGTGAAAGTTACTTCCCAAGAAGAGGAAATCGGTCTCGATACTTCTCTGCACGGTGAAATTGCATACGAAGATATATAAAAAAGGTAACGTCGAACAGACCAGGGCTTCACGGCCCTGGTCGCTTTTAAGTCCAATCACTGACCACCGGCTCTGCCGGTGGTAGATGATTCATCCCCCATACCTGGATGCAAAATCAGTAAAGCTCTCCACGGATGACGGGTTAAAAGGCTTTATGCGGCCATTTGCCCGGTCCAAAGGATAGGTGCCGTATGTCTTAACCCCGTAGACGGCCGCGTGGATGTTGACCGGAGAGACGTCCTTGGGCAGATCGTTGAGCATGATGAGGAACCTTCCTCCCTGCGCACCTTGCTCCACGCACTCTTTTGTTTTCTCCAGGATCGTGTCCACTGTTCCCGTTTCCAAGACCGTGGCGCCGATGCCGACCATAAGCGGGGTCTGGTTTTGGGTGGTAAAGTCTTTAAACAGGCTCACGCCCATCTTGGTCACATCCGGGTCCAGAGCCAGATAGTAGCTGGGGCTCAGGTTCAGTTTCATGTCCATGAATTCATCGAGTTTTGGGGGATCGCCGGCCAGATAACTCTCACCCCACCAGCCCCGGGAGCTGACTTTGCCCACATTGGTTTTAAGCCTCTGGATATAGGGCAGGCAGAACTCTTTCAGAATCTCCACATTGGTGTTGGGCAGAGAGGCATAGGCGTCGGCACCCATGGCCTCCAGGTCCTGGCCCAGCAGACGGCGCTGTTCAAAAATCCAAGGTGACAGGACTTCGTCGGCCAGAAAGGTGAACAGACGGTGGTACGGGGCCGGATCGCTCATCAGGCCGATGATCAGGTTCTGCATTCCGCAGAGGTTGACCGCCAGGCTGAAGGGGGCGCAATAACGAATGCCGGGCACGAAGCCCGACTCCAGAGCCCGCTTCTTCAGTTCCAGGACAAAGGGCATCCTTCCCGATTTCTTGGGATCAGGCGGTATAAGCCGCTCTATGTCCTGGGGCTTGGTTATCAGCTTCCGGGCGTGGTCCACTTCGGGCATCATGTCGTCGAACCATTTCAAGGGCTGCCCCAGAGCCTCGGCCTCGATATTGTACATGTCGTAATACTCGGTGGCCGGAAAATCCAGGCCATAGTATTCCGACACCAGGAGTTGGCTCCGGAAGAAAAGGTCCGCGTCGGAATAATATTCCTTGGGGGAACAGCCGCAGACTTTCCGGGCGTGTTCGTTTATCTGACCTATCACGGGCACCCGGTCGGGAATGCCTTGCATGGCCCTTCCCATGTTTTCCAGGCCTGCCTTCATCTGTGCGGAAATCTTCATGACCACCTCTTTAGGCGCTTTATTGATCGTAAGAGCCAAAAATACGTTCCGTATTTTTGACGGACCGCTCTAACAAAAGCCCTTTGCCCTCCCGATCGTCTCAATGCAAAAGGCTTGGTATCCATAGAGCGAGCGAAGGAAAGGCAATGACCAGCAGCAGAACTGTGGCGTCCACCAGCAGAAAGGGAATGGCTCCCCTGACCGTCTCGGTGTAGCCCACCCCATACTTTTCGCCTACCCCTCCCAGGATAAACAGGTTCATCCCCAAGGGCGGCGTGGTCAGGCCCATCTCGATGTTTATCAAAAAGATGACCCCCAGATGGATGGGGTTGTAGCCCATGGCCATCAGTCCGTATCCCAGGATGGGCAGGACCACCAGGATAATGGTCACGCCGTCCAAGATGGTCCCGAAAAACAGAACCAGGACGTTTATCAGCAGCAAAACCACAACCGGCGTAAGAGGCAGGCTGCTGATGGTCTCGCCGAGCATTTCGATAACGCCCGTCATGGACCAGAATTTGCTGAACACCTTGGCCCCGACCACGATGAACAGGATGTAGCAGGTGGAAATGGCCGTCTCCCGGCCGGCGCCGAGGAAATTACGGAGCGACAGCTTCTCTTTCCGGCCCATGAACAGGGCGATTAAAAACGCGCCCAGACAGCCGAAGGCGGCCGATTCGGTAATGGAGGCTATTCCCGACAAGATGCTGCCCATGACCATGAGCACCAGCCCGAAAAAGGGCAGGATGATAACGGCGGACCGCAACCTGACCTTAACCCGGGTGGGCTGTCCGGCCGGGGCCACATCGGGGATGAAGCGGGTCAACATAAAGATGACGATGCAATAACCCAGGGCCATGAGCAGACCCGGAATCATGCAGGCCGCAAAAATATCCAGAACGGGCAGTTCCATGACAAATCCGTACATGATCGCGCCGATGCTGGGCGGAATTACGATGGCCAGCCCGCCGGCTCCGGCGATGGCCCCGGCCGCCAGCCATTTCCGGTACCCCCGGGTCAACATCTGCCCCAGGCCGATATGGGCCATGGTGGCCACGCTGGCCGCGCTGGAACCCACACAGGCGCCCAGAAGGGCGCCCATGGAAATGGTGGCTACGGCCAGAGCCCCCTTGACCCCGGCGAACAGGTCCCAGAAGGCCTGGTACAAAACATCGGTCGCCCCGGTCCGTTCCAGCAATTGGGCCATCAGAACAAAAAGCGGCACAACCAGCAGGAGGAAGTTGATGGGGGTGTAATAGATGCTGGTGAACCCCAGGATGGCGAAGGAGGGGACAAAGCCCATCCAGATAAGGATGCCCAGGAAGCCCACCAGAAGAAGGGAAAAGGCGACGGGCAGTCCGATAAAGATCAGACCGATCAACAGCGTGATTCCGAAAATGAACGGCAGTATCCAATCCACCTCAATCACCTTTCCTTTTTATCTGGGCCCGGAACAGGCGGATCATCTCGAAGACCATCAGAATGAGCCCGATGGGAATGACCACCGCGAACAGGTACTCCGGCAGATCATTGAAGGTTTTTCTATGCTCCAGCCAAGCCACCGCGGCCGCCCTGGTTCCCGCCAACGCGGCCAGAAGGCCGGTTATCAGGCAGACGGCGGAGGTTGCCAGCTCAATGTATTTCCTTATCTTGGAGGGAAATTTCTCCAAAAACACATTCACCCTGACATGGCCGTCCACTCTGATTACATATCCCGCGGCAAGATAGGTGATGAACCACAAGAGCATCTGACAGATATCTTCGGACCACAGGGGGATGCCGTGAGGGTATTGCCATCTGATGGTCACAAAAATCAGAATTATTATCGGTAACGATATACAGGTCAGGCCGGCAACGGTTAACAGCATATCACTGATTCGGTCGATTTTCATGGCTGTTCTTCCCCTGGCGATGATTAATCCATTTCATTCCGCTGTGTTTAAAACAGCGTCGCCCCTCCGGTCCGAAGGGGTCCGCAGCCCGGCCGATCAAGGCCGGCCGGGCCTGGGTCATCTAATTTTTACCCGGGAAAGGTGTGTCGTGGGTGGCTGCCCACGCCTTCTCGCAATCGGCGAGATAACGGCTCATGTCCGGATCAAACTTGGTCTTCAGCCAACCGTAGAAAGGCGCCAGCGCCTTCATCCACTTGGCCTTCAGATTTTCATCAAAGACGTAGAATTTGACTTTCTGGTTGTTTTTGAACTTGTCGAGGATGGACTGCCTGTAGGTCTGGGCCCACCTGATCTGGTCCTGGGTGGTTTCCTTGGCGGCCTGGTCAACCACCTTTTTGGCCCAATCGGGTAAGGCCTGATACTTGGCCTCGGTCATGCAGTGGTTGGTGGCGAAGGGCACGTCCAGCAGGTAAACATGGGGGGTGCTCTCGTGGATTCCCAGCACGTCCCAGGTATCCAAGGTGGTGTACAGGCCGGCGACGATTCCGGTGGCCAGGGCGGTGGGCACCTCGGGCGAGGGCATGCTCACCGAGTCAGCACCAAGGCACTCAACCAGCTGGGAAAAGCCCAGACCGGGGGCCCTGATCTTTCTGCCTTTCAGGCTGGGATTATCTATATCCTCAATGGGCTTGGAGATGGACAGGACCAGTTCCTGATAACAGGTGTAAAGCGGATGAAGCCCCATTTTTTTCAGATAGCCGTAGTACCAGTCGGTGTTCTCCCAGAGCCATTGCCAAGACTTCAAATCGGTGATGAACGGAACGGTGATGCTCACCCTGACGATTTCCGGAATAATGCCCGCGTGATAGGGCACCACCACGGGAGCGAAATCAACGATCCCGTTTTTCAGGAGGTCGAGTTCCTCCTTGGCGGTGACCAATGATCCCCCGAAATATCCCTTGCCTTTGATCTTTCCCTGGCTCAACTCTTCCAGGCGTTTGGCAAAAAAGGACACCCCAACGCTGTTCCCGTGGGTTTTGCCCCAAGGAGTGCCGCCCTTGAACAGCAACTCCTTATCACCGGCAGCCGCCGGCTGAATCCCCAGCATGAATGACAGGGTGATCAATAAGCCGAAAATTACACTCAGCCCCAATGGATTCCTCTTCACAGCGATCTCCTTTTCTTGATATTATCTTCTAGTTGAATTCCCTGCATAATTAAGGAGGTTCTACTCCTGCCTGATCTCACCGGTCGCCTCAAAGGGCGAATTTGGATCAATGCCCATTCGCCCAGTGGTTTTATCACGACTCGGGATCTTGAATAAAACCTTGAACCCGGTCGCCGATTTCGTTGGTCCCGGCCCCCATCTGTCCCGCACTCATACTTTTCATGGTGGATATCGTTCTGATTACGGCGTGCTGGACGGCAGCGGCGGCTTCTTTCTCGCCCAGATAGTCGAGCATAAGTCCGGCGGAGAGGACAGTGGCCAAGGGGTTTGCCACATCCAGGCCGGTATATTTGGGAGCCGAACCCCCGATCGGTTCGAACATAGAGGTTTTACCGGGGTGGATGTTGCCTCCGGCGGCCAGGCCGAGACCACCGGCGACAATGGCCCCCAGATCGCTGATTATGTCTCCGAAAAGGTTGTCGGTGACCATGACGGAGTAATTTTCGGGATTTTTGACCAGCCACATATTCGCCGCGTCAATGTGGTTGTAATCCGTCTCAACTTCCGGATATTCGAGGCTCATGGCGTCGAAAACCCGTTTCCAAAGGTTGGAGGCGTAATTCAAGACATTTGTTTTGGCCACCAAGGTCAATTTCCGGCGGGGACGGCGCTTGGCCAGTTCAAAAGCATATCGCAGACAACGATGCACCGAACCGTAGGTATTGATCGATTCCTGAACGGCCACCTCTTTGTCCGTACCCTGGAACAGGCTTCCGCCTGCCCCGGTATAAAGGCCCTCGGTGTTTTCGCGGACAATTATGAGATCGATGTCATCCGGTCCTTTTCCTTTGAGCACAGTCTCCACACCCGGATAAAGCTTGATCGGCCGGAGGTTGATGTAGAGATCCATAACAAATCTCATTTTTAAAATGATCTCGTGCTCCAAAATGCCCGGCGTAACGTCCGGGTGGCCGATGGCCCCCAAAAGGATGGCGTCTTGGCCTACCAATTCGCTTAACACCTGGTCCGGCAAAAGCTCCTTGGTTTTCATAAAGTGATCCCCACCCAGGGGATACTTGGTGCAATTCACTTTAAATCCGAATACCCGTTCCGTAGCAGATAGCGCTTTCTCGGCTTGGGTTATTATTTCAGGTCCGATTCCGTCGCCGGGGATGATTCCAATACTGTATTCCTTGTCCATGCTTAGCTCCTGCCCAGATGTTTATCCTGGTTAAACTGCCTTTTTATGGTATAAACAAAATGATCGCCGTGATAATGCATGTAGCTTAAGGCGATGGGGATACCTTCCGTCCCGTAGTATTTGTTTTGGACATAAACCAGAGGAGAACCGAAATTTAGCTTTAGGATTTTCCCTAAATCAAGGTCCGCTGTGACGGCTTGGATGCGTTGCTCCATTTCCCTGATTTCGACCCCCGCACCTTTCTGAAAAGATTCGACGAATGTGGTGGCAAGCAACTCCTTGGTCGGGATGCGGGACGTCCAATCGGCGCAAGCATAATTCACCACGTAAACTATAGGATTATCCCGAAGAGACAAGACGCGCCGGAACCTTTCAACCTGGCCTTTGGGGCCGGTGATCAGATTTCTTTTCATGGGGGCGGGACATTTCATCACCGTCCTGTCCAGAAAATCGATTTTGTGGCGACGGCTTTTCCCCATGGCCATCTCCATCCAATGGTAATAGCCTTTGTTTATTTCAATCTCGATGGGTTCTTCGATCGGCTCGGCGACTCTGGCCCTGACCCCTTGCCTGGATAGGACCCTGCCATCATCAACCAATATATCCATGGCTTTTCGAACGGTTATGAGGCTGATCCCCATTTCATCCGCGATATCCTTATAAGCCGGAAGAATATCCCCGGGCTTATACTTCCCACTGTCTATCCTGGCTTTAATAGTTTCGGACACCTGAACGAATAAAGGGGCGGGCTTGGTGTGGACCATCTTGACCTACCTTATCCTCAATGTTACGAGGGCTTCAAATGGTTCTTAAGACGTTCCTATCATCTTTGTCTGTAATCAATCAAACATATAATGTGCGGCTCAAGAAGAAACCGGTAATTTTCATGTGGTCTGTTTCAAAATTGGTAAACATTTAAATGAGATCAAGCTGAAAGATAGCGAAAGCACTTTGGTCGTATTCCGATTAGATGGACACCGAGAAAAGCAACTAAGTGTCCAACCTCAGAGGAAGTGGGACAGGGGCTGGGCGTGAGTTAGGGGCTGTTTCCAAAAAGATCATTGGAGCCAAGCCATGCATGCGGCGATGAGTACGGCAGCCCTGAAGGTAACAGCCAATTTGTCATAACGTGTTGAAATACATCTGTATACCTTTATCTTGGCAAAGAAGCATTCGACCAGATGGCGCTCCTTATATAGGCGCCTGTCAAACCACTTTTGCTCAAGCCGATTCGATTTGGGCGGAATCACAGGTTCGGAGCCCTGTTTCACGGCCAAAGCGATAAACCTGTCTGCGTCATAAGCCCTGTCGGCAATGGTCCAATCGGCTTTGAGGCCGGTGATCAAGTCGCAGGGGGGTGTGATGTCGGCAACGTTTCCAGCGGTCAGGTGAATCCTGATCGGGTTGCCGAGAGCATCGACCACGGCGCGGATCTTGGTGGTCAATCCGCCTTTAGAGCGACCGATTTCCCGATTGAAGTGCCCCCTTTTGCGCCAGTTCCGTGCTGATGGAGCTTAACAAAGGAGCCATCAATCATTATCGCCTCTGGATCGGCATCTTTGGACAACTCGGCCAGAACCTCGTCCCAGATGCCGAGATTGGCCCACTGCCAAAACCGCTTATATGCATTAGTCACGAAAAACGTTTACAGGAGGAAATCAAAGACTTCCTATTGATTCTCTGTGTCCCATTGCCAAGCAAGATCGTAACTGGCGCCCCGACCACTACCCGGGTTACGTTTGAGGATACCCTTATTGACCAAGTCGGTCAGGTCTCTTTTGGCCGTCTCCCGGCTGACCTTGGTCAGGTTCTTGTATTTTCGATTGGTCAGGCTGCCTTCAAAACCGTCCGGACCAGCTTCTAAAAGCCGGGTGATCACCTTCCTCTGACGCTCGTTGAGTGCTTTCTCCGAATGGACATGCCAGAATCTGGCCTTATCCAGGACCAGCGCCATGCGCGATTCAGAGCGTTGCACCGCCCGTTCTAAACAATCCAGGAACCACTTCAGCCACTCTGTTATATCGCCATCGCCCCTCTGGGTATCTTCCAGCACCTCATAATAAGCATTCCGGTCCTGCTGTATCTGGCTCGACATACTGTAAAGCCGATCACTGATCCCCTCATCCTGAGCCAGAGCCATATCAGCGATCGCCCTGGCGACACGCCCGTTGCCGTCCTCGAACGGGTGGATGGTGACGAACCACAAATGGGCCAACCCGGCCCGGATAAAGCCGTCCATCGCTTTGTTGGGCGAGTTCAACCAAGTCAAGAAGTTTTCCATTTCCGTTTCCAGTCGTTCAGCCGGAGGAGCTTGAAAATGACCCCGCTCTTTACCTACTGCCCCGGAAACAACCTGCATGGGCTCGGAGCCCCTGCGCCAAGCACCCACAGTGATCTTGATCAGACCGGAATAACCGGTAGGGAATAGCGCTGCCTGCCAAGCGAACAACCTCTCTGCGGTTAAGGGTCTGTTATGACCATGGGTAGCGTCCAACAGCATTTCCACCAGGCCATCCACATGGCGTTCTGTGGGCGGTAATCCTGCCGTGGGCAAACCTAACTGTCTGGCAACTGAGGAACGTACTGATTTAAGGTCCAGCCGTTCCCCCTCAATGGCCGAGGTAGCTATACCTTCCAGGACCAACAACTCCGCCTGTACTTCCAGCCCCAGACCGTATTTTACGCTTCCCAGCAATCTACCTTGCGCTGTCCTGGCCCGCCCCAAGGGCTGGAGTAAGGCATCGCTATACCATCGAAAATTTGGCCAAGAGCTTTTTTCCCAAAGAAAGCGACCCATTACCACCCCCCTAATTGGGTCAACATTCGGCCCGTGAATACTATTTAAAGGGTCACTATATGACCCGATTATGACTGCTAATTGAGTCAAGGTCAACTGATTTGTGCACCATCAAAACAAACCCGGTCCCAATCCCAGTCAGCCACTCATTTGGATGCACCAAGGAATTAAAGGCCCCAATTGGGTTAAACCCGGCTTTCCCTCCCAGGCTCTTCAAACTCATAGTAGGATATGCCCATGTCCGGTTATGGCAGTAGGTCTAAAAAGGGTCCGGCTGATGTGAATACCGGCCCCGCCAGGCCTATCCTGTCCTTTTCCAGGGGCCTTATTGGTCTGGACCACTGGCCGTATCCATCTTCACCCAGAAACTTGACAGACCTGATCTGGAGCAAGGACGACCGAACAGGGTCCTGGACTTGCGACGCCATTCATTACAGGTCCTCCCTTGAAGCCCTTATCGATTCCGAAATCCAGATATCCGACCAGGTTCCTCAATGGCGATCTATCCACTGGCCTAAAGTAGATCTATTCCCACCCCGGCCAGAGCAGGCCGAGGCGGTCGAATCCTGGACGAACAAGGGGCAACGAGGCCTGATCGTTATGCCCACCGGCACAGGCAAGACCGAGGTGGCCTTGGAGATCATGCACCGGACTGCTGTCTCGACCCTGGTGGTCTCTCCGGTCCGGGACCTCATGTACCAATGGCACAGGCGAATCCTGTCCGGCCTGGGTTACGATGCCGGAATCATCGGGGACAATACCCACAACCTTAAGCCGGTCACGGTTACCACCTACGACAGCGCCTGCATCCACATGCAGAAACTGGGTGACGTATTCGGCTTGATAATCTTTGACGAATGCCACCATCTACCCGGAGATCTGCGAAGAGAAGCGGCCTTGATGTCGGCCGCTCCGTTGCGTTTGGGCCTGACCGCCACCCTGGAGCGAGCCGACGGCCGGCATGCGGATTTAATGAAGCTGATAGGTCCCTTGGCCTACGAGATGCCGCTCTCGTTAGCCAGGGGAAAGACCCTGGCCGAGTATGAAACCATCCGTATCCCGGTCCACCTGAATGAAGATGAACAAAGGCTTTACGATATACTCTCGGATCAGGTTCGAGAATTCATCTATAATAAACGCAGGGAGAATAAGGGCTACACGTGGCAGGATCTTTGTGCTGAATCAGGATCGGATCCAGAAGCCAGGAAAGTACAAAAAGCCTATAACGCCAAGCAGGCCATTGAAGACCGAGCTGCTGAGAAACTCCGGGTTCTGGAAGACATCTTCCGCCTGCACCATGGCAGCCGGACCATAGTCTTCACCGGAACCAATACCATGGCTCGGGAGGTCTCGCTTCGGTTCCTTATTCCCTGTCTGCTCAACCACAGCCGTAAAAAAGAGCGGCTGGAGATCTTGGATGGGTTTGCCAAAGGCGACTATCCGGCTATCGTTGCCAACAGGGTTCTGGACGAGGGGGTGGATATCCCCAAAGCCAAGGTTGCTGTTGTTTTAGGCGGCCGGACTTCCGCCAGCCAGGCTATTCAGCGATTAGGCAGAGTGCTGAGGAGATCGGGGAACGAGAAGGCGTTTCTGTACGAAGTAGTCTGCCAGAACACCAAGGAGGAGGAGCGCTCTCGAAAGCGTCGCCGGACGGATGCTTACCAGGGAACACGCCATCGCCGACTATAGAGGCGGCCGGATCATCCCGGATCGGCTCTTAAGTAAAAAGCACGCCCAGTACCATGGGTTTGCTCAGAGGATGCTGGAGGTATACGAAAACGGTATCGGTTTGACCAGGCGGGAACTCCACAACCGGATAAAGGATATTTTTTCAGGTGAGGAGGATTGCCCAACCCGCCGAATCGAGGCCTTCTGCAAGCTCCTGGACGATGCATCAACCTTTCCCAACGACCGTTCAGGCAAGGCAGCCAGGTTGCGAAGAAAGGTTTTCCGCTTGGCGGCTGAACACCATCCCCTGGTAGAAACGCCTAATCGATTGTTCGATTCGGCTGAGAAGGAAATTAAGGATCACCTAGCGGCCGAGTTGAAACGAAACTGGGCTGATATCGAAGAAAATCTATACTCGGACGTGAAGGAGTTCCACCGCCTGGCTGCCTTTGAAGGATACCCCGACGCCAGGGCCTTGCTCTCGCGATACAATGTGGCCCAGGTTCAGGCGGCACTTTACCTGGCCGTTAAGATGACCATCATTGCCCACCAGGATTTCAAAACTATTCTGCGCCACGCAAAGCTGGCTCGGCTCCTCCACAGAATTACCAGGCTCGGTCCGGATGAATACCGGATCGAGCTTGACGGTCCGGCTTCGCTCTTTCGAAAAACCCGACTCTATGGGGTCAACATGGCCCGCTTTCTGCCCAAACTGCTGGCCTGTCAGGGCTGGAAGATGGAGGCCGTGATCAGAACACCCCGCAAGGGCAAACAGGTTCTATTGAAGCTAAGCCCAAAGGATGGACTCCAGACCTATCTTGATCCACCTGATGATTTCGATTCCAGTGTTGAAGAGGCTTTTGCCCGGAAATGGGGTGATCAGGTACGAGAGGGTTGGTCCCTGATCCGGGAAGGCGGGATCATGTACTGTGGTCAAAAGGTTTTTATCCCCGATTTTGTCTTTCGGCATGAAGACGGCCGCGAGATACCCATGGAGGTTATCGGTTTCTGGACAACCGAGTATTTGAGGGAAAAAGTCGAGACCCTGCGGCTCTTCAGAGATCGACCGATCATCCTGGCCGTGGGGCAGGTCGGGTCCAAACGTATCACCGGTCTTCCAAAAGGAACTATTCTCTTCAAATCAGCCCTGAATCTGAATAGTGTCTTGGAAAGACTTAACGAAGTGGCCAGTTGAAGCAACAATGCTAGATGGCACAAATCGCAAACCCGTAAAGAACTCCATGTAGAGCAGTAATTGCCCACTTCCAAGCCACCACATCGCGTTCTGTTTCCTTAATAAACTGAACAGCCCTTTCAAGGTTATCTAAAGCATTCGTCTCCTCGTTGATATCCAAGTATCGTGCACCTGGAGGTTTTAGTTTTTTACCGTTTTTCCCTCGATACATTATTTTAGTCATTATTTATTGGAGTAAATTTCCTAAATTTATCCATACAAACAATATAATAGCTCAATAACAAGGACCGCAACAAAAAAGGGGGAACCCCTTTCGGGGCTCCCCCTCATCACCAACAATTATTCAATCAACCCTGAGGACTGTTACATCGCCCTCCGATACTGCCCCCCCACCTCATAGAGCGCGTCCGTAATCTGCCCCAGGCTGCAGACCTTCACCGCCTCCATGAGTTCGGCGAAGATGTTCTCCCCGGCCAGGGCCGTCTTTCTCAGCTTGTCCAGGGCCGGGCCCGATTCCTGGGCGTGGGCCTGGTGAAAGGCCCGCAGGCGTTTGAGCTGGCTCTGCTTCTCGTCCTCGGTGGAGCGAGACAGGGCGCAGCCCGGGCCCCCGGACCCGGCGTAGGAGACCTCCTGCGCGTCCGGGTTGGTGAAGGTGTTGACCCCGATGATGGGCAGCTCGCCGGTGTGCTTCTGGATCTCGTAGTGGATGGACTCGTCCTGGATCTTGGAGCGCTGGTAGCCCCGCTCCATGGCCCCCAGGACCCCGCCCCTGCGGCTGATCCGCTGGAACTCGGAGAGGATGGCCTCTTCCACCAGCTCGGTCAGCTCGTTGACGATAAAGGCGCCCTGGAGGGGGTTCTCGTTCTTGGCCAGGCCCCACTCCTTGTTGATGATCAGTTGGATGGCCAACGCCCGCCGGACCGACTCCTCGGTGGGGGTGGTGATGGCCTCGTCGTAGGAGTTGGTGTGCAACGACTGAGCGTTGTCGTAGATGGCGCACAGGGCCTGGAGGGTGGTCCGGATGTCGTTGAAGTCCACCTCCTGCACATGCAGGGACCGGCCCGAGGTCTGGATGTGGTATTTCAGCATCTGGGACCGGGGCGAGCCGTGGTATTTGTTCTTCAGGGCCACGGACCAGATCCGCCGGGCGGCCCGGCCGATGACGGTGTATTCCGGGTCCATGCCGTTGGAGAAGAAGAAGGAGAAGTTGGGGGCGAACTCGTCCACCTTGAGCCCCCGGCTCAGGTAGTACTCCAGGTAGGTGAAGCCGTTGGCCATGGTCAGGGCGGTCTGGGTGATGGGGTTGGCCCCGGCCTCGGCGATGTGATACCCGGAGATGGAGACCGAGTAGAAGTTGCGGATGCCGTTATGGACGAAATACTCCTGGATGTCGCCCATCATCTTCAGGGCGAAGTCGATGGCGAAGATGCAGGTGTTCTGGCCCTGGTCCTCCTTGAGGATGTCGGCCTGGATGGTCCCCCGCACTTTTTTCAGGGTCTCGGCCTGGATCTTGGCCTCTTCCTCGGGTTCGGGCTCGCGGCCTTCGGCCTTCTTGAAGGCCTCCAGCTGCTGGCTCACCGCGGTGTTGAAGAAAAAGGCCAGCATGATCGGGGCCGGGCCGTTGATGGTCATGGAGACCGAGGTGTTGGGCGCCACCAGGTCGAAGCCGGAGAAGAGGACCTTGGTGTCCTCCACGGTGCAGATGGAGACCCCGGAGTTGCCGATCTTGCCGTAGATGTCCGGCCGCTCGTCCGGGTCCTGGCCGTAGAGGGTCACCGAGTCAAAGGCCGTGGAGAGCCTCTTGGCCGGCATGTCCTTGGAAACGTAGTGGAACCGGCGGTTGGTCCGGAAGGCGTCGCCCTCCCCGGCGAACATCCGGGTGGGGTCCTCCCCGGTCCGTTTAAAGGGGAAGGTCCCGGCCGTGTAGGGGAAACGTCCAGGCAGGTTCTCCAAAAGAAGGAACTTCAGGATCTCGCCCGGGTCCTCGAAATCGGGCAGGGCCACCTTGGGGATCAGGGACCCGGACAGGGACCTGGTGGCCAGGGGCACCCGGATCTCCTTGCCCCGGACGGTGTAGACGTAATCCTCCCCGGCGTAGGCTTGCTTGATCTTGGGCCACTCCTCGATGAGCCTGCGGCATTCGGAATCCAGTTTGGCCGCCATCTCCTTCTGGATCTGCTTTATCTCCTTGGAGATGATGTTCTTCTGCTCGGCCCCCACCCCCTTGTCCTGGAGGACCCGGCCCAGGGTTTTGTCCATGGCCCAGAGCATCCGGGCCACCTCGGCCTGTTCCCGGGCCCAGGCCTTGTAGTCCCGCACCGTGGCGGATATTTCGGCCAGGTACCTGGTCCTCTCCGGCGGCACGATGATGGAGCGGATGGTGGGAAACTTGGTTTCCGGCCGCTTAAAGGAAGTCTTGAACTTGACCTTGGTCTTTCCCTTGATCAGGTCCAGCAGGGCCAGATAAAGGGCCACCACGCCCTCATCGTTGAAGTTGGCCGCAATGGTTCCGTAGACCGGCATCTCCTCCGGCTTCCGGTCAAAGGCGGCCAGGTTGCGCTGATACTGCTTGCACACGTCCCGGTAGGCGTCCTCGCTTCCCTTGCGGTCGAACTTGTTGATGACCACCAGTTGGGCGAAGTCCAACATGTCGATCTTTTCCAGCTGGGAGGCGGAGCCGTACTCGGAAGTCATGACGTAGACGGGGATGTCCACCTGGTTGACCACCTCGGCGTCGCCCTGGCCGATGCCGGCGGTCTCCACGAAGATGATGGAAAAGCCGGCGGCCTGACAGATGGCGATGGTCTCGGCCAGCCCTTCGGCCAACTCGCTCTTGGACTTCCGGGTGGCCAGGGAACGGACATAGACCCTGGGGGAAAGGATGGCGTTCATCCTGATCCGGTCGCCCAGCAGGGCCCCGCCGGTCTTGCGGCGGGAGGGGTCCACCGAGATCACGGCGATGGTGGTCTTGGGGTCGTCCAGCAGGAATTTGCGGATCAGTTCGTCGGTCAGGGAGGACTTGCCCGAGCCGCCCGTGCCGGTGATGCCGACGACCGGGGCCTTGGTCTTGACCTGGGCGGTCAGAGCCGCCACGACATCCTCCAGGGCCGGGTCGTTGGCCTCCTTGTGCTCCTCGGCCCAGGTGATCATCCGGGCCAGAGCCAGCCTCTTGTCCGGGCTAAGCTCCCCGGGGCCCACCGGCGGACGGCCGTCGGGGCTTTCCACATCCACGGCCTGAACCATGGAGTTGATCATGCCCTGCAAGCCCATGGCCCGGCCGTCGTCCGGAGAGAATATCTTGGCCACGCCGTAGGCCTCCAACTCGTCTATCTCCTCGGGGATGATCACTCCGCCGCCTCCGCCGTAGACCTTGATGTGCCCGGCCCCCTTTTCCTTGAGCAGGTCGATCATGTACTTGAAGAACTCGATGTGCCCGCCCTGGTAGGAGGAGACCGCAATGCCGGCGGCGTCTTCATCAATAGCCGCGTCCACGATCTCGGCCACGGAACGGTTGTGGCCCAGGTGGATCACCTCGGCGCCGGTGCCCTGGAGGATGCGGCGCATGATGTTGATGGCCGCGTCGTGACCGTCAAAGAGAGAAGTGGCGGTTACGAACCGGACCGGCTTATGGGGCTTGTAGGGTGCGGCTTCGGGGTTCACGGCTGTCCTCCGTTTTTCGTCTGCGGCCTGCCGTCCCGGAAATGCGGGAGTCGGGACGGTTCCTAAAATTTTCTCAAACTGTCGAGGAGATGCTCCAGTCCGGAGGTCTCCCCACTTTCGTCTTTCTCCCGGGGCGGGTCTGGCAGATTAAGCAGGCGAAAGCTTTCGGCGCTCTCCTCCCGGCCGTCCAGGCCGCGCAGGATCAGGGCGGTCTGGAGCCGGATATACTCCTCCAGGCTGTACTTCTTGGCCAGCCTCCAGCGGCGGAAGGTCCACATGTGGCCCAGGACCACGATGTTCTCGGATACCATGGAAGCCGCTGTCCGGTCCACCCGGAAACAGCCTTCCTCCACGCCCTGACGGATGATCTCCCCAAAGATGCCGCTGATTCTACTCTCCCGCTCCAGCATGGAACGGCGGGAGGCAGGGGGCAGGGACTTGGACTCCTGGTAGATGAGCAGGATGTCGTCGGTCAGGTCGTCGCACACGGCCAGGAAGGCGGCGATGGCGCTGATCAGGGCGGCCCTGGCGTCAGCCGTCCGAGCGTTCGTTCGGTACTGCTCCAGGGTCGCTTTGAGCCTTTTCTCCACCTGGCCGTGGATGTGGTCGGTCACCAGAAAGAGGATGTCTTCCTTGGAGCGGACATAATCGTAGAGCGAGCCCACCCCCATACCCGCCTCCTCGGCGATGCGGCGGGTGGTGGTCTTGTGGAATCCCTGGGCCGTAAAGAGCTTTACCGCAGCCTCGATCACGGACAACCGCCGCTCTTTCAAGAGATTGGGGTCCTTGACCAGGCTGGGCGGTTCTCTCCCGGGTTGCTTCTGCTTGTCTCTGGAATCCATGACCTGCCGGATCCTTATGCCTTGGGTTACGGCCTGTCCGGGCGCTCCAGGCATTCAGTTCGAAAGCGGCTGACGCACCCGACCGAGCGCTCGCTCGGAATATCCGATTCAAAACTGCCATAATCCCGCCGCCCTGTCAAGGGCGCTCCGATCAGGTTTCCGGAGCCGGCCACACAGGGCGGCCCCAGACCTTTCGCTCCGCTCCGTGTGGTGGGGGTCTGGGCCCATCCGTTTAACTCTGTTGGCATTTTAATCTCCCGGCCGGAAAGGGCGAAGTTAAAGAAAGGGTGACTAAACCGAAAAGATATGCTACCAATAATATAGGCCTCCGCGTATGCGAGGAGGCCGTCTCGTTTTTTTAAGGGATATCAGTAAATTCCATATGGGGGAGGTCCGGTATGGTAGGGGTTCCCATCACCCGGGCCGGTTTCGACCGGCTGAACGAGGAATTGAAACGACTTCAGAAAAAGGAGTTGCCCGAGGTCATCCAGGCCATCGAGACGGCCAGGGAGTTCGGCGACATCAGCGAGAACGCCGAATACCACGCGGCCAAGGAGAAACAGGCCCTTATCAGGGCCAAGATCAACGATCTCCAGGTCAAGCTGGGCGAAGCCAAGGTCATGGATCCGCCTCCGCCCAACGGCAAGGTCATCTTCGGATCCGAGGTGACTATCTACGATGTGGACGAAGACAAGGAGCTTTTCTACCGGATCGTGGGGCCCTATGAATCCGAGCCGGAGAAGGGCAACATTTCCTCCGCCTCCCCCATCGGTCAGGCCCTGCTGACCAAGGAGGAGGGCGACGAGGTCAAGATCAAAACTCCCATGGGGCTCAGGACCCTGGAAGTGGTGGAGATAAACTGAGAACCATGTCCGGGGCGGATCGCTCAATTCCTGCACCGAACATCAGAATAAATCGCTCGGGGGCGGAACCAAATCCGCCCCTTCCCATCTAAAGCAACGGTTGATTCCACTCAGCCCAAAACAGGCATGAGTACGACCTCAACCTCCCCCTTTCCCGGCGGGCCGTGATCCTGGGAGCGGTACCCGAACCGGCCGTGGCCCTGGACCGGAAGATGCCGCCCCGGAGAGCCGCAGCCGCGCCTAGTCCCCCCCGGCCAAACGTTCCAGGCTCGGCCCCTCGAACCGGTGGACCACCCATTCGGAGAGAGGCTCGGCCCCCATGGACTGGTAAAACTTCAGGGCCGGTTCGTTCCAGTCCAGCACGGCGAACTCCAGCCGAGAGCAGCCCTCCTCCCCGGCCCGGCGGGCCAATCTTTGAAACACGGCCCGGCCCAGGCCCAGGCGGCGGAACCGGGGCTTGACGTAGATATCCTCCACGTAGATTCCAGGTCTGCCCCAGAAGGTGGAGAAGTTGTAGAAGTAGATGCAGTACCCTGCCGGCTCGTCCCTATAAAACATCAGCATGGCCCTGGCCACCGGGTTCTCCCCCAGCAGCGAGTCGTCCATGGTCTTTTCGTCCGCCTTGACCTGGTGGAGCAGGTTCTCATACTCGGCCAGTTCCCTTATCATCTCCAGCAGCAGGGGAATCCCGCTTTCGTCGATAGGTTCAATTCTCATGCCGCTCTGGTTTTCCGGATTCATCCATTCCTCTCCACATCTTCGGGTTCTCGGCAGGTAAAGACGATAAAATAAATCGGCCCGGACAGCCGAAACAAAACAGGCCTTCGCCAAGCGATTTTACAGTCAGGAGCCGCTCCCCGCCACCCGGTTGCGGCCCAGTTCCTTGGCCCGGTAGAGGGCCGCGTCGGCCAGGCTGATCAGTTCCTGGGGCGTGGCCGGACTTCCGCCGTCCGTGGCGGCCACCCCCTGGGAGATGGTCACCCGGCCCGTTTCCGGGCCTCCCTGATGGGGGATCTCCAGGCCTTGGACGGCGGTGCGCAGGGATTCGGCCACCAGGCGGCCCGCGCCTGCTCCGGTGCCGGGCAGGAGCACCGCGAACTCCTCCCCCCCGTAGCGGGCCACGAAATCTCCGGGCCGCCTCAAGGACTCTCTCAGCGCCCCGGAGACGGCCTTGAGGCAGTCGTCTCCGGCCAGGTGGCCGTGGGTGTCGTTGTACCGTTTGAACAGGTCCAGATCGATCATCACCAGGCAGAGAGGCTTCCGGTCCCGTTTGGCCCGCCGCCACTCCCGCTCCAGAACCTCGTCGAAATGGCGCCGGTTGGCCACCCCGGTGAGGCCGTCCACAAGGGAGAGCCGCTTCAGCTCCTCCTGGGTCTGCCGCAGCCGGTTGATGAGCTGCCGCCGCTCGGTAACGTCGGTGAGGATGCCCACCGAACCGATGGCCTTTCCCGTCCCGTCCTTCCAAGGAAAGGAGTGGTCCCCCACCCAGCGCAGTTCCCCGGATTTGGTCTTGACCAGGTAGTCGGCCTTGTGCTCCCCGGTCTCCCCGGCCAGCCGCTTCTCCCGGATCAACCCCCGGGAGGTCCGGCCCGCGCCCTGGGGCTCGATCTTCTGGACCAGGGAGGCGAAGGAGATTCGGTTTATCTCCTCCGGGGTGTAGCCGGTCAGAGCCTCGATGCCCTGGGAAAGGTAGTCGTAGGTCATGGAGTCGTAGCGCAGCTGGTAGAGGGCGTCGCCGCTGGTCCGGGCCAGAAAAAGCAGCCGGTTCTCGCTCTCCTGAAGCGCGGTTTCGACCTCCATCCGCCGTTTAACCTCCCGGTCCAGGCGGTTCAGAAGGTCCTCCACCTTGCGCGCGAGATCTTCCTGTTCTCTCTCCCCCTGGGACAAAATCACTCCTCTCCGACCCGGTAGAGGCCCACCTTGGTCCGACCGTACTTAAGGCTTGTCAGCTCGGCCTCCATGGTCAGGGGCAGCCCTAAAACCTCCCGAACCTCCTCTTCATGCTCCGACTCGATTATAACCCATTTGGGCCGGGTTGAGGTCAGGGGAATCCGGTCCGGGATGTGAATCCCCAGCTCATAGGAGAACAGGGGATGAACCCGCCAGGCCCGGACCTCCCCTCTGGCGGCGGCGGTTTTTACAGGTTGGAGAAAAGAGGCCAGCCGGGCGTAGGAACCCAGAGGGTAGCGGTTGGCCAGGCCGTAATGGTGAAGTCCGTGGAAGATGATCAGCCCGGCCAGCAGGGGCGCCAGAACCAGGGCCGAGCCTTTCCGGGCCAGCCGCAGGACAGCCAGCCCGGCGGCCGTGGAACCAACGCAGAAAAGCCAGTAGAGCGCCGTGGGGGGCTGATTCATGAGCCAGGGCGTGGCCAGGGGCAGCAGCGCCAGGACCAGCCCCAGAACGGCGCAGACGATCCGGGCGGCCCGGCCCGGCCGGGGGTGAAACAAATAAGTCAGACCCAACCCGGTCAGGACAAAGACCGCCGGATATACCGGCAGGATCAGGTCGGCCCGTTTGACCCCCACCGCGCTGAGCATGATCAGCCAAGTCAGGGCCCACAGGCCCAGGGAAAAAGCCTCCCGCCGCTCCGGCTTTTTGCGGGCCAGCCACAGCCCGGCCAGGGCGACCAGGGGCCAGGGCGCCACCCGGGCCAGAAGCCAGGTGAAATATAGATAGACCGGGTCCTCCATGCCCGCGGCCAGGGGCACTCGGCGGCCCAGCTCCCGGCCGACCACCGTCTCCCGGAAGCCGGGGGCGTCCCAGACCGCATATACCCATAGCCCGGCCGTTAGAAGGAAGACGGCCAGTCCGGGCAGAAGGCGCAAGTAGGCCCTGGGGATTTTTATGGCCCCCCCGTAAATCCCCCAGACCAGGAGCCAGCCCAGATAAAAAAGCGGCCCAACCGGCCCCTTGGTCAGGAAGCAGGCCCCCAGCGCCAGCCCCACTACCAGGGAACGCCGGGGCTCTTTGCGGAGGGTCATGGTCAGGTAGACGGCCAGATGGAGGAGAAAAACCATGACCATGTCGGTCCGGGCCAGCCAGGCCAACCGCATGAAGTGAAAGGAGGCCAGGCAGGCCCCGGCCCCCAGGAGTCCGGCCTGGACCCCGAACATATTCCTCCCCATAAGGAAGATGAGCCAGACCAGGCAGGCCCCGGCCAGGAGGGAGGGCAGCTTGATCACCCAGGGGGCGGCCGTGCCCAGGGCCCTGGCCGCCAGGGCGGCCAGCCAGTTGTAAAAAGGCGGCTTGGTGGCGATGCGGCCCGAGACCTCGTACTGGACGGCCGGGCCGCCCCCGTGGAGAAGGTCCATGATATAGTCGGCCTGAAGGCCCTGGTCCCCCTCCAGCAGGTCCACCGGGGAGGTGGCCCGGACCAGGACAAAGAGCGCGAAAAGCCCGGCCAGGACCAGGAGGGGGGTCTTTCCGTAATTGGAGGAATCGCCGGCCATGTGTCTTTATCCCGTTTTTGGCCCGATCCTGTCAAACCGTCTGTTGAACGTTGACCCCGATACCCCGGTGGTAGTAACTTTTTATTGAACCCGACCGCTGCTCATGGCTGCGCTGCTTCAGCTCATCAACACAAAAAAGGAGGCGGCATGGATGCGGATCTGCCCCGGATGATCAGAGCGAAAGGCGACGGCATAACCATTCAGGCGGCCGAGTGGCCGGGCCAGGAAAGGCCGGTGCTGGCCATTCACGGCCTGACCTCCAACTGCCGCTCCTTCGACCTCATGGCTCAGGCCCTTTCCCCGGCCCACCGCTTCGTGGCCCTGGACCTCCGGGGCCGGGGTCTCTCGGACAAACCGGCTACAGGCTACTCCCTGGAGCACCACTGCCGGGATATCGAGGCGGTATGCGCCGACCTGGGGCTCACGTCCGTGGCCCTGATGGGCCATTCCCTGGGGGCCTATATCTGCCTGAACCTGGCCGCCAGGCGTCCCGACCTGGTGGAACGGCTGATCCTGCTGGACGGCGGGGCCGACCTCTCGCCCCAGGAATGGGCCAAGGTCACGGCCGGGATCAAACCCTCCCTGGACCGCCTGGGCCGGCTCTTCCCCAGCTTCGAGGATTACATCGCCCAGATCAGACAGGCCCCCTTTCTCCAGCCCTGGAACCGGAACACCGAGGATTATTACCGCTACGAATCCCAGGAGGTTGAGGGCGGGGTCATCTCCCGGATCCAGCCGGAGCACATCGCCGAGGAGCGGAACAACCTCCTGGCCATGGAGACCGGAGAATTCTATCCCGGAATAGAATGTCCCGTGCTGATTCTGAGGGCCACGGAGGGCATGCTCACCCAGGACGATCTGGTTCTTCCTCCGGGCGCGGCCCAAAGACTGGCGGCCTCTCTGAAACAAGCGGAGCTGGTGGACCTTCCCGGTATCAACCACTTCTCCCTGGTCTTCCAGCCCAGCCCGGAGCGGGACCGGGCCCTGCGGGAGTTCCTCCGGTGAAAAGACGGCCCGACAGGGGCCGGGGGGCGAAGCATGAGCGGATCCGAAACCAAGCTTAGAACCCTGAGGCCGGAGGACTACGACTTTGTCATCGCCAGAATAAACGGCTGGTGGGGCGGCCGGAACCTGGCCACGGGCCTGCCCCGCCTTTTCTTCGACCATTTCGCCGGAACCAGCCTGGCCGTGGAAAACGAAGAGGGTCGGATCGTGGCCTTTTTGGTGGGCTTCATCTCGCCCGGGCGCCGGGACGAGGCCTACATCCATTACGCCGGCGTGGATCCGGAGTATCAGCGCGCCGGACTGGGCCGGGGGATGTATGCGGCTTTTTTCCGCACGGCCCTGGACCACGGCCGGACCGTGGTCCGCTGCCAGACCTCCCCGGTAAACCGCGACTCCATCGCCTTCCACCAGAAAATGGGTTTTGATCTGGTGGACTCGCCCGACCGCGAGGAGGGCGTCCCGGTGCACCGCAACAGCAACGGCCAGGGCGACGACAAGGTTTTGTTCATAAAAAAATTGGCCTAGCCCATAAGGTCCGGCCAACTCGGACCAGACCCTTGCCACAATCAACGTAATCCTGTAAACCAGCCCCATGGAATCGAAGAAAGTCCATTTCGCCACCTTCGGCTGCCAGATGAACGTGGACGACTCGGAGCGCATGGCCGCAGCCTTGGCCCGCCAGGGCTATCGCCCCGTGGACGGTCCCGAGGGGGCGGACCTTATCATAATCAACACCTGCTCGGTCCGGGCCAAGGCCGAAGACAAGGCCTGCTCTTTTCTGGGCCGCCTTAAAAAATACAAACAGGACCGGCCGGAGCTGAAGATCGCCATGGCCGGCTGCCTGGCCCAGCAGGAGGGCAAGAAGCTGCTCCACCGCTTCCCCCACCTGGACCTGGTCATGGGCACCGGCGCGGTGAACCGGGTGGCGGAACTGGTCCGAGACAACGGACGCAGGGTGGACATCGACCTGGGCCTGGAACTGCCCCGCCACATTCCCCAGCCGGACAAACCCCCGGAGGTCCGTTCCCAGGTGACCATCATGCAGGGCTGCAACAACTTCTGCGCCTACTGCGTGGTCCCCTACCTGCGCGGCCGGGAACGATCCAGGCCCCCGCAGGAGATCCTGGCCGAGGTGGAGGCCAAGATCGCGGCCGGAACCAGGGAGATCAACCTGCTGGGCCAGAACGTCAACTCCTATTGCTACGAAGATTGGGACTTCGTCCGGCTGCTCAAGGCCGTCTCCGGCCTGGAGGGGTTGCTCCGGCTCCGCTTTACCACCTCCCATCCCAAGGACATGACCCCGGAGCTGATCAGAGCCGTGGGCGAGTTGGAGAACCTGTGCCCCTATCTCCACCTGCCCTTCCAGGCCGGGTCGGACCGGATCCTCAAAAAAATGAACCGGGGCTACACCCGGGAACACTATCTCTCCCTGACCAGGAGCCTTCGGGAGTCGCGTCCGGGCCTGGCCCTCTCCTCGGACTGCATTGTCGGATTTCCGGGGGAGACGGAGGAGGACTTCCGCCAGACCATGGATCTGATCGAGCAGGTCGGGTTCGAGGGGTTGTTCTCCTTCCGCTACTCCGACCGGCCCGGAACAGCCGCCTCCCGGATGGAGAACAAGGTCTCCCTGGAGAAGGCCGCGGACCGGCTGACCCGCCTCCAGGCCCGCCAGAGGGAGATCACTGCCGCCTCCAACAAGGCCCTGGTGGGTTGCCGGACCGAAATCCTGGTGGAGGGCGGGGCCAAGCGGGGCGGCCTGCTCACCGGCCGGACCGGGACCAACAAGGTGGTCAACTTCAGCGGCGGAGAGAATCAGGTCGGTTCCCTGGCCGAGGTTTTAATTGTAAAAGCCGGGACAAACTCCTTGCGGGGTCGGCTTATAAATGGCTAGATATAATAATGGGGGTAAAATAATACTCCCGGATTTAGGGTGAGATTTAGATGTACCGCTTGATGAAGATCGAAGGCCTGGCGGTCGATCCGGTGACCAACAGCCCCATCATGCTCCTTAAGGAGGAGGAGGGCGAGGAGTCGCTGCCCATCTGGATCGGGCTGCTGGAGGCCACGGCCATCGCCAGCGAGTTGGAGCATGTAACCTACTCCAGGCCCATGACCCACGATCTGCTCAAGTCCATCCTGGACAAGATGGGTACCACCCTGACCCGCATTGAGGTCTGCGATCTCAAGGACAACACCTTCTACGCGCTGCTCCAGCTGCAAAAGGGGGACGAGTCCCTGGCCGTGGATGTCCGCCCCTCCGACGCCGTGGCCCTGGCCCTGCGCTGCAAGGCCCCCATCTATGTGGCCGAGGATGTTCTCCTCAAATCCAAAATGTCCGATGCCGAGAAACCTCCGGCCAAGCCCGCGGACAGCTCTGAGGAAGGCCGCAAGTGGGCTGATATTCTAGAGGAACTGGACCCCGACGACTTCGGCAAGTACAAAATGTAAACCCCTTCTCTCCGGTTCAAAGCCATGATAGATCTCCATTGTCACACCATCTTCTCCGACGGCGAGCTTCTTCCGGCCGAACTGGCCCACCGGGTGGACGCCCTGGGCTACCGCTATGTGGCCTTGACCGACCACGTGGGGCCCTCCAACCTGGAGCTGGCGATCAGCGCCTGCGTCCGGGCGGCCGAGGAACTCAACCCCTATCTAAACTGCACCATCATACCGGGAGTGGAACTGACCCACATCCCGCCCGGGCTCATTCCGAAATTGGCCCGCCGGGCCAAGGACTTGGGCGCGGTCTGGGTGGTGGTCCACGGCGAATCCCTGGTGGAGCCGGTGGCTCCGGGGACCAATCAGGCCGCCCTGGAGACCGGCAAGGGGGGCGGCGTGGATCTGCTGGCCCACCCCGGCCTGCTGACCCGGGAACAGGCCCGTTTGGCCACCCGGAACCAGGTGGCCCTGGAGCTGACCAGCCGCCGGGGCCACAGCCTCTCCAACGGCCTGGTGGCCGCCCTGGGCCGCGAGGCCGGGGCGACCCTTCTGGTCAATTCGGACAGCCACAGCCCGGGAGACATTCTGACTCCGGAGATGGCCCGCAAGGTGGCCCTGGGTGCGGGTCTGAGCGAAGCCGAGGCGGACCGGCTGCGGGCGAACGCCTTGGAGATCGGGGCCCGCGTGGCGGCCGGAAGCTGACAACCTGTCTTCTTCAAAAAGGGAAAGAACAACCATGCTCAAAGCGCTCTGCCCCAGGCTTATCCGGGACTACGGATTCTCCATCCTCCTGGCCGTGGCTCTGGCCCTGCTGATCCGCAGCTCCCTGGTCATGGCCTACTTCGTACCCAGCGGCTCCATGCTGACCACCATGGAGATAGGCGACCGGTTCATCGCCAACAAAGCCGCCTACGACCTGCGCATCCCCTTCAGCCGTATCTCCCTCTTCCATACCGGAGAAGTGGAGCGGGGCGATGTGGTGGTCTTCAAGCCGCCCTTCAAAGCCGAACACGATTTTGTGAAAAGGGTCGTCGGCCTGCCCGGTGATGTGATCCTCATCAAAGACAAGGTCCTCCACCTCAACGGAGAGCCGCAGGAGGAACCCTACGTCCGCCATACCGACCAGGCGGTCCAGCCCGCCTCCCGCAGCCCCAGGGACAACCTGGGGCCCATCACCGTGCCCCGGGGCAGCCTGTTCGTCATGGGCGACAACCGGGACGAGAGCTACGATTCCCGCTACTGGGGCTACGTTCCCCGCGATCTGGTCAAGGGCCAGGCCAAGCTGATCTACTGGTCCTGGGACAGCGACAGGTTCAGGGTCAGGTGGGACCATCTGGGCAAGTATTTCGACTAAACATGGGAATCGGGAAACCCTTTTGAAAAAGGGTTTCCCGAACCCTTCCCGAAATTTTTAAGACCTTATCAAGTTTCACTTGATAAGGCTGTTTTTATTTTGGATTTTAGTCTGAACGCCGAGCGAGGATGAATCGTCCCGGGACGAAAGCTGCTTTATCAAGCGCAGCTTGGTAAAGCGGATAAAAGTTTTAAAGGGGGTTCGGGGGAAACTTTTTTAAAAGTTTCCCCCGCTTCAGTTCTTGAAATCGTAGTGGGAGAACTGCATGCTGAAGGTGGCCCGGCCCTGGGAGGCGGAGCGCAGGTCCGTAGCGTAGCCGAACATCTTTGAAAGCGGCAGGAAAGCCTTGATGATCCGGGCCGAGCTGCGGGCCTGGACCTCCTCCACCCGGCCGCCCCGGGCGTTCAGGTCGCCGATGACCTCACCCATGAATTCGTCCGGAACTATCACCTCCACGTCCATGACCGGCTCCAGGAGGGCCGGAGAGGCGGCCTCCAGGGCCTTGCGCACGGCCATGCCGGCGGCGACCCGGAAAGCCAGGTCGCTGGGGTTCTGGTCCGGCGAGGAGGCGGAGACCAGTTTGATATTCACGTCCACAGTGGGATAGCCCAAAACCGCCCCGGCGCCCAGGGATTCCAGGGCGGATTCGCGGACGGCCTTGATTATCTCCGGCGAGAGCGAAGGCGCGGCATCCGGCTTTTCCTGGAAGGTTTCGCCCGCGCCCCTTTGGGCCGGTTCCAGGCGCAGGGTCAACTGGGCCCTGGCCCTGGATCCGGCGATCTCCCGGTCAAAGGATTCGGTTGCCTCGGCGGAAGCGGTGATGGTCTCTCGATAGACCACCTGGGTCCGGCCCACGTTGACGTTGAGGTTGTGCTCCCGGCTCAGCCGGTGGGTCAGAACCTCTAGATGGAGTTCCCCCATTCCGGAGAGGACTATCTGGCCGGTCTCCTCGTCCACCCGGACCTTGAAGGTGGGGTCCTCCTCGGTGAGCCGCTCCAGGACCTGGAGCACTTTATCCTGGTCGGCCGAGGTCTTGGGCTCCACCGCGATGGAGATAACCGGGGTGTAGGAGTCGATGGGTTCCAGCAGGATGGGCTGATCCTGGGTGCACAGGGTATCTCCGGTGGAGGTCTCCTTGAGCCCCATCACGGCCAGGATGTCCCCGGCCTGAGCCTCCTCGATCCGCTCCCTCTTGTTGGCGTGCATTCTGAGCACCCGGGCCACCTTCTCGGCCTTGCCCAGGCGGGGGTTGTAAAGGGCCTGGCCGACCTTGAACCCGCCCGAGTAAAGGCGCAAATAAACCAGCTTGCGGCCCTGGTCCATCTGGATCTTGAAGGCCAAGGCGGAGAACGGGGCTTTTTCGTCGGCGGCCCTTTCCATGGGGCTTCCGTCCTTGGGAGAGTGTCCCTGGATTGGCGGCAGATCCTCGGGCGAAGGGAGGTAGTCCAGAACCCCGTCCAGCAGAGGCTGGACACCTTTATTCCTCAGAGCCGAGCCGCAAAAAACGGGGATCAGGGTGTTGCTCAGGGTGGCCCGGCGGATGGCCGCTTTTATCTGGGCCAGACTCAACTCCTCGCCCTCCAGATAAGGCTCCAGGATATCCTCGTCCGCCTCGGCCAGTTTCTCCAGCAGATTTTCCCTGGCCTCCTCGGCCCTGTCAGTGAATTCCTCGGGCAGTGGCTCGCGGATGACCTTGGTTCCCAGGTCGGCGGCATCAAAGGTGACCTTCTCCATGGTCAGCAGGTCCATGATCCCGGAGAAGGTGTCCTCGGCCCCGATGGGCAGGGTGAGGACCAGGGGACTGCCGCCCAGGCGCTTTTCTATCTGCCGGACCACGTTGTCGAAATCCGCCCCGATGCGGTCCATCTTATTAACGAAGGCCATGCGGGGAACCTTGAACTTGTCGGCCTGGCGCCAGACCGTCTCCGACTGGGGCTCCACCCCGCCCACGGCGCAGAACACGGCCACGGCTCCGTCCAGAACCCGCAAGGATCGCTCCACCTCGATGGTGAAATCCACATGCCCCGGGGTATCGATGATGTTGATGGTCCGGCCGGCCCACTGGCAGGCGGTGACCGCGGAGGTGATGGTGATGCCCCGTTCCTGCTCCTCCTCCATCCAGTCCATGACCGCTTCGCCGTCGTGGACCTCGCCGATCTTGTGGGTCCGGCCGGTATAAAACAGGATCCGCTCGGTCAAAGTGGTCTTGCCGGCGTCGATGTGAGCCGCGATGCCGATATTGCGAGTATTTTTCAGTCTCTCCGAGGCTTTCATAATCAGACGATTTTAGGACCGCTTAAGGGGGGTGTCAAGAAGTGAAACCACCCAGAAGCAACCTTGGCTCATCTCCCGTCGGAATACCCGCCACCGGGATATGGGCGCCTCAACCCATCAGCCCCGCTCTGCGGATTGACCTGGGAGATAAGATGGGAGATTATAATAGGAATAGCGGATAGCATCTTTCCGGGCAGACCCCGGACGGGAGATATTTTTTATGGCGACCGAGCAAAAGGCCCTCATCGTTTACGCTCCCCACAGGGGTTTCGAGCGCAGGGACGAGGTTTGGGAAGCTTCCGGCCAGGGTTACAAGGAGCGGGAGGGGAAAGACCGCCGGAAGAATCCCCGGATGGACTTCGACCCCCTTTACGAACTGAACCAGCATCTGGCCGGCGGCTGGCGGGTGGTCATGGCCTCCCCCATGGGCGGCGGGCATTTTCACCCGGATGAGAAAAGGCTCACCGAAAGCGTGCTCAGCTTCGCCTCCCTGGTGATTCTGGAGAGGGAGGAGGAGTAAACATCCGGATCTCTCGCAGACAGGTCCTCGCGCGGATGGCGCCGGGCCTGGCCGTGGCCGGCATTTTTGTTTGCAGCTGCGGCCTACGCCTGGTCCCTGCCGGTGATCTACGACCGGGTCGGATCCATTCGCATAACGGCCGGTCAAAGGTATGGCGGGGACAAGGTTTCGGCGCTGACGGCCCCGGACCAGGACGGCCGGGCCCCCTACCGGCTCGGAAACGAGGCCTGCTGGGCCTTGGGACAGCTGGGCGACCCCAGGGCCCTGCCTGTTCTGCAAAAGCTGGATACCCCCGGGAGAGGCAGGACAAACCCTGGAACGGGGACAGGGATATCGTCCAGTACACCGTTGATAAATCCCTGAAACAGATCAACAGCGCCTTTCCCCTGACTCGCTGGATGTACGGCCGGCTGGATTGAGCCGTGTTGTTACGGTTTGCCGCATCCCCCCGGCCCCGTATACGGGGACCGAAACGGGCGGGGAATAGGGGGGGTAATTCCCCGGCACGAGAAAACCCGGCCCCATAGGGGACCGGGTTTGAACGCGGTGCTTTTGATTCAGGAGGCTAGCCCACCCGGCGTTTCATCTTCTTGCGAAGACGCCGGAGCGATTCCATCTCCTGGCGGCGCCTTTTCTGGCTGGGTTTCTCGTAGTAGCGCCGTTTTTTGATCTCGCGGAAGAAACCCTCCCGCTCCATCTTCTTCTTCAATTTTTTGATAGCCTGGTTGATGTTGTTGCCTTCAACCTTGACGTAGATTATGGCCAACACCCCCTTTGCGCCGCCGGGTCGCTATCGTCGGTACCCGGTGGCCGAAATTGAAAGCCTCCCATGAGGCGGACGATAAAAATAGCTCAAATCGCTCCCCCTGGCAAGGGGAAAACGGCTCCATCCTTTCCGAAATTCTCTTTCCCGACGCCTCCGGACGTGGTAATTAAACCCTCGACCATGTCCAACCCTATCGATCACATAACCGAGCTTGTCAGGTTCCGCAACCTGGTGGGCCATCTGGTGGCCAAGGAGTTGAAGGTCCGCTACCGGGGTTCGGTCCTGGGTTTTATGTGGACCTTCCTCAACCCTTTGATGCTGCTGTCGGTCTACGCCTTGGTCTTTTCGGTCTACATGCGGATCGACATGCCGGGCTACGCCGCTTTCATGTTCACCGGTCTGCTGCCCTGGATCTGGGTCCAGCAATCCCTGATCTACGGGACCAACTCCATCACCGAGAGCGAATCCCTGGTCACCAAGGTGACCTTTCCCCTCCAGGTCATGCCCACGGTAAAGGTAGCCGCAGCATTGATCAACTACCTCCTGGGGTTGCCGGTGCTCTTTTTCTTTTTGATCGTAAAAGGCGTGGACCTGAGCCTGAACCTGCTCTATCTGCCCCTGGTCCTGGCCGTGGCCTGGATTTTTGTCTGGGGCCTGGCCCTGCTTCTGGCCACGGCCAACGTCTTCTTCCGGGATGTCCAGTACATCATGGCCAACCTGCTGACCCTCTGGTTTTTCGTGACCCCCATCCTCTACCCCCTGGAGCAGGTCCCCCCGGCCTACCGGGTCTTCATCAAGCTCAACCCCCTTACCCTGCTCATGGCCGCTTTTCAGGACATCTTCTTTTACGGCCGTCCGCCCCAGGTGGGAGGGCTGGTCGTCCTGGCCCTGATCGGCCTGGCCGTGGCCCTGGTGGGCATGGTGGTCTTTGACCGCTACAAGGAATCGTTCGCCGAGATGGTCTGATGGGTGATAAGAACGCCATAGAGGTGGAAGGTCTGGTCAAGAACTTCCGCCGGGTCAACATCAAGGGCGGGTACACCAGCCTCAAGAGCGTCCTGTTGAACCCCTTTGCCCAGTACCGCAAGGAGGGCGAAAGAGTTCTGAAGGTCCTCCGGGGCCTGGATTTTCATGCCCGGCAGGGGGAGATGGTGGGGCTCATCGGCCGCAACGGCTCGGGCAAATCGACCCTGCTCAAGATCATGGCCGGGATCTACAAGAGGACCTCTGGCACGGTCCGCCTGAACGGCCGGGTCTCGGCCCTGATCGAACTGGGGGCCGGGTTCCACCCCGAGTTCACCGGCCGGGAGAACATCTTCCTTTACGGCATCATCCTGGGGCTGAGCAAGGCCGAGGTGAAGAAAAAATTCGACCAGATCGTGGCCTTTGCCGAGCTGGCCGACTACATCGACTCTCCGGTGCGGACCTATTCCTCGGGAATGTACGTCCGGCTGGGTTTTTCCGTGGCCGTGAACGTGGACCCGGAGATCCTGCTCATCGACGAGGTCATGGCCGTGGGCGACGTGGGGTTCCGGCGCAAGTGCGAGCAGAAGATCCTGGAGTTCAAGAAGGAAGGCCGGACCATGGTCCTGGTCAGTCACGACCTGGACGAGGTGGCGCAGTTCTGTGATCGGGTGACCTGGCTCAACCAGGGGGTCATCCAGGAGGACGGACCGCCCTCCCAGGTGGTGGAGACCTACCGCCGGTTCATCACCGGCCAGGACGGGGTGCGGTTCCGGGACGGCTCGGACCGGTGGGGCGACGGCCGGATCAAGCTCACCGGCATAGAGCTCCTGGACAAGGACGGCCACAGCCGGGGGACCTTCCGCTCCGGTGAACCGTTGCGGGTGGTCCTGGCCTACGCCATGTCAAAGCCCACCGAAGACGTGGCTTTCGGCGTGTCCCTGACCAAGGCCGACGGGACCCACGTTTTCGGCACCAACACCCACCTGGATGGGCTGGCCCTGGAGGAGCTTCCGGAGTCGGGTCGGGTGGAGCTGGTTCTGGAACGCCAGGATCTGACCAACGGGCTCTACCACGTGGACGCGGCGGTCCACTCTCGGGCGGGCGAACCCTACGATTATTGGACCAAGGCCACCTCCTTTACAGTCCGCTCCGACTTGGAGTACGATGGCATCTACCGTCCCCCCCACACCTGGAAGAGACCATGAGCGAGGAGATCCGGGAAAAGATACTGGCCCGGGCCCGGGCCAACAGGGAAGAGCACCTGGCCCAGGGGCTCTATACCGAGGAGGATGAGAGGCGCCTCCAGGAGATGGAGTTCCAACTGCCAGGAGACGACCTGCCGCCCCTGAGCCGGCTGGAGGAGCTTCAGTTCAGGCTGAGTCAGTCCTTCGACCCCTCCTCCACCCCGCGGATCACTTCCCACCGGCCGGTCGTGGGGCCCCTTATCGTCTTTTCCAAGAAGCTCCTGCTCAAGCTCATGCGTCCCCTGCTCACGGTCCTGTTCGCCCATCAGACCGAGTTCCGCCGCAACCTGGTGGATTTCACCTTCGAGGTTCTGGAGACCAACTCCCGGTTGGAGAAACGCCTGGACGCGGTCAACCAACGGGTGGTCAGGCTGGTCAGACGGATGGAGGCCCAGGGCGGCCAGGCTGCCCCGGACAAGGAAGCTTCGAAACCCGATTCCGTTGAACAAAGCCTGCCCGACCTGGAATACCTGGCCCTGGAGGACCTTCACCGGGGCACGCCAAAGGAGATCAAGGCCAGGCAGGAGGTATATGTCAATTACTTCCGGCAGAATGCCGGGCCGGTTCTGGACCTGGGCTGCGGCCGGGGCGAGTTCCTGGAACTGCTGACCGAAGCCGGAATCCCGGCCCGGGGGGTGGATCTGAACCCGGAGATGGTGGCCGAGGCCAAGGCCAGGGGCCTAAGGGCCGACCAGGCCGAGGGCCTGGCCCATCTCCGTTCCCTGGAGCCGTGCAGTTTAGGTGGAATTTTTCTGGCCCAGGTGATCGAGCACCTGGAGCTGAACCGCCTCGCCGCATTGCTGGAGGCCGCCTTCCGGGCCCTTCGCCCGGGCGGCGTCATAATCGCCGAGACCATCAATCCCCAGACCCTTATGACCTTTGCCTCGGCCTTTTATCTGGACCCCACCCACGTCAAGCCGATCCACCCGGAGGCGGCCGGTTTCCTCCTGGAATCGACCGGGTTCAAGGAGGTCTCCGTCCTCCCGGTGAACCCGGTTCCCGAGAACCTGAAGCTTAAACCGGTGGGCCGGATGGTCTCCGGCTCCCGGGAGATCAACGCCAACCTGACCAGGCTCAACGAGTTGATTTTCGGGTTTCAGGATTACGCCGTCATAGGCCGGCGCTGAACCGGGAGGCCGGATGCTCAAAGCCTCCTTTGTCATTCCCTGGTACGGCCGGGAGATCCCCGGCGGGGCCGAGGCCGAATGCCGGGGCGTAGCCGAAAACCTGGCCGCCCGGGGGGTGCCCGTGGAGGTCCTGACCACCTGCCTCCACTCCCACGGCCGTTCTTGGGACGCGGATTTCCATTCCCCCGGTGAGAGCCGGGAGAACGGGGTCCTGGTGCGCCGTTTTCCTATCGATCGGCGCAACGCGGAGCTGTTCAACCTGCTCAACAGGCGTCTCCTGGCGGGACAGCTGTTGCCGCCCCGCCAAGAGAAGGCTTTTCTGGATAACATGGTCAATAGCCGGGCATTGTACCATTTTATTTCAGAGGCCAAGAATCGCCTCTTTCTGCCTCTGCCCTACCTGTTCTCCACCACCTGGATGACCGCCCGCCTGGCTCCGGACCGTACCGCGCCCCTAACCTGCCTCCACGACGAGGGATACGCCTATCTCCGGCCCCTCCGGCAGACCTACCGTTCCTGCCGGGCGCTCGCCTTCCTGAGCCGGGCCGAGCAGCGATTGGCCCAGGACCTGTGGGGGGTGGAGAAGGAACAGGGACGGCTCGTGGGCGGGGGTCTGGACACGGACCTGATCGGCGACCCCAATTTATTCCGGGCAAAATACCAGATAACCGAACCGTTCATCCTCTACGCCGGACGGCGGGACCCCACCAAGAACACGCCCCTGCTGATCGACTGCTTTGCGGAGTACAAACGGACCCGGCCGGAATCAGGCTTGAGGCTGGTCCTGATCGGCAACCAACCCGTGGACATCCCCCGGGGCTTGGAAAATGGGATCTTGGATCTGGGCTTCGTCTCCAGGGAGGACAAGGCCGGAGCATTCGCCGCGGCGGCCCTGTTCTGCCAGCCCTCGATGAACGAGTCCTTTTCCATAGTCATAATGGAATCATGGCTCAACCACACCCCGGTTCTGGTCCACCGGGGCTGCGCCGTTACCCGGGACCACGCCGAGGTTTCCGGCGGCGGGTTGACCTTTTCGGACGCCTCTGATTTCGTCCGGACCGTGGACCTGGTCCTGTCCGACCAGGGCCGGGCCTTTGCCATGGCAGAGGCCGGACGGCGCTATGTGATGAAGAACTTCACCTGGGAGACGGTCTGCCAAAAGTACACCCGTCTTCTGGAGGAGGCTGAAACCTGGGAGAGAAACGGGCAAAAGAGGGCGCGCCGCCCTGCCCCGCCTCCTTCTCCGAGCCCCCGGCTCAGGCAATTTTTTCCTTCCGCCCAGCCCAGCCTAGATGCCCTTGGTGATTCCTGGTCAATAGCCCACCAATTACGAGAGACAGGCCAGGACGGGGGCATTTATATCGCCGGGACCCAGGCCCCCCTGAAATACGTCTGTCGCCCTTTCGGGTGGCTGGCCGCAGAAGCGGGACCAGACGATCCGATCCTGGTTCATTACGACTTGGCTCGCTCCGACTTCCGCCTGGCCGAAGCGGCGGCGGCCGCACCTGGAAGGCTGTTGCTGATTCGTCTCCACGGTGCCGCCTCCGCTGAATCCACGATCGAGGACGCCCTGTCGCCGTTCTGCGGTCTGGAACATTTTCGCCGAATTCTTTTCCTGACCGACAGCGCCAGCAGCAAGGCCGTTATTGAAGACATCGGATTCGGCCCGGTGGATTTTCTGCCGCCGGTCATGCCCCCGGAGCATTTTTTGGCGAATAATCGGTTTGCCGTTTCGGACGCACCTTATCTGATTTTTCCAGTCGGTCGGGGTGAACTCCGGGGCCTGTTGCGGGCCGGGGGGACCCTTGACCTGTTGCAACGGTTGCATTCTCAGCTGAGGTTGTTTTTGTGGGACGATCGCCACACTCTGCCCAGGCCCGGATGTAGCGCTTTCATCGGCCAAGCCAAGTGGGGGGCCTTAGCGGCTCCTCAGCTTTACGGCTTGGCGGATCTCTCTGGTTTTATCTCCCGATCCAGCCTGTTGATAGCCGAGGCCGGAGATCATAATTGGGCAATTACCCATGCTATTTGTTCGGGGGTTCCCGTACTTCATTACTCCGAAGAATCGGACCCTTCCTTTTTAGCCGAGATTATAGCCGTTCTGCTGGATGATGAAAACCTTCGCCGGGCTTTTACCCAGGACCAGAGAGACAGCATTGTTTTAGAGAAACAAACGTATTCCAAGCTCAAAATAGAGAAGCTGATGCAATCGCTGATGGGAGCGGGTAAGGCTGCAACCGGTTCGGAGGAAACGGCCTGTGCCTAGTCCGGGAGACAGACGGCCTATCCACCAGCTGGTCAACCACCTTTCCCGGGGCGACGCCATCGGCCACGACGTGCTGACCATCCAGGACCGCCTCAGGGCAGAGGGACGCCCCTCAGAGATTTTCTGTTTGCACCACGGCCCAGGTTTGGCCGGGCGGCACAGGCCGATATCCTCTTTCCCGGATTTCTCCTCCCCGGAATCCACCATCCTGTGGCATTTCTCCATAGGTACATCTCTTTTTGATATGGTGACCGGAGTTCCGGACCGGGTGGTGATGCGCTATCACAACATAACTCCCTACCAATATTTTGAGCGCGTCAGCCCCCAACTGGAGCTGGACTGCAAGATAGGCCGTATCCAGTTGGCCCAGGCGGCGGAGTTCGTAACTCTGGCTGTGGGAGATTCGGCCTATAACCGAAGCGAGCTGGATAAGCTGGGCTTTCGCAATACGGGCAATTGCCCAATTTTATTGGATCTGGCCGCCTACGTTCCTGCTCAGGCTCCCCCCCGGCTGGCCCATCTGACTAAGGGTGGCCCCAACATCCTCCATGTGGGGCGGTTTATGCCCCAGAAAAGATACGAGGACCTTATCCGGACCTTCTATTTTTTGCAGAAAATCAAACCGGAGGCCAGGCTGATCCTGGTGGGGGGCTGGGACGGCCTGGAAAAATACCATGCCTTTTTGGTTTCCTTGGTGGCAAATCTCGGCCTATCCAATGTCCTCTTTATGGGCAGAGTCTCGGACGCCGAACTGAGGGCTATTTTCAGCCTGTCCCAGGTCTACCTCTGCCTCTCAGACCACGAAGGGTTCTGCGTCCCCCTGGTGGAAGCCATGAAAATGGACCTGCCCATCGTGGCCAAACGCTCCACGGCCGTGGGAGAGACTCTGGGATCGGCCGGGGTCTTGCTGGATCAGCCCCTCCCCAGCCATACGGCGGAGGTTGTCTCCGCCTTGGCAGGCGATCCGAATTGGCGCCAAGAGATAATAAGGTCCCAGCGCCGCAGGCTGAAGGATTTCCGGCCCGATGCGGTCTGGGCCAGGCTCCGGGGACTCCTGGAGCAGGCGGCCGGGTCGTGACCAGACCGGAGAACAAGCGCCCACAGCGGCCCGTGATTATCGATCTGCGGGCCCTTCAGCCAGGCTATAAGGCTCACTTCGGCCGGGGAATCGGCCGGGTGGCCCAGGAACTTGCCCGGCGTCTGCCCCAAGCGGCCGGCGATCTCAACCTGAAAGGGCTGATCCAGTCTGGACTGCCGCTGCCTGACCGGACTATTTTAGGCAAATACCCATTAATAACCATCAGGCATCCCTGGCCCCGCTCCAGGGTCCTGGACCGGCTGCCCGGTCAGGAGCTGGTTCTGCCCCTGGTCACGGGCCGCCAAAGAGGGTTGACCCACTTCATGGCTCACCTGGACGGTCCCGCCTGGGGCGGCGGGCCCGCGGTGGTGACGGTCCACGACATGATTTTGGCCCGCCGTGCCGGCGAACTGGCCGGCGGCGGCTGGGCCCGAAAGATGCTTAGAAACCTGGAAGCAAGAGCCGCCCGTAGAGCCCGGGCGGTGATCACCGTCTCCGCCGTAACCGCTCAGGAGGTTACAGATTATTTGGGCGTAAGCCCAGATAAGATCACGACCATCCCTTCGGCCGCCGGAGAACAGTTCCGGCCCATCACCGACCCGGAGAGGCTGGCCAGAATAAATCGGAAGTACGGCCTCACCTCCGGTTTTGTGCTGACCGTGGGCGGATTCGACCCCCGGAAAAACCTGCCCCGATTAGTCAGGGCCTGGAAAAGGGTCCCGGCTTCGGTTAGGAAAAACAGGCAGCTGGTCTTGGTGGGCTCTCTGGAGGACCGCTCCCAGGTCCGGCCGGTGGCGGAGGAGATAGAAAAACAGGGCCTTACCGGCTCGGTCAGGCTCCTGGGCCAGGTCAGCGACGAAGAGCTGCCGCTCCTCTACAACATGGCCCGCGCTCTGGCTTTTCCTTCTTTTTACGAGGGGTTCGGACTGCCCGCCCTGGAGGCCATGTCCTGCGGCTGCCCGGTGCTGGCGGCCCGGATCTCGGCTATTCCGGAGGTGGTAGGCGAGGCCGGGCTATACTTCGACCCGGCCAAAACAGACGAGATACGGCAGGCCTTGGAAACCGCCCTCTCCCATGAAACCCTGGCGGCGGAGTTGAGCGGGAAGGGGATGAAGAGGGCCGCCTTGTTCACCTGGGACCGTGCCGTCGCCGACTTGGCCGAGGTTTACCGAAAAATATTGAGGAGTTTGGGCTGATGCGTTTCGGGTTGGTCATCCACCGTTACGGCAAAGGCATCTCCGGCGGGGCCGAGGTACACTGCCGGATGATTGCCCACCGGCTAACATCTATAGCCCCCCATGCCCAGGTGGAGGTAATCACCACCACGGCCAGCGATTACCTTACCTGGGCCAATACCCACAATAGCGGCTTGGAGCAGGACGGCCCGGTGATAGTTCGCCGCTTCAGGGTGGAACGCCCGCGCAACCTCACCCGGTTCGACTTCATCAACCGCGCCACCAACGCTTTTAAAGGTCATGCGCCCGGATGGCTCGAAAGAGTCTGGCTCAGGGAGCAGGGACCCAGATCCCCCGAACTGCTGGATTATCTGAACAAAAATGCCTCTTCCTTTGACCGGCTCATTTTCTACACTTACCTCTACGAGCCCACCGTGCTGGGCCTGCCCCTGGCGGCCCGACAGGGCGGAAAAGGGCCCTGGTTCATCCCCACGGCCCACGACGAGGAGCCCCTGCGGCTTAAGGTCATCCGTCCGGCCTTTGAGAACGCCGGTTCATTCGGCTTCCTCAGCCCTGCAGAAGAGAAGCTGGTCCTCGACCGCTTTCCGGTGGCGGGCAAACCCAGGGAGATCATCGGTGCCGGAGTGGAGCCGCCGCGTGGGATAGATGCCGGCCTGTTCGCCCGTAAATATGGGGTCGGCCCTTACCTCCTTTACCTGGGCCGGTTGGACGTCCAAAAGGGTATTCCCGAACTGATCCGCCATTGGTTATGGGCAATTGACCACAATGATAGCGGCCAACCTTTTCCGGCCCTGGTCCTGGCCGGGGAAAGCAAGATGGTGCTCCAGCCCCGCAAAGGGTTGATCCTGACCGGCTACGTCAGCGAGGAGGAAAAGTGGTCGGCCCTGGCCGGGTCTTTGGCCGTGGTGGCCCCTTCGCCCTACGAATCCCTCAACCTGACCATCCTGGAGGCCGGGGCCGTGGGCCGGCCGGTGGTGGTGAACTCCCGGTGCGCCGTTCTGGACGATTATATAAAACGCTCCGGGGGAGGGCTGGCCTTTGCCGACGGGAAATCTTTCCGGGACTGCCTGGTGCCCCTCTCCCGGCCGGATGAGGCCGACGCCCTGGGACTGGCCAACCAAACTCACGTTACCCAAAATTATTCCTGGCAGGCCCTTGACCGCAAGCTGGTCAAGTGGCTCCAACTACCGCAAAGTCCGGAGTAAAGATGTACGCCAAATATGACAAATTCGTTAAACTCCACTGGACCATGCACCTGGCCATGGGCCTGGTCTATTTTTTCGGCTGCTGGCTGATCTTCCGTTTTCCCTGGCCCACCCTGGCCGGGCTGTGCATTCTGCTCATCCCGGCCCTCAAGTCCAAGGAACTGGCCCAATGGCTGATAAAAAATGGTATAACGCCCAACCATGTCACAGTGGTGGGCTTTCTCTTGGCCCTGGCCGCCTTCTGGCCCCTGGCCAACGGTTACCTTCAGTTGGGCATCATGATCTACCTGGTCTCGGTGCTCCTGGATGTCCTGGATGGATTCATGGCCAGGCTCAGCGGCCTCTCCAGCCAGAAGGGCGGTTTTCTGGATTCCGTCCTGGACCGGATCGCCGACACCTGCCTCATGGGCGCCCTGGTTCTCCATTTTGTCCATCACTCGCAGGCCCTGTGGGCCACGGCCACCCTGGTGGCCCTCACCGGAGCCTATATGGTCTCCTACACCAGAGCCAAGGCCGAGATTTTCCTGCCCATCTGCGACGTGGGATTTATGGGCGAACGCCCTGATAGAAACTTCATCATGATCTCCACCGTGATCTGGGGTTACCCGGAATGGGGGGTGGTAGTGGTCATGATAACCGCCTGGCTCACGGCCATCCGCCGCATGAAGTTCGCCTGGGACCGTCTGGAGGGGCCGGGAGAACCGCACGCGGGGGCCGGTGACGGGTCTCCGGAGCCGGGTCCTGTGGAAGAGAGCGGTGCCTGAGCGGCTGATCTTGAAAGATGAAATCTGCTTTGTTCCGGTGCTTCACGGGCGGGCCGAGTTCGCCCTTGCGGTTAGATGGGCTATAGCCCAATATAATCCGGAATTCATCGCCGTGGAGCTGCCCCGCTCCCTGAACAGGGCCGCCTCGGAGGTGGCCGCCCGGCTGCCCCACATCTCCGTCATTCTCTGCCGCCGGGGCGGGGAGACCACCTACCTCCTGGCCGAGCCCACCGATCCGGCCATGGAGGCCCTGCGCACGGCCGGAGAGAGGGGCATTCCGGGGCTTTGCATCGATGCCGAGACCGAGGGATATCCGGAGAACAGGGAGCGCTGGCCGGACTCCTACGCCCTGACCCGGCTGGGGCTGACCGCCTTTGCGGAGCCTTTTCTCAGCTCCCCGCCCCCCGCGACCGGGCTCGACCTGCTGCGGGAACAGACCATGGCCCACCGGTTGCAGGAACTTGCCGCCCAGGGGCGGAGGGTCCTTTTCGTCTGCGGCCTGGGGCACGCCCGGCGGATCATGGACCTGCTGGACCGTCCCCAGCCCCTGCCCTTCTCCCGCACCGGCGCGGCCGAGGCTTGTCCGGCCAACCTGAATCCGGAATCCATCAAGGAGGTCTGCAACGAGCTGCCCTATCTCATGAAAAAATACGAGGGCCAGCGGACTTCCCCTCCCGAACAAGGGGGACCGGACCGGGAGGACCTCTCCTTTGACCGGTTGCTCATCCAGGAAGGCCTCTTCCGGGAGGCGGCCGGGGATTTCAACAAGGCCACCGGCGAGGAGGTAAAGCCCTGGCAGTACCGGATCATGAGGAGATTCAGACGCAACTGGGCCCTGCTCATGGGAGAGTTGAGCCCCGACTTCTACCAGCTGGTGCTCACGGCCAAGGGCGTGGGCGGGGACGAATACGCCCATTGTTTTTATAAGATTGCAGTGGACTACCCCTGGATCCGGCCCGAGCCGTCCTGGGAGACCGTCTCCCTGAGCGCCGCCGACCTGGGGCGGCGGCAAAAAAAAGTCAGCTTCTTCAAACCGCTGCGCCGGACCAGGCGGAGGCTGATGCCCCTCCCCGAAAAGCCCCTGGCCAGGGAGAGCTACCCGGGCCAGTGGGCCCAGATGTGGGCCTCGGGCGGGGAGGGCATCTGCTCCCATCCTCCGGAGGACCTGATCATCGAAAAATTCGGAAAAATGAGCGGGCGCAAGGCCCTGGCCCGGCTGGCCCAGTCCAACCGGGTGGTGGAGCCCTTCAGCGTCTCCCTGCGGGACGGCATCGATCTGCGGGAGACCCTCCGCCGTCTGGCCGAGGACAAGATCTACGTCTACGAGGAGAGGAACAGGGCGGCCAAGGTGGGAGCCGTGGTGGTGGTCTTCGACCCGGACGGGGAGGACGGCCGGGAGCGGTTTCCCTGGAAACTGACCTGGCTGGGGGAGCACCAGGACGAGTCCGACATGGCCTTTTACGCCACCCTCCCTGGAGAGGACCTGGTGGGGCCCGGGATCTCCCGATGCGTCTACGGCGGCCTGGTGATGACCTATCCGCCCCTGAGGATGCTGGACGTCTGGACCGACCCCTTCTTTGACTGGGCCCGTTCCAAACCCGAGCGACTGCTCCTGGCCGGGGCCGACTACAGCCGGGAGAGGGTCATCGCCTACCTGGCCAAGAGACCGCCCTCGGCCAGGGCCAGGGCTGCGGTCCAGCGCATGGGCCGCCAGATAGCCTATCTGCCCCTGGGCATGTTCAGCCCGGCCCTGCTCCAGAAGATCCGCTATTTTCACGTCCTGTCCGGACACCAGGTCAGAAATTACGCCGAGGAGTACATCGGCAAGAGATAGGAAGAAGGATTAAGGACCAGGAGTGGCCGGGACGTACCGGAAACAGCCTCTGTCACTCCCCTAACAGGGCCCGGAATTTCTTCTCCAGCACCACCGGAGGGGCTGCCCCGACCAGGCGCAACTCGGTCCTCTCCCGGCCGTCAGGGCCGATAAAGACCAAAGTGGGGACCCCCCTTATCTTGAACCGCCGCCGCAGATCCACCTCCTCCGGCGAATCCCAGTCCGAAAGATCCACGCTGAGGACCACCGCCCTTTTGGTCAGACCGCGGACCCCGGGGTAGGCCAGGCTTTGGGCCAGCTCCCGGCAGGGGGGACACCAGTCCGCGGTGAAGTCCAGGACCGCCGGAAGCCCCTGGTCCGCGGCCCGCTCCAGAGCCGCGGAGGTGTAGGCGGGCCAGCGGACTGAATCCGTCCGGACGGCGGCGCCCACCTGATAGACGGCCACGGCGGCAAAGGCGGCGGCCACGATCAGCCGGATCGCCAGGCCCACCCCCCGGCCGCTCAGGAGGGCCAGCAAGGCTCCCAGGAACGATGCCCCGCCAAGAGCCCAGGGCCAGACCGCCTGGCCCACCAGAGGCCGGAGCAGATAAACGGCCATAAAAACCAGAACCGCGCCCAGAAGCCTCCTGATCCACTCCATCCAGGCCCCGGAGGAAGGCAGGACGCCCGCCAGAGTGGAGGAGAAGAACCCCAGCACGGCCAGGGGCAGCCCCAGCCCCAGGCTCAGGGCCAGGAAAACGGCCGCCCCGATAAAGGGATCGCCTTTCTGGGCCACAAAGGTCAGAACCCCCAGGGTGAAGGGGCCGATGCAGGGCGCGGCCACCAGGCCCAGGGTCAGGCCCATGACCAGACTGCCGATGAGCCCTTTCCGGCCCGTGCCCGCCCCGCCCAGGCGGTTCAGCCAGCCGGGCAGACGGAACTCGTAGAATCCGAACATGGAGGCTGCCAGAAGCAGAAGGACCCCGGCCACAATCAGGAGGGTCAAAGGGTGCTGGAGGGCCTGGCCCATGAGCCGGCCGCTCAGAGCGGCGAAGGTGCCCAGGGTGGTGTAGGTGACGGTTATGCCGGCCAGATAGGCCCCCCCGTGTCCGGCCAGCTGGACCCGGTTGCGGGCCTGTCCTCCGAAATAGGCCACGGTGATGGGGATCAGGGGATAGACGCAGGGAGTCAGGTTCAGGGCCAATCCGCCCAAAAAGGTGGTCAGCAAAATCAACCAGAGAGGGCTTCCGTCCTCGGGGCCCCGGCCCCTGCCCGGTCCCTGGGGAGGAGGCTCCCCGGCCTTTTGCTCCTTCGGGGCGGGTGCGGCCTCGCGGACCGCTCCTTTGTCCGGGGCCGGAGCCGCTCCGATGGTCAGGTCCAAGGAGAAGCCCTTTTGGGCCGGCGGCAGGCAGACCTTGTTGTCGCAGGCCTGGTAAAAGAGGGTTCCCTTGAGGGCGGCCGGTCCCTGCTCGGCCCGGTCCGAAACCCTGATGGTCAACTGGATCAGGACCATCTTTTCGAACACCGGCAGCGGTTCGTCGACAAAGGAGAATTTGACCGGGCTCGGCTGGGGAAAGACCATTCGGACGACCTTCAGGCCGGGATGGTCCTCGAAGGTCAGCCGGGTGGGGCTGATCCAGTCCAGGGGGGGCTTGTCGGAATTGAGGTGAAAACCGGGGTTGACCCCGATCACCAGCACCGCCTCCGCCTCCCGGCCGGGAACCAGATTTTCCTGGTCGACCCGCATCAGGGCCACGCCCCGGATGGGCTCGGGCGCTGCTCCGTCCTGCTTTTTTAGAGAAAGATTCCCGAACCCCCAGGCCGCGGCCGCCCACAGGCAGATGACCATTGTCAGAGCAAGGACCGCGACCGGATGGGCAGGGTTTCTCTTCATGGCAAGGCGATCACCTAACCCATCATCTGCATCTGATACTGGAGCATCCTCAAAAAGACCTCCTGGATCAAGCGCAAGGTCAATCCGGTCACCAGTACGATCAGGACCCCCCGGAGGAAGTTCACCCCATGGACTGCGGCCATCCCGTGGGCCGTCAGATAAAGGCCGTAGATACTGAAGGCCAGGCCCAGATAGGGAATGGGGCCGAAAATGATGGTAAAGCTGGTGTAGGCCACCACCCTGAAAGTGGCCTGAAAGCTTCCCCGGCCGCCCAACAGCTTGGTGGCGCTGAAATGAAGCCCGCCGGCAAAGATCAGAAAACCCACCGGGGACATGAGATAGAGAATCTGAAGGATGGTGGCCCGGTAGAAGACGGTGACCCAGAGAAAGGGGATCGCGATTGAAATTATGGCGAAAAGCCAGGGCTTTTTATAGCCCCCATCCACGGACATGGCTCCGAAAAAAGCCCTTGGATTGGAGACCATTATATAGATAATGTAGAGGTAGGACTTCACCGGCCGGCCCGGATCAAAGTCGACCGTCACCCGCTCCCCGGTCGGTTCCCGATTCTCCTGGTCTGTTCGGTCCAATGGCTCTGGCACATTTTTCTCCTTGAAAGGTTGATATTGTATAGTCCACTGAAAGGGGAGTCAACTCCACTCACTTGCCAAAACCCGGATACCGCTGTTAATATCTCCTCCAGGGAGGGCGCCATGTCTTGGATGTTTAGGACCCTGTCCACATTGGTTGCGGCTTTTTTCCTGTTCACGGCCTGGGGCTGCGTTCAGGCTCAGAAAAAGACCGTGGAGGCAAAACTGGCAACGGCTCAGTCTCTCCGGGAGGAGGTGCAGGCCCATCCCCGGTCCGAACTGGTCAGGGATGAGCTGGATCAGTCCGCCCGCTACCAGGAAAAGGCGGAGTCCTACATGGTCAAATCCAGGTCATCCACCTCGGTGGAACTCAAGGGGGTCTGTGACCGCTATGCCACCTGGGCCGACCAAATGGCCGATCTGAGCCTCAAAAGGGTCCATGAGGCCAAGATCAAGCTGGAAGGTGAGCAGGACAAGGCCGCCGCGGCGGCCGGGCCCGAAACCGCCGTCCAGGAGTCCGCCAAGAACGAAGACTCTCAGGGACCGCCGGGGCCCTTGTCCACCTCCCAGGAGCAGGGACAGACCGCCCCGGTCAAGCCCGTTGTGGAACAGCCGCTGGGCGCGCCCACCAAGGGCGAACTGAAGAAGGCGGCCCAGGACGATCTTCAGGGACCCGCCGGGCCGCTTAAAATGGAAGAACAGACCGAGCAGCAGGTCGCCGCCGGGACGGCTCGACCGGAGAGGGCCCCCGCGGACACGGCACAGTCGGAAAAAATTCAAGTCCCTTCGGCCTCCGAGAGCGAAACCACGGCCGGGGAAAGCCAACCGGCGGCCGCTACGGACACGGCGGCCCAAGAGGAGGAGAAGCCCCGGCCCACCCAGGCCGAAACTCCCCCGGAGGCCGAACCGCCGGCCGCACCCAAGGTCCTCTACGCCAGGGCCCTGGCCCTCTACAACAACAAAGACTACAGCGCCTCCCGGAGGCTTTTCCTGGCTTTTCTGGCCCAGCACCCTAACCATGCCCTGGCCGTCAACTGCCAGTACTGGATCGGCGAAACCTACTATGCCGAGGCCGAATACGTTCTGGCCCTGGGGGCTTTCGAGGCGGTGGTCAATCAATATCCGGACGGCCGGAAGGTTCCCGACGGAATGGTCAAAATGGGCCTCTCCGAATTAAAGCTGGGGCGTTTGGGGCAAGGCCGGAAAGCCCTGGAGGAATGTCTGAAACGGTTCCCCGACTCCGAGGCCGCCCAGGTGGCCCGGCGTTACCTGGACGAAATGGCCGAGTAAGGGAAGACCACCCGATATGAAACACGCCTTGACCGCCGCCCTCCTGTCCCTGCTGGTGCCGGGACTGGGCCAACTTTACAACCGCCGTATCGGCAGGGGCATAGCCCTGGTTCTGGGCATGAGTTTTGTGCTCATCGGTTTCTCCATCGCCCTGTTCTACAAGGTTGGCCAGGCTGCGGCGACCCTTACGGAGGAGCAGATCGCCACCCGCGATTTCTCGCTTCTGAGCCGGGCCTTTCGGGAACAGGACCTGACCGTGATCATCATCATCCTGGCGGTCCTGGCCCCAGTCTGGGTGGGAGCCGTGATAGACGCCTTCAGGGACGGCCGGAAATTCGAGGAGCGCCGGGAGCAAACGATTCTGGATGAGGCTGCGGGAAAGGACCACGTTTAATGAGATCTCTCCTGATCGACGAGCTCACCCCGAAGGATGTGGCCAAAATAAAAGACTATCTGGACTCGGCAGCCCTGACCACGGGGGTTCGGGGCCTTTACTGGATCACCCTGCCCGAGGAAAAACTGAGCTCCCTCCAGAAAAGCCATATGGATTGCCAGCCCCACAAGTTCGCCGTGGAGTTGGACGACGACTGGCTGAAGGTCGAGCTCCTGATCCGGCCGGCCGCCGGACTGCGCTGCGAGTGCTGCGGTATGGCCGACCAGGAGCAACGGGCCCATATTCTGGCCTGGGCCGACGATCTCATCCAGCGGCTCGATTTGGCCACCTGATCCGGAAGAATAGATGCTCATCTCCGTCACCAATCCGGGACCGGCGCAGGTGGTCGGCCTGAACGGTCGCCTGAACCAGAGGTCCGTTCCAAAGGTCCGTTCCCGGCTGAATTCACTTCTCCGGGAGGTCGGAGCAAAGGCCCGGCTGGTCCTTGATCTACAGGGAGTGGACTACATCTCGGCCGGGGGAATACAAACTATTCTCCACCTGGCCCGGGAGGTAAACCGGCTGGAAGGCAGGCTGGTCCTGTGCGGCTTGGGTGGCTACGCCGACGATATCCTTAAAACGGCCCGTATAACCGATCTGCTCCCCGTCTGTCCGGACCAAGAGGCGGCTCTGCGGGAATTCTAGCCCGGAGACCCGGCCTAGGCCTGACCTGAGCCGGGGGTGCGACCCATAGGCCACGTTTCGCTTTTATATCGGAACTGAATTCCGGCGCCCACCTTAACGGTTCCGGGTGAACCAACCCCAGGCCAGGATGGACCCGCCCAGGGGCAGATTGCGCCTGGCCAGAATCCTCCGCTCGGCCTCCATGATCCGGGTCAGGGACCGGTTGAGCCAAGACGGCAGGGGAGAGATGTCGGAGGCGTGTCTGGAGCTGGGCCTGAAAAGCCGGCTGGACCAGACGGCCGCAGCCTGGAGGGGCAACAGCAGAGTGTTGAAGTAGGTTATGCGGGCCACCCCGCACCCGGCCTTGCTCATGGTCCGCCTCAGGGTGGGCAGGGTGTAGCGGCGGAGGTGGTTGGAGACGAAATCCTCCCCGGACCAAAGGGCCTCGTAGGCCGGCACGGCCAGCAGCAGGACCCCGCCGGGGACCAGCCAGGAACCCAGCTTTTTGAGGACCGCCGTCTCGTCCGGGATATGCTCCAGCACATCCAGCATGGTGATCAGGTCGAACCGCCCCCCGAAAGGCGGGTTTTGGGGCAGAGGGCCCTGGAGCAACTCGACCCGGTTCAGGCCCCGCTCCCGGCAGAAGGCCACCGCCTCGGGCGAGGCGTCCAGGCCGAAGCCCTCCCCCAGCTGGGAGAAGGCGCGCAGGTTGGCCCCGGTACCGCAGCCGAAATCCAGAATACGGGGAACGCCTCCGGCCTTACGGGTGGAGAGAATGTGCTTTACCTGGTCCAACACGATCCGCCGCCGGGCCGCGTACCACCAGTACTCCTCCTCCATCTCGTAGGTAAGCCGGTAGATCTCTTTCTGCAACTGCCAACCCTCGGTAATCAAAATGGATAACGCGGGCTCAATGGTCGCATAACCCCTTCCGGATGTCAAAATCCCAGAAAACTCTCCCCCCTCTTTTTAGGATGACAGGAATGGGGGCTGATGCTACCGTATGTCTCCCTGAAAAGTAAGGTTATCTTGGCTTAGCATTGAATCATGAGCATCGATCTTAGTCTGATAATACCCTGCCTCAACGAGGCTCCCCACCTGGAAAAGAACGTGGCGGTCGTGGAAGAGGTTCTTTCCGCCACCAGGTTCTCCTACGAGTTGATCTTTATCGACGAGGTCAGCGAGGACGAAACCCGGGAGGCCGTCTCCCGCATCGCCGAGGATGCCCGGGCCAGGGGCGTCCCCTGCCGGGTGGTCCTCCACCAGGAACGCCGGGGCCGAGGCGGCACGGTCATGGAAGGGCTGCGGCTGGCCCAGGGACGCATGGCCGGTTTTCTGGATATCGACCTGGAGGTCTCGGCCGTGTACCTGCCCATGCTCCTGGCCGAGATCGATTCGGGGCGGGCGGAGGTGGCCATTGTGGGGCGGCACTACAGCCTGGTCCTGACCCCGGTCTTCATCCTCCGCCACATCCTCTCGGTGGGCTACCGCTGGCTGGCCCAGTCGGTCCTGGCCCTGCCCCGGCTGGACACGGAGACGGGCTACAAGTTCTTCAACCGGGGGAAGATTCTGCCCATCATCGATGAGTGCGTCCACCAGGGCTGGTTCTGGGATACCGAGGTCATGGCCCTGGCCTTTACCCACGGCCTGGAGATCAGGGAACAGCCCGGGCTTTTTCTGCGCAACAAGGACAAGAAGTCCACGGTCCGCATCTTCCGGGACACGGTGGATTACTTCAAGGCCCTGCGGGAGTTTTCGGCTCGCCACGGAGAGCAGCTTCTCATCGCCGGCCGGCGCCAGCCAGGACTATTCTACCGCTTCCCCCTGCTCTACACCCTGTTCATGAAGGCCGCCTACCGCAAGAAGTCCCTCCGCGAACGGTTTCAGAAGGTGGCCCGCCGGATCGAGCCGGGCTCCAGGGTGGTGGAGCTGTGCTGCGGCCAGGGCCACCTCTACCTCTCCCACCTCAAGGAGGTCGGGGCGGACTACACCGGGCTGGACCTGAACCCCCATTTCATCCGCCCCCTGGAGAACTGCGGGGCAAACTGCCGGGTCTTCGACCTGTGGACCGAAGAGATCCCCCGGGCCGACTACGTGATCATGATGTCCTCCCTGTACCACTTCCACCCCCGCTCGGCCGAAATCCTGGAGCGGATGGCTGCGGCGGCCGAAAAAGAAGTCATCATCACCGAGCCGGTCCACAACATTCTGGGCCGCTCCCGCTCCTGGTTGGCCCTGATCCTGGCCCGCATGGCCGATCCGGGCCGGGGCAACACCACCTTCCGCTACACCCCGGAGAGCTTGCAGGAACTTCTGGACGGATCAGATCTGGAGGTTCTGGAGACTGAGACCGTCTCCCAGGGCCGGGAGATGGTGGCCGTGATAAAGGGCCGGGGCTGATCGGCTCTGTCTTTCTTCCTGGCCCCGCACGGGGTAAGATATTCATCAAAAAAGGAGGTGCCCCATGATCGAGGCCGGAGCCAAGATGCCCCAGTTCTCCCTGGCGGACCAGAGCGGGGAGGAGAAAACTTATGCCGACCTGGCCGGGCCCAAGGGCTTGGTTCTGTTCACTTATTCCCGGGACAACACCAGCGGCTGCACTGCGGAATCCACGGAATTTCAGGAGCGGCTGGCCCGGTATGAAAAACTGGGTTTCGGCGTGGCCGGGCTGAGCCGTGATTCGGTCCCCAGCCACCGGAAGTTCGCCGCCAAGCTGGGCCTGGGCTATCCCATCCTGTCCGATCCCGAAACCGGGCTGTTGCAGGACCTGGGAGCCTGGGGCTCCAAGAAGGTCCAGGGCGAGGTCAAGTCCGGCCCGGTCCGATCCACCGTGGTCGCCGACGAAAAGGGCCGGGTGGTCAGGTCATACACCAAGGTCAAACCCAAGGGCCACGCGCAAGCGGTTCTGGAGGAGTTGGGTGGGTAGGGCGTCTGAACATCATGACCCGGCAATACCCCCTCACCCAGCCCTCTCCCCCACTGGGGGAGAGGGAGTTTAATCGACGGCCGCCCATGAACATGGGCGGTTTCCTTATAGAGCGGCTCTCCATATCTTCAGCTCCGGTTTTCACGGGGTCTGCATGATTGTTCCAAACACCCCCTGAGGATGAAAGGTCCGGAGTGTATCGAACCGCCCCGAGAAGACTGCTTTTTGGCGAGCGGGGTTCCAAGGGGCCGGCAAGCCTTTTGAGTGTAAAAGGCGAAGAGGCCCCTTGGCCATAGCGGAGCGACCGCCGGAAAGGAATTTTTCCATTGTCTTTGCTGTCATGGACGCAGCCATGACAGCACTCATTAAAGAATCACCCCTCACCCTGGCCCTCTCCCCTTATGGCGGGGCAGGTTTCAAGTGTGTCGGGGGTGTGACCCCGACACCACCCAGTTGGGAAATGACCTCCCTCCTTGAGGAAGTTTCAACGGAAAAAAAGCGCCACTATAACAATCCCCCTAATCCTTCTCCTCGAACGGATCCGGCAGCGGCCCGGAGCTGAACACCACCGGCGGAGCCGGCCGCTCGTTCACATGGAGCCGGAACACGTCCGGCCTGGCGTAGTGCCCCACCGCGTCGAAGTCATACTTGCCCCGGACGATGTCGTCCAGGTCTATCTCGGCGGTGAGGATGGTGGGTCCGTTAAAGTCCGGCCCGGCCAGGATGTTGCCCAGAGGATCCACGATCAGGCTGCCCCCGGACATGAGCACCGCCTCCGGGCCCTCCTCCGGGGTGAAGGGATAATCAGCCGGGCAGTCGCTCCGCTTCAGGTACTGGCAGCAGGACAGGACAAAGCAGCGCCCTTCCAGGGCGATGGTCTGCATGGTCGACCCCCAGGTGGGGCGGCTGTCGGCCGTGGGCGCGCAGTAGAGCTGGACCCCCTTGGCGTACATGTTCATCCGCATCAGGGGCATGTAATTCTCCCAGCAGATGACCGCGCCCAGACGGCCCAGTTCGGTCTGGAGCACGGGCATGGTGGAGCCGTCCCCGAAGCCCCAGACCAGCCGTTCCGAGGCGGTGGGCATGAGCTTGCGATGCTTGCCCAGGAACTCTCCCCGGGGCGAGAAAAACAGGGCCGTGCAGTAGAGGGTTCCCCCGTCCCGCTCGATGACCCCGATGACCAGATAGACGCCGAAGTCCTTGGCCGCGGCGGCCAGGGCGTCCACGGCCGGGCCGGGCACCTCCACCGCGGATTCCAGATAGCGCCGGAAATCCTCCCGGCCCTCCGGGGTCCGGAAGCCGATCCTGGCCCCGAAATCCAGGCCCCTGGGATAGGCCGAGACAAAGGCCTCGGGAAAGAGGACCAGCCTGGCCCCGGTCCGGGCGGCCTTTCCGGCCAGTTCCCGGACCTTTTCCAAAGTGGCCTCCCGGTCGAAAACCACCGGGAAATCCTGTACCACTGCAACTCGATATTTTTCCATAACAGTCAATTCCTCTCCAAAATCAGGCCCGGACGTTTGCGGGTGTGCCGGCCCTGAAGCAGGGTCGGTATCCCATTGCAGAATACGGCTTCAATCCCCTCCGGGTACTTGAAGGGGTCTTCATAGCCGGCCGTGTCCTTGATCCGTTTCGGATCAAAGACCACCAGGTCGGCCCACATGCCCTCCTTGATCAACCCCCGGTCGGTCAATCCCAAGCTCTCCGCGGCCAGCCCGCTCATCTTGCGGACCCCCTCCTCCAGGGAAAGAAGCCCCTCCTCGCGGACGTAGCGGCTCAGGATGCGGGGAAAGGCGCCGAAGGTCCGGGGATGAGTATACTCCCCGTCGAGCGACTCCTGGGCCGGAACCGTGGAGGAGTCGGAGCCCACGGCCACCAGGGGGTGCCTCAATACCTTTCGCACGTTCTCCTCGGAGATCATGAAGGCCACCATGGTCATGGCCAGGCCGGTTCTGATCAGGCCCTCGAAGATCCAGTCCAGGGGGTCCAAGCCATCCTCCTGGGCCAGGTCAAAGACGTACTTGCCGGCGCAACCCGGATACCCTGGGGACCTGGTGATCAGGACCCTGGACCAGTTGTCGCCCTCCACAAACCCGTCCCGCCCCATTTCCCGCCGGATGCGTTGCCTGGCCAGGGGATCGGCCAAGCGGGCCAGAACCTCCTCCCGGCGGCCTTCCTGGGCCCATTGGGGCAGGACCGACTTGAGCCAGGTGGATCCGGCGGTGTAGGGGTAGGCGTCGGCCATGATGGAGAGCCCCTCCTCCCGGGCCTGCTCCAGTATCTCCAGGGCCCGGTCCATCTTGGGCCAATTGCCCGGCCAGGAGGCCTTGAGGTGGCTTATCCGGACCTTGGTCCCGGTGCGGCGGCCGATTTGCACGGCCTCCTCCAGGGCCGGAATCAGGTTCTCCCCCTCGCCCCGGATGTGGGAAAAATAGAACCCGCCCCGGCGGCCCACAGGCTCGGCCAGGGCCACAAGCTCCTCTGTTCCGGCGTAGGAGCCGGGGGGATAGATGAGCCCGGTAGAGAGGCCCCAGGCCCCGTTGTCCATGGCCTTGGCCACCTCGGCCCGCATGGTCTCCAGATCCGGAGGCGGGGCCGGACCGGCCTTGAAACCCATTATCCCGGCCCGGATGTTGCCCTGGCCCACCAGGGGGACCATGTTGATGGCTATTCCGGTCTTTTTGAACCAGTCCAGATACTCGGCCCAGCTCAGCCACCGGTCTCCGGGGATGCGGTTGGACCCGATGGCCTGGGCCGCGATGACCTCCTCCTTGGTCTCCGGGAAAAGGGGGGCCGGGGAGTCGCCGCACTGGCCGGTCACGGCCGTGGTAACGCCCTGGTGGACCAGAGACGGGGCTTCGGGGTGGTCGGCCAGGGTCAGGTCGGCGTGGGAATGGAGGTCGATGAACCCGGGGCCGACGGCCAGCCCCCCGGCCTCCAGGGTCTGCTCCGCCTCATCGGGCCCCCCGCTGGGGAAAAGGGCGATCCGGCCGTCCTTGATCCCCAGGTCGCCTGGAAAAGGGAGCTCGCCCGTGCCGTCCACGATCAGGCCGTTCTTAATCAATAGATCAAGCAAAATCAATCCTTGCCAAAGGGGTTCTCCGGACAGGCTTCGCCTGGAAACGGGATGACCCGGCTACAACCATATAACCGGAAGCGGACGGAGCCGTAAAGCCCTGATTGGGGAACCGGAGCGGCCGGCGGAGAAATTGGGGAAAGGGCGGCGCGGGTGGGGCTCCAGGGGGTTGGTAAAGAAAATAAAAACCCTTCCCTCCCCCGGCGCCGTACAGAAACCGGGGGAAGGCGAGCTTGAAAAACCTGACCGGAGGCCGTTCCCCGGCTTACAGCCGGAACCGGAAACCGGTCTCCTAAATGGCGCCGAGCCGTTGGGCCGGCTGCTGTCTGAACCGGGCCGGGTGTTACGGGTTTACCTTCTCCTTCAGCAGCTTGGAGGGCCTGAAGCTCAAATGGGGTCTGGGGGAAAGGGTCCGGATATCGCCGCTTACCGGGTCCCGGCCCCTGCGGGCCGCCCTGGTCCTAATCTCCAACCGTCCGAAGCCGGAAATTTTAACGGTCTCGCCCTGGCCCAAAGCCTCTTTTATATCGTTGAGGACTCCGGTTACCACGGATTCCACATGCCGGCGGGGCAGTCCCATCTCGGCCTGGAGTTGCTCTACTAGTTTGGTTCTGGTCATTTCCTTAGACGTCCTCCGGTCTTATTAATAAGATACTCCGTCAATCCATCATGGATGGGAGTAATCTCATCCTCGGTTAAGGTCCTGTCTGGAGATTGGTACCTGATCCTGAGCCCGATCGATTTTTCATTATCGGCCAGGGGCTTGCCCCGGTAGAAGTCGAAAATAGCGGTGCCCTTGATAAGATCCTCCCCGTATTCATGGGCCAACGACAGGAGGCGGCCCGCCTCCACGGTCCGGTCCACCACCAGGGCCATGTCCCGGGTGATGGATGGATAACGGTCCAGTTTGGTATAAGCAGGCTTGGTCTCTTCGATAAGTTCCTGGAGGGTATCCGCCGAAAGCTCAAAGGAGAATACCGGTTGCCCTATGTCAAAGGCCCGGCAAACCTTGTCGTCGATCTGCCCCAGGCGTCCGACCTCCCGACCGGCCACGGTCAGCAGGGCTCCGGTTCCCGGCTTGTACTCCGGGGGATCGATCCGGCTGAAGCCTGTCTCTTTCAGGCCCAGCCCCTCCACCAGATCCTCCACCGCACCCTTGATGTCGTAGAAGTCCACCCGGCGCCCGGAAGAGGTCCAGCCCGCCGGTTCTCCGGAACCGCAGACGACTCCGCCGACCATGGTGTCCTCCTGGGCCAGCCGACCCTCTCCCAGGGAGAAGAAGACCTTGCCGTACTCGAACAGGCGGACCGCCTCGGTCCCCTGGCGCAAATTGGCCTCCAAGGTGGAAAGAAGGCCGTGGAGCAGGCTGGTCCGCATCACGTTCTGGTCTTCGGACTGGGGGTTGATGAGCGTAATCTGGCTGAACCGGGGATCGCTCTCGGGCAGGCCCAGCATGGCCGGGGCCCTATCAGGGATAAAGGAGTAGGTGATTATCTGGGTCAGTCCGGCGGAAATCATAAGGGGCCTGATCCGCGCCTCCAAAACGTTCAGGGGCGGCTGGGGCTTGGCCGAACCGGTCATGGGCGGCAGAGTCACCGGGATGTCGTCGTAGCCGTAGAGCCTGGCGATCTCCTCGGTCAAATCCACCTCCCGCTCCAGATCCGACCGCCAGGGAGGAACCTGAGCCTGGAGCGTATCGCCGTCCACCACCTCGGCCTCGATCCGGATGGAATTAAGCAGCCCGGCCATCTCCTCGGCGGAAAGATCTATGCCGATATAGTCGTTGCACCGGCCCACCCGAAGCGGCAAGGTCTGGAACTCCACTTTCTTGGGGTACTCATCTATTATCCCGGCGTGGACCACGCCTCCACCCAGGCGGTGCATCAGCGAGGTGGCCCTTTTCAGGGCCTCGGTGAGCCCCACCGGGTCGGTGCCGCGTTGGAAGCGGTAGGTGGCCTCGGTGGACATGCCCAGGTTGGTGGCCATGCGACGGTTGGCCGTGGGGTCGAAATAGGCCGCCTCTAAAAGAACCCGGCTGGTGCGATTCTTGATTTCGGAGTTGAGGCCGCCCATGAGCCCGGCCAGGCCCACCGGTTTTTTGCCGTCGCAGATCAGGGTCATGCCCCTGGTGAGCAACCTTTCCTGGCCGTCCAGGGTGGTGAACCGTTCGCCTTCTTCGGCCTCCCGGACCACGATCCGGTGCTCCTCCACTTCATCGAAGTCAAAGGCGTGGAGAGGCTGGTTGTACTCCAACATGACCAGGTTGGTCACATCCACCAGGTTGCTGATGGAGCGGACCCCGGCCGAGAGAAGCTTGTCCTTCATCCACCAGGGCGAGGGTTTGGTCTCCAGCCCGCTGAGGAGGGTGGCGCAGTAGCGGGGGCACAGTTCCGGAGCCCTTATCTCCACGCCGGCCAGTTCCGCAGCCGGCTGCCCGGATTCGGTGTAATCCACGTCGGGGAGCCGCAACTCCTGCTTAAGCAAGGCCGCCGTCTCCCTGGCGATGCCGATGACCGAAGCGGTGTCTCCCCGGTTGGGGGTGACGTCCACCTCCAGGATGTAATCCTCGAAGTCGACGAACTCGGAGAGGGCCAGGCCGGGCTCCATGTCGCCCAGATCCATGATGCCGCTGTGGTCGGCCGAAAGCCCCAGTTCGTCCTCGGCGCAGAGCATTCCGAAGGACTCCACTCCCCGAATCTTGGACTTCTTGAGTTTAAAGCCGTCTTTGAGCCTGGCTCCGGGCAGAGCCAGGGGGCTGACCAGGCCGATCCGGACGTTAGGCGCGCCGCAGACCACCTCCACCACTCCGGAGCCGGTCTCCACCTGGCAGACGGTCAACCGGTCGGCGTTGGGGTGCTTGTCCAGGCCCACGATCCTTCCGGTCACCACTCCTTCGATCTTGTCCGAATAGCGGGGTTCGACCACGGACTCCAGACCGACCATGGAAAGACGGTGAGCCAGCTCCTTGGGCCCCATGATAATATTCACATATTCGGACAGCCATTTGAGCGAGCAGCGCACCTGGCCCTCCTCCAATCGCTTAGTCTAAAACTGGTTCAGGAAACGAAGGTCGTTCTCGTAAAAAAGTCGCAGATCGTCGATCCCGCGTTTGAGCATGCACATTCTCTCGATGCCCATGCCCCAGGCAAATCCGGAGTAGACTTCCGGATCGTAGCCGACAAAACCGTAGAGGTTTGGGTCGACCATTCCGGAGCCCAGGATTTCCAGCCAACCGGTCTGTCCGCAGACCCGGCATCCGCTTCCCTTGCAGATAACGCAGCCCATGTCCACCTCGGCCGAGGGCTCGGTAAAGGGAAAGAAGGACGGCCGGAAGCGGACCGGCAGGTCCGGACCGAACATCTCGTGAACAAAAAAGGTCAGGGTCCCCTTGAGGTCGGCCATGGAGACCCCTTTGTCCACCAGAAGACCTTCGCATTGGTGAAACATGGGTGAATGGGTGGCGTCCGAATCCCGGCGGTAGGTCTTACCCAGACAGATCATCCTTATGGGAGGCTGGTTCTCCTCCATGGATCTGACCTGGACCGGCGAGGTGTGGGTCCTAAGCAGGATTTTTTCGCTGAAGAAGAAAGTGTCCTGCATGTCGCGGGCCGGGTGGTCCGGGGGAAAATTGAGGGCTTCGAAATTGTGGTAGTCGTCCTCTATCTCGGGGCCGATCCTTACCTCGTAGCCCAGGCGGCCGAATATCTCCACCACCTCGTCCATGGTCTCCATGATGGGGTGGGCCCGGCCCATAAAACCCCTGCGGCCCGGCAGGGTCACATCCAGCTGGCCGGCCGAACCGCTTCCTTGGGCAGCGATGGTCTCCAACCGCCCGAAAAGCTCTGCCTCCAGTTTTTTCTTGGCCGCATTGGCCGCCTGTCCGAACCCGGCTCTCTCTTCCGGAGGCAGGCTCCCGGTGGACCGCAGCAATCTGGTCAGGTTTCCCTTGCGACCCAGATAACGGACCTTCAGTTCTTCGACAGCCTCTTTATCGACCGCCTGGGAAACACCCTTTAAGGCCTCGCCCAGTACCCTGGTAAGCTCTTCCCTCATGAAATCCCTAACCGTTCAGGGCTTGCTTCGCCTTTTCGGCCAACTGGGCGAATCCGGCCGGTTCGGTCACCGCCAGGTCGGCCAGGACCTTCCGGTCGACGGTTATGTCGGCCTTTTTTAATCCATTCATGAGTCTGGAATAGCTGAGATCGTTCAGACGGGCGGCCGCGTTGATCCGGACGATCCAGAGCCGACGCATCTGCCGTTTCTTCTGACGGCGGTCGCGGTAGGCGAACTGGAGAGAACGGTCCACCGTCTCCTGGGCGACCCGGTTGAGGTTCTTCCGCGAACCCCAGAATCCTTTGGCCTGCTTCCTGACCTTGCTCAGTCGGCGGCTCTTGGCTGAAGCCCCACTAACCCTGGGCATTTTTCACTCCTCGATTACTTGGCGTAGGGCAGCAGTCTGGCGATGGACTTGAGATCCGCTCCGGAAACTTCCCCAGACTGGCGCAAGGCCCTTTTGCGCTTGGTGGTCTTTTTGGTCAGAATGTGACCATGATTGCTTTTCTTGTGTTTGACCTTGCCGTTGGCGGTAAGTTTAAACCGCTTGGCCGCACCCCGGTTGGTCTTCATTTTGGGCATTCCTCGCCCTCCTTTTTATTCTCCGGTCCGTCGGCGATGAGCCCTTACCCGATCCGTCTATCCGCTGCTCACCTTGGGAGCCATTACCAGAAACATGTTGCGGCCCTCCTGCCGGGGCATCATCTCCACCTGTCCCACCTCCTCCAACGATTCGGCGAACTGGACCAAAAGATCTCGCCCTCTGGCGGTGTAGGCCATCTCCCGCCCCCTGAACATCATCGACACTTTGAGCCGGTTGCCGGCCTCCAAAAACTCGCGGGCTTTTCTCAGCTTGACGCCGAGATCATGCTCCTCGGTTTTAGGCCTGATCTTGACTTCCTTGAGCGAAACCTGAGCCGATTTTCTCCGGGCCTCCTGGGTTTTCTTGGCCTGCAGATACTTGTAACGACCGTAATCCATCACCCGGCAAACAGGGGGCGATGAAGTTGCGGCTACTTCCACAAGGTCCAAACCCGCCTCGGCGGCTATCTCCAAGGCCCTGTCGATGGGGACGATGCCTAGCTGCTCCCCATCCTCGGCTATGAGCCGGACCGTCTGGGCCCGGATCTGCTCGTTGATTGAAGTCTTTTTCTTGTTGGGTTGCTCAAAGGCCCTCTTTCTAATGGCTATGCCGACACCTCCAGGTCTTAAGTTTCAGAAACCATGAAAATAATCTATAAATCCACCTTGGATTCACTGAGCACCCTATCACAAAACTCGGAAACATCAAGAGAGCCCAGATCCTCACCGTCTCTGACCCTGACCGCTACCGTGGAAGACTCCACCTCCCGGTCCCCCACAACCAGCATATAGGGAATTTTGCTCAACTGGGCCTCTCTGATCTTGAAGCCCAGTTTTTCATTGCGGGTGTCCAGGGCGGCCCTCACTCCGGCCTTGGTCAGCCGGTCGTAAACGTCGCCGCAAAAATCGGCCGCCCGGTCAGTAACCGACAGAATAACCGCCTGCACGGGCGCCAGCCAGACCGGGAAGGCTCCGCCGTAATGCTCGATCAGGATGCCTATGAACCGCTCTATGGAGCCCAGAATGGTCCTGTGGAGCATGACCGGCCGGTGTTCCCGACCGTCCGGCCCAATATACGCCAGCTCAAACCGCTCGGGCAAGGTAAAGTCGCATTGAATGGTGCCGGTCTGCCAGGAACGGCCCAAGGCGTCGGTCAGGTGAAGGTCGATCTTCGGCCCGTAAAAAGCCCCGTCGCCCTCGTTGACCTGGTAGGCCAGCCCTTTTTCCTCCAGGGCGTTGCGCAAGGCGTTGGTGGCCATCTCCCATTCCCGGTCGGTTCCGATGGATTTTTCCGGACGGGTGGAAAGCTCCAGCCGGTAGTCGAATCCGAAGACGGCCATCATGTCGGCTTCCAGGTCCAGGATGCCCTTGATCTCGGCGTTGACCTGTTCCTCGGTACAGAGGATGTGGGCGTCGTCCTGCGTGAACTGGCGGACACGGGGCAGCCCGTGCAGAACCCCGGATTTCTCGTGGCGGTGAACCACGCCCAGTTCGAAATAACGCTGAGGCAGGTCCCGGTAGGACCTCTTGCGGGACTTGAAGATGATCATGTGGGCCAGGCAGTTCATGGGCTTGATCCCGTAGGCCTGGCCGTCCACCTCGGAGAAGTACATATTCTCCCGGTAGTTGTCGAAATGCCCCGATTTCTCCCAGAGGCTCTTCTTGAGAAGCTGGGGTCCGATCACCACCTCGTACCCCCGACTCAGATGCCATCTCCGCTCGGTCTCCTCCAAGACGGTCCGAAGCCTGGCCCCCTTGGGATGCCAGACCACCATGCCGGGGCCGATCTCGTCGTGGAAGGAGAACAGGTCCATCTCCTTACCCAGCTTGCGGTGGTCCCTCTTTTTGGCCTCCTCCAGGTTATGGAGGTGGACCTTCAGATCCTTTTTGCTGAAGAAAGAGGTCCCGTAGATCCGCTGGAGCATCTTATTGCGTTCGTCGCCGCGCCAGTAGGCCCCGGCCACGTGGGTCAGTTTGAAGGCCCTTATCCGCCCCGTGGAGGGGACATGGGGTCCCCGGCAGAGGTCGGTGAAGGAACCCTGGTCGTAGAGGGAGACTTGGGTTTCCCCGGAGCCTTCCTCCAGGTCCCGGATAAGCTCGACCTTGTAATCCTCGGCCTGGCCCCTAAACTTCTCCTTGGCCTCGGCCGTGGTCAGGATACTCCGCGCAAAGGGCTTGTCGGCCTTGATGATCTCGGCCATTTTAGCCTCGATCCTGGGCAGATCCTCGGGAGTGAAGGGCGTTTCCACCTCGAAGTCGTAATAGAATCCGTCGGCCACGGCCGGGCCGATGGCCACCTTGGCCTCCGGAAACAACTCTTTGACCGCCTCGGCCATGATATGGGAGGTGGAGTGGCGCAGGACATCCAGCCCCTCGGGGGTGTTCTCCAGGATCGGCTCCAGGGTAATGGTTTCGGCCCCGCCGTCAAGAGAGGAAACGGGGGTGGCCAGGTCCACCGCCTTGCCGTCCGCCTTGGCGGCCAGGGGTTTGCGGCCGTATTTTTCGGCCAGGGCCTGCCCCACGGTCAGGTCGGCCTCAATCTGGACCGGCTCGGCACCGGCTATGGAAACCAGAGAACTCATCGCTTAAGTCCTGAACCTCTCCGCCCTGCAAAAAAAGAACGAGACAACATACCCCTCACCGATACCGGGCAACCGGGGTGTCGGCTCGCGAGTGTTTTGTGGTAGGCGCGCAGAGATTTGAACTCTGGACCTCTACCGTGTCAGGGTAGCGCTCTCCCCCTGAGCTACGCGCCTAAAAGCAAAGCCTTATTTAGCAGCAGGCCGGTACCGTGTCAACAGCTGTTTTTTCATCAACAACCCTGTTTTTCGGCTTCCACAGGCAGGGGGTGGCTTTGCGCCTCCCCTTTCATTTCTATTATCTTGTGGTCCCATCGGGGCAGCAACACCACATAATGACCCAAATGGGCGGCCCACAGCCCTTTATCCTTGACCCAGGGCCGCACATGCGACAAAATTTTCTATTAGAATGGATAAACATAACCATAGCTGGGCCGATTCGGACGAAACCGGCGACTGGTTGACCGACCTGGTCAAAAAGGCCCTGGAGAATCTCGAGCAGAACAGCCTCGACCCCTCCGAGGTGGGCCGGTTTCTCCGGGAGACCACCGAAACCTGCTCCCGGCTCCAAGACCAGATTGAAGCCCTAACCGTGGCCAAAGTGGGCCTGGAGGCCATTCTTTCGGCCTATGAATCGCGCTACGGGGACGAAGCAGACCGCAATCAGGACGTTCTTCTCTTTAAAAAAATCCTCGCTGAAAAAGAGGAACTGCTGGCCCAGTTGGAGGCCGGGCTGAAGGACCAGGCCGGCAAGGTGGACGACTTTCTGATCCATCTGGACAACCACCGGGTGGGTCTGGAAGAGGACCTGAGCCGCTTTGAGGAGGCCCTGGAGATAGTCCGCGACTCCCATCAGGAAGTCTGGCGCAGGATGGACTCCGACCGGATTAAGATCAAGGCCGTCAAGGAGCGGTACTGGTCCGATAACGGCCGGAGCCGCGGCGAGCCGGAGCGGATCAGCCTCTCCAAGGAGACCCTCCACCAGGTGGTCGACAAGGTTCTGGACCGGATGACCTCGGACCAGAAGATCCGAAGCGAATTGATTGGACAGGTGCTGACCTCCGTCAAAGATCAGGATCTTAAGGCGGTCCTTTCCCAGAAGATCGGGCCCAGCCTGGACGAATTGCCGGAAGTCAGCGATGACGAATTCTGGGAGGGCTAGGCGGGAGGCCCGTCCGGCGGCCTTGGCGTAGGCCCCTGCGAGGGAGCCTATCCTCTGGCTTCCGGCAGCACGGCTCGCGGCCTGCTCCAACGCCAGGCCAGGGCCGTTTGGAGGGCGGACAGCCCCCAGAAGTGGTAGAACCACAACGGCCAGCCCCACAGCAGTTCTGTTTCTTGGCCCCAGCGCCAGAAATCCATACCCAGGATGAATATCCCCGCAAAGGCGACAAAGTACAGGGAGCCTTTGGTTCCGACCGAGAGAATCCACCGCCTTTGGGTGGGCCGGTCCTGGATCACCGCCGCGAGGAGATACCCCCCGAAACTAACCGCCATTACCGGGACCACCGGCAAGAAACCGAAGGTGGGGATGAGCTTGAAAAAGCAGCCCAGCAGGGCGGCCTGCCCCATGAGGATCGAGGCCCAGGCCCCGGCTCTGGACTTGAAACGGGGCAAGGTTCCGAAGAGAACGGTGGGAAAGAGCACGGCCAGGCCGGTGAAGGTTTGAGAGGCGATGGTCAGAATGGTATCTGGCGGATCGTAGGCCAGGAGCAGTCCTCCTCCGGCCAGGACTAACACGGCCACCCGCCCGGGCAGGGCCGAGTTGCGATTGCGCCGGCCGGTTTTGAACAGGGGGTAAAGATCCTGGCTGAAGATGGAGGAGAGGGTTAAAAGCTGGCTGTCCAGGGTGGACATCAGGGCCGCCAGGCCGCAAGTGACCACCAGGGCCCCCAGCACATCCCCCGGCAGATCGGCCGCCAGCAGAGGGAGGATTCCGTCTGCGGCCTTGCCCTCCAGGCCGGGGTGGTTCAGCCGGCCCAGGAGGCCGATGGTCACGGGCAGGAGAAAGGCCAGGGAGCAGACAAAGGGGTAGGCGATCATGGTCGCCCGGATGGTCCGCTCCTCCCTTGCCGTCAGGAAACGCTGGAAGAGCTGGGGGAACATGGGGTCGCAGAAAAACCACAGCAGGATAAAAGAGAACCAGACCGCCGGGGTGTAGGAGCCCCGGCCGCCGGGCCGGGAGAACAGCTCCGGGTGGGTGGCCATGATCTTCTTCCCTGCCGATACAAAGCCCCCGGCCTGGTGAGTCACTACCACCAGGGCCAGGAGCATCAGCGCCAGGAGGGCCGAACCCTGGAGCAAATCGGTCCAGGCCACGGAACGCAGCCCGCCCCGCAGGGTGTAGATCACGATCAGCCCGGTCACCAGGGCGGCCCCGGTAAAGTAGTCCAGCCCCAGCAGCGATTTCAGGGCATAGCCCGCGGCCATGGGCTGGAGGGCGATATAGGGCAGGGTGTAGAGGATCATGATCACGGCGAAAAGAGCTGACAGGCCGGGCGAAGAGTAAAGCCGCCGGATCAGATTCGGCGGCGTCAGGATTCCGCCCTCCAGGCCCAGGCTCCTGATCCGGCGACCCAGAAACCAGAAGGTCAAAGCCATGAAGCCCGTGCCGAACCCGACGATGGGGTAGAAGGCGAACCCGTCCCGGTAGCCCGCGCCCGAGGCTCCGAAAACGGTAAAGGCCGAAAAATTGGTGGCGGTCATGGTCCCCAGAAAGACCAGGGGGCCCAATCCCCGACCGGCCAAAAAGTAGTCCTCCGGCCCTCGACCCGTTTTCGATTTGGCCAGCCAGCCGATAATGAAAACTCCCAGGCCGTAAACCGCCAGAACCATGATCCTCGTGCTCATCCGCCCCGCTCCCATTCACCGAAAATAAAACAAAAAAAACGGCCACCCCGCGAACCGGGATGGCCGTTTGAGACCTGGCATAATCCGCTTTTGAAACTCTGGATTTGGGAGCCAGTCTGGCCTAAACCCTCTTGTTTGTCAAACCGGCCCGGCCTTTGCCGGGTTCATGGAGCGAACGGAGGGAAACGGATCGACCCCAGGCTCAGCCGTCTAGGACCGTCCTTATCTCTTTCAGCATGTCGGATAACCGATAGGGCTTGGCGATAAAGCCGCTGGCCCCAGCCTGTATTGAATCCTTGATCTGAATCTTGGCCGAAAAGCCGCTGGCTATTATGACCTTCGCGTCCGGTTTGGACTCCCGAAGACGGAGGAGGGCCTGGTGGCCCCCCATTCCAGGCATGCTCAGGTCCAGAATGACCAAGTCGACCTTTTCGTCATTCCGCGACAGCAGCTCCAGGGCCTCTTCCCCGCTTCGGGCCTCCATGACCCGGTAGCCCACCCGGGTCAGCAACTCTCGGCCGATTTCCAGAATGGATTCCTCATCATCCACCAGAAGAATCAATTCCCTGCCTCCCGGAAGTCCGTTTTCGTTCTCCCGCCCTCCCCGTAAAACCCGTATTTTTTCTTTATACCCAGGTATATAAATGTGGAAAATGGCCCCCTGCCCCGGCTCCGATTGGCAGATAATCTCGCCCCCATGCCCCTTGACGATACCGTAGACCATGGACAGGCCCAGCCCCGTTCCCCGGCCTTTCTCTTTGGTGGTGAAAAAAGGCTCGAAAATCTGCTGGATGTTCTCCTGGGCAATGCCCGGCCCCGTATCCGAAACCTCAAGCAGGACATGGGGTCCCGGATCCATCCCCAACCGGGTCCGGCAGAACTCCTCGTCTAGAAATACGTTCTCCGTCTTTATGACGAGCCTGCCGCCCTGGGGCATGGCGTCCCGGGCATTGGTCCCCAGGTTCATGATGACTTGCTCCAGTTGAGCCGGATCGCCTTTTATGGGATCGAGGTCGGGGGCGAGTTCGGTTTTTATCTCCACCATCCCGGGAATAATCCGCTCCAGAAGCATGGCGGTCTGGGCTATTTCCTGGTTGAGGTCCAGCGGGACAAGACGGGTTTCGCTCTTCCGGCTGACGGTCAGTATCTGACCGATCAACTCCGAGGCGCGTTTTCCCGAGCGGTCGATTCTGGTCAGGTAATTCCGGTCCGGGTCGTCCTCGTCCTTGCCCATAAGCAAAAGCTGGACATAGCCGGAGATGGCCTGGAGGATGTTGTTGAAGTTGTGGGCCAGTCCGCCGGCCAGGGTTCCGATGGCCTCCATTTTCTGGGACTGGCGCAGCTGGGCCTCCAGGGATTCCTTCTCCTGCTGGGACTTTTTTATTTCGGTGATATCCATCCAGTAGCCGATGAACTCCACCGGCTTGCCGATCTCGTCCCGGACCAAGATCTCCTCGTCGTGCATCCAGCGGTAGGCGCCGTCGCTTCCGCGGAAACGGTATTCGCGGACAAGATGATCTGACTCCCTGATCTCGGAAAGGCCCCTTTTGATCCGCTCACGGTCCTGGGGATGAACTCGGTCAATCCAAAAATTGGAATCGCCGTAAAAGCTCTCCGGAGAATAGCCCATCAGATTTTCGATATTGGGGCTGATAAAGACGGTCGGCAGTTCGGGCTCCGGCTTGACCGCATATATCACCACCGGCCCCCTGAAAGCGAGATGCTCCAGCCTGGCCTCGGCCGATTCAAGAGCTGCGGCGGCCTTTTTGTGAGCTGCTATCTCGCCCTGGAGCCTCCAGTTGGCCTCGACCAGGTCGGCTGTTCTCCGCCTGACCGTTTTCTTCAACGACCGTGACCACAAAAAGGCGGCGACAAGGAGAAGCACCAGAGGAACCAGAAACATCAAGAAGTATCCCAGATGGCGGCTCTCCAGGAACCCCTCCCGGTATACCCCGAACCATTTGTTGTAGATCTCGTCGTAACGGCCGGTGGCCTTGATGATGCTCAACCCCTCGTTCAACTGGAGCAGCAGTTCCCGGTTGCCCTCCCTGACGGCGAAGCAATACTTCCGGGGCAGGATCGGAGGCCCCACCGCCTTGACGTTGGACAGGCCGTAGCGGTCCAGCAGGTACTGGCCCTGCAGCTTGGCGATGAGGGCCGCATCATATCGGCCGGAGGAAAGCAGGCGGAGGGCGTCGAGCTGATCCTTGACCCGGATTATATTCGGCGAAAGACTTTTTCCTGAAACATAATCGTCCATGATATCGTCGCGCTGGACAATCACGGCCTTGCCCTTCAGCTCTTTCAGCGATCTTATCGACGACCCCTTGCGGATAAAAATCCCATGGGAGACCATGATGTGGGGAACGGAGAAATCCACTTTCCGGTCCCGTTCGGGGGAGTAGTACATGCCGGTGATAATGTCTATCCGACCCTGTTCTAGATCGCTTCGCACCCGGCCCCAGGATTCCAACCCAATCCTGATATCAAGGCCCATGACCCGGGCCACGGCCCCCAGAACTTCCACATTGAATCCATTTGGTTGCCCTCTTTCGGCCAGGTACTCGTAGGGCGGATAGCTGCGATCCCCCCGGGCCAGCAGGACGACCTGAGCTCCGGTCCGAGCCCAGGGCGGAAGACCTCCTCCCCAAACCGGGGCCATAACCAAGAACAGCCACCCCGCCGCAAGCAACAGGGCACGGTTTGTCAAACCGACGGCGGCTCTCTTTCTGAAAAGGCGGCGGGCCGATATCCGGACTGTCTGTTTTTGGTTGCTCATCCTTGGGGCGCCGTCTTCTCCGAGTTGTACTCGGTCCCTAATTTAAAACGGGACGGTATTTGTAATCCATCCCGGTCGCCAAAATGTATTCAGGAAAATTATCGGTAAATAATATTACCCCAATCCAAGGAAGGAGACAAGTTGCCCATTATCTTTTAATAGCAATTGGCCTGGATAGATTATTGTTCAACCCCGGAACCGGCAAAGACCGTTAAGCATTTCGATCCGGACCGGGGCCGGGATTTATGGGGAAACGGGAAAATGGCAGGCGCAGAGGTGGTCCGGACGGCCCTGGACCGGGTTGAGGCGCGGTTTTTCCCGGCGGCACAGGTCCTGGACCTGGCGGCAGCGGGAGGCGAAGGGGCAGCCCGGCGGGGGGTTGATGGGTGTGGGCGGGTCGCCCTCCAGGACCACCCTTTGGGGCGGGTTGTCCGGGTCGATGGAGGGCAGGGAGGAGAGCAGAACCCGGGTGTAGGGGTGCCGGGAACGCTGAAAGATCTCCTCGGTGGGGCCGCTTTCCACGATGTTGCCCAGATACATCACCCCGATGCGGTGGGACATGTAGTGGACCACCCCCAGGTCGTGGGAGATGAACAGGTAGGTCAGGTTGAACTCGGCCCGCAGCTCCTTTAAAAGATTCAATATCTGGGCCTGGACCGAGACGTCCAGGGCCGAGGTAGGCTCGTCCAGGATCAGCAGCTCCGGGTGGAGCACCAGGGCCCGGGCCAGGGCGATGCGTTGGCGCTGGCCCCCGGAGAACTCGTGGGCGTAGCGGTACATGTGCTCGGCCTTGAACCCCACCCGCCGGAGCATGATCAGGACCTGCTCGTCCAGGTCCTCGGGCCGGGCCAGGTGGTGCAGCCTCAACCCCAACCCCACCAGGTCGCAGACCGTCTTGCGGGGGTGCAGGGAGGAGTAGGGGTCCTGGAAAATGAGTTGAATCCGTCGGGCCCGCTCAAAGGCCTCCCGGCCCGAAAGGCCCACGATGCTTCGGCCCTGGAAAAGGATCTCCCCCTCCGTGACCGGGGCCAGCCCCACCACGGCCCGGCCCAGGGTGGTCTTGCCGCAGCCGGATTCGCCCACCAGGCCGAAGACCTCGCCCCGGCGCAGGTCCAGGTCCACCCCGCCCAGGGCCTTGACCGTGGCCTTGGGCCGGCCCAGCAGCCCCTCGCCGATGGGAAAGTGGACCCGCAGTCCCCGGACCCGGAGCAGGGGTTGCTCCTCCCGGACCTGGGCGGCCAGGTCCCCGCTCCTCTGCTCCCGGAGCGGTCGGTTTTCGGGCAGGCGGTTCAAGGTTTCTCCTACCCCCTCTCCTGAAGGAAACAGGCCGAACCGTGTTCCCCGTTAAGGGCGTACAGGGGCGGTATCTCCTTGCGGCAGCGGGCCATGGCCTGCTCGCACCGGGGGGCAAAGGCGCATCCTGGGGGCAGTTCCAGCAGGCTGGGCACGCTGCCCTTGATGGAGTAAAGCGGCTGGTCCGGCGCGGCCTGGTCCGGGATGGTCTGGAGCAGCCCTTGGGTGTAGGGGTGGACCGGCCTTTTCAGCACGTCGCGGACCGGGCCAATCTCCACCACCGTGCCGGCGTACATCACCGCCACCCGGTCGCAGGACTCGGCCATGACCCCCAGGTCGTGGGTGATCATGAGCACGGCCGTGTCTATCTCCCGGACCAGAACCTTCATCAGTTCCAAAATCTGGGCCTGGATGGTCACGTCCAGGGCCGAGGTGGGCTCGTCGGCGATCAAGAGCCGGGGCCGGGTGACCAGCATCATGGCGATCATGACCCGCTGGGCCATGCCCCCGGAAAGCTCGTAGGCGTAGCGCCGGGCCACCCGGGCCGGGTCCGGAATGCCCAGGCTGGCCAGCATCTCCACAGCCCGCTCCCGGGCCGCCCTGTGGCTCAGGGAGGGTTGGTGGATCAGGAGGGTCTCGGCCACCTGTTTGCCCACCCGGACCACCGGGTTGAGCGACATCTTGGGCTCCTGCATGATCATGGAGATTTGGCTGCCCCGCAGCTTGCGCATCTCGTGCTCTTCCAGGTCCAGCAGCTCCCGGCCCTGGAAGCGGACGGAGCCGGCCACGATCCTCCCCGGAGGGTCGATGAGCCGCAGGATGCTCCTGGCCGTGACAGACTTGCCGCACCCGGTCTCCCCGGCCAGCCCCAGGGTCTCCTTGGCCTTCAGGTGAAAGGAGACTTTGTTCAGGGCGTGGACCACGCCCCGCAGGGTGTGGAAGTGGACCCGAAGGTCCTCCACCTCCAGCAGCCGGTTCCGGGGGGTGTGGTTCTCTGCCGCCATGCCGCTCTCAGCTCTGCCTCTGGTGGGGATCCAGGATGTCCCTGATCCCGTCGCCCAGGAGGTTGAAACCCATGACCACCACCAGGATGGCGCATCCGGGCAGGGTGGAGACCCACCACTGGTCCACCAGGAAATCGCGGCCGTCGGCCACCATGAGGCCCCACTCCGGGGTGGGCGGCTGGGCCCCCAGGCCCAGGAAGCCCAGCCCGGCCGCGGTGAGGATGATGGTCCCCATGTCCAGGCTCATGCGGACGATGATGGAGGAGAGGCACATGGGCGCGATGTGCCCGAACATGATCCGCAGGTTTCCGGCCCCCAGGACCCTTAAGACCTGGATGTAGTCGTTGTTCTTCACGGCCAGGGTCTCGGCCCGGGCCAGCCGGGCGTAGCTGGGCCAGTTGGCGATGGCGATGGCCACGATGGCGTTCTCCACCCCGGGCCCCAGGGCCGCGGCAAAGGCGATGGCCAGGATCAGTTTGGGAAAGGCCAGGAAAATGTCGGCCACGCGCATCAGAATCTCGTCTACGGCCCCGCCGAAGTACCCGGCCAGGATGCCGATGAGCATCCCCAGGGGCGTGGAGATGGCCGCCACCAGAAAGGCGATGGTCAGGGTCACCCGGGCCCCGTAGACCACCCGGGAGTAGATGTCCCGGCCCAGGGAGTCGGTGCCGAAGAAGTGCTCTCCCGAGGGCGGCAGAAGCCGGTCGGCCAGGGTCTGCTCGAACTGGCTCTGGGTGGCCAGCAGGGGCGCGATTACGGCCACTCCGATCAGGGCCAGGATAATGACGGTGCCCACCACCATGAGCCTGTTCCGGCGCCACAGGGTAAAGCTGTCCTTGAGGTAGCGGGTCCGGGCCTCCCGGCGTCTTTTGCGGGCCGCGCTGCGGTCCATGGTCTCGGCCTTGCCGTTCATCGTCCGGCCAGCCTTATCTGGGGGTTCAGGTAGGCGTAGACCAGGTCCACCAGGAGGTTGACAAAGGAGAAGGAGAAGGCCACCAGCATGGTTCCGCCCACCACCGCGTTGAGGTCCAAGGTCAGGAAGGCCGTGGCCAGGTAGCGCCCCAGTCCGGGCCAGGAGAAGATGGTCTCGGTCAGGACCGAGCCCTCCAGCAGCCCGCCGTAGGTCAGCCCGATGACCGTCACCGCCGGGATCAGGGCGTTGCGCAGGGCGTGCCTGGTCAGAACGAAAAATTCGGCCAGGCCCTTGATCCGGGCCGTCTTGATGTACTCCTGGGAGAGCACGTCCAGCATGGAGGAGCGGACGATCCGGGCGATCCCGGCCAGCCCCCACAGGGCCAGGACCGCGGACGGCATAATCATGTGCCTGAGCCCGTCCCAGAAGACCTCCCAGTCCCAGGCCAGCAGGGCGTCCACCAGGATCATGCCGGTGACCCGGGGCGGCTCCAGGAGCATGATGTCCAGCCGGCCGGGCTCGGGCAGCCAGCCCAGCTTAAAGTAAAAGATCAGCAGCAGGACCAAGCCCAGCCAGAACACGGGCATGGAGACCCCCACCAGGGAGAGGATCCGGGAGAAATGGTCGATGAGCCGGTTGCGGTACACGGCCGAGAGGATGCCCAGGGGAATGCCCAGTATAACAGACAGGATGCAGGCCGTGGTGGCCAGCTCGATGGTGGCCGGGAAATAGGAGGTGATATCCTCCAGAACCGGCCGCCCGGTCTGGAAGGAGGTCCCCAAATCGCCCTGGGAGAGCCGCTTGACGTAGCGGCCGAACTGGACGTAGACCGGCTGGTCGAACCCGTAGAGCTGGCGCAGCCGTTCCACCGTCTCCTGGGGGGCCTGGGGCCCGGCGATGGAGGTCAGGGGGTCCATGGGCACCACCAGGGAGATGAAGAAGGTCATGACCATGATCCCCAAAAGGGTGATGGTCAGGGTCACCAGGCGGCGGAGGATGTATCGGCCCATGATTAGTTCGCTAAGTGCCCTTTAAAAAAATATCGGCGTCTTTTTGCTTTGATTGTTTATCATTTTCGGCCGGCCGGCCCAATTTTTCAAGGCGGCGCCCTGGGAAAAGGCCCCCCGGAAATAACCGGGGGGCCGGATTGGGTTCAGCCTACTTCTTGGCCACGGGATAGAGTTTCCACAGGTCAAAGGACGGGGCGGCGAAAAAGCCGCTGATGTTCTTGCGGACCGCGTGCTCGTACAGCGGCTGGACCAGGAAGACGTAGGGGCCGTCCTCCTGGATGATCTCGTTGGCCTTCATGTACAGGGCGATCCGCTTGTCGTTGTCCATCTCCACCCCGGCCTGGGCGATCAGGTCGGAAGTCTCGTCGTTGTAGTAGACGTTGCGCCAGCACAGCTGCTTGGCCTTGTAGTCGGCAAAGGGCTGGGCGTTGGTCTGGGGGTCGATGTAGTCGGGGCCCCAGCGGGCCAGGAGCAGCTGGTGTTTCTGGGCCCGGTACTTGGGCCACAGCTGGGAGGTGATCATCTTGTTGAGCTTGACCTTGATCCCCACCTCGGCCAGGGAGTTCTGGATGGCCTGGGCGATCTCGGGATAGGGCGACTGGTCGCCGTGGTCCATGACCACCTCGAACCCGTCGGCGAACCCGGCCTCCTTGAGGAGCTCCTTGGCCTTGGCCACGTCGTGCTTGTACCACAGCTTGTCGGTATAACCGGCAAATCCCTCGGGGATGAAGCTGTTGATGGGCTTGCCCGCGCCACCCATGATGTTGTTGATGATTCCGTCGTAGTCCACGGCGAACCGGAGGGCCTGGCGGACCCTGGGGTCCTTCAGGGGGCCGAAGGTGACGTTGATCCCGATGTAGGTGATGGGGAACCCGGTAACGCTTTTGATCTCGATGTCCGGGTTCTTTTTCAGCTCCTTGATCTGGTCCGGGAACATCTGGTAGGCCACGTCGATGTCGCCCTTCTCCACCTGGAGGCGTCGGCTGGTGGCCTCGTTGATCTCTTTGATCACCACCCGCTTGACCTTGGGCGGGGTCATGAAGTGGCCGGGAAAGGCGTCCAGGACGACCTTGTCGTTTTTCTGCCAGGCGACCAGCTTAAAGGGGCCGGAGCCGGCCGAGTTCCGGGTCAGCCAGGTCAGGCCGTAATCGCCGTCAGGATACTTGTCGGTCTTCTCCACGTGCTTCATGACCACCTTGGAGTCCACCACGGAGGCCACCCCGGCGGCCAGGCAGGAGAAGAAGATGCCTTGGGCGTACTTCTTGTCCAGGCTGATCTGGACGGTGTGCTTGTCCAGGGCCTTGAGGGAGTCGGGGGTGATGCCGAACTGGGTCAGGATAAAGGAGGGCTGGTCCTTGAGGAGGACCACCCGCTGGAAGGAGTAGACCACGTCCTCGGCCGTGACCTCGTTGCCGGAGTGGAACTTGACCCCGGGCTTGAGCTTGAACTCCCAGGTCTTGCCGTCCTCGCTGACCTTGTAGGATTCGGCCAGGGAGAGAATCGGCTTGTCGAACTTGCCCGGCTCGAAGTCCAGCAGCCGGTCGTAGATCTGGACCTCCACCCCCACCCCGGAGAACTCGAAGGCCTTGGCCGGGTCCAGGGAGATGATGTCGCTGATGGCCATGCCCACCACCAGCACGTCCGACCTTCCCGCGGCCAGGGCCGCCGGGGAGGCGCTAAGGGCCAGTAGCGCCGTGAGCAAAAGAATAAGGGTGAATACTTTTCTCATTACCCCTCCTTTCCCGTGGGCCCGTTAGGTGGGTAAAACCCGCCTGTTGGGAGGAGCCGGGCCCGTGGCTCTCCAAAGGCACTCTTCTGATTCTCCAAGAAGAAAATCTATAGGCGAATAGGCGAAATCGAAAATGGATGCTCCCGGCGGTTAAAGGTGCGACGCCGGAAGTTGTAACCTCTAACCATAAAATCATAAGTTATTCCGGAAGGAAGGGTCAACTTAATTTTTCAGGTCAAAAGTATTTTGCCGCCCCGCCGAAACCGGGCCGAGGGTTAATCCCCCCATACCTCTTTGAATATCTGCCTGAAATTGCGCCCCAGGATCAGCTCTATGGTCCGGGGCTTGTAGCCCCTTTTGCCCAGGTCCCCGGCGATGCGGGCCATGTCCCGGTCTCCCTCCAGGTCTTTGACCGGCAGCCCGCCGCCCTCGGGCACCTGGGCCCGCTCCACCGGAGAGAGGAGGTCCAGGAGGTAGTCGCAGAAGTCGGGCCCCAGACCCACGTGCTCCTCGCCCCCCACCTTGACCAGATGGTCCAAGTGGGCGTAGGCCTTCTCCAGGTCCGCGCCGCCCACGATGAACCGGTCCACGTTCAGCCCCATGACCCCGCCCCCGTCGGCCAGGGCCCTTATCTGCTCATCGGTCAGGTTGCGGGGATGGTCGTGGACGGCCCGGGCGTTGGAGTGGGAGGCGATCAGGGGCGGCCTGGCCAGATCCAGCACATCCCAGAAACCCTTCTCGTTGAGGTGGGAAAGGTCGATAACGATGCCCAGTTCCTGGGCCTTTTCCACCATGGCCAGCCCCACGTGGGAGAGCCCGCCCACCCGGCCGGAGCGCACCGGGAAAAAGGGCGCCCCGTCGGCCAGGGCGTTGCGCCGGGCGTGGGTCAAGCCCAGGACCCGCAACCCCAGTTCGTAGAAAATGCGCAGCAGGTGAAGGTCCGTGCCCAGCGGCTCGGCCCCCTCCATGCCCAGGATGAACCCAATTTTGTCTTCCTGCTCGGCCTGGAGGATGTCCCCGTAAGACTTGCACAGCACCGCCTCAGGGCAGCCGTCCAATTCCTCCACCAGCACCGCCGCCATGTCCAGGGACCGGCACAGGGCCATTTCGGGCAGCCAGACCGGGTCGCTGTACAGGGCCGTGACCCGCAGATTGATCCCGCCCTCCCTCATGCCCGGCAGCCATCTATTTTTGAGAACGTCCCTTTCGCCGGCCTGAATCCGGGCCAGCAGATCGTTGAGCATGTCTGAATGCGCGTCCACCACATAGGGCATAAATGTTACCTCTTGCCCGGGTTGTCTCTGTTTCGGGTTTCGGCCCGGTGGGCCTGCAGACCCTCGGCGACTTCAAAAAGATAGGCCGGCCGGGCCCGGAAAGTCAACCGCCTCATCTTCACCTTCAGGGGGCGACCCCGATTGACTACCCCTTGGCTTTACTCTATAGTCGGTCTCCGTCGATAACTATATCCAATCCAAGAGTGTTGTCCCCGATTCCCGGTCAGGAATCGGATGCTAAAAGGAGGCGAGCCCATGCCCTCCCCGGTCACCCAAGCTCCTTGTTTCTCCCCGGTCCAGGCAGAGGAGGCGGCCCGAGAGCTTTACGGTCTGAAGGGAGAGCTCCGGGAGCTGCCCAGCGAGCGGGACCAGAACTTTTATCTCCGCACCGGAACCGGTCAAGAATACGTTCTCAAGGTGGCCAACTCCACGGAACAAGAGGACGTCCTGGATTTCCAGAACAAGGCCATGGCCCACCTCCGGGCCAAGGCCGGGGAGAGGAGCGTCTGCCCCCGGGTGATCCCGGACCGGCAGGGCCGGGAGATATCCCGCTGGGAGCGGGACGGAGTTTCTCATTTTGTTCGCCTTCTGCCCTATCTGCCGGGCCGGCCCCTGGCCTTGGTCCGGCCCCACGGCCGGGAGTTGCTGACCGGGTTGGGCCGATTCTACGGCCGCCTGGACCAGGCCCTGGAGGACTTCGACCACCCGGCCCTGCACCGGGAGTTTCACTGGGACCTGGCCCGGGCCGGGGAGGTGGTGGAGCGGCACCTGCCCGAGATCCAAGAGCCGGAGGGCCGGGGCCTGGTGGAGGACTTCCTGGCCGGATACCGGGAGCGGACCCTGCCCCTGGTGGGGGAGCTGCCCAGGCAAGCCATCCACAACGACGGCAACGACTACAACATCATCGTGGCCCCCAAGGATCGCTGGTCCCTGGAGGTGAGCGGGGTCATCGATTTCGGGGACATGGTCTTCTCCCACCGGGTCAACGACCTGGCCATTACCTGCGCCTACGCCATGCTGGGCAAGAAGGATCCCCTGGGCGCAGCCTCCTGGATCGTGGGCGGATACCACCGGGCCCGGCCCCTGAGCCGGGCCGAACTGGCCGCCCTGTTCGACCTTATCTGCATGCGGCTGTGCGCCTCGGTCTGCCACTCGGCCCATCAGGCCCGGCTCAACCCGGACAACGACTATCTGCGCATCAGCGAGCAACAGGCCTGGGAGCTGCTGGCCAAGTTGAACCAGGTCCATCCCCGCTACGCCCTCTATCTTTTTCGGGAGGTCTGCGGCCTGGAGCCGGTGCCCGGAGGCGGGCGGATCAAGGCCTGGCTGGCGGCCCACAGCGGGGAGTTCTCCTCCCTGCTGGAGGAGGAGTTGCAAGGCCGCGAGCTGCCCGTGCTGGACCTGGGGGTGGACTCACCCCTGCTGGCCTCCACGGATGACGGGGACAAAATCGCGGCGGCCATTTCCGCAACCGTGGCCCTAAGCAAGGCCGGGGGAGGAGCAGGGGCGGCCCTGGGCCGCTACGGGGAAGCCCGACCGATCTACACCAACGACGACTTTAAGTCCGATTCCGAGGAACTGCCGGAGCAACGGACCATTCATATGGGAATCGATCTGTTCACAGAGCCGAGCGCGCCGGTGCGGGCCTTTATGGAGGGCCGGGTCCACGGTTTCAAGGACAACGCCGCGCCCCTGGATTACGGTCCAGCCGTCATCCTGGAACACGAGACCGGAGAGGGGGATGTCTTTTGCACCCTTTACGGCCACCTGAGCCGGGAGACCCTGGAGGGTCTTTCAGTCGGCCAAGGGATCGCCCGGGGTGAAGCGTTCGCCCGGGTGGGAGAAAGCAAGGTCAACGGCGGCTGGCCGCCCCACCTCCATTTCCAGATCGTCCTGGATCTGCTGGGCGAGGAGGGGACCTTCCCGGGCGTGGCCCCGCCCAGCCGGGAGCCCGTATGGAGGGCCAACAGCCCGGATCCCGGCCCGATCCTGGGCCTGGGGGATACCCCGACACCTGGGGGAAGAGGCATCGGGGAGATCCTGGATCTGCGCCGAAAATCATTCGGGACCAACCTGTCCATCTCCTACCAAGAACCCCTCAAGATCGTCCGGGGCCGGGGGCAGTATCTCTACAGCCACACCGGCCAGAGGTACCTGGACATGGTCAACAACGTCTGCCACGTGGGCCACTGCCACCCCAAGGTGGTGGCCGCCGGGCAGCGCCAGATGGCCGTGCTCAACACCAACACCCGCTACCTCCACGACAACATCGTGGCTTTCGGGGAGGCCCTCCTGACCAAGTTCCCGGAGCCCTTGTCGGTCTGCTTTTTTGTCTGCTCCGGGTCCGAGGCCAACGAGCTGGCCTTGCGCCTGGCCCGGACCTACACGAATCAGCGGGATCTGATCACCGTGGACGGAGCCTACCACGGCAACACCCAGGCCCTGATCGAGATCAGCCCCTACAAGCACGACGGCCCCGGCGGCCGGGGCGCCCCGGAGTGGGTCCAGACCGTGTCCATGCCCGACGGCTACCGGGGTGCGCACAAGGGGTCTGACCGGGAGACCGGAGAGGCCTACGCCAAGGACGTGCTCCGGGCCGTGGAGGAGATCAAGGCCCAGGGCCGGGGCCCGGCCGCCTTCATCTGCGAGCCCATGCTGGGTTGCGGGGGCCAGGTGGTCCTGCCGGAAGGCTATATGCAGGCCGCCTTCGGGCACGTCCGCCGGGCCGGAGGGCTGTGCATCGCCGACGAGGTTCAGGTGGGCTTCGGCCGGGCCGGGGAAAAGTTCTGGGCCTTCGAGACCCAGGAGGTGGTCCCGGACATCGTAACCCTGGGCAAACCTATCGGCAACGGCCACCCCCTGGCCGCGGTGGTCACCACCCGGGAGATCGCCCAGGCATTCGCCAACGGGATGGAGTATTTCAACACCTTCGGCGGAAACCCGGTCTCCTGCGCCATCGGATCGGCCGTGCTCAAGGTAATCGAGGAGGAGGACCTCCAGGAGAACGCCCGGCTCATGGGCGGGCGAATCCTGGCCGGGTTAAGGGACCTGAAATCCAGGTACCCCCTTATCGGCGACGTCCGGGGCCTGGGGCTCTACATCGGGGCGGAGCTGGTCCGGGACCGGGAGACCCTGGAGCCGGCCGCCGAGGAGGCCGACCACATCATCAACCGGGCCAAGGATTTCGGCGTCCTCCTGAGCACCGACGGCCCCCTGCACAACGTGCTCAAGATGAAACCGCCCCTGGTCATCGGCGAAGAGGACGTGGATTATGTGCTCCAGGTGCTGGATACGATCTTCCAGGAGGACCGGCTGAAGTAACGAACCCTTTTTAGGCGCGAAAGAGGCCGTTAGGTCTCCTCGGGGTCCTGGACCTTGATCACCACCACGGTGACGTCGTCCATCTGGACCCGCTCCTGGCGGAATTCGGTCAGGGCCAGGGTGATGGCCCCGATCAATTCCTCGGCCGAGCCGTCCGCAGAGTCGCGGATGATCCGGTTCAGGGCCTCCTTGCCGAACATCTCCCCCTGGGGGTTGCGGGACTCCCAGATGCCGTCCGTCCCCAGGACGATTATCTGCCCCGGCGACCAGTCACTCCGGGAAAACTCCTTGAACTTCCAGTCCGGATTGATCCCCAGGGGGATGTCCGCCCCCCCCAGTTCCTCGAAACTGTCCCTGGCCGGGTCGTAGACCACGGCCGGGTCGTGGCCCGAGGCCACCCAGTGGAAGGACCTCCGGTCCACGTCGATGACCAGATAGAAGAGGGTCATGAACCGGCCGGCGTAGGTGTCGTCGGTCAGTCTCTGGTTGACCACGGACATCATCTCGGCCATGCCTCCCGGACCGCAGGCCAGGGAGCGGACCATGGCCCGGGCCGTGGTCATCAGCAGCGCGGCCGCGATCCCGTGTCCGGTAACATCGCCGATGGCCACCCCCAGGCAGTTGGATTCCCCCCCGTTCAAGTACAGGAAATCATAGTAATCCCCACCGGTCTGATCGGAGTAGATGGAGCGGCCGGCCACCTGGAAGCCTTTTATCTGGGGCGGCGTTCCCGGGAGGAGGTTCTGCTGAACCTCCATGGCCAGATTGAGGGATTGGCGGAGCTGCATCTGGTCCTGGAGTTTGGGGACCATGTCGTTGAAGGACCGCCCCAGCTCGGCCAGCTCGTCCTTGGTCTTGATCTCGGTCCGGGCCTCCAGATCACCCTCGGATATACGGCGGGCCGCAGCCAGCAGGTCCTGAATGGGCCGGGTTATGGTCCGGGAGCCGATAAAGGACAGGAGGGCCACGATCACCACCACCACCAGGAGGGTCAGGCCGGTGGCCCGGAGCTGTTCGCTGGTTCTCTCCAGGACATACTGTTCGGCGGCATCGGCCTCGGAGACGATCTCGTCGTGGGGCATGATGTAAACCAGGTAGGTCCGGCCCCCGTCCACCGGGCCGAAGGCCCACAGGGATTCCCGCCCCTGAAAAGCCATCTGGACCACCCCGGACCGGCCGGCGATCATCTCCTGGATCATGGCCTCCTGCTGCCATTTGTCGCTGCCCTTGAGCCACCCCAGCCCTTCCGGCCGGGGCCGGGGACCGACCTGGGACTGGTTGCTGTAGTCGGCGATGATCCTCAAACCCAGTTCGTCCGAGTCGGGGTAGAAGGAAAGATCCACGATGAGGGACCGCATGGCGGCCGACCATTCCGAGGGAAGCTTGGTGGATTGGAGCAGGGCCGGCAGGGGCACGTCGATTGAGGTGACCCCGGCGAAGTCGCCGCCCGGCCCCTCCACCGGCTGGGAGATGGTCAGAATTATCTGGGAGGTGAAATCGTCCATCCGGGGAGGGGTCCAGACCAGGGAACCGGACTCGCCGGCCCGGATATACCATTCCTTCTCCCGGTGGTCGTAGCCCTGGGGATAATTTCCGTGGGCCGGATAGGCCGACTGGAGTCCGTTCTCCAGGCTGGTGGTCTGCCAGAAGATCAGGTTGGGATGTTGACGCTCCAGGTAGCGGTAGGTGGGCAGCACGGCCGAAAGCCGGGCCACATCCCGGGCCACGGATTTGACCTCCACCCCCGGAGCCAGCCGGAAGGACTGGGCCAGGTAGGAAACCTCCAGGGGAATCGAAACCTTGTCCGTCTCCCGGTGAAAATGCTCGGTGGAAAAGATCACCCCCTGGGGAAGTTTGCGCCTGAAATCAAAGTTTTCGTCAAAATAGACCTGCCCCGGGTCGGCTTTGGGCGCGGCCAGGGCCCGCTCCACATTCTCGGCCTGGACATGGAGGAGCAACTCCAGAAGCTCCCGCTCCCGGCGGATTATGGTGGCATAGTCGCCGACCATCATGATCAGATTGCGCTTGGCTCCCTCCATCAGGATCTGGCGGTTCAATTTTCCCAGTTCCCGACCGGCCTGGCTGGTGACCCTTTGGTCAAACCAGCTGTTGAACAGCAACGGAATCAGGGAGATGACCAAAAGAACGGCCAATAGTTTCCAGCGAATGGACATCCGATCCTCAGATAAGTGTTGCGACTATACCGGCAATATACCAACACCGGCCCTGTCATGTCCAGAAGCTGAAAATATAGCGTTGCATCGGGGGTTCGGCGATCCACTCCGCCGGCGGATCCCGGAAACCCGCCCCCCGGCCGGCCGGGTTAAACGGAAAATCTTGACTGGCCGGGGTGGATGGTATATAGGAGTAGCTCAATATTGTTCCCCGGTAGCTCAGCTGGCAGAGCAGGTGGCTGTTAACCACCCTGTCGGCGGTTCGAGTCCGTCCCGGGGAGCCAGAAAACAAGCGGCTGTAAGAATCGAGCAGGTTCTTACAGCCGCTTGTTTTGAATCCAGGCCGGGAACGTCCAGGGCCTGGCGGTTATCTCCACCCGGGATAGCTCCACTTCTTTATATCCAACCGGGCCGCCCCGGCAATACCGGATGTTTTTCAGGCCTTAATTTTTCCGACCTTAGAAATTAAAAATGGCGACTAGTTCATGACATCCGCCGAAAGATACCAGCGATCGTTATCGCGGATAAAGGATATCTTTTTCTTGCCGGCCATTCCGGTCGCACGGTCCCCGTCGATTTTGAGATCAGTAAGCTTTTCCTGGGGGAAAAAGGTCTGTTCCGACATTTCAGGCATATTAGTTACGATATGCATCAGTTCCGGAACATACTCAACCACGTCCACTTCCGCATACATCGCCTTCGCCCGTTTACGGATATGGGCGTCGATAACATCCTGGGGCGTTTCATTGGTAATTTTTAATTCCTCTCCTCCCACCTCTTCTTTGACCCCGTGCTTCTTTTGAATTTCCTGATACTTTTTTTTGAGCTCGGCAGCCTTTTCGCCCTCGTAGAATTCCACAAACATACCAACGGCCATGTCGGTGACGAATGCATACATCGGCCGTTCTGCCTTCGCCACCAGCCTGGCCAGAGTGCTGAAATCTTTTTTGGCCCCGGCTGCCTGGGCTAAATCAAACACCGCCTGCGGCGAGTCGCCTCCCGCAGTCTCCCCTGAGACAACGGATGGAGACCAGAGCCAGAAGAGGGAAAAAACGAGCAGGAGAACCGAACGGTTCCCACATTTTTCGGCTGTGATTTTTAACATTGTCGAGACCTCCTTAGGAAAACCATACTTTTAAGTTACGGGCACTGTGTATTGTGATATTTACCCAAACCGGTTGCCGCCGTTCACCAACCATGCCTGTAATGATCAAATACCCACTCCCGACTCGATTTCAAAAGCAAGATCCAAGGTCTCCAGCCCCTGCCAGATATCAATCTCGACTTTCAGCGCTTCCGGTTTTAATTTTGTTTCAAGGTTGTACTCCAGTTGAGCGGCACTGCCGAAGGTGAAGGAACCCCGGCCCCATATGTTCAAAAGATTCCCCTCTGTCGTAAAAAAGCGGATATCTTTCATATTGTCTTTGAACTTCCGGCTGACCTGCAGCACCAGAACCATGCCGTCGGGATCATTCTGAACCTTCACCAGCTGTATGGTTTCCTGCTGGATATTCGCTTTGGTGCCCACCGCCAGTTTAAGATTTTCTATTTTTTCAAGGCGTTCAGAAGAGGCTACCCGCAAGTGGACGGTTCCCTTGGCCTGAAGCCGGGACGCATCCCGAGCAGGCTTGTTTTTTGATGAAACCTCAACCAGGGCCAGCCGGCCGTCTTTCGACACCTTCGGGAATCCGCCCCAGTCCACTCCATCCAGAAGATTATGGCCGCTGTTATCCGTGAATTCCGTCAATGAGCATTTGGAATCATCCACCTCTACGATCTTTTTGCCATCCGGAGCCCGGACGAGCAATACGAGAGATGTACCGGATGACTGGTTAAAAGCACGCAGCTCGGTGCCATTCAGACCATAACCGGACCCAACCACCCGTAAGCCGGCCAGTTGGATGGCAGGCTCTTCTCCGCCCATTAAAGCCCTTGGCAGTAAAAGGAATATCGCCGCCGCGAAAAAAACCAGAGATGATTTTCCCATAGTTGATTTCCCGATCCTGCGGCATGTGCCGCGCTGAAGTTTGTGCCTTCGGGACGCCCTAAGAACCAAAACCCTCTTAGCCGGGATTACCCAGTTAATTCATACTTGCTCAGTCGACGAGGCAGCCGAGACTTCCCACCCGCGGGTTTATGGAATGATCCTGTTTCATTCCGGAAGCCGTGTGCTCTTTGATACTCTGGAACCCCTTGAGCCCCCCCGTGCCCGAATGGGCATATTTGATTATACTTCAACATAACTGATAAGGTCAATATTCCGCTTTTTTGTATATAATTCATCGCCCTCAGGCCCCGGCGACAGGTACTCAAATAATTCTTCCGGGGATGGCCCGAGGTTGGAGGCGAGCAGCCCGAATCTCAGTTCGATAATTTTTACGACGATTCGTCCCAGGGAACCGGAGAACAGGCAGCCGGAAGAATCGAGCAGGTTCATCCAGCCGACTTATTTCCATCACGTCCGGGACCGTTTCGGACCGGCAGCATGGGATCGGTTGTCGCCCCCCGACGCCCTACCCGTCCAACTCCTCCAGGCACTCCCGCAAAACCCGGCCCAGTTGACTTACCTGAGGCTCCTCGAACAGATTGTCGTGAAAGCCGGGGGTTTCCTTGAGCACGTACCCTCCGGCGGCCAGCCGTTTTCCCTCCTGGGAGACCCGCCCGCCCCACTCATCCGCCAGGATGATGGTCGTAACCCCAGGGTAGGGCCGGAGGCGGTAGCCGTGGAGAGCCTCGAACCAGCGGTTGATGAAAAGCTCGGTTTTGAGCCTGAGGGGAATCTCCAGATTGAGTTTCCGGCGTGCGGCATGTTCTAGCCGGGCCGTCCGGCCCTTTATCCTGGCCGCCAAGGTTCTTTTTTTCTGGCGGATCTTGGAGCAGAGATAGGGACGGCCGAAACGGTCCAGATTGGCCAAGTGCCGTTTCAGCCCCAGACGGTTGTGGTCCTCCTCCCAGAAGGCGTCCACGTAAGACAAAAAATCGACCTTCTCCCCGGCCCTGATAATTTGGGAGGCCATCTCCCGGCCCACGTCGCCGTCGGCGCAGTACCCGGCCAGGCGGTATGGGCCCGAGGGCCGGACCCGCTTAATCTCCCGGATGAAGTGCCCGGCAATCTCTTCCAGGGAATGAAAGGGAGCCGCTCCGTCCCGGCCCTGGAGCCCGAAGATGTTGAGCCCGTAGAAAGGCTGGGAATCTCCCAGATAAGGCGCCAAGTTGGGCGCCAGGAGGCTGGAGCCGATAAAGAACAGGGGCGGCCTTTCCCCTTCCCCGCGAAAGGTCTCCAAACAGCCCAGGGCGGTCCCCTGGTCCTCCCGTCTCAATACACGGGCCAGTCCGGCCACGGTGGGGTTCTGAAACAACCGTAGGGGATGGACCGAGCGGCCCAGGATCTTCTCGATCCGGCTGATCAGCTTGACCGCCAGCAGAGAGTGGCCGCCCAGGTCGAAGAAGTTGTCCCCTGCCCCGATTCCCTTCACCCCCAGGACCTCCTCCCACAGGGCGGTCAGTTCCTCTTCCAGCCGGTTGTCCGGGCCGGGCCTGCGGGCCGGAGTTTGCCTGGAGCCGGTTTCCGGTCCGGGCAGGGCGGCATAATCCACCTTGCCGGCCCCGGTCAGGGGCACCCGGTCGATGAAGATCAAGACCGAGGGCCTCATGTGGCCCGGAAGCCCGGCGGCCAGCAATTCTTCCAGCTCCGCCCTCAACCGTTCCCGGCTCTCAACTTTGCGGGGCAGAATATAGCCGGCCAGGCTTTTCTCCCCGGAGCCGTCCCCCCTGGCATGGGCCAGGGCGGTCTTGACCCCGGGGTGCCCGGACAGGACCGCCTCCACCTCGCCCAACTCCACCCGGAAACCCCTGATCTGAACTTGGCGGTCGTAGCGGTCCAGGTAGAGCAGTTGGCCGTCGGAGCGGTGAAGGACCCGGTCGCCGGTGCGGTACAACCTGATCTCCCCCAGGTCCAAGTCGCTGCCCCGGAACTCCGGGGGGGCCGGGTTCAGCACCGGAAAGCGTTCCGCCGTGAGTTCCGAACGGTTGAGATACCCCCGGGCCAACTGCGGCCCGGCCAGAAAAAGCTCACCCGGCGCACCCTGGGGCACAGGCGTCAGATCCCGGCCCAGGACATAGGCCCTCACGGCCTTCATGGGCCGGCCGATCGGCAGATGCTCCCCGGCGCGCTCCCGGGTCAGGTCGGCCAGGGTGGCCCCGATGGTCGCCTCGGTGGGGCCGTAGCAATTGTATAGAACCACCTTCGGTCCCACCTTGGATTGCCACAGGGCCAGCTTGTCCGGCAGGGCCTCCTCTCCTCCGATTACGGCCATCCTGACTTGCGGCGGCAATTCCCCCGGCTCCAGTTCCTCGGCCAGAAGGTGCCAGAAGGCCGTGGGCAGATCCAGCACGGTCAGGCGCCACTCTTGACAGGCCCCGCAGAAGGCCTTGACCGAGGTGGACATCTCACGGGTGCGCAGCACCAAGGCGGCCCCGTTCAGGAGGGCGGTGAAGATCTCCTCCGTGGCTGTGTCAAAACTGGCGGAGGCGAACTGGAGGCAGCGGTCCTCGGGTTTTATCCCGTAGGGCAGGCAGGAAAGAAGAATGTAGTGGGCCAGGGCCCGGTGCTCCACCATGACCCCCTTGGGCAGGCCGGTGGAACCGGAGGTGTAGATAAGGTAGGCCAGATTCTCACCGGAGACACGGCAGGGGGGTGGATCCGGGGGAAGCTCCCGGACCTTCTCGGCCGCCGCCTCCAAAATTATCACCCGGCCCGCTCCGAGCCCGGCCAGGTTCTCCATCCGGGCAGAGGCCACCACCAGTTCCGCTCCGGAGTCCCGGATCATGTAGTTGAGCCGGTCCGGGGGATAATCCGGGTCCAGGGGAAGATAGGCCCCCCCTGCCTTGAGGACGGCCAGAAGGACCACGATCTGGTCGATAGAGCGTTCCAGGGCCAGCCCCACCAGAGTCTCCGGGCCCACACCCAGGCTGCGGAGATAATGGGCCCAGCGGTTGGCCTCCTCCTCCAGCCGGCCGTAGCTGATCCGCTCCTCGCCGTGGCGGACGGCCAGGGCCTCCGGGTTGCGGGCCGCCGCCTCCTGAAAAAGGCCGTGGATTCTGGCCTCGGTCAGCTCCGGCGGCGGGGGCGGCTGCCATTCGTTGAAAAGCCTTTGGGCCTCGGCCCCGGTCAGGCCGTTCAGGTTCTTGAGACGGACCCTGGGGTTGCGGGCCATGGACCGAAGAGTGGTCTCCACCTGGTCGATCATCCTGGCGGCCGCCTCCTCCCCGTAGCGGCGGCGATCGTACTCCAGTTCCAGAACCAGCTTCTCCCCCAGGGAGGCCGACAGGAGAAGGGGCACCGGGGTCCGGGTCTCCCAGGACGCCTCCAGCCCGTCCCCGTCCCATCCGGCCGGGCCCAATGAGGCTCCGGTTGTCTCCTCTTCAAAGGACAGGTAGGTTTCAAAGAGCGGCTCATCTCCGGGGATGGAACTAAGAGAGCGGATATGGGAAAGGGAGGCGGCCTGGTTGCTGGAGGGTCCGCTGTGGTTCAGGGCCAGTTCGGTTAGCCAGCGGTCCAGGCGTCCTTCCGGCTTCAGCCCCACCCGCAGGGGCGCCGTGCCCAGATGGTTGCCCACTCCCACCAGCTCAGGGGGGGCCAGGCGGTGGATGGACTCTATCACCGCGAAGAGGACCTCATCTTGACCGCTGTGGCGGCCCAACATGAGGGCCCAGGCCCCCGCAAGGAGAATCCTCGGGCTCAATTCCAGGTCCTCGGCCAGCCGATTCAGGGCTCCTGTGGCGGCCCGGTCCAGGACCCGCCTTTCCTGGGCGGCCGTGACCGTGTCGCCCGGCTCGTTCCTCTTCTCCCAGCCCCCGGTCTGCTCCGGGGGCAGGGGAGGCGGCACCGGGGTGGGAGAAGTGAACCCCTTGAGATACTCCCCCCAGAACGATTCGACCTCCGCGCCCCTCCGCCCCCTGAGCCAAAGGACGAAATCGCCGAAGCCGGGCGCGGGGGGCGGAGACCACACCTCATTCCGCCGCAGAGCCTGACAGCATTCCAGGATCTCTTTCAGAACCACGGCCGCCGAGCGGTTGTCCAGGATGATCTGGTGGAAGGTCAGGACCAGGCGGCATTCCGCCGGGCCGTAACGGACCAGGGCCAACCGGATCAGGGGCGCCTTGGTAAGATCGAATCCGTTGAACCGGTCGGCGATGAGGAACCCCCTCAGCCTCCCCTTGCGCTCCCCTTCCGGAACCTCCCGCCAGTCTTCGCTGATAAAGGGCAGAGGAGCTTCCTGAAAAACCGTCTGGACCGGTTCGCCCTCTCCGCTCCAGTCAAAGGCGGTTCTGAGGCTGTCATGCCTGGCCTGGACTCTTTGGCCCGCCCGAAGCAGGACCCGGTCGTCCACCACTCCCCCGAGGCGGAGAATCAGGTGGGACAGGTAAACCCCCGCGCCCAGAGGCTGGCGCAGGGACTGGTGCAGGATCTCTTCTTGAACGGGGGTCAGGGGGAAAGCATCACGGCCCATAGTATCCCTTGGGTGGGCAGTCGCCCGGAGCTCGGACAAAGGCGGCAGGCCCTCGATTTCGGTTTATTCGCCGATTTTCAGAGGCGAATTATAGCCTATTAGCCGGCCCGGGGCAACGCGCCATAAAGTGCGTATCCGGATTTCTCCCGTCCGGATCGGACCGCAGATTGAATTTTTTTCAGTCTGGCAAAGAGTCTGTTATATTAGACGGTCGGGCGTTGTTTGCTCTTTGGGAGAGGCCTTGTGCGGAACAAAAAGCCGGGCCGGCCGGTGATGAACAACCAGGTTACAATATTTATATTCAGACGCCGGGGCCTGATGGCCGCCGGGGCGGTCATGTTTGCCTCGGTCTGGGTGGGCCTGACCGGGCCGGCCGTCCTGGCCGGGCTGATTCTGGCCGTGGGCGTGGTGGCCCGGACCTGGTCCGGCTTGTCCCTGAAAAGAGTTCTGTTCGACCGGAGTTTAAGCGCCGTCCGCGCCTTTCCGGGCGATTCCATTGAGCTGAAAATGGAGGTTGAAAACCGCAAGCCCCTGCCTTTGGCCCGGCTGGAGATCGATCAGGTCATGCCCCGCAACCTGGGCGTTCGGGGCGTGGAGATCCAGCGGAAAGCCGGAGAGAACGGGCACCTCAGGCTGGCCACCCCGCTGTTGTGGTATCGGCGGGCCTCCTGGCCCCTGGTCCTGGAGTGCCGCCGGAGAGGGCTCTATCCCCTGCCCCCGGCCGGAATCGCCTCCTCCGACATTTTCGGCCTGGTCCCCAGCACCGGGGCCATGGGCCGGCAGGACGAGATCATCGTCTATCCCAAGGTCCACCCCCTGTCCCGTTCGGTCCTGCCCACGGTCCACCCCCTGGGCGAAACCAAGGCCGAAACCAGAATTTTCGAGGACCCCACCCAAACCATCGGGTTACGCCGCTACACCCCGGAGGTCCCTTTCAAGCACATCCACTGGAAGGCCAGCGCCCGGCACCGGTCTCTCCAGGCCAAGGTCTTCGAGCCGACCACCTCGCTCAAGACCGCTCTTTTCCTGGAAGCCGAATGGTTCGAGGGGCTCAAGGCCCCTTGCGGAGAGGTCCACTTTGAGCTGGCCCTGAGCCTTTTGGCCTCGCTGGCTCGGCATCTCATCGACCAGGGCCACCCGGTGGGCTTTTTAAGCAACTCGGTCTCCTCCGGAGGAGCGGACCAGGTCCGACTCTGGCCCGCAGGGGGCCTGGACCGTTTGACCTTGATCCTGGAATACATGGCCCGCCTCCAGCCCAGATCAGGACCGCCCTTTCCCCAATTCTTCGAGTCGGTCCAGGCCAGCCTGCCCTGGGGGGCCACCCTGGTGGTGGTCACGGCCCGGCTCACCCCTCCTCTCCAGGCCCACTTGGAATTCCTGGGGGCGGCCGGATTCACGGTGGCTACCTTTCAGGTGGGCAACAACCCCCTGCCCGAGGGGCGGCTGAAGGTAAAGCGGATTCTTAAACCGGCCGACTTCGCCAGGAACGACTCATGAGCAGGCTCAGGGAGATATCGGGCCACTGGGGGATTTTGCCCCTGTTTTTCATGGCCATGGAATCCGCCTGGCTCACGGCCCTGTTCGATCTTATCGCCAGGGCGGGAGAGAAGCCCGCCGGAGTTCCCCTGGAGCTGTGCTGTCTCCTCTACCCGGCCGCCTATCTCTGCGGCAGGTTCATCCGGCCCCGGGAACTGCCCAGGCTGAAGGAATGGGCCCTGGGTGCAGCCCTGGGCCTCCTGGCCACGGTCCTGATCCTCAAGCCGGTGCTTTTTGCCCAGCAGAGCTGGCATATCCTGGGTTGGAGCCTGGAAACCATCACCAGGCCCCCCTGGACCAGCTGGTTTCTGGCTGCGGGCTGCGGGGGGTTTGTCTGGTTGCGGGGCTGGTTCCTGTCCGGGAAACGGGTGAACCTCAAGGGCATGGCCGGCGCCTTCCAGGCCGGGCTGGTGGTCTTTCTGGTGGTTCTGCCCTTCCTGGGCGTGATGGGACTCAGCGCCGGGCGGAGCTGGCTGCTGGTCTCGGGCTTTTTCGTCTTCGGGCTCAGCGGGTTGTGGTTGGCCGGGAGAATCGAAAACCGGGAGACGGGGGCCGACCGGGGCGGGGCGACCTGGTTCGTCCTGGTGGCCCTGGCTCTGGGCGCGGTCCTGGTTCTGGGGTACGCGGTCTGGTCCATAGTGGACCGGGACCTTCTGGAGATCCTGATCCGACCCTTTGTCTGGCTGTGGGAGAGGTTTGTGGAGCTGATGTCCTATCTCAGCACGCTCCTGCCCAAACCCAAACCCATGGTCATCCCCGGCCGGGGCACGGCCGCCAATGTGGCCCCCCAACCCTTCAGAAACCCCCTCCTGGATCTGACCTGGCTCAAAAACGTAGCCGAGTTCGTTTTTCTGGCCGCCACCAGCACCATCGTAGGTATGGCCCTGTTCCGGACCCTGACCGATCTGGTGGCCTGGCTCAGGAGAAGATTCGCCCGGAATGCGGCCCCGGCCGTGGAATCTTCCGATTACGGCTTCCTGGACGACCTCAAGGTCCTTTTCCTGGCTCTTTTCTCCTGGTTGAAAAGGCTGCTGGGCTTTCTCACAAAAAAACCCAAGGAGGGCCCCAGGGTCAGCCCCGAGGCCAAAACCGTGCGGGAGATCTACCGCCGCTTCCTGATCTGGGGCCGGGCCAAGGGAAGCCCCAAGGATGGCGGCGCGACCCCCTATGAATATCAGGCCCAGATGAGCCGGATTCTGCCAGAGAGGCAGGACGAGTTGGGCCTGCTCACCGAAGCCTATGTCCTGGTCCGCTACGGCGGGATCAACCCCGGTCCGGAACTTATCCGGATGGTGCGCGTCTCCTGGCGCAAGATCAAATCGTCCGCTCCACTGGAGCTTATAGAGGAATCTCAACCATGATCGATCAATCGGAAAAATCCGCCCCCCGGACCGCGGGACAGACAGAAGGCGATCTGCAGCAGATCCAGCACATGGCCCAACGCCTCACGGAGAACGTGGGCCGGGTGATCGTGGGCCGGGCGACGGCCGTGCGGTTGACCGTGGTGGCGCTGTTGTGCGAGGGCCACGTTCTTCTGGAGGACGTGCCGGGCTTGGGCAAGACCATGCTGGCCAGGACCGTGGCCGGCTCCCTGAACTGCCTCTTCAAACGGATCCAGTTCACCCCGGACCTGCTTCCCTCGGACGTGACCGGGCTGAACTATTTCAACCAGAAGGAAGGCGAGTTCCGGTTTTTAAAGGGGCCGATCATGGCCAACGTGGTCCTGGCCGACGAGATAAACCGGGCCACCCCCCGGACCCAGTCCTGTCTCCTGGAGGCCATGGAGGAGCGCCAGGTCACGGTGGAGGGCGAGACCATGGCCTTGCCCCGGCCCTTCCTGGTCCTGGCCACCCAGAACCCGGTGGAGCAAGAGGGCACCTTCCCCCTGCCCGAGGCCCAACTGGACCGTTTCCTGCTGCGGATCAAGCAGGGCTACCCCACGGCCCAGGAGGAGGACCTGATTCTGACCAGGTTCCAGAAGGAGAACCCCCTCCAAAACCTGGAGCCGGTCACCGACGGGGAGGAGCTCTCCCGGATGCAGGGCCTCTGCCGAACCGTCCTGGTGGACCAGCCGGTCCGGGAGTATATCCTCGATCTGGTCAGGACCACCCGCTCCCACCAGGCCGTCCGCCTGGGGGCCAGCCCCAGGGCGGCCCAGGGTCTGCTCCGGGCGGCCCAGGCCCTGGCCGCCGTCAAGGGCCGGGCTTTCGCGGTCCCGGACGACGTCAAGGAGCTGGCCGGACCGGTCCTGGCCCACCGGCTCCTGATCCGGCCCGAGGCCCGGCTCAGGGGAGCGGGCGGAGAGGAGTTGGTCCAGGAGATCCTGGCCAAGATCAAGGCTCCGGTGGAGGAGGAATAGGCGGATCCGGGGGACGCAACCGGACCGGGGTTCATGAAACTGCGGCGACAGGAGGGCGAGATGGAGTTCAGAGTCGAGACCAAGGAGACGGTCATTCTCGATCCCAACAGGGACATGGCCCGGACCGTGATTCCCAGCGAGATCCGCTACGACCCCCTGACCGGGCGGACCGCCCGGATCTGCCACTTCATGAAGCTCAGCTGGCCCCTGCCCGACTTCGGGGAGATGACCGCCGGGACCGAACAACACTGCCCTTTCTGCCCGGACAAGGTTCTCAAGGTCACCCCCATGTTCCCGAAAGAGCTGCTCCCCCAGGGCCGGATCAGGGACGGGGACCGGGTCATCTTCCCCAACCTGGCCCCCTACGACGGCTTGAGCTGCGTGGCCGTGATGAGCGGGCGGCACTTTATCCCCCCGGACGAGCTGCAAGCCCCGCTGATCCGGGACAACCTGGCCATGTGCCTGGAATTTTTCAAGGCCGTCGACGCCTCCGGCCACCCCGAGTCGGTCTTTCACTTGATCAACTGGAACTACATGCCCCCCTCGGGCAGCTCCATCATCCACCCCCATCTCCAGGTTTTCGTCAGCAGCCACGCCCCCAACCTGATGCGCCAGGAGAACCGGGCCGCCCGGAACTACCTGGAAAAAACCGGGCGCAATTTTTGGAGCGACCTGGTCCGGGCCGAGGAGGAGTCGGGAGAGCGGTTTCTGACCCGCCTGAACCGGACGGTCTGGCTCTCCTCCTTCGCCCCCCTGGGAGTGGCCGGAGACGTGGTGGGTATCGTGGAGGGGGCCGGCTCCACCCTGGACCTGACCCCGGAGGATCTGAACCCCCTGGCCCAGGGCCTGGCCCGGGCCGTAAAGGCCTACCTGCGGATGGGCATCTACAGCTTCAACATGAACTTCTTCTGCGGACAGAAGGGGGACGACAGCGCCGGATTCCACCTGGTCTTCTCGCCCCGGACCTATTTCAACCAGGCCCTGGGCACCCCGGACGTGGGGGCCCTGCGCAACCTGTTCAACGAGACCGTATGCATGGACTTTCCCGAAAACATCGCCAAAACCCTGAAGCAGGATTTCGAATAGGTGGCGGAGCAATCAGGGGCCCGATAGCTGGTTAAAGGACTGCGGCCCGTTACAGTAAGCGTCAAGATAACGTTGCTATAGCTATAGCAGCAAGATGTGCTGTCGAGGGGACCCACCCCCGGCAGCCGAACCGGAACATGTTTCCGCCGGTCACCCTACCCGATCAAACCGGGCGGCCTCGGGAGTCGACGGCCTATTGCGGGTCCACCCCCACCTGTTTTTTAGGAAAATGATATGTTATGATATATTCGCATCATTATAGATTTATGGGCGGGGCTTGACGACGCAAGGAATCAGGCGGCGACTTTCAGTCGGTAGGAGGTTAGAGTCATGAAGGCCGACCTCAACGTTGGCGGAACCGACCCTATTGAGCTGAGAAAAAAAATTTTCAGGATAAACCGGCTTTCATCCATGCCCCAGGTGGTCATGGAGCTTCTGGGGGCCGTGGAGAACGACCTCACCGGGGCCCGAAAGCTGGAGCGGATTATCGAAAGCGATCAGGCCCTGACGTCCCGTGTTCTGGGCCTGGCCAACTCCGCCTATTACGGCTGCTGCCAGGCCATCACCACCATCCAGAGGGCGGTGGTGGTCATCGGGTTCGACGAGCTGAGGCTGCTGGCCATCGGAACCGGCCTGTCCGACATGCTGGATATGTCCAAAAAGACCTCCCTGTTCACCGGCCGGGAGCTGTGGTCCCACTGCCTGGCCGTATCCTGGCTGGCCAAAAATCTGGCCAGGGAGGCCGGATACGAGAACCCGGGGGAGGTGATGCTCTCCGGACTGCTGCACGATGTGGGCAAGCTGGTCATGCTCAGCCAACTGGAGGAGGAGTCGGAAGTCCTGGCCCGGATGATGGCCGAGGGGTTGAAATACTACCAGGCCGAGGAGGCCCTGGGGGTCAAACACACCACCATCGGCTTCTGGCTGACCAAGAAATGGGGTCTGCCGGAGATCCACATCAGTTCCATCCACCATCACCACGCCCCGGCCAAGGACGAGTTCCATTTTAAGACCACCAACTTGGTCTGCCTGGCCGATCTGCTGGCCAAGGAAATGCACTTCGGCCTCGTCCAAGAATCCAGGCCCCTGGAACTGCTGGAGATTATTCAGGGCGCCGAGCTGTCCTCCGACCGGATCAGTCTGGTCATGACCAAGGCCGGCCGGAAGATTCCCCGCCTGCTGAACAGTTGGCATCTTTCCCCCTGATACGGGAGGCGACATGAGCGGAGCCGAACCGGAAGAAGTTTTACACGACCTCAATCAGAGGCTGATAGAGGCCAGCGCCGCCCTGGGAGCCCGGCTGGAATCGTCCATAAAGATCCTTTCGGCGGTCAGCCGCCTGACCTCGGTCCCGGTGGCGACCCAGAAACTGGATCAGGGGGCCTCTCTGATCCTTCGCATCCTCCTGAGCGAACTGAACGACGTGGCCAGTTGCTCCCTGATGCTCTTTGACCAGGAGAGCGGATTTTTGACCCTCCTGGCCGGTACGGGGCAGGCCGATTTTCTGGGAGAGGTGGACGGCCCTTACAATAAAAACCTCCGCTTCAGACCGGGCGAAGGCATCGCCGGCCGGGTATTCAAGGACGGCAAGGCCAGGTACTACGACCAGAGGGACCTTAAACAGGAATTTATCCGCTCCGAAAAAAGGCCCACGGCTCCCAATTCGCTGGCCTGTCTACCGCTGACCTCCAACAAGGTCCGCCTAGGGATAATCAATATCACCTTCGGTCAGGACCGGCCTTTCGACTACCCCCGCAAAAGGGATCTGTTTCTTCTGTCCGAGGTCATCGCCAACATCATCCAGGCCTTCATCCTCAGAAAAGAGGTCTCCGACTCCATGGCTCTGCTGGGGGAGAGGGCCATGCGCCTGGAGAACGAGATCCGGTTCCGCAAACACGCCGAAGAAGAGAAAAAGCAGCTGGAAAAACAACTTCGGGAATCCCAGAAAATGGAAGCCATCGGCACCCTGTCGGGCGGCATCGCGCACGATTTCAACAACTTCCTGCAGGGCATCGCGGGCTATACCCAGCTTATGCTGACCCGGCAACTCTCCCCGAAAAAGAGCCGCGACTACCTGCAGGAGATCGACGGCATCGTGGACAGAGCCTCCACCCTGATCCAAAGCCTGCTGACCTTCAGCCGCAGGCTTGAACCCAGCCTGAAACCGGCCGATCTGAAATCCATCATCCAGGAGGCCGGCAGGATAATCAAGGCGGCCATCCCCCGGATGATCCGGCTGGAGACCTCGGTTCCTCCGAACCTACCCCCGGTCTGGGGCGACCCCAACCAGATAGAGCAGATTCTGCTCAACCTGGCCACCAACGCCAGGGACGCCATGCCCCAGGGCGGCAGATTCAGGATTCTGGCCAAGAGGACGACGATGGACGAGGATTTCTGCGATCAGCACCTGGGCTCCATCCCGGGGGAGTATATCCGCCTGGATATCTCGGACACCGGCCAGGGCATCCCCCCGGAGGCGCTCTCCCGCATCTTCGAACCCTTCTACACCTCCAAACAGGTCGGCCGGGGGACCGGCCTGGGGCTGTCCGTGGTCTATGGGATAGTGAAGACCCACGGGGGCTATATCACCTGCGAAAGCGAAACAGGGAGGGGCGCCACCTTCAGGATCTGGCTGCGCGTCTGTCCTGGAAAACAGGGGCTCAGGGTCCGTAAGCCGACCGCCCCGACCGACCTTCTGGGCGGCCACGAAACCATTCTGGTGGTGGATGATGTGGCGGCCATTCTGGAGACCAACCGAACCGCCCTGTCCGAATGCGGCTACCAGGTCTACACCGCGTCCGACGGAGAAGAAGCCCTGGAAATTTTCAAGGAGAACAGGGGCCGGATAGACCTGGTCCTGCTGGACCTGTCCATGCCGGGCATGGGCGGCGAAAAGTGCCTGGGGGAGATGATGAGAATAGACCCGGATTGCAAGGTCATCGTGACCAGCGGCTTCTCCTCGGAGGCCCAGGCAAGAGAGCTCACCTCCCTGGGCGCCCTGGGCTTTTTGGGCAAACCCTATCGCCTGGCCAAGCTTCTCTCCATCGTCCGTTGGGCTTTTGAAGAGAACTGAACCTCAGGCTGAACAGCCCTAAGACGGCCGGGGCCGACCGCAGGAAATCGCGCAGTCAGAACCGGGACCCCACCACGTAGTACCTTTGGGCCGGCAGATCCCCCCCGAGGTAACGCCGCAGTTCCTTCCGGGAATTGTCCACCATCTCCATATATCTGACTTCTATAATGATTTTTTTGATCTTCGAGAGATCGAGCATGTCCAGAACACGGCGCCAATCCAGGGTGCCGTTCTCCAGGCCGCAGTGTTCGTCGCATTGACCGGAGTTGTTGCTGGCGTGGACGTAGACCGTCCGCTCCCTGACCTGGCGGATGAATTCCTCCATGTCGCACCCCAGCCGGCCGGTTCCACGGCCGGTGTTGAGGTGCCCCAGATCCAGGACATAGCCCAGTTCCGGAAAGCTCTCCAGGACGTCGTAGGCGTAATCGGCCACCAATATGCTGTTGGATTCGTAGAGGACATCCACCCCCGAATCCCAGGCGTAGCAGAAGACCTCTCTGAGACGCCTTTTGTTCTCGGGGCTTAAGAACCCGTCGTTGAGATGGAGAATCAACTGCTCGGCCCCCAGAACCCGGCACACACCCACCTCGGCGGCCAGAATGGCCAGGTTGGCCTGGGTAAAGGACTCATGGGTCTGGAAGATCCCGGACGTGCCGGTGTGGAGGCTCAGATCCAGCCCCTCCACGTACCTTTTCACCTTTTCCAGAAAGTAGAGATTGAGGTGCAGCTTTGAGTTGCGGCGATTGATCTCGATGGCCTGGAACCCCAGATCCCGGACCTGCTTGTACCACTTGGCCCGGCGGATGGTCTGGGTCGTGATTCCGATAACAGGGGCCATAATTTTCACAATCTTGGTTGTCGATTAATATTGATGCGGGTTCGCCTCTCCGGGTCAGCCATTCGGGCCGAAAACCATGGGCCGATCAGCCCTTCATGGACATCCTGGCGACCACGTCCATGATCTTGTCCAGCCCGTACTTGTCGGCCAGGGACTCCAGCCCCACCTGCAGATCCTCCTGCTCCTCCTGTTCCTCCACCTCCTCCTCCCGCTCCTCCAGGATCAGAACCTCGTTGAGGCAGGCCTGGACGCACTTGGGCTCATCCTCGCCCTCGCACATGTCGCATTTCAGGGGCAGGCCGGAATCGGGCTCCTTAAAGGCCTCTCTGGAGGGACAGGCGGCCCGGCAAAAGGCGCACTCCTCGTACTCCTTGCCGTCGATCACGTACTGGTCCCGGCCCATGCACTCGGCCGGGGTGTACTCACCGGCGAACACCGGAACCCATATGTCCTGCAGGGGGTAACGGATCACCCGGATGCGGGACCTGGCCGGGTTGATGATGCTGTATTTCGGCTCGGCGTGAAAGGCGGAGCAGATCACCTCGCAGGCCCGGCAGCCGTTGCACAGATCGGCCTTGATTTTGATGGTCTTAACCTTCTTTTTTATCATGGCCATTTTTCAAAATCCCTCTCTTTTCCAAGTCTTCGGCCACGTAACCCAGGTCCAAATCAAGCAGGGTCTCCTTTTTGGGGATGCCGTCCCTGGTCCAACCCTTGTATTCATAGTAGGTATCCAAAAGCTTTTCCTCGTGCTCGGGGAATCTTCTTTTCCAGTGGTCCTCGGGCGGCTTTTCGTCGGCCCTGCTCAGGCCCCTGCGGATATTGAAGGCCCTGTGCAGGTTCCGGCTCCTCTTGACCATTTTGGTCACCCCCGGCTCGTCCACGTCCATTCCGGTGGCCGCCGAGATCAGCTTTGGATAGTTGTGAATATGGTAGGGGGGCTTGAGACAGAAGGAGCCCATGCCGGCGCAAAACCCCAGGGCGTCGTCGATGTTGTGCAGGGTCTCCATCCAGTCCACAATCTCGGAGCTGATCTCCGGGGTGGGGTAGTAGGGGTTGGCCTTCTCCCCCCGGGGCTCCCAGTCTATGAGATACTTTTTGAACTTTTCGTCCGGAAGTTGGGGCCAGTCGGCCACAAAGGCCTCCCGCTCCTCCCTGGTCAGGAAGGGCGCCTGGGGCCAGTTGCCCTCGATCTGGGTGATGCTGATCTTCTCGTTGGTGGAGTACATGAGATAGTAGAGCGGATCCATCATGCCCAGCTTGAGCGGCAGCTGCTCGTGTTTCTTGACGGTGTTGTGGGCGAACTCCTCCGCGCCGTGGCCGATCTTTTGGGCCGCGTAGTAAGTCCCGTCGGCCAGGATGTCGCCGATGCCCTCCCGCCGGACCACCCGGTCCAGAAGCCAGTAGAACCGGCCTTCGTTATCCGTGGGGCAGCCCTCGAAATCCTTGTCGGTAAGGATGCCGGCTTCGTAAAGCTCCACGGCAAAAGCCAGGATCTGGGGGGTGGAGAACCCATCCACCCCGTACTCCGAGGCCTGCTGGACTATGCGGAAGGCGAAATCCAGATTGTCCACGTAGGCGGCCATGGAGTAGGTCAGCTTGGAGAAGCATTTCATCATGTACCGGGGCACATCCTGGTAGGAGATCAGGGCCCCGCACTGCTGGGGACAGTTGAAGCAGCTGATCAACCGCTTGATGGCGGCCAGCTGGGTCCGGGACCAGTCCTCGTTTACCTCCTCGGTCCAAAAGCTCTTTCGCCTGGTCCGGGCGTTGCCCCAGGCAAAGTTTTCGGTGTGCCATTTTTCATCGGTGTGCTTCATCTCCTGGGGCGATCCGATCCCGGAGAGGATGGTCATGACTCCGGGCAGGGGGTTTTCGTTGCGGAATTTTATGTATTCCGTGACCTCGTTCATGTGCTCCATAAACTCGGCCCCCCGGGCCAGGTAGAGGTCCTTGGTCCCCCGCACGGCCACGGCCTTGATGTTCTTGTCGCCCATGACCGCTCCCCCGCCCAGCCTGCTGGCGCTGGAGCGGTTCTGCTCGATGGAGGCGGTGAAAACCCGATTCTCCCCGGCCAGGCCGATGGCGGCCACCTGGGCGTTGGGCTGCCTGAGCTCCCGCTTGATCAGCTCCTGGGTCTCCAGGGCGCCCTTACCCCGCAGATGGGAGGCGTCGCGAATCTCCACCTGGTCGTTGTGGATCCAGATATAGACCAGCTCCGGCGACTTGTTGCGGAAGATGATTTTGTCGTACCCGGCGTACTTCAGCTCCGCGGCCCAGAATCCGCCCATCATGGGATAGGCCAGCAGGTCGTTCTGGGGCGAGACCGTGGAGATGATGGTCCGGTTGCAGCTGAAGGCCGGGGTGCCGCACAGCAGACCGGCGGCGAAGATGAGCAGGTTCTGCGAATCAAAGGCCTTTGTCTCGGGAGGAACCCTGTCCCACAAAATCTTAACACTGGTGCCCAGACCTCCCAGAAAGGTCTCGAGCAACCGGGGGTCGGTCTCCATCCGCTCGATGTTTCCCGTGGCCAAGTCGATCTCCAGGTTATATCCTGTCTCTGCGTATCTCATCGCTACCTTCCATACTCGCCAGGTGCCCGGCTGTCCTTTCCGCCGGGCTGCCGCCAATCGAAACCGTCCTGAAAATCCGATTAAATTGCATTTCTGTAATTCATTGTTAGCTATAATATAGCTACATCTTATATTATGTCAATAATGACATAATACCTCGCTGAAATTTCCCGTCCTCGGTTTCAGACCAGGGTTCACAATCAACGTATGGGAAAGTAGTTTTAGCTATAACGCTTAAGATAATTCGGCGATATAAAAGGTAAAATCACATCAAGGCAACCCGCAGCAGAACCCGTTTTCCAGATGCCTTCTAATCCTGCTCTTTTATCCGGCGGATGGAGTTGAGGGCGGCCAGGGCCTGAGGCTTGTATTTCTCGGATTTAACAGCCTGGGAGAAGGCCTTTTCCGCCTCGTCCAGGCGGCCCAGCTCCAGGGCGGCGTAACCCATAAGCAGGTGGGCCTGGTAAAGTTCCGGGTCCAGCTCCACGGCCCTGGCCGAGGCCGGGAGGGATTCCCGGTACCGGCCGTGGTCGTAGAGCAGGCGGGCCTTGGTCAGAAAGCGCTCGGCCGTGGGTTCGGCGGCCAGGGCCCGGTCCAGTTCGGCCAGGGCCCGGTCGGTCCGGCCGCCCTGCTCCAGCCAACGGGCCAGTTCATCGCTCTGTGCAGGAGTGGGCGCGGGGCCGTAGGCCCGGCGCAAATGCTTGACCCCGGCCAGGGAGGAGCCCAGGTGGAAATAGATGGAGGCCAGCTGTTTCCAGGCCTGGGCCTGGGGCGCTTTGAGCCGAAAGGCCACCTCCAGGGCGGCCGCGGCAAGGCGGTACTTCTTGGCGTTCAGATGAAGCTGGGCCAGGAGCCGCCAGTAGCCCTCCTCCTGGGGGTATCGGTTCAGGAAGCGGGTCAACTCCTGGATGGCCTCGGAGTTGCGGTCCAGTTCCATGAGCACATGGATGTAAAGCTCCAGCCAGCCCTTTTGGGGCTGTCCCTCCAGATGGAGCAGCCTTTTCAGGACCCGGACCGAGTCTTCGAACCTCTTGGCCTCGTAATATCCGGCTCCGGCCTGGTAGAGCAAAGTGGGGTCCGGCTGGGGCGAAAGGGGAAAAGCCCGCTCCCACAGCCTGGCCGCCTCCAGGGGGTTCTTCTGCTCATATCGGACCACGGCCAGGTTCAGGCAGCTGGGCAGATGGTCCGGGTTCATCTCCAGGGCCCGGGCGTAGGCTTTGCCGGCCGGGCCCAGCTTCTCCTGGCGGTGATAGGCCAGGCCCAGGACATAATGGACCAGGTGGTGCTCCTCCTGGGGGTGTTTTTTCAGGAACTCCGCCATGATGGCCGCGGCCATGGCCGGATCGTTCTCTTCCGTAAGGGCCACATTGGCCTCGTACAGGGCTTTCTGCTGAAGCTTGGTGTACTTGGGCCCCTCGTGTTTCTCCGCAGCCGGGGTGATCCCGGCCCCGCCAAGCAGGGCGAACCAAAGCACAAAGGCCCACAGGGCCGACTGTAAAGCGCGAGCTTTCATCCGGTCAGCTTAAACTTGATGGGCACCACCACCCAGGTGGGCACGGCCTGGCCCTGAAAGACGCCGGGCTTAAAGCGCCACTTGGCCACGGCCTGGTGAACGCACTTGTCGAAGATTCCCGGCGGTTTGGATTCCATGACCCTGAGCCGTTGAACCCGGCCCTGGACATCCACCAGAAAACGGACCACCACCACCCCGGTCACCCCCCGCCTCTTGGCCGAGTACGGATAGATCGGCGGCACCCGGCTGATTACCTGTGGCGGTTGGTCCACCTGGCCGGACTCGAATTCGCTGGGCAGGGAAGGCGGCGGGGCCGAAACCGAGATGCCGGACTTGAGCTTGGGATTGAGGGCAAAGGTCAGCCGGGGAACCTCCAGATCCACCTTGGGCTTGGTGACGGTGGTGTGCTTCTGGATGTTCAACCGCTTGGGCGGAGGCGGCTCCTTTTCCTTGGGCGGGGGCTTGCGGAAGACCTCCTCCTCCCTCTGGGGCGGGGGAGTGTAGCGGGTCAGGTAGATGGACTCCAAAGGCGCGGACAAAACCGGCTTGAGATCCTCCCTGACCGAAAGCAGGGGCGCCAGGGCGAACAGGACCAGGCTGGCCCCCAGGGCCATGACCATGACCGCGGCCTTGGAAAGAAGACGGGGCATCACTCCGGCACCTGGGCGGCCAGGCTCACGTCCTTGACCCCGGCCAGCCTGATCTCATCCAGAACCTGGATCACCGTTCCCGTGGCCGAGGACTTGTCGGCCACGATGACCACGCCGCCTTCCGGCGTTTCGGCCAGAAAGCGTTCGATGTGGGTCCGGATCATGCGCACGTCCACGGTCCGGCCCTGGATGTGGACCACCCCCTCCCGGTCAACCCCGACCATGAGGCTGGCCTTCTCCTTGGTGGTGGCCGTCTTGGCCTGGGGCCGCTCCACGGTCACTCCGGACTCCTTGACAAAGCTGGTGGTGACCAGAAAGAAGATCAGCAGGATGAAGACCATGTCGATCAGGGGGGTGATGTTCAGCTCCGAGCCCCCGCTTTTGCGGCGGCGGGAATAGCGGATCGATTTGATCATCCCTGTTCCTCCCCGGTCCTGGCCAGGGCCAGGCAGAAGCTCTCCATGCGGGCCTTCATCCGCTCCACCCGGCGGCCGATGAAATGGCCCAGGAAGAGCCCAGGCAAAGCCACCAGCAGGCCCAGCTGGGTGGTGATAAGGGCCTCGGAGATGCCCCCGGCCAGGGCCTTGGCGTTTCCGGTGCCGAACCGGGAGATAACCTCAAAGGTGGTGATCATGCCCGTGACCGTGCCTAAAAGCCCCAGCAGGGGGGCCACCGAGGCCAGAACCAGGATGGTTTGGACCCGGCTGTCCAGCCGGGCCTCCAGCCGCAGCCGGGCCTCCTCCAGGCGGGCTTGGCGGGCCTCCGGAGGGGCCGCTCCGGCGGCCTGAGCCTGGGCCTGGAGCCCGGCCCTCCAGCCCCTTGGCCGGGGCTTGTCCTCGCCCGGGCGCAATCCCCAGATCTGGAACAGCTTGTGGAAGATCAGAACCCACAGCCACAGGCACAGCACCCCCAGGGGCAGGATCACCCAGCCCCCGGCGCCCAGGTACTCCAGGGCCCCGGGAATCCGGTTCTGGAGAATGGCCGGCCAACCGCTCATCAGGCTCCCGCCTCCTTGGGAGCCCCCTGGCCGGCAGCCAGGGCGGTCAGGCTCAGGCCCTTCTCCTCCATGTCCCCCGCGATCTTGTCCACCCGGCGCTCAAAGAGGTGGTGGATGATGATGATGGGCACGGCCACGGCCAGGCCCAGCTGGGTGGTGATCAGGGCCTCGGAGATGCCTCCGGCCATGAGCCGGGGGTCGGAGGCCCCGAACCGGGTGATCACCTGAAAGGTGTTGATCATGCCGGTCACTGTGCCCAGCAGCCCCAGCAGGGGGGAGATGACCGCCAGAATGGAGAGGGTGGGCAGAAACCGCTCCAGCCTGGGCAGCTCCTTGAGCACCGCCTCATCCACTGCGGCCTCCATCTCCTCCCGGCCGTTTTTGTGTTTTTCCAGGCCGGCCTCCAGGACCCGGCAGGCCGGGGTTCTTTTCCGGCTCTGGCAGGCCTTGAGGCAGTCGGCCCAGCGCCCCTTGGCGGCCTGCTCCCGGAGCACGGCCATGAATTTTTGGGGAACGGTCCGGACCGAGCCCAGGCTGATCAGCCGCTCCAAAATCAGGAGCAGGGCCACCGCGGCCAGGCCTATGATGGGCCAGGCCAGGAGGCCGCCTGCGGCGATCCACTCGGTCACGGTCCGGCCGGTCTTGAGCTGGCTGAGGGCCGTGCCGCCCGAGGGGTCCAGGGGCAGGTCCGGAGACTCCCCGGCCAGGTATTGCCTTATCTCCCGAGCGGTCAGATAGGGCGGATCAGAGGCCACGGCCTGGAGCTGGCCCGGCCGGGACCCGGGCTGGAGAAAGCCCTCCTCCTCCCCGGCCTGGTAATAGGCCGTGAAGTTGCCCGCCCTGAGCAGCCGGGCCTTGGCTTCCCGGCCCCGGCGGTCCACAAAGGAGCCTTCTCGGGAGACCACCCGGCCGTTGCCCTCCATCTCGGAGAAGAGCGCCCCGGCCAGGACCTGGATGTCCTCCAAGGCCGGGAAACGGCGCTGGTCCTTGAGCGGAGCCAGCCCCTCCAGCCTCTCGGACTGCTCGGCCGTGACCAGGCTCCGGCTCAGCAACCGCTCGGCCTCCTTGGCCGAGAGACGGACCGCAGCCTCCAGGTTCTTGGCCTGGGCCTCGCCCTCGGCCAACTCCTCCCGCTTTTGGCGCTCCAGTTCCAGGTTGGCCTGGAACCTCTCCTGGAGGCGGGTCAACTCCCCTTCCAGCCCGGTCACCCGGTCCTTGATCTCCTTGCGCAGGCGGGTGAGGTCGGCCTTTTCCTTATCCAGGAGCTGCCCGGCCTGGGCCGCCTCCTGTTTTATCTCCGCGGCCTGGGCCAGGACCTGGGCCTGGGCCTGGGCAAAGGTGAGGTTCTGCTGGGCCCCACAGGGGCAGGCCGCGCTAAGGAGGACGGCCGACATGACCACAGTCCGGGTAAGCCTTTTCATTGCTCAGGCCTTCCTATGGGCAGGGTGATCAGCTCCACGGCCCGCTGTCGGTCGGCCATCTCCACGGCCCGGACCAGGGAGCGGTGGTAGCCCGGGTCCAGGGGCTGCCAGTCCCTTGCTCCCCGGGGAAGCCAGCCCAGGCGGCTCCCGTCCGGGGTGAGGTAGTAGAGCCCCAGCCGGCCCAGCCGGAAGATATCCACCAGGGTGGGTTTGCCGTCCAAATCCAGGGTTTCTTTTGTCTTCTCCACCCGGTTGCCGTACTCGGCCTCCACCACCAGGGCCTCCATGAGCCGCCTAAGCTTTTCGCTCAGCTCCAGGTGGTAGTCGTCCAGGCTGCGCCGCAGAAAGGAGAGTCTTTGGGCCCGCTCCTCCTCCAGAAAGGGCAGGTCCGCCTTGATAAACTCCTCCAACTGGAGGTAGGCCTGCTCCAGGTAGGGCTCCAGCTCCAGGTTGAGCCGGGCCAGGGCGGCCTGTTTCTGCTCCAGCCGGGCATAAGCTTCCTCCTGGGTCTTGAGATAGGCCCGGTGCTTGGCCACCTGGTGTTTCAGCTGGCCCTGCCGGGCCCGGAGCTGGCTGATCTCGCCCAGCAGCGAGGCCCGCTCCCCGGCCCACTCCGAGGCCTCCCGGGAGGTCTCGGCATCCGCGGAAACGGCCTTGGACACGGCCCGGGAGAGCTCCGCAGGCTTGTCCGCCCCCAGGGCCGGGCCGCCCGCGCCCAAGATCAAAGCCACCACCAAACACATAAAAACTAGACGCATGGGATACATAAACATCTCCGGCAGCCGGGATACCGGCCCTGCCGCTCCAGCCGGAAGCCTGAAGTCAGATTAAAGAACAGCGTTCGTTGTCCGAGTGTGTTTTCCAACCGGCAATTCCATCAATTCTACCGGCCTTCCAGGCGGGTCGCGGCCCGGTGGAGGTAAGGGGTCTGTTCCGTTCCTCCGGCCGGACAAAAACACCCCGTTCCGGTTTCAGAACGGGGCGATGGGTTCCGTTATTCCACCGCCCCAAGCCTCGAAGGCGCATTGTGTGGATTCCGTTCCGGCGGGTTTCCTGGCTCGTGGATCAATCTACCGGCCGCGTCTTCCCAGGCCTTAAGCCCAGTGACGGATATCGGCTTTCGTCCCCACATACAGTGGCGGGTCCGCAGCGGCTTCTTACCGCTTTCCCCATTAAGCCCCGAAGGGCTCCGGTTCGGACTTATATGTTCAGGTGTCAAGACTAGTCCCAGAACTCATGACTTGTCAATCCATTTCTCGGTCTCGCTCTCCAGCCGGGCCTCGGTCTCCAGATAGGCCTCCTTGAGCCGTTCCAGCCGGTCCGCCCCGGCCTCCCAATAACCCCTTGACTCGGCTTCCAAAAGGCGCTCCACCATGTCCTTCAGGGCAAAAGGATTGTTCTCCTTGATCCGCTCCCGGAGGTTCGGGTCCAGGATCAGGGTGTCGGCCACCCGGTCGTAAATGCGCGAATTCACCCGGCCGGTGGTGGCCGACAACCCCACCAGGTTTTCCAGCCGGGCGGCCAGCTGCTGCCCGCCGTGGTGCTTGTGGGCCAGCATGGCCTCCAGCCATTTGGGGTTGAGGAGCCGGGTTTCCACCCCGCGCTGGATGGACTGCCCGATTTCCTCGGTCCGGGTCCGGCCCATGGTTGCGTCCGAGACCATGACCAGGGGGCGGCGGCCCGAAACCTCCTGGACCGTGCGGGAGAGCCCGCCCAGAAACTCGTAGTAATGGTCCAGGTCAATGATCTCGTAATCCATGGAGGAGCGGACCTGGCTGACCAGTTCCACCCGCTTGAGGTTGCCCCTCAGCAGGCTGGGCATCTCCCGGCCGTACTCGGCGGCGGTGTAGACGTGGCACAGGCTGTCCACGTAGGAGGAGACCAGGTCCCCCTCAACCTGCCAGGACTTGGACTTGACCAGTTCGGTCAGGGCCGTGCCGTATTGGCTGGCCGTGGGGCCGAACAGCCGGGCCGAGGCCAGCTCCCGGGCCTTGGCCGGGCTCTGCCCGGCCGCCAGGAGCTCCTTTTCCAGGGCCAGGGTCTTGGCCCGGACAAAGTTCATGGATTCAGGCTCGTCCAGCCCGGCGGCCAGCTCAAAGGCCCGGGCCAGGAGGGTCACCAGGTTGGGGAACATGTCCCGGAAAAAGCCGCACATCTGGACGGTCACGTCCACCCTGGGCCGGCCCAGCCGGTCCAGGGGGATCACCTCCAGCCGGGGCTCCCACAAAGTCTGGTCCCGGACCAGCTTCAACCCCAGAAAGGCCAGGATCTGGGCCACGGTCTCGCCCTGGGTCTTGGCCGTCTCCAGCCCCCACAGGACCACGGCCACGGAGGCGGGCCAGGCCTCTCCACCGCCCCAGGCCGCCAGGGTGTTGCGGGCCATCTCCCGGCCCCGTTCCACGGCGCTGGGCGAGGGCGCCCGGCGGGGATCGAACTGGTACAGGTTGCGGCCCGCAGGCAGGACCTCGGGGTTGCGGAAAACGTCCCCGCCCATCCCGGCCGGGATGTATCTCCCGGACAGACCCGCCATCAGGGCCTCCAGCTCCCGGTTTTCCAGAAGGGCGGCGGCCATCCTCCGCCCCAGCCGGACCAACTCCCGGCCTTGGGGGTTGTCTTCTTTTGGAGCAAGAGGCTTTTGTTCCAAGACGCGCCCCCTGATCCAGTCCCGCAGCCGGTCCTCCTCCGGGCAGTCCAGGAAAACGGGCAGCTTGGTCCACTCTCCTTGGCCCACCAGGGCGGCCTGGGCCAGGTAGTCCAGGGTCTCTCCCCTTGAAAAGGGCCGGCCCAGGGTGTGCATCCGGCCGGGGATGAGGGCGGTTCGCCATTCCTGGAGGCGGCTCTCCAGGGCCTTATGGTCAACCTCCTCCCAGCCCAGTTCTTGGGCCGCCTCTCGGATCTGCTCCCGGATCAGGGGGAGGCGGCTGGGGTCCAGGCTCTGAGCCTCCTCCTCTTCCAGGAGCAGGTCCTCCAGCCGGGCCTGGAGGCCGTGGGACCCGGCCCGGGTGTAGGGCGGGGCCAGATGGCCTACCAGCACGCCCAGGGTTCTCCGTTTGGCGATCATGGCCTCGGCCGGGTTGCCGGAGTAGTAGACGTACAGATGAGGCAGCCCGCCCACCAGCCAGTCCGGGAAGCAATCGCCGCTCAAGGCGGTCTCCTTGCCGGGCAGGAACTCCAGGGTTCCGTGGGTTCCCAGATGAACCAGGGCGTCGGCCTGGAACTCCCTCTCCAGCCATTGGTAGAAAGCCAGGTACTGGTGGTGGGGGGGCAGGTTCTTGTCGTGGTAGGATCGGTCCGGATCCTCGAACACCCCCCGGGAAGGCTGGAGGCCCAGGAAGACCTTGCCGTTGATCAGTCCGGGCAGGGCCGCCTTGTCCCCGTGGGCCATGACCGGTCCGGGAAAGCCGCCCCAGGCCTGGTCCACTTCCCGGGCCGGGGCAAAGCCTTCGGTCCATTCATCGTATTGGGCCCGGTCCACCCGGGGCAGGTTTTCCCGGGATTCGGGCGGGGACCATTGGCCCGAGTTGACTCGGCCCTGGGTGATGAAGGCCTGGCGCAGCTCCTCCGCGCTCAGGGCTTCCGTGTCAAACCCCTGGGCCTTGAGGCGGGCCAGAATCGCGGCCAGGGACTGGAATACATCCAGAAAGGCGGCCGTGCCCAGGTTGGCCTCTCCGGGCGGGTAGTCGTAGAAGATCAGGGCCACCCGCTTGTCCCGGTTAGGCTTGTGCCTGAGCCGGAGCCAGCCCTCCAGGCGGCGGCCGTATTTTTCCACCCGCTCCGGGATCAGACTCAGCTCACCCCCCCGGTTCCCGGAGGCGCCCATGGCCCCCAGCAAGGCCGTTTCCACGGCCCCGTCCAGTTCGGGCAGGAACAGGGAGATGAGGAACTCGCCCGGGTTGGCCCCCCGGGGCTTGGCGGCCCAGTCGGCCCGGGTCTGCTTGGTCAGAAAAAAGGGATGAAACAGGGGCAGGCCCAATCGTTCCAAAAGATCCGTGGCCCGGTCCGCCTCCCCGCCCATGGGCCCGGCCCCCAGGCGGAAGGAAAGGAGGTTGACGATGCCCTGAACCGGCGGGTCGATGGTTTTCAGCAGCTCCCGGAATTTGTCCAGGTCCGGGCCCATGAGCCGGTTGACGGCCAGGGGAACCAGGTTGAACCGGTCCTGCCAGGCCCGGCGCAGGGCGGCCACGGCCGGGTGGGTGTTGAGGGGGTAGTTGTTGCTGTAGAACAAAAGGACCAGGAAGGGCAACCCTGCCCGGGGCGGCCTTGCTTCGGCGTACTCGGCCCAGGAGCCGAAGGCCCGGCCCAGGCCCGGATCGAAGATGGCCAGTTCCTCCAGGGTGCGGGGCGGCCGGGGTTTGGGCCGGTCCTTGAGCCCCAGGTACTCCCGGGCCAGGAGCCGCATCAGGTCGGCCATGTTCTCCAGGTCGGCAAAGAACCAGTACTTGACCAGCCACAAAAAGTTGCGCATGTCCCGCAACGGGCCCAGGGGCGCCCTGCGGCCCAGCTTTTCGGCCTTGTCCATCAGGGCCTGCATCTTGGCCACGTCCGGGGGGCCGCCCTTGGCGGCCAGGTGGCCCATGGGCTTCCCCATGGATTTCATGGAGAACCGCCCCAGCCGGGTCAGGAAGCGGAGGCTGGGCAGGGAGGAATTGAGCACCGCCACCTGGCCGGGAAAGCCTTGCAGGCGTTCCTGGATCAGGCCGCAGAAATCCTGGGGCGCGCCCATGAGGTCCAGGAGGACCGCCTCCGGCCCTTCCAGGTCGGCCAGAACCCGCTCCCAGCGCTCCGGGGTAAAGGCCGCGTCGCCCACGTAGTGCAGCCGCAGCCGGATCTCGGGCCACTCCCGGGCCTCGTCCCGCAGCAGGTTAAGGGCCGAGGCGCTCACCGACACCACCGTGATCTCAACCATCAATCCCCATCTCCATCCAATTCCCGGCAAAAGTATCGCCGGGCCAGATCCGCCCCGCCCCGCTCCCGGACCCGGCCCTGCTCCAGCCACAGACAGCGCCCGCCCAGGGCCAGGGCGCAGCGAGGGTCGTGGGTGGCCGCGACCAGGGCGATGCACTCCCGGTCCAGGGTCTGGTCCAGGGCTTGGAGCAGCCGGCCCAGGGAGCGGCTGTCCTGGCCCACCGTGGGTTCGTCCAGACAGAGCAGGGCCGGCTCCGGGGCCACGGCCGCGGCCACGGAGAGGAGCCTTTTCTGGCCCTCGGAAAGGGAGTGGGGGTGCCGCTCCCGCAACTCCCACAACCCGAACAGATCCAGGAGTTCCCTGGTCCGCTCCGCAGAGGGCGAACCGATCTCCACCTCGGCCCGGACCGAATCCATGAACAGCTGGTATCCCGGATTCTGAAAGACGAAGCCCACCCCCCGGCCCGGGGCCGGGCCGTTCCTTATGGCTGTGCCCTTATCCGGCCTGCACAGCCCGGCCAGGGTCCGCAGCAGGGTGGTCTTGCCCGCGCCGTTGGGGCCCAGCAGGGTCACCCGCTCGCCTGGGGCCACGGTCAGGTCCACCCTCCTCAGCCTGGTCCGTCCACCCGAAACCACATCCACCCGGGCCAGGGCCACCAGGGGGGGACCTGTCGGTCCGGGAGACGGGCCTACCGAGGCCGGAAGGTCCCTGGCCGGCAGCCGGCCGGCAGCCTCCCGGGCGGGCAGGTCGGCCCGCACCCTCCCCTGCTCCAGCCAGACCACCCGGTCCACCAGGGGCAGGATCAGGTCCAGCCGGTGCTCGGCCGCCACCACGGTCCGCCCGGCCGTCCGCGACTCTCGCAGCAATGCGGCCAGCAGGGCCGCGCCCCTGCGGTCCAGATGGGCCAGGGGCTCGTCCAGGAGGAGCAGGGGCCGGTCCATGGCCAGGACCGAGGCCAGGACCAGCCTCTGCTTCTGGCCGCCGGAGAGGATCGCGGTCCGGGCCTTGGGGGCCAGGCCGAACCTGCGGCCCTGGTCCTGAACCCGCTCTTGGATGACCTGGGGGTCCAGGCCCAGGTTCTCGCAGCCGAAAGCGATCTCGTCCTCCACCCGGAGGTTGAATATCTGGGCCTCCGGGTCCTGGAGCACCGTGCCCACCAGGCTGGAGACGCCGCTTACGGCGGCCTCTTCTGTTCCTGTCTGGCCCAGCAGAACCCGGCCCCCTGTCTCCGCCTCCACGAGATGGGGGATGATCCCGTTGAGGCAGTGGAGCAGGGTGGTCTTGCCCGACCCGCAGGGACCGGAGAGCAGAGTCACGGTTCCCGGCTCAAAGCAGAGGTTCACCTCCTCCAGGGCCCAGTCCCCGGAGCTGGAATACCTGACCCCCAGATTTTCGGCCACGACCCTCACCGCAGCAGCCGCCAGACCGTGGCCGCCACCAGGCCCAACCCGGCCGGAAGGCCCACCCAGTCCCGCCAGGTGAATCCGGGCCGGTGCAGGGCCGTGGGCCGCCCGGGGGCGGAAAAGGCCCTGGTCTCCAGGGACAGGGCCAAGGTGTCGGAGATGTGGATCAACCGGACCACCAGGGGCAGCAGGAGGACCCGGTGGGCCTGCCCGGGCCGTTTCCAGGACAGGCGCAGCCCCCGGACCCGGACCGCCTCCCGGATCCGGTCCATCTCGGCCTTGAGCACCGGGATGAACCGGACCGTGATCAGAAAGCCCAAGGAAACGCGGCGGGGGCAGCGGACCCGGTTCAAGGCCCGGGACAGGTCTCCGGGGTCCATGGCCGCCACCAGGCTGGTGGTGACCCCGAAAAGGTAGAAGCGCTCAAGCACCAATACCAGGGAGATCCGGTCTCCGGTGACCAGCCAGGTGATCAGGCCCACAACCGCCCCGGCCGGAAAAACGAACTTAAGCACCCCCAGCCAGGGCCGCCGGTAGCCCAGGACAAGGATAAGAACCGACATCCCGGCCAGGTAGAGGCTCATCACCTCCGCGGGCCGGACGGCCAGGCCCAGGGAGAGGAAGACCACGGCCAAACCCAGGGCCGCCAGGGGATGAAGCGCGGACCGGGGCGCGGGGACAAGGGAACCCAACACGGCTCAGCTCCTGATCAGCCCGGCCTTGGCCAGCTCCCGGCCGATTTTCAGCCCGCACCAGGCCCCGCCGAAGGAGAGCGCGGCAGTGGCCAGGAAGATCAGGCCCACCACCCCGGGCCGGGCCAGGAACCGGGCGATCATGGGCCCGCCCAGCCACCCGGCCAGGACCAGGGAGGCGGGCAGGGACATGCACATGTACAGCCCGGCCCCGAACAGGACGGCCCGGTCGGTGCGAAAGTCGCGGAAAAAGATCAGGACCAGCAGCTCGGTCAGGAGCGCGGCGATGAGGTTGTTGGCCAGCATGAGCCAGGACATCATCAACAGGACCAGGCCGTTGAACAGGGCCACCAGGAACACGGCCCCCCGTTTGCGGACCTTGAGCAGCCCGATGCAGATGAAGAAGCCGTAGAAAAAGGCCGCGGCCATGGACCTCATGCCCGGCAGGGGCATGGCCCCCACCAGGGGGACCGCGACGAACCCGGCGGCCGTGACGCAGGCGGCCACCAAGGCCAGGAAGACGATGTCCCTGGTGGTCATGCCGCCCCTCCGGCCCGCTCAGTCGCTGCACAATCGATGCTCCCGCCCGGAAGGCCCCGGATTGTGTTGTCAGTCGAATCAATATTGCCGTGGAAAAAGGACATGCCCGCACTCCGTGGCCAAGGGGCTCCGCCCTGCCTGATTAAAAAGAGGGGTCCGGACCCGGATGAGCCCCTGACCGGGTCCGGACCGGGAAACCGGGCCATGGTGCGGATGGTCCCGGCTTCAAGCTCGGCCCGTGGGCTTTCGGCTCAATCCATGGACAGACGCCAGAATCCCACGGCCCCGGCGGTCTGGGACTGCACCGCGTAGACCGTCCCGGCGGAGTCGGACCTGAAGGAGGCCGTGTCCGTGGTGGCCTCATCCACCAGAGTGGACCAGCTGGCCCCGCCGTTAAAGGTCATCCTGATCTGGAGCCGGGTCTCCCCCTCGGAGACCACCTGCCCGGCCAAAAAGACCACGTTTGCGCCCACGGCCAGGGCGTCCAGCAGGGTGAAGCCCTCCTCGCCGCTGAAGCAGGTGGTGAAGCTGGCCCCGGCGTCGGCAGAGGCGCAGACATAGGTGGCCGGGGTGTAGGTCGCGGTCTCGTTGTCAATCAGGGTCAGCATGGAGGCCATGGCTCCTTGGTAGACATGCCAGGGGCCGAGGTAGAGGTCGGGCGGCACGGCCGCGTCGATGTTGACCCAGCCCCCGGCCTCGGCGTCGTAGCGGTTGAGGTGGTAGAAGGGTGCGGTCATCTCGGTCTTGCCGGCCATGTAGGCCTGGTCAGCCCCGGCCAGGAACCGGCCGAAGAAATACTCGTTCTGGGCCCAGGTCCAGGTGTCGCCGCCGTCCCCGGTGCGGCCCCAGATGTTGCCCATGCTGCCCGCGTTGACAAAGCAGCCCAGGCCCTCGGACCGGGCGAAACAATCCCGGGGCGAGGAGGAGGCGGCCATCATGGAGTCGATCTGATCGTTGAAGTCAATCCAGGTGGCGCCCTCGTCCCGGCTGACCCCCAGCTTGCCCCTGGTGTAGGCGTACTGGCTGCTCTTGATGGTGGTCACGTACCAGATCAGGTCGGCCCCGAAGTAGAACTCCAGGTGGCCTTCCTCTGCGGTGTTGGTGGTGGTCAGTGCCCCCATCCGGTTCCAGGCGGCCCCTCCGTCCACGGTCTTGTAGATCACGGACGAGGCTCCGGCCGTGTTCACCGTGCCGTAGCCGATGCCGTCCCCGATCAGACCCACGTTGCCCAGGGCCAGGGCGGCCCCGTCCGGGCCGGTGAAGGCGGTGTAGGTGACCGCGGCGTTGGCCGGACAGCTCAGGCCCATTACAACGATCAGGATCAGAGTGAAGAACAGACGACGCATGATACCTCCTTAAATTCCTTTGAATCCCCGTTGCCCGGCCGGGTGGCCGGATTATTTCATCACCGGCGGTTAAATCACGAAGTTGTGGGAGACTTCCACCCACACGGCCCGGCCCGCGCCCGGGGTGGTGCCGTGGGAGTACCAATCCACGTCAAAGATGTTGGTGCTCTTGAGCCCTACGTTCCAGCCCGAGCTGTGGCCCAGGGTCACCCCGGCGTCCACCAGGGTGGTGTCGTCGTAGAGCAGATCCCCGGAGGTGCCCATGCCCACCCAGTGGGGCCGGTTGAACTCGAAGTTCCCGGTCAGATAGGCCCCCAGGGTGAAGGACCCGAAAGTCCTGGTCAGCTGGATGCCGGCCTTGAGGGAATGCTCCGGGGTGTTGGCCAGGGGGTCCCCGCTGCCCAGATCCTCGGTGTGGGTGTAGGCGTATCCGGCGAAGATCCGCAGCCAGTCGGTGGGCCGCAGATCCGCGTCCACCTCCACCCCGTAGATCTCCACCTCGTCCACGTTGACGTATTTCTGGACGCCCGAGGATATCTGGGCCTCGATAAAGTCGTAGCCCCTGGTGTAGAAGCCCGAGACATTGGCCCGGAGCAGGCCGCGGGAGTCGAAACCCAGACCCAGGTCCGCGGTCCAGAGGTGCTCGGGCTCGAGGTCCGGGTTGGCCAGGAAAGGAATCCCGGGGATCATCATCCAGGTGGGGCCGAACAGTTCGTTGACCGAGGGGGCCCGGAAGGAGCGGCCGCCCGAGGCCCGCACCGACCAGAGATCGTCCAGGTTGTACCGCACGGCCAGCTTGGGCGAGACGGCCGCGTCGGTCTCGGAGTGGAAATCGCCCCGGAGGCCGGGGGTCACGATCAGGTCGCCGTCCAGAAAGAACAGCTCCATCTGGAGATAGGGGGCGATATTGTACAGGTCGGCGTCAGTGTCGACCACCTGTTCGCCGGTCTCCTGGTCCACCCGGTCCCAGGAGGCATAGTTGTAGGCGGTGTCCACTCCCAGGGTCAGAACGCTCCACGGGGCCAGGGACTTGACCGCCTGGGCCTGGAAGCCCAGCTCCGCGGCGAACCCCTTCTTGTCCTCAGGGTAGTAGCGGGACTTGCCCAGGGAGGCCATGTCCATCTCCTCCTTGAGGTCCTGGCTCCAGTTGGAGTTGGTGTAGGCGGCTAGGGTCAGGGTGCAGTCCGGCTGGAGGCGGTGAATGGACCTGAGGCCCAGGTGAAGGTTGGTCTCATCGCCGTAGGGCTCGATGTCGCTGAGATAGGTGGCCACACCGGCCCCCTGGTGGTCGTTCATCAGGACCGCAGTGAGATGGAGTTCATTAAGGGAATTGATCTTCCAGACCACCCTAAGGTCCGCGTATTCGGCCCGAAGCTCCCGGTTCTCCACGTCGAACTCCTGCTCCGTGGTCACCCCGGTATCCGGGCCATAGACATCCCGAATCTCCCTCTCCAGGCGGAGGTAGTTGTCGGCTTCGCGGTGCTTGTAGCCCAGGGAGACGTCCACGTCGCCGAAGTCCTTGGCCGTCCTGACCCCGGCCTCCCAGTAGCCGTAATCGCCCAGCTTGCCGTAGGGGCTTATGGTCCACTCCTCCGAGGGAGCCCGGGCCGAGATCAGGTTGACCACTCCGCCCATGGCGTAGGAGCCGTAGAGGGAGGAGTAGGCGCCTTTGACCACCTCGATCCGCCGGATCATCTCCGGGGGCACGGAGTACATGGAGATGAAGCCGGTCTCCGGCTCGTTGATGGGCAGTCCGTCCAGGAGGATCAGGTTTTGGCGGGAGCCGCTGATACCCCGGATGTGGAGGGCCATGGGCACCCGGTGGCCGATCCCGTCGGGGCGGTGGACCTTGATCCCGGGGGTGTATTTGAGCATGTCGTCCCAGGTGGTCACCGGGGCCAGGCCGATCTCCTTCTGATCGATGGTCTCCACCTCGGCCACCACATCCTCTACGGCCCGTTCCGACCTGGTTCCGGTGACCACCACCTCTTCCAGGACGGTTTCATCCCCGGCCTGGGCCTTATCCAGGGCAAAGCAAAAATATGGACAGCATAAAATTAATGATATCAATATAATAACTACGGGGCTCGCTTTAGAGCATGGATTCACGGGCCTTCCTTTCCTCAATCGGGCCGGGCTCAAAAAAAACCCGCCACGCCGTGGGGGCGGGGCGGGTCGCCGGAAAAACAAACCCCGTTCTGTATACAGAACGGGGCAGTAAGCAGTCCGTGGACCTCCACCGCCCCAAACTACCCGAGGGCGATCCGTGGAAATCGTTTCGGCAGGTCTCCTGGCTTGTGGATCTCTCTACTTGCCGCGTCTTCCCAGGCTATAGAGCCCAGTGACGTAAGGCGGCTTTCGTCCCCACTCACAGTCGCGGGTCGGCAGCGGATTTCAACCGCTTTCCCTGTTAAGCCTTGTAAGGCACCGAACCGATCCTTATTCAATTGGAGTCATAATCTTATTTCCGGTCCGATGTTGTCAAGTATTATCGAGATCCGGTCCCATATCCGGGCCGGAGCTGATAACGGTTCCGCCGAACAGCCCCGGCGCAGACCGGAGCGGCCTTCCCATCATTCCCAAGCGAGGCTTCAACAACCGGCTGAGCCGCGGGGCGGTTTGCGGCCCGATCGTCCGGCGCCGGCGGCCTTTGGTCCGACCCTGAATGTATTTTTTTTAAAACCTTGACACTGATTTTTTGACCAAATAAACTAACTTTAGTCTTTTATCACAACAAGGGCCGCCAATGGATTTAAAGAAGGCCAGCATCGGCGATGCGGACAGATTGTCCGACCAGATCAACCGGATCCTGAGACTGGCCATTTTCAAGGGCGAGCTGAAGCCCGGCGACAAACTGCCCACCGAAGAGCGTATCGCCAAGGACCTGAAGGTCAGCAAGGTCACGGTGCGCGAGGCCCTGCGCCAGATGGAGAGCGAGGGGCTCATCGAAAAGAGGAGGGGCCTGCGGGGCGGCAGCTTCGTGGCCGAGCCCAACCACTCCAAGATCAGCGAAATTATCCTCACCTATATCCGCTGGGCGGCCATCACCCCGCAGCAGCTGGCCGAGTTCAGGATGCTCCTGGAGCCCCTGCTGGCCGCCCAGGCGGCCCGCAACCGGACCGAAGAGGACCTGGCCGCCATCAGGAAGCACATGGAGAACTACACCCGCCACCTGGATGAGGGCCGGGCGGAAAAGGACGTGGGCCTCAGATACCACCGTCTGGTGGCCGAGGCCTGCCATAACCCCATGATCAATGCGGTCATGGATGCGGTCCTGGAGGTTTTCGTCGAAATCTTCGCCCGGATTCCCATGTCCGTGGAGGACAGCCGCATTGACCTGGATTTCTGCCGCCGGATCTACCGCTGCCTGGAGGAGCGTGAAGCTGACCGGGCCAGGGAACTGATGGTGGATCACTTCAGGGTCCTGATGGAGATCCTGGACCGCCACCGCAGCCAGGAAGATCGAGAGTCCGACCGGACCGGAACCGCAGGTCCCGGACCGGATTTTGATAAAAACGGAACCTATTCATTCAAAGGGGGTTAGGATGAAACGGGGAACCAAAATTAGGGGAATCGCGGCGATGGCGGTGATAGTGCTGTGGGCCTGGGCCTCTCCGGCCACGGCGGACAAGATCAAGATCGCCCTGGACTGCCCGCCCGACCTGGACAAGTGCGGCACCTATGTCTGGTCCCACGCCTTTGGGGAGCACCTCCAGGCCAACGGCCTGGAGGTGCAGGAGTACGCCTCCGAGGCCCTGGGCGGAGAGGACGAGAAGTTCGATCAGATCAGCCAGGGGCTCCTGGAGGTGAGCAACTCGCTGTTGACCAAGGTGGGCCGGATCGATCCCGCCATCAACGGCTTCTGGCTCTTCTTTTTGTGGGACTCCTTCGACCACCTGGACCGGGCCCTGGAAAAAAGCGACCTCCTGGCCTGGATCAACTCCAGGATCGCGCCCAAGGGGGTCCGCCTCCTGGCGCCCATACCCGTGGGCGGGTTCAGCGGCATCGCCAACACCAAGAAGCCGGTCCTGACCCCGGACGACCTCAAGGGGTTGCGCATGCGGGCCACGGACAAGGGCCAGGCCAGGTATCTCAAGGCCTGGGGGGCCAACACGGTGGTCATTCCCTGGCCCGAGATCTACAACTCCCTTCAGACCGGCGTGGCCGACGGCTACCTGAACCCGGCCATCGTGCCCACCCTGTTCAAGCACACCGAGGTGATCAAACATTTCTCCGATGTTCGGGCCGGAGCGCCCCTGCGGGTGGCCATCGCCTCCGAGGCCTGGTATTCGGGGCTGACCGACAAAGACCGGGCCGTGGTGGACCAGGCCGTGCTCAAGGCCAACCAGGCCAACCGCCAATGGCTGGCCGGGCTGTCCAAGATGTCTTTTGACGACTTGAAGAAGGCCGGGGTAAAGGTTACCCGCCCCTCCCCGGAACAGCGGGCCCTTTTCGCCAAGGCGGCCAAGTCGGTCTATCCGGACATGGTTCCGGAGGACGTGCTTAAAAAATTCCTTGAAGCGGCGGAAAAATACCGCTCCAATTAGAGCGATCGTCGGAAATATGTCTTGAGCAACGGCCGCCCCGGGCGGCCGGGCCGCAAGAGACCAAAGGTCGGGGGAAACCTGATGAAGATAACCGGGGTGGAAGCCATTCCCATCAAGATCCCGCTTAAAAAGCCCTTTGCCATCGCCGTGGGGACCATCACCTCCACCAACCACGTCCTGATCAGAATGACCGACGACCAGGGCCGGGTGGGCTGGGGCGAGTCCATCACCTTTCATCCGGTCTACGGCTACGACCAGAGGGCCCTTTTTCAGGTGGCCCACGACCACCTGATCCCGGCCGTGATCGGCCTGGACCCCAGGGACATGGCCGAGCTGCACCGGCGCATGGACCTGGCCATGCCCCACAACCTCATGGCCAAGACCGGAATCGACATCGCCGCCTACGACCTGGCCGGCCAGGCCGCCGGGGCGCCCATCCACGCCCTCATCGGGGGCCGGCGGGTGGAGGCCGTGGACCAGATCGCGCCCATCGACCTGGTTCCGCCGGACCAGGCGGCCCGTTCGGCCGCGGAAAAAAGAGACCAGGGCTTTAAGTGCATCAAGGTCAAGATCGGCCTGGACGCGGCCCAGGACCTGGCCCGGGTCAAGGCGGTCCGGGAGGCCGTGGGCCCGGGGACGCCCATGCGGGTGGACGGCAACTCGGGTTACGACCGGGCCACGGCCCTGCGGGTCTTCCGGCCCATGGAGGAGGTGGGGCTGGAGTGGATCGAGCAGCCCCTGCCCGGCTGGGACCTGGAGGGCATGGCCATGCTGGCCCGGCGGCTGGACACGCCTATCGCCGTGGACGAGAGCATGTACACCGACCACGACGCGGCCCTGTGCATCCGGCTGGAGGCGGCCCAGGTGGTCAACATCAAGGTGGCCAAATGCGGGGGCATCTACCGCTCCCAGAAAATCGCGGCGGTCTGCCGGGCCTCGGGCGTGCCCTGTTTCCTGGGCGGCTGCATCGAGACCGCGGTGGGCACGGCCGCCGCCCTCCATTTTTACACGGCCACGCCCAACGTGGTCTCCAGCGCCGAGATCCACGGCTCGCCCTTTTATGTGGACGACGTGGTGGAGGAACCCTTCACCCTTAAGGACGGGGCTCTGACCGTGCCCACCGGTCCCGGCCTGGGGATCAAAGTGAATGAGGACAAGGTCCGCAAGTATACGCTGACTTATTAACCTAAATCGGCTATCGCAAACGCCGGAAACAGGTCTTGGTTGAAAAACAACAAACGGCGTCGGATTAGCATGCCCGTCACCCAAGACAAAATGTTATTCTGCCAATTGTTCCAACTTCCGGGCCGCCCGACGCCTTTGGGGCCGGATCTGTATTGTCTGAATAGGCGGCCCTGTTCAGGAGAAAAAGGTAATGAAGCAAGCTGAAACACTGTTCAAAAACGGCCGGATCATAGACGGACTGGGCCGGGTCCTGGAACCGGGCTGGGTTCTGATCAAGGGAGAGCTGATCTTGGATCTGGGCGAAGGCCCCTTTCCCGGGCAGGGTGAACCGGAGAATGTGGTCGACCTCAATGGCGGGACTCTGCTGCCCGGTCTGATCGACGCCCACGTTCACCTGGCCATGGACGGCTCGCCCGACCCCATGGCCAACATGGTCAACTCATCCCTGCCCACGGTGACCCTCCAGGCCGCCCGCCACGCCCGCCAGACCCTGGAGGCCGGCATAACCACGGTCCGGGACCTGGGCTGCCGCGATTTCATCGACCTGGCCTTCCGGGACGCGGTGCTCTCCGGCCTGGCCCAGGGGCCCCGGATGCTCTGCGCCGGGCAGATGATCTGCATCACCGGGGGCCACGGCTGGCAGGCCGGATGCGAGGCCGACGGCCCGGACCAGGTCCGCCGGGCGGTGCGGCTCCAGGCCAAACACGGCGTGGACCTGATCAAGTTCATGGCCACGGGAGGGGTCCTGACCCGGGGGGGAAAGCCGGGCGTGCCCCAGTTGACCGTGGAGGAGATGACCGCCGGAGTGGAGGAGGCCCACAAGGCCGGGCTGAAAACCGCGGCCCACGTCCAGAGCCTGGCAGGAGCCAAAAATGCGGTGGCGGCCGGGATGGATTCCCTGGAGCATGGCGTGGGCCTGGACCAGGAGATCGTTGAAAAAATGGCGGCCCGGGGGACGTTCGTGGTGCCCACCCTGAGCGCGCCCTTCAACATCCTGGAGGCCGGGGCCGAGGCCGGGATCCCCCGGGAGTACATCGACAAGACCGAACAACTGGCCCAGGTCCACGTGGACGGCCTGCTCCTGGCCAAAAAGGCCGGGGTCAAGATCGCCCTGGGCACGGACGCGGGCACGCCTTTTAACGCCCACGGCAAAAACGCAACCGAGCTGGTCCATCTGGGCAAAATCGGGTTCACCCCTCTGGAGGCCATTGGCTGCGCCACCACCATGTCGGCCGAACTGCTGGGCCTGGGGGAGGTCACCGGAGCGGTGGTCCCGGGCAAACAGGCTGACCTGCTCTTAATAGACGGAAACCCTTTGGAGGACCTGACCCTGCTGACCGACCCCGGCCGGATCGAGGCGGTCTACAAGTCCGGGACCAGGGTCCACTGAACTGATGAAAACCGCCCCGTAAAAATACGGCAAGGGAGGCGGCCGGTCTGCAACCGGCCCCGCCCGCGCCTCAACAAACCATAGAGAGGTATGAAAATGAAATCCAAATCCGTGTTGCTGGTGGTTATGTTAGCCCTAGCCCTCCTCGTTTCGGCGCCTCTCCAGGCGTCGGCCAAGGAAATCAAACTTCGTTTCGCCCAGATCACCCCGGCCGCCCACCCCTATTACTCCCAGATCAGCCAGCCCTGGGCCGCCGAGATCGAAAAACGGACCCAGGGCAAGGTCAAGATCACCCTTTATCCGGCCGGCGCCCTGGTGGCCGGGGACGTGATGTACAAGAGCACCAAGTCGGGCATCACCGACATCGGAACCTCCTCCTTCGGCTGGGAGCGGGGCCGGCATCCCCTCATAGACGCCTTCTGCTTCATCCCCGGGTTCAAGTCGGCCAAACAGGCGGCCAGGACGGTCAACGACGTGATCGGCAAAATGAAGCCCAAGGAGCTGAGCGACACCCATTGGCTGTTCGGTCACGCCTGCGCGCCCATGCACATCTGGTCCAAGACCCCCATCAAGACCCTGGAGGACTTCAAGGGCCTGGAGGTCCGGGCCGCCGGCGTCACCGGCAACATGGTCAAGCAGCTGGGCGGCGTGCCCATCAGCGCGCCCCAGGGCGAAGCCTACGAGATGCTCTCCAAGAGCATCGTCAAGGCCTCCATTAGTTCCTTGGACGTGCTCAAGGGCTTCCGCCAAGCCGAGGTGGTCAAGTACGTGACCCTGTCCTACTTCCACGTGGCCCCCTTCTTTGTCTGCATGAACCAGCAAAAATGGGACGCCCTGCCCGACGACGTCAAGGAAGTCTTCACCCAGGTCAGCAAGGAGTACATCGACATCGCCGGAGATGTCTGGGACAAGGCCTCGGCCGCCGGCCTCCAGTACGCCAAGGACCAGGGCCTGGAGATCATCGAGCCTCCGGCCGAGGAACTGGCCAAATGGCATGCCGCCTACACTCCCCTGGCCGAGCAGTTCGTCAAGGACATGGCCGCCAAGAGCCTGCCCGGCCAGGAATTCCTGGCCGCCATCAAGGAGTTCAAGGAAAAGAACCAATAGCCCCAGATTCAGTCCGGAGGAGGGGCCGTCCGGGCCCGTCCTCCGGGACACCGGAGAAACAGGATGAGCCGAAACGTGAAGTTGGAAACGACGTTGTTAAAAGGCTTGGGAACCCTGTCCCAATGGCTGGCCTACTGCTCCGGGGCGGCCCTGTTGCTCATGATGATCCTGGTCAACGCCAACGTATTGCTCCGCCCCATGGGGCGGCCCATCTGGGGCTCTTACGAACTGGTCGGTTTCTTGGGTTCCGTGACTCTTTCCCTGGCCTTGCTCAGAATAACCATGAACCGGGGGCACATGGTGGTGGAGATACTCACCGACCATCTGCCGGACGGAGTGAATAGATTTCTGGACCGCTTCAACCGGGTCCTGGGCACCGCGATCATGGCCTTGGTCTCCTGGCGCAGCTTCTGTTACGCCAGGCAGCTCTGGCAAGACGGCGAGGTCTCCCCGACCCTGACCATGTCATATTATCCGTTCGTCCTCGGGGTGGCCGTGGCCTTCGGGCTGTCGGCCCTGGCCATGCTCCTGGCCCCCGGCGAACAGCCCCAAGGGGAGGAGGAATAATGGGCGAAGTCCTTGTCGGCGCCATCGGCATTGTCATCCTCCTGCTGCTGATCCTGGTCGGAACCCCCATAGGAATCGCCCTTATTTCGGTAGGTTTTGCGGGCTTCGCCTATCTGGTCTCCCCCGTGGCGGCCCTGCATCTGCTGGCCGAAGAGATATTTCTGACCCTCAGCTCCTATTCGCTGGCCGTGCTGCCGCTGTTTTTCCTGATGGGCCAGTTGGCCTATCAGGCCGGAATGAGCGGCCGTCTGTTCGCCACGGCCTACACCTGGATGGGCCACCTGCCGGGCGGCCTGGCCATCGCCGCCGTGGGCGGCTGCGCCGGTTTCTCGGCCATTTCCGGCTCATCCTCGGCCACGGCCGCAACCATGGGCATGGTGGCCCTGCCCGAGATGCGCAAGTACGATTACGACCTCTCCCTGGCCACGGGCGCCATCGCCGCCGGGGGAACCCTGGGCATCCTTATCCCGCCCAGCGTGGTTCTGATCATCTACGGCATCCAGACCGAGCAGTCCATCGGCCAGCTCTTCGTGGCCGGGATTCTGCCCGGAATTCTGCTCTCCAGCCTGTTCATCGCCGCCATCATCTTCATGTCCTTAAGAAACCGGAACCTGGGGCCCCAGGGTCCCCGGACCACCTTCAAGGAAAAGATCGCCGCCCTGCCCGGCGCCCTGGAGGCTGCGCTTCTGTTCGGCCTGGTCATGGGCGGCCTTCTGGCCGGGTGGTTCACCCCCACCGAAGCGGGCGGGGTGGGCGCCCTGGGAGCCCTGATCATCGGCCTGGCCCGGAGAAAGATCGGCTTCCGGGACATCGGCCGAGCCGCCATGGAGACGGCCCTGGTGGTGGCCATGCTGTTCATGATCCTGGCCGGGGCCATGCTCTTCGGCAAATTCCTGGCCGTGAGCCGGATCCCTTCAGAGCTGGCCCAGTGGGCCGTGAGCCTGCCGGTGCCCCGGGTGGTGGTCCTGGTCCTGGTCATGGCCATCTACGCCGTGGGCGGGTGCATCATGGACGCTCTGTCCTTCCTCCTGGTGACCATCTCGGTCTTCTTCCCCATGGTGGTCCAGTTGGGCTACGACCCCATCTGGTTCGGAGTGATTGTCGTCATCCTCCTGGAGATGGGGGCCATCACGCCTCCGGTGGGAATCAACGTCTACGTCATCAAGGGCGTGGCCCAGGACGTTGATCTGGGGCTGATCTTCAAGGGGATCCTGCCCTTCTTCGTGGCCATGATCGTGTGCGTGGCCATCCTGATGCTCTGCCCCTCCATCGCCCTGGTTCTGCCTCGTCTGTTCTAACGGGGATCCGGAATAAACGACGAATGCAGACGCTGCCGGGGCCCAACCCCGGCAGCGTTTGTCTTTCTGAAGAGTTCCGGCGCGGCCGGACATGAAAAACAGCCGGTCAGAAGCGGCGGGAACGGATGATGGTGATCATCAGCCACAGGCCCAGGACTCCGGAGATGGAGTAGCCGATCACGCCCAGGGCCGGGAAGCCGAAGAGGTGAGGTTTCAGGCCGGTGGTGATGATCAGGGAGGAGGCGATGAGCATGCTGGCGATGATCAACCCCAGGGTCAGGCGGTTGGTGGACCCCTCCAGGCTGTCGATGAGTCCTTCCAGGTTTTTATGCTCGAACCCGATGGACAGCTCGCCTTGTTCCAGCTTGTCGCCCAACCTGACCGCCCGGCGGGGCAGCTCTTCGCCGAAGTCGGCCAGATGACGGGCGAAGCCCCTGAGTCTGCGCCACAGGGCCCCGGGGCTGGAGCGCTTCAGGGCCAGGTCGCGGATCAGGGGTTCCGCCTCGGCTACCACGTTCAGCCCTGGGTACAGCTTGCGGGCCGTGCCCTCGGCGGTGACCAGGGCCTTGATCATCACCGCGAAGGAGGAGGGCACCTGGAGGCTGTACCGCCTCAGGGTCTCGGCCACCTCGCTCAAAAAACCGCCCAGGTCCACCTGGCTCAACTCCAGGGCATAGTAGGACTCCAGCATGTCGGCCAGCTCGGTCTCCAGACCCCGGCGGTCCACCTGGGGCGGGTGGTCCACAAAGCCCATCAGGGCTTCGGTGAACCACTCCACGTCCCGGTCCACCGCGGCCTTTATGAAGTCGATCAGCTGGTTGCGGTCCCGGGACATGAGCCGTCCGACCATGCCCCAGTCCAAAAAGCAGACCCGGCCGTCGTCCAGGAGAAGGAGATTGCCGGGGTGGGGGTCGGCGTGAAAAAAACCATCATGGAGGATCTGGGTGACGATGCTCCTCAACCCGGCCCGGGCCATCGCCAGGGCCCGGGCCGGCGGCAGGGCGACCAGCTCGGTCAGCCTGCGCCCCTCCACCAGGTCCATGGTCAAAACCCCATGGTTGGTCAGATCCGGATGAACCGAGGGCACCAAGATTTTGGAATCATCTTTCAGGTTGGCCTGGGCGATGCGCAGGTTGCGGCCCTCCTTGGAGAAATCCAACTCCCGCAGGAGGGTGTAGCGGGTAATCTCCACCACCCGGGGAATATCGTAAAAGCGCAGTTCCTCCAGGTTTTCGTGAAGACGATGGGCCAGGGCGGCCATCAGATCCAGATCGCTGGTCACCTTGGCCACAATGCCGGCCCGGCGGATCTTGACCGCCGCCACCCGGCCGTCGTCGGCCCGCACGGCCCGGTGGACTTGGCTCATGCTGGCCGAGGCCAGAGGTTTTTCGTCGATCTCCGAAAAGACCTCCTCCACCCTACGGCCCAGGGCCTCCTCCAGGGAACGCCGCACCTCGGCGAATGGTTCCGGCCTGACCTGGTCCTGGAGCTTGGCCAGTTCCGCGACCAGCCCTGCGGGCAGCAAGTCGGGGCGCTGGCTCATGATCTGACCGAACTTGACGAAGGTGGGCCCCAGGTCCTCCAGGGCGTGCCGGATGCGGCTCCAGTTACTTAAGTGCCCTTTGGGCGGATCCTCGGCCTCCCCGGCCGAAACACCGGGCAGATCCAGCCGCCGGGCCACATCCCGGAAGCCGTACCGGAGCAGGATGACCACGATCTCCTTCAGCCGCTTCATGTTGGCCAGGGTAGTCCAGGACATCTAGGCGGTCTCCCCCTCACCGCCGGTCCGGTTGGCGCCCTCCAGTTTCAGGGACAACTCCCCCACCAGCCTTTCCAGTTCCCGCAGGCGTTCGCGCAACGGCTCCAGGTCCTGCTGGCGGGCCAGGCCCATGGCCTCCACCGTGTTCTGAAGGGACCGGCGGGCCTCGCCCTCCACTTCCTCCCACTGCCGGCGTCCGCTCTCCACCAGCCTGTCGGCCAGGGCCCGGGCCTCCTCCCCGGTCAGCCGACCCTCCTCCACCAGCTTTGCAGTGGCTTCGTTGACCAGATCCCGGGTAACCACCCCGGCGCCCATGCCGGCCAGCAGGCCTTTTTTTATCAGCTCAAAAATATGGTCCTCCCTTCCGGGCCAAAGACGGCCCCCCGCATCGTGAGCATGCCAGTAGGCTACCACAAAATATGAAGAGTTGCTCGGGCGGGTTGAGCTCCGGGTCAGGCCCCGGTCAAGGAATGATCCGGCGCAGATCAGACCTCAAGAGGACTCAGGTTCGGACTGGAATGAAATAGCAGTTATTTCGGAGGGTTGTTCAGAACCCGGCGGGCCGTCTTCACCAAACCCATCGGCCGAAAGGGTTTATAAAACCGCCCACGCCGGCCAACAGCTTCTTGCGCCGGGCTATGGTCTCCCCCAGGTATTTGGGTCCCCCATCGCCGGAAAAGGATATTCAACTCTTATATTATATTTTTCAGCTCCATGTTGGCCTTAACCAATGACCACCGGCTGAGCCGGTGGTCATTGGTTACCATATCAAACCGCCCAACCCGCCTTATCCGCCGAGGAGGACGAGCCTCCCCCCGCCGCTGGAAGAAACAGAGGCTGAAAACCAAGGAAGCAGGCTGGGTCTCAGTTCATTTCCAACATCATGGATTTGGGAGTCCTGGTTCCCAGTTGAATACGGCTCTCCACCTGGACGCCGCCCCGTATTATTCTGGTGAGTTCTCCTACAAAACCGCGCAGGGTCTCGGCCTGGGCGTTCAATTGTTCACTGGCGGCCGCGGTCTCCTCGGCGCTGGCGGCGACCTGCTGGGTCACCTTATCCATTTCGCAGGTGGCCTGGTTGATCTGCTCTATGCCCTGGCTCTGCTCCTCCGTGGCGGCTGCGATCTCCGCCACCAGGGCGCCCATGTTCCCAGAACTCTCCTGCACCTGGATGAAGGCCTTGTCGGTCTGGGCCATCAACTCCGCCCCCCGGTTGATATTCACTATGTTGCCCTGGATCAGCTCGGAAGTGTCGTTGGCCGCTTCGGCCGCCCGTTGAGCCAGGTTGCGGACCTCTTCGGCCACCACGGCGAACCCGGCTCCCGCCTCCCCTGCCCGGGCGGCCTCCACCGCGGCATTGAGGGCCAGGAGATTGGTCTGAAAGGCGATCTCGTCTATGGTCCTGACGATCTCGGCGGTCTTGTCGCTGGCCGCGGAGATGGTCTCAATGGCCTGCCGCAACTCCCGAATGGAGACTCCGGCCCGATCCATTATCCGGCCGGTCTCCTGTTTCAGGGCATCGGCCTGCCTGGCGTTGTCCGCGCTCTGCTTGGTCATGGAGGCCATCTCCTCCATGGAGCTGGAAGTCTCCTCCAGCGAGGCGGCCTGCTGAGAAGCGCCTTCGGCCAGGGATTGGCTGGAGTCGGAGACCTGATTGGCGGCCGAGGCCACCTGCCCCGAGCCGTCCTCCAACCCGGCGATAACCCGCTGCAGGGGCCGGGTGACGCTCCTGGTGATAGACCAGGCCAAAAAGAGGCCCAGGGCCGCGGCCGCCAGGGAGGTGACCAGCAGGGTCACCTGGGTGAACCCCATGGTCTCCCCCATCTTTTTCATCTGCTCGGTTTTGAGATCCTCGCACTCCTTGATGACCTGGCGAGCCGCCTGGACCATCCGGGCGTCCAGTTGGGCCAGATTCCGGTCCTGGGTCAGGGCCGTCTCCCCGGCGCCCATTGCGCCCACAACCTTTTGGAAGGCCTGATGATATTCCCCGGTCCCCAGAATAACCTTGTCCAGCCGCTGCAGATCGGTCTCATCGGAAAACTTGGCCTTGGTCAATTCAGCCCGGTCGAGGATCCGGCCCACTAGGTCGTTCACTTTATGTTCATATTCCTTATCCTTGCGGATGATATAATTCTTTTCGTGACGGCGGACTTCCAGGACCCACTTGACCAGCTGATTGGCATCCTCGGATTTATCCACCCCTTGGATCAGATTGGTCAGAGAAAAAAAGCCGACCCCAGCCACAGCCAACAACAGAATAATGAGGAGTCCGAATCCACCATACAGCTTCACTGACAGCCTGGTACCTTTCAAGAGCATGGAACCTCTCCTTGGCAAAGAACTGCCCCCCCGCCTCGCGGTTGCGGATCGGCCTGGGTGAGCGAAAAAGCCGAGCGGGCTGGCCGGTATCGGGAGGCGCCCCGCCCGGTTCCTCCCACGGCGACACATTTTCTCCAACACCTTTCAAATATTTATTTTTTAACCCCTATTCCATATGCGATTGACATGCCAAAACTAATGCTCGGGCAACCAACCATATTTTGGGCAGTTTCCTATCAGAATGTTTCTTAGATACGGGGGTAGCGTCAGATAATTTTACGCATTAGGAAACTAATTTGACATTGTGAACGGTTTTAGCCGAGCCGACTCAAAAGCGGAATTATTGGGCGGGCGAAAGGAACAGAGGGCCTGCACGGAAACCATATCGTTATTTGTTTGGGTTACAACCCCCTTCAACAAGCGTGAACGGAAACACCCGGTCCGGCCGGCTGGGCAGGGCCAAAGTATGAGACGAGGAATGTATCGAGAAAACATCCCTAACGCCGGCCGGGGAAGGCTTCGGAGACGGCCTCATATTATGTGGATATCCCCTGCCCGGACCCCCAGGGAGACTCTCTGTCCCACCAGGGGGATCAACCGCCCGGCCTGCTCGGCGCTGATAAGGCAACAAAAATCCAGGCCCCCGGAATCGACCCTGGCCTCCCAGATGGGTCCCAGGTCGAGGATGCCCCGGAGACGCCCTCCAAAGCGATTCTCCCCCGGCCGGACCGCCTCCCCGTTAAGCTCCACCCGGACCTTGTCCGGCCTCATGGCCACATGGCCGTCCAACTTCGGCGGTTCACAGTCCAAGATCAGGGAGAGCTCCCCCACCTGTGCGGTCCGGCCGCGGAACTCTGCGGCAAAGACGTTCTTCATGCCCACAAAGCGGGCCACGAAGGGAGTGGCCGGACGCTGGAAGATATCCTCCACCCCGCCGGTCTGTTCCAGCCGGCCCTGGTTGAGCACGGCCACCCTCTGGGCCAGGCTCATTACCTCCCCGAAGTCGTGACTGACCATGAGGCAGGTCAGCCCCGTATCCTGGTGGAGCCTTTTTAAGAGAACCTGGAGCTCATGCCGGAAAGCCGGGTCCAGGGCGGAGAGGGGCTCGTCCAGGAGCAGGACCCTGGGCTCCACGGCCAGAGCCCTAGCCAGGGCCACTCGCTGGGCCTCGCCGCCGCTGAGAGTGGTCACATCCCGGTCCCTTAAGGGGGCCAGCCCCAGGGTCTCCAGCAGCCTTTCCACCCTTTGACCTTCTCCGTTGGGGGTGTAGCGCAGGCCGTAGGTGATGTTCTTGCTAACGCTGAGGTGGGGGAACAGGGCGTTGTCCTGGTAGACGATGCCGATCCGGCGCTTCTCCGGGGGCAGGGAAGTGACGTCCCGCCCCTCCAACAGGACCCTCCCCTTGGTGGGCCGGATCAGCCCGGCCAGCGCCTCCAGGATCAAGGTCTTGCCCGATCCGGTGGGGCCGATCAGGGCGAAGAACTCCCCCTGGGCCACGCTCAGATCCACCTCCTGCACCGCAAAGCCAGGCAGGTGGATGCTCAATCTGCTGGCCCGAATCACACCGCCTTCCCCTTGGGCAGGCTCACCACCCTCAGCACCACGAACAGAGCCAGGGAGACCAGGATGAGCCAGACCGCCACCGGTTGGGAGTACTTGAGCCCGTAGGCGGTGAAACGCTCGTAGATCATGACCGGAGCGGTCATGGGATGGTAGGCCACAATCACCACGGCCCCGAATTCACTGATAGCCCGGGCCAGGCACATTATCACCCCGGAGAGCAGGCTGCGCCAGGCCAGGGGCAGGGTGATCCGGAAAAAGGCCCCGGCCAGGGACGAGCCCAGGCTGCGGGAGACCTTCTCCAGGCGCTCGGGCACGGCCTGAAAGCCGTTGCGGGCCGCGTTTATGTGAAAGGGCAGGCCCACAAAAACAAGCACCGAGACCAGCCCGGTGAGGGTGCCCATGACCTTGATCCCGAAGTAGTGGAGCAGATCCCCCAGGGGATGGCCGGCCCCGGCGATGCTTAGAATGGCGATACCGATTACCGGGTGAGGGATCATGATGGGCAGATCGACCGCGCTCTCCAGCAGCTTCTTCCCCCTGAACTCCCGCCGGGCCAGGAGATAGGCCAGGGGCGTGCCGAACACCAGGGAGATCAGCGCAGCCAGCCCGGAGGCGTAGATGGACAGAAAGATGGCCTGCCGCACATCCGGATCGGCCAGGGACTCGGCCATGTCCGCCAGGGTGGGGTCGGTGGACATCTGGAGCAGGGGCAGAAAGATGAAGGCCAGGATTATGGCCGAACTGGTGAAAATCAGCCAGCGGAAGGGATCGGGCTTGATGAATCTCTTGGACAAAGGTGCACTACTCCGGCAAAGGCCCGGCCCCAGGGGCCGGGCCTTTATCCTGGCAGGTTACTTAAGGACCATCGGGCCAGAGGGTTACTCTTTTACCTGCACCAGGGACTTAACGGACTTGGGCAGCTTATCCAGCATTTCCTGGTTGGGCACCCGGACCGGATCCAGGGGCGGCTGACCCATATCTTTCAGAATCTTCAATCCGCCGTCCTTGCTCAGCAAGTAGGCCATGAACAGTTCCGCGCCCTTGGGGTTGGGCGAATTCTTGATCATGGTAATCCCGTAGGTGCAGCTCTGGCCGGTGCGGATCGTGGTCGTTCCGGGTTTCTTGCCGCTCACCTCCACCTTGGCGTTCTTGTAGAAGGCGTCCTTTTTGTAGTCGCCCAGGTTGATGTCCGCGGGCATGGTTATGTATTTCAGCTTGTGCTGAACGGCCACGGAGAGGTACTCCCAGGCGTAGTCCATGTGCCCGGTTTTGAGCAAATTGACCAGCTCCACCGATTTGGGCCGGATGTTGGCCTTGGGCCGGTTGGCGATCAGCTTGTCGAAGAGCCCCTCTTTTTGGTAGAACTTCTCGGCCAGCTGGAGGACCATCAGGCTGCGGTAGCCGCAGGGGTCCAGGTTGGGGTCGGAGTGGCCCCAGACCACGTCCTTTTTCTGGAGGATCTCATACCAGTTGTCGGCGTTGATCTCCTTGGCGAACTTGCTTTTGTCGGTGTAGCACAAAACCAACTGGTTGGTGGCGAAACGGACGTTCCAGTCGGCGAACTTGGGGATCAGACTTTTCTTGATCACCATGAAGTCGGCCGAGGCCATGATGTCGGCCTCCTTGCCCACCTCCGAAATGAGCCGGGCCATCTTGGTGCTGCCCCCGGCCTCGCGCAGAATGTCGATGTTGGGGTTGGCGGCCTCGAACTCCTTTTCCATGGCCTGGAAGGGCACGGTCAGGGACCCGGCGTGGAAGATAATCACCTTTTCCTTGGCCAGAGCCGCCGCCGGCAGAGCCAGCAGGCAGATCGCGAGAGCCACTCCCAGCCATGAGCACAAGCGTTTATTATTCATCTTTGCCCTCTCCTGTCTAAATAAAGGGTAAGGGTGCGCCTCAAGGAGAGCGGACCCTGATTCGATGTTACTATGCCAAAGTTGACATAACCGCAGGCCGGGGTCAAGGAAAGGATGAGTAGATTCCAGATTGATAGATAAAACAGTGTCGATTCAATTTGAAATACAACCTCCAATCTCAGCCACGGGCATATAATTTCTTATAACAAATGGTTATGCTTAAATTATTAGCCGCCCAACGCCTCCCCGTCCAGGGTTGTCCGCCGCTCCCTGAAATACACTCTTCCGCCCCCTGGACTCTGCCAGGAAATTCCGGGCCGGACAAAATTTCCGTTCAGGTGCGTCGCAGAACAGGTGGAGACGGCCGGACTTCGACCCCGGCGGGGGAAATATTCCACCGCAGGGGCGGCCTCCTTGGAGCTGGGCCGTCCAGATGAAATTGGCCTTTTCCCGCCCGTTCATAGTAGACTCGGAAAATGGACCGCAAGAACGGGGATAAGGAACTGATTGGGCTGAGGGAAAGGGTCCGCCACCTGGAATCCATCCGGGACGAGCTGGAGGAAACCCGCCTGCGGCTGGCCGCGGAACAGAAGTTTTCAGAGAGCATCATCGCCTGCCTGCCCGGGCTGTTCTTCATGATCGACGAACAGGGCCGCTACCTCCGCTGGAACAAGAACCTGGAGCGTCTTCTGGGGTATTCGGCCAAGGAAATAATGCACCGGGACAGCCGGGATTTCGTCCCGCCGGAGGACCGGGAACGGATAGCCAAGGCCACCCAACTGGCCCTGAGGGAAGGCTCCTTCGAGGTCTATTACTCCAATCAGGCCAAAGACGGCGCCGTGATCCCCTTTTACGCCCAGGGGGTCAGGGCCGAGATCGACGGCAACCGATACGTGATCGGGGTGGAGCTGGATCTTACCGATCTGAGAAAGGCCGAGGAGGCCCTGCGCGAGAGCGAGGAACACCTCCGCTCCCTCATGGAGACGGCCACCAACTTCGCCGTCTACCGCCTGGCCTTTGAGAACAACGACCCCGGCCAGGCCACGGTGGTCTTTGTGAGCCCCTCCATAATCGACCTGTTGGGGGTCAAGGAGCCCCGCAATCTGGAGGAATGGTTCGCCAACATTCATCCCGACGACGTGGACCGGATCATAGACGACCACCTGGCCATGCCCCGCCGGGAGAGAACAGACGAATCCATGAAAGTTTTTCATCCAGGCCTGGGCCAGTGGCGCTGGGTCCAGTTTCTGTCCACCACCATCATCGACGAAAATGACGGTCTCCGTTACTCCAACGGGATCATCTTCGACGTGACCGACCGCATCCGGGCCGCCGAGAGCGTCAAGCGCAAGGAGGAGGAGCTAAAACGCCAGACCGACAAGCTGGCCCGGCTGAACACCGCTCTGCAGGTCCTGGCCGAGCACCGGGAAAGGGAGATCAAAGAGACCGAAGCCGGAATCCTCAACACCCTGGAGCGACTGGTCAAACCCTACCTTCAGGACCTTTCGGCTACCCGCCTGGACGACGAGCAGCGGACCTATCTGGAGATCGTGGAGGCCAACCTTAGAACCATCGCCTCGCCCCTGACCAAGAAACTGTCCAGCTGGCAACGCCTACTTTCTCCGGCCGAGATCAGGGTCGCGGATCTGATCCGCAACGGCAAACAGACCAAGGAGATAGCCTCGCTTCTGGGAGTCAGCAAAAACGCGGTGGCCTTCCACCGCAAGAACGTCCGGCGCAAGCTCGGTCTGGCCCACAAAAAGATCAACCTGGCCGCTTATCTCCAGTCTTTAGAAGATTAATTTACTCCATTAATTGTAGCATTTTATCTATTTTTCAGTAGCTTTTCCCTACCTTTTTCCTGCCGGTTAATTATCACCACCCTCCAACCTATAGATGAGATTATAGGTTCAGGTTAAACCCCCGTCCAAGAGGCAAGGGCTGGTCGCGGGGGCGCAACCTCGGTCGCGTTTTAACAGCCCTCAGAGATACAATTATCGGTTCAAGCCTTCCCGCTCCGGACCAGCCCTTTCCGGGCCGGAGGGGAGCAAAAGGAGTCGTCATGTCAGCCCCCCAAACCAGCGAAAAAGCCCTGAGCCTGCGGGTCAACGGCCGGGACCACGTTCTGACCGGCCTGGACCCCGCCGAGACTTTGGCGGAGGTCCTCAAAAACCGGCTGGGCCTGACCGGGCTGAAGGTGTCCTGTGACGAAGGCGCCTGCGGAGCTTGCACGGTCATCATGGACAGCCGGGCGGTGCTCTCCTGCATGACCCTGGCCGTGGAGGCCCAGGGCCGGGAGATCCTGACCATCGAAGGACTGGACCCGGAGGACCCGGTAGTCCAAGCCTTCGCCCACCAGCACGAACCCGGCTACGGCACGGCCATGCAGTGCGGCTACTGCACCCCCGGCTTTGTGATGACGGCCAAGGCCTTTCTGATGGAGAACCCCAAGCCCACCCTGGCTCAAATCCGGGAGGCCCTCTCCGGCAACGTCTGCCGCTGCGGCTGCTACCCGGCCATCGCCCAGGCGGTGCTCCGGGCCTCGGGCCAGAAAGCCGAGGAGATGAAACCATGAAGACCGCTTTCACCCCCCGCCGCCAGAGAAAATTTGTGGGAACCTACCGGCCCCGGATCGAGGGCCGGGCCAAGGCCCTGGGCCGGGCCGAGTACCTGGACGACCTGGCCCTGAATATCAAGTATCCGGATATGCTTCACGCCAAGGTCCTGCGCAGCCCCTACGCCCATTGCCGGATCAAAAAGGTGGACACCCAAAAGGCCGAAAACATGCCCGGGGTCCGGTGCGTTATCACCTTCCAGGACCCGGAGGCGGCCGCCTTCAAGCCCACCAGCTGCGCCTGGACCGGGGTGGACACGGTGCCCTACGACCGGATGTACTGGCCCACCTACAAGGACAAGCGGGTCTTCGGCCCCTATTGCACCTGGGCCGGGGACGAGGCCGGGGTGGTGGTGGCCGCCGAAACCGAGCAGCAGGCCCGGGAGGCGGTCAAGGCCCTGGAGGTGGAGTGGGAGGTTTTCGACCACGTTCTGGACCCCCATGAGGCCATGAAACCAGATGCGCCGCTGATAAACCCGGAGATGAACTTCGGCTCCAACGTCATTCCCCCGGAGCCCCTTTGCGGACCGGAGGTCTGGTTCAACAAGGGCGACGTGGACGCGGCCCTGGCCCAGGCCCCGGTGCAGGTGGACGTGACCTCCAATTTTCCCAACACCGATCACGGCTGTCTGGATTCAATGGGCTGTCTGATCCACTGGACCGATGATAAGCTGACCTGCCTGACCAATTCCTACCAGGGCGATCAACTGAAGGTCCACCTATCCACCATGCTGGACCTGCCCATGCACAAGGTCCGGGTGGTGATCCCCTACCTGGGGGCCTCCATGGGCCGCTGGAACGTGGGCGACCAGCTGTTTTTCCTGTTCTCGGCCCTGCTTTCCAGGAGGACCGGGCGCCCGGTCAGGTTCAAGCACACCCGGCGGGAGGATTTCCACGACACCCGCTCGGCCATCGAGTGGCGGGCCAGGCTGGGCGCAAAAGAAGACGGCACCATCACCGCGGCCAACTTCATCGGCCTGGCCGACTCGGGCGGCTATGTGGAGCACACCGTGGCCGCCCTCAAGTTCATGACCGGGTTCGAGATCCCGGAGTGCATGCTGGCCCCGCTGGAGAACATCCGCATCGAAGGCAAGGCGGTCTACACCAACCGGCTGCCCGGCGGTTGTATGCGGGGTATCGGCAACAATCAGTTCAATCTCTGTTTCATGCTGGCCGTGGACGAGCTGGCCGAAAAACTGGGCCTGGACCCGGTTCAGGTGGCCATCAAGAACTTCGGCCACGAGTGGGGCCAGAAACCGGACATCAGCATCAAGGCCCTGCTGGAAGAGGGGGCCAAGCGGATCGGCTGGGAGAACCGCCACCCGGCCGGCCAGGGCCAGGTCTACGAGTACGGCAAGCGCCGTGGCCTGGGCTTCTCCTTTCACATGAGCTGGCACACCGCCTGGCAGGAGATCCCCCGGGGCCGGGTCCAGCTCCGGGTCCGGCTGAACCCGGACTGCACCGCGGTCCTGGACGCGCCCATGGTGGAGACCGGCCCGGGCTCCAACTCCTGCGCCGTGTTCGCCTGCGCCGACGCCTTGGATTTTCTGGATATGACCCCGGATCGGATCACCTGGGTGGACAAGGTAGACACCGAGACCGGGCTCAAGGACATGGTCCAGACCGACAGCGCGGTCTCCTATCTCCATGCCGAACTGATGGCCGAGGCCGCCGCCCAGATCAAGGACCAGATTTTGGAACGGGCCGAGCCTGTTCTGGAGGCCGAGGCCTCGGACCTGGATGTGGCCGGGAGCAAGGTTTTCGTCAAATCCGATCCGGACAAGTCCATCACCGTGCGGGACCTGCTGTGGCAGGGCGACATGACCCCCCTGGTCGGTTCGGCCAACCGGGTTCCGCCCGAAGAGGTCACCGGGGTGCCCTACGCGGCCACCTTTGTAGAGGTTGAGGTGGACCCCGGAACGGGCATGGTGGAAGTCCAAAAGATCGTCCAGCTCAACGACTGCGGCACGGTCATGTACGCCACCGGCGTGGAGGCCCAGCAGACCGGGGGCCAGTGCATCGGTTTGGGCGAGGCGATCTACGAGGAGATAGTCTACGACAAAAAGACCGGGGTGCCCCTCAACTTCAACTGGGTCGACTACCGGATTCCAACCATGGCCGACTTTCCGGATATCGAGCCGGTCCCCATGGAGGTCTGGCTGGGGGCCGGGGAGTACGGCCCCTGCGGCATCGGCGAGGTGGTCACCACCAACACCCCCAGGGCCGTGGCCAACGCGGTTTACAACGCCGTGGGTGTTCGCATCGACGACCCGCCCCTGACTCCCAAAAAAGTTCTGGAAGCCCTCAAGAAGAAAGGGGATCGGTCATGAGAACCTTTAAGCACTACACCGGCCGGTCCGTGGAGGAAGCCGCCTTTCTGCTGACCCAAAACGCCCCCGGGGCCAGACTGGTGGCCGGCGGGACAGATCTCCTGGGCGGACTCAAGGATTGCATCCACCCCCATTCCCCGGAGACTTTGATCGATCTCAAAAGAATCGAGGGTTTGGACCTGATCAAGGAAGGCGAGGACGGGTTGACCCTGGGGGCCATGGTCCGGGTCCACACCCTGGAGACTGATCCGAAGATATTGCAGGACTACGGCCTCCTGGCCCAGGCGGCCCGGTCCGTGGCCTCGCCCCAGTTGCGCAACATGGGCACCCTGGGCGGCAACATCTGCCAGGAGCCCCGCTGCTGGTACTACCGCTATCCGGACAATTTTTTCCACTGCCTGCGCAAGGGGGGCGACTTTTGCCCGGCCCTGACCGGAGAGAACCGCTATCACTCCATCTTCGGCGCGGCCAGGGTGGGAACCACGCCCTGCACCAGGACCTGTCCGGCCTCGGTGAACATCCCCGATTACCTGGAACAACTCCGGGCCGGGGACTGGGACGCGGCGGCCCGGATTCTTCTGGCGGCCAACCCCATGCCCGCCGTCACCGGCCGGGTCTGCCCCCATTTCTGCCAGGACGAATGCAACCGGCAGGAACTGGACACCTCGGTCTCCATCCGCAGCGTGGAGCGGCGGCTGGGGGATTACATCCTGGACAACGCCGAAAGGTTCTATGCCGCTCCGGATGAGGAGAGCGGGCACCGGGCCGCAGTTGTGGGAGCCGGGCCGGGCGGACTGGCCGCAGCCTATTATCTCCGCGCCGCCGGGCACCGGGTGACCGTCTTCGACCGGCTCGACAGGGCCGGGGGCATGCTCAGCCACGCCATCCCGGCCTACCGCCTGCCCCCCGCCGTGGTGGAAAGATTCGTCTCCGCCCTGGAAGGGATGGGGGTGGAGTTCTCCCTGGGCCGGGAGGTCGGCCCGGACGAAATGGACCGGCTGGTCAAGGAATACGAAGCTGTGTTCGCGGCCCCCGGAGCCTGGGGTTCGCCCCGTTTGAACATCCCCGGCGAGGAACTGGCCGGACCGGCCCTGGAGTTTCTGACCGGGGCAGCCCTGGGCGGCAACCCCGCCGTGGGCCGACGGGTGGCGGTCATCGGCGGGGGCAACGTGGCCGTGGACGCCGGATTGACCGCCAAACGCCTGGGCGCGGAAGAGGTGACCCTGGTCTGTCTGGAGAGCCGGGAGGAGATGCCGGCCCATGAGTGGGAGATCGCCCAGGCCCAGGAGGAGGGGCTTAAACTCCTGCCCTCCTGGGGGCCGGCCCGAATCGGGAAAACCGGGGAGAGCCTCTCCCTGGAACTGATCCGCTGCACGGCCGTGTTCGATCCGGGGGGGAAATTCTGCCCGGCCTACGACCAGGCCGAGACCAAAACCCTGGAGGCCGACCAGGTCTTTCTGGCCGTGGGCCAGAGATGCCAGCCGGATTTCCTGGCCCCGGGACTGCTCAACAAACGGGGCCTCATCGGGGTGGACGCGGCCACCCAGCAGACCTCCCGGCCGGAGATTCTGGCCGGAGGCGACGCGGTCACCGGGCCGGCCTCCGTGGCCGGAGCCCTGGCCTCGGGAGCCCGGGCCGCGGCCGGATTGATCGCCCGTTGGGGAGAACAGCCGGAAACAGCCGGGGCCGGCCAAGGCCTCCGTTGCTTCTCGCCCCAGGCCCTGGACCCCGGCGAGCCGGTGCAGGAAAAGATCAAGGACCCGGCCCGGCGAACCCTTGTGGACGAGGACGCGGCCACGGTCTCCCCGGAGGAGGCCCTGGCCGAGGCCGGCCGGTGTTTCAACTGCGGCTGCGTGGCGGTGAGCCCGGCGGACATTCCCCCGGCTCTTCTGGCTCTGGAGGCGACCATGGTCACCTCCAAGAGAGAGGTCCCGGCCGAGGAGTTCTTCCGGGCGGTCAAGATGGGCTCCACCGCCTTGGGGCCGGACGAGATCGTGACCGGGGTCCGGCTGCCCAAAGCCAGCTCCGGAGCCAAGTGGGGTTTCCAAAAATTCCGCATCCGCAAATCCATCGACTTCCCCATGGCCAGCGTGGCCGTGGTCCTCAACCTGGAGGGGGACAAGGTTGTCCGGGCCCGGATCGCCCTGGGCGCGGTGGCTCCCACGCCCTTGCGGGCCAGAAAGGCGGAAGCCGTTTTGGAGGGAAGCGCCCCGACACCGGAGGCGGCCCGGGCCGCCGCAAGGGCGGTCGTGGCCGGAGCCTTGCCGCTCAAGGAAAACGAATATAAGATCGATATCCTCAAGGCCCTGGTGGAACGCACAATTCTGGCTGCGGCAGGGGGGATGAGAACAATTAATCAAGGAGGGTGAGATGAGAAAATGGGGTTTGTGGTTGGTTGTGGTCCTCTGCATGGCTGTTGTGGCCGCTCCGGCGGGGGCCGAGGTGCTCAAGTGGAAGGCTCAGACCTCCTTCCCGCCGGAGGACTCCGGGACCCGCTGGCATGCCGGAGGCATGGTCAAGGCCCTTAACGAGGCCCTGAAGGGCCAGTTGGAGACGACCCTCTATCAGCTGGGCCAGCTGGTCCCGGAAGAGGAGATGGGCCCGGCCCTGTCCCAGGGCGTTTACGACGCGGCCTACATGCCGGCCATGGCCCGCTCCGAGGCGGGCAACGTGGCCTTCGGCCTGCCCTTTTCCTGGAGCTCCCTGGACGACGTCCTGGAGTTTTATTACGATTACGGTTTCATCGACTGGATCAGGAAGCACGACGCCAAGCAGAAGATCCGCTTCGGCTGCCCCATGCCCTGGGGCCCCATGGCCCTCTTCTCCAACTTCCCGGTGAACAAGCTGGAGGATTACAAGGGCAAGAAGATCTGGTCCTGGGGGTTGATGTCGGCCGTGATCGAGGCCTTTGGGGCCAAACCGGTCTGGTTCGATCCGGGCGAGGCCTACATGTCCCTCAAGCTGGGGACCATCGACGGCATCCTCTTCGGCCCTGCCGAATTGGAGACCATGAAGCTCAAAGAGGTGGTAAAATATATCAGCCTCCCGGCCCTGCTCAGCCCCCTGACCCTGGACTGGTCCATGAACCTGGATTCCTGGAACAAGCTCTCGCCCGAAGCGCAGGCCACCTATGAGAAGGTGATGCGGGCCAACATCAGGCCCATGTACGAGGCCATCCAGAAGGAAAACAACATGGGCTTCCAGAAGGCCGAGGAGTACGGGGTCAAGACCATCACCCTGCCCGAGAGCGAAGTCAAGAAGATGAGGGAAGTGGCCCGGGGAACCTGGGACCGGTTGGCCAAAAAGGACAAGGCCAGCGCCGAAGCCATCAAGATGATCAAGGATTTCCTGGCCAAAAAAGGCAAGTAGCCAGATATAACCCGTCCGGGGCGCTGATGCGCGCCCCGGGGCGTTCTTTGGGGGAAATATTTCTCTGCGGGGGATTTTGTGTCCGGATTAAGACGAGCGGTGGAGGCGGTGGACAGGTTTAACGAACGCCTGGGCAGGATTCTGGCCTTCGCCCTCCTGGGGATAATGATCATCCAGGTCATGGACGTGATCCTGAGGTATTTCTTCAACGCCCCCACCATCTGGGCCATGGACATGAACACCATGACCTTCACCGGGGTCTGTTTCCTGGCCGGTGCCTACGCCCTGCTCCACGACACCCACGTCAAGCTGGACATCCTCTACCGCAAGTGGTCCCGCCGGGGCCGGATCGTGCTGGACCTGATCACCCTGCCTCTGGCCCTGATCGCCATCTGCTTCGTTATCTGGAAGGGCACCACCGCCCTCCTGTGGGCCATAGAGACCAACCAGCACGGCCAGTCCTACTGGGGACCGCCCCTGTGGCCGGTCAAGCTCTGCCTGCCCCTGGGCGCCCTGCTGCTGTTCATCCAGGGCCTGGCCAAATGGGGACGGCTGTTGCTGTCTCTCAAGGAGCCCGATCCGGAAAATGAGACAACGGAAGTGGAGGTGGGCTCATGAGCATCGGGCTGACCACCATCCTCCTCTTCGCCTGTCTCTTCGGCCTGCTCCTTTTAGGGATGCAGATCTCCTTCTCCCTGCTCATCACCGGGATTCTGTTCACCCTGGTCATGTGGGGCCCCAAGCATCTCTTCGTCCTGGCCTCCTCCATGCAGGGCAGCCTCTCCACCGAGGTCTACATCGCCATACCCCTGTTCATTCTCATGGGCAACATCCTGGCCCACACCGGAATCGCCGACGAGCTGTTCCAGGCCCTCCATATTTGGACGGCCCGGCTCAAGGGCGGCCTTGCCATGGGCACCGTGGGCGCGGGGACCATCCTGGCCGCCATGTGCGGCTCCTCCGAGGCGGGGACCCTGACCGTGGGGCTGATGGCCCTTCCGGCCATGCTCAAACGGGGCTACGACCAGCGCATCGCCGTGGGTTCCATCGCCGCAGGAGGTCTGCTGGGCTTTCTGATCCCGCCCAGCGTCATCGCCATCGTCTACGCCGGGATCGCCGGGGTCTCCCTGGGCAAGTTATACTTCGCCTCGTTCCTGCCGGGGCTGCTTCTGGCCGGGCTATACCTGGCCTACATCGGCATCCGCTCCTACCTCAACCCCGGACTCTGCCCCTCCATCGACCGGGAGGAGGCCCCCGACTGGGGGCGGAAGTTGAGGGCCCTGAAAATGGTGATCCTGCCCCTGGGCATAATTGTCCTGGTCCTGGGAGGGATCTACGGCGGGGTGACCACACCCACCGAGGCGGCCGGAGTGGGCGCCTCGGCCGCCTTTGTGGTGGCCCTGCTGAAACGGCGGCTGACCTGGGAGGCCACCAAGCAGGCCCTCTGGGACACCTTCAAGCTCATGGGCATGATCGGCTGGATCATCGCCTGCGTGACCGTCTTCTCCAATGTCTACAACGCCCTGGGCGCGCCCAGGATCGTCAATGAGATGATCGCCTATTTCCCGGCCGGGGGCTTTGGGGTAATCATCTTCATGCAGCTCTCCATCTTTGTTCTGGGCACCTTCATGGACGATTTCGCCCTCTTGTTCCTAACCATGCCCATCTACGCGCCCATCGTCCACAAGCTGGGCTTCGACCCCATCTGGTTCGGGGTGCTGATCCTGATCAACATGCAGTGCGCCCTCCTGACCCCGCCCTACGGCTTCAACCTGTTCTACATAAGGGCCATCTCCCCGCCCTCCATCTCAACCTTCACCATCTATCGGGGGGTGATGCCCTTTATCGGCCTCCAGCTGGTGGCCCTGATCCTGGTCATGATCTTCCCGGAAATCGCCACCTGGCTGCCCGGGGTCCTGACCAAGAAGTGACGCCCCAAGCCCCGACGATGCGGCTCACGGTCAAGTTCTTTGGCCTGGCCCTGAAGGCCGCGCCCGGGTCGGCCCCGGAGAAAGGCGTGATCGTGGAGATGTCCCCAGGCTCCAGGATCACCGACCTGCTGAAGATGTTCGGGCTGGCCGTCCACCGCAACATCGTCACGGTCCAGGGCAAACCCGCCCGGTGGAACACGGTCCTGGAAGAGGGCCAGGTGGTCCAGGTGGTGGGCCCGCCCGGCGGAGGCTGAAAGGCGAGTGGATTGGCTGGCCGGAGACAAGCTCCCCTTAGGCGTCAGGAGGGAGAGGTGGCCGGTTATGGTGTCTGTCAGAAGTAGGTACCCTAGCCGGAGCGCTACGTTTAGACTAATTTTCAAAATAACGTTCCGATTCAAAAGCGAAGTGTGCTGCCGGGGTCACATCCCCGGCAGCCGGATCGGAACAGATTTATGACATTCGCTATAACTCCGAGCCCTGGCGCCGCTTTTGTACCGGCCGGCCTTTCCGCCGTTCACCCTAACCGGGTTGCAACCGGGATCCGTGCGGGCAGGCCTTGTAGAACCGTGGCCCGTCCCCATGAGGGACGGACCAGACTCGGACCCTGGCCGCCTTTTGGATCAGAAGTCGCCGCTGCGCCGCATCAAAGACCTGGCCTCGGCCTGGCGAAGGCGTTCCTCGTGTTCCTCCTTCTGCTTCCGGGCGGCCTCCAGCTTCTGGATAAGATCGTCGTAATCGGCGGGCTTTAAAAGGTAGTCGAAGGCTCCCGCCTTCAGACCCTCCACCGCGGTGTCCACCGCGCCGTGGCCGGTCAGCAGAATAACCTCGATGGCCGGATATTTGGACTTGATCTGCCGCAGGGTTTCCAGCCCGTCCATGCCGGGCATTTTTATATCCAGGACCACCACATCTATCTCGGGCAGCAGATCGGGATCGCCCTCCGCCAGCACAGCCAAAGCCTCCTGCCCGCTCAATGCGGTCCGGACGCGGTGCCCGGTGTCGGTCAGCCGCAGGGACAGCATCTCCACGAAATCCGGTTCATCGTCGACCAGAAGAATGTCTATCGGGTTGACCATTTATTTCTCTCCTCATCGGACTTTGGATCAGCTTTGATCATCCTGCCCCGTTATAGGTTTACGGGGCAACGTCACCTTGAAAACGGCTCCAGCGCCCAGTTTGCTCTGAATCTCGATACGCCCCCCCAGTTTTTCAATGATACCCTGGGAGACCGAAAGTCCCAGACCGGTTCCCTGTCCCGGGGGTTTGGTGGTAAAGAAAGGCTCGAATATCCGCTTCAGGTTTTCCGGAGGAATTCCGGGGCCGTTGTCCTTTACCACCGCCGAGGCCTCCTCCCGGCCGCCGCTGACGGTCAGGGTGACCAGCCCGCCCGGCCCCACCGCCTGAAGCCCGTTGGTGACAATATTCATCAGCACCTGGCGAACCTGGAAGGGATCGCTCCACACCAGCACCTCTTTCTGGTCGGAAGCCACACTCAGTTGGGAACTGTGGTCCGTGGCTATCTTGCGGGTCAGTTCGGCCACCTCGTCGGCCAGCCCGATCAGGTCGAACTCCTGGATCACGGAATCGTTCTGCCGGCAGAAGCTCAGGAGCTGGTGGGTGATGCGCTTGGCCCGCCTGACGTTCTTCTCTATCTTGCCCAAGGCCAGGTTGAGGGCGTCCCTCATCTCCGGAGAGAGGGTCCGGTCCTTGCCTGCCTTGCTGGCCAGCCAGCCCGCGGCCTGGTCGATGATGGCCAGGGGGTTGTTTATCTCGTGAGCCACCCCGGCCGACAAGGTGCCCAGGCTGGCCAGTCTCTCCGTGGCGGCCAGCTGCTGTTCCATGCGGGATCTGAAATGGGCCTCCCGGGCCTGCTCCTGGAGGCGTAGGATCTTGTCATAGGCCTGCCTGATCTTTTCCACCAGATGATCAAGCTCAATGGGTTTGGTCAGGTAATCGAAAGCCCCCGCCTTTATCCCGGCCACCCCGTCCTGAGTGCTGGCCTGGCCGGTTATGAGAATCACTTCGGTGTTGGGATGTTCCGATCTGATCCGTTCCAGGGTGGCCAGTCCGCCCAGCCCCGGCATCTTGACGTCCAGCAGGACCACGTCCACGGATTCCCGGTTCAGGGAGGCCAGGGCCTCCTCTCCGTTCCCGGCCTGGTTGACCACGGCGCCCCTCTTGTCCAGACGCCTGGCCAGGGCTTCCCGGAAACCATTCTCATCATCCGTGATGAGGACCCTGATTCTGCGTTCACCCCGCCACACGGCCCGCTCCTAGACCAGCCCCAGGACGCTCCACCACAGGGAGCATACCACAATCAGGGCGATGAGCATGATCGGGGTGGCCACCAGCCCGGCCCGGGTCAGGTCAATGGACTTGAACTGGCGGTAGGAGTAGGCGATGGCGTTGGGCGGGCAGCCGATGACCAGCAACATGGCGAACGAGGTGGACATGCCCAAACACAGGGCCAGGACCCTGGGGTCCACCCCCTCCAGCTGGGCCAGGGGGATGACGATGGGCAGAATGAGCGCCGCTGCGGCCACGTTGGCCATGGCGTTGGTGACCAGGGCCCCGAAGACGCTGACCCCGATGAACATGACCAGCCAGCCGTTGCCCTTAAACAGGGGGAAGAAGAGGTTGGCGAAGTAGCGGGCCGCGCCCGAGGCGTCCATGCCCAGGCCCAAGGCGATCCCCCCGCCGAAGATGAACAGGGCCGTGCCCCACTCCAGATGCTTGTGGATATCCTCCCAGCGCAGCACCCCGGCCATGACCAGGGCGGCCACGGCCAGGATGCCGGGCACGGAATAATGGTAACCGTGAAGCCCCTTGGTCATCCACAGGGCGAAGGCCACCAGCAGGATCAGGGTCGCCTTTTTCTCATCGGCGCTCCAGGGGCCCATCTTTTCGTCGAATTTGGGCAGTTTATACTTGGGGTCGGGGCGGAAAAAGAAATAGAGGATCGTCACCACCAGGGGCACGGTGACCAAGGCGGCGGGCGCGGCGAACTTGATCCAGTCGAAAAAAGTGATCTCGATCCCGGTGAACTCCTTTAAAAAAGCGGCCGAGACCATGCACCGGCCGCCGCCCACCAGGGTTCCCATGCCCCCGGCGGAACAGGCGAAGGCCACCGATAAAATCATGAACTTGGCCGTATTGGTGTGGGGCTTTATGCCGGCCACCCGCATCAGGGGGAGCATGGTCGCGATTCCGATGGCCGCCGCCGCAGCGTCGTGGAACAGACCCGAAGCATAGCCCAGCCCCACGGCCAGAAGAAAAGTGAACCTGATGACGCTGTCTCCGGCCTTGCGGGCGATGGCCTGGCCCAGCCGCCGGGTAAGGCCCACCTTTTCCAGGGAGATGGCGAAGATCAGACAGCACATGATGAAAACCACCACCGGGTGCATGTAGGGCGCCCAGGCCCCTTTGACGTCGGTGACTCCGGTCAGGATCAGCAGCACCCCGATGCAGGTGGCCGTAATCTCCAGGGGAATGGGCTCCAGGACAAAGAGAAAGAGGAGCAAGGCCAGCATGGCCAGGAATCTTTTGGCCTTGGGCGACAGTCCGTCCACATACTCCACCTGGACCCCGGTCAGCCCCAATTGGGCAGCCTCAGCTTTCAGCCTGTCGGCCGTGGCCGAGGACTGGCCCGGGGTCAGCGCCTTGACCACATAGCCTTTTGATTTCTGGCCGTTGTTGTCGTATATGGCAAAATCGTTTTCAACCGCGGCCAGAACTTTTTGGGACGGATCGTCTAATATCTCAAAAGCCGTCCCCTCCGGGCGGGGCAGGAGGATAACCACCAGGCCCAGCCCCAAGGCGATGGCCAGTTGCACGAATTTATTTTTTAGAAGCATTACCTCTCCTCACGATCCAGCCGGCGGTTCCGGGTTCGATCAACGAGCGCAAGCTTGTCTTATCTTTTTCAGCAATTCGTTCAGGTCACAAGGCTTGGTCAGATAGTCGAAGGCGCCCTCGGCAACCCCCTCCCGGGCCGCCTGTTCCGATCCGTGACCGGTCAGAATGATCACGGCCAGATTGGGGTCCATCTTCCTGAATATTTTCAATATTTCTATTCCGTCCATGTCTTCCATCTTAAGGTCGACCACAGCCACGTCGAAATCGCTGCGCCGCAGCAGGCGGATGGCCTCCACCCCGGTGTTGGCCGTGGTCACGTTCAGGTTTCTCTTCCTGAAACGCTTGGAGAGCACCTCCAGATAGCCGACCTCGTCATCGACGATAAGCAACCTGATCCGGTCATCTTTCATGGACATAGTCCCAACTCAATAACCCCGCTTAAGGGCGATCATCTGGGCCTTGGCTTCCAGTATCTTTTCCTCGTGCTCCCTCTTCTTGCGCACCGCACTGTCGATCTTGAGCAGCAGCAGATCCATGTCGCAGGGCTTCATCAGGTAATCGTAGGCTCCGCCCTTCATCCCTTCGATGGCGTTATCCACCGTGGCATGGCCGGTGAGCATGATCACCTCCACATTGGGGTGGCGACGTTTGATGGCCTCCAGGGTCTGCAAGCCGTCCATGCCCGGCATTTTGACATCCAGGATGACCACGTCGGTAGTCGAAGCCCCTCCCTCCTCAAGTTTTTCCAAGGCCTCCTCGCCGCTCAGGGCCGTGTCCACCTTAATCTCCCTTCTGGCGATACGCTTGGCCAACGTTTCCACAAAGGAGGCCTCGTCGTCCACCAGCAGGATTGAAGGTGGGATTAAACTTATGTTTTGGTACGGCATGGTTGCTCCTCCTCTAACCCATTTTAATCGCAATAAATGCTATTCCCGCGGGGCGGCGTCTGCGTCTTCCCCGTTGTTACGGGCCTCCGAGGCCGGCAGGGTTATGGTAAAGGCGGTTCCCTGGCGTTTGGCGCTTTTCACGCTTATCTGGCCTCCCAGTTTGTTGACGATTCCGTAACATATGGACAGCCCCAGGCCCGTGCCCTGCCCCACCGGTTTGGTGGTGTAAAAGGGATCGAAAATCCGGGACAGGTTGGCCTCGGCAATGCCGATTCCGTTGTCCGCTATCTCCAGCACGACCCTGTCGTCCCTGGCGCTGCTGGTTATTTTAATGACCCCGCCGGACTGGTCCATGGCGTCCACACTGTTGTTGAGCAGATTGAGCAGGACCTGCTGCAGCTCCGTGGCCGAGGCCATCACCGAGGGCAGTTCCGGGCCCAGATCCGTCTCCACCTTGACGTTTGCGTAGCGGGTCTTCTGGTCGATCAAGGAGACCACCTCCTCGATCAGCTCGTTTATCTGGATGACCTTTATGGTGGGATCCGTCTTGCGGGCAAAGGAGAGCAGCTTTTGAGTTATCTCCTTGCAGCGGTGGCCCTGAGTCCTTATCTGGGTGGTGGCCCGTTCTATCTCGGCCAGGTTGTCTCCGGAGGCCGGGTCGTCCTCTTCCAGGAGGTCCTGAATCCAGCCCGCCTCCTCGACCATGATGGCTACGGGGTTGTTGATCTCGTGGGCGATTCCGGCGGCCAGCTCGCCGATGGAGGCCAACCGGCCGGCCTCCACCACCTGGTCGCTCATTTTATCCTTTTCCTCCAACACCTCCGTGATCCGATAGGTCATCCTTCTGGAGAGGAACAGGGCCACCAGGCCCACCAGCGCCGCAGAGGTGATAAACAGGATGATGGCCACAATTCTGGCCTTGGTCAGGGGGGCGAAGGCATCGGCCATCTCCTGCTGGAAGCAGAGTATCCACCGCTCGTTGTTGAGGGAGGCCAGAACAAAGATGATCTCCCGGCCCAGGCCGTCGGGCTCCTCCCGAATGAGCACCTTGCCTTTTTCCAATCGACTTTCCAGAAGCTCCTTATAGGGCCCCTCGTTCAAAGCCACGTTAAAATCGGGGTTGGTCTGGAACTCCCCTTCCCGGTTGAGGATAAAGGCGAAACCGGTCTCTCCTATCCGGATGTTGGAGACCAGGCCGTTGAAGGCCTTGAAATCAACGGTGGCCCGCAGAATCCAGCCCTGCCCCTCGATCCAGATCTTGACCGCCACGATGAAATGAGGCGCCCCGCGCAGGCCGGTGAAAACATCGCTGATAAAATACTCCCGTTTCTGAACTTCGGAGAACCATCTGGCCCCGGCATAATTGGCGTGGGCCAGGTTAAAGGGCCCGGAGTAGGCCACCTGGACCCCGTGGGGGTCGATCAGCCCTAGATCCACAAAAGCGCCTTCGTACTCCTCCCGCAAAATAGCCAGCTGGTCCTGTAAAAAAGACTGGTCTCTCAACGAGGTGGGGGAGTTGGTCCTGGCCAGAACCCGGATGTCACCCAGGCGGTCGGTCAGAAATTCATCTATGGTGCGGCTGTGTTTTTTAACCAGGACGGTCAAATGCTCGAAAATCTTCTGGTGATAGGCTTCCTCGAATTCGTAAAGGATGACGCCTCCGGTCAACAGCAGCGGGATCAGTGAAATCGCCAGGATAGTGGCGATCACCCCTTTTGATTTGGGCAATTGCTCACCAGGCTTCGGTCTTTTGTCTACCATCAGTCTATCCTCGATTTACCCGGCTTCATATCCATGCTTAAAAACCGTACCGAATTCCGTTATCTCGGCCCCGCTATCAGTATCAGCAATCCTTGTGCCACTTGTCATTAAAGTGCATTTCAATTATTATTTTTTATGTATATTAAATATATCAATCAGATAGATGATTATATTTTGGGAAATATAAATTCCGGGAACAGACCGTTTGCCTGAGCCGCCCGTTCGAACCGATTTCACGTCTAAAAACAATACAGCTGTAAAAAAATAATTTATCACTTATGCCCTGCCGTGATCGCCAAGGTTGTACTTATCCATTCTGTACAACAGGGTGGGCCGGGAGATGCCCAACAGCCTGGCCGCCTGGCTGCGGTTGCCATGGCAGATATTCAAAGCTTCGCCGATGACCACCCCGGCCACATGGTCCACCAGTTTGTTGAGAATTCCGGCTTCGTTGTTCCGAAAGGCCCTGCGGACCCAGGAAGCCAGGGTTTCGTTGAACTCCTTGAAGGAGCGAATCGTGTAAGGATCGTCCTCCAGCACCAGGGAGGCGACCTCGTCAAGCCCCACCGGCCTGCCCTTGCTGAAAATCAAACATTTCTCGATAACGTTGGCCAACTCCCGCACGTTGCCGGGCCACAGATGTCTGGCCAGGTGGCCGATCGCCTCCTCGGTCAGCCCCGGATTTCTGACGGCCAGGTTTTTAGAGAATTTGGCCATGAAATATTCGGCCAGGTGGGGAATATCCTCCGGCCGGTCCCGCAGGGCGGGCAGGGTCAGGGAGACCACGTTTAATCTGTAGTAGAGATCCTCCCGGAACCGCCCGCTTTTGATCTTCTCCTCCAGGTCGGCGTTGGTGGCCGCGATTACCCTCACGTCCACCTTTATGGGTTTGGTCCCCCCGATCCGTTCGATGGTCCTCTCCTGGAGAAGTCGCAGCAGTTTGGCCTGGAGGCTGACCGGGATATCTCCTATTTCGTCCAGGAAGACGGTCCCCCCCATGGCGCATTCGATTTTCCCCAGGCGCCGATTATCGGCTCCGGTAAAGGCGCCCTTCTCGTACCCGAAAAGCTCGCTTTCCAGGAGATTTTCCGGAATGGCCACGCAGTTGACGATGGAAAAAGGTCCCTGGGCCCTTTTGGAATGCTGGTAGATGGCCTTGGCCACCAGCTCCTTGCCGGTACCCGATTCACCCCTGATTAGGACGGTGGTGTCGGTGGGGGCCACCCGGCCGATGGCCTTGTATATCTCCCTCATGGGCCGGGAGCGGCCCACCAGGGCATCGTCCCCGCTGCCCCCCGGATCGTCGACGATGCTCACCGCCGAACGCATGAACCGCCCGGCCTCCAGGGCCGAGTTGACCACCCTCATCATCTCTTTTTCGGAAAAGGGTTTCAGGAGATAATCAAAGGCCCCCAGCTTGGCCGCCTTTATGACGTCTTCGGTATCGCCGAAATCGGACATCATGACCACCGGCAACTTGGGCATGGCGGACAGGATCATCTCCAGGGTCTGCAACCCGCTCAGTTCGGCCAGCCGGTTCTCCATTATCACCAGATCCGGTTGTTCCCTGCCGGCTGCATCCAGGGCCGCCTCTCCGGTTTCGGCCATGACGACCCGGTACCCCACCTCGATCAGCAACCGCTCCAGTTTCTGGCGTTCGCGGTGATCCCGATCCACTATCAATATCTTGATCATATCCCGCCTCTTTAATCAGAAGGCCTTCCTCGTAATTCCATTTCTCTTTTCCCCGGCAATCCGCCCGTCTTTAACTGCTTGCCGTTCCTGAAGGCTCGTTTCTCCGCGGAAATCATATCTGCGGTCCGCCCCTGGCCCCGCCGGGCCGCAACCCTGTCTCGGGCCGGACCAACCGCTGCGAAAGGATCTACCGCAAGGGGCGGAACCGAGGGAAAAGGCCGGCGGAGGGCCATGCCTGATCCCTCCCGCCGGCCTCGTCTCTGTCGCCGGGCGCAGCCCGGATTTCTGAGCATTTAAAAACCATGCTTCCCTGAAAGAACAGTTGGAAAAGCCGGGGGGCTTCTCCAATAACTTCAATTCAGGATGGCGGACATCTCGAAAAATAGCTCCTGCTCCCTCAGCACCCCCACCACATGCCCCGCCTCGACCACGACCATGCGCCTCTCCTGATTAATGGACAGGAGATAGGTGGCTTCCATGAGGCTGGCCCCGGACCCGACCCTGACCGGGGCCGGCGACATGATCTCTCCCAGCAGCTTTCTGCCCAGTTCCATGATCTCGGCGCTGAACATGCCGGACCAGAACATGGGGGAAAACCTGACGCTGTCCGCCGTGGTCGGTTTGGGGGCCTTGAGGTAGGCCGGCATTATGGCGTCCAGGAGGTCGGTGATGGCCAGGATGCCGATCACCTCTCCCCCGTCGTCGGTGATCAAGATGGAGCGGTGCCCCGTTTCCATGATCCGGCCTGTGGCGGCCTTGGCTCTGAAAGAAGCCTCCAGGGCCTGAATGGCCTCCTTCACCGTGGCCCGGGCATCCAGGGTGGTGTACTCCTCGATGGGGATCATCACTTCGCCCACGGTTCTCTCCCTGAAGGAGTCGGCCTGGCCCAATCGGAGGGCCTCTTTGATCTTGGAAGTCAAAACATCTATGTCGCAGGGTTTGGCCAGGTAGTCGAAAGCTCCCTGGGTCAGGGCGTACTTGGCCGAAGGCTCGGAGCCGTGCCCGGTGAGCATAATGACCGGCACGTCGGGCGACAGGGTTTTTATCTCGGCCAGGGTGCCCAGCCCGTCCAGGCCGGGCATCTTCACGTCCAGGACGACCACGTCCGGTTTTTCCTTTATCTTTTCGATGGCCTCCTCGCCGTTGGCGGCCAAGATGGTAATGAATCCGCGGCGGTCCAGTATTTTCTTGGTGGTGGCTCTGAACTGGTCCTCGTCATCAACCATCAATACCTTGATTGAATCAGACATTTTCTATGCCTCCCATGCACTTCGTTTGGCTGTTTAGTACGACGGCAGGCCGGACCAGCCCAGCCATGTCCAGTAGGTTGCGGCCATGAGCATCAAAGCGGCCATATTGGTAAACCACAGTATGGCCCCGGCCCGGAGGTAGTCCTTGGGCTCCAGATAACCGCTGGAGTAGACGATGGCGTTGGGCGGCGTGCCGATGACCAGGCAGTAGGCCGTGGACGAGGCGATGGAGGTGGCCATGGTCATGAAGGGGATCATGCTGGTGCCGGCGTGGGCGATCCCGGCCATGGCCAGGGTCACAGGCCCCACCGCGGCGCAAGCCGGGCCGTCGGCCATCAGCTGGGTCAGAAGGCCGGTGATGGCGCTTCCGCTGATCAGCAGGCCCAGACCCTTGCCCAGGCCCAGGGGGATGGTCAGCTCCAGGATGGTCCTGGCGATCCAGTAGGCTCCCCCGGTCTTGACCAGAACGTGGCCGAAGATAATCGCTCCGGCATAAAGCCAGACCACGCCCCAGTCCACCTGGCTTTGGTAATCGCGCCAGTTGACGACACCGGCCAGGATGTAGGCCACGGCCCCCATCACGGCCAGGATACCGATCCCGAACCGGATGCCGGTCCACTGGAGGAGGAGGTTCTTTTCGGTGATCCAGCAGAACAGCATGACCAAAAAGATGCCCACCGAGATCAACTGCTCGCGGCTCCACTTGCCGCCGCTCTTGGCTATCTCCTCCCGAACCACGGCGATGGAGGGGCCCAGATTGGTGATGGCCGGCTTGAACCGCCAGTTGATGACCACCCAGGTCAGGGGAACCACCAGCAGCAAGAAGGGAACGCAATAGATCAGCCACTGGCCGAAGCCGATGGAGACATCGAACATCTGCTCGGCGTAGCTCATCATGATGATGTTCCGGGCGGCCCCCGAGGGAGCCAGGGATCCGCCCAGATTGCAGGCCAGGGCGATGGTTATCATCAGCATCTTGGCCAGCTCCGGATCGTCCTTGCGGGCGGCGCTGGTGGCCGTCTTGTAAAGCACGATGCCGATGGGCAGAAACATGGCCGCCAGGGCGTGATCGGACATGAACATGGTCAGAGGGGCGATGACCAGAATAATGATGAAGGTGATCCACTTCAGGCTGGGGTTTTTGAGCCGGCCGAACATCACCAGGCTGATCCGCCGGTCCACCCCGGTCTTGACAAAGGCCACGGCGAACATGAGGCTGCCCATGATGAACCAGGTGGCGTCCGACCAGTAGAGGGAGGCCACGGTGCCCCGGGACTCGATTCCGGCCAAAAGGGCGATGATGCCCACGCAAAAAGAGACCATGGGCAGGGGCATGGCCTCGGTCAGAAAACAGAATACCACGAACAGGACCAGCCCCACGGCCACCTTGACGTGAAAGCCGGCCTTGTCCGCTGAGGCCTTCTCCTCCGGGCTCAGGGAGTCGTAGGTCAGTTTTTCGGTCTTCAGCAGATAGGACTGGGCCATCATCTTTTTGAACTTGTCGACCGGAATGGATTCGGCCAGGGCTCTGACCTGTTTGAGATGGGCCGGGGTGGAGGGGATATCGTTGCTGCGGCACCACTTCTCGTTTCTTTTAAGAAAGACCCCCCGGCCGAAAGCGGTCTGGCCCACGCTGGCCTCCATCATCCGGACCGTCTGGACCTGCCATTGCTCCAAGTCCCCGGTGGATTTTTGGAACAGCTCCTGGGACAGGTACTCCTTGATGTACTTGGCCCCCAGGGAGTACTCCACCCCCACGTCGAGCATGCTTTTGGGGGTGGGGATCAGGAGCATAATTATCAGCAGCCCGGCCGGAACGGAAAAGAGCTTCCAATTAATATACCGATCATAACCAGATACTGGTTTTGCCTTACCGCGAGCAGCCATTTGATACCTCGCTTGTCAGATTGCCCTAATATTTTCAGTCCGGTCAACCGGTGAACATTTTGATCAGGCCCCAGGCGATCAGCATGCCGGCGGTGGCGTAAAACAAAAATTTACGCTCCGTCTCCTTGCTGTACCGGGTGATGAAGCCGTCCTGTTTGATCCTGTGGCTTAATATTTTCATTGTTTTCCCCTTCAAGGTTGTCCGGCCCGGCGGTATAAGGCCCGAGCCTAACTCACTCCCCGGTCTCCTCTTCCATCTCCTTCAGGATGGCCCGGGGGGTCATCATGGATTTGCGGAACAGGGCCTCGCTGATCTTCTTCTCGTGCAGCCGCCATTTCTCGTAGGCCTGGCTGACCTTATCGATCAGAATTTCCACGTCGCAGGGCTTGGTCAGGTAGTCGAAGGCCCCGGCCTTGAGCCCGTCGATGGCCGAATCCACCGAGGCGTGGCCGGTGAGCATGATCACCTCGGTGAGGGGGAAGCGGGACTTGATCTCCCGCAGGACGGTCACCCCGTCCATGCCGGGCATCTTCACGTCCAGGATGATCACCTGGACCGGATTGGACTCCAGCAGTTCCAGCGCCTCCCCGCCGCTGGCGGCGGTCAGCACGGTCATGCCCTTTTTGGTCAAGAGCTTTTTGGTGGTGGTCAGGAATCTCTCCTCGTCATCCACCAACATCAGCTTTATATTCTCCACCGTTAGCCTCCTCGTGGGGGGTTGAACACTTCTCTCGCCGCCGGTGCGGCCGGCAAACCCGCCGGTCCTTCCGGTTCAGGCCGCGGGCAGGTTTATGGTGATGGTGGTGCCCCTGCCCTCTTGGCTCTCCACCTCCAGACTCCCGCCCATCTGGTCGACGATCCCGAAACAGATGGGCAGGCCCAGTCCGGTCCCCTCCCCCACCGGTTTGGTGGTAAAGAAGGGGGTAAAAATTTTCTCTATGTTCTCCGGGGAGATTCCGCTCCCGTTATCGGTTATGGAGATCAGGGCCCGCCCGGAATCGGCCCTGGCCGCCACCTTTATCAGGCCCCCTTCGGCCGGCTTGCGGGAATCCACGGCATCGATGGCGTTGTTGATCATATTCACCAGGACCTGCTGCATCTGGCCCGGATCTCCCTTAACCTCCAGGGTTTCCTGGGGAAGTTCCTGTTTGATTCCGATGTCGCTGATCTTGGCCTTGTTGGCCACCAGGGAGACCGCCGTGGGGATGAACTCGTTCATGTCGATCAGTTCCACGGCCGGCTCGGTCTGGCGGGCGAATTTTAAGAGCGCCCGGGTGATCTTTCCGCACCGGTCCACCTGGATCTTGATCTGATCGATGCAGTCCACCACCTCCTTCAGGTTTTCGCCGGGGCTCACCTCCCCCGTTTCCAGCATCTCATCCAGAGTGGTCCGGGCCAGGTTCTGCTCCGAACTGATGATCTGGAGGGGGTTGTTGACCTCGTGGGCGAAACCGGCCGACATCTCGCCCACCTCGGCCAACCTCCCGGCTACCACCAGCTGCTGGCCCAACCGGTCCTTCTCCTGGTCGGCGGCCTCCATGCGCTTGATGATGTGGGTGGTGGTGTAAAGGGCCAGGCCGATTATGAGCACCCCGCCGAACACGGTGACCAGGATGACCAGATAGGTCATGGAGCGGAGGGCCTCAAAGGCGTCCTTTTCGGCCTGCCTGACCACCAGCAGCCACTTCCCGTCGTTGAGTCTGGCGGTGGCCCAGATAAAGCGGGTCTGGTCTTCCGGATCCGCCGGCGTACGGGCGCCGCTCCCGGTCTGGTTCAGATACCGGGCCGCCCAGGGGTCCACCTCCAGAAGCCCCGGCCCCGAGAGGCGCTGGGTCTGGAGCAGGCCTTCCTGGTTGACGATATAGGCCTCTCCGGTCTTGCCGATCTTGACCTTCTCCACCAGGCTGGAGAACTGGCCCGTGTCGATGGTGGCCCGGATTATCCAGGAGGCTCCCTCCTCCCGCTTGACCACGGCGATGACAAAATGGGGGATGCGCCTGAATCCCAGGAAAACGTCGCTGACGTAATAACCGCTTTTTTTCACCTCCAGGAACCACTTGGCCTTGGCGTAATCCCGGCCGGCCAGCTCAAAGGGCCCCTGGTAGGCCACCTGGGTTCCCTGTTCGTCGAAGACCCCCAGATCAAAGAAGGCCGGGGACTTCTCGGTCAGATGCGTGAAGGCGCTCTTCAACACCTCGGGCCTGCTGAGCTGCTGGAACTGGTAGGTGTTGGCCAGCAACTTGAGATCGGTCCGGCGTTCGTTCAGAAAAGTCTCGATAGCCAGGCCGTGGTCTTCGGCCATTCTGCTCATCCTGAACCGGGCGTTCTCCTCCAGGGTGGTGGTGAAATAACGGTACCCGATCAAAAGAACCAGGATAAAGGGCACCGCCGGAACCAGGATCATGGCGGCCAAAATCCGTTTTTTCAGCTTCTGGTAGTGGTTTTTATTATTCTGAGGCATGGCCTTGCGATCCTCCTGCCTAATCCGGTCTGAATAACAAATTGGAACCGGTTTTCTCGGTGCGGGCCGGGGGTCCTGCCTCGGTCCTGCTCCTTATCCGAAGCCTCACCCCCGCTCCGTCCCTGGCCCGGATACCGGAACGCAGCTTGCTCAGTTCCCCCTCGCCGGCCCGGCCGGGAGGGGAGGCCGGATGGAGGGAGGGGGCGTTTTTCATTCCATTTCCCTCCCCCGGGGGGGCGGGCCTGTCCGTTTGTGCTCCCACAGGCCCTCGATGACCCCCTCCTTGGCCACCAGTCCGTCGGCGCCCAGGCGGAGAGCCATCCGTCTAAGGCTGGGGCCGCTGTCGTAATCCATCAGAATCACGTCCAGATGGGGATGAGAGTCTTTGAGTTTGGGGATCAGATGGGAATCAAAGGCATTGAGGGCATCCAAATCCAGAAGCAGCGTATCGGCTCCCAGACGTTCCACGGAGCGGACCAGATCGTCCAGCCCGGTCAGCAGCCCCGCGCTGGCGGCCCAGTCGCAGTTTTCGATCAATCGGACCAGCCACAGGCCCACCTGGGGGTTGGGCTCCACCACCAGGACCCTGCAGACGGCGTCGGTTTTGGACCTTTCGGCTTCCATGCTCAGAGCTTAGGGGAACCGGTCAAGGGAATAAATAAGGGCCGGACCCCCTTTGGCCTCGGGAAAGGACCTATTTGGGGCTGGGGGAAAACCCTATCAGGGTGGGGAGGTCAGGACGAGGGCCGGGTCCAGGTGTCCAGATCCACCAGGCCGGTGGAGATGGCGTACTTGACCATGTCGATGACATCGTGGAGCCCCAGTTTGCTCATGATGTTGGCCCGGTGGTTCTCCACCGTCTTGGGGCTGATGCAGAGCTCCTCGGCGATCTGCCGGTTGGTCTTCCCGTCCACGATGAGGCGCAGGATCTGCTTCTCCCGGTCGGTTACGGCCGGGCCGCCCGTCTCCTCCACCTTGGAGAAGGGCATGCGCACAAACTCCTCCACCAGATGGGAGGCCACCGGAGAATCCAGGTACGACTCGCCCTTGAGCACCGCGGTGACCGCGTGGAGCAGCTTCTCCCCGGTGGAGTCCTTGACCACGTAGCCCCGGGCTCCGGCCTTGAGGGCCTCCATGATAAAGGTCTTGCGGGAGTGGACGCTCAGGATGATGATCCTGGTCTCGGGCAACTCGGCCAGGATCTCCCTGGTGGCCTCGATCCCGGTCAGGCCCGGCATGGCGATGTCCATGATGACCAGATTGGGGCTTTGGTCCAGGGCGATCCGGACCGCCTCCCGGCCGTCCGAGGCTTCGCCCACGATCTCCAGGTCCGGGTTGCGGCTGAGAACCATTTTTATGCCCTCCCGAAAAATGGCGTGATCGTCGGCGATAACCACCCGGTAGCGACTCATGTCTGTTCCTCCCTGAGGCGGGTTGTGGTGGTGAGGATGCTGCCCCGATAGTCCGAGGTGATCTCCAAATCCCCGCCGATCAGCCCCAGCCGTTCCTTCATCCCCACCAACCCCAGCCGGTGGGGGGTGGGAATGCCGTTGAGAATCTCCTCCGCGTCGAAGCCCTTTCCGAAATCACGGACCCGGGCCTTGAGCAGATCTCCCTCCACGGCCAGGGCCACTTCCACGGTGGGGCTTCCGGAGTGCCGGACCGCGTTGGTCAGGGCCTCCTGGATAAAACGGAAGATGGTGGTCTTCACCTCCGCAGACAACCGGGAATCGGGTATTTCGGCCAGATCCAGGTTGATCTCCAGCTTGGTGGCCTCCATGACCGTCTCGGCCAGGTCCTCAATGGCCAGGACCAGACCGAACCTGTCCAGGGCGGCCGGCCGGAGGCTGTAGGCCAGGGACCTGACCTTGTTCATTATATCCTGGGAAAGAGTGATCAACCGCTCCAACTCCTCCTCCTGCCCCTGGGGCTGGGGATCGCCCCGGGGCAGGGCCTGGAGCCCGATCTTGAGGGCCGACAGGAGCTGGCCCAGCTCATCGTGGAGATCCAGGGCCAGGCCCTTGCGCTCCTCCTCCTGGGTCTGGATGAGCTGCCGGGAAAGCTGTCTGATCCGCTCCCCGCCCAGGATTTCGTTGGAGACGTCCCGGGCGATCCCGATCCGTCCGGCCAGATGTCCCTGGTCGTCGAAAAGGCCCCTGGAGTTGATGCTGATCCACTTTACCTTGCCCTGGCTGGTGATGTGGCGCAGGGCCCCGATGGCCAGCACTCCGCCCTCCTGGGCCCGGAACCTCTGCTCCCGGAACTTATCCCGGTCCTTCTCGTGAACCAGGCCCTCCCAGGGGCGGCCCAGCAACTCCTCGGGCCGGTACCCCAAAAGCTGCATGGAGGCGCTGCTCACAAAGGTCAACCGTCCCTCCCAGTCTATCTCGTAGACCACGTCGGGCAGCTCGCTTAAGAGACTGCGGTAGCGCTGGGTCGATCTGGAAAGGTCGACGGTCCGCTCCCGGACCAGGATCTCCAACCGCCGGGCCGCGTCGGCGCTCTCCTCCAGGGCCCTTTTCTGGACTTTGTTGGCCGCCAGAATGACAAAGGTCAGGCCGGCCAGGCAGAAGAAAAGGAGGGTGAAAAAGATAACCAGGTTGCGCATCACGGCTCTCATGGGAGCCATGGCCGCCCGGTAGTCGTGGGAGATGATGAAGGTCCAGTTCAGTTCGGGGATGGTCTGGGCCGAGACCAGCGACTTGATCTTTTCCGGGCCCCGGATCATTTTGGTGACCGCCTCCTGGACCTGGCCGGCCTGTCCCCCGCTCAGGCGAAAATCAGCGATACCCAGGGACGGGCCAGGGGATTTGGAGCCCACGATCAGGCCTCCGTCCTGGTCCACGATAAAATACTCCCGGCCGTGCCTGGCCGTGAGCCGGGAGAAATAGCCGGCCCAGAAATTCAGGGACTGGTAGACCGCCAGGAGAGATCCCTCTCCCTGGCCGGGTCCTCCCAGGGGGACGGTCAGAACCATGCCCGGGGCCTCGCCCGAGCCGGGCCGGGCCGGGACCACCCGGATGGCCTTCTCCCGGTCCGGACCGCCGGGTCCGGACCATTCTTCGGCCCCCTGGCTTAACAGAAATTCCAGCCGCTCGGCCGGAATAGCCAGAATGATCCGCCCTTTCCGGTCGAAGATCACCGCCCCGGTCAGGTCCGGGGAGCCGGAGATGAAGGGCTGGAGGGATCTTTCCAGGGCTGCGGCATCGGACTCCTCCAGAGCCTTCAGCAGCGGGCCGTGAGCGGCCAGGGCGGTGATCCCGGCCAGGAGCCGGGAGTGGCGGTCGGCGATGAACTGGGCCCCCATCTCCACCTGGGCCCGGTCCGCGGCGACGGTCTCGGCCTCCACCTCGTCCCTCAGTTGGAAATAGACCAAGAGGCTGTAGGTCACCCCGATCAGGATCAGGACAAACAGGAAGATAAAGGCGAAAGAGGACATCCGTCCCAGGATCGGTCTCTGCAAAAGTCGCGATCCGATTTTTGGGGAAGACATGGACGGCCGCCTTCTACACAGTGGAGGGAACGCGGAAAAATAGTCTGCCCGGGGTGCGACCCCGAAACCACTTGCCGCTTTTGAAGCGGAACATACCGGGGACACTCATTACGGTCGCCCCCTGCTCCAAACCCATGGGTTTCCCTTCTTATACTTAAATTTCACCGCTTCAGTCAAATAATAGAAAGGCGTTCCCCCTGTCCGGCCGTGGACCGTCTTGCTGAGGGAACGCCTCCGGTTTTCGATTCCGGATTGGGGGTGCTCCGGACCTTCCCGGTTTTGGCCGGTCCGGTCCGGAGCAGGGGGAGTATATCCGAGGGAGCGGTGGGATCAGCTCGGCTCGGGTACCTCTTCCTCCAACCCGATCAGGTCGGAGGCGAGCTTGGTGTACGCCTTGAGGGGCGAAAAGAGGAAGACGAACATCCGGGCCCCGTCCGGGGAACCGCCGCCGTGCATGCAGCCGGGCACCCCGCCGCCGATGGTCAGCCATTCCACCAGCCGGGCCAGCTTGGCTCTGGTCACGGGGGCGCAGGTACCGGTGTTGAGATATTTTTTGATCAGCTCCCCGTACCGGGGATTGTCGATGTCCTGGGAGGAGGGCAGACAGCCCGTCTCCACGATGCCGCCGCCGATCTCCTGGGCCAGCCGCTTGGTCTCGTAGGGCAGGGTGCCCACCTGGACCTTGGTGCAGTGGCTGCGCAGGGCGTCGCCGGTCCAGGCCCCGGAGGGATGCTGTTTGCCCATGGCGATGGCCCCCACGCCCATGGTGAAGGTGGTCTCGTTATAAAGCTCCATCTGGGCCAGCTTGTCCCGGAAGGTCTTGGAGCTGAGCCCGTTGGCCCGGGCCATGAGGGCCGAGGCGCCGACCATGACGTCGCCCTGCCCGGCCACGCAGGCCCCGATGCAGGCCCGGTAGGAGGCGGTGAACAGCCCCACCACCTTGCCGGTGTACTGCCACTCGCCGCACATGAAAACCCGCTCGTTGGGCACGAACACGTCCTCAAAGAGAAGGTAGGCCTGGGTGATGCCCGTCTCCATGGGGTTGTCGAAGCCGTCTTCCGCGTCCCGGCCGTCCGAGGGGTGGCGGGTCTCCACGATGGTCAATCCCTCTATATCCCGGGGCACCACGCAGGAGACGGCGAACTGGGCCCCCTCCTCGCTGTAGGCCGTGCCCGGAACCAGGAAGATCTCCTCGGCCGCGGCCGTGCCGCAGATCATCAGCTTGGCCCCCCGGATGACGATCCCGTCGTCCCGCCTTTCCACCACCCGCAGGTTCACGTCCGGGTCGGCCTGGTTCTGGGGCTTGACCTTGCGGTTGCCCTTGGCGTCGGTCAGGGCCCCGGCCACCACCAGGCCCCGGCCCTCGAAATGCTTGCCCCATTCGCGGACCCGCTGGTGATATTCGGTGCCCAGTTCCTGGTCCATCTCGTAGGTGATGGCCCACAGGACATGGTAGCCCCACCACCCGGCGCACAGGCCCCCGGTGCAGCTCCCGGTCCGCTGGTACATCTCCCGCTTGAACCTGGAGTTGCAGATCATGTCCTCGGCCGTGGCCATGATCGAGTTGTTGCGGTGGATGGTCTCTCCGGTGAGGATGGATTTGGTGGTGAACACGTCGGCCGATTGGGGGTCGTGGGCCGCGTCGATGCCCCGGGCGTGGCTTTCCACGGTCCGCCGGGTGGCCGGGTCGGTGGTCACGTCTTCGATGAGCCGACCGAACTTGTAGATGTTCGGACGCAGTTTCTTCAGCGATTCCAGGTAATCTTCTCTGGTGCGAAGAGCCATGGCTCCCTCCCGTATAGGTTTGGATTGGACAGGTCTATTATAAACCAGGGCCCGGCCGGCTCAAAGAACCGCGGCCAGAGCCTGGGCCTGGGCCTGATCGCCGCCGTCCAAGGCCCGGCAGAGCTGGGCCAGACGCATCAACTTCTCGATGGGGTACTCCTTGGTGTAACCGTAGCCGCCGCAGACCTGGACCGCGTCGGCCGTAGCCCGGGCCGCGCCACGGACCGCGCCCCAACGGGCCATGAGGGCCAGCCTGGGCGCTTCGGCCTGGCCGGCGTCCTGGGAAGCGCAGGACTTGAGAGTGAGCTGCCGGGCGGTCTCCACGTCCAGGGCCGCCTCGGCCAGAAGCTCCCGCACGGCCTGGAAGCGGCCGATGGGCAGGCCGAACTGCTGGCGTTTCCGGGAATATTCCAGGGCGTACTCCTGGGCTCCCCGGGCCGCTCCCACGGCCACGGCCGCGTGGACCAGGGCCGAGGCGGCCGTGAACCAGGCCACGGCCTCGGGATCCCGCGAGCCCAGGAAGGCCGAGCCGGGAACCGCGAAACCGTTGATCTCCATCAGGGCCGGAGCCAGGGCCTCGGCGCCCGTGGCTCCTTTGAGGGTCCGGGGCCTCCGGGGCAAATCCTGGGCCGGGATCATCACAAAGGCGGGTCCCGCCTCCCCCCGGGCCCACAGGCCCAGGAGACCGGCGCAGCCGCCGTTGACCACAAAGACCTCCCCGCCCTCCAGAACCGGACCGTCCGCGGTCTCCTTAAAGGTCAGGGGCGTGGCCCCGGGGTCCAGTGCGGTCACCGGAGCGGTCAGGTGGCCGAAGATGAGCCGGCCGCTCATTATTCCGTTCAGCCAGGCCGCCTGCTGGGAGGGGGAGCCCCACTTGGAGACCAGCCCGGCGCCCAGGTTCTGGCCCGCGGCCAGCAGGGCGCTGGAGGGGCAGACCGCGGCCAGCTCCTCCAGGGCCAGGGCCAGCTCGAACAGCCCGGCTCCCTGGCCGCCCAGGTTGCGGGGGGCCAGGAGAGAAAGGAGCCCGGTTTGGGCCAGGCCGGATAACAGGTCCTTTGGATAGGCGGCGGCCCGGTCCACCTCCTCGGCCCGGGGAGCCAGGCTCCTGGCGGCCAGGAGGGAGACATTTTTCCGGAACATGGTTTGCAGCTTGGTCAGGCTGTAGGGGCTGTCCACCACCGCCTCCTTATTTTCCATCCGACTGGCCGTCCGTTTCGGCTCCCAGTCGGTTCTTCAGCTCTTTTATGAGGGCCGGCAGGATCTCGTACAGATCGCCAGTGACGGCGTAATCGGCCGCCTTCATCATCGCGGCCTGGGGGTCCTTGTTCACCGCGATGGTCAGCTTGGAGTTCTCCATGCCCACCCGGTGCTGCACCGCGCCGGAGATGCCGCAGGCCAGGTAGACCGTGGGGGCCACGGTGCGCCCGGTCTGGCCCACCTGGCAGGAGTGCTCCCGCCAGCCCGCGTCCACCACCGGCCGGGAGGCGCCCACCGCGCCGTCCAGCAGCCCGGCCAGCTCCTCTAAGAGGGCGAACCCTTCGGCGTTGCCCAGGCCGCGTCCGCCCGAGACCACCAGCCTGGCCTGGTCGATCCCCTTGGCCGCATCCTCCCGGGGCTTGAACTCCAGGACCTTGACCTTGAACCCCCGGGGATCGATCTTGACCGGCAGTTTTTCCACCTGGCCCCGCCGTCCCGGTCGGGGCTGGGCCGGGGTCATGACCTTGGGCCGGACCGTGGCCATCTGGGGCCTGTGACGGGCGGTCTTGATGGTGGCCATGATGTTGCCGCCCCAGGCCGGCCGGGTCTGGAGCAGAAGACCGGTCTCCGGTTCGATGGCCAGTCCGGTGCAGTCGGCGGTCAGCCCCACCTCCAGCCGGGCGGCCAGGCGGGGGGCCAGGTCGCGGCCCATGGTGGTGGCCCCGAACAGGAAGATGGAGGGCTTCTCCCGGCTGCAGACCGCGGTCAGCACCGCGGTGTAGCTTTCGGTGCGGTAGTCGGCCAGACTCTCGTCGTCGGCGAAGAAGACCTTGTCCGCGCCGTATTCGATGAGGGTTCGGCCCAGCGGCTCCACGTCGTGGCCCAGAAGCACCGCGGCCAGGGGATCTCCGGTCCGGGCGGCCAGCCGGGCGCCCTCGCCCAGAAGCTCCAGGGCGCAGTCGGAAAGCGCGCCCCGGCGCTGCTCGGCAAAGACGAAGATGCCCTTATGACCGGCGGCCAGGTCGGCCTGGTCCACGACCGGCCGTTCCACCACCACGGCCTCGAACTTACAGGCTTCGGCGCAGGCCCCGCACAGAGTGCAGCCCTCGCCCACCACGGCCTTGCCGTCCTTCACCTCGATCGCCCCGAACAAACAGGCGGTCCGGCAGAGTTTGCAACCGGTGCAGTTTTCCTCGATTATGCGAATGGACATCCGCTTGCTCCTTTACTGTCCCAGGCTTTCCAGGAGGATGTGGGCCAGACGGGAGGCCAGTTCCTGGGGCGGGCCTTCCAGAACCTCTCCGGCAGACTCCTCCCTGGGGGTCCAGACCTTGACCACGGCCGTGGGCGAGCCGCTCAGGCCCAGCCGGGCCGGGTCCAGCTTCAGGTCCCCGGCGCTCAGGAGGGAGGCGCCCTGTTTCAGGGCGTCGCTCAACCCGGCAAAGGTGGGGATCCGGGGCAGGGGTCCGGCCTTGACCATGGTGGCCAGGAGGGGCAGCTTGACCTGCACGGTCTCCTCCCCGTCCTCCAGCTTCCGCACCGCAATCGCTTTTTTGCCCTCTACCTGGAGGCTGGAGACGCAGGTCACCTGGGGCAGGGCCAGCTTTTCGGCCAGCATGGGCCCCACCTGGGCCGTGTCGCCGTCGATGGCCTGGAGCCCGCACAGGACCAGGTCGCAGCCGCCCAGGGAGGCGACGGCTCCGGCCAGGGCGTAGCTGGTGGCCAGGGTGTCGGACCCGGCCAGGGCCCGGTCGCAGACCAGGTAGGCCTGGTCCGCGCCCATGGCCAGGCAGTGGATCAGGGCCTCGTCGGCCTGGGGCGGCCCCATGGTGATCACGACCACCTCGGCCCCCAGCCGGTCCTTGAGGAGCAGGGCCTGCTCCACGGCGTATTCGTCAACGGGGTTGAGGATGCTGGGCAGCCCTTCCCGCTGGATGGTCCCGGTCTCCGGGTCGGTGCTCATGTGGTCCAGCCGCTCGATGTCGGGGACCTGCTTGACGCAAACCACTATCCGCATATTTACCTCTCAACCGGCCAGGATGCCGCGGGAGGCCACCAGGCGGCTTATCTGGTTGGTGCCTTCGTAGATCTGGAGCAGCTTGGCGTCCCGGACCAGTTTCTCAAGGGGATAGCGGCCGGTCCGGCCGTGGGGTCCGGTGAGCTGGAGGCCTCTCTGGGCCACCTCCAGGGCCGCATCGCTGGCAAAGAACTTGGTCAGCCCGGACATGGTCCCGGCCGGAACCTTGTTGTCCAGCATCCAGGCCGTCTTCCAGACCATCAGCCGGGCCGCCTCCACGGCGGCCTGCATGTCGGCCAGGGGGAAGGTCAGGGCCTGCTGGTTGGGCAGCTTTTTGGGGTGACAGTGGTCCTTGAGGAACTCCACGCTCTTCTCCGTGGCGGCCCGGGCCAGCCCAACCCCCACCGCGCCGCAAGAGATGATCCGCAGCACCTCCAGGGTCTGCATGGCGATTTTGAAGCCCTGGCCCTCCTTGCCCAGCAGGTTGGATGCGGGAATGCGCACGTCCTGCATGGCAAAGACGCCGGTGTGGCTGGAGCGGAAGCCCATCTTGTCTTCGAACTTGCCCCGGCTCAGGCCGGGGGAGTCGCCGGGGACCAGAAAGGCGGTCATGCCCTTAAGCCCGGCGGAGCGGTCCAGGGTGGCGAACACGGCGTACAGGGCCGCCTGGTCGCCGTTGCTGATAAAGCACTTCTCGCCGTTGAGGACGTACTGGTCGCCCTCCCGGCGGGCCGTGGCCGAGGCGGCCCCGGCGTCGGAGCCTGCGTTGGGCTCGGTCAGGGCGAAAGAAGCCAGACCGGGGGTCTCCTTGTCGCAGGTCAGGGGAAAAAACTTCTCCTGCTGCTCGGGAGTACCGGCGATCATCAGGGGCACATAGGAGTTGAGGGTCACCGTAAAGGCGATCCCCGGATCGGCCGCGGCCAGCTCTTCGATGACCAGGCAGCTGGTCAGGACATCCAGGCCGGAACCGCCGTATTCGGTGGGCACGCCCAGGTTTAAGAGCCCCTCCCGGTTCAGTTCCCGGATAAGCGCCCAGGGGAATTCCTCGTGGCTGGAGCGGTCCAGGCCCCAGGACAGGGGGGCGATCCGCTCTTGGGCGAAGTCCCGGGCCTTCTCCTGCCACCGGGCCTGCTCCGGAGTAAGTTCAAAAGCGATCATGAGATGAAAGCCCTCCCCTTGCCGGACCCTGGGCCGGGCCCGTGGCCGGGCCCGGCTTAAAATCAGGCCAGGCTAGCCTTGGACCAGGGCGAATCCCCGGGCCAGGGCCTTTTCGTTGAGCGGAAAGAATTTGTCCTTGCCCTTGAGGGCCCGCTTCATGCCCACCACGGTCTCGTCCAGGGTGAGCAGGCCGCTGCGGGCGGCAAAGGCCCCGATGACGATCATGTTGGCCGCCCGCTCCGAACCCGCCTCCCGGGCCAATTCCAGGCTGGGGACCATGACCGAGTCGATGTCCCGGCGCTGGGGGGTGGTTTTGATCAGGGTGGAGTTGAGCACCGCCACCCCGCCCTGTTTGAGCATGGGGCAGAACTTCTCCATGGAGGGCGGGTTCATGGCCACCACCAGATCCGGCTCGTCGGTGACCGGAGAATCGATCTTCTCGTCCGAGACGGTGACCGTGCAGTTGGCCGTGCCGCCGCGCATCTCCGGCCCATAGGCCGGGATATAGGTGACGTTCAGGCCCTTGGCCATGGCCGAGTGAGACAAAACATAGCCCATGAGCATGACGCCCTGGCCGCCGAGTCCGGCGAAGATTGTGCTTTTGAGCATGGTTAGTCCTCGTATCCGGTGGCGTCTTTGATCAATCCCACGGGATAGGTTTGGGTCATCACATCGTCGATCCATTTCCAGGCCTGGGCCGGGCTCATCTTCCAGTTGGTGGGGCAGGGAGAGAGCAGCTCCACAATGGAGAAGCCCAGCCCGTCCATCTGGGCCCGGACCGCCTTGCGGATGGCCTTTTTGGCCGCCCGGACGCCCTTGACCGAATTCAGGGCGCAGCGCTCAGCATAGACCACTCCGTCGGACAGGGCCAGCATGGCCGTGATGTTCAGGGGCCGGCCGTCGCGCTTGGCCTCCCGGCCGCCGGGCGCGGTGGTGGCCTCCAGCCCCAGCACCGTGGTGGGGGCCATCTGGCCGCCGGTCATGCCGTAGATGGCGTTGTTGATGAAGACGGTGGTCAGATTCTCGCCCCGGTTGGCCGCGTGGATGGTCTCGGCCGCGCCGATGGAGGCCAGATCGCCGTCGCCCTGGTAGGTGAAGACGAAGTGTTCGGGCAGCATCCGCTTGATGCCCGAGGCCATGGCCAGGGGCCGGCCGTGGGGCGCTTCGCACATGTCCACATCGAAATAATTGTAGGCGAAAACCGCGCAGCCCACCGGGGCGATGCCGATGGTCTTCTCCCGCAGATCGAACTCGTCGATGCACTCGGCCAGAAGCCTGTGGGCCACGCCGTGCCCGCAGCCGGGGCAGTAGTGGGTGTCGGCCTGGGTCAGGGCCCGGGGCCGGGTGAATGTCTTCTCTCTGGTCGGCTGGCTCATATCTCGTACCTCCGGCCCACTTTTCCGTCGCCCTTGACCACCGAGTAGAGGAACTCCCGGGCCTGGGTGGGGGTGGGAATTGTGGAGGGCAGACCGTAGAGGTGGATCTCGGAACGCTGACCCACGCTCAAGGCCACATCCTCCACCATCTGGCCCATGGAAAGCTCGAACACGGCAATGCACCGGCCCTCTCCGGCCAGGGCCCGCAGCTGGGCCTTGGGGAAGGGGAACAGGGTGATGGGCCTGAACAGCCCCACCTTGTGCCCTTCCCGGCGCAGCCTTTTGACCGCCCCTTCCATGACCCGGGCCGCGGTGGCGTAGGCCACCACGATCACCTCGGCGTCCTCGGTGTAGAGGGACTCCCACATGGTGTCCTCGGCCTCCATGCGGTCGTATTTGTCCTGAAGATGGTGGCAGTGTTCCAGGAGCTCGCCCTGACCCAGGATCATGGAGTAGATCTTGCGCTTCTCCCGGCCCTTGGCTCCGGTGAGCTCCCAGCCGCCCTTGGGCAGGGAGGCCGGATTCACGGGCTCGGGCAGGACCACCGGCTCCATCATCTGGCCCATGAGGCCGTCGCCCACCACCATGACCGGGTTGCGGTACTTGTCGGCCAGATCAAAGGCCTTGTAGACCAGATTGGCCATCTCCTGAAGATTGCCGGGGGCCAGGACCAGGACCCGGTAGTCGCCGTGGCCGCCGCCCCGGGTGGACTGGAAATAATCTCCCTGGGAGGGGGCCAGGGAGCCCAGTCCCGGGCCGCCCCGCATGACGTTGACCACCACCGCGGGCAGCTCCATGCCGCACATGAAGCTGATGGCCTCCTGCTTGAGGCTCACCCCGGGCGAGGAGGAGGAGGTCATGGCCCGGGCCCCGGTCATGGCCGCGCCCATGATCATGTTGATCGAGGCGGTTTCGCTCTCGCCCTGGATAAAGGTGCCGCCCACCTGGGGCATCCGGGCGGCCATGTGCTCGGGCAGCTCGTTCTGGGGGGTGATGGGGTAGCCGGCAAAGAAGCGGCAGCCGGCCATGATGGCCGACTCGGCAATGACGTTGGAGCCTCTCATGAGGGTTCTTTCAGCTGACACGGTACACCTCAATGGCCACCTCGGGACAGACCAGGGCGCACATAGTGCAGGCGCTGCAGCCCTTGCCGTCCTCCGGTTCCGGCTTCATCCGGGCCGGCGGGTAGCCTTTGGAGTTAATCTCTTCTTCCAGTTCCAGGAGATGGAAAGGACAGACGGTTATACAAAGCCCGCAGCCCTTGCAGCGCTCCCTTGCTATCTCAACGCTTCCCTGTAATGCCACTCCATTTCCCCTTTTCAAAAAAAACCGCCGTCGATTCTTTTCAGTCGTTTTCCTCAAGGAGGCTGATGATGAACTGGGCGGTGGTATACACCTTGAACTGCTGGCTTCTGACTTTGGCGTTGCTCAGGTTGTGGAGGCAGGAGTTGCACTCAGTCAGAATTACGTCCGCGCCCACGGCCTCGGCCTCGTCCAGACGCCGCCTGGCCATGCCCAGGGAGTTGGGGGCATAGGCCCCCCGGACTCCGCCTCCGGCTCCGCAGCACAGCGCCAGAGCGTGGTGGTGCTCCAGCTCCACGAAGTTGGGGGCGATCTTCCTGATGGTCGTCCGGGGCTCCTCGTAGATGCCGGTGTGGCGGCCCAGATCGCAGGGATCGTGGTAGGTCACCTTGAGCGGGGTGGTTACGCCCAGGTCGAACCCCGCCAGGAACTGGGAGGCATGGACCACCTTTATTCCGGCCTGGGCCAGCCCGGCGAACTGGTCCTTGCCGATAAAGGTCCGGTAACAGTAGGGGCAGCCGGTGATGACCGTCTTGGCCCCCGTGGCCTTGACCGCGTTGACAATGGCCTCGGCCTTGTCCTCGTGGATGGACTGGCCCAGATCCTCCAGGACTCCGGTGCAGCAGACCTCGTCGATCAGGGTGTAGTCCACCTTGAGCCGGTCCAGAAGGTCGAGAAAATCCTCGGTGGCCTCCTCCTCGCGAAAGGCCCCCACGCAGCCGGCGAAATAGACGTACTCCGCCGGCTCATTGAGCTTGCGCCCCTCGGCATAATCCGGGAGATCCTCCTCGGCGTAGATGTTGGGGCTGGTCCGAAGCACCTGGTCCATGCCGGTGAAGGCCGGATGACAGGAGCCGGCGTCCACCATATCCCGCCGGGCGGCCTTGATGATATCGGGCACGTTGACCCCGGAAGGACAATTTTCGGCGCAGGAGGCGCACCCGGTACACTGAAAAAGAGTCTCCACCAAGTCGTCGTTCAACTCCTGGCGGCCGGCCATGACCTCCTGCAAAACCAGCATCTTGCCCCGGGCGTTAAGGGCCGGGCGGCGGGTCAAGCCGTAGATGGGACAGACGGCCTGGCAGAAACCGCAGACCGAACATCTCAGAACCTGATCACGAAACTGTTCTTCAAACTTGTACTTGGCCATTTGATCACCTCGCTGGCAAGGGCGCCGGAGCGTTAAAAATCATCCTCTTGCGCCGTTACAACCGGATACCGACTCAGGCGGAGGCCGGGTCGTCAAGGGCCATTTTGCCCGGATTGAGTATATTGAGCGGATCAAAGGTCCGCTTCACCGCCCGCATCATCGCCATGGCCACCGGATCGTGCTCCAGGGTCATGTAGGCGGCCTTGACCAGTCCGATGCCGTGCTCCCCGGAGAGGGTTCCACCCATCTCGATGGCCAGCTTGAACAGCTCGTCGTTGGCCTTCTCCACCCTCTCCACCTGCTCATGATCCTCTCCGTCAAAGGTGATCAGGGGGTGGAAATTGCCGTCTCCGGCGTGGGCGCACATGGCCACCTTGAGGTCGTACTTGTCGATGATCTTTCCGAACTCCCGAAAAAGGTCGGCCAGACGGCTCATGGGAACGGTCACGTCCTCCACGATGGTGGCGTTGTTGAGGCGGGCGCTGACCGGGTAGGTTGATTTGCGGGCCGCCCACAGATCCACCCGCTCCTGGGTGGAGGTGGCCAGCTGGACCTCGTTGGCCTTGTTGGCCTTGAAGATATCGATCACGGCCTCCATCTGGGCGTCGGCCTCGGTCTGGGTGTACCCGTCGGTCTCCACCAGGAGCATGGTGTCCACATCGGGCAGGTTCAACTCGGTGTTCGCGTTGATGGCCTGGATCAGGTAGCGGCCCATGACCTCCATGACGCTGGGCACCACTCCGGAGGACATGGTCTGGCTGACCGCCCGCCCGGCGTCCTCCAGGCTGTCGAAGAGGCCCAGCCCCGTGGCGGTGCACTTGGCCAGGGGCGCAATCTTGAGGGTGATCTCGGACATGATCCCCAGGGTGCCCTCGGAACCGACCATGAGTTGGGTCAGGTTGTAACCCGAGGAGGTCTTCATGGTCCGGGTGCCGGTTTTCATGACCCGCCCGTCGGGCAGGATCACCTTGAGCCCCAGGACGTAGTCTTTGGTGGAGCCGTACTTGGCCCCCTTGAGCCCGCCCGCGTTGGTGGCCACGTTGCCGCCGATGGCGCTGGCCACGGAACTGCCCGGCTCGGTGGGCAGGGTGAAGCCCAGGGGCGCCAAGGCCTTCTGCAGGTCGGCATAGACCACGCCCGGCTCGACCACGGCCACCCGGTCTTCAGGGTTTATTTCCAAGATGCGGTTCATGCGCATGACATCCAGGACGATGCCGCCCCGGGTCGGCACGATCATCCCGGCGATACCGGTCCCGGCGGCCCGGGGGGTCACCGGAATGCGCTCCCGGGTGGCCAGTTTCATGATCTCGGAGATCTGCTCGGTGCTGGTGGCCCAGACGGCGCAATCGGGATCGCCCTTGGAACCCATGGCATCGTAGGAGTAGGAGATCATGTCGATTTTGGCCTCGGTGAAATTATCCGGGCCGACGATTTGGATCAGTTCTTTTTTCACACTCTCTTTAAGCATGGAACACACCTCGGCGTTTTCCTTCATCCCGGTGGTCTTTCCCTGACAGGTGGGAAAGCGGACAAGCAACGTTAAAAGGCTATGACGACAAGACCTTTCAGGTCAAGGAAAAAATGCTCTTTCAGGGTGAATTGTGGTATTTTTCCTTTACCGTCGGAATTCCCTGGGGTAACATGGTTCAGCCGATTATAAGAACCTGCTTCGGCTATGGTGGATTGGTGGTCAGGCCACCTATAAATATGAGACCGGGCGTCACAATCCGGGACGTCCGGCCGGACGGGACAGAGAGATGGAGAGAAGCAAACCTGAAATTCAAACCGAACCCCCGGTAGCCGGGCGGGCCGGCGGGGGAGATCCCGATTTCGGAACCGGGGAGGACGACCCGGGCTGGATCCGGGACGATCGGGGGACCGAAGACCAGCCCCGGCTTTTCGAGCCGGTCCGCCCCCGAAGGGTTTCCGACCAGATCTTTGAGCGGATCCGCGACCATATCTTCAGGGGGCAGTTGATGCCGGGCCAGAGGGTCCCCGGGGAGCGTCAACTGGCCGAGTCCTTCGGGGTCAGCCGTCCCACCATCCGGGAGGCCATGCACAAGCTTCTGGACCGCGGCCTTATCGAGCACCACCGAGGCGTGGGCGCCTTTGTCCGCCAAGCCGACCCGGGCAAGGAATCGCCGCCCTTCATGCGGCTGTTCGGCGAGCCCAAGCCTAATCTACGCGACCTGATCGAAGTGCGGCTCTATCTGGAATGTTCCGGGGTCCGCTACGCGGCCGAGAGGGCCGACCAGGACGACATCGGCCTGCTGGAAGCGAACCTGCGCCGGATGAAACAACTCCAGGAAAAGGGCGACCCGGCCATAGACGAAGACACCAGTTTCCACATGAACATCGCCTTCGCCACTCACAACGAGGTGCACATCCACCTCATGCGCAACTTCCACAACCTGCTGCTCTACATCATGAGGGAGCTGATGAACGACTGGTACTCCCTGCCCGGATACGACGCCCTCTCCTCGAGGCAGCACAACGAAATTCTGGACGCCATCCGCCGCCGGGATCCGGACCAGGCCGAGAGGGTCATGCATGAGCAGATCAGCACCCTCTTGAAACTCATCTGATCCACCTTGGGTGGGCCGGGTCCGGACCTCAAGGCAGTCCGCCGAGAGATTTCACCACTGTCCGGGCTTGACCGGGGACGGAAATTCCGTTTTTCCCTGGAAGAAGGAGGACAAGGCCGGCCGGGTTTTCCGGCCGGCCTTGTCTTAGGCCCCTCGAGTCTTTTCTGTCTCGTCCATCAGGTAGGGGTTAACCGTCAGGACCGGAACAGGAGAGCGCCGGACCAAACGCCGGGCCACCGAACCGATGATGATCCGCTCCAGGCCTTTGCGACCATGGGTGCCCATTATGACTTGGTCGATTTGGTGCCTGCCGATGTACTCCAGAATGGCCTCCACCGTGTCGCCTATCATGATCGCTTTTGTGGCCGACTTAAGATCGTTCTCCTCTAAAAACCGATCCAAATGCTCGGCCGCTTCCTTAACCAACGCCTCCTGAGTTCTAAGCAGTTGCGGCTCTACATAAAAGACTGAAGCGAACTGGACCGGGTCGGGAATGACATGAAGAACATGGACTTCGGCGTCGAATTTTTCGGCTCGATACCGCACGTGGGGCGCTATCCTCGATGAAATGGTGGCCAGTTCAGCCGGAAAAAGGATTTTGTTAACCTCGTACATGTTCACCTCCCGAGACCTGGTTAGTTCAGCGAATCACCACTAAGGTCCGCCCAAAAAACCAAGCAATCGATGTACCAAACTTCCCATATCGGAAACGGTCTTAATTTCAGCATCATGGACGCACCGCAAATTTTCACGACCCTGCTTTGACGTCATCCCCCTTTACGCCGTGTAAAATATCCTGACGGATAAGTTGAAGGAAGACGGGCGAAACGGTCTCAAGGAGTGCTCAATCCAGGGTTTTTTAGGTTTGGCCTCTTGGCATGAATAATGTATTTTATCAGTTTCAAAACCGATCCGTACGAATTTTATGTCTTCGGAATCGGTCTATCGGGAGAGGTCTCTTTGTGGTCCAGGCTTAGTTTACGTTTCCGCATCCTCAGCGTGGTGGTCGCCCTCACCTGTCTATGTCTCATAGGCGGGCTGCTATCATTCTGGTTCACCCTCCGCATGAACGAATTCGTGACCACCATCATCGACCGGGATCTTCTCGCCTTGAAGGCCACCGACGAGTTGAATTCCGCCCTGGTTATGCAGAAGGGGTACCTGACCTATTTTTTCCAGGATGGAGACGACTCCTGGCTGGACGAACTCAACAACCGGGACAAGGCCTTTAAGAATCTCCTGGCCCAGGCCAGAAAACTGACCGGCCACTCCGCTGAGACGGAGAGCCTCAACTTTATCGAGGCCAAATACCTGGAGCTCTCCTTTCTCCGCGACCGGGTCGTCGTTCTCTATAAGGAAAACGAGCGGGAGGAGGGTTACCGACTCCACCTCCAGGCCCGCCAGCTTTTCTTTGAGATCAGGGATTTGACCGATGAGCTCAACACCATGCGCTGGAACCGGATAACCCGGGCCAGGAGAGATCTGTTGGACAGCGCCACCAGTCTGGCCAAGTTGAGCCTGATTGGGGTAGGGGCGGCCGTTATTCTGGGAGCCTTGCTGGCCTTTGTTCTTTTTCGGCAGGTCCTCCGGCCCATCCGCCTCCTGGCCGAGGAGGCGGTCGCCTCCGACCAGGTCAAGGGCGGCCTGGGCAATGAGGTTCAGTCCTTGCGGGAAGGGCTCCACAACCTCATGGACGATGTGGATGAGGCCCAGAACCAGCTCAGGGTCAGCCGGAAACATCTTATCGAAGCCTCCAAGCTGGCCTCGGTGGGGAAACTGGCCGCCGGAGTGGCCCATTCCATCCGAAACCCGCTCACCTCGGTCAAGATGAGGCTTTTTTCCCTGGAGAGAAGCCTCAAACTGAACCAGATCCACCAGGAGGATTTCACGGTAATCTCCGAGGAGATACGCCACATCGACAACATCGTCCGTAATTTTTTGGAGTTTTCCCGGCGGCCCAAGCTCAGGGTGGAACCAGTCAGCCCCTCGGACGTGGTCGACCAGGCCCTGAACCTGCTCAGCCACAGGCTGGAATCCTACGGGGTCCGGACCCGGCTGGACCGGCCGGTCCGGCTGCCCAAGGCCCAAGTGGATCCGGAGCAACTCAAGGAGGTTGTGGTCAACCTCATGGTCAACGCCTGCGAGGCTTTGGCCACCGTCTCCGACGGAACCGCAACCTCCCCGGGGGCCGGCAAGGGCAGGATCATCATCACTGAATCCCAGGCCGACAACCCGGAATCCGGTCCGGTCCTGGTCATCAAAATCAAGGACAACGGTCCTGGGATCCCGGAAGATATCAAAGAACATGTTTTCGAACCCTTTTTCACCACCAAAGACGAGGGAACCGGATTGGGGTTAAGCATCGCCACCCGTATAATCGAGGAGCACGGGGGTCGCTTGGACCTGGAATCAGAACCGGGCCAGGGAGCCGCGTTCGTTATCTCCCTGCTAAAGGCGACCGAGGACGGCGGAGCTTCCGACATCTCCGCTGCAAAGGAGGCCCCATGGACAGAATCCTGATCGTGGACGACGACGATCAGTTGCGCCAGAGCTTCGACCGGTTGCTGCTGGATGCCGGATACGAGACCCTGACCGCGCCCTCCGGCGAGGCGGCCCTGCCGGTTATCAATACGGCCCGGCCGGATCTGATTATCGCCGATGTCCGCCTGCCCGGCATGAGCGGGCTGGAGCTTTTCAGCCAGATCCGGAAACATCATCCCAAGCTGCCGGTCATCATCATGACCGCCTTCGGAACAACCAATTCGGCCATCGAGGCGACCAAGCTGGGCGCCTACGACTATGTTCTCAAACCCTTTGAAATACAGGACATGCTGGACCTGATCGGCCAGGCCCTGGAGGCCGGTCGGTTCATGCGTTCCAAAGTCCGATTGGACCACGACCCCGGCCGGAGCACCGGGGAAGATGTCATCATCGGCCGTTCCAAGCCCATGCAGGAACTCTACAAGGCCATCGGCCGGGCCGCGCCGACCGACGCCACCGTACTCGTCCGGGGCGAATCCGGAACCGGCAAAGAGCTGGTGGCCCGGGCCGTCTATCAGCACAGCCTCAGGGCGGAGCGTCCCTTTCTGGTCATCAACTGTGTGGCCATCCCCGAAAACCTCCTGGAAAGCGAGCTCTTCGGCTACGAAAAAGGCGCTTTTACCGGGGCCGTCTCCCGACGTATCGGCAAGATCGAGCAGGCCAACAACGGAACCGTCTTTCTGGACGAGATCGGCGATATGCCCCACTCCATTCAGGCCAAGATACTCCGTCTCCTCCAGGAAAAGAGCATCGAGAGGCTGGGCGGCCGGGCGACCATCCAGGTGGATGTCCGGATCATCGCCGCCACCAACCGCAACTTGGAAACAGCCATCGTCGAGGGGCGGTTTCGGGAGGATCTGTTCTATCGCCTGAACGTGGTCGCCCTTAAGCTGCCCCCCTTAAGGGAACGGATCGAGGACGTTCCCCTTCTGGCCGATTACTTCCTCTCCCGGTTGGCCGTGGAGATGGGCGTCCGCAATCCCGGCCTGACTCCGGAGGCCATGGATCTGCTGCGGAACCATTATTTTCCCGGCAACGTAAGAGAGCTGGCCAATCTGCTGGAAAAGGCCATAATTTTCGCACGGGGCCGCCCCATTGAGGCCCAGGACCTTTTCGACCGGAGCGACCGATCCAACCGCGAGATCAACCGGAGGGTCGAGGCCAAGGAAATGGAGAACTTGGTCCGCCTCTGGGCCCGCCAGGCGCTCACTGAAAAACCGGGCGAGGACTTGTTCAACAACCTGACCGACGAGCTCTGTTCCTTGATCATCTCCGAGGCCTTGACCTTGAGCGACGGCAACCGGACCCAGGCGGCCAAGATGTTGGGACTGTCTCGGCCGACCCTTTTGGCCAAGATGGAAAAGTTCGGGCTCAAAACCGTGGCCGTGGTCAGAAAAGGCTGAGCCGTCGTAATAACCTTTTGGTCGGAACTTACAAAAGATAACTTATCATCAGTTTACAAACCGTAAAGAAATCAGACCGGGGCTGATTTCGGCCTTTGGCCAACATACCGCTAAATTGATATAAATAACCATTGTCCCGGTATTTTATCGCTATCGAAAATCATTCGGGATGGCATGATGTTTGCTCATGCTCTACCTGAAGGAGGGGTTTCGATTTTGGTCCACAGATTCCGTATTCTAATCAGCGATAGAAACCGAAGAGTTCGGCAGTATCTGGCCAGGGAGATGAAAACCCTGGGTTATAGCATTGTCGATATCGGGGGAGTAGAGGAGCTATGGCCGCTGCTGGCCCAGGAGAACGATATAGACCTGATCATTTTCGACCCGGAGATAGTGCGGGGGAATCCGGGAGAGGCTTTCCGGAGAATCCAAAAAATCAAGCCTGAACTTCCCGTCATAATCCACACTTTCGGAGAAGAGCTTCCCGCCGGATTAACGCCGCTCTCGTGGCCCCATCTGGTGCTGAAGAGCGGGCCCAGCGCCGAACGATTGAAAGAGGCGGTGGACGAACTGCTTTGCCGAAGCTATCCCGAGCGATACGAAAAAACCGATTCAGCGGACGACCCAAAAGCTGAAACCACCTGACCCGGATACTCCAGGCGATGGGCGGCCAACCGGGCCGACCTATGGTCGATCTGCCCCGGAGGGCCGGACCATGCTGCTGAACCTGCAGGAGATGACGCCTTATACTTTCGGGTTGTCGCCCCAATGGCGGACCCTACAGCCGGTCCCTTCGGCCGGGCGCTTGAAGCCCGATCTCTCAGACTCCGGGCCTCTCGGCGGCCGCGTTTTGGCCGGCGATCCGCCCCAGCACCAGACACTCGGTAATGGCGCAGCTACCCAGCCGGCTGGCCCCGTGGACTCCGCCGGTCACCTCTCCGGCGGCGTAAAACCGGGAAATGGGCCGGCCTTCCAGGTCCAAGACCCTGGCTGTGGGGTCGATCCTAACCCCGCCCATGGTGAAATGGACTTTGGGCCAGATCCTGACGGCGTAAAAAGGCGGGGTCCCAATGGGCTCCACCCCCTCCAGGATCGGCTTGCCCCAGTCTTGGTCTCGCTTCTCCTCCACCCCGCGGTTGAACCGCTTTAGGGTCTCTCCGAGCTGTCGGATCGGTATTCCGTAATAACCGGCCAAACTCTCCAGGTCGTCGAAGGTCCGGACATAGCCCTTCTTGAGGCAGACGCCCAGCCGCGCGCTGGTCCTCTGCGCGCCAGTGGCGTCCACGATGCCCACACATACCCGGCCCGTCTCCAAAATGGCCTCGGCCCGAACCCGCCGGTCGGCCAGTTCGTTGACGAATCTTCGTCCGGTCTGGGGATCGACCGCCAACCCGGCCGGGAAGACCGAGTAGCTGACAAAGGAGGAACCCGGACCGTAGGATTTCTCGTCGGCGCAGGCCCAGGGACCCAGCTGGATCCAGGAGAGGTGGACCGGGGCCGCGCCCAGCCTGAGGGCCTTGATCAGCCCCTCGGCCGTGGCCCCCGGGTGATTGGTGGAACCCACGCTCTTATCCAGACGGGGATTCTGGGCCGTGCGGAATCCGATGTCGCTGCCGAAACCGCCCGTGGCCAGGATAACCGCCCGCGCCGCCTTGACCCTTTTGGGCTCCTGGCCCAGACTCCGGCCCAGGAGGTACCCCTCCCGATACTCCACGCCCTGGACCGCGCCGTCCCGGCCGGATAAAATCCCGGTGAGAAAGGACCTGGTTTTGACCCCCACCCCCAGCTCCCGCAGCCGGGCCAGTTGGCGGTGGATGATGGCCGCCCCAGAGGTGTTGTGGGTGGTCAGGCTACGGGGCACGGAATGCCCCCCCAACCGGTCCAGCCGGTCCAGATACTTTACCCCCAGATATTCGCGGGTCCACCGGACCATGGCGGCCGACTTCTCGGCCACCACCCGGACCAGCTCGGGGTGGTTGAGCCCCAGCCCGGCCTTGAGCATGTCCCCGGCCATCAGCTCGGGCGAATCCTGGACCCCGGCCTGCTCCTGCCAGGGCGTTCCGGCCGCGGCCAGGCAGCCGTCACTGAGGCTGGAATTGCCGCCCGGCGTTTTCATCTTGTCCAAAACCACCACCGAAGCCCCGGCCAACCGGGCCTCGATGGCCGCGGCCAGCCCGGCGAATCCGGCGCCCACGATAACCACATCCGCCCGCTGGTCCCAGGAGGCGGACATTTCGTAATCAGGCATATTTATCCTTTGGTTTATCCAGGGTGATCCGGCCTCGGACCCCTGATCTTATCCTCGACCGGGTCGGGAGACAAGGGCCTTCGGCCCGGAGCAGGCCCCTTCCGATTCCGGAAGGAACGAAATTTCGTGGTCTCCGGGGCCCTGTTTGATACTCCCTTTCATCCCCTCCGGCCGGGTCTGGAACCTTCTCACCGGTTCCCTAAAAAAGATTAATTTTATTATTTCAATATATTGGATAATCACAGAGACAGCAGGGGAAAACGAAGAAAGATACGAAGCTCCCGGCCGTTGCCGCAGCATTGATTCCTATCACATATACCCTCAATAATAAGTCTGAAATAGAAAGGAGGACGGCATGGACAAAGAACCTGAAGATAAAATAATTGGAAAGACCGAAAAACCACCGGTCCCCGCCCCTCCCCCCCAAGAGGGCCAAGAAGGAAAAACCGGCCAACCCCTCGTTCCCTGGATTTCTTTTTACAAAGGCACCCCGGCCCACAAAAAAATCTGGATGGAGGCCATCTACCTCACCGCATTATTGTTTTTGTTTCCGCTTCTGATGTACCTGACCTGGATCAACTGGCTAGAGTTTTGGAAGGATCCCCACTACCACCATGCGGTCAGCCTCCACCTCTACGCCTGGCTGGGCGGATCCCTGGGCGGAGTGCTCTTTGACTTGAAATGGCTGGTTTACGGGGTGGCCAAAAGAGTCTGGCTGGAGGACAAGCAATGGTGGCGTTATCTTACCCCCCATATGTCGGGGGCGATGGCCTTCCTGTTCATTCTGCTGCTGAAATCCGATGTGATCAAAATTTTCGACCGGGGGGCCCTGGACAAACCCTCGGCCGTGGCGGGGATGGCCTGTTTGATCGGGTACTTTTCAGACAAGGCTACCGGCAAACTGGCCGAAGTGGCCAAGACCCTGTTCGGGGAGACCACGGAGACGGAATTCGGCAAGGATACGCCTCAGAGCAACCCGGAAACCCAACCCCCGAACAACCAGCACCAAGACGGCGACTAGTTCAAGATGCTGACAACCGTTCCAGCACCTGAGCCTCCTCAAGGCCGGCGATCAGAAGGTCTTTTTGACGGGATTTGCGGCCGGCGACGATGGTCAGCCTGGAGGCGGCCAGGCCCAGCCTCTTGGCCAGAAACTTGACCAGGGCCTTGTTGGCCTTGCCCTCCACCGGCGGGGCGGTCAGGCGGACCTTGAGACGGTCCCCCACCGGCCCGGCGATCTCGTTCTTGGCGGCCCTGGGCTGGACCTGGACGGCCAGGACAAGGCCGTCCGTTCCGGGACGCAGGAAGGGCGCGGTCATATTCTGCGGGAGATGTCGAACAGACTCTGGACCACGAATATTTTCAGAAAATAAATGGCCAAAAGGATGATGATGGGGCTTACATCCAGTCCGCCCAGGTTGAGGGGGAGCCTCTTCCGAATCCAGTACAAGACAGGCTCGGTGGCCCGGTAGATTATCTGGACGATCGTGTTGTGGGGGTCCGGGTTGACCCAGCTCAGGACCGCCCTGGCGATGATAACCCACATGTAGATGGTCAAGGCGATGTTCACCACCTGGGCCACCGCCGCCAAGAAATTTCCGCCTACGTCACCAATCATTATCTTCTCCTTGGGCCGTTTAAGCCATATAACAATAGGTACTGGAAGGCCGGAGGTCAAGAGTGGAGAAGCGGAAGAAAAGCGATTTCAGTCCCCTGGCCGATCGGTTCGCGGGTTCCTGCGCGGGCCTTCTGATCGGCGACGCCCTGGGCGCGCCCGTGGAGGGCTGGCCCTGGCAGAGGATAATGCGCCGCCACGGTTGGCTGGAGGAGATGGTTCCGGGGCGCCTGCCGGCCGGTTCCTACACCGACGACGGCCAGATGGCCCTGGGCCTGCTGGAATCCCTGGTTCGAGAGGAAGGCTTTGATCCGGCCGCCTGCGCCGCCCGGTGGCTGGTCCTTTACGACCCGGCCAGGGGCTATGGGAGACGGATAGGCGGGATCATGGCCGCCCTGGACCAGGGCCGAAGCTGGGACACGGTGGGAACCGAATCCTACGGCAACGGCGCGGCCATGCGGATCGGCCCCCTGGGGGCCTGGTACCACAGCAGTCCGGAGAGGCTGGTCCAGGCCGCCCTGGAATCGGCTTCCATCACCCACCGCCATCCCCAGGCTCTGGCCGGGGCCCTGGTCCAGGCCCTGGCCGTGGCCCAGGCCCTTTGCCTGGGCCTGGAGCGCCGGCCCCTGGACCCCGCAAAATTCATCCCGCCCCTGATCCGGTCCGCAAAGGAAATCGACCCGGAATCGGCCGGGCGGCTGGAACCCCTGTCGGGCCCCCCTCCCAGGGGCAGGGAGGCCCTGCGGGAACGGCTCACCTCTCTCTTCGCCTGCGATGTCAGAGCCGTGGAGGCCGTGGGTCCGGCCCTGGGAGCGGTCCTCTGGACCGGCTCCTTCAAGGAGGCGGTGGTTCTGGCCGTCAACCTGGGAAGGGACACGGACACCCTGGGAGCCATGGCCGGGGCCGTGGCCGGAGCCTATTACGGCTTGTCGGCCATTCCCGTCCGCTGGCTGGAGACCCTGGAGAACGGACCTCTGCAAGGCCGTGATTACATGATAGAATTAGCCGGAAAAGCGGCGAAACTGCTCTCGGCCGGTTGAGTAAAAAGCCTTGGAAGGAAGCAAATGCCCATCTACGAGTTTTACTGCCCCGACTGCCACATGATTTTCAATTTTCTCTCGGCCCGGATCGACACCGAGACAAAGCCCGATTGTCCCCGGTGCGGCAGGCCCAGGCTGGAGCGGCGGGTTTCTCTTTTTACGGTGGTCAGGGGGGTGGAGGAGGAGAACCGGGCCGATGTGGACGAGACTGCCGTGGAACGGGCCGTATCCGCCCTGGCCGGGCAAGAGGAGGCCTTTGACTCGAACGACCCCCGCCAGGCGGCCAGGGCCATGAGGGAGTTCTACCGGGTCGGAGGGCTGGACCTGGGCCCCGGGGCCGAGGAGTATCTCCGCCGCCTGGAGTCCGGACAGGACCCCGAGGAGGTGGACCAGGAGCTGGGTCACCTCTTGGACGAGGAAGACCCCTTTGTCCCCAAGTCCGCCGCCAAACGCAGGACCGGCCGGATTCCTCCGGCCAGGGACCAGAAGCTCTACTCGCTCTGATCTTCTTGGGATTCACCCTCCAGGATACCCTCGTCGTCGGTGAACTCGCCCAGGATTTTACCTTCCCGGTCCAAGACCAGGATGCCCAGCCCGGAAGCAAAGGCCTGACCGGCCATGTCCTCCAGGGGAACGGCCTGGACCTCTCCCTGCGGTGCTCCGGCGGCAAAGAGACAGCCCATTCCATCCTGGCCTTCCCGCTTGGTTATCCACACCGGAATAAAATTACGTCCTGACTTTTCATCGGTCAGGGCCAGCAGTTCCGACTGTTTATCCGGACCCACGGCAATGGCCCAGACAAAGGGGCGACCGTCGGCCGAAGCCTCCAATTTGATTTCCATTTTAAAATCCGTTCGTATGGGTGAACTCTTCAATCTCGCGTCGTTGAGGGGCCCTGGGCGTCTTGGCCGGATGGCCCACCGGAACAAGCACGGTAATGTCGTACTCCTCGGGTATGTTGAGAATCTCCTTGGCCCGGCCGGCCTCGAAGAAACCCACGATCACCGTGCCCAGGCCCAGAGAGTGGGCCGCCAGGCAAAGGTTCTGGGTGGCCAGACCCAGATCGAACATGAGCCAGTCGCCCTTGTCCGTGGTGGCCGCGCCGTTGTAAAATCCCGAAATCTTTTTTTTGGCGGCCAGAGCCAGGACCACGGGCGCGCTGGCCGTGGCCTTCTGGGCCGAGTTGCGGGCCAGCAGGCCGCTGAGGCGGTCCTTGGCCTCCTGATCCCGGACCACGACCACCTCCCAAACTTGGGTATTTGCCCATGAAGGAGCCCACCTCACGGCCTCCAGCAGCGTCCGCAAATCGCTCTCGCTCACCGGCTCGGGGGTGAACTGCCGCACCGACCGGCGCTCCCTGATTCCCGTCATCAGATCCATGTTCCTGCTCCTCTTCCGGTGGAATGATTTCCGCGCCAAAGGGGGATTGTTCCAAAAGGCGGAAGGTGTTTGGTTAAAGATAGTCGCTTCCGGCCGGATTGCAAGCCGGACCCGGATTTCTGTGCAGGATGGGTCGCGATTCAGACCTTGCGGCGACAGACGTAATCGGCCAGTTCCAACATCAGCTCTTTGGCCGGAGAGGGGGCGAAAACCTCCAGCCGCATCTTGGCCCGATCCTTGTGGTCCATGGCCGCCTTCCGGCAGGCCTCCAGCCCGCCCAGCTCCTCCACCCGGTCTTTCAACCAGGCCCATTCCTCGGGGGCGTAGGGCCTCCTGGCGGCCCGCACCAACAGTTCCCTCCTCAAATCCGGGGCGGCCTGCTCAAGAGCGTGGATCCAGGGCAGGGTGGCCTTGCCCTCTTGGAGATCCTGGCCCACCGGTTTGCCCACCACAGCCTCCTCCCCGGCCCAGTCCAGGAGGTCGTCGATCATCTGAAAGGCGATGCCCAGGTCCAGCCCGTAGCCCCTCAACGCCTCTTCCTGTTCCGTTTCCCGGGGGCGGCCGGAGGGGGAGACGATGGCCCCCACCTGGGTCGAGGCGGCCAGAAGCACGGCCGTCTTGGCCGTGATTATCTCCAGATAGGTGGCGTAGGGGGTCTTTAGGTCGTTCTGGTGGACCAGTTCCAAAATCTGGCCCTCGGCCAGGCGGGCGATGCAGTCGGAGAGAACCGAAATCATTTTGGATATTCCGGCCTCCGAGGCCAGAAACAGCGACTTGGCAAAGAGGTGGTCGCCCACCAGGATGGCCGTGGGGTTGTCCCAGCGCTGGGAGGCCACCTCCTTGCCCCGCCGGGTCTCGGCCTCGTCGATCACGTCGTCGTGAAGCAGGGAGGCGCAATGGAGGTATTCGAAGATAGAGGAATAGCGGTCGTATCGTTCATCTCCGCCGCACAGTTCCACCGACAGGAGGAAAAGAATGGGCCTCAGCCTCTTCCCGCCGCTGAGCAGGATGTAGCGGCCCACCTCCTTGACCAGGTCCAGGGAGCTGTCCAAGTTGCTCGCCAGGTGCTGCTCCGCCCTTTTTTTCACGGGGGCGACCTTTGCCAGAAAATCTAGGGCCATCATAACTCCGTTATGGTTTCCATAGGGACGGCTTGTCCGGGCCGAAAATGATCAGCCCAGACCTTCCGCCGCCGAGATCAGACCGGCCATGTCCGGGGGCAGGCCGGCCTCGAATTTCAATCTCTCCCCGCTAAGGGGATGGTCGAACTCCAGCCGCCAGGCATGGAGCATCTGCCGCCGGAGTTCTTTGCTCCGTTCCCGCATCCCTGCGGAAAGATTCTTCTCCCGGCTCCGGGAACCGTAGACCGGGTCGCCCAGAACCGGATGGCCCAGATGGGCGGCGTGGACCCGGATCTGATGGGTCCGGCCGGTCTTTATCTCCACCTCGGCCAGAAACAGGGGGCCGGAGAGCCGCTCCCTGACCCGGAACAGAGAATAGGCCTCCCTGCCCTTGGGGTCCACGGCCATCTTCTTGCGGTGAACCGGGTGCCGGGCCAGGGGCTCCCCGACCTCCCGCTCCTCCCAGGAAGGGGCGCCCAACAGCAGGGCCAGATAGGTCTTATGCACCGTTCTGGATTTGAAGGCCCGGGAGAGGGCCCTGTGGGCCGCGTCGTCCTTGGCCGCCACGATCAGCCCGGAAGTGTCCTTGTCCAGGCGGTGGATTATCCCCGGCCGTTCGGTCCCGCCGATGCCCTTGAGATCCGGGATGTGGTGGAGCAGCCCGTGAACCAGGGTTCCCCGGGCATGGCCCGGCGCGGGATGAACCACCAGCCCCGGAGGTTTGTTGACCACGATCAGGTGGGAGTCCTCAAAGACCACCTCCAGATCCATGGGCTCGGGAACCAGGCCCGCGGGCTCGGGAGGAGGAACCGTCACATCCAGAACCTGCCCCGGACGGGGGCGGGCTCCGGGCTTGGTGGGCAGCCCGTCCAGGCGGACCAGATCCCGCCCGATCAGTTTCTGGACCATGGCCCTGGAGAGACCGGGCAAAGACCTGGCCAGGAGGAGATCAACCCGCTCCCCGGCCGAATCCACAATCAGCCGATGCGACTCCACCACAACCGGAGGGCTCAACCGGCGGCGGTATGGGGCCCGTTGTCTTCCTTCTCCGGGCTCCGCTGGTCGGTCACTTCGGTGAAGACCATCCTGCCGGCCGGGGTCTGAAGAACGCTGGTAACGCTGACCTCGGCCTCGGTCCCGATCAGATTACGCCCGTTCTCGACTACGACCATGGTCCCGTCGTCCAGATAGCCCACTCCCTGACCGTAGGACTTGCCCTCCTTGATCACCTTGACCCGGAAGACCTCGCCGGGCAGAACCACAGGCCGGATGGCCTGGGCCAGGCGGTTGACGTTGAGCACCTTGACCCCTTGGAGCCGGGCGATCTGGTTGAGGTTGTAGTCGGTGGTCAGGATGGCCGCCTTCCGTCGCCGGGCCACGGCCACCAGCTTCTGGTCCACCGGGCCGGAGGCGTCGTCGTCCACAATGGTCACATTGGCCAGGTCGGTCTCCTTGAGCCTGGTCAGGACCTCCATGCCCCTCCTGCCCCGCTGGCGTTTGAGTGAATCGGAGGAGTCGGCCACCCCCTGGAGCTCGTTGAGGACGAACCGGGGCACCACCAGGGAGCCTTCCAAAAATCCGGTCTCCACCACATCGGCGATGCGGCCGTCGATTAGAGCGGAGGTGTCCAGCAGCTTCTCCGGGAGCCGCTCCTCCAGATCGTCCTCATCGGGGTTGAGGAAGGCCAGCCTGGAGGATCTCAGCTCCTGGATTTTTCCCGATCCCAGGGCCACCCCGATATAGCCGAACATGGCTGCGGTGACCCCGTAAATGGAGGTGGCCATGGCCACGGAATCCATCATCCGGCCCAGGGGGTAGGAGATCAGGAAGGCGATTCCCAAACCCACCACCAGACCGATGGTTCCACCCACAATAAGTTTGATGGAGAAATTCTTAAGAACGGTTTCGATCAGCATAACAAATAGAGCGAGGCCGAAACCCATAAAAAGGCCTATACCTTCAGGCCTAACCAACTCCATCTGTCGATTTATGACATACCCAGCCACGGTGCAGACGATGATCAGTACCGCCCGGGATAAAATTCGGGCCAGGGACAATCAGCACCCCTTCAGCAAAAAATACGTTCTATCTGTCGGGCCACATCGGATTCTTCTGAATCCCGGGCGATGGACAGCTCCCTTAGCAGAAGGCTCTGGGCCATGTCGAGCACTTTCCGCTCGCCGAAAGAAAGTTCGCGGTCGGCCTTTATCCGGTACAGATCACGAAACACCTCGGCCACCTCAAATACGGAGCCGGTCTTGATCTTATCCATGTAAACCCGGTAGCGTCGATTCCAGGTCTGGGAGGTGGAGGGTGTGGCGTTTTCGCCCAGAATGGAAAACACCCTATCCGCCTGAGTCCGGTCGATGACCGCCCTTAAGCCCACGGTAGTGGCGTTTTTGATGGGGATGAAGATGGTCAGGTTATTATCCAGCAACCGCATGACGTAACATTTTTCATGGGTTCCGCCCAGCTCCTTAGCCTCCACCTTCTCGATTTTCCCTACCCCGTGGGCCGGATATACAGCCAAGTCACCCACCTTGAAACAGTCCACATTGTTTCTCCTAATAGACGTTGTATAATTTCAATTGTACCTAACCCTTGAACAAAGGTCAAGGAAACTGGTGTGATCACTAATCCTTACAAAAAGCAGAAGCGCTCGAAAAGCATAAGTGGAAGGCTCTCCGGCCCTCGCTTGCCATATCGGGAGAACGCAAAACGGACCCTTTCGCCCGCTCCTATGACTTGGCCGATTATCTATTTTTTTGGTATTTATTTATAAATAAGTTATATATCACCGTCGCTCATTCTGGAATTTTACTCATTCGTGGTTAATTCGGAGGGCCTCTTCCCAATCGGCCGGACCAATAAAGCCCCAGCCCAGCCGGCCTCAGGATGCGCAGAGGCGGCCAGGACCAAAAACCTTTGGGCCTTTTCGGCGGCGGAAAGGAGCGCTGCAACCACCCCAAGCACACCCGTGGACCGGTGGGGGGGACCCGGGTTTTCCTTGACAATGCCCAGGCAAGGGTCTTTATTGAAGCTACAATTGGGTAAAAGGCCAATCGGGAGCTTGGATTACCGGGCTGAGAGGGACCCTTAATCGCATCTGGGTCCGACCGTTGAACCTGATCCGGATAATGCCGGTGGAGGAAAACGCCGTATGGGATTCCGCCCTCCGCTGAGGGCGGTTTTTTTTGGGGAAATTGTCCGAGCTCCCCCGGCATGGTCCGGACCGCATCGCAGGGAGATAGAGAGCAGATGGCAAAAAAGTTTTTAACGGTTCTCTCCGTTATACTGATTTTCACGGCCGCCTCGGCGGGAGCGGGAGAGGCCGGGCCCTTCGTGACCCTGATGACACACGACAGTTTCGCCGTGGGCCGGGCGACCCTGAAGGCCTTTGAAGAACAGACCGGGCTGGAGCTGAAGACAATAAAGACCGGCGATGCGGGCGCGGCCCTCAGCCAGGCCATCCTGTCCAAGAACAACCCCCTGGCCGACGTCTTTTTCGGGGTGGACAACACCTTTCTCAGCCGGGCCCTTAAATCAGGCATCTTTGCGGCCTATTCCTCCCCCGGACTGGCCGGGATACCGGCGGAGCTGAGGCTGGACCGCCACAACCGACTCCTTCCGGTGGATTTCGGGGACGTCTGCCTCAACTACGACAAGGGCTGGTTCAAGGAAAAGGGGCTGCCTCCGCCGGCGGACCTGGACGATCTGCTCAAACCGCGGTACAAGGATCTGACCGTGGTCCAGAACCCGGCCACTTCCTCGCCCGGCCTGGCCTTTCTGCTGACTACCGTGGGCCGCTACGGGGAGAAGGGCTACCTGGGCTACTGGAAGAAATTGAGGCAAAACGGGGTCTATGTCTCCACCGGCTGGTCGGACGCCTACTACGGCCAGTTCAGCCGGGCCAAGGGCGGCACCCGGCCCATTGTGGTCAGCTACGCCAGTTCCCCTCCGGCAGAGGTTTTCTTTGCCAAGGAACCGCCCCAGGAGGCGCCCACCGCTGCGGTCCTGGCCCCCGGCTCGGCCTTCCGCCAGATCGAATTCGCGGGCCTTCTCAGGGGGACCAAAAAAGAGAAGGAAGCCAAAAAGCTGTTGGATTTCATCCTGTCCCCGGTATTTCAAAAAGATATCCCCCTGAATATGTGGGTCTTTCCGGCCCGGGAGGACACCCCCCTGCCCGAGGTCTTTGTGAAGCACACCCGGGTGACGGATGAGCCGGTCCGGCTGGATCCGGAAAAAATCGGAGCCTCCCGGGAAAAATGGATCGAGGGGTGGACCGAGGCGGTTCTGAGGTGAGACCCCGGGTACGGTTTCTGCTGATCGTACCTGTTCTGGTTTTCCTGGGGGTATTCTACTTTTATCCCCTGGCCTCCATTTTCGGATTGAGCTTTTGGGGGGAGGAGGGCGGAGGAGCCGGAAATCTGATCAAGCTGGTCCAGACCGGCTATTACGCCAGGGTGCTGTGGTTCACCTTCTGGCAGGCTCTGCTCTCCACCCTCCTGACTCTGCTCCTGGCCCTGCCGGGGGCCTATGTTTTCGCCAACTTCAACTTCAGGGGCAAAGCCCTCATCCAGTCCCTCACGGCCATCCCCTTTGTTCTGCCCACCATGGTCACCGCCGCCGCCTTCCAGGCCCTCCTGGGGCGGGGAGGATTGTTGAACGGCCTCCTGATGGGCCTGTTCGGGCTCCAGAGCCCACCGATCCAAATGGAGCAGACCGTCTGGTTCTTTCTGCTGGCCCACGTCTTTTACAACTACACCGTGGCCCTGCGCATCGTGGGCGGATTCTGGGCCAATCTGCCCCGGGATCTGACCTCGGCGGCCCGGCTTCTGGGGGCCTCTCCCCTGGGGGCTTTTGGGCGGGTTACCCTGCCCCTCCTGGCTCCCCCCATCCTGGCCGCCTCCCTGCTGGTCTTTGTCTTCTGCTTCACCAGTTTCGGCGTTATCCTCATCCTGGGCGGCCCCACTCTGGCCACGGTGGAGGTGGAGATCTACCGTCAGGCGGTCCAGCTTTTCGACCTGCCCCTGGCCGCAGCCCTCTCCCTGGTCCAGATCCTGTTCACCTTCGGCCTCATGGCCCTCTACACCAGATACGAAGGCAAGACCGCCGTCTCCCTGATGCCGGAAGTCCTGGGCGACATCCGGCGCAAGGCCAAGGCCGGACTGGAAAAGACCTTGATCTGGTCCAACTTCATCCTCATGGCCCTGCTCCTGGGCGCCCCCCTGGGGGCCCTGGTCCTGGGTTCGTTCCTGACCGAAGAGGGCCTCTCCCTGGCCTATTACCAGGGCCTGGCCCAGAACCGGGCCCAATCCATCCTCTACGTGGCCCCCCTAAAGGCCCTGTTCAACTCTTTGGCCATAGCCTCGATCGCCACGCTCATCGCCCTGGTCCTGGGTTTTCTGGCCGCAGCCTTTTTGGCCGGGCCCAGGGGCAGGGGCGCGGGTCTTCTGGACCCGCTGTTCATGCTGCCCCTGTCCACCTCGGCCGTGACCCTGGGCTTCGGGTTCATCATCGCCCTCGACCGGCCGCCCCTGAACCTCAGGTCCGCCTGGATTCTGCCGGCCCTGGCTCACGCCCTGGTGGCCTTTCCCTTTGTGATCCGTTCTCTGTTGCCGGCCTGGCGATCCATACCCGCCAGCCTGCGGGAGGCGGCAGCCTGTCTGGGGGCCTCGCGGTTTCTTATCTGGCGGACCGTGGACTGGCCCATCCTGAGCCGGGCCCTGGCCGTGGGGGCCGTCTTTTCCTTTGTGATCAGCCTGGGAGAGTTCGGAGCCACCGTCTTCGTGGCCCGGCCCCAGAGCCCCACCCTGCCCCTGGCCATCTACCGCTTTCTAACCCGTCCCGGAGCGATGAACTACGGCCAGGCCCTGGCCATGAGCTGCCTGCTCATGGCCGTCACGGCCCTGGGGTTCCTGGTGTTGGACCGCATGGGCCGGGTGCGGGAAGGAAGCTGAAATGGCCTTTCTGGAACTGCAAAACCTGTCCAAGGCCTTTGACCGACCGGCGGTGCGGGGGGTGGACCTGACCCTGGAGGAAGGGGAGGTCCTGGCCCTGCTGGGCCCGTCGGGATGCGGCAAGACCACCCTCATGCGGATGGTGGCCGGGCTGGAGGAGCCGGACTCCGGCCGGGTCATCTTCCGGGGCCGGGAGATCACCGCCCTGCCGCCCCAGAAGCGGAACTTCGGGCTCATGTTCCAGGAGTTCGCCCTGTTCCCCCACAAAAACGTAGGGGAGAACGTGGCCTTCGGGCTGAAAACCCAGAAGTTGGCCGAGGAGCAGATCCAGACCAGAGCCGGGGAGATGCTGAAACTGATGGGCATCTCCGCCCTGGCCGGGCGGGGTGTGGCCACCCTGTCGGGCGGAGAACGGCAGCGGGTGGCCCTGGCCCGGTCTCTGGCCCCCCGGCCGGAACTGCTGATGCTGGACGAACCCCTGGGCGCCCTGGACCGGATCTTGAGGGAACGCCTCCTGGCGGAGGTCCGAACCATTCTCAAAACCCTGGGCATGACCTCCATTTTCGTGACCCACGACCAGTCCGAAGCCCTGGCCGTGGCCGACCGGGTGGCGGTCATGGATCAGGGCCGGCTGATCCAGGCGGACGCGCCGGAGGAGCTTTACCTCCACCCCCGAACCGAGTTCGTAGCCCGCTTTCTGGGGTTCAAAAATCTTATCCCGGGGCGGGTCAAGGCCGACGGAGGAGTGGAGACCCCCCTGGGAGACCTCCACCCTGCGGTCGTGACCGCCGGTCCGGGTGAGCGGGTGACCCTGGTCCTGCGTCCGGAAGCGGCCGTGGCGGCCCGAAGCGGAACGCTTCCCTCTTTTCGGGGCAGGGTGGTGGACAGACTCTTTTTGGGGCGGCACTATAGGGTTACATTGGCCGCGCCGGGCGGGTTGGAGCTGGTCTTCGATCTGGAGGGAGAGGTTCCTCCCCCGCAGACCGGAGCCGACCTGGAGCTGACCCTGAGCCCTGCGGGCATGGCCGTGGTGCAGCCGGAGGAATGAGATGAATCGGGAGAGGGTCGTAATCTTCGCCAACGGCCGCATGGAGGGCTGGCCCCGGGGGCTGGAGGTCTCTCCGGAGCGGGATCTGATCATCTGCGCCGACGGCGGATTGGCCCAGGCCCTGAGTTGGAAGCTGACCCCCAATCTGGTGGTGGGCGATATGGATTCGGCCGACCCGGCCGATCTGGAGAGGCTGGCCGGCTTGGGCGTGGAGATCCTCCGCCACCCCAGGGACAAGGACGAAACCGACCTGGAACTGGCCATCCTCACCGCCCTGAAGCGCAATCCCAAGGAAATAATCGTGCTGGGGGCCTTTGGCAAGAGACTGGACATGACCCTGGCCAACGTCCTGCTCCCGGCCGCGGCCCGGCTCTTTCCCGGCCCCACGGGCGAGGCGGGGCCGCCCTGCCGTCTTCTGGACCTTGACCGCTCCGTTTTTTTCGTCCGGGGCCCGGCCCGGATCCCCCTGGGAGGAAAGCCCGGCGACACGGTCTCCCTGCTGCCCCTGGAGGCCCCGGTCTCCGGGGTGACCCTGGGGGGGATGAAATACCCCCTTGACCAGGCCACCCTGGTTCTGGGCTCCACCCACGGCATCAGCAACGTGGTCAGGGATCCGGGGGCCTGGGTGAGGCTCCGGGAGGGCGGACTGCTGGTGTTGGTCTCCTCCGAAGAGTCCTGAACCTTTGCCGCCCTGACGGGCCTCCGTGAACCACCGGGTTAGGTCAGAATCAGCCTCTCGGGATCGCACTGGTCCCGCAGGATGGTCAGTTCCTCTTGGGTGGGCGGGTCCACCTCCACGGCCCGGCTCACATCCACGCCGAACTCCATGTGCCCCAGAATCATCTCTGGAGTCACGCCGGGATAATAGCCGTCCAAAAACATCTCCCCGCCCGGATCGAAGCGCAACACTCCCAGGTTGGTCACCACCACGCTGAGGCCGCCCGGCCTGAGCCCCGCCGCCCGGCGGCCGCCCCGGCCGCCTAGCTGGCCTGGACTGGTTAGGTAATCCAATTTATTAACGAATTTACGTTTATTGTGCTGCATAAAGACGATCCCCCGTGGCACGAAGGAGGCCACGTCGCAGCCCCCGCCGCTGCCCGGAAAACGGATCCTAGGAGAAAAATAATCGCCGATGGAGGTGGTGTTCAGGTTGCCGTATTTATCGATCTGAGCCGCGCCCAGAATGGCCACCACCTTGGAGCCGGTCTTGGGGTTCTGCATGGTGGCGAAGGCTTCCACCAGGCCGGAGGATGAGGCGGCCAGGTATTCTATCCGGGGATCGCTCACCGACAAGGGGAGTTCCTCCAGCCAGGAGTCGATGGCCCCGGTCTCGAAAAAGATGACGCTCTGGGGGGCGTTGATCCGTTTGGCCGCGGTGGCGGCCAACATGGATATGCCCGTTCCGCAGAAGACGATATCCCCGTCCTTGATCTCCCGGGCGGCCGTGATGGTCATTATCTCCTGGGAGCTGTACTCTTTGCGGCCGGACATCGCTCAGTCCCTTTTCATGTTCACAGCATAGCCGGTCCGGGGATCGGCCTGGACGACGCGGAGCCGGTCCCGGCCCACCAGATCCAGAAACTCGGAGTGGCTGAAAACGCTGTGGATGTATTGTTGCTGATACTGGCGGTAAAGGTTGTCGTTCTTGGCGGCCCGGTCGTAGTCCTGCAGATACTTGGGGTCGTAATCGTAATGGCGGTAGCAGGCCGTGGGATAGGCCCCGTGGGGCACGTGGCAGACAGCCGAGACGTGGAACATGGCCAGTTGGTTGCGTTCCGGGGTCTTCCGCAGTTCAGCCGTGTCCACCAGTTCCTCGCAGGTGACGATCACCTCCCTGGAGGCCTTGGCCTGCTCCAGGTCAACGAAGGTGAGCCCCTCTATGCGGCAATTCCCGACGCTGTCGGCCTGTTGGACGTGGATCAGGGTTACGTCCGGGTTGACCGCCGGAACCAGAAGGACTTTGGACGCCCCGGCCCAGTCACCGAAGGGGTTGCCCATGACCACCAGCTTCTGGTCCGGTATCTTGGACTCGGATCGCCTAAACTCCGGGGAGAAGCCCCATTTTTCGACGATGTCCGTGCCCAGGCCGGAGATGGTGGGCAGAAAGGGCACACCCAGCGAACCGGCCAGGAAGCGCAGGGTCATCATGAAGTTGGAGTAATCCTCGAACTGGATCTCGTTGTTCTGGACGGCCTTTTTGAAACGGATGCAGGTGGGGGTGGCCTTGCCCACTCCGCCATAGGCGATCTCCAGGCGCGAGATCAGGCCGGCCCCGATCAGTTCGTCCAGACCCACCCCGTTGGAGTGGACATAGAGATGAAGGTCCCCTATACCTTGACGGATGACCTCATGGATTGCGGCCATGGGATTGCGGTTCAGGGTGAAACCGCCCAGGGACATGTGGGCTCCAGGGTTGACAAGGGATCTCACGGCCTCGGACAATTCCAGAACCTTGTTTCCGTTGGGTTCCATGACTGATATCCACTGAACGCCGCGCAATCCTAAGGGCCGGCACTGCCCGGAGAGAGGCGCCGGGAAGAAAGACGGTCCGGTGCGGGCGCTGATCTAAGGGGTAATCAGAATCATGCGGCCAGGCCGCGCCTCACCTCGCTTGCTGATGCGTACAATCTCAATGTCTGCTTAATTTACGGAGGACGGACTACCCGGGATCATTGTCGGAAACATGTTTCATCGGGGGGGCGGGGTTACGGCCCCGCCGCCTCAACCAGCTGTCTTATCGAAACTTACTTCCGCAACCTCTCATAAGTCCGGTGACCCGTCCGTTAACCCGGTTTTTTCCGCAACCCAAGGCGGCGACCAGAACCGTCGACCCGGAGCCGAAGGCTCCCCTGTTCCAACCGTCCAACTTTAACCCGCGTCCCGCCGGGTTGTCCAGCCCCTATCTCGGTCACGGACAAGGGGCGCAGGGCCGCCCCCGACCGGAGCCCGGCCTCCTCATCTGACCAGCGCGGAGATGGGAACCAGGTCCAGGCGGTCCTTGATCAGCGGAGCCATTTTGGCCAGCATCTCCAGGGTGGCCGGGTGGGGGTGGCCGATGGCGATGATCCCGTCCCTGGTCGTGGCCTTGGCCATAAAACGCTGAAGCTGAGCCTGAACCGCCTCCGGCTCGGGCACGTTATCCAAAAAGACCGACCGGCTGGCCGTCTTCAACCCCACCCTGGCCGCCACCCGGTCGACCTTGGATTTGGAGGTGGTCCTGGAATCAACGAAAAAAAGGTCCTTCTCCTTAAGCCGCCGGAAGATCACCTCCAGGGCTCCCTCGTCCTCGGTCAGCCTGGAACCCATGTGGTTGTTGACCCCTTTAGCCCGGGGCACCGCCTCCAGATCGCGATTCAGGGTCCGGGTCAGCTCGGACCGGTTCATGGAGGTCAGCAGCGCCCCCCTGCCGGGGTCCACTTCCGGATAGCCCTGGGGCTCCATGGGCAGGTGGAGCATCAGTTCCCGGCCTTTCTCCCGGACCAGCCGGGCCGCCTCCCGGCTCACCGGGCCGTGGGGCAGAACGGCCAGGGTCAGCTCCAGATCCAACCCGGCGAACCGGGCGTCCAGCTTGGGATGGTTGCCCAGATCGTCGATGATAATGGCGGCTCTGTGTCTGGGGCCCCTCGCCTGCTCCTGTTCCGGCAACGGAACAGGATGGAGGCGGATGGAATGGGTCAAATGGCCGTCCAGGCGGACCTCCAGCCGGATCTCCTTCCCGTCTGTTCCGGGGGAGGTCAAGGTGACTGGAAAATCCAGCCGGGCCAGGGCGTCCAGCAGCTTCTCCTCAACCCGGGCCGGAGAGAGGGTCCCCAGGTCCAGCCCCATTTCGGCCCGCTCGTAGTGGAGTCCCCCTTCGACCACGTTCCGGATCCGGTTGAACCGGACCGCTGAACCGCCCAGACCGTTGGCCTTGAGGGTCTGCAGGATGGCCGCGTCGGTCAGGGCCAGACGGCGGTTGAAGACCGTCCCCTTTTCCTCGTATACGGGGCTCTTTTCCGGAGGAGCCAGCCGAGGGGGTTTCTCAACGATTATATCGACGTTGTTTTCCTTTGAGGACGGCTTGTGCGTCTTGGGGGCCGGGGAGGGCCACAACAGCCACAGGACGATCCCGGAAAGAACCAGGCCTGCGGCCAGGCCGTACATGGTCTGGAGGGCTCCCGGAGAAAGGGAGAACAGGCCCTTTTTACTCCGGGCCTTGGCCCTCCGGCGGGGCGATTGGGCCCTTTTCAGGAGGCGTTGGATCAGGCTGCCGGGGCTGGTTTTTTTCTTCTTGGGGGCTTTGGCGGTCCTCTTCCCCGGAGCCCGTTTGGGCTTGGCCTGGGATCTGGAACCGGTCGACCCGGTTTGGCCGGCGGGCTTCTTCCTGGATGTTGAAGAGGCCCCCTTGGCGGGGGCCTTGCGCTTGGTCGCCAATTGAGCCTAACCGTTCCGGGCGGGACGCTTGGTCTTGGAGAAGATCTCCCAGCCCTTGAGCAGCCCCAGGGCCTCCCGCAGCTGGTTGTCCCTCTGGAGCGACTTGGCCGCCTCCTGGAACTTCTCTTCAGCCTCGCTCTTCGGTTTGTCGTTCTCCATGTGCCCCGACAGGTCGCTCTCCCGAAATTCCAGGCCGGGTACGGTTTCCTTCTTTTCCACGGGCGGAACGAATTCGACCACCACATCAGGAGCTATTCCCTTGGCCTGGATGGAATTTCCGGAGGGTGTGTAGTAGCGGGCCGTGGTCAGCCGCATGCCGCTCTCATCGCCGAAGGGGATGATGGTCTGGACCGAACCCTTGCCAAAAGTCTGGGTGCCCAGGACCACGGCCCGGCCGTGATCCTTGAGCGCCCCGGCCACGATCTCCGAAGCCGAGGCCGAACCCTGATTTACCAGCACCACCAGGGGATAATCGTTCTCACCGCCCTCGGGCTGGGCGTAGAATTTCATGTTCTGGTTGGCCACCCGGCCCTCGGTGTAGACGATCAGTCCATCGGCAACCCAGATGTCGGCCACATCCACGGCCTCGCTCAGAAGACCGCCGGGGTTGTTGCGCAGATCCAGGACCAGGCCCTTGAGGGGATTATCCGGCGGATTCAGCTCGGCCAGGGCCTCTTTTATCTCGGCCGAAGTCCGGGACTGGAAGGTGGTCACCCGGATATAGCCGTAGTTCTCGGCCAGCATCTTGGACTTAACCGAAACGATGGGGATAACGTCCCGGACGATGGTGAAATCCATCAGCTCCTTGGCGTCCTGGCGAAGGATGGTCAGAACCACCTTGGTTCCCTTTTCGCCCCGGATCTGCTTGACCGCGTCCATGAGGCTCATCTGCTTGGTCAACTTGCCGTCGACCTTGATGATCTTGTCCCCGGCCTTGAGGCCGACCTTGAAGGCCGGGGTGTCCTCGATGGGCGAAACCACGGTCAGGATACCGTCCTTAACCGTAATCTCGATTCCGATCCCCGAGAATTTCCCGCTGGTCTCCACCTGCAATTCCTTGAACTCCTCCGGAGTTAGAAAGGAGGAATGGGGGTCCAGGGAGGAGACCATGCCTTTGATGGCCCCGTAGATCAACTTTTCGTTGTCCGGATCGTCCACATATTTAGTCTGGATGATATCCAAGGCATCGGTGAGAAGCTTCAGCTTCTGATAGGTGGCTTCGGTATCGGCCGAAACCAGCTCCATCCCCCGGCCCAGGAGTAGCCCGATCAGGACCGCCACAACCAGGGCCACGGCGGTCAAACTTTTCTTCGATCTCGAAATCATTCTGGTATCTCCTCAGCCTGACGGTTCTCCAAGCCATTCCCTGGAGTTCAGAGTCTTCTCCCGATGGCGGATCTCAAAATAAACTCCCGGCTCAGCCAAAGCGGCCCGGCCCGAGGTTCCTATTACCTGGCCCCTCTCCACCTGACCGCCGGACCGGACCGTGATCTCCTCCAGATGGGCCGAAAGGGTGTAGTAGCGGGCGCCGTGATCAACGATCACCACCAGGCCGTAGCCCTTTATCCAGCCGGTATGGATCACCCGTCCGGAACTCACGGCCCGGACCGGCGAGCCCTCCTTGGTTTTTATGATCACGCCCCTTCTCTTGGGGTCGGCCATGCGTTGCGGCTTTCCCTTAACCGGCCAGGGCAGGCGTCCCTTCTCTGCGGCCAGAATATGGGAATCAGCCTCATCGCTCTTCTCCGAAATCGAGCTTTCCAGAGAAGCCAGCCTCCGGTTAAGCTCTCCGGCCGCCCGGTCCATTTCGTTCAAGGCTTTCTGGTGAACCTCCTGGCTGCGGTCCACCTCCAGCAACAGCCTGGCCCTGGCGCTCCTGTGGGCGGCCAGTTCCATATCGGCCCGGGCCATCTCCTGGACAAGACCGGACATTCTCTTCTTTTTTAAGGCCAGGGCACTCTTAAGTCCAACCAGCTCTTCTTGGAGTACATTATAATCCTCCATCAATTTTAGATCAAATCCGACCATCCTGACCAGACATCTCCGGCCCAAAACAGTGTCCCTGATCGACTCTGCGGCAAGAGAGAGCCGCACCAGGCCGGTCCGGCCGTGGAGATAGAGGGCTTTGATGCGGCCTTTCAGACTCCGGTTCAGGGCCACCTTGCGTTCCTCCAATCGCCGCGTCTCGTCCTGGGCCTCATCCTCCTCCTTGGAAAGGGCCCTGATTTCCCCTTCCAGGCGCTGCCTGGTTTTCTTCAGGCCGATTCTCCTGTGGTCTAGCTCGTCCAATTGGGAGATGATCGACCTTTCCCGCTTCTTGAGCTCAGCCGGGGAGGCCGGGGACTCCTCCTGGCCGGTTTCGCTCCAGGCTGTCCGGACCGGCCCTCCGGCCATAAAGCCGGCCAGAAGCACCGCCGCCGCCAGAGCCCTGAATCCCGATCCGTTCACCGGTCCCCGCCCATGACCCTGCCCAGGGCCAGCCAAGCCCCGATGAGCCCGCCAAGGGCTCCCGCGCCCAGAATAACCGAGACCAAAGACAGGTCGATGATCCTCATCTCCCCCAGGTACCAGAGGGGCCCCGTGCCGAACCGGTCCGGGGGAATGGTCCAAAGCCAGGTCTGGAGCCCTTTCAACAGCGCCAGCGAGATGCCCCCCGCCACCAGACCCAGGCCTGTGCCCTGGACCAGGAAGGGCCCCCTGATGAACCAGCCCCTGGCCCCGATCAGGCGGAGAATCTCCCGCTCCTCCTGCCGGCCCATAAAGGCCAACCTGATGGTGGCGTAGATAATGAACATCCCGCTCAGAATCAGGACCGCGGAAAGGGCCCGGCCCAGGTTGGTGAAGCGGTTCAGAAAGGACTCCAGGCGGTCGGCCACGTCCCCGGCATAGACGGCCTCGTCCACCTCTCGGAATTTCTCAATCTCGGCGACAAGGGCCGCCGGCCTGCCCCGGGCCAGGCCCTGGGCGGTCAGCTCCACCTCCACAATCGCCGGAACCACCTCCGGACCCAAACCCTCCAGCAGTCCGGCCTGGGAACCCAACATGTCCCCCAGGCGGTCCCTGGTCTCCTGGCTGGAAAGGAGAACCACCCCCTGAACCCCCTCCAGAGAGGAGATCCGGCCGGCCAGAGCGCGGTAGTTGTCGTTGGAACCGGGTTTCAAAAAAACCACGACCCTGAGTTCCTGGTTGAGCCGGACGGCCAGCCGGTCCAACTGGAGGTGAAAGGCGTAGGCCGATCCGGCCAGGGTCAGGGCCGCGGCCATGCTCAGGACGGCCACCATCTGGGTCGGGAGCTGCAATCCCAGCTGTTTGAAACCCCGTCTCAGGATAGATCCCAGGGAGGACCCGACCACTTCAGGCCTCCACTCCCACCACCCGGCCGGCCTGGAGGGTCAGCACTCCCCCCGGAATGGAGCGGACCAGCTGCCGGTCGTGGGTGGCCACGATGATGGTGGTGCCGTTGCGGTTGAACCGCTGGAGGAGATGGATGATCTCCTGGCTCAGCTCCCAGTCCAGATTGCCGGTGGGCTCGTCGGCCAAGAGGATAGTCGGTTCGGTCACCAGGGCCCGGGCCAGGGCGACCCGTTGCTGTTCTCCGCCGGAGAGGCCCGGCGGCCGAGAGCGGGCCTTTTTGGAAAGGCCCACCGCGCCCAGGACCTTCTCCACTCTGGGCCTGATCCGGGCCCGGGGATAACCGCAGACCTCCAGGGCCAGGGAGACGTTGTCGAATACGGAGAGGTCCTTGAGCAGTTTGAAGTCCTGAAAAACGATTCCTATCCGGCGGCGGACGGCGGGCATGAGACGGGGCTTCAGGGAGGAAAGCTCGGTCTTGCCGATGACAATCCTCCCCTGGCTGGGCCGCTCCACTCCGGCCATGAGGCTTATCAGGGTCGATTTGCCGGCCCCGGAGGGGCCGGTCACGAAAACAAAGGCTCCTTTTTCAATTTTGAAGCTGATATCCCACAGGGCCACGTTCTGCCCGAAGTTCTTATGAACATGGAACATCTGGATGAGAGCCTGATCGCTCATCGGCCCTCTACATTCGGCCCATGGCCCGCTTCAGCTGGGCCTGGGCCAGGTGATAGCCGTACAGGGCGGCATAATAGTTGACCTGGGCCTGGCTCAATCTGGTCTGGGCGTCCAGAACCTCGGTGGAGGTGGTGACCTGTTCCCGGTAGCGCTCCTTGCTCATGCGCAAAGATTCCTCGGCCTGTTCGATGGCCTTGCTGTTGACCGCTATATTCTTTTTGGTGGAGGCCAGGTTCAGGAGGGCCTGTTTGATCTCCAGAGCCACTCCGTCCCGGATCTGGTTGAGCACGTGGCGGGCCTTCAGGACTTCGCCCTTGCTGGCCCCAACCCGGTGGGACCTGGCGTTCCAGTCCCAGATGGTCCAGTTCAGGGCCAGGGTCAGGGTCAGGTCCGTGGGGGCGTCGTCCACGTCAGAACCGTCCACGATGGCCGTGTCCCCGGACCGGGCGTAGGAACCCACCAGGGCCACCTGGGGATAATAGTCGGCCTTGGCCAGGTCGACCCCCTTGAGGGCCGAGTCCACCCCCAGCTGGGCCTGCTTCATCTCCACCCGCTCGTCCAGGGCGATCTTCAGGCTGGGCCCCAGTTCCGGCTCCTGGGCGGTGAAGCCCTTCACGTCCTCCAACTCGAGGGGGGTCTCGATATTCCGGCGCAGAATGGTGTTCAGCTGGGCCTTGGCCAGGCTCACGTTGTTCTCGGCATTGACTTTGTTCTGAACCGTATTGGCCAGCTCCACCTCCACCTGCAGGAGGTCGTTTTTGGAACTCATGCCCACTTCGTAGAAATTTTTGGCCACTTCCACCTGGGCTTCCAGCTGTTTTATGGCCCGGTCGGCCACCAGGGTCCTCTTCTGGGCCAGGAGCACGTTGAAGTAGGCCTGCTTGACCTGGAGGGCCAGGTCCAGCTTGGCCAGTTCGACCGTCAGATTGGCGTTTTCCAGCCCCAGCTCGGCCAGCTTTTTGCCGGTCAGGATCCTAAAGCCGGTGAAGAGCGGCTGGCTCAGGCTGACCTCCCAGTTGAAGTTGTCGGCGGTCCCGGTCTGAAAGGTCATACCGGAAAAGGTGACGCTCGGGTCCTCGTCCAGCCTGGTGTAGCTGTAGGTGGTCTTGAAGGTCGGGAAAAAGCCGGCCTTGGCCTCCTTAAGCTGGAAATCGGCCACGGAGATGTCGGCTTCGGCCTTTTTCACGGCCAGAGATTGGGACAGAGCCCGTTCCAGGCATTGTTCCAGGTTTAAAACCTCGGCCATAACCGGCCGGGGAGTCGCCCAAAAGGCGGCGAGAAGAGCCAGAACAAGGCTGGCTCTCAAAAAAATATTTCTCATTTTAATCACGCTACCCATCAACCAACCTCCTTGCCGCCATAGGGGCAGAGAGTAATTAGAAAGCATTGCGCGCACAGGGGCCGACGGGCCTGGCACAGAGAGCGACCGTGCAGGATAACCTGGTGGCCCAGCTTGGTCCACCTGTCCCGGGGCCAGATCTCCATCAGGTCCCGTTCGATCTTGTCGGGGTTCGTGTTTCCCGTCCAGCCCAGCCGAGCCGAGACCCGCTTGACGTGGGTGTCGACCACCACTCCCGGAGTATCGAAAGCGCAGCCCAGGACCACGTTAGCCGTCTTACGGGCCACTCCGGGCAGGCTGACCAGGTCCTCCAGATTGTCGGGGACCCGTCCGCCGAAATGGTTTGTTATCCTCATGGCCGCGCCCTTAAGATTCTTGGCCTTGTTCCTGAAAAACCCGGTGGAGCGGATCAGTTCCTCCACGGTCCCGATCTCGGCCCCCGCCAGGGCCGAGGCCTCCGGAAAGGCCTCAAACAGGGCCGGCGTGGTCTTGTTTACCCGCTCGTCGGTACACTGGGCCGAGAGAACCGTGGCCACCAAAAGTTCATAGGGATTGCGGTGGTCCAGGGTGCACCAAGCCTCGGGATAATGTTCCTCCAACAGCTCGATAATCCGGGCCGTGGCCTCCGGCGACCGACTCATGGGCGGAAATCCTTTTTGTTTTGCAAATAAGCGGTCATCTCCTGGACGTCCAGGGTATTCAACAGGTCTTCCGGTCCGAGCCAGCCCTTGCGGGCTATGCCCAGGCCCAGATCCAGGTCGTCCAGCCCTTCTATGCTGTGGGCGTCCGGGCCCAGGACGAACCTGATGCCCATCGCCCTGGCCTCTTTTAAAATCCGCCAGTCCGTGTCCAGGCGGTGGGGGTTGGAGTTTATCTCCAGAGCCACCCTGTTTCGGGCACAGGCCTTTATAACAGACTCCCAGTCAAACTCATAGGCCTTCCGGGCCAGGAGCAGCCGTCCGGTGGGATGCCCCAGGATAGTCGTGGCCGGGTGCTCCACGGCCTTGACCAGACGGGCCGTCTGAGTCTCCCTGTCCAGATTGAAATTGGAATGGATGGAGGCGATCACGAAATCCAGCCTGTCCAAGACCTGGTCCGGGTAGTCCAGGGAGCCGTTGCTCAGAATATCAGATTCGATCCCGTGAAAGACCCTGAAACCCTTCAGCCGGGCGTTGGTCTGGGAGACATCTCCGGCCTGCCTGACCAGGTCGTCCTCCTTCAGCCCCCCGGCGTAAAAAGCCGACTTGGAGTGGTCGGAGAGACCCAGGTAGGAGAGCCCCCGTTCCTGGGTGGCCTGGGCCATCTCCAGCAGGGAGTAGCCTCCGTCGGAGGCGGTGGTGTGGACGTGGAAAAGACCCTTCAGTTCTTCGCGCCGGACCAGCCGGGGCAGGTCTCCGGCCGCGGCGGCCTCTATCTCGTCCCGGCCCTCCCGCAGTTCGGGGGGAATGAGCGGCAAACTCAGGTACTGGTAAAAGCTCTCCTCACCCGGCGTGACCAGCCTCTGCCCCTGGTCGAAAAGCCCGTCCGGCCGCAGTTCCAGCCCCCTGGTGCGGGCCCTCTCCCGGAGCCCCTCCAGATGGGTCCGGGAGCCGGTGGCCCAGACCAGGGCCTGGCCGAACACCTCCGGAGAAAAGACCTCCACCTCCACCATGGGCCCGGAGGGGTGGAGGATGCGGGCCCGGTTCTCCTCCGGGTGCTCCAGCTCAACCCCCTTGATCCAACTCGAAAAATGAGCCAGGACCGCGCCCGGGGCCTGGGAGGCGACCACGATCAAGGCGCGGTCCACGATCTCTCTTCTGCGCCGCAGCTTGCCGGCCGGAACAGCGGCCATGACATGCTCCGAGCGGGCCAGATATTCGGCGGCCTGGCGGGCCGGGCCGGCCACGTCCGGATAGAGGAACCAGTCCTGATATCTTTTCAGATACTCCAGACCCTCCAGAATCCGGGCCTGGGTTTTGGGGCCGAACCCGGGAAATTCCACCAGCCGGTTCTCGTGGCAGGCATAGGCCAGCTCTCCCAGGCTGGTCAGACCCAACTTATCATAAAGGAGGCGGGCCTTCTTGACCCCCAAGCCGGGGACCTTGACCAGGTCGGACAATCCCGGCGGCAGGTCTTGTTTCAGTTCCTCCAGAACGGAGATCCGGCCGGTGGTCACCGCCTCCACCACCGACTCGGCGATGGCCGGACCGATCCCCTTCAGGGCTTTTAGCTTATCCCTGTCGGCCAAATCCGCATCGCTCAACCCGGCCTTGAGGATGGTTCTGGCCGCATTGGCGTAGGCTCTGGCCTTGAACTGGTTGGAACCGGCCAGCTCCATGGTAAGCGCCGTTTCCTCCAGAAGGTGCGACAAATTCTTACGATTCATTCAGTTCCCCGCCTGACCTCAGCTGGGCCTCCTACGAAAAACCTCTTTTTCTAGAATTACTGGTTTATAAACTATTGAGGGTGCGAATGCAATGGCGGAGGAGATTCTTGGGCACCAACCCGGCTTGCCCCGACGGATCCGTCCCGGCCTCAAGGAACGCCGATGTAAACCATTTTTTCAATTCGCCGCACGAACGGCCCCGGTTCCCCCCTGGGCAGCCTTCGGCAACGGCTCCTGGGGCATTAGAGGTTTCCCTTACATTTGCTGGCCCAAATCCACACCAGCACTTATGGTAAAATGCACGACCGACATCTTTATTTTCTTTTCCCCTAAAACATTCCCAATCAACCTTGTCGGCCCAATGCAAATCCAACATGACGGCGGGCGGCGAAGCCGTCCCTGCGGCCGGGACGATCGACGCTGGCGACAGGTTTCCTTGCATCCAGAATTGTTTTGCCGCTCCATCAACATTTGCCGAAAGCTCATGTCTCACCCGGGCTCTCCAATTGGAAAAGCCCGAGTGTTAATGACCGCCTATTTAGATTTTTCTTTGATGGTGTCCTGTATCAGGCGTTTAACTCCGCTCGCCAAAGGACCCGCATTATATTCGCCGTCTGGCTCTAATCCTGTGTAGAGGTGTGTCGCGGGGGTTCTTAAAACTCGTAGGGTGGAATTGCAGGTGGAGAACCAGTTATCATCAGCCTGATCATTGATGGTGGTTGGGGCTAGTTTCAAATTCATAAACAGCCCCCTATCCATTACTATGGGCCCGGAAATGACATCACCCAAGGCCCAGAAATTGTAGCATTCGGTAACAGTGTCCAAATTTTCACCATCCGGATTTCCGAAGTATCCAGACAGCAACATTTGGGCATCTGTATAAGTAGCCACGACGAAATCAACATTGATTTCTTCATTAAGAGGCGCTCCTGGAACGGTCGGATCCAAGATTCCCATGCAATCGCCCATCATGCTTCCCAGGGGCGAGCTAAGAGTAATGAATAAATCGCACTTAAACGGGATTCCTTCGTTTTGAATCCTAGTTAAGGCGAGATAAGACAGAACAGTACCCCAGCTATGGCTTACGACTATTAGTTTACCCGCTGATTCTCCGTTTGAATTCAATCGATACAGTTTTTTTAAGAGATCCGCAAGTTCGGGAACAACCGAAACTGTATCGGTGGCGCTGGTGTCCCATTCAAAGGGGAAGATGAGCGTCTTCGGAATATTTTGCAAATTATCTGCCAAGTAGTTTCTCCAACTACTTGGGTCGACAAGCCAATTCCACACAGGATTAACTGTGCTCAAGGCAGTATTTACAGGGTTCAGGCCGTCAACCGTTACTACTATTGCCGAAGAAGTGTTGGCCTTGCCTTGCTGGTTAATTGTAACCTGAATTACCCCGCGAACTGGTTCCCAATCTATCAACAGTCCATTTTTTACCGTTCCAACAGTTCGAAAGCAGCACCAAACTTTTGATCTTGACGGAACTCATCGGTTTTCCATCTTTGAGAGCCGCCAGAACACCTAAATGGTTGATTTTGAGCATACCTCACCATTTGCTATTCAGTCAATCGGTCGATATGCGAGTGCATCATCCAAAAACCGCTTCGTAGTGCCGAGCCAATGGGGAAGCCGAGGCAACGTGAACCTGCCACCGTCGGCCATAATAGGCCACCTTGGCTCCGACCTTTATCAACCGCTTGATGATCCACTCCATGGACCGTCAGCGGTGGCCCCCAAGAATCGGACAGTTGTGTTAGGTTGAATCGGCCATGAGAAAAGGAGAGAAGAGATGGCCAAGCGGAAGCAGCACAGCGCAACGTTCAAGTCGAGAGTGGCCTTGGAGGCCCTACGAGGGGATCAAACGATCGCCGAATTGGCGGCCAAGTACGAGATTCATCCGACGCTGGTAACCAAATGGAAGAAGCAGGCCGTAGATGGTCTTGCCGACGTGTTCTCCAGTAAGGGCCGCCAGGCCAAGGAAACCAGCCACCAGTCCGAGATCAAAGAGCTTCACGCCAAGATCGGCGAGTTGACGGTGGAGCGGGATTTTTTGGCCAAAGCCTTCGGTCGTTGAGCCGCGCCCGGAGGAAAGAGATGATCGATCCCAATCACGAGAGGCTCAGCATTGCCCGTCAATGCCGGTTGGTGAGGATCAACCGTTCGACGTTCTACTATCAGCCTCAGGGGGAGTCGCCCCTGAATCTGAAATTGATGCGCCTGATCGACCGTCAGTGGATGCGAGCGCCCCATTTCGGCACCAGGGGCATGACCAGACATCTTCGCCGAAGAGGCTACTGCGTTGACCGTAAACGGATCAGGCGTTTGATGAGAAAGATGGGTATTTCGGCTGTCTATCCCAAACCGAGATTGAGCAAGCCCCATCCCGAGCACCGGATCTATCCCTATCTGCTGCGGGATTTGTCCGTGGATCGCCCCAATCAGGTCTGGTGCAGCGACATCACCTATCTGCCCATGAAGCGTGGCTTCATGTATCTGGTGGCGATCATGGACTGGTACTCCCGTCGGGTGCTGTCGTGGCGGGTTTCCAATACTCTGGAGGCCGACCTCTGCGTAGCCGCCCTGGAAGATGCCCTTGGCCGGTACGGGAAACCGGAAATATTCAATACCGACCAGGGCAGCCAGTTCACCTCCCTGGAGTTCACCGATGTGCTTAAACACAACAACATCGCCATCTCCATGGACGGCAAGGGCCGCTGGATGGACAATGTTTTCATCGAGCGGCTGTGGTGGTCGCTGAAGTATGAATGTATCTATCTCAATGATTTCTCAAACGGAAAGGAACTGAAGACGGGAGTTGGGAACTGGATCGACTTCTACAACTTCGAGAGGGGACACTCCTGCCTGGACGACCGCACCCCGAACGAGGTATATCTCGGATTCCCAACAAACATCCTTGGGCATGCCCAGGGATGGCCAAAAGGCATAAAGGCGGCGTGATGATTACCGGGAGATTCAACCTTAGTATCGCCGCCTGACTGTCCGACCAATGGGGTCCACCTCTCGTCGGACCTCCTCGCCCTTGAGATAGAAGGACCGGAACATGTGTAGGAGATTGTAGGCGATGACGCCCATGAGCAACCTGGCCTGGTTGGCCTCAAACCGATGACAGCTGGTTTTGTCCCAGCGAAGGGTGTTCTTGCCTTCCTTGATCCGATTCTCCACGTCTCCCCGGCCGTTGTATACTTCGATCACGTCCATCTCGTCCAGCCGCGAATTGGTGATAATGAAACCGATTCGGGGAAAAAGCTCTCCGGTGTGCCATTCAATTTTACAGATCACCCGGCGAGGCTTGTTCCAGCTTTTGGCCCGGTAATGGAAATCAATGATCTTGGTCTGGATGCCACTCTTGGGCGGTCTGCCCACTGGACGCCGAAGATGGGGTTGGACCAGCCGTTGTAGATTTTGGTTCGCAGGGAGGCGAATGAAGTAGGTGACCTGATGTAGAGGATCCTCGCAGAACTCGTAAATCTTCGGATCGGCAAAGGCAGCATCACCTCTAAACCAGAATAGTTGGAACCAGGAACGGTAACGCTCGACAATCGGCTGGAACAGATCCAGCGTTCCATCGGCTGAATGAACGTTGCCTGGCCTAAGCTTGGCCGCCAGGCAGTCGCCATCACTGCTGAAGCCAAACAGGGGATGGAAGCAGTTCTTCCCGAAATGGCCGTTGTAAACGACGTTCTCTTGCTTCCCATGGGCTGGGTCTTCGGTTGAGTCAAAATCCACTATCAAACGCCGTTTGTTCTTTCTCCGAAGCAAAGCATCCGCTGATCGGGCCAAAGCTTTTTCCAGGGCCATTAGCCCTTGGCCGTTGCCCAGGTAATCGTTCTCAAGCTTGGACATCATCGATTGACCGGCGCACTTCTTGTGATCTTTGCCGAGGGCCAGCCGAAGAGCCGGATCAATACGAAGCTGATCGGCGTCGATGCAGTCCTCATACCCGGCTGCAATCTGGTAAACCCTCTGCCGGATCATCTCGACCATGGAATGTCTGAGGTGAACCGGCGATCTTGGATCATCAATTTCACCGCCCATGGGAGATGTCACCTTGAACCGTTCGTCAATCTCTCTCATGACCAGGAACCCGGCATCAGAGGTGATTTTGGCTCCAAGGAAATCGATTAGAATGGATCGATTGAATTCAGGCTGAATGATACGTTCTTGAGCTTCACCATTACCGTGCATCTTTAGAATTTGCCTCCTGAATGGTTTGGCTCATTATATCAGCTTGTTACGCTAATTGTTATGTCTTTTCGATCAACTCTGCCGGGTAATTCGGGTGTAAATGTCTGATCTCCAACTCGAATATTTCCTATTCGGGGAGCATTTCCATTGTTTTGTGATATTTCATAGTTAATTTCACCAGGACCGGTTCCGGTGTTACCAGAGGTAATTGTTATCCATGTATCGTCAGTTTCCGCCGCCCATTCGCACGTGGCGCGAGTATCTACGATAACAACACCTTCGCCCGAGCCGCCCTCAAATGACGCCGAATTCTTGCCTTCCTCGTTGCTCAGTACAAAAGAGCAACCCTTGTCCGCTAGCAGGGTGTTGAAAAAGCCTGGTTTTGATTCACGCAATGCCTTTCTGCTGGACCAACCGAGTGATCTGATCTGAGGTTTTGGTAGTTGGGACCGCTATCGGAGGTTTCATCACCGGTTGGTTGGCCCATCCTTCCTCATTCAAGGAGAGGAGCGCACGTCTCCGTGGGCTTATTCACGGCTCGGCCTCTGCCCGGAGGTTTTTCATCCTGACCAGGTTGTAGGCGCTCACGGTCAAGGTGAAATTCAAAGCTACCTTCTTGACGCCCCGGTGTTTGACTTTGCGGATATTACCAACGGTCTTGGCCCAACCGAAAACTTCTTCGATTCGTTTACGGAATCGTTGGCTGATCTTGTAGCCTTCATGGCGAGTGGTTCGGCCGTCGATGGCCGAGCGCCTGTTGGTATTGTTTTGGGCCAGGTGCGGGGTCGCTTCAAGATCGCGGAGATCGTGGACGAACTCTTTGGCGTCATAACCTTTATCAGCCGCCAGAGTAATCCTGTGTTGACCCTTAAGATCGCAGATCATGTCTGTCGCCGCTTCACGCTCGGCCTTACCGCTGGCCTGGGTCAACCGGCTGTTGACAACCAACCCGTTGCGATTCTCAATCAGAACATGGCCCATGTAGCACAACTTGGTCTCTTTGCCCTTACCCTTGCGGAACAATTTGGCCTCGGGATCCGTGGTCGAAGCATGGGTCTCGTTCCTCCGCTTCTGGCCGCGAAAATCAACTGTCCCATTTCGTCCGCCTCCTTTGGGCGGCTCATCCGGGGATTGATCCTTGGGTCTGACGCTTTTCATCGACGCCCATGCCTCAATGAGCGTTCCGTCAACGCTGAAATGATCCTCGGACAGCAACTTGGATTCTTCGGCTTGAGCCAAAATGGAACGGAAAAAAGACTCGGCCAGATCGGTGGCAAGAAACCGGTCTCGGTTTTTGGAAAAGGTCGAGTGATACCAGACCGGATCATCCATGCTCAGACCAACGAACCAGCGGAAGAGGAGATTGTAATCCATCTGCTCCATCAGTTGGCGCTCGCTGCGGATCGAATAAAATATTTGCAGCAGCAGCGCCTTAAGAAGGCTTTCCGGGGGAATCGAAGGACGACCGGTCGATGAATAAATCGTCTCCAATTGCGACCACATCTCCGCAAATGCCGAATCAACCATATCCCGGATTGGCCGAAGAGGATGATTCTTTGGAACACGCTGTTCTGGCGATAGGTAGCTGAACATCCCCTCTTCGCTATCTTTGACTCCCCGCATCCCGGTCTCCTCCTTAAGGTGAAACCAGGCTAGCAGCCAATACCTGTTCTTTCAACCGGTAAACCGAGTTTTTCAACAGCCTGCTAGGGCTGTTTTTCTTCCTCCAGCAACCCGTCCAGGTTGAGGTGCTTCTCCATGAGCTGGGCCAGCAGGTCGTACTGACGGTCCTTGAAGGCCGCATAGTCGTAGGATCCGGTCCTGGCCCCGGGCAGGGCCCACCCCAGCACGGCATGGCGCAGGGCGTCGTTGTCCAGGATGCCGTGGAGGTAGGTCCCCACGGCCCGGCCGTTCGCGCTGATCTGGCCTTCGGGCAGGTCGATGATCCGGTTGCCCCGCTTCTTTAAAACCAGCCCCGGCCGGTTCAGGTCCAGGGGTTCGGTCTTGCCCATGTGGATTTCGTAGCCCCGGACGACTCCCAAAACGGCAAAGGGCAGGCCCTCCAGACACTCCGCTTCGGCCCTGGTGGTGGTCTTCTCTCCGGCCATGACCGTGGCGATCTCCAACAGGCCCAGCCCCTCCGACTCGCTGGGCGGACCCTCCACCCCCAGGGGGTCGGCGATGGTCCGGCCCAGGAGCTGGTACCCTCCGCACAGCCCCAAAATCCGGCCGCCGATGGAGTAGAAAGACCTTATGGCTTCAAAAAGGTCGGATTTCTTCAGGCCGGCCAGAGCGACAAGGGTGTTTTTGGTGCCCGGCAGGATCAGCAGATCCAGCCCGGCCAGCTGGTCCGGCCGCTCCACCCAGATCAGGTCCACCGCCTGGTCGGCCGCAAGGGCGTCGATGTCGGTGTAGTTGGAGATGTGGCTCAGACGGACCACCCCGACCCTGATCCGGCGCCCGTTAAAGGAGGACGGTTCCTGTGCCGAGCCCATCCGGCCCCGCTCCAGGGCCACCCCGTCCTCCTGGGGCAGGCTTATGTCGGTGAACATGGGCAGCACGCCCAGGACCGGCTTCCCGGTTTTCTTCTCCAAAAAGTCGATGCCATCCTGGAACAGCTCCGGGTCGCCCCGGAATTTGTTGATAATCACTCCCGCGATCAGCTTCCGCTCCGAGGGCGGCAACAGGGAGATGCTGCCCATCACCTGGGCGAAGACCCCCCCGGTGTCGATGTCGGCGCAAAGGAGGACCTTGGCCTTGGCCCGCTTGGCCATGGACATGTTGACCAGGTCCTGTTTCTTGAGGTTCATCTCGGCGCAGGAACCGGCCCCCTCCAAGATCAGCAGCTGGTGTCGCTCCCGGAGCCGGTTGAAGGCGGCCATGACCTTCTTGACCAGTTTGGGCTTGAGTTCGTAATAGGCCGAGCCCTTGTAGTTGCCCAGGACCCGGCCCTCCAGGATCACCTGGGAGCCCACATCGCTGGTCGGTTTGAGCAGGATGGGGTTCATGTCCACGTGGGGCTCCAGCCCGGCCGCTTCGGCCTGGTTTATCTGGGCCCGGCCCATCTCCAGGCCCTCGGGGGTGATTCCCGAATTGAGGGCCATATTTTGGGCCTTGAAGGGGGCCACGTCCAGGCCCCTGTTCCTGAAGATGCGGCAGAACCCGGCCGCCAGCACGCTTTTGCCCACATGGGATCCGGTACCCACAATCATGATGGGTCTGTATTTTCGATTTTGGTTCATCTCGTTAATGTCCACCCCGTATTATTCCCGGCGGCTCCACCGGGGGTATGAAATCATCCTTCATCCCGGATTCTTCTCCGGATGGATTTTTTAGTCAAGGGCAGGAAGGGGATTCGGCCTGATCCGGGGGCGGGATGTGATAGGATGGTCCCCGGCGGGGGGAACGGTCCAAAGGCCGGGGACGGTGCCCATGATTAGAGAAAACCTGGAGAAGCTGGCCTTTCTTAATTGGCGCAGCCGCCTCAACGCGGCGGTCAATACCCTGGAGGGCGCGTTTGGTCTGGCCCGTCCGGTCAGCCGGCCGGTCTATGTGGATGTGGTTCTGACCAAGGCCTGCAATCTCCGCTGCCGGTTCTGCATCTCCTACGATTCGGTCCTGGGCGGAAAATGGCTGGACTTCGGGCTGTACCAAAGGATCGCCCGGGAGCTGTTTCCTTCCGCAGCCGTGGTGGCCTTCTGTTCCGGCGGGGAGCCGCTCCTCTACCCGCGCCTCCGGGAGGCCCTGGCCCTGGCCAGGGACAGACGGTGTCTGACCTTTGTCGTCTCCAACGGGATGCTCCTGGACCCGGAGATGTGCGACTGGGTGGTCCGGGATCGAAGCCTGTGGAATCTGAACATCTCCTTTGACGGGGCCACCGGAGAGACTCTCCAGCGTCTCCGCCGGGGGGCCGAGTTCGACCTGATCATCTCCAACCTGGAGACCTTGGCGGCCCAAAAGCGGAACCGCCGGGAGTCCCGGCCCAGGGTCGGCTTCCGCTATGCGGTCATGCGCTCCAACCTGGAGGAGCTGCCCCGCGTTTTCAGCTTGGCCAGGCGGGTCGGGGTGGAAAGGGTCCTGGTCAACTACCTCAATGTGACCGCGGAGATGGACCCCCGGGAATCGCTGTTCCACCATCCCCGGCTGACCGCCGGGGTGTTCGCCCAGGCCAGAGCTATGGCCGGGGAACACGGGGTGGGGCTCTCCCTGCCGCCCCTGCCCCAGGAGAACCGGGGCGGCCGGCGCTGCCGCTCGCCCTGGACCTTTTGCCAGATCGACCCGGACGGCGCCGTGCGGCACTGCTATTTTTCCTGGCTCCAGCGGTTGGGGCGGTTTGACGACGGTTTCCCCAACCTGTGGCAAGGGGAAGCCTACGCCCGGATCAGAAGAACGGTCAACACCCCGGAGCCCTACTATCCTTTCTGCCTACATTGCCCCGTCCGCCGGGGCTGGGGCAAAGAGGAATCCCATTATCAGAACCGGCCCGAGAGGGATTATCTGATCCAGGGTCTGGAGCGCCTTCAGACGTCCTTCAACCGACGGAGCCGGGAAAACGCGGCGGCCCTGAAAAAGGAGGCTGCGGGGCCGGGCCGTCCGCCGGGCGGCTCCCTGTCGGGGGACGGATCTTGAAATAATCCCCCCGAGGTTGTATCTGAAGGAGTAAACTCATAGAACCGCATTGACTTCAACCCAGCCAGGAGGAGAGAATGACCCGCCAGGTAGTAATCTACGGCAAAGCCGGATGACCCTTCACCAATAAGGCCCGGGCGGCCTATGAGGCCAAGGGGTACGAGATCGACTTCCGGGACGTGAAGGCCGACAAGGAGTTGTTGAAGGAGATGCTGGAGCACACCGAAGGGCGGCGGGAGGTTCCGGTGGCCCTTGATCAGGGCCGGGTCCGCATCGGACACATGGGCTTCACCTGACGGGTCTGATTACCGGCTGCGGAGCGGATCGGACAGCACTCCAACAAAACCGGCCCGGGGGAAAGGTGTTGCCCTAATAACAGCTCTCCTTCCGCTAAGTTGTTGATGAAAATTGACAGCCAGCCGTTAACTGAAGTAATTTTAAGGCGATGCCTAATTTTAACTGATAATTTATTTTAAGGAGACGGGCTTTGACCAGTTCTGAATCCGACAGCCGGACGAAACCCGACAGCAACAAGGTTGCCTTCCGCCCCGAACGTATTCCCCTGGATACGGAGATCGAGTTCATCGCTGATTTCGACCTTCTCAAGGCCGAGGGAATCAACATCTCCGAGGGTGGTATCGCCTTTGAGATCAAGGGGGGCCTGCCCTTTGAGATGAGATTCAAATTCGAAGGCCAGGACCAGACCTACCAGGCCGAACTGGTTTGGATGAAGCGCCTGCCCCACGGCGGTTACCGGATGGGCCTCAAGTTTGTGGGCCGGGGGCCGGAGACGGAATTCTGAGCCGGACCGCTTTCGATACCAGCCGCAGTTCGGAGGCGGCGGATCTCCGTCCGCTACCCAGCCGGCTCAATTCTCCAGCAACTCCTTCAATTCCGGTTTGGGCGGCACCCGGCCGCTGAGAACGATTTTTCCCTCCACCTCCAGGGCCGGCACGGAGAGGATCCCCAGCCTGGCCAATTCCTCCAGATCATTGACCTCCTTCAGATCGTAGTCCAGACCCGTCTCCTCGGCCGTTTCCCTGACCAGGCCGGCCAGCCGCCGGCAGGCCGGACAGTCCGTACCCAGAACCCTTATCCTTCTGGCCGTCATAGTCACTCCTCAAAAAGCTCGGTGGAGAGATATCTCTCCCCGGTGCTGGGCAGGATGACCACCATGGTCTTGCCCCGGCTCTCCGGGCGGCGGGCCACCTCCAGGGCGGCCCAGACGGCCGCGCCCGAAGAGATGCCGCACAGAATGCCCTGGCTTTTGGCCAGCATCCGGGCCGTGGCAAAGGCGTCCCCGGCCGCCACGGTGACTACCTCGTCCAGGATTCGGGTGTTGAGCACCCCCGGCACAAATCCGGCCCCGATGCCCTGGAGTTTGTGGGGGCCGGGAGAACCTCCGGAGAGGACCGGGGAATCCTTGGGCTCCACGGCAACGGCCCGGAATCCCTCCCTGCGGGCCTTGAGCACCTCCGAGATGCCGGTAATGGTTCCACCCGTGCCCACCCCCGCCACCAGGAGGTCCACCTCTCCGCCGGTATCGGACCAGATTTCCTCGGCCGTGGTCCGGCGGTGGATTTCGGGGTTGGCCGGGTTCTCGAACTGGTTGGGCAGGAAGGCGTCCTCCTTGGCGGCCAGAAGTTCCTCGGCCTTGGAGATGGCGCCCTTCATGCCCTCCTGGGCCGGGGTCAGAACCAGCTCCGCGCCCAGATGCTTGAGCAGCTTGCGCCTTTCCAGGGACATTGACTCGGGCATGGTCAGGACCAGACGGTAGCCCTTCACCGCGCAGGCCAGGGCCAGCCCGATGCCCGTGTTGCCGCTGGTGGGCTCCACAATGAGGGAGCCCGGAGAGATGAGCTTCTGCTCCTCGGCGGCTTCCAGCATGGCCGCCCCGATCCTGTCCTTGATGCTGCCCAGGGGGTTTTTGTACTCCAGCTTGGCCAGAATCCGGACCTCCGGAACCGCGGCCGGACCGACCAGTCTGACCAAGGGCGTCCGGCCGATGGCCTGAATCATGTCGTTGCGGATATTGAGCATCACATTCTCCCTCTGCCGATAAGAAACCTGCCGCCGACCGGCTCCGGCCGAATCATTCTCCGTTGCCGACCACCAGCTGCTCCGGGGCCTTCAAGAGGACCTTGGTGTTGGGGGGTACGGACTCGGTGATCCAGACATTGCCGCCGATGACCGACCCGGCTCCGACCACGGTCTGGCCTCCCAGGATGGTCGCCCCGGAATAGATGATCACATCGTCCTCGATGGTGGGGTGGCGTTTGCGTCGCCGCAATTCCTCCACCTGGTCCCGGGAGACGGACAGGGCTCCCAGGGTGACGCCCTGGTAGAGGCGGACCCTTTTGCCGATCCGGGTGGTCTCGCCGATGACCACTCCGGTGCCGTGGTCGATGAAGAAGGACTCCCCGATGGAAGCGCCGGGGTGTATGTCGATCCCGGTCTGGGAATGGGCCTGCTCGGTCATGATCCGGGGCAGCAGGGGCACCTTTAACTTCCACAGCAGATGGGCCATGCGCTGGACGGTGACAGCGTAAAGGCCCGGATAGGAGAAGATAATCTCGTCGTAGCCGGAGCTGGCCGGATCGCCCTCGTAGGCCGCCTTTGTGTCCGTGGCCAGCACGGCCCGGAGCCGGGGAATGGCCCGGATAAACTCCAGGGCCACCCGGACGCCCTCCTCCTGGCATTGGCTGCAGGCCTGCTCGTAGCGGTGGCAGTCGTGGCGCACCGCCCAGGCCACCTGGGTGGAGAGCAGCTTATAGAGGCGGATGACCAGCCGGCCCAGATGATACTCCAACCCCACCGGGTCGATCCGCTCCTGGGTGAAATATCCGGGGAAAATTATCCGGCGGCCCAGCCTGACGATTTCCCGCACCGAATCCTGGGAGGGTATGGACAGCTGGCTGATGTGATCGAAACAGACTTCCGTGCCGCAAGTGCCCACTATGCGGCGGACCTCCTGGGGCAGTTCCGGGGGCAGGCCCTCCTCGGGCCGCAGATCGAGACGGCAGTCCTTGTTTGTTTGGGGGTCGGGCATATCCACTCCTTGCCGGTGCAGGCGGCGGTGTTAGTTTTCAGATAAAGGCCGCGCAGCCTTCGGGGCGTCCTGTTCAGCCCGGCAGGCCGACCGGGGCCACGGCTTAAGTCTATCGCAGATCCGGGGCCGGACAATGCCCTCTTTTAGGGTAAGCGGCAGAAATGTGTTTTGATACAAAAGCGACATGTGGGGTCAGGGTCACCTCCCTGACGTCGGATAAGGAACATATATCTGGTAAATACCAGATTAACCCGTCCGGAAAGGGTCGGAGAGCCGGTTTCAGCGGCCGCCGTTCCTGGTCAGGAAGAGGTATGTCCCGGTGGTGGAGACGACCAGTTGATTGTCCTGGTTGGTCAGCTCGTACTCCAGGACCACGATTCCCTTGGCCGGGTTGGAGGTCAGCCGCTTGGAGATGGGCAGGGCGGACATGTGGATGGTGTCTCCAGGATGGAGCGGACGGTGGAAGCGGAGGCTGTCGAACTGGGCTCCGATGATCATGTGTTCGAACAGCCCGGCCCGCTGGCCCAGACCCATGGCGAGGGAGAACTGGAAGGGTCCTGGGACCACCCGCCGGGGGTGTCCCAGGGCCTGGGCTCCCTCGTCGGAGAGGAAGATGGTGTTGTGCAGGCCGATCAGGTCGATAAAGCGGTCCACCTCGCTGTTTTCGACGGTGTGGGAACCGACCTGGATGGTATCGCCGATCTGGAACTCCTCGAAGAACATCGCCCCATCCTTTCATCTCCCGGCCGGAATGAGCGGCTGGGGCCAACCCGATTGCCGCTGTCCCGATCATTGTTCGCGGCAAGATCGTGATTTTCGGCAAGTTTGGATTCAACAATTAAAAAGCGGTCTGTCTGACTTTCGGGAATTCACCCTGGGGCAAACCGTAAGTTCTGACGCTATTTTCAGCCATTATCCCGATTGTGGCAAGTCCGTCTTTTAAGGGAGCCCTGCCCGTTTCCCACCCGAAATTCCTTGACAGCGGGGCGAATATTGCTAACTTATTGCTATGACAACCGATTGCCTCCTCCAGGAGGATCTGACATAGTTGGTTTTTCGCCGCTTTCCTTCATCGCCCCGGTCCGGTTTCAAGAACCGGACCCGGGTAATCCGTTGCTCGAACCGGACCATGTCCATCTCTGGGCCGCGGACCTGGACCGGGGCCGCCCCCGCAAGGCAGAGGCGGTCCGGGTGCTGTCCCCCCGGGAGAAGGAACGGGCCGACCGGTTTCATTTCGCCCGCCACCGGGAACGGTACCTGGCCGGACGGCTGGTCTTGAGGACCCTTTTGGCCCGCTACACCGGGGTTCCCGCCCGGGAATTGGAGTTGAAAACCGGACCCCGGGGCAAGCCCTGCCTGGCGGGAGACGGCCGTGCCGCAGGCCTTTGTTTCAACCAGTCGGAAAGCAAGGGGCGGACCCTGGTGGCCCTGGCCAGGGGCCGGGAGATCGGGGTGGACCTGGAATGGATCGACCCCCGCCTGGAGGTCCGGGACGTTTCCAAGGTGGCCCTGCACCCCCTGGAGATGAAACGTCTACTGGAAATGGGACCGGAGGAGAGAAGACTCCGTTTTTTCATCCTTTGGACGGTCAAAGAGGCCTACCTGAAAGGTATTGGCACTGGCCTGAATATCGCTCCCAACCGGATCGCGGTGGACCTGGACCAGAGCCCCATCTCCCTGACCGCCTTTTCAGACCCACCGGTCCAGGACTGGACCGTCAAGGTGTTCAGCCCCTGGCTGGATTTCTGCGGAGCCCTGGCCGTCCACGGCCGGATCGGCCGGATGGTGGGTCTGCGTTTCGAGGACCTCCCCGGATAGGATCGGGCTGTTTCTACTCCTCCCAGGCCCGGCCGGCCCGGTAGGCCTCCAGCCGTTTTCCAAAGGCCGCCTTCCGCTTCGGCCTCTTGCCGTTTTCAAGCAGGGAGAGCGCCTCCTTTTCGGCCTCCACCGCCTCTTTGAACCGTCCGTTGCGGGCCAGGGCCGCGGCCAGCGTGTCCAGATGGTTGGCGTTCCGCTCCAGAGAGACCGCCTTTTTGGCCATCTCCAGGGCGTAAGCCGCGTTGCGGATTTTTTCATCCCTGCTGGTGGCCATGAGCCAGGCGATGCCGTGGTAGGGTGGGGCCCAGTCCTGGTCCAGTTCCATGGCCCGGACGTAGTCGGAAAGGGCCTCTTGGAGTTCACCCTTCAGCCGCCGCAGATTGCCCCGGTTGAGGTAGGCCTCTTTAAGGTTTAGGTCCAGCTCCAGGGCCTGCCGGAAATCTTTCAGGGCCCCCTCCAGATCGCCCCTCATCCGCCGGACCACCCCCCGGGAAGTATGAATTCTGGCCAGGTTGGAATCGGACAGTTCCCGGCTCTCCAAAAGTCGGCCGAAAAGCTCCTCCGCCCTCTTCAGATCCCCCTGCTCGGCCTTCTGGTTGGCCTGGGTCCAATCCTCCATGGTTCCCGGCCGGGCCTCCCGGGCGGATGCCGAAAAACAGATCACCGCTATCACCAGAACCGCTATCCGCCGAATCCTCATCCAGAGGCCCCCTGTGCTGTTGTGAGAATGCCTTGAACCCATTTATTCTACCTCATCTTTGGTCCTTGGCGCCATCCCGGATATCAGCACGGGGAAAAGGACTCGTTCTGTTGTCCATGTTAAAAACTATATATAGTAGTGCCTATAACTGTGAACCTACAGGATCTGTCCTGCAGGCATCCGGAGATATCTTTTTTAGTGTTCATTAAGGGTAACAATAAAAAACTTCTTCGCTGACATTTTTTCTGACACATTCCTTGCAAATCGTTGCAAATGAAACTTATCTGGACCTTGCGGCAGAAAGGGTTAACGGATGGAGATTAGCGCAATTACCTACGGTTACTATAGTCCAGAGGGCTGTCAACAATCCTTGACCGAGGAGCAGAAAACGACCCTGGAGGAAATTTTGGCCAGGTACGACTCGGAAAGTCTTACCGAGGAAGACAGCCAGGCTCTTCAATCCGAGTTGGAGGAGGCCGGCATACCCCGCTGCCTGGAGAGTGCCCGGATGCTCCGGGCGGCGGGCCTGCGGCCTTCTCCGCCCGAAGAGGAGGCCGACCCGGCCCAGTCCCTGCTGGAGGCTACCAAAGAAGAGGAAAACAAGGGGCTGACCGATCTGATCGAGCGCTTCAGATCCGGCGAGATAACCCAGGACGAATTCATGTCCCTGATTCGTCAGTACGCCGAATCAGGGATGCTGACCCCCGGCAGCCTGGTGGACGAACTGGCCTGAAGGGCGCCCGTTTTGGAGGCCGTTCCGGACCGTATCCGGAACGGCCGGTTGTTCGCGATTGTACGGTCGCCTCAAACCCCGTCACCCTTTCCCTTTAACCCCGGAATATTATTTGCTAACATGAGCAAAGCGCGCCGCTCCGGCGGAACGCGCCGCACAACCGACCATAAAAGAGCTCCCAGGGAGCAGAGGGAAAAGGGAATGAATCTATTCAGCATGTTGCAGCAAAGGGCCGACAACCCCATCAAGGTGGGGGTGATCGGAGCCGGCAAGTTTTCCTCCATGTTCTTGAGCCAGGCCGCGCGGACCCCCGGAATAAAAGTCGTGGGCATCGCCGAGCTGGACCCGGCCAAGGCCGAACAGACCTGCCGCCTGGTGGGCTGGGCAGAGGGTTCCACCGTTTTGGCCGAAAAAGCCGGAGCGATAAACGACGCCGCGGCCCAGGGCAAGACGGCCATCACCGGGGATTCCAGGGCGTTGATCCAGTCCGAGGCCGAGGTGATCCTGGAGATCACCGGCAGCCCGGAGGCCGGCACGGAGCACGCCCTGGCCGCCATCGAGAACGGGAAGCACCTGGTTATGCCCAACGTGGAGACCGACTGCCTGGTGGGTCCGGCCCTGGCCGCAAAAGCCAGGGCCGCCGGGGTATGCTTCTCCATGGCCTACGGCGATCAGCCGGCCCTGATTATGGAACAGATAGACTGGGCCCGGACCGTGGGCTTCGATGTGGTCTGCGCGGGCAAGGGGACCCGCTACCAGCCCGTCTACAACTTCTCCACCCCGGACACGGTGTGGGGCCACTACGGTTGGAGCCCGGAGATGGTGGCCAGCGGCAACTACAACGCCCAGATGTTCAACTCCTTTCTGGACGGCACCAAGAGCGCCATCGAGATGTGCGCCGTGGCCAACGGGGCCGGGCTGAGGCCGGCCGCTGGCGGCCTGGCCTTTCCGCCGGTCTCCATCGACCATCTCCAGGACGTGCTCAAGCCCCGGACCGACGGCGGCATCCTGGACCATTCCGGCACCGTGGAGTGCGTGGCCTCCGAGGACCGCTTTTTCGCCCCCTTGCACAACGACCTGCGCTGGGGGGTCTATGTGGTCCTGGGCGCCACCCACGACTACGTGGTCCGCTGCTTCCAGGAGTACGGCATGAAGACCGACTCCACCGGCAAGTACACCAGCCTCTACCGGCCCTATCACTTCATCGGCCTGGAGCTGGGGGTCAGCGTGGCCAGCGTGGTCCTGCGCAATGAGCCCACCGGCGCCAGCAGATACTTCATGGGCGACGTGGCCGCCACGGCCAAGAAGGATCTGGCCCCGGGCGACATCCTGGACGGAGAGGGCGGCTTCACCGTTTTCGGGACCTTGACCCCGGCGGCCGACAGCCTGGAGGCGGGGTTTCTGCCCCTGGGCCTGAGCAACAAGGCCAAGATGGTCCGGCCGGTGAAAAAGGGGGCCCGGCTGACCTACGCCGACGTGGAGCTGAATACGGACATGGCGGCCTACAAGCTGCGCAAAGAGATGGAGGAGCAGGCACGGGCCGGGGAGTTCAACCCGGCCGCCTGAGCCAGGTGGGACAACGGGGGAGTCCGGTGAACCGACCCTTTCGCAGGACAGGAATTATGGGTCGCCCCGGATCAGGGGCGGCCGATTCCAGGTCAGGTTCGGGGCTGCCGGGTTTCAAATGCAACAGACCGGGTCCGAGGGCCGTGGGCTGCTTTGGGGAGGGAGGTTTCAGATCGAGATGAGAACCAGCCCTGCGGCCGCAGAGAGAACCCCGGCCCACTGAAGCCTCTGGAGCCGCTCCTTGAGGATGAGCCAGGCCAGGAGAACCGTGGAGGCCGGGTAGAGGGAGGCCAGGACCGCCGAGACATCCAGGCGGCCCAGGTTGGCCGCCAGGGCGAAAAAGAGGTTGCCCAGAGAATCGAACACCCCGGCCAGGAAAATGAAGGGCAGGTCCTTTCCGGAAGTCTTGCCCTGGGTTCGGGAAAAAAGAAGAAAACCGCCCACCAGGGATACGGAGGCCCCCCGGGCGGCCGCCAGGGGCCACAGCACGGATTTGGTTGTGCCCTGGTCGATGAGGACGAAGAACAACCCGAAACCTATCCCGGCCAGGACGGGCAGGACCAGTTCGTCGAACCTGAAGCCGGGACTCGTTTTGTTGTATGACAGGAACCAGACCGCCAGCAGGGCGAAGGCGAAACCGGCGAGTTTCGAGGGGGAGGGCAGTCCCTCTTGAAGCAGGGAGAAGGCCACCGGGAGCGCGGCAGTAACCAGAGCCGAGATGGGGGCCACGATGCCCATCCGGCCCCGGGCCAGGCCCATGTACAGGGCCACCAGGCCGAGCACCCCGAAAATCCCGGCCAGGGCGCCCAGAGCCAGATGGTCCAAGGGAGGAATCACGGAGGAGAAGAGCAGGGCCAAGAAGAGGATCAAGGCCCCGCCCAACAGTTGGGACCAAAAGATGACCCTCAGCACGGCGGCCTTGCGGCTGGCGTACCCGCCGGAAAAATCGCTGGCCCCCCAGGTCAGAGCAGAGGCCAGCCCGTAGGTGATGGCCAGTGTTTCGGGGCCCAACGGCACAAGAACTCCCTCAAAATCCGGTATTCGTCAAATCTGCCGGGCTGCAGATTATCCGAGGCCCCAGGTTTAGCCCAAACCGGCTTTCAAGGGAACCGGATTAGCAGCTGATGCCAAAAAACATGGGCTCGATTGGAATATGCTTTCCTTATCCATGACATCCGAACCAGAGCATACCCCTATAAAATTCTCCAATGGTGGCGGGCGGTTTCCTTACCCCGCCCGGTTTTCCTGCCGCGGATAAGGGGGGCCAGGCGGTTGGCTTGAAAAAATATAGTCGATGGATCGGACCACGATGCATATTTTCGCTCCCGACGCAGTCATGCTTTTCATGTTGTCACCGGTTCGAGGCCAACCAGGCCAGGCGGCTCATGGGCGTTATCGCCTACAATCTTCTCCACATGTTCATATCTTTCTATCTCAGGGGCGGGGAAGTCAGGCGGTCCAGGGAGTAGGTTATCAAGCGGCTCATCAAAGCAGGAGCCAAGGTGGCTTACCATGGCGGAAAGTTATAGGTCTACGACACGTCGGCCTTCCCCTAGGCCCGGCACTAGGAAGCAGTATTCGGCTGATAGCCGAAAATTATCGAGAGTTAACCAGATCATTAATGATGATATATGCTCCGAATGAATATTCAACCATCCAGGCTGATCGCAGCGGAGAAACAACCACAGAAGTGGACCCGGGAAACTGGACCGTCTGTTAAAGTGGACATATCAGCATTTTAGGAGACTTGATTATGTCCCGGAAGCGTAGAAGATTCAGTCCTGAGCACAAAGCCCGTGTGGCCCTGGAGGCCCTGTCCGGCGATAAGACCTTGTCGGAGTTGTCGTCCAAGTACGGCGTTCACCCCAACCAGATCTCAACTTGGAAGAAGCAGGCCAAGGAAGGAATCGTGGACTCCTTTTCGGGCCGTAAGAAGCATGATAGCCAAGACAAGGAGGCCCAGGTCAAGGAGCTTCACGCTAAGATCGGGCAGTTGACGGTTGAGAATGATTTTTTAGCCAAAGCCTTCGCCAAGATATGAGCGGTGGACCCCATTGGTCGGACAGTCAGGCGGCGGCACTAAGGTTGAATCGACAGATAATCATCACGCCGCCTTCATGCCCCTTGTCCATCCCTGGGCATGCCCAGGGATGCTTGGCGGGCTTCCGAGATATACCTCGTTCGGGGTGCGGTCGTCCAGGCTGGAGTGTCCCCTCTCGAAGTTGTAGAAGTCGATCCAGTTCCCAACTCCCGTCTTCAGTTCCTTTCCGTTTGGGAAATCATTGAGATAGATACATTCATACTTCAGCGACCACCACAGCCGCTCGATGAAAACATTGTCCATCCAGCGGCCCTTGCCGTCCATGGAGATGGCGATGTTGTTGTGTTTAAGCACATCGGTGAACTCCAGGGAGGTGAACTGGCTGCCCTGGTCGGTATTGAATATTTCCGGTTTCCCGTACCGGCCAAGGGCATCTTCCAGGGCGGCTACGCAGAGGTCGGCCTCCAGAGTATTGGAAACCCGCCACGACAGCACCCGACGGGAGTACCAGTCCATGATCGCCACCAGATACATGAAGCCACGCTTCATGGGCAGATAGGTGATGTCGCTGCACCAGACCTGATTGGGGCGATCCACGGACAAATCCCGCAGCAGATAGGGATAGATCCGGTGCTCGGGATGGGGCTTGCTCAATCTCGGTTTGGGATAGACAGCCGAAATACCCATCTTTCTCATCAAACGCCTGATCCGTTTACGGTCAACGCAGTAGCCTCTTCGGCGAAGATGTCTGGTCATGCCCCTGGTGCCGAAATGGGGCGCTCGCATCCACTGACGGTCGATCAGGCGCATCAATTTCAGATTCAGGGGCGACTCCCCCTGAGGCTGATAGTAGAACGTCGAACGGTTGATCCTCACCAACCGGCATTGACGGGCAATGCTGAGCCTCTCGTGATTGGGATCGATCATCTCTTTCCTCCGGGCGCGGCTCAACGACCGAAGGCTTTGGCCAAAAAATCCCGCTCCACCGTCAACTCGCCGATCTTGGCGTGAAGCTCCTTGATTTCGCCCTGGTGGCTGGTTTCCTTGGCCTGGCGGCCCTTACTGGAGAACACGTCGGCAAGACCATCTACGGCCTGCTTCTTCCATTTGGTTACCAGCGTCGGATGAATCTCGTACTTGGCCGCCAATTCGGCGATCGTTTGATCCCCTCGTAGGGCCTCCAAGGCCACTCTCGACTTGAACGTTGCGTTGTGCTGCTTCCGCTTGGCCATCTCTTCTCTCCTATTCTCATGGCCGATTCAACCTAACACAACTGTCCGATTTCTGGGGTCCACCGCTATGAGCCCTAAGCGAAGGCGTGAAATGATCGATAAAAAGCATTCCCGCTTAAGCATCAGGCGTCAATGCCAGGTTCTGGATCTGGGCCGATCAACATACTATTACCGGCCCCAGGGCGAATCAGAGTTCAATCTGGAACTGATGAAAAAGATCGACGAGCTGTTCCTGGAATGCCCCTTCTATGGCTCCAGGCAGATACGGACCTCACTGCGTGATCTGGGTTATGGAGTAGGCCGTAAAAGGGTTCAGCGGTTGATGCGCAAGATGGGTCTGATGGCCATCTACCACAAGCCCAAAACCAGCCAGCCGCATCCTGATCACAAGGTCTACCCGTACTTGCTCGGAAACCTGGAGATCAACCGGCCCAACCAGGTCTGGTGCAGCGATATAACGTACATTCCCATGAGACGCGGTTTTATGTACCTGGTGGCGATTATGGACTGGCACACCCGGGCGGTGCTGTCCTTTAGGCTGTCCAACACCATGGAGGCAGACTTCTGTGTGGCCGCCCTGAACGAGGCCCTGTCCCGTTACGAAGCCCCCGAGATCTTCAACACTGATCAGGGGAGCCAGTTTACCAGTCGAGAGTTCACCCAGGCGCTTAAGGATACTGGGGCTAAAATCTCCATGGATGGCCGGGGACGATGGCTGGACAACGTGATGATAGAGAGGCTCTGGCGGTCTCTGAAATACGAATGCGTTTATCTGAGAGAAGATGAGACCGTCAGCCAGCTGCGAGGCTCGCTGAGGTGGTGGTTCGATCTCTACAATTACCGTCGGCCCCATTCGGCCCTTGACGGGGAAAAGCCGATGATCGAATATCAAAAGACCCTCAAGCCAGAGGGGGTACCCCCTCTGGCTTGCCAAAGGAAGGCGGCGTGATCCAGAAATCAGTCCACCTTAACTGCGCCGCAAAGTGGTCTAAGGAAACGGGTCCACCTCTGAGGAGTGCAATGATACTTTTCTTTTATCTGTCCGCCTAATTACCCAACGTCAGGAAAAATAAGATAAAAATTTGAATTGATTAAAAGTACTGGTTGGTTGAGCTGTACCTTAACTTCCTCCTATCACCCGTCCCACTTTCCCTGACGTTGGACATACCGATGATGTAGGTCTCAATGAAAAAATGAATAACTGGGAGGGCTTATACAACTATTGCCGGCCCCATTCTTCCTTACAGGGGGAAACCCCATACGAGGCGGTCAAGGAAAAGCTACAATCGTAGAAATCTATCGTTAAGAGAGGTCCCGTATGTCACACTATCTAAGCCCCAGTTTGACCATTCGCTTGTAAAGGGTGGTTCTTTTCATGCCAAGGATATTGGCCGCTTGGCTAAGATTCTGATTCGTCTCTTCCATAATGCGGCTGATAAAACGCCGCTGCATCTCGTCCATGGTTGGCCTGTCAACCAAGTAATCCACATTCTGATTGGCCAAGGACGGCAGTTCAAGTATTGGATTGGACGGGTGCGACGGACCACTGTTAAGGATGACGGCCCGTTCCATCACGTTCTTTAGTTCCCTTATATTTCCCGGCCAGTGATAGGTTTTGATCCACTCCTTTTCTTTGCTCGATAGCGAATGAACCGGTAGGCGGTATTTTTTGGCGGACCTCTCCAGGAACTTTTGGGCCAATTCAAAGACATCGTCTCCCCGTTCCCGGAGAGGTGGTAGGAAAATGGGGATGACATTAAGCCGGTAATACAAGTCAGCCCGAAAATTGCCCAGTTCCACCTCTTTGGTTAAATCGCGGTTTGTTGCAGCAATGAGTCGAAAATCAACTTCCCGCTTGACCACTCCACCAATCCTCACAAAAGACATCTCTTCCAGGGCGCGGAGTAGTTTAACCTGGACAAATTTGGGGATGTCGCCCACTTCATCAATGAAAAGGGTCCCCCTGTTGGCCAGCTCCATGCGGCCCAGCTTCTGCTGGTCCGCACCGGTAAAGGCACCTTTTTCGTGGCCGAAGAGTTCACTTTCCAGTAACGTTTCCGGGATGCTGGCCAGGTTTACGGCGATAAAGGGTTTGTCGCGACGATTGCTCGTGAGATGTACCCGCTTAGCGATGACCTCCTTGCCGGCGCCTGTTTCGCCGAGAATGAGCACCGGTGCGTCGGATAGAGACGCCCGCTCCGCCCGCTGGATTACCTTTTGGAACAGCTGACCGCTGGTGGTGAAAGCGCCAGACTTCTCTTCCGATAATTCAGTGAGGGCGGGGATGGTCAGGCGTCTATTCATATCCAGGTGTTGGGTGAATTCAAGAGTGCGATTTACAACGGATTTAATGCTTTCGGCAATCCGGGTCAGCGTGAAGTTGTCACACCAATCAAAGGCGTTGTTTAGGTGCACGGTGTCGTAATAAAGCATCCCTTGCTCGGCGTCGGAGAGCTTCAACGGAATACACAAAACACATTTGACTCCTTGCCTGGATATGGCGTTACCGACGACAACCTCCCGGATGATTAAAGGTCTGTTCTCCTCAATCGCCTCCCTGGCCTGTTGATGATAGATTTGAAGAGCATGTTCCTGTATATCCTCTGGCGACAGGTTGCAGCCCTGGCAAAAAACCAGATGCTGTTTTTCCGGTTGGCCTTCGAGTAGAAAAATGGCCCCCCTTTCAGCGTGAAAGAAGCGGGTTGTGTTGGCAATGATCTGCCGGAGCATTTCCTGTCGGTTCGCCGTCGGCCGCCAACTGTCGATCATGTCCAGAAAACGAACAAGAACATCCGGGCTGTTTATCATTCCCGGGGTGGCGTCCGCTGCATCCCCGATCAATGACCGGATTTCGCTCGGCAGTTGCAGACAGCCCATGGAAGAGCGTGCCCTCCAGGCTTGTTGAGCCAATTGACGCGCCTGGAACTGATCGCCCATGCGGCTGTACCACAGGGCCAATTGGGCTCTTGTCTTGGCCAGTTCCGCCGGATTGCCAGCCTCGATAAGGTATTTTTCGCTGGTCTGCAGCAGTTCCCTGACATTATTAGGGTTTTCCCCGGCCAGGGTGGCTTCTTCGGCCCGAAGCCTGAATGCGGTTCCTTTGATTTGAATGTCCCGGCTGGTCAGGGCGTTTTTAATTTCGGCCTTATATTCATAGTCAGGAATCGGCGGGTATCCGGCTCGGTGAAAGTAATACAGCATCTCGAGAATCCACGGAAATCCCCAAAAGTATCGGTGCCATCCTTCCTGAAATGACTCGGCCACGCTGGCGCTCAGCATTTCATAAGCCTCGCGGACGCGCCCTTGCAGCAAAAGGTAGTAGGCCTTGGCCCGCGATACGCAAAAAATAAGATAGGCTTCCTCTTGAGGGTTTGTGTCGGCAAGCACGGCGTCAAGGTGGAGTCTGGCCTCATCCAGTAAACCATTCATGAGCAGTATTTGTCCCAGGAAAGTCCGATAGAAATTAGCGATATTTAGTTCACCCTTCCGGATGGCCCATCTCATGTTGGCGTCAAGGGCGCCGGTGGCGATCTGATATTCTCCGGCTATTGCCGCCTGGATGGCAGCCGTCACGGCAACCTGGGGATCAGGTATGGATTCGTCGATTCCAATCGGATCGGGATAACCGATCTGCTCGAACCGGATCATCGCTTTCTGGCTCAGGCCTTGACAGGTGTAGTAAAGGGCGTAAAAAGGGTTGGCCCGACCTTCTATATCACTGTCGCCAAGACGTTCGACAATCTCGAAACCGGCCTGGAAATAGCCGTCCGATTTTCGGGGATTGTTCAGGGCAATGTATCGGCGCCCCAAATGGAGCAGCACCAGGGCCAGACGCCGCTCATCTCCAAGGTGCTGGCAAGGCTCCCTGACCAGTTCCAGGGCTTCCACTGTCTTGGTATGGTACTCCTTAAAAATATAATCCAGGCGGTTGAAGGTAATAACCAGGTCGATGGCCGTCGGCCATAAACCGGTGTGCTCTATAATGACCTCAAGTCGCGAAGAGGCCCAGAAAGCGATTTCCAGCGCCTCCTTGTACCGTCGATCCTTGACGCCCTCATTTATTCTATTCCAGGCCAAATGGGTCGCATCCTTAATGTTGCCGTTGGCCCAGAGCAGGCCCAAAATGGCCAATACATCACCATGGCCGGCCGAAGTACAGGTTTTGGCCGTCCGGGCGATCTCCGCGATACGTTTCCTATCATTCTGCTCGGCAAAAGACCTGACCGCCGTGGCCGGAATATCGGGGCCGAGTTCCAAATAATCGCCTTGTTGCACCAGAAAACCGCGTTCCCGCATCGGCGCGGCCAATTTTTCAAGCTGCGGTATGGACTGATGTATAAGACGAGCGGCCAGTTCACACGTGATCGGTCTTTTGAAGGACTGAAGAGTGGAAAATAAATAGGCCTGATTCCTGGTAAGATCTAAAGTCATTTCCCGGCGACTCCTTGCTTGCCTCTTCCCTCAAAGTGAATCGCCCGATCCGGGGCGGGTTCCCATCTCTAAGGCATCGGGTGCCTGTTACTATGGTGCCATTTTGGTGCCACCATAGTAACGATCGGCGCCATGGTAACACAGCGGCTCTGATTTTCGCAATGCGGGCAGTCCATCCCGCAGGTTTGCCTCGCATTAAGTTTCAAAAAGAGTGTAACCCTAACACGAACAAATCACTATCAAAATGTCGTGAGCTATCTTGTTTGCCCGGTTTGTTGTAAGTTTTTTCACTTATCTTCGGCTCACAATTCCGGCTTTGGATCACTTGTTGCTCGTGCAGCTATGCACAATATGCTTTCGCGGTGAGATTGCCGCGGGTGTGAAAAATACAAGCGTTTGAAGGGAGAATCACCGACATGTCCGAGATTGACGCTTTATCCATGCCCGTTCAGGCAATGAATGGCGAAGCCCTCCACGCTCCTTGCACCTTGATAGATAAACTATCTCAGAAGTGTAAACGCATAACATCCCCAATGATGACCTTCAGTTGCATCGTCGTCTTCCTGATCATGATCCTTACCGTTGCGGATGTGTCCGGACGCTTCCTGCTGAATATGCCGGTCAAGGGCAGCATGGAGATCATGGAGATCCTCATGGTCCTGGCCATGTTTCCGGTTTTTGTCTGGATTGAGCACCAGGACAGTCATTTACGGGTTGACCTGCTCACCGGCTATATGAACCCGGGCTGGCAAGCGGTTATGGATGTGTTCGGCAAAATGACCAGCGTTGTTTTTCTGTTCGTGCTTAGCTGGGAGCTTTGGCAGCAGGCCTTAACCAAGTACCACCACGCTGAAAATACCCTTATCTGGCATCTGCCAATTTTTCCATTTTTAATGGTTGCGGCGCTGTCTCTTTTGTTGCTGTCTCTTTTCTCCGTACTCAACCTTGGGTACAGCTTTAAGAAGGCCCTGACCCACCGGATGATCTTTCCGACCATCCTTGCCTCCACCATGGCTGTGGCACTGTGGATACTTCCATTTGCCCTGGCCGGTTCCAGACTGGGTCTATCCAAGAATGCATTCGGCGCTTTCGCCATGCTGTATCTGTTTATACTGATTCTTTCGGGACTGCCCATTGGCCTTAGCATGATCGTGGCCGGACTGCAGGGGCTTATGCTGTTCATGCCGAAGCTCACTCTCGCCTTTGGTATGGCTGGTGGTGCTCCTTTCTACAGCGTGGCCTCCCTACCCCTTAGCGTTATTCCCATGTTTGTGCTGATGGGCGAACTGGCGCTGATCGGCGACGTGAGTACGGACCTGTTCCGCGCGGCCAGCACCTGCATGGGGCGACTTCCTGGAGGCCTGGCCATAGCCTCGGTCACGGGATGTGCGGGTTTTGCCGCAGTCTGTGGAGATTCCATGGCAACGGCCATGACCATGGCCTCGGTAGGACTGCCGGCGATGAAGGAGCAAAAATACAATGCCGCTTTCGGTGCGGCCTCACTGGGTATCGGCGGCACTCTGGGCATTCTGATTCCCCCTTCAATGGGGTTCATCATGTATGCCATTGTCACGGAAGAGTCCGTGGGCAGGCTTTTCATGGCCGGCATCGTACCCGGCATTCTGCTTACCGCCATGATTTCGGGCACCATTATTCTCCGCGTTCTCATCAACCCCTCCTTGGCACCCATCGGCCGGTCGACAACATGGGGAGAGAAGCTGCGTTCTCTGACCGGTATTCTGCCTATGGCCTTCCTATTCATCGTCATCATGGGCGGCATCCTCAGCGGCCTGAATACGCCTACCGAGGGAGGGGCGGTTGGTAGCTTTGCTTGCCTAATCTACTGTCTGGTCCGAGGAAGGATGACCCTTGCCAAGCTCAGGGTGGCCTTGAAAAACACCTGCATATTGTCGGGGAAGATATTCCTGATCCTCATTGGCGTGAACATCGTGGGTTACATGCTGGCCTCCAGCCGTCTTCCTTTTGCCCTGAGCGAACTCATAGTCGAGTCCGGACTGACCAAATACCTGGTGCTGGCCATGATCATAGGCCTGTACACGGTCCTCGGCATGCTCATGAACGTCATCCCCATGATCATGCTGGTTATGCCCACCCTGTTTCCCACGGTTGTGGCCCTTGGCTTTGATCCGATCTGGTTCGGGGTCATCACCGTTCTGATGATGGAGTTGGGACAGATTACCCCTCCCATCGGCGTGCTGGTTTTTGCCATGAGCAGCGTGCTTCCCGATGTGCCCATGATGAGCATCTTCCGGCAAATAACGCCCTTTTTCCTGGTTATCTTCTTGAGCGTCCTGATTCTGATCGTGTTTCCAGACATAGCCATCTGGCTTCCCAATCTCTTGTTTAACTGAGGGGGTGAATCTTGCTGCGCACCCCGATGTCACGGCAAACAGAGTATTCGCAAACATAAGGAGTTTATCGTGAGAAAAGGAAAGAAATTCAGTAAATTAATTGCCCTATCCCTCTCCGCCGTTCTGCTCCTGGGCGTCAGTGCGGTCCAAGCTGCGGACAGGAAGGTTGAGTGGAACTTTGTTTCCATGATGATGAACACCCATCCCGTGGTCGCCAATGCCATGATTCCCCTATTCGAAAAATTCAAGAAGGAATCCAACGGGAAATTCGAGATCACGGTTTATAACCCGGAAACCCTTCTCCCCACGGCGGAGCTGCACCAGGGCATCCAGCGCGGCTTGGCCGATATAGGTTGTATTACCCCTTCCCGTTATCCCAATGATTATCCCATTGCCACCCTGGGCGATTATCCCCTGCTGTTTCAAACCGCCCGGGCCGCGTCTTACACCATGTGGGCGATGTATGAAAACAACCCACAGTTACAAAAGGAATTCAGCAAGGCGCCCCCCGTTGCCTTCACCTCCTCAACGCCCCTGGACCTAGTAAGCACCAAGCCGATTCATAACCTGGCGGATCTCAAGGGATTGCGTGTCGGTGTTCTGGATTCCTCCAGCGTAAAACTCATTCAGTTGCTGGGGGGTGTACCGATCCTGCTGAATCTGAGCGACATGTATATCAGCCTCCAACGCGGAATGGTGAAGGCGGTTATGTCACCCATTCCGACCTATCGTTCTACCAAAGTCTGCGAGGTCGGAAAATATGTGATCAAGTGTAATCTCAAGTGCTCCATCACGCCCACAATTATCAACCCGACCGCTCACGACAGCCTGCCCCCGGATATCAAAGCCATCTTAGACAAGATAACTCTAGGGGCAAATATCGCCCTGCAAAGCAACTGGGTCGAGATTTCCACGGATAAGGACCTTAAGTGGCTGATTAAGAACAACGGCATCAAAATAATTGAAATTACGCCAGAAGAAATCAATCGCTGGCACAAATTGGTGGAGCCGATGTATGCCGACTGGATTAAATTGGCCCAAAAAAATGGTGTTAAAAATCCCGAAAAAATATTGGCCGACATGCGTAGCTATGCCAAGAAATACAACAATGTGGAAAATCAGATCGCTGAAACAGCCAAGTACAAAGAATTACTGGGCGATTTGTACGTGAACTTTAAAGAAAATTAAACAGCGGCGTCAATGGATTGGTTTAATTCGACTGCGATCATGAATTTGGAAGCCCATCGTATGTGGCCGGATTACCAAAGCGCCTGACATGAATCTATAACAAAATAAGGAGAGGAATAGTAATGAAAACTCCGAAAAAGATCGCGGTCCTCGGTTTCGACTGCGCCCTGACCCACTTGGTGCGCCAGCATATCGATGAGGGTATCTGCCCCAATTTCAAAAAGGTATTCGAAAACGGCTCGGTGGCGGAAAACTGCCTGGTGCCTTTCCCGACCATCACCCCGCCCAACTGGACGGCTATTGCCACCGGCGCCTGGCCGGGCACCAACTGCGTAACCGACTTCTGGCGACATATCCCGGGCACCACCCCCGAAGGAACAAACACCCACAACTCCTTCAACTTCGATTACGTTGAATCCGAATCATTCTGGGAAGCGGCCGAAAAGGCGGGCAAGAAGTCAATCGTGCTCAACTACCCCATGTCCTACAACGCGCAGAAGAAGATGAAGAACGGCGTTGTGGTAGGCGGCGGCGCCTTGACCGTTGGCGTCTACATGGACTCCGTGGTCGTGGCCGAGACCAAGGGCATTGAGCGCACACCGGACATCGGCAACCACTTTGCCTTCTGCGACGACCTTTTGGTCACCACCGATGTCTATGGCGGGAATACCGCCAAGGTAGAATTCGAGGATGCTGAAGGCTGGAGCAACGTTCCGGACATGGGCGACGATCCCTTGCAGGCTTCCTTTGTGCAGCCCTTTGCTCATTCCATGTTCGATGTAAAGCCGGCCACCTGGTATGTGTTGGTCCGCGACCTGGGCGACGGCTACGACACTGTGACGTTGTCCCCGTCCAAGGACTTCAAGGAAGCCTATTGCACCATGAAGACCGGTGAGTGGGCTCCGGCTTGCGACGCGGAAGGCCTGCTGGCTGATGGTTCGATCAAGAAAATCCGCGTGAAGCCCAAGTTGGTCAGCCTGGACCCGGACAGCGCCGAAGATTTCCGCCTGGTTATTCCCCACGCCTTGAACACCGACGGCGACCTGTGGTGCTACCCTAAAGAAAAGGCGTCCCTGTTGAACAAGGGCGACAACATCGGCACCAACAACACCGGCATGTTCCACCTGGCCATGAACTGGTTCGACCTTGACACCTGGATGGAATGCATCGGCATTCACTACGACTGGATGGGTGACACGGCCGAAGCTTTGCTCGGAGGCGGCGACTGGGATATTTTCTATACCCACGCCCATCCCACAGATTACATCTACCACGTCCTGATGACCGACATGGATCCCAACACCTGCTCCAGTAAACAGGCCTATGAAAAGGCCTGGGAATGCCACCGCACGCTGTACAAGCACGCCGACCGTTACCTGGGCCGGCTGCTGGCTCTGCTCGATGACGATACGCTGGTGACGCTTATCTCGGACCATGGCGCCACCCCGGACGGTCCCGGCATCGATCCCAATGAAATTATGGTCCAGGCCGGGCTGACCAAGATGTTGCCCGTGGAAATGCCCGCCTGGGCTGAAGAGTACCCGGAAAACATCCGCAGCGCCTTCACCAGCATGGTCCTTAGGACAGACACCGCCAATTCAAAGGCCCTGCCCGAACGAATTTGCTACGTCTACGTCAACTTGAAGGGTCGCGACCCCGAAGGGATTGTGGAGCCGGAGGATTATGAGAAAGTCCAGCGCGAAATCATTTACGCCCTGCTGGACTATGTTGAACCGACCACCGGCAAGCGGCCAGTCTGCCTGGCTGTAACCAAACGCGAGGCCGCTCTGCTCGGCCTGTGGGGCGGAGAGCAGGTCGGCGATGTGGTTTACGCCGTGTGGCCGGAATTCGCCGCCCAGCATGGACCCATTCTGCCCACGGCCGCCTACGGCATCGGCGACCTGCGCACCCTGTGCGTGTTCTATGGCCCCAAACTGGGTATCAAGCAGGGCTTCAGCCTGGAGCGCCGCTGCAACATCGTGGACCTGGTGCCGACCTACTGCTACCTGACCGGCTGGCCGGTTCCCAAGACGGCGGAAGGTTCAGTCATCTACCAGATAATGGATGATCCGGACCGGTGCACGGGGAAATAACCCGTAACTTCTCTCCTCCGGGGGGTAACCAGCTCCCCGGAGCAACAAATAAAAGAGCCGGAAGTGATTGGTCGGTTCAAGAAATCAACCAACCACTTCCCGAAGGAGGATTTCATGGCTTCATATGAGAAAGCAATTTTGGTTTTTACCGGTTGCGATTCTAAGGCGATAACCGGGGCGTCTTCCCCGGCTATTGGCAAACTGCTGCGCAAGGGCGTCCTGCTGAACAATGTGTCCGGTCAAGGCGATATTAAAACCATTGCGGCCGCCGGGGCCGAAGGAGGCGGCGAAACCCTGTGGGATGCGGCCGCAGCCAAGGATTTCGTGGTCGGTGAACTGAGCGAGGAATTTGACTTGGCCGTGGTGGAAGCCGGTAATTCAGCGGACGAGTTGGAAAAGTCAATGGCCCAGGCCCTGGACGCCGCCGGGCGCTCCACCGTGGTCGCCGTGGTCGGCGATGGAACGGTGGTTTTTTACGGGCCCGGTTTCGCCAAGGGCAAGGTCATCGATAAGAAATTCAGCCCTTCCTGTGTGGCCCCGACCGTGGCCTATGTCGCCAACTTCCCGGTTCCGGCCCAGTGCGAAGGCGTGGTCGCTTATGCCGCCTTCAATGACGTCAACATCAAACTCAAGGAGATCAACAAGCTCAAGTCGGCCATCAAAAACATGGAGGCTGCCATGGAGCGCAAGGCCCGGCAACCCTGGGACAAGCATGACTGCGCCTAATGGGTGCGTCGCTTGGCGACAGTGTTGATGAAAGGGTCAACCAGTGGAGTTGTTGACTTAAGGATAGTCGCGGCTGACTGAGGCCGTTGTCGGTATTGACGTCTGATCGGATGACGCCATTAACCGCGGGCGCCAATACCCTCCCCCCCGCTGGCTGAATAATGCGTACGCAGAGGATGGTAACATCATGAAAATGATAGAGAAAAGCGAAGCGGCCTGGCGCGGGGAAATTTCTCCCATGGGCGCGCCGGTTAACGAGTTGTCCAAGCTGACCATGGATGTGTGGTTTTTCAACGGCATGTCCAACATGGTGGTGGTCAATACGGCCGAAGGACTGGTGATCATCGATCCCGGGGCCATGGTCCAGACGGCGTCAAGCGATGGAACGTTGCTGCCAGATTGCCAGCGCAAGCACCAGGCGGTCGTCGAGTCCTGCGGCCAGCCTGTCTCCACCGTGATCTATACCCACGGACATATCGATCATATCTACGGTGTAGAGCAGTACCGGTGCGACTCCAGGCGAGAGAGGCAACCGCTGCCCAATGTTATCGCCCAGGAAGCCTTTGCCGCGCGGGCCTTTCGGTACCGGATGACCAGCGGGTACAACGATATCATTAACGGCCGCCAGTTTGGCGGCTCCACGGACATGGATGCGGCGGGCTACAGCGAGGATTTCACCTATCCGAACATATTATTCCGCGACGAATTGGACCTCAAGATTGGGGGGAAAAGGATTTTAGTCCGGCATGGGCGTGGCGAGACTGACGACCACGCCTGGATCTACCTGCCCGACGAGCGAATTGTCTGTACCGGGGATTTCTTCATCTGGGCCATGCCCAACGCGGGCAATCCCCAAAAAGTGCAGCGCTACAGTTTGGAATGGGCGACGGCCCTGCGACGGATGGCCAACCTGCAACCGGAAATACTGGCTCCGGGACACGGCGTCCCGATTATCGGCCAGGAGCGGGTCTCCAAGGCCCTGGACGATACGGCCACACTGCTCGAGCATATTCACAACCAAGTCCTTCAACTGATGAACAAGGGGCTGAGGCTGGAACGGATTATCGAATCGGTCAAGATTCCGGACGATCTGATCAATCTGCCTTACCTTCGCCCCAGCTACGACGAACCTGAATTCATCATTCGCAACATCTGGCGACATTACGGCGGCTGGTATGATGGCGTCCCGTCACACCTGAAGCCGGCCTCGGAAAAGGCCCTGGCCAGGGAGGTGATCTCCCTGATCGGCGATCAGGACAAGCTCATGGAGCGGGTGGAGAAGCTCATGGCCGAAGGTGATATCCGGGTGGCCACCCATCTGGCCGAATGGACCTGCCTGGCCGGGGCGGACAACGCCGCGGCTCAAGACTTGGCCAAACGAGTCTACTTGGAGCGTTCCCGCAGGGAAACCTCGGTCATGGCCCGGGGCGTCTATTCGGCCGCGGCGAATGAAATTTCTGATTAATAGCCTCGAAGAAAGGATAACAAAATGCCCGAACAACTACCTGTGATTACAAGTGTAGTTCATGATCAGGCCGACCGCTTCGATTTCGAAGTGGGGGCGAAGGCTCTGCCCCAAATAGTTATCGATCGGACCGGAATCGCCAAGGAAGAGATGGCCAACGATCATTACGGCGCCCGCCTGCTCTGCACAGCGGCTTTGGCCTGTTTCACCAACAGTTTCTACAACAGCTTGGTCCAGCAGGGCGCGGAGATCAAGGGCCTGTCGGCCCAGGCGGAAATAGAAAAGGAAAAGGACCAGGTGTCCCGGACCCGGTTCACCGTGATGCGCATCGACGTGGTGGTCGACCTTGACGAAAAATATCGCGACGCCTTTGAAGAAACCAAAGAAACCATGGAGCGAGGGTCGCTGGTGACCTATTCGCTGGAAGACGCCATTGAGATGGATATTACCATACGGATGAAGAATGACTGACCCCGTCGCTGGAGGGTGCGGAAATGTTGCTATTAATTAACAAGACCAATCCAAGATTGCTGGAACGAATAAGCCTCCTGGCTGCTGACCAGGACCCGGACGTCCTGTTGGCCGGCGACGGAGTTTTCTACGCTTCGGACTTCATGGTGGATAAATTCCGGGACATCGGCGTGGAAGAAGTGTATGCATCAAAGCCCTGTCTGGCCTCGCGCCAGGTCAAGCTCTCGGATAAATGCCAGGTGGTGGATTACGATCAGATGGTTCCCTTGATCATGGGCGAACACGAGAAAACGGTTTGTCTATAAGAAAAGGAGAGGGAAATGTCCAAGACACTGACCATTGTCTTGATGTCAGGGTATCAGGAGAATGAAGACGCGTTGCTGGCTGTAGGCTTGGCCAGGGCAGCACTTGAGGCCGGACATGGCGTGAATATGTTCCTGTTCGGCAACGCGGTTAATCTGGCCAACAAGGAGAAGCCCATTGAGGGACGTGTGCGGATTAGCGAGCGGCTAAAGGGCCACCAGGATATTGGCAAGATTGGGCCTGAGATTGAAGAGCTTGCCAGCATGGGCGCTCAGATAGCGACTTGCCATACCAATGAATACGGCCGGGGCACCGAGGGTGAAGATTACCGCGACGGCGTGCAATGGGGCGACGTGGGTGAAACCTTCATTCGGTTTTTGTTGACCACAAATGTGCTTCTCTCGATAGGCCATTGACGCGGTGCTGCGGGAATCGGCTCTGGAGGCGACAAATGATTGGAAACGCATGTCTGATAATTACAAAACCCAAAGGCGAGGAGATCGCCACCCACGGAATACGCATGGCCTGGGCCATGTTCTCCTCGGCCATGGAACCCCATGTCCTGTTTGTGGACGACGGAGTTTTCAACTCACTGACAAATCCTGGTTATAACACCCACCTTATGGAGGACTATATAAAAGAGGGGGGCGTTGCAAGCTGTTACCGCAAGGATCTGGAGAGCAGGGGCCTAACCGAGGACCAGTTGATAGAAGGCATCAATATGATCGACGAAGACAAGATACCCGAGATTATCGAAGAGAGTGAGGCGGTGCTCACTTTTTGACCAATCGGCCTGGCACCGTTTGGGGTGCTGAAATCAGCTCATCTCTCCCATGTTCGGATAATCAGGCGGATTATATACGATCGGACAGGTCAGTTTTCGCAAGTAGAGGTGGACCCGGAGAACTGGACCAGGTGCTAAGGTGGACATATCAGCATCTGAGGAGAACTGAATATGTCCCGCAAGCGTAGAAATTTCAGTCCTGAGTTCAAGGCACGCGTGGCCCTGGAGGCTTTATCCAGTGAGCAGACTCTGTCGGAGTTGTCGTCCAAGTACGGAGTCCACCCTAACCAGATCTCGACTTGGAAGAAGCAGGCCAAGGAAGGGATTGTGGATTCCTTTTCCGGCCGCAGGAAGCGAGATACCCAGGACAAAGATGCCCAGGTCAAGGAGCTTCACGCCAAGATCGGGCAGTTGACGGTTGAGAATGATTTTTTAGCCAAAGCCTTCGCCAAGATATGAGTATAGAGCGAAGGCGGGGTATGGTTGATAGGACCCATTCCGAACTGAGCATCCGGCGGCAATGCCAGATTCTCAGCATGAGGCGATCTTCCTATTATTATAAGCCTGTTGGTGAGTCACCGTGCAACCTGGAGTTGATGAAAAAGATCGACGAGCTGTTCCTGGAATGCCCCTTTTATGGTTCCAGGCAGATACGGACTTCACTGCGCGATCTGGGTTATGGAGTGGGCCGCAAAAGGGTTCAGCGGTTGATGCGTAAGATGGGGCTGATGGCCATCTACCGCAAGCCCAAAACCAGCCAGCCGCATCCTGACCACAAGGTCTATCCGTACCTGCTCAGGAACCTGGCGATCGATCGGCCCAACCAGGTGTGGTGCAGCGATATAACGTACATTCCCATGAGACGTGGCTATATGTACCTGGTGGTGATCATGGACTGGCACACCCGGGCGGTGCTGTCCTGGCGGCTGTCCAACACCATGGATGCCGACTTCTGTGTGGATGCCCTGAACGAGGCCCTGTCCCGTTACGGGGTTCCCGAGATCTTCAACACCGACCAGGGCTCGCAGTTCACCAGTCGGGAGTTCACTAAAGGAGTCAAAGACGCCGGGGCCAGAATATCCATGGATAGCCGGGGCCGTTGGTTGGACAATGTGATGATCGAGCGTCTGTGGCGGTCGCTGAAATACGAATGCGTTTATCTGAGGGAAGATGAGACCCTCAGCCAGTTGCGCGGCTTACTGAGATGGTGGTTCGACCTCTACAACTACCGTCGGCCCCACTCCGCCCTTGACGGAAAAAAGCCGATGATCGAATATCAAAAGGCCTTCAAGCCAGAGGGGGTACCCCCTCTGGCTTGCCAAAGAAAGGCGGCGTGATCCATAAAACTGTCCACCTTAAATGCGCCGCAAAGTGGTCCAAAGAAATGGGGCCACCTCTCTTGGATAAAGCCAAATTCTGGCATGTCCATTCGGAGAAAGCACTCAACGAGCGTCAGAGGAAGGTGATCACCCGTTTTATGGAAGCCGGTCCGGACGGTTTTGAAGGCGGCATGACCAATCGAAAATACAAGAATCTGACCAAGGTCAGCCGGGAGACGGCCAAAAGAGACCTGACCGACTTGGTTAATAAGGGTATCCTCAAACGTAACCCTGGCAGTGGTCGGGGCGCCAGTTACGATCTCGTTTGGCAATGGGCCACAGGGAATCAATAGGAAATTGTGTAAAAGGCGTAGAGAAAACGTACCAGTGGCCAGCCGTTGAGGAGGTAGAAAAGCCTGTTAAAAAATGTGCCGCTGGGGCCCACTCCATAGTTCGAGTTGAATCGAACGGTGGAGGATGTATGGTGTAGATATATGCGAGCAGGTTCGCAAGGCCAGTATCGTGGAGGAGCTGAGTCTTCGCTAAGCGGCGCGTTGATTCGGTTTAGATCACCAGACGGTCCGGTAGTTGAGGGCCCACCGCTCAGCCTTTTCCGGAAACGACCCCTATTTATACATAAAACAATTTAAGCGATTTCCCAACCCCACCTAAAACTTGAGTTCCGGGTGCGATGTCGAGCATTTTTGTTAAATCCATTGGATCTGCATAGACTATCTCACATTTTAAAATTTCCCGGATTTTTTTCCGCTCAGAATCAGGTCGTTTTTTTAAGGAACGAAGGAACTCTTTTTCCATTCCTTCCCCACCCGTATTGGTACCCCCACTTGTGTTAACCTGCCGAGAAACAGGGCAGAGACGCAGGTATGGATGGGAGTACTCACGTAACCGGATCGCTTCCCTGTTTTGAATATGATCAAGCACATATCCTGACGGGATTTCGGGCATGCCTAAACGAATGTATGCTTTTCGGTAATTCGTATAGTCGACATGAACCCACACTTGCTTTTTGGGATGGAGGCGTTGGGCATATTCCACGGCCTTTTCGTGGGCCCAGAGCGGGGTGTCCGGTTCTTTTCGCGGCGGCCAGTGATGCGGAACAATTGCAATTGCATTAACACGACCAGAACGACCCTTTATCAGCGTTATTGCTTTCCCAATGTATAACTCGATGGCCTCAACGCTACGCGCGGCAATAGGCACAAGCAGAGAATCTGGCAACCCAAACTTCTGGGCGCGTTCATCAAACATGGGAGAGTGCTCCCTCTTATTTTAAATGTCGGGCCTGAACGGCGATTCTACGTCCCAGAGGGTGGTATTTGAGTCGACCTATACTCGACGACCTTTACCCTCCGTCTGATGATAAGCTCTTGCCGAATTGTTGTCTTACTCTCTTAGATAGATATCTCCATTGCTCCCTATTCACCAGCTTATTAATTTATTATAAGAGTCAAATATACTCTCCCAGGCTTAACTTCCTATGCGATGCTGCAGTTCCAACGCTGGTCTATGCTGACGAGTTACCAAAGTATCTAAAAGCTTAAAGAAGGCCGTCCAGGCTTGTTCATCTTGACGTAGAGCGGTTTCAAGATTGGTCCAGATAGTAAGAAGCAACTGGAAAAGATTATCTTGAAGGTAACGTTGGTCAAACCAATCCCTACCCCCTTTTCCCAGTCCTTGGACAAGCCAAGTCAAGCCATTTACCCGCAAGTCTCGAGCCGCCGGAGTAGCCAAAAAGACGATGAAAACCCCGGCGCAGGAAGGTTGCGCTAAGCAGCGTTCCGCCCACAGTTGATACATGTCCACCATAGAGTTTACCAACGGAATACACGCTTTACTCCAACGGTATTCAGTAAATCTAAGCCAATTAAGCCCTATAACAAGCGGTGGACCCCAGAAATCGGACAGTTGTGTTAGGTTGAATCGGCCATGAGAATAGGAGAGAAGAGATGGCCAAGCGGAAGCAGCACAACGCAACGTTCAAGTCGAGAGTGGCCTTGGAGGCCCTACGAGGGGATCAAACGATCGCCGAATTGGCGGCCAAGTACGAGATTCATCCGACGCTGGTAACCAAATGGAAGAAGCAGGCCGTAGATGGTCTTGCCGACGTGTTCTCCAGTAAGGGCCGCCAGGCCAAGGAAACCAGCCACCAGGGCGAAATCAAGGAGCTTCACGCCAAGATCGGCGAGTTGACGGTGGAGCGGGATTTTTTGGCCAAAGCCTTCGGTCGTTGAGCCGCGCCCGGAGGAAAGAGATGATCGATCCCAATCACGAGAGGCTCAGCATTGCCCGTCAATGCCGGTTGGTGAGGATCAACCGTTCGACGTTCTACTATCAGCCTCAGGGGGAGTCGCCCCTGAATCTGAAATTGATGCGCCTGATCGACCGTCAGTGGATGCGAGCGCCCCATTTCGGCACCAGGGGCATGACCAGACATCTTCGCCGAAGAGGCTACTGCGTTGACCGTAAACGGATCAGGCGTTTGATGAGAAAGATGGGTATTTCGGCTGTCTATCCCAAACCGAGATTGAGCAAGCCCCATCCCGAGCACCGGATCTATCCCTATCTGCTGCGGGATTTGTCCGTGGATCGCCCCAATCAGGTCTGGTGCAGCGACATCACCTATCTGCCCATGAAGCGTGGCTTCATGTATCTGGTGGCGATCATGGACTGGTACTCCCGTCGGGTGCTGTCGTGGCGGGTTTCCAATACTCTGGAGGCCGACCTCTGCGTAGCCGCCCTGGAAGATGCCCTTGGCCGGTACGGGAAACCGGAAATATTCAATACCGACCAGGGCAGCCAGTTCACCTCCCTGGAGTTCACCGATGTGCTTAAACACAACAACATCGCCATCTCCATGGACGGCAAGGGCCGCTGGATGGACAATGTTTTCATCGAGCGGCTGTGGTGGTCGCTGAAGTATGAATGTATCTATCTCAATGATTTCCCAAACGGAAAGGAACTGAAGACGGGAGTTGGGAACTGGATCGACTTCTACAACTTCGAGAGGGGACACTCCAGCCTGGACGACCGCACCCCGAACGAGGTATATCTCGGAAGCCCGCCAAGCATCCCTGGGCATGCCCAGGGATGGACAAGGGGCATGAAGGCGGCGTGATGATTATCTGTCGATTCAACCTTAGTGCCGCCGCCTGACTGTCCGACCAATGGGGTCCACCGCTAACACTTATCCAATTTTGATCCAAATACGGCGGCCACCACTCGCTCTCGTGGCTCCATTGCTCCGAGGCCAAAGCGTATTCAAGCATGTCTCGCCATAACCGCATAAAGAGCGTTGAAGCAGGAGCTTGTTCAAGACCAGCGGGAATGAAGCCTGACAAAAAGCCATCTATCCACATATGCCCTGGCGCGCCTAATTCGAAGATCGGTTGCCAGAAGTCCTCGGGCTTTTCCTCGGGCCGCAGGTGCAGGATCATTCGACCTATTTTCCCCAAAGCCCAGATATCCCACTCGCTACAAATGGGATCCCATTCTCTATGCTGGATTCTTATAGTCATTCAAGATCATCCACAGCAGCTTTTGATGCAATCCAATCCATTCCCTTCGTTCCTGCTCGTCTCGAGCCTGCAAATCAGATGGCAACCAGGCCATGGCCGCCTTGATTAAGCTATGGTCCAAGTCGATTTTGAGCATGTATGGGGGTATTTTCTCGTCTTGGAGTATAGCAGGGTGTTGAAAAAGCCTGGTTTTGAGTCATATATTGTCATCCTGCTGGACCAACCAAACGATTTGATCTGAGGATTTAGTAGTTTGGACCATTACCGGAGGTTTCATTACCGGTTGATTGACCCCATCCTGCCTCCTTCAAGGAGGATGGCGCACACTTCACCAGGGCTTTGATCATGGCCGCCCGGCCTCTGCCAGGAGGTTCTTCATTCTGACCAGATTGTAGGCGCTCATGGCCAGGGTGAAATTCCAGCCGACTTTCCTTATACCCCGGTGTTTGACCTTGCGCTGATTCCCGACGGTTTTCACCCACCCGAAGACCTCCTCGATACGTTTACGGAAGCGCTGACTGATCTTGTAGCCTTCATGCCGAGTGGTCCGGCCGTCGATGGCCGAGCGCCTGTTAGTGTTGTTTTGGGCCACATGCGGGGTTGTCTCAAGATCCCGAAGATCCTGGATGAACTCCCTGGTGTCATAGCCTTTATCAGCCGCCAGAGTGATCCTGTGTTGACCCTTAAGATCGCAGATCATGTCTGTCGCCGCTTCCCGTTCGGCCTTGCCGGTGGCCTGCGTCAGGCGGCTGTCCACCACCAGTCCGTGCCGGTTTTCAATCAAGGCGTGGCCCATGTAGCAAAGCTTGGCCTCTTTGCCCGTGCCCTTGCGAAACATTTTGGCTTCGGGATCGGTGCTCGAACCGTGGGTCTCGTTCTTCCGCTTCTGGCCTCGGAAATCCACCGCCTGGTTGCGGCCCCTCCCGTTGGGCGGATCGTCCTGGGATTGATCCTTGGGACGGACACTTTTCATCGATGCCCAAGCTTCAATGAGGGTTCCATCAACGCTGAAGTGATCCTCGGACAGAAGGTTGGCCTCATCGGCTTGGGCCAAAATCAACTTGAAAAACGACTCAGCCAGGTTGGTCTCCAAAAACCGATCCCGGTTCTTGGAAAAAGTCGAGTGGTCCCAAACGGAATCATCCATGCTTAAGCCCACGAACCATCGAAACAAAAGATTGTAGTCCAACTGCTCCATCAACTGGCGCTCGCTCCGGATAGAATATAATATCTGTAAAAGCAGCGCCTTAAGAAGCCTCTCGGGTGCAATCGAAGGACGGCCGGTCCGCGAATATATTCCCTCCAACTTCGGCCACATCTCGATCAGAGCTCGGTTCACCATCTCTCGGATAGGTCGTAATGGATGGGTCTTGGGTACCCGCTGCTCCGGTGATATGTAGCTGAACATCCCGTCTTGGCTATCGTTTATTCCCCGCATCCCAGTCTCCTTCTTAACTGAGTTAAGGCTATCAGCCTGATTCCACGGATACAAGTCCTATCAGGCTGTTGAAAAAGCATCCTTTTGTAACCAATGAGTGGTCACATGTGGGTCAGAATCAGAAAGTGATGTGAGTATGCAGTGTCTGCGTTCGCTGCATAAACGTTGAGTCTATGCTATAGGTTCTCGCCAGGACTCCTATGGGGTAAGGAGAGTGGCGGCCAACATGGTTTTGCTCATGGTCCGACCTGGGCCCGGAGGTTTTTCATCCTGACCAGGTTGTAGGCGCTCATGGCCAGGGTGAAATTCAAAGCTACCTTCTTGACGCCCCGGTGTTTGACTTTGCGGATATTACCAACGGTCTTGGCCCAACCGAAAACTTCTTCGATTCGTTTACGGAATCGTTGGCTGATCTTGTAGCCTTCATGGCGAGTGGTTCGGCCGTCGATGGCCGAGCGCCTGTTGGTATTGTTTTGGGCCAGGTGCGGGGTCGCTTCAAGATCGCGGAGATCGTGGCCGAACTCTTTGGCGTCATAACCTTTATCAGCCGCCGGCGTGATTCTGTGCTCACCTTTCAGGTCGCCGACCATGTCCAGCGCCGCTTCACGCTCGGCCTTACCGCTGGCCTGGGTCAACCGGCTGTTGACAACCAACCCGTTGCGATTCTCAATCAGAACATGGCCCATGTAGCACAACTTGGTCTCTTTGCCCTTACCCTTGCGGAACAATTTGGCCTCGGGATCCGTGGTCGAAGCATGGGTCTCGTTCCTCCGCTTCTGGCCGCGAAAATCAACTGTCCCATTTCGTCCGCCTCCTTTGGGCGGCTCATCCGGGGATTGATCCTTGGGTCTGACGCTTTTCATCGACGCCCATGCCTCAATGAGCGTTCCGTCAACACTGAAATGATCCTCGGACAAAAGATGGGCCTCATCGGCTTGGGCCAGAATGGAGCGGAAAAAAGACTCGGCCAGATCGGTTTGAAGAAACCGGTCTCGGTTTTTGGAAAAGGTCGAGTGATACCAGACCGGATCATCCATGCTCAGACCAACGAACCAGCGGAAGAGGAGATTGTAATCCATCTGCTCCATCAACTGACGCTCGCTGCGGATCGAATAAAATATTTGCAGCAGCAGCGCCTTAAGAAGGCTTTCCGGGGGAATCGAAGGACGACCGGTCGATGAATAAATCGTCTCCAATTGCGACCACATCTCCGCAAATGCCGAATCAACCATATCCCGGATTGGCCGAAGAGGATGATTCTTTGGAACACGCTGTTCTGGCGATAGGTAGCTGAACATCCCCTCTTCGCTATCTTTGACTCCCCGCATCCCGGTCTCCTCCTTAAGGTGAAACCAGGCTAGCAGCCAATACCTGTTCTTTCAACCGGTATACTGAGTTTTTCAACAGCCTGCTAGAATTTGTCTAATCGTCTTGAATTCTGTCTCGGTGTCAATCCTTACCTGATGATCTAATGCCGATTGCTTAAACCTCGAAATGAATTCATCGTTTTGGCAATCATCACCTGAAGTTACCTTGAATGAAACTTCTATTGGGCCGTTTTTACATGATTCGATACTTGCCTGGACTACATCCCCGAGATCATAGGCAGCCCTCTGAACTGCTTTGACTGAGTAGACTTCAGCAGGGAGGGAGATTGTTTTTATCACTACGATACCCAAGTGATTAGATTGTGGTTAAACCAACCTTGTCTGGTAGTTTTCAATAAACTCATATTTGGGTCAAATAGTATTTTGAATTTTTTATAAGAACCATCGAATTTGGTGATCTTATCTACGCCGAAATGTGGTCCAAAGAAATGGGGCCACCTCTCACTCCTCATAGGCCTTCTTGACCCGATAGAAGGTGTCTCGGCTGTAGCCTATAACACGGTAGGCCTCGGATACGTTTTTCAGGTAGGAGGCTAAATCTGGCAGCTCCATCTTGGGTCTGATAAGCTTCTGGTGGGTGATCATGGTTTCGTTCTCCTTTCTGGGTTTGATGTTATGCCCACAAAGGAATATACCATGATCATCAATAAATATCGCTAGTTATCAAATTAAACCTGAGTTACTTCAGGTCAAAAGGCTGACATCCTCAAAACGTGTTTCCGTTTTATTTCCTGAGCACACGATCAATTTCAATTAACTTCTTGCTATTATCCTTTAGTTGAGAATAAAGCTCATTAAACAGACATTTGGCTTCCTCAGCTAATTCACGCCTTTCTGAAAGAGATTTCGACTTGACGATTTTATTAATTCGATTGGTTATCATCGTTTTCTTTCCGCGAAAGCTGAAATCATTGGTTTCCCAGTATATTTCCCAATAATCATATTTATCATATTTTCTATTAATTTCAGCAAAAGTTAGGCCGTTTTTAAGCATTTCATTCATCTCTTTTAGCTCATATCTCTTTATTGGCACCGATTGTCTCCCCTTCAAATTATGGATCTATACTTCATTTTCTTTTTTAACTCTTTCAAGTGGTGATGCTACAGGTTTATCCCAGTGTTCGTTTCTTGGAACACAATCAAGGTGTTCTCTCATAAATGATGTAATATGAGATCTTGCCGAGGATGAAACCCCTGCCACTTCGTTTCCTCTTCTGATCGCTACATCATAAATACTAGTTTTATTATCACTTTCAATCAGTCTGAATGCATCTACAAAATTAGTAATCTGTCTAAACTGATTATACGTCGCCTGTAATAAATGTTTTAAATTTTTCCTCATTGTTTTTCGTAGACGCCATTGAATAATGTTCCCAACAATTGAAATTAGTGATATTAACAAGGTTATAGATTCGACAGGTGTAAGATTCACTTCCATCTCCAATCGCAATCAATGCTGTTATTAGACGTCTAAGTCCTCAAAAAATAATGTAATAATGACGGAAATCATCAAGTGCAGGCGTAAACACCCTCCCAAGCATTGAAACAATCGCATTTCCCATAGGCAATATGGAGATGAAGCCTGCCTGCTCTTTATTGAGGTTCATACACCTCTATATGTCAAGGGTATCCTTTCCATTGCCGTGGTTGAGCATGATCTTGGTGTAGGTCTTTGCCTTGATGGAATCACTGAGCTTTTATCATGGTTGCGATCTCCTATGCTTCTACCGATTAATTAAGCATAATCTTTAAGCAAAGTCGCTATTTATTTTAATCAAAACCACAAAAAAATCGAAAATAGTCCCTACCGGTTGACCCCCAGATGATGCGTTGCCAGATGTTGTGGAACAAATCATTTTATGAAATCTTCTGTCTATTCCAAATCCCGCATTTAGTAAAACAACGACATGTCGTAGTTTGATACAAAAATATATACCATATCTTGACAAAACTGATGAACGTTCTTAACTAATTTCAAGGAGTAGTGTTTGGGGGATGCGCATGGCCAACAGATTTCAAATCCTGTCATTAGATGGTGGGGGCATCAAAGGCCTGTTCTCCGCCGCGATTCTTACCTTTCTTGAAGAGGATCTCGATATCAATATCGTAGATCATTTTGATCTGATAGTTGGTACCTCAACGGGTGGGCTGATTGCCCTTGGGTTGGGAGCTGGCCTCACCCCAGTGGATTTAGTGGATTTTTATGTCAAGCTCGGTCCAGCGATTTTCCCTGAAAAAATTGGCCTCGGGCTTAAAAGATTGATCCGTCGTAAATACGATCCTCAGCCGCTTGAGATGGCTTTGAAGTCATGTTTCCAAGAGAAGTGCCTTGCCGATTGCAATAAACGTCTGGTGATTCCGGCCTACAACATCGGTGAGGATGACGTTTATCTTTTTAAAACCCCGCATCACGAAAGACTCAAGCGGGACTGGAAAGTGCCTCTTTGGAAGGTGGGCATGGCCACTAGCGCCGCCCCAACCTATTTCCCTGCTTTTACCAAAGTGGACCATGTCAGGTTGGTTGACGGAGGCGTTTGGGCTAACAACCCAACAATGGTCGGCATCACTGAAGCCGTGAGTCTCCTGGGACAGTCCTTGGATTCGATCAAAGTATTTAGCCTTGGCACAACTGACGTTTGTAAAGGACGCTCTGACAAGCTGGATGCTGGTGGTATTTGGCAGTGGAAGTCAGACGGACTTGAAGTAATCATGAGAGGACAGAGCATCGGAACCCATACCCAAGCTATGCACCTTCTTGGCCCTGAAAAAATATACCGACTTGATCCGAGAGTCCCAGACGGCTTGTTCAAATTGGACAAACTTTCGAAGGAAGGCTTGATCAGTAAGGCAGCGCATGAGAGTCGGCATTTATCGCCAAAGTTTACCCAGTTATTTTCCGATCACCGTGCGCACGAGTACAAACCGCTCCATAAATAGGAAGTGCAGAAGTGACTCAAGATTTAAGGACTGATTACAATCAGCTTCTTGAAAATATTGCCAACGAGCTTGACATTGCGCCAAGCAAGTACAAACAGGCCGTAGATCGATATGAAGCGGCGGGCAGATATCTTCAGGATGGCTATTATGAAGGGGCTACTGCTGAGCCGAAAATCTACACACAGGGCTCATTCAGGCTCGGTACAGTGGTTCGACCTCTTAAAAAAGGGCGAGAGTCAGACTATGACATTGACCTTGTTTGTGAGCTTCAAATCAAAAAAAATCAAACCTCCTCCAAATCCATCAAGCATATGGTCGGTGACAGGCTGAGGTCACACGGCACATACCAACGGATGATGGATGATGAAGGCAGGCGTTGCTGGACGCTGAAGTATGCGGAAGATGATGGGGTTGGGTTCCACCTTGACGTGCTTCCAAGCATCCCTGAAGAATTTTCCATTAAGCAGGGCTGTGTGAATCTCGCAGTCCCGCCTGACTTGGCGAATCAGGCAATTGCGATAACAGACAAAGGCGGATACGGTTTTTACGAATGGAGTCCCAGTAATCCCAATGGATACGCCGATTGGTTTTATGAAAGGATGAAGTTTACATACCTTCTGATGGAATCCCAACAGCGGAAAGACCTGTATGAAGCCAACCAGCGTTTATACGCGAGTGTAGCGGATGTTCCCACTCAGCTCATAAGGACTCCACTCCAGAGAGTTATCCAGATTCTGAAGCGACACCGAGATCAATGTTTCGCAGGTCATCAATGGGAAAAAGAAAAGCCGATTTCGATGATTATCACCACCCTCGCAGCCTATTTGTATGATCAAGAAAAGGATGTAGTCTTAGCCTTGGAAAATATCCTTGCTGGTTTGATCCATCACGCCGGGCTGCTTACACCTGGTTTTCGGTTGGACGAGAGATATGCTTCGAGGGGGTTAATATCAAGATTCGACGATGGAACCTGGTTTATACCGAATCCAGTCAACCCCGGTGAAAACTTTGCCGACAAATGGCACAAAAACGATCACCGTAGGGCCAAAGCCTTCTTCCAATGGGTCGTCTGGGCTCACCAGGATCTCGTTAAAATTCTAACCCGCTACGGCGACATCAAAAGTATGGGCGAGAAACTCGAAGAATCTTTCGGATCAGATATCGTTGGAAGGGCATCCAAGGGGATATTCATTGGGAGCGCACCTGCTATAATCACATCAAGCAAAAGTGATATCCCTCGTGTTGAAATAAGTGATCCTAGTAAACCATGGGCGGATATTGATAAAAAAAACTAGAGCGCTGATTGAAAGGCACTTTGCCGAAGCGAGCACCAAATATCGCGGGCTCTCCATATCCTTTTGTGATGAGGGTGCAACTATTTCGGGCGTCCTGGATTTTGATACAATACCTAATAGGGTCAGGCTTGTAGATAGCTATAATGTTGAAATTATAGTCCCTAAAAATTATCCCAAGGTCCCGCCAAAAGCAAGGGAGATTGGGGGTAGAATACCCTCCGATTTTCATACCAATCCGGATGGCTTTGCCTGTCTCACTACTCCTCTTGAAATCATGAGGCAATTCAGTAAGCAACCAGATTTAATAGGGTTTATTGAGCACCTTCTTATTCCATATCTATATGGCTATACCCACCTTATGGAATACAATTTTCTTCCATTCGGCGAGTTCGATCATGGTGATGAAGGGAAAAGACAATCATTCGCAGAAATACTAAGCAATTATAAAATACTATTTTCTGTTGATGAAGACTCTGAAGTTTTGAGCCTTCTCAGGGTATTGGCAGAAGATAATTATAGAGGTCACCACAAATGCCCATGTGGTAGCTTAAAAAAATTGCGTGATTGCCACGGACCGGCTTTGCTCGAGATTAAGGGAAACCATCCTGTTTCATATTTTTTTGAGGAATATTTTTACCTTCTCTTGCATGTTCACGGGGAACCGGAAAAATGGCAAAAACAGATAATCAACGATCGGTTTTTGAAAATATTTAAGAAAGTTGCGGCCTCAAAGTAACTAAATTTTTTATCTGCAAAATACTATTTCCTGCCTTATAAGCAAACTTGGGCACGATCGCATTTCTTAAAGTTTCCAACGTCAGGGAAAGTGGAACAGGGATTGGGACCGAGTTGGGGGCCATTCAAAATGATCAAGGCAGATCAGTTGACGGTGATTTAGGCTTTCACCAGCTCGAGAAGACCAAATTAAACATCCACGGGGCTTTTCAGTCCGAGTAACCGTCTCGGGCTCGCGAGATCACAGACAAATCCCTAATGACCAAAGCCAACCGGGTCAGTCCCAACTGCCGAATCCATCAAAAACCTTCTCATCCTCTAACATGGATTTATCATTGACCAAATACCACCTTGTGTCCCCATACAAATCTGCCTAACACCTTCCCCTGCTTCCCTCACCCACCCGACCAACCCCTCAAAATACGCCCCTGTCATTTTGCTTTCGGCGGTTCCCGGGAAAAATGGACACCTATATGGACACCAGGCCGGAAGCGGCCCGGAGGAGGGAATTTTCTGGAGGGCATAACTTGTTGAAATCATTGGTGCCGGGAGCGGGGGTCGAACCCGCACGGGACAAAGTCCCAAGGGATTTTAAGTGCAGTGTATTACTTGCCCAGAGAGTTGGGGAGAGGTCGTTTTGTTTGGATTTAGAAGGGGATAGATTGTCATTACCTTTGGCTCTGGATAGGTTGAGATAGGGGGAATTGGATTGGTCTTGGACACCTGGATGGACACCTGAGCCAGTACAGGTTTTGATGGAAAATATCGGTAAGGGTTTGAAGAGATATCTTTCTGGGGATAAATGAAGAGCATAGGGAAGTTATTTCATAAACAACAAAATCGTAGCCCATACAACTGAATTTCATTTTCCAATGGAAAACCTGCTCCGATCTCCCCTTCTTACGAATTACCTCCTTGACTGGCGTCTCATGCTCGGCCTGCTGCAGCGCGAACGCGATCTGTTCCTCGGTAAATTGTCTCTTCTTCACCGCAAAATCCTCCTACATCAAATTTATCCAATTTTGCCGGAAGACTCACTCTATCAATGGACCAAGATACGGGGAGAAGGTCACAAAGAAAAACACGACCGCCGCTCTTTGAATCTGCCCCGGTATGATAATTTCGGATTAATTATGCCTATTCCATCAGGAGTTCCGGCCAGACCAGGCTACCGTTTCCGTCAAATTGCAGTACCTCCTCAGACGCTGTTACCTTGGCACCAGCCTGTTCACAGGCAGCGACCAGGGGAGGCGAGACCATGAAACGGTCGAGGTGAAGAGTGTCCCGGATGAGAATCATTCCCAAGGCTTGGTCTTCCTTTTGATGGCAGGTCAAGATGCCAACGGATATGGCCTCCTGATCAGATTCCATTACCATTGGTATCTTGGCCGAGGCAGAGCCCCTGGAGGTGATGACATTGCCATACATGGCCTTGAAATCGATCTTGTTGTACAGCCGCCGGGTGGTGATATCGCAAAGGCCGACGCCCGATGCATTTCCCTCGGAAGCCTCGGACAGGTCCAAGATTACTACCCGTTGGATGTCAGGTATGTTGTCTCCCGGGGGGACCTTTCCCGATGGGTAGCGGCCGGTGATCTGGGAATCCAGGCCGAGCCCGCTGATCTCTTTGCCCATTTTCCCCACCACTAAAAGATCATGCCTGATCACCGGTAGCTTTAAAACGGCTTTTTGGGCCCGTTCAAGCAGTTTCGGCTCTCTGGACAAAATTCGGTCCGCCGGAATAGCCTCCAGATAAGAAGGCAGGCCGGAATGGCCCTCGATGATTGCGAGTCCGAACAGAATATTGAGCTCCTGGATTGCAGCCCCTCCTGCCTGCCTGATACGCCCGGCAAGATAATCATATCCACGCTGGTGGACCCATTGGGCACCGAGCTTTCCCCCCAGCCCGACGCAGGCGATCTTAACCATGCCGCTTTCGATTTCACCCCTGAAATCCGTATGAGGTTTGACCCTGTTCATTAAAATGATGGAATCGGCTTCCAGAGCCTCCTCCTGGCAGAATACTGGAGAGCCCTCAGGGCTGGTCGTAGCCCGGACAATATTCGCGGTTTGGGATATGGGGGCGCCGGCTGTTTCCGGAGTGACGCCCAGCTTAGCCAATATCTGGGCTTTAACGACAGGGTCGTTCCCGCCATGACTGCCCATGGCGGGAACGATAAAGGGATACGCCCCCCGTTCTTTCAGAGCGTCCACCAAGCCCCTGACGATCCGGGCAAGTCCCCCGATTCCCCTGCTGCCGACCGTGATGGCCACCCGATGCCCGGCACCTATGTCGTCGCGTTGCCTAAGCTGCTGCGAGGCCAGGTCAAAGGCGGTCTTCCTGGGGTTCTCGACCACCGGTTCATCGATAGACTGAGCCATGGGAACCAAAGGGGGGATTGAGCATGTCCCCACATAATCAGGTGAATTCATTCTCAATCCTTTACGTCTGGATGCCGACTATCAAGGGGAGCTCCCCCATATTCAAGATAGGTGGTACCCAATGGGGCTACTTCCACCACTGCTCGATCTGCTGCATCCCTTCCACAATCTTGGCGCAATATTCAGGTTCCGGCCGGTGCAGGGGAAGCAGGGCTTCTCCGCAGTCCAGACCCATATGCTCAAGCGCGACCTTCAGCGGACCCGGATTGGTCTGCCCGAAAATCGTCTTTAAGAAAGGCTGGATCTCCAGGTGCATCTTGACCGCTGCATCTATTTCACCCTGTTTGATCAGGAGGTACATCTTCTTCCAGAACCGGGGGATGACATTGGAGGTGGCCAGGATGCCGGCCTTTCCTCCCAGGATCAGGTCGGGGCAGAACAGTGGTTCATCACCGCAGATCACCGAAATCTTATCCCCCACCAGGGAGATGAGCCGGCTGACCTGCCCTATGCTGCCTTCGCATTCCTTAATGCCCACCACCTGGCCGTCCGCCTTGTCCACGATTTCGGCGACCGTCTCAGGTTGCATATTGACCAGGGTCCGGTAGGGGATATTGTAAAGAATGAGCGGCAGGTCCACACTTTCCATGAACCTGAGGTGGTGCTCCACCATTCCCTGATGATCCGGTATTACATAGTAAGGGGTCACCAGCATCACCGCATCCGCGCCCAGTTTCTTTGATTCTTTTCCCATCTCTATGGCGTCATGCAGGCCGGGGCAGATAATGCCCACAACCACGGGCACCGAACCGGCCGTCTTTTCAACGCAGTAGGTTACGGCATCGGTGCGCTGTTCATGGGTGAGGGCTCCGTACTCCCCGGTTCCCCCAAGAACCACAAGACCGTCACTGCCGCCTTCCAAGACGAAATCCAGCAGACGGTCCATGGCTGCTTTGTCCGTTTTCCCGTCCTTAATCGGGGTGACCAGGGCGGTATACAATCCTTCAAATTTCATGGACATAATAATTACCCGCTTTCTGTTTTTGGAGTCCCACGCTTAAAACGTTTGGGCCTGATCTTTCCGAACAGGCGGTCTGTTTTGGCCGCAACTACCAGACGACATGGTTATTAAAATGTTTAGATAGCTACTCATTCAGGGTATCGTAATCCAGAACAACCTTGATGGCCTTGTCTTTGCGGCCAACAAATAGGTCAAAGGCCTTTTGAACCTCCTGGAAGGGCAGGACATGACTGACCAAGGGAGCCACATTGATCCGCCCCTGGGCGATCATGTCCCTGGCCAGGGCGTAATTCGGAATCGGGTCCGGGCCCTCGGAACCGATCATGGTCAGGTTTCGGGTCAGAAAATCCCAGATGGGAAAGCCGTCATATTCCGTCCGGTCAGGCATACCGAAGCCCAGAAGAGTACCCTGCTCGCGAACCAGGTTCATGCAGCTTTCAAGGTCATAATCCTGGTGTCCCACAGCTTCAAAGACCACATCCGCCATTTTGCCGCCGGTGATCTTTTCAACCGCTTCCATTGGATCGTTTTCCGTGACATTGATTGTATGGGTGGCCCGCATCTTCCTGGCCGCCTCCAGGCGATAGTCGAGTTTATCCAAGGAAATGACCGTCCTGGCTCCCAGATTGGCGAACATGTGTGTCGCCAATAGCCCCATGGGGCCGGAACCGACCACCACCGTATCCAGGTCCAGAAGGTTCCCCAGTTTTTTGTAGGCCCAAATGACGGTGCCCAAAGGCTGGGTCATGAGAATTTCCTCAAGCGGGACTGCATCCCGGGGAAGCGATACGGCCTGGTCATCGGAAAAGCAGAAGTAATGGCAAAGGCCTGCCTGTCCCGGGGGCATGGCCAGCACCAGATCGCCTTCCTTGAATCTTTCCGAAGTCGATGAGACCACCGTTCCCAGGCATTCATGGACAGCCTTTCCGGGAGCCAGAGGATAGGTAGGGGAAAAATCCTCCACCTTGCTCCAGCGGGTGGGGATGGTGTTCGCAGAGGCCCTGTGATCGTAGGCAAACCAGGGAGAGTCCGAACCACAGAGGCAGGCCCGCTCCACCCTGACCTTGAGCATCCCGGGTTGGTCCTTGGGCAGCTCAGGCTCCTCAATGTCCACCAGTTCAATTTTCCTTGGACCCACAATTTGGGCAGCTTTCATTTTATTTCTCCTTAACACCTTAACGGGCTTAACTAATCAACAAATCCGAATATCCGCGGCAGAAAGAGGATGATCCTCGGGAAGAACGTGACAATAAACAGGACCAGAATGCTGACTAGGGTAAATGGGAGCGTCTGCCTTACAATCCGGTTTAACGATACCTTTCCCAAAGATGCGGCCAGATACAGGGCCAGCCCGTATGGCGGGGTGATCATGCTGATCATGACGTTGACGACCATTACCGCGCCGAAATGAATGGGGCTGATGCCCATCGTGGCAAAAATACCCGTGAACAACGGCGCGAACAGAACCAATTGGGCCACATCAGAAAGCCACATACCGTTGAATAGGAAAAAAAGGTTGAGCATGAACAAAAGCAGATAGGGCCCCGGGGAGTGGGTCTGAACAAGCTCGGTAAGCATGGTGGGCACTCGTTCGGCAGCAAGCACCCATCCGATGACCGTGACGAAACCCACGATCAGATAGATGGATGCCGTCACCTTGGAGGTGTTTACCAATGCTTGATAAAGCTCCTTAAGGCGGATCTGCTTGTATACCACAACGGAGATCACCAGGGAGTAACCTGCGGCAACCGCTGCCGCTTCGGTGGGGGTGAACACGCCGCATAGAATGCCGCCCAGAATGATGAAGGGCATCATCAACGCGCACGCGGCAGACTTGGTGGCTTGATAAACATCTTTTATCCGGTATGAGACCTCGTGTTTGGGAAAATTGCGTCTTTTCCCGAGGACAAAAATCACACACATCTGTCCCAACCCGATGAGGACGCCGGGAATGGCTCCGGCCAGAAAGAGCGCGCCAACAGAAGCATTGGTCAGGCTGGCGAAAATCACCATGGGAATGCTGGGGGGGATGATGGGACCCTGGATGGCGGATGTGGCGGTCAAGGCGGCGGCAAAAGCTGGATCATAGCCGTCCTTTTCCATGGCGTCGATCTCAATGGGACCCAGGGCCGACACATCGGCCAGGCCGGAACCGGTCACTCCGCCGAACAGCATGCTGGCCAAGACATTCACATAGGCCATGCCTCCTCTGAAACGGCCGACAATGATCTGGGCGAATTTGACCAGATCCATCATCATGCCGCTTTGCTTCATTATTTCACCTGAAAAGATAAACAGGGGAATACACAGGAAGACAAAGCTGTCCATCCCCATGTAGAACCGCTGGGCATAGACCCCCACCTGCATCCACATTCCGGGTTCCACGATAAAATAGGTCAATCCTGCGATGCCGATGGCGAACACCACCGGAGATCCCACCAGCAACAGGACCATCATCAGCCCGATAACTATTATTAGGGACATTTTGATAATTCCCTTATCGTCTATGTCAGCCGGAGAATTTTGGCCAGACTCTGACAAATAAACTGGATCAAAATAAGGGTCATGCCCGCGGGGATGGCAAGGTAGGGCCAGAACCATGAAATATTCAGGCTTGAGATGGTGCCGCCCAGGCCGTAAACCGCCTGGCTCCACCCCTCTCTTAACAGGAGGATAAATAAGACCAGAATCAGGACTTGGTAAAGTATCTCCCTGTATTTCAGAAATTTTTTCGGCCAGAGATTATCAAAAAAATCAACTTTGATCAGGCCGTCTTCCTTGACCAGCACACTGCTGATGATCATTACCACCCAGATCATCAGGTACCGCGCTACTTCTTCGGCCCATGGCAGGTTTGATTTAAAGAAAAACCTCAAGATCACCTGCATGATAATTACGGCCATGATAAAGGCCATGGAAACGGCGGATAGGAATTCTGCCGTCTTGGCCAGAAAATCTGAAAACTTAATGATAACATGCCGATTTGACTTACTCATTTCTTTTAACCCTTAGAGAGATTATGGCCCTAAAGCAGTCCGGAGATTTTCCACTGCCATAAATCAAAACCAGTCAAGGCCCAGCTGTCCGTAAAGCGAAAAAGAGCCCGCGTTGGATGCAGGCTCTTTTTCATCCGCATTTATTACATTCCCAATTCTGTTTTAGCTTGATCGATGGCCTTAAGCAGGCGGTCTATGGATTCTTGCCCCACGGCTTCCTTTACCGCCTCTATGACCGGCGGTTGCGCCGCTTCCTTGAATTTTTTGAAGTTTTCAGGGGAGATAGCGTTAATTTTCATTGACTTGGAAAGAGTTTTAAGGTCCATGGACTCCGTGGCCTTGATAACCCCGAGGAAGGCCAACTGGGCCTGGCGTCCGGCAAACTTCATGGTCCACTGATCTTCGGGCGACAGACTCTGGAAGAATTTTTCATTCATCAGGAAAAGGGCGATATTCAGCAGGTGGTGGTCCAGGGAGTAATACTTCTGGACTTCCTGCAATTTCCCTAAGATAACGACATAAGGCGCATTTTCTTGTCCGTCGACAACCTTGGTTTGAAGGGCGGTGTAAAGTTCACTCCAGGAAATGGGCGTCGGCGAGGCTCCCAAGGCTTTAACCATGGAAAGATGAGTCGGAACCGGCATACACCTGATGCGAAGCCCCTTCATATCTTCAGGTTTGGTGATAGGCCGCGTGTTGTTGGAAAAGTTCCTGAATGAACTGGGCAGCCAGGCCAGCATCCTGAGGCCGGTTTTCTTGGCAATCCTCTCATCGAGATCCTGCCCGTAAGGTCCATTAAGCACCTTTATCCCAAGCTCTGTCGTTTCAAATAAATAGGGGATTTCCAACACCTGAACCTCTGGGAACACTGCGGCGAGGGTTCCCGAGTTCTGGCTAGCCGTGGCCCAGACCACCCCCCTGGCGCACTGTTCCATGGTGTCCTTCATCCCGCCCAGCTGTTTGTTGGGATAGGACTCGACTGTGAACCGTCCATCGGTCCGGGATTCCACAATATTTTTAAAGGTAGCTGTAAGGGCCAGGTAGGGAGAACTGATTACGTCCGTTTCAGTGCCAACATGTGGGATTTTTATCACCCCCTTGGATATGGTTCCTCCCCATGATGCTGAAGTCAGGATCAACAAAGCGAACATTAAACAGATCGATAAGACTCTCCTTTGCATACCATTTCTCCTTTGTTTGAAGAGTGTTGCATACTATGGGCAGCGTTCTCCGATTTAAGGGTCGATATTTTCACAAATGATGTCACTCGCAAATTGGAGGTGGTTTTTCAGAATGAAAACCGATTTATCAACATCCCTTTCGCGGCATGCCATGAAAAGATGTTCATGATTGAACTCAGGATGCCGTTTAAAGTTCATCAAATAGACGGTTATGTTGACGAACCAGGCTGTCTGCCCGTGCATCTGTTCGATCAACTGCAGCAGATGGGGGCGGCCACTGGGTTTGCATAGAGCCGTATGGAAGGCGAGATCGTACTCTGTTTTCCTGCTGGCGTGGGTCTCTGTTGACTCCAGCCGAAGGAAACGTTCTGCCTCCCAGATATCCTCCTCGGCTATTTTGGGTAAGGAAAGGGAGAGGGCCCCGGATTCGAGGAAAAATCGGATTTCAAACGCCTCCTTGACTTTTTCGGCATCTATTTCAGAAACAAAGGTTCCGCGATTCGGATAGTAAGTCACAAGGCGCTCTTCTCTCAGGGCGGAAAGCGCCTCTCTTACCGGTATACTGCTTACCCCCATGGCGGCTGCAATTTTTTCCTGATGTAACTGCTCCCCCGGTTTGAGCTTTCCCCGGATTATTCCGTGCCTGATGGCATCGGCGATATGGGTCTTCAGCTTCACTGATCCAGCGTTACTAAATTCTTGCAGGAATTCAAAATCCATATATTGGTCCCTCGGTTCAAGGATGTCGAAGTAACTGATGGTCTAAATTCTCGATGTATTATATATAATATGCAATCATACTCATTATATATTATATATAATTTCGACTGTCAAGCCTTTTCCTCATAAATCGGACATTTTAAAGGGTTTCAAAAATACGTTCCGTATTTTTGACGGAACGCCAGTCCAAAAACGCGGTTTTGGCCTGGCAGAGGTGGCCCCATTTCTTTGGACCACTTTGCGGCGCATTTAAGGTGGACAGTTTTATGGATCACGCCGCCTTTCTTTGGCAAGCCAGAGGGGGTACCCCCTCTGGCTTGAAGGCCTTTTGATATTCGATCATCGGCTTTTTTCCGTCAAGGGCGGAGTGGGGCCGACGGTAGTTGTAGAGGTCGAACCACCATCTCAGTAAGCCGCGCAACTGGCTGAGGGTCTCATCTTCCCTCAGATAAACGCATTCGTATTTCAGCGACCGCCACAGACGCTCGATCATCACATTGTCCAACCAACGGCCCCGGCTATCCATGGATATTCTGGCCCCGGCGTCTTTGACTCCTTTAGTGAACTCCCGACTGGTGAACTGCGAGCCCTGGTCGGTGTTGAAGATCTCGGGAACCCCGTAACGGGACAGGGCCTCGTTCAGGGCATCCACACAGAAGTCGGCATCCATGGTGTTGGACAGCCGCCAGGACAGCACCGCCCGGGTGTGCCAGTCCATGATCACCACCAGGTACATATAGCCACGTCTCATGGGAATGTACGTTATATCGCTGCACCACACCTGGTTGGGCCGATCGATCGCCAGGTTCCTGAGCAGGTACGGATAGACCTTGTGGTCAGGATGCGGCTGGCTGGTTTTGGGCTTGCGGTAGATGGCCATCAGCCCCATCTTACGCATCAACCGCTGAACCCTTTTGCGGCCCACTCCATAACCCAGATCGCGCAGTGAAGTCCGTATCTGCCTGGAACCATAAAAGGGGCATTCCAGGAACAGCTCGTCGATCTTTTTCATCAACTCCAGGTTGCACGGTGACTCACCAACAGGCTTATAATAATAGGAAGATCGCCTCATGCTGAGAATCTGGCATTGCCGCCGGATGCTCAGTTCGGAATGGGTCCTATCAACCATACCCCGCCTTCGCTCTATACTCATATCTTGGCGAAGGCTTTGGCTAAAAAATCATTCTCAACCGTCAACTGCCCGATCTTGGCGTGAAGCTCCTTGACCTGGGCATCTTTGTCCTGGGTATCTCGCTTCCTGCGGCCGGAAAAGGAATCCACAATCCCTTCCTTGGCCTGCTTCTTCCAAGTCGAGATCTGGTTAGGGTGGACTCCGTACTTGGACGACAACTCCGACAGAGTCTGCTCACTGGATAAAGCCTCCAGGGCCACGCGTGCCTTGAACTCAGGACTGAAATTTCAGCGGTGGACCCCAGAAATCGGACAGTTGTGTTAGGTTGAATCGGCCATGAGAATAGGAGAGAAGAGATGGCCAAGCGGAAGCAGCACAACGCAACGTTCAAGTCGAGAGTGGCCTTGGAGGCCCTACGAGGGGATCAAACGATCGCCGAATTGGCGGCCAAGTACGAGATTCATCCGACGCTGGTAACCAAATGGAAGAAGCAGGCCGTAGATGGTCTTGCCGACGTGTTCTCCAGTAAGGGCCGCCAGGCCAAGGAAACCAGCCACCAGGGCGAAATCAAGGAGCTTCACGCCAAGATCGGCGAGTTGACGGTGGAGCGGGATTTTTTGGCCAAAGCCTTCGGTCGTTGAGCCGCGCCCGGAGGAAAGAGATGATCGATCCCAATCACGAGAGGCTCAGCATTGCCCGTCAATGCCGGTTGGTGAGGATCAACCGTTCGACGTTCTACTATCAGCCTCAGGGGGAGTCGCCCCTGAATCTGAAATTGATGCGCCTGATCGACCGTCAGTGGATGCGAGCGCCCCATTTCGGCACCAGGGGCATGACCAGACATCTTCGCCGAAGAGGCTACTGCGTTGACCGTAAACGGATCAGGCGTTTGATGAGAAAGATGGGTATTTCGGCTGTCTATCCCAAGCCCAGATTGAGCAAGCCCCATCCCGAGCACCGGATCTATCCCTATCTGCTGCGGGATTTGTCCGTGGATCGCCCCAATCAGGTCTGGTGCAGCGACATCACCTATCTGCCCATGAAGCGTGGCTTCATGTATCTGGTGGCGATCATGGACTGGTACTCCCGTCGGGTGCTGTCGTGGCGGGTTTCCAATACTCTGGAGGCCGACCTCTGCGTAGCCGCCCTGGAAGATGCCCTTGGCCGGTACGGGAAACCGGAAATATTCAATACCGACCAGGGCAGCCAGTTCACCTCCCTGGAGTTCACCGATGTGCTTAAACACAACAACATCGCCATCTCCATGGACGGCAAGGGCCGCTGGATGGACAATGTTTTCATCGAGCGGCTGTGGTGGTCGCTGAAGTATGAATGTATCTATCTCAATGATTTCCCAAACGGAAAGGAACTGAAGACGGGAGTTGGGAACTGGATCGACTTCTACAACTTCGAGAGGGGACACTCCAGCCTGGACGACCGCACCCCGAACGAGGTATATCTCGGAAGCCCGCCAAGCATCCCTGGGCATGCCCAGGGATGGACAAGGGGCATGAAGGCGGCGTGATGATTATCTGTCGATTCAACCTTAGTGCCGCCGCCTGACTGTCCGACCAATGGGGTCCACCGCTTTTCTACGCTTGCGGGACATATTCAGTTCTCCTCAGATGCTGATATGTCCACCTTAGCACCTGGTCCAGTTTTCCGGGTCCACCTCTACTCGGACAGAAGGTTGGCCTCATCGGCTTGGGCCAAAATCAACTTGAAAAACGATTCAGCAAGGTTGGTCTCCAGAAACCGATCCCGGTTCTTGGAAAAAGTCGAGTGGTCCCAAACGGAATCATCCATGCTTAAGCCCACGAACCATCGAAACAAAAGATTGTAGTCCAACTGCTCCATCAACTGGCGCTCGCTCCGGATAGAATATAATATCTGTAAAAGCAGCGCCTTAAGAAGCCTCTCGGGTGCAATCGAAGGACGGCCGGTCCGCGAATATATTCCCTCCAACTTCGGCCACATCTCGATCAGAGCTCGGTTCACCATCTCTCGGATAGGTCGTAATGGATGGGTCTTGGGTACCCGCTGCTCCGGTGATATGTAGCTGAACATCCCGTCTTGGCTATCGTTTATTCCCCGCATCCCAGTCTCCTTCTTAACTGAGTTAAGGCTATCAGCCTGATTCCACGGATACAAGTCCTAGCAGGCTGTTGAAAAAGCATCCTTTTGTAACCAATGAGTGGTCACATGTGGGTCAGAATCAGAAAGTGATGTGAGTATGCAGTGTCTGCGTTCGCTGCATAAACGTTGAGTCTATGCTATAGGTTCTCGCCAGGACTCCTTTGTGGTAAGGAGAGTGGCGGCCAACATGGTTTTGCTCATGGTCCGACCTGGGCCCGGAGGTTTTTCATCCTGACCAGGTTGTAGGCGCTCACGGCCAGGGTGAAATTCAAAGCTACCTTCTTGACGCCCCGGTGTTTGACTTTGCGGATATTACCAACGGTCTTGGCCCAACCGAAAACTTCTTCGATTCGTTTACGGAATCGTTGGCTGATCTTGTAGCCTTTATGGCGAGTGGTTCGGCCGTCGATGGCCGAGCGCCTGTTGGTATTGTTTTGGGCCAGGTGCGGGGTCGCTTCAAGATCGCGGAGATCGTGGACGAACTCTTTGGCGTCATAACCTTTATCAGCCGCCAGAGTAATCCTGTGTTGACCCTTAAGATCGCAGATCATGTCTGTCGCCGCTTCACGCTCGGCCTTACCGCTGGCCTGGGTCAACCGGCTGTTGACAACCAACCCGTTGCGATTCTCAATCAGAACATGGCCCATGTAGCACAACTTGGTCTCTTTGCCCTTACCCTTGCGGAACAATTTGGCCTCGGGATCCGTGGTCGAAGCATGGGTCTCGTTCCTCCGCTTCTGGCCGCGAAAATCAACTGTCCCATTTCGTCCGCCTCCTTTGGGCGGCTCATCCGGGGATTGATCCTTGGGTCTGACGCTTTTCATCGACGCCCATGCCTCAATGAGCGTTCCGTCAACACTGAAATGATCCTCGGACAAAAGATGGGCCTCATCGGCTTGGGCCAGAATGGAGCGGAAAAAAGACTCGGCCAGATCGGTTTGAAGAAACCGGTCTCGGTTTTTGGAAAAGGTCGAGTGATCCCAGACCGGATCATCCATGCTCAGACCAACGAACCAGCGGAAGAGGAGATTGTAATCCATCTGCTCCATCAACTGACGCTCGCTGCGGATCGAATAAAATATTTGCAGCAGCAGCGCCTTAAGAAGGCTTTCCGGGGGAATCGAAGGACGACCTGTTGATGAATACAACCCCTCCAACTTCGCCCACATCTCGGTCATAGCTCGCTCCACCATCTCCCGGATAGGTCGCAATGGATGGGTCTTGGGCACCCGCTGCTCCGGCGATATGTAGCTGAACATCCCCTCTTCGCTATCTTTGACTCCGCGCATCCCGGTCTCCTCCTTAAGGTGAAACCAAGCTAGCAGCCAATACCTGTTCTTTCAACCGGTAAACCGAGTTTTTCAACAGCCTGCTAGAGGTCCTGCGAACAGACCTTGCCGGCCTGAAAGTAGACGATCACGGTCGTGGGGTCGGTCCGGCCGTGTTTGACTTTAAATTCCCCCCGGCTTTTTTCAAGAATCGAGTATCCGCCGAGTTTCGCCTTTTCCGCTGCGGCCCAGACGTTATAGGTAAATTTGTCCTTTTTGTTGACCAGTCTATAACTGCTTACATCCCCGTCGGCGGTAATCTCCAGGCCGCTCTGGAGGTCCGTCAGGTAATGATGAGACAGTTCCAGAATACGGACGCCCTCGGCCTTGCAAAACACGGGCAGAGCCGGCTCGAGGCCCAGGGGGAGGACATAGGCCCCCTTGTAGCTGACCGGCATGTTGACGAAGATTATCTTTTCCCGGTCGCTGTAGGCACAGGTTTGCGAGACTATGTCACGGGCCAGCGAGCCGGCCGTCTTCCAGGTCTCCAGGGCGTTGAAAAAATAGGGAATATAGATGACGGCCAAAAGGACGGCCAAAAATCCGGCCAGTTTCGGCCTTGCCCTGAAGACCGCCGCCAAACCGTTCCCCAGCAGCATGAGCGCCGGAACGGAGATCAGGTAAAGGTAGCGTTCCCGGTTGACGTCGCCCAGGTTCACCCCGAACTGGAGGTAGGGCAGGAGAAAGACAAACAACAGCAACAGCAAGCCGATGCCCCAAGGCTTCAGGATTGGAGGCCGATGGCCGCCGCCCCTGAAAAAGAAGAGCACGGTATAAAGCAGAACAGCCAGGATTATCAATGCGGCCGCCAAAGAGAGAGAGCTGTCGATCGGCGGGAGAAATGACCTTATGGGCAGCTTGAACATATTTTCCGCGTACTTCAACAGGTTCAAATGGAAGCCGCGGGTTACATAGGGTCCACCCGCCAGATGCCCGATAACCTGACAGCGGACGGCGAAAAACAATATCAGCGCCGCCGCAAAGGGCGCGGCCGTGAGGATCGGCCGTTTAGGCGGATATCTCTTTCCAAAGGCCTTGGTATAAACATAATCCAGGATCAGCAGGGCCAAGATGAAAACAACGGCCGCTTCTTTGGCGGCCAGGGCCAAGATGAAAAAACACACTGCCAGAACCAGGCAAGGGATTTTTCGGGTCTGACTGTATTGCAGGGAGAACAGCAGGCACAACAGGCCGAAAAGGGTCATTAGCAGCCCGGAGCGGGCCGCGATCCAGAAAATCGCCCCGGAGTGGGCGGGCAGGATCAGGAAAAAGAAGCCGACGGCCCCGGAGAAAAAAACGGAGCTCTCTTTGAATTCAAATACCTTATTGTATTCATAACAAAATAGCATGACCGTCAGGGACACGGCCAGGTGGCTGGCGATATTGAATAAAATATAACCGCTGAAATTAAAGGACCAGAGGCGATAGTCCAAAACAAACGAGGCCGCGGTCAGGGGGCGGAAATAATAGCCGATCGCCTGCCGGCTGCTGATCAGGTCCCAAAGGCCCATTCGGGAAGAAGTTTCCAGATAATAAAAATCATCGGCTGTGAAAAAACCGGCTTTGGAGCGGAAAAAGATGAAGGTCGCCGTGCAGATGTAGACGGCCGCCCAGAAAAAGACTGTCCGCCTGTTTTTCATTGATTCTGATCCAAATTATCCAGAAAAACCCTTAACGCCCCTCGGGTTCGGGCGGATCTGAAAGTTGACAGCCCTCGGAATTATCCCGAAAAAGCATTCCCTATCGGCGGATGAACCATCCAGGCTCGACGGTACCCCCGAAAATCAAAAGCGGTTCATTGTTCGGGGCTGAAAACCGCCGGTTATTTTCTGCCGTGGCCCATCTCGAGGCTCTCCGGTAATAAAAATACTGTTTTCGAGCATACCTCAGCTTTTATGGTCAGGTCAATTCATCGCCATACAACAGTTGTCATCCGCATCCTGCTTCATGGTGTCCGGCTAAAGGGAAGGCCGAGGCTGATCTTCCCCCGAAACAATGGACACGGGGTTAAGCCGTATTGGCCTTTTGTTCAAACCCGGCTGGTGACATGTATCCGATGGCCGAGTGTCTTTTCTTCGAGTTATAGAACAGCTCGATGTAGTTGAAAATGTCTGATTTGGCCAGCGGTGGACCCCATTGGTCGGACAGTCAGGCGGCGGCACTAAGGTTGAATCGACAGATAATCATCACGCCGCCTTCATGCCCCTTGTCCATCCCTGGGCATGCCCAGGGATGCTTGGCGGGCTTCCGAGATATACCTCGTTCGGGGTGCGGTCGTCCAGGCTGGAGTGTCCCCTCTCGAAGTTGTAGAAGTCGATCCAGTTCCCAACTCCCGTCTTCAGTTCCTTTCCGTTTGGGAAATCATTGAGATAGATACATTCATACTTCAGCGACCACCACAGCCGCTCGATGAAAACATTGTCCATCCAGCGGCCCTTGCCGTCCATGGAGATGGCGATGTTGTTGTGTTTAAGCACATCGGTGAACTCCAGGGAGGTGAACTGGCTGCCCTGGTCGGTATTGAATATTTCCGGTTTCCCGTACCGGCCAAGGGCATCTTCCAGGGCGGCTACGCAGAGGTCGGCCTCCAGAGTATTGGAAACCCGCCACGACAGCACCCGACGGGAGTACCAGTCCATGATCGCCACCAGATACATGAAGCCACGCTTCATGGGCAGATAGGTGATGTCGCTGCACCAGACCTGATTGGGGCGATCCACGGACAAATCCCGCAGCAGATAGGGATAGATCCGGTGCTCGGGATGGGGCTTGCTCAATCTGGGCTTGGGATAGACAGCCGAAATACCCATCTTTCTCATCAAACGCCTGATCCGTTTACGGTCAACGCAGTAGCCTCTTCGGCGAAGATGTCTGGTCATGCCCCTGGTGCCGAAATGGGGCGCTCGCATCCACTGACGGTCGATCAGGCGCATCAATTTCAGATTCAGGGGCGACTCCCCCTGAGGCTGATAGTAGAACGTCGAACGGTTGATCCTCACCAACCGGCATTGACGGGCAATGCTGAGCCTCTCGTGATTGGGATCGATCATCTCTTTCCTCCGGGCGCGGCTCAACGACCGAAGGCTTTGGCCAAAAAATCCCGCTCCACCGTCAACTCGCCGATCTTGGCGTGAAGCTCCTTGATTTCGCCCTGGTGGCTGGTTTCCTTGGCCTGGCGGCCCTTACTGGAGAACACGTCGGCAAGACCATCTACGGCCTGCTTCTTCCATTTGGTTACCAGCGTCGGATGAATCTCGTACTTGGCCGCCAATTCGGCGATCGTTTGATCCCCTCGTAGGGCCTCCAAGGCCACTCTCGACTTGAACGTTGCGTTGTGCTGCTTCCGCTTGGCCATCTCTTCTCTCCTATTCTCATGGCCGATTCAACCTAACACAACTGTCCGATTTCTGGGGTCCACCGCTCCAGAACTTCCTTGACCCCCTCCAGGTTGATCCCCAGGGCCAGGTAGACGGCCTTGTTTTTGACCACGCCCTCGTCCCTGATCTTGACCCGCAAAGCGTCAAAAATAATGATGGGATAGACTTGATCGAGGGGCCGGTTTTGCCACTCCCGGACCTCATCCCTGACCTCGTCGGTCACCCGTGAGACCAGGTCCGGCGAGACCTCCACAGCATACATCTCTTTGAGGTGGCCCTGGATCTCCCGGACCGTCATTCCCCGGGCATACATGGAGATGATTTTATCATCAAACCATCAAACCGGCTTTGACCCTTTCTGATGATCTGGGGCTCAAAGCTGGCCTCGCGGTCCCGGGGAACGGCTATCTCCATCTCGCCGTCATCGCCCTTGACCTTCTTCTTGCTATTGCCGTTTCGGGTATTGGTGCCATGGCGAACGGTTCGATCGCCCTTTTCATAACCGAGGTGGTGGGTCAACTCAGCGCCCAAGGCTCTTTCCAAAAGGCGCTTCTTCAGATCTTGGAAGACCCCGTCCTTTCCCAGCAGATCCTCCGGGTTCTTATAATCAGCTAATAGCTCGTCCAGCAGTTCGTCCTTGATGGCCATGTCTGTTCAATCCTCCTTCCAAATCCAAAGAGTCTCTCACAAACGGCCTCATACACAAACAATCTGACACCCTCGGGCAGGATCAGACAACGAAGAACCCGATCAAAATGTTAGTACACCTTCGCATTCATCCATAATATTATTTACCTGGTCTTCGTCGATCATATTGACGCCTTCCATCAACTGTTCCTCGGCCAAGCCCCTACTCTCCAGATCCTTACGGTAACAGCTTGCTGTTCCCCCTTCTTTGAGGAAGTCCTGCATAATTTGTGTATTGTAACAAGGGTTGCCCAGTGCGCTAAAAACTCCATCACCCAAAAACAGCACATGCGGTTCCATGGCCGAGGAGAACATGGCCCAGGCCATGCGTATTCCATGGGTGGCGATCTCCTCGCCTTTGGGTTTTGTAATTATCAGACATGCGTTTCCAATCATTTGTCGCCTCCAGAGCCGATTCCCGCAGCACCGCGTCAATGGCCTATCGAGAGAAGCACATTTGTGGTCAACAAAAACCGAATGAAGGTTTCACCCACGTCGCCCCATTGCACGCCGTCGCGGTAATCTTCACCCTCGGTGCCCCGGCCGTATTCATTGGTATGGCAAGTCGCTATCTGAGCGCCCATGCTGGCAAGCTCTTCAATCTCAGGCCCAATCTTGCCAATATCCTGGTGGCCCTTTAGCCGCTCGCTAATCCGCACACGTCCCTCAATGGGCTTCTCCTTGTTGGCCAGATTAACCGCGTTGCCGAACAGGAACATATTCACGCCATGTCCGGCCTCAAGTGCTGCCCTGGCCAAGCCTACAGCCAGCAACGCGTCTTCATTCTCCTGATACCCTGACATCAAGACAATGGTCAGTGTCTTGGACATTTCCCTCTCCTTTTCTTATAGACAAACCGTTTTCTCGTGTTCGCCCATGATCAAGGGAACCATCTGATCGTAATCCACCACCTGGCATTTATCCGAGAGCTTGACCTGGCGCGAGGCCAGACAGGGCTTTGATGCATACACTTCTTCCACGCCGATGTCCCGGAATTTATCCACCATGAAGTCCGAAGCGTAGAAAACTCCGTCGCCGGCCAACAGGACGTCCGGGTCCTGGTCAGCAGCCAGGAGGCTTATTCGTTCCAGCAATCTTGGATTGGTCTTGTTAATTAATAGCAACATTTCCGCACCCTCCAGCGACGGGGTCAGTCATTCTTCATCCGTATGGTAATATCCATCTCAATGGCGTCTTCCAGCGAATAGGTCACCAGCGACCCTCGCTCCATGGTTTCTTTGGTTTCTTCAAAGGCGTCGCGATATTTTTCGTCAAGGTCGACCACCACGTCGATGCGCATCACGGTGAACCGGGTCCGGGACACCTGGTCCTTTTCCTTTTCTATTTCCGCCTGGGCCGACAGGCCCTTGATCTCCGCGCCCTGCTGGACCAAGCTGTTGTAGAAACTGTTGGTGAAACAGGCCAAAGCCGCTGTGCAGAGCAGGCGGGCGCCGTAATGATCGTTGGCCATCTCTTCCTTGGCGATTCCGGTCCGATCGATAACTATTTGGGGCAGAGCCTTCGCCCCCACTTCGAAATCGAAGCGGTCGGCCTGATCATGAACTACACTTGTAATCACAGGTAGTTGTTCGGGCATTTTGTTATCCTTTCTTCGAGGCTATTAATCAGAAATTTCATTCGCCGCGGCCGAATAGACGCCCCGGGCCATGACCGAGGTTTCCCTGCGGGAACGCTCCAGGTAGACTCGTTTGGCCAAGTCTTGAGCCGCGGCGTTGTCCGCCCCGGCCAGGCAGGTCCATTCGGCCAGATGGGTGGCCACCCGGATATCACCTTCGGCCATGAGCTTCTCCACCCGCTCCATGAGCTTGTCCTGATCGCCGATCAGGGAGATCACCTCCCTGGCCAGGGCCTTTTCCGAGGCCGGCTTCAGGTGTGACGGGACGCCATCATACCAGCCGCCGTAATGTCGCCAGATGTTGCGAATGATGAATTCAGGTTCGTCGTAGCTGGGGCGAAGGTAAGGCAGATTGATCAGATCGTCCGGAATCTTGACCGATTCGATAATCCGTTCCAGCCTCAGCCCCTTGTTCATCAGTTGAAGGACTTGGTTGTGAATATGCTCGAGCAGTGTGGCCGTATCGTCCAGGGCCTTGGAGACCCGCTCCTGGCCGATAATCGGCATACCGTGTCCGGGCGCCAATATTTCCGGACGCAATTTGGCCATTTGCCGTAGGGCAGTGGCCCATTCCTGGCAATAACGCTGTACTTTCTGGGGATTGCCGGTGTTGGGCATGGCCCAGATGAAGAAATCCCCGGTGCAGACAATTCGCTCGTCGGGCAGGTGGATCCAGGCGTGGTCGTCAGTCTCGCCACGCCCATGCCGGATCAAAATCCTTTTGCCCCCAATCTTGAGGTCCAGCCCATCCCTAAAAAGGACATTCGGGTAAGTGAAATCTTCGCTGAAGAGCAGCGCGCCAATGTCATTGCTGGCACTGAACTGACGACGGTTGACGACTTCGTTGTATCCGCTCATAGTGCGATAACGGGATGCGCGGGCCGCAAAGGCTTCATGGGCAATCACATTGAGAGAGGATTGCCCACCTTGCCAGGATTTGCATTGATACTGTTTCACTCCGTAGATGTGATCCACATGCCCATGGGTATAGATCACAGTGGAGACCGGTCTGTCACAGGAGTCACAAACCGCCTCAAATTTTCGTTCACAATCCGCAAGAACGGATCCATCCTCTGATGGAGTTTGGAACAAGGCGCCGGGATCAATGATCACCAGCCCTTCAGGCGTATTGATCACCACCATATTGGACATGCCGTTGAAAAACCACACATCTCTGGTCAGCTTGGACAACTCGTTGACCGGTCGACCCAGGGGAGCTATTTCCCCACGCCAAACAGCTTCACTCTTCTCTATCGTTTTCATATATATACTGCCCTCCATATGTCCCGGCCAGCGGACGGACCGGCAGGGCTGACCGCCTGGTAGTGTTATTGACGCCCGCGACTTGTGATGCTGTCCGACCGGGCGCCAATACCAATAATGCCTTCACTTAGTTGCCCATTATTGATGTGCTAACGGATCTAACACCTCCTGACTGAGGAGCTGTTATCAGGACTTTTCCCTGGGGTGTCGCACCTTAATTCTATGCGCAGTCGTGTTTGTCCCAGGGTTGCCTAGTTTTGCGTTCCATGGCCGCCTCCATGTTCCGAACGGCCGCCTTTAGCTTGTTGATCTCTTTGAGTTTGATGTTGATGTCGTTGAAGGCGGCATAAGCGACCACGCCTTCGCACTGGGCCGGAACCGGGAAGTTGGCCACATAGGCCACGGTCGGGGCAACACAGGTGGGACTGAATTTCTTATCGATGACCTTACCTTTAGCGAAACCGGGCCCGTAGAAAACCACGGCTCCATCCCCGATCACGGCGACAACCGAGGAGCGCCCGGCAACGTTCAGGACCTGGGCCATGGAATTCTCCAATTCGTCCGCTGAGCTACCTGACTCCACTACGGCCATGTCGAACTCTTCGCCCAGCTTGCCAACCACGAATTCCTTGGTCACGGCCGCTTCCCACAGCGTTTCACCGCCCTCTTCTGTTCCGGAGGCCGCCAAGGTTTTGATGTCTCCTTGGCCGGACATGTTTTTCAAAAGGACACCCTTGCGCAGTAGTTTGCTGATAGCCGGCGAAGAAGCCCCTGTCATGGTCTTGGAATCACAAGCGGTAAAAACCAATATAACCTTCTCATACGAGGCCATAAAACTCTCCCTATCCTTCGGTTCAATGGAAGCGGTTTTTCGCTATCACTAACCAATAAATCACTTCCAGTAATGTTTGGCTGGATACTCCGGGGAGCCGTTTCAACTCCCCGGGTTATGGATATACAGGCTATTTCTCAGGAAGCCGGTCCGGATCCTCCATTATCTGGTAGATGACCGAACCTTCCGCCGTTTTGGGCACCGGCCAGCCGGTCATGTAGCAGTAGGTGGGCACCAGGTCCACGATATTGCAATGGCGCTCCAGGCTAAAGCCCTGCTTGATGCCAAGTTTGGGGCCATAGAACACGCAGAGCGTGCGTAGATCGCCGATGCCGTAGGCGGCTGTGGGTAGGATGACCCCATGCTGCATGGAGTATTCCGGCCACAGGGCGTAAACCACATCACCGACCTGCTCTCCGCCCCACAGGCCGAGCAGGGCTGCCTCACGTTTGGTTACAGCTAGGCAGATAGGATGTTTACCCGTTTCGGGGTCAACATAGCCCAGCAGAGCATAAATGATTTGGCGCTGGACCTTCTCATAGTCTTCCGGCTCAACAATACCTTCTGGGTCGCGGCCCTTCAGGTTGACATATACGTAGCACATGCGCGAGGCCAGAGCCTTTGAATGGGCCGCGTCAGCCTTTTCCGCCAATACCGCGAAGGTGGGACGAAGGTTTTCAGGCAACTCCTCTACCCATCTCGGCATTCCAATCGGCTCCATTTTGGTCAGGCCGGCCTCCACTAAGATATCCTGGGTATTGATCATTGGACCGTCAGGAGTGGCGCCGTGGTCGGAGATCAGCGTCACCAAAGTATTATCATTGTCACAAAGAGCCATCAGGCGACCCAGATATCGGTCGGCATGCTTGTACAACGTCCGGTGGCATTCCCAGGCCTTTTCATAGGCTTGCTTGCTGGAGCAGGTATTGGGATCCATATCGGTCATAAGCACGTGGTAGATGTAGTCCGTGGGGTGGGCATGGGTGTAGAAAATATCCCAGTCGCCATCTTTCAGCAGGGCCTCGGCGCAATCCCCCATCCAGTCATAGTGAATGCCGATGCACTCCATCCAGTTGTCAAGGTCGAACCAGTTCAGGGCCAGGTTCAACATGCCGGTGCTGTTGGTGCTGACGTTATCCCCCTTGTTCAGTTTGGCGGCCTTTTCCCTGGGGTAGCACCACAGTTCGCCGTCGATGTTCAGGCCGTGGGGGATGAACAGGCGGAAATCTTCGGCGTTGTCAGGATCCAGGCTCACCAGCTTGGGCTTCAGGCGGATTTTCTTGGTCGAACCATCGGCCAGCAATCCATCCGCATCAAAAGCCTCGGCCCACTCGCCGGTCTTCAGGGTGCACATGGCATCATTGAAGTCTTTGGAGGTGGACAGGGTCACCGTGTCGTAGCCCTTGCCCATATCACGAACTAGCAGGTACCAGGTGACGGGCTTGGTATCGAAAATGGAGTAGGCAAAGGGCTGTACAAAGGAAGCCTGAAGCGGATCGTCGCCCATATCCGGAACATTGGTCCAGCCTTCAGCGTCTTCGAAAGTCACCCTGGCGGTATTTCCGGCGTAAACATCGGTGGTAACCAGCAGGTCGTCGCAGAAGGTATAGTGGTTGCCAATTTCCGGGGTGCGCTCAATACCCTTGAGTTCGGCGGTCAGATTGGAGTCCAGGAACAAGCCGACCGTCAAACCGCTACCGCCAACCACAACACCGTTTTTAAGCTTCTTGTGAGCATTGTAGGACATAGGGTAATTGAGCACGACGGTTTTCTTGCCGGCCCTTTCGGCCGCTTCCCAGAAGGACTCCGACTCAACATAGTCAAAGTTGAAGGCGTTATGAGTGTTGGATCCCTGGGGAGTGGTGCCTGGTACCTGGCGCCAGAAGTCGGTCACGTTGTTAGTGCCCGGCCAAGCGCCGGTGGCAATAGCCGTCCAGTTAGGCGGGGTAATGGTGGGGAAAGGCACCAGGCAGTTTTCCGCTACCGTACCGTTTTCGAAAACCTTTTTAAAATTGGGGCAAGTCCCTTCGTCGATGTGCTTGCGTACCAAATGGGTCAGGGCGCAGTCAAAGCCCAACACCGCGATTCGTTTCGGGTCTCTCATGTTTTTTCCTTTCATTTCGTGGCGTCACTTCATATCAGGCAGCATCAATATCCGGTCGCGCCCAGAGGCCTTTGCTGTTGAGGATCGCGGCCGAATTTTGCCAGGCTGTAACCCACGTTGATTATTTTTCCTCGAAGTTCAAATACAAATCGCCGAGAGCCTTCTTATAGTTAGCAGTTTCGACGATCTGGTTTTCCGGCTTGTTGTATTTTTCCGCATAGCCACGCAACTCCGCTATCAGTGCCTCGGGATTTTGCACGCCGTTTCCCTTGGCCAGTTTTATCCATTCGTCATAAGCCGGCTTAATCGCATCGCGCCAGTGCTCAAGTTCATCAGGCGGGACTGCATACACCTTGACGCCACTATTTTTGGTCAGCCAATCAAGGTCATTTTTCGCGGAAAGATCAATCCAATTAGCCATTAAAGATGCAATGGCCTCGGTGGAAACTGCGTTAAAGGCGGCTTTTGCATCCGCAGGCAACGCGTTGTATGAGTCGGGATTGTAAACAAGAGGCGCCATGATGACCTTGATGTTGCACTTGGTGATATACTTAGCAACTTCGCAGATCTTAGTGGAACGATAGGTCGGGAGGGGCGCCATAACCGCTCCCACCATGCCGCGTTGCAGGCTGATATACATATCACCCAGATTCAGCAAGATCGGCACCCCCCCCAGCAACTGAATGATATTGACGCTGGAAGCGTCCAAAACCCCGATGCGCAGACCTTTGAGGTCTTTCAACACGTGAATGGGTTTGATGCTGACGATGTCGAATGGAGTAGAAGTGGAGAAGGACAATACCTTGAGCTTAGTATATTCCTTTTGAAGTTGCTTATTGTTCTTCAGCAACGCACACATGCTGAAACCTCCGGCGCGTGCATCGCTGAATAAGAAAGGAGCATCACCCAAAGTGGTGATAGGAAATTCATTGGGGTAACGGGAAGGGAAAATAGAGCCTATCTCGGCGATACCTCGCTGGATGCCCTGGTGCAGCTCAGGGGTGGGAATAAAGGTGTCAGGGTTGTAGACCGTAATCTCGAATTTCCCGCCAGAATCCTTCTTGTACTTTTCAAAAAGAGGTATCACGCTGTTGGCGATCACAGGATGGGTGTTCATCATCATGGAAACGTAGCTCCACTCAACTTTTTTGTCCGCAGCCTGGGCCGAACTGACGCCCAGGAGCAGAATAATAGCGATGGATAGAGCAAGTAAGCTGTTGATTTTAGTACCTTTTCTCACAATAACCTCCTAATGTTTACGAATACTTTGTTTGCCGTGACACCGGGGTGTGCAGCAAGGTTCCAGACTCAGTTAAACAAAAGATTGGGAAGCCATAAGGCTATGCCGGGAAACACGATCAAAATCAGGACACACAGGAAGATAACCAGGAAATAGGGCATCACTTGGCGGAATATGCTCATCATAGGCACTTCGGGAAGCACGCTGCTCATGGCAAAAACCAACACCCCAATGGGGGGGGTAATCTGCCCCAACTCCATCATCAGAACAGTGATCACCCCGAACCAAATCGGATCGAAGCCAAGAGCCACAACAGTGGGAAACAGGGTTGGCATGACCAGCATGATCATGGGGATGACGTTCATGAGCATACCGAGAATTGTGTACAGGCCTATAATCAGGGCCAGCACCAGATATTTGGTCAGCCCGGATTCGACTATGAGCTCGCACAAGGCAAAGGGAAGACGACTGCAGGCCAACAGGTATCCCACGATATTCACGCCGATGAGGATCAGGAATATCTTGGCCGACAAAATGCAGGTATTTTTTAAGGCAATCTTGAGGTTGGATAGGGTCAGCTTGCCTCGAATCAGGCAGTAGACCAAACAGGCAAAGCTGCCCACGGCCCCGCCCTCGGTGGGCGTATTCAGGCCGCTCAGGATACCGCCCATGATGATCGTGAACAGGACAACCATAGGCAGAATACCGGTCAGAGATCGCAGCTTCTCTCCCATGGTAGTTGACTGACCCAGGGGCGCCAAGGTGGGATTTATGAGAACACGCAGAATAATGGTGCCCGAAATCATGGCGGTCAGTAGAATACCGGGTACAACACCAGCCATGAACAGCCGGCCCACGGACTGTTCCGTGACAATGGCATACATGATAAATCCCATTGAAGGGGGAATCAGAATGCCCAGCGTACCGCCGATGCCCAGCGAGGCCGCGCCGAAGGCAGTATTGTATTTCTTCTCCTTCATGGTCGGCAGTCCTACCGAGGCCATAGTCATGGCAGTGGCCATGGAATCACCACAGACTGCGGCAAAACCGGCGCATCCCGTAACCGAGGCTATGGCCAGGCCGCCTGGGAGCCGCCCCAGACAGGTGCTGGCCGCCCGAAACAAATCCGTGCTGACATCACCGAGCAAAGCCAATTCACCCATCAGTATAAACATGGGAACAACACTTAGGGCCAAAGACGCCACGCTGTGGTAGGGAGCGCCACCCGCCATGCCAAAGGCGAGAGTGAGCTTCGGCATGAACAGTATAAGTCCCTGTAGCCCGGCCACGACCATGCTTATGCCGATGGGCAGCCCCGAAAGAATGAGGATAAACAGATACAGCATGGCAAAAGCGCCAAATGCGTTCTTAGAAAGACCCAGCCGGGAGCCAACCATGGCAAAGGGGAGTATCCACAGCACCGCAGCCAGGGCGGAGGCAACGATGGTCGGAAAAATCTTGCGGTGGGACAGGGCCTTCTTAAAGCTGCAAGCAAGGGTAAGCACTGAAAAAAGAGCCAGCAACAGAAGACACAGCGCCGCAACCATAAAAAATGGAAAAATTGGCAGATGCCAGATAAGAGTGTTTTCCGTGTGGTGGTATTTGGTCAAGGCCTGCTCCCAAAGCTCCCAGCTGAGCACGGCCAAAAAAACCACGCTTGTCATTTTGCCGAACACATCCATGACCGCCCGCCAGCCGGGCGTCATATAGCTGGTGAACAAATCCACCCGTAAATGGCTGTCCTGGTGCTCAATCCAGACAAATGCAGGAAACATGGCCAGGATCATGAGGATTTCCAAGATTTCCATGCTGCCCTTAACCGGCATGTTCAGCAGGAACCTGCCAGCCACGTCCGCAACGGTAAGAAACATGATAAGGAGCACTATGACGGAGCTGAATGTTATCAGAGGGGAAGTAAGATGCTTACATCTATGATAGAATTGGTCCAATAAGGGAAAAAAAGCGCAAGGGGGGGCTCCATCCACTATCTGAGCCGGTACAAACGCTGTGTCTCTTTTGTTCATGTCCGTAGTTCTCCGTTCATGCGCTTATTTTTTTAGGCCTTCCGCAACGTCAGCATAAGGCTGTATCGTGCCAAATCGCACTTGCAATTGCTGATCCAAGAACCTTGTTCCGGCCCGTAAAAAGTGAAAATATCCACAACAACCCAGCCCGACATGTGGCCACGGAAAATATATCGCATGATTTCATTATGTTATGTGATAATTAATTTAAAGTATTCGACCCGGTTTAGGCCTACGGGGAGGCTGCCCGCATCTTGACAGCCTTCACGAGTGTGTTACCATGGTAATGAATGTTACTATGGTAACAGTCAAGATGATACCATGGTAACATATAACGAATGCCGCGCAGGAGAAAACCGGTCCACGCCGGATGATTCACTTTCGGGGAGAGGCAAGGTTTAATCCAAAAATGACTATGGATCTCACGAAATTACAAGCATATTTACTATCCGCTTTTCAGGCTTTCCAGCAACCCATCTCCTATGAACTGGCGGCCCACCTCGCCCATCAGGCCATCCCGCAGCTTAAAGAACTGGCTACGCCGCTGATAGAACGAGGACTGCTGCAGGAAAAGGGCGAATATTTGGAACTATGCCCCGATATTCCGGTAACAGGGATCAACCCTCTGACCGGGCCAAACAAGGAGAATTGGATAACAGAAATCATCCAGGCAGTTAGGTCGCATGGTTCATCTCATAATAACGATGTGCTGAATATTTTGAACCTGCTCTGGGCCAGGGGTAATGTTGAGGATGCAACCCATCTGGCATGGGATTCGATAAACGACAGGGTAAAAGAACAACGCTACGCGATGGCGTCGGAGATTTCTGTTTGGGTGTATTCGCGGCTCGGCGTTATTATGGATCGTCCCGAACTTTGGCCGACGGCCATTGATTTGGTTCTTTTATTTACCCGTCTGCATTACATAATCAAAAAATATCATCTCGAAACAGTGAAGGCCTTGGAGTTGGTCAAGGAACCTTGTCGGCGTCTGGGGGATGAGCGGCGCCTGGCTCTGGTGTTGCTACACCTGGGACGCAGATATAATAGTTTAAATGAACTTCAGAAATCGGTCGAATATTTCCGCGACGGCTTCAGGATTGTTGAACGTCTTGACGACAGTGACATCAAAGGGCGTGCCGGCCCTTTTTATGCCGCTTACTATAGCTTTCAAGGTCTAAGCAAGAAGGCCATGGTCTGTTTCGAGCGGATCGGCTATCCGGATTTGATAGAAACCGGTAATCCCTTGCCTGATCCCCAACTTATCGTATTGGCCTGCATCCAAGCGGCAATGGCCGGGAAATACCAAATCGCCATCGGTTCTCTTAACGCCAATTGGAAACGGGTCGCCCGGTCTGACGATCAGGAAACGGCTAATTATTATCGCGGATTTCTGGGACAAGTGCTGCTCATGAACGGTATGTTGGACGAGGCCAGGCTACATCTTGATGCCGTGCTCGCCAATATAGACGCCCAAGAGGATCAATTCCTTCATTTTTGCGTATCACGGGCCAAGGCCTATTACCTTTTAGTGCAGGGCCGTAACCGCGAAGCCTATGAAATGCTCTGCAAGTGTGTAGGGAAGTCGTATCAGCAGGGATGGCACAGGTTCTATTGGGGATTTCCGTGGGTCCTGGAGATGCTGCATTCCTTCCACTGTAACGGGTACCTGCCGATTCCCCACTATGAATATGAGGCCGAAATTAAAAACGCCTTGGCCGGCCAGAACCCCCAATCCAAAGGCGTTGCGCTCAGGATCCGCGCTGATGAAGCATCTATAGCCAGACAAAATTCGAAAGTTGTCGGAAAACTTCTCCTGGCCAGCGAAAAATTTCTAATTGAGTCCGGCAACCCGGCCGAGATAGTCAAAACCAGAGCACAACTAGCTCTCTGGCACAACCAGCAGGGCGACCAGGTTAAAGCACGCCTTTTAGCCCGACAAGCTTGGCAGGCCCGACATTCTTTGGGCGGCCAACAGTTGCCGGTGGAGATCTGCTCATTGGTCGGAGACCAGCCCGATACCGCGCCGGAGATGATAAATGGGCGGGACATCATGATTCGCTTTCTGGACATGATCGACGACTGGCAGCCCAATGAAAATCGGCAGAAAATGTTTCACCAGATCATTGTCAGCACGACCCTTTTCTTTCGTACTGAAAGGGGCGGCCTTTTTCTGTTTGAAGGCCAGCCAGGCAAACAGCATCTAGTTTTATATACGGGATGTAACCTGTCACCTGAGGATATTGATGAGGATATTCTGCGGCTTAACCATCAACTATCGATGAAGATCCTTCAGAGTAACAGACCGCTGATCATCCGGGAGCCGGTTACCGGAGATGCCATATGCAGACAAGGGATCAAAAGCGTCCTGTGCATCCCTCTGGAACTTTCCGATACTGAGCGGGGAATGCTTTATTACGATAGCCTGCACCTCTACCAGGCCTTTGACTGGTGTGACAGTGAAACGCTGACGAGGATTTCCGAAAGCATCATATCCTATATCAACCGCGTTACCAAATTCACCCAATATCTTAGCCGGCAGCGACATCTGGCCATTCCCAACCTCACCGAACTTTCGGAAGAAAAGTCGGGGTTCTTCCACACCAGCGGCCAGTTGTTCAAAAAGGTGCTTCAACGGGCGGACCGGGCTTCTCTGTCCGATGCTCCGGTGCTCATTCTCGGCGAAACAGGCGTTGGTAAGGAGGTCATCGCTAAACGGGTACATCTCACGAGCAATCGTCGCGACAAACCCTTTATCGCCGTGAACCTGGCCAGCATCCCGGAAACGTTGCTGGAAAGTGAACTCTTCGGCCACGAAAAAGGCGCCTTTACCGGCGCGGACCGACAGAAGCTGGGCCGCATGGAACTCGCCAACAAGGGGACCCTTTTCATTGATGAAGTGGGCGAAATCCCCAAATTTGTCCAGGTTAAACTGCTCCGCGCTCTGGAAGAGATGTCTTTTGTGAGGATTGGCGGAGAGGTCAAGCGGGAAGTTGATTTTCGACTCATTGCCGCAACAAACCGCGATTTAACCAAAGAGGTGGAAATGGGCAATTTCCGGGCTGATTTGTATTACCGGCTTAACGTCATTCCCATTTTCCTACCGCCTCTCCGGGAACGGGGCGACGATGTCTTAGACTTGGCTCAAAAATTCCTGGAGCAAGCTTCAAAAAAATATCGTGTCCCAAATGAGCCGCTTATGCCGGAAGACAAGAAATGGATCAAGAGTTACCATTGGCCGGGAAATATCAGGGAACTAAAGAACGTGATGGAACGGGCCGTCATTCTGAATAGCAGTCCAACGCGACCTGTCGATCCAATGGTGGAATCACTTCCTTCCTTGAATCATAACGTTAATTTATTAACGGACAATCCAACCATGGACGAGATGCAGCGGCGATATATCAGCTCTATAATGGAAAAAACAAATCAGAATCTTTCCCAGGCGGCCAACATCCTCGGCATGAAAAGACCCACCCTTCATAAGCGGATGGTTAAACTGGGGCTTAAATAGTGATCCTCCCCCGAAAGAAGGGGTCAAGGGGAGGTTTACAATAAGATTGGGTTGATGAGGAGGCTTGATCTTCCCCCGAAACAATGGACACGGGGTTAAGCCGTATTGGCCTTTTGTTCAAACCCGGCTGGTGACATGTATCCGATGGCCGAGTGTCTTTTCTTCGAGTTATAGAACAGCTCGATGTAGTTGAAAATGTCTGATTTGGCCTCTTGCCTTGTTCTGTAGTCCCGGTGGTGGATCAGCTCAGTTTTGAGGGTGTGGAAGAAGCTTTCCATTGGGGCGTTGTCCCAGCAGTCGCCCTTGCGTGACATGGAAGGGACGATGCCATGTCGTTTCAGTAGGTTCTGATATTCACTGCTGCAATATTGGCTGCCCCTGTCGGAGTGATGGAGTAGTCCTTTGGCGGGCTTTCGCTGCCAGATGGCCATGAGCAGGGCGTCGATGACCAGTTGGCGGTTCATGCGCTTATCCATGGCCCAGCCGACGATTCTGCGAGAATGCATATCCAAGACGGCGGCCAGATAAAGCCACCCTTCTCGGGTGGGGATGTAAGTGATGTCGGCCAGCCAGGCTTGGTTCGGCCTTTTGGCCTCAAACCGACGATCAAGCCGATTGGGCGCCACCGGCAGGGAGTGTTTGGAGTCGGTAGTCACCCTGAATTTACGCTTCTGCCCGGCCTTGATGCCCTGTTCCTTCATCAGCCTGGCCACCCGGCCTCGGGAACAGAAAAGGCCCTTTGCCACAAGCTCGGCCTGGATTCTGGGGCTGCCATAGGTCTGACGTGAGGCCGCATGGACGGCCTTGATCTCGACGGTTAGTCGCCTGTTTTCCTTTTCACGACTGCTTTCGGGGCGTTTCAACCAGCCATAGTAGCCGCTGGCGGAAACACCCAGAGCTTTGGCCATCCACCCAACCCGAAATTGTCCGACATGAGCTCTCATAATTCGATACCTCACTTCGGGTGCTCCGAGCAGATGGCTATTGCTTTCCTATGTGGCCTCCAGTCAAGGATTTACGTTTCTCTTTGATCACTTTCCTATTCGCGCCTTTATGCGCCGAGTACCGGTTCGGTACTTGAGAAAACGACTGCCGCACTTTTTTTATCGTTGCCAATGCAACCAGCTATAGTCGCGGCCTGCTGAAGGTTTGTGGTTCTCGGTTTCAGGCTTCAAACCACGGCTGGCTTTGGCCTGTAGGGCCTTTGTTCCATGATCAATCGCCACAGAATGATCGCCATTTTTCTGGCCAGACCGATTATGGATTTTTGGGCGACGCCGGTGCGGGACAACAGTTTTCCATACATGGCATTGGCCCAAGGGTCCTTGGCCTTCCAAATCCAGGCGGCTTCAACCAACAGGCTCTTTAACCGTTTTTGGCCGGCCGGACTGATCCGTCCCCCTCTGCGAGACTCTCCGCTTTGCCTGACCATCGGGGCCAGGCCGAGGTAACTGGCCACTTGCTCGCTACGGGAGAATCGCTCAGGTCTGAACATCTCCAAGGCAAACGTGTTGGCCACCACCGGCCCAACTCCAGGCATGCTTTTCAGGTTGGCGATTGTTCGTTGGTGGGTTTCATCCTCCGACAACTCGGATAAACTCCGCTTCAACTGGGCCAGATTATCCTCAAGGTTTGAAAGTTCTATCAGCAAGCTGTCCAACGTCCAACGGGCCGCCTGATTCATATCAAGTTGGCCGAGAGCTTTGATTGAACCTCGGGTCCACAGCCGCAGCGCCTTGATGCGCGTTTTCACTTTCCTGAGGTTGTCCGCTAATTGATGCCTCCGTCTGACCAAAGTACGCTTGGCTTCCTCGGCCTCCAACGGTACGGCGATGGGCTGCAACATGTCCTTGGCTGCGTACTCGGCCAGGCGAATACAATCGAGCCGATCCGTCTTTGCCCCGCGAGTGCTGGGCCGTGGTATCCGGATAGGGGCGGCCACAATCACTGTATAGCCGGACTTAATCAGCTTTCTATACAAGGCAAATCCAGTCGGGCCGGCTTCGTAAGTCGCCGCTCCGATCTCGACGCCCAGATGGAGTAGATTCGTCACTACTTGCTTCGGATGGGGCGGCGACACCCAACTTATGGTCCGACCGTCGGCGCGACGAAGCGCTACGTGGTAACTGCGTTTATGGACATCAATACCAACAAAGAAACTGTTTGACTCAAAACCGGTTATGAATTCTCGTGCCTTTGATAAATTGTACTTGGCCATGTTAGTCCTCCTGTTGGATGGATTGGTTGGGTTATCTCCATCTTATAACCGATGGCCAACATGGTATTTTTTTAGTATATCGCGCTCCTGGCGCAGCCTGGCGTTCTACAAGCGAAGCTGTCGAAGCTCCTTGGCCTCGGGTTTCAGATGACCAACCCCCGGAAAGGCGTGGATAGGGTCGGAGGATAATTGACGCTTCCAGCGGTGAAGAACGCTCTGGCTGACTCCCAAGTCCCGTGCCGTTTGGGCAACGCTCAGCCCTCCCTCTGTCACCAGCTTTACCGCTTCAAATTTGAACTCACGTGTGTACTGCCTGCGCTTCTTGTCCAATGAACACCTCCTCAAGCATCATAAATGCTTTTCTCGGTGTCCACCATTTCAAGGCAAGATCACTCCTGGCCTTCTCTTCCGCATGCTCGTAGGGGGAGGGCACTCAGGAGCCCTATTCCGGTCCCACCAAGCGTGCCCTGACTCTAATGAGGGAGCCGCTGTCGACGGTTCAGTCGCGATCAAAAAGTTACTTCTTAAAACTTTTGCCCACCCTGAAGGCATCGGCCACGTACTCCCCGATCCCGAAATAGGCGCTGTCCGTAGGCGACCAGATAAGCGGGTCGATTTTGGCTATGGCCGGCTTTCCGTCGACGAGACAATCCTCCGAAACATGGGTTTCTTTGATCCGGCCGAAGAGGACTATGTGGGTCTCCAGGTCTACCTGGTTAATCAGCTCACATTCCAGGTTAACCGGGCAATCCTCAGCCATGGGAGCTTTTTTCGAAACTCCAAAAAAGCTTTTGAACACTTCGGATTTGTCGGTCTTGTTGCCGGTGTAGATACCGACATAATCGGTCTCGGCCGCCTGCTTGGTAGAGGGCACGTTGATACTGAAAACATTGTGCTCCACAATGCCCTTGAGAGTGTGGCGCTCGTGCCGGATTCCAACCGTCAGAGTTGGCGGCTCGGAGTTGACCATTCCGCACCAGGCTGCGGTCATGTAGTTGGGCTTACCGTCAACTAAGGACCCCACCAAAAAAGCGGGCATGGGGTAGAGCCATCTTTGGGCTCCAAAGGTTTTCTTATTCATCTTTTCCTCCTGAATCAGTGTAGCCGTGATTTCCTCGCGACGCCATTCGCATTTTCTGGACCTGAGAAACCACGATCTTGTCTCCATCGATTACTTCGGTGACCGTGCCTCACCAGTAGGGCCCGGCGAGAAAGAAGAGTCAATACTTGCAGATGAAAGCTCCGTTAGCTAAAGAGGTTAATCCGGATTTCCTCTGACTGCTTGCCCCCTATTTACCACACCGTACAAAAGAAATAGGTTGATACGATTGTAGTCGCTCCGTCCTCACATCCGTTTCGCCTCGAGAATTAGTTCAAGCAACTTACGGAAGCTGCGTGATCCATTGGGAGCCCCTCCTTCTTTGTCCGAAGACTGAGCGATTACCAGTCTGGCCTCGGGGATTACCATAATGCGCTGGCCCCATGTACCGCGGGCCGAGTAGACCGAGCCGGGTACGCTGACTCCCAGGTGCTTTTTGCCGGATCGGGAGACCCACCACATATAACCGTACGCAACCTTGCGCGGGGTATCGACCAATGGGCTGGTGCTCTCCTCGACCCAGCCCTTGGGAATGATTGATTGGTTTTTCCAGATACCCTTCCTGAGAAACAACAGCCCGAAACGGGCTCGATCACGGGTGCTGATGTAGAAGGGGTAAGCTGGGTATCGAGATACTTTTGCTTTGATGTACCGACCGTCGGTGGGCCGATAGTCCTGCATCCGAATAGGTTTTGCGATCCTGCGGTGGAAGGAGCGGAAGATGTCGCTTCCGGTCCGGTTACGGTATATGGCCCCCAGCGCGTTAAAGTCCCAATTGTTGTAGTAGTAGAAAGTTCCCGGAGGGTGCGCCCCCCGAGGCGGACGGCGCTTTTTCATGGAACCGGTTTCATACGCCGCCGGGTGATACACTCCCGACCGGCACATCATAAGGTCCACAATCCGGGCCTGCTTCTCCGCCGGAGTCAGCCCCTCCAGATCGTCGATCCCCAGTTGAGCCATGGTCATGTTTATATCGATTTCACCTTTGGCTGCGGCGATGCCGATCAGGGCGCTGAGCATGCTTTTCCGCATAGATTTAGAGTTGACACGCTTTTTGAAGTCGCCCCATTGGGCAATGGCGACTCCGTCATCGACGATCATGGCCGACGTGACACCGGAGCTCATGAAGAATTGCCTGGCTTTTTCGAGATCCGACTTTGACCAGCCCATCATTGATGGGTCTCGGATCGTGTCCCAATCTGCTCCTGGAAAATGCGTGCCCGGAGGCGGCGGTGCATTCAGCGTTCCGGCCGAGGCCGATCCGGGAACCGTTAGGGCGATGAAAAACAGGAGCAAGGTCAGGACTTTTTTATTTGTTGTCATGGAGGTAGCTCGCTTGTGTTCATCCATATTCGGTTTCCCACTGTTCCGGCAAATCAAATTCAACACCAGACCTTCGACCCTGATGAAACTCAGCCGTTTGCCATCCTTCCGAGTCGCCATGCAGGCTTAAGGATCGATAGCAACCATACCTCGCCATTTGTTAATCGGTCAACCACCCGATACTTGAAGGCTGCCATCCGAATTCCGCTTCATAATACGTAGCCAGAGAGAGCCGGCACTGCGTGAACTTAAAGGTGGCTCCCGGAAACTGTTCCCCGTCGCCTCGTCACCGCCTCTTGCGCCTGGGCCGGTCCGGGCCGGAGGCCGGGAGCCTGGCTTTTTGGCAATCCGGGCGGAATGGGGTATTATCTCCGAGCATGAGGTTAAAACCGGACGAGGCTTTGCCTCTCGTGCTTTTTTCGAAGTGCGGGTCTGGGAAGGCCCGCGAACAACCCCGGACTTTGTATGATTTAGATTGATCGGGGCGCCGGAGGCCCTCTTAAATGATTATGGGGAAACACCCCGCAGGGGCAACCGGACGGCGTAGGAGGGGAGAAGGCCGTGATTAGATACAGCGGAGTCAATCACTTGGCCATGGTTACCCAGGACATGAATAAAACCATCCTGTTCTGGCGCGATCTTTTGGGGATGCGGCTGGTGGCCGGGCTGGGGCGGCCGGGGTACCGCCACTATTTCTTTGAGATATCGGAGAACGACATGATCGCCTTTTTTGAGTGGGGTGGTGTGGAACCCATCCCGGAGGTGGATCACGGCCATCCCCGCAGGGGCCCGTTGGTTTTCGATCATGTCTCCTTTGGGGTGGAGCAGGAGGAAGACCTTTGGGCCTTGAAGGACAAACTGGATGCAGCCGGATTCTGGGTCTCGGAGATAATCGACCACGGGTTTATCCATTCCCTCTATTCCTTTGACCCCAACGGAATACCCATTGAATTCTCCCACCCGGTGGAGGGAATCGACATCAGACAACACCCCAGGATGATAGACAAGGCGCCTTCAGGGGCCGCTCAGGAAGGACCGGAGCCGCAGCCCGGGAAATGGAGCCTGGTAAAGGAACCCACCGCCCCGGAACAATGGCGGATTTACAAGGGCGCAGGCAGCGAGCTGTTTGACGGAACCGAGTAGAGGTGCTTTGAATAATCTTCCTCGTCCCGGTCTCATGGCGGAGGTCGGGTGCCCGGTCCCCGGTATTTTAACCCCCAAGCAGGAGCTGGTATTCTTGATACCCCATTGACCTTGAACCGGATTTCTTTTATGGAAAGAGGTTCCAGTTAAACGAACTGCAAAGGAGAATCAATCGAGATGGAAATGGAGATGGAGATAACCCTGGACGGCAGCATGAAAGTGGATGCTTCGTTCAATGGATTCACGATAAAGACCGATCAGGCCAAGGATTCCGGTGGCGAGGGCAGTGCGCCGGAGCCATTCGCCTATTACCTTGCTTCCATGGGCACTTGCGCGGCCCTCTATGTCCAGGGCTTCTGCCAGGCCAGGCAGATTCCCACCAAAGGACTGAGACTGACCCAGACTGCGGTTTGGCAGGATAAGCCCAGAAGGCTCGCCCAGGTCAGGACGGAAATCTATCTGCCCCCCGAGTTTCCCCAAAAGTATCATAAAGCCGTGGAGCGCGCGGCCGGGACCTGCGCCGTGAAAAAGTCCATCCTGGATCCGCCGGAGTTCATCTTCCAGGTGGCCGAATAGAGCAAGAAACGGGAATTAATCGGTTCGAAAAACGGTGAGCGGTGTCAAGGAACACCCCTGACATCCTTGGCGGAACATATTTCCTGCAATGGCCCAATCAATACAGGACGGCGGTTCTGAAAGAGCTGTCCATCTCCTCCCGGTTTTCCAGAACAGACCTGAGGAGGCGGCTGAAGCGGCGCTGTTCTTTGGGCGGTTGGGCTGCGAGAAGCTCCACCTGCGGCTGGCAAAGGTACCAGGAGCAGCGCCAGGGTCTGGTAAGCCGGGGCAGGCTGCATCCGCGGGAACTCAGGTAGCGGCAAGGCTCGCTCAGGTCGGCTCGGGTCTGGCCGGGGGGAATGGCCAGGCCCAGGAGATGGAACAGGAGCAGATCCCGGAAGTCGAACCAGACTCTTTGGGCGGTGCAACAGTTATCCTGGCATTGTTGCTGGGTCGCCGCGCAAAGGCTCTCCCAAACAGGAATAAGATGCCCCATGCCCTGGCGCACCGCCTCGGCCGCCTGGACGGCCCGGTCCAGGTCGGGACGATTGCCCCTGATGAGGCAGGCCAACTCCTGATTGACCCCGGCCCAGGCTTCGGGTCCGCTCCACGGCGGCCCCTCCGCCTCAACCCGGAGTTCAGGCTCAGCCAGGAATACAGCCAGGAGGGATGAGCCGGTTTTTACCATTATTCCTCTGTTCGGTTGTTCAATGGGCCTGTAATCGCTTGGGTTGCTTCCAAACCAATTGGCACCTCTGTAGTTACGGCCTTGACTAAACCCTGTCAAGGCTGAAGCCCCGCAGTCTCGAAACGGATTTGAAAAAATTTGGGGAGTCGGATGAGCTGTTGAAACCGCCCGCCGGTTTTGGAAGGCTGGGGGGCGGTTGATGTAACTTAATGAAAAAATGCACAAACACGGGTGAGGCGCGCTTCGGGGAAAGTAAGATATGCGATCCGAATCTCCAAATTTCGGTTGGCCCCTAAAGCGCACCGCTCTGATCCGGGCTACTTTAGCCTTGACATTTCAGGGTATTGCGGTAGATCAATACACGTTAAACGGCCCCTGCCGTACGACTTAAGGAATCGTACGGGAAGATAGGCAGTTATGGAACGGTTAACTGATCTGTCAGAATTGAGGGGGCTTATTGATAGGGGGAAATAGGTTCGGAAGACGGTGTAGTTTTCTAATAACCGATAGTGCTAATTAACCAAATTATCGAAAAGAAAAATGGAGCTAAAAAGTGCCTAAAAATATCCAGAGCATTATGGCGCCTACCTCGGTGGCCGTGGTCGGTGCGACCAATCGGCGTGGTAGCGTCGGCCTGGCTGTGTTCAGAAACATTCTCGATTCCGGATACCAGGGAGTCCTTTATCCGGTCAACCCCAAGGCTAAATCCATCCAAGGCGTCAAGGCCTACCCCAGCTTGACGGATATTCCCGACCCCATTGACATGGCTGTCCTGGTGGTTCCTTCCAAGGCGGTGCCCGCTGTCGTGGAGGAGGCTGCGGCCAAGGGAATTCCAGGGGTCACAGTCATCACCGCCGGGTTCAAGGAGATCGGCGGCGAAGGCGTGGAGCTGGAAAAAAAGATCGTCGAGATTTCCAAAAAACACAACATCCGGGTGGTGGGCCCCAACTGCCTGGGGGTTATCAACACCAACCCGGAGATTTCCCTGAACGCCTCCTTCGCCCGCATCACTCCTCAGCCCGGCAACATCGCCTTTGTTTCACAGTCGGGAGCGCTCTGTACTGCGGCTCTGGACGAGGCCGCCGGAAGGAACATCGGCTTTTCCAAGTTTATCTCTTTCGGAAACAAGGCGGATGTGAGCGAGGTGGACTTCCTGCGTTACCTCAAGGATGATCCGGACACTCAGGTGATTCTTCTCTACCTGGAGGATATTGTCAACGGCCGGGAGTTCATCGACGTCTGCCGGGAGATAACCTGGGAGGCCAGGAAGCCCATCATCGCCATCAAGTCCGGTTCTTCGCCCGAAGGCGCCAAGGCCGCGGCCTCCCATACCGGTTCCATGGCCGGGAGCGATTCGGCCTACGACGCCATCTTCATGCAGTCCGGGGTCCAGAGGGTTGAGTCCATCAACGAGCTGTTCGATTACGCCATCGCCTTTTCCAATCAGCCCCCCCCCAAGGGCAACCGCGTGGCCATCGTCACCAATGCCGGAGGTCCCGGCATCATGGCCACGGACGCGGTGGTCCGCTACGGTTTGAAACTGGCCCAGCTGTCGCCCGAGACCAAAAAGAAACTTTCCGAGTGCCTGCCCCCCACGGCTAATATCAACAACCCCGTGGATGTGATCGGAGACGCCACTTATGAGCGTTACGAAACCTCCATCCGCACCGTCCTGGAAGACAACGGCGTGGACGGGGTCATCGTCATCCTGACTCCCCAGGCCATGACCGATATCCTGGAGACGGCCCAGATCCTGCCCCAGGTGGCCCAGGGCGCCAAAAAACCGTTGCTCTCCTGCTTCATGGGGCTGGTGGACGTCTCCGAGGGGGTCCGTTATCTGGAGAAACACGGCATTCCCAACTACACCTTCCCCCAGGCCGCGGTCAGAGCCATGGCTTCCATGGTCGCCTTCGGCGAATCCCAGGGCAAGGACAAGAGAGCCCTGAAGCTGCTGGCCTCGGACAGCGACAAAGCCGCAGTCCGGAAGATAATAGAAGAAAAGCTGAAGGAAAAGGACCGCGCTCTTCTGCCCGAGAACGAGGCCAGCGAGATTCTGAAGTGCTACGGATTCCCCCTGCTGCGCTCCAAAGTGGTCTCCGCCAAGAAGGACCTGGCCGCCACTTTAGACTATGTGGGCACCCCGGTGGTCATGAAGATCGCCTCCTCCGACATCCTTCATAAATCGGATGCCGGCGGAGTCAAGCTGAACCTGAGGAACCTGGAGGAGGCCCAGGAGGCCTACGACCAGATTATGAGCAACGCCAAGGCCTACAACCCCGATGCGGTGATCGACGGCATCCTGGTGGAGAAGATGGCCCCCAAGGGCAACGAGGTTATTCTGGGTTCGACCCGGGATCCTAAATTTGGCCCCATCGTCATGTTCGGTCTGGGTGGTATCCTGGTGGAGGTCCTCAAGGACGTTACCTTCCGGGTGGCCCCCATGTGGGAGAGTTCGGCCGAAAACATGATCAAGTCCATCAAGGCCTACAAAGTGCTCCAGGGAGTCCGGGGCAATCCGCCATCCGATATCGAGGCCCTCAAGGAGTGCATCCTGCGCCTGTCCCAGCTGGTCTCCGAGCATCCTGAGATCGCAGAACTGGATATCAACCCTCTGCTGGTTCTTCCCGAAGGGGAAGGCTGCGTGGTGGCCGACGCCAGGATCGCGCTGAGTCGAGTCCAGTAACCCCGTCCGTTGGCCCGGAATCCTTGATGAGGTCTTAGACCCCCGCACGATTCCGGGCCGCCTTCGGGTCCCGCCCTTTTTCCTGGCGCCGGGGGAATGCCCTCCGGCGCCTTTTTTACTTCCGACCAGGGTCGAGCCTTTATCACTGCATCTTCTAACTGTCCGAGACGTGGTTTCCACGCTGTGCTTGAAGAAATGGAATCAGAAGGATGGGGAATAGAAGTATTATCTTGGGATCATTCGTGCAAAAAAGAGCTTAAACAAATGGGCTGGCGAAAAGGGAAATTTTATCCGACTTGATGATTATTTTTATCAAATTATTTACATAGTAGGAGGACGTAGAAACTCGAATTTAAACTTAATGCACCGTCCAGATTCTACTCCAAAATTTGATGGAAAAGTAAAACAAAGGCGGCGCGCTAAAGCATGTAAAAGAAGCCAGCAAGCTACAAAGAAGAAACGTGAATAATAAACCAGTGGGATGGTTAATGGATATTTTCCATGGTCGGGGCTCTTATTGTTTACGCCACGGATCATGGCGGAACCGAGAAGATGGCCCGGGCCGTGGCCCAGGGGGTGGAGAGCGTAGGGGGGCCTCGGCCCTGCTCAAGACCGCGGAACAGGCCGCCGGGGAGGACATCCTGGCCACCGATGGGTTGATCGCGGGAACCCCGGTCCACATGGGCTCCAGGGACTGGCGGATGAAAAAATTCATTGACCGGGTCACTTCCTCCTTGTGGACGGATGAACGGGTCAACGGCCGCGTGGGCGCGGTATTCGCCACCGGCTCGGGTTACGGCAAGGCTGACGCAGGGGGGGAGTTGGCCATGCTCTCTCTGCTCAACAACCTGGCGGAGATGGGTTACACAATAATTCCAATGCCCAGCAACGCCCCGGCTGCCCCGGGGGCGATCTTCATTGGGGGGCTTGCGGCCGGGTCCACCCAGAGGATCTGTCGCCCCTGGAGGGGTTCCGCAGGAGTTGATCGAGGCGCCCGGGTGCCATGGAACCAATGTGGCTTGTGTGGCCAAAGCCCTTAAGGACTTGAATTTTCTCAGCCCCTGACCGGTTCGAAGATAACGCCTGATTGCGGTCCGGTCGGCCCTGAAACCGTTCCGGCCGGACTCGGCTCGCTTTATGTGCATTACTTTCCCAGCAGCCTTGACCCGGCTGGGTTTAATACCTATAGTTCAGCATTATGGAAAAGATTGCTATGTTCATTTTTGAACTGGGGATGCTGAAAAAAACCCCGCGAACCGGATATCAGTTCCTCGGCAACGGCCATGAGAATGTGGCCGCTCACTCCTACCGGACCGCCATGATCGCTTACATCCTGGCCAAAGAACAGGGTGACGTGGATGTCTGGCGGACCGTGGGCATGGCTCTGGTTCATGATGTTGCCGAGGCTAGAACCGCCGACCATAACTATGTCAACCGGAGGTATGTGCAGGTGGACGAAGCCAAAGCCACCGCCGACCAGATGGACGGCTTGGATTTTGGCCCGGAATTGGCAGAGTACAAGGACGAGTTTGATGAGGCTGATACCATGGAGGCTAAATTGGCAAGGGATGCCGACCAGTTGGATCTGATCTTCGAATTGAAGGAGCATCAGGACCTGGGTAATTCCTACGCACCCAAGTGGATTGCGGCTGCCTACAAACGCCTCACCACCCCTCTGGCCAGGAAGCTGGCGGATCAGGCCTGCGAGACGGATTGGACTTCATGGTGGTTCACGGAGGGGGATCCATGGTGGGTTCACGGTGGAAAAAATCAGGAGGGATCATGAACAGAATTTCCAAAACGATCATGTTGGCCGGATTGATTGTCGTTTTTCTGGCAACGCCGTCCCTGGGCGCGTTTTTTTCTATGGGAGACGGCGACAACGATCCGGTGAAGATGGACAGCCAGACCGTGGTCAAGCTGGCCGAGAAGTTGAAACCGGCCGTGGTCAATATTGATACCGAGTCCACGGTCTCGGTGGGCAATTTTGGCACCCGCAACATGCCCAAGGATTTCAGGGACTTTTTCGAGCGTTTCTTCGGCCAGATGCCTGATAACCAGCAGCGGAAGCGCCAGGGCACCGGGTCCGGATTCATAATCACGGAAGACGGCTACATAGTCACCAACAACCATGTGGTTGACAAGGCGGAGAAGATCACGGTCCGGACCCTGGACAAGAAGGTCTACGAGGCCAGGGTGGTGGGCCAGGACCCCAAGACCGACGTGGCTCTGATCAAGGTGGAGGCGAACAATCTGCCCTATGCCAACCTGGGCGACTCGGACACCCTTAAGGTGGGAGAGTGGGTTCTGGCCATCGGCAACCCCTTTGGCCTGGACCACACCGTCACTGCGGGGATCGTCTCGGCCAAGGGTCGAGTAATCGGCGCCGGCCCCTACGACGACTTTATCCAGACCGACGCGGCCATCAACTTCGGCAACTCCGGCGGCCCGTTGTTCGATTTCCACGGCCGGGTGGTTGGTATGAATACGGCCATCATCGCCCAGGGCCAGGGCATCGGCTTTGCCGTGCCGGTTAATGTGATCAAAGAGATCGTCAGCCAGCTCCGGGAAAAGGGCAAAGTCACCCGGGCCGAGCTGGGCGTCCTGATTCAGCCCATCACCGATGAACTGGCCGAGAGCTTTGGGCTCAAGGACAAGGGGGGCGCCATCGTCAGTCAGGTACTGCCCGGCTCGCCCGCCGAGGAAGCCGGGATAAGGCAGGGCGACGTTATCATCGAGTTCAACGGTGAGAAGGTGGACAGCTTCCACGATTTGCCCAAGATGGTCAACATCCAGCCCGTGGGCTCCAAGAGTAAGATCAAGATCGTCAGGGATGGCAAGACTATGACCCTGGCCGTTAAACTGGGTGAGCAAAAGGACCGGGCGGCCAAATCCAAGGAGGAGATCGAGGAAAAATCCACGGATACGCCGAAACTGGGCCTCAAGATCCAGAACATCACCCCTGATATTGCCGAGGGGTTGGGCATTACCGAGAAAGAGGGAGTGGTCGTGACCGGAGTCAATCCCGGAAGTCCGGCCCAGGAGGCCGGAATCAGGGAAGGCGACGTCATCCTGGAGGTGAACCGCAAGCAGGTCAAGACTACCGATCAGTTCGCCAAAAACGTGAAGAAGGCGGACAAGGACAAACCGCTGCTGCTGCTGGTCCAACGGGGACGGAATACCCTTTATGTCCCCATTAAGTGGGAGAGCGAATAATATTGTAAACCATGAGGGGCCTTGACAGGCTCTGCAGAAAAAGGGCCGGCGGGATCGTTTCCCGCCGGCCCTGATTATTGGGCGATCCAGGCCCGGAGGAGTTCCCCCTCCGGCCTGGTCTTATTCCTGTCTCCGGCATAGGCCGGCCGTCTTTTCCAGCTTGGCCCAGCTCAGGTTGTAGGAGTGGACCGCCTTCAGATACCCGGCCTTCTGGGTGGCGTACTGGAGCATGGAGTCGTTAACCTCCTTGGACTCAACCAGGCCCAGGTCGTAGTTGGAGGAGGCCGCCAAAAACCATCTCCGGGCATTTTGATAGGCTTTCTCGGAAGCGGAGATCATTTTTTTGAATTTTTGAACCGCCAGGTAGGCCTGGGCCACCTCCAAGGGCAGATAGGTCTGGGCAAAAAGCTCCTTGGCCTTAATTTTCAGCCGTTCGGCCTTGGCCTGGTCTATCTTGGCCTGGTGGATGCCGAAGTTGAACTTCCACAATACTCCCACCCCGGCCCCGCCGTAGAGATGGTTGTAGTCGTCGTCGATAAAGGCGTTGTCTATCTCGTCCCGGCCGGGGGCCCAGGAGGCCTTGAAGAGTCCGCCCAGGTAGATTATGGGCAGCCGCTCTGCTTCGGCCGCCTTGACCAGGGAGTCCATGGCCTCCAGTCCGGCCTTAAGCTGTCGCACCTCGGGCCTCTTGGACCTGGCCGCCTCCTGATAGACGGCCAGATCCTGAAGCTTCGTTTCCACTGGCTCCAGACGTTCCTCCGCAGGGAAGGGGGCCTGATCCTCCAGACCGCAGATGGCCGAGAGGGCTTTTTGAGCCAGGGCCACGCCTTCGTCCGCCTCGGCCTTCAGCCCTTCCACCATGCCTATGACCGACTGAAGCTTGTACAGATCCATCTCCGTGGCCGAGGTTTCCTCCAGGGTCAGCTGCTTCTTCACCCTGGCCAGGGCGCTGTTGGACATCTCCAGGGCCTCGTTGACCAGCTCCTGGGAGTTCAGGGCCAGCAAAAGGCCGTAGTAGTACTCCTTGGTTTTAAGAACCACCTCGTCGGCGGTGAGGTCAATGGTCGCCTGCTCCACCTCGACGCCCTTTTTGGCGGCCTTGATCAGCTGGCTCAGCCGGCCGAAGGTATAAAGCGGCTGCACGGCCAGGGCATCGGCGCTGAGCCAGATGCCGATGTCGTCAATTGAGCTGAACTCGTGGGAAGAGGAGATCTGGTCTCCCTCGGCGTCCAGGGCCGGAGCGGCCAACCCGTTGATCTCTATCTGGACCCAGCGGTTGGCCAGGGCCTCGTCCTTTCTGGCTTCGGCGAAAAGAAGGCCGGCCCGGGCCTCCCTGATTTCGGGCGACAGGTCCAGGGCCTTGGCCACGGCCGACTTAAGGTCGATGACCGCCTTCCGCTGCTGGCCCCAGGCCGGGGAGGAGCACAGGGCGAGAAGGGGTATAAGCCCGAGGAGCAAGCTGTTGATCAGGATTTTTTTCATTAAAACAAACCCCTGCCTGAGGTGATGGTCTTTTTTGGTCCTTGTGCAAGTGATTATATACAAACCCTAACATTTTGACACCTCGACCTCAAAAGCGAAATCAGCGGTTGCCGGTTCTCTTTGGTTCAGCAGATCGGCATGGTTTGGTCTTTCGGCCCTGGGGATTTTGGGCAAGAGGACGCTCGGCCAGCAGACCAAAATCCCAGGGCCAAGATAGCCCCCCGCTCCAGGGTCCGGATCTATTCTATCCTCCTGATAACCCTTCGGTTAAGTATAAACCACGCTGCTTCGGCGTACTGAAATTTATTTTGAAAAGGTTGGATTGTCAAGCTCCGGGGGGTGGGGCAGGGCGGCTCAGCCCCACTCCGGTAAAGGAGCGAAAAGCTGTTCAGGCCGGGTATAAAAGATGTAAATAATGGACAGGGCAGGGCTTTTATCCTGGTGTCAGCTTTCTATGCAGTTTAATAAAAAATTTAATATCTAAAGGAAAAGACTGATATTTCAGAGGAGTTTAATTTTGCATAATAACATTAAATAACAACGTGTTAGTAAATAATTAAGGACTGGCAAGCGAATTGCATTAACAAAAGCGGATAGTTAGTATATGGCTTGCTCGACTCTGGGGCAAGGTCGCAGGGACGGGGCAGGGTAAAGATGCTTCATTCTACCCGGTTCAAATTGGTTATCAGCTTTTTGATTGTATCCTTTCTGGTGGGCGGGGTCTCTCTGTTCATCAGCGGCCAGCTGTTGTACGGCAGAGTCATCCGGGAGGCCAGCAACCAGGTGGGGTCGGCTCTGAACTCGGCGGACGGCATTTATCGCGGCCGTATCCAGTTCATCAAGCTGGCTTTGGACACCACCACCCTGGGCCCAGATTTCCGGGGGGCTCTGGAAAATATGAATCTGAATGATCTGTGCGAACGGCTGCACCGCCTGGAACGCCACGCTGACCTGGATTTTTTGGGAATCATACTGGCAGACGGGAAAACAGTATGCCGCCTGGCCCATAGCATGGTTCCGGAAAACATCGCCAGTACCGAAAACCCCATCGCCCGTTATATTGTTGAAAACCGTCTGCCCGTGGCCGGGACAGTTGTTTTGTCCCAAGCCTTTTTGACCCATGAGAATCCGGAACTGGCCGCCCAGATTCGTTTTTTTTCCATGGAATCGCGGGGCAACGGGGATGCGCCCCAGACCGAGAAAAATGTCTGCCTGGCCATGGGCGCCGGAATCCCCGTATACACCAACCGCACCGGACCCGAATTCAGGGGCGTTCTCTACGGCGGGGTGGTGCTCAATCAAAGGACCGACGTGGTCGATGTGGTGCGGAACTCGTTTTTCCGGGATGAGGCCGGGGCTAATAACAACCTGCCCAACGCGACCATTTTTTTCGACAACATTCGTATCGCCACCAATATGCTGGATGAAAGCGGCAAGCGGGCCGTGGGGACCGTGGTGGGAAAGGAGGTCAAGGAGCAGGTCCTGGTCAGGGGAAAAGAGTTCACCACCAGGCATATGTGCCTGATGGAACGCTATATCGCCGCCTACAAACCGATCGTGGACATCTTCAGGCGGCGGGTGGGCATGCTGTCCATAGCTGTTTTGGAATCCAACTATTCGGCGATTCAGCGCAAATTCATCTATTATTTTCTGGTGGCCACCGGCGCAGGGGTCGTCTTGGCCATTGGAATGGGCTATTTTTTGGCCAACCGCATTTTGGGTCCCGTCAACCGCCTGATCCGGGCCAGCCGGGAAGTCTCCGAAGGGAGTGTATCGCCTGACATAGGACCTATTTCCAGGGACAGGGAGATCGCTGTCCTGCAGCGGAACTTTAAAGAGATGGTCGACGCCATGAAACGGCGCAGAATGGCCAGCCGAAGTCAGGTTATACAATCCGAAAAGCAGGCCACAGTAGGCCGTTTGGCCGCCGGCGTGGCCCACGAGATAAACAACCCCCTTACCGGCGTTTTGACCTATACTCATATGCTCCTCAGGCGCAAGGACATTCCGGACGATATCCGAGCCGACCTGCAAGTGGTGGCCGAATCAACGGAAAGGGTTCGTAAAATTGTCAAGGGTCTTTTGGACTTCTCCAGGCAGACCCGGATCGACCCCGAGGAAAGCGACATCAACCGGCTGGTTGAGTCCAGCATCAAGTTGATGGAGAACCAGGCCCTGTTAAAGGGGGTGAATATCCAGTTCAATCCAGGCCAGGACCTGCCCCTGCTGGTGCTGGATCGAAGCCAGATTGAAAGCGTGCTGCTCAATATCCTGATCAACGCCCTGGATGCGACCAAGGCTTCGGATCAGATCACCATCGATACCACCTCGGCTTTTTCCGCCCTTGATCCCGATCATCCCGGGGTGGAGATAACCATCACCGACACGGGCTGCGGCGTTGCCCCCGAAAATATGAACAAACTGTTCGACCCGTTTTTTTCAACCAAGGAGGTGGGTAGCGGCACTGGATTGGGCTTGTCCGTTTCTTACGGAATCGTGAAGGAACACGGCGGCAGTATCAGGATTCAGAGCGAAGTGGGCAAAGGAACTAAATTTTTCGTATGGCTGCCGATCGAAAAACAGGTTGAGCAAGATGAAAATTATGGTGGTTGATGACGAGGGCATTGTGCTCGAAAGCTGCCGGCGGGTACTTGAGCCGGAGGGCTTCGAGGTAACGGTCGCCGTGTCGGCCATGGCGGCGCTTGAGTCGATTGAAAAGGATAAACCAGCTCTTTTTCTAGTCGATATTAAAATGCCGGTTCATGATGGATTGTTTTTAATGAACGAGCTTAAGCACAGAAAACTGAATATTCCGGTCATACTGATGAGCGGACTGGACACGGCGGAAACCATAGCCGAAGCCCAGAATACGGGAGCCTGCCGGTTTTTGGCTAAACCCTTTACTCCGGATGAACTGGTCGAGAGCGTCCTCCAGGTGATCCAGAAGGAGGTCTACCATGAATAAACAAAGAGCGCTAGTTATCGATGATGAACAGGTGGTCCTGGACAGCGTGCAGAAGATCCTGTCGTCGGATGATTTCGAGGTGGACCTTTGCCTCAAGGGCACGAGGGGCATCGAATTGGCCCTGAAAAATGCCTACGATGTGGTACTGACCGACATCCGGATGCCTGATATCGGCGGGCTGATCGTGCTGCGGGATATCAAGAGGGCCAAACCGGGCACGCCGGTGTTGATCATCACCGGCTACGGCTCGGTACGTTCCGCTGTCCAGGCCATGAAACTGGGCGCCTCCGATTATATTGAGAAGCCTTTCCGCCCGGATGAACTGCTCAGAGCCGTGACAGCGGCCATTGAGCGGGCTCAAAAAGAACCGCCCGAGGAGCAGGGGATCATCCACAAGGAGGAGGTCATCAAGGTTCTGGAACTGCTGGCTTTTAATAACGACTTCCGCCGTGACCTGTTGAACAAGGGCTCGGACGTCCTGGATGGTTACAACCTGACCGGCCCCGAGAAACTGGCCATTATCACCGGGGATGTCCGCTGGATCGAGGAGCAGATCGGGCCCCTGACCAGTGATCAGAAGTCCTGGCTTGAAGCCAGGTTGAGCGCTGAAATCTGGTGACAGACTGCGGTCGGTCGCGGAACAAGGCCGGCCCGGAAGACGGTTGGTGTTTTAAACCAACAGCATGGGGGATTCATGAAAGGGATCAAGGCGCTGGCCATTGATGATGAAGCAATCGTGCTGGAGAGTATCCGGAAAGTGCTGGGCGCGGAAGGCATGGATATCTCCACCACCATGGATGGACGAGAGGGGATCCAACTGGCAGTTGAAAGACCCTTTAATATCGTCATGACCGACATCCGGATGCCCGACGTGGACGGGTTGACGGTGCTGTGGGAGATAAAGCAGGTCAAGCCGACCATACCGGTTCTGATAATTACCGGATTTGCGACCATCTCCTCGGCGGTCCAGGCCATGAAGTTGGGGGCGATCAACTACCTCGAAAAACCTTTCACTCCGGAGGAACTGGTCCGGGCCGTGGTGTCGGCCATTGAGACGTCCACCAGTACCATTCAGGAGGAGCAGACCCTGATCCATACCAAGGAAGTGTTGAAGGTGCTCAAGAAAGGGGCCTCTGATTCTGCGTTTGCCGGAAGGGTGTTCGAGGCGGGGGTGGAGGCCCTGTCCGATTACAATCTGACCCGTAATGAAAAACTGGCCATTATCACCGGGGATGTCAACTGGATAGAGGATCAGATCGGGATAATAGGCCTGGACCGAAAAAACTGGTTGATCGAAGGTAAAAAGAAATTGAAGGGTTAGGAGATCGTGATGCCTCAGACCATGCTGATAATCGACGACGATGAGATAGTATTGAATTCATGTCGCCGAATCTTCGCCGATGAGGGATTCAATGTGGTGATTACCTCCAGCCCCCAGGAGGGGCTTCGCCTCGCCACTGATTCCGCTTTTGACGTGATTCTGTGCGACTGGAAGATGCCCGGATTTGACGGTCTGGACGTGATTGAGGAACTCAGCCGCCGTTCGCCCGGATCGGTCACGGTCATGATCAGCGGTTTTCCCTCTGTGGGACGGGCCACGGAAGCCATGAAAAGGGGCGCCCTGGATTATGTGGCCAAGCCCTTTACCCCGGAGGAGATTTCCGACAAGGTCAAGCAGGCGGTCCAACGCAAGCTGACCGGGGAAAAACAGGCTCTGGGCCGGTTCGAGGCCATCCTGAAGTCTTTGCAGTTCCCGATTCCGAGCCTCGAAGACAAGGCTCCCAAGACCATTGCCGAGACCGTGGCCTCCACCGTGGGCGTGGGCAAGGTGACCTCTCCCTGGCTGACCGTGACCGTGTTGGGGGTCCTGGCCGGCTCGTATATCGGCTTTGGCGGAGTTCTTTCCAGCAGCGTGACCTTTGACGCAGCCAAATTCTTCGGGACCGGCTTCACCAAGCTTCTGGCCGGGTCGGCTTTCAGCCTGGGCCTCATGCTGGTGGTTATCGCCGGGGCCGAGCTCTTCACCGGCAACAACCTGATGCTCTCCAGTGTGTTGACCAGGGAGATAACCTTCGGCAAAATGCTCAAGCGGTGGGGGCTGGTCTATCTGGCCAACTTTGCGGGCTCCCTGCTCATCGCCCTGCTTTTTTATTTTTCCGGGCTGTGGAAGACCGGAGACGGGACCTTGGGCGCGGCTGCGGTCAACGTGGCCCTGAAAAAATGCTCTCTGGGGTTTGGGGAGGCCCTGTTCCGGGGTATAGGCTGCAACTGGCTGGTCTGCTTGGCGGTCTGGATGGCCCTGGCGGCCCGTCAGACCATCGGCAAGATCTTCGCCATATTCTTCCCCATCATGGGTTTCGTGGCCATCGGCTTTGAGCACTGCGTGGCCAATATGTATTTTATTCCCAACGGTATTTTTATTAAGAATTGGTCCGACATGGCCGCCTTGGGGAGTCTAAACACCGCGATGTTGACCTGGGGCAATTTCCTGTGGCGGAATCTGCTCCCGGTTACCATCGGCAACATTATCGGAGGAGCGGTTTTTGTGGGAATGAGCTACTGGGGAGCCTATCTGAGGCCGGCCCAGAACTCTCCCAAAACGGCTTGAGGGAGGTTGAGTATAAAGTTAAGCGCAAAGTCGGAGCGGCCCGCCGGAAGGCGGGCAACGGCTCATGCCCCGGGGAGGACTCGGCGCTGCAGGTCACCGGGACCAGAGCCGGCCCTGTTGACCAATAGGAAGAGAGAAAGGAAACAGCCGTTTTTTAACGGCTGTTTCCTTTGAGGATGCCGTCTGTTGGAAGGACAACAGGTTTATGGCCGTGTCTGGGTTTATCGTATTTGTTAGCTGGATGTTCCGTATCAGGTGTCAGAGGCGCGGCCCTGACGCTGGACATCCCTTTTGTAACGAAATGCGTTTTTACGGCACACTCCAATGGGCGGATACCATCCAGGCCAACAAGACAAAAGGCAGATCCCCCGCCCTGGGATCAAGACCGGGTCCCTGCCTTTACCCGAAATAGACCAACCCTATTCCCGGATATCCTGGTTTCGGGAGCCGGGGGCTACCCTCCCGCTGAGCTTGACGGGATTAGGGCCAGGGAGAGGAGGTGCAGCTCGGAGCTGAACTCCAGGACCCGGACCTGAACATCAGCCCCAGAGTCGAGATCGCGAACCTCGCTCTGCTCGTCATCCTCCACCTGGATCAAACCTTCCACGCCTTTGGCCAGTTCCACGTAAACTCCCTGGTCGGTGATGTCGGTCACTTTCCCGTTCTTTACCGCGCCCACGGAGAAGCTGCCCTCCAGACCCTCCCAGGGGTTGGGGGTCAGCTGCTTCATTCCCAGGGCCACCCGTTTCTTTTCCGGATCGACCGAGAGGACAATGGCTTTGATCATCTCTCCGGGCTGGAAAGCGGATTCATTCTCCTGCTCCTCCCGGGACCAGGAGATGTCGCGCCGGTGGACCAGGCCGTCCAGGCCCTGATCAAGGCCCACGAACAGACCAAAATCGGTCACGCTCTTGACTGCAGTCTCGATCACCGTGCCCACCGGATATTTTTCGGCGACCTCTTCCCATGGATCAGGGGCGGTTCTCTTGAGGCTCAGAGCCAGCTTGCGGGCTTCCGGGTCCAGATTGAGGACCACGGCCTCCACCTCCTGGCCTTCTTCCAACACGGAACCGGCCTGGCGGACGCTGTTGGACCAGCTGATCTCGCTGACGTGGATCAGCCCTTCCAGGCCGGGTTCGATCTCCACAAAGGCCCCGTAGTCGACCACATTGACGACCTTGCCTTTGATCAGGGAGTTGACCGGGTATTTTTTTTCGGCTTCGGTCCAGGGATCGGGGGCCAGTTGCTTGAGGCCCAGGGAGATGCGGTTCTTCTCCCGGTCGAATTTCAGGACCTTGACCTTGACCTCGTCGCCCACCCTGACCAGATCGCCGGGATGCTGGATCCGGCCCCAGCTCATATCAGAAACATGAAGCAGGCCGTCCATTCCGCCCAAGTCGATGAAGGCGCCGTACTTGACCACGTTTTTGACCACGCCCTGGACCACCTGGCCCTCTTCGATGGTGGACAGCAGCTTCTGGCGCTCCTTGGCCCTCTTCTCCTCAAGGATGACCCGGCGGGAGAGGACCACGTTGCGGCGTCTGCGGGAGTACTTCAAGACCCTGAAATCAAAGGTCCGGCCGATTATCTCGTCCAGGTCTCTGACCGGGCGGAGGTCCACCTGAGAGCCGGGCAAAAATGCAGGCACGCCCACATCCACCCTAAGTCCGCCTTTGACCCGGTTAAGGATCTGGCCTTTTACCGTGCCGTCGCTGCGGTAGGCCTCCTCGATCCTCTCCCAGGCGTTCACTTCACCGGCCCGCCGACGGGAGAGGATGACCGTCTCCTCGTCGCCGTCCATGAACCTGGACTCGATCATGACCTCGAATTCGTCGCCGGGTTTGACGCTGTCGATGCCCTTGGGCAGGTCGGTAAACTCGTCCGCGGGTATTTCCCCCTCGGCCTTGTATCCGATATCGACTATAACCCCGACAGGCGAAACCTCGACAACCCTGCCGGTGACAACTTCGCCTTCTTTAAGTCCGCTTAGAGAGCTTTCAACCATCCGGGCAAAAGTTTCCTGGTCAAAGGACTCCATGTCCGTTTCGACCTCCCGGAATTCTTCAAGTTCCTTGTCGTCACTTTCCAACTCGACCAAGCCGATACCCCTAAAATTCTCACCACGGAGAGTAAAATATGTCAGGAAAACCTAACCTCTTAAGCCGTGAGGCTTAAATAAACTCATATAATTTCGAATAATAATATGCCATAGTCGTTTCATCTAGTAAAGGATTGTCGACAAGGGGGGCGATTATTACCTCTTTGCCGGTCTTTTAAAAAATTCCGTCCTGACCACCAGCCGCCGCAAAACCGGTTTTCAAGCTTTGTCCAGTGTGGTAAAAGAGAAAAAATTATTGGTTTCAAGGGAGGTTTCAAGAGAAGATGGCGGATGAACATGAAGTAATGGAAGTTGACGTATTGTTCGTGGGAGGGGGATTGGCCTCCCTGAGCGGAGCTATTCATCTTTCGAATCTCATTAAGAAGCACAACGAAGAGGTCTCGGATAAGGGCGAGGGCGACCCCCTTGATGAACCAATGATCGCCGTGTTGGAAAAGGGCCCTTATGTGGGCGCCCACAACATGTCCGGCGCGGTCATGAACCCCGTGGCCCTGAAGGAGCTGATTCCTGATTTCGAGGGAAAGGGCTGTCCTTTAGAGGCCCAGGTGAGCAGTGACGAGGTGGTCTATCTTACCAAGTCCGGCGGCCGCCTGAAATCCCCCTTCACTCCGCCTCCCCTGAACAACCACGGCCATTATGTGGTCTCCCTCTCCCGGTTCACCGAGTGGCTGGGCGCCCAAGCCGAGGAGGCCGAGATTAACATTTTCCCCGAGTTCGCCGGAACCGAAATCCTCTACGAGGGCGACAAGGTGGTGGGCGTCAGGACCGGGGACAAGGGCATCGACGCCCATGGCGAGAAGAAAGGCAACTACGAGCCAGGCATCGACCTGGTCTCCAAGGTGACGGTCTTCGGGGAGGGCCCCCGGGGCTCCCTGACCAAGCAGCTCAAGGCCAAGATGAACCTGGACGGCCCCAACCCCCAGACCTACGTGGTCGGGGTCAAGGAGGTCTGGGAGGTGCCAGAAGGCCGCATGGAGCCCGGCAAGGTCATCCACACCATGGGCTTTCCCCACTCCTTCCAGCAGTACGGCGGCGGATTCATCTACGGCATGAAGAACAATCATGTGGCCCTGGGGCTTCTGACCGGGCTGGATTACGGCGACCCCTTTCAGGACCCCCACCGGGAGTTCCAGAAGTTCAAGGGCCATCCCTACGTCAAGAAGATCATCGACGGCGGCAAGATGGTCCAGTACGGGGCCAAGACCGCGCCCGTGGGCGGGTACTGGGCCCTGCCCCGGCTGACCGTGGACGGCGGCATGATCATCGGCGATTCGGCCGGGTTCTTCGTCTCCCAGAAAATCAAGGGCCTGCATGCGGCCATGAAATCCGGAATGATGGCCGCCGAAGCCATTATGGAGGGGATGAAGAAGAACGATTTCTCCCAGGAGACCCTCTCCTCCTATGAGAAGGCCATTAAGGAAAGCTACGTGGGCCAGGAGATGTACAAGTGCCGTAACTTCCACCAGGCCTTCCACAACGGCCTGGTCCGGGCCATGATCAGCGCTGGATTCCAGTACATCCTGGGCGGCAAGATCCTGAAGGACCGTCTTCCCGCGGAGCCGGACTTCAGCCATCACCAGACCGTGTCCCAGGCCTACGGCGTCGACTCGCCCACCGAGGAGCAGAAGGGCGACATCAAATTCGACGGGGAGCAGACCTTTGACAAGGAGACCGACGTCTACCACGCCGGGGCCACCCACGAGGAGCAGCAGCCGCCCCACCTGAGAATCCTGGACCTGAGCATCTGTTACGGGGAGTGCGCCGAAAAGTACCAGAACCCCTGCACCAGGTTCTGTCCGGCCGCGGTCTATGAGATGGTCGAGAACGAGGAGACCGGCAAAAAGGAGATGCGCCTCAACTTTTCCAACTGTCTCCACTGTAAGACCTGCGACGTCAAGGATCCCTTTGAGAACATCAACTGGGTTCCGCCCGAAGGCGGCGGCGGCCCCAAGTACTCCATGATGTAAGGGGATTGGACCAAGGTTGACGAAAAGGGGAGCCGTTTTCGGTTCCCCTTTTTCATCGGTTCAAAGCGCTCGTCGGAACAAATCCCTGTTCCGGGTCCGGCGGAGGCGACCCTGACGCCGCCTACCGCTTTTGAATCGGGAGGGTGGTTTTGCCCCGGTCGCCCCTGGCCGGCAAAGGGCCTCCGGGCGGAGCTTATCTCAACCCACAGGAGCCCAGGGCCCCGGCTCCTTCCTGCTTGAGGTATTTAAACCTCCAGAACCCGCCCAGACCCACCTTGACCAGGGGTCCGGTCATGACCACCCCCTCCTGGACATGAACCTTGAGGCCGTCGATCTCGTAGGTGATGAACTTCCGGCCGTTTACGTTCTGGGGTTCTCCCGGCGCGACCCGCGCCGCTGGCGGTCCGCCTCAGCCTCCCCCGAACATGGGGGTGTATATGGTCATATCCCCGCCCTGCTCCATGATCCAGTCGCGGGCGGGCCGTTCTATCTTGAAATCCATGCGCTCCTCCCAAACACTCTTGTTTACGTCGCCAAGCCGTCCCGTACTTTGAAGGCACCGGGCCACAGGTGCACCATGGCCCGGATCGCTGTTGCCGTAAAGAAAAGGGGGGCGGTCCTTCAAAGGTAGGTATTATTTGGGGACGGTCAAGGTCGGATCGGCATAATCGGCTTAGCCGCCCCACAGGTTGTACTTGAGGATGCAGAAGATGGCCCTGAACCCGTCCTTCCAGTTTATCTTCTTGCCTTCCTCGTAGCTGCGTCCGGAATAGCTGATCCCGATCTCGTAGATCCGGCATTTCATCTTGGATGCCTTGGCCGTTATCTCAGGCTCGAAGCCGAACCGGTTCTCCTTGATCTCAATGGATTGGATGATCTCCCGCCGGAACATCTTGTAGCAGGTTTCCATGTCGGTCAGGTTCAGGTTGGTCAGCATGTTGGAGAACAGGGTCAGAAAACGGTTGCCCACCATGTGCCAGAAAAAGACCACCCGGTGGGGGCCCCCGCCCATGAACCGGGACCCGAAGACCACGTCGGCCCGGCCGTCGATTATGGGCTCCATCAACTTGGGATATTCGGCCGGGTCGTACTCCAGATCCGCGTCCTGGATGATGACCACATCGCCGGTGGCGTGCCCTATGCCGGTTCTGATGGCCGCGCCCTTGCCCTGGTTGACCCCGTGGAAAAAGATCCGGTACAGGGGGTTGCTGATCTCGTTTCTCAGCAGCTCGGCGGTGCCGTCGGTGGACCCGTCGTCCACGATGATGATCTCCTGCAGATCCACCGAGGCGTTCCTGACCCGGTCTAGAATCGCGTGGATGGTGTTTTTTTCGTTAAGGACGGGGATGATTACGGATAGTTTCATTTTTCTGGCGCGGCCTTCTGGGTGTTTAATTTAAGTTCCTGCAGGGACAGGAGGTCGTTTTTCAACCTTTTGTCGCCTGGTTTCAGATCCAGGGCGGACTGGAGATACCGCTCTGCGGTGGTGTAGTCCTTCAACAGTTTGTGAGCCATGCCCAAATGGGCGTAGTAATCCACATTGGAGGGGTCGAGCCGGCTGGCCGTTTTCCAGTCGCGGATGGCGTCTGAGGGCCTTTTCAGCAACCAGTAATACCAGCCCCTGTTGCCGTAGTAGTAGGCCGTGCCTGATTTGTCCAGGTCAATGGCCCGGTTCATGGCCTCCAGGGCGTCAAGCAGGCGATCCTGCTCCCTCAGGGCCAGAGACAAAAGATAATAGGAGATGCTATCCTTGGAGTCCAGGCTAAGGGCCGCCTCGGCCTCTTTTTGAGCCCTGGGCCAATCGGAACCCTTAAGGGCGATCCGGGCCAGATAGCTGTGGGCCTCGGCGGTTTCGCGGCTGTCGATGGATCTTTTCAGGTGTTTCTCCGCCTCAGCCAGCCGGTCCACGGTAAAATAGGCGGTTCCCTTGACCAGGTCCAGGCTGGCCGCGACCCGGGCGTCCTTTTCGGCAACCTTCTCGCTGAGGGTGATGTAGGGCGTGATGTCGTTTCCGGAGGAAAAGGTCCAGAAGATCACGTTCAGGGACCGCAGACGGTCATCGGTGGCCATGACACTGCGGTAAAAGGCGTTCACTGCCTGATCGGCCTTGCCGGAAGAGAGGTAGTAGCTGCCCAGGGTGGTGTACCACCAGGGGTTGGTGTTGGGGGCGGAGAGGCGGATGGCCTCCTTGGCGTATCTGATGGCCGCCGGCCAGTCCTCCAGATCCGCCGACATACGGGCCAGATAGGCGTCGGCGCTCATCTCAACCAGATGGTTTTTGGTGCCTGCTAAAAGGCCTTTTTTGAAATTGAACTGGACCGGACCCTGCCATTTGGGATGGCTTTTCAAGGTCTCATAGGAGTTGGGATGGGTTTGGGCTAGGCGTTCCACCAGGGGCAAGGCCTCATCCACCCTGTTTTCGGCCAGATAGAAGTTCACGGCCGCGTACAGGAACTTTCCGTTGGCCGGATCTCGGTTGAGGGCCTCGTTCAGGTAGAGCTCGACGTTTTCCTTTTCCTGATGGTGCTTCTCCAGCTTAGAGAGCCACCAGGCGGCGTGGGCCAGCCCCACCCAGTAGTTGCCTTCGTGGGGGTTCAGCTTGAGGGCCCGCTGATAGGCGTCCCTGGCCTCCTGCATGAAGGCCGACATGACCACTCTGGCCTGGGTGTTTTTGGAGATCTCCCCCAGAGTCTGGGCGTATTCGTAATAGTATTCCGACCTGGTGCTGCCGTACTTGAGGGCCTTGGCGAACAGGTTGAGGGCCTCGTCGAAGTTTTCGGCCTTATAGGCCGTAAGCCCTTTTCGGGCGTAAAGGTCGGCCCGGACCGTGAAAAAGAGCTGGAAACCGGACCACAGCACCACCAGGCCCAGAATGACGGCCACCAGGGTTTTTACGGATTTGGCGCCGTTATCCATTTCAGGACCTCCCCCGAAAACCGCGGGAGGGGCTCTTTGATCCTGCCTTGTTCTTGCTGGCCAGGAGATTCCCTTCGGCATCCACGAAATCAAGGCTGGTAATGGTTTGTCCCCTGATCTCCACGTCCTTGACCTTTTCCTTGCGTACGGCCCGGAACCGGTCCGCTCCGGCCATCATCCCCAGGATGGAAAAGAAGAGAACCCCGTTGGCGGTCAGCTGAATATTAAAGTCCACCGCGCTGTGGATGATTATGGCCAGAGCCCCGCCAAAGGTACCCAGGGAGACGGCGGTGCCCAGGGAGGTGTTGGATTTCCGGATGTGGGAGAGCCCGACCTTGAAGAACAGGAACAGCCACCATATAAGGGGGATAAGTACCGGCAGGCCCAGCTCTATCACGATCTGAAGATAATCGCTGTGGGCTTCGTTGTAGCGGAGCTGGGCTCCGGGAGGCCTGACCGTGGGGAAAGAGTAGGGGAAGGTTCCCAAGCCGGTGCCGAACAGGGGGTTGTGCTTGATAAGATTAAGACTGGCGGTCCAGATCCCGATCCGGTTGACCCGGCTGGAATCGCCGTGGTCCTCCAGGGACTTAACTCTCTGGATGGCGGGCGAGGAACCGAGGAGGGCTAGGCCGACCACCGCCACCAGAATGAAACCGATAGCCATTACCCTGAAACTGTTTGATTTTTTCTTCAGGCTGACGCTCGCGACCATGAATATGACCGAGATGCCGATAGAGATCCAGCCTCCCCGGGACATGGTCAAGACCACGCAGACCAGGAACAGGAGGGTGCAGCCCAGCCAGGCCAGGCCCCTGGAAAACGAATTGGAGAGCATCATCCCCATCCCCAGGGCCAACGCCATGGCCAGGTATCCGGCGATGTGGTTGTGGTTGAGGTAGGTGGATAGAAAAAAACCCTCCTGGCTTTGGGGGACATAGGACCAGAATCCGGGAATGGGGCTGTTGAAATACTTGATCAGCCCGATGAAGCAGAGCACCACACCCACCCCGATGATCAGCCCGATCAACTGCTTGGTCGCCGTTCTGGAGGCGGTGGCGTCCAGGGCCAGATAGAACACGGCCAGGTAGGTGATCAGCCGCAGCAGGGCCCAGAAGGTGCTTAGGGGATGGATGGTGGCGAAAAGGGAGATTACCGCCAGCCCCAAGAGGATCAGCATGGGCAGTTCAAAAGGATGACGGGGCAGAATCGACTTGTCGGCCCACATTCTTTTGACGGCCATGGCGACAAGGCCGGTGAGGGCCAGCCACAGGGAGATGGAAAAGGACCAGGGCTTGGTGGCTCCTCCGGTAAGCGGGCCAAAGACCAACAACAGCGCCAGGGCTGTGGTTTGGATGATCTGGGTTAATTTGACTATTCCGGTCACTGGGTCACATCCTTAACATCCACGATAGCCGCTGTTGATGCCCAGCCCAGGGAAGATAGTGTTCCTGCCCCGGAGGGGTGTTTTCCCTGGTCAGGCCTTTCCCGATTCCGGCCTGCTCTTATCACCGTTCTTTTTGGGGACGGGATGGCGAGCCTTGCGTTTAGCCGGATGTTTGGCGCCGTCGCCCGCGCTGATGTAATACTTGTTGTACTTGCTGTAGTACTGGGTATCGTAGTAGGGTTCGCGCCTGATATCCATGGCGTTGATGACCGTCCCCACGATGGGCGTTTGAACCGAGGTGGTGTGCTCCTGGGCTCTTTTTATCTCGCCCAGGCGGGCGTACCCGGCTCTGATTACGAAAATCACTCCGTCGGAGAGCGTGGCCACCGCCCCGGAATCACTTATGGTCCCGGCCGGCGGGGAGTCGAACAGGACTACGTCGAACTCCTCGCTCAAGAGATCCACCAAAAACCGCATCCTGTTGCTGGACAGCAGGGCTCCCGGATTGGGGACCGTGGAGCCGGCCAGCAGGAGGGACAGGGAGGTCCCCTTGATTTGGATCAGGTGTCGGCGCAACTGGTCGATCAGGAATTTAGAGGGGATTTGCTTGCCCGCCTCGATCTTGCCCATGGTGGAGTTCAGATCGGCCTCCTTGGGGCCGTATTGGTTGATCATGTTCCGGGAATCCTTCTCCTCAAAGGAGAAGTGGGCTGACTTGAGACGGTAGAGAGCCCTCAGGTTCTCCTGGGTTAGCAGCTTCAAGGGGCCGGCCACCTTATCAATGGTGATCAGCCCCAGATTGATCAGGACCCGGCCCAGACGTCCGGAGGTGGCCTTCTGGCGGGAAAGGGCCACGTTCAGCTGCTCCCGGGTCAAAAGACCGCTACGGACCAGAAGCTCGCCCAGCCTCTCCTCGGGCGGACGGGTGGGCCAATCCACGTCTATGATCTGGCCGCGCAGAAAATAAACGGTGAATTTATGCTCATCGTTCCAGTAGGTTAGGACTCCGGACTTCTCCTGGACCTCCAGAAGGGCGTGGATGTCCACCACGGAAAGTTCACCCAGTTGGCCGTCTTTGATCTCGGTACTGAAGGTCTCGGAGAGGATGTCGGCCAGCCCGGCGCGTCCTTTAAGGGCCGGTTCCCTGCGGGAGGCCGGAAGCCTCATGTCCGTCTCCACCACCACCACCCGCAATCCCTGGAGGCTCAAGGTCAAACCCAGGTTAAAGGAGATGGTCGATTTTCCCTCCCCCGGAGAGGCGCTGGTGACCACGAACATTCCGCCTTCACGGTTGAGGCGTGAGTACATCAGGCTGTTGGAAAGAACCCGGTACGATTCGGCAAAGAGGCTGTTCATGGGCATTTCAAGGAGACTGGGGCTGATGTACCCCTTGTCCTTGCCGATTCCGTTCTCGGCCAGCGGAATCTCGGCCAAAACCGGCATCTGAAAATGCTGCTCCGCGTCCTCTTTGTTGTGAACCGTCTGGTCAAAATATTCCAGCAGCAGGGCCATGCCCACGCCCAAGGAGAGCCCCACCAGAAGGCCCACCAGGATGTTGAAGGCCTTTTTGGGCCTGACCGGATCGGTGGGCAGGGCGGCCGGCCCCACCAGTCGCAGATTGGTGGAGGTGATCTCGTCGGTGACCTTGGCTTCCTTCATCCTGGTCAGGAGAGTGTTGTAGAGTTCGCGGTTAGTCTGGACCTCGCGCTCCAGAATGGAATACTGAACCTCCTTGCGGTTGGTATCCATGGATTCGGTTTCAGTGTTCTCAATGGCCCGTTTGGCCGCGTTCTCCTGAGCCAGAGCCACGGAACGCTCCGCTCTCAGGTTGTCAAGGGCCTTTTGGAACTGGTCCTGGACCTTGGACCTGAGTTCTTTGACCAGGCCCGCGGCCTTGATGTATTCGGGGTGCTTAGGTTTGTAGACGCCCTGGATTTTTTTGAGTTCGACCTCGGCGAAAGATAGTTTGCCGACCAGATCGTTGAGAAAAGGATTCTGCATGAAGCCGGGAACGGACCTGGTAACCTGGCCCTTGCTTTTGTCGATTATCTTGATCAGTTCTTTGATTTTGGCTTCCACGGCCAGCCTCTCGGCCGAGGCCTTTACAAAGGCCGTGTTCAGTTCCGTCATTTTTTGAGAGCTTACCTGCTTCTTGCCCTCCAGGGAGAAGAGCCCGGACTGTTCCTTGAACTCCAGAAAAACCCGCTCCGCCTCCTCCACCTTTTTTTTCATCTCGTAGAGTTGCGAGTTCAACCAGGTGATCATCTTCTGGGAACTGGCCAGCCTGACTTCGGAGTCGTAGAGGATATAGGTTTCAGCCAAAACATTGGCGATATTTCTGGCGATCACGGGGTCGTTGTCTTCGGCGGTGATGGCCAGTAACCGGGTCCCCCGCACGGCACCGATGCTGAGTTTGTCGGCCAGGGCGGTAATTTGGTAGGAGAGCAGGGTCTCCTCGTTGGCAACGAGTTCCTCCTGGGACTCCTTTTCCTCGTCGCTGAAGATGGATATAACCGAGCTCAAATTTGACTTTACCGAGGAGATGAACTTTTTGATGGGGCTCGGTTTAAGGCTCTCCTCCTTGAGGCCCAGGTTTTGAAGGGTCTTGGCCAGGACGGGCCTGGAGGTGATCATTTCAAAATGAGTCTGAAAGGTGAGCTGCTGGGAAAACTGGTTTTCGTAGGATAGTCTTTGACCCGTAAGGGGAGACTCCTGCTGCTCTTCTTCAATGATGATGGTGGAGGAGGACTGAAAAACGGGTTCCATGGTCAGAGAAAAAAGCGCGGAGAAGAATACGGTTAGAAAAACGGTTCCGACGATTAGCCATTTATGTTTCCTTAACCGGTAATAATAGGTCAGGAGATGGTTAGTGGGTATACCCAGCTGGGTCTTGTTGTCGGATTTTTGCATGTCGATAACTCAATTCGGCTGGACCGTGCAAAATTGAACGGTCATTTATCCTCAATACCGGCGGTAAACCAAGGCCGGGATGACGTTGATGGTTAAGAGCCGCTCCCTGGCCCGGGAAATTATTGGACTAAACAACCCCGTGTTCAGCTAGATTATACGTTTGCTGAGCCTGGCCGCAACAGGAATTTGAGAGGGGCCAAACACTCTCGGAACGGTAAGGGGATGGTTTCGGTAACGGAATCGATTTAAACCCCGAGAAACCTGGAACAACAGCAAATCCCCCAATAAACTCGCCAGGTCCCCGATGCCTTTTGTTCTCGGGAAAGGGACGATAACGCGGCGAGGTCTCCGGACAACCGTCTAAAACCAGGATTTGGGTACATAAATCCGGTCGCCGGGCATGAGGATGATGTCCTTTTCCCGTCCCTCTTTTACTTGGTTGAGATCGATTTTAATGGTTTCGACCTCGCCTCCTTCTTTGCGGCGGGTTATCACCGTCCGGTTGGGGGCGGAATAATTGCTGAAACCACCAGCCTCCACACAGGCATCCAGGGCGCCCATGTTCTCCTGGTAGTTATAGGCGCCGGGGCGATTGACCCTGCCCAGGACGTAAATCTTGTTTTGAGTGGCTCCGGCAAAGGTCAAGGGCTGAATGTAGAGGACGTCGCCCTCCTCCAGAGTGACGTTGAGATCGGACCGGCCCCGGTCCATCAACTCCCGGAGGTCGACTTTGAGGGATTTTTCCTTACTGACCAGTTCGTCTATTTTGGAGGGGTCCTTGACCGAATCGATAGCGCTCTTCAAGATAAAGGCGAACTGGCCCCGGTCGACGGTGACCCCTCCGGCCTTGGCTATCAGTTCTATAACAGTCATCCTCGGTTCCAGGGGATAGAGCCCCGCATTGCGCACCGCTCCAGTGATATAGACTTTTTTGCTCTTGTATTGGGTGACCCTGATGCTGACCTGGGGATCGACGAAGTAGTCCTCGGCCAGTCTTTTGATAACCAGATCGATTAGACTGGCAACAGTCAAGCCTTGGGCTTTTACAGGCCCCAGAAAAGGGAAGTTGGCGATTCCATTGGAGTCGACCTCTATCTCTAAATCTTCGGGCGTCTGGACGACTCCACCGGCGAAGATGGCCACGGACAGCACATCCTCGCCTCCCAACACATAGCCGGTATCGGCTCCCAAAGCAGGCCCGGACAGCAAACCCAGCCATAGAGCTACCACAAGGAGCGGCAGGTAAAGATATTTTTTCAGACTAAATCCTATAGGGTTATTCATTTTCAATGAGAGGATCATAGATGAATCCGATGGCCGCAACCACCTGGTGTTCGTTGTAATCGGCTCCCTCCTCGTCGGAGTTCCTGTTGGTGTAGTTATAGGCCAGGGATAGTTCGAGCATCTTGGAGAGGAACGTATAGCCGACCCGGGCGTTGATGTTCCAGACGTTATCCTCCCGATCGCGTCTGATGTAATCCCCATACTGGTAGTATCCGCCCAGACTGGCGCTAAAGTTCTCACCGAACTGGCGCTCCAAGTCTCCGGTTACTCTGATGGCGGTGAAGTATTCGTCGAACCTCGAAAAGTCGTTGATGTTCCGCTCCAGGGTCAGCTTGGCCCGGGTATCCTCTCCCTGGGCGATCAGACTGCCGTTCAAGACCCAGTCGTTCCAGTCCTCGTAGGCCTCGTCCTCGAAGTAGCGCCAGTGCCAGCCACCTCCCACCTCACTGCTTAAAATTTCGTTAAATTCGTGCTTGTAGACCAGTTTGGCCTGTAAGGAGGTGTAGGCCCCGTAAGTATCGGTGAACCACCTGTGGTAGGGCTGGAATTCCAAGCCGAGATGGTTTTTGTCGTTAAGGTTGTAAGTCCCGGTCAGAATGCCGCGGACCTCGTCGGAACCGACATTCCCCTCTTCGGTATAGCGCAAGGTCTCGTACCGGAAAGCCAACTCAGCCTGGCCCTTTTCCTCGAAGTCGTAGATGAAGTAGGGCTGGACCATGTTGCGCCAGTACATCTCCCTTTCCTCGGGTACGCCGAAGGTATCGGCGTAGGCCGATTCCCTGGTCAGGAAAAAGATGTCCCAGATCCCCAGGGTTCCGCGACTGCCCAAGGTGGTGAAGGCGGCCATCCGGGCATCGTGGCCGATGTAGTCATCGTCGCTGGAATCGATCGTATCCGAATCGTCGAAATGGAAATAGGCGGAAAGATTATAATCCAGAGTCAGTCGGCTGTCTCCCTTGTTGGCGTCGATCTTAATTCCGGGGGATATGCGCAGGACGAACACCTTGGTTTCGTTTTTTTCGGAGCGATAATAATTGGTGCTGTAGGTGCCGTCGATAACCACCAGAGGCCTGATCTTCACCTCTGCAAAAGCGGGTTCCGCCCCGGTCCCAGGCAGTCCGCCCACTGCCGCACCCACGGCCAAAGTGAGAAGCGTTAAAAAATACAGTACTCTACGACCAGAAATAATAATAAACACCGGCATTGGCGGACCTCAACATCTGGAGTAAATAGCTTGCGCGGCCTACCTTTGTTTCGACCCGACGCTTCCCCCTTGCCGGGTCATTTGAGTGCGAATTATGTCCAGCTCCCCTTGCGTCAGCCCGCGTTGGATGCTTTGTCCCCCTATGTTTCGCTTTGCGGCGGATCAAAATCGTCGTCAACGTCCGGTGGAGTTCCGGGCGGGATGGGAGGAAGAACTCCCTCCGGCACACCAAGGGCCACCGGCGAATCGAATTGAGACTGGACAACAGGTGTGGAACTACCGCTACAGGCGTCAATGGCGTTCTGGACCCTGTTCTGGAGCATGGGATTGTCGAATCCTTCCCTGCTGGCCACGCTACGAATGCCGGCCACGGCCTCCATGGTCACCCGGGCCTTGCCCGGACCAAATCGATCCTGGTTGTCCATCCACCTGACCACGGCGCAGATGATCTGGGCGGCCAGGTCGGGGCCGTCCACGCCGATGTCGAGACCGGTCATCATCAAGGTTTCGCCCAAACCGGAGGCGATGTTGACCGCCTTGAGACCCTCTCCCTCGGCTCCGGCAAAGGCTCCGTCCACGGCGCTGTCGATGGCCTTACGGGCCCGGTACACCTTAGCCGCATCGGCCAGGAACGAGTAACCCACCGGGGTGTAGGTCTGGACCGTATCCTCTTCAAAGGAAGAGCCCACCACCCGGGCCATGACCTGACCCTGCTCTCCGGCAAGAGCGGCGATATCCCTCTGTAACTGGGCCATGAGCTGTTCCATATCCAGACCACGACTCTGGGCCACAGTTCTGATTCCCAGAATGGCCTGGGAAAGCAGCCTGGCCGTGTCGGCGGCGGACATGTTCTCCTTGACCGCCCAGGAGTAGGCCGCTCCGGCTATTTCAGAACTCAAGGCCAGGGCGTCCTGCCCCGCACCCAGTCCATTCCTCATCAGGACCTCGGTCAGGCCGGCCATAATCTCAATGGCGCTTCCGCCCGATTCCTTTACCCTGTCCAGAGATCCCCAGAGCGCAGCCTTCATGTCTTTGGAGGTGGAGTATTCGCTGGAGGCCACCACGTAAATTTCGCTTTGGGTGATCCGCGGTACTGCCGACTCGGCGGGGGGGACGAGGAAGACAAACAGAGCCACTATCAAGACAGCGGCCACCGCTCCACTTCTGGTAATTTTTTCCATAATAACCCCCGATCGTAAAAGCCGGATAGTTCCGACTGTTCAATCATGATACATCTTCAACTTGAAAAATATACCCTGAGAGTAGCCCTGTCAAGCGTATAGATTAGAAAAAATATGAATTTTGGGTGTGTTAGGTAATATGTTGCTGTGGGTTATCACCCATGTCCATTATACGGTGGGTTGCCGGAAACCGGTCAACTGCCGATATTGTTATTTTGGCAGAGTGCTCTGCAAAATTAAGGTTCGGCCGTCCCTTTTTCCTGGGCCGCGCCCCTCTCCGAACCACCTTCCCAGGGGCGAGCGGTCCAGGGGCCGGCCCGTTTCCTGGTCCGGATCATGTAAAAAAAATATATCAGGCCATCCGGTTGGGGCCCGGCCAACGAAACATCGCGCCCCCTGTTTGGAGCCCGAGACTCAGAGAGCCTTGATCAGGCCCTGGACCTGGGTGAAGAGATGGAATATCCCTCCGGTGTGGACGAACACCACCCGTTGGTCGAACTGGTCCGGGTGGGTTTCGATTTCCCTGACCAGACCCAGGAGCGCCTTGCCGGTGTAGACCGGGTCCAGGACCAGCCCTTCCAGACGGGCCATTTGGGCGATGAATTCCAGCTCCTCGGGCCGGCTCAGGGCGTACCCGGCGCCCTTGTACCCGTCGATCAGCCTGAATCCGCGCGGCAGGTCCGGATCAAGGCCGTAGACCCGGGCCGCCTCTTTTCCGACCCGCTCCACGGTAGACAGGATAAAATCAAAGTCGTCCACGTTTATGCCCGCGATGCGGGCATTGAGTCCGGATCTGACCGCGCCCAGGAGATAACCGGCCAGGGCTCCGCCCGTGCCCGCGGCCGTGACCAGGGTCAGGGGCTTGTCCTTTCCTCCGGGCAGGCCGGCCAGGTCTTGGCTCAACTCCTCCATGGCCCTTATCTCGCCCCAGGCCCCCAGGGCGGTGGAGGCCCCGAAAGGGATTACATATGGGTTGCGCCCCTGCCTCTCCAAATCCCGGGCCTCCTGCTTCATAACCCCCTCCCGGTCTGCCCACTGATCGTAATCCGCCCACACGATCTCCGCTCCGGCCAATACGTCCAAGAGGTGGTTGCCCTGGGGCAAGGGCGGGTTTTGGGGGTCTTCTGTCCTGAGCACCAGCCGGCAGCCCAGGCCCAGCCTGGCCGCGGCCAGGGCCGTGGCCCGGGCGTGGTTGGACTGGACCTTGCCGCAGGTGAGGACGCAGTCAGCCCCGCAATCCAGGGCTTCGGCCAGAACGAATTCCAGCTTGCGGATTTTGTTTCCGCTGAGAGCGCAGCCGGTCAGGTCGTCCCTTTTAACGAACAACTCCACCCCCAGCCGCTCCCCCAGCCTGGGCAGGGGCTGGAGCGGGGTGGGGGTGTGGGCCAGGTTGATCCGTTTGGGAAAGGGAACCATGCCGGACCTCGCTTTATCTATTCCATGTTGGTTCTGGTCAGCAGGCCGTCGCGGCGCACTTTTCCAAGCATGAGCCAGAAGATGAGCCCGCCCAGGAGCAGGTAGAACAGATTGAGCAGCGTGGCCGCGCCCAGGGTGCCGGGCTCCACCCTGCCCGTGGCCAGGGCGGCCCTGAGCCCCTCGAAAACATGGGTCAGGGGCAGGATCCGGGAGACGCCCTGAAGCCAGCGGGGGAGGGTCTCCACCGGATAAAAGACCGCGGACAGGGGCTGGATGAGAAAGGGCACGCCCCAGATAAGGGACTGGGCCGCGTTGCCGTAGCGCAGGACCAGGGCCATGGTCACCAGGCCCATGGACCAGCCGAAGATCATGAGGTTCAGGTAAAAGGGCAGCAGGGCCGGGCCTACCGAGAGGAGGTTGAAGGAGTAGAGGGCCCAGGCCAGCAGACTGAGCAGAAAGGTGGTGGCCAGAGCCCTGATCAGACCGATCAGACAGGTGGCCAGGACCAGCTCATGGATCCGGACCGGGGTGACGAACAGGTTGATGATGTTCTTGACCCACAGCTCCTCGGAGATGGACAGGGTGATGGCCTGCTGGGCCCGGAAGAACACGTCCCACAGGATTATGGCCCCTAGGAGAAAAAGGACCGTCTTGGGCAGGGCCACCTGCTGCAGATAGTCGGTCATGAATCCCCAGACCAGCAGGCTCATCACCGGCCAGAAGACCACGCCCATGATCCTGGTCGCGCTGCGGCGGTAGAGATAGAGATTGCGCATGACCAGGGCGGCCACCCGGAGCCACATCATTCGCCTCCGGATTCCCAGGCCAGGGGGTCGCTTTTGCGGGCCACGGCCAGAAAGACCTCCTCCAGGGAGGCGCTGGAGGTCTGGGCCGCCACTTCGGACGGGGTGCCCTGGGTCACGATCCGGCCCTCCTTGAGAAAGACCACCCGGTCGCACATCTTCTCCACCTCGGCCATGTTGTGGGAGGTGTAAAGAATGGTCAGGCCGCGCTCCTCCTGGATCCGGGCCAGGGTCCGGCGGACCTTGTCGGCGATGTCCGGGTCCAGGCTGGAGGTGGGCTCGTCCAGAAAAAGCACCTCCGGGTCGTTTAAAAAGGCCTTGCACAGGTTCAGCCTGGTGGCCTGGCCCGAGGACAGGGCCCCGGTCTTGCGCTTCAGAACCTTGGGGATCTCGAACAGGTCCAGAAGTTCCACGATCTTCGGGCGGGATTTTCTCAGGCCGTAGAGCCGGGCGAACACGGTCAGGTTCTCCAGGGCGGTCAGGTTGGAGGGCATCCGCACCTCGGCCGAGGAAAAGTTGACCCGGCTCAGGATCTCCAGGCGGTGTTTCCGGATGTCCAGGCCCAGGATCCGGATGGTTCCGGCCGTGGGGCTGACCAGGCCCAGCAGGAGCTGGATGGTGGTGGTCTTGCCCGCCCCGTTGGGGCCCAGCAGGCCCAGGGTCTCGCCCCTGGCCGCCCAGAAGGAGAGCCCGTCCACGGCTCTGACCGGACCGAACTCCTTGGTCAGCCCTTCGACCCTGATTGCAGTTTCCTGGCCCAAGACTCCTCCTTTGCCGCAGGACCGCCGAAACTGAAATTATGGCCCCTATCGGGCCGGAAGGCAACCTTGGGCCGAAAATTGGGCCTGGCCGGGCGGGCCGGGCCGGCAGGGGGCCAGGCTGCTCAGGCAGTCCATTATCCTGTCCTGGTCCTGGGAGGAGTAGGCCGCGGCGACTTGTTGGGCGGAACGGGCAAAGGCCTGGGCCATCTGCCTGGTGTGGGGGTTGTGCACGGCCAGGTCGGCGTGGAGCCGGGGGCCCAGGTCGATCTGGCGGTTGAGCATTTCCACCAGGGTGTTGAACCAGGGGCCGGACTGTCCCGGTTCCGGGGCGGTCTCTGCTTTGCCGCCCTCCAGGGCCAGGCCAAAGGAGAAGAGGAGCATATGGCGCAGGATCTGGACCCGGGCCATGAGGAGGTCGTGCTCCCCGGGGTCGATCTCCACCGGGTTTAGACCTTGGCCGGCCAGTAGCCCCTTAAACCAATCCAGGGCAGGGCCGGTTCTGCCGGGGCAGAGGAAAAAGGTGTGATCTTTTAGGGAGGAAAGGTGAGGGCCGAACAGGGGATGTCCGCCGATGACCTGTCCGGAAAAGTGTTCCATCATCAATTGCAGGGGCTGTTTCTTGACCGAGCCGATGTCCAGGACCACGTGTTCCGGCCCGGTGCGGGGGCCCAATGAACGGCAGGTCTGCTCCATGGCCGGCAGGGGCACGGCCAGGACAATAATTCGGCATCGTGCCGCGGCCGCCCAGTCCAAGGGGCCGTCGGCCAGGTCAAAGGCCCGCGTCTTCAGACCCGCCCCCTCAAGGAGCCCGGCCATGAGGCGGCCCATGCGCCCCAGCCCTCCTATGATCCCGATAAACCCCGGTTCCATGGTTTAACCCTCCATTTCCACGTCGGAGCCGCATTCCCTTGTGGCGGCGTTGGTCAAGTATTCCGCTTCCCGGATACTGTAATCGTGGTCGGCCCGGGGATAGGACCCCAACACGGTCACCGCTTCTGCGGCCGCGAACAGGTCGGCCAGGCAGTCCCGGACCACCCGGTCCTGGCGGTGGCCCTGGATGTCCAGAAAAAAGACGTACTCCCAGGGCCGGCCCCGCACCGGCCTGGATTCGATCCGGGTCAGGTTCAGCCCGGCCTGGGCAATGGGTTTGAGACAGTGGTAAAGACTGCCCGGTACGTGCCTGGCCCTGACCGCCAGGGAGGTCTTGTCCCGGCCCGTGGGCGGCTGGTCCTGCGGGCCCAGAATCAGAAACCGGGTCAGGTTCACCTCCAGGTCCTGGATGTTCTCGGCCGCGATCTCCAGGCCGTGGAGTCCGGCCAGGATGCGCGGCCCCACGGCTCCGGCCCCCTCTCCCTCCCCGGCTGCCCGGATTGCGGCCTGGGCCGTGGAGGAGGTTTCGATTTGGGCCGCTCCGGGGGCGTGGCGGGACAGCCAGTCCCGGCACTGGGCCAGGGCCTGGGGGTGGGAGTAGATCCTCTGGAGAAGGGCGGTGTCCTTGGACGCGGCCAGGAGGGTCTGCTGCACGGGCAGGAAGTGCTCGCCCCTGATCTTGAGCCGGGTCTCGGCCAGCAGGTCCATGGTCCGGCCCACCCCGCCCTCGGTGGAGTTCTCCACCGGAACCAGGCCCAGGCAGTTTTTTCTCGACCCCACCTTGTCGAAAACATCCTTGATGGAATCCTCGGCCTCATAGGCGACCTCGGGCCCGAAGCACTCAAGGGCGGCCTGGTGGCTGAAGGTCCCTTCCGGCCCCAGAAAGGAGACCGAGGGTTTTTCCTGGACGGCCCGGCAGGAGGCGATGACCGCCTTCATAATCATCTTCAGGGCCGCGTCTGGCAGGGGCCCCTGGTTCTCCTGGCAGAGCGCCTCCAGGATTTCGGCCTCCCGCGTTGGATCGAACACGGGCCGGCCGTTGCTGCTCTTGCACTGTCCGATCTCCCGGGCCAGGTCGGCCCGCCGGCTTAAGCAGGCCAGGAGCCCACGGTCGAGCCGATCGATCTCCTCCCGTAGCCGGGGGATTCGGTGGTCGTTTATCTTCATGGTTCCCCGATCTCTATCCGGCCTAGCTACCGTAAGTCCTGACGGTTCGGCCGAAATGGCCGGCCATGTCCCTCAGTTCCGCCATGAGCCGGGCGAAGATTTCGGGCTCCAGGGACTGCCGGCCGTCGCACTTGGCCTGGCCGGGGTGGGCGTGGACCTCCACCATGAGCCCGTCCGCGCCCACGGCCAGGGCGGCCTTGGCCAGGGGGCAGACATAGCGGTTGTCGCCCACGGCGTGGGACGGGTCCACGATCACCGGCAGATGGGTCCGCTCCTTGAGGATGGGTACGGCGGAGAGGTCCAGGGTGTTGCGGGTGGCGGTCTCAAAGGTCCGGATGCCCCGTTCGCACAGGACTACCCGGCTGTTGCCCGCGGCCAGGATGTATTCGGCCGAGTTGAGGAACTCGTCCACGGTGGTCATCAGCCCCCGCTTGAGGAGGATGGGCTTGTCCACCCGGCCCAGGCTTTTGAGCAGGGAGAAGTTCTGGCTGTTGCGCGACCCGATCTGGAGCATGTCGGCGTACTGGGCCACCAGTTCGATATCGACCGTGTCCATTACCTCGGTAACCACCGGCAATCCGGTCAACTCCCTGGCTCGCCGCAGGAGCATCAACCCGGCCTCGCCCAGTCCCTGGAAACTGTAGGGTGAGGTCCGGGGTTTGAAGGCCCCGCCCCGGACCAGGGAGCCTCCCGCATCCCTGACCGAGACCGCGGTGGAGAAAAGGCTCTCCTCGTCCTCCACCGAGCAGGGCCCGGCGATGACGGTGAAATCCCGACCTCCGAACTCCACTCCGCCCACGCGGACGATGGAATCGTCTTGGTGGCTCTCCCGGCTGACCAGGTTGAAGTCGGGCTTGGCCGGGACGGCAAGCTGCTTGGCCACCACCTTGGGCAACCCCTCGCTGTTCAGCTCAATTTCGTGGACCGTGTTCATTTTGCTTCTCCTCTAAAAAAAATAAGGCCTCGGAGCTTGCTCCCGGCCTTGGATAAATAAAAAAGGCCGTGGGCTTACCGTTTCCCGGTCTGCCCACGGCCCTGAATGCTTATTTCACGCTAAGGTGTTTATTCGCCTCCAGGGACCCACGGGCAGACCGGGCTAAAATAATAGTAGCCGGTAAATCGATAGGTTCTGCCCGAGTAGGTTTGCATCTGAATAGAATCCCTCAGTTCAACCCCCAAGGGGGGTTGATTCCCCGCGGCTTGCCGCGAGTACAATCGCCATTTTCTCTTGCCAGACCCCGCTGCTTGCGGCGGGGTGGTTTATTGCCCTTAAAAAAACACGCCCCCGATTGTTTGTCAACTAAAAAGATTAATTTTTACGTACTGTTTCGGTAATGTCACCCTGCTGTTGGAACCACCTCAGGGCCAGGACATAGGAGCCGGGGCCGAACCCGGAGATGGAGCCGGCGCAGACCCCGGCCAGGTAGGAGCCCCGGCGGAACTCCTCCCGGCCCTGGGGGTTGGACAGGTGGACCTCCACAACCGGTTTTTTGATGGCCGCCACGGCGTCGTGCAGGGCCACGCTGGTGTGGGTGTAGGCGGCCGCATTGAGGATCACCCCGTCCGCCTCCCGGTCGGCCTGCTGAAGGATGTCCACCAGCGCGCCCTCGTGGTTGGACTGAAAAAACCTGACCTCAAGCCCCCACTCCCCGGCCAGGCGGGTCAACTCCTGTTCGATCTCGTTGAGGGTGGTCCGGCCGTATATCTGCGGCTCCCTCTGGCCCAGCAGGTTCAGGTTGGGTCCGTTGACCACGTATATCAGCATAGGTCCCTCCGTTCATGGGCGAGTTGTTCCAGATGGGCCTCGGCCAGGACCAGCCAGGCCATGGCCTCGGCCACGGGGCAGACGCGGGCGCAGAGGCAGGGATCGTGGCGGCCTTGGATCCGGATTTGGGCCTCTTGGCCGTCCAGGTCCACGGTGGACTGCGGCAGGGCGATGGAGGAGGTGGGCTTCACGGCCAGCCTCATGACGATCTCCTGGCCGGTGGAGATGCCGCCCAGGGTGCCGCCGGCGTTGTTGGAGGCGAACCCTTCCGGGGTCAGGGAATCGTTGGCCTCAGAGCCCCGCATTTTGGCCAGGGCGAACCCGGCCCCGAACTCTATTCCCTTGACCGCGCCGATGGAGAGCATGGCCTGGCCCAGGACGGCCTCCAGCTTGTCGAAAACCGGGGCGCCCAGGCCGGGCGGCACGCCCAGGGCCGAGACCAGGACCACCCCGCCCAGGGAGTCGCCCTGGTCCCGGACCTCCCGGACCAGGGCCTCGGCCTCTGCGGCCAGGTCCGGGTCGGCAAAGCGGAGGGGGCTGGTTTCGGCGAAGTCGTAATCGACGCGTCCGGCCTCGATCCCGCCCAGAGCCACAGTGCAGGCCCGGACCCGGACTCCCAGAGGAGCCAGCAGGGCTTGGGCCAGGGCCCCGGCCGCCACCCGGGCCGCAGTCTCCCGGCCCGAGGCCCGGCCGCCGCCGGGCAGGGGGGCCAGGCCGTACTTCTGATGATAGGTGTAATCCGCGTGGCCGGGCCGGAACAGCCGGCCGATGTCGTCGTAATCCTGGGAGCGCTGGTTCTGGTTTCTGATGAGCAGGGCCACGGGCGTGCCCAGGCTTAAGTCCTCCCTGACCCCGGACAGGATCTCCACCCGGTCCGGCTCCTTCCGGGGCGAGACCAGGTCCGAGGTACCGGGTTTGCGGCGGTCCAGGCAGTCCTGGATCTGCTCCCGGTCCACCCTCACCCCGGCCGGAAGCCCGTCCACCACCGCGCCCAGGGCCGGGCCGTGGGATTCGCCGAAGGTGGTCACCTTGAAATATCTGCCCCAGGTGCTGCCCATCTATCCCTCCTTGTGCAGGGCGGCCAGGGCCGCGCCCAGTTCGTCCGGCTCCAGGTCGTTGACGATGACCGGTTCGCCCGGACCCTGGAGCAGCACAAAGAGGACCTTGCCCTGCTTGATCTTCTTGTCCTGCTCCATGATGGGCCAGGCCTGGTTCAAAGAGGGCAGGGCCGGGAGTTTGCCGCAAACCGCCCTCATTGTGGCGGCCATGCCCCGGGCCGCGTCCCGGTCCAGGAGGCCCCTTTGACAGGAAAGCTCCAGAGCGGTCAGAAGCCCGGCCCCCACGGCCAGGCCGTGGCTGACCCGGTAGTTGTGCCAGGCCTCCACGGCGTGGCCGTAGGTGTGGCCCAGGTTGAGGATCATCCGCAGATTCCCTTCCCGGTAATCCCGGGAGACCACCCCGGCCTTGGCCCTGGCCGAGAGGGCCACCACCCGGGCCAGGCCGGGCAGGTCGCCCCGGAGCAGGGCCTCGGGTTCGGATTGGATCAGCCCGGCCAGTTCAGGAGCGACCGCCAGCCCGGTCTTGTAGGCCTCCACCAGCCCCTCCCGCAGGCCCGGGGTCTTCAGGGTCCGCAAGGCGGCCAGGTCCAGGAGGACCGTTTCCGGAGCGGTGAAGGCCCCGATCACGTTCTTGGCCGGGCCGGCGTTGACCGCGGCCTTGCCGCCCACGGCCGCGTCCACGCAGCCCAGCAAAGAGGTGGAGGCCAGGCCCAGGCCCAGGCCCCGCTTAAAGGTGGCCGCGGCAAAGGCCCCCAGGTCGGTCACGGCCCCGCCGCCCAGGGCCAGGAACAGGTCGTCCCGGTTGAACTTCAGGTCCAGAAGTCGGCCGTAGATCCGCTTGAGCGTGGCCAGAGTCTTTATCCGCTCTCCGCCGGGCACGACCATGACCTGGGGGTCGCCCAGCCGATCGATATACCTGTCAAGATGGAGCCGGGCCACGTTGCGGTCGGTGAGGACAAAAACCCGGCGGCCTCGGGTCAGTTCGGCCACGGCTCCGGGAGCCTCCAGGGTGGCCGTGACCCGGCAAGGGGACCCGCCCAGGCTCACTTCAAAGCTTTCCTCTCCTATCAGCCGGACCGCTATGTTTCGGGCCAGGCGGGCGGGTTCTTCATCTCCGGTCTCCATCGCCAAATCGTTGTCGGCGTAGGCTTTGGTCCGGGAATCGAAAAGGTCTTTGACCGCAGCGGCGTTCCGCCACAGGGGCCGTACCTTGGCCGCGTTGCGGCCCACCCTGGCTTGGCAGGTCTCCAGATCGACCTTGAGATGGACAATAATTCCCGTGTCCCGCATCAGGGCACGGTTCTCTTCCAAGACCGGGGTCCCCCCGCCCGTGGCCGCCACGATCCCCTTGCGCCCGGCCGTTTCAACCAGAACCTCCTTTTCCCTGGTCCGGAAATACTTCTCGCCCCTGGCCTCGAAGACTTGCCGGATGGGCCGGCCCAGGCGCTTTTCCAGAGCCGGGTCCAGGTCCACAAAGGGGCGTCTCAGGTATTCGGCCAGGACCCGGCCCACGGTGGACTTGCCCGAGCCCATGAACCCGGTAAGATAGATGTTTTGGATCATCCTTCATTCTCCAGCACGGCCAGGAATTCCGAGGCGGCCGCCTTTATCCCCGTCCAGAGCCGGAAACTCTCTGCGGCCTGGTGGGCCAGCATAGCCGGTCCGTCCATAAACTCCGCCTTGGCGCGTACGGCCAGGTTCCGCCAGATGTTCTCGGCCCGGCCGTAGTTCAGGTCGAATACCAGGCCGCAGCCCCGGAGATCCATTGTGTTCGCCAGGGCGGCCAGATTAGGGGCCTCCTCGGGTCCGGAGACCGAGGTGGCGTTGACCAGCAGGTCCATCTCCTGGGGTGCCGAGCCCAGCCGGGCCAGATCCAGCCAATCCGTGGCCCAGGGAAAGCGGTCCTTTCCTGGCCTGATCCGGCCGCACAAGGTTATCTCCCGGAATCCCAGGTCGGATAGGGCCTTGGCCACGGCCTTGGCCGCCCCGCCCGTGCCCAGGACCAGGACCCTGTCCTTGTTCAGGTCCGGGCTTTTTTCGGCCAGGGCTGCGGAGAAGCCCATGGTGTCCGTGTTGTAGCCGGTCATGACCTGGTCCCGGATCACAATGGTGTTCACCGCGCCCACGGCCTCGGCCTCCGGAGCCAGGTTGTCCAGATGGACCATGACCTCTTCCTTAAAAGGCACGGTCACGTTGGCCCCAGAAAATCCCAGGGCCCGGAGTCCGGCCACGGCCAGGTCCATCTGGTCCGGGGCCACAGCCAGGGGCACATACGCCCCGTCAATCCCGTGTTCGGCCAGGACCCGGTTGTGCATGGCCGGGGACTTGGACTTGAAGGCCCGGCAATCGCTGATAACGCCCAGGAGTTTCATGAGAGCAGCCTCTTCAGGTCTTCCCTGAACCCGGGGTAGGAGATTTTGGCGCACTCCTCGCCCGCGATTGCTATCTCTGCGGGGGGCCGGTCCGCCTTGGCCAGGACCAGGGCCAGGCGGAGGCACATGGCCATGCGGTGGTCGCCCAGGGAGTCCAGGCCGGGGGCGGGCTTGAGGGCGGTGGGCCCGTTGACGATAAGATCGTCCCCCTGGATTTTCATCTTGGCGCCCATGGCTCCCAGCTGGTCCGTAAGGGCCGAGGCCCGGTCCGACTCCTTGATCCGCAGTTCCCGGATATCCCGGAACACGGTTTCGCCCTGGGCCTGGGTGGCGGCCAGGGCCAGAATGGGGACCTCGTCGATAAGGCCCGGGATCTCCTTTGGCGCCACCCGGCAGCCTGAGAGAGGACCTCGGTAACAGACAGTGATATCGCCCCAGGGCTCCGGAGTCTCCCCTTTGATCTCGATTTTAAGATCGGCTCCCATCCGTTCCAGAATTTTTAGAAAACCGGTCCGGGTGGGGTTGAGCAGCACCCCTTGGGCCGTAACCCGGCTGCCGGGCAGAATTGCGGCCGCGCAAAGGAAAAAGGCGGCCGAGGAGATATCCCCCGGAATCCTGATCCGGGAGGGCGGATTCAGGGCCCAGGGCTCCATGCGCATGCCGTCAGGGTCCGTCTTCAGGTAGCCGCCCCAGTCGCGGATAAGGTTCTCGGTGTGGTCCCGGCTGGGGGCCGGCTCCTTGATTCTGGTCATGCCCTGGGCCTGGAGCCCGGCCAGGAGCACCGCGCTCTTGAGCTGGGCGCTGGCCACGGGCAGGGTGTAGCTTATGCCTTGGAGGGGCCGGCCCGTGATCCGGATGGGACAGCCTCCTTCGGTGCAGCTTATCTCGGCCCCCATGAGCCGCAGGGGTTCGGCGATGCGCTCCATGGGCCTGCGGCGGAGCGACGCGTCCCCGTCCAGAATATATTCTCCGGGCCGCCCGGCCAGAAGGCCCATGAGCAGCCGCATGGTGGTGCCCGAATTGCCGCAGTCCAGGCTGATCCTGTCCGTGGTGCCCGGACCGGGTCCCTGGATAAGGGTGCGTCCGTTGGCGGCGGCCACCCTGCCGCCCAGGCTCTCCACGGCCCGGAGACTGGTTTGGACATCTTGGCCCAGGGGCAGGCCCTCCACCTCCATCCGGCCCGGGGCCAGGAGGGAGAAGAGGACCACCCGGTGGGAGATGGATTTGTCACCGGGTGGGGAGAATGTTCCTTGAAGAGACAAGGTAAGGCTCCTTTGGTTTTAGACCCAAAAAAACCGCGGGAAAAACCCGCGGCCGGAAAAAAGGCCGCCGGGTTTCCTTTTTGGTTCGCCCGCGGCCTGGATCAGTTTGATTGAGAGTCAGACTCCGATCACCTCCGGCCTTGGGTGAGCCCAAAATAATAATAATAGCCCCTAAATCGCCTGGTCGCGATGTCCTGAGCAATTATGGAGCAATTACGTTTCATCTGTCACCTCATCCGGAAAACAAAAAAGAACACAAAACAGACGCTGCCGTCAACCAAAAAGTGAAGGCTGTAACTTTGTTACAGGATCACCTCACGGCATGGGCTCTGGCCGAGGAGCCCAGGCCCATGGCCACCAGGAGTTTAAGCTTCTCCAAGGCCTTGCCCGAATCAATGGCCCCGGCGGCCAGCTCCACGCCCTCCCGCAGATCTCCGGCCTTTCCGGCCGCGGTGAGCACGGCCGAGGCGTTGAGCAAAACCATGTCCCGGCAGGGCCCTCTCTCGCCTTGGAGCACGGACCTGGTTATATGGGCGTTGCGCTGGGTGTCCCCGCCGATGATCCGGCCTGGGGCGGCGGTCTTCAACCCCACGTCCTCCGGGATCAGGGTCTGGGTGGAGATTCGGCCCCGGTCCAGCCGGGTGATGTGGCTGGGGCCGGTGATGCTGATCTCGTCGCAGGAATCCTGGCCGTGGACCACAAAGGCCGACCGGCAGCCCAGCCGGTCCAGGACCAGGGCCATGGTTTCGGTCAGGCCCGGATCGTAGACACCCATAACCTGGACATTGGCCTGGGCCGGATTGGTGAGGGGGCCCATGAGGTTGAGGATGGTCCTGATGCCCAGTTCCCGGCGGACGGCCAGGAGGCGGGACATCGCGGACTGGAGGTGGGGGGCGTAAAGAAAACCGATGCCCACCCGGTCGATGCAGGCCCCCACCTGGCCCGGGGGCAGGTCCAGTTCCACCCCCAGGGCCTCCACCACGTCCGCGCTGCCGCAGCTGGGCGAAAGGGACCTGAACCCGTGCTTGGCCACCTTGAGCCCGGCTCCGGCCACCACAAAGGCCGTGGTGGTGGAGACGTTGAAGGTCCGGGTGCCCTTGCCCCCGGTGCCGCAGGTATCGGCGATGGTCTCCTGGTCCATATTGATCTCGTCCCGGTCCAGGGAGACCTTGAACCCGTTCAGGGGGATGGGTGCGCTCTTCTCCCGAAAGGCCTTGGCCGCGCCGGCTATCTCCTCCACGGTTTCGCCCTTGAACTTGAGCCCGGTCAGGAGTGCCCCCACCTGAGCCGGGGTGGCCCGGCCCTCCAAGGCCAGGGTCATGGCTTGGCGCGATTCGTCCTCGGACAGATCAAGGCCTTTGGTTACTCTTGCTATGGCTTCCTGGATCATGGTTCGTCCTTTCTTTGGGCCTGATGCGGCCGCTCACGGCCGGTTAAATTCACAAAAAAAACCCACCGCCTTTAAGACGGTGGGTTGCCGGGTTAAGCTGTGTTCGGTCTGTCAGGTCATACCGCGGCGACCCCCGTCTTCACGAAGCGCCACCACCAAAGCCTGGCAAGGAGAGAGTGGGGGGACTCAACCCGGGTTTGGGGAGAGTGGGACGACAAGAGGGAGGAAGCCGCCTCACTGGGTTTTCCGGGCCTGTTAGTTTTCACGGTCATATCTGTATTTTTAAAATACATACGGATTGGTGTCAAGAAAAACCGAAAGGAAAAATATTGTGACTTTTTCGACTTCGCCGGGCAGTGATATTCATGATAAAATTCATCCTTACCGGTTCTATGAGAGCGCTCCGCCTTACCGTTCAGCCAGGGTGTTCGGGGCTTGATGTATACGCCGCATCCCCAGGTCCTCGACATGCCGGTGGAATTTTACCTGGAACTCACGGCCGCGATCCGTACGCACCGTATGGATTATAGAAGGAAAGCGTTCAACCATATAATCCATGAAATCATCAGACCTTCTTCACCCTTTTCTTCCAGGGACTTCTTCCATTGATAATACGATTGTCTTGATATCCCGAAATATCTGCAGGCCTTGGAGACGTTGCGATCTCCTTTAAAAAGCCTCTCGTTTCTCCGGTTCTAAATTAATGTTTTGATCCCGGTAGTTACGACCACGTCAAGGCAGATCACCATTCCTTGTTACCGATAATGACAACTCGCCCTGTGCTATTGCGAACCATTTCTGTCCGGCTAAGCGAAGCACAGATTTAACTGATTGTTATTGTGGGTTAAATGATTATTAAAGCCGGGCGGTTGAAGTAATTCCTGTATGGTGCAGTGTCTGAAGAGGTTGAGCTGAAGGAGTTGAGCCAGTTGTTGAAGGCTTAATCCGAGGGGACAAAGGAACTTGAGGTAGCAGAGCAAAAGGTAAGCAATCAAGGCCACATAGACCTGAGAAAGAACGGCATTGGGGGAGTTGCCGATAAAGGATTTGATCTTCAGGTTCTGCTTGATGAAGCGGAAGAAGGTCTCTATCTGCCAGCGCTCCTTGTAGATATCGGCGATGGTCCTGGCCGAGAGATCGAAGTTGTTGGTCAAAAAGACGTAATGCTTACCGGTCCCCTTGTCGCGGTAGCCGACTCTTCGCAAGGCCACCGGGTAATCGGCCCATTTGGCCCCTGTAAGCCAAATGACCTGGTCGGAGGTGACGCCCAAACGGCGGTTGACTCTGTTGCGCTTGACGACCTTTAAGCGGGCGCCCTTTTTCATCCTGGTGACGAAGAAAACGCCCCTGTTGGCCAGGGAAAAAAGCCAGGCAAAGGCGATGTAGGCCTTATCCATGGCCACGATCGAACCCTTGGGAAGGTGAATTGCTTTGGCGGTCTTGGACTCATGACGTTTGGCTTCGGAAATTGAAACAAAAGCAGGCAGATAGCCGTCGTGGTCGAGCAAGGTGTTGATCTTGATACCGGCCTTGGTCTTTCTGAACTTGGCCCAGGGGAAGAGGCTAAGACAGAGACTGACCGTGGTCGCATCCAAGGAGAAGAGCTTGTTTTTGAACCTGAACTTGTGCTTGGGAGCGATGGGCCGACAGCGGCTGTAGACATACCCGAACAGGGCCTCGAAGAAGGAAGCCGGCCGTTTCTCGTTGGCCTCGGCAAAGGTGGACCTGGCTACTGGTTGGGTACCTAAGTGGTAGAGGTTGGTCAGTCTGGAACGCATGGACCTGACCCCGTCCCGGAGCGATACCCGGCCGGTCAGTTGGATAGACATGAGGTGAACGAACTGGTCCCAGCGGCTGAATTTGCGGGCCGTACGCCCGGTTCCGTGGGCTTTGGGTGCTGAAAACATGTCTCGGAACAATCTTGAGCATCTGAGAGAGGATCGTGCTACAATGAGCCATGGCCTGATTTGTCCTTTTCGATCGGTGAGTTATGCGCAACACCATTATATCGGAAACCAGGATGAATCAGGCCATTTTCTTGACTCTTAGCCGGACAGGACTGATTCTAAATATAATAATTTCCTTTCCCCGCTTTTTCTTTCAGTTGCGTTTGTGTTAAAATTTAACCCACTTATCGGCCTTGCCGTTGCGGCTGTTTCCGGTGACGGCCGATCAGAAGGAGAGCGATCCCTGGGCCGCTCGGATAATCGGGCTGATTCCGGCTAATCAAGCGCGATAACCGGGTTTTCATTTCCCTTAGGGCGATTTGCTTTTTGAAGTGGGGCAACGTGGCGGATATTCTGGTAGTTGACGACGACTGCGCCTTGGCGTCTTTTCTCCAGAAGGTGATTGAACGCGAAGGGCATCGTGCATCCGTGGCCTACAATCTGGCGGACGGCCTGGACATGGTGCGCAAAGGGCGGTTCCCGGTTCTGTTTTTGGACGTGGTCCTCCCCGACGGTAACGGGCTGGAGGCCCTGCCCCTGATCAAAGAACTGGTCGACCCGCCGGAGGTAATCATCATCACCGGCCACGGCGACCCCAAAGGCGCGGAACTGGCCATCACCAGCGGGGCCTGGGATTACGTCTCCAAACCCTTCTCGGTCAAGGAGCTCAAGCTGACCCTGAGCCGGGTGATCCAGTACAGATCCGTCTTGGAGGAGAGCAAGAAAGCCAAAATCCTGGACCTGAACGGAATCATCGGCGCCAGCAGACCCATGAAGAACTGCTACGAGTTTGTGGCCAGGGCGGCCAAATCAGAGGCCAATGTCCTTATCGCCGGTGAAACTGGAACAGGCAAGGAGCTGTTTTCCTGGGCTATTCACAAAAACGGCCATCGGGCGGGTAGCCGGTTCGTAATCGTGGACTGCGCCGCCATCCCGGAAACCCTTATTGAAAGCATCCTGTTCGGACATGTGAAAGGTTCCTTTACCGGAGCGGACTCGCAGCGGGAAGGCCTGCTGAAGCAGGCCGACGGGGGAACTCTTTTTTTGGATGAGATCGGGGAACTGCCTCTGTCCATCCAGGGTAAACTCCTCCGGGTTTTGGAGTCCAGGCGGTTCAGGCCCATCGGCGCCTTGGAGGAAACCTCTTCCGATTTCAGACTGATCTCCGCCACCAACAGGGACCTCTCAACCATGGTGGCCAAGGGGGCCTTCAGAAGGGACCTGCTCCACCGCCTCCAGGTTTTGACCCTGGATCTGCCGCCCCTGCGCAATCGGGCCGATGATCTGATGCTGCTGACCTCCTGGTACATCAAAAAGTATTGCGATTTGTACCAACAGCCGTTGAAAGGGCTTTCCCCCGATTTTTCGACCAAGCTGGCCTGCTACAGTTGGCCGGGCAATATCAGGGAGCTGTTCAACGCCCTGGAAAGCGCCATGGTCAAGGCCCAGCACTCTCCCACGATCTTCCCCCAGCACCTGCCCCGGGAAATCTTAATCGAGATAATTAAAAACTCCGTGGGGGACAACAGGGCAAACAGGCCCAAGCCCGGGCAGGAAATAGCGGCAGGCGACCTTTTAATTTACAAGGAATTCAAGGCCCAGGCCATGGCCGAAGCCGAAAAACACTACCTCTCCCAGCTGCTCTCCCATTGCAAGGGGAACATCACCCAGGCCGCTTCCGTGGCCAAGGTATCCAGGACCTACCTCCACCAGCTTATCAAGAAGCACGGGTTTTAGCTGCCCGGTCCCTCAGCTTAGGGCGGCCATAATCCTTTCCTTTTTGCTCAAACCGGTTATCCACTTCTCCGGGATCCCGTCCATTCCGCAGGCCGCCCCCAGGATGGTCCCCGCATACATGGCCCTGGCCGCGTTGTCGCCGCCGGTCATGACGCTTTCCACCAGACCCGTTTGAAAATCGTCCGGGTGTTTGGCCAGAATATGGACCACCCCCGGAAAGAGGTGCTCCACCGGACAGGCCCGCCCGAAATGGCCCACGGCCCGCATGGTCTCCTGGTTTAGGGAGGCCAGCCCCTGGTCCACCCAGCCCTTTACCATCCCGCTCTGATAAGGCGCCTCGGCCGCCGCGTTCATCGCCTCGACCGGGCCGGTACCGTCAAGGACGGCATGGGCTGTTCTGGCCAGAAACTCGGACGTATCCAGGACTTGGGGGTTGTTGTGGGTCATGGCGACCATGGCCCTGGCCGCCGCGATCAGTTCATCCAGGTCTTTCCTTCCGTGGAGCAGAAACAGGGGGGCCACCCGGGAGGCGGCGGAGAGATCGGTGGACTCCGAACCGGAGGTTTCCGGCCCTGCTCCGGCCGCTATCCGGTCCAGGGTGACCTGGGTGGCCTTGTCCACATACCCGGCGTAGTCCTGGAACAGGTCCCGCCATCTCCGGAAATAATCCTCCAGGTCAAAACCGCCCCGGTCCGCCAGGGATTCAAGCAGAACCAGCTCCTGATCGCCGTAGTGGGTGAAATCTCCGGCCGATTTGCCCGAATGGTAGGAGTCCTCCTCCGGGGCCAGGTAGGTCTCTATCCGTCCATGCGCTTTGGAGATCTTATGGGGGTTGTACTCCCAGTGGACCCCTAGGGAAAGAGCGTCGCCGATGAACGATCCCAGAATTGCGGCCTTGATTTTATCAGACACGGTTTACCTCCCCAATCAAGCAAGAGAGCCGCCGCCCGGCCCGGCTCCATAGTAAGTTTCAAAAATACGTTCCGTATTTTTGACGGACCGCCGAGCCAAAAGCGCGGATTCGGTCCGGCTCACGGTCGCTTTGCGACCGGCGGCCCGTATCCGGGTCGCTTAGGGCGGTTTTCTTTCGGAACATATTTATGAAAACTGCTCTAAAACATACCCTCTTAACCCATCCGGTTCAACGGCGGTCCAAAATATCCCGGCTCCCGGAGTGGGGCCAGGAACATAGTCCCAGATTACCCCCTCTCCAAAAAAAACAGCGGCTCCGGGCCAAAACCCGGAGCCTCAGGAATGATCGATAATCCGGCCTATCGCTCCTTGGCCGCCATGGCGTGGGTCAGGCGGTCGATGATTATGGCCAGGAAGACGATGCTCAACCCGGCCTCGAACCCGCGCCCCACCTCGATCCGGTTAATGGCCAGGAGTACTTCCATGCCTAACCCCTTGGCCCCGATCATGGAGGCCACTACGACCATGGCCAGGGCCATCATGGTGGTCTGGTTGATGCCCACCATTATGGCCGGCCTGGCCAGGGGCAGCTCCACATTGCAGAGCAGTTGCCAGGAGGATGAGCCGAAGGACCTGGCCGCCTCCACCACGTTGCCGGGCACCTCCCGGATGCCCACGTTGGTCAGGCGGATTATGGGCGGGATGGCGTAGATGATGGTGGCGAACATGGCCGGGACCTTGCCCAGGCCGAAGAACATCATGGCCGGAATAAGATAGACGAAGCTGGGCATGGTCTGCATGGCGTCCAGAATGGGCTTGATGATCGATTCGGCCAGATCGCTCTTGGCCATGAGAATGCCCACCGGCACGCCCAGGGCCAGAGAAACGGCCACGCTGCCCGTGACCAGGGCCAGGGTTTTCATGGCCAGCTCCCAGTAGCCGAACCCGCCCACCAGGATCAGGAGGGCGGCCATCATCAGCGGAGCCCAGACCTTTTTGATCAAGAACCAGGCCAGGACCGCAACGGCCAGGATCACCACCGGCCAGGGCAGCCACACAAAGAATTTTTCCAGCCTGATCAGGGCCCACAGGATGACGTTGCCCAGGGCCTCGAAAAAATCTCCGGCAGTGAGGATCAGCCAGTCCATGAGGGCATCCACCCAGGCGTCCAGGGGGATGCGGAATTTTTCGGGAAACTCGAGAAATAATGCGGCGGTCTCATTCATGGTCCGGAGCCTCCGTATCTTCCGAGGTCACCAGGTTTTTAAGCAGCGTGGCGTTGTCTATCTCGCCCAGGAGCGTACCCTCGTCGTCCACCACGGCCACCGGATACCGGGTGGCCACGGCCAGGGGGATAATTTCCTCCAGCACCTTGGCCGGACCGCAGGAGCCGTGCCAATCCAGCAGGGAGGTGGTCAGGTCGTGGCCGTTGATCTTGCTGGAGCGGGCCAGCCTGGTAGCCGAGGTAATGCCCAGCAGCCGGTCGTCCTGACCCACCACAAAGGCATAATCCGCCCCCTCCTCCTCCAGGGTGTCGAGGGCCTCTCCGGCGCTCAACTCCACCCTGAGCTTTAATCCGGCCTGCTCCATGATGCTCCGCGCGGTGAGGACCTTGGCCGGGCTGGCGTCCCGGACAAACTCGCGCACATAGGCGTTGGCCGGATTGTTGATGATCTCCTCGGGCTCGGCCAGCTGGACCAGCTCGCCGTCCTTCATAATGGCGATCCGGTCCCCGATGGTCACGGCCTCGTGCAGATCGTGGGTCACGAAGATGATGGTCTTGTGGACCTTTTTCTGAAGCTCCACCAGCTCCTCCTGCATCTGGCGGCGGATCAGGGGGTCCAGGCCGCTGAAGGGCTCGTCCATGAGCAGGATCTGGGGGTCCGTGGCCAGGGCCCGGGCCAGCCCCACCCGCTGCTGCATCCCGCCGCTCAGCTCGCCTGGCCGGTAGTTTTCCCAGCCCTTGAGGCCCACCGTCTCCAGGGCCTCCCGGGCCTTGGCCTGGCGTTTCTCCAACTCCTCGCCCCGGACCTTGAGCCCGTAGGCCGCGTTCTGAAGGACCGAATAATGGGGCAGAAGCCCGAAATGCTGGAAGACCATGGATGTGGTGTAGCGCCGCAGGTCCATGAGCTCCTTGTTGTCCATGTCGCAGACGTTTTGGCCGTTGATTATGATCTCCCCTTCGGTGGGCTCGATAAGGCGCAGGACGGTCCGGATCATGGTCGACTTTCCTGACCCGGAAAGGCCCATTATCACGAAAAACTCGCCCTTCTTCACCTCAAAGGAGATGTTTCTCATGCCCAGGACCAGGCCGGTTTTTTCCCGGATCTCCTTTTTGGGGGCCCGACGCAGCTCCGGAGGAAAGGGGGTTTTTTCGACCCCGAAAACCTTCCATACGTTATTTACGGTAAGAATTATCTGATCGTCATCGTGACTGTCGCTTTCACTCACAGTCACCTCCTCAATTGAGAAAGGAAATATCCTCCCCTGAGAAAGGGAATACCCTCCCCGGCCCTTCATTGGGGCGGGGAGGATAACGCCTTATCGTGTACTTGGATAATTACTTCAGAGCGGCTTTCACCTTGTCGGCCACCTCGGGGCTGACCCATTTGGTCCACAGATCCTGATAGTTTTTCAGGAAAAATATGGCTCCGGCCTCTGAATCGCCCTTGGTCTCGCGCATGTGGGCCAGGAATTTGTTGTTGATCTCCATGGTGGTCTCGTACTTTTTCAGCAGTTCCACCACGTCCGGGGCCATCTTGGGCAGACCGGACCAGATCAGGATGTTGATCTCGTTGCTGGGCAGGGCGCAGCGGCCGGTCTCCTTCTCCACTTTGGGATCAAAGGCCGGCTCCTTAAGGGGGGTCATGTCGTACAGGCCCAGGGCCCAGGTGGGAGCCCAGTAGTAGCCCAGCCAGGGCTTGCCCCGCTTATAGGCTGCGGCCATGGACCCGGACAGGGCCGCGTCAGAGCCTGGGATGAAGTCGGTGAAGTACTTGTCCAGGCCGTAGGCCTTGAGGCGCCGGGTGTTTTTCTTGGTGATCTGCCATCCGGCCACGCCGTTGTAGAACCGGCCCTTGTCCGGCTCCTCCGGGTCCTTGAAGATCTGGGAGTACTTCTTCAGGTCCTCCACGCTCTTCAGATCCGGGGCCAGGGCCTTGATACCCCTTTTTTTGTCGCCCTTGATCACGTAGGTGGGCACCAGCCAGCCTTCCCAGCTCTGGCCGAAGTTGGGGCCCAGGTCCACCACCTCGCCGCTCTTGGTGTATTTGTCGTAGATCTCCTGGATGTTCAGGGTCCAGGACTCCATGTCCACGTGGATGTCGCCTTTGGCCATGCCGGCCACCGACGTGGCCGTGGCGCCGGGCACGTAGTCGGCCTTGTAGCCCATGCCCTTTTCAATAATGAAGCCCACAATGCGGTTGTGAACCATGACGCTGTTCCAACTCAGGTCGGCAAACACGATGGTGGGGCTGTCGGCCAGAGCCGGGCCGCAGCCCAAAGTCAGAACCAAAAAAATAGCCATCAATATTCTCATTAAACAATCCTCCCTGATCCAAGAGGTCTAGCCTGCTTGGCCATAACCTATTTTTTGAACCGGTTAGTGGGTGTCTCGGTCTCCGGCGGCGTCTATCTCGGAAGCCTCCGAAATGCTGGAAAACTCCAGGGGCGAGCCCTCCGGCACGACCGGAGCTTTGATAAAATCGATAATCTGTCCCAGCGCGGCGGCCAGGGTCCGGGCCTGTCGGGGCTCCAGGTTGTTGAGCCCGGCGATCAGCTTCTTCTCAATGGGATCGGGCAGACACTCGCACAGCTTCTGGCCCGCCTCAGTCAGAACGATCAGCGTAACCCTCCTGTCTCCCTCCTTTTTCACCCGGTGGACATAGACCTTTTTCTCCAGCCGGTCGATGATGCCGGTGATGTTGGAGGGGGTCACGTACAACAGCTTGCTCATGGCCGCCGAGGACATGGGGCCGCAGCTGTGCAGGGCCCTCAAGGCCGTGCTTTGAGGGCCGGTAAGACCGAACACCTTGTTCATTTTCAAGGAGTCAAGGTAGACCGTGCGCACCAACCGGCGGACCTGATCCACCATCTCCTGAACCAATATGCCGTTGTCTGGGTTCATGATTATCTTCTTTCAACTTTAACCACATTAAAATGGTCAAGGGTTAATTAGTCAAGGCTTTAATATTTTAGCCATCAATTATCCAATGCTTTAGAATTTCCAACTCATAACAAGGCCCTGATTCCGGCCTTCGGCAGGCAGACCAACCCCCTTCCGCCGCCCCCGGGGGGGCGGCGGAAACAGCGGGGCCGGCTCGGCACGGCCAGGCTCAATCCTTGATGGCGGTCAGGGGCTCGTAGATCAGGTCGTTCTCGGCAAACCGTCGGGTTCTGAGGGGGTGGGTGTCGATGGTTGCGGCCTTTCCGTCCACGATCATCTCCGCGGCCACCAGCCCGGCGGCCGGGCCGTGCTGGAAGCCGTGGCCGGAAAAGCCGTTGACGTTGAACAGGCCCCCCACCTCGGGCTGGGGGCCGATGATGGCGTGGTGGTCGGGCGAGACCTCGTATAGGCCGGCCCAGCCCCGCACCAGGCGGGCCCGCTCCAGGACCGGGACCCGTTTCAGGCCCCGCTCCGCAGTCCACTCCATGGCCTCGAAGTCCCAGGTCTCGTTAAAACTGCTCTTCTCATCCTGGGGTCCGGCCAGGAGCAGCCCGGCCCCTTCGCGGCGGATGTACCAACTGGGCTCCAGATCGATGATCAGGGGGAACTGCCGGGGCAGCAGATCAAAGGGGTCGCTGAACAGGAGCTGGCGGCGGTATGGTTTTACCGGGAGCTCGGCCCCGGCCAGGGCGGCCACCTTTCCGGCAAAAGGCCCGCCCGCGTTGACCACCAGGCCGGTGGCCACCTTTTGCCCCCCGGCCAGAACCACCCCGCTTATCCGGCCGCCCGAGGTCCGGATGCCGGTCACCTCGGTCTCCTCGCGGATGTTCACCCCCAGCCTGCGGGCCGCCCTGGCGAATCCCTGGCAGACCTCGTAGGGTCCGGCATAACCGTCCCGTGGCGAAAAGGAGCCGCCTAAAAGGTCGTCCGTCTCCAAAAACGGCCAGCGGTTCTTGATCTCCTTCGGGTCCAGGAGTTCCACCTCAACTCCGTGGCGGGCGGCCAGGCCGGCGTTGTTTTGAAGCACGGACATCTGCTCCCCGGTGGAGGCCAAAAACAGGTAGCCCACCTGGTGGAATTCCGGGTCCACCCCGAAATCCTCCTTGAACCGGTTGAATATCTTGAGGCTCTCCAGAGAGAAGCGGATGTTTATCTCGGTGGAGAACTGGGTCCTGATCCCGCCGGCGCACTTGCCGGTGGAGCCCTGGCCCAGCATGCCCTTGTCCAGCAGAAGGACGTCGGTGAGGCCCTTGGCGGCCAGATGATAGGCCGTGGACAGGCCGATGATCCCGCCGCCGATGATTACCGCCTCGGCTTTGGGGGGAATGGGTTTAGGCAACTCTGCTTCTCCTTTGAATGCGGTTCCAATCAGGCCGTAAGCGGCCCGATCTTAGGCCGGGAGCCCCGGCCGGTCAAGTATGACCACAGCCCCACCAAGGCGCCGGCCACAAGCCCGATGTAGTTGAGGCCGTAAGCCGGGAAGACCAGCATGGAGGCCGCGGCGATCATCAGGGTCCGCTGGACCCAGTTGAGCGGGGTGGCCAGATGGCCGATGACCCCCGAGGCCAGGTAGATCACCCCCAGGGCGATCATGACCAAGGCCAGCCCCACCTGCCAGCCATTGCCATGAAGCAACAGTTCCGGTTGGTAGATAAAGGCGAACGGCACCAGGAACCCGGCGATGCCCAGCTTAAACCCCTCGATGCCGGTGGCCATGGGCTCGGACCCGGCCAGGTTGGCCGCGGCGAACGAGGTCACCGCGTCGGGCGGGGTGAGGTCGGCCAACACGGCGTAGTAGAACACGAACAGATGGGAGGCCAGAAGCGGCACCCCGAATTCGCTCAGGGCCTGGGCCCCCACAGTCACGCCGATGATGTAGGCCGCGGTGGTGGGGATGCCCGTGCCCAGAACGCTGGTGATGGCGAAGATGAAGATCATGGCCAGGATCAGGTGGCCCTGGCTGGCCTGGACCAGGATGCTGCCGAAGGAGAGGGCCACCCCGGTGCGGGTCAGGACGCTGACGATCATCCCGGCCCCGGCCAAAACCGCCGCGATCATGCCGCAGCTGACCAGGGACTTGAAAAAGATGTCCATGAGCTTGGCCCAGTTCATCCAGGTTCTGCGGTCGAAAAAACTGAGCACCAGGGTGATCCAGATGGTGTGAAAGGCCGCCTTGGAGGGCGAGTACCCGTGGGCCAAAAGAGCGATGATGAACACAAAGGGCAGAACAAAGTAGATGTTCCGCACAAGCATCCGCCCCCGGGGCCGCTCGTCCCTGGTCAGGGGCCGGATGCCCTTTTTGACCGCGATGAAGTGGACCATGGAAAAAACGCCCAGATAGTAGAGCAGGGCCGGGATCAGGGCGGTCTTGATGATGGTGAAGTAGGGCACTCCGGTCACCTCGGCCATGATGAACGATCCGGCCCCCATGATGGGCGGCATGATCTGGCCGCCCACCCCGGAGATGGCCTCCACGGCCGCGGCCTGCTTGGGCTCGTAGCCGCTGCGCTTCATCATGGGGATGGTGAAGGCTCCGGTGGCGTAAACATTGGCCACCGTGGACCCGGAGACCGTGCCGTACAGGGCCGAGGAGACCACCGAGATCTTGGCCGAGCCGCCCCTGGCCCAGCCCGCGGCCCAGGTGGCCAGCCGGATCAGGAAATCCCCGGCCCCGCTGGCCAGGAGCACCCCGGCGAAAAGGATGTAGACGTAGAGGATGTCCGCCGAAATGCCGGTGAGGAAGCCGAACACGCCGTCGTCGTTGGGCAGATAGAGGATCTCCACGGCCCGGTCAAAGGTGAACCGCTTGAAGTAGAAGATCCCCGGAAACCACTGGCAGGTGAAGAGATAGACCAGGACGATGCCCACGGTCAGGGCGAACCACTTGGACAGGGAACGCCGCACCGACTCGATCACCGCCGCGACCATGATCGTGCCCAGGACCACCTCCTCCGGCCGCAGTTCGTGAAACCCCACGAACCGCTCGTTGAGCCGGTCCGAGTGGTAGACCGTGTAAAAGCAGGCCACGGCCGTGCCCAGGGCCCAGAGCATATCCAACACGCTGGGTCTTCCCTTGGGCGATTCTTTCCGGGCCGGGTAAAGGAGAAAGATGGGCGGGATGAGCATCATCAGGTGAAGCCCCCGGAAGACCCTGGGCTCGGGAGAGCCGAAACCGGAGGCGTGATAGTGAAACAGGCCGGCCGCGATGGCCAGCAGCAACAGGGCGATTCTCCAGGCTCGGGGCAGTTCTCGCATTTTATTTCCGTTGTCTTGGTCCGTCAACCGACCGGGGCGGGCGAAAGCGCGCCCCTTTAAGGGGCCACGCTTCCGGCTCAGGTAATGGTGTTCTGGAAAGATCGGCCTACTTGAGAATTCCCTTCTCCTTGTAGTACTTGATAGCGCCAGGATGGAGCGGTAAACCGCAGCCTGTCACTCCGGCCTCCACGGTGTAGGGCGCGAGCGCGGCGTGGACCTTGCGGACCTTGTCGACACTCTCGTTAAAGGCCTTGGTCAGCCGGTAGGCCACGTCGTCGGACATGGCCGTGGACACGGTGATGACCGATCCGGCCTTGGCTGTCTTGACGATCTTATCCGCGTTGGCCGCCTTGGGGTATGTTCCGGCCGGGATCTCACCCTCGACAATGCCGAACTGGTCCAGGAACTTGAGGGCCTTGTCCGAGAAGTCCACCAGCCTCATCTTGCGGCCCACCGAGGCCTCGATCACGGCCGCGCCGGGCAGGGACAGGAAGGTGAAGATGCCGTCCACGTTCTTGTCCTTGAACTGGTTGGCCTGGAAGGAGTAGTTGCCCCGGGCCCAGTGGTAGCCCTTCTTGCGCAGGGCCTCGAAGTCCGTGCCGTAGGATTTGAGGACCTGATTAAAGACCCAGACGTCCGAGGAACCGGGCTGGCTCACGGCCATGCGGAAGGGAGACTCCCCGCCGAAAGCCTGGTCCATGTTTTTGATGGGCGACTCGTCGGCCACGATAAAATGGAAATAGTTCATGACCATGCCCCCGGCCAGGGCCCGCAGGTTCTCCAGGGGCTTCTCAAAGGGCGGCAGCCCCTTGAAGGCGGCGGCGTTGACAAAGGGCAGCCCCCAGCCCATCTCCACCTGGCCGGCCGAGATCACGGCCGGGTTTTTCACCCCGCCGCCGGGCACGACCTTGATGATGATGTCGGGATCATACTCGCTGATGATGGGGGCCAAGCCGCCGGCGATGCCGTACCAGCCGCCGCCGGCCGAACCGGCGGTGAAGGTCAGGGTGGTTTTGGCCGAAGCCGGTCCCGCCATCACCACGACTAAAACAAGAATAAAGGCAAAAAATAATCTGGACCTCATGGTCGGACCTCCCCGCCCCTTCCCCAAGGGGCATAAAAATGTGATGTTTTGTAAGGTACGAATCCGGAAACCCGCATATGACCACCTTTTTTAGTAAACAACTAAAGCTCAGGTCAAGGATTTTCAAAACCCCGGCCGCTTAAAACAGTGCCGAAATATCGCTTGTTGGACGCTTTTGGCCAGGGTGGTTGAGTCGTAGACCGGCAACCCCACCGCCTCCTGCACGGCCAGGGCAAAGGGCGGCAGGTTGGTGCATTCAAAGACCAGGGCCCTGACCGGGCGGCCGTCGATCTTCCGGGCGGCCAGTTCCCGGGCCCCCTCCACCACCTCCCTTTCCATGGCCTCCTGGTCGTATCCGCCGCCGCTCATCAAAACCCCCTCGTAAAAGGCGGGTTTGTGCTCCAGCCCCTTTACCACGGTAGTTTCCGGAGAGGCTCCGGCGGCGGCCAGATGATCCGGGGTGAGGCGGCCCGAGTGGGCGGTGAGGACCCCCACCGCAGCCTTGGGCCCGATGGTCTGCTGAACAAAAGGGACCTGGATCAGGCTGGACAAAAACACGGGGATGCTCAGGGCCGGGGCCACTTGGGCCTGGAAGATGACGAAAAAGCCGCAGCCCGAGGCCAGGCCCCAGGCCCCGGCCCGCTCCAGCTCCTTTCCGGCCCGGATCAGGTCCTCCAGAATGGCCGGATCCCGGTTGAGCAGCCGCTCCAGGGAGACGCCCTTGATCATCTTATGCAAGGTGGGAAAGGAAAAGGTCTCCGGATTGCCCACGTCGCCCGGGGGCCGGACCAGGTCGTGGTCCAGCATGACCACCCCCAGAGGGGCTTGTTGCGTTACCTCGTCAGGGGCTTTTCCCACGGCTCATCTCGCAGTTCTTTCGGTTGTTTTCCAGGTAAAATATCCTCCCCAGACCAGCGAGGGGCGATATTGGGGAAGGTGCTTCTTGATTCCAACCGCCTCGCTCAGTTTAGGCTGCAATATTTTTCCCCGGAAAACAACTAGTTTCATTTTCGGTCAGGCCGTACCGGGAGGCCCTCCGTTTATTGAGACAGACCAGTAAAACCGGCTCAGGCGATCCACTTGGAAACAGGAGCCCGGCAGTCGTCCAGGGGCTGGGTCAACACATCCAGCAACACCGGTCCCTGGGCGGCCAAGGCCTTTTTCAGGGCCGGGCCCAGGTCCGCGGCCTGCTCCACCCGGATCGCCTCCAGGCCGAAGGCACGGGCCACCTGGGCATGATCCAGGGAGCCGAAATCCACGGCAAAGTACTTCCGGCCCCGGCCCTTCTGCCCGGCCTTGACCCAGCCGTAGACGGCGTTGGTCATGACCACCAGGACCACGGGCCTGCCCAGCCGGGCGATGGTCTCCAGCTCCCCGGCCGAGATGCCGAAGCTGCCGTCGCCCATGATCCCGATCACGGGCGCCCCGGGCCGGGCGAACGAGGCCCCAATGACCGCAGGCAGGGCGTAGCCCAATGCTCCGTGAGCCCGGGGCGCGGCAAAGTACCGCCCGGCCCGGGGCAGCCTATGGAAGGCGGCCACGTAGGGCGTGGGCGTGCCCGGATCGGTGATGATCAGGCCGTCCTCGGGCAGGGCCTGGCTCAGCTCGGCCATGAACCGCTCCGGCCGGATAGGGCTGTCGTCAGAGGCGAACTCCCAGCGCTGGGCCAGGTCCGCCTCCCTGGCCCGGGCTATCCTGGCCGGATCGAACTTCCCGGCTGATCTGCCGCCCAGCAGATGCCCCACCTCCTGGACCAGGGCGGCCAGGCCCAGCTTGGCATCCGCCACCAGCCCTGCGGAGAGCTCATAGTTGACCCCCAGCCGGGCGGGGTCCAGGTCAAGCTGGATGATCTCCCGGGAGCGGTCGGGCGGCAGGGTCCACTTGTTGGTGGTCACCGAGCCGGTGTGGCAGCCGATAAAAAAAATTAGGTCCGATTCCAGGAGCATCTGGTGCCGCCAGGCCAGACCGCCGTTGGAGCCCACCACGCCCAGGCAGAGCGGGTCTGTCTCGGCCATGGCCCCCTTGCCGCTGATGGAGGTGGCCGCCGGGCAGCCCAGCAGGTCCACCAGGGCCTTGAGCTCGTCCCAGGCTTGGGATCGCATTACCCCGGCTCCGGCCACCAGGAGCGGATTATGGGCCTGGGTCAGCTTGGCGGCCAGGGCCTTGACCCCGGCCGGGTCCGGCCCGGTGCGGGCAAAGGGATAGCTGCCTGTGGCCGGGTCAATATACACATCCTCGTCCGGGACCTCCCCTTCCTGGACGTTCATGGGCAATCCCAGGTGGGTGGCGCCCATGCGGCCGGACACGGCCCGGCGGAATATCTCCCGCACGGTGCGGGGCAGCTCCGAGGAGTGGGAGGGGGTCTTGGTCCAGGTGGTCAGGGGCCGGAAAATGGCGTCCTGGTCAAACTCGGTCAGGGTGCCCCGGTCTTGGTCGCGCACATCGATGTCAGAGGTGATGCAGACCAGGGGCACAGAGGACTGGTTGGCCTCGGCCACACCCGGAATGATGTAGGTCACCCCACCGCCGGAAGGCCCTTCGCAGACCCCCACCCGGCCGCTGAACCGGGCATAGGCCTCGGCCATGTAGGAGGCCGAGCGCTCGTCTCGGGTGAGCACGTGCCGGACCGAGGGATTAATATCGTACCAGGCCTCGTACAGGGGCAGGGTCGTGTCCCCGCATAGGCCGAAAACCACTTCCACCCCGGCCTGCTCCAACATGCGGACCAGAGCCTCTGAACCTCTCATACTTAACTCCCGTTGATTGTGATTCACCGCCAAAGGAAAAAGGCGATTATTGAATTATGCCACCCCATGGGAGGCGGTCAAGTCCTTATCGCCCAGCCCTCTACCACGCCTCGCTCCCTTTCCAACAAAAAAGACCCGCCCCTTAAAGGGACGAGTTACATAACGATTAATCTGCCCAACCTATTGCCTGCATTATCATGTTTGAAAACACCGCCCGCATTTATTTCTCTTTTTCAATAACCATAACTCATTTCTGTCCGGATAGGCGAAGCATAGATTTAACTGATTGTTATTGTGGGTTAATTGATTATTAAAGTCGGGCGGTTGAAGTAATTTCTGGATGGTGCAGCGTCTGAAGAGGTTGAGTTGAAGGAGTTGAGCCAGTTGCTGAAGGCTTAATCCGAGGGGACAAAGGAACTTGAGGTAGCAGAGCAAAAGGTAAGCAATCAAGGCCACATAGACCTGAGAAAGAACGGCATTGGGGGAGTTGCCGATAAAGGATTTGATCTTCAGGTTCTGCTTGATGAAGCGGAAGAAGGTCTCTATCTGCCAGCGTTCCTTGTAGATGTCGGCGATGGTCCTGGCCGAGAGGTCGAAGTAGTTGGTCAAAAAGACGTAATGCTTCCCGGTCTCCTTGTCGCGGTAGCAGACTCTTCGCAAAGCCACCGGGTAATCGGCCCATTTGGCTCCGGTCAGCCAGATGACCTGGTCGGAGGTGACGCCCAAACGGCGGTTGACTCTGTTGCGCTTGACGACCTTGTAGCGGGCGCCCTTTTTCATCCTGGTGACGAAGAAGACACCTTGGCCGGTCAGGGAAAAAAGCCAGGCAAAGGCGATGTAGGCCTTATCCATGGCCACGATCGAACCCTTGGGAAGGTAAATTGCTCGGGCGGTCTTGGACTCATGCTTCCTGGCTTCTGAAATTGAAACAAAAGTGGGCAGATAGCCATCATGGTCCAGCAGGGTGTTGATCTTGATACCGGCCTTGGTCTTTCTGAACCGGGCCCAGGGGAAGAGGCTAAGACAGAGACGGATCGTGGTCGCATCCAAGGAGAACAGTGTCAAGGGCGGAGTAAAAATGTACCAGTGGGGCGGAGTAAAAGTGTACCGGTTTTGAAGTTGATCATCAGGGGGCCTTAAGGCCGCCTGATGAGGATAGAGGCGTGCATCAGGTATTGCCTTTTAGCCGTTTGGATTGTTTGAGGCGATAGCTGTGGCCGTTCATTAGGATGTGAACATGATGGGTGAGGCGGTCCAGGAGAGCACCGGTGAGGCGTTCGGAGCCGAACACGTCGGGCCACTGGTCAAAGGGCAGGTTTGTGGTGATCAGGATCGAGCCGCGTTCATATCTTTGCGGGATCAGTTCAAAGAGTAGTTCAGCCCCGGTCTTGGAGAAGGGCACGAAGCCCAGCTCGTCGATGATCAGGAGATTAACCCCGGCCATCTGTTTTTGAAGCCTAAGGAGCCGTTTTTCATCCCTGGCCTCGATCATCTCGTTGACCAGGGCGGCGGCGGTGGTGAACTTGGCCTTAAAGCCGTTCTGACAGGCGCTGAGGCCCAGGGCCAAGGCCAGGTGGGTCTTGCCTGTTCCGGAGTTGCCCACGGCCAGGACATTCTCCCGCCTGTTGATGAACTCGCCCCGGGCATGAGAGCCGTGTAGGATTTGGCCGAGGTGGTCTCGACCCTGGCCCTGGGCAGATGGGGGTAGTTTTGAAGGTCCAGCCGGGGCGTTTTATCTTCTATCCGGCACAGGACCAGATGCTTGACCGCGTCGTAGGAGACCGCACCCAAGCCGAGGGCCGCTTTGATCCCGGCCCTGACCTCGGCCTGGTCAAAGATCTCCAGCAACCTCAGGATCTGGATATACTCCTGCTTTCCCTTTTTCCCCGAGCGCCGTTCCAGGAGCCGGCGCAAGCGGTTGAACTCTTGGGGCGGCTCCCAGCCCTTGAGCGGCGCGGCCTGGTCCAGGGCATTTGGTTTACGCTCCAGGATCTTTAGAGTAAGCCTCAAAAACACGTTCCGTGTTTTTGAGGGACCGCCGGGCCAAAAGCGCGGTTTTGGCCCGGCTTACGGTCGCTTAGCGACCGGCGGCCCGTGTCCGGCCCGCTTAGAGCGGTCTTCTTTCGAAACATATTTATGAAACCGCTCTATATAGTGCAAGGGATTATAAACCAGGTCCTCTTTTTCGTAAGACCGGGGATAACGGACGATCTCCTTGCCTTGGCAGACGATCACCACCTGGTGGACATAGCCCTTGACCAGGACTTCCTGGTGGCCGTAAACAGACGGGACCGAGTAGTCGCATGCCTTGAATCGGACCAGAGAGGTTGAGCGGACCCTGGTTGACTCCTCGACTGAAATGGGCAAAGGCCAGATTGTGCCCTTCGCACAAACCCTCGATCCTCTCGGCCGGAAACGCGGTCACGAACATATCGTCGCTCTGGGGCAGGCTGAGGCAGAAATAATGGGCCTTTTGTAAAACGCCGTCGATTATTACCCGGGCCTCTCCAAAATCGACCTGGGCATCGCCCGGTGGATGATCCAAGGGCACAAACATCTCCTTGGATCAAAAGCGCAGTTCGCGGACGTAATCCTTGACCATTGTCAAGCCGCCCGTATATTCGAACTCGTCCCGTAACCGCTCGAAGATCCGCTTCACCGTGTGACGCTGCTTCTTCGGGCGATCCTTGTCTTATTCCAATATCTGTTTGATTATCCCAAGGAATGGCCTCGTTTTGGGCCGCCTGGCCGGCTTCTCTCGACAATATCCCGGCGGAATCGAATGCTCCAGCATCTTGGATACCGTCCGGCGATCTATCCCGAATCTACGCGCCGCCTCCCGGCGGCTCATCCCCTCCACCATACAGGCCCGGCGGACCTTCCCGTATATCTCCACGCCGTACATCCTCCACCCCTCCAACGCTCGATTCAACTCGAACTATGGAGTGGGCGCCAGTGGTACATTTTTCAACCGGCCTTCTCGCCTCCTTTTCGGCCGTCCACTGGTACATTCTCTCTCCGCCTTTTACACCACCTTGTTCTCGGTTACGGGGAAGATAACAGGCAAGGAAAAGAATGCCCTTCAGCTGTGGGGCTATGCCTTACCCTATAAGGGAGTTAAGGATCACTGGGCAATGCAATCCCGGGAAGCGAATATCGTGGTTATCAATCCCGATCCAGAGCAGGGTGGCGGATACTACACGGGGCTCCACTACTTCGTCAAGAAGGCCTCGGGGAAGAACGCCTATGGGGGGAGTGTCCCCATCTGGGTATTCGGGGATCTACCGTCCAAGGTGAAGAGTGAGACGGATAAGATTACATCCGATATGGAGAAGCACAGAGCCCTGATCCTGGAAATCGAGCAGGAGGTTAAATCCCTTTCCTCCGAGATGGGCAAGGTGATCTGCATATCCGAGAAATAAAGGGTAAGGTCTGTTCAGGGCCCCGAAATGGTCTGAGTGGGGATAGCAATAAAATCCCTGTGGGAACTATGCCAAGGGGGGGAAGTCGTTCCCTAAGGCTTTGCCGAAATAGACAGATACGGATTTAGGCATTCTGAACAATTAAGGAGAGGCTTTAGAGCCTCTCCTCTTTTCAGAGACAGACAAGGGGCCTCGGGAAGAACCGATTGCTGGGGATCGTATTCCAGCCCTTGAACAATCAAGAATTGGGGAAAAGGTGTCGCAAGCCTCGTCGTAAGTATGTCGCTAGTTTGGGCGTGAGATTGTCGCGAGTTTAGGCCGACTCGTTTATTCGATATACAAGTTTGTTAGTGGCCCCTTCCGAGGTCAGGAGATCTTTGTCCAGCATAACCTTCAGGTCGCGCTGGAGAGAGCGGCGGTTGACTTCTGGACAGAGCACCTCGAAGTCACGGATGGTCAGGCTTCCCTGGGTCATGATATGGCTCAGAGCTAGGGCTTGCCGCTCGGTGAGGTTGTACTTGTTGATTAGCACATCCCGACGGATGGCCTTTTCTCCGGATTCCTTCACCTCGGACAACTGGGAGGTCAGGCCCTCAATGAAATACTCCAGCCATCCGGTAAGCTCCATGTCGTTCTCGCGAACACCTTGGATGGCCCGATAAAAAGACGTCCGGTCGCGGTCATAATACTCGCTGATGGTAAAAAGCTTTTTGAAGTCATAACCAGTGCTGAATAGGTACAGGGTTGAGAGCAGCCGGGATGTGCGACCATTACCGTCCAGGAAAGGGTGGATGTGGACCAGTTGAAACTGGGCGATGCCGCTTTTCAGCGCTGGATGGATTTCCTTGTCATAATTGAGCCAACTCACTAGCTCGTCCATCATTATCGGAACCTCGTGGGCCGGAGGCGGGGTATAGACTGTTTCGCCGGTAACCGAGTTGACAATGTAGTTTTGGATTTTTCGATACTGCCCGGGAGCTGCGGATCCACCCCTCACACCTTCCACAAAGAGCTTATGGATCTCCCGAATCAATCCTTCCGTGATCGGTCCTCCCTCTTCCAGGTAACCGGATACGAAATCAAATGCTTTCCGATAGTTTAACAACTCCTGTACGTCGTCCGGATTGGCTTCTTCAACCGTATCTCCGGCCAGGAGGATCTCTGCCTGGGCTAGGGTGAGGTGAGTACCCTCTATGTGAGTGGTGTGGTGGGCTTCCAAGATCAAGGCCCGTCGACCCATCTCCCGGACCCAATCATCCGAAAGAGTCGCCGCCTCAAGAAAGCCCCGGGCTCGTTCAATAGCGGTCAGTCCGGCGGTGATCCGGTTGGTGATTGTAAATCTGGGTTTGAAAGGTGACATTACTATGGTTCCAGGGTTGTTATTTTTGAGGGCGAAATGAATCAGGCTATAGTATGCCATCGCTGGATTGGATAATCACTTAAAAACAGGTAGACGGCTCATCCATCAAGAGCATTCAGCCTATCAAGGGCGCTTTTCAATTTTTAGGATATGAACCCTTGGAGCTTATCGATCCAAATGGGTGGGTTGTGGTCAGGATTGGTGGGGAAATTCTATGGGTGGGTGCATTTTCAGAGGGTTTGGTCTTGGTGAAAAGCAGGGAGGGTTACGGATACATATGACCTGCCCCCAGTTAATGTACCAGTTCCAAAGTTAGAGATCGATCTGTTTTGAGCCAAGGAGGAGCCATATCCTCCCATCCAGGGGGTACCCCCTGGATGGCCTCGGGAGAGGGTGGACGGTAGTCAAGGGAGCTGTGCGGCCTGAGGGTGTTGTACTCGACCCGCCAGCGTTCGATGAGCACCTTAGCCTCCTTGAGTGTGTAAAAGACCTCGCCGTTCAGCTTCTCATCCCTCAGCTTGCCATTGAATGACTCAATGTATCCATTATCCCAAGGGCTCCCCGGCTCGATGAACAAGGTCTTGACCCCGATCCTGAAGAGCCAATCCCTGACCGCCTTAGCCGTAAATTCGGATCCGTTGTCCGACCGGATATGATCCGGGATACCGTGTTCCAAAAACAAATCCGCCAAACAGAAAAGAACATCGTCCGATCTGAGCCGCCGGTCAACTACCAGGGCCAAACACTCCCTGGTGAACTCGTCGATCACGGTCAGGATCTTGATCGCCCGGCCGTCGTGGGTCCGATCCATCACGAAATCATAGGACCAGACATGGTTCCTTTTGCTTGGCCTTAAGCGGACACACGAGCCGTCATTGAGCCAAAGCCGTCCCCTCTTCGGTTGTCTCTTGGGTACCTTAAGCCCTTCCTGACGCCAGATGCGCTCCACCCTTTTGTGATTCACCCGCCAACCCATCCACTCCAAGAGAGCCGTGATTCGGCGATATCCATACCGCCCAAAACGTGTGGCCAGCTTGATAATCGCCTCTCTCAGGGCCTCCTCCTCATCCTTGACCTTGGGGCAATGGCGTTGGGTCGACCTGGGTTGCCCGATCACCCGACAGAGTCTTCGCTCAGACACATGGAGTTCGACCTTCAATCGTTCCACGCATCTTCTCCGCCGAGCCGGGCTCAGTACTTTCCCGACAAGGCCTCCTTCAGGATTACTTTGTCCAGGCTCAGATCAGAAACAGCCTTCCTCAACCGAGCGTTCTCTTTCTCCAATTCCTTCAGCCTCTTGGCCTGACTGACTTTCAGCCCCCCGTACTCCTTGCGCCAACGATAATAGGTGGTGGGGGTGACTCCCAACCCACGGCAGATCTGCTCGTTGCTCTGACCCTGACCGTTAAGAACTTCCGCCTCGCGAAGCATACCGATTATCTGCTCCGCACTATTTCCTCGCTTCGGCATAAAAACCTCCCATCAACATCCAGGTCGAAACAGTATACAACTCTCAGCCTGGATCGAAATATGGGGGGCTGGTCACCTGCACAGGCTCAGCAAAGCGAACAAAAAGCCAGTGGATAGCATGGAGACGATGAAAATTCGCCGGTGGCCTATGCTGTCTCCCAACCGGCCAAGCCAGGCGGCGCTTATGGTGACCTTCATTATCAGGCGGTGGTTGGTCGTTGCAGAGGCACCGTGACTGAATGGCGGCAGTCAGCTTTTTGGGCTATTCTGTTTTGAAACAGGGTAAGTTGAACGGCCTGGGCTCCTGTGATATGGCGTAACATGGTTAATAGATACGAAGAAACATGCTTTTTGCAGTTTCTCCTTCGGCAAGATCTTCCAGCACCCGGAAAACCGGGACGTAAAAATGGTGGGTTGCGGCGGTTGCCGTAAAAGAGGAAAATGTGGATAGGCAGTACCTACCGGATCGGGGGATAAGCTTTTGGATTCAAAATGGTCGTTTGAAAAAGTATTCGATGTCCCCGGGTTTGATCAGCACCAAGCTGGATATCAGGTGAATCCCAATGCCAAACAATGATGAAACCACCGAGCAGGGCTTGAATGGCGTTTTTTCCAAGTCAAACCCAGAAATGATCAAACTGCTGGTGGAAACCAGCTCCGTGGCCATCGCAGTAGTGGATGCACAGGGGCAGGTGGTCTTTGCCAATAAACCAGGCGAGGAACTTCTCGGGCTTCAACCGTCCTCCAAACCGGGAATAACCTACAACCACCCCGTCTGGAGGATTACCGACTTTAACGGCGGGCCATTCCCTGATGAAAATTTACCGTTCAACATAGTCAAAAAGACTTTAAAGTCGGCCTTGGGTATTAGGCACGCCATCCATTGGCCGGACGGCAGGCGCAAACTGATCTCTATCAACGCTTCCCCGGTTTTTAGTGTTGACGGTGAATTTGATGGCATGCTGGCGTATCTGGAGGATCTCACGGCCAAATACGAAGCCGAACAGAACTATCAGATGCTTTTCAGCCAAATGATCGGTGGATTTGCCCAGCATGAGATTATTTGCGATGACACGGGAACTCCGGTGGACTACCGGTTTTTACAGGTCAACCCGGCTTTCGAACGTATTACCGGGCTCCAGGCCTCCGACATTATAGGCAAAACAGCCCGGGAAGTATTGCCGGAGTTGGAAAACCACTGGATCGAGGTCTACGGCAAGGTGGCCCTGACAGGTGAACCGTCCTTTTTCGAGAGTAGAGCAAAGGAACTTGACAAGTATTTTCAAATAACCGCCTTTCAGCCTGCTCCCGAACAGTTCGCCTGCATCTTTACCGATATCACGGAGCGCAAGCGGAGCGAGGAGGCCTTGAAGCAAAGCGAGGAAAAATTTCGGGCCTTGTTCGCTTCAAATCCCAATGGAATAGCCCTGGTAGAAACAAGCAGCCAACGTTTTTTAAAAGCCAACAAGAGTTTCCTGGACATGTCGGGTTACGGGGAGGAGGAGTTGTGCCGCCTGACGGTGCGCGATTTAACCCACCCAGACGACTGGGAACGAGAGATCGACCAGATACAAAAACACCTCGGTACCAAAGGTTCGGTTTTTGGTATCACCAAACGTTACCTGCGCAAGGATGGGGAAATCATCTGGGTTCGCGTGACCGGGGATGCAATAAAGCTGGGCGAAACCGAGCCGCTCTTGACCATTGCAAACGTGGAGGATGTAACCGAAAGCCTGCTGGCCGAGGAGAAACTGCGCAAGCAGAGGCAACGCCTGTCCGGCATCATCGAGGGTGCCAATGTGGGAACCTGGGAGTGGAACGTACAAACCGGGGAAACCTTGTTAAATGATCGATGGGCTGCGATCATCGGTTACAGCTTGGAAGAACTGGCACCCATATCAATCAAAACTTGGAAAAAGAACACCCATCCCGATGACCTGAAAATCAGCAACGAAAAACTCCAAAAGCATTTAGATGGTGAAATTGAGCACTACGAATGCGAATGCCGGATGAGGCATAAAGAAGGCCACTGGGTATGGGCTCTGGATCGGGGCAAGGTGCTTTCCCGGACTGATGACGGAAAACCGCTATGGGTTTTCGGCACCCGCCTGGACATCACCGACCTGAAGCTGGCCGAAGGAAGGCTGAGGGCAAGTGAGGAGCGATATCGGGACATCGCCAAGGCACAGACCGGGATAATCTGGGAAACTGATGAGAACTTCATAGTCAGGCATTTCTCTGGCCGGGTCGGCCAAATACTTGGGTATGAACCGGAAGAGATAATCGGTCGTCATCCTCTCTTTTTGGTTTCCCCTGAGGATCGTGAACGGTTCGAGTCCGTTCTATTGGAGTTTCCCCGCGAACGGGAACCGGTAAAGGATTTCGAATACTGGTGCCAGGCGAAGGATGGCCGGAGGGTTCGCTTTTCAACCATCGGGGTATCGTTTTTCAGTTCTGACGGCCGGTTCAAAGGCGTACGCGGCACGCATCTGGACATCACTGAAGCCTACTTGGCAAGCCTCCGCCAGGATGTCTTACTTAAGATTCACACAATGATTCATGATAACGATGAAACCATCTCAGAGGTTTTATGTCAGGCCTGCGCCGAGCAGACCGATAGCCCGTTTGGGTTCTTCGGCATGGTGGAGCCTGACGAGTCGGCCATGATCGCCCATGTCTGGTCGCCCCTGGCTATGACGGAGTACCTGATTCCCGACAAACCGATCAGATTACAAGTTGAATCGGCTGGACCTTGGGCAGGTCCGATCAGGCGGCGCGAACCTGTAATTATAAATGACTACTCCTCGGCTTCCGGTAAGGGGGGATTACCGGGCGGCCATATGCCGATCGCCCGGTATCTGGGCGTCCCGGTTGTAGAGGGGGACAAGGTTATCGCAGTGGCCGGGGTAGCCAACAAGAGAACGGAATACGACGACGGCGATATCGAGAACCTGACCAGGATAACCAGAAACGTAGTGGATTTTCTGTCCAAGCGCCATAAGGACAAATCACTGCATGAGAGCGAGAAAAGATACAGATTAACCTTTGATGCAATCCCTGATTCCATAACCATTACCAGAGTTGTAGACGGTCGCTACAAATACGTAAATGACGGATATACAAACCTGACCGGGTATTCCCGGGAGGAAGTAATTGGAAAAACGCCTCAGGATATAGATCTATATTTCGATCCTGAAGCTCGACAAAGAATGATGAAAGAGTTGAAGGAGAAGGGCATCCTTCAAAACTTCGAAGTCCAATTCCGGAAAAAGGACGGTACGGTTTGGGATTCATTTTTTTCCGCCCGACCCATAGAACTCGATGGCGAAAATTGCCTCATCGCCTTGGCCAAGGACGTAACCGAGTTGAAAAAGGCAGAAGAGGAAAAGCGGTTGCTTGAGACACAACTCCGTCAAACCCAGAAGATGGAAGCCATCGGTACCCTTGCCGGGGGTATAGCCCACGACTTCAACAATATTTTGGCCGCCATCATCGGCTACACTGAACTAACCATGGAAGACATACCCGAAGGGATACCGGCCCGGCCCAACCTTGAAAGAATACATATGTCGGCCTTAAGGGCCCGGGACCTGGTCAAGCAGATCTTAAGCTTCAGCCGTAAGTCAGAATATGAAAAGAGACCCTTAAGAGTGGAGTCCATATTAAAGGAGGCGCTGCAACTAGTTCGGGCCACCGTTTCCACAACCATCGACATCAGACAGGATATAGCATCAGATACCGGCCTCGTGGAAGCGGACCCTACCCAGATCCATCAACTAATCCTCAATCTATGCACCAACGCGGCCGACGCCATGAAGGAGACCGGCGGAACCCTGATGGTCCGTTTGGAGGATGTCCCGGTCGGCCAGGACGAAGCCGACGGCAATATCGAATTGGACAGCGGCCGCTACCTCAAGGTTACCGTTCAGGATACCGGACCGGGCATACCGGCGGAGATCCTGGATCGTATATTCGAGCCCTTCTTTACGACAAAGGAGGTCGGTACCGGGACCGGCATGGGCCTGAGCGTGGTCCATGGCATTGTGCAGGGGCTTGGTGGGGCGATAACAGTGGAAAGCGCCCCTGGCAAGGGAGCCTTGTTCACCATCTATTTGCCTGTGGCTGAAACCGAAGGCGTTAGGTCAGAAGCCAAGGCTAAGAGCGACCTGATAAAAGGCACCGGCCGGGTTCTTTTTGTAGACGACGAGGCAGCAGTGGCCGATCTCGGTGAATTGATGCTGGCCAGGCTGGGCTACACTCCGACCGTCAAGACTTCCAGCCTGGAGGCGCTGGAAACCTTCAAATCCGATCCGGGCGGATTCGACTTGATAATCAGCGACATGGCCATGCCCAGGATGAGCGGGGCCGCATTGGCCGGGGAGATCCTGGCCATCAGACCGGATATCCCAATAATCCTGTGCACCGGCTACAGCGACCAGATCAATGGAGAGAAAGCCACCAAATTGGGCATCAGCCGCCTGCTGGATAAACCGCTTTCAATTGCTGATCTTAGCCGGGTTATTCGGGAGGTGATGGGCTAAAAAAATATGAATCGATTGAGAATTGTTTTTCCTGCGACCGGGGGGATGGCTGCAGCCAAATTGATGGTTGTCGGCGATACTTTACTGTCGTCGTTCTCTGGTTTTTATCGAGAGACTTTATAAGGTTGAGCATCTCTTTTTTGCCCAAAAAAACCTTTGGAATCGATCTGAAAATACACCTGCCGATGTACTTGTAAGAAGAAGTGGTGTTATATTTGGAGTCATTTCTGTCCGGCTAGGCGAAGCATAGATTTAACTGATTGTTATTGTGGGTTAATTGATTATTAAAGCCGGGCGGTTGAAGTAATTTCTGGATGGTGCAGTGTCTGAAGAGGTTGAGTTGAAGGAGTTGAGCCAGTTGCTGAAGGCTTAATCCGAGGGGACAAAGGAACTTGAGGTAGCAGAGCAAAAGGTAAGCAATCAAGGCCACATAGACCTGAGAAAGAACGGCATTGGGGGAGTTGCCGATAAAGGATTTGATTTTCAGGTTCTGCTTGATGAAGCGGAAGAAGGTCTCTATCTGCCAGCGTTCCTTGTAGATGTCGGCGATGGTCCTGGCCGAGAGGTCGAAGTAGTTGGTCAAAAAGACGTAATGCTTCCTGGTCTCCTTGTCGCGGTAGCCGACTCTTCGCAAGGCCACCGGGTAATCGGCCCATTTGGCCCCTGTAAGCCAAATGACCTGGTCGGAGGTGACGCCCAAACGGCGGTTGACTCTGTTGCGCTTGACGACCTTGTAGCGGGCGCCCTTTTTCATCCTGGTGACGAAGAAAACGCCCCTGTTGGCCAGGGAAAAAAGCCAGGCAAAGGCGATGTAGGCCTTATCCATGGCCACGATGGGGCCCTTGGGAAGGTGAATTGCTTTGGCGGTCTTGGACTCATGACGTTTGGCTTCGGAAATTGAAACAAAGGCAGGCAGATAGCCGTCGTGGTCGAGCAGGGTGTTGATCTTGATACCGGCCTTGGTCTTTCGAAACCTGGCCCAGGGGAAGAGGCTAAGATAGAGACTGACCGTGGTCGCATCCAAGGAGAAGAGCTTGTTTTTAAATTTGAACTTGTGCTTGGGAGCAACGGGTTGACAACGACCGTAGACATACCCGAACAAGGCCTCGAAGAAGGTGGCCGGTCGCTTCTCGTTGGCCTCGGCAAAGGTGGATCTGGCGGCCGGTTTGGTTCCCAGGTGGTAGAGGTTGGTCAGTCTGGAACGCATGGACCTGACCCCGTCCCGGAGCGAGGATCGGCCGGTCAGTTGGATGGCCATGAGGTGAACGAACTGATCCCAGCGGCTGAATTTGCGGGCCGCACGTCCGGTTCCGTGGGCCTTGTCGAGAGTGGTGAAAACATGTCTCGGAGCAATCTTGAGCATCTGAGAGAGGATCGTGCTACAATGAGCCATGGCCTGATTTGTCCTTTCCGATCGGTGAGTTATGCGCAACACCATTATATCGGAAACCAGGGTGAATCAGGCCATTTTCTCAACCCTTAGCCGGACAGGACTGATCTCGGAATAATGTCTATCGCTTTCATTTTTATAATGAAAATATCAACCGCCGTTTCAGTTGTTCGTGAAAAATTTTCCCAAATCGATTTTTCCACGTCGGATCGGGGGATAAGTTTAAAGATCAGAAAAGCAAGGTCATCCGGCCGTGCCGGGGGTCAGTGATTCAATATTTTTATCGATCAATTATCCTTAAGATTTGTTTTGATGTGTATTCACCGACATCGGCGAGTCCGCCTACCGGCATGAATTGATTTGCGTTGTTTGAATACAAGCAGCTTACAGAAGCGGGGAAATCATCATCGGCTTCGTAGAAAATATAGCATAATGCAATTTTCGGCAGTGGGTAAACTATAAAGGAGAAATCGCCTCCCGCATCGTTCGGCCCTTTTCCCCCATTGAATTTTCTTATAATATGGTACATTTCATTTTTAATCTTGGCAACATGAGGGGAGAGCAATTTACTAGTAGGCATCGCCGAAGCTGCTACATGAGACATGCTGTCCGGAAATTCCTTGAATGCTTTTAGAGGAAAGAGAACGCATTTTTCTGAATTGGCAGTTAAGGCGTAAACGGAAATAATAAGATCAAACACTGCAAAGTGTTCTTCCTCTCCAAGAATAATTCTATCCGGATCAATCACACATTTTTCACCAAATGCAACAAAATGAAATTGCTCTCCAACTTTTTTTGCTGGAAGATTCGTTGAAAGATCTATCGGGAGATTACCATATAGTCGCCTAAGATTATCTTGAACAATATTACTATAATTGTCTAGCATTTACTGCCTCCTTTTTGTTCATCGCCTCAGTCTATTTAAGGTAATAATATTAAACTATTATGGTCTGATCAACTGGTTTTTCAGCATGGCCGCCGCATAAACCGAGATTACCCCGCAAACACGTTCCCAACCTATCAACAGTCCATTTTAACCGTTCCCGCAGCTCAAATTCAGCCCCAAGCCTTCGACTCTGATGAAACTCAGCTTTTTTCCATCCCTCCGAGTCGCCATGCAGGCTAAATGACCGAGTCTGAGCGTACCTCACCATTTACTAATCAGTCAACCGCTCGGTACTCGAAGGCTGTCATCCAAAAACCGCTTCATATTGTCGGACCAATGGGAAGGCCGAAGCTACGTGAACTTGCCACCTCCGGCCATGGTAGGCCACTTTGGCTCCAACCTTGACCAGCCGCTTGATGATCCATTCCATGGACCGTCGGACCTCCTCGCCCTTGAGATAGAAGGACCGGAACATGTGTAGAAGGTTGTAGGCGATGACCCCCATGAAAAGCCTGACCTGGTTGGCCTCGAACCGGTGGCAGCTGGTCTTGTCCCAGCGCAGGGTATTCTTGCCCTCCTTGATCCGGTTCTCAACATCGCCCCGGCCGTTGTATACCTTGACCACCTTGGCCTTGGACAGCCTGGAGTTGGTAACAATGAAGTTGACCCTGGGGAAGAGTTCCCCTTGATGCCACTCGATTTTGCAGATCACCCGGCGAGGCTTTTTCCAGCTCTTGGCCTGATAATGGAAATCAACGAATTTGACCTGAATCCCGCTCTTGGGTGGTCTGCCCACTGGACGCCGAAGATGGGGCTTGACCAGCCTTTGTAGATTCTGGTTAGCCGGTAAGCGGATGAAGTAGGTGACTCGATTCAGGGGATCCTCGCAGAACTCGTAAATCTTCGGATCAGCAAAGGCGGCGTCACCCCTAAACCAGAATAGATGAAACCAGGAACGGTAACGCTCAACAAGGGGCTTGAACAGATCCAGCGTTCCATCGGCCGAATGAACGTTGCCCGGCCTAAGGTTGGCCGCCAGGCAGTCGCCTTCGCTGGTGAAACCAAACAGGGGATGAAAGCAGTTCTTCCCGAAATGGCCGTTGTAGACGACGTTCTCTTGCTTCCCATGGGCTGGGTCTTCGGTTGAGTCGAAATCAACTATCAGTCTCCGTTTGTTCTTTCTCCGAAGCAAAGCGTCCGCTGAACGACTCAAGGCTTTTTCCAGGGCCATAAGACCTTGGCCGTTGCCCAGGTAATCGTTCTCCAGCTTGGACATCATCGACTGACCGGCGCACTGCTTGTGATCTTTGCCGATAGCCAAGCGAAGAGCGGGATCGATCCTTAATTGATCGGCGTCTATACAATCCTCGTACCCGGCGGCAATCTGGTAAACCCTCTGCCTGATCATCTCGACCATGGAATGCCTGAGGTGAACCGGCGATCTTGGATCATCAATTTCACCGCCCATAGGGGATGTCACCTTGAACCGTTCGTCAATCTCTCTCACGACCAGGAACCAGGCATCAGAGGTGATCTTGGCTCCAGGGAAATCGATTAGAATGGATCGATTGAATTCTGGCCGAATGATATGTTCTTGAGCTTCACCATTACCGTGCATCTTTAAAGTCTGCCCCCTGAACGGTTTAGCTCATTATATCAGCTTGTTACGCCAAATGTTATATCTTTCCGATCAACTCTGCCGGGTAATTCAGGTTTAAACGGGATACTGCGGCTTTTGAAAACGGGCGCCCCATGCGGCCCAGAACGCCCAGGCCTTGGTCGAGGGAACCGTTTACAGGATCGAGATGGGTTCAGGCCTGGTTGCCAAAATCCAGGACGCCTTTAAACGCCAGTCGGAACTGGCCGCCAAGGCGGCCTCGCTGGCCACGGAGATCGCGGCCGTCTCGGGAGAGCAGGCCCAGGGCATAGAGCAGCTTAACCAGGCCGTACCCAGACGGATTCCGTGACCCGGAGCAGGTCGTCCCTTTCGACGACGGTTTGGAAGATTTCTAAAAGAGCCGGCCTGTTATCCGTCCGTCTGAAGATGGTGGAACCGATCGCCCGGCCATAACGGCCCGGACGGCTTTGGCGGTGCAAAGCTTAAGTCCGGTTATCTGTCACGTTTTCCCAACCTATCGGCTATAATCCCCCTTTAAATTCAGAGGAGGTGGAAATGGAGGAGCAGGATATCCTGAACATTGTCAGGGATATGATTAAGATACGATCCTATTCGGGAGAGGAAAGGGAGCTGGCTGTTTATCTCAAGGGCCGCATGGAGGAGCTGGGGTTTGACCAGGCTTATGTGGACGATTACGGCTCTGCGGTGGGCATTATCCGGGGAAAAGGCGACAGGACGGTTTTATTCGACGGGCATATCGACACCGTGCCCGTGGCCGGGCCCAGGAAGTGGTCCATGGACCCCTTTGGCGGCCGGGTCTCCCAGGGCAGGCTCTACGGCCGGGGAGCCTCGGACATGAAGGGGGCCATCGGCGCGGCGATTATGGCCGCGGCCGAGCTGATCCCCTCCAAGGAAGATTTGCCCGGCAATATCGTCATCTCCGCCTCCTCTTGGGAAGAGAGGTATGAAGGGTTCGCCCTGATGAAGGTCCTGGAGGCGCTGAAGCCTCAGGGGCTCTATCCGGGCCTGGTGATCATCGGCGAGGCCTCCAACCTTTGCCTCAGCATCGCCCAGCGGGGGCGGGCCGAACTGGCCGTCCAGACCTACGGCCGGCCCTGCCACGCCTCCACCCCGGAGCTGGGGGTGAATGCGGTGGAACTGATGATGCCGGTGGTGGAGGGGCTCAAAGCCATTGTCCCGCCCCAGGACCCGGTGGTGGGCCGGGGGATCTACGCCCTGACCGACATCATCTCCACCCCCTATCCCGGGGCCTCGGTGATCCCCTCCCAGTGCCGCATCACCGTGGACCGGAGGCTCCTCCCCGGCGAGAGCGAGGCGGATGTTCTGGACCCGGTCCAGGAGGTCCTGGACCGGGTCGGCCGGGAGATTCCTGATTTTCAGGCCGGGGTGAAGATCGTGGAGCAGGATTTCGCCCTGCCGGGCCGCTCTGCAGAGAGGATCCGGCAGTTCTACAAGGCCTGGAAAATGGAGGCGGGTGATTCCCCGGTCAAGTCGGCCCAGGAGGCTCTCAGGTCCGTTGGCCTGAGCGGGGAGTTGAGCCACTACTCCTTCTGCACCAACGGCTCCTACACGGCCGGGGAGGCGGGCATACCCACCCTGGGCTTCGGTCCCGCCTGGGAGGCCCTGGCCCACACCGTGGACGAGTATGTGGAGGTGGAACAGCTGCTCAAGGCCCGCGATGGTTACAAGGCTTTATTCAAGACATTTACGGGGGACTAGGATAATATCACCGCCGATGCGCCCGACTATCGGCCGTTTCAACCGCAATTTCAAGGGCAAGGCATTGACTCGGCGGCCACGTATACTTATATGAACAAGTAAGCCGGGCGGAGACAGACAAGCCCTGGTTTGATATCGATTGACGGGAATCCGGGATCCGGATCAAATTGAAAAAAAGGAGACCAGCATGCAGATGAACGGACAGACCGCCACCGCCGCCAGAATCCAGGCCGGCAACGCCATTCTCAGGGGCGTATACAACTGGATGACCCTGGGCCTGGGGGTCACGGCCCTTGTGGCCTACGGCGTCTCCACCAGCCCGGCCATGCTCCAGCTCATCTTCGGCAACATGATCATTTTCTTCGGGCTGATCATCGCCGAACTGGCCCTGGTGTTCATTATCAGCTCCCGGATCACCAAGCTGGCCCCCTCTACGGCGGCCGGCCTTTTCCTGCTCTACAGCGCCCTCAACGGAGCCACTCTGTCGGTGGTGCTGCTGGCCTACACCGGCCAGTCGGTGACCAACGCCTTTGTGGCCTGCGCGGCCATGTTCGCGGGCATGTCTTTTTACGGCTACACCACCAAGAGGGATCTCTCCGCCTGGGGCAGTTTTCTGTTCATGGGCCTCATCGGCATAATCATCGCCTCGCTGATAAACATGTTCATCGGCTCGGCCATGATGGAGTTCGTGATCAGCGGTATCGGAATCCTGGTCTTCACCGGGCTGACCGCCTACGACACGGCCAAGATAAAGGAGATGAGCCTGACCGTGGGCCAGCAGGGCGAGTTCGCGGCCAAGCGGGTTAAGATATTCGGGGCCCTGAGCCTTTATCTTGACTTCATCAACCTGTTCCTGATGATGCTTCGCTTTTTCGGGGGGTCCAGGGACTAGCGGCCGGCGTTTCACCGGAATCGACGGAAAAACAGACAAGCGCCGGGGGCCGTCCCGGCGCTTTCCTGTTTAGGACCGAGGCAGAAAGTCCAACCTTTCCATGGCCAGGTACAGCTCCCTGCTGACCCAGGCGTCCGTGGCCGCGTAGCGGATCTGTTTGGGGGTCAGCTCCTCGCTGGCCCAGTTGGAGACCCGGGCCTGCTTGGAGATGCGGAATCCCAGCAGATTGGCGGCCAGGTTGCGCAGGCCGTGGGTCTTCATGTCCAGTTCCCGGGCCAGATCGCCCAAATCCACAAATCCGGCCTCCTCAAAGGAGGAAACCTGCTTCAGTTCCTTGATATCGTCATGGACGGCCACCCCGGATTTGACGATGTTTTTCTGGGAGAGAATCTCCTTCAGCTCGTCCGGCAGACCCAGGTTGTTGAGCAGGAAGATGAAGACCGATTTTGCGCCGGCCAGCTGCAGCAGGGCGGGAGGATGGGTGACCCCTTTTTTAAAGGATGGCTTGGTCTCCGTGTCGAATCCCAGAATGGAATCTCCGTTGAGGTCGGCCAGGGCCGCCCTCATCTCCTCCGAATCGTTGACCAGCCTAATGGGGCCCTGATAGAACCTGAGCTTGAGGCCGTTGATGTCCTCTTTGGTAAAAACCTTCCTGTACCTGGCCGGGATCTTTTGCCTGGCTTCGGCGGGTTCGCATTTCTCCAAGTCTCCACCTTTCCATTTATTGACAAGGAGTCCGCATCGACTCAACTGACTGGCCGATAGGCTCCGTCTTGGGAAAAGATCTCCCTGATCCTCTCCACCATTTTACGGTTCGCTCCGAAGTCCCATCGCCCCAGCCTGGAGGCGGACCGGACATGAACCACTCCGGCCTTGCGGTCGAGGGAAAATTCCAGGTCGGATCTTATCCGCAGCAGTCCCGCCGCGAACCGGGCCCGCAGGTACCCTTCCTTGCTCTCCACCACCCTGGTTCGCTCCAGGCCCCGGACCAGGATCTCCAATTTGGCCATGGGATCGATGATGTTGGAAGGCACGGCAAGGGGTTTCACCCTGCGGTCCGGGTTTTCGCTTTGGCTGGAAACACAGTTGGGCTCATTGGGACAGGGCGCCAGGAGTCCGTTGTTCAGGCCCAGGCCGGCCGGTTCCTTCTGTCCGAAAACCAGAGTCAGCAGCATTCCGGCCGCCAGAACAAAGGTGATGAAGAAAAGGAGGTTCTTGAGCATAATAATTCGTCGCCGTCGATCCAATACGGTCTGGCTGTTCCCGTCCTCTGATTGGCATGGTATACCAGGGGTTACGCTCGGGGCAAGCAAAGGAGACGATTAATTCATGAAGATGGATATTTTTAAGCTGGAGCGCTTTTTCGCCCGCTATGAGTTCCAGGTCTCTCATCTGCTCTGCGCTTCGGATTGCCAATCCCTTAAAATCAGGGACCTCCTGGCCCTGGAGTCGGGAGCCGGGGAGAAGCTGGGCGATCTGTGGCTGGGCTATACCGAATCTCCGGGAGACCCCCGGCTCCGGGAGGAGATCGCGGGACTTTACCAACGGGTGGGAGCCGGGGGGGTCCTGGTCCACACCGGGGCTGAGGAGGCCATCTACAACTTCTGCCAATCCATGCTCGGGCCGGGGGACGAAGTGGTGGTCCAGCGGCCCTGTTACCAGTCCCTGTTCGAGGTGGGCCGCTCCCTGGGCTGCCGGATGATATCCTGGCAGACCCAAGAGGAGAACGGCTGGAGGCTGGACCTGGACTTTCTTAAAGACAGGATTTCCAGCAAAACCAGAGCCGTGATCGTCAACCTGCCCCATAACCCCACCGGATATCTGATGGACCGGGAAGAGTATGGGGAACTGGCCCGCCTGGCCGACCGGCATGGGTTCTACCTCTTCTCGGACGAGGTCTACAAGGGGTTGGAGTTCAACCCGGATGAGGCCCTGCCGTCGGCCTGCGATCTGACCGAGCGGGCAGTTTCCCTGGGGGTGATGTCCAAGGCCTACGGTCTGGCCGGTTTAAGGATCGGCTGGGTGGCCACCCGCAACAGACGCATCATGGAGAGGATGGCCGGCTTCAAGGATTACACCACCATCTGCAACCCGGCCCCCTCGGAGTTCCTGGCCGCTCTGGCGCTACGCCATGGGCCGGGAATCGTCGGCCGGAACAGGGAGATCATTGAGAGAAACCTGGAACTCTTGGACCGGTTTTTCCGGGATCACGGAGACATGGTGGCCTGGCAGCGGCCCCGGGCCGGGTCCGTGGCCTTCCCCTCCCTTTGCCGGGGGGACGCTGCGGAGTATTGCCGGGCCCTGGTGGAAAGGTCGGGCGTGCTCCTGGCTCCGGGAGAGATGTTCGGCCCCGGCCTGGAGCGAAACTTCCGCATCGGGTTCGGACGGACCGATCTGGCGGAGTGCCTCGACCGCTGGGAGGCCTATCTGGCTTAGGCCGGTTCCTGGTCCTGGCTCTGCCCCTGGACCTGGATGGTGTGGATCAGGCCCACGTTCCGGCCGCCCACCACCAGGGGCGCCACCCGGACGCCCACGGTCAGGCCGTCCCTAATCACCTGCCAGTGGTGCTCGTTCTTGCCGCCCTTTTTGTATTCGTTAAGGATCAGCTCGATCTTGTCGTTGCTTTGGGGCTGGTGGAGTTCCCGGACATCGCGGCCCAGATACTCCGGCTTGCGGTCCGCGACCTTGGCCGCGTAGGCGTTGTAGTATAAAATACGGCCCTCCAGGTCCAGAAGGGTCAGCCCCACCGGCATCTCGCCGATCACCGCGGGCATGATCCGGGCGAAGTTCAGTTCAACACTCTCCTGCGACATGTTCTTTCTCCTCAAGCCGGACCAAAGGTCCATTTCTGTTCGCCGTTTTGGTCAAGGCGAACGTACGATCTCTTGCGCCAGTTTTCATCGTCCTGGTCCGGGAAATCCTGACGGAAGGCCACGCCCCGGCTCTCCTGCCGGCGCAGGGCCGAGGTGACGATAAGCTGGGCGGTTTTGACCCCCAGTTTCAATTCCAGAACCTGGGCGGACTTTTTGGGGTCAGGGTCCATCCCCAGCTGGTCCGCCTCCGCCTTAATCTCGGAAAGCTCCAGGGCCGCCCTGTTCAGGCTCTCCTGGGTCCTGATTATTCCCGCCTCCCGCCACATGATCCTCTTGAGCCGCTCTTTCAGTTCCGTTGCCCGAAGGGTCTGGTTCGGCCCGCCCTGGGCCGGGATAAGGCCCAGGAACTCCGGGTCCGGTCCGGATTCAGGAACGGTAGGGGTCTTCTCGGCCCATCTTCGGGCCGAGGCCCCGGCCCTGGCCCCGAAGACGATGGTCTCGGTCAGGGCGTTGCCGCCCATGCGGTTGGCCCCGTGAACCCCTCCCGCCGCCTCTCCGCAGGCGAAAAAGCCGGGCACCCCGGTGTTGCAATCCGGGTCGATGGTCACCCCGCCGATAAAGAAATGGGCCGCCGGGGTCACCCGCAGGGGCTGTTTCACGGCCCGGCGGCGGACAGCCAGTTGATCCCACATCTCGGCGGCAAAGGGATCGGCGCACCAGTCGTCCCGGGACACCCCTCTCAGGTCGATAAAGATCTCCTGGTCCTGGGCGATTTCCCGGAACAGAGCCTGGGAGAGCTTGTCTCTGGCCTTGCGGGCCGCGGGCAGTTCGTCCAGGCCGTATTTTTCGTGGATCTCCTCTCCCTTACTGTTTTTTAGGGGCCCCAGAAGTTCCAGGGAGGGAGGGAAAAGGTGGCAGGGCTTGCCCGGCTCGGCCAGGGTAAGGGGGAAGAACTGGGCGAACTCCATGTCTTGGAGCCTGGCCCCGGCCTCCAGGGCCAGGGCGTAGCCCTCGCCCATCATCCGCTGGGGATTGTCGTGGTGCAGATAAAGGGCCGAGGCTCCGCCGCTGGCCAGGGCAACGGCCTTGGCCCGGATTGCGACCCAGTCGTTTCGCCCTGGTTGAAAGGCCAGGACCACGCCGCCCCGGTCGTCAAAGGAGATGCGCCAGACCATTAGCCCCGAGAGGGACCGGGCTCCCAGGGAGGCAGCCTTGGCCCACAGACAGTCGATCATGCCCCGGCCCAGGGCTCCAGCCTTGCCGTGGGAGAACAGGCCGCCGTATTTGGACGTGGATTTGAGCCCCCAGTCCACCAGTTCCTGAAGCCGGGCCGGGGCCTCGGCCACAAAGACCTCCAGCAGATCGGCCTGGTTGAACCCCCGTCCTGCGGCCAGGGTGGCTTTGCGATGGCCTTCTGTGGAGTCGCCCTGGGAATGCCCGGCCATGGCCCCGCCCGACATGATGGTGGAGGTGCCCAGGCCGGGTGGCAGCTTGGAGACGATCAGAGTCCGCTGTCCGGAAACGGCCGCGTCGGCGGCCGCCCGCAACCCGGCGGCCCCGGCTCCGATGATCAGAATGTCGGTGGTCATACTTTGCATGGCGGACTCCGTTCCAAGAGGGCGGGGCGGTCACTCCCTGACCGCCTCCTGGGGATATATCTTCTCCGTGGGGGTGATTATCAGGTTTTTGATCCTGGTGTCATAGGCTACCAGGAACCTGTCCGTATAAAGCCACAACCAGGGGCAGTCCTCCCAGACCAGGGCTTCCGCCCGGCGGAGCAGATTGGCCCGGCGATCCGGATCAGGCTCGTTTTGGCTCCGGTTCAGGAGCCGGTCGAGGTCGGGGTTGGCGTAGAGGGCGCCCATCCTGTTGCCGGGAAGAGCCGCCTGGGAGTGAAAACGTTCGCGCAGGGCCGGACCGGGGTCGGGAATCAGGGAACTCCGGTCCAAAAGAAAGGCGTCTGTCCGGGTCTGTTCGGGCGGCCGGTTCAATTCGGCCAGGAAGCTGGGCCAGTCCAGAAATCCGACCTCTGCTTTGACTCCCACGGCCAGGAGGTCTTTCCGGATCAGCTCCAGGATTTTGTCCTGATAGGGGAATCTCAGTTTGCACCCCATAATCCTGACCGGACGGGAAAAATCAAAGGATGACTTTCTCAGCAATTCGGCTGCCTTAGCGGGGTCGTGGGCATAGATCTTTTGTCGGGGCGGGGCTCCGCCTAGGACCGGGGAGACCGGAGAGGACATGGGCTCGGCCGTGCCGTGGAGAACGGTTTCGATAATCCTTTGCTTGTTCACGGCCAGGTTCAAGGCCTGCCTCACGGTTCTGTCCTGGAGCGGGCCTGTGCGGCAGTTGAAAATCAAAAAATGGGACCGGGTGCTCAAGGGAGATGCTATCCCCAGCCCCGGCAGGGCCTTCAGGGCTTTGATGTCGGCCGGGTATGGAGTACTGCAGATATCGAGCCGACCCGACTTGAGCATGTCCCGCCTTTGATTGACCGTGGGCACGATCTCCCAGATCAGTCTCTTCACCGTGGGCCTGGCCCCGTAATAATGCTCGTTGCGCTCCAGGACGATACGCTTCCCCCTGATCCATTCCTTGAGCGCATAAGGCCCGGCGCCCACGGGATGGTTCCGGAGATTCACGCCCCACCTTTCAGCCGCCCGAAGCGATACAGGGGAACAAAGGCTCAGGGAGAGAATACTCCCCAGGGCCGGATAGGGGTGTTTGAGGCGGAGCAAAACCGTGTGGTCGTCCAGGACCAGGCACTCCTTGACCGGGTTCAGGTTCCACCCCAGGGGAACAATCGTTCCGGGGTCCAGGAGACGGTCCCAGGTGCTTTTGACCGCTGAGGCGGTGAGGGGCTCATTATTGCCGAACCGGACCCCTTTTCGCAGATTGAGGGTCGCCTCCAGCCCGTCCGGGGAGAAGGCCAGTCCGGTGGCCAGCCTGGCCTGGAGCGCGCCTGCGGGGGTCCGGGAAAAAAAGGTGTCGTAGATCAGGTCGCAAAGGTTGGAGGCGAGGCTGGAGGTCTGTTCCCCAGGATTTAGGGAGTTGGTTTCAACGCCTGTGCCGATTCGGAGTTCCCTTGTCTCCTCTGTTTCCACCCGCTCCGGAGGAGGCCAGGGACTGACCTCCAGTTGGAACGGACCTTGCGGAGGAACCGTTCCGGATTGGGCCGCGGCCGTCCCCTGGTTCAGGCTCAGGATCAGGAGAATAATTAGGGTTAACCTGGAGAACAGTCCGCCCATGGGGGTGCCTTTATGTTTCGGGGGGTTCAAAGACAGCTCCCAACATATTATATTGAACCGGCTAATTGCAAGATGGTTTATGAAAGGGCCCGGTTCGGCCCGGGAAACGGGCCGAACCGGGCGGGGATTGTTCCTGATTTCCGGAGCGGTACGGCCGGAGGGCGGTGGACATGGGATGGAGGGCGAGGGTGCATCCGGTGAGAGCGGCGGGCAACCTGATCAAGGCGCTGAGGGCGGGATATCCTGTGTTCAGCGTACTGAGGGAAAGGGCCGAAAACAATCGGGCGGGTTTTTCCACCGCACCGGCCGGCCTGGAAAGGGAAGTCCTCTACGCGGTCCAGGTGGCTGAAAACTGCCTGGGGCATCTCGCCGCCCATGATGTTTCCGTAAAGGGCCGGCGGGTGTTGGAACTGGGGCCCGGCCGGAACCTGGGCACCGCCCTGGTTCTGGCCTGTCACGGGGCCAGGATGACGGCGGTTGAGCCCAACGCGGTTGCCTGGGAGGCCGATTATCACCCCTTGTTCTACGCCGCCTTGAGGGAGTGGCTGGCCCGGAACCGATCTCTTTTGGACCGGGGACCCCTGGATCGGGTGGTCCGGAAGGGGCGGATCCCGGAGGAGTTGATTGATTTTCGCCCCGGTTCTTTGGAGGATTCGCCCTCCCTCCCCGGAAACAGCATGGATATCGTCTTTTCCAACGCAGTGCTGGAGCATGTCTTTGATCTGCAGACCACCCTGGCGGAATTGGCCAGGATCACCAGGCCGGGGGGCCTGAACTTCCATCAGATTGATTTGAGGTTTCACCTGCTCAGCTCCGATCCCCTCAAATTCATTTTGTACAATTCCCGTAAATACGCCAGGCTGCGGGAGTTTACCTCCGGCGAATGCGGCAGCCGGGTCAGGTATGCCGAGTATAAGAATCTTTTCCAAGAAGCCGGGTTTCGGGTGGTGGGGGAGGAGATCAACCTTTGGGCCGACCCGGAATATCTGGCCGGGCTCAGAAAAAAAATCAAAAAACGCCGCTCAAACCCCTACCGCGATTGGCCCGCCCAGGACCTGGCCGTGCTTTCGGCCCGGCTGGAGGTGCGCCGGCAGGACCCCGCTCAAGGTTCCATGGTTTTGAAATGATTCCGGTAAAGATCCAGGGTGGTGCTGATGGATCCCTGAAGATCAAAGGTTTGTTCCACAAACCGCCTTCCGGCCCGGCCGAAACGTTCCCTCAACTCCGCATCGCCCAGAAGCCGGCTGACGCTTCGGGTCAGGGAGTCCACGTCCCCCACCTCGTGGAGAAAGCCGCTGACGCCGTCCGCCATTGTCTCTGACACCCCGCCGGCCCCGGCCGCCACCACGGGGATTCCCAGCCACTGGGCTTCGATCAGGACATTGGGGGTGCCTTCGTATCTGGAGGTCAGGAGGATCACCCGGCAGGCCGACATTATCCGGGCCGCGTCGGTCCTGCGGCCCAGCAGAAAAACGACATCCTCCAGGCCCAGCCGCCGAACCTCTTTGCGGAGCCACTGACTCAAAGTTCCCTGCCCGGCGATTACGGCCTTGATCCGGCTTTCCCCGTCACGTATCATTTTGATAATTTTGATAAAATCAAGGGGACGCTTTTCCGGGTCCAGGCGGAAGACCCCGCCCACCAGCAACTCGTCCTCTTTAAGGCCCAACTCTTTCCTGAAACTGATTATCTCCCGGCTGGAAGGACGGATCACGGCTGTTGGGTCCAGCCCGTTCCGGATCACCCGGAAGGACTCCGGCCGCAGCCCCAGCCAGGAGGCGTAGTCCTCGGCCCCTGCTTTTGAATTGGCCACCAGGTGGACCCTCCTGCTGCGAACCAGAAAGGAGTACCACGCCTGTTGCCAGGGGCGGTAGAAGGTGGGAAAGCGGCTGGGGTTGAGGTTGCGGGTGGATAGAACGATCAGAGGCGTTCCGGCCAGATATCCGGCCAGACCGCCGATGATGTTGCTCCAATCCAGCCAGCAGTGGATTACCTGGGGTTTTATGCGGAGCAGGTCGGCCGCCAGGTTCCGGACCAGGGGGGCCAGGGCCGGGGGGATGAAGGGCAGCAGGCCTTTTTTTAGATAAGGATCCTCCAGGGCGGTCTTGATAAGCCCTCCGGCGTCTCCTTCTCCGGCCTGGGAACAGCGCACCCCGGAGGATCTTAAAAGGGAGGCGTAGTGGGCCGAGGAGCCCTGCAGGGGGAAGCTGGTCAGGAGCGTGACCCCATGCCCGGACCTCTTCAATCCGCCGGCCAGATAGCAGCTCTGCCGTTCTGCTCCGCCCGGTCCCAACTGGCTGATGTACTGCACGATCCTGAGATTTTCCGGGTCTGTTTCAGGCCTTTGGAAAGGTCTGCCGTGCTCGAGTTCCAGATCCTGGTTAAACAGGGCCCGCCGAGGATCCGCCTTGGCTGGGGCGTTTGCGGAGACGCCGCCGCCCCGCTTAATCCAGGCCGGGACCTGGGGAATCCTGGGGCCTGATTGAAGGCGAAAGAGCAGGTGGAGCAGTCCTTCGGGCAGCAACCCGCTGACTCGGCTGTAGACCGGGGAAAGTCTATGCCTGACCCCGGCGGCCTGGCGGCGGAGGGACCTTCGCCCCAGGGAGGCCAGGAGCCGCGGCCGGAACAGGGCCGACCGGTTAAGATCCACGACCTCCCATCTTTTGTCGAGTCGGAGGACCATGAGGCCGGGTCCGCATCGCCTCGCGGCCCTGATTATCCGGGTCGTGTTTTTGTCAGGTGGCTCGACCAGCAGAACCAGTTCCGGCTTTAGACGGCGCATCTCCTCCACAGCCGCCTGAGGAACAATCAAACCCCCCCGGCCGTCCTGTTTCATCTCCAGAACGTCTGGGGCCGAACCGGGACAAGGGGCGGCCTTCAGGCCGTAGGCGCGTCCGTTGGCGTTGGGATCGGAGTTGTCCGAGGTGGAGAATAAAAGCCGTTTTTTGTAATGCCTGAACCTGCCTCGGCCCTGTTCGGCGATACCCTCAAAGGGCGATCCGGAGGGGCCCAGGGGCAGCCCGTCTTCCAAGACCTGAAGCGGAGAGAGGAAATCCAGGTCCTGTTCGGCGCACCACAAAAATTCGGGGATCCGGGCCGACCAGCAGAACCCCTTCACCGGTTTGAAGGGGCCGCTCAGCTTCCGGGCCGAAGCAACGGGCCGGACGACCACGAAGCGGCATCCCAGCTCCTTTTCCAGAGCGGCCAGGTCTTGTTGAGCCATTCCGGCCCTGGTCACCACCAGGCATCTTTGGCCGACGAAGATTTTGGCCGGGGAGGATCCGGGCAGTATCAGATGATCGAACCAGCTCAATTGCGATCCTCTTTTTCCTTTATCACGGCCGCGGTCTTGCCGGGCCCCGATATATTTTTCTCAGCCGGCCGACCGCCTTCCTGAGCCAGGACCGGGAGCGCAGAAGCCGCACCAGTCTTCTGATGGGAGCCGGGATGGACGCCAGCTCTCCCCTTAGCCGGTTCAGTTCGCAGTCGAGATAATCCAATTTGGAGACAAGGGAACCGCCGGTCCACAGCAATTCCGCCACGGCCTCCTGCCTGAGCTCTTTTAAGGCCAGATCCTGCTGATCCTTGTCCATCCAGGGCAAAGGCTGAAAAAACACCCGGTCCGGCGGATGCGCAAGAGGCGACGGCCGGCTCTGGCGGTACTCCAGGTTCAGGCTCTCCTTGAACAGAATCCCGGTCTCCGGAACCGGCCCCTGTCCGGGAAAAGCCGTTCGGGGAGGCCTGAGGGCGGATATGTCCTCTTCTGCTCTGGGGCTTATACTAAGATTTTTCCCGTCCACGCGGCAGGTTTGAAAACAGGTCTCGGCCAGGATGGTCCGCTTTTCCAACTCCTGGTCGCCCTGTTGCACCAGGCCGACCAGGGACCGCCCGTCAAGGGGCGGGCCCAGGGGATGCAGTCCCGCCAGTTCGAGGATGGTGGGCATCAGATCCACCAGGGAGACCTGGGTCTCTATTCTGCCTGCTTCGACCCGCCATCCCCGGTGGGGCTTGAGCAGCAGGGGCACGTGGATCTGGTCCGGGGTCAGGGTGAAGCCGTGGGTGCAGTAGAGGTTGTTTTCGCCGAAAGCCTCGCCGTGGTCGGAGGTCACGATAAGGAGGGTATCGTCATAGACGCCCCGCTCTTGCAACAGCTCCACCAGTTTCTCCAGGGCTTGGTCGGCCTTGCGGATTCCGGCGTCGTACTGGGCCAGGTAGTAACGCAGGTCGGTCCGGTATTCACGGAGCAGCCCGTTTTGCTCCTTTCCCTCCAGGATCTGGAATTCGGGCAGGCCGCCCAGGGGGTCGCTGTCGGGGCTGATCCGGCGCAGATGAAGGGGAGGAATTGACCACTGGTCAGAAGTGAACAGGCTGCGGTGCGGCTCTTGGTGGAGATAGGGGCCGTGGATGTCTAAGTAGTTTAAAAAAGCGAACAGGTCGTTCTCGCCAAGGGCGCTGATAAAAGCCGCCAGCATTTTGTTCGTGCCATTGGCCCCTGTCTCTCGATCAGGATTGAACCGGTTCCGGAACCCGATGGCGGCGGAGCTTTCCGCCGGATGAACGGGCAGGTCGGTTGTGACAAAGGAGGCTGTGGCGTAGCCGGCGGACAGGAGCGCCTCGGACAACATTGCGCCTTTGAAAGGGTGTTTAATCGGGGCGCCTTTGGAAAAGCCCAGGTAGTGGTTGGAGCAGTATCTCCCGCTCAGCATCGAGGTCTGGGAGGGAATGGAATAGGGGCAGGCCGAAAAGGCCCAGTCAAAGACGATTGATTCGTCTCCCAGCTTGTCCAGAAAAGGGGAGGTCGGCCGGGGGTAGCCGTAAAGACCCAGGTGGTCGGCCCTCAGGGTGTCCATGACCACCCAGATTATCTTGGCGGGTTTGCCCGGCCTTTCCATGGTCAGGCCCGACCCCCGGAATCTTCTCCGGCCCCGGAGTCGGTTTTTCCGACCCGCACCAACTCCAGCTCGGGTTCCAGATTGACCAGGCTTCCTGGGGCGATATATTTCTCGCTGACGACCCGCAGAAGCAGGGCGTCGATCAGACGGTCGTAATGGGGCCCGTCCTTGGGCCAGATGCCGAAGGTGAGGAAGTATTCTCCCGGCGCCAGCCACATCCGCAGTTTCAACCGCGCCTCCAGAACAGCGTCTTTGACCAGGGGCCCCGGAGCCGGATGGTCGGCGGTGTTGAAGCCGAACACGTTTATCCCGGACACAGTGCTGATGATGTAACTGAAACGCAGGTCTTCTATGTCCTGGTGCAGGAGTGCCTTTATGAACAGGTGACATTGCTGGCCGGAGGTAATGGTTTCGGTCATCCTGCCGTGGTGGTCCTTGAGGCCGTAGTCCACGATTTCGGCCCGGCCGTTGCCGTACCGTTCTGAGCCGGCCGGGATCAACGGCTTTTCTCCTGAAGCCGGAGGTTCCAACTCACCCACCCGGTTTTCCTGTCCGGAGTGGACCCTTCTGAAATAGATGCGGGACACATCCCGGGAAGGGCCCCGGCTGATTACCCGGCCCTTTTCCAGAAGAAGGGCCTTGTCGCAAAGCCCCATCACCAGGTTGATGTCGTGGGAGACCAGGATCACCGCTCCCCCCTTATCGCGGAAGCGTTCCATGCGGGCGAAACATTTCCGCTGAAACCTGGCGTCGCCCACGGACAGGGCCTCGTCCACCAAAAGGATATCCGCCTCCACCGCCGCTGCGGCGCTGAAAAACAGCCGGGCCTGCATGCCCGAAGAGTAGGTCCGCACCGGCTTTTCGAAAAAGTCGCCCAGGGCGCTGAACTCCTTTATCCAGGGTATCTTGGCTCTGACCTCGGCGGCTTTCATGCCGTGACACAGGCCGGCCAGATAGACGTTCTCCCGGCCGCTGAAATCAGGATGAAACCCGGTCCCCAGTTCCAGAATGGAAGAGACCTTGCCCGAGATAAGGATTTCGCCCGCAGTCCTGTCCAGGGTGCCGGCAAGAATGCGCAGGAGAGTGCTTTTCCCGGCGCCGTTGGGCCCGATCACCCCCAGCACCTCTCCCGGTTCCAAACTGAAGGAGACCCCCTCGAGGGCGGTGAAAAGCTGGTGGCTGGGCTTTTTAAGAACATGCTCCCTGAAAACGTCCAGAGGGCCGTCGTAGACCTTGAAGGTTTTGGTCAGGCCACGGACCTGGATGGCCGGAGCGGACGGCTTGTGCGTCGGTCTGGTCATAGCAGGTTGCCGAAGCCCGGCCGAAGGCGTTTAAAGACCCCGTATCCAGCCCAGAAACAGGCCAGGCAGAGGGGGCCGACGAACAGCCAGCTAAGAGGGTGGGCCACCCTGCCGTACAGCAGAGCGTCCCGGAAACAGTTGATCAGCAGGGTGAAGGGGTTGAGGTGGATCAGACCTCCGGCCCAGGCCGGCAGCTGGCTGGGGGAAAAGAAAATCGGAGCCAAAAAAGGCCCGACCAGCACGGCCAGTTTGACGACCTCCTTGATGTCGCCCAAAAAGACCCCAACTGCGGAGATGGCCCAGACCAGCCCGCAGAGGAGCATGAATTCCAGGAAAAAAAGGAGGGGCAGGGTCAGCCACAGAAGATTCGGGACGCGGCCTCCGGAGTCGAGAAGAAGATAGACCGAGGCCAAAACCAGGAGGACCAGCTGGGGGGTCAGGGAGACCAGGACCAGCTTGACCGGCAGAATTTCCAGGGGAAAGACCACCTGCCTGATCAGGGCCGAATTGGAGGAGACGGCCAGGGGCGCCCTGGTCAGGCTTTCGGCCGCGCCCAGCCAGGGGATGTACCCGGTGATAAGGTAGGCGGTATAGCTCATATTGAGATCCAGCCCCAGCATGTCGGCCCGCATTTTAAAAACAAAACCGAAGACGACCAGATAGACCGACAGGAGGCAGGCCGGGTAGATGAACAGCCACAGCAGGCCGGCCATGGACTGGACGTACTTCTCCCGGATCTCCCTGGCTGCCAGCCCCGTAATCAGCTCCCGGTAATCCCGGATCGTCCCAAAGACGCGCATCAGATCCCGTGTGGACAATTTGCCTCCCGGCCGCCTTCTGTTCTCCATCCCGGTTCTATTGAAAAAGGGCCGTCGAATCAAGTTGAGACTGAGGCCAGGTCCATTTCCGGCCGTCCCCCGCCCCCCCCCCCTTGTTCGGCCAGACCCTTGATCCGCAGCGATTTGCAAGCATTGCAAAAACCGATGTTTTTGTAAAGCACGGCAAGTCCAACCCGGACAGGCTCCCCTCCCGGCCCCCGGGCCGGGAGGGGGCGGATCGCCGCCGCGCCAGGCTGGCCGTAATCAACCCTGAGCGGCCGGCCGCAACAGCACCCAAGGACGGAAGGACAGGCCTGGCGAACCTGTAAGATATGGATATGAATAATAGTATGCGTAAAAATCTATCTATTGTTGGATTGACCTGCAGTTGTATAAAACGGGTGGAGGGCGGCTCGTCCCTGGTTGAAAAAGTTAATTACACGCTGGTACTTGACCGGCGCAACATGCCCGGATAAGATCAGAACACGTGATTAGAAATAATCTCGGGAGGATTAGACGGATAATCACAGCCACTGATTCGGCTTTGGCGATAACTACAAATCCAGTTTGACTAATAAAGTAATTTTGAAAAGCTGAACCATAACCGGGTCAGTAACAAGGCGGCAACTCAGAGGGAGGGTCGGAAATGGTTAGTAAAATATCCAAAACAACATTCATCAGCCTTATTGTGGGGGTGGCGCTGATGGGGTTGCTGGCTTCGGGCGAGGCCCTGGCCCAGGAAACCCTGACCTTTAAACTTCAGGTGACCACCTATGCCCACGGCAAGCTGTGGTATCCCCCGGCGGCAGCTATGGCCGTCCAGGCCGGAGCGGAGACGGCCTCCTACCTGGCCGATGACGCCGGGTTGTTGACTTTCACTGTACCAAAGGGGATAACTTCCACCTGGCAGCTCTCCCTGGGCCTGTGGCAGGTAAATTTCAGGGCCGAATTCCAGGATGGAGTACTGCGACTGTACGACGAGACCCGCAACGATTTTCCCCAAGCCTATTACCTCCAGCCGGACGGCTCCTATGCCATCGAGTATTACAACAACGCCATCTACATCTCCAATCAGTCCCGGGCCGACGCCCCCATCCTGGGTTGGATTTCGGAAAATGCGCTTGTGGGCGCAAGGGCCATGTCCACCATGGACAATGTGGCCAGGTGGTGGTCCTATACCGATCCATCCCGCCCGGATTACACCGTATGGCTTGATTGGACCTATACCGGACGAGGAAACTTCAATGGACTGTTGAAGATTTATGGTCCGGATGATTCCCAGGCCAATTACCACTTCCAGGGACTGGCCGGCGGTGAGGGCGGCGAGATAAGCATAGACGCCTATCACCTGAATGCCGCAGGGGCGATCGACTATCAGCTGGCGGGTTCCATAACCTCTCCCAACAAGGGCACGGCCAAGATCGTTCTTCCTGAGATAGGCGAACTTAACGTAGTCGGGACCGGCTGGCAGGTGGACCCCCGGGGAGACGGCGGCGGCGCAGAGGATCACTTTGGCGGCGGGGGACCCTACAGCAGGCTTTTGGGCAACCAGCAGGTCTCGGCCGAAATCAACAACGCCAGGGTGAACGGAACCGCCTACCAGTTGAACAGGACCCTGCCTTTCTCCGCCGCCTACACCGGTGCGTCGGCCCTGGTGGTGGAATGGATCAGGCCCGGTTCCGCTGGCAAGGACGGGCCCGAGCAGCTGGCCCTGGACAGCAGCGGAACTCTGAGCAACGGAATCGCCTGGCAGACCGGACTCAGCTACAATTATCAGGTCAATCTGGTGGACTTCCGCCGGACCCTGCCCACCTCCTTCATCGGCGGCCTGGAGTCCGGGGTGCACACCATCAACTACTGGCTCATGGACGCGGAAGGCAACCTGTCCAACATCAGGACCGAGACCATCGAAATAATCTAATAGCCGGAACAGCATAAACGCAGGCAAGCCCCGGGATTCCCCGGGGCTTTTTGCGGAGCCGGCCTTTGGGGTTTTTTAAAAAGACGGCAAGGTCCGAGTAGGCTCTCCAACCGATCCAACAGGAAAAGACAGCAGCCGGATGAGCGGGAAAAAACCCAGTGTCGGACCCAAGGCGATCGTCAAGGGCGTCCCGCCCCTGATACGCCATCCCTGGATATTCAAAAAACTGGCCCTGCTCCAGGCCGGGAAATGGCTTCTTGCCCAACGTCCCGCCAAATTATCCGGAGGCCGGGCCGGGCCCATCCGTCAGCTCAGCGTCAGGATCACCGAAAGATGCAATCTCCGCTGCCGGACCTGCGGCCAGTGGGGGGAGCGCGGATATCTGCGCCATCTGCCCGCAGGACGCGTGGGAGAGCAGGAGGTGGATCTGAAGGGGCATCTGGAGGTTCTGGGGGACCTGGCCTCCCGGGGCTGGAGGCCCCTGTACTACCTTTGGGGTGGAGAGCCTTTTTTATATCCCGACCTGGTGGAACTCGTGGAAAGGTCTACCCGGCTGGGGCTGCCCACCTCCCTGGCCACCAACGGCACCGGGCTGGCCGACGCGGCCGGGGCGCTGGCCGGGGCGCCCCTGTTTCTGGCCCAGATATCCGTTGACGGACCCACCGCCGGGCTGCACAACCGGCTCCGCCCCTCGGCCGGCCGGGGCGACAACTTCGCCACCCTGGAGAGGGGGCTGGAGAGCCTGCTCCGGGCCAGGAGGGACCGGGGCGGAAGCCTGCCCCTCATCGCCTCCCTGACCGTTATTTCCAAGGAAAACGTGGCCTACCTGACGGACATATACCGGACCTTCAAGGACCGGGTGGACCTGTTCGTCTTTTACCTGTCCTGGTGGATTGATGAACCCGGAGTGGAGGCCCACCGGCTGGATTTCAACCGCAGGTTCGGGTTCGAGCCCGCCCTGCCCGGGGGATGGATCGGCGACTGGCGGGCCGTGGACCACCATCTCATCGCGGACCAGCTCAAGTCCCTGCGCTCCGCTTCAAAAGGCTGGTCCGACCCGGCCGCGATCGTTATTCCCCCCATTTTCGAAGCGGAAGACTTGCGGTCTTACTATAACGACCACGGCAACGATTTCGGCTACAGCCGTTGTCTATCCATCTATCAGGCCGCCGAGATCGGCCCTGACGGCAAGGTCTCGCCCTGCCGCGATTATCACGATTATGTGGTGGGGAACATAAAAGAAACATCCCTGACCGTGCTCTGGAATTCAGAGCCCTACCGGAAATTCCGGCTCAGCCTGGCCAGGGATGGGCTTATGCCGGTCTGTACCAGATGTTGCGGCCTGATGGGCTACTGAGCCGGAATATCGGCCCACCCCGGAAATATTGATCCCCAGGCCCCCCTCAACCAGACCCTTTCCGGTCAGGAAATGATCCCCAGATTACGACCCGCCTCGCCCAGGGCCGCAAGGGCCTGGTCGATATGCTCTCCGGTGTGGTTGGCCATGAGGGAGAGCCGCAGCATCTCCCGGCCCTGGGGCACCGCCGGCGGCCGGACCGGGTTCACGAACACCCCGGCCTGGGCCAGATTGATGGTCGTGGCCAGCATGAGGGGCTCGTTGCCCAGGATCACCGGCACGATGGGTGTTTGGGAGCCGCCGGTGTCAAACCCCAGGGCGATGAGGCCCTCTTTGAGTTTCCGGGCGTTGGTCCACAGCCGGTCCACCAGTTCCGGTTCCCTGATGACCGTCTCCAGGGCGGCCCTGGCCGTGGCCGTGAGAACCGGGGGCAGGGCCGCCGAGAACATCTGGGAGCGGCTCCGGTGCTTGATCCAGGAGACGGGGCGGGCGTCCCCGGCCACAAACCCTCCGATACAGGCCAGGCTTTTGGAAAAGGTGCCCATGATCAGGTCCACCTCCTCGGCCAGGCCGAAATGGGCGGCCGTGCCCCTGCCGCCCGGACCGGTCACCCCCAGGCCGTGGGCGTCGTCCAGAAAAATCCGGGCCTGGTATCTCCGGGCCAGGTCCACCAGACCAGGCAGGTCGGCCAGGTCGCCCTCCATGGAAAAGACGCCGTCCACCACGATCAGCTTGCCTTTGTCCTGTTCCCTTTTGAGCAGGCCCTCCAAATGGTCCATGTCGTTATGCCGGAACCGGATCAGCCGGCCCAGGCTCATCCTGGCCCCGTCGATTATGGAGGCGTGGTCCAATTTGTCCGTGAAGATTACATCGTTCCTGCCCACCAGGCAGGAGATGGCCCCCAGGTTGGTCTGGTACCCGGTGGAGAAAACAATGGCCGCCTCTTTTCCCAAAAACTCGGCCAGAAGGCTTTCCAGTTCCTCGTGGATCAACATGTTGCCGTTGAGCCAGCGGGAACCGGAGCAGCCGGTGCCGTATCGGTCCAGGGCCTCCTTGGCCGCCTCCACCACCCGGGGATGGGAAGTCAGCCCCAGATAGTTGTTGGAGGCCAGGTTGATCATCTCCCGGCCCTCCAGGGTGACCACGGGGTTCTGGCCGGATTCAAGAGGGCGGAAAATAAGATAGTAACCGCCCTCCCTGGCCTCCAGGTCCTCGGTGTACTGGTAGCATTTTCGGAAAAGATCGAGTTCCGGGTTAAATCCCTTGTCCGGCACGGCGACTCCCTTTGGCAATAACATGTGGCCTGTTATATCAAAATCCAAGATCGAAATACAGGCCGGTCTTCTCCCGATGGCATTATGCTGCCGGTCTGGTCCGCCCAAGCCGAGGGTGAGATTCGGATCTGGGCGGATTGTCTGAAAAATGATATAAGACCGCCCAAGAACATCGGGGCCGGACCGGATGGGACCCAACCCGGCCCCGAAGGGAAAAGGGGACCCATGAAAAACCCAACCCGCCTGGCTCTTGTGGGCTGCCTCATCCTCCTCCTGGGCGGGGCTGCGCCCTGGTATCTCCGGTTTTTCCCCCAAAGCAGAACTGTCTATGTGAAGCCCCTGTTTATGGGCGGGCTCAGGCTGTTCTCCCACCAGTGGGATGTGCCCCGGTCGCCTTATTGGAGGATTGAGACGGACGACATGGATGATCCCCGGAGATCGTCCCTGGTTCTCTTGGAGGACGGCAAAGAACTTGGTCCGGCCCACAGCCTGCATGTGGATGTGGCCAGAAAAGGGCGGGGGCGCTACTCCCACTGGAAGGGGAAGCTGATCTTTTCCGCCTCGGACAACACCGACCCCCGGTTCAACAAAAGGAGATACGTGGTCCGGGTCGAGCTTTTGCCAAAATTTTGGGTTCTCAAAGCCGGAGCCGTATCTTTCTGCATCGCCCTATGCGGATTTGGGGCGATTATTTTATGGACCAGGAAGACCAGATCCCGGTTCGAGATTTAGGGGGTTTAATTCCCTGCGGCCTGCCGCGAGGGCAGTCGCCGTTTTTTGCTGCCATATCCGATGCCCTGCCGCGGGGTGGGCGATTCCGGTTTTGTCTTCAGCGGATTATTTTTTTCACCCGTCCGCCCCAACCGACCTGGTAGGTCTTGCCTCGCCAGCTGATCCGGTTGCTGAAACAGGTTTTGATAAAGCACCACAACCCCATGATCATGGCCGCCACGCACCCGGCCCACCAGTAACCCAAGTGGCCGGGCCGGGGATGGTGCTTTCTGACCTGTGCACAACTCCAGAAAAAGACCAGGAAAAAGATCAGCCCCGCCGTGGCCGGCCAGGCCCCTCCCCCCGTGATCGGCCACCGGACCAGGGCCAACAGCGAGGCAAAAAAGGCCAGATTCAACCCCAAGGCGATAACGCCCAGGCCCAGCCAGTCGTTGACGATGGACGGTTTTATAAAGGCGATCTGCCGGGTCAGCCAGCGGTTCCAGGCGGCCAGGTCGTCTCCCTGATCCGGGGTGCTAAGCTTGGGCGCCACAAGCCGGAGGGGAAACCGGGACCTGCCGCCTCTGCGGCGGGCCAGGGTAACGTCATCGACCACGGTAAAGGACCACAGGGAGATCAGGTCCAGGCCGTTCAGAGCCTGTCTGGCCACGGCCGTGGCCCCTCCCCAGGGTCTGTTCAGGAAGGGAATTGTCCTGGTGAGGTTTAGAAGCTGCACGCAGACGGCTTTGGCCGAGCCGGCCAGGCCGCCCTCCCGGGGAAGGTAATGGTGATATCCCGACGAGACGGCCGCCTCGCCCCGGATGATGGGAGCCACCAGGTCGGTGATGAAATCCTTTTCAGCCAGGTGCTCGGCGTCGGTGAAGACCACTATTTCAGACTCGGGGCTGATCCGCTCCAGCCCGGCCAGGAGATTTTTGTTTTTCTGGCCGCAGGTATCGGCCCGGCCGGCCGTTACCGGCACCACCCTGGAGTCTTTGGCGGCCATGCCCAGTACCAGGGGCCAGGCCGGGTCTGCCTCGTCCTCCACCGCCAGAATCAGCTCCAGGCTTGGATAGTCCTGGGCCAGAATGGATTCCAGGCCCGGTTCAAGAAGGGGAGAGTCGCCGGTGAGAGGCAGAATGATTGAGACGGGAGGCCGAGCCCGGGCTTCCCTCGAAGGCCCGTTAACCTTGGCCTGGTAGTGCGAGACCCCGGCGCAGTAGACCAGCAGTCCCAAACTTGTGACCCCGATGATAAGGTAAAATAAATTTTCCGGAGTCATACCCCCTCGATTCGTCCTGCCGACCGGATCGGGACCAGAGTCTATAGCATGGCGAAACTTATTTCAATCTTTCGGGAAAACAGGTGGGTGTGGTACCCTTACCCCTTGGCTGAGGGGGCCGCCCGCGCAGGTTGGGGGGCGTAACGGCGATTCTGTCGGACGGACTATCGCCTGAGCCAGGAGGGGTGATGAGAGCTCTGTTTGTCCAGCCCGAATTTCCTGATACTTTCTGGTCTCTGCGGGGGACCGCCGGATTCCTGTCGGCCAAGATATTCCTGCCCCCCTTGGGGCTTTTGACCGTGGCCGGAATGCTGCCCCGGGAATGGCCCCTCAAAATGGTGGACCTGAACGTGGAACCGCTTCCGGAAAAAGACCTGGACTGGGCCGAGATGGTTTTTGTCGGGGCCATGGAGATCCAGTCCAAATCCGCCGGGGAGGTCGTCCGCAGATGCAATGAAAAAGGCGTTCCCGTGGTTGCCGGAGGGCCCCATTTCAGCTTGATTAGGGAGGGGTTCGAGCGGATCGATTACCTTTTTGCGGGCGAGGTGGAAGAGACCCTGCCCCGGTTTTTGGAAGACCTGGCCCAGGGCAGGGCCCAACCGGTCTACAGGGCCGAAAAATTTCCGGAACTGGGCCAGACCCCCATCCCCAGATGGGACCTGGTGGACCGGGGAAAATATCTGTCCATGCCTCTTCAGGTGGGGCGGGGTTGTCCCAACGATTGCGATTTCTGCCACGTGGTCATCCTCAACGGCCGGAGGCCCAGGCTCAAATCGGCCGCACAGGTGAAGGCCGAACTGGATTCCCTTTACGCCTCGGGGTGGAAAGAGGGCGAGCTGATGATTGTGGACGACAATATAATCGGCCACAAGCGCAAGGTGAAGCCCATCCTGGAAACCATCGCCTCCTGGCAGAAGGAACACAAATACCCCTACAAGATCTCGGTCCAGGTCAGCCTGGATGTGGCCGACGACGATGAACTCCTGGACCTGATGGTCCGGGCCGGATTCCTGACCCTGTTTTTGGGGATAGAATCCCCCTCCGACGCCTCCCTGGAGGAATGCCACAAGAATCAGAACCGCAACCGGGACATAGTGGACTCGGTAAGAAGGATCACGGACAAGGGCATGCTGGTGGTGGGGGGATTCATCCTGGGGTTTGACGCGGATAACGAATCTTCATTCCAGGCCATGGTGGATTTTATCGAGGCCTGCCCCATCCCCTATCCCATGGTGGGGCTGCTATCCGTGCCGCCCGACACCCGTCTTTGGGACCGCATGGAGGCCCAGGGACGGTTGCTGGGCTATCCAACCGGCGACCAAGTGGGAGACGTGGCCGCCTTGAATTACATCCCCCTGATGGGCTCCCAGACGCTCCTGGCCGGGTATTGCTGGACCCTGAAAAGATTGTACGAACCAACGGCCTACTACAACCGGGTTGTGAAGTATATCAAGCGGTTGCCCGCCCATCCCTGTTTTGTAAACCGCTTGAAACCAGGGGAGATCAAGGCCTTTTTCAGGGTTCTTTGGAAAATGGGGCTGGCCGATGCCGGTCGTCTCCAATTCTGGAAATACCTTGGGGCGGCTCTTCTGGCCAACCCCCGGGTCTTTCCCATGGCCGTGACCCTGGCCGCCAGCGGGAGACACCACATGGCCTATCACGGCCGGGTGATCCGGCGGCTGGAAGAACAGCTGGCCGGGATGGTCGACGGCTGATGGACCGCCGTTCCCATTTGCCGGGGCGGGAGCCGCTGCCATGTGCGGCCTGACCGGGTTCTGGGATCCCCTGGGCCGGGCGGGGCGGGAATCCCCGGCCGGGGTGGTGGAGGCCATGGCCCGGACCCTGGCCCACCGGGGTCCGGACGACCGGGGCTCCTGGGCGGACGAGAGGGCCGGCCTGGCCCTGGGCCACACCAGACTGTCCATCCTGGACCTTTCCGAAAAAGGAAGGCAGCCCATGGTCTCGGCCCAGGGACGGTATGTCCTGGCCTACAACGGCGAGGTCTACAATTTCCCGGAGTTGAGAAATGAGCTGGAAGGACTGGGCCACCGCTTTCGGGGGACCTCGGACACCGAGGTGGTCCTGGGCTGCGTGGAGGAATGGGGGCTTGAGGCTTCTCTGCCGCGCTTCGTGGGCATGTTCGCCCTGGCCCTGTGGGACAGGAGGGAGCGAAGGCTGCATTTGGTACGGGATAGACTGGGTCTCAAGCCCATCTACTACGGCGTTTCCGGCCAGGTGTTTTTGTTCGGTTCGGAGCTGAAGTCCCTGACCGCCCACCCGGTCTGGTCCGGGGAGGTGGACCGGGGGGCCCTGGCCCTGTTCTTGAAAAACGGCTATATCCCGGCTCCCCACACCATCTATAAGGGCATCTTCAAACTGCCGGCCGGCTGCGCCCTCACCATGGAGACAAAGGCCGGAGCGGGCGCTCTGTCCGACCTGCCCCGGCCCCGGCCCTACTGGTCGCTGGCCAAGGTGATGGAACAAGGTCTAAAGGAACCCTATCAGGGCAGCCTGGACCAGGCCGCCTCGGAACTGGAATCATTCCTCGGCCGGGCGGTTGAGGCCAGGATGATCGCCGACGTGGAGCTGGGGGTTTTCCTCTCCGGCGGACTGGACTCCAGCCTGGTCACGGCCCTTATGCAGACCCGCTCCAGCCGCCCGGTCAAGACCTTTACCATCGGCTTCTGGGAGGAGACTCACAACGAGGCGATTTTTGCCAGGGAGGTGGCCGCCCACCTGGGCACGGACCACACCGAGCTCTACCTCACCTCCAGGGAGGCCAGGGAGGTCATCCCGGATCTGCCCCGAATCTTTGACGAGCCTTTTGCGGATTCCTCCCAGCTGCCCACCCGGCTGCTGGCCGCCCTGGCCCGGAGACGGGTCAAAGTGGCCCTGTCCGGGGACGGCGGGGACGAGCTGTTCGGCGGATACGACCGCTACCCGGCCACCCTGGAGGCCTGGTCCAGGCTGCGGCTGATCCCCGGCCCCCTGCGAGGAGCGGCGGCCAGGCTGATCACCGGCCTGCCCAAGGGGTTGTGGGCCAAGCTCCCGGCCGCGGCCGGTCTGTTGCGTTCCCGGATGCTGGCCCACAGGTCCCCCGAAGAACTGGTCCAACGAGGCGCGGGGGTGCTGGCCTCCGAGAATCCGGCCCAGGTATTCGCCGGGATTCTGGCCCACTGGAAGAATCCCGAAGAGGTGGTCATCGGTCCAGGTCTGCCCTTGAGCGTGATGGAGGACCCCCTGGAGCTGTCCCGGTTTAAGAATCCCCTGACCATGATGAGGTATCTGGACCTGGCGGCCTACCACCCGGACGACATTCTGGTCAAGGTCGACCGGGCCAGCATGAGCGTGGGCCTGGAGGTCAGGGTGCCCCTGATCGACCACCGGGTGGTGGAGTTCGCGGCCAGGCTGCCGGACAGGATGCTGATAAGTAAAGGCAAGACCAAGGTCATCCTGAGACAGGTGCTGCGGAAATACATCCCCGAACCCCTGATCGACCGGCCCAAGATGGGCTTCGGGGTGCCGCTGGGGCGCTGGCTCAGGGGCCCCTTGCGGGACTGGGCCCAGGACCTGCTGGCCCCGGAACGCCTTATCAGAGAGGGATTTTTGCGTCCAGAGCCGGTTGCCCGGAAATGGGAGGAGCACCTCTCCGGCCAAGCCGACTGGAAGTACCTCCTGTGGAATGTCCTGGTCTTCCAAGCCTGGCTGGAGAGCCGATGAAAAACAGGATCAGGATAGGCTGTCTCATGGGCGGATACACCAGGGGGGGTACGGAGAAGATGAGCCTTCTGACCTATCCCCTGCTGGACCGGACCAGATTCGAGGTGGTCTGCCTGTTTCTCTCCCCGGCCCGCGGGTTGACCAGGGAGTTCAAGGACTCCGGCCTGGAGGTGGTCAACCTGGACATTCCCGAGGACCGGCGCTACCTGAGCGCGCCCATCCTGGTCCGCAACCTGAGGCGCCTGGTGGCGGGGAGGGGGCTTCACCTGGTTCACGGGTTCGGAGCCTTCTGCGACCTCACGGCCCGCCTGGCCAAATGGGGGAGTTGTGCGCCCCTGCTGGTCACGGGTCGGCGGAGCGTCTCCCATCGCAGCGGCAGGGAAGGGCGGTCTTTTTTGCAGGCCCTGGTGGAGAGGGTCACCAACAAACGGGTGGATCTTTTTATCTCCAACACCGAGGCCGGCCGGCTGGTCATGACCAGGGACGAGGGCATGAGCCCGCAAAGGGTGGCGGTCATCCACAACGGCCTGGAAGTCCGGCCCCATCTGCCCCGTGCCGCTCCGGGGGAAGGAGAAGGTCCGCCCGTGATCATCTCCGTGGCCCATCTGGAACACAGAAAAGACCCGGCCTGTTTGATCCGGGCCGCGGCCCTGCTCAAGCAAGAGGGACACGATTTCCGCCTCCTGATGGTGGGTGACGGGCCCCTGAAAAACGAGGCCGGGCGGCTCTGCTCAGCCCTTTCCCTGGACGACCGGGTCTCTTTTCTGGGTTGCAGGCGGGACGTGGAGATTCTGTTGAGCCAAGCCCATGTCTTTGCCCTGGCCTCTTGCTACGAAGGCATGCCCGTGGCCGTGATGGAGGCCATGGCCGCCGGGTTGCCAGTGGTCGCGACCGATGTAGGCGGCAACGCCGAACTGGTCCGGGAAGGGCGGACCGGCTACCTGGCCCCCAGGGACGATCCCGCCTTGATGGCCCACAGCCTGGCCCGGCTGCTCCTGGATCCGGTTTTGAGGTCGGAGATGGGCCGGGCCGGGGCGGCCCGGATAAGGGAGTCGTTCAACCTGAGGGACAAGGTGCGCCAGCTGGAGCAGGCCTATCTGGGCCTGATGAAGTAGACCGCGTGGCTATATCCAGCCGTTGTTCCGATACCAGTTAAGGGTAATTTCAAACCCCTGCCCCGCCCGGTATCGGGGCGAAAACCCCAATTTTTCCCTGGCCGCGGAGCAGTCCGCGCTCCAGTTGGGTTGGCGCAGCTCCAGGTATTTGTCCCAGCCGAAGATGGACGGGGAGCCGCTCAAGCAGGACCAGCCGTCGCTTAACAGGGCGGCCAGGCCCACCAGGCTCCGGGGCAGGGGTACGGCCCTGACCCTGACCTTGAGCAGCCCGCCCAGGATCTTGCCCAGGTCTGCGGTTCTGTGGATATCGCCGTCGGAGAGGAGATATTTACCGCCCGGGCCTGATTTTTCCAGGGCCAGAAGCACGGCCTGGACCAGATCGGTCACGTAAAGCAGGCTGATCCTCTGAGCCCGACCTCGGACCAGGGGCAGGAACCCGCGCCGGGCCGGGCTGACCAGGGCCAGAGTCTTGTCGTCCCTGGGTCCGTAGACCACCGGCGGCCGGAGCACGGTCACCTCCGTGTTCGGCTCCAGGGCGGCCAGAGCCGCCTCTCCGGCCAGTTTTGAACGGCCGTAGGCCGAGACGGGCCGCTCCGGGTCGGCCTCGGTCAGAGGCCTGCCTGCCGGCCCGGGACCCTGGGCGGCCATGGAGGAGAGGTAGACCAGTTTTTTCAAGCCGGGACAATGGGTCTGGACGGCCGAGACCAGATTGGCCGTACCCCGGGCATTGATCCTGTCGAATTTAGGCCCCTTGGTCTCACCGGCCAGATGACAGATCGCCTCCGCCTTCCGGACCGCCCGGCCCAGGCTCTCCGGGTCGGACAGATCACCTCTTGCCGGGGTTATGTCCAGGCCCTTGATCCAGGTTCGGTCCTGTTCCCGGCGCAACAGGCAGGCCACCTGGTGGCCTTGGGCGATCAGGGCCTCCACCAGGTGGGAGCCGATGAACCCGCTGCCTCCGGTTACCAGAATCCTGCTCATGCTGCCCCTGTTTTGTCCAAGGCCGGACAATCCCGCCTCAATTGACATAATCCTGGCCCTAATATACGCTCAGTCAGCCCTGAACCCACAGGAATAAATCAGCCCCGGAGGGTGAAGTCCGTGGCGAACCAAAGGCCTCTCGATATCTCCGATCTGGCCCTGTTGGCCTTGCTGAGCGGGCTGTGGGCCGCGCTGATCCTGCTGGCCGGTCCGGGCGGCGGCTTCCCTTTGAACGACGGCTGGTCCTTTGCCGGGTCGGTTCAAAATCTGATCCAGCACAATCGTCTGGAGATTGGCGGCTGGACCTCCATGCCCCTGCTGGTCCACCTGGCCTGGGGCGCCCTGTTCTGTCTGCCCTGCGGTTTTTCCTTTGAGGCCCTGCGGCTCTCCGGACTCGTTGCGGGCTGGGCTCTGATTCTGAGCGTCTATCTGTTTCAAAGGATCAACTCGGCCCCCCGCCCCGCCGCGCTGCTGACCGCCCTGGTGCTTATGGTTACGCCCCTGCACCTGCCCCTGTCTCTCACTTTCATGACCGACGTGCCCTTTGCCGTTTTGCTGGCCGGAGCGGTCTTTTGCCTAGATCGGGGCCTGAAGTTCGGATCCGGCCGCGCCCTGGCCCTGGGGCTGGTTCTGGCCGGGGCGGCCACCCTGACCAGACAGCTGGGTTTGGCGGTGCTCCCGGCTTTCGGCGTTGCAATATTGTTTCAACACGGTTTCAGCCGCAGGTCCGCTGTCCTGGCGGGTTGGGGTCTGACCGCCACGGTGCTGCCCCTGGGGCTCTACCTTTTCTTTGCGGCGGGATACCTGGGGTTTCCGGAAGAGTACCGCCTGGTGGAATCCGGTCTTCTCCTCGGCCTGGGAGAGGGCCTTCTGGGGCTCAGGCTCCTAAAAAATGCCGCCATCTGCCTGACCTATCTGGGCCTGTTCCTCTTTCCCCTGCTGGCCTGGAGGACGGCGGTCCGCTGGTCGGCCCGGCCCGGAGCGGAGCGGAAACGATACTTGGCCGAAGCGGCTCTGTTTTCAGCCTTGTTGTCGCTCCCCTTTCTTATCCAGACGACCCTGATGCCCCTGGGCCGCAACATCCTGGTCAAGGCCGGGATCGGCCCCTTGACCCTGGCCGACGTTCATCTCCTGGGTCTGGCTAACTATCCGCTCCTGGGTCCGAGTTGGTGGGCCTTGATCAGTCTGTTCTCACTGGCCGGGGGCGCCCTGCTGGTCATGGAGATAGGCGGCTGGATCAAGGGTCTCCTCAAGGGCCGGGCCGACCTTTTCATCTTAACCGCCCTGGTCTACCTGCTGGCTCTTCTTCCGGCCCCGGTCTTGTTCGACCGCTACCTTCTGCCCGTGACGGTTCTTATCCTGATCCGGCCCCTGGCAAGGTGGCGGATCGAGCCGGCCTCGTGCAAAAAGGCCCTGACCGGTCTGGCTCTGGCTCACCTGGTTTTCTGGGGATTTTTGAGCTTGGCCGGGAGCCACGATTATATGGCCTGGAACAGGGCCCGCTGGAAGGCCCTGGACCATCTCACCCAAGAGCTGGGCCTTTCCTGGGAGGAGATCGACGGCGGGTTCGAGTTCAACGGCTGGTACGGTTACGATCGGCGCTGCAAACCCCGGCCGGGTAGGAGTTGGTGGTGGGTCAGGGATGACAGGTACATGGTAGCCTTCGGCCCGGTAAAGGGCTTTCGGGTAGTCAAGGAATACCCTTTTGCCCGGTGGCTGCCGGGCGGGGATGGACGGGTGGTGATCCTGGAGCGCGTAAAACCGGGGGAGGGGGCGCCATGATTGCAAACCATTGCCTGCCGGCCTAAAATACCCCGACCATGAGTTTTCCCCAAACATACCGCGCGGAGCCCTATGTTGCCGGCCTGGTCTGCGCCCTGGTTTTTTGGGCCGCTCATTTTTACGGGCTGGCCGGCCCCTATGTGGTCAACGAAGACGTCCGCCAGCAGATCTACTGGATGGAGCAGTGGCAGAACCCGGAGCTGTTCCATAACCATTATCTGACCCGATACTCAAGGCTCTATGTTCCGCCCGGGGTCAAGGCCGTGTATCGGATCTTCAGCCCGGTGGTGGACCCCCTCTATTTCTCCAAGGTTCTGCCCGGCCTCCTGTTCGCGCTGTTGGGGGTCTGTCTGTTCCTGATCGGCCGGGAGTATGGAGACAGGGGTTTGGCCTGGTCCTGCGTTGCCGCTTTTTGGTTGATGCCTTTTTTCATCTACCATCTTTCCGGAGGCCTGGCCCGGGCCTTTGCCGCGCCCCTGTTGGCCCTCTTCTGGTTGGCCTGGCTGAAGCGAAACGACCGGCTGATCAGCCTGTCCCTCCTGCTCATGGCCCTGTTCATCCCCTATATCTTCGTCCTGGCCGGGTTCTCTCTGGGTTTGGCATTTGCGGCCGGCAGGGCCGGGCCGCTCCTGGGGCTGAGAATATGGCGGCCGCCCTATCTGGGTAGGATAAATCATTGGCTTATTCTCCTGGCCGGGGCGGCCCTGGTCTTTTATCTCAACCATCGTCTGATTGCGGCCGGGTTCGGGCCCTGGGCGGCCGGGGCCGAGGCTCTGGAGATGCCGGAACTGGGGGCGGGCGGGCGGCTGAGGCTGTTCCCCATCCGGCCCTTTATGTGGGAGGTGAGTGTAGGAGCCTGGGGTTGGATCGGCCCTTTTCATGAACTGGGATTCCGGCCCGGCCTGGCCGTGAGCCTGGGTGTTCTGGGCCTGGCCAGTTTCGGGTTGTTTTGCGAGTTCAGAAAATGGAGAACCTCTTCCTTCCCCGCACGAACAACGGCCGGGTTCGCCCCGGTGGTCTTTCTGGTCCTGGCCTCGGGGATCCTTTATCTCCTGGCCCGTATTCTGGCCCTGAGGCTTTTTGTGCCCAACCGCTTCGTCATCTATCCCTTCCATCTTTTCTTCTGCCTGTTTCTGGCCTGGGGGATCTACGCCGCGCTCCGGCCGGGGCTGAACTCAGGCCGGGTCTTTGCCTTGGTCCTTGCTGCGGCGGCCCTGGCCGGCGCCTGGCGTCTCCACGGGGTGGGCCTGAGCGACTATGGCGAACTCAGGCCGGCCTACGAGGCGGTTCTGGCTCTGCCCCAGGAGGCCCGGCTGGCCGGGCACCCCCGGACCATGGACAACGTCCAGACCTTCGGCCGCAGGCCGGTGCTGATAAACTATGAGCAGGCCCATCCCTGGTCCGCGGGCCTGTGGCAAAAGGAAAAGCCCCTCCTGGAGGATCTGTTCAGGGCCTATTACAGCCCGGATCCGGAGGAGGCGGCCTTGTTCTGCCGGAAATACGGAGTCACCCACCTGGTCGTGGAGGAGAGGTGCTTCAATCCCCAATTCATGACGGGAAAACCGTTTTTCGCTCCCTTTGACAGGCTGATCCGGGAGCTTGTCCGGCCAGGGCGGGATTATGCTCTGCTCCGGGGCGGCAATGGGGGCCGGCAGGAGATTATGCCCGGAATATGGCTGGTGGAGGCCGGAAGTATTGGCCGATGAAACCCAGGCGGCGGCATTGGAACAAGACGGATTGAACTCTCGCTTGCCCAAGACGGCCTTTGTGGCCCACTGGTTTCCCAAACCCTCGGAGACGTTCGTCTTTCGGGAGGTAAAAGGGCTTTGGGAGCGGGGGCTGCCGCTGATCGTCTTTACCCTGTACGGTCCGCTGAAAAAAAACCTCTCCCCGGAGATGGCCGCTCCCGGAGTGCCCGTGGAGCGGCTGGGGGTCAGGTGTCTCTCCTCCCTGGGGCGGGAGGTCAATTACTGGCGGCGGGAAAGGCCCGGCCTGGTCAACCGGACCATGCGCACGGTTTTGGAGAGAAAATGGCGGGACTTGGAGCAGACCGGGGAGAACATCTGGGCCTTTTGGGCCGGGCTGGCCCTGGGGCGGAGATGCCTGGAAAAGGGCGTGGGCCACATCCACGCCGCCTGGGCCAACGGCCCGGCCACGGCGGCCTGGGTCGCCTCCTTGCTTACCGGCATCCCCTTCAGCTTTTCGGCCAGGGCCGTGGACATCTTTCCTCCGGACGGGGCCCTGGCGGAAAAAATGCGGGCTGCGGTTTTTGTGCGGACCGAGAGCCGGGCCACTCCGGCCCATCTGCTCAGGCAGGCCCCGGATTGCGGGGCCAAGATCTGGACGATCCATTCACCCCTGACCCTGGAGCACACGGACCTGGCTTTGCTGCGCCTGGAGCCGCCCTTCCGGCTGTTGGCCGTGGGCCGGATGGTCCGCAAAAAAGGGTTCGAGTTTCTGATCCGCGCCTGCGCCCTTTTGGCCTCCCAAGGGTTGGATTTCCGGCTGGACCTGGTGGGCTCCGGTCCCTGCCAAAGGCGGCTTATCGGACTGACCCGGGAGCTGGGTCTGCAAAAAGAAATCCGCTTTCCGGGGTTCGTCCCGCACCACCGGGTGGGCGTCTATTACCGCAGGGCTGATCTGCTGGTCGCGCCCAGCCTGGTCCGGTCCAAGGGTGACCGGGACGGCCTGCCCAACGTCATTGTGGAGGCCCTGTCCCACGGCCTGCCCGTGGTGGCCACGGATGTCTCCGGCATAAGGGAAGCGGTTCGTCACAACGAGACCGGAATCCTGGTGGAACGGGCCGATCCAATGGAACTGGCCAAAGCGGTTCACCGGATGGTCTCGGACCGGGACAAGGCCGTGGAGATGGGCCGCAGGGGCCGGGACCTGGCAGGGAGGGAGTTTGATCCGGAGATCAATTCCCGTCTGTTGATGAAACTTTTTAGGACAAATTCTTCGATGGGCCGAAAACACGGGGACGGTTGGCATGATTGAGCTGAGCGGTTTCCCGGATCGGCCCCGGCTGAAGGTCGCCTTTATCCTCCAGGATCTGAAATTCGGCGGCACCCAGCGCCAGACCCTGGAGTTGGCCAGGGGCCTGGACCGGGACAGGTTTCAGCCGGAAGTCTGGACCCTGGCCCAGGGGGACGACCTGACTCCCCTGGCCCAAGACTGGGGGGTCCCCCTGGTCCGTCTGGAGTCGGCTCCCTGGGTGGCCCCTCCGGCCCTGGTCCGGTTGTGGCGGGCCATCCGCAAAAGAAGACCCGACCTGTTGGTTCTCCTGACCGTGGTGCCCAACATCTGGGGCCGTCTGCTGGGGCGGACCGTGCCGGGGTTGGGGATCATCGGCAACTGCCGCAACGGCGCGGTCTGGCGACAGCACGAGCGGCTGCTTTGGCCCCTGGCCCACCATCTCATCTCCAACAGCGCGGCGGTGGGGAATTTTGCAATGGAAAACTACCGTATCTCCGCCGAAAGGATGACGATCATCTTCAACGGCGTTGATTCGGAGTGTTTCCGGCCGGCTCCGGACCCGCCCCGGGGCGGCCCGGTTATCCTTTCCGTGGCCCGGATGGTCAAGGACAAGGACCAGGCCACCCTGATATCGGCCTTTGCCCTGTTGTTGAAAAAACATCCCCAGGCCGGTCTCATGCTGGTGGGGGAGGGGCCCCTGAAAAATAGGATCAGGGCCCTGGCCCAAAAGCAGCTGCCGCCTGAAAGCTTCTCCTTCCCGCCCACGGGCACGGATATCCGGAGCCATTATCACGCGGCCCATATGGTGGCCCTTTCCTCGGTGCAGGAGTCCCTGCCCAATGTGATCCTGGAGGCCATGGCCTGCGGCCTGCCGGTGGTCTCGACCCTGGCCGGAGGAACCGACGAGCTGATCCAAGAGGGCCGGACCGGATTCCTGGTTCGGCCCAGGGACCCGGCCGATCTGGCCCGGGCTTTGGATCGGCTGGCGGAAAACCCAGGACTAAGGGCAGAGATGGGACTGGCCGGGCGCAAACGGGCCGTTGAGGAGTTTCCCCTGAGCCGGATGGTCCGGAGGCATGAGGATCTTTTTCTGCGGGTGGCGGGGCGGAGATGAGCTGAGAGAGGCTATTCCTCCTTCATTAGATCGCGCCGAAAATAGGCTGTCCACAGCCAGAGGGCGTACAAGCTCAGGGAGATCCTGACCGCCCACAGAAAATTCCACCCCGCCAGGCCCAGATATGTTCCCATAAGAATGAACGGCCCGGCCAGGGCCTTGAGGTTGGAGGAAGAGCAAAGGAGGCCGTAGCTGCGCTGGGCCGCAACAAGGAACAGGAGGGTCATGATTGCCCTGGAGATGAAAAGGTTCAGGGCGGCGCCCTGGGGGCCCAGGGGCGGGACCAGGAAAAAACCCAGGACCAGGGAGGAGAGGGCCGCGCCGCCGTGGGACCACAGGAGGAGGCGGTACCTGCCCTCGGCCAGCCAGACCAGAACCAGGTAGTTGTTGATCAGGGAGGGGATCAGGGAACAGGCCAGGATCTGCACCGGGAGCGCGGCTCCGGCGTAATCCGGCCCGTAAATAAGGACCAGCAGGGGGCCGCCCCGGAGAAAGAAGAAAAAGGTCAGGGCCGCCCCCACCAGAACCAACCTTTGCAGGTGAGCCCCCACCACGGCCTGGAACTCCGCCTTACTCCGGCCCAGGGTGGCCACCAGACGGGGAAAGACTACCCGCCCCAGAATCAGAAGGGAGATAATGGACAGCACCCCCCCGGTCAGGTCGTAGGAGGAGCCGAACAGGGCCACCTCGGTCAGGCCTTGGTACTGCTTAAGAAACAAAGGCTGAACCCGGTTGAAAAAAGTGCCGCAGAGATAGACGGCCACCAGGACCAGCAGACCCCGGCCATGGTCGGCCAATCCGGCCGCACCCAGGGGGAACAGGGGCCGGAGGGTCACTCCGGCCAAAAGGCCGTTTCTTAGGCCTGCGCCGGTCACCAGGGCCAGCCTCAACCCGGCGTAAATAACGAGAAACAGAACCACCGCCTCGGAGCCCCTGCCCAGGAGAAACAGCAGGGCGCCGAAAGCCGCCCCGGCGAGCAGGGCCGCAGTGGAAAGCCAGGCCTCCAGAACCTGGCGCCCCCTGGCCCGGTAGACGTTCAGCAGGGATTCGGCGCAGGACTCCATGACCCTGGTCAGGCAGATGCCCAGGATCAGAACCATGTGGTTCAGCCCGTAGCTCTGGAGGGCCAGAACCACGGCCACTCCGGCGGTCAGGGCCAGCCCCAGGAAGGCCCTGAGTCTGAGCAGGGTGTTCAGGAGTTCCAGGGGCGGCTCCTGCTTTTTGCTGTACTCCCGGAGCAGATACTGGTCCAGGCCCAGGTCCAGAAAGGCCAGGACCAGGAAGGAGAGGCCCACCCCGAAGGACAACAGCCCGAATCCGGACTGATCGGTCCTGGCCAGCCAGAGCATGAGCAAAAACGTGATGGAATCCTTGATGATTCTGGCTGCTATCAGGGAGGAGGCCTGGTTGATTAAAGTCCTTGGATTCATTTTTAAGAAAGGCTATGGTCAGGGCCCACTTGACAGATCATAGGACCCTGGTTTGAATGGGTTATATTTTATCCTTGATGCGGAGCATGAGCCAATATGCCTCATAAACCCTGAGAATACAAGACGGCGCCGCGTGCGTCGGCAGGGGGCCGAAAAGTGGCCGATCCTCTCCGAGATCGCCGATCCGTCCGGATAAGCGTAATTATACCTGCTTGCAACGAAGCCGGATATATACGCTCGACCCTGGAAGGCTTGGCCCGGGCCAGGGAGTCCTTGGGCGTGGAGGTAATCGTCTCGGACGACGGTTCCAGTGACGGCACCCTGGAGCAGGTCCAGGGGCTGGCCGACACTGTGGTCAAGGCGCTTCCGGGGCAGCGGACCGGGCCGGGCGCCGCCCGTAACCGGGGGGCCTGGCAGTCCGGGGGCCGGATTCTAATCTTTCTGGACGCCGACACCCGGATTCCCAATCCGGCCGATTTCTTCGCCCTGGCGGAGAAGGTCTTCGACCGGGGACGACTCGTGGCGGCCACTTCCAGGCTGGCCGTGGAACCGGGGCGGGCCAGGGCTTCGGAGAGGGTCCTTCTTTTGGCGCAGGACCTGCTCATCTGGACCGAGAACCTGCTGAATATCCACGTCGCGGGCGGCTGGTGCCAGATCGTGGACAGGGAGGCGTTTTTCAGGGTCAACGGCTACAACGAGGAATTATCCGTGGCCCAGGATGTGGATCTTTTCAGACGGCTGGGCCGGCTGGGGCGGACCAGGCTTATTACAGGCCTGAGGGTCTTCGAGTCTCCGAGAAGATACCGGGAATGCGGCCTGCTGCGGACCTATCTGATCCGGATCGTGAACTCCCTGGCCGTGCTGCTGGGCCTGGCCCCGCCCCTCGTATCCTATCGCCCTGATCGGCCCAAGTATCATGGCCGCTAGACTGTTTGGCTTAACCCGGACCGTCCGCCGGGAATCAGGACCGAAATGAAGGCCAGCCGCTTAATTGCCGGGCATTTTATGCAGCCCCTCACCGGGATGAGGTTCATGGATCTTTTCCGGGTTCTGGCCCGGAACAATTTTCGGGTGTCCCCGTCCAGAGTGCCGCACCTGGCCGGTTTGGTAACCGCCTCCTGCTATAACTCCGCGTTCAGCCCCTATGAAAAAAGGCTGAACCGGCCCAAGGTGGAAAAAAGAAGGATCGAACATCCCCCTGTCTTTATCCTGGGCCATTTCCGCTCCGGAACCACCCACCTCCAGAACCTCATGTTCCTGGACGACAATCTCTACACCCCCAATTATTTCCAGACTTCCTTTCCCCACATCTATCTTTACTGCCAAAGACTCGGGGCTCCCGTCCTTAATCGGCTGTTGCCCCCCACCAGACCCATGGACAACCTGGCCCTGTCCGCCTTTCGGCCCAATGAGGACGAGTTCGCCCTGGCCGCCCTTTGTCTATCCTCCCCCTACTTCAAATTCATGTTTCCGGTCAGCGGGGACGAGCCCCATTCCCTCCTGGATCCCCTGGCCCTGCCCGCCAAGGATCTGGAAAAGTATAAAAATGCCCTGAGCGTGTATGTCAGGAAACTGACTTTCACCAAAGGCCGGCGGGTTCTGCTCAAATCGCCGCCCCACATGGCCAGGATCAGAATTCTGCTGGAGCTTTATCCCCAGGCCAGGTTCGTCCACCTTTTCCGCAATCCATACGATGTCTATCTTTCCACCGTGAATCTGTGGCGAAAAACCATATCCGGAATTCATCTTCAGGAACCGCGGCCTGATCGGGTCCAGGAGATCATTCTATCCTGGTACAAGGAGATGCATGCTCTTTTTGAACGGGACCGGAATCTGATCCCCCCGGGACACCTGGTCGAGGTCCGCTACGAGGACCTGGAAAAGAAACCCTTGGCCTGCCTGGAACGGATCTACCGCGGATTGGATCTGCCGGGATTCCAGGCCCTGGAGAAAAAGGCGACCCAGTATCTGGAAGGAATTAAGGACTATCGCAAAAACAGGTTTGTTCTCGTCGCCCAGGCCCGGGATAAAGTGGCCCAAGAGTGGGGACCGTGGTTTGAAAAATACGGCTACCCTCGGTAAATCGCCGTCAGCCCCGTTTTCCGCCTTGAAAAACGGCCCGGTTTCCGGGGGCCGCCTCTCCCCGTATCCTGAGAAAATAATGATTAACGGTGATGGGTCGTTTAAAAGACAGGAGCAGTCCGCGGCTGCCCAAGGTGAATAATCACCCCCCGGCCGCAGGACCAACCACCGTCAGCTCACAATCGTATTCAACCACCTGGTCCAGATCCGCCCTTCTGCCGTCCAGAAAGACCATCATGGCCAGGCCGGGGTTGATCCCGGCCCGGAGCAGGATCTCCCAGACCATGGCCGGCCTGTCCAGGTCCAGCTCCATGCGCTCCGGCAGGTCGCTGAGCACGGCCCGCAGACCCCCGGAAAGGGTCAGGGTCAGGTTCAACTTTTCTTGGCCAGGGTCTGGGCCACGTCCTCCAGGCCCTGTTTTTCCAGGGTCTGGGATGTGGGGATGCCGTTTTTGTCCCAGCCCCGGGCCTGGTAGTATTCGTCCAGAAGAAGCTCCAGTTCCTCCTGGGTGAGCAAATGACCCTTGTTGGGCCCGGTGGGCACCGGCTCCTGGTGAAACCGGGCCGGAGGGTAATCGTACTTCCGCCCAAAGTCCGGGATCTCCCGGACAGAAAAGGACCGGGTCAAATGCCAGACCCGTTCCGAGATCTTGAGCATCTGCTCCCAGGAGAGCCTCTGCCCTGTGATCAGAAAGAACAGCTCCTCGTAGTTCTCCACCTCAAAGCCCAACTCCATGTACTGCAGCCGGCAGATGCCCAGGCAGTCGAACAAAGGCCGGATGTGCTGCAACTCCATGACCTTTTCCGATTTGCCGGAGACCGGGCTCTTGGGCATTTTTTCAGCCCGGCCGCCGCCCGAGATCAGGTCGTGGACGCTGGCCGCAGACCCGGCCACGTCGTGGCCCAGGACCCAGGCCCGGTTGTGGTGGGCCCCCACGTCCGCGGTCATGTAGGCCAGCATCATCCCCGGCGCGTTGCGGCACTCGTAGCCGGACCATTCCAATCCCTTGACATGGATGGCGAAATCTTCCGAGCCCCGCCCGATTTTGCGGGATGCCCGTTTGACCCCCTCGGCCAGCAGGTCGCCGATCCCCTCGCGGAAGGCGATCCGGTTGAAAAGATAGACCAGGGAATCCAGGTCCCCGAAGCGGATCTCCCGGCCCACCTGCTCTTTTGACAGCAGCCCTTTCTCAAAACACTCAATGGCCCAACCGGCCACGGCCCCGGACGAGATGGTATCCAGGCCCAGCTGGTCGCAGACGTGGTTGGCGAAACCCACCTCGTGGATGGAATTGAGGAAACACGAGCCGCCCAGAAGGGCGATGGACTCGTACTCCGGGCCCTCCACAAAGGCGGAGCCCAGGGCCGTCTCGGCCCGGCCGTATTTGCCGCAGGGGGTGGGGCAGCAGAAGCAGCCCTTGTCCGTGATTTTTAACTTCTCCACCACGGCCCGGCCGTTGATCTTCTTGTAGTCCTCGAAAAAAGAGGTCTGGAAATTGCGGGTGGGAAAGACCCCCACCTCGTTGACCCAGTCCGTGATTCCGGCCGTCCCTTCCGGGGTCCAGCCCGCGAATCCGGGCTTGGCCTTGACCTTTTGGTAGGCCTCCCGGCCTTTTTGGTAGGCCCCGGCCAAGTCGTAGACCGGCAGGCTGCCGCTGCCCCGTACGGCCACGGCCTTGAGGTTCTTGGAACCCATAACCGCGCCTGCTCCGGTCCGGCCGGCCTGGCGGCCGAAGTCGTGGGAGATGCAGGCAAAGCGGACCAGCCGTTCTCCGGCCGGGCCGATGGTGATTATCTGGAAATCTTCGCCCAAATCCTTTTTCAGCCGCTCCTCGGTATCCAGGGCGCCCGCGCCCCAGCAATCGCCGGCCGGGCGGATCTCCACCTCATTGTCGTCGATCTTCACCAGACTGGGCTGAGCGGCCCGGCCGGTGAGGATCAGGACGTCGTAACCTGCGTATTTAAGGGCCGGGGAGAAGTGCCCGCCCATGTTGGAGTCGGCGTAGCCGCCCGTGGCCGGGGACTTGGTCCCGAAATGGGTTTTGCCGCTGGCCGGCAGAAGATGGCCGCTGAGCGGTCCGGCGGCGATGATCAGAATGTTGTCCGGGGCAAAGGGGTCCACTCCGGAGGGTAACTCCTCCCACAACAGGCGGGCCACAAAACCCCGGCCGCCCAGGAATCTCTCGGCCAGCTCCGGGGGCAGAGGGTCTTTTCGGACATTACCGCTGGTAAGGTCTATCCGCAGGATCTTTCCGGCATATCCGAACAGCATCTAAGCCCTCCTTTCCAAGACCAAGGCCCCCCGGGGACAGATGGCCACGCAGGCCCCGCAGAGGGTGCACTTGATGGGCTCGTCCAGGCTGGGATGGGCGAACATCACCCCCTTGGGGCAGGCCTCCACGCAGGAGAGGCAGCCCATGCACAGGTCGTGGTCGATGAGGTAGCGTCCCTCGGTCTCCCGGATGGCCTCGGTGGGGCAGGCCTCGGCGCAGGCCCCGCACTGGTCGCACAGCAGGACCCGGTAATCACCCGGCGCCGGGAAGCGGCCCTGGATGCCCAGGGCCGCCTTGGAGACGGTCATCTCCCTGAAATTATCCAGGCTGCAGGCCAGAAGGCAGGCCCGACACCCGGAGCATCTGTCATGTATGGCTTTCAGAACCACCGGCTTCACCCTTTCTTCCGGTCTTCCACGTAAAGTCTGAGGTCCTTTTCCAAGGCCGGCTCAATGTCCGGCCTGACGTAGCTCTCCAGCCGTCTCTCCAGCTCGGACGCAGCCCTTTGGGCCGCGTCCGGGCGGCCCTCCTGGTCCCAGTTGCCGCGGCTCTGACGGATCATCAGCCGGGGGGTGAAAAACTCGGTCCGGCAGAGCCGGAAGGTCTTGGGCTGGGTCAGGAACTGGCCGCCCACGCCCACCTTTTTTATGGTCTCCAGGTCAAGGGCCTCCTCAGAGAAATCCACGGGCCTGATCATTCGTTTGACCATACCGCACAGTTCGTCGTCCAAAAGAAATTTTTCGAAGCTCATGGAGGCGTAGGAGTCCAGGATTCCGGCCGCGTGAAGCACGAAGTTGATCCCGCTGCGGATGGTGGTGAGCAGGTTCAGGGCCGCCTCCACCCCGGCCTGGTAATCGGTCAGGTGGGCGTCGGTCTGAGTACCGCCCCCCCGGGTGGGCAGGTTGTAGAATTGTCCCATCTGGGCCGTGGCGGCGATGATGACCATGGTCTCCGGGGCGCCCATGGCCAGAGCCCCGGTTTGCATGTCCATGGGGCAGGAGGAGGAGCCGTAGATGAAGGGCGCTCCGGGCCGGATCAGCTGGGAGAGGGCCATCCCGGCCAGAATCTCGGCGTTCTGCAAAGCCAGCAGCCCGGACAGGGTGACCGGCCCGGAGGAGCCGCCCATGACCAGACTGGCGGCCAGGACCGGTTGCCCGGCCCGGGCGAATTCGATGATGGAGCCGGCCATCTCCTCGGAGTAGCGCAGGGGGGCGATGATGCTGGTCACCGGCAGCATGACCGGGTGCTCCTTAATGAATTCCAGGCCGCCGAAGGTTAGGGCCGCCATCTCCACGGCCTGGGCCGCGGCCCGGCGGGAGAGGGGCGCGCCCATGAAAGGTTTGTCGCAGAGCAGGATGTTGGAGAGCATCATATCCAGGTAGGCGCTCTCCTTGGGGATGTCGGACGGTTCCACCATCAGGAAGCCGTTCATGTCCAAATAGGGTGAGGTCTGGACCAGCTTGCAGAAGTTGTCGTAGTCCTCCAGGGTTCCGTTGCGCTTCTCCCCTTCCGGGGTGATGATGAAGGGCGCCCCGTAACCCGGGACCAGGGCGAAATCAGGCCCCCCCAGGCGGGCCGATTTGGCCGGGTCCCGGGCGGTCAGGGTGAAGGCCGGAGGAGCTGTGGACAGGGCCTTTTGGACTAGGCTCTCCTGGGGGAAAACCTTAACCCCATCCACCCTGGCCCCGTGTTTTTTAAAAATCTCCACAGCCTCCGGGTCGTGAAAAGCGATTCCCACCTTGTCCAGAATGGCCATGGCGGTGTCGTGAACACAGGCCATCTCCTTTTTGCCGAAGGTATGCATCCGCTCAAACATTCAACCCCCCTAAGCCCCCGATGTTTGATCATGAAACGGTTCTCAAGGTATCCGTGGGTTTGAGAACCGCTCGCAACGGCCCGGAAACGACCCGCCGGCGCCGTAAATTTTCAGCCGGGGCGAAACCGTGTTCTTGCCCCGGAAAGCTCCTTCCCCAAGGGAAACCCGACCCTGTCTCCTCCCATTGATTTCAGTGACCGCTTAAAAAAGCGCCTTTCTCCGGTTCAATGCCCTCCTCAAACCGGCTGAGCCGCAAGGGATTGTCCCTATTGTCCATCTTCCCGGTGATGATCTCGGCGCAGATCCGGCCCACCACCGGGGAGACCATGACCCCCATCCAGTAGCCGCAGTTGAGATGGAGCCCCTCCACCTCCTTGACCGGCCCGATAATGGGCTGGCTGTCCGGGGTGTAGACGTACTGTCCGGCCGAGACCGTGACGTCGCTCTTTTTCAGGCCCTCGGCCACATCCAGCCAAAAGGGGCTCAACCGGGCGCACTTGTCCAGGCAGATGGCCGGGAAATCCCAGTCTCCGGCGGGGTTTTCCATGGGCTCGCTGACCGGTTCGTCCGGGTCGACCCAGCCCAGCAGGGCTCCCCCGGTCTCGGGCCTCCAGTAGGAGCCGTTGATCAGGTCCACGGTAAAGGGGGCGTAATCGGGGGCCGCCGGAGTGGCGATAAAGACCTTTTGCCGCCGCACCGGCTCCAAGGGCAACTCCAGTCCGGCCATGCGACCGATGGGGCCGGCGAACGGACCAGCCGCGTTTACCACCACCCGGGTGGAGATGCGGCCCCGGTCCGTCTCCACCGCCGCGACCCTGCCCCCTTCCAGGACTATCCCCACGGCCTTGGTCTTTACGAAAAACCTGGCCGTGGAGCCCTTGGCAAACCCCTGGGTCAGTTCGTGGCAGGAGAGCCAGCCGTCCTTTTGGCGGAAGGTGGCGCCCTTGGCGGAATCACCCAAAAAGGGGAACTTCTTTTTGAGCTCCGCGCCCAGGAGAACCTCCGAGTCGGTCACCCCCAGTTCGTGCTGGCGGGCCACCGAGGCCTCCAACTCGGGCAGCATCTCCTCCCGGTCGGTAACGAAAAAATAACCCTGCTGGTGGAGCCCCAGGTCTATCCCGGCCACCCCGGTGAACTCCTCGAAATTTTCGAATATCTCGATTGATTCCTTGGCGATGGGGGCCAGGGCCGACTCGGTGAACTGGGCCCGGAAACACTCGGCCGAGGCGGCCGTGGTCAGGGTGGAGAGCCCCTCCCGAGCCTCCAGACAGACGGTGTCCAGCCCGGCACGGGACAGCCAGAAGGCGGTGGCCACGCCCACAATGCCCCCTCCGATGACCACCGCGTCGGCTGTTCTGTCTTTTGGCTCAGGTAGATATATCTTTCTCATGACAGCCCTCTCAAGCTTTTAAAAAACCGGATTCTCTATTTTGTTCGAAAGGCGACCCTGCCCCAATATAGCCTTTTTCAAGCCTCTATAAAAATTGGTAGGACAAGCAGCTAAGTTGATGGCATACTTAATCGGATAGCAGGGAATAGGGTTGACAGTCAATTGAAAATGATGGTAGTTGATGTGGATAACCTGGAAAATGAATCTAATACTGGAACCAAAATGCGAAATAAGATGAAATTCCAAAAGATTAACAAAACCACCTCATCCGAGATGATTGTCGAGCAGATACTGGAACAGGTCCGAGAGGGAGTCTTGGGGCCGGGCCAGAAATTGCCGCCGGAAAGAGAACTGGCCGAGATGTTCGGGGTCTGCAGGTCTTCGGTCCGGGAGGCCGCCCGGGCTCTGACCCTGATGGGCTACCTGGATGTCTATCAGGGCAAGGGAGCTTTTTTAAAAGAGAACATCCCGGACGAGGACCTTTCCACGGACCGGCTCAACCAGGCCTTTATTGCCGTGGATTCTCTGGATCTGGTGGACATCAGAAACGTGCTGGAGTGCAAGGCCGCCTCCCTGGCCGCGACCCGAGCCGATTCCACCCAGACAGCCGCCCTTGACCGGGCGGTGATGAAGATGTCGGCTCTGGTGGACCAGAAGGCCGGTTTCTACAAGGCTGATCTGGAGTTCCATCAGGCCCTGGCCAGGGCCTCCAACAATGCGGTGCTCATGGAGATCATGAATCTCTTGTGGACTAAAATAGTCCGGGATCGGGACGACTTTTTGGGCTTCTCGGGGGAGAAGCAGGAATGTTTGAACACGGCCAGAAAGGTGGCTGCCGCGGTGGGGGCGGGCAGCTCCGAGGAAGCGGCCGGGGCCATGAGCGAACATCTGAACGTGGTCAGCACGGATATCGCAGAGACGCTGGAGGAACTCTGATCCGCCGGCAATAGCGCTTTTCCGCAGAGCGATGTCTGTCAGGGCAGGGGGGAAGGGTTATGCTCCTGGGGTTGCATACCTACAGTTTCCACCTTCACGGCATGGGTCAGAACTGGGGCGGGTTCGAGCTGGACTGGGAACAGGTCTGGGATATCTACGGGCTCATGGACGAGGCCCTCGACCTGGATCTGGACGGACTCCACCTCACCGCCGTGGATCTGGGCAGGCTGGACTCGGCCCACCTCAACGACGTGAAAAAGGCCGCCGCCGACCGGGGGTTGTTTCTGGAATACAATTTCTCCCTGGACGCTTCCTCTTACGACGAGCGTCTGATCCACACGGTGGAACAGGGCATCGAGATCGCCCACGCCATCGGTTCGGACATCGGCAAGATCAGCATGGACATCCACCGGCCCCATCCAGTCTGCAACTCGGCCTTTCACCCGGACCTGCTGGGCCAGTTCGAGGAGGTGGCCCGCAAGGTCGCTAAAGCCGCGCCCCTGGCCCAAAAGGCCGGGGTCCGGCTCTGCTTGGAGAACCATACCGAGGCCTTTGCCGACGAGGTGCTGTGGATAATCAACCGGGTCAACCATGCCTTTGTGGGGGCCTGTGTGGATACCAACAACTCCCTGATGGTGGGCGAGGATCCCTTGACCGCCATCCGCAAACTGGCCCCGGTGGCTTTCACCAACCATTTTTCAGACCACCGCATCGAGTTTGAACCCTACGGTTGCCGCATCACCGGCGTGGCTTGCGGCGCCGGGGATGTGCCCATGCGGGAGGCCTATCGGATTATCAGGGCCAACCCGGCCATGGAGCGCCTCAACCTGGAGGTGGAGTTCGACCCCGGGACAGGGGACAAGGACGAGGCCCGCCGCCTGGAATATGCGGCGGTCCGGGAGAGCATAAGGTTTGCCAGGGAGGAATTGGGGGTCTACCGCGGTGCCTGTTCCGGCAGTTGACAGGCCGGGACGCGGTAGAGGCCAAAGGCGATAAGAATGGCGGCCGGGAAGGGTTATCCCGGCTGTGGCACCATCAATACGGGTCAAAAATATAAACCTGGATCCAAGATTGTAGCCGATTATCCAGGGTGGGCCACCGGGATTCTTTTCGGACAGCCGCTTGGGAAATTATTGCAGGTAGAGCGAAATTGGGGGTTGACAGTCGGCCCGAGTGTATGCGTATACATATACAATAAGTAGATCCTCTGCATAACCAAGTTCTATTTTGAAATTAACCCAGGCATCGACCAAGGGGCTCAATGCCGTCCAGATACAAGGAGGTACCCTTTCTGCGCTCATGAAGAAGATAGAAACGGTAAGGGACTTAAAAGGCGAAGTGTACAAAATCTTGAGGAACGGTATCGCCAGCGGCGACCTGGCGCCGGGAACCAGGTTGAAGGAGGCCGATCTGGTCCGGGATCTGGCGGTCAGCCGGACCCCCATCAGGGAGGCCCTGAACCAGTTGTCCAAGGAAGGCTTGATCGAGATCATTCCCCGCCGGGGAGCGTTCGTCAGGCAATGGAACAAGGAGGAGGCCCTGGAGATTCTCCTTATCAGGGAGGCTTTGGAGAGCCTGGCCGCCCGCCTGGCCACGGAGCGGGTTACCCCGGAGCAGATAGACCGGTTGGCCGGGTACATGGAAGATTATGAAAAGGGGAGGCTGGATTACACCGAGGCGGACCGGCTGTTCCACAGCGACATCGTCCAGGCCTGCGGCATGACCCGGCTCATCGACATGATCAAGAATCTTTATGACACGTTGAGGATGAACAAGATTCTGGCCGGCAGCTTCGAGTCCCAGGAGAGAATCCGGAATTCCATGGCCGAGCATCTGCGGATCGTGGAGGCCATGCGGGCCGGCGAAGGAGACCGGGTGGAGCTGTTGATGAGGGAGAATTTCCAGCACACCAGGGGCTTTCTATCCAAGGTGTTCTGATAGCCGCCGGGCCTGGATTCAGGTGGGGACGGTCCAGGATGGGATTAGCAGAAGAAAGCCGCAGGTTGCGGCTCCATGAAAATATCAGGAGAGACAAATGGCAAACAAGAAGTACGACGCCGTAATCATCGGCGCTGGGATCATCGGGGCTTCCATCGGGTTTGAACTGGCTAAAAAAGGCTACAAGACGCTCAACATCGACAAACTTCCCACCAGCGGATACGGTTCCACCTCCAACTCCTGCGCCATTGTCCGGGCCCACTACTCCACCCAGGACGGCGTGGCCATGGCTTACGAGGGCTTCAAATACTGGTCTGACTGGGCCGCCTACCTGGAATGCCAGGATGAAAGCGGTTTGGCCGAGTACCGCAACACCGGCTCCATTCTGATCAAGTCCAAGGGGCACGACTGGAAAAAGGTGGTCAAGCATTACGACGCAGTAGGCGTGGAATATGAAGAATGGACCCTGGACGATCTGGATAAACATATCGCCATCTACTCCCACGGTGAATTCTGGCCGCCCTCCCGTCCCGAGGAGGACGACAACTTCACCGAACCCAAGGGCGAGGTGGAAGGTTGCGTTTTCTGCCCGGGCGGAGGGTATGTGAACGACCCCAGCTTTCCACCCACAATCTCCAGCGGGCCGCGGAAAACAAGGGCGGCGAGTTCATGTTCAAGGCCGAGGTGGTGGATATCCGCTCCGAAAACGGCAGGGTGGCCGGGGTGACCCTTAAGGACGGAACCCGGATCGACGCGCCCATTGTGGTCAATGCGGCCGGGCCCCACTCCTTTGTGGTCAATGCCATGGCCGAGGGCGTTCTGGAGGGGATGAACATCAAGACCAAGGCCCTGCGCCACGAAGTCCATCATGTGCCCTCGCCCGAGGGGTTCGACTTTCTGAACAACGGGTACCACACCTCGGACGGCGACAACTCCATCTATTTCCGGCCCGAGGTGGGCAACATGATCCTGGTGGGCTCCGAAGATCCGGACTGCGACAAACAGGAGTGGATCTCGGATCCGGACAACTTCAACCGCAACATAACCGACGCCCAGTACAAGGCCCAGGTCTACCGCCTGGCCAGGCGCATCCCCTCCCTGAAGATACCCAACAAGCAATTGGGGATAGCCGATCTGTACGACTGCTCCGACGATTGGATCCCCATCTACGACAAGACCGATCTGGGCGGTTTCTACCTGGCCATCGGCACCTCGGGCAACCAGTACAAGAACGCCCCGGTGGTGGGGGCCATGATGGCCGAATTGATCAACCAGGTGGAAAAAGAGGGTCTGGACCACGACAAGGATCCGCTCCAGTTCAAGATGAAGTACACCGGGTACAGCATCGATGTGGGGTTCTACTCCCGCAAGCGGAAGATCAACCCTGATTCAAGTTTTTCGGTTAACGGTTAACACTTTAACTTTTAATTACAAGGCCGGCCCATTCGGGTCACGGGCCGGCCTCCACCTGCTGGGTCGAACTCTAAAAAAATCAGATAGGCCGCCGGCCTGGACGGTACAGAACAGGAGGTGAACAGGCGAGGCTTGGTTTTTGGGTGAGGGTGATGCAAAAAACTAATTGTATTATTGGGGAATAACCAAGAGAAGGAGGGTTTTATGAACGGGAGAGCGCGTTATCTGATGGTCTTTGCCATCGCCATCTCACTTTTTGTCTTCTCCGGCCAGGCCATGGCCGAAAAGGTCCTGAAGGTGGGGGTCATGGGTCCCTTTACCGGGCCATCCGCCAAGGCTGGAAACGAGTTCAAGACCTCGGTTCAGATGGTCATGGAAAAGATCGGCGGCAAGATCGGCGATTATACCCTGGAGATAGTCTGGGTGGACTCCCAGTCCGACCCGGCCAAGGCCACCTCCGCCTTTGCCGAGGCTTGCGAGCGCAAGGGGATCGTGGCCGGAGCCATCAACTGGCACTCATCCGTGGCCATCGCCTGCATGGACCTGGCCGCCCAGTACAAGGTGCCCTGGATGTACGGCATGGGCGCGGCCCAGCCCGTGGTGACCAAATGGCGCGAGGACCCCAAAAAGTATTCCTACTGGGGAATCAAGGGCTGGCCCGTACCCGGCGGCCTGGAGGCCAAGGGCATGGCCTCTTTTCTGAAGAGCATCATGGACGCCGGACAGTGGAAGCCCGAGGCCAAAAAGGCGGCCATCTTCGGCGAGGAGACCGACTGGGGCCGCAACGCCGGCGAGAACCTGAAAAAGTCCCTGACCGCCGACGGCTGGGAGATCGTCAGCGAGGAATATTTTGACCTCAAGCAGACCGATTTCTACCCGCTTTTGTCCAAGTGGAAGAAATCCGGGGTCTCCTTTATCGGCGGCACCACCACCTCGGCCCCGTCCATGACCGGCCTGGTCAAGCAATACGCCGAGGTGGGCCTGAACAAGCAGGCCCTCTTCTTTGCCAACGGCCTGTCCTGGGTGGGCGACTGGTACAAGCTGGTGGGCGCCGCCTCGGACGGGGTCCTGGACGTTCAGACCATGTTCGCCACCAAGGCGGCCAAGGAGTTTGCCGCGGCCAAGGAGAAGAAGTTCGGCTTCATACCCTCCGCTCCGGCCTCGGGTCTGTCCTACGACGGCTTCACCATCTTCACCAAGGTTTTGCAGAGAACCTTTGAGCGGGACGGCAAGCTGGACTCCGAGTCCATCCACAAGACCCTGGTGGAGGAGGTCTACACCGGCAAGATGTCCTTTACCCAAAAAGACGGCATCATCATGATGAAGGAGTACAAGTACACTCCCGAGACCAACCCCGATCCGGTTCTGGGCCCGGATCACTACTTCTTCCCGGTGACCCAGTACATGGGCGGCCAGATCATCTCCATCTACCCCGATGCCATGGCCACGGGTAAATTCGTGGCTCCCAAATAAGCAAGCGCATTTCCGGCTTCCGGGTTAATCCCGGGGCCGGAATCGGCGATCATCAGAAGGGTCGTCCAAGGCAGGCGGTCGGCATCCGGGGGAGCTTTCCGCCCGCCTCATTGAAACAGTCTTCGATCATCAGCCAAGGCGGTTATATGAATGTCATAGAGACTGAAAACGTCACTAAGAGATTCGGCGGTCTGATCGCCGTCAATAAAGTAAACATGCACGTGGCCCAGGGCGAGATCGTGGGGCTGATCGGGCCCAACGGGGCCGGAAAGACCACCTTGCTTAACGCCATCGCCGGATTGAATTCGCCCACCTCGGGCCGGGTCAGCTTTTTGGGCCGGGACTCCACCGGGCTGGCGCCTGAAAGGATGTGCCGGAGAGGCCTGTCACGGACCTTTCAGATTCCCCGGCCTTTTCCCAAGATGACCAGCCTGGAGAATGTTCTCACCGCGGCCATCTTCGGCAACAAGGAAAAGGTCAAAAATCCCTACGCCCTGAGCCGGGAGTTGCTGGAGTTTGTGGAGTTTCCGGTCCCGGAGGACACCATTTGCGAAAGCCTGAACACGGTTCAGCTCAAAAGGCTGGATCTGGCCAGGGCCTTGGCCAGCCATCCCAAGGTCCTGTTCATGGATGAGCTGGCGGCCGGCCTGTCCACCGGGGAGCTGACGGATATTATTAAGATAATAAATAAAATACAAGAACGGGAGATAACCATCCTGATGGTTGAGCACATCATGCAGCTGATCATGAACGTCTGCAGCCGTCTGGTGGTGATCAATTTCGGTTCCAAGATTGCCGACGGCCCCACCGAAGAGGTGGCCCGGGATCCGAAAGTGGCCGAAGCATACCTTGGTTCTGAAGCCTGATTAGGGAGACCCGAACTCTCCGGTCCGCCCCCTGAAGGCGGAAAGCGGGAGAAGCGGGGCCCGGTTTGAACGGAGGCCCAATTGTTACTCGAAGTAACCAACCTGAACGCGGGTTATGGATTCCTCCAGATCCTCAGGGATGTCTGCCTGAAGGTGGACGAGGGAGAGTACGTCTGCCTTATCGGCCCCAACGGCGCCGGCAAGTCCACCACCCTGAAAACCATCAGCGGCCTGGTATCGCCCCTGAGCGGAGAGGTCAAATTCCGGGGTGAGAATGTGGCCGGAATGCCCGGCAACAAGGTCTGCCGCAAGGGCATCAGCTACATCTCCGAGGAGATGAATCTGTTCGTCAACATGTCGGTCCACGAGAACCTGCTCATGGGAGCCTACACCATCAAGGATAAAAAGGTTATCAGGGACCGCCTGGACATAGTCTACGAGCTTTTCCCCCGGCTGGAGGAGAGGCGCAACCAACTGGCCGGGACCATGAGCGGGGGGGAGAGGAAGATGCTGGGGATCGGCCGGGGGTTGATGCCCGACCCCAAGCTGCTTTTGGTGGACGAACCCTCTTTCGGCCTGGCCCCCAACCTGACCGATGGCGTCTTCGCCGCCCTGTCCAGGCTCAACAAGGACGGTTTGACCATCCTGGTGGTGGAGCAGAACGTGATTAAAACTCTCCAGTTCACCTCCCGGGGCTATGTCCTGGAGAACGGGCGGGTCGAACTGGAAGGGGCCAGCAGCAATCTGGCCGAGGACCCCCATGTGCGCAAGGTCTTTTTGGGGGTCTAGAGCGGTTGTCGGAAATATGCTTTAAGCGACAATCGCTCTAAGCGGGCCGGTAACGGGCCGCCGGTCGCAAAGCGACCGTGAGCCGGGCCAAAACCACGTTTTTGGCCGGGCGGTCCGTCAAAAATACGGAACGTATTTTTGAAACTTATTATAAGACGCGGCTCCGGAGGGCGACTAAATGCTGACAGCGCTGTTTCAAAGACTTTTTGACTGGTTCAGGACCGCGGCCGGGATTACGGTTCTGGTGGCCTTGGTCCTGACCGTGGTCTGCACCATCGACCGGGGACCCTATATCCTGGTAAACACCATTGTTCTGGGGGGAATGCTGGCCCTGATCTCGGTGGGCCTGGCCATGGTCTTCGGGGTGTTGAACATCCCTCAGTTCGCCCACGGCGAGTACTTCATGATCGGAGGGCTGGCCGCCTACGCGGTCTTCAAGACCCTGGAGGGGGCGGCCGCCCCTGGTTCCTTTTTCGCCCTGCTCGTCCCGCTCATCGCCATCTTTGCGGCCCTGCTGGCCGGAGCGGCGGCCGGAGCCCTGACCGAGGTGCTGGCCATCAGGCCGCTTCGAAAAAGAGCCAGGCAGAACTGGGTCATGAACTCCTTTCTCCTGACCGTGGGGGTTTCGGTGGTTCTGATCAACCTCCATCAGATGGTCCTGGGAGTAGAGTTCAAGGGCATCAGCCGCTATTACACCGGTGCGCCCGTAGATTTTTTTGGAGCCTTTGTCTCCCGGGACAGGATCTTCGCGGTGCTGCTCTCCCTGGTTCTCATCATCCTGTTCTGGCTGTTCATGGGCAAGACCAGAACCGGGCGGGCCATCCGGGCGGTCAGCCAGGACGAGACCGGGGCCCTGATGGTGGGCATCCCCCTGGACAATGTGACCATGCTGACCATGGCCATCGGTTGCGCCCTGGCCGCGGTGGCCGGAGGGAGCCTGCTGTTTCTCTACCCCACCTATCCCACGGTGGGCATGGAGCCGCTCTACATGGCCTGGTTTGTGGTCATCCTGGTGGGATTGGGCAATGTCCTGGGAGCCCTCATGGGCGGTTTCCTGGTGGGCCTGGCCCGGGTCCTGACCCTTGAATATATCGGCAGCGGCTGGGAGTACGTGGTTCCCACGGCCCTCATAATCCTGGTTCTGATCGTCAAGCCCAGCGGAATCTTCGGCACCGAGGTCCGCGGCGTCTTGGACCAGTAAGCGCGGCAGGGGAGAGAAAATGGAGACCAATAAATCGACTCTGAATCCTTTCAGCTGGGTTCTGGACAAGCTCTGCCTTACTCCGCTGGCCTTGGCCGGGCTGATCATTCTGGCCCTGGCGCCCCTGTTTCTGCCCCAGGAGTATCTGATCCGCTGGATAACCATAGCCATCATCATCGCCGCCTCGGCCATCGCCTTTGACCTCTCGGTGGGATTCATCAACATCGTCAATTTCGGCTTCAACGCCATCGCCGGGCTGGGCGGGTACACCTCGGCCATCCTGGCCGTGCGGCTGGGGCTGACCCCCTGGGCGGGCATGTTCGTGGGGGCCGTAAGCGCGGCGATACTGGGGTTCCTGACCGGATTGCTGACCCTGCGTCACAGGGGCATTTTCGCCGCCCTGGTGACCTGGTTCATCGGCCTGTCGCTCATGGGCATCGCCCAGAAGTGGGTTCCCATGACCCGGGGCATGCTGGGGCTCAGGGCCCCCCAGCTCTTTGACACGCCCTCCAACGTTCCCTATTTCTATGTGGCCCTGATCATGATGGTGGTCACCTTCGTCATCTGCCGCTGGATCACCAGGTCCAACATGGGGCTGGCCTTCCGGGCCATCGGCCAGAACATGGAGGCGGCCCGTACTTCAGGAATAAACCCGGTGGGATACCGGATCTTCAACTTCACCGTCTCCTGCGCCCTGGCCGGCTGGCTGGGAGGATTCTACGCCCACTACATCGGCATCCTGACCCCTGATTACATGCATACCTCCAAGACCGTGGAGATTCTGGCCGTGGCCTACATCGGCGGCCGGGGCACCCTGTGGGGCGGTCCCTTGATCGCCATTCCCTTCCTGATCGCCATGGAGCTGATCCGTTCCGGATTCTCCAACCTGCCGGGAATCCATCTGGTCATCTACGGTCTGGTCCTGATCGTGGTCATGATCTACTACCCCGGCGGCGTGGCCACCATCTACCAAAAATACCTGACCAGTCCCAAAAGCCCGTTTTGGCGGTTCATGGTCGGTTTGAACCCAAAAGATTCAAGAAGGTCTTAGGGCCGAGGAGAGTCCATGTTCTCAAAAATTTTGGTTCCCCTGGACGGTTCCAGGATGGCCGAGGAGACGCTGTGCCAGGTGGAGGACCTGGCCCGGGTCAACAAAGGCCGGATTATGCTGCTGCGGGTCGCCTTTTTTTACCCCTTTCCGGGATCCGAAAACAAGAAAATGGAACTCGAGGCGGTGGAGCGTTCCGAAAAATATCTGGAAAAAATGGCGGCGGACCTGCGCGCCAAGGGATTGGAAGTCTCCACTCATGTCAGACTGGGAGATGCGGCCACGGAGATCCTGGACCACGCCGAAAAATACGCCACGGTGGTGGTTATGACCACCCACGGTCACGGGGGCCTGACCCGGTGGGCCCTGGGCAGCGTGGTCGACCGGGTCATCCGCAGATCTAAAAAACCCGTTTTGGTGATCAGGCCGGAGAAGGCCTGCGGAATCTGACAGCAGCCCCAAACCGGAAAGCCGATATCCTGGATCGGCTTGGATAGACGGATCAAGGCCGGTTGCCGTATCGGCGGATATAGGGTCGGCTCGCTAATTTTTGGAATACAGCCTGAGGAGGTTCAAATCATGAAAACCCACGCCCGCGTTGTGGTCATCGGCGGCGGAGCAATAGGCTGCGGCGTTCTTTATCACCTGGCCAGGTTCGGCTGGAACGATGTGGTCCTGATCGAAAAAAACGAGCTGACCTCCGGCTCCACCTGGTTGGCCGCAGGCAACTGCTCTTTCTACCACCCCAACTATTACGAGGCCAAGGTCCAGATGTGGTCCGTGGAACTCTACCAGGCCCTGGAGGAGGAGACCGGGCAGTCCACGGGCTGGCACACCACCGGCGCCTTGCGCCTGGCCACCACCCAGGACCGCATGGACGAACTCCGCTACAACTGCACCAAGGACAAGTGCCTGGGGCTGAACGTGGAGATGGTCGGCCCAGAGGAGATCAGGAAGCTTCATCCCCTGATCAACACGGAGGGCGTCCTGGGCGCGTTGTGGCACCCGGACGACGGAGACGTGGACCCCAGCGGCATGACCCAGGCCCTGGCCATCGGGGCCCGCCAGCAAGGGGCGGAGATCCACCGCTTCACCATGGTCACCGGCATCACCCAGAACCCCTCGGGCGAGTGGGTGGTCCACACGGACAAGGGGGACATCACCTGCGAGCACGTGGTCAACGCCGGGGGGCTGTGGGCCCCGGAGGTGGGGGCCATGGTGGGGCTGGAGATCCCCTCCCTGCCCTGCGAGCACCACCACATCCTGTTCGAGAAGATTCCGGATGCGGAGGAGCGCAAAAAAGCGGGGAACCACTTCCCCCTGGTCCGGGATCCGGACCTGTCCATCTACTTCCGTCAGGAGATGGACTCCTTTATCCTGGGCATGTACGAAAACGTGGCCGTGCCCTGGCACCCCGAGGGGGTGCCCTGGGACTGGTCCCAGAGCGAGTGCCCCACGGACCTGGAGCGGATCACCCCCTATGTGGAGGCCTGCATAAACCGCTTCCCCATCATGGAGCACGCCGGGCTGAAGCATATTACCTGCGGGCCCATCACCTACACCCCCAACGGCGACCCCCTGGTGGGCCCGGCCTTTCCCCTGAAAAATTTCTGGCTCTGCTGCGGGTACTCCTTCGGTATCACCCAGGCCGGGGGCATCGGCCGGTACCTGGCCGAGTGGATGATCAACGGCCAGCCCGGGATCGACCTCTGGCCGGCCGACTCCCGGCGCTACGGGGCCTACGTGAACAAGGAGTACAACGCCCAGAAGGTGGCCGACACCTACCCCCGGCTCTACGCCGTGCCCTTCCCCTTTCAGGAGCGCATGGCTGGCCGGCCCATGAAGGTTTCGCCCATCTACGACCGCCAGAAGGCGGCCGGGGCGGTCTTCGGCGAGACCTTCGGCTGGGAGCGGCCCCAGTGGTTCTCGGGCAGGGCCGGGGACGCGGACGTGGACTCCTGGCGCAGGTCCAACTGGTTCCAGCCGGTGAAAAAGGAATGCCGGATGGTCATGGAGTCGGCCGGGCTCCTGGATCTGAGCGGCTTCTCCAAGTGGCTCGTCTCCGGCGAAGGGGCCGAGGCCTACCTGAACAGGCTCTCCTGCAACAAGGCCCCGGCCCGGGTGGGGCAGATCGCCATTTTTCCGGCCCTGACTGAAGAGGGCGCCTTTCTGTGCGACATGACCTGCACCAAGGTGGATGAGAACCAGTGGATGGTGGTTTCGGCCGCGGTGGCCAAGCGCCACGACCATCACCACCTGATCCTGAACCTGCCCCCTGACAAGAGCGTCTCTCTTCTGGACGTGACCACCCGGTTCGGCTGCCTGGTCCTGGCGGGGCCCAACTCCCGCAAGATCCTCCGGAAGCTGACTGACGCGGATCTGTCCAACAAGGCCTTCCCCTTTGCCGCCTCTCGGAAAATGCTCATCGACAAGGTCCCCTGCCAGGTCAACAGGCTGAACTTTGTGGGCGAACTGGGATTCGAGCTGTTTCATCCCATCGAGCGCCAGATCAACCTCTACGACCAGCTCATGGGGGCCGGCCGGGAGTTCTCCCTGGGCATGTTCGGCATCCGGGCCATGGACTCCATGCGCCTGGAAAAGGGGTATTGCACCTGGAAGGGCGAGCTGAACATCCACCACACCCCCTGGGAGGCCGGGCTCGGCTGGCAGGTCAAGCTGGACAAGGAATTTATCGGCAAGGAGGCCCTGGTCAGGCAGAAGGAGGAGGGCGTTCCCCAGAAACTGGTGCTCATGGAGATCCAGGCCGGAAACGCCGACGCCTACGGCTACAACGCCATCTGGAAGGGGGACCGGTACGTGGGCATGACCTCCTCGGGCGGCTACGGCCACCGGGTGGAGAAGTCCCTGGCCATGGGCTACATCAAGCTGGAACTGGCCCGGGAGGGCACGGCCCTGGAGGTGGAGATCCTGGATCAGCGCTTCCCGGCCAAGGTGGCGCCCATGCCCCTCTATGATCCCCGGAATGAGAAACTGAAGGGCTGAACCTTGTCAGGGCCGCCGGGCCAAAACCTGGTTTTGGCCCGGCGGCCCGTCAAAAATGCGGAACGCATTGTTGAACCTTACCACAACAGGAGCGGTCCATGCCCGATCGGATGCAGACCCTGACTCCGGGGGAGCTTTCCCTGCTCCACGATTCCACCATGGACATCCTGTCAAACACGGGGGTGGCCTTTAACGAGAACGAGGCCCTGGAGATATTCAGGAAAAAGGGCCACCGGGTGGAGGGCAAAAAGGTCTTTTTCCGGGAGGCCCATATCCGGGAGGCCCTGGCGACCTGCCCCTCCCGGTTCCGGGTAAAGGCCCGCGACCCGGAGAAAAGCGTCTTTATCGGGGGAGACGATTTCGTGCTTCTGCCCGGATACGGCGCGCCCTTTGTAACCACCCCGGATGGCGGCCGGCGTCAGGCCGCCATGGCCGACTACGACGACTTTTGCAAACTGGTCCAGACCTCGCCCTACCTGGACATGAACGGGTTCATGATGGTCGAGCCCCACGACGTCCCGCCCCGGACCGCCCATCTGCACATGCTGCTGTCCTCCATTTTGTTGTGCGACAAACCTTTTATGGGCAGCCCGGTTTCCAGAGAGGGCGCGGCCCAGGGCGTGGATATGCTTAGAATCCTTTTCGGGGACAGGGCCACGGAGGAGGCCTACACGGTCTCCTTGTGCAACTCCCTGTCACCCCTGCAGTTCTCTTCGGAGATGGCCGGTTCCATCATGGAACTGGCCCGGGCCGGCCAGGCCTGCTGCGTGGCCTCCCTGATCATGGCCGGCTCCTCCGGTCCGGTGACTCTGGCCGGGGTCCTGGCCCTTCAGAACGCCGAGATCCTGGCCGGCATCTGCCTGGCCCAGGCGGTCCGGCCGGGCGCGCCTGTGATCTACGGCTCCACCTCCTCGGCCATGGATATGCGCACCGGAGGCCTGTCCATCGGCGCACCCGAGTTGTCCCAGAACATTTCGGCCACGGCCCGGATGGCCGATTTCTACCGTCTGCCCAGCCGTAGCGGCGGAGGTTTGACCGACTCCCTCACCCCGGACGGCCAGGCCGGGGCCGAGTCGGCCCTGGCCCTTTCCACGGCCGTCCGCTCCGGAATCAACTTCGTCCTCCACACGGCCGGAACCCTGGGCTCCTACATCTCCATGAGCTTTGAAAAGTTCATGCTTGATGAGGAACTGGCCGGAATGATCAAGAAGATGGTAAAACCCCTGGAAATTACTCCGGAATCCATCGATCTGGAGATGATCAGGCAGGTGGGCATCGGGGGCCAGTACCTGACCCAGCCCAAGACCTTTAAATTGTGCCGGACCGAGTTCTTTAATCCCCGATTGATGAGCCGGGACAACTTTGACTCTTGGAATTCGGCCGGAAGACCCACGGCCCGAATCCGGGCTGAACAGGAGAAAGAGCGTAGACTGGCCGAGTATGAGCCGCCGGAGACGGGTGGTGCCTTGAAAAGGGATTTGGAAAAATATGTAGCGAAATTTAAAGGGTGAGTTTATAACTAGAACTTGGCCGACTTGAGCCTTTTTTAAAGAAGGCTGAATCGATTATTTTGGATAGAGGAGTGATATATGGCTGTACAGGATATTTATCAAGCAGTAATTGAGTTCAAGGATGCGGAGGTACCGATCCTAGTGCAGACCGAGTTGGATGCTGGTACCGACATTCAGTCCATATTGAACGACGGCTTGATCGGGGCCATGGACGAGGTTGGAAAAAAGTTTTCCGAAGGCGTTCTTTTTGTCCCCGAGATGCTTATGGCTGCCCAGGCCATGAAGGCCGGTCTGGCGGTTATTCGCCCCCTGTTGTCCGATTCAGACGCCAAACCAGCCGGAACGATAGTTGTGGGTACGGTTAAAGGCGACTTGCACGATATCGGCAAAAACCTGGTGGCCATGATGTTGGAAGGCGCCGGATTTAATGTCATCGATCTGGGCGTGGACGTTGATGCGGATAAGTTTGTCAAAGCCGCCCAGGAAAACAAGGCCGAGCTGGCCGGGTTGTCGGCTTTGCTGACCACCACCATGCCGGCCATGGAGCAGACCGTGGCCGCTTTTAAGGAGCAGGGCCTGGGAATCAAGGTCATGATCGGCGGAGCCCCGGTGACCAAGGCCTTTGCGGATCAGATCGGGGCCAGCGGGTACTCCGAGGATGCTCCCAGCGCCGTGACCCTGGCCAGGCGGCTAATGGAAGGTTAGGTTTTTGTAATGATAATTGTCGGAGAGTTAATAAACGCTTCACGCAAAGCCATAGCAGCGGCCATAGAGGCCCAGGATACGGCCGCCCTGGAAAAAGTGGCCAAGGATCAGGCGGAAGCCGGAGCCACCTACATCGATGTGAACGCCGGCGTATTTGTAAATAAAGAGGCCGAGTATCTTAAATGGCTGGTGGAACTGGTTCAAGAGGTGGTGGAGATACCCTGCTGTCTGGACAGCCCCGATCCTGCCGCCCTGGAAGCCGCCTTGGCCGTTCACGACAACAAGAACGGCTGGCCCATGATCAACTCCATCTCCCTGGAAAAAGATCGCTGGGACCGGCTTCTGCCGGTTGTCGCCGGGACTGACCTGAAGGTTGTGGCTCTGTGCATGTCGGACGAAGGCATGCCCGAGACGGCCGACCAGCGGATGGAGATCGCCGATAAGCTGGTCGAGGGGTTGACCAAAAACAACGTCGCTCTGGAAAACATCTACATAGATCCGCTGGTCCAGCCGGTGGCCACCAACACCCGTTTCGGAGTGGAGTTTCTGGAAGCGGTGGAACGGATCATGACCGGCTGGCCGGGCATCCACACCATGTGCGGCCTGTCCAACATCTCCTACGGTCTGCCGGAACGCAAGTTTATGAACCAGACCTTCATGACCATGGCCGTGGCCAAGGGACTGGACGGAGCCATCATCAATCCTCTGGACAAGCGGATGATGGCGTCCATCATCGCCGCCGAGGCCTTGGACGGCCGGGACGATTACTGCATGAAATACCTGCAGGCCTACCGGGCCAAGGTGTTTGAGCTCTGATCCCCGGCTGGAGGCTGGTGAATCGACATTCCGCTCCTGGGAGGGGAATGGTGAAGCGAAGAATTCAGGCTGAGGCTTTTTGTCGGAGCAGAGCCGTCCGGTCCCCGGCGGCCTGAGAAAAGAGGCCCCTTCCATTGCCTGAGCCTGACCGGTTGAGCCGCCTCCCGGATATCTCTGGGAGGCGGTCTTTCATCAGGGCGAGGGGCGTCGTCAGGCGCCTTGTCTTTTCTTTTTTGGAAAAATAGATATGGAAGTTTTGCTGGGCATAGATACCGGAGGGACCTACACGGATGCGGTCCTGGTGGACCACGCCGCCGGCCGTATTCTTTTTGCGGCCAAGTCCCTGACCACCTACGACGACCTCGCCAGGGGCATCGGCTTGGCCGTGGATGCCGTCCTGAACCAGGAGGGGGCCCCTGGCCCAGAGTCCATAACTCTCACCGGCCTGTCTACCACCCTGGCCACCAACGCCATTGTGGAGGGCAGGGGCGGACGGGTCTGTCTGGTCCTGGTCGGTTACGACCAGGACCTGCTAGACTCCTACGGACTAAAACGGGCGTTGGTGGTGGACGATGTGATCCATCTGGCCGGCGGTCACGATTCGCAGGGCGTGGAGGTTCACCCCCTGGACGAGAAGGGGCTCCGGGAGACGGCGTTCTCCCGAAAGGGCAAGGTGGACGCCTTCGGCGTTTCCTCCTACTTCGGGGTCCGCAACCCGGAGCACGAAACCAGGGCGGCCGCGATCCTCGAAGAGTTAAGCGGTCTTCCGGTCACCTGCGGGCATATGCTGACCTCCCGGCTGGACTCCATCCGCCGGGCCACCACCGTGGCTCTGAACGCCGGCTTGATCCCCCTGATCAGGGAACTCATCGGTTCGGTCAGGGATGTCCTGGCCCAGAGGGGGATAGGCGGGCAGATAATGGTGGTCAAGGGCGACGGCTCCCTGGTGGAGGCCTCCTGGGCGGCCAAAAGGCCCATTGAGACCATCCTCTCCGGACCGGCGGCCAGCGTGGTCGGGGCCCGGCATTTGGTCGGGGAGGAGGGAAACGGCAATTTCTGGGTGATGGACATGGGCGGTACTACCACCGACATCGCCCAGCTCAAGGGCGGCCAGCCCCGGCTCAACCCCAAAGGAGCCCAGGTCGGGCCCTGGCGGACCATGGTGGAGGCAGTGGATATCCGGACCGTGGGCCTGGGCGGCGACAGCCGGGTGGAGCTCAAGACCGGAGGGGAGCTGAGCCTGGGCCCGGAGAGGGTCGTCCCTCTGTGCCTGGCAGCATTGGAGCATCCCAATATAATTGAAGAGTTGAAGAAACAGAAGAGAAGAAAAATCAGATCCTCCCGAGCGGCCGTCTTTCTCATGCCCCAGGGCGGCGGAAACAGAAGAACCAACTCCTCCTGGGAGGACGCCTTGCTGGCCATACTGGAAAAGGGTCCGGCGGCCTGGGAGAGACTGGTGGAGGAGAACGGGCCGGCCTCCTTTTTGCCGGGGCCGGTGCGACAGGCCGCGGCCAGGCGTCTGATCGGCATCTGCGGGTTCACCCCCACCGATGCTCTGCACGCCCTGGGCCGGTTGAACCTGTGGTCCGCCGAGGCGGCCGAAACGGGTGCGGCTGTTTTGGCCGCCCAGGTGGGGCTGAAGCCGAAGGATTTGGCCCGCATGGTGATTGAGGGAGTCTATGCCGGGGGCGCGGAGGCGCTGGCCCGGGCCGCCCTGGCCGGAGAGGGCCTGGATGGGGAGGAGCCCGGCAAGGGGCTCATCGATTCCTTCCTGATCAGGAAGGCTTTGTCAAAAAACGGGAACGGCAAGGGGGACATCTCCATTTCCCTGACCCTCAACCATCCCGTAGTGGCCATCGGCGCTCCGGTGGAGGCCTATGGGCCGGCCATGGTCGAGAGACTGCGAACCAGACTCGTCATTCCGCCCAGGGCCGAGGTGGCCAACGCCGTGGGCGCGGTGGTGGGAGGGGTAATCATCCGCTGTACGGCCCTGATTAAGCCCCTGGAAGACCAAGGCGGATTCAGGCTCCATCTGCCTGATAAGGTTCTGAATTTCAGGGATAGGGAGGAGGCCGTGGTTCAGGCCCGCAAGATCATGGAAGCCTGGATCCGGGAGGCGGCCCGCAAGGCCGGAGCGGAAACCCCGGAGGTTTCCCTGGATCGCCGCGACCTGCAGGCGCCCATCGGCGGGGGGTCTGAGGAGATGCTCTATTTGGGGACCGAACTGGTCTGCACGGCCGTGGGGCGCCCCAGTCCTGTTATAAAATAGTTATAAATAATGAAGCGTTAAAGAAATACGCTTGTTTAACATATGAAGCGCGGCACCGGGAGGGTCAACCCGGCGCCGCCCAATCCGATGAATCCCGCCCAAGGGGTCAAGGCTTTGGCGGGAGCATGAAATTAATCTGGTTTCACATCCAAGTCATCTATCTTGCCTGGAGGGTCTGCCTTGTCCTGGGCACCGGTCAAGAAAGGGGGGCGAGGGGATGATCGTCAAAGCTCAACAAGGGCGTTACAGCGCGGGGGAGACCATCGGAATCATTCTGCTGGACTGCCTTTTGCCTCTGCCCCCGGGGGATGTGGGCAACGCCACCACCTACCCCTTTCCGGTGCGCTACCAGGTGGCAAAGTCGGCCTCCATCGAGCGGCTGATCTACAGGCGCGACCTGTCCCTGCTGGAGCCGTTCATCCAGGCCGGGCAGGCCCTGGTGAGCCAGGGGGTCCGGGCCGTGACCAGCGACTGCGGGTTCATGGCCCTTTTCCAGGAGGAGATGGCCCAGGCCCTGCAGGTGCCGGTTTTTCTGTCCAGCCTGCTCCAGATTCCCTTTATCCAGCAGACGTTGCGCCGGGAGGAGAAGGTGGGGGTGATCTCGGCCGAGGGCTCCCAGATAACGACTCGCCATCTGGCAGCGGTGGGGGTCCGGTTCCCGGAGCGGGTGGTGATTACCGGCCTGGAGGATTCGCTCCCTTTCAGAAGGGCCATCCTGGACGAGGGCGGGGTCCTGGACCTGGAGGCCGTGGAAGCGGATGTGGTGGAACGGGCTCTGGGCCTGGTCAAAACCGACCCCGCGATTAAAACCATTCTGCTGGAGTGCTCCAACCTGCCGCCTTACGCGGCAGCGGTCCAGGAAGCCACCGGCTTGCCGGTGTTCGATTTCAACACCATGATTAATTTCGTCCATTCCAGCCTGGTCAGGGAGAGGTACGGGGGGGTGGTGTAACCCCGAGGATAAATGGGTGTGGAGAAGGGCGCGGGGCCGGGGGGCTTTGGCATGCATTTTTGCATCAATGCAAAAATGCATGCCAAAGCCCCCCTCTCCGGCCTGCCACGCCTCCTTATGTCCGGCCCTGCTTCCCCGATCCGGCCGCGGTTCTGGACTAGGCCGCCTCCACCTCCCCGGCTCCCCTATCAAAGGCCTCCAGGTTCGCCGCGGCCTTGGCCTGGGGCATGATCTCTTGGATGACCTTTTCAAATACCTCCCGGTCGCCCTGGATCAGGTCCAGCCCCACGGCCGCGCCCAGGAGGGCGATGTTGGCCAGAATGGGTGCGCCCATCTCGGTTCCGATCCGGGTGGCGTCCAAGGTCCAAAGCCCGGCGGTGAGTTCCTTGATTTTTTGGGTGATTGTCTCCACCGGGGGGTATTCCGCCTCTCCGGCCAGGACCCCGATGGGATAGACCGGTTTGGTGTTGGCCACCATCCGCGTTTCCGGGTTGCCGTAAGTCCCCAGGACCCTCAATCCCTCCACCGGCTCCAGGGTCAGGACCAGATGGGCCTTGCCCTCGGGTATCTGGGGCGAAAGCCGTCTCTCCCGGGAGATCCTCAGGTGGCTCATCACCGAGCCGCCCCGCTGGGATACGCCCAGGGTTTCGCCGATGGTCACCTTGAATCCCTGGTTCAGCATCATCTGGGCCAGGATCTGGGAGGCCAGCACATTGCCCTGGCCGCCCACGCCGGTGATAATCACGTTCTGAAAATCGCGGTTCAGGGTCATGGTCAGGCCGCCTCCTTTGCGGGTTCGGCGATAATGGCCGAGCCGGGGCAGATCTGGGTGCAGACGCCGCAGCCGATGCAGATGGTCTCCTCTATCCGGGCCCTGCCGGCGTCCTTGTCCCAGGAAAGGCCGGGGCACTTGAAAATTCTGGTGCAAAGCCGGTTGCAGCCGCACTCCTGACCCAGACACCGCTCCGGATCGATGGACATTTTATAACTCGGCCCCTCCCGCTTGGACCGCTTCAAGGCGCACTCCCGCCTCATAATCAAGACATGGAGCCCGTTTTCCCGTTTGAGCAGCCTGGTCAGGGCTTGGCAGGAGTCCTCCAGATCAAAGGGGTCGGCCACCTCCACGTGGGCCCCGAGGGCTCGGCAGACGGCCTCTATGTCTAGGACCTGGGCGTCTTTGCCCATGGCGGTCAGGCCCGTGCCCGGATGGGGCTGGAACCCGGTCATGGCCGTGGCGCTGTTGTCCAGGATCAGGGTCAGGAGCTTGCCCCCGTTGTAGCTGGCGTTGGCCAGGGCGGGCAGGGCCGCGTGGAAAAAGGTGGAATCCCCGATCACGGTCAGGGCCGGCTGGTCCAGGCCCAGGGCGGCCAACCGGCCCATGGCCCCGGCCACCCCCGGACCGCTGCCCATGGCGTGGAGGGTCTTTAGCTGGAAGAAGCCCGAGGGGCCGAACCCCATGGAATAGCAGCCGATGTCCCCCACCACAAAGCCTTTCCTGCCGTCCAGGGCCAGGGCGTTTTTAATGCTCCAGTAGGAGGCCCGATGGGGGCACCCGGCGCAGAAGCCGATCTGCCGCTCCGGGGCCAGGGCCGCGGCCTCCCTGGCTTGGGCCGCGTATTCCGGATCCCGGGGGGAGTATTCCGTTCCCAGTATCTTGGCCAGGGCCGTGGCCGCCAGATCAGGGTTGGTCTCCCCAACCCGGGGGAGGGCCCCGGAACCCCGCCCCAGAAACTCCTTGGGCCCCAGGGCCGCGCCGTGCCGGGCGGCCAGGGCCATGACGTTGTCCTCCAAGAAGGCGTCCACCTCCTCCACGAACAGAATCCTGTCCGAACGCCTGAGGCAGTCCAGAACAAACTTCTCCGGCAGGGGCCAGGTGGCGCCCAGTTTGCAAATGCCGATCCTCTCCTCGGCCTGGAGCAGCAGGGCCGCCTCCTGGGTGTAAAGCAGGTCCACTCCGGAGGTGACCACCAGCAGCTCCGGGTTCTTGGGTCCCTGGTAATAGTTGAACGGGCTCTGTTCAAAGATCTCTCCGGCCCGTTTGAGTTTGTCTTTCAGGGCCTGATGGGCGGCCGTGGGCGGAACGCTGATGAACGGAGCCGAGGCGTCGAACCAGGGCTGGGGCGGCTCCTGGGCCAACTCGCCCAGGACCACCGCGCCCCTGGCGTGGGAGACCCTGGTAGTGGAGCGGACCAGAACCGGCAGAGCCAGCTTTTCGGAAAGTTCAAAGGCCCATCTGGTTATGTCCTTGGCCTCCTGGATGTGGGCCGGTTCCAGGAGGGGCAGGTCTCCTATTTTGGCAAAGGCCCTGGTGTCCTCCTCGTTGTTGGAGGAAATGGCTCCGGGGTCGTCGCAGACCACCACCACCAGGCCGCCCCTGCATCCGGTCATGGCCAGGGTCATGAGGGCGTCGGCGGCCACGTTGAGTCCGTTCTGCTTCATGACGGCCAGGCCCCGCAGCCCGGTGAAGGAGGCGGCCATGGCCGTTTCCAGGGCCACCTTTTCGTTGACCGACCATTCCACGTGGCGGCCCAGGTCCGGACCTGCCTGGGCCAAGGTGGCGATAATCTCCGAGGAAGGGTTGCCCGGATACCCGGCGCAGACCGACACCCCTGCCTCCACGGCCCCTCTGGCGATGGCCTCGTTGCCCATGAGGAGCGCTGTTCTGCCCGGCGCGTCCTGGTTGATCGCGGTCATGCTTCCACCCCCTCGACGGCCTCGATGATTGCCCGCCCCATCTTCGAATCCAGATCCAGGTAACAGTCTTTGGTCTCGGCCCTCTCCCGTAACGCGGCCAACCCCCTGGATTTTTTAAGCAACGAGGCCTCCTTGAGATGGGCCAGGCTTTCCGGGGGCAGGGGCCTGGTCTCCAGGGCGCCCCGTGATTGGGCCATCTCCAGCCCGGCCCGGCCTCTCTCTGTTCTGACCGCCAGGGTGTTCCAGCCCGGTCTTCCCTCCACGGTGCCCACCGAGATGTCGGCCAGCTCCGAGGTCATGTCCAGGCAGACCTTGCAGCCGGGCCGGATAAATTCCCGGATTTCGTCCAGGGGGATCTCCTCCCGACTTTGGGGAGTGGTCACCGAAAGGAGTCTCTGGGGCGGGGGGCTGATGTCCAGGCCCAGGATCTTCCGGTCCGAAAAGCGGGACCGGAAGAACCCGGAGAAAGATTGGTAATCCAGGGCCCAAGTGCAGAACAGGCCCACGGTCAGGCCCAGCCGGTCGATCTTTTTGTCAGGGTCGAACTCCCGGTTGAGCCGCATTTTGGCCAGGGCCTGGATCTGGCAGGGCAACCCTACCACTCCCAGGGTTTCCCCTGATCCGTTCGCGGCGTTGAAGGCCTCCAGGGCGGGACCGGCCACGTAGGAGGAACCGGCGCAATCAAGGACTTCCCCGGCCGATCTGGCGATCCGGCCTTGGGGCAGAAGGTCCTCCCCCCTGGCGGTGAGCACCGCCGCCTGGATGGCCCCGCCTTCCAGGGCCGAGCTCAAAAGGGCCGTGACCGCGCCCCCGGTCTGGACCTGGCCCTTGAACCGGGGGTCCGTGCCCCTGGCCATGACCACCTCCAGGCAGGGGCCCATCTCCACCGGCACATGCTTCCCGCCGAAGACGGCCCCATAGAGAGCGTCCAGGTCCAGACCGGTCCGGGGGCAGTTGAGAAAACACCGTCCTGTCTCCAGGTCGCAGGTGTCCAGCTTGACCAGACGTCCCTCCCACGATCTGAAATAGGGACAGAGCGAGGCGCAGGCCCCGCAGAAAGTGCACAGATCCCGATTCTGAACCCGTTGGATCAGCGTGGATTGACCTTTGTTCAGGGGCAAGGCGACCTCCATGAAAACGTATTGTGGGGAGACTCCGGGCAGAGTATCACGGCCCATACAGCCTTGACAAGGCAAGGGCTCCGGCCGGAAAATGAATAAATTTGTAGAAATGCTGGAGAGTGTTAATGACTAAGGCCAAGGAGGGGCTCCTGGGCAGGGGATATTGGGGCCGGATCCTCAACGTGGATCTGAGCAAGGGCACCCTGGAGTACCAGGACCTGCCCGAGGAGTTCTATGCCAAATACCTGGGCGGGGTGGGCCTGGCGGCCAGGATCCTTTACGACCGGATAAAGCCCGGGATTCACCCCCTTGGGCCGGAGAACATTCTGGGTTTTGTTTCGGGGCTGCTCACCGACACCGGAGCTCTGTTCAGCGGCCGGTTCCTGGTGACGGGCCTTTCGCCCCAGACAGGGGGCTGGGGCGACGCCAACTGCGGCGGATACTTCTCTCCGGCCCTGAAGCGCTGCGGGGTGGACGGGGTTTTTATCTCCGGGAGGGCCCAGGAGCCGGTCTATCTTTTCCTGGACGACGGGGAGGCCAGGCTGGAACCGGCCATGGACCTGTGGGGCCTGGACCTGATCAGGGCCGAGGCCGTGCTCAAGGAGCGCCACGGCAAAAGGGCCCAGGCCGCCCTGATCGGCCCGGCCGGGGAGAACCTCTCCCTCATGGCCGGGATCGGCACAGACCGGGGCCGGATGGCGGCCCGCTCCGGTCTGGGCGCGGTCATGGGTTCCAAAAACCTCAAGGCCGTGGTGGCCGCCGGGCGCAGGAAGGTGGCCACGGCTGATCCAGCGGCCCTGAAAGCCTTGACCCGCGATTTCCGGGAAAGGGTCCGGGGGGGCGGAGGGCTGCAGAGGCTTCTCGGCGACAGGCTGCTGGGCCTGGTGGGCCGGTTCACCCGGATCGGGACAATCCACACCCGGGAACCGGCCAAGCTGTGGAAGGTGATTCTGTCCAAGTACGGCACCCCCGGCCTAACGGCCATGTCGGCAGAGAACGGCGACAGCCCCATCAAAAACTGGGGAGGGGTGGGTTATCTTGATTTTCCCTTGTCCCTTTCTCAGCAGATCGGAGCCGAGGCCATGGCCGCCCGGGAGACCAAAAAGTACGGCTGTTTTTCCTGCCCCCTGCGGTGCGGCGGGGTCTTGGAGCTTCCCGGAAGGGCAGGGCAGGAGGCTGAGAGCCACAAACCCGAGTACGAGACCCTCTGCGCCTTCGGTTCCCTGTCCCTGAATAACGACCTGGAGACCATCCTCATCCTCAACGACATGGTCAACAGGGCCGGGCTGGACTCCATCTCCTGCGGAGCCGTGGCCGCCTTTGCCGTGGAGCTTTTGGAGGAGGGGATCATCACCCGGGCCGACACCGGGGGGCTGGATCTCTCCTGGGGCGACGGCCGGTCCATTATCCGGCTGGTGGAGATGATCATCCAACGCCGGGGCATAGGCGATGTGCTGGCCGACGGGGTCAGGCTGGCCGCGGAACGGATCGGCCGGGGGGCGGACCGGTATGCCGTCCACTGCGGCGGGGTGGAGCCGGCCATGCATGATCCCAAGTACGATCCGGGTTACGGCCTGGCCTATTATTGCGAGCCCACTCCGGGCCGCCACACCATCACCTCCCAGACCTACCTGGACCTGTGGCTATTTGAAAAGCAGTTCAAACGGGCCAAAAAAATTTCGGCCTTGAGCGGCCGTAAACAGCGCTTCCGGATTGAGGACAAAGCCCAGGGGTTGGCCCTGGGCAGCTTTTTCAAAATGGTGGTGGACTGTGCCGGGGTCTGCCTGTTCGGAACCCAGATCGGAGCCAGGATACCCCTGGGCGAGTGGATCAACGCGGCCACGGGGATGGGCTTGACCAATGACGAGTACCTGGTTATCGGCGAACGGGTGGAACAGCTCAGGCACGCCTTCAACCTGCGCCAGGGGCTCAACCCGTTGCGGGATTTCAAACCCCACCCCAGAGTCTATGGCGATCCGGCCCCGGAAAAAGGGCCGGCCAAGGGGATAACCCTGGATCTGGACGGCATGGCCAGGGATTTCTACCGGGTCATGGGCTGGGACGAGGACAGCGGGACGATCCTTCCCGCACGCTTGAAGGAGCTGGGCCTGGAAGGGCTGGGAAAGACGGCGTCCGGAAACGGGTGAGGAAAAGAAGCATCGGAAGGCTTTCCAGAGGGGCAGAGGCGGCGGGATTGCGCATCAGGGTCAGAGCGGCGTTCATGGGGGACCGGGGACCTCAGGTCAAGGAAGCCGGACTGGAAGTGGAGGAAGGGCTGACCGTGGCCGGTTTATTCAAAAGGGCCGATAAGCTGATGGGCCTGGATCAAAAGGTTTTTAGGCAGGCCTTAAAGGGCAGGTTCAAAAGTACGGTCCTGCTCAACGGAGACCGCCTGGATCTGGGACCAGGCCGGCCTTCCCGTTAGGGTGTTTGTCAGAATAACGTTCCGGTTCAAAAGCTAAATGTGCTGCCGGGGTCACACCCCCGGCAGCCGAATCGGAACAGATTTATGACATCCGCTATAAAACGGCCATGAAGTTTATCCGCCTACCACCACTTGAAGCCGAAATTCAGGGAAGCGGAAAAAATCGCACCGCCCTCAAGGTCGACCCGGTCGTTTTCGCGGTCCTCAAAACCTTCTCCAAAGAAAAAATAGGAATCAAAGACATATCCGGCCGAAAGATCGAGGTGGATGAACCGGGCGAGGGCTATCTGAAGGCCGATCCCCAGCCGCTTTTCATAGGAGTGGAGCCTTTCGTCAATATCCGTCCTGTCGGCCAGAAGATAGGAATCGCTGGACCAGTCAAAGTTCAGGTAGGCCTTCACCCGCTCCGTCAGCTGGTAGCTGAACGTGGCCGAGAGGTCTCGCACGGGAATATAGTTGACCAGCAGTTTCGCTCTCGGAGCGGGCCGCCAATCCAGGGCAAAAGGCAGGCCGATCATGGTCCTGATCTGTTGGCCCCTTTCATACCAGTAGCCTATTCCGGGCAGGGGAACTCCCTTGAAGGAGGACCTGATACTGGAGTAATTGAGAAACAGGATCAGGGCGTTGTTGGCCCGGTGGGGGATTCGCAAAACCAGGGTGCTGTTGATCCCGATTACGTCTCCGTTGGCCAGGGGTTTGTCGGTGGGTGAATTGAGGAAGTTGACCAGGTTCCAGAGCCAGCCCCGTTCGTTTATATGCTCAAAACCGAACCCCAGGCTGAGACGGTAAAGATCGTCCGGCAACTTGCGCTCGGAGGACGGAAACCTCAATTCAGTCTCAAACTCCCTGGCGCTGATTCCGCCGTAGAGATTGAGTTCGTTGCTGCCGGACCGGAAAACAGGCCAGAATATCTGTATATTTTGGTCTGTCCTGGCGAGATGGCTGTCCTGGTGGCGGATTTTTGCCCGGTCGTGGTGGCGCACACGGTAGCTTATCATCCCCGGCCTGTTGCCCAGTTCGGAGTCCAGCAGGGGGATGAGGTTTAGCGCCGAAGCAGTTTCCGGCAAGATTGGGATCTGGACGAGAGCTAAAAAAATGAAAAAACAGAAATGGGTCAAGGACGCAAAAGGAAGGCGGACGGTCTTGTTTCCGAGTTTTCTGGTGGGGAGCTTGGTGGTCACCCCTATAATGATATCATGGAAGGCCTGGACCGCCACAAACCAGCGCCGGGTATCATGCAGGAGAGCTGATCAACAGCTCCTGGTCAGCGGTACTCCTTCTTGAGGGCCCTTTCCACCTCTCTGGACTCCTGGCGTTCCCTAATGGCCTGGCGTTTGTCCCGCATCTTTTTGCCCTTGGCCAGGCCCAACTGAACCTTGGCCCGCCCATCTTTGAAATAGAGGGACAGGGGAACCAGGGAATAGCCCCGCTCCGCGGTTTTCCCGGTCAGGCGCCGGAGTTCGTGTTTGTGCAGGAGCAGTTTGCGGGACCGCTCCGGGTCGTGGTTGCCGTAGTGGGAAAAGGGATAAATAGAGATGTTGATGTTCTCCAGCCACAATTCCCCATCCTTGATCCGGGCGTAACCGTCCTTGAGGTTGACCCGGCCCTGGCGCAACGATTTTACCTCCGTGCCTTGCAGGACCATCCCGGCCTCCAGGGTCTCCTCGATGGAGTATTCAAAGCGGGCTTTTCTGTTTTTGGCCACCATCTTTATCTTATCGCTCATGGATCATCCCCTGGCCGCGGGGCCGCCGGGCGGCGTCGCGGCATATACACGGGCCCGCTGGAGGGCGGTGCGCCGGGGCTTTAGTCAATAAAGCATCAGGCCGTCCGGCCCAAAGGTTTCCGGCATGAGCCGGTTCAGGTCCTGGTTCAGAAACTGTGAGATCAGCTCCTCTGTCTCGAATTGGAGCACTTTTTCGGCCAGGCGGATCGATTCGGCCCAGGAACTCATCCGGGTAATGTGCTTGACCCGGGGCACGGCCTGAGGGTTGACTGAAACCTCGGTCAAACCCATGCCCAGGAGCAGGGGTACGGCGCAGGGGTCGGCCGCCATCTCGCCACACATGCCCACCGGAATGCCGGCCTCGGCGCCGGCCTTGAGAATGGCGCCCACCATCCTCAAAATGGCGGGGTGAAAGGGTTTATACATGTGCGAGACATACTCGTTGACCCGGTCTATGGCCAGGCTGTATTGGATCAGGTCGTTGGTCCCGATGGAGACGAAATCAACCTCCTTGGCCAAGAGATCGGCCACGAACACGGCCGAGGGCACCTCCAGCATGCATCCCACATGCAAATTTTCGTCGTATTGTCCGCCCTCGGACGTAAGCTCCTCCCTGCACTGGTCCAGAATGGCGACGCATTGGCGGAACTCCTGAACTCCCGAGATCATGGGGAACATGACCCGGACCGGCCCCAGGGCCGAGGCCCGCAGGATGGCTCGCAGCTGGGTCTTGAAGATATCCACCCGCCTCAGGCAGAACCGTACCGCCCGCAGGCCCATGGCCGGGTTCATCTCCGGAACCAGGTCGAAGTGGTGGGCGAACTTATCCCCCCCGATGTCCAGGGTCCTGATGGTCACCGGGCGGCCTTCCATGGCCTGGACCACCTCCCGGTAGTTCTGGTAGAGTTGCTCCTCTTGGGGCAGTTGGGGCTGGGAAAGATAAAGAAATTCGGTCCGAAAAAGGCCGATCCCCTCCGCCCCCTGTTCCAGGGCGGAGAGCCCCTCGCCGGGCTGCTCGATATTGGCCAGAACGGTCAGTTGACGTCCGTCTCCGGTCCGGGCGGGCAGGGCCGATTTGGATTTCATTTCGGCCGTAAAGGCCGAGTAGCGGGCTCTCAGATCCTCGTAGCGGATCAGGTGCTCATCGTCCGGGTCGACTATGACCCGGCCCTTGGTTCCGTCCAGGATGATCACCGAGCCGCTGGGGATCTGTTCCAGGGCATGCTCCAGCCCTACCACGGCGGGCAGCTCCAGGGCCTGGGCCACGATGGCGGTGTGAGAGGTCCGGCCGCCCATCTCGGTTACAAACCCCATGACCCGATCCACGTTCAGTTGGGTTGTATCGGCCGGGGAAAGATGATGGGCGATGAGGATGGCCCTCTCCCTGATGGCCTCCACTGGCGTATCCTCTTCGCCTTGGATAAACCTGACGATCCTCTCGGCGACCGTCTCCAGGTCCTCCACCCGGCTTCTCAGATAAGGGTCGTCGATTCCGGAGAACTTTTCGGCGATCTGTTTGGCCACGCTTATGACCGCCCAGGCCGCGGTGACCTGGGAATCCTCGATCATCCTCTTTATTTCGCTCAGAAACATGGGATCACGGAGGATCATCAGGTGGGCCTCGATGAGGACCGCCTGGGCGGGAAGTTCTTTCTCGACCCTGTCCCAGATCCGTTTCAGTTCCTCTTCCGCCTTGGCCAGGGCCTGGTCCAGAATATGGAGTTGGCCGACCACCTGTCCCGGACCGACCACCTCCTGGTAGACCACGTCGGTCTTGGTCCGTTGGACGTGATAGACCCTGCCGATTACTATTCCGGGAGAGGCCGGGGTGGCGGATATTTTTTTCATGAAAGGGGTTATTCCTCGTCAAAGTTACGGGCGAATAAAAGCCCCAGCTCATCAAGGCATTCTTCGGCCTGGCTTCCCTCGACCCGGACCTCGACCACCGAGCCCCGGGGGCAGTTCAAAGTCAGCAGGGAGAGGATGGAATCGCCCTCCACGGTCTGTCCGTTCTTGACGAACCAGGCCTTGCATTCAAACTGCTGTAGAAGCTGGATTATCCTGGTGGCCGACCGGGCGTGCAGTCCCCGGGTGTTGGTAAGGGTTAATTTCCGGGTGTACGAGATTGCCGGGGAATCCTGCATGCCTAGCCTTTCGGATCCGAGTTCCTTTTTTGTGCCGTCTTTCGACCTCGCCGCCTGGGAGGGGGGAGCCGGCTGTTCATGGCCCAGTCCCAGGCGGTAGATCTCGCTTCTGGACAGCCCTGTCCGCGAGGCCACCTCCTTGGCCGCCTGACTGGGGGGCAGCCCCTTGGTTCTGGCTTCCTGCCACTCCCGGAGCACCGTCTCCCGATCATCGGGGCGGGCATCAGCCGGAGCCCCGGCCAGGATCAAGGTGATCTCCCCCTTGATCCGGTCGGCCCCGGCGGCCCAGCCGGACAGATCCTCCAGGTCGCCCCTGACGATCTCCTCGTTGATCTTGGTCAACTCCCGGCAAAGCACGGCTCGGCGCGGTCCCATGACAGACAGTATATCACCAAGGGACTTGGCAAGACGATGGGGAGCTTCAAAAAAAACCAGGGGTTCCCGGCGTGGGGCCAATTCCCTCAGGAATTCCTGTCTGGCCTTGGTTTTGGCCGGGAGAAAACCGGCGAAGGTGTAGCGGTCGGCCTGGAAGCCGGAGACCGAAAGAGCGGCGGCCACAGCCGAGGGGCCGGGAATCGGAACGACCGTTAGGCCGGCCTCCACGGCCCGGGCCACTAGATCCGATCCGGGATCGGAGATCACCGGGGTGCCGGCGTCGCTGACCAGGGCCGCGTCCCGGCCCGCTTCCAGAGCGGCCAGAACTCTGTCGCCCGCAACGGTCCGGTTCTGCTCCCGGTAGCTCAGCAGTTCGACCTTGATCCCCAGATGGCTCAACAGCTTCCGGGTCCTGCGGGTGTCCTCGGCAGCCACCAGGTCCACCTGGGCCAGGGTCTGGGCCGCCCTGTGGGTCAGGTCGCCTAAGTTTCCGATGGGTGTGGCCAGAATATAGAGGCGCCCTCTGGGGACCGCCGTCGAACTCATGACACGGCCTCAAAGGCGTTCTTGAAGATCCGCAGCAGCGGCTTGCCCCGGTTTTCGATCATGATCGAGACCACGTCGAACCTGGCCCGGGACTCGCTCAGGCCGTGAACCTGGAGCCATTCCTGAGCCAGCCGGGTGAGACGCCTCTGCTTGGCCAGGTCGACCGCTTCCTGGGGGGGGCCGAACCGGCTGCCGGATCTGGTTTTGACCTCCACAAAGACGACCACTTCGCCGTCTCTGGCCACCGCGTCCAGCTCCCCGCCGGAAAGGCGAACGTTCCGTCCCAAAATGGAATAGCCCGCTCTCTCCAAGTAGGTCACGGCCAGGTCTTCGCCCTCTTGGCCCAGCCTATTCACGGGAACAGACACCCCTGAATCTGTTTGAGCGGGCCGAAGGAGCGGCGATGGGCCGGGCAGGGCCCCAGCCGGGCCAGGGCCTCCCGGTGATCCTTGGTGGGATAGCCCTTGTTTTGCTCAAGACCGTAGCCGGGGAAGAAGTGGGCCAGCCTGACCATGATCTCGTCCCGCATAACCTTGGCCAGAATGGAGGCCGCAGCAATGGAAACCGAGCGATCATCACCCTTGATCACAGCCCGCTGTCCGTAACCGGGGTGAAGATCCAAGGTGAATTTGCCATCAACCAAAAGATAATCCGGGCCGGGCCGAAGTTTCAGAACGGCCCGGCGCATGGCCAGCAGAGTGGCCCGGTGAATGTTGAGCCGGTCGATCTCGGTCGGCGAGGCGGCCCCCCAGGCAAAGGTCAAAGCGCCCTTGAGGATTCTTTCCCGGGCCTTGAGCCGTTGCTCGTGGCTCAGTTTCTTAGAATCCCTGACCCCGTCTATATTTCGATTGTACGGCAGGATCACCGCCGCCGTAACCACCGGTCCGGCCAAAGGTCCCCGGCCCGCCTCGTCCACCCCTGCAATATACCCGTGTCCGGCCTGAAGCGCTTCCTGTTCGAAACTCCAGTCAGGACCAGCCACGACCGGGGTTACATCCGTTCCTTGATCCTGGCCGCCTTGCCCGAACGCTGGCGGAGGTAGTACAACCGGGAACGTCTTACTTTTCCTCTGCGGGTGACTTCGATCCTGTCGATGATCGGCGAATGAGTCGGGAAAACCCTCTCCACTCCCACTCCATAGGAGACCTTGCGGACCGTGAAGGAGGCGCCGGTCTGGCCTTTGGCCTTGCGAATGCAGACCCCCTCGAAGATCTGAATCCGTTCCTTTTCGCCTTCTCGGATCTTGACATGGACCTTGACGTTGTCTCCAGGTCTGAATTCAGGATGGTCTATCCTGATCTGTTCCATTTCCAGTTGTTCAATAGGGTTCATCTTCCTCTCCTTCGGACAGGCCCAAGAGCCTGTCCAGGACAACAGCCGCCGCCGAGCGAACGGACAGATGATTATATTTTCCGGGCCCTTGAAGCGGCGCCAGAATGCGATCGCACCTTTCAACAATTTCCGGGGCCAGGCCCCAGGCTGTGCCGAACAATAAAAACACCGGTCTGCTCCGGTGGATTATCTCCCTGGCCGGGGTAAACCCCAACCTCTTATCAAATTCCTGGCTGGCGCTGGTGGCCCAGACCAGAGGTTCCTCTTGCCAAATCCCGACCTGGCCGGCCAGGGCCTGGTCCAGGTCGCCCACGATCCTGACCAGGTCCAGGGCCTGGCCGCGGTTGGGATTATAACCCGCTCCCACGCCTTTTTGCCAGAACCTCATCATCCTCACAGCCAGCTTCTGCTGGTCGCGCAGGGGGGTGATGATCCACAGCGATTCCACCCCGTAGGTCCGGGAGGATCTGGCCAGGTCGTGCAGGTCGGTGGGGGTTACGGCCGAGGCTATCTCCCTGCCGTTCTTATCCACCACCGGATAGTGAACCAGCCCCACCGCCACTCGTGGCCCGGCCATTCAGTCCGCCTGTTTCCAGCCCATGGCCCGGGCCCAGTCCCGCTCTTCCTCGGTCAGTTCGACCTTGTCCAGAAGTTCCGGACGGTTGGCCAGGGTAACCCGGACCGATTCCTGGTCCCGCCAGCGCCTGATTCGGGCGTGGTCTCCCGAGAGCAGCACCTCCGGAACCTCCAGGCCCTCGAACTCCCTGGGCCTGGTGTAGTGGGGATGCTCCAGAAGGCCCCGGCTGAAGGAGTCTTCAGCGTTGGAGTCGTCCCCGCCCAGGACGCCCGGTATGAGCCGGGCTGTGGCGTCGATAATGGCCAGGGCCGCTATCTCGCCTCCGGTAAGGACGTAATCGCCCACGGATATCTCCTGGTCCACCAGGAGGTCGATCACCCGCTGGTCCACCCCCTCGTAACGGCCGCAGACCAGGATGACCTTGTCCAGCCCGGTCAGTTCCCGGGCCTGAGCCTGATCAAAGGGCCCGCCCCGGGGCGAGGTGAGCAGCACCCGTCCGGGCAGGGCCTGGCGGATGGCTGCGGCCAGGGGTTCCGGCTTCATCAGCATTCCGTCCCCCCCACCGTAGGGCCGGTCGTCGGTGACCTGGTGTTTGTCCAGGGCAAAGTCGCGGATATTGGTAACCTCGACCCTGACCAGCCCCTCTTTCCGGGCCCGTCCCAGGATGGAGGCCTCCAGATAGCCCTCCACCGCTTCCGGGAAAAGGGTCAGTATCTCAAAGAACATGGAAAGCGGAGACGGTCAAACCGCCTCCTCCTCGGATTCGCCGCCGGTCTCTTCCGGGACCAGACCGGCCAACTCGGCCAAAATTATCCGCCCGGCCTCAAAGTCGACCTCGGCCACCGCCGCTTCCACGGCCGGGATGAGGACCTCTCCCCGGGCGCCCTGGACCACCATGACGTCGTTGGCCCCGGTTTCAAACATGTTGACCACCCGTCCCAGCAGTTGGCCGGCGCTGGTCAAAACCTCCAGGCCGATCAGATCGGCCCAGAAGTACTCCCCCTCCTGGAGATCCGGCAGGTCGCAACGATCTACTCCGATCTCCGCTCCTTTCAGAAGACCGGCCTTCTCCGGCGTATCAATGCCGTTCAATTTGAGAAGCACCCCCTTGGGGTGGGGTTTGGTCCACTCCACCTCGGTCCAGCGTTCCGGACCATTTTCCGGCCTAAGCAGGATTTTCCGGGCCGCCTCGAAACTTTGGGGCGATTCTGCAAAAGAACGGACTCTGATCGTTCCTTTTAAGCCATGGGCCTGGATCACCACGCCCAGGACAATAAAGTTTTCCTTAATTGAATCCCTACTCAATTATTTCCAGCACGGCCCGTTTCTTGATCTTGGTTGAAGCGGCGCTCAGGATGGTTCTCATGGCCCGGGCCGTTCGGCCTTGCTTGCCGATGACCTTGCCGAGATCCTCCTTGGCCACCCGTAGCTCAAGGACGGAAGTTTGTTCTCCCTCTATCTCGGAGACCGCCACTTGTTCGGGGTTGTCCACCAGAGACTGCGCGATGTGCTTGATGAGCTCTTTCATTCTCCCCCCTTGAGTCCACGGTGATCCGCTTCAGCCCCGGCAAGCCTCAGGAAGACACTGCTTTCTTGATCAAAGAGCGTACCGTGTCGGACGGTTGGGCCCCGTTGCCGAGCCAATAATCCAAACGGTCTCCATCGATCTTCACTTCAGCAGGATCCTGGCGGGGGTCGTAGGTTCCCAGAACCTCGATAAATCTCCCGTCCCTGGGTGCTTCAGAATCGGCGACCACCACTCTGTAAAATGGGCTTTTTTTAGCCCCCTTCCGGGTCAATCTAATCCTTACAGGCATCGTCCTTCTCTTCTCTGACCATATTTTAGGTTATGTTTCGGCGTTTGCAAACCTTTAAGCGCACTTAGGAGCCCAAGAAACTCTGTAGGTCACCCATTCCCCTGGCTCCCTTGCGTCCCATATTCTTGACCATTTTTTGCATTTGTTGGAAATTCTTCATCAATTTATTAACATCGGCCACGCTGACGCCCGCCCCCTGGGCGATTCTTTTTCGGCGCGAACCATTAAGTATTTTCGGATTGACCCGTTCCTGGGCGGTCATGGACAGGATGATCGCCTCGGTCTGCTTTAATTCCTTGCCGTCCGGGTTGAGATCCTTGGCCCCCTTCATCATCTTATTCACTCCGGGGACCATTGACAAGATCTGTTCCATGGAACCCATCTTTTTCAGCTGGCGCAGTTGAGTCAAAAAATCCTCCAGATCGAACTGGGACTTTTTGAGCTTCTTGGCCAGCTTGGCCGCTTCCTTCTGGTCGACCACGGCCTGGGCCTTTTCGATCAGGCTCAGAACATCGCCCATGCCCAGAATCTGGGAGGCCATCCGCTCCGGATGGAAGGCGTCCAGGGCGTCCATCTTTTCGCCCACGCCGATGAACTTGATAGGCACCCCGACCGTGGCTTTGATGGACAGGGCCGCGCCGCCCCTGGCGTCGCCGTCCATCTTGGTCAGAACCACTCCGGTGAGGCCCACCTGTTGGTGGAACTGGAGGGCCGCGTTGACCGCGTCCTGGCCGGTCATGGCGTCGGCCACCAGGATTATCTCCTGGGGCCGCAGCAGCTTCTTGAGCCGGCTCAGTTCGGCCATGAGTTCGTCGTCCACATGGAGACGTCCGGCCGTGTCGACGATCAGAAGGGAACGGTCCGAGGTCTCGGCCTGGAACAGAGCCCCCTGGCAGATGGCCTCGGGCTTCTGTCCGGGCTGGGAGTCGTAGGCCGGGATGTTGATCTGGCCGCTGAGGGTCTTGAGCTGGTCTATGGCCGCGGGGCGGTAGACGTCGGCCGGGACCAGAAGGGGCTTCTCCTTGGCCGTGGCCGCCAGATGACGGGCCAGCTTGGCCGCGGTGGTGGTCTTGCCCGAGCCCTGGAGGCCCACCAGCATGATGCTGTGGGGGGTCTTTCCGGTCAGGTCCAGGTCCTGATGGGTGGAGCCCATGAGTTCGGTCAGTTCCTCATGGACGATCTTGACCACCTGCTGGCCCGGAGTCAGGGAGGAGAGCACCTCCTGGCCCAGAGAGCGTTCCCGAACCTTGTTGACGAAATCACGGGCGACCTGATAGTGGACATCGGCTTCCAGCAGGGCCAGGCGGACTTCCCGTAGACCTGACTTGATGTTATCCTCGGTCAGCTTGCCTTGACCGCGCAGCTTGGTGAAAGCCGCACCCAGCCTGTCCTGAAGTCCTTCGAACATACCGCTCTTTCTCGCTCCTGTTCAGGTCCTTTTTTGGGGTTCGCCCAAAGCGGGGATAATATCTGTAATCCTTTGTGTTGTCAATAAAGTTAGCCATCCGAAGGGACTTTTGAGAGGCTTCCTCAAAGCCGAGACGGGAGATCCCTTTTATGATAAACTCCGGCTGCTATGAATACTCCGGTTCTGATCAACCCCCGACGGCTCAGTGGCGAGCCTTTTTTGCCCAAGACCGCCGTGCTGGGATTGACCAGACAGGATTTGGATCTTCTGGGGGAGTCGGCCGGAGAGGCGGAGCCGGCCAAGGTTCGGGATTTTTTCAAGGTTCTTCTGCCCAAAACTGGCGGATTCGCCCTGGCCGGTCCGGCCCTGGGCGCGCCCCAGGCGGTGATGGTCGCGGAAAAGCTGTTCGCCTTGGGGGTGGAGAGGTTGATCTTTCTGGGTTGGGCTGGGTCTCTGCGCCCGGAGTTGAAAATTGGCGACCTCCTGCTTGTGGAGGGCGCCTCCTGCGAGGAAGGAACCTCGGCCCATTATCCCCTGGAAGGCGAACCACGGCCCGACAGGGCCACGGCCGAGCTGCTTCTGAAATCGGCCAGGAGGCTGGACCTGACCCTGAAACCAGGCCGGGTCTGGACCACGGACGCCATCTACCGGGAGACCCGGGAAAAGGTGGAGGACTACCGGCGCCAGGGCCTGAGCGCCGTGGAGATGGAGACTTCGGCCCTTTTAACCGTGGCTGCGTTCCGCCAAAAGGCCGCGGCCGGGGTCTTGGTGGTCTCGGACGAACTGTGCTCCGGAAAGTGGAATCCTGGATTCGATTCTGAAAAATTCAATCAGGCCAGAGAAAACGCGGCCGAGCTGGTTCTCCGGGCGGCCCGGGAGAGAGGATAGGACAAGGCCATGCATGACAGCGACGACCACAGCCATCACCATCACCACGACCGCGGGCACAGCCATGATCACGGACACGATCACAGCCACGACCATCACCACCATGATCATGCCTCGCCGGGAGAGGACCGCCGCTGGCTGATCATGGATATCGGGGCCGGAACCCAGGATATCCTGATTTACGAGCCGGGCCTGCCCCTGGAGGGGATGTGCAAAATGGTTCTGCCCTCGCCCAGCCGGGTGGCCGCGGCCAAGATCCGCCAGGCCACGGCCCAGGGCCGGGATGTGTGGCTGTGGGGCGAGCTCATGGGCGGCGGAGCCGTGACCATGGCGGTCAAGGACCACCTTAAGGCCGGATACAAGGTCTCTTCCCAGGAGCGGCCGGGCCTGAGCATGTTCGACGACCTGGAGCGGGTCAAGGCCATGGGCGTGGAGATCAGCGAGACCAAGCCCGAGGGCTCGCTCCATGTCCAGTGCGGGGATGTGGATCTGCGGGGCCTGGCCCACGCCTTGGACCATTTCGGGTTGTCCCTGCCCCAAAACTACGCGGCCGCGGCCCAGGACCACGGTTTTTCGGACGCCCGCTCTTCCAGGGAGATGCGGTTCGAGACCTGGACCGAGTTTCTGGGCCGGGGCGGCGACCCCAAGGCCCTGTTTTATCTGAAGCCCCCGGAAAAGCTGACCCGGCTGGCGGGGTTGGCCCGCAACCTGCCCGGCGCGGTGGTGGCGGACAGCGCTTCGGCCGCACTCCTGGGTGCGCTCCAGGACGAGTTCATGGGCGCAGTGGGGGACCGGGGCCTGACCGTGCTCAACGTGGGCAACGGCCACACCGTGGCCTTCCTCTTCCGGGCGGGCCGGGTCAAAGGCATCTACGAGCACCACACCGGGCTGCTCTCTCCGGAGACCCTGGCCGACCATTTGACCAGGTTCCAAAAGGGCGAACTGACTAACCAGGAGGTTGCGGAGACCCAGGGCCACGGCTGCCAGGTCACGGAAAAGGGCGATTACGCCACCACCATCATCACCGGGCCCCAGAGGGCCAAGGCCAAGGGGTTGGGCCGGATGGGCGTGGCCCACGGCGACATGATGCTCTCGGGCTGCTTCGGGCTCCTGGAGGGGGCCCGGACGATCGGAGCGCTCCAGGAATGAACGAGAAGATCAAGGCCCTCAGGGAGGAGTTGACCGAGGCCAACTACCGCTACTACACCCTGGACCAGCCCACCCTATCCGACCATGAGTACGACCGCAAACTGAGGCGGCTTATGGAACTGGAGGCGGCTTCGGGCCTGCCCGTGCCGCCCGATTCCCCGTCTCAGAGGGTGGGGGCCCAGCCTGCCGAGGGCTTTGTTTCAGTACGCCACTCCCTGCCCATGCTCAGCCTGGAGAACGGGTTTGATTTCTACGAAGTGCGGGAATTCGAGGAACGGATCAGGCGGTTTCTGGGCTGGACCGAGCCCCTGGTCTACGTCTGCGAACCCAAGCTGGACGGCCTGGCCGTGGAGTTGATTTATGAACAGGGCCTGCTGACCCGGGCCGCCACCAGAGGTGATGGAACAACTGGTGAGGACGTCACGCACAACATAAGGACCGTCCGCCAGATCCCCCTGCGGCTGCGGAGCGCGCCCCCGGAGGTTCTGGCCGTGCGGGGCGAAGTTTTTATCGACGTGGTCCAGTTCCAGAGGCTTAACCGGGAACGGGAGGAGGCCGGGGAGCAGACCTACGCCAACCCCCGCAACCTGGCCGCGGGCAGCCTCCGCCAGCTGGACCCGGCCATAACCGCCTCCCGGCCGCTTCGCTTCTTCTGCTACGGGGTGGGAGAGGTCTCCCAGACCCTGGCTCACACCCAGCATGGCCTGCTGGAGGCCCTGGGAATGTTGGGCCTTCCGGTCAACCACAGGATTAAATTATGCCCGGACCTGGAGGCGGTTATCGACTTTCTCCGGGAAATGGAGGAATCCCGCCACGATCTGGAGTACGAGATCGACGGGGCCGTGATCAAGGTGGACGACCTGGCTCTCCAGGACAGGCTGGGCCAGAAAGCCCGGGCGCCCCGCTGGGCCTTGGCCTATAAGTTCAAGGCCGTGCAGGAGGCCACCACGGTCCAGGAGATCATGGTCAGCGTAGGCCGGACCGGAGCCCTGACCCCGGTGGCGATTCTGGAGCCGGTTTTTATCGGCGGAGTGACCGTCTCCCGGGCCAGCCTTCACAACTTTGACGAGGTGGCCCGCAAGGACGTGCGGAAAGGGGACCGGGTCCTGGTCCAGCGGGCCGGGGATGTGATTCCGGAAGTGGTCCAGGTCCTGGACCCAGACCGGGAGGACCGGTCCGAGCCCTTTGCCATGCCCCGGACCTGTCCGGTCTGCGGCTCAGAGGTGGTCCGCCTGGAGGGAGAGTCGGCCCACCGCTGTGTGAATCTGGCCTGCCCGGCCATTGTCAAGGAATCCATCCGCCACTTTGCGGCCAAGGGCGGCTTGGATGTGGAGGGATTGGGTCCCAAGCTGGTCGACCAGCTGGTGGAGCAGGGCCTGGTCAACGACCCGGCCGATCTGTTCTTTCTGACCAAAGAGGATCTTCTGGGTCTGGAGCGGATGGCCGAGAAGTCCGCCCGAAACCTGATCCAGACTCTGGACGCGGCCCGCCGCAGGCCTCTGGAGAGGCTCATCACGGCCCTGGGCATCCGCCACGTGGGCGAGGTCCAGGCCAGAGCCCTGGCCAAAAGGTTTGGGATCCTCGAAGAATTGATGATGGCCGAGGAAAAACAGCTTTTGGACCTGGACGGCATCGGCTCCCAGGTGGCCCAGTCCGTCGTCACCTTTTTCAGCACCCCGGCCAACAAGGATCTGCTGGCCAAGCTGGAGAAGGCCGGGGTGGAGCCCCAGGCGCCTGAACCCGAGGAGGGAGAGGTCTCCTCCCTGGCCGGCAAGTCCTTTGTCCTCACCGGGACCCTGGAGGGGCTGACCCGGGCCGAGGCCAAGGCCCTGATCCAGCGGGCCGGGGGCCGGGTTATCTCCGCGGTGAGCAAGAAAACGGATTATCTCCTGGCCGGGGAAAACCCCGGGTCCAAGCTGACCAAGGCCGGGGAATTGGGAGTAGCGGTCCTGGACCTGGAAGGGTTCCACAGGCTGCTGGCGGAAAAAAACAACGGAGAGAACAACAATGGCTGACCAACGTCTGCATGTTTACATAGAGGGCCGGGTCCAGATGGTCTGGTTCAGAGATCACACCAGGACTGAGGCCCGGCGCCTGGGCCTCAAGGGCTGGGTCAAGAACCTGCCCGACGGCCGGGTGGAGGCTGTGTTTGAAGGACCGGAGGAGGATCTGAAACACATCCTCCAGTGGTGCCACCAGGGCTCCCCCAACTCCAGGGTGGACCGGGTGGAGCCGGCCTGGAGCGAGGCCGGGGGAGAGTTCAAAAGCTTCGAGATTACCTTTTGAGGCAGAGACCCGACTTCCGGAAAAGGACGGGGCAAAGCCGGAAAGACCCGGCCTTGCCCCAATTCCCGTTTATGCGTTCGGCGTTACTTGAAGACTGACTTCTCGTAGCTGCCGCTGAATCTGCTTTTTCTGAGGCTGTGGTTCACCGAGAACCTGGCCTCTTCCAGGGCCTGGACAATAACCCGCCCGGGCACCGTGACCATGAAGGACTCGCCCTCCTCCAGAATATAATCCTCCAGGTCCTTCTCCTGGGTCACCCAGATGCTGCCTTTCAGGCAGGAGATAATCTTACCCCGGGGGGTCAACCCCAAATTTTTAGAACGCCCCGTCTCCAGGGCGATCACGTTCTCCCTCTCCTGAAAATTGAGCAGGGCGAACCCCTTGGTGGCATTCTCCCAAACTGTGTCTACCGCTATGGTCTGGCCGTGCACAAGGCACCTCCTTACTGACATTTAATTCTGACAAACATCTTATACCTTCTGAAGATGGAAGAGTACAGGAACAGAAAACGTACTTGTTGACATAACAGTTCGGTTTTTAATCTTTCTGTACACTTTGAAATAAGATAAACTGTACTCTCAAAGCCCCTTGAAGGGTCCCACGGTAAATCTGAGAAGCGATAACCGATGGTTATGAAACACAAATACGAAGAACTGGCTGAGGGTTTGGCCCAATCCATCCGGACCGGCACCTTTCAGCCTGGCGCGCCGGTTCCCTCGGTCAGAACCCTTTCCGAACTCAAGAAGGTGAGTATCACCACCGTGCTCAAGGCCTACTACCTCCTGGAGGCCCAAGGCCTTATCGAGGCCAGGCCCAGGTCCGGGTTTTACGTGAGCCCCAAGGCCAGGGTGGCTGCGCCGGAGCCGGATGTGTCCAAGCCGGATCTGGACCCCACCAAGGTGGATGTCCAGGCCCTGGTCATGCAGTTGATCAAGGACGGATCCAACACCAACCTCACCCCCTTGGGCCTGGCCTATCCGGATATGGAGATTTACGGGGTCAACAGGCTCTACAGGTTGATGTCGGTCACAGCCCGGAAACTGGGCGTCCGGGGGGCGGTGTACGAGATGCCGCCCGGTTCAGAGGAGCTGCGGACCCAGATCGCACGCCACTCCGTGGCTTCAGGGTGCAATCTCTCTCCGGACCAGATCGTTATTACCAACGGTTGCACCGAAGCCCTGAGTCTCTGCCTCAGGGCGGTCTGCGAACCCGGCGACACGGTGGCCCTGGAATCGCCCATCTGCTTCGACACCCTTCAGACTCTGGACTCCATGGGGCTGAGAGCCCTGGAAGTGCCCACCCATCCCCGGGAGGGGATAAGCATCGAGGCTCTGCGGTTCGCCCTGGACACCACCCCGGTTCAGGCCTGCATGGTCATCTCCAACTACAACAACCCCCTGGGCAGTTGCATGCCCGACCAGAACAAGAAGGATTTGGTGGAGATGCTGGCCGAGCTGGAGATTCCCCTGATCGAGAACGACATTTTCGGGGATCTGCATCTCACCGACCAAAGGCCTCTGGTGGCCAAATCCTTTGACCGCAAGGGGCTGGTCATGCTCTGCTCCTCCTTCTCCAAGAATCTTTGCCCCGGGTTCCATCTGGGCTGGGCCGTGCCCGGACGGTTCAGGAAAAAAGTGGAGTGGCTAAAATACACCACCAGCCTGTCCACCCCCACCCTGACCCAGTTGACCGTGGCCGAGTTCCTGGCCGGAGGCGGGTTTCAGAAACACCTGCGCAAGGTTCGCCACGCCCACAGCCGCCGCCTGAGTTCCCTGAGACGTTCGGTGATCAACCACTTTCCCCACGGCATCAAGGTCACCCGGCCCGAGGGCGGGTTCCTGTTGTGGGTCCAGCTGCCCCGGTCCGTGGATTCCCTGGAGCTTTACCGGCGGTCCCTGTTCCACGGTATTTCCATCGTGCCTGGCTATCTGTTCTCGGCCACGGACCGCTACCGCAACTTCATCCGCCTCAACGCGGCCCAGTGGACCGAAGATATGGACGGCTCGGTCCGGACCCTGGGAAGACTGGTGGACGAGCTGGCCGCCATCGTCAAGAGGTAGGAGACCGGCCGAACCCCTTGGGAACAAGCCGGAGCCCGGCCCTTGAACCAGGGAGGAGACAATCTTTGAACCCCGAACAATATCTCCTGGCCCTGGACCAGGGGACCACCAGCACCCGGGCCATCATCTTCCACCGCTCCGGCCGGATAGCCGCCGCGGCCCAGAGGGAGCTGGACCAGATCTACCCCCGAAACGGCTGGGCGGAACACGACCCGGAGCAGATCTGGTCCGACGTTCTCGAGGTCTGCGCCCAGGCTTTGGCCAGGGCGGGCCTGACCGCCCGGGACCTGGCCGGACTGGGCGTCACCAACCAGCGGGAGACCACCCTCATCTGGGACAGAGCGACCGGCCAGGCCATCCACAACGCCATTGTCTGGCAGGACCGCCGGACCGCCGAAACCTGCCGCCGCCTCAAGGACCTGGGCGCGGAGCGGCTGGTCCGGGAAAGGACCGGACTTCTGCTGGACCCATATTTTTCGGCCACCAAGATCGCCTGGCTCCTGGACAACATCCCCGGAGCCAGGGCCGGAGCGGAGAAAGGGCGCCTGGCCTTCGGCACCGTGGACAGCTTTCTCCTCCACCGCCTGACTGGGGGAAAGGTTCATCTGACCGATGCGGCCAACGCCTCCCGAACCCTGCTGTTCAACCTCAAGACCCAGGAGTGGGACCGGGAACTGCTGGACCTGTTCCACATCCCCTCCTCGATTTTGCCCGGGGTGCGGGACAACGCCCATCTGTTCGGACACACCCGGGCGGACCTGCTGGGGGCGGAGGTGCCCATCGCCGGATCGGCCGGAGACCAGCAGGCGGCCCTTGTGGGGCAGGCTTGCTTTTCGCCGGGGATGATCAAAAGCACTTACGGCACCGGCTGCTTCGCCCTGATGAACACCGGCCCGGAGCCCCTTCTGTCCCGCCACCGGCTCCTGACCACGGTGGGCTACCGCCTCAAGGGACGGGTCACATTCGCCCTGGAGGGCTCCATTTTCACCGCCGGGGCCGCTGTCCAGTGGCTCCGGGACGGCCTGGGCCTCCTGGAACAGGCCGATCAGAGCGCGGATATGGCCGCCTCGGTGGAGGACACGGGCGGAGTCTACCTGGTCCCGGCCTTCACCGGACTGGGAGCGCCCTACTGGGATCCGGAGGCCAGGGGCGGCATCCTGGGCCTGACCAGGGCCACCACCAGGGCCCACCTGGTCAGGGCCGCCCTGGAGGCCCAGGGCTATCAGACCCGGGATCTGCTGAAGGCCATGGCCGCGGACGCGGGTCGGGAGGCCACTCTGCTCCGGGTGGACGGCGGCCTGGCCGCCAACAACTGGGCCTGCGGGTTTTTGGCCGACTCCACCGGGTTGATTGTGGAACGGCCCCTGGTGACCGAGACCACGGCCCTGGGCGCGGCCCTGCTGGCCGGGCTGGAGGTGGGGCTGTACGGTTCAATAGAGGAACTGGCCCAGGTTTGGCAACAGGATCGCCTGTTCCGGCCGATCCTGGACCGGAACCGGAGAGATGAGCTCTACCAGGGCTGGCTCGAGGCCGTGAGCCGGGTCAGGAACGGCCGGGCCTGAGGCGGAAGCCCGCTGAAACAGGATTGAGGCCCATTCATGAACGACCTGTCTGTCCCGTTTTTCATCCGCCTGGCTGAACCGGCCGACGTCCCGGCCATGGCCGCCTGCGTGGAGAGCGCATACCAGGTTTATATTCCCCGCATGGGCCGCCCCCCCGGCCCCATGCTGGACGACTATTCCCGAGTGGTCCTCCGGGATACCGTGTTTGTGGCCTTGGCCGGAGAGCGGATGGCGGGCCTTCTGGTCCTGAAGTTCGATCCGGACCGGGCCCTGCTGGACAACGTGGCCGTTACCCCCGGGTATCAGGGTACGGGCCTGGGCCGGAGGTTGATCGACCTTGCCGAAGAGGAGGCCCGAAAAAGGGGTTACGCCTGCCTGGACCTCTACACCAATGAGGTGATGACCGAAAACCTTCGGCTCTATAACCGGTTGGGATACGAAGAGACGACCCGGGTATTGGAGAAGGGCTACCGCAGGGTCTATCTCCAAAAGCGGCTGGCCGATCAGCCGGGCGAGGAAGGCCGCCGGTAAGGGCCGCCCGCAGGGTTCCGGGCCAGGACGGCCCCTAACCCTCGGGCTCGTTCCAAAGCCTCTGGTACAGGCCGGAGCGGCGGCTATCCTTGAAATGGCCCATTCTGGAGCCCTTGATCCGCTCCAGCCGGGCCGACTCCAGCCGGGCCAGGGCCAGTCCGGGCTCCTCCCCGGCATAGGAGGAAATAACCTCGCCTTTGGGGCCCAGAATCAGGGCCAGGCCGGCGAACTCCCAGCCCTGGCCGTTGTCGCCCACGGGGTTGCAGGCGGCCAGGAAAACGGTGTTGTCGTAGGCCCTGGCCGCCAGGTAGCGGAGCCAGCGTTCCAGCTTGCGCTCCGGGGTCTCTTTTTTGGGCGAGGCATGGGCCGCCAGGATCAGATCCACCCCCCTGTCGGCCTGGATTATGCTCAGCTCCGGGAAATGGGCGTCGAAACAGAGCTGCAGGCCCAGCCGGGCGTAGTCCCGGTCCACCACCCCGCTGTCCTGGCCGGGGGAAAAGCGGTCGGTCTCGGTGGGGCCCAGGTGGGTCTTGCGGTAGACTCCGGCCAGCTCCCCCTTTCGGGTGAGCAGGATCTGAGTCAGATAGAGCTTGCCGTGTTCCGACTTTTCCATGAGCCCCATGGCCAGGTCCACCCCCAGTTCCCTGGCCAGTCCGGCGGCCTGAGTTACTGCGGTGTGGTCTAGGGATACGGCCGCGGAGGCCGCTTCGGAGCCTATGGCGTAACCGGTGAGGCAGGCTTCCGGAAACAGAATCAGGTCGGCCCCTTGTTCTGCTCCGGCCCGGGCCGTTTCGGCCGTGCGGGCCAGGTTTCCGGAAAAGTCGCCCACCACGGATCTAACGCAGGCTGCGGCGATAGTGAAATTTTTCATTCCTCAGACCCATCTGTGTAACATTTTATTCAACAATAGCTTTATCATATCCAACAGGCCTTGCCCAAAAAAATGCCGCCCGGAAAATTTATTGATGATCCCGGGAGGGAAAAAGGTTATAGTTTTTATGCCGTGGTCATTAACCAAAAAATAAATACATCCCTTGGTTGGAAAAGCGCTCTGGGTTTTGCCGCGTTGGCGGTGGTTCTCTTTTCCCTCCCGGCTCTGGCCGCGGGGGTGACCATAACCGGGGTCAAGGTCGAACGGGAAGGCCCAAATCTGCTTTTGGCCGTGGACCTTACCGGACCTGCGGAACCACGGGTCTTTTCCATCGACAACAAGGGCCCCAACCCCAGGGTTGTGATCGACTTTGCGGGGGCCAAAGCGGTCCGCCTGCCGGCTAAGATCAAATCGCCCAGCCTTTTGGCCAAGTCGGTCAGAATAGGCCGTCACCCGGACAAGGTCAGGGTGGTGATTGACCTTCATCCCGGCAAGACCTACCTGGTGGAGCAGTTCTATACGGAGGAGGAGAAACAGTATCTTCTCCGCTTGTCGACCGCCGCTAACCCGTAAGCGTTGATGGGGGCGGTTTGTCCAAAGCCAAGATCAAGCCAAACAAAATGCGGTCCGGTCTCGGATCAACCATCCGGAACGGTCTGCTTTTGGCCGCCTTTCTGGCTGTTCCGGCCTTGACCGGCAGCGCCTTATCCCAATCGTTGAACGTAGTTATCAGGGACCTGATCAGACTTCCCTCCCGAAACGCCGTGTCAACGGTCACCGTGAGGATCGAACCCGTTCCGCCGGCAACCGGGGATGGGGCCGGGTCCCTTGTCAGGATCGAACCCATGCGCCCGGTCAGGGCCAAAACCGCCCTGGTCCCTGCGGCCGCAGCTCCCGCCCAGGCCCAGGCCAAGGCCGCCGGACCCAGGATGGGCCGGCTGGAGGCGGCCTTTGACCCGACCAGGTTCGACAAATGGGACCGCAAGCACCTTCCGGACCGGAAAAAGAGCGGCGGCAGGGAGACTTGGGTTCTGGTGGCCGGCTTGGCCTTTCAATACGATTCCAACCTCTACCGCAACCCCACGGAGGACGACCCGGCCGTGGGGCAGGTCACAGATGTGGACGACGGTTCCATCATCGGCTGGGCCGGGGCGGAGTACCGGATCGATATGGGCCAGGGCCTGGATTCCGGGATTCGCCTGGAGGTGAGGTCCCAGCGCTATTTTGAGGAGAGCCGGGCCGACACGGCCGCCATTTCTCTGGGGGCCTTTATCCACGACCGCCGGTCCTGGGGTGGCCTGGTGCTGCCCTACACCTATACCTACTGGTGGGATGATTCCGGATTCGCGGCCCGGGCCTCGGTCCACGCTTTTCGGCCCATGGCCTATTGGCTGGCTTTCCAGAATTATCGCCTGGAAGCCACGGCGGTCTATGAAAACCGGAACTATTTCGACCAGACCCACGACGCCCACCGGGTCGGCCTCCAATTAGGGCACAGATACGATTTGCCCCGGCCGGGTAGCTATATCCGCCTGGATAAGCGGCTGAGCAACGATTTCGCCGGGGACGAGGGTTATCTGCTGGCCGAATTCACCTTGAGCGGGGGGCTGCCCCTGTGGAAGGGGTTGAGGCTGGACGGAGGGGTGACCTACGCCCATTTCTGGTTCGACGACCGGCCGGCGGCCGAAATCGGACAGGCCGGAACAGGAGAGTTCTCCCGGCAGGACAATCAATTCCGGGCCAACGCCAGGCTTTTTTATCAGATCTCCCCGGTCTGGCAGGTGGGGCTGGACTATGTCCTCACCCTGAACAGCTCAAATGTGGAAAGCGATGGAGGGTGTGATCCCTACGACTTCCACAAACACGTTTTCACCATCCTGGCCTCGGGGAGGTTTTAGATGAAGCCTCTTTTTGCCGGACTGAGGTTCTGGGCCGCGGTCCTTATCCTGACCGCCTCTGCGACGGCCTGGACCGGCCCATTGGCCCGGGCGGAGAAGGGGTTTATCGGCCGGATAGTCCGGGTGGAGGGCTACGGCATCCTGGCCAGGATGGAGGACAGGGGGGAGGTGCCGGCCGTGGCCGGGACGAACCTGTACAGCGGGGACAAGGTTTCCACCGGCCCGCTGTCCGAAATCAGGCTGATCACTGCGGACGGATCCCTGTTCTGGCTGGGCGAGGAGACTCTGGTCGAACTGGGAGACCTGGAAATATCGGCCGAGGGCCATAAAACCACGCTGATGATCAATCTGCCCGCCGGGTATCTCAAGACCGTGGCGGAAAGCTACGACAAGAGCAGGCTCTCCACAGTCCAGGTCTGGACCGAAAACGCCGTGGCCGCCATTGCCGAGGACGCCATGGTGGTGATCGAATCCCCGGAGGGGACCAAGGTCATCGGCTTCAACTATCCGGCCAAGGTCTACGGCCGGGAGCATCCGGACAGGGTGGAGCTGGCTCTGGACAAAAAGGTCTGCCTGGTCCCTGACGGCGAGCCGGCCCTCCCGGCCAGGGAGATGACCGAAAGCGAGCGGTTTTTGTTCAACCGCCTCTTTGTCCTGGGCGTGGCCGGGATCACGGAACCAGAACCGAAAAAAAGGGTGAAGGGTGGGCAGGAGGTATTTATTCCCTCCACGACCACGACCACCACCACGGCGCGTTTCACCACCACCACCATTGTCAGCACCACCACCACCTCTCCCGTCGCCACGACCACCACCACCCTGCTCTTGCCCCAATAGGGCCTTTTCTCCTCAGCCGGCAGCCGCCTATCCGGAGAAAAAGGCATGGATGGGGCCCTGCCGCACCGGCCTGTCACGGGAAAAGCGGAGCCGCCACCTCCTCCAAGGAACCAATTGCGGATCGGGCCGGGAAAGGAAATCCTTCACCCTGGAAGCCGGCCCTCAAGGAGAGAGGGATGGGGGTGATGGTTACCAGATGGCGTACCCGGGAAAGAGACCTGGGTTGGATGGACCTGGCCTCAGGGTCGTCAGTCGCCCTGGGGGCTGTTTGTTCCTGGTTTCAGGGGAACGGTAATGGTGGTTTGTTTTTTGTCCGAGGCGGGTTTTTTGTCCAGGGCCAGATAAAACCCCAGGGCGGCGCTCAGAAACAACAGGGAGATGACAAACAGTACAATCGGTCTGAAAAAGCCCGCCCTAGGCTCGGGTTCTTCCGGGGCGGATTCGGGCGGGGGCGGACTCCAGGCCAGCCTGGAGGACGGTTCTTCTGTCCTGGCCTTCTCCAGGTTGCCGGGTTCCTCCTGGATGCTTTTGGAGCCCTCTATCCGGGCGATAAGGGCGGGGGCCTCCTCTTCCGCTTGCACTCCCCCGGTCTGGAGCGGAACCTCCCCTGAGTTTGATTCATAGACCAATTCTTGAGGCAGTTCCCCCAGTTTTGCTTTTATTGTTCCGGCCTCACACGGCGCAGGGGGCTCCTCGGGACAGACTTCTTCCTCTTCTCCCCTCTCCCAAATCTCCTCAGGTATTTCCCTTAGTATCCGCACCCCTTCTTCATTTCCCTCTTCCTCCTCAAATACGGGAGCAGGTCCGGATTCGGCGAAATAAGAGAGGGCCTCTTCCGGCAAACTCTGGGCCGGTTCCTGGACGGGACTGGAAGTGAGCATCCTCTCCCCTTCCAGGAGCAGGCTGGCCGCAGCCTCCTCCACGTCCGATACTTCAACCATATCGCTTTCCGTGCCAAAGGCCGAGACCAGGGCTCCCTCGCACAGCTGGTTGATTATTCGGGGGATTCCTCCCGAGTATCCGATCACGGTCTTGAGCGCCTGGTCTGAAAAAAGTTCCAATCCGGACCCTGCCCTGGCAAGACGATGGGCGATGTAATAAAGGCTCTCTTCCGGAGAAAGGGCGGAGAGGACCTTCATCAGGGAGACCCTCTGCCGCACGGCGGCCAGTTCCGGCTGGTTGAGGAGTTTCACTAGCTCCGGCTGGCCCACCAGGATGATCTGGATCAGCTTATGAATCTCTGTTTCCAGGTTGGAAAGGAGCCTGATCTGTTCCATGAGTTCAGTGGTCAGGAGTTGGGCCTCGTCAACGATAAGCAGGCAGACCCCCCCGGCCTCGTCCAGGCGCACCAGCTCGTTTCTGACCACCTCCACGGCCTGCAGCCGGGAACCGGGCATGGCCTCCAGGTCCAGACCCTGGGCCACATAGGTCAGAAGCTCCATGGGGGTAGACTCCGGGTGAATCAGGGAGATGACCTTGGTATTATCGGGGAGGACCCGTCTGAGGGTGTGAACCAAGGTGGTCTTGCCGACTCCGATGGGGCCTGAAAGGCCCATTATTCCACGACGGTTGGCCGCGTAGTGGAGCATGGCCGAGAGGCATTCGCGGTATTGGCCGCCGCCGTAGAAAAAGGCGGGATTGGGCGTGTTCTCAAAAGGGAGATCAGTCAGATTAAAATGTTCCTGGTACACGGATTGGGATTTCCCTTTCAGAGGATTAGAGTTTCGATATCTACTTCTCTGATTGCCATCATAATGCCCAGCCCGGCCGTGAAACTCAAGGGGAATAAGAATTTTGGGTTGTTAATCCATTAAAAAAAGGGATCTGCGGCTCTGTCCCTCCCTTGGCCCAACCCGGCGCAGTTGCTGTTTGAAATTAATTGCTGAAGCTGAATGACCTCCTCAAATTGACAACGGGAGCGTGGTTCTGATATAGAGTATCTGGTTATAAACTCATATGGATCGTCTTATGTATAGAATCGTTTTTGGAATATGCTTGACCCTCGGCTTGGTTCTGACCGTCGCCCCGGCCCGGGCCGAAAAAATGTATGTGGTCGACGAGTTAGTGATAACGCTGCGCCAGAGCAAGTCCTTCTCCGGCGAGGTGGCCGGCCGGGCCAAATCGCTGGACAAGATGGAAGTCCTGGAAACGAGCGCAGACTGGGCCAAGGTCCGCTCCGAGGACGGGACCGTGGGCTGGGTTCAGAAAAGGTATCTTTCCGAGACTCCGCCTGTCGGCCTGCGCCTGAAACAGATCCAGGGAGAGAACCAACGGCTCACGGAAAAAGTGGGAAACCTGGAGCAGGAGAACCAGAGACTCAAAAGCCTGAGCGACGAGCTGGAGAAAAAACTGGCCAACGAACAGGCGGTCCTGTCCAAACTGGAGAGCGATTATCGGGAGCTGGGGGAGAACGCGGCCGATTACCTGGTCCTTAAAAAAGAGTACGAGGAGGTCCGCGGCCAATTGTCCGCGATCAAGGCCGAATCGGAAAAATTGAAACAAGCCGCCGACGAGAAGGTCAACTCGCGGCGGATCAAATGGTTCACTACCGGCGGGGTGGTTCTCCTGGCCGGCTGGTTGGTGGGGATCATCTCGGCCAGGCGGAGAAAATCGTCCAGCAGCCTGTACTAGAAGCCGTCCCAAAATCCTTTCTGCTGTGGTCGGCTTGCTTTTCCGGTGATTGCGCTGTCAGGCCCAAAATATTCTCGACGTGGCTCCACCACGCCTGCGAGCATTTTTGGACCTTCCGCCTTGTCACCGGAAAACCCGTTCGACCTCGCCACGAAATGATTTTTGGGATGGCTTCTAAATTTTCTGGAGATACCACCTTTCGGTTCGACCTGCCCGGCCTTCGGATAAGGGGTATTCACCTTCAAATGATAGAAAAACCGGGGCCCCCAAAGGCCCCGGCTGAGTTGTTTTTCTTCTCCACCTAGCCCCGGATGATTTTCAGCACCTCGTCCCGTTTGGTCTCCATCACCTCTGGGGTCCGGGCCTCCAGGTTCAGGCGCAGCAGAGGTTCGGTGTTCGAGGCCCGCACATTAAACCACCAGTCGTCAAACTCCACACTGACTCCGTCGATGTGGCTGACCCTGCCGCCCTGGGCCTGGTAGCGTTCCTCCAGCCCGTCCATGACGGCCTGCTTGTCCTCCACCGTGGAATTGATCTCCCCGGAGTTGGAGTAGACCCGGTAGGGCGCCACCAGGGCGGACAGGGGCTTGTCCTGGCGGGCCATCATCCGCAGGATGCGCAGCACGGCCATGTCCGCGTTTTCGGTGAAATAGTTGCTCTTGAAATAGTAGTGGCCGGACAGCTCGCCCCCGAACAGGGAACCTTCCTGGCGCATGGTTTTCTTGATAAAGGAGTGGCCCACCCTGGATTTGATTACCCTGGCTTGGTTGGCCTGAAGAGTCTCCTCCACGATCCAGGAGGAGCGGCAGTCGGTCAAGAAGGGTCCCTTTTCCCCGCTGTTGACGTGATCCATGGCGATGATCAGGGTGGTCATGTCGCCGGCCACCACCTGGCCGGTCTCGTCCAGAAAGATGACCCGGTCCCCGTCTCCGTCGAATACGCAGGCCAGGTCCGCCCCCTGCTCCAGCAGGAGCTTGCGGGCGTCCTCCCTGTTTTCGGCCTTGAGGGGGTCGGCCTGGTGGTTGGGAAAAGTCCCGTCCGGTTCAAAGTAGAGGTCCAGGATCTCCAGGGGCAGCCCCTTGAAAACATGGGGGATCAGCGTTCCGGGCACCGCGTTGCCGGCGTCCATGACCACCTTGACCGGCTTGAGCCCCTGAGCGAACTTGTGGACGTGATCCCGGTAGTCCCGCAGGATGTCCAACTGCCCCACGGTTCCGGAGGGGCCCGGCGGGGTTTTTACCCCGGACTCCACCCTTTTCCTGATCTCCTGGAGCTCACCCTCCTGCAGGGGAAAAGTGCCGGCCTTGACGATCTTAAACCCGTTGTACTCTCCGGGATTGTGGGAGGCGGTGATCATCACCCCCAAGGGAAACTGGCCCCGCCCCGCGGCAAAATAAAAGGCGGGCGTGGAAAGGTGACCCGTGTCGATGACATCCACGCCCATGGAGACGATTCCGGCGCTGAGGGCCTCGAACATGAGCTGGTTGGACTGCCGGGTATCCCGGCCCACGGCCACGATTTCCGGTTTGTAGATGTCGATCAGGGCCCGGCCTATGGCTGTCGCCATTTCGGCGTCAAGTTCCTCCGGAACCCGTCCTCTGATGTCGTAGGCCTTGAAGATGGACACGCCGTCTCCTCTCTCTGTCAGGGTCGAACCGGCCGGAGCCGTCAAGGCGGCCCGGCCGGTTCAAGATTAAACAACGGGGCTTTCAAAAGCCGGCTTATCCTGGCCGGGGTATCAGGGCTGCTGGCTGGCGCTTTCTTTGGGCTTGACGATCACGGCCCAATAATCCTTGAAATACATATAGCCCGAGATGATGGTTAGGAGCAGGGCGGCCCGCAGGGCCAGGTAGCCGATTAGCCCCGTGTCCACTCCCAGGTAGGTGTCCTGGATCAACAGGCCCAGGATGGCCGCCATCTGGACGACCGTCTTTACCTTGCCCCAGATGCTGGAGTCGATGACCACCTTCTCTTGGGTGGCCACGGCCGCGGCCCGCAGGCCGGTGACCGCGATCTCCCGGCCGATGATGACAAAGACCATCCAGGCCGGGGCCCGGCCCATGGGGATCAGCATGATCAGGGCGGCCGAGACCAGCAGCTTATCCGCCACCGGGTCCAGGAACTTGCCCAGCATGGTTACCCGGCCCATCCTTCTGGCCAGGTACCCGTCCAGAAAGTCGGTCAGGGAGGCCAGGGCAAAGACAATGGCGGCCAACAACCCGGCCCAGTGCCAGTCCCACATGCACAACAGGATCAGCATGGGGATGCTGAGAATCCTGATCAGGGACAGGGCGTTGGGCAGGTTGTGAATATTCTCCTGAACCATCAGCCTTGCAGTTTTTTCCAGTCGGCCAGGAATTTTTCAAGACCGATATCGGTCAGAGGATGTTTGGCCAGGCCCTTGATTACCTTGAAGGGCATGGTCGCCACGTCGGCCCCGTAAAGGGCGGCCTCCAGGACATGGATCGGATTGCGGACCGAGGCCACCAGGATCTCGGTCTCAAAGCCGTAGTTGGAATAGATGGTCACGATCTGCTCGATGCATTCCATTCCGGGTACGGCGATATCGTCCAGTCGGCCCACAAAGGGCGAGACGTAGGTGGCCCCGGCCTTGGCCGCCAGAAGAGCCTGAAGAGGGTTGAAGACCAGAGTCTGGTTGACCTTGATCCCCTTTTGGCTGAGGATCCGGCAGGCCTTCAACCCCTCGTCTATAAGAGGCAGCTTGATGACCACGTTGTCCCCGTACTTCATCAACTGGTCGGCCTCCCTGACCATCTCCTCGGCCTTGAGCCCCACCACCTCCAGGCTGACCGGCAGATCGCCCACCATCTTGCAGATGTCGCCTGCGGTCTCCCCGAACGGTTTTCCCTCCTTGGCGGCCAGGGAAGGATTGGTGGTCACGCCGTCCACCAGGCCCAGGTCCAGGCCCTCTTGTATCTCCTCCAGATTGGCTGTATCGATGAAAAACTTCATCAAAACCCTCCTTGAATCTTATTCTTTGCCGTGGGTCTGGTATCTGGCCAGATAATCATCCCTGCATTTTTCGCTGCAGAACAGGAGGCGCTTTCCGTCCACCTTGGCCGGAACCCCCTGGGATTTGGGGAAATAGGCCCCGCAATGGGGGTCCTGGATCATTTCGTCCTCAATCTGTCCCATCTCCCGGGGTTTCTGAGGACTGTTTCTGCTCTGTTTCTTGGGCCGAATCAGCCACCTGTAGGCCAGATATCCGGCCGCGATCAGAGCCAGGTATTTCAGCATGACAATCCCTTCTCCAGGCGGCGGACTCCCTGTTCGGCCACGGAGGCGTTCATTTCAGCCACGGTTATACCGGAGACGGGATGCGTTGCCAAGGGGGCTATTTCGGCCAGGGGAGCCAGGACAAATTCCCGGTTGGCCATTTCCGGGTGGGGCAGGGTCAGCCTCTTGGTCCTCAGCACTCGCTGCCCGAACAGCAGCAGATCCAGGTCGATCAGGCGGGGGCCCCAATGCCTCTCCCGAACCCGGCCCATTTTGTCCTCCACGGCCAGCAGAACATCCAAGAGGGGTTCCGGCTGGAGTTCGGTCATCAGTGCCGCTGCCGCATTTAAAAACAATCCCTGATCCTGGGGACCCATTGGCGCGGTTTCGTACACGGAGGAGACTTTCACGATCCTGATCCCCTCTGTCCGGGAGAGACGCGCCAGGGCCGTTTCCAAATTGACCCGGCGGCCCCCAAAGGGGCTTCCCAGGTTGCTGCCCAGGCCGATGAATGCCTGATTTTCAGAACTCAACCGCCCAGTTTCTCCATTCTCTCGATCATCTCGGTCAGGCGGGCCCTGGGCTGACTGAGGGAGATCCTGAACCAGCCTTCCCCGGCTTGGCCGAAACCGTTACCCGGAGTAACCACGATGCCCGCCTCTGAGAGCAGTCTGGAGGCCCAGTCCTTGGATGTCAAGCCGTCCGGATTTTTAGCCCAGACGTAAAAGGTGGCCCGGGTGGGCCAGACTTCGATACCCAGCTTTTTCAACCCCTTGACCACCACCTCCCGGCGCAGCCGGTAGACTTCCAGGCCGGCTTGCTGTTCCTCATGGGGGATCTCCAGGGCCCTGACGGCCGCCATCTGGATGGCCTGGAAGGTTCCGGAATCGGCGTTGGATTTAACCTCGCCCAGCCCGGAGACCAACTCGGCGTTGCCCACGGCCATGGCGATCCGCCAGCCGGTCATTTGGAAAGGCTTGGAAAAGGAATGGGTCTCCAGGGAGCATTCCATGGCTCCGGGCGTCTCCAAGAAGCTGGGGGCCTTGAGGCCGTCGAAGGTCATGTCCGTATAGGCCGCGTCGTGGCAGATGATGATGTTGTTGGCCAGGGCGAAATCAACGGCTGTCTGGAACTGCTCCACCGTGGCCTCGGCCGAGGTGGGGTTGTTAGGGTAGTTGAGCCACATCAGCTTGGCCTTTTTGACTACCTCGGCCGGGATGGTGGAAAAGTCTGGGAAAAAGCCGTTTTCGGCCAGAAGAGGCATATGGTAGACCTCTCCCCCGGCAAAGATGGTTCCGGCGGCGTAGACCGGGTAGGCCGGATCGGGGCAGAGAACCACGTCCCCCTGGTTGACGAAAGCCAGGGGCAGATGGAAGATTCCCTCCTTGGAACCCACCAGGGCCATGACCTGACTGGAGGGGTCCAGGCTCACGGTGAACCGCTTTTTGAACCAGGTGGCGACGGCCTCCCGAAAGGAGGGCAGGCCCACGTAGCTGGGATATTTGTGGTTGGCCGGATCGGCCATGGCCTTCTGCCCGGCCTGGATCACGCTTTTGGGGGTGGGCCGGTCCGGATCGCCGATGCTTACATTAATGACATCGACCCCCTTGGCCTGGATCTCCGATTTCAGCCGGTCGATCTCCTTGAAGAGATAGGGAGGCAGTTTTTTCAGTCTCTGGGCTTTCTCTATTTTCACGACTGCTCCTTGCGTTAAGCTAATCAGGCTTTGGTTACGGCTACCGGGTTGGACAGGCGGCCGATACCTTCGATATCAACTTCGACCAGGTCCCCGTGGCTCAAGGGGCCCACTCCGGCCGGGGTCCCGGTGGCGATGACGTCTCCGGGCAGGAGGGTCATAACCCGGCTGATATAGGCGATGAGCTCATCCACGGGAAAGATTAATTGGGAGGTCCGTCCGTCCTGGACCAGTTTGGAGTTGAGTTCTGTTCTTATGGCCAGGTCGGCCGGGTTGAGCCCGGTTTCGATCCAGGGCCCCACCGGGCAGAAGGTGTCCAAACCCTTGCCCCTGGTGTACTGGCCGTCGCTGCGTTGAAGGACCCTGGCGCTCACGTCGTTGAGACAGGTGTAGCCGAAGATGCAATCCAGAGCCTCTTCCCGGGATACGCCCTTGGTTGTCCGGCCTATGATCACGGCCAGCTCGCCCTCGTAATCCACCCGGCCGACCCACTCCGGGATCAGGATGGTCTGGCCGGGAGCGATTATGGAACTGACCACCTTGGAAAAAAGGAGAGGTTCCTGGGGAACCTCGAAACCGTGTTCCTGGGCGTGGGCGGCATAGTTCCGGCCCACGGCGATTATTTTGGACGGCTCCACCGGGGCCAGGAGGCTGACCGCCTCCAGAGGCAGGGGGCCGCCGGCGGCCTCGATGCCCCGACAGGGCGGGCCGGCCAGGGGCCGGACGTTGTCGCCTTCCAACCGCCCCCAGGAAACGATACCTCCCATGCGAAAGCGGATGAACCTCATTTCAACTCCAATACATCCTGCATGCTGTAGAATCCAGGTTTTTGAGCCGTTGCCCAAAGCGCGGCCCTGACCGCCCCCTGGGCGAAAGTGGACCGGGAATGGCAGCGGTGGGTGAACTCCAGCCGCTCGCCCGGCCCGGCCATCATCACCGTGTGTTCGCCCACAATGTCCCCGGCCCTGATGGACTGGACCCCTATCTCGCCTTCCTTGCGGGGGCCCACCCGGCCCGACCGCTCGAACACGCCGACCTTGTCCAGGTCCAGCCCCCGGCCCGCAGCCACGGCCTTGGCCAGGGCCAGAGCCGTGCCCGAAGGAGCGTCAACCTTCATTTTGTGGTGGGCCTCGAAAATCTCCAGGTCGTAGCCCGGCCCCAAGATGCGGGAGGCCTCCTCCACGATGGACAGCAGGGCGTTGAGCCCCACGGACATGTTGGGGGCCAGAACCACGGGCACCCTGCTCCCCAGTTTTTTCAGCCGGGCGGTCTGGTCAGGGTCCAGCCCGGTGGTCCCGATGACCAGAGCCAGCCCCTTGGCCGCGGCCCTGACTGCGTTCTCCACGGTGGGGCCGGGCAGGGTGAAGTCGATCAGAACCTGGGCCCCTTGGCTGGCCTCTTCAAAATCGGCGGTCAGAGCCAGGCCGAGGCTGCCGCACCCGGCCAGGCTGCCCAGGTCCAGGCCCAGGGCCTCGTGATCCGACCGTTCAAAAGCCCCCGCCAGGCTCGCCTCTGGATTCTCCGCCACGGCCTTGATCAGCTCCCGGCCCATGCGGCCGCCGCCCCCGGACAGAACAATGGCGCTCATTCCATGGCCTCCTTGCCGAGACGGCCTTCATAGACCTTGGTCGTAATCCCTTCGAAATAGACCCGGCCCGGCCAGGGGTCGGTCTCCTCCGGGTTGGGATCGAAGTGGACGATCAGTTCCTCGCCGGAGCGGACCGTGATCCGGGTGGGGGAGGTGGTAAAGCCCCGCAGGTTTGAGATCAGGGCCGAAGCCGTTACTCCGGTGCCGCAGGCCAGGGTCTCTCCTTCCACGCCCCGCTCGTAGGTCCTCACCAGCAGGGAATCAGGCCCGGTCACCTGGGCGTAGTTGACGTTGGTTCCGGCCGGAGAGAAGTTTTTGTGATAGCGGATCAGGGGGCCCTCGTTTTTCAAGTCCACGGATTCGACGTCGTCCAGGAAGATGACCACATGGGGCACACCGGTGTTGATGAACCCGGCCTCTACAAACCTGTCGTCCAGGGCGGTGACGATCCTCGGCCTGAGGTCAAAGGGCCCGGTCAGCTCCACCTTGACCCGGCGGCCGCCCACCCGGGCGTGGATAATGCCGGCCACGGTGCGGAAGGAGAGTTCCTCCCCGGCCAGTCCCCACTCAAAGGCCAGCCTGGCCGCGCAGCGGGAGGCGTTGCCGCACATCTCGGCCTCGGAACCGTCGGAGTTGTAGAAGACCCACTTGAAGTCCACCTCCGGGTCGTCCTCGATGAGCACCAGCCCGTCGGCTCCAACTCCCGTGCCCCTGGCGCAAAGTTTGACGGCCAGCGCGCTCAGGCCCTCCCTGTCCGTGCTGTCGACGAGCCCCTTGCGGTTGTCCACAAAAATAAAGTCGTTGCCCGAGCCGGACATCTTGATAAAGTTCAGGTTCATTCTAGACACCTTCTTCTAAAAAGCTGGGCAGCCGCTGGCCTTTGGTCAGATTCAGGTAGGTTTCCCGGTCCCTGACCACGGCGTACCGGTCGCCAGAGACCATGACCTCGGCCGGTCTGACCCGGGCGTTGTAGTTGGAGGCCATGGTGTAGCTGTAGGCCCCGGCCGACATGACGGCCAGGAGGTCTCCGGGGTTGAGCCGGGGCAGGGGCCGGTCCTTGGCCAACCAGTCCGTGGATTCGCAGATGGGCCCCACCACGTCGAAGTTGGCCACCGGGGGACCGGACTCGGCCACGGGCAGAATGCCGTGATAGGCCCCGTAAAGCCCGGGACGGATCAGGTCGTTCATGGCCGCGTCCACGATAATGAAATTTTTCAGGGGCGTATCCTTGAGGTAGATGATCCGGGTCAGAAGAATTCCGGCGTTGCCGACCATGACCCGCCCCGGCTCCATGATGAGGGTCAGGTCCAAACCCTCCAGCTCCCGGGCCAGGGTGGAGGTGTACTCTTCCGGCAGGGGCGGCTCCTCGTCCTTGTAGGTAATGCCCAGTCCGCCGCCCAGATCCAGATATTTGATCCGAATTCCCTGGGATTTAAGCTCTTCCATCAGAATTTTCAGCCGGCCCACGGCCTCCACGAAGGGGGAGAGCTGGGTCAGCTGGGAGCCGATGTGACAGTCCACGCCCACAATCTCCAGGCCTTTCATCTCCCTGGCCCGTTTATAGGCCTCCAGGGCCTGGTCCATCTCCAGCCCGAACTTGTTCTCCTTCATGCCGGTGGAGATGTAGGGGTGGGTCTTGGGGTCCACGTCCGGATTGACCCGCACCGCAAACCTGGCCTTTTTGCCCAGGTCCAGGGCCACCCGGTTCAGAACCTCCAGCTCGGGCAGGGACTCCACGTTGAACATGAGGATGTCGGCCTGGAGCGCCTGGGCCATCTCCCAGTCGGTCTTGCCTACCCCGGAAAAGCAGATTTTCCCGGCCGGTATCCCGGCCTGCAGGGCCAGATGGAGTTCCCCTCCGGAGACCACGTCCGCCCCCCCGCCCATCCGGGCCAGAAGGTTGAGCACGGCCAGGGAGCCGTTGGCCTTGACCGAGTAGCAGATGTGGTGGTCCAAGCCGGCAAGGGCCTGGTCAAAGACCCTGTAGTGCCGGGCCAGGGTGGCCTTGCTGTAGACGAAGACCGGCGTGCCCACCTCGGCGGCGATTCGGCTCAACTCCACTCCTTCGGCCCGCAGGGTTCCGTCTTGGTATTGGAAGTGGTGCATGGCTGATCAGTTCTCCTTTGCCTCCACCGGCCAGTTGAGGGTGGCCACGTTGGAATCGCCCGGCGAATTCTCCTTGGGGCTTACGGGCCAGACCACCAGCACATATTTTTTGGTGGGGTCGAACTCGCCCATGGGGTATTCCACCCTGCCGGAGTGGAAGACGGCCTGGCCCGGACTGCCCGGGTCCAGGGTGATTTTTTTACCGAAGTCCAGAGGACAGGTGAGGCAGTAATCCTCGTCCAGATCCAGAATATTGTAATAGATCAGATAGTGGTCCAGGTTGGCCGGCCTGGTTTTGTCCACGTTCTCCACCGGCTCGGTCCAGGAGAGCCAGATCTGGCCCAGCCTGACTTCGACCCCGAGATCGGAGATGAGCATGGGGATTTTGTCTTTTTTGGCGTCCCAGGCCGGCTTGAGGCTGCCCTTTTTGCCGCAGCCGGCCAGCACAAGAGGCAGGAGAAGCATGACCGCTGCAATGATGATAATTGTCTGTTTATGCTTCACCAAATTCCGTCCTCGGCAGCTCGTTTTCGGCCTTCTCAATCAGCTTCTCCACCTCCGAGCGGGCTGTTCCGCCCCGGGAGGTGCGGCGGTCCACCACTTTTTCCAGATCCAGGTAGTCCAGGACCTCCTCCTGGGCCTTGGGACAGTAGGCCTTGATCTCCTCCAGCCGCAGCTGGGTCAGGGCCTTGCCCTGGGCCACACAGTATTTGACCAGGCCGCCCACCTGATGATGGGCCTCCCTGAAGGGCACACCGTGGGCGGCCAGCCAGTCGGCCAGGTCCGTGGCCTCCAGGAACCCCCTGGCGCAGGCGGCGCGCATCCGCTCCCGGTTCACGGTCATGGTCAGGAGCATGTCCGGCAGAGCGTCCAGGATCAGCTCCAGGGTGTCCACCACATCGAACAGGGGCTCCTTGTCCTCCTGGAGGTCCTTGTTGTAGGCCAGGGGCAGACCCTTGAGGGTGGTCAGGAGGCTCATCTGGTGGCCTACCACCCGGCCGGTCTTGCCCCGGATCAGCTCGGCCACGTCCGGGTTTTTTTTCTGGGGCATGATCGAGGAGCCGGTGGTGAAAGTGTCGGCCAGTTCTATGAACCCATACTCCTGGGTGGACCACAGGATCAGCTCCTCGGCCATCCGGGAGAGGTGGATCATCAGGACCGAGGCGGCGTGCATGAAATCCAGGACGAAATCCCGGTCGGCCACGGCGTCCATGGAGTTCTCGATGACCCCCTCAAAGCCCAATTCACGGGTGGTCATCTCCCGGTCCACCTCAAAGGTGGTCCCGGCCAGGGCGGCCGCTCCCAGGGGGTTGCGGTTGGCCGCGTCCCGGGCCCGGCCGAACCGGGCCAGGTCTCTTTTCACCATCTCGTCGTAGGCCAGAAGATGGAGGGCCAGCCGTACCGGCTGGGCCCGCTGCAGATGGGTGTAGCCGGGCAGGATGGTGTCCAGGTTTTCGTCGGCCAACTTCACCAGGGCCCGGCGCAGGGAGAACAGCCCTTTACAGACCCGGTCTACGGCGTTGCGCACGAACAGCCTGAAATCGGCCGCCACCTGGTCGTTGCGGGACCGGGCCGTGTGGATCTTGGCCCCCATTGGCCCGATGTCCGCGGTCAGGGCGGCCTCGATGTTCATGTGCACGTCTTCGTGCTCGGTCAAAAACAGGAACTCCCCGGCCTCCACCTTCTCCCTGATCCGTTCCAGCCCGGCTTTGATGGCGGCCCATTCCCGGTCTTGGAGCAGGCCGATTTTGTTGAGCATCCGGCCGTGGGCCAGGTTGACCGCAATGTCCTCCCGGGCCAGGCGTTGGTCAAAGGAGATGGAGGCGTTGAGCCGGTCCACCCTGGGGTCTGTTCCTTCAGCAAACCTGCCGCCCCACAGCTTGGTCTGTTTGGGCTCGTCGGCCATGTTTCAGCCTCGCTCTTTCATTCCCTTGAGCCGCAGCCTGAGCCCGTTGAGCTTGATGAACCCGTCGGCCAGGGACTGGTCGTAGATGTCGTCGGCCTCAAAGGTGCACAGCTCGTCGTTGTACAGGGAGCAGTCGCTCTTGCGGCCCACCACATGGATTCCGCCCTTGTAGAGCTTGAGCCGGGCCGTGCCGCTGACGTTCTCCTGCGATTTGTCGATCAGGGCCTGGAGCGCCTCCCTTTCCGGGGCGAACCAGTAGCCGTAGTATACCATCTCGGCGTATCTGGGGATCAGGGAATCCCGGAGGTGCATCACCTCCCGGTCCATGGTTATGGATTCCACGGCCAGATGGCCCGCCCGGATCAGGGCTCCGCCCGGCGTCTCGTAGACGCCCCTGGACTTCATGCCCACGTAGCGGTTCTCCACCAGGTCCACCCGGCCCACGCCGTGCTCCCCGCCGATCTCGTTCAGCCGGGCCAGAAGCCGGGCCGGGGAGAGCCGCTGGCCGTCCACGGCCACGGGATCGCCCTGCTCGTACTCTATCTCCAGGTAGCGGGGCTGGTCCGGGGCGTTCTCGGGCCGCACGGCCAGGACGAACGTCTCGTCCGGCGGCTCGGTCCAGGGGTCCTCCAGCATGCCGCCCTCAAAGGAGATGTGGAGCAGGTTGCGGTCCACGGAGTAGAGTTTCTTCTTGGTCACGGGCACGGGAATGTCGTGCTTTTCGGCAAAGTCGATCAGGGTGGAGCGGGCGTTCAGGTCCCACTCCCGCCAGGGGGCGATGTTGATCAGGTCCGGGGCCAGGGCCTGGACGGCCAGCTCGAACCGGACCTGGTCGTTGCCCTTGCCCGTGGCGCCGTGGGCCACGGCCTGGGCGCTTTCCTGGCGGGCGATCTCCACCATCCGCTTGGAGATGACCGGCCGGGCCAGGGAGGTTCCCAGGAAATACTGGTTCTCGTAGATGGCGTTGGCCCGGTAGGCCGGGAAAACGTAATCCCCCACAAACTCTTCTTGGAGGTCGTCCAGGTAGAGCTTGGAGGCTCCAGTCTTGAGGGCCTTCTCCTCCAGGCCGGAGAGTTCCTCGCCCTGGCCCAGGTCGGCCGCAAAGCAGACCACCTCGCATTTATAATTCTCGATGAGCCACCGCAGGATGACCGAGGTGTCCAATCCGCCGGAGTAGGCCAGTACGACCTTGTCGATTTTCCTTTTCATTAATAACCCTTTCCTGCCGCAAGCCCACGAAGGCTGCGGCTGACCTTTATGTTCACCAGCCTGGGCCGGTGTTATTCGTTGATAATCCCTGTCCGGAGTCATCTCCGGGCCAGGGCCTCCAGCACCGCCATCTGGGCGTGGAGCCTGTTTTCGGCCTGATCGAACACGGCCGATTGGGGTCCTTCCAAAACCTCCTCGGTGATCTCCTCGCCCCGGTGGGCCGGCAGGCAGTGGAGCACAACGGCTCCTGGGTTGGCCTTTTCCACCAACTCCCGGTTGATCTGGAACCCGGCAAAGTCCTTAAGCCTTTGGGCCGCTTCCGCCTCCTGCCCCATGGAGGCGAAGACGTCGGTGTTGATCACATCCGCTCCGGCCACGGCCTGGCCCGGGTCGCGGACCACCTCCACCTTGGCCCCCAATTCCTTGGCCTTGGCCATGGCCGTGGGCGCCGGGTCGTAGCCGGAGGGGCAGGCCAGGGACAGGGTGAAGCCCAGAACCGCGGCCGAGGCGATCCAGGAATAGGCCATGTTGTTGCCGTCCCCGATCCAGGCCGACTTGAAATCTTCCACCGTGCCTAAGCGCTCTTGGACGGTCAGGAGGTCGGCCAGGAGCTGGCAGGGATGGCACAGGTCGGTCAATCCGTTGATCACCGGAATGGAGCCCCATTGGGCCAGGGTTTTGACCCGGTCGTGGCCGAAGGTCCGGACCACCAGCCCGTCCACGTAGCGGGACAGGACCCGGGCCGTGTCCTCCAGGGGCTCGCCCCGGCCCAGCTGGATCTGGTCCGGGGACATGTAAAAGGCGTTGCCCCCCAAAAGGTTCACCCCCACCTCAAAGGAGACCCTGGTCCGGGTGGAGCTCTTCTCGAACAGCAGGGCCCAGTTCTGCCCGGCCAGGGGTTTGGGCAGGCGGCCCTCCTGGCGGAGCTGTTTCAATTTCGCGGCCCGCTTCAGCAGCCCCTTCATCTCTTCAGTGCTGAGATCGAAAATAGTGAGGAAATGATCCATGGCGGCCTATCCTCCTCTAGGCGTGGTTCGCCTCGGTCAACACCCGGTCAAGGGCGTTGACCAGGGCGTCCACCTGGTCCTTGGAGATGATGAGCGGCGGCACAAAGCGCAGAATCTTCTCCTGGGTGCAGTTGACGATAAAGCCCTTCTGCCGCAGTTGATCCACCAGGGGTCCGCCGGGGCGGTCCAGAACCAGGCCCAGCATCAGCCCTCGTCCCCGCACTCCTGTGGCGCAGTCGTGGCTTTCGGCCAGCTTCTGGAGGCGGCCCATGAAATAACCGCCCATTTCCCGGACCTGCTCCATGAAACCCTCTTGGGTCAGGGCCTTGATGACCACCACGGCCGCGGCCGAGACCAGAGGGGTGGCCCCGAAGGTGGTGGCGTGGCTGCCGGGGGTGAAGGCCGCGGCCGCCTTTTCCGTGGCCAGGACCGCGCCCATGGGCAACCCGTTGGCCAGGCCCTTGGCCAGGGTCATCACATCCGGCTCCGCCCCTTCGGCCTGGTGGGCGAAAAGGTGCCCGGTCCGGCCCAGGCCGGTCTGGATCTCGTCGAAGATGAGCAGGATGCCCTTGTCGTCGCAAAGCTGCCTGACCTTGCCCAGGTACCCCGGCTCGGCCGCCACAACCCCGCCCTCGCCCAGAACCGGCTCCATCATGATCGCCGCGGTGGAGTCGTCCACCGCATCGGTCAGGGCCTGGATGTCGTTAAAGGGGGCGTAGGCGAATCCCTCGGGCAGGGGCGCGAAGCCTTCCTTGATCTTGTCCTGGCCCGTGGCCGTGAGGGTGGCCAGGGTCCGGCCGTGAAAGGAGCCCTGCATGGTGATTATTTTGAACCGCTCGGGCCGGCCCTGGTCCTTGAAGTATTTGCGGGCCAGCTTGATGGCCCCCTCGTTGGCCTCGGCTCCGGAGTTGCAGTAAAAGACCCGGTCCGCAAAGCAGGCCTGGATCAGCCGCTCCGACAGCTCGATCATGGGCAGGGTGTAATATAAATTAGAGGTGTGGACCAGGGTCCGGGCCTGGTCGGCCACGGCCCGGGCCACCTCGGGGTTGGCGTGGCCCAGGTTGCAGACCGCGATTCCCGCCACCAGGTCCAGATATCGCTTGCCCTCGAGGTCGTAAAGCCAGCAGCCCTCGCCTCGCTCAAAAACGACCTGGGTCCTGGCGTAGGTGGTCATCAATACTTTGTCGGCCCGCGTTATCCACTCCTTGGTGCTCATTTCAGATCTCCCACTATTTCGGTTCCGATACCTTCTCTGGTGAAGACCTCCAAGAGTACTGCATGGGGCTGCCTTCCGTCAATAATATGGGTCTTGGCCACGCCTCCGGTCAGGGCCTCCAGGCAGCAGTTCACTTTGGGAATCATTCCCCCGGAGATGGTTTGGTCCGCCATCAGCTCCTTGACCCGGTCCACGGTCAGGGAGGAGAGGAGGTGGCCTTCCTTGTCCAGAACCCCGATAACGTCCGTCAAAAGGATCAGTTTTTCAGCCCCCAGGGCCGCGGCCACCCGGCCGGCCACCAGGTCGGCATTGATATTGAACGACTGGCCCTCGGAACCGACCCCCACCGGAGCGATGACCGGGATGAAATCATCCAGGGTCTTTAACAGGGAGGTGTTCACCCGGGTGACCTGGCCCACCAGGCCCAGATCGATTATCTCGGGTCGTCGCTCCCCTGCCCCGGGCCGCTCCATGACCATCTTCTCGGCCTGGATGAGCCGGTCGTCCTTGCCCGAAAGGCCCACGGCCCGGCCGCCGTGGCGGTTGATCAGGGAGACTATCTCGGCGTTGACCTTACCTCCCAGGACCATCTCCACCACGTCCATTGTTTCGCCGTCGGTGACCCGCATCCCCTCCACGAAATTTGACTCCACCCCCATCCTCTTCAGGACTCGGCCGATCTGGGGACCGCCGCCGTGGACCACGATGGGTCGCACCCCGATCAGCTTCAACAAAACTATATTCTTGGCAAAGTTTTCTTTCAGTTGAGGGTCGACCATGGCGTGGCCCCCGTATTTGACCACGATCCTTTTTCCCCCAAAGGCCTTGATGTAGGGCAGGGCCTCCATCAATATTTCTGCTTTTTGAAGCGGCGTGGGTTCCATCAATGTCTCCTTGAAACAGGGCGGGCTATAAGCAGACCGGGGCCGGCCGCTATAATTTTCGGGTGTGGTTGGCGCTGGATGAGCGGTTCCGGCGCCACGTTTTACTCGTGGGACAGAGCACTTTTGAATTAAAGACCATAGAGCCCCATAACATCGACTGGAAGGGTAGTCAATCCCCGGCTTTATCCGGTTGAAAAAAGTTGTGGATTATGGAGGGGGAGGCTACTCAGGCACCCCCCTATGGGCCGGTTGTAGAAGGGGTATTTATGAAACAGGTGGTGTCGGGGCCGCAGCCCCGGCACCTTCAGTTATTTCCCTCTTCCCTGGAGGGGAGAGGATAAAGGTGAGGGGTGCTTACGGTGATATCCTGGGTAACGCCCGGAACTTTCTTATCTATTGCCTTCGGCAGCCACTCCGTGGAGGGGAAGGGGCCTCTACGCCTTTTGCGGCCCAAAGGCTCGCCGGCCCCTTCCAACCCCGCTTGCCAAAACCCAGTTTCGCCGTACATGGACGAAGCTCCTTTATCCTTTCTTAACCCATTGGTTATTGGAACAACCCTACAGACCCCGTGAAAGTTTGCGTTAGACTAATTTTCAGAATAACGTTCCGATTCAAAAGCTAAATGTGCTGCCGGGGTCACACTCCCGGCAGCCGAATCGGAACAGATTTATGACGTTCGCTATAAGAGAAAGATAAGCCGCATTGTAAGGAGGCCGCCCATGGTTATGGACGGCCGTCTTTTCTATGGGAGGGCTGGTGTTATTTTCTCGGCGCTGGCCGTAAAAAAACCCCTCTCTCCCCAGTGGGGGAGAGAGGGGCGGGGTGTGTGTGGGATTCCCTAAAGGATCCTGGGCTATTGAGGGAGCCTCCTGTCCTCTTACAGAATATACCTGGACAGGTCCCGGTCCTCTTTGACCTGCTCCAGCCTAGTGTTGACGTAGTCGGCGTCAATGACGATTTTGCGGTCGTCCGGGTCCAGGTCCGGGGCGGTGAAGGAGATCTCCTCCAAAAGGCGTTCCATGACCGTGTGCAGCCGCCGGGCCCCGATGTTCTCCGTGGCCTGGTTGATCTCGTCGGCCATCTCGGCCACGGCCCGGACGGACTCGTCCGTAAAGGAGAGCTCCACCCCTTCGGTGGCCAGAAGGGCCTGGTACTGGGTCACCAGGGCCGACTTGGGCTCGGTCAGGATGCGGACGAAATCCTCGGCGTTCAGGGAGTCCAGCTCCACCCGGATGGGGAAGCGGCCCTGCAGTTCGGGGATCAGGTCCGAGGGCTTGGCCATGTGAAAGGCCCCGGAGGCGATGAACAGGATGTGATCGGTCTTGACCGGGCCGTGCTTGGTGGTGACCGTGGTCCCTTCCACGATGGGCAGCAGGTCGCGCTGGACCCCCTCACGGGAGATGTCCGGGCCCGAGCCCGAGGACTTGACAGCCACCTTGTCGATCTCGTCCAGAAAGATGATTCCGGACTCGGCCACTTTGGCCAGGGCCTTGTTCACCACCTGGTCCATGTCCACCAGCCGGCCCGCCTCCTCGTTGGTGAGCATCTCCAGGGCTTCGGGGATCTTGACCTTGCGCCTCTTGGTCTGGCCGGGGAACATCTGGCCGAAGATGTCCTTGAGGTTCAGGTCCATCTCCTCCACCCCCTGGTTGGAGAAGATCTCCAGCCTGGGGCTGGTCCTGGCCGTGACCTCCAGGTCCACGAACCGCTCGTCCAGCTTGCCGGCCCGCAAGGCCTCCCGGAGCCTCTCCCTGGTCCGGGAATGGGACCCGTCGCCGGGTTGGTCGTTCTGCTGGTCGTTATACTGGTCTTGGTCCGGACCCGACATGTGGCCCAGCTCTATGGTCTGGCCCGGGCGCAGGGCCTGGGGTCTTGGTCCGGGCTGGGGCTCGGGGTTGGCCTGGCGGCCCGGCAGGAGCAGGTCCAGGAGACGCTCCTCGGCCACCTCCCTGGCCTTGTCCCGGACCACCTCGGCCTCCTCGGCCTTTAGCCGGGTGATGGTCAACTCGGTCAGGTCCCGGATCATGGATTCCACATCCCGGCCCACATAGCCCACTTCGGTGAACTTGGAGGCCTCGACCTTGAGCAGGGGCGAGTCGGAGAGGCCGGCCAGCCTCCGGGCGATCTCGGTCTTGCCCACTCCGGTGGGGCCGATCATGATGATGTTTTTCGGGTATATCTCATCTCTGAATTCCGGTTCGATCATCCTGCGCCGCCACCTGTTGCGCAGGGCGATGGCCACGGCCTTTTTGGCCTGGTCCTGGCCCACCACGAACTTATCCAACTCGGCGACGATCTGACGCGGGGTTAACGACACCTGCCGCTCCTTTATAGTTCTTCAACGTTTATGTTGTGGTTGGTATAGATGCAGATATCGGCCGCGATCGACATGGCCGCCTCCACGATCTCCCGGGCGGACAGGTCGGAGTGGGCCAGGAGGGCCCGGGCCGCGGCCAGGGCGAACGGCCCGCCCGAGCCGATCCCGGCCAGGCCGTTGTCCGGCTCGATCACGTCCCCGGTGCCGGAAAGCAGCAGGGTGTTCTCCTTGTCCACGGCCAGCATCAGGGCCTCCAGCCGGCGCAGGGATTTGTCCATGCGCCAGTCCTTGGCCAATTCCACGGCGGCCCGGGGAAGATTGGAGGCGTACTTCTCCAGCTTGCCCTCCAGTCGCTCAAAGAGGGTCATGGCGTCGGCCGTGGCCCCGGCGAATCCCACCAGAACTTGGCCCTGGTGCATCCGGCGGACCTTTACCGCCCCGGATTTGATGATTGTATTGCCGGCCGTGATCTGTCCGTCCGCGGCCATGACCACGGAGTCTCCTTTTCGCACGGTCAATACCGTGGTGGATCTTATCTCGCTCAATTTGTTAACCTTTGCTCCGGGGGTGGGCCCGGTCGTAGACCTGCATGAGCCGGTCCATGGAAAGATGGGTGTACTTCTGGGTGGTGGACAGGGAGGCATGGCCCAGCATCTCCTGCACGGCTCGCAGATCGGCTCCGTTGTCCAGTAGATGGGTGGCGAACGAATGGCGCAGGCCGTGGGGCGATATCCTTCTGGAAGAGGCCAGCCGGGCCAGCATCTTGTCCAGGATGTTGCGCACCGAGCGGTCGGTCAGGCGTCCTCCCCTACGGTTCAGGAAAAGGGCCTTTTCCCCGGTTTTGCGGCGGACCTCGATCCATTTCTCCACATACCGGTCCACGGCCTGCAAGGCCTTGTCTCCCACGGGCACGACCCGCTCCCGGCCGCCCTTGCCCATGACCCGGACCAGCCCCAGCCGCCGGTCCAGGGAGTCCTGGTTCAGGCTCACCAGTTCACCCACCCGCAGCCCGGTGGAGTAGAGCAGTTCCAGAATGGCCAGGTCCCGGGGCAGAAAAGGGTCGTTTTCATTTGTTTGGTTGAGCAGGGCAAAGGCCTCGTCCACGGAAAGAAAGGAGGGGGTCTTTCTTTCCTTGCGGGGTGATTTAAGACGTAGGGCCGGGTTCTCCTTCAGAATCCCCTTCCGGCTCAAATGCTTGAAAAAGGAACGCAGACAGGCCACTTTTCTCTCTATGCTGGATTTGGACAGCCGCTGGTGGAGCCTGACCAGATAGGACCGGATCAGGAGGCGATCGACCTGTTCCAGATCGGGCCGGCCCGTCTCCTCCAGGAAAAGGCCGAACTCCTTTAAGTCGGCCCCATAGGACCGCCGGGTCTCCTCCGAACCGAAGGCGGCCAAAAATTCGTCGGCCAGTTGGTTGTAGCTCTGCTTCATCCTTTTATCGTCCAGAGGCTCTCCCGGATGTCCTACGTCGACCATTCGCCGTCTCGGCACTTGTCCTTAAGCGCGGGGCCGGGCGGGTCCGGCAGAGACGGGGTGCGGTCTGGAGTTCCCCTTTGTCGGTCCGGAGGTGCGGGGAAAGACAGACTCGGACAGGCCGCGCGTGGATCAGGACCCGCTCTTTTGGGGAATGACCGTTTTGGGCGTGTTCTGGGGCGGCTTCCAGACCACCAATGTGGTGAAGATGTCCAGCTCCTTTACCGGAACCCCGGACATGACCATTTTCAAAAAACCGTGTTTGGTCAGGGGCACCGCGGCGTCGGTCCGGACCACCAGTTCATAGGCCCGGCCTTTTTCCACGGTGATCAGCTCGGCGTCGATGAATCCTTTCAGCGTTCCCAGATCCAGACCGGTCAGCTCCACCTCCTGCTCCATCTGGTTGGTCAGGGTCAGAACCTGCTTGCTGGGTTTACCCTGGGAGGTGGAAAGGGCCACCCTGGCCCAGGGTTTGATCAGGAAAACGGGTTTGACATCAACCCGCAGGATGATATCGAACTTGGCCCTCTCCGGATCGTTGGTCTGGACAACTGCGGATTTGCGGATCCGGCCCTTGTAGCCGGCCGTATTGAATTTCAGCTCTATCTTGCCCCGTCCACCGGGCGGGATGGTCTGGTCAAAGGCGACCACCGAGCAGCCTCAGCCGGGGGAGACTTTTATAATCTCCAGGACGGCATCACCAGGGTTGTCCACCCAGAACAGCGCCTCCACGGTCTGGCCTTGCAGGGCCTGGCCGACGTCGACCGAGTTCTGTTTGAGATCGGCCACGGGTGCGGCCGTCGCCGTCACGGTCAGGCCCAGACCCGCCAAAAGGACCGCAACGAGGATGAAACGTTTCATTTTTCCTCCGCCATGGTTAACGGTTATGTGGACCCGAATATACCAAAGCGGGGCTTCTCTGGCAACCGGCCGGGTTTGGGGTGCTATCTCTTTTTTGAGTTTATCGGATGGATTGACTTACACCCCCGGCCGTGCCATATTTGGGCCTTAACAAATAACCTTAAGGAGCCTCGACAATGCTGACGTTGATGCGCCGGCACGCCAAATCATGGTTTATCAAGGTGGCTTTGGGAATCATCGCCATCGTCTTCATTTTCTGGGGTGTCGGATCCTATTCTGCCAAACAGGCCAACCGAGCCGCTTTGGTAAACGGCGAAGTTGTTTCTCTAGCCGAGTACAATGAAACCTACAACAGGCTTATCGAAACCGCCAGGCGTAACTTCGGCGACGCCCTGAATGAGGCTCTGCTTAAGAGGTTGAACCTGAAAAATCAGGCCCTGGAGAGTCTGATCAGCAAAAGGCTGGTTCTCCAGGCAGCAGCCAAAGCCGGGATTATGGTCAGCGACGAGGCTCTCCAAAACTCCATAATGTCGGACCCTGCTTTCCAGGAGAATGGCGCCTTTTCGGTTGAACGCTACAGCCGCCTGCTGGCGGTCAACAACCTGGAAAAGGTGAGCTTTGAGGAAAACCGCCGGATCGATCTGATCACCGCGGCCATGAGCGCCAGGCTGGAGATGCTGACTCAGGTTTCCGTTGAAGAGATCAAAAGAATCTTCCATCTGGAAAGCGACAAGATAAAAATCTCCCATGTCGATTTCGATCCTCTGAAATATCGGGAGGGGATCACCTTGACCGAGAGCGAGGTAACAGAGTTCTTCCAAAAGAACAAGACGGCTTACCAGGAACCGGAGAAGGTGGCGGTCGATTACCTGGCCTTTGACCCGGGCGAGTATCTGGCCAAGGTCGAGGTCACGCCCGAGCAGGTCAGGGAGATCTACGATCTGACCATGGACTCCTTTGTGGAGCCGGAGAAGGTGAAGATCCGCGACGTCCTGTTCCAGCTTTCCGACGAGGCCGGGGAGGAAGAGACGGCCAAGGTCAAGGCCGAGGCCGATGCTTTTCTGGCCAAGGCCAAGGCCGGAGAGGATTTTATCGCCCTGGCCAGAGAGCGCGAGCCGGGGGTCGACTATGCCAAGGAGCCAGAGTGGTTGACCCGGGACAAGATGGCTCCGGAGACGGCTGAAGCGGCCTTTTCCGTCGAGCCTGGCGAGGTGGCCGACCCGGTCAGGAGCGATCTGGGGTTCCATGTCATCAAGGTGGTGGCCAAGGAAAAAAGGCGGCAGAAGGAGTTCGACGAGGTCAAGGCCCAGATCGAGCAGGGGCTGAAGGATGAGAAATCCCGGGAACTGGCTTTGGAGGCCGCCGAGAATGCCTACGGCCTTTCCCTGGATGTCAAAAATATGGCCGAACTGGGGGCCAAGATAGGGCTGAAACCGGGCAAAATCGAACTCTTCAGCCGCGAAGTCCCGCCCTCGGGAACCTTCTCCGATTCCAAACTAGTCGAGGCCGCTTTTTCTCTGGAAGAGGGCGAGATCGGTCCGGCCGTGGAGTTGGAGGACGGTTATTATTTGATCATGACCACTAAAAAAGTTCCCAGCCATGTGCCCGACTTGGAGAAGGTGAAAGACAGGGTGGAGAGCGACCTTGCCTCGGAAAAAGCCAAGGAGGCGGCCCGTGCGGCGGCCCAGGAGTTCTTGAAGAAAGCCAAGGCCGGTAATTGGCTGACCCTTATCCGGGAAGGCGGATACGAGCTTAAGGAGGCACCGGAGTTCACCAGGGGCAGACCCGTGGAAGGCCTTGGTTACAACAACGCCCTGAACGAGGCGGCCTTCCGGCTCAGCTTCAAAAAACCCCTGCCCGATCAGGTCTTTGAGGCCGGCAACAAATTTGCGGTCATCCATTTTGAAGACCGTATAACGGCAGACCCGGCGGAACTGGAGAAGATAAAGGACAATCTTCGCCAGGCCATCGCCAATCAGCGGCAGCGGGAACTCAGCGTGGCTTGGCTCGGGGAACTCAGGCAGAGGGCCGATGTCGAGATCGACGAACAGGTGCTCTAAAAACACAATTCTCACCTTGGTATTCCGGCGGCTTGGCTCCGTTTGGCCGATCGTGGCGCTCATCGGTCTGGCGTTGTTGGCCGCCGGTTGCAAGACCACAGGAACTCCGGCCGGCTCCCCGGCCCAGGTGGAAGACCGGTTTTTTTTCCGGGTCTACAACCAGGCCCTCCAGCCGCTCAGGGGAGCTGTGATAAATATCTCCATGGAAGCCGGCCAAAACGTGGAATCCCTGCCCTTGGTGACCGATGAAAACGGCCAGGCCGTGCTCACCGTGAAGGCCCAGGCCAACAAATTGGTGGAAGGAGTGGACTCCAAGGACCATCTGTTCAGGTACCGCTCCACCATTGTTTACCGGATCGAGTCTTCAGGGCGGCTGCCGGTGTGGGGCCGGGCCAGTCTGACCGATGCCTATGAGAAGTTTACCCGACCCAGTTTCTCCGAGATTCTGAACAGCGAGCCCAAGAACAAGTCGCTGCCCGTCCGCCACACCCTCTACCGGGTGGAGGAGTTTTTTGAGAAAGACGCCCTAAAGGACCCCCTGGCGCGGACCCTTTCCTCCGGGCTGGATCGTCTGTGGAGGACCTGGTCCTTTACCGGGAGGATAGAGAGGCTCAAGCCCACCCCCTTTAGTTGGGCCGTGGTCCGCCGTCGGGAGGGCCCCTACCTGAAGCTGAGTCTGGATCTGGAGGACGCCCTGCAGTTCACCGAGGACTCGGTCGTCCACCAGGTCTTCGAGACCGAACTGATACCTGTGCTGGACGACCTGGCCGCCCTTTACGCTCCTTTTGTGGCCGGCTGGGACATCACCTTCAATCTGGCCTACCGGCCCAAGGACGACCCCCACGCCCTACCCGACATCCTGCCCCTTAGGCTGGTTTTTTCAGAGGAGGCCAGGACCCAACTGATCGACCGGCCGGGTGGATTGAATTGGCTCCTGTCCAAAGCCGAGGTGTGCAGCCTCAAAGAGAAGAATTGGCGGCCCCACGAAACATTAGCCCGGGAAGACGCCAGGGAGAACTTCATCTGGCGGATTATTCCCCTGTTTTCCGCCCCTGGAGCCTCCCAGGTAAGCGACTCCGCGGATGTCACAGATACCAGCGAAGAGATTCTTCCAGTTTCGCCCGGCCCGTTTTAACCAGGTTGACCGAGGCGGTCCGGTCCGGGTAGCCCACGGCCAGGCCCAAAACTACGGGCCGCTCTTCGGACAGGTTGAGGGCCTCCCGGATCACCTCCGAATAGCGGCTGATCAGCCCGATGGGGCAGGTGGCCAGGCCTTTTTCCTGACAAGCCAGCAATAGCCAGCCCACGGCCAGACCCAGGTCGAATTCGGCCCGGTGGGCCAGGGCCGCCTCGCCCGAGCAGATCAGGGCCACCGGAGCTCCGTAAAAATTCAGGCTGCCCTCGTTGGTGAAATCCTGCCAAGGGGAAGCCGTGGCCTTGATGGCCGGCCCCATGGTTCGGTAGAGCTCCTTCTGCCGTTCCACATATACTTGGGGCAGGGGGGCCTGGGCGTCGGCCGAGCAGCCCACCCGGCGCTCCTGGAAGGCCTTGATCAGGGACCGGGAAAGGCGGGCCAACTCCTCGCCCATGACGGCGGTGATCAGCCAGGGCTGGAGGTTCAAGGCGGAAGGGGCCTTGAAAGCCAGGGCGCAGACCTCCTCCAGGATGGGGCGCTCCACAGGCCGGTCCGCGAAACGGCGGCAGGAGGAACGGGAGATGATGGCTTGGGCGACATCCATTAATAACCTCCTTTTGCAGGAAACAGATGCGAACCAGCCTAAGCTTAAAAAGGGGCGATTGTCAATCAGGGTCCAATTGGGCTGTCGGAGCCGCCTTTGGTTGACAACACCCGGTGATTTCTGCTATCTCTACGCTCTGGGAGGGATGGCCGAGTGGTTTAAGGCGGCGGTCTTGAAAACCGCTGGTCCGAGAGGGCCCGTGGGTTCGAATCCTACTCCCTCCGCCAGAAATGGCGGTTGAAAAATTAAGTTGCTTCGGAGAGATGGCCGAGAGGCTGAAGGCGCTCGCCTGCTAAGCGAGTATAGGGTCAAAAGCTCTATCGAGGGTTCGAATCCCTCTCTCTCCGCCAGATGAATATAAAGCCCGGCTCTGGGATAAAAGAGCCGGGTTTTTTTTGTCTCCAAAGGCGACCGGGCATTCCCCAATGTGGCAGGCGATTAGGCCCGGCTAAGGTGAAAATCCTACTCCTTGTTCTGGAGGTAGGCCACTATGTTGGGTAACGCCTCGGACAGGAATTCAGTCACTTTTGTTTTGAACTCTTGTTGCCGTTCCTGCTCGCTGAGTTCAGGAGGAAATTTATGGTCCGAAAAATAGACGAACTCTACTCCATCTTCATACCAATCTGCGTTCTTTGAAAGATCGGGCAGCACTTTTCGAACCCATGTCTTCGCCTTCTCCAGCGCCCTTGAATTGGTCTCGATATATATCCAATAGCACGGTTCGGCCTTGCGTTCTGTTTCGCCGTACATAAAATTGACGTCAAATCGAGAAAACCCTAGTTGGTTTTTGAGAGTGAAATAAGAATGGACGTCCGTTCTTCCGCGGCCTTGATAAAGGAACAGCTCTGAGCCGATCGCCTTGAATTCGGCTTTGAACTGCTTATTAAGTTCAGCATTCATCGCCTTGATGAATTCCCTGTTTATATATCGTTGCTCTCCACCCGTTTCCGATTTTGCATCCGCCGACTCTGTGGAGGTGATGGAGGATAAGCGCAGCACTTTTTTCAAGGCGGCTATCTCCTCCTCGGACAGGTTGTTGCGGTCCTCGTCCTGCTCCAGCTGGACCGCCTCATAAAGAGCGGCCATGAAAGAGGCCAGTTTCATCATCTTCTTCTTGTCGGCGCCCAGATAGTCGTGCAGAAGCTGCTTCAGCTCTTCGTCATCTTCGTATCTGCTCTCATCGGTGAATTTCTGTAAAAACTCCTGATTCAGTTTTTCGGAATGGTCCAGCAGGTACTTGTAGACCCGCTCGTATCCTGTTTGGAGGCAGATTGTGGCGAACAGGATTTTCTGCATCTCGTATTTTTGGGCGGCCTCCTCGTCTTCGGACAGGAGCCCCTTTTTTTCGGCGACCAGGTTGAGAAGGAGCAGGGAATTGAACAGGCGTTTCAGGCTGCGGGGGTTGAATCCTATGGAACTGTCCACCAGATCAACATAAAGAGCCAGTTCTTTTTCCTTGAACTCCATGCCTATCTGCTTCAGGAGGTGGTTGATATAACTCTTGATGTCGTAAAGGCCGATGGGCATGCTGAAGGGGAGCTGGATTATCTTGTCGAAAAAGCTCTTGCCCTTGAGATCGCCGCTGCCCACTCCGAATTTTTTCTTGAGCCCTTGGGAGACCACCTGATAGTCGCAGGCGATGACGAAAACGCACCCTTTGACGTCCAGAAAAAGTTTGAAGACCTCCAGCAGTTCAACCGCCCGCTCCGGGAGCAGGCGGTCCAAGTCGTCGATAAAGAAGACGATTCTTTTACCGTTGTCTCCCCCGATAATCTTGTCTGCGGTCTTTTCGATTTCGCTTTTCAACTTGGTCAGTTCACCGGCGGCGTCCAAGGTCTTTTCCGACAAAAAATCCAAAAACGACTCGGTGGCTTTTTCACCCATGTCACCCGCGACTTTCCCCACTACCGAGGGCAGGGTCCCTTTTGCGACTCTTAAGAACATACGGAGGCCTTTTACCGTCTTTTTCGTCGCCTCGTCTGCGTTCAAAGCCTCCAGAAAGGCTGAAATCAAAGATAAGGATAATTCATCGGCCATCCCGAACATGGAGTATTGCCAGGTGTTGAACCAGACCGTCTTGACCACGGAGCAATCCTCGCCAGACAGTTGAGCCTTGATCAGGTTCATCAAACTGGTTTTGCCGGAGCCCCAGTCGCCTTGCAGGGCGATGGTGAGCGGGGTCTCGCATTTGGAGATGAAGGCGCTGAGAGCCTCTGAGTAGTCCTTGAGCCCTAAAGATTCGTCCTCGATCCTTTCCAGGGGGATGTCGCGCAAACCAAAGGAAGACATAACAAGACCCTTTCGATTTGGAGTGTGCTGAAATTATAAATGAAAAGATGGGGAAATATCAAGTCTGCTTTGCGGGAGGCGGAGATGAGAGCCCTGTGTTCAAAAACCCACCTTCCATCCCGGATAAAAAAACCGGCCCGAGGATCAACCCCGGGCCGGATGTCGGATCGTATTACGAAATTTCGAATCAGACCTTATTCAAGGCGTTCCTGATCTCGCCTTTCTGGAGCAGGTCCCGGATTTGTTCCGCGGCGGCCACGGCCACGTTGATCTGGGCCTCCACCGTGGAGGCGCCCAGGTGGGGCGTGCAGATGAAGTTCCGGCATTCCATCAGGGAGCAGGCTCCGGGCGGTTCGGTGGCGAACACGTCCAGGGCCGCGCCGGCCAGTTTGCCTGAGCCGAGGGCCTTGCACAGGGCCTCCTCGTCCACGATTCCGCCCCTGGCCGCGCAGATCAGAAAGGCTCCGTCCTTCATCCCGGCGATCCGTTCTTCGTTGATGAGCAGGGCGGTCTGGTCGGTCTTGGGGATGTGGAGGGTCACGTAGTCGGACCTGCCCAGCAGCCGGTCCAGGTCGCCCACATACTCGGCTCCGATCTGGGCGGCCTTTTCAGGAGTGGCAAAGGGGTCGAAGGCCAGGACTTTCATCCTGAGCCCCTGGGCCAGCTGGGCCACGATGGCGCCGATGGCTCCGATGCCTATCACGCCCAGGGTCTTTCCGCCCACTTCGCGGCCCTTGAGGGCCTTTTTCTCCCACTGGCAGGCCTTGAGGCTGGAGGTGCCCTGGGGGATGTTGCGGGACAGGGCCAGCATCAGCCCGATGGTCAGCTCGGCCGCGGCGTTGGAGTTCTGCCCCGGGGTGTTCATGACCACGATTTTGCTGGCCGTACAGGCCGGGATGTCGATGTTGTCCACCCCTGTTCCGGCCCGGGCCACGGCTTTGAGTTTTTTGGCTGCGGAGGCTATCTCCGGGGTGACCTTGGTCGCGGACCGGACGATCATCCCCTCGTAGTCTCCTATTATCTTTTTCAGCTCCTGGGGCGCCAGGCCCGTGTTGACATCCACCTCGAACCCGGCCTGGGTCAGAATATCGACCGCGGCCTGATCCGTGGGATCGGCAACCAGAACTTTCATCTCTCTCTCCTATCCGTTGCGCCGGGCAAAGTCGGCCATGAACTGGACCAGGGCGTCGATGGCCTCTTGGCCCGTGGCATTGTAGATGGAGGCCCGGCATCCGCCCACCGAACGGTGGCCCTTGAGTCCGCCCAGACCCTGCTCCAGGGCCTCGGCCACAAACTTGGCTTCCAGTTCCTCCTCCTTGAGCCGGAAGGTCACGTTCATCAGGGAACGGTCCTCCACATCGGCCGTGGGTCGGTAGAACCCGCCGGAAGACTCCATGGCCCCGTAAAGGGTATCGGCCTTTTTACGGTTGATGGCGGCCATCTTTTCCAGGCCCCCGATATCCTCGTCCAGCCACTTGAACACCAGGTTGACCACATAGATGCCGAAGCAGGGCGGGGTGTTGTACAGGGAGTTTTTCTCCACATAGGTTTTGTAGCGGAGCATGGTCGGCACCGTGTCCGGGCACCTGTCCAGCATGTCCTCCCTGACCACGGCCAGGCAGACCCCGGAGGGGCCCAGGTTTTTCTGGGCTCCGGCGTAAAAGAAGCCGAAGGGCCTGGGGTCGAAGGGCCGGGACAGGATGTCCGAGCTCATGTCGCCGATAAGAGGTACATCCGCCTCCGGGAAGGTCCGCCACTGGGTGCCCTTGATGGTGTTGTTGGAGGTGAAGTGTAGATAGGCCGCGTCAGCAGGGACCTCGTACTCCTTGGGGATATAGGAGTAGTTACGGTCCTTGGATGAGGCCGCCACCAAGGGGTCCAGCCCCTGGATCTGGGCCTCCTTGACGGCCTTGGTGGACCAGGTGCCCGTGTCCAGATAAACCGGCCGCCTGCCGGCGCAGAAGTTCAGGGGTATCATGGCGAACTGCATGGAGGCCCCGCCCTGGACGAACAGGACGTGGAACTCCTCGGGCAGGTTGGTCAGCTTTCTGAAGCGCGAAACCACCTCTTCCATGATCCGGTCAAAAGGCTTGGACCGATGGCTGATCTCCATCACCGACATGCCGCTACCCTGGTAATCCAGGAGCTCCTCCTGGATTTGCTCCAAGACAGGCAGGGGGATGGCGGCCGGTCCGGCGTTGAAGTTGTGGATTCGGTGTGCCACTGTATTTTCTCCCTTTCCGCAAGGAAATTAATAAAGATTTACTAAATCAGCAGAAAATAAAAGCCAAGTCAACAAAAATCGTAATTAATGTTGATGATAATTGCGACCGGCTTTCCGCATCCCCCGATCGGTCGGCCTTGTCTCGGACCGATCGGCTCTGAGGAATAATTAACTTTATGTGGTCCCTACTTGGTCCCGAAGATTCTGTCTCCCGCGTCGCCCAGTCCCGGCAGAATATAGAAGATATCGTTAAGCCGTTCATCCAGGGCGGCGCCCCATATTTCCACGTCCGGATGGGTCTCTTCCATGGCCTTCAGACCCTCGGGGGCGGCCACGATGACGATGGCGTTGATGTCCTGGCAACCGGCCTCCTTGAGCATATCCACGGCCGCGACCATGGAGCCTCCCGTGGCCAGCATGGGGTCCAGGACGATGGTTGTCCGTTTTTCGATATCGTTGCAGAACTTTTGATAGTAGGTCACCGGCTTGGCCGTCTCCTCATTGCGGTAGAGGCCCACCACGTTGACCCGGGCCGAGGGGATCAGATCCAGGACCCCCTGGAGCATGCCGATGCCGGCCCGGAGAATGGGGGCCACGGCCACCTTTTTACCCCTGACCTTCTGGACCGCCACCGGACCGGCCCAGCCCTCCACCTCCCGTTCCTCGGTTTCCATGTAGCGGGTGGCCTCGTAGGTCAGAAGGTTGGTCAACTCCCGGGTGACATCCCGGAAAAGACTGGTTTTGGTTTTCGCCGCCCGGAGAATGCCCAGTTTGTGCTGGACCAGGGGATGGGTGACCTTATGAAATGCCATGCACTACCTCCTGAAGGTTGGGCCCTGCCGCGGACCAGATCGCAGAGTAATTTTCACCGCATCCTCGTCCCGGACGAGGCCCGGTTTGAGTTGGCATTCTCCGAAATATTAACCCATGGCCGCAGGATAGAGTCTTGGAACACGGGCCCGGTTCGAATATCTGATTCCGTAAGATATATGTCAGACCGGATAGGGTTCGAAGAGGAACCCGCTCCGGTCCGGTTTTTGCTGTCTCCTGTTCCGGGCCTGGTTGGGCCGGACTGATTTTTCTCCCAGGCCGGTTTGAAAAAGGATGCATCGTTGCGAGGAACGAGCCCCGGTCTCAAGACGGCCACCGGACCCAGAATGCTACAGCCGAACAAAGTAGTCAATAGCTGTTGTGCGCTTATTCACGCTCAATCCGCAACTGGACTCCAGCTGCTCCGAGTTGCGGCCCCGAGCAGATAATCAGCGGTCCGTCTTGGGGTGTGGGGTCAGTCTTTTGGATGCTTGGAGGATTTTAACATCCGCTCCTTTAAACGGCAGACCCCGCACTGTTGGCCGTAGGTGGGCTGGCCGCAGGTTTGACAGGTGCCGAAGGTCTCCTCCCGGGGCGGTTCCTTGGAGCGGAGAAATGAGAACAGGAAATCCCTTTTGGTGCCCGGCATTTTTTCCTCCAGGAACTCCAGAGCCTCCTGGAAGTAATGGCTGGTGGCCCCCTTGGCAAAGGGGCAGCCCTCGCCCTGGGCCGGCACGATCTCTCTGGTGCGGCAGTAGGCCCGGATCTCGTGCTGGTCCAGGCGAAAAAGAGGTTTTATCCTGGAGGCCTGGGCCGGGTGGACCGAGGGCAGGTAGGGGTAGAACTTCTCCAGGTATTGGTCCTTGTGGCGGATCAGGTTGCCCATAAGCCGACCGGCCTCGTCGTCCAGATGATGGCCCGTGGCCACGGCCGAGAACCCGGCCTCCACGGTCAAGCTGTTGATGTAGAACCTCTTGAGAGTGCCGCAGACCGAGCAAAAAGCCATCCTGGCGGCCCTGGCCGCCTCCTCCAGGGAATGGCCGAAGATATCCTCCAGGCGGAATATCCTAAAAGACAGCCCCTTGTCCGCGGCGAATTTCTCCACAGCAGAGGACGAGACGGCGGAGAATTCACCCAAACCCAGGTCCAGGTGCAGGCCCAGGGTCTTGTAGCCCAGACGGTTCAGGGCGTCCCAGACCGCCAGGGAGTCCTTGCCGCCGCTCACGGCCACCACCAGGGGCGTATCAGGGGGGAAGCCGACCATCTTAAGGCCCTTGGCCACCCCGTTCAAAAAAAATTTATCAAAGCAGGGATCGCAGAATTTGGAATTGTGGCTGGGCAGTCTGATCCCGGCCGGGGCCTTGCACACGGTGCATTTCATCCCGGAGAGCCCCTTGACCCCCGGTCCTGTGACCACCGAACCTCTCATTATCTTCCTGTTTCCTCCCTGGATTGAACGTAGTAATGCTTTCCGGCCACGGGGATGTAATACCCTCTCCGGTCCTGCTCCAAATAACGGGTCAATTCGTAAAAGGGACCCCTGGCCGGGAGAGCCTCCAGGTTGATCTTCCTTATGGTCAGGTAGAGCCTGTTGGAGGGCGAGAGGCGCAGGGTGTCGTCCAGGGCAAATACTCTTTTGTCGGCCAGGACTATGACCACCCCCTGCAAACGGCCCCGATCGTCCGTCTCCGGCTCCAGCCGTTCCACCAGCAGGGGCGCGTCCTCCACCCGGACCGGGTGGGTCTCGCCCTGGCATTTGACCCAAAAGCGGCCGTTTCTGTCGCCGGTCAGGGAGCAGGACAAGAGCCGCAGCAGATCAGGATCCTGAATCGGGTTGCCTTCGCAGAGCCACTCCCCCCGGGCCGTAATGCGGTAATCGTAGAGGCGTTTCGGGCGGGTCGTCTCCGGACTCATTGTTCCCCGATGAAGATGGGCCGGAAATCGGTCTCCGGCCTGGTCAGGGCCTGGTCCACCTGGGCCAGAAGCCTCTCCTTGTCCTGGGGCAGCCGCCCGGACAGGTTGAGATAGTTGGTGTAGTGGTCCGAGGTCAGCTCGGTCTCCAGGTCCAGGTTTTCCAGCAAAAGCCTGGTTTCGGCCAAAATGCCGTGGGCTCCCAGCAGCCGGAAGCGGCCCTTTTTGATCTGGTGCAAAAGCAGGGTGTTGATTTTGGGGACCAGGGTCCGGAGCCGCACAAAATGGGGATTCCGGATCTGGTTCAAAATTCCGGCCGTGTTCAGGGCGTGCTGGTGGGTCAGTTCCTGGCCGCCCAGGCCCAGGAGGGCATAGAGGGACAGCTCCATCCCGGCCTCCAGGACCTTTGTCCCGGCCCGGACCTGCTCCTGGGCCGTGGTCCCCTTTTTGACCCTTTTCAATACCTCGTCGTCGCCTGACTCCAGGCCCACGTGGATCCGGCTCAACCCGGCCCGGGCCAGGGTGTTGAGCTCCTCCTGGGACTTGCGGTCGATAAAAGGCGAGGAGCCGTAGACCGTGATCCGCTCCAGGCGGGGGAAGACCTTGCGGGCATGGTCGCAGACGGCGGCCAGATCCTTGGTCTCCATGGCCATGGTGTTGCCTGCGGGAAAGAAAAGGGTGGCGATGTTTTTTTGCCCCAGGGCCGCGGCCTGGTCCATGTCCGCGCAGATCTCCGCCACCGGCCGGACCCGGAAGGGAGGGCCCTGCTTGTAGATCATGCAAAAGGAGCATTTGTTGTGGGGACACCCCACCGTGGCCTGGATCAAAAGGGAGAAGGCCTCTGAAGGGGGCCGGTAGATGGGGCCTTCGTAGCGCATGATTAGGTTTATACCCGGGAACGGGGCTGGGAGCAAGAGAGGGTTTTTATTCCGGGGGTTGCTCGCGCGATTCCAGAATCTCCACGATCCGGTCCATGGCCCGGACCAGTTCGGCCTGTTCCCGGACGGGCAGGGCGGCCAGGAGGGATCGCACCAGGCCGTCCGAATGGCGGTTCAGGTCCTCCCACACTGTCCGGCCCTTGGGGGTAAGGTCCAACAGGCTGGAGCGGAGGTCTGTCGGGTCCGGTTTTTTTGAGATCAGGGCCCTTTTAAACAGAGACGCGAGCAGACGGCTCAGATAGCCCCGGTCCAGCCCCAGGTCCCGGCCCAGTTCCACGGCCCGGCAACCCGGCCGTCGGCCCAGCTCGAACAGGACCCTGGCCTCGCCGTAGCCCACGGGGCCGCCCAAATAGCGGCTCCGCAGCAGACCCAGGAGCGCCGTGTAGTAGCGGTTAAAGCGCCTGATCCGGGATATCTGGTCAGTCTCAGAAGAGTCGTAACATGACATAGAAGCAGGTTAATAAAATAAGTTGACAAAGTCAACTTATTAGTTGATAATGTCAACAAAAATAATCAAGATCTTTTCCACAGGCTCTATTCGGCCCGACGCGGGCCCGGTAGTCCGGGGGTTGATCCGGGGGCATACTGAAAGATGAAGGAGATAAACCTTAAGCAGGTCGGGGCCGACTCTGAAAAGCGGGAGGCCGGAGCGCTGATCCGGGAGTATCTGACCTGGCTCAACGGTCTGGTCAAAGCCCAATACGGCCATGATTTCGATACCGAAGCCATGCTGGAGTCGGATTTGAGCGACTCGGAAAAGTTTTTCCCTCCCCACGGCCGAATGCTCTTGGCCGTCTGCCAGGGGGGGGCCGTGGGGGTGGGTTGTCTAAAAATGCTGGAACCGGGCGTGGGCGAGGTTCAGCGCATGTATGTGGCCCCGGCCTTTCGGGGCAAGGGGCTGGGCCGGGCCATGGTGGAGAGGCTGATCCAGGAGGCCCGGACGGCCGGATACAAGACCCTGCGGTTGGAGAGCATGGACTTTCTGCATGAGGCCCACAGCCTTTACGAGTCCATGGGCTTCCGCCGCATCCAGCCCTATGCGGACAACAGTATGAGCCATTACCAGTCCGCCGAGTCTTTGGAACAATACTACAAGGTTTCGGTATACATGGAGATGGATCTGAATTAACGGGCCAAGGACTTGAAGCGGAGATGAAAATTGGCCGGGAAGAGGAAACAGCAGGTGATAATAAGAGCCCGTAAAAGAGATCTGCCGGAGCTGGGCCGCCTGGCCCGGGCCTATTTTGAGGAGTTGGGCCTGGAGTACGACGCCCGGGGCCTGGACCGGGACATGGCCGATCCGGAAAGGGTTTATGAGGGCGGGGGCATTCTGGTGGCCCTGGAGGGCGACAAGGCCGTGGGCATGGTGGGGCTGCGAATGCTGGAACCGGGCACGGGCGAGATCAAGCGGATGTACCTTTGTCCGGCCCACCGGGGCGCCGGGCTGGGCAGGAGACTGCTCCAGGTGGCGATCGACCTGGCCCGTGAATTGGGCCTGGCCCGCCTGGTTTTGGACACCCGCCTGGAGCTCAAGGCGGCCAACGCCTTGTACGAATCATTCGGGTTCCGGGATATCGAGGACTACAACCAGAACCCCAGGGCCCAGAGGTTCATGGAGCTGGAGCTGAGCGCTTAGAGGACCGAGCCGGAAGCGGATAATAAAAGCGGAGCTGGGATGGGCGGCGGTGATACGGTCCCTTTCCGCTGCGGCTCCATGGTCCGCCCAACTGAAAAAGCATTCCCCAAAGATATACCCTCCTTGCCATCCCCCCTCCCCCAATGCTAATCTTCTCTTGCCGGGGAGGGCTGAATGGTTCTTCCCGGGGCGAGCCTCCGGCCGGGGGTTGTTACAGCCTTCTTCCACCCGGTGGAGGCTTGTTCTATTCGTGAACCACAAAACTGAAACGGCCCGTTACGGTTGCGGGCGGGCAAGGGCGCGGAGATGAAATCAAGGACGGATCTGGTACTGAAAGCGGCCAAGGAGGTGGCGGTTAAGTATATTGAGACGGGCCGCCTGTCCCTGTCGGGGTTTCCCAAGGCCTTTTCCGAGATATACGGGGCCATCGACCAGGTGGTGCCCGATCCTCTGCCGGAGGATTCCGGGCAGGACCCGAAACCCTCCGGCCGGAATTGAGGGCTGTTTCAAAAAAGCGGTTACTGCTGCGCGCGTCTTATTTTTCCTCCTCCGGCGTTGGCTGTTAAAATCGCTCCTCGACTTGGTCCAACCAAGCCTGCGTCACGATTTGAACATCCGCCTTGGAGGAGGAAAAACCGCTTGCGCTGGCGACGAAACCATTTTTTGTGACAGCCCTAACCCGGTCAGGGCTGACTTAATATTTTACTGATCAAGACGGACCGGCGGGAAAGGCTAGACCTTGTTGGCTCCGGTTTCGGCCACCAGGTTGGAGGCCCGGAGCAGGGACTCGAAGGTCCCGGCGTCGCTCCACCAGCCCTCCAGAATATCCCAGGTCATGTTCCCTTTTTCGATGTAGTGGTTGTTGACGTCGGTTATCTCCAACTCGCCCCGGTCCGAAGGGGTCAGGCCCCGGCAGACGTCGAAAACCTGTGAGTCGTAGAAGTAGATCCCGGTGACGGCGTAAGGGGAGGGCGGCCGCTGGGGCTTTTCCACCAGGCCCACCACGGTGTCCCCGTCGAACTGGGCCACCCCGAACCGCTGGGGGTCCTCCACCTTTTTTAAAACGATCTTGGCCCCCTTCTTCTGCTTGTCAAAGGCGGCCACGGCCTCGTTGATGTTGTTCTCGACGATGTTGTCGCCCAGAACCACGCAGATCTTTTCACCCTCGGCAAAGTGCTCGGCCAGCTTCAGGGCGTCGGCGATTCCGCCGTGGCCCCGCTGGTAAGTGTAGTCCAGATGGCTCAGGCCGAACATGGAGCCGTTGCCCAGAAGTTCCAAAAAATCGCCTGCGTGTTTGCCCCCGGTCACGATCAGGATGCTTTCGATCCCGGCCTTGACCAGAAGCTCGATGGGGTAGTAGATCATGGGCCGGTCAAAGATGGGCAACAAGTGCTTGTTGGTGATGGTGGTAAGGGGAGCCAGCCGGGTACCAAGGCCGCCCGCCAGAATTACGCCTTTCATTTACTCTCCTTCAATCAAACCGGTCAAAGGGGCCCACGGCGGCGTGGGGCTCCCCCTGTCCCGGATAGGTTACCCAGGCCAGAAAAAGACCCTGGGGCGGGGCCGTTCGTCCGGCCAGGGACCTGTCCCTGCTCTTGATAATGTTCCCTATGTTAGCAGATCCATCATGACTTACCAGGGTCCCCACCAGGGCTCTGACCATGTGCCGTAAAAAACCGTCGGCCTGGAAACTGAAAGTATGGAGCTTGCCCCTGACCTCCAGTTCGGCCCGGAACATTTGGCGGACCGTGGTCTTGACCTGGCTCCCCGTGGACTGGAAAGCCGCGAAATCGTGTTCGCCCTCAAGCCGTTTAAGAGCCGCTTCCATGCTCTCCCTGGGCGGAAGACGTTTTACGGCCCAGACATGACCCCGGCCAAAGAGCGGCGGGGCCGCCCCTTCCCAGACATGGTAACGGTAGCATTTCCGCAGGGCCTGGAAACGGGCCTGAAAATCACGCTCCGCCTCCCGGCAGTCGATGATCCTTATGTCCTCGGGCAGGACCGCGTTCAAGGCCCCCTTGATCCGCTCCGCCGCCATATCGGTATCAGCCTTGAACCCGGCCACCTGGCCCAGGGCATGCACTCCGGCGTCGGTCCTGCCCGCGGCCGCGACCCGGACGGTCTGCCCGGTAATGCGGCTGATCGCTTGTTCCAGTTCAGCCTGGATAGTGGGGCTGTTTTTTTGAATCTGCCAACCGCTGTAGGCGGCGCCGTCGTAGGCCAGGGTCAGTTTGAAGGACCGCAAGGCGTCGGTCAAGGCATGAGCCCCACCGGCGAAAGCCCGGTGCGTTGATCGAGCCCGGCCATGAGATTGAGGCACTGGACCGCCTGACCCGAGGCGCCCTTGACCAGGTTATCCAAGGCGGACAGAAGAATCAAGACCCCTGTGTTTTCGTCTTGGAAAACCGCCAGATGGCAGGAGTTGGAGCCCCTCACCGCCACGGTCCGAGGGGCCTGGCCGCTCTCCAGAATCCGGACGAACGGCTGGCCGGCGTAGAACTCCTGCCAGCATTCCCGGACGGCGTCCGCGTCCGCCTTGGGCCGGACATAGATGGTGTCCAGCATGCCTCTGGACATGGGTACCAGGTGAGGGGTGAAGGTGGCCAGGACCGATTCTCCCGCGGCCAGGGAGAGCTCCTGCTCTATCTCGGGACGGTGGCGGTGGGAGGATATCTTGTAGGCCTTGAAATCCTCTCCGGCCTCGGACATGAGCGAAGTGATCCCCGGAGTCCGTCCGGCTCCGGAGACGCCCGAGGCGGCGTTGATGATGATCCCCCGTGGGTCGATCAGACCTTTTTTCAACAGGGGGATCAAGGGCAGCAGGGAACAGGTGGGGTAGCAGCCAGGTCCGGCCACCAGATCGGCCGAGGCTATCTGATCGGGGTAGACCTCGGCCAGACCGTAGACCGCCTTGCGACAAAGGTCGTGGTCCACATGCGGCCCGTAATGACGCTCGTAGACCAGAGCATCCCGGAAGCGGAAGTCGGCCGACAGGTCGATGACCCTCTGCCCGGCGGAGAGCCTGGTCTTGACCACGCCCATGGCCGCCTTGTGGGGCAGGGCGGTGAAGACGTACTGCGCCTCTTCCAGGGAAGGGTCTGACAGGGAGACGAACCTGAGCTTCAGGGCCTGATCCAGGGAGGGAAAATACCGGTTGACCGGCTGCCCCTCGGCCTGACGCGAGGTTACAGCAACCAGCTCCACCTGGGGGTGGCCCCCTAAAATACGAAGCAGCTCCAGGCCGGTATACCCGGAGCCGCCGATGATCGCTGCGTGGACCACGTTTCGTCCGTTTAGCGCTTGGAGTACTGGAACCGGGCCCGGGCGCCGGGCTGCCCGTACTTTTTCCGTTCCTTGGATCGCGGATCGCGGGTAACAAAACCGTTCTTCTTGAGAATGGCCCGCAACTCGGGATCGAACTTCAGGAGAGCCCTGGTGATGCCGTGCCTGATGGCCCCGGCCTGGCCGGTGGAACCGCCGCCGCTTACGTTGACGAACACGTCGAATTTGCTGTCGGTCTCGGTCAGGACCAGGGGCTGACGGAGGACCATCTTGTCGGTCTCCCGGCCGAAGTAGGCATCCAGCTCCCTTTTGTTAACCACAATCCGGCCGGTACCGGGCTTGAGCCAGGTTCTGGCCACCGCTTCCTTGCGCCGGCCCGTGCCGTAATAAGATTCTTGAGACGCCATATAACCTAAACCTCCCAAACCTTGGGCATCTGTGCCTGGTGCGGATGATCCGGACCGGCGTAGACCTTCAGCTTCTTCAACTGGGCTCGGCCGAGCCGATTTTTGGGCAGCATCCGCCTGACCGCCTGCATCAGCAATTCCTCGGGCTTCTTCTCCCGCAGGACCCGGGCGTTGACCGAGGTCAATCCGCCTATGTACCCGGAGTGGTGGTGATACATTTTCTGGTCCCACTTCCGGCCGGTCAGTTTCACCTTCTCGGCGTTGACCACGACCACAAAGTCGCCCACGTCCAAATGGGGCGTGAAGGTGGGTTTGTGCTTGCCCCTCAGTCTGGTGGCCACCTGGGTGGCCAGCCGGCCGAGAATCAAGTCCTTGGCGTCGACCACGAACCAGTCGCGCTTGATCTCATCTTTTTTAACCGAATAAGTTTTCATCGCAAAAAGCCTCAGTTTCAGGCTCCCCCAAAGGGGTGCCTCGGAGCGCAAAAATCGAGGATTGCCGACGGTCTCGGGAACCGTCCACAACCGTCCTTTCAGGTTGTTGTGAGCACCTGATTCGGACCGGGGCTAAGACGCAACTTTTATAGTCTAACGCCTTGTGTGTCAAGCAAAATCTACATTTTTAGGGCGGAACTGCCGGGAATTGCGATCCGATTGCTCCGCTTGCCACCCCAAAGCCCGCGATTCGCGGTTTCAGGGCGCGGCCCTGACCAACATGGATTTCAATCCGGCCGCATCCAGTTTCCGGGCCGCGGCCCTGGCCTCGGCCTTGGTGGCAAAGCCGCCCACCCTGATCCGGTGCCAGATTTTGCCTTTAACCTTGGAGGTAACCACCCGGACCTTGAGCTCCGTTTTTTTGGCCACCCGGCGGGCCTCTGCGACGGCTTCCTCCTTGGTGGGCAAGGCGGCCACCTGGAGAGAGTATACGGGCGCGGCCGGTTCAACCTTCTTGGCCGGCGGTTCTTTCTTCGGTTCGCTCTTTTTCTTTTTAGGCGTCTCGACCTTGGGCTTGGTCGAGGACGAGGGTTTGGCGGACTTGTCCCCGGGTGCGGGCCGCTTGACGGTGGTGGGGGGCGGCAGGGGGGGCAGGGTCTCGGCCACGTTTTCGGGAAGTTTCTTGAAAAAACCGAAAGTCGTGGTTGTCTCGGGACGGGTCGTTACCGTGGTGGTCGTGACGTTGGTCTCCGTGGTGGAGACGGCCTTTCCGGTTCGGCTTGTCTGCGCCTCGGCCTTGCTCTCTTTGGGTTGGGAGGTCCGGTCCGCGATCAGGGTCGGCATGGTTCCCCGGCCCACCAGGACGCCCAGCACAAAACCCCAGACCACCAGCAGCAGCCCTGCCAGGGCGACCAGGGCCAGATTTTTGCGGTTGCCTGGTGTCCGGGGCTTTTGTCTGGGTTCGGACCGCTTGGCCAAAAAACCCTCCCTAACTCCGACTCAGGCCGGTTCTTCCCGGTCCATCCTGAAGGGGGCCGACACCCCCAGGATGCCCAATCCGTTTCTGACCACCTGCTGGACCGCATCGGCCAGAACCAGCCTGGCTCCGGTCAGCTCCGGGTCGTCGGTCAGGACCCGGTGGCGATTGTAATAGTTATGGAATGAGGAGGCCAGATCGGTCAGATAATAAGTCAGCCGATGGGGCTCCAGGGCTTCCGCCGCCGAGACGATGAATTCCGGAAATTGGGCCAGGTTCTTGAGGATGTTCAACTCCTCGGGCTCAACCAGACGGTCCAGGGCCGCCTGGTCGAGGGGAGGGGTCCGGACCCCGACCTCGTCCGCCTTGCGGTGGATGGAGGCCACCCTGGCGTGGGCGTATTGGACGTAATAGACCGGATTGTCCAAGGATTGGCTTTTGGCCACGTCCAGATCGAAATCCAGATGGCTCTCCGAACGCCGGGTCAGAAACAGGAACCGGCAGGCGTCCTTGCCCACCTCGTCCACCACCTCGCGCAGGGTTACGAACTCTCCGGCCCGGGTGGACATCTGGACCGGCTGGCCGGAGCGGAGCAGATTGACCAGTTGAACCAGTTTGCAGGTGAGCTCCATCCGTCCCTTGGAAAGGCCCTCCACGGCGGCGGTCATGCGGGGGATGTAGCCGTGATGGTCGGCTCCCCAGATATCGATGACCCGAGAGAATCCGCGCTGGAACTTGTCGGTGTGGTAGGCCACGTCGGCCGCGAAATAGGTCAGATCGCCGTTGGATTTGACCAGGACCCGGTCCTTTTCGTCGCCGTGTTCCTCAGTCTTGTACCACAGCGCCCCTTCGGATTCGTAGGCCACGCCTTGGACTTTCAGCTCTTCCAGAATCTCCTTGAGCCGGCCCGAATCGTGGAGGGATTTTTCGGAGAAGAAGAGATCGAAATCCACCCCGAACCCGGCCAGGTCGTCCTTGATCCCGTCCAGGATCATCTCCGCGGCTGGTGGATAAAAGAGCAGGGCCGCCTTGTCCGGGTCCAGATCCAGGTGCGCCGGACCGTATTTCTCAACCATTTTGGCGGCGATGTCCTTAATGTAGTCACCCTTGTAAAGCTCCTCCGGCTCCGCCGGATTCCGGCCCAGAAGTTGCTGGTAGCGGTAGAAGACCGAACCTCCCAGGATGAGCATCTGGCGTCCGGCGTCGTTGATGTAGTACTCCCGCTGGACCTGGTATCCGGCGGCGTCAAGCAGGTTGGCTAGGGCGTCGCCCAGAGCCGCGCCCCGGCCGTGGCCCACATGCAGCGGCCCGGTGGGGTTGGCCGAGACGAATTCCACCTGGATCGATCCGGGCTTCCGCTCTTCGGACCGGCCAAAGGCCTCTCCCTGCTCCAGGACATTCCGGGCCACCTGTCGCCAGACCTTGTCGGAGAGAGTGAAATTGATGAACCCCGGCCCGGCTATCTCCACCTTGTCGATAAAGCCGTTGGTCTCGCCCAGATGGTCGATGATTATGCCGGCCACCTCACGGGGCGGTTTCTTCTCCTTGCCGGCCAGAATCAGGGCCAGGTTGGTGGCCAGGTCGCCGTGTCCTCCCTGGCGGGGTTTTTCGATCTCAATGGCCACCTCGGCGCCGGACAAAAGCCCCTGGTTTCGGGCTCCGGCCAAAGCCTTACTTAAAAGCGCCTCAAGATTTTTTCGCATCAGGGCGCTCCTTGTTTGCCTTCAGCTTCAAATCCTCGCAAAAATCAGGGCATCTGACCCGTCCGCCCTGGGATTCAAGGTGATATTTTTTGTTGCAATCCGCGCGCCACGCGCAGATTGGGCACTGAACCGCATGTTCGCTCACCACAACTCCTGTGCCCAGCCCGGCCGAAAACAATCCGAGCAGGTCTAACTTCAGTTTAACTCAACATAATTAACGCAAAACATAATACAGGTCAAGGAACCAAAGCCGCGGGAGCATGCCTCCCGGCGGTATGTTTGCCTCAAGCAAATAGCGACAGGAAGGGTAAACCGGAAAGCGAACAAGAAAAATAGAATGGGGCCTCAAAAGTATTCCTGGACGCCCCTTCCCCTCATGAATCCTTGACAAGTTCCAGCGGTTTATGCGACTCATATTAATCGGTCATTCCGTTTTGGTCGCATAAGTTCACCCTTCTGATTAGTGTCAGTTATTAATATAAATATATGCGAGGTTAATCCTTCGGGTGGGAGTGGAGTGGATTAATGAACATTTTATTGGCCCTGGCGAGACGCATAGACAGGTTGAATGAATGGATCGGTCGGGGCGTTTCATGGGTGACCACCGGGATGGTTGTAGTGGTTTTTGTGGACGTGGTGATGCGCTATGTTTTCAAGACCAGTTTCGTTTTCGTGCAGGAACTGGAGTGGCACCTGTTCGCCTTTATCTTCCTGATCGGAGCCGGGTACACCCTGCTCCATGACGGCCATGTGCGGGTGGACATCATCTACCAGCGGCTGGGGCCCAAGGGCAGAGCCTGGATAAACCTGGTGGGTACGATTACCTGTCTCATCCCCGGTTGTTTCATGATCATAGATACTTCCTGGTCCTGGGTCGTGGCCTCCTTTTCCATCCTGGAGGGTTCGCCCGATCCGGGCGGAATTCCCTTCCGCTTTATCATCAAGGCCTGCATTCCGGTGGGGTTCGCCCTGATTCTTCTCCAGGGCCTCTCCATGGGACTCAACAGCCTGCTGGTTATTACGGGGCTGGCTGAGCCGGCCATGGAAGAGGCCAGGCTGGGCAGGGCCGGGGAAGGGGACTGCTGATGGAATACATGGCAGGCTGGATGTTCCTGGCCCTGACGATCCTGCTTATGGCCGGATTTCCGGTGACGTTCACTCTTCTGGGCACCTCCCTGACCTTCGGGTTGATCGGTTTCGGCTGGGATTTTTTCAATCTTCTGCCCCTGCGCATCTGGGGCCGTATGACCAACGTTACCCTCATGGCCGTACCTCTTTTCGTCTACATGGGGGTCATGCTGGAACGGTCCGGGCTGGCCGAGGAGCTGCTGGACACCATGGGCATGCTCTTCGGCCGGATCCGGGGTGGGCTGGCCGTCTCGGTGGTTATAGTGGGGGCTCTTCTGGGGGCCTCCACCGGCATTGTAGGGGCCACGGTGGTGACCATGGGGCTTTTGGCCGTGCCGACCATGCTCCGGCGGGGCTATCAGCGGGAGTTGGCCACGGGCACGGTTTCGGCCTCGGGGACCCTGGGCCAGATCATACCACCCTCCATTGTCCTGGTCCTGGTGGGCGATATCGTGGGAGTGCCCGTGGGCGACCTGTTCATGGGCGCAGTGTTTCCGGGTCTGGTCCTGGTGGTTCTCTATTGCGTCTATATCCTGGTGGTGGCCCAGATAAAACCCAAATGGGCTCCGGCCATGCCCCGGGAAGAGATGGATGCCATGGGCCCGGGTGAGTTCTCCAAGAGAATAGTCCGGGCCCTTTTCCCACCCCTGTTTCTGATGGTGGCGGTGCTGGGCTCCATCTTCGCCGGGGTGGCCTCGCCCACCGAGGCCGCGGCCGTGGGGGCGGTGGGCGCCACCCTTCTGACCGTGGTCAACAAAAGGTTCAATTTGGCGATTCTGCAGGAGGTCATGACCACCACCACCAAACTGACCTGCATGGTCTTCATCATCCTGGTGGGGGCGGCCGCCTTCGGGCTGGTTTTCCGGGGCCTGGGCGGCGACGAACTGGTCCGGGGCTTTCTGGGAGCCATGGCCGAGACCCACGGCCGGGCCTTTGTAATCTTCATCGTCATGGCTCTGATCTTCGTCATCGGCTTTTTCCTGGATTTTATCGAGATCACCTTTATCCATGTGCCGGTGCTGGCCCCGATCATGATCGATTTCGGCATGGACCCCTTGTGGTTCTGCGTCCTTCTGGCGGTCAATCTTCAGACCTCGTTCATGACCCCGCCCTTCGGCTTTTCCCTGTTCTATCTCAAGGCGGTGACCCCGCCCTCGGTGACCACGGGCCACATCTACCGGGGCATAATTCCCTTTGTTCTGCTCCAACTGATCGGGCTGATCCTGGTTATCCTATTTCCCATTCTGGTGACCTGGCTGCCCGTAGTTGTTTTCGGGAGCTGAACGCTTGTGGTAGGATAAACAAAAAGATTGGGGTCGGCCCGCCCAGGGGGCGGCCGGTCAGAACCGAACCCGTTCAACGGGGTATCCGGATCAAAGGCGGATACCCCGTTCCAAATGGATGACAGGCGACGCGGGCCCTTCCGGAGTCAGTCCGCGGGTGGGCCGGGCACGAGGATTGAGGAATGAACGAAAACCAATACCTGATCGACGCCATGAGCGTCAAAGACACCTGGATGATGTTCAAGGTCATCTCCGAGTTCGTGGAGGGGATCGAGACCCTGAGCGATGTCCACCCTGGCGTCACGGTCTTTGGCTCGGCCCGGGTCAAGCCCGGAGACCCGGTCTACAAACAGGCGGAGAAGGTGGGGAGCCTGCTGGCTCAGGCCGGGTTCACGGTCATCACCGGAGGCGGGCCAGGGGTCATGGAGGCGGCCAACAAGGGCGCCTTTGAGGCCGGGGGCAAATCGGCCGGCCTGCCCATCCTGCTGCCCCGGGAGCAGAGCACCAACAAATACGCCAACCTGGTGGTCAATTTCCGCTACTTTTTCGTGCGCAAGGTCATGTTCGTCAAGTATGCCCAGGCCTATGTGGTCATGCCCGGCGGGTTCGGAACCATGGACGAACTGTTCGAGGCCATGACCCTGATCCAGACCGACAAGATCAAACCTTTCCCGGTGATCCTCATGGGCTCCGACTACTGGAAGGGGCTGCTGGACTGGATAAGAAAAACCATGTCCGAAAAGATGGGCATGATCACCCAGGAAGAGGTGGACGAGATCGTCCAGATCATCGACGAGCCCGAAGAGGTGGTCAAGTTCATCAAGAAGTTCGTGGTGGTTTGAGGTCTTATCCGTATCCCCGGCCTCTTCACCGCAGACGAATCTTGTAGTAGGCGCCGAAAAAGTGGTCCGCTAAATATAACGACAGGTGCTGTCGGGGTTGCACCCCCGACAGCCGAATCGGAACATGTTTTTGGCAATCACTCTAACACGGTATCCTCATCGGCCATCCAGGCCATTGCCGACTCACTCCCCCACAAACTGAACAGGTATCTCCCGGGCCGGGGTGGTCCTGGCGTAGTGGTACTTGGGGTGGCCCAGGGCGATTACGGCGTGGATCTCGTTCTCCTGGGGGACCCGGAGTTTCTGTTTAAGACGGGGCTGTTCATTGGCCGCCTTGGCCATGAGGGAGATGTAGCAGGTGCCCAGGCCCAGGGCATGGGCCGTGAGCATGGCCGTGTGGGCCGCGACCATGGCGTTCTCCTTGGGGAAGTTGGTGTAGGGCGAGGAGTGGACGAAAAAGACCACCGGAGCATGGTAGAGAATGGGGTCCTGGTCCGGAGGGGCTGTGGCCAGAAAACGGGACAATTTTTTAGCCCGTTCCAGCTGGTTTTTTTGATCAGGCCCCAGCGGTTCGGCCCGCCCAGGTTTTTCGTAAAGGGAAATGGTCGTGGCCGCGGAGGAGGAAAGGTGCCGGAACGCCGCCCGGCTCAGCTTCCTCAGCTTGTCGCTGTTGCGGATTATGACCAGGCCCAGGCAGGAGTCGTTGCTGGAAGATGGCGCGTAACCGCAGGATTCGGCGACGGCCATGATCAGATCATCCGGGACTGGTGTTGGCTTGAAATTGCGGTGGCTGCGCCTGGCTCTGAAAAACTCGATCAGGGCTTCGGCCGTGACTCCGTTTTTACCCTTAACGGGTTGAAACTCCGCCTGTTCCAATCCAGTGTGAACCAGTGCGCCCTTGGGGCAGACGGCCTGGCACTGGCCGCAAAAGGCGCAGTTCAGATCCGCGGCCGAGGCGTCCACCCGGCCGTCCGCGACCTTGATCAAATGGCGGAAACAGACCTCTTGGCAGGTTTTGCAGAGGCGGCATTTTTTTGAATCAATTTGAATCAGGTTCATGGAGCGCTTTCCGTTCAAATGCTGCAAGGTTGAGTCCAAGTCTCTCCATTGGCGGATAAGGGGCCGAAAATTTTTGGGAAGCAGCGCCTATCCCCCGGACGGTCCAGGATCCTTATACATCTCCCCGGCCCTGGCCAGGGCGCTCTTGACCATGTCCCGCAGCTCCCGGGGCTCCAGGACCTCGGCTTCCGGCCCCAGGCTCAGGACCCAGTTGCGGATCTCCTCCAGCCCGGCCGCCTTGAAGGATATCTCCAGGCCGCCGTCCGGGAGGTCCACGGTGCGCTGGCTCTCGTGCCAGATTTTCTCGCTCACGTACCTGGCCCACCCTGGGCTTATCCTGACCCGGACCAGGTGAGTCCGGCCCCGCATGACCCGGAAGCTGTGTCCCAGAAACTCCTCCAGGTCGAACGATTCCGGTATCTCAAAGCTCTCGTCCGTGCGGCGCAGCTCCTTGATCCGGTCCAGGACAAAGACGCGCATGTCCTGGCGGAGATGGCAAAAGCCGATCAAATAGATGGTCCCTTCGAAAAACCAGATCCTATAGGGGTCCACCTTGCGGACCGTCTCGGTTTTGCTCCTCAGGGCGTGGTAGGTGATCTCGATCCGCTGCCTCTCCAGGGCGGCCCGGTTGACCTGGCCCACGATCTCCCGGAACCTGCCGTAGTCCTTGTAGGGTTTGATGCCCACCCGGAAAGTGGACTGGACCCGGTCCAGGAAGGCCAGGGTCTGGGGCGGCAGGCTGGCCCGCACCTTTTTGAACAGGGATTCCAGGGAGTCGTGGATCATGGTGCCCTGAAAGACCCTGATCAGGTCCTCGGAAAGGTGGAGCGACATGAGTTCGGTCAGGGTCAGGGGCTGGGGCAGGTTAAGGGCGTAGTCCTCCATGAGGAACCACAGCCGGCCCTGGTCCGTGTTCTCGGTGTAGAGCGGGAACCCGGCCTCCTGAAGAGCCTCCAGATCCCGGTAGGCGGTCCGCACCGGGATCTCCTCGTATTGGGCCAGGCTGGATACGGTGATCCCTTGGCGGCTGGTCTCGATCCGCTTGAGCAAACGCCACTGCCTGGCCAGCTGGTCTCCCCGCATGGGCTCTCCCGGCAAAAGGGTGTTTCATCTTAACAGCTCGTCCATGAATGGCAAAGCCCCGCTTTCCTCCAGTTCCTCCTGCCAGGCCTCGGTCCTCCTGATCAGAGCATGCCCGCAGGTCCGGCAGACCCAGATGAGACATAGCCCCCTGGCTCCGATAAAACGCATTTGGCAATCGCAGGCCGGGCATTGGGGCATGGGTTCGGCAACCAACAAGGGTTCCGCAGCTTCTTTTCGCCTAAGGGCCTGATTCAACATTTCAACCTCCTTTGGGGATTAACAGGTTTCCTTATCGTCTCCCATGAAAACAGGGCCGGATGTCAGATATGGACAAAGTGAAATAAAAAAAACAGATCCCTCTCATCGGAATTTACTTGGTTTAACTTTTTTTATTCTCCGGTTTAATAGATAATATGGTGGATTCATGGATCTTATTGAAAAACAAAGGGCGGAGCGAGTGGGGTCCGGGAGGGCCCGGGCTGCCGGCAGAGGCGCGGATAAGATGCAAAAACAAGACCCTTTGTTGACAAAAAAGAGCCCTCAAGGCAGATTATAAGACCTTGCTAAAATAGGGTATAAGACTGCAACTGGAGGTATCGAGATGAGATCGAGCCGATTTGAATATCCCCCGGGAGAGGTGGACCGGGGTTATGCTGGAAGAACCCTTTATGTGAACCTCTCGGACGGCGCCATAGAGTCCCGTCCGGTGACCCCTGAGATGAAAAGACTGTTCACCGGCGGAAGAGGGTTTGACCTGTGGTTGCTGTGGAACGGAATCAAGCCTAAAACCGCCTGGGACGACCCGGATAACGAAATATGCATCTCCTGCGGTCCCCTGGGAGGGACCACCCTCCTGCCTGGTTCGGGCAAATCCATTGCCGCGACCATCTCGCCCCTGACCGGCTCGGTGGTCGACTCCAATGTGGGCGGGTACTTCGGCCCGTACCTGAAGTTTTCCGGCTGGGACGCCCTGGAGATCCAGGGCAAGGCCGAGGAGGATGTGGTCGTCGTCGTAGACGGCGACCTGGGCCATGTCCTGATCGAGTCGGCCGAGGGGCTGCCCCTTGATTCTCACCTCATGGCCCAGGCCCTGGCCAAGCGTTACAGCCCCGAGGACTACAAGGCCGTGGCCACGGTTTCGGCCGGGTCGGCCGCGGATACGTCCCTCATGGGCTGCCTCAACTTCTCCTACTACGACAACCCCCGCAAGACCTTTCACTTTAAGCAGGCCGGCCGGGGCGGCATCGGCACCGTGTTCCGGGACAAGAAGATCCGGGCCATCGTGGCCAAGATCTCCAAGGTGACGGCCGATATCAACCATCCGGCCGATCCGGAGAAGTTGAAGGAGGTGGGCCGGGCCTATAACAAGGAGATACGGGCGCTGGACCCCAAGCAGAACGAGATGTCCCTGATCGGCACCACCCACCTGGTGACCATCATGTCCAACCACGACACCTTGCCCTGCCACAATTTCCAGTTCGGTTCCCATCCCGAGGCGGAGAAGATGGGCCGGGAGGCCTTCCGTAAGATTTTCCATCCGGGCTACGACGGCTGCTGGAAGGGCTGCACCGTGGCCTGCGCCCATACCATCAAGGATTTCAAACTAAAGACCGGCCCCTATGCCGGTCAGTCCGTGTGGGTAGACGGGCCCGAGTACGAGACCATCGCCGGGTGCGGCTCCAACTGGGGGGTCTTTGATCCTCTGTTTGTGGCTGAGGTCAACTTTTACTGCGACACCTACGGGTTGGACACCATCTCGGTGGGTACTTCCTTCGCCTTTGTCATGGAATGCTACGAGCGGGGCCTGATCACCCAGGAGCATACCGAAGGGCTGGATCTCCGGTTCGGCAACCAGGAGGCGGCCCTGGAACTGCTCCACCGGGTGGCCCTGGCCAAAGGGTTCGGGGCCTATGTGGGCCAGGGCATCCGCCGGATGAAAAAGATATTCGCCCAAGAATTCGGCGCGGATGCAGACCTGATGGCCGACATCGGCATGGAGTCCAAGGGCCTGGAGTTCTCGGAGTACATGACCAAGGAGTCGTTGGCCCAGCAGGGAGGCTACGGCCTGGCCCTCAAGGGTCCCCAGCACGACGAGGCCTGGCTTATCTTCCTGGACGCGGTCCACAACCTCATGCCCACATTTGAGCAGAAGGCCGAAAATCTCTACTGGTTCCCCATGTGGCGGACCTGGTTCTCGCTCAACGGCCTGTGCAAACTGCCCTGGAACGACATTGTTCCGGTGGATAACCACAAGACCGAAAATCCGGCCTTGGTGATCAAACACATCAACTGGTACCGGGATTATTACTCGGCCGTGAGCGGCCAGGAGACCAGCCTGGACGAGATGATCAAAATGAGCGAGCGGGTCTACAACTTCCAACGGATCTTCAACCTTCGCCAGGGGTTCGGCCGCCGGGAACAGGACTCCATCCCCTACCGGGCCGTGGGGCCGGTGACGGAGGAGGAGTATGAATCCAGGCGGGAGCGCTACGAAGAGCAGCTCAAGGAACTGGGCATCATGGATCCGGAGGGGAAGACCGTCCAGGAGAAGATGGCCGCCCTGAGGGCCTACCGGGAGGGTCAGTACGAGAAACTCAAGGACGCGGCCTACGAGAAACGGGGCTGGACCAAAGACGGGGTGCCCACCCTGGCCAAGGTCAGGGAACTGGGCATCGATCTGCCCGAGGTGGTGGAACTGATCGGAAAGTATCAGTAAATTTCGTCTGTTGTAATAAACAAGGAGGGCGCTCTCGGCCCTTGCCGAATTAGTTCAGACAGGGGGCGGCTTTTGGGGACCCCCTTTACCCTCACCCTCTCCCCCCGGGGAGAGGGTTTTTTTACATCCGGACTCTGGGGCCGGGTTCCTCTCCCCCGTGGAGCATAGGGCTGCGGGGTAAGGCCAGCCAAAAAAATCGGCGCCGGGAAAATCCCCGGCGCCGATTGCGCCCCTGCGTGCCTTGTCGTTCCGGTGGGCTCAGCTGGTCTCCTCCCCGCTTCCTTCTCCGCCCTCCTCCACGGCCGGTTCGCCGCTGGTCTTGACCATCCTGACCAGGGCCGGGTACCACTGCCCGGTGACGAACCCGGTGATCTCGGTCTTGGAGCGATCCATCTGGGCCCGAATGAAATCCATTCTCAAGGCCCAGGTTTCGATCTGGAGAAAGCCGGAGACCCCTCCGTTGGCGTCGATCTGGAGCTGCCCGGCCAGAAAGGCGCCGCTGTTTCCACGGTAGGTGTTGGAGCCGTCGGTCAGGGTCCCGTGGCCGTTGAGGTAAAAGGCGCCGAACATGTGTTCGGTCTTAGTCTCGTAGGCTCCGTAGAGATAGATGGCCCAACTTCCCTCCAGGTCGATCAGGTCAAAGGACTGCTGGGCCGAAGCCGAGCCGGGGAGGGCCAGAAGGACGCCGGCCAGCACCGCGATCGTGAAAAAAAGACGCTTATTCATCCATATCCCCCTTGTGGCCGGCCTGATAATGGTCGGGGCCGTCCGGGCCGAGGTCGGTCTCAGTTGGTCTTGATCAGATAAAAGGTGCACATCCACCACAGATGGTTCTGTCCGGAACCGACAATGGCGTCCTTGCGTGAATTCATCCTGCCGGAAAGAATCTGATAGGAGAAGGACTTCCCGTCAGCGTAGGTCCCGCTGATCTGGCCGGTCAGGGAACCGTCTCCGGCCAGGTTCAGGCCGCCTCCGTACTGGGCCGGGGAGGAGTGGTACTGGCCGCTCCCCTGGATGATCAGCCCGGTGTCAAAGGTCAGGCTGCCAAAGGCGTAGGTGGTATAGACCTCATAGTATCCCAGAGCGAAAAACTCCCAGTTGCCGTCCAGGTCGGCGGTGTCGAACCCGGCCGAGGCCGGCCCAACTGGAACCAGGAGCAGGACGACCGCCGCCAGGGTCAGAAAAAGTCGTTTCAAGTTGGCCTCCCTTGTCGCCGTGCTCAATCAACCCTGACCATGGTCACCAGGAGTTGATAACTTTCGTAATCTTCTGCTAAAAAGGTGATCTTGTCCTTGCTCAGGTTCATCCAGCCGTGCTTGACCGCGATCCAGAACCCGCCCCACTCGTAGGAGAGTCCGGACAGCCTGCCGCCCACCTGGCCGTCGGGATAGATAATCAGCCCGCCCCCGTCGAACACGGCCGGAGACCAGCCGTAGGCCGCATCCCCGCAGGCCACCACCTGGCCCTCGTTGTTGAGGGTGATGGTCCCGTAATAGAAGGTGCCTTTGACCTCGTAGGCCCCGAAGGCATGGAGATGCCAGGCCCCCTCCATATCTGCGGCGGTAAAGTCCACCGCCTGGGCCGGACCGCTCAGGGCGGGGATAAAGAGCAGACCGGCCAGGATGACAACGGAGAGAATACGGTTCATGGGTTCTCCTCAGGGTTTCCGCCCGGAGCAGAGAGACCCCGGGACGGATCAAATCCATAATCGGAGAGTTATCTTTACCTTTTTATCGATTCCGGTCAACCCCGCTCTGCCCGGAAAGCCTTGCGGGGGGCGGTCTGGGGCGGTGATGATCGAAATATATCGCCGGATAATGGCTCAATCTCCCAATGAGAGACTGACTACCGAACTCAGGGTGGAGCCCTTCCATTTTGCCGGGTCCAGGGGCTTGAAGGTCAAAACGGAATTCCGGAGCAGATAGTCGGTTCCGAAATTTCTCATGGGGACGATGCTTAGTTTTAGGTTTTTGACATTGACCCGGCCCTGAGCCGTAATCGCGGCCGGGATCTTCAGCTTTCCACCCTGGGATTTCGCCAGGCCCAGGGCTTTTTTAACGGACGGTCCCAGAAGCCGGGTCAGGTTGGCCTGGTCGGCCCGTATATCCAGGCGCAGTTCGGGCCGGGTCAGGATGTTCGCCCCCTGGCCGTTCACCTTAAAGGTGGTGCCCTGGATTTTGCCCGTAAGGTTCAGGTCGGTCATCTCCTGGTCCTTAACCCGGATATTTCCCGACAGCTTCAGCGGTCCGGGCAGATCAGGACTTATGAGGCCGATGTCGTCCAGAGTGAGGTGGGCCAGGGCCGCCAGGCTGCCCCTTTCGGCCGGATCGCCCTTCAACTCCAGGCCGCCCTTGACCGACCCGCTTATCCTCAGTCCGGCTGGCGCAGGGAGGACCCTGGCCAACAACCCCAGATCGCTCTTTAAATCCGGCACGTTGAGGGTCAGGTTTTGATTCTCGTAACCCCCCTGGGCCGTAAGTTCCAGGGCCGGACCCCGGATCTCCAGATGATCCAAGACAAATTTGGACGAGCCGGGGAGATAAAAGGCCTTGAGCTTACCCTGATGGTCCAGCGGTTCTGTTTTGGCCTCGGGCCTGGTTAATTCGAAAATTTTAAAACCGCCGGAAATTTCCACCCCGGCTCTGCTGTTTTCAGAGCGGGCCGTTAGTTCGGCCGAGATTTTTCCGGGGGGCAGGTTTTTGCCGGAGCGGGAAAAAAGTCCGGCCAACTCCCCCCAGGACTGCTCCGGGAGCTTAAGGTCGAGTTCAATGCTTTTTGGGTCCAAACGCCCGGAGGCGACCAGCCGGTTGGTGCCCAGCTTCAGATCCAAAGCTCTGATGTCGGTTCTGAGGTTTTTGAAATCATAGCTCAGATCCAGATCGGCCTGGGCCGAAAGGCCGCTCTTGAGCCCCTGGCTGGTCATAAGGTCCAATTTGTCCACCACAAATCGGCCCGAGGCCCTCATCTCCTCAAAGGAGAACCCCTCCAACACCATCTGGGAGGAGACCACTCCCTTCTGGGGAACCAGGCCCAACCTGGCAGGTAGAAAGGAGCTTAGGGCTTTCAGATCAAAAGGCTTGAGCAGGAGTTTTACCTGACCCTCCTGGTTCATAACCGGCTCCCGGCCGATTAGGATCAGCTCCGCTCCGTTGGCTTTCAGGTTCAGGGAAAAGGGGAAGGGCTCTTTCAGAGAGATGTCCCGGCCCTGAATGCGGATTCCCTCCAGAACGATCCGTTCCCCGCTTTTCTGGTCCAGGATGGTTACTCGGCCCTGGTCCACGGCGGCGGCCGATACTTTGAGAGGGAATTTCCTGGCTAGGCGGAAGAGGGATTTCATCAGGCCCTGGAAATTGAAACGCCCATCCTGGTCCCGAATCAGCCGGATCAGCGGTTTGGTCAGGACGATTCTGTCCACGGAACCGGTCAGCAGGCTCAGGGGGGTGAAGTCTATCTCCAACCCCGAAAAAGTTACAAACTCCTCTTGGCTGAAGGCCGGATCGTCCATAATTTTAAGAGTTTGGACGCGTATTCCGGAAAACAGACTCAGTTCCACCCGTTCCAGGGAGACTTGCCGCCCCAGCTGGGCGGAAAGATAGGGCTGGACCAGGCCGGTAAGCCTCTTCGGGCTCAGGACCACCTCCGTGACCAACACCAGCCCGCCTGCGAGAAGTATTGTGGTTATGGCCAACCAGATGATTAACTTGCGAAACATCCCAAAGCCCTCGTTCCCAAGCAGGTCCGTCCTGAGACTGAAATAGTAGAATAGCACAAGGCCGAAGGAAAGCGGGCTCTTTTTAGCCCATTGCCGCAAGCGGCTTATGCAGGGAACAGGCTATGATTGTTGATTAAAAAAGAGGTTTACCTTTATTCCTTGATTTTGTAAAATAACAATTTCCACATGGCCCGATCAACGTCCGGTGCGGTTCGGGATGTTCATCTTCCGCCTCGTCCCGGTCATTACGCGGTTGACCAGCCTGATCTTTTTTGGGGTGAGAGTCCCGCCGGCACAAGGAGAGAGATCATGGTTGAAAAAGTCATCATCATGGGCGCCGCGGGACGCGATTTTCACAACTTCAACGTCTACTTCCGCAACAATCCCCGGTACCGGGTCCTGGGCTTCACCGCGGCCCAGATACCGGACATCGACGACCGCCGCTATCCGCCCGAACTCTGCGGCGAGGGCTATCCGGAAGGGATCCCGATTTACCCGGAAGAGAAGCTCGGCAGCCTGATCAAGGAGCACCGGGTGGATCTGGTGGCCTTCTCCTACAGCGACATTCCCCACCTGGAGGTGATGCACAAGGCCTCCCAGGTCATGGCCGAAGGGGCCGATTTCATTCTCATCGGCGCCACCTACACCATGCTCAAGGGAACCAAGCCGGTGGTGGCCGTGTGCGCGGTGCGGACCGGCAGCGGCAAGTCCCAGACCACCCGGCAGGTCTGCCGGATTCTGAAAAAGATGGGCCGCAGGGTGGTGGTCGTCCGTCATCCCATGCCCTACGGCGACCTGCGCCAGCAGGTGGTCCAGCGTTTTTCCTCCTACGATGATTTCGTCAAGTTCAATTGCACCATCGAGGAACGGGAGGAGTACGAACCCCTGGTGGACCAGGGGATCACGGTCTTTGCCGGGGTGGATTACGGGCTGATCCTCAAGGAGGCCGAGGCCGAGGCCGACATCATCGTCTGGGACGGCGGCAACAACGACACGCCTTTTTATTGCCCTGACGTCCACATCGTCCTCTTCGATCCTTTCCGGGCCGGCCATGAGCTGACCTACCATCCGGGCGAGACCAACCTGCGCATGGCCCACATCGCCGTGATCAATAAAATGGACAGCGCGCCCAAGGAAGGGGTGGAGCTGATCGAAAAGAACCTGGCCGAATACGCTCCCAAGGCCGTGGTGGTCAAGGCCGATTCCAGGGTCAGCGTGGACAACCCGGAGTCGATCAAGGGCAAGAGGGTCCTCATCGTGGAGGACGGTCCGACTCTGACCCACGGCGGGATGGCTTTCGGCGCGGGGACCATTGCGGCCCGGACCCACCAGGCCGCGGAGATGGTGGATCCCCGCAACCAGGCCGTGGGTTCGATCCAAAAGACCTTTGCCAAATACCCCCACATGGGCCCCCTTCTGCCGGCCATGGGCTACAGCCCTGACCAGGTAAGGGACCTGGAAGAGACCATCAACCGGGTCGATTGCGACCTGGTCCTGTTGGCCACACCCATTGACCTGCCCAGGCTCATCTCCATTGAAAAGCCCTCCCTGCGGGTCCGCTACGAGTACCAGGACCACGGCCGACCGACCCTGGAGGAGGCTCTCAAAGGGCGCCTCAAGGGCGTCTGAGCCATGCCGCCGTCAGCGAGCCGGGAGCGGGTCCTCATAGCCCTGGGCGGCAATGCCCTGATCAAGAAGGGCCAGCAGGGGACCATCGGGGAGCAGTTTAAGAACCTGACCGTTCCGGTCCGCCAGATCGCGGCCCTGTCCCGGGACCGCGACATCATCATCACCCACGGCAACGGGCCCCAGGTGGGCAACCTTCTTCTGCAGCAGGAGTCCTGCGCCGATGTGCCCAGCCTGCCCCTGGAGATTCTGGTGGCCATGACCCAGGGCCAGATAGGCTACATGATCGAGTCCACCCTGGATACCCAGTTGATGGAGCTGGGGGTGGAACCCCAGAAATCCTTTCTCTCCCTGATCAGCTATGTGGTGGTGGATGAGAACGATCCGGCCTTCAAGGAGCCCTCCAAGCCCATCGGTCCGGTCTATGCCGAGGAGGATCTGGACAAGGTGCCCTATCCCACGGTCAAGACGGCCAAGGGGCACCGCCGGGTGGTGGTCTCCCCCAAACCGATCACCATCGTGGAAAAGCACGAGATCAAGGAACTCCTGGCCCTGGGCTACATCGTCATCTGCTGCGGCGGGGGCGGGATTCCGGTGGTCCGCGAGGGCCGCCGCTTCGCCGGGGTGGATGCGGTCATCGACAAGGATCTGGCCAGCGTCAAGCTGGCCGAGGAAGTGGGGGTGGACACCTTTATCATCGCCACGGATGTGGAGGGGGTCTACCTGGATTACGGCACCGAAAACCAGAGGCTCCTGCGCACCCTCACTCTGACCGAGGCGGAGCAATACTCGGCCCAGGGCCAATTCCCGGCCGGGTCCATGCTGCCCAAGATCCAGGCTTCGGCCGAGTTTATCCGCCAGGGCGGAAAGCGGGCCGTGATCACCTCCACCTCGGCCATCACCAAGGCGGTCCAGGGCCGGGCCGGAACAGAGATAATCGCCTAACTCTCCAGAGGACCGCGTCCCGGCTTTCCTTTCCGCGGCGCGGGGCCTCCCTCCCAGTCCCCTATCTGTCCTCTTGCCCCCCGTCCCGGCATGGGTTAGGCTCAAGTGCGATCTTGACCGCCGCCTCCACCCCAGAAGAAAAAGGGGCGTCATGAACAGACTCACCCAGGAGATCGGCCGGGCCTGCCGGGAACTGCTTCTTCAGGAAAAATGGCTGATCTGCCCCAACAACAGGATCGGCTGGCAGTGGCTGGAAAGCGCGGCCCGGGCCGGGTTCGGCCTGGTCAGCCTGCGGCCCCGGACCCTGCGGACCGTGGCCCTGGATCTGGCCAAGGGGGCCATGGTCCGGGAGGGCCTCAAGTATCTGGACGACCGGGGCGCTGTCCTGGTGGTGGAGAAGATCCGGAGCAGGCTCAAGGACCGGTTTTCCTACTTCCCCTCTTCCCGGACCGGCCTGGGACCCTTGCTCCAAAGGGCCCTGGCCGACCTCAGGCAGGCCGGGCTCAATCCGGCCGATCTGGACCAGGGCGGATTCGAGGCCAAGGCCAAGGGCCGGGATCTGGCCCTGGCCCTGGACGCCTTCCTGGAGGAAATGCGGCTCCACAACCTGTTGGATTACCCGGGAGTCCTGGATCTGGCCCGCAGGGAGGCCCAAAAGGACGGGTCCCTGTTGAGGGACAAATGGATTCTGATCCCGGATTTTGTGGATCTGGGGTATCTGGAGCGGCGGCTGCGGGATGTCTTCCCCCCGGACCGGATGATAACGCTCAGGGCGGACAGACCTTGGGGGGAAGATCGGCCGGGAGCAAATGAGCGGCCCCGGCCCGAGACCGATCTGGAGCTTCTACGCTGGATCGACCGCCCGGCCCTGGCTCCGGCCCCCCCAAAAGACGGGACCGTGACCATCCAGAGGGCCATAGGCGAGGTCAACGAGGTCCGGGCCGCGCTGCGGACCTGCCTGGCTGAGGGAATCCCCCTGGACACGGTGGAGCTGCTCTACACGGACAAGGCCGCCTACCTGCCCCTGATCCACGAGACCCTGTCCAAGATCCAGGCCCTGGAAGAGGCCGGCGGAGAGCTTCCCCCGGCCACCTTCGCCGAAGGGGCGCCCGGCCTGTTCGCCCGCCCCTGCCGGGCCCTGGCCGGCTGGATCGCCTGGATCAGGAGCGGTTTTGCCCAGAGCCATCTGATTCGATTGGTCAGGGAGGGGCTGCTCATCCTGCCGGCGGCGGGGGAGGATGCCCCCGGATTCGCGGACTTGGCCCAGGCCCTCGGGTCCTTGGGCGTGGGCGCGGGCCGGGAGAGGTATCTGCCCGCAATAGATAAGGGGTTGCGCAGGCTGTCCGCGCAAAAATCAGGGTTAAAACCGGAGGGCCAACAGGAGGTTGACGCTTCTGAAGGGCGGCAGCGGGAAAAGGAGCTGACGTCCCTGCGGGAGCTGATCGACTCCCTGTGGCCGGTCACCCCTGGCCCGGACAGCGAGGCTTCGGAGATCCTGCCCCAGGTCGCCCTGTTCGTGGAGCACAACTGCCGTACGGTCAACGAACTGGACAACAACGCCAGGCTCAAACTGGTCACCGAGATAAAGGATCTCCTGGCCTGGAGCAAGCTGGCCGGGGTCATGCCCGAGGGGAACATCTGGGACTGGCTGGCCGATCTGCCGGAGCGGGTCCATCTGCTGGGCAGCGGACCCCGGCCCGGTCGGATCCATGTGGCCCCGGCCTTGTCCGGAGGCCACTCGGGGAGGGAACGGACCTTTATCCTGGGCCTGGACGACGGCCGGTTCCCCGGAGCGGGGCTCCAGGACCCCATTCTGCTGGACATCGAGCGGGGCAGGCTCTCGGACAGGCTGAACACCGCCGCAGGAGATCTGAGCCGCAAGAAGGACCAGCTGGGGCTGCTTCTGGCCAGGTTGCGGGGCAGGGTGACCCTGAGCTACTCCTGTCGAAACCTGGTCCGGGACGCGGAGATGTTTCCCGGCGGCGTTGTCCTCTCCGCCTTCCGCCTTGTTTCCGGAATCAGGGACGGCGATCAGACCCAATTGGACATATGGCTGGGCCCGCCCCAAACCTTTGCCCCGGCGCCGGGCGCGCGGTGCCTGGACCGGTCGGAGTACTGGCTCCGCCTTTTGTGCGGACCGGGCAGACCGCAAAACCGGGAGGAACTGGTGGCAACCCTGTTCCCCCATCTGGGACGGGGGGCCAAAGCCGTGGAGGAGAGGGACGGGACCCTCTTCGGCCCCTATGACGGGCTGGTGGACCGGGCCGGACTTGAACCGGGACTGAACCCCTTCCGGGCGGAGGGGCCGGTTATGTCGGCCCAGCGGCTGGAGCAGCTCGGCAGGTGCCCCCGGGGCTATTTTTTCAGGTACATCCTGGGATTGAAAGCGGGAGAGGAACCTGTCGTCGAGCCCGAGGATTGGCTTGGGCCGCTCCAGCGGGGCAACCTCCTCCACCAGGCTTTCCAGATTTATATGGAGGGGCTTCTCCAGGAAGACCTTTTGCCCGAGTTCCGGCGGGACCGGGAAAGTCTGGAGGGGATCATCGACCGGCTGGTGGACCGGGAGGCGGAGTTTTCGCCGCCTCCTGATCTGGAAATTCTCCATCGCCGGAAAAGGGAGCTGCACCGGGTGGTCACGATTTTTTTAAAGGAGGAAGAGGAGTTATGTAAAATCAGCCGTCCTGTTTTTGTGGAGGCCGAGATCGGCTGGGGGAGGGAGTACAGCTCCAACCCCCTGGGAAAAGGCGGCCCCGTGGAGATATCCCTGCCCTCGAAAAAGAAGATCAGGGCCAGAGGCAAGCTGGACAGGATTGATCGTTGCACCGGCCGAGGAGGGCCGGACTATGCGGTCTGGGACTACAAGACCGGCTCAGCCAAAAAATACAGCAAGGCCCAGCCCTTTTCCCGGGGCAGGATAATCCAGCATTTCCTTTACCTGGCCCTGGCCGAGTCCGCCCTGAAGCAGCTCGATCCCCTGGCCAGAGTAGAAAGATTCGGCTACATGTTCGCCTCCCTGGCCTCCAGGGGAGAGCGCATGGAGTGGACCGGGGCCGAACTGCTCAAGGGGCCTGGCCTGGTGGAGGACCTGTGCCGGATCGTCTCCCAAGGGGCGTTTTCGGCCACGGACAGCGCCGAGGACTGCAAGCATTGCGATTACAAGGCTCTGTGCGGAGATCCCGAGCAGTCCGCGGCCCGGGCCGCGGCCAAGCTGGCCGATCCGGAGAACAAGGTCCTGGAGCCCTTCCGGGCCGCGAGGGGGGTGGAGGATGAGTGAGCCCAGGATTCCGCCGGACCAGGATCAGCGCGACCTGATCCTGAACTGCCTGGATCGCAACATCCTGGTGGAGGCGGCGGCCGGGACCGGCAAGACCACCAGCATGGTGGGACGCATGGTGGCACTGCTGGCCAGAGGGGAATGCCGGATTGAGCACCTGGCTGCGGTGACCTTCACCCGCCAGGCCGCAGCCGAGATGCGGGGCCGGTTCCAAATCCGCCTGGAGCAGGAGGCCCAGGCCGCAGAGGGGGAGACCAGGGCCACCCTGGTCAGGAGCCTGGACAACCTGGAACGCTGCTTTATGGGCACGATCCACTCCTTCTGCGCCCGGATGCTGCGGGAAAGGCCGGTGGAGGCCGGGGTGGGGGTCGATTTCCGGGAGGTGGAGGAGGCCGAAGACAAGGCTTTCAAGTTGGAGGCCTGGGCCGAATACGTGACCGCCTGTCACCAGAACCATGATCCCATACTAAAAAAAATGAGCCGTCTGGGCATGGAACTGCGGGATCTGAAGGATGGCTTCCTGGACCTGACCAGGTTCCCGGACGTAGGCAGTTGGCCGGTGGAGCCGGCAGAGCCGCCCGATCTGGGCCCGGCCGTCGAGGCCCTGATCGACTACGGGCGGCATATCCGCGGGCTCCTGCCCCGCCTGCCCCGTGACAGCGGCAACGACAAGCTCATTCCCAAGTACAGGCGCCTGGCCCGGATGATTTCCCAGGCCGATCTGGCGGACCCCCTCCAGGTGGTGGAGCTCCTGGAGGAATTTTGCGGTTCCGAGCCGTCCGCCGTAAAAAAGGTGTGGCCCAATGGAAAAGAGATGGTGCCGGAGGAATCCGCCCGCTGGAATCGGATGAAGGAGGACCATGCCGAACCTGTAACCGCGGCGTGGAGAAGACTCCGGTACAACGCGGCCCTGGAGGCCCTGGCCCCGGCCGTGGCCGCCTACGACCGCCTGCGTGAGGAGGCTGCCCTGACCTTCCAGGACCTGCTGCTCAGAGCGGCCGGGCTGCTGAAGACAAGCCCCAGGGTGAGGTCCTATTTCCGCCGCCGGTTCACTCACATCCTGGTGGACGAGTTTCAGGACACGGACCCGGTCCAGGCCGAGGTCATGCTCCTGCTCACGGCCCACGACCCGGCCCAGAACGACTGGCGTTGCTGCGCGCCCGCGCCCGGCTCCCTGTTCGTGGTGGGAGACCCAAAGCAGTCCATCTACCGTTTCCGGAGGGCCGATATCGTAACCTACAACCAGGTCAAGGAGATCATTCTCAAGAGCGGCGGGCTGGTGGCCTCGCTCCGGGCCAACTTCCGGACGGTCGCCCCGGTGCGCGACTGGGTCAACTCCGCCTTTGAGCAGGTCTTCCCCCAGGAGGCGGACGAGTTCTCCCCGGCCTACACCCCCATGGAGGCAGGGCGGGAGGAGGACCAGGGAGCCGAACCCCTGGGCGTCAAGACCATCCGCATTCCCCGGTCGGCCAAAAACAGGGACCAGGCCGCCGATTACGAGACCGGGCTGATCGCGGCCCGGATCAGACAGGCCGTGGACCAGGGCCTGGAACTGCCCCGCACTTCGGGCGAGCTGGCCCGGGGCCTGGACCGGGCGGCGCGGCCCTCCGATTTCATGATCATCTCGCCATTCCGGAGCCGGCTGAGCCTTTTTGCCTCGGCCCTGTCCCGGGCCGGACTGGAACATCAGGTCGTCGGCGGGACCACGGTCAATGACCTGGACGAACTGGGCCTTCTCCGCAACTGTCTGGGCGCGGTTCTGAACCCCCACGACGCCCTGGCTCTGGTGGGAACGCTGCGCGGTCCCCTCTTCGGGGCCGGCGACCCGGAACTGTTCGCCTTTAAACAGGCGGGAGGCGTCTTTGATTTCAGGGTCGAGGTTCCGGAGAGTCTGGACCATCAGATAAAGGCCCTTTTCGCGGACGCCTTTGAACGGCTGAGGTCCTACTCCTCCTGGTTCAGGCGGCTGCCCCCCCTGGCCGCCCTGGAGCGGATGGTCGCCGACCTGGGGCTGGCGGCCCTGGCCGGTATGGACCGGGAGGGGGCCATGCGGGCCGGGGCCCTGGCCAAGGGGATGGAGCTTTTGCGGGAATGGCAGAGCCGGTCCTGGACCCTGGCCGGCCTCAAGGATAACCTGGACCTGCTTTTGAGCGGAGAACCCAAGGTGGACGGCATCTCGGCGGTCTGGCCCGAGGAGCCCGGAGTGCGGATCATGAACCTCCACCAGGCCAAGGGCCTGGAGGCTCCGGTGGTCTTTTTGGCCGATCCCCAAGGGAACGACAGGAAGTACCCGCCGACCATCCACGTGGACCGGTCCGGGGAGCAAAGCCGGGGCTATCTGCCATTTTATCAAAAGAGCGGGTTCCATAAGGTCCGCTGGGCCGATCCTCCTGACTGGGAAGAAAAAAAGGCCAGAGAGGAGCGTTTCGCCCAGGCCGAGGAAAACCGTCTCCTCTACGTGGCCGCCACCAGAGCCGGCTCCGGGTTGGTGGTCAGCCAGCGGGAAAGCTACAAGAACCGCAACCGCTGGCAGCCCCTGGAAAAGTTCCTGGACGGCGCCGAGGAGATGGGATATCCCGCCGGGGACGGCCCGGAGGAGGAGCAGGGCCCGAGGATCCGGCCGGAAGGGGTGGCCGCCCAGTTGGCCGAAATAGGGACGAGATGGATCGAGGCCTCCCGGCCCAGCTACAGCTCGGGTCCGGCCAAGGCCCTGGCCCTGACCCAGGAGGATTGGGTGGAGAAGGGTTGGGGCAAGGGCAAGGAATGGGGCACGGTCATCCACAACCTCCTGGAGGCGGCCATGCTTGACCCTGGGGCCGATCTCCACAATCTGGCCGCGGCCTTTCTGAGCGACCAGGAGCTTTCCCTGGAAGAGGCGCCCGAGGCCGTGGCCCAGGTTCGGGCGGTCATGGATTCGGAGATCTGGAAACGGGCCGGGCGGGCGGACTTTTGCCTGGCCGAGGCTCCCTTCGAAACCCTGCTGGAGGACCAGACTGAGGGCGGAAAGGTCCATGTCCGGGGGGCCATCGACCTGGTCTTTCAGGAGGAGGGAGAGTATGTGATCGTGGATTACAAGACCGACAATACGGCCGGCCGGGACCCCTCCGCGATTCTGGAGAAATACCGCCCTCAGCTGGAGATATACGCCCGGGCCTGGTCGGCCCTGACCACGCAGAGGGTCAAGGAAAAAGGGATATTGCTGGTCAAGGAGAGGCTGTATCTGACTCTGTAACAAGAGCGGCGGTCTGGGCGGGGCGGTGCCGGACCGGGCGCCAGTGACGTTTTTGGGTCGGAACGTTATTGTGACGCTCTAAATGCGCTCTTGATTCACCCGGAAAACCCGGCTCATGATTGAAGGGTCACAAAGAATGTTCCGACCACTTCGGCGCCCTGCTCCTGCATGATTCGGGTCGTCTCCGGCTCGGCTCGGCCGCCGGACTGGGCGTCGCGGTCCACGATGAGCACCGCCCCGTCGGTTCTGGGAGCCAGGGAGCCGGTGTCAAGGCCTTCCGTATAGGGCGCGGCGTCGATCAGGATAAAGTCGTAGTAGAACCTGACCTGCTCCAGGAGACGGTCCATTTCGCCCCGATCAAAAGGCGCAAGGACATGCCGGGCCATATCTCCGCAGGTCAGCAGCTGCAGATTGGGACTGCCGGAGGAGTGCAGGGCGTCCTCCAGTTTCAGTTGGCGGGTTAGAATGTTCATCAGGCCCGGTTGGGCCGGGCGCTTGAAGGCGAGATGGAGGCTGGGCCGGCTAAGGTTGGCGTCTATCAGGAGGAAATTGCTCCCGGTCAGGTCTTGAGCCATGACCAGGGCCAGGTTGAAGACCACCGTGGAGACCCCGCCCCCCGGAGCGGGTCCGGTGAACAGAAACATCTTGTGGCCGGATTCCTGGTGCAGGGCGGCCAGCCGGTTTCGACAGCTCCTGAGGTCTTCCCGCATGGCCGGATAAAGGTCCGGCTCGGCCATGAACAGCCGGGGGCCTTTTCTGACGGGAAAGTCCGATGTGGCGGCGCCCGACCGGGCGGCGGGCTCGAGGCTGAAAGACGGTTCGGCTATTTCCGGAGCCCGGTCCGGCCGGGCTTCGCCGTAATCGGCGGGGGGCGGTTCAAGGTTCTCCGATCTTCCCTTCAGAAGGGCCGCCCCCCGCAGCTCTTGGGCCAGCTGCGATTCCATAACCCGGCTGGGTACCGGAGAGACCAAGCTTTCCGGGAGTTTGCCGGACTTGGCCAGGGCCTTGACCAGGTTGGAGGACGGTCCATCCTTAAGGCAAGTGGGTCTTTGCGCCGGGGTGGAGCAGGGCGCGGTCTGGTTGGAGAGGTGAACCTTCGGAGCGCTTTCCTCCATGGCCTGTTCTTCTTCAGGACCCGAGTCCAGAGGCAGGTCGGCGATCAGATCGGCCAGAAGGTCGTCGGGCCGGTCCCCCATGTTGGAGTTCTTTTCCCAAGAGACCGGCGGCGGGCTATCCCCGGTTTGTTTTTTTTGGTCCATCATTTCAGCATATGACTCCGGTGGCGGCCCCGCGCCTTCCTGGTCCGGAAGGAGTTGCAGGAAACGGGCGTCAATTAATGTATCCATATCTGCAACATGGAGTCAAGCCGGCTCGCATAAGCCTAAATCCTATTTTTATAAAAATAGGATAACCTCGCGATATTAGGGAAACAACAAAGGAAAAATCGGGGTTACAGCTCCTTGCGGAAAATACGGTAGCGTTTGGCGGGCGCAATTCCGCCCTCGGCCATGATCCGATTTATGCCCTCGTTGTCCTCCAGGGTCCAGCCCATCTCCAGGTAATCGTATTTGTTGCCGTCGGACAGGGTTTTCATAAGGTGGTGCAGAACCGACAGGGGGGCCCCCATCTGGCGGTACTCTTTTTTTATGCCGAGGACGATGCCCCGGAGGCCTCTTATCTCCGACCCGTATCTGTATTTCCTGTACAACGCCCCCAGGCCCATCCTGCCGTTGAGCCTTTTCAACAGGGGGTTGACGTCCGGCAGGCAGGTGCAGACCCCGATGACCTCTTCCCCCCGGTACAGGAAAAAGGCCAGGCTCGGATCGAAGATGCGGGACATCTCCTTGACGGTGAGAAAGGTCTCCTCTCTGGTCAAGGGCACAAAACCCCAGTTGTCGGCCCAGCATTCGTTGTAGATCCGGTTGGCCAACAACACCTCCTGCTCCAGAGCGGCCTTTTCCATGTGGCGGATGGCCACCTCGTTCTTTTGTCCGAACCTTTCGGCCAAAGGCAGGGCCCATTCCGGGAAGCGATAGTCCTTATAGACCCTGAAGCTTAAGAGGTCCTTCTCCTTTTTATAGGCGCAACGGGTGACGAGATCCAGATAATAGGGCTGATTGTAGGTCATCATCAGGGCCGGGGGCGACCCGAACCCCTGGACCAGAAGGCCGATCTCGTAGTTGGTGGAGGGGTTGAGCGGCCCCCGCATAAAGGCCATCCCCTTGTCCCGGCACCACTTCTCTGCGGCCAGAAAAAGGGACATCGCCACCTCGGGATCGTTCTCCGATTCGAAAAATCCCCAGACCCCCGCTTTTTCTCCATGGTACTCATTATGGTTGCCGTCGACGATGGCCGCGATTCTGCCCAGGACCAGGGAGCCTCGCCTGGCCACAAAGAGCTCCCTTTGGGAGAACTCCCAAAAAGGATGGCGGCCCGGGGTGAGGAGCTTCCTCTGGGCTTTTTTCAGGGGCGGCGTCCAGTTGGGGTCGTCCCGATAGATACGCCAGGGCAGTTGGATAAAGGCGTTAAGGTCTTTCCCGGTCCTCACCGGGGTTACTTCAAGTTTCGTCAACGGTCTTCTCTTCTCCGGTTCGCGCCTTTTCTCCGGCGCCGGGGCAGTCTATTCTCCTGCTGACGAATCCCTGGACCTTCATCAGCTCCAGGCCTTGCCCGTCAACGGCCCAGGCGTTCCACAAAAGGGACCGGCCGTCCTCTTTCTGAAGGCGGGCCAGGAGGGTTATCTCTTCACCGGACCGGCAGGGGCGGGTGAAGCGCAATTCCTCCAACCCGGCCGGGAGCATGCACTCCTGGGCCCGCATGTCGCGCAGGAACGGGTAGAAGTGGATCAGCTGGGTCAGCCCTTCCAGCACATAGACCGGAAAGGCGTAAACGGCATTCTCCAGGTTCGCGAAATCCCGGTGTCCGGGATAGATCATGGAGCCTTTGATCAGGCCGGACCCGCTGCCCGCCACCTCTTTCAGAACCCGGTACCTGGGACCCAGGGCCGTCCTCTCTTGGTAGAGCCGGGCCATCTCCTCCGGTGAAACAGGCCTTGCGTTCAGGTCGGCCGAGTCGAGGGAGACCTCCTCCTGAATATTCCAGGCGGAGGTCTCCCGATCGACCTCCGGGGCGCCCAAGAGGACCTTGCCCCGATAATTCAGGGATTCGGTCTCCAGGGGTCTTCCCTTGGGGCTGACATTCCGGGAGAAGAGGAGCACTTCCACCACCGCGCCCCCGGACCCCAGGGAGCGGCTGCGGGCTTCGGCCCTGATCAGCCGTTCCGGTTCGGGGGGGCACTCCAGAATGTCTTTGAACTCCACCTCCCTGAGGGCTTTCAGCTTTAGGTCGGGATGGAGCAGCTTAGCCGCCTCCATTATGGTCTCCACGGCCATGACTCCCGAGACAACGGGGTTTTCCATGATCTCCGAGGGGCGGTGGTCTGATAGCCAGAGGTCCTTTTGAATCGAGATTACCCGTTCGGCCTCCAGGAAACTGCGTTTCAGGTTTGTCCGCCTGATGTGCCCGATCATGGGCGCGGAGGAGGCCAGAACGCGCATCTCGGCGCAGTCCAGCCACTGGAGGGAGGGTTCGGGCCGGGTCAAGTTCAGCAGGGCGGTCTCGGCCCGGGGCAGGTCCCGGAGCCAGCCCAGAGACTGGTCCGGAGAGCTGGTTCCGAAAAATTCACGCCGGAACAAGGCCTTTAGCTCCTCCAGATCCAGGTAGGCCTTGGCCAACCCCTTGAGCTCCATGAGCTGTCTGACCTCGGGGTCGTCGGCCATTCCGGCCCCGGCGATGGGCGGCAGAATCAGAACCCGGCCCTTGATGCCGGGCCGGCTCCTGTCAACCTCTCGGATCAGGGCGGCCATGGCCATGTTGGCGCAGGTGTAGTTGATCTGGCCCGGACTGCCCAGGAGCACCGCCGCCGAGGAGAGGCCGACCACAAACCGCAGGCCGCGTTTTTCCGTGGCGGCCAGAAGGTTCATGGCCCCGGCCAGCTTGGTCTCCACCACTCTGCTGAAGTGATCCTCGCTCATGAACAGGGTAAAGGCGTCGCTGATCACCCCCGCGCCGTGGATCAGGCCCCGGATGGGGCCGTGGCGGCGCTCCGTCTGGGCCATGGCCTCTTCCACCTGAGCGGCGTCGGTCACGTCGCAGGGGATATATTCCGCCTCCAGCCCGGCCTCTTTCAGGGTGCTCAGGGTTTGCCTGATCTGTGGCCCGTGTTCCGGGTGGTCCGGGGCGGAACGGCCCACCAGAACCAGCCTGGGGCCGAAAGGAGCCAGGGACGCGGCCAGGCGGGAGGTGACGCCCCGGCCGCCGCCGGAGACCACCACCACCTCTCTTGATTTGAGGGATAGACCTCCGGCCGGATCGGGTGTCGAGGGTTTGACCCTGGTCTCCGGGGTAAAGGCCTGGTTGTTGCGGAAGGCCACCTGGACCGGTTTCCGGGGCTGAGTCAGGACCGAATCCAGGGCCCGGACCGGGTCAGTGGCCTGGTCCAGGGCCAGGGCCCCGAACAGGACCGAGTTATACTCCAGGGCTGCGGTCAGGAAAATTCCGGCCAGGCCCTGGAAGACAATCCCGGTCCTGTCCGGCTGGTCCGGCCCGGACAGCATCGTCAGGCAGAAGACCTTTTCCGGCCGCTCCAAAAAGGACTTGAGCGCGGTGAAGCAGCCCCGCAAAAAAGCCGAAGCCGACCGATCCAGCCGGTCCGGTTCCCGGCCGTCCAGAACCAGGATCAGGCCGGCCACCTCCTCGGTCTCCCGGATCAAGTCCGCCGCGCGGGCCGCGCCCTCCGGATCGGCCAGGTCCTTGGAGGGGTCCTTGTAATCAATGTTCAGTATTCGCAGGCCCAGCTTTCTGGTCAGATGCCCCGCCATCCTCGAGGCCGTCTCCGACCCTGCCGGGGCCAGGAGAGCCACTGTTCCGCCCCTGGGCAGATCCAGGGGCGTCGCCCCGCTCATGTTCAAGGGAACCTCATGGCCGGCAACTCTCAAGGGCGGCTCCAGGTCCTCCCGGTCTTCCGGGGAAAACTCGATTTCGGGTAGGGGCGCCGGTTTCTCCCTTGTCGGGCCCGGTTTTGGGGTCTGGGCCGCGGCCTGGGATCCGTTAGCGCTTTTTTGAGCCACCTGGGCCACCCGGTCGGCCAACTCCCGGACCGTACGCACGTCGATGAAGTCGGTCCATTCGATGGTGATCCCGAAGGTCCGCTCTGCGGAGTCGATGATCACCGGGAAGCGGCTGGACCTGATGGCCAGCCTCTGGCGGAGGTCCATGTCCGGCTCGATCTCGTTCCGGTCGTATCCCGTGGCCTCCATGATGATCCGGATCACCTCCTCCAGGTAATGCTCCTGGGGCTGGTCCTTATCAGGGCGGTCCTTCCGGGGATGCTGTCCCGGGCTGGAGGGGACGGTCCCGGGCCGGGGGAGTTCTGCGCCCCGGAGGTGGTTCTCCAGGTCCTGGGCGGAGAAGCCCGCCCCCAGGTTGCGGCGGGCCTCCGCCACGACGGCCGGTTTGATCAGGTCCCCGAAACGGTCCAGGATGAACTGGTTGATTTCCCTCTGAACCAGGCCGTCCAGCCCGGCATTCCGGGGGAGCGGGGCTCCGGCCGGCAAGGCCTGCCCGTTTTGGCCGGGCAGGTCGATCACGGATGGCGTCCCGGCCGGAGACAGGCAGCCGTGGCAGTACAGCCGGGCCAGGGTGGACCTCAGGGTGGAGACCTCCGCCTGGGGACTGCAGACCTGGAAGCAGACGGCCTGGGACAAGGTGTCGGCGATAAAGGCGGAGAGGGTGTCCCGGGGGCCGATCTCCACAAAATGCCCGACCCCGAAATCCTGCCGCAGGGTTTCCACGTTCCGTTGCCAAAGGACCGGGGCCTCCAGATGGGCCATGATGATCGCCCTGATCTCCTCCGGATCGTCGGGGTAGGGCAGGCCGGTGGTGTTGGACAAAACCGGGATGCGGGGCGGGCGGAATTCTATCCGGCCCACATACCCGGCCATCTCATCCCGGATGACCTCCATGAGGGGCGAGTGGAAGGCCATGCTGACCTTGAGCCGGGTGGCCCGAAGGCCTTTTTGGGCCAAACGTTCCTGGAGATCAAGGACGAGCCGGGTGGGACCGCCCAGAACGGCCTGGGCCGGGGAGTTGTAGTTGGTGTAATAGACCCCCTCCGCCTCCTCCACCAAGGCCTTCAGCTCTGGCTGGCGCGGGTCCACGGCCAGCATGGCTCCGGGATCATCGGCCATCTCCGCGGCCTTGGCCATGCACTTGGCTCTTTTGTCCACGATGCCGAACCCGTCCTTCAGGGAGTAGACCCCGGCCAGGCAGAGAGCCACCAGCTCGCCCAGGCTGTGCCCGGCCAGGGCCGCGGGCGCGATCCCCAGGTCCAGGAGATAGCGGGCCAGGGCGTACTCCAGGGCGAACAGGGCGGGCTGCTGCCATCTGGTGTGGCGCAGGCCGTTCTCCTCCTGGCTGAAGAGCAGCCCCAGGAGGTCGTACCCGGCCAGGGCGGCGATGCGGTCCATGGTCTTTTTGACCGGTTCGCAGGAGCGGTAGATTTCCCGGCCCATGCCCGGATAGTAGGTCCCCTGTCCGGCTATGACCAGGGCCAGGGGAGGGGGCCCGTCCAGGTCCGCCCCGCTGTAAATCCCCTGCCCGGCCAGCCTCCGTCCGGTTTTGGGGGCTGGGTCGAAAAGGCTCTCCCCGGCCTCTAAAAGCATCTGCTCCGTCCGGGGGCTCCGCTCCAGGGCGGCGGCCGCCCGTATTTCCCGACCCATGGAACGGATCCGGTAAAAGGACAGGCCCGCAAGGACGGCGTCGGCCTCGGTTGTTTTTTTGGGCGTTTTCCCGGGAAGGGCGACAGAGACCCGGTCCGACCCGTCCCGGTTCTCCTCCAGGGTGACCACATAATTGGCTCCGCCGAACCCGAAGGCGTTGACCAGAGCCCTTCTGGGCCGGTCGCCCCGGCGGGGCCATAATTCCGGTTCCGGGAGGACCTTGAACCCCCAGCCCTCCAGGTCGATCTCCGGATCGGGTCGGCCGTAGTTCAGGGTGCCGGGCAGGATGCCTTCCCGCAGGGCCGCCGCGGCCCTGATCAGGCCGTTCAGGCCCGAGGCCCCCAGAGTGTGCCCGATCTGGGATTTGAAGGCGGCCAGGACCGGGCCGTCGCCTTGGGGGAAGATGGACTTAAGGGCCTTCACCTCCTCCCGGTCGCCCAGGCTGGTGCTGGTGGCGTGGCACTCCACCAGCCCGATCTGCTCCGGGCTGCAGGCCGGCCCGTCAAAGGCCGCTTTCAAAGCCAGGACCTGGGTCTCGGCCAGGGATTCAACCATGCCCTGGTCGTTGTTGCTGGCTCCCATGGAGGTGATAAAGGCCTTTATCTCGGCCCCCCTGGCCCGGGCCGCGGATTCCCGCTCGATTATGACCAGCCCCCCGCCTTCGCCCAGAACCATGCCGTCCCGCCCGGCGTCAAAGGGGCGGCTGGACTCCCGGGGCTCCCTGTCCGCCCCGCTGATGCTGGCCAGGGCGCCCAGGGCCGAGAACTCAAGATAATGGGCCTGAGATAAGTTCTCCTCGCCGCCGCCCACCACAGCCGCGTCGATAATTCCGTTGCGGATCAGGTTCAAGGCGTTGTAAAGGGCCACCAGACCTGTGGCGCAGGCCGCGGTAACGGCGAAGCAGGGACCGCGGAACCCGTACTTGTTGGAGATGAACCCCCCGGCCGCGCAGTTGAGCCTGCCCAGCAGGGTGGTGTCGTCCGCCTCCAGGCCCATGCTCCGCAGCCGCTTTTCCAGGGCCGCCGCCTGGCCGGGATCGAGGCTGACGATCTCTTGGACCGCCTCCACGAACCTGGGAGCCTGGAAGTTGACAATCAGCTCCCGCAACCGGGCCGAGGCCTCTCCCGAGTTCTGAGAGACAATCACGCCGATCCTTTCCGGGGGCAGCCCGGAATCAAGGAGGCCCGAATCCTTCAGGGCCCGGTCGGCCAGCCACAGGGTCAGGCGGGTGGAATCGGACATGGTCCTGAAATCATGGGGCGGGATGCCCAGCTCCTTGCGGGAGATGTCCACGCTCTGGAAGGCGCCGAAGCGGCAGTAGGTCTTGTTGGCGGCTCTGGGGTTGGGGTCGTATATTTGGCGGTGATCCCAGCGGGAGAGGGACACTTCGGTTATGCCGCTCTCCATGGCCAGGGAGGCCTCCCAGATCCGCTCCACAGAGTTGCCCAGGGCGTTGGAAAGGGCCATGCCGGTGATGGCGATCCGCTCCGGGGAGTCGTGTTTGATTACGGTCGGCCCGTTTGCGCGGGGTTTCAGGGCAGGAGGAGGCGCGGGACGGAAAGAACCCCCGGCCAGGGAACGGTGCAGCTGAGACAAAGTTGTTTTCTCCCTGACCAGCCCCGCCCCGGCTCCGGCCAGAAACTGGCCCTGGGCCAGGCAGGACTCCCGGTCCAGCTCAGCTTCTCCCGGATTGGGTCTGGATCTGGCAGCCACAAAAAGCGAACCGGCGACCATGCGTTCCACCTTCAGCCGGGCCTCGGATTCATCGAGGCCGGAGTTGCTCATCTCTTTTTCCAGGCTTTGCAAAGCCCGGATCTTGGCCGTATCCAGGGCCCGGACAGATAGGCCCAGGCTCTCGCCCGTGACCACGGTTCGGCCAGGTTGGGCCGCGATGATCATCTCCTGGTAGAGCGGGCTGAGCGAGCCGGTGGCGGTTATCTCCTCGGTGGCCAGATAGGCGGTGCCCATCTGGACTCCCTGGGCCCCCAGCATGGCCGCCCGGAAAGCCGTCTCCTGATCAACTACGCCTCCGGCCAGGATAATCTTGGCCTGGGAAAACAGCTCCGATTGTTCCTCCCGCAATTCCAAGGCGGCCTGGGCCAGGGTCAGGGTGGAGAGGGAACCCACATGGCCCCCGGCCTCGTTGCCCTCCAGGATCAGGTAATCCACCCCGGAGCGCAGGGCCAGAGCCATGTTGTCCTTGTCCGTGGCCAGACAGGCCACCTTGAGCGAGGAGTTTTGCAACCTGCGGACCAGGGCCTTGTTGAACCCCACCATGACCGTGAGGTCGGGGCGGGCGTTTTCGATCCAGTCCAGCTGTTCCTCCAGGTTGGCGTTTTCAGGCAGGGTAAGGAGGTTGACCGCAAAGGACCGGCCCTCGAGTTTTTCGTTCAAACCGGCCAGGTCTCTCTCCAGCCCGGCCCTGTCCCGCAGGCCCAGGGAGATGGTGGGCAGCCCGCCGGCCTGCGAGACGGCCAGGGCGAACTCAGGGTTGTCCGTGATCCAGGCCATGGCCCCCTGGACAAAGGGGTACTCCTGGCTAAAATCGCGGCGGAGCGGGCTATCCAGGAACCTGTCCCAGGTCGTCCGGGCCTGCTCCCAGGAACGGAAAATCTCGGTCCTGAACCCGGCCAGGGCCAGGGCCGGTTCTGTTCCGAACCGTTGGCCAAAGGAGGCGGCAAAGGCCTCCTCCGGCCCGGCCAGGTGGAAATTTTGGGCGGAAGCCGCCTCTCCTGGGCGGCGACTTTCATCCAGGCCGACTAATTTCCTGAACCTGGATTTGAGGTCCGGGGCCTTTGGGTCCAGGGCGGAGATCGCCTGGCGCAACCGGGCCACGGCCGGGGAGATCCCCTTGTCGAACAGCCTCAAGGGCAAACCCAGCTCAGACCCCAGCACAACGGCCTGCTCCGGGCGGATCTTTGCCAGGCGTTGATTCACCTCCGGCCCGGCCCCGTTGCGGTCCAGGGTCAGGCGCTCGAATACCACCCCGGCCGCGCCGCAGGCCAGATAGGCGGCCACGGCCTCGGGCCGGGCCAGGCCGCCCCAGACCACGGCCTTGGGGGCTTGAGGGCCGGCCTTTTCCCTGAACAGGGAGAAGAGCAGGGACAGGGATTCGGAGCCCACCAGACCCCAGCCTTCCCGGCCCTTGAGCGCCACGAACCGAAAGGGGGATCCGGGGTGAACGAAAGCGGAGACAGACTCCGGACAGGTGAGAACAGGGATAATCTCCATCTCCAGGGCCAGGCGCTCGAGCTCATCTTTCAGCTGCTCCGGGTCGCCGGTCCAAAGGGGATGGCAGTCCACCCAGACGGTTCTTAGGCCGGAATCCCTGACCGCATCTTGAGTTTCCGGGGAGAGGATTACCTCCGGAAGGACTTGGATATCCCGGCCCCCGGCTTTTGACAGGCCCGGGAGCAGGAGGCCTATATCCCCCGGGCCGAGCGCGAAAACAACCCTGAAATCCTCCTCTTTGGCGGCCTTGATAAAGGCGGGGTCAATCTTCCCGCCAGGGTCGACCAAAGCCAGGATGGGTTTTTTCGGATCAGGGGCCATACTTTGTTACCTATCCGATGGGAGGATGAATGTTCAACCCTTAATTTCCGGCGCAGGGGCTTGTTCTGCTCCTGCGTCGTCGGCCAGACCCAACAAAATATGAATAAACCAACAGATTTGAGGGTGCAGTAGGGAGTCGAAGACCAGGGAGTGAACCGCCCAGGCCGTCAGCGGCAGGAACAGAGCCAAGGGGGGGATGATGCTCCTCTTTCCGGCTGCCGGGCTCTTTTTCCAGAACCTCCCCAGGATCAAAGACAGGGAAAGCAGGTAGAGCAGGGTAAAAGGAAGTCCCAGGTCGGCCATGAAGGTGAGGATGATATTCTCGGAAACATTGATCTTGGCTACATATTTTTCCAGCGCGCCGTTCTTCATGGGCTCGAAAACAACCTGGTAATCGCCCAGATACCCTTGCCGGGGGGCCGCCAGACCGTTGCCCAGGAGGGGATTCTGTTTGACCATATGCCAGGAAAAAGGATAGGACTCGGCCCGGTAATAGACGGATTCGATATCCTGGGCGATCCTGGCCTGGGTGTAGAAATGGGGCAGGATAACCACCAGGGCCGCCAAGGCCAGGAGCGCGGCCCCGAGATGGATCGGCCGCAGGCGTTTTTTCGCCAGAGCGGCCAGGACCATGATCAGGGGCATTGCCATAGCCGTCTTCAGGTACATCAGGATGGAGAGCAGCCAGCCTGAACCCATGAGGACCAGGCCAAAGATTGTGCGGCCCTTTCTCCGGGTCAGAACCAGGCTCAAGGGAGCGAAGAAAAGGACGTAGATAAGCCCGGCCGTGGGGTGTTTAGTCGAAGGCTCCAGGCCCTGGGGCCAGGCCAGGAAGTGCTGAGCCAGCCTGAGGAGTGTGAAACCCGTCAGGAGGATTATTCCGAGGTTGAGAAAGCTCTTCCGGCGGACAGGGTCCCGGAGCAGGAGACGGGAACACCAATAGCCCCCCAGCCCGGACAGGAGCAGGGTCGAGGTGCGGAAAAAAGAGGTCAGGGGCGCGTTGCTCAGAAACGCCCCGGCCAACCCCAGGCCGGTCAGGGCCAGGCAGCTGAGGCTCTCCGCGCTCTTCAGCCTGATTTTGCCCCTGGGTTTGGTCAGGAGCAGCGCAACCAGGCTGAGGCCGCACAGGAGGGCGGTGGACAGCCGGGTTCTCTCTCCAGGCACCAGAATCAAGGGAGGCCAGTAAAAGGTGGCCTGGAAGGATGTGATCACGAACAGAACCCAGGCGATTCTGTCCCGCCAGGAGTAGGAGGGGTCGGTGGAGAAAATAACGAGGTCCGGTTGGGCCGAAGCAAGGGGGTGGCCAAAATCCGTCCGCCCGGGCCGGCCGGCCGGCGTCGTATCGGATTTCAGGGGCATGGACTCAATTCCCGGTATACCTGCAGGTTCTGGTCAATTATCTGTTCCTGGGTAAACCTTTCCTCCACCAGGGCCCGGCCCCGCAGCCCCATCTCCGTTCTCCTGCTTTTGTCCAGGAGCAGGTCTTTGACCGCCTCGGCCAGGGCCGCCAGGTCACCCCTGGGCACCAGGAGCCCGTTTTCACCATGGCGGACTATCTCCCGGCAGCCGGGAGCGTCGAAGGTCACCGCGGCCCTGGCGCTGGCGGCCGCCTCCACCAAAATACGGGGTACGCCCTCGCCGTAGTGGGAGGGAAAGCAGACCAGGCTGGACGAGGCCAGAACCTCCGGCATATCCGTGCGGCAACCCCACCACTCCACCTCTTTGCTTTGGCCCCAGGCCCGGAGCCGCGGTCTGGATATGGAACAGGGATAGCCCGGGTCCGGGTCGCCGACCAGAACGAATCTGGCCTCCACCCCCCGGGATTGCAAGGTCTTGGCCGTTTCCACGAACAGGGCCGCCCCTTTTTCCACCAGCATTCGGGAGGCGAAGAGGACCAGGGGCCGTCCCTCCGGCTCCGGGACAGGGGTGAACCGGGATATGTCCACCCCGGTTCCGTGGATCAGGGCGGTGCATCTGCCCTTAACCAGGCCGCGCTTGAGAAACAAGGTCCGGTCGTCGTCGTTTTGAAACACGACCCTCATGCTTTTGGGATTAAGGGCCATGCGGTACCAGGGCAGGAGGCCGAGTTTGAGCAACCGGGCCTTTAAGTGTCTGGAGGAGAAGACAAAGCCCAGACCGGTGATGGTCGAAACCACGGCCGGAACCCCGGTCCGCCTGGCCGCGATACCGCCGTAGATAACGGGTTTGATGGTGAAGTGATGGACCAGACAGGGTTTCAGACGGCGGTAGAGGGATTCCAGTTCAAGGTAGGTTTTGAACTCGGACCACGGCCCCACGCCGCTTCTGGTGAACGGGATCTTGTGAAAATGAAAACCAGTTTCCGCAATCCGGCCCGCCTCCGCTCCGTCAGGTGTGGCCACATGGACCTCATAGCCGGAGTTTTCGGCGGCCTTGGCCAGGACGGCGAGGCGCCGGCTGAAAAAGGCCGCCCCGTTGACGACGTATAATATTTTTTTCGCTGAAGGCATTGCGCCACCGGTATGTTGTCGACGGCATATTGTTTATTTGAGTTAAAAAAATAAAAATTTCATTTAGTTAACATTCTTAAAGCAATTTTTGTAAGAACATCCCCTCCCTGGACTGAAGGGGAGCCCGACCATGAAATATCATGGGAACAACCTATTAAAGGTTTTAATAATTTCATAATTGGACCACAATGGGCAAGGCGTATTTGGAATGAACCGGCTCAATTCTCGTTTTGGCCGGATTGAAGGGTCCGGCCCGTTGATAAACAGCGGAATCAGGCCTCGGATGCGCCGACCGGTTGAGGAATGGATTGGATAAAGATATTCTGCCAGCTTCCCCCTGAACCAGCGCCTCTCGTTCAAGGAGCGGCCACCGCCTTTTTTCTGCCCACTTCCATCCCCTTGGGCGAGACCGTCTATATGGAGGCTCGGCTGGGCCCGAATACGGTTCTGCTCAGGCCTTTCTCCCGGAGACGCGATCTGGCCGGGCCGTTTTCCCACCTTTCAGGCCATTGCTGGTTGGCCCGCATCCCGGAGTTGGCCTGGTGCGGAGAGAACCACGAGGACGATCTCTCCCCCCTATGGCTGTTGGAGGACGGCCGGCCCCTGGGCCCGGCCCAGACCCCCCACCAGGACGTGGCCCGCAAGGGTGGAGGCCGGTTCTCCCATTGGACAGGGAGCCTGTTTTTCTCCAGCCGGGACAACACCGACCCCAATACCAACAGGAGGCGCTACCAGATTGCCCTGGAAACCCGGCCCGAGCGCCTGGGGCTTTCTCCGGGGGCGGAGAGCGGCCTTGTCCGCCAGAACCGCTCTCCGGATGCGCTCCGAACCTTGGAGTATAATCTGGGCCCGGGCTGGAGAATGGACTTCGGCGCAGAATCCCTGGCTGTCTTGGAGCTTGTCCGTCCCAGGTTGGCCGTAGACCCCAGCCCCTGTGGGGGAATCGTCTGGCCCAACAGGAACTTTCTGCGGCGGCTGGGCTTTGAGCGGCTCTGTTTTCGCCAGGGCCTGGAGTGGCGCGAAATCAGCCTGGCCGATTCGGCGTTGACCATGGCCCGGACCTTGGCCGGGCGGGCCGCCATGGCCGCGGGACGGGCCCTGGGCGCGGTCTTCCGGGCTGGGCCGGCCGGAAGGGCGGCCCAAAGAATCGTGGCCGCGGGAGCGGAAAAGTATCATCAAGCTCCTGGACCCGCCCCCCAAAGGCGGGCGGAGGATATGGCGGCATCCTTTGGAATGGAGCTGGGCGGGGAGAGCAAAAGGGTCGTGCCTGGAAGCCCCCTGGCGGGCGGTTCCCTGAAAATCAGCCATTACATCGGCGGGCTGGGGCCCGGCGGAGGAGAAAGGGAACTGGCTTGGCTGGCGGCGGCCCAGGCGCGCGGACAGACGGTCAGGGTTCTGACCACCTATGAGCCCCTGGGACGGGGAGGCTACTACAAACAGGATCTTGAAGATGCGGGCGTTGCGGTGCGCGCCGCCGGATCGTGCGCTTCCGGAGAGATACTGAGAAAGATGGCTGATTATCCTAAGTTAAGGCGCGGACTTTTTCCTATGGTGCCGGTGGAATTCAGGGGGGAGGTCTCCGCCCTGCTGGCCGAGCTGGTGGCCGTCCCTCCCGACGTATTGTGCTGTTGGCTGGATCAGCCCAACATCATCGGAGGCGTGGCCGGGGTGCTGGCCGGGGTGCCCAGAGTGACTCTTTCCGTCCACAATGCCGCCCCCTCCAGGTTTCCTCATTTTTATCAACCCTGGCTCAAACCCTGGTACAGGGCGCTGTCTCTGAGCCCGGGAATCAGAATCAGCGCCGTCAGCCGAAACGTGGCCGACGATTTTAGACACTGGGCCGGGGTTGGTTCGTCCTGCTTGCGGGTAGTCAGGAACGGTCTGAATTTTGATGTTGTCAGCCCGCCCAGCCAGGAGGAACGAGCCGCTTTTCGGGCCGGATTGGGTCTGGCCCCGGACGAGTTCGTGGTGGCCGGAGTGTTTCGCCTTGCCCCGGAAAAACGGGTCCCGGCCTTTCTGGAAGTCATGAAAAGGGTCCTGGACCGCGGAGTGAAGGCCAGGGCCGTTATCGCGGGCGACGGCCCCCTGGCCGGAAACATGGAAGCCTGGATCAGGGATTACGGTTTGGAAGGCAGTGTCTTTCCCCTGGGACTGAGAAGGGACGTGTACGGAGTCATGGGCTCATGCGACGCGCTTCTGCTGACCTCGGAGACAGAGGGCCTGGCCATTGTTCTCCTGGAGGCTCAATACCTGGGCCTGCCCGTGGTAACCACGGATGTGGGAGGCATTCCCGAGGCGGTGCTCAGGGACAGGTCGGGGTTTCTGCACCAGGTGGACGATATCGGAGGCATGGCCCAAAGCCTGGCAAGACTGGCCGAGGACAGGAGCCTGGCCCGGGGCATGGGTCGGGAGGGCCGGGCTTTTGTGGAACGGGAATTCTCCCTGGATCATCTGTACCAACAGGCCATGGACCTTATTTTGGAGAATTGAACGGGCGGGATGTTGGTTTGTCGTAAATCGACGCAGACGGAAGGGCTGTGGAGGTCGGCGGGATTGATCGCTTTGGCCGGTCTGTTCTGGGCGTCCCTGGTTCTGGTGCCCGGACCGGGCGGCCAGGCCGTGGCCGGGAGGCTGGTCATGGACGTTTCCGGCCGGGCCCAGGTCCTGGGCGGCAAGATCCGGATCGTGTTGACCGTGACCAACCGGGGGGACGAGCCGGCCCTGGAGATCCAGGCCGAGGCCCTGGGCGATTTTCCGGCGCCCAAGTCCTTGATGGTGGAAAGGCTGGAGCCGGGGGGGAGTGTGGAGCTGGATCTCCAGGCGGAACCGGGCGGACCGGAGCCGGGAGCCTATATCAAGGTGGTTTTGGTCAATTTCCGGGATTCCCTGAACCACCCTTTCACCGCCCTGGCCGAAATCAGGTACGAGCTGGGGCCGGGAACGGAAAGCCCGGTGATCGCCGAGGCCCGGCCCGTAACCCTTTCAGACCGGCGTCTGGTTAGGATCGGACTGACGAACCAAGGGCAAGAGACGTTGAACGTAAGGGTCCGCGTTTTTGCGCCCAGGGAGTTCAGCGCGGCCCAGCCCGGAGGCTCAATGAAGCTCGATCCGGGCCAAAGCAGGACCCTCTCCTTTGACCTGTGGAACCTGTCCGGCCTGGCCGGTTCCGTGTACCCGGTCGTGGTTGTCCTGGAACACCTTTCCCATGGCCGGCACGCGGCCCAGGCGGTTCGGATCATGGCCACCCTGACCCCCAGGCAGAACCCGGTTATGAACCACCTGGAGTGGTGGCTGGCCGCCATCGTCCTGACCCTGATCCTGCTGATCGGAGCCCAGTTCCGGACCGGAGGCAGGCCGTGAGGCAGGAGCGGTTGTGGGACGGTCTTATTCTGGCCGGGGCCGTGGGCTTTACGGCCTGGCTCCTGCCCTGGCCCCTGATCCTGGCCCAGACCTTTCCCACGGGCGGCGACACCCCTTCCCAGTACTCGGCCCTGGCCCATTTCGTAGAGCATATCCTGCCCCGATTTCGTCTCTGGGGCTGGAATCCGGGCAGCCTGGCCGGGTATCCCCAGGGCCAATTCTACTTTCCCCTGCCGTTTTTGGGTATGGCCCTGCTCAATCTCGGGTTCGACCTGACCGTGGCCTTTAAGCTGGGAGTCCTGCTCCCGGCCCTAACCTTGCCCCTGTCCGTGTATTTCTGCCTTAAAAGGCTGGACCTGGATTTCCCGGGTCCGGCCATGGGCGGGGTGCTGTCCCTGATTTTTCTCCTGTCCGAGACCAACAAGGTTTGGGGGGGCAATCTGGCCTCAATTCTGGCCGGAGAGTTCTGCTATGCCTGGGCCCTCAACCTGGTCCTGATCTATCTGGGACTGCTGCCCACCTGGATCAGGCAAGGCCGGGGTCTGGTCCCGGCCTCGATCCTCCTTTTTCTGGTCGGGCTGAGCCATGCCTACGGTCTTCTGTTCGCCCTGGTGGCCGGGCTCTTTTTTTTGTTTCATGGGAACAGCCTGAAAAGAGCCGCCCTGAGGCTGCTGGCCCTCTATACCGTGGCCTTTTTCCTCTTGGGCATGTGGACCATCCCCATGCTGGTCTATTCGCCCTACACCGAGATGTTCAACTTTGTGTGGGTGATCGATTCCTGGAAAGATTTTCTCCCGCCCACCCTCGGGCCCGTGTTCGTCCTGGCCGTGCTCGGCGCGGCCCTTTCCTGGAAACCGGGTACAGCGGATGACCTGGCCAGGGCCTGCTACCTGGCCTTCTGGGCGGCCTCGGCCGCGACCCTGTATCTGGCCGCCCCTTTGATGAACGCGGTGACCATCCGCTTCGGGCCCTTCGGCCATCTGGCCCTGGTGCTGCTGGCCGCCCAGGGACTGACCTTCCTGACCCGCCGTCTCCGGGCCCGGGGCCTGGCCGCCCTGGTCATTCTGCTGGCCGGGGTGACCTGGGCCGGGGCCAGGGTGACCTACCTGGACCACTGGCTGAACTGGAACAACGCCGGGGTCCAGCGCCAGGCCCTGTGGCCCTCCCTGGAGCGCCTGACGGCTTATCTTCAAGGAGACCAGTCCTGGCCCCGGGTCCATTACGAGCACTCGCCCCTGAACGGCCGGGCCGGTTCGGTGCGGGCCTTTGAATCCCTGCCCTTGCTGTGCGGCCGTTCCACCCTGGAAGGGGTCTACCTCCAGGCCAGCGCCAACGCACCCTACATCTTCTATCTCCAGTCCGAGACCAGCCAGCGCGGGTCCTCGCCCCTGCCCGGCTATGTCTATTCCCGGTTCAACCTGGAGAGGGCACTGGTCCATTTGCGGCTGTACAACGTGAGTCACTATATCGCCGTCGACCCCAAGACCAAGGCCGCGGCCCAGAGCCGGCCCGAGTTTTTCCTGGAACGGGAGTTTCCTCCGTTCGCCCTGTTCCGGGTTGTGGGAGGGAACGGCTCCTACGCCCAGGTGCCGCGCTACAAGCCTGTTCTGGTAGTCACGGACCGGCCCCAGGCCCTGGCCTTCCAGTGGTACAGGTTCACCGACTGCCGGGTGCCCCTGGTCATGGTCAAGGAGATCCCGTCGGGCATGGAGAGCGGATTCAGCGCCGTGTTTCTCGATTCCGGGAGGGACGACGATCCGCTGTTGCCCCTGATCCGGGGTGACAAGCTGCCCAGGGCCGGGCTGGGGCGGGTCGATATCCAGGAGAAGATCGAGAACGAGCGGATCGAACTGCGCGGACTGGCCAGGGGCCGCCCCGTGCTGATCAAGGTTTCCTATCACCCGGCCTGGAAGTCGGAAGGAGGCGAGCGGATCTTCAGAGCCGGTCCGGCCTTCATGCTGGTCTTCCCCCGGTCCGAGAGGCTGGTCCTGACCTTTGGCCCGGCCTGGCCCCATAAGGCGGGCCTGGTCCTGACCGGGCTGGGGGTTCTGATTATTCTCATTCTTCTCTTTAAGAGGAATCTCCGGCAGCCGCCCTGGATGCGGACCGAGTTCCCGTTGCAAAAAAGGAAGAGGATATGGATAAAGGTCCTGGCCGTCCTGATCTGGGGCCTTGGCCTGGCCTGGCTGTCCCTGGACCACGGCGACGCCACCACCCTGCGCAACAAGGCCCGGGACCTGGCCGAAAAGGGCAGGGTGGTCCAGGCCCGCGCCTTTTTTGAAAAGGGGCTGGAGAGGTTCCCCATGTCCCTGGTGGTGGATTACACACTCTATGATCTGGCCATGACCTATTTCAGGGAAGGGGATTGCCGGGGAGCCGAAAAATATTTTATCAGGATCATCCGGGAATTTCCGGATTCGGTTGTGCTTCCGGAGACCCTTTACCACTACGGACTGTGTCTGAGGAACCGTTCCCAACAGGACCGGGCCTTTGACTACTGGCAGCGGTTGATTCTGGATTTTCCAGATACTCACTGGGCCGGATTGGCCAGACAGGGGCAATGACCATCCCGGTGTGGGCGGATCTGTGTTAACATTCCTACCCGGATTTGATCCGGACCGAAATAGAAGATAGAGGAAAGACCATGAGGAAATATTTCAGCGACGGTCGGGCCGATGCGGCCCTTCCCATCCTGCCCGTGGAAAAGGAGCGGATGGAGGAATTTTTAAGCTCGCGGCCCCGGATGCAGGCCTGGGCCAAGGCCGTGGGGTTCGAGCCCGAGTTCGGCAAGGTCCTGCCCGTACCCGGACCGGACGGAGAACTGGCCGAGGTTCTGCTTTGCCTGGGCGGGGAGCACGAGCTGTGGGCCTTTGCCTCGGCGGCCCAGTCCCTGCCCCAGGGGGATTATCGCGTTGAAGCCGAGCCGGGCCGGGACCGGGACGCCTGGGCGGCCCTGGGCTGGGCCCTGGGGGCCTACGCCTTTGACCGATACAAGTCCGAGCCGGCCAAGCCTGGGCCGCGCCTGGTCGTGCCTTCCGGAACGGACCGGGTCCGGGCGGAGAGGACGGCCGAGGCGATTTTCATGGTCAGGGACATGATCAACACCCCGGCCGAGGAGATGGGGCCGGCGGAACTGGCCTGCGCCGCCCTGAAAATTTTCCGGGACAGAGGAGGGCGGGGCCAAATCTTGGAAGGGGATGAACTGCTGGAGCGAAACTTTCCGGCCATCCACAGGGTGGGACGGGGAAGTCTGCGCCGGCCCCGGCTGATCGACCTCCACTGGGGCCCGGATGAGGCTCCCAAGGTTACCCTGGTGGGCAAGGGAGTCTGTTTCGATTCCGGGGGGCTGGATCTGAAAAGCGCCCAGGGCATGCGCGACATGAAGGACGACATGGGCGGCGCGGCCCACGCCCTGGGCCTGGCCAGAATGATAATGGAGGCCGGGCTAGCGGTCCGGCTGCGGGTCCTGATCCCGGCGGTGGAGAATATGCCTTCAGGCAACTCCTACCGTCCCGGCGACATCATCAAAACCCGCCAGGGGATCCAGGTGGAGATATCCAACACCGACGCCGAAGGGCGGGTCATCCTCTCCGACGCGCTTACCGAAGGGGCCTCGGAACAGCCCGAGATCATGATCGATTTCGCTACTCTCACCGGTGCGGCCAGGGTTGCCCTGGGGCCTCATCTGCCGGCCGTGTTTTCCAACCGGGAAGACCTGGCCCGCGACCTGGTCAGTATCGGGGAGAAAATCGGCGACCCGGCCTGGGTCATGCCCCTTTACAAACCCTACCGCAAGATGCTGGACAGCGTGGCGGCGGACATCCGCAACGCCAACACCGATTCTCCGGCGGGCGGGGCCATTACCGCGGCCCTGTTCCTGGCCGAATTTGTGGGAGAAGAAGCGCCCTGGATCCATCTGGATATTCCGGGGTTCAGCGACAAACCCGGACCCGGACGCCCCCGGGAGGCCGACGCCTTCGGACTCAGAAGCTGCTTTGAGCTGATCAGGGAGCGGTTCGGAGAAAAATCCGGGAGGAGGAAGTAACCTGATGAAAGAAGAAACAAAGCTGGTTGTTCTGGGCCGGGACAGCAGAGCCAACCATGGGATCGTGAATCCCCCGGTCTACCACGCCTCCACCGTGCTCTACCCCACGGTAAAGGACCTGGAGTCAAGATCGGACTGGCCGCCTAAGAGCGTAACCTACGGACTGCACGGCACCCCCACCACCTTCGCCCTGGAGGACGCCATCGCCGAGTTGGAGGGCGGTTTCGATGCGGTTATCACCCCCTCGGGACTGTCGGCCATCATCCTGGCCCTCATGGCCTTTCTGAAGGCCGGGGATCACCTGCTCATGGTTGATTCGGTCTACGGCCCCACCAGGAGGTTCTGCGACACCACCCTGGCCCGGTTCGGGGTGGAGACCGCCTATTACGACCCCCTGGCCGGAGCGGGAATAAAGGAACTGATCCGGCCCCGGACAAAGGTGGTCTTTGTGGAGTCACCCGGCTCCAACACCTTTGAGGTCCAGGATATTCCGGCCCTGGCCCAAGAGGCCCACCAGGCCGGGGCGGTGGTGATCATGGACAACGCCTGGGCCTCGCCTCTGTTCTTCAAGCCCTTTGAAAAAGGGGTGGATATCTCTATCCAGGCCGTGACCAAATACATCTCCGGCCACTCGGACGTGATGCTCGGTTCGGTCACGGCCACGGAAGAGCACTTCCCCCAGCTGAGGAAAACGGCCCTGGAGTTGGGGCTCAACGGCGCTCCGGACGACTGTTACCTGGCCCTGAGAGGGCTCAGAACCCTGGACGTGCGGCTCCGCCGGCACCAGGAGACCGGGCTGGCCCTGGCCTGCTGGCTGGAGGGGCGGCCCGAGGTGGACCGGGTTCTTCACCCCGGACTGGAAAGCGACCCCGGACACGAGCTCTGGAAAAGGGACTTCCTGGGCGCATCCGGGCTTTTCGGAGCGGTGCTCAAGCCATTTTCGAAAAGGGCGGTGGAGGCCATGCTGGACCACCTGGAGCTCTTTAAGATGGGTTATTCCTGGGGCGGGTATGAATCCCTGATCCTGCCCACGGACCCGGCGCCGGGCAGGACCGCCACCCAGTGGCGGGCCCAGGGGCCGTCCTTGCGGATTCACGCCGGGTTGGAGCATGTGGAAGATCTGATCGCGGATCTGGGAAAAGGCCTGGAACGGCTCAGGAACGCCTGAGCCGAAAGGGACGTAATCGGGCCCGGAATGGATCCGGGCCTCGAACTTCGGAACAGTAACGGTTTACCGGGGCATGTTTTCTTTTAGCTGCCAGGGTTTAACCCTGGCAGCAGTAGCCCCTCCCCGGCGGTTTTAGGGCGAGTGGCGTAACTGCGTTCCGATTTAAAAGCGATATGAGGTGTCAGGGGCACACTCCAGGTAACAGATACGGAACATATTTCTGACAGATACCCTAACCGCCGCTGACAAGACGGAGCTTTTCCATGAGTTCGCGGATCTGGGGTTGGCCGGCTCCGGGCTCCAGGGGGGCCAGAATGCCCAGGCCCTCGCTCTGCTCGTGAAACTCCTCTTCGGGCAGGGAGGTCACCACAGCGGTGTTGATAAAGGCGTTTATCTTCAGCAGTTCCTGAACCGCCTCAACATAGGACATATCCGGCAAGTTTTCTCCGAGCACAACCAGATCAAAGGCTTTCTCCTTGGCCAGGGCCAGGGCCTCCCGGCCTGTCGCGGTCCGGAAAATCTTCTCCCCGGCTTCATCCTCCAACAGGGCGGCCAGATCGTCCACGGCGGCGGGTGAGGCCGCAAGCAGAATTTTGGGCATAATTCGATCCCTCTTGTGAAGCAGGTTTTCCGGCGTGGGTCAGGGCCGGAAAGGAAGGGACCGGCCGGGCGGGGCGTTTCGTCCGCAAAGCCGGCCGGTCGCCGAACAACAGGCTATTGGGCTCCCCCGCCGCAGGTGTGCTCATTGGTGAACTGGGGCAGCTTGCCCTGGGCCAGGGCCGTGACCGCCTCCTTGACCGTGGCGGCCGTGCCTCCGAAATAGACCTCTATACCCACCTGGTTGAAGCCCATCAGGGGCCGCATGCCCATGCCGCCCGCGATCAGGGCCTTGGCTCCGGACTGGGCCAGATGGTTGACCGGGGCCATGCATCCGCCCTGGGTGTGGGGCATGTTGGGGATGGTTTTAACTTCCTTGATTTCTCCATCTTCCAGAGTGACCAGGGTATAAAGGTCGCAGTGTCCGAAATGGGCCGAAAGCTGAGCGTCCAAGCCTCCGGCGCCCAAGGAAGGAAGGGCCACTACTGTGTTCATTTTCTATTCCTCTCCAATTTTGGTTGTCTATGCAATTTTCAGGGAAACCGCCGCTTGGGCGTTTCCGTTTGTCTCATTGATCAGTCCTGTTGTCAACCTTCCGGCCGCCTTAGGCTGCTTTGATCTGGACGGCCAGGGCTTTGATGTTCAGCCAGGACTGCCTGACCAGAGCGCCGACTCCGTCGGATTGATACTCGGTTATGGTTTGGCCCTTGACCATGGCCTGGGTAAAGGCCTTGTCGTGGGGCAGTTCGGCCAGAACTTCCAGGTTGCGGTTATGACAGAATTCCTTAATGGAGGAGGTCACTTCCGGATTCAGGTCGTAGTGGTTGATGATCACCCCGGCCGGAATTTTAAAATGTTCCGTCAACTCCAGGACCCGCTCCATGTCGTGACGGCCGGACAGGGTCGATTCGGTTACCACCACGGCCAAGTCGGTTCCGGTGAGGGAACTTATGACCGGGCATCCTATCCCCGGAGTTCCGTCCGAAATGATCATGTCTCGGCCTGATTCCTGGGCCATCTCCCTGGCCTTTTTACGCAGCAGGGAGACCAGCAGGCCGGAGTTCTCCTGTCCTGGGTAGAGCAGGGCATGGACCAAGGGCCCGAACCTGGTGGAGGAGACGAACCATCGTCCGCATTCCCGGTCCGGAAAGTCGATGGCCCCGGCCGGGCATAATTCCACGCAGACCTTGCAGCCTTCGCAGGAGAGAGGATCCACCCGGTAGAGCTTATCCTCCCTTACGATCGCCTCGAAATGGCAAAGATCCATGCACTGGCCGCAGCTCTCGCATCTGGCGGGATCTATCACCGCTTCATGGCCGGAAATGAAAACCGTCTCCGATTCGTGCTCGGGATGAAGAAGAAGATGAAGGTCGGGAGCGTCCACATCCAGATCGCAGATGATGGCATTCTCGGCCAGATGGGAGAAGGCTGCGGTCAGGCTGGTCTTGCCCGTGCCGCCCTTGCCGCTGATAACGGTAATCTCAGTCATGGGCCGGCCCCTTTCCCCCGGACTGCAGTTCGGCCAGGTCGCGGGCCAGATCCAGGAAGATCCTCCTGAACTCCAGGGATATGTCGGCCAGGATGTGACCTTTGGCGTACATTTCGGCCGCCTTGCGGTCATAGGGGATTCTGGCCAGAATCGGCAGGGATTGGGATTCGCAGAAGGAGTTCAACTCCTGGTGCTCCCACCCGGCCCGGTTGATGACCACGCCCATGGGCCGCTCCAGGGGGCTGAAAGCCTCCCAGGCCAGTTTGAGATCGTGGAACCCGAAGGGGGTGGGCTCGGTGACCAGGAGAATGGCCTGGCTGTCCTTTACCGCATTCATGGCCGGGCAGGAGACCCCCGGAGGGGCGTCGATGAGCACATCGCCGCCTTCTTCGGGGTAAAGTTCTTTTACCTTGGCCTTGACCTGGCGCATCAGGGGCGGACTCATGGCCTCTCCCACCCTGAGCCTGCCGTTGACGAACCCGCCGCTCTCGGTACGGCCCCAACTGACTTCTCCCAGGTCCCGGGAGCCGGGGGTGAGCACACCCCTGGGGCAGACCACCAGGCAGCCTCCGCAGGCATGGCACATCTCCGGGAAGATTAGCAGATTTTCGCCCAGGACGTTGATCGCCTTGAACTGGCAAAGCTCGGCGCACTTCCGGCAGTAGTCGCATTTGGATTCATCGGCCGTGGGAACCTTTTGAAAGGCCGTCTGGCTCCCCGCAAACTCAGGCTTGAGGAAGAGGTGCAGGTTGGGCTCCTCCACGTCCAGATCCACGGCTACCGCCCGGCGGGCGAACACCTCTGGCCAAACCGAAGCCAAGGAGGCGGTCACGGTGGTCTTGCCCGTGCCACCCTTTCCGCTGGCAATGGCTGCGATCATCCCCAGTGGCCTTGTCTGGTGGGCCTGTCGGCCAGGTTAAGGCGGCCTTCCTTGTAGCGATCCACGGCTTCCTTAACGGTCATATTGCTCAGATCATGGGCGACCTTTATGCCTGCCGCGTCCAGAGCCTGAAAAGCCTTGGGGCCCACAAAACCGGTCAGGACCATCTCCACCCCGGCCGAGGCCATGTTATCCGCGGCCTGAAGCCCGGCTCCGTGGGCCAGGGACTGGGAGTTGCCGTTATCCACATAGCTGAATTCCATGGTTTCGGGATCAATGACGATAAAGCCGGCCGCCCGTCCGAAGCGGGGATCAACGTTGCTCTCCAGGGTAGGCCCCTCGCTGGTTACGGCTATTTTTCCCATTTTCAACTCCTTATTTTTTGAACTGGCATTATTGGGCCGTTTGGGGGGATTTTCAACGGCCGTCTGGCTACAACAACTTTTTTTGGTTTTTACTTCGCAATTTCCGCCTTCGATTCTCAATGCCTGGCCCAGAACCAGGACCTGGGCCACCTTTTTGCGGGCCGAGGCCAAAACCCTCCCAAAGGTCTGGCGGGAGACGTTCATTCTTTCCGCGGCCTGGTCGTGAGGCAGGTCCTCAAAATCGGCCAGCCTGAGAGCCTCAAACTCATCCAAAGGCAGGGCCGCTTCGTCCAGGTTGAGCATGGGCACCCCCCTGGGTTTGAAATAATCCACCATGGGTAGAGATTCCACGCGACGGCATTTTGGCGGTCTAGGCATTGGGCCTCCCGGCTGTTTTTGGTCTCATGCTCGAAAAATAAGACCGGGGGAGGGGTTTGTCAAGGGCAATAATGAGCATGAGACCAAAAAAATAACCTGACCGGCTCGAACCTGACTAACAAAATTATCAGGGAATGATGGTCCGGTCTCATTCGCGGCGGTTTTATCCCGACCGTTCGGGTCGTTCTATGGCGGATTTGACTGAAATAAATAACTTAATGAATCAGTTGACCGGGTGAGTGAAGCTGAAGGTCAGTCCTGTCTAAGGCCGTGGTGGGGCCTGGGGAAGGGACGACTCCCCCGCTTGGGGTACTGCGGCGGGGAAACATGGTGTCCAATCAATGCCCGGCCCATCAAGACGCGTAAAGGGTATTCAACCTGACCAGGTTGACAAGGCGGCCTTGCGGGAGATACCTAGTGCGGCTGCTCCCCGGCGGATAGTTCCACCAGGGCCGTCTCCGCAGCCCTGATCTCCACCATCTCCCGGCGCAAAACCACGGAGCCGCCCCCTTGGCCTGTTTCCACCACCACGTCGTAGAATCCCGGCTCCAGTCGGATGGCGACGGCCCGGCCCACGGCCAGGGACCCGCTCGCCAACTCCTCTCCGGCGCCGGAGGAGTAGATGTAGTAAACGCCTTCCTGCCCTTTGTCCTCCCCGGTCAGGTTCAGGGTCAATTCACCCTCCTGGAACTCGAAGGTCAGGCTCTTCTTCTGCCCGGCCTTGATCTCCAAGCCTTCCTGGTTTCTGGAGGGATAAAAGGGGTTGGCGGCCACGTTGGGGTCGATCACCCTGATGTCGTAAAACCCAGGGGAAAGTCGCAAGGTTTGGGGATTCTCCCTGGCAGTGTCGCCGCTGAAGATCATCCGCTCGGTGTGGGACCGGGTTATCTCCACGCCCCCGGCTCCGGGTTGCCCGTTGATCAGGACCCGGATGCTCAAACAGGCTTCCTCAAAGTCCGCCCTGATCCTGGTTTCCCCTCCCGCTTCAACCGTAACGCCTCCGAATTCCAGGGGCGGCCGGCCCAGGAGTTCGGGAAGAACCACTTTGAGGTCGTACTCTCCGGGCAACAGGGGCAGGGCCACCGGATTGTCTTGGGACGAGTCCGCGGACCTGAGCCAGTCCCCGGTCCGGGAGTCGAACAGATCCAGGCCGCCCCGGACCGGAACGCCGTTGGACCGGATATAGACCAGGATGGTTCCTTCCGGAAAGTCCACGGTTTGTTCAGTGGTCCTGTCGTTCTCCACCTCCACTCCGGCCAGGGTCAGGATGGGACGGTCCGGGTTCTCCAAATCTTCCACCTGGACCAGGTATCGCCCTGGAGGAAGGGCTATCTCCGCCGGGTTTTTCTCTCCTGTGTCGGCCCGGGCCACCTCGGCCCGGTAAAGTCCGTCCAGGACCCGCACCCTGGCCGGGGCCGGGCGGTTGTTCTTGGCGGTCTCGATCCTCAGCCGCCCCTCTTCAAAATAGAACAGGACCGCCTTGTTGACGCCCTCATATTCGATCCGCCTGGTCAGGGTCTGGCCCCGGGGCGTTGATTCGTCGGTCACCCGGATCTCATAGGCGCCCGGGTCCAGGTAGAACATCTGGGGGTTGAACCGCTCCGTGTCCCCGAACCGGACCACCTCCAGGTCTTTTTCGCCGGGAGCCAGAATGGTGATCTGAGCCGCCACGGCCCGACCGTTCTTGATGGCGCCCACGGCCAGGGCAGGGCCCTGGGGCAGCAGGGTCTCCACGGTGAGCTGGCGGATGGCCATCTCCAACTCGATGGCGCTTCTGGCTGAAAAATAGCGTCCCCCGCCGGCCCTGGCAATGCACTCCAGCTGCTCGGTCTCCTCGGGGGTCACGTCGAACCCGATGACGTGCATGGTGAAATCAAGGACGGTCTTGCGGAGGTGCCCCACCAGCCAGCAGGGGTCTCCCCCGCAGGTCTCCTTGCCGTCGCTGACCAGGATCAGGGTGGGCGGGGCGGGTAGCTCCCCGACCATCTCCACGGCCTGGCGTATAGCCTGGCTGATGGGGGTCTTGCCCTTGGGGTTGAGGCTTTTCAGCCTTTCCAAAATCAGGCTCCGGTCGGTCTGGCCCAGGGGAGCCAGGATCTCCACATCCTTGCAATCGCCCTGGCGGCGGTGGCCGTAGGAGATCAGGCCCAGATCGGTCTCCGGGCCCAGGTCAGCGATAAGATCGGCCAGTACCTTCTTGGCGATGACTATCTTGGGTTGGTCGTCGATCCGGCCCCACATGGACCCGGAGCCGTCCAGGATAAAAACAAGGGTCGTGACGGGCGCGCCACTGGGCTTTTGCGGTGAAGTCGGATCCTCGGCCCGGACAGGAGAAGACGCAAGGGCCACACCCAACATTGCCGCAAGTATCAGGATAGAGACCAGCCCCAGGAGGTTTTTTCGGCCTTGTTCCATCTCCTGCCTCAAAGCCGGTTCATTCATAACAGACAATCCGTTCCTTCAACATGCTGGAGATACGCTCCCTTTTAAGGCGGCAAGCGGTGTCAGGGCGCACGCCCGGCGCCTGGAACGAAACCTGTTTCCGATACTCACTCTAACATTCAAGGCCCACTGTCCACAACCGGATAGGCCCGGGCCCATGTGGAGTCCGACCGTAGAGGGTAAGACGGCCCTTTTAACGTTCTTTCGCCGGCCGGTATTGCTCGGGTATTATGAAGCAAAAGAAATGGCGGGATGCGGCTCAAGCGAACTTGTCGAAGAAGATCGATTCCTCGGGAACTCCCTTTTCCAGAAGCAGGGCCAGGGAGCTTTCCACCATGGGCGGAGCCCCGCAGATGTAGACCTCCAGGTTCCGGCCGGAGTCGATCCTGGACTTGATCAGGTCCGTGACCCGGCCCCGCTCCCCGTCCCAGGCGTCGCCTTCCTCCACCCGGGACAGGGTGGGGACAAAGCTGAAATCGGCCAGGGTCTGCTCAAAGCCTTTTAATTCGTCCAAATACATCAGGTCGTCCCGGGTCTTGGCCCCGAAGAAAAAGAGGGTCTTGCGGCTGATGCCCTGCTCGGCCAGGTAATGGAGGATGGAGCGGATGGGGGCCAGACCGGACCCGGTGGCGACGAGGAGCAGGTCCTTGTCCGAATCGCGGTAATAGAAGTCTCCGAAGGGGCCCCGCAGGGTCAACTCGTCGCCCGGCTTGAGGATCTGGTGGACATAGCTGGAGACCGTGCCGTCCTCCACCCTGGTGATCATCAGCTCCAGATACCCGTGCTCCTGGCAGGTGGAGCAGATGGAGTAGGCCCTGAACTCCGGCTCCTTGACCTTGCCGTGCCTGGGCACCTCCAGCTGGACGTACTGGCCCGGCTTAAAGGTGATCCCCTCCTGGGGCTCCATGATTTTGAGATTCAGCCCCTTGATCCTGGGGGTCAGGTCGGTCATGTCCTCCACCCGGACCCGGAACTCTTTGATCAGAAAGAGCTCCTCCGGAATCTCTATCTTCAGATCGCCCCGGACCTTGACTTGGCAGGAGAGCCGGACAAAGGTCTCCCGCTCCTCCTGGGTCAGATAGGGCTGCTCCGTGGGCAGGACCGGCCCACCGCCCTCCAGGACCTTGACCTTGCAATAGGCGCAGGTCCCCCTTCCGCCGCAGGCCGAGGGGATAAAGATGTTGTTCTGGCCCAGGGTGAACAGCAGGGGGCTGCCGCCGGTCACGGTCAGCTCCTTCTGGCCGTTGATGAGAATACGACACTCCCCGTAATCGGCCAGAAAGCGGTGGGCGATCTCCAGGAGCAGGGCCAGGAAGGCGGTCAGTCCGCCGATGATGAGGATGTCTGCCAGCCACTGAACCATCCGGGCAATCCCCTACTGGATCTGGATCATGCCGCTGAAGGCCATGAAGCCCAGAGACATGAGGCCGGTGATGATAAGGGTTATGGCCGGGCCTTCCAGGCCTCGGGGCAGCCTGGCCGTTTTCTGGATCTTGTCCCGGATGGCCCCCACGGTCACGATGGCCAGCATCCAGCCGATGCCGCTGCCCGCGCCGTAGGCCGCGGCCTGGCCCAGGCCGTAGCCCCGGATGATCATGAACAGGGAGGCCCCCAGGATGGCGCAGTTGACCGTGATCAGGGGCAGGAAGACCCCCAGGACATAGTACAGGGGGGCGAAGAAACGCTCGATGATCATTTCCACCAGCTGGACAAAGGCGGCGATGACCACGATGAAGACGATGTAGCGCAGATAGACCAGGTCCAGGGGCATTAGGATGCGGTAGTAGACCAGGTGGTTCAGAACCGTGGTGCAGGTCATCACAAAGACCACGGCCGCGCCCAGGCCCAGGGCCGACTTCTTGTCCCGGGAGATGGCCAGGAAGGGGCACAGTCCCAGGAAGTTGGTCAACAGGATGTTGTTGGTGAAGATGGCCGCAAAGAAGAGGGTGCCGGCGGTCAGATTTTCCATGGCTCCGCTCTCCTATTCTTCCGCTTGGATGGGGTAAAAGGCCCGGATGATCCAGACCAGGATGCCCAGGGTGAAAAAGGCCCCGGGGGCCATGATCATGATGGTCCAGGGGGTGAAGCCCTGGGGCATGATCCGCAGGCCCAGGATGGTCCCGAAGCCCAGGGGCTCCCTGACCAGGGCGATGAAGATCAGGACCAGGGCGTAGCCCAGGCCCACGGCCAGGGCGTCCAGAAAGGAGGGCCAGGGCGGGTTGTTGCGGGCAAAGGCCTCGCAGCGGCCCATGACGATGCAGTTGGTGATGATCAGCCCCACGTAGGGGCCCAGGGCCTCGCTGATGTCCGGCAGATAGGTCTGGATGACCAGGTCCACCACAATCACGTAGGAGGCGATGATCAGGACCTGGACCATCATCCTGATCCGCAGGGGGGTGATGTTCCGCAGCAGGGAGACGGTCATTGAGGACATGCACAGGGTGAAGATCAGCCCCGCGTTCATGACCAGGGTGTTGACCATGAGGTTGGTCACGGCCAGAGTGGAGCAGATGCCCAGGATCTGGCGCAGGACCGGGTTGTCCGACCACAGTCCCGCCTTGAAGATCTCCCCGGCCGGCGGCGTCTTGGCCATCAGCTTTTCTCTCCCTCCAGTTTGCCCATGATGTTCTTCAGAAAATAATCCAGCTCCTGGTTCAGAAAAGCCTCTATGGCCATGCTGGACTGGGTGGCCCCGGTAATGGCGTCCAGTTCCTCCGGCTTCCGGGAGGCGCCCGCGGGCTTGAAATAAAAGATCTTCCTGCCCTTTTCCATGGGCCGCAGGGCCAGGCCCTTGAACTGGTCCTGGAACCAGGGCTCGGTCATGCGGCCGCCCAGCCCCGGGGTTTCGCTGTGCTTGTAAAAGGCCAGGCCGACCAGCTTCTCGCCCTTGGGGTCCACGGCCGCAATGCCCTGGATGGGCCCCCAGAAGCCCTTGCCGCCCACGGGAAAGGCGATTCCGGCCAGGCCGGGCCCCTTTTCCGCCCTGGCCAGGTAGAGCAGCCTGTCTCCCACGCTGGTTGTTTTGATCCTGGATTTGAACAGAGCGGCCAGGTCCTGGTCCGAGGTCCCCCGGTCCACCTTGATGTCCAGGACCCGGAGGATGATCCGCTGGAGCTTGAGCTCCTGGTTCCTTTGGATGCGGTCCTGGCTCAGGCTCTTGACCCCGCCCACCAGGGCGGTGAAGGCCACGGTCAGGGCGAACATGTAGAGGATGGAATAGACCCGGCTTTTCACGGTCCGGCCTTTTTCAGGGTCAGCCCCTGACGCACGGTCTGGTCCAGGATCGGGACAAAGGCGTTCATGATCAGAACCGCGAACATGGTCCCTTCCGAGAAGTTGGAAAAAGCCCTGAGAATTATCACCAATCCGCCGATTATAAAGCCATATATCAGCTGCCCCTGCCTGGTCTTGGGCCCGCTGATAGGCTCGGTGACGATAAAGGCGCAGCCGAACAGAAAGGAGCCGCTGAGCAGCACGGACAACGGGTCCGGGACTGCGCCCGCCCCGGTCCAGAACAAGGCCCCGCTTATCAGCACCCCGCCCGCCAGGCAGGACAGGGCCAGCCGCCAGGGCGCGGCCTTTTTGTAGACGATGTAGACTCCTCCGGCCAGGATGAGCAGGGCCGAGGTCTCGCCCAGGGACCCGGCCGTGTTGCCCAGGAAAAGGGCGCTCCAGTCCGGCCCGGCCCCGGCCTTGAGCCCGTCCAGGGGAGTGGCCCTGGTGACGGCGTCCAGAGAGTTGAACCAGCGGCCCAACCCGGCCGGAAAACCGGCCAGGGGCTTCACCCAGGAGTTGGTCATCTGGAGGGGGAAGGTGACGTAAACAAAGCAGCGGCCCACCATGGCCGGGTTAAAGACGTTCTGGCCGAACCCGCCGAAAACCATCTTGCCCAACCCCACCCCCACCACTATCCCCAACCCGGCCATCCACAAAGGCAGGGTCGGCGGCAGGGAAAGGTGAAAGATCAGGCAGGTCACGAACACGGCCGAGGTCACGGGCTTGCCCTGGCGCCACGTAAAGGCCGCCTCGGCAACAAGGCCGCAAACCAGGACCACGGCCAGCAAGGCCAGGGAACGCCAGCCGAAAAAATAGACCGAGGCCAGAACCAGGGGCGAAAGGGCATAGCAGACCCGGAGCATGGGCCTTTGGACCTGGATGAATTGTTTGGGCGGAGGGTTGCCGCCGCTATCAGCAGATGCCATCACAGCTCCGAGTATCCTGGAAAACGGACTTTGTTTGGATCGAGTCAGGGAACGGCCCCGAGAAGAACGTTTCGGGTAATAGGTTATCCAATGGTTCCACTGTTGTCAAAACAAGGATACCCGGTCAAAGGGGTCTTGCTTCCCCGCCTCCGGATCGACGTCGCATTTTCTTTTTCAGGGCCTGGGTTCTCCGATATTTCTCCACTAAATAGTTGTTCCCGGGGGGTTGCCACACGCCGTTGATGGTCTATACTTTTTCGATATCGTCCTTAAAACAGCCGTGGTTTTTCCGGATACCCGCTTGTAACCCCAATTTCAGGGAAAAGCCGGGCCAGGGCGGTATCCCATGACCCCGGAATGACCGTCGGTCATACCCATGGTTTAAAGAAGTTGTTCAGATCATCTCCATTCATTTGAGAAGCGAAAGATCAGGGAGGGTAATATGTCCGATCAGACCATGAAAAACCTGCAGGCGGCTTTTGCCGGAGAGTCCCAGGCCAACCGGCGCTATCTGGCCTTTGCGGCCCAGGCCGACCAGGAAGGATACCCCAACTTGGCCAGGCTGTTCCGGGCCATTGCCGAGTCCGAAACCATTCATGCCATCAACCACCTCAAGACCATGGGCGGGGTGGGCTCCACCGCAAAGAACGTTAAGGAGGCCTGGCAGGGCGAAAAGGACGAGTACAACGATATGTACCCCATGTTCATGGACCAGGCTAAGCGGGACGGCAACTCCGAGGCCCTGAAGACCTTTTCATGGGCCAACGAGGCGGAAAAAATTCACGCCGATTTCTACGAAAAAGCCCAGCAGGCCCTCAGCCAGGGGCAGGACCTGGCCGTGGGCGATCTCTACATCTGCACCCACTGCGGCTACACCGTGGAGGGCCAGGCTCCGGACAAGTGTCCATTCTGCGGCAAACCCAAGGAGAAGTTCGTCAAAAAGGACTGAGCCGATCCGGATCGATCAGCCCCGGCCTGTGACTTATTAAGGCCGGGGTTGTCTGCATCGGCGCGGCGAAACCCATAGGCGGGCGGGAGGAATCATGGAAGGCAGTTGCGTGGGCCGCGGGCAGTGGGTTCCGCAGTTCAAGGAACGGAACAGGATCGGGGTCTGGGGATTCGGGAGCGTCTCCAAGGACGTGGTCCTGCTGTTGATCGACCGGTCCCTGGGCAAGGAGGTGGTCTTTTACGGCCGGCCCAAGGAGGGCTTTCCGGACCGGGCCAAGGCCTGGGCCGCCGACCTCATGGCCAACTCCCTTAACCGGCCCCGCATGCTGGGCACCAACAAGGTCGAGGACATGGCCGGGCTGGACGCCATCTTCATCGGGGTGGGGGTTCCCCGCCGTCCGGGCCAGACCCGGAGCGACCTTCTGGCCGTGAACACCAAGGTCATCGCCGAGACCACCCTCCGGATAAAGGAACTCTACGACTGCGTGGACGAGAAGGATCTGCCCATTCTGGTCTACATGGGCAACCCGGTCACGGCCATGACCTGGGTGGGCTACAAGGCCTCCGGCTTTCCCCGCCGCAACATCATGGGCCAGGCCGGAAATCTGGATTCCCGCCGCATCTGCCACGCCGTCTCCACCAGGCTGGGCCTTTCCGGCAACGACATGCAGGGCATCGTCTTCGGCGACCACGGGGACACCATGGTGGCCAGCCCCAGGTATTTTTCCGTGGGCGGCATCCCCCTGGAGACCATCATCAAATCGCAAGGGATCGACCCCCGAACCGTGACCGACATTATCCAGGCGGCCAAGAGCGGGGGCACCCATTTTGTCAACGAGGTGGGCCGCTCCGCCTCGGCCGGCCCGGCCAAGGCCGTGGGCCGGATGCTGCGCAGCGTGGTCAGCGGCGAGGCCGAGATCCAGCCGGTGGTGGCCGTCCTGGAGAAGGAGTACGGTCTGATCAAACCCGGAGAGGACCTGGACTCCATGGGCTTCGGGGTTCCGGCCAGAATAGGCTGCAGCGGCGTGGAGGAGATAATCGAGCTGCCCCTGGACGATGTTCAGGACCAGATCGAGGCTTCGGCCGAGTTTGTCAAGAACGACATCCGCCAGGCGGCCAGGATATTAAAGGGCAGGTACGGGATAGATTAGGGCGTTTGCCGAAAGGCGCGCCTCCTTTTCGGATGGCTGTGACACGGCTCCGGCACCGCATATGGTTTTGTACGGAGCGAAGTTTCGGCATCCGCCGTATCAGGATAAGGCACCATGGAGACGGCTGACGGCAAGGCCCTCTAACCCCGGAGGGGAATTAATCTCTCCCGGTTTCAAAAATTGACCCGGACCCCCAGGCCAAACCGCCCCTCGCTCCACATATCGTCGAATTCGTCCACCGCCGACCTGGCCTCCGCATAGATGGACATGTTGGTCTCGTCCGGTTTCCCCATGACCCGCAGCCCCAAGTCCGCGATCAGGTCGAACTGGTTGTCGTCCTCGTCGGAGTACCAGTACCCGCCGCCCAGGCCCAGGAAAAATCCGTTGGTAAAACGGTAGGTCAGGAGCAGGTCCAGGGCCAGGGCGCTGGCCCCGTCGTCGCCTTCGATTTTGAGGTAGGGACCCACCAGGCCGATGACCGAAAAACCGTCGGCCAGGTAGTACTCATAGCCGACCCTGAGGGCAATGAAGGTGGCCGGGTCGATGATCCGGGAGAGGCCCGCGTCCAAAACCGGAGAGCCGATCTTTTTGGTGATCACGGTGAACGTTTTTACGCACTCTTCGGAGGTGGATTCAGCCCCCTTGTCGTCCAGGACGGATGTTTTCAGGGTGTACTGGCCGGCCTTGCAGGGAGCCGGGAACTTGTGGACAAAGGGCTCCTTGTCCAGGACCTGCTCCCAGACCACGTTGCCTTCCGGGTCTTCCAGACGGAGCATGACCACCGTGACCTTGCCGTCCTCATCGGAAGAGGAGGAGGCGTCCATCACCATCTCCTGCTTGCACTTGGCCTCCAAGGGGGTCACAGTGCAGCTGCAAAGCGGGGACTTGTTGGGCTCCGGCGGGGGCGGATCGGGCTTGGGAGGCGGCGGGGGAGGGGGAATGGGGCCGACATTCCTCAGGGCCACATTGCCGCATTTCCAGGGGACCACGATTTCGTAACGCTGGCCGGCGTGGTCGATGTGGAAACGGAAGGCGTCAAAAGGCTCGTCCGCAGCCCAGGTTACATCCCTGGCCACCCGGGTCTTGCCCCGGCCCTGCCTTTTGTAGAACATCCATTTGAGGGTTTCGCCCTTGTGAACCTTTATGGCCTCTATCTTGGCCTCGGGATACTGTTGATCGAAATCGTCGAAGAACTCCGGCAGTCCGGCCAGTTCAAACCCCTGCATCAGGTCCACGGACTGCTTTTTGACCATGTAGTTGAGGTCTTCCACGGAGGTCAGGGGAGGTTTGAAAAAAGGATGGCTGCCCAATTTGACCAGAGTGCTGGCCGCCCATGCTTCAGGAGCGACGAGAAGCAGGGCCCCGAGAAGGGAAATGGCCGCCAGACGTTTCTTTTTCACCGGTTCTCCCCTTGAGCTGCGACCGGATCAAGGCGGTTGGCCCCGAGACACCCTTTGGAACAGAGTTGCCCGGATCCGTCGTTCCCCTTATCATTCACCCCTGATCTTATCCCGGTCAATAGGAAAAATCAGGACACCAAAGAACCATCTTCCCGAAACTGTTGATTCAATTACCCTGATTCGGTGGAAATGTACAATTACTAATTATTTCTATATCATCTGAACTGTCTTGTCAACAACCCCACGGTACTTGTCTCTCCTCAGGTCCGGTCCTGGCCTGGAGGACCGGGCCTGCCCTCAACCCTGCCCCAGGCTCCGGGCCACCTTTTCGGTCATGTCTCCCAACAGGTTTGTATAACTTCCGAACTCGTTGTCATACCAACCGTAGATAACCGCCTGGGTGACGGGTATTTTCACGATCCGGTTCCCTGCTCCCGCGCCCCTGTCCGGCAGAACGGAATCCAGAGACAGGTTTATCTCCGCGGTGCGGGTGTGGGTCTCGTGGCCTTCTATTATGGCCGCGGCCTTGGGACAGCCCCGGATGTCGGAAGAGACGTTCTGGCGGTCGCTGAAAAGAAGGTATCCTTTGGGGTCCCTGGCCGCGGCCTGCTGGTAGATGTGGTTTATCAGCTCCCGGCGGATGGACCCTCCCTCTCCGTCGTCGTGGAGGTTGACCACCAGAATGATCAACGATCCGGTGGCCACCGGGACCCTGACCGACTCGGCGATAAAGCCGATTTTTTTCATCTCCGGGATGACCAGGGAGAGGGTTTTGGCCGCTCCCGTGGAGGTCAGAATGATGTTGTCCATAATGGACCTGGTCTTGCGCAGGTCCGAAGCGCCCTGGCCGGGCAGGCGGTCCAGCACCGCCTGGGAGGAGGTGGCTGCGTGGACCGTGGCCATGGAGGCGGAGAGGATCTTTTTGGAACCGAAATGGTCCAGCAGCGGTTTGACCATGTGGGCCAGGCAGGAGGTGGTGCAGGAGGCGTTGGAGACCACGGTGTGGATCCGGGGGTCGTAGTCCTGGTGGTTGATTCCCATTACCGCGGTGACCGCATAGTCCGGCATCTCCTTGCTCTTGTCCTTTATCTTGAAGGGAGCCGAGACGATGACCTTTTCGGCCCCGGCCTCCAGATGGCCCAGGACAGACCCGCCCGGGGCGTCCGGGGGCAGGGCTGGGTCCAGAAAACGGCCGGTGGCGTCCACCACCAGCCGGACCCCCTGGGCCGTCCAGTCCAGCCCTCGGGGGTTCCGCTCCCGGACCAGAAAACAGACCTTGACCCCGTTGATGACCATGCTCCGGTCGTCCTGATTCAGTTCCTCCACCACCGGCCCGGCTTGGTAGCCGTGCAGAAAGCTGTGCAGGGAGCCGTAGGTGGAATCGCGCTCAATGTAGTGGGCCAGGTCTTCCAGGGAGGCGCCCACGGTCCGTCCCAGGTTGACCACGATCTCGGAAAAGGACTTATGGGCCGCGTGACGCCACAAGGTCAGCTTGCCGATTCGTCCCAGACCGTTGAGGCCCAGCTTGAGTTCCTTATTGTTTCGCCCGGCCTGTGTCATGGTGCAATCCTTTCCGTCGCTCGATATCAGGGTGATGGTAGATGGATCCTTCCCGGCCGTTAATGCTTATTAGTTCGCCGGAATGGAGAGACTCTCGGCCGATGGAGCAGGTTTTGGCCTTTTCGTCGCAGACCATCTCCTTGAACCCGACCACGCACGTTTTCAGCAGTCGGTGGGCCACGATGGCGGCATGGGAGGTGGAGCCCCCCCTGGCGGTGAGCAGCCCGTCGGTTTCGTTGATCTCGTTGATGTCGTCGGGCACGGTGTCGTTTCTGACCAGGATCAGGGGCTGCCCCGGTTCCTTTTGGCGCCACAGGGTTATCTCGCCCAGGTCAAAGACCAGCCGGCCGGTCATGGTTCCGCCGCTGACCCCGATGCCGTGGCCCAGAAGCCGGCCATGGTCCAGCTCCGATTTCTCCCAGTCGAAATCCTGGCTCTGGTCCCGCAGGTCCATATCCCGGCTCTGGAGAAAATAGAGATCCGAGGCCCCGGGGCCCTCAAAGGTGAACTCCATCTCCTGGGGGGAGTAGCCGCCCCGGTCAATCAAATCCTCGGCCAATTCTTTCAGCTTTTCGAAGATATGGGGAAAGCTGCTCTCCAGGGTGGGGGCTCCTGTTCGGTTCTCTATCTCGGCCTGGCGATGGCTCAGCGGCCTGGTCTGGACCAGGCCCGAGACCACGTCCTCGCCCTGGTTGCCCAGGGTGAAATCGCCCCAAAGCTGGAACCGGTCGCCGGACCAGCGGGGGTTGTGGGTGAAGAACACCCCGGAGCCGGATTCCTGGGAAAGGTTGCCGAAAACCATGGCTTGGATGGTCACGGCCGTGCCCCAGTCGTCGCTGATTCCCATTATTCTGCGGTAGGTTTTGGCTTTCCGGGAGTTCCACGAATCCAGAACGCCCCACACGGCCGTCTCCAATTGGCGGCGGGGGTCGCCCTCCATGGGAACCCCGCTGGAGCGGATATAGCCCTTGTAGGCCAGGGCGCATTCTTTCATCTGGACTCCGGAGAAGTTCTGTTTCAGGGGCAGGGAAAACTTGTCCTTCATGGCCGCCATGATGGCGTCGAACTCGTCCCGGGCCATGCCCTGGGCCATGGCCGAGCATTGGAGATAGCGGCGAAAACAGTCCCAGGCGAACCAGGTCCGGTCCTGGGCCGAGGAGGCCATGCCCTCCACGATCTCCTCGTTTATGCCCACGTTGAGGAAGGTCAGGAGCATGCCCGGCTGGGAGATGGAGGAGCCTGACCTGACCGACAGGAGCAAAGGATTTTGGGGATCGCCGAATTTTCTCTGGGTCAGCTTTTCCAGCCGGTCCAATTCGCGAAAGATGCGTTCCCTGAAATTTTGGCGGGCCGGTTCGTAGGTCTCCAGAACCTCCCGGCACTTGAAGGCCTCGGTGGTTACGATAAAGCCGGGCGGCACGGGCAGGCCGTGGGCCTTTATCCGGACCAGGTTATATCCCTTGGCCCCCAGGTGGATGATGTCCGAGAGCTCCTCCTTGACCGGAGAGATGGGGGTGGTGGTCCGGGAGGGATCGTAGTCCAGAACCAGGGGCAGCATCCGGGACGGCAGTTTGTGTTCCTGCTGAAAAAAGGTGGTCATGACCCGGGAGACCAGCTGGTCCAGCTGCTGCAGCCCCAGGGATGCGGAGATCCGGTCCCGCAGAAATATCTCGCTGATGCGGTGGATCTGCTCCCTGGCCGGTCTGGTGGGATTTCGTCCCAGGTATTTGGGCAGGATCCAACCATTTCCGGACTGGTTGATGATATTGACCAGTTGGTTGTGGTGGACATTGTTGAAGTGGTCGCCCACCATGTTCCCCACCACCTTTGAGAAGCCGCGGAAGATGTCCAGGTACTGGGTGAAGGAGAACCCCCGGATGGTCAGGGAGTGGGCCAGCAGATCCAGCTGGCTGGTCATCTCCTGAGAGACGATGCCGTCCAGGGCCAGGACCCGGTTGAACAGTTTCAGGTGCTCGTGGAGCCGGACCAGGGTGGCCCGGGTGATCAGGTTCAGGTCCGTGCCGTCGATCAACTCCTGAAAAAGGGTGTTGGCCAGGGATTCAAGCCTCAGGGTCAGGCCCAGGGCGTCGAACTTGGGCTCGTGATAGGAGCCGTACATGGAGGGGATGTCCACGGCCACATGGCGCTTGTGATAGATGTCCTCCCTGGCCGGGAAGGACCGGGGGGAGAGAATGATCCGTTTCAGCTTCTCCAGGTAATCCAGAAGGACGTTGATCCGGGCGGCCAGGTTCGGCTCCCGGAGCGCCTTTTTGAGCGGCCCCAGGTCGGGGAAGGAGGTGATCCGGAGCCGGTCCAGGTAGGCCTCCAGACCGATCATGTCGGAGTGGTATTTCTGGTGGAGAAGCCCGTAAAGCTCGTGGGCCAGAGAGAACCTCTTCCGGTCCTCCCGGTCGATCTTTCGTTTCAGCTTCAGCCGGGCCTCCAGATCCTCTTTGGTCAGGCTCAGCAGGCCCGGAACGTCCTTGATCAGGCCGGAGTTCACCAGGTCTTTCATCAGGGCGTGGAGCCCTTCCACCTGCTTTCCCCTGGTTTCCACCAGGCCCAGAATCCGTTCCGGCACCAGGTCGGCCAGGGGGGCCTTGTCCCTGGTCAGCCAGAAGCGGAACATGGCCTCCATCAGGTCCACGGTCAGGGGGCTGGACTGGACATGGGATTGCTTTCTCAGAAAATGGACCAGCACGTCCCGGCGAAGGGCCAGGTCGTCGATCCGGGTGGAGATATCCCTGAGCCGCCCTTCTGCCCCGATTTCGTTGAAATAGGTGGGGAAAAGGCGGCAGAGCTGTTTGATCAGATTGTACGCCGGGGCGATGTCGCTGTTCAAAAGACTGGTGATGTCCCGGGGGAAGAGGTCCGTGTCCTTGATCAAGACCCCGCCCAGCGAGAGGTTGACGATCAGGGCGCTGATCAGCTTTTTGGACCTCCTGGGGTTGAGCTCGATGAGCCGCAGCCAGGTCCGGATGTTCTCCACATGGAAGGTGTTGACCTTGATGTCCCAGTCTTCCCCCACCCCTTTATAGCCGGGGGGTTGAAAGCCCAGGTTGATGACCCCGGCGTTGAAGAACTCCAGCAGGTCGCCGTCTTCCGTGCCGTAGACCGCCCGGCCCATTTTCAGGCTGGAGTGGAGGGCGGTCTGGGGAAAGCGGGAGAAGCTGGTGCGCAGGATGCGGAAGGTGTCGGCGATGAAGCCTTGCACATTCTCGGCCCCGTGGTCGTCGATGATCCTGGACAGGGTCTGGTTGATCCTGTCCAGGCTTCTTTCGTGGATGGACGAGAGTCCGGACAGGGACATGATGTGAAACAGAAAGACTAATTCCCAGTGATCGCCCTGGCCGAACTCCCGGCCCGCCCCGGCCAGGAGCCGGGGGATTTTTTCGTACTCTGCCACCAGCTGGCGGTATCCGGGCAGCCGGGCCAGTTCAACGGCTTTCTCCCGTTTCCCCCGCCCTGAGCCTTTTGCGGCGGCAAGGGCCTCCTTGAGGGAGGACAGACGCTTGTGGGAGACCTGGCCGAACAGGTCGGATAGCTTGCCGGGCAGGCGCTCCTGTCTGGTCTGCTGGACGAACCAGGTCAGCGGATCGACCTGGTCCAGCCAAAAGGAGTAGGTCTCTTCCAGATAGCGCAGAAGCAGTGTCGAGAGGGGGCCAAAATCCAGTTCAGGGGAGGCTCTTTGGTTCAATTCCGCGACCAGGCCGTTGATCTGGTAGAAGCTTCTCCGGACCAGCTGAAAACGATCCTCATCCAGCCCGTGCAGGCCCTGGAAGGCCCAGGTGAGAGGTTCCGCAAACCGATCCAGTTCCGGGCCAGAGTCGGAGATGATCTTGTGGAGATAGGTCAGCAGGTGATCGGCCGCATCGGCCCGTACCGGTTCCTTTTTGGCCTGGGCCAGGGCTTCCAAAAAAATATCCACGAACAGGGCGGCTCCCTGGGGGCCTTGGGGATGGTCCCGGAACAAATGGAAGTTGTTGAGGCAGAAGCTGCGGGCCTCGGTGACGATGAAGTTCCAGTTTTTATAGGGGTGGCAGACCTCAATCAGGAACGAATCGAGTCGCTCCAAAATGCCGTGAAACCGGGAGACGATCTCCTTGAGGATAAGATACTTGGGGTCTAGGGTGACCTCCACCCGGCTGGTCCGGAGGTTTATCTCCAAGGCTTTGGAAGAAGCTTTCATGAAATCCCTCTGACCCGTAAAAGGGAGTTCGCAGCTTTTTACATTACATTATACTATCACGGTTTTATTTTAAACGCATGTTGTCAAGGGGAGGAGGGGGACAGAAGGGGACCGGATCCGGTGCCCCCTTTCCGTAGCGGGTGCAAGAGTGATGGTTTTAGATGAGCCCAAAGGCTGGTTTCGGGGTGTGATTCCAAGATCAGTTATTGAGCTTATTTTGGATCTGATCTCATATGGTTACCTTAAACCATCAGAGCTCCGCAGTTGGAGTCCAGGGCCGCGCCGGTGATGTTGGCCGCCTGGTCGCTCAGGAGGAATTTGATGCCCCTGGCCTGCTCTTCGGCCGTGGCCCATTTGCGCAGGGGTCTCCGGGCTGCCTGGGCCCGGCGGTCCTCCTCGGTGGTGGCGTTGACCACCAGGGGGGTCAGGGTCCCTCCGGGGCAGAAGGCGTTGACCCGGATGCCCCGGGGCCCCAACTCCCGGGCCAGGTGCCTGGCCAGACCGATGACTCCGTGCTTGGAGGCGGTGTAGTGGGCTCCGCCCCAGACGCTGGTGGAGCGGCCGGCCATGGAGGAGACCAGGACGATGCTCCCCCGGCCCTGTTCCAGCATGGCCGGAACAACCTCCCGGCAGCACAGGTAGGCTCCGGTCAAGTTTACGGCCACCACCTGGGCCCACTCCTCCGGGGCGATCCCGGTGAATTCCCCCCGCCGCAGGATTCCGGCGCTGGCGGCCAGATAATCAACGGATTCCAGGAAATCGCGGGTCTTTCGGCCCAGGGCCTCCACCTGCTCTTGACTGCTCACGTCAGTGGGGACGGCCAGAACCCGACCCGGACCCAGGTCCATGATTTTGTCCGCCTCCCAATTAAGGGCGTCGGTGTTGAGATCGGCCAGCACCAGGTCGGCCCCGGCCAGGGCCAGGGTCTGGGCCGTGGCCAGGCCCATGCCGCTGGCCGCCCCGGTGATCAGGGCTCCGCGGCCCTGGAAACAGGCGCTCTCCGGGGAACGGGTCATCTGCTTTCTCCTTGGGCCGGGCCCGCCTTTTCCAGGGCCAGGCGGGCCGCCTCTTGGGCGCTCATGCCCGGGCGGATGCCGGCCTCCCGGCCCCGGCGGTTGACGTGGGAGATTATTCCGCGCTCATAGGTGTCCAGGCCGATCCCGATCCTGGCCGAGTCGGCCGAGACCGTGGCCCCGATGATGTCGTGCTCCTCCAGCCAGTCCAGGCGGGAGATCCCGGCCCGGTCCAGGCCCACCCCGGCGTCGTTGTAAAAGGCGGCCAGGACCTGGTGCTTCACCGCGGGCAGGTCGCCCACCAGGCCGCCGTGGGAGCCGGTCAGAACGACCGCCTTGCCATGCTCCGGCCGGACCATTGAATTGGAATCCAGGGTTACGATCCGGCGGTTGTTGGGGGCCTTGAAGACCACGGTCTCCTTTTCCTCGGGCGGCTCCAGGTTGTCTCCGGCAAGGGGGCTCCACACGGCCCGGGCCATGGCCCGGGCCGCCTGGGCCCCGGTCTGGCCCTTGGCCGCGCCGGCCTTGGCGGCAAGCCCGTTGACATGGGAGACGATCCCCTGGGCCGTGTCCCGGCCCCGCCCGATCCTGGCCGTGGCCGCGTCCACGGCCGCGCCCAGGATGCCCCGCTCCTCTAGGAGCTTGAGCCCGGCCACCCCGGCCTGTTCCAGGCCGATTCCGGCGTCGTTGAAGATCGCGCCCTTGACCTTTTTTTGGATGGCGAAGACGGCCGCGGCCAGCCCGCCGTGGGAGCCGCAGATCACCACCGGGGCCGGGCCCGGGTCCAGGGCGTGGGTTATGGAATCCCTGATCAGGATCGGATTGTCCATGGCTATGTTCTCAGCACCTGGCCGCACGGGCGTCGGCCTTGGGCAGCATCTTGCCAGGGTCGGTCAGGCTGGGAATGTCGATTACGGCCGGCCTGCCCGAATCTAGGGCCCGATTCAGTTCCGGCACCAGCTGGTCCATGGACTCCAGCCGCGCTCCATGGCAGGAAAACTCCTTGGCGATCCGGTCGAACCGCAAGGGGGTGAAGTCGGAGGACTTGTACCGCTTGTCGAACACGGTGTGCTGCAGCGATTTGACGTATCCCAGGCAGGTGTTGTTGCTCAGGACCACGATCACCGGGATGTCCTCCCTGAAGGCGGTCTCCAGCTCCACCAAGCCCTGGCAGAACCCGCCGTCGCCCACAAAGGCGATCACCGGGCGGTCGGGCCGGGCCAGCTTGGCCCCCATGGCCGCCGGGAAACCGCAACCGATGGCCGCCTGGCCCCGGTTGGGCATGAACCCGCGCTTGGGCGCGGTGACCTCGTAGAACAGCCCGGCCCAGTGGGTGGCCAGGCCGCCGTCCACCACCAGCAATCCGTCGTCGCCCAGGAACTCCTTGACTCCCTTTAGTATTCGGGCCGGGTTGGCCGGCAGGCTGTCGTCGTCGTATAGGTGGGCCGTGGACTTTTGCCAGGCCGCCCGGGCCGAGGCGATCCGGGCCGCCAGATCCTTGTAGTCGTCGTCTTGGCCGTTGGCCGGGCCCCAGGCCTCCACCAGGTCGGCCAGGCCGCTTTGGGCGTCGCCCACCAGGGGGATCCGGGTCCGGTAGTTGCGGTTGATCTCGGTGGGGTCCACGTCCAGGTGAATGATGGGGGTTCCCTCGGGCACGGCCGACCAGCGGGAGGTGACCAGCTCGCCCAGCTTGGTGCCCACGGCCAGGATAAGGTCGGCCTCGGCCAGAAACTGGTTGGCGTAGCGGTCGAACCGGCCGCACATGGACAGGCACAGGGGGTGGTTCTCCGGAATGGCCCCCTTGCCGGTCAAGGAGGTGGCCACGGGCAGGCCCACGGCCTCGGCCAGCCTGGTCAGCTCCTCCTGGGCCCCGGAAAGATGGACCCCGCCCCCGGCGATGCAGACCGGGCGCTTGGCCGTTTTGAGGGCCTCCACCGCCTTTTCCACCCACAAGGCCTCGGGCCGGGGGCGGCTCAGGGGCGACAGAACCGGTTCCAATCCCTCCAGTTCGGCCCGCCAGTCAAAATTGATGGGGGTGTAGTTGATGTTCTCGGGCAGGTTCAGGTGAACCGGGCCGGGCCGGCCGGCAGCGGCCAGCTGAAAGGCCCGGATGGTGGACTCGATGATCCGCTCCGGCAGGTTCACGGTCAGATTGCGCTTGACGATCGGCCGGAACACGGAGCTCTGGTCGCACTCCTGGTTGGGGGAGCGGCCCACGTACTCCATGCGCACGTCGCTGGTCATGGCCACCAGGGGCGTGGAGGCGTAAAAAGCCTCGGCGATTCCCGAGGTCAGGTTGGTGGCGCCGGGTCCCACGGTGGCGTCGCAGACCCCGGGGCGGCCCGAGACCTTGGCGTAGCCGTAGGCCATGAAGGCCCCACATTTTTCGTCGTGGACCAGGATGTGCCTGGGGCAGCCGTCGATCTGGCAGAGCCCGTCATAGACGCTCATCAACTGGAAGCCGGGCATGCCGAAGATGGCTTCCACGCCCATTTTTTTCATGGTCTGGACAACCAGGTATCCGCCCAATACATCTGTCATTGCCGTCGTCTCCTGATTACTACCTGCCCGGGGGCGGATCTCCCCGGGGTATTCCGCTTATGGGAACACCCTCGCGGGCAAAGGAAAATATTAGGTTTTAATTCCTATCCGTTATACGCGTTTTCGGCTCCGGCGTTCCGGGAGCCGGCCCGGTTTAAGGCCGGTTTTGCAGGAGCGCGCGGGGTGCTTGTTTGGTTCAGGCTCTCAAGTGTTCGCTTCCGGCAGGGCCGCCCGGGCGGCCGGTCCGGCCTGGGCCTTGCGCCTGCGGGTGTAGATGACCGCCAGGACGGCCAGGCAGGCCAGGCCCGGGATGTCGCTCTCCCACCCGGGAATGACCATGAGCAGGCCGCCCGCGCCGGCCACCAGCCTGACCCAGATGGAGACCTTGCCCCTGAGCCAGCCGGAGATGCCCACGGCCACGGCATAGGTGCCCATGAGCGCGGTGACCACGCCCAGGCCCACGTGGACCGGGTGGCCGATGAGCAGCAGGGCCGGGTCAAAGGCGAAGATAAAGGGCACGATAAAGGCGATCAGGCCCAGGCGCAGGGCGATCAGGGCCGTGCCGTTAAAGGACGCCCCGGCCAGCTGGGCCCCTCCATAGGCGGCCATGGCCACGGGCGGGGTTATGGCCGAGAGGATGGCGTAGAAAAAGCAGAACATGTGGGCCGCCAGGGGCGAAAGCCCCAGCTCCACCAGGGCCGGAGCCCCGAAAATGGCCACCAGGATGTAGGCCGCCGGGGTGGGCAGGCCCATGCCCAGGACCAGGGCGGCCAGCATGACCAGGAGCAGACCCAGGAACAGGTTGCCTCCGGTGAGATGGATGACCGCGGCCGTGAACTTGAGCCCGATGCCGTTGAGGCTGATCAGGCCGATGATGATTCCGGCCGTGGCGCAGGCCGCGGACAGGGGCAGGATGTTCCGGGCCCCGCCGTCCAGGGCCTGGATCAGCTTTTTAAACCCGATCCGGGAGTCTTTTTTCAGCCAGCTCAGGGCAAAGGTGGTCAGGATGCCGTAAAAGGCGGCCATGAACGGCGAATAGCGGTTGAACAGCATGGCCACGATCAGGACCACGGGCAGGAGCTTGACAACGCCGCCCTTGAGGGTTTTCCAGGGATCAGGCAGTTCCGAGGCCGGCAGGCCGGTCATTCCGCTGCGGGCCGCCTCCATGTCCAGGAGGTAGTACAGAGTGATGTAATACATCAGAGAGGGCAGGATGGCGGCGTACATTATGTTCAGATAGGGCGTGCCCAGAAAGTCGGCCATGAGAAAGGCGGCCGAGCCCATGATGGGCGGCATCAGCTGCCCGCCGGTGGAGGCCACGGCCTCCACCGCGCCGGCAAAGGCCGGGCGGTACCCGATCCGTTTCATCAACGGGATGGTGAAGATTCCGGTGGTGTAGACATTGGCCACGCAGCTTCCGGACAGGGTCCCGAAAAAGGCCGAGGCGATAACCGCCACCTTGCCCGGGCCGCCCCGCTGGCGTCCGGTAACGGACATGGCGATGTCCATGAAAAAGTCCCCGGCCCCGGATTTCTCCAAAAAAGCCCCGAACAGGACAAAGAGAAAGACATAGGTGGCCGTGACTCCGATGGGCATGCCCAGGATGCCCTCGGGCAGGATGTAGAGGTGTTCCAGCATGGTGTCGACCCTGGTGGCCTTGATGGCCAGCGGGCCGGGGGCCAGGTTTCCGAACATGGTGTAGAGCAGAACCAGGGCGGCCAGGATGACCATGGGCAGGCCCACGGTCCGCCGGGTGGCTTCCAGAATGGTGACTATGGCCAGGCAGGCCATGGCGTAATCCATGGCGCTCAGGGGGTCCACATACTCCATGCGGTCCACCAGCCGGCTGAAGTTGGCCAGGATCCACAACCAGGGCAGAGCCGCGATCAGGGCCATGAGCAGATCGCGCCATCTGGGGCCGGCCCCTTTTCCGGCCTGGGTAAAGGGATATATCAGGAAGATAAGGGGTAGGGCGAAGATGAGGTGAGTGGAGCGGTGGATAAGAAGTTCGGGCAGGGCCGAGGCCGCGCCGTAAAGGTGATAGACCGACATGGCTACGGTCAGGACCAGAATGAATTTCTTTAGTAGCTCAAGCGGCTGAGAGATCTTGATCATGCCTGCTCCCATAAAAAATGGCCAGCCCGTTGCTGCCGGAATTTATATAATCGGACCGGCCGGCCCGGCCGGTCCGTGGGGGTGTGACGTATTTAGATGGTTCCTTTTTCCTTGAAATACTTGGCCGCACCCGGATGGAGGGGGATGCTGGTCTGGCCGGCCTTGGTCGGGTCAAAGGGCTTGAACATGGCGTGGGTGGCCACCCATTTGTCCTTGTTTTCGCAGATCACCTTGGTCATCTGGTAGACCAGATCGTCGGGAACGTTCTTGTTGACCAGCAGAACCACGCTGTCGGCCATGGTCTTGAGGGGCGCGTCCTGGCCCTTGTAGGTTCCGGCCGGCATGTCGGCGGCCAGGTAGCCGTAGGTTTCGGCCAGGGACTGGCGGATCTTATCGTCAATGTCGAAAAACACCAGGTCCCGGGAGTTACCCAGGTCGACCATGACCGGCCACTTGAGCGGAGCCTGGGGAGCGATCACATCGGCGTGTCCATCCAGCAGTTGCTGGGAGGACTCGCTCCACCCGGCGTGGATGAACTTGCAGCCCCAATCCTTGAGTTCCTTGTCGCTGACCCCGTAGCCCTTGAAAACCCGGCGCAGGGTCATCCAGCCGCCCATGGAACGCGGTCCGGGCAGGATCTTGACCTTGGTCTTGTTGTCGAACCAGGACTTGAACCCGTCCACGGGCGCGCCCTTTTTGGCCGCCACCATCAGATACTGGAGGATCTGGAGGTTGACCATAGCCCTGAGATCGCCGGCCTTCTCCTTGTAGGGCTCCTCGCCGGCCACGGCCGATTTGGCGTTGGTGGCGTAGGTAAAGCCCACCTGGGCCTCGCCGCGGTTGATCCGGATGGGGTTGGCCGCCCCGCCGCCGGGCACCACGCTGAACTTGCTGCCGTCGATCTGCTGGCTGAAGGCGTCCTGGAAGGCGGAACCGGAGATGAACCAGCTGCCCGAGGTCCCTCCGGCGGTGATGGTGATGTCCATGGCCTGGCCGAGTCCGGGCGCTGCGATAAGAAGGGTTAGGGCTGCCAATACGATTAACGGTTTTCTCATTAGTCCCTCCTGCCGGTTGATGTGGTTGCAATCCACCTTACAGTGATCCGGAAACTCTCCGGGGCATGGGCCTGCCTTACTCTGTCCTGTCCTCCTTGTCTTCCAGTTGAGTCAGCATTCTCTCCACCTTGTCCAGATGGGCGCTCATGGCCTCCCGGGCCTCCTGGGCCTTTCCCTGGGACACGGCCGCGAAAATCCGTTCGTGCTCGGTCAGGGTCTCCCGGCGGCGTCCGGGGATGTGCAGGGATTTCCGGCGGTAGTCGTTGAGCATGGCCATCATGGGTTCGGCTAGACGGGCGAAAGTCTGGTTGTGGGTGGCCGCGGCCAGGGCCAGGTGGAGCCTTTCGTCGGCGTCCGAGCCCAGTTCCCCGCCCTCGAACTCGTGGCGCAGGTCGATCATGGCTCGTTCCATGCGGGCCAGGTCCTCGGCCGTGGCCCTTTGGGAGGCCAGGGCCGCGGCATGGGGCTCGATGGCCTGGCGAAGCTCCATGAGCTCCACCAGAAACCGGCGGGGGGAAAAGGAGGCGGCCTGCTCCACCCGGTCCACCAGGATGTCTTGGCCCAGGTTGTTGACCATGGTCCCTATGCCGGTCCGGCTGTGGACCACGCCCAGAAATTCCAAAACCTTGAGGGCTTCGCGAAGGCTGTGACGGTTGACCCCCATCATCTCGGAAAGCTGTCTTTCAGCAGGCAGCAGATCGCCGGGCTTGAGACTGCCCGAGGCGATCTGATCTCGTATCTGCTCGATGATGATCTCGAACAGGGGCTTTGGCTTTATCTTTGAATAGGTTGCAGAGCTCATAATCCTTCCAGTTCCATTGTTCAATGGTCCAACCATACAACCATCGCCGAATTTGGGCAAGAACAAAAGGCGGGACCGTAACGGCCGGGAACATGTTTTGAGATGTAACCGCGACAAGGACTGAGGGGGATGTCGGCTATAAAAGTTATAAAAACAATAAGTTATAATTAGATAAAAGGGATGCGAAAGTGGTTAATTTCGAACCGGAGAGCCAGGGCGGGGCAGGGGAAGAGTATCAGTCTTTGCCTCAGGCAGGGGGATTGTCGAAATTCAGGCGGGAAATCAAGGCGGCCGCCCTATCAGGGTCTATGAGTCCCTCTTGCTGTTCCCTGGCCAGGGCCAGGAGAACTTTTTCCAAAACCTGGTTCCTGGTGAGCCTGGGGCGGGAGTCCAGGCAGCCGATTTCCTCCAGGTGCTCCTCCAGGTTGGTTATGGCTGCGGCCTGGAACCTCTTGACCTTTTTGCTTTTCAGACCGGCGATGAGCCGCCCCGCGTCGCCGCCCACAGCCTGGTTCAGCTCGGCCACCTTGTCCAAAAAGGTGGAACTGACCCCGCCATTTATCAGGTGGTCCAGAGTCACCGGGCAGCCGCGTCCCACACGCCAGAGCTTGGCCGCCTCCTCCAAGGCCCGGGCCGCGGCCAGGGCCTTCTTGGCCGCGGGCTGATCAGGCGCCAAAAAGGGCAGGGCTCCTGCCTGGAGCATGTTCCTGAAGGAACCCCACTGTTTATAGCCGGCGCAAAGAGCCTGGTGGACCATCTCCTGGTTCTCCAAAAAGTGCCAGATGTGGGTTTGACCGATCTCTTGCCGGGTCGGGTCGAACTCCGGAACCTTGAGCAGGTCTCCGTATTCCTCCCGGCTCAACCCTCGGGGCGAGGGCGGTTCGGGCCGTCTGGAAAGGGGGATCCGCCTCAGGGGATGTTTCCGGTAACGTCCTTCGGCCTTCAACTCCTCCAGGTCCAGCACAATCGGGGGCTCAAGGCCGTTCTCCTGGAGCAGGCTTTGCCAGCGCGAAACCTCCGAGGGGCGGGCCGTAAAATAGAAGATCTGACGCCCGGTTTTAAGAATGCGGCAGGCTGATTCCATGACCGCCTCGGTTCTCTCCGGGTCGCTGTTGGCCAGGGCCTCATCCAGGAAAAGGGGCAGTTTGGGGCCTTTTTCGTGATCCTCCACAAAGGCCAGCCTGACGGCCATGAGGAGCTGAACCCTGGTTCCGCTGGAGAGTTGGTCCAGGGACCGACCCAGGTTGGCCGCAGTATCAATGCCCCTGAACTCCGGCTCCCTGGAGTCGAAATCCAGAACAAAGGCCCCTTTGGTAAAAAGACGGAAATATTCCCGGGCCCGGGCAAAGACCCTGGGCATGCTCTCCGCCTTGTTCTTGTTCTCCAGATAGCGCCCCAGCACATGGCCCACCACCGCGCGGCAGGTCCCTTCCCGCTCCTGGCGAAGATTCTCCTTGCAGTTCTCCAAATGGGCCAGGGCCTCTTCCAGATCGTGGCTCTGCTTGGCCGAATCCAGCTTCTGGCCCAGGGAGCCGATCTGCTGGTTGATCCGGTCCAGGCGGGCCGCTGAATTCTCCTTTTCCCGGATCAGGTTCTCCAACTCAAAGACGGGCTTGACCAGGAGCCCGGATTGGGGATCTATCCCCTCCTGGGCCAATTCACCATCCCGCCGGGCCGAGGATAATCTATCCCTGGCTGCTTCAAAGGTCGGCAGGCTCCCGACCCACTGGCGCAATACATGCTCTTCATCCAGCCCCAGACCCAGGTTTTCAAACAAGGCCCGCTGTTCCTTTTCCAGGGCCGCGATTCTGGACCGGGCCTCTTCGCGCTTCTGTCCGGAGTGTTGGATCTCCGTTTTTAAGAGTTCATGGTTCCGGGCTCTTTGATCCAGGTTTTTAACCGCAGCCTGGATCCGGGGGACGTCCGGCAGGTCGGGGTAGCCCAAGGAGGACAGCGAGGCGGCCAGATCCGCCGCCAGCTTCCGCCTGTTTTGGTCCACCAGGGACAAGGCGGCCTGGACCCTGGTCTGTTTGTCGAGGCCGGCCTGAAACCGGGAGAGGCTCTCCACCAGGCTGAAAAGAACCGCCTCGTCCAGGTTGGGCTTGATACCCAGAAGGGAGGCGGTTTGCGCGCGGCGTTCCGCCAGTTCGGCCTCCTGTTGGAGCAACCCCTCCCGCTCCTCTTTCAGGCCTTCCCACTTTATCCTTTTTTGCCGGGACAGCTCTGCCTGGGCCGCCTCTTTCCAAAGACGCTCGGCCGTCCGCCTCACCTCCGGTGGGGTCCAGGAGTCGGGGGGGGTGAGGTCCAGCCTTTGGAACCTGTTCTGGATGGAGGTCCGGAAACTGGTCGAGGTCCGGGGCAGGGCCGGCCAGAGCAACAGCAGGAGCCCGGCCAGGGCCGCTCCGATCCAGCCCCAGTGTTGCCACCAGGCCAGGACAAGTCCGGCCCCTGCCAGCCCGCCGCCCACGAAAACGAGAAGTTTCCATAGCGCGGCCCGGGAGGAGGACTCCCCCTCCACGTCCAAGAGCCATTCCAGGAGCAGCTTAAGGCCTTCCTTGAGGCTGTCCGGATCAGGGCCTTCCTGGTCCCGGCCCAGCCAGGACTCCAGGGCTTCCTTGGCCTTGCGTCCGGCCCGTACCTGCTCGGCCCGGCGGGCCAGATCGGCCAGGTCGTTTATGTTGCTCAGATCAACATTATCCAGACGGTGATCATCGGCTCCGAGCCCCAGGCGGCGGCGTTCCTGGACCGTCTCGGCCACAGCCCCGGCCAGTTCTTTTTCCAGGTCCCCGGCCTGTCCGTCCAAGGTTCGGAGCTCCTCGATCCCGGTCTTGAGAGCTTCCAGGAAAACCGGGTCGATCCCTTGGGGAGGCAGACCCAGATCCGCCAGGGCCCCTTCGGCCCGGACCACCTCGGCCGAGGCCTTTTCCAACTCCTGGTTCTCGGCCTGGAGTTTGGCCCCTATCCGGTCCAGCCGGTCCGTCTCCTGGCCGCTGATCCGAAACATGCCCTCCCCAAAAGCGGCCAGATCCAGCTCCGCCATTTTAAGGGCTTCCTTGGCCTGGATGTAGCGCAAGGCGTTCCGGAGACGGGTCAACTCGGCCTGATCGGCCCGGACCTGCTCCAGGGTCTTCTGGAGGTCGCGAAGCTCCTGCTCCTGATTCCTCAAACCTTCCTGGGCGGCCCTGGCCTGGTTCAGACGGATGAAGGCGTTCTTGAAATTGTTGTAGGCGGCGCTGCCCTTGCGGGGGGCCTTCAGTTCATAGCCCAGCCGCTCCAGGGAGGCCTGGAGGTCGAATCCGCCGCTGGATTCCTTTTTCAGGGCTTCGGCAAAGGAACGGTTGTCGGCCCGGATAAGCTCGTGCAGCCCCAAGTTGTAGCGGCCCCGGGCCGTGGAGGGGAGGTCCACGGGGTGGTGGTCTTCCTGTCCGGAGCGCTGAATTTTCGAGACGCCCCGGCTAAGATCAACGGACCAGACATTGCCTTCGTACTCAAATTCGCCCCTGAGGGAGAGCCCTGACATTTCCTGGGTTGTGGGCCACAGCAGGGCCTGGGCGGCCAGGGAGGTGGTGGTCTTGCCCGAGCCGTTGGGACCGTGGATTACGGTCAGGCCGGACCCCGGCTTGAAGGTGAAGGGAAGCCCTTCCGGGAACCCCGGCGCTCGTCTGAGAACAAGGCTTGATATTCTGAGCCCGAAGTCCATCTTCAGTCCTTCTGCCTCAACAGTTCCTCCAGGAGGAGGAGCCCCTGATCGATAATCATCTGCCGGGCCGTATCCTGCCCGGGAGGATGGTCAGGGTCCAGGCTGTGGTACGGTCCTGAACCGTGGATGCGCGAGATATGTTCCAGGGCCTCCTGGAGGAGCCGGCTTTGTTCCGGCGAGGGGGCGCCGCTTTCCAGACCCATGATCAGGCCGGCCAGATGGGCGGCCAATCCGCCGGAGCCGGCCAGGCTTTCCAGATCCAGGACCGGCCTGGTCCGGACCGTCACCTTGTCCACCCGGATCTCGACCCGGCCCGAACCCAGATCCGGCGATTCGGCCAGTTCACGGGAAAGGGCTTCCAGGCGGCCATGCAGGGCGGTCCGGCCCTCCAGGGTCAGGCGGCAGGATAAAAACTTCAGATGCCCGCTTTCGGCCTCTGCCTTTTGCCCCAGTTCCCTGACAGCCTTGAGCAGCCGGCTTTTTAGCTCGTCCTCCTGGCTGACGCCCTCCAGATCCACTGCGGCCTCTTCATAGCGGGCCGTGGACAGGGGAACCTGGACCGGGCGGGATATGTGGCCCTGGTCTATCTCCAGCAGCCAGGGGCCGTGGACGCCGGTCTCCCCCGGGTCCAGGGCCTGGGGGGAGCCGGGGATCAGGACCAGGGGCGTTTCTCCGGCAGGAGAAAGAAAAGGTTTGTGCAGATGGCCCACCACCCAGTTCTTGACCCCTGTCCGGGACAGATCATCGCTGGTCAGCGGAGCGTAGCCGCTTCCGGTTCCCGCCAGCTCGGAGTGGACCAGACCCAGGGAGGGCGCCCCCGGTACCGCTTCCCCGGCCCAATTTTCCAGGGGGCTTTGATGATGGTGCTCCTTGGTAAAGGACCAGCCGTGGAGCAGGATTTCCTCTCCGCCGGCCTTGACCAGAACGCTTTCCCAGCCCCTTTCCCGGCCCAGGAGGGTCAGGCCCAGCCCTTTGCCGGCGGCGGAAAAGTCGCGCAGAGAGCGATAATCGTGGTTGCCGGCCACGGCAAAGGTCTGTACTCCGGCCTGGGCCAGCCTGGCCAACCCCTTTTCCAGGGGGCCGGCAGCCTCGAAAAAGCGGTTGTCCTGGTCGATCAGGTCGCCCCCCAAAAGGACCAGGTCGACCCGCCGCTCAAGAGCCAGATCCACCACCCTGAGCCAGGACTGGGCGCAGGAGAAAAGGGGGCTGTTCAGTTCATCCGGGAGGCGGCTGGACCGCCTGCCCAGATGAAGATCGGCTGTGCAAAGTAGTTTCAAGCTAATAATCCGTAAAAATATTTCCGAATCAGCTTTTGGCCGAGGATTGCCCCTGGCCGGAATAATAGGGTCTGATTCTTTTTAACCCCCAAAGGGGGATTTAATTCCCCGCGGCTTGCCGCGAGTCCAATCACCATTTTCCCCTGCCATACCCCGCTGCTTGCGGCGGAGTGGTTAATTCCTAATACCATACTTGATCCAAGCCCGTCAGGGTAGGGCTGATATATTTCAATGCCAGTGCAGATTCTCGGGTTTATCCCTCCCTCCGGGTTGACGGGGTTATAATGTACGGTATAAACTCCTTGTGGTGATATCGTAACAAAGGCTCTTTAAAAGGATCGACAGGGCGACAGCAAATCCGCCTGAATCGTCGGTGTTGGAAACTAACCTATCCTGCCGCTGGCCAACTTGGCTCCCAGCTTGATGATCTTTCGGCCTTTACCGCCCCGGCAGTCGCCGGCGGCGGAACCGGCCGGGCGCTGTTTTTAAACAAGAGTTGATCCTGATAGGTCGGGGGAAGGGAAAAAGACCATGGGACTGATCCGTTCCGCTGCTCTGTGGGGCATAAAAGCAGTCGCTTGGGCCAGAAAACAACCGCTGGTCAGAAAACTGCTCAGCGAAGTCTCCTTCGGTTTCAACCGTCTTAGAATGCACGAAATGATGCTCAACGACACGGTCAAGATCGATCATTTTTACGAAGGCATCAGAAGGAATGTGAAACCCGGGGACACGGTCCTGGACCTGGGAACAGGAACAGGCATCCTGGCCTTTTTCGCGGCCGCCAAGGAGCCGAAACAGATATACGCGGTGGAGCAGTTGGACATCATCGAAACGGCCAAGGAGATAGCCCGGGCCAACGGCCTGGATTGGATCAGTTTTTTCCAGGGCGACTGTTTGAAATTCGACCCCGGCGAAAGAATGGACGTCATAATTCATGAACAGCTGGGGAACCGGCTGTTCGATTCGGATCTGGTCAATACCCTGGTGGATTGCCGGGACCGGCTGCTGAAAGAGGGGGGCCGGATTCTGCCGGGCAGGTTCGAATACTATCTGGAGCCGGTGATGCTGGAGGACCGTTCCCGCCAGCCCTTTATCTGGGAAAAGAGAATCAACGGCCTGGATCTGTCAGGCCTGCGGGAGTACGCCGAAGATTACACCCAAACGGAAAAGGTGGCCAATATAACGCCCGATGCGGTGAAGTGTTTTCTTTCGGAACCGGAAAGAATCTATTGTTGCGATCTTCACACCATGGCTAAAACCGACCTGCCCCACTCCATGGCCCAGAAAAAAGTCTTGGCCAGGGACGGGCGGCTGGACGGTTTTCTTGTTTTCTTTAAGGCCTTCTTTGACAGCGAATTTGGGTTCAGCACCTGGAATCCGGAAGGGGCCACCCACTGGGGCTTGAGCCTGCTGCGGGTGGAGGCTCAGAAATGCCGAAAAGGCCAGGAACTGGCTTTTCAGCTGCAAGTCGAGGACTGGACAGACTTGGAAACATGGCGCTGGGAACACCGCCTTCAATAATAGAAAAATAAGCGGCTTTTTCCTGGCCGCCCTTCTCCGTCCGCCCCGCTCCGATTGTCCCCTGAAGCAAAGGGTTTATTACTTTCCTTGACCTTTTGTCCATGATGGGTGACACTCAACAAATATAATAGAACGAAAGATATATTTTCGGCAGGGGAGGCAGTAACAGGGCATATGAGTGGAGGGAGTTTATTGCCATAATATGCTCATAAATAAAAACAAATTCCATATCAGGTTTGTCTTATGGTCGTTGAAAAAGGAACAAGTTTCACGGGGGAGAGCGACCTTCCTCTGGAAGAATGGAACCATACGGATAAGGCATTTCCCGCTCTGGCCTGCCTGGATGTAATGTTCGAAAACCAGGTTCGGGAAACTCCGAGGGCTGTAGCTGTCTCCTTTGGCGGAAAGAGTCTTTCCTACCGGGAGTTGGATCAAAAGGCCAATCGACTGGCCAATCGTTTAAAGTCTTATGGCGTTGGGGCGGATGTCCCGGTGGGGATCTGCCTGGAACGCTCCCTTGATCTGCCCGTGGCCGTGCTGGCCGTGCTCAAGGCCGGGGGGGCCTACCTGCCCCTGGACCCGGAGTATCCCCGGGAACGTCTGGATTTCATGCTGGAGGACGCCCGGGCTCCGGTGCTGATTACCCAGGAGTCCCTGTCCAATATCGTGGCCCCGGCCAAGGCCGAGCCGCTTATCCCGGACCGGATCCGGGGAGAACTGGACCGGGAGAGTCCGGACAAACCGGAACGGCGGGAAGACCTGGAGAGCCTGGCCTATGTGATCTACACCTCCGGGTCCACGGGCCGGCCCAAGGGCGTGGCCATGGGCCACCGGCCCCTGGCCAACCTCCTGGCCTGGCAGAAGGAAAATTCCCTGGCCGGTCCGGGAGATCGGACCCTCCAGTTCACCCCCCTGAGCTTTGACGTCTCCTGCCAGGAGCTTTTCGCCACCTGGTGCTCCGGCGGGGAGTTGGTCCTGATCACGGACCGGATGCGCCTGGATGCGGCCAACTGCCTCAGGTTCATGGAACAGGAGAGAATAGGCCGTATCTTTCTGCCTTTCGTGGCCCTCCAGAATCTGGCCGAGGTGGCCTCCAGCCTGGGCCTTTTTCCCCGGTCCCTGAAAGAGGTCATCACCGCCGGAGAGCAGCTTCTAATCAGCCCCCAGGTCATGGAGTTTTTCTCCCGCCTGGAAGGGTGCCTGCTCTACAACCAGTACGGGCCGGCCGAAACCCATGTGGTTTCGGCCTACACCCTGAGCGGTCCGCCCCAGGAATGGCCCGCCCTGCCGCCCATCGGCAGGCCCATCGCCAACACCAGAATATATCTGGTGAACGAAAATATGGAACCGGTTCCAGTGGGTGTTCCCGGAGAGCTGTGTGTGGCCGGCCGGGCCCTGTCCCGGGGCTACCTCCTTCGTCCGGACCTGACCGCCCGGAAGTTCGTCAAAGACCCCTTTGACCAGGACGGGGAAGGGTTGCTCTATTGCACCGGGGATTTGGCCGAGTATCTTCCGGGCGGCAACATTCGGTTCCTGGGACGCATGGACGATCAGGTCAAGATTCGCGGCTACCGGATCGAGCCGGGCGAGATAGAGGCGGCACTGGCCGCGCTCCCCGGGGTGAAACAGGCCGTGGTCGCGGTCCGGGGAGAGGAGAGCGGGGAGAAACGGTTGGTGGCCTATCTTATCCCGGACCGGGAGCCCGGCCCCTCCACCTCGGAGCTGCGCGGCGGCCTGGCCGGAACCCTGCCGGATTACATGATCCCGGCCGTGTTCGTGAAGATAGGGGAACTGCCCAAAACCCCCAGCGGCAAGGTGGACCGCCGGTCCCTGCCCGATCCGGGGCGTTCCCGGCCGGACCTCAAGGACGACTACGTCAGGCCCGGAAGCGAACTGGAGCAGACCCTGGCCCGGATCTGGGGCAAGGTCCTGAATCTGGACCAGGTGGGGGTGGAGGACGGCTTTTTCGACCTGGGCGGGAACTCCTTGCTCAGCGTCCGGGTCATCGCCGCCCTGCGCGAGGAGCAGGGTCTGGAACTGCCCATTCTCAAGATCTACCAGTACCCCACCATCAGGTCCCTGGCCGGGTATCTGAGCCGGGAAAAGGAGACCGGCCTGTCCCTGGGGGATATCCAGGACAGAGCCCGGCGTCAGAGGAGCCGGAGGGCCTCCTCCCCGGAACAGGGGGAAGGCGTGGCCCTCATCGGCCTGGCCTGCCGTTTCCCGGACGCCGAAAATACGGATCAGTTTTGGGAGAACCTGTGCCAGGGCCGGGAGTCCATCACCTTCTTTTCCCCGGAGGAACTGGACCCCCACATCCCGGAGGAGTTGAAGAACGACCCGGATTATATGAGGGCCAGGGGCATCCTCAAGGACGTGGACAGGTTCGATGCCGGATTCTTCAAGGTAACGTCCCGGGAGGCTGAGCTCATGGACCCCCAACAACGGGTCATGCTGGAGCTGGCCTGGGCCGCCCTGGAGAACGCGGGGTGTGATCCGGGCGCCTTCCCCGGCCTGATCGGGGTCTTTGCCGGGGTGGGCAACAACACCTATTATGTCAACAACGTCCTGAGTCGGCCGGATCTGGTGGCCACGTCCGGACCGTTCACGGCCATGGTCAGCAACGAAAAAGACTATGTGGCTCCCCGGATCTCCCACAAGCTGAACCTGAAGGGCCCCAGCCTGTCCATCCACACGGCCTGCTCCACCTCCCTGGTCTCGGTCTGCCAGGCTTTTCAGGCCCTGAAAGAGTATCAATGCGACCTGGCCCTGGCCGGAGGGGTCTCCATCCACACCCCCCAGGAGAGCGGCTACCTGGCCCAGGAAGGGACCATGCTCTCCTTGGACGGCCACTGTCGCCCCTTTGACGCCCGGGCCACGGGCACCCTGTTCAACAACGGGGCCGGGATGGTGATCCTCAAGAGGCTTTCCCAGGCCCTGGAGGAGGGCGACCGCATCTACGCCGTGATCAGGGGCGTGGGCCTCAACAACGACGGGGCCCAGAAGGTCAGCTTTGCCGGGCCCAGCGTGGAGGGCCAGGCCGCGGCCATCGCCACGGCCCAGGCCTACGCCGGGGTGGACCCGGCGGATGTCTCCTACGTGGAAACCCACGGCACGGGCACGCCCCTGGGCGACCCCATTGAGATGGAGGCCCTGACCCAGGCCTTCAGGCTCAAGACCGCCCAAAAGGGCTTCTGCGCCGTGGGCTCGGTCAAGGGCAACATCGGCCACCCCATCACCGCCTCGGGCGTGGCCGGGCTGATCAAGACCAGCCTGGCTCTTTATCACCAGGTCATTCCGCCCAGCATCAACTTTGAAAGACCCAACCCGGAGATTGATTTCGAGTCCGGGCCGTTTTACGTGAACACGGAACTGCGGCCCTGGCCCAGGGGGGAGAAACCCAGGCTGTCCGGGGTCAGCTCCTTCGGATTCGGCGGCACCAATGCACACGTAGTCTTGGAGGAACCGCCCCTTGCGGCTGAATCCAGCCCCACCCGGCCCAGGCAGCTGGTCCTGCTTTCGGCCAAGACCGCCCCGGCCCTGGAGGAGCGCACCGCAGATCTGGCCCGGTTTTTCAGGGACCATCCGGAAACAGACCTGGCCGACGCGGCCTACACCCTCCAGACGGGCAGAGCCCACTTTGAACACCGCCGCATGGCCGTGGCCCGGAACCTGGAAGAGGCTGCGGGTGTGCTGGAGAGCCTGGCCCCGTCCAAGAGCGCGTCCCGGTCCCAGCGGACCGACCGGCCCAAGGTGGTCTTCATGTTCCCGGGCCAGGGCTCCCAGTACGTGGACATGGGCTTGAATCTTTACGAATCCGAACCTTATTTTCACGAAACTATGGATATATGTTCGGAAATACTGAAACCGCTTCTAAAACGTGATCTACGCGAGGTTCTTTACCCGGACCAGTACAACCACGGACCGGCCGCGGACATCCTGCGCCAGACCTATTACACCCAGCCGGCCCTGTTCAGCCTGGAATACTCCCTGGCCCTGCTCTTGAACAGCTGGGGCATTCGCCAGGAGGCCATGATCGGCCACAGCATCGGCGAGTTTGTGGGGGCCTGTTTGGCCGGGGTCTTTTCCCTGGAGGACGCCCTGAGCATGGTCGCGGCCCGGGGCAGGCTCATGCAGGAACTGCCCCCGGGGTCCATGCTCTCGGTGCGGCTGCCCGAAGATGAACTCAACAAACGGCTGGGGCCGGACATGGCCGTGGCCGCGGTAAACGGGCCTTCCCTGTGCGTGGCCTCCGGACCGAATGATTTAATCGACAACTTGAAGAAAGATCTGGAACAGGAGAACATACCGGCTAAAATACTCCACACCTCCCACGCCTTTCACTCTCCCATGATGGACCCGGCCGTGGAGCCCATGCTCAAGGTGGTGGAAAAGATCAGCCTTTCCTCGCCCCGGATCCCCTTTGTGTCCACGGTCACGGCCGACTGGATCAAAGACGAGCAGGCCCTTGATCCTCGGTACTGGGCCGGGCATCTGCGGGCCACGGTCCGGTTCGCCCAGGGGGTCCGGGTCTTGTGGGAGGAGCCGGAGCGGGTTCTCTTGGAGGTGGGCCCCCGGACCACGGCCGCCACCCTGGCCCGGCAGCAGGCCGAGGACAAGGCCGCCCAGGTGGCTGTCTCCACCTTAAGCGACAAAGCCGAGGACCAGGCCGAATGGGAGGCCCTGCTCAAGGCCCTGGGCCGGTTGTGGCTGTCCGGGGTGGAGATCGACTGGCCGGCCTTTTATCAGGCCGAACAGCGGCGCAAGATCCCCTTGCCCACCTATCCCTTTGAGCGCAAGCGGCACTGGATCGAGCCCGCCCCGGCCCAGGTCGCGGCACCGGCGCAGCAGCTCGCGTTTTCCATGCCCGCCCCGGCCGCGCCCGTTGCCGCGGAGCCCGTATCCAGGGAACCGCGCCGGGAAAGGCTGGTCCCCCAAATCATCGAGGCCGTGGAAGACACCTCGGGCGAGGACATGAGCGGAATGGGCCGGGACGTCACCTTCCTGGAGATGGGGTTGGATTCCCTGATCCTGACCCAGCTTAGCCTGACCCTGACCAAGAAGTTCCAGGTCAAGATCTCCTTCCGCCAGCTCATGGAGGATCTGTGCACCCTCCAGACCCTGGCCTCATATATCGACGACCACCTGCCACCAGAGGCCGAGCTCGCGCCCCAGGCCTCCCAGGCCTTGCCGATGCCGGCCCTGCCCGCGTTCCGGGGCCAGGCAGCCCCCGGAACCCTGGAGCAGATCCTGGACCAGCAGCTCAAGATCATCTCCTGGCAGCTGGAAATTCTGGGCAGGACCGGGCAGGCGCCCCTGCCGACCCGGCCCCTGTCCCCGGCCGGAGCGGGCGTTCCTGAAAAGGCCGCGGCCAAACCAGGGACTGCGGCCGCGGCGCCCAAGACCTTTGGGGCCGGGGCCAGGATCAAGACGGTCAAACAGGAGCTGACCCAGGCCCAGCAGGCGGCCATTGAGGAGTTTGCCCGGAAATACAACGCCAAGACCAGATCCTCCAAGGAGTTCACCCAGCAGAACAGGAAGATTTTGGCCGATCCCCGGGCGGTCTCCGGGTTCAATCCGGTCTACAAGGAAGTGGTCTACCCCATTGTCATGGAACGCTCGGCCGGGTCCAAGATGTGGGATTTGGACGGCAACGAGTATATCGACATGATCATGGGGTTCGGGGCCAACCTGTTCGGCCACTCCCCGCCGTTCATCGTCGAGGCCATCCGGGAACAGCTGGACAAGGGCATGGAGATCGGTCCCCAGCTCGCCCTGGCCGCCCAGGCCGCCCGGCTAATGGTGGAGCTCACCGGCCAGGACCGGGCCGTGTTCTGCAACACCGGCTCCGAGGCGGTGCTGGGAGCCATGCGCCTGGCCCGGACCGTGACCGGCCGGGAGACCATCGCCGTGTTCAATAATTCGTACCACGGCATTTTTGACGAGGTGGTCTCCCGGGGAACCAAAAAGCTGACCACCATCCCGGCCGCGCCGGGCATTCCCAGGGCCTCGGTGGAGAACCTCCTGATCCTGGATTACGGCGCCCCGGAGAGCCTGGAGATGCTGCGGGCCAGGGCCCGCGAGCTGGCCGCGATCATGGTCGAGCCGGTCCAGAGCCGGGCCCTGGACCTCCAGCCCCGGGAATTTCTGCAGGCCCTGAAGCCTATAACCGCGGACTCTGGCGCGGCCCTGATCTTCGACGAGGTCATCACCGGGTTCCGGTCTCACCCCGGAGGGGCCCAGGCCTTGTTCGGGGTCAAGGCCGATCTGGCCACCTACGGCAAGATCATGGGCGGCGGAATGCCCATCGGCGGCATCACCGGCGTTCCCCGGTTCATGGACGGACTGGACGGCGGGCAGTGGCGGTTCGGGGACGACTCCTTCCCCCAGGCGGGGGTGACCTATTTTGCCGGGACCTTTGTGCGCCATCCCCTGACCATGGCCGCGGCCAAAGCCTCGCTTACTTATCTGAAGGAGGCCGGGCCCGGGCTGCAGGAAAACCTGAACCAACGCATGGCCGACTGTGTGGCCGAAATCAGGGAGTTTTTCAAAAAATACGGAGCTCCCCTGGAAACCAAGCACTTCAGCTCGCTCTTCAGGATAGCCTTCAACGCGGACCTGCCCCTGGGCGAGTTGCTCTATCCCTGGCTCAGGTTCAAGAACATCCACATCTTCCAGGACCGCAGCTTCTTTCTGACCACGGCTCATACCGATGCCGATATTGAGGCCCTGGTCCGGGCCATCAAGGAGACGGTGACGGAGATGACCGAGGCCGGGCTCCTGGAGCCGGCCTCCGGCTCTCCGCCCGTTTACATTGAACCGGAAGCAGAGCCGGAAAGGTTGCCGGCCCAGGGGATGACCGTCCGGAGCGATGAGCCGCCCCTGCCCGGGGCCCGGCTGGGCCGGGACCCGCAGGGACGGCCCGGCTGGTTTGTCCCCGACCCGGAAAGAGCCGGGAAATACCTGTTGATCCAGGACGAAAGGTTGAGCCATTGACACCCCCGGCAACCGGCCGGCCGGCCATAGGGCCGGTGGAGTTCGATCCCTTTGCGGACGGCGAACTGAGCCTGACCATCCCCCTGACCGAGCCCCAGAAGGAGATCTGGACCTCGGTCCAGATGGGCCGGGAGGCCAACTGCTCTTTTAATGAGTCGGTCTCCCTGAAACTGGGCGGACCGTTGGAAGTGGAACACCTTCGCCAGGCTTTCAGGCGGGCCGTCGGGCGCCACGAAGCCTTGCGCATGACCTTCAGTCCGGACGGGGACCGGGCCTGCGTGGGGCTGCGGCTGGACCTGGAGATACCCCTTGTGGATCTCTCCCGGGAGGACCAAGAGGCGCGGGAGCGGGATCTGGCCCGGCTCCTTGACGAGGAGGTGGAGACCCCGTTCGAACTGGCCAAGGGGCCTCTGGTCCGGGTCAGAATCGTCAGGCTGGAAAGCGAATTGCACCAGGTCCTGATCACGGCCCACCATATTGTCTGCGACGGCTGGTCCATCGACGTCCTGGTGGCGGATTTGGCCCGGATATACTCGGCCCTGGTTCGGGGAGAGGAGCCGGACCTGGAACCGGCCGACCTGTTCAGCGATTATGTCTCCACCCTGTTTCTTCCCGACCGGATAAGAGCCGTCCAAGAGGACCGGGACTACTGGCTGGGCCAGTACGCGGTCAAACCGCCGGTTACGGACCTGCCCACGGACAGGCCCAGGCCGGCCCTGCGGACGTACAAGGCCAGGCGACTGGACTGGGAGGTCCCGGAGGGGCTGGTCAAAAGCCTCAAGGACCTGGGGGCCAGGACCAGCTGCACTTTTCTCAACGTGCTTCTGGCCGGATTTGCGGCCTTTGTCCACCGCTTGAGCGGGCAAGACGACATTGTAATCGGCCTGCCCGCCGCGGGCCAGTCCATTGAGGGCCGGGAATCCCTGGTGGGCCATTGCGTCCACCTCCTGCCCCTCCGCTTCCGCCTGGACGGGAATATCAGTTTCAGGGACTATCTGGCCCAGGTCAGGACCACCCTGCTGGACTCTTACGACCACCAGCGGGTGACCCTGGGCGACCTTATCCCCAGAATGAGACTGGAGCGGGACCCCAGCCGGATTCCCCTGGCCCCGGTCTCCTTCAACCTGGACCAGGGCATCGACCTGGCCGGGATGAAGTTCGCCGGACTGGAAAGCGAGTTTTACTCCAACCATCGCAAATACGACAACTTCGAGTTCCAGATCAACGTCTCTCCCTATCCGGACCGGATCGTGTTCGAGTGCATGTACAATTCAGGGCTTTGGGATCAGGAGACCATTTCCACCAGAATGGAGGAATTGGCCGTATTTCTCCGCAGCCTGGCCGAAAATCCGGAACAGAAAGTGGCTCTGGCGCCTCTGCTCGGCGCCCATGAAAGAGAGACGGTATTAACCCTGGGCATTGGCGAGGGGATTGATCCGCTTCCCGAACAGACCGTGGTGGAGCTGATCGAAGACCAAGCGGCCCGGACTCCCCAGGCCGAGGCGGTCTTCCACCAGGGCGTCGGCCTGACCTATGCCGAGCTGAATTGCAAGGCCAACGGCCTGGCTGGCTTTCTCATGGACCGCGGAGTGGGGCCCGGCACCCTGGTGGGGCTCTGCCTCAGCCGTTCCCCGGCCATGATCGTGGGCATTCTGGGGATTCTCAAGGCCGGAGGGGCCTACCTGCCCCTGGACCCGGATAATCCGGCCCGGCGCATGGCCCATCTTCTGGAGAACAGCGGCCTGGGTCTGATCCTGACCGACAAGGAGACCAGGGAAGCGGTCACCGCCAAGGTCGGCTCCGGGGTCGGGCTGGAGAGCGATTGGGCGGATCTGGAGGATGAACAGATCGAGAATTCGACCCGTTTGGCCGGGCCGGACGATCCGGCCTACGTGATCTACACCTCCGGCTCCACGGGGCGGCCCAAGGGCGCGGTGATCGCGCACCGATCCCTGGCCGCCTATGTCCAAAGCCTGGATGCGGTCTACGGCATGAGCCCCAAGGACCGGCTGCTCCAGTTCTCCACCCTGTGGTTCGACGCCTCGGTCCACGACGTCTTCATCTGCCTGAGCCGGGGAGCCTGCCTGGTTCTGCGCGAGGAGGAGATGCTCGGCTCGGCCAAACTGTTCTTCCAGCACTGCCGGGAAAAGGAGGTAACCCTGTTCCTCCTGCCCACGGCCTACTTCAACCTCCTGGGCCACGACCTGGAGGGGGTGAAGATTCCGGCCGGGCTCAGGCTGGTCTCCTGCGGCGGCGAGGCGGTCAGCCCCGAGGCCGCGGCCGCCTGGCGCGACAAACTGGCCCCGGATTCCAGACTGCTAAACCTGTACGGACCCACCGAGGCCACCGTAAGCTGCGCTTTTTACAAGATCGAGTCCGGGGCGGGCTCCGGCCCGGTGCCCATCGGTCGGCCCCAACCCGGCAACCGCCTCCATGTCCTGGACAGGCACGGCAACCTCTGCCCCCTGGGCGTTCCCGGCGAGCTGCACATCGGCGGGCCCCAGGTGGCGGCGGGTTATCTCAACGACCCTCGACTTAGCGCGGAAAGCTTTATCCCCGATCCCTTTGACCCCCAAGGGAAGGGCGTGCTCTACAAAAGCGGCGACATCTGTCGGTTCAACCGGGACGGGCTCCTGGAGTTCATGGGCCGGGCCGACCATCAGGTCAAGATAAGGGGCTTCAGAATCGAGTTGGGCGAAATCAGGGCCGCCCTGGCCGCCCATCCCGATGTCCGGGAGGCCCACGTGATGGTCCGGCAGGACCGGCCCGGAGAAAAAGGCCTGATCGCTCACGCGGTTCCGCTACCGGGGCGGAAGATCGACGCTGAGGGCATGAGGGCTTTTTTGGAGGAACGGCTTCCGGGTTACATGATACCGGGAGATATCATCGCCCTACCGGAATTTCCCCTGACCACGGGGGGAAAGATCGACCAGAAGGCTCTGCCCATGACCCTGGGGCGGGAATTGTCCGAAGCCGAGCCGGGGCCGGAAAGCCCTACGGAGAAACTCCTGGTCGGCCTGTTCGCCGAGATCCTTAGGCTGGAGAAGGTGGGGCCGGAGGACGATTTCTTTGAACTGGGCGGACATTCCCTGCTGGCCGTGAAGCTGGTCTCCAGGCTGGAAAAGGAAACCGGCCAAAACCTGCCCGTGACCGCCCTGTTCGAGGCCGCCACAGCCCGCAGGCTGGCCAGGGTTCTGGACCTGTCCCTGGGCCTCAACGGCTCTTCCTCTCTGGTCAAGATCAAGTCCGGCCAGGCCAGGAGGCCTTTTTTCCATATCGGGCAGATTGACAGGCATGTCCGGACCATGGCCAAGCATCTCCACATCCAAAACCCCTTCTATCTTATCCACGTCCAACCTCTGGAACCCAAGGCCCCTCTTTACACCGAGGTGGAGGCCATTGCAGACCATTGCCTGAAGGAGATAAAAAAGGTTCAGCCCCGGGGACCCTACCTGCTCAGCGGGTATTGCCTGGGCGGTATGGTGGCCTTTGAGATCGCCCAGAGGCTGCGGAGGGAAGGCCAGGAGATCGAATACCTGGCCCTGATCGAGACCTATCTGCCGGGATCGCTGAGGCCGGACCTGGAGATGGGCGCTCTTGCCAAGCTCAAGAGCATGGTCTGGTTTTACCTTAGTGGGAGGCCGGGCAAGGGGCTGGGCCGGAATCTGCTTTGGGCCGCCGGGAGAGTGACCCTGAAATGCTGTTCCGCGCTCTGGGACAAGGTCTGCCTCCTGGCCTATGGGTTCTACGGCAGGCGGAGGCAGACCTTGCCTCGGTTGTTCAAGAATGAGATGGTGGCCTTGAACATGGCCCAAAACGGATATCAGCCCAAGCCCTATCCCGGCCCGGCCTTTATCTTTAAGGCCGCGGTCACCAGCCCCTGGCTGAAGATCGAGCCCTCCCTGGGCTGGGCGGAGTATATCAGGGGCGGTGTCCGGGTGAAGGAGGTTCCAGGAGATCATACCTCCATGTACGAGGAGCCGCAGGTCCGGGAGTTCGCCCGGCTGGTGGGGGAGTCGGTGCAGGGGGACTAGGCGGGTCGCCTAAAAGAATGATAACCAAGGGTGGAGGTTATGAATAAAGAAGGGCGAGAATTAGGCAGAGTAGCTGTTGATCTGGCTCGTAATCCACTTGGGATTATTGCTCTTTTTCTTGTCCTGGTCTATGGTATGGCCTCCTTGGTTACGTTGTTTGTTGGCGGATTGTCACATTCAGAACGTTTGCCACTTATTTATTTTTTAGCTATTTTCCCTGTATTGGTATTAGGCTGCTTTCTTTGGCTTGTTACTAAACATAGCTTCAAACTGTTTGCGCCAGGTGATTTCAAGGATGAAGGTAATTACGTTCAGTTAATGGAGGTTGTTGGTTCCCTGGGAGCGGCAACTGCAAAAAGCCAAGTTATGATATCCGAAATGGAAATTAGGAATATTGCTAAGGCGGTAAAATCTTTTGATGAAAGGAATTTAACAGGCATAAATTACAGAAAAAATAACATTCTCTGGGTAGACGACAGGCCTGAGAACAATGCCTATGAGCGGCAGGCGTTCGAAGCTATGGGTTTTAGGTTTACACTGGCCTTGTCAACTGATGAAGCGTTGGAAAGAGTGGCCCAAACAGAGTTTGCTGCGATTATTTCTGACATGGGACGCCGCGAAAGTCCAAGAGAAGGTTATGTTTTGCTGGATAAATTGCGTAATGAAGGAAACAACACGCCTTTATATTTCTATGCATCCTCCAACGCTCCGAAACACAAACAAGAAACAGAAGAACACAGGGGACAAGGATGTACGAATAATCCTCAAGAGCTGTTTGAAATGGTAATCAAAGGAATTATTAAAGGATAACAGATCCCTTGCCTCTCCTATCTTCCTTGTTCCGCCTCCAGGCCCTGGATCATTTCGTCCACGTCGATCCTGGGGGTGGTTATGAATGACTTGAAGTCCAGGATTGCGGAGCAGTAGCCGAACAGGATTTCCATCATCTCATCGACCTCCCTGTAGTCCCCTTCCTTCTCCCGCAGATAGCTTTGCAGCACGGCCGAGGCGCCCGCGGCATAGGGCGCGGCCCCGGAGGTGTAGCCGCCGCAGGGGGCCAGGAGACTCAGAAATTCGCCCGAGTTGGAGCAGCAGGAGACCTGGTCCTTGGCTACCACGTCGTCCCGGCAGGCCCAGGACCATCCCCCGCAAACGCTGCTGGGCCAGCTGGAGCAGGCCTGATAGGGCAGGCAGTAGGTCTTGGCTGAGCTGTTCTCGTCGTAGACCGCGCCCACCGAGATCACCTCGCTCAGACAGGCGGGCATGGGCATCCCGTCGCACAGGTTCTCATTGCCCGCGGCCGCGAACAGGGCGATGCCGCTGGCCTTGCAGGCTGCCGCGGCCAGGGCCTCGGCCTGGTAGGCTTGGTCGCATTGGGAGGTGTTGTGGGTGTAGTCGGCCCAACTGATGTTGATGGCCGTGATGGGGTAGGCTGGGTTGTCCTCCTTGTGGGTGATGCACCAGTCCCAGGCCGCCAGCATCTTGGAGACCCAGGAGGGTTCGGTTTCGCAGCAGCCGGGGCAGATTTTGAGGGCGTAGAGCTTGGCCTCGGAGGCCACCTTGTAGCCGGCCACGTAGGCCACCCCGGTCTCGTGGCCGTGGCAGTCCAGGGGGTCCTCGTCCTCGTCGCCGAAGTCGTAGCCGCCGATCACCTTGGAGTTGGGGAACCCGCCTCCGCCCATGGTCTCGTTCTCATAGTCTATGCCGGAGCCCACAATGGCGATGGAGACGTTCCGGCCGGAATGAAGGTCGGCTCTGGCCCTGGGATCGGGCATGGCGTTGGTCTCCAGGGCGGTCTTGCCGGCGCAGGGGTAGACGGGCCGGTCTTCCTGGATTTGGGCCACGCCCTCGATATTGGCCAGGGCCAGGAGGCCTTTTGGCGTAACCGTGGCCGCGAAAATGGGGATGTTCTCCAGACGTGCGGTCACCTCCATCTCGGCCGAAGATATCCGGCTGATCACCGCTTTCTGGGAGGATGAGACCAGGCTTTGCAGGCTCTGGCGCGCGGCCGGGTCAGAGGAGACGGGGGTTGCGGCCAGGGCCTCGGCCTGATCAAGGACCACGATCACCCGCAGGTCTTTCTCTCCGGCCTGGGCCTTTTCCAAGAGCCCGGACTTGATCACCCTGTTTTCAGCTTGTCTTCCTGAAACAAGGGAAGGATTGAAAACAAGAAGAGTAATGACAAGAAAAGGAAGATATTTATTGATCAGCGCCATCTTTTTCCACCTGAATCACGCCGGGCCGAAAAGAACCTGAACCGTTTTACATATACAGCCAATATCATCTTACCGGTTTTCCGTTTTGTTTCAACCGGGATCATCGTCAAGCCCGGTGGAACCGGAACGGGGAAAGCTGTTTCGGCTTGACTAAGAGGCATTATGGGATAGGCTTATTTCGGGTATCGGTTTCAATTGCCGCAAGCCCTTTTCACAATAGAATCAATTACGACCCAAGACGGGCAGGGGCGCGTCTTGTTTGTTTTTCGGGAGGAAAATATGGCCGACAACCTGACTATGAAAATTCTGAAGGCGCATCTGGCCGAGGGCGAATTGATCCCCGGCCGGGAGATAGGCATTACGATCGATCAGACCCTGCTCCAGGACGCCACCGGAACCATGGCCATGCTCGAGTTCGAGGCCATGAACATGAACCGGGTCAAGACCGAGCTTTCGGTCCAGTACGTGGACCACAACCTGCTCCAGTCGGACTTCAAGAACGCCGACGACCACACCTACCTGCGCACCGCCTCGGCCCGCTACGGCCTGGTCTTCAGCCCTCCGGGCAACGGCATCTGCCACCAGGTCCACATGGAGCGGTTCGGAGTTCCGGGCAAGACCATGATCGGGTCCGACTCCCACACTCCGGGCGCGACCGGGGTCTCCATGATGGGCATCGGGGCCGGAGGTCTGGACGTGGCCCTGGCCATGGCCGGTCAGCCCTACCATTTCCCATGTCCCCGGGTTTTGGGGGTCCGGCTCACGGGTGAGCTGCCCGACTGGGTCAGCGCCAAGGATGTTATCCTGGAGATGCTGCGCCGGCTGGACGTGAAGGGTTGCGTGGGCAAGGTGGTGGAGTACTATGGCCCCGGGGCGGCCAGCCTGTCGGCCACGGATCGGGAGACCATAGGCAACATGGGCACCGAGCTGGGCGCCACCACCACCATCTTCCCCTCGGATGAGCGGACCAGGGAGTATCTGGAGGCCCAGGGCAGGGGGGAGGCCTTCAGGCCCCTGAGCCCGGACCAGGGCGCGGAGTACGACGAGCATCAGGAGATCGATCTTTCCACCCTCAAGCCCCTGATCGCCTGCCCCTCCTCGCCGGGCAACGTCAAAACCGTGGAGGAGGTGGCCGGAACCCCGGTCCACCAGGTCATTGTGGGCTCCAGCGTCAACTCCTCCTTCCGCGACCTGATGGTTGTGGCCGAGATATTGAAGGGCCGCCACCACCATCCCCAGGTTTCGCTGCACATCAACCCCGGCTCCAAGCAGGTCATGGAAAACGTGGCCCAGCAGGGCGGGGCGGTTTCTCTGATGATGGCCGGAGCCAGGATTCACGAATCCGGCTGCCTGGGCTGCATCGGCATGGGCCAGGCTCCGGGCACGGGCCAGGTCTCCTTGCGGACTTTCCCCCGCAACTTCCCGGGGCGCAGCGGCACCAAGGACGACCAGGTCTACCTCTGCTCCCCGGAAACCGGAGCCGCGGCCGCCCTGAGGGGCGAAATCACCGATCCCCGGGACCTGGGCGGCGAGATGTCCTACCCCCGGATCAAGGACCCCAAGAAGTACCTGGTGGACGAGGCCTCCATCGCCTATCCCCCGGAGAACGGAGCCGGGGTGGTAGTCCTTCGGGGACCCAACATCATGCCTTTGCCGGAAATGGCGGCCCTGCCCGAAACCCTGGAGGCCTCGGTGGCCATTAAGGTGGGGGACAACATCTCCACGGACGGGATCATGCCGGCCGGAGCAGAGATACTGCCTTTCCGATCCAATGTGAAGGCCCTGAGCCGGTTCGTGTTCCATCTCCTTGATCCGGATTTTCCGGCCAACTGCGCCAAGGCCGGTCAGGCTGCGGTCATCGGCGGGGAGAACTACGGCCAGGGCTCCAGCCGGGAGCATGCGGCCCTGGCCCCCCGCTACCTGGGGGTCCGGGTCAAGATCGCCAAGTCATTCGCCCGGATTCACAAGGCCAACCTGTGCAACTTCGGAATTCTGCCCCTCACTTTCGCGAATCCGGAAGACTACGACCAGGTGGAGCCCTGGGCCAAGATAGTGCTGCCCGACATCAGGTCCCTGGTGGAGAGCGGCGCCACCCGCATTCCGGTGAAGGTGGACGGGAGAGAGATCATGACCGAGCTTCAGGTCTCGGACCGGCAACGCCTGGATCTCCTGGCCGGCGGCGCCCTGAACCGGGCCAAACAGAACAGGGGTTAGAGGGCCAATCAGGCTCTCAATGGTCCGGGGCAGGGGCTGGCCGCGAACCTGTCCCCAGGAACAAGGAGTGAGAACAACATGGCCGAGATGGTTAATTTGAAAAATACGGGGCTCAGGGGGGTGAAGGTGGCCGACACGGCGGTCAGCTTTATCGACGGGGCCAAGGGCATCCTGATCTACCGGGGGTTCCGCATCGAGGATCTGGCCGCCAACTCCACCTTTCCGGAGACGGCCTATCTTCTGCTCCACGGGGTTCTGCCCAATCCGGAGGAGTTGAACGGATTCGAGGAGGAGCTCAGGCAGGCCCGGGCCGTGCCCAGATTCATCCTGGAGGCCCTGAAGCTGATCCCCAGGGAGGCCGCGCCCATGGACGTGCTCCAGGCCTCGGTGCCGCTTTTGGGGGCGGCCGACCCGGAGCTGGACGACGATTCCAGGGAGGCCAACCTGCGCAAGGCTGTGCGGCTGATCTCCCGGCTGCCCGGAGTGGTGGCGGCCTGGCACAGGATCCGCCAGGACGAGGAACCCCTGGCCCCGGATCTGTCCCTGGGTCACTCGGCCGACTTCCTGCGCAGGCTTCACGGAACAGCGCCCGCCCAGGATATGGCCCGGGATCTGGATGTGTGCCTGGTTCTGCATGCAGACCACACCTTCAACGCCTCCACTTTCGCCTGCCGGGAGGTGGTCTCCACCAGGGCTCATATGTACGCTGGGGTAGCCGCCGGGGTGGGGGCCCTGTCCGGTTCGCTCCACGGCGGAGCCAACGCCAGGGTCATGGCCATGCTGTTGAAGCTGGAGCACGAGAGAGACGTGGCCGGATGGGTCAGGAGCCAGCTGGAGGCGGGTGAGCGGATCATGGGCATCGGCCACGCCGTGTACAAGACCATGGATCCCCGGGGGCCGATTCTCAAGGATATGGGCCTGCGTCTGGGCCAATCCACGGGCCAGCCCAAGTGGGCCGAGATGTCGGCCCTGATCGAGGAGACGGCCCTGGCCGAACTGGCCAAGAGGGGCAAACCCGATCTGCGGCCCAACGTGGATTTCTTCTCCGCCCCGGTCTACCACGCCATGGGCATCGACCTGGACCTGATGACCACCATCTTCGCCATCTCCCGGATCTCGGGCTGGTGCGCCCACATCATCGAGGAGAAGTTCGGAGAGGCCCAGGGCAAGCCGGCCCTGTACCGGCCCACGGCCGAATACGTGGGCAACTACTGCGGCTTGATGGGCTGCGAGTACAAACCCAAGGGATAGAAAAGGGCGATCGGTTCCGAACCTGGTTAGAGTAACAGGTTAAAATATATTGCTTTTTAGGCCGGGAAGGGTGGTGTCAGGAGTGCAACCCGACATCGCCTTTCTTTTTCTTTACACCTGCGGTCAGGTTTACTGACAGGGCCTTATCCAATCAATCCTATATGGTTTGTCTGTATCGAAAATGAACTTTACGGACCCATAGCAGTCCTTATGTTTAGAAAAAAGAAGATACTCTTCCTTAACAACTTTATCTAATTTCGTTTCGGCGCCGTTGTCTATATCAGAGAGAAATTCTCTCGTCATATGAAATACAATAATCAGTTTATTTTCAGAATAATTTGTTGGTTTAACATGTTCATCCTGCACCCGATTTCAGTCCTGTCCGGTTAAGGGTTGAGAAAAAGGCCTGATTCACCCTGGTTTCCGATATAATAGTGTTGCGCATAACTCACCGATCGGAAAGGACAAATCAGGCCATGGCTCATTGTAACACGATCCTCTCTCAGATGCTCAAGATTGTTCCGAGACATGTTTTCAGCACCCAAAGCCCACGGAACCGGACGTGCGGCCCGCAGATTCAGCCGCTGGGACCAGTTCGTTCACCTCATTGCCATCCAACTGACCGGCCGATCCTCGCTCCGGGACGGGGTCAGGTCCATGCGCTCCAGGAGCAATAATCTCTACCACTTAGGTACCCAACCGGTAGCCAGGTCCACCTTTGCCGAGGCCAACGAAAGGCGGCCGGCAGCCTTCTTCGAGGCCTTGTTCGGACATGTCTACGGTCGTTGTCAACCCGTTGCTCCCAAGCACAAGTTCAAGTTTAAAAACAAGCTCTTCTCCTTGGATGCGACCACGGTCAGTCTCTGTCTTAGCCTCTTCCCCTGGGCCAAGTTCAGAAAGACCAAGGCCGGTATCAAGATCAACACCCTGCTCGACCACGACGGCTATCTGCCCGCTTTTGTTTCAATTTCAGAAGCCAGGAAGCATGAGTCCAAGACCGCCAAAGCAATTCACCTTCCCAAGGGTTCGATCGTGGCCATGGATAAGGCCTACATCGCCTTTGCCTGGCTCTTTTCCCTGACCGGCCAAGGTGTCTTCTTTGTCACCAGGATGAAAAAGGGCGCCCGCTACAAGGTCGTCAAGCGCAACAGAGTCAACCGCCGTTTGGGCGTCACCTCCGACCAGGTCATCTGGCTGACCGGAGCCAAATGGGCCGATTACCCGGTGGCCTTGCGAAGAGTCGCTACCGCGACAAGGGGACCGGTAAGCATTACGTCTTTTTGACCAACAACTTCGATCTCTCGGCCAGGACCATCGCCGATATCTACAAGGAGCGCTGGCAGATAGAGACCTTCTTCCGCTTCATCAAGCAGAACCTGAAGATCGAATCCTTTATCGGCAACTCCCCCAATGCCGTTCTTTCTCAGGTCTATGTGGCCTTGATTGCTTACCTTTTGCTCTGCTACCTCAAGTTCCTTTGTCCCCTCGGATTAAGCCTTCAACAACTGGCTCAACTCCTTCAGCTCAACCTCTTCAGACGCTGTACCATCCAGGAATTACTTCAACCGCCCGGCTTTAATAATCAATTAACCCACAATAACAATTAGTTAAATCTATGCTTCGCTTAGCCGGACAGAACTGACCCGATTTGATTCCCTGTTTTTATATTCGATTTCCCAATTGTTTTTATTTGCCTGTTGCTCAAAAAAATTGATAACTTGCTCCTTCCTTCTTAAGTCCTCATTCTTATCCACTTCATACTCCTTTTATTTAGAGGCCATGGTAAAGCCATTGGTAGCCAATATTCGGGACTATTTTTACAATAGCACCTGTCCCACCTAGACAACAGGCCCTTCCGCCCATGTACCGTGCCGAAAAGGAGCAGGGGAGGTTATTATGTTTCCTGTTCTGTTTCCAAGGTCGGCAGCAAGTCAGGGCTTTCTGTTCCGGTTGACTTTTGGATAAAAGCATATTAGCCTAGGCAATTATGAAACTAAGCTTAAATCCCCAAAGCCCCTTTGGCCTGCGGGAGCAGATTAAACGGCAGCTTGCCCGGATGATCGAGACCGGCAGGATCGGGCCGGGCCAGGCCCTGCCTCCGGCCCGGGACTTGGCCGGGATGCTTGGGGTGAACCGGAACACGGTCGCGGCCGCCTACCAAGATTTGGTGGTGGAGGGGCTGCTGAGGTCCAGAAAGGGAGCCGGAACCTTTGTCCGGGAGGATGTGGAGCAGATGGACATGACCGCGCTGGACGAGATTTTTGACCGGGCTCTGGAACAGGCCAGGGAAAAGGGTTTTGCCCCGGCCAGGGCGGCCCGGTATATGGCCGCCCTGGCCCAGGAGCGGCTGGGCTCGACCGCCGGAAGGCGGGTTCTGGTGGTGGAGTGCAACCAGGAGGGCCTGGACCACCTGGCCGGAGTTCTGGTCCGGGAACTTTCCGTGGAGGTGAAAAGGGCCCTGGTCCAGGATCTGGAGGCAGACCCGGCTAAGGCCAAAGAACTGGCGGATTGGGCCGAGATGGTGGTCTGCGGATTCAATCACGTCCGGGAGTTCAAGGGGTTGCTGCCCCAGGCGGGCAGAGAGGTGGTGGGGGTGTTGCTCAAGCCGGACCTGGCCATCCTCAACCAGGTGCTCAACCTGCCCGCCGAGACCAAGGTCGGGTTTGTCTGCATCAACCAGCGCTCCACAGAGACCCTTTACACAGAGACGGTTTTCGCCTCTTCGGCCCGGCTGGTCCGGATTCTGGCCGGGCTGGACCGACCCCAGGTCCTGAAAAAACTTCTGGCCCAATGTGAGGTCGTATACGCCACTAACTACGCCTATAACCGGGTCAGGGAGCTGGCCGGACCGGACCGAAACCTGGTCGAGGTGGAGCTGACCATCGACCCGGCCAACATCGCCCTGGTCAGGGAGAAACTGCTGCAACTGAAGCGGAGGTGATCGTGGACTACCAAGAGTACTTGGACAAGACCCTTAGAAAATACGACCGGTGGCAAGATGTAAAGAAAATTAAAAACACCTCCAAGGTGATTCCCATCCAGAAATCCCTGGCTGCCCAGCAGTGGATCATGCCCCTGGAGCAGGTTCTGATGCATCTGCGCAACAGCCGCTCATTCGCCCTGACCGACTGCCGCTGCCGGTCCCTGGCCAAAAAATGCGACCACCCCGTGGATGTCTGTTTTCTGATCAACGACGCGGCCGACATGGCCGTAAAAGGAGGCAAGGCCAGATACGTTTCCCTGGAGGAGGCGGAGGCGACCCTGCAGCGGGCCGAGGAGAGCGGCCTGGCTCACATGACCCTGTTCAACCCGGAACAGCACTTCTTCGCCCTGTGCAACTGCTGCGAGTGCTGCTGCCACGACCTCACTTTTCTGAAGAAATACGGCCGTAGCGACCTGGTGGCCCGGTCCGATTACGTGGCCGTGACCGACATGGAGGCTTGCACCTCCTGCGGGCTTTGCGTGGACAGGTGCCCCTTTGACGCCCGCACCATGGAGCAGGGCAGGCTGGTTTACGACCGGGAGGCCTGCTACGGCTGCGGGTTGTGCGTGCCGGTCTGTCCGAAGGAGGCCACGGTCATGGTCCGGCGGGAGGAATAAGGGGGCGGCTTGGTGAGTGAAGCTGCCGGGGGTGTGACCCGGCAGCACCCATTCAAAGCCTGGTGAAATAAGGCTGCCATGGGCGCAGCCATGGCAGCCTTATCATATTCTTTCAGGTACGGTCAGGGTAGCGCCCCTGACCGCGTTATTCCGGCCCAGGCCCTGCTCACATGATCCCGGTGCAGGCCCCGCCGTCCACGGCCAGGGTCACCCCGGTGATGGCCCTGGCCGGTTCCGAGGCCAGGAACAGGACCGCGGCGGCCACCTCCTCGGGTTCGTTCATCCGGCCCAAGGGGATGTCCTTGGCAATGGCCTTCAGGAAATCCTGGGGCGTCCGGTCCGTGCCTCGGGTCTTGGCCTTGGCCAGCTCCATGACCCGCTCGGTCCTGGTCCATCCCGTGGCCAGGCAGTTGACGGTGATGCCGTAAGACCCGACTTCCTGGGAGATGGTCTTGGCCGCGCCCACCAGGCCCACCCTGGTGCCGTTGGACAAAATCAGGTTGGGGATGGGCTCCTTGACCGAGACCGAGGTCATGCTCACGATCCGGCCCCAGCCCCGTTCCTTCATGCCCGGCAGCACGGCCTTGATCAGTTCCAGGGCCGAGAGGCAGCCCAACCGGAAGGCCCGCAGCCAGTCTTCGTCCCCGAAATCATCCAGGCCCCCGGGCGGCGGACCGCCGTTATTGGTGACCAGGATATCCACCCCGCCCATCCTGTCCTGGGCTTGGCGGACAGCCTCGGCCGCGGTGCCAGGGGTGGTCAGGTCGGCCGGGAATATCTCCGCCTCCTGCCCGGTGAGGTGCTTGATCCCGGCCGCGGCCCGGGTCAGCTTGTCCCCGGACCTGGAGCACAGGCCCACCCTGGCCCCTTCCTTGGCCAGGGCCTCGGCAATGGCCAGGCCCAGGCCCGAGGAGCCGCCGGCCACAAAGGCTATTTTCCCCGATAGTCCCAGATCCATGAAAAACTCCACTCAGTATTTTTTGCAGGCTTAATCGACTCGGTCAATAATGGTTTTGAAAAAGGGACGGATCCCTGTCCCGTATTTAAGATAACGCCTAATAGAGGAAAGTCAAGACAGGGGAGGCGGTCTTGGAAAGGCGGCTTGATGTCAGGAACGCAGCCCTGACACCACCGGGAACCAGCGGCGAGCCGCCGTTTCGCCTGATATGAGTTGTGCGGTGTCGGGGCTGCGTCCCCGACACCGAAACAAAACTATGCCTCGCTCCCAGGACAAGGCGTGGGCGGTTCCATGAGAAAAGGCTCTGTGGAACGAAGGATCAGCTTCACTGTCTCGCCGCAATCCCGGTTCTTCGCAAAGAGGGACTCTGCCTTGGCGATTGAATCGAATATTCTTTGCTCCCAGTCCTGGGCCGGGTTGAACAGAAATTCCGAGGTCATGTGAAAGCAGATTCTGAGTTTGCTCTCAGGGTTGCGGACCTTGGCTATCTCGTCCTCAATGCCTGGCGGCCGTTTGTCCTTGAACTCAAGGTTCCACAATCTGAGATCGATCTGGTCCTTGAAAAAATCGAGACGCATAGCTTTTTGTCTCTCGTCCTGGCCATGACCCATGCCGCACCCCCCGATGTTTGCGGGCTGCCCGGGTTCACCCCAGGCGGCCCGGCGTTCCAGAACTAATTATATAATACCATCAGTCCACCTCAAACAAAAGGTCCATCAACCCGTGGGCCGGAGACAGGTCCGGCCCTTGGTCGGCGATCTCCTCGGTGTAGGCCGGGGAGGAGCCCAGCCGGCGGCGGCTGTCGTAGAGGATCAGCGGCACCTTTTCCCGAGTGTGGGTCATGACCGACAGGGGAGTGAAGTGGTCGCAGGCCAGCAGCAGCCGGAAATCTCCCATAGACTCAAGGCCCTGGAGCATGGGGCCCACGATCTTGGCGTCAAAATCAGTGATGGCCTGCATCTTGTTTTCCAACACTCCGGTGTGCCCGGACTCGTCCGGGGCCTCCACGTGAAGGAAAAAGAAGTCGTACTCCTTGAGGGCGGCCAGTCCGGCCTCCACCTTGCCCCGGTAGTTGGTGTCCAGCCAGCCCGTGGCCCCGGGTACGATGATCGGGTCGAGCCCGGCGTAGACCCCCAGGCCCTTGATCAGGTCCACGGCCGAGATTACCGCCCCCTTGATCCTGTACTTTTCGGTCACGGTGGGCAGTTGGGGCGGTTTGGACTGGCCCCAGACCCAGATGGAGTTGGGCCCGGCGTCCAGTTTCTCCAGAATGGGCCACGATTTTTGGGTCAGCTCGTAAAGGGCCGGTTCGTCCTGCTTCAACTTTTCCAGGATATGGCCCACCTCCTGGCCCGACTTGTCGTGGGGCGGAGTCAGATCTATATCCTCCCGGCCCTGGGACCAGACCAGGAGATGGCGGTAGGAGGTGCCGGGGTGGAACCGGAAGCGCTTGTCTCCCAGCTCGGCCTGGAGGGCCTCCACCAGGGGTGCGGAATCCTCGGAAGTGATGTGGCCCGAGGCGTAGTCGTCCATGGTGACGCCTCCCTGGTCCGAGCGGCCCAGGACCACCAGGTTACAGCGGAAGGCCACCTGATCCGGGGTCAGCTTAACCCCGATGCTGGCCGCCTCCAAGGGACCGCGGCGGACGTGGTGGATGGCCGGGTCGTAGCCCAGGATGCTCATGTTGGCCACGTCCGAGCCGGGTTCCATGCCCGATGGGATGGTCAGGGCCCTGGCCACCAGGCCGTTTTGGGCCAGCCAATCCAGGTTGGGTGTATGGGCGGCGGCCAGAGGGGTCCGGTCGCCCAGCTCAGGGACGGGGTAATCACCCATGCCGTCGCCGATTATTACCAGATGCTTCATATCTCATCCTCTATTCTGAAAAACACGGGCGGGTTCTCCAGGGCGTCCTGCCCCTCCAACTCCTTTATGGCCTTTTGCAGGTTCTCCTCGCGGGCCTTGTGGGTCAGAATGACCAGGGGTACGCTCTTTTCGCTGCGGCCCTTCTGGATCACCGACTCGATGGACATGTTGTGTTCGGCCAGAACCCCGGCAATGGTGGAAAGCACGCCGGGCTGGTCCAGGGCCCTCATTCGCAGATAGTACCGCGAGCGGTGTTCGGCCATGGGACGAAGACTCATGGCCCGGTCCAACCGGCCCGGCTCGCCCAGGACCGGCAGCCGGAAGGTGTTGCCGCTCAACACGTTGCGGGCCGCCTCGATCACATCTCCGACCACGGCCGAACTGGTGGGCGCGCTGCCCGCGCCAAGGCCGTAAAAAAGAACCTCTCCCACCGGATCGGCGGTCATGTGGACCGCGTTGAAAGCCCCGCCCACGGCGGCCAGGACGTGGTCCTGGGGAATCATGGCCGGGTGGACCCGGGCCTCCACGGTGTCGCCGTTGCGTTTGGCAATGGCCAGGAGCTTGATGGTATAGCCGAACTCCCTGGCGTAGGTTACATCCTGGGCCTGGACCTTGGTTATGCCCTCCACCTGTAGATTATTGAACTGGAGCGGTCCGCCAAAAGCCAGGGAGATTAGAATGGCCAGCTTATGAGCCGCGTCGATTCCCTCGATATCCAGGGTGGGATCGGCCTCGGCCAGTCCCTGGGCCTGGGCCTGGGCCAGGACCTGGTCAAAAGGCTCTCCCTCCTGGCTCATCCTGGTCAGGATGTAGTTGGAGGTGCCGTTGAGAATGGCCGAGATGGTGTGGACCCGGCTGGCGGCCAACCCTTCCCGGATGGATCGGATCAGGGGTATGCCCCCGCCCACGGCCGCCTCGAAATAAAGGCCGCCGCCTTTTTTCTCGGCCAGGCGGAAGATGTCGTCGCCATGGTGGGCCAGCAGGGCCTTGTTGGCCGTGACCACCTGTTTCCCGGATTCCAGGGCTTTGGTGATAAAGGTGAGAGCCGGTTCAAGACCTCCGATCAGCTCGATAACAATGTCGATCTCCGGATCGTCCAGGATATCCTGGGTCGAACCGGTCAGAACGCCCTCCGGAACCCGAACCCCCCTGTCGGCGGTCAGGTCCAGGTCCGCTATTTTGGTCAGGCGCAAAGGGGTTCCCAGACGCTGGTCCAGCCGGCGCCCCTGCTCGTAGAAGAGCTTGGCCACGCCGGTGCCCACGATTCCGAACCCAATCAACCCGACCTTTATTTCCTTGTGTTCAACCATGGCTCTCTCCCATGTTGGAATTTATCGGTACCGTGACTTGACACGGGGAATCTTCCGCCCGGGGCGGGCCGTTGCCGGGTCCGGCCTGGGCCAGGATCTCCTCAGGGGGAGGGCCTGCCCGGGGCCGGCAAGGGAGGTTATCGGGGGGGGCGCAAAGTGACGGGGGCCGGTTCAGGCCGCAGTGTCCTCCTCCAGGAGGCTGCCGGAGTCCTGGAGCACCTTGCGGATTCCCCGGACGGCCTGATTGATGCGGTGGATGTTCTCCACCAGGGCGAAACGGACGTACTCGTCGCCGTAATCCCCGAAGCCCAGGCCCGGCGATACAGCCACCTTGGCCTCCCGGATGAGCATCTTGGAAAACTCCACCGAACCCATGCTCCTGAACTGCTCCGGAATCCGGCCCCAGGCGAACATGGTGGCTCGGGGCAGGCCGATCTCCCACCCGGCCCGGTTAAGCCCGTTGATCAGGGCGTCCCGGCGCTCCTTGTAGAACTCCACCACCTCATTGACGCAGGACTGGTCCTCGTTCAGGGCGATGATGGAGGCGATCTGGATGGGCTGGAAAGCCCCGTAGTCCAGGTAGGACTTGATCCTGGTCAGGGCGTGGATCATGCGCTTGTTGCCGCAGCAGAATCCCATCCGCCACCCGGCCATGGAGTATGACTTGGACATGGAGAAAAGCTCCACGCCCACCTCCCTGGCCCCCTTGGCCTGGAGAAAGCTGGGAGCCTGGTAGCCGTCAAAGGTCAGGTCGGCATAGGCGAAATCGTGGATCACCAGCATATCGTTGTCCTTGGCAAAGGCCACGATCTTCTCGAAAAACTCCAGGTCCACCACCTCGCAGGTGGGGTTGTGGGGAAAGGAGATGATCAGCAGCTTGGGCTTGGGCCAGGTCTGCTTGGTGGCGTGGAGCAGGTCCTCGAAGAAATCCCGGTCCGGGTGGATGGGGATGTGCCTCAGGTCCCCGCCGGCGATGATCACCGAATAGGGGTGGATGGGGTAGGTCGGGTTGGGGGCGAAACAGACATCCCCTGGGCTGACCAGGGCCAGAATGAGATGGGCCAGCCCCTCCTTGGCCCCCATGGTCACGATGGCCTCGCTGTCCGGGTCGATATCCACGTTATACTTGCGGCCGTACCAGTCGGCGATGGCCATGCGCAGCTTGGTGATGCCCTTGGAGGCGGAGTAGCGGTGGTTGTGACCCTTTTGGGCCGCCTCCACCAGCTTGGCCACGATGTGGTTCGGGGTGGGGTGGTCTGGGTTACCCATGCCCAGGTCGATTATGTCCTCGCCGGCCCGGCGGGCGGCCGACTTGATCTCGTTGACTTCGGCAAAGACATAGGGCGGCAGCCGTTTTATCCGGGGAAACTCCTCCATTTCTCCTCCAATCCAAGAGACATAAGGCCATAAAATATAGGAGGCGGACCAGAGAATGTCAAAACCAAACGGTTGGCCTACTTTCTCAGGGCGCAATCCTTGTGGCATGAAGCGCAGGCGCTGGTCTTGTCCGGCTTGGGGCTCACCGGATATAGATAGACCAGAGACCGGACCGGATAAAGCCGTCCGTCCTGGATCCGCACCCCGGATCCGGCCTGGGGCAGCAGGTCGAGAACCTGATCATTGGTAAGCTGGGGCGCGGCTGCTCCGCCCGGGACAACAGGCCAGCCCAGGTGAAGTTTTTTGGGGGCAAGCCGTTTCATGATCCGGTAGTTGAGAAAGGCTTGGAGCTGGGCCAGGGCCGCCTTAAAGCAGAGTTCCATGCCGGGCAGCCCGGCGTACTGCTCCACCTTCTCCCCCAGAGTGGCGGCCACGGCCACTGAACTGGAAGGAGCCTTGTCCGCGGGCAGGGGGCTTTTTTCAGGAGGGACCAGCTCATAGTCGGCCCTGGCTTCCCGGCTTTGGTGGAAGGCCTCCATGGCGGCCAGGAGTTCCAGTTCGCTGCAGCCGGGGGAGTCGTCTTTTTGGAACCCGGCCACCTCTTCCAGGCTCAGGGTGATCCAGATGTCGTCAAGAAAGGGCAAGGATTACTTCCCTATGCTCGATTTGAGAATCCGGCGGGAGTAAGCGGAGTGGATATCCCCCCGGGAGATAAGTCCGATTAGTTTTTTGTTTTCCGGGGAGTCTATGACCGGCAGAGTTTTGTAATCCTTGGCCGATATTTTGTTCAGGGCGGTCTCCAGGTTGTCCTGGGGCAGAACAGTTTCCACCTTTTTGGTGGCCATCTCCTTGACCACCACCAGGTTGTGCAGATCCACGTCAAAGGCGTGCTCGGCGTAGTCGGCATGGGAGATGATGCCCACCAGCCTGTCGGCGTCGTCCACCACCGGGAAGGAGGTGTATTTGGAGCGGGAGGCCATGTCGATGAAATCTCCCAGGGGCATGTTCTGGGGTACGCTTTCCACCTGGGTGGCCATGGTCTCGCCCACCAGCATCTCCCGCAGCAGGTTCAGCTCCTTGCCGGCCCTGATGTTGACCCCGCGCCGGATCAGTTTGAGGGTGTAGATGGACTCCCGCCTGATCAGGCTGGCCACAAAAGTGGAGATGATGCAGGCGATCATCAGGGGCAGGATGATCTTATATCCGCCCGTCATTTCGAACAGGATCAGAAAGGCTGAGAAAGGTGCGTGGGTTGTGCCGGCCACCAGGGCGGCCATGCCCACGATGGAATAGGCGCCGGGGCCGGCGGTCAGGCCGGGCAGCAGCCCGTGGGTCATATGGCCGAAGGCGCCGCCCAGCATGCAGCCGATGAAAAGGGAGGGGGCGAAGATTCCGCCGGACATGCCGCCGCCGATGGTCCAGGATGTGGCCAGGATCTTGATCCCCACCAGGGCCAGCATCATCCACCAGGTCAAATGCTGGGCCAGGGCCTCGTCCATGCCCTCGTAGCCCACTCCCAGGATGTAGGGAAAGGCCAGGGCGGCCGCGCCCAGACCGAGACCGGCGATGGACGGTTTGATCCAGTCCGGTATCTTCCAGGCGTCGAACATATCCTCGAATTTGTACAGGGTGGTGGTGAAGAGCACGCCCACCCCGCCGGCCACCAGGCCCAGGGCTGCGTAGAGAGACAGCTCCCAGTAGGAGACGATGTGGTAGTTCGGGACGATAAAGGCCGGGCTGTCGCCCAGGTGAAATCTGGATATGGCCGTGGCAATGACCGCCGAGAGCACGATGGGCGAAAAGGTGGATATGCCGAACTCGCCCAGGACCACCTCCAAGGCGAAGATCATGCCGGCCACCGGGGCGTTGAAGGTGGCCGCGATTCCGGCCGCGGCTCCGCAACCCACCAGGATCCTCATCCGGTTGGGGGAGACCTTCAGCATCTGGCCCAGGGAGGAGCCGATGGCCGATCCGATCTGGACGATAGGACCTTCCCGCCCCACGGAGCCGCCCACGCCGATGGATATGGCCGAAGCCAGGGATTTGACCGCGACCACCCTTTTGCGGATCACGCCGCCCTTGAGGGCCACCGCGTCCATGACCTCGGGGACGCCGTGTCCTTTGGCCTCCCTGGCAAAAAAATAGATAAGGGGGCCGACCACGGCCCCGCCCAGGGCCGGAATAATGATTCGGTAGGCCCAGCCATGATGAGTAAGGGCTTCCAGGATGTTACCCGAGGAGCCGTAGCTCAGTTTCTGGAAAAGCCCGATCAGGTAGCGGAACCCGACCGCCCCCCAGCCCCCGAACAGACCCACCACCACGGCCAGAGCCAGAAGGTAGATCTGCTCGCCGGAGAAGGAAAAATTTTTACCGATGCTGTCAAATTTCATAACATGCGGGTCACAAAGAGAGGTGTTGCTATTTTATCAGGGCCAATTTTTTCTTGGCGATGACGGCCTGTTGAGTATCCGGATAGGTCTTGATCAAGCGTTTCAGGATCACCCGCGCGCTGGTGCTGTCCTTGATTTCGGCAAAGGCGAAAGCCTGTTTGAGCATGGCCGCCGGGACCTTGTGGGACTTGGGATGGTCCTGAATGACCCGTTGGTATTCCAGGACAGCCTCCTCAAACCTTTTCTGGTAATAGAAGGTTTCGCCGACCCAGAATTTGGCCGAGGGGACATTGGGGGAAGCCGGGAAATCGGTGGTGAACTTCTGGAACACGGCCCGGGCTTCTTCCATTTTGCCCTGTTTATACAGATTCTTGGCCTGATTAAAGGCCCCCTCCTCGGTCAGGGGAGCCAGGGGTACGGTAGCGGGCGGGCCGCCGGGCAGGGACGCGGCAGGAGGCTGACCGCCGACCGGGGGAATGACCGGACCTCCACCCTGCGGAGCGCCGCTGCCGGGAAGGGGGGAAAGGCCGAGGGTGGCTTCCAGACGGGCTAATCTAGCTTCCAGATTGGAGGACAGGGCCCCTCCCGAGCCGCCTTTCTGCAACTGATAGCGCAGTTCTTCCAAGGCACCCCGTAGCTGGGCCATCTCCTCTTGGAGGCGTCCCACCGCCGCGGTCTGCTCGGCCAGGTTTTCCCTGATCTGCCTGATCTCGAAGAGCTGTTGCTCGATATCCTTCAGCCGGTCGTCGGTGGAGGCGCAGAGAGCGGGGCCGGGAAAAGCAAAAAGTCCCAGGAAGAGCATTCCGGCCAAGCCCGCCAAAGCCGGCGACGATTTACACCAACCGAGAAACATCTGATCTCCCGTTAACTTAAGAGTAACCCTCTTGAGGGCGAACAAGGGCCGGGGGACGCCCGACCCTCATCCGCACTATTATGCCGTGATAAAGAGGATTATTTGATGACGAACTGGGCCCTTCTGTTCTTTGCCCAAGCCTCTTCGGTCTGACCCGGGTCCAGGGGACGCTCCTCACCGTAGGAGATGGTCTCCATCCTGGCATCGGCGATACCCAGGCTGACCAGAAAAGCCTTGGCCGCGTTGGCCCTTCTTTCGCCCAGGGCCAAGTTGTATTCATCCGTGCCCCGCTCGTCGCAGTGACCTTCGATGATGACGTTTACTCCGCCGTTCTCCTGCAGCCAGGCGGCCTTGCTCTTGAGGACCTCTGCCGCGTCAGGACGGATATCGGATTTATCGAAGTCGAAATTAACCATCTCGTTGAGGAACATCATCCTCTTCCGGGCCAACTCCTCCTTAAGGCGCTGCTCCGCCAGTTCGGCGTCGGACAACCCGGTCGTTTTCTTTTTAACTTCAGGAGCCGGCATATCAGTCCGGAGCTCCTTCTTCGCGCAACCAGCCAGCAGCCCAAGCCCGGCCACGGCGAAGACCATAACCACCAACCCGACAAAGATCCTTCTACCCATCGTCTTTCTACCTCCTGTATTGTCCATTAACGGTTGAGGTCTATCTCCACAACCGACCTGACCAGCTCGGGCTGGTCTGCTTGCCACGCATTCTGGTAATCCTTTTAACATGTCCGCCGTTGGCAGTCATCACGTAAATTGCCGTTCCGCCGTCACGGTTTGAGGCAAAAGCGATCATCCTGCCGTCAGCTGACCAGGACGGATGTTCGTTATCACGTTGACTGTAGGTCAATTGTTGAATATCCGACCCGTCTGTCGCAATACTAAAAATGTCGAACCCGTTATTTTTCATCCCCACATAAGCGATCCGGTCCCCCCGTGGTGACCATGCGGGCGAGGTGTTATACTTTCCCTCATAGGTTACCCGGCGAGTGGCCCCGCTGTCCAGATCCATTATGAAAATCTGGGGGGTACCCTGTCTTTTTGACACAAAAGCCATCTTTGCGCCATCCGGAGAAAAGGCCGGCTGAACGTCTATATCACGAGAATTAGTCAACCTTTTAAGAACCTGACCGCCTGTTGTGATCAGATATAAATCCTGGTCCCCGGTAAAAGAGAGGGTCACGGCCATCCGCTCCCCATCGGGGTGATAGGCAGGGGTGATGTTCAGGCCCTTGCGGCCGATGATCCGGCGGACGCCCCGGCCGTCGGGGTCGATCCGATAGAGGAAGGGCTGCCCGTCCTTGTAGGAGGTGAAGGCCAGTCTCTTGTTGTCCACGGACCAGGCGGGGTCCAGGGATATGGAGCGGTAATTTGTCACCCGGTTGGCCGCATGGCCGTCGAAATCGGAGACGTAGATTTCCTTGTACCCGGTGGTGGTGGAGACAAAAGACATTTTGGTCTGAAAGACGCCTTTCTCTCCGGTGATCTGAGCCATGACCTCGTCGCAGAACTTGTGGGCCATGATCCGGTAGTCCTTGATTGTGCCGCTGTAGCGCTTACCGGTGAGCAGCTGGCCCCGCCGGACGTCGAACAGCCTCAACTCGCAGACCAGGCTCTGGCCGTCGGAGGTGAACCCCCCTTTGATCAGGAACTCGGCTCTGATCATCTGCCAGGCCTGAAAATTGGTGGTGGCCGCAGTCAGGCCCATGGTTCGCCAGTCTTCCAGAAAGCCCTTGGGATCCAGCGGATGGAAGAGGCCGCAAAAATCCAGGTCGTCGCGCATAACCTGGGCCATCTGCCGGGCCTCCTCCAACTCGCCCACGCCACCCAAAGGTTTCAGCTCGGTGACGGCCACCGGAAACTTGCGGGCGTAGGGGGCGTTAATGTCGATATATACTCTGTCGGCGGCCAGTGCCCACTGCCCCGGAAGAACCATACCCAGGGAGAAGATTCCCCCCGTAAACAGGGGCAGGAGGAACAACGCCGTTTTAAAAAACCTTTTCATCAACCCTCCGGTCTGAATCTGATCCCAATCTCCATGACTCCGGAACTGACCCCCATCGGCAGGGGGGGGAGGGGATTGGATCTTTCCACGGCCCACAGGACCGACTGATCAAAAGCGGGATAGCCGGATCTCTTCTCGAACTTGATACTGGTGATGGCTCCATTGGGCAGCAGCGAGATGATGACGATCGCCTCCATTTTCACGTCCGACCACTCAGAGGGCAGGGTCCAATTGGACCTGACCTTCTGCCAGACTGCGGTGTAGTATCGGGCCATCCGGCTGTCGGCGCCGCCTCCGCCCCCGCCTCCGCCGGTGCCCACGCCGTAGGCCCCGCTTTCAACCCGCTGTCTGACCCTGGCCAGGGCCTTGTCCAGATGCTGCTTCTCGGTATCCTGCCCTTCCACGCCGGGTTTTTTCTTCTTCTTATCCTTGGTCTTTTTCTTGAGCTTGTCCAGAGCTTCATCAATGTCCTTCTCCGGAAGGACTTGGACCTTTTTGCTGCTTTTTTTGGGCGTGCCCATCTTGACCACGGATTCTATCTCTTCCGGTTTTTTGACCTCCTCGATTTTTTCTTCGTCTTTACCCACGGGAATAAGTTCCGCAGGTTCTACCGGAGGGGCTGCAGCTTCCTCCGGGGCCACCGCGTGTTCGGGAACGGTCTCGGTGGGGCCTGCGTCCGGGTCTCCCTGGGGGGGAGGAGGCGCGGGCAGGCCCGGGTCTCCCAGCAGGTCAACCGTATAGACCGTGGCCAGATTGTCCGACCCCCAGTGGAAATCGGGCATCCAGATCAACAGAGCCAAGCCGAGGGTGTGGAGAACAAGCGAAATCAGCCCGCTTATCAATAGCGTTCTGTTTTTCACCCAGGGGCCGGTCAGTCCGTTCGCCATGGCGCCCATCCGGTTTAGTCACCCTTCTTCTGCTCATCCTTGGTCCCTTTAGACGGACGCGAGGCTCCGACCGGTTCGGTCACCATGCCCAATTTTTCCACCCCGGCCTGACGCAGGGCGGCCATGATCTCCACCACAAAACCGTAGGGCACCTCCTCGTCGGCCCGCAGGTAAACCTGCTGGTCGGGTTTCTCCCCCTGGACCGCTTTGATCTTTTCGGCCAGATTGTCGAAGGTCACCTCGATCTTGTCCAGGTGGATCTTCTTCTCCTTGGTCAGGGTGATGACCAGTCTTTCGTTCTTGGTGTCCAGGGCCTGGGTGGTTACCTGGGGCAGATTCACATCCACCCCCTGAACCAGCATGGGCGCGGCGATCATGAAGATGATCAGCAGCACCAGCATCACATCCACCAGGGGAGTGACGTTTATTTCAGAGATGACGCTGTCTTCACCGCCGCCGATGTTCATGCCCATTTTTTAGCGACCTCCCGGGTCAAGCGCTCCTCCTCACCTGGGCCTTGCGCATGGCGTCGCGCTCCACCAGGTTGAGGAAATCAGAGGCAAAGGCGTTCATCTCCGCCTCCAACAGCTTGATCCGGCTTAAAAACAGGTTGTAGGCGATAACCGCGGGAATGGCTGCGGCCAGACCCGCAGCCGTGGCCACCAAAGCCTCGGCAATGCCCGGAGCCACCGTGGCCAGAGAAGCCGATCCCTGGGCGCCGATGGACTGGAAGGCGCTGATGATGCCCACCACCGTGCCGAAAAGGCCCACAAAAGGAGCGATGTTTCCGGTGGTGGCCAGAAAGGTCAGGGACTGCATCAGCTTGGTCAACTCGGCCCGCCCGGCCCGGGACAAAGAGCGGCGGAGGTTGTCCAAGCCGCTGAACCCGATTCCTTCCTGGGCGGCGCTTCCGTCCAGCCCGCCGGAAAGTTTGGAAAGACGGGTCAGTTCGGCATAACCCACTCTGAAAATGGCCGCCACCGGAGAATCGGAAAAACCTTTTATCTGGCTATGGACATGGGCCAGGCTTTTGGCTTTCCAGAAGGCCTCTAAAAAATACAATGTGTGTTTCTGGGCCCGGCGTATCTGCCTAATTTTAATGACGATTATGGTCCACGTGGCCACCGAGAAAAAAAGCAGCAGAAGCAGGGTGAAGATGGCGATGGGGCTGGCATGGGCCAGGATGCTCAAGAGATCCGTTTCAACCACAGGCTGACTCATAGGGGGCAGGGGCCCTGGTGATTCGCCCATGGCCTGAGCACTGAAAGAAAAAAGGGATTTCATCCACCATTGGAGCATGTGATCACCACCGGGTTTTGCGTAATCGGGTTTTAATTATGGTAGCCATTGAACAGGGCGAAGTCAAAGGAAAAAATAGTTACTTTGGGCCTAAAAAACCCAATATCTTGTGTTCCCCCGGGCGATTATGGATTTATAACTCTATACCTTGGGCCAGGTCCGGCAAAATCACCTCTGCCGGACCCTCCAGAAAAACACTGGACAAGGTATCGGTAAGGCCGGTTTGTTCCATGTTTATCTCGATTATGGGAACTCTCCTGTGAGCGGCCAGTTGAGGCATAAGGCTGGCCGGAGTGACCCTGGCCGAGGTTCCGATGACCAACATAAGATCCGCGTTTTCCACTTCGTTCACAGCCTGTTCAAAGGCTTTCTGGGGAATGGCTTCGCCGAAAAAGATGATCTCCGGCTTCAGAACGCCTCCGCAGGCGCACCTGGGAGGAAGAGAGGCCAGGTCCGCTTGTCCGGATCTTATTTTTTTACCGCAGTCCAGGCAGACCAGGGAGGCGCCGTTGCCGTGGAACTCGATCACCCCTTTGGTTCCGGCGGCCTGGTGGAGGTTGTCCACGTTCTGGGTGATGACAGACTTCAGGCGTCCCTGTTCCTGGATCCGGGTCAGGGCCAGGTGGCCCGGGTTGGGCCGGGACCGGTCAACGGCCTCGGCTAGTTCCTTGAGCATGAGCCAGACCTTGCCCGGATCGGCCAGAAAAGAGTCCAGACTGGCGTATTCGTAAGGATCGTATTTCTCCCACAGCCCTTGGGAGCCGCGAAAGGCGGGGATGCCCGAGGCCACGGACAGGCCCGCCCCGGTCAGGGCCACCACCCGGTCGGCCCGACGGAGCATGGCGGCTGCTTCACTCATCTCGCCGGAGTATGCCATAAAGGATCTCTCGTTTTGTTAACATAATAAATTCATTAATATAATTAACACGGTCAGGTTTTTGTGTCAAACCCAACCAGACCTTTGGATGGAGCTCAAATCACTTTTCCCCCAGGGCGCTTCATGTTATTCTCATTAATCCGAAAAATATGGCCGGGCTTTTATGCCTGAAAGGGTTGGGTCAAAAAAAGGGGTGGGAGAGCCGGAATGTTCAATGAATATCCCAAGCAGGTCATTCTCAAGGACGGAACGGAGATCGTCCTCCGTATTCTCAGGACCTCTGACTTCAAGGCGTTGCGAGCGTTTTTCAACCGCATCCCGGAGGAAGAGAGGTGGCTCACCAAGCACGATCTGGCCGATTCGGACCTGATCGAGGGCTGGGTGGAGCACATCGATCCGGAACGGGCCGTCCCCGTGGTGGCCGATCTGAACGGCCGCCTGGTGGGCCAGGCCGTACTCCACAGGCACAGCTACGGTTGCACCTCCCACATCGGCCGGTTGCGGATCATGGTCGATCCGGAGTTCAGGGGCCGGAGGCTGGGCACCTGGCTGATGTTCGACCTCATCAACCTGGGGATAAACGTTGGCCTGGAGCGGCTGGAGGCCAGGTTCGCCATCGGTCCGGAGGATGCGGCCATCCGGGGTTGCCGCAAGCTTGATTTCTATGAAGCGGCCCGGCTGCCCCGCTACGCCAAATCCCTGGACGGGGAGGAATACTACGACCTGATGGTGATGATAAAGCGGCTGCATGCGGGTTGGGATGATTTCTAGCGAGGACTTGGATGAACCCCTCTCCCAACCGTAAGCGGGAAGTATTCCCGACCCCTCTCGGTGAGGCGAAGATATACGATTGGTGCTCCCCCTCTTTTATCGCCGGTCAGGAGATGGAAGCCGGGATCGGGACCTTTCCTTCCTATCGCTCCCTGTTCACCACTCCCGAGGGACTGGCCTCCCTGGCCCACGACAACAACGCCGACGTGATTCTGGGCCTGACCGGCCAAGGCCTGATCTCCGGCTATTGCGTCATGCGGGAGCCGGACAAGAGCGATTTCTGGGGCCGACTGGGGCCGGGCACCCTCTACGAGATCGTGGCCCTGGAGGTCTCCCGCAACTATCGGACCACCAAGCTGGGCCAGAAACTGCTGAACCTGGGCCTGACCAACCACCTCATCGAAAAAAGGATCACCTACATGGTGGGTTACTCCTGGACCTGGGACCTGGAGGGCACCGGCAAGACGGCCAAGGAGTACCGGGAGTTGCTGACTCACCTCCTGGCCCCCTACGATTTCAAGAGGTATCCGACCAACGAACCGAACGTCTCCCTCCGCCCGGAGAACATGTTCATGGCCCGGATCGGGTCGGAGGTGGACGAGGAAACCGTGAAAAAGTTCAAGAATCTGCTGTTCGGCATTGTCTGAGGGCCGAACCGGTCTTATTCTTTAGCGAAAGATTAGAAGGGGGGAAATTTAATGGGCGCATCAAATTTTAACGATGGCAGAGATTATCACGGATCTGAACGGGTTCAGGAAGGGCGTTTAACGGGAGCAACTGGTGCAACGGATTATTTCTATTTTTATTGCCCAGAATGTCCTGATCATGAAATTATGCGCATTTTAGAATACGGTGTGCATCAAAAAGAAGAACTTAATGAATACAATGAACAGTGTGAAAGCAAAGCAAAATACGGATTCACGTTAGTATTCAAACTGTATTGTGAGAAGTGTGGATTAACTGATTTTGTGAAAATCACAAATATGGGATTACAGGGTGGAAAACATTCTGAATTTCCGTTCTGATTCTAAGTAATTACGACATTGTTCAGCGGTAAATGAAAAGTGCACAATGTGTTTAAAAATTTAATAAGGTGCACTATTGACTATTTGCCAGCTTAATACGGAGGATTGAATGGCCAAGACTCCGGCCAAGGAGGCCAAGAAAGCCTGGGACAAGCTGTCCCGCAAACCCGAGCTGATCTGGGACAAGCTCACCGCAACCCAGGAAAAGAGCGTTTTCAAATTCGCCGAAGAGTACAAGGCCTTTCTGGACTCGGCCAAAACCGAGCGCAGGGCCGTGGAGTATATCCTTGAAGCGGCCGCTAAAAAGGGCTTCCAGGAAAAGGGCCGGGGCCCGGGCAGGTTCTTCATGACCCACCGGGGCAAGGCCGCGGCCCTGGCCTGGCCGGGCCAGAGGCCGGTGGAGGAGGGCGTCCACATTGTGGGCGCCCATGTGGACTGCCCCAGGCTGGATTTCAAGACCAATCCGCTTTACGAAGAGGCCGAGGTAGTTTTTCTGAAATCCCAGTACTATGGCGGAATCAGGAAACACCAGTGGGTGGCCAGGCCCCTGGGCCTGGTGGGGGTGGTGATCAAGCCGGACGGCCGCAAGATCGAGATCGAAGTGGGGTTCAAGGAGGATGACCCGGTCTTTACCGTGGCCGATCTGCTGCCCCACTTGGCCCGCAAGGCCCAGTCCGAGAAAAAGCTGTCCGAGGCTTTTGTGGGCGAAAAGCTGAACCTGATCGTGGGCAGCCGTCCGGTGAACAACCCGGAGGTCAAGGAACGGTTCAAGCTGGCCGTGCTGCAGTACCTGGATGAACACTACGGCCTGGAAGAGGCGGATTTCATCTCCGCCGAGCTGGAGGCGGTTCCGGCGGACAAGGCCCGGGACGTGGGGTTTGACCGGGCCCTTATCGGCGGGTACGGCCACGACGACCGGGTTTCTTCGTACCAGGCCCTGCGCTCCGCCCTGGAGATCAAGGACCCGGTCCGGCCGGGCATCTGCCTGTTCATGGACAAGGAGGAGACCGGCTCGGACGGGGCCACCGGAGCCAAGTCCCGGTTCCTGGAGCACGTGGCGGCCGAGCTGCTGGCGGCCACGGGGCAGAAAAAGTCGGCCTGGGCCGTGCAGGAGGCGCTCTATAACTCCCGCTGCCTTTCCGCGGACGTGGCCGCGGCCTTTGACCCGGACTGGCCCGAGGTGCACGAAAAGCGCAACGCGGCCTATCTGGGCTACGGGCCCTGCATTGTCAAGTACACCGGCTCGGGCGGAAAGTATTCCACCTCGGACGCGGATGCGGAATACATGGGCTGGCTGCGGGGCGTACTGGCCAAGGCCAAGGTCATGTGGCAGGCCGGGGGCCTGGGCAAGGTGGACGAGGGCGGCGGCGGCACCATCGCCAAATACCTGGCCGTGTACGGCATGGACGTGGTGGACTTTGGGGTCCCGGTCCTGGGCATGCACTCGCCCTTTGAGCTGATCTCCAAGGTGGACCTGTTCATGGGCAAGGAGGCCATGGCCGCCTTTTTGGCCGCCGATTAGCAATGAGCGCACCTGTTCCCCCAGAAATGAGCCAGGCTCTCCGGGATATTGTCCCGGAGACCCGAATCTGCTTTTTCCCGGAGATCGACTCCACCAACCGGGCGGCCAAGGAGCTGGCGGCCCAGGGAAGTTCTTCCGGGACCCTGGTGGTGGCCGACTTTCAGACCCGGGGCCGGGGCAGGCTGGACCGGGTCTGGCAATCCCCTGCCGGGGCCAATCTGATGTTCAGCCTGGTACTGCGGCCCAACCTGGAGGTGGGCCGGGCTTTCGGCCTGACCATGGCCGCGGCCGTGAGCATGGCCCGGGCCGTGAAACGGGTGACCGGGCTGCAGCCTTTGCTCAAGTGGCCCAACGATCTTTTCCTGGACGGCAAAAAACTGGCCGGGGTCCTGACCGAGCTGAAAGCCTCCCAGGGAAGGATCGACTGGGCCGTGATCGGGGTGGGGCTGAACACCTCGGCCCACCCCCCGGATGTGGAGGCCGTGGACCTGGCCGGAGAGTTGGGCCGCCCCGTGGACCGGTTCGCGATCCTGCGGGAGTACGTGGCCGAGATGGCCCTGCGCGCCGAGATGGACCCGGAGCGGCTCCGCCAAGAGTGGACCGGGCTGTCCTGGACCCTGGGGCGGAAAGTGGTGGTCCGGGATAACGGGGACAGGATAACGGGTTTGGCCAGGGGCATAGACGAGCAGGGGGCGTTGTTGTTGGAAACAGGAGGAAGGGTTAGGAAGGTTGTGTGCGGGGATTTGGTTGTGGAGGGGTAGGGGCTATTTCAGGGAATGGCCATCCTTCTATTGGGCTGTTTGGGGTTGTTGAAACGGGATCAGACCGGAAGTTTTGAAGGAGGGGACTGCTGTTTGAATTATTTCATTCTTGCGATGTTTTCTATCTCAGGAAGTGAAGACCGTCCCTGGTTATACTTGCATACCAAATTATAGCTTTTCGCCGAATTCCTTAGTACCGTTTTGTCTTTTCATGTTTTCCTTTCATTAAACGAGATAGCAACGTTTTAAGATCAACACCCACTCCCCCTACTGAAGGCCGCAGAACGACCGCATCAAGGATTGCACCCTTCACACCCGCCTGTTCCTCTTTGGCGATTGAAAAGTTAGAGAGAGGTAGCTTTGCCTTGATATCCTTAAAAATACCTTCGATTAATTTAGTGATATCGGTCGGTGTCGTGCAATGTCCACGAAGAGGAATAATTACAAGGTGGTCGCGATTCTGATCCCAGGAACCATGCATGCGGTTAAAGTGGGATGGGTGCTTGTTCGTAATAAGAATGGCTGGCAACAAGTCGTCAGCACTCCTCCCATTAATACCATGCCATGAAAGGATTTCATCATTGAATTCGGAACCAGTGAGACCAAGAATCACAACTGCGTCATTACGTGAAGCAATATTCGCCATTATTTCAAAGTTGTCGCGGAGTGCACGGCCGAGTGGCTCTTCCCAGCCGTAGTCGAGAAGGTAGACATAGTATCCTCGAATTACCTCATCCGGGAGCTCAGAAATTGAGTGTATTTTAAGTCCCATGATTAGTCACCTCGATGCCCAACAATGATTAAATTGACCCGTATGAGATGCGGTGTTCTCATTTCTGTTCGCCTGAGACGTCTCAGGCTAAGCTACCATAAAAGCAAAGTATGTAATTCCTTTACTGTGCAAAAATATACCATGAAATCGATTGATTCGGCAAGTAGCACAGTAGACCGGTTAGTATTCCTAAACGACAACGTCCATATTTTCAAAACCCCAACTCAGCCACCTCCCCCTTTCCTCCCACATTCGAAAACCCCCCCCAACCTATCCCCACCTCCCTCATCTCCTATACCAGCCCCCCTTTCCATCCGAACGCAAAGTCCCCCCATCCGGGAAACGCCACCCGCCCTTACGGTCAGTGCGTATACGCCTCCCATCCGGCATATACCACCCGCCCACGTGATCGATGCGCATACGCTTCCCATTCGGCAGATACCAGCCACCCGTATGATCGGTACGCATGTGTTTTCCACCCGGTATATACCAGCCGCCCTTATGGTCGGTGCGGATATGATCCCCGTCCGGGGCATACCAGCCACCCTTGTGATCGGTTCTGTAGTAACCCGTGGAGGTGTAGTATCCCAGCAATACGCCGGGCTGCTCATCCGCGAGCGCAAGTTGGGGAATCAAAAGCAAAAGCACCAATCCCGCAACAATAATCATCCGCCTCATCTTTCACTCTCCTTTTCTGAACCCAACATGAAACCCGCTTCCGCAACACGCCTTTTCCGCGTAGCGCCTACTTGGTATGACGGAACCGAACCGTCATTCTTTCAACCTTTTCCTTCCCCGCATCCCTATTCCCTGTTCCAATACAAGATCCCCGTCCCTTTCCTGGCCGCTCTTGACAATCACCCCCCAACAGGCTTAAATACATGGTTTCGTCAGCGCGGCTTCCCTGATTCCTGAAACTAGGGGAACCGCCTGGGAAACAGGAATTTTCAGGACTCACCCCAGTCCGGCATCAGGAGTGTTGCGTTGAAGTTTCAAGCCATCCGGGGAATGAAGGATATTCTGCCGGAGGAGACCGGCCAATGGCGGATGGTCGAGGACCTGGCCCGGGAGTTCTTTCCCAGGTTCGGTTTTCACGAAGTCCGCTCTCCCATTCTGGAAAAAACGGAGCTGTTCATCAGGGGCATCGGCGAAACCACGGACGTGGTGGAAAAGGAGATGTACACCTTTACCGACCGCTCCGGAGACTCTCTGACCATGCGGCCCGAGGCCACGGCCCAGCTCTGTAGGGTCTATGTGGAGCACAAGCTCTACAACCAACCCGGCGGGTGGAAGGTCTTTACCATGGGCCCCATGTTCCGCCACGAGCGGCCCCAGAAAGGCCGTTTCCGCCAGTTCCACCAGATCGACGCCGAGGTCATGGGCGTGGACGAGGGGTTGGTGGACGCGGAGCTCATCGGCATGCTGGTGGCTTTTTTGGAAGCCTGCCAGGTGGGCCGGGTGACCGTGCGCCTCAACTCCCTGGGCTGCAAGGAATGCCGTCTCGCCTACCGGGAAAAGCTGGTGGCTTTTCTCAAGGAACGGGAAGAGGGGCTCTGCGACGAGTGCCGCCGCAGGCTGGAGCTGAACCCCTTGCGTGTTTTGGACTGCAAGCAACCTTCCTGCCAGGCCATAGTCAAGGACGCGCCCTCTTCGGCGGACCACCTCTGCGGCAAGTGCGAGTCGGCCTTCGAACTGGTGCGGCGGGGATTGGATTCCCTGAAGGTGGAGTATAATCTGGACAACCGGTTGGTCCGGGGGCTGGACTATTATGTGGGCACCACCTTTGAGGTGGTCTCGGACAAGCTGGGCGGCCAGGACGCGGTCTGTGGCGGAGGCCGCTACGACGATCTGATCGAGGAGGTGGGCGGTCCGCCCCAGGCGGCCACAGGTTTCGCCATCGGCATTGAGCGGCTGCTCCTGCTGTCCGACCTGGAACCGCCCCCGGAAGAGGCGGACCTGTTCATGGCCATGCTGGGGGACCAGGCCGAGGAGATGGGCCTGAAGATCTCCCACCGGCTTCGGCTGGGCGGGCTCAAGGTGGTCCTGGAAGCGGAAGGCAAAAGCCTCAAGGCCCAGCTCAGGCGGGCCGGCAAAATGGGGGTCCGGGCCGTGCTGATCCTGGGCCCGGAAGAGATCAAGGCCGGCCAGGCCGTGCTGAAGATAATGGAGGGCGGGGAGCAGCAGACCTTGGACCTGGATTCCCTGAACCAGACCCTGCCCCGGATTCTGCATAAGAAAGCGTGACAATGTCCATAACTTGGGAAGACAAAAAACGGACCCACCATCTTAACCAACTCTCCCTGGACCAGGTGGGCCAGCGGGTCGTGCTCATGGGCTGGGCCGGCCGCCGCCGGGACCACGGCGGGGTGATCTTCGTGGACCTGCGCGACCGGGAGGGGATCACCCAGGTGGTCTTTGATCCGTCCGTGGACCCGGCCGCCCACCAGATGGCCGACAAGGTCCGCAACGAGTACGTCCTGGCCGTGGAGGGCAAGGTCCGGCCCCGGCTGGAGGGCATGGCCAACCCCAAACTGGCCACGGGCGAGATAGAGGTGATCTGCGACTGGATTGAGATCCTCAACACCTCGGAGCCGCCGCCCTTCATGATCGAGGACGATATCGACGCCGGAGAGACGGTCCGGCTCAAACACCGCTATCTGGATTTGCGGCGGCCGGAGATGAGCCGCAATTTCAAACTCCGCCACCAGGTCTGCCAGGCCACCCGGAATTATCTGGACAGCCATCGCTTTATGGAGCTGGAGACTCCGGTCCTGACCCGCTCCACCCCGGAGGGGGCCCGGGACTATCTGGTGCCCAGCCGGGTCAACCCGGGCCGGTTCTACGCTCTGCCCCAGTCGCCCCAGTTGTTCAAGCAGCTTTTAATGGTCTCCGGTTTCGACCGCTACTTCCAGATCGTCAGATGTTTCCGGGACGAGGATTTGCGGGCCGACCGTCAGCCCGAGTTCACCCAGATCGACATCGAGATGTCCTTTGTGGTCGAAGAGGATATCTATACCCTGGCCGAGGGGCTCATGGCCTCCCTGTTCAAGGAGGTACTGGGCCGGGACCTGACTTTGCCCCTGCCCCGGCTGACCTATGCCGAGGCCGTGGGTCGCTACGGCCTGGACAAGCCGGACATCCGTTTCGGGCTGGAACTGGTGGATATCTCGGACATCGTGGCCGGGTCCGGGTTCCAGGTGTTCGCCCAGGCGGCCAAATCAAAGGGAATGGTCAAGGCCATCAACCTCAAGAACGGAGCCGATCTGTCCCGCAAGGAGATCGACGACCTGGCCAAGTATGTCAGCGCCTACGGGGCCAAGGGGCTGGCCTGGGTCAAGATCAAGGAGGACTCCTCCTGGCAGTCGCCCATCGCCAAGTTCTTCACCGAAGAGGAGAGGGCGGCCATGGTCGAGCGGCTGGACATGGCCGTGGGAGACATCATCTTCTTCGGGGCGGACAGCGTCAAGGTGGTCAACGACTCCCTGGGCCATTTGCGGCTCAAACTGGCCGAGATGACCGGCCTCATTCCGGACGAGCACAAGCTGCTCTGGGTGACCCAGTTCCCCCTGGTGGAATACGACCCGGAAGAGAAGCGCTACGTGGCCATGCACCATCCCTTCACCTCCCCCCTGAGGGAGGATCTGGACAGAATGGCGGAGGACCCCGGCGCGGTCAGGGCCAGGGCCTACGACCTGGTTATGGACGGCAATGAGGTGGCGGGAGGATCCATCCGGATCCACAGCCGGGAGGTTCAGGAGAAGATGTTCAAGGCCCTGGGCATCGGGCCGGAGGAGGCTGAAGATAAGTTCGGCTTCCTGCTGGACGCCTTCCGCTACGGGGCTCCGCCCCACGGCGGAATCGCCTTTGGCCTGGACAGGCTGGTCATGCTTCTGGCCGGGCGGGAGACCATCCGCGACGTGATCGCCTTCCCCAAAACCCAGCGGGCCGTGTGCCTCATGACCAGCGCCCCGGAGGAGGTGGACTGGAAACAGCTCCACGAACTGTCGCTCAAGCTGGATCTGGACAAGGACGAGGGTTAGAAGAGGCCGGGAAAAGGGCGGAGAGGGTTTAGGAGATGAAGTGTCGGGGGTGTGACCCTGACACCACCAAAAAAAGATACCCCCTCACCCCGACCTTCTCCCCCAGTGGGGGAGAAGGAGATTGTGAGAGAGTACCGGCTCTGGGATGTTAGGGGCCGATCTGGCATAACCCGATCATCTGGTGAGGCGTCAGGGACGCAGCCCTGACACCACGGAAAATAGCGGGTGGTGCCGGGGTCACATCCAGGACACCTTTTGCGGAACATATTCAGGTCATGGCTTTCATCTTCGATTGCTGTCCATGGCCGCTGGATGCAATAAAAAACCAAGGGAGGCTCTCATGTCCGACCTGCGTCAGGATTATTTCAAGATCATCGAGGATGATTTTCCAGAGGATATGACCATCACCCTGGGGGGCTGCACCCTGGGATACAAAAAGCGGTCCTGGGCCATGGGCGAGACCCGGCAGGGCCTGCGCTACGGCGAGAACCCCAACCAGAAGGCGGCCCTGTTCGAGCTGGTTACGGGCAACCTGGAACTGGCCGGGACCCGGTATATCGATCCCGGCCGGGGCCTGGTCTCAGCCGTGAGCGAGGAGGACTTCCTCCAGTTCGGCAAGCACCCGGGCAAGATCAACCTGACCGATGTGGACGCGGCCCTGATCATCCTTCGGGAACTGCCCGAAAAACCCTGCGCGGTGATCGTCAAACACAACAACCCCTGCGGCGTGGCCAGGGCGGAGAGCATCACGGAGGCCTATCTCAAGGCCGATCTGGCCGACCGGATCGCCGCCTTTGGCGGGGCGGCCGTGTTCAACCGGGCCGTGGACAAGGATCTGGCCCAGGCCCTGGCCGAACGCTATCTGGAGGTGGTGGCCGCTCCCGAGTTCGAGCAGGGCGCCCTGGATATCCTCAAGAAAGCCAAGAACCTGAGGATCATCCGCCTTTCCCGCCTGGCCGATCTGAGCCGCTACCGGGACATGCGTTTCCTGGATTTCAAATCCCTCACCGACGGCGGACTGATCGTCCAGCAGTCGGCCCTGAACACCGTCCGTTCGGCCGACGACCTGCTTCCGGCCAGGGCTGAGAAGGAGGGCCGGGTTTTCGAGGTGAAACGCCAACCCGAGCCCCGGGAGATAGAGGACATGCTTTTCGGCTGGGCCGTGGAGCAGGGCGTGACCAGCAACTCGGTCATATTCGTCAAGGACGGCGTGACCGTGGGCATCGGCACCGGTGAGCAGGACCGGGTGGGCGTGGCCGAGATCGCCGTGTTCAAGGCCTACACCAAGTACGCCGACGCGCTCTGCTTCCGGGAGTTCGGCATCCCCTACAAGCAGCTGGAGGCAGAGGTGGACACCCTCAAGCGTCCGGTGGAGGACAAGGAAAAGATTTACGACGCCTGCCAGAAGGATAAGGGCGGGTTGGCCGGCTCGACCATGGTCTCCGACGCCTTCTTCCCTTTCCGGGACGGGGTGGAGGTGGGCCTGAAGCAGGGCGCCAGGGCGGTGATCCAGCCGGGCGGCTCTTTGCGTGACTTCGAGGTCATTCAGGCGGTCAACGAGTACAAAGCCTTCATGGCCTTCACCGGACAGAGATCATTCCGGCACTGACCGGGCGGCCCGGTCCCGGGCCCCTGGCCCGGGACCGGGATCCGAGGCTGCGGTAATCCTCGATGAACCAGACCGCCAAATACATCTGCCCGGTCAGGGGGCTGGTTGATCTGTCGGCCCCGGACCCGGAGGCCCTGGGCCGGACCGCCCGCATTGCCTCATCCCTGGGGCTGACCTCGCTCCTTGTTCCTGTTCTGGAGGAATCCCTAACCCTTTCGCCCAGGCAGTTGATGGAGTTTCTGGACCGGTTCATCCTGGCCCTGGACGCAGCCGGGGAGGGCGGGGTCGGGGTGATCCTGAACCCGCTGGCTCAACTGGTCCTGGATCTGGATTGGACCGCCAAGGAGATGGTCCGGCCGCCGAGCTGGGAAGGAAGGAAACAGGTCTTTGTCCAGGGCAAGGTCAGGTATCTGCAGCCCCTGGACTGGTGGACCGACCCCGCCCTGATCAGCCGCAGAATCCGCACCCTGCGAGAGTTTGTGAGCGCCACGGCCGGACACCCGGCCATCGCCGGCTGGTCCGTGCTGGACCGGGCTCTGGACTGGGTCAGGCCGGAGCCGGGAGCCGCGGAACTGGTTCTGCGCTCCTTTGTGGCCGAGATCCGGACCAGGGACGAACAGACCGGGATAAGTCTGGACCTGGGCTGGCCGGAGCTGGCGCGGCCGGACCTGGTGGCAGCCCTCTGTCCGGAGGTCGACCTGCTCAGGGTGGATACCTTGGGCTTTGGAAAAGAGGCGCGGCAGGCGCCCCAGGGGTTGTCCGGGGAAATGCTCGCAGCCGCCTTTCTGCGGACCATGGCCCGCTGGCTCTGGGAAAAACCGGCGGAGCCGGTGGCGGGACGCCTGTTCGGGGAGGCCGTTCCGGACGATGAGACCTTTGAGGCGGCCCGTGTCCTGGCCGGGCAGACCGGCCCCTTGGACGGACCTGCCGGACTGTGTTGGTTCAACCTTATCGACCCTTCCCCGGAACGGGCCCTTGAACCGCCCTGGGGCCTGTTTCCCCGACACCACCGGACGGGGCTCCTGGATAGAGGCGGCGAGCCCAAGGAGGCGGCGGAGCCCCTGGTCAAGGCCCTGAACTCAGGGCCCGGCTCCTTGATCAAAGACGATTTCATCGATCTTTCCCCGGATGAATACAGGAACGATCCCGCCACCCATCTGAGCCGGCTGTGGGACCATTTCCGGGAGTACTTTTAAGTGAACGACGGTCTTTACACCAAATGGTTCCTGGCCCTGGGCGGAGCCCACCTCTGCTTTACCCTGGGGATGGGTTTTTTTTACCTGTTTCCCATCTTTCTCCAGAACAACGGGGCCACCAAAACGGATGTGGGCCTGATAATGGGCATCTGGGCCCTTTCCGCGGTCCTGGCCAGGCCTCTGGCCACCTGGCTGATCGACCACCTGGGCCGGAGGAGAGCCCTTTACACCGGGGCCACCATCTTTATCCTGTCACCTCTGGCCTACCTGACCTTCAGAGGGCCTCTCAGCGAGTACTACTGGACCATGCTGGGGGTCAGGGTGGTCCACGGCATCGGCCTGTCCGTGTGCATAACCACCGGTTTCACCTGGGCCTCGGACATCATCCCTCCGGCCAGGCTCAACGAGGGAGTGGGCATGTTCGGCGTCTCCGGGCTCATCGCCATGGCGGTGGGGCCGGTGCTGGGCGAGTTGATCATCACCCAGTCCGGATTTGATCTGCTGTTCATCACCACTTCGGGCTTAAGCGTGATCCCCCTGTTCCTGGTTCGCAAGATTCCGGATGTGGACCGGAGTCTGGAGTACGGCGCCCCCGCTCCAACGGAATCCTTTTTAAAAATCATGGTGCGGCGGGACGTGATGGCTATAAACGTGATTGCGATCATGTTCGGCATCGGCATGGCATCTCATACCAATTTCGTGAGTCTCTACGCCCAGCAGCGCCATATCGGCCTGGTTTCCATATTTTTCATCGCCTTTTCAACCGCGGCCGTCATCACCCGGTTTATCGGGGGCCGGCTGGCTGATCGGGTCGGGGAGAAGAAAGTAATCCCCGTGGCCCTGATCATTTCCGCTCTGGGGTTCCTGGGGCTGATACCCGCCCGGACAGCCTTTCACTTCTTTTTAACCGGCCTGGCCGTGGGCCTGGGCCACGGGATGGTTTATCCCGCTTTGGCCGCGCTGGTGATCCGGGACAAGCCCTATTCCATCCGACCCAAGATGATCGCCATCTACACCGGGGCTGTGGACGGGGGCGTGTTCGTGGGCTCGATTATGCTGGGAAGGATCGGCGAAGAATGGGGCTTCGGGGGCCTCTACCTGGCCGCGGCTGCGGCCTCGTTGTTCGGACTCCTTGTTTTCCGGATAATCAACCCCGCCCAGGGGCCTGCTCCGGGTTGAGCTGCCGGCGGGGGGGCGTTTCCGCCGCCAAAACCGGTTGTAGCTCAGGGCGGACGGACCGGAACATGGAGCAGGTTTTGAAAGAGGAAGGCGGGTGGGATGCTTGATCGCAGTTGGTTAAAGGTTAGAGTATCTATCAGAAATATGTTTCAAACCCGGTGCCGGGGGTATGGCCCTGACACCGCATGTATTGCAACGTATCGCTTTTAAGCGGGAACCCAGCTCCGCCGCCTGATATAGCCCTCCCCCAACAACCTCGCCCTACCAGACCGCCTTCCTTCTTCTTGGGAAGAACAAAATGGCGCGATTGCGGGAAATTGGTTCCGGCCATGTCGCCGGGGGTGCAACCTCGGCACTGTGAGGGTTTTATGCCGGAACGTTTTTCCTCCGCCTGCCCGGATCAAGACCAGAGTGATCCAATAACTAGAACTTAACCGCCTTGACCAGATCATTCATGGTGGCCTGGTCCTCCAGGGAAAGGATACCCTTGAGAAGGCGGCGGTTGAGCTTAATGGGCAGCCCGTGCTTCAGAGCCAGGGCCACGCCGTCCGAGGGCCGGATCTCTATGGATTCATTCTTGCCCATCTTGGTGAAATTCAAGCGGGCCAGATAGGCGTTCTCCGACAGACCGTAGATGGTCAGCTCTTCAAACTTGATGTCCAGGCCTTCCATAATGGCGGTGTAAAGCTCATGGGGCAGGGGCCGGGTGGATTCCAAAAGGCCCAGTTCCTTGGCGATGGCGGCCAGCTCCGAACCGCCCACATACATCTCCACCTGTCCCTGGGATTCGGCCTTTTCCTTGAGGATGACCTTGTGCCCCTCAGATTCAGAGGAGACGGTTACGTTTTCGATCAATACGGTCTCATCCTCGGGCAGTTCCGGGTTCGGCCTGGTCTGGCTGTCTTGGCTCATCTAACCTGCTCTCTCCTTAAACTCATATTGATGAATCAACCATAATCATAATTTAACGATCGGCAAGCTCAATCAAAAAGTTTTGCGGATTTCGGTCCGCGTTTCAGCTCCCTTTTGAGATGGGCGTAGGCGGCCGGGGTGGCCACCCGGCCCCTGGGGGTTCTTTTGATGTAGCCCTGCTGCATCAAATAGGGTTCGTAGACGTCCTCCAGGGTGTCCTTCTCCTCGGAAAGGGCCGCGGCCATGGTCTCCAGGCCCACCGGTCCACCGTTGTACTTGTCGATGATGCAGGCCAGGATGCCCCGGTCCATCCGGTCCAGCCCGGCCCGGTCCACCTCCAGCACGTCCAGGGCGTAGTCGGCCAGGTCCCGGGTGATCCTGCCGTCGCCCTTTACCTGGGCGAAATCCCGGACTCTTCTGAGCAGCCGGTTGGCCACCCGGGGGGTGCCCCGGGAGCGGGAGGCGATCTCCCCGGCCCCGTCCCGGTCAATGGGGGCGTTCAGAATATTGGCGGAGCGGAGCACGATTTTGGTGAGATCCTCGGGATTGTAAAAATCCACCCGCTCGATCACCCCGAACCGGTCGCGCAGGGGCGGGGTCAGGAGCCCGGCCCGGGTGGTGGCCCCTACCAGGGTGTAGCGGGGCAGATCCAGCTGGACGTTGCGGGCCGCCGGCCCCTCGCCGATGATCAATTCCAGCTTGAAATCCTCCATGGCCGGATAGAGAATCTCCTCCACCACGTGGGGCAGGCGGTGGACCTCGTCGATGAACAGGACGTCAAAGGGGTTGAGGTTGGTCAACAGGGCGGCTAGGTCTCCGGAACGCTCCACCACCGGCCCGGCCGTGGTCTTGATGGAGACCCCCATCTCCTGGGCGATAATGTGGGCCAGGGTGGTCTTGCCCAGACCCGGCGGGCCGTAGACCAGGACGTGATCCAGGGGTTCGCCCCGCTGTTTGGCAGCCTTGATGTAGACCCTCAGTTTCTCCTTGACCCGGTCCTGGCCGATGTACTCGTCCAGGGATTTGGGCCTCAGACCCAGCTCCAGCCCGGATTCCTCTCCGTCGCTCTCCGGGTCCAGCAGTCTGTAATCAAGGGTCATGGCCTGATCCTATCTTTGCGGTTTGTCAAGGGGCGGTTCCCGATGCGGCCCGAGCGTATTGGCAAAAAGGCCCGCCATCGCACCGAGCCCTATCTGGCCAGCTGCTTGAGGGCGGCCTTGAGAAGTTCTTCCAGGGCCGGACCCTGGGGCAGCTCCTTTTGGGCCGTTCGGACGGCCTGTTCGGCCTGGTTGCGATTGTAGCCCAGATTGAGCAGGGCGGAGATGGCGTCCTCCCTGGTTTCGTCCTCTGGTCCTCCTGATCCGGCCGCCGGACCCGCGGTGGACCAGCCCAGGGAGATGGCCTTGTCCTTGAGTTCCAGGATCATCCGCTGGGCTGTTTTTTTGCCTACCCCGGGGATGGAGGTCAGCCGCAGCAGATCGCCGGCGGCCAGGGCCTTGAGCAGTTCCGGGGCCTCTATTCCGGACAGGGCGCCCAGGGCCAGCCGGGGGCCGATGCCCGAGACGCCCAAAAGAAGGGTGAAGGTGGCCTTCTCCTGAGTTGTCAGGAACCCGTACAGATCCAGAGCCGAATCGCTGACATGGGTGTGGATGGTGAGCTCCACCTCCCGGCCCGGCTCGGGGAGCTGATAAAAGGTGGACAGGGTGGTCATGACCCGGTAGCCCACCCCATTGACGTCCAGGATGAGCTGGTCGGCCTGCTTTTCAGCCAGAATTCCTCTAAGCCGGGCGATCATTGTTTTTCCAGGGCCGCTTTCAGCCGCTGCTCGGTGGCCGAGGAATTGAGATGGCACACGGCGCAGGCCAGGGCGTCGGTCACGTCCTGGCCCGGAATCTCCCTGATGGAGAGCAGGGAGCAGACCATCCGGCCCACCTGGTCCTTGGAGGCCCGGCCGTATCCCACCACGGATTTCTTGATGGCGTTGGGCGAGTAGGTGGCCACGGGAAGGCCGTTTCGGGCCGCGGCCAGGAGGGCCACTCCCCGGACATGTCCCAGGGCCAGGGCGGATCTGGCGTTCTTGGCGAAAAAGATATCCTCCACGGCCATCTCCAGGGGGCGGTGTTGGGCAATTATCCGGTCCAGACCCTCAAAGACCGCAGCCAGCCTGCGGGACAGGGGCCAGGTCGGGCTGGGCCTGATCTCCCCGGCCAAGCGACAGACCGGCCCGGATCCGGGCCCGGCTTCAACCAGGGCGTACCCGGTCACCTTGGAGCCGGGGTCGATGCCGATAACCAGCCCGATGTTACTCCTCCCCCTCGTCGAATCCCTCCGGGAATTCGGCGTTGTGCCAGAAGTTCTGGACGTCGTCCAGGTCTTCGATGCCGTCCAGGAGTTTCAGAAAACTAACCGCGGCCTTGTTGTCCAGGGCAACGGTGGTGGAGGGAATGCGGGCCTGTTCCGCGGATTCGATCTCCAATCCGGCCCCTTCCACAGCCTCCCGGACGGTCTCCAGGTCGGCCGGATCGGTTATGATCTCGAAAATATCGTCTTCGTCCTTGATGTCCTCGGCTCCGGCCTCCAGGGCCAGCTCCATGAGGGCCTCCTCGTCGGCGCCCTCCTTGAGCACGGTGATGAGCCCCTTCTTGGAGAACATATAGGCCACGGAATTGGAGGTGCCCAGGGAACCGTTGTGCTTGCCCAGAGTGAAGCGCACGTCCGAAACGGTCCGGTTCTTGTTGTCGGTCAGGGATTCGATCATGATGGCCACGCCGCCGGGCCCGTACCCCTCGTAGAGGATCTCCTCGTAGGTCACGCCCTCCAACTCGCCGGTGCCTTTTTTAATGGCCCGGTCGATGTTTTCCTTGGGCATGTTCTGGGCCTTGGCGTTGGCCACTGCGGTCCTGAGCCTGGGGTTGCCGTCCACGTCTCCCCCGCCGATTCGGGCGGCGATGGTGATCTCCTTGATGAGCCGGGTGAAGAGCTTCCCCCGAGCGGCGTCGGCCGCGCCCTTTTTCCTTTTAATTGTGGACCATTTGGAATGGCCGGACATAATGCCTCCTCCTTTAACCCGCCAGGGGATTTGATTCGCCGCGGACCAGGACCGCTGTTTTCGGCTATGATACCCCTTTTCGATGAACGGGGTGGATCAAAACTTCGGCTCCCAGGCCAAAAGGTAGGTTTCTCTGCTCTCCTTGAGGCTGGCCTTGGGTTTAACGCTTTTGGAACGGTTGAACCGTGATCTTACCTCGAGTATCAGTTCCTGAAAATCCTGCCCCATGAAGACCTTTACCACGGCCGCGCCTTTTGGCTTCAACAGCCTTCCGGCCAGGCCAAAAGCGGTCCGGGCCAACTCCGTCGAGCGGATGGCGTCCACGTTCTTGTTGCCGGTGGTGCCGGGGGCCATGTCGGACAGGACCAGGTCGAAAGGACCTCCGTCCTCCAGCAACGCCTCCGGCTCCAGGGTCTCCACGTCGGCCACAATCCACCTTACCCCCGGTATCTCTTCTTTGGGCGGTTTGAGATCCAGGGCCACCAGGCGCCCCGCGGGCCCGATTCGTTTAATGGCGTATTGGCTCCAAGATCCCGGAGAGGCCCCCAGGTCAAGGACCTTCTGGCCCTTTTTTAGAAGCTTGAACCGATTGTCCAGCTCTTCCAGCTTATAAACCGACCTGGCGGCGTAATTGTCTTTCTTGGCTTTTTGGAAATAGTGGTCGCGGCTCAACTTTCTAGTCATGGAAGCCTCTGATATTTGTACGATCTTTTATCATACGGGCGTTGAAATGGCAATGCTTATATTGGTTCGGGGCCGGTCCGGGGGAGGCCTGGCCCCGATCGCCTGTCTTCCCGTTTTAGCGATATCAAAAAAGGCCGGGGTTGACGGGAGGGGACGGGGTGTATATGTTAGCTGGCCTGAGAGGGGAGCCCAAACGGGAGGATGGGATCATTACCCCGGAAGAGAGACAATCACGATTGGCCCTGGCCCTCAGCCCGGGGGTGGGACCGGTTCGGAGCATGGTCCTGATCGATTATTTCGGTTCGGCCCAGGAGATCCTGGCCGCCGATCCGGGAAAGGTCCGGGAGGCTGCCCGTCTGCCCCGTGACGTGGATCTGGATCCGAGCAAGGCCCTGGAACGGGCCGAGCAGGAGATGGAGCGACTGGAGTCCATGGGCGGCTGGGCCGTGGTTCTGGGGGATGAACGGTATCCGGCCCTCCTGGAGGAGATCCCCGTGCCTCCCCTGGCCCTGTACGGGCTGGGAACCCTGGAACCCAGGGACAAACAGGCCGTGGCTGTGGTCGGTTCCAGGCAGGCCACCCATTACGGCCTCAAGGCCACTTCCAGGTTGGCCTGGGAGATGGCCGGGCTGGGCCTGACCGTGATCTCGGGGCTGGCCGTGGGCGTGGATGCGGCGGCCCACCAGGGCGCTCTGGACGGGGGAGGGCGGACCATCGCCGTGCTGGGGTGCGGCTTGGATATAAACTATCCGCCCCCGAACCGGCGGCTTAAGGCCGATATAGCCCTTTCCGGCGCGGTGTTGAGCGAGTATCCCCTGGGTACCAAGCCGCGTCCCGGAACCTTTCCGGTGCGCAACCGCATTATCGCCGGGCTGTCCAAGGGCGTTGTGGTGGCCGAGGGGTCGCCCCGTTCGGGGTCTCTGATCACCGCGGATCATGCCCTTGATTTTGGGCGCACGGTCATGGCTGTGCCTGGGCCCATATTTGACAGAAGGCGGGAAGGCCCCCACAATCTGATCCGTCAGGGGGCGGTTTTGGTCACCTCCGGGGCGGATGTGCTCGAGGAGCTCTGGCCCGAGGCGGACCGGGTCAGGCCGGGGCAGGCGCCCCTCTTTGCCGAGGACGCCTTGCCCGGACCGGACCCCATGGAAGGGCTGGAGCCGGACGCGGCCAAGGTTTTCGGGCTCCTGGAGGCCACCCCGGTTCACGCCGACGAACTTATCAGGGTGGCGGGGCTTCCGCCCCAACAGACTCAGGTGATCCTTTTGGACCTGGAACTGCTGGGCCTAGTCAGACGTCTGCCGGGCCAGCTTTTTGTCAGAAACTGAATGGGGATGTGGACAGGGGTGGGCCCTGGAACAGAACCGGAATAAATCCGGGCGAGTGAAAAAAATTACTTAAGCCGCTCCGGGCCGTCCCGGAGTAAAAGCGTTTTGGGAAACGATCTACTGGGATCGTGACCGTCTTAGGGCGGTTGTCAGAAATATGTTCAATCAAGAAGACCGCTCTAAGCGGACCGGATACGGGCCGCCGGTCGCTTGCGCGACCGTGAGCCGGGCAAAAACCACGTTTTTTGCCCGGCGGTCCTTCAAGAATACGGAACGTATTTTTGACACTTACTATAGAGGATTGAATGAGTTCCAACCAACCTAAAAAGCTGCTGATCGTGGAGTCGCCGGCCAAGGCCAAGACGATCAAAAAGTATCTGGGCCCGGGATTTGAGGTCAAGGCCTCGGTGGGCCATATCCGGGATCTTCCGGTGAGTAATCTGGGGGTGGACGTGGAGAACGGGTTCGCCCCCACCTATGTTACCTCCAAAGGCAAGGAGAAGGTTATCTCCGAGCTGCGCAAGGCCGCGGCCGAGGCCGAGGAGATCTACCTGGCCCCTGACCCGGACCGGGAGGGGGAGGCCATCGCCTGGCATATCCGGGAGGCTCTCAGGGGCAAGAAGACGGAGGGCAAACGCTTTCACCGGGTGTTGTTCAACGAGATAACCAAGGAGGCGGTCAACAAGGCCCTGGAAAACCCCCTGCCGGTGAATCAGGACCGGTTCGAATCCCAACAGGCCAGGCGCATCCTGGACAGGCTGGTGGGGTATAACATCTCGCCCCTGCTCTGGGACAAAGTCAAGCGGGGTCTTTCCGCCGGCCGGGTCCAGTCCGTGGCCCTGAGGATGATCGTGGACCGGGAGAGGGCCATCATGGCCTTCAAGCCCCAGGAGTACTGGTCCCTGACCGCCTTGCTGGAGGGATCTGCGCCCCCTCCTTTTGAGGCCAAGCTGGTGAAGGTCGGCAGGAAAAAAGCGGAACTGGCCGACCAGGAGCAGACCGAACAGGTGGTGGCCGCGATCAGGGGCCGGACCTGGATTGTGGATAAGATAACCAGGCGCAGGCTCAAGCCCAAACCCGCCCCGCCCTACATCACTTCCACCCTCCAGCAGGACTCCTTCAATCGGCTGGGCTTTCCCGCGGCCAAGACCATGGCCCTGGCCCAGCAGCTCTACGAGGGCATCGAACTGGGGGACCAGGGCTCTGTGGGCCTGATCACCTACATGAGGACCGACTCCACCCGGATCGCGGACCAGGCCCAGGAAGAGGCCCGGGACTACATCGCCAAACACTTTGAGGAAGGGAACAAGCCGGAAACCGAAGAGAAATTCACCTACCTGCCCAAGACCCCGCCGGCCTACAAATCGCCCAAGCGGGCCCAGGAGGCCCACGAGGCGGTGCGGCCCACCTCGGCCTTCAGGGACATGGGCCGGGTGCGAAGGTTTCTGACCCCGGACCAGGCCAGGCTCTACGACCTGATCTGGAAGCGGTTCATGGCCTCCCAGATGGCCCCGGCCCAGGTGGATCAGACCTCGGCCGACATCAACGTGGCCGGCCACACCTTCCGGGCCGGGGGGTCGATTCTCCGCTTTGACGGCTATCGCCGGGTTTTTCAGACCGAAAAATCCGAGCAGAAGATTTTGCCAGACCTTAAAGAAGGCCAGGAGCTGAAGGAAAAGGGGCTGGACCCCAAGCAGCACTTCACCCAGCCCCCGCCCCGCTACACCGACGCCAGCCTGGTCAAGGAACTGGAGGAGAAGGGCATCGGACGGCCCTCCACCTACGCTTCCATCCTGTCGGTCCTCCAGAACAAGTCCTACGCCCAGCGGGACAAGGGCCGGTTCGCCCCCACCGAACTGGGCATGGTGGTCACCGATCTCCTGGTGCAGTCATTTCCCGACCTGCTGAACGAGACCTTTACCGCCCAGATGGAGACTGACCTGGACAAGGTGGAGGAGGGCCGAGCCGGTTGGCGGGAGACCCTGGAGGGGTTTTACGAACCCTTTAACCAAACCCTGGCCCAGGCCAAAACCTCCATGGCCGATCTTAAGCGGAAAGGTCTGCCCACGGATATAAAGTGCCCCGCCTGCGGTTCGGAGATGGTTATCAAGCTGGGCAAAAACGGCCAGTTCCTGGCCTGCAGCGCCTATCCGGAATGCAAGACCACCAGCGACTTTGAGCGGGACGAGGACGGCCGGATCGTTCCCGAGACCCAGGAGATGGTGGACCAGAAATGCCCGTCCTGCGGCAAGCCCATGGTCAAAAAGTCGGGCCGATACGGCAAGTTCCTGGCCTGCAGCGGGTATCCGGAGTGTCAAACCACTATGCCCCTGGAGAACGGCGAGGAAAAGCCCCCGGAGGAGCCCACGGACGAGATCTGCGACAAGTGCGGCGCTCCCATGGTAATCAAGGCCACCCGGGGAGGGGGGCGGTTCCTGGCCTGCAGCGCCTATCCCAAATGCAAGAACGCCAAGGGCATCCCCACCGGGGTGGACTGTCCCGAAGAGGGCTGTCCCGGCCACCTGGTGGAGCGGGCCTCCAAAAGGGGCAAGATCTTTTACGGTTGCTCGGAGTATCCCAAGTGTGATTATGTGGTCTGGAACAAGCCGGTGAATAAGCCCTGTCCCGCCTGCGGCCACCCCCACCTGGTCCGCAAGGACCTGAAAAAGGGATCAGTGTTGGCCTGCCCCAAGAGAAACTGCCGCTTCAGCGAACCGGTCAAAGACGAATGAGCCGTCAACCGTTGAAAATTATCGGGGCCGGACTGGCCGGGGTGGAGGCGGCCTGGCGCCTGGCCCAAGCCGGGATAGCGGTGGAGGTTTTGGAGATGCGGCCCCAGGTCCAGACCCCGGCCCATCGCACCGGCCTTTTGGCCGAACTGGTCTGCTCCAACTCCTTCCGGGCCCAGTCGTCCGAGTCGGCCGTGGGTTTGCTTAAGGAGGAGATGGCCGGACTGGACTCCCTGGTAATCTCTTCGGCCCTGGCCCACCAGGTTCCGGCCGGCAAGGCCCTGGCCGTGGACCGGACCGCCTTTGCCCAGGAGATAACGGAGCGCATCGGCGGACACCCGCTCATAACCCTGACCCGGGCCCTGGTTCGCTCCATCCCCCCGGCCTCTGACCAGCCCCTGATCTTGGCGGCCGGACCCCTGGCCGGACAGGGACTGGCCGCCGACCTGATGGAGTTGACCGGCGAACAGAACCTCCATTTTTACGACGCCATAGCGCCCATTGTGGAGGCCGATTCCGTTGACTTGGAGGTCGCCTTCTGGGCCTCGCGCTACGCCGACCCAGGGGAGGAGGCCGACTATCTCAACTGTCCCATGACGGAAGAGGAATATAAGAACTTTTATAAAGCCCTCATGGGCGCGGATAAGGTTCCTCTGCACTCATTTGAAAAGATTAAGTATTTTGAGGGCTGCCTGCCCATCGAGGTCATGGCCGAGCGGGGCGAGAAGACCTTGAGCTTCGGGCCCCTGAAACCGGTGGGCCTGGTGGACCCCCGGACCGGCCAGCGGCCCTATGCAGTGGTCCAACTGCGCAAGGAGGACCGGGAAGGCCGCTATCTCAATCTGGTCGGTTTTCAGACCAAGCTGACCCATCCGGCCCAGGAACAGGTTTTCAGGCTTATTCCGGGCCTGGGAAAGGCGGTCTTCGCCCGGCTGGGGTCCATCCACCGCAATACTTTTGTGCGCGGGCCTGAGGTGTTGACCCCGGATCTCTCCCTCAAGGCGCGTCCTGACGTTTTTCTGGCCGGGCAGATAAGCGGGGTGGAGGGGTATGTTGAATCGGCGGCCTGCGGCATTCTGGCAGGAGAGTTCGTCCGTCAGCGGGTCAGGTCGGGGGCTTTTTCGCCGCCGCCGCTTCAGACCGCCCTGGGCGCGCTCCTGAACCATTGCACCCAGGCGCCGGCCAAACGGTTCCAGCCCTCCAACATCAACTTCAGCCTTTTCCCCGCCCTGGAGACGCGGATGCCCAAAAAGGAACGCCCCAGGGCCTACCTGGTCAGAGCCAGAGAAGCTTTCGGAACCTGGGTGGCCTCGTTGGAATAGGGGGGAGCTGGTTTGTTCGAGATATTCCACTGGAAAAGGGTCTCTTTTCACCATACCGACAAGGCCGGGATCGTTCATTTCAGCAACCTGTTCATGTATGTGGAGGAGGCTGAGGAGTCCTTTTTCCGGTCTCTGGACCGGGGTCCCCTGGAACAGGTCTGGGGCGCCGCACCAGGCGGGCTGGGCTGGGTCAGGCTCAAGGCCGAGATGGAGTTTCTTCACCCGTCCAGGCTGGATGACCGCCTGCTTATCCATCTCTGGTTGAAGGAAAAAAAAAGCCGAACCCTGGGTTTCGGGGTCAGGATCAGCCTGCGGGAAAAAATCGTGGCCCAGGGCGGGATAAGAACCATGTGCGTGAGAATGGGACGGAATGGATACCGGGCCTGCCGCATTCCAGAGGCCGTTGCCGAAGCCCTGGAGCCGGCCCCCTGGGGGCAAGGCTGGCCCGAAGAATAGATGTCGCCGCTGCCGCTTGGGCCCTCCCGCCTCTGTTGCCGAAATAGGGGGAGCGGGCCCCACATTGAGCGCCGGAAACCTTCCCTTTCAGGGGCCGGAGTGCGATCCTGCCCCCACCCAGGCTTTTTATGCCGGGAACATATTTCTGAAGACTGCTCTAACTGTCTCCGGCCGGCGTTCCGTTGGCCTTGACCATCCTGATCAGGCCTGCATACCACTGGCCCTCCACCATTCCGGTGATCTCGGTCTTGCCCATGTTCATCCTTGACCAGAGGAACTCTATTTCGATTCTGTAAGCTTCAATGATGATGTTGCCCGTGACCACCCCATCCTCGGACACGGTCAGCTGGCCGCCCCGGAATTGGTTGTCAATGCCCCGGTAGGTATTGGTTCCGGTGGTGATCATGCCCAGTTCATTCACCCGGCATATCCCGAACATGTGCTCCGTTTTGGTCTCGTAGGCGCCGTATAGGAAAATTGCCCAGTCGCCGCTAAGGTCGTCCTGCGAGAAGCGCTCCTGGGCCCAGGCCGGGGCCATGGAAAACAGCGATAAGGAAAATAGGGCGAAAATTGCGACTGTCAGTATTTTTTTCATTGATTATACCTAATTGAGGGGACCCGGAAAAACCCGCGGTCGTTTTCCTTGTTGGTCGTCATTTGACTCGGACAAAATAATAGATACACATCCAGCTGTTCTGATCCGTTCCAGAGGCCACGATGGTGTCCGCATCCGGATTGAGCCTTCCGGAGAGGATGGTGTACTCAAAGGAATTGCCGTCGTAGGCTCCGAAGACCGAGCCGGTAATGTCGCCGTCCTCGCCGATGTGCAGCCCGCCGCCGAAACCGGTGGGAGCCGAGTGATAGTTGCCGCTTCCCCCGGTTACGGCCGAGTTGTCCACGGTGATGGTGCCGAAACAGTAGGTGGTGAAGACCTCGTAGTAACCGTAGGCGAAGAAATCCCAGGTGCCGTTGAGGTCGGAGGTGGTCTGCTGGGCCTTAAGCGGGGCGGCGACCGAGAGAATGACGAATATTCCGGCCAGGAGTAAAATTGTTTTTTTCTTGTTCATTGCCGATTCCTTGAAACCATGTGGGTTAACCAATTGGATCCTGCCTCCGGGGAAGGAGCTTCATCGGACCCTGACCAGGGTGACCAGAAGCTGGTACTCCTGATCGTCGGAGGCGATAAAGGTTATCTGGTTCTTGGCCAGGTCCATCCAGCCTTTCTTGACCGCTATCCAAAACGCTCCCCGGTCGGTGGACAGTCCCTCGACCACGCCTCCTATTTCTCCGTCAGCGCCGAGGCACAATCCGCCCCCCGTGATTTGGGCTTGGGACCAGCCGTAGGCTCCCGCATCTCCTCCGGTTATCAATCCATCCTGAGACAGGTCGAGGTTCCCGAAGTAATAAACGCCCTTGACATCGTAGACCCCGAAGGCGTGAAGACTCCATTTCCCCTCCAAATCCTGGCTGCTGAACTCCGCGGCTCGGGCTAAGCTGGCTGGGCCGGCGGCAATCAGAACAGCTGAAACAAGGACTATGAAAACGGTGCGCCTCATTAAGATACCCTTTATGGATAGAATGTTAAGCTCCCGGTAGGGGTTCATTACCCGCGGCTTGCCGCAGGCGGGATAATTGTTTTTCCAGGCCTTGCCCTGGTGTTGACGGCAAGGTTGTCGGTCAAGTCCGTTCACGGCTTGTTATCTCTTTAGGCCAAAAGGTGGTTAAAAAGCCGCGCAGTTTGTACACCTTAAAGATCCCCTCAGCGCCGAACCGTCCCCCGCCCCATGTCGGGTTGTTTTTGCCGCGGCGCAAAGCGCGGCGACCTTTTGAGAGTCCGGGCAGCACACTGAAGATGCCCAGTTTGAACCATTCTCTTTTGAGTTACAAGCCTAAAATAACTCACCTGGGGGGATGAAGGAATAGGGCGGGACAGGGCGCCTGTGGCCGGCTTGCCAAGGTCCCCGGAAGGGTATTCTCGGAAATTTGTCCCAAGTTCCCATAACCACCAAGTGAAACTTGACCTGTTCTTGTCGTTGACAAATTTAAATTGGCTTGTTAATGAAGGATAGAGGGACCGGTAAGGGGCTGCTATTGGGAAAATGATAATTATTGAGTAATAAATAATTGATATGAAGGTTGGGAGATCATAGAAAAACCAATAATCCGGAAGGGAGCGCAAGCGACATTGTTTTGCCGTTAAAAGCCGGTAATGGTGGGAGCCGGCAGGAGAAACGGATAACGTTATTTTTAGCGGAACATGCGAAGAGATGACTGTAGGTCGATTTTATCCATCCAATAGCATATAGGGGATAGGCAACCTTGAGCGACATACAGGAACTGAACATCACTTCAGGGCACCCGGTTCAATTCCAGATAGAGGGTCGGTTCGATCGTCATTTCAGCCTTATGGTGGGGTTGGAGAAGGGTAAATATCTGATCATAAAAACGCCCAAAATAACCGGCTTTACCAACGATATCTACGCGGTCTGCCCATTATTGTCCGCTATTTGTTTCAGGGTACCGTATTCGGCTTTAAAAGCAGAATCATGGGCCAGGTTCTCAGCCCGGTTATGTTGATCCTGCTCGAATTTCCAGAGAGCGTGGAATCTCACAATTTGCGCACCCACCAGCGGTGCGAATGCTACATTCCAGTGCAGTTCAGCCTGGGTAACGGAATGATTCAGGGCATTCTGGTGGACGTCAGCGCCGGTGGGTGCCGGGTTTGGATGGCTGCGGAGAATGGTAAGGCCAATCCAGGAATCGAATCGGATATTGAGATCAAATTCTCCATGGAGGGAGCCGACAACTCCTTTAAACTTAAGGGACAGGTCCGTAATATCAAAAAAGACGGCATGGGCATGGCCATGGGGGTTCAATTCGAGGAGGAACGGCCCGACCTGGCCTCGTTTATCGATTCTCAGGACAAAAGAGTCATAGACGGCTTTGGGGACCAGCCCCCTTACCCAAACTAAAGCGCGCCCGGATGTTCGTCACCCGCCAAAGTGCGGGAGGATCTTGTCCCCGCCAGGCATAGGATCTATTGGTTCCAAAACAAATACGCCCTCTCCCGCCGGATGGCCAGGTATGGTCTGTTCCCGCTGTTGCCCTGCATAACGTAATGTTTAAAGAGGAAAATGGTCCAGGAAAAGGTCTCAGGCGGTTTCTTCCCAAAAGAATTCGCGGGCTCCGGTAACGGCCCGGTGATAGCACTTGAGCAGTTTGTGTTGCTCCAGGCTAAGCTCTATGGCCGTCCGGTTGACTTCGGACCAGTCATTCGCCTCATAAGCCAGGGCCATATCCACCACCCCGCTCAGGGAAGTGCGGTTGCCCAGCAGAGAGGCCACGATATTTTTGTCCAAAGGGATGTTTTTCAGGACAAGGGCCAGGGGCCGGTCGAAAAAAGCGTCCAGGAGGGAGAACAGGCCGGCCATGAAAAGTTGGTCCGACAGGTGGCCTAACCCGGCCAGTTTGCCGGTTTCACAGAAAAAAAGGGCCCTGACCAGGGAGAGCACGACCAGTTCGTGGGGTTTGCCCTCGGCCGCCTTGGTCAGAACAACCACGGAGATCCATTTCTTCACCTCATCCTCTCCCAGGAGGGTCAAGGCCTGTTTTATGGAGTGGACCGTCACTCGCAGGCTGAAGAAAGGGGAGTTGATGTAGCGCAGAAGATCGTAGGCCAGGGTAACATCGTTGGCGATGATCTCCTCCAGGCGGGCGAATCGAAGTTCCTGGCTGTGTATCTCCTGGAGGAGCCGGAGTTGGTTCAAACGGAAGCCGGGGAGGGGTTTCCCCGGATCTTCTATTTGAGGAGCAGCATAAAAGCGCCCCCGAAAATATTTGAATCCCTGTTCCTTGGCCAGGCGAAAATCGTCCTGGGTTTCCACGTTCAGAGCCAGCCTGGGAAATTCGACCAGAGCTGGATCAACGGCCTTGGCAGGCTCGGCAAAGGCCTGGTAATTCTCCGCCAGAACATCGGCCGCCTGGCCTAACTCTGGGATCGCCTGGCACAGATCCTTTTCAAGCACTATTCCTCGTCCGGATTCTCTTATTGTATTAAGAGCATCGGGGAGACGGGGGTTGGCGCTGGCCGGGTCCGCCTGGGGCCAGATAAGCCAGTTTGCGGGCAATAGTTCGGCCGCATCCAGGAGAATTTCTCCCACGCTCATTCTGACAAGGGCCCTTTTGTTGCCGGTCAAGGACTGAAGAAGATCGCTGTCAGCCTTCTTTTTGCCGTTTTCCTCATCCGGATGGATGGTCTCCAACCAGGAGGCCTGCTCCCCGCTGGGGGAATTTAGCTCCAGCTCATAGGCCCAAACCCGTTGCCGACGGTCGAAGACGGGACGCCTGGAGGCCAGGAGCACCGGAGCCGGCGGGTTTTCCCGGGAGGCTTGATTCATGGTTAAGATTATAGCTTTTGGAAGGCGATATTAGAAGGGGTTTTGTGCACGCGGGCGAGGCTTGGAGTAAATAGGCAAACACGTTTCGATTCGCCCTGGAGCTTTAAGCGTGACTTGAAAAAGGCCGAAGCGAGTTATGACGTTTGTTCTCCCTGGAAAATTATTGGTCCTGGGCCAGACATGGGGGGTAAAGGTTCTGCTCTGAGCCAATAGAGTAGTCGTCAGAAGTATGTTCGGTTCGGGCGTCGGGGGGGGACGGCACCGCGTAAGATTTCATTCTTATCCGAGCATCCAGGGGGCAGGCCTGAAACCCTGGAGGCGGGTATGCGGCCCTGACAGGGGGATGCTTTGGACGTATGCGCAAGCTCTTTTATGACACCCCCTAACAGGAAATTCCCCGGCTGTTTCCGGGGGGCGGCCTGAAGAGGACCACTCCCAAAGCAGCCGGGGAAACCGTGGAAAGGGCAGGGGGCCGGAGCCGCTTTGCTATTTTTTGTTGCCCCCCATTATTTTGGCCCAGGTGTCGCGCAGGGTCACGGTCCGGTTAAAGACCAGGCGGCCATCCTTGGTGTCGATGGGGTCCACGAAAAAATAGCCCCGCCGCTCGAATTGGTATCTTTCTCCATGTTTGGCCCGGCCCAGGCTTTTTTCCACCCGGCTTTGAGTCAAAACCTCCAGGGAATCCGGGTTCAGCTCGCCCTCCAGGCCTTTGGGATTGGGGACGTTGAACAGGCGGTCGTAAAGCCTCACCTCGGCCGGATGGGAATGCTCGGCCGAGACCCAGTGGATGGTGCCCCTGACTTTGCGGCCGTCCGGGGCGTTGCCGCCCTTGGTCTCCGGATCGTAAGTACAGCGCAGTTCGACCACCTCGCCGGTCTCGTTGTCCTTGATCACCTCTTCGCACTTGAGGAAATAGGCCCATCTCAATCTGACCTCCCGCCCTGGGGCCAGGCGGAAGAACTTTTTGGGCGGGTCCTCCATGAAATCCTCTTTCTCGATATAGAGAACCTTGGAGAAAGGCACCTTGCGGAAGCCCATGCGGGGAGGGTCGTCCGGGAAATAGGGCGCTTCCAGCTCCTCCATCTCACCTTCCGGATAGTTCTCGATAACCACCTTCAGGGGGTTGAGAACGCCCATCACCCGGGGGGCCTTGGTGTTCAGGTCATTGCGGATGCAGTACTCCAACAGGGCCACATCCACCACGCTGTCTTTCTTGGCCACCCCGATCCGGTCGCAGAAATCCCTGATGGCCTCAGGGGTGTAGCCCCTGCGACGCAGGCCCACGATGGTCGGCATGCGGGGATCGTCCCAGCCGTCCACCAGCCCCTCCTCCACCAGCCTCAGGAGGAATCTTTTGCTCATCACGGTAAAGGTGAGGTTGAGCCTGGCGAACTCGATCTGCTGGGGATGGTAGACCTCCAATTGGTCCAAAACCCAGTCGTACAAGGGCCGGTGGTCCTCGAATTCAAGGGTGCAGATGGAGTGGGTGATCCCCTCCAGAGAGTCGGACAGACAGTGGGTGTAATCGTACATGGGGTAGATGCACCACTTGTCCCCGGTGCGGTGGTGGGCGATACGGCGAATGCGGAAAATAACCGGGTCACGCATGTTCAGATTGGGGGAAGCCATGTCTATCTTTGCCCGCAAGGTCCGGGAGCCGTCCTCGAACTCACCGGCCCGCATTCTTTCAAACAGGTCCAGGTTCTCCTCCACGGGCCTGTTGCGGAAGGGGCTCTCCTGGCCGGGTTCGGTCAGGGTGCCCCGGGTCTGGCGTATCTCCTCTGGAGTAAGTTCGCAGACATAGGCCTTGCCTTTGCGGATCAGTTGGAGCGCGAACTCGTAGAGCTGTTCAAAATAGTCGGAGGCGTAAAAGAGCCGGTCGTCCCAGTCAAAACCCAGCCATCTGACATTGTCGATGATGGAGTCCGTGTATTCCACGTCCTCCTTGCCCGGATTGGTGTCGTCGAACCTGAGGTTGCACAGGCCCCCCGGATAGTCCTGGGCCAGCCCGAAATTAAGGCAAATGGACTTGGCGTGGCCGATGTGGAGGTACCCGTTGGGCTCCGGAGGGAATCTGGTGTGAACCCGGCCGCCCCATTTTTCTGTTTCAAGGTCGCGGTCAATAATGGTCCGGATAAAGTTGGAGGCCGGTTTGGGATCGGTGCTGCTCATTTTTCTTTGGCTCCTTGGGGCATTGGGCCGTTTGCTACGGTTGAGGCGGTTCAACGGCCAAAGGCCGTAATCCCGGATATAGTGGCTTCAAACAGAGAGGATGTCAATTATTTGGAGCGGTCAAGGCCGACTCCTAGGATCCGGAGGCCTTTTTCCCCAGCAACCCGTGCTGACGGTCTTGAAAATGGTTTGGGCCACCCGGGCGGGATTGATGTATCCCGGGTTATAGTGGATCTCGGCGTTTTCATGGATGGACAGAACCTTTCTGAAGGGGGCAAGGGCCGGCTGCCATTCCCCCTGCTCCAGCTGGATCAGTCCTTCCTGATAGCTGGCCGGGGCCGCTTCGGTCTGGGCATCGGGATGGCTATCGGTAAAGGTCTGGATTTTTTTAAAATGCTCCAGGCTGAAGCGCCGGAGAAGAATATCGCTGACCCCGGCCGCCACCGTCGGGAACTTCCGGCCGATATTTCAATCCGATTCCAGGGGCAGGAAGGAGACCACCACCCTTCTGTTTTTGGCCATGTTGGCGGCATTGTTGTTGGGCGCGGTCGGACGTGAGTCGCCGTATCCGCAGACCCCGATCATTTCCGGAGGCACCCCGGCGGAGATCAACCCCCTGGCCGCCTCCAGGGCCCTGGCCACGGAAAGCCCCAGGTTGTCTTTGTACAGCTTAGTCTTGGCCCGGCCCAGGTTGGTGTTGTCCGTATGCCCGCAAACCACCAGGCGGTATTTGTTTTTGGATTTCACCTTGCCGGCCAACTGCCGGATCAATTCCATTCCCCTGGCGGACAGAGTCACCTGTCCCGGAGAAAAGAGGTCATCGCCCAAAAAAGCCACCGATTTGGGAAGGTAACCCTTGGCTTTGTTTTCCTTTTCGTTCTCCTCAGCCCGTCTCTCCAGATCCTGGAGTTTTTGGTTCTTGGCTTGATTCTCCTGCTGGAGGGCGGTCACCTCTTTTTTCAGGCTTTCGATCTCCTGAAACTGAGTCTCGATCAACTCCTCCATGACCGACACAGGGGGGGGCGAGGACTTATCCTGATTTTCCTGGCTGTCGTCTTTTAGGCTCGTCACCGGCTGGAAGTTCTTTGTCGGGACTTCCCCGGTCTGGGGTTGGGCCGTGGAAGCTTCTTGCGTAACCGTTGTTTCCTCTGGGGCCGTGGTCTGGGGCGGCTCTGCTGTGGCGGTCGGAGGGTTTCTGTCGGACGCGGGAAACAGTTGCTTGTAGCTCATACCGATCAGGAGCCCTGCTGCGGCGAAAATGATCGCGGCCATTAGGATAATGAATTTCTGCACATCAACCCCCGAAACCAGCCGCCTTACCCCGAACTGGGAGGCGCTTGTTGTGGCTTGGGGCAATAATTGCCCGCGGCCCGCAAAATATCGTCAACTCTCGGCAAAATCCGAAACCGTCCTGTTAATTTTTTGGCCGGTCTTCCCCGTGCCAGTGATTTTTTAGCCCACACCAGGCATATAGGGCCCCTGTTTCAGTTGCCGGGCGGGAGCATCAAGGAGGCCGAGGCCATCCGGTAGTCTCCCAAGGGCCCGGATCCCCCGAAGTAGGTGGCCTCCAGACGGTGTTTCCCGTTGTTGGATTTTTTCGGCTCCTGCCAGACCAGGGTCTGCCGCCCGGCCACGGCGGACAGAAGGGCCTGCCCCTGAGCGCCCGGAATCAGGGTTCCTCCGCTCACCGTGACCAGCACATCCCCGTCGTCCAGGGGCCCGCCCCCGGCCGTAACCGCCTCCACGGTGATCAGATACTGCCCCGCCCGGGGGCCGCGCTTGGCGGTCAGCCGGACTTTGGTCACGATCTTGCCGTCCGTGGCCCGCAAGGGCTCCTGGTCCGGGGGAGGGCCGGTCTCCTCGACCTGGGAGGAAGCCGCGCCAGGTTCGGGCCCGATGGTGCTCTCCTCCAACCCGGTACCCGGCGGCGGGGTGGGCAGGGTGCCTGCAGGAGCAACGGTCGCAGGCGGTGGGGGCAGGGTGGTCGTGGTCGGCGGCAAGGTGGTGGTCGTGGTCACATATTCCGTAGTGGTCGTGGTGGTCAACGGCGGCCGGGTCGTGGTCGGCGGCAGGGTGGTTGAGGGAACAAAAACCCTTATGGTGGTGGTCGTGGTGCTGGGAGAGGTGGCCTGGACCTGGGGTCGATTCGGGGTGACGGTGACCGTTTTTGAAGTCCTGACCGCGCTCAGAAAGCCGCTGCCAGAATAACTGGCCTCGATCCTGTATCTTCCTGCCCGTGGCGGTTTCCAGGAAAATTCGAACAGGTCGTACCGGCCGTCCGGCTTGTCCACGAACTGGTTGACCTGAATTCTGGGGGAGAGGGAGTAGATGGTTACGGAAAGGAGTCCCCCTTTGGCCCGCTGCGTGGTATGGGAGGCGCCCTTGGCAAAGAGGCGGCATTCGATCAGGACCGTGTCCCTGATCCAAGCCGGGTCGGGCGAGGTCTTCAGTTCCAGGATGGTGGGAAATTTGGCCCAGGCCGGCGCAGGGAGGCTCAAGGTGAAAGATAGGGTGATTAAGCAGCTCACCAAGATGAGCCCCTTGGTTCTGGTCAAGACCGCCTCCCACAAGGAAGAATGGTTGTCAAAACGAGCCTGATTTTGAGAATTGCTTTGATTGTTTCAGTCTCAAAAGGCCTCACCGGCTCGATCGGTTACGCCCAACGGAAAGGGCGGCTGCGGCACGGTTCGCCCACCTCCCGTTCAGGTCGGGCCCCAAGCCTTCGGACAGCAGCGCCTGCCGCGTTTGAAAGGGGCTTTGCCATACTTTCTCCATAATAGACGAGCCTTCCGGGTTGGGGAAGGGAAAGTTGTTAGGGATCGGCTAAAGTGATAAACTGGCATTGCTAAAATCAAGGGAGGTGCCTAATTGTCTGAGCGAAGATGGTATGTCGGAATCGGGGGAAAAAGCCAGGGGCCATTTTCTGTTGAGGAGATTAAAGACGGGCTCGAATCAGGGCGCTACGACGCCCAGAACCTGGTTTTCGCCAAGGGGATGGAGTCGTGGCAGGCTTTGGCCGGGGTCCCGGAACTAGCCGGGCTGCTCCAGGGCGGAGAGCCTTCACCGGCCGGCGGACCTCCGCCCCTGCCGAGTACGGGCCCGGGAGCCGACGAGATCGACTATTTTATCCACGGCGAGGAGATGCAGTTCGTGGAAGTGGAGTTGGATCCCGGCGAATCGGCCGTGGCTGAGGCGGGCATGATGATGTACATGACCTCCGGGATCACCATGGAGACCGTCTTCGGCGACGGTCGGGCCAACCAAAAAGCCCAGGGCATGATGGACAAGCTCCTGGGGGCGGGTAAAAGGCTTCTGACCGGGGAATCCCTGTTCATGACCATTTTCTCCAACACCCGGGGCGCCGGCAAGGAGCGGGTCGCTTTCGGCGCTCCCTACGCGGGCAAGATAATCCCCCTGCACTTGAGCAAGTACGATGGCCAGGTGACCTGTCAGAAGGACGCTTTCCTGTGCGCGGCCAAGGGCGTGGCCCTGGAACTGGCTTTCCAGAAAAAGCTGGGCGTGGGCCTGTTCGGCGGGGAGGGGTTCATTATGCAGAAACTGCTGGGCGACGGCTGGGTCTTTATGCACGCCGGGGGAACCGTGGTCCAGAAGGATTTGGGTCCGGGCGAGACCATCCGTCTGGACACCGGATGTCTGGTGGCCCTGACCGGAACGGTGAAATACGATGTGGAGTTCGTGGGCGGAATCAAGTCGTCCCTGTTCGGCGGGGAGGGCCTTTTCTGGGCTACCCTGACCGGGCCGGGGCATGTCTGGATCCAATCCCTGCCTCTCTCCCGGCTGGCCGACAGAATCTACAGCGCTGCGCCCCAAACCGGCGGTTCGCGTAAGGGCGAGGGCTCGGTCATCGACGGGTTCGGCAAGCTGGGCCGATTTATCAGTGGAGATTAAGCCGGCTCAGGGGAATTTTCGGTGGTGGTAGTGTTGAATCGGAGTTGAATGCTATTTTGATCCACGAAAATCCGAGGCCGGCAATTTATTGCTGAGCTTGAGCGGCTTCCCGAGCTATAATGCCCTGTTGCCAGCAACGGGGCATTACTTATTTTATTTCACGCGCTGAGGGCAAACACGACAGACAGGGAAAGCCCCGGTTATTGCTGGACGGGGAAAACGATCCTGATTTTTTACGACCCGGAATCACCGGACATGGGAGCTGGTTATGGAAACGAGACGAGTTTTCCAGGATTATCAAGCCCTTGTTGTGGCCACCGGGTTTCATCTGGAACGCCTGCGGGAGATGCTGGAGGGGATGGGGTTTGGTCGCGTCCAGACCACCGATCAGGACAAGCAGGCTCCTTTTCTGATTAAGCAGCACAAGCCCCACCTGGTGGTGGTCACCCGCAACCTGCCCGTTTTCTCCGGAATGCAGCTTCTAATTGCCGCCCGTAAAGAGGAGCAGACCTCCCGGGTTCCCTTTCTCATCCTGGGGGACAAGGCGGATCTGAAATCGGACGGATTGGCGGAAAAGGCGAGAAAAGAGGGCTTGGCCGACCTTGTCGCCGAGCCGATCACCGGAGAGAGCCTGGCCCAGGCCGTGGTGGCGCTTCTGGAACCCGGAATAGACCGGAATCGGGAACAGGCCTATGCCCTCAAGGACCAGGCCCAGGAGGCGTTCAAGGCTGGAAATCATGCCGAAGCGGAAATGCAGTTCCAGGGTTCCCTGGAGGCCTACGACGGCGATGTCGAATGCTGGCTGGGTCTGGCTGCGGCGCTCAACTCCCAGGAAAAACACGAAGAGGCCGAGCAGGCCTATTTCAAGGCCCTGGAGAGGGACAACGGCTCGCTGAAGGCTTTTTTGGGCCTGGCCGAACTGTACGAGAAACAGGATGAGAACGAACTGGCCGTGGATGTCCTGCGCCAGGCCCTGACCATCGCCCAGTCTCTGGAGATCCAGGGCAGTTCAAAGGCCAGGATCCATTTTTACCTGGGTGAATTCGAACTGCGTTTAAAGCGGTTGTCAGCGGCGGAGGAGGCTTTTAAGGAGGCCATCGGATACGACCCGGAGAACGCCGGGCTGAGGAGCGAAATCGGCGATTCCTATGCGGAGCACGGCCATTTCAAGGAGTCGGAGAAGCATTACGAGGCGGCCCTGATCATGGACCCGGACATGGCCCATACCTTCAACCGTCTTGGCATGGCCTACCGCAAACAGGGCAAGTATGACCGGGCCCTGTCCCTTTATGAGAGGGCCAGGATCAGGCATCCCGAGGATGAGCACCTCCTCTTCAACATGGCCCGCACCTACTATGAAATCGGTGATATTACCCAATCCGCCCAGTTGCTGAACGAAGCCCTGTCCTTTGACCCGGAGTTCAAAATGGCCCGTCTGCTCTTGTCCAAAATACAGCAGAAACAGACCACCGTGGCCCTGGATACGGAATAGCCGGGCCTGGGCGACCCGACCCGGCGCATCCCCGGCCAGCCTTGTTGACACGTCTCCTCTCCTAATTTAACCTTAACCCATCGGCCTCCCCGGGCCGCCCTGTTCCAAACAGCATATAAAGGAGGCCGCCATGGCAGGCCTTTTATCGGCCCTTGTCTTTCCCTATACCGGTGTTCCTGACTCGGTCTTGGAGAAGCTGCTCTCCGTCTTCGGGAAGGTCTTTCTCCTCCAGGCCGTGGGAATGAAGCCATCACCCCGGTTGGATCAGGCCCTGGCCTCCGGAGCCCTGGAGATTATCCGACCGGGGGCGGACCAATTCGACGAGAGCGAGATCAGGCAGATCCTGGCCCAGACCGGGGATTGGGTTTTGAACATCCGCAACCTTAAGGAGATATCCCACCTCAAGGGGATGCTGATTCAAAACGCGGAGGAGAGTTCTCCCCTGGCCTTGGCCACGGCCATCCGCCGCCACGGCCGTGACCATGAGGACAAAGGGTTCATGGACCACCTGATGCTCCACCTGGCGGCCTGGCATGATGAGCGGCAGAGGGAAGCGGATCAGGCTGTGGCCAAGCTGGAATCGGCGGAGCGCTCCTTGCGCGAGAGTCTGGGCGGCGGCCCGGACCGGGAGGATGAGGAGCTCTACCCCTCCCTGGACCCCCTGGCCCCCAAGGGCGCCGAAGCGGACCCCTTGTCGGGGCTGCGTATAGAAGCCTGGTCCAAGCTGTTCGCCCAGGCCCCGGTAAAGGCCGACCTGTGGGTCACGGGTCCGGGAGCCTTTATTCATCTGGCCGAAAAGTACGAGGAGCGCACAGGGATGGAGCCGCTCAGGCTGGGGTCCCTGGGCCGGGACAAGGCCGGGGAGATTCTGGCCAAAACAGGTCTGGAGGAACTCCAAGACAAGCGCTTTGGTTTTCTGGAACTAATCCGGTTAGGATCCGTAGACCTGCCCGGTCTTATGGGGACAGGAGAGAAACAAACCGGGACCGAAACAATCATCGGGGTAATGGAGTTTTAATCGATCCAACCGCTGTAAAGAGTGGCTTTGTGCATCGCCCCGGCCAGGGGGTTGCCCGGGCCGGACAAAACAAGAACCTGCCGTAGCGAGGGACAAATGGCACAATGGATAAGCCTTGAGGAAACCGCTGGACTGGTGCCCGACCGGATTAGTCTGGCCCTGGGCGGAGCCCACCGCATGGCCCCTTTGGCCCTGATCAAAGAGGTCATCAAAAGAGGGATCAGGGACCTGCATCTGATCACCACCCCCACCGGGGGTTTTGGCGCGGAACTGCTGCTGGCTGCCGGGGCCGTGACCAAAGTGGAGACCGCCCAGGTCTCCCTGGGCGAGTTCGGCATAGCTCCGGCCTTTCGCCAGGCCGCTGAAAAACAGGGGGTGCCTGTCAAGGAAGGCTCCTGACCAGCCATGCTGGCCGGGCTCCGGGCCGGAGCCGCTGGATTGCCTTTCGCCCCGATAAGAGGTTTTGTCGGATCCGATTATCTTTCCGTACGTCCTGATATCAAGTCCGTGGAAGACCCGTTCGGTACGGGCCGGATTCTAGTGGTCGGGCCCATTAATGCGGATGTCTGTTTCCTCCACGGGTTCTGCGCCGATGAAAACGGCGATGTGCTCATGGACCGCCTCTCGGACGCGGACCTGGTGGCCAAGGGGGCAAACCTGGTCATTGTCAGCGTGGAGAAAAAGGTCCCAGACCTGAACCGGGCCCGGACCGGGAGCATGAGGTTCCTTTCCGGGCTGCACGTGGATTATCTGGTGGAGGCCCCGGGCGGGGCCTGGCCCACTGCCTGTCCGGAAAAATACGGGCTGGATGCGGATTGCATCCGCTCCTATTTGGAGGCATTCAAGCAGGGCAAATTCAAGGAATGGCTGGACTCGTTCCTGGAAAAGGAGGGGCCGAAATGAGCACCCCGCGCACTCCCGACACAGTGGACATAATGATCTACGCCATGTCCAAAGAGATCAAGGACAATGCGATCACGGCCACCGGAACCCTGTCGCCCATTCCCGCCTCGGCCTGTTATTTGGCTAAAATGACCGCCAGCCCCAAGGCTCATTTGGCTATTCTTGATTCTCCGGACTGGCCTTTTGAAGGGGAATTGGAAGAATTATTTAACATGATGCATCGGGGTAAGGTGGATCTGTTTTTCCTTTCCGGAGCCCAGATCGATCAACAGGCCAATACCAACCTGGTGGCCATCGGTCCTCATGACAGTCCCAAGGTCCGGCTGCCCGGCGGAGCCGGAAGCCCCATGGTCTATCTTTACTCCAGCAGGGTGGTTCTGTTCCTGCGCCATCAAACCGCCCGGAGCCTGATTAAAAGGGTTGATTTCATCACCGGCCCGGGCATGGGCGATATTCCGGAGAGAAGAGGCGGGCCCACCCGTCTTTACACTGATCTGGCCGTGTTTGATTTTGATCCCCGGCAAGGTTTGGTCCTGTCCACCCTTAATCCCGGAGTGGATTTTGAGGAGGTCCGGAATAAAACCGGGTTTGAGCTGGAACGGCCGGCGGACCTGAAAGTTACGGAGATTCCCCCGCCGGAGATAATGGAGCTGATCCACGGTCCGGTTAAGGAAAAGGTGGCTGCGGTCTATCCCCTGTTCGCCGCGGACCTGTGAGGCCCCGGTTGAGCGGCGGCATGGTCGGAGAGTCCATCGGAATTTTGAGGAGTCCTGGATGAAAGGCTGCCTGGTGGTTTTCATTGTCCTGGGGGCGGTGCTCTGGTTCTGGAACTCCGGGGAGGAGCCCGAGGACAAAGGCCTGACCTTTGTCAAGACCCACGGGGAGATCAGGGCGCTGCTCAAGGACGCCGACCATGTGGGCGTTTACACCGTGGAGAGCAAGGTCGGGCTCAGGGAGTTCATCTCCTCCATGATGGCCTACCAGCCCTGGTGGGTGACCCAGCTGTACAAGGCGCGGGGCGTACTGGTCCGGGTCCTGGGCATGAAGCAGGAGAAGATGCCCCAGGCGGTCCTGATCCCGCCGGACCGGGTTCCCCTGGAAAAAGGCGCTCCCATCTCCTTTTTTACGGTGGTCATGGCCAAGGAAAAATCGTACTGGGTGGTAAAGGCCTCGGACAAGCACCTCACCGCCCACCTGGCCGTGGTGGTGGAGCCGGAGAACCGGAGCAAGTTGAAAAAATTCCACCTGGTGGTCGTGGTCCACTACCGCAACTGGGCCGGACCTGTTTATTTTAACCTTATCAGACCGTTCGAGCACATTATCGTCAAGAACATGGCCATAGAGGGGGCCAAGGGAGCGGTGGTTTTTTAGGGGGTACGGTCAGGGGAAACGGTTTCGGTTTCTATCTCATGGCCGCAATGGGGGCAGACCATTCTGTTTCGGCTGTTTCTTTTGGCCAGGGCCTCGGTGAAGCCCGAGCCCATGATTCCGGCCGGGAGGGCGAACAGGCCGATGCCCAGGACGGCTATTAAGCCGGTGAGGAGTTTGCCGGCTGCGGTCATTGGCAGAACGTCCCCGAACCCCACCGTGGTCAGGGTGACCACAGCCCACCACATGGCCGCGGGGATGGAACTGAATGCCTCGGGCTGGGTCTCGTGTTCCACAAAGTAGATCAGGGTGGAGGCGATGACCAGGGCGGCGACGATGATTCCCCCGGTCAGGACCAATTCCTCTTTTTTACTCTTAAAAACCTCACCCATCAGTTTCAGGGAGTTGGAATAACGGCCCAGCTTTAATACCCTCACCAGGCGCAACAGCCTCAGGGTGCGGATTATTCTCAGGTCCAAGGCAAGGAAAAAAGGAAGATAAAAAGGCAGCACCGCCGCCAGATCAACCAGGGCCATGGGGGTTAAAAGATACCTGATCCGGCCGATGACAGGGCGTTCATATCCGGGAATCAGGGTGCAGATCCAGGCCCGGAGAAGGTACTCCGCGGTAAAGACAGCAACAGAGAAGACATCGAATGCCCGGAAAAACAAAGGACCGGCAGAGTGGATGCCGTGAACGGATTCCAGGACGACCGCCAAAAGATTGGCCAGGATCAGGGCGGCCAGGAAATAGTTGAAAACAATACTTGTCCTGTTTTCAGCTGAGGCCGGGTCCAGGGCGCCATGGATTCTTTGCTTTAGGTTCTCCACCCGGAAATTATAAGTTGTCGTCTCTATATTGTGCCACTATAAAAACAAGCAAAAAAAAGGGGAAACAGACTCGGAGCATGGCCGGGAATAATGATTTACAGGGATGAGATGAGGGTTGGAATTGTAATCAGCCGAACTCGTAGATAAAAATTGCCGTGCTGTTCCCCCGCTCCTCCCAGCCCTGTTTGGCGTAAAAATTACGCTGGTATGACTCCCTGCTCCGGAGATTGTGAAGCAGCAGCCTGGAGCAGCCCCTTTCGCGGGCCTCCTGCTTCACCTTTTCCAGGAGTACGCTGCCCACGCCGTGGCCCCTGGCCTCCTGGGCCACGAACAACTCGGTTATATATCCTTCCCGGCCCTTGAAGAAAAGATAGGGGACATAGCTCACGGCCGTGTAGCCCAGAATCCCGCCTTGACTGTCCGTAGCCACATACCTGGACCGGTCCGGCGAGGTGTTTTCAAGCTCGGTCTTGATTTTTTCTTCTATCTCGGGCGCGTTTTGGAAACAGAGCCAGTCCCATGAACCCAGATTGATGAGGATGCGGGAGATGGCGCAGGCGTCGGCCCGAGTGGCGGGACGGATTGAGATTTCCATGATAAAAGTCCGGTTTAGCGGAACAGCCTCTTGGGTTTGTGGATGCCGGACTTGACCGTGGTGTTTGGCACGGTCAGGGTCCCCGGCCCCATGATGGTGCCGGGCGAGGTGACCGTGTTGCAGCCCAGCTCGCTGTTGTCTCCGATGATGGCCCCGAACTTGCGGCGGGAAACCTGATAGGTCTCCATGCCGGCGACCAGACGGATGGGGGTGTTTCTGATCTTGAGGTTGGCCAGCTTGGTCCCGGCCCCCAGATTGACCCCGAACCCCAGCACTGAATCCCCGCAGTAGGCGAAATGGCCGGCCTTGGCGTCGTCCAGAAACACGGCGTTTTTAAGCTCGCTCACATGCCCCACCACACACCTCTGCCCGATCAGGCAGGAGCCACGGACATAAGCGCCCTGGCGGACTTCGGTCCGGGCCCCGATGATGGTGGGGCCTTTTACCATTGCTCCGGTCTCCACCACCACGCCCGGTCTCAGCTCTACCTGGGAATCAGGGAAACAGGCCCCGCCGTAGATCACCACGGCGCCGGGGGCCTCCTTGCCGTTAATGAGAACCTCGAACTTGCCCTTGGTGGTGTCCCCGGGCTGAAGCTCGAAATTGTCCTCGAACAGGTCGTTCTCGAACAAAACCACGGTCCTGGGCACAAAGTCGCCGTACCTGGCCTTGAGCGGGCCGATGTTGGGCCTGATGGCGGATTCCAGATAGGGCTTGATGTTGTCCAGGACTTCCCAGACAAACTCCAGCCCCTGGAACACATCGGCCAAGGGGTTATGGTCAAAATTAAAGTAATTTCCCGGCCTTACCATGATGGCGCCCCTTTTCTACCAGTATTGGCGAACCTTGACCCCGGCCTGGGCGCAGGTTTGCTTGATCTGGGACAGGGTGTAGTTTCCGTAGTGGGTCATGGAGGCGATCAGGGCCGCATCGGCCTTAGCCTGGCTCAAAACCTGAGCGCAATGCTCCGGAACCCCGGCTCCGCCCGAGGCGATGACCGGGATGGAGACGGCCTCGCAGATCAGACTGGTCAGCTCCATTTCGTACCCCTCCTGGGTGCCGTCCGCGTCAATGGAGTTGAGACAGATCTCTCCGGCTCCCAGTTCCTGGACCCTTTTGGCCCAGGCCAGGGCGTCCAGGCCCATGGGCTTGCGTCCGCCGTTGATGTATATCTCGTAGCCGGAGGGCAGGGCGGCGGTCTTTTCCACCTTTTTGACATCCATCCCCACCACGACGCACTGGGCCCCGAAGGCTTTTGCGCCCTGGGTGATTATCTCCGGGTTGGTGACCGCCGGGGAGTTGAGGCTGACCTTCTCGGCCCCGGCCAGGAGCACGGCCCGCATCTCCTCCACGGTTTTGATCCCGCCGCCCACGGAAAAGGGGATGAAGATGGTGGCCGCCACCCTGGACACCACCTCGAGCATGATATCCCGGCCCTCGGCCGAAGCGGTGATGTCGTAGAAGACCAGCTCGTCCGCGCCGGCTTCGTAATAGAACCGGGCCATCTCCACCGGGTCGCCGATATCCACGTTGTTTTTAAACTTAATGCCCTTGGTGGTTTTACCGTCCCGGACATCCAGGCAGGGAATTATTCTTTTACTGAGCATCGAGCCACCTCTTCTAAGGAGCCCAGGAGGCGAAATTTTTCAGGACGGACAGGCCGGGGCGTCCGGATTTCTCCACATGGAACTGGACCGCCACCAGGTTGTCCCGGCCAATAAACGAAGGAAACTCCACCCCGTAGTCGGTGGTTCCCAGAATATGGTCCGGATCTTCGGGCAGGGGGTGAAATCCATGAACAAAGTAGAACTCAGCCGCAGGATCGACGCCGCTGAAAAGGGGATGATCCTCTTTGAGTCTTACCCCGTTCCAGCCCATGTGGGGAACTTTGAGTCTTTCGCCCCGGCTGTCCGTCAGGTGATCGGGAAAGGGCAAGGTCCGGCCCGGGATCAGACCCAGGCAGGCGGTGTTGTTTTCCTCGGATTCATCCATGACGATCTGGCAGCCGATGCATATTCCGAGAACCGGATTGCCCTTGCGAAAAATTTCCGTGAGGGCCTGGTCCAGCCCGGTCTCCCTGAGCCGGCCCATGGCCTGCCCTGCGGCTCCCACTCCGGGGAAGATGATCCGGTCGGATTTTACGACCAGGTCCGGGGAATCGCTGACCCCGGCCCTGATGCCGATGGCCTCCAGGGCTCTTACCACGGAAGTCAGGTTGCCGGCCCCGTAATCTATGATGGTAATCTGATTGTTCACCTTGTTTCTTCCCAGAGCGGAGACGGTTGAAAAAGCCCAGGGGCTTTTTCAACCCTCCTGATCAAAGGTCTCTTGAATGAGTTTGCCGGACGCCGGGGGCGATTCCGCTGGACGGCGTGTCTCTCTATTCGTAGTTATAGAAACCCCGGCCCGTCTTGCGGCCCAGCCAACCGGCCTCCACGTACTTGCGCAGCAGGGGGCAGGGGCTGTACTTGGATTCGCCCAGGCCCTCGTAGAGAACCTCCATTACGGCCAGGCAGGTATCCAGCCCGATCAGGTCGGCCAGGGTCAAGGGCCCCATGGGATGGTTCATGCCCAGCTTCATGATCTGGTCGATATCCTGGGGCTTGCCTACGCCCTGGTAGAGGCAATAGACGGCTTCGTTGATCATGGGCATGAGGATCCGGTTGGCCACGAATCCCGGGAAATCCTGAGCCGGAACCGGGGTCTTGCTCATCTTCTCGGCCAGTTCCATGGTGACCTTGGTGGTCTCCTCGGAGGTGGCCAGGCCGTTGATGACCTCCACCAGCTTCATCATGGGAACCGGATTCATGAAATGCATGCCGATCACTTTTTCGGGCCGTTTGGTAACGCCGCCGATCTTGGTGATGGAGATGGAAGAGGTATTGCTGGAAAGGATCACCTCCGGTCGCAGTATTTCATCGAGCTGGCGGAAGATGCCCAGTTTCAGTTCCACGTTTTCGGTGGCCGCCTCGACCACGAAATCCGTCTCGGCCAAACTCTTCATGTCCGTGGAAGGCTTGACGGCGGTCACGATCTTATCGGCCTGCTCCTGACTCAGCTTTTCCTTTTTCACCAGCCGGCCCAGGCTGGATTGAATGGTCTTGACTCCCCGGTCCAAGAACTCCTGGGCCACATCGACCATGACCACCTGCAGTCCGCTTTGGGCGGCGACCTGGGCGATACCGGAACCCATCTGGCCGGCTCCGATTACTCCGATCTTTTCTATTTTCACCTTTACCTCCTTGCACCGGCGGAATGAACAGGATGACTAATTTACCCGTGCCGGCATTATCGGCATAGGCTACCTCTCTTAACCAAATTTGCCAACCCGAATCAAAATCAGGATAAGAATAATACACCCGGCCCTGGAAGGGAGAAGTTCTTAAAAAGGCTTTTGTCTGTGGGTGAAGAACCACCGTTTAATAAAAAAAGTCTCCTGAATTGAAGATGTGACAGTTAGTTGGGTCTCAGGAAACCGCCACATTTTGCTTGAAGTGCCTGGTTTTTTGTTTTAAATTAATTTGGATTTGAAGCATCTGAAGATAAAAACGATCGGTGGAATTGTGAAAGCTCAACTGTGCTTAAAATCCGCCCTTGTCCTTATCCTGATCGCCCTTGCGCCGGTCTCCGGTTACGGGCATTCCCTTCAGAAGATAGACAAAATTACCGTAATCGACACCAACCCCCAGGACAACTCCGGCTCTGCCCAGGTGATATCCGGCGTACCGGCCGCAGTGGTGCCCGGCAACCTGAAACGGCCTCTTCACGCCATGCTGGTAGATAAATCCACCCAGCGACTGCATCTCTATTTTTATGCTCTTGACGGCAAGGTGAACCTGGTCCGGTCCTTTCCCTGTTCCACCGGCAGATCGGACGGCGACAAGGTCCGGGAGGGGGACCGCCGTACCCCGGAAGGGATCTATTTTTTTACCAAAGCCTACTACGACAACAAGGTCACCATCTTCGGCACCACCGCCTTTCACCTCAATTATCCGGACCCTTTTGACCAGGCCGAGGGCCGGGAGGGCAATGGCATCTACCTCCACGGCACCAACCGTCCTCTGGGTTCCAGGGACACAAACGGTTGTGTGGTCATGAACAATCCGGATCTGGATTACTTACGGCAGCGGATCGTGCTCAACGACACCCCCATCATCATCACCCCCAAACTCAGGTGGATTTCCAGGGAACAACTGGATCGGGACAGGGAAAAACTGCAAGAGGACATGAGATCCAATTTCGAGTCCTGGTCGCAATCGACGGCCGGCAACAATCCCAAGAAGGGCGTATATGATCCTGATCAGGTTGTTATGTTGCGCCAGAATGGCCGGACTCTGATAAGGACCCCTGTTTTTATGAATTCGGCCCTGGCAGGCTGGAAAAACATCTACCTGAACAACTACGAGGGATCGGGCGCGGTCCTGGCCAGTCTGTGGATGCCCAAGGGACAAAGCGGGTTCAGTCTGGCTCGGGATCTGACGGGGCAGACCAGCAGAGAACAGCTGCTCTCCTTTCTCCAGGGTTGGGTAAAGGCCTGGGAGAGCCGGAATGTGAACGAGTACATGAAATACTACTCTAAAAGATTCCGGGCCTATGGGATGAACTATTGGCAGTGGAGAGGCTACAAGCGTAAACTGGCCCGGAAATACAAGGCCATCGATGTCCAGATCAGCGGCATCAAGATAAAGATTTCAGGATCCAGGGCGGTAATATCGTTCCGGCAGCAGTATTATTCCGACAAGTTCCATGACGACGGGACCAAGGAAATCAGGCTCACTCATGAAAGCGGCGGGTGGAAGATCAGACGCGAGGATTGGTCGCCCGCCGAAACTATGGAAGCGAAGAAATGAAATCATCCGGAATCGAACCTCATTCCAGCCGGCGATGGACCGTTGTAATTGTCCGGCGGTTCGGCAAAATATCCTCCCACGAGATTTCTGGATTCTGGTTCAAAACTCTCATTTTCCTGCTTGTCCTTATCGTGGCCGGGGCGGCCTACCTGTTTTACGAGAATCAAAAACTTAACGAGGAACGGCAGCGGCTACTGGCCAGATTGGTCCTTCCTCCCACGGATACCGAATCGGATAAGTCTGTTCTTCCGCCCCCCAAACCGGCCACCACCACGACCGAAATAAAAGAAGAGGAACCGGTTTCCTCCACGACCACCACGGAAGTGGAGGTGACCACCACCCTGCAAGCAGCCGTGACCACAAGCCTGGAATCGACCACCACCACTGCGGAGGAGGTGGAGGAGGAGGAGGTTACCACCACCACTCTACCCGAGGCTGCGGCCCAGACCGGGGTCGCTGAATCCGACAGGATCAGCGTGTCGGATGTAAACCTTGTCCCCCTCCAGAGCCCCAAAGGGATAAAGGTGGCCTACAGGCTGGTGAATAAGAGTCAGGAAGGCAAGAAGATAACCGGCTACACTTTTGTTCTGGCCAAGAACGATGAAATGGAAAAATCTGTGGTGGAGGTTTTCCCCAATACCGCCGTGGTGGAAGAGGGGCAGCCGGTCGACCATAAAAAAGGCGTGGCCTTTTCCATATTTCAGTTTAAAACTATCAGGGGACGCATCTACACCAAAGATCCCATCAAGGAGATTCTGATCCTGGTCTACGACCATGACGGTGAGTTGCTCTACAGCCAGAGCTATCCGGTACCCAGCGCCTGACGACGGTTACAAACCTTAAACCAAATTCTTAACCTAAGGAAGGCGCAGATGGGCAACTCCCGAAATATGCGAAAATATGGCGAGGGTTGCGGGATGGGCCGGCGGAACAGACCCGACTTGGGAGGGAGATTTTCACACCTCATCGTCCTCTTGGCCGCGTTGATCCTGATCTTCACGGCGCCTCCGCCCGTCGCGGCCCAGAGGGAGCATATCGTCCACTTCAGCGGCACGCCCTACGAACTTCACGTCTACAAGATATTCGGGCACAAGCCGGGCAAGACTCTGATGCTTATCGGCGGCATCCAGGGCAACGAGCCGGGCGGCTTTCTTTCCGCCGATCTTTACGCCGACATGACCCTGGAGAAGGGTAACCTGATCGTCATTCCCAGGGCCAACTTCTACTCCATAATGCTCAACGAGCGGGGTCCCAACGGGGATATGAACCGCAAGTTCAACAAAACCACCCATCGGGATCACGAGATAAAGATCGTCACCATCCTGAAAAGCCTCATGGCCGAGAGCGATCTGATGCTCAATCTCCATGACGGCAGCGGGTTTTTCCGGCCCCGGTACATCTCCTCCTCCCTGAACCCCAAACGTTTCGGCCAGTCCATTATCGCCGACGCGGAGGAGTATGTTGCGCCCAAATCCGGCAAGACTCTTCGGCTGGGCGAGATGGCCCGCCTGGTCTGCCAGGAGATCAACAGCCAGATAGATAATCCGCTCTATCATTTTCGGTTCAACAACCACCGCACCATGGAGCCCGATTCACCCAACCTGGAGCAGCGCGGTTCGGCAACCTATTACGCCCTCAATAAGGTGGGCATCCCGGCCTTTGGGGTGGAGACCTCCAAATCCCTGCCCACCATAGAGCTTAAGGTCCGCCATCACAATCTGGCCATCAACTCCTTCATGAAAATTATGGGAATCATTCCCGAGCACCCTTCCATCAAGGTCGAAAAGCCGGCTTTGCGTTATCTGGTGGTGACCGTGAACGGGGGCCAGCCCTTGGTGGTGGACAACAAGAAGACCCTCTCCCTGAAGCGTGGCGACACAGTCTTTATCTCCCACATCGAGGCCAACTATGAGCGGGGCCTGAGCCTGGACATCCTGGGCCTGGGAGGCCTGAACGACGCCAGACAAAAATTCGTCATCAGCCACCCCACCAGCGTGGTCGTCCGCAAGGACCATCAGCAGTGCGGTTGGATCAGGCTGGGGGTGAAGGACGGCCCTGGGCAAAGACCCTTGGAAGCCAACCCGCTGGCCCAGTATTTTGTGATCGAGGTGAACGGCCAGGAAAGACTGGTGGCCAACGGACAGGTGCTGGACCTGATCAGGGGGGACCGGCTGCGCCTCCTGGCCACCTGGACCTCGACCGGCCAGCGCGGCGTGTTCGCCATCAATTTCAAGGGATTCGTAAGCAGCGAAGACCAGAACACGGGTGATGACCGGAAGACCCTGATCCAGACGGATCAGAGATTAATGAAAAAATGGTCTGTCCGGGGCAAGGGAGAGCGGTACAGGATCGTTGCCGAAAAGGGTAAGAATGAATTCGGAGAGATTTATGTCCGGCTTACCGAGCCGGTTATTGATTACCTGATCGTTCAAGCTGGCAAAAAAACCAGGTATGCGGTCTCCCCTGGGGAGACCCTGCTTCTGGAAAACAAAAGCGAATTGAAAATTCTGGACGCAAAAGCAAATTTTGACGCCAAGGACGGACTGAAATTCGTCCTGAAAACAGCGGGAAACGAAACGCCCCTGGCTTTGGGGCAAACGGTCAGAGAAAAAACCCTTAAGGGCATCTGGAACAGGGAAGGGAAGAGTACGGAATTAGTAGCCTATCGCAACCATACCGTGGTAGGAAGTATTTATATCGCCCTTAGGCCCCTTGCAGCCGATGCCGGCGAGACCGATAAGTCGAGCTAGGAGAAGACGGTGAGCCGCGGAAGTAAAGTGTCAATCGTAGGAACCAATACCAAACTGTCCGGTCAGGTGGAGTCGGAAGATGTGATGATAATCGCCGGTCACATCCAGGGCGACATTTACAGCAAGAAGGTGGTCATCAAGGACAAGGGCAGGGTGGATGGCAACATAATCTGCAAGAGCCTGGTCATTGAGCCGGGCGGAATATTCGACGGCCGGGCCTCCATGTCCGGAGACGCCTCGGGGGAGAACCTTGCCCAGGACACCACAGGCCAGTAAGACCGTCCTGGGGCTTCTGATATCCTTTCTCATTGTTTCGGGTTTGTTGGTTATCCATAATCCCGGACATGCGGAAACGGCCCAGGCCTATGTCTCCAATCTGACCATCACCGTCCGGCGCGGGCCGGGTATAGATTACAAGATTATAGCCTTTCTCAATCCCGGCGACGAGGTCGATGAGATAGGCCGGGAATCGGGCTGGGCCCGTGTCAGATTCGGGCAGAACAGGACCGGCTGGGTCTTGGAACGTTACTTGACTGAAACACCCTCCCCGGTCAGTCGCAAGGATGAACTCCTGGCCCGAAACGAATCGCTCAAGGGAACCGTCTCTGTCTTGGAGAGAAGCAACGCTTCCCTCAGGGCCTATTTTGACAAACCGGCTCAGATGGCTCCGGAGAAGGAGGCCAGCCGGTACCACTCGGCCCAGGAACTGGCCCGCGCCTTGACCCTGGCCAAGAGGCTGCTTAGGGAGGAGAGCCTTAAAGTCCGCTTTTTTCGGGAACAAAGGGAAATTGAAGACGAACTGGGGCGGTGGTTTTTGCTCGGTTCCGGAATGGCCGGTTTGGGGATGGTCCTGGGGGTGCTGACCTTCCGCTCCAGACTCTGGTTCAAGCTCAGATAGAAATGAGAGTTCGATAATCCCGCCCTACACGGGTTTAAAGCTGCTTTTTAAGGTTTTTATAAAAAAAGCTTTGGACAAAGCCTGTAATGAGTGTTGCGGGGCTGTCATATATATACCGCCCGTAAGGCGGGCGCTAGGCGGAAGGCAGCGTGTTATGGTCCGGGAAAACGATGATCGGATTCGCGTCAGGCCTTGGAGTTTAGCTGGTTTTGGGAGCCATACAAAGCCAAACATCGGCGGTGCAAAAACGGAAAGCAATCCAAGGCTGAGCCGCAAGGTTGGTAGGGTTTTGGCAAATGTTTTGAGGATAGACTGGAGTTTTAATGTTACCGACCATTGAATGGCGAGGTGATGACATCGCCATGCTCGACCAGAGAATGTTGCCCAACCGGGTGGAATACCGGGTCTTGAAAAATACGGCTCGGCTTATCTGGGCCGTCCAGGTGATGGTCATCAGGGGTGCTCCGGCCATCGGCGTGGCCGCAGCCATGGGGGTGGCCCAGGGGGCGGCCAGGATCAGGGCCAAGTCCAGGCCTGCCTGGGACCGGAAATTCAAGGAGATCTGCCGCAGGATCGCCTCGGCCAGGCCTACGGCCGTGAACCTGGGCTGGGCGGTGAGAAGGATGGAGAGGCTGGCCGCCGATAATCTGGGGCTGGGACCGGGAGAGACGGCTCTTCTTCTCAGGGAGGAGTCCATCCGGATGCTGGATGAGGATATTGCGGCCAACAAGGCCATGGGCCGGATCGGAGCGGAGTATCTGCCGAACAAGGCCACGGTCCTGACCCACTGCAACGCCGGAGCCCTGGCCACCTGCGGTTACGGCACGGCCCTGGGGGTCATCAGGGCCGCGGTGGAAGCCGGCAAGGAGATCACCGTTATCGCGGACGAGACCAGGCCCTTTCTCCAGGGAGCCAGGCTTACGGCCTGGGAACTGCAGCAGGACCATATTCCGGTCAAGGTGGCCCCGGACAACATGGCCGCCTCCCTGATGGCCCAGGGCAAGGTGGACGCCGTGGTCGTCGGCTCGGACCGCATCGCCATAAACGGCGACGTGGCCAACAAAATCGGGACCTACCAGGTGGCCCTGGGGGCCAAGACCCATGGTGTTCCCTTTTATGTGGCCGCTCCCAACTCCACCGTTGATCCGGATTGCCCCAGGGGAGAGATGATTCCCATTGAACAAAGAACTCCCCTGGAAGTCAGCCATTATATGGGCAAAAGAATCAGCCCCGAGGGGGTGGAGGTAATGAACCAGGCCTTTGATGTAACCCCGGCCAGGTATGTTAGGGCCATCTTCACCGAAACCGGAGCGGCCGATCCACCCAATAAATCGAATTTGACCAGGCTGTTGAATCAATCTGCTTGACAGTCGTCGCCCGGCGAGCATAGTTATTAGATTCGAAGGAATTACGGAGTGGAAATAACAACCCCCAAAAACCCTTTCATTAATTTGTAGTCAACGGAGATATGATGTCTTTAGCCGTCACCGGATGCTGGGTTCCCTTAATCACGCCTTTTGCCGAAGATTATTCGGTCGATGAAAAAAGCCTAAGGGAACTGGTGGACTATTTTATCGACCAGCGCTGCGACGGGCTGGTGCCGTCGGGCACAACTGGAGAATCGCCGACCCTGAGCCACGAGGAACACTCGCGCGTAATCGCTATTTGTATAGACCAAGCCAAGGGCCGGGTCCCGATTATGGCCGGTACCGGCTCCAACTCCACCAAAGAGGCCATCTCCCTGACCAAACATGCGGAGGAGGCCGGAGCCGATGCAACACTCCAGGTGGCTCCCTATTACAACAAGCCGAGCCAGGGCGGGATGGCCGCCCACATGGGCGCCGTAGCTGACGCCACCTCTCTTCCCGTGATTATCTACAATATTCCGGGAAGAACGGGGAAGAATATTGAACCTCAGACCATTCTGGACTTGGGCCGGAAGCATGGAAACATCGTCGGGGTCAAAGATGCGGCCTGCGACATGAATCAGACCATGAAAATCCTCGAGGGATCGAGGAATTGGGACAAGCCGTTTTACCATCTCACCGGCGAGGACGCTCTTACCTTTGCCAATCTCTGCCTGGGCGGTCACGGCGCCATATCGGCCGTGGCCAATGTGATTCCCAAGGAGATGAAGGAAATTTGCGATCTCTGCGCCGCCAGCAAATACGATAAAGCCAGGGAGGTACACTACCGGGTTTTGGATTTGATGAGGCTTCTTTTCATCGAACCAAACCCGGTACCGGTAAAGGAGGCCTTGGCCCTCATGGGCCTTCCAGCCGGGCCTGTACGGCTGCCCCTGGTAAGTATGCAACCGGAGAACGTGGAGAAACTCAGATCAGCCCTTAAAGCCCTGGGCAAGATATAAGAAGGAGAGCAAAATCATGGAGATCCCCGTCACCAGCCCTCGCCCCTATATGATGCGACAAAAAATCGAAGACGAGTCCAAACTCGGCTTTGGTCAGTATTTTTCCAACCATATGTTTTTGTTGAACTATGATCGTGAAAACGGTTGGCAGAATCCCCGGATCGAACCCTACGGGCCTTTCAGCCTGGATCCGGCCGCGGTGATTCTGCATTACGGCCAGGAGGTCTTCGAGGGATTGAAGGCCTACAATACCAACGGCGAGATCAGCCTGTTCCGGCCCATGGAGAACATCAAGCGGATGAGCCGCTCCTGTGAGCGTCTCTGTATCCCGGCCTTTCCCGAGGACCTGGTCTTCGCGGCCATGAAAAAACTGGTCATGCTGGATAAGGACTGGGTGCCCACCTCTCCGGGAACCTCCCTTTATGTCAGGCCCACGGTCATCGCCACCGAGCCCTTCCTGGGGGTCCGGCCGGCCGACGAATACTTGCTCTACATCATCACTGGCCCGGTGGGGGCTTACTATGCCACCGGTTTCGCCCCGGTCAAGATCCTGGTGGAGGACAAGTACACCAGGGCCGCTCCCGGCGGCGTGGGCGAGGCCAAAACCGCAGGTAACTATGCCTCCGGGCTCAAGGCCCAGGAGGAAGCCCATAAAAAGGGCTACACCCAGGTTTTGTGGCTGGATGGCAAGGACAGAAAGTACGTGGAAGAGGTGGGGACCATGAACATCATGTTCAAGTTCAAGGACGAGCTGGCCACGGCTCCCTTGGACGGCACCATCCTTCCCGGAGTGACCCGCAATTCGGTTCTGACCGTAGCCAGGGATATGGGCCTGAACGTCCAGGAACGGAAGATATCCATTGACGAGGTCATCGAGAAGGTCAAATCCGGAGAGGTCGAAGAGATCTTCGGAACCGGCACGGCCGCAGTCATCTCGCCCGTCTCCTCCCTTTCCTACAAGGGCGAGGAAATTACGGTGGGTGACGGCGGAACCGGCAAGTTGGCCCAGGAGCTGTTCGACATCATTACCGGCATTCAGCTGGGAACCAGGGAGGACCCCTACGACTGGCGGGTGGTCCTAAGCTGAACAACATCCTGAGAAAATATTAAGAAAGGGGGCTTCGGCCCCCTTTTTTTGATGGATTCCGATATCAGCCGGAACAGCTTCAGGGGGTTTCACCACCCTGGGGCTGCAACTCGTCCCTGATCTTTTGCAATCTCTCTTCATCTATCACCACCCCGGTTGCGAAGCCCCGGCCCTGGATGAGGAGCGGCATGATGTAAAGCCCCTGCCCATCCTGGGGGGCGTCCTCGATCACCCGGTTTGCGATCGGATCGCTGACCGCCATGGGGTCCAGGCCCAGCCTGGCCGTGAGCTCGATCCGGCCCCCAAGGTCCAGCTGCCCGGAATAATCGAACGAATATTCCCGGTCGAGAATGCTTCCCCGGATATCCGATCGTCCCTTAGTCAGCTCCAGTCCTCCTTTCCAGGTTCGGAATTGGCAGTCCTCCAGGTACTCCAAGCCCAGAAAGCGGCTCAGGGAGTTGAAAACAGGGTTGTCAGGAAAACGGCCGTTATTAATCTCGGCCGTGAGCTGGGCGGTGAGGTTCGAGCGGAGGTCCTGAAGGTTCAACCCCTTTCCCCCGAAGGCCGCCGTCATGTCCAGAGTTCCTTTGGGAAAGCGACTCTGATCCAGCCCCAAGAACCCAGTGAGCTCCTCTGTCTCGGCTTTGCTCAAGCTGAGCTGGCCCTGGTAACCGGTGCGGACCTCTGACAGGTCCAAGGTCAGATTAAGGGTGAGAAGTCCCTGGGGTTTAATCTTTGCCTTGAACGGGGCCAGGAGCAGCCGCCTCCGGTCCAGATGATACTTGATCCTGACCCGCTCCAGGGAATGCCCGAGATGGGACAAGGTTCCTATTTTTATTTGTCCTTGCAAAAAGAGGCCGGAACTCCAGCCGGCCGGGAGATCGAGCCCCGCCTCTTTATCCGGACCCTCCTCCCGGTTCAGGGTCGAGACCCGCCTCAGGTCCAGCCGGTCTATCTCCAGATCCAGTTCGGCTTTGGCCGGACTTGAAAACAGGTCCGCCTCGCCTTTTAGGGTTATGTTTGCGGGCCCCAGTTTCCCCGCCAGTTTTGAAATTATTACCTTGTGACCCTTGAACTCAAGGGGACCGCCCAGAACCAGGGCGTCGGCCAACCAGTTGAATCGAAGGGCAACACCCTTCAGCTCTGCTTGGCCGCCCAATTTCCACTCTTCCGGTCTGGCCAGGTCGCCCCTAAGAGAGAGGTCGGCCAGAACCTGGCCGTTTTCAACCGGGATGGCCAGAGAGGAAAGAAGAGTTTTCCAGACGGACAGGTCCAGCGCGAGCCCGCCAAGTTCGAGGTTCAGGCCCTTGGGGCCGATGGACCCGGAAAGCGCCGCGTGCGCACCGGGCAGGGACAGACCGGTCGAGCTGATCAGGAACCTGTTCTTGCGGTGCTGGTAGGAGGCCTTGAAATCGGCGGCCAGGTTGAAGGGCCCCAGAGGAACGGAGTCTGTGTTCAGGTTCAGTTGTCGGGTCTTGAACCGGCCGTCCAGCAGCACGGTTTTGTCCTTTTTGTTAGGTACAAGATGCACTTCCAGCTCGGCTGCGCCGGACAGGGCGGGCCGTTCCAGGAGGCCGCAGCGGTTGAGCAGGGTCGAATTCTCCAGGATGATACTGGCCGCCAGGTCGTATCCGTCCGGTTTGATCCAGCCGGTCAAGCGGGCCTGGTTCTGATCCTGGAAAAGGAAGGCGGCCTCCAGGGCCAGCCGTCGGTCTTGGGGATCGTATTTCAGATCCAGATCCAGTCCGGCCTGTATATCTTTCAGAATCCGGTTGGGACGGTGCAGGACCAGGCTGGCCCTGGCCGCCTTGAGATTCCCCTGGAACTCGATCACCCCCGATTCCCTGAACGAGAGGTCCAAGTCCACAGAGACCCTTCCCTCAGGCAGGTCAAAGCCGGAGTTTTGAGGTAAGAACCTTATCAGAGAGCGGGTGTTGACTTCCCTGGCCTGCAGGTGCGCAGTTCCCGTGTATGGGGCAGGGTTGAACACACCCTCGCCCCTGGCCGGTATGTTACCCACGGTGAGATGCAGCACCCAGTCAAAAGAGGGGCCTGAGGAGCGGCGATGGGCTTTAAAACGGAGATCCCTTATGCGCCGGGAGAGCCCCACGGACCTGAGGTCCACCATGACCAGTCCGTTTTTGATTAGGATCTCCTCAAGATCAAAGGATATTCCCTCCGGGTCGTTCCTGCTTTCCGTTCCTGTTCCCAGGGCGCCGGCCTTTTTTATTTCCGCCGCAATGTCGTGTAGGTTCAGCCGGCCCCGGCTATCCTGCCTGACCGTGATCAGGGGATCGTTTAGGCTGATCTTTTTTATCCTTATTTTTCCCCTGATAAGATCGCTGAACCTTAAACTCAGGTTCAGCCTTTGACAGGATAAAAAAAAACCTTTCCCGAAGTCGGGATGCTCTCCGATTTGGAATCCGTTGAACGACAGCCCGGTATAGGGGTTGAATCTCATCTCCCGCCAGACCACCCTTCTGGGCAGGTATCGTTCCAGGGCCTGGTCGACCAGAGGGGCCAGACGTTCATTGCTGAAATAGGCGCTAACCAGGAGATGAAAAAGCAGGGGGAGGGCGGCGATGAAGAGGATTGGGAGAACAAGACCCGATTTGATCTTGCGTCCGGGGGGAGGTTTCCCGATCCTGGTTTGTGGTTGATCTGTTTCCATTGTTTTAGGCTAAAGGCGTTCTCATCTGATCTTAATGGTGGCCAGGGATATAAGCGCCAGAATCCCGGCGATGATCCAGATTCTGATGACCACCTTGGTTTCGGCCAGACCTTTGTACTGGAGCTGGTGGTGGATTGGCGCCCGGTAGAAGATGCGCCGACCCAGGAGTTTGACCCCCAGTTTATCCTGGACCTGGGAGGTGAACCCCTCCACCAGAAAGATGCCGCCCACAATGGGGAACAGGAGCTCCTGCTTCAACAGGACGCACAGCACCGCAATGACCGCCCCGATCCCCAGGGAACCGGTGTCGCCCATGAATATCTGGGCCGGATAGGCGTTGTACCAAAGGAACCCCAGCCCGGCCCCCACAAAGGCGGCGCAGAGGATGAGCAGTTCGCCCGCCCCGGGGAGATAGGAGTACTGAAGATAGCCGGCCTGGATCTTATTGCCCATGATGTAGGCGAAAACGCCAAGAACCGCGACCACGAAGTTGGAGGGCATGATGGCCAGGCCGTCCAGACCGTCGGTGATGTTGACCGAATTGGAGACGAACAGCAGAAAAAAGACGATGACCAGAAAATAGATGACCGGGCCCAGATCGACCAGTGGTTTTTTATAAAAGGGGATGTAGAGCAGGGTGGCCTTGGCCTGGGGCAGGGGCCCCAGATCGGACAGGACGAACCAGGCAAAGGCCAGGGCGAACAGGCCCTGGAGTATAAACTTGGTCTGTTCACTCAAACCTCTGTCCCCGGAACGGCGGGAGATCTTGGCCCTGTCGTCCCACAGCCCGATGGCCCCGAACCAGACCATGGCCGCCAGGGTGGACAGGACATAGGAAGAGTTCAGACGCCCCCAGATCAGCACCGAAAAGACCACCGCCCCCAGGATCAACACCCCGCCCATGGTCGGCGTTCCCCGCTTGTCCTGACTGGAACTAAGGCCCGTCTCCCGCACCAGGTCGACCAGTTGCCTCTTGTGCAGATAGGCCAAAAACATCCTGGAGGCCAGGAACATAAAAAACAGGGAGGTCAGGGCGGCCATGATGGAGCGGAAGGAGAGATAGGCCGCCAACCGGAGAAAGGTGGCGTTGGGCAGGGCCTCCCTCAGCCATTCGTAGATCAAAAGGATCATTTTTCCCCGCCCTTTCCCAAGCTGTCTTTAAGGCAGTTCACCAGTTTGTTGTAGGAGGCCTTGATGGTGAACTGGGGTCTGAAGTCGGTGGCGATAACCACAAAACCGGCCACTTCATTAAGAAGCCTCTCCGGATCGCGGACCATGTTTTTTTGGGCCAGGAGATGGAGGGACTCCAGCGCGGCCTGGCGGACCTGCCAGTAACGGTGCATCCGCAGACCCAGGAGAGCCTGGATGGCCTCCTCTCCCTGCCCGATCCGGCCCAGGGCCAAGGCGCTCTCCTGGACCACCTCGAAACTGCGATCTCCGAGACGCCGGTAAAGTATCTCCCAAAACAGAGCCGGATCGGAAAAACGATCCTGGAAATGGGCTACGGCCTTGGCCGCCTGGACCCGGACCTCATAGTAGGGGTCGTCGATGGCGGCGCTCAAAACCCTGTCCAAGGCCGGAACATACTTGTTTATGATCATCAGGCTGGTGAGGGAATTGCGCCTGATGAACCCTACCTGGCGGAAGTCTCCTCCCAGAAGCCGATGGAGCCGGGGGGCCGGGGTCCGGTCCTCGATAAACCACAGCAGAGGTTCGATTTTGGTTTCATCCTTTAACAGGCCGATCAGCTTTACTCCCATGTTCCTGGCGTTCCAGTCCGGAGATATCAGCAGTTGGGCCGAGCGGTGGCGCAGGTAGTCCAGTTCCTCGGAGTCTTTGATCTGATCCGAAGGATCGTACAGCACGCCCCGGGCCAGATAGGCCCTGTTCAGGGCAAGCAGCAGAGCCTGGTTGGTTAACGGCGCGGGACGGGGTTCAGCGACCGGGGTAGGGTTGTCCGCCTTTCTTGGCTCAGATTTCAGAACGAGATCCGCGATCCTCTCGGCCGCTCCGTCGGCCATGAACTCCCTGATCCGGGCGGACAGGGCGGCCAGCTTTCCCTGGTCAAAGACCAGGGAGGTTATCCTGGCGGCCAGCTCCGGGCCCTCCAGGCCGCTGACCAGCTGCCCGCTTTCATAGAGCAGTTCCTCGTGACAGATCTCGGCTCCCCCAAAAGCGGCCAAAGTCCTGGCGTTCTCCACCTGGTGGTCTCCGGGCAGGTTGGGCTTGGGGATCAATAGAGTCGGCCGGCCCAGGGACGAGACCTCGTGGATGGCTCCGGCTCCGGCCCGGCAGACCACCAGGTCGGCGGCGCTGTAAGCGGCGGCCATGTCGTGGAGGTAGGTCTCCATGCGGTAGAATCGCTTGGTCTTCACTGGCCAGTCCGGACCAATAAGACTTTCCAGCAGGGCGGTGGTCTCCTCCAGGGGGTGGTGGGTCAGGGACCCCAGGCCCACTCCGTGGAGAATGAAAGGCGGATCGGCCATGTCCACGAGAGATACAAGTGCCGCGGCCAAGGCCCGGTTGATGGACCTGGCCCCCTGGGAGCCGCCGAAGATGAGGACGATTTTTTTATCCAGGGGAAGTCCCAGCCGTTTTCGGGCTTCTGCGGTGTCCAGCCTTTCCAGGGTATTGAGAACCGGATATCCTGCCACCAGCCCCTTGGCCCGATCGCCGTTGCCCCTGGAATGGGGAAAGGTTAGGAAAAGATGGTCCACATGGGGGGCCATCAGGGCGTTGAGCCTGCCGGCCACGGCGTTGGCTTCGTGGAGGACGACCTTGGCTTTGGAGAGGCCCAGGCGGGCCAGCAGGGCGTGGGAGAGGATTATGGGCGCGGAAACATACCCGCCGGTGGCCAAGATAAAATCAGGCTTGAACTTGAGCAGGATGGCCATGGACTGGATGCAGCCCAGGGTCAGTTTGGCTCCGAACCTTATAAAAGAAAGCAGCCGCCTGGGCGGAGCGTATCCTGCGGCCGAAACGTATTTGATGGGCAGCCCGGCCTTGGGAACGATAACCTCCTCGGCCCGGCCCCGGACCCCCACGTAGCATATCTCGGCGCCCCCCAGCCTGGATTCGAACGCCTGCCCCATGGCCAGGGCGGGGTTCACATGGCCCGAGGTGCCGCCCCCGGTCAGCAATAATTTTTTTAAATTTCGGACAACCATGGTTAACCGGAAACGACTCCTTGGGGCGTTGAATCACAAGCGTTCATGTTAGGTCCTTTCCCATCGGGGAGCAAGACCCTTAATGGCCGGGATACGGCCCTGAATGAAATCAGGTTGACATAGCCCCGTCAATCTGGTTAGTTAGGGCCTCTTTTAGCTAACTCTGGAGGTAGATGCATGGGTTCTGTGGTCAAATGGCGCCGTAAAAAAATCAGAAAGCACAAGTATAAAAAACTCCGTTCAAAGATGCGTCACAAAAAACGGTAGTTAAATCAGCTCATTCCCGGTTTTTTCTTAACCGTTCGGCCAGATAGGCCATTCCGATCAGAAACGCGGCCATGATAAGGGTCAGGACCGGATCGCTTTTCTTGATGTAGATCCGAACGATAAAGTAAGCCAGCCCCAGGCCCATCGCGGCCCTTAAGGCGAATTTGGCGATCGGGTTCATAACCTGTTCCTGTCTAAACGGTTGAGTGGATATATCCAAAAAAACGAGGCCCTAAAAAGGGCCTCGTTCCATTTTTAGGACTGGTGGCGGTGCAGGGACTTGAACCCCGGACACTACGGATATGAGCCGTATGCTCTAACCAACTGAGCTACACCGCCGTAGGAAGTTTAAATACAAGGATACAGGCGGATTGTCAAGCATTGGCCTCTCTTGAGAGGCGCTTTCTTGTCTTTTATTTCTCCGCTCGGAAACGCCTCCCCAAAACAGACGATCTTCAGGAAGAATAGCCGGAGACCGGCCTGTCAGGCCTTTTGGGCCTTCAGCCTGGGTCTCTGGACCAGCCACATCAGGCCGTACATGACCAGCCCGCAGGCCATTACGATGTTGGTGTAGATGTGGCCGGTGCCCTCATGGTCGACCAACTCCTTGCCGAAGACAAGCCCGCCGAAGTATCCCGGCCGCAGGATCACCAGGCAGATGAAGAGGAAAAAGATCGACTCGTACCATCTGTTCTTGACCAGGAAGAACCGCTGGGTGGCGCAGGCAAAGGCGAACATGGCCACCACAGTGGTGATGAAGATGTAGATCCCCTGGATAACCGAGTCCACTCCGATCAAAAGCAACTGGGTGTTGAAGATGAACATAAAGGGCAGAATCGCGGTCCGGATGTCGTAGTAAAAACCCTGGATCCCGGTGGGAATGGGCGGAGACTTGGCTATGGCCGCGGCCGCGTAGGCGGCCAGCCCCACAGGCGGGGTATCGTCGGCCAGGATGCCGAAGTAGAACACGAACAGATGGGCCGCGATCAGGGGCACCACCAGGTTCATATCCGGGCCCAACTGGACGATGACCGGGGCCATCAGGGAGGAAACCACGATGTAGTTGGCCGTGGTGGGCAGGCCCATGCCCAGAATCAACGAGGCCACGGCGGTCAGAAGAAGAAGGATGACCAGGTTGCCCATGGCCAGGACTTCCACGATCTCCATAATGAGGTTGCCCAGGCCCATGGTCACCACGCCCACGATGATCCCGGCCGTGGCCACGGCCACCCCGATGCCCAGCATGCTGCGACCTCCGGCCACCCAGGATTCCCAGATGGTTCTAAGGGCCACCAGCAGCCCCCAGGCCAGGGATCGTCCCTCTTTCCGAGCCAGGATAACGGACTGGGCTATCATTGTGCCATAGAGGACGATAATCGACCAGAAGGCCGACTTTTCAGGGCTGTAGCGCATGACCACCAGGGCCCAGATAAGGACCAGCAAGGGAATGACGAAGTGGATTCCGGACATGAAGGTCTTGACAAAAGGCGGCAACTTGTCCCTGGACACGCCCAGCAGACCCAGCTTTCCAGCCTCCAGGTGGGTTATGTAGAACAGGGCGAAGTAGGAGGCCACGGCCGGAATAAAGGCGTGCTTGATGACCTCGAAGTAGGTCATATTGCAGTATTCGGCGATGATAAAGGCAGCCGCGCCCATGATGGGGGGCATCAATTGCCCGTTGGTGGAGGCGGCCACCTCCACTGCGGCGGCCTTTGTGTCCGGATAGCCCACATCCTTCATCAAGGGAATGGTGAAGGTGCCGGTGGTGACCACGTTGGCAATGGAGGAACCTGAGACCATGCCCGACAGGCCAGAGGCCATGACCGCCGCCTTGGCCGGGCCGCCGCGCATGCCGCCCAGAAGGGAGTAGGCCAGGTCCACGAACCAGCGTCCGCCTCCAGCCCTTTCCAGGGTTGCGCCGAAAAGAACGAATAAAAATACTATTTTGGCCGAAACATCAAGGGGCACGCCGTAGATGCCCTCGGTTGACATGGCGATTTGGCCCATGAAACGGTTCAAGGAAACGCCCTTGAAGGCGATCAGATCGGGCATGTATGGTCCGAAAAAGGAATAAAGAATAAAGACAGTGGCCACGCAGGTCAAAGCCGGCCCCAGGGCCCGTCGGGCGGCTTCCAGCAGAAGGACCACCAGAAAAGCGCCGGCAACGAGATCCTGGGTGATGTAGATCCCGGAGCGGTCGGCCAGGTCCTGATAAAAAACTGCTATGTAGAGAGCGCTGCAGGCGGCCAGGGCGGCCAAAACAAAATCTACCAGATGAAAACGGTTTTTGTCGCTGAGCCAAAGCCAGGCTTTGGGCAGGGTCCTTTTTTTAAAGAGGGGATAACTTAAGTAAACAAGAACTATGGCAAAGGCCAGGTGGATGGCCCTGGTGATATCGGCCTGGATGATGAAGGCCTCGGCCAAAAGAAGTTGAAAAATGGACCACGACGCCGCAATGATGGGGATAATCCAGGCTTGCCAGCCGTGGTGGGGGGCCCGGCTTCCGGTCTCGGCTTCCTCGACCATTTTTTGTGCTTTGGCCGCCCCGTCCAGATCACCGGCCACTTCTTCTTGAAGTTCGTGATCTTTAACATTATCGTGCATTTATCACCTCTCCACAGCGACAGATAGCGGGGGAGGGCCGCCCGTAAGCCGGGCGGCCCGCAGCTCTGGGCGTTATTTCATCAGGCCCGCTTCTTTGTAGTATTTCATGGCGCCGGGGTGGATGGGCGCGCTCATGCCCTGGAGCATCTCCTCCTTGGTCAGGTAGGTGTAGGCATCGTGAAGTTTTTTGAAGTCGTCCAGGTTTTCAAAAATCTCCTTGGTAACGGCGTAAACCACGTCGTCGGAGACGTCCTTGGAGGTGCAGAAGGTGGCCTTGACCGCAAAGGTGGGCACATCTTCCTTGTTCTCGGCCATCTCGTAGAAGGATATCGGAATCTTGGCCTTGACATAGTAGGGGTATTTCTTGGTCAGGGCGTCCAGCTTGTCCGCATCCACGGGGATGAAGGAAACCTTGCGGCGGCCGGCGGTGGACTCCTTGATCATTCCGTTGGGGCTGCCCACGGTGTAGATAAAGGCGTCGATACGCCCGTCCTGGAGCATCTTGGGCGATTCGGCCGCCTTAAGCCCTTCGGCCCGACCGAAGTCTTCGTGTTTCATGCCGTACATTTCGAGGATGTCGATGAAGTTCTGGCGCTGCCCCGATCCTGGGTTGCCCACGCCAATGGCCTTGCCCTTGAGGTCGGCGTAGGATTTGATGCCGCTTTCCGTGGCCGCCACCAGGAAGAAGGTCTCGGGGTGGATGGTGAAAACGGCCTGCAGCTTCTGCACCGGCTTGCCTTCCCACTCGGCTGTTCCGTGGATAGCTTGGTACTGCCGGTCGGACTGGATGACGCCGAACTCCAGGTCGCCGGCCTCAATGGCGTTGACGTTGAATACGGATCCGCCGGTGGATTCCACCGTGACCCGGATGCCGTATTCCTTCCTCTTTTTGTTGACGATCTTGCCTATGGCGCCGCCGGTGGGGTAGTAGACCCCGGTAACCCCGCCCGTGCCGATGGTCACGTACTTGGTTTGGGCCATCGAGGGGCTGGAGTCCGTCACCACCAAGCCCACGGCAAACAACAACGCGATCAGCAACAATCCGAATTTTTTCATACTTTCTCCCTCCGTTTTGGTTGATCAAAAGCCCGGGCAAAAGCGCGAGCGAGTTAACAAACAGGTTTACAATCTGCGTTTGTTATCTATTTTTATCCAACCTTGGTTGGCTGTTTTTTACATATTACCATCCAAGTCGCGTTCCTCGTCCGGTTCTCCATAGCCTTGACCCGTTGCTCGATTAGCTCGTTAAAGCCCGGCTCAGCTCTTGCGGGAGCTGAAATCATCCAGAGCAGAGACCCTCTGCGGCGCGCTCACGGTTGCCAGACATGCCTCCACCTCGTAGTCCATAAGGGCTTCGAGGCTGACCTCGGGGACCATGTCTATACCCTTTTTTATTAAAGTAATTGAAAAGGCCGAGTTGGGCAATGTCTTTTCAGCCAAAGCCTTGGCCTCGGCCATGAGGTCTTCGTCGGGGACAACGTAGTTGACCAGGCCGATGCGGGCCGCCTCCTGGGCTGTGATGAACTCGCTGGTAAAGAGCAGCTCCTTGGCCTTGGCCGGCCCCACCAGAAGCGGCAGAAGCCGCATGGCCCCGCCCGTGACCGAAGAGGAGACCTTGGCCTCGGGAGACCCGAACTGGGCCGAGGCCCCGGCCACCCGCAGATCGCAGGCCAGGGACAGCTCATACCCGCTTCCCAGGGCGTAGCCGTTGACCGCGGCGATGGTCGGTTTGGGAAAGCGGATGATCATCTTGGATATCTCCTGCAGGAGGTTGAGATAATCGCGGTAATCCGGCAGGGAGCGCCCCTTGGAGTCCTTCAGGTCGGCCCCGGTTGAGAAGGCCCGGCCCTTGCCGGTAATAATCACCGCCCGGACGCCTTCGTCGGCCCTGGCTTCTTTTAAGGCGGCTTCCATGTCCAGCCAGAGCTGTTTGTTCATGGCGTTGAGGACCTGCGGCCGGTTGAGGGTCAGGGTGGCGATCTGGTTTTCCACTTCGTAAATAACGGTTTCAGAGTTCATCTGGGAACCCCCCTTTTTATGCTTTGGTTTCATCCTGCAGGATGATTCTGGAATCGACTATGGACAGCCCTTTTTCATGGATGATGACCGGGTTCAGGTCTATCTCCGCCACTCCGGGATTATCCAGGGCGATCAAGGAGACCCGGGCGATCAAATCTTTGACCGCCTCCACGTCCTTGGCCCGGCCGCCCCGGACCCCGCTCAGGGCCTTGTAGCTCTTGATGCCGGTCACCATCCGCTCCACGTCGTCCAAGCTCAGGGGGGCCACCCCGAAGCTCACATCCCCCAATATTTCCACGAAGATGCCGCCCAGGCCGAACATGATGACCGGGCCGAAAGAGGGATCCCGGATCAGCCCCACTATGATCTCCTGGCCGGGCGCGGCCATGGGGCTTAAGAGAACCCCCTCGATCCTGCTTTTGGGGTTGTAATTTTTGACGTTTTCCAATATTCGAGCGCAGCCCGCCCTGACCTCTTCCGGATCGGTGACATTGAGGCAGACCCCGCCGGCATCCGACTTGTGGATAATATCCGGGCTCACCACCTTACAGGCCAGCGGCACCTTAAAGCCGGCGGCCAGCTCCGCGGCATGGTCCGGGTTCTGGGCCAGATGGGCTTGGGGCAGCGGCAGCCCGTAGGCGGCCAGGAGGTCTCGGGACTCTGTTTCCAGGAGGTTGGAACGGCCGGCCTGGCGGACCTTCCGGAAAATCTCCGGGATCAGATCCGGCTTCAACTCCGCCCCGTCAACGGTCCTGTCTGCTTTCAGCCTTCGGATGTTTTGAGCCTGGGCCGAGAGTACGCCCAAGGCCTGGGCCGCCCGGTCCGAGGAGGAGGTGACCCGGATTCCGTTTTTTTTCAGGATGTTGATGGCCTCGAAATCCTCCTCGGCAAAAGAGGTATGAACCACCAGGGGTTTGGCATGAGTCCGGACCAGCTCCGCCAGGTCCGCGGAGGCCTTGGCCTCCAGGGCGCCCACATGGGGGGCGATGATCTCCCGGAAGCCTCCGAAAAAGCCGGTCAGGTAGACTGAATCTATGGAATCGTCCTCCATGACCTCCCGGACGCACTCCCGGATCATGTCCGGATTCTCCTCGGCCGTGCCGCCGTAGTCGATGGGATTGTGGGCCGGCATTCCGGCCAAGAGGTATTTTTTAATCTTTTCCTGACGCTTTTCCGGCAGAACCGGGACCGCCAGCCCCCACCTCTCGGCGTTGTCCGCGGCCACGGAGTTGTCCCCGCCGCCCTCGCTCAGAATGGCTACCCGGTTGCCCCTGGGCAGGGGCGAGTCCAGGAGGGTCTCGGCCAGGTCGAACATTTCGTCCACGTTGGAGACCCGGTGGATCCCGGCCTGCTTAAAGGCTGCTTCCACAATGGCGTCGTTGGCGGCCAGGGCTCCGGTGTGGGAGGCCGAGGCTCGGGCTCCGGCCGTGGTCCGGCCCACCTTCAGGGCGATGATCGGTTTCACCCTGGAGACCTCCCGGGCCGCCGCGATCATCTGATCCCCGAACCGGATCGATTCCAGGTAGAGCATTATCGCTCCGGTGGCCGGGTCCTCCCCCAGAAAGCGGAGATAGTCGTGGAACCGGACTCCGATGGCGTTGCCGGAGGAAATGATCTTGGAGAAGCCCCGGTTTCTGCGGCGGGCGTAGTGGGTCAGGCTGTCGATCACATTACCCGACTGGGCCAGTACGGAGAGCCGCCCCGGAGCGATCTCCGGAATCCCCAGGAGGTTCATTTTGGCCGAGGCGGAGTACATCCCGGAGCAGTTGGGCCCCACGATCTGGATATTGTTGGCCCGGGCCGTTTCCATGATCCGGGCCTCGATCTTTTTGCCTTCAGGTCCTGTTTCGCCCATCCCGGCGGTGATGATTATTACCCCTTTGGCTCCCAAGGAGGCGGCATCCTCCACGGCCTGGGGGATGAACCTGGCCTGGATGACCACCATGGCCAGATCTAGGGGGGCCGGGATATCCTTTACGGAGTGCTGAACCGGCCGGTTGAAAAGAGTGTCCCTCTTGGGGTTGACCAGAAAGATCTGGCCCTGAAATCCGCCTTCGATAAGGGACCTGGTTCTCCGTTCGGCCGCCTTGCCCGGAGCCTCGGAGGCTCCGATCACGGCTATGGACCGGGGCGAAAACAAGGGAGCCAAAGGGTTTTTGTCGCTCATTTAAGATGTCTCCATTAATTAACTAGCTTTTATGGTAAATCCCCCGGCTCTCCCAAAGCTCTTCCATGCGGCGAAGTCCGGTTATGGACTTCTCTCCGTCTAAAAAAGCGACCCCGCTCACCAAGGCGTTGAGCAGACTCAGGGGAGCCACAAAGGATTCCATGTGGGACTCTATTCTGTAGGGGCAGAACAAGGCGTAATCAGCCAGCTGGGCCAGGGGCGATTGGGAGGAGTCGGTCAGGCTGATGATGGAAGCGCCCGCCTCCTGGAAAAACTCGGTCACCTCCACGGTCATGCTGGTGTAACGGGGGAAGGAGATGGCCACCAGCAGGGAATCGGGGTCCAGGATGCCCAGATCGGCCCAGATGTCTCCCGCCCCTGGAACGACCAAGTGGACTTCCCGCCCCAGATAGCGCATGGCGCTGGTCAGGAACACGGCCAGAGCGTGGGCCGAACGAAGACCGATGATGTGGATCCGCTCCTTTTTGTGCAGCTCCTCAACCACGTTGCAGAAAACATTCAAGGAGACGGTCTCGGCCAGGGTTTTGAGATTGGTTAGATCGGCCTGAAACACGCTGGGCAGAACATCGGCCACGCTTCGTATCCTGGTGGTGGAATGTTTAAGCCGGCTGACCGTGTCCAGGCGGGCCATGAGCTTGGAGCGCAGGTGGTCCTTGAAGTCGCTGTAGCCGCTGAAGCCCAGGGCCTGGGCCAACCGGATGACGGTCGCGTCGGAGAGGTCCAGCCGCCGGCCCAATTCCACCGCGCTCAAAAACAACACCTCATCCGGTTTTCGGAGAATATATTCCACCGCCCGGGCTTGACTAGGGGTCAACTTCCTTGGACCATTAATGAAAATGGAGTCCGGGGAAAGCAAATCAATAACCCTCGCCGCCGCATTGCAATGTTATTCTACAAAAATAATGTTTATATGTAGAGGCTACTACACGGCTGTTTGAAATGTCAACCGGCTTTTATCAAGGGGTTGACACTTTTCCCGAGATAGGCATTATTGGTTCAGACGTTGATGGAGGTCTGAGAAATGGATCGGGTGGTTGTCTGCCCTTATTGCAACCGTTCCCTGCCCCAGCCGGCCCAAGTGGGGCTGACCTACAGATGTACCTGCGGCGCGGTATTCGCTCTTTTTATGGAGTATGATCTGGGCTTCGGGTTGGCCGACCTGGTGGAAAGCTTGTTCGAAGAGAGCAACCAGCCTTTGGGGCACCTGATGGAGCAGTGCCAGGTCACGGTCTACCAGGACTACGAGGCTCCCCTGGAGCACGGCTCTTCCCCGGTGCTGGCCGATTTTATCAAGGAAACCAGGTTCGCCCCCGGATCAGAAGGCTTGGTTCATCTTGTCTGGGTCTCCCGTGAAAACACCAATCCGGAACTGGACTCCTTTGGCCAAATCCAGAATTAATCAGGCCAGAGTTGATCTGGAAAGGTTTCTGACCTACATGCTCCTGGCCAGGCCGGACGAGTTCGGCCTGGCTCCGGAGGGTAGGGGTTATTTTCTCAAGGACGTGCTCAAAGCTCTGGCCGAGGAAGGGCGTCCGGTCCGGGAATCGGCCGTCAGGGAGCTGAACACCCTGGCCGCGGCCGAAGGCCGGGACCAGCCTTTCCTGATCGAGGAGAACATCCTTGTCCCCACCCAGGGGCCCTTGCCCCAGGCTTCTCCGGCGGATGAGACTCCGCCCCTGTTGTTCGGATTCTGCCGCAGAAAAGCCCACGCCCATACCCTGGAGCGCGGCCTGGGTCCCGGACGTTCGGGCTGGGTCGTGCTGGCCCGGACCAGGGAGCTGGCCGCCCGGATCGGGGCCAGATCGGACAGGGAACCTGTGCTGATAACGGTTGAGGCGGAGCGGGCCATGGCCCAGGGGGTATATTTCGCTGCTTTGGGCGAGCATCTTTTTCTGACTAATGAGCTGCCGCCCCATCTGCTCCAAATGCCCCCCCCGCCCAAGGAACGCCCGGAAAAAGCAGGGCCGAAGCAGGAGAAGAGCAAGGAGCCCAGACCGTTCATGCCTTCCCTGGAAAGGATGCCCGGTTCCGTGGAGCTGAGCCTGGGCCAGGACCCGGAATTGAAAGCGGCGGAGCAGAGAGGGCGCAAGAAATCCAAAAAGGAATGGCAGAAGGACCGGCGCAGTCACCGCCGGGAGAAGGACAAGTGGTGAGCTTGGCCCTGGTCTGCGGCATATTCCTGGATCTGATCCTGGGCGATCCCCGGTCCATGCCCCATCCGGTGAGATGGATCGGAGGGCTGATCGGCCTCCTGTTCAGGACTCTTGATCCCAGGGTCCGCGGACCCTGGACGCGCAGGCTGGCCGGGCTGGGGATCTCCGCCCTGACCATCGGCGGGGTCTGGGTTCTGGCCTGGACCGCGCTTCGTCTCCTGGGGCAGGTCTGGCCGCCCCTGGCCTGGATGGCCGGGGCCTGGATGGTCTGGACCTCCCTTTCGCTCAAGGACCTCATGGTCCACCTGGGCCCGATCCGGGAGGCCCTGAGCCAGGGCGATCAGGTCCGGGCCAGGGCCGAGTTGAGCCTGGTGGTGGGCCGGCGCACCGAGGACCTGGATCGGACCGGAGTGGTCCGGGCCGGTCTGGAGACCCTGGCCGAGAATCTTTCGGACGGGGTCACGGCCCCGCTTTTTTATATTCTTCTTTTGGGCCCGGCCGGCGGCTTGGCCTACAAGGCGGTCAACACCCTGGACTCCATGCTGGGGTACAAGCAACCCCCCTATAAGGAGATCGGGCTGTTTCCGGCCCGGATCGACGATCTGGTCAATCTCATTCCGGCCCGGATCACCTTTGTCCTGGTGGTGGCGGCCGCGGCCGCCATGAGTCTGAATCCGGGTCGGTCCTTCAGGGCCGGGATGGCCGAGCACGGCAAGTCTGCAAGCCCCAATGCGGGCTGGCCCGAGGCGGCCCTGGCCGGAGCCCTGGACGTCTCTCTTCTGGGACCGGCCGTTTACGGCGACGTTTTGATGGACAAACCTTTTCTCAACCCCCTGGGCCGCGATCCGGGGCTCCAGGATCTGGACCAAGGCGCCGGATTGATCTGGACCAGCGGCCTGATCGCCTATCTGGCCGCGATTTCGGCCATGATTCTGTAAAACCGCGAGAGACAAAACAGCCGAGCCTCGAAAAAACCTGATTCCGTTCCAGGGATGCGCTATCCTGACTGTCGGGAATCGACAGGGTCAACTCCAGATTGAGGGGGATTCCATGACTGCCGCACGGAGCAGCGTTCTTCACGTTTTCATGAACCGGGAATATCCTTCCATTGTCCGGGCCCAGGGGATATACCTTTTCGACGACCAGGGCAAAAGATACATCGACGCGGCCGGGGGGCCGATCCTGTGCAATCTGGGCCACGGTCTGGACGAGATGGCCGACGTTATCCGGGACCAGGCCAAGAGGGCCTCGTTTGTCTACCGCATTGATTTCACCACCCCGCAGCTTGAAGAGGCCGCCCAAAAGGTGAGCCGGGTTTCCGGGGGAGTGCTGGACAAGATTTTCTTTGTCTCCGGCGGTTCGGAAGCGGTGGAGATGGCGGTCAAGATCGCCCGGTCCTATCATCTGGACAACAATGATCCGGCCCGTTGTAAAATCATCTCCAGGTGGCAGTCCTACCACGGCATGACCAACGGAGCCCTGTCCTGGAGCGGCCACACCAAACGCCGCTCCCCGTACCAGCCCTATCTGGCCGATTTCTCCCATATCGCCCCGGCCTACTGCTACCGCTGCTGGTTCAACAAAACCCCGGAGACCTGCAATCTGGAGTGCGCCGAGGCTCTGGAGAACGAGATTCTGTGCCAGGACCCGGGCACGGTGGCCGCCTTTTTAGCCGAGCCGGTCTCCGGGATGTCCTTGTGCGGGGCCTATCCCCGGCTGGACTATTTTCGCAAAATACGAGAGATATGCGATAGGTACGGCGTTCTCCTGATTCTGGACGAGGTCATGACCGGATTCGGCCGGACCGGCCGCTGGTTCGCCTACGAACATTTCGGGGTGGAGCCGGATATCATCGCCCTGGGCAAGGGCCTGGGCGGAGGCTACTTCCCCATCGGCGCGGCCGCCTGCACCGCCAGGGTGGCCCAGACAATGGAAAGAAATTCGGGGATGTTCATGGCCGGATTTTCCTGGGCCGGGAATCCCATGGCCGCGGCCGTGGCCTCCAAGACCGTGGATTATCTGGAGGAGCACGATCTTGTCGCCCGCTCGGCCGAAATGGGGGAGTATTTTAAATCCGGGCTGGAAAAACTGGCCGCCCACCCCAGCGTGGCCGATGTGAGGGGCCTGGGCCTGATGGTGGGGGTCGAACTGGTTAAGGACAAGTCCACCAAGAAGCCTTATGCCCCGGAGGTCCAGTTTTGCGGCCGGGTGGCCCACGCCGCCCTGAAAAGGGGTCTTTTCATCGAGGCCGGGAACGGCTGCGACCGGGGGCGGGCCGGGGATATGATCATGTTCGGACCGCCCTTTATAATCAGCCGTGAAGATATCGACGAAACACTGGAAATCCTCGATCGGGCCTTGACCGAGGCGGAAGCCGGCGCGGACGATCCATCCGCCGGACCGGGAGGCAGTTTCTGAGAAAGGGGAGGGGGCATGCCTGATCGATCCGAGGGCGGACAGGGCAACCAAAACGCTGAAACTTTGCTGGCGGAAAGAACCAAAAGGATATTCGATTCCGTGGCCCTGAAAAAACCGGACCGTGTTCCGGTGGTTTTGGAGTTCGCCGGCTTTGCCGCTTACGCCACGGGCACGGTGATGAAGGATTTTCTTAGCTCCCCGGTCCGGGCCACCCGGACCATGATGGCTGCCTACGAGCTGGTGGGAGGAGCCGACGCGGTCAATTACGGCTCCTTTGCGGCCCAGCATTTGAGCAGGCTGTTCATGTCCAAGGTCAAGATGCCAGGTCAGGACCTGCCCGACAACGAGATGTGGCAGGTGGAGGAGACCGAACTGATGAAGGCCGGGGATTACGACCTTCTTCTGGAGATGGGCTGGCCGCCCTTTTTAAAGAAATTTCTGGCCGAAAGGATCTGCCTGGACCGGGCCGAGAATCCCAAACCGCCCAAGGCCGAGCCCTTCAGCGCCAGGGAGGCCTGGGCCGGAATGGGGGTGCCGGTGTTGTCCGGAGGGGACATCGCCCCGCCCCTGGAACTTCTCTGCGGAGCCCGATCCCTGCTGGGCTTTTCCAATGACCTTTACAAGATCCCGGACAAGGTGGAGGCGGCCATGGAGGAGATGGCGGTCCATCTGGCCGGGCCGGCCTGCCAGGAGGCCCTGAAAAACGGCTACCCGGCCGTATGGGTTGGCGGATGGCGGGCCGCGCCTTCCATGCTCTCGCCCCGGATCTGGGACCGTTTTGCCTGGCCCTATTTCAAGAGGTTGGTCCAAGAGACTGTGGATTGCGGCCTGGTGGCCGTCCTTCATCTGGATTCCAACTGGACCAGGGAGCTCAAGCGGTTTCGGGAACTGCCTCCGGGCCGGTGTATTCTGGCCACCGACGGGGAGACAGACCTCAAGGAGGCCAAGCGAATTTTGGGAGATGTGATGTGCCTCATGGGGGACGTCCCGGCATCTCTGCTCTACCTGGGCCAAAAAGAAGAAGTCTTTGACTACTGTCGGGGACTGATCAAAAACCTGGGGCCGGAAGGGTACATTCTCCAGTCCGGATGCGATATTCCGGCCAATGCCAAACTGGAGAATGTCCGGGCCATGGTCAGGGCGGCCTTGTCCTCCTGATTATCCAAATCCAGGGTCGATTCCGGTAAAGTATTCTCCATTTCCGGCCGTAAAGCAGGATAACGGCAAATGTTGCCCACCCCGAAAGGCCGTCATCCCGGTTGTATTTTCTCCTAATATACTTAAATTACTAATCAATTGAGGCCAATTCGATTTTGGCACAAGCCTTGCCCTCCATAGGTTCGGATAAAACAAGGGGGACTCGGATTGCAGCTCTACGGATTAATCGGCGAACTGGGTGCGGAAACTAAAATTTCCATTGGATTCAGCGACTTCACTGTGGCCAGCCTGGACACCAACACTCTCTTTGCGGACATCCTGGCGGCCAAGGCAGGCGAGGTGGTTCGGGAAAAAGATTCCCGGCCGGACCAGACCGCCCCTCTCCGGACCCAATCGAGCCGTGACCTGGCCGACACCGTACAAGAAAAGGCCGAGAGCCTTTACCGGGAGCCGAAGAAAGTCATCCTTGATTCCGAGCAGGAACCGGCTGTGCGGGAATTGCTGGAGAAACTGGGCTTTGACCAGGAGGAGATAGAGGAGACTCTGGAAACAGCCCAGGATCAGGCCACAGGCGGGATCAGGCTTGATTGCATATTAAAAGCGATCAAAAACCACCTGCAGGGGCAGAACGCCGAAGGAATCCTGGCTCTGCCCGCCGGATCAAGCCCCGAGATTTTGATTTTGGCCGAAAAAATGGGTCTGGACAACAACGGCCTGAAGGAGCTGGCCCAGGCCCTGGGCTCCGGCACCATCTCCCTGACCGACCTGGTGAGCGCCTTAAAGGAGACGGGCACGGCCACCAAAAGCCTCGGCCAGGACGACCTGACCGGGGTTAAAGAACTCCTGGTCAAGGCGGGGTTGAGCCAGGAAAAGGCGGAGCGGCTCATCGAGGAGTATGCGGACGGGGAGGGCGGTCTGTCCATGGACGGCCTCATCGCCCTGCTGGAGGATATTATCCAGGAGAACGACAAGGTGGCCAACCTGGTCAGCTCGGGCAAGCTCACGGAGATGCTGGCCGGCCTTATGGAGGGCGCCAAGGTCGAGGTGGCGGCCCAGCCCGAGGCGGCCCTCCACACCGAGAGTCTGCTGAATCAACTGAACCGTCTGGAAGCCGACCAGAAGCGCGAATTAAATATTAAGAAAAATGCGGGAGATACAACCCTCCAGATCCTGGCGGAAGCGGGCGAGGAGCCGGAAGAGGGGACCCTTATGACCCTCAAGGACCTGGAAGCACTCCTGTTCAAGGGCGGTAAGGGCGTTACCGCGGAGAACTCCGCCTCAACCAAGATCAGCGCCCAGGCGGTCTCCCAGGTGGAGGTCGATCCGGAGGGAATCGAGGAGGTTCCCGCACAAGGGGCCAATGCCTCCCAGGACGCGGAAAAGATGGCCCTTGCGGCCAAAGCCACGCTATCCAAGACAGGCTCTGCGGAGATTCTCCAGACCCGGACCTCCAGCCCCCAGAGGGGGGCCGATCAGGTCAACTTGAGCACCACGGCCACAACCCAGACCGTCCAGTCGCAGGAGGTCGGGGCCGCGGCCAGGACCGGCCAGGCCAGAATGACGCCTTCGGTCATGCTGGAGCAGCTTAGTGGGCGGATGATGCTCATGGTCCGCAACGGTCAGTCCAGCGTCAAGCTCCAGTTGTATCCCCAGGAGTTGGGCAGCCTGAAAATAGAGCTGAAGGTGGACGGAAACTCGGTTAAGGCCACCATTGTGGCCGAAAACCAGCAGGTTCAACAGATGCTTGGCTCCAACTCATCCGAACTCAGGCAGTCCCTGGCCGATCAGGGCTTCAACCTGGACAAGTTCGAGGTCATGACCCAGAGCGAATATCAACAGGCCAACTCGAACAATCGGGGAAATCAGGATGGGTCCGGGGACCAGCAGGATCCGGAAGGGGTTGCAGCGAACTTGGAGGAGGAGACCTCTCTTTCAGAAGAGTATCTGGCCTCTGCGGGGAAATATTACCGAACAGGCCAATTAGACCTGGTGGCTTAGGAGAAAAAAATGGCGATCGATGGTTTTCCAAATCTGGATTTGGGCGGTTCGTCGACCACGGCCCTGGAGGATCAGACCGGTCCCATCTACGACTTTTCCGACTACAACAGCGACAAGGCCAGCTCTGAATTGGATAAGTGGGATTTTATGACCCTGTTCCTGGAGCAGATCCAGAACCAGGACCCTTTGAATCCCATGGAGAGTTATGAGATGGCCGCTCAGCTGGCCCAGTACAGCGCCCTGGAACAGCAGATGAAGACCAACGAGTGGCTGGAGACCATGGCGGCCTACGAACAGTCCATCAACTCGGCCCAGTCCATCGCCCTGCTGGGCAAAAAGGTGACCGCTCTGGGCGAGCTGGTGGTGGTGAAGGACGGGGCCCCCACCCCCATCTCTTACGCCCTGGGCGCGGATGCCAACGTCACGGTCAACATCTACGACGCCTACGGCAGCCTGGTCCGGACCCTGGACCAGGGCAAGGAGCTCTCCGGCTATCACACCTGGACCTGGGACGGCAAAGACGACCAGGGCGAAGCGGTGGAAGACGGCAACTACACCTTTGAGGTGGTTGCCAAGGACGACGACGGCGAGACAGTGGAAGCGGGAGCCGTTTGCACGAGTATTGTCAGCGGGGTCCAGTTCGACGACGACGGCAATCCCCAGATCCTCATCGGCCCCGAGGTCGAGGATATGTACGACGAGGAAGGGGATCTCATCGACCCCCGGATCCTGGTCACCTACTCCGACATACTCGAAATCGCATCCAACGGATCGGATGCGAACACGGAAACCGAAACGGAAAGCGGAACCTACTCCAAGGTTTTGGCGGCTCTTAGAGGTAAGGCCGGAGACTCCCTAACAAGATCTACGGCTTTGAGGAAATAGCAGCGCAGGAGGTACCCATGTTAAGATCACTTTATTCCGGCATAAGCGGCTTGCAGGTTGCCGGCATGAAATTATCGGTGGTGGGCGATAATATCGCCAACTCCCAGACCATCGGTTTCAAAAGGTCGACCGCAATCTTCCAGGACATGCTGGCCCAGTCCATCTCCAGCTACACCAGCGGAAGTCAGGTCGGGCTGGGGGCCACCACCGCGGCCATCTGGCAGGATTTCAGTCAGGCGGCCATTGAGAACACCAGCCGTTCGCTGGACCTGTCCATTGACGGTTCCGGATTCTTTGTGTTGAAAAACACCACTCCCACCGTTGACGGCGGCGCTCCCACCGAGACGGCCCAGTACTACACCCGGGCCGGGGCTTTTGACCTGGACGAAAACGGGTACATAATCAATCCCGACGGCTTCATTCTGCAGGGTTATACGGTCGACCCCACAACCGGAGAAGTCGGCACCGGCCCCACCGACCTCCAGATCGACGCCACCCGGACCGACGCCCAGGCCACCTCGGGGATCGACCTGTCGGTCAATCTGGATCCGACCATGGACATCCACAGTGCCTTCACCTACTATGTGGCCAGCGATCTATATACCTCCGGCGGAACCCAGATCCACAACGATTTCACCTATTATCTCACCGGCTCCAACGCCTATGAGATAGGCTCTGCGGTTGACACGGACGGCGGCACCTTCTCCCTGGATCTGATCGGCGCGGATAACGATTCCAACGTCTCCATCGCCGTGGCCGCCAACCACAGCCTGGCCGATGTGGTCTCCGCCCTGAACACCGCTTTCGGAACTCTGACCAGTTATACCGCCGTGGCCAGCGCGGTCGATATGGGCGGGGGCAGCTTCGCCCTCCAGATCACCCCGGGCAACAGCGCCTGGACCTTCTCCGGAATCACCGACGGAACGGACAACGGCGGGCTGGGAATCTCCTTAAGCGGCATCACCTCCGCCCATAACGCGGCGAACCTTTCCTTCAACTTCGGCACCGCCTCCGCGGCCAGCACCGTGACCGTCAGCGTGGCCGACAATACCAGCCTGAACAGCCTGGCCACCCAGATCACCAGCGCCATGGCCCTGAACGGGTTCTCCGGCCAGGCCGTGGTGGTCTCCGGCGCTTCTGGAGCCTATCTGCGGATCGTTTCTGCCGACTCCGATTGGTCGGTCCAGGGCGCCGTCACCGACACCACCAGCTCCGGCCTGAACCTGAGCGCCACCACCAGCGGCTCCGAGGAGTTCGACGCCGCCAACGTCGATACCTACGACTACTCCACCTCGGTCTACATCTACGACCAGCAGGGCGGCAAGCACAACGTCAACATCTACTTTGTCAAGACCGACACCAACACCTGGAACTACTACATGCTTTCCCCGGACGACGCCAACTATAACGCCACGCCCACCACGCCCACCGGAACCCTGATCTTCGACGAAACCGGGGCCCTGCACACCATGTTGGACGGCAACGGCAGCATTCTGCCCGCTGATGCCGAACCCACGGTCACCTACACTTTTGTGGAGGATGAAACCGGAACCCCGGTGGATCTGTCGGTCAGCCTGGACTTCAGCCCGCAGGGAACATACGGCGACACCACCCAGAACGGCAACTCGTTCGTCAATTACTTCGTGGGTCAGAACGGCTACGGTCCCGGCTCCCTCGAATCCCTCGAGGTTGACACCAACGGAGTAATCACCGGCAACTATTCCAACGGCGAGAGCCTGTCCGTGGGCCGGGTGGCCTTGGCCACCTTCCAGGCTGTCCAGGGCCTGAACCGGGCCGGCGACTCTCTCTGGGAGGAGACGGCCAGCTCTGGAGAGGCCAGCATTAATGCTGCCGGAGAAGGTGGAACAGGCGACATCTACGGCTACTGTCTGGAGGAGTCCAACGTGGACATGGCCGAAGAGTTCGTGGATATGATTGTGGCCCAGAGGGCCTGGCAGGCCAACGCCAAGACCATCTCCACCTCGGACGACATGCTCTCCGAGTTGATGAACATCAAACGCTAACCCCATACCCTCCCCCTGCGCTAAACGCCCGGCCTGATTTCAGGCCGGGCGTCAATTTATTGGCTTCCATTCCCGACCCCGCCTGACGCCCGGAAAAGGTTGCTATCCTTATTTAGGATGTAAATACTTGGGGTTATATTGTCGCAGCCGGATTTTTGTGCTACTAGTGACTGTGGCTTAACGAACTAATATTATTGTAAAATACTTTACAAGGCAATGGCACGACAATTGCAAAATATGGGTCCGTATTTTCCAGAGGAGCGCTTGCGCAATGGATATAGCGACTATACTCGGTGTTGTTTCCGCTTTCTCCCTGGTGCTGTTGTCGATCTTGATGGGCAGCGGCCTCAGCGCCTTTTTCAATGCCCCTTCGATCATGATCGTGATGGGCGGCACCTTGGGTGCGACCATGATCAACTATCCCTTGGGCGACATGATCGGCATGATCCGGGTGGGGATGAAGGTCATCTTCGCCAAAACATCGTCCGTGCCCGACCTGATCGCCAGTTTCGTGGATTTCGCCACCCGGGCCAGAAGGGAAGGGATCCTGGCCCTGGAAAGCTCCATCAGCGAGGTCAATGACGAATTTTTACGCAAAGGGCTCCAACTTACCGTGGACGGTCTGGAGCCCCAGGCGATTGAGGAGATTCTCCAGACCGAGATAGATTATGTGGAAGCCAGGCATAAGCTGGGGGCCGACATTTTTCAGACCCTGGGCACGTTCGCTCCGGCCCTGGGCATGATCGGCACCCTGATCGGCCTGGTTCAGATGCTCCAGTCCATGGACGATCCCTCCTCCATCGGGCCTTCCATGGCCGTAGCGCTGCTGACCACCTTCTACGGTTCCATGATGGCCAACCTCCTGTTTCTGCCCATGGCCGGCAAGCTCAGGAAGCGGAGCCAGGAGGAGGTCATGATCAAGGAGGTGGTTCTGAACGGTATTCTGTCCATTGCCAAGGGCGACAACCCACGTATTTTGGAGCAGAAACTCCACTCCTTTGTTCCTCCCAACCAGCGAAAATCATCGTTCAACTAGGGGAAAGAGGCTAAGGGATGCCCCGGAAAAAGGAAAAAGCGCCGGAACCAAGTTCGGACATGACAGTGGCCATGTTCCTGTCGCTGATGATCCTTATTCTGGCGTTTTTTATCGTGCTGGTCTCTATGTCCAGGATAGAGGAGAAAAAAGCCGAGGACGTGCTCCAGTCCATCAACTCCACTTTCGGAATAATGCCCGGCGGGCGGAGCCCCTTTTTTTCCATGGGGGGTGTTCTTTCCAAGGCTCAGAACCCCGTCGACCGGATCGAGTCCGATTACCGCCAGATCAAGGAGCTGGCCTACCAGACCAAGGGGCGGGATAAGATCAACCTGCAGAGCGACGGGGGCCGCAGGATCGTGGTTCTGAACAACGAGATCCTGTTCAACTCCGAGAGCATCACCCTTAAGCCGGAGGCCGAACCCTTTTTAACGGGGCTGGCCGGGATCATCAAAGAGAGCGAGTACTGGATCGAAGTGGGCGGTTACACCGACGACATCGAGCCCCGGCCGGGCGGTCCCGCAGCCGACAACTGGGCCCTTTCCGGATACAGAGCCCTGGCCGTGGTCAAGTTTCTGGAAGCCGCGGGTGTATCGCGGGACCGGCTGGCCGCTTTTGGTTACGGCCCTATAAACCCCATCAAACCAAATGATTCGGCCTCCAACCGGGCCCAAAACCACAGAGTCGAGATCATCCTGGACCGGAGCGTGGCCTCTGATGTGGAGGAGCTGAGGCTCCTGAAAAAACCGGGTAAGTTCCGGTTCCGGGGTTTCACCTTTGATCTTTTCAACCGCCCGGCCGAAAACCGGGAGCAGGGGGAGAAAGAGTAATGGCCAGGAAAAAGAAGCCTGAGCCGGGCGCGGACCCCAACGCCTGGATGGTCACTTTCTCCGACCTGGTGACCCTTTTGCTGACTTTTTTTGTGATGCTTCTGTCCATGTCCACCATGGACATAAACCGGGTCCAGAAGATAATGTCGTCCTTTACCGGCGGCAGCGGGGTGCTGGAGTACACCGACCTGGGGGCCCTCACGCCCTACGAGGAGCAGCTCAAGGCCCTGAGCAAGCTGGACTTGAGCCAGCTGCCCACAGAGGAGATTCTGCTGGACGTGTTTTTGGGCCGCAAGGCCGACGGCGCCACCGCGGTATTCGACGACCTGGCCCGGGAGATAAGGGTCCGTAAAACCGCCAAGGGCGTTTCCTTGGTCTTTGGTTCCAGAATCCTGTTTGACTCGGGAGGCGCGGTCCTGAAAAAAGAGGCCGGGGCCGCCTTGGAGCTGGCGGCCAAGATCATTAACCAGATCGACCGGCCCGTGTCCGTGGAGGGCCACACCGATTCCCTGCCCCTGAGCGGTTCGGCCAGATACGCCTCCAACTGGGAGCTTTCGCTGGCCAGGTCCCTGGCCGTGAGGGATTTTTTGGTCCAGCAGGCCGGAGTAAACCCCCGGCGCATGAGGGTGGCGGCTCTTGCGGACGCCAGGCCGCTGGGAGACAATAGCACTGTTGAGGGCAGAAGCCTCAACCGCCGGATCGAGATCGTATTTGAATGGCTCAGATGAAAGGAAACCGTCATGGCTGAAGAGGAATTAGAGGAAGGCTTTGAAGAAGAGGATGAAGGCGATGGCAAAAAGAAAGGCAAATCCAAGCTGATAATCATCCTGCTGGTGGCCCTGCTGGTGCTGGGCGGCGGCGGATTCGCGGCCTATAAGTTCCTTTTTTCCTCTCCCGATAAGCCGGCTGTTGCCGAAGGGACCGAAGGAGGTCCTGTGGTCGAGGGACAGGAGGGCCAGGCCGGGGCGGAAGGACAGCCGGAAGAGGGAAAGGCTCAGGTCTACCCTCTGGATCCCTTTATCGTCAACCTGGCCGACCCGGTGGGCAACCGATACCTGAAGGTCAAGGTCGCCCTGCAACTGGATTCGGCCCTGCTTTTGACCGAAGTTGAGAGCAAGATACCCCAGATCAGGGACGGTTTTCTGATCCTTTTGTCATCCAAGAGCTTGTCCGAAATAAACACCACCGAGGGCAAATTGAAGCTGCGTTCGGAGCTTCTGCACAGGGTCAACCAGGTTCTGAAAAAGGGCCGGGTGACCACGCTCTACTTTACCGAATTCGTGGTCCAGTAAATGGAAGTCTGGGAATAGGGGGCCCTGATGAGCAAAATTCTCTCCCAGGACGAGGTTGATGCCCTGCTAAGGGGCATGACCGGCGGGGAGATCGAGGTCGAGACAGACCAGGCGCCGGACGAAGACGGGGTAATCGCCTATGATCTGACCAACCAGGACCGGATCATCCGGGGACGGATGCCCACCCTGGAGATTATCAACGATCGTTTCGCCAGGATTTTCAGGACCTCCATCTCCTCCACCTTGAGGAAAGTGGTGGATGTTTCCACCACCTCCATAGACATGATCAAATTCGGTGAGTTCCTGCGGTCCCTGCCGGTTCCCACCTCGCTCCACATCTTCCGCATGGAGCCTTTGCGGGGACACGCCATCATGGTCATCGAGACCCGGCTGGTGTTCAACCTGGTGGATTACTTTTTCGGCGGGGACGGCAAGTCGGATGTGAAGATAGAGGGGCGGGACTTTACCCCCATCGAGCACCGGGTCACCAAAAGAGTGGTGGAGATGGTTTTAAGCGACCTGGAAAAGGCCTGGAAACCGGTCCACGAGGTCAGCCTTCAATACCACCGCAGCGAGATAAACCCCCAGTTCGCCGGCATTGTGCCCCCCACCGACGTGGTGGTGGTCATCAAGTTCGACCTGGAGATGGAGCAGGCCGCCGGAACGGTGATCATCTGCATCCCCTATTCGACCATTGAGCCCATCAGAAACAAGCTTTACGCCGGATTTCAGTCCGACCAGCTGGAGGTGGACCTGACCTGGATGAAACGCTTCAAAACGCAGTTGAGGGCGGCCGCCGTGGGGCTTTCGGTAACGCTGGGATCGACCAGCATCACCGGCCGGGAGCTTCTGGCTCTTAAACCGGGGGATACCATCCAGTTGGATCAGGATTCCACCAGCCCGGTCACGGTGATGGTCCAGGGGGTGCCCAAGTTTCTGGGAGTGCCGGGGCTGGTGGAAGGCAACCAGGCGATTAAGGTTACCGGGCGGATTATCCGCCAGATAATGGAGTAAATTGAAATGGCTGACGATTGGAACGACGTGTCGGATGATCTTGCTGCGCCGGAGGAGAACGGCTCGGGAAAGGCCAAGGCCGGGACCACGGATCTGGATTTTATTCTGGATATCCCCTTGGAGATATCCGTGGAACTGGGCCGGACCAGCATGCTGGTCAACGATCTGCTGCAACTGGGCCAGGGCTCGGTGGTGGAATTGACCAAGCTGGCCGGAGAACCCATGGAGATCCTGGTCAACGGCAAGCTGGTGGCCAGGGGCGAGGTGGTGGTGGTCAACGAGAAATTCGGAGTGAGGCTGACCGATATCATCAGCCCCATCGACCGGGTCAAGAGCCTGACATGAGCGCCGCTTCCTCCGGACGGACCGTCCGCCGCCTGGCGGCCGCGGTCATAGGGGCCGCCCTTTTCCGGCCCGGACCGGCCTGGGCCCAGGTTCAGGAGTACAGCCTCACCTCGGCGGCCCTGAAAATGGTCGGGGTTCTGGTGATAGTCCTGGGCTTGCTCTTGGGGTTGCTCTACCTGCTGAAGAAGGTCTCCCCCAGGTTGGGGCGGCGGAACGCCGTGGGCCGGGAGATGGATCTCCTGGCCCAGTACCCGCTGGGCCCCAAGAAGATTCTGGCCGTGGTCAGGGTGGGGGAGCAAATCCTCCTGCTGGGCGTCACCGAGAGCAGCATAAACCTCCTGGTCGAGATAACCGATCCGGAGATGAAGAGTCGGCTGATCCGGAAGGAGACCGGTCCGGGGCAGGGGTTCGGCCAAATTCTTAAAAAGGCGGGGCAGCGGTTCAAGGAAGGATCGGAGCAATGAAGGCCGGAAAGGGGATAATTCCAGCCGTTATCTTGCTGGCTTTGCTTTTTATCTGGGCCGGACCTGTCGCGGCCCAGGAAGCCGGGCCGGAGCTGCCCGGTCTGGGGCTTAACCTGGGCCGGATCACCCAGCCGGATCAGATCTCCAATCTGCTCCAGATCGTCATCCTTTTGACAATTCTGGCCCTGGCTCCGTCAATAATGGTTGTTATGACCTCCTTTACCAGGCTGGTGGTGGTCTTCTCCTTTCTGCGCCAGGCCATGGGCACCCAACAGATGCCGCCCAACCAGGTCCTGATCTCCCTGGCTTTGTTCCTGACTTTCTACATCATGTCCCCGGTCATCGTCCAGATTAACGACACGGCTTTGAAACCCTACCTGGACGAGCAGATAAGCGGCCAGGAGGCCCTGAACCTGGCCCAGATCCCCATCCGGAAGTTCATGTTCAAGCAGACCAGGGGAAAAGACCTGGCCCTTCTGGTCAAGATAAGCGGCAACGCGCGGCCGGAGAATCAGGACCAGGTCTCTACCTGGACCCTCATTCCGGCCTTTATCATCTCCGAATTGAAAACCGCTTTTCAGATCGGATTCATTCTTTATGTTCCCTTTTTGATAATCGACATGGTTGTGGCCTCGGTTTTGCTATCCATGGGTATGATGATGTTGCCCCCGATCCTGGTTTCCATGCCGTTCAAACTGATGATCTTCGTTCTGGTGGACGGTTGGTACCTGGTCGTGGGATCGGTGGTTCAGAGTTTCAGATAGGCCCAAACTTTAGGCGGTATTGATATGACCCCGGATTTCGTTATCGGATTCGCCAGGCAGGCCGTGGAGATGACATTGCTCATCGCCCTGCCCATGCTGGGCATAGGCCTGGTGGTGGGCCTGAGCGTGGGCATCTTCCAGGCCGTGACCCAGATCCAGGAGATGACCCTGACCTTTATCCCCAAGATCGTGGCCGTGCTCTCGGCCCTGATCTTTTTCGGGCCCTGGATTCTGGAGAAAATGACCAGTTACACCACCAACCTGATCACCAACATCCCCAATTACGTCAGATAGGCGGGGCCATGGATTTTTTCGGGATAGACCAGGACCAGTTTCGGATCTTCTTTTTGGTGATGATCCGGTGCAGCGTGGTCCTGTTCTTCCTGCCCCTGTTCGGGTCCAGCACCTGGCCGGCCCTGGCCAAGATCGGCCTGGTCCTGATGCTGAGCTTCATCTTCTTCCCCGTGGCCCGGCAACAGTCCTGGGCCCTGCCCGCCCTGATAGCGGATTACGGTCTGGTGGTGGTTGTCGAACTACTGTTCGCCCTGTGCCTGGGCCTGGGGATCAACCTCATCCTGGCCGCGGTTCAACTGGGGGGGCAGTTGGTGGGCTTTCAGCTGGGCTTCTCCATCGTCAACGTGATCGACCCCCAGTCCGGCAGCCAGGTATCGATCATCGGCCAGTTTCTGTATCTGATGACCGTCCTCCTGTTTCTGTCCCTGAACGGGCATCATTTTTTCATTTACGCCTTGGCCGACTCCATGGTTCTGGTCCGGCCCGGCCAGATCAATCTGGACGCCGGGCTGTTCAATCAGGTCATGCGGCTGACCCTGCTCATGTTCGAACTGAGCATTAAGCTGGTGGCCCCGGCCGTGGCTGTACTCCTTTTTGCCAAGACCACCATGGGCATTGTGGCCAAGGCCGTGCCCCAGATAAACATCATGATCGTAAGCTTTCCGCTTAACATCGGGGTTGGGCTGTTTTTCGTGGGCGTCTCCCTGTTGTGGATCGGGCAGTTCATGACCGGATTCGTGAGCCGGGATCTGGGGATCTATCTTGATCGGGCCCTGAGAGCGCTGGGGGGCGGGTAGCATGGCCGAACAGGCGAACAGCCAGGAAAAAACCGAAAAGGCAACCCCCAAGCGGCTGGAGGAGGCCCGCAAAAAAGGCAACGTGGGCAAATCCATGGAGTTGCCCTCGGCTTCGGTTCTTCTGGCCGGGTTGTTGACCCTGGGCTTCACTTCCTCCCTGATCTATACCGGGCTCTCCCAGATATTCATCGGGCTCCTGGCCAACGCCGGAAACATTCGCCTGGACAGCGGCGACGGAACAGAGATCATCTCCGGGGCCATCTTTACCGGGGTCAGGATCGTGATGCCCATCATGGCGGTTGTTTTCATCGCGGCCGTGCTGGTCAATTTCGCCCAGGTGGGGCCGTTGCTGACCTTTGAGCCTCTCCAGCCCAAGTTCAGCAAGATAAACCCCTTTAAAGGGATGAAAAAATTCTTTTCCATACGGATCGTGGCCGATACGATCAAAAACCTGCTCAAGCTCATCGCCGTGGGGTTCGTGGCCTACAAGACCGTGGAAGGGGAGATGGACCAGCTGGGTGGCCTGGCCGGCCTTTCCCTGGAGCAGATCGTAGTCTACATCGTTTCGGTCTGCTTCAAAATATTCCTGCGCTGCGCGCTTCTGATCCTGGCCATCGCCTTTATCGACTTCCTCTATCAGCGCTGGCAGTACATGAAGAACCTCAAGATGTCCAAGCAGGAGGTCCGGGACGAGTACAAGCAGCGGGAAGGCGACCCCATGATCAAATCCCGGATCAGATCCATCCAGCGCAAGATGGCCCAGAAAAGGATGATGGAGGCGGTGCCCCAGGCCGATGTGGTGATCACCAACCCGACCCATCTGGCTGTGGCCTTGGCCTATAAAAGCGGTGAGGTGCCCGCTCCCCAGGTGGTGGCCAAGGGGGCCGACCTGATGGCCAAGAGGATCAGGGAGCTGGCCCTGGAACACGGCATTCCAGTGGTGGAGGAGAAACCCCTGGCCCAGGCCCTGTTCAAGCTGGAGGTGGGCCAGGTAATTCCCGAGGAGCTGTACCAGGCCGTGGCCAAGGTCCTGGCCTACGTCTACCAGCTCAAGAGGCGCCAGGCCGGATTCGCTCAGTGACAAAGCGGGGTAAGTAGGACAGATGGCAAAAAAACCAGCAGCAGCCGTAGCGGCTCCCTTGCCCAAAAGGGGGCGGATGAAGTTCAGCCTGGCCGGGAACAGCGACGCGGCCCTGGCCGTGGGGGTGGTGGCCATCCTCATGGTCATGATCATTCCTGTTCCGCCGGGGCTGCTGGATATTTTTCTGGCCCTGAACATCACCATGGGCGTGGTGGTTCTGCTGACCGCGATCTATACGCTCAAGCCGCTCGATTTTTCCATCTTCCCCGGACTCCTGCTGCTGACCACCCTGTACCGGCTCTCTTTGAACGTGGCCTCCACCCGGCTGATTCTCCTGAACGGCCACGAAGGCACGGCTGCGGCCGGAAACGTAATCAAGTCCTTCGGCCAGTTCGTGGTGGGGGGCAACTACTTTGTGGGCATGGTCGTCTTTCTGATCCTGGTCCTGGTCAACTTCGTGGTCATCACCAAGGGCGCCGGCCGCATCGCCGAGGTGGCGGCCCGGTTCACCCTGGACGCCATGCCCGGCAAGCAGATGGCCATTGACGCGGACCTGAACGCCGGGCTGGTGGGCGAGGCCGAGGCCCGGAAGAGGCGCGAGACCATTTCCCGGGAGGCCGATTTTTACGGCGCCATGGACGGCGCGGCCAAGTTCGTCCGGGGCGACGCCGTGGCCGGAATAATCATCACCGGCATCAACATCCTGGGCGGCCTGGTCATCGGCCTGGCCCAGCAGGGCATGGACCTGTCCTCGGCCCTGGCCAACTACACCGTGCTGACCATCGGCGACGGTCTGGTCTCCCAGATCCCGGCCCTGATCATTTCCACGGCCGCGGGCATCCTGGTCTCCCGGGCCGCCTCGGACGTGCCCATGGGCCAGGAGTTCAGCCGGACCTTCTCCCTTCAGCCCAGGGCTCTGATCCTGGCCGGAGCGGTCGTCTTCATCATGGGCCTGGTGCCGGGGCTGCCCACCATCCCCTTTGTCACCCTGGGGCTGGGCATGGGCGGCATCGGCTATCTGACCCTGCGGGAGCAGTCCCGGGCCAAGGTCCGGGCCGCAGCCAAGGAGGCCAAGGCTCCGCCGCCGGCCTTCGGCCCGGAACAGGCCGAATCCCTGCTGCCCCTGGACCTGCTGGAACTGGAGGTGGGCTACGGGCTGATCCCCCTGGTGGACGAGGAACAGTCCGGCGACCTTCTGGAGCGGATCAAGTCCATCCGCCAGCAGTTTGCCCTGGAGCTGGGGATCATCGTCCCGCCCCTCCACGTCCGGGACAACCTCCAGCTCAAACCCGGACAGTACAACATCCTGATCAAGGGCAACATCGTGGCCGGGCACGAACTCATGGTGGGTTATCTTCTGGCCATGGATCCGGGCGACGCCAAGAGCAAAGTGGCGGGCGCGGTGGAAACAGTGGAGCCGGCCTTTAATCTGCCGGCCTTCTGGGTCCCGGAGGAGAAAAGAGAGGAGGCCCAGTTCGCCGGATTATCGGTGGTGGATCTGTCCACGGTGGTGGCCACCCATCTGTCCGAGGTGATCCGGAGCCACGCCCACGAGCTGTTGGGGCGACAGGAGGTCCAGCGTCTTCTGGACAACCTGGCCAAGTCCAACCCCAAGGTTGTTGAGGAGTTGGTCCCCGCCCATCTGGCCCTGGGCGGGGTCCAGAAGGTTCTCCAGAACCTGCTCCGGGAGAGGGTCTCCATCCGCGACCTGCTGACCATAATCGAAACCCTGGCCGATTACGCCGTCTCCACCAAGGATCCGGAGGTCCTGACCGAATACTGCCGCCAATCCCTGGCCCGGTCCATCATCCGGCCCTATGTAACCCCCGAAGGGGTCCTGCCGGTGATGACCCTGGAGACGCGGATGGAGGAGATAATTACCAAGTCGGTGCAGCGGACCGAGCATGGATCTTTCCTGACCATGGACCCGACTCTGGCCCAACAGATAATTAATATGGTAAAAAAGAAGGTCGAGAAGTTCATGGAAAAAAACTACCAGCCCATTGTGCTGACCTCCCCGGCGGTGCGCCGCCATCTGAGGCGGCTGGTGGAGAGGTTCATCCCCTTGCTGGTGGTTATCTCCCATAACGAACTGGTGCCGGATATCGAGATAAGATCCATGGGCACGGTGGACTTGCGTAATGAGAATTAAACTCTACAGAGGCGCCAGCCTCAAAGAGGTTCTGGATCGGGTTAAAGCCGAACTGGGTTCCGAAGCGGTGTTGCTTTCCTCCCGCAATCTGGGCCCCAGAGAAGCCACGGCCGTGGAAAAGGTGGAGGTCAGCGTGGCCGTGGAGGGCCACCAGGCTCTGCCCAGTTCGGAGAAGGGCGGTTTTGACGAAAGGCTGACCCTCTCCCGGATAGAGAAGAACATCGCCCACATCAAAGCCATGATGACCATCTCCCAGGCCAAGGAGAGAATCCCCCTGGCCATCCACACCAATCCAGAGCTGCGCCTCTTTTTCCAGCGGATCATGAGCTCGGGGGTGGAGGAGCGCCTGGCCCTGGAGTTGATGACCCGGCTCATCGGCCGCCTGCCCGAGGACTCGCCCAATGGCCTGGTCCAGTCGGAGCTGGTCAGGCTTCTCAAAGAGGTCCTGGTGGTCAGCCCCAAACCTGGCCAGGAGCGGATCCGCTGGGCCCTGGTGGGCCCCACCGGGGCGGGCAAGACCACTACCCTGGCCAAGCTGGCCGCCCATTTCGCCCTGACCCAGGGCCGCTCCACGGCCCTGATCACTGTGGACACCTACCGCCTGGCCGCGGCCGATCAGCTCAAGGCCTACGCCCGGCTCATGGGCCTGGACCTGACCGTGGCCTTTAACCGGGACGAGCTGCGCCAGGCCCTGCGGGAGAACAGGGACAAGGAGGTGATCCTCCTGGACACGGCCGGCCGGTCCCAGCACCATCTTCTGAACATGAACGAGTTGAAGATGCTGGTCCGGGAGGTGGAGGATCTCAAACACTGGCTGGTCCTGCCGGCCACCACCAAGGACCAGGACATGGCCTCCGCCTGTGAAAAATTCATGGAATTAGGCTTAAACGGATTGATCTTCACCAAACTTGATGAGACCGTATGCTATGGATCGTTGATCAACCAGGTGCTCCAATACAGGCTGCCGGTGGCCTACCTGACCGCCGGGCAGAGAGTTCCGGAGGATATTGAGCCGGCCACCCAGGAACGTCTGCTAAGATTAGTTTTAAACGATGCGCTTTCCCACAAGGGGTGATTGAATGAGTAAAGCTCAACCAGACCAGGCCGCCGGATTGAAGACCAGGGCCCGGGAAGACAAGAACGGAGCCAGGGCGGTCAGGGTCATCGCCGTGACCAGCGGCAAGGGCGGGGTGGGGAAAACCAACGTGGTGACCAACCTGGCCATCGCCCTGAGCCGCCTGGGCAAGAAGGTTCTGGTTATGGACGCGGACCTGTCCCTGGCCAATATCGACATCTTGTTGGGTCTGACCCCGGACTATCACATCGGCCATGTCCTCAACGGGGAGCGCCTGATCAGCGAGATCCTGGTCGACGGACCGGCCGGGATCACCATTCTGCCCGCCTCTTCCGGCTGGGAGGATCTGACCGCCCTGGACGACACGCAGAAACTCAGCCTTCTGGAGCAGATGGACGCGCTTGATCGGGACTTCGAGGTAGTCCTGGTGGATACCGCGGCGGGAATAGGCAACAACGTTCTCTACTTCAACCAGGCCGCCCAGGAGCGGGTGGTGGTGGTTACCCCGGAACCGACCTCCCTGACCGACGCCTACGCCCTGATCAAGGTCCTCTCCCAGCACAAGGAGAAGTATTTCCGGCTGCTCATGAACATGGTCCAGGATGAGAAAGAGGCCAAGGATGTCTACCGCAAACTAGCGGCCGTGGCGGACCGGTTTCTGGACGACGTTTCTCTGGATTACCTGGGTTTTGTGCCCACCGATAAAAATCTTGTGAATGCGGTCCGGCACCAGAAAGCCCTGGTGGAGGCCTATCCCCAGGCGCCCGCCTCCAAGCAGATCGTCAAGCTGGCCGAACGGATAAACGAGAGTCCGCCCCGGGGAGGCTTGGACGGGAACATAAGATTCTTCTTTAAACGGCTTTTCCAGGTAAGCGAAGGCGAAATAGGGTAAAATAAAAAGGTGTTAGGCGGCGGTACGTCAGATTTGAAGGCTTACGCCAAGGCCACCCATCCCGGAGGGCGGTTGTCTCCCCAGGAGCGGGAAAGGCTTATTCTGGACTACAGCCCCCTTATCCGCTACATCGCCGGCCGGATCGCCATGAGGCTGCCTTCTCATCTGGGGCTGGACGACCTTCTCTCAGCCGGAGTACTGGGCCTGATAGATGCGGTGGACAAATACGACGCCACCCGCAACGCCACTTTTAAAACCTACGCCGAATACCGCATCCGGGGCGCCATCCTGGACGAATTGAGAGCCATGGACTGGGTGCCCCGCTCGGTCAGGCGCAAGGCCCAGCAGATGGAGGTGGCCTTTTTCGCCCTGTCCAACGAGTTGGGGCGGGAGCCGGAAGACGAGGAGATGGCCGACTATCTGCGGGTGGATCTGGAAGCCTACTACAAGATGATAGACGAGACCGCCGGGGTGGGCCTGTTCTCCATTGTGGACACCTCCGACGGGTTGTCCCAATTCATGCCCGGAACCCTGGTGGAGAACGCCCTCAAGGACACGGAGGACAACCCGGCCGAGCATTTCGACAAGAACGAGATCAAGGAGGTAATCGCCAGGGCCATAGAGAAGCTGACCGAAAAGGAGCAGATGGTCGTCTCCCTGTACTATTACGACGAACTGACCATGAAGGAGACGGGAAAGGTTCTGGACTATACCGAGTCCCGGATCTGCCAGATCCACTCCAAGGCCATGATGAAGCTGCGGGCCAAGTTGAGGCGTTATTTCGAGGGGTTGGAATAAATGGCCAAAGAACTGAACCCGGACAACGGGCTGAACCTGGACAGCGAGGACAATACCCCGTTCGAGGAACTGGGGATCGACATCGACCAGATCAACCAGGAAGTCAGCCAGATCTCTCCCCAGAAGGTGGAACTGGACACGACCGGCCTGGACCTGGACTTTGAGGACGAGGTCGATCCTGCCGCGGAGGCCATGGAGTTGGAAGCGGCGCCGGAAAAGCCGGAGCAGCCTGAAGACCCGGCCGGTCGGCCGGGCTGGTTCTGGCCCGTGGTCATGGGCGGTTCGGGCGTGGTCCTGGCCCTGCTGGTGGTGGTTATCGGCTATTTTACCTGGTGGGCTCCCGAGGAAAAGGCCCTGCCGGTGGTTGAAGAAAAGAAAGAGGTTAAAATCGTTCAGGAGCTCCCGGTGGGGGTTCCGCTGCTGGGTCTGGCCGAGTTCTCCGTGCCGCTCAATTCGGCCCAGAAGACCATGCTGCGGATCTCCATCCACCTGGCCCTCAGCTCGGAGTCGGCCAAGGCCTCGCTTTTGAGCCAGAACATCAAGGTCCGGGACACCATCTACAAGGCTTTGCTGGAGCTGGCCCAGGGAGATTTGAAAACAGAGGAACAGCGGATGAGCCTGCGCGAGGAGTTGATCGGCAGGCTGAACAGAACCTTCAGGGGGAGCCCGGTTCAGGAGATATATTTCACGGAGTTTTTCATCCTTTGATTAAAGGAGGCGGAGATGGCTGAGGCGCCGGGAATTCCCGGTCAGATAATGCACTCTCCCACTGTTGAAAAGATCATTCAACCGGTGGAGGCCAAGGGCGAAGTGGCGGCCCAGCATGCCCTGGCCGACTCCGAGCAAGCCCGGGAACTCCAACGCCGCACCGTGGGCCACATCAAGGAGGCCGAAGGCGGCCGGGTGGAAGAGGACCAGACCGGAAACAAAAGACGAAGAGAACGGGAAGAGGAGCCTGGAAAAAGAGAGGGGCGGGGCCGGGAAGAGGAAGAGTACAAGCCCGGGGGCCAGGGACGGCATATCGACCTGACCGTCTGACAAGGGAGGATGTCTGCTTGGGTTCGCTAATAGGTCAATTGGGGGTATTTCAGCTGGTCTTGGACGGGGCCCTGCTTTTGTGTCTTGTGTTTCTCATAATCTGGATGAGAAAGACCCCGGCCCGCATAGAGGGCCGGCAAATGCTCCGGACCGCCGAGGATTTCATGGCCGCCTCGGAGAAGATCAATGCCGAATTCGAAAAGAATCTGGACCAGAAAAGAACCCTTATCAAGGAGCTGATGACCGGTCTGGACCAGCGCGCCGCGGAGCTGCGCAAGCTGATGGGCCAGGCCGAGGACGCCCTGGTCCGGCTGGAAAAAGCAAGGTCCGCGCCGGCCGACAGGCTGGAGCCGGGGCTCCATTTCACCCCCCAGACTCCCCGGGGGCCTGTCCTGAGCGACAAGGAAAAGGACGTTCTGAGCCTTTTCCGCCAGGGCCTGCCAGTCTCCCGCATTGCCAGCCAGCTGCGCCTGCCCAAGGGCGAGGTGGAGCTGATTCTGGGGCTCCATCACCGGGCCTGACCTGCCGGTCGGGAGAAACCCCATGCCCCCCAGCAAGAGAAAAAAAAGGATCGCGGCCAGCCTGGAATACCGGGTGGACGTGAACGCCCCTTTGGTCACGGCCAAGGGGGAGGACAGCCAGGCCGACCGGATCATCGCCCTGGCCAAGGAGGCCGGGATTCCCATCAAGGAGGACCCGGACCTGATCAACATCCTCTCCAAGGTGGAGTTGGGCCAGGAGATACCGGAGGAGATCTACGCCCTGGTGGCGGAGATATTGACCTTTGTCTACTCGGTCAACAACGACTGGCCTGAGGGGATTTAGCAATAACAGAAAGAATATAGTCCTTTTTTGCCGGAGCTGTCGTCAGAAAACCTTATATTTCTGTGGCACCAAAACTATATACAACTAAGGATAATGGGGTCTAAAATATAAAAGGGATAATTGCTATGCCCATGATTATTGAAATTCAGTGGAAAACTCCCGTGGAAATATTCAAACCAGGGGGAAATAATTGTGATGAGTGTGAGGAGTTGGGGCGGTGCAAGCTTACATATTGTTGCCATAATGATCATCTTCCCGATGAACCTGGCCTATATGTATTTTGCCGAAAATATGGAAACAATTACACGCCCCTTTATATTGGCCAGACAAAAAATATATCTGAAAGCAGTCCTGTCCGGTTAAGGGTTGAGAAAATAGCCCGATTTGCCATGGATTCCGATATAATGGTGTTGCATATAACTCATCGATCGAAAAGGACAAATCAGGCCATGAGTCATTGTGGCACGATCTTCTCCCAGATGCTCAAGATTGTTCCGAGACATGTTTTAGCCCCCCTGGATAAGGCCCACAGCACCGGTCGCAAGGCTCGCAAATTCAGCCGCTGGGATCAGTTCGTTCACCTGGTGGCCATCCAACTAACAGGCCGGGTTTCACTCCGAGACGGGGTTCGATCCATGCGTTCCAGGAAACCCAACCTCTATCACCTGGGAACAAAACCTGCGGCCAGATCGACTTTTGCGGAGGCCAACGAGAACCGCCCGGCCTCCTTCTTCGAGGCCTTGTTCGGGCAGGTCTACGGTCGTTGTCAACCCCTTGCTCCCAAGCACAAGTTTAAGTTCAAGAACAAGCTCTACTCTCTTGACGCGACTACGGTAAGCCTCTGCCTGAGCCTCTTCCCTTGGGCCAAATTCCGTAAAACAAAGGCCGGGATCAAGATCAACACTTTGCTCGACCATGACGGCTATCTGCCTGCTTTTGTGTCCATTTCAGAGGCCAGGAAGCACGAGTCCAAGACCGCCAAATCCATACGCCTGCCCAAGGGCTCGATTGTGGCCATGGACAAGGCCTACATCGCCTTCTCTTGGCTCGTTTCCTTGACCAACAAGGGCGTCTCCTTCGTCACCAGGATGAAGACCAACACCCGCTACAAGGTCGTCAAACGAAATAGGGTCAACCACAGCCTGGGAGTCACGTCCGATCAGGTAATCTGGCTGACCGGGGCCAAATGGTCCGATTACCCGGCCGCTCTGCGTCGGATCGGTTACCGCGATAAGGAGACCGGCAAGCATTACGTCTTCCTTACCAACAACTTCGACCTCTCCGCCAGGACCATCGCCGATATCTACAAAGAGCGCGGGCAGATAGAAACCTTCTTCCGGTTCATAAAACAGAACCTGAAAACCAAATCTTTTATCGGCAACTCTGAAAACGCCGTCTGGACGCAGATCCATGTGGCCTTGATTGCGTACCTTTTGCTCTGCCGCCTCAAGTCCCTCTGCCGTCTCGGTATCAGCCTCCAACACCTGGCCCAACTCCTTCAACTCAATCTCTTCAGAAGATGCACCCTCCAGGAACTCCTGGAACCGCCAGTATCAAAGGATGATATTACATGTGAGAACAACCAGTTAACCTTGTGCTTCGCTTAGCCGGACAGAAATGATCTGAAAGGATAAAACAGCATTTAAAGGGAAATGTTGTCTTGATGAATAGCATATGGGATTCGGGACAGGGAGGACGTATTCTATTAGTGGGGGTCTTGAAACCAAAACAAGGTCAGCAGGTAGAGAAGGCGTTAAAAATAGTAGAAGATGCACTTATTGAGGATGTGCTTACCAATGGATACGATATATTTAATAAATCAGGAACTAAGAGACCCGTTCATACAATTAAATTTTCCGGGAGAAAGGACTCGCACCAACCGTTTCCGCGAGAAATGAAACGCAGAGCACGATGAGATTTGCCTAAAACTCACCCAACACAGTCCCAAACAAATTTAACTAACTTCATAGAATTGCCCCAAACCAGATCCATCCTTTGCATAGCTCCTATACAATCAGCTATTTTGCATAAAACTGCCTGAAGCGGCTCAGACCCCGGAGAAGAGAGTCTCGGGTTTGTCCATGGCCTCCTGGACCAGCTGGAAAAAGCGGCCTGCATGAAATCCGTCGGCCAGGGCGTGATGGATCTGGATGGACAGAGGCAGGGCCGTCTTTCCCCTGTCCGGTTCGTATTTGCCCCAGGTGATGCGGGGAACCGAATCCGGAGGGCTCATGTGGATGGGGTGTGACACGGAGGTGAACCTGGTCCAGGGCAGGCTGGAAACAAAAAGGTAATCGTCCCGTCCGGGTTCGTCCTTGAGCCTGGGATTTTGTTTGGCCGCTTCAACTCCCTCCTGGGTCTCTTGGAAAAACCGCCTCACATCCTCGGAATAGGTCACTTCGCAGAACCCGAAGGTATTGTCCTCGTTGAGCACGGTAAAGGAAGGGTGAACCGCGTCGTGCTCCACTATGCCCTCACCTCTGATGCGGTGGCGCAGTTCCGGGATGCTGTTGGCAGCCCAGGAAACAATGTAGAGGATGGTGGTGAACACGGACAGGTCCCGGTCCCGGGCCAGATCGTAGGCCTTGGCCAGGTCCACTTCCGCACAGACGCTGAAATGGGGATAGTCCAGTCTCCGGTAAAAATCGAACAAGTCTCTGCGGGGCAGCTGGTCCAGGTCGAGATACTTCACGGTCATTTAATCCCCTTTTCCTTCCGCGTCTCCGCTCTGCTGAAAATACCCTTTTCCTCGGCCTCGGCGCCAGGCTTCCGGTAAAGGATTTTCAAAACCCTCTGATCGGGGCTCACCTCCCCGGCGCAAAGCGCCGGCAGGTCGTGGACCAGGCCCAGTTCCAAGAATCGTCCGGAATCCGCGTCCTTGTCCCCTGTTTCTCGGACTCTTTTGTGTACCCCAAACCGGTTGCAGCGGCAACACGCTTTTGGGTCCAAGCCCAAATGAACAAGAGGCAGGTCGCGTAATGAGGCTTTTATCTGGCTAAAGGTGTTTTTACGGTTGAATTTTGCTATTAATGAATGAGAAGCGTTTAGTTTCCGCGGGAAAATTTCCCCAAAAATTGGGCCGATCAAGACGGAGAGACCAGTGGACAAGTATGATGCCGTAATTGTGGGCGCCGGTCCGGCCGGTATATTTGCCGCCCTGACCCTGACCAAAGCCAACTTCGGGTCCATCCTGATGGTGGAACAGGGCCGCTCCATCCAGGACAGGCGCAAGTCCCGGCGGCCGGACATCCTGACCGGCTGGGGCGGGGGAGGGGCTTTTTCCGACGGCAAGCTGACTCTTTCTCCGGAGGTGGGCGGATTTCTGGGGGAGCTGCTCTCTCCGGCCGAGATGAGCCGGGTCCTGCAGATGGCCGACGAGACCTGGCTGGAGTTCGGCGCTCCCCGGGATCTGATCAACGGATCCCCGGACCAGATCGAGGACCTGAAAACCAGGGCCAGGATGGCCGGAATGCTGTTCGTGCCCAGCCCGGTGCGCCACATCGGGACCGACAACTGCCACAAGCTCCTGGCCGCCATTCAGGCTCATCTGGCGCCCCGCTGCGAGATCAGGACCGAAACCAGGGCCGTGGATCTGATTATGAAAAATGGTGAACTGTGGGGCGTTTCCCTGTCCGACGGCCAAGAGGTTCAGGCCGGCTGCCTGGTCTGCGCTCCCGGGCGGGTGGGCAACGACTGGATGCGCCATCAGGCCGAACGGCTGAACCTCGACACCAGGCCCAACCCGGTGGACATCGGGGTGCGGGTGGAGGTGCCGGCCGCGGTGATGGCCCAGGTCACGGATACGTTCTATGAATCAAAGCTGATCCACTACAGCTCCACCTTTGACGACAAGATCAGGACGTTTTGCATGAACCCCTACGGCGAGGTGGTGGTGGAGAAGAACGAGACCCTGATCACCGTGAACGGCCACTCCTACTCCAAGGCCAGGTCGGATAACACCAACTTCGCCCTGCTGGTCTCGGCCACCTTTACCGAGCCCTTTGACGACCCCATAGCCTACGGCCGGTCCATTACCAGGCTGGCCAACCTCCTTTCCGGGGGGGCCATGGTCCAGCGGTTCGGCGATCTCATGGCCGGACGAAGGACCACCAAGGCCAGGCTGGAGAGGTGCCTCACCCGTCCGACCCTGCCCGAGGCCGCGCCCGGCGACCTGGCCTATGTGCTGCCCTACCGCATTTTAAAGGACATCATGGAGATGATGGAGGCTCTGGACCGCCTTACCCCCGGCCTGGCCGACCGGCACACCCTGCTCTACGGGGTGGAGGTCAAGTTCTACTCCCACCGGGTGGAACTCTCCCCCCGGCTGGAGACCTCCATTCCCGGACTTTACATCATCGGCGACGGGGCGGGGATAACCAGGGGCCTGATCCAGGCCTCGGCCTCGGGCATCATCGCCGGAGAGGCCATCCTGGCTTCTGCAAAAGGATAAGGTCAGGCGGCCCTGAGCCGGGGCCGGGCTGATCTGGGAGACGATCAGGCCGGGGTGTCGCAGGTCTGATCCTTCCAGTCGTCCGGAGCTTGGCCCAGAATCCTGCTGATACGGGGCCGGTATTTGGCTTTGGCGCCCAGCTTGCGGGCCTTTTGCCAGGCCAGGGCGCCCACGCCCAAGGCTAGAATAAGGGCTGCCAGGGCCGCTCCGGTGTCCGGGGAAAGTCCGACCTGGGGGCCGTAAGCCTGGCCCAGAAAAGCTCCGGCGATGAGGGCCAGGACAGGAACGATATAGGCCAGCAGGGAGCCGGTCAGAAAGGCGCCTGAATCAAAGGCGATCTCCACCAGCTGGCCCTTCCTGGCGCCGGCCTGGTTGTCCACCTCCACCAGCATCTCCTTGCCCCCGCCCATGGCCTGGCAGGCTCCCTTGGCCGTACATTCGGCGCAGGCTTCCGACCTTTTGGTCAGTACCGTGGCTTTTCCGTCCCGGGTGAATTCCACCACACCGTTTTCAGTAACCATAGTACCTCAATATTAACGCAGAATCGGCACTCAGACAAGCCGTCTCAGGTTTCGGAGGAGGACTCCTGCTCCTCTTTTTCGGCGATCCTCCGGCGGATGTAGGGCAGGGCCAGGTCCAGCAGGGATTTGATCACAATGGCGATGGGGAAGGCCATGATCACCCCGACGATGCCCCACAGATGGCCGCAGGCCAGTACGGCGAAGATAACCGCCGAGGGATGAATCCGGATCATGTTGCCCACCAGCAGGGGGGCCAGAAGGTTGCCGTCGATGAGCTGGATCACCGTAAAGGCGATCAGGACCTTCAGGGCTCCCAGGCTGAACCCCCACTGGAACAGGGCCACCAGCACAATGGGGATGGTGGCCAGAATGATCCCCAGGTAGGGGATCAGAACCGAGACCCCGGAGACCAGACCCAACAGCAGGGCGAACCGGAAGTCGAAGATAAGAAAAATGGTCACCGAGGCCACTGAAACGATGATCATCTCCCAGGTCTTGCCCCGGAAAAAATTGGACATCTGCTGGTCCACGTCCCTGATTATCTGGGTCAGAAGTTCGCGCTTGGTGGGCAGGAAACTGTTGACCCACTTGACGATCATCTCTTTGTCCTTAAGAAAGACCAGGACCAGGAGCGGAACCAGCATGAGGTAGATGATCACTCCGAACAGACCGGGCAGATAGGACAGCGAACCGGTCACGATCTTTCGGGCCACATCCTCCATCTCCCGGGTGATCCTGGGAATGAACTGCTGGACGTAGGTGGGGTCGAGCTCGGAGAAGTATTTGGTCTGGAGTTCGGCGGCCAGGTTCTGGAGGGTCCGGGCCATGGAGGGCAGGGCCGCGATAAGGGCGCTGAGCTGTTCTATCAGCAAAGGAATCAGCCATAGAAACAGGCCCACCAGGATGGACATGAAAAACAGAAAGACCACGGTCACCGCAGCCCAGCGGGGAAAGGACAGCCGGGTCAGACGAGCGACCATCCCTTCCAGCACGTAGGCCAGAACCACGGCGATGAAAAACGGAGCCAGGGCTGAACCCAGGCCCACGATCAAAAGTGTGATGATCAAACCGATCATCCACAGGACCGCCACCTGGGGGTCCTGGAGATGGCCCCACAAATTAAGGAGCGGATTGGGGGTCCGGGGGGGCTTGGGGGGTGACGGAGTATTTTCAGGGGAGGACACGGTCAATCCTTTCTCGAACTGTCGAGCCCCACCCGGCAGGTCTGTTCCCAAAGGGCCGTGACCAGGGCCAGGCCTGCCAGGGCTGCGGTTTCGGCCCGGAGAACCGCCGGAGAAAGGCACGCGGGCCTGAAACCGGAGTTCAGGGCGGCTTCTTTTTCCGCCTGGTCAAACCCGCCTTCTGGTCCCACCAGAAGAAAAACAGATTGTGGAGGATGTGTCTTCATGGAAGTCAACCTGGGTCCTTCCCGGTCCAGAATCAGCTTCAGGTCAAAGTCCCTTTCCTGGTCCATGACCTGGCCTAATCCGGCCGGTTCGCAGATCTCCGGTCCTCGGGAGCGGTAGCATTGTTTCAGGGATTCTATGACTACCCGCTCCAACTTGTCCTTCAACCCCCTGCCCAGGGGCCGGGATCTTTGGGCCAGGATGGGCCTGATCCGGAATGCGCCCAATTCCGTGGCCTTTTCCACGGCCATCCTGAGCCTTTCCCAGCGGCACAACCCCAGCCCCAGGGAAATTTTTAGCGCAGGGGACGGGCTGGTCTGCGGCCGTTCCACTATTTCGGCCTGGGCGTCCTTGCGGTCCAGTCTGGAAACCAGGGCCACGGCCTCGCCCCCCTGAGCGTCAAAAAGGGAGATCCGCTGGCCCGCCCGGACCCGTCTGGCCCTAAGGTGCTCCAACGCCTCCTGCTTGAAGGTAATAGTTGATCCTTTCAGCTCCTCAGGGGGTAGATAAAACCTGGGCAGGCCCAATCAGAACTCTCCCTGTTTTGCCATGATCATGCCGGTCCATTCGCCCATCTGAATCGCTTTTATGAATCGCAGCTCCCTGAAAATCCGCCTGATATCTTCCGTCTCCTCGATGAGAATCCCGGAGATGATCAGCCTCCCTCCGGGGGCCAGCAAGCGGATAATCTCCTTGGAGTTCTCCTTGAGAATCATTCCGGTCAGGTTGGCCGTGATCAGGGGAAAGTCCTCTTCAATAAGGGTCAGGTCCGAGTCGCGGATTTCGAGCTGCTCCTCCAGGGAGTTGACTCGGGCATTGACCAGGGCCGCCTCCACCGCCAGGGGGTCATTGTCCAAAGCCAAAGCCGATTCTAGCCCCAGAAGCAGGCCGGCCAGGGCCAGAACACCACTGCCGGTACCCACGTCCAACATCCGGCCCCTGTTGCCGTCTTTGATCCAGCCGCTCAAAAGGGCCAGGCATATCCTGGTGGTTTCGTGGCCTCCGGTGCCGAACGCCTGGCCTGGATCGATGATCAGGGGTATCTGGTCCGGAGGAATTTCGTTCTTCAGCCAAGGCGGCCCGATCCACAGGGAGCCCATGGTCACGGGCTTGTGAAACTCCTTCCATTTCTCCGTCCAGTCGGCCGGATCCACGGGTTCCTCTTGTTGAAGGACAAGGGAGGGGAACTGCTTCTTGGCCGGTTCCAGGTTTTTCAGGAGTATGGGCCTGATGGATTCCCAGCGGTCTGCCGGGAAATAGGCCGAAACCGTTGAATTTTCACCGTTCTCTTCCTGAATCACGCCCTCCGCCCCTGATTCGAACAGGACCCAGGCTCCTGTTTCTAGGGCTTCGGCTTCGCCTTGGAGTGAACATACGATATACTTGTCCTGGCTTGTTGCCATATCCGACCCTTTAGTTTAGAGTTCATACCGATATTAATCCAAACCCAGGAACAAGTAAACCAAGCCGATGAATAGATCCGCCTTAAACAAATTATTGGAAAAAGTGGCCAAAGGGGGTCTGACCCCTGAGAAGGCCGCAGAAGCCCTGGTTGATCTGCCTTTCGAGGATCTGGGGTTCGCCAACCTGGACCACCACCGCCATCTGCGCAACGGGTTTCCCGAGGTGGTGTTCGGCCTGAACAAAACCGCGGAACAGATCGCGGCCCTGGCCTTGGCCCTGAACAGTCACGGCGCCCACGCCCTGGTGACCAGGGTCAACCCGGAAAAGGCCGAGGCGGTCCGCCGGGCCCTGCCCCAGATGGAATACCACCGGGATGCCCAGGCTCTGGTCTGGACCAGCGGCCAGGTGGAGGAGCAGGGCAGGGGCGTTATCGCCGTGATATCGGCCGGGACCTCCGACATCCCGGTAGCCGAGGAGGCCAAGATCACGGCCGAGCTTATGGGCTCCCGGGTGAAGACCCTCTATGACGTAGGCGTGGCCGGTCTGCACCGGATTCTGGCAGCCAACCACAGGTTCAAGAACGTGACCGCCTTTGTGGTGGTGGCCGGTATGGAAGGGGCCCTGCCCTCGGTGGTCAGCGGACTTTGGGGCAAGCCGGTAATCGCGGTGCCGACCTCCATCGGTTATGGAGCCGCTTTTGGCGGGCTGGCCGCACTTTTGGGAATGCTCACCTCCTGCGCCGCCGGAGTGAGCGTGGTCAACATCGACAACGGATTCGGCGGGGGATACCTGGCCGGGCTGATCAACCGTAAGGACCAGGCGGATGATTAATACATCATATCCATGGGTTATTGTGCGATAAAATTAAATATATTTATCAAGCATGAACGGTCCGGGCCTGCCTGGCCAGGCAGTAAAGGGAGGCGGCCGATGAAGAGCGCCGGAACGACCCGGAAGGCCATGGAAGTGGGGCTGGGTAAAAGGCCCGCCGATGTAGTTTTCCGGGGCGGCCGCCTGGTTGACGTGCATCTGGCCAGGATCAGGGAGAACGTGGCCCTGGGCCTGGCCGGAGAGATGATCGCCTACCTGGGGCCGGAAGAGGGGAACCTTTACGGGCCGGAGACGGTTATCCGCGATCTTGGGGGAGCCTATCTGATCCCCGGCCTGATCGACGGCCACACCCATCTGGATTCCATATTCACGGCCCAGGCCTTTGCCGAAAGGGCGGTCCGGTTCGGAAACACGACCTGCGTCAGCGAGACGGCCATGGTCGCGGCCGCCCTGGGGCCCAAGGGGGTTGATCTTTTCCGCCGCAGCTGCGAAGACCTGCCCCTGAGGGTTTTTTTTCTTTCTCCATCCCTGTCGCCGCCCATGCCTGAGTTCGAGACGTCGGCCGGTTTCGATGACCAGGCTTTTCAAGAATTCATCTCCCGACCGGAGGTGGTGGGGCTGGGCGAATCCTACTGGCCTCCGGTGCTGGAGGGCGACCCCCGGCCCCAGGTCCGCATCCCACGGGTCCGGGCCCTGGGCAAAACCCTGGAAGGCCACGCCGCCGGGGCTCACGGCCGCAAGTTGACCGCCTACAGGGCCGCCGGAGTGGAGTCCTGCCACGAAGCCGTAAACATCCGGGAATTTCGGGCCAGGCTGGACCTGGGCCTGGCCTCCCAGATTCGGGAAGGCTACATCCGCCGGGAGATGGAGGCCATCGTGCCCCATCTCACTCCCGAAGAACAGGCCTGCCACCTGATCCAGCTGGTCAGCGACGTGAGCGATCCGGGGGAGCTGCTGGACAGGGGCGGGTTGAACCTGCTGTTGAAAAAGGCCGTCGGACTGGGCATGGACCCCTTGCGGGCGATCCAGATGATGACCCTCAACCCGGCTCTTCATTTTAATCTCCGCCTGTTGGGGTCCCTGGTTCCTGGCAAGCTGGCCGATTTGGTGGTGGTGGAGAATCTGGAATCCTTTGAGTGCCGCGAGGTCTGGGTGGGTGGGCGTCAGATCTCCAGGGGCAGAGACCTCTTGGCCCGGTCCGAGCCGTTCCGGTTCCCGGATTGGACCCGAAAATCATTTGACCTGGGTCCTGTTGATCCAGAGGACCTTGTTCTAAGAAACAACAGCCCCAAGGTCAGGGCCAGGGTGGCGACACTGGTGGACGAAACCATTACCGCGCCCGAGGAGATTGAGCTGGAGACCGTGAACGGCCGGGTGGTTTCTGATTTGGACAGGGACATTATCCTTATGGCCCACCTGGACCGGCGGGGGGCGTTGAAGCCCTCCCTGGGCCTGGTCAAGGGCACCGGCATCCAGGCCGGGGCCGTGGCCATGAGCCTGATCTGGGACACCTGCAATGTTCTGACCCTGGGCCTGGACGAGAACGAGATGGCCCACGCCGTAAACCGCCTCCTGAAAATGGGCGGCGGACTGGTGGCCGTTCAAGGGGGCGAAGTACGGGCCGAGATGCCCATGCCCGTGGGCGGCATCATCTCCACCCAAAGTCTGGATCGGGTGGTGGCTCTGTACAGTTCAGCTGAACGGGGCGTCCACAGTCTGGGTTGTCGGATCAAAAGACCATTTCTGACCCTCCAGATTCTGTCCTTTACCGGGCTGCCCTTTATCCGCCTTACTGACAAGGGGCTGGTGGATGTCAGAAGGGGCCGCCTGGTTAAACCCCTTGAGCCGGTTATATCCTGAAGCTTTCCCTGCAGCCGGATTATATTGCTTTAACCTGATTTATATAATAAATACAGAGAATAGCAGCTGCGGAGAGGCGTTTCGGGGGCGGGTTGCGGGCCGGGAAGAGCCTTTAATAGTCTTGACAGCCCATTAGCCGATGTTAAGCTCTTGGCGGTCCTGGCCGACTAAGGAGGAAGCATGCCCCAGATCACATTTTTACCGTCACAAATCAGTATTGAAGTGGAAAAGGGCGAAAACCTGCTGCGGGCCGCCATGCTGGCAGGGGTGCATATCAACGCCTCCTGCGGCGGGCAGGGGGTCTGCGGCAAGTGCCGGGTCATAATAGAGTCGGGCGCGGTTGAAGGCGGTACATCAGAAAGGCTCGAGGACGAGGACTTTAATAAAGGTTATCGCCTGGCCTGCAAATCCATGGTCACGGAGGATATCCAGGTCAGGATTCCCTCTGAGTCCCAGATAGATAACAAGGTTCTGAACATCCAGAAGCCCAGCCCCAAGGCCGGGTTGATGATTCCCGATCTGGGCGCGGCCTGGCTCCGGGAACGGGATCTTTTCAGCCCTCCCCTGGAGACCCGCTATGTGGAGTGCGAGCCTCCCAGCTCCACCAACAATGAGGACGACCTGACCAGGCTGCTGCGCCATTTGCGGGACCAGCACGACGAACGGCAGCTTGATGTGGACTTCATGATGCTGCGCAAGCTGTCAGAGGAGATCCGCAAAGAGGATTTCAAGGCCACGGTTACCCTGCGGCGGCCGGTCCGGTCCACCAACAGGTCGACCCTGATCAACATCCAGGCCGGAGACCAGCGCCGCTCCAACTACGCCCTGGCTGTGGATATCGGCACCACCACGGTCTACGCCGAACTGATCAGCCTTGAATCGGGCGCGGTTTTGGCCGAGCAGGGGGAGTACAACGCCCAGATCGGCTACGGCGAGGACGTTATCTCCAGGATAATGTACGCGGCCAAGCCTGGCGGATTGGCCAAGATGCAGGAAGTGGTGGTCGGAACCCTGAACAACGTGATCAAGGAACTGACCCGGAGGACCAAGGTGGACCCGGAGGCCATCAGCCACATGACCCTGGCCGGGAACACGACCATGACCCAGCTCATCCTGGCAATCAACCCAAAATACGTCAGACTTTCTCCCTATGTGCCCACGGCTTCCTATTATCCTTCCCTCCATGCCGCCTCCCTGGGGATTCAGGTGCCGCCCCATGTGTCCATGCTGGTCTTTCCCTGCGTGGCCTCCTATGTGGGCGGAGATATCGTCTCCGGGGTTATGGGCTCGGGCATGTACCGGGAGGATCCCCTGACCCTGTACATCGATTTGGGGACCAACGGCGAGATAGTGGTGGGCAACAAGGACTGGTTGGCCTGCGCAGCCTGCTCGGCCGGTCCCGCCTTTGAGGGCGGGGGCATTGAGCACGGCATGAGGGCCACCCGGGGGGCTATCGAGGATTTCTCCATCAGCCCGGTCACCTGCGAGCCCATGGTTATGACCGTGGGTCTGGCCAAGGCCAAGGGCATCTGCGGCTCGGGGATCATCAACACCGTGGCCGCCCTGTTCGAGGCCGGGTTGATCGACGAACGGGGCAAGTTCCGAACCGACCTGAACCTGGACCGAATTCGGGAGGGTCGCTCGGGCATGGAGTATGTCCTGGCATGGGCCGATGATACCCAGATCGGCCGGGACATCTACCTCACCGAGGTGGACGTGGACAACCTGATCCGGGCCAAGGGAGCCATGTTCGCCGGGTATATGACCCTTCTGGAGGGAGTGGGGCTCTCCATCCAGGATCTGGACCGGGTTATCATCGCCGGCGGCTTCGGCCGGTACATAAACCTGGAAAAGGCCATCATCGTGGGCCTGTTGCCGGAGTTGCCCCTGGACAAATTCAGCTTTGTGGGCAACGGCTCCCTGCTGGGCGCCAGAATGATCTCCCTGTCCAACCCCATGCGCGCGGATGTGGGGGAGATCGTCAGCAAGATGACCAATTTCGAGCTTTCCGAGGTGCCCACCTACATGGACTATTACATGGGCTCCCTGTTCCTGCCCCACACGGACAAGGGTCATTTCCCGGTGGTCACGGAACGGATCAGACAGATGCACGAATTGGTGGGTCGGGTCTGCGGCGAACCGGCCAGAACCTGACGCTGTTTGCATCGGAACAAAAGGGCCGGGCCGGGTAACCCCGGCCCGATTTTTGATTTTCTCGTCTTCCTGATCAGGGCATCAGAACATCAAATCTAAAATCAACCGTATCTCTCCCGTTCCCTTGTCCGGGGCCGGGAAGACCACCGCCTTCAGAGCGTTGGTCAGGCACTCGACCAGCCCGGAGTCCCGGACCGGAGAGGAGACGATTATGATCTCCCGGGCCGCGCCCTGGGAATCCACCTTAAACCTTATCTCCATCCTGCCGGCAAGATCGCGGAAATGCATCTTGGACTGGCGGTAGCACCAGTCGAACATTGATTGTTTGGTTTTCAAGGCTTCCAGGATTCCCTGATGATCCGGCCAGGCCTTGGCCTCCTTCAGGCTGAAGAGGACATAAGGTCGTCTTGGCTTGTTCTGATCTTTCTTGGCGCCGTCCGGCGCGGCAGAGACATCGGCTTCAGTCAAACCACCGGGGGCCCGCGGCAGGGGCAAGACGGGCACCCGGCCCTTGAGCATCATTCTTTTTCCGCCCACGGCTGAATCAGAGACCCCCTCGGGCAGGGGCAGGGGCTGCTTTACGGTGACGATCTCGCCGTCGGCCCGCTTCAGCTTGTCCACGGCTACAAAAGAGGTGTAGGCGGTGAGCAGGCCGTACTTGAGCCCCAGATCCGTGACCTCTTTAATCCTCTTGTCGTCGCGGCGAAGGTTGTTCAGGTCGGACAGGGCGGCTATCCTGCTCCGGGCCCAAAGATAGCGCAAGGCCCTGTTTTCCGGAGAGGCCGCACCCGGGGAGACCTGAATCTCTTTCACGAATTCGCCCTTGGCCGTTTTCCCGGTGAGGATTATCCTGCCTTGGGGTGGCCCGCTGTACTTGCCGAACAGAACTATGGGCCGCTCTCCGAACAGGTCCGGGATGAAGACCGGTTCCACCTCCGAAACCTGGAATCCCTGGAACTCGCCCTTGATGCCGGTCAGCACCGGGCTCTCGATATATTGCCGGAATTTTTCGGCCTGGGCCGCGGCCTGATTTCGGTTCAGGACCACCTGGGGACGGCCCCGGCCCACCCTGGCCAGGACCTCGATGAGATAGCGGTTGACCGAGGTCCCGATGCCGAAGGAGAACAGGTTGGCCTGGCCCAGGTTAGACTTGACCAGGTCTATGGCCTCCGGTTCAACATTCACGTACCCATCGGTAATCACGACCATAATCCTGGACATACCCTCCTTGGCGGGAAGCCCCATGGCTTTTTTCAGGGCCGGTAGCAGCTCCGTCCCGCCGCCGCCCTTGGCCTGGTTGATCCAGGAGACGGCCTTGGCCTTGTTTTCCTCGGTGGCTGACAGGGAGCCTTGGTTCGACAGTACCGAGGAGCCCCCGGCAAAGAGGAGCATGTTCATGTACTCGTTGGGCCGCAGTCCGTTGATGATGTTGGCCATCAACTCCTTGCTCACGTCCAGGGGAAAGCCGTGCATGGAACCGGACACGTCCACCACAAAGATATACTCCCGGGGTACGATCGCATCCGGGACGATTCTTTGGGGCGGCTCCACCATTAGCAGGAAATGGTTCTCCTCCTCTCCCGGATAGAGCAGCAGCCCGGATTCGATTGTTTCTCCGGCCAGCCTGTACTCCAGCACAAAATCCTTGGTCCCGGTCTTGTCGTCCTCTTTGAGCTTGACCTGGGCCCTGGTCTTGCCAGTGTACTCCACCTGGATCTCATGGCTGGGACTGGACAGCATGGCCAGGCCAGGGCCGGAGCGCAGATCAACGCTCAGGCCGAACTTGTAGGGCGTACCTTGGCCCCGGTGAAGATAGGGGTTCTCCACCCAGGTCTGCTTGCCGTCGGTGCTCCCGGCCGGGGTGTTGGAGTAGCGCGGCCCCACCACGGCCGGGTAGACGAACCGGTAGACGCCCTGCTCCGGAACGATCAGTTCGTTGTATTGCAACTCCACCTGGATTTCGTCGCCGGGGAGGATGTTGGCCACGTTCATCTGAAACACGTTGGGCCGCTGCTGTTCCAGGAGCGAGGCGGTCTGGCCCTGTTCCTTGGCCTGCTCGTAGGTCTCCCTGGCCTTTTGGCGCTCCATTATCCGGGCCTCGATCGTCCTCTCGCCGATGGTCATGCGCAGGGCATGGACTGCGGCTCTGGTTGAGCCCGGAAAGATATAGACCGCCTCCAGGGTTTTTGGGCCCTCGTTTTTATATACCTGGGTGACGGTCACCTCGGCCATGATCCCGGCGATGCGAACCCTGGCTTCCGTGGATTTGAGGGGCAGCCGGTCCGCCTCCGGATCTCCTCCCCCCACAAAGAAAAACGGAGAGAGGGTGTTATCCCCGGCTTTCTTGTCCAGTTGGGCCAGGGCCCTGGACAGGGCCGCCTGGTCCGCCCCGGCTCCCAGAGCCTGATTGTGCTGCGGCGAGACCAGCAACGGCAGGGTCAAGATCAGGATGACGATGACTGGGAGTAAAACTGTTTTGATTGCGTTTTCCATTTCCGTCCCCCTTTGGCGGGTTTGTTTTCTTGATCTGAGGTTGTTAGACGGACAGGGAACCGGAACGGAGATCTATGAGCCGCAAGAACCGCAGCCTCCTGCAAACCCGGCCGGTCCAAGCCTCGAACCCCGGCAGGTTGGGGAAGAACAGACCCGGCTATTCCCGGGCAGGCGTTAAAACAATGTCCCGTTGCATTCAATGCCGTTCAGAATAATGCACTGAAATTAATTATATCATTTTAAGGTAAACAATACAGCCAGTCGGGAGCCTTGAAGGGGGAGGGGGCTTAGGGAGACCGCCGACCGGTTTTTAAAAAAAACTACGGGCTGGGCTGGGCCGGTTAAGGGCGATTGGAGTCAGGGGCAAAAACGGCCCTGAAAGGTTGCCCCCAAGGCCGGTTGCCGATCAGGAGGTGGCGCTGACAGAGCCGATCCTCGCATATCTGGAAAATAAAAACATGCGGCGCCGGGGTCACATCCCCGGCACCCACATCCGGATTAGCTCAAGGCATCTCGAAAAACACGACAAACCAAACCGCGCATCCCTATTCCGGTCCCAGGATCTTATCCAGATCAAAAACCATCTCTTCAAAGGGCTTGCGCTTGAGGCGGTGAGGCAGGGCCAGCAGGGCTGCTGTCCGGAGGTCGCGGGGCTCCACCACCTTGCGGCTGTCAAAGGCGGCCGCGGCCCGGGCCGCCTTGATCATGGTCAAGTCGGCCCGGTGGCCGTCGGTGCCCACCTTGACCGAGATGTTGACCACCTCCTCCAAAACCCGCTCTCCGGTCTCCACTTTGTTCAATATCCGTTTGGCCTGGGCGATCTTTTTTTTCAGCTCCCTGCCGGCCTGGTTGTGGGCCCTGGCAAAGGATTTGGGGTTGGCCTCAAAGGCCAGCCTGCGCTTGACCACCTCGGCCCTGGCCAGAGGATCGTTGATACCCTCCACCTGGACGCACAGCCCGAACCGGTCCAGGAGCTGGGGCCGCAAATCGCCCTCCTCGGGGTTCATGGTTCCCACCAGGGTAAACTTGGCCGGGTGGGTGTAGGAGACCCCTTCCCGTTCCACAATGTTCAGGCCCATGGCCGCCGAATCCAGAAGGATGTCCACCAGGTGGTCGTCCAGGAGGTTGACCTCGTCCACATAGAGAATGTTGCGGTTGGCCTTGGCCAGGATGCCGGGCGAGAAAGCCCTTTTGCCCGCCTTGATGGCCTCCTCCAAATCCAGGGAGCCCAGGACCCGGTCTTCGGTGGCGCCCACGGGCAGCTCCACCACCTTGACCTTTGACTTAAGGGGCTCGGGCTTTTCCCCGGAGTCCCACATCTCCCGGCACTCGGGACACAGGTCGGCCCTGGGATCCGGAGGGCAGTTAAAGGGACAGCCCGAAGTGACCTTTAGGTCGGGCAGGATGTCGGCCAACCCCCTGACCGCGGTTGATTTGGCCGTGCCTTTTTCGCCCCGGATCAAAACCCCGGAAAGAGAGGGATCGATCACGTTCAGGATCAGGGCCAGTTTCATGGGGTCTTGACCCACTATGGCCAAAAAGGGGTAGTTTAAAGGGATGTTGCTTGATTTACCTGTGGATTTCATCAACTCCTCTTTTGGAATCCCTGATTGACCAGCTTGACCAGGCCCTGGGATCTAAGTTCGTCCAATTTAATGTAGGTGCCGTTTAACTGTTCGGCCAGTTGGCGGCACATTCCAAAGCTGAGGTAATGACCCCAGTCGGTGTCCACCACCAGCCAGGTCAGACCGGGCAAGCGCAGCTGTGAGGTCAGGCCCATGACTTCGTCCCAGGGTTCGGCTCCGATGACAAAAGGAATATTGGGTTTGCCGTCGCTCAAAAGAACGATCAGGGGGTTGAGCTTGGGGTCGCGGCGGAGCTCGGTCATGACCACCTGGGCAGCCTTGATCAGGCCGTGGGCCAGGGGGGTTTTGCCGCCCGTGGGCAGTTCCTCCAGACAGCGGTTGGCCAGTTCCACCGAGTTGGTGGGCGGCAGAAGAAGCTCGGCCTCATATCCCCGGAAGGAGACCATTCCCACCCGGTCGCGCTTTTGATAGGCCTCGGCCAGAAGAGAGAGGATGGCCGCCTTGGCCTCCTGCATCCGCAACAGGGAACCCATGGAGCCGGAGCCGTCCACCACAAACACCACCAGTCGGCCGGTGGTCTTGACTTTTATCTTTTCCCTGATGTCCGAGGAGTGGATGACCAGATTGAGGACGCTGCGGTCCCGCTGATTCTGGAACGGGGCCGCGGCTCGAAAGGTGGCGTCCAGGGCGATTTCGCGGCCCAGCCTCTCCATGGAGGCCCTGATGTACCGGCCGCTGCCGTCCTTGGTTTCCCGTTTCAGCCTCCGCCCCGAGGAGATGAGCCAACCGCCGTGGCGGCCGGGGTCCACCGAACTCAGAGCAAAGGGGCTGTTGACCCCGTGGATCTTCTCCTGGCCCTGGGCCTCCCCATCCACCGGCGAAGGCGTGCCCCTTTCCTGCCTGGCCTCGGGTTCGCTGACCTGGGGCGGCTTCTCCAGTTCCTGTTGTTCGGCCGGGTAGTGTTTGTCCGGCCTGGACTTGCGGGTCTGCTTTCCCGGGTCCGCCATCTGACGCCTGCGGTGGAGCAGGGCCATGCCGGCCACCTCCCGCAGGTGTTCCCACTGGATCGCCTCTGCGCCCTCCAGGGCCGCCAGAGCCCGGGCCGCTTTGATCATGCTCAGCTCGGCCCGCTGGCCTGCGGCTCCGGCTTCCGCGGCCAGCCTCCCGGCAAGGTTTCTCATCCGCGGGCCGACTTTTACTCTGTCAAGACCATCCCTGGCCTGTTTCAGGCCAAGGGCCAGAGACCGTTCCTTATTCTCCCATTCGATGGCAAAGTCTCGCGGGTCGGCTTCAAAACGCAACCTGCGCCGGATAAGCTCTTGGCGCAGGGCCGGATCAGGCTCGGCCTTGACCTGGACGGCCAGGCCGAACCGGTCCAAAAGCTGGGGCGAAAGCTGCCCTTCCTCCGGGTTCATGGTCCCGATCAGGGCGAACTCGCTCGGGTAGGACCAGCTAACCCCCTCCCGTTCCAGGAACACCCAACCAGAGGATGCGGCGTCCAGAATCAGGGCGGCCAGATGCTCGTCCAGCAGATTGATCTCGTCCAGATAAAGGACGCCCTGGTCGGCCTTGGCCAGAAGGCCCGGCTCAGGCTTAACCTTTCCGGAAGTAATGGCTTTTTCAAAATCCAGGCCGCCCACCACCCGGTCCTCGGTGGCGCCCAGGGGCAGGGTCACAAACTTTCCTTGACCGGGCCAGACATTGGCCAGGCCCCGGGCTGCGGTGGATTTGGCCGTGCCCCTTTCGCCCAGAATCAGAACCCCGCCCAGGCTGGGGTCCACGGCCGTTAGCAGAAGAGCTTTTTTCATCTCCTCCTGGCCCACCAGGGCGGAGAAAGGAAAGACCGCCGGCAGGGCGGTCGACGTGGTTTTCAAATTCAGGCGGTGCATGTGTTCCGGGCTTTCGGTTCCTTGTTGAAACCTGGCCAATATAGCATAATCTCTTTGTTTATAAAGCTGAAAAGACTGGCGGGAAAGAGAAGGGCGCTTCATGGGGCGGGACAGGGCTGGGTTACGAACATGGCCCTCGGCCTTTTTATGCTGCTGTTATTTTGGATTGCCAGGGGCCGGCTGCTGAACCAATCATTATGCCCCCAAAGCCAAACCAAAGAACCTCGATGCCTGATTCACACCAGCGACTGCACGGATCATCCTATTTGGTCAGGAAAGAATCAGTGAAGCGTGTCCGCCGGTTCAGCGGCCCTGTTGGGGCCGAGCATGGCCAGTCGGCTCAAGGCCGGCTCAAACCCCGGCTTCAGGTCCAGAGCTTTCTGGTACGACTTCACGGCCTGGTTATATCTGCCCATCTTGAAAAGGCAGTTGCCCTTGCGGGTCCAGGTCTGATAGTCGGCTTTAAATTTATTTAGAAATTTATTATAACTATTCAATGCTCTGTCATAATATTGATTATCAAAATACAGATCCCCCAGCTTGGGCAGATAGGAGTCAAACCTGTCGCTCTTGCGCATGGCCTCGTCTATGCGGTTCACTCCCTCCAGGGTTCGGCCGGAATGGAGAAGAACCAGACCGTGCTCGAAAATAAACCTGGGGTTTTCGGGAAAATCAGCAACCAGTTTTTCATAGGCGATCAAAGCCTCGGGCATCCGTTTCAGATGGTGCAGGGTGGTGGCATAGCCCCATCTGGCTTCAGGGCTGTCCGGAAACAGTTCCGAAGCCTCTTCCAAGCAGGCCAGGGCTCCCCGCAGGTCGTTCTCCTCCCGGCCCAGTCTCTTGCTTTCGGCCATGAGCCCCCGGTAACGGTACTCCTTGGCGCCCTGGCCGTGGGTCATCTCGGCCCTGAGCTGATCCATCTCCTCGATTTTAGCTGCCATCATCTTCTCGGCCCGGGCCAGCTGGGCCAGGGCCACGGCGTCATTGGGCCGTATTTTCATAAAGGTCCTGATGTTGACCAAAGGCCGGACAAAAATCCCCAGCTCAAAATCCGCCTCGTTGTCCAGCAGGGCGGAGAGCGCGTCTTCGTAGTCGTCTTTTAACTTCAGGGCGCTTCCAGGCTCCGGAACCAGGGCCAGAAGGTTTTCAACGGCCTCCTCGACCTCTTGGAACTTATCCCGCAGCAGGGCGGTTCGGCCCCGCCTCTCCCAGGCTTCCGCGCTTTCCGGGAACATCTTCGTAGCTTTGCGGTAGGTCTCCGCAGCTGCTCGCAGATCCCCCATCTCGGCCAGGATTTGGCCATACTCCAGAAGTTCCTCGGCGGTGTTGTTCCCGGCATCGCGGCAGGCCGTGTATCTTTCCAAGATGCCTATGGTGCTGGAATAGTGCTCCTTGGCTTGGCGGGATGCTTCATAGGTTTTTTCCAGAATAATCCGGTTGCGCTTAATCCTGGTCAGGATGCTGTTCTCATCGTCCGCCTTGTACTTCACATCCAGGTCGCGGCGCATAATCTGGTTCTGTTGGCCGTGGATGGGCAGGCTTACCGCGGTCACCCTTCTGGCCAGATCCCGCGCGGCGTTGGAGTAAGCCGCGTTTTTACCCAAAATCGCGGCAAAGGGCCCGTGGGGCGTATCCGGCTCCACTCCGGGCCGGTCCAGGAGATTGGCCAGGCCCCTGTTGGTGGCCAGGCCGCGTTTGGCCTGCTTGCGGGTCTCCTCGATAACCTTGTACTCCTCCCTCAGCAAGGGCAGGACCTGATCGATCAGGGTTTCTCCGTCCCCGGCAACGGGTCCCATGTTTCTCAGTCGCGACTTGTCCACCGGCTCGGTGCAGACTGTTTCAATAACCTCCTCCAGAGGCATCTGTTCCGTGCCCTTTATCCTGGCCCCGCCCTCGGTGGCGTTGATGAAGCGGCCCTGGAGGTGCTCCAGGAGCTGCTCAAACAGGGTCAGGAAGCTCAGCAAGCCGGGCATGGTCGGCACCTGTTTGCCGTAATAGCCGGGCACAAAAAGGTTTCCGGCGCTGCCGATGATCTGGTTGTAGTTGTTGCTCTTGGGGTCGATTTTGCGACGAACCGCCTGGCCTGTGGAAGTCTTCTCGATCCTGGAGTTCTGCTCCACCTGGTCGAAATGGGTGGTGTCGCTCACAGCCAGATCCTGCCCGACCCAGATTAGGGGATCTGCGCCGGTAAGCAGGGCCACGGAAAAAGCCAGGTGGGCCACGCTGTTGCCGGATTGGATGATGCCCTTGTGCTCCCACAGCCGATGGAGATAGTGGTTGTGATTGGGGTGGGCGGCGCCATTGACGAAAAGCCCGCCCTGGTAATCCCTCATCAGGTCTGATTGGGCCCTGCACAAAGAGACCAGGGGCACATCAAGGCTGTTCATGAGCCCATCCAAATGGGTCCGGTTGTTGGCCCCGAAATCAATGGTGCAGATAAAATCAGGCTTTACCCCGTAGGCCAGAAGGGAACGGAAGGCCTGGGCCGTGGCGATGATCACGGCCCGATCCTGAGCCTTCTTGAGCAGATGGATGTTCTTGCCCAAAGACGGCCCAGTGCTGACCAGAATGGCCGGGACGCCCCTGAACATGTTGTGGAGATCCCTGATGCCCCTGGCCCTGACAGTAAAGGGCAGACCGATGATCTCGTTAAAGGCGATCTCCGAACCCTTTTCAGAGACAGTGGCCTGGTTTGATTTGAGCTGGTTCAGCACCCTGCGGGCATGTTCGGCCAAGGGCAGATAATCGTCCGGCCTGCTCTCGGTGTAATCCTCCACAACCATCTGGATATCGCCCCTGGCCACAAACGGCTCGTGGGCGATGAGAATCTGGGACAACTCCGGGAAACCCTGCCCGGCCAGGATCAGAGTATGGGATTCAAGATGTTCCGAAAAATCATGCACCTCCAGGGCCAGCCTGATAATTCCGGGGTTGGGCTCGATCACCACGATCCGGTGGCCTTTTTCAAATGTTTGCTTGTTCAGGACAGCCTGGGGGATATAGCCCAAACCCATGCCTAAAATCAAGGTCATATTTTGCTTAAAAGGATCTATGGATTGGACTTTATTTGTTGGTACAGAAAGAGGATCTTCAAGATCGTAGGCAATGCTCTGACTGGCTCCCAGGCGGATTCTGAGGTTAGGTTCACCGTTGAAGCTGCTTATCATCTCGGCCCACCCCGGATCAGGCGCGGACTCCAGCCATTTGGCCGTTTCCGGGACCTTCTGGCGCAACACCTCCAGGTTTTTTTCCAGAAACCCGATTTTGTTTCGGCTGTCAGCGGATGATTTTTTCTGCTCAGTGGACCTCATCCCTATATCCTTCCTCTTTTCACCCCAGCACAGGCGGCCGCTCTGTCAGTCATCTGTTCGGACAGGGAACTGCCGAATGTGACGATAAACAGGGGTTGCGTCAGAAATATGACTTAGTCTTTACAACCCCTGGTCTCAATCAAGCCCTGTTTGTTCCTGCTTTGATCGGCCTCAGCCTCCGGACCACTCCATCTGGGGCGTCGGCTTCGCGCAAAAGCTGCTTAAGCTGGTTGACGCTCAACCACTCATCGTTGGCGTCGCTGGTATAGCTGAAGTCGCCCCTGGCTATACCGGCCACCCGGCAGTCGGGCGAGGGGTAGGACTCAGCCCCGATCCCGCCCAGGTTGGGCAGAATAATAAACATATCCTCGCATTCGATCAGGTTCCGGCTTTCCTCCACCGTGATCAGGCACTCGTGCAGCTTTTCGCCGGGCCGGATGCCGATAACGTCGATGTTGCACTGGGGAGCGATGGCCTTGGCCAGATCCACGATGGAGGTGGAGGGCATCTTGGGCACGAAAATTTCCCCGCCGCGCATCATCTCAGCGCAACCGATGAGAAAACGGGTAACCTTGTTCAGGGTGATCCAGAACCTGGTCATTCTGAGATCGGTGACGGTCAGCCGTCCTGTGGAGCTCTGATCCTTGAAAAGGGGCACAACAGACCCCCGGGAGCCCACCACGTTACCGTAGCGGCAATTGGAGAAAATGGTTTTTCTGGTGCCGGAATAGGAATTGCCGTGAACAAAGATCTTTTCGGCGCAAAGTTTGGTGGCGCCGTAGAGGTTGACCGGGTTCACGGCCTTGTCCGTGGTAACGTTCATAACTCGCCGGACTCCGGTGTTGAGAGCCGCGTCAAGAACGTTCTGGGCGCCCATGACGTTGGTCTTGACCGCCTCCAGGGGGTTGTATTCACAGGCCGGAACCTGTTTCATGGCCGCGGCGTGGAACACGATATCCACCCCTTCCATGGCCCTCTCCAGGCGTGAACCGTCCCTCACATCGCCGATAAGGTAGGAAAGATTTCCCCCCAGGGGGTTAAACTCCTGCCGCATGTTCCACTGCTTCCACTCGTCCCGGGAATAGATCCTGATTCCTTTGGGACGGTGGTCTCGAAGCAGCATTCTGGTCAGGGTGCGGCCTAAAGAGCCCGTACCTCCGGTGATTAGGACTGTTGTCCGGGGCCAGTCGATGGGGTCAATTATTTTGTTGCTCATCGTGAACCCGCTCCTTTCAGGTATTTTGCGGGTAAAGTTATGCAATGGGTGTGCCGAAAAATCAAAGCTATCGTTTATAGCGCGGGAAAGAACTGGGTCATGGCGGGAGGTTTTGATGCCGGAGGATCGTATTAAGGGCAGGGGAGGGATTCGAAACGTGCAATGCCAGGATTGACCGGGGAGACCTGGACTCAGGCCGATTCAGCTTGCGGCATTTGTTCTTCCTGGGGCAGGAGTCCCCATTTCAGGGCGTAATGCCGGAACCTCTCGTGGACCATCCGCCGCCACTGGGCGCCGTCGGCCGACCTGGGCCCAGTGGAGTGGCTTCCCCGGCGGTTGAAAAAAAGAGGGTAGGGGATTTTGAGGCACTGATGTTTGGCCCAGACCCGGAGATAGTAGTCGAAGTCTTCACCTGCATCAAGAAGAGGATCAAAGGGGGTTTTATAGGCTACCCTGGTTCTGACAAAGTGGCCCATCTGGAGGGTGAGAAACGGGTCGGCGGTCAGGAGATCGATCACGCCGCCCAGTTCCATGACCTGATCTTGTCTGGGAACCGCCATCTCGCCTTTGTAAAAGCTGTCTATCCGGCCCCAGATCGCGTCGTATTTGAGCAGATACGGGGAGACCAGCTCAAAGGAGTAAGGAGCCATGAGATCGTCGGCGTCCAGGAAAAACAACCAGTCAGCCCGCTTTTCGAACGCCGCTTTGACCCCGCTGTTTCTGGCTCTGGAGCGGCCGTATATTCCCTGGAGGTCGTCGACCGAGATAATTGATAGCTCTGAAAAGATTCCAGGGGAGTGATCAAAGGAGGCCAGAACGGAATTTTTGCACTCCTGAAAAAGGTCCTTGTGGCCAGGCCCGACAGGTGTAACAACGGCGCAGGAATAGCGGGTGCTTGAAGCCATAAAATTTTACAACATGCTTTTAACTTATTGTAATTACTTATTTAAATATTATTACACGATTAAATGCCGGGGCGGGATTCTCCCGCCCCGGATAAGAGGGTTGTTGGATCAGCCCAAGAGGCTCAAGGCCAGGTTGGACAGGGAGTTGGCCTGGGCCAACATGGCCACGCCCGACTGGGCCAGGATCAGGTTTCGAGTGAACTCGGACATCTCGGCCGCGATATCTGCGTCGGAGATGGCCGACTCGGAGGCCTGGAGGTTCTCCGCCTGAATGGTCAGAGCGGTAACCGTGTTCTCCAGCCGGTTGACCATGGAGCCGGCCTCGGCCCGGGCCTGGTCCTTGGCGATGATGGCCTCGTCCAAGGCGGACAGGGCGGCCTGCGCTCCGGATTGGGTGGAGATATCCAGCCCTATGCCGGAAGTGGAGGCGGCGATGGACCAATCGTCATCAGTGCTGTCCTTGTGGAAATTGGTGGTCCAATTGGTGGAAGCCAGACCGCCGAAGTAGTCCGCGGTGCTCATGTTTATAGCCTGGATGTAGTAGCTGGCGTCGGTGCCGCCCGAAGTCGAGGCATCCTCGGCAACAAGCCTGAGCTGGTAGACGGTGCTTCCGGTGGCGTTAGTCCTGGCCTCCACAGTGGCGGTGATCCAGGAGGAGCCGCCGCCGTTGAGATAAGCGCCGCTGCTCAGCTCGAAGCTGGAACCCACGCCCGTGGTCACGCTGCCGAAGTTCACGTCAGCGCTGACCTTAACCGTATTGTTGGCCACATTGGCCTTGCCGTAGACCGTGAACTCGTACTGGGTTGCGCCCGACATCTGGGCCCAGATCGTACCGCCGTAGGCGTTGATGGCGGTCATCAGGGCGCTGGCCGCGGCCGATCCGGCCCAGGCCGAACCCGCACCCATGACCACGCCGATGTTGCCGGCGGTGACATCAGAGGCCTGGCTGACGAACTCGTACTGGACTCCGTCCACGGCAACAATGGACCCGCTGCCCACCACGTTGCTGCCGGTGTCAAAGGTGATGGTCGCCCGGGCCGCGTTCCCCTCGTTGATCATGTCCGCAACGTCGTTGAGGGTCATGTCCGAGGTGATCTCGTAGAGGCCGTAGACGTCGGCCAGGGTGGCGGTATCCGTGGCAGCGCCGTCGGTGCCGTCGTTGTTGTAATAGAATCCGAAGAAGCCCGCGTCGTTCAGGGCCGTGTCCGCACTGGCGAACTCGGTTTCGTTGATCAGATTGTAGTTTGCCCCTTCACCGGCCCCAAGCAGATTGGAAGACCTCATGTCGCCCAGGTTTACATAGTAGTAATCCTCGGCCGAGGAGTTGCCGGTGCCGAAATGGATCTTGGCCCCTTGCCCGCCGTGCAGGGCGGAGAGGGAGCCGTCCAGCAGCTTGATGCCGTTGAACTCCGTGGCGTTGGCGATACGGGTGATCTCGTCGGCCATGGCGTTGAACTCGTCGTTCATGATCTCACGCTGGGCCGTGGTGTAGGTACCGGTGGCCGCCTGTTCGGCCAGCTCTTTCATCCTGATCAGTTTCTCATCAATGACGCCCATGGCCCCGTCAGCGGTCATGAGCATGTTGATGGCGTCCTGGGCGTTACGAACGCCCTGTTCCATGACCCGGATGTCGGAACGCATCAGCTCCCGCACGGCCAAACCGGCCGCGTCATCCTCGGCCGATACGATTCTCAGGCCAGACGAAAGGCGGCTGACCGATTTGGCCAACCGGCTATAAGTCTGGGTCAGGTTGTTGGCCGCGTTCAGGGCCGAAATGTTATGGTTAACGATAACTGCCATTTTATTTCCTCCTTGAAATTTTAATCCCTCATCCTTGAGGAATTTCTTTTTTATCTGATATGAAACCGGTCCGCTTCCTTGAAACCTCCTTTCTCGTCGCCGATTTCAGCCATTCAGATGGACGATGTCGCTGTTTCAAATGATTTAACGGTTCAAAGGCGGGCGGTCTTGAGTAAAAAATCGGGGCCGCCTCTATCGGGCTCATTTTTTCTGCCAGGGAAAGGGAGTGAGCGACAGGTTTCAGAGACCAGGAGCGGCCCGATTTATCCACGGCCAAGGGCTCTTGTTTAATGAACCCGGTCACCCTGGCCGCACGGTTGTCCGCCTTGGATTATAAACTTATTCAATGTATTAATTCCATGTAGTTATCAGCGCATGAACCGCGTTTAAATTTGCCGGCAACAAGGCCGGAAGACCGAGCTGGGATCATATAAAACTCATGAAACGACTCATGCCGCCTGGAGCTTGGTATGGTTTTCGCTGTGAGAAATGGAAACAGACAGGAGTTTTTATGACCGTGGCCAGGGAAAAGGAAGAGGGCCCCTGCCGGGACCCGGGCCGGAACAGGGATTTGATCTTTAACGGAATATGCCTCCACGACAAAGACGATCCTCAGGCCCAGGCGGTTAACTGGGTGGTCTCCCAGGTGGGCCGCGATGTGGATATGGTGGCTGTTTTGGGGCTGGGCCGGGGCTATCATCTTGAGGCTTTGCGGGCCAGGCGGCCGCAGGCCCGCATTTTGGTCTGGGAGCCTTTTCCGGAAATAGAGCGGGAATACCTGGCCCGCCAAGAGCAAGGGGCAGGTCTGGAGCAGGATGGAGTTGAAATCGTCAATTCCTTGGCGGAATTGAAGTCAAAGATCGGTCAGGCCCTGATCTACCATGGTTCGGCCCAGGGGTGCGGACTCCTCATTCCGGAACCGTACAAGACCCTGGCTCCGGATCAGGCCAGAGAGTTGAAGCTGGCTCTGAAATGTCTGGACCTGAGAAGGAAAACCAACATAAGAACCATCCAGGAGTTCGGCTCAGTCTTTCTTTCCAATTTTGAGGTCAACTTTGAACTGGTGCTGCAAATAGCCGAGGCTGCGGCTGCAGCCAATGCCTTGGAAGGTTTGCCGGCCCTGATCGTGGCTGCCGGGCCGTCCCTCACGGACAGCCTGGGGGAGATCAAGGGGGCCCAGGGTCGGGCCGTGATAATCTGCGTGGGAACCGCGTTCAAAACTCTGCTCCAGGAAGGTATCAGGCCCGACGTGGTGGTCATGATCGAGCCCAGGGATCGTTCCGGGCAGGTGGCCGGGGCGCCTGAGTTGGAGTCGGTCATTCTGGCCTCCTCATCGGTGGGGCATCCCAACCATCTTCGTCAGAAATCGGCCCTGAATCTGGTTTTTCATCCCCAGGAGTGGCTGAGCCAGCTGGTGGGGGATTGGGGCCTGGTGCCGGACGGAGGCAACGTGGGCTCGGTCGCCTTTACCCTGGCTGTTTTATGGGGCTGCGATCCCATAATCATGGCCGGGCAGGATCTGGCCTACAGCCGGGGAAAAAGGTATGCCAGGGGTGCCGGGAAGGAACCGGACAGGACCGGCCTGATCAGAATTCCGGGCAACAAGGGGGAGCAGGTTCAGACCTCGCCCGAATTTATCAGCTATCTGTCCTGGTACGAGGAATCGGCCGAATACCTGAGCCGGACCAGGCCAACGCTAAAATTGATCAATGCCACGGCCGGCGGGGCCAGGATAGACGGTTTCTGTCCAGGTTCCATAGGAGCCGCCCTGGCGGGTCGGCCGGCGCTGGAACCAGGAGGCCGGCAAAGGCTTGTGGACGCTCTGGGCGGGTTTAAACGGGATATGGACCTGGTCAGGCTCCGCCTGGCCCAATTCCGTCGTGAGGTGGCCTATATTATTGAAGTTTTGGAAGACGGTTCCACGCCTTTTGAAGAGATCCGGGACATGATCCGCACCAGCCCTCTGGGAGCGCACCTGGGCCCCATCGCCAGCCTCAATCCGGGTTTGACAACAGGTGAAAATTTCCGCTGGCAGCTCAGCGGACACCTGATCCAACTGGCCGGTCTGGCCACCTTGCTGCAACGGAAGGCCAGATCAGGTTTATCCTGATGGAAATCCTCCTGATCGGCAGCGATTATTTCAAACCCTGGCTGACCAGGGCCGGGATAAAGGTGCTCCATCTCGGGCCGGGAGAAGATTCGGAGATCAAGGCAGATCCCAACCGGGTCGACCTCCAGGCCCTTATCTCCCATATGGAAACCAGACCGGATATGCTGCTCCTGACCGATGATCTGGGTTCGAGAGTGCTGCCCTTCGGCTTGGAGAAGGTCTCCATTCCCAAGGCCTACTACGGGGTGGACAGCCCCATCAATTATTACTGGCAGAGATATCTGGCCGGTGTTTTCGATCTCGTCCTTTTGGACCAGAGGGATCAGGCCCGGGACCTTTCGGCTGAGCTGGACCGGGAGGTCCATTGGCTGCCGGTGGGGGTGGACCCCTTGCTGTACGCGGGGCCCAGGGAGGGGCAGGCATATGATTTCGCATTTGTGGGAACCCTGGAGCACAGAGTCAGGCCCAAGCGAACCGCTATCCTGAACCTGCTAAAGGAAAAATACTCGGTCAAGCTGGCCGGCGGCAGGGGGGAGGGTTGGGTGAGCCCCCAAGAGGCGGGGAGATTGTACCGCCGTTCCAGGTTGGTCCTCAATGAAAACCTGTTTTCCGGCCTGACCACCAGGATGCTGGAGGTGATGGCCTCCGGAGGCTGTCTTTTCAGCGAGGATGTGGACAATGGGCTGAGGGACGTGTTCTGCCCCGGAACTCATTACATCGCCTTTGATCACTCCAATATTGCGGATCTGGCTGAGCAGTACCTCAACGATCCGGCGGCCCGGAAAGCCGTGGCCCAAAAGGGCAGGCGGGTCTGTAGAGCGAAACACACTATTCAGGCCAGGACCAGTAAGTTGCTGGACCTTTGCGAGGGCTTGAAACCGGACCCCGGCCGGGCGGACCTCAGCTCTCTGGGCTGGACTTTTTTGTTGCTGGGAATTAGATGGCCCGGCCGGGAGGGCCGAAGAAGGATAATAAAGGCCGGTCTGCTGTTCAAGGAGCATCTGGGGCAAAACCCCCTATCCGCCAGGGCCGCGCTGGGCTCGGCCCTGGCCCTGGCGGCCGTGGACAGGAGCGGGGAGGCCTTGGAGCAGTTGGAGCGATTTGAAAAGACTGATCATTCAGGTTTTGAGATGCCTTTGATCCGGGCCTTGTTGCTGCATCAGCTGGGCCGGAAGACGGAAGCCCTGTCCTGGTTCAATCGTGCGGCGGATGCCGCGGCTTCCCCAGGCGGGGTCGACCAAAACCTGGCCCCGGGCAGCTATGATTTTCATTTTCAATGGGGGCTGATGCTGGTCCGTGCGGGCCACGGGCTCTGGCCCGGCTTCAACCGTCTCAATTCGCCCATGGCTTTTTGGGGCGGGGTGGAGCACCTGAACCGGGCCATTCAGCTTAATCCCCGCATGGGGGAGGCTGTTCAGGCCCTGGCCCGGATAATGGACCAGGAAGGCCTGTTCTCTTTTTCCCACATGCTGTGGCAGAGAGCCCTTGAGCTTGAACCCGACAACCAGGCGGTCCGAAACGCCTGCACAAATGCGGCCCGCAGGGGTTACGCCAGGATTTGAGCCATGACCCGCCCCAAAGTACTGGTTTTCGACGCGGGCCGTAACATCGGGGACAACCTGCGCGCCTTCGGGGTTCTCAGGGCTTTTACCCTGGCCCATCCTGAACTGGAGGTTGTCTGCTGGCTTACCCCTGAGATGGGGCTGAAGACAGGGCCTTTGTTGCATGAGGCCCAAGCAGTAACCAGACTATATGTTCATCCTCGCAGTCCAAGAGAAACATACGTTATTAATCATGAATTGATAAAATATATTAAGATTGTAAATAAGGAATGGCTCTGGTCCTCGTTCCCGGGCGGGAAAGGCCCGGATCAGCAGAAATACGACACGATCATCCCCACCGGAGAGGCCTGGTTTTCAGCTAAGTTGTTACAAAACCAGGGGATAGAACAACCGGAGACCATTAATCCGGGTGCGTTTGTGGCCGCTCTCCTGGGACTTAGCGAACATACCGTGCTTTCGGCCCAGCCTCTTCTGGGGAGAAGAGCGAAACCGGAACGATACGTCACTGTAGGTCTAGGCCGTCCTGATCCTCACGACCCCAAGCAGCTTCCTCCAGGACGACGGAAATTGGTTTGGCAAACCCTGCTGGACAGCGGCGTGGATCTCGTTGCCGTGGATTATCAGGACCATTCCCCACCGCCGCAGGCCAGGCAGGTGACTGATTTTAGGAAATATTCCTTAAAGGAAAAAGTGGATACCATGAACAGGGCGGCCTTTCATGTGGGTTCCGATAGCGGATTGGTCCATTTTGCCTCTGCCTGCGGTTGCCCCACCATTGGGTTTTATAGAGGTCCGGTAGATGAGTCGGGGCTTGTTTTCGGCCCTTGGCCCCGCAAAGGAACAAGGGGAAAGCATGTTTACGCCCACTCCTTTGGCGGGTTTATAGAACGGATCCAGGAAAGAGCGGCCCTGGTTCAAGGAGGAGCCTCTTGCCCAGCCTCGGTCTGATCATGATTCTCCTCAATGAGGAGAATAACCTGATGCGCAGCCTCAAGCCTGTGGCCGGGCTTTTTGACCAGGTCGTGGTGGTGGACACGGGGTCTATTGACAAGACAAAAGAAACAGCCCGATCTATGGGCGCTAACGTTTATAAATTAAAGTGGGATGATGATTTTTCCAAGGCCCGGAATAAATCCATTGAAAAAGCGGAAACCGATTATCTGCTTTGGTTGGATGGAGACAACGCTATTGCCCCCAGCGGAGTGGCCAGGGTGCGGAACGCCCTGGAGTCGTCAGACCAGGATTTTATCGGCTGGTGTCGCGAGATCCTGGAGCCTCGGGGCGGTGCATTGATTCAAAAGCGTCTTTTCCCCAGGCGCCCCGATGTCTTTTTCAGCGGCCGCATTCATGAGCAGCTCAGCCACCCTGTTTGGCTCAGGTTTGTTTACCTGGATGTGGATATCCTTCACTGGGGATACCGCGATCCAGCGGCCGCCCAAGCCAAGGGGTTGAGAAATCTGAACCTTCTTCTTAAATCACTCAAATCTGCTCCGGATGATTTCTTCCTGCTCTACCAAACAGGTAAAACTCTATTTAATTTAAAAAGATACGGTGAGGCCAAGGAGTATCTGGCCCGGGCCCGAAAGAGCGCCGGCGGCTGCCCGGAGAATCCCGAACTGGCGGCCCACGGGTCAATCCTGCTGGGCCTTGCCCTGGAACGCTTGGGCGAGGGCGGGGCGTTAGATTTATTTGAAAAAGCGACCCAATCCGGCGATCCGGGGAAAAAACTGGCCCTGTATCATCTGGGCCGCCTTTTGGCCGACAAGGGAGAGCCGGACCAGGCGGTGGAAAACCTGGAACTGTTCATGGAGGACCGGACAGACTACTTGACCCTTGAGGTCGACCTTGACCAGATCAGGTTTCGGGCTTCAGTTCTATTGGCCAGATTGCATCAAAAACAAAAAAATATAGATAAAAGCGTCATGTATTACCATAAGGCCATTGAGCTGAAGCCGGATATCGGTTTTCCCTGGCGTGAACTGATACGGGCTTTGAAATCAGAGGGCCGTAATCAGGAGTCAAACAAGGTCCTGGAAAAGTTTCGGACGCTGAACCCCGCTGACGCTTCCCTCGCTGTGCTCCACAAGGAACTTGCATCCTGAAGTTCTGCTCCGTCCAGTAATCGGTTGCCGACTCGAACAAAATCAGAACAAAATCACTCTTCCGCCCAGGACATCCGGAGAGAGCGGTGACCCAACTGGGCAAATTATTCCTAAAATAGTTTCCCGCACCTTCCGATGTGGGTCCCGTATTTATTCCGACCCACCGGGAGACCCGGACAGGACGAGACGACTGTTGGCCCAACTATTTAAATATACAGCGTATTGCCTGAGCGTACATGGCCGGGCTCCAATCCTTGACCTTGGTTGGCATGCTGGTTGCTAAATCAAGGACAAAGGAACCCGAGAACCCGAACCGGCCATTCCGGTTCAAAGGAAGGGAAACCATCATGGAGATATACCTTGACGCCCACAAAATGGATCATCCTTTAGCGGATGTGGACAACCTCGGAGATTTGCTGGTGGACATAATGTCCGGGCACATCCCCTCGGGGCGTATTCTCAGCGAGGTCCTGGTCAACGGCACAACCTACAACGAGAGTTTCCCCAACGAGGTGATGGGTGTGAATTTGAACACCATCAGCCGTCTGGACCTGGTTACCGTGCCCTCGACTGCTCTGGCCCAGGTGCTTATAAATCAGGGGCCCGACCATCTCGATGTACTGGCGGAGGCGGCCCTGAAACTGGCCGACGAGTTTAGGCTTAACGACGAAGCCGAGGCCAACGAAAAATTCCTGCTTTTCCTTCAGGCCATGCAGGATTTCTTCAGCTTTTTGGGGCAGGCTCTGGACATCCTGGCGATCTCGCTGGCCCACCTGGAGATGGAAGGACTTTCGGCCAGCGACAAGCTCAAGGAATTGACCCGGATTCTGACGGATATGAGCAATCGTCAAGAGGAGTACGACTGGATCCTGCTGGCCGATACCATGGAGTATGATCTGGTCCCGGTGCTCAAGGATTGGAAGCGCATTCTCACCAGGGTAAAGTATGTTGCCCAGTAACCTTGATCAGAAGCGCCAGGATAGGATAATAATGCATTATAATCAGGCTCTTGATTTAACCAAGGGCCTGATAAGCGAACTCAGGGCGCACGGCGGGGAGATAAGTATCGAATCCCTGGAGCAGCGGATCCGGAAACGGGACAGGATTTTGAGAAAAGCCATCCAAACCGCCAAAAGTTTGGCTCAAAAAGAGCCGGGAGACGAAACAACCGGACTCAGGCGCCAGGCGGTCCGTCGGGTCGCCCAGGAGGTGCATGACCGCGGCAATGAGTTGATTGGCCTCCTGGCCAGGGTCAAAGATGAAACCAGAGACGACCTTTACGGTTACAAAAACGGCGCGAAACTGATGAAAGCCTACAAGGGTTTCAAGGTCAGGGCGCCCAAACGCCTCAGCCGGGAGGCCTGATCTCTACCCACTTCGGGGCTTTGCTTTCAAAACCCCCTCCGGGCCTGTTGCCAAAGACAGACTGAACCGCAAACATTCCATCCTGGGGCTCAACTTTTCGACAATCCCAATAAGAGTGTTTGGGTGAAGATCGGCGGGGCAGCTTTTAGGGCGGACGGCTAATCGCTGGAATTTGTGCGGGTGGTCGTTTCCAAGCCGTTCTCAGATGATTGGAAATCATCCTGATACGATCTGGTGTCGATAATTATATGGGAAAGCATCTCCCAGGCCTTGTCTTTGTCCTGTTTCACCTCCTCTCTGAGCCTCTTGGATCGTTCCGACGGTCCTCCGGTGGAATGGATTATATTGTTGCGGCCATTTGCGTCCTGGACCCGATGAGTTCCCATGGGCGCTTGGGGATCGTATTTCATGATTATCGGGTTGCGGTTGGCGTCCTTGGCCGGCCCAGGGGAGATTTCCTGAGCCGGGGAAAGTGCACCGCCGACCAATACGGCCAGGAAAACCGCTGTCAAGCAGAGCAGGGTCTGGATTGGTCTGCTTTTCACGAGGCCTGCCCCTTGTTTTTGGACTGAATCGCCCTGCGCATTTGGCGGAAAGTATATCCCACCAGACGTTCCTGGTCATACCCGCCGATCTTCTTGAAACTGGCGGCCACCTCCATCCGGTTTTGAGACTGGGCAGGAGAAACATGGACCACCTGAGCCAGAGTGAGCGCCGGAGGGCCCAGGTATCCGGCAGGGCTGATTTTTAGCTCCATCATTCGATCTTGGGTGAGGTTGGCTTTGTTCTTGGCAATAAAAACCACGCCAGAGGCGGAGAGATTGAGCAGGAGGCCCTTTCTCAGGGGTTCCCCACCCATTGCCTCATTTTCCTCTTCGAGCAGATCCAGCACCGCATCCAGTTTGGCTTCCAGATTGGCCATGGTTCTGAGGACTTTTAATTCAAAGGAGGAGTAGCCTTCCCACTCCGAGGCCACCCCATCGGCACCACGGTCCCTCTGGACAATCTTGGTCTCCAGTTCCGCAGCCCGATCAGGGTCGACCAAGCGGAAAAACACATCTCCTCCCACGTCGATCCGGACAAACTTTCTCTGCTCATGGCGGGAATTCATAATGTGGCATCCTCCGAAAAGTGATATGCACCGCTATTCAGAGAATGCAACTTTCATACCTTCAGCCCAGCCACATCCAGCTTCATCAGATCCTGCACGAATTCTTTTTCTTCCACCAGGATTTCGTAGAAAACATCCAGGATGTCTCCGTCAAATTGGATCCAGGCCTTGTTTTTTAACTCATCCACCGCAGTTTGGAGGCTGAGGGCTTTTCGGTAGGGACGGTTGGAGGTCATGGCGTCAAAGGCGTCGGTAACAGTGATGATCCTGGCCATAAGGGGAATCTCGTCCCCTTTTAATCCGTCTGGATAGCCTGTTCCGTCATAGGATTCATGGTGGGATCGGATGATCTCTTTTTCCCGGGGCAGCAAGCCCAGGTTTTGGACAATGCGTTCCCCTATTACCGGATGGCTCCTCATGATCGCAAACTCTTCGTCGGTCAGCCTTCCGGGTTTGGTCAGAATGTGATCGGCGATTCCTATCTTCCCAATATCGTGGAGAAAGCCGGAAAAACGCAGGGACACGATTTCATCCTCGGAAAGCCCCATTTTTTCGGCGAGCTTAACCGAAAGTTCCGTGACCCGGGAGGAGTGCTGTTCAGTGTAGGCATCCTTTGCCTCGATCGCTTTTACCAGGGAGCGCATGGTATCCCTCAGATTTTGAAGAACCGATTCATAAAGGGCGATGTTTTCCACAGCCAGCGCGGCTTTATTCAGCAGGAATTGCAAGAGAAACAGATCGTCTTCCTGAAAGAGGGAATTTTTCTTGTTCAAGGCCACTAAAAGGCCGAAAGTCTCGTCGCGGATCTTCATGGGCACACTGATAAGCGAACCGGTCAAAACAGTCTCGCCAGCGTAGGTTTCGGCGATTCTCTCCGGTTCTTGGGGGGAGTTGAGGATGACCGGATGCCCGTTATAAGCCGACCGGCCCAATATCCCGTTTCCCACCGGAACGAAAATGCTTTCCGTGTGCCCGCTGCCGTTGTCGGGTTTGGTGGCCAAAGGCAGAAGAAGGTCCTGATCATGGTCATAGTATAAGAAAAGAGCCGTTTCAGCTCCCACCAGGTCAGAGGCCAGGGCCACCATCTGGGGATAGAGATCGTCCGAGGACAGGAGCCCCCCCATGGTCTCGGCCACGTTAAAGAGGATGCTCTGTTCTTTTACCTTTCGGTTGAGTTGAGTATTCAACTCTTCAATGGCCTCTTTTTGCTTGAGTTGATCCTGGAGCCTGAGGTTGTCGATCAAGAGCCTTCTTTCCCGGAGGACCTTGTCCAGGACGTTCTTCAACTGGCCCAATCTGACCGGTTTGTTCAGAAAATAGCTCGCTCCAAAGCGAACCGTATCAATGGCCACCTCCAGGGAGGCATGGCCGGTCATTATTATCACCGGCAGGGTGTTGTCGTACTTTTGAATGTTTTCCAGCAATTCGACGCCGTTCATGCGGGGCATCTGCAGATCGATCAGGGCGCAGTCGTAACTGTTTTCGCTGATTTTCTGGAGGGCTTCAATCCCGTCGTGAGCTGTGGTTATCTGGAATCCGCCCAACTGGTGGAAAAATTCCTTGAGTGTTTCCCTAATGTTGGGTTCGTCATCGACAATAATGATTCTTAGTTCATTACTTACCATTGCCCAGACCGAAAAGTGTGAACATCATGTTAGGAAGTTTACGTTCAGGCAGGGGAAAGGTCAACGTTAATCCAAAAATTTACATGGTGCTGTCTACAAAGATGCCGAGCATTTTTTCTATTCTGGCTTCAAGCCTGACCGTCTCTTCGGGCGGGATCTCTCTTATCACTTCGCCGGTCTCGCGGTCCACCACCGTGACCAGGTTTTTCCCGGTTTCCTGATCAACCCTGATTTTCAAAGTTACATTGGTGTTGGCTATCTGAGTGTTTACCTGGTTGACCCTTTGGCGCAGCTCTTCCTCCGGCACTTCCTCCCGGCCGGCTTTATCAGCTAATCCGTTCTGTTTAACCGATGGATCGGCGGCGTTAGGGGCCGAAGAAACATAATCCTGGTCGCCCTTGACGTAGGAACGTCCCTGGCTCGACCTTATCTCTTCAACCTTGTTCTCTGGCGCGATCATTTTCTTTTCTCGCAAATCTAATGGATTTATCGTTGGACCCCAATTTTCCTCATTCATCTTAACGGCAGGCAAGGTTATTGACTTGAGGTTTTTTTCCAAAAATTCATGAAAACCAAAAACCGCCAGGAGTTACTTAAGTTTTGGAACGAATGGTCCGATAAGAAAGGTGAGGGAACCATATCTGTCAAGAGGTGGAAATATTTGCCCAGCCCAGTCCCAAGCTTTGATTCGCTTTGCCCCATTAATAGGTCAAATGGGTCGGCGCATATTTTGCAAGGAACAAGGCGAGAATGCGGTCTTACATATCCGCAGGTTCAGACTATAGGAAAAAGGTAGGGCGATAGAATGTCTACCAGCATCGGCACCACTTCCGGATCGGTGAACTTTTCGGGTCTGGGTTCAGAGACCGATACCGCGGCAATCGTTTCACAGTTGATCGAGGTTGAGCGGTACCAGATAGACCGCTTGAACATCTGGGCCGCCGAGTGGGAATCCAAGATAGAAGCCATAGAAGACCTCGCCACCAGGGTGGAGCTTCTTTACGATGTTGCCGACGATATGAACGAGGACTTTGAGTTTTACTCCAGGACCTCCAGTTCAAGTGACTCTTCGGTGGCTTCGGTGACCAACACCGCCTATGCCGAACCTGGGGCCCACTCAATAGAGGTGGCCAGCGCGGTCCAGCACCGCATGGCTACGGTTGGCTTTGACTCCACCGCCAGCCTGGTAGGCGGCTCGGCCGGAGAGATATTTTCGATGATGGTCGGGTCGACGGTCCTGACCTTAACCTATGGCAGCAACTATGCCGCGGGCCAGTGGGACGTGAGCATGACCCTCCAGGACTTTGCGGACGCCCTAAGCGCCGTGGACACGGCCGGGGCCGATGTATTGGAGGATATCGAGCTCATGGATGATGGTACCAACAGTGCCACCATCCGGATGGTCCTTATGAGCAAGCAGGGCGGGATTGACGATAAAATCCTGGTTAACAGCGATCCCACCGGTTTGGGGTTGGACGGCGGAATCAATATCGACTATTCGGTGGAACCCCTGGCCGGTTCCGCCGGGACTTCGGTAATCACTCCGGCCTCCACTGAAGGATACACCGGGAGCACCAATAAAAGGTTTACCTTTACTGTAACCACAGGCGAGACCGTTTCCGCGGCCAGCGATTCCACGGCCGTGGTCATAGCCTGGGAGGACGGCGAGGGCCACACAGGCACCCTGGATGTCACCTCGACCGGAACCTATGCCGTTTATCAGGGCGTGGAACTGAGCTTCGCCACCGGCACCCTGATAGAGGGGCAGACTTTTGCCCTGGATGTTTACAGCACCGATATTCAAAAGGCCCAGGATACGGGCCTGGCCCAGGCCGAGCAGGTGACTCACGGGGGGTTCGCGGACACGGACACCACGGCGGTGACCACCACCTCGGGGAGCATATCGCTTACTTACGGGGGCGTGTTGTTCTCCATGGCGGTCAATGCCGGATCCACCCTGGAAGAGCTGGTCTGGGCCATAAACATGGATGAGAACAACCCCGGAATCACAGCCAGCATTATCGACGACGGCCAGGGCCTGTCCACTTCCCAGCACCTTCGCCTCACCGGAAACAACGTAGGTGCAGCCTATACCATAACCGATATCACCTTTAACAACCTGGACAATTTCAACAACGACTTTACGACCACCCAGCAGGCGCAGAACGCCATGCTCAAGGTTGATGGGTTCCCTGCGGAGAACGGTCAATATCTTCAACGGTCAAGCAACCAGATTTCGGACCTTATCAGCGGCGTGGTTCTGACCCTGAAGGATTCGGGGCATTCGGTCATTACCGTTGAAAGCGATATCTCAGCGATCGCGGACAAGATAGAAGAGTTTATAAGCAGCGTTAATTATGTTTTGACGTATATCGACGAAGCGACCATGTATGATCAGGATACCAAGGAATATGGTATTATGATCGGTAACTATGTCTTCAACATGGTCTACAACAACATCAAGAACCTCCTTACTTCATCGGTGCCCGGCCTGGATGGTGAAACAGACGTCTATACCATACTGTCCCAGATAGGTATAGAAACGGATCCGGACGAGGGCGGCCTGTTCGTGATAGACGATGACATCCTGGGAAACGCTCTGACCAGCAATCTTGAAGCTGTGGCCGCGCTTTTTATTCAAAACAGCGAAACAGGCGTAGAGGGCGTGGCCGAGTTGATGAGCGATAAGGCCTATGACCTAGCCAAGGCCGAAGGGAACCCCATTGATACCCTGCTGGATAATTATCAAGGAATTATCGATGGTATAGACGATAAAATCGAAAATGAGGAGTACCGGGTGGCTCTGGTCCAATCAAGGTTGGAGACCAAATACACCAACCTGGAAGCAACCCTGGCGGTCCTGAACAAAGAGCAGGAACAACTTGAATCGCTGATTGCTGAACTTGACAACAACTAGGTTTTATAATTGGGGAGTATAACATGACAAACTATGGGTACGGTCAATACAAGAAGACTCAGGTCTCCACTGTTGACAGCGGTAGACTGATAATCCTGCTATATGACGGAGCCATAGCCTTTTTGAAAAAGGCCAAGGATTGCTGGGAAAATAAAGATTATCCCGGACTGGCGGTTAATGTAAACCGCAGTTTGGATATCATTGATGAGCTGAACGCCTCCCTGAATATGGCCGAGGGCGCCGAGATCGCCGAAAACCTCCGGCGGCTGTACCAGTTTATGATTCAGCATCTGCTAAAAACCAGGACGGAGAACAGTCCCGGCTTGATCGGCGATGTTATAAAAATGCTGGAGCAACTCAACGGTGCCTGGAAAGAGGCGGTCATAAGCCAGGAAGGGAGAGAGACCCTGGCCAGGCGTCAGCCCCCTCTGCGGCCCAGCACCAAGGTGATGACCGCCTAACAAGGCGCTCGGCAGCAATTTCCACTTGCCCTTGGCAAACAAGAAAACAACAGCGCCGCGATCTTGGAGGGGCCCCGGCTATGAGGTGATCCGTCTTTCCCTGGTCCAGTAGGGATTTACCAGGTCCTCAAAAACAGATAGGGCCGCCTCCGAGCCCTGGCCCGCGGCAATGACTATCTGTTTGAAGCCGCCCTCCGCATCCCCGGCCCCGTATACCCCGGGGATATTGGTCCGGTGCCGGGAATCCGTTTTTAGATAGCCTTCCGGGGTCAGCTCCACCCCGGTTTTCCGGGCCAGGTCCACGGCCGGCTCATATCCCACGGCGATGAACACCCCGTCCGCCTTCTCGGTGGAGGCCTTCCTGGTCAGGTTGTTCAGGAGCACCACCTCCCTGACCCTGTCCCGGCCTTTTATCTCCTGAACCTGGGTGTTATAAAGGACCGGAATTTGGTTGACAGTCAGGTTTTTGACCAGGTTGTCCTGGGCCCGCAACGCCTCCCGGCGGTGGATCAGGGTAACCCGGACCCCCAGATTATGAAGATGCAGGGCCTCGGTAACGGCGCTGTCGCCGCCGCCCACCATGAGCACCTTTTTGCCTTTGAACAAGGGGCCGTCGCAGGTGCTGCAGTAGCTTATTCCCAGTCCGCCCAGCCGCTTTTCACCGGGAACGTTGAGATGCCTGGGGGTCGCTCCTGTGGCCAGCAGGACGGCCCTGGCCACAAATCTTCGTCTAGTGGTGGTCAGAGTCAGGGGGCTCCCGGGCTGTATCTCCAAAACCTCCTCTTCGGGGAAAATCTTTACATATTCCAAGGCGTGATTGACCATGACCTCGACCAGCGCTTTTCCGCCCACCTGGGTCAGGCTGGGGTAGTTTTCGATGACCGGGGTTAAAGCCACCTGGCCGCCCAGGGCGCCTTTTTCCACAACCACGGTGTCGAGTCCCTTCCTGGCCCCGTATATTCCGGCGGTCAGGCCGGCCGGGCCGGCGCCCACCACCACCAGGTCGGCTTTGATCTCCTCGGCTTTGTTATCGGGAATAAAAACCGTCTGCTGCTGCAGCTCTTTGAGGCTGAGCATGAACAGCTCTTCGCTCTGAGCGCCTTTGACCAAAAGCTTTTCGTCGGCCAGGGTCAGGGGCACGCTGAAGGCCGAATACTTCTCGGCCAATTGGGGAAAGGCCTGGATATCGATGATCTCCAGGGAAACCACATCCGGGCGGGCCAGGGCGGCCTTCAGGGCGTTCACGGCCTGCTGGGGGCAGTAGGGGCAGGTGGGGCTCACAAAAACCATGACCTCCCGAGGCGAGTTCAGAGACTTCAGAATTTTCTCCGAATCTTGGCTTACCCCGATCTTGCCGAAACCCAACATTATCAAGGCTTCGATAAAGGTCAGGCCCTCCCGGCCCACTGGTGCGCCCAGCCATTTGACCTTCACCTTACCCGGATTAAAGACCAAGGTCGGGGCGAATTCCACCCCCAGTTCATGGGCTGAGGGGTGGTCCAGGCCAAACTCCTTCATCTCAATCTTGGGGCTGAGGCCACTGACTGCCTGAATGCTTTGGCGGGCGGCCTCGGTATAGGCCTGGTTTTCCCCGGGAGCGGTGAAGAGGTGGATCTCAATGGGCTGCCTGAATTTTTTAAAGACATCCTTGATCTCCGACCGGGCCTGCTCTTCAATGGCTTGTTTAGCCTGCCCGCCCTTACCGGGTGAATCCTGGAGATTGCGTTCCTTTTCCATCTTTCCCGCCCTCCCAGCGCCTGCCCGCAAAATAATGCGGTTGTCCTTTGATCCGACGCTTGTCCACCCCGGTATTTTTCAATAACCGGGTCCGTATACCTGTCTGGGGCCCAGATACCCCGGGTATCTGTCCAGGAGCAGGCGGCGCAACAGAAAACAGAAATGGCATTCGTCCGCATAGCCCGGCTCGGGCCGGATTTTCAATCGCCGGGCCAGAAGAGCCGGCCCGCCCTCGTTCAAGGCGGAGCAGATCGGATGGCTGTTGCTATCATATTGTTCCACCAGGCGGGGCAGGGGGGTCTCCCAGATGTTGCCCATGAGCAACCCCTGGCAGATGTGCACATGGCCGAAGGCGTCCACGTGAACCCTGGACGGTGAAACCAGGTCCTCGTAGGGACACTTGTCCAGCTCCTGCCAATCCTTGCGCTCCAGTCCGGAAGTGAGCTTATCAGCCGCCCGGCCCCGGAACATGGCCCGGCTTCCCTCCGTCGGCCCGCCCCGGCCGGATTCACCCTTTGTTCCAGCGGCGGCGCCGGGGTTGGAAACAGCAATGGAGTCCACATAGATACTCAGTCCGGCGGCCGCATCCAGGGTTATCCGGGCGGGGGAGTTTTCCCTGTCCGGGTAGTGAAACGAGTCGTCGCTTATGCTCAGAAAATTGAGGCCGGCCGCAACCAGGGGCTCTATCCACAGCTCGGCATCCAGAGCTGAATTGGAAGGATAGGCGTTGGTCACCAGGCCCACCTCCAAACCGCGTTCCCTGGCCTCCCTGATCGCTTCCAGCAAAAGCGCATAGTTCAGCAGGGGTTCGCCTCCTTCAAAGAACACATGATCCACGGACTCTATTTTTTGAACCTGATCCAGAAGCTCCCTGATCTGCGCCAGGGTGAAGGTCCCCCTGGTCCAGGGGCCGCAAAACAAAAAGCAATGGTCGCACTCAAAGGTGCAGGTGTAGGTCAGAAGGACATGGACCCCGCTTAACATGGCCGATTCCTTTCGTGGCGGCATCTCTGAGAGGATTCTGATTATACTGAGCGGACTTACTAATAATGATATTCCATTATATCCGGGATCACAATTCCCGGGCCGTATTAGGGGGGCTGTTTCTCTATAACCCTGACGCGGCCCTGGATTGTCAGGCTGAAGCATCCTGGCTGAGCCCCTTTCCGCAAGAGAGCTTTTTACCGGAAAATACTGCCCAGTTGCTCTTTCTGCAGGTCTTGCTGAACCGGAACATTAACCCAACCTAAAGTAAATCTTTATAATTTAGGAATTGCCATTTTTGGCATGGAGAGTGCTTTCATAAGCTTGAGAAAAAAATAGCAACTTGACGGGGGTACCCCAATGGTCCAGAAAATTATCGCTTTGGTTTTCCTGCTCGGCCTTGTTCTCCTTTCCGCCGTGGTCAGCACAGAGCTCTCCCTGGGCGCCAACATCAGATCCATGGTTATTGTCATCGGCGGCACATTATTAACAACGGCAATAGCTTATCCCTGGTCAAGATTCAAGGAGACCCTGTCCGTCCTGACCCAGACCTTCAACCATCGCGATGAAGGCCAGACCGAGAGCTACATTGAGGAGATGGTACGACTCTCCAGAATCAACCGCTTTCAGGGAGTCAGGGCCCTGGATGAAGAAGCCCAGAACGTGGGTAATAATTTCCTCAAGCTGGGCCTGGAGCTGGTGGCAGACGGACGATCCCGGTTCGAGATCAGGGATGTTTTGGATAAAGAGTTTGACTTGCACATCTCCCATCGCGAGTCCCAGATAGGCATTCTCCAGACCATGGCCCGGATGGCCCCCGCATTCGGCCTGGCCGGGACTCTGGTGGGGCTGATGAAGATGTTCACTCAGCTTTCCGATCCTTCCCAACTGGGCATGGGCATGGCCGTGGCCCTGTTGACCACTTTTTACGGAATCATGGTGTCCAACCTGGTTCTGCTGCCCCTGTCCCGCAAGTTGACGGAATATTTACGGTTTGAGGCCAGAGGCATGGCCCTTATCGTGGAGGGGGTTATGGCCATCTCCGACCATGAACACCCCACGGCAGTAGACCACAGACTGCGGGCCGGATTTTTAAGCCAGTTGGAGCAGAAAAAAGTGGGGCGTTATCTTTTTGACAGGCCGAACGAGCACAAAAGGATTGTGGCGCTGAAGCAGAAAGCGGCCAGATAGGGTAGGGGGTTATGGATAAAAGCAGAGACAAAAAAGAGATGGAACAGGCCCTGCTTCGGAGCACCAGACGCAATGCGCTGGCCAAGATAGACAAGATGGAACTGGATGAGGCTCCCGGATTCCACATGTCTTTTACCGACCTGATGGCCCTTCTTCTGGTCTTCTTTGTATTGTTTTTTTCCATGACCAAAACACCCTCGGACCAAAAAGGCCAACCCACCTCCCCTGCGGCGGTTAACCGGATCAGCGCCGCCATCGGCAACCCCGGCATGGACATGCCTGATCTGGAGGATAAAAAGGCCGGTCTGCTGCGGCGCCTGGTCAGCGCTTCTTCGGCCTGGGCCGAAGGCATGGTTTCAAACGAACAGCAATCCAGACAAAGAGCCCTGGACAAGATCAGCCACAGCCTCCTCTACGGCGAAACCGTGGATTTGCCCACGGGGCAGCTGAATACGGACTCGGCCAAGGATCTTCTCCTGAACCACCTTTCCGGCAATCAAAAAGGTTGGGGAACCGGGGCCGGCCAAAACCTTATCCGGCCTGAGAAAAATACCACCCAGGCGGATGAATCTGATCAGCGGACAAATAACCTGCTGGCCGATATGGAGCAGCTGCAAAAATCGCTTCCCGGATTCAGGATGGAACTCAAGGCCAAAGGCAAATCAGTGGTCCTGACCATCGGCGAGAAGGTGACCTTTGAAGAGGGCAGGGCCGAGATAAAGCCCAGGTTCGAAGAAATGCTGGTCCAACTGGCCTCCAGGATCAACTCGGTTCAGGGTCTGGACAGAGTCAAGATCAAGGGCCATACCGACAGTAAACCCATCAGCACCAGGGAGTTCCCCTCCAACTGGGAGCTTTCCGGGGCCAGGGCGGCCAGGGTGGCCAGGCTGCTGATCGATCAGGGGGTGGAGCCCAGGAAGGTCGAGGCCATCGGATACGGCCAATTTCGGCCCAGGGCGGAGAACACCAACGACACCACAAGGGCCCTGAACCGCAGGGTGGAGATAGAGCTGGTTACGGGCTGAAACAAAAGCGAACCGGCTCATCAGGACCGTTACTTAATGCGGCCGGGGTTGCACCCCGGCCGCATTTTTTCGTGACGCTTCAAAAATGACCTTGTGGCCTACCTTTTTGTTTTCTCAAGCTTAATCCGCCCAGAAGGCAATGCATTGGTCCCCTGGAGTGTAACCGCCCCGATAGAATAGTTTTTGAGAAGAAGCCCTAATTTTGGTTTTTGTCGGTTTTTTCCGATTCAGTCACCAGGTCGGCCGAATTGAATTTTTCCTCTTTATTGTTCTGGCCGTTTTCCTCCGGGCCTTCCGGGATCGGGGTTTTGCCGGCTTTGATCCTGGGCAGGATAACCAGCATGACTACAGCAGGAGAATAGGCTTGATATTGGGGATTATCCTGATAAAACTTATCTATCTCATCAGCTAATTGCTTAAGATCCATACCGCGCAGTTCGTCCAGAATCTGGGTGGTCTTGCCAGGCGCAACCTCGGCAAACTGGACCGCATCCAAAAACCCGCGCAAATAGGCTATTTTAAAAAGATAGTGGTCTTTGGAAGGCAGGTCTTTCATGGTCAGCCAACCCTGAGAGGAGAAAGCCTTTATATCCGAGGAACCGGTTACGGGATTGATCTGATACGCATCCTGCGCAGAAACAGGACGGCCGCCCGAACAGAGCAGCCCCAAAAAGATCATGGATAACAGTAAACTGTTGCGTTTCATTAATTAAATCCTCCTTTGATCCAGTGGCATGCTATCAAGTAGCGGGGCTACCGGCAAGCGGGAAGTGGGCCGTTTGTCGAAAACCGTCACCCCGGAGATCGATAGAACCAGATAGACCAGGATATGGATTAAAGTTTACATAATATATCTTATCGGAAATAAAATATAGACCTGCCTTGAATTTCTTATTTTTGGCTCATTCCGAACTCTTTCCACTCCTTTGATAATGATCGATCAAGGGCCGAACCGTCTTGGTTCGGCCCTTGTAAATTTACAGTCGCAAACGCTCTCTGGTTAGTTGCCCCAGGCGGTCAGCCCCCTTTCCTCGTCCGTTCCCGGGATAATGTTGTCGAGAACGCCGGCCAGGATGCCGGCCACAGCCATGCCCGTTTTACCGATGGTGGTGATTACGCTGCCGATGGTTTTGAGAATTACATTGGCATCGCCCCAGATGACCACCTCCTTGAAGTACTCCGGCACGGAAAGACCCATGAAAAAGGCGAACCCGATGATGAACAGGTTCCGGGCCGAGTTGAGGTCCACAAACTGGAGGTTGGAGATGCCCACCGCGGCGATCATGCCGAACAGGCCGCAGTACATGGCCCCCACCACTGGCTGAGGGATCGTGGCAAAGAACGCCCCGAATTTTCCGAAAATGGCCAGGATGATCATGACCGTGGCCCCGATCTGGATCACATACCGGGACCCGACCCTGGTCAGACCTATGGCGCCGATATTCTCCGAATAGGTGGTGGACCCGTTGCAGGTCTGGAACACAGAGGCGATCAGACAGCCCACACCCTCTGTTCCCAGTCCGCGGGAGATCATGCTTTTATCCGGTACCGGAGCTTCCGCCATTCTGGCCGCGGCATAGTAATCCCCGATGGATTCGATCATGGAGGCCACGTAGGCGGCGACCATGGCCAGGGCAAAGGAGACCTTGAAGTCCCACATGCCCCACTGAAAGGGATACGGCGGAGAGAACCACTTGGCGTTGATAACCGTATCCAGATTGATATAGGCCGGGTTTTGGGCGGTAATCGCCCCGCTAAAGGTCAATATCCAGGCAAAGGCCCAGCCGGTGAGGATGGCCAGCAGGACCGGGAACAGAGTGAACACCCTGATCTTTCTTCCCAGCAGCTGAGAGTAAACGATCAGGGCGATCAGGGTCAGTCCGGAGACCCACCAGTTTTTGCCGGCCCAGGGGGCTCCGATCCCGAACAGGGCCAGACCGATCAGGGCGATGGTTGGAGCGATGGTAACCGGTCCGATGTACTTTTTCAGATACCCGACCACGCCGAAGTACCCCAGAATTATCTCAAAGAATGAGGCCAGGAATATGGCGCCGGTAATCTGTCGGATCGCGATCTCATAGCCCATGCCCTGGCCCACAGTGGCGCCGATGATGACAAAGGCGGGAGGCAGAAAGGAAAACGAGCCGCCCTGGATAACCGGCAACCGGTTACCGATGGTGGACTGGAGCCAGGTGGTGATGCCCGACACCAGGAAGATGGTGGCGATGAGTTGGGCAACCTCGCTCTGGGGCATCTTCATGGCTCCGCCCAGAATCAGGGGGATGGCCACTGTTGCCCCGAACATGGTCAGATAATGCTGAATTCCTAAAAAAAGCGCCTCCCCAAAGGGCGGCTTTTCATCCACGGTGTAGATCACCCACTTCTTGCCCTCATGCGCATGAGGAGCCTTTAATTCATCCTTAAGGTGAACTTCTTCAGCCAATGTTTAGTCCTCCTTGTAGAAGTTTCAGGAACCACTCGCACCCCTACAATGGCTCCCCCAATACGGTTATCCCGAATCTTCTTTGTGGATCATACCTCCTCTCTTGGTTGTCTGTGAGGTTGATGGTTATGCTACATAACTGAATTTATTTCTTTTTATAAAACGCCCCTGCCCGGCTTGACCCAGGAACTCATCGCCGTCGACAATGAGTTCGCCGTTGCACAGAACGTGAACCACCCTGCCCTTTCCCTTGAATCCTTCGTATGGCGTGTAATCCATGTTGTGGTGGTTTGTTTCAGCTGTAATCATCATCTCCGCCCTGGGGTCGAAAACAACCAGGTCGGCGTCCGCGCCAATGGCCACCGAACCTTTTCGAGGGGCCAGGCCGAATATCTTGGCCGGGGTAGTCGATAGGAGATCGACCATTTTATTCAGGGATATTCTGTTTTTTCTAACACCTTCGTTGAATATAAGGGCAACCCGGTTTTCAATTCCAGGCGCTCCGTTGGGAATGGCCGCAAAGTTGTCCCGGCCCATCTCCTTCTGTCCCTTGAAGTTAAAAGGGGCGTGGTCCGTGGAAACCACCTGGAGATCGCCGTCGGCCAGACCTCTCCACAGGTAGGGCCAGTTGTACCTGTCCCGCAGCGGTGGGCTCATGACATATTTGGCCCCCTCGAAATCAGGCTCCAGGTAGCGTTTGATATCCAGCAGCAGATATTGGGGACAGGTTTCGGCCATGATAGGCAGCCCCCCTTCCCTGGCGGCCTTGACCTGTTCCAAGGCCAAAGCGCAGGAAAGGTGGACCACATACAGAGGGGCCCCGGCCATCTCGGCCAGGGAGATGGCCCGGGCCGTGGCCTCGCTTTCGACTTCCTCCGGCCTGGTCAGGGCGTGATAGATGGGTTCGGTGTTGCCCGCGGCCAGGGCTTCGTTGACCAGGACATCGATGATCTCCCCGTTCTCGGCATGGAGCATGGTCAGCGCCCCCACCTCTTTGGCCCGCCGCAAAATCTTAAAAAAAGCTCCGTCGTCGATCATCAGGGAACCTTTGTAAGCCAGAAAAACCTTGAACGAGGTGACGCCGTGTTTGACCACCTGGTCCAACTCGTCAATAACCTCTTCCCTGGCGTCGGTCACGGCCAGATGAAAGCCGTAGTCAAAGCAGGCCTTGCCGTCGGCCTTGGCGTGCCAGGCTTCAAGAGCCTCGCTCAGGCTCTGCCCCTTGCCCTGGATGGCGAAATCTATCAGACAGGTGGTTCCGCCAAAGGCCGCGGCCCGGGTGCCGGTGAAAAAATCGTCGGCCGTCATCGACCCGCCGAAAGGCATGTCCAGGTGAGTGTGCACGTCGATGGCTCCGGGCAGGATATAACAGCCCTTGGCCTCAATGGTCTGCCGGGCCTTGTCTTTTATCCTGCTCGCCAGTTGAACGATCCGGCCGTTTTTGATGCCCACGTCAGCCCGGAAGGTCTCCGAGGCCGTCACCACTTTCCCGCCAACTATTTTGGAATCCAAGCTTTTCCTCCTTTTCCGGCTGAAAAAACCTAAATTAAAGGAACCATTGTTACGCAGTCTTTGATCGGTGAAACATGGTAGCACAGGGAACAGCCCGTGCAACGCTTGGTGTTCACCTCGTATGCCCCGTCCTTGCGTTTGACAATGGCCTGGTAGCCCGCGTCAAGACAGGCCACCCGACAGAGCTCCAGACCTGGTTCCGTGGCCTGTTCCGGGTCGATGCGGGCCACCATCTTGCGTTTGGCCTCCAGGCCGCCGTGCGGTTTGAGATTGGGCAGGGCCCGGCCGATCATCTCCTGGACCGAATCGAATCCTTTTTCCCCTAAGTAATCGCTGAGCCCCTCGGTAAGGGGTTCGATTATGCCGTAGCCCTTGGTCATTATGGAAGAACAGACCTGAACGTTGCTTGCGCCCAGAAGCAAAAATTCTGCCGCATCCCGCCAACTGGTCACCCCGCCTATACCGGAGATTGGCTTGTCAAAGGCCTGGGCCAGTCCGGCCACGGCCTTGAGGGCGATGGGTTTCACGGCCGGCCCGGACAGGCCGCCCGGGGTGGAAGAGCCCCAGACATTGGGCAGGGGCACCAGGTTCTCCAGGTCCACCCCGATTATCGCGGCCACGGTATTGATGGCCGAGATTGAGTCTGCCCCGGCCTTGAGGCATTCTCCGGCGATGAGGTTTATATCGGTCACATTGGGGGTCATTTTGGCGATGACCGGAAGCTTGGTGGCCTCCCTGGTCCAGGCCGTGACCGTCCGGGCTATCTCCGGATCCTGGCCCATGGCCATGCCCATGCCCCGCTCCGGCATGCCGTGGGGGCAGGACATGTTGATCTCAATGGCGTGGGCCCCGGCCTTCTCGCACATCTGGGCCAGGTTGTGCCAACCGTCAGGTCTGGAGGCGTCGTCCATGATGGAGGTGATGGTCATCCGGTCCGGAAACTCCTCCCGCAATCGGCTTACCTCATCCAGCCAGGTCTGAAGGGATCTGTCGGTGACCAGTTCGATGTTCATAAAGGCGAATATCCGGGGCGGCCGGCCTTGTTCATGGGGATAGGACAGGCTGGCCAGCCTGGGGGTCACGTTCTCCACCACGGAGGCGTCCATGACCAGGGTTTTGGTGACCCCTCCGGCCCAGCCGGCCTCATAGGCCCGGCGCATCATGGCTCCGGTTCCCGTGGGCGGAGCCGAAGCCAACAAAAACGGATTGATGAGATCAAATCCACAATAGTTAACATTTAAGTCCATGTTCCCCACTTCCCCGTATATTTTATGGCGGGGACAGGGCGCTTGACCCTCCCCGCCCTGCCCCGGTTTATATCTGGGTATCCAGCCAGTCCAGAACCTTGTCAATGGCCTCCAGCCCTTCCATGAGTTCATCTTCGGTGATGACCAGGGGCGGGGCCACATGAATCACGTTCCAATGGACAAAGGTGGAGATGCCGCCCTGCCTGAGTCTGACCACCGTGCCGTTGGCCAGATCGTTCATGATCCCAAAAGGCGAAATGGGCTCTTTTGTCTTCTTGTCCTTGACCAATTCAATGGAGTGGAACAGCCCTATTCCCCGGTGGTCGCCCACGCAAGGATGTTTTTCCATCATTTTGGCCAACTCGGCCTCCACCACCTTGCCCAACTTGGCCGCTTTCTCGACCAGGTTTTCCTCCTCGTAGACCTTGATAGTGGCCAGGGCAGCGGCGCAGGACAGGGGATGGGCATTATAGGTCAACCCGCACCAGAGCATTTTGTCCTTGAAATAATCGGCGATTTCATCACTCATGCCCACGCAGCCCAGGGGCAAATAGCCGGAGGTGAGGCCCTTGGCCATGGAAAGCAGGTCCGGCTTCACGTCCCAGTGGTCCAGGGCAAACCATTTGCCGGTCCGCCCGAAACCGGACATGACCTCGTCAGCAATGAGCAAAACCTCGAATTCGTCGCAGATCTGCCTGAGGCGGGGGTAGTAGTTGTCATTGGGCACGAATATTCCGTTGGTGCCGGTAATGCCTTCCACAATGATGGCGGCCACATAGTCCCTGGCCCCCTCGTACATCATGACCTCGGCAATGTGCTCCACACATTTTTCCTCCCAGCCCGGGTCGGAACTGGCAAAGCAGGAGCGGTAGTAGTAGGGATCAAAAACCCGGATCACTCCCGGGATGGCCCCGGCCTCCACCGGCCACCTGCGGGGATCGCCGGTCAGGGCCACGGCCCCCAGGGTGGCTCCGTGGTAGGAGCGGTAGCGGGCCATCAGCTTGTGCTTGCCGGTATAGAGGCGGGCCATTTTTATGGCGTTCTCGTTGGCCTCAGACCCTCCCAGGGTGAAGAAGAAATGATTGATGTTGTCGGGGGTGATCTGCTGCAGTTTCTCCACCAGGGCGGATCTGGCCTCGCAGGCGCAGCCGGGTTGAACAAACATGCACTTGTCGGCCTGCTCCTTGACGGCCTCGATTACCCGGGGATGCTGATGGCCGGTGTTCAAATTCATTAACTGAGAGCTGAAATCGAGATAGCGTTTGCCGTCCATGTCCCAAAAAACAGCCCCTTTGCCGTGGCTGAAAACCATGACGTCCAGGGCTGACTGGATTGACCAGGAATGAACATTATAGGCCTGATCAAGGGCTTTGATTCTGGCGGCGTCCATTGATACCTCCCCAAACCAGCTCGTATAAAACGAGTAGATCTATGCGATTATTCTTTAAAAACCTCCCCCGGTCCCAGGGAGGCGGCATCTGCTCCCATACCTCTTTGACGGCCCTGCCCGGGGAGGGAACCACTCCTCCTTGGTACGGCTGGCCGGATTGGGCTGGCCCTGGTCAAGCCCGAATATCGAGCGGCGATGACGTTTCACCGGCACGGCAGGTATCCTTTATGGGGCCACGATGGCTTGGTAGCTTTCCGGCCGCCTGTCCCGGAAAAACTGCCAGGAGTTGCGAACTTCCGCAATCATGTCCAGATCCACCTCCGCCGTGACCAGCTCGTCCTGGTCCCGGCCGCCCTCCACCATCAGTTCGCCCATGGGGTTGCAGATGTAGGATGATCCGTAAAAATGTCCTATATTCCAGGGCTGTTCGGTGCCGACCCGGTTGTTGGCGCAGATGAAATATTGGTTGGCCACGGCATGGGCCGGCTGTTCCAGTTTCCACAGATACTCGGACTTGCCGGCCACTGTGGCTGAAGGGTTGAACACGATCTCCGCCCCGGCCAGCCCAAGGCAGCGGGCCCCTTCCGGGAAATGCCTGTCGTAACAGATGTAGACCCCCACCACTCCGAAGTCTGTCTTGAACACCGGATAGCCCAGGTTGCCGGGTTTGAAATAGAATTTCTCCCAGAATCCCGGTAAGGTATGGGGTATGTGCATTTTTCTGAATTTGCCCAGATAGGTCCCGTCCCGGTCGATGACCGCAGCCGTGTTATAGAGAACCCGGGTCATCTCCTCCTCGTAGACCGGCACGACCATGACCATGTTGTGCTCCTTGGCTTTCTGCTGCATGAGCTTGATGGTCTGGCCGTCAGGGACCTTTTCGGCCGACTCGTACCATTTGGGGTTCTGCTCGGCGCAAAAATAAGGGCCGTAGAAAATCTCCTGAAGGCAGAGTATGTTCACCCCGCTCTTGCCGGCCTGATCGATGAGGGGCATGTGCTTATCGATCATGTATTGTTTCAGCTCAGCCACCGGTCTGTCGCCGGACATGTCGCAGGAAACCTGAGTCAGCCCCACCTTCACCTTTCTGGGCATGTAGTCCCTCCTCCCCAAAGAAAGTTGCAACCCTTACAAATTACTATTTCATCAAATGGTTCCGTTTTTTTTCATTCTGGCTATATCATCCGGCCCATAACCCATCTCGCCCAAAATATCCTCCGTGTGCTCACCCAACAAGGGCGGCGGCTTGAGGATATCGGCCGGAGAATCGCTCAGGTTTGCGGAAAAGCCGGTGGTCTTCAGCTCCCCCAGAACAGGATGGAAGACCTTTTTCAGCATCTCCTGGTGAAGAACCTGAGGATCGGCGAAAACCTCGTCAATGTAAAGGATCGGACCCGAGGCGACCCCGGCCTCCTCCAGATCCTCCAGCCATTCCGAGGTGGTCCGCCGGGCCAGGCTCTTCTCGATCAGTTCGGCCAAGACAGGCCTGTTTTCCACCCTGTCGGCCACGGTCAGGAACCTCTTGTCCTCAATCAGCTCCTCTTGGCCGATGCATCTGGCCAGGCGCTCCCACATGCCCTGGTTGCCGGCCGCGATCATGACGTAGCTGTCCTTGGTTTCGAAGCTGCCGTAGGGCGATTGGGTGGGGTGAAAATTGCCTTGCGGCTCGGGCCGGACACCCGTGGCCAGATAGGTGGAGGCCTGGACTCCCAGGCAGCCCACCAGGGTCTCCAGCAAAGAGGCGTCCACCTGCTGGCCCCTGCCGGTCTTCATCCGGTTGAACAGGGCCAAGACGGTTCCCAGGGCCGCGAACACGCCGGTGAAGTAGTCGCCGATGGCCGTGCCCACCCTGGTGGGACCGGATTCCTTGGTGCCGGTGATGGACATGAGACCTGACATGCCCTGGGCAATGGGGTCGAATCCGGGCCTCAGGGCATAGGGTCCGGTCTGGCCGAACCCGGAGATGGAGGTGTAGATGAGCTTCGGGTTGTCAGGAGCCAGGGTATCGTAGTCGATCTTGAGTTTATACTTCACGTTTGGCCTAAAACTCTCTACTACAACGTCTGCATTTTTGATAAGTCTAAATAATATATCCTTGGCTTCCCGGTCTTTTAAATTAAGGGTCAGGCCCCGTTTGTTCCGGTTAAACAGCAAAAAGTAGGAGCCGATGCCGCCTTGGAACGGTGGGCCCCAAAAACGGAGCATGTCCCCTGTTTCAGGGGGTTCGACTTTTATGACCTCAGCCCCGAAGTCGCCGAGGATCATGGTGCAGCAGGGTCCGGCCATGGCCTGGGAGAGATCTACAACCTTTATTCCTGCCAGAGGTGAATCCATGAATGCTCCCGTTCAGAATTGTTTGAATTTTGAATTTGGTTCGCTTCGCATTGATCGGGCTCCGGCCCTCTTCTTTCCGGATCACCGTGGATCAGGCGTAATCCGGGAAAAGCAAACAGACCTGTTCGCTTTTTTAAAGACCTTCACTCGTCTCTGTTCTACTCGTGGCAGTGACCGATATGAATTGAATCATGTCAGCTTAGCAAAAGCGCACGACTCTTGTCAAAGCTGAATGTAAAAGCGGTGACCTGGACGGGTATGGATTTTATCTGGCCGGCTTAGGAGTCCTGGCGTGGGTTGGAGGGTCGAAAAAACTATCCCTTTCAGGGACGATGCGGTCTTGAAAAAACGAACAGGGGCTTCCCTTAAAAATGGTTCAGTTTGACGATCCTGGCCTTTTCCACTTCCGGAATAGCCTCGCGCCTGGCCAGAATCACCACCCTGTCCTTGGGTTCGATAACGCTCCCTCCGTCCGGAATAAGCATCCGCCCATCCCGGACCACGGCGCCGATGATGGCTCCCTTGGGGAATTTCAGGTTGGCCAGGGGACGCCCTACCAAATAAGAGGTTTCCAGGGCCTCGAACTCGATAACCTCGGCCTCTTCGCCCTTGATCTGGGTGACGGACAGAACCTTGCCCCGTCTGATGAACTGGAGAATGGCGTTGGCCGCAGACATCCGGGGACTGATGACCCTTTCCAGCCCGACCGCGTTGACCAGGGGCAGATAGGAGAATTTGGATATTCTGGTAATAGTCTGCCTGACCCCCAGTTGCTGTCCCAAAAGGGAGATGAGGACGTTCTCTTCTTCGTCGTCAGTAACCACCACCAGGGCGTCGGTCTCCTCTATGTTCTCCTCCTTGAGGAGCTGCTGGTCCGTGCCGTCGCCCTTTAGGACAATACTTTTGTTGAGATTTTCAACCAGGAAATCGCAACGCAACGGGTCCTTTTCAATGATCTTTATGCTGATATCGGTCTGCTCCAGGGCGTGGGCCAGGTTGAACCCCAGCTGTCCCCCGCCCACGATCATCACTTTTTTCAGGACGAACAAGTCCCGGCCGAACAGGGACATGACCTCGGCCAGGTATTCGGGGGTGACGATCAGATAGACCAGGTCGCCGGCGATTATCTTGTCGTCTCCATGGGGGATGACCAGTTTATGTCCCCGGCCGATGGCCGCGATCAGGAAATGCTTGGAAAGGGGGATGTTGGGCAGCTCGGCCAGCTTCAGCCCGGCCAGTTTGCATCTGGCCGAAACGCGGATGCCGATCAATTTTATCATTCCCTCGGCCAGATCCACCACATCCGAGGCTCCCGGTACCTCCAGCAGCCTTAGAACGGTTTTGGAGACCTCCTCCTCGGGGTTGATGGTAATGCTTATATTCAGGAAGTCTTTGGCCAAAAGCCTGGGAAATTTGGCCAGGGAGAGATTTCTGACCCGGGCTATTTTGGTGGCCGCCGGATTAAGCGAATTGGCGAAAAGGCAGGCCACCATGTTGGCTTCATCAGAGTCGGTCACGGCCACGAATATCTCGGTGGAGTGAATCCCCGCGTCCAGCAGCACATCTGGATTGGAGCCCGCGCCCTGATAGGTCTGTACGTCCAGGCTCTCCAGACGTTCAATGGCCGCCTGGGACTTGTCTATCACCACCACATCATGATTTTCGTTGGAAAGGCGGGTGGCCAGGTAATAGCCGACCTCTCCGGCTCCGATGATCATGACCTTCATCAGAACTATTCTCCGTTGCCCCTGCTTTCGGGCAGGAGGGTCTCTTGGGGGGGACGATTGAGGCGGATGGAGTCCAGAATGCCGTTGATAAAAGCTCCGGATTCATCGGTGCTGAAATCCTTGGCCAGTTCAATGGCCTCGTTGATGGCCACCTTGTCCGGCACATCCTTGCTAAAGGTCATCTCGTAAACGGCCAGGCGCAGGATGTTGCGGTCCACCCTGGCCATACGATCCAACCGCCAGTTATGACTCCGGCTTTCGATCATCCTGTCCAGGTCTTCCCGGTTGCAATCCACCCCTCTGATCAGGTGGAGAAAAAAATCGGCCAGTTTCGGGTCCAGTCCAAAAGCGGATCTGAACCTCTCCAAAGCGCTCTCCCGATCCTCACCCGTTGAGTCGATAAGGTAAAGGAACTGCAGGGCCAACCTTCTGGCCTGGTGGCGATATCCCATCTAATTGCCTGTAATATTTCGTATTTGCGATCGATAATAAGAGGATGATCAGACTTGGCGGATCAAGTCGACCATCTCGATGCAGGACATGGCGGCCGAATAGCCCTTGTTCCCGGCCTTGGTGCCGGCTCGCTCAATGGCCTGCTCAATGGTATCCGTGGTGATGACGCCGAAGGCTATCACGGTTCCGCTTTCCAGGGAACTCTGGGCGATTCCCTTGGAAACTTCGGCCGCCACATAATCGAAATGAGGCGTAGAACCCCGGATGACCGCCCCCAGGCAGATCACACCGTCATAATCCCCGGAAACCGCCACTTTTTTGGCTATCAGGGGTATCTCGAACGCTCCGGGAACCTTGAACACGGTCAGGTCGTCCTGGTCCGCTCCGCATCTGATCAGGGCGTCAACGGCTCCGCTCAGAAGCTTTTCGGTAATGAAATCATTGAACCTGGCCACAACCAGAGCGATCTTCATTCCCGATGCGTTCAGTTTTCCTTCTACCGTTTTGGTCATGTCTCACCCCTGATCCAGATTGAGGAGATGCCCCAGTTTATCGCATTTTGTCTTGAGATACTTGAAATTAAGGTCGTTAGGCTCAATTTCCAGGGGCACCCGCTCCACAATCGTCAGGCCGTAGCCGTCCAGGCCGACCATTTTTTTGGGGTTGTTGGTCATGAGCCGCATCCGCCTAATCCCCAGCTCCCGGAGGATCTGAGCGCCTATGCCGTAATCCCGCATATCCGCCGGAAAGCCCAGGGATTCGTTGGCCTGGACCGTGTCCTGACCCTCGTCCTGGAGTTGGTAGGCCTTGATTTTGTTGGCCAGGCCGATTCCCCGGCCCTCCTGGTTCAAATACAGCAGGACGCCCTTGCCCTCTTTTTCGATCAGCCTCAGGGCTGAGGCCAACTGATCGCCGCAGTCGCAACGCAGGGAGCCCATGACATCGCCGGTGATGCAGGAGGAATGGACCCTTACCAGAATGTCATCCTCTTCGCTTATTTCACCCTTGACCAGGGCCAAGTGCTCGTCCTGGTTCAGGTCGTTGGTGTAGGCCACGGCCCGGAAATGGCCGTATTTCGAGGGCAGATCCGCATCCGCCTCGGCGTGGACAAAGGACTCGGTGCGGATTCTGTAAGCGATCAGGTCGGCTATGGTGACGATCTTCAACCCGTGCTCCTGGGCGAACACCTCCAGGTCGGGCATCCGGGCCATGGTCCCGTCGTCCTTCATGATCTCGCAGATCACCCCGGAAGGGGCCAATCCGGCCAACCTGGCCAGGTCCACCGAGCCTTCGGTCTGTCCGGTTCTGACCAGAACCCCGCCATTTTTGGCCCTGATGGGGAAAACATGTCCGGGCTTGACCAGATCGCCGGGCACGGCATTGGGGTTGACCGCGGCTCTGATGGTGGTGGCCCGGTCCGCGGCCGAGATTCCGGTGGTGACCCCTTTGGCCGCCTCGATGGAGACGCAGAAGGCGGTTTCGAACTTGCATTCGTTCCGTTCGGTCATCATGCCCAGGCCCAGTTGGTCGGCCTTTTCCTGGTTGAGGGTCAGACAGATCAGCCCCCGGCCGAACTTGGCCATGAAATTTATCTGCTCCGGGGTGACCAACTCCGCAGCCATGCACAGGTCGCCTTCGTTCTCCCGGTCTTCGTCGTCCACCAGGATGATCATCCTGCCGTTTTTTATGTCTTCTATGGCTTCGGGTATGGTTGCCAGCGGCATTGGGGCCTCTCTTTATCTATTCCAGGAACCCGTGCTCGGACAGGAACTCCCTGGTAATGTCGTTTTTGCGGGGGCTATGGGGCCCCAACAGTTTCTCCACGTATTTTCCGATCAAGTCCGTCTCGATATTAACCATCTCGCCCGGTTTGTTCAACCCCAGGGTGGTCTTATCTGCGGTGTGGGGGATGATATTCACCATAAAATAATCCCGCCCCACCTCGTTGACGGTCAGGCTCACACCGTCCAAGGCCACCGATCCCTTGGGGATGATGTACCGTGTCAATGCCGGATCAGTTTGATATCTCAGGCGGATGGAGCCGCCCGTCCTGGTTTTGGAGATCAGTCTGGCCTGGCCGTCGACGTGTCCGCTGACCAGGTGACCGCCCAGGCGATCCCCCAGGCGCAAGGCCCTCTCCAGATTGACCACGGACCCGGGTTTCAAACCGCCCAGATTGGTTTTGGAAAGCGTTTCGGCCGAGACATCGGCTGAAAACCGGTCTCCCTCTATGATCGTAACGGTCAGACATGATCCGGAAACGGCGATACTGTCGCCGGCCAGGGTTCCAGACAGGTCAAACTCGGCCCTTAATCCCACAATCGCATCAGGACCCTTGAAAATCAAGCCCTCCACCCGGCCCAGGCCTTCTATCAACCCTGTAAACATCTTCCCGCCTAGTCCCTTTTAACCTTGGCCCAAACCAGGATATCCTCTCCCAGGCGCCTGGTCTTCACTTTCTCAAGTCGGGCGGCCTGGCCGATATCTTCGATAAGCGGGCCGGCCACCATGCCCGGAGCCCGGGCGCCCCCTATCACCAAAGGAGCATATAGGAAAAAGATCTCATCCACAAACCCGGCCCGGAAAAATCTTCCGGCCAGCTCCGGCCCGCCTTCCAGCAGAAGGTGCATAACCTTTCTTTTCCCCAGCTCATCCACGGTCTGGGCCAGATCCACCCCGCCCGGTCCCTCCCCTAAAATTTTCACCTCGGCCCCGGCCTTTTCCAGGGCCCGGCGGTTGGACTCAGGGGCCTGGGCACAGGTCAGGATCAGGCATCCTCCCCCGGCGGGTCCTCCCTCCGAGGGGCCGGTGACCACCTTGGACTGCGGGCTGATGCTGAGGCGCGAATCCATGATCACCCGCAGAGGGTTCTGGGCCCTTCTCCGCTCAAGGCGCGTGGTCAGAGAGGGATCGTCCATGGCCACGGTGGACCGGCCGACCATGATGGCCTCGCAACGGTTCCGCAAGCCGTGGACCCAGGTCCGGGCCTTTTCCCCGGTCAGCCACTGGCTTGTTCCGGCCCGGACAGACAGCCTGCCGTCAAGGCTGGCCGCAATCTTAAGGGTAACATAAGGTCGGCCCAAGGTGATCAGGGAAGTGAACGGAGCCAGCAGCTCTCGGCAGCGGTCACTTAAAATCCCGGATTCCACCTCCACTTTGTTCTGGGCCAGATACTCGGCCCCGCCGCCAGCCACCCCGGGATTGGGGTCCAATGATCCGATAAAGACTTTTTTAATTCCGGAAGAGAGGATTTTGCGGGTGCAGGGTGGAGTGCGGCCAAAGTGGTTGCACGGTTCAAGGGTGACGTAAAGGTCGGCGCCCTGGGCCTTTTCCCCGGCCTGGTCCAGGGCCAGGACTTCGGCGTGGGGGGTGCCGACTGCCCGGTGAAAACCCCGGCCGATCACCTTTCCGGCCCTGACCACCACCGCCCCCACCGGCGGATTGGGGGCTGTTCTTCCTTCGGCCCGGCGGGCCAGTCTAAGGGCTTGGGCCATGAAAGAGGCCCGGGGGTCTGACACGGTTACCTCGGCCTTGTTTTCAGTCCTGTTCCTGAATCTTTCTGGATTTAAGGAGATCGGTAACCTCGTTCATAAAGTCGGTCACGTCCTGGAATTTGCGGTAGACCGAGGCGAACCTGACATAGGCGACCTCATCCCACTCCTTTAGTTTGTCGATTATCCTGTCCCCGATCTCCAGAGCCGGTATCTCCCGGCGGCCCGATTCCTGGTAAAACGACTCCAGGGAATCCACGAAATCCTCGATCATATCGGCTGAGACGGGTCTTTTGCGGGTGGCCAGCCGGATGCCCTTGCGGATCTTGTCCCGGTCGAACTGCTCCCGGGTTCCGTTCTGCTTGATGATCATGGGCAGCACTTCCTCCACCTTTTCATAAGTGGTGAAGCGGCGAAGGCAGGCGTTGCACTCTCTTCTTCTTCTGATGGCCATCCCGTCCTTGGACAACCGGGAATCAACCACCCGGTTGTCGTTCTCCTCGCAGTAAGGGCACTTCATCCGTCCTCCCCTTCCCTTGGTGTGAACTTTTCCAGACTTACACCGGCCTCCTTCAGCATCTCCAGGCTCAGCTGGTCGGCATATCCCTCCAGGTAGACGATTCTTTTAACCCCGCTGTTGATGAGCATCTTGGCGCAGATTACACAAGGCAGCGTGGTGGAATAAATGGTTGAACCGGCTATGGAAAGGCCGTGATAAGCGGCCTGAATGATCACGTTCTGTTCGGCATGGAGCGCCCGGCAGAGCTCGTGCCTCTGGCCGGAGGGAATGTTCCGCTGCTCCCGCAGACAACCCAGTTCGAGGCAGTGCTTCAGATTGGAAGGGGCGCCGTTGTACCCGGTGGTGAGGATCCGTTTGTCCCGGACCGCCATGGCTCCCACCTTGCGGCGGAGGCAGGTGGATCGCTGGGCCACCATCTGGGTGATGCCCATAAAGTATTCATCCCAGGACGGCCGTGAATCCTCCATCTTCTTCATACCTCGGCATAACCCATGGTCAGGGGATGGCTGTCGCAAAGTCCCTTTACCGCGCCCAGGACCCCGGACCTGACCTTCTCCGAGTCCGGGTTGGAGAGGACCTGGACCATCAACTCAGCCACCCTGGACATATCCTCCTGGTCGAACCCGCGGGTGGTCAAGGCCGCTGTCCCGACTCTGACCCCGGAGGTGACCTTGGGCGGTTTGGGGTCGTAGGGAATGGCGTTCTTGTTGGTGGCCATGCCGGCGGCCTCCAGGGCCGCCTCGGCCTTGGCTCCGGTGAGCCCCAGGGGGGTGACGTCGATGAGAATCAGATGGGTGTCCGTGCCGCCGGAGACCAGCCGCACTCCGCCCTTGACCAATCCCTGGGCCAGCACCTCGGCGTTCTTTACGATACTGGAGGCATACTCCTTGAATCCCGGGGCCAGCCCTTCTCCGAAAACCACGGCCTTGGCCGCGATAGCGTGCATCAAAGGGCCGCCCTGGATTCCGGGGAAGATGGACTTGTCCAGGGCCCGGCCGTACTCCTTGCGGGCCAGGATCAGCCCGCCACGGGGGCCGCGCAGGGTCTTGTGGGTGGTGGCGGTGACGTAATCGGCATACTCGCAGGGGTTGGGGTGGACTTGGCCGGCCACCAGCCCGGCGATGTGGGCCATGTCCACCATCAGGGCCGCGCCGACCTGGTCGGCGATCTCCCGGAATATTTTAAAATCGATGAAGCGCGGATAGGCCGAAGCGCCGGCCACGATCAGCTTGGGCCTGTGGCGCAGAGCCGCTTCTCTGACCTGGTCGTAGTCGATGGTCTCCTTGTCCTTGAGCACCCCGTAGGACACGAAATTAAAAAACCGGCCCGAGAACGAGACCGGCGCGCCGTGGGTCAGATGTCCTCCGTGGGCCAAACTCATGGCCAGGACCGTATCCCCCTGTTCAAGGCAGGAGAAATACACGGCCATGTTGGCCGAGGAACCGCAGTGGGGCTGCACATTGACGTATTCGGCCCCGAACAGTTCCTTGGCCCTCTCCCTGGCCAGATCCTCGGCCTGGTCCACGTAGCGGCATCCGCCGTAGTAGCGGTGTCCGGGGTAGCCCTCGGCGTACTTGTTGGTCATGACCGAGCCTTGGGCCTCCAGAACGGCTCTGGAGGTATAGTTCTCGGAGGCGATCATCTGAAGGTACTCGGACTGCCGGTCTGTTTCCGCCCTTATGGCCGCGGCCACGGCCGGGTCGGCTTGGGACAAGGGTCTGCAAAGGGGGTTCATCAGTTTACTTCTCTATCCAGAAGGTCTAGCCGGTCCTGATGACGGCCGCCGTCGAAGGTGGTTTCGAGCCAGGTTTCGATTATGGCTTTGGCCAGTCCAATGCCGATCACCCTGGCCCCCAGGGTCAGAGTATTGCTGTTGTTGTGCTGACGACTCAGCTTGGCGCAGAAAAGATCGTTGCAGTTGACCGCCCTGATGCCCTTGAACCGGTTGGCGGCCAGCGCCATGCCGATGCCGGTTCCGCAGATCAAAAGGCCCCGCTCCGATTTGCCGCCCAGAACCTCCCGGGCCACGGCCTGGGCAAAAATGGGATAGTCGCAGGATGACTCGTCAAAGGGGCCCACGTCTTCGACCTGATGCCCCTTTTCCTCCAGCCAAGCCACCAGTTCGTGTTTCAGGGAAAAACCGGCATGATCCGAACCAATGGCGATTTTCATGGCACACGGCCTCCTGTCAGCCTTGAAAGCGTTTAAAGATCAAACTGGCGTTGGTTCCGCCGAACCCGAAAGCGTTGCTCAAGGCGTACTCCACCTTGGCCTGCCGGGCCTGGTTGGGTACATAGTCAAGATCGCACTCCGGATCCGGAGTCTCGTAGTTAATGGTGGGAGGCATTATGCCGTGAAACACGGTCAGAGCCGTCAGAACGCCTTCGATGCCCCCTGCCCCGCCCAAGAGATGGCCGGTCATGGATTTGGTGGAACTTATCGCCAACTTGTAGGCGTGCTCCTTAAAGAACCTCTTGATGGCGTTGGTCTCCATAGCATCGTTCAACGGGGTGGACGTTCCATGGGCGTTGATGTAGTCGACCTGGTCGGGGCTTATCCCGGCATCCCGGACAGCCATCTCCATGCATCTGGCCGCCCCTTCTCCGTCGGGCTGCGGGGCGGTCATGTGATAACCGTCCCCGGAAAGGCCGTAACCCACTATTTCAGCGTAGATTCTGGCACCCCGTTTTCTGGCCCGCTCCAACTCCTCCAGGACCAGCACCCCGCTACCCTCGGACATGACGAATCCGTCCCGGTCGGCATCAAAGGGCCGCGAGGCCCGCTCCGGGTCATCGTTCCGCAAGGAGATAGCCTTCATCGAAGCGAACCCGGCCAGACCCGAAGGAGCCACCACCGCCTCCGCCCCGCCGCAGAACGCGGCATCGCAATCTCCTCGGGCGATCATCCGGAAAGATTCCCCGATGGAGTGGTTGCCGGCGGCGCAGGCGGTGGCGATGCAGGTGTTGGGGCCCTTGGCCTGGTGAAGGATGGCGATAAGCCCGGCCGCCATGTTGACGCAGACCGTGGGGATGAAAAAGGGGCTCATCCGGGACGGCCCCTTTTCCAGGAGGATGGTATGCTGCTCCTCAATGGTTTTCATCCCGCCGAAGCCGCACCCCAGGACCACGCCCACCCGGCCGCTCTCTGATTCCGGGATTTCGATCCCGGAATCGTTTTTGGCCAGAACCGACGCCGAAAGAGCGTAGTGGCAGAATGGATCAAGCCTTTTGGCCATTTTGGGTGGGATATAGTCGGTGGGATTCAGGTTTTTTACCTGGCCGGCGATCCTGCATTTGTAACCGTCGGTTTCAAATCCCTCCAGCAGTCCGATCCCCGACCGTCCGTTGACGGCCGCATCCCAAGTCTGGTCGACTCCGATACCAATCGGGCTGACCGCCCCCAATCCTGTTACTACCACTCTCCGAGGCACGTTGTGGACCTCCTGACCCGCCAAAGGCTAGGCGGCTGCGTTGGCTGCGACAAAGTCTATGGCATCCTGGACGGTCTTGATCTTCTCCGCATCCTCGTCCTCGATGGAGATGCCGAAAGCCTCTTCCATGGCCATGATCATCTCGACCAGGTCCAGGGAGTCGGCGCCCAGGTCATCCACAAAGGAAGCCTCGGATACTACGTCCTCTTCGGCGACGCTCAGTTGTTCGACAATAATTTTTTTTACTTGCTCTTCAACGGACATTCTTGCCTCCTGAGTAATACTTCGGCGCTGTGGGCCTCACATGAAAAGACCGCCATTGATATTGATCACCTGACCGGTGATGTAAGCAGCTTTATCGGAAACTAAAAATGCGACCAGGTCGGCCACCTCCTGAACCTCTCCGGCACGGCCCGCTGGAATTTGGGCCAGCATCGCGGTTCTGGCCTTCTCCGGGATGGCGGCCGTCATTTCGGTGGCAATGAACCCCGGGGCCACGGCGTTAACCGTGATACCCCTGGGCGCCACCTCTCTGGCCACGGTCTTGGTAAGACCGATGATCCCGGCCTTGGAGGCCGAGTAGTTGGCTTGTCCAATGTTACCCATCACCCCGGCGATTGAGGTCAGGGAGACGATCCGGCCGTAACGCTGTTTCATCATGACCTTGACCGCCGCCTGAGTGGCATTGAACACGGATTTGAGATTAACGGCCAGCACTTTGTCCCAGGCCTCCTCCTTCATGCGCATGAGCAGGGCGTCCATGGTGATGCCGGCGTTGTTTACCAAAACATCTATTCTGCCGTATTTTTGAACGATTTGAGAAAATACCTCGGCTGTTTTATTATAATCCGAGATGTCGAACCAAAAAAATTCGCACTCCGAGCCCAAAGCCTCCATCCGAGCCTGAACCGACTTGGCCGCCTCCTCGTCCTTATCGTAATGGGTCAGGGCCAGGATTGTATCCGGGGCGGCCATGGTTTGAGCTATGGTCGCTCCGATCCCCCTGGAGGCGCCGGTGATGATTACCACTTTTTTCTGATCCACGTTAACCTCCCGGAGATAATCTGGTTCAACCAAGCCCCTGGGCCGACTTGAGCCGCTGGATCATGGCCGGAACGACCTCGAAGAGATCTCCCACCAAGCCGTAGGTGGCCACATCAAAGATGGAGGCTTCCGGATCGTTGTTCACGGCTACAATGACCTGAGAAGACTGCATCCCTACCACGTGCTGCACCGCTCCGGATACGCCGATGGCCACATAGAGCTTGGGCGAAACAGTCCTTCCGGTCTGCCCCACCTGATGGGCGTAGGGTATCCAGCCGCTGTCCACCACGCCCCGGGTGGCGCCCACGGCTCCGCCCAAAAGCTCGGCCAGATCGCGGATCAGGTCCAGATTCTTGGGGTCCTGAATACCCCGCCCGGCGGTCACTATGATCTCGGCCTCGGCCAGCAGGGCCGACTGGCTGGTCTCTTCTATTGAATCCACCACCCGGCTCAAGGCCTCCACCCCTTGGGGCAGCCTGAGATCAACGATTTCGCCCCGGTCTTCCCGCGGTTTTGGCTTGCGCATGACCTTGGGCCGAACCGTGGCCATCTGGGGCCGGTGGTGAGGGCAGACAATGGTGGCCATAATATTACCGCCAAAGGCCGGCCTTGTCTGCAACAGTTGGTTATTTTTCGGATCAATGGCAAGTTCGGTGCAATCCGCGGTCAGCCCGGTGCCCACCATAGCCGCAACCCCAGGGAAGAAGGAGCGCCCCAGGGCCGTGGCCCCGCAAAGAACGATCTCCGGTTTCTTCTCCTTTATCAGGCTGGATAGGACCTGGCCGTAGACGTCGTCGGTAAAATGCTCCAGAGCCGGGTCGGACACACTCAAAACCTTGTCCGCCCCGTGTCTGACCAGGTCCGGTGTCATGCCGTCCAGGTTGTGCCCGAAGATCACGGCCACCAGTTCGTTTCCCAGTTGATCGGCCAGCTCCCGACCCTTGCCCAGCAGTTCCAGCCCCACGGAATGGAGCTGACCCCGCCTCTGTTCGCAGAAAACCCAAACCCCTTTGTAATCGCCTGTATCCGGCTGTGACTCGGCAGTCTTTGGGGGCAGGGTGATGGCCTCCACCGGGCAGACCTCCACGCAGGCCCCGCAAAGGGTGCAGGACTCGTTGGTCACGGCCAAGCCGTCAACAACCTCGATAGCCTCATAGGGGCAGGTGTCTTCGCACGAGCCGCAGCCCGTGCAAATTTCTGGGTCAATGGTCAGATTCATAACTCTTATCTATACTGATTTGGTCTTCCCAAGTCAATCGCCTCGCCAAAACAGGAAGATTAATCGATTGCCGCGGTGATGATCTTGTCCGCGGAAAGCCTTTTCAGGACCCGCACGGCCAGCTCTTCCGGCTCGCCTTCCCACTTTTCCCGGTTGTCCCTGGGCTTGGGCGCGAATATCCTGACCACCCGGGTGGGCGAGCCTTCCAGGCCGCAGGAGGACTCTTCAGCTCCCAGGTCGGCCGCGCCGTAGACCGGGACCGGGCATTTCTTGGCCTTCATTTTGTTTTTAAAGGAGGGCACCCGAACCTCCCCGATCTCCTTGACCACAGTGACCAGGGCCGGGAGTTTAAAAGTGACCACGTCGTACCCGTCGTCCATGAGCCGTTCCACGGTCATCTCTTGGCCGTCGCAGGAAACGATCCGGCGCACAAAGGAGACATAGGGGATGTTCAGCCGGGCGGCCATCTCCGGGCCGACCTGGGCCGTGTCGCCGTCAATGGCCTGTTTGCCGCAGACGATCAGGTCAAAGGGACCCAGCTTTTCCGCGCCCTTGGCCAGGGTGTAGGAAGTGGCCCAGGTGTCCGACCCGGCAAAGGCCTGGTCCGCCAGCAGGCCCGCGTCGTCGACGCCCAGCCCCATCACCTCGCGCAGGGCCGATTCGGCCTGGGGCGGGCCCATGGTCATGGCTGTGACCGTGCCGCCCAGCTGATCCTTGAGGGCCAGGGCCGCCTCGCAGGCGAAAAGATCAAAGGGATTGACGATTGATTCCACGCCCTGGCGAATCAGGGTGTTGGTCTCCGGGTCTATCTTTATGTTCTTGGTGTCGGGAACCTGCTTGATGCAGACCAGCGTCCTCATGTTCCACCCTTGTCGGCTAAGGTAGGCTCCGGAGCGGCGTTAACCCCTCCGGGATCACTTTTTCCGCCCGTATTCCTTGTTGAGTTCCTGGCCCACAATGTTGCGCTGAATCTGGTTGGTGCCTTCGTAGATCTGCAGGATCTTGGCGTCCCGCATCATCTTTTCCACCGGATAATCGCGCATGTAGCCGTGGCCGCCCATGACCTGGACCGCGTCTGTGGTGACCTTCATGGCCACATCCGAAGGGAAGTACTTGGCCATGGCCGCCACCTTGGCCACGTCCTTGGCCCCGGAATCGATGAACCGGGCCACGGAATAGACCAGGGCCCGGGCCGCCTCCACCTGGGTAGCCATGTCGGCCAGCATATGCTGGACGGCCTGGAAAGAAAAGATCGGCTTTTCGAACTGAATCCTGGTCTTGGCAAAGGCCGCCGCCTCGTCCAGAGCCCCCTGGGCCAGACCCACGGCCTGGGCCCCCACTCCGGGGCGGGATTTGTCAAAGGTTTTCATGACCACGATAAAGCCCATACCCTCTCGGGCCAGAACCCGGTCGGCCGGAATGCGGCAGTCCTGGAAGATCAACTCCCCGGTGGAAGAGGCCCGGATCCCCATCTTGGTCTCTTTTTTGCCGAAGCTGAACCCGGGGTCGCCCTTTTCCACGATAAAGGCCGTGGCGCCGCGGGCGCCTTTTTTGCGGTCGGTCATGGCGATGACCGTGTATATGCCGGCCTCGGCCGCGTTGGTGATCCACTGCTTGGTCCCGTTCAGGACATAGTGGTCGCCGTCCTTGATTGCCGTGGTCTGGATCCCGGCCGCGTCAGAGCCGGCCGTGGATTCGGTCAGGCCGAATGCGGCCAGTTGGCTGCCCGAAGCGATAACGGGCAGGTACTTTTTTTTCTGGTCGTCGTTGCCGAACAGGATAATGGGATAGGCTCCCAGTCCCGAGGCGGCGTAGGCCGTGGTTATGCCGGAGCAGACACGGGAGAGTTCCTCCACCACCAGGCAGTTCTCCATGGTTCCAAAGCCCAGGCCGCCGTACTCCTCCGGAACCACCACCCCAAAAAGGTCGGCGTCGGCCAGATCGGACATGATGGCGTGGGGAAATTCCTCTTTTTCGTCCAGCTCCGCCCTGATCGGCAGCATTCTCTCCACCGCGATCTGACGGGCCAGATCGCGCAGCATAATCTGCTCTTCAGTAAGGAAATAATCCATTTAAGCAACTCCCCTGTCTTGGTTCATCCGGCCTCTTGGGCTTTGTCGGCCGAGTCGAAAAACTCCATGGCCCGGGCCAGGTGCTGGTTGAAGTTGCACTCGACCCACCCGGAGGCCATCTTGACCGCGTTCATTATGGCCGTGTCGTCCGAGGCCCCGTGGCAGATCAGGCAGCTGCCGTTGAGCCCCAGCAAGGGGGCTCCACCGTATTCGGCATAGTTGACCAGCTTGTCGAAACGCTTGAAGGCCGGCTTCATCATCATCCCCCCGGTCTTGGTCCACCAGGAGGCCATTATTTCCCGTTTCAGAAGGGAGTACATGGCCGAAGCTACTCCCTCGGTCACCTTGAGGCAGACATTGCCCACAAACCCGTCGCAGACCACCACCTGGGCCTTGCCCGAGAACAGGTCCCGGCCCTCGATGTTGCCGATGAAAGTGATGGGGGCCTCTTTCAGAAGATCCAGGGTCCGCCGGGTCTGGTCATTGCCCTTGACATCCTCTTCGCCCACGGAAAGGAGGCCCACCCGTGGATTGTCATACCCCAGGATATGGATCGCGAACTGGGCGCCCATAACCCCGAACTGGCACATTTGCCGGGGCTGGGAGTCCACATTGGCACCCACGTCGATAACCACGGTGGGATCTTCCAGAGAGGGGAAGACAGTGGCCAGGGCCGGACGCTCGATGCCTTTGACCCGGCCCATGATCAGAACAGCGTTGGCCATCATGGCCCCGGAATTGCCGGCCGAAACCACGGCCTCGGCCAGGCCTTCCTTGACCAGGCGGCAGGCCGCAGCCATGGAGGAGTCCTGTTTTTTGCGGGCCGCTTTTACCGGCGAGTCGTCCATCTCCACCACTTCGGGAGCGTGGATCACCCGGACCTCGCCCTCTCCTCCCAGGTCGGCCAAGGAACTCTTTATCCGGTCCTCCAGGCCCACTAGGATAACCTCCAGGCCCAACTCCCGCTTGGCCCGGAGCGCACCCAGGACCACGACCTCCGGAGCCCGGTCGCCTCCCATGGCGTCGACCGCGATGGGCAAAGTCTACTCTTCCTCTACGGTAATAACCTGGCGGCCCTTGTACATTCCGCAACTGGGGCAGACCCGGTGGGGCATCATGGGTTCATGGCAATGGGGGCAGTTGGTCACCTGGGGCGCGGTCAGAAAATCGTGGGACCGTCTTTTGTCGCGCCGAGTCTTTGAGGTCCGCTGTTTGGGGACAGCCATTTTAACACTCTCCTTTTAATTGTCATCCGACCGCCAGTGGGCCAGGGCGGCCAACCGGGGGTCGATCTCATCTTTTTTGCAGTCGCAGGAGCCCAAGTTCAGGTTGCAGCCGCAGACAGGGCACAGGCCCCGACAGTCCGGGGAGCACAGATCGACCATCCCAGCGTCCAGAACCAGCTGTTCCCGGACTACCCTTTTCAGGTCGATCGCATTTCCCTCAATAAGGGAATGGTTCAACTCCTCCCCCCGAAGCTCCTTTTCCGGCGACTCCTCCCCTAAACCCTGAACCATGATCACCTTAAATTCAAGGTCCACAGACCGGACAAACTGCTCAAGGCAGCGGTCGCAGACCCCCTCGACCTTGGTCGACACCCGGCCTTCCACCAGCAAATCGGCTTGGTCCGCCGGTTCGCTCAAAGGCCTTACGGTGATCCAGCCCTCGATCCGGTCAACGGTCCGGGGCGCTCCGTCCAGGTCATCCTGACCCATTGACCCGGTCGGCCAATTGAATTCGAACCTGTTTAAACCCGGTTCGATCTGTGACAGGGCTACTCTCACCCGCTTGCTCCGGACAAGGCTTTCCTAGACCCACCAGTTGGGTCCTGAGCCAAAGGTGGTACTATATATCACACCACCCATTGGTCAACAATAAAAAAGTCTAACTCCAGCCTTCTCTTATGCGCCGGGCCAGGAGAGTCCGCCGTCTTTCCTGGCGGCTCCGCCCCAGGGACGCCTTGAAGGCCCTGTTACTGCCCACCATTACGGCCAGACGACGGGCCCTGGTCAAGGCGGTGTAGATTAGATTTCTTCTAAGCATAATGGTGTGTTCCGGCAGAATGGGGATTATCACGGCCGGGTATTCGCTGCCCTGGGCCTTGTGGATGGAGAGGCAGTAGGCCAGAACCAGCTCGGACAGGCCCTCGCCCTCGTATACCTTGGACTCCCCCTCCATGTCGATCATCAACTGGCCCCGGCCCACCTGTCCCCTGATCAATCCCAGATCCCCGTTAAAGGTCATCCGCTCGTAGTTGTTGCGGGTCTGGATCACCTTGTCCCCCAGACGGAATCCTGTGTTTTCTAAGTTTTTGCCCAGGGGGTTCAGGGCCTGGCGCAGGCCCCTGTTCAGAGCCTCCACCCCGCAAACGCCCTTGCGCATGGGCGAGAGCACCTGGATCTCCTGGAAGGGGTCCAGCCCGAATTTGCGGGGGATCCGCTCCGCCGCCAGTTTGACCACTATTTCGGCCGCTTTGGTGGAATCCTCCTGGTTGATGAAATAAAAATCTTCAGCCCCCTCTGTTACGATCGGCCGGCCCTGCCTGATGCAGTGGGCGTTGGCTACAATGGTGGAGCCTTCGGCCTGGCGGAAAACCTTGACCAGCCGGACCACCCGTATTCGGCCCGATCTGATCAGGTCCTCCAAAACCTGGCCAGGGCCCACGGCCGGCAGCTGGTCCGCGTCGCCGATCAGAATCAGGGAGGCCTCCGGACGCAGCGCCTCCATAAGGCTGGCCATGAGCGGGAGATCCACCATGGAAAGCTCGTCGATCAAAACCGCCTTGTGAGGCAGCCGGTTATCCCTATTTCTCTTAAAGCCCTCCTGGGGGGTGTACTCCAGAAGACGATGGATGGTGGAGGCCTCCTCCCCGGCGCTCAGGGAAAGCCGCTTGGCGGCCCGCCCAGTGGGAGCGGCCAGGGCCGGGGTGATCTCCTGGGACTGAAAAAGCCGGACCAGGGCGTTGATGAGGGTTGTTTTGCCCGTGCCCGGACCGCCGGTTATGATCAGCACCTTTGAGGTGAAAACGCTTTTCAAAGCCTCTTTCTGTTCAGGGGAAAAGGTCAGCTCCGACTCCCGCCCGATACGGGCCAGAACCGGTCCAGGGTTCACCCCGCTTAAAGGACCCGGAGTCTTGAACAGAGACAGGAGGCCATGGGCCACGGTCTGCTCGGCCGAGAAAAGATGGGGCATATAGACCGTCTTAAGCGGGGGAGCGGCCTGGCCAGGCTCCGGCTCGATGACTTCCGCACAAAGACGTTCAGCCTTGATCATTCTCTCCAGTACAGAAGCGATCCCGCTCCGATCCGTCCCCAGGAGCCGGACCGCTCTGGTGAGAAGGTCTTCCTCAAGAAGATAGCAATCCCCCTGATCGGCCGCATCCTGGAGCAGATGGAACAGCCCGGCGGTCAGGCGCTGATCAGAGTCTGGTCCGTGGCCCAGGTTAGCGGCTATGTTGTCGGCCTTCTTGAACCCGATGCCGGCCATGTCCCGGATAAGCACATAGGGGTTGTTCCGGACCAGGGCCAGGGCCCGGTTTCCGTATTTTTTATAGAGGCGGAGGGTCAGCGAGGCAGGCAGGTCGTGGCTCCTCAAAAAAAGGCCCAGGCCTTCCATCTCCCGGCGCTCGTCTCTGGCCTGTTTGATCTGCTTCAGTTTTTTGGGACCGATTCCCTCCACCTCCAAAAGAAGCTCCGGGTTCCGGTTCATGATCTCCAAGGCTTCCGCCTTGAATCTGGCCACGATCCTCTCGGCCAGGGCCGGGCCCAGGCCTTTGATCAGACCCGAGCCCAGATAGGCTTTTATGCCATCCTCCTCCTGGGGTAAGATCACCTTAAAGGAATCAGCCTGAAACTGGCGTCCGTATTTGGCGTGGGTCTGGAAGCGGCCGGTCAGGGTGAGCCTTTCGCCCGGCTTGACCCTGCCCAGGTTGCCGGTAATGATGAGCGGTCCCGTCTCCGTGTCCAGGGATGCCACGCAGAACAGGCTGTCTTCATTAAAATAAATAACCTTGGCCACAACTCCGGCCAGGCTCTTGTTCTGATCGCGATAGACAAGGTCCAGTCCCCTTGTCCCTTGCTTTTGGGCCATCAGTTCTCCGGTTAATTTTGTTCGGCCCTCTTAAAGGCTGGTCCGCTATCCAACGTTTCTATTTATATCCAGTGCATATTAGCATAACATCATACTGTAACTCGAGTGTAGGGCGGTTCATGTCCAAGGTCATCCCTTTTCCGGAAAAGAAGGATCCAGACAGGCATATTCTTGCCCGCAAGCCTTTCCGGTTCCGCAGGGCGGAATGGGAGACCATAACCCCGGCCATGGTCGGGCTCCACCAGGCCGCCCTGTTCCAGGAGCATCTGGAAGAGGTCACCAGGCTGGGCCGGCCGGTTTCTTTTGTGCCCTCTCACGTTCCCTTAAGGGACGGCCCTGGCCAGACCATTATGGCCCTTTTCCAACGCCGGGAGGATGCGTCGGCCATGGAGCGCGTCTTTCTCCTGGCCGGGATGATGGAATTGGCCACCCGGATGTCCCACGACCTGTTGCGAACCGACATGATTCGCCGGGTCTTTGAAGCTATCCAGGGGTTGTCCCGGGATCTGAATCTGAGGTGGAGTTCCGGCAGGCAGGGCTTTCTTCTGCCCTTGCCGGAGAGCCTTTATCCATGTTCCAGGCTGGCCCGTACCCTGGAGAGGGCCACGACCTTCAAACAACTGATGCAAGGGCTTGAGGCAGAGACCAGGGTCCAGTTCGGGCTGGCCGGAGAGCATTTCGTATATTTTTTGCCCAAGGCCTGGGTGATTTGAATAATAACGTAATATTAGATCTATAATTAATTAAATTAATACGATACATCCAATTCATCCGGTCCTGTCGACTAGGCGCTTTTTATCTTTCCAGGCAGACCAAAGGCGGCGACCACAGGATAATGGTCCGAGGGAAAGCGGCCCCAGGGTTTGTCCTCTATGGTCTGGACCGGCTGCACCAAATAAAGCCCCGGACCCCGGTAGAGAATCCAATCAATATATCCCACCCTGAGCCCCGCTTTGAAGCCGTGATAGGTATTGGCCTCTTGCCCGGCCATGGAATCCTTGAAATCGCCGGTTCCTTCGCCAAGGTCGCCCTTGCCGGTTAAAAACCCGTAGTCCTTTTTGTCAGGCGTTGAGTTGAAATCGCCGCACAAGATCACCGGCCGGTTCTTGTCCTTGGCCTGAACGGTTTTCCAGATTACCTTGGCTTGGTTGAGCTGGACCTCTTCCTCAAAATCAAGGTGGGTGTTGTAAACGGCCAGCGCGGCTCCATCCATTTCCAGCAACACCCGGGTAACCTGACGGATGAAGGTGGAGCCCCATGATTTGCTGGGAACCTGGGGGGTGTCGGACAAGGACAGGGTCTCTTTTTCCAGAATGCGGATTGGTTTCTTAACATAGATTGGCCGATACTCCCAACGCGGGCCCTGGCTTTTCAGATCAGAGGCGACCTCATATCCGGGCAGGGCTTTGGCCAGGAATTCGAAGATGGGGTAGTTGACCTCCTGAAAACAGATTACCTCGGTCTGATTCCGCCTGAGAACCTGGATCAGAGCTTGAGAGCGGCGGTCCCAGGAGTTTTCTCCGTCGTCCGCCCAATAGTGGCGGATGTTAAAGCTCATCACTCGAAAACCGGTGCCCATTGACGATCCTTTCTGCCGCTCAGTCTTCGGGAGCAGATGAAAAACAAACTATCTTGATTTTGTCGTCCTCTTTTAAAAACATTGCCTGGTGAGCCGCATTTTGCCCCGCAATTTCGCAATCTATTTTATTGCCATAAGGATTTAGGGGTTTATTATATCTGAATCCTGTTAAATTCCGAATGCTGCAGATCGGTAGAAATGAAATCATCCGCCATGCCTGAGTCCAATAGGACTAAGATATTACTTACCCTGATGATCTCCGTTTTCGCGGCTATGCTGGGCTCCGCGATTGTGGTCCCCCTTCTGCCTGTGTACGTCCGCAACCACGGTGCCGGCGGGCTCATGATCGGAGGCGTTTTTGCCGCTTTTTCCCTGTCGCGGACCATATTTCTGCCCTACTTCGGACGACTCTCCGACCGACGGGGGCGGAAAAGACTGCTGCTGGCGGGCCTGCTGCTTTGCGCCCTGTGTACGATTTTCTACATTCTGAGCAAGGAAGTCTATCATATTATCCTGACCAGGGCGATTCAAGGCATAGGAGCGGCCATGATCTGGCCCCTGGCCGCCGCCTATGTGGGGGACATGACCCCCAAAGGCCGCGAGGGAACCTACATGGGCTGGTTCAACATGGCCTCTTTTTCCGGCATGGCTTGCGGCCCTTTTCTGGGCGGCATCATCAACGACCTGGTGGGAATCGAGGGCGCTTTCGCCTCCATGGGCCTCATCACCATGGTGGGATTTTTCATGGTTATCTCCTTTTTGCCTAAAGAGGAGATCTACCGGGTCGTGCCTAAGAAAAAGCCCAAGGGCACCATTCAGCTGCTGCGGTCCGAACCGGTTCTGCGGGGGATGTTCCTTTTCCGATTCCTGTATACCATCTGCGTGGCCCTGATCTGGTCTTTCCAGCCGATTTATCTGGACGCCTTCATGGGGCTCAAGTCCTCCTGGATAGGACTTCTGGTCAGTCTCAACGTGGGCGCCGCCGCCATGCTTCAGGCGCCCATGGGCCGCCTGGCCGACAGGGTCTCCAGATCCAAGCTTATTATGATCGGAGCGGTGTTGCAGACCATAGCCGTGACCTCCCTGCCCTTCTGCCGCACCCTGCCCGAACTGCTGGCCGCCAACCTGGGTTTCGGACTGGCCGGAGGGTTCTCCCTTCCGGCCATCCAGGCCGTGGCCACGGATCTGGGCAGGGCCAGGCAATCCATGGGCGGAATCATGGCCGTACTGCTCACCGGTCAAAGCGTGGGCATGCTGATCGGCCCCATGGCCGGAGGAGCGCTCTACGATCTATTTGATCTGCATTTAATTTTCATGATTGCCGGAGGGGTGGCCCTGTTCAGCATAGCGCCCGTGGCTCACTATCTCAATCCCCGTCTGGTGGCTGCTTTTTCAGCCGATCAGTCAGAGAAATAACCTGCCCCTTCTGCTTGGAATCATTTTCTTTTTCCGGCTTTGACTTAGCCTGGGTAAAAACGTAGTCCAGGGGGTTCTCAGACTGCCCCAGTCCGGATTCGGCGTAAGTCGGGATTTTTTCGATCCGGATGGGCGTTCCACCCATGGTGAATGTTTCGCCCTGGATGTAAGGGTCCCTCAGAATCCAGTCGATTGTTTTGGTGGGAAACTGGAGGGCCAACAGTTTGACCTGCCACCATTCCGGTTTAATGTCCTGCTCAATGGCCTCTATCCTGGCGAAAAAGGCGGGAGCTTCGTTTATGTGCACCAGAACAATGTCGTTTATATCAGTAGCCATGAACGGATAGTAGAACAGTGAAGTTCCGGTGTCAATTTCCGGACATACTCCGAAGGGGTTTATTCGTAAGGTGGGTTGGTTGCGCCTGACCTGGGGACCGCCCCCCTGTTGAAAACACGCGGCGCCTTGCCGGCTAGGCCGACGGAAGGGCCTGAACGCTCCAAGTCACATGGGCCAATCTGTTTTCATGGTCCAGCAGGGCCTGGTAATACCTCTGATCCCTGGGCTTCGGGGTCAGAACCGCGATCTCGGCCGCATATATTTCCGGCCCCACGGCCCAGACATGCAGATCGATAACCCGGTCCTTGGAATTTTTTTCAACAGCCCTGACAATCCCCTCCCTTATCTCGGCCGGGGCCCGCATGTCCAAGAGAATCCGGCTGGTGGAGCGGATCAGGCCCACGGACCAATGGCTCACCAGGACCGCGCCCACCACCCCCATGATCGGATCCAGCCAGTTGAGTTCCAGGTATTTGCCGGCCAGCAGGGCGAAGATGGCCAAGAAAGAGGTCAGGGCGTCGGCCGCCACATGCAGGTAGGCTGACCAGAGGTTGTGGTCTTTTTTCAGATCCTGCCTGGAAAGGGGTCCGTTGTCCGGGTGATGATGATCCTTTTCCCCTTTTGGGTGGTGTTCGTGTCCCTTTCCGCTAAGGATCAGCAAACTGACTCCGTTGACCGCCAGCCCGATAACAGCCACCAGGATGGCCTGGTCGAACACAATGAAAACAGGGTTGATCAGGCGGTTTATGCTCTCTCCGGTCATCACCAGGGCAAAGACGATGAGCAGCACCGCGCTGGCGAATCCGGCCAGGGAATTAACCTTGCCCGTGCCAAAGGAGAACCTCTGGTCCGCGGCGTGGCGCCTGGTGTAGGCATAGGCCAGGGCGGCAATACCCAGGGCCATGGCATGGGAGCCCATGTGTAGCCCGTCCGCCAAGAGGGCCATGGATCCGAAGGCAAGGCCCGCCCCTATCTCCAGAATCATGGTCAGGGCGGTTATGACGATGACCATCAGGGTAAGGCGCTCCCCCGGCTTTTGAAGATCCTGGCCAAAGGTGTGGTCATGGGTCAACTGCTCCGGTATCTCGGTATTCAAGGATTGATCCTTGGCTCTATCGGTTTGTTTATACATAATTCACTTTGTTTATTAGCTCAAACTCTGTTCCAATATATAATTGAGGCTCCGCGTTGGCAAGACGCAGAGCCTCATAGAGCGTACTTAAGCGGTCAGCGATGCGACCTGCCCGGTTTACTCCTCCACTTTTTCGGACAGCATCCGGCTTATCTTGGAGGCCTTTTCCGGGGTGACGTAGGCCAGGATCTTTCCGGCCTCCCGGCCCCTCATCTGACGGAAGATCTCCACGGCCAGATCCAAATCCATCTGCTCCATGACTTCGGCTGCGGCCTTGGGCTTCATGTTGGAGTAAAGGGCCACCAGGTGCTTGATCCTCTTGTTCTGCCTGGCCTCCTCCGCCTTGACCTGCTGTTCGAATTCCAGACGGAGCTTTTCCAGGGTAGCCATCTTCTGGTCCACCAACTGCTCCAGGGCAGCCAGCTCCTTGGCCCGGCGGTCTAACTCCCTTTCCCTTTGCTCCATTTGTTTCTTGCTGTTCTCTATGGAGCGCAAAACTTCCATCTGTTGGGGGCCCAACTCCTTGGGGGCCGGTTCCGGAGCTGCGCCCTCAGCCTTTTTGCCATCCTCTTCCCCGGCGTTCGCCTTTGCCTCTTCTCCCTGGGCGGGTTCTTTTTCCGCCTGTTGAGCCACCGCCTCCGGCGGTTTGAACAATCTGTCCGTCCAGCCTCTGCCGAAATCAAACCCGGCCACCACGAGCTTAAGAGTCAAAAGGCCCACGATTATCAGCTGAAACCAGAGCCAGGCGTTCTTTTTTCTTTTGGAATCAGCCATTCTCCATTCTCCTGGCCCTGGCGAAACCGATTACCGCAAACTCATCCAAAGCCTTTGTTTCGCGGGCCTTGGCCTCTTGACCGTAACGGATGTAGGCCTGCTCCTTAAGCCGCTCCACCATCTTTTTTTCCTTGTCCGCCGCCACCAACTCCCGGCGTTTTTTCTCGGCGGTTTCCCGGCATTTTTGCAGCTCCTCCTTGAGCTGGCGGCTTTGGGCCAGCAACCCGTTGAGGTACATCCGCCGCAGAATGAATTCGTCTGCGGAGATGCCTTCCCCGGAGCGTCTGTGCATCTCCTCATTGCCGGTCCTTCGCCGCCAATCGACCCGGGCCAACCGGTCTTCGATCTCCCTGATGGCCCTCAGGGATTCGGCCAAAGACAGCTGGGCCTGCTCCAGTTTCCTGCTCCGCACCTGGAGCACCGCCTCCAGGGAAAACTTGAACATCAGGCCGCCTCCGCGGATTTGGCCGGTTTACCGTTTTTAGAGAACCGGCCCGCCTTGGCAATGATGGCCTGCAATTCCTTGAAGGACTGCTCCAGGCCCACAGGTTCGTTAAGGGCCTGGATAAGATATCCCCTGCAGTCGTTGATCATCTCCAGGGCCAGGTCTATTTTGGGGTTGGAGCCCTTGACGTAAGCCCCGATGTTGATCAGGTCCTCGTTGCGGCTGTAGGTGGCCAGAATCTCCCGGAAGGCCTTGGCCATGGCCTCCCGCTCCGGGGAGACGATGTCGGGCATGAGCCTGGAGATGGACTTGAGCACATCCACGGCCGGATACTGGTTCTCCTCGGCCAGACGGCGGCTGAGAACTATATGCCCGTCCAGGATGGAGCGCATGCCGTCGGCCACCGGATCGTTGAGATCGTCTCCCTCCACCAAAACCGTATAGATGCCGCTGATGGAACCTCCGCTGTTGCTGGTTCCGGCCCGCTCCAGGATTTTGGGCAGATGGGCGAACACGGAAGGGGTGTAGCCCTTGGTGGTGGGCGGTTCGCCCACGGCCAGACCCACTTCCCGGCCGGCCATGGCAAAACGGGTCATGGAATCCACCATCAGGACCACATCCTTGCCCTGGTCCCGGAAATACTCGGCAATGGCCGTGGCCAGATAGGCCCCCCTCATCCTGATGAGGGGCGGCTGTTCCGAGGTGGCGGCCACCACAACGGACCTTTTCAGGCCTTCTTCCCCCAGATCCCGTTCGATGAACTCCTTGACCTCCCGGCCCCTCTCTCCGATAAGCCCCACCACGGCCACCTCGGCCGAAGTGTTGCGGGCGATCATGGACAGGAGAGTGGATTTGCCCACCCCTGAGCCGGCGAAGATGCCCATTCTCTGACCCCGGCCGATGGTTGTGAGGCCGTTGATGGAGCGGACCCCCACATCCACGGGTTTGTTTATGCGGGGACGGTCCAGAGGATTGATGTTCCCGCCGTAGAGGGGATATGACTTTTCGGTTCTTAACTCCCCCTTGCCGTCAAGGGGCAGGCCCAGGCCGTTGACCACCCGGCCTAACAGGGCGTCTCCCACCTCGGCCACGGCCTTGCCGGCCTGGGGCGTGATTTTGGCGCCGGGACGGATGCCGCGGACATCGCCGTAAGGCATGAGCAGGGTCCGGCTTTTTTTGAACCCCACCACTTCGGCCCGGACATCGTTTTGGCCGTTGCTGGTTTTTATGCGGCAGATGGTTCCGGTGGGGGCGTCCACCCCCACCCCTTCCACCACCAGGCCCACCACGTCCACCACCCGGCCGTGCACGGTGGCCAGGGAGGAACGGGCCAGGCGGTCCTGGTAAACGGCCAGGTCAATGCTCATCGCTTATGCCCTTTAACACTCCATCCATGACCTCGGACATGTTCCTGATCCGGGTTTCAACGGTGTCGTCGATCTCCTCTGACTCGGTGACAACCACGCATCCGCCTGGGCTAACGTCCTTGTCCGGGATAAGGTCGACCTTGGCCAGATCCGGATAATCGGCCGCGATCCTGGGCTGAACGGCCTCAACCATCTCCAGGTCCTGGGGGTTCACCCTGATCTTGACCGACCTGGTCTGGCTGACGAGCTTCAGCGCCGACAGGACCACGTTTCGGATCGCCTCCGGTTTTATCTCCAGCTCCTTGGCCGCCATCTTGGAGGCTGCCGCGATCACCAACTGAACCAGCTCATGCTCCAGCTCCTTCAATACCTGGGGACGGGTTTTTTCAAGGGCCTGGACCGCGCCCAGAAGGCGGGTCACCGCATCCTCCTTCAAGGCCTCCAGTTCGGCCCGCCCGGTCTCGAGGCCTTCGGCCCTGCCCTTTTCCCGGGCCTCTTCCCGGATGGCCTCCGCCTCCGCCTTGGCCGCCTCAACCAAGGACGCGGCTTCGGCCTCGGCTTTTTCGTGGATCTCCTCCGGGCTCAGCGACGGTAGTTCCTCTTTTTTAGGGGGCTTCTTTTTCTTGGGGCCAAAAGAGGGGGCGAAATTGTCCTTTCGGGAAGTCGACCTTTCCCGAAAATACTCGGCCGTAGTGAAAGATTCGGCTTTGGAACGGGGCTTGGGCAGGGGGCCGTCCAGTTCCTTGAATTCAAGGTTCTGAATCCGGTACTTTTCCGCCTGGTCCGGTTTGATGACCTTAGACAAAGGCATCGTCGCCGCCCTTTCCTCCAATCACGATCTTGCCTTCCTTTTCCAGGCGGCGGGCAACCCTGGTTATGGCCTGTTGAGCTCTTTCCACGTCGGAGATGCGCACCGGGCCCATGACCTCCAGATCCTCCATGATCATGGCTGCGGCCCGCTCCGAAACGTTGTTCAGTATTTTCGACTTCAAATCTTCTGTGGCAGTTTTAAGGGCAAGGGTCAGATCTTCGTTGGAAACCTCCCTTAAAATGGCTCTTATGCCTCGATCATCGATATTGTTGAGGTCCTCGAACACAAACATCAACTGCCGCACCTGGTCAGCCAGTTCGGTCTTATACTCGTCCAGCCTTTCCAGAAGCGACTCTTCGGTGGCCTTGTCCACATGGTTCAAAAGCTCGGCCACGGCCTGGATTCCGCCCACCTGGCCTCCTCCGGACTGATCCACCGAGGTCATGACCTCCTCTTCCAAAACCGAATCTATCTCCCGGATCACCGAGGGCGGCACGGCGTCCAGGGTGGCTACCCGGAGCACCACCTCGTACTGCAGGTTTTCCGGAAACTCGCGGAGCACCTCGCCCGCCTGGGAGGAATCAAGATGGGCCACGATCACGGCAATGGTCTGGGGATGTTCGTTGCGGATGAAATTGGCCAGAACCTTGGGGTCCACATCCTTGATCTTGCTGAACGGCGCCGCCTGAAACTCGCTGGACATCTCCTCCAAAAGAGGCAAGGCCTTGTCGCCCATGGCTCCGGTCAGGGCTTTTCTGACAAACTCGTCCCCTTTTATGACCAGATCCATGTCGGAACCCACCAAGCTGTTGAACTCTTTCAGGGTGGCTTCCACCTTTTCCTGGGGCACGTTGCGGATCAAGGACATCTGCCGCCCCAGCTCTTTCACCTCGGACTCGTCGAGGCTCTTGAACACCTCGGCCGCGAATTTCTCCCCCAGGGTCAAAAGGGTTATAGCCGCTTTTTGAGGTCCGGTAAGATCAGCCACCTTTAACCCTCCCTAAACCGACCTGATCCTTCAGGATTCCGAGGTCTCGTGAAGCCAGGAGCGGATGACCGCAATGGACAGATCCGGTTCCTTTTCGGCCAGGAGTTCGGCCCTCTCCCGGGGGCCACCCTTCCGGCGCATATCTTCCAGCTCCGCCTGTCCCTCATCATCTGGACCGGCCAGCTTTTTGGTTTCAACCAAGGCCTCCCTAAGCTCGCGGCCGGACCATTTAACCATGGGTCTGACCACCATGAAGAAGAAAAGAAGCCCCAGGACGACCACCAGGATTGTCCGGCCATGGCTGCTCAGGAACTGAAGGACCCGGTCCATGAGCGACAGAGGCGGTTCGGCGATCCGGGCCGGTTCCTCAAAGGGCATGGACGATACCTCCAAGACATCGCCTCTGGTCTCATTATATCCCACCGCGGATTTGATCAAAGAGGCGAACCGGGCCAGTTCCTCTTCGCTCCGGGGCACGTACTTCCTGGTGGGTTCCGCATCCCCCTGGGCCGGAACCACCTCGTATTTGCCGTCGATGATCACGGCCACGGAGAGCCTCTCCACCCCTCCGGCGGCCTTCATTATCTGGCGGTTGACCTTGTTTATCTCGTAGTTAAGGGTCTCGTTGGCCCTGGTGAAACTGCTGGACGAGCCGCCCCGCCCCCCGGCCTGGGCCGTGACCTTGAACTGGTCGTCCGGGGAGCCCGTGGGCCTTGCGGCCTGACCAAGTTGCTCCTCCTCCGAGGACTGGGAGGAACGGACCACCGAGACATCGGGATCGTACTCCTCCACCACCCTCTGTTCCTGATCAAAATCAAGCTCGGCCGAAACCTTGGCCAGGGACTTGCCCGGACCCACCACCCGGTCTAACAGGGCCTGGATCTTGGAGACCAGGTCCACCTCGAGTTTTCTTTTGTATTCGGTTTGGGTCTGGCTCAGGCCGGCCAGCTGGTTCTCGTCCTTTTTATCGTAAAGAACCCGCCCGGAGGTATCCACCACGCTGACCTTTTCCGCCTCCAGTCCCTCCACGCTGCCGGAAACCAGGTTGACGATGGCCTGGACCTGGGAGGAGGAGAGACTGCGGCCCTCCTTGAGCTGCAGGACTACCGCGGCGGTGGGCTGTTTCTGCTGGTCGATGAACAGCGTTTCCTTGGGAGTAACGATGTGGACCCGGGAGGAAAGCACTTCTTTGAACTGGTTGATGGTCCTGGCCAGCTCGCCCTGGATGGCCCGCTGGTAGTTTATCCTCTGAACGAACTCCGTGGCCCCCATCTTGGTCTCGTCGAAGACCTCGTAGCCTATGCCCCCGCCCTTGGGGACCCCCTCGGCGGCCATGGTCAGCCTGGTGTCCAGAAGATTATCCACCGGGACCTGGATGGTGGAACCGTTGGCCGACAGCTGATAGGGTATCTTCAATTCCTGGAGCTTACCCACCACCAGGGCCGCGTCCGCTTCGCTCAGATTGGAATAGAGGATCTTGTAATCCTCCTTGCCGCTAAGAACGATAAGCCCGGTAAAGCCGATTATCACCAGCGACAGAGCGGCCAGGACCCCTATCTTCTTGGGTACGGTCAGGCTCTGGAAAACAACCAGAAACTGTTTAAAGGCTTGGGCTATTCCCTGAAACATGGTTTTCCTCTTTACCCCGGCCGGATATTAGACCTGCATCCTGGCGATTTCGCGGTAGGCTTCCAGGGCCTTGTTCCGGACCTGGAGAAGCATCTTCAGAGAGAGATCGGCCTCTTCCACGGACATCATGGTTTCGTGGATCCGGTTGCTCTTGCCCGAGGCCAGATCCTGGATGTTCTGGTCGGCTGCTTTCATCTTCTGGTCCACGGCGTTGAGTGAGCTTTCCAGGGCCTGGGCAAAATCCGCTCCGGCCCCTTTGGCCCGGCCGGCTCCGGGAAGCCTGTCAACCATCTTCAGGGTTTCTTCGATCCTCATAATCCCCCCTAATTAACAGATGCCGTCCTAATTGGACGATCACCTTCCGATCTCAAGGGCCTTGAGAGCCATGTTCTTGGCCGCGCTGATGGCCGTGACATTGGCCTCATAGGCCCTGACCGCCGTCATCATGTTGACCATCTCGGTGACCGTGTTGACGTTGGGGTAGGTCACATACCCATTCTCGTCGGCGTCAGGATGGCCGGGGTCGAATACCCGGCGGTAGGCGTCGTCGGAATCGGCGATCTCCATTACGTTGACCCCGTTCTCCTCCTGGGCCACAACCCGGTTGGCGGCCGCGCTCACCAGCTCATCCTTAAAAGGCACGGCCTCGTGGATGGTGATCTTTCTGGTGTAGGGCCCGCCCTCCTCGGTCCGGGTGGTGTTGACGTTGGCCATGTTCATGGCGATGATGTTCATCCGCACCCGGTGGGCCGAAAGGCCTGTGGCACTGATGTGCATGGAGCTGACCAGATCCATCAGCGACCTCCTTGTTCAATGGTTTCCCGCACGGCCTTGTACTTCCGGTTTAAAAGCTGGACCATGGTGTTGTATTTAAGGTTGTTCTCCGCCAGTTTGGCCATCTGCTTGTCCAGATCCACATCGTCCCCGGCGATAACCTGGGTGCTCACTTTGCCGCTGGCGTTGTAGGTGGGGAAATGCCGTTCGTCGGTTTTGACCATCTTCAGAGCGTTCTGGTCCGGCAGGGCAGCCTGGAGTTCGGCTTCAAATGAGATATCCTTGGCCTTGTAGCCGGGCGTCTCGATATTGGCGATGTTGCCGGTAATGAGGCTGTGGCGATCCACCGCATAGCCGGCCACGTTGCCCAACAGTTTGATATTGTCGGTAAAAAGTTTGAGGCCCATGCCCTATCCTCCCGAAATAGCGGCCGCGGGCTGATCGGCCGCGGCCTGACGGTATTCGTTCAATTTATTGCGCAGGGTCCTGACGCTGATGCCCAGCATCTTGGCTGCGTGGGTCCGGTTGCCGTTGGTCTCGCCCAAGGCAGCCTCGATCATTGATTGTTCCATCTCCCGGATGGTCATGACCTGGGTATGGTTCACGGCCCGGGTAGGCCGGGCTTGGGCGCTCCGGGCGTCCATGAGCAGGTCCTCGGGGCTGACCGTCCGTCCCTGGCACAGCAACACGGCCCGTTCGATGATGTTCTCCAACTCCCTGACGTTTCCGGGCCAGGGATGGGACTGGAGCACCCCCAGGGTTTCCGGAGCAAAGGCCAGGTCCGCTTTGCGGTTGTTTTGGGCGTGTTTTCCCAGGAAGTACAGGGCCAGGGGCTCCACATCCTCGGGCCGCTCGCGCAACGAGGGCAGACGCAGAGGAATCACGTTCAGGCGGTAGAACAGATCCTCCCGGAAGTTGCCGTTTTCCACCTCCTCGGAAATGTTGCGGTTGGTGGTGGCCAGGACCCGCACATCCACAGGCATGGGCGCTCGGCCCCCCACCAGATCCACCTCGTTCTCCTGAAGAACCCTAAGCAGCTTGGCCTGAAGGGCCAGATCCATCTCGCTGATCTCATCCAAGAGCAGGGTCCCGCCGGCAGCCAGTTCGAATTTGCCCGGCTTTCTGGTGACGGCTCCCGTGAAGGCTCCTTTTTCGTGGCCGAAAAGCTCGCTCTCCAGCAGGTTTTCGGGCAGGGCGGCGCAGTTCACGGCCACGAAAGCCCCGTCGGCCCTGTCGGAGTGGGCATGGATGTACCGGGCGAAAAGTTCCTTGCCCGTGCCGGACTGGCCGCTGATCAGGACCGTGGCCGTGGATGGGGCCACGGCCTTGGCGACCTGCATGAGGCGTTTCATCTCCTGGGAGGCGGTGACGATATTGCGGGAGACTTTGGCCGGGGTCTTGAAGCCGGCTCTGGCCCGGGAAGCTGTCCGGTTCATCTCGGCCAGTTTGGAAAGGATCTGCTGGATGATCTCCGAGGATATGGGCCGGATGAGATAATCCATGGCCCCCAGCCTGATGGCCTCCACCGCCTCCTTAACCTCGCCCCGGTCGGAGATGAGCACCACCGGAGTCAACTCCTTGCCCCGGGCAGCCTCCCGCAAAAGAGACAACCCGGAACGGTTGGGCAGGGCCGTGTCGGCCAGGACGAGCTTGTAGGATTTGCTGCTGATCATCTTGGCTGCGGACATCTCGTCCGGGGCGGTGTCCACGCTCTGTCCCTGGCTGGTCAGCAGCTCGCACAGAGCCGACCTCTGGGCCGGTTCCGGATCCACTACCAGGACGGGCAGATTGTAGTTGACCTGGGTCACTACTCCTCCGCCTTTTCACGTGCGCTCAACTGGACGGATAGATCAGCCACACTCAACCGGTTGGTGGCCATCTTGGCCCAGAAAGGCTCTCCTGATCCGACCACTTTATTTAAGGCTTCCCTGGCTTCCTTCATTTTCCCCGCCTCCAGATAGGCCAGGCCGAGACGATAATAGGCACCCGCGTGCTCGGCATCCAGAGGGACATCTTGCAAAGCCTTTGCCAAAACATCCGCAGCCTCTTTGGAGCGCCCACCGGCCAGGAGCGATTCGCCCAGGAGAATGTAAAGGTCTTTTTTCTCCTTCAGCTCGTCCCGCAGGCGGGGCAGAACACTTTGAAGCAGCTCCACGGCCAGTTCCGGTTTGTTGAGCTTGAGCCTGGTCTCGGCCATAAGAGTCACTGCCGGCAGGTAGTAGCGGCTCTCGCGGCCCCTGGTCAGAACCTTTTCCAGGACCGCCACCGCCTCTTCCGGACGGTCCAGGCGGGCCAAAGCCTGACCCCGATAAAGGTTGATCATATTAACTTTTCCATGGGCGGGATAGGCTTTTGCAAAGGTCGCGAAAGCCTTTTCGGCCAGGTCGTTTTGGCCCAGGTGAAAATAGGAAAGCGCCAGGTTGAGATCCACCCTGGGATCCTTGCGGCCGGCCTTGACCGCCTCCTGGTACAGCTCCCTCGATTTGTCGTAAAGCTTCAAATCAAAATAGGCGTCGCCCAAAAGAGGGGCATACTTGCTTTTCAACTCCTGGGGCAGGTTGTCCTTAAAGGAGTCGTAAAGGGAGATCAGCCTGAAGGTCTCCCTTTTTTCCGCCAATTGTTTCATACTCTGGTCAAATGATTGACGCAGGGCAAAGGCCGCATCCCGGTAGAACTCGGTGCCGGGATGTTTGACCAGAAGCTCTTTGAGAATCCGGAAAGCCTTCTCATAATCCTTGTTCTGATAATGGAGCGCTCCCAGTTTCAGCATGGCAAGTTGGGCCACGGGTCTTTCCGGATACTTGTCCATGATCGCCTGATAGGCCTTGCTGGCGCTGGGGCTTAGTTCTATCCCCAGCACCTTGTCCAGCTTGGGGGCCTTGCCCTGCTCTTCATTTCTGTTTTCAGCCAGCCTTATCCGGGCGATGAGGGCTCCGTCAGAGTCAGGAAACCTCCGTTGGGCCTCGGTATAGAGGACCGCCGCTTTCTTGTAGTTTTTTTGAAGGCGGAAAGTCTCGCCGATCCGGGTCAAGATGAGATCCAGGTTGGAGATCTCCGGGGAGATGTTGGCCACCCGGAACAGATAGTCCCGGGCTTCGTCCAGCTTGTCCAGGCGGAAAGCGGTTTCGCCCAGATAATAATTGAGCATGGGCTCCTGAATGTAAAATTCGGGCCAGCCGTTATTAAGGGCTGTAAACCGCTGAAAAGCCTCCACATAGCGGCCCACCTCAAAAAGAACCCGGCCCAGGTACCACAAGGCTGTTTTGACCTGGGGCGAATCGGGGTTCCCGGAGATAACCTCGCGCAGCAACCGGATACCCTGCTGAGGCTTATTCTCGTCCAGGAAAAGGCGGGCCAGGTAGACCTTGGCCTCCACGGTCTCCTCGGCCTTGGGATAATCCTTTAAAAGCAGGTTTATGTATCCCCTGGCCTTGTCCGCGTTGCCGATCTCGTAGTTGACCACCCCCATCCTGAGCAGGGCCCGGCTTACCTCCGGGGATTCCGGAAAGGCCCCGACGGCTTTCTGATAGGCTTCCTCCACCCGCTCAAAGGTGGGGAAACCGGTCTGCTTGTAAAGCTTAAACAGGGAATCGGCCTGGTAAAACAGGGCCCTTTCGCCGATGGAGGAGTCCGGAGAGAGGGCCTCCGCATCCTCGAATTGTTGCAGAGCCTCCTCGTAACGGGCCTGGTTAAAATACTCTATCCCTTTTTCAAAGATGGCCTTGGATGTGGCCGTGTCACCGGCCAAACCGGCCTGGGCTTTGTCCGCCAGTCTTTTGGCCCTGTCCGCCACCTGCCCCGGTTTGGCGACTCCTTTGCCCTGCTTCTCCTCCGCCAGGACGGGGCCTGATTCTCCGGTGGCCTTGGGTTTTACCCTCATGGTCAGGCCCAGGGTGGTGGGCGGTTCCTCCGGGGTGAACCCGGCCGCCTGTTCGCCTCCCTGCTCAGGGGGGGGCGGGGCCGTCTCTATTTTCCGGGTCACCTCTGTTTCGGCTTCCGAGGCTGGAGTATGCTCCAGCGCCAGCCCTTCCCGAGGTTTTTTCTGCGGTCCGCCAGACCTTTCCTCGGCCAGGATTTCCAGGCCGGGCATCCCCCCGTCCTGGGCGCTCAAAAAAAAGCCCAAAGGCGATGCCGGAGAAGAAGGCTCAGAGGCGGCCGGGGATTGCGGCTCCGCCTTCAGCGGGGTTGCCTCGGGGGGGTTGTCCGGAGCATGTTGCCCCATGCTTTCGGGCTCTGGCGCCTTGATCGATTTGGCCGAACCCTTTTCATGTACTTTCTCGGGCGGCCCTGCCTTGACGGCAGCCTCGCTCATCTGTTTTGGCTTTACCTCCACAATGAGCCGGTTGGCCTCGCTCCAGGTGTAGGCCTTAACCCGGCAGGGACTTTTCAGGGAGATACGGATGGATACTCCGGCGCGGTCCCTGGAGACCCGCACCGAACCGACCGCACCTCCGCTCCGGGAAAACGATCCTGATCCGGAGCGTAGATCCGCGCCCTTGAAGAATATCAGGACCTGTCTCTGCCCAGGGTTCTCCAGACGGTAGGTGAAGGGTCCGCTCAGATCCACAACCACCCGGGTATGATCCGGATGGTTGCCCAGCCGCACATTCTTTACGGTGGAGGCCGCGGCCGCAGCAGGAAGCAAGCCGACCAGGGCGGCTGCCAGAACCACCAACACCCTTGAACCTAGCCAGTGCCTTGGTTGCAAAAGATTTATCTCCCTGTGGCCGGTTGTTGAAAAAGACGGGCATGTTTTTCTCAGCAACCTGTTGATCCGGGGTTTGGTGAAGCAATAAGTATGCCAGGGAACTGTTAAAGGATGGACCGACATTGTCCGCACCTTTGTTTTTTAACACGATGAAACGGAAGCGGAATTTTCAAACCAATGGCGGGAAAAGGTCGATAAATCGATCAGGCGGCAGGCTACATCATGCCTTTTTTCTTCATCTTTTCAACCAGGGTGGTCCGGTTTATGCCCAGCAGATCGGCCGCTTTCTTTTTGACTCCCCCGGCTTTCTCCAGGGCCTGGCAGATCAGATCGTCCTCCACCTGGGTTAGGTATCTGGTCAAGGAGAAGCCCTGGTCCGGCAGGATGGACTGGCCTGGGGGGGGGGCCGGACACCTTTCCCCCGAACTTATCGGGCAGATCGTCCCTGGTAACCACGGGTCCGTCGCAGAGAATCGCCATTCTTTCAATCAGGTTTTCCAATTCCCTGACATTCCCCGGCCAGTCGTAGGACTCAAGGGCGGCCATGGCCTCCCCGTTCAGGCCTTGCAGTTCTTCCGGCCTGAACGGGTTGAATTTTTTCAGGAAATATTCCAATAGCGGGGGTATATCCTCAGTTCGCTCCCGCAGCGGAGGAGCCTTGATGGGGATCACATCCAAACGGTAGTAGAGGTCCTCCCTGAAACTTCCTTCATCAACAGCCTCTTTCAGCTTCTTGTTGGTCGCGGCCACGACCCTGATGTCCACGTTTATGGTTCTGGTCCCCCCTACCCGTTCAAACTGGTGTTCCTGAAGAATCCGCAGCAGTTTGACCTGCAGTTGGGGACTCATCTCCCCTATCTCGTCCAGAAAGATAGTTCCGCCTTCGGCCATCTCGAAACGTCCGATCCTGGTCCGTATGGCCGAGGTAAAGGCGCCCTTTTCATGGCCGAACAGTTCCGACTCCAGAAGCTCGCCCGGGATGGCCCCGCAGTTGACCGGAACCAGGGGCTTGTCCCGCCGGAAAGACTCGTAATGGATGGCCTGGGCGATCAACTCCTTGCCTGTACCCGATTCTCCGGTTATCAGCACCGTGGAATCAGTTCGGGCCACGCGGTCGATCAGCTGAAAAACCCTCTGGACTTTCTGGCTCTGTCCCACGATGGTGCCGAAAGGGTATTTTCGGCCTTTTGGGAACACTTGCTTGGAGGCGTCCCGCTGTTCAAAAACCGCCCTGATGATCTCCTCCGGGGTTGTGGCACCGGAAAGATGGATCACCATCTCACCCTCCTGAAAGGGCCCGGCGGTATCGTTGAGCACCAGGATTCCGGCCTGGGGCCAGAGGTTACGGCAGGAATTGATTAGCGGAGGCAGTTCGGCCTCCAGGGCGGGGGCCAGGACCACGGCCCTGAATTGGGTCTCGCCTCCCGAGAGGTTTTTGTAATCCGGAAGGCCCCGTCTCTCAAAACCATGCCCGGTGTGGTGCAGGTAGGTTTCCAGGTCAGGAAGGGGCGTATCGCTCAAGATCAATATGGGGCCGGTACCGTACATGAATCAGTCCCGTTCCACCAACCTGAGGATGGCTTTGGCGGCATCACCCTTGACTCCTTCGTCCGGATCTGCCAGGGCTTCGGCGATCCGGCTCAACTCGGCAACAGCGTTAACGCCGATCAGGGCGTTTATGGCCGCCCGCCTGACCGCCGGAGTCTGGTCCGCTTGGATCAGGGGGACCAGCAACTTAGCGGCCTCTTCGCGTCTGGTGTTGCCCACGGCCATGGCCGCGACCCGCCTCACTTCGGAGCGGGGGTCCTTCAGCCTGGAGCAGAGGACCTCGAAACTCTCCTCCGCCTTAAGATGATTCAGAGCGATCACCGCCTCCAGCCGGACCCCCCAATTTTCATCCTCGGCCAATTCAATAAGGCGCGGAATCGCCTCTTTGATCTTCAATTTGCCGGCTGCGGTGGCCGCGGCCATGCGTATCTTGGTTTTCGGGTTTTGCAGAGACTCCAAAATCAGCTTACCCGCATTCTGGACCCTCATGTTCCCCAGTCCGCCCAGGGCCGCAATCTTGATATTTTCGTTGGGGGACTCAAAAGCCTGAATCAAAGGGTCGGCCAGGGTTTCCGGACTCAGTCTAGCCAGAGCCAAGGCGGCGGCCCTTTTGACCACAGGCGGGTTGTCGTCCTTTTCCTTGTCCGTCTGTTCCTCATCAACCACATGGCCCAGGGTATCCAGTATTTTTTTCCGGACCCCCGCCTTTGTGACCCCCAGAACAGCCATCAGGTCGGGGACGACCGCTTTATTATTAAGCCTGCCCAAGGCCCAGGCGGCTTTTTCCCGCACCTGCCAAAACCGGTCCTTGAGAAGCTTTGCAACTTTGCCGGCCAACTCCGGCTCCTGGCTAAGCCCGGCCAATACCGCGGCGGCCTGCCGCACGTTGGGATTTTTGTCGTTAATTCCCGATAGAATGGCGTTGTGCAATTAATCCCCCGATGCCCCGGCCACGAAATCAGTTATCCAATATTTTATTAATTTTCTCAGCCAGGGTCTCGGCAGTAAAAGGTTTAATAATATAATTGGATACTTTTGCCTTTACCGCTTCGATTACGTTTTCCTTTTGAGCTTCCGCAGTCACCATCAAAAACGGCAGATCAGCCAACTGATCGTCGCTACGCACAGCCTTGAGAAGCTCCAGGCCGCTCATTTTGGGCATGTTCCAATCGGAGATAACAAAATCGAACGGTTGCGCCTTCAGCAGCCTAAGGCCCACATCCCCGTCATCCGCCTCTTCGATGTTTTTATAGCCTATCTGACGCAGAATATTCTTGATAATGCGGCGCATGGTGGCAAAGTCGTCGACCACCAGAATTTTCATACCAAGATCGGGCATCAATCCATCCTCCCTGGATTTTAGGCATTATTATACCATCCTTAGCGCGGTATCCGCAATATTCTGTAATGGTACCACCTTATCGACTCCACCGAGTTTAATGGCCTCGTTGGGCATACCGAATACAACGCAGGTATCTTCGTTCTGGGCCACGGTCCTGGCCCCGGCCTCCTTCATGGAGAGCATCCCCTTGGCTCCGTCTGCCCCCATCCCGGTCAGGATTATCCCGACTGCGTTGGCCCCGGCCACCTTGGCCACGGATTCAAAGAGAACATCCACGGCCGGTCGCTGGTGGTGAACCATGGGACCGTTTCGTATATCCACATAATATCTGGCCCCGGATCTTTTTAGAATCATATGGAAATTGCCCGGAGCCAGCAAAGCCTGCCCGGACAAGACCGAATCGCCGTCCCGGGCCTCTTTTACCTTTATCTGGCAAAGATCGTTGAGCCGGCCAGCAAAGGCGGTGGTGAAGTTGGCCGGCATGTGCTGGACAATGACCGTGCCCGGGGCATTGGGAGGGAACCGCATCAATACGTTTTTCAAGGCTTCGGTTCCGCCTGTTGAGGCTCCAATGGCGATTATTTTGTTGGTTGTCTCGCTCAGGGCGATGGACCTGGGCCGGGAACTTTTGGGAGCCGTCGCCTGGTCTACCCTCCTCACTCCGGCCTTGGCTGCGGCCCTGATCTTGTCCGCCAGCTGCATGGACATCTCTCCCAGGGAGTAGGCGCTGCCCGGCTTGGACAGAACCTCCACCGCTCCGTATTCAAGAGCCTCCAGGGCGGTGGTTGAGCCCTTAGGGGTCAGGGAGGAGACGATGATCACCGGGAGGGGCTTATGGCGCATCAACTTCTTTAAAAAGGTCAATCCGTCCATCCTCGGCATTTCAATATCCAAGGTGATGACATCCGGGTTCAACTTGACGATTTTGTCCCTGGCCACATAAGGATCGGGAGCCGTGCCCACCACCTCAATGTCCTTCTCACCGGCCAGCGAATCGACAAACATCTTCCTTACCACGGCGGAATCGTCGACAACCAGTACTCGGATCACAACTATGACTCCAGTTTGATCTCCAAGACGATAGCCCCCTCTCCCGTATCCAAAATAAGAGAGCTGTCCGGATTGTTGAAAAATTCGGTTAAATCCAAATTATGGAACTCGGTCACCACGGGCAGCCCCAGCTCGCATACCTTTTCCGGCTCCACCAGGGCCAAAAAACGGCCCACGATCATGTTGGTCAGTTCCATAAAGGCATCGATAACAACTTCCTGGGCCACCTCATCCTCATCTTCGCCGATGAAGTTGGCCGACAGAACCCTGGTGGGTCCTTTGCCGCAATAGGTTTCCACAGACCCGCTTACGGGTCCGGTGAATCCGATATGGCCGTGGAGTCCGCTCTCAATCAGAGGCCCATCCATCAAGTCATCCAAGTTCACGACCTGATCCACAAAGGAAAAATACATGGTCCCCAAGACCTCGTCGGCGGCCTGGGCCATAAGCCGCACTATTTCCAGGCCGCTCATCTCATCCTCCCAGGTTTTCTTCCAGAAGAGCCCGAACCTCCTCTGGCTGGAACGGTTTTTTAAGATATCCGGAGGCCCCGTTATCCAGAGCCTCCTTTATCCTCTCTTCACTGCCCTCGGTACTGATCATTATAACCGGTATTGAAGACGTTTGGGGGCCTCCTTTTAATTTCTTCAGCATTTGGATACCCGACATCTCCGGCATGTTGATATCCGACAAGACCAGGTCCACCTTCTCGTTGGCCAAGACGCTTATGGCCTCCGCTCCGGAACCGGCCTCCAGATATGTCTCGGCTTCAAACCCCGACATCTGAACCACTTTTTTAATAACCGCCCTCATGGTCATGGAGTCATCCACTATTAATAGCGTAATCGACATTTGTGCCCCCGTATGCGCAGGTTAGTCAACCAACGACTCAGCCTGACTCAACTGGTCGTGAAGTTCAACCATTGAATGTTCCAGGTCGACCTGCTTTAAACCCATGAGTTTTAAAGCGCCCCCCTTGCTCCTAACGGCCAGACCGTGGACACCCACCCCGAGCCCCATCATCCCGCAGATGATGTTGGACAGATACAATACGGCCAAATCCGGCCAATCCCCCCGTTTTTCAGGCTGGTGGTGGAACCCGATGAGGTCCACCATATCATCGGCAAAATGCCATGCTTTGCCGATCAGGGCTCCCAGTTTGGCGTGGTCGAGCCCCAGCACCTCATGTTCCGCCTCCAAGAAGGAGCGCCCCGTGGCCACGAGCTCCAGGATAGCAGGGACCTTGTCCTGAATAAAGTTGGACAGAACCACTTTCCCGATATCATGAAGAAGCGCTGATGTATAGAGCGCCGGCCCGGGCTCGTACCCCGCCCGGCGGGAAAGTATTTTGGTCATGAGCGCCGTGGCCAGGGAATGCCTCCACAATTCACCGCTGGGCATATCGTAGCCCGGCTGGGAGTCGCTGAGAATCCCGGAGGTGAAGGAAGTCAGAACCACCTCCCGGAATTTTTCCGTTCCTAAAAAAGCCAGGGCCTGCTCCATGTTTTCCACCTTACGCGGCAGAGCATAGAGGGGCGAATTGACCATCTTGAGTACATTGGCCGTAATGGAGGCGTCCAGTTGGACCACCTCGGCCAGGCGGTCCACCCCGACCTCCAGATCCTCGGTCATGCCCAGCAGACGCTGAGCCACTTTGGGAAAAGGGGGAAGCTTGGATATGGAAGCCACTATTTCCTTTATAAGGTTCATAGTTCCTTGACCTCCCCCCCTGTGATTTTGATGGTTGCCTGCCCGGTGGCCAGGTCCATTTTAAGAGTTCGGTGAATAC
>OY759351.1:1340000-2976804 GCA_963662305.1 Desulfarculia bacterium | reverse complement strand
TTGAGTCCGTCGAATCCGGTGGTGCAGGATTGGATGTACTCCTTGGCCTCCAGGTTTTCGCTCAGAATCACGTTCATAAGTCCGTTGAGCAGGGCCACGTCGGTGCCCACCTTGAGCTGGAGGTGCATCTCGGCGTGGTCCACCAGGGCCGTCCTCCGGGGATCGGCCACCACCATCCGGGCCCCCTTGGCCACGGCGTTCTTGACCAGGGTCGAAGCCACGGGATGGGCCTCGGTCATGTTGGAGCCGATGATGAAAAAGAGCTTGGCCCTGTCAAAATCGGCGAAAGAGTTGGTCATAGCCCCGGAACCGAACGCTGTCGCCAGACCGGCGACCGTGGGAGCGTGTCAGGTACGGGCGCAATGGTCGATGTTGTTGGTCTTGAACACCGCCCGGAAAAGTTTCTGCATGGCGTAGGAGTCTTCGTTGGTGGAGCGGGCGCAGCTCACTCCGGCCACCGCATCCGGCCCGTGTTTCTCGATGATCTCCTTGAACCGCCTGGCCGTATAGTCCAGGGCCTCCCCCCAGGAGGCCTCCCGGAATTCGTCGCCCTCCCTGATCAGGGGCTTGGTCAACCGCTCCGGGGAGTGGATGAAGTCGTAGCCGAAGCGGCCCTTGACGCACAACCGGCCCCGGTTGGGCTGGGCGTTCTCCACTCCGGTGACCTTGACTATGCGCTGGTCCTTGATGTGGAGCCACTGCTGGCAGCCCACCCCGCAGTAGGGGCAGGTGGTTCTGATCTTCTTCATCTCCCTGGCCAGGCCCAGGCCCAAGGCTTTCTTCTCGGTGAGGGCCCCCACCGGGCAGGCCTGGACGCACTCCCCGCAGTGGGTGCACAGATCGTAATCCACCACCGGGAACCAGCCCTGGGGCTTGTCCTCCCGGCGGCCGTAGGGCGCGGGAATGGCCCGGTTGACCTGGACCGCCTGGCAGGCCTGGTAGCACCGGCCGCACTGGATGCAGCGGGAGAAGTCGCGGCTGATGACCGGATGGTCGTCGTCCAGGGAGAAGGGCCCCGGATTGGGCTCCAGTCCCTCGGTGGAGACCCCGTATTCCACCACCAAGTCCTGGAGGCGGCAGTCTCCGAAGGCGGGACAGATGTCCTCGTGGTGGGGCGAGGACATTACCGAGAGCTGGTACTCGGTCCACTTATCCGGGTCCAGATCAGCCACAAAACAGTTATGGTTGCCGGAAAGCACCAGCATCCGCAGGATCTCCCGGCGGGCCTCCACCACCCTGGGGCTGTGGGTCAGGACCCGCATGCCCTCCCGGGCCGGGGTCTCGCAGGAGGCCGGAAGCTGCTCCCAGCCCTCCACCTCCACCAGGCACAACCGGCAGGCCCCGTGGGGCCCGGCCTGCTCCAGATAGCACAAGGTGGGGATTTCGATGCCGTTGGCCCGGGCCGCCTGGAGAATGGTCTGGCCCGGGTCGAAATCGCATTCGCGGCCGTTTAAGGTGATCTTTTCTGGCATATCTCTTCTCTCTCCTTGGCAGCTCCGCGCTCGGCTCCGCGTAGTCGGGGCGGTACGGAAAAGACATAAGCGGCCGGGGTTCCCGGCCCATCCGGTTAGGCTTCGAACTCCACTCCCTGGGCCAGGGGCATGTCGTCGCCCCAGTTGATGGTGTTGGTCTGGCGGCGCATGTAGCCCTTCCAGGCGTCGGAGCCGCTCTCCCGGCCGCCGCCGGTGTCCTTCTCCCCGCCGAAGGCCCCCCCGATCTCGGCCCCGCTGGTGCCCACGTTGACGTTGGCGATGCCGCAGTCGGACCCCAGGTGGGAGAGGAACCGCTCCGAGTACTTCAGGGAGTTGGTGAAGAGGGAGGAGGACAGCCCCTGGTCCACCGAATTGTGGACGGCCAGGGCCTGGTCAAAGTCGTCGTACTCCACGATGTAGAGGATGGGGGCGAAGGTCTCCTCCCTCATGACGGGCAGGTCGGCCGGGGCCGCAACCATGGTGGGGGCCACATAGGCGCCGCCCTCCAGCCCGGGCAGCTCCAGCCTCTTTCCGCCGCACAGGATCTCCCCGCCCTGGTCCCGGACGGAATCCAGGGCGGCCATCATCTGGTCGGCCGCGGCCCGGTCCACCAGGGGCCCCATGAGGATGCCCTCCTCCAGGGGGTTGCCCACCTTGACCCGGCCGTAGGCCTCCACCAGCCGGCCCACCAGGGCCTGCTTGACCGAGCGGTGGACGATCAGCCGCCGGGTGGAGGTGCAGCGCTGGCCGGCGGTGCCCACCGCGCCGAAGAGCACGGCCCTGAACGCCAGCTCCAGATCGGCGTCCTCGGCCACCAGGACCGCGTTGTTGCCGCCCAGTTCCAGGATGGACCGCCCCAGCCGGGCGGCCACGGCCCAGCCGATGCGCCTGCCCATGCGGCAGGAGCCGGTGGCGCTGATCAGGGGCAGGCGGCGGTCGTTGATCATGGACTCGCCGATGTCGGAGCCCCGGCCCACCACCACGTTGAAGACCCCGGCCAAATCGTGCCTGTCGATGATGGGGGCCATAATGTTCAGGGCCGCCAGGGCGGTCAGGGGCGTTTTCGACGAAGGCTTCCAGATCACCGAGTCGCCGCAGACGGCGGCGATCATGGCGTTCCAGGACCAGACCGCCACCGGGAAGTTGAAGGCGGTGATGACCCCGATCCGGCCCAGGGGGTGCCACTGTTCGTAGAGCCTGTGCCTCGGCCGCTCGGACTGCATGGTCAGGCCGTAGAGCTGGCGCGACAGCCCCACCGCGAAATCGGCGATGTCCACCATCTCCTGGACCTCGCCCAGGCCCTCGGTCCTGATCTTGCCCATCTCCAGGGTCACCAGCTCGCCCAGGGACTCCTTGTTGGCCCGCAGGGTGTCGCCCATCTCCCGGACCACCTGGCCCCGCACCGGAGCGGGGGTGGCGATCCATTTTTTCATGGCCTCCTGGGCCCGGGCCATGACCTTCTCGTAATCCGCCACGGTGGCCTGGCGGACCACGGCCAGGGGGCGGCCGTCAATGGGGCTGCGGGAGACCAGCTCTTCCCCGGAGGCCTCCAGCCGATCCCGGGAGCCGCCCACGGAAACCCCTGAATTAACTTTGTTCAGTCCTAATTTCTCCAGAATATTCCGACTCACTAATAACCCCCGTCCTTGGGCTGATTACCGCTTGTTGAACAGTGGGGTTGGGCATAACCCCACCCGGATAATATGTCAATTATGACATATGTCAAAAAAGACATAAAGTAAAGAAGGATTCGGGCGTTCACCCCGAGAAGCTCCGCCGAAGTAAAATCAGGACCTTTTCCGATGAGGCGAGAGCTTTTAGGAACCCCTAATGGAATCTGGAGACGGACGGCCTTGGGCTGCCGTACGTAGGCCTAAAACTCATCGGCCCCGATATCAAAGGGGCTGGTCCTGATCTGGCCGTCGTAATCGGCGGCGGCCTGACCCTCTCCGGTCCAGGTGAATCCGGCGTCTATGGCCGGGCTGCCGGGAGTGAGATGGTAGGTTTCATCCAGCAGAGGATCCGCCTCCAGGGAGCCTGCTCCGCCGGAGATGTGGGCCTGCCACTGGGCCAGACCGCCATAAAGAGTGCTGTCCGGCCTGTTGTCCTCGAAATAGGCCGCAGTGCCGGTCCAATAGTAGATGTTGTTGCTCATGGCCGGCATCCCGGAAAGGGCGCTCATGCCGCCCAGATCGTCGCTGTACCGGATACCCACGGCGGTGGCCTCGGCCTGGCTGGAATTAATCACGATGTTGTTTCTGATGATCGGGTTGACCGAGGGCGGCCGCAGGGCCTGGGGCTCCCAATCCTGGTAGGTCAGCCCGAAATATAGGGCGGCGTGGCCCTCCTGGGCGGTGTTGACCAGGGTGTTGTTGTAGACCTGGGCGCCCCGGGCCGCGTAAAGACCGATACCCGCGTACTGGGTATTGACGATGATGCAGTTGGCGACCATGCCGTCGATGCTTTCATAGTAGTCGGGGTTGATCTCCAGGTCGAACCACTCGGGGCTGGTGTCGAACCCGATCATGACCCCGCCCCCGTCGCAGTTCACGATCATGCATCTATCCACCACCATCCCGATGGCTCCGCCCTTGGCGTACAGACCGGCCCCCCGGATGTCGTGGATGTAGCAGCCCCGGACGGTCATCCGGTCGCCGTTGACGTTGTCGATGGCCTCCGCGCTGCCCGGGTCGGTGACCCCGGAATTGTATATCTCGCAACCCTCAAAGGTGATGTCGTCGCAACCCGGAGTGACCTTGACGCAGGCGTTGGCCGTGTCGTGGATCTTGCAGTCGGTAATGGTTATGTTGCTGGCCCCGTAGCGGGTCGGTTCGCCCCAGTCCCAGTTGGACTGAAACTTGATTCCGTAAAAAGCCCCGGTCACCTCCACCCGTTCCAGCCTGGAACCGTCGGAGCCCAGCCGGAATTGAAGCGTGATGTCATCCGAATCCGGGCAGTGCAGCACGGCCCACTCTCCGGGATAGGACTTAATCGTCACGTTGGGGGTTTCGACCCTGACCTCCCCGCCGGTGTAGGTCCCCCCGCGCAGGATGACCGAATCTCCGGCCGAGGCCGCCCGCAGGGCCGCGTTGGGGGTGGCCAAGGGCGCGGCTTCGGTGCCCGGGTTGTCGTCGGAACCATTCGGGGCAACGAATATCTCAGCGGCCTGGACGGAACCCGTCAGGCCCACAGCTAGACAGATCAGAAAGGCAGCCAATCCCCCGGCCAAATATTTCCCCATTTTCATGACGCCTCCCAAGGTTTCTTTTATTCGGACGGCGCGGCGCAACCGGAACAAACAAGGGGAAGCCAACGGCGGCTCAATTATCAGGTCGGTTATACCGCAATAATTATGATAACCATGAAAAGGCTTGCCGGGTCAAGACGTAACTATACAGGAGTGTTGTAAAACGCTCTTGCCGGGGAGGCCGGTTTTTACCAATGCTCGAAATGGCTACTTAGTTTCGGCCCGTCCCATAAGAGGCAGAACCTCCAGAATCGCCTTGATTCCCTTTTCCAGGTTTTCCAGCGAGGTGGCGTAGGAGAGCCGGAGGTGGCCCCCTCCCCTGGGACCGAAGGTTATCCCGGGGGTCACCGCCACCCCGGTTTTGTCCAGCAACTCCTCGGTCACGGCCAGGTCGTCCGCGCCGGGGCGTTCCAGCCTGACCCAGAGGTAGAAGGCCCCCTGGGGCGGGTGCACCGTGACCTGGTCGGAGCGGCCCAGCAGGTCCAGGGCCAAATCCCGCCGGGCCCGGTACTCCTCCAGCATGGGCCGGAAAATCTCAGGACTCATCCGGAGGGCCTCCAGAGCTCCGTACTGGGCGAAGGTGTTGGCGCACATGGCGTTGCGGTGGTGGCAGTTTTCGATCTCCTCGGCCAGTCCGGCCGGGGCGATCAGGTAGCCGATCCGCCAGCCGTCCATGGCGTAGGGCTTGGAAAAGGAATTGACCACCACGGTCCGCTCCTTCATGCCCGGCAGGGCGGCCGGGCTGAGGTGCGTAAAGGGCGGGTAGATAATCTTGTCGTAGACCTCGTCGCTGATCACCAGCAGATCGTGCTCCTGGGCCACCTTGGCCACGGCCTCCAGACTGGCCCGGTCCAGTCCGGACCCGGTGGGGTTGTGGGGCGAGTTCAAGATGACGACCTTGGTTCTGTCGCTCACCCCGGCCCGGAGAGCCTCCTCGGTGATCTGAAACCCTTGGTCCGGGTCAAGGGGTACGCTGACCGTGGAGACGCCCAGGGGTTCGCCCCAGTCGCTGTAGAAAAGGTACAGCGGTTCCGGAGCCAGAATTTCGTCGCCGGGCTCCAGCACCGTGAGCAGCACGGTCATGATGGCGTTGGAACTGCCCGAGGTGACGATCACCTCCTCCTCCGGGTCCACGGCAAGGCCCAACCGGTCCTGGGCGTCTTGGGCGATGGCCTCCCGCAGCTCGATCAGGCCCCGGGCCATGGTGTAGTGGACCCGGCCCTGCTCCAGGGCTTTGATGGCGGCCTCCTTGATGGGCCGGGGCGTGTCGAAATCCGGCCGGCCGATGCCCAAGTTGATGACCTCCCGGCCCGCCGCCTCCATGGCGGCCGATTTGACCATGACCTTCCGGATCAGGGAGGGCTGGAGCCGGGCTATCCGGGGAGAGGCAAAGGGGGGGAGTTGGCGCAAGCTATCCATGGCAGCCTCTTGATTGAATCTTTGCAGGCGGTTTGCGGCGGGCCCCCGGGGGCCCGCCGCATGCTCCTGATGGGGACTATTTAGCCAGTTCGGCTTCGGCGTCGGCAATGGCCTTGTTGAGCTTGTCGGTCCACTCGGTGCCGATCTTTTCCTTGATGAACTCGGCCACGGCCGGCTGGGTTATGCTGCGGAACTGGGCCCGGGCCTCGGGCGAGGGCGAGGTCAGGACCATGCCCTCTTTTACCAGGTTGCCCGCGGCCTGGACCTCGGTCCAGTAGGCCTGCTTGGCCCGCTCGATCACGTTGGCCTCGATGACCGCGTTCTTGATGATGGATTTTTCTTCCGGGCTCAGGCTCTGGAAGAACTTCTCGTTGATCCAGATAAAGGCCGGGTCGTAGAGGTGGCCGTCCAGGATGACGTACTTGGAGACCTGGTAGAGCTTGGCGAACTCGGTCAGGGGGGTGGGCAGCTCATAGCCGTCCACCACGCCCTGCTGGAGGGCGGTGTACAGCTCGCCCCAGGAGATGGGGGTGGGGCTGGCGCCCAGGGCCTTGACCATTTTCATGTGGGCCGGGTTCTCCATGGTCCTGATTTTGAGCCCCTTCAGGTCGGCCGGGGATTCGACCTTCTTTTTAACGGTGATGAAGTGGCGGATCCCGTTCTCGCATATTCCCAGCATGCGCATGCCGGTCTTCTTGGCCATGGCCTCGGCCAACTCCTGGCCGAACCAGCCGTCAAAGACCTTCCAGGCCACGGCCCTGCTGCTGAACAGATAGGGCATGGCCAAGCACTGGATCTCCGGAAAGAAATTGGGAACCGCGCCGGAGCTGGTCAGGTCCATCTGGTGGGTGCCCATCTTCAGTCCTTCCAGGCTCTCCCGCTCGGAGCCCAGCTGGTTGGCCGGGAAGATCTGGACCTTTATCTGCCCCTTGGTTTGGCTCTCCACCAGGCTCTTGAAGTAAAGTATGGCCGCGTAGGAAGGCACCTCCTCCTTGGGCGGAATGTGGAGCGAAAGCTTGATGGTTTTGGGGCCGGCCGCAGCCGGGCCAGCCAGGGCCAGGGTCAGGGCCATCACCATGACGACCGTCGCAAATAAACGAGCAACTTTCATGAAATCCTCCTTAAAAACGGTTTAATTTATTCATTCTGCCTGCATGGTGATCACAGCAGGCCGCAAAGCCGGGGAACAGTCAGGGTGAAGGCGGGAATATAGGTTACCAAAAGCAGCACGGCGATGATGGCTAAAAGAAACGGCCAAGCCGCCCGGATCAGCTCCTCCATGGGCACCTCGGCGATACCGCAGGCCACGAACAATACCACCCCCAGGGGCGGAGTGACCAGCCCTACGCACAGGTTGACGATCACGATCATGGCGAAGTGAAGCGAGTCGATGCCGAAGGCCTGGGCCACCGGCGAAAGAATGGGCACCAGAATGATGATGGCCACCCCGACTTCCATGAAACAGCCGATCACGAGCAGAACGCAGTTTACTATAATCAGGAAAATCAGCGGATTGTCGCTGATGCTGGTGATAAATTCAGTCAACAGCTGGGGGAGCATGTTCATGGTGAAGAGAACCACCAGGACCTTTCCCATGCAGAAAATCAGAAAGACCATGGAGGTGGTCTTGCAGGTCTTGAGCAGCAGCTCGGGCAGGTCTCTGAGTTTGATGGTCTTGAGGATGAACATCCCCAGGATGATGGCATAGAGGTCGGCCACGGCGGCCGCTTCGGTGGGGGTGAAGATGCCCCCTAGGATTCCGCCCATGATGATCACGGGAGTCATAAGGGGCAGGAAGGCCCGCCGGAAAGTCTTCCAGAATACAGGAAAGGAGAACTTCTCGCTGAATTTGGGGTAATCCCTCTTGGCCGCGATGAAGGAGGCCACCACCATCTGGAACAGGCCGATGGCCACCCCTGGAACGAACCCGGCCATGAACAGGGCCCCGATGGAGACCCCGCCTTCCACCAGGGCGTAGACGATCATGATGATGCTGGGCGGGATGATGGGGCCCATGACCGAACTGGAGGCGGTCACCGCCGCGGCGAAGCGGGGCGGATAGCCCTCCTTCTCCATGGCCGGAATAAGGATCGAACCTAAGGCGGAGGTGTCGGCCACGGCCGCGCCGGTAATGCCGGCGAAAAACATGGAGGCCAGAATATTGACGTGGGCCAGGCCACCCCGCAGCCGCCCGACCAGCTGCTGGGAAAACTCCACAATGGAGTCGGTGATGCCGCCCCGGTTCATCAGCTCCCCGGCCAGGATGAAGAACGGCACCGCCACCAGGGAGAAGAAATCCACCCCGGTGAACATTTTCTGGGGCAGAATCTGGAGGGGAATATCCGGGGTCAGGAGCAAGGTGACCAGGGCGGTGATGCCCAGAGTGAAGGCGATGGGCATGCCCATCAGCAGGGTGATGACAAAAGTGATCAGCAGCGGAGTCATTTCCCCTCCGAGCCCGACCGCTTCAGGTCGTTAATATCAAGACAGACCAGATGGATGAATTCCAGGGCCATGAGGCAGGCGAACACCGGGACCGAGGCATAGGGCCAGAACATGGATATCTCCAAGGAGGGGGAATTCTGCTCTAGTTGGAAAATGGCCAGTTTGATCCCCTGGTAGAGGATCACCGCCAGGAAGGCTAGGATGGCCGAGTCGCTTATCAGCCGGATCAGCCTGGTCGCCGGTTCAGGCATTTTTTTGACCACGAACTCCAGGCCCAAGTGTCCCCGGTTGGCCACGATAAGCGAGGCCGACAGGAATCCGACCCAGATGCACATATACCTGGCGACCTCGGAGGACCAGGTGATGGAGTCGTTAAGGACATAACGGAAAAAAACTGCGGTCAGGACGATGATCACCAACAAGGCCAGCATAAAAACGACGACCCCGCTGATGATCCTCCTGACCATCGCCAAAAACCTTCCGTAGCCAGCCATCATAACCCCCGCGGCACATATAGGCCGATCCGGTTGATCGCTACCCGCCGATCATACGGTTCCTAATAAATGAAAAGCTCAGTTTCCCCTGACCCGACACGGATCATATTGTTCAGGCCGGCCTAACCGGGCAGTTTACGGTTTTGCGGGCAACGAAACCCGCCGCCCCCGAAGGCAACGGGCGGGACCGGGTTTCAGGCGGTTTCGGCCAGGACCTGATCCAGGGCCGCCAAGACCCGACCCAGCACCGCCTCCACATTCAAAGGCGGAATAAACCGCAGCACATTCTTATCCGGACCGCAGGACAGGACCAGGATTTTCCGCTCCAGGAGCTTTTTTATCACCAGGGCCGTCCGGTCCGGGTCGGGCCGGTTGTTCCCGCCCACCAGCTCCACCGCATTCATCAGCCCCACGCCGCGGACATCGCCCAGACCCGAATGTTTCTCCCGGAGCTTTTCGAGGCCGCCGCGGAAATATTCCCCCGACCGCCTGACCCGGCTCAGAAACTCCTCGGAAGCCACCTGTCTTATTACCTCCACTGCGGCCGCACAGGCTACCGGATGTCCCCCGAAGGTGGTGCCGTGGGCTCCGGCCGACCAGCGGGACATCAGGCTTTCGGCGGCGGCCACTATCCCCAGGGGGAACCCTCCGCCGATGGCTTTGCCCATGGAGATGATGTCCGGCACCACCTCGAAATGCTGGGCCGCAAAAAACCGGCCGGTCCGGCCCACCCCGGTCTGGACCTCGTCGAAGACCAGCAGAATCCCGTGCTCGTCGCAGAACTCTCTGAGGGCTTTGACGTATTTTTGGGGCGGTACGATGTATCCGCCCTCCCCCTGGACCGGCTCGAACACGGCGCAGGCGATCTCCTCCGCCGGGATCACGGTCTTGAGGTCGCTTTTAAGCGCCTCCAGGCACTCCAGGGAGCAGGAGTCCTCTTTTTGTCCGTAGGGGCAGCGGAAACAGTAGGGGTATGGGGCGAAATAGACCTGGGGCACAAAGGGGGCGTAGTGTTGGCGGAACTTCACCGAGGAGGTGGTGATGGAGGCCGCGCCCATGGTCCGGCCGTGGAACCCGCCCTTGAAGGCCAGGAAGCCGGTCCGCCCGGTGGCGTAGCGGGCCAGTTTAAGGCAGCCCTCCACCGCCTCGGCCCCGCTGTTGGTCAGAAAAAACATGTCCAGGTCCCCGGGGGTGACCCGGGCCAGGCTGGCGGCCAGCTCCAGGGTGACGGGGTAGTTGACCAGGTTGAAGGAGGCGTGAACCAGATTGTCCATCTGCTTCCGGGCGGCCGCCAGGACGGCCTCGGGGTGGTGGCCCAGGGCGTTTACGGCGATACCCTGGACCAGATCAAGGTATTCGTCTCCCCCGGTGGTGTAAAGATAGGGGCCCCGGCCCCGTTCGACCAGCAGGTCGGTGGATTTGGCCAGGCAGGGGGAAAAATACTTACGATAAACATCCTTGTCCGCCGTCCCGCCCACTAATGCCTCCTAGATACCCATATCCTGCAGCATGTTGACGACCACCTCCATGGAGTTGAGGATGTGGTCCGACATTATTTTAACCGCTTCCTCGGAACGGTTTTTGATCAGATGCTCTATGATCGAGCCGTGCTCGTCGTAGGTTTCGACAAAACTTGTGGGGGCCAGATGCTGATAGCGACGCACGGCCCACAACTGATCCTGAAGATTGCCGACGGTTTTACTTAGGAGCCTGCTTTCGGAGAAGTCGGCGATCATCTGGTGGAACTGGCCGTCCAGCTTGGTGAATCCGATCAGATCCCCGGTTTTGATCATCCCCGGATAGGCGTCCAGGTGACCCCGCAGCAGAGCCGCTTTCTCTGGGGACATGTTCACCGCCGTCTGCCTCACGGCCAGGGTCTCCAGGGCCTCCCGGAACATATAGAGATCCTTAACGTCGTCAATGGAGAAGATCCTGACCCTGAACCCCCTGTTGTGTTTGGCTTCGACCAGTCCCTTTTCCACCAGCTTGTACAAAGCTTGCCTGACCGGGGTACGGCTGAGGCCCATCTCCTCGGCGATCTCCTTGTCGGAGATCCGCATTCCCGGCAAAACCTTGAAGGCCAGGATCCGCTGCCGGATCTCTCGATAAACCTTCTCGGTCAAGTCTGCTTTTGTCATGTCGACATAATAGTCGACAATAATCCGCCTTGTCATTTAATTTTTATAAAAAAACCGCCCTAACCATGGATTTTTTTGATGATTAAACGGTGGTTATTCATAATATGATAAAAAATAAGGGAAGGGTGAAGCCGGAACTACCTGGAGCCGGACATCGCAAAATTGACCGGGAGTGGAGGGCCCTTATGCATCCCGGACGGGTGGCCCCAATTGACAAACTTTGGTTCTATAATTAACCTTGTAATGGTATAATAAATTGATAATCTTGATTCGTGGGGAGGACGAAACCGCTTTCGTGGATTATAATGTGGATCAAATTCATTGAAACTGTCCTTAAACAACCGGACACGGCGGCGGCCGGATGTGTGGAATTGAACCTCGTGTGCTTCAACACTTGGTTATATTTTGTCTAAGGGTCGGCGCCTGATTCATTTTCCAAAACTGCGGCGTGTTTTGAATTTTATAGAGGCCCCGGGTTGTTTGTTTTTTCATCAGTCGTTTGAAAACCTGGCATGTTATTGGGATTCAGCCTCTGGAGACGGAGAAGCATGAGCGACATATATACCCAGATGGTCCAATATGCCGCTGAGGGTTTGATCTGCCTCAAGGCCGATGGCTCTGTCGCGGTTTGGAACAGGACCGCGGAGGCTCTTTTAGGATTGGCGGCGGACCGGGCGGTGGGCCGGACCCTCACCCTCCAGGAGTGGAACCTGGTCAACGAAGACGGCTCCGCCTGCCGGCCCGATCAACATCCCGCCGCTATCACCCTAGCCGGCGGAAAACCCATTACCAGCCAAAAAATGGGAATAAAAAAAGAGGATGGGTCCCTGATCTGGGTCTCCATCAGCACCACGCCCCTGTTCGAGACGGATAACGAAACAGTTTCGGAGGTAATCATCTCCCTCCGGAATGCTGCGGAACCCCTGGGGCGGGACCAGGCGTCCGGATGGGCCGAGGACATCTTCAACCTCATTCCGGCCGGGCTTTTCATCTATTGTTACCAGCCGCCGGACCGGCTGATTCTGGTCCAGAGCAACCCCGAATCAGCCAAGCTGACCGGGATCAACCTCGCCGACCGGGTTGGAAAGAGCTTCGAGACGATCTGGCCTAACGGGCAGGCCAAGGACCTCAAGGCCCGGCTGGTCGAAGTCATGCATACCGGGCGGCCCTACGAAAGCGAAAATTTTTCCTGCCGGGACGACAAGCTGAAGGAGTTTTACAATATCAAGGCCTTCCGGCTGCCCGACAATCACCTGGCTGTATCCTTCGAGAACATCACGGCCAAGAAGGAAGCCGAGGATGCCCTGGCTCAAAGCCGGGAGCGGTTCCGACTGCTGTTCGAAAATTCATTCGACGTCATCTATATGGGTGACCAGGTCTTCCGGCCGACCTACTTCAGCCCTTCGGTGGAAAGGATGACGGGTTATACCCCCAAGGAATTGATGAAGTTGCCTCTGGAGGGGCTCGTTTCGCCCCGTAGCCTGGGGCAGGCCAAGGAATACGCCCGCCAAAGATATGAGAGCGAGGCCCTCGGCCAAAATGACAACAAGAGCCGAGGGGTTCTCCTGGAAGTCATCCGTCGGGACGGCGAACCCATCTGGATCGAACTGGTTACCACGCCCATACGGGATGAAGACAGTATGTTCAAGGGGGTGGTCGGGGTGATCCGAGAGACCACCGACCGGGTTCGGACCGAGCAGGTCCTGCAGGAGAGCGAAACCCTTTTCCGGGAGCTCTTCGACAACATGAGCAACGGGGTAGCCATTTACGAGGCCGTGGAGGACGGTCGGGATTTCATCATCAAGAACCTCAACCGGGCGGGCTTGGCCTCGGGGATGAAGAAAAAAGAGGAGACCATCGGCCGCAGCATCATGGAAGTATTCCCCGGCGTGGAGGAGATGGGGCTCCTGGAGGTGTTGAAGCGGGTCTGGAGGACCGGCGTCCCGGAACATCAGCCCAGCAGCATATACCACGATGACCTGCTGACCCTGTGGGTAGAAAACTATGTCTTCAAGCTGCCCAGTGGCGAGATCGTGGCTGTTTACGATAACACCACTAAACGCAACCAGGCCGAAGAGGCCTTGCGGGACAGCGAGGAGAAGTTCCGTTCCATTACCGAGCAGATGGTCGAAACGGTCTACGTGACCGACCGGCAGGGGCTGATCACCTACATGTCTCCCGTGGCGGAGAATATTTTCGGTTACCGGGCCGAGGAGATGTTGAAACGCCATTTCTCCGAGTTCCTGGATCCGGGTTCCTTGGACAGGGGCCTTCTCTCCTTCAGGGACAGTCTGGGAAAAGGTCTCTCCACAGACCATCTCGGCCTGAGCATGAAACGCAAGGACGGAACAGCTTTCTTCGCTGAACTCACCGGAAAGCCCTATCGCCGGCAGGGCAAGGTCTTGGGATCCATCGGGGTCATCCGCGACGTCACCGAAACAAAGCGGGCCCAGGAGGCCTTGCGTCTTTCGGAGGAGAAGTTCGCCAAGGCCTTTCGGAGAAGTCCGGTCTGGGTGGTGCTGTCCTCTCTCAAGGACGGCCGTTACCTCGACGTCAACGACTTTTTCCTGGAATCCACCGGATTCGCCAAGGAGGAGATCCTCGGTAAAACTTCGGTGGAACTCAATACTTGGGCCGATCCAGAGACCAGGGATAAAATTATCGACCTGATCAGGGACAAAGGTTCGGTCCACAACATGGAGGTCGGCAGGCTGAACCGCCGGGGCGAGCGCCTGGACATGCTTTTCTCCGGCGAGGTCATCACCCTGGGCGAGGAGGAACTCCTCCTCTCGGTCTCCTTGGACATCACCGTGCGCAAGCGGACGGAGGAGGCCCTCCGCGACAGCGAGGAGCGCTTCAGTCTGTTCGCCCAGCAAATTCCCGGCCTGGTGTACATCAAGGATCACCAGGGGCGCTACCTGTACATGAACGACAAAACGTACCAGTTTTTCGGCCTCTCCCTGGAGGAGATCCTGGGCCGGGCCCCCCATGAGATCTTTTCCAGGGAAAAGGCGGAGCGTTACGCCGAAACAGACCGGCAGCTTCTGAAAAGCGGTGGGCCCCTGACCCTCACCGAGGTCATAGAGGAACCGGACGGACGGCGCCGGACCATGACCAACCATAAATTCCTGATCCAGAGGAGCGGCCGGCCGCCCCTTATCGCCGGGTTCTATCTGGACGCCACCGATCAGCTCCTAGCCGAGGACGCCCTGCGCAAAAGCGAAAAAAAGATGCGGAGCATCTTCCGGGCCGCGCCCGTCGGCATCAGCTTGGCCGTCAACCGGGTAATCCAGGAGGTCAACGAAGAGTTCTGCCGCATGGTGGGCTACTCCAAAGAGGAGCTGATCGGGAAGAACGCCAGGATGATCTACCCCTCGGACCGGGATTTCGACTATGTGGGGGAGGAGATGCTCCGCCAGATAGGGGAGCGGGGCCTGGGCACGGTGGAAACCGTGTTCCGGCGCAAGGACGGCCGGATCATCAACGTTCTGATCAGGGGCACCCCGCTGGACCGTAACGATCCTTCGACCGGGCTGACCTTCTCCCTTCTGGACATCACCGACCGGAAAAAGGCCCGTCAGGACCTCAAAGAAGCCCACCAGCGACTCCTGACCATCCTTGGCGGAATCGATTCCCACATCTATGTGGCGGACATGGAGACCCACGAAATCCTGTTTATGAACCAGAACATGCAGGATGCCTTCGGCGCCGACCTGACCGGCCGGACCTGCTACCAGTCCATACGCCGGGAAGCCGGGCCCTGCTCCTACTGCACCAATCCCAAGCTGGTGGACGCCCAGGGCAGACCCACCAAGATGGAGATCTGGGAGGACCAAAATCCCGTAACAGGCAGATGGTATATCAACTACGATCGGGCCATAAAGTGGGTGGACGGCCGTATTGTAAGGCTCCAGATAGCCACGGACAGCACCGAACTGAAGCAGGCTCAGCAGGAAAAGGACAACCTGGAGTCCCAACTCCGTCAGGCCCAGAAGATGGAGGCCCTGGGCACCCTGGCCGGAGGGATCGCCCACGACTTCAACAACATCCTGGCGGCCATCATCGGCTATTCGGAACTGGCCCTGGACGACGCCGAAGAAGGCAGGGTCCAACCCGACCAGATAAAGGAGATCATCAGGGCCGGACAAAGGGCCAAGGACCTGGTGACCCAGATCCTGACCTTCAGCCGCAAGCTGAAGCCGGAATTGAAGCCCGTGGACCTGAACAAGGTGGTGCTCCAGACGGAGAAGATGCTGGAGCGGACCATCCCCAGGATGATCAAGATCGAGCGACGCCTGGAACCGGAGCTGTGGTTGACTAGCGCCGACCCCAGCCAGCTTTCCCAGGTCCTGCTGAACCTGGGAACCAACGCCGCAGACTCCATGCCCGAAGGGGGCCGGCTGGTCATCGAAACCGGAAACGTGACCCTGGGAGAGGACTACTGCGGCCAGCACGCCGGAGCGAATCCGGGAGACTACATTCTCCTTACCGTCTCCGATACAGGCCACGGGATGGACAGGGCGACCCAGGAGCACATCTTCGACCCCTTCTTCACCCAAAAGGAGGTAGGCAAGGGGACCGGCTTGGGCCTGGCCACGGTCTACGGTGTCGTCAAGAGCCACGGCGGGTATACCATGTGTTACAGCGAGGTGGGTCAGGGAACCACCTTCAAGGTCTACCTCCCGGCCATCCGTTCGGCCAGCACGGAGCAGAGGGTGGAGCCGTTGGACACGAAGATTCCAGGCGGCAACGAGACCATCCTTCTGGTCGATGATGAAGAGGCTCTCTTGGATCTGGGCCAGCAGCTTTTGAGCAGGCAGGGGTACAAGACTCTCTCGGCCGCCACCGGAGAGGAGGCCCTGGAGCTATATCGCCGGCGGCCGGAGGACGTGGATCTGGTCATCCTGGACGTGAGCATGCCCGGGATGGGCGGCCACAAGTGCCTAAAGGAGCTTCTGAAAATCAATCCACGGGCCAAGGTCATAATCGCCAGCGGCTACTCCCTGAACGGCCAGCTGACGGACATCATGGCTTCCGGAGCGGCGGGATTCGTGGCCAAACCCTTCACCAGGGCGGCTCTGTTGAGGAAGGTTAGAGAGGTATTGGACGTTTGAGGTCCGCTCCTTATCGCTCCACCGTTAAAACAGGCGGCGGAGATGAGTTGTATGAAAAGCCGCACGGGATATCGGGATCATCTTTCCGAGGTCCCGTACGGCCTTGTTGGGTGGACCTAATTTTTGTTATTCCTCGCAAAGAGGAGATTTCTTCTTAAACAAAGGTGAACACCCGTCTGGGATTTTCCACCAGCAGGGTCGTTATCTGCTCCTCGGTCAGGCCCTTGGCCCGCATGGCCGGGACCACGTTGCGGAGGATGTGGTCGTACCCCCAACCGCCGTAGGTCCGGCGCTGGTGTTTGTTCCAAATGTCCGAGCTGATCAGGATTTGCTTCTCGTATCCGGCCTCCATCAACTCCACGATCTCGTTGATCCTCTGGTGATCGGTGGGCAGGTCGATCAGGCGCTGCTCCTGGGGGTAGTAGCCCTCCCGGCCGAAGAGGTCGTACTCCAGGATCAGGCCCTTTTCGGCCAGCTTTAACCGATTCTCCTTGTCCCGCACGGCCCGGTCGATGTGGTCCATGGTGGTACGGGTCAGGTCGGCCCCCTCCTCCTCCAGGATCTCCACCGCCCTGAAGGCGGACACCTCGGCCTGGCCGGGGTGGACGTTCAGGTTGGCTCCGGTGATCTTCTGGGCCTGGGCCGCCGCCCGGAGCGATTTTTCCTCTCTGGGGTCCAGGGGCCAGGAGGTGCCGATCTCGCCGATAAACCCGGCCTTGATGCCGCCGCTGCCGGGCACGCCCTCCTGAATGTCCCGGACGATCTCCGCGGTGATCTCTTTCTGGCTTTTGTTCTCGAAGCCGGGGGGGAGGCTCACCGCCAGATAGTAGCCCGAGCCCATGACCACGTTGAGCCCGGTGGCTCGGGAGACGCGGGCCAAGGATAGGGGGTCCCGGGCCAGGCCGTGGTTGGACATCTCCACCACCGAACAACCCCCGGCCCGTTTGAAGTGCTCCAGCTCCCAGACGGCCTGATCCTCGTCCGTGGTCACCAGATCGTCTCTGTTTTTGAACCAGTTGTAGCGGATCCACCACAGGTTCTCCAGGCAGACCGGACGCCGGGACATCTCCTTTTCGGTGGCCTCTTCAGGCTCCACAAACCAGGCCGAGCCGTCGCAGACAATATGTTCGTGGGGCAGGGTGATTCCCAGCTCCCCGGGCTCGATGATCCCCAATACCGTTTGAATTTTTCCGGACAACTCTGACACTTGCGCCTCCTTGACCTGAGGATGGGAAGGTTCGGACAGCCTGTCTTTCTTTTCCTCTTTGCGGCTTTTGATGTTCCGCAAAGGTCTCAATTGCGATTATTGGGTCCCATTCATCGGCATAACCGCCCGCGCCCGGCCCGGTTCGGGAGGCGAAGCTCCGGTTAAGGGGCCGAGTGTCCGTCTGGGGGGTATTCCCCCAAACCTGGTCCGCCAGATCTTTCCTCGGCCGATGCATTTTATTTTCGACCATAATATTCCCCCGTCAAGGCTAAAACCCCAAAGGGCGCGGAAGCTCTCCTGTCGGGGGCGGGATAGGGCCGAAAAGCATTATATCTTAGACTATGGTCCTCTGCTTAAGCGGAAAAATATTTCCCGCCAGGACAGGCGGGGGAGTGGTCGAGTATTTTCTGTAAACCACCCCTGTTAACAACTCCGAAAGTTCGCAAATATGAGGGAGTCCGGCCGTGATCAGTCGAGGGAACGGCGGCTTCGGCTTTTATTATGATATGTATAGAGAAGTTTACGGCACCGGCCTCGTATGATAATCTACATCCGGAAAAGTTGTGCGCTGGCCGGGATCCGGGGTGATTCTGTTCGCGCCCGTTCCCGAACTTTATAAGGTATAAAGAGGGCGGAACATATTCTCTGATACCTGTTGCCGGGGCTGGTTTCCGGAACCGGTAAGCTTAGAGGCGAGGTGAATTTGTATACGAATCATTTTAATTTGGAGGTTCTCCCCTTCGAGAGCACTCCGGACCCGGCTTTTTTTTATCCCGGCCCCCAATACCGGGAGACCCTGGCCGCCATGATCCATTGCGTCGCCTCCAGAAAAAGCCTGATGGTGGTCTCCGGGCCCATCGGCTCGGGCAAGACCACCCTGGGCCGGACCCTGACCAGGTACCTCTCGGAAGGAACCCAGCTCATCTCCATTCTTCATCCCTTTTCGGCCCGGGGGGAGCTGATCTCATTTGTGGCCCAGCAGGTGGGCCTGAAGGGCCTTACGGGGTCCAAACTGCTCCAGGTGGAGGAACTGAACAAGAGGCTTATCCAGCTCACCAACCAGGGCAAGCGGATTCTGATCATCGTCGACGAGGCCCAGCTTCTTTCGTCTGAGGACATGGAGGAGATACGTCTCCTGACCAACCTGGAAACAGAGACCACCAAGCTGATCCAGATTATCCTTCTGGGCCAACCCGAACTGATCCAGCACCTTCAAGCCACCGAGGCCAGGCCCCTGCGGCAGCGGCTGTCCAGCGTCAAGATCCTCAAACCCCTGGAACGGAGCCAGGTGATCAATTACGTCCGTCACCGGCTCAAGGTGGCCGGGGGCGACCCGGAGCTGTTCGGCCCGGAAGCCCTTGAGGCCGTGGCCCTGGCCTCCACGGGGATACCCCGGCTTATCAATCAAATCTGCGACCAGGCCCTGCTCAACGCCTTTTCCGGAGAGGCCGGCCTGGTCGACCGGACCATGGTGGAGCAAGTCGTGTCCGAGATGACCGCCGGCCAGGGCCTTCCGGCTCAATCCCCCCAAGAGGGCGAGGCGGAGGAGGAACAGGCGGATGCCGACGATTCCTCCCCCCCCGGGGAGTCTCCGACCCCTCCCCGGGCCATGGAATTCCGGGAAACGACCTATCCGGACGAAACAGCCCAGCCCGAAGAGCCGGGAGAGAAGGCGTCGGGAAAACCCGCCCCGGAACCTGAAGAGGAGCACTCCCCGGCCGCTCCGGAAGAGGATCTGGAACCGGATGATGACTCATTTTTTTCGGGCGGTTTCAGGGCTCCGGAAAGTGAGGAAAAGAGCACCTCCCTGGGCGAGGAGTACGGAATAGAGATGGGCCCGCTCTTTCGTCCTGGTGGAATCGACGTGGAAGAAGACGAGGCGAAAGGCCAAGAGAGGGAGATCCCAAGGGAGGGCCCCGCAATCAAGGACGCCAAACCTTTGAACGAAAAAGCCAGGGACGAGGCCTCCATGTTCCAGGGTGGGAATGATCTGGAGACCCTGTCCTCCCCTTCGAAACTGAAAACCTGGATTCCGGCGGTCCTGCTGCTGGTTCTGGCCCTGATCGCCCTGGGAGCCAGCCTGTGGATTTTTTTCAACCAGATATAGCGGCTGCCCGGGTGGACAATTTGTTAGAAACAGCCCATAAGAGATAGCTGAAGGGTGGTGAAGGCCGCCCGTCCGTCTCATCCGGCTCCGGGCCGAACCCCCGGCTCCGGGGATGTTTCAGCAGGAATCCATATTTTTTAAAGGCCCCCCTCCCGGCTGGGCCGAATGGAGTTGTTTGCCGCCCCCTCCGGGGCCTGGTATACTTCCCCCGCCATGATTGATTTTTACGAAGTTTCTAAAAGTTACGGCCGCCAGGAGGTGCTCAGGGAGGCCTCCTTCCATGTCGCCGGCGGCGACCGGATCGGGGTGGTGGGGCCCAACGGCGCGGGCAAGACCACCCTCTTCCAGATCATTCTGGGAGAAACCTCCCCGGACAGCGGATCCATCCACAAATCCAAGGGTCTGACCATCGGCCATCTGCCCCAGGAGGTGGGCCGGGTGGGCTCCCAGAAGCTGTTGCCCATGGTCATGGATACGGTGACCGATCTCAAGCGGATCAGCGACGAGCTGGCCTCGATTCAAGGGGCCCTGGCCGTCCAACCGGGTAAGGAGGAACTGCTGGCCCTGACCCATCGCCAGTCGACCCTGCTGGAGCAGTACGACCATCTGGGCGGCTACACCCTCAAATCCAGGGCCGAGAGAATTCTCCACGGCCTGGGCTTTAGGGACCGGGATTTCGACCGGCCGATAGAGGTCTTTTCCGGGGGCTGGCGGATGAGGGCCCTGCTGGCCCGGATTCTTCTGGCCGAGCCGGAACTGATCCTCCTGGACGAGCCCACCAACCACCTGGATCTGGAATCCATGCTCTGGCTGGAGGAGTACCTCCTGGGGCTCAACACCACGGTTATCGTTATCTCCCACGATCGGGCTTTTTTGAACAAGACGGTCAAGCGCATCATCGAGCTGGACTCGGGCAAGCTGGGGCTTTACGCCGGCAACTACGACTATTACGTGGAGGAGAAGCAGAACCGGTTGGCCCATCTGGTCTCGGCCAAGGCCAAGCAGGCGGAGAAGATCCGCCAGATGAAGGGTTACATCGACCGCAACCGGACCCGCGCGGCCACGGCCAAGCAGGCCCAGGCCAGGATAAAGGCCTTGGAGAAGATGGAGCGGATCGAGCTGCCCGGGGAGGGCGGAGAGATCCGGTTCGTCTTCCCCCAGGGGACCCGGCCCCCGGCCAACCTGATCGAGCTTTCCGGGGTGGACCTGAGCTACGGCCGGGAAATCCCGGTCTTCGAAGGGCTGGAGGCCAGGGTCGGCCGGGACGAGCGGATCGCCCTGGTGGGCCCCAACGGGGCGGGCAAGTCCTCCCTGCTGAAGATGCTGGCCGGGCTCGTCCATCCGGACGAGGGAGAGCGCAATGTTCCGGCCAACGTGAAGATCGCCTATTTCGCCCAGCACCAGACAGAGCAGCTCAACCCCGAACTGAGCGTTCTGGAGGAGCTGATGGCCGTCTCCGGCCAGGCCACCCAGACGGCCATGCGGACCCTGCTGGGGGCTTTTCTGTTCTCCGGCGAGGACGTCTTCAAGAAGGTCTCGGTTCTTTCCGGGGGCGAGAAGTCGCGCCTGGTTTTGGCCAAGCTGCTCTTTTCCGGGGCCAACCTCCTCCTTCTGGACGAACCAACCAACCACCTGGACATTCCCTCCCGCTCCGCTTTGGAGCAGGCCCTTAAAACCTGGCCCGGCTCCATCTGCCTGGTGACCCACGACCGCCGCCTGATCAACGCGGTGGCCAACCGCATCTGGGAGGTCCAGCCCGATCCGGAAGGAGAGGGGGGGGCGACCCTGACCGTCTACCCAGGCAACCTCAATGATTATCTGGCCACCTGGCAGAAGCTCAAAACCGGCCCCGGAGAGGAGCCCTCGAAGGACAACGGCAGCGGCGGCCGCCGGGTCAAGACCAAGGCCAGAAAAGACAAGGAAGCCAGGCGGAAAGAGGCGGAGCTGCGCAAGCAGGTGGGCCGGGAGACCCAAAAGCTCAGGGAGGAGGTGGGCCGCCTGGAGAAGCTCTCCGCAGACAAGGAGGCCCAGCTGGAGAAGGTCAACGCCTCTCTGGCCGATCCGGCCATCTACCAGGACGGAGCCAAGGCCGCCCAAAGATCCAAGGAGGCGGCCGAGCTGCGGGCCCGGCTGGACCGGCTCCAGGAGGAGTGGACCAGGGCCTCCCTGGCCTTGGAGGCGGCCGCAGAGAACGCCGCCGCCCCGAATGATTGAACGGCAAGGAGGTGGTTTTATGCTATGTGAGGCCTGTGGCCGCGAAGAAGAAGAGCTTTACGAACACAACGGCCGGCGGCTGTGCGAGGACTGCTACATGGACACCCTCTCCCCGGCCCGAACCTGCGACCCCTGGGCCGCCTACACGGCCGGGCGGCTGGAGGCCAAGGAGGAGGATCTCTCAGAGGACCAGCGCCGCATTCTGGACCTCCTGGCCCAGGGGCCGGTGGAGGCGGGAAGGCTGCGGGAGGAACTGGGGCTGGACCACTCCCGGATGGAACGGGCTGTGGCCACCCTGCGCCACATGAGCCGGATCCGGGCCTTTCCCTCCGGTCCGGAAAGGTATTTGATCCTTTTCCACCAGGTCAACCCGGAGTGGGCTGAAAGCTGAAGCCCGCCCATCCACCCCCAAGGCGAGGAGAAAGACATGATAGCAGTCCACACCACCCACGAGGCTCAGCGCAAATACGGGGGCATAGGGGCTGTTCTGGAAGGCCTGATTTCCTCCCAAAGCTACGGCCGGATTTTTGAACGGACCCTGGTATACGGTCCTCTTTTCGAGACCGAAGGGGGGCTGGAACAGCGTCTCTCCGGACGGGGAGAGTTGCTCTACTCCGGCCTGGACGGATACGACCCGGAAGGCTGGGCCACCAAATTCCGGCCCCTGGAGAAGAGGACCGGGGTCAGGATCGTTTACGGCAGACGGGAGATGTTCAGTGAACTGAGCCCGGAGAAGAGGTGCCCCGTGGATCTGGTCCTGGCCGACGTCAGGGCCCTGAAAAAAAACCTCTCCGACAAGATGAAGTATCTTTTCTGGGAGAACTTCGGGCTGGACTCCACCCCGTTCCAGGATTGGGACTACGAGCAGTACGTCCGCCTGGCCGTGCCCTACCTGGAACTGCTGGAGGCGCTTTACGGAGACCGGCCGGCGGTCCACCTGGCCCACGAATACATGGGCCTGCCCGCAGCCCTCTGCCTGGCCGCGGCCCGGCGGGACGGGAAGCGCCGAGGGGACAGGGTCTTCTTCTACGCCCACGAGGTCTCCCCGGCCCGAAGCGTGGTGGAGAATCTGCCGGCCCACGAGATCGGCTTCGACAATCTGGTGAAACTGGGTCTTGAGCAGGGCCGGACCATGGAGCAGGACTTCGGCTCCCAGGCCCACTACTCCAGGGCCGAACTGATCAGGCGGGTGGAGCATCTGGACGGAGTTCTGGCGGTCAGCCCCAACGTCAAGGACCAGCTTCTTTACTTCCAGCCCACCATAGGCCCCGACAAGATCAAGGTGGTCTACAACGGCTTTAATTTCGAACCCCTGGACTGGACCGCCAAGGAGAGGGCCCGAAAGAAGATCAAGGACTACTGCGAAACCCTGCTAAACTTCCGGCCTGATCTGATCGCGACCCACGTCACCCGGCTGGTCGTCAGCAAGGGGCTGTGGCGGGATCTCAAACTGCTCCACCGCCTGGACGACCACCTGGCCGCCAAGTCCGTCAAGGGCTTTTATATCCTCCTCTCCACCTTGATCGCCTCGGGCCGTTCGGAAGGGGAAGTCCGGACCATGGAGAATGACTACGGATGGCCCGTTTTGCACCGCAAGGGCTGGCCCGATCTGGAGGGCGAGGAGGAGCGGATCTACGACTTTCTGTCCATCTTCAACGCCAAGTCCAAGGCCGTCAAGGGCGTCTTCATCAATCAGTTCGGCTTTGAGCGGGGATGCGCCGGGCAGCGGGTTCCTGAAGAGACCGATCTGCTGACTCTGCGAACCGCCTCGGACCTGGAGCTGGGCATGTCCATCTACGAGCCCTTCGGCATCGCCCAGCTGGAGACCTACGCCTACGGCGGGCTGCCCCTGGTCAGCCGGGCCTGCGGCTGCTCCTTCCTGCTGGAGGAGGTGGCGCCTGAAGGGAGCCATCTTATCCTGGACTTCGCCCGCCCCGGAGAGCGAACCGGGCTGGATTTGTCCGACCGGGAGGTGCTCCTGGGCCTGACCATGGACCAGCGGGAGGCGATCGAGGAGCTGGTGGTGGACCAAAACGCAGCCCGGTTGGCTGAACTCCTGGCCCCCGAAAGGGCCCAGGAGCGGTTTGAGCTGATGCGTTCCTCGGCCCCGGCCCTGGGCTGGGAGGCCATCGGAGAGCGGGTGGTCAAGGCGGTCACGGATTGATCGCAGAAAATATTCAGCGGTAAAGCGCCGGTCGGCCAATATTCCGCCAGATCAAGCTATTATCCGTTTAAAGTCCCTCCAGACGTCTGCCCGCCGCGGACCGGGCACTGGCGGCTGGGCCTGCATTTGGTATAAATAATAGACATGTTATCATAAACATGTCTCCTCCCCGCCCCGTCGGCGGTCAGGTAGGCCGGGCCGATTTGGGGAGGAGACGGCGACTGGAATTTTTGGAAGCGGAGGTCAGGATGAACCACCTACCCGATAAAAGAGCCCATTGCCGCAACCCGGCCCTGATCCAGGGCGCCTTTCGCCCGCTGGGCCAGACGGGGCGGGACCGCCTGTTCTGTTCCACCATAGACATCAGCAACGGGGGGTTGCGGCTCCGTTCCCAGGGCCAACCGGTCATTAAAAAAGGGGACGATGTCCTGGTCAGCATCCACTGCGACGAACCGGCCGGCCTGATCGACGTCAAGGGCCAGGTCCGCTGGCTCAAACAGCGCCAGCGCAAAAATGACGGCTGGGATATGGGGATCAGGTTGAGCGAGGCCGAACTGGCCAAATGGGCCATGTGGCTGGAGGACGCCTCCACCATCTACGAGGGCCTGGCCGAGGTCTGAAAGAGCCCTCCTTTGGGGCTGCTCCTGCGGGGTTCTCAGTCCGGGGCAGGCTGCAGAAGTTCCAGGACCTCCTCCGGATCGGACAGGGGTCTCTGGCAGGCCCCTCCCCGGCAGAGATACACCTGGGCCTCTCCCTCCGGCACGGCCATCTCTGCGGTAAAGGGAGCCAACCCCCGGATCTTTTCCCCCGCCTCTCCCGGAGGCAGGTACAGAACCGCGGTGTGGGGCAGGAAGGCTCCGGCCAGCATCCCCAGCAAATTCATGGTGGAGGGCTCTTCCGGATCGCCGGCCACCACCGCCTCGGAAGCCGGCCCCAGGGCCAGGTCCAACCCCAGGGCAAAGCGGGTGTGGCCAGCCGGAGCCTGAGCCACGGCCGGGCCCAAGGCTCTCATCAGCCGGTCCGATTTCTCCAGCAGGTCGGCCCGTCCGGTAAGCCCGGCCAGGCGGAGGAGATTGCCCAGGGCCATGGAATTGGCCGAAGGCAGGGCCCCGTCCGAGGATTTCTTTTGCCGGAGCGGCAGCTTCTCCCCATCTTCGGGGGTAAAAAAGAACCCGCCCTCCTCTTGGTCCCAGAAACGCTCCAGGAAAACGTCGTTCAGCTCCAGGGCCCTGGCCAGCCGCTCTGGGTCGTGGCCGGCCTGGTGAAGTTCGATCAGGCCGTTAACCAAAAAGGCGTAATCGTCGGCAAAGGCCGGCACCGGCTTTCCGTCCCGGCGGCAGTGGAGAAGTTTTCCGTCCTGGTCCACCATCCGCTCCAGAATAAAATCCGCCGTTCTCATGGCTGCCCGGAGATACTCCATCTCCTGGAGCACCCGGCCGGCCTTGGCCAGGGAGGCGATCATGAGCCCGTTCCAGTCGGCCAGAATTTTGTCGTCCTTGGCCGGGCGGACCCTTTTCGTCCTGGCCCCGAAAAGTTTGAGGCGGATGGTCTCCCGGGCCTGGGCATAGGTCTCCCGGTCCAGACCCAGCTCCTGGGCCGGATCGTCAGCTCCGGCCTTGAGGTGGAGCACGTTCTCCCCGGTCTTTTCCCCCGAGGCCTCCTCCCGGAAGTTGCCCTCCTCCCGGACATTGAAAATCCTGGCCGCCAGGCGGGCCTCGTCCGGCCCCAGGACCTCCTCCAGCTCGGCCCTGGTCCAGAGGTAGAACCTGCCTTCCCGGCCCTCTGAGTCGGCGTCCTCGGCCGAGTGGAACCCGCCCTCCGGGGCGCTGAGATCCCGCAAAACGTAGGTCATGATCTCCCGGACCGTAACGGCGTACTCCTCCCGGCCCGTGGCCTGGAAGGCCTCGGTGTAGGCCTCGGCCAGCAGGGCCTGGTCGTAGAGCATCTTCTCGAAATGGGGCAGAAGCCAGGCCCGGTCGGTGGAGTAGCGGTGGAAACCGAACCCCAGATGATCGAAGATGCCCCCCCGGCGCATGGCCTTGAGCGTCTTCTCCGCCAGGGCCAGGGCCCGTTCGTCCCGGTGCCGGCGCCAGTGCCGCAGCAGAAAAAGAAGATTGTGGGGGGTCGGGAACTTGGGAGCGGTTCCGAACCCTCCGTGGGCGTGGTCGAACATCCCGGCCACCTGGCGGAAGGTCCGGCCCAGGATGTTCCGGTCCAGGCCCTTGGCCGCCTCCGGCTGCTCCTGGTCTCTGAGGGCCGCGATGATCTTGTCGGCGGATTCCTCGGCCTCGTCCCTTCTCCGGGCCCAGATATCCTTGATCTTCATGGCCAGCTCCACCACCCCGATCCGGCCGAAGCGGCTCTCGGGCGGGAGATAGGTCCCGGCGAAGAAGGGCTTTTTGTCCGGGGTCATGGCGATGGTCAGGGGCCAGCCTCCAGAGCCGGTCAGGATCTGGCAGACGGACATGTAAACCCCGTCGATATCCGGCCTCTCCTCCCGGTCCACCTTGATGGGGATGAAAACCTCGTTGAGCAGGGCGGCCACCACCGGGTCCTCGAAAGACTCCCGCTCCATGACGTGGCACCAGTGGCAGGTGGAATAGCCGATGGACAGAAAGATGGGCTTACCCCACTTTCGGGCGGCGGCAAAGGCCTCCTCCCCCCAGGGGTACCAGTCCACCGGATTATCGGCGTGCTGGAGGAGATAGGGGCTGCTCTCCTTTTTCAGGCGGTTGGACATGACCTTTCACCCCTTTTTTAGGGTTCAACCCCCAAAGGGGGATTTGATTCCCCGCGCCCGGCCGCGAGCTCAATCACCGTTTTCCACTGCCATAACCAGCTGCCTTCGGCGGGGTGGCCCTTCCGGAGCGGCCTCTTGGGGACAGATTATACCTTTCCCCGAACCAGACGCCAGAAAGAGAGCGGGGAACAGGTTAAACCGCCCCCTTTCCGGTGATCTCCGAAAGCTCAACCTTGACCACCGCCACCCGGGCCGTGTCCTCGGGCGTAAAGGAGAAATCGCCCTCCGCGTAGTGGGCCATGATTATCTTCAGGGCCGCCTCCTTGGCCTGGTGGTCCTCCACCAGGGAGGCCCGGCCGAAGCCGATAACGGACTTGAACTTGAACCCGAACTTGCAGCCCTTGTCGGCGGTGACCAGGCGGTGGTCCAGATCCACCTCAAAACAGACCAGGGGGTTGGCCTCGATCATTTCCAGCTTGCGGCCCTCTTTGGCGCAGTGAAAATAGACGGTTCGCTCGGCATAGCCGAAGTTCAGCGGCACCACATAGGGCTGTCCGTCCTGGGACATGGCCAAACGGCAGACCTGGGCCCCCTGGATAATATCCTCCAGGGCGGTCAGTTCCTTAATCTCTTTATCCTTCCGGCGCATAGCTTAATCCTTTCAGCTCAATCGACCGCAACACGGTCCGGAGAGCGCCCCGCCCTCCGGCTTCTCTCCTTGACTATGGGGAAATGGGTTATTTTTCTACAGGGGGTCCGGTTACCCCCCCAAATGTTCAGGGAAAGTTCTTCGTAACCACCCAACCATAACCCAAGGCCTTTTGGGGGGCAAGGGAGTTGACCGGGGCCGGTTCAGGCCCGACAATATGCGGCGGGGGACTGAGCATGAGAATTACGGTGGACGGATTGCCCGAAGAGGCGGCCGAGGGGCTGACCCTGGCCCACTTGATCGAGCAGCGCCAAGAGGACGCCCTGGAGTTGATCGCAGAGGTTAATTACCGCTACATCCACCGGGGGGATTATTCCTCCACGGTTCTCAAGGAAGGCGACCGGGTGGAGTTGATCCTGGCCGCCTTCGGGGGTTGAGCCGCCAAGGGGGGGGCCTCGTCCGCGACATGCGGAGGGGGGCTTGACTGGGGACCGGGGCCTGTTATGGTTTGACTTATCCGGGGCAAATCGAAAATGATGTCCCGGAGCTCAGAGGAGTGTTCGACTGGTTACCTGAACCCGTGGGCAGAAAGATTTTTATGGCTGTGGCGACGGCGAGGGACGCATTTTGAACTCTGCTCAAGATCTCTCCCCGGATCAGCCCGGCGCCGTTCGGACCGGGTTGGGGGCGCTCATCGTCCTGGCCCTGACCTGTTTTCACCTTCTGACCATAACTCCGGGGCACACCTGGTACATCTGCGACTTCGGCCTTTACCTTCAGCACACCCATAACATCCTGGCCGGTATCGACTACTCCCGCACCGGCTACCTGATCAATCCCTACCGGATCATCTCCCCGGCGGCCTACCCTCCGGTCTTTCCCCTTATTCTGACCCCGTTCTACGCCCTTTTCGGGCTTAACTATTTCCTTCTCAAGTCTGTGGTGGTGGTCTTTTTCGGGGCCATGCTGGGGGTCACCTTTCTGTGGGCCCGAAAATACGTCAGGGCGCCTTTCGTCTATTTCTATCCCCTACTTTTAGGGCTGACTCCGGCCCTGTGGGAGAACAAGAACTTCATTCTTTCCGACCTGCCCTTTCTGTTTTTTCTGTTCGCGGTCGTCATGCTGGCGGAGCGGCGGGAGGAAGTCCCGGCCGGCTCGGACAGGCGACGGTGGACCTGGGTCCTGATGGGGCTCCTGATCTCCCTTTCCTACGGAACCAGGGCCGTGGGCATAATCCTGGCGCCCTCCCTGCTGATCCACGATCTCATCCGCTACCGCAAGCCGACCCTCTTCTCCCTGGCGGCCACGCTTTTGGCCGTGGGCCTGCTGACCATCCAGAGTCTGCTGCTGAGCTCCCACGGCAGCGGCCTGAGCGGGTACATAATCCAGCTGGAAGGCATCGGCTCCCAAAATTTCTACAATCTCTTTCTGGCCCTTAAGAACCTGGGTCGCCTCATTCTCGGTCCCGAGCCCCTCTGGTTCTCCTACCCCCTGTTCGCCGCCATCCTGGCCCTGGCCGCATGGGGGCTGATAATCCAGCTGAGAAGAGGCCTGGCCCTCATCCACCTCCTGGCCCTCTGCTACCTGGGGGTCCTGTTCCTTTTCCCCCACCAGCCGGCCAGGTATCTTTTCGCCCTTCTGCCCCTCTTCCTGCTCTGGTTTCTGATGGGGTTGCAGGATCTGGCCGGCCGGATGAACCGACGCAGGGCCGGGGCCTTTGCGGCTTTGATTTTGACGGCCGTCTTTATGGGCTACGGGCTCAAATACCACGCCCTTATCACCCGGCCGCCCAGACCCCGGGTGGACGCCCCGGCCGCCGTGGAGATGCTGGACTTCATCAAAAGCAAGACCCCTCTCTCCAGCCGGATAATGTTCTCCAACCCCAGAGTCCTGGCCTTCATCACCGGCCGGGAGAGTTCCGTGTGGCACTGCACCCCGGAGAAGGAGGACCTGTTGACCTACATCAAGCGGATCAGGGCCACCCACCTGGTCCTGCCCCTGTGGAAGCCGGAGTGCGCCGCCCGGCTTATCCGGGATCACCCTGACGTTTTCCAGGAATTGATGGCCAACGAAATGTTCAGGGTGTACCTCATCCTCCAAGACGTTTTGGAAAAACAGGGAAACTAATTCAGGCGCTGTTTAAAATGGCGTACAATATTTTGTTGCCGGTTTTCCCGAATTACTCAATATGGTATATTACCAGCTATTAATCTCCCCGCTTTTTGGAACGGGGCCGAAGTCCGGAAAGAGGCGACCGTTTTCCGAATAGGGCTTGGGCAATCATATGCGATAGTGGTTTAATAACGCGCATCGATTTATAGTCGACAACCGGGGGCCGGACATTTAATTCAGACCTAAACCCCTAAGCGCAAAGACGGTTTCTGCCAGGTGCATGGATTGCATCCGGTGACAATGGGAGCAGCATGATGAAAATTCTCAGCCTGGGTACGGGTGGATTCATAGGGGCCCATCTGAGCGCCCGCTTGCTTGAGGAAGGCCATCAGGTGGTGGGGGTGGACAACCACGCCGACAAAATCGGTGATATCCTGAACCACGACCGGTTCATCTATCTGGAGCGGGACATCCGCAAGCCGGAGTTCGACCTGGACGGCCTGGTCCGGGACTGCGATCTGGCCATCGACCTGATCGCCTACGCCAATCCGGGCATCTACGTCAAACTGCCCCGCCAGGTCTTCGAGCTTAACTTCATCGAGAACCTCAAGATCGCCGAGGCCTGCGTCCAACACCAAAAAAGGCTGATCCAGTTCTCCTCCTGCGAGGTCTACGGCAAAACCATCGCCAAGGTCCTGCCGGACAAGATCAAGGACCCGGAGGACCCGGCCCTGGCCACCTTCTCCGAGGACGGCACCGACTGCATCATGGGCCCCATCGGCAAGCACCGCTGGATCTACGCCTGCGCCAAGCAGCTTCTGGAGCGGGTCCTCCACGCCTACGGGATGGAGGACCGCCTCAACTACACCATCATCCGGCCCTTCAACTTCATCGGCCCCAAGATCGACTACCTCCCCTCGGACACCGACGGGATGCCCCGGGTCTTCTCCTACTTCATGGAGGCGTTGCTCAACGGCACGGAGATGCAGCTGGTGGACGGCGGCCTCCAGCGCCGCTGCTACACCTACATCGACGACGCCGTGGAGTGCATCTACCGCATTGTGGAAAACAAGAACGGGGTCTGCGACCGCCAGATCTTCAACGTGGGCTCGCCCTACAACGAGGTCAGCATCCGGGGCATGGCCGAGATGATGCGCCGGCTCTACGCCGACAAGTTCATGACCCCCGGCCAGAAGCTGCCGGAGATAGTGGAGGTCAGCGGAGAGGAGTTCTACGGCCAGGGCTACGAGGACTCGGACCGGCGCATCCCGGACACCACCAAGATAAACACCCTCCTGGACTGGCGGCCCCGCTTCGGGATGGAGGAGATGCTGGAGCTTTCCATGCGCTACTACCTGGACGAGTACGTCCAGGATGTTCGGAATTGGCGCGAGGAAAGGGAGGGGCACTACATCGGCTAGTGCGGACTCACGGACGGGCGGCCCGGACCGGGGAAAAGGAGCTGAAACATGGGAGAGAAGACCCCCTATTCCATCTCCCTCGAACCCAAGTTCGGTTTTCTGGAGCTGATTGACGTTGCGGCCCTGGCCGCGGCCTGCCAGGAGGAGTGGTCCAATCAGACGCTGTGCCGCATAAACGATTCGGTCGTTCGGCTGGCCGTGATCAGGGGCGAGTTCCACTGGCACAAGCACGACAAGGAGGACGAGTTCTTTTTCGTCCTCCAGGGGGAACTGCTCATCGACCTGGAGGAAAAGACCGTGGCCCTCAAACCTCACCAAGGCTTTGCCGTGCCCAGGGGGAAAACCCACCGCACCCGCGCCCCGGAGCGGACCGTGGTCCTGGTGGTGGAGCAGGACACGGTCCAACCCACCGGGGATTGAGGGCCTTTCATACCTCACTGAAGAGTAAGGCGAAAGAGCAGGTAAAGAGGACGAACATTCCTATTGCGCTGATCCATTTGAACCACATTGAGTTTTTTTCTTGGGCCTCGCTTTTGGGACCCAGACCAGCGCTAACGACTCCATAGTCCACAAGTCCTAATGCCGCCCACAAAAAGAAGAAACCGGAAACAATCTGGCCTACTTTTGCTATATTCAAATGTTGAGTGGACAAAGGTGCCCAAAGGAAGCCCGTTAATGCCCCGGCGCCAAAGATCAGCAATGAAACAAGGAATGAAATAAAGAATGATTTATCAACTTCTTCTCCAGTTAGAACAGTGTTCCGCTTTTCCTTTTTCAAAACCATTCCCGCTTTCTTTCCAATACAGCCATCCCATTACTAATCTACCATTGACATTGGTTTTGTTGTAATGGTTTCATCGGTGTCAATAACCGTGAAAAAGGTACCGACCCTTGATTGACAACGTTTTCGTCATCATGCCTGCCTACAACGCCGGGGCCACCATGGAGAGCGTCTTTGAGCGCATCCCCCCGGAGGCCCGCCAGCGGATCAGGCGCTACATCATCGTCAACGACGGCTCCATTGACGACACGGACCAGGCCATGGAACGGGTGGCGGCGAGCTTCCCCAACGTGGACCTCCTGACCCATCCTCAGAACCGGGGCTACGGCGGGGCGGAAAAGACCTTGCTTAACCGGGCCCTGGAGACCGGGGTGGAGGTGGCCGTGCTGCTCCATTCGGACGGCCAGTACTCCCCGGAAAAGATCCCCGGGATGCTGGAGCCGTTCGACCAAGACCAGGCCGACCTGGTCCAGGGCTCCCGGATGCTGGGCGGCAACGCCTTCTCGGCCATGCCGTTCTACAAATACCTCTCCAACAAGGCCCTCACCACGGTGGAGAACCTGGGCTTCGGGATGAGGATGGCCGAGTACCACTCCGGATTCATGATCTACAACCGCCGCTTTCTGGAGGCGGTGGCCTACGGCAAGCTGTCCGACTATTTCGACTTTGATCTGGAGATGATCGTGGCGGCCAAGATCCTGGGTTTCAGGATCAAGGAGATCCCCATCCCCACCATCTACGACCAGGAGGTCTCCTACCTTAACCCGGTCAAGTATGGGCTCAAGGTTTTGGATATCGTCCGCAGATATCGCAACGGCTATTACCACCGCCTCCTGGGGGCGGACCGGCGCCGCTGACGCCCCCGGACTGTTCTCCAACCCCTTGAATATTGTTCTTTTCCGCTGTCGGGGGGGTGACCCCGACAGCACGGACATTTGGCCTCTGTCGCGGGTCCGGCTACGACAGCACGGTCTATTGATCCTTGTAGGGAATTGGGGTGTGGTGCCGGGGTCGCATCCCCGGCACCCGATAATCGCCCCAGCCGAGGTCTACTTTTTCCTAAGCAGAATTCTTTCCAGCAAGATCAGGCAGACCAGGCCCACGACCATGCCGTTGCCGGCCAGGGGCCCGATCAGGGGCGGCAGCAGGGCGATAAACTCCCGGCTGATCAGGGAGGCCAGGGTGCCCAGGAGCAGGGGCAGGCCGATGATGAAGAAGTCCCGGCCGTCCAGGACCCGGCCCCCCTGGAAGATCAGGTTCAGGCCGGAACCGATCTGGCCGGAGAGGGCCGCCACCAGGGCCGCCGCGATAACGGGCAGGGGCACCAGGGTGAGCAGGGCGGCCAGCTTGGAGCAGAACCCCAGCCCCAGCATGATCCCCCCGGCAGCCAGGGTGGTGAAGCGGCTGCCCACTCCCGTGGCCAGGATCACCCCGGGGGAATAGGCGTAGGCCACCGGGCCGTAGACCCCCATAACCCCGGACAGGGCCCCGGTCCAGCCGAAGAGAATGGAGGAGCGCTTCATTCTCCGCCGCTCCGCCCCGCCCCCCACCACGGACATGACTGCGGCCAGGCTGCCCTTTAGGTTCAAAATCACCACCAGGTAGGCCAGGACGGCGGCGGCCAGGGCGGGCGCGTTGAGGGTGGGGGTGCTTGGGGGCCAGGGCAGGGGCAGGCCGAACCAGGGAGCGGCGGCCAAGTCCGTGGCCGCCACCCGGCCGGTCAGGGCGAAGACGGCCGTGCCGATGATGAGGCAGATGAAGACGCTGAGGCTTTTGCCCAATCCGCTGAGCCAATGCCCCAGGGCCGGAATCAAAAGGGCCAAGCCCAGGGCCAGGCCCGCAGCCGAAGGATCGCCCTGGGTCCTGCCCGGTCCCTGGCCCAGCATCAGGGGCAGCAGAAAAGGAAGGGTGGCAAAGGCGATCAGGAGGATCACCGTGCCCACCGTGTCGGCGGTGAAGTATTTTTCCAGACGCCCGATCAATCCCAGATGGGAGGCTACTGCCAGGATAATGCCCCCGGCGAGCATGGCCCCCCTGACCGTGCCTTCACCGTAGGGGGCCAGGGTGATGAAAAGAAGAAGAAGCGCCCCGGCCGGACCGTCGATCAGGGGCAGTTTGTGGCCCCAGCCGCTCTGGACGATCATGGTCAGACCCACCAGGATCAGAAAGCGCTGGCCCAGGGCGGCCTTCATGGCCCCCTGGTAGCCCATGTATTCGGCGGCCAGGTTGGTGGAGATGGCCACAATGGGCAGGGTCATGAGGGTCCACTGCAGCCCGTAAAGAAAAAGCCGGGCCCAGGGAGGGCGGTCCTCCAGCCCGTAGATCAGTTTCTGGTCGGCCATCTGAACCGGGGGGGAGAGCTAATAGTTCAAACCCACCTTCTGCCGGACGTCTTCCATGATGGGGCCGATTACGGACCGGGCCCTGTCGGCACCCGTCTTGAGGATCTGGCGGATGTAGCCCTGATCGGCCAGGAGTTTCTCCCGCTCCGCCTTGTAGGGGGCGAAGAAGTCCCGGATCCGCTCGAACAGCTCCTGCTTCACGTCGCCGTAGCGCAGTCCCGGAGCCAGGTACCTTTTCCGGAGGTCCTCCACCTCGGCCTCGTCGGCAAAGAGCTTGTAGAGGGCGAAGAGGTTGCAGGTGTCCGGGTTCTTGGGCTGGTCCACCGGGGTGGAGTCGGTCACGATGCTCATGACCTTTTTGCGCAAGGGCTTCTCGTCCATGAAGATATCGATGGTGTTGTCGTACGATTTGGACATCTTCTGGCCGTCCAGGCCGGGCAGGGCCGCCGTGTCCTCGTTGATCTCCGGCTCGGGCAGGACGAATGTTTCGCCGAAGGTGTTGTTGAACTTGATGGCGATGTCCCGGGTCACCTCCACGTGCTGTTTCTGGTCCTTGCCCACCGGGATTATGTCGGCATTGTAGCCGATGATATCGGCGGCCATGAGGACCGGATAGGCGAACAGGCCGTGGTTGGCCTGGATCCCCCGGGCCAGCTTGTCCTTGTAGGAGTGGCACCTCTCCAGAAGGCCCATGGGGGTTACGTTGGACAGAATCCAGGTCAGCTCGGTGACCTCTTCCACGTCGCCCTGGACCCAGAAGGTGGTCACCTGGGGGTCCAGGCCCAGGGCCAGCCAGTCGGCCGCGGCGTTGAGGGTGTCCCGGGCCAGCCGGGGTCCGTCGTTGACCGTGGTCAGGGCGTGGTAGTTGACGATGAACACAAACAGGTCGGACTTGTTCTGGTAGCCCAGCATGTATTTCATCATCCCGAAATAGTTACCCAGGTGCAGCGCTCCGGAAGGCTGGATTCCGGAGAGAACCCTTTTTTTCTTTTCAGCGGCCATTAGCTACCTCCAGTGAACCACAGATATTGAGAGAAAAGAGGAAAGATGTCAAGAGGGCAGGGGGCAAAGTGGGGGGCCGGTGGTCATTTCGTTATGGGGCTCCGGGCTGACGTCCAGCCTCCTTGCCCTCCATGGTCCCTGCAGGGAATAAGAGCCGGTTCTTTGGCCGGAAAGACAAGACAGGGCGATCCGCTCCGGCGCCCGTGAAATTTTTTGAAGGGGCGGTAAAGAAGGTAGACGCAAGGGACCCTCTGAACTATAAATAGGTGGATTGCCGGGGTGTGATCCCTGGTTACACTAGGGGGGAGAGCCCGGTCGGGCCATTTGGCTCTAATTTTTTATAGCGGAGTCCCATGACTGATATCCTGGCCGCTCTGGCCGATCCCCAGCAAAGCGCCCTGGTTATCCTGGGACTGATAATCCTGGGCACCTTCATCTCCGAGGACCTGACCTGCCTGACCGTCTCCCTGCTGGTGACCAAGGACCAGATAAACCCCTTCCTCGGCGTATTCGGTTGCCTGGTGGGGATCTTCATCGGCGACATCGGGCTATATCTTCTGGGACGGTTCCTCAAGTGGCGGGTCCTGAACTTGGGTTGGGTCAGGGCCAAACTGGGAACCGACAAGCTCCTGAGGCTGACCGATAAATTCGACCGCTTCGGCTGGTCGGCCATTCTGGCCAGCAGGTTTCTGCCGGGAACCAGGATTCCGGTCTATGTGGGGGCCGGGGTGGTGGGCCACAAGGCCGGCCGCTTCATCTTCTGGCTGTTTGTGGCGGTCCTGTTGTGGGCGCCCCTCATAGTCCTTCTGGGGGCCTCCATCGGTCCGGCCTTCTACCGCCCCCTGGAGGCTCTTTTCGGAAAAACGTGGCTGGCCCTGCTGGTCTCGGCGGTCCTGATGTTCGCCCTGATCCGGCTGATCTTGAGCGGGATCACCGAATTCGGCCGGGCCAAAATGATCGCCTCCCTGTCCCGTCTCTGGCGCTGGGAATTCTGGCCGGTGTGGCTGTTCCAGGCCCCCATGGCGCCGGTCTGGATCTATCTGGCCCTCAAGTACAGGGGGGCCATGGTCTGGACCGCAGCCAATCCGGGCATCCCCTACGGCGGCCTGGTGGGCGAGTCCAAGAGCGAGATCCTTTTCCGGTTGGACCCCCGATGGATCGCCTCCACCGTCTTTTTGGGCAAGGGCGAGGCTGAAGAGAGGTTCGCCCGGCTCGAAAAGACGGTGGAGGAGAGGGGTTGGACCCTGCCCTTTATCCTGAAGCCGGACGCCTCCCAGCGGGGCGAGGGGTTCAAGATCATCCGCGACCTCAAGGATGCCGGGGAGTACCTGGAGTTTTACCCGGAACCGGCCGTGGCTCAGGAATACCACCCCGGGCCATACGAGGCGGGGATATTTTATTACCGCTTTCCGGGAGAAGACCGAGGGCGCATCTTCTCCATCACCGACAAGACCTTTCCCGTGATCACGGGAGATGGGCAATCCACCCTTAAAAGATTGATCTGGAACCATCCCCGGTTCAGGATGCAGGCCGCCCGGTTCGAATCAAGGCACGCCGAAATTTGGGACAAGGTGATTCCCAAGGGCGAAAAGCTGCAGCTGGCCCAGGCCGGCTCCCATTGCCAGGGGACCCTGTTTCTGGACGGGGCCCGGATGATCACCCCGGCCCTGACCCGCCGCCTGGACGAGTTGGTGATCAAGGGCTTCGATTCCTTTTATTTCGGCCGCTTCGACGTGCGCTATTCGAACCGGGAGGCCTTCATGGCCGGTGAGGGATTCACCATTTTGGAGTTGAACGGCCTCTCGGCCGAATCAACCAACGTCTACGACCCCGGGCACACCCTCTTTTTCGCCTACCGGACCATGTTCCGCCTCTACGACCTGATGTTCGGGATAGGAAGGGCCAACGTGGACCTGGGGGCGAAAACGCCCGGAATGCGCCAGACCGTTATTAATATCTTGAAATTCTACCGGGGCAGGCGGACCAACCTGGTCTCTGATTAGATAACCTCCGGCCGTTTTTATAAGCCTGACCTTTCGGCCGCCGCCTTCGGTCGGTCGCCCCCCGGGCGAAGTCTATGACAGCCGGGCCGCAAGGGTGGCCTTGAAGGGCTCCTGGTCCAGCTCCACCCTCACCACGGGCCGGAGTGCCGAGCCGTAGATTCCCCGTTTCCGCAGTTGGTCCAAAACCTTCCGGGCCTCCAGGGCCTCGGCCTTGGCCAACTCCAGGCCGTAGGCTTTCCGGGCTTCCTTGAACAGGCTCCGGATCTCCTCTGCCTTTGCGGGCCAAAGTTCGGCCAGGGTCTCCTCCGCCCCCGGACCGGCGGCGCCGTTCTGAACACGGCCCAGATCCGCCTCTTGGACCAGCCCCCGGCTCACCAGCCGCCTGAACCCTTCCGGGTCCCGGCCGCCGGAGCCGGATATCTCGGCTTCCAGGTCCTTGAGGCGGAGGGTTCCGTCCGACAGCCGCAGGGCCACGCCCCGGGCCTTTTTCTCCCGCTCCTCGCCCCGGTTCTTTTCCTTTTCCTGGTCACTCATGACCAGACCGGCCGTCTTTTCCATGATCAGATCCAAGGTGCTTTTTATCTCGGCCATAACGGAACTCCTGTACTCCAATTCTTGCAACCAAGATAAAACCTTGCCCCAAAGATGCAAGGCCGGGGCGGACCGGGGCTTACTTCAGCAGGTGGCAGGCCGCGAAGTGCCCCGGCTCGATCTCCCTGAGTTCCGGCTCCTGCTCCTTGCAGATGTCGCCCATGATCCTGTGGCAGCGGGTGTGGAAGCGGCACCCGGGCGGCGGGGCCAGGGGGCTGGGCACGTCCCCGGCCAGGACGATCCGCTGGGGCTTGGCCTCGGGGTTGGCCACGGGCGCGGCCGAGAGCAGCGCCTCGGTGTAGGGGTGCAGGGGCGGCCGGGCGAAGTTTTTGATCCCGTTGGATTCCATGATCCGGCCCAAATACATCACCGCGATCCGGTCCGAGAGGTAGCGGACCACGGACAAATCGTGGGCGATGAACAGATAGGTCAGCCCCCGTTTGTCCTGGAGCTCCTTGAGCAGGTTCAGGACCTGGCCCTGGATGGAGACGTCCAGGGCGCTGATGGGTTCGTCGGCGATGATCAGCTTGGGCCGCAGGATCAGGGCCCGGGCGATGCCGATGCGCTGGCGCTGGCCGCCGGAGAACTCATGGGGAAAGCGGAGCTTGGCCTCGGGCCGCAGCCCCACCTCGGCCAGGGTCTCGTCCACCCGCTCCTCCCGCTCCCGGTGGTTGCCCAGGCCGTGGATGATCAGCGGCTCGGCCACAATCTGGCCCACGGTGTGGCGGGGGTTCAAGGATGAGTAGGGGTCCTGGAAGACCACCTGCATCTCCCGGCGCATGGCCTTCAGCTCCGATTTGTCCAGGGAGAGTAGATCGCGGCCCTCGAAGAAGACCCGGCCGGAGGTGGGCTCCTCCAGCCGCAGGATCTGGCGGGCCAGGGTGGATTTGCCGCAGCCGGACTCGCCCACCAGCCCCAGAGTCTCGCCGGGCATGAGGGCCAGGCTGACCCCGTCCAGGGCATGGACCACGGTCTTGGACTTGCTGCCGAAGCCGGTCCCGGCGCTGTAGTGCTTGACCAGATCCCGGACCTCCACCAGGGGAACGCCCGGAGCCGGGGCGGCCAGGGGCTCAGGCATAGAGGTGGCAGCGCACAAAATGCTCCTCCTCGGCCCGGAGATACTCCGGATCCTCATCGCAGGCCTCGAACCTCTGAGGGCAGCGGTCCTTGAAACGGCAGCCCTGGGGCAGCTCGAAGATGGAAGGGACCGTGCCCTCGATGGTAGCCAGCCCTGCCTGGGGCCGCTCCGGGTCGGGCAGGGAGGCCAGCAGGGCCTGGGTGTAGGGGTGCAGGGGCGCGGCGAAGAGCTTCTTCACCGGGGCCCGCTCCGCGATCTGGCCCAGATACATCACCGCCACCTCGTCGGCCGTCTCGGCCACCACGCCCAGGTTGTGGGTAATCAGGAGCATGGCCAGCCCGGCCTTTTCCTGAAGCTCCTCGATGAGTTCCATGATCTGGGCCTGGATGGTCACGTCCAGGGCCGTGGTGGGCTCGTCGGCTATCACCAGTTCCGGGCCGCAGGCGATGGCCATGGCGATCATGACCCGCTGGCGCATTCCGCCGGACATCTGGTGGGGATAGTTTTTGAGCCTCTCCCGGGGCGAGGGGATGCCCACCGAGTGGAGGGCCTCCACCGCCCTGTCTTCGGCCTTCTTGCCCTTCAGCTTCTGATGGAGCCGGATGACCTCCATGATCTGGTCGCCCACGGTGAAGACCGGGTTCAGGGAGGTCATGGGCTCCTGGAAGATCATGGAGATCTGGTTGCCCCGGACGGTGCGCATCTCCTCCTCTTCCAGCTTGAGCAGGTCCCGCTCCTTGAAGATGACCTCCCCGCCCACGATCCGCCCCGGCGGGCTGGGGACCAGGCGCATGATGGACAGGGCCGTGACCGACTTGCCGCAGCCCGATTCGCCCACCAGGCCCAGGGTTTTTCCCCGGTCCAGGTCAAAACTGACCCCGTCCACGGCCCGGGCCACGCCCAGGGGCGAGGTGAACTCGGTTTTGAGATTCTTGACCTGCAGCAGCGGGGCCACGCCTAAACCGCCCCGCCGACCAGCAGTTCGGGAATACGCAGGGTCGGCTGGGCGTCGGCCACGGGCACCCCCTGGCCGTCCTTGCCGCAGGTGCCGATGCCGAAGCCCAGGTCGCTGCCCACCAGGTCGATGGACCTGAGCACCTCCGGCCCGTTGCCCACCAGGGTGGCCCCCCGCACGGCCGGGCCCATGCCGCCCCGGTCGATGAGGTAGCCCTCGCTGACCTCGAAGACGAAATCGCCGTTGACCGTGTTGACCTGCCCCCCGCCCATCTTGACCACGTAGAGGCCCTTGTCCGTGGACTTGAGGATGGACTCCGGATCGCTCTGCCCGGGCAGGATCATGGTGTTGCTCATCCGGACCACGGGCCGGTGGCGGTAGGACTCCCGGCGGCCGTTGCCGGACAGGGGCAGCTCCCCCTTGCGGCCGTAGCGGCGGTCGGTCAGGTAGGCCTTGAGCACGCCCTTGTCGATGAGAACGTTGTTCCGGGCCGGAACGCCCTCGTCGTCCACCCCGTAGGAACCCCGGACCCCGGGCAGGGTGGCGTCGTCGGCCACGGTGATCAGCTCCGAGGCCACCTTCTCCCCCAGCCGGTCGGAGTAGACCGAGAGGCCCTCCACGGCCAGGTCGGCCTCCAATCCGTGGCCCACGGCCTCGTGGATCATGGTCCCTCCGGCCGAAGAGGACAGGACCACCGGCATCCGCCCCCCGGGCGCGGGCTTGGACTCCAGCATGAGGATGGCCCTCCGGGCCGCCTCGGCGGCCACCTCCTCGGGCGCGTTGCCGTCGAACAGCTCCAGCCCCACGGCCCCGCCCAGAGGCTCGTACCCGGTCTGGATAACCCCGTCGGACTGGGCCACCACCTGGGCCAGGAGGATCACCCCGGAGCGCCTGTCCTCCACCCCCAGCCCTTCCGAGTTGGCGATAAAGACCTCCTGGCTCCGTTCCATATAGACCGTCTTTACCTGGCGGATGCGCTGGTCGTACCCCCAGGCGTACTGGTTGGCCCTCCTGACCAGGTCCACTTTCAGGTCCAGCCCGGCCAGGGCCGGGTCCTTTTTCAGGACGTAGCGCTCCTGGGCCTTGGTCAGGTCCAGCTCCTTGGCCTTGCCCGGGCTGTCCTCATGGACGATCCGGGCCAGGCCTTCGGCCAGCTCCGCCACCGACTCCATGTCCAGCCGGTTGGTGTAGCCGAAGGCGGTCTTGTCGCCGAACAACACCCGCAGGGCCAGACCCTGGTCCAATCCGGCCGTGGGTTTCTCCAGCCGCTTCTCCTCCATCTGGAGGGAGACGGTCCGGTTCCGCTCAAAATATGCTTCGGCCAGCCAGCCGCCGTTGGCCAGGGCTTTCCCGAATATGGCCGGCCAGTTTAAATCGATGATCATCGCTTCCCTCCCCGGAGGTCAAGATATCACATCACGGGAGGCCAAGGAAAGAACCTTGCCCGCTTGACACAACCGGGGCGGCTGGGATATTGGTGTCCCTATTCCCCTTACCGGAGCAAAGGAGCATGTCTTCCGCGGAAACACCCCTCGGAGAGCATCTTAAGGCAGTCAGACGGATTCTGGATTCCTGCGGGGCCTCGGAGGTACGGCTCCTGAGAGGCGGCGGGATGGGTTCCGGCGGAGGTGATGAGGTCCATCTTCTGGTGGAGATGGCCCCGGAACGAACCCTTCTGGACATCGTTCCGGCCGAGGAGAGGCTGACCCGGCTGCTGGAACGCCCGGTTCTGATCATCCCCGTCCAGACCCTCCACCCGGACCAGGCCCGAAGGCTCAAGGCCGGAGCCGAGCTGCTCTCATAGACCACCCCTCGCCTTCTATACCGCCGGGGGCGCAACCCAGGCGGCGTAAACTATTTGATCAAACATCTAGTTACAAGATGAGGGTGCGGTCAGGGTCACACCCCTGACCGCATCAAAAGGATTGGCCCCCCGGAAGGGAGCCATACAAATCACCCCACCTTGGGCCGGGGATAAAGCCCCGCCTCCTCCACTATCTGCGGAACCTTCTCCTCCCACTCGATGGCCATGATGTGGAACCCCTTGACCCCCTCCACCTGTTTAAGCCGCTGGATGGATTCCACGCAGATCTTCAGCCCCTCCTCGGCCTGCTTTTCCTTGGGCGCCCCGGCCATGCGCTGGACGACCTCGTCGGGCACGTCCATGCCCGGAACCCGGTTCTTCATGTACTTGGCCATGCCCGCGGTCTTCAGGGGCGTCAGCCCGGCCAGGACGGCCACCCGCTCGGTCAGCCCCCGCTCCCGGGCCCCCTTGATCCACTCCTCGAACTTGTCCAGGTTGTAGATGCACTGGGTCTGGATGAACTCCACCCCGGCCGCGGCCTTTTTGGCCAGCCGGGGTACCCGGATCTCGAATGGGTCGGCAAAGGGGTTGGCCGCCGCGCCCACGAACATCCGGGGCGGGCGGTCCATCTCCGAGCCGTCCAGAAACTTGCCCTCATCCCGCATGTGCCGGACCGTCTGGATGAGCTGGATGGAGTCCAGGTCGTAGACGTTCTGGCCCTGGGGGCAGTCGCCGAAGCGCTGGTGGTCGCCCGAGAGGCAGAGGATGTTGTGGATGCCGAAGGAGGCCGCGCCCAGGATGTCGCTCTGCAGGGCGATCCGGTTGCGGTCCCGGGTGACCATCTGGAGGATCGGCTCCAGGCCCATGAGCTTGATGTGGATACAGGAGGCCAGGGAGCAGAGCCGGGTCACCGAGGTCTGGTTGTCGGTGACGTTGATGGCGTCCACGTGGTCCTTGATCAGCTCCGCTTTCCTGGTGATCTTCTCGGGGTCGCTGCCCCGGGGCGGACCGCACTCCGAGGTCACGGCCAGATGCCCCGCCTTAAGAATCGCCTCCAGTCTGCTGGGGGTCTTGGCGCTCATAGGGCCGCCTCCTCGTGGATCATGGTCCGGGGCCCTCCGGCCCTATCGGTGGACCAGTCCTTGAGGGGGGTCACCTCCTCGTAGGAATCCATTTGGCCCAGGGCCTTCAAGCGGTCGATGATCAACTGCCAGGCGCAGTCCACGTTGGGGTCGATCTCGCACTTGCCCTTGGTGGAGCCGCCGCAAGGGCCGTTGAGCAGCCGCTTGGCGCAGCGGGAGACCGGACAGATGGAGCCGGTCCGGGCCAGGATGCATGACCCGCAGGCCTGGCAGCGCTCCTTGAAGACGCCCCGGTCCTCCTTGGCCCCCATGAACATGGTGTTCACCCCGGGCAGGACCGGTTTTTTGGGGTACTCCTCGGCCATGAACTGGCAGCCCACCCCGCAGGCCAGGGAGACCACCGCCTGGGCCCGGTCCACCTCTGCGGAGGCCTCCTGGAGGTACTCCCGGTCGCACTGGCGCTGGAGGGTGATCTCCTCCACCTTGACCTCCTCACCCTGGTTGAGGAAGTGAAGCCGCAAGGCCGCGGCCAGAACCCCCACCTCCTTTTTTCCTCCGGTCTCGCACACGGTCACGCACTCGTTGCACCCGGCCACCAGGATGCGCCGGCACCCGGCTACGCTCTCGATGATCTCCTCCAGGGGCTTGTTGTCGGCCACGATCATGGTTCGGCGCTCCTCCCAGGGTTGGTCCCGGCCCGTTCAGATGGTGGGCCGGAGGTTGATCCAAACTCAGGCCGCTTTTTTGGCGGCGGTTTTCAGGGGGTTGGGGCCCAGAGCCTTTATCCGCTCGGTCATCTCCACGGCGTACCGGGCAAAGCGGGGGCCCTCGCCCGAGGAGAGGTTGAACATCTCCACCCGGTCTCCGCCGGTGCCCACCGCATCCAGGATTTTCTTGGCCTTCTCCACCCGCTTGCGGGCCCGGTAGTTGCCTTGTTCAAAGGCGCAGTTGCCCTCCTCGCAGCCCACCACGTAGACCCCGTCGGCCCCCTTCTCAAAGGCGTGGAGAAGGTGGATCAGATCTACCTTGCCGGTGCAGGGCACCCTGACGATGCGGATGTTCCGGGGATACTTGAGTCTCATCGAACCTGCCAGGTCCGCGGCGGAGTATCCTCAGGCGTTGCAGCAGAAGGCCACAATGGTCGGCTGAAAGTCGCCCATCATCCCACTCCTTCCAATAATGAATCCAACTGGGCCATGATCTGGTCGTCCTCGTACCAGGAAAGCTGGATGGCCTTGGCCGGGCATTCGGCGGCGCAGATGCCGCAGCCCCGGCACAGGGCCGGATCTATCTCGCTGACCCCCTCGGCGTTGATCCGGGGCACCCCGTAAGGGCAGGAGAGAACGCAGACCAGACAGGCCGCGCACAGCTCCGGGTCCACCCGGGAGGTGATGGCCGACAGGGTCAGTTCCTTCTGGGAGAGCAGCACGGAGGCCCGGGAGGCCGCGGCCTGGCCCTGGCTGATCGCCTCGGAGATGAGCTTGGGCCCGTGGGCCGTGCCGCAGACATAGAGCCCCTCCGTGGCCATGTCCACCGGCCGGAGCTTGACGTGGGCCTCCAGGAGATACCCCTCCGGGTTCCGGGCCAGCTTCATCAGGGAGCCCAGCTCTTCCGTCTCGGTGGGCCGCAGCCCGGCGCTGAGGACCACCAGGTCGGCCTCCATGACGCACTGCTCTTGGAGGATATGATCCTTGAAGGCCACTTGGAGCGCGCCGCCGTTTACCGAAACCTCCGGCGGCTCCTTTTCCTTGAATCGGCTGAAGAGGACTCCCCTCCTGCGGGCCTCGGTATAGTACCGCTCCATGAGGCCGTAGGTTCGCATGTCCCGGTAAAGGACCAGGACCTGGGTCTCCGGATTCAGCTCCTTGAGTGCAATCGCGTTCTTGACCGCGGACTGGCAGCAGATCCGGGAGCAGTCCGGATGCTCCTCGTTGCGAGAGCCCACGCACTGGATCATGACCACGCTCCTGGGGTCGGAACCGAAGCCCTCCTCCAGGCGGTCGGACAATTCCAGTTGGGTCAGGATCCGCTCGTCCTGGCCGTAGAGGAACTCGGTGGGTTCGTACTGGACGGCCCCGGTGGCCAGGATCACGGCCCCGTGGGTCAGCTTGCGCTCGTACATGTTGGGGCCCACCAGAAGCTCGGTGACGAAGTTGCCCTTGTAGCCGGAGTGGGCCACCACCAGGGCCTGGGTCAGGACCTGGATCTTGTCGTGGTGGGTGACCTCCTCTATGAGCCGGTCCAGCAGCTCCCGCACCTCCGCGCCTTCGATGGTCTTGTGCAGGTTCCGGGAGAATCCGCCCAGCTCCGGCTCCCGCTCCACCAGGACCACCTCGAAGCCCTGATCGCCCAGGGACTTGGCCGCGGTCAGACCGGCCACCCCGCCGCCGATGACCAGTCCCCGGGGGTTCACCGGAACGACCTTTTCGATCAGGGGCTTAAGCCGGGTTGCCCGGGCCACGGCCGCCCGGACCAGGTCCATGGCCTTGGCCGTGGCCCCTTCCGGGGTGTCTGAGTGGACCCAGGAATCCTGATTGCGGATGTTGGCCATCTCAAAGAGGTACTTGTTGAGGCCGATGGACTGGATGGTGTCCATAAAGATGGGCTCGTGGGTCTTGGGGGTGCAGGAGGCCACCACCACCCTGTTTATTTTGTGCTCCTGGATGCGTTCCTTGATCTGCTCCTGGGCGTCCTGGGAACAGGTGAACAGGGTGTCCCCGGCAAAGACCACCTTGTCCAGCCCGGCGGCGTACTCCGTGACCTTGGGCACGTCCACCACCCCGGAGATGTTGATCCCGCAATTGCAGACAAAGACCCCCACCCGGGGCTCCTGCCCTGTCAGGTCCAGCTCCGGGGGGCGCTCCACCGTCCTGGTCTCGGTCCAGCGGGCCGGGGCCAGGACGGCTGCGGCGGCGCAGGCCGAGGCCGAGGCCTGGGTCACCGAGCCGGGGATATCCTTGGGGCCCTGGAAGGCCCCGGAGACGAACACCCCGGGCCGGGAGCTCTCCACCGGGCTGAAGGGACCGGTGGAGGCGAAGCCCTCCCGGTCCATCTCCAACCCAAGTTGCTCGCCCAGGCGGACGGTCTCCTCCGGGACCACCAGCCCCACCGAGAGGACCACCAGGTCGAAGATTTCTTCCGTTAAAACCCCGGCCTCGTCCACGTAGGGGAGCCTCAGGCCCCCGCTCTCCTCATCCTCGAAGATGGTGTGGAGCCGGGCCTTGATAAAGCGGACCCCGGCCTCGTCCCGGGCCCGAAGAAAGTACTCCTCGTAATCCCGGCTGAAGGTCCGGATGTCCATGTTGAAGATAACGCAGTCCAGCCCGGCCCCGGCGTGCTCCTTGGCGATCATGGCCTCCTTGACCGCGTACATGCAGCAGACCGAGGAGCAGTAGCTCTTGCCGTGGGGGCCCTGGTCCCGGGAGCCCACGCACTGGAGCCAGGCGATCTTTTTGGGCTCCTCATGGTTGGAGGGCCGGACCAGGTGACCCAGGGTGGGCCCGGAGGCGCTCAAATACCGCTCGAACTCCAGGCTGGTGACCACGTCGGGATGGACCCCGTAAAGGAACCGGTCCGCCAGGGGGGCGGGGTCAAAGGCCCGGCTGCCCGGGCTGAGGATGACCGAACCCACCTCCAGCTCCAGTTCCCGGGCCTCCTGGTCGTGGTGGATCGCCTGGGCCAAACAGGCCTCCACGCAGAGCAGACATTCGGCGCATCCGGCGCAGGCCAGGCAGCGGGAGGCTTCTTCTTTAGCCTCCTCCTCGCTGAGCAACCCCCAGACCTCCTCGAAACCGCCGGTCCGGATCTCCGGGTCCAGCAGAGCCGGCCTCTGCCGGGGTTTGGTCGCCACCCCTTCCGTGGGCGGCTCCACAGGGCGTTCTTTTTTCTCCCGGCCCTGGGCCAGGTCCTCCTTGTCCAGGTAGCGGCGGATGGAGACCGCCGCCACCTTGCCGTGGGCCACGGCCTGGACCACCATGGAGGGGCCGAAGGCCCCGTCCCCCCCGGCAAAGACATGAGGCAGGGAGGTCTGGAGGGTCAAAGGGTCGGCCTTGATCCAGGGGCCCTTGGCCTCCAAGCCCAGCCCGGCCACGGTCTCCAGGTCGGCGGTCTGGCCGATGGCTACAATCACCGCGTCGGCCTTGAGCTCCTGCAAACAGGTGTCGTCGTAGGAGGGGGCGAAGCGGCCTTCCGGATCAAAGACCGAGAGGCAGGACATGAATTCGACCCCCCGGGCCCGACCGTTTTCGGTGCGGATCTCCTTGGGTCCCCAGGAGTTGAGGACCTCTATCCCCTCCTCCACGGCCTCGGCCACCTCCGAGGGGTGGGCCGGCATCTCCCCGGCCCCTTCCAGACAGACCAGGACCACCTCCTCGGACCCCAGCCTCCGGGCCGTGCGGGCCACATCCACGGCCACGTTGCCGCCGCCGACGACGATAACCCGCCTTCCCGGATTAGGAGCCAGGCACAGCGCCGCCTCCCGCAGGAAGTCCACTCCCTTGAGGGCGCCTTCCGCGTCCTCGCCGGGGATGTTCAGTCCCCTGGACAGATGGGCCCCGGTGGCCAGGAAGACGGCCCCGTAGCCCTGAATCTCCAGGTCGGCCAGAGTGAAATCCCGGCCCAGTTTCTGCCCGGTGATTATCTCCACCCCCACGGCCCGGATGTAGCCGATCTCGTAGTCCAAGGCCTGGGGCGGCAGGCGGTAATCGGGTATGCCCACCCGGAGCATGCCCCCGGGCTTATCCAGGGCCTCGAATATGGTTACCTGGAAACCATCCAGGGCCAGGTAGTAGGCCGCGGTGAGCCCGGCCGGGCCGGAGCCGATCACGGCCACCTTCTCCTTCCGGGGCTCCTTTATCTGGGGCAGGTCGTACTCGCCCTGGGCCATCTCCCAGTCGGCCACGAACCTCTTCAGGTCCCGGATGGCGATGGGTTCGTCCACCAACCCCCGGCCGCAGGCCTCCTCGCAGGGGTGGGTGCAGACCCGGCCGCAGATCACCGGCAGAGGATTCTCCCGCCGGATCACGGCCAGGGCCTCCTGGTAGCGGCCCCGGGCGATGAGGTTGACGTACCCCTGGACGCTGATCCCGGCCGGGCAGGCCGCCTTGCAGGGGCTCTCCCCGGCCTTGGAGACGGCGTAGGCCCCGGGGATGGCCTGGGCGTAGCGTTTATAGATCGCCTTGCGTTTGGAAAGCCCCAGGTCGTACTCGTGGCTCAGCTCGATGGGGCAGACCTTTTCGCACTCCCCGCAGGAGGTGCAGGCCAGGGGATCCACGAAGCGGGGGCTTTGCCGCAGACGGGCGATGAAACGTCCCGGCTCGCCTTCCAGGTCCAGAAGCCTGGTGTTGGTCAGAAGCTCTATGTTCAGGTGCCGGCCGACCTCGACCAGCTTGGGCGAGATGATTCACATGGCGCAGTCGTTGGTCGGGAAGGTCTTGTCCAACTGGCTCATCATCCCGCCGATGGCGGGCAGCTCCTCGGCCAGGTAGACGTAGAATCCCGAAGAAGCCAGGTCCAGGGCCGACTGCATCCCGGCGATGCCGCCCCCCACCACCAGCACCGATCCGCTGGGCCCGGCTCCGCCGGATCCGGCCCCGCCCGTGTTTTCGTTCACCCCAATCCCGCGCGCCATCTCAACCCCCCCTGTCGTAGATCGGCCCGGTTGTCGTTCAGATGTAGTGGCCGGTGTCAGGGACGCAGCCCTGACACCACGCTTTACGTGTGCTGTCGGGGTCACACCCCCGACGGCCCCAGGAGCGGCCGTTTCTGCCCCCTATCCGTGGTGACGGGGGTATGTGGCCCTGACGCCACGGTAAGTCGGTGGGTGGTGTCAGGGCTGCGTCCCTGACACCGTCAGTTTCCTTTCCGGTTCAGCGCCGGGGGTGTGACCCCGGCACCACAGAGAGAAACCGCCCCTCTTTCTCCCTCTCCCCACCGGGGGAGAGGGCTGGGGTGAGGGGGTACCTAAAAAAGGCCCCCTTCAATCCTCTGCCGCAACCCCTCAGCCCACCCGGTCCAGGATCTGGGGCAACCTGTCCTCCCAGCCCAGGGGCGAGATCATGACCCCCCCGAACCCGGCCTCTCTGACCGCCCGGACCGTCTCCACGGCCAGGTCCACCCCCTCCCGGCCCCGGTCCTTGGTGGTTTTGAACCGCTCCAGATATTCCTCCGGGACGGAGACGTTCTTGAGATGAAGATTTATGTAGCGGGCCATGCCCAGGGACTTGAGGATCAGGACGGTGATGATCAGCCGTGACCGGTCCGGCCCCAATTTTGCGGCCAGAGAGCGGATGCCCTCCGGGTCGAACAGGGGCGGGGTCACGAAAAAGCGGGACCCCTGGTCCACCCGGTTGCGGAACAGCTCCAGTTCCCGGGCGGCCTTGTCCGGGTCCAGGGTGGTCCCCACGGTAAAGGCCGTCCCCCCGGCCAGGTCCACCCCGGCCAGATCCCGGCCCGAGCCGAAATTGCGGACCGTCTCCAGAAGCTCCTCCTGGGTCAGGTCGTAGACCGGTTTGGCCGCCCGCTGATCGCCCTCCCTGGGGTCCTGGCCGGAGACGATCATCAGGTTGCCCACGCCCAGGGCCCAGGCCGCCAGAAGGTCGGCCTGGAGGGCCAGCCGGTTGCGGTCCCGGCAGGCCACCTGCATGACCGTCTCCACCCCCTTCTGCTGGAGCAGGATGCACCCGCCCAGGGAGCTCATCTTCATCACCGCGTTGTTCATCTCCGGAACGACCACCGCGTCCAGCCGGTCCTTGACCCGGACGGCCACGGAGACGAAATCGGAGACGTCCGTTCCCTTGGGCGGCTCCACCTCGGCCAGGACCAGAAAGCCAGCATCATCCAGTTTGCGGGCCAGGCTCATGCTCCACTCCTCGGCAATACCGCCTCCAGCAGGCCGTTGGAAACAGCCTGGTAAGCGGGCCATGGACGGCCCGCCAAATTGCGCAGATTAAAAAATCAAGCAAATGGAAAACCGCCGCAAACCGACCGATGGAAACTTGTAAAACGGAAAACCCATGGTGGAGAAGCCGGACTGGCGCGGGTGTGACCGCCCCCCCCCTCGCCCGGCCGGGAGATTGTCCGGCCGGCCCCCCGAGGGAGAGCCCGGTATCCGCGATTTGCCTCGGACTCCTTCACCGTTTCACCGGGCCCTACCCCCATGGGTGCAACCCGGCCTACTAGGCTGAGGAATTGTTCCGCAGGAAAAGCATTCTCGCCGCAGGTGGAGCAATGAGAGCAGGAAGGTGGAATTTCCGACCCGGTGAAATTTCCTGTTATTCTATAATTACCCGCTCCCCCCGGCCCGGTCAAGGCGTTTGTGCGGCTTTTCGCCGCCTCCGAGAACCGCCGGGCCGGCAAGTGAGGCGACCCGCCCCATATGTTTCAAAATAATATTAGTTCTTGGGGAAATAGAGCAGGTTGTGGGATACTTGATCACGGGGCGGGGGTCCGCCTTGATCTGTGACCAGGGGGGTAAGGGTCATGGTTTCGGCAAAGATGGGAGACGGGGAAACGGTAACTAACGGGAACGGCTCTTCCAACGGCGAGGAAAGAGCCGCCCTAAAGGCCCGGTTCGTCAAGCTGTTCAACCACGCCTACGCCAACTCCCTGGAATACCGGCGGCTGTGCCAAGAGGCCGGGGTGGAGCCGGGCCGGGTAAAGGGCCTGGACGACTTGAACTGGCTGCCTCTGCTCCGCCTCAAACAGATCTTTGAAAAACAGCGGGAGAACCCGCCCTGGGGCGGATTCGAGACCAAAGAGATCAGGGAAACCGGGCGACTGTTCGTCAATCCTGGCTTCATCTGCCAGCCCGGCCTGGAAAAGGGGGCCGAGAACTCCTGGGCCGAGGCCCTGGAGGCGGCCGGGTTCGATGCCTCGGATCTGGTCATCAACACCTTCTCCTACCACTTCTGGCCCTACTCCTTCATCATGGACAAGGCGGTCCAACGGCTGGGCGGGCGGGTCATCCCCACCGGCGGGGGCGGATCGTACATGCAGATCCGAATAATCCGCCAACTTGGGGTGACCGGCTACCTGGGCACGCCCAGCTTTCTCACCGCCCTGGCCGAAAGGGCCGAGGAGCTGGGGTTGGCCTCCCAATTGCCCCTGAGCCTGAAAAAGGCCCTGGTGGGGGCCGAGCGGCTGCCCCAGTCATTGCGGCTGCGGCTGGAGGAAAAGTGGGGCCTCAGGGTCCACCAAGCCTACGGCACCGTCTTTTTGGGCTGTCTGGGGTACGAGTGCGATCGGGCCGAAGGGTTCCATGTACCCAAGGGGGCCCTGATCCAGATCGTGGACCCCCAGGACGGCCGGGTCCTGGAGCCGGGAAAGGTGGGGGAGGTCGTGGGCACCTCGTTCTCACGGGCCTATCCCCTGATCCGCCTGGCCACTGGGGACCTGGCCCGGCTGGAGACTGGGGCGTGCTCCTGCGGCCGGGGCGGGCTGCGCCTGAGCCGGATTCTGGGCCGGACCGACCAGGCGGTGAAGATCCGGGGGACCTTCATCCACCCCTGGCAGACCGACGAGATCATGGCCGACCACCCCGAGGTGGTCAACTATCAGGTGGTGGTGAACAGAAAAGGCGACCGGGATGAGCTGATCTTCCGGGTGGAGCTGAACCGGGAGGAGGAGGGCTTCGTCTCCAGGCTGGAGCGGAGGATAAAGGACCGGCTCATCGTGGGCGGCCGGGTGGAGGTGGTTCCCAGGGGCTCCATTCCCGAATTTCACGGCAAGATAATAGACCAGCGCAGCTGGGATTGAGCGGTCCGGGATGGCGGAGATTAAGGTCGGCGGCATCATGGTCAGCGACGGCAGGGCTCTGCTCCGGGTCCAGGCCGTACCCAATCGCATCGACGCTCCGGGAATCATCTTCTTCAACCTGGGCAAAAACGGGATAAACATCGAACTCATGGCCCAGACCGCAGATATGGACGGGACCTCCAGCTTTTCCCTGGTGGTGGCCCAGAGTAGCCTCTCCGGAGCGCTGACCCTGCTCCAGGAGCTTAAGGCGGAGCTGGGGGCCGAGGCGGTCTCCTACGTGCCGGATGTCTCCGTGGTGAGCATCTTCGGCCCCCATCTGCGGGAGAAGCCCAAAATTCCGGGTATGATGTTCGCGGCCATAGCCTCCATGGGCATCCCCGCCCTGGCCATCAGCACCTCCATCTCCAGCGTCTCCTGCGTCCTGGAAAGCAACCACCTGAACCCGGCTCTGGAGGCGTTGGAGGAAACCTTCGACGTGCAGTACAGGGTCTACAAGAGAGCCAGGGACTGGTGAGGCGGGCATCAAGGGGCTGTTTCGTTGGGCCGGAGGTTGTGACATACTCCTAACGGTAACTGAATAAAGGAGGTCATTCATGGCTGTCACCCCGGAAGGGCAGGAAACATTCAAGGCCGTGGTCAAATCTGTTGAAGGCCACTGCGGCGCCGGCCACCAGGAGGGTCAGGAGCTTAGCTTAAGCTGCTGGGACTGCGGCGGATTGTGCGGCTTCTTTTTTCACGATATCTTCCATTATCTCTCCGTCTACCAATTCGGGGGGCAGATCCCCTGGGCCCGGGACGGGGTTCTGACCTTGAAGTGTCCGGACCGGAACATCGTCACCCTGGAGCTGTCCAGGGCCCAAGCGGAGCAATGACCCGCCGGAGCGGGAACGGCCCCGGGCAAAGGCGGAGAAGAGGCGGAGCGGTGGGCTTTGGGATGGCTTTTTGCATTTATGCAAAAACATATGCCAACGCCCCGCCCCGGCCTATCTTTCACCACCGGATTTCGACCGAGTTGCAGACGCAAGGAGCCTGACGTGGAACAACTGCCTGCTGTGGATCGACTGGAAGACTACCTGGCCCCGGCCCCGGGGGTAACCTGCGACGATCCCCAGCTGTGGGACCTGGCCAAGTCCATTGCCAGGGGTTCCCAAAACGACATTGAGGCCGGTGTCCGTCTGTTCAACTGGGTCAGGGACTCCATCCGCTATTCGGCCTACGTCCCGTTCTGGGACCTGAGGCATTATTACGCCTCTGCCGTGCTGGCCCGGGGCAGCGCCTACTGCGTCCAGAAGGCGGCCCTGCTGGCCGCGCTCTGCCGCTCCCTGGGGCTGCCGGCCAGGCTCTGCTTCGCCGATATCGAAAACCACCTTCTGGGACAGAACCTGCTGGAATACCTGGGGACCAGGGTTATGACCTTCCACTGTTTCCCCGAAATTTATCTGGGTGGCCGATGGGTCAAAGCCACACCCACCTTTGAGCAAGCCCTCTGCCGGGACCTGGGATGGAAGGTGGTGGAGTTCAACGGCCGGGACCACGCCATGCTGCCCTCGGAGGACCAACAGGGGCGGCCCCATGTGACCTATCTCCGCTACCATCGGGTCTCGCCTGGCATCCCCCTGGAGCGGATCATGAAATCATGGGAGGAGCTGTACGGCCCGGACCGGATGAGGGCCTGGCGGATGAGCCTGGAGAAAAGCTGGCCCGGGGAAGTTTACTAGGGGCTGTTTCCAAAAGGATCATTGGAGCCAAGCCATGCATGCGGCGATGAGTACGGCAGCCCTGAAGGTAACAGCCAATTTGTCATAACGTGTTGAAATACATCTGTATACCTTTATCTTGGCAAAGAAGCATTCGACCAGATGGCGCTCCTTATATAGGCGCCTGTCAAACCACCTTTGCTCAAGCCGATTCGATTTGGGCGGAATCACAGGTTCGGAGCCCTGTTTCACGGCCAAAGCGATAAACCTGTCTGCGTCATAAGCCCTGTCGGCAATGGTCCAATCGGCTTTGAGGCCGGTGATCAAGTCGCAGGCGGGTGTGATGTCGGCACCGTTTCCAGCGGTCAGGTGAATCCTGATCGGGTTGCCGAGAGCATCGACCACGGCGTGGATCTTGGTGGTCAATCCGCCTTTAGAGCGACCGATTTCCCGATTGAAGTGCCCCCTTTTGCGCCAGTTCCGTGCTGATGGAGCTTAACAAGGGAGCCATCAATCATTATCGCCTCTGGATCGGCATCTCTGGACAACTCGGCCAGAACCTCGTCCCAGATGCCGAGATTGGCCCACTGCCAAAACCGCTTATAGACCGCTTGCCAGGCACCGAATTCTGGCGGTAAGTCGCGCCAGGGCGACCCGGTTTTCCGCTCTTGCTGTTAGATTCTCCCAGTTCGAGGCCGGGGAGGTCTGGTGCACGTTCACGCCGCCTCGGCATCCTTTTTTGCCCGTCACTGAGGGGTAATTTGTGGCCATAGCCGTTGCCTATCAAGTGGTTGATCAGATCATTTGAGGAGATGTATGCTCGAAAGTGGCAACTTATGCGACGGAGAGGCTTGAGGGAGGCAGAGGCAGCGAAAATCGTGGAATCGTCCAGGACGGCTTATTATTGATGAGTTAGGCGGTTTCGGCGGGTTCCAGGCGGCCCTAAGCTTATGGGGAGGGGCCTTGCGGAGTAATTTCCTAATGGAGCTCGCCAATAGGATTCTATGAAAAATGGATAAATTTCGTCTTGTTTGGGCAGTGACAGTTTTTCTTGTTTTTTCCTTCCAGCTCTTTGTTTTGCTGATCAATATAGTTTCTCCGATCCATGGAAAGTTGAAAAGCAAGGGAAGTTTATCAAAATTTTCGGGGAACCGTTCAGTGTTCAGGCAATAGAAAAACTACCAAAGTCGAAGGATATTATTAAGGATACGCCTGCTATTATCAGTACAAACTTACTATTAAGAGGATCAAGTCCATATACTGCTGTAAAAAGCGTGGGCGATAATTGAGATGGCCACCGCGCTCCGTTAGGTTTGGTAAAGCAAAAACACCAGACCTAGGGAGGAAGAAGCGATGGCCGATTATGAGGTTACCCTTTCCGGATCGAAGCTGAAAGAATTTTTGACCCGAGATGACGGATTGCAGGGCTTGGTGGAGGATGTTTTGAGCCAGGTTCTGGAAGCCCAGATGACCGAGCACATAGGGGCCGGGAGGCACGAGCGGAGTGAGTCCAGGCAGGCCTATCGCAACGGGCATCGTCCGAGGCGGCTTTACAGTCGGGTGGGGCCACTGTCGCTTCGGGTGCCCCAGAGCCGCGACGGCGGCTTTTCGACCGAGATATTTCGCCGCTATCAGCGGTCTGAGCAGGCCTTGGTTCTGGCCTTGATGGAGATGGTGGTTAACGGGGTATCGACCCGCAAGGTGACGAACATAACCGAGGAGCTTTGCGGGGCCAGCTTTTCCAAGTCAACGGTTTCCCGGCTTTGTATGGAGTTGGATCTTAGGGTCGAAGCTTGGAACGAGAGGCCTCTGAACGAGACCCGCTATCCCCTGGTGATCGTGGATGCTTTGGTGATCAAGGTCAGAAAGAACAAGGCAGTCAGGCCCATCAGCGCCTTGATCGCCATCGGGGTGAGCGAAACCGGCCATCGGGAGATCTTGGGGATCAGGCTGGGCGACAGCGAGAACGAGGCCAGCTGGAACAGCATGTTTTCGTGGCTGAAACAGCGGGGCCTGAGGGATGTCTTCCTGATCGTCTCCGATGCCCACCAGGGCTTAAAGAACGCGGCCGACCGCCACTTCCAGGGCGTAATCTGGCAGCGATGCCAGGTCCACCTGAGGCGCAATGTGTTGGGGCTGACACCCAAAAGCCTACGGGCAAAAATGGCTGGTTTACTGGAGAAGATTCTGAAGGCCGAGGACCGTGAGGAGGCCTTTAGGGCCTTTGGCCTGTTGGCCGAAGAGATGGGCGACAAAGCGCATAAGGCGGTGGACGATCTGGAAAACGGCTTGGAGGATGCCCTTTCCGTCCTGATCCTGCCGGATAAGTACCGTAAGCGGCTCAGGACCACCAACATGGCCGAACGGCTTAACGAGGAGATCAGACGCCGGGAAAGAGTCATTCGCATCTTTCCCAACGAGGACTCGGCCGTCAGACTGACCGGCGCCCTGCTGGCCGAGCAGCATGAAACCTGGTCCACCGGCAGGCGCTATCTGGACATGACCGACTTCCTGGAATGGGAGCAAGAATGGAATAGGGAGAACATGGAAATCTCAGGCCAGGACAAGATGAAAGCAATGCCGGCCTGATGCCAGACTGGCAGAGGAGAATTTACAGCAACTTCTGGACTTGACCCCTGAGAAAGAACGGCATTGGGGGAGTTGCCGATAAAGGATTCGATCTTCAGGTTCTGCTTGATGAAGCGGAAGAAGGTCTCTATCTGCCAGCGTTCCTTGTAGATATCGGCGATGGTCCTGGCCGAGAGATCGAAGTAGTTGGTCAAAAAGACGTAATGCTTCCCGGTCTCCTTGTCGCGGTAGCCGACTCTTCGCAAGGCCACTGGGTAATCGGCCCATTTGGCCCCTGTAAGCCAAATGACCTGGTCGGAGGTGACGCCCAAACGGCGGTTGACTCTGTTGCGCTTGACGACCTTTAAGCGGGCGCCCTTTTTCATCCTGGTGACGAAGAAAACGCCCCTGTTGGCCAGGGAAAAAAGCCAGGCAAAGGCGATGTAGGCCTTATCCATGGCCACGATCGAACCCTTGGGAAGGTGAATTGCTTTGGCGGTCTTGGACTCATGACGTTTGGCTTCGGAAATTGAAACAAAAGCGGGCAGATAGCCGTCATGATCCAGCAGGGTGTTGATTTTAATACCGGCCTTAGTCTTTCGAAACCTGGCCCAAGGGAAGAGGCTCAGGCAGAGACTGATCGTGGTCGCATCCAGGGAGAACAGCTTGTTTTTAAACTTGAACTTGTGCTTGGGAGCAACGGGTTGACAACGACCGTAGACATGTCCGAACAAGGCCTCGAAGAAGGAAGCCGGCCGTTTCTCGTTGGCCTCGGCAAAGGTGGACCGGGCTACCGGTTGGGTGCCTAAATGGTAGAGATTATTGCTCCTGGAGCGCATGGACCTGACCCCGTCACGGAGCGAGGATCGGCCGGTCAGTTGGATGGCCATGAGGTGAACGAACTGATCCCCGCGGCTGAATCTGCGGGCCGTACGTCCGCTCCCGTGGGCTTTGTCCAGGGTGCTGAAAACATGTCTCGGAACAATCTTGAGCATCTGGGAGAGGATCGCGTTACAATGAGCCATGGCCTGATTTGTCCTTTCCGATCGGTGAGTTATGCGCAACACCATTATATCGGAAACCAGGGTGAATCAGGCCTTTTTCTCAACCCTTAACCGGACAGGACTGATTTCACATTAATCTTTTTCAAATAGTTTACTAAAATCGCTTTAGTAGCTTGACAAATTATTAATCTCCGGCCTTTAATCCCTCTTCCCCTTTCTTGTCTTGACCGCCCGACCCTGCTATCCTTTCCCCGTGGAAGATCAGCCGGTACAGGTTAAGATTCCCTTGTTTGAAGGTCCCTTGGACCTTCTGCTCCACCTCATCCGCAAGAACGAGGTGGATATCTACGATATTCCGGTGGCCGTCATCACCGGCCAGTATCTGGAGTATCTGGAGATGATGGAGGCCCTCAACATCGAGGTGGTCGGAGAGTTCCTGGTCATGGCCGCCACCCTGATCCAGATCAAGTCCAGGATGCTCCTGCCTCCCAAGGCCGGGGAGGAGGAGGAAGAGGATCCCCGCCTGGAGATCGCCCTGCCCCTGCTGGAATACATCCGCTTCAAGGAGGCGGCCGGCTGGCTGGAGGAGAGGCCCTGGCTGGAGCGCGACGTCTACATCCGGGGAGAGAACGACGACATCAGCCCCCCCAACCAGGAGGAGCTGACCCTGTTCAACCTCAACCTGTTCGAGCTGATCGACGCCTTCAAGGAGGTCCTGGACAGGTCGACCCGGATAAAGGACCATACCGTCCGGGTGGAGACCACTTCCCTGGCCGAAAGAGTGGCTCAGGTGATGGAAAGGTTCCGGACAGAGGATAACATCCGCTTTACCGAACTCTTCGATCCGGAGCTGGGGCTCGGCGATCTGATCCTGACCTTTCTGGCCCTGCTGGAGCTGGCCCGGATGGGGTTTGTCAGAATCTATCAGGAGACCAGCTTCGCGCCCATCAGGCTCCAGTCCATAAAGGAGTCCTTTGAGGTCAAGGCGGAGATGGAGGAGGCCCATGCAACCGGAGAGCTCTGAAGAACTTATCCAGCCGGACGAGGTTCAGCTGGGCCGCTCCATTGAGGCCCTTCTTTTTGCCGCGGACGGCCCCCTGTCCGTGGACCAGATCCGAGACGCCCTGGAAGAGGCGGTGGAGCGACGGGCCGTGCGGACCGCCTGCCAGGCTCTTAGGCTGGAGTACGACCGCCTGGAGAGATCATTCGAGCTGGTGGAGGTGGCCGGCGGGTTCCAGTTCCGAACCCGGCCCGAGTACGGGCCCCTGGTGGCCCGGCTCAAGCGGACCTCGCCCCTGAAGATGTCCAGGGCCGCCCTGGAGACCCTTTCCATCGTGGCCTACAAGCAGCCGGTGCTGCGGGCCGAGGTGGAGCGGATCAGGGGGGTGGACAGCGGCGGGGTCCTGAAGGTCCTGCTGGAGCGGGGTCTGATCCGGATCGTGGGCCGGGAGAACCTGCCCGGCCGGCCCCTGACCTACGGCACTACCCGGAGGTTTCTGGAGGTTTTTGAGCTGAAAAGCCTGGACGATCTGCCCAGCCTGGAGGAACTGGCCCTGGAGCAGTTGCTGGACCGGGAAGAGGCCGCCGCTCAAAAGGAGCTCTTTCCGGAGGAGAACGAGCGGGAATCTAACATAAAAATTGACATTTTAAAGGAAGCGGAGACCGGTCCGGAAGAGTCTCTTAACGGGGCAGATGATTAGACTTCAAAAAATTCTGGCCGAGTCGGGGCTCTGCTCCCGCCGTGCGGCCGAGGAGATGATCCGGGAGGGCCGGGTCACGGTTAATGGAAAACAGGCCGTCCTGGGCCAGAAGGCCGATCCGGGAAAGGACGAAATCCTCCTGGAAGGCAAGCCGATCCGTCTGCCCCGCAAGAAGACGGCCTACGCCTTTCATAAGCCCAAAGGCGTGGTCACCACCCTTTCCGATCCCCAGGGCCGGCCCTGCCTGGCCGATTTTGTCCAGGACATGGAACCTCGCCTCTTTCCCGTGGGCCGGCTGGACTGGGACGCCTCCGGACTGCTGATCCTGACCGATGACGGCGAACTGGCCCAGACCCTGACCCACCCCCGGTTTCACGTTCCCAAAACCTACCTGGTCCAGGTCCGGGGCAGAATAGACAAAAAGGCTGTCCGTCGGTTGTCCAAGGGGCTGATCCTGGGTGAAAAAATAACCGAGCCGGCCGAGGTGAGGGTCCTCCGGCGCAACCCCGACTCTTCCCGTTTTCTGCTGACCATAGCCGAGGGCCGGAATCACCAGGTCAAAAGAATGTGCCGCCGGGTGGGACTCATCGTGGAGGAACTGAAAAGGATCCGCATCGGGGAGTACGAACTGCGGGGCCTGGCCGAGGGGAAGATGAAACTTTTGGGCAAAGACGATCTGGTTCTGCTGAAGGCCAGGCCCATCCAAAAATAAGGGCTGCCTGGCCCGATCCGGGCGGCGGACTCCGTTTCTGGGGACCCGGTTTTCCAATTCAATATAACTTCCTGAGAAACAATGAGTTTTATCCTCAATCTTGTCATTCTCGGGTTAGGGTCTTTTTTGTAAAACCGGGATAATTTACAGTTCCCTTCGGCTGCATTTATTGACATTTTAATATATATTATTGTAAACCTATGGTCATGGAAGAGGTCAACTCTGATTTTGCATTATTAATAAATAAGATAGGGTCAAAATTAAGTCACCGGCTTTTCGATCCGGAGGCTGCTTCGGAGTGGTCCGCCGCTAAATCGTTGATGTCCTCTGCCTGGATGTTGCTCTCCGGACAGGCTTCGCCAAACCGGATGGCGGAGGAGTACCTCAACTCTCTGATTGGCCACCAAACCATGGGCGTTGTCGCCAGATTCCTGGCAGATATTTTGAGGCTGGTTTGCCTCGAGGTGTCAAACGCTTGCGATACGGATCCCACATTCGGGAAAAAATTAAACCGGGCCGCGAGAAGCCAACAGGTTGAGCCATGGCAATTCGTGTGGCCCGTTCTTTTTCCAAATGGGGACAGACTGCTGCATGATTATGAGGGAGCGGTAAAACGGGTACGACAAAGGCGGATCGTAACCAACCTTCGGCTTAACCCGGTTCCGATTCGGGATCCATTGTCAGAGGTGCTGTTTACGGCCAATGCCCTGGTGGCGCCTCCCGGAGAAGATCGGACCGCCGGAAGGACGGCCCAGGAATACTACTATGACCACCCCATGCCCTTGGATACACCATACGACAGGAATGAAATCGCCCATGGCTTGAATGAATTATCGCGGGCTCTGTGTTACGAACAGGCGCGCAATCCGGGCTGCACCGGGAGGCGGTTGCCGGTTGTGTTGTCTTTTTCCGGCACCCACTCAAAACTTGGTTCACTCGGATTGGCCGCCCTCCGAAAGATATTTCCCAAGGGGTCGCCCCCCGGAATCCGGGTGTACGCATTTGATGAAAACGGCGTTGACCATTTGAAGGCCCACACTCTGAGGCCGGCCGCCGAACGATATAAACTCATGGGTTGTTGGTCTGATTTGGAAAAGGTCTTCGGCGTGGAGGGCGATTACGGTCGGCACTACGGATTTCTAAAGGCCGTGGCCGCTTGGTGGTCTGTGCTTGTCGATTCAACCATCCGCGCCACATATAAATTTGATCTTGATCAGGCCTTCGACCAAAAAAAATTGGTAGAGCAAACGGGTTTTTCGGCCTTGGAACATCTGCGAAACCCCCTCTGGGGAGCGGAAGGGGTCGATTATTGGGGCAACCGGGTCAGGCTTGGGATGCTGGCCGGTACATTGGTCAACAAGGTTGATCTAGATAAAGGTCTTTGGTCTCCCGATGTCACGCGACCTACTCAGCCCCCAGGGGAAAACGAGATCTTCTTTCACAGTTCGTTGCTTAGGGCTTGCTGCACTGAGGCCGAAATGATGAACGCCTTCGGCGCGATTCCCTATTCCGGGCCCGACTATAAATGCTCGCAGCGTTTTTTCGTCACCGGCGGAACCACCGGGATTCTGGTGGATGATTTATTCAATTATCAGCCGTTTGTTCCCCGGTTTATGGGGCGCGGGGAGGATCAGGCTTATTTGTGGAAGACCATGTTTGATCAGCCTCGATCACTGCGCTGCCTCCATACTCCCGGCCTGGTTATGCGGCACGATAAGGACAGATTGGTCAACGACGATGACCCGATGGCCCGCATAACCAAACTTATCGGCGATTGTGTCAGAACCATCCAGTACAGCAGACTTGCCGAACTGCTTGCATGGTCCAAGTCTGAAGTCGAGGAGATGCTTTTTCCATATCCAGGTTGCTTTCTCTCGCCGATACCCATCACCATGGCTTTTCTTCGGTGGAGTTACCGGACCCTGCAACTTTTTGAGCAGGGCCCTCCAGAACTGGCCCTTGAACTAGTTTTTCAGGGAACCCAACGGCTCAAACGCACCATAGGAATTTTAAATCCCAGCCAATGCGGATTGCAGACGCTTTGGGAAGGTGAACTCTCCGGGTGGGGACTATATTACGAAATCCTAAAACGTCTGCAGAAGGACCTCTCCCGCAACGATGCCTTTGCGCTAATGATCTCCGAAAAGGCCCGGAGGCTGGTCAGAGATTGTCTGCTCTGATGCCGGTGTTTGGTCAATATAATTAATTAATAGGGCAAACAACCGCTGAGCCTTGGTCTCTAAAGATGAGTCCACCTGGTCGGTATGGGCCCGTTGGTTTTCGCTATCACGTTTTTGGGCGTCGGCATTTAGCAATAATCCGAGATTACCCCGCAAACACGTTCCCAACCTATCAACAGGCCATTTTTTACCGTTCAAACAGCTTGAGAGCAGCACCAAGCCTTCGACTCTGATGAAACTCAGCTTTTTTCCATCCCTCCGAGTCGCCATGCAGGCTAAATGATCGAGTCTGAGCGTACCTCACCATTTACTAATCAGTCAACCGCTCGGTACTCGAAGGCTGTCATCCAAAAACCGCTTCATAATGCCGAGCCAGAGGGAAGGCCGAAGCTACGTGAACTTGCCACCTCCGGCCATGGTAGGCCACTTTGGCTCCAACCTTGACCAGCCGCTTGATGATCCATTCCATGGACCGTCGGACCTCCTCGCCCTTGAGGTAGAATAACCGGAACATGTGTAGAAGGTTGTAGGCGATGACCCCCATGAAAAGCCTGACCTGGTTGGCCTCGAAACGGTGGCAGCTGGTCTTGTCCCAGCGAAGGGTGTTCTTGCCCTCCTTGATCCGATTCTCCACTTCACCACGGCCATTGTATACCTTGACCACCTTGGCCTTGGACAGCCTGGAGTTGGTAACAATGAAGTTGACCCTGGGGAAGAGTTCCCCTTGATGCCATTCGATCTTGCAGACCACCCGGCGAGGCTTGTTCCAGCTCTTGGCCTGGTAATGGAAATCAATGATCTTGACCTGAATCCCGCTCTTGGGTGGCCTGCCCACTGGACGCCGAAGATGGGGCTTGACCATCCTTTGTAAATTTTGGTGAGCCGGTAAGCGGATGAAGTAGGTGACCCGATTCAGGGGATCCTCGCAGAACTCGTAAATCCTCGGATCAGCAAAGGCGGCGTCACCCCTAAACCAGAATAGATGAAACCAGGAACGGTAACGGTGGACCCCAGAAATCGGACAGTTGTGTTAGGTTGAATCGGCCATGAGAATAGGAGAGAAGAGATGGCCAAGCGGAAGCAGCACAACGCAACGTTCAAGTCGAGAGTGGCCTTGGAGGCCCTACGAGGGGATCAAACGATCGCCGAATTGGCGGCAAAGTACGAGATTCATCCGACCCTGGTAACCAAGTGGGAAAAGCAGGCGGTAGATGGTCTGGCCGAGTATTTTCAGGCAAGGGCCGCCAGGCCAAGGAAACCAGCCACCAGGGCGAAATCAAGGAGCTTCACGCCAAGATCGGCGAGTTGACAGTGGAGCGGGATTTTTGGCCAAAGCCTTCGGTCGTTGAGCCACGCCCGGAGGAAGATATGATTGATCCCAATCACGAGAGGCTCAGCATTGCCCGTCAATGCCGGTTGGTGCCAATCAACCGATCGACGTTCTACTATCAATCCCAGGGGGAGTCGCCCCTGAATCTGAAACTGATGCGCCTGATCGACCGTCAGTGGATGCGAAAGCCCCATTTCGGGAGTAGGGGCATGACCAGACATCTTCCCCGAAGCGGCTATTGGGTAGGTCGTAAGCGGATCAGGCGTTTGATGAGAAAGATGGGTATTTCAGCTGTCTATCCCAAGCCCAGATTGAGCAAGCCCCATCCCGAGCACCGGATCTATCCCTATCTGCTGCGGGATTTGTCCGTGGATCGCCCCAATCAGGTCTGGTGCAGCGACATCACCTATCTGCCCATGAAGCGTGGCTTCATGTATCTGGTGGCGATCATGGACTGGTACTCCCGTCGGGTGCTGTCGTGGCGGGTTTCCAATACTCTGGAGGCCGACCTCTGCGTAGCCGCCCTGGAAGATGCCCTTGGCCGGTACGGGAAACCGGAAATATTCAATACCGACCAGGGCAGCCAGTTCACCTCCCTGGAGTTCACCGATGTGCTTAAACACAACAACATCGCCATCTCCATGGACGGCAAGGGCCGCTGGATGGACAATGTTTTCATCGAGCGGCTGTGGTGGTCGCTGAAGTATGAATGTATCTATCTCAATGATTTCCCAAACGGAAAGGAACTGAAGACGGGAGTTGGGAACTGGATCGACTTCTACAACTTCGAGAGGGGACACTCCAGCCTGGACGACCGCACCCCGAACGAGGTATATCTCGGAAGCCCGCCAAGCATCCCTGGGCATGCCCAGGGATGGACAAGGGGCATGAAGGCGGCGTGATGATTATCTGTCGATTCAACCTTAGTGCCGCCGCCTGACTGTCCGACCAATGGGGTCCACCGCTCGATAACGCTCGACAATCGGCTTGAACAGATCCAGGGTTCCATCAGCCGAGTGAACGCTACCCGGCCTAAGCTTGGCCGCCAGGCAGTCGCCTTCGCTGGTGAAACCAAACAGGGGATGGAAGCAGTTCTTCCCGAAATGGCCGTTGTAGACGACGTTCTCTTGCTTTCCATGAGCCGGGTCTTCGGTCGAGTCGAAATCCACAATCAACCGTCGTTTGCTCTTTCGTCGCAGCAGGGCATCCGCTGATCGGGCCAAGGCTTTTTCCAGGGCCATAAGACCTTGGCCGTTGCCCAGGTAATCGTTCTCCAGCTTGGACATCATCGACTGACCGGCGCACTGCTTGTGATCTTTGCCGATAGCCAAGCGAAGAGCGGGATCGATCCTTAATTGATCGGCGTCTAACAGGCTGTTGAAAAACTCGGTTTACCGGTTGAAAGAACAGGTATTGGCTGCTAGCCTGGTTTCACCTTAAGGAGGAGACCGGGATGCGGGGAGTCAAAGATAGCGAAGAGGGGATGTTCAGCTACCTATCGCCGGAGCAGCGGGTGCCCAAGACCCATCCATTGCGACCTATCCGGGAGATGGTGGAGCGAGCTATGACCGAGATGTGGGCGAAGTTGGAGGGGTTGTATTCATCAACAGGTCGTCCTTCGATTCCCCCGGAAAGCCTTCTTAAGGCGCTGCTGCTGCAAATATTTTATTCGATCCGCAGCGAGCGTCAGTTGATGGAGCAGATGGATTACAATCTCCTCTTCCGCTGGTTCGTTGGTCTGAGCATGGATGATCCGGTCTGGGATCACTCGACCTTTTCCAAAAACCGAGACCGGTTTCTTCAAACCGATCTGGCCGAGTCTTTTTTCCGCTCCATTCTGGCCCAAGCCGATGAGGCCCATCTTTTGTCCGAGGATCATTTCAGTGTTGACGGAACGCTCATTGAGGCATGGGCGTCGATGAAAAGCGTCAGACCCAAGGATCAATCCCCGGATGAGCCGCCCAAAGGAGGCGGACGAAATGGGACAGTTGATTTTCGCGGCCAGAAGCGGAGGAACGAGACCCATGCTTCGACCACGGATCCCGAGGCCAAATTGTTCCGCAAGGGTAAGGGCAAAGAGACCAAGTTGTGCTACATGGGCCATGTTCTGATTGAGAATCGCAACGGGTTGGTTGTCAACAGCCGGTTGACCCAGGCCAGCGGTAAGGCCGAGCGTGAAGCGGCGACAGACATGATCTGCGATCTTAAGGGTCAACACAGGATTACTCTGGCGGCTGATAAAGGTTATGACGCCAAAGAGTTCGTCCACGATCTCCGCGATCTTGAAGCGACCCCGCACCTGGCCCAAAACAATACCAACAGGCGCTCGGCCATCGACGGCCGAACCACTCGCCATAAAGGCTACAAGATCAGCCAACGATTCCGTAAACGAATCGAAGAAGTTTTCGGTTGGGCCAAGACCGTTGGTAATATCCGCAAAGTCAAACACCGGGGCGTCAAGAAGGTAGCTTTGAATTTCACCTTGACCGTGAGCGCCTACAACCTGGTCAGGATGAAAAACCTCCGGGCCCAGGTCGGACCATGAGCAAAACCATGTTGGCCGCCACTCTCCTTACCACAAAGGAGTCCTGGCGAGAACCTATAGCATAGACTCAACGTTTATGCAGCGAACGCAGACACTGCATACTCACATCACTTTCTGATTCTGACCCACATGTGACCACTCATTGGTTACAAAAGGATGCTTTTTCAACAGCCTGCTAGAGCCCCAAGTTGGTCATGTACCTGCCCGGCTTGCTGGAATGAGATTCCAAGGAGAAAATCCCATGGCGGAAACCGATAAGATAGACGCATTACTCAAAGGGGCCATCGACCTGCATGTTCACAGCGGACCGGGGCTGATTCCACGGTCCCTGGATCACGCCCAGGCGGCAAGAGAGGCCCAGGCTGCCGGGCTCAGGGCCATTGTGGTCAAAGACCAGCATTCCATGACCTGCCACACGGTCTACTTCATCAAAAAGTACATCATCGGCGAGGATGCGCCCTTCGACATTTTCGGCGGACTGGTCCTCAACAACGCGGCCGGAGGATTGAACCCTCACGTGGTGGACGGGGCCATAAAATCCGGAGCCAGGATCATCTGGATGCCCACGGCCACGGCGGAGAACCACATCGAGACCCACAAGCGGATCCACACCGATTTTCCGGCCACCAAGGAGAAGCTCCTGGAGGAGACCCCCCTGAAGATCGTGGACGGTCAGGGACGGCTTCTGCCCCAGATGCCCACCATCCTGGATCTGATCGCCGCCGGCGACGTGGTCATGGGTACGGGACACCTCTACCTGGACGAGATAAAGCTGCTGGTGGACGAGGCCTTGGCCAGGGGCGTCAAAAAGATCTTGATGCAGCACCCCGAGTTCCTGATCGAGGCCTCCCTGGACGAGATGGTCCAGTTCGCCGATAAGGGTGTCTTCATCGAGCATTCCATGGTTTTCTACATCAAGAGAACCATTGAGCCGGAATACCTCATAGAGATGATCAGAAGGGTCGGGGCGGAGAGGACCGTCCTGGGGTCGGACCTGGGCCAGCTGGGCAACCCCCTGCCCATGGAAGGCATCAGGAGGTGCCTGGAGATAATGCTGGACCTGGGCGTCAGCGACGAAGAGATCGACCTTATGATCCGCCGAAACCCGGCCAGGCTGCTCAATCTGTAGCGACCCGGCCCCCCCCGGGCGGGGCGGCCTTTGGATAAGGGATGAAAGGTGGTGCCAGATGAAGATCCTTGGGGTGAGCTTCAGCCTCAGGAAGGGCGGCAATTCCGAAACGCTGCTGGCTGAGGCCCTGAAAGGAGCGGCCCAGTGCGGGGCGGAAACGGAGCTGTACTCTTTGCGGAACAAGGATATCGGTCCCTGCCGGGGCTGCATGAGCTGCAAGGAGGCCGGCGTATGCGCCCTAAAAGACGACATGCAGGAGATCTACCCCCGTCTGGAAGAGGCCCAGGGGATAATCCTGGCCAGCCCGGTCTATTACTACTCCATCTCCGGGCTGGCAAGGCCTTCCTGGACCGGACCTACGCCCTTAAATCCCCTGAGCCGAGGCTTATGAACAAGGTCGGGGGGGCCATAACCGTGGCCTCCAGCAGCGGCAACATCTCGGCCCTTCACGCCCTGAACATGTTCTTTCTGACCAACCGCATGTTCGCCACCGACTACGTGGCCGGTTACGCCACTCTCAAGGGGAATGTCTCCCGGCACAAACACGCCATGCTGGCCTCGTTCGAACTGGGCCGCCTGGTGGCCCAGACCGCGGCCCTGAAGCCTCAATACCCCCCGGAGTTCGCCGATCCGCTCTACCTGCTGGTCAAGAAAAAATACGGGGTTCACATGTCTCCCTTTGAGGACGATGAAGTCCGGGGACCGGAGAACTGAGCCGGGGCCTCCGTGACTTCCACGAGCCCCAGGGAGGTCAGACAAATGTCCACCCAGCAGTTGGCCCACAGAGCCGGGCTGATCAAGCCCTCCTCCATCAGGGAGGTGGTGGCCAGGGTGGAAGAGGCCCGCCGAAACGGCCTGGAGATCGCCAATTTTTCTGCGGGGCGGCCCGACTTCGACACGCCCGCTCACATCAAGGCGGCTGCGGCTCGGGCTCTGGAAGAGGGGCTGGTCCACTACTCCAAAAGCATCGGCATCGATCTTCTGCGGGAGGCGCTCTGTCGGCGATTCCAGAAGGATTTCGGGCTGGTGTTCGGAGCCGACCAGGTGATCGTCACCATGGGCTCCACCGAGGCCATCTACGTGGCCCTGCAGACCATTCTCAATCCCGGCGACCAGGTCTTAGCCCCCCAGCCCATGTACGTCTACTACGAGGGCTGGAGCGCCCTGGCCGGGGCAGAGACGGTCCAGATTCCTCTGAAGGGAGAGGAGGATTTCCGCCTCTCGGCGGAGAGGGTAAGAGGGCACATAACGCCGAAGACCAAGGCCCTGCTCCTGAACTCGCCCCACAACCCCACCGGCCAGGTTTTTGAGGCGGAAGACCTGCGGGCCGTGGGAGCCCTGGCCGTTAAACACGACTTCTTTGTAATCTGCGATGATATCTACAATTACTTCCTCTACGACGGAGCCCGGCACTTTCCCCTGGCCAAGCTGCCGGGCATGGAGGAACGGACCATCATCATCGGCAACTTCTCCAAAACCTACGCCATGGACGGCTGGCGGATCGGATTCCTGGTCGCCCCTCCCAGGGTGGCCGCCCAGGCCCTTAAGATGCACCAGTTCGCGGTCAACTCCTGCAACACCTTTGTCCAGCACGGAGCCCGGGCGGCCCTGGCCGGACCCCAGGACTGCGTCCGGGAAATGGTCGCGGAGTACGACCGGAGGCGACTTTTCATGCTCTCCCGGCTGGACGACATGGGTTTGGAGTATGTCCGGCCCAGGGGAGCCTTTTACGTCTTCCCCACCGTCCGGAGCACGGGTCTGGATTCGGCCAGATTCAGCGAGTTTCTGTTCCGGGAGGCCCGGACCGCAGTGGTTCCGGGGAGCGCCTTCGGCCCCGGCGGGGAGGGATATGTCCGGATGGCCTATTGCATCCCCTTTGAGGAGATCGAAAAAGGACTGGAACGCACGGCCCGGGCACTGAAAAAGCTGTAGGCCTCGCCGACGAGCGGCTCCCAGACCAGACTCTAAAGAACTTCGGCCGTCGCCTTTCGAAAACTCATCCCCCGGTTTCGCAATTTCCGGGGTTCATACCACGGGAAGGAATCAATAAAATGCCTTACGACCCCAAAGACCCACGCTCGGGACTGGCCCCTTCCTCCGGCGCCGCAAAGGCGCCGGGGGGGGGCCTTTGCCGGGATGGAATACCTCAAGTTCTACGAGATGGAGCCCTCTGAGACGGCCCCGGGTGTAAAGACCTGGTACGGCCGGGGCCAGAATTTCATCCTGGCCTACACCGAGGCCCAGTCCGGGCTCTGCTCTCCCGGAAGGCCCAGCCGGACGAGTACGTCCTCCTTCTGCCGGATAAGGAGGCCGCCCTGGAGGTGACCACGGAAGGCCGGTCCGAGACCATCTCCGGGCACACCATCTCTTTCATCCCGCCGGGCAACAGCGAGATCCGACTCATGGCCGCCTGCCGCCTGGTCCGGCTCTTCACTGTCCGTTCCGAAAACCTGACCGCGAAGTGCGCCAACGCCGCCGCCTATGCCCGGCCCCATCCCCTGGTGGCCCCGTTAGAGCCCTGGCCCGACCCGGTGGGCGGATACCAACTGCGAACCTACTCCCTGGACGTGCCCCCGGAGGAGGGCCGCTTCGGCCGGATCTGGCGCTGCTCCACTTTCATGGTCAACTGCCTTGACCCGGCCATGGGCCCCCGGCCGGCGGACAAGATGTCGCCCCACGCCCACGACGATTTCGAGCAATGCTCCCTGGCCCTGGCCGGAGCCTTCATGCACCACATCCGCTGGCCCTGGGGCACAGACATGAACGCCTGGCGGGAGGACGAGCACGAGCTGTGCGAAACACCCTCCATGGCCGTCATCCCTCCTCCGGCCATCCACACTACCGGCGCCGTGGACGAGGGGCTGAACCAGCTGGCGGACATTTCCTGCCCGCCTCGGCTGGATTTCTCGAAAAAGGAGGGCTGGGTCCTGAACAGCCGGGAGTACCCCATGCCCTATGCAATTCGGATAGCCTTGGGGGAGGCCCCCCCTGATCCGTTACTTGGCCCCAAAGGAGAGGGGCGCCCGGCCCCCTCCACTCACCTATCGGAGGAACCATGTTCCCGACCAAACACGGCGACCTTTACAAGGCTCTTAAGGAAAGACCCTGCTTCGGCACCTTCTTGAAGCTGCCCCGGCCCGAGGTGGTGGCCCTTCTGGCCCTGGCCGGGTTCGACTTCGTTATCTGCGACATGGAACACGCCCAAGTCACGGAGGCCGAAGCCCGGACCGTGATCAAGGCCTGCGCCGCAGTGGGGCTGGCCGTGACCGTTCGGCTGCCCGAGCCGGTCCAGGGCCGGGTCAACCGGCTTCTGGAGGCCGGGGCCGTGGGCATCCAGATGCCCCGCCTGAGGACCGTCGCCGACACCCGCAACCTCCACAGCATGATGCACTACCCGCCTGAAGGAACCCGTTCCGTGGGCAACGCCAACGCCTGGGCCGGATACGGCCAGGTGCCGGTGGTCCAGTATCTGAAGGAGTCCAACGAGCGGGCCCTGGTCATCGGCCAGTTCGAGACCCGGGAGATGGAACAGCCTGTGGACAGGATGATGGAAGGCCTGGACGTGGCCTTTATCGGCCCCATGGACCTGAGCGTGGATTTCGGCTATCCCGGCCAGTTCGAGCATCCCGAGGTTCAGGCCAGGATCAGGGAGGTGGAGGAGGCCGCAGCCCGCACCGGCACCCACATGGGCGCCTTTGTGGGCACCGTGGACAAGGCGGCCCAGCTGGCCGCGGCCGGTTACCGCTACCTGGCCGTGGGCGGGGACATCTCCTTGCTGGCCGCCGGGGCCAAAAATCTGGTCAAATCCTTGCATCAGGCAGTGGAAAAATAATAGTCTTCTAAGACAGGGACGCTTCTTATCGTTCCATGACCAAAACCTGTCGAGTGAAAGGCTAATGGCATGAAAACCCCGGAAGAGTATCTGGATTCCCTGAAAGGGATGAAGTTCCGTGCTTTTGCTTTGGGTGAACAGGTGGACGACCTGAGCGTCCATCCCCTGATCGTTCCGGCCCGCAACGCCGTGGCCGAGACCTACGCCCTGGCCGCCGAGGAGTCCGGAGCCCGGCTGGCCGCCTGCTTAAGCCATCTGGACGGAAAGCGGATCAACCGGTTCACCAACATCCACCAGAACACCGTTGACCTGATCGCCAAGGTCAAGATGCAGCGGGAGCTGGGCCGGCGCACCGGGACCTGTTTCCAGCGCTGCGTGGGCATGGACGCCATGAACGCCATCTCCTCCACCACCTATGAGATGGACCAGGAGCTGGGCACCGAGTACAACCAGCGGTTTCTGGCTTTTCTCAAGCACGTCCAGGAGAACGACCTGGTCTGCGACGGGGCCATGACCGACCCCAAGGGCGACCGCTCCAAGCGGCCCCACCAGCAGCCCGACCCGGATGTGTTCGTCCACGTCACCGAAAAGCGGCCCGACGGGATCGTGGTCCGGGGGGCCAAGCTCCACCAGACCGGAGCCCTGAACTCCCACGAGATCATCGTCATGCCCACCATGGCCATGCGGGAGGAGGACGCCGACTTTGCGGTCAGCTTCGCCATTCCGGCGGACGCGGAGGGGATCACCTACATCCTGGGCCGCCAGCCCTCGGAGACCCGCAAGATGGAACCCGGGACCATGGACCGGGGCAACGTGGCCTTCGGCGGCCAGGAGTGTCTGGTCATCTTCGAGGACGTGTTCGTGCCCTGGGAGCGGGTCTTCATGTGCGGGGAATGCCGCTTTGCCGGCAAGCTGGTGGAGCGGTTCGCCGGGTATCACCGCCAGTCCTACGGCGGCTGCAAGGTGGGGGTGGGCGACGTGCTCATCGGCGCGGTGGCCGCGGTCATGGACTACCACGGCCTGACCACGGCCGGCCACCTCAAGGACAAGCTGGTGGAGATGATCCACCTCAACGAGACCCTCTACGCCTGCGGCATCGCCTGTTCCTCGGAGGGCTGGGCCACCCCTTCCGGGACCTACGAGATAGACCAGCTCCTGGCCAACGTGACCAAGCTGAACGTGACCCGGTTCCCCTACGAGATCGCCCGTCTGGCCGAGGACATCGTGGGCGGGCTGATGGTCACCATGCCCAGCGAGTTCGATCTGCGCAACCCCGAGACCGGACCCTATCTGGAGAAGTACCTCTCCTGCGTCAGCGGGATCAAGACCGAGTGCCGGTTGCGGATGATGCGCCTGGTGGAGAACCTGACCCTGGGCGCCGGGGCCGTGGGCTACCGCACCGAGTCCATGCACGGGGCCGGTCCGCCCCAGGCCATGCGGATCATGATCGCCCGCCAGGCCGATATCGAGGCCAAAAAGGGCTGGGCCAAGGCCCTGGCCGGGGTGGACGCCCTCTGCCCGGAGAAGGACAGGGGCTGACCGACCGGCCCAGAATCTGATCGACTGGGGGCCGTGATTTAAGTATAAACTGGCTATCAATCAAAAATCGGCCGTTTTAGCCTTGCCAGCAACCGAACCCTATGGGACCGGCCGAGCGAACCCTGGAGGAATCGGGATGGAATTCGGATTTACGGACAGAGAGAAGCTGCTGAAAAAATCTATCCGGGAGTGGGCCGAAAAAGAGATTACGCCCAAGATGGAGGCCATGGAGGAGACCGGCGATTTTCCCCTGGAACTGCTGCCGGACATGGGCCGGATGGGCATCCTGGGAGTGCTCATTCCCAAGGAGTACGGCGGCACGGCCCTGGGCGATCTGGCCCGGATTCTGGTCCTGGAGGAGCTGGGCTGCGTCTGCCCGGCCATCCCCATGGGCATCCAGGTCCACCACATGTGCACCTACGCCCTGATCAAGTACGGCACCGAGGAGCAGAAAAAGAAGTACCTGCCCCCCCTGGCCCAGGGCAAGACCATGGGCGTCATGTCCGTGACCGACCCCTCGGGCGGCTCTGACGTGGCCGGGATGCAGACCTCGGCCGAGCTCAGGGGCGACGAGTACATCATCAACGGTCGCAAGTGCTTTGCCACCAACGCCCACACCTCGGACATCTGGGTCATCATCGCCCGGACCGGCGAGGGCGGCAAGGGGCTGTCCGCCTTTATCGTGGAGAAGGACTTCCCCGGCGCGGTCCTGGGCCGCAAGGAGAACAAGGTGGGCCTGCGCGGGGCCAACACCGGCGAGCTGGCCTTTCAGGACTGCCGGGTGCCCAAAGAGAACCTGCTGGGAGCCGAGGGCCAGGGCATGTCCATCGCCATCGGCGACATCATCAACTGCGGCCGGCCGGGCATGGCCGCCACGGCCCTGGGCATCCTGGGCGGGGTCATCAAGGAGGCGGCCAAGTTCGCCACCGAGCGGACCCTCTACGGCGGCAAGCCCATCTCCAAGCTCCAGGCCATCCAGATCCATCTGGCCGACATCTGGCAGCTGCGGGAGCTCTCCCGGCTGGCCGCCTACCGGGTGGGCTGGATGCTGGACCAGGGCCTGAAGGTGGACGCCGAGTCGGCCCTGGCCAAGCAGTTCGCCTGCGAGTCGGCCGCCCAGGCGGCCCGCAAGGCCATCGAGATTCACGGCTCCTACGGCATCATGAAGGAGTACCCGGTCCAGCGGCTGCTCCGGGACGCCCTGGTGACCATCCCGGCCGGAGGCACGGCCGAGATCGCCAAGATCGTCCAGGCCCGGGCGGCGTTGGCTGCGGCCGAGGAGTAACGGGTTAAAACCGACAAGTGGTGCCGGGGTTGCATCCCCGGCACCAAACAAAGCTATCAACTCCGGGGCGGCTCGTCCGCTCCGGGGCCGGCGGGAATATTCATGAGAATCGTCGTCTGCCTGAAACCGGTTCCCGACCCCAGGCAGTGGGGCAAGCTCTCCCTGGACCCGGAGACCAGGACCCTGGTCCGGAGCGGGATCGACATGGCCGTCAACCCCCTGGACAAGAACGCCCTGGAGGCGGCCCTTACTCTCCGGGAGGAGCTGGGCGGGGAGGTGATCGTCCTGTCCATGGCACCGCCCCAGGCCGGGCCGGTCCTGCGGGAGGCCTTGGCCATGGGCGCGGACCGGGCCGTGCTGCTCTCTGACCGGATCTTCGCCGGGTCAGACACCCTGGGCACGGCCCATGTCCTGGCGGAAGGGGTCAAGGCCCTGGGCGGGGCCCAGGTGGTCCTCTGCGGGGACGAGACCATGGACGGCGGCACGGCCCAGGTGAGCGCCCAGGCGGCCGAGTTCCTGGACCTGCCCAACCTGATGCACGTCTGCGGGATTTCTCCCTCGGCCCAGGGGCCCTGGCAGGTCCGGACCCGGATCGAACAGGGCACAGCCCTGATCGAGATCAAACCACCCCTAGTCCTGTCCGTGGTCAAGACCCTGAACCAGCCCCGCTACGTGACCATGATGAACATCCTGGAAGCCGAGGACAAGGAGCTGGCCGTCTGGTCGGCCCAGGATATCCGCCTCAGTGAACCCTGCGTAGGCCTGGCCCATTCGCCCACCCAGATGGCCGGCCTGTTCCGGCCCCGGGGGGAAGTCACGGCCGAGATGCTGGAGGGAACCGCGGACGAGCTGGCCGCGGAGCTGGCCGACCGGCTGAAAAGGCTGGGCTTTTGTTGAACCATACCTCATTGCCAGGAAAATCAGAATGACGCCGCAAAGCAAGATCTGGGTATTGATCGAAACCCGCCAGGGTAAACCGGTCCAGGCCGGGTTGGAGATTTTGGGCAAGACCCTGGACCTGGACAAACCCGCGGGCTGGTCCGTGGCCGCGGTCCTGGCCGGGCACGGCCTGGACCGGACCGCCGGGGAAGTGGCCGCCCTGGGCCCGGACGAGGTGGTGGTCCTGGACCATCCCCTGCTGGCCGACTACTGCAACACGGCCTTTGTCAAGGCCCTGGAAGGCCCCATCAAGGAGGCCGGTCCGGAGGTTCTGCTCCTGGGGGCCACCGCCCAAGGGACCGATCTGGGTCCCCGGCTGGCCGCCCGGCTGCGCACCGGGCTGTCGGCCCACTGCATCGACCTGGAGCTGACCCCGGAGGGCGGGCTGCTGGCCGTGGTGCCCGGCTGGGGCGGCTCGCTCATGGCCAAGATAAGCTGCCCCCAGGCCCGGCCCCAGATGGCCACGGTCATGCCCGGGGTCTTTCCTGTGCCGGAACCCCGGGAGGGCCGGGCCGAGCGGATCGACCTGGAAGCCCATGTGCGCGAGGCCGACCTGAGCTACAAAACCCTGTCCGTGGAGCGCCGGGAGGTAGAGCCCGGAGGGCTGGAGACGGCCGAAGTGGTGGTGGCCGGAGGCTGGGGCCTGGGCTCACCCGAGGGCTGGTCCCAGCTCCAGAAGCTGGCCAAGGCCCTGGGCGGGGCCGTGGGGGCCACCCGCCCGGCCGTGGACGAAGGCTGGGCCCAGGAAAAGGAGATGATCGGCACCTCGGGCCGCTCAGTCAGGCCCAGGCTCTACCTCGGGGTGGCCCTGTCCGGCCACTCCCACCATTTGGTGGGGCTCAAGGACCCGGAGCTGGCCGTGGCCATCAACTCGGACCCGGCCGCGCCCATCTTCCAGCATTGCCACATCGGCCTGGTGGGCGATTACAAGGAGATCCTCCCGGCCCTGCTCAAGCACCTGGCCGAGTAACCGGATATATTCGCCTGATCCTGCCCCGGATTGATGGACACCGAGAAAAGCATCTATGATGCTTAAGGAGGTGCTCAATGGCCAGGAAGCGCAGACAATACACGCGAGAGTATAAAGTTGAGGCCGTGAAGCTAGTTACGGATGGTGGAGTAAGTATAGCCCAGGCGGCTCGGGATCTGGATATCAGTCAAAGCGTTCTGCAACGTTGGAAAAGGCGGTGCAGGTCCGATCCTGTTCACTCCTTTCCAGGCCAGGGGCATTTGAAGCCCGAAGCGGAGGAACTACGTCGCCTTCGCCTGGAAAACGCCAGGCTGCGTCAGGAGCGTGATATCTTTAAAAAAGCAGTGGCCATCTGCTCGGATCGCCCGAAATGAGGTACCGGGCCATGAAGGCCAATGCCGGCCGGTTCCGGGGCGGGTGGATGGCCAAAGCGTTGGATGGGTCGAGTAGCGGATATTACTCTTGGCTGAAGCATCCCGAAAGCCGCCGTAAGAAAGAAAACAAGCGGCTTGAGGTTGAGATCAAGGCTGTCCACGAGGCCGCCCGCCAGACCTATGGCAGCCCCAGAATCCAGGCCGAGCTTGCGGCAAAGGGCATTTTTTGCTCTCGAGGCCGGGTGGCCAGGCTGATGAAGGAACAGGGTATCAGGGCCAAACAGAAACGTAAGTTCAGGGTGACTACCGACTCCAAGCACTCCCTGCCGGTGGCGCCCAATCGGATAGATCGCCGGTTTGAGGCTCAACGCCCCAATCAAGCCTGGCTGGCCGACATAACCTACATTCCCACCCGCGAAGGCTGGCTGTATCTGGCGGCGGTGCTGGATCTACATTCCCGGAAGGTCGTTGGCTGGTCCATGAGTAACCGAATGAAGCGCCAACTGGTCATCGATGCCTTACTCATGGCCATCTGGCAGAGAAAGCCTGACAGGGGCCTGCTGCACCACTCCGACAGGGGCAGCCAATACTGCAGCAGGGAATACCAGAACCTGCTGAACAGACATGGAATCGTCTGCTCCATGTCGCGGAAGGGAGACTGCTGGGACAACGCCCCCATGGAAAGCTTCTTCCACACCCTCAAGACCGAACTGATCCATCATCGAAACTACAAGACCAGGCAGGAGGCCATCTCAGATATTTTCAACTACATCGAAATATTCTATAATACCAAACGACGCCATTCATCGCTCGGATACAAGTCTCCGGCAGAGTACGAGCTAACCACAATGGCGGCTTAACCCCGTGTCCATTCTTTAGGGGGAAGATCAGTTTGGTTTGAAGGCCAGCTGTCCCTGGTTAGGGATTCTCTTTCTCCCCCTTGCCCCTTCTTAAATAAAAGCTAAGAGATTATGGTCAGAAACGACGTTGCAGAAAATAAGTTTAAAGGTAGCTTCATTGCTTCCCATATGCTTCCCCAGAAAAAAAAGGACTTAGGCAAAATCACCTAAGTCCTTGTTATCACTGGTGCCGAGGGACGGAATTGAACCGCCGACACGGGGATTTTCAGTCCCCTGCTCTACCAACTGAGCTACCTCGGCCAAACGTACTTATAGATAAGCCAACCTTTGTTTTCAGTCAAGGACAATCGGTTGCTTTCTCGACGTTTGAAATGCTAAAATATCTTCTCCGAAAAAAAGACAAAGGGAGGGAGGGATGGCCAACTTGGTCTATTTTTCCGGTGCGGCTATGACCAAATTCAGCCGCAGCACGGGGAGTCTCATGGATCTGATGGTCGAGGCCGGACTGGCGGCCTTGGCCGACGCCAATCTGGAGAGGGTTGAGGCTCTTTACCTAGGGGTCATGAATCCAGCGGAATTTACCGGTGATTCCAATCTGGCCGCGCTTCTGGCAGATGAACTGGACCTCCCCGGCGTGCCCTCCTCAAGGGTGGAGACGGCCTCTTCCACCGGGGCCGGAGTCTTGGAGACGGCCTTTTATGCCGTGGCCTCGGGCTATATCAACTCGGCTCTGGTGGTGGCCGGGGAGAAGATGACCCACCTCCCCACGGCCCAGACCACCAAAATTCTGGCCCGGGTGATCGACCGGGTGGAACGCCAGTACGGGGCCTCCATGCCGGCCCTGGCCGCCATGATCTGCCGTCGTTACGCCCACGAATACGGGCTAACCTCCGAGGATGTCTCCAAGGCCTTGGGCGCGGTGGCCATAAAGAACCACGCCAACGGATCTCTGAACCCCCTGGCCCAGTTCAGGAAGGCCATCAACTCGGAAAAATACATGAAATCCAAGATGGTCGCCGATCCTCTGCGGATTTACGATTGCGCCCCCATTACGGACGGGGCTGCGGCCGTGGTCCTGACCTCCGACCCTTCCGATCTTGCGGTGGTGGGGGTGGGGCACGCCACAGACACCCTGGCCGTGGGGCGGCGGGGCAAGCTGACCTCCTTCAACTCCACCAAACAGGCCGCCCTGAAAGCCTACCGGATGGCCCAGATCAGCCCTTCCGATGTGAATCTGGCCGAGGTCCACGACGCCTTCACCATCTTCGAGATTATCGGCACCGAGGATTTGGGATTTTTCGAGCACGGCGCCGGCTGGAAGGCGGTTCTGGAGGGCAAGACCGCCCGGAACGGGGAGCTGCCCGTTAACGCCTCCGGAGGGCTGAAATCCAGGGGCCATCCGGTGGGCGCCTCCGGATTGGCCCAGATTGTGGAGCTGGCCTGGCAGATGCGGGGGGAGTTGCCGCCGGAGCGTCAGCTCAAAAAGGTCGATGTGGGGCTGGCCCAGTCCATCGGCGGGCTGGCCAACAACAACCTGGTGACGATCCTTAAGCGGACCGCCAAGGCCAAGGTTTGGCAGGTGAAGTTCGAGCCGGATTACCATCCGGTCCTCTATGATCCCAAGCCTTTCCTGGAGCCGGCCAGCCTCAAAATGGGCCGGGGAAAGCTGATTACCTGGACTGTTCTGCACAGTCCGCCGGAGGGTTTCACCCCGCCCCTGACCCTGGGCTATGTCCAAATAGGTGACGGAGCCGTTATCCTGGCCCACGGCGAGATGGATAAGTTCCCGGACCTGGATTCCAAGGTCAACGTGGATGTGGCCGGCGAGCATTTCGTTTTCCAGCCTTACGATCCCACCAAGCGGTTCAGGGAGCAGGTCGACGGGGTCAGAAAAAGGGTCATCGGCTGGTGGGATGCCGTGGAGGGCGCTGCCACCCAGGCCGCCAGGGACCGCAAGGCGGCTAAGCTCAGGGAAGCCCGCCGGAAAAAGAAGGAAGAGCGCAAGGAAGTTAAAGAGGCCCAAGAGAGTTGATGTACCAAGAGATGGAGTGATTGCCGGCAACAGGCCCAGCTCCGGGGGTCAGGGGTGCGACCCCCTGGAACGCCTCGCATTTTCATGGCGGAACATACTTCCGCCGCCTGCCCTAGATGTCGGGGCTTGACGAGCCCCGGCATCTACTCGTTCCGGCTCAACCTGATGAGGGTGAGCTCCGCTTTTGTCCCCACCCTGAGGGGTGGTCCCCAGGTTCCGGTCCCCTGGACCACATACAGCCGCGATCCGGAGCCCAGATCGTAGAGCCCTCCGAGATAATCGAAAATCAGCCCCACCACATATTTGAAGGGCCATATCTGTCCGCCGTGGGTATGCCCGGCCAGTTGCAGGTCGAACAGGCCCAGGGAGGTCTGGGAGACCTCGGGGCGGTGTTTGAGCAGGATGGTGTAAAGATCGGGGCTCAGTTGTTGGAGCAGGTTCAGCTCGATGGAACGGGCCTTGCCCGGCGAGATGCCGAAATGCCTGTCGTCCAGTCCCACCAGCTGGACCACCCCGGCCACCACCTCGGCTTCCTGCCGCAGCAGGGTGAGCCCGGCCTTCTGGTGGAACTTTTGGGCGAACCCGGAGCTGCCGTAGCGGGCGGTGTAGTATTCGTGGTTGCCCATGACCGCGTACTTGCCCAGACGGGGTCGGAGCTCGGCCAGCCTATCGGCCAGGGGCGGCCAGTTCTGCTTGTCCAGGCCCACCTCGATCAGGTCGCCCAGGGAGATGAGGAGATCGTAACGGATCGACCCCAGAGCTTCCAGGGTTCTGTCCAGGCGGCCTTCCAGATCCACCGAGTTGAGATGGAGGTCGCTGATCACGGCGATGTCCAGCTTTTTCAGCCCCTCCGGCAATTTGGTCGTCTCCAGATTTACCTGGCGGACCACCACCCTCCGGGCGTTGACCCAGCCGTAGGCCGTAATCCCCAGGGAGACCGCCAGGAGCAGAACAAAACCGATCCGTAAGGCCTTCGGCCCCGCGAAAATCCGGACCAGAAGAAGCGGCAGTGACCCCAGAAAAAGATAGAAGAGCAGGCCCATCCAGGTGAAGACCACCTGGGCCAGAGGGCCGGACTGGTAGCCGCTCAGGTTGGTCAGGCCCGGGCCCAGAATCATGGCCGCGAAAAATATCCGTAGCGGCCATCGGCCTTTCCGTTTCCGGAAAAAGGTCTTGACCGTGGCGTAGTAGACCGGCCAGTGCATGATCAGGTAGACCGAAGTGAACACGGAAAAGAAGGTCAGTCCGGCGATGAGCTGCTGCCTCATGAGATAGGGTCCTTTTCAGGCGACTTGTAAAAGCGTTACCACGGTGCGTTTCTTTTTCACCCTCAGGCGGGTCACGGATTTCGGGGCTTGGCCACTATCTCCTTGACCTTGGCCTCCAGGCAGGTGGCCGAGGGAGAGGGCTTGACGATCATGGCCGTGTCCGCCCCCCGGCCGGATCCGGCGATGGTCATCACCTCCTCGTCGGTCCGGACCCAGCCCCGGTCGGCGGCCATGAAGGATATCTCCAGGCCCACCTTGACCCCCTGGCCCAGCATCCGCAGGGTGAAGGCCATGATCTCGTCCACCTGAAAGGAGCCCAGCTTGTTTCTGACTCCCCGGCCCACCCCGCCGAAGGCATGGGCCGCGGTCAGAACCTTGATCCCTTTGCCCTCCAAGGCGGCCCTGGTCTCTCCGGAGAGTTGCTGGTGGTCCGGTCCCTTGAAGCCGGCCACCTGGCTGACCGCGATGAGCCGGAACCGGGAGAGGTCGAAATGGTTGCAGGCCGCCTCCACGGTTTGGCCGGTGTTGCTGGCGATGAGCACCTTCCGGATTCCGGCCTCAGCGGCCCTCTGGGCGGCGTGTTTTAGCAAGGCCTGGGTATTGGCCGGTCCGGGACGGTCAAAGTAAAGACAGGAGACATGAGTATCCTCCGACACGGCAACTCCTCCTTATCCGATTCGGGGCCCCGCCCTCCGGGAGGACCCCGCCCCATTTTACTTCCCTAAATTATCCTCGCCGCAAATCCGGGTCGGGACACGGGCGAGGGCCGGGAAACCAAAAATGATCCTGACCATGATTTCCTTTAGAGAATACCCTTTTCGGTGGCGAGGAAAAGCGGAAATCGACTCCTTTCCGCCCTTATCCCCTTTATTCCGGTTCCGCGCAGGTAACTTGGCCCAGGCCCCTTCCCTGGTGTATTATCGGTAAGGGAGAGCCGCTTCAGGTCCGTCTTGGAGGCAAAGGGGGGAATCGTGGTTGAGTTGGAGTTGCTTCAGAATATTTCTCTTCTCAAAGGGCTGAACCGGGAACAGTTGGTCCGGATCCTGGCCTTGTCGACCCTCCGGGAGTATCAGGGGGAGAAGGCCCTTTTCAGCGAAGGGGAGAAGGCCACGCGGCTGTGGTTCCTCATCTCGGGCCGGGTGGAGTTGCGCTTCGATCTGCCCCTCAGGAAGACCTCGCCGGCGGCCGCGGTTACCCTTATCGAACCGGGTCAGACCATCGGCTTCTCCAGCCTGGTCCCGCCCCACCGCTATTCCCTGAGCGGCTACTGCCTGGGGGAGAGGTGCGTTCTGGTGGAGGTGGGCGGCCCGGAGCTGAAGGGGCTCATGGACCAGGACCCAGCCATGGGATATGTCATCATGTCCACCCTGGCCAGGGTCATCTCCAAAAGGTTCCGGGCCATGCAGGAGGAGGCGGTCCGGAGAGAGGGCTACGACCTGCTCATGAATTAGCCGAACCAGACCCCCTCCCGGACCTTTTGGGTTCCGGGACGGCTTGACACCCCCTGACACGGTGCTTATATTTGAGCCCACGGGAAACACAATATGGCGAACGGCAAAGATTATTATAAATTATTGGGCGTCGAGCGGGGGGCCTCCGACGAGGAGATCAAGAAATCCTACCGCAAGCTGGCCATGAAATACCACCCCGACAAGACCAAGGGGGACAAGGTCTCCGAAGATAAGTTCAAGGAGATCTCGGAAGCCTATGCGGTCCTGTCGGACAAGAAGAAGCGGGAGGAGTACGACACCTTCGGGGGGAGCGGTTTCAGACAGCGTTACTCCCAGGAGGACATCTTCCAGGAGGCTTTTTCCCGGGGAACCTTCAGCGGGGGCGGGTTCTCCTTCGAGGACCTCATCCGCCAGATGATGGGTTTCGGCGGCCGGGGCCAGGCCGGGGGCGCCTTCCATCATTTTCAGGATTTCGGCCAGGCCGGCCCCCAGCCCCATCGGGGCCGGGACACCATCTACGAACTGCCGGTCAGTCTGGCCGACATCTATAACGGCGCCGAGAAGGTCATTACCTTCCCCCGGCCGGGGGGCGGGCAGGAGCGTATCTCGGTCAAGATTCCGGCCGGGATAGAGACTGGCAAGAAGCTGCGCCTCAAGGGCAAGGGCGAGCCCGGAGCGGCCGGTGGAGCGGCCGGAGACCTGATCATCCAGATCAAGGTGGCTCCGGATTCCACCTTCACCCGTCAGGGCGATGATCTCTATCTGGATTGGCCGGTCAGCCTGACCACCGCCGTCCTGGGCGGCACGGTTCCGGTGCGGAGCCTCTCCGGCCAGGAGTTTTCAGTAAAGATCCCGCCGGGGACCCAGTCCGGCCAGAAGCTGAGGCTCAAGGGCCAGGGCCTGCCCAAGATGAATTCCGCCAAAAGGGGCGATCTTTTTGTCCGGCCCAAGGTGGCCATTCCCAAAAAGCTGACCAAGGAACAGAAGGAAATCATGCACCAATTGGCCGAGGCCGGATTGTGAAGTTAAAGCGTCTCGCCCTCCTCCTGGGGGGCGTTTTTTTGGCGGTGGCGGTCTTGATCCCGACGCTCGCCCCTGCTCTGGAGTTTCCTCCGCCCCAGGGGGCGGTCAACGATTTCGCCAATATAATCCCGTCTTCGGACCGCCGGGAGATGGAAAGCCTGGCCCGTGAGGTTCTTCAGAAGACCGGGGCCTCCCTGGTGGTGGCCACCTTCAAGACCACTGGAGGCCGGGATCTGGAGTCCTTCGCCACGGAACTTTTCTCCGCCTGGGGGATCGGCAAAAAGGGAGAGGACAAGGGCCTGTTGATGATGATCGCCCTCAAGGAGCGGCGGTTCAGGATCGAGACCGGTTACGGCCTGGAGGGCATTCTGCCCGACGGAAAGCTGGGCCGGATCAGGGACGCCTATTTCCTGCCCTACTTTAAGAGCAACAAGTTCGGAGCGGGGTTCAAAAACGGCATGGCGGCCATCGCCCAGGTCATCGCCCAGGACGCCGGGGTGGAGCTTACCGGAGGGATTCAGCCCAGAGCGGTCAAACGCTCCCGGAGGACCAGCGTGGGCGGGGCCGGATTCCTGATCTTCATCTTCATCTGGCTGATCTTCTCTTCCGTGGTCCGGAGCAGGTACCGGGGACGGAGGGGCGGCGGCGCGCTCTGGCTCCTACCCTTTTTGCTCATGGGCGGATCCTCCAGGGGTTCCTCCGGAGGAGGGTTCGGCGGCTTCGGGGGCGGATTCGGCGGGTTCGGCGGAGGCATGTCCGGCGGCGGCGGGGTCTCGGGCGGCTTCTAGACGGTCGTTTAAGCGACCGGACGGACGGCGAGGCGCGAAACCCGCGGTTGTCCGGTTATTCAGGGAAGAAATAAGGAAAAAGGAAAGCCCATGCCCAGCAGTCCCAAAAATCCCGACCAGATCCTGCCCGACATCCTGGGCGATCTGAAGAAAGTCTTTAAGGACGACCTGGTCTCGGCCACCCTGTACGGCTCCGCGGCCGGCGACGAGTACCGTCCGGGCCTGTCCGATATCAATCTGCTGGTGGTGGTCACCCCCGAGGGCCTCTCGGCCCTGGACCGGCTGGCTCCCTACTACAAAATCTGGTGGAAAAAGAGGGTGGCTCCGCCCCTGGTCCTGAGCCGGGAGGAGATATCCGACTCCCTGGACTCCTTTCCCCTGGAGTTTTTCAACATGCGGCTCCTCTACCGCACCCTCCAGGGGCCGGATCCCCTGGGGGATATCAAGATCGCTCCGGCCGACCTGCGGCTCCAGTGCGAGCGGGAGCTCAGGGGCAAGCTGCTCCTGCTCCGCGAGGCTGTGATCTCCTCGGCCGGGCGGGAGGACGAGCTGCGGTTCACCGCCCTGGACTCCATCAAGGCTTTTGCGGCCATCTTCAGGGGAGTCCTCTTTTTGCTGGGCCAGAATCCGGCCGGGCTTTCCTCGGACCAGGTTCTCAAACAGGCGGCCCAGAAGCTGAACCTCAAGGACGGAGCCGTCTTCTTCTCCTTGTGGGGCCTGCGGGAGGTAAAAAAGATGCCCAAGGGCGAGACAGCGGAGCTTGTCCGGCGTTATCTTCGGGCCGTGGCCGAGGCCGCCCGCAAGGTGGACGGACTCCCCTCCTGACAACATGAAAAATCACCTACCCAAAGAATAACGGGGGTTTAGATGGGAAGAGCCGGAAAAATTGTTCTGGTGGTCATCCTGGGGCTGATCCTGGTGGTCGGCTTCCAGTCCTGTTCCAGATACAACAGCATGGTGGCCGGGGACGAGGAGGTCAAGACCGCCTGGGCCCAGGTCCAAACCGTGCTCAAACGCAGGGCCGACCTGATCCCCAATCTGGTCAACACGGTCAAGGGCTATGCGGCCCATGAACAAGAGACCCTCACCGCGGTGACCGAGGCCCGGGCCAAGGTGGGCCAGGCCCAGACCATTCCCGAACAAGTCCAGGCCAACTCGGCCCTCTCCTCGGCCCTGGGCAGATTGATGGTGGTGGTGGAACGCTACCCCGAGCTTAAGGCCAACCAGAATTTCCTCCAGCTCCAGGACGAGCTGGCCGGAACAGAAAACAGGATCTCCACGGAACGGCGGCGTTACAACCTGGCGGTCAAGAATTACAACCTTCTGGTCCGCCGCTTCCCGGGGAACATCTACGCCGGGCTCTTCGGATTCGAGCGGGCCGTGCCTTTCGAGGCTCCGGAGGCCGACCAGGAGGCCCCCAAGGTGGACTTCTCCAAGAAGGGGACCGATGGCTGAAGGCTGTTGGGCGGATGCGCTTAGGATCAACAGGGGTTTGTTTTTTTAAAGATTCGCACATCTGGGCGGGCTTGTCCACTTGGGTCGGCAGATGATCAGGCCGTTCAAAGCGCCCGATCTGGAGCGGATACTGGATATCTGGCTGGAAGCCTCGGCTCGGGGCCATTCTTTTGTGGCCAGGGAATTTTGGGAATCCAAGATACCGGAGATGCGGTCCCTCTACCTTCCTTCCTCGGAAACATATGTTTATGACGAGGAGGGAGCCGTAAAAGGGTTTATATCTTTACGCGAAAGCGCCTTGGAGGCCCTCTTTGTTTCTCCGGAGTCCCAGGGCCGGGGGGTCGGCAGCCGGCTCCTGGCCAAGGCCAAAGAGGTCCGTCCTTCCTTGCGGCTGAACGTTTACAGGGAAAATTCAAAGGGCATCGAATTTTACCGGAAACGCGGCTTTCAGACCCGGGAAGAGAGTGTGGACGAAAGCACCGGGCATCCCCAACTGCTGATGGTCTTCACTCCATAACCAGCCGTTCCACCCGGGCGCCTTTTCGGGCGGGCCGGAACTTTCTGCAACGGTCAGGAGCAGCCGGTTATAATTCAACAACCCGTCCTCCCGGTCCCTAACATTGTCGGGGGCCGAGCCCGGAATCAGACCCCGCTCCGTTACCGGTTCTACTCGTAGAGGGTCCGCTTGGCCGGCTTATGGCCCTTCCTCATGAGCTTGAGGGTTTCGATGGAGGACTTGAGGCCCTTGTACAGCCTCAGGTTGTCGATGACCAGGGCGATGATCTCGGCCACGGCCTGGGTGAAGATCAGATCCCGTTCGGTGAAATCCCACTGCTCGGCGGTGTAGAGGCGCAGCACCCCCACGGGTTTGTCCCGCAGGACCAGGGGCACGGAAAGAATGGATCTGATCCCCTCCCGAACGGCGGCCTCCGGATACTGAAGCCGGGGATCGTCGGTCACGTCGTAGATGGCCACCGGGCCCTCGGTGATGGACTGGGCGATGGACATCAAGGCGCTGATCGGGCCTTTTCCCAGGTACTCCGGGCTCAGCCCGGAGGAAGACGCCACCTCCAATTGATCGGTTTTCCGGTCCAAGAGCATCAGGGCGCAGCCCTTGAGCCCCAGGAGCCCCCTCAGACTGTGGACGATATGCTCCACCGTGTCGTCCAGGTCATAGGATGAATTGACGAAATGGCTTACCTTGGACAGCGTTTCATAGTTTAAGGCCTCGCTTCTCATAACCCCCCCCTCAGGTAAAAATATTCATTCTCCAGGAGCGGAGGCCCTCTCTGGCGGTCGGCGCTTCAGAAAATTTGACCCGAGATCCGGGACGGGAAGTGCGTCCAAGCAGCGATGTTTGGCCCGAAAATTAAACAGGTTCGACCAGCATGAGACGGCGCGTAGGTCCGTGCTCCTGGTTCCAGCGACCTCTTTATAATTATACTTTCTAACGGAGATCGGGCAAGTGTAAAAGGCGGAGAGAGAATGTACCAGTGGACGGCCGAAAAGGAGGCGAGAAGGCCGGTTGAAAAATGTACCACTGGCGCCCACTCCATAGTTCGAGTTGAATCGAGCGTTGGAGGGGTGGAGGATGTACGGCGTGGAGATATACGGGAAGGTCCGCCGGGCCTGTATGGTGGAGGGGATGAGCCGCCGGGAGGCGGCGCGTAGATTCGGGATAGATCGCCGGACGGTATCCAAGATGCTGGAGCATTCGATTCCGCCGGGATATTGTCGAGAGAAGCCGGCCAAGCGGCCCAAAACGAGGCCATTTCTTGGGATAATCAAACAGATATTGGAAGAAGACAAGGATCGCCCGAAGAAGCAGCGGCACACGGTGAAGCGGATCTTCGAGCGGTTGCGGGACGAGTTCGGATATACGGGCGGCTTGACAATGGTCAAGGATTACGTCCGCGAACTGCGCCTTTGGTCCAAGGAGATGTTTGTGCCCTTGGATCATCCGCCTGGCGACGCCCGGGCCGATTTTGGAGAGGCCCGGGTAATAATCGACGGCGTTTTACAAAAGGCCCATTATTTATGCCTCAGCCTGCCCCAGAGCGACGATATGTCCGTGACCGCGTTTCCGGCCGAGAGGATCGAGGGTTTGTGTGAAGGGCACAATCTGGCCTTTGCCCATTTCAGTCGAGGAGTCAACCAGGGTCCGCTCAACCTCTCTGGTCCGATTCAAGGCATGCGACTACTCGGTCCACCTCTGTTTACGGCCACCAGGAAGTCCTGGTCAAGGGCTATGTCCACCAGGTGGCGATCGTCTGCCAAGGCAAGGAGATCGTCCGTTATCCCCGGTCTTACGAAAAAGAGGACCTGGTTTATAATCCCTTGCACTATATAGAGCGGTTTCATAAATATGTTTCGAAAGAAGACCGCTCTAAGCGGACCGGACACGGGCCGCCGGTCGCTAAGCGACCGTAAGCCGGGCCAAAACCGCGCTTTTGGCCCGGCGGTCCCTCAAAAACACGGAACGTGTTTTTGAGGCTTACTCTAAAGATCCTGGAGCGTAAACCAAATGCCCTGGACCAGGCCGCGCCGCTCAAGGGCTGGGACCTGCCCCAAGAGTTCAACCGCTTGCGCCGGCTCCTGGAACGGCGCTCGGGGAAAAAGGGAAAGCGGGAGTGTATCCAGATCCTGAGGTCGCTGGAGATCTTTGACCAGGCCGAGGTCAGGGCCGGGATCAAAGCGGCCCTCGGCTTGGGTGCGGTCTCCTACGACGCGGTCAAGCATCTGGTCCTGTGCCGGATAGAAGATAAAACGCCCCGGCTGGACCTTCAAAACTACCCCCATCTGCCCAGGGCCAGGGTCGAGACCACCTCGGCCAAATCCTACACGGCTCTCATGCCCGGGGCGAGTTCATCAACAGGCGGGAGAATGTCCTGGCCGTGGGCAACTCCGGGACCGGCAAGACCCACCTGGCCTTGGCCCTGGGCCTCAGCGCCTGTCAGAACGGCTTTAAGGCCAAGTTCACCACCGCCGCCGCCCTGGTCAACGAGATGATCGAGGCCAGGGATGAAAAACGGCTCCTTAGGCTTCAAAAACAGATGGCCGGGGTTAATCTCCTGATCATCGACGAGCTGGGCTTCGTGCCCTTCTCCAAGACCGGGGCTGAACTACTCTTTGAACTGATCCCGCAAAGATATGAACGCGGCTCGATCCTGATCACCACAAACCTGCCCTTTGACCAGTGGCCCGACGTGTTCGGCTCTGAACGCCTCACCGGTGCTCTCCTGGACCGCCTCACCCATCATGTTCACATCCTAATGAACGGCCACAGCTATCGCCTCAAACAATCCAAACGGCTAAAAGGCAATACCTGATGCACGCCTCTAACCTCATCAGGCGGCCTTAAGGCCCCCTGATGATCAACTACCCAACCGGTACACTTTTACTCCGCCCCACTGGTACATTTTTACTCCGCCCTTGACAGGCCCCCCCGCCACCACTGTCAGGCCTTTTTTGCGGCACCTGGCGATGACCTCCTGGACCGATTTTTTCTGGATGATCATGGCGCTGATGAATACCGCATCGGCCCACTCCAGAGGGGCCTCGGTCAGGGGCTCCACCACCCCATGTCCACCATCTTTTTGGGCCACCCTGCCGGCAGCAGGAAGGCCACGGTGAGAAGGCCCAGGGGCGGCATGGCCGCCTTTTCCCGGATAAAGCCCAGGGCGTGATTATAGTTGAAAAAAGTCTCCGACTGGCTGGAATTGACTAGCAATGTATTCATCATCATTCTCCTTGGAAGGATCGGCCCGAGCCGGGCCGGATGAGCAAAACCGGATCAGAGCGAACCCTCCCGGGGGCGGTTTTCGGTGGCCCTGTCCAACTGCCTGAGGTACCGGGATCTGGCCAGGATTAAGGAGCTCCTGGCCGACGACAACCAGTTCCTCCACCGCCGGCTGCGGAGCATGGCCGGAGAGGAGATTATCGGGGCCGATTTCGGCCTGAAGGGGGTCATGGAGTTGGTTCAGGAGGTGGCCCCCCTGCCCAGTCCGGTGCTGCTTTTGGGGGAAACGGGCACGGGCAAGGAGGTGGTCGCCGGGGCGGTCCACAATCTGTCCTCCAGACGGAAGGGGCCTTTCATCAAGGTCAATTGCGGCTCCCTGCCGCCCACCCTCCTGGACAGCGAACTCTTCGGCCACGAAAAGGGTGCCTTCACCGGGGCCATCAGCCGGAAACAGGGGCTGTTCGAACGGGCGGACAAGGGCACGGTTTTCTGGGCGAGATCGGCGAACTGCCCCTGGAGGCCCAGGTTGGGCTGCTTCGGGTGCTGCAGGAAAAGGAGGTCAAAGGGTGGGCGGAGCCGGACCCATCCGGTTGGATATCCGGGGCATCGCCGTCACCCACCGCGATCTGGGGGAGATGGCGGCCCAGGGGACCTTAAGAAGCGATCTTTTCTTCAGGTTGAGGGTCTTCCCCACCGCCATTCCGCCGTTGCGGGAGAGAAAGGCCGACATTCCGGTCCTGGTGCAGTATTTTATCAAGAAGAAGATGAGGAAACTGGGGATACCCTTCGGCCGCCGGGCCGGAGCGGAGGCCTACCAGGGGTCTTCGGAAAACTGAGCGGTAACTCTTCCCCCCGCCTCAGCCGGGCGCTTCCTCCGGAGTCGGCCTGCCATCCCCTTTGCGCCCCTTGGCCAGGACCAGGCGGCGGTAGTAGGTCAGGAGGATATAGGTCAGGGGCAGGGCGATGATCAACCCCAGAAAGCCCAGAAGCTTGCCCCACACGGACAGGGAGAGGAGGATCACCGCCGGGGAGAAGCCCACGGCCTTGCCCATGATCCGGGGGGTCAGGACCAGATCCTGGACGGCCTGGACCACGATGAAGACCCCGCCCACCAGGCCCAGGGCCGGCCAGAAGCTCCCGCCCGTCTCCAGGGCCTGGATGGCGGCCAGACAGAAGGCCGGAACCAGCCCGATGATCTGGAGGTAGGGGACCATGTTCAGAAGGCCGATGAAAAACCCCAGGAGAATCCCCAAAGGCAGCCCGATCAGGCCGAAGCCCAGGGCGAAGAGAACCCCCACCAGGGCGGCTACGGCGGCCTGGCCCCGGAAATAGCGGCTCAGGGCTTCTCCGGCCTCGTCCACAAAGCCGGTCACCGGCTCCTTCCAGGCCGGGGGCAGCAGATCCGGCCAGGTGCGGCGGAGTTTCTGGAAGTCGAACAGCAGGAACACGGTGTAGAGGCCCACCACGGCCAGGCCTAAAACGCCCAGAATAAGGTTGACCGCCCCGGCCACAAAGCCCCAGATGCCGGGCAGGACCTGCTGGGCCGCCTTGGCCGCCGTGGCCCAGAGATCGCCGGAGGAGAACCATTCCCGGATTTCCGGCCGGGAGGCCAGGTCCTTGAGGGCCTGCCATAGGTCCTGGGGCAGCCTCTGGGAGGCCTTCTGGGCCAGGTCGGAGTTGTTGACCAGATCCGACAAAATCCGGCTCATCCGGCCGATTTCGGCCCCGATCAGGGGCAGGACCAGCCAGGCCAGAAGCCCCACCCCCAGGGCGGCCAGAAAAAGGCTCAGAATGACCGAGACGGCCCGGCTGGGAAAGGCCCGCTGGAGGAGCAGAACCAGGGGGTTCATCAGGTAGGCCAGAACCAGGGCCACGGCAAAGGGAATCAGCACCTCGGACAGATAGCCCAGCAGAAAGACCAGCGCGTAGATCAGCCCGGCGCTGATGCCCAGGCGCACCACCCGGTCCAAAGTGTAGGGCTTATGCTCGCTCTGGGACAAGGTCACCTCCGTGGCGGATCCGGCTGGAAAATTACCGTAGTAATAGAACATACTATTTTCCCGGAAGGAAGGTCAATCAGACCCTTTGCCGGGGAGGCAGGATAGTCGGTAACGGTGGGGGAAAAGCCGGACGGATAAAGAGGCGGTTCAATTTCCGGCGTCGTCGGCCGGCAGGCGGTCCAGACCGGGGCTGTCGTCCAGGATGCTCCTGATGGTACGCATCATGTCCGCCAGGTGGTAGGGTTTGGAGACCACGGCCGCGGCTCCGGCGTCCAGGCAGGTTTGGACCCGCTCGTCTGTGGCGTAGCCCGAAGCGATGACCACCTTGACGGAGGAGTCCCTCTTTTGGAGCTCCTCCAAGGCCTTGTGGCCGCCCATGCCGGGCATGCCCAGATCCATGAGAACCAGATCGATACCCCTGTCGCCCCATCCGTAGGTCTCCAGGGCCTTTTCGCCGCTGCTCGCCTCCAGGACCCGGTAGCCCTTACGTTCCAACATCTCCCGGGCGATAACCAGCACGTCTTTCTCGTCGTCCACCAGCAGAATCGTCTCCCGGCCCCCGTAAACCGGAAGCACCGGTTTTTCGGACGGCCCCTCCGTCAGTCCATCCCGGGCCATGGGCCAGAAGATGCGGAAGGTGGTGCCTCGACCCAATTCGCTCTGGCAGAGGATATAGGCTTTGTGATTTTTTACGATCCCGTAGACCGTGGCCAGGCCCAGGCCGGTCCCCTGGCCGATCTCCTTGGTGGTGTAGAAGGGGTCGAAAATATGCTTGATGGACTCCTCGTCAATGCCCTGGCCGGAGTCGGTGACGCTCAGCTCAAAGTATTGTCCCGGTCTGGAGCCGGGGTTCTGGCCGCAGAATTCCTGGTCCAGCTCCTTTTCCCGAGTGGCGATGACCAGTTCGCCCCCCTCCGGCATGGCATCCCTGGCGTTGTTTCCCAGGTTCAGGAGAACCTGCTCCAACTGGTTTGGGTCGGCCGAAATGACCCCGGACCCTTGTCGGAGGTCTGTTCTGAGGGTGATCCTCTTGGGCAGGGTCCGTTCCATGATCTGGGCCGCCTGTCCGATATGGTAGTTCAGATCGATGAGTTTCAGCCCCGGCTCCACCTTGCGGCTGAAGGTCAGGAGCCTCTGGATCAGATCGGAGGCCCGTTCCACCGCGCCCTGAATCCGCAACAGGGAATCCTGGTCCTGGGGCCGCAGGGTAGGGCTTTCGTTGACCAGTTGGACATAACCGCCGATGATCTGAAGAATATTGTTGAAATCGTGAGCTATCCCCCCGGCCAGGGTTCCCACCGCCTCCATTTTCTGGGCGTGGCGGAGATTGTCCTCCAGGCGCCGGACTTTCCGCCCGGCCAGGACGCGGTCCGTCACCTCCCGGCCGGAACCGTTGACATGATGAGGCCGGTCTCCTTCCCGGATGAGGACGTTGCGGTACTCGATGTGGTGTTCGGCCCCTTTTTTGTCCAGGTATATCGAGATTCCCTCTGAGTGGCCCGTGGTTCGCATCTGGGGTAGATATTTTTCGAAAAAATCCCGCTGGTTCGACGGCGGCATGAACTCGGCGAAAAAGTGTCCGATCATCTCCTCGGGTTCATAGCCAAAGACCAGGGTCGCGCTTTTGTTTATGGACAGGATGCGCCCTTCCAGGTCGTGGGTGTAGATCACGTCGGTGACGTTGTTGATCAGCTCCCGGTAGCGCCTCTCCGATTCCACAAGGGCCTGTTCGGCTTTCTTTTTTTCGGTGATGTCCTTGAGGTTGACGACCATGCCCCGTGGGTTTTCGTCGAGGCCGCGGATTATGGCCGCGTTTATCAACACGTCCAGAACCCGGCCGTCTTTGGTCTTTCTTTTGGATTCCAGGGGCACATATGCATCATTGTTCTGGAAGAGAACCTCGATTGCGGCCCTGGTCTCCTCCCGGTTTTTTTGAGGCACAAAATCGATTTGCCGTCCGATGACCTCCTCCCAGGTCCAGCCGAAAAGGCGGGTAAAGGCGGGGTTGAGGTAAGTCGCCCGGCCTTTGTTGTCGTAGACGACCATGGGGTCCGGGGCGGCCTCGAACACGGCCCGGTACTCCTCTCCCTGGCGCGCCAGAGCCAGATGGGCCTCCTTCCGCTGTCGGGCCGCCCTGAGAGAGCCCAGGACCAGGAACCCGGAGAGGAAGGAGACCAGAACTAGGATGCCCAGGGAGACATAAGTCAGACTCTTGGTCATGCCGGCCATCTCGGCTTCCGCGTCCAGGGTGTAGATCCCCGTGCCGACGACCCAGCCCCAGGGGGCAAAGCCCCGGACATAGGAGACCTTGGGGGCGGTCCGCTGGGGGTCGTCCTTCCACTGCCAGGAGTACTCCACAAACCCGGCCCCCTGGCTTCGGGCCACGTCGGCGAAGTCGACGAAAACGTGATTGCCGAACTGGTCCACATACTGGGTCAGGTCCCGCCCCTCCAGTTCCGGAAGATAGGGGTGCATGATCCCCTTGGGGTGCAGGTCGCTGATCCAAAAATAGTCCTTGTTTTCAGAACCGTAGCGCAGTTGGCGGATGGCCTCCTTGGCCTGGTGTTGGGCCTGGGGCAAGTCCATCAGACCGGCCCTGACCTGGCTGTGGTAAAACGAAAGAAGTCCCCAGACGGTGTCGGTCAGCTCCCTGATGGTCTCTTTTTCCTTGCTGGAAATGGCGTTTTCGGTCCAGGGCAGGATAAAGGCGAAAATGGTAAGCCCGAACAGGACCAGGCCCAGAAAGGCGGGCAGGATGATGCTGACCAGCTCCCTTTTCTTTTTGGCCATGTCCATCGGCACTTGTTTTATCTTTCGTCAGCCAGTTTAATGCCGACCGCGATGACGGAGTCGTACTCCCCCCTGCGGAACGTTTTCGCCCCTAGGGCTCTTCTTTACCCTGGCCGGGAAGAGGTAATAATTTTCATGACCAGAGGGCGCGCTATTGCCGCCGTCACCTCTTCCCCGGACAGAGCAGGCTTGGCTCCGGCCTTTTCCTTGGGGACAGCCCCCGAGTCCCCCCGGCGGGATAGCCCGTTCTTGGGGCCGATAAGAAGTCTTAACGGCCAATTAGCAATTTTCCAACTTTGAAATCAAGGGCCAAGGCAGCATAACAAAATTTTCTGTTATTGTTACTTAAATATAACCGAGAATGGGCCGGCCGGATAGAGGGGGTCGATAATTTGCCGGATAAGGCAGGGTTATCTGCTTGTAATAGTTTACTATTTCGCTTCATCCCGGGTTCCGCTCCGGACTTGAGCGCGGGATTCTCCGGGGACCCATGGCCGGGCCGGACAGGGAATCGGCCGATCTATTAGGGGCAACCGGCGCCCCCTATTTCTACCCGGCCAAAACTTCAGCCCCCCTGCCTGGCCTCCTCCTCGGCCCGGATCTCCCGGCGGAGCAGCTTGCCCACCTTGGACTTGGGCAGCATGTCCCGGAACTCGATGTACTGGGGGATCTTGTACCCGGCCAGCTGTTTCTTGCAGTGGGCGATAAGCTCGTAGCCGGTGACCCCCTTGACGTCCTTTTTCAGGACCACGAAAGCCTTGATCCGCTCTCCCACCCGCTCATCCGGCAGCCCGACCACGCAGGCGTCCACCACGGCCGGATGGTCTTGGAGCACGCACTCGATCTCCGAGGCCGAGACCCGGTAGCCTTTGTGCTTGATGGTGTCCACGGTCCGGTCGTGGAAATAGAGGCGGCCCTCATGGTCCATGACCACCACGTCCCCGGTGCGGTAGAACCTCAGGCCCTCGATCTCCACAAATGACCTGTCCGTCTCCTCCGGCTTGTTCCAATAGGCCTCCACCATGGGATCGGAGTGGACCAGCAGTTCGCCCGGGCTGCCCGGCTCCACCTCCTCCATGGTTCCGGCCTTCATCAGCCGGACCTTCTTGGAGGGCAGGACAGGACCCATGGATCCGGGCGGGCTCTCCTGGTCGGTGGGGCACATGGAGATGCCGCCGATGGTTTCGGTGGCCCCGTAGCCCACGTAAATGGGTCGGCCGAAGCGCTCCCGCCAGCGCTGGGCGATCTCCTCGGGCAGCACGTCCCCGCCGGAGAAGCAGAACTTGAGGGAGGAGAGGTCGTACAGGTCCAGCCGGTCGTGTTCCAGGATCATGCGGTACAGGGCCGGGACCCCGATCAGGGTGGTGGCCCGGTTGCGTTGGGCCGCGTCCAGGACGGCGTCCAGGTTGATTCGGGGCAGGGAGAGGATGGTCCCCCCATAGGTGAACAGGGTCCCCAGGCCGCAGGTCTGGCCCAGGATGTGGTACATGGGGGCCGAGCCCAGGAGCACGTTCTCGGCCGGATCGAACAGGGGGGCCGGGGTTAGGAGCTGCTCCTCACAGCATCCGCCCAGGAGCCGGTGGGTCACGGGCACGCCCTTGGGGTGGCGGGTGGTGCCCCCGGTGTAGAGGATCTCGGCCACCCGGTCCGGGTCGGCGTCCGGTTCCGGCAGTTCTCCCCGGCCCCCGGCCAGGAATTTGTTGATCCGCACCGAGTTGTCCGAGCGGGCCGCCTTGCCCTTGGGCACGATGTCGGCCACGTAGCCGATGACCCGCTTCCAGATCGGGAGCAGATCAGCCAGGCCGGTGACCACGGCCAGTTCCAGGGAGGTCTCCTCCATGGCCTGGACCACATGGCCGTAGTTGCGGTCCATGCAGACCACCGCCTCGGCCCCGGTGTCGTTGGCGATGTAGATCAGGTCCGCGGCGGTGTAGATGGGGGTGATGGGCACGGCCACGGCTCCGGCCTTGAGGACCCCCAACCAGGCCACAATCCAGCCCAGGGAGTTGGGCAGGTAGAGGACCACCTTGGAGTCCGGGCACACCCCGGCCCGGACCAGGGCCAGGGCGAACCTGTCCGAGAGCTGGTCCACCCGGGCGTAGCTGAAGCGGTCGCCCAGGTAGACCACGGCCGTCTTGCCCGGATGCCGGGCGGCCACCTGGCGGAAGGCCTGGGGAATGGTCTGGTTGAATGGCATGGTTATGTCCGTCCCCCGGATCGGTACGGGAAGTCCGGGCCTCCCTTTTGGGTTGATTGCCTGGATCTGGGGATCACCCCTCACCCTGACCCTCTCCCCTCAAAGGGAGAGGGAACTAGTGGTGGCGGCGTCAGGGACGCAGCCCCGGCACCACATCAAAGTTGTCGGCGGTGTCAGAGACACGGCCCTGACGCCACATCCAACTGCTTTGGATCAGTGCCAGGGGTGCGACCCTGACGCCGAACCCCACTTTTCTTTCCCCTCTTTCTCTGCTCCGGGAGAGGACCGCTCCTCCAATCTCCCTTTCTTCCACTGGGCGGGAGCCACCCCCCAATCTCCCTCTCCCCCGTCGGGGGAGAGGGCCGGGGTGAGGGGGTCTCTAAAAACTCTTCTTCCTTTTTTTAAGCCACCCCAAAGTAGGCCGACTTTATCTCCGGGTTGTCGATCAGCTCCCGGCCCGTGCCCTCCAGGGTCAGCATCCCGTTCTCGATCACATACCCGTAGTCGATCAGAGGCAGCACCGGCCGGGCGAACTGCTCGGCGATGACGATGGTCACCCCGGCCTGGCGGACCTTGGCGATGGCCTTGAGCACGTTCTCCTGCATGGCCGGAGAAAGGCCCAGGAGCGGCTCGTCCAGAAGCAGCAGCTTGGGCCCCACGATCAGGGCCATGCCGATGGCCAGCATCTGCTGCTCTCCCCCGGAGAGGAACCCGGCCTTGCGGCGGCGGTGCCGGGTCAGGTTGGGGAACAGCTCAAGGGTCCACTCCAGCCCTTGCCGGACCTCAGCCCGGGTCCGCAGATGTCCGGCCATGAGCAGGTTCTCCTTGACCGTGGAGTCCGGGAAAACCGGGTGGCGCTCCCGGCAGAGCACGATCCCGGCCTCGGCCCGGCGGAAGGCGGTCATCTCGGAGATATCCCGGTCCCGGAAAAAGACCTGACCCAGGATGGTGATCCGTTCCCCTCCCTTGCGCCGCTCCTTGAGCCGCTGGTCCAGGATCAGCCCGGAGATGGTGTTCATGAGGGTGGTCTTGCCGGCCGAGTTGGAACCGATGACCCCCACCATCTGGCCGATCTCCACCTTGAGGGAGAGGTCGTTGACCGCCACCGCGTTCTCGAAAAAAACCAGCAGGTTCTTGACCTCGATCATGGGGCCCACTCCCCTTTGCTGCCCAGATAGGCCATCTTCACCTCCGGCGAATCCAGGACCTCATCCGGGCTGCCCTCGGCGATCTTTTGGCCGAAGTTGAGCACGATCACCTTGTCGGCGATGCGAAACAGCTCGCGCAAGCGGTGCTCCACCATGATCAGGGTCTTGCCCTGGGCCTTGAGCTTGTCGATGACCGGCACCAGGGAGGCCACCTCGGCCAGGGACAGCCCGGAGAAAAGCTCGTCCAAAAGGATCACCTCGGGCCGCAACGAGATGCAGCGGGCCAGTTCCATCCGCTTCAGGTAGCCGTGGGGCAGGGAGGAGGCCGTTTGGTTGATGACCCAGGAATCCCGCTCGAATCCCACCTCCTCCAGGAGGTCCTTGGCCACCGCGTCCCGGTCGCCGTAGGCCCCGCCCACCAACCGCCGCACCCGGGGCGAGGTCAGGGGCACCACCAGGTTCTTGAAGGCCTTGAGGCCGTAAAAGGGCTTGACCATCTGGAAGGCCCGGGCCAACCCCAGGTCGGCGATCCGGTAGGGCGGGAGTCCGGAGATGATCCGGTCCTGAAAAAGAACCCGGCCCGAACTGGGTTTGACAAACCCGGTGATGAGATTGACCAGGGTGGTCTTGCCCGAGCCGTTGGGGCCGATCACCCCCAGGATCCGGTTCTTGTCCAGGGTGAAGCTGATCATGTCCACGGCCCGGACCCCGCCGAAGTTCTTGCACAGGTTTTCGACCTTGATTATCGGTCCGTTCATCAGTCCACCTCCACCCAGTGCTCGAACTGCTGGTACTTGCGCCGGAGGTAGGGGAAGACCCCCTCGGGCAGGCCCACGGTAAAGACCACCAGGATCACGGCGTAGATCACGATCCGAAGGGAGCCCAGCCCCCGCAGGAACTCGGACAGGGGAATCAGGATAAAGGCCCCCAGGGTGGGACCGGCCAGGGTCCCCAGCCCGCCCACGGCCGCCGCGGCGATGGACAGGATGGAGTAGTCCAGGGCGAAGACCGGCATGCCCACGAACATGTAGGCGTGGGTCATGAAGGCCCCGGCGAACGCGGCCGTGGACCCGGCCAGAAACAGGGCCGCGGCCTTGCGGCGGTGGATGTTGATCCCGGCCGACATGACCGCCCGGTCGTTGTCGGCGATGCCGTGGAGGACCAGCCCGTAGTCCGAGGCCATGAGCCTGCGGAAGCCGAACAGGGCCGCCCACAGGGCCAGCATGGCCACGGTCAGCTCCACCGCGCTTCCGGGCAGCTGGTCCAGGCCGCTGAGGCCCTCGGTCCCGCCCAGGATCTTGGTGGCCTCGATGATCCGCTCGATGGTCAGGGGCAGGATCAGGGTCACCATGGCGAAGTAGATCCCCCGCAGCCGCAGCACCGGCAGGAGCATGAGGGTGCAGATGCCGCCTCCGACCAACGCTCCCAGAGGGATGGTGACCCAGGGCGACCAGCCCAGGTAGTGGTTCAATCCCCCGGCCACGTAGGCCCCCATCCCGAAAAAGAAGGCCTGGCCCAGGGAGACCATCCCGGTGGAGGCCAGCACATCCCAGGAGACGGCCAGCAAGGAGAACATGGCCGCCGAGATCAGGACCCGGCCCCAGTAGGGGCTGACCACCATCCCCAGCAGGGCCAGGGCCGCCACCGGGACCGCCCGGGGGGCGATGAGGTAGAGCAGCTCCCGCCAGGAGTTGAGGGCGTAGATGTCCTCGGAGCGGACCTTGATCCCCCGGTCCAGCCTTTCCCTGCGCCGGGCGGTCATATGCGCTCCTCCAGTTCCTTGAAGGAGCCGAACAGGCCGGACGGCTTAATCACCAGGATGACCAGGATGGCCACCAGGGAGACGATCATCATCCAGTGGGTCTCCAGATAAAAGGCGGTCAGGGTCTGGGCGTAGCCGATGAGGAACCCGGCCACCAAAACCCCCAGGGTGGAGCCCAACCCGCCCACGATGCAGACCGCCAGGGCGTCGATGAGGACGTGATACCCCTCGTCCACGGCCACCGTGCCCAGGGGCAGGACCACCAGGGCGGCCACGGCCGCATAGGCTGCGCCGAAAGCCACCGAGATGGTGGCCACCCGCTCGGTGTTGACCCCCAGGGTCATGGCCGTGTGCTCGTCCTGGGCGATGGCCCGGAAGGCCCGGCCGGTTCTGGTCCAGCGGGTGAAAAACCAAAGGAAGCCGGACATCAGAACCGCCGCCCCCACGATCACCAACCTCTGGGCGTCGATGAACACGTCCCCGATCTGGACCGACTCGTCGATGAGTTGGGGCAGGGAATATTCGAAGCCGATAAAGCCCAGGTGGCGGAAAAACTCCAGGATGGCCAGACCCACCCCGAAGGTGGCGATGACCTCGCTGACGGTCAGCCCCCGGACCCGGAGGACGATGAAGCGGTACATCAGCCCGGCCAAAAGCGAGGTCAGAAGAATGGCGGCCAGGGCCGAGGGGATGAAGGGCAGGCCCAGCCTGTGGAGGCCCAGCCAGGAGGAGAACCCGGCGGTGATGTACAGGGCCCCGTAGGCGAAATTGGCCACCCCGCTGATGCCGAAGGTCAGGTTGAACCCCAGGGCCACCACGATCAGGATGACCGAATTGACGAACCCGTAGATCAAGGTGCCGGTAAGCATTTTCCGTTTTTTTCGGGAAACCCGGAGTTGGCAGGGTTCCCTGAATCCTTTCTTCAGGTTAAAATCGATTCATCTCAGGCTCGGTCCGATCCGGTCCTTGTCTGGTCAAATTCTGAAATAAAGTTCCAATCCGAAAAAGTGCCGTTGGATGTTCAACTCCGCCCTGGTCCACGGCGACCCGGCCCCGCAAGGGTGGGGCACCGGGGGATTCCCTCCATGAGAACCCCCCGGCTCCTTTTACTTGGCAACCTTAAGCCAGGGCGGCAGCTGGATTTCGGCGTCGGCCAGGGCCGGCGGATAGACGATGTTCCGCTTGCCCTCCTCGGTCCACTGGAAGAAACAGGCGGTGGCCGCCTGGGCCGGATCGTTGCCGAACACGGCCTGGTGGCCGGGGCTGAACTTGACCCGGCCCATGGCCCCCACTCGGTCGGTCTGCTCCAGGGCCGCCACAACGGCGTCCGGGTCGAGGGAGCCGGCCTTTTCTATGGCCTCCTTGAGAATGTAGACCGATTCGTAGGAGGGCGCCGGGCCGTGACCGGCCTGGATGCCCTCCCCGAATTTCTTCTCGTAGGCCTGGTAGAACTCGGCCGCCGGTCCGTACTTGGCCGAGGGGATGTTGCCCACCTCGAAGATGGCGTTGAGCAGGCCGCCGATCTTGCCCTCAAAGGTCTTCCAGGCCACCTGGCCGGCCATGGGCGAGATGAAGCCCACCATCAGGGCCGGGACTTTGGAGGCTTTCCACTGCTTGACCAGGACCCCTGATTGGGGCATGTCGAAACAGGTGAAGATGACCTGGGCGCCCTTGGCCTTGACCTTGGTCAGGACCGGTCCGAACTTGGAGGAGCCGGTGGGGAACTGATCGTGGCCCACCACCTCCCAGCCCTGCTTGGGCAGGACCTTGGCCATGGCCCCGGCCGTGCTCCGGGCCCACAGGACGTCCTGGTTCATGAGGTAGACCTTGGTGAAGCCGAACTTCTTCTGGACATCCTTCATGGTCCCCACCAGGAGCCCGCCCCAGTAGTTGACGTTGAGGCTGACCCGGAAGATGTACTTGTACTTCTCGGGGTTCTCCTGGATCTTCTTTTCCGAGGCCGGGGTCATGGCGATGGTGCCCAGCAGGGGCACCTTGTGCTTGGCGATGATGTCCATCCCGGCCAGGAGCGCCTCGGAGCGGAAGGGCCCGATCACCAGGGCGGTGGGTTTGGATTCCAGGATGATCTTCTCCAGGCCCAGGAGGGCCTCGGGAACCGGCACCCCGGGGGCGGCATCCCTGATGTCCAGGGGTTTGATGGTCATCTGGAGGGACTCGCCGCCGACCTTGACCCCCCCGGCGGCGTTGATCTCCTCCACGGCCAGCTTGACCGCGTTGAGTCCTTCCTTGCCTTCCACAAAGCCCAGAGAGGTGGGCACCCCGATGACGATGGGGGCGGCCGCCCTGGCCGTCACCGGGCCCAGCGCGAATACCGCCGCAAGACATAAAACCAAAGTTCCAAGGCGTAATCTACGAGCCATCTCCAACACCCCTTTCTTTATGGGCCTCGGCTAAAGACCCTCCACCCAAACCTGTCCTCTTGACCCTTATCCCCATTCGGGAGATCTCCCGAACACTACGGACAGATAGCTGTTGAACGGTACCCCTCCCCAGGAGCGGCTAGCCCGGCCTGCCCGACCTCGCCGGCCGCTATAATCCACAACCGGAAGCGCGTCTTTAAAGTTATGACGGTTTGTTGTTGCTAATGACCCGTTAGTAGATTTTCAACATAGCTTGACCGCCTCGTTTATGTCAAGCTTTCTGGCGAGAAACGGCGGGGGGACGTTCCGAAATAAAAATGCCAAACTATTTTACTTGAAAACAATAAGTCACATCTCCGGCCCGATTAGTTTCCGGTCGAAGGATGAGACTCTGGTGCCACGAAAGCTGTTTTAATGGGGTGATTCGGGCCGTGCTCAGGCCAGTCCGGCGCAGCCCAGGAGGGCCTGGACCGGCGAGGTGATGGCCCAGACGGGTATCGCTCTGACCACGGAGGAGCCCCAGCCCTTGTCCTCGAACCGCTTGCGGAAACGACTCTTGACCAGAATCTCGATTATGCGGGGGACTATCCCCCCGGCCAGGTAGACCCCTCCCCGGGCGTTGTATATGAGGGCCGCATCGCCCAGCCAGGCGCAGAATATTTCCACGGTCTCCAGGGCCGGGCGGCTCTCCCCGCTCAAGGCCAGGCGGACGATCCGTCGGGGGGACAGGGTTTCCGGCTCCCGGCCGGCGGCCAGGGATAGGGCCTCATGAAGGGCGGTCAGGCCCGGCCCGGAAAGAACCAGCTCCTTGAAAACCCGGCCGTGCTTGGACCGGAGGATTTTCCAGGCGGCCAGCTCCCGGTCGTCATAGGGGGCCAGGGCGGTGTAACCCCCCTCCGAGGAGACCACTTTCCAGCCCCGGCCTTCCGGCAGCAGGCCGGCCATGCCCAACCCCGTGCCAGGACCCAGCACGGCCAGGGGAAGCCTGCCCTTCTTCGGGGTCTTTCTCGGACCGACGGGGATCAGCTCTTCCGGAGAGATAAGCGGCAGAGCCAGGGCCGTGGCCTCGAAATCGTTGAGCACCTCCAGCCGATCAAGCCGCAGTTCGTCTTTCAGATCCTTGATGGAAAACCGCCACTCATGGGCGGACAGGGTGGCCTCGCCGCCGCTGACCGGCCCGGCCAGGGCCAGGATGAAAACCTGCGGACGGGACCGGCCGCTCAAACGGAGATAATCCTCCAGGGCTTTCCCCGGACCGGGATAATCAGCTGTGGCCAGGGCAACCAGGGGGCCGGGCTGGCCCCGACCGTCCAGATGGGCGAAGCGGGCGTTGGTTCCGCCGATATCGGCCACCACCACCACTTTTTCATCCGTCATGCTTACCGCCGGTGCAGATAATTTTTACCCCCAGTCCCCGAATGCGTTCTTAAACCGTCCTGGTCACCTTGCGAAGCAGCCGGGGCCGGTCCGGGTCCAGGCCCCTGGCCAGGGCCACCTTTTCGGCCAAGAAGTAAAAAGCCTGGATCATGGCCAGGGGCGCGGCCGCGGGGTGAAGCCCGGCCATCACGGGCAGGTTGTATTCCTTTGCAGGGCCTTCCCCGGCCAGAAAGACCAGGGCTCCCAATTCCCTCAGTATCCCGGCCAGTTCTCTTTGTCCGGGGGCGGTTTGGTCGTTCTGGCTGAACATGAGCACCGGAAATCCCTCCTTGACCAGCTCCAGGGGGCCGTGCATCAGCTCGGCCCCGCTGAAGGCCTCGGCGTGGAGGGCCGAGGTCTCCTTGAGCTTCAGGGCCGCCTCCAGGGCGATGCCCAGGCTCAACCCCCGGCCCACGGTGAAGAGGTTCCCGGCCTGGGCCAGGGGCCCCACGGCCCTGTCCCATCCGGGCGCCAGCCCGGCCTCCAGATCCCCGGGCAGCCGCTGCAGAGCGTTGAGCAGGTCCTCCTCCTGGGAAAAATGGGCCGCCACCTGGAGGGCCGCGGCCAGGGAGGCGATGTAGGATTTGGTGGCGGCCACGGCCCGCTCCGGCCCGGCGTGCAGCGGCAGGACCAGATGGGCCGCCCTGGCTGCGGGAGAAGCCACGTCGTTGACCAGGGCCAGGGTGAAGGCCCCGTTTCGCCGGGCCCAACGGATGCTGGCCACCAGGTCCGGGCTCTGACCGGACTGGGAGATCACCCAGAACAGGGTGTCCTCCATGCGGACCGGCCTGTTGTACACGGAGCCCACGGAAGGGGCGTAGGAGGCCACCGGAATACCCAGGCGCAGCTCCACCAGATACTTGATGTAGGCTGCGGCGTGGTCTGAACTGCCCCGGGCGCAGGTGGCCACCAGCCGCAACGGCCTGCCGCCGAAACAATGGGCCAGCTCCCGGCAGATACCGGCGTTCTCCTCCAGCTGCCGGGCCACGGCCGCCGGGGCCTGGGCGGCCTCCAGGGCCATCAGGGTTTGAGGGCTCACCTTCACCTCTCTGGTTCGGGGCTATGATCTATAGCTTATTGTACCGCAGCCGGTTAATTTATCGGCCGTGCCCGGCGGGGAGTTGCGCTAGGCCCACCTGATCAGCAATCGTACCAGCCTTGGCCGGGAGGCGACAAGATGGAGAACCTGGCCGGACAGAAAAAGCACGATCCGAAGGGGAGCGCGAGGCAGGGCTAAGGAAAATATCAGCTCGGCATTTTCGGCGTCCCGGCGGCGAATCGAACAGCTTTCCACGACTTTATCGGAATTACTTGCCGATGCTTCTTCCGGGAAGGCCGCTAAGGCTTAAAAAACCTCTTGCCAAGGTGACTGGGGAGATGATGAAATCGATTACATCGGTTCGGCAAGGTAGGTATGGCAGACGCGCCCCGGGGCGCCAGGGAGTAAAGGAGGAATCCATGAAAGCAGGCAAGTGGTTGGCCATTGTGGCCGCGTTGGGTCTGGTCCTGACCGCGGCTCCGGCCTCGGCCAAGAGCTTCACCATCGGGCTGAGCAACGGCTGGGTGGGCAGCGAGTGGCGGACTCAGATGATCGACGAGGCCAAGGAGGCCGCGGCCAAGTGGAAGGACAAGGGCGTTGAGATCAAGGTCATCGTCCAGAGTGCCAACGTGGACGTCCAGGGCCAGATCGCCCATGTGCGCAACTTCATTAACCAGGGGGTGAACTGCATCATCATCAACCCCAACAGTCCCACCGCCTTTGACCCGGTCTTCCGCAAGGCCAAGCAGAAGGGCATCCTGGTCATCTCCACCGACGCCGAAATCTCCTCCAAGGACGCCATCTACGTGGGCATCGACCAGAAGGACTGGGCCATGAAGTCGGCCAAGTGGCTGGCCGAGACCCTGGGCGGCAAGGGCAACGTTGTCTGCATCAACGGCGTGGCCGGACACCCCGCCAACCAGATGAGGGTGGAGGGCTACCGGGAGGTCTTCGCCAAGTATCCCGGCATCAAGATCCTCAACGAGGTCAACGCCAACTGGGATCAGGCCCAGGGCCAGCAGGCCATGCAGAACCTTCTGGCCACCTATCCGGACATCAACGGGGTCTGGGTCCAGGACGGCATGGCCGCCGGAGCCTGGCGGGCCATCCTGGCCGAAGGCAAGACCGATATCGCCGCCACCGGCGAGATCAGGAAGGACTTCCTGGACACCTGGAAGGCCAAGAACCTCAACTCCGGGGCCTCGGTCAATCCGCCCGGGTGCATGGCCAGCGCCCTCAACGTGGCCGTGCACATGCTCATGGGCAAGGAGCTGAAGGCTCCGCCCAGCGCGGGCAAGTACGGCAATGCCCTTTACATCCCCATTCCCTTCATCGATAAGACCAACTTTGACCAGGCCTATGCCCAGGCCCAGGGCAAGCCCGGACATTATTCGGTGAGCGATTCTCTGGATATCGACCAGGCGGCCGAGGCCTTTTTCAAGTAGACTGAAGCGGAATTGACTACCGGAGGCGGCGCAATCGCGCCGCCTCCACCGCAAACCGGAACAACCCACGGGGAGGAATGCCTGTCTTTACGGCCCAAGGCGTAACCAAACGGTTCGGGGCGGTGGTGGCCCTGGACGGCGCGGAACTGGAGCTGAACTCCGGCCAGGTCCATGCCCTGATCGGTTCCAACGGTTCGGGCAAGAGCACGCTGTGCAAGATCATGGCCGGGTCGGTCCGCCCGGATGCGGGCCTGATCAGCCTCAAGGGTAAGCCGGTCTCCTGGGCTGGGCCCCAAAAAGCGGTCCGGGCTGGCATCGGGGTCTTTTACCAGGAACTGAGTCTGGTGCCCCAGCTTTCGGTCATGGAGAATCTCTTCCTGGGCAGTCTGCCCCGCAAGGGGCCGGGGCTGGTTGACCGGGCCGCGTTAAGGCGGGCCGGAGAGGAACTGGTTAAAAAATTTGAGGGGGTCACCAGCCCGGGTTTCTCCCTGGAGGCCCTGGTCCAGGATCTGAACAGCGATCAGCGGCAGATTGTGGAGATTCTCAAGGTCCTGGCCACGGGAGCGGAGATTTTGATCTTCGACGAGCCCACCTCCTCTCTGGATCAGAGCCAGGTTGGCGTATTTTTCGACCTGCTGCGCGGGTTGCGGGACCAGGGCCGGGCCATCATCTTCATCTCCCACCGCATGGATGAGATTTTCGAGATCGGGGACCGGGTTACGGTCTTCCGCGACGGCCGCAGCGTGGCCTGCCTGGACCTGGCCGAGACCGACCGGGATTCTCTGGTGGAGCACATGATCGGGGGCCGGATGGCTGCCTCCGGGCATGGTTTTCACCGGATCGAGAGTGAGGATTCCGGGGAGCGCATTCTCCGGGTGGAGGGACTGAGGGGCCCCAGGATAAAGGGCGTCTCCTTCACTCTCCACCGGGGCGAGATTCTGGGTTTCGGCGGGCTCCACGGCCAGGGCCAGTCCCCGGTGCTGCGGACCCTGTTCGGAGCCGAGCCGGCCCAGGGCGGCCGGGTGGCGGTCTACGACCGGGCCGGCCGGCCCTCCCGCCCGGCCGAGGCCATGGCCAGGGGCTTGGCCTATGTTTCGGGCGACCGGGGCCGGGACGGCGTGTTTCTGGCCCGGCCCATCTTGGAGAACATGGTCGCCGCAGACCTGACCAAAAACAAGCGCTTCTTCTTGAATCCGCAGGGGTTGGCCAAAAAGACGGCCCCCTTTGTGGAGCGGTTGAAACTGAAATTCTCCGGCTACACGGCTCCGGTCTCCTCCCTTTCCGGAGGCAATCAGCAGAAGGTGGTCATCGGCCGCTGGCTGGTGGTGGAGCCCGGCATCCTGCTCCTGGACGATCCCACCAAGGGCATCGACCTGGAGGCCAAGGCCGACCTGTACGGCATCATGCGCCAGTTGGCCGCCGAGGGGGTGGGCATAATCCTCTACTCCTCGGAGGATTCGGAGCTTCTGGGCAATGCGGACCGGATTCTGGTTTTTCACGGCGGACGCGTTGTCCGGTCCCTGGAGGGCGGGGAGATGACCGCCTTCAATCTTTACCAGGCGGCCTACGGAGCCAAGAGCCCTGGCAATGGGGCGAAGCCGGCCGGACCGGGGGAGGCGGCGGGGTGAGCGGAAACTCTCAGAACATTGCGGCCGCCGGGCAGAGGCGGATTCTGGATCTGAAGCGGCGGCCCTATCTGCCGGCCATCGGGGTTAGTCTCCTCCTCATAGTCCTCAACGGGATCCTTCAGCCCAAGACCCTTCAGCTGGACGCCCTGGTGGCCGACCTGACTACCTTCCTGCCCCTGATCCTGGTCTCGGTGGGCCAGACCTACGTCATTTTCTGCAGCGACATCGACCTTTCCGTGGGCAGCATCATCTCCCTGGTCAACGTGGTCACGGTCTCGATCATGGCCCACCTGGGCGGCGGGGCCTGGGCTATCCTGGCCGGCCTGGCCGGAGGGATGCTCACCGGGGCCCTGTGCGGCCTGTTCAACGGAATCTGCACGGCGGTGCTGCGCTTTCAGCCCATCGTGGCCACCTTTGCCACCGGCATCGTCTTTGCCGGGCTGGCCCTGTGGGTTCTGCCCGAGGCCGGGTTGGCTGCGCCGGACGCCTACTGGATCACCTACGGGGAGAGCCTGGCCGGGGTGCCTTTCGTGGTCTGGATTCTGGTCCTGACCGGGGCGGCCATGGCCTTTGTGGCCCGGCTGGTGTTGCAACGATCCCTCCTGGCCGTGGGCGGGAGCATGCCGGCCGCCTACCAGAGCGGCCTGCCCGTGGCCCGTTTAAGGATCTGGGCCTATGTCCTGTGCGGGCTGTTCTCGGCCGCGGCGGCGCTGTGCCTCACCGGAGACACGGCCAGCGGCGACCCCCTCCTGGGGGCCAAGACCACCCTCAGCTCGGTGGCGGCGGTGGTCCTGGGCGGCGCGGCCTTGAGCGGCGGCCGGGGGGTGGTGCTGGGCAGCCTGTTCGGAGCGGTGATATTGGGGCTCATCGGCAAGGTGGTCTTTTTTTCCGGAGTGCCCTTTGAGTATCAGAATCTGGTCCAGGGCCTGATTGTGCTCCTGGCCCTGGCCGGCGGAGTGGCCGTGGGCCGGAAATAGGGGGTCGGGAACAGAGATGAGCGCATCGGAGAAGGAGAGCAGGACGGACCTTGCGGCCCGTGGAGCCTCCTGGACGGCCCACCTGAAAAGGCCCCTGGTGGTGGCCTGTCTCATCATCGTGTTGCTCCTGGCCCTGGGCGAGGCGGTCTCGCCCGGGTTCGCTTCCCCCGGCCAGATCGTCAAGCTGCTGACTCTTGGAGCGCTCATGGGCCTGGTGGCGGCCGGGCAGAACCTGGTCATCCTGGGCGGCCACGAGGGCATCGACCTCTCCGTGGGGGCCATGATCAGCCTGGGCGCGGTGATCGCCGGGAACATCATGCACGGCGACAACGCCATGATCCTGCCGGCCGTGGGCGGCGCGGCCGGGGTCTGCATCCTGGTGGGGCTGGTCAATGGGTTGGGCGTGACCCTGCTCAGGATTCCGCCCCTGGTCATGACCCTGGGCATCATGGGCGTGGTCCAGGGGGCCCTGGTGGCCCTAACCAGGGGGGTGCCCTCGGGCAACGCCGCTCCGGCCCTGACCGGCTTCATCACCCGGCCCCTGGTCCTGGGCGTGCCCGGAATTCTCTTTGTCTGGGCCGCAGTGGGGCTGTTCATGGCCTGGCTGCTGAAACGGACCTCCTTCGGCTACAGAGTCTTCGCCATCGGCTCCAACCAGGAAGCGGCCGCCCTGAGCGGCATTCCGGTCTGGCTGATCCGCACCGCCTTGTACGGCTTCTCCGGCCTGTTCGCCGGGCTGACCAGCGTCTTTGTGCTGGGTTATACGGTCAACTCCTTTATCGGGGTGGGCGACCAGTACATGCTGCCCTCCATCATCGCCGTGGTCATCGGCGGGACCCCCCTGTCCGGGGGCCAGGGCGGCTACACCGGGACCATGGCCGGGGCCGTGCTCCTGGTGGTCATCCAGAGCATCCTGACCACCCTCCAGATGGAGGAGTTCGGACGCCAGATCGTATTTGGGGGAACCCTCTTGCTGCTGATGCTCTTCTACGGCCGCCAGCGCGGCCTGCGGGGTTGAGCCGGATGGCCCGTCCGCCCACCATAAAGGATGTGGCCAAAGTGGCCCGGGTCTCCACGGCCACGGTCTCCCGGACCCTCAAGCGTCCGGAGCTGGTCAGCCCGGAGACCCGGAACAGGGTCCTGGAGGCGGTCAGGGAAAGCAACTACATCGTCAACGCCATGGGCCGCAACCTGCGCCGCCAGGCCTCCCAGGCGGTGCTCATGGTGGTCCGGGACATGAACAACCCCTTTTACCTGGACGTCTTCCGGGGGGTGGAGGCCCAGGCCAGGGACCTTAATTTCAACGTGCTCATGGGCAACACCGAGGACGACCCCCGGCGGGGTGCGGAATATTTCCGGATGCTTAGGGCCCGCCAGGCCGACGGGATGATCCTCATGACCGGCAAGATGCCGCCCGGAGCCCTGGAGAGATGGAACGGCGACCGGCCCCCGGTGGTGGTGGCTTTGGAGTACTTTCCGGATCTGGACATCCCCACGGTTCGCATCGACAACGAGGCCGCTTCGGCCCAGGCCGTGGAGCATCTCATCGTACTGGGCCACCGGCGCATCGCCCACATCAGCGGGCCGGTGCCGGAGATCATGAGCCTTAAGCGCCGGGAGGGGTACGAAACCGCCCTGCGCCGGGCCGGGCTGGAGGTGAATCCGGAGCTGATCGTCCGGGGCGACTACACCCTGCCTTCGGGCCACGCGGCCTGCCGGGCCCTGTTCGCCCTGGATCGGCCGCCCACGGCCCTGTTCTGCGCCAACGACGAGATGGCTGTGGGGGCCATGAGCGAGCTCCAGGAGATGGGGCTCTCCGTCCCTCAGGATGTCTCGGTGGTGGGGTTCGACGACGCTGTATTCGCCCGGGCCTACTACCCCCCCCTGACCACGGTGCGTCAGCACCGGGTGGAGATAGGACGCATCGCCATGCAGCTCATGGCCTCGGTCCTGGCCGGAGAGCCGGGCCGGGCCGGGCCGATCATCGCCCCCACCGAACTGGTGGTGCGAAAGTCCACCGCTCCGGTAAAATCGGATGGAGACGGTTAATCCGGCGGAAAACCGATCCGCCGCGGAAAAGGAAGGCCTTTTCGGCGTTCCCCCCAACAACCAGCTTCGGACAAAGGAGCCCCAACCATGACCCCTTCATACCCTCTTAAAAAACTCCGCCTCGGCTTTATCGGCAGCGGATTCATCGGCCACTTCCACCTCCAGGCGCTCCTGGGGGTGCGCAACGTGGAGGTGAGCGGGGTGTTCTCCCCCAACCCGGAGCATTGCCGGGCCCTGGCCGAGACCGTGGCCAAGATGGAACTGGGCTCCTGCCAAGCCCACGATTCCCTGGAATCCCTGATCAAGTCTCCGGATGTGGACGCGCTCTATATCCTGTCGCCCAACTTCACCCGCCTGGAGGTTATGCGCACCATCCACGACCTGGTCAAGGCCGGAGAGTCGCAAGTGTTTGCCGTGGCCAGCGAGAAGCCCCTGGCCCGGAATCTTAAGGAGGCCCGGCAGATGCTGGCTCTGGCCCAGGATGCGGGGCTCAACCACGGGTATCTGGAAAACCAGGTTTTCTCCACCCCGGTGTCCAGAGGCAAGGAGATCATCTGGCGCCGGGCCGCAGCCGCCACGGGCAGGCCCTACCTGGCCCGGGCCGCCGAGGAGCACAGCGGCCCCCACGAGCCCTGGTTCTGGCAGGGCGACAAGCAGGGCGGGGGAGTGCTCTCGGACATGATGTGCCACAGCGTGGAGGTGGCCAGGTTCATGCTCACCGAGCCGGGGAAAGGCAGAGACACCCTGCGCCTCAAGTCGGCCAGCGGCACCGTGGCCAACCTGAAATGGACCCGGCCAGAGTATATCAAGAAGCTCAAGGAGATGATGGGCCCGTCCGTGGATTACGCCAACCGGCCGGCCGAAGATTTCGCCCGGGCCGTGCTGACCCTGGAAGACGAGAAGGGCCAGGAGCTGATCGTGGAGGCCACCACCTCCTGGGCCTACGTGGGGCCGGGCCTGCGGATCCAATTGGAGCTCCTGGGGCCCGAGTACGCCATGGAGTTCAGTTCGCTCAACACCGGGCTCAAGATTTTCATGTCCCGGGAGGTCGGCGGCGATTCCGGCGAGGACCTGGTGGAGAAGCAGAACGCGGAACAGGGGCTCATGCCGGTCCTGGAGGACGAGCCCGGGGTATACGGCTACGTCAGCGAAAACCGGCATATGGTGGAATGCTTCCGCAAGGGGGAGAAGCCCATCGAGACCTTTGAGGACGGAGTGGCGGTCATGGAGATCCTGATGGCCCTTTACCGCTCCGCCGAAATCGGAAAGACGGTGGACCTGCCCTGTCCCGAGCTGGAGGAGTACATTCCCCCGGTGGCCCGGCCCTGAATCCGGTTCCACCTTTCGGATCCGCACCAGACCAGGGCCGAAAGAGTCCCGGCTATTTCGGCCCTGAAAATCGCCGGATGCATTGCGAAGACGGATAAGTGGTGACCGGAAAGGACTTTTGCAAAAGAGGGGTTGGATCCGAAATAACACGGAGCCTCTTTATTATTTAAAAACAAATACCGATGAAGAACGATGCGTTAAAGACAAGTTTCCTGAGACAATAAAGATTCTTTTCGGTCAGGCGACAGGGGCGGCGAAAATCGGACGGGGCGGTTTGGGAGGAATGCGTCTGCCCTTTCCGATTCTCTCCGGGGCCGAAAAAACCTGCCAAGGCAGCACCCCCCATTTTCTGAAAACGTAAAAAGTCTTGCCTATCTAGGCGAATTTACCTTATATTGGGCGCACATTCTAAAGTTTGGATCGGCGGGTGAGAAAGTCCATGAAATTTTCCTTTGAGCCCGAGTGGGGTGAGATTGAGAAAGCGCGGGACACTGTCGCCGATTTTCTCAATTCCCATAACATTTCCGCAAACATTGTTGAGGCCGCGGCCATGGTCGTTAGTGAATTGGCTGAAAATGCCATTAAATACGGCGATTTCTCCGACACACACAGCACCGTGACGGCCAATATCTCCCTGGAGGGGAACAGCATCATCATTGAAGTGACCCACCCCGTGGGGCAGGAGTCTTTCGCCCACCTGATCGAGCTGGACAAGACCATTCAATGGATCAGAGGATTTCAGGATCCCTTCGAGGCCTATATCGAAAAACTCAGGGAGTTGTCCAAAAAATCCCTGGGCGACCACACCAGCGGCCTGGGGCTGGTCAGGATCGCCTACGAGGGACAGGCCACCCTGGATTTTTTTGTGGATGAGAGAGATATGCTCAATATTTCCGCTATCTCCAACTGGACGGAAGGAGTCTGAGGTGAACAGGGTCGAACCGGAAATATTCACCGACAGCCCGCTCAGGATAGAGGTGCTGGACGGCCAGGAGACCATTGAGGTCAAATGGTTCGGTAAAAGCGTTCAACGCGAACCGGGCAAATTCATCAGCCCCATTTTGGGCGATCTAATCAAGAAAAACAGCCAGAACTCAAAAAAGATAATCCTGGATTTCCGGGAACTGGACTATATGAACTCATCGACCATGACCCCGATTATCAAGATCCTGGATCGGGTGCGCAAGGGCCTCACCCCGTTGACCATAATCTACGATAAATCGGCTAAATGGCAGGATATAAACTTCTCGGCCCTGAAACTGTTCGAGACAGAAGACCGGCGGGTGGAGATAAGGGGTCTCTGAGATGGCGTTCCAAGCGGCCAGATTAAAGGGAAACCTGCTCCTCAAGGACGCCAGCCTGGCCTTTGTGGTGGAGGACATCTCAGCCAGGTGGCTCCGGGTCAGCTTCGCGGATGCCGGTCCGCCGCCTTGCGACTACGGCCAGTTATCGGAATGGCCCAAGCTTTTTATCCAGGTCAACGACCATGAGATCGAATTGGGACCCTGCCGCCTGGATCCGGAGGACCGGGGCGAGAATCGCCGGGGCAAGCTGATTCCCCTGGACGAGAGCCTTGATATCGAAAGATTGCTGGTCGATTGCATCGCCGATCGGGCCAGGTCGGTCTTTGTCAACCTGCCCACCCTGCTGGCCTACAAGGATGAGATAGAGCCGTCGTTCCGGGAGTATACCTCGGACCTTATCTACGATCTCAGCATCTACCGCAAGCTGTTCGAGGATTTCGACCGGGAACTGGGCGACGCCTCCTCCCAGGTCAAGGACCTGGCTCTGAAGGCCGTTTTGCGCACCGAAGGCCGGAAGTTTTTCCGATTCCTGGATGACAAACTGGACGAGCTTTCGCGGGTGGTGGCCGGATTTGACAGGGCTCAGCACCGCCGCCACGGCTATTTTTTCCGGCGTCAGCTTTGGGACTTCATCCTCTGTTCCGATCTCATCGCCAGGGGCAACCTGAAGCCCAGGGGCTACAGCGGCGACTCCCGGATGATGAGTCTGATCTACGCCAACGACTACCGGGGGGAGTCCACCTTCGCCAAGCTGCTGTTCAAACATTCGGCCGCCCATCCCGCCTCCCAGGCGGTCCGCAACCGGAGAGACCTGATCGCCAAGGAGATAAAAGAGTTCGGGCGGCGGATCCAGCCCGGCCCGGACCGGAAAATAAAAGTCCTCTCCGTGGCCTCCGGGGCCGCCACCGAGATGTGGGATATCTTTAATACTCCCGGGGACTGCGACGGGTTTGAGATATCGCTGCTGGACCAGGATGGACTGGCCCTGGCCGAGGCCCGCCAGACCGCGGAGCAGGTCGAGAAACGCCTGGGGCGTAAAATTACGATCGATTATCTCAATTACTCGGTCCGGACCATGCTGATGGCCCCCGGTCTTAAAAACGGACTGGGCAAATACGATTTCATTTACTCCATGGGCCTGTTCGATTATCTGACTCCCCGGGTGGGCCGGGCCCTCATGTCCAGGCTGTGCTCCATTCTGAACGATGACGGGGAACTCCTGGTGGGCAATTTCCATGTTTCCAATCCCAGCCGCCATTACATGGAGTACTGGGTGGACTGGGTTTTATATTACCGAACAGAGGAGGAATTGAGAGCGCTTGTCAACGGAAGCCCGGTCAGGGATGTGGATGTGTATTTTGAAGACACAAGAAGCCAGATGTTTATTAGGGTCAGAAAATGAACAGTGGCTGTTATTTTTTCTGGATGAGACATTACTATCTTTAGATATCTAAGTATCGTTTCTTGGGAGAAAACATGAAGGCTGAGACCGAGGTCGGGGCGGGTCAGCTGGATTTCGCGGGTGGCGATTTTCAAGATTACCTGAACGAAATTCTCCATGATTGGCTCAGGACCCTGACCGCTCTGGCCTGCGCCCTGGTTCCGGTTTTTTTTCTTCTGGATTACTTCACCATGCCGCCGGAACTATTGCCCCGCTTCGGAATATACCGCCTGGCCTCGACCTGTATAGTGGCCTTCCAACTGATTATCATCCGCAACACGGAACCGAGCAACAGATCCTATTATCACGGCTACCTGGCCTCCCTGAACATGGGCGGGGTGATCACCCTCATGACCGTGGACCTGGGCGGGTTCAACTCCAGCTACTACGCCGGGCTGAACCTGGTCATCATGGGCGTCAATCTCCTCCTGCCCTGGAAGGCGATTCATTCCCTGATCAATTCGGCCATTGTCATCGGCATGTACCTGGTCTTCAACTATGTCGCCGGGGCCTCCTACTCCCCCAACATCCTGGCAACCCATCTCTTTTTCCTTTTCGCCACGGCCGTAATAGCCCTGAGCATCAATCATCTCCGCTACAAACTGGTCCGCAAGGAGTTCGATCTGCTGGTCGAGCTAAAAAAGGCCAGAGACGCCTTGTGGAGCGAAATGGAGATCGCCAAGAAGATCCAGACCGCCCTGCTGCCCACCCGGAGGAAGGTCCGGGGGCTGGACCTGGCTGCGGTGATGATTCCGGCCAGAGAGGTGGGGGGGGACTACTACGACATTATCGAAACGCCCCAGGGCGAAAAATGGATCGTCATCGGGGACGTTTCGGGCCACGGCATAGACTCCGGGCTGATCATGATGATGGCCCAGACCAGCGTCCAGTCCATGGTCAGCAACGTGCCCGGATGCAAACCCTCCCAGGTCCTGTGTTCGGTAAACTCGGTCCTCAGGGAGAACATCTCTCGCCTGGGCTCGGATTACTACATGACCATGACGGCCCTCTATTTCACCGGCAACAGCCTGGTCGTTTCGGGGAAACACCAGGATCTGATCATCTACCGCACCAAGGCCAACCGGACCGAAGTGGTCTCCACCAGAGGCACCTGGCTGGGAATAGCCGACGAGATAAGCGGTATTATGGAGGATCAATCGGTAAATATAGGTCTGGGCGACATTGTCCTGCTGTTCACCGACGGCATCACCGAGGCCACCGGTCCCGGGGGAGAGATATTCGGGCAGAAGAGGCTGGAGCAGGCCCTCAGCCAGTTTGCCGACTTGCCGGTCAGTAAACTGCTGGAAAAAATTATCGAACAGGTAAATAATTACCAGGAAGAACAAAATGACGACATGACTCTTGTGGTGATGGAAAGGGTCTCCTGACCAGGGTTTACTTTGATTCATCAATTCATGCATAAATTATTCGGGTTGCCGCCTGCGGGCGACGTGAAGATCAACCCCCTCACCCTGGCCTTTCCGCCCGAACTGGAGAAGGCCTATCGGGAGGAGCAGGTGGAACGGTCCATGGGCCATGTCCGGCTGTCCTCCTATCTGGGGCTCTTTTTCTACGGCGTCTTCGGGTTGCTGGACAGCGTGCTGATGCCCGAGGTTAAGTCCGAGTTCTGGTTTATCCGCTACGCCATTTTCTGGCCCTACGCCATTCTCATGCTCCTGTTCTCCTACACCAGACTGTTCCGCAAGGTGATGCAGCCTGCCGTCTCCTCGGTGGTGCTGGTGGCCGGATTGGGCATCATCGCCATGATCATTATCGCCCCGCAGCAGGTGGGCTATCTTTACTACGCCGGCCTGATCCTGGTTTTTTTCTACGGCTACACTTTTTTCAAACTCCGTTTTGTCTGGGCCTCCTTGACCGGGTTGACCATCGTGGCCGCCTACGAGATCGCCGCCATCTGGCTCAGGCCCACCCCTTTCCCGGTTCTGGTGAACAACAACTTTTTTTTCCTCACCGGAAACGTCTTCGGGATGTTCGCCTGCTACGCCATGGAGTTTTACTCCCGCCAGGACTTTATCCAGGTCCGGCTCCTGGCCGCGGAGCGGGAGAAGGTGGATGAGGCCAATCGGGAACTGGAGAGACGGGTCCGGGAAAGGACCCAGCAACACCTGGAGGCCAACCGCAAATTGATGGCCGAGATCGGGGAGCGGCTGCGCACCGAGAAGGCCCTGCGGGAGAGCGAGCACCGCTTCCGGGCCCTGAGCGAGAACGCCCCGGACATCATCTTTACCCTGGATCAGGACTGCCGCTTCACCTACGTCAACCCGGCCTGGCAGGGGCTTCTGGGCTACGGCGTGGAGGAGATGACCGAGAAGAGTTTCATCCAGTTCGTCAATCCCTTTCGGAAAAACATTTTCGAAAACCTGTTCTACCAGGTCCTGAGCAATAAAAACACCTTCCGGGACATCGAGGCTGAGTTGATCTGCAAGGACGGCTCGGTGCGCCATTTTTCGGTTAGCGGGGCCCCCAACTTCACCTCCAACGGTTTTGTCTCGGGCCTGATCGGGCTGATGAAGGACATCACCGAACGCAAGAATTCCGAGGAGCAGATCAAATTCATCGCCTACCACGACCCCCTCACCGGGCTGCCCAACCGGAAGTCCTTTTACGAGCGGATGGAGGATCTGATCAACGCCTCCACCCGGATAGACCGTAACCACTGGGCCCTCATGTTTTTGGACCTGGACCGGTTCAAGGACGTCAACGACACCATGGGGCACGAGATCGGCGACCTTATCCTCAAGGAGACTGCGATCCGGCTCAAAAAATGTCTCCGCCGGAGCGACTTCGTCTACCGCCTGGGGGGCGACGAGTTCACCATCATAACCACCCAGCTGCACAGCGACATCGTCGTCTCCATGGCCGCCCAGAGGGTCCTGGAAGAGGTGGCCAGACCTTATTATCTGCAGAACAGGGAGATCTACCTCACCGGCAGCATCGGCATAAGCGTTTATCCGGAAAATGGCGAATCGGTGGAGGAACTGGTAAAAAACGCCGACATGGCCATGTATGTGGGCAAGGAGGAGAGCAACCGCTACTGCTTCTATTCGGCCGAGATGAACGACCGGGCCCTGGAGCGGATGGAGATAGAGCGCAACATCCGTCAGGCTATAGACCAGGAGCAGCTTGTTCTCCACTACCAGCCTATCGTGGACGGCCAAAGGGAGGTCTTGGGGGTCGAGGCCCTGGTCCGCTGGGAGTCCCCGGACAAGGGCCTGATCATGCCCGACCGCTTCATCCCCGTGGCCGAAGAGACCGGGGCCATCATCCCCCTGGGCGAATGGGTTCTGGAACAGGCCTGCCGGGACGCCGAGGAATGGCGGAAACGGGGCAGGGCCGATCTATACGTGGCGGTCAACCTTTCGGCCAGGCAGTTCAAACAACCCAATCTGGTGGAGATGGTCTCCCAGATGCTGCTCGAGACCGGGCTGCCTCCCGGCAGCCTGCAGCTGGAACTGACCGAGACCAGCATCATGGACGAGCCGGAGATGGCGGTGGAAAAAATGAAGTCCCTCCACCGCCTGGGCGTCCGTTTCGCCGTGGACGATTTTGGAACCGGCTACTCCTCTCTGAACTATCTGAAGCGCTTTCCGGTGGACACCCTCAAGATAGACCGCTCCTTTATCGCCGACGCCAGCGCCAACAAGGAGGATCAGGAGATCATCCGGGCCATCATCTCCATGGCCAGGAACCTGAGAATGGAGCCCCTGGCCGAGGGGGTGGAGAAGAAGGAGCAGGTTGTCTTTCTCCGCGATCACGGCTGCACCGTTATGCAGGGCTTTTACTTCGGGAGACCCATGGCCAAGCAGGAACTCTACCGGTTCCTGGGAGTGAAGGAGCCTGTGGCCAAATAGCCGCCCCTCTCCGGTCCCGCTGGCCGGATACGTTTCACCACAGCCGCCCCCCATGTTTATCGGACACGGCCCCCGGATCTCGGTGCCGGCTCCGCCTTGACACTTGGCTAGGGCGGCCAACATAGTGTATTTATAAGAGCCTTGAGGGAAGGAACACCATGGGCCACGGTTCCGATTTTTTTAAAGAGGCCAGGGATCACCTGGACGGGCGGGAGAAGGAACGCCTCTCCCCCTTTGCCGCCCTAAGCCGGCAAGCGGTGAGGCGAAGGGCGGACCGGGCCGCGGAGGAGGGGCACCGCCAGGAATACCAGGTGGACGCCGACCGGATTCTCCATTCCAAGGCCTACACCCGCTACATCGACAAGACCCAGGTTTTTTACCTGGTCAAGAACGATCACATCACTCACCGAGTCCTCCACGTTCAACTGGTTTCCAAGATTTCCCGGACCATCGGCCGGCTGCTGGGGCTCAACGAGGATCTGATCGAGGCCATCGCCCTGGGTCACGACCTGGGCCACGCCCCTTTCGGCCACGACGGGGAGTCCTATCTCTCCGAAATAGGCCGGGCCCGGGGCCTGGGACCTTTCGTTCACTCGGTCCAATCGGTCAGGGCCCTGGATCTGCTGGAGAACAAGGGCCGGGGCTTGAACCTCTCCCTCCAGGTCCTGGACGGGATTCTGTGCCATGACGGCGAGACCGACCTGATGAACCTGGCCCCGGACCGGGACAAGGACTTCGGCCGGTTGGACCGGGAGATGATCCAAAAGGGGGAGGACCCGGAGAGCTCCCTGCGGCCCATGACCCTGGAAGGCTGCGTGGTCCGGCTGGCCGACACCATCGCCTACATCGGCCGGGATCTGGAGGACGCTATCCGGCTGGGACTGGTCAAAAGGGGGGAGATCCCCCCAGGCGCGGCCCGGGTTCTGGGAACCACCAACGGGACCATCGTCTACCGTCTGGTGGAGGACCTCATCGCTTCGTCCTGGCAAAGGGATGGGGTCGGATACTCCGACCAGGTGGCCGAGGCCCTCCTGGATTTGAAAAATTTCAGCCGGGAGCGTATCTATTCCAACCCCAAAATAAAGGGCCATGCGCCCAAAATAAGGAATCTGTTCAAGCTTCTGTTCGATTTGTACTTGACCGAAATTTTAGAGAGGGGTATTCAAAGCCCTATCAATAAAGAGTTTTTAGGGGACATGGTGGAATCCTATCTCCACGCCACCCCTCCGGCCCTCATGGTTCGGGACTTTATGGCCGGCATGACCGACGATTATTTTATGGATCAGTCCCGGCTGCTCTTGATTCCAGACCCTATAATGTGAAACAAATTTCAGATAAAGAAAATATATCCGATAAATGATAATATTGGCTTGACACAAATTTTTTTGTAGGTTAATTTTTTTGGTAAACCATGTTTGCGGATTAACCCCCGTTTTCGCGTACGAATTGAGTTAAGAATGACGCGCCGAAGTTTGGCCAGAGATGAAGAAGTTAAGCTGATGGTCCATTGCGCCCAGCTTTACTACGACCGGACCAGGGAGCTCAGCCAGGCCGATGTGGCCGGGCGGCTGGGCATTAATCCAACCAAAGTCTCCAGGCTGCTCCGCCAGGCCCAGGTGGAGGGCATCGTCAAGGTGGACATAGACCCGCCCCGGCTCCAGCGTTTGGAGCTGGAGTTGATGAACGCCTACGATCTCAAGGAGGTTGTGGTGGTGCCCTCCGGAGAGGACCGGGCCCACGACGCGGTGGGAAAGGCCGCCTCCGAATATTTTCTGCGGGTGGCCCAGGACGACATCTCCATCGGCCTGGCCCCGGGTTTTTCCATCCAGAGGATGATCGAGTACCTGGAGCATCTGCCTTTCTGCGGGCACAGGCTTTACCCCATGGCGGCTGAATCAACCGCCATTCTGCGCCATTTTTACCCTACCCAACTGGCCGCCCTGATGATGACCAAGTATCTCCGGGAGTCGGAGGTGGAGGCCTACACCTACCGCATTCCCAACAGACCCGATGAATCCCGGAAATGGCCGGAGTACAAAGCTTTTCTGGATCAGCTCGTCAGGGACAGGGCTTTTGTGGAGCTCATTGAAAAAGCCAGCAGAACAGACATCATCCTGACCGGCATCGGGGCCGTGGCCCGGCCCGATGCGGCCCTGGCCGCCTTTTACGAGGCCTATGACCTCTCCCCGGGGAAGTGCCGGGAGATGGGCGCGGTGGGGATGATGAACTATCATTTTTTCGATGCCCAGGGCAGAATCATAACCTCTCGGGATTATCCCGAACTGGGCCCCATGGAAACATCCATGGTCAGGATCGGTCTTAATGAGTTCAGCGGGGCGGCCAAGTCTTTCGGACGCTTGGTCATCGCCCTGGCCGGGGGGAGCTACAAGACCGAAGCGGTCCGGGCGGCCTTGGCCGGGCGGTTCTTCAATGTTCTGATCACCGACGTTAACGTCGCCGAGGGTCTTTTGTCAGAAGTACAAAGCGCCTGAACCGGGGGGTTCGGGCGCTGGAAAAATGGGGCCTCCTGCGGAATATCCGGGGAGGGGGGCGCTCCGCAATAGAAGGCGGAGCGGAAGTTCCGAAAAATTCGGTCTTAAATAAATACAAAAATCGAATTTTAGGTTGAGAAGGTCGGGAGAAGTCTAATCGTCTCCCCTTGACCGGACAAACGCCATTTGGAGTGGGATCTATGACCCAACCGGATCGAGTCCAGGGCGATACCCTTCTGGAATTGGACGGGATCACGATGCATTTCGGTAAGGTGGCCGCCCTGTCCGAGGTGAATCTCAAGGTCAGCAGGGGGCAGATCCATTCGGTCATCGGCCCCAACGGGGCCGGCAAGACGGTCCTCTTGAACTGTATCAACGGTCTCTACCGTCCCCAAAGGGGGGATGTAATTTACAAGAACCAGAGGATCAACAACCTTTCGCCCCACAAGCGGGCGACCCTAGGGTTCTCCCGGACCTTCCAGAAGATCGAGCTATTTTCCGGAATGACGGTCCTGGACAACATCCGTCTGGGCCGCCACATCCACCTCAAGTCCGGAATCCTCTCCGGAGCCTTCTACCTGGGCAAGACGGCCAAAGAGGAGATAAGAAGCCGGGAGTTCATCGAGGAGGAGATCATCGACCTCCTGGAAATCGAGTCCATCCGCCACCATGTGGTGGGGATGCTGCCCTACGGTCTCCAGAAAAGGGTGGAGCTGGGGCGGGCCCTGGCCCTGGAGCCGGAACTGATCCTCCTGGACGAGCCTCTGGCCGGGTTGAACCTGGAGGAGGTGGAGGACATGGCCCGGTTCATCCTGGACATCAACGAGGAGGAACGCTGGAAGGTGACCTGCCTTCTGGTGGAGCATGACATGGGCGTGGTCATGGACATCTCGGACCAGGTCACGGTTCTCAATTTCGGCAACCGCATCGCCTCCGGCACACCTGAGGAGATCACCAGCAATCCCGAAGTGGTCACCGCATATCTGGGCGAGGAGGATCTTTATGCCACCCGAAGGTAGCGGTTTTGAGGTCACCAAGGAGATGACCCTGCCCAAACTCTTTCTGGAGCGCTGCAAAAAGTACGGCGCCTCCAAGGTGGCCATGCGGGAGAAAGAGTTCGGGCTGTGGCGGCCCATCACCTGGCAGGATTACTACGACAATGTCAAGCAGTTGGGGCTGGGCCTGGTGGCCCTGGGGGTGGAACCCGGGGACAAGGTGGCCATGATCGGCGACAACCGCCCCGAGGGGCTCTGGGCCGAGATGGCCACCCTGTGCATCGGCGGGGTGGCGGTCTGGCTGTTCCGGGACTGCCTCATGGACGAGGTCAAATACATTATCGACCACTCCGACGCCAAGGTCCTGGTGGGCGAGGGCCAGGAGGAGGTGGACAAAGGGCTTTCCATTAAGGACGACTGTCCCCAGCTGACCAAGATCGTGTGGGACGATCCCAAGGGGATGCGCAACTACGACCAGGACTTCCTGGTCTCGGTGGACCGCATCCAGGAGATGGGCCGGGAGCTTGAGGAAGAAAACCCCGGTCTTTTCGAGGAGTTGATCGCCAAGGGGCGGGGCGACGACGTCTGCCTGCTGTTCTACACCTCGGGCACCACCGACCTGCCCAAGGGAGCCCTGCTGACCCACTACAACATGCTGACCATGGGCTGCAACCTCATGGCCGTGGACCCCTGTTTCGAGACCGACGATTTCGTCTCCTATCTGCCCTTTGCCTGGATCGGAGAGCAGATGATGTCCATCTCCTGCGGCCTCCAGGTAGGCTTCACCATCAATTTCCCGGAGGAGCCGGAGACGGCCCAGGATAACATCCGCGAGATCGGGCCCCATGTCATGTTCGCCCCGCCCCGGATGTACGAGCAGATGACCCGCACCGTCCAGGTCAAGCACCTGGACGCCACCTGGATCAAACGCTGGCTCTACCGCCTGGCCATCTCGGCCAGCTACGCCGCTGCTGAGAGAAAATTCGCCAAGAAAGCGGTGCCCCTGTGGCTTGCCCTCATGAACCGGCTGGGATATCTGGTGGTCCTCAAAAAGCTGCGGGATCATCTGGGGTTGTCGCGGATCCGCCACGCCTACACCGGCGGCGCGGCCATGGGCCCGGACCACTTCAAGTTCTTCCACGCTCTGGGGGTCAACCTCAAGCAGATCTTCGGCCAGACCGAGATCGCCGGGATCTCGGTGGTCCACCGGGACGGAGACATCAAGTTCGACACCGTGGGCACGCCCCTGCCCGAGACCGAGGTGAAGATCACCGACGAGGGCGAAATCGTCCAGAAATCGCCTTCCGTGTTTCTGGGCTACTACAAGAACGACCAGGCCACCGAAAAGGCCCTCAAGGACGGCTGGCTCTACTCCGGGGACAAGGGCTTCATCGACGAGGACGGCCACCTGGTGGTCTTCGACCGGGCCAAGGACGTCATGACCCTGTCCGACGGGACCCTGTCCTCGCCCCAGTTCCTGGAGACCAGGATCAAATTCAGCCCCTACCTCAAGGACGCCTGGGTCATCGGCGACCAGCAGCCCTACGTCACCGCGGTGATCTGCCTGGATTACGACGTCTGCGGCAAGTGGGCCGACGAGCGGGGGATCAACTACACCTCCTACATGGAGCTGAGCCAGCACCGGGAGATCTACGATCTGGTGGCCGGCCAGGTGGTCCAGGTGAATGCGGATCTGCCCCCGGCGGCCAAAGTCAAAAAGTTCGTGATGCTCTACAAGGACTTCGACGCGGACGACGACGAGTTGACCCGGACCCGCAAGCTGCGCCGGGCCTTTGTGGCGGCCCGTTACCAGGACATCGTGGAGGCCCTTTACCGGGACGAGGAGGCGATCCACATCGACACCAAGATCAAGTACGAGGACGGGCGGGAGGCCCGGATCGTGACCGACCTGAGGATTCAACAGGTGGAAGGATAAGGCGAGGTACGGATGGAACTTTTTCTGATGACCCTGGTCACCGGCTTTATGCTGGGCGGCATCTACGCCTTGGTGGCCTTGGGCTGGACCATCATCTACAAGTGTTCCGGGGTGTTGAACCTGGCCATGGGCGAACTTACCCTGATCGGGGCCTATGTCTCCTATTCCTTCTACATGTGGACCGGAAACTTCATCCTGTCCCTGTTCCTGACCCTGCTGGTGGGTATTGTCCTGGGCGTTCTGACCGAGCGGATCTTTCTGGACAAGATGATCGGCGAGCGGGTCCTGGCCGTGATCATGGTCACGGTGGGGCTCTCCTTCTTTTTCAAGGGCTGCGTGGAGCTGGTCTTCGGCACGGACACGGTGGTCTTCCAGCCGGCCGTGTTCAGCCTCAAGCCTTACATCATCGAGGTCTTCGGCAACATGATCATCGTGGGGCGGGTCTATCTGTGGTCATTCGTGGCGGCCATGATCCTGCTGGTGGTTTTTGTGGGCTTCTTCCAGTACACCCGCTGGGGGCTGTCCATGCAGGCCACGGCCGACGACGAGATGGCCGCCCTGAGCCTGGGCATCTCGGCCCGGTTCGTCTACTCCGCCTCCTGGGCCATCGCCTTCATGTCCGCCGGGGTGGGCGGCTGCCTGCTCGGCAACATCAACGGAATCAACATCTCGGTGGGCCACCTGGGGTTGATCGTGCTCCCGGCCGTGGTCCTGGGCGGTCTGAACTCGGTTCCGGGAGCCATTGTGGGCGGTCTGGTCATCGGCATTCTGGAAAACTTTTCCGGGGCCTATCTGGACCAGTTCTTCCCCGGTGGAGTCAAGGAGATCGCCCCCTTTGTGTTCATGGTCATCCTCCTCCTGTTCAAGCCCTACGGGCTGTGGGGCTGGGAGAGGATCGAGCGGGTCTAACCGGAAAGAAAGGTTGAGCCATGTCCTGGCTGCCCTGCGGCGTTTATCACGAGCAATACAAACAGGACCACGCCTGGTGGCAGACCAGGTTTGTGCGCGGCAAAATGATTTTCCTGGGGCTGACCGTATTCGTGTTCATTCCCCTGTGGGCCGGCAACTTCTGGTTGTCGGTCATGAGCGAGGTGGCCTACACCGTGCTGGGCGCCCTGGGGGTTCAGCTCCTGATCGGCTTTTGCGGCCAGATAACGCTGGGCCACGCCGCATTTCTGGCTGTGGGGGCCTACACCTCGGCCCTGCTCATGCTCCAGGCCGGGATGCCCTACATCTGGACCATGCCCATCGCCGGGATCGTGGCCGGGCTGTGGTCGGTCTTCTTCGGGCTGCCCTCGGCCAGGGTCAAGGGCTTCTACCTGATCATGACCACCATGGCCGCCCAGTTCATCACCGTGGATCTGATCATCACCCAGTACGTCTCCCAGGTGGGGGGCCGGGGCCAGGCCTTCAGCCTGCCTCCCGGAACCCTCAGCGTGGGCCCCTGGACCATCGAGTCGGATCGCTCCATCTACTACCTCCTGGCCGCGGTCACGGTGATCATGACCATCGCCCTGGCCAACCTGCTCCGCTCCAAGGTGGGACGGGCCTGGGTGGCCATCCGGGACAACGACATCGCTGCCGAGGCCATGGGGATCAACATCATCTACTACAAGCTGGTCGCCTTTTTCGTGGCCGGGTTCATCGGCGGGGTGGCCGGCTCGGCCGGGCTCTCCCGGCTCTCGGCCATCTCTCCGGAGCATTTTCCCTGGTTCTGGTCCCTGTGGCTGGTGGGGGTCATCCTCATCGGCGGGGCCGGCTCCCTTTATGGAGTCTTCTACGGCTCCCTGTTCATGGTCTTTGTCATGGAAGGGCTGAAGTTGATCCTCATCCCCTTGGGGCCCATCTTCCCTCAGCTGTCCATGAAATTTCTGTTTCTAAAGGAAGCCACCTTCGGTTTCGCCATCGCCGCTTTTCTGATCTACGAGCCCAACGGCCTGGCCTACCGCTGGTGGCAGACCAAAAACTATTTTAATTTGTGGCCGTTCTCGTATTAGGCAAAGGAGGTGAGCATTTCCGGGGCGAGCCCTCAGGGTCGGAGGTCGAGGTAACTTAACTTTTCAAGGGGGGGGGAGGATTATGCTTAAAAAATGGTTGGCCGTCCTGGGGGCTTTTGTTTTGGCTCTGGGGTTGGCCCTGCCTTCTGGCGCGGCGGACGAGATCAGTGTCGGCAACATCGTCGACATGACCGGAGCCACCTCGGATGTGGGCAAGGATTACGCTTTGGGCATTGCCGAGGCTACGGCCTGGGTCAACGACAACGGCGGCATCAACGGCAAAATGATCAAATTGATCCAACAGGACTACGGCTACCGTATTCCCGAGGCGATCACCATCTACAAGAGGATGCGCAACCTGGACAAGGTGGTGGTGGTCCAGGGTTGGGGCACGGGCGACACCGAGGCCCTCTCCCCGACCATAACCAAGGACAAAATGCCTTATATCTCGGCATCATACTCGGCCCATCTGACCGCGCCCAAACCCTGGACCGGGAAGGACGGCAAAAAACACGAGGGCACCCCGTACAACCTCTTCTTTTCCTCGGACTACTCCAGTAACGCCCGCGGGGCGCTGACCGCCTGGTACGACAACATCTGGAAAAAGCATCCCGACTTCGGCAAGCGCAACCCGAAATTGGTCTGTTTCTACCACTTCGCCCATCCCTACTGCTCGGCCCCCATCGCGGCCATCAAAGACCACGCCAAGCTGCTGGGCATGGAAGTGGGCTCGGACCAGAACGTCTCGTTGGTGGCCATCGACACCAAAAGCCAGGTCCTGGGCGCCAAGAAGGAGAAGCCGGACGTGATTTGGCACGGCAACACCACCATGTCCGTCTCGGCCGCCATTCGGGACTGCTATGCCCTGGGGGTCAAGGTCAACCATCTGATCAACAACTGGGGCTTTGACGAGAACCTGCCCAGGCTGGCCCAGGAGGCGGCCGAGGGCGCCATCGGCATCTCTCAGTGCCCGCTGTATGGCCAGGACGTGCCGCTCATGGACCAGGTGGTGGCCTACGCCAAGAAGGTCAACCCCTCGGTGCCCCAGGACAAGAGGCTGCTTAGGACAACCCAGGCCTGGGCCAACGTGCTCCTCATGGCCGAGGCCTTGGAGCGGGCCGACAAGGCCGGGGATCTGTCCGGCGAATCCATTGTCAAGAACGGCTTTGAGACCATGAAGGACTGGCAGATGGCCCTGGGCGGCATCGCCCCCCTGACCTACACTGCGGACGATCATCGGCCCCAGAGCGTGATCAATGTCTACCAGTACGGCAAGGGCAAGTTCAACCTGCTGGAAAAGGTGGATCTCAAGGCCCGCTGGCCCAAGAAGTGGGACAAGGAATGGCTGGGCTGGTAGGGACGAAACCCTGATTGACCCCCCCGCACGGCGGGCGTAAGGAGGCTTAGGTGGCCGCGGAGCCGATACTCAATCTGAACAACATCGAGGTCAAATACCACGAGGTTATTCTGGTGCTCAAGGGCGTCTCCATCGAGGTGCCCAAGGGCGGGGTGGTGGCCCTGCTGGGAGCCAACGGAGCCGGAAAATCCACGACCCTCAAGGCCATCTCCGGGCTCCTCAAACACGAGGACGGCGAGGTGAGCGACGGTTCCATCGTCTTCGAGGGCGAGCGGATCGACAAGCACAACGCCGAGAAGATCGCCCGCTCCGGGATCGTCCAGGTCATAGAGGGCCGCCGGGTCTTCGAACACCTGACCGTGGAGCAGAACCTCAAGGTGGGGGCCCATCTCTCTTCGGCCAAACGGGTCAAGCAGGGGTTGGAGATGGTCTACGAGTATTTCCCCCGCCTCAAGGAGAAGCGCAACGAGACGGCCGGGTTCATCAGCGGGGGGGAGCAGCAGATGACCGTGGTGGGCCGGGCCCTGATGACCGAGCCCAAGCTCATGCTTCTGGACGAGCCCTCCATGGGCCTGGCCCCTCTTCTGATCAGGGAGATCTTCAACATCATCACCATGCTCAACCAGAAGGAGGGTATCTCCATCCTCCTGGTCGAGCAGAACGCCAAGCTGGCCCTGAACGTGGCCCCCTATGCCTATGTCATGGAAACGGGGCGGATCGTGATGGACGACGAGGCGGACAAACTCAAAGAAAATCAAGACATAAAGGACTTCTATTTGGGCCTGACCGATGTGGGCGGGCGGAAGAGCTTCCGGGACGTGAAGCACTACAAACGCCGCAAGAGATGGTTGGCCTAGGAAGGACCGGATAAGGAGGAACGATGAAAGCCCGCGCTCTCATCATCGTGTTGACGGCCGCTCTGGTGCTCACCTGCGGCCTGTCCCTGGTTTACGCCAAAGGGTCGATGGTCGCGCCGGTGGTCAGTCTGGACCGGGTCGAGATCCAGAACTACTTTGGCTTCTGGCACGGCACCAAGGAAAAACCCGCAGACAAGGGCAGCTGTCCCCTTGTCTGGGCCTTTGTGTTCAACGTCAGCAACCCCAACTCGTTGCCGGTGCAGCTGGAGTCCATGCAGTTCACCTACGCCTTTGACGGTTACGACATCACCACACCCCGGTACGCCAACACCATGTGGATCCCGGCGGCCAAGGTCTCCCAGGTCCGGGTGGTCTCCCTGATCGCCACCGGAGCCCTGGCCGGTAGCCTGGCCGTGACCTCGGGATTCAAAATGAAGGAGAGGGGGGACAGCGCTGGAGGGCTCCTGAAAAAATGGTGGACCGAGGCTCCTGACATGAGTTATCCCATTACAGTCAGCGGATCGGCCAACTTCAGCTTTGAGGGCGGTTCCCTGGTATCCACCTTTGAGGGCAAGTTCGGGGGCAAGTAAACAAAACCATAACCAGGCTCCCTGCAATTGCAGGGAGCCGCTCCTCTCCTGGCGGGACAGGGCTGATGGCAAAAGACAGAAAAAGAGGATTTTTCAAGCCGGAAGAGCAGTTGAAGCCGGAGGCCCTGGCCGCCTACCAGAACGGCAGGCTCCGGGAGATTGTCGCCCTGGCCTACGGCCAGGCCCCGGCCTTCAGGAAGATCATGGATTCGGTCGGGGCCGGGCCGGGGGACATCCGCCGGGCGGAGGACCTGGCGGGGCTGCCGGTCACGGAAAAAGCGGACCTGGTCCAGCTCCAGGCTGCGGACCCGCCCTTCGGCGGGTTCGTGACCCAGGACTATTCCCAAATCAGGCGGGTTTTCGCCTCGCCCGGACCCATCTACGAGCCCTGGCCCCTGAAGCCGGAGGACGACCGCTGGGCCCAGGGCCTGTTCGGGGCCGGGTTTCGGGCCGGAGACAGGGGCGCGGTGGCCTTTGCCTTTCAGCTGACCCCCTTCGGGTTCATGCTGGACGCGGCCCTGTCCATGGTGGGCGCGGTGAGCCTGCCCACCGGAGTGGGCAACACCGAGCTCCAGATCGACATTTTCAAGACCCTGGGGGTGGAGGCGGTCTGCGCCACGCCCTCGTTCTTGAACACCGTGGCCCAAAGGGCCCGGGAGATGGGGTTGGATCCGGCCGGGGACCTGAACCTCCAGGCCGCCTTTGTGGCCGCGGAGATGCTGCCCGAGTCCCTGCGCCAAAGCCTGGAGAGCGACTTCGGCATGACCGTGCGCCAGGCCTACGGCACGGCCGACGTGGGTTGTCTGGGCTACGAGTGCTACCACAAGGACGGAATGCATTTCCCGGTGGACTGCATCGTGGAGATTGTGGACCCGGACACGGGCAAACGGCTGGGCCCGGGCCAGGTGGGCGAGGTGGTGGCCACCAACTTCGATCCCCTCTATCCCCTGATCAGGTTCGGCACCGGGGATCTTTCCAGCTACGTGGAGGAACCTTGTCCCTGCGGCCGGACCACGGCCCGGCTCACCGGGATAAAGGGCCGGGTGGATCAGGTGACCAAGGTCAAGGGCATGTTCATCCATCCCGGCCAGGTGGACCAGGTGGCGGCCAAGTTCCCGGCCCTGTCCGCGTATAGGGTGGTGGTGACCAGGGCCGATCAGAGGGACGTGATGACCTTCCAGGCCGAACTCAAGGACGATTCGGCCGACACAAAAGAGATGGAGTCCGGACTCAAGGCGGCCATGGCCGACATCCTCCGCCTCAAGGGCGAGGTGGAGTTTGTGGCCCAGGGGACCATCCCGGATGGTTCCAAGAAGGTGGACGACCGGCGGGTCTGGGACTGAGGCCGGACCGGATTAAAACAAAGGTGCGGAGGCGGTCCGGCAGGCGCGCCCACGGGGGTGCGCCGAGCGCCAGGACGCTCGTGGGTTTGCCGAAACCGTGTTTTTGACAGCCGGCGTCAATCAAAGCCAAGGGTTTGGCTTTGATTGAAAATCAGTCTAATAGTCGGGTTGAGAAGGGTCATCCGAGCTTGACCGCCCGGATCTCAACCGAAGCGAGCCGGAGGGGCGGGGGCCCCTCCGGCTACTATTTTGAAGCAAGAGAAGTGTTCCGTTTTCTTTGTGTGATATTTTCGGATGAAGCAGCGAATATGTATCTATCTAACCAAGAAACAATATAAAACAGTATATTTCCATGCGGCGGCATGTGCTGTCAAGATCAGACTCCCTCCAGCCACATCTCCAGCCGGTCAAAGGCCTCGTTGATCTCCTCCGGTTCTCCGCCGTAGGAGAGGCGCAGGTGTCCCTCTCCGCCCGGGCCGAAGGATGAACCGGGGATGGTGATGACCCTGGCCTCCCGGATCAGGCGCACGGCCAGATCGCGGGACAGGTCGTCGGTAAAGACGTAGCGGGCCAGGAGATAGTAGGCCCCCTGGGGTCTGATGTAGCTGAAGTAGGCGGAGAGCCGGTCCAGCCGTCGGCAGATCAGCTCCCGCCTCTGGGCCAGTTGTCCCTTCATCTCGGCCACCACATCCTGGGGCCCGGCCAGGGCGGCCAGGGCCGCCACCTGGGAGGGGGTGGGGGCGCAGATGGCGGCCGAGTCGTGGACCTTCATCAGCTGGGCCATGATCTCGGCCGGGGCGGCCGCATAACCCACCCGCCAGCCGGTCATGGCGTACTTTTTGGAAAAGGAGCCCACGGTGACCACCCGGTCCCGGACATCACTCAGAGAGGCCGGAGCCAACGGCCCTGGTCCGTCATAGACCAGGTGTTCGTAGGTCTCGTCCGAGATTATAAAAAGATCGTGCTGCCGGGCCAGACGGGTTAAGGCCCGAACCTCCCGGTCGGTGTAGAACTTGCCCGTGGGGTTGGCCGGGTTGCACAGGACCAGGGCCTTGGTATTTGGGGTCACGGCCGCCCGGTAGAGTTCCGGGTCCAGGCCCCAGTCCCCGCTGTTGAGCGGCACAAAGACGGGGGTTCCCTGGGCCAGCCGGATCTGTTCCAGGTGGGGTTCGTAGGTGGGGTCCGGAACCAGGACCTCGTCGTCCTGGTCGACCAAAGTCAGGAAGGCGGTCAGGAGCCCCTCCATGGCCCCCACGGTGATGCCGATCTCGGTCAGGGGGTCATACTCCAGGCCCCTCTCCCTGGCCAGATATTCGGCCACGGCCCGGCGCAGCTCCACCATGCCCGGCTGGAGGGAATACTTCCCGGCCCAGTCTCCCTGGGTCAGGGCCTGGTGGACAGCCGCCACAATGTGGGGCGGAGTGGCAAAGGAGGGTACACCCTGGCCCAGGGAGACGCACCCTTCCACCTGGGAGGCGATCAGGGGCATCTCCTTGATGGCCGATATCTTTATTCCGCTCACTCTCCGGCTGATTTTCATTATGCTGGCCTTTGGTTGAGAATTGTCCAAAACTATAGCTTAAACCCTAATCAGGAGTATGGCAAAAAAATATCATAGCGGGCCGGGGAGGCGCTCCGCCTCAAGTTTGGGGAGGGCCGGGGAAGGCGTGATTGGAACTGGTCCAAACCATAGAGTCCGGATTTTCCCTGGAGGTGCAAAAGGGGAGCCGGGCCGCAACCGGTTTCAGTCCAGCGTTCCCACCACCTTTTCCACGGCCGCCACCAAGCCGCCCTCTCTTACCAGACGGGCGGCCTTTTCGATATCCCCGGACAGAACCCGGTCCCGGTCCAGGCGGGAAATCTCCTGACGCACGGTGCGGTAGGCCGCCTCCACCCCGCGGCCCGGGCGGCCCTTGGTCAGGAGGTCCATGGCCTGGGCGCCGCAGATAAGTTCGATGGCGATGACATGGACCGCGTTCTCCAGGATCTGGGCCGCTTGGCGGGCGGCGATGGTGCCCATGGAGACGTGGTCCTCCTTGTTGGCCGAGGTGGGGATGGAGTCCACGCAGGCCGGATGGGCCAGGGTCTTGTTCTCCGAGACCAGGGCCGCGGCCGTGTACTGGGCGATCATGAGCCCGGAGTTGAGCCCGGATTCGGCCACCAGAAAGGCGGGCAGGCCGCTGAGCTGGGGGTTGACCAGCCGCTCCACCCGCCGCTCCGAGACATTGGCCAGCTCGGCCAGGGCCATGGACAGATAGTCGGCGGCCAGGGCCAGGGGTTGGCCGTGGAAGTTGCCGCCCAGGATGAACTCCCCGGACTCGGGAAAGATCAGGGGGTTGGTGGTGGTGGAGTTGAGTTCGGTCTCCACGATCCCGGCCACGTGGTTCAGGGCGTCCTTGCTGGCCCCGTGGATCTGGGGGGAACAGCGCAGGGTGTAGGCGTCCTGGACCCGGCCGCAGCCCTTGTGGGATGAGATTATCTCGCTGGCTGCGGTGAGCCGGTCCATGTTGGCCGCAGCCGCGATCTGGCCCGGGTGGGGCCGAAGGCGGTGGATGCGGGGGTCGAACTCGGTGTCCGTGCCCATGAGCACCTCCAGGCTCATGGCGCAGGCGATGTCCGCCGCCTTGGCCAGGACCCGGGCGTCGTGGACCACCAGGGCCAGCAGGGCGGACATGGCCTGGGTTCCGTTGATCAACCCGATGCCCTCGGCCGCCTCCAGTTGCATCGGGGCCAGCTCGGCCCGCTCCAGGGCCTGGGCTCCGCTAATGAGTTCCCCCTGGTAAAAAGCCTCGCCCAACCCGATCAGAACCAGGGCCAGATGGGCCATGGGACACAGATCGCCGCTGGCCCCCACCGAGCCCTTCTCCGGCACCCGGGGGACGACTCCGCTGTTGAGCAGGTCGGCCAGGGCCGTGAGCGTCTCCGGCCTGAGCCCGGAGTTGCCCCCGGCCAGGTCCTTCAGCCGCACGGCCATCATGCCCCGGACCACCTCGGCCGGGAAGGGCCGGCCCACGCCCGCGGCGTGGCTCATCAAGAGGTTGGTCTGGAGGGTCCGGGCGTCCTCGCCGGTCACGGTCCGGTCGCTTAAGCTGCCGAATCCGGTGGTCACCCCGTAGATCACTTCTCCCTGGGCGACCCATTGGTCGATCAGTTTGCGGGCCGCCCCGGTTTTTTCCAGGGCCAGGGAGGCGAGCTCCACCCGCTCCCCGTATCGGGCCACCCTGACCAGGTCGTCGATGGTGATCCTTTCCTCGCCGATAAGCATGACCATTCCCCCTTCCGGGCTGGTGGAAATATTATCCATTAATTCGGTCCAAACACCAAGAGTGCGGACTCGTTGTGGGCTTATATGTATATACAAGCATAGACAATTGTCCTGGATCTTGTCAACTCCCTGGATGAGTGGCCCCAGCGGATGGTGGCTGGCGGAAAGCCGAAACGGGCTATCCGCCCTGGGGGACCGCCTGCTGCGGGGGAATATCCCTTTTCCCCGTCCTGGGGGTATTATATGGGTTGCGTCCATGTTTCCTTGCTCTATTCTGGGGAAGCCTCCGCCTCCTCCGGCGGGGAGTTGAGGGGAACGCAACGGCCTGGTTTATGGAAGACAAGAAAGCTGCTCCAAAAATGAAAAAGTCCGGGGCGCGGGGCAGAGCGGTCCGGGTGGCTCTCTCCTCGCCCCTGGAGCGGCCCTTGACCTATCTCCTGGAGGACGGGGTGGAACCCTTGCCGGGGCTGAGGGTGGAGGTCCCCCTGCGGGGCAGATCAATGACCGGGTTCATCCTGGGGGAGGAGGAGAATCTCCCGGCCGGGGTCCGGCTCAAGCCGGTGGACCGGGTTCTGGACAAACGGCCCCTGTTCCCTCCGGAGATGATGGCTCTTTTCAACTGGCTGGCCGAGTACTACCGCCATCCCCTGGGCCAGGTCATCTCCACGGCCCTGCCCCTGGCCAATTCCCTCCGCCCGGCCCGGTCCAAGGCGGAGAAGTCCATCCGCGTTCTGGATCTCCCCAATTCCGACTCCCCGCCCAAGCTGGGGCCGGTACAGCAGGAGCTTCTGGAGTTCATCAACGGCAAGGCTTGGATTCCCTTCCGCCTGATCCGGCGGATCATCCCCGGCGCGGACAACGCGGCCAAGGGGCTGGCCGCCAAGGGCCTGGCCGAGATCCGTTATCAGGAGACCCGCCTGGAGAAAACCGACCTGGGCCGGGAGTACTCCGTCCCCCGCGAGCTTTCCCCGGAGCAGACCCTGGCCCTGGAACAGTTGGGCCCGGCCCTGGAATCAAGGGAGTTCGCCCCTTTTCTGCTGCACGGGGTAACCGGCTCGGGCAAGACCGAGGTCTACCTGCGGGCCGGGGAAAAGACCCTGGAACAGGGCCGCGCCGCCCTGATCCTGGTCCCGGAGATCGCCCTCACCCCGGCCCTGACCGGACAGTTCGAGGCCCGGTTCCAGGACCGGGTGGCCGTGCTCCATTCCGGGCTGACCCCGGCGGAGAGGATGGGGGAGTGGCTCAGGCTGCTGGAGGGCCGGGCCCGGGTGGCTCTGGGGGCCCGTTCGGCCGTGTTCGCCCCCCTGACCGACCTGGGCCTGATCGTGGTGGACGAGGAGCACGAGCCCTCCTACAAACAGGAGGACGGGCTGCGCTATCAGGCCCGGGACGTGGCCCTGGTCCGGGGCAGGATGAGCGGGAGCGTGGTGGTTCTGGGTTCGGCCACGCCCTCGGTGGTCAGCCATTACCACCAATCCCAGGGCAAGTACCGGGGCTTGGCCATGTCCCGCCGGATCATGTCCCGGCCCCTGCCCCAGGTGGAAGTGGTCGATCTCAGCCAGGAACCATTGCCCGAAAAGGACGGTAACAAAGGGGCCCTGTTCTCGGCCCGGCTGGTCCGGGAGATCAGGGAGACTCTGGGGCGGGGGCGCCAGGTCCTTCTTTTTCTTAACCGGCGGGGGTTCGCCTCCTATCCGGTCTGCTCCAAGTGCGGGCGGCCCTTTGTCTGCGAAAACTGCTCCGTGACCATGACCTACCACTCCGGGTTCGGGGCCCTGGTCTGCCACTACTGCGGCTCGGCCCAGAGCATGGGCGCCTGCTCCAAATGCGGCCATGGGGAACCCAAACTTTTGGGAATCGGCACGGAAAGAATCCAGGAGGAGGCCGCGGCCCTCTTTCCCGAAGCCAAGGTGGCCAGGCTGGACAGCGACGTGACGGGAGGGTTCAGGACCGTCCAGGCCACCCTGAGGAAACTGGGCCGGGGAGAGATTGACATCCTGGTGGGGACCCAGATGCTGGCCAAGGGCCACGACTACCCGGGCATCCAGCTGGTGGGGGTGGTCCTGGCCGACCTGTCCCTTAACCTGCCCGACTTCCGGGCCGCGGAGCGGACCTTCCAGCTCCTGACCCAGGTGGCAGGACGCTCCGGCCGGGGGGACGATCCGGGCAAGGTGATCATCCAGACCTTCAACCCGGAGCATTACAGTCTTATAGCCGCAGCCGGTCAGGATTATACATTGTTCGTGGGACAGGAGCTGGAGTTCAGGCGGCAGCTCTTTTATCCGCCCTTTTCCCGGCTGATCAACCTCCGCCTTTCCGGAACCCCGGGCCCGGCCGTGGAGCGGGCCGGGCGAAGGCTGGCCGGTCTGCTCCGCCAGGAGGCCGCAGGCCTGGCCCCCAAGGGGAGCCTTTTTGTCCTGGGCCCGGCTCCGGCGCCCATCGTCAAGGTGAAGAATCGCTTTCGCTGGCGCATCCTGATCAAGGCCCGGACCTCGGCCCTGGGTGGGGCCTTGCTGGACCGGATCGCGGACAGCCTGGGCCGGCTGGAGGAGATGAAGAACATCCGCCTGGACGTGGATGTGGACCCCATGAATATGATGTGAGAGGTAGCCGCCTGATTCTGGGCGAAACGGCTTTCCGGGCATTAAGGTGAACGGTAGAGAGGGGTTTTGATTCAAAGGCGAAATATGGGGTCAGAGCTGTAACCCTGAACCCGAACGGGAACATATTTACGACAAAGACATAGAGCCTGATCGCAGGGAAGGGCCCGGAATCTTTTGCCTTTAAAAAAAGCGCCCTACTTGATCGTCCACCCCCTGGGCTTGGCGAACTTGGCCACGGCGTCGACGATATCCGGCCTGTTGCCCCCGGCCTCGTCCGTGTCCCGGTTGCGGGTGGGGTCCATCTTGTAGAGCAGCACAGCCAGGGGTCGATACTTCTCGGGCAGGGGCTCCACCCGCACATCCGCCACGTCCCCGGTCTTGGGGTGCTTCCAACTGAACCGGGAACTTCCGGAGCCGGTGACGCAGCGGAGCTGGCGCAGGACCCACTCCGGGTTGATCCGCTGCAGGTCCGGGGGGACCTTGGACCAGGCCTTGAGCACATGGATGATGGGCTTGGGGCCTGATTTGGCGAACATGTAGTCCAGCCATTCAATGGTCCGGTGGCGGACCAGGTGCAGCTCGTCGTCCCGGGCCGAATACCACGAGTCGGTGACGTACATGTCCATGGGCGGGACCCCGAACTCTTCCATCTTCCTTTTCCAGGTCCAGGGCGGGGGCGAGGCCAGGGACCAGTTGGCCGCCACGGGGATGCGCTCCAGGCCCTGTTTTTTCAGCTCGGACTTGAGGGTCTGGTAATAATGGGTCAGGTGCTGGGTCAGGTTGCGGTTGCGGATCACCGGCGCGGCCAGGTCGGGCTCATCCTGGTAGATGATCCCGATCAGGTTCAGCCCGGCGTCCACCACGGCCTTGGCCGCCACTGCGGTCCGGAACAGATCATCCTCGTCCCCGCCCAGGATAACCGCCGGCCAGCCGCCCTCCTTGGCCCTGGGGATCAGGTCCGCGAACTCGTTGCCCCTGACCCGCATGTACATGAGGTTGGAGGAACGGGCCGCGGCATCGATGCAGCAGAACTGGTTGGCCGGGGAGCCGATGTCGTACCAGCCCAGGTACTTGGTCTTAAGGGCCGGCCGGGGTTGGGGCTTCTGGAGGGGCGGTTCGTCCTCGGCCTTGCAGCCGCCCAGAATCGCCAGAGCCATAAAAAGGGCCGTCAACACGGCGGCCCGGAAGCGGGCGCCCCATGGTTTGCTATTTATTATCATGCCCGAAAGGGTAGCACCCTTGGGTCTTGGCCGCAACAGATGGCGGACGGGGATGGAAGGAGTAATATATAAATACCCCCGAATTACCGGTTTAGGCCATTTACTGGAAAGGGAGGAGCCATGTTGCCCCCGCTCTGCCGGCCAAGATTTCTTATCCTCGCCGCCTTGTTGCTGGGGCTGGCGGGAATGCCGGCCGGACCTGATCCGGTCGAAGCCCAGGAAACCACGATCAGGGACTTTACTCTGCCCCTGCCTCTTTTCAAGGCCGACTCGGCCTGGAACCAGAGGGCCGACACCGCGGCCGTCCTCCCCGAATCGGAAACGCAAATCCTAATCCTCTACCGGACCTTGCTGGGCGACCGGACCGGGCTGATGCCCCCCGGGTACGGCCTGGACGACCCCTGGCCCTACATGGACGTCAACTGCGACCACTACGCCGTGCCCATCTTCCGGGCCGGTTCGGCTATGGCCCCGGTGGAGTTGATTGATTACCAAGGCTCCCCGGGCGGGGTTACCGACAAGTTCATCCTCAATCCTGATGGCACCATCGATATCCCCTCCCCCGACGGTGCGGTCCGGCCCTCGGGCCCAGAGGGAACCGAGGCCGACGGCCACCTGATCCTGTTCAACCCCGCCACCGGACTGATGTATGACCTGTGGCAGGCCACCACCGCGCGTAATGGTGACGGAACCAGCCAGGGAGGCGGGCAGGTAGGACCGGTGATCCACTCTGCCGGAGCGGCCGACTATTTCAGCGCCGATGGCTCTGGGGCCAACCCCCCGGGCTATTTCAGCGCCACGGCCACCGGGGCGCCTCTGATCGCCGGGCTGATCACCCCGGAGGACATAGAGTCCGGGGTGATCGCCCACGCCCTGGCCTGCGCCGTGCCCGGATTGCGCAATACCAATACGGACGACCCTTATGCTCCGTTCCCCTGGGACATTTACTACCCCGCCTCCCTGACCGAGGGGGATTTTTACAACACCAATCCCCTTTCCCTGGCTGCGGGGCAGCGGCTGCGGCTAAAGGAGACTCTGGTGGGTGAAGACGGCCTCCCCTTGGACGAAACCGCCCTGGCCCCGATCACCCGAATGTTTCTCCAGGCCCTGCGGATCTACGGCCTCTACCTCCGCGACAACGCGGGCGGTTTCACCTTTTACGCCGAGGATGTCCACACCGCCCCCCTGAACCTGCCCCTGGAGGAGGTCAACCGCCTGTCCGGTCGGGAACCGGGAAGCTCCCTTGAGGCGGGCCGGACCCCTTGGCAGCTTCTCATGGAGACGCTCAATCTGAACCTGGAGCTGATCCCCCTGGCCGTCGGCTGGGAAGGAGACGGCCACGATCCCTCCAAGGCGACCATCACGGCAGCCAACTTCGAAGTGATCAGCCCGGCGGGTCAACCGGCCCAGTGAGCCGAAGGATCGGCAGACCGGTTTATCTCGGGGATGGCCCCGGCAGATCATGAAAGATTACAAAAACTATTGATATTTATTTCGATTTAGCTTTTTTACGTCTTAAATAGCTGGAGGCGGTCTTGACACAGATGCAATCATGTTGCAATATAGATGCAATTCTATTGCATTTGGAGTAGCTGTCATGGTTCGTCGAAAAGCGATCGCGCTAGGGCTGGTCCTGGCGGTTTGGGCCGGTTTTGCGGCGGCCGTTCCGGCTTGGGCCGGGATACGGGTCGTGGTCAGCATTCCGCCCCAGAAATACTTTGTGGAAAAAGTGGGCGGCCATGAGGTGGAGGTGACGGTCATGGTGCCCCCCGGTGCCGATGCCCATACCTACGAACCCAGGCCGGGGCAGATGGCCGCCCTGGCCGGGGCCGATCTTTACTTCACCATCGGGGTGGAGTTCGAGCAAGCCTGGGCGAACAAGTTCAGGGCGGCCAACAAAGGTCTGGTCTTCATCGACACGGCCCGAGAGGTTAACCGCATACCCATGGAAAGCGGCTCCGGGCATCGCGCCGCAGAAGAAGAAGGCCACGGCCATCGCGGTCTGGACCCCCATATTTGGCTCTCCCCGGCCCTGGTGGATCTCCAGGCCCAGGCCGTTCGGGACGGGCTGGCCCGGGCCGCTCCTGGCTCCACCTCGGTCTTAGACCAAAATCTAGCCGACTTCCAGGAGGAGATCCGGCAGTTGGACCGGGAGCTGCGGGACGCCTTCCGAGGGCTGGGGGAGAACAGACGAGTTCTGGTTTTTCATCCGGCCTGGGGCTATTTCTGCCGCGACTACGGGCTGACCCAGGTGGCCGTGGAGCACGAGGGCAAGTCGCCCACGGCCAAGGGGCTGCAGGCCCTGATCAAGCAGGCCCGGGAAAGCGGGGCCAAGATCGTCTTTGTCCAGCCCCAGTTCTCCACCAGGGCGGCTGGAATCCTGGCCCGGGCCATCGGCGGCCGGGTGGTCCCCCTGGATCCCCTGGCCTTGGACTGGGCCGGCAATCTCAGGCAGGCGGCCCAGCAACTGCGGAAGGGTATGTTTTGATAAACGCCCAAAATCGTTTTGGGGAAGAGCAGTCCCGGCCCGCGATAGAGATAGACCGGGTGGACTTCTCCTACAACGGCCAGCCGGTGCTGCGCCAGGTGGATCTGAGAATCGAGGCCGGCGACTGTGTGGCCTTTCTGGGGCCCAACGGCGGGGGCAAGACCACCCTGATCAAGCTCTGCCTGGGCCTGCTCCGGCCGGGCAGCGGACGGATCAGACTCCTGGGCCGGGACACCAGCCAGGGTCTGGAGCCGATCCTGGGCCGGATCGGTTATGTGCCCCAGGACCTGAGCCTCAACCCCGGCTTCCCCATAACCGTGCTGGATCTGGTCCTGACCGGACGGCTCTCCCCTCAGCGGAGCCGGTTCAGGTTCGACTCCGCAGACCGGGCCGTGGCCCGCCGGGCTCTGGAGGAGGTGGGGCTGTGGGACAGGCGGAGCTGGCGCATGGACCGGCTCTCCGGCGGGCAACGCCAGCGGGTCATGATCGCCAGGGCCCTGGTCACCGAGCCGGAGCTGATCTTTCTGGACGAGCCCACGGCCAGCGTGGACAAGGAGTGGCAGGTCAGGCTCTACCATCTTTTCAAGGAACTCAACCGGACCTCCACCCTGGTGGTGGTCAGCCACGACCTGTCCATCATCTCCAGCTACGTCAAGTCCGTGGCCTGCATCAACCAAAGCCTCCACTACCACCCCCGGCCGGAGATCACGGCCGACATGATCAGCCAAACCTACCAATGCCCGGTGGAACTGGTGGCCCACGGTCTGCCTCACCGGGTTCTAGGCGAGCATGTTCCCCCGGGTGAAGATCATGATTGAGGCCCTTAGTCTGGAATTCATGCAGAACGCCCTTCTGGCCGGGCTGCTGGCCTCCCTGAGTTGCGGGGTGGTGGGCAGCCTGGTGGTGATCAACCGCATCGTGTTCATCTCCGGGGGCATCGCCCACGCCGCCTACGGCGGGGTGGGGCTGGCCTTTTTCCTGGGCCTGAGCCCCCTTCTGGGGACCGTAGGCTTTACCCTGGCCGCGGCCCTGGTAATGGGCTGGGTCAGCCTCTCTCGGAAAAGCCGGGCCGACACCATCATCGGCGTCACCTGGGCCCTGGGCATGGCTCTGGGGGTGATTCTCATGGACCTCACCCCTGGCTACAACGTGGACCTGATGAGCTACCTCTTCGGCTCCATCCTGGCCGTTCCCCGGACCGATCTCTATCTCCTGGCCGGGCTGGATGTGGTGGTGATCGGCTTTGCCGCCATCTTCCACAATCAGCTCCTGGCCCTCTCCTTTGACGAGGAGTTCGCCCGGACCAGGGGCATCCCGGTAAAAGGGCTCTATCTTTTCCTGATCGCGCTCATCGCCCTGACCGTGGTTTTCCTCATCCGGGTCGCCGGACTGATCCTGGTCATCGCCCTGCTGACCATTCCGCCCTTTATCGCCGAGGGCTGGACCCGCAACCTGAAGGGGATGATGATCCTGGCGGCCTTGCTCTCCGCCCTGTTCAGCCTGGCGGGGCTGGGCCTCTCCTACTGGTTGGATCTGACCTCAGGCCCGACCATCATTATGGTGGCTGGAGCGGGGTTCTTTATCTCCCTGGTCCTGAGAAGAAGGTCCGCGGAAATACCGGGACAACCATGAAAAGCAGGCTGTACGAAAAGCTGATCCGGGATTGCGGCCTCAAGATCACCAGGGCCCGGCTGGCTGTCCTGGCCGTCCTGGACTCGGCCACCCGACCCCGCTCCACCGACTCGGTCCACCGGGCCGCTCTGGAAATGGAGCCCATGGACCGGGTAACCGTCTACCGGACCCTGGAGTCCTTTCACCAGGCCGGGTTGGTGGAGCGGGTCCGGGCCGGGGACAGAACCTGGCGCTACCATCTTTCCCTGGAGCCGGACCGGCCGGTCCACCCCCATTTCTTCTGTTACTGCTGCGGAAAACTGGAATGCCTGCCCCGGAACATCGTCCGGGTGGACCTGGAGCGGATGAAACAGGAATACCCGGCCCGGGTGGAGCACCTCCAGATAAATTTGGAGGGATTTTGCCCCGACTGCCTGGCCAAACAAGACCGGACCGAATGAGGCCAGCGGATGGACCGCCCCCTGAGTCGGGGCCCCGGTTTCGGCTCTTGCGGCCGGGAGCGGTCCGGGGGACCGCTCCCGGTAAAGAGTCCCTGGCTTATTTTCCCCAGACCACGGCGTAGGGATCCCCGCCGCCCAGGGCCACCTGGTCGGCCAGCTCGGCCGGCCCAGAGAACTCCTTGACCTTCACGATGTAGGGCAGTTTTTTGTCCATGGGCATGGTCGCCATAACCGCCGACATCTTGACCCGGGCTATCCAGAACAGGGGGTTGGACCTCCCGCCCTTGGGGGCCAGGTCGTACCCGCCCGTGTCTTTCCCCACCTTGGCCCAGTCAAAGCCCAGCACCTGGCCGTCGCATTTGTCGGCCTTGGCGTTGACCCGCATGGCGATGCCCAGAGGGCCGGCCTTGTCGCCGAAATACTTGGCCGCCACCTTGCCCGGCATGGCCATGCTGTAAACCCCGGACTTGCCCATGGTGGTATCCAACAGAACCTGGAGGCCGTCCATGAAGCACTTGGGAGGTGCGGCCACGAAAACGTATCTGTCGCCGGGCCCCAGGGGCAGGTTCTTTTTCACGTACTCGGCGGCCACATAGCCCCCGTTGAGACCGGGGCAGAAATGGTTGTGGAAGCAGGCCGCCCACAGCAGGGGCCAGGGGGCGCCCTTGGCCCAGGAATTGGCGATGCTGATGATGCCGAAGGTGCCGGAGCCCATGATCGAGGCGGCCTTTTTCCAGCCCTCCGGGGTCAAAACCTCATCCGGAGCCGCATCCACCAGCTGAACCTTGAACCCCTGGGGCGAGTATTTGGCAAAAGCCAGGCCGTAGTCGTCCTTTTTGAAAAGGGCGAACCAGAGGGGCGCCTGGGTGGAGGAATGGACCATCAACAGCGACTTGGTTCCCTGGCTGACTCCGGCGGCCTGAACGGCCACGTCCAGAAAAGCTTCGGTGGAACTATCCTTGATCTGGGCGTATCCGGCATTGGTCAGAACCAGCAGGCCTTGCCCCGGCTGGGCCTTAAGCTGGGCCAAGCCGTCCTTTACCGCCTTTTGGGCCTGGACCATGATGGGATCGCCCAAACCTATTGACCCGGCCCGAGCAGCAGCCGCCGGGAGGCAGAGGCACACAACCGCAACAGCGAATAACAGGCAAGCTTTGGTTTTCATCTTCAACTCTCCTTTTCAGGTTCTGGTTTCGGAATAGGGCGGTTTTCAAAAAACCTGGTCCGAATGAAAACCCCCTAAGCGAGCCCGGCCCGGCCCGCCGGTCGCAAAAACGACCATGTGCCAAATCGAAAAGACCTTTCTGACTTGGCGATCCTCTCAAAAATGCGGAACGTATTTTTGATGGCTAGAGTAAGTCTTCTGACGTGCTCCGGCCTGCGTGGCCGGCTTGAGATGCGGCGTTCAGGGGCTTAGGGTAGGCTCCGGCCGCCTGGAACCCGGTCCGATCCGGACGATCCGGAAACCGTTCCTGGGTACGGCTCTCAACCGGTCAGGAGCTAAGAACGGCCAGGGCGTTTTCCAAAGAGGCCAAGCCTTTTTGGGTGTACTCGGCCATCTGGGAGACGGCCTGGGCGCTGGCCGATTTGCCCGCCGCCTCAAGATCCCTTGAAAATCCCCGGTACTCCTCCAAATGGCTCCGGCCGTGACGGATCCAGTGTTCCATGCGAATTTTGGCCTTTTCCTCGAATTCCATACAACCTACCCCTTTCCGGCCAGCAGATGGCCTTTGATGTATTTATTTACCGACTCCTCCAGGGAGAGGCACTGGTGGTCGCAGCCGGCCCGGCGCAGCTTTTCCAGCCGGGCCTGGGTGTAATATTGGTAATTGGGCCGCAGTTCCCGGGGCATGGGGATGTACTCGATCCGGGGGGGCAGCTCCAGGGCGGCGAACACGGCCCGGGCCAGATCGTTCCAGGTCCGTCCCTGCCCGGTGCCGATGTTGTAGAGCCCTCTCAGGCGCGGGCGATCCAGGAAATAAAGGGTCATGGCCACGGCGTCGTCCACGTAGATGAAATCCCGGATCTGCTCCCCATGGCCGAACTCGGGCCGGTGAGACTCAAACAGCCTCATGACCCCCTCCTGGCGAACCTGACCCCATGATTTGCAGACCAGGCTCCGCATGGATCTCTTGTGACTCTCGTTGGGGCCGAATACGTTGAAGTACTTGAGCCCCACTACACCTTTCAGCCAGCCCCGGCGGCTGGCCGCCAGGTCGAAAAGATGTTTGGAGTAGCCGTAGGCGTTAAGGGGGCGCAACCGGTCCAGGCCGGCTTCGTCATCGTCGTAGCCTTGGCTGCCATCTCCATAGGTGGCCGCGCTGGAAGCGTAGACGAACCGGCACTCCCGGTTCTTCTCCCACCAAGAGGCCAGGCGGAGGGTGTAGCGGTAGTTGTTCTCCATAAGATAGGCGGCGTCCCGTTGGGTGGTGTCCGAACAGGCTCCCAGGTGGAAGAGGGCCTCCACCCGGGAGTCCAGACCGCCCCCTTCCAGCAGTTTCAGGAAAGGCTCCCGGTCAAGATAATCGGTATACTTCAGGGAAAGTAGGTTGCGCCACTTTTCATTCCGCCCCAGGTGGTCCACCACCAGGATATCGGTCAGCCCCCGGCCGTTGAGGGCCCCGATGAGACGCGAGCCGATGAATCCGGCCCCGCCGGTGACGACGATCATATCCGGTCCGCCTCCCGACCTGGAGGATATTCGCAATCTCCTTGTCCTCGTTTCACGCGGGATCCACCGGCTCAAAAAATATTTTGTGGTCCACCAGGGCCATTTGGCGGATTTTGGCCTTGACCATTTTCTGTTCTCCGAAGATGGAGACCAGCCGCCACTGGTCCCGATCCACGGGTTCCACCAGATCCACGGCCTCCAGGAGGAGTTCCTCCTCCTCTTCGCCCAATAGATATGCATTGGCTTCACACATGGGACATAACCTCCCTCAAACGGCCCATCATGATCTCGATCAGATGGGGCAAGGGTTCATTAAGGACGCCCACCACCCGCACTCTTTCCTGGGAGAGGGGCAGCAGAATCTTCCAGGCCGGGGAGGAGTTCACCGCCTCGGCGGCGGCCGGGGTCATCTCGCCCATCATGGAGTTGGCCAGGACGACGCCGAGGGCTCCCAGAATCACGTCGGCGCCCTTGGCGCTCTGTATAATGGCGTTTTCGCCGGAGGCGCACCGGTTGGCTCCGGCCTTGAGCATCTGCGCGGCGGCCATGGCGTTGGTGCCGAGGCCCCATATCTCCAACTCCTGGCCGAAGTTCTGCCGGATAGCCTTGATCACGGCCGCTCCAATCCCGCCGCCCTGCCCGTCGATAATCATCACCACCATCTCGCCTCAACCGCCTCTAAATAAAAAAACCGCCCAGGAGACCCCCACTTCTGTGGCGGACGCACCTTCGCGGCTTGAATTGGCAGATATTTTGCCGGCCTCTGAGCCGGACTATTCGGCCGAGTTTCTTACCCGGTATCCATCTTAATAAAGCAATTGCCGGGACCTGTCAAGGAGGGCCAAAGGGTAGGCCGCAACCTGATAACTCGGCTAAGGCTGCGGCGATCTGCAACGATTTCGGGCATGAGAATCAGGCGGCAAGCCATCGTTATTTCAAATTAAAATATACGGAAAAACCAATAGCTTATTATAACTTAATAAAATAAATGAATTAGTATTATATCTCGACCTTGGCTAATCTGACTGCCGGAGTTGTGATTCTCCGATTTATCGTACTGTTTCAGCCTATCGATCAAGGAGGGCAGTTTAATGGCAGGCAAAAACTACTTCGCCTCGAGATGGGGAATTATCGGGGTGGGCGCCTTTATCGGCGTGTTCGCGGCGCTGCTCCAATACTGGGGCAACCCCGGCAACATGGGCATCTGCGTGGCCTGTTTCGAACGGGACATCGCCGGGGCTCTGGGTCTCCACCGGGCCGGGGTGGTCCAGTACATCCGGCCCGAGATCATCGGCTTTGTCCTGGGCTCTCTGATCGCCGCTTATAGTTTCGGCGAGTTCAGGCCCCGGGTCGGGTCGGCCCCCATCGTCCGGTTTATTCTGGGCGCTTTTGCCATGATCGGGGCCCTGGTCTTTCTGGGCTGCCCCTGGCGGGCCGTGCTGCGGCTGGCCGGAGGAGACCTGAACGCCATTCTTGGCCTGGCCGGGCTTATTTTCGGCATCTTTATCGGGACCCGCTTTCTGAAGGGCGGGTACAACCTGGGCCGGACCCAGAAGACCTACACCTCGGTGGGCTGGCTGCTGCCCCTGGTGATGCTCGGTTTTCTGGCCTTGCGTCTGGTCTTTCCTCCCCTGGCCGAGCAGGCCAAGAACGACGTCCTGTTCTACAGCCTCAAGGGTCCGGGAGCCATGTACGCCCCCCTGATCGTATCCCTGGTGGTGGGACTGGCCGTGGGCATCCTGGCCCAGAGGAGCCGGTTTTGCACCATGGGGGCCTTCCGGGACCTGATTCTGTTCAAACAGGGCCACCTTTTCTCTGGGGTGCTCAGCCTGCTGGTCTTCGCCTTTCTGACTAACCTTGTGGTGGGCCAGTTTCACCTCGGATTCGTCAAACAGCCCGTGGCCCACGATCTCCACCTGTGGAACTTTTTGGGTATGACCCTGGCTGGCCTGGCCTTTGCCCTGGCCGGGGGCTGCCCGGGCCGGCAGCTTTTTCTGGCCGGAGAGGGTGACGGCGACGCGGCCGTGTTCGTTCTGGGCATGATCGTGGGGGCGGCCTTCGCTCACAACTTCGGGCTGGCCAGCTCGCCCAAGGGCCTGGGGCCCCACGGCGTCGCTGCGGTGGTCGTCGGCCTGGCGGTCTGCCTGTTCATCGGCCTGACCATGAGAAAAAGGGCCGCCTGAGGCGGCAAAGGGGGTGGATAATGAGCCAAACCATAGACGCGCGGGGGCTGTCGTGTCCCCAACCGGTCATCATGACGTTGGATGCGATCGACAGAACAGCCACGGGTGAAATCGTGGTCCTGGTGGATACCGATACCTCTAAGGAGAACGTCTCACGGGCGGCCGAAAGCCGCCAGTGGCAGGTGGATTCGGTGGGCCAGGAGGATGAAGGATACCGGCTGATATTGACCAAGGGTTGAGATGAACCTTTTTAAGCGACGCCGAAAGGAAGCCCCGGCCCAGGCAGAGAGCCTCCGGGACCGGGGCATCCTGGTCTTCGACAACACCAGCGAGGTGATCCGGGCCGAAAATCTGCTCAAAGAAGCGGGTTGGGCCATCCGGGTCAAAGGGCCTCCCCCGGAGATAAGAACAGGTTGCGACCTGGTAATCGAATTTCCCCTGATCGAGGAACTCAACATCATCCGGATTCTGGAGGGGGAAGGGCTCAGGCCTTTGGAGGCCGTGCCCGTGACCGGGCCTCTGCTCCAGCCGGTGGATCTCTTTCAGGTGGTTGATTTCGGAGATTATCTCATGGTCCGGGCGGCCAACATGAAGCTGACCCTAAACAAGGAGACGGAAGAGATAGTCAACGTCTCCGGGGGCGGCTGTCCGGACGTGCCCTATTTGGCCAGGCTAATGGTGGGGCGGACCCTGCGTGAGGCCCCTCCGCCCCGGGAGATGGGCCACACCCTGTGCGGCTACGCCCTGGAGCTGGCCTTTGAGGAGATGAAACAAAGATGCTGGGGGTCGTAGGCACCGTCCCGGATCCTGATTTTCCGGCGTCCCTGGGAGAAGCCCACCTGGAGGGGGAACGGATCTTTATCTCCGGCCGGGGGGTGGAGATTAACCGGGGTACTCCCGCCCTTCTGGCCGCGGCTCTGAAAACCTCGCAAAGCCTGGGCTCGGGCGGGGTGGTCTCTTTCATGGTGGGCGACACCGGCCTGGGCCGAGGAAGCCGGGAACTCTACCGGCGTCTGACCGAGGAGCTGCCCGGACAGGAGCTGAAGGTCCTGGCTTTTCACTATCTGCAGCCCGACGTGGACTGGCACAACCGGGTCCTCTTCGCCATCCAGGAGATGAACCCCCGGCCGCTCCTGGTGGCCGACGCGGGATTTATGTACGCGGCCAAGATGAGCGGACAGGCCCCCAATTACGACCTCTTTACTCCGGACTCGGGCGAGCTGGCCTTTCTGGCCGACGAAGACGCGCCCCACCCCTTTTACACCCGGGGTTTCATTCTCCAGGAAGGCAACGACATCCCGGAGCTGATCAGGCGAGCCTACTCGCACCGCAACGCCGCCCGGCATCTCCTAATTAAGGGTGCCCATGATTACCTGGCCGCTGGACCGGACCGGATCAGCAGGCTGAACGGCCCCAGCCATCCGGCTCTGGAGGCCATTGGCGGAACCGGTGACACTCTCACCGGAATCGCCGCCGCCCTGCTGGAGGCCGGATGGTCCGTTATCCAGGCCGCCACGACCGCGGCCCTGACGAACCGGTTGGCCGGGCAGTTGGCCCAGCCTGATCCGGCCACCCGGATTGAGGAGATAATCCGCCGCATTCCCGAGGCCCTGGGCCTAGCCCTGGAGAAGACGGCCGGCGCATGAACGGCCCGCCAGGGCTGATGCCCGTCAATAGTCTTTTGGGCTGAATAAGGCGAAACAGACCCGGCCGGGCTTGATTTAAGCGGCCGTTCCCGATAGCATTGTCCTGACAGGATAGCCAGGTTTCAAACTTGATGCGGCTTGAGCCGTTCGAGATCATGGCGGGGTGGAATAAAAGGGGCGGGGGGTTGCCGGCCGACCCGTCACCGCCTGGCCGGGTCGTATCCGGGACGAGGGTTCGGGGATGAGATACCGCGAAAAAACAGTATGCTGGCCTCTTGCAGTGCTAACCCTGGCGGTCGTTATCACGGCGGGCGGGTGCGCCTCCTTCCGGGGAGAGCCGCCGCGGCTCAACGTGGTCAATCTGAAGGTGGTCAAGGCCACCCCTCTGGAGCAGCGATATCAAGTCCGGTTGCGGGTCCAGAACCCCAACGACAAGGGGCTTATCATAAACGGGTTGAACTTCGACTTGTATTTGAACGATCAGCATTTTGCCAGCGGCATGACCGGCCAGAAGCTGAAGATCTCCCGGTACGGGGATGCGCTGGTGGACGTCATGGCCACCTCCACCGTGTTCGGCCTCTACCGGCAGCTCATGGCCATCTCCCAAGGCCAGGGCCAGGAGTTCAGCTACAAGATCAAAGGAAAAATAAGCCTGGAGGGGCGCCGGGCGCTGCCCTTTGAAAGAAAAGGGGACTTGGCTCCGCAGGCTCTGAGCGGGGAAAGCCAATAGGGCTTTGCGTGGCGTGATCAGGACAACTTGAGCACCAGGTCGCCCTCCCGGGCCTTCTCCGGGACCTGGATTCCCACCTTTCGGCCGGCCCCCGCCTCCTCCAGACTTTGATGCTCCTCCTGGATTGAGGAGACCGTCATCTCGAAATCCGTGGTGTGGCCCCTGAAGCGGACCGCGTCGCCAACCCTCAGGCCGCCCCCGGTCAACTCAATGGCCGCAACCATGGGCTTGCCGAAAAATTTAATGACCTTACCGATTACCTCCTCCGGCATGAATCACCTCCCTTGATAATTCCAGCATAACGCCCCTGGCGGGAAGGTTGTCAACCATCAAATGGGGGATAAGATCTGCTTAAAGGGAGGACGGAGCAAAATAAGGGAAAAGGGAGGGGTATTTTAGGGTAGCCCGCTTTAACCCAAAAAAGGCGGTCCGGCCGAAGCCGAACCGCCTTTGGTGTTTTCAAAACGGGAACCCTACAGTTTGGCTTTCTCCGCCACCTTGAGCCGGGCCAGAGCCCGCTGCAGGGCGGCCTGGGCCCGGGCGTGGTCCGCCTCCTCGCTCTTGGTCAGGCGCAACCGTTCCTCGGCCCGTTCCTTGGCCTTCTGGGCCCGGTCGATATCTATCTCCCGGGCTTCCTCGGCCGAGTCGGCCAGCACGGTCACCTTCTCGAAGTTGACTTCGGCGAATCCGCCGGTAACGGCCAGATAGTTCACCCGGCCCTCGGCGGTGTAGCGCAGCTCGCCGGAGCGCAGAGTGGAGAGAAAGGGAATGTGCCCGGCCAGAACGCCGAACTCCCCCTCGCTTCCCGGAGCGACCACCATCTCCACCTGCTTGGCGACCACCAGGCGGTCCGGAGTAACCACATCCAGTTGAATCGTCTTAGCCATGGTAACCCCTAGCCTCCCGCCAGTTCTTTACCTTTCTCCATTGCTTCCTCGATGCCGCCGACCATGGAGAAGGCCTGCTCCGGAAGATCGTCGTGTTTGCCTTCCAAGATTTCCTTGAAGCCGCGGACCGTGTCTTCCATCTTGACGTAGGTGCCGGGTTTGCCGGTGAAGACCTCGGCCACGTGGAAGGGCTGGGAGAGGAAGCGCTGAATTTTACGGGCCCGGGCCACGGTCAGCTTGTCCTCGTCGGAAAGCTCGTCCATACCCAGGATGGCGATGATATCCTGCAGGTTTTTATACTGCTGCAAGGTTTTCTGCACGTCCCGGGCTACCTTGTAGTGCTCCTCGCCGATGTAGTTGGCGTCCAGGATCCGGGAAGTGGAGTCCAGGGGGTCCACCGCCGGATAGATGCCTATCTCCACCAGGGCCCGGGAAAGCACCACGGTTCCGTCCAAGTGGGCGAAGGTGGTGGCCGGGGCCGGGTCGGTCAGGTCGTCGGCGGGAACGTAGACGCACTGAACCGAGGTGATGGAACCCTTGTTGGTGGAGGTGATCCGCTCCTGCAACGCGCCCAGGTCGGTGCCCAGGGTGGGTTGATAACCCACGGCCGAGGGCATCCGTCCCAGCAGGGCCGAGACCTCGGAGCCGGCCTGGGTGAACCGGAAGATGTTGTCGATGAAGAGAAGCACGTCCTGGCCCTCCTCATCCCGGAAATACTCGGCCGCGGTCAGGGCCGACAGGGCCACCCTGGCCCGGGCTCCCGGAGGCTCGGTCATCTGGCCGTAGATCAGGGCGGCCCGGTCCACGACGCCGGATTCCTTCATCTCCAGGTAGAGGTCGTTGCCCTCGCGGGTCCGCTCCCCCACCCCGGCGAAAACCGAGATGCCGCCGTGCTGCATGGCGATGTTGTTGATCATCTCCATCATGATGACCGTCTTGCCCACGCCGGCGCCGCCGAACATGCCCATCTTGCCGCCGCGGGGGAAGGGCACCAGGAGGTCGATAACCTTAACCCCCGTCTCCAGAACCTTGACCGAAGTGTCCTGATCAACGAAAGCGGGGGCGGGGCGGTGGATGGGGTAGTATTTCTTGGCCTCCACCGGGCCCAGTCCGTCCACCGGACGGCCGACCACGTTAAGCACCCGGCCCAAGGACTCCTTGCCCACCGGCATCTGGATGGGCTTCCCGGTGTCCCTGACTTCCATGCCCCTCACCAGACCGTCGGTGACGTCCATGGCGATACAGCGGACCACGTTGTCGCCCAGGTGCTGGGCCACCTCGATAACCAGGTTGTCCTCGGTGTCGTCGATGGCCTGGTTGGTCAGGGTCAAGGCCGTCTGGATGGGAGGCAGCTTGCCTTCGCTAAAGGCCACGTCCACAACCGGACCGATAACCTGCGTTACTTTTCCAGTATTCATATCCAGGAACCCCCTTACTGGTTCAGAGCTTCGGCTCCGCCGACGATGTCCATCAATTCGGCGGTAATAGCTGCCTGGCGGGCCTTGTTAAAGGCCAAAGTTAAATCTTGAATCAACTCTTTACAGTTGCTGGTGGCGTTTTCCATGGCCGACATCTGGGCCGCATTGACCGAGGTGGCCGTTTCCAACAGGGCGGCGAACACCTGCACGCTTACGTTTTTGGGCAGGAGCTCAATCAGCACCTCGCCGGCCGACGGTTCCACCAGAACCTCTCCGGCGACCCCGGTCTGGTCAACCTCCTCGCCCAGGAGATCTTCCGGGGAGAAGGGCAGGAGCTTGCTCTCGGTGGGGTTCTGGATCGCCACATTAACGAAGGTGGAGTAGATTATCCGGACCTCGTCCACCTCCTGGCCGAGGAACAGGTCCGACGCGTCCCGGGAAATCTCCTGGGCCAGGATGAAGTCGGGCTTGTTCAGGACGTCCAGGTATTGATGGGCCAGGTTGTAATTGCGTTTTCTGAAAAAGTTCAACCCCTGACGTCCGGCGGCCAAGAGGACCGTTTCGACGCCTTCGGCCTTTTTGGCCTTGATGAACTTATGCGCGGTGTTGATCAGGTTGGCGTTGAAAGAGCCGCACAGCCCCCGGTCGGAGGTGACCAGGATCAACCCGATCTTGCTGACCGTCTCCCTGGGCTGAAAAAAGGGATGAAGACCGGGCTCCACCCCCATGGCCAGGGAACCCAGCACCTCGCGGAATTTGTCGGCAAAGGGCCGGAAGCGTTCCACCGCCTCCTGGGCCCCGCGCAACCTGGCCGCGGCGACCATGTTCATGGCCTTGGTGATCTGCTGGGTCTTTTTGACCGCGCCGATTTTTCGCTGGATGTCCTTGAGGGCTGCCATGCTAACCCCCGATCAGCTCAAGGAGGCCCGGAAGATGTCGCTGAACTCGGTGAGGGCGGACTTCATTCGTTCCATGAGTTCGTCGCTCATCTTGCCCTCGTCTTGGATCTCTTTGATGATGTCCTCATGTTTGGAATCGAAGTAATCGTGCATCTGGGCTTCGTATTCGCCGACCTTGTCCACCGGGAACTCATCCAAAAAGCCTCTGGTCCCGGCGAACAGGGAGAGGACCTGCTTTTCTGCGCTGAGCGGCTGGTATTGGGGTTGTTTCAGCAACTCCACCAGCCGGTAGCCCCGGTTGAGCTGGCGCTGGGTGGCCTTGTCCAGGTCGGAGCCGAACTGGGCGAAAGCCTCCAGTTCGCGGAACTGGGCCATGTCCAGCCTCATGGTTCCGGCCACCTGCTTCATGGCCTTGGTCTGGGCCGCGCCGCCCACCCGGGAAACGGAAAGACCCACGTCGATGGCCGGGCGGATACCGGCGAAGAAGAGGCTCGGCTCCAGGTAGACCTGACCGTCGGTGATGGAGATGACGTTGGTCGGGATGTAGGCCGAAACGTCTCCGGCCTGGGTCTCGATGATGGGCAGGGCGGTGAGGCTGCCCGCGCCCAGATCATCGTTGAGCTTGGCGGCCCGCTCCAGCAGCCTGGAGTGGTTGTAGAAGATGTCTCCGGGGAAGGCCTCGCGGCCCGGAGGACGCCGCAGCAGCAGAGAAACCTGCCGATAGGCCGTGGCCTGCTTACTGAGGTCGTCGTAGATGATCAAGGCGTGCCTGTTGCTGTCCCGGTAGTACTCGGCCATGGCGCAGCCGGCGTAGGGCGCGATGTACTGCAGGGTGGCCGGCTCGGAGGCGGAGGCGTTGACTACGATGGTGTAGTCCATGGCCCCGTGCCGCCGCAGCGTGTCCACCACCTGGGCCACCGTGGACTTTTTCTGGCCCACGGCCACGTAGACGCAGACCACGTCCTGGCCCTTCTGGTTGAGGATGGCGTCAACACAGATGGCCGTCTTGCCGATCTGGCGGTCGCCGATGATCAACTCGCGCTGGCCCCGGCCCACGGGAGTCATGGCGTCGATGGCCTTGATTCCGGTGTACATGGGCTCGTGGACGGGCTTCCTCTGGACCACCGAGGGAGCCACCATCTCGATCCGGCGGAACTCCTTGGCCTCGATGGGACCCTTGCCGTCGATGGGGTTGCCCACCGGGTCGACCACCCGCCCCAGGACAGGATCGCCCACGGGGACCTGAGCGATGCGGCCGGTCCTCTTGACGGTGTCGCCTTCCTTGATGTTGACGTCCTCGCCCAGAATGGCCACACCCACGTTGTCCTCTTCCAGGTTGAGAACCATCCCGTAAATACCGCCGGGGAACTCCAGGAGTTCCAGGGCCATGGCTTTTTCCACACCGTGTACACGGGCGATGCCGTCACCCACAGACAGGACTACGCCGGTCTCCGCGACCTCTACCTTCTTGTCGAAGTCCTTGATCTGGGCCTGGATGACCTGACTGATCTCTTCGGCTCGGATCTGCATTGCCTATCCCACCCCTTTCAAAGAATCTTTGAGACTGTTGAGTTGGGTCCGGACGCTTCCGTCCAGGACCAGATCGCCTACCCGGGCCACCAGGCCGCCGATCAACTCAGCGTCTTCTTGAACCTCTAAAATTATCTGTTTACCGGTCAATTTTTCCAAGGTTGCCTTCACCCGTCCCTCGACATCGGAACTGACAGCCGTGGCCGAAGTGACGGTGGCCCGCATAATGCCAGCCAACACGTCCACCAACTGGGAGTATTCTTGGCTGATCTCGGCAAGAAACTGCATCCGGTCCTTTTCCTGCAGCAGCAGGAAGAAATTCTTGACCACCTGGGAATACTCGGATTTGGCCAGCACTCCCCCCAGGACGCCCTGGCGGGCCTGATGGGGGTAGACAGGATTCACGAGCGCCTCCAAGAGGTTTTTGTGATCGTCCAAAGTGGCCGCGAAATCGGCCACCTCCTCGCCGTACTTCTGGTAGTTGCCATCCTCTTTACCGATGGCCAGAAGGGCTTTGGCGTAGCGTCGGGAAAGGGTCAGGTTGGTCACGGCTACCCCGTCATCCTGTTGAGTGATTCCTCCACCAGCCGATTCTGGTCCTCGGCGGTGATGTTCTTCTGAACCAGCTCCACGGCCTTGGCCACGGAAAGCTCGGCTATCTCGTCGGTCAGCTGGGCTTTGGCCTGCTCAACCTCCTGCTCTATCCTCAGGCGGGCTTGGTCCTTGATCCGGGAGGCCATCTCTTCGGCCTCGGTCAGGATCTTGGATTTCTCGCTCTCGCCCTGCTCCTTAAGCTCGGCGATTATTCTTTCCTTCTCGGAGGCCAGCCCCTCTATCTTCTTGAGGGTTTCTTCCAGCTCGCGCTGAGCCTGGTCCTTTTGGATTCCAGGGTGTCAAGCTCCTCTTTGATGGATTCCCGCCGGTTTCTTAAGCCCCGGCCTATGGGTTTGCGCAGGAGTACGACCAGAACAGCCACTACGGCGGCGAAGTTCATGGTCCGCCAGATCAGGTCCCAGGCCCTCTGGTTGGAATCCCCTTGGCTTTCCTCGGCGTGTTGGGCGTCCCCGCCCCCCGAGGCCATGACCATGGCCGGCGGAGCCAGAACTATTAGACAGACGAACAGCAGGAGGCCCGGCAGGAGCCTCTTGAGGATCTTTGGACTCACTAGAAGCTCCTTCCCAGAATTTTTTGGGCGGCGACAAGGGAGAAGGAATCGATTTGGCCTAAAAGCTCCTGGCGGGCCTTGGCCATCTGGTCCTTTATCTGGTCCATCATTTTGGCCGATTCGCCGTCCATCTCAGCCTGGATCTTGGCCAGAAGGTCTTTTTCCTGGTCCAGACCCTGGTTTCTCAGCTCATTGCGGAAGGTCCCGCCCTCGGCTTGGGCCTGTCGCCGTCCCTCTACCAGCTCGCGGTCGGTCTCCTCCAATTTGAGACGGCAGGACTCGGCCTCGGCGGAGAGGCCTTCAATACGTTCCTGGCGTTGTTTGAGGATAGCTCTGATGGGGCGATAAAGAACCAGGTTAAGGAGAACCAAAAGAACCAAAAAGTTGGCCATTTGGATAAAAACAGAGATATTGATATCGATCATAGCCAGCCCTCTCCCTGGTTAGGTCGAATCCGGTTAAGGAGATGTTCCGGATCAAGAGCTTGTGAAACTAGGCATTAGCGTTCTAAACCAAACGGAGGCTATCTGTCAAGTATTTTAGAAAAGATTCAACCGGCCTTGATGGTTCTTTCAGCTCCCAGGAAGGCGATCTTGTCACCGGCGAGATCGTCCTGGCCCCTTTGGGTCATGCGACAATTTCCCTCGAACAGGACACCCTCGTGGATGGTCAGGGAAGGTGTGGTCAGGGTTCCATAGACCTTGGCCGGGGGCCTCAGCTCGATCTTATCGGAGGCGATCACTTCGCCCCTGACCTCGCCGCAGATTATAATGGTTTCGACCTCGATATCGGACTGGATCCGCCCCGAGGGCCCGATGATAAGGAGGCCCTGGCTGGTGATCTGCCCGGTGACCCGACCGTCAAGCCGGACCGAACCGGTGAAGTTTAGTTTTCCTTCCAGCTCCGAACCTGGACCCACGAAGGCGTTTATCTCATCTTTACGGCCATTTTTGGACTTAGCCATCAGATTCCCCTTTAATTTTGACCAGTGCGGAAACCCATTTACGATAACCCAGGAACAATGATCCGTGCAATTAAAATCGTGATTGGAACCGGTTGCGATAAAATCGACCCCGGAGCCGCCCGCCTATCCCCAGGGATGGCCCCGGGGTGTTTTTGCCGGAACCACGCCGGATGGGTTCCGACCAATGGATTGCGACGTTTGGGGTCGCGATTCACCCCCTAAAGATTCCTGGCAGGGTCAAGGCCGGGCCGAAAAAGTATCGGGAGTTGGTTCCTTGGAGAATTGTCCGGGGTTTGCTATTATTGGCCGAACCTTGCGGCAAGGGGCGGGGCCCATGGCTGATTTGAAAAGCAAAGGCAAGAGAAGGCTGATGGTTCCTCTGGCCGGGGGAAAGGGCGGCACCGGCAAGACCCTCCTGGCGGTCAACCTGGGCCTGGCCCTGGCCCGTCAGAACGCCAATACGCTGATCGTTGATCTGGATCTGGGAGCCTCCAATCTCCACACCCTGCTGGGGCTCAAGAACACCAAGGACGGCATAGGCCGCCTCCTGGTGGGCAAGGGATCGCAGGTGGAGGAAGTGGTCCATTCCACTCCCTGGTCCGGCCTGTTTTATATCCCCGGAGACAATCAGGTCCTGAACGCGGCCAACCCCTACTACGCCCAGAAAAAAAAGATCATCAGCGGGCTCAAAAGGCTGCCCTTCGATCTGGTGGTGGCCGACCTGGGAGCCGGAACCTCTGTTAATCAGCTGGATTTTTTCCTGACCTCGGCCGTGGGGTTGGTGGTCTACACCGCCGAGCTGCCCAGCCTGCTCAACGCCTATGCCTTTCTCCGTCAGTCCTTGTTTCGGGCATTCGCCCATGTTTTTCGGGATAATTATTACGCCACCCAGGTGCTGGAGGAGTATCGGGTCAGATCCGGCACCGGGCCCAAAAGCTGGATCGTGGAAGAGTTTCTGGGAAGGTTGGCCCGAGAGGCTCCCGGACAAGAGCAGAGAGCCAGAAAGGTGTTGAACTGGTGGCGTCCGGGCCTGGTTCTGAACCAGGTCCGGCGGGAGGAGGATTTCAAGGCTTTCGTCAGCCTGATCTCCCTGGCCCGGGCCAAGCTCTCGGTGGAGCCCCTGATCATGGGGGCCTTGCCCTTTGATGAAGCCGTATTGGATTCCATCAGGGAGCGCCAGCCGGTCTACCTGAGTAATCCGGGCTGTCCCTACTCCGTGAGCGTGGGAGAACTGGCGACCCGCTTGCCGTCCTGGCAGCCGATTACCGTTAGGCGGTTGGCCCAGCAGACCGGGAATTGGAATCTGGGCTCCCAAAAGCCGACAAGGGTCGATCCCAAAAAACTGCACAAATTGCTGGCCGAGGTTCTGCCCGTGGCCGACGACCTGAAGCGGGCCTTGGCCGAGGCCAGGCGGGGAGGCCAGGAGGCCATGGCCCAAGGCCTGGAGGCGGCCCTGAAAAACCATTTGAGCCGGTTGAGTTTATATGGGCTAAAGCCCATTCCAACTCTGGGAGAGGATTTCAACCCCAATTTGCACCATGCTGTGGCCGCCCGAACCCAGCCGGGCGCGCGAAAGGGGATCATTGTGGACGAGGTCTCCCTGGGGTTTACCCTGGCGGGTAAGCTTTTCCGGCCGGCCCAGGTGGTGGTGGCAAAGTAAGAGGAGGCGGTTTATTGAAATATGGTATATAGCCCAGATTAATTCGGTATTTTAAAATCCCGCGCTTCACGCCCAAATTGAGGGGGGATAGTTTAATAGATCGCTTCCACGGGCTTCACCTGTTGACATAACCCGTTCCCGCCTTTATCTTCCATTCAAATGATAATGTTGAAAAAAAGTTTCTCGGGCGTGGCATAGGGATATGGTGCAGACCCGCAACTTCGGAATAATAGCCCACATCGACCACGGCAAGTCAACCCTGGCCGACCGCCTTATCCAGCAGGTGGGGCTGGTGGAGGACCGCTACTTCCGCGACCAGATTCTAGATAGCATGGACATCGAGCGGGAGCGGGGCATCACCATTAAATCCCAGACCGTGACCTTGCCCTACACCAGCAAATCCGGGGATAAATTCGAGCTGAATCTGATCGACACCCCGGGGCATGTGGACTTCTCCTACGAGGTTTCGCGGGCCATGGCCTCCTGCGAGGGGGTCCTGCTCCTGGTGGACGCCTCCCAGGGGGTGGAGGCCCAGACCCTGGCCAACCTCTACGCGGCCATGGAGCACGACCTGGCCGTCATCCCTGTTATCAACAAGATTGATCTGCCATCGGCCGATATCGAAGGGGTCAAGGAGCAGATCGAAGCCGACCTGGGGTTGGACCCTGAGGACGCCCTCCTGGTTTCGGCCAAGGACGGGATCGGGATCCCGGAGGTTCTGGAGGCGCTTTGCCAGCGGATTCCTCCGCCCCGAGGGAGCAGCGCCGACCCCCTCCAGGCCCTCATCTTCGACGCCCACTACGATCCTTTCCGGGGGACCATCGTGGCCTGCCGGGTCTTTTCGGGGACGGTCAAGCCCGGCCAGACCATCAGGCTGATGCACAACCGGGCGGCCCACAAGGTGGAGGAGGTCGGCTTCTTCCGGCTAAAGAGGGAACCCCGGAAGGAACTGGTTGCGGGGGAGGTGGGCTACATCATCTCCGGGATAAAAACCGTCTCCGATGTCCGGGTGGGAGACACCGTCACCCTGGAGTCGGCTCCGGCGGCCAAGCCCTGGCCCGGCTTCAAAGAGGTCAAGCCGGTGGTCTTCTCCTCCATCTACCCGGTGGCGGCGGACGACTACATCTCCCTGGCCGAGGCCATGGAAAAGTACAAGCTTAACGACGCCTCCCTGATCTACCAAAAGGACTCCTCGGTCGCCCTGGGGCAGGGCTTCCGGTGCGGATTTCTGGGTCTCCTTCATCTGGATATCGTCCAGGAGCGGTTGGAGCGGGAGTACGACCAGTCGGTCATCATGACCGCCCCCTCGGTGGAATACCATATCAACCTCAAGGACGGGACTAAGCTGGCCATCGACAACCCGGAGGATTATCCCGACCCGGCCCAGATCCAATCCACGGAGGAACCCTACATCCGGGCCTCGATCCTGATTCCGGAGCGGTACATGGGCGTGGTCATGAAGCTCTGCCACGACCGCCGGGGAGAGAACTCCAAGTTCCACTACCCCAGTCCGGGCCGGATGGAGATCAACTTCGACCTGCCCTTGGCCGAGGTGGTTTACGATTTTTACGACAAGCTCAAGACCGTGACCCAGGGCTACGGCTCCTTTGATTACGAGTTAATCGATTTTAGGGTGGCCGATCTGGTCAAGGTGGATATCCTCCTCAACGGCGACCTGGTGGATGCCCTCTCCTTCATCGTCCACAAGGACCGCTCCCGGGACAGGGCTCTCCAGTTCTGCGAGCGGTTGCGCGACGAGATCCCCCGGCAGATGTTCAAGATCGCCATCCAGGGGGCCATCGGGGGCCAGATCATCGCCCGCAAGACCATCACCCCCTTCCGTAAGGATGTCACCGCCAAATGCTACGGCGGAGACATCAGCCGCAAGCGCAAACTTTTGGAAAAACAGAAAAAGGGTAAGAAGCGGATGAAGATGGTGGGCGCTGTGCCGGTGCCCCAGTCGGCCTTTGTGGCCGTGCTCAAATCCGATGACGACTGAGCAAGGGCACCCCGGTCTCTACGTCCACGTCCCCTTCTGCTCGGCCAAGTGCATCTATTGCGGCTTCTTCTCCCTGCCCTCGGTCCGTCTGATTCCGGATTGGCTGGAGGCTCTGGAGGTGGAGGCCGGCCTCTATGTCCCCCTGTATTCGGCCTTTGACACCCTCTACCTGGGCGGGGGCACCCCCAGCCGACTCCGGGTGCGCGACCTGGAGCTTCTGCTGGGCCTGCTTCGGGCAAATTTCAGTTTCAGAGCCGGGACCGAGATCACCCTTGAGATGAACCCCGAGGACGCCCGGCCGGAGACCATGGAGGCCCTCCTTGCCCTGGGGGTGAACCGGCTCAATTTGGGGGTCCAGTCCTTTGATGAAGCGGCTCTCTCCTTCATGGGCCGCCGCCACGGAGCCGTCCAGTCGATCGGGGCCATAGAAGCCGCCCGGAAGGCCGGTTTCCGGAACCTGGGACTGGATTTGATCTACGGCCTCCCAGGGCAGAGCGTGGATTCCTGGCTGGAGAACCTGGATCGGGCCCTGGAGTACCGGCCGGAACACCTCTCCTGCTACCAGCTGACCCTGGAACCGGCCACCCTCCTGGAGCGGATGGTCCGACAAGGGGAGACCGTTTTACCCGGGGAGGAAGAAAGCCGAAGGCTTTTTCTGGCCACTTCAAAATATCTGACCGGGGCCGGCTTTCTCCACTACGAGGTCTCCAACTTTGCCAGAGGGGAGGGGTTTGTCTCCCGGCACAACTCCAAATACTGGCGCCGGGAGCCCTACCTGGGCCTGGGCCCCTCGGCCCACTCCTTCAGGGAGAACAGGAGATGGTGGAACCACAGGTCCCTGAAAGGTTACCTGAGCGACCTGGACTCCGGCCAAAGACCCCTGGCCGGTGAAGAGCGGTTGAGCCGGGAGGATGTCTTTCTGGAGTCCGTCTGTCTGGGCCTGAGAACCTGCCGGGGGATCGACCTGGACCTGGTCCAGAACTCTCCGGGAGCTCTCCCGGCGGTGGAGGAGATAGTTCATAACGGTTTGGGAATATTGAAGGAAGGACGGCTTATCCCGACCCCGGAAGGGATGGTCGTGGCCGACTCCCTGGCCCTGCTCCTGTTGGACTATTCCTGCGGCTGAGCCCCGGCCCGGATTCCCGTCACCGCAAAAAAGGCCTCGCCGACCTAACTGCCCTACATATTGACATTCTTGTCTTGTGTGTGACAATATATGGTACAATACGATCCGGTAGGTATATTGAGGCCGGATCGGGGCGTATTGCTCCTGTCAACGATCAGGGAGCGGAACTATTTTTTGATGCCGGGCTTTCCTCATCCATTGCCCAGGCAGCGACGTAAGTGTCCGGGGAGGACTTAATGTTGAGATCATCTTTCAGGAGAACGCTCCTTTGGGGTTTGTGCCTCGGAGTGGGGCTCATGACCCTGGCCGGAACCGCCTGTGCGGCCGACGAGATTCTCAAGCTGATGGTCGGCGGGATCGATACGGCCCATCCCTTTGCCGCCTATGTCCGCCTGCCCCAGGCGGAGGTGGTGGTGGAGCGAAACGGGGTCGCGGAGACGGTCCTTTTGGAGGAGGGCCTCTTGGAGACCACCCTGCCCAATCCCGGAACCTCCTACCTCACCTTTCCCGCAGTGGCTGGCGAACCCCCCTTCCCGGGGCGGAGATTCCAACTGACCTTCGACACCGCCGGCACCCTGCGGATTTGGGATCTGGACGATCGGGATCCCGGCACCGGCTCCTTCCAGGAACTCCTGCCCGGCCGAGGCCCGGACGGCTCCTATCATTTCGAGATACTCAAGGACGGTTTCTGGATCTTCAACCAGGCCGGGCCCAACGCCCCCATCATGGCCATGACCAAGGACTGGTACACGGGGACCTACGAGATCGGTCCGGGCAACACCAACTGGACCTGGGATCATGAATTCAACGGCAACATGTTTCGGGCCTGGGCTTTCACGGACCCGCTGGGGGTCCTGCCCGAGCTGGTGGTCACCTGGTACCGGCCGGACGGGACGGTCACCGTCTACCGCTATCCCCCCAACACCGGCGGGGAGTCGGAGAGCAGCCGCTGGTACACCGAGACGGCCGTGGACGGCCCAGACAACATAAGCTCCACCACCTTCAGGATCAGGGTTGAATATCTGGACCCCTTTATCCGGGCCCTGGACGACGGGGTCTATACCATTATCTACCACCTGGACAACGGCGCCGGAGGGAGGTCCAACATCAGGGTGGAGACGATTACCGTGGATCAATACCAGTACGATTAAAGCTATTATTTTCCACAAGTTATTCCGTGCCGGGGGAGGAACTCCCCCGGTTTTTTGCGGTTCCGGCTTCAACCCCGCCGAAGACCGTTGGTCTGGCCGTTCAAGGGGTGTAGAATCAGATCATGTTTAAGGGGGTGGTCATGAAAAGATTTTCAACCGTCGTGTTCCTGGCGGCGATTTTCAGCCTGGCCCTGCTCCCGCGCGGGGTCTGGGCCATTGATGAAGAAGTTAGGCTCAAGATAATCAACCTGCAAAGCTACGATTTTCTATTGGATACGGAAAAACTGTCCGGATGCGCCACGGAGGAAGGGTTCATCATCCCGCCGGGGGATGTGCCCTTTGGCAGCTCTAGGGTGATGCGCTGGTCCGGCGGGTGCGATGTCCGCCTGGCCTGGTCGATCCGCTACTTCACCGGGCTGAAGATCAGAGTCAACTTCAATGCCGAGGATGGGAAACTCAAGGCCTATTCCGACTCGGACGAGTTTCATCCCTCCGTGCTGGGACCCCGTTGTGAAGAAGGAGTCTGCGAATACCGGCTTTTGATCTATAACGCCGAGCCGTGGTGGGATTAGGGCTACCCCCCCACCAGGAACGGCTAAAGCTCGATCACGGCCCGGCCCTCTTGCTCCTCGACCTTGAGCGGGGCCAGGTCTTTTTTGGCCGAGCCGGAGATGCGTCGGCCCTGGTAGTCGAACACTGATTTCCCCACGCTGCAGCACTGGATGCGAGCCTCCCCAGGCAGGGGGTCCAGCCGCCTTCCGGCGTGGCTGCACTTGTTGACAAAGGCGTGGAGGGCTCCGTCCTCACCCCTCAGGAGCAGAAGCCTTTTGGCCAAGCCCTGTCCTTCCAGTCTGATCGCCCCGCCCGGGGAATTCAGTTCCGGAGTCTTGGCCAGTTCCACCTCAAGGCGGCCGTTTTCCATCTTCCAGGCGGAGGCATCGGCCGGGGGGTTGGTTTTACAGATGCCCAAAAGGCGGGAGAAGAATGACATGGGGACCTCCTTACCTTTTTAACTTGCGGAGAAAATCGAGTTGTCTCCAAATACCTGAATCTTGATCCAGATATTCCCAAAATCTCCAGCCGTTAACGTTGTTTCCCGTAGCCTCCATAGCTGCCCCGGAAGGAGAGGTATATTTTTTACCATTAAACTCCAGTCCTCCGTGAACCACAGCCGCTTTTACCACATGCCCTTTGTAGCTGGACCGAATTGGCGTACCCTTGCGGATGAACACGCCTCCGACAGCCCAGCCTTGGCGATCATCATTAGCCTCCTGAGTTTTTGATTCCTCCAATAAGGACGGGAGGCCTAGAAGCCTTCTTAGAATGTCGTTCGGAGATTCTTCAAAGGAATCCCTTTTACTCTCCACGATCTTGTAAACTTCAAGATCGATTTTTATTGACTGCATGCTCATTTAGCTTTCCTTTCTAATTAATCTCCTTATACTACTCAATATACTATTCCGCTATCACAAACATGTCAACCATAAAACTGCCTATACTTTCATTATTTTCTTCAGAAAATGTCTATCTCAAATATTCGAACAAGCTAAGGCAGCAATAGATTAGGGCTTCGTGGGTTTTTCCGGAGGACGCTCCGCTATGGCCAAGGGGCCTCTCCGCCTTTTGCGGTCAAAAGGCTCGCCGGCCCCTTGGAACCCCGCTGGCCAAAAACCATTTTTCTCGGGGCGGTTCGAGACGGTCAGGGCCTTTCATTCTTAAGGGATAGTTGGAACGACCCTACAGACCCCGTGAAAGTCGGAGCTGAAGGAACGACCAGCAGTTTTAAAAGGAAACCGCCCATATTCATGGGCGGCCGATGATTGTAAAGATTAACTATGGAATAAGTTGATATTAATAAAGCTGTATCAGGCGCAGCCTGGTACAGCTTTTAAAATTTTTTGGGAAGGGTCCGGGAAACCCTTTTTAAAAAAGGGTTTCCCGGTCTTTCTTAACGTTAGGCGTTGACCACCTTTTTCATTTCTTCGGTCAGGGCCGGGACCACGTCGAACAGGTCGTCCACCACGGAGTAGTCGGCCTTGGCGTGGATGGGCGCATCCGGGTCCTTGTTGATGGCCACGATGACCTTGGAGGAGGACATGCCGGCCAGGTGCTGGATGGCGCCGGAGATGCCGCAGGCGATGTAGAGGTTGGGGCTGACCACCTTGCCGGTCTGGCCCACCTGGTCGGAGTGGGGCCGCCAGCCGGCGTCCACGGCCGAGCGGGAGGCGCCCACCGTGGCTCCGATAACCTCGGCCAGATCCTCCAGGATCTTGTAGTTTTCGGAGTCCTTCATGCCCCGGCCGCCGGAGACGATGATGGAGGCCTCGGTCAGGTCCACCTTGCCCGACTGGTCGGCCTTCAGCTCCACCACCTCGGTCATCTTGGTCCCGATCTCCGGGCTGACAGTCTCCACTGCAGGGGTCTTGCCGGCCGAATCGTCGGCCTCCATGACGTTGGGCCTGGGGGTGGCGATGTGGGTCTCGCTTTTGGCCATCTCTTCTACAAAGACCTTACCGGCGTACATGGGCCTGGTGGCCACCAGCTTACCGCCGTCCATCCGGAAGGCGGTGCAGTCGGTGGAGAGCCCGGCCTTCATCTTGGCCGAGAGCACGGGGGAGAGATCCTTGCCCTGGGACGAGGCGCCGATGAGGATCACCGCCGGGGCGGCGTCCTTGGCCAGAGAGGCGATGGCCGAGGCGTGGATTTCGGTCAGATAGGGTTCAAAGTCGTCGCCATCCGCCACCAGGACCTTGTCGGCCCCGTAGGCGCCCATTCCGGCGGCCGCGTCGGCCACGCCCTTGCCCAAAAGGACCACCGTGACATCCGTCCCGGCCGCGTCGGCCAACCGCCGGGCCTCACTGATGCATTCATAGGTAACTTTTCTGATCTCGCCGTTACGGGTTTCGGCAACCGCCCAAATTCCGCTAGCCATTATCCACCTCCTAAACCACTTTGGCTTCGTTGTGGAGCAGATCGGCCAGCTTCGCCGCCTTCTCCGCAGCCGTTTCCCCGTCGATGACCTGCCCGGCAGCTCTCTCGGGCGGAGGAGTCATCTTGACCACCTCGACCAGGGCTCCGGCCGCGCCGGCCTGGGAAGGGTCCACCCCCAGATCGGCCAGTTTTTTGGCCTCCAGGGGTTTCTTCTTGGCCTTCATGATTCCCGGAAGGGAGGCGTAACGGGGTTCGTTGAGCCCCTTCTGGGCCGTGATCACCGCCGGCAGGGAGGCCTTGATGACCAGGGTCCCGCCTTCCACCGGCCGCTCCGCGATCAGGGCGCCGTCGGCCAGGTCCAGCTTATTGATGACGCTAACCGAGGGGATGCCCAGCAGTTCACCCAGGATACCGCCCAGCTGGCCCCGGTCGTCGTCCACGGTCCGCTGACCGGTCAGAACCAGATCGCAGGACATGCCCTTGATGGCGGCAGCCATAACCACGGCGGCGGAGTACTCGTCGCCGCCCAGAGCCGCCTCATCGTCGATATGGACGGCCTGGTCGGCGCCCATGGCCAGGGCCGTGCGCAGGGCCTCAACCGTTTTGGCCGGACCCACGGCCATGACCGTGACCGTGCCGCCTTGGGCCTCCTTGATCTTCAGGGCCTCCTCCACGGCGAATTCGTCGTAAGGGTTCATGACCCATTTGATCTCGGCCTCGTCAATGGATTTGCCATTAGCCCCGACCTTGATCATGGCCTCCGTGTCCGGAACCTGCTTTAAGCAGACAATCAGTTCCACTTAGCTGCCTCCTTTGCCTCCTCATGATTGACAACCATACCCGCCAAAAAGATACGGCTTATCTGACGGGCCGCAGTTTCTATTGAATAATCCCGCCTGGTTGACAGAACCCAGTACAACGACATTTCATCCAATGCCCCGAAAAAAGCCCTCCGGGCGATCTCGGGTTTTATCTCCTGTCTGAAGAACCCCTTGCTCTGGCCCTCGGCCACGATGGCGGTGATCATGTCGAGGTATTGAATAAACTTTTCGTTGTGGTAGTCCTTCATAAACTTGGACGACTGCCTGACCTCCACCTGGAGGATCTCGGCCGCCTCCCTGTTGCTTTCTATCATACTTAGATGGGTCAGGGCGAATATTTCCAACTTGCGCCGCGGATCATCCACGCCGGCCAAGGCCTCCTCCAGGTTTTCGATGGCCTTCTGCATCACCACCTCGAAGAGGGAAATCAAGATATCATCCTTGTTGCGGAAGTAAAGATATATCGTTCCGTCGGCCACTTCGGCCAGCCGGGCTATCTCCGACACCTTGGACTGGTAAAAGCCTTTCTGGGCGAACACTTTCAGTGCTCCGTCCAGGATTTTTCGGTACTTATCACCCTTGGAGTTCTTTTTTTTGTTCATTGAAATTTCCGTGTAACATGTTGTAATAATAACAAAACTATAGTTATTGATAGAACTGAATGACAATTCATTCACCTATCATGCGCCATGCCTAAGTGTCAAGTCTTTAATAGGCGGCTTGCGGATGCCGGCAGGGCCCGCCCGGTGATCCAAGCCGGTTGACTTTATTTCCATTACGTCTAATATGACATAAGCGGAAGTAATTCCTTTTACTAAGAAACTAATAGGAGGCGGTAATGTTCAACCGCAAGGGTGATTCGGGGGTCAAGCCGTCAGAGGACAGCGCCCGAAGCAGACCGGAGGTGTTTCCGTCGTCAGTTTCAGCGGGCAATGGGGAGAGGGCCGTGATAGGTAAATCGATAATAATCAAGGGCGAGGTCAGCGGGCAGGAAGACCTGGTGGTGGAGGGCACCATCGAGGGGCAGATCGTTCTGGAGAACCAGCATGTGACCGTCGGCCCCTCGGGGCGGGTCCTGGCCGAGGTGAAGGCCCGGCTGGTGACCATCGAGGGTGAGGTGGTGGGCAACATCCAGGCCCGGGAGAAAGTCATCATCACGGCCAAGGGCAGCCTCACCGGTGATATCCAGGCGGCCCGGTTGAAGATCGAAGACGGGGCCTACCTCAAGGGCACGGTTTCCCTGACTCCCAGGGAGAAGGAAAAGACCATTCCCCTGCCTCGTCACCACCAGCAGGACAAATCCATCGATCCGGAGGAAGCGGCCGGATAGGAATGGTCAACGCCGTTTTTAGGGAGAAAGAGGCTTTTACCTACGGGGTCAACTCCTTGGACCTGCTGGTGGACCGCCTCGAAAAAATTCAAAACCCCGTGGTTCTGGATTTCGGACCGGTCTGCGAACAGAACATCGACTATCTGGCCGGGGCCCATCGCTTTTCGGTCCGGGTGGAGGATCTGAGCCGGGACGCGGGGGGCGATCTGGCCCGAGCCGTGAAAGGGGTTAACCTGGGAAGATCCCAGATCCACGGAGCGTTGCTTTGGTCTCTGCTGGATCATCTGGAACGGGAAGTCTTTCGAAGTCTGGTGCAGAGATTGTGGTCTGCTCTGCTGCCCGGCGGGTTGGTGGCCGCCTTCTTCGGCCAGCGGCAGATGCCCGAAGCGGCGGTGCAACAGTTCACCATCCAGGGCAGGGGTATGGTCGCCATCAGGGAGACCAGGATCAAGGCCCCCTGCCAGGTTTGGCCCAACAGGGAAATTATTAATCTTTTCGAACCCTTCGAGACGGTCAATTCCTTTATCCTCAAGTCCGGCCTGCGGGAGTTTCTGTTTCGCCGCCCCCGCTCCATGACCTGGGATATCGAGGACGGCCGGGCCGGGGGAGACGAATAAGAGATGAAGCTTCTTCTTCATATCTGCTGCGGACCCTGCCTGGTCTACCCCCTTTCCGTCCTCCGGGAGGAGGACGTGGAGGTGAGGGGATTTTTCTACAATCCCAACATCCAGCCCTACACCGAGTTTCAGAGGCGGCGCGACAGCCTGGTCGATTATGCCGAAGAGGTCGGGTTGCCTCTGATCCTCAGGGAGGATTATCCCCTGGAGGAGTGGCTCCGGGCGGTGGCCTTCCGGGAGACGGAACGCTGCTCCCATTGTTATCACCTCCGCTTGAGCGCAGCCGCCCGAACGGCCAAGAAGTCGGGTTACGAGGCCTTTTCAACAACTCTTCTTTATTCCAAGCTCCAGGACCATGAACGGATCAGGGCCATCGCCACCTCTGTGGCCAAGGAGGCCGGGGTAGACTTTTTTTACCGGGATTTCCGTCAGGGGTGGCGGGAGGGGATCAAAGAGTCCCAGGAAGCCGGTCTCTACCGCCAGCAGTATTGCGGCTGCATCTACTCCGAGCGGGACCGTTTCGCCCCGGCGAAAAGACGGCCCTGAGGCCCGATCCGAAAACACGCGTTGTCAACCAGGCAAGGAGCGAAATGACGGAAGATCGCGAATCGATTCTCTACGACCTGCCCCGGGAACTCCTTCTCATCCGGGAGCCGGTCAAACTGGTCAGCGCCATCGACCAGGCAGCCCAGAAGCTGGGCCTGCCGGTGACCCTGGGTTTTGCGGCAGACTCCAAGGGCCGCAGCCTGGTCCCCCTGAGCGAATACCACAGCGCGATGGAGCGTTTTGTGATAATGTTAGAAGGAACTCTCCATGAGTCTTTTTCGCTCAACAAGCCCCTCAGCCTGGGTGGAGACAACCCGCTGAAACCCCTTTTGGAGGGGCGCATCATTACCAGCCATGAGAGATTGGCCCCGGTAGGCGGGGTTGTTTTAGGGGAGAAGGAGTTTATCGAGGGGCTGGTGCCCTGCCGGTCCGGGTTCAGCCGGGAACAGAGCGAGGCCATCATTAAAACCCTGGGCATAACCGGAATCTGCGCCCTTCCCCTGGGCGGCAGGCGGTTGGTGGGAGTCCTGCTGCTGACCACCACCCTGGAGCGGCCGGATTGGGAGGAGGGCCAGAAGGAGCTTCTCTCCAGGCTGGCCGGTCTGGTCGATCCTGTCCTGGACAGCCTGGCCGACCAGGAGTCGCTCAAGACCCTGGCCAGGGAAGGCCAGGCCTGGTTCGAGATCGCCCGGATCATGGCCCTGCCCAGGCTCTCTCTGGACCGTAAACTGAAGATCAGCATGGGGGCGATTCTGGATCTTCACCATGTGGAGACCGGCTCGATTATGATCCGTCAGGGCCGTTATCTGGTGGTCAGGGCCGCCTCCAATAAAAAGATACTGGGCTTCAGGCAGCACATCGACACCAATTCCATCTCGGCCCATGTGGCCCGGACCGGCATGAGCCTCAACCTGGGCCATGTCTCCGGGGACTCCAGGTTCAGTACCTCCCCCGGCGACCGTTCCATCTACCGCTGCGACATGGCCCTGGCCGTGCCCATCAGTTTTGGCCGCAAGATTCTGGGCGTCCTGAGTCTGACCAACCGGGCGGGAGGCGGTCCCTTCGACCCGGCCGAGGAGCGGCGTATCGTGGGCTTTGTGGGCCGGATCGGCGGGTTCATCGACCGGGCCCTGGTCAACGAGGTCCTGATCAAGGAGAGGGCGCGCCTGAGAAAAACCAACGAGACGCTCAAACGCCTGGAGAAGACCAAACAGGACCTGACCAATATGGTGGTCCACGATCTCAAGGGTCCTTTGGCCGAGGTGGTGGCCAACATCCATCTTTTGTCCGACGAATCGCTCTCGGAGCTGGGCCGGGAGGCCCTGGAGTCGGCCCTGCTGGGGACCGACGCCCTGAGCCTCCTCATCGCCAACCTGCTCCACATCAGCCGGATGGAGGAGGACCGTTTCGATCTTAAGCTGTCCCATGTTTCCGTTTACACGGTTATCCAGACCACCCTCAATCGGTTGAAAACCCTGCTTGACCAACACGGCCATGAAGTGGTATTGGCCATCGAACCGGATTTGCCCAGGGTGGAGGCGGACGAGGAGGTTTTGAGCAGGATCATCCAGAACCTGGTGGTCAATGCGGTGGACCACACCCCCATGAACGGCAGACTGACCTTCCGGGGTTTTTTGGGCAAGGGCCTGGTGACCGTATCGCTGGCGGATCAGGGCCCGGGCGTTGATCCGGCCTACCGAGAGGTTATTTTTGAAAAATTCAGCCGCAACCCGGATCGGAAGGGCCCCAGTCTCTCCACGGGCCTGGGACTGAATTTCTGCAAGCTGGCGGTGGAGGCCCACGGGGGCCGGATCTGGGTCCAGGAGGCCCCCGGCGTGGGGGCCGACTTTAGATTCACCTTGCCTTTGGCGGAGGAGAAGTGATCAATATCGCACAAAGAACCGGATCCTGGGCGATCGACCTGGTGGCCGAGGCCGGGAAAATGGGCATCTTTCTGGGCCAGGCCGTATCCGGGATGTTCAGACCGCCCCTGCGGCCGGCCATAAGCGTCTTTCAGCTCCACTTCCTGGGGGTCAAGTCCCTGGTGGTGGTTCTCATGACCGGGGTCTTCAGCGGCATGGTCATGGGTCTTCAGGGGTTCTACACCCTGCTTCGGTTCGGCTCCCAGGGGCTGCTGGGTTCGGGGGTCTCCTACTCCCTGATCACCGAGCTGGGGCCGGTCATCGCGGCCCTGATGGTCACCGGCCGGGCCGGCTCGTCCATGACCGCGGAACTGGGCATCATGCGGATCAGCGAACAGATCGACGCCCTGGACACCATGAACCTGGAGCCGGTCAAGTTTCTGGCCTCGCCCCGGCTCCTGGCCATGACCGTCGCCATGCCCCTGCTGGCGGCCATGTCGGCCGTGGTGGGCCTGGTGGGCTGCCACCTCATCGCCGTGGAGGTCTTGGGCGTGGCCCGGGGCGTGCTCTGGGAAGGCTTCATCATCGGGGTGGTCCCCCGCGACCTGCTCCTGGGGCTGGTCAAGTCCCTGGCCTTCGGCCTGACCATCGGCTGGGTCTGCTGCTTCAAGGGGTTCTACGCCAGCCGGGGGGCCGAGGGGGTGGGCCGGGCCACCACCGAGGCGGTGGTCCTGACTTCGGTCCTGATCCTGGTCCTGGACTACATCATAAACGCGATCATGCTCTGATCCGGGGAATAAGATGATTACCTGCACCAATCTGCGAAAAGCCTTCAACGGTCAGGAGGTCCTGAAGGGCCTCTCTCTGACCTTCGGCAGCCAGGAGATAACGGTCGTCATCGGCCGCTCCGGAGAGGGCAAGTCGGTCTTTCTGAAACACCTGGTGGGGCTGATCAAGCCCGATTCCGGGTCCATCGAGATCGACGGCCGGGACATCGCCAGGGCCCGGGGGGCGGAGCTGCGCTCCATCAAGGAGCAGTTCGGGTTCGTCTTCCAGGGCGGGGCCCTGTTCGACTCCCTGACCGTGTTCGACAACGTGGCCTTTCCTCTGCGCCACAAGGCCAAGGTCTCCCGGGGCGAACTCCGGGACCGGGTGGAGGAGATTCTTAAACAGGTGGGCCTGGCCGGATACGGAAGCCGGTATCCCTCCGAAATCAGTGGAGGCATGGCCAAGAGGGTGGCCGTGGCTCGGGCTCTGATCCTGCGGCCGCCGATCATTCTCTTCGACGAACCCTTGACCGGGTTGGATCCGGTCATCAGCAATACCATTCTGGACCTGATCGGCCGGGTCCACGATCATTTTCGGTTCACCGGGGTGGTGGTCAGCCACGACATTCCTCAGATCTTCGAGTTGGCCGATCAGGTGGCCATGCTCCAGAAGGGAACGATTCTTTTCTCCGGAAAACCGGACGAGATCTACGAGTGCCCGGATGAGCGGGTTCAATTTTTCTTAAACGGCGGTAGGGAGCAGAAATGAAAAGAAGAGGGGTTGAGATAGGAGTCGGTCTCTTTGTCCTGGCCGGAGTAGCCTGCCTGGTGTACGTCAGCCTGGTTCTGGGCCAGGTGGGTTGGTTCGGCTCCAAGGAGTATGACCTCTACGCCAAATTCGACAACGTGGAGGGCCTCCTTTTCGGGGCCACGGTGGAGATCTCCGGGGTCCAGGTGGGCCGGGTCAGGGGCATCGAGCTGGTGGATGACGAGGCCCGGGTGACCCTGGCCATCAAGGCCAAGTACGAACTGGACAATGAGGTCATCTGCTCGGTCCGGACCAAGGGTGTCATCGGCGAGAAATTCCTCCGGCTGGAACCCGGCGGCGGGGAGAAAACGCTGAAACACGGCGACACCATCACCGAGACGGTCTCCGGGGTGGATATCATGGACCTGGTGGGCCAGTTCGTCCACGGAGACGTCTGAGCGAGCCGGTCGCGGGAGTTCCGGCCGGATCTTCCGCGCGGCGGCTAAAGCCGTCACCGCTCCCCAGGTCCTGCCCGGCTTGGGTCGAGGAGGCGGACGAGGAGGTTTTGGAGCATGAAAAAATTTCATCTGGTCGTTGCCGTGGTTCTTGTTCTGGTCACAGGCATCCTTTTCACGTCCCCTGCCGTCCGGGCCGAGGAGGGCCCCACCACGGCCCTGAAGAAGGCCGTGGACCAGGTTCTGGCCATCATCGTGGACGAGTCCATCACGGGCCCCGGAGCCATGAAAAAGAAGCTGGACAAGGCCTGGGCCTTGATCAACCAGTATTTCGCCGACGAAGAAATGACCCGGCGGGTCATGGCCAAATACTGGAAAAAGAGGAGTGACGAGGAGAAGAAGGAGATGACCCATCTCTTCAGGGAACTTTTGCGGCGCTCCTATCTCAGCCGCCTGGAGCTGTTCGAGGGTCAGGAGATCTTCTACGACAAGGAAACCCTGGAGGAGGAGACAGCCAAGATCGACAGCCATCTGGACTACCACGGCGAACGCATCCCCATCGGCTACTCCCTGCTCAAAAAGGGCGACAAGTGGATGGTCTACGACATGGTTATCGACGGAGTCAGCCTTATCGCCAACTACCGCCGCCAGTTCAGCAAAATCATCCGCAAGGAGGGCTACCCGGGACTGGTCAAGCGGCTTCAGACCAAACTGGCCGAGGAACAGGCCCTGGAGGGTTCATAGGGCGGTTGTCGGAGGTCTGGACCATTTACGGTGTCAGGGGCGTGGCCCTGACACCGCCTTTTGCTTTTGGAGCCCAACCAGTTCCAGCCGCCGGTCAGAAAGGCCCCCTTTTTGAAGGAAAAACCAAAGATCTGGTCCGGGGTCGGCTCCCAGGATTCCGAACCTCGATTCTTCCAGATGAGATTATCCTCAGATCAGGAGTTTGGGTTGTCTGAGTTCAGGGAAAAGGTCTGCTTGGCCCTGGTCCGGGCCGGGGTGGCGTCCGGCAACCGGATACTCATCGGCTGCTCGGGCGGACCGGACTCGGTCTCCCTTTTGGATGCCCTCCATCTCCTGGCCCCCGGCCTGGGTCTGGAGCTGGCTGTGGCCTGCTTTAACCACGGGCTCCGGGCCGAGGCCGCCGACGAAGTGGAGCAGGTCCGGCGCCTGGCCCAGGATCGCTCTCTCCCCTTTTACACCGGCAGCCCTAAGCCTCGGGACCGGTCCGCCGGAAGAAGCGACCAGGCCTGGGCCCGAAAGGTTCGGATGGCTTTTCTGGAGGAGGCCGGAAAAGAAAGCAAAGCCGACCTGCTCGCCCTGGCCCATACCGCCGACGACCAGGCCGAGACCGTTCTGATGCGGCTCGTCCGGGGCTCCGGCCTGAGAGGCCTGGGCGGGATGAGTCTCATCGGCGGAGGGATCGTCAGGCCCCTTTTGCTTATCCGGAGGGAAGAGGTCCTGGCCTATCTGGGGGAACGCTCCCTGGCCTTTGCCCAGGACCCCTCCAACCTTAACCCCAAATACATGAGGGTCAGGATGCGCCGGACTCTGCTTCCCCTCCTGGCCCAGGAGAACCCCCGGATTGTGGAAAACCTCTGCGGCCTGGCCCTGGGCCTCCAGAGCGACCTTTATATCCTGGAGGAGTTGGCCGCAGCCGATCTGGAGCGTTTGGGCCGCCGGGAGGGAGGTGCCTATATCATCGACCGGACCGGCTTTCTCGAGCGGCCTTCGGGAGCGGCCCGGAGGCTGGTCCGGCAGGCCTACGCCCAGCTCAAGGGCGACCGGCGGAGCCTTACCCGGGACCATGTGGAAGCGGTCCTGGCCCTGGCCCGGACCGGGACCGGGGAGACCCACCTGCCGGAGGGATTCAGGGCCCTGGCCGGGCCCGGAGAGCTGGTTCTGGCTCACCGGAAGGCTGCTTTGTTGCAGCCCTTGGCCGCCCTTCGGCTCCCCGGTCCGGGTAGGTACACCCTTTCCACCGGCTGGACCATGGAGGTGGAGGAGGGGCTCCCGCCAAAAGTGATTTCCCCGGATCCCAACCAGGCGGTGATGGACCTGGACAAGCTGTCCTGGCCGCTCGAGATCCGTCCGGTCCGGCCGGGGGACAGGATCAGCCCTCTGGGCCTGGACGGCTCCAAAAAGCTGTCCGATCTTTACATCGACCGCAAGGTCGGGCGGCGAGAGAGAGACAGGATTCCGGTGGTGGTCCACCGGGGAGAAGTGGCCTGGGTGGCCGGAATGGCCTTGAGCCGGGGCTTTGTCTTGGGTCCGGAGACGAAAAAAGCGCTCCGGATCAGACTTATCCGCCCGGAGACTTGAAAAAAAAGGAAGAATTGTTATATTCCTGTCACCTCTGAGCGGAGTAAGCTATTGAACCCATTTTATAAGAACCTGGCCCTGTGGCTGGTAATAAGTCTGATCACGGTTCTTCTGTTCAATGTATTTCAGAAACCGACCGCTTCCCGGGAGAAATTGTCCTACACCGACTTTCTAACCCGGCTGGAGCAGGGCCAGCTGCTCTCGGTGACCATCCAGGGCAAAAACCTCCAGGGGCTGACCTCGGACGGACGGCCCTTTTCCACCTACACTCCCGACGATCCGCAGCTGCTGCCCATGATTCGGGAGAAGGGGGTCAAGATCACGGCCCGGCCGGAGGACGACTCGCCCTGGTACATGACCGTCCTCATCTCCTGGTTCCCCATGCTTCTCCTGATCGGCATCTGGATCTTCTTCATGCGCCAGATGCAGATGGGCGGGGGCAAGGCCATGACCTTCGGCAAGTCCAAGGCCCGTCTCCTGAACGAGTCGGCCGAGCGGAAGACCTTCGTGGACGTGGCCGGGGTGGAGGAGGCCAAGGAGGAGCTGGTGGAGGTCATCGAGTTCCTGCGCGACCCCAAGAGGTTCACCCGCTTAGGCGGGCGCATCCCCAAGGGTGTTCTCCTGATCGGCCCTCCGGGCACGGGTAAGACCCTGCTGGCCAGGGCCGTGGCCGGCGAGGCCGAGGTGCCCTTCTTCTCCATCTCGGGCAGCGACTTTGTGGAGATGTTCGTGGGCGTGGGGGCCTCCCGGGTCCGGGATCTTTTCTCCCAGGGCAAGAAGAACGCCCCCTGCATCATCTTCATCGACGAGATAGACGCCGTGGGCCGCCACCGGGGCGCAGGATTGGGCGGCGGGCACGACGAGCGGGAGCAGACCCTCAACCAGCTCCTGGTGGAGATGGACGGGTTCGAGTCCAACGAAGGGGTCATTCTCATCTCCGCCACCAACCGCCCGGACGTGCTGGACCCGGCCCTGCTGCGGCCCGGCCGGTTCGACCGGCAGGTGGTGGTGCCCCTGCCGGACATCCGGGGCCGGGAGTCGATCCTCAAGGTCCATTCCAAAAAGACGCCTCTGGATAAGGATATCGATATGGCCATCATCGCCAGGGGCACCCCGGGATTTTCCGGGGCGGATCTGGCCAACCTGGTCAATGAGGCGGCCCTCCTGGCCGCCCGGCGCAACGGCGACAGCCTCTCCCAGGACGATTTCGACCAGGCCAAGGACAAGGTTCTCATGGGCGTGGAGCGCAAATCCTCGGTCATCTCCGATTCCGAGAAGAGGACCACGGCCTTTCACGAGGCCGGCCACGCCCTGGTGGCCAAACTGATCAAGGGCACCGATCCGATCCACAAGGTGACCATCATCCCCCGGGGGCGGGCCCTGGGCCTGACCATGCAGCTCCCGGAGGACGACCGCCATACCTACCACCGGGACTACCTCCTCAACAACCTTTCCATCCTCCTGGGCGGACGGGTGGCCGAGGAGATCGTCCTTAACCAGAGCACCACCGGCGCGGGAAACGATCTGGAAAGGGCCACGGACATGGCCCGCAAGATGGTCTGCGAGTGGGGCATGTCGGACAAGATCGGCCCCCTGACCTTCGGCCAGGGGCAGGAACAGATCTTCCTGGGCCGGGAGATCGCCCAGCACCGGGATTATTCCGAGGAGACGGCCCGACTCATCGACTCCGAGGTTAAGCGGCTGGTCATGGAGAACTACCAGAGGGCCACGGATCTGCTGACCCGGCACCGGGAGACCCTGGAGGCCCTGGCCGAGGCCCTGCTGGAGCACGAGACCCTCAATCTGGGCCAGGTCAACCAGATCGTCTATGAGGCGGTGGCCCAGGAACTGGGCCCAGAGGAGGCCGAAAACCTCCGCCGTGGCGGCACCGACAAGCGGGCTGCGGAAAGGGTCAAGGCCCGGCGGGAGAGGGCCGCGGAAACCGCCGAACCAGAGCCGGAGGAACCGGAAACCCGGCCGGTGCCGGACGGCGCCCCTCCCGACGAAGCCCCCCCTGAAAAGTGATGCTCCGGCCGGAATTCCAATGGGAGTTGGGCTCTCGCAAACTTCGTTTGGGACCGCGAACCCTGGTCATGGGGGTGGTTAACGCCACCCCGGACTCCTTTTTCGACGGCGGCCGGCACTCCTCCCCGGAGAGGGCTCTGGCCCAGGCCCGGAAGCTGATCGAAGAGGGAGTGGACATCATCGACCTGGGCGGGGAATCAACCCGGCCCCAGTCGAAGGGCGTCTCCGTCCAGGAGGAGTCGGCGCGGGTCGTCCCGGTGATCGAAGCCCTGGTCAGGGAGACGGATCTGCCCATCTCCATCGACACCAAGAAGGCCTCCGTGGCCCGGGCCGCCCTGGAGGCCGGGGCGCTCATCATCAACGACATCACCGGGGGCCGGTCCGATCCGGAGATGCTGGACCTGGCCGGACGAACCGGTTGCGGGCTGGTCCTGATGCACATGCGGGGCGCCCCGGCGGACATGCAGAGCCGCACGGATTACGCGGACCTTAACCAGGAGGTCAGGTCAGAGCTGGAGGAATGCGTCCGGGCCGCCCTGGAGGCCGGGGTCAGGCCGGAGTCGATTGTTCTGGATCCGGGGATCGGATTCGCCAAGACGCCCACTCAGAACCTAAAACTGATCGACCGCCTGGAGGCCCTGGCCGGACTGGGCTATCCCCTGCTGGTGGGGCCGTCGCGCAAATCGTTCATCGGTTTTTCCCTGGAGGCCCAGGGGTTGGCCCATGCTCCGGATGACCGGATCTGGGGCACCATGGCCGCTGTGACCCTGAGCGCCTATCTGGGGGCTCACATCCTGCGGGTCCACGACGTGGGGGAGGCCAGGCAGGTCCTGGCCGTGGCCGACGCTGTTCGTGAGGGGACGTTCATCCCCGTACAATAAAGGGCTTTTGTTGAAAAAGGCCTGTTGAGGTTAGAGCCAATGGCTTCCAGGAAGCTTTTCGGAACCGACGGGGTCAGGGGAGTGGCCAATATCTACCCCATGACCACCGAGATCGCCATGCAGCTGGGCCGCGGGCTGGCTTTTGTGCTGAGCCGCAAGAACCGGCGGCCCAAGATAGTTATCGGCAAGGACACCCGCCTTTCCGGCTACATGATCGAAAACGCCCTGGCCTCCGGGATATGCTCCATGGGGGCCGATGTGGTCCTGGTGGGGCCGCTGCCCACTCCGGGAATCGCGGTCACCACGGCCAGCATGAGGGCCGCCGCGGGGGTGGTTATCTCCGCTTCCCATAATCCTTTCCAGGACAACGGCATCAAGATCTTCTCCGCAGACGGCTTCAAATTGCCCGACGAGATGGAGGCCCGGATCGAGAAGCTGATCCTGGAGAACAACTACCCCGATTTCAAGGTCACGGCCGAGCGGGTGGGCAAGGCCTTCCGGCTGGACGACGCCACGGGCCGGTATGTGGTCTTTCTCAAACAAACCTTCCCCCGGGAGCTCTCCCTGGAAGGGCTCAAAATAGGCCTGGACTGCGCCCACGGCGCGGCCTACAAGGCGGCCCCGGCCGTTCTGGAAGAACTGGGGGCCCAGGTGACCTGCATCGGGGTCAAACCCAACGGGCACAACATCAATGCCGGTTTCGGCAGCCTCCACCCGGAGCGCATCGGTTCGGTGGTGGTCAAAAAGGGTCTGGACCTGGGAGTGGCCCTGGACGGGGATGCGGACCGGGCCATTTTCGTGGACGAGAACGGCCAGGTGGTGGACGGCGACCACATCATGGCCATCTGCGCCCAGGACCTGCTCAACCGGGAGGTCTTGAAAAAGAGGACCCTGGTGGCCACGGTCATGTCCAATCTGGGCCTGGAGAAGGCCGTCCAGAAAATGGGCGCCCGGCTCATCCGGACCAGGGTGGGCGACCGCTACGTGGTGGAGGAGATGAGAAAGCGCAACCTTAACCTGGGCGGGGAGCAGTCCGGGCATCTGGTCTTTCTGGACCACAACACCACCGGCGACGGAATCCTGTCCACCCTCATGGTCCTTTCGGTCATGCTCCGGGAGAACCGCTCCCTGTCCGACCTGGCCGATACCATGGAGTCCTTTCCCCAGGTCCTGGTCAACCGGCAAGTCGCGGCCAAGCCGCCCCTGGAGAGTCTGAGCGTCCTGCCCCAGGCGGTCAGGGCGGCCGAGGCCAGGCTCCGGGGCGACGGCCGGATTCTGGTCCGCTACTCCGGAACCGAAGCCAAGATCAGGATCATGATCGAAGGCCAGGACCAACAGGAGATCGAGGCCCTGGCCCAGGAACTGGGCCAGGTGGCGGTCCAGGAGATCGGCGCTCCGGGCTAGTCCTGTTCCGGAAAACTCCCAGGTCTGCCGGGGTCCGTTGTTCCCCGGGGCGGCAGCCGGGTGCAGCGCTCGGCCGGGGGGTGGTTCCCAAATCCCAAGCCTCCGGCTTCGCCAAAGGCTGGCGACCGCCCTTGAGGGGACCGCAAGGGCGGCGGGTATTGCGCGGGTGCCTCCCCCTCATCCCTCCCCTGCCGATCCCGGCCCGGCCAGGGGTTTGAAGTGCTTTTTCCCGGCCCCGCAGGAGGGGCAATGGTAGTCCTCCGGGATGTCGGCAAAGCAGGTGCCCTTGGCCACCTTGCCCTTCTTGCAGCCCTTGTCGGGGTTGTAGATGTATCCGCAGTTGTTCCCCTGACACTGGTACATCTTTTCCGGCGCAGCCATGTCTCCTCCTTGCCCATGCGGCGTCTATCGACCGATTTCTCAACGTTCCCGGATATTCTACCGCACCGCCCCGGATCGGCAACACGCGGCCAGGCAAAGGCGGCTCGCCGGCCTTAAGCCTCAGACCTTGATGGGCCGGCAATAACTGGTTTAAATGTGTCGGGTTAGAAAAAGGAAGGTTGGGCCGGGGCCGCATTCCCGGCGCTCAATCTGAATCCGTTTCGGGGCATCCTGAATCCCCCCACCCGGTTTAGGCGGGAGTTCTTTCCTTGCCCGGAGAGCCGGATTGATCACGCCCCCGCCCCAAGCAAGGGAGCATGGCCTGGAAAAGCGATGATTGGATTTGTCCCCAGTCGCGGGGAATGAGATCCCCCTATGGAGGTCAACCGCCCCCCACCGGCGGAAAAACGGATAGAGTGTCTCCCTCTTCCAGCACGGTCTCCGGGTCGGCGTGGCGGCCGTTGACCAGGATTATCTTGGCCTCCTCCAGGGGCGCCCGGACCTCCCGTAAGACCTGGGCCACGGTGGCGCCTTCCTGGAACTCCAGCTCCCCGCCTCCGGCTTGACCGCCCAAACGGTGGGCGGCCCTCAATCCGGCGAACAGCTTGAGCCGGATCTTCACCGCGACTCTCTTATTTTGTCCTTGGCCAGCACATTGAAAAAGTTGATGGCCACATACTTGTTGAAGGCCAGCTCAGGCGGCCAGATGGCCAACCGGTCGCCCTCCTTCAACTCTGAATCGGAGTGGACCGGCCGGCCGTTGAGCATGATCACCCGGACTGCGGTCACCTCCAGATCCAGGGCCTCAAAGGCGTCGGAGATCCTCGCTCCCTGAACCAGCGTCAGGGTTTTTTGGCCGTCCTTGAGGCCTTTTATTATCTGGCGCAACTGCCCGCCGGCTTTGATCGTTATGTTCATGGCCACCACGATTTGCGGGAGACAAGAGCGGCCTTATGATCCGCCGTCTCCCCGGCTGAGTCAACACCGGCCGGACCGGGGCTTCCCCGGTCCGGCCGGCCCGACGTGGTCAAAGATTATTGGAACTTTAAGGTCTTGTCCAGATCCTCATCCGAAACGTCCCAGACCGTGTTGTGGGGGGGCAGGGGCTCGGCCTTCATCCAATCCGGCAGGCGGTCGTCGGCCGGAGTGAATCCGGCCCGCCGGTTGAAGTCCAGCTCCGTCTTGAGGATGTCTTCGCCCATCTTGTTCAAATCGGGCAGATTCCAGCCGTATTTGGCGTTGACCATGTCCACCACGGCCACTGCCGCATCGGCGATGTCCAGAATAGGGAAGGACACGAAAAGACACAGCCCGGCCGCGTCGCACAGGGAGGCGGTGGCCACCTGGAGCCCCTGAGACAGTTTGTACTGTCCTTCCGCCTTGAGCGGGTCCACCTTGCCGCCCACGCCCAGGATATTGGCCGTGGTGGCGTACCCGGCGGTGTGGTCAGCGCCCATGGGGGTGGTGGCGTAGGTTACCCCGATGCCCTTGACCGCCCGGGGATCGTAGGCCGGCATGGCCTGGTTTTTGACCACCGGAACCCGGCGCACGCCGAAGGTCTTGCCCGTGGTGCCGGCTCCCGAGCCCAGAATCCGGCCCAGAGGGGTGCCCTGGCCGATCTCCTTCATCAGCCTCTCCGCACCCTCTTTGTCGCCGAAGGGGATGACCCCTCCTTCCATGGCTACGGCGATGGCGTTGCCCATCTCGATGGTGTCCAGGCCGAAATCGTCGCACATGAAATCATAGCGGGCGATGAAATCCAGATCGTCGATCCCGCAGTTGGCTCCGAAGGCCCAGACCGTCTCGTACTCGGGCCACTTGGAGACGTACTTGCCGTCGGCGTCGTTGTAGATGCCGGAGCAACGAATCAGGCAGCCGGCCATGCAGCCGTGGGCCACCGTGCCGCCCCGGGCCTGGGTAAGCTCGTTCAGTTTCTCCCCGGAAGTGGCCTCCGCCCCTTCGAAAGATCCTTCGGAGAAGTTGCGGGTGGGCAGGCCGCCCGCCTCGGAGAGGATGTTGGTCAGGACGTTGGTCCCGTAGTTGGGCAGACCCCCGGAGGTGACGGGGTGCTCCATGATGGCCGCTGCAAAACGTTTGGCCGCAGCCTTGAAAGCCTCCGGATCGGCCAGCGGGGCGCTTACGGCTCCTTCGGGGTCGATTACGATGGCCTTGAGGCCCTTGGAGCCCATGACCGCGCCCAGGCCTCCCCGGCCGGCGTGGCGGGCCGGACGCAGCTCCCGGTCGGTAAAGGCCACCGAGGCGCCCGGCAGCTTCATCTCTCCGGCCTGTCCGATGGTCACATACCCGGCCTTGTCACCGTGCTGGGCCACCAACTTGGCCACGGCGTCGTAGTTGCCCAGTCCGGCCAGGTCGTCGGCCGGAAGCAGCTCGGCCTTGTCCAGGCCCACCACCAGCTTGAACCATTTGCCGGCCTCGGCCGCATTTTCGATGATGATTCCGGAGATGCCCAATTTGGCCAGGTACTGTCCGGGCTGGCCCCCGGAGTTGGCCTCCTTGATCCCTCCGGTCAGGGGAGACTTGGCCCCCACCGAGATCCGGCCCGAGTTGGCCGCGTTAGTTCCGCCCAAAAGCCCTGGAGCAAAAATCAGCTTGTTGTCCGGCCCGATGGCCGTACAGGTGGGCGGAACCTCCCGGGCCACCACCGCAGAGGTCAACCCCCGGCCGCCCATGCCCTGGTACTTCTGGGGCACCTGGGAGAAAGCCGCGGTCCCAGCTTTCATGTCGACTCTGAGAAGTTTGAACATAAAATCCTCCTTGGGTGAACATGTATTTATATTTTATAGATATTTACCCTTAATTCCACGCAAGTCAACCCATAAAGAAAACATATTCATTATGTCATAAATGACATAATATGCGTAAAAACCATAAGTTACGAAATATCAAATAACTAGGATGGTATTAGAATGCATAAAATAAAAATATGTCAATTGTGACACAATAACGTCAACTGCGCCCGTGGAAATAAAGGGAGGCAAACGAAAAAGGGGAGCTTTCGCTCCCCAGGATCGGCAATGGCTGGTCGGGACGACTGGATTTGAACCAGCGACCCCAGCGTCCCGAACGCTGTGCTCTACCAAACTGAGCCACGTCCCGACCGCTCAGTTGATATACAGCATCGAAGTGATTTAGGCAAGAATTAGATTAGACGGGTATTTTATGATAGGCTTTCGCGCAAAATAAGACGACCATACAGACTTGTCGAAATCTTTCCATCTGGGTTATAGTCTGCAGGGGGAGATGCGGATGGAACAAGGTATTCCCGAGAAGAGGTACTTCAGGATCGGAGAGGTCAGCGCCCTGACCGAGCTAGAGCCGCATGTTATCCGCTATTGGGAAAAGGAGTTTTCCCCGCTCAAGCCGCTCCGGGCGGATTCGCACCAGAGGTTGTACACCCGGGCCGATGTGAAGATGATCCTCCACATCCGCCGCTTGCTCCACGAAGAACGATACACCATTGCCGGCGCCAAAAAAATATTATCGGGCCGGAAGGAGGAAAGGCCTCGGCCGGAGCCGGTCTTGGCCGCAGCCTCCCCGGAAGAGATAACCCAGCCGGAGCTTCCCCTGTTCACCGAGGGGAAGACTGCAGCCGCCTCTCCTGTCGGCAGACGGGACCACACGGAACTCCTGATCGAGATAAAGCAAGAACTCGGGCGGATCATCAGGATTCTTTCATGAACTGGGCCGCCACCCCGTTTTTACAGTGGAGGGTGTGGGCCTTCGCCCTTATTGTGGCGGCGGTTCTGGCTCCGAACCTGGCGGGCGTGTGCCCGGAGGCATATGCCGGGAGGCGAACTGTCCGGATCGTGGGGGTCAAAGACGGGGATACGGTGGTCACTGCGGACAAGGCCATCGTGAGGCTGGCCGGAATAGACGCTCCGGAGATGAGACCCCGGAAAAGCCCCCAGCCCTTTGCCCGGGAGGCCAAGGCTCGCCTGGAAGACCTGGTCAAGCGCCGGAAGGTGGAGATTGAACTGGCCGAGGAGACGCGGGACCGCTACGGCCGGATCCTGGCCTACATCCATTTGAAGGGCCGGTTGATAAATCAGGAGATGGTCGAGGAGGGTTTGGCCAGGGTCTTTATCATCGGACCAAACACCCGTTACGCCTCCGATCTGATCCAGGCCGAACGCCGGGCCAGGAGGTCCCAAAAGGGGCTCTGGGGAAAATGGAAGGGACAGTGGGGCCGATGAACAGACGTTATCCCCAAAGGCCCATGGTGGGTGTGGGCGGGCTGGTCTTCAGGGACGAGGACGTCCTGTTGGTGCGCAGGGGCCATGCCCCGGCCCAGGGACAGTGGTCCATCCCCGGAGGGCTTGTGGAAGTGGGGGAACTGCTTTCCCAGGCCGTGGTCCGGGAGATTTTTGAGGAGACCGGGCTCAGGGTGGAGACCGGCCCCCTGGTGGAGGTTTTCGAGCCTCGGGAAAAGGACCAGGAGGGACGGTTCGTGTTCCATTACGTGGTCCTGGATTATCTCTGCCGCTACCTGGGAGGCGAACCCAAGGCCTCTTCCGACGCGGCCGAGACCAGGTGGGTCGGACCGAAAGAGGAAAAAAAGCTGGGTGTTCGGGAGGTTACCAGGCAGGTGATCGCCAAGGCCAGGAGAATGGTTAGGGAGGGGGAAGTCTGCTAAGATGCGGGCTGCGCGCCCTCGGACCGCAGTCTTAAAGGTAGCGGTCCAGTTCGCGGTTTTCCTTTTTTCGCCCGCGTTTTCGGGGGCCTGCCTCGAACACATCGTTTCCCTGTTGTTCAGTATTTTCCTCGGCTTTGCTCTTGCGTTCCACTTTGGACCGCGGCCCGGTCTTTTTGGGTGCGGGTGGGTCTTTGATCACTGTCAGGAACGCCGGATCCACCAACATATCCATCACCTCCACATTTATTAACGGCAATTTGCACGATTCTCTTTAATCGGGGCGATCCAACCCGCCCGCCGAGGACCAAGAAGGGTCTCGGCCCATAAATTAAGCCAGACCCATATGCGTTGGCCGGGAGAAAAAAGAAAGCTTGGCCTCAGGTTAACCTCTTGGTTGCGGGTTATCCGGGTAAATTTCCACTCAAAAACAAAGTAGGCCCGAAGCCGTGCAACCAACATGATATTGATGAAAGTTTAGGCCGACCGGAATGATTCCGCCCGCTCCCGCCCACAGCGGCATATTTTTTTATTTTTCTTAAAGTCCAATATCGCTCCAAAATTACGGGCAAGACCCCAAGTTGTTGTGGTGAAGTATGGTATAAAACCCACATAGTGGGTTAAAAAACGCCGATTATCCTTACTTGACAGATGTTTACGGCATATTGTAGGATGTTTGTGCAATTGGGGCGGTCAACCTTCCCGGAGGGAAATTATGGGCTTCCGATCCAGATTGGGCAGGCCTGGTGGGTTTAGGCCCTGTTAGACCGAGGATGATATGTCGAAAAGAGAAAAGAAAAAAGAAGACAACCGGCTTCGCCTCATCCGCTCCGCGGCCAAATCCTTTGCGGCCCAGGGAATCAAAGGGGCCAACATCAACCTCATCTCCGTGGGAGCCGGTCTGGGAAAAGGGACGGTCTACAACTACTTCCCCTCCAAAAAAGAACTCTACCTGGCCGTTCTGGACTGGGCCGGAAAAAGGCTGGAAGCCAGGCTGCGGGAGCTGGATGGAACCTCCTCCGAAACCCAGGCCAGGCTGAAAACATTGGCCACGGTCCTGCTGGCCTTTTACCAGGCCCAGGCCGATCTGGCCAAGCTCCTGATCCGATCCGCCGCCTCTCATGAAGTGGAGCACCAGCAGGCCCTGGTCAGGGCTTTTGACCCCCTTCTGAGCCGTTTCAAGGAGGTTTTGGAAAAGGGCCGGGACAGGGGCGAGCTGAAAACCGATCTGGACCCTTTCCTGTCGGCCATCACTCTGTGGGGCATGGTCAACCACCAGGCTGCGTTCCATTGGCTGGTCTCCACCAGGCCCCTTGACCCGGACGGGGTGGCCGAACTGGTCATGGCCTACTTCCTGGCCGGAGTTAAGAACTGATAAGGCGCGAATAGTCATGGATCTGGGTACCATCTTCGGGATCGTCGCTGGTCTGACCCTCATTTCCGGGGCCGTGGTTCTGGGTGGAGACCTGGTCATCTTCATCAACATCCCAGGGATGATGATCGTCGGTGGAGGGACCATCGCGGCCACTCTAATTACCTTTCCCATGGGAGAGACGGCCCGGGCCTTCAAGGCCGCCTGGCTGGTCTTCATGGGCGGCCGCCAGGACCCCAACGACCTGGTCCGGATCATGCTCCGCCTGACCAACCTGAGCCGGCAGCAGGGCCTTCTGGCCCTTTCCAATATTAATACGCCCAATCAGTTTCTCCACAAAGCGGCCCAGCTCATCGCCGACGGTTCGGACGAGGAGATGATCCGCAACACTTTGCGCATCGAGATAGAGGGGCTGAAGCACCGCCACGCCATCGGGCAGGACGTCTTTCGCAAGATGGGGACCTATGCCCCGGCTTTCGGAATGCTGGGAACCCTCATCGGCCTGGTCCAGATGCTCCAGAAAATATCCGATCCGGCCTCCCTGGGTCCGGCCATGGCCGTGGCCCTGTTGACCACCTTTTACGGCTCATTCATGTCCTCCCTGTTTCTTTTGCCCATTGCGGGCAAACTTAAGGCCAGAACAGAAGAGGAGGTTATCTCCCTGGAGATCATCTTCGAGGGCGCCATAAGTATTCTGGATAACAACAACCCCATGGTCGTTTATGAAAAACTTTCGTCCTTCATCGCTCCTTCCAGGAGGAAAAGGTTGTCCATGAAGAACATCAGGTCGGCTTGATCATGTCTCTCAGGTTTCAAACATCCGATGCTCCGGAAGACGATTCGCGGGATTGGCTGATGACCTATGCCGACATGATCACCCTGCTTCTGGCCTTCTTTATTATGCTGTTCTCCATCTCCACCATGAATCTCCCCAAATTTCAGGAGACCATGGGGGCCATAAAGACGGCCATGAACAAAACGGCCCTGCCCCAGCAAAGGTCCCAACCCACCATGGTCGTCTCCCAGGTGGTGGGCTTAAGACAGCGCAACCTGATCAACGAGGTCAACCGGAGCCTGGAGGGTTCTCCGGAGGGCGTGACCATCTCGGCCCAGTTCGATCGCAATAAGATCCTCATCACCATCGGCGACAAGGCGGTTTTTGAACCCAACAGAGCCGAACTTCTGCCGGCCGGGAGGAAGATGCTGGCCAAGGTGGCCGAGCTTTTGAAAACCTTCAGCGAGTATGATGTGAGTATCAAGGGACACACCGACAACATGCCCATAAATACGCCCCAGTTTCCTTCAAACTGGGAACTTTCCGCCATAAGGGCCACTTCGGCTTTGCGCTTTCTGCTGTCGCAAGGGATTTCGGCCCACAGGATGACGGCGACGGGTCTGGCCGACATCGACCCTATCGCCCCCAATGACAGTCCCGAGAACCGGGCTCTTAACAGGAGGGTGGAATTTGTTCTGGAAAAAAGAAGATAGAAGCCTTCTCCAGATCACCGTGGAGCCCTCCGAGAGATCGGCCCACCGGGTCCGGCCTCTTCCCGAGGACTCCCTGGTTCTGTTGGTCGACGGGAAGCCCTGCCGGGTGTACGACATCTCCGCCAGCGGGGCCTCCTTCCAGGCTCCCCGCCCGGCCGTGGCCGGCGATGTAAGGGATATGAAACTCACCCTACCCTATTCCGATATCCTGATTGTGGGCAGAATAAGGATTGTGGCCGCCGATCAGGATCTGGCCCGGGGGGCGTTTCTGGATCTGGATGAGGAGACAAAGGACCAGATTCACCTCTACGTTCTGGAGACCCAGAAAAGGCGGATCAAGCAGAAAAATAAGCCGGTCAGGATCGTATCGTCTTCTTGAGCCGGGGTTCTGCTCTTCTCCCCTTTATTTTGACAAACCCCGAAGCGGTATGGTATTTCTTAGCATGCCGGTTAGGGACGGCGGGGTTTTTCTGGGGGCGGTTAAGAATCCCCGAGGGGAGCCGGTCCCGGCTCGTCCGGTAAAGATATTGCAATTATTAAATTGATGGATATATTTGGAACTTAACAGATTTGCTACTTCCGCGCCGGGCCGCGGGAGGACGCATGCCTCGCAAACTCAAGGAGGTTGGATAATGACAGCTCTAGCCGGTGGAATAGGCGCCCTAGTCCTCGGGCTTATTCTTCTCATAGTCTGGTGGGGTCACTTTCTGACCGTCCTCGCCGGCGCCATCCCCATAGTGCTTCTTATCGGCGGGGCCTTGGCCGCATACCTGGGGTATGAGGAACGCAAGGACCAGCAGCAGATCGAAAAGGAGATGAACTCCGCGACTCCTCCCCCGGTTCCGCCCGAGCCCTACCCCACCCAGGAGGAGTTCAACCGGGTCAAAGAGGAATCGGAAAAATACAAAAAAGAAGTCGAGGAGCTGCAGAAAAAGCTGAAGAACGATCAGGACGAGTAGGCCCTGCGTTGGAGCTATGGTCCGGGTCGTGAGCCCGGTCGCTTTCGGCTGTTGATCATGGGCGCCCCTGGGGCGCCCTTTTTTTAGTTGCCATTCCCCGATCCCCTGCTTTCGGAGATGGCCGAAATCGAATATCCCGCTGTTTGCGGCAGGCTGCCGCCCGAAAAAAAGGGAGAGAGCAAGTGGCGGAAACCCATTTCGGTTCAAAAGCGGCAGGCGGTGTCAGGGTTACTCCCCTGACACCGGATTCGAAACATACTTCTGACAGACACTACAGGCCGGCGGCGAACCGCGGTGCCTGATCCGCCTGAAGCTCTAAAAGTTCAGTGCTCGTACTGCTTGGCGTAGGCCGCGTCGCGGTACAGAGGAGCCCCGAACTCCTTTTGGCCGAAGGTTCCGATTATCTCCTGCCCCTTGGCGGATACCAGGAAATCGATCAACTCGGCCCCCATTTCGGCCTGGGCCGTAGCGCCGGACGGTTGGCAGAGGGCGTGGTAGGTATTGATCAAAAAGGGGTCGCCCTTAAACAGAATCTCCAGGTTGGCGAGCCCGTGCAGTCCCCGGCCCTTGACCCAGGTGCTGGAATCGGTCATGAAGTAGCCTTTTATCTCATCGGCTTTCTTTAAGGAAGCCATCATAAAATCCTTGGTCACCACATACCATTCACCGGAAGGTGCAATCCCGGCCTTCTTCCAGGCGGCCAGTTCCTTTTTGTGGGTTCCGGAGTTGTCGCCCCGGGAGATAAAAGGGGTTTGGGCCTTGGCGATCTGGGCATAGGCCTGGCCCGCGGTCTTGGCCTTGGAGATGCCGGCCGGGTCGTTCTTGGGACCCACAATATAGAATTCGTTGGACCCGACAAGGGTTCTCTTCGCGGCCCAACCCTCGGCCACGGCTTTTTTCTCCGCTGCCGGGGCATGGACCATCACCACATCCACCTTTTGGGCCTTTAGCAGCTTCAGGGAGGCGCCGGAACCGGCTTTGCGCCAGCACAAAGAGGCATCCCTTCCGGTTAGAAAAGCCTCGGCCAAAACCTTAAGAAGTCCCAGTTCCCCCGGAGACCCGGTGGCCAGGGTCATTTGCTTGGAGCTCTGACCATAAACAGCCTTGCAATTCTCACCGGCCAGAACAGTTGAAGACAGAGCCAGCAAGAAGACCGACACTAAAACCAGGGTCGCCAATCTGATGGATTTCGAGGCCATTGAGTTCTCCTTTTCTATCTGTTGTCCGGGGCAAGGTCTAGAGCCTGCCCCTGGACATAAAATTGCCGATACGGGATATAATGTTTCGAACCCACCCCGTAACGCCTCTGGGCGGTACAGCTCTTTAATCCCCCAAGGGGGGTTTAATTCCCCACGGCTTGCCGCGAGTACAATCACCGTTTTCTCCTGCCATACCCCGCTGCTTGCTGCGGGAGGGTTGATTGGGTGGCAAGGTTGAACAGGACCGGCCGGCGTCAGGCGGCCTGCTGGCTGGCTTTGCCCGAGTCGGCAGCTAAACCGGATACCTCCACGGGGTTGCGTCCCAGGTTCGTCTCGATCCAATCTCCGAATTTATGGAAAAGCGCAAGATCGAACCGGCACAGTTGAGATTCTATCAACGCTCTCTGCTCCCCGCCCAAAAGACGGAGGTAGGTTTCCACTTCCATCCCCGGAGGCAGGTTTAAGGTGGCTTGAAAGCTCAAGGTGGATGAGATTCTGGTCATCCGGGATTCGACCTGCTTCAGGTAGGGCTGGGAGGGGAGGGGATGGGACTTCAGACGGGAGAGCAGCTCGGGCATGAGCGCTTTTTTTTCAATTACCAACCGGAATTCTTTTTTGAGCTTATAGATTACCGAACCGCAATCCGCTCCTGGGCCTCCGGCTTGCTCACTGATTGGCCGGTGGCGGTCTAGTTCGATCAGCTCCGAACTGTTTTTGCGGGATAAAAATTTGCGGCGGGGGTTAAACAGGAGGTCTCCGGTAGCCGTAAACCAGCCGCTGTCGGCGTATCCAGCGGCGCACCAGAGGGTCAGTTCGGTTATTCTGGCCAGGGTCAGCCAGTGTAGAAAGCGAGGCTGGCGACCCAGGTCATCCAGGGAGTGCAGACTTTGATCCAAAAAAGGCTCATTGACCCGTCCCCGCAAGGCGGCCTGATCCAATCCGCCGTTGAGAAATCGGAGACCGTCAATGCGGCTGAGTGATATAGATCCACCCAAGGGAAAGTCCTCCTTTGGTTGAGGAAGAATCTTCCAGGTGATTGTGTCAAAAAAGATATATGTCAAAAAAGATACAAAAGCCAGGAAAATTTCCCCTCCCTCCGCTCTGGGTTTTCAAAACAACCGGTCCTGGCTGGGCTGTCTTGGGCGCGGAAAGGAGGAATCGTCCCCGGTCCTGAGGCCGGCCGGAAGAGAAACTCGTGACGACCGCAGGAGAGGTTAGGAGAAGAAGGGGGGGGCAAATAGATGGCGGCCGGTTAACCGACCGCCATTATGTTAATTTTGCCGAACGGCCTTGCTGACGGGAGCCATCAGGGATACCAGTCCGCCGGGTCTTTAAGAAAGAGTTGATGGCTCATAAAGTTGGAAGTATCGCCGCGGGTGTTGACCAGCCGATAGGAGAGATTGTAGTAGCCGGGGAGGAGGCTCTGGATGAAGTCGCTGGTATAGGTCCGGACGATGCGGAAGGGGAAGGAGCCGTAGGTATGGTCGCGCTTTCCGGTGTCGGTCACGACCCAGATGCCGTCGTCGGTCATCAGGCTTCCCTCCCTGGGGTATGCCCGGACCAGGATAGAACCGTCCGGATAGGTCCAGGTCACATGCAGAGAGACCGGCAGGTCGCCCGGAGAGGCATAGGTGAACACGGTTCCGTAGGTGTCCCCGTTCAGGTACTGCGCCTTGTCCCAATACTCGGGCAGCCTGGCCGGGGCGTCATCCACTTCCAGGTCGCGGAAAAGCCCCATGACCGGGGCGTCAGGGTTGTCCTGGGCCTGGAAAAACCCCATCTCCCGGTAACGCCAGTTGAAGTAATATGCTCCGTCAGGGGCTTGGTAGAGTTTAATTTCCCGATATAGGGGATCAAGGCTCGCACTGTCGTAGGTCAGGATATATTCCTGGGGCGACGTGAAGGTGATGGTCAGGGGCACCCAGTCGTCGTGGCCGTATACCGGGGTGAGGGTAAATACGGTGCGGCCCTCCCTGGCCACGGTAAATTCCAGGATGCCGTTCACCGTGGCCACGCTGTCCTGGTCCACCCCGTTGAAGGTCACTTTCCAGATCCTCTCGGGGACCCGGTCGAAACCGTTGGCGGTCTGATAGACCATCAGGACCCTGATGGTCATGTTTTCACTATCCTGGGCCAAGGCCCGATTATGAACAACAAGAGCCGGAAGAATTATCAGAAGGGAAAACAGTACGAGCTGTTTAACCTTTACCATATCCAAACCCTCCCTTGAAGGGTCAATAATGCTTCTTTAATTATGGTTTATTACCCATTAATGTCAAGGCAAAAACCTTCCCCAGTCTTTTTGGGGAGTGGTGAAGGGTTATAATCCGGGTATTTGCCCAGCACTCCGGCGCAGGGGGGAGGGGGATTAGACGTCGAAAACCAGTCTGGCCTCCAGGCCGGAGGCTATTTCGGCCAGGGACAGGCCGTGATAGGTCACGGCCTTTATTTCGCGCTTCAGGCCTCCCAGATCTCTCAGGCGGGTCAAGCCGACCCTGGCCTGAACCTTTCGGGGTTGAAGGCGTTCTATCTCCACCTTGACCGGGACCAGTTCCTCCACCGTGACCAGGGCCAGAACCTCTGCGAGGAAATCGGCCAGGAGGATTTCGGTGTCCGGAGCCTCCACCTCAATCTCCCGCCACAGCCCAGGCACCACGGGGAATTCGCCCACCAGGAGCAGGACCAGTCCCTTGGCGGCCTCCACCAGGAGTTCCTTAAGGGTTTCGGCCCTGACCAGCAGGCCCAGGTCGGAGGTATGATCGAAAGACCAGAAAGGCGGCATGCTCACTCTTCTACCCCACCCGGCCGGCCCTGTAAACGGTTTTCACCAAATCGAAAGCGTTCTCCTGTCCGGGTTTCCGGGCGGGGCCCAGGAGCCAGGGCAACCTTGTTTTTTCGCTCTGATTCTGGTAATGTAGAACGTTTTAAAGCGCTATATACAGAAAAAGACAGCGCTTGAGGAAGGAACATAATTTGGCCGCGCAATCAGAACCGAGAAAGATCGAAACCACCGTCGAAGAGGAGATGAAACGCTCTTACCTGGATTATGCCATGAGCGTGATCATCGGCCGGGCCCTTCCGGATGTCAGAGACGGCTTTAAGCCGGTTCATCGCCGCATCCTCTTTGCCATGAGGGAGCTGGGCAACACCTACAACAAGCCCTACAAAAAATCGGCCAGGGTGGTCGGTGACGTCATCGGTAAGTACCACCCCCACGGCGACCAGGCCGTTTACGACGCCCTGGTGAGGCTGGCCCAGGATTTCTCCATGCGCCACCCCATCGTGGACGGACAGGGCAACTTCGGCTCCGTGGACGGCGACCCCCCGGCGGCCATGCGGTACACCGAGGTTCGATTGAACCGGCTGGCCAACGAGTTTCTGACCGACCTGGACAAGGAAACGGTCGATTTCTTTCCCAACTACGACGGTTCGTTAGACGAGCCCTTTGTTCTGCCGGCCGGCGTACCCAATCTGCTCCTCAACGGCTCCTCGGGGATAGCCGTGGGCATGGCCACCAATATTCCGCCCCACAACCTGGGCGAGCTGGTGGACGGTCTGGTGGCCCTGATCCGCAATCCCAATTTGAGCCTGAGGGAGTTGATGGGCTTTATTCCGGCCCCCGACTTCCCCACGGCCGCCTTTATCTACGGCACCGAGAACCTGCGCAAGGCCTACCGCACCGGGCGGGGCTCCATCAAACTCCGGGCCAGGGCCGTGGTGGAGAAGATGGCCCGGGACCGGGAGGCCATAGTGGTCTCCGAATTGCCCTATATAGTGAACAAGGCCCGCCTGATTGAGAAAATTGCGGACCTGGTCCGGGCCAAGAAAATAGAGGGCATCCGCGACATCCGGGACGAAAGCGACCGGGAGGGCATGCGGATCGTGATGGAGCTGAAGAAGGGGGAGGAGGCCAGGGTGGTCCTCAATCAGCTCTATAAGTTCTCGGCCATGCAGACCACTTTCGGCGTGAACATGGTGGCCATTGTGGACGGCCGGCCCGAACAGCTTTCGCTCAAGTCCATCCTGAGCCATTTCATCGATCACCGGAGAGAGGTGGTCACCCGGAGAACCGCCTTCGAACTGCGCAAGGCCGAGGAGCGGGCTCATATTCTGGAAGGGCTGAAGGTGGCTCTGGACAACCTGGACGCCATCATCAACCTCATCCGTTCCTCCCGCACGACTCCGGAAGCCAAGGAAGGGTTGATGAACAACTTCAGCCTTTCCGAAGCCCAGGCCCAGGCCATCCTGGATATGCGCCTGGCCAGGCTGACCGGACTGGAGCGGGAGAAAATAGACGAGGAGTACCGGGAACTCCTGATGACCATTACCCGCCTGAAAAGCCTCCTGGAAAACGAGTCCCTGCTCCTGAACGAGATCGTGGAGGAACTCCTGGCCGTGAAGGAGAAGTTCGCCGATCCCCGGCGCACGGAGATCATCGAGACGGCCGAGGAGATCTCCCTGGAGGACATCATCGTCGAAGAGGAGATGGTCGTCACCGTGACCCACTCGGGTTACATCAAAAGAACCCCCCTGAGCCTGTACCGCTCCCAGAGAAGGGGAGGCAAGGGCACCACCAGCGCCAAGGCCAAGGACGAGGATTTCGTGGAGCAGGTCTTCACCGCCTCCACCCATGATTACGTCCTCTTCTTCACCACGGCGGGCCGGGTCCACTGGCTCAAGGTTTACGAGATTCCCCAGGCCGCCAGGGCGGCCAGGGGCAAAGCCGTGGTCAACCTCCTGGATCTGGCCAAGGGAGAGCGGGTGGCCACCATCCTGCCCGTGGCCCTGTTTGAGGATGGCCGATTCGTCTTTCTGGCCACCAGGAAAGGAATAGTTAAAAAGACCGATCTGATGGCCTATTCACGTCCGCGTGCGGGTGGGATCATTGGGCTGACCCTGGATGACGAGGACGAGGTGGTGGCGGCCCGCCTGACCGACGGAAAACGGCACATCATGCTCTCCACCCAAAACGGGCTGTCCATCCGGTTCGAGGAGGACCAGGCCCGGGCCATGGGCCGCACCGCCCGCGGGGTCAAGGGGATCGATCTGGGGCGGGAGGACGCGGTGGTCTCCCTGGAGACTCTGGACCCCCATGAAGGAGTGGCCACCATCCTGACCGTGACCGAGGAAGGGTTCGGCAAAAGGACCAAGATGGAGGAGTACCGTCTCCAGTCCAGGGGCGGAAAGGGCATCATTACCATCAAGACCTCGCCCCGCAACGGCAAGGTGGTGGGGGTCGCCAAGGTCAACGAAGGCGATGAGATCGTTCTGGTGGCAGACCAGGGCAAGCTGATCCGGACCGAGGCCAGGGGCATCTCGGTCATCGGCCGCAATACCCAGGGGGTAAAGCTCTTTAACCTGGATGACGGCCAGAAGGTGATCGGGATGGCCAGGATTCTGGAAGAAGAATAAGAGGTGTCCTTCCCCCGGATGGTAATTTTCACGGTGCTCGTTCTGGGCGCCCTGGGGGTGTCCTCTTTTCTGACCGGCTGGCCCGAGGCGCTTTGGTTTGAGGACGATCAGGAGGTCATTTTAAAGGTCGACGAACTGGTGGTCAACGGCGCTCCCGTCCAGGCCCGCCAGGCCTATGAGAAGTTCATCAGAACCCGGCCGGATTCGCCCCTTTTGGCCTCGGTGCTGTTCAAGATGGCTCAGGTTGACCATCTCCATCTCCATGAGTACGAGCGGGCCCTGGCCGCCTATCGCCATCTGGTCGGCCTGTTCCCCGATTCCCCGGAGGCCCCGCTGGCCCTGGAGCGGATGGGCGACATATATTTGGCCGGGCTCAAGGATTACGAGCGGGCCCTGGTGATCTACCAGCGGCTCAAGGATTTCTACGGGGCCAAGACCCTCAAGAGCGATTTCTACCAGGAACGCATCGCCCATTGCCATTTCCTGGCCGAGGAGTATCCCCAGGCCCGGAATGCCTTCCGCAAGCTGATCAAGGAGTATCCGGCCTCGCCCCTGGTGGAGGAGGCCGCCGTCCGGCTGGCCGACAGTTATTATGTGGAGGACAAGGTCGATCAGGCCTTGAGCGCTTATGGGAAAACCCTGCTCCGGTTAAAGAACGCTCAACTGAGCAACCGGGTAAAGTTCAGAATCGCCAACTGCCTGGAGGAGCTGGGCCGGCTTAAAGAGGCTGTGGAGCATTACCAGGCTCTGCTGACCGCCTACGACAACCCCGAGGCGGTCCGGATCAGGCTGGCGGGAGTCCAGGAGCGGATAAAAAAGGGGGCCAAATGAGAGTGGGAGTGGTCGGTGGGGGAGCCTGGGGCACGGCCCTGGCCAACCTGCTGGCGTCCAAGGGGGAGGAGGTCGTTATCTGGGCCTTTGAGCCCGAGGTGGTGGACCAGATCAACGACTACAAGGACAACCGGATCTATCTGCCGGGGGCCTACCTGGAAAAACGGCTGAAAGCCACGGGAGAGCTGGCCGAAGCCGTCTCCGGGGCCGGGGCGGTGATAATGGTCACCCCTTCCCATCATGTGCGGCGGGTGGCCGGGCTGTTGGCTCCCCATCTGGACCCCGGAGCCCTGGTGGTCACGGCCAGCAAGGGCATCGAGGCGGAGACTCTCCTTACCATGACCGCCATCATGGAGCAGGTGGTGGGCGACCGGGTGGACCGCCTGGCTGTCCTGTCCGGGCCCTCCTTTGCCAGGGAGGTGGCCCAGGGTCTGCCCACGGCGGTGACCGCGGCCGCCAGAAAGGAGCAGACCGCTAAAAAAGTCCAGGGCCTGTTCATGACCGACCGCTTCAGGGTCTATACCTCCACCGACGTGATCGGGGTGGAGCTGGGCGGAGCCCTGAAAAACGTCATGGCCATCGCCGCCGGAATCACCACCGGCCTGGGCCTGGGGGCCAACACCCAGGCGGCCCTGATCACCAGGGGCCTGGCCGAGATGACCCGCCTGGGAGTGAAGATGGGGGCCGATCCCCTGACCTTCTCCGGGTTGGCCGGAATGGGCGACCTGGTTCTGACCTGCACCTCCTCCCAGTCCCGCAACCAGACCGTGGGGAGCAAGCTGGGCCAGGGCATGAAGCTCGAAGATATCCTGGCCGGGATGAAGGCCGTGGCCGAGGGGGTCAAGACCTCCCTTTCGGCCCACCAGCTGGCCTCAAGCGTGAAGGTGGAGATGCCCATTTGCGACCAGATCTACAAGGTGGTCCACGAAGGGGCCGACCCCAAGACCTCGGTGGGGCTTTTGATGACCCGTGATCCCAAGTTGGAGAAGTGGGGGCTGGATAAATAAAGAGTTAGGGCCGGGGGGCTGAAGCGGGGAGAGCCTGTCCTCCCTCGCGGGTTGGCGCCTTGGGCCGGCGGCCAAAAAGGTGTTTCCTGCCGGGCGACGGGAGGTTGCTCCGATGTTGCTTGTCCCGTTTCCGCCAAAGCCTATCTCCGGAAGTTGCCCGGCCTCCTATCCGGCCCGTCTCCCATCCTCGAATCCGGCTCCGTTCTCCTCCTCCGGCCCCGGCCAGCCGTAATGCTCCAGGCTGATTCGGCCCCGGTGGTCGAATTCGACCCCCTCCTCCTCCAACATTTGGCGTTGGATCTGGGCCCCGCCCATCCTTTCTCCCAGGCTGATCATACCCCGGGCATTTACCACTCGGTGCCAGGGCACTCCGGAACCGTCTTTAAGGGCGTGGAGAGCGTAACCCACCTGTCGGGCGTGGCCGGGCAGTCCGGCCAGCCGGGCCACCTGCCCGTAGGCGGCCACCCGGCCGAGGGGAATCAGGCGCACCACTCGGTAGATCCTGTCGTAACTGGAACAGGGCCGGGGCATTCAGATATCCCCGTCGGGCTTGAGCCGGGCGATGACTTCCCGGTCTGCCTCCAGGAAATCCAGCTCCCCCATCTCCTCCAGGGAGGCCCAGCGCCACTCCCGGCAGCCCAGGCAGCGGGGACGGCCCCTGACAAGGGTGCACCAGAACAGATGGAGGTCCACCACCCGGTCGGGGTAGACGTGGCGCAGGGACAGAAACCGCTCTCCCACCTCCACGGCCAGACCCAGTTCCTCCATCATCTCCCGGCCCAGGGCCTGAGGGAGGGTTTCGCCGGGTTCCTGCTTGCCGCCGGGAAACTCCCACAACCCGCTGCGGCGCAGGGTTACTAGAAAGCGGCCCTCCCGGCGGACCAGGGCCGCGGCCACGGGGATGGGCGTTGGGGAGGAGACCACTACTGTTTGCGGTCCTTTTGCAGAACCTTGAGTTTGAGCTCCAGTCGGGCCTGCTCCGCTTCCTCATGGTCGGGGTCTAGTTCCAGAATGGCGTCATACTGAGCTATGGCCCCCTGGACCTGGCCCTCCTGGGCCAGCAGGCGGGCCAGCTTGAGGCGATGTTCCACCTTGTCCGGCCAGAACTTGACCACGTCCAACAGCTGGGCGACGATCTCCTTGGTCCGGCCCTGGGCTTCGTAGAGCCGGATCAACCTGAGCCGGTCGTCCAGATCCTTGGGGTTCAGGCCGACGGCCGTGGCCAGGGCTTGGGCCGCGCCCTTGGGATCCTTTTGCTCCAAGCGGGTCAGGGAGAGGAGCTTCCACAACTCGGCCGAATCCGGGATCTGTTTGACCCCTCCCACCAGGACCTGTTCCAGCTTGTTCAGCTCTCCGGTTTCGTTGTACCCCTTGAAGACATAGCGGTAGAGCTCCAACTCCTTGGGCTTGGCCTTGATCAGCCTGAGGGCCGTTTCCAGGGCCGCGGCCGTCTTATTCTGGGCTTTCTGGGCTTCCCACAGGGCCAGGAGGATATCGCCGTCCTGGGAGTCCAGCTCCAGGGCCCGGGCCAGGCTCTTCTCGGCCTCGTGATAGCGCTTGATCTCCATCCGGGCCAGGCCCAGGTTATAATGGGCCACGGCGTCCTGGGGCTTGATTTTGACCAGCTTTTCGTAAAGCCCCACCACCTTTTCCGAAGCGCCGCCGGGCTGGAGCAGCTTTATCAAGGCCACAATCCCCTCGTGGTCCTCCGGGGACAGACGAAGCACGTCCTCCCAGCCGTCCACGGCCTCCTGGCCCTTGGCCGCCCGGGCCAGGACCTTGAGGGCGTCCACCTCCTGGGGGGCCAGCTTGACCACCCTCTTGAGGGTCTCCCGCCGTTTGTCCTCCTGGCCCAGCTTGCCGTACATGACGGCCAGGTCCTTGAGCACCCCCACGTCCCCCGGCTCCAGCCGGGAGGCGTTCAGGAGGGCTCCCAGCCTTTTTTGAGGCTGGTCCAGATGGCCGTAGACGGTGGCCAGGTTGCGGTGGATGTTGACGTCGTCCGGGTCCAGCTTGGCCGCCTCCTCGTAGGCTGCGGCGGCCTCGGCCCACTTGCCGGACTGGACATAGGCCAGCCCCAGCTTCTTGGAGGCCTCGGTGGAGCGTGCGCCGTGGGAGCTATGAGCCAGTTCCTTCAGAGCGTCCAGCTTGAGTCCCTGGTCCTCTGATTTTTCGGCCAGGCTCATGAGCTCGTCGGCCCAGATGTTCTTCTCCGGCTCCAGCTTGGCCAGCACAGCCAGCAGCCTGGCCCGCTTTTTGGCTTGGCCCTGAAGTTGGTAAAGCTCGGCCAGGGCGGCCATGTCCCCCGGCGAGGTGACCAGGATGTTCCGGTCGGCCAGGGCCTTGGCCGCGGTCCGTTCATCACCGCCGTCCCGGGCGGCCTGGAAGAGCTTGTCCAGCAGGATGGGGTTGCCCGGATCCAGGGCCAGGGCCTCCTCCAGAAGGGTGATCTTCAACCTGCCCTGGGCCTCGTTGCTCATTAGAACCCGGTCCACCGGCAGGGAGACGGGAATAAGGGCCACCTCGCCCAAGACCCGGTCTCTCTTTTTAACCACCAACCCATAACTTCGGGGCTCTCCGTTCACGGGCAGGACGTCGCTCACTTTGGCCCCGGTCATGAGCGGCTTGGCCACGAAGTCTTTGCCCTCCAGGCTCAAGCCGCCCTGGAAGAGAAGGTTGGTCTCGAACCCCACCACTCTCAGGTGGTCCAGGGGCCGCAAAACCAGACCCTGGGACTGGGCCAGACTGATTTTCCGGCCGTTGAGGTCCAGGGTGAGGCTTTTCAGCTTGGGCGGTCCCCCTTCAAAGAGGCTGAACAGAGGGCCGAAAAGCGGTCCCGATAGCCAAATAAAGACCACCAGCCCGGCCACGATCCCCACCAGCCACATTCTAAACCCGGAGGGTAGGGGGTCGGGCCCACCGGGCGCACCGTATCCTGATTTTAATTTAGCCAATGTAACCGAGCGCCCCTTCCTTCTTCCCCGGCTGTTTTTAAATCGGGGAATAGGCGGCCTGCCGCCTGGATCGAATCCTTTACATCTACCAGGGATACGGGAAGGCCGTCAACATTCCAGCCCTCAAACCTTGAACTTCCCATCTTCGGGCTTACAATATTATAGTAACAACAAGGAGGCGACATGGCCGAAAATAATATCCGCGACGAAGCGGATAACAAAGATGTTAAATCCAGCCCGGCTCCGGAGCAAGGTTCGCCCGGCGGGCTGTTCAGGATAGTGGCCCAACCCAAACCCACGCCGGAGCCTGGTTCCGGAGGCGGGGGATCTTCCGACGACCTCCTTAAGCTGAATCTCAAACCGGAAGAGCTGGAGGCCTATCTGGAAGCCTTTGTGGTCTGTCAGAAAGAGGCCAAGGCGGTCCTTTCCACCAAGGTTTCGACCCATTTCAATCGGATCCGCTACATGAAAGAGGCCCAGGCCGGAGAAGCCCCTTCGGCCGTGGGCATGATCAAGAACAACATTCTCCTGATCGGGCCCACCGGGGTGGGCAAGACCTATCTGGTCAAACTCATCGCCAACAAGCTGGGCGTGCCCTTTGTCAAGGCCGACGCCACCAAGTTCTCCGAGACCGGCTATGTGGGCGGGGACGTGGAGGACCTGGTCCGCGACCTGGTCCACGCCGCCGGGGACGACATCGAGCTGGCCCAGTGCGGCATAATCTATATCGACGAGGTGGACAAGATCGCCTCCTCCCAGTCCCTGATCGGCCCGGACGTCTCCCGCAGCGGAGTCCAGCGGGCCCTGCTCAAGCCCATGGAGGAGACGGAGGTGGACCTGAAGGTCCCGCACGACCCCATCTCCCAGCTCCAGGCCATCGAAAGCTACCGCAAGACCGGGAAACGGGAGAAACGGACGGTCAACACCAAAAACATCATGTTCATCATGTCCGGCGCCTTTGTGGGCCTGGAGGACGTGGTCAAACGGCGGCTCAAGAGACAGTCCATCGGGTTCGGGGCCCCCAGCGAGCCGGACCGGTCCTACTACCTCTCCCAGATTTCATCCGAGGATCTCATCTCCTATGGGTTCGAGACCGAGTTCGTGGGCCGCCTGCCGGTGGTGGTGTTGCTGGAGGAACTCTGCGCCGAGGATCTCCTCAATATCCTGCGCAACCCCAACAACCCCATCATCATCTCCAAAAAGAGGGACTTCGCCTCCTACGGCATAGAGCTGCGCTTCGAGGAGGAGGCTCTGGAGTTGATCGCCGAGAGCGCGGCCGAGGTCAAGACCGGGGCCCGGGCCCTGGTGGGGGCCATTGAGCGGGTTCTGCTGCCCTTTGAGAAGAAGCTGCCCTCCACCGACATTAAGAGGCTTCTGGTGACCCCCGAGATGGTGGCCGATCCGGAGGGGGTGCTGGCCCGGGTCATGGAGAATCCGATGGAGGAGCGCTTGGGCGCCCGGTTCGAGGCGGCCGGGGACCTGGAGGCGGAGCGGCTCTCGGAAAGCCTCAGGCTCCGCGCCGGCGAGATTAAGGCCGAGACCGGGCTGACCGTAAGCGACGATCTGGTGGACCTGGTCCTGGCCCTCTACGACAAGACCGGGCTGGATGTGGATCTGGCCCTGAGGAAGATAAAAAGGCAGTACAAGGAGATCCGCGGTTTCGAGAACCGTTTGGCCGAAGAGGGCCTGCTGGCCACCTTTGACGACGAGGCGGTCTATACCATTCTCCGGGTGGCCATGCGGGCCGAGATGAGTCCCCTGGACTACCTCAAGGGGCTCCAGCCCGAACTGGTGCCGGGGCTGCAACTGGTCCGGGACAAGACCGGCCTGGATGAGTTCATCCTCACCCGCGAGGCTGTTCTCAACACCTCGGAGTACGTCCGCGGTCTGGTGTCCACCCGGCTGCCCGTGGGGGTCTAAGCCCGGAGCCGGGAATTTCCGCGATAACGGGTCCGGGCGGGAGGTCCCTCCCGGGCCGTTTAGGGGTAGGCGTTACCTTGCAATAATCTTGAGAAAGTAACCTCATCGTAGTATTGTCTGCGATAATCAAAGAAATAGGCTTAGGTTAATTCAAGAAACGATCCAACAGGGCCGAGAGGTCAGACGACCCCGGTACCGGGTCGGTTGGGCGGAGGCGAGAAAATGAAAACTGCTTTTGAAGGGTTGATTGCCCAGAGACGGACGGTGCGGCGGTTCAGCCAGGAACCCGTGGACCGCGCCTCCCTGTTGGCCATGGCCCGGGCGGCCCGGCTGCATCCCTCCGGCGGCAACAAACAGCCCCTGGTCTTCATCGCCGTGGACGATCCCAAGCTGGTCGCGGCCGTCAACTCTCAACTCAAATTCGCGGGTTATCTGCCCCCGGAACAGAAACCCACCCCTGAGGAGGCTCCCACCGCCCACGTGGTTATAGGGGTCAGGAAAGAACTGACCTCGCCGGCCACGTCTTTTGATGTGGGGGCCGCGGCCATGACCCTGCTCCTGGGGGCCTGCGCCCACCAGTTGGGGGCCTGCTGGCTGCATACCTTTAACCGGCCCAAGGTGGAGGAGCTTCTGGGGCTGGGTGAGGACGTGGAGGCCCAATCGGTGATCGCTCTGGGCTATCCGGCCGAGGCGCCCAAGGAGGTGCCCATGGTCGGAGACAACATCAAATACTGGCTGGACGACGACCGGGTCCTCAACGTGCCCAAACGGCCGGAGGAAGAGACCCTTTTCCTAAATGGCTACAACCGCGACTGGAGCTGAACCCGGATGTTTGAATTCTGGCTGACCATGATCGGGGCCTACCTTTTGGGCTCCATTCCCTGCGGCCTGATCTTGGGACGGCTGGCGGCCCGCAAGGACGTCCGCCGGTACGGTTCGGGAAACATCGGAGCGACCAACGTGCTGCGCACCGTGGGCTGGGGCTGGGGGGTTATCACCCTGGCGGCGGACATGTTCAAGGGTGGGCTGCCTGTCCTGGCCGCCCTGTCCTTCTGGCCGGAGCGGACTGATCTGGCGGCCTGGGTCGGTCTGGCCGCGGTGGTGGGGCATTGCCACTCGGCCTATCTGGGCTTCAGAGGCGGCAAGGGCGTGGCCACGGCCATGGGGGTTTTCCTGATTTTTTCGGCCAAGTCCGCCGCCGTGGGCGCGGCCGTCTTCGCCTTTGTGGTGATATCCACCAAAAAGGTCTCCCTGGGCTCCCTGGCCGGCCTCGTCTCCGCCTTTATCGCCCTCTGGCTGTGGACGGGCAAAGGGTCGGCCCTGATAGCCTTCGGCCTCATGACAGCCCTGATCATTCTGCGCCACAGGGACAATATCGTCCGCCTGGTCCAGGGACGGGAGAACAAGCTCAGCCTGGGACGGAGCTGACCCTCCGGTCGGCCCGCCCCCCTGTTCCGCTTCCGTCCGGGACCGCCTCTCCCCGATTATCACCGAAAAGGATACTCTCGCTGCTTCGCAGGCGTTTTGAGTGGCTGCCGGAAATATGTTTTTGTCCTGCGTCAGAGGAGGGACCCCGACCCCGCATATCGCTTTTGAATGGAACGCATTTTTACATCCTGCTCTGTCCGGGTTCCGTAACGGAACCCCGCCCCCCAAGCCGGCAGGATGGGCCAAGCCTTTGGATCGGTTGATTGACTACAAATCACAACCTGTTATGCAATTTCAAAAGATCGTGTTATGATCCCCCGCGAGGAGGTCCAGAGATGAAAAGAACCCTTATCAAAACGGCGATCAATTCAGACTCGGCCCAGGACTCGATTCTGGTAAAGGGTTGGGTCCGGACCAAGAGAGATTCCAAGGGTTTCTCCTTTATCGAGCTCAACGACGGCTCCTGCCTGAAAAATATCCAGGTCATCGTCGATGAATCCTGCCCGGCTTTCGCCCTTTTGGAGGCGGTCAATACCGGAGCGGCGGTGGAGGTCCGGGGAGCGCTGGTGGAATCTCCGGGAAAGGGCCAGCGCTGGGAGGTGAAAGCCTCTGATCTTGTTCTTGTGGGGGAGGCCGGTCCGGATTATCCCCTCCAGAAAAAACGCCACACCGACGAGTACCTGCGTTCCATGGCCCATCTGCGGCCCAGGACCAACAAGTACGGAGCCGTGTTCAGGATCCGCTCGGAGAGCGCCTTTGCCGTCCACGACTTTTTCCGCAAGCGGAACATTTTTTATTTCCACGCTCCCATCATCACCGGGTCCGACTGCGAGGGGGCTGGGGAGCTTTTCAGCATCGCGGCCCAGAGCCAGGACTCCGATTCGGGCCGGGACAAAAAGACGGCCCAAAGTCTGGATTTCTTCGGTAAGGAGGCCAACCTGACCGTCTCCGGCCAGCTTGAGGCCGAGCTTTTCGCCCAGGCCCTGGGAGGGGTCTACACCTTCGGACCCACCTTCAGGGCCGAGAACTCCAACACCCCCCGCCACGCAGCCGAATTCTGGATGATCGAACCGGAAATCGCCTTTGCCGACCTCAACGACAACATGGACCTGGCCGAGGATCTGACCAAGGGCCTGGTAGGCCACATAATGGAGCATTGCGCCGAGGATCTGGAGCTGTTCGCCAAGTTCGTGGACAAGGAGCTTATGGCCACCCTGGAGAACATCATGAGCGGCCCCTTTGTCCGGCTGCCCTACCGGGAGGCGGTGGAGATCCTCACCGGTTCAAAAGAAAAATTCGAGTACGAGGTCGCATTCGGGACCGATCTCCAGACCGAGCACGAGCGCTATTTAACCGAGAAGCATTTTGGAAAACCGGTCATCGTGTACGACTACCCCAAGACCATCAAGCCCTTCTATATGCGGCTCAACGAGGACGACGAGACTGTGGCGGCCATGGACCTCCTGGTTCCCCGGGTGGGGGAGCTGATCGGCGGCAGCCAGCGCGAGGAGCGGCTGGAAGTGCTCCAGCGGCGCCTCGCAGAGTGCGGCATGGCGGAGGATAGCTACTGGTGGTATCTGGACATCCGGCGCTGGGGCACGACCCCTCATTCCGGGTTCGGCCTGGGCTTTGAGCGCTTTTTAATGTTGGTCACCGGGGTGACCAACATCCGGGACGTGATCCCCTTCCCCCGGACGCCCAAACATCTGGAATTCTGAGGCGGGACGATATGAGCGCTGACGAAAACAGCCCCATCCCCCGCGAGGCGGGCAAGGCCAGCTTTAATCTGGTGGACCCGGAACAATTATTTCCGGGCATGGTCCTCAAACCCGGAGACAGGCTCCTGGACTTGGGCTGCGGTCCCGGCCGCTACGCCCTGGAGGCGGCCCGCAGGGTGGGTCCACAGGGTGAGGTTCTGGCTTTGGACCTGTGGCCCCGGGGCATCGAGATGCTGAAAGAGGAGGCGGCCCAACAAGGGCTGGACAACATCCAAGGCCGGGTGGCGGACATAACCTCACTTGACTCGAACCCAGGGGAGGGGTTTGATTTCGTTCTCCTGGCCACGGTCCTCCACGACCTGGTGGGGCGGGGCCAGGAACGGGGAGTCCTGGCCAACGCGGCCCGGGCGCTCAAATCCGGCGGCAAACTGGCCGTGGTGGAGTTTGTAAAAAAAGACGGCAAGCCCGGTCCACCCAAGCCCGTCCGCCTCACCCCGCAAGAGGTGGAGGAGTTGGCAGGGCCGCATGGGTTCGGGCCGGCCAAAACCCTGTCCCTGGGCGAACATCTCTACCTGAGCCTGCTGAAGAAAGAGAGATAGTCTCCCGTAGGCTCAGGCGGTCCTTTCCTTGAGGCGGGCCTTGATCTCCTTGATCAGAGCCTGGCAGACCTGGTCGGCGTCGGCCACGATGGCCACGTCGGCCATCTTCATCATGGGCGCGTTGGGGTTCTTGTTGACCGCGATGATCAGCTCCGCCTCCTGGATTCCGGCGGTATGCTGGATGGCCCCGGAGATGCCGAAAGAGAACAGAATCCGGCACTTGACCTGCCTCCCGGCCTGGCCCACCAACGATTCCTCCTTGGCCCAGCCGGAATAGACCACCGGGCGGGTGGCCCCCACCTCTCCTCCGAACAACCGGGCCAGCTCGTGCAGCCTCTTGAATTTTTGTTCGGAGCCCAGGCCCCGGCCGCCGCAGACCACCACCTTGGCCGATTCCAGCCGGCCGGCCCGGTAGGGCCGGCGTTCGGCGCTGACCAGGGTGACCCGCTCCGGAGGCAGATCCGGAGGCAGAGCCATCTCCAGGATCTCTCCTCGGCGGGAGGGGTCGTGCTTCAATTCCTTGAATACTCCGGGCCGCACCGTGGCCATCTGAGGCCTCCGCTCCCGGGTGACGATCTGGGCCACCAGGTTGCCCCCGAAGGCCGGAGCCGACTGGACCAGGAGCCCCTCCTCGTCCAAATGAAGGTCGATGCAGTCGGCGGTCAGGCCGGTCTTGAGCCGCTTGGCCACTCGGGGGGCCACCTCCCGGCCGAACTGGGTCGCCCCGAAAAGAAGAATCTCCGGGCTGTATTCCCGGACCAGCCTGACCAGGAGTTTGGTGTATGTTCCGGTGCGGTAGTTGCCCAAGACCGGATCCTCCACCAGAATAACCCTGTCCGCCCCGTGGGCGATGGCCTCGGTGGTCAGGTCGCCCACTTCCGGGGCGGTCCGGGAACCGAAGACCACGGCCCAGACCTCACCCTTGAGCCCCTGGGCCAGCTCCCGGCCCTTGGCGATGAGCTGGAGGGTAACCCTGTTCTGAAAGTAGTTGCGGAAGTCGCCGAAGATCCAGACCGCGTTGCTCATTTGGGAAGGAGTCTCATTCATCTTCGTTATAGCCCTGGTCCAAAAGGCCGATTAAGGGGCCGCCGAAGCGGTTGAACAGCCTGCTGATGGATTTTTGGACCGAACCTTTGAGGACCAGCCCGTCCTTTTCCGCGGTGGCCGAATAGACCTTTTTCATCCTGGTGGGGGAGCCGGCCTGGCCCATTTGTTTGGGATTGAGGCCCAGCCGCAGGACGTCCAGGCGATAGATCTCCTTGCGTTCAAAGGCGGCCTCCACCCCTTCCAGGTCCACATAACGGGGCTGGAGGGTGGTGGTGGTGACCGTGATAACCCCCGGCGGATCGAACTCCAGGGTCTCCAGAAAGCTGTCCACCAGCCTGACCACCCGCACCTTGTCCCGGTTCAGCCGGATCTGCTCCACGTAGGCCACCCCGGCCACGCCCAGTTCCTCGGCCAGCTGGGGCCCCACCTGGGCCGTCTCCGAATCGGCCGAATGGCAGCCGGTCAGGACCAGGTCGAAGTCGGGCCGGATCAGCTTGATCGCCTGGGCCAGCACCTGGGAGGTGACCAAAGTGTCGGCCCCCACCAGGGCCGGGTCGGAGATGAGGACCCCTGTCTCCGCACCCAGACTCAGAGCCTCCCGCAGGGCCTCCTCGGCCTGGGGCGGACCCATGGTCACGGCCGTTATCCGTCCGCCGTGAAGCTCCTTCAGGCTCAGGGCCGTCTCCAGGGCGTGGCGGGAGGCCAGGTCCATCATGCCCCCGGCCCGGTCCCTTTTGAGGCCCCCGGTTTTGGCGTCCCATTCCAACTCCGACACGGCGGGGACCTGTTTCAAACAAACCACTAAATTCATGGGGTTGGCTTCCATTTCTCAAACCGGCCTGGAGAGGATGTGGCGGGCGATGACCAGCTTCTGGACCTCGCTGGTCCCCTCGTAGATTTCGGTCACTTTGGCGTCCCGGAGATATCTCTCGATCTCGTATTCCTTGGTGTAGCCGTAGCCGCCGTGGATCTGGACGGCCAGGTTGGTCACCTTGGAGGCCACGGTGGCGCAGTAGAGCTTGGCCTTGGCCGACTCGGAGGTGAAGGGCCGTCCCGCGTCCTTGATGGCCGCGGCCCGGTAGAGCAACAGCCGGGCCGCGTCTATCTCCGTCTCCATCTCGGCCAGGTAGTTCTGGATGGTCTGGAAGTTGGAGATGGGCTGGCCGAACTGCTGGCGCTCCCGGCTGTACTTTACGCTGGCCTCAAAGGCGCCCTGGGCCAGGCCCAGGGCCTGGGCCGCGATGCCCAGCCGCCCGGTGTCCAGGGCGGTGAGGCCGATCTTGAACCCCTGGCCGGGTTTGCCCAGGAGGTTCTCGGCCGGGAGTTTCACCTCCTCCAGGAAAAGGGAGGAGACCGGGTTGGCCCTCACCCCGCAGAGGTCCTCTATCTCGCCCACGGAAAAACCCTTGCGCTCGGATTCGACCATGAAGATGTTGGTCTGTTTTTTTGGCGAGCCGGCCAGCTCGGTCACGGCGAAGATCAAGGCCAGGCCGCAGACCCCGCCGTTGGTCACGAAGATCTTGGTTCCGTTGAGCAGGTAGCCGTTCCTGGTGGGGGCGGCGGTGGTCTCCACCCCGCCCGCGTCGGATCCGGCGTTGGCCTCGGTGATGCAGAAGGCCCCGATCCGTTTGCCGGAGACCAGGTCCGGGACAAAGCGCTTTTTCTGTTCCGGGGTCCCGAACTTGAGGATGGGATAGAGGCCCACCGAGTTGTGGACCGTGACGCACAGCCCCACCGCGGCGCAGACCCGGGAAAGCTCCTCGATGACGATGCAGTAGCTGATGGTGTCCAGATCGGCCCCGCCGAACTCCGGGGGGGCCTGAAGCCCGAAATAGGAGAGCTTCTTCATCTTGTCGATGACGTCGTGGGGGAACCGGGCGGCCCGGTCGATATCCGAGGCTATGGGCCGCAGCTCGGCCTCGGCGAAATCACGGACCACGTTGCGGACCACGATATGCTTGGTGCAGGCGTTGAATTCCACTTTTGGAGCCTCTCGGGTGCTCTTGATCTTTACTCGTCTCTCCGGAATTGCCGGAGAATTAAAGAATGTAGCCGATCGGAGCGGATTGATCAAGGGGGAGGAGGGTTAAAACCATTGTTGAGGTTGACGGAATCATGTGGCAACTTTTGTGGATAAAGCCGAAGTTGGGTTACCCGTAATGCCGTTTGCGGTGGCAGTTGGGACAAAGTGCCAGTGTGTTTTGAACCGTATCCTCGCCGCCTTCTGCCAAAGTCCTCATATGGTGGATCTCCAAATAGGGGCTGCCGTCCGACTTTCTTTTAAAGGGGGCTTCCCGCCCGCAGTCTTCGCATCGTCCTTTGGCCCGGAACATTACCTCGGCGACAACATCGGCATTGCGCCTGAACTCCCTTCTGCGCACTTCCATCTGCTGGGGGATCCGGGGCGCCTGAGCCAGCCGGGCCTGCCGTTCTTGCGGAGATCTCGTGGCCGCTTTCCTGGATTCTTCCTCTACACTCTGCTTCCAGTCTTCCTCGTCCAGGGGAGCGCCACCCACCCAGCCCAACTCCTCCAGGGCCTCGGCCACCTGGGGATGCATAATCCAGTAAACACCGCCCTTGTTTGACCATCCGGGTATTACGGCAAGAATTCTAATGTAGAGATCGTAATCCCTTTCAAGAAAAGAACAAACTTTTTTAGCGATGCGGCCGAGTTGTGAGTTAGCGCCTTGGTAGCCCCTATATCCGCATTTCAAAGCCAGCTCGGTGGCCGTGAGTGTCCGGTTAGGCGCAAAATAATGGGCCGCCAGCATCTGCCTGTCTTTCGAACTGGTTTTTATGTGCTGGAAGGCCCAGACCAGCTCCTGTTTTGTGGGCAAATTGGAGTATTTTTCTATTTTCTTCTTCAACTCCTGGTCATAATCGAAATCCATGGTCATTATTATTTCCCTAACTCTTGGCGTGCAGGATATTTTAATCTACATATTCATTGCAGTTGGACCACGACTGAATACACCATCGATCGAAAATAAATTAAATGGTTTAATGGTGAGATGACTTGTGTCGTTGATATGAAAGGGCGGCCTTTTTCAAGACCGCCCTTTTTGCTTTTATGGTTTATCCATGGTGGTCAGGCTAAATTTTTCTGACCCTTCCCCCTCATCTCACCCCCCGTACGACCCCCCTCCGGTACTCCCCCGCGTTGTGGGGCTGGTAGACCGTGCCCTCGCAGCGGTCGGGCCCGGTCAGGCGCAGGTCGACCCTGGTTCCCAGCCGGTCGTTGAAGGAGAAGGAGAGGGTCCGCCCGGTGATGGAGTGGATGGTGACCCGGTCCCCGGTATGGACGTTGATTAGAAAGCGCGGACCCTGCCGGGTCAGGGTGAAGTGCCAGCGCCATTCCCTTTGGCGGCCGTGGCGGATATGGGGGTAGAGGGATCTCATCTCCCAGCTGCCCAGCCAGTTGCCGGCCTCCCTGCTCCAGGGCCTCGGCCCCGGCTCCGGAGTGGGCAGGGGCATGGGCTGGGGCTCGGGAGAGGGCCTGGGCCAGGTGGAGGGCGGCGGGGGATAGGGAGAAGGTCCGCTGCCGCCCGTATCCTCCACTGTAAAGGAGATAAAGGCGATCTCCCGGCCGCGCTCGTCGCTGTCGTGCATCCTGAAGTCGTAGTATCCCGGACGGGTCGGGGCCCGGAAGGTCAGGCTCCCGGCGGCTCGCCCCTGGAGATGCTGGAAGGAGAGGTTGTTGTCGTTGTTGGTCCGCTCGTCCCCGTGGGGCACCCCGGAGGGGATTATGCCGATCCAGGCGTTGCGGTCCAGCCCCTGGGCGCCTCGGAAGTGAATCGTGATCGGTCCGCCGGGCCTCACCGTGGTTCTGTCCAGGCTCAGGATCGGCTGGGAGGGATATCCGGGAGGGCGAGTGTCGTCGGGGCGATAGCCGCCCTCGCTGCCGGGCGTCCCGATGAGCTGGAAATCGTCGAAGCAGACCACGGTGGGCCGGCGGTCCTCGTGGGTGCCGAAGGCGATGGCCGTGATTCTGACCGAGTCCACCATATCCGGAGCCAGCCCATGCTCCGCGGCCAGCCGGTCCAACCGGACCCGGACCGGAATCCAGGGCGTGGGCAGGGGCAGGGCCGGAGAGAGGCGTTTCCAGATGATCCCCTGGCGGTCTTCGGCCGGACCCAGGGGATTGAGATAAAAATAGGTGGTGGCCAAGGAACCCCCGTCGCCGTCCAGGAAGGAGAGGGCCACCGCGGCCCAACCGCCCGGCCGCCCGGATTGATAGGTGGACCACTGCTCCACCCGGAAGCGGACCCGGAATTCCTGGCGGGGGTCGTCCAGGCGGACCACCTGGTGCATCGACTGGGTTCCGCCGTAGACGGCCAGGCGGAGGCAGCCCGAGTCGGTCCGGGGCGGATCCCACCAGGTGGGGTCGGAACCCCCGGAGGCGCCGTAGCCGTCACGGCTTTGGACCCAGCCCTCCAGCCCTCGGCTGAAACTGCCGTTGACCAGGTTTGAATCATCTTCGTAAGGAGCCGGATAGGACGGTCCGGGAGTGCCGGGTCCGGGGGCGGCCGGTCCCTGTCGGTCCAGGTAGGCCAGGACCCTGTCCAAGGAGGCCAGCTCCTGTTCCAGAATCTCTATCCTGGCCTGGTAGGAACAGGCCTGGTCCTTCTCCGGGTCTCCGCTCAGCCGATCCGGCGGGCACTGGCGGCCCATGACCGCGTAGCCGTTGACCGGGGCCTGGCCCGCCTCCAGCCGGGCCAGCTCGTCCTGCTTGACGGCCTTGGCCTCCAGGGCCCAGGCCCGCAGGTTCTCCTCCGCCCCGGCCCGGGCAGGACCGGATGAGAGGATCATCAACCCAAGGGCCAGCGGCAACAACAGACCTAAACAGACTGTTCTCCGGCCGGTCATGATCCACCTCCCGCCCTTAGGCGTTGAAGCCTATTCTCCAGGTGCCTTACCTCCTGGGCGGCCGCCTCGGCGTCCGACCTCTGGCGGCGGACCTGCTCCTTGTAAATCTCGATCTCCCGCGAAAGATGCTCCGCCCCGTATACCGGATCGTAGAGCCTCATCAAGGAGGGGCTGCCGCCCACTCCGGCCCGAACGGCCCGGCGGATATGGGGAGAGCTGAAGTCCAGCATGCGGCTGCCGCCGAAGTAGCCCTTGGATTTGACGAACTGGTACTTGCCCGTGACCAGGAAACCCCGGTCGTTCTTCTTGGTTTCCAGCTCCCGCTCCCAGGTCTCCAGGTAGTCGCGCTCCCGCTGGTATTTTTCCCTGGCCTGTTCCAACTCCTCCTCCAGCCGGGCCCGGGAATGATCCGGGGCCCCTCCCGAGGGACTGAAATAGACCTTGTAGTGATACTCCTGGTCGCAGTAGGCCGGAATGTTGACGTTGTAGTAGACCTGAAAGTCCACGTGATAGCTGCCTGGGGGAAACTCCTGTCCGGGCGGTTTGCCCGTGGACCCCCCCAGGGGTCGGATTCCGACGCCGCCCCCGTAATTGCAGCCGATGCCAGCGCTGAGAATGCGGTGCCCCGGATCCACCTCGATGACGCCCGGCCGGTCGATCCGGATCACCTGGGGGATGGTCCACCAGTCGTGGTTGTTCTTGCGGTAGCGTTCCTTGAGCTCGTCGGCGGTCCACCGCTTCACCCCCTGGGCCAGGATCCTTTTCCCCTGGGCCTGGGCCGGGAAGACGAGCGGGCCGCAGGAGATCAGGAAGGCGACGAGAATCAGAACCGCTTTGGAATGGCCGCTCAGGGTCGGTTTTCGGCCGGAAGATGAAACATTCATATATGGCTCCCCCCACCAAGCTGCTCCACCTGTTGCCCGCTCGGTTGAACCGCCTTATCTGTTTTTGGGACGTTCGGCGGGCGATCTGTTTTTATATGATATCCCGCCCCAAGTGACCGGACAACCGCTATCCGCCGAAGCCCGGGCCGCCAACATCGGGCCGGACGCCATATCAGGCCGTTATGTCTTTGATTTTGCTGAGCAGGTTGGCCAGCCGGTAGGGTTTGTCGATAAACCCTGCGGCTCCCTGTTCCAGGGCCTCTCTACTGTGGGGGCCCACGGAGTAGCCGCTGGCGATGAGGACTTTGGCCTGGGGGTTGATGGCCAGTAGACCGGTCAGTGCCTTGTGGCCCCCCATTCCGGGCATTCCCAGATCCAGAATCACCAGGTCGATTTCGGGCCATTCCCGGCCGAAGATTTCCAGGGCCGTTTCACCGTCCGGTGCAGTGAGGACTTCATACCCGCAACTGCTCAGGAACTCCTGGCCCGTCTCGCGGATATGCTTCTCGTCGTCCACCAGGAGAATGGTCCCTGACTCGGCCCCGAAACCGGGAGATGAGATATCAGAGCCGGGCACAGCCGCCTTTGTCTTTTTCATGGCCGGGAACATCAGACTGAAGGTGGTTCCCTCTCCGGGGGTGCTTTCGCAGATGATCTGACCCTGGTGACCCCTGATTATTTCGTGGACGGTGAAAAGTCCGAGACCAGTGCCCCGTCCCACACCTTTGGTGGTGAAAAAAGGTTCGAAGATACGGGCAGCCACCGCCGGTTCCATGCCCTGGCCGTTGTCAATCACCTCGAGCCTGATGTAATCGCCTGAGGGCGGTTCCGGGAAGGCGGACAGCCGCTCCTCGGTCACGGAGGCGGAGCTGGTTTTGAAAACCAGCCTTCCGCCGTCGGGCATGGCGTCCCGGGCGTTGGCTCCCAGGTTCATCATGACCTGCTCTATCTGGCTGGGATCTCCGCTGACCGTTCCCATTCCGGGTTCCAGATTGGTCTCTATGGTTATCATCTTGGGCAGGCTGTGCTTCAGCAGCTTTACCGTGTGCCTGACCTCCCGGTTAAGGTCCAGGGGTTCAAATTTGGTTTCTCCCTTGCGGCTGGAGGTGAGCAGCCGCCGGACTACCTCGGCCGCCCTCTGGATAGTCTGGTCGATCCGGTTGATTCTGGATTGTTGAACAGGTTTAAGGTCGCCTTCGACCAGAAGGAGTTGGGTGTGGCCTGACAAGGCCTGGAGGATGTTGTTGAAATCATGGGCTATGCCGCTGGCCAGAACGCCGATGGCCTCCATTTTCTGAGATTGGGCCAGCTGGGCCTCCAGGCTCTTCCGCTCGGTGGTGTCCTGGATGATGGCCATGATTTCGTCATCGTCGTAACGGATATACCGGGCCTCCATGTTGTAGGTCCGTCCGCCCACGTCCATGGTGTATTCGTGGGTGGCCACATTCCCCTGGTCCAAAACCCCTTTTACCAAGGCTGCTCTCTCGGCGAGAGCCTCCTGGGACAGAAATTCGCGGCTGTTCCGTCCCTCAGGATCGGGAAAATCATCGAAGGTGACCCCCGAGGCTCCTTTATAAAAAGTTATGGTGCCGTCCCTTTTGAATCTCAATAAGGTGTCCGGGATCAGGTCGAACAGGGCCCTGGCCACCGATTCGCTCTTGCGTCTTGCCTCCTCCGCGGCCACTTTTTCGGTGATGTCCAGGGAGATGCCGCCGACGATGCCCTCCTTTCCGGAACGGTGGATGGGAAAGGTGTAGTTGAGGACGGTGTGTTCCTTCCGCTCGATATCCTCGATCACGCCTATCGTTTCAATAATATCACCACTTTCCAGGGCCTGCGCTGCGGTCTCCCGGAAGGCGGTCACCCTCTCTTCGGGAAAAAAATCGCGGTCATACCCGCCGATCATTTTCTCCGGATCAAAACCCAAGAGACGCTTGAAAGCCTTGTTGACAAAGAGGTACTTCCCGGAAAGTTCCTTCATGTAGGCCAGGGCCGGCAGGCCGTCGGAAAAGGAGGTGAATTTGCGTTCAGAGTCCTTAAGGTCCCTTTGGGTCTCCTCCAGATTTTTAATGGTCTCTTCCATTTGGGCGGCGCTGTCCTGGAGCTGTTTGAAGAGCATGGCGTTGTGGAGGCCCACGGCGATTTCGTTGGCCGCCGTCTCCAGAAACTCGGCCCGCTGGGAGTAATCCACGCCTTCCTTGTCGCCCAGGCCGAGCACACCCAGGACTTCGGCTTCGGCGATCAGGGGCAGGGCGGCGAAGGAGTCGATTCCCTGGTCCAGGCATTCGGTCCGGGTGCATCTGGAATCTTTGGCCAGCGCGGAGGAATAGACGGGTTTGCCCCGGCTTGAGGCCAACCCACATAAACAGCTTTCAGGTCTTATGGGGGAAGTATCCTTTTCGCCCCATCCGGTGGCTCCATAATCGGCGCCGGCCAACTCCAGGGTCTCTTTGTTACGCAGAAAAAGCAGGGCCAGGCTCGAACCCGAGGCGGCCTTGATCTCAGCCAGGGAGGCCTGGATCGTCTGCTCCAGGGAAAGGCGGGAGTTGACTTGGCGCCCCAGGGAATTGAAGGCGGCCATCTCCATGACCCGCCGGGTCAGGTCCTCTTCAATGGTTTTGCGTTCCGTGGCGTCGGTGGATAACTGAAGCCGGGCGTAACGGCCGCCCACCCACTTTATGGCCCGGGCGTAATGGATGTAGAACCGGTTGGTGAGGGGATGGAGGCCCTCCCAGACGACCAGTCCGGCGGGCCGGCCCTCCCCGTCCAGGAGACGGTTGGTGGTACACTCGGGGCAGGCTTCTTCCCTGTTCATGAAAAGGCGGTGACAAGACTCTCCCTCCAAAATATCGCCGAAGCTGTCCTTCAGGTGTTTGTTCATGAAAAGGATTTCGTGGGTCTCCAGATCGGTAACGTAGATATCCGCGTCGATGCTGTCCGAGACCGTGACCAGGGCCTCGTAGGATTCCCTCTGGGCCTGCTCGGCCTTTTCCCTGGCGGTGATGTCCCGATAGATCAGGTAGGTCCTGTCCAGCCCCTGCCGGGTCCCGGCCCGGGTCCCCAGAAAGGAGACCTGGACCGTGGTTCCGTCCTTTCTGCGCCGGATCGTTTCGGTCCGGACCGTGCCTTCGCTCAGAACGATCCCTCTGTTTCTCCTGGTCTCCCCGTGGACCTCCGGAAAACTCAACAGATCGTTGATGGCCCTTCCCACGGCCTCTTCCGGGCTATACCCGAACAGCCTGGTAAACTCGGTGTTGATTCTTTCGATCCGGTCATTGCCGTCCACCACGGCTATGGCCTCGGGGGCGGCCTCGATCAGTTCCTCCAGGTAGATCCGTTGGCGGAGGAGCTTCTCCTCGTAGTGCCGCCGCTCGATCTCGGCCCCGGCCCGCTCGGAGATTATTCGGTGGCGTTCCCGGGAAAAATCGATGTCCTGTTGGGCCCGGGCCCGTTCGGTTCTTAAATTTTGAACCGAATAGTAGAATAAATAGAGAATAACGGAAACGACGACAAAGGAGGGAAGGTACCTGATTAAGAGATCCCGTCCGGTGATAACAAGGTCCCCGTCGACGCGGTAGAGGAGAAAGCTCAACGCCGCCAGAAAAATTGAAACAGCGGGAATTTTCAGCATCCGGGGAAATATGAGGAAGGCCGGAAAGATGAAAGTTAGGGACCAGGGCAGGTACTCGAAACGGTTTTCTAAACCGAGAAGGTAAAGAAAGAAAATACCCAGCAGAACGACTCCCAGGTTGAAGACGTAATAGTAGATCAGGGCCTTGTAGGCGGCCAGAGATTTTTTGCGGACCGTGAGAATGACCGCCAAGTTAAAGGCGATGACGATTATCAGGACGGTAAAAACCAGGTAATCTCTCAGAATAAGATGATAGACGCCGAAAAGGGCCAGGAGAGGCAGGACCAGATAGAGAACAACCGAGGAGGACTTCCTGCAGGCGGCCGATTCTGCGGCAAGGTGGAGGTCGGAGGTTAGTTCACGGGCATCCGGGGACATTAATAATCCGGCTTTTTGAGGTTCATGTTTTTCTTGAGGCCCAAATCCACATTTCATTCGAAACCGGTCGGGAGTTTTCGCCTGCCGCGAAGGAAAGATTCGTCTATTTCCACCCCGGACTGGGTCTTGGACCGAAAATTACCAAACTATACTGATTTATTATATAATTACTGCTTAGGCTAATTTTCAGAATAACGTTTCGATTCAAAAGCGAAATATGCTGCCGGGGCCAAACCCCCGGCAGCCGAATCGGAACAGATTTATGACATTCGCTATAAAATCCACCCATAAGGAGTATGTTACATGTTTGTTTGGATAACATAAATAGTTTATATTAGCAAAATAAATATTTATGGGGGGCCTTCCCCGGAATGATTGTTTCAACTGCCGGAAACAAGTTGCATTATCAAAACAACAACAGGTCAGGGCCTCATTCACGGCGCCCGACGCGGGACACATTTCTGATAGATACACTTGCAGCGTGGCTTCCCCAGGAGCAAAGGCAAACGGGACAGCCGGGCCGGGAGGATTATTGAAACAGGCTCTGTCCCCGAGGCGGAGAGGGCAGCCGCTCTCCTAACCTGCCTGCGAATTCGCCGCTTTTCCCCGGCGGACCACACCCGCGCAGGGGTTGTAGCCCATCCAATAGGACAGTTCGGCCGGGTGGTCGATCTCCCACAAGGCCAGGTCCGCATCCTTGCCCGGCTCCAGGGTGCCCTTGGTGCGGTCCAGACCCAGGGCCCTGGCGGCGTTGCGGGTGGTCCCGGCCAGGGCCTCCTCGGGGGTCAGGCCGAACAGGACGCAGCCCATGTTCATCATCAGCAGCAGGGAGGTGGCCGGGCTGGTGCCGGGGTTGCAGTCCGTGGCCAGGGCCGTGGGGACCCCCTCCCGGCGCAGCAGGTCCAGGGGCGGTTTTCTGGTTTCGCCCAGGAAGTGAAAGGCTCCGGGCAGTAGCACGGCCACGGTTTCCGCGGCGGACATGGCCCTGGCCCCCTCTGGGGAGAGGTGCTCCAGGTGATCTGCCGAAAGGGCCCCGTACTCGGCGGCCAGGGCCGCTCCGGACAGGTCGGAGAGCTGTTCGGCGTGGAGTTTGACCGGCAGGCCCAAGCTCTTGGCCGTGTCAAAAAGACGCCTGATGTTCTCCGGACTGAAGCCTATGGTTTCGCAGAATCCGTCAACGGCGTCGACCAGGCCCAGTTCGGCCGCCAGGGGCAGGACCTCCTGGCGGACGAAGTCGATATAATCGTCGGGCCGTCCGCCATACTCGGGAGGCAGGGCGTGGGCCCCCAGAAAGGTGGTCCGGACGGTTGCCGGCAAAATCTCTCCCAGCCGGCGGGCCACCCGGAGCATCCGCAGCTCGGTGTCCAGATCCAGGCCGTACCCGGACTTTATCTCCACGGTGGTCACCCCCTGGGCCAGGAGCGCCTTCAGCCTGGCCGTCCCGCCTTGGAGAAGCTCCTCCTCGCCTGCCCCTCGGGTGGCCCGGACCGTGGAAAGGATGCCCCCGCCCCGGCGGGCGATCTCCTGGTAGGTGGCCCCCTTGAGCCGCAGCTCGAACTCAGAGGCCCGGTGGCCGCCGTGGATCAGATGGGTGTGGCAGTCGATCAGGCCGGGGGAGATCCAGCCCCCGTTAAGGTCATGGACGCTCCGGGCCGTCGCCCTGATCCGGCTCGGCAAACCCGCCTCCGGCCCCAGCCAGGCGATTTTGCCTCCTGCCACGGCCAGGGCGCCGTTCCGGATGGCGCCGTACTCCCGGCCGGGGACCATGGTGGCCAGATTGACTCCCAGCCAAAGATGGTCTATGGTCCCCGATGTCGCCGCCGGTGAACTCAAGGAACCTCCTCCCCTTGCCGCCCCGGAGTTCCGGGGGTGTCAGATAATTTGTGGATGAGGGTTTTTAAGTCTTTGTTCAAAAGAAAATAATCAGCCCGAGGCAGCCCTCAAAGCGGTGCGTCGCCGAATCCCGGCCCGACATTTCATCTTTTTGATGCCATTTTCTTTTGAACAAAGACGTCCTTGATTTTCAGTCAATTATTCGGTCCTGTCAAGGCCGCCAAAGGCGCCCTGAAGGGTTAAGCCTTGGCAGGACCGAATGATTGACTCACCCAGATAGGCTGACACTCCCGACGTTGGGCTCAGGGCCTGAACCGGCCCTTGATGCGGTATCTGGAGCCGGGGTTGATCAACCTGACCATGGTCACCGCGGCCGAGCCGGTCCAGGTGCGGCGGTTGAGGACCAGACAGGGCTCATCCGCCGGAATCTCCAGAAGGCGTTGGGTCTCCCTGTCCGGGCGGATCGCCTCGATGATGTGCTCCGCCTCGATGGCGGACAGGGGCACGGTCTCGATCAGATAGCGGCCCGGGGTCTGCCGGGTGAAATCCTGGTCCAGATATTCGGGGACCACCTGGGGGTTGACGAAGCGGTCCTCCAGTTGGACCGGCCCGGTCCCGTCCCGGTGGAGGATCAGGCTGTGAAATACCGGATCGCCGGGGGTCAGGCCCAGGCCCAGGGCGGCCGGGGGAGGAGCCTCCTCCTGGCGCAGGAGGATTATCCCGGCGTTGTGGCTTCCCCCGCGCTCGGCGATCTCCTGGGCGATATCCCGGATCTCCAGAAGAGCGAACTCGGGCTCCTTGCGGGCCACGAAGGTGCCCACCCCCTGGAGCCTGGTCAAAAGCCCCTGGGCGGCCAGCTCCCGCACGGCCCGGTTGACCGTCATCCGGGAGACCCCCAGGGAGGCCGCCAGGCGGGGTTCCGAGGGGATGGGCGCTCCCGGCTTCCATTCTCCTGATTGGACCAGCCCCAGGATGTATCTCTGGATCTTTTTGTACAGGGGCAGGGGGGCACCGCCGCTCTCCGGGGGCAGGGAAGAAGACTCGAGATCTGGCTGGATCGGGCGCATCGCGGATCGCTTTCAACGGCCGGCCCCTGTTGCAGCGGGGACTTCCGGGGTGATACGTTGTTGATCTATCCTGTATATACAACTACTGCAGCAGCTAGGGCCGGTCAAGGTTTTTCAGAGGGCGATCTGGATCAGAACACGCCGGGCAGGGCCTTGAGCAACGAGACCAGGAGCCGAGCCGAGGCGGGATAGAAGGTCCCCGGCTCCTCCTCCTGTTCCAGTCTGCGGGCCAGCTCTCTCACCCAGGGCAGCATCTCCTGGGCGGCGAAATCCCGGCCCGCAGCCAGCAGGCCATCATCCTGCCGGATATACCCGCTTTCCAGCAGAAGAAAGAGATACTCCGTCTCCACGGCCAGGTGGTCGGCCGGCTCGCCGGTGGGGCCGGCCGGATCTGTTCCCATCTCCTCCAGCCGCCGGGCCATCATTTGATAGGGCCGGCCCATGAGGCTGCCGTCGGGGGAGTCGTAGTGGGAGTGGTAGAGGGGGGCCTTGAGGCCTTCCTTGGAGGTAACGAAAAGGCGGAGGTAATAGTCCTCCAGAAGGGAGCAAAGCTCCTCCTCTGGACGGCCCCGGAATATCTCCGCCATTTGTTTTGCCGCAAGCCGGCCGGCTCGGTCCAGATGGGGGCTCAAGGAGGTTAGGTCATCCCCGAAACCGCCTCTTGCCATATCCCGGCACAACTCCTCCTCCGGCCCCCAGAAAACCTGGGCCAGGAGGGCCAGACCGGTCAGGAGCGCCTTGGCGGCCCGGTCGCGTTCGGGTTTGTCGTCTCCGGGTTCAACCGTCTTCCGCAAAACCGTCTCCCCGCCTTATCGCTGGGCCCCGCCCCTGCTCACCAGGACCGGTTCAGCCCCGTTCCCGGGAGAGGAGGTCCAGGGCGGCCTCCACCACCTCCTCCACGGAAATATTCTCCAGGCACCAGTTTTTTTGGTCGCATTTCCTTTTATAGCAGGGCGAGCATTTTTCGGGCCGCCACAGATATCGCCCCTGGGCCAGGCTGTGGAGGCAGCGCAGGGGGTCGGTGGGGCCGAACAAAACCAGGGGCCGGACCCCCAGCCCGGCGGCCAGGTTCATCAACCCGGAATCGTTGGCCACCATCAAATCCAGCCTGGAGATAAGGGCCGCGGCCTGGTCCAGGGTGGTCCGGCCGGCCAGGTCAAAGGCCCCCGGCCCCAGCTGGGCCGCGATTCCGCCTGTGATCTGCTGTTCCTCATGCGAGCCGAAGATGAGAACGGCCGCCCCGGTGCGGCGGCCCAGCTCCTGGGCGACCCCGGCGAATCTCCCGGCGGGCCAGGCCTTGGAAGGACCGAAGGCCGCCCCCGGACCGATTCCGATCAAAGGCCGTTCCGGCTCCAGATTCATCTCCGCCAGCCACCCGGCGGCCCACTCCAGGGTCGAGGTCGGCAGGTGAATCTTAGGTTCCCGGGAGGAGACGTCCACCCCCAGATATTCCAGTAGCCCCAGATAGGAGTCCACTTGGGGGCCTTTGTGAATGGGCCGGGTAAAGGGAACCGCATCGGTCAGGAGCGGGGACCGGCCGTCCCGGCCGTACCCCGCCCGCAGCCTGATCCCGGCCAGCCAGAAGACGAAGGCCGAATCAAGGGAGTTGGGCAGAAGCAGCCCGGCCCCGAATCGGCCCTTGAGGCCGTGGGCCAGGAGACGCCGCCCCCGGAAACCCCGGTGCTCGGACCGGGGACGGTATAAAATAAGCTCGTCCACCCTGGGGTCGGCCGAAAACAGGGGCGCGTAGCGGCGGTCCAAGAGCAGGGAGACGGACCACTCCGGCAGGCTTTGCTTCAAATTCTCCAGCACCGGGGTGGCCATGACCGAATCGCCCAGCCAGTTGGGCATCCGGACCAGCATCCGTCCTCCCTGGGGGAATCTTTCCTTCAGGGGCCGGCGCGCCTTTTTCAGGACCCCGGCCACTGAGCCCCGGCCCTGGGCCGCCCTTTCCACCAGTGCGGCCAGCTCCGGTTCCCGATCCAGTTTCACCTCCAGCCGAGCCAAGCCCACGGTAAGGTCCGAACCGGCCAGGAGAGGCCCCAGCTTGGGCAGGTCCTTGGTCGTGGTCACCACCAGGTCCGCGGAAAATTCCCGGGCCCGGGTCTCGATCAGGTCCAGCTCTCTGGAGGTGTAGATCTGGTGGTCCGTAAAGGGCAGGAGCCCGGTCCGCTCCGGACCCAGTTTGCGGACCTCCTCCTCCACCTTGTCCGGAAAGGCCACCCCGGCCGCGACCAGGACCCTTTTGCCCTTAATTCCCAGGGGCTCCCCGGTTTGGGAATCCTCGATTCGGGGAACCTGGTGGTCGGCGGTCCAGATGGGACGGTCCTTGGCCAAGGGGCCGATAATCTTTTTGGCCGCCTCCACCTGCTCCCGGTTTGCGCATCTGGTCAGGACCAGGACCGAGGCCCGGGACAAGGCCTTGACCGGTTCCCGCAAAGGTCCGGCCGGAAAAACCCGGCCGTTGCCCAGGGGCCGGGCCGCGTCCAGCAGAACCAGGTCCAGGTTGCGGGCCAGCCTCAGGTGCTGGAACCCGTCGTCCAGCAGAATCACCCCGGCCCCGGAGCGGGCCGCCAGCTCGGCCCCGGCCGTCCGGTCTGAGCCGACGATGACCAACAGCTCCGGACAATCAGCATATATGAGCGCCTCGTCGCCCACCAGGGCCGGGTTGGCCCCGGGCTTCACCAGGAGCGGTCCGGAGCCCACGGTCCCTCCGTAGCCCCGCAGGACCACGGCCGGGCGGCAGCCTTTTTCCAGAAGCAGGGAGGCCAGGTGCAGGGTCAGGGGGGTTTTGCCCGTGCCGCCCTGGGTAAGGTTGCCCACGCTGATCACCGGCAGGGGGGCCGGGTTCATTTTGAACAGCCCCCGGGCGTAGGCCTGGGAACGAAGTTCCAGGGCCAGCCCGTAAACCCAACCAAAGGGCCGGACCGCCCATCCGGCCACACGGGCCGCCGGGCCGGACTCGGCCTGCCACAGCCATCTGGCCAGGTTGTTCAGCGGGTGGGCCATCCCAAGGCCTCTCCCATGAGTTCCACGATCTTTTGGGCTGCGCCCCGGTAGTTAAGGTAGGTCTGCCGGGCCGCATCTCCGGCGATTCTTCCCGCCTCCCGGTCCAAAAGCACGCGTCGCCAGAAAGCGGCCAGACCGGCCGTGTCCCGGACTTCCGCGCCCCCACCCGAAGCGGTCAGCCGCCGGGCCTCGGCCGTGAAGTTCTCCATGTGGGGCCCGAAGCAGACCGGAACCCCCAGAGAGGCCGGTTCCAGGACATTGTGTCCGCCAAGAGGGACCAGGGAGCCGCCCACAAAGGCGGCCCCGGCCGATCCGTAGAGGGAGGCCAGCCTGCCCAGAACATCCACCACCAGGACCGGGCCATGGGCCAAGCCCTGACCTTGGCTCAGACGGGCCGGTTTAATTCCTCGAATATCCATCAGGGAAAGGACCTCGTCCACCCGCTCCATATTCCGGGGGGCCAGGATCAGGGCCAGGTCCGGGATTTCTTTTCTCAGTCCGGCCCAGGCCGTAAGCACGGCCTCCTCCTCTCCGGGGTGGGTCGAGCCGGCGATCACCGCCTGGCGGCCTTGCTCCAGGCCCAGCTCCCGTGGCGAGACCGGGACCGGGAGGGGCTGATCGTATTTTAGGGAGCCGGTGACATGGGTCTTCACGCCCCGGACCCTCAAATATTCCCAACGTTCCCGGTCCAGGTCTGTGGGCAGGGCCACAAAGGACAGCAGGCCGTAGACGGCGGCGAAAAAGGACCTCAGCCGGGCGTGCCCCCTGTGCCGAGCCGGGGAGATGCGGAAGTTGACCAGACCCGCGGGCACCCCTTTCCTGCGGCAAGCCCAGAGCAGATTGGGCCAGATGTCGGTCTCCACGAGGATAAGCCCCCGGGGCTCCAGCCGGTCCAGGGTCCTGGCCACGGCCGGGTAGAGATCCCAGGGGGCCCGGAAGGCGGCCTTGGCCCGGCCCACCTCCACCTCTCCCAAGGCCGCCTTGAGGCCGCTGTCCGTGGAGGCGGATAGGTAGATCTCCGTTTCGGGCCGAGATTTCTGCAGCTCCAGAAGCAGGGGTCTGGCCGAGATCACCTCGCCCAGGGACAGGGCGTGGACCCACAGCCCGCCGGGCCGGACCAAAGGAAGCTCCAGCCCCAGCCGGGCGGGCAGGGTGGGGCGGCGCTTGGAGCTGAGGAGCGCCCAGGGCAGATATCCGGCCAAAGCCGGGACCTGGAGGAAATTGTACAGCCCTATGGGGAAAGGAATCATTGCCTTAGGGTGACCAGCATGTAGGCCCCGGTGAGACTGAAAACGATGTTGGGCAGCCAGGCGGCCAGGACGATGGGCAGGGTCTGAGAGTGGCCCAGGGACCGGGAGATGGCGAAAAAGGCCAGGTAGGCGAAGGCCACCCCCACCCCGATGGCCGCCCCCTTGGCCATGACCGTCTCCCGGTTCTGGCGCAGGGTCAGGGGGATGGCGATGAGGATCAGGACGGTGCAGACAAAGGGCAGGGAAAACTTGACCTGGCGGTCGATCTGGTAATAGGTGGTGTCGTAGCCCTCCCGTTCGAGTTTGGAGATAAAGGCGTCCAGCTCGGCCAGGCTCATCTGGTCGGCCGTTTTGTCCTCATACTTGAAGTCCTCCGGTTTGGCCTGGAGCAGAATCTGCTTCTCGGCGAAGCTGGAGGTCTTGAAATGACCCTTATCGCCGATGGTCTTGTCCGTACCGTGGTAGAAGGTCCACATCCCGTCCTTGTAGACCCCCCGGCGGGCGTCCACCCGCCTGTTCAGCTTGAAATCATCGTCGAAAAAGTAGAGGCTGACCCCTTCGATAACCCCGGCCCTGTCCCGGAAACGGCGGACGTTGTAAATGGCCCGTTCGGCCCGGTACCAGCCCTTGTAGCGCTGCTGGGATTCGGCCTGGGGCCGGTTCTCCTCGTGGTGCATCTCGTAGCTCCACAGCTCGCTGACCCTGGCGTTGGCCGCCGGGACCATCCCCTCGGCCAGGACGAAGTTGATCAGGCTGATGAACAGACCCAGGAGGATAAAGGGCGTGGTTACCCGAAAAACGCTGATCCCGCTGGCCTTTATGGCCGTTATCTCATTGTTGCGGTGCATCACCGCAAAGGTGATGATGACCGACAGCAGAACCGAGATGGAGGACATCTGGAGCACGATAAAAGGCGTCTTGTAGAGGTAGTACTCGGCCACCTCGGTCCACTGGGAGCGGTAGTCGATGAAGTTGTCGATGTGGTCCAGAAAGTCGATGAGCAGGTAGATGAAGGTGAAGATGGACAGCAGCAACAGGAAGTAGCGCAGAAATTCCTTGATCATGTATTCGACGATGATCCGCATCTATTCCTCTTTTTTGGTCAGGAGGGCCCAAAGCTTGAACTCGGGCAGCTTCTCCCACAGGCCCAGGGGTTTTTCCTGGGCCGATCGCCGGGTAAGGACCACGGTAAGAACTATGAAAAGGACGTTGGGTATCCACAGGCTCAACCAGACCGGCAGAAGGCCCTTATCCCCGAAGCCCCTGAAAAGACTGTAGAGCAGATAATAACTCAAAAAGGCCACCACTCCCAGGACCACCCCCCGTGACCGGGCATAGCTGGAGGAACGGCTCCCCAACCCCAAGGGCACGGCCAGGAGCCCCAGGCTGATGCAGGCGAAGGGGATGGCCAGCCGCTCGTGGAAGATGGTGGCCATGAGCAGGTAGCCCTTGGGGTCCTTGCCCTTTTTCTGGCGCATGAACTCGGCCAATTCGCCCATCTTGTACTCGGAGCGATGCTTGGCCGCGGAGCGCCTGGCCGCAGCCAGGTCCTGGGCGTTGACCTTCAGGTCATAGGTGGCGAAGGTGATGGTCTGGGTCTTGGACCAGTTGCGGTTGAGCCGGTCCATGGCCCCGTTGAAAAGCCTGAGGACCACCTCCCGCTTGGCCGGGTCCCGCAGGATCAGGCCCTTTTCGGCGGTGATGGCCGCGTCCACCTCCGGGTCCCGGTCATCGTAGATGAAGACGTTTTTCAGCTCCCCGGTCTTGGAGTCCACCGATTCGATATATAGAGAGATGCCCTCGAAATCGTCGATGAAGATCCTTTCCCGCACCGCGATGTCGGCCCGGGAGGAGGTCATCTCGAAGATCAGATCGGCCATGGCCGTATTGCCCCGGGGGACCAGGTAGGTGGAGGTCAGCAGGGTCATGAGAAACCCGAAGGCGGCCAAAATGTAAACCGGGGGCAGGAGCCGGTAGAGGCTTATTCCGGCCGCCTTGAGGGCGATAATCTCGTTGTCCGAGGAGAGTTTGAGAAAAGTCAGGACCACGGCGAAGAGGACCGACATGGGGATGGTGAACATGAAGAAATAGGGCGAGGCAAAGGCGAAGACCTTGAGCACGTCGGAGAGCATCATGCCCCGGTTGACCACCATCTCGGTGAGCTGAAAGACCCGGTAGATGAAGAAGGTGAAGGTGAAGATCAGCAGGGCCAGCCCAAAGGGAACCATAAGGTTCCTGAAGATATAGCGGTGGATGATCCATCTCATGGTTCAATTATCCGACTTGAACTGCATCTCGTAAAGCTTGCGGTATTCGCCTTCCTGGCCCAGCAGTTCCTCGTGGCGTCCTTCTTGGACGATCCGCCCGCCCGAGAGGACCACGATCCGATGGGCGTTGTAGATGGTCGAGAGCCGGTGGGCGATGACCAGGGTGGTCCGCCCCTTCATCAGGTTGTCGATGGCCTTTTGGACATAATACTCCGATTCGGTGTCCAGGGAAGATGTTGCTTCGTCCAGAATCAGGATCGGCGCATCCTTCAACAGCGCCCTGGCGATGGCCAGCCGCTGGCGCTGGCCCCCGGAAAGGCGGACTCCCTGCTCCCCGATGTGGGTCTCGTAGCCGTGAGGCAGTTCGGTTATGAAATCGTGAGCGTAGGCCGCCTTGGACGCTGTTATAATCTCCTCCTCCGTGGCTCCGGGGCGGCCGTAGGCAATGTTGGCCTTGATGGTGTCGTCGAAGAGGATGGTCTGCTGGGTCACCAGCCCGATCATGCGGCGCAGGGAGCTCTGGGTCAAGTCACGGATATCGGTCCCGTCGATGAGGATCTCCCCCTCTTCCAGGTCGTAGAACCGGGGCAGAAGGTTGACCAGGGTGGTCTTGCCCCCGCCGGAGCTGCCGGCCAGGGCCACGATCCGGCCCGCCTCGATGGTCAGGTCGATGCCCTTGAGGACCGGTTCCCGGCCGTAGGAGAAGCGGACCCCCCGGTACTGGATCGATTCGCGGAACCCGGTCAGCTCCGTTGCTCCGGGGCGGTCCTTCACCATGGCCGGGGTGTCCAGAAGTTCGTAGATCCGCTCCGCTCCGGCCACGCCCCGCTGGACGATGGTCCAGGTCCGGGCCAGTTTTTTCAAGGGATCGTAGAGCATAATCACCGCGGCGATAAAGGAGACAAAGGTCCCGGCCGAGGCCGCTCCGGTGAGGACCCGGTGTCCGCCGTAGCCCAGGATCACGGCAAAGGCCACGGCCCCCAGGGACTCCATGGTGGGCGAGGAGAGGGCCCGGACCCGTTCCTCCTTGAGCTGGAGCCTGAGAATGCGCTGGGAGACGGCCTTGAACTTGGAGATCTCGTGCTTCTCGGCGGTGAAGGCCTTTACCACCCGGGCTCCGGAGATGGTCTCGGACATGTGATTGGCCATCTCGGCCGTGGCCTGCTGGTTGCGGGTGGAGATGCGCCGGACCAGCTGGCCGAACTTGATAAAGGGAACCATGGCCAGGGGAAAGACCACCATGGCGATGATGGCCAGCCGCCAGTCCCGGTAGAAGACCAGGGCGATGAGGCCGACGATGGTGAAGATGTCCCGGAAGGAGGCGGCCAGGGCGGAGCTGACAGACTCCCTAAGCAGGTTCACGTCGTTGGTCATCCGGGCGATGAGCAACCCGGTCTGGGTGTTGTCGTAAAAGGAGAGGGGCAGCTCCTGCAGATGGGCGTAGATCCGCTCGCGCAGGTCGGCCACGATGCGCTGGCCGACCATGACCATGAGCACGGTCTGGGAATAGGTGGCCCCGCCCTTGATCCACATCACGGCCACCAGGGCGATGGGCAGGATGACGATCATCCGCCTGGCCCGCTCCGGGTCGGTGACCCCGGCCACGAAGATGTCGTCCACCACCGGGCCCATGAGGTAGGCCAGGCCGGCCGTGGTTCCGGCCACCACCAGCATGCAGACCACGGCTATGCTCAGGTGATGCCAGTGGGGCTTGACCTCGCGGGCCATGCGTTGGTAGATGCTCATCTCAAGAAGCCTCGGCCGGTTGTCCGTTCAGATGGGCCATGATGGACCGGGCCGCCCGCCCGGCGCCCCCGGCCGGGCCGATCCTGGCCCGGACCTCCTTGAGGCCGTCCAGCATTCGGGCCCGTTCGGGTCCGTCCTCCAAGAGAGGCAGAATCTCCCGGACCAGATTCTCGGGGGTGGCCCGCTCCTGGATAAGTTCGGGGATGACCCTCTCCCCGGCGATGAGGTTGGGCAGGGAGTAGGTCTGGATAACCGGGACAAAGTGGCGCAGAAAGTAGGTCAGGGGGCTGATCCGGTAGAACATGACCAGGGGGGTCAGATTGTAGGCCGCCTCCAGGGTGGCGGTTCCGGAGCAGACCAGGGCGGCTCGGCTGGAGGCCAATACCTCCCCGGCCCGGCCTTGGACGACCTTTACCCCGAGGCCGGCCAGGCCCTGCTCCAGCCTTCGGGGGTCCCTTCCCGGCGCGGCGGGGACCAGGAACTGGAGGTCCGGCCTTTTGGTTTTGAGGATGCCGACCGCCTCGGCCAGAAGGGGAAGGGTTCTCTTTATCTCGTTTTTTCGGGAACCGGGCAGAAGAGCCGCCACGGGTCGCCCCGGGTCCAACCCCGCCCCGGCCAAGAAATCCTCCCGGTCCTCCCTCGCCATGAGGGGCCGGTCGGCCAGGGGATGTCCGGAGTAGTAGGTGGAAAGGCCCCGTTCCCGGTACCACCTCTCCTCAAAGGGCAGAATCACGATCAGATGGGCGATGTTTTCTTTTAAAAACTTAACCCGGCCCGATCTCCAGGCCCAGATCTGGGGCACGATGTAGTAGATCACCGGGATGTTCAGCTTCCGGGCGGTCCGGGCCAGCAGGAAATTGAAGTCCGGAAAATCCACTACCACCAGAGCCCTGGGTCGGCGTCGTTTAAGGGCTTTGCGCAGGGCGGCCAGGGCGACCGCAATCCGGCCCAGGGCCGGGACCACCTCGGCCAGGCCGGTGACGGCGATGCGGCTGGACTCGGCTACAAGCTCCACCCCCTCCCCGGCCATCTCCCGTCCTCCCAGGCCGAAATATTCAAGTCCCGGAGAGATCTCTCTGAGCCGACGCACCAGTCCGGCCGCGGCCACATCCCCGGAGGCCTCCCCGGCCGAGATCATGATCTCCCCGTTCAAACCCGGCCTCCTCCGATTGTCTCCGAGATGCGCAGGGCCAGGGCCAGGGCTCTTCTCCCCGCCGGACCGTCCACCAGGGGCTGGGTCTTGGTCCGGACGCAGCGAAGAAAGGAGTCTATCTCCAGGGCCAGCGGGTCGGCCGCGGGTTCGAAGCTCTGGGTGGTGGAGAAGATTCCGGGCAGGACTACCTCGGCCCCCCTGGCCGGGCTGCGGGTCTGGGTGGTTAGGGTTCGTCCGGCGCAGTCCACGGTAAACCGGCCCTGCTCCTCAAAGACGTCCATTCTGCGGCAGGGATCGGAAGAGACCCGGGAGGCGGTCAGATTGGCCACGCAGCCGGAGGGAAACTCCAGGTAGGCGTTGGCCATGTCCAGCTCCCCGGAAACCAGGGGCGCGCCCACGGCCCGCAGCTGGACAGGGTCCTCGTTGGTCAGGCTCAGAATTATGTCCAGATCGTGAATCATGAGCTCAAGAATAACGTCTATATCAGTGCCCCGGCCCACAAAAGGGGTCAATCGCCGGGCCTCCACGTAACGGGGCCGGCCGGCCCGCTTGAGCAGCGCCTCTACGGCCGGGTTGAACCGCTCCAGGTGACCCACCTGCAGAACCAGGGATTTCTCACGGGCCAGGGCGATGAGTCCGTCGGCCTGGTCCAGGGTTTCGGTCATGGGCTTCTCCACCAGGCAGTGGACCCCGGCGGCCAGGGCCTCCCGTGCCAGGAGGTGATGGCTCACCGCGGGCGTTACCACGCTCAGAACATCCACCTCGCCCAGGAGTTCCGCCAGCCCGGGGAAGGCCTGGACCGAAAGCTCCCTGGCCACCGCCCGGGCCCGCCCGGGGTCGGAATCGGCCACCCCCACCAGAACCGCCCCCGGATTGGCGGCGTACTTCTGGGCGTGGAACCGCCCCAGGTAGCCCACCCCCACCACGCCGGCGCGGATGGGTTTCAATTCTCCTCCTCCTTCAGCGAGAGGATGGCGATACCCTTTTTGTCGGCCAGGGCCACGGTCTCCTCCCGGTCAAAGGTGAGGGTCCGGCCGGCCTCCAGAACCAGGGCCGTGCAGCCCGAGGCGGCCATGGTCTCCACGGTGGCCAGGCCCACGCTGGGCAGGTCGAACCGCAGGTCCTGGCCGGGCTTGGCCACCTTGATCACCACGGCCCGGCCCCCGCCCAGGGCGCCGCCCCGGCGGATGGTCTCGTCCGTGCCCTCCATGGCCTCCACGGCCAGGACCGCCTTCTGGCGGACCACGATGCACTGGCCGATGTCGAACCGGCCCAGCCCCTTGGCCAGGGCGAATCCATACTCGGCGTCCTTTTTCTCGCGCCTGGTGGGAGCCCGGCGGGTCAGGACCCCCAGGGGCGTTCTCAGGTCGGGCAGGAGAAAGGTGGAGTCCATGACCTGGATCCCTTCCCCGGCCAGAACATCGGCCAGGGCCCGCAGGAGTCCGTCGTCGTGGAGCCGGACCTTTTTAAGGTGGGGCAGCAGAGCGATCAGCTTGCGGTCCGGTCTGAATCCTCCCGAGAAAAGCCGAGGCTTGGAGACAGACCCGGCCAGGACGATCTTTTTGATGCCGGCCTTTTTAAAGGTGGTGATGATCCGCCCCAGCTGGCCCAGCTTGAAGAAGACGCACCCATCCGCCTCCCGTACCAGCACCGGATCGGCCTCCCCTTCCAGGGCCAGGACCACGATCTCCCTGCCCTGATCACGCCCGGCCCGGCAGAGGAGGACCGGGAACTGTCCCCCGCCGGCAATGATGCCCACCTTTTCCACGGCCTGGCCTAGCGGCAGATACCCCGTTCCGAGGAACGGATGAAATTCAGTAGGTGTAGTACTTCCGGATGATTCCCCAGTTCCTCCTCCACGGCCTTCATGTTTGTGACCAGGGTGGACCCGGAGTTGCGGAAGAGAACGCGGTAGGCCTGCTTGATTGCGGCGATGGTCTCGGAGGAGAAGCCCCGTCTCCTCAGGCCCACGGTGTTGAGACCCTTCAGGGAGGCCCGGTTGCCGGCGACCATGCAGTAGGGCGGGACGTCCTTGCCCACCCCGCAGATGGCGCCCACGAAGCAGTGGGCCCCCAGGCGGGCGAACTGATGGACCGCGGCGAAGCCGCTCATGGAGGCCCAGTCCTCCACGATGACGTGGCCCGAAAGGGTGGCCGTGTTGGCCATGACCACATGGTTGCCCACCTGGCAGTCGTGGGCGATGTGGACATAGGCCATGAACATGCCCTGGTTGCCGATGCGGGTGACCCCGCCGCCCTTCATGCTGCCCCGGTGGAAGGTCACGAATTCGCGGATCAGGTTTCCGTCGCCGATGATCAACTCGGTGGGTTCGCCCTGGTAGGTCAGATCCTGGGGTTCGGCCCCGATGGAGGCGTAGGAGAAGATCCGGTTCTCCCTGCCTATTTTGGTATGGGAGCGGATGGTCACATGGGAATCGATCCAGGTTTCCGGACCGATTTCGACCTTGTCCTCGATTATGGTAAAGGGCCCCACTACAACGCCGTCGCCCAGCTCGGCCCCGGAATCCACCAATGCGGTGGGATGTATTTTTATGGCCACCTAGTTTTCTCCCTTGGGCGGAAGGTTGATAACCGCCGAGAGCAGGGCGGAGGCGGCCAGGGTTTCACCCACCCGGGCCTCGGCCTCCATCTTCCATATCTTGCCGGTGTATCTTGTGGCCCTGCCCCTGATGGTCAGAGTATCCCCCGGCCGGACCGGCTGACGGAAGCGGACCTTGTCCAGGCCCACGAAGTAGGGCGGGAAGGCCGGGTCGTAGAGGGGGTTGCCCAGGCAGGCCATGACCCCCGCCACCTGGCCCATGGCCTCCACCACCAGAACCCCGGGCATGATCGGATCGGAGGGGAAGTGGCCTTGAAAGAAGGGCTCGTTGATGGTCACGTTCTTTATCCCGGTGACGGTGTGCTCCTCCAGGTCCAGTTCGGTTATCCGATCCACCAGAAGAAAGGGGTAGCGGTGAGGCAAAATCTTTTTTATGTCCTCAATTTCGATGGGCAGTTCCAAGGTTATTCTCCTTTTGGGCCCGGGCCGGCCTCCAGGGCAGCCAGCCGTTTCTCCAGGTCTCGGACCCGCTTGATCAGGTCCGGCAGCTTCCGCTGCGAGATGAGGACCCGGCGGGCCTCCTTTAGGGGCAGGGCCGGACTGCCCAGGTAGGCCTGATGGCCCTCCAGATTTTGATGCGTCCCGGCTTGGGCGCCCACCATGACTCTGTCGCCCAGGGTGATGTGGTCGGCCAGGCCCGCCTGTCCGCCCAGGATGCAGCCCTGTCCCAGGGTTACCGACCCGGAGATCCCTGCCTGAGAGGCCAGGGCGCAGTCCGGTCCCATGTCCACGTTGTGGGCCACCTGGACCAGATTGTCCAGCTTGGATCCCCGGCCGATCCTGGTGGCGCCGTAAAAGGCCCTGTCCACTGCGGCATTGGCCCCCAGCTCCACCCCGTCCTCCAGGCTGACCGTACCCCCCTGGGGTATTTTGACGTGACTCCCCTCGGCCGTCTGGGCGAATCCGAAACCGTCGGCTCCCACCACCGCTCCGGCCTGGATAAGGCAGTCCGCGCCCACGGAGACCCCGTCCAGAAGGGCGGCCTGGGGCTGGATCACGGTCCGGGGGCCGATTTTGACTCCGGCGCCCACATAGGCCAGGGGATAGACAACCGCTCCCTCGCCGATCTCCGAACCCGGTCCCACCACGGCCAGGGGGTAGACGGTGGCCCCGTGAGCCACTCTGGAGCTGGGGTCGACCAGGGCCCCTTCCAGTACCTTTCCGGGATGTTCCGGCCTGGTGATGAACAATCCGGAGGCCAGGGCCATGGCCAGCTCGGGGTTCTTGACCCGGATCAGGACCGTCTCCTTGTCCGTCTCCAGATCCTCGGGGATCAGTACAGCCCCGGCCCGGCTGGCCGCAAAATAGGCCTGGTACTTCCTGTCGGCATACCAGCTCAGATCCTCCGGTCCGGCCGCAGACAAGGGCGCCAGACCGGAAAGCAGTTTTCCTTCCGGGGGGGGAAAGGCCGGATCTATCCGGCCTCCGGCCGCCTCCGCCACCTGGATCGCGGTGGCCTGGGGCATTCTAGTTGCCTTTCTTGGTCTCAGCCGGAGCGGCGCCGCTGCCGGCCGGATATTTTTTGTCATAGGTGGCGATGACCTCTTCCGTGATCTCCACCGCCTCGGAGTAGTAGACCAACCCGGCCCTGGAGTTGATAACGATGTCCAGCTTCTTCTCCTTGCCCATCTCCTTGACCAGAGCCACCACCCGGTTGAAGATGGGCCGGGTGCGCTCCACCTCCAGACTGCGGATCCGGGCCTGGGAATCTTCGTAAAGCTCCCGGTAGGAGCGGGATTTCCGCCGCAGATCGCTCTCCAGGCTGATCCGGGTGGACTCGGAGAGGACCGAACCCCCCTTTTCCAGTTTGGCCCTGATCTCCTCGATCTCTCTTTCCTTGGCGGCCAGGTCGTCCTGGATTTTGTCCACTTCGCCCTTAAGGTCCTTATAGGCGTTCTTGCCCTGGATGGTGAGCTGGACGCATTTCTGGATGTCCACCACGGCGATTTTGGTTTCGGCCAGGGCCGGAGAGGCGCAGAGCCCCATGATCACTACAAGCAGGGTCAATATCTTAACCGGTTTCACTTAAAGGTCCTCCTTAAGGGTCTTCCAAAAAATTCTCAATCAGGGCCGTCTGGAGCCCGCGATTATTTTTAATGACGTTCAAAATTTCGGGGGCGGTTACAGATGCCTCCAGCCCGGTCCGCGTCGTTAGAATACCGAACCGATGGTGAACTCCCACCCTCCGTCGCCGTCATCCTCTTCTCCCTTGATGATGTGGCCGTACTCCAGCCGTAGCGGCCCGATGGGGGAGTACCACCTGATTCCGCCGCCCACCGACTGACGCAGGTCCGTGACGTCGTAGGCGCCGTCTCCGGTCCAGACGTTGCCGGCGTCGAAGAAGACCACACCCTTGACTCCGGCCTGGGGGATCAGGGGGAAGATCAGTTCGGCGTTGAAGTGCATCATTTTTTCACCGCCGATCCTGGTCCCGGTGACGGGGTCGCGCGGCGAGACCGAGGCGTACTGGAACCCCCGCAGGGAGTTGATGCCGCCCAGGAAGAACTTCTCGTAGGCAGGGAGATGGCCCCATCCGTTCTTGGTCACGTAGCCGATCTTGCCCTGGATGTGGAAGGTGGTCTGAAGGGGCGCGGGGAAGAACCAGCTTGATCCGGCCACCACCTTGGTGAAGGACGTAGTGCCGCCCAGTCCGGCGAACTCCACCTCCACAAAATTCTCCGAGCCCTTGGTCGCTCCGAAGATCAGGTCCCTGGAGTCGCGTTTGAGGCCCCAGCTTAGCATGGAGGTGTAGTGGTTGCCCTCCTCCTGTTTCAGCAGGGATTCCTCGTCCTCCACATTGCTGATGTCGACCACCTCGTAGGTATACTTGAAATTCATCCTGGTGAAATCGAACATGAAGGGGAAACCTATCCCGGCGTAGCCGCCGTAGGCACCCTTGTCGTAGTCGAGGTACTCCCGCTCGGTGTTGTAGGCCGACAGGGAAAGGGAGAGGTTGTGGTCGAAAAGATAGGGTTCGATAAAGCTCAGGGAGTAGCGCTGGCCCTTGAACCCGATGTTGCCTGCGGCGATGAGCTCCTGACCCCGGCCGAAAAGGTTCTGCTCCTGGATGCGGAGCATGATCATGGCCGAGTCGGCGGTGGAGTAGCCCACCCCGAAGTTGAACATCCCGGTGGACCTCTCCTTGACCCGGACGTCCATGACCAGCTGGTTGTCCTCGGAACCGGGCAGGTTGTTGAACTCAACCTCATCGAAGAACTGCAGTCTCCTCAGGTTGAAGGCGGAGCGGCGGATGGCGGCCAGGTTTACCAGATCCCCTTCCTTGACCCGCATCTCCCGGCGGATGACCTTGTCCCTGGTCCTGGTGTTGCCGTGGATACTGATTCTCTCCACGTACATCAGGGGTCCCTTGCGGATGTTGTAGGTCAGGTTGACGGTCTTGGCCGCGGAGTCGAGCTTGGAGTTCAGGTTCACCGAAACCTTGGCGTGGCCCACGGTGGCGTACTCGTTGATCAGGGCCTCCCGGTCCACCTCGATATCGGCCCGGGAGTAGATCTTGCCGGTGGTCAGCTTCAGCTTGGCCTTGAGCTCGTCCGCCGGCTTGATCAGGTCGCCCTCGATCTCCACCCGGCCCACGGTGAAGGGGTCGCCCTCATCGATGGGGATGACCACGAAAATGTCCTTTTCGGTGGCCTGGATATCCGGCTCTCCCACCTGGGCCTTTAAAAAGCCGTTGTTTTGATAGTAGGCCCTTATCTTCTCCAGGTCCTTCTCCAGGACCTCTTTTTTCAATATCCCGGCGTCGGTCATGAAAGAGAAGAAGCCCCAGTCGTCGGTCTCTATCTGTTTGCGCAGGACCTTGGAGGACACCTTCTCGTTTCCGGTGAACTTTATTTCCTTGATGTAAAGCCTGTTGTTGGCCTTGATCCTGATGGTCAGATTGGCCAGGCCGTCCTTGACCTCGCCCAGTTCTTGGCTCACCTCCACGTTCAGGTAGCCGGTGCCCCGGTAGAGATCGGCCACCCGTTGCAGCCCGTTGGCCACGGCATGGCCGTTGTAAACGGTCAATGCGGGGACGTTGAAGGCTTCGATGACCTCCTTTTTGTCCATGGTCCCGCCCTTGACCTCGATCTCCCTGATGGCCGGGTTCTCCCCTACCTCCAGGACGACCTTGACCCCGCCCTCCATCTTTTCGGTCAGGGCCCGCACATTGGAGAAGTAGCCCATGGCGAAGATTTTCTTGAGATCCTGGTTTAGAGTGTCGGGGTCCAGGAACTGTCCTGGCTTGGTCTTCATCTGGACGCTGAGGGCCTCGTCTCCGATGCGCTGGTTGCCGGTGATGTCCACCTCCACCACCTTATCCAGCCCCAGGGTCTGGCCCTTCAGATCCCGGGCGATCTCGGAGACCAGCGTCTCCAGGGACTCCTCGCCCTTGCCCTGGCGATGAAAGCTCAGGGGGACCTCTTTGGCCATGTCCAGAAGCCGGGCGTCCAGGCTGAAGTTGCTTCCCAGTTTGGTCAGGGAGCCGTAGATGACGAAATCCGCGCCCAGGCTCGCTCCGGCCTGGCGGGCCTCGACCTGATCCAGGGTGGGATGGTAGCCCAGCCCGGCTACCTCCTCGGCCGGGATGACCTCCATGGCCATGGTTATGATGGCCGGGAGAAGGAGTTTCTCAATCCTCTCGGCCAGGCGGGCCTGGTCCTCCTGCCTGGCGTGAACCAGAAACGGCAGGACCGCCACCTTGGGTTTGTTCGCATAGGCCGATATCGGCAACAGGCTGAGTACCAGGGCCAAAAAAGCCGCCCGACAGAGCCCCCGTCGCTTAACCCTCATTCTTACCCCCAGGCCAGGGGCCGCCTGATTCGGCCCGTCCGTCAACAAGTTCTATCCTTCGGTCCATCAGGTGGGCCAGTTCCCGGTTGTGGGTGGCTACCACCGTGGACAACCCCATCTCCCTGTTGAGCTTCATCATCATTTCGTTAACCTTGGCCCCGGTCCGGCTGTCCAGATTTCCGGTGGGCTCGTCGGCCAGCAGCAGCCGGGGCTTCATTATCAGAGACCTGGCCACGGCCACCCGTTGTTGCTCCCCCCCCGAAAGCTCACCGATGCGGTGGTCCTTCCGGTGGGCCAGCCCGACCATCTCCAGCAACTCCTCGGCCCGCCTCCTGGCCTGGATCTTGGGCAACCCCGCCACCAGGCAGGGCATCATGACGTTTTCCAAAGCGTTAAACTCGGACAAAAGGTGGTGGAACTGAAAGACGAATCCAATAGCCCTGTTTCTGAACCGGGCCAGTTCGTTATCGCTCCACTTAAAAATCTCCTGTCCCTCGAACCTGACCACCCCCCCGGTCGGCCTGTCCAGGCCGCCCAGGATGTTGAGCAGGGTCGACTTGCCCACCCCCGAAGCGCCCAGGACGGCCAGGGTCTCTCCGGCTCCCAGCTCCAGATTCAGACCCTTGAGGACCCGAACCTCGGCCTGGGGCCGGAAATAGGTTTTCTCCAGGGACCTGACCTCCAGAAGGGGTGTCGCCATCCGGTCGGCCCCTTGCCCCTCATTCATACCTCAACCCCTCGGTCGGGTCCAGTCTGGCCGCCTGCCGGGAAGGGTAGAGCGTGGCCAGAAGGCTGATGCCCAGAGAGGCCAAGACGATCAAAGCCACGTCCAACGGCTCCACCCGGACCGGCATGGTCGTAATGTAGTAGACGTCGGAGGGCAGCTCAATGAATTTATACCGCCTTAAAAGTTCGCACAAAATCAGTCCTAAACCAAGACCAAATCCGGTGCCGATGGTGCCGATGGTCAATCCCTGATAGAGAAAAATTTTGCGGATGGAGCCCGAGGTGGCTCCTATTGATTTCAAGATAGCGATATCCTTGGTTTTTTCCATGACGATCATGATCAGGGTGGAGATGATGTTAAAGGCCGCCACCAGAACGATCAGGACCAGAATTACGAACATGGCCGTCTTTTCCAGCTTCAGGGCGGCGAAGAGATTGCGGTTCAGCTCCATCCAGTCCCTGATCCAGTAGGTCCGGCCCAGGGATTTTTTAATGGCCGAACCCACCTCCTTGGCCCGGTAGATGTCCTTGAGGCGGACCTCCACTCCGGTGACCTTGTCGCCCAGGCTCAAAAACGACTGGGCCGCCGCGAGCGGCAGCAGGGCCAGCCCGGCGTCGTATTCGTACATTCCGGAATGGAACAGATCGGCCACCACGAAATAGCGCGACTCGGCCATGCGTCCGGCCGGAGTGACCCGGCCGTAGGGCGAGATCAAGCGCACCGTGGCCCCGATCCCCAGCCCCAGGTTGTCGGCCAGTTCTCGGCCGATGACGATGGGCTCCAGAAGGCGGCCTCCGCCTTCGCCGCCGCTGTCCACCAGCTTCTTGTTGAAGACTTCGGGGTTGTGGCCCAGCAGAGACTCCTTGAGGGCCGTCACCTTGACCGCCGTTTCGGGCTGGATGCCCCTTAAGATCACCCCTGAGACCCGGCCCTGGTAGGAGATCATGGCCTGGCTGTAGATGAACGGCGTGGCCGCTTCGACCCCCGCCACCTCCTCCACCCGGTTCCTCAGGTCCCCGTATCCGCCCAGGGCGCCCTGGTGGGACTGGACCAGGAGATGGGCCGTGACCCCCAGGATCTTGTCCCGCCAGTCCTTCTGGAAGCCGTTCATGACCGAGAGGACCACGATCAGGGCGCAGACCCCCAGGCCCACCCCGGCCATGCTGATGAGGGAGATCAGGGAGATGAAGGCCTGTTTCCGCTTGGCCTTGAGGTAGCGGAAACTTATCAGCCACTCAAAGGACATGCCTATTTTTCCGCCCTCAGCAGGGGGAACAGAATCACGTCCCTGATGGAGGGCTCGTCGGTCAGGAGCATGACCAGCCGGTCGATGCCCACCCCCTGGCCGGCCGTGGGCGGCAGGCCGTACTCCAGGGCCCGGATGTAATCGTGGTCCATGGGATGGGCCTCGTCGTCCCCGGCCGCCTTGGCCTCAACCTGCATCCTGAACCGTTCGGCCTGGTCCACCGGGTCGTTGAGCTCGGAAAAGGCGTTGGCCAGCTCCCGGCCGGTGATGAACAGCTCGAAGCGGTCCACCACCGAGGGGTCGGCGTCGTTGCGCCGGGACAGGGGTGAGATGGCCGTGGGATGGTGGGTGATGAAAGTGGGCTGGATCAGCTTGGGCTCCACGGCCAGGTCAAAGAGCTTTTCCAGAAGCTTGGCGTGGCTCTCCCTGGCCGGGAAGTCGCCCCCGAAGGTGCGGGCGAACTCCAGGGCGGCCTGCTGGTCGGTCATGACCTGGGGCGGGGCGCCGCCCACCTGGGTCAGGGAGTCGGCAAAGGTGATCCGTTTCCAGGGCGGGGCCAGATCCACCTCGGCGCCCTGATAGGTGATCCTGGTGGAGCCGCAGACCTCCGTGGCCACGGTGGCGAACAGGTCCTCGGTCAGGTTCATCAGGTCCTCGAACGTGGCGTAGGCCTGGTAGAACTCCAGCATGGTGAATTCGGGGTTGTGCTTGGTGGAGATGCCTTCGTTACGGAAATTGCGGTTGATCTCGTAGACCCGTTCCAGGCCGCCCACCACCAACCGTTTCAGGTACAGCTCCGGGGCGATGCGGAGAAAAAGATCCATGTCCATGGCCTGGTGGTGGGTTTCGAAGGGCTTGGCCGTGGCCCCTCCGGCCAGGGGCTGCATCATGGGCGTCTCCACCTCGATGAAGTCCCGGGCGTCGAAAAATTTACGCAGGCTCTGGACGATCCTGGAGCGCTTGACAAAGGTCTCCTTGACCTGGGGGTTGATCATCAGGTCCACGTAGCGTTGGCGGTAGCGGGTCTCGGTGTCGGCCAGGCCGTGCCATTTTTCGGGCAGGGGCCGGATGGACTTGGTCAAAAGGATCAGGGTGGCCGCCTCCAGGGTCAACTCGTCGGTCTTGGTCCGAAACAGCCGGCCCGTGACCCCCACGATATCCCCCACGTCCAGAGCCTTGAACAGGTCAAAGGCCTCCTCGCCCAGGATGTCCTTGCGAAAATAGGCCTGGAGCCTGCCGGTCCGGTCCTGGAGATGGACAAAGGCGGCCTTGCCGAACTTGCGCAGAGCCATGATCCTTCCGGCCAGGGTGAAGGTCCGGTCCAGTTTTTCCAGGTCGTCCTTGCTCTGGGCCCCATACTCTTCGAGGATCCGGTTCAGATCGTGGGAGGGGGTGAACCCGTTGGGATAGAGGGGCACGCCCTGCTCGGCCAGGCGGGCCGCCTTTTCCTTGCGCTGCTGGATGAGGCTGCCCTCTTCGGCGGGCTTCTGCTGTTGGCTGTTTTTGTCTCGGGATGTGGTCATCGGTTCCCTTCGGTCTTTCTGTTCCTCAAAGCCTTTGGTCTTATTCGGGATTTGAGGCGGGACCCGGCACCGCCCGGACGGCGTCGGGAGGATTATGAAAAAACACATTAAACGTTGGATTTTTAGTATGTTTTTGCTCGCCAGTCAAGGAAAACAACTTGGCCCCCCCCATGGGGCGGTTGACACATCGGCGGCGGGTGATTAGCCTTTTAAACCATGAAAGTCCTAATAACCAATGATGACGGGGTAAACGCTCCGGGGCTGGCCGCTCTGGTCCAGGCCCTGGCGCGACGGTTCGAGGTGGTGGTGGCGGCTCCCGAGGTGGAGCAGTCGGCCGTGGGCCACGCCATCACCCTGGCCGACCCCATCAAGGTCCGCCCCCTGAACCGTTCCCACCCTCTGACCTCCCTGGGCCGGGGCTGGGCCGTGCGGGGCACCCCGGCCGATTGCGTCAAGCTGGCCGTTTCTCAGCTTCTGAACGGGGAGAAACCCGCCCTGGTGGTCTCCGGGATCAACCGGGGGGCCAACACCGGATTGAACCTGCTTTATTCCGGGACGGTTTCGGCCGCCACCGAGGCCGCCTTCCTGGGGCTCACCGGGTTGGCCTTCAGCCTGGACTCCTTCGACTCCCAGGCCGATTACGGTCCGGGCGCGGAACTGGCCCTCCGCCTGACCGAGCTGGTCCTGGAGCGGAATCTTGCGCCGGGGCTGGTGATCAACGTCAACTTTCCGGACCGGCCCGGACTGAGCCTGGACGACTGCGTGGCGGCCCGTCAGGGTCTGGCCATGATGAAGGAGGTTTTCCTCGAACGCCTGGACCCCAGGGGCAACCTCTACTACTGGCAGTCCGGGGAGGAGGTCCGTGTGCCCAACGGCCGCAAGGGCCGGGTCCCCACCGATCAGGAGGTCCTGGCCCAGGGACGGGTTCCGGTGACCCCCATTCAACTGGACCTGACCGACCACGGAGTCCTGAAGGACTTAGGGGAAAAACTTCTGGATTGAGCCGGCTCCTTAAGGGGCTATCGAACTTCCCCTTCCTTTGCTAACCTTGTCCCCGGCTTGTGCAACCCAGGGATGAGGGATGAAGCAGTTGATTCCGGCCCAAAGTAAAGACTTGTCGATCGCGAAAGAGGTCCGGACAGCTTCGGCCGGAACGGGGGCCGCCCATGTCCCTTGAGACCAGGACGGTCAAGATATTGGGGCCGGCCGGAATACTGGCCCGGTCCTGGGACCGCTTCGAGCCCCGGGAGGGCCAGCTTGATCTGGCCCGGTCCGTGGCCTACGCTCTGGAGAACCGGACCAAGGCCGTGGTGGAGGCGGGCACGGGCACGGGCAAGACCCTGGCCTACCTGGTGCCCCTGATCCTCTCCGGCCTGCGCTCCGTGGTCTCCACGGCCACCAAAAACCTCCAGGAGCAGATTGTCTTCAAGGACCTGCCCTTCCTGGCCCGGCACCTGACCGCCCGGCCCAGGATCTGCCTGGTCAAGGGCCGCCAGAACTACCTCTGCCGGCGACGCCTTGCTCAGGCGCTGGTTCAAAACCGGATCGACCCCTGGACCGGCAAAAAGCTGGCCGCCTGGGCCGAGGCCTCCCGAACAGGGGACCGGGCCGAGGTGGATTTCCTGTCCGAGAACGACCCGGCCTGGCTGCGCCTGACCGCCTCGTCCGAGCAATGTCTGGGCCAGCGTTGCGACCTGTTCAACTCCTGCTTCATCACCGCCCTGCGGCGGAGGGCCCAGGCCGCGGATGTGGTGGTGGTCAACCACCATCTGTTCATGGCCGATTTGGCCTTGCGCCAGTCCGGCCACGGCCAAGTCCTGCCCGAGAGCGAATCCGTGGTTTTCGACGAGGCCCACGAACTGGAGGGGGCCGCCACCAGCCACTTCACCGTGGCCGTATCGGATGTGCGGATCATGGACCTGGCCAGGGACCTGGCCGAGGCCGCCGGGGGGGAGGCGGGGGATATCTTCGGCGAGCTGAACTTCGCCGTGTCGGCCTTGATCAGGTCGTTGCAGTTTCCCGGGGACCGGATCAACCTGACCGACCAGGTTTTGACCCCGGAGGTCATGGAGACAGGCCAGGGGCTGATCGAGACCCTTAACCAGGCCAAGATAACGGCCATCCACGCCGTACCCGACGAAGGCGAGGCCCAGGGCCTGGCCGCCAGGGCCGAGAGCCTGGCCGACGGCCTGAACATGATCCTGAACCGGATGGAGCCTGAGTACGTCTATTACGCGGAGCGGATGCGGCGGGCCACCAGCCTCCGGGCCGCGCCGGTGGAGGTGGCCAAGGTCCTGGAAAAGGCCCTCTTCCGCCAGCCCAAGGCCTTTGTCTTCACCTCGGCCACCCTGGACCCGGAGCGGTTCCAGGAACGGCTGGGGCTGGGCCGGGGGGTGACCGCCCTGTCCTTTCCCTCGCCCTTCGACTTCGCCAACCGGTCCCTGCTCTATGTTCCCGGCAGGATGCCCCTGCCCAGCTCCCCCAATTTCGTCAAGGCCGCGGCCGAGCAGATGGAGCGGCTGGTCCGGATCAGCCAAGGCCGGGCCTTTCTGCTCTTCACCTCCTTCCGCAACCTGGAGGCGGCCCATAAGCTCCTGGCCCCGGTGCTGGAATTCCCGGTCCTGAAACAGGGCCAGGCCCCCAAGGTGAAGCTGATCGAGGATTTTCTGAAAAACCAAGGCTCGGTGCTCCTGGCCACGGCCTCCTTCTGGCAGGGGGTGGACATCCCCGGCCCGGACCTGAGCCTGGTGGTCATCGACAAGCTGCCCTTCGCCCCGCCGGACGATCCCCTGGTGGCGGCCCGGATCCAGCGCCTCCGGGACCTGGGGGTGGACCCCTTCCGGGAGTACCAGCTGCCCGAGGCCTCTCTCAGCCTGCGCCAGGGCCTGGGGCGGCTGATCCGGTCCCACTCGGACTCGGGCATCCTGGCCGTGCTGGACGTTCGCCTGGCCGACAAGGGCTACGGCAAGACCATCCTGGAGCAGCTGCCCCCCAGCCCCCTGGTCAGGGATATGGACCGGGTGGAGGAGTGGGGCCGGCGGAATTTGTAAGCACCCCCGCGCGTCAACTCCCTGCGGCCCTGTATTGTTTTCTTAGAGCCATAAAACAGAGGCGCATTCCGCTCTAACAAACATATCAAAGCTCCATGGGCCGGACAGGCTGCGGGCCCGGGTTCGCGAGGAGTTGTTATGTGCTACAATCATGGCGGTTTTACGGCTGGGCAGGGATGGAACGGGAGGCGGAAGTGGGGAAGTGTAAGTGGATGCCGCCAAAAAACTATTGGTGGCAGGGAAACCTTAAATGTACCCGTGAGGCAGAGGAAGGACATGACTTCTGCCTGTTTCATTTGGGTCTGGAAGAAAAGAGAAAAGACCAGGAACTGACGGAGAGGTTTAAAATCGAGTTCAAGAAACTGTACGAAGCAGGGGACTGGGATTTTCGAGGATTTGTTTTTCCGGATAAAATGGAATTTCGTGAGCTTGATTTTCAAAATGAAAACCAGGCGGAGGAAAGAAACCAAAAAGAAAGTGTTGAAATTAAGGAAGTAATTTTTAGATTCGCCTCTTTCGGGGATGAAGTAAAATTTGGAAAAGTAACATTCGGCCTGAATGCGATTTTTCAAGACGCCGTATTTGGAAATAATTGCCTATTTTATGAATGTAAGTTTGAAGGTATAAACGATTTTGAAAACGCTGAGTTTGGCGAAAAGATTATTTTTTCGAAGCTAAATTTGAAGGCCAAGCATTATTTAATCATTCCTCGTTTGGTGATCGATCCATTTTTATGTTCGGGTCATTTGGTAAAGGAGCTACTTTTAACCAGCTGAGTGGAACTGGTAATTCTGCTATTGTTAGTGACCGGAATGAAAGAAAATTTTACGAAAACTTAATTAAAAGGCTTATCCCCAGACAGCCACCCAATCTTGAATTTGACGGAGCAGAATTCTTAAAGCATACCGAATTTACGTATACAGATCTATCCCGAACCAAGTATCACCGAGTTGATTTGAGCAAGCTCTCTTTTCTTCATTCTGAAATTTCAAGAACCAAATTCATTGCCTGCAAATGGGGTAGTGGTTTTGAAAACAAGAAGTATGTTGGAAGAGAGCCGAAGACTACAGAGCTATTTAGTTTCCGTTGTCTTCGTTTACTACAAGATGAGTTGAACTGGCGTAAGGCTACTCAAAGAGAAAAGAAAGGGGAAGAAGATCCCACCGCCGGCGACATCGAAGTGCTGGCCCTCCAGCTAAAACAATCCCTGGAAGCCACCCGTGACCCTATCCCAGCAGGAGATTTCCACTTCTCGGCCATGGAGATGAAACGGGCAAGGGCTTGGAAAGATAAACGATATAGTAGGTGGGCGACCATGGGAATTTATAAGGTGGTCAACGGCTACGGCGAACGTTGGGGGCGGGCACTTCTGTGGGTTTTCCTTACGTTGATCTATTTCGCTTTCGCATACGCAGGACTGGAAAGTGAGTTCAAGGTGGACAGTAATCTCCAAGCTAACCTGGGCTGGTGGGGGCGGTTTGGTTACGGGCTCGTATATTCCCTGCAAAACCTGTTGCCCTTCAAGTTCAGCTCCAGCTTCCTGACGGTGGGCAACACCACGGTCTACCTTCTTTCCATGTTCGAAACCCTTTTCGGCACCACCCTGTTCACCTTCTTTGTCCTGGCCCTGCGCCGTAGGTTCAAGAGATAGCCGCGAGGGCCCGGCCCGCCGGGATTCGGATGGGGTAGATTGAAGAAACCCCCTCACCCTCCCCACATAAAAACCCCCGGCCCTAATAAAAGGACCGGGGGTTGTTTACGGTTCAGCTAACGGGAAGCGGCGTTACATCATGCCGCCCATGCCGCCCATGCCGCCCATGCCGCCCATGCCGCCGCCGGGCATGCCGCCGGGCATTCCGCCCTCATTCTTCTCGGGCTTGTCGGCGATCATGCACTCGGTGGTCAGCAGCAGGCCGGCCACGGAGGAGGCGTTCTGGAGCGCGAAACGGACTACCTTGGTGGGGTCGATCACGCCGGCGCCGACCAGGTCCTCGTAGGTCCCGGTCTCGGCGTTGAAGCCCTTGGCTCCTTCCAGCTCCTTGACCTTCTCCACCACCACGCTGCCCTCGAAACCGGCGTTGGCCGCCAGCTGGCGGACCGGCTCCTCCAGAGCGCGCTTGACGATGTTCAGGCCGATCTTCTCCTCGCCCTTGAGCTTCATCTTGTCCAGGGCCTTGATGGTCCGCAGCAGGGCCACGCCGCCGCCGGGGACGATACCCTCTTCCACGGCCGCCCGGGTGGCGTTCAGGGCGTCTTCCACCCTGGCCTTCTTCTCTTTCATCTCCACCTCGGTGGCCGCGCCCACATTGATCACGGCCACGCCGCCGATCAGCTTGGCCAGCCTCTCCTGGAGCTTCTCGCGGTCGTAGTCGGAGGAGGTCTCCTCCACCTGGGCCCGGATCTGCTTGACCCGGCCTTCCAGGGCCTCGCGGGAGCCGGCGCCCTCGACGATGGTGGTGTTGTCTTTGTCGATGGAGACCCGGCGGGCGGTGCCCAGGTCGTTCAGGGTGATGTTCTCCAGCTTGACGCCTAGGTCCTCGGCGATCATGGTGCCGCCGGTGAGGATGGCGATGTCTTCAAGCATGGCCTTGCGGCGGTCGCCGAAGCCGGGGGCCTTGACCGCGCAGATGTTCAGGGTGCCGCGGAGCTTGTTGACCACCAGGGTGGCCAGAGCCTCGCCTTCAACGTCCTCGGCGATGATCAGCATGGGCTTGCCGCCCTTGGCCACCTGCTCCAGGATGGGCAGAAGGTCCTTCATGTTGCTGATCTTCTTCTCGTGGATGAGGATGTAGGGGTTTTCCAGCTCGGTCAGCATCTTCTCCGGGTTGGTCACAAAGTAGGGGGAAAGGTAACCGCGGTCGAACTCCATACCCTCGACGATGTCCAGGGTGGTGTCCATGCCCTTGGCCTCTTCCACGGTGATGACGCCCTCTTTACCGACCTTGTCCATGGCCTCGGCGATGATGTTGCCGATCATGGAGTCGTTGTTGGCCGAGATGGTGCCCACCTGGGCGATCTCGTTCTTGTCCTTGGTGGGCTTGGAGAGTTTCTTCAGCTCGGCCACGGCGGTCTCCACGGCGGTGTCGATGCCGCGCTTGATGGCCATGGGGTTGGCTCCGGCTGCGACCATCTTGGAACCCTCGCGGTAGATGGCCTGGGCCAGCACGGTGGCCGTGGTGGTGCCGTCGCCGGCCACGTCGGAGGTCTTGGAGGCGACTTCCTTGACCATCTGGGCGCCCATGTTCTCAAACTTGTCCTCGACCTCGATCTCCTTGGCCACGGTCACGCCGTCCTTGGTCACGGTGGGGGCTCCCCAGCTCTTTTCCAGGACCACGTTGCGGCCTTTGGGGCCCAGGGTGACCTTGACCGCATTGGCCAGGGTGTCGATACCCTTGAGCATCCTCTCGCGGGCTTTTACGTCATAAATAATCTGCTTGGCCATTATCCTCTCTCCTTCAAAATCGTCATTAACCTCAGGGGGTGTTAACCTTATGCCTCGATAACGGCCAGGATCTCATCCTCGCGCATGATGATGAGCTCTTCACCGTCGATCTTGATCTCGTTACCGGCATACTTGGAGAAGAGGACCTTCTCACCGGCCTTGACGCACATCTCCCGCCGCTCGTTGTTCTCCAGCATACGGCCGTTACCTACCGCGACAACCTCACCCCTTTGGGGCTTTTCCTTGGCGGCGTCGGGGATGATGATTCCGCCGGCCGTCTTCTCTTCCTCTTCCAGGCGTTTGATGAGCACCCGATCATTAAGGGGTCTAAGTCCCATCTCTATTCTCCTCCTGAGTTTCTTTCTCAACTGTCTTTGTTTAGCGGGCCCAAAGCCCGCATAAATAAAAAATACGCTTGGTCGGCAAATAAGTAAGTCTTGCAGAGCCGAATTCAAGGGGCAGGGCTAAAAAAAAATAAAAAATACAGCCCGTCTTCCGCTCCTCCCCAAGATGTTGGGGCGGAGAGGCTCCGCGCCCTATTCGCTTCGGGACAGGGGGCGGGTTGCCGGTGGGGAATGTTCACGGGTTTTCCCTGTTCGGGAGCCGGATTATTCGCCCAGATGGGCCAGGAAATCGATCAGATAGGGCAGCTCCTCTGGTTTGAGGCGCAGTTCGGCCAGCAGATCCAGGGCCAGCCCGCCGCGGCCCGGATCGCTGAAGGCCGCTGATCTGAAAACCGGATCGAACCGCCGGAGTTCGGGGGGGAAGTTCAGCCCCGCGTCCTCCTGGGAGAATGACTTGTTCAGAAGATAGACCAAAGGGTTGGTCCCGGCCTCCCCCATTCCCAGCACCTGGAGGGCCGTTTTCAGCAGGCCGTCCTCCATCCGGCCCATTGGCTGGGCCCGCAGCCTGACCGAATTGTCCACTATCTCCGGGACCAGTCGGGCCTCCACCCCGGTCCGCTCTTCGGTGCCGGCCAGGAGCAGGAGCCCCCGGGCCACCACTCCCGGCGGATCCGGCCTCAGGTCCCGGCCCTGGAGGACCAGGGCGGTGTTGAACATCTCTATGGGCTGGCGCCACAGAACCACCGAGGGGGCCACCCTTCTGAAGTCGTTCAGGTCGCCCCGGACCCGGACCTGGGCCTTGAGGCGGTCCTTGTGCGGGGTGGTTTTCAGGAAGGGATGAAAGACGGCTCTGGTCTCCTGGCCGTTGATGGAGAAGGTCTGGATCACCTGGGACAGGGGGGCCCACTCCTGGGCTCCGGCTCGGCCGGCCCCGAGCCCCGCCCAGAGAGCCATCGCCGCCACAAGAGGCATGATTACGCGAAGATTCATGATGCCGTTGCTCTCCCGCCGGAAGAGGTTGACCGGCGGGCGCCCGGATAGGGGCATGCCGGGGCAGGTCCGGCGGCCGGGCCTGCCTTTTCCGCTCAGTCTTTCTTGTCCGCTTTCTTCAGTTCTTCCTCTTTCAGCACCCGCCGCAGGATCTTGCCGACCATGGTGGTGGGCAGATCCTCCCGGAACTCGATGATGGAGGGAACCTTGTAGGCGGTCATCCTCTCGGCGGCCCATTCCTTGATGGACTCCTCGGTGACCCCCTCGCTCTTTCGGGGGTCCAGGACCACAAAGGCCTTGACCACCTCGCCCACCTTTTCGTGGGGCACCCCGATCACCGCCGCCCCGATCACGGCCGGATGCTGGTGGAGGAAGTCCTCCACCTCGGCCGGAAACACGGCGAAGCCCTTGAACTTGATCATGTCCTTGGCCCGGTCGCGGATGATGGTGTACCCTTCGGCGTCCAAACAGGCGATGTCCCCGGTGTAGAGCCAGCCGTCGCGGATGGTCTGACGGGTCTCCTCCGGCTTGTTGAAGTACCCGGTCATTACCTGGGGCCCCCTGATCACCAGTTCCCCGGTGTGGGCTACGGCCTGCTCGGCCTGCTCCTTGGTGAGCCCTCCGGTCTCGGCCACGGCAAAGGGCAGAGGCGGGAGCTCCGTGGTCCCCGTCTCCTGGTCCATGATCTTGATGTCCGTGTCAGGATAGGGCAGGCCGATGGTGCCCAGCTTGCGGTGGCCCACAATGGGGTTGGCATGGGTTACGGGGCTGGCCTCGGAGAGGCCGTAGCCCTCCACGATGACCGACTTGGTCAGCTCCTCGAAGCGGTTCTGGACCTCCAGGGGCAGGGGCCCGGCCCCGGAGACGGCCATCTTCAAGCCGGACAGGTCGAACTCGGTCACCCGGGGATGGTTGTTCATCTTGTTGAACAGAACGGCCACCCCGGGCATGATCAGCCCGCCCTTCTTGGAATGCTCCTCGATGGCCGCGAACAGTTCGGCCATGTCGTCCGGGGGCTTGGGAAAGAGGAGCATGAATCCGCCCATGCGGATGGCGATATTCATGACGCAGGTCATGGCAAAGGAGTGGAACAGGGGCAGCACCCCCACCAACCCCGTGGCGGCGTCCCGCTTCCACAGCCAGGCCTCGCACTGGCAGGCGTTGGCCACCACGTTGCGGTGGGTCAGCATGGCCCCCTTGGGCAGGCCGGTGGTTCCGCCGGTGTACTGGAGCACGGCCAGGTCTCCCGGGTCCACCTGGACCTGGGGCGGACTGGGGGCGGTCTTTAATAGATCGGTCAGCTTGTGGGCGCCGGGCGGGAGCTTGCCGCAGGGGATCTTTTTCAGGAGTTTGCCCAAAAAGACCTTGACCCCGGACATGCCGCAGAGATCCACCACGTTGGTCCCGACCATGATCCCCACGTCCGAGCCTTCGGTGCCCTTGACCGCCTCGTCGGTGAAGGCGTCCAGGAAGATGAGGGCCTTGGCCCCTGAGTCCCGGACCTGGTGCCGGACCTCCAGGGCCTTGTAGGTGGGGTTGATGGCCGTGACCGTGACTCCGAGGAGGTGGCAGGCATAGTAGCAGACCACGAACTGGATGGAGTTGGGCAGCATCAGGGCGCAGACGTCGCCCTTTTTCAGGCCCAGGCCGTCCAAGGCCGAGGCCATGCTCCTGACCATCTCCCACAGCCTGGCGTAGCTGACCGAAGCCTCAAGGAAGTTGATGGCCTCATTGGCCCCGTTCTTTTCGGCCGCTTCCTTAAGAAAGTCGGCCAGGGTGCAGTCGGGATAGTCTATGGTTTTGGATACTTGCTCCGGCCAGTTCCTGTACCATAGTCGTTCACCAAGCGATTTTTCGGCCATGCCGCCCTTCCCCCTTTTCGAACCGGGTAACACCGGCTTTTGAGAATTTCTAGTCGCTCTGTTTAGACATGGACCGCGAGGAGACCACCTCCACGGTGTATTCCAGCAGGTTCTCGGGCAGGTCGAAAAAGACGATCATGAAATCAACGGTTTCTCCCGGTTTGGTCCCCACATCCGTTTCTTCCGCAGCCTGGGGGTTGGTCAGGATTCCCTCGATGACCGACCGGGAGAGGCTTTTGATCTCTTCGTCGCTTAAAAGATGGCCGGCGAATACTATGGATTCGGCTGCGTTGCGACGGTCCTTGGTGTGAAGGATGCCCCGGAGCCTGATCTCCGTTACCGGATGATCGTAGGCGTTTTTGACCTTGCCCTTGATCAGGAAGATTTGGCCCTGCTCTTCCAGGTCCAGGAAAGAGCCGTTGACTCCGGCCAGATGAATTCTCTTGTTGCCGGGGTCCTGGGGCTTTTCGCCCCCGGCGGCCGGGCTCTTCTCGCCCACGGGTTCGCGGGGCTGGAGAAAGGTCAGATAGTCGTAAAGGTTGATCCCCAGGTAATCCTCATCCAGATTGACCCCCCTGCTCTTCAGGAAGAGCAGGCCGCCCAGGAGGAGGCCCAGGCAGACTATCAGGATGATGAGGATGGCCAGGATTTTTTTAAAAAGGGACCCGCCCGGACTTTCCTGGTCCTCGTCCAGGTCCAGCCCCTTGATGGGTTTGCCGTCATCCCCCAGAAAGTCCATGAGGTCGTCTTCCGGGGGCGGGGGAGGCGGCTCCGGAGTCCGGGGCGGTTCGCTTCCGGGGCCGGTTGGAGGTTCGGCTTGGAACTCATGCCCGCAACGGCTGCATCTGACCTGGGAACCCGCCGGACTCAATAAGGCTTCGTCCAGGTTGTACTTGGTCTGGCAGCGGGGGCATTGGATCAGCATGGCCCTACCCTCAGAGTTTTAGCTCATAAATATCCGGCAAACAGCGGTACTCCTCGGCCGCGTCCAAGCCGTATCCGACCAGGTAGCCCTGGGCCACCTCGAATCCCACGTAGTCCAGATCGACATAGCGTTCCCGCCGTTCCAGCTTGTCGATCAGGGCGCAGATTTTGACATCCTTGGGCCGATGCTGTTCCAGGTGTTTTTTCAGGAAATCCAGAGTAAGCCCCGTGTCCACGATGTCCTCTATGACCAGCACGTTGCGGCCCCGGATCTCGATATCGCTTTCCACATCCTTGGTAATGGTCACCTGACCCGAGGACTCCGTGTCCTGACCGTAGGACTTTAGGCGGACAAAGTCGATCTTGGCCGGAATGGTCAGGCTGCGGAGGAGGTCGGACATGAAGATGAAGGCCCCTTTCAGGACTCCGATAACAACCAGCTCGTCACCCTCGAGATCCTGGGAGATCTCCTGCCCCAATCCCTGAATGCGGCGGGAGATAACATCTTTGGCAATAACTATTTCCATCCGATTTTTAGAGGCCTTATCCACACCTACTCCAATTGCTGACCAGACAAGAATATCGAAAGGTTAGCCCAACCCGAGCAGAAGTGTCAACCTAAAAGAAGGTTTCCCTCTTCCCCGCCGGGAGGGCGTCCGGCTCTATCCGAAAACCGGGCGGACCCCGGTCCGGAGGAACAGGGGCGGGTACCCGGCCTTTCGCCCTCGGGCTCAGTTCGGCATTATTGCGGGCCGGTAATTCTCCAGGAGAGCCCGGACCACGGTCCGGGGGGCCAGCTCCAGGCCGCTCATTCCTCCCACCTTGGCCAGCTCCAGGGACAGCTCGGCCAGCCGGTCGGCTACCTGGTCCAGATCCACGGTGGGGTAGCTCTCTCCTTTGACAAATCCCGATTTGGGGCAGGTATGGCTGTGTCCCTGGGACTGGGTGGGGATGCCGTACAGCCGGCAGGTGGCCGGCCGGGCCGGATAGACGGCGCAGCCCCGGGGGGTCAGAAGGGGACACTTGAGCCGTCTGGCGGCCACGGCCAGAGCCGCCTCCGCAGGGTCCTCGGGCAGGTCTGAGAACACCTCCTCGGCCTTTTTCCGGCTTTTTTCGGCCCGGAGGATGATTTGGCGCCGCAACCCCCTCTCCAGAGCGGTCAGGGCGCTTTTAAGGGCCACGGCCTCGATGAGGCTCAGGCGAAAGGGCGCGGAGCAACAGTCGTCACAGCCTTGGACGCACCTGACCAGGCCGGGATGCTCCCGGTCCACCTGGGCGAATACGGTATTGACCCGGGAGATGAGCTCGGCGTAGGCTTTCCAGACGGATTTGGCAGCGGACACTTATCCTCCTTGAGGGGCACCTTACGAAGGGGTTTATCTAAAGTCAATAGGGGTCGGGCCCTGGCCTGTCTTTTGCCGCAGACCTTTCGCCTCATGGTTTCCGGGGCAAAATACCCTTGTCCTTTTGACATATGTTCCTCTCCGTCCTAATGTTAATATGTATTTCAGGAGTTGAAGATGAACAATCGGATTAGGTTTTCGTTTTGGTATGTCCTGGGGGCCATGCTGCTCATCAGCGCGCTTCAATCGCTGTTCGGCTCCCCGGGTGTGAACAAGATCAGCTACGCCGAATTCTTGAAGATGGTGGATGCGGGAAACATCGCCAGCGTGACCATCAGCGAGGATCGGCTGACCGCCAAAGAAAAGGGAGCCGGCGACCAGAGCAAGCCAGGGGCCGGGGCCAGGGTCTATCTGGTAAACCGGGTACCGGACCCGGATCTGGTCAAGCTCCTCAAGGAAAAAGGGGTCAACTTCGAGGGCAAGGTCCAGAACACCTTTCTCAATACCTTCATCTTCGGCTGGGTTCTGCCCATCGGTCTGATGATTGCGGTCTGGTCGCTGATAATGCGGCGCATGGGCGGCGGCGGGGCCGGGGTGATGGCCTTTGGCAAGGCCAAGGCCCGGATTTACGCCGAGGGAGACACCAAGGTCACCTTCCAGGACGTGGCCGGGGCCGAGGAGGCCAAGGATGAGCTCCAGGAGGTGGTCGAGTTTCTCAAGGACCCGGAGCGCTATTCCCGCCTGGGGGGGCGCATCCCCAAGGGGCTGCTCATGGTCGGGGCCCCGGGCACGGGCAAGACCCTGCTGGCCAAGGCCGTGGCCGGGGAGGCCAAGGTGCCCTTCTATTCCATCTCGGGGTCGGGCTTTGTGGAGATGTTCGTGGGCGTGGGCGCCTCCCGGGTGCGGGACCTGTTCGCCCAGGCCACCAAGAACGCCCCCTGCATCATCTTCATCGACGAGATCGACGCCCTGGGCCGGGCCAGGGGAGCCAACATGATGGGGGGCAACGACGAGCGGGAGCAGACCCTCAACCAGCTCCTGGCCGAGATGGACGGATTCGAGACCAACAAGGGCGTGATCATCCTGGCCGCCACCAACCGCCCCGAGATTCTGGACCCGGCCCTTTTGCGGGCCGGGCGGTTCGACCGCCACGTTCTGGTGGACAAGCCCGACATAGACGGCCGGGAGGCCATCCTCAACGTCCATGCCCGGGAGGTGACCCTGGGTCCGGATGTTGATTTGCGGGTCATCGCGGCCCGGACCCCGGGCCTGGTGGGGGCCGACCTGGCCAACCTGGTCAACGAGGCCGCCCTGTTGGCCGCCCGCAACGGAAAAGAAGAAGTGGAGATGGACGACCTGGAAAAGGCGGTGGACCGGGTCATGGCCGGGCTGGAGAAGAAATCACGGGTCATGAGTCCAAAGGAGAAGGCCATCGTGGCCTACCACGAGGTGGGCCACGCCCTGACCGCCGAGTCCCTGGAGACGTCCGATCCGGTCCACAAGGTCTCCATCGTGCCCCGGGGCCTGGGCGCCCTGGGCTATACCCTCCAGCTGCCCACCGAGGACCGCTACCTCATGACCAGGACCGAGCTGAAAGACCGCCTGGCCGTGCTCCTGGGGGGCCGGGTGGCCGAGGAGATCATCTTCGGGGACATCTCCACCGGAGCCCAGAACGACCTGATGAGGGCCACCGATATCGCCCGGTCCATGGTCAAGGAGTACGGCATGTCGGACAAGCTGGGCCTGGTCACCTTTGAGCGGGAGCGGCGGCCCATGTTCCTGGACACGGCCGACTTCGGCCGGGGCAAGGACTATTCCGACGACACGGCCCGCATTATAGACCGGGAGGTGGACCAGCTTATCAAGGACTCCCACCAGAGGGTCCACTCCATCCTGGAGGGGAGGCGGGCGGCCCTGGAACGGGCGGCCAAGGTGCTGCTGGACAAGGAGGTCCTGGACGGGGACCAGTTCCGGGAGATAATCGGAGCCGAAAAGACCGAGAGCCAAGACCAAGACCAAAACCAAAACCAGGACCAGAACTGACCGCCCGGGGGGATCCGCGGCAGTGAACGGGGGAGACGGGGGCAGGTCGCCGATTGACCAAGCTGATCATCCAGATTCCTTGTTATAACGAGGCCGAAAGCCTGCCTCTAACCCTCAGCCAGCTGCCCCGGGAGGTGCCCGGGGTGGATCTGGTGGAGTGGCTGGTCATCGACGACGGCTCCGAGGACGATACCGCGCAGGTGGCCCTGGCCCACGGGGTGGACCACCTGGCCCGGCACAAGGGTCATCTGGGTCTGGCCCGAGCCTTTGAAACCGGGCTGGACAAGGCCCTCCAGCTGGGGGCCGACATCATCGTCAACACCGATGCGGACAACCAGTACCGGGCCGAGGACATCCCGGCCCTGGTGGCCCCCATCCTCTCGGGGGAGGCCGACCTGGTGGTGGGCGAGCGGCCCATCTCCGAGATAGAGCATTTCTCTTGGTCCAAAAAAAGACTTCAGCAACTGGGCTCCTGGGTGGTCCGCAGAATGAGCCGGACCTCGGTCAGGGACGCGCCCAGCGGCTTCAGGGCCATGAGCCGGGAGGCGGCCAACCGGCTCAACGTTCTGGGGTTCTACACCTACACCCTGGAGACCCTCATCCAGGCCGGTCATTCCTATATGGCGGTCAAGTCGGTCCCCATCCGCATAAACAAACCGTTGCGCCCCTCGCGGCTCTTCTCCAACCCCGTATCCTATGTCTGGAAGTCCCTGGTGACCATGATCCGGATCTATATCACCTACAGTCCCTTCCGGGGGTTCGCTCTGCCGGGGCTGGTCTTTCTAAGTCTGGGCGGACTTCTCTTCCTGCGCTACGCCTATTTTCTGGTCCAGGGCGCAGGCAAAGGGCATGTCCAGTCGGTCATCGTGGGCGCCCTTTTCCTGGGAGCCGGGGGGGCCCTGTTCGTGGTCTCCCTGATCGTGGATCTGATCTCGGCCAACCGCAAACTGCTGGAGAAACTCAACCTCCGCATCACCTCCCTGGAGACGGAGATCGCCTCCTTGGGAAAAGCCCCCCCGATCCCCCCGGACAAGCACGCCGCAGCGGGTTCTGAACCCGTCCCCAAATGAGGCCGGGGAGCGGATCGGCCTTGACCTTTTCAAAAATAATCAAACCGGCCGGGTGCCTGATCACCGCCGCCTGCCTGGTCCTGGTGGGGCTGAAGATATATCACAGCCGGATGGGGTTGGCCCAGGACCTGGACTGGCCCCGGACCATGGGGTTGGTGCTGGCCGGATCGGGGATTTTCGCGGCCAACTGCCTCTGGCTGGCCCTGGCCTGGGCCGCGGCCGTGAACTCTCTGGGAAAGCCGAAAATCAACCTGAAGACGGCCTTGGCCGTCTACGGCCGGTCCTGGCTGGCCAAGTACCTTCCCGGCAACGTCTTTCACTTTGCCGGACGCCAGATTCTGGGCCGCTCTGCGGGGTTGAGCCATGCCCGGTTGGCCGGCGGGCTGATCCTGGAGGCCGGGGGCCAGACCAGCGTGGCCGGGTTGCTGGTGCTGTGGGGCATGGCCGCCCACGGCCTGCGCTCTGCAGCCCTTTCCCTGCCCCTTCTTTTGCTTCTGATCCTGGCTGCGCCCCTGGCCTGGCTGGGCCTGAGCCGGGCGGCTATCCATCCCAAGGTGGCCCCCAAACTGGGCCTGGAGCCCGGGGGGTCCTTCCGCTTCGGCTCGGGGCTCTGGCCGGTACCGTTGTTATACGCCCTCTACTACCTGGCCTCCGGAGGGACCGCCTGGCTGCTCCTGGGGGTTCTGGGCGGACAGGCTCCGGCCGCTTCCCCCGGATATGTGATCTCCCTGTTTTCCCTGAGCTGGATTCTGGGCTACATCACCCCCGGGGCCCCGGCCGGAATGGGGGTCCGGGAGGCGGTCCTGATCTACGGCCTGAGCCCCCTGTGCGGCCAGGAGGCGGCCCTGAACGCGGCCCTCCACCTGCGTCTCATGACCCTGGGCGGGGACCTGGCTTTTTCCCTCTTTTGCCGGTTGATCAAGAGCCCGCCACAAACTGAACGGTGATTCATTATTTCTTTGACAATCTCCTCCTCAATGTGCTAATTCAATGACTGAATGAATAATCATTCATTTCGTTCGGGTACTGCTTACCCGAAGCGGGCGACCACCGCCCGGCGGGTTTTCTTAATAAGACAAATAACCAAGGAGGGTGCCGATGAGCCGTCGGATCGAGAAAGCGGCCGTGCTGGGCGCAGGGGTGATGGGGGCCACCATCGCCGCCCATCTGGCCAACGTGGGTATCCCCACCTGTCTTCTGGACATCGTCCCGTTTGAGCTGGGCGAGGAAGAGAAGAAGAAGGGTTGGGACGAGAGCACGCCCGCATTCAGAAACAAGCTGGGCAACCTGGGGCTTGGGGCCGCCCTCAAGGCCAAACCGGCGGCCTTCTACCTCAAAGACGATGCCGAGCTGATCACCGTGGGCAACTTCGAGGACAACCTGGAGTGGCTGGCCGAGTGCGACCTGGTGGTGGAAGTGGTGGTCGAGCGGTTGGACATCAAGCGCTCCCTGTTCGAGCGGATCATCCCCCATCTCAAGGAGGGGGCCATTGTGGCCTCCAACACCTCGGGGCTGCCCATCAAGGACATGTCCGAGGGGCTGGACGAAGGTTTCCAGAAGAACTTCATCGGAACTCATTTTTTTAACCCGCCCCGCTTCATGAAGCTTCTGGAGATCATCCCCGGACCCAAGACCGATCCGGAGACGGTCTCCTTTATGACCGACTTCTGCGAAAAGGTTTTGGGCAAGGACGCCGTGCTCTGCGCCGACAGGCCCAACTTCGTGGCCAACCGCATCGGCACCTTCGCGGTCATGCATCTTTTCCACAACCTGGCCGAGACCGGGCTGTCCATCGAGGAGATCGACGCCCTGACCGGCTCCGTCATCGGCCACCGCATGGCCACCTTCCGGACCATGGACCTGGTCGGGCTGGACGTGCTCATCCACACCGCCAGTAACGTTTACGACGGCTGTCCCGAGGACGAAAAGCGGGCCATGTTCAAGCCGCCCGAGTACCTCACCAAGATGCTGGAGAAGAACCTTCTGGGCAACAAGACCAAGGGCGGGTTCTACAAAAAGGGCAAGGACGAATCCGGCAAAAAGGCCATCTTCACCCTGGACCTGGAGACCCTGGAATACCGCCCCTCGGAGAAGGCCAGGATTGCCTCCCTGGGGGCGGTCAAGCCCCTCCCCGATCTGCCGTCGAAGATAAAAGCCCTGGTCTGGGGTAGGGACAAGGCGGCCCAGTTCACCTGGTCCGGCCAGGCCAACATGGTTATCTACGCGGCCAACCGGCTGGGCGAGATTGCCGAGGACATCGTCAAGATCGACACGGCCATGCGGGCCGGGTTCGCCTGGGAGCTGGGTCCCTTCCAAACCTGGGACGCCCTGGGCTTGAAAAAATCAGTCTCCCGGATGGAGAAGGAAGGGCTCCAGGTTCCGGCCTGGGTCAAGACCATGGTCGAAAACGGGTTCGAGTCCTTCTATAAGTGGGAGACGGGAGTCCAGTACTTCTACGACCCCCAGGCCGGGGATTATGTGGAGGTGCCCAGGCGACCCGAGGTGATTCTGCTCAAGTCCCTCAGGGACCGGGACAAGGTGATCAAGACCAACCCTGGGGCCTCCCTCATCGACCTGGGGGACGGGGTGGCCTGCCTGGAATTCCACACCAAGATGAACGCCTTAGGGATGGAAATCGGGAACATGATGCGGGAGGCGGCCAAGATCGTGGCCCAGGATTTCCAGGGCCTGGTCATCGCCAACCACGCCCCCAACTTTTCGGTGGGGGCCAATCTGGCCCTGGTCCTGTTCACCGCCCAGGAGGAGGAGTGGGACGAGCTGGACTTCCTGGTTAGGGGGCTTCAGGACGCAATCATGGGCCTCAAGTTCCTGGACAAGCCCGTGGTGGCGGCTCCGGCCGGCATGGCCCTGGGCGGCGGCTGCGAGGTCTGCCTGGGTTGCGACCGGGTCCGGGCCGCGGCCGAGACCTACATCGGGCTGGTGGAGGCCGGGGTGGGGGTCATCCCGGCCGGAGGCGGCTGCAAGGAGCTGCTGGTCCGGGCCACGGAGAATTTGTTCACGGTCCAGAAGGGCGGGCTCTACCCCAAACAGATCGAGCTGACCGCCTTTGTGGCCCGGGTCTTCGAGATCATCGCCATGGCCAAGGTGGCCACCTCGGCCAAGGAGGCTCAGGCCATGGGCTTCTTCCGGAAGGCGGACAAGGTCACCATCAACCGGGACCATCTTATCCACGACGCCAAGAACACGGTCCTGGCCATGGCCCTGGAAGGCTACACCCCGCCCCGGCCGGCCAAGATCAGAGTCATGGGCGTGGATGGCCGGGCGGTCATCGAGTACGCCCTCTACACCATGCACAAGGCCGGCTACATCACCGACTACGACCAAGTGGTGGCCAACAAGCTGGCCTGGGTCCTCACCGGCGGGGAGGTCCTGCCCGACACCGAGGTGAGCGAGCAGTACCTGCTGGATCTGGAGCGGGAGGCTTTCCTCTCCCTGTGCGGAGATCACCGCACCCAGGCCCGCATGGCCCACATGCTTCAAACCGGCAAGCCGCTGCGTAATTAGGGGAGGTTGATAAAATGAAAGAAGCAGTTATAGTCGCCGCAGTCAGAACCGCGGTGGGCAAGGCTCCCCGGGGCAAGCTTAGGCTGACCCGGCCCGAGGAGATGGGCGTGGCGGTCCTCAAGGAGGTCCTCAACAGGACCCCGGGCCTGGACGTCATGGAGATCGACGACGTCATCATGGGCTGCACCTTCCCCGAAGCCCAGCAGGGGCTGAACATCGGACGGGTCATCGTCAACAAACTGGGGCTGCCGGACGACATTCCGGGCTGCACCATCAACCGGTTCTGCTCCTCCGGGCTGAACGCCATCGCCGTGGGGGCCATGGCCATCATGTCCGGGATGCAGGAGGTGGTGGTGGCCGGGGGGATCGAGTCCATGTCGGCCGTGCCCATGGGCGGCTCGGTGATGTCGGTGGACCCGGTCATGGCCCACGAGCGGCCCGGGGCCTACGAACCCATGGGCCTCACCGCCGAGAACGTGGCCCTGCGCTATGGGCTGAACCGGGAGGAACAAGACGTCTTCGGGGTGGCCTCCATGAACAAGGCCGAGGCGGCCATAAAGGACGGCAAGTTCAAGGAGCAGATCGTGCCGCTTACTATCCGCCTGCCCGGCGTGGACCAGAAGGGCCGACCGGTCATCGACACCGAGATATTCGAGGTGGACGAGGGGGTCCGCTTCGGGACCACCCTGGAGAGCGTCTCCAAGCTCAAGCCCGCCTTCCGTCCGGGCGGCACGGTCACCGCGGCCAACTCTTCCCAGACCTCGGACGGGGCCGCGGCCGTGGTGCTCATGAGCCGAGACAAGGCCGAGAGCCTGGGGCTGCCCGTCATGGGCATCTTCCGCTCCTTCGCCGTGGCCGGGGTGGAGAACGAGTACATGGGCCTGGGTCCCATCAAGGCCATTCCCAAGGCCCTCAAGGTCGCCGGCATGAGCCTGGACCGGATGGAGCTGATCGAGCTCAACGAGGCCTTCGCCTCCCAGGCCCTGGCCTGCATCAGGGATCTGGGGATCAACACCGACATAACCAACGTCAACGGCGGGGCCATCGCCCTGGGCCATCCCCTGGGCTGCACCGGGGCCAAGCTGACCACCCAGCTCCTCTACGAAATGGGCTACCGCCAGTTGAAAGTGGGTCTGGTCTCCATGTGCATCGGGTTCGGCATGGGCGCTGCGGCCGTCTTCGAGCGCCCGTAACCCCCTATGGGATTAAATTTCCCGTGGATTGCCGCGTAATAATCGGTTTCTCAGGCCAGCTCTCGCTGTTTAGAACAAGCGATCTGGCTAGCTGAAAGGAGCTTATAAATGGCTGACTTGATAAAGGGCGGAAGTTTTGTTCTGGAACCCCGCCGGCCCCAGGAGGTCTTCACCCCCGAGGACTTCAGCGACGAGCACAAGATGATCCTCCAGACCACCTGGGACTACATCAACAACGAGGTCCGGCCCAAGTTCGACGACCTGGAGAAAAAGGACCAGGCCCTGGCCCGCTCCCTCATGGCCTCGGCCGGGGAGTTGGGGCTCCTGGGCACGGCCGTGCCCGAGGCCTACGGCGGCCTGGGCCTGGACGAGGTCTCCACCTCCTGCGTGACCGAGGCTTTTGGCGCGGGCGGCTCGTTCGCCGTGACCCAGGGGGCCCACACCGGCATCGGGACCCTGCCCATCGTCTTTTTCGGCACCGAGGAGCAGAAACAGAAGTATCTGCCCAAGCTGGCCTCGGGCGAGTGGATCGGGGCCTTCTGCCTGACCGAGGCCGGAGCCGGATCCGACGCCCTCAACGCCAAGACCAAGGCGGTCCTTTCCGGGGACGGCAAGCACTACATCCTGAACGGCGAAAAGATGTTCATCACCAACGGCGGCTGGGCCGACTGCTTTATCGTCTTTGCCAAGATCGACGGCGAGCAGTTCACCGGGTTCATCGTGGAGCGGACCTGGGAGGGCGTCTCCTCCGGGGCCGAGGAGCACAAGATGGGCATCAACGGCTCCTCCACCACCACGGTTCTGCTGGAGGACGTCAAGGTTCCGGTGGAGAACGTTCTGGGTGAGGTGGGCAAAGGCCACCGCATCGCCTTCAACGTCTTAGACATCGGCCGCCACAAGCTGGCCGCGGCCTGCATCGGCCCCGGCAAGCTGGCCGTGCAGGAAGCGGTCAAGTACGCCAACCAGAGGCTCCAGTTTAAGGTGCCCATCAGCTCCTTCGGCATGATCAAGGAAAAGCTGGCCGACATGGCCATCAAGACCTACATGCTGGAGTCCACCATCTACCGCACCGCGGCTTTGCTGGACAAGGCCCTGGAGGCCATTGACAAGGACGATCCGGAGCACGACCCCAAAGCGGTCAAGGCCATTGAGGAGTACTCCATCGAGTGCTGCATCAACAAGGTCTACGGCTCGGAGGTGATCGACTTTGTGGTGGACGAATGGGTCCAGATCCTGGGCGGCTACGGCTATTCAGCCGAGTACCCGGCCGAACTGGCCTACCGGGACGCCCGGATCAACCGCATCTTCGAGGGGACCAACGAGGTCAACCGGCTCCTGGTTCCGGGGACCATCATGAAGCGGGCCATGCAGGGCCGGCTGCCCCTGCTCCAGGCCGCCCAGGCCATCGGCTCCGAGGTCATGACCTTCTCGCCGCTCATGGCCGAAATTCCGGAGGGACCCCTGGGCTTCCAGCAGCACATGATCGAGATGACCCGCAAGGCCATCGTCCTGGTGGCCGGGGTGGCCGCCCAGAAATACATGGACAAGCTGATCCACGAGCAGGAGGTCCTGGCCCGGCTGGCCGACATGGTCATCGAGCTGTGGGCCATGGAGTCCGGGCTGCTGCGGGCCCAAAAGAAGATCGAAACCGCAGGCGAGGCCGCGGCCGAGATGTATATCGCCGCGGTCCAGGCCTACATGGACGACACCCTGCCCAAGGTGGAGTTCTGGGGCAAGCAGATCCTGGCCCACGTGGAAGAGGGCGACATGCTCAGGACCCAGCTCATGGCCCTGCGTAAGTTCACCAAGAACCAGCCCATCGACGTCATCGCGGCCAAGCGCAAGATCGCCGAAAAGATCGTTGAAAAAGAGGAGTATCCCCTCTACTGATCGTTTGATTCCCCCTCACCCCTGCCCTCTCCCCCCACTGGGGGAGAGGGTTTTTTGTTTTGGGGTTTGTAATTCCTTGGTGGTTCGGACCGCCTCTAAAAAAATCCTGCCCCCGAATTCCCCAATCCCCGCGGGAAAATACTATACCCTCCGCCATAATTCCCCCTTCCCCCTTTGGGGGAGAGGCCGGGTGAGGGGGTATTTAAAATTACGTGGTGTCAGGGCTGCGTCCCTGACGCCAATACGACCTTTCCGGAAGACGCTCCGCTATGGCCAAGGGGCCTCTTCGCCTTTTTCGGAAAAAGGCTCGCCGACCCCTTGGAACCACGCTCGCTAAAAGCCATTCTTCTGTGGGCGATTCCAGACACCCTGGGCCTTTCATTGCTACGGGGTTTTTGGAACAGCCCGTCAGACCCCGTGAAACCTGAAGCTGAAGGAACGAAAAGCCGCTCTGTAAGGAAGCCGCCCCCATTGTGGGCGGCCAACTGTTCTATGGAATGTGGAGATTATCGAGACTGCTTTCCCCAAGGCCGCATCCAGCATCTTTTCCCAAAAGCAACGGCCGCAAAGTGGCCGGGAAACATTATTTTGGGCTTTTCGTTCCTTCAGTACATTCATTCACGGGATATGTAGGGCTGCCTCGAAACGCCGCTGCAGGACATCTTCGCCCTCATGGCTAAAACAACCTTAGGCGCGAATGATTTTTGGCGAGCGGGGTTCCAAGGGGCCGGCGAGCTTTTGGATCATCCAAAAGCGAACAGGCCCCTTGGCCACAGCGGAGCGTCTTCCGGAAAGAACCACCCTTTACCTTAATCCTTTCCCCCACTGGCGGCGAGAATTAGAAACGGCTGTTGCTCCTATGAGTTACATCCATTCACAGACACTCCTAAAAGCACTCCCCCGAACCGCCCCAAGCCGCAGTGCATTTTATTGACTGGACCCCCAGGGGTTGTTAGAGTGTAGCTTAAAAAAATCCGGATCGTTGGAATCTCGGCGGACAGGTCCGGTGCTGGACAACCATCCCACGAAAGACAGGTGAACCGCATGACGGGTTTGAAAAAAGCTCTGTTTTCAATCGCTCTTACAGCCTTGATTATCTCCTTGGGGCCGATCCGGGCCTCGGCCGACACCATCGGCCTGCTGATCGACTCCGAGTCCTATTTCGTCAACCTGGAATACAGCGGGGACGCCACCAAATACCGCGAAGGCGAGACTTTCTTCGGCCAGTTCTTCACCCTGGGCGGAGTCTACCGGCCCCTGCCCAACCTGCGGCTGGCCGTGGGGGCCTTCCTGGGCCGGACTTTCGGCGATGAGGACGAACTGGAGGAGTACCAGTTCTACGCCCAGTTAAAATACGAATACGAGAACAACTTCGCCCTGACCATCGGCAACCTGGACCGGGACCGGCACACCTTTTTGGACGCCATTTTCGACGACACCCTCAAGTTCGACCGGCCCACGGAGCACGGCCTGGAGCTGTTCGGAGGCTGGAAGTGGCTCAGCCAGACGGCCTGGATCAACTGGCAGGTGATCAACACCGAGGAGAGCCGGGAGAAGTTCGACGTGGGGGCCGTCACCAAGGCGGACCTGGAATTTGTGGAGTTCGACTACCAGTTCCATTGGATCCACCGGGGCGGGCAGCTCTTCTCGGCCGACGCGCCGGTCTCCGACGATTTCAGCATGGCCCTGGGCGGGACGGTGTATCTGCCGGTGCCGGTGGTGACCGCGGGCCTGACCGCCCATTACCTTTACTCCCACGTCATCCCGGACCGGGATTCGGATGAGCGCTATTCCGGCAGCGGGGTGACCTTCGGCGCCTTTGCCGAGTTCAAGGGCTTCAAGCTGTGGGGCAACTACTGGATCGGCGACGACTTCTACACCGAGGACGGGGATCCCTTTTACCAGGCTCCCAACCACGTCACCTTCGGGCTTTCCAAAACCTGGGAGATCACCGACTGGTTCTCCATCGGCGCGGGGGTGGACGGGCTGGCTTTGGACGGGGAGTTCTACTTCAACGAGTTCCTGATGGTCTCCCTCAGCACCGAGCTGGAGCGGGAGGTCAAGTCCCCCTGGAAACGGCGGGTGGAGTAGGGCCGTTTCGGGGCTCTTCTTCCAGGCGGCGCCTTTCCGAAAACCGGGCCGGAAGTACTTTCATCCTGTCTTTTGCTTTCGGCGGAATCATCCCCTGGCCAAAGTGGCAACCTTTGCGGTCGCGGAGGCGGCTCTGATCGGGGATGATCCGGCCTTTGTCAACTGCCGAGGTAAGGTTCCGATACATATCAAAACTACAGGCTGTCGGGGTCTCAGCCCCGACAGCCGAACCGGAACACATTTACGACGATCACTCTGCCCGCGGGCCTCTTGCTTTATTAAAAACAGCCGGAGGACGATTTGCCGGACCATCTCAACCTCGGGAAATCCCTCTAATCCTCATCCTGGTGGCGGATGATGGCCCCCTTGGAGGCCGACTCGGCCAGCCGGGCGTAAAGGGAGAGGTAGCCCTTGCGGATTTTGGCCTTGGGCCGGGTCCAGCTTTTCAGCCGGGCCGCGATCTCCTGGTCCGGGACGTGGAGCTCCAGGGACCGGTTGGGCACGTCGATGGTGATCCGGTCCGCGTCTTGGACCACGGCCAAGGGGCCGCCCCTCGGCCGCCTCCGGGGAGATGTGGCCCACGAAACAGCCGTTGTTGGTCCCGGAAAAGCGGCCGTCCGTGATCAGGGCCGTCTTGAGGGCCAGGCCCCGGCCGTAGAGCAGCTTCATGGCCTTGAACATCTCGCGCATGCCCGGACCGCCCTTGGGGCCCTCGTAGCGGACCACCACCACGTCTCCCTCCTGGACCAGCCCCTCGCCGATGGCCTGATTGGCCTCCTCCTCCGAATCGAAGCACCGGGCCTGTCCGGTGAAGGTCCGCATCTCCGGTCTGATGGCCGCCGGCTTGGTGATGGCCGTGTCCGGGGCCAGGTTGCCCTTGAGCACGGCCAGACCGCCGCCGGCCGACCAGGGGTTGTCCAGGGGGCGGATGATGGATCCCTCCGGGTCCGGAGCCGGGGCCACGTTCTGGGCCACGCTCCTTCCGGTGACGGTCAGGGCGTCGCCGTTGAGAATGGGCAGAAGGGCCTTCATGACCGAGGGGATGCCCCCGGCCTGGTGGAAGTCGGGCAGGTTGGCCGGGGCCGCGGGGTTCATCCTGGCCAGGTGGGGAGTGGTGGAGCTCAGCTCCTCGAAGCGGTCCATGGTCAGCTCCACCCCGGCATCATAGGCGATGGCAGGCAGGTGCAGGGCCACATTGGTGGAGCCGCCGATGGCCGAGGAGACCCGGACCGCGTTTTCCAAGGCTTTTCGGTTCAGGATCTCTCCGGCCCGGGGACCCTGAGAGACCATCTCCACGATCCTTTGGCCCGAGGCCTGGGCCGCCCGGAGCCGGTCGGCCTGGGTGGCCGGGATGGTGGAGCTGCCCGGCAAAGTCATTCCCAGGGCCTCGGCCAGGCAGCACATGGTGTTGGCCGTGCCCAAAAAAGAGCAGGAGCCGCAGGTGGGCCCGGCTCCGTCCTCCAGCCGGGCGAAGTCGGTCTCGTCGATCTTGCCGGCCTTGAGCATGCCGTAGGCCTCGGTCAGGGAGGTGGTGTCCGCGGACCGGTCGTCAAACTGGCAGCCGCCCTCCATGGGCCCGCCCACCACAATGATGGCCGGGATATCTATCCGGGCCGCGGCCATGAGCAGCCCCGGCACGATCTTGTCGCAGGAGCCCAGCAGGACCACCGCGTCGAAGCGGTGGGCCTCCACCATCATCTCCACCGAGTTGGCCACCAACTCCCGGGTGGGGAGGATGTATTTCATGCCCTGGTGGCCCTCGGCGATGCCGTCGCAGGCCCCGATGCCGCCGAATTCCACCGGAGTCCCTCCGGCCCGGAAGATGCCCTGACGGACATGTTCCGCCACCTGGCGGAGGTTTTTGTGCCCCGGAACCACGGCGTTCCAAGAGTTGGAGATACCGATCAGGGGCCGGCTCAGGTCGTCGTCGCTGTAGCCCATGGACTTGTAGAGCGATCGGGCCATGGACCACTCCGGCCTTCCGAGGGTATCCTTGCTTCTCCAATACATGGTCTTCTCCTTGTTGAGATAAAATGGAACCGGTTCATTATAGGAGCATCTCTTCCGCCCCTCAAGGAACTCCGATCCCCTGACCGGGAAAGATTTTTAGGCCACAAGCGCCTTGCCTTATACCACGGTTTGAGCTTAGGGTATCTCCTGGCCGGCGGGCCCGCTCAAGGGCCGGGCCGGAGGGGCCATGAGGGAAGAACAGCGGCTTGGGGAGGGGCCGCACAAGGAGGCATAGGTGAGTCTGAGAGTAGTGATTATCGGTGCGGTGGCGGCCGGGCCCAAGGCCGGCTGCCGGTTGAAGAGGCTCCTGCCTGAAGCCCGGGTGACCATGGTCGACCGGGACGAGGTAATCTCCTACGGCGGCTGCGGCATCCCCTACTACGTGGGCGGGGACGTGGCCGAGCTGAACGGGCTGCGCAGCACCAGCTTTCACATGGTCCGGGACGAGGAGTTTTTCAGGGGAGCCAAGGGCATCGAGGTCCTGGCCGGATGGCGGGCCGAGGAGATCGACCGCCAGGCCAAAGAGGTCCGCCTGAGCAGGGTCAGGGATGGAGAGGAGAAGACCCTGCCCTACGACCGGCTGGTTTTGGCCACCGGCACCCGGGCCGCCATCCCGCCCCTGCCGGGGGTGGAGCTGGAGGGGATCCTGCCCGTGGCCGACCTGCATCAGGCCCGGTACATCAAGAACGCCGTGGCCCATGGCAAGGTGGAGCGGGCCGCGGTGCTGGGGACCGGCCCCACCGGGCTGGAGATGGCCGAGGCCCTGGCCGACCTGTGGGGCGTGGAGGTGGACATCTTCGAGCTGGAGAACCAGATCCTGCCCGGATTGCTGGACCCGGAGCTGGCCCGCTTCGCGGAGAACCATCTGGCCCAGCAGGACGGCATCCAGCTGTTCCTGGGCACCAGGGTGGAGGGATTCGAGGGCGACGGCCAGGGCCGGGTCCGGGCGGTCCGGTTCAACGGCCAGGAGCGCCCGGCCGACCTGGTGATCATGGCCACCGGGGTCCGGCCCGAGGACTCCCTGGCCGCGGCGGCCGGGCTGGAGGTTTCGCCCCGGGGCGGCATCGTGGTCAATGAGTTTCTCCAGACCAGCGATCCGGAGATCTACGCCGCCGGAGACTGTGTGGTCCAGCGCTGCCTCATCAGCGGCCGGGAGCTGCGCCTGGCCTCGGGCTCGGTGGCCAACCGCCAGGGCCGGGTGGTGGGCACCAACCTGGCCGCGGACAAGCCCAAGGCCAGGTTCAAGGGCGTTTCCGGCTCCTGGATTATGAAAATATTCGAGCTGACCACGGCCAAGGCCGGCCTTACCACGGCCTCGGCCCAGGCGGCCGGGTTCGACCCCGTGTCCGCGTTGGTGGTCCAGCCCGACCGGGCCCATTTTTACCCCGAGAACGAGATGCTCTACCTCAAACTCATCGCCGACCGGAAGAGCGGCCGGGTTCTGGGGCTCCAGGGGGTCGGCCCCCACGGCGACGCCCTGGCCGGGCGGATCAACGCCGTGGCCGCCCTGCTGCCGTCGAAGCCTCTCCTGGAAGATCTTTCCAACCTGGAGGTGGCCTATGCTCCGCCCTACGCCTCGGCCATGGACGTGCTCAACGCCGCGGCCAACACCGTGGAGAACGTCTTGGAGGGCAGGCTGGAGAGCCTCTCCCCGGAGGAGTTCTCGGCCCGGCTCCACCACCCGGAGGCGGGCACCGTGTTCCTGGACGTACGCAGCGAGGCCAACTCCAAACCCTACGTGGACGCCCTGGCCGACCGGGGCTGGCGCCCCTTGCCCCAGGAGACCCTGGCCGACCGGCTGGACGAGGCGCCACGGGACAAGCCCCTGATCCTGGTCTGCAACTCCGGGGCCCGCTCCTACGAGGCCCAGGTGACCCTCAAGGCGGCCGGGTTCAAGAACACGGTCAACCTTTCCGGGGGCGTGGCCGCGGTGAAGAAATGGGGCGAACCGATCATTCCGGAGGAGGAGTAGAGCAGCCGACGGGGCGAGACCGAGCTGTCATGGACGCAGCCATGACAGCACATTAGCCGGGATAAGGGAGTTTATCTTCACCCCTCACCCCAGCCCTCTCCCCTCAAGGGGAGAGGGAGTATTTGGTTAGGTGCCGGGGACGCGGCCCCGACAGCGCATAGTCCTTGCGTACGATTCCAGAAAGACTGGTTCCGACGGCACGCCACTCAGGTCTGTGAGCCGGGGGATATGGGCTCCGGCGTTACCCCAATCGCCGGGTGGCGTCAGGGTTGCTTCCCTGACGCCGGTAACTGCCCTGAAAACGAAACAGCGCCGGAGGCTTTACCCCCGGCACCGTTCGTTTGCGGTGTATTTTTGGGCCCTCGGGCTAGTAGGCGGCTTTGGCCGCGGCCGCCCCCAGTTCGAAGCACATCATGTTGCTTTCCAAAAAGGCCTTCTTGGTCTTGGTCTCGATGGCCTTTCTGATGGCCGCCTCCTTGACCGGCAGATTGCCCACGGCCGAAAGCGCTCCCAGCAGAACGATGTTCAAGCCCAGCGGGTTGTCGGCCTTGAGGGCCTCGGCCATGGCGTCAAAAGCGATCAGTTTTTTGACCTTGCCCTTGATCAGATTCAGGATGTCGTTCAACTCCGGATAGGTGGCCTGGCCGGTGGCCACGGTGAAAGGCGGCAGTTTGGAGGTGGAGGTGATGACCAGGGTGTCGCGGTTGGCTTTGGTCAGGGCCCGGAGCGTCTCCACCGGCTCGAAACCCAGGATGATGTCCGCCTCGGCGTCGGAGACGATGGGGCTGACGGCCCTGCCCAGTACGGCCGACGATTCCACCACACCGCCCCGCTGGGCCATGCCGTGGACCTCGGCCACGTTGATGGGGACTCCGGAAGCCACGGCCGCCTCGCCCAGGAGGCGGGAGGCCAGAAGGTTGCCCTGTCCGCCCACGCCCACAAAGATGATCCTCTTGGTATCCATCCGTTCCTCCTATCTGGCCCGCCGCACGATGGCCTTCTCGGGGCAGACCTGGGCGCAGACCGCGCATCCGATGCACAAGTTTTCGTCGATCTTGACCTTGCCGCCCTCCAGGAAGAAGGCCGGGCAGGCGAATTCGTTGACGCAGACCCGGTGGTTCTTGCATTTGTCCTGGTCCACGGTGAAGGTTACTCCGCTGGGTTTCTTGAATCTCCGTCCGTAGAGGGGACAGATCTCCTGGGAGATGATCACCGAGAAGCCGTCGAACTCCAGGGCCTTCTTGATCGCCTCTTCGGTTTTCTTGAGATTCTTGGGCTTGACCACGGCCACATGTTCCACGCCCAAGGCCCGGATTGTTTTTTCGATATCCACATGGCGCCGGTCGTCCAGCCCGGCCAGCTCCACATTCATCCCCGGATGGGGCTGGTGGCCGGTCATGGCCGTGGTGCCGTTGTCCAGGATGACCAGGGTGAATTTATGGCGGTTGTGCACTGAGTTGACGATGCCGGTCAGGCCGGAATGGAACAGAGTCGAGTCGCCGATGAAAGAGATGACCCGCTTGTCTCCGACCTTGGAGACGCCCCCGGCGGCGCTGGCCGAGGAACCCATGCACAACAGGAAATCGGCGATGGAGTACGGCGGCAGAAGCCCCAGGGTGTAGCAGCCGATATCGGTGCCGTAGACCGTGTCGGGCCCGGCCACCTTCTTGACGGCATAATAGGTCATCCGGTGGGGACAGCCGGCGCAGAGGTTGGGCGGCCGTCCGGGCAGGGCCGGCAGATCGGACAGGTCCAGCGGCTTTTTGCCTCGGTAGCGGACCTTGAAGGCCTTGGCTATGCCCCGGCGGACCATGGCCGGATCATACTCGTAAAGCCGGGTCAGGATTTTGCCGTCCTTGCCCAGGATGGGCAGGGTCAGGCCGTTTTTCTGGGCCAGGGCCCGAACCGCGTCCTCGAAAAAGGGCTCCAGTTCCTCCACCACCAGGACCTGTTTCTTGTCTTTGAGAAAATTGACGATCTTTCGGTCGGGTAGGGGGTTGGCCCAGCCCAGCTTGAGAACCGCCACCTTGTCCTTTAGTCCCAGCTCGTCCAGGGCGTCCATGACGTAGTTGAAGGAGACCGAGCCGGTGATAATCCCCAAGTCGCCCTTGCCGTAGACTTTGTTCAGCTTGGACTTGTTGCTGAGCTCCAGCGCCTTCTCCTGCTTTTTGAGAAACCGGGGATGGAGCTGCCGGGCCACGGCCGGAACCGGAACCTTGGCCATGGGGTTTTTCTCAAAGACGCCCTTGGTCACGGCCGGTTTGATGGGCCCGGCCTTGACTTGGCTCCTGGTGTGGGCGATGCGGGTGGTGGAGCGCAGAAAGACCGGCACCCCCAGCTCCTTGGAAAGCTCGAAGGCGTAGACGGTGAAGTCTTTCATCTCCTGGCTGTTGGAGGGCTCCAGCATGGGCAGCCCGCTTATCTTGGCGTAGTAGCGGTTGTCCTGCTCGTTCTGGGAGGAGAACATGGAGGGGTCGTCGGCGTTGTAGATGACCATGGCCCCCGGTACGCCCACGTAGGCCAGGGTCATCATGGGGTCCGCGGCCACGTTCAGCCCCACGTGTTTCATGCTGGTCAGGGAGTAGGCCCCGGCCAGGGCCGCCCCGCCGGCCGACTCGAAGGCGACTTTCTCGTTGGTCCCGTATTCAAAATAATAATCCGCATCTTTGCGCAAAGCGAATAGAGTATCCGGGACTTCGGACGAGGGCGTTCCGGGATAGGAACTGGCGTATCCCAGCCCCGCCTCCACCGCTCCCCGGACAATGGCCTCATTACCCAGAAGCAGCAGTTTCTGACCCTGTTTGCCGGAAAGAATCTCATTCATTACCGCTCTCCGTTGTTGGGGTGTGATTATAAGATAGCTATTATACAGCTACGTCAGCAATAAAATAGAACTCCTTGGAGTGTCAAGGCCAAATCGGGAAAGCGATATCGCCCCACTCCGATAAAAATACGGCTCTCAGCCGCCAGGCACCCACCGGTCCCGCACCGCAAATCATGGTATCAGAGAGGTCCGCCCCCCTCCAAGCGATTATTGGCCTGAAAAAGCGGACGGCCCTAGCAGGCTGTTGAAAAAGCATCCTTTTGTAACCAATGAGTGGTCACATATGGGTCAGAATCAGAAAGTGATGTGAGTATGCAGTGTCTGCGTTCGCTGCATAAACGTTGAGTCTATGCTATAGGTTCTCGCCAGGACTCCTTTGTGGTAAGGAGAGTGGCGGCCAACATGGTTTTGCTCATGGTCCGACCTGGGCCCGGAGGTTTTTCATCCTGACCAGGTTGTAGGCGCTCACGGCCAGGGTGAAATTCAAAGCTACCTTCTTGACGCCCCGGTGTTTGACTTTGCGGATATTACCAACGGTCTTGGCCCAACCGAAAACTTCTTCGATTCGTTTACGGAATCGTTGGCTGATCTTGTAGCCTTTATGCCGAGTGGTTCGGCCGTCGATGGCCGAGCGCCTGTTGGTATTGTTTTGGGCCAGGTGCGGGGTCGCTTCAAGATCGCGGAGATCGCGGACGAACTCTTTGGCGTCATAACCTTTATCAGCCGCCGGCGTGATTCTGTGCTCACCTTTCAGGTCGCCGACCATGTCCAGCGCCGCTTCACGCTCGGCCTTACCGCTGGCCTGGGTCAACCGGCTGTTGACAACCAACCCGTTGCGATTCTCAATCAGAACATGGCCCATGTAGCACAACTTGGTCTCTTTGCCCTTACCCTTGCGGAACAATTTGGCCTCGGGATCCGTGGTCGAAGCATGGGTCTCGTTCCTCCGCTTCTGGCCGCGAAAATCAACTGTCCCATTTCGTCCGCCTCCTTTGGGCGGCTCATCCGGGGATTGATCCTTGGGTCTGACGCTTTTCATCGACGCCCATGCCTCAATGAGCGTTCCGTCAACACTGAAATGATCCTCGGACAGCAACTTGGATTCTTCGGCTTGAGCCAAAATGGAACGGAAAAAAGACTCGGCCAGATCGGTTTGAAGAAACCGGTCTCGGTTTTTGGAAAAGGTCGAGTGATACCAGACCGGATCATCCATGCTCAGACCAACGAACCAGCGGAAGAGGAGATTGTAATCCATCTGCTCCATCAGTTGGCGCTCGCTGCGGATCGAATAAAATATTTGCAGCAGCAGCGCCTTAAGAAGGCTTTCCGGGGGAATCGAAGGACGACCGGTCGATGAATAAATCGTCTCCAATTGCGACCACATCTCCGCAAATGCCGAATCAACCATATCCCGGATTGGCCGAAGAGGATGATTCTTTGGAACACGCTGTTCTGGCGATAGGTAGCTGAACATCCCCTCTTCGCTATCTTTGACTCCCCGCATCCCGGTCTCCTCCTTAAGGTGAAACCAGGCTAGCAGCCAATACCTGTTCTTTCAACCGGTAAACCGAGTTTTTCAACAGCCTGCTAGGTCAGATCAGCCAGCCAGGTCTGGTCGGGGCGATCAGCCCAGAAGTTCCGGTCGAGCAGGTTGGGGGCCACCGGCAGGGAGTGTTTTGAATCCGTAGTCACTTTGAATTTTCGTTTCTGCTTGGCCCGAATACCTTCCTTCCTCATCAACCGGTCCACCCTGTTTCGAGAACAGGACACACCGCTATTTTCCAACTCGGCCTGGATTCTGGGGCTGCCATAGGTCTGACGTGAGGCCGCATCATGGACGGCCTTGATCTCGACGGTTAGTCGCCTGTTTTCCTTTTCACGACTGCTTTCGGGGCGTTTCAACCAGCCATAGTAGCCGCTGGCGGAAACACCCAGAGCTTTGGCCATCCACCCGATCCGAAATTGCTTGGCATTGGCCTTCATGGTCCGATACCTCATTTTGTGGTTTCCGAGCAGATGGCGATTGCTTTTTAAAATATGTCGCGCTCCTGGCGCAGTCTGGCATTCTCCAGGCGGAGTTTCCGAAGTTCCTCGTCATCGGGTTTGAGGCGGCCCTGGCCAGGGAAGGAGTGGGCCGGGTCTTCAGTAAACTGTTTCTTCCAGCGCTGAAGGACATTCGCTCCTATGTCCAGATCCCGAGCCACTTGGGCGGTGCTTTGACCGCCCTCGGTAACCAACCTGACTGCTTCAACTTTGTATTCCCGTGTGTACTGCCTGCGCTTCTTGTTCAACGAACACTTCCAATAGCATCATAGACGCTTATCTGGGTGTCCATCAATTCAGGGGAGGATCACTGGGCTACGTCCCCTTTTCAAAGATCGGGGCCGAGTTGCTCTTTGAAATCGTAGGCCGGGCTTATGAGCACCACAGCCTCTTGATCACAACCACCCTGCCGTTTGAACAATGGACCGAGGTCTTCGGCTCCGAAAGACTCACCGGGGCCCTCCTGGATCGAATCACACGTCGTTGCCACATCATAGAAGCAAACGGAGACAGCTATCGCCTCCGCCAGGCTAAGAAACGGTCAAGCAACAAGCCACGGCCGAATCAAAACACAGAAATCATTCAAACCCAAAACTTAGGGAAGGAGTTCCTTGACAGGCAATTGGAGACTCGGATAATCATGAACCAGGTGTCACGCTTTTCGACCGCCACCCGTCTCACTTTTTCTCCGCCATTTACAGGTAAGACAAGGTTCTTGAAAAATTGACTTGATTTTAAGTTCGCTGTCAGTGTACATTGTTGCCATGGTAGAGATTGAGAAAAAACTTCAGCAATTGGCAGAGGCCATTGCCCGGAAGATCCGGGAGTTAAGGATGGCCATGGGATGGACCCTGGACAGGATGTCCGAGACCACGGGGCTGTCCAAAAGCTATCTATCCCAGATTGAAAACGGCGATAAAATGCCGACCATAGCGACCCTAACCAAGATCGCCTACGCCTTCAGGGTCAATGTCCAGGATTTGATGGGTGAAGAACCCTCGCCCAAGGAGGACAATTCCCTTACAATTGTGCGGGCAGGTGAAAGACGGCCGATAATGCATACCGTTACAGGTGAGGGATACCATTATGAGTCCTTGACCTATAAACGGGTAGACCGCCTGATGGACGGATACATGATCACCACCGGATTTGATTTACCCTCTGAACCTTTTAAGCACGAGGGGCAGGAATTGCATTTATTGCTGGAAGGAGCGGTGGAGTTCATCTACGACGGACGTTCCCACATAATAAACACGGGAGATTGCGTTTACTTTGATTCGGACAGGCCCCACATGTCGTGCAGCCTCGGTGACAAGAAGGCCAAAATTATGGTGGTCTTCTGTAACCCTTCACGGCAGTAGCGATTTTTTTTTGCAAATGGTGTTCACTGTGAGCAAATATTGGGGAGGTAGTGAAACCAATGAGAAGAACCACTTTATTTCGTCAATACATTAATGAGCCGGAGATATTGATTCTGCCGGGGGTCCACGACACCCTGACCGCCAGGATTATGGAGAAAGCCGGATTTAAGGCCCTGACCGTGGGCGGCTACTCGGTCAGTGCGACTCTGCTGGGCAAACCGGACGTATCCTTGCTGACCCTGACCGAGATGGTCGACCATATCGGACGTATCGCGGGTGCGGTGGAGATTCCGCTATTGGCCGACGGCGACACCGGTCACGGGGGCGTGCTTAACGTCCAGCGGATGGTCAAGAAGGTGGAAGCCTGTGGGGCGGGCGGAGTGTTCATCGAGGACCAGCAGTTTCCTAAGCGCTGCGGCCACATGCAGGGCAAGCAGGTGGTCGACCGGGAGGAGATGACGGCCAAGTTGAAGGCCGCCCTGGACGCCCGGCAAGACAAGGACTTCATCATCATGGCCCGGACCGACGCCCTGGCCGTGAACGGGTTGGACGACGCCATTGAACGGGCCAACCTTTTCAGGGAGATCGGGGCGGATCTGATTTTCATCGAGGCCCCCACCAGCATTGAGCAGATGGAGCGGATCAACCGCGAGGTCCAGGCCCCGACCATGGCCAACAATATAGAAGGAGGGAAAACCCCGCTTCTGCCGGCCAAGGAGTTGGAGAAGATCGGCTATAACGTGGTGACCTTCCCGGTGGCCATGACCTATGCCGTGGCCGAGGCCGCCACCGACCTGGCCAAGGAGATGTTGCGTACAGGCACCACGGACGGTTATCGGGAGCGGATGAGCTGTTTCGATGAGTTCAACGAACTTGTCGGGCTTTCCGATCTGCGGGCCAAAGAGGCCGGTTTTTATAAATGAGCCGTAAGCGGACCGGGAAGGGCTTCCTCCCCCAAAGGCTCTTGCTCGTTTGCGGGACCGTTGCGGCTCCGTATGTGAGCTCGGCCATACCAGCCGTCACGCCCGCCGAAAGCGAAGAATACCCTTGGAAAGGCCCGGCCCGGCGGCCCGGCCTGGTCGCGGGCCACGCCTTGAGAGGGAGGCCTTTAAGGAAGGATCAGTAATGGACGGGTACCTTAACAGTGAGGCTCGAATTGCTCTCCGATAGGATGAAACAAGGACTGGCCAGGGTCGGCAAAGCCTACCGGGGCGAGGCGGATACGGTTCCGGTTCTGGCCCAGGTCGGGCCCCACACCTTCCGTCTGGCCGGCATGACCCTGGAGCGGCTTTTGGCCGATCCGGATACTTTCGTGGAGACCCACCTGGCCGTCACCGAATATTACCGCCTGGACGCCCCGGCTTTTTATTACGACATCTACAACATCGAAGCCGAGGCCCTGGGGCAGCCCCTGAACTGGATGCCGGAGATGTTCCCGGAGATTAAGGCCAGCGATATGCTGGTGAAAAGCGAGGCCGATCTGGATCGCCTGAAGCCTCCCGATCCCGGCAAAGACGGACGGATGCCGTTTATCATCCAGATGTATAAAAAGGTAATTGATCTGGGCATTCAGCCCCAGTTCAGGTTCTGCGCCCCGTTTACCCTGGCCTGCAATATCAGGGGTCTGTCCAACGTAGTCATGGACATCATGATGCAGCCGGAGTTCGCCCACAGACTGTTCCGCTTCATTGCCGATGATGTTCTGGCCCCCTGGATAACGGCTCTGCGCAGGGAGTGCGGCGGGGACTTCATGGCCGTGGGCGCCGACGCCCTGGCCTCGCTGCCGGTGACCAATCTGGCCATCCTGGAGGAGTATGCCCTGGGCTACATAAAAAGGCTGGACAAGGAATTGGGAAATGTCCAGGTAAAGGGCTGGTGGGGCGAGATGCACCTGGCGGATCCGACCAAACTGATGGAGCTTAAGCTGCAGGGGCATCCTTCCAATGTTCAGGCCCTGGATCCGGATGTCCACCACCACGGGCCTGAGCTTTTCAAGAAATTCGCCCAACAGCAAGACATTCCCCTGTTGCTGGGCATCGATTGTTCCCTGCTGAGCCAGGGCCCACCGGAGGCGATCGTCCAACGGGTCAAGGAGTATGTCCGGGTCGGGAACCGCGGCGGCAAATTCCTCCTGTTCCTCAACGAGGTCCCGCCCGATTGCCCCCCGGAACATGTTCACGCCGCCGTGCAGGCGGCCCACCACTACGGCCGGAAAGACGCCTCCTTTGAGGGGGACTTCCAGCCGAGGCCACGCGAGCCCTTTAATCTCGGCGATACGGTTAAAGACCGAGCCGGGCCGGTACCAAGAACGGATCTTATCGATTCGAAGCAGTGGATTAGTTAAGTAAGTTTAACCACAGGAGGAGAACATGCTTTTAGTTAAGTAAGTTTAACCACAGGAGGAGAATATGCTTAGAGGGGTCAAATATCTGTTGGTGGTAATTTTTGTGCTGTCACTCATGGGGGTGGAAACCGGCGGACAGGCATCCGCAGAGGCGATTACCCTGAGATTGGGGCACTGCGGGGTTCCTGGCTCGCTACAGTTCGTGGTGCCGGAAAAATTGAAAGAGAATGTGGAGAAAATGTCCAACGGAGAGATCAAGATCCAGATCTTTCCCAACAGCCAGCTGGGCAACCTGCCCCAGATGATCGGCCAGATGCGCAAGGGCTCCCTGGATATTTTCCACATGGACTACAGCCTGGCGGTTCTCATGGCCGAGGGCAAACCCTTCATAATCGGCTTCGCCCCCTATCTGTACAAGGACGATGCCCACGTGGCCCGTTTCCTGGAGTCTCCGATCTTTCAGGAGATGATGGCCAAGGTAGAGGCGGCCAACAACTGCAAGTGGATGGGCGTGTTAGGTTTCCGTTCGCCCCGGGCCCTGAGCACCCGCAACAAGATGGTCGTCGTGCCCGGGGACATGAAGGGGCTCAAGCTCAGGTCTCCCAAGCTCCCCGGCGTCCAGGACGCCCTGGAGGACTGGGGTGCCTCCACGGCGGCCATCGCCGCCGGCGAGATCTACAACGCCCTTAAGCAGAAGGTCGTCGACGGCCAGGAAAACGGCATGGAGACGGTCTACGGATATAAGTTCTACGAAGTTCAGAAATACTATACCGGCATTGACTATGTACGTTCGGCCATGGGCTGGTGGTTGAACGGGGACAAATACAATTCCCTTACCGAAGGCCAGCGCGACATCCTGATCAAGGCCGGCAAGGCGGCCAACGAATGGGCCATCGAGTGGCTCAAGACTAATACCCAGATGTGGTTCGACGCTTGCCGGGCCGAGGGCATGACCATGGTCCTGCCTCCGCTCAAACCCTGGGTGGACAGCAGCCGCAAGGTTATCGAGGGTCTTGACGGCAAGGCCTGGCCGGCGGGTCTGTACGATAAGATCCACGGGCTATGATCTAGATCAGAAGGGAGCCCTTGAGGGCTCCCTTCTATCCGTAAGAGAACGAGTCGCGCAATAAGCCGGGACTCACCACATAACAGGATGGGGACCGTTTCGATATGGCCAAAGTAAATCGGTTAGTCGACTGGATATTGAGTGTCTTCCTGGGGGCGTGCATCACCGCATTGGTGGTTATCGCTTTCGGGCAGGTGATCGGTCGGTATATGTTCGGGGCGTCCTTTTCCTGGGCCGAGGATTTGTGCGTGGTTCTATTCGCCTGGACCATCTGGACCTCGGCCTGTCTGCTAATCCGGGACGGCCGGCATCTGAAGCTGACCATACTCACGTCGAAGTTGTCTCAGACCAACGCCCGGAGGCTTAAACTGATCGAGGCCGTTCTGACCCTGGGCTTTCTGGTGATTGTGTTTTTTGCCGGCCTGGGCAGTATGGAAGCTATGGTCGGCATGGAATTTACGGCCCTGCCCCTGCCCCTGAACGCCAAGTTTTCGTCCGTACCCGTAGGCACGGCTCTTTTCGCCTACTACATTCTGCGCCGGCTGATCGGTGATTGGAAGGAGAATTAGGTTGGACATCTGGGCATTTGCAACCCTCCTCGCACCGCTGTTCGGCTTCATGGCCCTGGGATTTCCCGTCTTTGTCAGCATGGGCCTGGCCTGTGTCCTTTTTGTCACCATATATGACATCCCCATCTACCTGATCGGCATGTCCTACGTCCGCGGGGTGGACAACTTCACCTATCTGGCCATCCCCTTCTATTTTCTGGCCGGTGATCTGATGAACCGCAGCGGTATCACCGACCGCATGCTCCAGTTCACCTCCACCCTGGTGGGCCATATCAGGGGCGGCCTCTCCCATGTCAACATCCTGGCCAACATGGTCTTCTCCGGAGTGAGCGGATCGGCCATGGCCGACGCCTCGGCCATCGGTTCGGTGCTGATCCCGGCCATGAAAAAGGAAGGTTACACCCCGGGCTATTCCGCCGCCATAACCGCGGCCAGCAGTACCATCGGCCCCATCTTCCCGCCGAGCATTCCGCTGGTGGTGTACGGCCTGCTGTCGTCCTCCTCCATCGGAGACCTCTTCCTGGCCGGAATGGTCCCTGGCGTGCTGATGTGCATTTTCCTGCTGATCTCGTCCTATCTGATCAGCCGCAAGCGAAAATATCCCGCCCATCCCAGGGCCTCCCTGCGGCAGGTAGTCCAAGCCTTCGGACACGCCTTCCTGGCTTTGCTGATGCCTCTCATCATCGTCGGCGGCATGACCACCGGAATCGTCACCCCCACCGAAGCAGGCGTGGTGGCGGTGGTCTACGCCATCATCCTGGGGCTGTTCGTCTACAAGGGTTTCACCCTGCGTCAGTTACCCGGAATTTTAACCGAATCCGTCCTCAACTCGGGTGTGATCCTGATCATCATCGCCTCCACCGGGTTGTTCGCCTATCTGGTGGCGGAGATGCAAGCCGGTGAACTGATCAACGAATTCTTCACCAACATCTCAACCAACAAATGGGTCATCCTATCCCTTATCGTGGGCTTCTTTATCATCTGGGGCTGCCTGCTGGATCCCATCACCGCCCTGGTGGTCATGGTCCCGCTGACCCTGCCCGTGGTTACTTCTGCGGGCATAGATCCCGTCCATTTCGGGGTGGTTACCGTCCTGACCCTGATGATCGGTGGAGTGACTCCGCCCATGGGGATCTTGGTCTTTCTCGGAGCATCCCTGGCCAATTGCTCCTTTGAGGAGGTGGTAAAGGAGTCCTGGATCTTCCTGTTGGCTCTCTTCCTGGTTCTGGCACTTTGCATGTTTGTCCCGGACCTGCTTCTGTGGGTGCCCAACTATTATTCCTCGTGACCCGGATACCGGATCAGACCTTGCGGAGATTTGGAAAAAGGCCTTGCCCAATGAACATCCTCCCCTTAATGCCCCGGTCCATCCGGAATGGATTTGGGATCAGGCCGACAACTCCATGTGGCACGTTACTCCGACCTGATAAGGCTGACGATTGACCTGCCCCCAGTTAATGTACCAGTTCCAAAGTTAGAGATCGATCTGTTTTGAGCCAAGGAGGAGCCATATCCTCCCATCCAGGGGGTACCCCCTGGATGGCCTCGGGAGAGGGTGGACGGTAGTCAAGGGAGCTGTGCGGCCTGAGGGTGTTGTACTCGACCCGCCAGCGTTCGATGAGCACCTTAGCCTCCTTGAGTGTGTAAAAGACCTCGCCGTTCAGCTTCTCATCCCTCAGCTTGCCATTGAATGACTCAATGTATCCATTCTCCCAAGGGCTCCCCAGCTCGATGAACAAGGTCTTGACCCCGATCCTGAAGAGCCAATCCCTTACCGCCTTAGCCGTGAACTCAGAGCCGTTATCTGACCGGATGTGATCCGGGATACCGTGCTCCAAAAACAGATCCGCCAAACAGAAAAGAACATCGTCCGATCTGAGCCGCCTCTCAACCACCAGGGCCAAACACTCCCTGGTGAACTCGTCGATCACGGTCAGGATCTTGATCGCCCGGCCGTCGTGGGCCCGATCCATCACGAAATCATAGGACCAGACATGGTTCCTTTTGCTTGGCCTTAAGCGGACACACGAGCCGTCATTGATCCAAAGCCGCCCCCTCTTCGATTGTTTCTTGGGTACCTTAAGCCCTTCCTGGCGCCAGATGCGCTCCACCCTTTTGTGATTCACCCGCCAACCCATCCACTCCAAGAGAGCCGTGATTCGGCGATATCCATACCGCCCAAAACGTGTGGCCAGCTTGATAATCGCCTCTCTCAGGGCCTCCTCCTCATCCTTGACCTTGGGGCAATGGCGTTGGGTCGACCTGGGTTGCCCGATCACCCGGCAGAGTCTTCGCTCAGACACATGGAGTTCGACCTTCAATCGTTCCACGCATCTTCTCCGCCGAGCCGGGCTCAGTACTTTCCCGACAAGGCCTCCTTCAGGATTACAGCGGTAGCCGACTCTTCGCAAGGCCACCGGGTAATCGGCCCATTTGGCTCCGGTCAGCCAGATGACCTGGTCGGAGGTGACGCCCAAACGGCGGTTGACTCTGTTGCGCTTGACGACCTTGTAGCGGGCGCCCTTTTTCATCCTGGTGACGAAGAAAACGCCCCTGTTGGCCAGGGAAAAAAGCCAGGCAAAGGCGATGTAGGCCTTATCCATGGCCACGATGGGGCCCTTGGGAAGGTGAATTGCTTTGGCGGTCTTGGACTCATGACGTTTGGCTTCGGAAATTGAAACAAAGGCAGGCAGATAGCCGTCGTGGTCGAGCAGGGTGTTGATCTTGATACCGGCCTTAGTCTTTCGAAATCTGGCCCAAGGGAAGAGGCTCAGGCAGAGACTGATCGTGGTCGTATCCAAGGAGAAGAGCTTGTTTTTGAACCTGAACTTGTGCTTGGGAGCAACGGGTTGACAACGACAGTAGACATATCCGAACAAGGCCTCGAAGAAGGCTGCCGGCCGCCTTTCGTTGGCCTCGGCAAAGGTGGATCTGGCGGCCGGTTTGGTCCCCAGGTGGTAGAGGTTGGTCAGTCTGGAACGCATGGACCTACCCCGTCACGGAGCGAGGATCGGCCGGTCAGTTGGATGGCCATGAGGTGAACGAACTGTTCCCAGCGGCTGAATTTGCGGGCCGTACGCCCTGTCCCGTGGGCTTTGGGTGCTGAAAACATGTCTCGGAACAATCTTGAGCATCTGGGAGAGGATCGTGTTACAATGAACCATGGCCTGATTTGTCCTTTCCGATCGGTGAGTTATGCGCAACACCATTATATCGGAAACCAGGGTGAATCAGGCCTTTTTCTCAACCCTTAACCGGACAGAAATGATGTGAAATAACAATAAGATGTATTTCTTGTGGAAAAATCGGCCGCAGGGATTTTGATGGGGTATATGATGCAATGGTTAATTTGTGGAAATAAATGATGGGGGAGACTTAGATGGACCTAATAGGCAGTAAGGTGAAATCTCCGTCTCTCAGACGGCATCTTAAACCGATATTGGACAGCTGGCTTAAAATAAACAGGGAATACTCAAACTATGATTCGGAGGATGGACTCTACTTCTATACCGAAAGAGCGACATTGAGCACCCTGGCAGGAGCGGTTTGGAAGGTCGGAGGATTTGCACTCGAAGAGTACAGCGATGTCAAAGGGTATGGAGCGAAGCGTAAAAACGGAAGAACAGATTTATGGTTCACCTGTGAAAACCAGAAAAATGAATTCATCGTTGAAGCAAAGCAAAGATGGCCCATAATTTCCGACAGGGCAAATGCAATCCACAACACCTTAGTGACCGGGCTGAAAGATGCTGTCAGCGACGCTAAGAAAGTAGAAGTGACCTACCGAGGTTTTGGCGTTAAATTTTTAGGCGTTCTGTTTGCGGTGCCAAAGCTCCCGCCTTCCGATCAGGCGGATGAACATATTGAAGAAAGACTTAAAAGATTTATCGAAGAAGTGGAGAAGGTTGATTGTAGTTTTTACGGGTATTTTCTTAGTTCTGAAAGTAAGGTTATAGGGCAAGATGGCCGCCTGTACCCCGGAGTAGCCATCCTGGGAAAGCTGATTTGAGCAAAAGGGCGGCAGGACCGCCCCGCCGTCCCTTTTCCGATCTTCCCTACTTATTTTTCCACTCCGGCTTTCTTTTATCCAAAAATGCCCGGAGCCCCTCTTCCGCATCTGCGGTGACCATCAGTTGGTTCAAGTAAATATCTTCGATTCCATCCAGAGCCGTCTCCTGTTCCCCAGCCAGGCCCTGGAGGCAGGCTTTTTTGGTCAGCTTCAGGACCAAGGGGCTTAAGTTGGTCAGCTTTTTGGTCAGCTCCTCGGTCTTGGCCTCCAGGTCCTCCGGAGCAACCACATGGTTGACCAAGCCCAGCTCCTTTGCCTGGGCCGCTTTGATTACGTCGCCGGTGAGGCACAGTTCCAAAGCCTTCTTGCGGCCCATGATCCGGGGCATGACCAGGGCGGCGATGGGCGGGAAAACCCCCACCTGGATTTCGGGCTGGCCGAACTTGGCCTTTTCCGAGGCCACCACCAGGTCGGCGAAGATGGCCAGCTCGCAGCCGCCCCCCAGGGCCGCACCTTGGACCTGGGCCACGGAGACCAGCCCCAGGGAGTCCATGCGTCTAAAAATACCGTGGAAGACCTCGATCATCTCCTTGACCCGGTCGCCCAGGTGCTCGCCCACGTCCACTCCGGCGGAAAAGGCCTTACCCTCGGCCTTTATGAGCAGGACCTTCAGTCCGGTTTCCTGGTTCAGGGCGTCCAGGAAGGAATTAATCTCCTTCATCATGGCGATGTTGAGAACGTTGAGGGGATCGCGGCTAAGGGTCAGGGTGGCCACCTCTTCGCCTACATTAGTTTTTATGTGCTCGTACATCTCCATCCTCCTTAGCCCTCAAAAAAAGGTCGTGGGGGCGTAAATCCAAGGGAAGGCCAGGCCAAATCTTCCCCTTATGTTCAAATATTGGCTATTGTCAGCCTGCCCCCGGTCGTTGTATCCTTTATTGCAGGATAAAAAGAAAGCCATGGGCCATCGGCCCATGGCCCTCTTGGAAAGGCCTAGCCTTTCCGTGCGAGTGGGGTTGCGTGGGGGGAATTAGCTCCCCACTCGCAATATTTTATTTATCTTGAGATAGGTGGGAAGAGGCTCTTTATGGGGCCTCTTCCCGTTTTTTCTATTCCTGCGGTTTCCCCATGACTTTGGCGTAGGTTTCGGGGATCATCTCGGCTCCCTCGCCGATCAACTGCCGGAACTTGAGGAAGTCGATGGTGTCCTGGCCGGTGATCTTCTTGGTGTTGAAGGCCCCGAAGCCCAGGAAAGCCTCGTAGTTCATGTTGGTCATCAGCCAGTGCCGACTGGAGAGCTTGGCCTGATCCCAGAAGAATTTCTTCTTGGCCCGGACTCCGTCGATGGACATCATCACGCAACCGGGGAAGAGGTTGGTGAAGGTCCAGATGATCCGGTTGACCTCGGCGTCCAGCAGGGCGAAGTCCGTGGGCAGTTCCTTGAGCATGGCCTTGGCTTCCTTGGCCTCGGGCCCGGACTTATACTCTCCGTAAACGATCTGGCCGCCGTCAACGTAACGGTCGGTGATGATCAGGGGGTTGTTGATGAACTTGTCGCCATCCTTGAGGACCGGGATGACCTTGGAGATGAGGTTTTTGGCCTTCATCTTGTAGGCCGACCACATCTCGCAGGAGACGCAGTTCCACATGGCGTCTTCCATGGACAGGAACCAGGGCAGGAAGTCCGAGGAGCCGCCCACCGGAGCCGAGCCGTGCCGGGCGCCAGCCTGGCCGAAGATGGCCAGGTCCGAGGCGATGGCCAGGTCGCAGGCCATGCCGATCTCCTGGCCTCCGGCCACGCGCATGCCGTTGACCCGGCAGATCACCGGCTTCTTGCACATGAGGATGCCGTCCACCATGGCGTTGAACAGGTCCATGTACTCGGCGTACTCGTTGGGACGAAGAGAGTAGTACTCGGAATACTCCTTGGTGTTGCCGCCGGTGCAGAAAGCCTTGTCGCCGGTGCCGGTGAAGACCGCGGCCACCACGGACCGGTCCGAAGAGGCGGCCTGGAACCCGGCGATGACGCCCTTGACCATCTCGGTGGTGTAAGAGTTGTACTGGCGGGGGTTGTTCAGGCGGATCTCGGCGTAGTAGAGATCCGGAACAGCCTCCCCGGTCTTGGGGTTGACGATAGGTATTTTAGTATACATGGTGCACGGGGCTTCGTTTTCGCCTCCCCAGTGCTCCTTGCCGAAAAGAGAGTGGTCTTTCAGTCCGCCTTCACGGGGCACCCATTCCAAGGCCATTCTGTTCACCTCCTAAGGTTTTTTTTAAAAATCGGGCTCCAGGACCTGCCGTTTGTCGAATTTGCCGGCGTGCTGGTCCTCGAAAACCTGGTTGATCTGGCTCATGGGCTTGGTCTCCAGGAAGGGCTCGATCTGAATCTTGCCTTCCTGGACCAGCTTGAGCACGTCGTTGTAGTACTTGGGCAGGCAGCCCCAGGAACCCAGGATGTCGGCGTCAAAGGCCATAAGCTTGGAGATCATGTAGGTGTTTTTGGCCATGCCGAAGCCCACCACCACCATTTTGCCCACGAATCCCAGCAGGCTCAGGGCCAGGTCCTGGGACGGACCCGCCCCGGTGACCTCGAAGATTTTCCAGCCGTAGGCCGAGGGTACGCCCTTGTCCTTGCAGATGGCCTTGAATTCGCCCTTGAGGGATTTCGGGTCTTTATCCCGGAGGTTGATTACGGCGTCCGCGCCGTAGCTAAGGGTCCGCTCCAGTTTGGGCTGGTCCCTGCCCAGGGCGATGACGCACCTGGCTCCCAGGGCCTTGACCGTCTGGACCATGTAGGTTCCGACCCCGCCGGTGGCTCCGAAGACCAGGCAGCAGTCGCCTTCGCCCACCTCAGCCCGCACGGCCGCCTGGTAGGGGGTAGTGCCGGCATCGGCCACCACGGCGTAGTGCGACAGGGGAATGCCCTTGCGGTCTTCGATGAGGCACAGGTCCCCGGCCGGCACCGGGATGTAATCGGAGAACCCGCCGTAAAGCCCCAGGCTGTTGCCGGGCATCTTCTGGGCCAGGCAGCGGTTTCCCCGGCCTGAGTTGCAGATGTCGCAGCCCGGATCGTTGCAGGGCATGACCGCCGGGATGATCACGTTTTTGCCGATCAGGTCCGTGGGCCCGGCCACCACCGTGCCGCTGATCTCGTGGCCCAGGGTCAGGGGCGGCTTGCTGACCGTGGGGACCCCGTCGTAGAAATAGCTCAAGTCGGTGTGGCAGACCCCGCATCCGGCCACCTTGACCAGGGCCTGGCCCTCCTCGAGCTGGGGCATGGGGATTTCGGTTTTTTCCAACCTGCCGGGGGCGGTTACCTTCCGGGTCTCCTTGTCGAACTTGGGACCCTCCACCATCTGCCAGGTCTGGATTTTGTCCGGAATGTCGGCCATAGTCCTCTCCTTTTTTTAAATCATTCCATAACCACCGTCCGTGCACAGGAGCTGGCCGGTGATGTAGTCGGCTTCGTCGGAGGCCAGGAAGACGAACGAAGGGGTTACATCCTCCAGTTCGGCGAAGCGTTTGAGGAGAATGCGGTTCATATAGATCTCCTGGAGCTTGGGGTCGGACCTGATCTTTTCGGTCATGTCCGTGGCCACGATCCCCAGGCTGATCACGTTGGCGCAGACGTTGTACCGGGCCAGTTCCCGGGCCATGGACTTGGTCAGGGAGATGATCCCGCCCTTGGCCGCGGAGTAGTTGACCTGCCCGACGGTGCCCACCAGTCCGGCCACGGAGGTGACGTTGATGATCTTGCCGGAACCCTGGGCCTTGAAAGCGGAATGGGCGGCCTTTACCATCAGCCAGGCCGCCTTGAGGTGGATCCCCAGGACCTGGTCCCATTGCGCGCCGGTCATCTTGTGGAGCATGGCCGGCCGGGTGAACCCGGCGTTGTTGACCAGGATGTCCAGCCGTCCGAATTCATCAGTACAGGCCTTGACCAGGGCCTGGGCGTCTTCCTCTTGGGCCACGTCGGCCTTTACGGCCAGGGCCCGGCGGCCCAATTGCTCTATTTCGGCCACCGCCTCCTGGGCGGCCTGGGCCGAGGAGGAGTAGTTGACGACCACATCGGCGCCTTCTTTGGCATAGGCCAGGGCCACGGCCCGGCCCACTCCTCTGGAGGATCCGGTCACCACGGCTGCTTTGCCGGCCAAACGCATCTTCAGACCCCCTTGTCAGGTGACATTTGTTTCCAAAATCTACGATGATTGACAGTGTTGATCATTTATACGAAATGGCTACATCAAAGCTACGATATAGCTAAACGAAGTATATGACGCCTCAGGATGGGAGGTCAAGGGAAAAAGAACCCCGTATTGCTCGGCGGGTCGGACCGGGAGTAAGATGTTGGCTATAACCACATGCTGTGGTATGGAGTACTTGACCCACTAATAACGGACAGGCTAAGGTGTGCTGCAAGATGTTCAGGTCGGTCTTTATTTTGTTGCTGATGATGGTTTTCATACCGGCCGGGTGCGGCCCCAAAAAAGTCGGCCCCCGGCCGGGGCAGCCGCCCGCCGTGGCCGGGAAAAAGGTTCCGGCCAGTCAAAGGCCCTACTCCGTCAGCGGACGGACCTACTACCCCATCCCCTCGTCCCATGGTTACCGGGCCCAGGGCCTGGCCTCCTGGTATGGTCGCAAGTTCCACGGCCGCAAAACCGCCTCCGGCGAACGTTACGACATGTATGCCATGACCGCGGCCCACAAAACCCTGCCCCTGGGCACCCAGGTGGAGGTGACCAACCTCAACAACGGCCGCAAGGCCCGGCTGAGAATCAACGACCGGGGACCTTTTGTGCGGGGCAGGATAATCGACCTTTCCTATAAGGCGGCCAAGGAACTGGGCGTGGCCGGGCCCGGCACGGCCCCGGTAATGGTGGAGGCCGTGGGTCAGGCGGGTAGCCCCGGCCGGAGCGAGCCTCCGCCGGTCTTTGAGATGGGGCCTTTCACCGTGCAGGTGGGAGCCTTTACGGTGAAGACCAACGCCGAACGGTTGGCCTGGCGGCTGTCCCAGAGGTATGCCCCGGAAAAGGCGGTAGTCTCTGATTTCGACGACGGGACGAGGATTTTTTACCGGGTTAGGATCTTCAGCATGAGCACCGAAAAGGCGGCTCAGGATATGGCCGACGGGCTGGCCCGGGACGGGTTCGGAGCCGGATTCGTGGTGGCCCTGGATTGATGAATCCGGCCGGTGGGATAATATAAAATGGGTTCAAGAAAAACAGGGAGGACGCCGTTACCCCTTTCAGAGCGGAGGTGAGGGGGGCTGATTAGGATGCGGCGGAGCGCGTTTTCGACCTGGAATCAACCCGGCGCCATAAGATACTCAACGGGGGATAGCTTGAACCGGAGGCAGTTTATATTTAAGGCGGCAATGGCCTCTTTCGGGCTCGGCGCCATCGCCGCCGGAAGAGTCCGGACAGCCGAGGCCGCCGAGTGTTATCTGGACGATATCAAGGTAATCGACATCCACGCCCATCCCCACGAACTGTTCCGGCGATGCTCCAAAAACAGGGTGGATACCCCCACGGTGGATCTGCTAAGCCGGTCCGGGATCGTGGCCTCTGGTTTCGCCGCGGTGGGGGATTACACCATAATCTGCGGCAACAAACTTGGTCCCCCTTATGACCACACCATGGTCCAGATGGCCAGGGTCCAAAGCTGGGTGAGGCAGGGTTATATCGATCCGATCCTCAAGGGCCGGGACCTGGACCGCAGGCCGGTTTACGGAGGTACCTTCGGGGCTATTCTGACCGTGGAGGGGGGAGACCCCTTGGGCCAGGATCTGAAACGGGTGGAGCGGTTTTATGATCTCGGGGTGAGGGTCATCACCCTGATGCATTACACCGTCAACGAACTGGGCGATACGGGTCGCGAGGCTCCCAAGAACAACGGCCTTACTTGTTTCGGCCGCCGGGTGGTGGAGCGGATGAACGAACTGGGCATGGTCATCGACGTGACCCACTCCGACCCCAAGACCCTCAGGGATACGGCTGAGGTTTCCGCCGCTCCCCTGATTGATTCTCACACCCATATCCTACCCTCCGGTTTAAGGACCCAAAGGCCCAAGCGCTTGAGGACCTGGTGGGATGTGGAGGCCGTGGCCCGGACCGGCGGGGTGGTCTGCACCTGGCCCCTGGCCCGCTGCTATTCCAACAAAAACAACCGCTGGACCTTTGAGGACTGGGCGCTGGAGATTCTGGAGATCAAGAAAAGGATGGGCATCGCCCATGTGGGGCTGGGCACCGACGGCGGCGGCGGACTGCCGGCCCGGATCAGGGGATACCGCAATATCATGGATCTGCCCAAGCTTGCTTCGGCCATGCTCAAGGTCGGTCTGACCTGGGAGGATGTGAGGGCCTATATGGGGGGTAACGTAGAGCGGGTTCTGAAAACCTGCCTGGGCTGAAGCTTTTGCGGCGGCGGTTTGGCGGAACGGTTGATGCCGGGGAACGGGTTCAGGAGACCGGAATCAGGGGCCATAAGACAATAGACTTGATTTGTGAGCCGATATTGTTTTTACGGTTAGCGCGGATAAACCCGTCTATCAACGGGTCCTGCCCTTATTGCTGGCTTAACAGGACTGAGGTAAATATTTCAGTCGCCGTTTATTCTTCTTCGCAAAACGCCCGAGGTTTTGAAGACGATAACCTTTCTGGCCCGCAGTTGGAGATCCTCTTTTGTCTGGGGGTTCCGCCCCCGACGAGGTCTTTTGTGCTTAACCACAAATTTCCCGAACCCGGATATTAGAAGGTCCTCTCCCTTCTCCAGGGTGGACTTTGCAAGTTCTAAGAGTGCTTCTACCGTTTGCCTTGATTCGCTCTTGGAAAAATCAGCTTCCTCGTAAACACGATTGATAATCCGCTCCTTTGTCAAGGCCATCGAACATTCTCCTTTTAGCCCCCGATCCTTTTTCCAGAATTTCAAGCCAATATGCCCCCTGGGAAAATAAGAGTCAAGTGTTTTAATCGGTTGCCAAAGACTTGGAATGGTTGATAGGACTTAAAAATTATAATTAGTTTATGTCGTGCGGGTGACATTTTACAATAGGATGTTTTTGCCAAGGAGCGATTCCGCAGCCCGCCTCATTGATCTTTTAATCCTCTCACAGGCATGGCGCTGTTACTTGAAGCCCCGGCCGGGAGGGCCGGGCGTACTCCAAAATAGTTGAAGGGCCGGGTAAAGCGGGTTATAGTCTGCCAACTGGTATTTGTTACAGGGTAGAGGATGGATCGACTCCTTGCGGGGTGCGGACCCATTTTTGATTTTTCAGACAGTCGTCTTCTGCCTTTTGTGCAGCCTAAAAGCACCCCAGGCCGCTTTGGAGGTTTCAAAGAGCGGAGCAGGGGGTCGAAAGAGTTTTCTTTCGGCTGGTAAAGGAGAGAACATGGCCAAGATCGCTTTTCTCTTTCCGGGTCAAGGCTCCCAGGTGGTGGGCATGGGCCGTGAATTCCACGAGGCCTCGGTTGGGGCCAGGGAGATGTTTGAGCGGGCCGAGCAGGTCACCGGAATGGAGATAAAGAACCTCTGCTTTGAGGGGCCGCTGGACAAACTGACTCAGACGGCCAATCTTCAGCCCTGTCTGACCACCGTTTGCCTGTCTGTGCTGGCCGCCCTGAACGAGGCCGGAGTCCAATGCCAGGGCGCCACCGGTCATTCCCTGGGCGAGTATCCGGCCCTGGCGTGCGCCGGGGTGCTGCTTCCGGACCGGGCCGTGGCCTTGACCGCCATGCGGGGGGATTATATGGAGAGGGACGCCAACGCGACCCCCGGAGCCATGGCCGCAGTGCTGGGCCTGGAGATCGAGGATGTGGCCCAGGCTGTGGCCGGGGTGGAGGGATTGGTCCAGGTGGCCAACCACAACGGGCAGACCCAGATAGTTATCACCGGGGAGCAGGAGGCCGTGGGAAAGGCCTCGGAGACATTGAAGAAGGCAGGAGCCAAGAGGGTCATCCCCTTGAAGGTCTCCGGAGCCTGGCACTCCTCTCTGATGTCCAGGGCGGCCAACGATTTCGCGGTTCGCCTGGCCCAGACCGATTGGCGCAACGCTGAGATTCCGGTCTATATGAACACCTCCGCCAAGCCGGAAACCAAGGCCGAGCCCATATCCGAGCTGATGGTGGCCCAGTTGACCTCTCCGGTGCGGTGGTACGATATAATGAACAACATGCTGGCTGACGGGTTCGATACTTTCGTGGAGGTCGGCCCCAAGAACGTCCTGGCCGGATTGGTCAAGAAACATGCGGCCGGGAAAGATGACATCCGGATTTTCGGAGTGGAAGGGCCGAAGAGCCTGGAGGAGCTGGTTAAAGCCTTGGGTTAGGGGAGTATTAAAATGGGCGACAAGAATAGGGGGGGGTACACTGATTTCATGGAGGCCATGGGACATTATACCCACAAGCACAACGACAATGGGTATGTCGACACCCTGGTCACGGAACATCCGGGGGAGGAGGTCCAAGCCCTGGCCGTGTCCGATCGGATCAGGTCCATCCGCCAAGAAAAAGGTCTCAGCCCGGTCGACGTGGCCCAGCGGGCCGGACTCGCCGCGGATGTGATCGAGGGGATCGAAAACGGAGACCTGACCCCGCCCCTGGGCACCCTGATCAAGCTGGCCAAGGCCCTGGAGATGAGGATGGGCACCCTCCTGACCGCGGCCGGAGCCCGGGACTACACCGTGGTCAGGGCCGGGGAGCGTAAGATTTTCGCCCGCCACGCTTCTGAAAAATCGGCCCGCAAGGGCTACGCCTACCAGCATCTGGCTTTTGACAAGGACGGCCGGCACATGGAGCCCTTTCTGGTCACCCTGAGTCCTGATACTGAAGGCGAGGAGGATTTTTCGACCCACGACGGCCAGGAGTTCATCTTTGTCCTGAGCGGGCGGATGAAGGCCCGGGTGGGGAAGGACGAGGAGATCCTAAACCCCGGCGACTCCATCTACTACGAGTCCACCGTGCCCCATGTGGTGAGCTGCGATTCAGAGGAGCCCGCAACTATTCTGGCCGTGCTTTACGACGAGTCTTGATTAGAGGGGCCAGATGTGTTAGGTAATACACTTCGCTGCGCGATTAGCTCAGCTGGATAGAGCGTCGGCCTCCGGAGCCGAAGGCCACAGGTTCGAATCCTGTATCGCGTACCAAAGATTTCAAATGGTTAGGCCGCCTTCGGGCGGCCTTTCCTTTTACCATATAACCTATATATAACTTTTTTCCGGGCTTAAAGGCTGTGGAACAGGGTGGCCCAAGGTAATCTGGGGATGGTTGGTAAGGCTTGTCGAAGGCTATGTGATTCCTACTGGTGCTCTGGCAAGGTCAGACGGATGCTATCTGGAGAGCCTTTTCCTCCACTGAATTAATTAGCCGTAGCTTCTTCTGCCAGCGTTTTTTCTACAGGCGCATACTTCTCCACCCGAATCTCATCCTCTCTGCTTCTGGCCTGGGCAATCTCATAGGCTGTCTGCATCCTCAAGAGAGTATCCATCTTGACCCCGAAGGCCTTCTCGATGCGAAGGGCCATTTCAGGCGATAAGGCAGACCGCTGGTTTAGAAGGGCTGAAAGAGTAGGCCTGGCCACTCCAAGAACCTTGGAAGCATCAGTTACAGTCAAGCCTAAAGGCTCTATTATTTCCATCTTCACAAACTGCCCAGGGTGGCTGGGCTGCGCCATCCGGATCATGGCATTGGCTCCTTTAATGATAGTCCTCGTAGTTGAGGTCTATGATTTCATTATCACTGCTAATCCGAAAAGTGATCCGCCAGTTTCGCTTAACAACCAGGCTCCAGACACCTTTTCTTTTGCCTGTTAGCTGGTGGGCTCTCCAGGAGGGGATTGAACGAGTTTCTTCAACGTCTGCCATCTCCTGCAGATAGGAGACGATGTTTCGTATCCGTTCGAGGTTCTCAGCAGGTAATCCAGAAGGGTCATCAAGCTCTATGAAACGTCTTAGCCCTTTGTGCTTCACGCTTCGAATCAGAATGCTTCAAGAATAAGATGATTTCTGTAGCCTGTCAAGTTACGGGTTACGGATGGTTTTGATTATTTGATCTTTGGTTGAAATGTTTTAGTATGGCTTGGAAGGGCAATCAATCATTCATCCCTCTATGAGCAGTATCTTGCTCATCAACCCAGTCCTCTTCTTCCCAGGTCATTCCTTTTCTGCCTGGGACTTTTCTTGTTGGGCCAGCCTTGTAAAAAGAGCAATTTTTGGGGCCATAGCAGAAAGATTCTTGTCGATATTTTTTCCTTTGCGGATTCCATTGGTCGATGATGATTTCGACTGGCATTAGGCAGCCCCAGATGCATGGAGTGCATTTTTTGTCATAGGTTGTCTTGCTAAGTCTTCTATGGCCACGAGCCCTATAAGTTTCGAGGCCAGGGGGAACTTTTTGGAAGGGAGGAGCTTCAGCTATTTTCTTATTTGGTTTGTTGATGACCTTAACTCCGCTTACCTTGTAAAAGCCTGCTACTTCCTTTCTTAGGTCAGCAACTGGGACTGCAAGGCCGTTGAGCTCCATTCCGTTTCTGAACTGGTGGACCTTATAAACGCCTTTTCCGACAGCGATTAAGAACTCGCCCTCGTTTTCTCCATAGATTCCATTCAAGCAAAGGACATAGCCAAGATAGGAATGCTGTCTCTGGTCAAAGGATAGTAGAAGCCGGATACGAGGCTGGACACTGATGATCCGGCCTTGCCAGGGGATTTTGGTGGTTCTGGGTTTTCTTAATGCCATCCCAATTCCTCCAGAGGTCTGATGGTAGCATAGGGGGGTTGGTTTGTGGGTGAGGTGTTTATCTGGAAGGATGTCTTCGAATTAGGAAATTCAGATGGAAGGATTGGTTGATGGGTTTGAAGTGAAAAAGGTTTGCATGAGATTGTTCATGCTATATTTTGAGTAAGATCATATCGGTCATCTGTAAATTTCATCAAGGCGGTATATTAATGTAGTCGCTTCGGGCCAACCTGCTCTAATGAATAGATCTAAGATATCAGACAATTGAGTTCTCACATGAGCCTTGACTATTATCACATCACGGTATTCGCTCAAATAATGTTCTACAACTTCAACAACTTGATCCATTGCCATTGATTCATATGGATACCCTCCTTCAGCTGCTGCTAGTACAAGTCTACTAAATAAATCAAAAACTCCAACAGGATCAGCATTAGAAATTGAATCAAGTATCTGAATAAAGTGGTGTGCTATCGAAGGGTGACCTAATGGTAGAAGCATCTCAGCGATGGATTTAATATCATCCAGTATAAGTTTTGATTTTTGATTTGAAAATGAAAATGGACCATTACCTCTATTGTCATGTATTCCGCTAGCGTAGAAAAGCCTTAGAGCAATATTATTTGCCGCATTGTAGATTTGGCTTATTTGGTCTCTCTTATTAGGAGATATTTCATGTTCTGGTTTATCGCCCAAAGCATGTTTCATCTCAATAGCCTGATTAGCAACCTTCTCTGAAATACCATTTAGTCTAAAAACAATTTTATTTTTGATTGGTGGCGACTCACGGGTCTTCCATAGATTATCCATGTGACCGCATAGAATGTCGGTTAAAGGGATAATCGCATTCACGAATTGCAGTGGGTTTTCTACGATGATGTCAAGTTCTTTTCCAGCCTTTTCATGATCCATCCATACACTTAAAAAAAGTAATAATTCTATGCATGTTTCCAGGCAAGGGCCTTCATTGGCTCCCCCTCCAATTTTCTGTAAGATTCTTGAGAGCAGGTTAAATACTCTTTCGGTATTATCTCTAGCCAAAGGAAATAGAGATCCTTGGATCAATGCATCGAGAACCTCCTCTTCTTCCTCCTTCTGAGAAAAATCCTCAGCAAGACTCCACATCAATTCGGGGTCATATCCAATTAGTAAACGAAGATTGTTTGCCACTTCAAATCTTGCATATTTCTCAGAGCATTTTGCTAAGGCCGTGATCCTGTCCAAAACAGCCCTGAGTGTAGATTCATCTTTCCCAAGAATGAACATCAATCCCCGTGCAGCCGAGGATTCGTCAGTCCTTGAATCACATAAAACATCTCGGCAAACTTCCACCTTTTCACTATCATTCTCTTCGCTGGACCGGATTATTATCTCAGAAGCCTTTGATAACACCCGCCAACTAACTTTTTGCACTTCTGGGATATTCATTTCAGGGGAGTCGCTAAATAGTTTAGTCTTAAGTCTTAGGATGTTCGGCCAAACTTCTTCAATATCCGTATTACTGGCCACCTGATTATAATGAGGGCTATTAAACTGCTCAATCTCAACCAGAAGGTTTTCTAGACCATCTTCAACTGAATATCGATCCTGGATTCCACCCAAACCCAAATATTCCATTGGAGTGAGTCCACGTGAGGTGACCTTGGGAGCTTCTCTTACTCTATTGACCGGGGGACCACCATTCTTCATTAATTCGGAAATGATTTCCTCGGCTTCTTTTGTCACCAACTCCTCTTGTTGAAGACAGCCTAAGAGCCTATTCCGGTGATTAAGGAATAGTTCTCTGTCCCTTTTGCCAGCTTTCTCATAACCAAGTGCATCAGGTGTCGAAAGAATAACCCTCTCAACCTTTTCTTTTTCCTCTTTTTCAAGAAGAGGGTATATTTTTTTTAGAAACTCACCTGCCAAGTCATATGTGTCGTAGCCAATCAGTATGGGTATTGTCCAGGAAAGTTCCTTTACCAGAAGCCCAATTTTCTGTGGCTTTTTGGTGCCGAGTATTAAGAGCCTGCCCCATGGACCAGCTGAACGGTTTTTTATTACAATTTCTTTTAATAATGAAATGATCTCATTATAGTCTCCATTTTCAGCAAGTTGCTCCATCCTACTATCGAAGGCATTCAGAAGTTCATTGACTTCATTAGATCCACTCCCTTTCCAATCCCATCTCGAACTACCATCTTGTCTGATAATTGCCTCATTCCCTAAAAAATGAAACGAGTGTTCTTGTAGTGCCTCCCTTTTCCTTCGTCGTTTGCTATCAATAAAACTCTGCCAGGCATTGATCATAGAATCAGCAGCCTTAGTAGGTTGTTGAATCAGAAATTCAGGGAAAAACTTACTCAATCTGTAGAGAACCATCCTGAAGTCTTGACGAGCATTTGAAGTCAAGGTAGGACCGATGCGGCTTTCCAATATGGATGTTTGCGAATTTTCAGTGATTTTGTGGCTGAATGCAGTAATATACACCTGCTTTACTAATTCTGAATCGTACTCGAGTATGTACTTCAATCCATCAGTCAATGGCGATAGATCTTCGTGTGCGTGGTCAGATAAACGATCTGGATTCAGGAATCGACTCAACAGTTCGTTTGATTCAGACGGTTCTGTAGCGAACGTAAAACACATTTGGCTAATCGCCATCCTCATGAAGATTTTATTTTGTGAAAAGTTTTCCCAAGTCCAGTTCATTATTTTCCGAGCAGTAAGCCCCCACTCATTACATGGTCTATGATTGAGTTTATCTGCAATGCTTTTTAATTCCCGAAGAAGACGTAATAGGGAAAAGGCCACTTCAGAAAACGCTTTGTTAGACACCCTTTCTGCAACTTTTACCCAGAAATTTATCTGGTCAGAAGTTTGTATATGTACCTTGGGATTTGAAAGCAACGCCGCAATTAAATACTGGAGTACTGCATTTGCAGTCTTTGTTTCATCGTCTATCTTTAAAAGTAATTGGCTGAAATCTTCTACATTCTCTGCAAGAGCTACTGCTTGATTGGGGCCAATGATTTTGGCAATCTCGGGCATATCCTGTTCATCAGCAAAGGATATTGAATAATCCCAAAAACCCTTTCGATCATTACTTCGGTACCATAAGCTCTGATAGAGAAGGTCCAGACTTGGTCTTAGAAATATCGCCAAATCAGGTGACTCTATTACATCCTGTCTAAAGGTATTATTTCTTAAGTAGAGCTTGTGAACAGCATAATCAAAAAGAAGATGGTGTGAGAATTGAATCATCTCTTGGGTTAGACTTTCAGATTCCGAAAGAATATTGTTGCTAGTCAAACTCGGAACCGACTGAGACATGTTTGGTGAGGCGAGAAGAACAGCCTTCTCTATTTGAAGTTGTCTTTCCTCTATCATTTTTTCAACAACAAATTTTAGAGTTACTTCAAAATCCCAACTTTGTTGTGGTGTTACATTGATTCTATGATCCCAGTAACGATCGAGAAGCTGAATCTGGCTTGCGATGGTGCTTAATTCAGTTGGATCATGACCAGTTTGGATCAATTCAGAAGCCAAATTGAGATTAAAGGGAATACGTATTAGTTCTTTTAAGTGTTCACCTGCCTGAGTATATAATTGTAATAATTCATGATACTGATCAGTTAAAAAAGAGAGTTCCTGACTGGTGAATGGGTTGATCTGAATATGGCGTATGTCTCCAATATTAGGGTTTATGTAATTGATATCAGCAACCGGATTGCCTCTAAAGCACCCCTTAAAATATCTGGAGTGGGTAAGGTCATAGGTTCTTATAGATGCAACTACTTTCCAGCGTTCTGTTTTTTCAGCTAATTCAACAAGATCAGCTAAAGCTTGTTGATCGTGGGTAGCCCGAAGCGCGTCTAGAGCATCAATAATAAGAAAAGCAGGCTTCCTTCCAGGCCAGTTCATAAGGATCTCCGGCAGGGAATGTGATAAACCCATCGCAGATTGGACTTGCAAGACAGAGGAATTTAATAAGTCTTGCGCTTTAATGAGGATCACGTCCTTACCTTCCTCATGTATTCTCCTGGCAAGGCCAACCAGTACCCCTGACTTTCCTATTCCAGCTAGACCAGTAATTGCTAAAGATCCTTCTATAACCTCATTGAATAATACTTCGGAAACGGAGCGTGAAACGGATAGAAACGTTCCTCCAACTTGTATTTGCTCGAACCTGGATAGCGAAGCAAGGTTCTGCGTTGTGATATAAGCGAGACGATTAATATCATCTCTGTAACTGATAACTGCCTGTAGGTCATACCCGCCATCAAGAAGGATATTTTGGAAACCCTTACGATCAGCTCCTGTTCTGTCTGTGGCATGCTGAGAACAGGTTTCAATCAAAAGACTCCAGGCACCATCTGCCTGAGATGGATCTTTTAAGACCGAAGAACTAAGTCGAACTTTCGCTACTGATTCTTGGTTATCATTTTCGAAGTGCCAGACTGCAATCCAAACCAATCTAAGCAGTTCGATAGCCTCTTCCTCAGTTGGCTCGATCCCAACTTTATCCATCCACGCCCTGTTTAGATGGTTAATGACTTTTGAAAAAACCTGGGCTTCATTCTGGGTAAGTTCGAGATCATTAAATCCATCGACCGCAGGTTTATTTCTGATTTTAATCAATAGATTAGGTAAAGTAGTCTTAATAGTGTTTGAAGAGCTTTGACTAGTGGCGAGAACAATCCTATCCAGGTTGTAGTCCAGTGGTCGTTCCCAGGGAGCTTGTCCTCCTTCACCAATATCACGCTGAGTTAAGTATTGGTTGACGAATTGGCCAATTGTTTTTGAAAACTCCGAGTTTTCATTTATTGACGCTGAAATGCTAGTTTTTGCTTGGATATAAATGCCACCATTATTAGATGTAATGGCCAAAACATCATCCATCGGCATGGCGGTTTCGGAGCTAACAAATTCAAGAGTAATGTCACTTGGATACTCGAAGGGTAACGAAGCTGCCTTTTCCGCCAGAACTATGGTTGACAAATATGCCGCAACTTGGTTTTGATACCTTGCCCCACCCTGCATTGCTGCGCCGCCAGCTTGCATCGACATAGCATAAACTCCGTTCTCAACAATTTTTTTGACAATGCCACGATTGTTATCGGCAGGCAATATTTTTTACTTAGGTAAAGAATGACCGAGACAGCTGTAACTAGATTGAGTAAAATGAAATCGCCAAATTTTAGACGAACTCAACTGGGAGAAAGCATGAGAGCTAATGGGGAAGCGATTAGATTATCGGCTTTGATTGAGAGAATCTTTCCTGGGGTTAAGAGGAGCGGTGGACCCCATTGGTCGGACAGTCAGGCGGCGGCACTAAGGTTGAATCGACAGATAATCATCACGCCGCCTTCATGCCCCTTGTCCATCCCTGGGCATGCCCAGGGATGCTTGGCGGGCTTCCGAGATATACCTCGTTCGGGGTGCGGTCGTCCAGGCTGGAGTGTCCCCTCTCGAAGTTGTAGAAGTCGATCCAGTTCCCAACTCCCGTCTTCAGTTCCTTTCCGTTTGGGAAATCATTGAGATAGATACATTCATACTTCAGCGACCACCACAGCCGCTCGATGAAAACATTGTCCATCCAGCGGCCCTTGCCGTCCATGGAGATGGCGATGTTGTTGTGTTTAAGCACATCGGTGAACTCCAGGGAGGTGAACTGGCTGCCCTGGTCGGTATTGAATATTTCCGGTTTCCCGTACCGGCCAAGGGCATCTTCCAGGGCGGCTACGCAGAGGTCGGCCTCCAGAGTATTGGAAACCCGCCACGACAGCACCCGACGGGAGTACCAGTCCATGATCGCCACCAGATACATGAAGCCACGCTTCATGGGCAGATAGGTGATGTCGCTGCACCAGACCTGATTGGGGCGATCCACGGACAAATCCCGCAGCAGATAGGGATAGATCCGGTGCTCGGGATGGGGCTTGCTCAATCTGGGCTTGGGATAGACAGCCGAAATACCCATCTTTCTCATCAAACGCCTGATCCGTTTACGGTCAACGCAGTAGCCTCTTCGGCGAAGATGTCTGGTCATGCCCCTGGTGCCGAAATGGGGCGCTCGCATCCACTGACGGTCGATCAGGCGCATCAATTTCAGATTCAGGGGCGACTCCCCCTGAGGCTGATAGTAGAACGTCGAACGGTTGATCCTCACCAACCGGCATTGACGGGCAATGCTGAGCCTCTCGTGATTGGGATCGATCATCTCTTTCCTCCGGGCGCGGCTCAACGACCGAAGGCTTTGGCCAAAAAATCCCGCTCCACCGTCAACTCGCCGATCTTGGCGTGAAGCTCCTTGATTTCGCCCTGGTGGCTGGTTTCCTTGGCCTGGCGGCCCTTACTGGAGAACACGTCGGCAAGACCATCTACGGCCTGCTTCTTCCATTTGGTTACCAGCGTCGGATGAATCTCGTACTTGGCCGCCAATTCGGCGATCGTTTGATCCCCTCGTAGGGCCTCCAAGGCCACTCTCGACTTGAACGTTGCGTTGTGCTGCTTCCGCTTGGCCATCTCTTCTCTCCTATTCTCATGGCCGATTCAACCTAACACAACTGTCCGATTTCTGGGGTCCACCGCTCTCGATGCTCTTTCAAACGTGGACAAGGTTTTCTTTTCGGAAGCCCTGCTTCTCTGGATCTACGAGTATCGGAAGAACGAGGCAGGCAGGGGCAGATTCAAGCACGCAATCGTTATCGAGGAAGGCCACCATATTCTCTCCTCGTCAAAGGAGCGCCATGAGGGCGAGGAGACCATCATGGAAACCTGTCTTCGTCAAATCAGGGAGTTCGGGGAATCCGTTATTGTCATAGACCAGGAGCCCCACAAGCTCAGCGATTCCATCAAGGCAAACACCTACACCAAGATCACCTTCAATCTCGGAAACGGAAAGGACATCCTCGATATCTCGCTCTGCATGAACCTCACAAAGGAGCAGGCTGATTGCATATCCATGCTGCCTGTAGGAAGGGCTATTGTGTCGATGAGCGGGAGGGTGATAGAGCCTGTGTTAGTTTCTTTTGCCCTTATGGAACAAAAAAATACTTACTAATGTAATAATTATCCGTATAATTATGACTAACTAAAAATAGCACAGGAGCTTAGATATGATTGGGGAAGTCAACGAGGCTCTTTTAGAGATGCATTTTCATCGTGCTTTGATAGATTTATTTAGACGGAGGTACGGTGGGAGGTTTTTAAAAATTTTGAAACCCTCTCCTCAACAGGAGGCATGGGTTGGATTTGACCAGGGCTACATGGACACTACCTTATCAAACGATGAATTATTCGCCGAGTTAAGCAATGCTATTCAAAACAATTTAAATAATGTTCCTAAGTTCTATTTCGGCGTTTTCTTCCAATTTAAAATAGTGCATAAGATGGTCCGGGATAGTAGATTAAGACCATCGAACTATTCAGTCCCCTACTACCGAGTGTGGCTATCATTAACACCAAATCGCTCTTCTGGCATTTCTCAGCATGAAACACTTGTAAGACTTAATAGTATTTTTGGAACGCTCGTCAACTACGCATGCCCAATGGTTTTTAATATTGATGATATTTGGCAAGCGCCTGATTTAAGAAAACTTAGGTTGGTTGACATTTCGACAGCACCTTCTTATTTTTCTCCCGACGAGGATCACTTTATTACATTTCAAAGAAAGGATGATCCAAGGCCACTATGGTGTAGTGATCCGGAAACGGGGCGCTCATATGGTTTTTCTGATTGGATACCGCCGAAAGATTTTGGACCATTGAACGGTAAAAAACTTCTTGATTTAATAGGCAGAGCGTATACGACTATTAGAAATGAATACCATGAAAAAGGATCGGAGAATCTTTTTTATAAGACTAAGGACTTCTTTGATATTATTCCTGAATCATTTACCATCTATGAATTTACACCTTGAAGCTGGCGTAACTGAATACAAATTCAGCCTATTACCTTTATGGATCATTTATTATTGCCAACTCCTTCCCCCCTCCCTGACCAGGTTTTGAACCATATATCGCTATTCCAGCCCCGTCAGGAACGTCCAGATCAAAGACGTTCTCGGGAACATCGCTGTCAAGCACTACTGCGTAGGGCTTGACTCTGAGATACTCTATCAATGCCTCCGCTACTCGATCATCTCCCGGCAGGAAGTAAAACAGCGAAATGTCGTGCCTGTCCTTCACAAGATGCAGGGTGTAGTTGAGGAGGTCAGGCTTTCCAATAAACCCTTCCCTTAATTCCAGGATATTGAAATGAAGGAACGGAGGGATGTCCTCTATCTGTTTATCATGCAATACGATTGTGCGATTTGAACTGTAGTTGTAGAAGGTGTAATCGAAATCCAGATAGTATGTGGGTCTGTCCGTTTGCCGGTTATAAACATATTCGTATTCGCATGATTCTATCTGCTTATTTTCAGTATTGAAAATTTTTTCAGGGGTGTTTTGGTTGGCGAATATGGAGTAGTTCAGAAGAATTGATTGGATGGCTATCACGATGATCGCAACGGTCAGATATATTTTGAGTTCCTTTTTAGTCGCCAATCAAAATACACCTCTTTTCTTGAATTCATGATCCGAGAAAGTCGCTCAGCGTACCCGCAATTCTGTTCCAGTAGTTTCTGAGGAATATTCCCGCCTGCGTTGCAGCATCTCCTCCAGGGGAGGCTACTTTCACGCTTGTCCCTCCTTCCTGGATGAGGAGATCAGGGTTAATGGTGATGCTCGTGTCTGAAAATGATGTGCTGTAGCTTCTGAAAACGTCCGGGTATTCTTCGCTGTCTTGTCCTGCGTGGATTTTCTGAAGCCTCGAAGTTCCCTGTTCGATAATCTCGTAGCTTCCTGACCTGACTGTCGAGACAGACCCTTCTGGATTTGGATTTTCGATTTTGATGTCAGCGAAGAGGAAGCTCTCGTCAAAAACCATTACTACTTTGTCGAGTGAGTTTTCGCCTTCATAGACGGTCTGCATTACGAAGGTCTTGACTCCCTGCTCTTCGTCAAAGGGATAGCGCATGTAGTTCACTATTCCCAAGAGCTGGATTTCTTTAGCTGGGAAGTCGATCACTCCGTCAGGGGCAATGAACGTCTCTCCCGGGAGCTTTCTCAGGCAGAGCTTGTAGTTCTTGGAGTCCTCTGGAATATTGACTGCGAAGTCTTTTTCCCTGTTCGGGTTTTCATACCTGTAGGTTCCGACAGGAGAGATCTGCACGCACCTGATTCCATCTGTTCCCATTTCTATGACTGCCTCTGTATCTGCATGGACCAGGTCGTTTTGGCCTTTTATGGGAGAATTGAAGATTCCTGATTTGATTTTGTAGAGTGGAGGCTTGTCAAGGCTGATCGCTATTGAGCCGTCACTCCCTTCAAACCCGAACTCGTTTCCCGAGGCGTCGTTGCCTTCGACATTTTGCTTGCCTGGAAGGGTTGCTCTTACTCCGTTATCTGCTGTCTCGAATGTTGCGTCTTTCATGGTTGAGCCAGCTGGAGCGCGGATGTTTATTCCCCTGAAGCTGAATGATTCGGTTTCAGAGCTTGATACGCGGTTTTCATAGGCTTCTATCTCTCTATTGTTCGTGGCTGTGGAGTCTGGTGTTGAGCGTGTTTCAGCCTGCTTTGCGCTTGACCTTCCATCCTTGTACTCGAATCCTGTGACTGAAGTGTAGGCTTCGTAGCCGACTCGGATGCTCTCGGCGTTGTCTATCACAAAACCGTTTGAAGTGACTCTGCCTGACGTGGAACTTGTAAGCGTGGTTGCTACGTCCTTGCGGGTAACTTCAGATAGGACTTCATCCCTGACCTTTGGATCAAGAGCCTGCCAGTTCTCAACCTTGTTGATGTTCGGCTCTCCTCCAGAAGGAGTATAAGCAAGTTGGTCTTTGGTGAGTTGGGATGTATCTGTTACAAGGGTTGGATCGACGTGTTCGGCAGGAATGTCAGCTATTCTGTCCTTGGGGACTTTGGATTGGTCGAATATATCCCAGTCTATGTTCTCGTCATCATAGTCAGCGTTTTTATAAAAGTCTTCTGAACTGTAGTCGTATGGGACTGGCTTGTCATTTTTTTCGCCGGAATCTCCTGTGGGAGCAGGAAAAACAACCGTAGATGAAATAGCAAAGACAAGAAGAGTCAAGGTTAATTTAAAAAATATCTTTCGTTTCATCTACTGTTATTTTAGAAACTAATTCTTAATAAACTTTACCATAATTTCAGAACAGAATTCATTGTGTTCCTGTCCATCGGGATGATTACTATTTTTCTTTCGCCTGGCAATCTCCATTTCATATAGTTACCTGAAAATCTAACAATATCATAACGTTCTTCATTATTAACCCAATAATCATGAAATTTTTCAAAATCAAAAATTACTCCATTAGGGAGTAGTTCTCCGTCAATGGCCTTGAAAATGTTTTGCATTGCATCTCGCTTTCCTTCTAAGTCATGCAAATAGTAATCAGTCCATTCTTTCCCAGGGAAATGGGTTCCATGAGTAGTGATGTCAGCATACCCAAAGTCCTGCTCCCTTGCCCCAGGCATGATGTGGTCTGCTGGCCTTGCCTGCTGGTAGTATTCGTCTATCGTCAATCGCTTTGGAACAGCGGCGTGAGCTTTACTCTGAGCATTTGCGACAGAAGGAGAAAGGAGGCTTGCTCCGGAGAAAGCGGCTACGATTCCCACCAAACCCTCGCCAAGTGCTCCAAGAGCCTCACGGGTATTGATATCCTCCCCGCTGAGTGCCTTTCCTAAATACTGCCCTGGTTTGTACATTCTATTTAACCCATTGTTTTATAAGTATTTAAACCTTTCGGTTTAGGACTACTGGGTGGGGACGATTTGAATACATCTAAGTAATCCAACCAATAACACCCTCCTTCAGATAGGCGCATATTTCTCATTTACCTCACTATCGATAGTCATGTCAATGATCGATGACCACCTACAGTCAGGTTCATTGAGGCATTTTACAGTGCTAAAGGTAGTTCCGAGGTATAAGATATGAGCAATCTGGCTGTAATGATTGGCAATCGCTTACGGGAGTTGAGGAGGCAGAATGGCCTCAGACAAGAGGATATGGAGAGGTTTGGGGTCAGCTACAAATACTATCAGAGAATCGAGCAGGGCAAAGCAAACATCACCCTATCTACTATCGAGAAGCTCGCAACCGCCTTCGGTATGAAGGCAAAAGACCTGCTTTTCTTTCCAGCCCATGAATCTGATGATGTAAATGAACTAATGGCTTTGCTCACAAAAATAATCAATGCAAATGAAATGGATAAGGTGAAGAAGATCAATGTGTTCTTGAAGGAGATATTAGGGTAATTTATTATCGTGAAATAATTTTCTTTTGGTTCCTCAATTTTGTTAAGCAATTAGCTTACGTCAAAACAATCAAGCAATTTGGGATTCACCTTCTAATTATCATTCATTATTGAGCAATACTATTTCATTGTGGATAATTTGAATAATAAAAAAGAAGGTGATCCAATGGTTTCGGAGCAATTTAAAGAAATCGTAAAGGAAATTCAAGATCAGGAAAAAGAATTTGAAATAACGCCTCGAGAATTACTTAGTGCGTTTGGATGTGCAAAAAGAACCAGCGGGAATCTGGCGAGGATAGATAGATTTTTAGAGGAAAACCAGTTAAAAACCATTCCAGACTATACTGATGGATGGATAGACGGTTGTATTGTTCTGAAGCATAAGCAAAAAGCAAAAAGCAAAAAAAGAAACGATCCAATTCAAAGAATCAAACTTTTGCCAGCAGCTAATAGAGAACCTGTCTCAATTTCACAAGAGGCAATACTTAAAGAAGCTGTTACATTGATGATGCTTAACAACTATTCTCAGCTGCCGGTAATGAGCGGTAAAAGAACTGTAGTGGGTGCAATAACTTGGGAAACAATAGGTCATGGCATCACAAACGGTTCAAAATCAGACAAAGTTAAGGACTATTTAAAGGATGAAATAACTCTTATCGACTACGAAGCACCCATATTAGGTGCTGTGTCAAAAATAATAGATAACGATTTCGCTTTAATAATCAAAAAAGACAAGACAATTAGTGGGATTGTAACAATTGCTGACATTAGTCTTCAGTTTATTAATGTCACAGAGCCATTTCTGCTGTTGGAACAAATAGAGAACAACATCAGGCAAATACTGGATGGCAAATTCCTAATAGCTGACCTTAGAGGATTCTGCAAGACTGGGGACACGGATCGAAAAATAGATTTCATTGATGATTTAAACTTTGGAGACTATGTACGGATTATTGAAAATCCAGACTACTGGGATAAATTGGAGCTATCAATTGAAAGAAAATATTTCATAAAACAGTTAGATAAAATCAGGGAAATAAGGAATGATATAATGCATTTCGACCCCGAAGGAATAACATTTGAACAAAGAATTGATTTAGTTAAAATGTCTAATTTTTTAATGGAGATACGTAAATTTATATAAACTTAGAGATTATAGTTCATGCTTTAGCATTGCCAGTAATCGGATTTTTTCGTCTTGACCTGCTCATTTCATACCTCCGAAGCTCAATCTAAATCCTATCCTTTGAAGCAGGGCAAATCCTAGCCTGAGCGGTGGACCCCAGAAATCGGACAGTTGTGTTAGGTTGAATCGGCCATGAGAATAGGAGAGAAGAGATGGCCAAGCGGAAGCAGCACAACGCAACGTTCAAGTCGAGAGTGGCCTTGGAGGCCCTACGAGGGGATCAAACGATCGCCGAATTGGCGGCCAAGTACGAGATTCATCCGACGCTGGTAACCAAATGGAAGAAGCAGGCCGTAGATGGTCTTGCCGACGTGTTCTCCAGTAAGGGCCGCCAGGCCAAGGAAACCAGCCACCAGGGCGAAATCAAGGAGCTTCACGCCAAGATCGGCGAGTTGACGGTGGAGCGGGATTTTTTGGCCAAAGCCTTCGGTCGTTGAGCCGCGCCCGGAGGAAAGAGATGATCGATCCCAATCACGAGAGGCTCAGCATTGCCCGTCAATGCCGGTTGGTGAGGATCAACCGTTCGACGTTCTACTATCAGCCTCAGGGGGAGTCGCCCCTGAATCTGAAATTGATGCGCCTGATCGACCGTCAGTGGATGCGAGCGCCCCATTTCGGCACCAGGGGCATGACCAGACATCTTCGCCGAAGAGGCTACTGCGTTGACCGTAAACGGATCAGGCGTTTGATGAGAAAGATGGGTATTTCGGCTGTCTATCCCAAACCGAGATTGAGCAAGCCCCATCCCGAGCACCGGATCTATCCCTATCTGCTGCGGGATTTGTCCGTGGATCGCCCCAATCAGGTCTGGTGCAGCGACATCACCTATCTGCCCATGAAGCGTGGCTTCATGTATCTGGTGGCGATCATGGACTGGTACTCCCGTCGGGTGCTGTCGTGGCGGGTTTCCAATACTCTGGAGGCCGACCTCTGCGTAGCCGCCCTGGAAGATGCCCTTGGCCGGTACGGGAAACCGGAAATATTCAATACCGACCAGGGCAGCCAGTTCACCTCCCTGGAGTTCACCGATGTGCTTAAACACAACAACATCGCCATCTCCATGGACGGCAAGGGCCGCTGGATGGACAATGTTTTCATCGAGCGGCTGTGGTGGTCGCTGAAGTATGAATGTATCTATCTCAATGATTTCCCAAACGGAAAGGAACTGAAGACGGGAGTTGGGAACTGGATCGACTTCTACAACTTCGAGAGGGGACACTCCAGCCTGGACGACCGCACCCCGAACGAGGTATATCTCGGAAGCCCGCCAAGCATCCCTGGGCATGCCCAGGGATGGACAAGGGGCATGAAGGCGGCGTGATGATTATCTGTCGATTCAACCTTAGTGCCGCCGCCTGACTGTCCGACCAATGGGGTCCACCGCTGAGTTCCAAAATAACGTCGCCGGATAAAAGCTCTTCAGGATTAATCCGATTGCCGACATCAACCGCCTGTCCAAGGCCCTTGTCATAGGTCAGGCTCGCTAGGGCCCTAATGGCCGAGGCCTGCCATAGGCCCATTCTTCCCCGCACCCGCTTGTTCCTGACGTAATTGAAGATCGTTGAGAACGTGGGATAGGAATCGCTTCCGTCAAACACTCCATTATTCTCATAGGCCCGGTCAATCGCCTCCCGAAGAAGATACTCAACCCCGTCTCCCAGGAAGTAGGCATGCTTCAGTACATCAATCAGGCGACCGAGCCACTCGCCAGGAGAACAGCCAGGAGGAGGAATCAGGGGATTGAATCTGAAGGGAGCCTCATCCCTGCCCACGGTGAACGCCTTGAGCCCGGAGAACTCGGGAAGTTTCCTAAGCTTCCGATAGCTCTTCTTCCAGTCGAGAACGAGAAATGGTTTCCCGTGAGCCCGAAGCTGCCCGAGGATGATGAAGGCAAGGTTGGTTTTACCGGCTCCGCTCATACCGGTTATGAGGACGTGCTTGATCCATTCATCCTCCCGAAGCCCGAACTTGCAGTAAGGCCGGTCAGGATAGATTACATCTCCGATGAAGTACGAGCCCCGGCAAAGTTCAGGGCTTGGAGGCTCAAGAAGGATCTTCCTGGAATAATCCTTGTTCAGCTCCCTGTGCATCAGCACGTCGAGAAGCTCATCGCTCTCCTCACGTTCTTCTCCCTCGCCCGAGAGGTAGAATAGCCACATCAGGTCCGTCTCCGAGAAGCTCGGCTTGAGCTTCCTGAATTTATCGATGCTGTTCATGGGAATGGGAAGTCCTGGGAACTCAAAAAGATTGTAGGAGGATTTTCACCACAACCCCCGCCACAAATGCACCCCACCACCGTCGATCCGAAAGGCCGGTTAAACCAAGCTTGGTTTAATCCCATGGCCATCATTTATCTTCTAAACCATCCTAACTATTCCCTACATGAATTACTCAAGAACGATCCAGATAAGACTGAGCAGGGAGCAATACAACCGGATCAAGCAGGATTCAAGACTGTTCGGCTTCAACTCCCTGTCCGCCTATCTCAGATACCTGGCTCTGGGCAGGAACCATCTGAACGAAAAAAGAATCAGGGAGATCCACGAAAAGCTGTTGGGCGAGGAAAAGACAAACCAGATCAAAATCAAAAAGCACTATCCCTTTGTGAACATGTAGGTGATCGATATGGAAAAGGAAAAAGAGAAGGAAAACCAAAAGGACGATATTTACAATCTAAAAAACGGATTCATTCCCATAGACCAGTACTTCGCCGAGATGGAGGAGAAGGAAAGGCAAGAAAAAGACCTGGAGGAAGACGGAGGACCTGGTGATAGAGAAGCTTCAAACCTCCCCCACGGTCAGAACTCCATCGACAGCCTGGTTGGTCAAGGCAAAGGAGGCCATGAAGTAAGTGAAAAGCGTTCTGTCCTGAACGAGATCCTGACCGAGAAGATCAGCTTCCTCAGGGAGATTCTCGGCGATATCGACACCCAGATCAAGGACAGGAAGAAACTCAAGACCAGCCTCATTACAAAGTTCGACGAGGGAATCTGCTACCTCCAGTCAAAGCTCTATGAGCTTGACTCCTGGGAGCATGGTCGGTCCAGGAGCGTGGATACCAGGCGGCTTCAGCTTGAAAAGGAGCTTGAGTCACTCAAATCCCAGCAGAGCGATGAGATCAGGGAGAGCTGGCGGGATATTGCTCTTCTCCGTAAAGAGCACAGGAAGTTCTTCCACGAGTACAGGAACGCCCTCAGAAGGGTTAAGATTGTTCTGCCGAGCAAAGGCAATCCCGATAGAGAGAATTTTATGGACGGTGACAGCATTGAGAGCAGATGGGAAGGGGAATAGGGATTGGGTTGACCTTTTGATCGATTTGATTGCAGGTCGATAAACTCATTTCTTTGAATTTTAATCCACTAACTTCCATAATCGATACATTAAAATATTACCTATGACTTACATTCTGATAGGTGCATTTAACACTACTTCAGAGTCACGAAAATATATGCTTCCCGGCGGGAGCATTTCATATTCTTGTGATTTCTGAGGTACAAACCTTATAAACAAACCTGTTTATTAACAAACCATGGCGCTTGACATTAATTATAACGAGGAGCTTGTAATCGATCCCTACAGGCATAAGGAGCGATACCTAAGCTGGGACAAGAAGTTGGAAGGCATCTCCCAGGCAAACGAGACAGCGATCATCACCTATCTGGAGGACATCAGGAGGGGCCTGAATATCAACCCCAAGGCCAGAAAGGGGAAAAGGGGCTACCAAAGGCTGAACAGCCAGAGGCATCGCCTCAAGCGAATCTGCGAGCTCCTGGAAGCCAATTTCAAGATTATTGATATAGCCCCCAGGGACATGGAGCAGGCCGAGGCTCTCAGGAAAGCCATCTTCGAGCTATTCGACAGAATGGAGGAGGGAGTAATTACCAAGCTCTCGGGAAAGAGGTACAGGGGCACAAAGGACTACATCAAGGGCTTCAAGGCCTTCTGGCACTGGCACATGGTTTATATGAAAAACAAGGGGAACATCGCCATCCCCGACATCTGCGAATACCTGACCATCAAGGAGAATAGGAAGCCAAAATTCGTCTATTTCGGAGATACGGGGGGCAGGTCAACGGAGGAGGGATTCAGAAAGCTCTATAGCCACGCCAAGCACAACTACAAGGCCCTGATGGCCTTTCTGTTCGATTCTGGAATCAGGAGCCCCACCGAGCTGATGAACGTGAAGCGAAAGGACCTCCTGAGAATAAAGGACTCGCCTTACACCGTTCTTCACATCAGGGACGAAACCTCCAAGACCTTTGGCCGAAAGATCAAGCTCATGCTCTGCAATGAGATTCTCTGGGAACACATAGAGGAGAATGGGATTCAGCATGATGAATTCATCTTCAAGATCAATCCCAGGGTGGCGAACCAGTATCTTAAAAGGCTGGGCGAGAGGGTTCTCGGGAAAAAGGGAATCACCATGTACGATTTCAGGCACAACTCAGCCTGCTACTGGGCTCCCAGGTATAAGAACCCCAATTCCCTTCTCTCCAGATTCGGCTGGAAGAACCTCAAGATGCTCCACTACTACACCGACTTTCTCGGGATGAAGGACACCATAGACGAGGAAGACCTGATCCTTGACAAGGACATGAAGACCAGGATTGAGTGCGACCTAAACAAAGAGAAGTCGAAGCTCGCCATGATGGAGGAGCAGCTTGATTTTCTCAGGCAAAAAATGGAGGAGAATCAGAGAAAGGATGAATTCCTTAACAGGCTCATCGCTGGCATGATTGAAAAGGGACTCGGAAATGAGATGGTGGACCTGATAAAGGCTGAAGGGCTTGAACAGGATCTTCTCAAGCTAAAGGAAAATCACAAGGCATTAATCAGCTTCGAGGTTGAAGGCAATCTCTGAGATACACTGATTCCGCTCTTTCCCCCAATGATTTCAGGCTCTTTCTCCTGATTGTGATGGCTATTAATACATACACCAAACATCCAATAATAAAATCAAAACAGAAATAAAACCAAGAAAGCTAACGCTTACATAATAATCTATGAAATAATTAAATTCCTCTCGAAGGAAACCTTGAAACTAAAACCCTTACTAAGAAACAAAAAACCACAAAACAAAGGTAAAACACATTCACATTTAACAAATAACTATCTAAAATATAAATCCATAATCCATAATCTTAAAAGTGAACAACTCTCACCCTTTTTCAATACCCACCTCGATAATTTCAAATAGATAGCCATATAAAATATCGAGGTGATTAATCTGGAAAAGGAACAAGGCATTTCGAGGAAAATGCTTAAGGGCAGATTAAATATTGTTCAGGTATGGTTGTAATTGCTTGGGGGCCTATGTTTAAGGTTAGGATAATTATTGTTAACGATGCTTTTCAGCGGCTACGCGCTTTTTGCCCTCGTTGAAAAAGTTTTATTAGGCTCTCAATTTTTCGTTTCATCCGTTTTCAGGCATAGCAGGGTCCTCCCTAAAGGCGTCGCCCATCATCATCTTGTAATGTGCGCCATGACCCGACTTGTCGAAGATTCCACGGAAGACCTTGAGGTAATTGTCCACCGCCGAGTCATCAATAGAGAAGTAGAAGTCGTCGTGAGCATAATGCGAGCCGTCATGCACCCAGGAGCAAAGAGACTTGCAAATGAGTTTTTCCTTTCCATCGAACATTGCGCACAACTGATCAAACGGGATGCCGCCAAGTATCTTGAAGTAGTTTTCGAGGATACGTCGCATTGTATTCTGAATCCCCAGGTTCGATTGGTCCCTTTTCCGAACTTCTGCCCAAAGCAGCTCGTATGACGTTTTAATGGGATTTGTCGGGTGCTTATCGATCTTCGACACCGGTCCTGGCTTCCTGACGATCCAGAACGTCTCCTCATTCATCGCTACGTTTTTGCGCTTCGAGTTGTAGGTGACTTCCTTATAGAAATACACGTTGTGCGTCAGTACGAAGATTTGCTTAATGTGACCAGTTCCTGCTCGGACTTCTTCGAAGAGCCCTTTAATGAGGCTGCTGACTATAAAGAGGACGTCGCAGTCGAGGCTGGAAACGGGGTCGTCGAAGACGACGATTCGATCCGTCGTCATCCCACTATCTGATTCGCTGCCTTTCAGCATGTGGTAGAAGTAGAGGAAGGTGACGAATGCTTTTTCCCCCTCGCTCAACGTTGCCTTCGCATCGGTCCCATCAGACCGTATCAGCCTATAGGACGTGCCGTCTGCGACCTTGGCGAGTTTGAAGCCCTGAAAGCCGAAGGCGGCGAGCAATTGGTTAATCCCGTCAATTGTGGGCTGTACACTCGTCGTCTGTTTCTCAAGTTCGCGAATCTCAGCTGCTTTCTTCTCCCTATCCGTCTTCGCGGCTGTGATCTGTTCTGTCATGGCACCAATGGCTTTAACCAAGGCATCTTTAGCCGTCTTGAAAGCGGCGATATCGGTCTTGAGTTCCTCGAGAACAAACTTCCAAACCTGCGCGGTCAGGGTTGTGCGCTCCGTCGCAAGGTTTGCGACCATCTTGTTATGTGCCGCAATTTCGGTATTGGCAGCATCAATCAGACTTTTGATCGCTATAGCGATATTGCCGACAGATTCCAACTCGACAACCTGACTTGCCTCCTTCTTCTTTTCTACGAGCCGCTGGTTATTAATCGTGATCTTCGTGTCTATAAGTTCCTTTTCGATCTTTAGCTTCTCAACATCGAGAAATTTGGACGGAGCCGCGATGGTTGCTGCGAGCGCTTGCTGAAGTCGGGCCGCATCTGTTGCGTAATCGGTGATCAGGTCGTCGATTGCCTTGCTGTCCGTTACAAATGTCTCGTCGAAATAATCGTTCAAACTTTCGGCGAATGCCTCGGTCGTGCTCTGCTGACAAAACGGACACTGTCCATCGTTCACATCGTAGAAGCCCCGCCCAGCGCGAACCCAGTCGCTGTTTCCAAGCTTCTTTATCATCGCTGCGATATCGACGTCTTCCTTGCCAATAATCCGCTTCTTCAGAATTGGGTTTGTTCCGTGGGCGATAAGCTTAGCTGTATCGATAGATGCAACGGCAACTTCGGCTGTGGGAATCGGACCAAACACGCTCTCAGCCCTTTTCTCTAAATCCGCTTGTGTCTGAATTGTGGCAGTGTTGGAAGCCAACTCTTGAAGCACCTTATTCTTGAAATTTTCCGCATTGTTTCGATAGCCCTCGAAGGCTCCTTTGAGCTTCGCGTCATGCTTTTGCTTTTGCGCCCAGCACGTGTCCTTGAATCCGGCTTCAAGGCCTGCCAAATCTCCCTTCTTGCCACCCGTTCCGTCAGCGCCTTGCAAACATTGGGTCAGATTTCCGATTTTTGTGGTTAGCGCGTCGAGTTCCCCTTTCGCCGTAGCGATCTTGGCGAGAGTATCAACCTGCTTCTCGCCCAACGTGAAAACGCCCTTCAGTTCCGACGACTGGTTGAAATTCCGCTCCACAAAGTCAAGGTTGTAAACCATCGACTGAAGTTTCGTTCCGCCCTTCCAATTCACGTTGCATGTCGGAAAGCTCGCTTCGTCCGCGATGATCCTACTGACAGTAGTCTTCCCTGTAGCGTTTGAACCGAACAAAAAATTAAACTGAGACAGCCCGGACAGTGTTTCCGGTATACTAGAGTAAGTCGCGACACTTGCTATGGTGATGGATTCAATCATGGCAGACCTGCCTTCATGTACCCCGTTCCATGCCGCCTAACGATAATTAAATGTACCCGCAAAAAATGCGGAGTTCTTTGTCTCTGCCCGTATAAGACGCCTATGTAAATCGTTCCGTAATATCGTTAACCCATAAAGCTTTAATGGGTAATCTCTGTATTAGCGTTTTTGCATGTCGTAGTATGCGGATCGTTATAAGACACTCGTTATTAGAATTCGCCTATCCGGATTTCGGCCAATCAACCATGGTTACATCTTTCGATACTATAATGGTTCATTTGATCGATTGTGACTTTTTTGGATGCCCATAATTCTCCCGCTTAGGGGTACTCCGCTTTCGGAAAATAATAGCAGACTCTGAAATCTGCAGGATTTAGACTGCGCTGAATGGAATAGAATTGTCATATCGCGCTACTTCTATCCACCTCGTTGACACTCTGAATGAAAATAGAATTATCTGTATTCGACAACAAAACTTTTTTGAGTTTTTCCCAGTATTCACTTTTCACAGAGTTCGCGATCATCGAACAAACCTCAAATGATAGCCGTTTTTCAAACTCAATCCATTTTTCCGACATTATTATCTGTGTGCGAGAGGAATTGAGATCTAAATCTAAGTCACCGCAGATATCCACCACTAATATCATAGGAAACGGCCACAAAAGCCTAACCTGATTCTTTTGCATCTTCCAAGAGTCAGGAAATAACGTAGTTGGGACTTCAATACCATGTAGAGAAAATCGGGAAATAGACTGGTTCGATGAACTATGATAATTCGACTGATCAATATCTCCATCTTCGTCAATCGTGATGTTCGTTGCTATTTCATCAATTTTATTCGAGCTAATTGCAATGCTCTTTTCAAGTTCGTATGGCTTTCCATCAATATCGATAGTCTTAGAACCCATATCCACCTTAGAGACCGGGGCACCATGGCTTTCAAGTATGGCGACAACTGCAGAACCAACAAAGCCTTGTGAGGGATCGTCAAAGTTGATAGATAATTTCCGAACATTATCACGCTTCTTCCATGAATAGTTTTCTAAAGCACTTGCATGCACTTGGAAAAAACTTTTTGCATCCCTGGATTTGCTATGAGAAGACGTTTCAATTTTTATTTCAAATGGCGGATTCGGAATAATGCCCTCAACCGACGCGATGAATTCGGGTTCCTCCATCCGGCTCCAAGGATTTTCATTATCTCTTAGAAATAGCTTGGTCGTTGTGCCAGGGACTGAACGGTCGCCGGATTTTATCCAAAAAATGCTGTCCTGTCCTTCAATAGTAAGATTCAATGGTTTGCTTGAATCATGCGGCCCGTATACACGTCTCGTATCGACAATTAGAGTATCCGAGACCATAAAACAGGACAGGATTCCAATTCCAAATCTTGATGTAGGTATAAAATTAGCTTTGGCCTGAGACTTCAGATCATAGAACTCTGAAGACTTATAGAAGGAGGACCCAACTTTAGAGTAGTATGCATCAATAATGTCCTGATCCATGCCGGTTCCGTTGTCCTCTACCTCAAGGATATCTTGACCGTCCATTGAATAGTATTTTATATTTATCTTCGGCTTATAGCTGGTTTTCCACGAATCCTCTAACGCCTGCCTTAATAAACAAGCATCAATCGAATTTTGGATAAGTTCCCTCAGAGCCACCTCTGGATTACCGTAGAGTTTTGTCCCCATCAACAAATCTATCACTTGCTTTTTGCTCAGATTGAATTGCGTCTGTCGATATAGGTAAATCGGTTTTCCGTCTATATCCTTCATCGTTTCAATCTTGGTTCGATTTACTCTCAGAGGAAGCCTGAGAGCAGCTGAAGAAGAGAATCGACGATCAATTTTATTTATTGATGTGAGGATGTTGTTACACGCACCTAGCTCGATATCTATGATATCGCAGAATGCATTTATTGAAGCCTCAATAGCAGGATGACGGCATTTCGCATGAAATTGGATATTTTCTGGTGTTATGCTCCATGCCTCTACCGAACGATGTTTGTTCCATTCACTTATAGAAACTGGATGTCGCACATATAAGTGAGAGAACAGGATGGATGGTGTTCTCTTGGCGTCGAAATCAAGAATATCAGACAAGCGTAAAATGACAGCAACAAGTTGCAAGTTTGCAAAAAGATCAGGGCCACACAAATAAGCGGGATCAAGATCAAGCACGGAAAGTGGATCTTCGTTATGGCTAAAACAAATCCTAGCGAACTCAACCGTAATGTCAGTATCGCGATATACGATCTTATTCATCCACTCCTTCTTAATTATTTTCTTTGCTCGCTCTGCATGTGTTGCCCTAATATACTCGGTCACAACATGAGCTTTCGCTCGATCTGCCCCAGTATTATCTCCGCGACGAAGACATTGCTCCACCCGAGCACGATCATCAGGTCTAGCTAAATAGAATCTTTGGAATTTTCTATACTCCAATTCTTCTGTATCATTCTCAAATTGAACCGTAGCATCCCATATCTTTTTCCATGCAATAACGTCTCGTTCATCGGGCGACATGCCAATATCATGAAAAAATGCAGACAAAATTAGTAGCATGAGTTCAGGGACATTCAGCGCCTGCAATTGGTCATGGGAAAGCAACCGTTCCTGTAGCAATAGGACACGGAATAAATGATCTCCATCATGGAGAGTATACTCTCCCATATTCCGGATAATGCTTTTTGTTCGTTGATAGGCATAGTAGGTAGCGTTATAGACGAGTTCCAACACTTGATTTCCAGCTGGGTCATTGGCGCACTTCTTTTTAAGAGCGCAATAAACAGCGAAGGAAGGCAATCGCTCTTTTATTTCTGCTTTCCAATCATCAGATTTCATAAGCTTCTTTTCTTGCAACTATTTCTTTAATTCTATTTTATATAAGTTGGCAGATCATTCCTTGTTTCTGACACAACCATACTTGCATAGTCAGTTAGTATTTAACGTCCGACTCGATATTGTCCTTACTTATGGTATGTTAAAGAATAGCTTACTCAGCCGGGCAGAGTCAAACCATTTCACTAACCCAAAAACCATAGGAGGTCAGTAATGAAGATTTCCCAAGGCATAACGCACTTCTACAATTACCAGAGGATGAACGTGAAAAAAAAATACCTTGAGCAACTATGAGTTTATCCTTAACAGATTCCAAAAGCATTTCGGCGATATAGAGCTGTCCACCATCACATCCGAGGATATCCTTGCCTTCATGTCCACGATCACAGATGGGACCAAGCAGAATACCAAGAAACTTCGGTTCACCCTCCTCTCCGCCTTTTTCAATTACCTGAAAAACTCCCTCGATTCAAATTTCCAAAACCCCTGCGACAATCCGGCGCTTCGAAAGCTATTCAGAGCAGGAAAGCCCGCTCATCTCAAGATTCTTGAAAAGGATGTGGTCGATGAGATCATATTCAGAACCCGAAACCAACGGAATCGGCTGATGCTTGAACTCATGGCCCGTAGTGGCATGCGTGTCGGCGAGGTCTTGAAACTTAGGCCAATGGATATTGAAGATCGGAAGGCAATCATCTGACCAGCCCCCCATATTTCGATCCAGGCTGAGAGTTGTATACTGTTTCGACCTGGATGTTGATGGGAGGTTTTTATGCCGAAGCGAGGAAATAGTGCGGAGCAGATAATCGGTATGCTTCGCGAGGCGGAAGTTCTTAACGGTCAGGGTCAGAGCAACGAGCAGATCTGCCGTGGGTTGGGAGTCACCCCCACCACCTATTATCGTTGGCGCAAGGAGTACGGGGGGCTGAAAGTCAGTCAGGCCAAGAGGCTGAAGGAATTGGAGAAAGAGAACGCTCGGTTGAGGAAGGCTGTTTCTGATCTGAGCCTGGACAAAGTAATCCTGAAGGAGGCCTTGTCGGGAAAGTACTGAGCCCGGCTCGGCGGAGAAGATGCGTGGAACGATTGAAGGTCGAACTCCATGTGTCTGAGCGAAGACTCTGTCGGGTGATCGGGCAACCCAGGTCGACCCAACGCCATTGCCCCAAGGTCAAGGATGAGGAGGAGGCCCTGAGAGAGGCGATTATCAAGCTGGCCACACGTTTTGGGCGGTATGGATATCGCCGAATCACGGCTCTCTTGGAGTGGATGGGTTGGCGGGTGAATCACAAAAGAGTGGAACGCATCTGGCGCCAGGAAGGGCTTAAGGTACCCAAGAGACAACCGAAGAGGGGACGGCTTTGGCTCAATGACGGCTCGTGTGTCCGCTTAAGGCCAAGCAAAAGGAACCATGTCTGGTCCTATGATTTCGTGATGGATCGGACCCACGACGGCCGGGCGATCAAGATCCTGACCGTGATCGACGAGTTCACCAGGGAGTGTTTGGCCCTGGTAGTTGACCGGCGGCTCAGATCGGACGATGTTCTTTTCTGTTTGGCGGATTTGTTTTTGGAACACGGTATCCCGGATCATATCCGGTCGGACAACGGATCCGAATTTACGGCTAAGGCGGTCAGGGATTGGCTCTTCAGGATCGGGGTCAAGACCTTGTTCATCGAGCCGGGGAGCCCTTGGGATAATGGATACATTGAGTCATTCAATGGCAAGCTGAGGGATGAGAAGCGGTGGACCCCAGAAATCGGACAGTTGTGTTAGGTTGAATCGGCCATGAGAATAGGAGAGAAGAGATGGCCAAGCGGAAGCAGCACAACGCAACGTTCAAGTCGAGAGTGGCCTTGGAGGCCCTACGAGGGGATCAAACGATCGCCGAATTGGCGGCCAAGTACGAGATTCATCCGACGCTGGTAACCAAATGGAAGAAGCAGGCCGTAGATGGTCTTGCCGACGTGTTCTCCAGTAAGGGCCGCCAGGCCAAGGAAACCAGCCACCAGGGCGAAATCAAGGAGCTTCACGCCAAGATCGGCGAGTTGACGGTGGAGCGGGATTTTTTGGCCAAAGCCTTCGGTCGTTGAGCCGCGCCCGGAGGAAAGAGATGATCGATCCCAATCACGAGAGGCTCAGCATTGCCCGTCAATGCCGGTTGGTGAGGATCAACCGTTCGACGTTCTACTATCAGCCTCAGGGGGAGTCGCCCCTGAATCTGAAATTGATGCGCCTGATCGACCGTCAGTGGATGCGAGCGCCCCATTTCGGCACCAGGGGCATGACCAGACATCTTCGCCGAAGAGGCTACTGCGTTGACCGTAAACGGATCAGGCGTTTGATGAGAAAGATGGGTATTTCGGCTGTCTATCCCAAGCCCAGATTGAGCAAGCCCCATCCCGAGCACCGGATCTATCCCTATCTGCTGCGGGATTTGTCCGTGGATCGCCCCAATCAGGTCTGGTGCAGCGACATCACCTATCTGCCCATGAAGCGTGGCTTCATGTATCTGGTGGCGATCATGGACTGGTACTCCCGTCGGGTGCTGTCGTGGCGGGTTTCCAATACTCTGGAGGCCGACCTCTGCGTAGCCGCCCTGGAAGATGCCCTTGGCCGGTACGGGAAACCGGAAATATTCAATACCGACCAGGGCAGCCAGTTCACCTCCCTGGAGTTCACCGATGTGCTTAAACACAACAACATCGCCATCTCCATGGACGGCAAGGGCCGCTGGATGGACAATGTTTTCATCGAGCGGCTGTGGTGGTCGCTGAAGTATGAATGTATCTATCTCAATGATTTCCCAAACGGAAAGGAACTGAAGACGGGAGTTGGGAACTGGATCGACTTCTACAACTTCGAGAGGGGACACTCCAGCCTGGACGACCGCACCCCGAACGAGGTATATCTCGGAAGCCCGCCAAGCATCCCTGGGCATGCCCAGGGATGGACAAGGGGCATGAAGGCGGCGTGATGATTATCTGTCGATTCAACCTTAGTGCCGCCGCCTGACTGTCCGACCAATGGGGTCCACCGCTGAGAAGCTGAACGGCGAGGTCTTTTACACACTCAAGGAGGCCCAGGTGCTCATCGAACGCTGGCGGGTCGAGTACAACACCCTCAGGCCCCACAGCTCACTGGACTACCGTCCACCCTCTCCCGAGGCCATCCAGGGGGTACCCCCTGGATGGGAGGATATGGCTCCTCCTTGGCTCAAAACAGATCGATCTCTAACTTTGGAACTGGTACATTAACTGGGGGCAGGTCAACCGACTTCCTGGAATGGGAGCAAGAATGGAATAGGGAGAACATGGAAATCTCAGGCCAGGACAAGATGAAAGCAATGCCGGCCTGATGCCAGACTGGCAGAGGATAATTTACAGCAACTTCTGGACTTGACCCGTGTCACCCTTATCGGTTTTAAATAGACAAAAAGATAGCGGCAAAAAAATACCTTTAATAGGATACAGGTGGTTCGATCTTTGCTTATTCTACATAGAATCAGAGGAAATACATTTCCCATATAATACCATAAGAAAATCAAAAAAAGGATACAAAGGTAAAGACGTCGTTTTTTGGAAAAGGCTGATCCAGAATGAAGAACTTTTTTTAGAGGATGTTTCAAAAGCCCTCAAACCCGTCCCGACAAACTCCATATTTATGCTCGACAAGATGTTAGACGACGCACTAATTGGGCTTTGGCCAGACAAGTTAGTCGGGAAAGTTTTATGGAGCGGTAGATTCTGTCATTATTGGTAGTTTAGTCTTTTATACCAACTGGTTGAAAATATCTTCGGCATTCCCTCCCCGGTCTGGCAAAGGCCTCTTCGCCTTTGGCGCCTCAAAGGCTCGCCGGTCCCTTTTGCAACACCGCTTGCCGAAGATCATTTCCCCGCGGCTGCGGCGATCTGTATTCCCTTTTATGGCGAACAGTTATTTGCGGCAGGGCCTATTTGCAAACCCCTCCGGTTCGGGAGGGAGGCCCGAGGGACAAAACAGGCCTGCCTTCCCCGCCGGAGACGGGAAAGGCAGGCCGAACCGCGAACGCCTCGCCCGGTGTGCGGGGCGCTACTCCGGATCGGGCAAAAACGGGTTGATGGTTTCCCGGATATCTTTGTTTCTTTTTCGGGCGGGGTCAACGAACCGGTCGATTGTTGACCGGATCCTGTTCACATAATCCCGGTCCTTGATCGAAGGCAGGTTGATCCTCACGTTCATCAGGGCCCCCTCCAGGCCGGCCCTGGCGCACTCGGCGCCCACGCCCAGGTCGCTGGCCGTATTGGGGTTGAACCCTTCGGCTATTTTCGACCCCAGATCGAGCAGCTCGGCGCAATCTGCGGCCACCTCCAGCGGAACCTCGACCGCCTCCCTGAAAGCGCTCTGAATCGCCTCGGCCCGCTCCTTTTTTTGGCGGTCATCGTCCTTGGGCAGGGCAAAGGCGTTCATCACCCGGTTAAAGGCCTGGGTATCCCTGTCCACCAGGGAGGACAGGAGTTCCTTAAGCGCCAGGGCCCTTTCCCCCGCTTTGATCAGCTCTTCCCGGCTTTTGGCCAGGTCCTTGCGGTTGACGCTCAACCGGCAGACCATGGCCAGCAGCCCGGCGGCCAGGGCGCCGTTGAGGGCGCTCACGCTTCCCCCGCCCGGTGCAGGAGAGTCGGAAGCGAGCGCCCCGATGAATCCCTCGACCGTTTGTTGGATCAGCATCGTTCTATCCTTCATAGTCCGATCATGTGGTTTTCGATTATCTGGTCCGGGCTGAAATCCACCAGGCGGAGGTGATAGGCCGCGCAATCGATCAGGGCCTCGTTTTGCAGCGTGCCCACGATCTGGGTGCCGATCACCGTCACCCCCAGCCTGCGGGCTTCGCTTTCGATAAGGCCGAAGACCCGGTGGATGGGGGTGGCCCCCACATCGAACATGTTCATGGACACGGCGACCTTGTTCTTGTCCTCCATTAAAAACCCCACGGCCCTGATGGAGCTGAACCCGCCGCTGGGCCCCCGGACCATGAGCGCGATGGATTTGGCGATCTTCAGATCCAGGGTGTCCAGAATGACGTTGATCGCCACCAGTCCGCTGAGCGCCGCGCTGACGATGGTCGCCCCGGCCGTGGGGTGGAGCCTGGGCGGACCCAGGTCCGGGGCCCGCTCCGGCAGATGGACCACCTTCTTGAGTCCTTCGTATTGCCCCTTGCGGATGAAGTTGAGCGATTTGCGGTCCTCGTTCCGGGCGTTTTCGCCGGAAAAAAACACCGGAACCTGGAACCGCTTATATACCTCCTGGCCGATCTCCTCGGCCAGTTGGGCGCACTCCTCGAGGCTGATCCCCTTGAGGGGGAAAAGAGGGATGGTGTCCTGGGCCCCGATGCGCGGGTGGGTTCCCGTTTGCTTTTCCATGTCGATGAGTTTTATTGATTTGGAGGCCATGTTGAGCAGGGCCTCCTTCAAAGGCTCCGGCCGGCCGATTACCTCGATGACGGTCCGGTTGAAGTCGGAATCGGGGTAGTGGCCGATCAGCTTGACCCCCTCCACCCCGCGCAGCTCTCCCACCACCGCCTCGATGATCTTTTCATCCCGGCCATTGCTGAAATTGGGCACGGCATGAACGTATTTTTCCATTTTCACTCCCGTTCCATTAAGGCAGACTCCGGGCCTTGACTCCGCCAGGCGGCCTTTCAGGATTTTTCGATCAAGGCCACGGCCCGCACCGGGGACCCGCTTCCGTCGCGGATCCTCAAGGGCAGGCCCATGTACAGAAACCTCTTACCGACCACCTTGTCCAGGTTGCGCAGGTTCTCGGTATTGGTGATGCCGTACTTGCCGCAGACCCAGTGGCCCGAAAAATCAAGGTCGTCGGGAGTCTGGTCTATTGCCGGCGCGTCCACCCCGATATTGACCACCCCCTTCTCGGCCAGCCACTCGGCCGCCTTGTAGCTGACCCCGGAATGCTTGCTGTTCAAACCCCCGTAATCCTTGTCCGGATAGGTCCGTTCATAATGGCCGCTGTACATCAAAAAAACGTCGCCCTTACGGATGTCCAGGGAGTGCTTGGCCAGGGCCTCTTCCAGGTCCCCGATCTCGATATAGTCCGGATATCGTTTGTGGCTGAGGTCGACGCAGATGGCGTCTCCCCAGAAAAAACCCAGATCCATCTTGTCGATGGTCGGCCCGGAGGGTTCATACTCCCAGACCGCATCGGAGTGGGTCGGCCCGTGCTCGCTCATGAGCATGTTGCGGGCGGCAAAGCCCAAGGTCTTGGAGCCGGTGTCTTTCATGTTTTGTTCGTGGGTTTGGTTGAGCATGAAAAAGGTCTTCTGGTGCATCCCGAATACGGGCATGCCCTCATATATTTCCTGCGAAAGGTCGATTACCTCGTACTTGTCATGGTAGCTCGGCATTGGAATATCTCCCGTCTGTGATTACTCGGTCGGGTCCGGCCGCCGGATCGGCGGACCGCGGTCCTCCGGTCCGGACGGCCTTGTCTGAAACGGTCCGTCCGGCTATTTTCCGGACCACTCCTCCAACGCGTTCATTACGTCGTCCCGTTTTTGAACGCCGCCGTACTGCAGATAATTTATCTGAGTCAAGGCGGCCTGGTGGGCCTCCCAGCTTGTCCCGGCCACGCATTCCTCGACCACCCTGACCCTGTAGTCTCTTTGGTGGGCGTCGATGAAGTTATAGTGGACGCAGATATTGGTGCAGACCCCGACGATGATCACCGTCTCCACCTTGTGGCTCCTGAGGATCAGGTCCAGGTCGGTTCCGATGAAGGTGGAGTACCTTGGTTTTTCAAGCACATAGTCCTTGGGGGCCAAGGGCAGGAGTTCATCCACCAGCTTGTGGCCGTCGGTGCCCCTCACGGTGTGTATGGGGTCCTCTCCATCCAGCTCCCGGCCGAAGTCATAGGGGCCGTAGACCTTGGGCTCCCGATGGAACTCCTGGGTGAAGATTACCGGGATCCCTTTTTCGCGGGCCTTTTCGATGAGCGGGATGCTGTTCTTGACCGCCTCTCTTCCGCCCGTGCACTCTATGGGCGCGCCCGAAAGGATGAAGTCGTTTTGAAAATCGATGACCAGCAGGGCCGGTTGCCCGTGGATCACCTCGGGAGTTTTTTCGTTTTCCGGTGATGGCATCGTGAATTTACCTCCTTGTTTCTTGTGCCGGTGGAGTTAGAGCATCTGGTTGGCGATGACATAGAAAATGAATATGATCGAAAGCACCCACAGGGTGGGGCTGACGGCTTTTCTCTGCCCGGCCATGGTCTTGAGCACGGTGTAGGTGAAGATGCCGATCAGAATGCCGGTGCCCATGTTTCCGGTGAAGGGCATCATGAAGATGCAGAAAAAGGCCGGGAGGGCCTCTGTGTAATCATTGAAGTCGATTTTCAGAACCGATTTGATCATCAGGGCGCCGATCAGGGTTATGGCCGATCCGGAAGCCACGGCCGGCACCATGGTGAAGATCGGGGCGAAAAAGAGGGTCAGGGCGAACAGGATGGCGATCCAGAGTGAGGTCAGCCCGGTCCGCCCGCCCTCGGCCACGCCCACGGAGCTCTCCACGTAGGTGGTTACGAGGGTCACTCCCAGCAACCCGCCCACGGTGGTGCCGCAGGCGTCAACCATGAAGACCCTGTTGATTCTCGGAATGTTTCCCTCTTCGTCGATGAATCCGCCCAGGGTGGCGATACCCGAAACCGTTCCCACAGTGTCGAAGACATCGATGAAGAAGGTGATGAAAATTATGATCCCTATGGTCAAGGGGACGTTATTGCTCAGCCCCTCCAACCCGGCGAAGGAAAGTTTGAACAGGGTCGGCGAGAGAGCCGTTATGGGGTTGGAAAAGGAGACGATCTCTCCGGACCAGACAGTGATCGGATTACCCGTGGCGGGATTGGTTACGAAGATGCCTGCTATGGCAAAGGCGATTACTCCGATCAGGAATCCCCCCTGGATCTTCCTGACCAAAAAGAAGCCGATGATGAAGATCGTTATGACGGCCATGAGGGTGGGCCGGGCCGTCAGATCGCCCAGGGAAAGGCCGAAGAAGGCCTTGGCGTCGGTCTTGATGATGCCGGTCTGCAGCAGGCCGACGGTGGTGATGAAGGCCCCTATTCCGGCCCCGAAGGCATGTTTGAGGGTCATTGGTATGGCCCCCAGTATTTTCTCCCTAAATCCCACCACGGATAGGATGATGAACAATACCCCGGCGATAAAGGTACACATCAGGGCGGCCTGCCAGGGTACGCCCAGGGTGTTGATGATGTAGAAGGCCACCCAGGGGCTGACCCCGATCGAGGGGCCGCAGACAAAGGGATAATTCACCCAAAAGGCATAGGCCAGGGCCGAGCCTATTAAGACGAGCGTTGTGGCCCAAAAAACCGCTGTCTTGTCCAGGCCCGCCGCGCCCAGCACCGAGGGTTGGATGGCCGGCATGGCCGCGGCGGCCAGAAAGGTCGCCGTTCCGGCGATCAATTCGGTACGGATTGAGGTTCCATTTTCCTTAAGCTTGAATTTTCTTTCCAGAAGACCCGCCAACGCGCCGCCTGTCTGTTGACTTGACATCGCCTATTTCCTTCCATGTAAGATATTAATGAATCGTCCAATTACTGGCCGGTGCTGCCGGCCGACTGGTTGACCGTCGGCAGCACCCGGTAATTAACAACGTCGATAAGGCCTTTATCGGTTATCTTCCATTTCGGGCTGGTGCTGAGCGAGAGGAAGGCCAGGTGCATAAAGGGCGCATGGGCCTTGCATCCCAGTTCTTCAGCCGCTAAACGGGTCAGGTGGGCCATCCGCTTTGTCAACTGGTCGGCCGTCAGTTCATCGGTCATGAGCCCTCCGATACGCAACGGCAGATCTCCGAGCACTTGCCCGTCCTTGACCAAGGCCACACCGCCCTGCATCTCGATGACCCTGTTGACTGCGGCGGCCATGTCGGGATAGTCGACCCCCATCACGATAATATTGTGGGTGTCGTGAGATACGGTTTCGGCGATGGCCCCTGAACTCAGGTTGAAACCTTGGACAAAAGAAGATCCGATGTCAGGCTGGCCGTGCCGCCCCACCACCGCAATAGGCAGCAGATCCCGCTGGGGGGCCGGTTTTACGAAACCGCCCTCGGCGAGCAGATCGGCCTTGATCGCCTCGGTCAGGTTTTGATCCAAGATAAGGCCGACGCAATTGACGCTGACCCGGCCGTCCCTGGGCGAAGGCACCATCAGGTCCCTGGGGATGACGGGCTGGCGTTTAACGGAGCGCTTGACGTGGGGAGGATAGAGATATGGCGGCAGGTCGATGAGCAACCGGCCGTCCTGGGCGATCAGTTCTCCTTTAAGAAAAACCTGGACAACATTCATTTCCTCCAGGGGGCCTTGGATGATCGCCATATCAGCCAGTTTCCCGGGAGCCAGGACCCCGACTTCGTTCCACCCCTGCCATGCGGCGGCATTGATTGTCGCCATCTGGATGGCTGTCACCGGGTCGACGCCCTCTCTGATGGTCCGCCGGATGATGTCGTTCATGTGGCCTGTTTTGGCGATGTCTTCGGCCAGCATGTCGTCGGTGGCCAGGATGGCCCTCCGGGAATCCAACCCTTCCTCGGTAAAAGCCCGGACGCATTCGGGCATGTTTCGCTGGGTCGAACCCTCCCGCATGAGCATGTAGACGCCGTAGCGCATCTTCTCCAGGGCCTCGGCCTTGGTCGTGGTTTCATGACAGGAGATCTCTGTGCCGCCGGCAATGATGTGAGCCGCCAGGTCCGGACCGAACAGCTCGGCGGCGTTGCCGTCCACCTTCCGCCCCTCGGACCGGGCATAAACCGTGGCTGCAACAGTGTCGCGGAAGACGGCAGGGTTATGGCGGTAGACATGCCTGGCCGAGGTTATGCCCTGAGTCTCCCCGATTCCGGAGACGGTCGGGAAGCCGAGCATCTCGGGGACGTTTTTGGAAGTAATGTTATAACCGGCTGTTTCCAGGCCGGGGGAATCCGGAGACAGGGCCGGTACTCTGGAGTGGACGTGCTGAGGCATCAATTCGGCCTCCTTGCACATCTCCAGGATTCCGGCAGGCCCCAGTACATTGCCGATCTCATGGGGATCGGAGACGAGGCAGGTCGTGCCCGTGGGCAGGGAGAGCCTGGTGAACTCGGTGATGGTGAGCATGGCGCTTTCAAAATGCATGTGGGAATCGATGAAGCCGGGGCAGATGAACTTGCCCGTCATGTCCCAAAGCTTCGTTTCCGGACCGATCAGGGCCTTGCAGTCGCCGACCATGAGAACGTATCCGTCCGCGATGGCCAGATCGGCTTTATAGATCTCGCGGGTAATGACGTTTACAAAATCTCCACCCTGGAGAACCATGTCCGCATAGCGGTCTGGCGCCATGAGGATGTCTATGGCCCGCTGTCTTTCACTGACCGTTTTAAAATTATTTACTGCTGGGTGACGGTGACTCGGCATGTCGGCCTCCCTGGCGATGGGGTAGGGTGATTACGGCTACAGCCCCACCGGTAGCACCAGGTGAAAAGAGGTCTCAAGAAATTAAATTGCGGAATAAATACCTATTTATGGCGAGTAGTCAAATCAAACTGTCAAATGATAACAAACGCTTAGAAAACGTTCGGGGGGAGGGGAGGGGAGGGAACTTTTTTTGGGGAAGGACTACCTATGCTTTATGGGTATTGAGCCTTTGATTGCAAATAATTCCGCAAAGTTATCTTTTTTCCCTTGAGGCCCAGCTTGGCCCTGATATGGTCGCGATGAGTTTCCACGCTCCTGACCGACAGCCCCAGCAACTCGGCGATTTCCTTATTTACCTTTCCCTCGCTCACCATATTCGCCACCTGCATTTCTCGCGGGGTGAGGTGACTGTAGACCGCAGACAGGCTGGTGGCAAAAGAGGAAAATATGTCGTTCAGGCCGTTATTTACCATTGCCAAGGCGGAGCGGTCCTTGTCGTCAAGCTGGCCCGGCTCGATTTTTTGCAGATGGGGCAGTACGAAATTGTTTAGGTTGTTGATCACTTTTCTTTCAAATTCGTGCTTATCCCTGTCCCGTTGTTTGAGCAATACCCTCAGAGTGGCGTTCGCGTCCTCCAGATCACGGGCCTTTTCGGCGATATCATTGCTTTTCAGCTGTAGTTCACGGGTTTTTTCATCGACCATCTCCTGCAGGTGTTCGCGGTGCCTGGCCAATTCATTATTGGCCTCTTTCAGCTCCTTGACCCGCTCCTCGACTTTCTCCTCCAGCATTCTGTTGGAGGTCAATATCCTAGCGTTGGCCGCCTTTTTTTCGGCGATAACCGAGGACAGGACGACCGTGGTGATGGAGACCATGCAGATAAACATTTGGAGCTTAAGGAGTGATTCATTGAGCGAACCGGAGATGAAGGGGCCATGACCGCCGACTGTTTTCCAAACGGCGAAACTGCAGACCAGGATCACCGCTCCCGTGATCAGCCGCATATCCAAGCGAAAGGCGCCCCAGGTCAATACGGGCAGGAGAAAATAGGGCTGGGCAAACATGGTGTTGCCGAAATGGCTGGGGGCGAAGGCCAGCTGGCAGACACCCAGGAGCAACCCGATAATAAGACAAAACTCGAGTATCTTTACGGGGCGTAAATCAAAGCCGCCTTCTTTGGCGCAGGCATAGACAAAAGGCACCACCAGGATAATACCCGTGGTGTCGCCGATCAGCCAGGTGCCCAATACAATATTATATTCGGACCAATTAATGGCCTCGGCGAAGCCGAGGCTTGTCGCCCCGAAGATGCTGCTGATACTTCCGGCCAAAGCCGCCGCAGCCAAGAAAATGAAAACATTGCCGGATTTGTCGAGTTGGAAAGGCTGGCCTTTGAGGAATTTTTTGATCAGGCTGACGCCGACCAACGGCTCCAGGGTGCATCCGATCGCGTGGGCGAATGAAACCGCGACTATCTGTTCAATGCCGAAATCGGATCCGTTGATGAAAAAAAACAGATTGGCTAAAAATTCGCCCAGCATCACACCCGGCCAGATCCAGTAGCCGAACACCATCATTCCGGAAAAAGCCAGCCCAGAGGCCAACCAGACCGGAGAAACGTTAGTCGTTGGAATGGTCATCAGGAAACCAAGCCTGGCCCCGATGAAGTACAGGAAAAATATGCCGAATAATATTAAGATCTTAGTCGAGATATTTCGAAGATTCCATATATTCGTCATTTTCCGCCTCAGCGTGTGGTATCTGCATCCGGCCAATCTGAGAAAGGCACCCCGCTTGTCATCGGCAAGAAAGGAGTATTTAAATATTATTGGATTCCCGGTTTAGGTTTCTCCGTTTATCCGGATTTCATGTTGTCATCAGGCTGCTTATAGGGTCAAGTATTATTCTGGCCGTTGATCACCCTCCCAGGGCGAAACCCAAAGAGGTGCGGCCCCCCCCCCAGGTATGGCCAAAGATCGCCCTTGTCCGTTATGACCAAATAAGGAACCTATCTTCAACTTGCCGGCCAGAGGCGGCCGGGGCCGACCCGTATTCCCGGCCTGCCCACCCGGCATCTGGTTTAGGCGCTTTTCCGGGCTCCTTCAGCCTATCCTTCCGAGAAATCTCCCCAATCAGGGACTAATGTGATATTATACACATAGCTTATTTGATCCTGATCGAGTTCCGGCCTTTGGGAAGGCGGGGTGTTGGCCCTTTCCATCCGAACGGACCGGCGCGAACCCTTGCCAAGCCCCAGACTCGCTACCATCAGACGGGCCTTTTCAGCCGGAGGAGAAGATGCAAAAGACCAACCGGGATTGGCTCCCCCCTTACGCTCACCCCCAGAGATTCCTGCCCCGGATCCAGGAGACAAGGGTGCTCTTCACCCGGGAGCCCTATCTTTTCGCGGACTTCGTGGGCCGGGCCCTGGAATTTTTAAAAGGCAGGGAGGCGGCCAAGACCGGGTTCAAGTTCGACCCGAACCAGGCCCTGCCCTGCCACTGGAAATGTTCCGACGAATCCCTCTTCCAGGTGGATCTGGCTCTGTTCGCCTATACCGGGCTGAACGCCTTTAACAAGGGCCTCATCGGCGGCTTTTTCAACGAATCCTCCCTGGGCGCCTCGGTTCACCACGGCCGGATCAACCTGGATTTCGGCGGCTCCCATGTGGGCTACATTCCGGGCGGCAACGGGGGCCGGTTCGGGCTCATCTACCGGCCTCAGGTGCGCGGCTACTCCGCGGACTGCGGCCACCTGGTGGGGACCATCCGACCTTTTCTGGAGGTCTACGCGGACTCTTGCGAGAATATCCTCATCTCCTGCCCGGACGGGGAGGATTTTCTGGTGAGCATTCCCAACGAATTTCTCCAACCCAACTGGTCGGCCCACAGCATCAAGCTCATGGTCGACCTGGAAACCCTCACCAGCGGAGAGGTGGAGTACTCCGACAGCCTGCCCCACACCCACACCCCCATTGCCAGGTCCCTCTTTCACCTGGCTACGGAGTTTCTGGATACCCTGGGCGAGGAGGAGATCCAGGAAATCAAGGAGAACGGCCCCGTGCCCATCGGCAGGAGGCTGCGCCCCCATTATTTCACCATTTACGACACTGCGGCCGAGATGGGCGAGGAGGGCCTTCCCGCCAGAAAACAGCTCCTTTACATGAAGTACATCGTGGGGGCCCAGCACTCCCCGCCGGCCCTCAAGGCGGCCATTGTCAGCGCCAACCTGGAGCACAACCGGGTCACCGACGCGGTCCGCTCCGAAGCCTTCATGCCCTACTCCTTTGTCAGTTTCACCGGGGTGTTCATCGACTGCTTCGACCAGGAGACCAACAACTACCACAACCTGTTTCAGCCCGTGGGCATGGCCATCAAGCCGGCCGGCCAGACCGAGCAGGTGGATTTTTCGCCGGAGGAGATCCACCACCACCTGGATGCCGCCCGGCCCCAGAAACCCAAGATCAACCTGGGTCCGGTTCTAGGCCTGGAGGCCGAGGAGAGGTTGCGGGAACATTACACCTTCAAACCGGGCCTTTTCCAGCGATAGGCCACCCTTAAGCCAAGCCGGAGAAAACCATGGCCGGGGCGGAGGGGTCTGCTCTTGCCCGGCCTTGAACCTTTCGGACAAAATAATCCGTGATAGGCTATAATAGCTCCTCCATATGAGGCCCAGGCAGAAGGGGTCGTTGCATACATCCCCTGGGCCGACCAGGGAAGGCTTAAAGGTAAGTACGAGAACGCTTCCCGGCCGCTGAAGGAGATTTTCCGCCCATGCCTCCGATTCTGAAAGTGATCTTCTCCCGCCGGATGCTGGTCTCGGCCCTCATGGGTTTCTCCTGCGGACTGCCCCTGCTCCTGACCATCTCCGTGCTCCAGGCCTGGATGAAGGAGGAGGGGGTGGACCTGGCCGTCATCGGACTCATGGCTCTGGTGGGCTTGCCCTACACCCTCAAGTTCCTCTGGTCGCCCCTTCTGGACCGCTTTACCCTGCCCTTTCTGGGCCGTCGCCGGGGCTGGCTCCTTATCGCCCAGCTCTGCCTCACCGGGGCCATCGCCGTACTGGGGCTGAGCGACCCCAAGGCCAGTCCCTGGCTGGTGGCCTTTGCCGCCTTTCTGGTGACCTTCTTTTCCGCCTCCCAGGACATCGTGGTGGACGCCTACCGCCGGGAGGACCTGGCCGACGAGGAACTGGGCCTGGGTTCCTCCATGTACGTCAACGGCTACCGGGTGGGCATGCTTCTGGCCTCCGGGGGCGGGCTGATCATGGCCGACCACATCTCCTTTCAAGGGGTCTACCTAATCATGGCCGGGTGCATGTCCGTGGGGCTGATCACGACCCTGTTCACCCCTGAACCGGAGGTCCCCCAGGGCACCCCCACCTCCATCAGGGAGGCGGTCATAGATCCCTTTGTGGAGTATTTCTCTCGGACCGGCGCCTTGTGGATGCTGGCCTTTATCCTTATGTACAAAATCGGGGACCAGATGGCCTCGGCCATGACCACGCCTTTTTACCTGGACATCGGCTTCACCAAGACCCAGATCGGGACGGTGGTCAAGCTGTTCGGGTTCTGGGCCACCATTGTGGGGGCTTTTCTGGGCGGAGTCCTGATCCTGCGGCTGAAAATCTACCGCTCCCTGTGGGTCTTCGGCATCCTCCAGATGGTCTCCACGGCCGGGTTCGCCCTCCTGGCCCAGGTGGGCCCCAGCCTCTGGCTCCTGGCCGGGGTGATCGCCTTCGAGAACCTCTCCGCCGGGATGGGTACATCCGCCTATGTGGCCTTCATGGCCGCCTTGACCAATAAAAAATTTACGGCCACCCAGTACGCCCTGCTGAGCTCTCTCATGGGCGTGCCCCGGGTCATGGCCTCTGCCCCCACCGGATTTCTGGCCAAAAATATGGGCTGGACCGGCTTTTTCGTCTCCTGTACCCTGATCGCCATTCCCGGGCTTCTGCTTCTGCTCAAATCCGGCTCCTTGGGCGCCAAAGATGAATTGGAACCGCAACCTGGTGGATAAGGGGTTGTGGAGGCCGGGAGGGGGGGCTCAAGCGAGGAAAGAGAGCTCTCCGCCGTGCTTTACAGGCGGTCAGGAGAATGATAATAAATGTCCCGTTGCCGGGATGGTGGAATTGGTAGACACAAGGGACTTAAAATCCCTTGGGACTTTGTCCCGTGCGGGTTCGATCCCCGCTCCCGGCACCAATAATTTCAACAAGTTACGCCCCCCCAGAAAATTCCCTCCTCTGGGCCGCTCATAGCCTGGTGTCCATATAGGTGTCCATTTTTCCCGGGAACCGCCGAAAGCAAAATGACAGGGGAACATTTTGGGCTCTTCTCAAATATGGGCGGGATTCTACAATGGGAAGTTGCGGGATAAGGTCAGTGAAGCTGTTAGTGGAATTTCATTAACGATAAATCCACTTTAGGGGATGCGGGTATTTTTGATTGCTTCGAGTGGTGCTGGTGGGATTATCTCGGCTGGCTCTGGTAGTGTGGATGCGCTTGGAATCTCGCGAGCCCGAGACGATTACTCGGACTGGAAAGTCCCGTGGATGGTTCTATGTCTCGGAGCATTAAGTAACCGGAAAATCATCAGCCAACAATCCTCACATACCATGATGAAGCCAACTAATGAAAATACCTCATGCTTCCAGAATCCTCCTTTGTAGAAGGGCCTGCATGTCACGTCGACCATCGGTTATCAGAACCACATAGACTTTATCTCCTCTGATCGTATAGATAATACGGAATGGTTTAAAGAATACCTGACGGTATTCCTTAATTCCTATGTCTATCAGCTCCCTTGGATACACTCCACGATTGGGGGTGTCGGACAGACTGGTGAACGCCTCTTCAATCTGGTTCAAAACATAGGTTGCCCTCTCAGGGATATCACGCTGGGCAATGTAGTCGTACAGTTCCTCAAGGTCCCGGACTGCATCATCAGTCAGGTAAACAGAATAGGACATCAACTGCTGCTTATCTTTGACGGAGGTGACTGATTACATCATCAGCGGACTGGACCTTACCGTCCTCTATCTGACGGACGCCTAAAGCGAGAATCTTCAGTAGGGCCATCGTTTCCTGTGTTTGCTCGTAGCTTTTAATGTCTTGCAATACGGCTTTAGCTTCGCCGTTTTGAGTAATTATCAGGTGTTCTCTTTGCTGCCCCAAATTACGCACGATTTCAGCCGCATGAGTCTTTAAATGGCTGATTGACTTTATCTGACGGGATAGGCTCATTTTTACTTCTCCCTTGTAAGACCAAATATAGTCTATAAATAGTCCATAAGTCAAGATATCAAATTAAAACTAAAGCCTCATGGATTTTTATGGCATTCTTATGCTTTAAATTAGGCGACGTTTAGTACTTGACTCTTGCTCCAATATTTTCAGAAAATGTAATATCAATCAGCTAAGGTAAACTCTCGGCTCTGCCGGGGGACTCATAAAGTTTGACAGATACGGGAGTGTAAGAGAGCCTCCACATTCGAACCGCTCAAAGTTCAGAAAGATGGAGACTCTCAATGGAAAGCACTCAAAGTTAAAAGCACACGGTGTGGGAATGCAAATACCACCTTTTTTGGATACCCAAATACCGCAAGAAAACGCTGTATGGTCATCGTAGAAAGTACCTTGGAGCAGTATTCAAGGAGTTGGCAGTTCAAAAGGAGAGCATGGTTCTTGATGGCCACCTCAGGCCGTATCACGTCCATATGTTGATATCGGTTCCTCCGAAATACTCAGTGGCCCAGGTGGTGGGCTTCATCAAAGACAAGAGCGCTATTCATATCGCGCGGACATATACCGGACGGAGGAAGGACTTCACCGGCCAGCATTTTTGGGCCAGAGGCTATTATGTGTCGACGGTTGGTATTGATGATGAAATGGTTCGAAACTATATCAAAAATCAGGAGCAGGAGGACAAGAGGTTTGATCAACTCCAGATGTTTAAATAAAAGCCGCCAAAGGTTGGCGCAGGGCTAACAGCTTTGAGCGGTTCTCATATTACAAGCCTCTGGCTCTGCCGGAGGTAGATGACTATAATTTAGTCCGTGCTTTTATATTTTAATTCATACAGAATACTATTTCTTGTTTTCGCTTTAATCGCAAAGTCTAAATTATATTTGGGATTAATAATCTGGTTTATTTTCATGACTGTATTATGTTTATCTATTATTAGGTATACTTTTTTCTCCTCCGCAAATATCTTTCTTAAAATATTTTTCCCTTGATCTGTTTTTGCATTAAAAAAATCCATCAACAAAATGTTTGAATTATAAAATAATTGGTACAATATATTTTGATCAGTGATTATTAAATTATTTGGCTTGTCAATTATATGCTTCATTTCTAATACAGCCTCCAATCGTTCGATGTATTCATTGCTACAAAAATATAATCTTTCCTCATAAGAGTATTTATTGGCTACAATCATAAATGACAAACATAATAGCAACAAAACATATTTTATTTCTTTTTTTTGTAGTATTTTATCTACTCTGGATTTTAGAATATAATATATACTGTAAATTCCATGGCCTACTAATAAGATATATATGGGCATAATATTAACGGAATACCGAGCAAGATCAAAATAATTAATCGACTGATTAATTATAAACATGGGGTTTCGATAATGAATTGAATATATAATAATGTAAAAGGTGAATAGTGTAGCCAATAAAACGCATATTCTGTTTTTATAACTAAATATTAATCCAATTACAAACCAGACTGTAAATATTAAGAACCACCTAAAAGTAAAATATAATTTAAATATACTTGGTAATATTTTAATTATGTAATAAAATGAAAATGCAGGGCCGCACAGCCGTGTTTGCTCAGCGAAATGGAAATCAATTATTTTAATAAAGTTTATATAGAATATTAAACTAATTATCAGTATGCTAAATTGAAGTGCAATATGATAAACATTAAATATTTTCTGTCGCCAATTATCAATAATATTAACACAAATTACATAGCTCGCTAAAATTATAGGTAATACGATATTTTCACGTCGGACAGAAATCGAAAATAACGTACCGGACAAATTTGCTGTCCATATAAATAAAATTCTTAAGTGCTTATTAGATCTTGAATACTTTATTTCATCCGACAGGTATAAAAAAGTCATTATTACAAAAGCCACAGTAAATTGAGATGTCATTTCGGAAAATGTACTAGAAGAATAAGCGGAATATAATGGAATTATCGGAAATATAAAACAAGAAAACCACACATAAATCGCGTTCCGATTTATAAGAAAAGATGATATTACGACCGTAATTATTGATAAAAACCAAAATAATATTGAGATTAAAGAGGCCAAATACGGGTTGTAACCAAATAATTTTATTCCGAGATAAATTATTGATACATATCCAATCAATCCAGTATATGTACTTGTTGCGAGGCACTGTTTAACTGAACCGATAGTACATGTTTGTGTAAAATATGGCCAGGCGTTTAGGGGTGCATTATTTTCGCCTTCAGCCAAATAACGGGCGCACGAATTGTAAATATAGGCATCTTCATATTCTTGTCCAAAAAAAATTTTGTCATAAAATAATAATGATATGCTAACCATAGCAATAATCGACAATATGATGGGATATTTAAATAAAAATAAATTTCGTCTGATGTCGATATTTAATTTGGAATAAAAAACAAAGCAAGATATTGCTATCATTAGCAAAGTTAAGGATAAGCTTATCGGATAAGGCGGCATTTTCTTGGCAATAATATTGGCGCGTTATAGTTAAATTAATTATTATTAACCAATTTTTGTTGAGCTAAAATAATAGTCAAATAAAAATAATTGTTGCGGGAGAATCAAAAGGGTAATCATGAAAAAGTTATGTTTTAAATATACACCAAAGGATAGGTTATTATTGAAACAATAATAAAACTACTATTTAGGGGTAATTACGGAACGGCGACAAAAACAATGTTTCTCAGATCTAAAGGTAAATTACATCTTAAACTACATTAAAACAAGAATTACCAAGCAATAAAATGTGAAAGTAAAAGATATCCAATTGCTGTCATTTAAACCAAAATGACCGCCAACAAAAATATCCTTTGTTTCTTAGATTGATTGAGGGTTACTTAATCTCGGTTTAGGCAGCTCAAATAGGATAAGTAAGGCCATAAAACTCTTAGCCCACTAGATTGCCCTGGATATTTTAAACTATCAACCAGAGTAGTGAGAGTAATGGGATTGATGCGAGACGTGAGATACATGAGAAGAATGAGATCTGTGTGAAGTGTGCCAAGACAACTGCTGATTGCCATCTAGCATCTTCTGAATAGCGTGTTCCAGGTACAATGGTGAATGCTCTTGGATCTCCGAAATGCTAGCGGATTTTTCGGGAGTCGGGATTGCATGGGCTTGGCCAACGCTGAAACCAAAAACACTTGCGAGTCCACCCAAAGCCATAAAAAATTTAGTGGTGACTCTCATACTCGCACCCCCTAAAGATCAATTTCCTTTCTCTATCTTCTTACCACATTCAAGATTTATAAGTAAATGAAAATATCGATTATTCATCCAACAAATGAATATGATTGCTCAATCGATTTTCGGAAGTCGAAAAAAATCCACAACAGGAACTCTGGGCAGAACATCCTTCACACAGCGAAAGATAGATATTCTTCCAAGCCGAAATGGACTGTCGCGCGAAAGACCTGGTCCAACGAGAAACCAAACACAGGGGATGATTGTAGACTGATACTTTCATATGCGCCCGATGCAGGCACCGGATAGCTCCTTCAAGGGCATCCTGGTAGTCATAAGGGTCAATCCACACATCGGCCTTGTTGTCGATTGCCAAGCCGGTCATCTCTAATGCCATGAAGGTGACGTGATCAGCGAAGGGGAAGTTCCGATAGATATGCCAAGCAATCTGTGGCAATCGATCGGCATTGAGTTTATTCACAACGCATCTGATTTCGATGCGTTGTTGAAGCTTTGCTAAATTATACAAACCCCGTTGGGTCTTCACGAAGCTCCCAGAACTGCCAACAATGAAGTCGTGAAGATCATCCACATCGGCATGCAAGGATACACAATGCGTTAATTTTTTTATACTAAGTTGGGCAATCTCTTTGGTAAATGCAAAATCGGCGTAACGTTTACCATTGGTTAAAATCACTATGGAGGCTTTTGGCGCTTTCCGGGTACATTGGTTAAGGAATTGAACGAATTTCCCGCGTAAAAGGATCGGCTCACCGCCTGTTAGACAGATTTCCCCAGAATACCCGGGATCGATATGATGCAGAATCTTGTGTGCCAACTCAAGGTGTTGGGACGAGTTTGGCTCGGGAGGCTGAGGACACATCAAGCACCTACAGTTGCAGGCCGTGGTTAAAAGAAAGGCGTTATTGGGCAGGGATGCTTCCCACATAACATTGATCGTACCGTCAGGCATCCCCAAAACGACGTCGCCATCCCTGAGATCTTTCAGGTCATCCCAGGATAACCCTGAAACGAAAGGTGGAGTGAAAGCACCTCCGGCAGAATCGGTCCCAACCATGAATGAGTAGCCCAAATCCAAAGGAGTTGGCTTAGCTTTTACCAACACAGTATGCCTTCGAGCAAGAATAGGGGCTCTGCTGGTGATTACCCGCCCTATGCGGGCCGATTCAAATTTATGGGCTATACCTTGGAGGCTACGCAAAGCTGACCTCATGAACATCTCGGGAGGTGATCCAAGACCAAAATACGTCCATGGTATCTGGGTCGTTTTGACGAAGCTTCTCGAACAATATATCGAAAATTCCTTTGTGTTTTATGCAGAATGGACTACCTGGCCGTTTGCCCACCGGATCTTTGTATTCCAGATAATTTCTTATTGGATCTGCCCCGCAGTAGGGGCGATACACACAGGTCGAGCATCCTGGAATGATTTCAAGGCAGGACTTCTTAACGAGATCTTGGATGATTTTACCCTTGAATATTTCCTCATAGGAATTTTTAAAAACATTGCCCATTAGAAATGTGGTGTCACCCATCCTGGATAACATTCGGGCCTCGTCTGCTGGGTAAACATCGCCATTGTAGTCGTAAATGGCACCCGCGATGCCCGCCCCCGAAGGTGACTGTAAATCCACAAAACCAGTTGAAAATGGCGTCAGTATCCTGGTCAACAATAAGGTTGTGTAGAATTCAACAAACCGTATCCCCTTCAAATTAAGTTGTATTATGTATTCCAAAGCTTTTCGGTAGGCAGTCACGAATTCATCCATTGGATAACCAAGGCGCGCAACGTTCTCGGCTGCGAACCCATAGGGGTTGATCGAACGTAAAAATAGGCCCGAGAAACCTTGGCGAACATACTCGTCTATGACATCGGTAACCCGTCCTATCGTATCGCTGGTGAAGGTCATTAGGGCGTTGACCTGGTCCTCCCCTAAAATATTTCGAGTCAATTGTAACTTGTCCACCAACTCCTCATAACTACTGGGCCCTATCCTCATCTTGCGGTTGGAATCGTGCAAATCTTGCGGGCCATCTAGAGAAGTCGAGACTGAAATTCCATGAGAATTAATGAACTCAAGCTGTTTCTCGTTGATCAATGTGAGATTGGTGCAAACTACAAATTCCAGATGCTTTTCAGCAGTTTTGTTAAGTTTTTCAGCATACTCGACAGTGGTAGTTATGGTTGACCAGTTCAGCAACGGCTCTCCGCCCTGAAATTCAATTTTGATAACAGGGGATGGCGATTGAAAAATATAGTCCACTATCTTTTTCGCCACCTCTGGGCTCATATCATACTTATGGGCTTCTTGGTCTTCGCAGGAAACCTGGCAATATTCGCATTGATGATTACAACGTAGCGTGATAACCATCATATGCAATGAGGTGAAATTATTTAAAAACCTCTTGCGAGTACGGTATTTTGTGGCCGCCATGTCAATGGCCTGATCTAAGTCTTGTCCAGAAATAAAGTGCTTACTTTTAAGATCCTGCATGCACAATGATAAGGCTGGCAGTGAAAATGAAATGAGGGCTTCAAAGTCTGCAGTATTGATAAAATGGTACTCACCACATTCATTGACCAACAGGAGCTTCCCCTGGGGCTTTCGTTCGAACAAGAAAGGTAAAGTCTGGTAAGGCAGGCCGGTCATCTAATATTCTTTCGGCTTCCTTGCACTAGTGGGCTTAGAGATAGGAGCAAATGCCTGTCTAACTATCATCTCACGTATATGGCCGTACTCCCGTTCAAGATCAAGCCGTATTTGCTGGTCCAGCACTTCATTGCAAAAGTCTAAAGCAATCGTCTTAAGGTTTCCTTCGGCTCCTGGCTTGAATTGAAAGTAAACGCCGACATTCTTATCATCTGCTGGTTCGATGATAATATGGCAAGAGTCAGTGTATTTGTGGGCGGCCTGGAATACGGCCTCCTTCTGGTATAGTTCCTTGGAAAGAACCAAACCCATCCGCCCGTCAGCCTCTTCTGATAAGATGCCGCGAGACAACTCACGCATACCTAAACATCCTCTCGAAATAGCCAGGGGATTGATTAAAGCCGGTTGTTGGTCGCCCCCCGAACAAGAGATTATGCCGGAAGTGCTGCATGTTAACCATGTCAGCCCTTAATCAACCATAATAACTACAATTATTTTAATTTTATGAAATCAAAACCGTTTAAGGGTCCCCAACGATATTTCAAATATACAATTTTTGACATTGTAAACCTATTCCACTTACTTGGTCAACGTTATGGGCCCTCAACATGATCACCCACTATCCAAGGTAGTGTCTACAATTTTCCGCTTTTATATTTAGCAGCGGTCTCCGTCCTGTTCAGCCCGCGAGAGCTTCTGGGAAATCCTGGTAATTGAGTAACTCCATATTCAAGTACTTCCTGGTGCCCCACTTGGTGGAGGCCACGTGTCTCAGTCCGGCTGCCACCACCATGAGTGCGCTCTCTCCGTCAGGGAAAGTCCCGAACACACCGGCAATGAGACCAATAATTCCGTCTGCTTTTTCATGACCAGACCTCCTGAGTAATGGGCCAGAGATGTTTCTGACCCAATGGTTACTCAGTATGGCCTGTGATCATTCCATTATACGAAATGATATATATCTATTTCACGATTTCCATGCCCCTATCAGGAAACTCCAAACAAGAAAGAATTACCTATTTAACAGAGGAAAGATAAATTAACTATGCCTCATTATTTTAAGTAAATATCCTCGAGCAATTATCATTGCCACCTTTGAATCGCATTAATTTGTCAGCGTTCCTAATCGCCTTTTCAACTTTATTCATATCCGGGTCGGTTGAGTTAATGTTCAACAACCCTACAACAGGAACCACTATTTGCTTTGTCAAATCTTCTATGGAATTGAGCGCTGCAAGTGGCACGGAGAACACCCAGCAAGGTTGTTCAATTCCATCCCAAGAAAACCACCAGACACCTTGGTTCAGAATTTCACACTGGTAATTAGAGTCTTCGTCTTCTTCACTTTCTTTCAGGTAATTCAATGTACCCGAAGGCGGGAACACAAATTCGCCAGCACTCCATGCATCTTCCGCGAATAAAACATTGACAAAAGCCTCTTCTATACCGCATGAGATAGCTTCTTCCTCCGCCATTACAATTTCAATGGTCAACCACCCAAATGGCTTTCTTTTTCCTGGTCCTTGTTTTGTCAACCCATAGGTATATGCCCATCGCCAATAAACCCACCCCCCCGGGTCCATGCTGGAATCGTTTTCACCATCACCATATGAGATTCCGCCAGGGGATCTTACTATTCCGGCATCGAAAAGATGCTCCTGAAATAGCTTTTCTAGCTCCCCGGCCATATCGTTAGCTTCTTTCCATGCCCTAGCCACGACTAAAGCCGAATTGAACATTGTTTTGCCAATTTCAATCTGATCACTCATCCTTCACCTCATTTTGGCCTTTGGATCTTCACAAGCATATTAGGCATTAGAGAAAAAGAGATATCCCCCAATTGGTCTTAAGACGGCTCCCTGTTTACTGATCGCTCCCTTAAACCCTACTCTCTTCTTCCAAAACAAAGGGTTCTTAAATTTGTTTATTGATCTCGAACCATCAATGTTCCTAAAGAAAAATATGTTTTTAGGCTTTGTCCAAAAGATGGCTTGACCCTGAATTGACTTCATTATTTGGTTGGGCTTAACAGCGGACGCACATCCGCGCCAAATTGATACCTTGTTTGTTCTTTCTATAAACTTTACGGCATTATCAGCCCAAGCCTCAAGTTCGTTAAAAGGGCATATTTCTAATGATTTTATTAGGTCATCCCAGCCTACAATGAGTAAACGATCCTTCCATTCCCTAAAATCATATCTATCATAAGGGAATACCCGATTTTGTGATTCATGCATTTTTTGAATTTCTATTTTCGCTTTAATAGTGTCAAGCACCAGGTAAATATGAAATGATTTGCAATAGAGATCTCGGGGCAAGGACGCCCATTGTTCAGAAAGCTCGTAGCGCCCCTTAGTGTCGTTGTAGTTGAACTGTTTTGCCCCCCATTTAACTTCAACTATAATTACAAGTACTTCTTCTGCATGACTATCAAGAAACTTAATCATTATATCTGGCTCTGGAAACCTTGGCCTTAGATCTCCATTAATTTTAACTTGCCCCGGCTTTGGCCATAGATCTAAACGCATCTCATTTACCCTGCTCATCTTTTTGTTAAGGTCTTTTCCAGGTAATAATAAATGAAAAAAGCTGAAAATTTCTCGAGCCGCAGTCTTTCCTTTGAGATAACTTAACGGTCCAAAAACACAGGAAGTTACCACATCCTCAATCGGATTACGATCAACGTGAGGTTTCCCTCTAGCTAGTGCTTCCAGCATAATTTACCTCATTCCAAGTTGAACACCTGTTGGGTTAAATATCACCACTCAAATTTGGTAGTTATTTAGGATCAAATTTAATTTTTTATATAATAATGAGTAGGTCTACCTTTATAGGAGATCACTCACCTGTTGAAATGTCAATATCGTTTTTGATTCTTACTGTTGCTTTGGGTAGGTTTAACCTTCAATCCACTTTTTTAATTCACTGTAGGTTGATTTTTTGGGTTTAAATTGCAACAGGCTTGATAGGGTAATGGTTTTCTGGTGGGGCTTTTCTTTATTTAGAACTTCGGTGGGTAGCACGTAAAATACCCACTGGTCAAGGTTCAACGGATCGACCGTGCTTTGGTCCTCGGTTTTTAGAATACAAAAAACATAGACATCCGCCTGTCTTTTCAGGATTCCGTCATAACCATTTGTCTCTGCCTCCCAACCCCTTGTTGGCCTGATATCAAAAATTATCGGCGATAACTTCGATTGTGTCCATGACTGGATATATGCCGCTGACTTAACCTCTACCCTTTTCCCGCCCTTTGTCTTTAGGTCATATGCATCCCACTCAACTCTAACCCGGTCGTTTACACCCAAGGCGCTTGCAACAATGAATTCAGCTATCACCCCCCGAAGTGCATTGTTCACCAAGTCAGAAGATGACCACTGCCAGAAATTTAGTAGGGATAAGTTGATGGCCTTTCCTGACAGAACAAACTTTTCCGATCCAGTCTTCCGCTCAACATGTAGGGCCGGAAATCCTTGTTCCATAGAGAACTCCACTTATAAGATTTGATTTGTCTCAATAGCATGTTATCTCACATCCAAAAAGGCTAACTATATGAATGTGCTCATTTTTTATCTGTAATTTGCTCTTCAATTTGGATAAAAATGATCATATCGCACTTAGTCAAGGTTACCACTCTATAACCTAACTTGCTCCGTGATTTAATCGATTCTCTCTGCCCAACATAACCTTGGGTATGGATCGGTCAAAAACTTTGTATTCTGGGCTTGAACACAAAGACTATATCCAGAATTTAGAACAAGTTCATTCAAGCATCACCAGTTATTCAATGCTTCCCCGCTTTCCTCAATCGGGCTCCTGACTTCCATCTATTTTCCAATTCCCAGACTTACTTACTGCAGAGCAGATAACTGTTCATCTGCCGGAGGTAGACTGTCATAGGCTGCGACTCCATGAATGGGCAAGGGTGGCCCCCGCTCCTGTACCCTGGCCATGTCCTGGTAAGGTGGGTTATACTCTCGCCATGAAGACACACCACACGAGCCGGTTCATTCCCCGCGCAATTTTCTTTGCCTGATTTTGTTCCTAACAACTAACTGTTGGGCTGGTCAGTCCTGGACGGGGAAGGTTCTCAGGGTCGTTGATGGGGATACTTTGGTTGTACGAAGTGACACCGGGGAAAAGGTCAAGATTCGCTTTGCGCTAATAGACGCGCCTGAAGGTAGCCAGCCCTGGGGCAAGCAGTCCAGGGAGTACTTACGGAGTCTGGTTCACGGCCAGAGGATCAAGGTGTCACCGGAGAACAAGGACCGATATGGCCGGCTGATTGCCGAACTGTTCACCCTGGATGGCCAGAGCATAAACCTGCTCATGATCCAGACCGGCAACGCATGGTGGTATCAAAAATACGCGCCCCGGTGTGAAGAATGCCGCCGCCTGGAAGAGAAAGCCCGCCGTAAAGAGCTGGGCCTGTGGTCCCTGCCACAGTCTATCCCGCCCTGGGAGTGGAGGAAGGGAGTCAGGGGCAGGAGATAGATCACCATAAACGATCGGGCTTTCTTTGGCAGCCGAGACCAAGCAAACTCGTCCTGCCTTTCCAAGTTCTTCAGCCTCATAGTAGAATACGTTCATGCCCAGTTACGGTAAAATCCAGAAAAAGCAAGGAGTCCAAGAGAATCTTGGCTCCCTTAGACCAATTTTATCCTTTTCCCAAGGCACCATAATTTTAGATCATTGGCCTTCCTCTCCTTCTCACAGCCTAACCAATCAAGGCTGGCGTAAGGACGACCGGACCGGTGTACTGACTTGTGACGCCATTCATTACAGACCAACCTTTGAAGCCTTATCCGATCTCGGTATTCAGGTAGCCGACCAGGTTCCTCAATGGAGATCTATCCACTGGTCGAAAGTCGATCTATTCCCACCCCGGCCAGAGCAAACCGAGGCGGTTGAATCTTGGATGAACAAGGGGCAACGAGGGCTGATCGTCATGCCCACCGGCACGGGCAAGACCGAGGTGGCGCTGGAGATCATGAACCGGACTGCTGTCTCGACCCTGGTGGTCTCTCCGGTACGGGACCTCATGTACCAATGGCACAGGCGAATCCTGTCCGGCCTGGGTTACGATGCCGGGATCATCGGGGACAATACCCACAACCTTAAGCCGGTCACGGTTACCACCTACGACAGCGCCTGCATCCACATGCAGAAACTGGGTGACCTATTCGGCTTGATAATCTTTGACGAGTGCCACCATCTACCCGGAGATTTGCGAAGAGAAGCCGCCTTGATGTCGGCCGCGCCAATGAGGCTGGGGATGACCGCCACCTTGGAACGAGCAGATGGCCGGCATGCGGATTTAATGAAGCTGATAGGTTCCTTGGCCTACGAGATGCCGCTCTCGTTAGCCAGGGGAAAGACTCTGGCCGAGTATGAAACCGTCCGTATCCCGGTCCACCTTAATGAAGACGAGCAACAGCTTTACGATAGACTCTCGGACCAGATTCGAGAATTCATCTATATGAAGCGCAGGGAGAAGAAAGGCTACACGTGGCGAGATCTTTGTGCTGAATCAGGATCGGATCCAGAAGCCAGGAAAGTACAAAAAGCCTATAACGCCAAGCAAGCCATTGAAGACCGAGCTGGGGAGAAACTCCGGGTTCTGGAAGATATCTTCCGCCTTCACCATGGCAGCCGGACCATAGTCTTCACCGGAACCAATACCATGGCTCGGGAGGTCTCGCTTCGGTTCCTTATTCCCTGTCTGCTCAACCACAGCCGTAAAAAAGAGCGGCTGGAGATCTTGGATGGGTTTGCCAAAGGCGACTATCCGGCTATCGTTGCCAACAGGGTTCTGGACGAGGGGGTGGATATCCCCAAAGCCAAGGTTGCTGTTGTTTTAGGCGGCCGGACTTCCGCCAGCCAGGCTATTCAGCGATTAGGCAGAGTGCTGAGGAGATCGGGGAACGAGAAGGCGTTTCTGTACGAAGTAGTCTGCCAGAACACCAAGGAGGAGGAGCGCTCTCGAAAGCGTCGCCGGACAGATGCTTACCAGGGAACACGCCATCGCCGACTATAGAGGCGGCCGGATCATCCCGGATCGGCTCTTAAGTAAAAAGCACGCCCAGTACCATGGGTTTGCTCAGAGGTTGCTGGAGGTATACGAAAACGGCATCGGCCTGACCAGGCGGGAACTCCACAACCGGATAAAGGAGGTCTTTTCAGGTGAGGAGGATTGTCCAACCCGCCGAATCGAGGCCTTCTGCAAGCTCCTGGACGATGCATCAACCTTTCCCAACGACCGTTCAGGCAAGGCGGCCAGGTTGCGGAAAAAGGTCTTCCGTTTGGCGGCTGAACATCATCCCCTGGTAGAAACGCCTAACCGATTGTTCGAGTCGGCTGAGAAGGAAATTAAGGATCGCATAGCGGCCGACTTGAAACGAGATTGGGCTGATATCGAAGAGAATCTATACGCGGACGTGAAGGAGTTCCACCGCCTGGCTGCCTTTGAAGGATATCCCGACGCCAGGGCCTTGCTCTCGCGATACAATGTGGCCCAGGTTCAGGCAGCACTTTACCTGGCCGTGAAGATGACCATCACTGCCCGCCAGGATTTCAAGACTATTCTGCGCCACGCAAAGCTGGCTCGGCTTCTCCACAGAATTACCAGGCTCGGTCAGGATGAATACCGGATCGAGCTTGACGGCCCGGCTTCGCTCTTTCGAAAAACTCGTCTCTATGGGGTAAATATGGCCCGCTTTCTGCCCAAACTGCTGGCCTGTCAGGGTTGGAAGATGGAGGCCGTGATCAGAACACCCCGTAAGGGGAAACAGGTTCTATTGAAGCTGTGCCCAAAGGATGGACTCCAGACCTATCTTGATCCGCCCGAGGATTTCGATTCCAGCGTTGAAGAGGCTTTTGCCCGGAAATGGGGTGATCAGATACGAGAGGGTTGGTCCCTGATCCGGGAAGGAGGGATCATGCACTGTGGTCAGAAGGTTTTTATCCCTGATTTCGTCTTTCGCCACGAAGACGGGCGCGAGATCCCCATGGAGGTAATCGGTTTCTGGACCACTGAGTACTTGAGGGAAAAAGTCGAGACCCTGCGGCTCTTCAGAGATCAACCGATCATCCTGGCTGTGGGTCAGGTCGGGTCCAAACGTATTACCGGTCTTCCGGAAGGAACGATTTTCTTCAAATTAGCCCTGAAGCTGAATAGTGTCTTGGAAAGACTGAAAGAAGTGCCCAGTTGAAGCAACAATGCTATTCAAACATCACGGATAATGTATTAGGAGGGAACGTAGCGTTTTTCAAATACTGAATACTTAGGTCTATGATGAGCAAAGGCTCACAATTGAGCAGGTTCAGCATATCATACTGAAGGATCATCTCGGTTTGATCCAAAGAAGGGAAAGGACAAATCCATATTGGGGTGATGCGATTGAATGCTCGACGATTTCATCCAGACCCCGGCTTTCAATCCACGCATCGGCATCCACTTCAGCAGGATCTGACTCTATTGGTTTACCCACAAAAAAATCGTAAGCTAAAGTCCGTTTATCCAGCATTCTGTCCTTATGGATGAATGGCCACCAATCTGGGCTTTTATAGAACCACCTGATCTTTCCCTGTGTTGAATATATAATTGCACATTTCTCTGGGCAGAGTCTCACGAATTTTATTGCTGTTGCAGTCAAGGACGCCTGGAAATCTTTGGCGATCTGTTTTATTGGCTCAAAGCTGATATTCCCAATGTCACATCGACTGTTGACCATTTTGGTAGGAAGAATCAGTTCGCTCGCGAAAAAATTTGCCTGGGTTTCCTGGCTGGTCTGATACCAATCCATCATGTCGGTATCGCTGCATACCTTCTTTATTGATGCAAAATGTCCCATTAAGAGGTGCCCTAATTCATGTGCAATGCTGAACCTTTTCCTTTCCATGGTATCAGTTGGCGGAATCCTGATGGTTGCGCGACTGCCTGCCTTCACAATACTTGCTGCAGCCCGTGTGAGTTTCTGTTCAACAACCATCGCACCTTTGGCAAAGGCGATGTCTCTGATCCTGATATGTTCAGGAGAGCAAATTCCGAATTCTTCGATCGTTGCCGAGGCCAGTCGCTCAGCCTCAATTAACTTGAAATCGATATCACTCACAATCGTCGTCTTCTCCCATGGCGCTACGATGAGCCATTTCAAGATCTTCCAGGATGGAAACCATCTCCTCCATCCCCATGGCCTCCAGTTCCCGATAAGCGAGTCCAGCCTCTGGCCCACTTAATTCCTTGATCCTTGCCAGGATCTGTTCCCTTGTCCAATCATTGAACTTACCGATGAACTGATGACCTTCTTCAACCAGCTTAAGCCGTTTTACCCTTGCAAGATTTAAAATTGACCTTTTCGCCTCCATGGCAATGCTCAATCGGGCTTTCTTCAAGTTAGCCAATGCAGCATCGACATCAATCCCCTCATCCCTGATATCTGCAAGCACCTCTTCAGTGGACTGCTCATCGCTCCTACCCAAAGCATCAGTAAGCGTATCCAGAGCTTCTATATATTTCGTTCTTTTTATACACATTCTTCCCGCCCTTCTTTGGAAGATTGTCTTTCCCGTTTCGGATTGTATTTTTGAAGCTTCCTTCGAAGCTTCCTTAACAAATTGTTAACCTTGCCTTTATCAAATCCTGTGATCTCGGCAATGTTTCGAGGCTCGCCGATTCCGTCCTCTATGCATAATATGACCATGCCCAACTCTTCATCCACATTGGCAAGCCTGTCCAGTTCATCGTGAAGGGCCTGCAGATTCTCATTTTCTATGATCTCATCTTCCGGGTTATTGAGTTTTGATGCCCCTACAGTTTCGTCGTATGACTTCAGAATCTTTGCATCCTTAGGGGAGCCATCTTCCTTGAAAAGTGACTCGCTCGGAAATCCCGCTTCATGCTCGGCCTTGTGACTGGTCATACTGCGAATAATGCCAATCAGGAAATCCCCAAGATTTGGAACCGCCTCCTTGTTCCAGTTCCGGTAAGTTCCTCTCGTTCCGATACCGTATGCCCGTGAAATAGCTTCTTGCACAAGAGCTTCAGGCTCAACCTCATCACCAAGCCACTTGAACATTTTGGCGCGGGATATAGCGTACTTAAACACACTCGGGAGGACGGCATCCCAATCAGCCTTTTCCAGCTCATCATGAATACTGGGATCATAGTTAGGCGAATATTGGACCATGCTTATCATCCTGCTGAATAATTGCCTTTTACTGTATAATGCCGGCAATAGTTAAAATTCCGCAAATATTTTCTTAGTTACTTAAGAAGTTCTTCATGTTGCCAGGTGCGGTTAAATAGTCCTGCTTTTCAACCGGACATCATTTTTTCTGATCTTTTGGCAAAAAACTAAAACTCATCGGCAATACCTTTCGAGAGGAAGAACGGGGCAACAGGATCGATTCACCGATTCCATCTGAAAGGAGGTGATACAATGTCCAAACCGAACGCACCATACTACTATAAAGAAGGATCTGACACCTATCACTGGGAAACTTCATGCTCCAAAAACCATTACCCTGCTCCTGGCTGGAAGAAGACCAACTCCCGGCCTTCTAAAGAACAGTGCAACGAATGTAAGAGCAAATAGGCACGAGACGAGCCTGTTAGGATTATCTTGTTGCCCCTTCCTCAACCCTCTAAATTGCTAACTCCAAAGTAACCTGACCCAAAGCCACAGCAACGTCTTGAAAACCCTTGGAAGCAATACCGACAAAAATGATAAATTGCCTCCGGTAGAGCTTTCCAAAAGGCCGTCCATCTTGACTTATACATCAATGGTGTGGGTCCATTGAGGAATCCAGCCTTTACTTAAGTAAGAAACCAGGTTTTTATCTCCATAGAACTGTATCCGTCCCCCAGACTGGAATGCTATGGCCGATTGGTCCACTTGTAGCCCGCTTGATCGAGCAGCGATTGTCAACTGGTGCAAAAGCTCTGCATTCTCTCCCGTTGTTGATTTAGCATCGAAAACAGCGAAATTGATCCATCCACCAGTTGTTGATCGTTCCCTAAGATGCGCCACGTTTATTCTCATTAATCACTCTACCTTTTAAAGGCACTCTTATATTAACATTACTTGCATAGTCCCTAAGTATTTCCTGTTGGCTTCAAATTAACCCTTACCGATGGTATATTAAACAATAGCTCACTCAATCGAGTGAAGTCAAACCATTTTAGCTAACAAATAGCCAAAGGAGGTAAGTCATGAAGATTTCACAATGTATAACCCATTTTTACAATTACCAGAGGATGAACGTGAAAAAAAAATACGCTGAGAAACTATGAGTTCATCCTTAATAGATTCGAGCACCATTTCGGCGATATAGAGCTACCTACCCTCACGTCCGAGGACATCTTGGCTTTCATGTCCACGATCACGGATGGTACCAAGCAGAATACCAAAAAACTCAGGTTCACCCTCCTATCAGCCTTTTTCAATTACGTGAAGAATTCCCTCGACTATGAATTCCAAAATCCCTGTGACAATCCGGCATTGCGCAAACTGTTCAGGGCAGTTAAGCCTTCGCAGTTCAAGATTCTTGAAAAAGATGTGGTCGACGAGATTATATTCAGAACCAGAAACCAGCGAAACAGGCTGATGCTGGAACTTATGGCTCGCAGTGGCATGCGTGTAGGATAAGTCCTGAAGCTTAGGCCAATGGATATCGAAGATCGGAAGGCTATCGTCCGAGATCCCAAGAGTGGAAAAGAGGCTGAAGCCGTTTTCCTACCGCAGAAGGTTGCTGACCGGCTCCGAAGCTATATCCGGGAAAAGGATATCAAGCCCGATGCCAGGATTTTCCCGCTGACATATGCGGCAGCCAGGCTGATTGTTTTAAAAGCCGGGGATATTGTAGGCGTCCATATCAGGCCCCATGATCTGCGAAGGCACGCTGCTACTTATGCATCCCGGTCCGGAACGCCACTTGAAATCGTGTCAAAGGTGTTGTTGCGTCATTCGAATCTTTCAACCACTCAACGATATCTGGGCAAAATAAGCGATGCTGAGGCGATGCGGTGGATCGACAACCTGCACGGGTAGTCAATTGATAGCCGGGCTGGGGAGTTGCTTTCGGTCCGGCTCTATCAAAGAGCGTTCACCACGATCAATGATTGAAATGGTATCTGTGAAAAATCCGAACCATGAATACTCCACTTTCGGATAATCATTCTTGAGTTGAAAGCTATTTGTAGTGTGCGGTAAAGCCACTCCATGAAATCGTTTGCTAAGGATATATTATCTCATTTAATTTATAACCATAGACCGCTTCTGGGCACTTTCTCTCTTCAATACTTTTGACTAAATTTGAGGACAATATCTTTAATGCTAATGAAATCGCTTCTTGAGTAGCTCCCTTAAAACCATCTTTGTATAGTGAGCTACCGATTTTGGGTACCCCTTCTTTAACAATGCCAAAAGAAATCCTATTTAAGAGAGATTTATCTAGGTTTGACATTGCTTTTTCAAATTTTCTAATTATAGGATTAAGCTTCAAGTAAGCCTCATTTAAGGCCCAATCTGCTGTGTCTTCATAAACACCGCTTGATAAGCGGTCAAATGCTTCATCAGCGATTTTTGTTATTGATATTATATAGCTATTTCTTTCCTCTCCTAATTTAGTTTTGATTTTATTGAGTTCGCTTAACTTTGAGGTGTCAAAAGTGAATTTTGGTATTGACAATTCTAATCCCGCTGCAGCTAACAATAAAACTGCATTTTTAGCGATAAGCCCGTGCTCTTGAAAATTCAAAGCTTTAATTTTGTTTGATGGTGAAAATAAAATAGGCCCACATTTATAGCCAGCACCCTCGAAGTGGGTGATATGAGTACTACCACTACTCCTAATCGTGTATAGGCCATCTGCACATAATCCTTTATCCTTAATTTCACCAAAATCCCAAGCCTCAACTACCGTATCTGCTATTAAATATATAAATGGACGCAGTCTATTTTCCTTGATATTAAAATCACCAGTATTGAAAGATGGATCATACTCAGTTTTGTCTATATATACTGTATCAAACATATCGATATGTCCTAGTAATATAATTTATATATAACAACCTCATTGCCCTCTACAAAGCGCCAACTGGACGCATGATGCATTTGCGTTCGTTGCAACTTATTTTGATATCTAATACTTTTCTGGTCTATGAATACTCCATTTTTGGATTATTCTTGATTCCACTGTTTTAAACAATACATTAAGGAGTGTTGAGTTTTATTGAAAGTAATAAGTTAAGTTTAGGATAAAATCCTTGAGTTGAACCTGTGGCTTACCGGCGAGGGCCGTTTTTTGGCCAGAGTCCGCTGTGAAGCCACTTGTTAGGTCTTTTTTCTCTTGTTCCTTCCAACGTTCGCGGCTTTAGTGCTTGTCAACGAATATATTTTGTCCGCACATAGCTCAGTTAGAGGCTCACCGATTGCTTTTTTATAATTAAATCCGATAAGTTGTATAGCCTTTAAGGTGTCGATGCTTATAAGATTTTTTAGCTGACTAAAACCCTCGATATTTGCAGCTGCAGCTGGGTCAAAGCTTGGGATAATTTCCAGTACGCGCCCCACCGTGGCATGCAAGTGATTGATGTCTTCGTCACTTATTTGATAACGATCTAATTCACTTTTATAAACCTGAGCTATTCGTATAGCCTCTTCCCGCTCAGAGATAAGTTCATTAACAATTTCATCATATCCATTCTTTATTGTCTCAGCATTTTTTTCCAGCTTAATAGCCTTTATTTTGGCGCTAACAGCAGATGCGGTTCCTTTAACCACAAGTGACGTTAGATTTGACGCGAGATCACTAAGTACATTGGCAGCTAATTGATCCATCTTAACCTCCTTGCGTGAGTGAAGTAGAGGGCGCACTGCGCGCACAGCGAAGAGTTATTTTCGGAAGCCTAATATTTCATAATTCTTGCATAGTCCCTAAGTATTTCCCGTTGGCTTCAAATTAACCCTTCCGATGGTATATTAAACAATAGCTCACTCAATCGAGTGAAGTCAAACCATTTTAGCTAACAAATAGCCAAAGGAGGTAGGTCATGAAGATTTCACAATGTATAACCCATTTTTACAATTACCAGAGGATGAACGTGAAAAAAAATACGCTGAGCAACTATGAGTTCATCCTTAATAGATTCGAGCACCATTTCGGCGATATAGAGCTACCTACCCTCACATCCGAGGACATCCTCGCCTTCATGTCCACGATCACGGATGGTACCAAGCAGAATACCAAGAAACTCAGGTTCACCCTCCTGTCAGCCTTTTTCAATTACGTAAAGAACTCCCTTGATTCAGAAATCCAAAATCCCTGCGACAATCCGACACTTCGAAAGCTATTCAGAGCAGGAAAACCTACACATCTCCAGATCCTTGAAAAAGACGTGGTCGATGAGATCATTTTCAGAACCCGAAACCAGCGAAACCGCCTGATGCTTGAACTTATGGCCCGTAGCGGCATGCGTGTCGGAGAGGTCTTGAAACTCAAACCAACAGACATCGAAGATCGGAAAGCCATCATACGAGATCCAAAGAGTGGGAAAGAGGCTGAAGCAGTGTTTTTGCCCCAGAAGGTTGCTGACCGGCTCCAAAAGTATATCAGGGAAAAGGAGGTCAAGCCCGATGCCAGGATTTTCCCGCTAACATATGCGGCAGCCAGGCTGATTGTTTTAAAAGCCGGGGATATTGTAGGCGTCCATGTTAGGCCCCATGATCTGCGTAGGCATGCTGCTACCTATGCATCCCGATCCGGTACGCCGCTGGAGATCGTTTCAAAGGTGTTATTACGTCATTCGAATCTATCAACCACTCAGCGTTATCTGGGTAAAATCAGTGATGCTGAGGCGATGAGGTGGATCGACAACCTGCACGGGTAGTCAAACTGATGGCCGGGCTGGGGAATGGACCTCGGTCCGGCTCTATCAAAGAGCATGCACCAAAATCAAGGATTGAAACGGTATCGGCGAAAAACCAGGGCTGTGAATACTCCACTTTTGGATAATAAGTCTTGATTTGAACGGCGACAGCTATTGCCTCAAGGAATCCAAAAGGCTAAAAGGCAGAACATGGTGGACGCCTCAAGAATCATCAGAGGGCCTTAAGGCCCCCTGATGATCAACTACCCAATTGGTACACTTTTACTCCGCCCTTGACACTTGAGCATCTGGGAGGGGATCGTGTTACAATGAGCCATGGCCTGATTTGTACTTTTCTATCAGTGAGTTATATCCAACACCATTATATCTGATACCGGGGTAAATCGGGCCATTTTTTAACCCAAAGCCTGATAGGACAGATCGGAAGGCCATGGCTCCTTCCTATTGAACCTTCAACCTGTCAACGCTTTTTTTCGTCTAATGGATGTGATTGCTACATTATGTCTTATCCAAAGCTTAATCATCTCACCATCACTTCGATAGGTTCATGTATTTTTTGAATCTTTGCATTTTTTTGCAGCAGAAATAGGTTGTTCTCTGAAATTTCGGTAAATTTTTTAAGCAGGATTACATCTGTATCACGAATAACATCTTCAAGCAGCACCATACCTTCTCTTAAACCATTCAAGTTAACGCTTTTTTTAGCACCCTCTTGACTGGAGTTTTCAATATCTATTAATATCTTGAGAAGTTTTTCCGAATAGGCTTTCTTGTTCTGCATCAGGATGGAAAAAGCCTTGCTCTTGGATTTGCCGGATATGATAAGGTTGTCATAGTCACAAACCATTTTTAAAATCTGGCAACTTATCGTAATAAAATCCCAGGCCTCGAGTACGGTGTCAGGAAGCGGATCTTTTTGGCGGCCAATAATTTCTGCCACTGTTTCCAGACGGGGTATATTTTTCAGTAGGTCTTTGCCAATAGCCGGATAGGAATCCATCAGCTTCTGCTCATCAGCGTCAAGAATTTCACCATAACGTGCCTTTAATAGTGTGCCCGGCGGAATGGCAATCGTGCCGATTTGTGATAGTGTCGCTGCAATTTCAAGCCTCCACAACCCTTCAAGACCATGTTTTTTACCGATTTCTCCGGCACAACGTTTCAATCTAGAAGACTGACTCAAAACAACGGGATTGACCATTGAAATAAGGTCGGACATCATTTTGAGCGCTCCAGTGAGCGTTTTCGATAAAAGTTTTTCTACCTTCTCTTTGGAGTTTTTCAACTCAATATGGGTTTTAACCCTTGCAAGGGCAATCGAGGGACTGATAGGCTTTGTTATGTAATCAACACACCCCAATTGAAATCCTTTTGTTTCGTCATCAACAGCCCCCAGAGCAGTAACGAATATCACCGGGATGCCGGCTGTCTTTTTGTTTGCTTTCAGACGACGGCAAACTTCATATCCGTCCATTTTCGGCATCATGATATCGAGAAGAATAAGATCTGGTTTATGCTTGTCAGTAGCTATCAGTGCGTTTGTTCCATCTCTTGCAAATTTAAGATCGTAAGTTCCTCCAAATATTTGTTGAAATAATTTCAAATTGAGACTGTTGCAAAAGCCCCCCCCTTTCGAGGTCAATGTATGGTATAATTAGCTAATGAAATAAGCTAATTGAGGTTGTCAATGATCAAGTATACATTGGGTCAGGGCGAACTATTTGGGCACTACGTTTACGATGCGGTGTTTAAGAAGCGAGGCCATATTCTCAAGGACCTGGTGGAGGCGGTCGACTTCTCTTTCGTGAACGAGATCTGCCGGGATTCTTATTGCGAAGACAACGGTCGCCCCGGTTGGGAGCCTGAGCGGCTGTTCAAGGTCACCTTTCTCCAATTCCTGTACGACATCTCCGACCGCCGGGTGGAGGAAGAGGTGGCCTTCTCCCTTATCTACCGATATTTTGTGGGGTTGGACCCATCAGAGGAACCGCCGGATCATACGACCCTGTGCCGGTTCAGGAAGCGTCTTGGACCGAATCGTTTCGAGGCTTTGTTCAATCGGATCGTGGCCGAGGCCCGGGATAAGGGGTTGATCGACGACAAACTCCACATAATTGATTCAACCCACATCACGGCCAAAGTGGACCTGTTCCGGTTGAAGAAGGAAGAGCGCGAAGACGACGATGACGATCATTACGTTGACCGCTCTTCGCCTGACAAGGATGCTAGGTTCGGCCGCAAATCTCCAAAGCAAGGCTTTTACGGCTACAAAGCCCACGCGATCATGGATGTGGGCAGCGAGTTCATAACCAAGTTCAAGGCCACTCCCGGTAACCGGGCCGACAACCTGGAACTGCCTCCATTGGCCGATCCCAGATCCCAAACACTGACCGCCGACAAGATCTACGACAGCCGAAAGAACCGGGAATACCTGGAAGGCCAAGGAATCAAAAACGCGATTATCCCAAGACGAAGGCGTCGAGGGCGGCCGCCAAAGGCGGAGAGACTTCGGCCCAGGATTGAGCGAAAGTTCGCCGAGGCTAAAAAGTATCATGGCTTGAGGAGGGCCAGATTCTGGGGCCTGGATATGATGTCCATCCAGACTTTCATGGTCGGTATCGTCCTCAACCTCAAACGCTGGGTCAGATTGACGGCGATAGCCCGTGAAACACCGACCTAAACGGATGATTGGGGCTGATGATGGGGCGGTTAAACCATAAATCAAGTTCCACGGGCGAGGGGCTAGCCTTAAACTGCTGAACTGGTAATGATCAGGTCAACAGAGAGGGCCCTGAGGATTAGACCTTTCGCAGCAGTCTCAAATTGTTCGGCTCGTCGTCCACGATTAGAATTCTAAACTTTTCATCCATTTAAATGGTCCTATAGATTATGCTTTTAATCATTGGCGTTAATAATCGAAATAATTTGCTTCCCCAGCTCTTCAGGAGATAAATATGATAGCTTGTCAAACGCAACAGGGCTGTCATTTGGAAATATGCTTTGGATCATCATAATTTTGTCCCACAATGTAAATGCGGCATCTATAATATTTTCCGGCAATTTGACGCCTCTATCCCCCGAAAGGAATTCTTGCACTTTATTTTCAGGTATTGGAGCATTTCTGTAAGGACGGGTAGGGTCGAGCATGGCATCAATCATATCAGCAACTGAGGTAATTAGGGCTTCATTGGGAATAGCATCTCCTTTTAGTTTGTCAGGATAGCCCGAGCCATCCAGTTTCTCGTGGTGAAACCGGGCGATATTGTAAGCCATTCGCATAATGTCTGATTGAATACCAGAACTAATAATGCTGGCTCCATGCAGGCTATGCGCTTCCATTTTCTTCCACATCTCCGGATGCTCTCGTAAATTAGCGGGGAAGAGAAGTATATCATCTTTCACACCAATTTTACCAATATCGTGCAAAGGGGCGACGAGGAAGAGGTGGCGGGCTGTAATCAGATCGTATTTTAAGTACCTGGCAATCAAATAGGCAATCACCGCTACCCGCAAAGTATGGTTTGCCGTCTCGTTATCTTTGAGTTTTGCCGCTCTCATAAGGGACAATAACCCTTCAATCACAGTCGTATCCCTATCGACGAGTTTCAAATGTGTAGATACACGCGCCAATAAAATAGACGGCTCAACAGGCTTAGTGACATAGTCCACTGCTCCAAACTCGAATCCTTTCTCTCTGTCAGCAATATCTCCTTTTGTTGAGACAAAAATCACCGGGATAGCTGCTGTGACAGGATTTTTTTTCAGTTGCCTGCAAACCTCATAACCGTCCATTTCCGGCATCATGATATCGAGAAGAATAAGATCGGGTTTGTGTTTTTCCGCACCAGCTAAAGCACTTTTGCCATTGTTGGCAAATTTAAGGCTATAATAATTTTTCAAAATTTGTTGCAGCAAGTTTAGATTGGTTGATATATCGTCAACAATAAGAATTGTGGCATGTTCTTTTGGCATGATTATCTCTCCATTTTTATACCAAGTTTTTCGGCGAGTATTTTGGTTTGGGCTTTGGCTTGATCAAAATCAAAATCATCAATTGCCTCCGAGACTCTAACCATATCTTTTAGAGGAAGGTATTCGATAAGTCTGTTTAATACCGGTTCAGCAACAGCTGGGTTGTCTTCATCAAGCACATTCAAAAGTTCTTGAAGCAGGCGGCTGACAGCTTTTGAATCAAAATCCTTTGTCGGTTCACTGGTTTCCTCCAACACGGGTATTTTCAGTTGCTCGATCATTTCAGTCGCATTTTTTAATGCTTCTTGCAAGCGAGGTATCAGTTTTTCAGTTTGCTCATCGGTGCCGGTCTTTAGTAATGCATCAATCTCTGTCGCAAACCGTGCGACTTTGGATAAACAAAGATTGCTGGCGACACCCTTAAGCGCATGGGCAATCATCTCAGCCTCTTTACCATTCCCCTCGCTCAGTAACTGCTTTATTTTATTGGCATCATTTGAATGTTCACCGATAAAGCCGGTGAGGGATTTGGCGAAAATCAATGGATCTTGCCAGACCGCAAGTCCTTTCTCTATGTCGACTATATGAGCCAGCGGAGTGAAGTCGATCTCTGGTTTTTCCTGGAAGTCCACAAAGATATCATCATTCAACGTTCCAATGCCGTCTGGAACCACTTTTTCCATAGTAGAAAAAAGCTCTTCCAGATTAATCGGTTTACCGACAACAGCATCCATGCCGGCTTCTAAGCAGGATTTACGATCCTCAGTCATTACACTCGCTGTCAAGGCAATGATTGTGATGTGTTTGTTTGATTCCTCTTCTAACTCGCGAATTTTCCGTGTTGCCTCTAAACCGTCCATTTCAGGCATCAATACATCCATGAGGATAAGATCAAATGCGGCGGTATTATGTAGCTCTACTGCTTCATGGCCGTTCCAGACATGCTTCACCCGATGACCCTGTTGTTCCAACCGTAATTTCGCTAAGGTGGCATTTTCCAAAACGTCCTCTGCCAGCAATATTTGGAAGCGTCGCGTTGACTTAAGAGGGGGCTCTTCCGTGTCAAAGCCATGATTACCGTCATCTGAGGTGTTAGGGGCTTTTGGCAGTTGAGCGGTGAAATGGAATATTGAGCCATTCCCCAATTCACTTTCAACCCATATCCGACCGCCCATAAAATCGACAATCTGTTTGGCAATGGTTAATCCCAGGCCAGTGCCGCCGTAACGACGGGAGGTCGAGTCGTCGGCCTGGGTAAAAGGCTCGAAAATGCTTGTTGTCTGCTCAGGTGTCATACCGACACCGCTGTCTGCCACCGTGAAGTGGAGCAGGTCTTCTCCCTGGTCTGAGGCGCTGACAGCTATGGTGATATTGCCTTTTTTTGTGAACTTAATCGCATTACCGACTAAATTTAAGATTACCTGGCCTATGCGGACTGGATCTCCTAAATAACTGTGGGGAAGCTTACCATCAAAATCAAAATCAAGGGCTATACCTTTTTTATTCGCCAAAGGCTCCAATGTTTTCAGGACCGTTTGGATTACTTGCGGGATATTGAAAACAACAATTTCAAGTTCGAAGTTGCCACTCTCAAGTTTGCTGACATCCAATATGTCGTTAATAATTGTCAATAAGTTGTTTGCAGAATTGTAAGCCGTTTCAAGGTGTTTTTGAAACTCATCGGAGAGCACATTGCCCTCCAGTACAATTTGGATAAATCCGAGCACTGAGTTCATCGGCGTACGAATTTCATGGCTCATGTTGGCAAGAAACGCCGACTTGGCCGCATTTGCCGATTCCGCCTCTCTTCTTGTATTAATCGCTAAATCTTTAGTGACCTGCATTTGTTCCATGTTGTCTTCCAGGCCAACTTCTATCTTTTTTCGCTCGGTGATGTCCTCTATGGCCAGCAGGATGATCCGTTCCTTGCCTATTCCCCTTTCAATCTGTCGGGCATTCAACAGCATTGTGCGCTTGCCGATGGTGGTAAAATGATGTTCAACCTCATAGTTGTCAAAGGAGGTTTTCTCGGGAAGGATGTTTTCCAGCAGTTCCCGCAGCTTAGGAATATCCCACTGTTTATTGCCCAGGTCATAGATAAGTTGCCCCACGGTCTCTTCAGGTTTAACCTTAAAGAAGTCATAAAAGGAACGGCTGACGGTGACCACCCTGAGGTCTTGATCCAAAGAAATTAAGGGCTCACGCACGGTATTGATGACGCTGTTCGCAAATTCATGAGCTGCATCTGCGTAGTTTTTAATAACCACCAGTTCTTTTCGCGTCCTTTCCAGGCCGGCTTCTATCTCCTTTCGCTCGGTGATGTCCTCTATGGCCAGTAGGATGATCCGTTCCTTGCCCATCCCCCGCTCAATCTGCCTGGCATTCAACAGCATCGTGCGTCTGCCGATGGTGGCAAAATCGTGCTCAACCTCATAGTTGTCAAAGGCGGTCTTTTCGGGAAGGATGGTTTCCAGCAGTTCCCTCAGCTTGGGGATATCCCACTGTTTATTGCCCAGGTCATAAATAAGCTGCCCCATGGTCTCTTCAGGCTTTACCTTGAAGAAGTCATAGAATGAACGGCTGACGGTTACCACCCTGAGATCTTGATCCAGGACCAATAGGGGTTCACGTATTGTCTCTATGATATCTTCATATATCCGATCCTTCGGAGCTGTTACCACAGTTCTCTCCTCGCCGTATCAAACCTTGACTTCATTTAGTTATTACAAATAGAGATCTTGAATTGTTAAAGATACTTGCATCTTTAGACACTATCATTATCCGGTCCTTCAGTTGCGAATCATTTAGGTATCAGAAATTTTCATAGTCTATTAATGCTCCACTTTCGGACAATTATTTTTGAGGGCCTGACACTGTCATCAGATGGTCTCGTACTCCTATCAGCTCAACCCTCTACTTCCCCGCTTCGGCGGCAAAGATGAAAAACCCCGTCCGTATAGTTGCGAATCAGCGTTTTGTCTAGGTCCGCCATGTCATTCTCATCCTTCATTCCATATCCAGAAATTCAAAGCGGCCCCTTCGCAATAGATTTTCTCTAGCGCTTTCTGCATTTTCACGAACCTTAGAGTCTTCAGCATTTAAACCAGCCCTTAGAATGGGCTTGGCCTCCTTGGCTGAAATATAACTATGTATTCTTTGGTCCAGGGCATCAGTAATTTTTTTAAAGCACTCAACAGCCAGTGGGATGTGATCTGAAAGAAGTTTGTTCAAGGATTTAACTCCCATGAAAAAATTAATGTCCTCCATGTGTTCAAGATCGAGAATCTTTGAGTAAGAGTTTAAGCGCCACTCAGGATCTAGGCATTCCGCTTCCAACCAAAAAGTGAATTCCTTAAGTTCCAGAGGCTCAGCGGCTTCAAAACGCCAATCGAAAAAGGCGACGATACGGTCGGTCAACCCTTTGTCCAGGTGTTTGCCGCTTTTTCGCAAAGAGTGGCCAACATGGTTAAAAAGTCGCCCCCAATGTTCACGATCATCATTGGTCTTGTCATAAAAACGCGCCAGCAGGCTAGTATCTCCCGTTAGTGGGTAGACCTGCCAAAGGTAGCCGGTGAAAAGGTGCTGACCTAGACTGTCGACAAGTTCCTTGCCACCAATATCTGTTTCTGTTAGGACGGTTAGGTTTTCAAGTGCGTATTCAAAATCTTGCTGTAGTATTTCAAACGTCCCCTTATCCGGCCAGTTATATCGAATATAACTCCCAAATGCATCTCGCCAAACAGGCTGGTCACCTTGGGGGAACAAGATTTCTCGTTGTTCAATGGACCATTCCTGAATGAGGGAACAGAGGCGACCAAAATGCATCCCCAATAGCGCATGTTCAGGCCATGTTAATGGGAAATCGGAATGGCTGGCAATGCGCTTTGAAAGTATGCCCTTCACTTCCGGTACGGGATCTTTTAGTGAATTACGATGAATCCACAAACCAAAATTGATAAGAGATTGGAGGGCCCGGCTACGGGTGTTGTTAATGGCCTCGGTAATAGGGTCGGCACGGTTGAGCAGTACGGGGTGATCGCGGTCAAGCCTCCAGTCGAACTGGTTACATACCTGTTGGAGCAGGTGGGCGAGACCGTCCCTCGCAGCAGACATAGGGGCATCAGTATCCTTATCCACACATGTATCGATGAAATCAACCACGGCACGCCTTGAACTTCGCCAGTCAGGATGGTCGCGTGACTCATCTATCGGATTGGGTTGGCCATCCACTCGCTCCGAGTCCTGATGTGACAAAACCCACGAGCAGAATTCGATCCATTGTTCCAGGTTTTCGAAATTCTTCTCTTTGACGATTTCTTCCATGGCTTTGACCATGGCGGCGACATATATAGGTCGGCCAATCCTGTCACGATTCTCCAGCCAGTAGACCCGTCGCTCACTATATGGAACAATCATCTCCTTGAAAAGGGACCGAAAAGCTCCAGCAAGCGCAGAGATATTGATTTTAACCAGCGAGTTGTCCTTGTCTTCATGCTCATTGTCCCAGTCGTTCAAGTAGGTCAGTAGCTCCTCATCCCTGAGTGCTTCAAGGTCTTCAACAGATTTCGGGCTCCGATAGCTAACCCAACCGCTGGTCCCACTGCTCTGAGGCGAATAGCTTTCATCGGTTACGGCTTCTGTCTTTACCTCTTCCTCCAGTTCTTGGTAATAGTGCCGATGCTCCCCGCTTAACAAAGGGGAAAATGGGCGTAGTTGCTTATGATGAAAATGGCGCTGGTACTTTTGAAAGGCTTCATCGCAGTAACGCTCACCCATCCATTCGCAGTAGTCCTCTTTTGAAGGGCCGCTTAAGATGGCAGTAACTATAGCTAATCGTTGGCTTTCGTTTAATAAGCCGGGACCGAAGTGCTCGCAGGCCTTGCGGATCATCAATTGGAACCCATAGCGATGTTCCCATTTCGAATAATCAGGGTGATTGAGGATCAGTTCGCGAATCCAGGGCAGGGTTTGGTCGGTTGGATGTGTAGTGAAAAGTAGTTGACGCAAGCGCCTGAACACCTTCCATCGCTGCTTTCGGAGCTCCCGATCCAACGCTTCGATGGAGTCCGGAGACCTATCGTAAACCTGTTGGCAGGCATAGGTCAGCGTATAAACAAGAGCTTGTTTTGCGTCCTGGTAGCTACGATTCGCCACGTCCAGCCTTTTACACCAAGTTTCCGAGAAGTCTTCATCCTGTACTTTGTCGATATCTTCAGGGTGGAACCTCATCCAGATCATGTTTGCCGTCTCTTTAATTAAAATTAGGGCAACCTGATAAGGTTCTTTCTCTGCTAGGGGCCGGACGCCTTTTTCAAGGATTTCTTGATAATCAAATTGATCAAAACGCGGAATCGGTTCAAGTGAGAGTCCGTATGAGTTGGGCTTCTCCTTGCGTAATTGCTGTTTCGCACTCGATCTTGGGTCCTTTTGGAACGGAATGAGCCTTTTTACAATCTCAAGTGCCTCGTCAATACTTCCTTGAGTAGTCCAATGGCATACTAGCTCCTGGTAGCGATGAGCCATAAACTGGGTATCAAGTTCTGTATATTCAACTAGTTTCGGGAGGAGCTGTTTTGCGTATCTCCGATCTTTTAAGTTAAGAGCAATCTCAAGAATATAGTTATAAACTTGGGGGTTATCTGTTTTTGGAAGGTTAACAACAATATCGATTACTTGATCCGTGGCCTCGCTCGCGACAGACACCAGATAGGCTAATTCCGGCCAATGCGGATATTGTACATATTCGTCACCAAGCTGTTTCACCCCAGGGGGGCTATTAAAATATCCACGCTCGCGCAACGGAGCTATCCACAGAGGGTTTTTGAGCCTGGAAAAAAAGTACTGTCGGTCCGTTTCTTTTTTTACAGACGACAGAGCATTTTCTATCATCTCATGAGTTGGTTGCGTCCAGGATTTCATCTAAAACCTTTAATCTCTCATATTGACTGCTGGCTGCAGTATGTAGATAGTCATGCAGGCAGGTAAAGTGCTTTTCTAAATCACCCTCGGTTTCTATCCGAAAGGTCCCCTCTCTTAGATGAGCATGCTTTACAAACCAATCCTTCGCGGATTTCCATTCGCCAAGGAAATTTATAGGAATCATATCCCTATCTGAGTAATCAAGGAACGTGCTGAAAAAAAGCCCATCTGCCTCGGAGCTTCTAGCCCGGCCGGACTTGTGTTCTTCAATCAGAGTAGAGATTTTTTGACACACTTGGACTGGTATGTAATGTCCTCTCTCTTTAATTTCGGACGACAGGTCATCACTATAACCCCATTTGTCCTGCCAATCGCCCATCAGTCCGTCGAGGTGCTGTACGTATTGAACTTGCTTCGACTGTATTCCCCTATGAGTCGAAGCGAGCCTATTCATTAAATCCCGCCCCGCATGCGCGACAAACGAGACATACCCAGCCTGTTTCTGCCTTAATAAAATCACCGCACCTTTATAGGCTTCTGCAAACACAGGCAATTCAAGCTTGTCATTAAGCCATTCGTATACTCTTTGTTGTTCTTCATTCAGAGTCATATTATTCAACAACTAAAAAGCCGAGGCATAGTCGTACATAATAAGCATCTGTAGGTACCCAGCCATAGCAGATTCAGAATACGCTTGATTCTTTCACACATGCTTGGTCACTCTTCAATTAAGTGGCCTCGGAAATGTAGCAGTCAATTTGGTTGTTTCAAAACACTACCGGATAACTACATTTTTACAGAATAGATTTTTCCGGTTATTCGGTTGTAATTAGTATTTGTATCCGAAATATCTCTGGCCCATTTATTTCTGCACTTTCTGATTATTAAACAATGCGATAATTTGTATCGTCATCCCATTCTATTTCCCCTGTTTGCTTCCTATATTGAAGAACATTACGAACGTTTCTTTTCCATTTAGGCAAATCTGAGACTGGGGATTGTGGCTGGAAATCTTCATCATCCAATTGTCCATTCCGTCTAACCAACTCGTAACTATCTTGAATCTGGGTCCATTCATCCCTGGGCATATGGGTTTTTATAATGTCCCATATTTCAGGCAGTCGTATCATTTTGTACCCCACCAATACTACTTAACCATACTTGCATCTTAATAGACTATCATTTTTCGGTTATTCGGTTGTGTATTATTTTGTTATCTATGAAAATTCAGTGTCTTGATTACTTCATTTTTGGATAATCAATGATTTGGGATTCCATTTGAATATGGACTGGGGGAGAAGCCTTCCTTAAAGGGTTCGGCTACGGCTCCTCCCCCGGCACACCAATAGCCACCGCTTCAGTCCAAAACCTTCAACACGGCCTCGTTAAAAGCTTTGGGGTCCTGCCACATGGCAAAATGGCTTAGGTTCGGCATGATGATAAGCGTCGATTTAGGAATGAAGGCGGCCATTTGCTTGGTATGCTCCAACTTGATGGCCTCGTCATGCTCACCATCGGCAACGGCCACTGGAACCTTGATCGACTTCAACTGATCCGGGGTAAAATTGGGTTGTTTAGCCCACATTTCGGATATCTGAGCCACAAAGTCGTCAAACTGCTTGGGTGTTTTCGAGAGCTTGGCGTAATCGGCCGCAGTCCGCTCCACATAGGCACCGAAAGTAGGGTCTTTCTCCACCGTCTCTTTCACCCCGGAAGGATTGAAGTTGGCCCCGAAGGCGAACAGCTTGATCAGTCGTTCCGGGTGGTTGATGGCGATATCGAGCCCGATGTTCCCTCCGTCGCTCCAGCCAACGAAGTTGGCCTTCTTGATGGACAGAAAATCCATAACGGCGAGAACGTCGGAAGCCATTAGGTGATAGCTGTAAGGCTGTGCATCCCTGGTGCTGCGGCCGTGGCCTCGGCTGGCAATGGTGATAACCTGGTATTTGGCCGAAAACGGGCCAATCTGACTGCCCCAATAGTCAGTGTTGCCCAATCCGCCATGTAGCAGGATTAGAGGCTTGCCCGAGCCATAAACCGCGTAGTAGATCTCCACGCCGTTCACCTTGGCATAACCTGATTTAACGGCCTTGGGGGTGGGTAATGGCTGAGGTAAAGTCTTCCACAGTTCTTCTGCCAAGGATTCTCCCCCTAAACCTGAAATGACGAAAATCAGTAAAACAACTACCACCAAGCTAAGCGAAATGGGTTTCCTCTTGTTTTCTTTTTTAGAAGCGCCTTTCATAGTTGTTTCCATCATTACCTCCTGTTTTAGTCCAGATTTGCGCTTTCTTGCATTTTATATATTATCATTGTTCTGATATTTTGTTGGGATTTATTTTGGTATCCAAAATTTTCCTGGCCTATGAATACTCAACCTTAGGATAATGATGGTTGAGTTTGCAGCCTGCTATCCCTTGCAAAGCTTACGTCCACTATTATTTACTTTCAACTATGTGTTAAGGTTACACTGCCTGTTCTGTCATTGAGCGGGCAATAAACCTGCATGCATCTACAGTGATACCGACGTGTAAACGCAATTACTGACAAAGACAGATATACTACATCCAGCCATTTTTTATACATTCTTCTGTGGAATAAATGCGGAAGGCTGAATATCTATTGATATTTCTAATCCACCAAATTTTCCTTTCAATCCCGTGTTTGTCCGCAACTAGCCCAAGGTCATCACATTGCACTTGGAGGTTGAGATCTTTGTTCATGTAATCAATTAATGGTTTTGATTGCTGAAATACTTTCGAACTTAAGAACAGACTGCTCGAAGTATCTACTCCATTGAATTTCCGTTCTGCTTCCTTTTGTCCATAAGACAGAACCCTTGCCGCTTCATTCATTGCGATACCATAACAGTTTTTATTACCAGCCAAATCAATGAAAAAATCACATTCACCAAGATAACATCCAACCCTAAGCTCTATGCGGTTTCCACTCTTAAGATCTCTGCCGGACTCCTTAATTATTCGATTTTGCATAACATGCATTGCTGAAAATATGGCAAAACCAATATTATGAAATCTGTCATTAATATTTTCATCGCAGACAAAATAAAATCCGTCACCCGTTGGAATTATTTGTAGTATTGGGTTAAATGGGATACCAACAAAAAGCGGGCGGAGCTGTTCCAGAACCGCTCTTTTTATAGTAGTTAGAATTGCATTTTGAGCTAAGGTGTCATATTTTGAATATCCCACAACATCAATTAAAATTACGCCGCGATCACGAGGTTTATAGTAGGTATGTTCATCAAGATTGGTTAAGTATGCATCTATTTCGGTGGTTAATCTAAACTTTACCTTGTCTATCAATAAGGTAGGAGGATCGGAAGAAAAATCGATTCCTTTAATTATTTCAACAAACACCGATTCTTGCTTTTTATTAATAATTCTCAGCTTACACCCTAAATTAAGATATTTACTAATTTTGGCTATTGCCTCTACACTGCAGCTTTTTCCCATCACACACCCCACTTTTCGAATTGGTTGATAAAATTAAGAACATGTACATAATGAAAAAAAACACATTTTATCTTGCATTCAGTAATATTTTATTAGGATATGGAATAATTATAGAATAGTAGATATATTATAAATAAATACGGTAACAATAACAGTTTGAATTAGTAATCTTTAACGACCTACTCATTGTTTGACATCAAACAAAGTATGGTTTGGCAGGCACCTCCTGGAACTGATGTTTGGGTTATAGATAAGGCTCTGCATATCCGATAAATTCCTCGTGCTCGTTTCTTGCAATTTTCCAGTACCTGGCACCGTCAGGCCGTTCTCTTTGATCGCAAACGGTTAGTAATAATTGACGTTTTGCTCTCGATATTCCAACGAAGTATGCTGATCGTTCTGCCTCAGCATCGCTCCAGAAAGTCTCTTCCTCTACGCCTAAAATAACAACCGTATCGAATTCTAGACCTTTACTCTTGTGGATCGACATGATCCTAACTGCTTCGTCGCCTGAAAGAGAGGCAAGTGCAGATGCCACGTCACCTCCATTTTTAAGCAAATCGTGTGTGGTATTGACTGTTCCCTCAATCAACTGCTGAAGGCGATTTCCGTGAGCGTAGTCATGAGAAAGAGCAACTACGGCATCTCGGCCAACAATGCTAATGAGTGCATTTACGACCTTGGACAGATCATCCCTAAGTGAGAGGTCTGCGTCACCAGCCGATAATTGGCGTTTAGTATCCGTCACAAACCGGGCCCATTGGGATCTCAATTGGTATTCGGCTTCTTCATCATTATTATGGTCGAACATGACAAGGTCAAGCAGGCGACGATGAGGACATGGGTCATGGCTTCCAGAAACAACAAGGAGAAAGTCGACGATGAGACGAGACACAGGCTCGGAGGCTAAATCCTGCAAGGTATCCTCTTCACGAAAAGGTAAACTGAGTGCTTCGAGCTCAGCCCGTAGCTTTTGGCAGTACAGGCGCTGTTGTTTGCTCACAAGTATTGCAATCTCTGAAGGGGCAATACTCTCATCCTCAATCAAGTTGTGTATGGTATCGGCGAGTTGCACAGCCTCTGCAGAATCATCGTCAAAGCGCATAATTTTGATTTCGCCTCTATCACCCTGGATATCATCTTCATCAAGTGCTGCAGGCGGGTCCATTATTCGCACCATCGCGTTCTGCATACGGCGAAGCCTCGGTTGTGCACGAAAGTTCTGGTAGAGGTTAAAGGGCGTTACATCGAAATCCTCTGCGTAAGTTTGGAAGATCCCTTCAAGTGCGCCAGCCCACCCCATGATGCGCTGTTTTGTATCTCCCACCGCTATAAGCCTGGCATTCGTGTCCCCAAAGCAAGCCTTAATCAGACTGTATTGCACATTGGTACAATCCTGGAACTCGTCCAAGAATACATGACTATACGTCTGCCTTACCGCCTTCTGTACTATTGGGCTTGATTCAACTATAGTTACCGCAAGTGGCACCATATCATCGAATGTAATAGAGCGCCTGTGGATGCGCGCCTCACCTATGTCATAGTCTGGATCAAGAGCATCCTGTCCTTGTAAGACAAGCCTGAATTGATCAATGATGCGTTTAGAGAATGCGTGAAAGGTATGACTGTCAAATCGTGCTGCCAACTCGTGACCACAACGCCTCCTCACGCGTGCTTTCAGGTTTTGGCTTGCATCTACCTTAAATGAGATAGCAAGGATGCGCTTTGGGAATCGGCATGTACCTGTACGTAAAAGAAAGTCTGCTCGTTGGGCAAGCATCTCCGTTTTACCTGCGCCGGGTCCTGCTGTAAGGGCCAAATTTAAGTCGACTTCCCTTGCTGCGCGCAAAGCGTTCGGCTCTAGCGTGAGACCGTCAGAGGGCTTCCATTGATCCAAAGGTATCATTCGGGCAGTGCTTTCAACATGTCCTCGACGTGGTTAAACATCCGGTCGAGCACTGGAGGGACATTGTCAAGAAGGTCGTCATCATCCATACTCGCCATTGCACGGATATGCCAAGTGGGCTTGCTGCCAAGCTTAAATCTCTTGTGATAGGCATTGAAGTAGGCTTGTTCGCTCTCGTTGTACTTGCCTTCTATAATGTCGTGACTCTTTCCGAGCACAGCCTTAAGCGTCGCTTCGTCCGGTTCCTCAAGTTCATCATCAATGATATCATATGCTTCCGGGTAATTTGTAATCATCATATAGTCTAAATCGAGTGGCTCAGAAAAAAAGATGCCATGTTCTTCTAATCGTGAGATCCACCCATCATCATCAGCTAGAACACCTTGTTTATCGTCCCACTTTGGAATAGTGTAGATCTCTTCTTGCGTCAGATCGCTCTCGGAGGCGTCGGAATAGATCAAAAGTTGGCTGGCAGCGTACTGTATCCGCCCCCATCCGCCCTGATAGCGAGCAACATCTAGATCTAACAGTGTTACATGAGGTATCCCCAGGCCAAAGAGAAGACGCCAGAAATGGTTGACGTGCCTACCACCCAAAGGCGCAACAGAGATGGACGTATCATCAGCCAAAATACCACGGGCCTCAAGAAGTCTGGGTAGGACAATCTCTTCACTGTCGCCTTCACCAAGTATCACAAGACGTGAGAAATAAATTTCGGGAAAGGCTTGAATACCTTCGCGAACAAACTTATGAGCTGTATCATCTTCGGGGAGTTCAATATGTTTTACAAGCGTTGTTCGGTTCTCATCGAGACGGAGATAACGAATAGACTCAGGAGGGACGCGCCGCATCAGTGAAGGCGAATGCGTGGCCATAACCGCTTGAGAGTTTTGCCCTTCTGCGAATGAAGTGAGTGTCTTGACAATCCTACCGAGGTAGTGTGGTGAAAGGCTGTTCTCAGGCTCCTCAATCGCGATTAAAGTAAAAATTGCGGGCCTTAACTTATTGATATCGAAAGCTGATGCTAATTCCCCGGTCAAAACCCTGTTCCCTATGTCATGTATCGCAAGTACGAGTGAAATATAAAGTACAGATTGTTGTCCATCGCTAAGCCTGGAGAAGTCAACAAGTTGCTCTCCGTGACCAGGCGTGAAATAAACGCTCAGGTGTTGTAGAAGTCTTTCTATCTCATCCCGGCCGAACAAGATGGATGGCTTAGTGTAGTAGGCCCCCTTGTGCAATTCACCCCACTGTTTTTTTATCGCTACACTAATACCTTCGATAGCCTTATTGTCCTCCAGCGCCTCGCTTATTTCCCCTGTCAATGTACTGATCTGCTCACGCTCTGAACTCCAGTCAACCGAACGCAACGCGCGCCCAAGCAGGGCATTCGCGGAATAGGAAATATGGTCTGCAGGGTCACGGCGGGCAGGTAGATAATGGACCTGAATAGTATTTCGGTCATGTTTTGATACTCTGCCTTCCTCTATTGGCTGCCCATGTTCATCTTCCTTAGAGACATAAGTGAAGCTTTCCTCAATATCATTGTCCTGGTCAATAATTGCATTCAAACGAAAGCGGACACGAACCGGACCATCGGCTGAAATCAATCGCATATGGGCGAAGTTGCCTGGCACCGATGCAAGATAGCCCTCGTTAGCCTCCTCCTCTAAAAGCTCCGGAAACTCAAAGTCGGCCTCGATCCAAAGTTCACGCTCTATTGGACTATTTTCTGCTTCTTCATCCACAGGGATATGGAAATCGGAACGCTGCACCCTTCGTTGGGCAGGTGCCAGGCTAAACATACGAGCAAGAGCCTGCAGTACGGCAGTTTTACCCGCACCATTAGGGCCGAGCAAAAAAGTTATATCGTCTAGATCAAGCTCGGATATATGGGGTCCGAATGACCGGAAATTGTATAGGCGTAACCGCATGAGTTTCATTGGTGCCTCTGTCTTTTAAATTGTAGCCTGTTTTTGAGTTCATTTTGTATTATTTGGATGTAGCTTTGTTTGATTTTCTTTAAATCCATGTGTCTGGTATTAAGAATTCATCGTGACCCTTGCGCCAGTTACCGACTATGTTTACGTCTGGAATCCCTTCCCAGGTGATTGATCCGGCGTGTTCGGTTACAATTATTTGAAACTGGTTGTTTACCGCTGTCAGAAATCGGGCTAGTACACTGAATATTCGATGGACTCCTGCTATGTCTGCGGAGATGTCTTTCCCGTCCTTGTCTCTACTTTCCTGATCGATTGATGGCCAAGCGTCTGGGAAATAAACTTGGCTTGGTTGGTCAATTACAAGGAATCCTGGAACAGGATTGTTAGGGGCATTTATAAAATGCTCATGTAGAGCAATCATGGTAGCTATGTGGTATCCGACCCAGTTTTGTCCGCTACCAACTTCCCATAAAAAATCCTTCCTTCCTGAAAGCTGTCCAAACTCAAGGCTTAGCTCCTTTATATTTAAAAAAATGTTTGTATTGGAATGTTCCAATTTCAGATCTTTAGCATAATCTCTAATTCTCAGTGATACAGACTCCACGGCTTGATTTAAGCGGGCTTTTTGGGCCCTTGGATCTAATTCGTTCTTTAGTAATCCAATTTTTTGGGCTAATTCATTGACCTGCTTGCGCAGATCCCCTACGTTACGGCTCGATCTGACGTTTTCTATGGCTTGCTCGACTCTGCCAACAAATAGGTATACTTGTCTTACTTTTTGACGCTGAGCTGCCTGTTTTACTGATTGGTCTTCGAGAAATTTTCTTTTTTTACGAACTTTTGAGATTGCTCGTTCCAACTGCCTCAGCTCTTCTCTAAGTTCTACAAGTTCCTTATCCAATTTAGCCGGGGCTTGATAGATTTTCTCCGTCAGTGATTGGAGATCCAGGGCTAAGGTTTGAAGGTTTGCGAGATGGGGATTACCATGTTTGTGGACTGTCTCACATACCGGACACTTGTATGTGGATCCGAGTTTTTCGGCTAACCATGCCGTACTTTGCATACGGTCTTCCTGTTCTGCGAGAGTTTCACCGTACTCATTCATGGTATAAGATAACTGATCAAGTTTTGTGAGTCTACGTTTGGCCGATCCAATTCTTTGAGCGAGTTGGTCTTCCTCATTTATTAAAGCGGTTAATTCCTTAGCTGCTGTTTCATTGGTACCTTCCTGTATATCGGGGAGATCCGCCTTTTTTACAATCGCTGGTACTTTTTTGAGTTCAAGGATATATTTATCTAATTTCCATGAACTTTCATGATTTAGCGAATCAGGTAGTAGACCAAGGCTTTTTGCTTGTATAAAATAACTCTCGATCTCTGCTTCCCAGGCACGCGCGGCGTTCATACGTGCATCCAGTTCCCTCGAAACCCTTCGATGCTCTTTTTCTAAATCCCTTAGCTCTCGCTGTTTGGTGAGGGTATTTGCATCGATTGCCCCTAGAACTAGGGGGAATATTACGCGTAGTTTTTCTCGGTGTTCTGTTGTATCTGATTTAAAAAAAAACGTATAAGGGTTTGCCACGATATGTTGTGGCTGGAAGTTGAAGGCTGCCATGTCCCTGAAACTGGGCCGATGTGCATACCCGATTTCTTCACTTGTTGAAAAGTCAAGGGTTGGCAGGTTTGACAGTTGGTTAAAACGATGTTTTAGATCCTGCACCCTCGCATTTTTCGTAATGGTAGATGGAATCTTGAGGTCTATTCCCTCAACCCAATACAGATCCGTGGTTGTTTGTTGCTCCTCAGGGTTTCGCCTGGCAACTATCATTTCGGTGTTTGCTAACTGAAGATGAAGGCCAAACCATCCTGTTACATCACGAATGAGTCCTACGGGTATTGCGCATTTTCCGCTTCCGAGGCAATAATCAATTATTGATGTGAGCGTTGATTTACCTGTGGCGCTCTCACCTGTAATTATATTGATTTTCCCAGGCAGGAAAACTATAATTCGTGGCTCAAATGCGGTATGTTTTGGCCAGAGTATCACTTTAATAATGTCTATTATCATCAGAATTTGACCCCCAACATTCTGAAAAGTTGAACGCTGGTAACTTCATAAAAAGATTGTCCAACTCTCTTTGCGGCTTTCAATGCGATTTTCACATTATCTGTAACATGTTTAACCGGTGGAGAATTCCTGGCAGGGTAAATCTGGTAGTCATCCGATTGATCAAGTTCCAGCAAGCCGGTAGAGAACCCAATCGAAAGCGACTGAAGCGTGCGGTCCGCTAATGATTCCATTCGCTCCTGTAATCCGACTATTAATTCTCTGTCTTCTGATAATGCCTTGTAAATAGCACCTGGTCTTGTTTTTGTTGCGAGAGCTGTGGCAGTTCGTCGGTGAAATACAAGAGGAAGGATAAGGAATGTTAATGGTAAACAGACACCTGAAGTTCGATCATTGCTTTCGCAAGATTCCTTCACGGCTTGCCAGATTAATTCTGCACCAAGGCCAGTGTTTTGAACAATTCTCTGTTCAAATAAGATATCCATTATTATGCCACCATTGGTTAGCTCATTAGGTCCTTGTATCTAGGGTGCCACCCTATTCGCACCACGTCCGCAAGTCTGTGATATGTACCTGCAGTGAGATAGACTTGTTCGGTTGGGGTTCCCGCTAATAACTCGCGATGATCTTCAGTGGTTTCGGTAAAAATTTCAAATCCCACATCTTCTTCGCAGTTATCCTTCTTAATGCGTTTGACACGACTAAATATTTTCGTCCACCTTGAGTGCAGCTTTTGTTCAAAATCAGTCCAGTCATTATCAGTAAGGTTTCCTTCTTGTGAAAGCCTTATTTTCTCAATATTACATCTGAGGAATTCCCGAATAGCGTTATCGGCAATATCCTCGTCATCCGTCACTAAGAAAATTTGTTTCACAAACGGACGACCTTTTTGCTCTCCAACCTCATCGTCCCCAACAGGGATCAAGGTCTCCGCTCGCTCTCGTTTTATTTGCCGCTTTCGGAGCTCTAATATGGAATGCAATTGATTAACAAAACTGTCCCTTTGGATCCAAGCTGGCTTTCTTTGACGCCATAATTCTAAGACACACTTTTCAAGCCAGCCAGCTAACTCATCAGCTATAGAGTCCGTGATCGATGAGCACCACTCCGGAATTTGTAGTTTGGAAATAATCTTCTCACGCAACTTGGTGCCTGCAGATTGCTCTGATTCATCAGATAGTTCAATATTTGCAATTAGTGTTCTTAGAAGAGACCCATATTGTGGGTTAAGCACAATTATGACATGTTGTGCAATTGATTCTGATGGTGAATCACCAATTTTAGTCAATTCAGCAACACACGCGTCGATTGCTTCTGAGCTTTTAGCGTTAGCAATACGCTTTGCAAGACAATCGGGAAGGGTTTTGTTTGTGACCATCAAGAAACGAGACTTGGCAGACGTAATTTCACCATCAACCAAAGCTTGAAGCCAAATTGACAAAGTATTCCAAAGGCCTAGTGATCTATCACTAAATGGTTTCGCTTTCTCTTGAATTGAATGCTTACTTTGCTCGAGAACTTGTAACCCTTCAGGTCCTTGGATCGCTACATCGTCGTCTGTTTCAATACCAACAACAAACCCCTTTGAGCTATTTGCTAACCAATATAATGCTCTCTCAAACTGGTAAATAAGCCCAGCAGCAGTTCCTGGTACCACATGTTGTCGAAGTGCCATGCAGGCCTCCAGTCAATATTGATTCTGTAAAAGAACTGTAACAATATCAGTTACCCTGGCGCTACTTATGAACTACCAAAAAAACAATACTTAACTAATTAAAATTAATGATAAATAAACACATAGCAACCTAAATGTTACATATAGTCGGTGCTTCGAGTCTGAAGGCTTCTTGCATTAAGCTTAAAACTATCAAATATGAATGATACTAACCCTATTCCTAAGCTCGCTGCATCTCCCACTGTCGATTAGTGCCAAAGACAAAACCCTCTCACATCTAAGAGATGGTTGACCTCCCATAAGCTTTTTCCAATGATGTTTTTAGGTTGACCAGCGAAGGAGCCTACCGTACACCCCAATTGATGATACGGTCCGTAATCACCAGCATAGACAATTTAAATAACCATAGTCAAGCCCAAAAATCCAGAAAAGCTCTATCTTGAGAGTTGGCCATTTGTAAAAAGCAAAGAAAAATAATCCGGTAGGCGGCATGAAAGGATACAACAAGGCCGGAAGAGAGATATAGCCCTTATGCCCATTTCATAGTTCGAGTTGAATCGTACGTTTTGGGTGAAGGTATTCGGGAAGGTCTGCAAGGCCTAAATAAAGAAGGATACGAGCCGCCGGGAGGCAATAAACGCACTTACGTTAACCCGCCGAACGGGCCAAAAAGCCGATTGCCGGCTGCCAATGGTTGATCCGACCGAGTCAGCGTGAAGCGAGATAGCCTGCTCTGTCGGAAGGTCAAGTCATTGGATCTTTTTCTTCAAGATCCTTGATGCGTTAAACAGCAGAACCCTTCTCGGTCTTAGCAGGATACTCTCACCGGTGTGTGGGTTTCGACCCCTACGGGCAGCCTTCTGCCGGACCTCAAATTTTCCGAACCCGCTGATTAATAAATCCTCACCCTGGTCGAACGTGACCTTGATGAGTTCCAGGAGGGATTCCAAAAGGTCACGGCTTTTAGCCCAGGTAAGACCTGACTGGGCATGAACTTTATTGACCAGAGATTGCTTGGTCAGAGCCATGGTCATTACCTCAAATCAAATTGCGTCTTTCAATCCCTTGCCCGGCTTGAATTTAACGGTTCTGCTTGCCTTGATCTCCATGGGCTTGCCGGTCTGGGGATTACGGCCTGTCCTGGCCGCCCTTTCCGCGACCGTGAAGGTCCCGAATCCTGTCAGGGTGATCTTTCCCTTCTCATTCAATTCGTTTGAGATACTTTTAAAAAAGGCATCCACGATCCGGCCTGTTTCTGCTTTGGACAAGCCAGCCTGGCCAGCGATATCCGCTATCAATTCAGCTTTAGTCATCAGATCTCTCCTAACTGCTTGATGTTCAAATCGATCCCCAGTATACTTTCAATTTCCACTCATCACAGCATAAAATGGCCAACCATTGAACCAATATCCTTCTAATGGGACCACGAGGGTCCAAGGTCTGGGAAAGTGGGCTATGTAACGTAAGACCGCAATATAAAGGCGTTAGGACTACATATTCGAATCGAAAAGGGCCGCTTCGCATTATGATGGCCTTTTGTACCGGAATCTTTATCTACACAACCATGTTCCCGAAGAGAAGCGTTGGGCCCATGGAGTAAAACCATTGCCCCTTCTCACCGGTTTAATCGTTTTATTCTGATTGGGGGGACCGATTGCATTTCACCCCCTTACTTACGACAATCTCGCGCCCAAACTAGCGACATACTTACGACGTGGCTTGCGACACCTTCTCCCCAATTCTTGATTGTTCAAGGTCTGGAATACGATCCCCAGCAATCGGTTCTTCCCGAGGCCCCTTGTCTGTCTTTGAAAAAGAGGAGAGGCTCAAAAGCCTCTCCTTAATTGTTCAGAATGCCTAAATCCTTATCTGTCTATTTCGGCAAAGCCTTAAGGAACAACTTTCTACCCTTGGTATTGTTTCCATAGGGAATTTCATTGCATTCCCCATCGGATCATTTCGGCCCCTGGACAGACCTTAACCCTTATTTCTCGGGTATGCAGACCACCTTTCCCATCTCGGATGACAGAGATTTAACCTCCTGCTCGATTTCCAGGATCCTGGTTCTGTGCTTCTCCATATCGGATGTAATCTTATCCGTCTCACCCTTCACTTTAGGCGGCAGATCCCCGAACACCCAGATTGGCACACTCCCGCCGTAGGCGTTCTTCCCCGAGGCCTTCTTTACGAAGTAGTGGAGCCCCATATAGTACCCGCCAGAGTATTTTGGTTGGGGGTTGATAACCACTATATTCGCTTCCCGGGTCTGCTGAGCCCAGTGATCCATCGCCCCCTTGGAGGGTAAGGCATGGCCCCACAGCTGAAGAGCATTCTTCTCCTTGCCTGTTACCTTCCCTGTAACCGAGAACAGAGTGGTGGCTTCCCTGTAGCTTTCCAGCTTTTCCTGCTCGGCCTGGAGCTTTGCAATCAGCTCGTCTTTCTGGGACTGCAGCTTTTCCTCCTTGGCCTTCAGGCTTTCTTCTTTGGATTTGGCTTCGGCGACTTTCTTGTCCTGGGCTTTCTGCCAGTCAGGGTCAAAAGAGACAAAGTCGCAGTGATACAGGATCTCGCTCTTGTGATCAGGATCCACCCTTCTTACGGTGACCTTTATCTCCTCGTCAGCGACCAGGCAGATTGGTGAAACATTGCGGACCTTGTAGGTAAGGGCCCCGACCTCCACAAAAACCGTGTTCCCCTCAGTTATACTTAAGGCCTTACCCACCAGCTGCCTGGGCGGCTGGGCCTCCAGCTCCTGCTGCTTCCTGGCCTCCCTCTCGGCGGCCTCTTTAGCCTCCCTTTCCGCCTTGGCGGCCCGTTCCAAGGAGGCCTTACGCTCCTGCTCGGCCCTTTCAGCGGCTTCACGGGCCTCACGTTCCTCCCGGGCTTTTTTCTCAGCTGCCTCCTTACGTTCCTGTTCCTCTCTTTCGGCAGCCTTTTTGGCTTCCTGTTTCTCTCTCTCAGCTGCCTCCCTCTTTGCCTGGGCCTCCTGCTCCGCCTTTTGAGCAGCAAGGGCCTTGCCCTCCTCCACTAATTTCGCCATCCGGCCCGACCACTTCACAAAGGTGGCGGCCAACATGCATGTATCGTATGGCTGTTTTGGATATTTAACGGAATTATCGATCTCGACCACTATCTTTATGGGTATCCCGCCCAGGCCCCACCTGAATAATGGCATATAGTCAAGATCCTGTAGCGGAATGCCCTTTATCTGAAGCGTCTTGAGGGACGAACCGTCCTGGCAGCGCAGTCTGTCGGCCACCCTGAATTCGACCCGCTTGGTCTGATCATCTCTGGAAACCAACTTCCCCCTGACCTCTATCGGTTCGGCGTAACTAATGGCCGACAGCCACATTACAAGAAGAGTAATAACGAGACTCAATAGGACTAGCCTGACCCTGGTACTCATGCGAACCTCTCTTTCCTGATACCGGTCAAAAAATTCAACGGCCTTCCTTGAGTAAACCGGCTAATCGTCTTCAAACAGATGAGACTGTTTCAGGGTTCTGACCTGGTTTTTGAAATACTGCTTGTTACGGAGGGTGAAGGATTCGGCGTCTTTGTACTTCCTGGTTTCCTCGGTAACCTTGTAGTTGATGATCCCAAGCTCCAGACGGCCCTTGATGGGGTTGCCGTACTTGTCGTTCAGCCCGGCCCCGCTCAGGGTCACCTGGATGACCACATCCTGGACCTGGTCCGACTTGGCGGCCGCCTTGTAGGCCAGCCGGGCCAGATTGAAGCCCAGGGAATCTTTTGACTCGGTGTAGATGGCCTCGTACACGCATTTGGCCTTGGTGCCCTCAATCTCGATCGACTCCGACCCGGAACCGAATATCCAAAACAGACCAATGGCCACCACCGCCAACCCGACCAGGATTCCCTTCCACCCCTTCTTTTTTGGGGCAGCGGAACTCGTCACCGCCGTTTTCTGAGAAAATGATTCCTTCTTCTTTCCGCCACTTTCCTTCCCGGCCTCAGCTTGGGCCTTGTTTAAGGCCTCCCGGCAATCCGGACACAACGGCTGGATCTTGAGGCTCTTTTCTCGGGGGTAGAACTCCCGGCCGCATTTCTGGCAATTGAGGGCCGCCTTGCCGTCCTTCAGGCAGAAGAAGCAGACTACCCGGCCCCCAAAACCCTCTTTGACCTTGGCCCTGGTAAGGCCGATCTTTTCACCGCAGATCTCGCAAATCTCTTTGTCGCTCTTTTTCTTGGATTCAGTACCCACTTGCTTGCCCTCCATTGTGCAGGCCTTGACCATTCAGCCCTATAAGGGATATCCACCCACCGCTCCTTAACCGCTCAGCAACCAAACCCATTTTCCGGTTCCGGCCGGAAAGCGATTGTTTTCCATCGATAGGATTTATAGTGCCGATTGTCAAGCCTATATGAACTATATAAGGTTTAAGGGAACCTCCTCTCCCCCTAATGTGAGTCCGAGGGGAGAAATATGGGAATCACCGCAGAGGGTATAGGCGACCGGGTCAGGATACTTCGGCTCAACAGAGCCATGACCCAGGAGGAACTGGCCGAGAAGTCGGGCCTTTCCACCAAATACATCGGCGAGTTGGAGCGGGGTCAGAGCAACCCCACCTTAACCACCATCGAGAAGATCGCCACCGCCTTGGGGGTGGAGATGGCCGACCCCCTGGAGGTGAACCCTGAGATCCTCTCCAGCCAGGAACTGCGCCGGGAGATCAATCTCATCCTGGACAAAACAGATGAGAACACCCTCAGGAAGATCTACTCGATCCTCATTATGCTGTTGATGGAAAGCCGGGTCTGACCAGGCTCCTTTCCTTTGCCTATCCCCGTAAAGTAGTCGGGAGAGGCTTTATAGCCTCTCCCTCGTTACTTCCAGGCTCCCACCTGAACTAATCGTTCAGCCAAAACTCCCTCAAGGCCTTGGCGGCTTCAAGGACAACCTCGGCCACCTCCTGGGGGGTGACTTCCCCCTCCAGGTCAAAGTTCCTGATGGTCAGGTAGGTCCCGCCGGACCAGTTTTTGTCCTCCTGGATGATGGGGTGCCAGCCCAGAGCCCCCTCAACCTTGCGGCCCTGGATCCAGGCGATCCAGTAATCATCGACCGCCACCTCCACAAAGACCGTGGCCAGGGTCTTGTCCTCCCGGTCCGGGTTCCACAACCGCAGACCGAGACGGTAGTTCACCGTTTCCTGGTCCTCATCCTCGTCTTCATCCTCCTCCTCATCCAGCTCATCCCTGCTCACGGCCAGGGTATCCAGTTCCTCTTCATCGTCGTCCGGAATACCCTCCTCCAGGCCCTCGTCCTCGTCTTCGTCATCCTCATAAAGATTGTATTCCTCCGGATCGGCCCTGAGGGTGTCCACCAGAAAGGGGTCCGCGACCTCCCAGGTGATCTTGAACCGGGTGGCGCTGAATTCACCGGGGATGATCAACCCGGTAGTCTCCCTGGCCAGGACCTGACGGTCCACCTCCAGGCAGAACTCTTTTAGGTCGTTGAAGACGGTTCTCTTGAGCTGAAGATAGGTGTTGGCGGTTTCCAGTTGCAGCATGCTAGATCTCCTTTCGGTTAGGGGTTACAAACGCATCCGCCGGAACGACCAAAAAAGTCGTTCCGGCGGTATTTCCTCGGGTATTCCCGATGATTATTTTAAGATGCGATTACATAGCTCGAGAATGTCTTTACCTCACTTTTTCATTTCAGAGGAGTGATTTTAATAGCTTATAATAACATAATGAGGCCATTTTGTCAAGTTCAATCGTCTCGTAGCGTTTATTTCTTAGTAATTTATGGGATTTGCCGAGCTGACCGAAGCAGGTCCCATTCTCGGCTAAATTGAGCACCTAAGGCTGGCTAAACCGGCGTTATATCAATTGATCTCGCTCTTTCAGGGCAGATTCACCCAGGATTCGACGAGCCAGGCCAAATACAGGCCCCCAAACCCCCATTCTTTCCATTTTTTAGGTTCATCAGGTTGAATTAACTATCTATTTGCTCTTTTGGGTGCGATTCGTGGTGATTCACAAGGCGAGATCATAGAGGATAGAGGGCTTTGATAATGGCTGTGGGTTCAATTAGTTGTGCTTCATCCTGTAAGGTTATAGGTCTTGTAAGAGGATACAGTTTCAGGTGTCAATGATCATTCTTGGGTTAAAAATGGCTTAACCTTATGATTTAATTAAGGTAGCACCGTTTAGCCCTCAAACGGCTCAGTGGCTCGTAAACTCCTCAAAACCCCTAAATAGCATTTTCTACGGTATCGTTCTTATTTTTGCTCTCCATTATTACGTCATTATAGCGGCATTGGTCGATTTTACTTGACAAATGAAGCATTTTATGGTATAATTCTTGCATAAATTAAGTAAAAATATTGGAGGTGGATCCACTTTTTCGGCTAAAAATAATCCGTTCCAAAAGATTCCCCGCCTTATCGATATTTTTCAATGGGCGGGGGTAGTAGTTTTTAGGGGAAATTAATTAACGTGCTTTGAAAAGAATTTAAATCGATCTTTTGGAACAAAAGAAATATGGACGCTTGCGTATAAAAAGTAGCGGCGAGAAATAAGCTGACCGAGATCAATCGAGGCAAATGTGGACACAATTGGATTCAATAGAATAGGCGTTTTGTTCAAATTTAACGCCTCTTTTTACTCTTTTAAAGGGTACTATTTCAAAAAGCGTAAATACCATAGTGAAAGGGGATTACAGTGAGGTGGTGGATTGATGAAAAATTACGTCCACCTTGAACTAATCAATCCGGAGTGGATGTAAAACTCGGTAATGGATAGATTAAAAATCTGATCCCCAATAATTGTTCCAAGAAAACTGTATATGAAGCAAAATCAGATTCTATAGCTATGCCTTAAAAAAGCCAGAAAGGAAATTGAAAATGCAAATTCTCATCGCATGGAAGAATCATAATTTCTCATCAAATCGATCTCATGAGGACATTAATGCGTCTCGATAATCACGAGTGTGAATGATCGATTTCGAAAAAATGTAAATAGATAATGAAACAAAAGGAGGAGACATTAAATCTGAGATCCAAAAAAGGAATCGACAAATTGACGATAGTAGCGACTATCAACGAAATTCCAAATGTGCCGTTATAACCAATAACGTAAGTGGAGGGCGAAATGGCCAAGATGAAGAAGAATCAAATCAATAAAACTACCGATCCTAAAATCAAAACTATCCAAAAAAATATGGAAGCTATGAAGAAAAAGGAACTCGGTAAACCAAATTTTTTACAGATTAATACCCTAATTGGGAATGCCTTCAAAAGTGATGATCCTCTTGGGCCTGTAAAAAAGGCTATCAAAATTCTAAGGGATGAGATCATCATCTTTAACCGAAATAGGTATAAGAGAAATGCATTTCACGCAATGATGCGTATTGTATTTGGCCTCTTTCTCGTAGATCTTCAAAAAGCTTACGATTCTTCAATAAAAAACAAATCTAAACCCCACAACTGGTTAGACTTTCTCCGTAAATATTTCGATCAGTGGAGTGTTCGATCTTGTCAAGAGTGGATGGATCTCGCCCGAACGCCTGAAATTCACTCGTATGCGATTTATGGATACACGACAATGCGCAACATGCAGCGAGTTTATAAAAAATTAGGCGGAACTAAGTTCAATAAATTCGTTAAGCAGCACAACCTCTCTCTTGAAGACAATCAAGATGTTCCGCTAACTGAATTCAAAAAACGGATTAAGGATATTCTTATTGCCGAAGGACACATTAAGGGAAAAATGCCAACTGATTCCACCAATGGAGGATCCAACGAGGACGATCCCCCCAGTGACAAAAAGGATGGGAAAAATGAAAAAGGTACAAAAAGAAAAGAGACTAAAAAAGCCAAAAAGCCAGATTCAAAGGAATTGAACGATGACGAGAAAGACCAAACCGATAGCCATGTTAAGGGAGACTACAATCGGGCCATCAATGACAGAACTGTCAATTTGTATACGGATCTCAGCAAAAAGAAGGTTGTGAAGGAATTGGATTCTGATACTCGAAAGAACCTTAAGAAGCTCAGGGCGCGCATCGGCAGGATTCTCAATGATAAAAAATAGAAGCCCACGGCAAGTAAAAACACCTAAACGACATGGAGGAACCCAACCATAATGGGGAGTTTAACCCAAAGGGGGTCAAAAAAAGGTGGCCGTCGCCAGGAAAACTTGAGGCTTAGAGGTACCCGGAGATTAAAACCCCACCCAGTCGGAAACTCCGACGGGTGGGGCAACTTTTTCTGGGGAAAACAGCAATCGGTTGGGGATTGACCTTCAACCGTTGTCACCAAAGGAGAAATACCATGTGGAATACGCCCACTGCGTCCCAGCTGCAGGAGATACCCAGGCTCTACGAGAATGAAAACCTCCCCCTGGGCGACAAACCCATATACCTGCATTTCTTCATCGGCGGTTGCGACTGGTACGTAACCGAGTACGACGGCCGAGACCTCTTCTTCGGCTACGCCATCTTGAACAACGATTTCGATAATGCCGAGTGGGGCAATTTCTCCTTCTCGGAACTTAGGTCCATCAAAATCGGCTACGGGATAGAAATCGACTGCGATCTGCATTGGCGGATCCGGCCCGCAAACCAGGTGGATCGAATCAAAGCATAATACCCTAAGCGCATAAAACCATGAACAACCCTAGGCATAAACGGGATTGAAAGCTGTAACTGATAATCGGGAAGCCGATTAATTCATCCACCAAAAACTGCAACCAGCATCCGATCTCGGTTGTTGAGGTTTGCTTAAAAATCGGAGGCTACCATGGCTTTATTGATCGAATGCCCGGCCTGCAAGACCAAACAGAGTGAGAAACGAGCTACCTGTTCCTGTGGTCAAAACCTCAAGGCCTCAAGGAAAACCTACTGGATCGATTACTGGGCCGAGGGGGTCAGGAAGCGGCAACGGATAGGTCCCAGCCGCAAGGCCGCCCTCAAGGCCCTGACCCAGATCAAAATCGCTCAGGCCGAAGGCCGTTACTTGGATAAACGTCAGGATCTGGACCTGACCTTCAGGGAACTCTGCGACTGGTACCTGGATTTGGACGAGATCAAGGCCAAGAAGTCCTACGAGAGAGATCAACGCTCGGTTAAGGCCCTGACCAGATACTTCAAGAAAACCCTGGTCCGGGAGATCCTGCCCTCCATGATCGAGTCTTTCAAGATGAAGCGATTCAACCAGGTAAACAAGCACGGCAACAAGTTCAAACCGGCCACGATCAACCGGGAACTGGCCTGCCTGAGGCACATCTTCAACCAGGCGGTCCGAGACCGGTTGATAGAACGGAGCCCCATGGTCGGGGTCAAGCTTCTCAAGGAGAACAATATCCGGGACCGGATCTTGAGCGAAGAGGAGTTTCAAAGGCTCCTGGACAACTCCCTGCCCTACCTCAGGCCCATATTCATTACCGCCTACTACACCGGGATGCGTAAGGGCGAGATCATCAACCTCACCTGGGACCGGGTGGACCTCCAGAACGGCTTCATCGCTCTCAGACCCGAGGATACCAAGACCAACGAGGGCCGAAGGGTTCCCCTGCACCCCAGAGTCTTGAAGGCCTTAAGGGGCCTTATGCGCTCGTCTGAGACCGACCGGGTCTTTGTCAACTTGAACGGCCAGCCCATCAAAAACTTCAGGGGCGGCTTCGAAGGGGCCTTGGAACGGGCCGGCATTACCGGCTTCACCTTTCACGACTTCAGGCACACGGCGGTGACCAACTGGCGCAGGCAAGGTCACGACAACTTCACCATCATGCAGGCCACCGGGCACCGGACCATGGAGGTTTTCAGGCGTTACAACACCGTGGACGACTCTGATCTCAGAAAATTGGTGGGAGAGGATGACGGTTAGGAGGTTGGCGAAAATGAGCTTGATGAATGAAACCAAATACGCGCCATGGCGCGTATTTGACCTTGGCAATGAGGCAATTTACAAGGATCGAGGTCTGGTCATGGACACCTATATGGACACCAAGGCTGTTTTTGAGATCTGCAATGATCTCGCGATCTCGCTAACGAGCAAAGATGACGAGCAAAATCATATTAATTTCCGGAGACCAATGACCGAGTGCATGGGATTGGTCATCCCGTGGGTGTACGGGGCCAAGGGCTATGCAATGCGTGGTTTTGGTTGTGTTGTGCGTTCTTGCCTGACCGAGCTGAGCGGGCTCATTTTTATCAATCAACGTGTAGCAACAAATGGTTTGGGCCCCAAAAGATCTGGCTCGTTTTGTCGGAAACTAATTTTCGATCAAATCAATCGTCACCTTGATCAACATGATCAAAATGTAGGTTTAAAGACTAATTTTTACGTAATTTCTCACGTTAATCTGCAAAGCTCGGTTTTAGGAAGTTTAGCGAGCATATTTGCACGATTAATGTCTATAAAGAATATTATTATCTATAAACCAATCCATTATCATCACTTTTCGCTCGCTTTCAGTCTCACATCAATTCAAGAAAACACTGATTTTGAGATGTTGTAAAGAATATCCAGAACGAATTTAAGGTTAAACAAAGATTAAGAATGAAGGGAGAGATCAATGATCAATCAATGCCACAAAGACGGTGACGTTAATAATCGATCTTTAGTCTTACATCGTGGAGAGGGCTTTATTCAACCGCAACCGAGCCATGGAATGCGTCTCGGGGTCTATCTCAAAGCCGATAAACCTTCGGCCGCAGTTGAGGGCGGAAATAGCGGTGGTCCCGGTACCCATCATGGGGTCGCAGATAAGACCGCCTACCGGGGAGAGGTAGTGAATATAGTATTTGGCCTCCACCGAGCTTTGTTCCCAGGGGTGCAACACCTTTTTCAACTCGGGTTTCTCGGATTGGACGCTGTCCAAGACAAAGTCAGTCTCCATGGGCCGAGACCCTTTGACGAACCAGAGGATAGGCTTCCATTCGCCGTAAATCCCCCGGGGATGCTTGGCCCGATGCACGTTATAGGTCACGGCAATGGTCCACCAGTAGCTGAGGTGAGTCCCCATAGCCGCCAAAACCTGGGGCAGGAAGTAATGTCCGGCATAAGCCAGGCAACTGCCTCCGGGTTTGAGAACGTTGGAGGCGAAAAGAGACAGATCTTCATACAGGCAGATGTGTTCCTTGGCGTAAGGAGGATCGGTGAAGATCAGATCCACGCTGTTCTCGGCAAGATTACCGTTGCCGGAGCGAAAATCACCGTGATGAAGAATCAGGGAGGAGTAGTGATTGATTTTGATCTGTTTGAGACTTTTCATCACGTCTCGTTTCTTGACCTCCACCTTCCCTTCTTTGACCGCTTCCGCCAGGGTGGGATATCGGCCGGCCAGCAAAGAGTCTACGACCTGGTTTTGAATTTCGTGATCCTCGATCTGGGCCAGTTTGAGCAGGGCCCTGGTTTGAGAAGCAAAAGGTGTGTTACGAAGCTTCTCCTTGACCGGGGACGAAAGATTCTTAGCAATCCTCTTCTTCTTGACGATGGTATCCAGGCTAACCGTCATCTCGTCGGCCAACTCCTGGAGGGTAGGGAGCTCGGTGTAGGGGTTAGCCCTTCTACCAGGACGCCTGGAATAACCCATTTGGGCCAGGATCTCATCCCGAGCGATCAGATGTTCTCCGATCTCGATGTCATTCAGTTCGTGTCGTTTCAGGTTCTCATCCAATTCAACGAGACGGGAACGAATGGAATCCAACTCCACTATCTGGCAGTCGATTGTTTCCTTTTTGAGGAGTTTGGAAGCCTCCAGACGATGATAACCGGACAAAAGGTTGTTTTCGGGGGTGACGGTGATGGGATTAATCAATCCTATCTTCTCGATGGACTCGGCCAGTTCCACGACCTTGTCAGGATCAAGGCTTCTGAGACGATCCCCGACTTTGATCTGTCCCACGGGCAGAGAAATCACACGCATGGAACAATGATATTGCGAGCAAGCTTCCCTGTCCAGGGAAATATCAGAACGGTTCTTATATTAACGCGTGAATGTGAGCTAATCGTAATAATCAATGATGGGTTATCGTCCTAATTCACCACGGTTATAGTCAATTTCCGCTGTTGTAAATACCTTATAGAAGAAGATTAACTGGTTTGCGTAGTGCGAGCCGTTAAACGGGGAGGTTGTAATGCAACACGAATACATGAACAGGCAAGAGGCGGCTGATTTTCTCAGGGTGTCGATACACACACTGGCTGATTGGGCCTCACAGCGCAGGGGCCCCAGGCTGTACAAGATCGGAAGGAGGGTTTTGTACAAGCTGGAAGATTTGAAGGCTTTCGTGGAATCGTCATCAATCGAATTCAATAATCAATAGATATTGATCTTCGAAGGAATAGATCAATAATCGTTCAATTTGCGATCTTTCGAAGCTAACAACCAAAATGGAGGTAACAATGAAAAACTATTCAAGTTTCAGGGAAATATTTGCTGGCAATCCTGATGTCGTGGCAATTGATAGAGATTATGGACCGAAAAAGCACTTTGAACCGTATTGCACTTATCGTGATACTAGAAAATGCCATGATAAATGCGGTAAATGCAAAGATAATAGTTATCATACTTATGACAATAAGATTTTAAAGCGCCACATGAAGGGAGAAGATCGTTTTGGCATATATCCCCTTATATCGGGGAAAATAGCAAAATTGCTTGTAGCTGATTTTGACAAAAAAAATAAAAAACAGGACAAATGTAAGAAACCATTTAAGGATGCCAAGCTTTATGCAAAAATAGCAGCTAAACTAGGCCTATCTGCCTATATCGAGCGATCTAAATCCGGTAACGGTTACCATGTTTGGATCTTCTTTTCAAAGGAAGTCTCAGTAGATCTCGTCGATAAACTCCATGAAACGATTATGGGGAAATTGGGCGCAAAAAGTCTGGCATCTTTTGACAAAATTTTTCCGCAAAAGCCCAAAAACCCTGTCAAGTTCGGATTACTAATTGCCTTGCCATATTGGGGCGATGCGCAAAAAGGTTGCACCGTTATGCTCAACGAAAAAGATGGGTACAAGCCTTATAAGGATGTAAGCCATTTCCTTAAAGAGGTCAAAACCAATACACCCAAAACGATAAAAAATATTATCAAGAATCACTTTATTCAAAGGGAACCGAAAAAAGAAAGAACTTCCGCGCGAACTAGCAGAGTCAAGTTTAGTAAAGCCAGCCTTGAGAACATCCTAATAAGTGGAGTGCAAGAAGGAGAGAGAAATTATTCCGCCACGAGAGTAGCCGGGCACTTCTTTTCTCTGGGGTTAAACAGCAGCAAAGTGAAGAAGAAAATATTTGCCTGGAACAAGAAAAATAATCCGCCTTTGGATGAGTCTGAACTTATGGCAGTTATCCGGAGCGTATCAAGATATCACGCTACCAACGGAAACAATAAAGCCATCGGGTCAATCGAGTCCACTGCACGTCAGATCAGATATAAACTGGACCAGAAAGACTCGAGATCAGAAGGACAAAGAATCCAACAAACCCTGAAAATGATTTTTGGCTATTTTAAGGATAATGGGGAATTACTCAAAGAAAATGGTAAGCCCTTTTATTTTTATAGACCCGAGCGGCTATTGATAGAGATAGACAAGGAAGGCGAGGCACTGACCGAATTACTATATAGGCTATTCCACTTCATTGTAACAGACAAAATCTACCCTCACCTGGTCGCGAAAATTTCGGCTGAAGCACTGGCCTATGGAAAAGAAATCACGGTCAAAAGGCACTGTTATTTGGATAAACATCATTACATACTATATCTCTTCAATAATAAAGAGATTGTATATGAAATATCCTCCAAGGGTATTATAAGAAGAAGAAATGGATATAATGGATATTTATTTTAAAGATGATCCAAATTTTGAATCCATTCGAATATTTGGGTCACCGAGATAAGCCTGGTACTCTAAACAAGTATTTACTAGCAAATATGAATTTAGCCAAAGACAAGGTTCTGTCTCCGGCCGAATATAGGCTGATAGTCAGATATTATATCTGCGCTCTGTATTTCCGTGAATTTTTTCGGACAAAGCCGATATTGGTGTTTAGGGGAGAGAAGGGTTCTGGGAAGACCTTCATAAGTCGTAGTATCGGGAAGATATTTTATGGTAACAACTTCGAAGTTACAATGGTTCCAGATGATTTGAGGCAGCTTATACCAGCGTTGACATCATCAGCCTTCCTTGCACTGGATAACCTGGATAATGGTGGTAGAAAACTCGATGATCTGCTCGCCACTATCGCAACAGGTATAAGCCAGAAACTTAGGAAGCTGTATACAACTAACACTATGGTGGAGTATTTCATAAACTGCTTCGTTGCAATCAGCACTAGGACTCCAAAGTTCAATCGGGATGATGTGGCAGATCGAGCAATCTTGGTAGAACTAAATAGGCTTGAACGATTCATTCCAGAGGAAAAACTCTTAGAACCTTTTGCTGAGTATAGGTCTGAGATTATGTCTCAAGTGATTACTATGCTACAACGGACCCTCAGAAGGCTAAAACATAATAAAGGGAAAAACCTTTCCTATGACTTCCGCCTGGCCGACTTTGCTGATTTCTTTGTTAGGGCCCAACCGGCCAAACAAAGAGAAAGAGCTCTTGCTATCCTCAAAAAGATCCAAAAAACTCAGACCCAATTTGTCGCTGAGGGAACCGATCTCTTTGATTTGATGGCCAAGTGGGTTCCTGGCCACCAGAAGCATTATTACTCATATAAGGATCTTCACAAAGAGTTAATCCAAATAGCCAAACTGGAGGAAATCCCATTCCCTTACCAGGATAACCAGCGAGGTTTCAGCCAGAAAATGGCAACCCTAAGATCAAACCTCGAGAGTATCTACCACATTGAGGAGAAAAGTATTCGCCACGGACAGAAAGCATTCAGGTTTCGGTTAAAGGAGAAAGGTTAGACAAGGATATTTCTTGACGTGTCCAGGATAGTTTGCTTCCCCCAATAACATTAACTCCTTCCCCCGAAATTTGTACAAATTTCGGGGGAGTAGGTGAAAGGGTGAAAGGGTTTTATATCTTTATTTTATCTGAAAATGAAAAAAAGAAGAGGATAAGGAGAGATACCTGATTCGAATCACCCTTTCACCAAATTTATAATAAAAACCGCAAAAACTTGTTTAAGGGGGGCGTGCAACCTATATTTGCATTGAATAAATGAATCATTAATAAGGGGGTATTAAAATATAGCGTCTTTGGCCTCTAGTTGCCGATTTCCGGTACTTTTACCTAAGATTACAGTGAAAGCACCCTTAACCCCAACAAACGTGATTTTAAGACCGTTTTTTCGATTTTTAGGTCTTTGGAAGAACAACGGATTTCTGACCGTTATTTTCGCGTCCAATCTCCAAAACTAAAGAATCTTTCTCGTAGGGATGAATTAATTCTTATCATGTCTTGATTTTCGGGTATAATGTGCAAAGATAATGTAATCTCAGTCAGCATTAGAATCATTACCCAGATAGAGAGGATAAAGGAGTATCTACAATGGCCATTCAGAAAAAGTTTGATTATGACGCTATTTACAAAGAGCTTAAAGCAGGAGCTTCAGGAGAAGATATCTGCGAAAAGTTCGGTATGAAAAAGCCTACCCTAAAAAACATCCACTACACCTTGATGACTGAAAAGAATGAATTCCTACCCCTGGTATTCGCCAGAGCTCGAGCAAGAAAGACAATCTCGAGCACCGTTAATATGAATAAGCAGGGGATCAGGCTAAGTCCACGTCTGCTTCAGACTCTCGATATTGACCCGAAGGGAAGCTGGAAGGTTGACGTTAAAAATGGTGACATTGTTCTAACCAAAGAATAATTGCACGCCTTTTTAAATCCCGCCGATTAATCTCGGCGGGATTTCTATATCAATATCGATTTTATGCCGGTTTTTTTCTCATTCGTCCTATCTGGGTGCTTACTTACGACTTACGTACCCAACAACCTAAAGGGAGATAGATAAGCTATCCCTCTACTATTCAGATGTAAGCAGTTATAAGAATTGAATCAGTAGGGATCGAAGTGGATTTTAGGTGGTAGATATGAGGCCCAAAGCGATCGCAGGACTACCGTTTTTTATCAATATTAAGGCCAAAATGGTTGATTTGTGGAAACTAAGAATACCTATACCGGTTTATATAGTGCCTCATTTATCATTACAAATCAAATCAGTATTGTGAAGCTCTGTGATCGTGAGATCCATGATGTTTACTATGGAAGAAAGAGGTCTGCCTTAAAGATAGGATCCAAGCTTAAATACAAGACCATCGCCAAAAGGAGAATCTCCAACCTGAATATGATTAACCAATGGAAAGCCGAAACCACATCTTATTAATCGACCTTTATAATCTAGTGAATCTGTCGTGATCCGTCCACGATCCTATATCACTGGTCCAATTTCAACATCTATACCGTATTCTTTTCTCTATACTCGCATGAACGCCCTTCCCCATATGTAATTAATTATTTCCAAACTATTAATGCACTAATCCCTTATACTAGTACTTTTTGGTATTTTAATATTTCCCGATAATCCATCCCCCCCTTTTAATAAAAAATTTTCCAACCACATTTTAAACCTACTGTTGTATTTTTCGTTTGCGATTTTCCTTAATATTGTCGTATTTGCGTAAATTGCTATAAACCATTCTCTTTTTGATATCTCATATGCTGCATTTCTTGTTTTAAGTTTATCATTGAGGTTGGTTTGTTTTCCATCTCTTGACCTCCCAATTAACCCAACAATTTCTGTTTTTTTTGGTAATAATGGTATGTCTATAATAATATTGGATATTTTATTAATTTTATTGTTGCCATTTTCTGTTGTGATGTTTCCAGTATTTATAAACTCTTCAAGCATTTGTTCCAAATAAATTGAAAATAAAAATGTTTCATGAAACGAATTTTCACTTTTTCCTATTTCTTCAATTTTTGAAATAACTTTTGAAGACATTTCTTCAAGTCGGATATATAGCGGTCTACCATCTTTATTTGCGTTAAATCCTTCTTTTACTCTAATTTTTTTAAATATATTTCTTGTTATTACTTGTTGTATTATATCGTATAAATTGCCAATTTCACGTTTATTAAGATTTAAATAGCTATTTAAAGTCCAAAGGAAATTGAAATCATTGGAATTATAAAACGTAGGCCATTGATCACGTTCTCCGTAAAAAAAGTAGCTTAATTTATCTTGCTTTCTATTTTTATTTTTATGACTTGCAGCAACAAAAAACGCTCTATTTATCATTGCATCTATTGCACGCCCAGTCGAATGAAGATATACATTTGGGTACATAACTGCTCTCTGTATATCTATAGCCTCAAGTGTACCTAGACCACGATCTATTTCAATTGCCATTGCAGGCCCAACACCAAATCCGTTTTTATAGTCGTCCTCCTCTGTTTTTTTCTGGATAGTATTCTTTTGTGAACTCAATCTTAAAAATCTACTAAAATCAGTTGCTTGATATCCTACACCAGCAAAAACGGGATCTCTCATATGATAGTCTAACCTATCAGCGTCGTAAGGACCATTAATAGCACTATTAAGCCACCTCAAATCATGATATTCACCATAGTTATTAGTTGCTTTTAGTGCTTCTGAATCATCATATTCGAAATTTCCCACCGAAAATTTCCCTAAGGCCCTAAGTAAAGATTCTGGGGATGCTGTTGAGCTACCCGGATCAAATGAGAGGCATTTAAATATTAATTTGTCTAGATTTTTTTTATCTGCATTTCCAATAATTTCTTTAGTGTGCATTTCATGAGGTTTTAATTTTTTTTTCTCATCGCTATTTTTAATTAAATCAGGGCGGACGTGTGCTAATAATTCTTCTGATGTATGAGAAAGTGGACCATGCCCAATATCGTGTAAAATACCTCCCAATCGAACAAATTTTCGTACAGCCGTAAAAGGGGAGTTTAAACTTACTATTTGTTTAAATTTATTTTTTGTAACATTTATTTTATGGGACAATATTGTATTGCAAATTAATCTGTCTAATATCATTGCAACACCAATTGAATGTTGAAGTCTGGTATGGTTTGCACCGGGATATACATATTCTAATAAACCATTCTGCCTAACTCCACTTAAACGCAAAACCAAATTATGTGAGATTAATTCTACTTCATTCCTTGTTAATGGAGCGGTAGCGTATACTGGATCACGAAATATAATTATATCGTTTTTTTTAGAAATTGGTGGCCAGAAATCTTCAGGAAGAGCATCCATTATTAGTTCCTTCTATCTTTCTTATCATCATTCCACAATATCTGCAAATGACTGAACATCATTATCGTATACTACGCTCCTCATTTCGTCGAAAACATTAAATACCGCCCATCTCCATGGTACATGGCTTTCTATTTGTGATTTGCCTATATTTTGAATTAATTTATTTAATTTTACTCCTTCATTAGATTGAGCCCCATGGCAATATTCCGCCATTTTTCCATTTGGCTTTATTATTATCATATCCACACCGGTTTTACTCTTTTCTTCATAAATATCAATTGCCCCTTCATCCTGAAGGCGATTAAGATCACGTGCACACTGTATTGACCATGGTCCAGCTTCATTAACATATATCTGGTAAGGATGTGATCCAGCCATATATAAATGTGAATATTTCAATAATACACCAAGCAAATCGCGATAATTCACCTTTTCATCATTAGATAATTTCGATAAACCACTGACTAAGTGGGCCAAGAAGTTGATGCTCATTATTTTCTCCTTGTGTGCATATTTTAAGCGGGTTATTACCTTTTTATTGGGGCTTCAGTCTTGTTGAAATAATTTTTTATCATTTCAATAACATTTCTTCTTTTTTTATCGTTTAGCTGAAATGGTTCGCCAGACTTTTTGGCGATGTATATTTTAATTAACTTTTGTTGGGACACTATTAATCTATCACTATATTTATTCGTTTTTATCTGAAGAGTGTCAATATAATTACTTGAATTCCAAAAACGATTAAATGATTGTGCAGGCAAATCAATACCAACTATAAATGAATCATCTGTATCTAGTATTCTTTCTATATTTTGCAATAGGTCAAATTTATCAACAGCGCTTAGCGCATTTATGCCTGTATTGTTATTTATAGTGATTGATTTTACGATTTCACTCAAGTTTGAGGTAAGTATCCACGAATAATTTGATAGCACAGATAATTCTTTAGTAAATTTACAAGTAGGCGGAATATCTCCATACAAGAAGGACAAAATAAAATCATCAACTAAATGATAGTAATTATCAGGGCTCATAAAATCGTCATCTAAATGAAATAATATAAAAAGAATTCTTTCAATAAGCTTTCCCCTGATACGACGCTTAGCCTGAAGATGTATATTTTCACGACAGAAGAGAATAGCCGACACAAGCGTATCTTGGAATGATTTGTACATTTCGGATGGTTTAGATTTTAATGTCCATTGAAGAGGAATTTTACCAGTGTCAGACTTTCTCGCTTCAATAAATAAATTATCTATTAAAGCCCTATATCCGGGCAGTATTTGGCCATCACACCAATATATGTCCTGCATAATAGCATCCAGAGGACTAATTGCTGTTTTTATATGATCAAAGGCAATGCTCGTTCCTCCTCCTATTTTATCATTACCCCCATACCAACCAAAAATAGCATCTAAAACACGACTATAATCATCTTTGTTTTCATTTATTTCTGTCAAAAAAGAATCAACTTCTTTTCTAACTTTTTTTATCAAAACATTAACAGCTTCAATATTGGAACGTAATGGATCTATTCCAAGATAACTAAAAGGAGGTTCCAATATATGATGAAAGACTGAAGCTAAGATAATACGCTTTTGGTGGAGAGATGGGAAATTATGGGGGCTACTATTCTTTAAAGCTTTTATACAAAGATGAGTGGTGCCTAGACAGTGGTTAAACCGTGAATGAACTAGATTCGGAAAATCAACAAAACTAATACCAGCCTGACGAATATATCGAAGACGTTGAACCCATTTAAACTCGAGTAGCTTATGGAAAAATTCAGAAACAGCAATATCACTATAAATAGGCAGTCTAATGAAACTTACGCCTGATCTATGCACAAAATACACCCTCAGAGTTACTCAAGCATACTCCAAAGGGAACCAGTTTTTTCCAACTAAGTGCAATGAAATGATAATTCCCTGCCAACTAATAAAATATGAACGATATTATGGTCATAAAAACATTTCTTTGTCAAGACATTTTCAAGATTAAGCAGAAAAGAAATTTTCGTGAAATCTAATAGGCTCAAATTAGCCCACTAACCCAATTCAACTCACTACTCTGACTCTAATATGCACTATGATAGCCAAAAATCAGCATCAAGCCTTTGATCTTCGTGATGCCCAACGGTTTTCTTGCTTTCCAAGCATACGCTTCCCAACGTAAGGGAAAGTTGGACATGGGAAGGAAGTGAGTTAATGTAAAGTGCAATTGACCAGGGCTGATCACCCCTAATCAAATAACGGGAATTTCAGGTTACTACAATCTGGAGAGATCCAGGGGAAGGAGCCAATGATGCCAGACTGTAATGATAGAGTAGAGATCGGGATATAGGCATTTTCGAGTAAGGCAAGAATTGTTTGACCTCGAGCACCGGGCACAATATCTTTATTGAAAAGATTCACTTTAAGAACGGCGAGTTGGAGAAATCTTTGGTTTCGATCTATCAGTTGAGAATTACCCTCCAGTGGATCGACCCGCCCATCTGGCGTCGGATATTGGTCCCAGGGGACATAACCTTGGCCAAACTGCACCATGTTATACAGACTGTCATGGGTTGGGAAAATTTACATCTGCATCAGTTTAGGTTAGGGGAAGAGATCTACGGTGGACCAGAATTGACGGGCGATGATTTTTATGATCCGCCAGTCAAAGACGAGAGCAAGGCGACGTTAAACCAGGTAGCCCCAGTAAAGGGGAACAGCTTTTTTTACGAGTACGACTTCGGAGACAGCTGGATTCATGAGGTTGTGGTGGAAATCATAATTGACCCTGACCCTGACCAAATCTATCCAATATGTTTGGATGGGAAACGAGCTTGTCCCCCTGAGGATTGCGGAGGTCCTACCGGGTATGAGGAAATGTTGGAAGCTCTGGCTGATCCCAAGCACCCCGAACACCGGGAATTCTTGGAATGGATGGGAGATGACTCATTCGATCCTGAGGCATTCAACCTAAAGTTGATCTACGCCACATTGAAGGAGATCATATAGTTCTTTGGTTCTCTATCTATAATTATCCCAATTATTACTAATATTCATCAATAATGATTTTTTATTCGTCTTCTTCGTTATTTTCCATCAGAATCTGTGCGACCCCAGGTGTCCATCTTGGTGTCCAAGACCAATCCAATCCCCCCTATCTTGGCCTATCTTAAGCTAAAGGTGGCGGCAATCTATCCCCTTCTAAATCCAGCCAAAACGACCTCCACCTAACTCTCTGGGCAAACAGCGCGTTGCTCTTAAAATCCCTTGGGACTTTGTCCCGTGCGGGTTCGATCCCCGCTCCCGGCACCAATAATTTCAACAAGTTACGCCCCCCCAGAAAATTCCCTCCTCTGGGCCGCTCATAGCCTGGTGTCCATATAGGTGTCTGTGGGGGGGCACTAGGTTTGGGAAATTAGCATTTGGTTTGAGAGTGGCCCCTTTGGTAATTGATTCGCCAGGTTAGGGGCATGCTTGACCGAAACATTTTCGCATTAGGTTTGAGAATTTTGGGGAATTCCTGCGGAAAATTCGCATTAGGTTTGAGAATTTATTGCGGTAAATATTATGGGAATTATATCTCCTTAATGGTCTCGTAAAACCATTTTGAGACCGTCCGGAAAACGGACATTAGATCCTGGGCCGAAAGGTCCGTCATGGAGTCCACTCCGTACTCAGTTAAAAGCATTTCATCGAAGCGGTCTCGAAGGCCTAACCTACCAACATGAGTAAACAAAACAGCATAGCGGCGGATGTACCATTCCTTTTCATCGCGGGGCTGTTCGGCCAGAAGGGAAAGGAGACCGACCCAGCCTTTGAGGAATTCCCGGGCTTCTCCAAAATACTCTTTTGGCAAGAGTTTATAGGAGGTTATGTTCATCCGACGGTTGAATATTTTCCATATTTTACTAAAGGTCATGGGGAACGGTCTGACCTGACATTCCCATTTGGCAATTTTATCGACCAGCCCTTTTAGTTCTGCAGCCTGCCGGTCGGTGATGTGTTCCGGGCCTGGATTTAGAATGATTCTAGTATATTGGATCCTTTTGCTTATTGATGTAATATTAAGATTGTTAACATGAACATTAGGTCTTTCGTTTAATGGTTCACTATAATCAGGCAATGCATCTCCGACGAGATCATCAACCGATCCCATAACCTCATCTTTATCCATTAAAAAATCTCCAGTGTCATTTTAAACCGGCAAACATGGGTCCGACGATGAGGCGAAAGGTATTGCAAAGGTGTTGCAGAGGTGTTGCACGCTATAATGGCAATAATAAAGGTATGTTATGGTAATTGTGTAGCCGACAAAAAACGAAAAGGTGTTGCACAAAAAAGATACCAAATATTGATAAATGTAGTGCATTAGCTTGCTATGCGAAGGAACCGCTCTACCGTATCTTGTTTGATATTATTATCATCGCTGAAATGTTCATACAATAGAACGATCAATGCCGCTTTTTTAACCGGGTCAAGAGCTGCATGTTTGCGTTTCAAGGCAGACTCAATTCCCGCAACAACCTGCTCTAGTATATCCGTATTTAACTCACGAGTTGTGTCAGATTTCAAAGATGTTTCTTTTGTCTTATTAGGTAGTTTGCCAAATAGTACCCAATCGGCGGGAACTGAGGCATGCTTTATTAGTCGGATAAGAAAATCAGTGTTCGGCGAAACCTTATCATTAAAATAGCTACTTAGGGTGGGAATTGAAACGTTCATGAGGGTAGCAAATTGATTTTGGTGAAGGCCCGACCGCTCCCAGACATAACGAATTCTTTTTCCGATGGAGTTTAATGGCTCCCCACTATTTAGAGATAAGTTATTAGATAAATTAATCAATTGCATTAGCCTCAAAAGAAAACATTCTATCCATAAAGAAAATCTTTGACTTGGTACAAAGATTTCTTTATTCTGGGTCCATGCACGGACTATCTCTAACCCCAAACATACAGAATCCCCCGATGGTGGTCAATGTCTGTGTGCGCCCGAAAACCGGACGCGGGCCGGTCTTTGGGCGGACGTGGGGAGGTGGATAGAGTGCGGCCAACCCAGCCCGGATTATTCGACGCCCCATCCTTATATATAGTGGCCGACTTAAAGGCGGCCATGAACGGGGCGGCCAGGGAATGCGGGCTGAGCCGGGAGCAGATACTGGACCGGATGAACGAACTGGGGGAACGCTACGGGCTGAAGCTGGTCAACGGCAACGGCCGGAAGCTGAGCCTGGAGACCCTGGAAAAATGGCTGAACCCCCAGGAGACAGGCCGGGTTATCCCTTTAAAAACCCTCCCGATATTTTGCGCGGCGGTTAACGACCACAGCTCTATTGAAGTCATGGCCCGGCCCCTGGGATTGAGGGTGATCGGAGACAAGGAGATCGCCCAACTGGAGTGGGCCAAGGCCAACCTGAAAGCAAAAGCGGCCCGTAAACGGATGAAACAACTGGAGGAGGCCCTGGATGAGCCAGAAATTAGCGGCACCTGAGCGGCAGGCCAAAGAGATAAAAAAGTGGCTGATAGACGTGGAATTGACGGCGGCGGACATCGGCCGCGAGGCTGGGTTGAGCATCGACTCAGCGGTTAAAACGATAAACGGTTTCCGGAATAGCCCCAAGGTGCTTTTGGCTCTGGTTTCGCTGGGTTGTCCGGTGGAATTCCTGGACCTGCCTAAAGCCGTGTCCGCCAGGCTGGCGGCATAGGGAAACCGCAATGGAAGACTTCTCCTGGGGCGGGTTGCTACTGGCTTTGCTGATTTGGGCGGCCGGTTACGCGACCGGGCATGCGCGAGGATATTTAGAAGCCTGCAAGGAGTGGTTTGAAGATGACGAATCCGGCCTGGGGGCCTCGGAGTGAAAGATTATTACTCACAGCCTGAACTTGCTGAGATCCTGGGGAAAAGCAGAAGTTCGATTTGCAGGCGTGCGAGGACGGAGGAATGGCGGTTTATTAGGAGGAACGTTAGTGGCGGAGAATCATTTTATTACAATGTGTTAGATTTTCCGCCCGATATAAACGAAGCCATCAAATACCACGAACTTGCAACCAGCCCGGTCTTAGTGCCTAAACAGCCGGTTAAACCCGGCCAGGTCCGGCCTTTACCAAAGCCCGAGCCCGACACGGACGATCCTGACCAGAAGCGGGCCCTGGCCCGGCTCGAAATTTTAAAAGCATTTAACAGCTTCCATAAATCCTCTTCTTTAAATACCACCGAAGCCGAAAAAGTTTTTTGTGAACTGTACGTTAAACAGGAATTAAACATATCTTCCTGGGTCCTGGACCTGGAAAACAAGCTCTCGGTCTCCAAACTCCGGAGGCTCAAGGGCCAGTACAAAAAGCAAGGCCGGGCCGGGCTGGCGACCGCCTACGGAAAACAGCGGAGGCAGTCGGCGGTCAAGCCGGAGATGCAGATCCGGATCGCGGGCATGCTGGCCGAGCGGCCGGGGATGCGGCCGATCAACATCTTTCGGACCCTGGTAAAGACCTACCCGGAAACCTGCCCCAACAAGGCCACCATTTACCGCTACGTGAAATCCTGGAGAGAGCGCCACCACGAGTTGGTCTCGCTCCAGGAAAACCCCTCCCGGTGGAAAAACTCCTACCAGGCGGCCCACGGCGACATGGCGGCCGACGTGCCCCACTTCGGGCACACCTGGGAGATGGATTCAACCCCGGCGGACGTGATCACCAGCGACGGCAAGCGGGCCTCCATCGTGGGGTCAATAGATGTCTACAGCAGGCGGGTGGTGGCCGTGGTTTCGCCCACTTCCCGGTCTGCGGCCGTGGCCCAGTGCATCCGCAAGGGGCTGCTGGCCTGGGGCATCCCGGCCCGGATCCGCAAGGACAACGGCAAGGATTACGCCTCCCAGCACATCGAGTCGGTGACCCGGTCTTTGGAGATCGAGACGCCCAAGCTGCCCCCTTATCACGGCGAGGCAAAGCCGTTTATCGAGCGGTTTTTCTGGACCTTGTCCAGGCAGCTCTTTGAGATCCTGCCCGGGTATTGCGGACACTCCGTGGCCGAGCGCCAGGCCATCCGCGACCGGAAGACCTGGGGCGGCAAGATCATGGAAAAGGGCGGGACAGTGAGCCTGCCCTTGACCGCCCGGGAACTGCAAGAGGCCATAGACAAGTGGATCGGCCAGGTCTACGAGGCCCAGGAGCACAAGGGGATTAAGGACACGCCCCTGAACAGGGCTAAACAGTCGCCTGTGTGGCCCACCAAGATCAGGGACGAACGGACCCTGGATATCCTCTTGGCCCCGGTGGCGGAACGGATCGTCCAGAAAAAGGGCATCGCCCTGGACGGCGGCTGGTACATCGCCGATGAACTGATCGGCCATGTGCGGGACAAGGTGGTTATCCGGCGGGATGAGGCCGACGCGGGCAAGGTTTATGTCTTTTTGGCCAAGAGCGGGGAGTTCTTGTGCGTGGCCAGCGACGAGGCCCTGAGCGGGGAGCGGCTGTCCAGCTATTTGGCCGCCCGGCGGAGACACGCCAAGCAGCTGCGGGCCCAGGTCCGGGCCTTTGAAACCATCTCCCAAACCCTGCCAGACCCCTACACCATCCAGGTGGAGACCGGAGAGATTGTGGAGCCGCCCGCCAAGGTGGCCCGCTTCCAGGCCGAAGCCCGGACCTTGGGAATCAGCGAAGCCAAGAAAGCCTTTGCGGAGCCAGAGCCGGAACTGGGCCTGGCCGACGAGCTGGGAGCCGGGCCAATCCCGGTAGTGGATATCCAGGAGAAACGGGCCGAAAAGGAAGCCCGGGAAGAGGCGGACAAGTGGGCCACCTATCCGGACGAATTGCTGGACAGCCCAAATCTCCTATACGACTGGTTCCAGGATAAGGAAAGGGCTGTCGGGTTGTCTGCGGACGAGGCCGACCACATGGAATATCTACTGCGGGAATTTCCCTCAATTAAAAACTACCTGTCGGCCAGGGAGAGAATGAAAGACGAGGCGCTCCGCGCCAGGAGCGCCTCAGAACAACACCATAGTGAAAGGAGTATCGTTCTATGAAGACGGTATTTGTTGAAACTTCAAATGTCAAGCGGTTCATGGACACGGCTCAGGGATTACTGGATCGCGAAGCCGGGGTTCCCGGGATTGCCCTGGTGTATGGGACAAGGGGCCTGGGAAAGACCCAGACGGCTATCCGTTGGGCTGTCCAGAACGGCGGCATTTATATCCGGGCCAAAAAGGAGTGGAAGGCCGGGTGGATGCTCAGGGAGCTGGCCGTTGAGCTGGGGCTGGTGCCCAGGCAGCGGGTTGAGGATCTGCTGGGCGATATCGTAGGGGCGCTCCTTGAGAAGCCCAGGCTGGTGATGGTGGATGAGGTGAATATCCCGCAAACGTCAATCCTTGAAACGATCAGGGATATTCACGACCTTACCGAAAATCCGTTTGTTTTCATCGGTCATGACGGGATTATCCCCAGGCTTAAGAGGATGGCTCCGCTATTCGACCGCATCCTTTATCTGACCGAGTTCAAGCCCTTATCGGTCGCGGACCTTTCCGATTTTGCGGCTGCTTGTATTGATCTGCCCGTGCAGAAAAACACCATTGAGGCCGTGCTGAAACGGACGGACGGGAATTTCCGCAAATCGGTTATGGCCCTTAAGGGCATGGAAAGCCGGGCCAGGTCAGACCGGGCCGCCTCCATCACTCCGGATCATCTCCCCAAAAGCAAGAGAGCGGCCTGATGTCCGGACTGACCAAGAGGGTGAGGGAGGTCATTTCCGAGGAGCCGGAGGGTTCCTTGGAAAGGATTTACTCCGCCTTCGAAGGTGAAAACATCCGGGAAATCAACAAGGTCTTTGAGCGGTTAATCCGGCGAGAAGAACTGGCCCTTTTCGGCAAAAAGTATCGTTACACCCCAAGGGGGCCGAGACAGGGGGCTGTCCAGCAGCGGATATGGACGGCTATGCGAAACCTGTCCAAGGTGAGCTGGGTAATGTCGTTTGAGGACATTGTTCTTATCTCCGGGGCTTCTCCTGATTACGTCCGCCGATACGCGGCCCATCTGGTCAAAGAGAAATATTTGTCAAGGCGAAGGTCGGACGGAGCATACGTCATGCTGAATCCCAGGCAGATATGGGCTCCCCATTGGAACAGGCGCAAGGCGGAGGCCGGAAAGGGGGAAAACCATGGATAAGTGGTTGACCATCCTCAAACAAGCCACGGAAGAAAACGGAGTCAGGCCGACGGCGGCCCGGCTGGGGGTTTCCCCGGCCACCATCAGCCAGATCAAGAACGGCCGTTATGGGCTATCGGAAAGGCTGCGGGCCCGGGTGGCCGAGGTGTTCGGGCGGGAGGAGATCCCTTGTCCGGTGCTGGGGCTGATCGGCCGGGCCAGGTGCCTGAACAACCACCGGCTGGCCGTGCAGGTGGGCGGCCGGGCCACGGGCAACCCGGAAACGCTGAGATTGTTCAGGGCCTGTTTGAGTTGCCGGGAATGGGACGGAGGCTTTGATGGCAACGAATAAGAAGGAAGAGCACAAGGCGGAAATACAGAAGATCCTGACCCGCCACGTGGGCCGGAGACGGGCCGTCGGAGCGGCGGCCCTGGCCCGGGAGGTGTTCGGGGCGGAGGCCAAAGACAACCCGGCCAAGATTAAACGGCTGTTGCGGGCCCTGATATCCGAACTGCGGAGCGAAGGGGCGGCCATCGCCTCTCACAGCGACTCGGCAGGCGGGGGTTATTACCTGATGGTGGGCTCCGAGAGGGAGGAGTTTGCCGACAAGCTGAAGCAGGCGGGCTTAAGAAAGCTGGTTATGGCGGCCAGGATCCTGGACACGACCCTTGGCAGCCTCTTGGAAAACATGCTGGAGAACCTGAAAGGAGGCCGGGCTTGAACGCCAGGGACAAGGCCGAGGGGTTGCTCCAATCCATCCGGGAGATAGGGGCCGACCTGGAGCGGCTGCGGGAAGCCCGGGACAAGGAGATCGAGGAGATCCGGGCCAGGCACAAGCCCATGGTGGAAGCGGCCGGGAAGGCCCTGGACAAGGACGCCAAGGCCTTGATCAAGCTGATGAAAAAGAAGCACACGGACCTGTTCGGGGAAAAGGACCGGGCCGAGCTGGTGAACGGGGTTCTCTTTTTCGCCAGGGTGGCCAAGGTGAGCCTGCCCCGGGGGAAGGACCAAAAGGCCGGGATTATCGCCCTGATCGAGGAGCACGGCTGGGAGGAAGGGTTGGTGATAACCAAGGAGCTGGACCGGCCGGTTATCGAAAAATGGCCGGATGAAAAGCTGGCCGTGATCGGGGCCGAAAGGAAGACAGTCGATGCTTACACCTACGATCTGGTCCAGAAACAGCAGGGCGGCCAGGGTGATTGAGGCGGCCTTGCAGATTGTCACGGTTACGGGCGCTTTTGCCTGGTTCGCCTGGCATGCGTTCACGGCCATAGCAGAGGGACGGATCTGAGGAGGAATTATGCAGCCGGAATACAGATATTACCTGATCAAAGGCGGCAAGGTCATGAAAGCCGTGAAGGAGTACCAAGCACGGTATGAGGGCATGGATCTGATCAGAAAGGGATTCGGGGAACATTATGGAGCAACAGCGACATGGGCCCGACCGGATAGGGTTTATGGATATGTGTTTCCCGCTCAACCCCCGGTTGGCTGGAAGATGATAGCGGGGTTGCCCAAGGGAGTCTGCATCCCCGACAGATCCACCCAAGAGGGGATGGAAATTTACAAGGTTATGAGGGGACTTCCTCAACTTCCGGACCCTGAATTCTTTGCCGTTAGATGTGGACTGGACCCCTATGCAGAAAACGGCAATTTGGCCTGGCCTTCGTTTGAGTATGTGGGCCGAACGCCTGTGTTGATGGTCCCCGAAAATGACGAACAAGAACTTCCAGGAATTATAGAAGAACTTTGTAAATCAAAATATTGGGCCATGAAAGAGGCGGAAGCGGCCTGAGAGCCGGGAAGAAAGGAGCATGGAGAATGGAGATTAACTTTTGGAGAGTCAAAGAAAATGAGTGCCAGGAGTTATCTGAAAATGGATTCGCGGGGGTGATTCACGGATATTCGGATCTTATTCCTCAGGAGGATCCCGAGGACGAGCCCGTTCCTCAGGTCGGATTCTTTTTCAGGTTGAATCGAGAGGGATGGAGAGAGGCCTACCGGCTGGCCCGTTTGGGAGCCCGGGCGTTGGGAGAACGTCCCCGGGTAATGAGTTACGCCGATCCTTTCCAGGTTTCGCTTCCGGCCTGATGGCCGCATCCTTGCCCCTTGGGCCCGGCAGGGTCCGGGCCCTTGGGGGAGGGATGAATCATGGAAAACATCCAGCCTGAAATAATCATATCTCTAATCGTGGCGGCCCTGGTCTTCGGCTGGCCCTGGAAGGGGAGGAACTGATGGATCAGAGGCGGGGAGAACTGGAGCTGACCAACCCCACGGCCGGGGGCCAGATCTGCGTCCGGAGCCTGGGCGGGAAAAGGCCCAGGGAGGAGGAATAATAAGATGGAGATCGTTTTTCGTAAACAGAAGAACCTCCAGGAATTTTCTGATTTTACTTGGCTGGTGCAGGCCCGGGCCAAGGAGCGCGAAATACCCCGGTACGACCTCACCTTAATCAAGAGTATGGACGGATTTGTGTTCGCCACCGACGGACACCGGCTGCACGCCCTGGTCTATGACGATCTCTGGCCCGGAATGTACCGGGTCTCCGCCGTTGACGAAAGCTGGGTGGTGCTGCAACCCGCGCCCGACGCCAAGTATCCGGACTGTATCGGCATCTGGGGAGAGCGCCACGCGCCCGTCTGGACGGGAAGAAGCTATCTATATGACGGGAATGGAGGACCTCTCGAAAATCTACTGTATCGCCTGGTCCGCCATATGCCCGACCGAAACGGCCCAAGGATTGAATTCATGGCCGACGTGGTTCGGACAGAGACAGAAGTGTTCTGGACCGCCCACATAACGCCGGACGGGAAAATCCATATGGAATCGGAGCGGCGGTTCGCGGCCATTATGCCCGCAGATTTGTACCGATGACCGCGGAGTTAGGCTTATCGGACTGGCTGGAGCCCCGGGAGGAGTATGGATTATGGAGCCGGATAGCCAAAGGTTACCTATCGCCGGAAATTTAAGAGCGCTTAGGCGGGCCCGGAGGGTTTCCCTCCAGACCGTGGCCGATGCGGTCAAGGTATCCAAACCCCACATCTGGGAGTTGGAAGTGGGCCGGAGTGATAATCCCGGCATCAAATTGGTTGTTCGTCTGGCGGCCTATTACGGGGTCTCTGTTGCCGAATTGATAGGAGAAAGGGGGCCGGAATGACTCTGATCGACCATAATCTGGCGCTTTCGGAGATCAGGATTCCCTGCGTCTCTCTCCATCAGCCCTTTGCGGATCTAATCTTTGAGGCTCCGGAGGCTATCGGCCGCAGGCTCAAGGATATTGAAAACCGAAGTTACCGTTATTCGTACCGGGGCCCGCTCCTGATTCACGCCACCAAGAAAAGGCCCCGGGCGAAGGGTGAGCATTGGGCGTGGTTGTTGGATTACCTCTCTGGAGTCCGGCCCATGAGTTGGGGCGATTGGATGACGGGCCGGGCCTTTGAGTACGGCAAGGTGATAGGCGTGGTTGACCTGGCTGATTGTACGGACGGCCACCCCAGCCCTTGGGCTGAAAAGGAGCGCCACAACTGGGTGCTCCAAAACCCCAGGCGCTTCGGCTGGCCCATCCCGGCCCGTGGCTGGCCGGGAATCTGGTATCCGCGCGGGATAGTCCAGCAGTTGTGGGCGGCAAATAACGATATCGGATGGGCCTTGGCTGAGCGGAAAGCCGGGATGGGCCCCGGGGAGTTTCTTAAAGAGTACCTGGTTGAGCCTGTTTAAGAGGAGATAGCTATGCGGCCGCATATTGAGAACCTGATTAACCTGCATCGGGAATGGTTTAAGGACCACAAGGCTACCATCAAGGAGTCGGAACCGGGCGGCATGGTTACCCTTAGATGGGCCAAGCCCGGAAGCGGATTTGAATCGGCCACCTATTTGATCGGTTGCCATTACCGGGGGTTGCTGGTTGTGGCCGGGGACTTGGGCGACGCCATGTATCAATGGTACGACCGGATCAGCCTTGAGTTCCTGGCCGACTGCGAACTTGATTACTTTGCCGGAAAGTGCATGGCCTCCGAGTCCGGGAAGCCTTATCGCCAGTGGTATCCGGAAAAGGTCAAGGCGGCTCTGGAAGAACACGAAGAAGAGCTGTTGGAGGAATACGAGGAATTGTCCCCCTTGTATGTGGAACACAAGGAGGAGTTGCTACGCAACGCCGATGATCATCACGACTGGATCAAATGCCTTGAGGATCTGAGCTTTGACGATAAGGGCCATCCCCTGGGCCTGGACTGGTGGGACTACTGGCCGGGGGTCGGCTGGGACCATGACACCCGGTTGATCGCCCATTGGCTGGGGCTACGCATGGCCTGGGAGCAACTGCGAGGGGCAGTGAAATGAAATCGAAGCCGACCGAGCCTTATGGCCCCCAGCGCCCGGAGGGAGCGGAGCGGTCGTCCCTGCCCAATAAGGTCTGCGACGAATGCGGCAACTACCGGAGGCCCAGGTATTGGGACCCGGATTACGGCAGGGAAACCATGTACAAAGGACGGTGCATATTGATCGAGGAGGATCATTGCATCCTGCCCAGTAACCGGGCCTGCAAGGCCCCCCACTTTTGGTGGCGGGAGACTGCGAGGTTAAACAATGTCTAAACAGACGCAAAAGACAGCCTCCGAAATCTACGCCCAGCAGAACAAGATCCTCCATATGGCCATGGCCAAGGCCGGGTATCCCTATCACAGCAATCCAGAGGTGTGGCAGGGGCTAATGACCGAAGCCGAGGGGCGGCCGGTCAAGGGGCTTTCCGGGATGACCCTGGGGGGCAGGGACAGGCTGCTGAAGGCCTTGCAGAAGAAGTACTCCAGGAAGCGGATCTACAATCCTGCGGTGCCCAAGCGGCTCCGGGATTGGGAAAAGGGAGACCCGGAGAAGGGTTACACCGTCCGCCAGGAGGAAGACGGGCAGTTGCGTATGATCTTCGCCCTGTGGGCCGAGCTGGGGTATGAGCCCAGCCAGCTCCGGGAGATGATCAGGCGGATGTTCAAGCGGGAGGATGTGCGGTGGCTGGACGGCAAGGAGCGGATAGTCCTGCTGAACGTGCTCCGCTGCAAGCTGGGGGACAAGGGCCAGGCCGAGGTTTATTACCCGGACGGCATGTCCGAGGAGGAGGCCGAGGCGGAGTTTGCTAAGGCGTTCGATCTGTTCCATGAAAGACCCAGGGCCGAGCGCCGGGGACAGCGCCTGGAGGGGTGATGGAAGAGGTCCGGCTGGTCAAGATCCCGGTGTTCATGTGCGGGAGAACGTTTATCCCGGACAAGGAGATATTGCAGGCCAAGACTCTGCTCACGCCCAAGGAGGCGGCCGCGATATTCCGGGTGTCCAGACGGACCATATACGACTGGTGCAGTACCGGCCGCCTGAAATCCAAGACCGTGGGCGGAAACCTAAGAATCCTCTCGGCCAGCGTGGCGGACCTGTTGGCCGAGGACAATGACGGCGACCTGCTCTTGGATATTTATTAATCCCCACTCAAAAACCGTGCAAATTGCGCGGATTGTACGGACTCCTAACAACCCACCCCCTTATAATCACCGACAAAACCGGCACTTGGAGGGAGGGGTGTATGGAGGCAGTGTCCACCGGGGCGGCGACGATAACGATCCTTAGCGCGCTTAGCCAGGCCCCGGTGATTTTTACGATTTTGGTCCTGGTTATCGGTCCTTGGATCATGTCCTTTTTCATTACCTGGATATCCAACCGGAACAATGAACGGCGATTCCGGGAGGTGGTGGACATGTACGAGAACAACGTCAAGTTGGTGGAGGATTACGACAAGATCTGCGAGGGGCTGACCCGGACGGCCGAAGAGCAGACCGGTTACATGATGTCCAACACGGCCGCCCTGACCGCCTTGACCGACCGGATCAGCACCAACCAGTTTTGCCCCATGGCCCGGGTGCGGGCCAAGGCGGAGGGGGAAGCATGAGCACCACGGAACGGCTGCAGTACCGGGGAAAATTGGCCGAAGCCAAACAGGAGAAAGCCAGGCTAGAAGCTCTGGCCATGCCTTACATCACCAAGATCAGAATGGCCCTGGACCCCACGGCCGACCGGCTGACCGAGTTGGACCTGGCCGATCTGCCGGAACAGGCCGGGCAGTTGCACGATTACTGGACCCGGTCCCAGGAGCTGGACCTGAAAATCGCCCGGCTTAAGGAGGCTCTGGGCGAATGAGCCAGGACGAAGAAAAGCGGCGGTACAACGACCGGGTGACGATCGATCAGGCGGCCCGGCTGTATATCCGGGAAGGGCTGACCCTGGCCGAGGTCTCCGCCAGGCTGGAGATCCCGGCGCGGACGGTGGAGTCCTGGTCTTCTAAATTCGACTGGGGTTCCCGTAGGAAGCGGTTTTTGTCCCAGGATCAGGAGATAGGGGACCTCCTGGAGAAAATGCAGTTGAAGCTGGCCCGGCTGATGACGTCCGGAGAGCCGATCAACCCCCAGGAGGTTTACGCCTATGCCCGGGCCATCTCCGTGCTCAATCCTCCGGCCTCCATCCAGTTGCATGAACTGGAGAAGGCCGAAGCCGAGGGACAGGACCTGAGCCCGGAGGAGAAGGTCGACAAGGTCCAGCAGGCCATGGAAACGTTTTTCGGGGTTTCCCCTAAAAATGGCTGACCAGGGAGAGATAAAGCAACAGCTGTCCGGCCTCCTCCTGCCCTATCAAAACACCTGGGTCTGGGACGATTCCATGGGGCTGGTCTGGGAGAAGTCCAGGCAGGTGGGGGGGACTTTCACCCTGGCCCTCAAGGCGGTCTACGAAACCCTGAGATCAAAGAGACCCATTGAAAGCGTCTACGGTTCCGCTTCGGCCCGGCAGGTCAAAAAGGCGGGCCGGGAGATGAAGAAATTCATCAAGTTTTTCAACATCGTTACGGAGGGGATGTTTGAAGACGTAAAAACAAACTCGGAACAGATCGTCTTTCCCGGGGACAGGATCATCAACCTGGTTCCCTCCAACCCGGACACCATCGCCGGGTTTTCGGGCAACGTCTATCTGGACGAGTTCGCCCTGCACCAGGACGACCGGGCCATCTGGAAGGCGGTTTTCCCGACCATCACCCGGGGTTTCAAGATCCGGATCATCTCCACCCACCGGGGCCGGAAGACCAAGTTTTTTGAGCTGACCAACAACCCGGCCTACTCCCACCACAAGACCACCATCCGGGACGCCGTAAATCAGGGGCTGATCCTCAAGAACGAAGAGGGCCGGATCATCACCCCGGACATGCTCCGGGCCATGCTCAACGATGACCAGGTCTGGCTGGAAGAGTACATGGTCGAGCCCCAGGACGAAACCACGGCCTGGCTGACCCACGCCCTGATAGCCGGGGTGGAAGAAGAGCGGCTGGACCCCCGGCCGGAGTGGGCCGGGGCTTTGGTAGAAGACGCGGCCGAAGCGGCGCGGGGCTACCGGCTGAACAAGCGGCTGCCGGAGTGGTGGGCGGAGCGGGCCAGGAAACATACCGCGTTTCTGGCCGGGCTGGAAGATCCCCTGGACCTGGGCATGGACATCGGCCGCACCAGGGACCTATCGGTTATCTGGCTGCTTCGGCGGGGGAGCATGTACCGCCCGACGGTGGCCGTGATCGAGATGAAGAAGCAGCCCTTCCGGGTCCAGCGGCTGGTGTTGAACGCCCTCCTGCCCCACGTGGTCAGATCCGGCCGGGCCTGCATCGACAAGTCCGGCATCGGAACCCAACTGGCCGAAGAGGCGGAGGAGGAATTCGGCTCCAAGGTGGAGGGCATAACCTTTAACAACGCCAACAATGAGGCCCTGGCCATCGGGTTGAAGGACCGGGTGGAGGACTTCGGGATATTGATTCCCAAGGACGAGGACATCAGACGGTCTCTCCACTCCATTAAAAAGACCCTGACCTCCACCGGGAAAGCCAGGTTTGACGCGGAACGGAGCGAGGCCACCGGCCACGCGGATCACTTCTGGGCCCTGGCCCTGGCCGTTCATGCCGGGGATACGTTCAAGGAGAGTTGGAGTTATAAGCCGATGAAAGTTCAGTGGTTATGAATCTACCCAAGGAAATCAAAATCATGGGCTCGCCCTTTAGGGTGGAGGTCGTAGCGGACACCCTGCACGCGGAGCACGCCGGATCGTTCGATGTGGAAAGCCAGGTCATCAGCATCGCCGACGAGGCCGGGCCGGGGTTCAGGATTTGGCTCCTTCTGACCCAGGCCATAAGCATCCTTGACTGGCTCTTGGAGATAGGCCTTGAACAGCCCACCATCGCGGGCCTGACAACCGGGCTCAAGAGCCTGCTTTCCGATAATCCCGAGGTCCTGGATTTTATCGCCGATGGGCGAACCGCCCCTTCCCCGGAGGCGGTCTATTTCCTGGGCCTCCGGTTTGACCTTGAGGCCGTGGCGATCAATCTGGAATCGGACAACCTGGGAACCTGCACGGTCATGGGCCAACGCCTCAGAATGGCCAAGGGGTTGGAGCCGGAGATGGCCGGGGTGGTCTCCCTCCACGAGGCCCTGCACGCCATTTCCTATCTCCAGGGATTGGACCTGGAGGAAGGAACCGTGCAGCGGCTGGCCTCCGGAGTCCGGAGCCTCCTGGTTGAAAATCCCCAGTTCGTGAAACTCCTGAAAGGGGGTTGAGATGATCTACCGGCTTTCTGACGACCGGCACCACCACATCCAGCGGTTTTTGATGGACTCCTACACCGGGGGCGGGGGCTACGCCGACGGAGAATACCTGGTGCCCTATCCCCGGGAGACCGAGGACAAGCTGGCCGCCCGGCGGCGGCTGCTCTACTACCCCAACTATGTCAAGTTGATCAGCAAGACCCACCACGGATATTGCTGGAAGCGACCGCCGGACCGGCGCTACGGCACCGGTACCTATGAGCTGTTTTGCCGGGACGCGGACGGCCGGGGCAACGGAATAGACAAGATCATGTCCCGGGCTCAGTTGCTCTCCTGGATTTTGGGCACGGTCTTTATGGTGGTGGACAAACCCCAAGAGATAGCGGCCACCCGGGCGGAGGAGATCGAGCAGCGGCTTTACCCTTACGTGGTCTTGCGCACGCCCCTGGATTTGGCCGATTTCCGCCTGGGGCCCCGGGGGCTGGAGCGGATATGTTTCCGGGAGCGGGCGGTCCTGCCTGACGGGGACGTTGAACATTTTTTCAGGATCTGGACAACCACGGAATGGTTCAAGACAGAAGACCCCAAGGGGCGGCGCGTCTTGGAGGCCGGGACCCACAACCTGGGCCGGGTGCCCGTGGTGCCGCTCCATTGCGAGGACCCGCTTTTGGACGACATGATCCTGGCCGTGCCCTGGATCATGGATCTGGCCCGGATCAACTTCGATCTGTTTAACGCCTCCTCGGAGATGCGGTCCCTTTTGCGTGATCAGGCCTTTGCCATCCTGACCCTGCCGGTCCGATCCGAGGAAGAGGCCAAGAAGCTGGCCGGGCTGACCTTGGGCACGGAAAACGCCTTGCCCTACAACCCGGAGGGGGGCGGCCGGGCCGAGTACATCGCCCCCCCGGACGGGCCGGTTACCTCTTACCTGAATTACAAGAAAGGTCAGATTGCGGAGATATACCGGCTGGCCAATCTGGAGTTTGTGCGGGGGGTGGGCGAAGGGTTCTCCGATTCCTCGGGGGTGGCCATGGCCTTCAAGTTCCAGCAGGCCGAGGCTCTGCTCCGGGATTTCAACATCCAGGCCCAGGCAGGCGACCGGGCCGTGGCCGAGCTGGAGGCCCTGTGGATGGGGGAGGAATTCGACGGCCACATCTCCTACGCCAAGACGTTCTCCCTCATGGACCTTTCCCAGGAACTTAAAAACGGCCTGGACGCCCTGACCCTCCAGGCCGGGCAAACCTTCGACGCGGCCATCAAGAAGGCCACGGCCCGCAAGGTCTTGGGAGACAACGTGGACGGAGAGACCCTGGCCCGGATAGACCGGGAGATCGAGGCCGGGGACGATCCCTATGCTGACCGGGTGGCGGATGAGCTGGGCTAGTCTTGGACTGGAGCGAGCTGAGACGCGAATTCCTGACCCGGCTGACCCAGGCGGACAAGGCCCTTGACCGCTCGGTTTCCGACTTTGCCCAAGAGACCCTGTCCGAAATCAAGGCCCAGGGTTACGAGCTGACCCAGGATCTGGAAGACCGCCTGGAAAAGTTTGCCCAAGACCAGGAAGCCCCCCTGAAAACCCTTATGGCCGAGGTGACCCTCCCGGTCATCCAGGCCCAAAGCGGCCTTAAGAAGAAAGCCCGGGACAAGCTGGTCGACCAACTGGTCGAGGAGGTGTTCGAAACCGAATACCCGGACGGGTTGAAGATATCCGACCGGGTCTGGAACACTAACAAGCGGATAAAAAAGGGCCTGAAAGATACCCTAAAAAAAGCGGCCAGCTCGGACAAAGCCACCGGCAACGTGATCATGGAAATGCAAACCGTGATCGAAAAGGAGGCGGGAAAGGAATTCGCCCTCCATTTTACCGACCGGCTGCCGGGCTGGCTGGAGGTCCTGGACGGCCAGGCCCGGGAGCTGATGTACGACCCCCAGGGATGGGGTTCCTGGCGGGACACGAAAGCCGAGGTGGAAAGGCTGGTGGCCAACCTGGCCGAGACCGGAACCAAGCGGGGGGCCCAGCAGTACCTGAAGGACATAGAAAAAGCCCTCCAGGCCGGGCGGCTGGAGCTGGTGGACAAGGCCCTGAACAATTACCTGTACGACAAGCAGCTTTATGCCCTCCGGAGAATCCAGCGCACCGAGACCTCCAACGCCTATCAACTGGCCCAGATCCGGGCCACGGAAGAGGACCCGGAGATAATCGGGTATCAGTGGCTCCTTTCCTCCACCCACCCCCAGCCGGATATCTGCGACTGGTACGCCTCGGTTGACCACGGCCTGGGAAAGGGCGTCTGGCCCAAGAAAAAGGTGCCCCACAGAAAGGCCCATCCGCAATGTTTGTGCGATCTGCTGCCCACGATCAACCCGGAAAAGGAGGAAGGGTACAAGAGCCTGGACGAATTTTTGAAAGCCCGCCCGGACGCGGCCGGGCTGAAACCCCAGTGGCTCAAGGACATGGAAAAAGCCGGAGCGCCCACCTCGGCCCTGACCGGGGATGACGGTTGGTTCAGTACCAAGAAGCAGGTTGAAAAGAAGCTAGGGGACAAGGCAACGGCCGGGGAGGCTATCGGCAAGGCCATGGGGGAAAGGAAGTGGACCAAGTTCAAAAAGCACGCAAGCAAGAGAATGAGTGAGGGATACATCAAGACTCCGGATGAGCTTAACCAAAAGTTTGAGGCGATCCTGGCCGACAAGGAGTCTCTGGTCTTTGCGGCGCGCGGCGACGATCCCTATAAAGAGCGATATTATGTGTTGAGTGAAAAGACGAAAGAGGTTAGCATAATGAATGGAGAGGGGCTCAGGCGAACCGTCCACCCCATAGACAAAAAGACGGTTGAAGAGCACATTAATGCGCTCCAAAATGAGGCCAAGATCAAGGGCCTCTACTTTAAGGAGCTTGGTCCGCTGAAGGACTTGTGGCAATGAGCAGGTTGGACCATTACAGAGATTTTATCGAGGACTTAGCCGATTATGGCGATGACGCCCTCTTGGAAACCTACGACTACGAGTCCGAAGACACTCTGGAGGCGGTTCCCGCAGTCCGGGAGGTTGTCGATCAACGGGGGTTGTCCGGCGATAAGCTGGCCCGGATCGACCGAGACGTACTGGCCTACATTGACGAGTTGGACGAGGACTACACCGACCCCGACGACTCCCAGCCCCTGGAAAAATGGTGGTGGCATCTGGCCAAGATCAAGGCCGGGACCTATCCCCTTGAGATCCTGCCCCGGGAGCTGCGGGAGGCCATCGGCACCGACCCCTGGGGGGCGGACGCCTGAAACGGCCCACAAGGGCCGGTTGACTCCTTGCCCCGGTTACCCCCTACAAAATTCCAGATCGCGCCTTAGGCGGGAAATTAAACAGGGTTTAAACAGGTGTGCGGGGCTGGGGTGAAGGGTGGATTTAGGGACGATTACAATGCAACTCAAGCAAGCCGCAACCTTGGCTTGCCATTGTCTTTTTCATCCTTGAGGGCAAGCCGTTCACCAAGATTCGCGAAAAGCAGACTGTCTATTTCCTTGGCCGGGATGTGCAATTCAGTGGCGATATCTTTCTTGGTTTTCCCTTTTTTCCATAATAGTTTAAGTATATTATCCCAGATTATCGATGTTTCTCTTGTGATCTCATTGGGTTCGCTTGGGCCGTATTCCTTTCGGATTTGAATAAAAAACATCTTGCTCTGCCAATCAGAAAGGATGCCTAAGTCGTGCAGCCGGTACACAAGCGCCGCTAACGACACACCCCATCTCTTCTTGGCCGGTATTAACGCGTCGAGGTGGGTTACCCGCCTTATCCTGGCGAGGATATCGTTTTCAGGCATAAGAAAAGCCGATGCAAAGTCGTTTGCTTCTTTTTCCACCTTTCTACCTCCCCCAGGTCCGCCATGGCGGTGGAGGACAAGGTGTCCAAGTTCGTGGGCTGCGTCAAACCTGCTCCTCTCAGAGGTTTTGAACGTATTGACAAAGATGAAGGGCTGTTCGTTTCGCCACTCTGAAAATGCGTCTACCGTTTTAGTGTTTTCGGTAATGGAAAACACCCGAATCCCTTTGGATTCAATTAGGTTAATCATGTGACTAACTGGCCGTTGGCCAAGATCCCAATACTGGCGCAGGACCTCAGCGGCGGTAGCCGGATCTTTTACATATGATAAGTCCAGCAGATCTGGTTTGGGGAGGGAGAAGCGGCTATCTGCCCAGTCGGATAATAAATGAGATAAGGCTCCGGCCGACAAAGCGGCATCTCTCTCCCGGGCTGTAATGGTTGAGAGGCTGCGGAAGCTTGCTCCTTCTTTTGTGGGCTCGTCGATGCTGTTTCCATAAAAGAATTCCAACGGGAAGTCCAAAGCATTGGCCAGGGCCCAAAGAGTATCGTCTTCAGGCTCTCGGAGGCTCCCCATCAACCGGGAAACGGTAACTGGAGATAGACCGGCCTTTTCCGCCAGCTCCTTTTGAGTAAGCTTCCGGCGTTTCCTGGCCAGGCTTAGGCGGTCAGGATTAAAACTATTTTGGGGTGACTTGGACACTGGACTCCCACTGATATTCGGATTCATCTGGCTCCAGATTGATGATGTCTTTCAACTCACCAGGCTCGGCCACGAGAATTCGTCGGTGAAAACCAGCGTATTTTCCATCAAGCATTGGTTTGGGGCAAGACAATTCTATGGACACGCCCTCTTCGGTCACGGCCACAAAGAGGACCCACAGCAGTAATTGGTCATCGTTTATTGCGTATTTTTTCTCCAACTCTTTGAACAAGAAAGGCTGAGCAGCATCTACGGCTCTTTGGGAGGCCGGGCCGCGGTCATTTGAGCTTTTCGGCTCCAGAAGCGGGTCCCCTGCTCTTGCGGCGTTTACAAAATAAATTGTTCTCCCGCTGTCTGGATCGGAAACACATTCCAAGTTTTCATTACGCCGTTGTTCCCACCCCTTGGAAACGAATAGGCGGTTGAGTTTAGCAACACCATGAATCCAGCTAAGCAGACCTGGGGCACTGACAGGGAAATAGTCCCCAGCTTCCCGGCGGGCATTGGCTGCCGCTATGCCAACTTCCCTTAGTTCCTCCTTGGAAACATTAAACAAAGCCAGCTGGCTGACAACATCTTCTCCAGATCGAAACACTGTTTGGGTGGGGGGCATAAACACTCCTGGTTAATTTTTTCCGCCAATTTAGAGGAATTTATTAACCATGTCAAGTCTATTTCGACGGTCAACCTTCCCCTCTCTTTTTTCCATCTTCCCTCAAATAGTGTGCAAATTGCGCGGATTGTACGGTTTTACCGTTTCCGGCCTCCTACAATCAAGCCTACGAAATCAAGTTTTCGATTACCGGATCAATCCAAGGCGGAGGAAAGCATGCCCGACGACAAAGACGACAAGAGCACCGACCAGGCCGCTTCCGACAAGAGCGGCGAGGGCCAGGGCCAGGGCGGCGGGGCCGGAGCGGACACCCCGGCGGCCCTGACCCAGGCCGACCTGGACAAGGCGGTGGAGGCGGCCACGGCCAAGGCCAGGGCCGAGGCCCAGGCCGAATTCAAGAAGACCTTTAAGGATGCTACCGGGTCGGAAAGCCCGGAGGCGTACAAGGACGCCCAGCTCAAGGCCCAGGGCAAGTTCCAGGAAGCGGCCGAGGCTTCGGAAGCCAAGGCGGCCAAGTCCGACGCCCGGGTCAAGGAGCTGCTGGGCAAGACCACGGTGACCACCCTAGCAGCCTCCCTTAATGCCGTGGACCCGGCCGACGTTTACGCCCTGGTCCAAGGCAAGGTGGAGGTGGACGAGTCCGAGAAGGTGACCCTCGGGGGCCAGGAGCCCAAGGCGTTCCTGGAGGCCCTGTTCAAGGACAAGGCCTATCTGGTCAAGTCCTCGGGCAAGACCGGGTCCGGCTCAGGGCCGGGCGGCGGAGGAACGGGCAAGCCGCCCTCCAAGCTGAGCCTGGCCGAGAAGACGGCCCTGATCAAGGAGATCGGTTACCCCGAGTACAAGAAGCTCCTGGACGCGGAAGCGGCCCAGGGGAAGGAGGCTTAAATGCCTGAGGGAATCGGCACCAACGCCGACATGATCTATGAAAATCCATTTTTCCAGGCCGGTTGGTACGAGACGGCTTCCGGGCTTTTCGCCAAGTTCAACGATGCGTCCGTAAACACCATCCAGCTGATCACCAAAGACCGGCCCGGCGACTTTTACCGGATCATGGAGCTGCTCTTCCCGGACGGCATAGTGGGCCACCGGGACACCGAGGACGTCACCACCGGCCTGACCCCCCACAAGGTGAGCAGCCGGGAGCGGCGGGTCATCAAGGTCAACCGGGTTCTGGGCCCCCTGGAGGGGACCCTGGACATGTGGATCAAGCAGGGCATGTCCACGGATGAGGCCTATTACGCCTTCGGCGTTTTTATGGCCAAGGAGAGCCTGAAATCCCTGTTCAAGATGGGGATCACCAGCGCCACGGCTTTCCTGTCCAGCGTGGAGGGCCTGGTTCTGTCCGCCACCACCAAGCACGCCAAGGCCAGCGTCCTGAACCAGGGGCTGCGGCTCATGGGCGGGGACGCCTCCAACATCATCGCCTGGGTCATGCCCGGGGTGATCTACAACGACCTGATCGGCGAGGCCATTACGGCGGCCCGGTACGACGAGGTGGGCGGGGTGGTCTACGGCGGAGCCCCGGGCACCCTGGGCCGTCCCGTGGTCATCTCCGACTGCCCCGGGCTGTTTGTGGACAACGGGGAAGACCCGGACACCTACTACATTTTGGGCCTGCAGCGGGGCGCGATAATCATCGAGGAGTCGGAGGAACGGCGGATCGTGCGCCAGACCATCACCGGGCTGCCCAACCTGATCGAGCGCATCCAGGGCGAGGACGCGGTGAACATCGAGGTCAAGGGAGCCGGGTGGCTGTCCACGGCCGAAACCAACCCGGACGAGACGGCCCTGGGCACCTCCACCAACTGGGAGCAGATCAACGATGATCACGAGTGCGCCGGGATCATGATCGAGGTCCTGGGCTCCGAGACGGCCGAGTCCTGATAAGGAGGCGCTGATGCGGATCGTGCTTTTTATCGACCCCAACCGGGCCAAGGGCCGGGCGGCCGCCCTGGCCCGGGAGATCGAGGCCGGGCTGGCTGCAGCCGGACACGAGCCCCGGTTTCTCAACCCGGCCCCGTTCAAGACAGGCGGCCGGGTGCCCGGGGAGTTGGGCGCGGTGTTCGCGGGGCAGCCCAACCGGGCGGCGATAGCGGCCGACCCCCGCTTGACCCTGATCACAGTGGCGGCCGACGCGGACGCGGAAACGGCCGTGGCCCGGATCCTGGCGGCCGAAACAGGCACGGAGACGGCTCTGGAAGCGGCACCGGAGACGGCTTTGGAAGGGGCCCCGTCCCAGGTGGACGAAAGCGGGGTTGCGGCCCCTGCCCCGGCACAAACCTCCGGCCAGGCCGTTGACCAGCCCGAGGCCGACCAGATCCAGGCCGTGGCCCAGGCCAAGGCCAAGGACGAGGCCGGGGAAGCGGGCTTTTGGACCAAGAGCGGCAAGCCGGAGGTCAAGGGGTTGGAAAAGCTGACCGGCTGGGACTGGGACGGCAAGGCCCGGGACCAGGCTTTTGATATGTGGGCCGAAGCCCAGGAAGAGGAGGGCGAGTAGCCGTGCTGACCGTCTCCCTTAAGGGCATCGAGCGGTTGTCCGGGTTCGGGCCCCACGTCCTGCGCGGGGCCCGGCGGGGGGTGCTGGCCGCAGCCCGGAGCTACACCAAGGACGTCAAAGCGTATCTCAACTCCGGACGAGGCCCGGGGACCCGGAGCGGTCATTTGCGCCAGTCCACGGACTGGCGGCCGGAGGGGGAGATGGGGGCGGTGGTCTTTGTCCAAGCGCCCCATGCCGTGTACGTGGAGGAAGGGACCAAGCCCCACATCATCCGGCCCCACAGGCGCAAGGCCCTGAAGATCCCCAACCCGTCGGGCGGGGGCTATCTGATCCGGGCCAAGGTTCGGCACCCGGGCACAAGCGCCCAGCCCTTTTTCTTTGCCGATTTTCCGGCCCGGCAAAGCCGGATGCTGGCCGCCTTTTCCGAGGAACTGGGTAAGGGTCTGGAGAAAGAGCTGTGACCGAGTTCATCACCATCGACGACATAGACCCGGACGAGACCGCTACCGGGCTCAACCAGTATCACATTGACGAGGCCAACCGGGCGGTTAACCGGCTGATCGTAACCCTGGGCAAAGACCCGGAAATAATCAAGGCCGACGAGGACAAGGAGCCCCACGTCTCCGGGCTGGCCATGGCCCGGGCTCTGTACCTGGCTTACGCCTCCTCTTTGGTGGGGGACGACAGCGATAACGAGGCCAAGACCAAGGCCAAGAAGGAACACCTAGAGAAGTTGGAGGGCGAGGTCGCGGCCTTTTTGTCCGACCGGCCCGCAACCATAGAAATCAAAAGGGGTTGAGCATGGCGCTGTGGACACTGCTGACGGCCATCAAGGAGACCCTGGAACAGGGGTTGAGCCAGTTCATTCTGGAGGCCCCGGGCCGGGGCAAGGATTACGTCGCGCCCCAGGTATTCATCGGCAAGGTGGACCCGGCCAAGCCCCCGACAAAATCAGATTTCCCTTTTGTGGCCGTGGTTCCGGCGGCCGAACAGCTCCTGCCCGACCAGGGCCGGGCCGAGGTGTCCCTGATCCTGGGGGTCTACAACGAAGGCCAGGACCGCGAGGATGGGCTCCACGACCTGGACAACCTGGCCGGGCAGGTGGCCGGGGTGTTTATCCGGAATCCGGAACTAAACAACCAGTTTATCTGCAACCTGCCTCTGGATTCGTTTCACGAGGTAAAGCTGCCCCATCCCTATTACCTCATGGAGATGGTGACCCGGTGGGTCTGGTGGGAGATCAACGACCTGCCCCTTTTGGAAGACTGACAAAGGAGGGCCTGATGGCCAAGAGAAAGACGAAGACCAAGGCCGAAACAACGGAAGCCGAAGCCCAGAGCCAGGCTGAAGAGACCACGGCCGAGACCACCGACGCGCCCGAGACTGAGGCCAGGGCGGCCGAGGCAGAGGCGGCGGAAACGGAAACCGCCGGGCAGGCCACGAAAGCGGCCAAAGCAAAAAGCACGGCCAAAGCTAAATCCGCAAAGCAGACCACGGCCACGGCCGACCCGGCCCAAATCTATCTGGGACCCCGGGTCATGGTGGACGGTTGCCCCTTGAGCCCCAACACCCATTTCAGGGGCGGGAAGATTCCGGTCAGGCTGGCCCAAGCCGTGGAAGAAGACGCCGACCTGGCCGCCCTGTTTTTCCCGGTGACCGAACTGGGCCGGGCCATGGCCAGGAAGCGGGCCGGGGAACTGGACGCGGCCATCCAGGCGGTCCAAGAAACCTACGCCCCCAAGAAGAAGGAGGGCTAACCCATGCCCGGAACCCAGCACGGTCTTTACCCCACCCGGGAGGATACCCCGGTAACGGTCCCGGCGGTGGTGCCCCCGGCCATTCCGGTCCTGGTGGGCTGCTCTCCGGTGGAGGCTATCGCCGAGGCCGACCGCTACATCAACGAGCCCCGGATCTACTACACCCACGAGGCCTATGTGGCCGAGCAGGGCTCTTCCGCTGATTACGCCAACTACGACCTGGCCGAGGCGGCCTACATCTGGCTGTCCCTGTTCGCGGTGGGGCCGATCATCTGCATCAACATCTTTGACCCCACGGTGCACAAGTCCGAGGCGGCCAGCGAAGCCCAAACCTTCGCGGACGGGATCATCACCCTGGCCCATGACTACGTCCAAGCCGGGGAGCTGGTCAAGAACGAGGGCGAGACCGAGACCTACGTCAAGGATACGGATTACGCCATCGATTACGCCACCGGGATCATCACCCGGATCGAGACCGGGTCCATCGGCGCGACCGACACGGTCAAGACGACCTACTCCTACGCCGACCCGGGCCAGGTCACGGCCGAGGACTGCATCGGCGGGGTGGACGGCGAGACCGGGGCCAAGACCGGCCTTTCGGCCGTGGATATGGTCTGGTCCGAGTTCACCCTGGCCCCCCGGTTCATCCTGGCACCCCGCTTCTCGGTGGATCCGGCCGTGCCCCTGGTCATGGCGGCCAAGGCCGAGGCCGTAAACGGGTTCTTCCCCTGCCTGGCCGTGGCCGACCTGCCCACCACCGTGAGCTACTACGCGGATCTGCCCGGTTACAAGACCGACAACAACCTGGTCCATGAGCGGCTGGCCCTGACCTGGCCCAAGGTCTATTTGGGCGAGAACGTGTTCCGGCTGAGCACGGTCATAACCGCGCTCCAGGCCGAGACCGACGCGACCAACGACAACGTGCCCTACGAGACCATGTCCAACCTGGTGTTGAAGATGAACGGGGCCTGCCTGGACGCGGCAACCAACAAGGTCAAGCTGGGCCTCGACGAGGGCAACCTGCTCCAGAAGAACGGAATCATAACCGCCCTGACCAGCCCGGTGGGGTTTGTGGCCTGGAACAGCAGGCTGTCCCTCTACGACGGCGAGACCGACCCGGTCAAGACCCAGTGGCCCGTGGCCCGGATGTTCGACTGGATCCAGGTTGAATTTTTCCTGACCTACTTCTGCAAGGTGGACCGGCCGGGGCGACGGGTGGTCCAGACCATGGTCAGGTCGTTCAACAAGCGGCTGGACGGCCTGACGGCGGCGGAGAGGATCCTGGGCGGGCGGATCGAGTTCAACCAGGAGGACAACCCCACCACCGATCTGATGAACAACAAGTATGTCTTCAAGACCTACTTCACCCCCGAGGGCTACGCCGAGGAGATCCAGGCCGGATTCATCTATGACCCGGACTACTGGGCGAACGTGTTCGTCTCCTAACAGGCTAAGGAGGGCCAAGTGAGACTACCCAAACTTTTTAGAAACGCACGGGTTTACCTGGACGGGAATCTTCTGATCGGGATCGCCAAGTTCACCCTGCCGGAACTGGAGTACGTCACCGAAGAGGACGACGGCTTCGGTTACGGGGGCAAGATCGAGATCCCCACCGGGATGCTGGAGCCCATCACCCTGAAGATGAGCTTCAGGGCGGTTTGTCCCGAGGCCTTTAACCTGGCTGCCCCGGTCTACCAGGACCTGTCCTTCAGGGGAGACATCCTGGCCTACGATCTGGAAGGGGCCGAGAGCGTCTCCTACCCCTACCAGGTGGACGCGACCGCCAAGGCCAAGAAGTTCCCTCTGGGCGAAGCCGAGGCCAACAAGGCCCAGGACCTGGAAGTGGAGATGACGGCCTCGGCCCTGACCGTGATCCTGGACGGTAACGAGCTGATGGACATCGACATTTTCGTGCCCAAGCTGATCATCAACGGCACGGACTACGCGGCCGACATGGCCGCCCATATGGGGATGAACTGATGATGGCCGAAAAGAGAAGTCCTGAAAATCCGGTGGTCCTGGACGAACCCATCCAGGACCAAAGCGGCCAGGAACTGGCCTCCATCAGGCTGCGGCCCATCACCCTGGGAGACGAGCTGGCCGTGTTGCGCTCCTCATCCGGAGAGGTGATCGAGCTGGCCGGGCTCCTGACCGCGCTGGCCAAGGTGATCCAAGAGCAGGGCCCGGAGGTCCTGCGCCAGCGGCTTACTCCCCAGGCCGAGGACCCCAACCCGGTCCGGGAGGGGCTTTTGCTTCTGTCCGAGATCCTGCGTTACCTGGACAAGCATGGGGCCGGGGTCTTGGAAGACCTAAAGGACGCGGCCCAAGTACACGACCAGGTGGACGAGGAGCTGCTGTGGATGACCCGGTTGACCGGCCTGGATGAGGAGACCCTGGAGAAAATCCTGCGGGACGATTACCGCAAGATGCAGGCGGTGCTGGGGGATTTTTTAGGGCAAGGCCGGGCCGGGCAAGTTACCGGGGACTCCGGGCCGCAGTCCTGAAACTGGCCCAAAACACCGGCTGGAGCCGAAGAGAGATCCTGGAGATGAGCCCGGATGATTTTTGGGAAGACTACAACTCGATTCCCCGGGATCAGAAGATGGATCAACAGGTCTGCCCCTTTATCCGGCCTGCCGGGTAACCCTCCACCCGGGCCGGGCTTTTGGCCCGGCCCCTTACCTCTGAACGAGGCGGTAAACGAAAATGTCCTGGGCTAAACGTACCGGAATAGAGCTGGTCATCGGCGGGAAAATGGAGCCCTCCGTGGGCCAGGCCCTGGCCAAGGTTCAGTCCAAGGCCGAGAAGCTGGGCCAGTCCCTGGCCCGGGTCCGGCTGGGCCAGGGCATCAGCGGCGAGGTGGTCAAGTACCGCAAGGCCATCGAGAAGCTCAAGGCCAAGCAGGACAAGCAGCAAAACACCAATGAGAAGGTCAACCAGGCCCTTAAAACGGCCCGGGAGCGGCTGAAGAGCGCGGAGCAGGCGGCCACCCGCTACGGATTGGACGTGGGCCGGGTGGCCCAGGAACACCGGCGCTTGACCCGGGAGATGGAGCGGACCGAGCGGGCCATGGCCCGGGCCCAGACCAAACAGCGCAACCGGGAAAAGCGCTCCCAACTCCTGGGCAAGACCCCCGGCCTGGGCAAGGTGGCCGGAGGGGTGGGCGGGGCCGTGGGCGTGGGGGCGGCCTTCAAGTCGGCCGTGGATTTCGATACGGCCCAGGTGCGGCTGCGCACGGTTATCAACACGGATGAGAGCCAGGCCGGGGCGGCTGTGGATGCGGCCCGGAAGTCGGCCCTGAAATTCGCCCGCAAGGGATTGTCCAAAAAAAGCGAGGTCCTGGACGTCAACTACGCCCTCAACTCGGCCGGGCTGAGCGCCGAGGCCTCCCGGCTGGGGGCCTCCGTGGTCCTGAAGACGGCCAAGATCACCTCCGGGGTGCCGGAGCAGGTGGGCGAGGTGGTGGCCACCACCTACAACAACCTGGGCAAATCCCTGGAAGGCACCACCCAGGAGAAGATAGCCCGGATCGGCGACCTCCTGGCCAAGACTCAATTTAAATTTCAGATCCGCGACTTCGGCCAGTTGGGCGAATCCCTGAAGATGGCCACGCCCTCCCTTGTGGCCAACAACGTCAGCCTGGAGCAGGGCTTGACCCTCCTGGGCCAGCTCAACAGTTCCGGCATGCAGGGCTCCATGGCCGGGACGGCGCTGTCCGCCTCCATGCGCCAGATGAGCAAGGCTTCTCAAGAGTTCGGCTTTGAGATCGAGCGCACGGCCGACGGCCAGCTTGACTTTGTCTCCACCGTGCAAAACCTCTCCGACTCAATCGGCGGCTTCGACAATCTGGAACAGGAGACCATCGACCGGCTGCAGACCGCCTTCGGCGACGAGGGCGTCCGGGCGGTCCAGCTCTTGGGCGGCAAGCTGGAGGAACTGAAGGCGGCCCAGAAGGATGTGGCCGAAGGATCCAAGGGGTTGGTGGACAAGAGCTACGAATTTTTCCTGAACAGCGCGGCCGGGAAGATGGGCCGCTTTACAAACAACCTGGATCTGGTGGGCTCGGGCCTGGCCAACACCCTGCTGCCCGGGGTCAATGCGGTGCTTACGCCCATAACCGCCCTGGCCGTGAAGCTGGGCGAGTTGGTGGAAGAGTTCCCCTTGGTGGGCCGGGCCGTGGGCGGGGCGGCGGCCGCATTCGTGGCCTTCAAAGCGGCGAAACTGGGGGTGGGGCTGGGCCGGACCGTTCTCTCCGACATCGGCCAGACGGCCAAGGGCGGGGCGGATTTTTTCCGTTACCGGGGCTGGAGCAAAAGCGGCCGGGAGCGGATGCGGGCCACGGGCCGGGGGCAAAAGGCACGGGGCGGACTGGTGGGCAACCTGGCCCGCCAGGTGCTTCCGGGGTTGGGCTCCGGAGCAGGCGAAATCGGCCCGCTGCCTTTGCCGGTCCGGGTGGTCAATTTGCCCGGCGGAGGCCTTGGCGGAAGCCTGGACAGTGGCGGCTGGGGCGGCAAAGCCGGGGGGAGATCCGGCAAGGGCCGGACCGGGCGGGCTTCCAGGGTAAGGGGCCGGGCCGGATTGGGCCGAAGGATTTTAGGCCGGGGCCGAGGTTTGGGCCGAGCCGTGCTGGGCAAGGGCGGGGCCCTCCTGGGCGGGCTGGAGGCGGCTTCCGCCTTTATGCCCTCTTTGCTTCCTTCGGTTTTGTCATCGGCTTTGCCTGCGGCCCTGCCCGGGGCCACGGCCGGAGTTGCGGCCAAGGCCGCTCCCAAGGCGGCAACCAAAACCATCGGCAAGACCGTGGCCGGAAAAGGAGTTGGGGCTGTGGGCAAGGCGGCCCTGAAGGGCGGGGCCAAGGGGCTGGGCAAGAGCGTTCTGAAAAAAATTCCCCTGATCGGGGCCTTGGCCGGGGGGATCTTCGCCGTACAGCGGGCCATCAAGGGCGACTGGGTGGGGGCCCTGGGCGAGGCGGCCAGCGGGGCGGTCTCCATCATTCCGGGGCTGGGCACGGCCGCCTCCCTGGCCATAGACGGGGCCCTGGTCGCCAAGGACGTCATGGGCCGGGGCGGCGGGGATTCGGTTCCCGGCGCGACCGTGGTCCAGGACAGGGAGCGGGCCGAGGCCCGGGAACAGGCCCAAGTCAGAGAGGGGAAAGAGCCAGGGCCGGGCCAGGCTCCGGAGCGCCCTTCGGCCGTTGTCCGGACCCAAGCCCGGCCGAAGAACAACATCAACATCAGGATCCAACAGACCGTGCAGCTGGCCCAGGGCTTGTCCCCGCATGGGGGCATGACCGAGCCCGGAATCAAACAGGTGTTGACCGAAGGCCGGGTGGAGCTGGAACGCCATCTGGAAGATTGGTTTGAGCGCTATCTGCAAAGGCGGCAGGAGTTGAGCTTTGCCTAGGACCCACACCACCACCCAGGGCGAGACCTGGGATCTGATCGCCTATGATTGTTACGGGGACGCGGCCGAGCGGCCGGAGCTGCTCATGCACCACCTCCTGGCGGCCAACCCGGATTACCGGGAGGTGGTGATATTCGACGGCGGGATCCCCCTGACCATCCCCGAAGACCCCGAACCCAGCGCCCTGGAGAGCCTGCCCCCATGGAAAGTCTGAGCCTAAAGGTCCGGCAGCCCACCCTCAGCCTGATCTACGAGGGCCATGATATCTCGGCCAACATCATCAATATGGTGGAGTCGTTCTCCTACCTGGATTACGCCCACGGCCGGGCCGACGAAATCAGGGTGACCCTGGACAACACCAAGGGCGACTGGACCGGGTCCTGGACCCCGGAGCAGGGCGACACCCTGGCCCCGTCCCTGGTCTGCACGGACTGGGACAGGCCCGGCGACACCCAGAAACTCGACTGCGGCACCTTTAAGATAACCGGGGTCCGGGACAGCGGTCCGCCGGACCAGGTGGAGATAATCGCGGATTCGGCCCTGATCACCAAGGCCCTGCGGGCTGAAAAAAAGACCGAGTCCTTTGAACACATCTCCTTCAGGGAGGTCTGCAGGGAACTGGCCGGGCGGCACGGGCTGACCCTGTTTTTCGAGGGCGAAGGGGAGGGCATGTCCTTTGACCACGTGGAGCAGGACCACGAATCAGACCTCTCCTTTCTGCAGCGCCTGGCCGAAAAATGCGGATTCAACCTCAAGTTGGCCGAGGAAAAGCTGATCGTGTTCCAGGGCCGGACCTACGACGCCCGGAGCCCGGTCATGACCCTGGCCCGGGGCGAGCAGCGGATAAAATCCCGGGATCTTAGCTCCAAGGTCAGGGACGTTTACAGTTCTTGTAAGGTCGAGTATCTGGACCCCCTGTCCGGAGAGCTGCGGCACTACGAGTTTCAACCGCCCGATCCTCCTCCGGTCAACCAGGTTTTGCGAATCAAGCGCCGAGCGGAAACCGAGGAGCAGGCAGCCAAAATGGCCAAGTCCCAGCTCCGTTACAAGAACAAGCAGCAGATATCCGGAATGATCGTCCTGGCCGGGACGCCCGGGCTTCTGGCCGGGGTCAACATCCGCCTTTCCGGGTTCGGGACGTTCGACCGGGTCTATTTCATCGAGTCGGCCGAACACACCTTCGGACGGCATCAGGGCTACGAGACCCGGCTCCAGATCCGGCACGTGCTGACAGGGTACTGAGATGGATTTTGACGAACTGTTGCAGGAGATCCGGGAGTTGCGGCGAAAATTCGACTCCCTGGTCCGGTTGGGCGAGGTGACCGAAGTCCGGATCGAGGCCCGGGCGGTCAAGGTCCGGTACCTGGATCGGGATGAGGCCGAGTCCAACTACCTCCCGGTGTTGTGCTGGGGGTCGGAGGCGTCGGCCAGGCCGGAGCAGATCCCCCGGAAGGAGGAGCTGGTGGTGGTCCTGTCCCTGCCCCAGGGGCTTGACGACGGGGTGGTTCTGGGGGCCATCTCCGAGCTGACCCAGGAGATGGCTGATGTGCTGAGGATGCATCTCTGATGTCCGTGGGAGCCCTGGGCGAGGTGGTTTTTGTGGTCAGCCGGGAGGAGACCCGGACCCTGAGCCAGTTTTATCGGTCCAGGAGAGCCGAGTATGCGGAGCACCAGATCCTGGACCAGAAACCCCACCTCCAGTTCACGGGGGTGGGCCTGTTCCGGGTCAGTTTCAGGATCAAGCTCACGGCCGGGCTGTGCGATCCCAAGGAAGAAGCGGAGACCCTGTGGAAAATGCAGGAGGCCGGAAAGGCCTACCGGTTGCTTTTGGGAATCGAAAATATGGGCCGGTTCGCGATCGAGGATATGGAGGAAGCCCGCAAGTGGGTGGACCCCCTGGGGCGGCCCCTGGTCAGCGAATTCAGCTTGTCCCTCAAGGAATACGCCAATGGGTGATTTGCCAAATGGGTGATCTGATCGTGGCGGCCGTAAACGGCCGGGTTGAGCTGGGGCTCACCGGCCAGGCCCGGATCGCCCAGCGGATCCGGCTGATCTGGACCACGCCCAAGCGGAGCGTGCCCCTGGACCGGGGTTTCGGTCTGGATACTAGGTACATCGACCGGCCCAGCCGCAAGGCCAGGGCCGGGCTGACCGTGGACGGCATCGAGGCCACGGAATACTACGAGCCCGGCATAAAGGTCAAGTCCGTGGCCTGGGCCGAGAGCACTGACGAGGCCCTGGACGGGACGCTCAAGCCCCGGATCACCGTGGCCCTTGGGGAGGGATGATGGATTTTCAGGGACTGCCGGAAGTTAACTTTGTGGAGTACGACCCGGCCGTGATCGAGGCCCGCATGATCGCGGCCTGCGAGACCAAGCGCCGGGAGTTGTTCATCGCCGACGGCTACACCGAAGCTGAGGCCGTCGCCGAGGCCAAGCTGCACCCCGGAGATCCGGAGCGGCTGTTCACCGAAGCCCCGGCCGCCGAATCGGCCCTGATCCATTACGGCATAGACTACGCGGCCAAGCAGAACACCTTGGCCTATGCCGAGAACGATTACCTGGACCACGTGACCGCCCTGCACGGGGAGTTGGGGAAGCGCCTGGGCAAGGCGGCGGCCAAATGCACCATGCGCTTCAGCCTGTCCGAGGCCCGGGCGGTGGACACCGATATTGAAATCGAGACCCTGGTCAGCCCGGACGGGCTGCTCATGTTCGCCACCACCGAGGCCACGGTGATTCCGGCCGGGGAGACCTACGTGGACGTGGAGGCGGCCTGCCGGACCGAGGGCGTAAAAGGCAACGGCTATCTGGCCGGGGAGATCAACCTCCTGGTGGAGACGATCCCCTATGTAACCACGGTCACCAACACCACCGAAACCCAGGGCGGGACAGACATCGAGACGGACGACCATCTGCGGGCCCGGGCCTGGACCGCGCCCCTGGCCTATTCCACCTGCGGGCCCAAGGGGGCCTACATCCACATGCTCCAGTCGGTGAGCCCGGACAGCCTGGACCAGGAGGCCGAGACCACGGATCTGGGGGTGATCACCTGCTGGCTGCTCATGTCGGGCGGCAGGGTGCCCACGGCTGAGGAGTTGGCCACGGCCGAAGGGCTTTTGGACCAGGATACCCGCATGCCCGACGGTTTCGAGATTCTGGTCCGGGCCCCGGAGGAGGTGACCCAGGATCTGATCCTGACCTACTACGTTTACCAGGGTTATTCCTCCCTCCTGGCCCAGATCCAGGAGCAGGTGGCCCAGGTCATAGAAGAGTACCGGACCTGGCAGACCCAGGAGAAGCTGGGCCGGGACTTCCTGCCCACGGAACTGATCGCCAGCCTGCGGGCCATTACCGGGCTCAAGCGGGTGGAGGTGGAAAGCCCGGTCTACCAGGCCCTGGGCCCGGGCCAGATCGCCCGGTTTAATCTGGTCAACGTGACCTACGGAGGGCTGGAGAGTGAGTGAGACCATCGAGACCGGGCATTTGATCAACACGGTTCCACCCTCCCTGACCGGCACGCCGATCATCCGGGCCGTGGCCGAGGCGGTTGATCAGGAGCTTAAGGCAGCCCAGGCCTTGATCCAAAAGGTGTTGATCTGGTCGCGATTGGATGAGCTGACCGACGCGGAGCTGGCCTTGATCGCCTGGGGGCTGCACCGGCGGGACTACGACCCCACGGCGGACCGGGAGATCCGGGAGGCCAAGGTGGCCGACGCCCTGGAGTGGCACAGGCAGGGCGGCACCCGGGCGGCCGTGGACGAAGTCTTGGAAAACCTCCTGGGCGGGGCTGAACACTTCGAGCATCGGCGGCGGATCCGCTTCCGGGCTAGCCGGAGCAAGGCCGGGGACAGGGTCCTGGGAGAGGCCAAGAACGCCTTTAGGGTGGATTTGATTATCGATCACGAGCGGGCCCTGGCCCTGGGCCTCAGTCACTCGGACATCGAGAACGAATTGGCCAAGTCCTGGAGATACACCCTGGGCTGCGAATACAAGATCAAGATGCGCGGATTTTTTGCTAACCGGTCGCGGCCCGGGGACCTGGTGAGAAAAGGAGGCAGTGAATGAGCGTGGTATCAGGCCGGGTCCAGACCTGGGGCGAGGACATCGAGGTCAAGGACACGGACATCAACCGTTGGATGGACGACGATATCCTGCTCTCAACCCAGCTGGCCGGGCTGATGAAGCAGACCCATTACCCCCACGTGGCCACCTCCGACAACAAGCTTTCCTACATCGCGGCGGCCGATCAGGTCAGCCTGGTCGGCGGCCAGGTGTTTATGGTGGCCGGGGTGTTGTTCAATACCGCCGACCTGGAGAGCCTGGTCTTTGCCGTGGCCGACGATTCCACCAGGTTCCTGAGGGTCAGACTCCCGGAGGGCTTCGGTCTGGTGGAGGACGAGACGGCCGACCCCATCGAGCGGGCCGACCAGCCGGAGATCTACTGGGCCGAAGGCGAGGAGACCGACTCGGACGGCACGGGCGGCGGGCCTTCCTCCCAGACCGACATGCGGATACTCAAGGCGGTGAAAGGTTCGGCCGGGGAGACGCCCACCATCACGGCCTATGCCAACGACGGACACAGCCACGTGGTGGCCGATCTGTCCGATTACTACACCCAGGCCCAGGTGGACGCCCTGCTGGCCGAAAAGGCCGGGATCGTATTCGGGACATCAGGCGTCACATTGGTGAGCGGGGGTCTGCCGGGCACCACCTGGACCACCATTACGGATTCCGCGCTGCCGGACGGCGCAAAGGCAATAATGCTTTACGTGGACGTGCGGGGCGTAGTCGGCGAAAACTTCGCCTATTTCCGCAAGCCCGGCACCACGGCCGAGCACGTGGCAGGCGGCCTGTCGACTCAGGTCGGCTACGGGGAAAAGGGCCTCGTGATTGTCCCGGTGAACGACTTGAAACAGGTCGAATATTCTACAAATGGTGCAAATGTGGCTGTCACGGCTACCCGTGTGGCCTACATCGTCTAGGAGGCGATTATGGTTATTTATATCGGTTATGATCCGGCAACCGGAAGGCCCCTCGGCGCGGCCGAAACGGACGGCCACTGGCCCGATTTTGATGTTATCCAGGCTGAAAGAGATAGGGTTCCCACCCTTGCGGAATTAAAAACTTTATGGGTTGAGGACGGGGTGTTGGTTGACCGGACCGGTCAGGACCTGGCCGAGGTCCAGAGCGCAGCCAAAGCCAAAGTGGACGCCCAGGCCGAGATACTCCGCCTCCAGATGCTCACCCCGGGTGAAGGCCAGGCCCAGACCTACGCCCTCAAGATAGAGGAGTTGGCCGCTTACGACGCAGTGATCGCTGCAGGGGGCACCCCGGACGCGGCCGATTATCCGGTCTGCGCCATGGAGATCGGGCTGCCCAACCGGGCCGACCTGGCCGCCGTGATGGAGGCAGTCCGGGGCCAGCGGGCGGAGTGGATAGCCTGGTGCGCGGCCATCGAGGGGGCAAGGCTCCAGGCCAAGGCCGATATAGACGCGGCCGAGGACACGGACGCGGTGGCGTCCGTGGTGGACGGCATTACCTGGCCCAGCCTGGTGTAAGCCATGGAACCCCGGATGATACCCCCGACCCTTTATGTCTGGCTAGTGGTGGCCGCATTCGTGGGCTTTTCCGCCCTGTTGGGGGTCCTGGTCTGGTGGACCTTCCCCGGCCTGGGAAGGTTGTGGGCCAGGCTGACCAAGCGGCCGGGCCGGGAGATCCGCTGGCTGGCTGTGGACTGCGGCCAGGTCTGGTGCCCGGATCGCGGGCGGCTTATTTACGCCTGGGATTACTGCCGGGAGTGCCCCGGCTTTGTTGGTTTCGATTCTCCCTGTGCGGACCAGGGCTGGGTTAAATGCCGGGCTCCCGAGAGAGCCCGAAAACGCCACGCAAGGCCGGGGTACACCCCCAGCCCCCAAAATAAGGAGGTCTGACAATGGCCGACAGTACTGCAACTCCCAAATATTTTTTTCAATCTAAAACCATCCGGGGCCTGGCCATTGCCGCGCTGCCCTACCTGACCATGATTCCGGGCCTGGATTTGTCCCAGATCCTGGGCAAGGCCACGGCCAAGGGCGGCAAATGGGCCCTGATCGCGGCCGGGGCCTACGGCCTGCTCAAGGCCCTTAAGGCCAGGATCAAGGACGGGGCCGGACTGGCCATTACCCCCAAGGGGTTTAAAAAGCTGGTTTCGAATGTGATCGAGGGCGAAGACGAAGCCGGGGAGCCCCAGGAGGAGGGGACGGCATGAAAGCCGACCGTATCCTGATTTTGGTTTTGGCCCTGGGCCTGGGCATCATGGCCACCCTGCTGTGGGGCCCCTCGGTGGACCTCCAGGCCCCCGGCCTGGTCAATTTCGTGCCGCTTTTGTTCGGGGTTCTGCGGGTGGTTGTGGCCGTGGCCCTGGCCTGGATCGCGTTCACCGTCTTTGACCGCTGGGGGCCCTTGCGGAGTCTGGACACCCGGGCCGAGCTTAAGGCCAAGAACCAGGCCGTGGGAACCGTGACCGGAGCCCTGATCCTGGGCGTGCTCATTGCTGCGGCCCTGGTGATCAGGTAGGAGGCGGCCATGCTGGGATTGACTCCGGACAATCTGGCCTGGGTGATCCGCTCCGTCCTGACCCATATCGGGGCGGCGGACAAGGATACATCCCCCTGGGCCGATTTGGCCGCCCTTCTCCTGGCCCAGGTTTTGGCCGTGATCCTGCTGGGCCTGGTCCTGGCGGGGTTATGGCTCGCGGCCCGGGTTTTCAAGGTGGAGATCGGGCTGGATCAGGACCCCAAAGCCCGGGCCCTGGTCCTGGCCGCCCTGATCATCTCATTCGCCCTGGTCATCGCAGGGGCGGGTTAGGAGATTTTATGGCTTGGTGGGTTTGGATGTTGCTTGGCGCAGGCGGGTTGATCGTTATCGTCCTCCTGCTGCTCTATCTCTGGGTCTTTGCCAACCTATAGCGGATGGGGCGAGGTGAGTCATGCCCTGGTGGCTATTCTTTATTTTATTTGACGGTGGCTTTTTGGCCATCTCGCTTTGTTTAACCCTTGATCAATGGGATGCAATATCCAGATGGATATTTCGTCAATCCTTGCTCTCAAATTTGATGGTGGGGTTGGTTCCGATGGTGATTTATCCACTGCTTATGCGGCTGTTGTTTCGGCTAGAAATAATAAGGTTGCCCGGTTGTGGCTGAGGATTGGCAATGAAAGACCTGGCAGCCCCGGCGGCTGTTCTGCTCATGGCCCTGGCCCTGTTGGGAGCCTTGACCCCGGGCACGGAAGCGGCCATTGATCCGGCTCCGGCCGGGTATGACCATCTATATATAAGATGGTCGACCCACTTCCGGGGCCAGGCGGCCGATTGGAGGCTGATTAAGGCCGTGGCCATCGCGGAATCAAAAGAGAACCCCCGGGCGGAAAGCCCTGCCGGGGCGGTGGGGATTATGCAGCTCATGCCCGCCACAGGCCGGGAGATGGCCGGGCGGCTGGGGGTGGATTACCGGCCGCTGAACCCCAGGGCTAACATCATGCTGGGCACGGCCTACCTGGCCCAGGTTGAGGGTAAATTCGCCGATCACCCGGACCCGCTCAAGATCAAGCTCAGCCTGGCCGGATATCATGCCGGGCCGTACCGGGTGGCCAAGGTCCTGGAGGCGGTCCTGGCTTCCGGGGCCGGGGATGTGTGGTCCTGCGTGGCGGCGGCGCTGCCGGCTGCGACAGTGGCCTACGTGGCCGACGTGCTCAAGATCCACGAAAAACTGGGGAGGGGATGATGTTCAAGAGAGCCCTTATATATTTAATCATGGCCCTGATAGGGGTCTGGGCGGGGTACTTGATCCGCCAGCATCAGGATGCCCGGCCGACCGGCCCCCTGGTGCATGGTCTTTTCTGCGAGGCGGGGAGACAGACGTGCACAAACGATTATTGATCGGGGCGCTGCTCTTGGCCTTGGGCTACGGGGGCGGGCTGTGGACCGGATACGCGGTCATTAAGTCCCAGCTGGCCAAGCCAGGCAAGATCATCAGCGGGATTATCAAGGCCCCGGAGTCTAAACAGAGGCCCAAGCAGGCGGCTCCGGAGAATGCCGAACCGTAAACCCAAAACCAAAAGGAGGTGATGTGTATGGATAAATAGGCAACAATTTGTTTTGACAGGAGTATTAAAAGCCCGGGCCGGGGATTTGGAAGCCACCGACCCGGGCCTTGAAAGATGAGCGGAGGGCCACCGGAAGGGGATAGCAGCCCCGACCGGCGGCCGGATGGATACCTAAGCCAGCATCCGACCAGGCAAATTACCCGACCCTCCCTGCCCTCGAGGGCAAAGGGAGTATAGCACGGAGAAAGGCCGGATGTCAGAAACTGAGAGAAAGCACAAATACAAGACCCAGCACGCGGTCATTATCATCTGCGCGGATGAGGGGGATCAGGAGAAGGTTTACAACAGCATGAAGGCCCAGGGCTACAATGTCCGGGTGGTGAATACCTAAAGGGGGGCCTGATGAGAGTTGAGATTCACCACCAGTGCAAGGACTTCGACAGCTACCGGGCCGCCCGGGTCAAGAGCCTGTTCAACTGCGAGGACGGCTTCAGATTCGACCTGGAAGCCGATCTGGACATAGACCATAAGGACTGGACCCTGGGCCTTATCGTGGGCCCTTCCGGCTCCGGGAAATCCTCCCTGGGCCGGGAGATATTCGGTCCGGAGCGATTCTACCAGCCCGACGACTGGCCCCAGACAAAGCCGATCATCGACGCCATCACCCCGGAAGGGGACTTTAACGCGGTCACGGCCAGCCTGGCAGCCGTGGGCCTGGGTTCTGTGCCCACCTGGCTGAGGCCCTACCCGGTCCTGTCCACTGGAGAGAGATTCAGGGCCGACCTGGCCCGCATCATCTGCGAGGCTCCGGAAAAGATCGTGGTTGATGAATTCACCTCCACCATAGACCGCCAGATAGCCCGCTTCGGAGCCCTGGCCTTCGGCAAGTCCTGGAAGCGGCTGGCCAGGGAATCCGGGAAACAATGCGTCCTGCTCTCCTGCCACTACGACATAGTGGAATGGCTGCAGCCTGACTGGGTTTTCGACACGGCCGAGGGCCTCTTTCAAAGGGGGTGCCTTCCAGGAAGACCCGAATTCGACCTGGAGATCTGGGAGACCGACTGGCGATATTGGCCGTTATTTGAGCCGCATTACTATCTGAGGCTACCCCACATGATCGCGTCCACCAACTACGTGGGCACGGTGGAGGGAGAGCTTGTGGCCCATTTGGCCTTCACAACCGCGCCGGGTCTGAGAGAAGGCCGGTGCTCAAGGCTGGTGGTCATGCCCGAGTGGCAAGGGGCCGGGATAGGAATCAGGTTTCTGAACGCGCTTTGTCAGAGATGGTTGGAAGGCAAGAACCGTTACAGCAAGCCCATGACCACCTTTCTTAATACCGCCCACCCGGGCCTTGCTTCAGGCCTCAGGAGGGACGGTAAGTGGATTCAAATTAGCTGCAAGCTACACGGGGATAACAAGGCCCAAAGTATAAAGACGTTGGATAAAAGCGACCGGGCCAAGGGGAGGAGACCAAAATCGGCAGGATACGGGGGGCATTTCAGGGCTATTCAAGGGTTCAGATATTTAGGAAGTGAGGGCTGAGTAAAGGGTTTTGGAAAAACGCGATGGCTCCTTTTCCAATCTCTTTAAATCAAGCTCTTGGAAATGACACGCGATCAATTTGAGAGACGGTGAAAATTCTCAAACCTAATGCGAAAAGTTCTCAAACTAAATGCGAAGTTACAGTGTCCATTTTTCCCGGGAACCGCCGAAAGCAAAATGACAGGGGAACATTTTGGGCTCTTCTCAAATATGGGCGGGATTCTACAATGGGAAGTTGCGGGATAAGGTCAGTGAAGCTGTTAGTGGAATTTCATTAACGATAAATCCACTTTAGGGGATGCGGGTATTTTTGATTGCTTCGAGTGGTGCTGGTGGGATTATCTCGGCTGGCTCTGGTAGTGTGGATGCGCTTGGAATCTCGCGAGCCCGAGACGATTACTCGGACTGGAAAGTCCCGTGGATGGTTCTATGTCTCGGAGCATTAAGTAACCGGAAAATCATCAGCCAACAATCCTCACATACCATGATGAAGCCAACTAATGAAAATACCTCATGCTTCCAGAATCCTCCTTTGTAGAAGGGCCTGCATGTCACGTCGACCATCGGTTATCAGAACCACATAGACTTTATCTCCTCTGATCGTATAGATAATACGGAATGGTTTAAAGAATACCTGACGGTATTCCTTAATTCCTAGGTCTATCAGCTCCCTTGGATACACTCCACGATTGGGGGTGTCGGACAGACTGGTGAACGCCTCTTCAATCTGGTTCAAAACATAGGTTGCTCTCTCAGGGATATCATGCTGGGCGATGTAGTCGTAAAGCTCCTCAAAATCCCGGACTGCATCGTCAGTCAGGTAAACAGAATAAGACATCAACTGCTGCTTATCTTTGACGGAGGCGACTGATTACATCGTCAGCTGACTGGACCTTACCGTCCTCTATCTGACGGACGCCTAAAGCGAGAATCTTCAGGAGGGCCATAGTTTCCTGGGTCTGCTCGAAGCTCTCGATATCCTGTAATACGGCCTTGGCTTCACCGTTTTGAGTAATAATCAGGTGTTCCCCTTGCTGTCCCAAATTACGTACAATTTCAGCCGCATGAGTCTTTAGGTGGCTGATTGACTTTATCTGACTGGATAGGCTCATTTTTACTTCTCCCTTGTAAGACTAAATATAGTCCAAAAATAGTCCACGAGTCAAGATATCAAATTAAAACTCAAGCCTCATGGATTTTTATGCGGTCGTAGACAGAATACCACGGGTTTACCCGTGGATGAATGAGCCATTCCCGTCATCTCCAGCGAAGCCACGGGCAGTTGGAGATGGCGGGACTGATCCTGCCCCGGATTGATGGACACCGAGAAAAGCATCTATAGTGCTCAAGGAGGTGTTCAATGGCCAGGAAGCGCAGACAATACACTCGAGAGTTTAAGGTTGAAGCAGTGAAGCTGGTAACGGATGGTGGAGTAAGTATAGCCCAGGCGGCCCGGGATCTGGATATAAGTCAAAGCGTTCTGCAACGCTGGAAAAGGCAGTTCAAGTCCGATCCTGTTCACTCATTTCCTGGCCAAGGGCATTTGAAGCCCGAGGCGGAAGAACTTCGTCGCCTTCGTCTGGAGAATGCCAGACTGCGCCAGGAGCGCGATATCTTAAAAAAATACCATGTTGGCCATCGGTTATAAGATGGAGGTCACCCAACCAATCCATCCAACAGGAGGACTAACATGGCCAAGTACAATTTATCAAAGGCACGAGAATTCATAACCGGTTTTGAGTCAAACAGGACTGAAAAAAGATCCAGGCTGAAACACAAGACTTTCGCAAATAGGAAAGTCGCAAACCTGAATGTGATTCACCAATGGGAAGCCGAAACCAGACCTTATTAATCAACCCCTCTTTGTCCCACAATTGCTGACGATATACACAGAATATCGGACAATACCTGTCACGCCCGTGGTCAGTGATTCGGTGAGACTTCCAGAACGCCAGGGACCAACTCTATCCCTGGACAAAATCCTGGGTTAAGGTCATCTTCTGGCCCCACCCTATTCAACTACCGGTAAAGGCCGCTATCTCCAGCAAGCGGTTGTACTTGGCCACCTTTTCCCCGCTCACCGGGGATCCGATCTTGATGTACCGGGCCGGCAGGGCCACCGATAGGTCCGCGGCAAAGGGGTCGTTGGTGTCGCTTGATCGGACCGAGACCATGACCTGGAAATCGTGATCAAGGGCCATCCGCCCAGCGGCCAGGGCCTCGCTCAGGGTGCCGATCTGGTTCATCTTCAGCAGGAGGCTGTTTCCGGCGGACTCTTCGATACCCCTGGACAGGCGCTGGATGTTGGTGACGAAAAGATCATCCCCCACGACCATGACCCTGTCCCCCACCTCCGCGGTCAGCAGGGAGAAGGACTCGAAATCGTCTTCGCCAAAGGGGTCCTCCAGGAAGACGATGGGATAGTTCTCACTCAGCTTCTTGAGGTAGGCCAGGTACTGGTCCCTGGACAAACAACCATTGTTGATCCGGAAAGAGGGGTCGTCTACAGAGGTCAACTCCCCGCCCACAATGTCCAGGCCGATGCCCATCTTGCCGCCGTAACCGCAATCGCCCGCGGCCTTGAGCATGAAGTCCAGGGCCTCCTCATTGCTGCGCAGGGGCGGCGCCATGGCCCCGCCGCCCACGGTAGGCAGGGGACCGTATTTTTTTTCTATGGTTTCCGCAAGGCGGTAGTAGCAGGTTACTAGCGCCTCCAGGGCGTCCATGAAGCAGTCGAACCCGTTGAGGACGTAGAGGTAATCCTCGAAATCCAGCTCGGAGGGGGAGAACTTGCCGCCGGCCAGCACCGTGGCCGAGGCCGTGGGCAGCCGGCCGGCCCGGGGTCCGCCCAGGTAACGGAACAGGGGGACCCCGTTCTCCCTGGCCCCGGCCCTGGCCGCGGCCAGGGAGACCGCCAGGATGGCGTTGGCCCCCAGGACGGACTTGTTCCCGCTGCCGTCCAGCTTAATCAGGATGTCGTCGATGCCCTTCTGGCTGCGGATATCCGCCCCCTTCAGGGCCGAGGCGATGGCCCCGTTCACATTGGCCACTGCCTGGCGGACTCCCAGCCCCTGGAACCTCCAGTCACCGTCGTAAAGATAATGGGCCTCGTATTTGCCACGAGAGGAACCGATTGGGACTGAGGCACCGCCAATGATCCCGTCTTCGGTCTCCACCTGGGCCTGGACGGTGGGTTTGCCCGAACTGCTTAATATCTCCAGGGCGGTGACGGATTTTATTCTGCTGGCCAAAACTGAGGCTCCTTTTCAGCGTTGCCGGGGGTCAACCAGCACCACCCGAATGTTCAGCACGTTGGTCCCGGTGTGGCCGGTAATGATCGGATCGTCCAATTTTTCCAATGCCTCGGAACTGGCGTGCTCCTTCAGATAGGCGGCCAGGTCCACCTTCAGTTCCGCGGCCCGGGCCATGGTCCGGCCGTCACTGATCCCGCCGGCAATATCGGTGGGGCCGTCCGTGCCGTCCGAATCCACAGCTGCACAGACAAAGCCCTGCAACGGCTCGATCTCCGTAGCGAAATGGAGGGCGAACTCCTGGTTGGGACCGCCCCGCCCGGGCTTGTCCCCCAGGCTCACGGTCATCTCCCCTCCCGAGATCAGGGCGCAAGGGGTCTTGAAGGGGCGGTCCCGGAGGATGATCTCCCGGGTCAGACCAGCCATGACCCGGGCCACCTGGGAGGCCTCGCCCTGAATGCTGGTAGAGAGGATGTGGGGCTCATAGCCGAGCTCGGCGGCCCGTCGGGCCGCGTTCTCGCAGGCCCGGATCTGATCCCCCACGCTGACCAGGTGGGCCTTCAAGCCGTCCAGGGTTTTCAGGGTCTCCCATTCGGGATGGTGCAGCCCGTCGTTGAGAAATGATTTTACGGACTGGGGAGCCCGCTCCCACACTCCGGTGGTGTGGAGAACCTCCAGGGCGTCGAGAAAGGTGGACTGGTCCGGCAGACTCATGTCCGGCCAGAGCATTCCTTTGGGTTGGGTGTCCAGGGTCAGGGTTATACCCATGGCCGGCTGCACCTGGGCCACAAACCGGCCGCCCTTGAGCTGACAGAGGTGTTTTCTGACCGCATTGATGTCCCGGATAATGGCCCCGCTGCCCAGCAGCTGGTCGGTGACCTGCTGGTAGTCGGCCAGGCTCACCCCTTCCGGCGGACAGATGGACAGGGCCGAACAGCCCCCGGTGATGGCCAGGAAGACCAGGTCGCCCTCCCCAGCCTCCCGGGCCAGGGCCAAGAGACGCCGGCCCGCCTCAAGGCTGTTTTCATCGGGCAGGGGGTGTCCGGCCTCCAGGACCTCGATATGTTTGAGCCGCCTGGTTTCTCCCTTTTTAACGGCCAGGAAGCCTTTGTTGATGCGGCTCCCCAGTATCTCTTCCAGGGCTTCGGCAATGGGGTAGGAACCCTTACCCACGCCCAGCACAAAGATCCTGTTGACGGTCCCCAGGTCTATCTCCAGGTCGCCCGCCCGGAGCCTATCGCCATGGAGGCTCACGGCCTTGCGGGTCCCCCGGCCCGGGTCTCCGCCCAGGATACCCCTATCCAGCACGTCCAGGGCCGCCCGGCGCAGGTCCGCCTCGCCGTGGGACAGAAGTTGCGAACCGTTTTTCAGGTAATAAAAATCGGACATCTATGTTTTCCTCCGGCAAAGACGGCCTATAGCGGCGATACGAGATTTCCCTGGTCATCGAAGGGGAACGGGAAAGGCTCTCCTTGCAGGATCAGGTCTTCACGCTCCGCGGCCTGCCGGGCCAGGGCCCGGCTGAGGCAGATTCTGCTCAGGTGAGCGGTATCCCGGATCCAGATCAGGCGGAGCTGCTGGGGGTCGTAAAGGCCCAGGGTGTTCATGCAGCCTTCCAGCGACTCCTGGTCGGTTTTAAAGTAGGGCGGAATCATGATCACTTCCGGATAGCAGGTGCTTATTCCGTTGATGTAGGTCTTTTTCAGGTTCAGGCTGTTGACCAGCCTTTCGGTGGTGAAGTCGGCCATGCCGATTCCGATGCCGTTGCCCATGGAGGACGGGGTGATATCCCGGACAAAGAGCCGTTTTACCTCCTGGTCCGAATGCCAACGCTTCATGATGTCCCGGTTGCGGCCGGTGACGTTGGAATCCATCCCGGCTCCGCTGATCTCCTTGCCCATCCAGTCCACGATCAGGATGTCGATCTCCTTGAAAGGCAGTCCTGGGATGTACTCCTTGGCCACCTTAAGCAACTCCTTTTCCCTGGGGACGATCCTTTCCCCGGGAATGGCCTCCAGCACCGCGGTCTGGTCGTAGCCGTCCTCCACAATGGCCAGCCCCAAAGGCACGGACTTCTCCCGCATGACTAACTTCGAGGCCGACTGGAGGACCTCCGGGAAGCCGTAGGCCAAGGCGCAGTGGTGGTAATGCCTGGCACCGAAGTACTTGCCCAGGCCGATACACATCATCTTGCACAGCCCGCTCTCCAGATCCCCCTTGTATTTGGTGTGGGGCTTGATCCGATTGATGGGAATGATGTGGTCCGCCTCCCAGGCGTAGCGGTCCAAGTAGACCGCCATGTCGCGGTCCCGGGTGCGCCCGATCTCCAGAACCTCCATTGTGGCCCGGATGGGAGTCCCGGTGCTGGCCTCAGTGATGCCGTTTTCGGCCAGCACCTCCACTTGCCCCTGGGCCGTGGCCCCGCCATGGGAGCCCATGGCCGGGATGATGAAGGGAACAGCCCCCAGCGAACGCAGATACCGGGCCGTTTCCTTCAATATCAAGGCGATATTGGCGATCCCCCGGCTGCCCCCGGTCAGGGCCACCGAGTCGCCGGGTTTGATCGTATTTTCCAACTTAAGGCGGCTGAAGGTCTCCCGCAGCGCCGCCGGAATATCGGCGATGGGTCTGGAGACCAGCTTCTGTTCGGCCGGGACGAGTTCCGGCAGTTCTTGGATCTGATAAGCCACGGCAAATCCACCCTATTGAGAGATTCAGGCTTTGTTTCTGGCGATCAGGCGTTTCAGGAAGATCCCGCCGATCACGGCCAGCAGGCCCAGGATAATGAAGGTCAAGGAGATGGGGCGGGTGACGATGGGCCAGAAACTACCGCCGCTCAGGGACAGCCCCTCCCTCAGACCGGTTTCCACGATGGGCTCCAGAATGTAGGCGATCAGAATGGGCACCAGGGAGAAGCCCAGGCGCTTCCAGATGAACCCGAAGATTCCCAGGGCCAGCAGGACCCAGATGTCGAAGACCCGGTTGTTGCAGGAGTAGGCCCCCAGGATGCAGCAGACGGTGATCAGGGGCAGAAGGTACTTTTTGGGGAAACTCAGGATCCTGATGAAGCCCTTGATCAGCAGTATCCCCAGAACCACCATGACCACCACCCCGATCAGGTTGGCGGAGAAGACCGCGTAGACCAGATCGGCGTTGTTCTTGAACAGAAGCGGGCCCGGCTGGATGCCCTGGATCATGAGGGCGCCCAGAAGGATGGCGGTAACCGCGTCCCCTGGAATGCCCAGGGCCAGGAAAGGCACAAAGGCCCCGCCGATGGAGGCGTTGTTGGCCGTCTCCGCAGCAATGATCCCGTCCGGAATACCGGTACCGTATTTTTCCGGATGCTTTGAGGAGGACTTGGCCACCTGATAGCTGATGATGTTGCTGGTGGTTCCGCCCAGCCCGGGCAGGATGCCGGTGAAGAGCCCGATGAAGAAGGAGCGGATGTAGTTGACGATGTTGTTCTTAAAAACCGCGGCTTTGGGGATCATGTTGGAGATGGAGACCTGTTTGGCGCTTTCCGGCACGATCACGTCGGAAGGCTTGGCCACGTCGTCGATAATCTGGGGAATGCAGAACAGCCCCACCATGAAGGGCAGAACCGCGATCCCGCCATCCAGGCCGGAGAGTCCGAAGGTGAAACGGCTCACACTGGTCAGCGGATCGACTCCGATGCTGGCGATGGCCAGGCCGATGGCCATGCTCAGGAGGTTCTTCCACAGCTTGCCGCCCAGAAGCCCGCAGACGGTCAGGTAGGTGAACATGCCCAGGGAGAAGTACTCAAAGGGCCCCAACTTGAGGGCCTGCCAGGCCAGAAGGGGCGCGGCGAAGATGAGGATAAGCCCGCTCACCACTCCGCCCAGGCCGGAGGAGATCAGGGCCAGCCCCAGGGCCTGGCCGGCCTTGCCCCGTTGGGCCATGGGATAGGCTTCAAAGGTGGTGGCCACAGAAGAAGGAGTGCCGGGCATGTTGAGCAGGCTGGCCGAGATGCAGCCCCCGGAGATGCCTCCGATGTATATCCCCGTGACCAGGGTGATGGAATCCACGGGGTTCATGAAAAAGGTGAACGGCAAAGCTATGGTCACGGCCATCACGGCCGTGAGCCCGGGAATGGCCCCGAAGACCATGCCCCCGAAAACCCCCAGGCAAAGGTACATAAAGGTGAGGGGCTGCAGTGTTTCCCGGAATCCGATTAGCGCTACATTTATGAAGGTGTCCATAATGCCCCGCGGTGTCTTTAGGGTAGAATCAGGTCAAACTGTTTGGTGAAGATCAGCCAGACCGCAAGTATGCTCACCACGGAAAAGGAGACGCCCTTGAGGATCTCCGGAAGGTCGAACCTGCGGACCGTGTAGAAGTACATCACCAGGAGCAGGGCGATGCTGGCGGGGATGAATCCAGCCAGGGGCAGCACCGTCACATAGATTATGAGGACGGCGATAAACTTCAAATTCGCCAGGAGCTGCCGTCTGGCCGCGGGGTTTTTGCGGACCGGGGTAAGGGTTTTCCGCTCGGGAAGGGAGGTCACGAAAAGCAGCAGCCCGAATATGAACATCAGCACCGAGGACAGTTTGGGGACAAAGGAAGCCCCCAAGACGTCGAATTCCCAGTCCTCGATTAGGCGGGCCAGGAGGTACAGAACGATTCCGCCGCCCATGCCCGTAAGCCCGAGCCAGTTATCTCTCGAAAGTTTCTCCTTCATGGGGAACAATCCTCGCGATCCTTGCCAGTAAGGACAATGTGAAAACCGCCGGGGGTTTGGCCCCGGCGGTTGACGGTTATTTTTTCTTCTTCAATCCGGCTTCCTCGGTCAGCTTTTCGTACAACTCCGCTTCGGACTTCAGGATCCGGCGAGTTTCGGCGGTGTCCTTGTAGGTCACCTCCACAAAGTACTTCTCGATGTCCTTGACGTATTCGGGGTCGGCGCTGATCTTTTGGCAGGCCTCGGAGATCTTCTTGACCACGTCGTCGGGCATGTTCTTGGGCGCATAAACGACCATGTTGAAGATGATCTCCTCGGGCAGGCCGGCATCGCTCCAGGAGGCCACCTCGGGCAGGAACTTGCTCCGGTCCTTGCTGGTCAAAAAGAGCGGTTTGACCTTGCCGGACTGGATGTAGCTCACCACCGAGGGCAGGCTGGCGGAAGTGACGGCCAGGTGGCCGCCCATGATCTTGCTGATGCGGTCGATATCTCCGCCGCCCGTGGCCACGCGGAGGGTGCCGCCCGCATCCTGGTTCATGAGCACGTAGCTCAGGTGCACCGGCGAACCCACCGAGGTGCCCACGGTGATCTTACCGGGGTTCTTTTTGGCCTCGGCTTTCAGCTCCGCCCAGGTACTGTAGGGGGCGTCGGGGCCGGTGACGTAGATGTTCACGGTCCGCACTGTGAGGCAGATGGGGGTGAAGGCATCCCAGGTAAAATTGACCAGTCCGGTGGTCTTGGCGGTGAGCATGCTTTCATGGTGATACAAAAGGGTGTAGCCGTCAGGCTTGGATTTCAAAAGCTCCTTACAGCCGATGGTGCCAGAAGCGCCGGCCACGTTGACCACCACCATCTGAGTGCCCAAGTATTTGGGCAGGTACTTGCCCAGAATCCTGGCCGTGATGTCGCTACGTCCGCCCGGTTTATAGGGCACGATCATCTTGATCGGGCCCGAGGGATATTCTTCGGCCAACGCGATTGTTGCTGGTACCAAAAAAGCAGCAATCATTAAAAGGGTAACCAGTTTTTTCATTCTGAGACCTCCCACTGTATGAGTAACTTTAAAATCAGCCAGCAAAGTTGACGGTCAGAACACCATCCGGTCTTCCCCGGGATGACCAATACCTCCTGTCTGTGATTGCCTAAAACCAAACCGGTCGGCCCATCTGGACCACCCGGCCGTTAATCGTTCTGGAGGGGATCAACTTGGGGTTCCCCTGTGTCTTCTTTCTCCTCATCCCTCTGGGGCCGCGGGGCATAATCCTGCGGTTCCGGACTGAAGGGCATAAGGATGTTTTCCACCTTAACCACCTCGCGAAAAGTGTTTTCCAGATGCTTCTCCATTGTCCGCTTGGCTTCGTTCTTGTCGCCATCCAAGATTGCGTTGGCCAGGCTGATGTGCTCCTGGTAGCTTCTGGTGGTCCGGCCCGGAATCCGGTAGGCAAAGGCCCGGGTCCAGAGAATCTGGCTCTCGATGGTGGTGATGAAATTTTTCAGGCGGCCGTTGCCGCAATTGTCCCGGATCACATTGTGTAGGGAGACCCCGACCTTACTAATTTCCTCTGGGGAGCCGCTCTTCTCGTGCAGTTCGATCAGCCGGGAGCGGATGGCCGCCACTTGATTGGGGTCCAGGTAATCGATGCAGCAAAAGGCCGCGTAACCTTCCAAGAGGATACGCATCTGGAAAATTTCGACGATGTCCTTGAAGGTGATGTCCTTAACAAAGGCACCCTTGTTCCGGATTATGGTCACGAGGCCTTCGGACTTCAATCTTATCAGGGCCTCCCTAATCGGCGTCCGGCTGACCTGGAACTGCCGGCTCAAGTTTTCCTCGGTCAAGGATTGGCCTGGTTTGAAATTGCCATCGATAATAGATGATCTAATGGCTAAATAAACTTTGTGCTTCATTTTTCTCACTTTTTGTATTCTGATTGTATACAATTACCATGTAAATAATATGGTGTCAAGCATTTTAAGCACTCACTTAAAATTCGGCACCTATCTATGATAGCGGTGGTCCCCTGAATGGGGACAGCTTTATTAGGTGACCCCCTCTCCGGATATTGGTCCAGGGATAGAGGGAGTTCTCCGATGAAACCATTTTATCTGCAAGGAGGCGGTTTTGCCTTGAAGAAAAATCAATTAACCGTGGAACATATATCTGTTGCACTGCAGAAGGCCGAACATGGGACACCGGTCCAGGAGGTCATCCGGAAGCTGGGAATATCGGAACAGACCTTTTACCGATGGAAGAAAAGTACGGCGGTATGGGCACGGCTAAGCTGTGGCGGCTGATAATGCATGAGGAGTAAAACTGACGGTTAAAAACTGGTAGCTGATGTTTCTTTGGATGTCCAACGTCAGGGAAAGTGGGACAGCCCTGATCAATTGTTGATCTTCCCCCGAAACAATGGACACGGGGTTAAACCGAATTGGCCTTTTGTTCAAACCCGGCTGGTGACATGTATCCGATGGCCGAGTGTCTTTTCTTCGAGTTATAGAACAGCTCGATGTAGTTGAAAATGTCTGATTTGGCCTCTTGCCTTGTTCTGTAGTCCCGGTGGTGGATCAGCTCAGTTTTGAGGGTGTGGAAGAAGCTTTCCATTGGGGCGTTGCCCCAGCAGTCGCCCTTGCGTGACATGGAAGGGACGATGCCATGTCGTTTCAGTAGGTTCTGATATTCACTGCTGCAATATTGGCTGCCCCTGTCGGAGTGATGGAGCAGTCCTTTGGCGGGCTTTCGCTGCCAGATGGCCATGCGCAGGGCTTCGATGATCAGTTGGCGGTTCATGCGCTTATCCATGGCCCAGCCGACGATTCTGCGAGAATGCATATCCAAGACGGCGGCCAGATACAACCAGCCTTCGCGGGTGGGAATGTAGGTGATGTCGGCCAGCCAGGTTTGGTTCGGCCTTTGGGCCTCAAACCGATGATCAAGCCGATTGGGCGCCACCGGCAGGGAGTGTTTGGAGTCGGTAGTCACCCTGAATTTACGCTTCTGCCCGGCCTTGATGCCCTGTTCCTTCATCAGCCTGGCCACCCGGCCTCGGGAACAGAAAAGGCCCTTTGCCACAAGCTCGGCCTGGATTCTGGGGCTGCCATAGGTCTGACGTGAGGCCGCATGGACGGCCTTGATCTCGACGGTTAGTCGCCTGTTTTCCTTTTCACGACTGCTTTCGGGGCGTTTCAACCAGCCATAGTAGCCGCTGGCGGAAACACCCAGAGCTTTGGCCATCCACCCGATCCGAAATTGCTTGGCATTGGCCTTTGATCTTCCCCCGAAATGATAGACACCGAGAAAAGCATCTATGATGCTTAAGGAGGTGTTCATTAAGAAGAAAGCGCAGGCAGCAGGAAGTGCTTCACTTTCTTACTTTCCGTTCTGGTTTCCTGTTGCTGAAAAGGCAATTTTTTTGTATCTTCATTGTAGAAACAGAGGAGATCGTCATGGAAACCCAGATCGGCAAATGGGGTAACTCTCTGGCCTTGCGCATTCCCAAGGGGTTGGCTGATGAAGCGGGGCTCAAGGAAGGCGGCAAGGTCGAGTTGGCTTTGGACGAGGGGCGTTTGGTGATCAAACCGTGTTCCAAGATTTACTCTTTAGATGAATTGACCAGGGGAATTACAAAGGAAAATCTCCACCAGGAGACTTCTTGGGGTAAGCCTGAAGGGAACGAGACGTGATGAGAAAGAGCCTGGCGTATATTCCGGACAGGGGGGATATTATCTGGCTCTCCTTTAATCCTCAGGCTGGCCATGAACAGGCGGGTAGACGGCCGGCTTTGGTGATCTCCCCGGCCATGTACAACGGTAGGGTCTGCCTGGCCTTGGCCTGCCCCATCACCAACCAGGCCAAGGGTTACCCTTTTGAAGTCTCTCTTCCAGAGGGTCTTCCGGTCAGCGGTGTGGTTTTAACAGACCATCTCAAAAGTCTGGACTGGCAGGCCCGTAAGGCGGATTTCATATGCCATATTCCAGGAGAAGTATTATCAGATTGCCTGGCCAAGATCAGAACCCTTATCTGAAGGGTTTGCCTTTCACCTAAAATCTCACCCAGGCATCCCCTGCCAGCTACTTCACAACGAATTTTTTTGGTTCTACGGCTGCAACTAAGATTGTAAAAACATTCAGAGTTTACCAGAAAAAAATACGAAGCATAATCAATAACTATGCGGTAGCGCCATCGCCATAGAAGGCGCTGCTTTCATTTCTCACCCGCACCTCCCTGGCTATCCGTGCCTCTGATCGGTCTTTGGCCACACCCAATTCATAATCAGCCTGTAGCCCCAGCCAGAACTCCGGCGAGGTTCCGAAATGGCGAGCCAGACGGAGAGCAGTGTCAGCCGAGACACCGCGTTTGCCCAGGACGATCTCATTGATCCGGCGTGGCGGGACCTTTAGTTCCCGAGCGAGCTGGTTCTGGCTCAAAGCCAAAGGCTTAATGAACTCCTCGTATAAAACTTCACCCGGATGGAGAGGGGCCAACAGCGGTGGACCCCATTGGTCGGACAGTCAGGCGGCGGCACTAAGGTTGAATCGACAGATAATCATCACGCCGCCTTCATGCCCCTTGTCCATCCCTGGGCATGCCCAGGGATGCTTGGCGGGCTTCCGAGATATACCTCGTTCGGGGTGCGGTCGTCCAGGCTGGAGTGTCCCCTCTCGAAGTTGTAGAAGTCGATCCAGTTCCCAACTCCCGTCTTCAGTTCCTTTCCGTTTGGGAAATCATTGAGATAGATACATTCATACTTCAGCGACCACCACAGCCGCTCGATGAAAACATTGTCCATCCAGCGGCCCTTGCCGTCCATGGAGATGGCGATGTTGTTGTGTTTAAGCACATCGGTGAACTCCAGGGAGGTGAACTGGCTGCCCTGGTCGGTATTGAATATTTCCGGTTTCCCGTACCGGCCAAGGGCATCTTCCAGGGCGGCTACGCAGAGGTCGGCCTCCAGAGTATTGGAAACCCGCCACGACAGCACCCGACGGGAGTACCAGTCCATGATCGCCACCAGATACATGAAGCCACGCTTCATGGGCAGATAGGTGATGTCGCTGCACCAGACCTGATTGGGGCGATCCACGGACAAATCCCGCAGCAGATAGGGATAGATCCGGTGCTCGGGATGGGGCTTGCTCAATCTGGGCTTGGGATAGACAGCCGAAATACCCATCTTTCTCATCAAACGCCTGATCCGTTTACGGTCAACGCAGTAGCCTCTTCGGCGAAGATGTCTGGTCATGCCCCTGGTGCCGAAATGGGGCGCTCGCATCCACTGACGGTCGATCAGGCGCATCAATTTCAGATTCAGGGGCGACTCCCCCTGAGGCTGATAGTAGAACGTCGAACGGTTGATCCTCACCAACCGGCATTGACGGGCAATGCTGAGCCTCTCGTGATTGGGATCGATCATCTCTTTCCTCCGGGCGCGGCTCAACGACCGAAGGCTTTGGCCAAAAAATCCCGCTCCACCGTCAACTCGCCGATCTTGGCGTGAAGCTCCTTGATTTCGCCCTGGTGGCTGGTTTCCTTGGCCTGGCGGCCCTTACTGGAGAACACGTCGGCAAGACCATCTACGGCCTGCTTCTTCCAAGTCGAGATCTGGTTAGGGTGGACTCCGTACTTGGACGACAACTCCGACAGAGTCTGCTCACTGGATAAAGCCTCCAGGGCCACGCGTGCCTTGAACTCAGGACTGAAATTTCTACGCTTGCGGGACATATTCAGTTCTCCTCAGATGCTGATATGTCCACCTTAGCACCTGGTCCAGTTTTCCGGGTCCACCTCTGGATTCGAGCGCTGATGGTGGTATTAGCTCGGCTGGTTCTGGATAGCGGGGATGTGGATGTAATCTCGCGAGCCCGAGACGGTTACTCGGACTGAAAAGTCCCTCGGGTGTTCTCCTGGTTTTCTCTATATTAAAAAGACCAGCGTTGCCGTCATCTGATCAGCTATTATCAATTGCTCTGTACCTTAAGTCACTCCCAACCCCTGTCCCACTTTCCCTGACATTGGACAACCCTCTCCCTAATCTAAGCCCTGGTCTGGGCCTTTGTGGCGGTCTGACTCTTCTATCGGTCAGGGGCTCTGAAAAACCTCTCCAAGGCCGGGGAACTGAGGAACGGCAACCAGGCTGTAGGCGTTAATGGTCGGTTTGGATTCTATTTCAAGTTAACGATTGTATGAGCGATCTCCCGTCCGGGCATCATCATGCCCGGGCATTTACCACTTTCATGGCGCCTATTCATCCATTTCCGTGCCTCTTCATGGCCGTTTTCATCCACCTCCCAAATACCGATCCTGAATTTCCTCTCAGGAGGTTTGCCGCCTTCACAGGCTTCACCCACAGCCAGACCGGTTTCAGGATTGGGCCTGAGGTATGCCTTGGGATACTGCATGCTCACCATCTCATGAACCAGCCAGTAGTACCTCCCCGTCGACGGATTTTCGATTTTGACTTCATAATTATAACACTTGGAAACCCCTTCGCCCGGTTTAAAGATCACAACTTTGGTTTTCTCCTGGGCCGAGGCTAAGGGGCCGGTCAACAATGTTGTAAAAAACATGAACGCGCCGAAAATTACTATTGAGACGGTAACTTTGTTCGATTTGGACATCCGGTCCTCCTTGCGTTCACTTATCTGTAATATACTTATTCTTTAATTATTACTGGTATGCTCCCCAGGTTGTACTCACCCAGCCAAAGGCCTTGATACTCTTCGGAACTAGCGCCCTTATTGAGCCAATCTATTATCCTTGAGTCTGTGTTCGAGTCGGCCGCCAGAACAACCAGGCGAAATATACCGTTTTTCGGAAGATTAATCTCTTCAGTGAATCCACTTAGCACCTTCCCCGAAACCGGATCATCTATCTTCACTGTGGGCCAATACAGATTATCAATATTGAAGGCCAGGTAATAATACCTCTCAGGGTTCACTTTCTTTATCGCAATTTCATACTTGAACACAATCGACACATTACTGTAGGGCTCTGGTTTATAAAAAGCCACTTTATCCTGGTCTGTTTCAATCATTCCTTTTTTATCAGTCGCTGGTGGAACGGACTCGACCTGATTGATCTTCTCTTCGGGTTGATAGTCGGCCTCAGGCTTCAAATACTTGACTGCGGCGTTGTACTCCTGGTTTTGACTTAAAACAAATTGGTATTTCGCCTCAAAATCCCGTATCTCCCGGGCGTGCTCTCGATCAATGGACTCTATTTTTTCGCGGCAAATTTCCTTTTCCCGGTCGACCTCCTTTTCAAAAATGCCAGAATAAATCTGCTGAACAGTGATCATAAAGCCCACGATGGCCAGAATTGAAAGAAACATCGAACTCAGCGAATAGCGATTGATCCGCTTGATGGTGGAGGACATCTGTTGGCTTATTAGCTCGGAGATCTCCTCTTTGGACAAGCCGGTCTTGTTTCCCTGCTCGACTTCATTCTTTGGATCTTTGGGAAAATCAGCCACAATGAAGCTCCCTTGACTAACCAGTCCGCTCAGTACAGGTTAAAGGAAAAATTGACCCCCACCCGGATATCGTGGTCAGGCACGCCAGGCTCGGGGTTTCCCCGCCAGTGGCCGAGGGTATTCAAATACTCTACATAGCAACGGATAATTATTGAGTTTTTATGCTGGTCCGCCCCCTGACTGTCCGCCCAGCTGAAAACCGGCATGAGCCGCAAGCCGGCACCCAAGTTGATTCTATTTTCCCAATAATAGTCATTTCCGGTCAGGGCCGTATCCAGGACCACATAGGGCAGAACAAACAAAGATAGGCCATCTTTCAACTCCGGCTCAGCGTCTGAAAACAGGTTGTTCATTTGCAGGCCCAGGCGGCTCATCAAGCCGCCGAAATAGGTTTGTTTGGAGGTGTCCGAAAAATTGCCGGTCCGGTAGCTGAGATCAAACCAGGTCTCGCCCCACAAAACAGATTTGGTCAATTTATTCGGTGGGATGTTCCACTCCTCCCAGAAGCTGAGCCCCACTCGGAAGTCGGAATCGTCCACTTCAGGGCCGGCCTGGTCGTTCAGGTAGGAGATCCAGAGGATTTCAGAATAGAGCCGCAGCCTTTGCATCCAGTCCAGGTGAGGTTTGTCAAGAGCCTCGATCCCGTCCAGAAACCGGACTTCCACGCCCACACCAAAGACGAGGTTATTCTCCCAAAAGAAATTTTTATCGCTGAGTGTCAGGAGGACCTTAAGGTAGGGCTCCGGGGCCAGATGCTTCAGGACATTATTTTCAATGTCCTGTTTGTATTTAAAAATCATCCTGTTTTCCCACCAGCCCACCATGCGGTCCTGGTTGACCGCATCAAAATTGGTAGTCCGATAGGAGCTGTCGCCGTAGCTCTGAAAATCCAGAGTAACGGCCAAGGCCGTTCCCCACAGATTACCCGGTATGGCCAAACTCAACGTCAGCATCAAAAGCAGGAGTCCGAGTCTTAAAAAAGTGATTTCAGAGTATAATTTTATCACAGCAGACCCCACTGTTTTTACTGGGTAATCATGATTTTTATAAATCATCGGCTCTTCGTTATTTTTCCCCCTAAATATCCAGGTCGGCCTATCCATTCTTAGATACGTTATTTTTTCGTATTACAGACCAATATTTATGTCAAGTAAAATATCGACTGAGAACTTTTGTTGTTTTTTATATGGTCGAAGACAGAGCGCCAGGTTTTTGAATCTGTTTTACGCCATCATTTACGCCATACAGGAAAAGGGGTCGCAGCAATGAAGCTGCAACCCCTTGAATTTACTTGGCGTCCCCAACCTGGCACCAAACATATTACGAAAATCTTAACATGCTGTTAATAATAAAATATTAAGTCTACCCTATTCATCATTTCACGGATAGAGTCATTGTTTTTCCCCAGCTCTTACTTCTCTGGGCATTCACCCCCTGAGTCAGATTGTAACCCTCCCTTAAAATTGGATCAGTTAAGGGGGGCGGTATTGTTTTAGTAGGGGCTTTCCGCGAAGAGAGCGTTGTCCCGGGTAAAAAATTGGCTCCCACTTTGGCAAAACAAAGCAAGTGAAGGGTACCAAGATCGTGGCAATTGCAGACGCTGCTTCGCCATATGAAGTGAAGTTGTTCAGACAGAGCGGTGGACCCCATTGGTCGGACAGTCAGGCGGCGGCACTAAGGTTGAATCGACAGATAATCATCACGCCGCCTTCATGCCCCTTGTCCATCCCTGGGCATGCCCAGGGATGCTTGGCGGGCTTCCGAGATATACCTCGTTCGGGGTGCGGTCGTCCAGGCTGGAGTGTCCCCTCTCGAAGTTGTAGAAGTCGATCCAGTTCCCAACTCCCGTCTTCAGTTCCTTTCCGTTTGGGAAATCATTGAGATAGATACATTCATACTTCAGCGACCACCACAGCCGCTCGATGAAAACATTGTCCATCCAGCGGCCCTTGCCGTCCATGGAGATGGCGATGTTGTTGTGTTTAAGCACATCGGTGAACTCCAGGGAGGTGAACTGGCTGCCCTGGTCGGTATTGAATATTTCCGGTTTCCCGTACCGGCCAAGGGCATCTTCCAGGGCGGCTACGCAGAGGTCGGCCTCCAGAGTATTGGAAACCCGCCACGACAGCACCCGACGGGAGTACCAGTCCATGATCGCCACCAGATACATGAAGCCACGCTTCATGGGCAGATAGGTGATGTCGCTGCACCAGACCTGATTGGGGCGATCCACGGACAAATCCCGCAGCAGATAGGGATAGATCCGGTGCTCGGGATGGGGCTTGCTCAATCTCGGTTTGGGATAGACAGCCGAAATACCCATCTTTCTCATCAAACGCCTGATCCGTTTACGGTCAACGCAGTAGCCTCTTCGGCGAAGATGTCTGGTCATGCCCCTGGTGCCGAAATGGGGCGCTCGCATCCACTGACGGTCGATCAGGCGCATCAATTTCAGATTCAGGGGCGACTCCCCCTGAGGCTGATAGTAGAACGTCGAACGGTTGATCCTCACCAACCGGCATTGACGGGCAATGCTGAGCCTCTCGTGATTGGGATCGATCATCTCTTTCCTCCGGGCGCGGCTCAACGACCGAAGGCTTTGGCCAAAAAATCCCGCTCCACCGTCAACTCGCCGATCTTGGCGTGAAGCTCCTTGATTTCGCCCTGGTGGCTGGTTTCCTTGGCCTGGCGGCCCTTACTGGAGAACACGTCGGCAAGACCATCTACGGCCTGCTTCTTCCATTTGGTTACCAGCGTCGGATGAATCTCGTACTTGGCCGCCAATTCGGCGATCGTTTGATCCCCTCGTAGGGCCTCCAAGGCCACTCTCGACTTGAACGTTGCGTTGTGCTGCTTCCGCTTGGCCATCTCTTCTCTCCTATTCTCATGGCCGATTCAACCTAACACAACTGTCCGATTTCTGGGGTCCACCGCTCTGCATGTCCCAAAGCGGAGGCCCAAACATAGCCGAGATGAGCCATGCTTTAGGGCTTTCTATCGAACAAACAGAGGAACTGAGAAAACTTCAATCAGACAAAACCAACCAAGTGTTTGAGGCAGTCGCCCGGATGAACGGAAGATGGCCCGATCCATTTATAATTCAAATCTTCCCATTTCAATTCACGAAAAACATAGCCAATCAGAATATCAACAAACTCATGGAACCCAAAATTGCTTTACTGGAGAAAGAAATCATACAAAGAAAATCATACCTTGACATCTTGGAAGCGCAGAAGACTGTAAAGCAAGAGCAAGAATCAAAGCAAAGAAAGGAATTTCAAGAGAGAACTTTAGAAAAGAAGATTGCGGATGACAACCAGTTGATCCAGATCCTGACCAACATCAAGGATCATCCATTCATTGACCAGAAATCAAGGATTGAAATGCTCGGCCTGAAAGGATCAGCCTCTACCGTTAATAACCTCTTCAAGGAATTAGTTGAAAGAGGTTTCGTCACTGCCCACAAGATCGGCCTGGGAAAGGGAAAAGGAGTACGGATTATTTACGAAATGACTGAAAAGGGAATGGAATTTGCCCGAATCAAGCCATTCACCATCCCCGGCAGAAGCGGATTTGTCCATAAATTCTGGCAGCACAAAATCAAAAAATACTATGAAAAGAAAGGATTCGAGGCAGAAATAGAAAAACGGGTCGGATTGAAAAATGTAGATGTTGGTGTGACAATCGGTGATGACCTGGTGGCTTTAGAGGTCGAGCTAAGTCCGGACCATCTAATCCAGAACATTGAGAAAGACCTGGTTTCTGGCTGCAGCCTGATCATAGTCTGCTGTCCAAACCAGAAACGCATGAGCAATTATCGAAAGCGGGTAGCTGAGCATGATGAGCCATTGCTGGACAGTATTGAATTTAAGATATTACCAGAATTCCATGAAGGCTAAACATTATATAACCTAAAAACATTCAAGCCAAACTCGACTGATTTTTCAATTAGCCCTGAATGAGTTGATGCAAAAACAAATACCAAAGATAGGATCAAGAAATAGAGAATACAACAAAATCCAAATGAAAGACTATGGCTAAAAATCAATTGGCCACGGCTGTTTCTTCCATCTGAGCCTACACCTTTCGTGATTTTTATTACCTATTTTTTTCACAGCCTCAGCACTTCTTTTAGTCAGGTACTATCAAGTCATGTTTGGCAGACAGTGGTGGGTCTGCTTATCGGTTGACAAGTTCAGGGATAGAGACGTATGCTAACAATTGGCAATTTTGTTTTTGGAATGGTAGGGAGAAAAGGCGCATCTTTCTATTACATACCCTGCCGAAAGCTCGGATTTGAATTTATGCTTTTCATCGGGCCAGGAAAGACTAATTGGTCGAACACCTAAGTCATAGTTGGGTAATTCCGGTCACTAATACGTCATCACCAGCTATTAAAGGAACAAAACTATGGACGGACGAACCTATTTTTGGAGTAATTTTGAGGAACCAGCTATCCCGATGACAGAAGCCAAAGCTTCACCCGGAAATTCACAGACTGGCCAAAGAGATGAGATAGATCCAATTCTCTATGATATAAGCGCTGGAACTGCCACGCGGACTGCAGCACGTGAAGAACCTGACCAGGACCCTCAGCACCTTAGATACGTCGCGATTCCTAAATCATCGACTTCGACTGGCACGAAGACATTGACTGAGGGACGGGAGGAACCGGATCAAGACGTGTCCTGCAGGAGTTATCGAACATTCCAGCACGCTGATTAAACTTTATGGCGAACGACACTGTCTTAATTCTAACCAACTCTGAGGATGTCACAGCTGATTATCTTGAGTCTTGTTTAAAAAAATCACGAATCAGAGTAGTTAGGTACAATACTGATTCAGATTTAATGTCGACGAACTTTACTTGGTCACTCCATGACCAAGTTGTGTCTTGGCAATCACAACCTCTTCGTCCCGATGAAATTGCGGCCATTGTTTTCAGAAGACCTAAACCTTTTACACCTCTCCTCGATGGTGACCATTTCCATATTGCTCACGCAGCTGACGAGTGGGCGGAAGTATGGGAAGGATTTCTGGCACAAGTCCCTGATTCAAAATGGATCAACCATCCGAGTCGCAATTTTGGTGCGTCACACAAAACTGACCAATTGACCAAAGCCGTCAAATGTGGTTTTCGGGTACCCGAGAGCCTTGTCACAACTGACCCCCAAGAGGCACTCGGATTCTTTGATAGCCATATAAACGGGGTAGTTGTAAAACCTCTTGCCAGCGGTTTTATAGAAAGAACTGATCCGCAAGACGACACTATTATTTATACAAGAAAATTAAAACAACGAGATTTGGTAATGTTACATGAAATAAGATCATGCCCAGTTCTTTTTCAAGAGCAAATCAGGAAATATATAGATGTTCGAGTAACGATATTAGATGGAGTTATGGTCGCGATTGGCCTTAGAAAACCAGAAGAGGATGGATCACAGCGACTCGACATACGAAGAAACAATATGAAAGGAGTAGCGTATCTGCCAATAGAAGTTCCTGTCCCCATTCAAAATAGTATATGTAACATAATGAGAGAATATCAACTACGATTTGCAGCTATTGATTTTGCTATTGATGAGGAAAAGACGTGGGTATTTTTTGAAATAAACCCAAATGGCCAATGGGCATGGTTCGATTTAGAAGGCGTCGCCAATATCGCCAACATATTCATTCGCACATTAAGGAAAGAGGTGAATCTTTCCTCCCATGAATAATAGAATATGAAAAACATTATGCACAAAGCAGCAGAGCGATGCGAAAAGGTCGGTCGATATTGTGTCGATGTCCTCGTCTTTGTTGTTTTGTTTATACTCAATCCTGGCCACACATTTAATGAAGTGAAAGAAGGGGTGCTTGAGCAAGATAACCATACTCATGGACTACCAAGCAACTCACATATCTGTGTTAATCAAGCTGGATTACTTTTCAGCGAGGCAGAAAAAATATTTCACTGGGAGGAAGAAAGGAAACGTGTAATTGACGACAAGAGTAAATTATTGTTGACGATATCAGCTTTACTCATAGCTGGTATCTCGGCTATGTCGGCGTATGTTGTACCGCGTTGGGCACTTATATTCCCTCTGTTGCCAGCCTTACTTGCAATAATACTGGTGTTGGTTTATTTTCGAATGCAAAGTGTTCAGGTTATAGATCTTGAAGAAGTTACGCCGGAGATGAAAGAGAACGAGCTCAAATTAATGTTGGCAAATAACTATATTGAATGTGCCAATTATCTTAGTCCTCGGAATGATTATCAGGCAGGGGTCTATCGTGCTGCTGCTCGAGCAATAATGCTCGCAGTGATTCTCTTTATTCCTGTTTTTTTGATAGCAAGTTTTTCACAGTTAGATGACAAAAAATTGCTGAAAGAAATCAGAGAGAATTCTGAAATCAGAAAAGAACTTATGGGGCCACCCGACCCGAGAAGTCCTGCTAGACCAGCTGGACCCCAGGGCAAAGAAGGTGCAATTGGACCTCCGGGACCCAGGGAAGAAGGAGGCCCCATTGGGAAAGAATTGCGTTATAAGACAACAAAGCCCAAATTCGATGAAAAGGAGCCAAGTACAGGCAGTTGCACCAGATAATCACCTGAACGAATTGAACAAACGCAACATGATGAGGGATTATAGAAATATCAGCTTGATGTGTGGATATAGTAAGCATATCTGGGTGGCTGACTTATCGTTATCGTACCATTGTTTCTTGTAGAGAGAGTGAATCTTGTGCTGCCATCCTGCCAAGTGATTCCCTTGGCGTATTTTGAGTAATCCACTTGCTGGGTCTGATAATGTATTGATTCATCAGAAATAATTACGATATCTGGTATGCAATAGTCAAATACTTTCGGGCAGAGCCCACTTTGTCTACCATGGTGTGATGCCACATACAGGTTCACCCGTTTAAGGTGATTCTGAAATGACGGAATTGGTAGCAGCGCTTTCCACCCCGGTTCTTCGAGGTCACCTGGAAAGACAATGTGTATCCCCTGGTAATGAACGAATGTGACCATGCTTAGGTTGTTTGTGTCAGTGAAGTTGGGATAATTAGAATAAAACACTGCAATTTCCACATCTGGCAAATCGTCGGTACCTGTGACGTTGCCGGTGTACTCGCTTATCATTTCGAGTAAGGCCACCATTCCTCTTCCAAGTGGGCCACCTTGAAGTTTCAGCCTTTTCAGGTCCTCTGAAGATAATGATGTGTTTCGATAAAGGGTGTTGATTGGGAGCCGTCTACGCAGTTCTGGTAAATCGCTTATGTGATCCTCATCGTAGTTTGAAACCATCAATCTTCCGATTACTCTACAGCCTGATCTTGTCAGATAATCAGATGGCCGCAACCCAGTTGATGGATTATGGCCACAATCGAAGAGCATAGAATTACCGTTATCAGCGATTAGATAGGCACAAAATCCATGGGCGACATCAAATATCGTTATTTCCAATCAGCACATCCTATATTCATTTGGTTAATTGTTCGCATGAAGCGAGGAGCTGCTGGGCGTAAGATTCTGCTGCTTTTTTAACCCAATCCGGCTTAATCAGGGCAATCCATATAATAAGCAGGAGAAGGTTGAGGCCAGCTGCAATGAAGCTTATTGGCTGGGTGCAATCTGATTGGTTTATGCACCTGTAGATAGTCCAACCCGGTATTGACGTTAATATTATCGATAGAGTTACGCCCAATTTTTTCATGCCCCAGAGATTACGTCTAAATCCGTATCCGATTAGTTCAGCGTATACCAGCCCAAACTTTTCTTTATCCCTCGTATTTTCGCGAAGATAATTTGTGCAGGCCTCGTATATTTGGTCGGCAGCCTTAGGCTGGTTTCTTTCCTCTTGCGATGTTGGCATTTCAAGCCCAGTGAGCAAATGAAGAGTTTTGTGGTATCGGTCAAGGATCATTGGATTGATTGTAGAGTCTTTTTGCCTGAGCATGTAGGTTGTCGGTTTTCCTCCCCATCTTTTAAATAGTCCTGGTTCCTTTTTTTTGCCAAGATCCCTTGCCAAGTGTTCAAGCAGGACTGTCAGGCCCAAGGTAGTAATAATGCCTATAAGAAGGTCCCAGCCTGCGAATTTATCAGGAAATAGGCTGGCTACTGATAGACATACGGGCATGAAAGTAATGAGCGCTGGCATTAGCCGTGCGTTGCGAGTGTATTTGTCAAAGGATACTAAGCCCATTATTCCAACCCTTGTCTACCATTCCTGCTCAGCATAGCAGCCTACTTGTTCATTTTCTCCGACTATTATCATTATTCCAGGTAATGAGTCGCTGCCCCTGGTTTTTACCAGGGCTCTCATGGAATTTTGGTCATTCTGGCTCTGTTCGACCATTGTTCCTTGATGGCTGTGCCATTCACCAACGTAATAAAGGTCATTATTTGATTTTTTCCGTATTTCCTCTACGTTCTTATACAACCCATTTTTTCCCCGGATAAAATAGTAGGGACGCTCAACGCTATCAGGAGGAGCGGGTAAGACCTTGCCAACGTAGATTATTTTCTTATGACTGTTTATCCAGCCTACTAGAACGCCTCCTGTCTCTGCTGGCATTTTTCCTCTTCGAAAAGCAGTCATTTCCTTGATTGCAGATCTGCTGATCCTAAATTCCCACCCCTGGTTTTTGGAAACAATGGCTTTTTCTGGCTTGAAGCCTAAGCTTTTAACTGAATAGCCATCAGTCTGAATCGTGTTAACATGGACCTGAGCTTCACCTTTTTTGAAAAGGTCCTTCAGTTGTCGGGCAATGATCCCTGCATGGATAGCAACCAAGTCTTGAGGCATTACAGCAGTCCGGCTGCTGCAAGCTGTTGCATAGGCCAACTCATTTTCGTCGCGTGTTTTAAAAATTGAAGCCGCATCACCATTATCGAGGGCAAATACCTTCAACTGCAAATCAATATCATCAATGCGGACATCTCTATTAATATCTTCAGAGAGTAGTACGGATGTGAATCCAGCACCGCAGTAATAAGTGCTCGCAACTCTGTTCGGTACATTATCATTGTATGCCAGCTCCATTTGCAGCTCATACGAGGCAGATGCATCAAGAATAAGATTTGATTTGAGTATTTTTTCAATTTTATGGTTTTTGGACCCCAATCGAAATGTAAAAGGATATAGTTCTATGTCTGGCTCATCTAATAAATAATTTAATTCAATGGCAAGCGCCTCCGCTTTGTATAATCCATTGTATCGTGCACTAAGACCATGCCTTGCAAAATTATGTGGTAAAAGTAAATCATGATCTATTAAGGTCCATTTGGATAGGCCCTGCCTTGCTAAATTAAGTACTACTTGAGATCCCAGTGCACCTAAGCCTACAGCAGTAACTGAAACATCGCTTAATTCTATCTTTGATGCAGACATGTCCATAGCCGTTTCTTCATTAAGCTTCCTGACGATTGAAAAGGATAGCGGTGGACCCCAGAAATCGGACAGTTGTGTTAGGTTGAATCGGCCATGAGAATAGGAGAGAAGAGATGGCCAAGCGGAAGCAGCACAACGCAACGTTCAAGTCGAGAGTGGCCTTGGAGGCCCTACGAGGGGATCAAACGATCGCCGAATTGGCGGCCAAGTACGAGATTCATCCGACGCTGGTAACCAAATGGAAGAAGCAGGCCGTAGATGGTCTTGCCGACGTGTTCTCCAGTAAGGGCCGCCAGGCCAAGGAAACCAGCCACCAGGGCGAAATCAAGGAGCTTCACGCCAAGATCGGCGAGTTGACGGTGGAGCGGGATTTTTTGGCCAAAGCCTTCGGTCGTTGAGCCGCGCCCGGAGGAAAGAGATGATCGATCCCAATCACGAGAGGCTCAGCATTGCCCGTCAATGCCGGTTGGTGAGGATCAACCGTTCGACGTTCTACTATCAGCCTCAGGGGGAGTCGCCCCTGAATCTGAAATTGATGCGCCTGATCGACCGTCAGTGGATGCGAGCGCCCCATTTCGGCACCAGGGGCATGACCAGACATCTTCGCCGAAGAGGCTACTGCGTTGACCGTAAACGGATCAGGCGTTTGATGAGAAAGATGGGTATTTCGGCTGTCTATCCCAAACCGAGATTGAGCAAGCCCCATCCCGAGCACCGGATCTATCCCTATCTGCTGCGGGATTTGTCCGTGGATCGCCCCAATCAGGTCTGGTGCAGCGACATCACCTATCTGCCCATGAAGCGTGGCTTCATGTATCTGGTGGCGATCATGGACTGGTACTCCCGTCGGGTGCTGTCGTGGCGGGTTTCCAATACTCTGGAGGCCGACCTCTGCGTAGCCGCCCTGGAAGATGCCCTTGGCCGGTACGGGAAACCGGAAATATTCAATACCGACCAGGGCAGCCAGTTCACCTCCCTGGAGTTCACCGATGTGCTTAAACACAACAACATCGCCATCTCCATGGACGGCAAGGGCCGCTGGATGGACAATGTTTTCATCGAGCGGCTGTGGTGGTCGCTGAAGTATGAATGTATCTATCTCAATGATTTCCCAAACGGAAAGGAACTGAAGACGGGAGTTGGGAACTGGATCGACTTCTACAACTTCGAGAGGGGACACTCCAGCCTGGACGACCGCACCCCGAACGAGGTATATCTCGGAAGCCCGCCAAGCATCCCTGGGCATGCCCAGGGATGGACAAGGGGCATGAAGGCGGCGTGATGATTATCTGTCGATTCAACCTTAGTGCCGCCGCCTGACTGTCCGACCAATGGGGTCCACCGCTGGATTTAGGAACTATTTTCTTTAGATTCTTTTCATTCCTTTTGTTTCCGCCCGTAAAGTGAAATGTCCGATTTTCATGTATATATTTTACTGAGCCAAAACGTCTTCCCAATTCACCCAATTCTATCGGCAGCAGAAAACCAATTAGTTCATGGCCAATTACTTTATTCGTTGAATCAACTCTTGGAATTACTATAATTAATAAAGGAGGTTGGTAGAAGTATTTCCCTGCCATTTTCTTCTGAAATAGATTTAGAATAAATGTGTCAATTTCTTTCATTAGATCAATATGCAATTTCTCCCTCAATAGCGATTCTAGTTGAAGATAATCTGACGGGATATGGCTTATTATTTGGTCAGGATATGGGTCAGTAACAATTGGAATAACTGGGCGATAAACTGTATTGGCTTCTCCATTTATCTTGCCTCGATGGACCAACAGGTATCCCCTTCTTTCTCGCGGTTCCTGGGGGATATGTTCAACATATGATAATTCATATTTAAATAGCGGGTCATGCAGGGTTTCTTCTATATTTTTGTTTATTTCAACATATCCTGCAACATCCATGATAAACGGCTCAATGCCCTGTTCATCGAGATGGAGTTCTCCGCTTGCTGCTCTATCAAGCCAATGTTTAACCCTGAATAAGAAGCCTACAAATGATTCGTTGTATGTCTTGTCCAATTGCGGAGTATCAAAAAGGCAAAGATTACTTGGCGTTCCTTCTTTTTGGACATTGATATGCGGTAGTAGAGGGAAATCTCTTCTCAAGGCATAGGCTTTAAATTCCGGCCTATGGTCGGTTGAATATTTTATAGCTATTCTTTCTGTTTCTTTGACCTTGAAGGGTGATCTGGATGGAACGCTTACGGTGATGTCTAGGACGATAGCGTCCTGACCATCCAGTGTTCCTTCTGCTTTATATTTGAAGCAGTGGTTCAGGGTTTCAGGGTGGTTGGTGATTGAGGATTTGATTGCTGCCAGCTCTTCTGGGAGCCTCCTTTCTTCGCTGTAGCTTTCTATAGGGTAGAATTTGTCAGCCATGCTTTTCAGATTTTTTAGACGTGATTACGTCTGCACCGCTAATAGCTCCTGCGAGCTCGTTAATTCTGGGACCGTATTTGGTGATCTCGACAATGATTGGTTTGAGACTGGTCCTGCCCCATGGTTGTTCCATTGTGACATTGAATTTTCCGCTCTTATCCTTTGCCACCTTCCTATAGTATTCTGCTGCTTGATAATGGGGCGGGCCTTGCTCATTCCTGTTTTCGCGTGAAGGTATTTTACTGCAGGTAGCCACAAGGATGCACTTATCCTGGCCGTGATCCTCAAAAATTGCCTTCACCTTCGGTACAGGCTCTGTTCTAAATTCGCCCTTTTCTTTTTTATTTAGGGCTGTGTGGCTGCAATGATGTGACAGCTTGAAGATATCAAAATCTATCCGGTCAAGATTATCGTTGTTTTTTGAGGAGGAGTAGATGCTCTCCCAAGCATCTGACTCTGCATCACCACCAAAAATCGCCGTAGCGGCAGAAGCTCCGTTAATCAGGAAATCCAAATGCAGCACAATGCATCGGTTGTTTTTGTTCTCATCATTATCTGTCTTCCAGGAATGCGGTGAATGGATGAATATCTCAATACTCTCAAAGTCAGATATGATCTCACCTGGCTTGATTATAAGGTGCTTTACTTCGTCGTAAGTGGCTTTCCCGCTTTTCTTGATGTAGTCTTTAAGGGAATCTGATTCTCCAATGACCTTGATACCCTCTTTAGCATCCAGAAACCTGTAACGCGCCTCACCCCTTAAAAGTTTCTCCTCATCCTCAACACCAATCTCCCAGATCACGGAGTCCGGAACCCACAGCTCATTAAATTTTCGCCTGTCCTTGCCTTGGTGCTTTTTGCTCGAATCAAGCCAAAAGTATTCTGAAAAGCCCAGGTAATGATCTTCGTGTGCATGGGAAAACGCCAATACGTCTAAATCGTTGTCCCCAAGCAGATCATCCAATTCCTCTTCAAGATTGATCCTCTCATCATCATCGTCAGCGGCCTCCTTTGAGCAACAATAATCAATCATCAAGAATTTGCCGTCATCGTCTTTGATGATTGCTGAATCCGCATTACCAACAGGATAGAATTTGATGAACATCTTATCGTCAGGCATAATGGTCCCCCTTTGAACAAATCAAGCAAAAAAGCCATATCAGAGCAGCCATTTTCATCCCCCCAATGGCCCAATATTTTGTGCTTTTCGACCCATCATAAGCCCTGATAAGCACCCACACCGTTCTTGTCAAGGGGGCAATCGCAATATTTTGTATTAACCTACTTTCCTCAGCTGCATATAGTGTTCCCAAACCTCTATACATAAGGATATACAAAAACCCTCTCAGCCTTTTGAGAGAGGGTTTCGCCCGTTTGAGGTGGAGTTCTCAGGAGGAATGTGAAATGGAAATTGCGACTGAAAAGCAGATTAAGGCCTTGAAAGGATTTGCGAAATATCCACGGCTGAGTGAGGGAATACTGGGTGGGGTTGACTTTGATAAATTGAGCAAGGGCGAGGCAAGTGACCTGATAGGGAAGTGCAAGGATGCTTTGGATGGTGAAAGCCCAGCTTATAACGGCGAATTCAAGATCCGTTTCAGCCAAGCCTATCAAACAAGAGACGGACCCAGGAAAACGGTAGCCCTCAGTGAGGAGGAACTGGCAATGGTCAGGGCGGCCCATGCGAAGCACTGCCAGGAAATCATGATGGAATGCGAAGAGGACTACCCGAATGATTCAGAATTGCTGCTCGCCATGTTTGACAAACGCTGTGATAAGGTTTTCACCTGGATTCAGCAGGCCTTGGCAGGTAAATATCATTGAAGTGGCTTGAGCTGGCTCCATCACGGGATTTTCGGTGAGTGCTTTCCCCGCAGGACCTCTTTAGATTTCGGGCCGCAATTGAATAGCAGATCAAGTGCGGATAGGTTTGGGATGAAATCGCCCCAGAGCTGAGGGTAGACTGGAGAAGGGTATGCGGTATAGGCCAGGCTGATCCCCTCTGCCTGGAACAAGTCCTCATCCAGGTATTTCCTTGACGGGCTCTGGGCTAGGAAGCAATCTGCTCCTACTTCCTTGCATATCTGTACGAGCAGCTGTGTTCCGCTTGAATCGCATCCGAGCTCTGAGAGCAGCAATATTTCTGTTTCGATATCCAGGGCGCTCATGAGGTACCTGATCACTTCCAGGTTGAGGTCTAACAGCCTTTCATGACGCAGGGAGAACATTTCCTCGACAAGGCACAGGTGATCCTTGAAATAGGGCGCATTACCGTAGGCGTATTTAAGGCTTTCCAGGTGTTTTCTTGCCCATCGGCCTTCCCGGCGTATTCTGACCTGGTTGATCCGCTGCAGCCCCAGGCCTTTCTTCCACACTGGAACAGTCAGCCATAATGTCCCCTGATGATTTTTAAAACGGTTTCTGGCCATCCATGAGGTGCGCCTTGAGAACTGGACAGTATCCAAAAGCACAAGCACATCAGACTGGTAAGCCTTGAAAAAGAAACCTATGAAGGGTGCAAAGTAGGGCTGGCTGGCAGATACGATCATGACCTTATTTTATCACCTTGGCAGAAGGCAGAACAGCATGCTTCCCCCCCGAACCAGCTTACCGGCAGTAAGTATTCCAGCGCTTTCACCCAAGTCTCATGAGGGCGAAAAGCCCTGGGAAGGTGAAAATATGAAAAGAATCAAAAGAGATATGTCAATCCTGTCCGCCCTGAGGCAGGATGCAAGGACGAATCTTACATCAATGAGTAGGGCCACAAGGATACCCGTCTCAACACTGTTCGACAAAATCAAGGGACTGAAAAAAACAGGCCTGGTAAGAAAATATACGGCGCTGCTACGCTTTGAAAAGCTCGGCTACTCAGCAAAAGCCATGATACTCCTGTCAGCAAATAAGAAGGACAGGGCCAACCTCCATAAGCTCCTTACCGGATGCAGCAACGTCAATTCACTGTATAAGATAAACAGCGGCTGGGATTACATTGCCGAGGTAGTCTTCCCAGGAATGAAAGAAGTCGAGGCATTCGTTGAGGAAATTGAAGAGAAGGTCAAGCTTAAGAAGAAAATGATACTTTACATCCTTGACGAGATAAAGCGAGAATCATTTCTGGCGACACAGCTGGACGCAAAGCTTCCCCCGGTTCGCAAGGAGAATTAACCCGTTGCGCCAGTTCAAAAAAATATGCTTGGTTAGAAAGCGAAAAGCTTATTAATTACTTACTGTATAATAGTACCATTATTATATATTTAAAAATGAAAAGCTACTATCCGTACAATAGGCCCAACCTTTATTACCACAGTGCCAGTTTCGGACGCCCCTTAGTCAGTTCGGGTGAATATTTTATCCCAAACGCCGCCTACTTTAGCCCTGTGAAAGACTGCCCACGTTACGAGATAGACTGGACCACGCCCCACCCCGTATATGGGGGGATAATGATAAAACGATACGAACTCGATGAGACTGAAGGATACGACCAAAAACGGAAACGTAGGCAGTGAAACCTTTTCAGTACTTTTTGATTATCCCATCAATTATTTCAGCCCCAGTAGCTCCAAAAGGATCAGTGACGAAGTTTATGTGCCCCTCTTGTGAAACTGTACCGATCTGAACCCCTTCGCCTGCAACAACCTTGTTTCCCTCAATCTTTGCGATTTCTGCTCCCCACATATCTTTAATAATGTGATCATCCCAAATCCTGAATCCCATATCAGCGCCTGAACTATTTCTTATTGTTCCGGTGTTTTGGTTAGGGATAGAGGTTGGATCTGGAAGGCCGAAGTTTCCTGGTTCAGGCAAATCCCTTATGGGTTTCAGCGGAGGCAGTTTAAAGCCTGAGTCATCCTCATCATTAAAGCCCAAAGGCTTAAATCCATCTAGAGGCTTAATGAATTCCGAACACCACTCCTCATGGCCGACTATCCTCCCACAAGTAGGACATCTCATAACTTCCCCTTTCATATTTACCATATCGGTTAAATAGTTAGGGAGTGCAAATGAAATGAGCAGGGACTTTACGTACTGACTATTCTGATAACAACCCCAATTAGCAGAGAGCCGTACTTCTCCCTATCTCAATTTTTAACCATGAAAACTCTCATGTCAACCATATTTAATCTTTATTTTGGATATTTATTCTTTGCTATCTATTTTCCCGATTCATTCCAGCCGTTCACTTCATTACCCATCAAACCACTCTCCATCCTGGCTTGCTTCAGTCCTTTCCTTTGCCTTCTTTTCCGACCTCTCTTTTTTTCTCGGCTTTTTTTCTTTCATAGCTCCACGGCTCTCATAAAAATCGTTCGACCCAACCATCTTCTTGTCTTTGGTTCTGAAAGCTTTTTAAGTTCCGCCGTTCTCCAGGCATGGCTTCCGGCTATGAATAAAAGCCAATCAACAGGAGGTCAGAAGAAAAATGGCAAGAAAGAATTCAGTTAGCAAACCTAAGGAAAAGGTGGTGGTGGGTAAGGTCAGCGTTGCCTGCTGGGAAAACAGGGCAAGGAATGGAGAACTGTTTGACTGTTTCTCTATCAGCAAGACTGTCCTGCAAAGAAACAGCGAAAACCGTTCAGAATTTACTGGCAAGGTTTTCAGCCTTAACGGATTGACAAGGACTGACTTGACTTCAATCAGGCAGGCCCTGGATGAAATAGAGGCCAAACTGGTTTTGGAGGAGCGTGATTAAGGTGACGCTCACCCAAACCTTAAGAAAAATGAACCAAGCAATCGATTTAGAAAACAGCATCTACAACCTGCTATGCCAGCAAAACTTACTGCAAAGAATAGACAAATATACGAATAACAGGCTTGACTTCGGCGACCTGATAGAGACCCACAGCCTACTCAAACAAGAAATAAACAGGCTAAGAGAACACCTGCAAAAGATAACCGATTATTACTTAGAAATTCCTGGGAAAAAGGAGTGTTTTGAGGAAGAGGAAGAAGAGTATTTCTCTTCCTCATATAATATCAAGCACATCATCAGAGACCAGTACGGAAAATCCAGACCAGTAACATCAGCCGACTTAGACATGGACAACAACAAATCAGTCTTAAACGCTTTCAAGGTACTGTACGAAATCAGCCAGACACAAGACGACAACGAAGAGCCAACACCGAATAAGTTCGCACTACAAGACAAGCAAGCATTCAAGGAAACGATAAGCAGGAAATAGGAAAAATGGGACAGCAAGAAATAACCAAATTCCTATCAAAGAACAAGACAAAGTGGTTCACAAACCTGCAACTATCAAAAGCAATAAAAGTCTCCCACACCAGCACAAACACCTGCCTGGCACGCCTAAGAAAATACAACGAAGTAAAAGTCAAACAAGTAAAAGTAAAGCAAGGATTCATCACAAAAGAAATACCTCACTACCAATACACAAAACCAAACAAGTGAAGTAATATAATCGATCAAAATATATTCAGCCTAAAATATGTCTATTTTGCATTACGCTTTACGAATAAAGAATTTAACATATCCATACCCAAGATATGGAAATTTTCTCTTGGTTACTTTTCCACCTAATTGTTCTATTACTGATTTAGTTAAATCAATTCCTTTATCAGTATCGCCATTTGCAAATAATTGGCTTTTCTTTAGAATAATTGATGGTAAATCATATTCGTTGATTATTTGAATCAACGAAGACTCTATTTTTTCTAAGGTGCCTTGAATATTAATTGCTATTGAAGCATTACCTTCGTATACTTCGCCCCATATTATTTTATCTTGGATTACTACATCATTCTCTTCTTCTATAGAGTTCAACGGAATTTTAATTTTTTCTACTATGCAGTCTATAGAGTCTATGGTTTTAAAAGGCTCCTCCCGGATAGAGTACTTAATTGTCACACCCTCTTGACTTTGAATCATTTTTATAGTACGGTATATTGGTTAGTTAATAAATGTTGTTAACTACTCTCCAGTAAATATAATTGGTAATATGATAAGAATATGAACCATAAAACCAAGTTTACCATACTCGGGGTCCTAGCTGGCCTTGGAATCATATTCCGAGGAATCTATTTTCTTTTAGAACATGGAAATCTCACTAGTTTCATTTGGAAACCATTATTTGAAGGCTTACTTTCAGGTTTCGGAGTAGGACTAGGAGTAATATTTGTTAAGCTGAACATAGAACCCACCTCCATCATGTCCTGCTTCATTCCTTATATGGTTGGTGGATTAGGTGTATCATTAGGCAAAGTATTTCACTGGGGAGTACTTCAGTACAGAAGCAGAATATGGCACCCAATCATTATTAAAAAATAGCAAATCTATGATTACTCCTAGAATAAATACTCAACGGGTACCAATATCAAGAAATTTATTTAGGTTTTTTGTAGTACCTGTGACCGTTGGAAATCTGCTCGGATTCCTAATAGCAATTGGAATAAAATACCTTTCAGAGATAATTCATCACATCATCCTTTATTATATATTGGACATTCCATACTTATTCCTTGTTCACTTTATTCCATTAATAATAATTCTAATCTTTCGCAAGAGAGGAAGTGGATTAGTTGATTTCAGTGATGGAATAAATATTCCAAACCCATTTTTTACAGGGCTATCAATGGGATATTTCATTGTTATATTCTAACTCAATTGACTATAGAATTAACGACTTTGATAAGCCATAGTTTCACAACGAAGTAAAGGTCAAACAAGTCAAAGTGAAGCAAGGATTCATCACAAAAGGAATACCTCACTACCAATACACAAAATAAGCTAACAGGCTTCAACTAATTCAGCCGAAAGCAATAAAAGGCACAAAACAAAAAAGGTTTTGCTAACCATTTAATTCTTTCGACCAACAAACAACTAGTCGGTAAAGTCAGACAAGCCTCCCACCTCAGATTTCTTCCAAGTAAACAACCATGAAGAAATCAAAAAGAGGTAGGAGGAAAACTAAATGAATAAAATAAGAAAAATAAATCAAGTAGAAATATTAGATATATTAAGAAAAGAAGGTGCAATCATAGACAACGTAATACTAAACAGCAGCAAGTTCATCAGCATATGCTCCATATACAGAATACATCCAAACACATTCAAAGAAATGTTCCTATGGTAAGAAATCAAATTCTAATCAAATAGCCAGAATTCTAAGAAATTCAAAAATAATAAAAATGCCTCAACAGGCAAAATAAAGGTTAAGGGCTTAGCCTCCGCTACGCTACGGCTGGTCATTCAATATTCACTCGCCTTCGGCTCGAACAATACACTGTGGATACAATGGGTTAAGGGTTCAAAGGTTCTTTTTACAAGGGTAGGATAAAATGGATAATATGCCCGTATTTTGAAAGAAGTAAATTGACCTTGAACAGGTAAGCATCGAGGTGGTATCCTTTCCTTATGATGGCCAGAAAGCTAAATGCTTATGCTTATGCTCGTGTCTCCTCTGAGGCTCAGGCTGAGAGAGGGACTTCTATCCAATCCCAGGTTGAGATCATACGCAAGTACGCCTCTGATAACGGTGTGAGGATCGTCAAGGAGTTCATTGACGAGGCAGAGAGTGCGACCACTGACAACAGGCCCCAGTTCCAGGAGATGATAAAGAATTGCCGAGATAACATTCAAGGCATTAAGTTTATTTTTGTCTGGAAGCTCAGCCGGTTTGCCAGAAACAGAATTGACAGCGTTGTTTATAAAAAACTCCTTTCGAAACAGGGAATACGGGTAATAAGCATTTCAGAGCCCATAGAAGATACCCCCGAGGGACGAATACTTGAAGGAATGATTGAACTGATCGACAGCTATTATTCCGAGCTTCTCAGCAAAGAATCAATGAGAGGTCTTCAGCAAACAGCCAAACAGGGATTTCACACCGGCGGCAGGCCAGCATACGGATATAAGCTTAAACCGGTTCCTGTAGGAAACACTGTAAAGAAGGTTTGGAAAATTGAGCCCAAGGAAGCAGAGGCAGTAAAGCTAATCTACCAGATGCATGCTAACGGATACCGCTATACAGAAATTATCGAAGCTTTAGAAGAAAAAGGATTCAGACCAAGAATTAAAAATCATTGGGGCAAAAGCAGCATATCAGAAATATTAAGAAAACATTGTTATTCAGGAACACACTACTTCAACACCAGAAAAAGAAAAGAACTAGGGAAAAGAGTTCATCTAAGAGAAGAAAAAGACAGGTCTGAATGGATTGGAATAAGTGTCCCGCAGATTGTTGATGATGATACGTTCAGTGCCGTCAAAGAAAAAATGAAGAGGAGAAAGTTTAAGGCACGAAGGCGGTCAACCACACAAATACTTTCCGGCCTCCTGGTATGCGGCAATTGCGGAAACCACTACGTGATAGGTGACTACTACAGAGGAAAATACCCATACTACCGATGCAAGACAAGAATCAGCCAAGGAACAAAGACATGCGATAACCGTAACCTTCGTGGAGACGAGCTTGACCAGGTTATTCTTGGAGAAGTTACAGACAGAATATTCACACATGAAAACCTATTAAAATACCGTCGCTTAATCGAGGGATCCACAAAGGACGAAATAGAAGAGCAGAAAAAAATCATTAAAAACCTGGAGGCATCCCAGAAAGAGCTTGAAAGAAAGAAGGCCATCTACTTTTCGGGTATCGAGGAAGGAAAGCTGAGTCTCGATTTAGTCTCTGAAAGGCTGGAAGAGATCAAAACAGAGGAAGAAAAAAATTCCAAGCTCAGGGAGGAAGCGGAAGAAAGGCTCAGGAGCTTACCAAAGGCCAGCCACTACCCCCTTTCGAAAAAAGAGTTCACTGAAACAAAAAAAGACCTCCGGTCATTCCTTCAGAAAGCCACCCCACAGCAGAAACACCTTTTCCTCTCCAAGTTCATCAAGTCTATCACGATTCACCCGGAAAAAATCGTCATAGAGTACATACCGCCCGTGATTGGCAAAAAGAAATCCCCCGGTCAAAACGACCAAGGGGATTTCCTAGTGTCAGTGGCGTCCCCAACGGGATTTGAACCCGTGTTGCCGGCGTGAAAGGCCGGTGTCCTGGACCGGGCTAGACGATGGGGACGTGGTCCATATTGCGCCTGGTGGGCCGTGAGTGATTCGAACACTCGACTCTCTGCTTAAAAGGCAGATACTCTACCAACTGAGTTAACGGCCCGTGGCGTCAGGCGAATCTTAGTAACACAGCGGGCCCGCCTTGTCAACCGGGAGAGGGGCCGAATCAGTCTTTCGCCGCCCGTTCCGCTAACCAGGCTATGATAACCTTTTTCGCCTTTTTCACCAGTGCTTATTCAATTATACGCGCCCAATTCTTAACCCGCTAATCTCCAGGTATTTTTATTTTATGCTCTCCAGGTCTGCGGTGCCCCATAGCGGGCCGCCTTCCACGGCAACGGTTCAAGCGGGTCAGTGATACCTGGTTCTCTCGTAGCAGATCAGACCGCAGTTGAGGCAACGCCCGGCCTCGGCCCGGACCTGCTGTTCGGTGTATGTCACTTCCGCCTCCCGGTCTTGTTCCAGGGCCTCCTCGGGTTCCACCCTGTCCACCAGGGAACGGGGCTCGCAGCCGGCCAGATTCTCCACCTGGGAGACGTTTATGACTTTGAAACCTGGCGCCAGCATGCGCGAGGGTCCGTCCACGGCCTCCCCGGAGATGACCTTGTGGACCGAGGAAGCGGCCCGTCTGCCGGCGCCCACAGCCTCCACCACGGCCTTGTAATCACTCACCGTCCGGTCCGAGTCGAACAGTCCCAGCTGCCCCTGCCCCTGCCCCTGCCCCTGACGGCCGTAAGGCCGGAAAGCCTGCCAGGTGGGCTCGGCCTCGGCCGGAATCTCGTCCGAAGCGGCGGGCTCCATGTTAGGGGTCACGATCAGCTCGGGCAGGCGGCCGCTGGAGGCGATAACATCATCCGTCTCCAGAACATGCTCCTCCGTCTTGTTGCCGACCCGGTAGACCAGCCCGGTGAGGCTGTCGCCCCGGCCCAGCAGCCGGTAGGCCTTGGCCTGGTAAATTATCTCGACCTCCTGGGTCGCTTCCAGGTCCTCCTGGCTCAGACCGGCCTCTTCCCTGGTTTTGGTAAAGAGCACGGTGACCTTTTCCGCCCCCGCCTCCTTGGCCTTGCCCGCGGCCGCAAGGGTGGCCTTGCCACCGCCGACAAGGGTCACCCGGCCGCTCAGGGGAACCCGCTCGCCCTTTTTCCAGGAAAGCATGAGGGGCAGGAGCAGGCGTACTCCGGGCACGGTCTGGGAAAGATCGACCCGGCCGTCGCTCAACAGGCTGGAGTCCCATCCTCCGGTGGCCACCAGCACCGCCTCGAACCCGGCCTTGATAAGACCGCTCAGGCTGAAGTCCCGGCCCATTACCTGGTTGCACTCGGCTTTCACCCCCAGCTTGAGGATGCCTTTGATCTCAAAATCCAAAACCTCACGGGGCAGCCGGCTTTCGGGGATAACCGTTCTCAAAAGCCCACCCAGTTCAGGCCCGGCCTCGAACAGGGCGGGTTCATGTCCGAGACGAGCCAGGAAAGCCACCGCCGTGAGCCCCAGAGCCCCGCCGCCGATCACGGCCACCTGCTTGCCCGTGGCCGGAGCCTTGAACAATTCCAGATAGGCGCCCGTGTTTCTCTCGTATTCGGAGACAAACCGTTTGATGGGGTTGATGGCCACCGGCTCGTCCACCAGGTTGCGGCGGCATTCCAACTCGCAGGGGTGGGGGCAGATCCGCCCGCAGATCAGGGGCAGCGGGTTGCGCTCCTTGATGGTGATCAGGGAGCTGGCGTAGTCCCCCTGGGCCGCATAGCGGATATAGGCCGGAATGTTTATCCCGGCCGGGCAGGCCCGCTGGCAGGGAGCAGTACAGTCCACGGTCTCGAACTCGCCCAGAATCCGATCCGTAACCGAGGTGAGCTTCATGATCATCACCGGGCAGACGCGCACGCAGGTGCCGCATCCGGTGCACTTCAGCTCGTCCACCACGGGCAGCCCCTCCGGCCCCATGGAGAGCGCATCAAAAGGGCAGGCCTTAACGCAGGAGCCAAGCCCCACGCAGCCGATGGGGCACTCCTTGGGACCGCCGTTGAGCACCACCGCGGCCCGGCAGTCGTCCACGCCCTGGTAGTCGAATTTGATATCGGCCCGGGCTACCGGGTAGCGGCAACCCACCTGGGCTATCTGGGGTTCGGTCTCCTTGATCTCCAGGCCCACCAGGGCGGCTATCGCCAGATGAGTCTCAGGTCCTCCGGCCACGCAGCCGTTGGGGGGCATCTTGCCGGCGGCAGTGGCCTCGGCCGCGGCCGAGCACCCGGCGAATCCGCAACCGCCGCAGTTGGCTCCGGGGAGGGCCTCCTCAATGGCCGCCACCAAAGGATCCACCTCCACATAAAACACCTTGGCCGCGACCCCCAGGCCCACCGCCGCCAAAAGTCCTATACACCCCAGAGCTATGGCCGCTGTAAGCATATGTAAATCTCCCGCTTCATAAAGCCGGTCTCCGAGCCGGATTGATGACTCTCCGCGCCTTGGCAATCGCTCCTCCGGAGGAGCGGCCACGCCGCTAACAGGAAAATCATAATCTTAAAGCCCGTGAATAATAGTCGTATCCAATTGAGAACGGTTATCACAAGGCAAGCCTAAAAGCAAGTCTGAGCCGTCCCTCCCGATCGCCCTTAGACAGAGACGGGACGGCCCATGCTGCCAGAAATTGGTTGCCCGCCGGTCCCAAGCCGACTATATACCTACGGTAAGGGAATGGTATCGGGCTCCGGCCCCTATCCGTTCTATGGATGACAACTGGAACCTCTCGGAAAAGTTGCATGCCGAACACAGATTCAGCTCCGACCGGAGCGCAGGTGAAGGAGTATTTAAAGGCCCTGAGGGGGGAGACTCTCTTCGGCTCGGTGCTCGGCTTCCTTACGGCCGCAGCCCTGGTGCTCCTGGTTTTCGGCGACCTCCCCGTCCGCCTGGCGGCGGTCTCCCTGGCCGGCCTGGTGCTGCTCCATATCGCCTTTAATTTATTGTTTTACCTGGTAAACAAAAACACATATCCGCCCCGTTACCCCTTGGGCGCGGAACAGGGCGATATCAGGATCTCCCCCTTCACCTGGGCTCTTGTGGGCTCCACGGCCCTGTTCTTTTCCCTGGCCCTGAGCCTGGGCTTTTGGCTGGCCGGCCAGGACCGGCCCCTGGTTCTCCTGTGGGGTTTCGGAGGAATCGCAGCCGGCCTGATCTACATCTTCATGCCGCCCCGCTGCCGGCGTCTGGGGCCGGGTCAGATCGTCACTTTTCTGGGTTTCGGCCCCCTCTTGAGCATGGGCGTCCATTATGCCCTGAGCGGAATCATGACCCCGGCCTCGGCCCTGGTGGGCCTGCCCCAGGCCCTGCTCCTGAGTGCCGTTATGGGCACCGATCCGGTCCTCATGCGGACCTGGACGCGCAGAAAATCAAAAGGGGAAAAGGCCCCATCCGGCCAGGCCGAAGAACCGGGGGCTACCCTGTGGTCCCACCTGGCCTTGTCCCTTCTGGCCCTGGCCTCCCTGGTCCCTTTGGCCCGGGTGGCCCAGGTGGGCTGGCTAGCCTTGATAGGCCTGGCCGCGGCCCCCTTGGCTTTCAGCGCGGCTTTTGAATTAAGGGCCGAGGTCCGGACCGGGGAGCGGCTGAAAAGGGCCAGAACAAAAACCATATTCTCCTACTCGGCTTTGTCCCTGCTGTTGCTGACAGCTCTTGTGGGTGAAAAATTATTAAGGAGCTGAGATGCGGATAATGGGGCTGGACGTGGGTGACAAGACCATAGGAGTGGCCGTCTCGGACGAGATGGGATGGACCGCCCAGCCCCTGACCGTGATCAGACGTCAGGCTCTGCTGAAGGATTGCGCCGAGGTGGCCCGTCTGGCCGGGGAGTACGAAGCCCGGACCGCGGTCGTGGGGCTGCCCCGTAACATGGACGGCTCCAAGGGGCCTCAGGCCCTCAAGACCGAGGCCTTTGCCCAGGCCCTGGCCCGAGAGAGCGGATTGGAGATCGTCTTCTGGGACGAACGGCTATCCACCCAGGCCGCGGAGAGAACCCTGATCCAGGCCGACATGTCACGGGCCAAGCGCAAGAAGGTGGTGGACAAGATCGCGGCCAGCATCATCCTCCAGGGCTATCTGGACCGCCTTTCCTTTAAAGGAAGCGCCGGGTGAAAAGGAGGCTCCCCAAAGTCCTGGCCTGGCTATGGGTGGCCGCCGTCCTGATCCTGGTGCCGGCCCTGCGTCTGGCCCAGTATTACCTGGACACCCCCCTGGACCCCCAGGGGGCACCCAAGGTGGTCCAGATCCCGGCCGGAATGAGTCTTAAGAACATCTCCTCCAAACTGGCCGAAGCCGGAATAATCGCCCACCCCCAGGTGTTCTTTGTTCTGACCCGGATAATGGGCCAGGGCCGGTTGATGAAATACGGCGAGTACAAACTCTGGCCCAGCCTCAGCCCCAGGGAGATTCTGGAGGTGATCAGGCGCGGAACCCCGCTCCAGTACCGGGTCACCCTGCCCGAGGGGTTGACCGTGGCCGAGATCGGGGAGGAGTTGGAATCCGCCGGGCTGGTGGACCGGGAGGCTTTCCTGGCCCAGGCCGCGAATACGGAGCTTTCCACTTCCCTGGGCATTCCGGCTCTGAACGTGGAGGGCTATCTCTTCCCGGATACCTACTATTTTTCCAGGGGCATGTCGGCCCAGGCCATTATCCGCAAGATGGTGGACCGCTTTAAAGCGGTCTTCAAGGAGGTCAAGTCCCTGGGCGAGAAGAAGACCAATCTGACCGATTTTCAGACCGTGATCCTGGCCTCCCTGGTGGAGGCTGAAACAAACGCGCCCGAGGAACGGGCTCTGGTGGCGGGAGTATTCGTCTCCAGGTTGAAAAAGAGAATGCTTCTCCAATGCGATCCCACGGTTATCTACGGATTGGAGAATTTCGACGGCAATATTACCAAGCGCGACCTGGCCGATCCCCATCCCTACAACACCTATGTCCACCCGGGTCTGCCGCCCGGCCCCATCGGCAACCCGGGCCGGGCCGCCCTGGAGGCGGCCTTTTACCCGGCCGACACCAATTATCTCTACTTTGTGGCCAAAAAGGACGGGACCCATCACTTCTCCGAAAACTACGCCCGACACCAGGCGGCGGTGAAAAAACACCAGCGGTGACAGCTCCGGGTCCCTGTGGTATTATAAAAAGCCCTCGGAATATAGTGGATCATGCGTGGAGATTCAGATGAAAATTAAGAAGATCAGCCACATCGGCCTAGCCGTGGACGTTCTGGAGCCGGTCAAAAAGATGTACACCGAGATCCTGGGGCTGAACCTGGATCATGAAGAGATGCTGGGTGAGCTGAAGATAGCCTTTGTGCCCGTGGGCCAGACCAATCTGGAGTTGGTCCAGTCCACCGACCCGGACGGGGTCATGGCCAAGTACGTGGCCCAAAAGGGGGAAGGCATCCACCATATCGCCCTGGAGGTGGAGGACATCGACCAGGCTGTGGAGGAGCTGATCGCCAAGGGCATGGCCATGATCGACCAAAAACCACGCCAGGGAGCTCACGGCGCCAGGATCGCCTTTCTCCACCCCAAGGCCACCCATGGGGTCATGATCGAACTGGTGGAGCCTGGAGAAGGCCACTAAACCGGCGACACCGGCACAAGCGGTCCTGGGTCTGCTAAGTGGGCATATGGTCACCCTCTCAAACTAAACTTCGGGGGTTGTTTCGTCCGTCCGGATGATTATATTTATTATCGGTCCGGAATAGACGCCGTCCGTCATTTTTCGAGCCGGTTCACAAAGGATGTTCACGGTCTGCCGCCAAGGGGCATGGTGTTTCTTTGCGACGGCCGTTTTCCCCAGCCAAGGGAGCCCTGCCATGTGGGAATACACAGAGAAAACCCGCGAACATTTCGACAACCCGCGCAACGTGGGCGAGGTTGCGGGAGCCAACGCCGTGGGTGAAACAGGCTCAATCGCCTGCGGCGACGCCCTGAAACTCACTCTCAAGATTGAGAATGGGGTGATCGTCGACGCTAAATTCAAGACCTTCGGCTGCGCCAGCGCCATCGCCTCCTCCTCGGCTCTGACCGAGATCGTCAAGGGCATGACCGTGGACGAGGCCGAGCAGCTGACCAATAAGGATATAGTGAACTACCTGGGCGGCATGCCCAAGGAGAAGATCCACTGCTCGGTCATGGGTGCCGAGGCCCTGGAGGCGGCCCTGAGGGATTATCGCGGACTGCCCCCCGTGGAACAGGAGGAGGGCGGTGAGCTGGTCTGCGAGTGTTTCGGGGTGACCGACCGCCAGATCATCAAGGCCATCCGGGAGAACGGCCTGACCACCGTGGAGGAGGTCACCGGCGCCACAAAGGCCGGGGGCGGATGCGAGAAATGCCATGAGGACATCCAGGCCCTGATCGACAAGGTCATGGCCGAGGCTTCGGAGAGCCCCATCCCCAAAAAGATGACCAACATTCAGAAAATAAAACTCATCGAGGAGACCCTGGAAAAGGAGATAAGGCCGGCCCTGCGTTCCGACGGGGGCGATATCGAGTTGGTGGATGTGGAGGGCAACACCGTTATGGTGGCCCTGCGCGGCATGTGCACCACCTGCGCGGCCAGCGAGGCGACCCTCAAGGACTATGTCCAGACCGTTCTCCGGGATCATGTCACCAGCGAACTTTCGGTTGAGGAGGTCAAGGAGTGAAACAGGTTTATCTGGACAACAACGCCACCACCCAGGCCGCTCCGGAGGTGGTGGAGGCCATGCTGCCCTTTTTCAACAATCTGTACGGCAACCCCTCCTCGGCCCACGCCTTCGGCGGCCAGGTCCAGAAAAGGGTGGACCAGGCCAGGGAGATCGTCGCCTCCTTTTTCAAGGCCCAGCCCTGGGACATCGTCTTCACCTCCTGCGGCACGGAGAGCGACAACACGGCCATCAGATCGGCTTTGCGGGCCCAGCCAGAGAAGCGCCACATCGTCACCACCAGGGTTGAGCACCCTGCCATTTTAAGCCTCTGCCAGCACCTGGAAAAACACGAGGGCTGCTCCGTAACCTATTTGGCCGTGGACAGCCAGGGCCGGCTGGACCTGGATCAGCTCGCGGAATCCATCACTGATGAGACGGCCATCGTCTCCATCATGTGGGCCAACAACGAGACCGGGGTGGTCTTCCCCATCCCCGAAATCGCCGAGATCGTGAAATCCAAGGGGGTCATCTTCCACTCGGATGCGGTCCAGGCCGTGGGCAAGGTGCCCATCGACCTGTCCCAGGCCCCGGTGGACATGCTCTCCCTGTCCGGCCACAAGCTCCACGCGCCCAAGGGCATCGGGGTGCTCTACATCCGCAAGGGAACCAAATTTTCGCCTTTCATGATCGGGGGTCACCAGGAACGGGGCCGCCGGGCCGGCACGGAGAACGTGCCCTACATCATCGGCCTGGGCAAGGCCTTTGAGCTGGCCTCGGCCCATCTGGACGAGGAGAATACCCGGGTCAAGGGACTGCGCGACCGGCTCCAGGAAGGCCTGCTCAAGGCCATTCCCAGGTGCTACGTCAACGGCCTGGAGACCGAGCGGCTGCCCAACACGCTCTCCATCTCCTTTGAATTCATCGAGGGCGAATCCATCCTGCTGAAGATGTCGGCTCTGGGCATCGCCGCCTCCTCCGGATCGGCCTGCACCTCCGGCTCCCTGGAGCCCTCCCATGTGCTTCGTTCCATGGGCGTGCCCTTTACCTGCGCCCACGGCACGGTCCGTTTCTCCCTGTCCTATTTCACCACGGACGAGGACGTGGACTTCGTGCTGGAGCATCTGCCCAAGATCGTGGCCCGGCTCAGGGAGATCTCGCCTTACTGGGATGCCGAGATGGCCCAGGGATAGTGACCTGCCGGATCAAGTCCGGCCTTGTATGTACCAGCCTCAAAGGCGCCGGAATTGATTCCGGCGCCTTTTTTTTGCTAAGGGCGACGGCTGTAGGGTATAGTTGTGATTGATGAGGCTAATCAACGTCACTAGACGATGGATCGCTTGATTGCCTGAATCAGGGCCGGTTTCGGGTGTAAGGGATGCTTCTCCGGCACAGCCTCCCGTTTTTTAGACATAATTTTTTCGGTCGCCAGCCATAGCCCCGGCAGACCTCATGGAGTCGCCAAAAACCAAACTCTATCTTTACGACAAAATAGGCACTCTTTTTGCTATACCGCTTTTAAAGAAGACAGCCGACCATGAAGGTCCTGAGCCATGCGGATTAGTCTAAAAAATAGGATTATCTTCAACCTGACCGTGGTCATCGCCGTTTTCGGCCTCCTGGCCGGAGTCAGCGGCTCAATCTTCATCAACCAGACCACCCTGGTCGAGGCCCAGCAGCGGGTGGGGATAGACATCCGCTCCGCCTGGAGCGTTATTAACAGCCGGTTCAACGAGCTGTCCATCCTAGTGGGCGTGCTCAGTTCGGGCCGCCGGGTGGCCTCCGTCTTCGGAGGCGGGGACCAGTTATCCAGCCGTTCCCAATTGGAGGCGGTCCGGCGCCAGTACAATCTGGATTTTCTGGTCCTGACCGACCACCAGGGGCAGGTCATGCTCAGAACCACTCCACCATATAGCGAAGGGGATTATCTGACCAACGATCCTCTCATAAGCCGCGTCCTCAAAGGGCAGAAGGCCAACGGTTTTCAGGTTTTCGACCGGACCCGCCTGGAACAGGAAGGCGGCGACCTGAACGAGCGGGCCTTCATTGCCTTTGAACCCACCCCCATGGCCAAGAAAAGGGCTAAGGAATCGGAGAGTTCCGGTCTGGCCATGGTCGCCGCCGCGCCCATCACCGATATCCAGGGAAGATTGACCGGCGTCATCTACGGCGGCACCCTACTGAACCGCAACCACCAGCTGGTGGACCAGATCAGATCCATCGTCTTTGAGGACGAGGTCATCGACGGGCATCAGGTGGGCACGGTGACCATCTTTCAGTGGGATGTCCGGATCGCCACCAACGTAATCCTGCCCAACGGCAACCGGGCCCTGGGCACCCGGGTCAGCGCCGAGGTCTACGACAAGGTCCTGGAAAACAACCGGCCCTGGCGAAGCCGGGCCTTTGTGGTCAACGACTGGTACATCAGCGCCTACGAGCCCGTCCACGACGTGGAGAATCAGACCGTGGGCATTCTCTACGTCGGCGTTTTAGAGAAAAAGTACGACTACATAAGAAATAACCTCTGGAAGGTTTTCGGTCTCCTCTCCCTGGTGGCCATTATCCTGGTGGCCATATTGGGGTTTGTTTTCGCCCGCCGTCTGAGCGGCTCCATCAGCCGCCTGGCCGAGGCCAGCACACATATCGCCGCCGGCGAATTGAACCTGAAGGTTCCCATCCCCCCGGCCGACGACGAGATCAGGGACCTGACCAAAAGCTTCAACACCATGGCCGCCAGCCTGCGCGACCGGGAGGCCAAACTTTCGGCCGCCAGGGCGGAACTGGAGCAGACCAACGAGGCGCTCCGGCGGGTCAACAACAACTACCTGGAGATGCTCGGCTTTATTTCCCACGAACTGAAAAACACCCTGGGCGTCATCTTCACCTCGGCCAAGGCCCTGGACCGGGGCCTGGCCGGCTCCTTGAGCCCCGGCCAGGCCTCCCTCATCGGCGGCATCGCCAGGAATATTGACACCGCCGTCTCCATGACCCGCAAATATCTGGATCTGACCAGAATCGAGAATGGCGAGTTGCGGGTGCAGATCCAGGACCTGGATCTGAGCGAGGACGTCATCGGGCCGGTCCTGGACGAACTGGCTCCGGCCTTCAGCGACAGGGAAGCCCGCCTGCAAAACCAGCTGCCCCCTTCCCTGGCCATACAGGGCGACCCAATCCTGTTGCGGGTGGTTTTCAAGAACCTGCTGGACAACGCCCTTAAGTACGGCCCGCGGCAGGGCGAGATCAGGCTGGGGTATGATCGCCTGGAGGAGAGCCACCGTTTCCAGGTTCATAATGAAGGGCCAGGCCTGAGCACCGAGCAGATTGGTAAGCTGTTCGGCAAATTCACCCGCTTCCGGCCTCCCGAGGAGAGCGGCGAAAAGGGCACCGGCCTGGGTCTGTTCATCACCCGCGAGATCGTGGTCAAGCATGGTGGAAGCATCACCGCCGAGTCCGAACCTGGTCAGGGCGTCACCTTTTTTATCATCCTTCCGGCCAAAATCGGCGCTTGAAAAAAAACGCACTTGCCAAAAAAATTTTTTATAGCCCGGCAAATCGTCTGACAGGTCACCTTTAATTATTCTTCTAAACTTGGCCCTAATGTTGTGATTTACTACAATTTTATGTCGTGTCAGTTTGCAAGAATCATGGCACGCCCGTTGCAGTTTGAAATTCGAATAGATCATCCGCCCTGAAGGGCCGGAAGCTTGCGGATTAAAAAATCGACCGGCAAATCGGGGCTTGGCGTTGGACAAGGAGGTTGAGGTGGGCCAGAAGGCAGACCTAGGCGGAGCCACTACCCCGGTCGATGACGAGCTTCAGCCGGATCAGCTCAGAGCGGTGGACAGGATCATTGGCCGCAACAGGAACAAACCAGGCGCCCTGATACCCGTCTTGGAGGAGATCCAAGAGGAGTTGGGCTACATTCCGTCGGAGATCCAGGAACGGGTGGCCGTGGGGTTGGCGCTTCCCCTATCCGAAGTCCACGGCGTGGTCACCTTTTATCACTTCTTCACCGTCGTTCCCCGGGGCCGCCACACCATCCGCTGCTGTCTGGGCACGGCCTGTTATGTCCGGGGCGGCCAGAAAAACCTGAACAAGTTAATAGACGGCCTTGGGATAGAGCCAGGCGGCACCACGCCCGATCGCCGGTTCTCCCTGGAAACGGTGCGATGTTTAGGGGCCTGCGGATTGGCCCCGGTGGTGACGATCGACGATGATACCCACCGCCAGGTCAAACCCAACAAGGTCCTTGATCTGTTGGCCGAATACGAGTAGCCGGGGGGATGCCATGCGCAGGTGGAACGTAGAGGATCTTTACCGGATCAAGGGCCAGACGGTCAGGGGACAGATTTTGGATTCCGAGGGAATTCAGGCCCGGCTGACCGTCCACATGGGAACTTGCGGCATCTCCTCTGGAGCGGACAAGGTTTACTCCGCCCTGCAGGAGGAGCTGGCCGCATCGAAAAGGCAGGACATCGTTCTGGCCACCTCCGGTTGCGCCGGTATCTGCAACCGGGAACCCCTGGTCACGGTCGAGAAGGCCGGGCAGGAGGCGGTCAAATACGCCGACGTGGACGTGGACACGGCTCTCAGAATTTTCCGGGAGCATGTTTTGGAGGATCGCCTGCCCGGCGACTTGGCCTTGGTCCGCGGCTGGGAGCAGCCGGAGAGAGCCTTTGACGGGGTGGTTCCGGAGACCCTCACGAACGTGGCCTCGATCAAAGAACTTCCCTTTTTCAACCACCAGGAACTGCGCGTCATGCGCAACCGGGGCCTCATCTCGGCCGATTCCATGGAGGAGTATATCGGGGTCGACGGCTATTTCGGCGCGGCCAAAGCTCTCTTCCAGATGACGCCTCATGAGATCGTGAACGAGGTCAAATCCTCGGGGCTGCGAGGCCGGGGCGGGGCGGGGTTCCCCACCGGCCTGAAGTGGGAGTTCGCTGCTGCCTCTAAAAGTGAAATAAAGTACGTTTTGTGCAACGCCGACGAGGGCGATCCGGGGGCCTTCATGGACCGTTGCGTCCTGGAGTCCGACCCCCACTCGGTTATCGAGGGGATGATCATCGCGGCCCGGGCCATCGGCTCCGACAGGGGCTATATCTACTGCCGGGCCGAATACCCCCTGGCGGTCAAGACCCTCAACCAGGCCATCGACCAGGCCCGCCAGCACGGCCTGCTGGGCCACAACATCCTCAACTCCGGGTTCAGCTTCGACCTGGAGGTCTACCGAGGAGCAGGAGCCTTTGTCTGCGGCGAAGAGACCGCCCTGATGACCTCCATCGAGGGCAAACGCGGTACGCCCCGCCCCCGGCCGCCCTTCCCGGCGGTCAGCGGCCTGTGGAAAAAGCCGACCATCCTCAACAACGTGGAGACCCTCTCCTCCATCTCCCAGATCATCCTCAAGGGCGCCAAGTGGTTCAAAAGCGTGGGCACCCCCCGCAGCCAGGGAACCAAGGTTTTCGCCCTTACCGGCGATGTGAAAAACGTGGGCCTGGTGGAGGTCCCCATGGGCATCTCCCTGGGCACCATCATCAACGACATCGGCGGCGGCATTCCCAAGGGCAAGAAGTTCAAGGCGGTCCAACTGGGTGGTCCCTCGGGCGGCTGCGTGCCTCTGGAGCATTTGGGCGCCTCGGTGGACTACGAGACCATTCCCAAGCTGGGGGCGATCGTCGGCTCCGGCGGCATGATCGTCATGGACGAGGACAAGTGCATGGTCGACGTGGCCCGCTTCTTCATGGAGTTCTGCGTCGACGAGTCCTGCGGCAAATGCACCCCCTGCCGGGTGGGCACCCGGCAGATGCTGAACATCCTGACCCGAATCTGCAACGGGCAGGGCCGCGAGGGAGATATCGAGACCCTGGAGAAATGGGCGGTCATCATCCAGAACACGGCCCTGTGCGGCCTGGGCCAGACCGCGCCCAACCCGGTTCTTTCCACCCTGCGCTATTTCCGGAACGAATACGAGGCCCACATCAAGGACAAGCGATGTCCGGCCGTGGCCTGCGCCACCATGTTCCAATCCCCTTGCCAGCACGCCTGTCCTCTGGGCATGGACGTGCCCACCTACGTGGCCCTGGTCAAGGAGGAGCGGCTGGAGGAGGCCTACCGGGTCCTGCTGCGGACCAACCCCTTCCCCAGCGTCTGCGGGCGGGTCTGCGATCACAACTGCGAGTCCAAATGCCGCCGCCAGACCCTGGACGAATCGGTCCATATCAAATACCTCAAACGCTACATCACCGACAACGGCCCCCGGCCGCCGATGGCCCGGGCCACGGTCAACAGGCTGGAGAAGGTGGCCGTTATCGGCGGCGGGCCCTCCGGGCTGTCCGCGGCCTGGGAGCTGGCCCAAAGAGGCTACATGGTGGTGGTCTACGAGGCCCTGCCCGAGGCGGGCGGCATGCTCCGTTACGGCATCCCCGAATACCGCCTCCCCCGACGGGCTCTCCGGGCCGAAATCCAGGCCATCGTCGACCTGGGGGTGGAGCTGCGGACCGGAGTCATGGTCGGCCGCGACATCTCCTGGGAGGACCTGGACGCCCGTTACGAAGCCATCTACGTGGCCGTGGGAGCCCAGAAGAGCACCCGCTTAAAAGTTGAAGGCGAGAACCGGTCCGGCGTCATGGGCGCGGTTGAGTTTCTGAGACGGTGCAACCTGGGCCAGAAGCCCGAAATAGGCAGCAACGTGATTGTGGTGGGCGGAGGCAACACAGCCATCGACTCGGCCAGAACGGCTCTACGCCTGGGCGCCAGCGAGGTGACCATCCTCTACCGCCGTGAAAAAGAGGATATGCCGGCTCAGGAAGAGGAGATCACGGCGGCCGTGGAAGAGGGCGTCAACCTCATCACCCTCTCCGCCCCGGCCAGGCTGGCCGGCGGCGGCGACCGGGTGGAAGAGGTTGTCTGCCAACGCATGACCCTGGGTGACTACGACGCCAGCGGCCGGAGAAAGCCTCTGCCCCTGGCCGGAGCGGAATTCACCCTCAAGGCGGACACGGTCATTTCGGCCATCGGCCAGCAGGTGGACGCCGGTTTCCAGGAGCAGACCAGCGGACACGACAGCGGGATCGAGTTCTCGCCTCAAGGTTTGGTCAAGATTAAGACCGGCAGCCGGACCAGGGCCGGTGAGACCCTGGTCTTTGCCGGTGGAGACGCGGTGACTGGACCGGGGATGGTCGTCTGGGCCATCCGCGACGGTATAGCCGCGGCGGAGGAGATCGACGCCTCCATCCGGGCTCGAAACGGAGAGCCGGCCTGGCAGAAGCCGCCGGTGGAACCGATTGAACTACTACCCCCAATTGTGGAAGAAGACATCCGGGAATCCCAACGCAGCCCCATGCCCGAATTGCCGGCCGAGGAACGCCGCAACGACTTCCGAGAGGTCGAGTTGGGCTTTGACGCCCAAACCGCCCTGGCCGAGGCCTGTCGTTGCCTGCGTTGCGACATCAACGAAGCCGTGGAGTGAGCGTTGTTTAACCGGAGAAAAGCATCGCAGACGATGGTTGAGCTCAAGGAGGGCCAATGGAAGCGCCAGCCCGGATTAAACTGACCATCGACGGTCGGGAAGTGGAAGCAACGGAGGGGAGCACCATCCTCGACGTCGCCCAGGCCAACGGCATACGTATTCCAACCCTGTGTCATCACCCCGGTCTCAGTTCCCACGGCGGCTGCCGCCTCTGCGTGGTGGAGATCGACGGCGCGCCGCGGCTGGCGGCCAGTTGCGTCACCCCGATCAGGAAAGGCATGGCCGTGGTCACTGTCAACGACAGGATCATCGAGGCGCGGAGAACCATTTTGGAGTACCTGTTCTCCGAGCGAAGCCACTTTTGTATGTTCTGCGCCTCAAGCGGTGACTGCGAACTCCAGGCCCTGGCCTACGAGTACCAGCTGGACCATGTGGACGCCCCCTCCCTGGAGGGCCTGTTCCCCACGGACGCCAGCCACCCAGATCTGGTCATCGACCACAACCGCTGCATTCTGTGCGGCCGGTGCGTCAGAGCCTGCCACGAGGTGGCCGGCGCGGGCGTGCTGGACTTCCACAACCGCGGCGGGCGGACTATGATCGGGGCCGATCTGACCGGTCCCTTGGGCCAATCGACCTGCCTTTCCTGCGGGGTCTGCGAGCAGGTCTGCCCCACCGGGGCCATCCACAACCGGCATCAGACCCACTATGCCGTCCACGGCAAGGACAAAGACTGGCAGACCATCGAATCCTTCTGTCCCAGCTGCGGCCTGCACTGCCGGACCGTCAACTATGTCAGAAACAACCACCTCTTGCGGGTGGAGGGGCTGCTCAACGACTCCGGCGTTGACCGGGGCCAGTTGTGCCGTCTGGGCCGGTTCGAGCCCCTGATGAGCCCGGCCGTACGCCTGGACAAACCCCTACTCAAGAACGAATCCGGCCAGTGGGTCGAGCTGGAGTGGCCGGAGGCCCTGTCCGCGGCCGGCAAGAGTCTGGCCGGACTGAGGAGAAAAGAGGGCCAAGGGGCGGTGGCCGGCTATGTCTCCAGCGCCCTCCCCGAAGACGAACTGGCGGGCTTCAAAGAACTGGTCCTGGATAAGCTGAAGGCCGGACGGCTGGACTGTCTCGATGGTGATATCGGACGAAAGATAGCCCTGGCCCTGAAACAGGCCGGTTCCAGATTCAAGGAGGCGCCGCTCTCGGCCGTGGCCGAGTCTGACCTGATCGTGCTTGTGGGAGCCGACCTGGAGTCCACCCACCCCATGGTCTGCGGCCAGGTAAGGCGGGCTCTCATGGAGTCCAAGGCCAAGCTGGCGGTCATCGGACCGGTGAACAATTTTGGAACCTGGGCCGCCGTCCACCTCCCGGTCGAAGGGACTGATATGGGCCGGGCCCTCAAGGCCATCACCGCTGACTCGGCCTCCATGAAGGATTTCTGGTCTGCCTGGGAGGGCAAGGGGCTCACTCAACTGACCGAAACCTTCTATGCCAGCCGCAGACCCATACTCATCGCCGGGCTTGAACTGACCCTTTCAGGCGGGGTTGATGGGTTGAGTGAAGCCATCAGGTTGGCCGAAGCCAGAAGACAGGCCAAGGCGTCCTACAGCCCCCTGATCATCCTCAAGCCCAGCGGCAACAGCGAGGCTGCCTGGCGCATTGGTTTGGCCGGGGAAACCGCGGCCCCTGAAAGCAAAATAAGGGGAGCCTTGGTCTGCCTGGACGGCGAGGTGGAGATAGGGGACACGATTCCTCGAGAGGCCGAGTTCGTGGCGGTGCTGACCCCCTACTTCAGCCAGCAGGTGGCCGACCGGGCCCATCTGCTTCTGCCTCGGCCCACGGCCCTGGAAAGCCGAGGCACCTACACCGGGCTTGACGGTTCGACCAGGATGGAGAAGCAGCCTGTCCTCAAGGCGCCGCGCCAGGTCAGACCCTTGCTGGAAACCCTGAACGCCCTGGCCGACGCTCTCCAAGGTGAATCGGCCGGCAGGGGGAAAAATTAGAGATGAAACCTCAGCCCCATGAGGTTCAGGGAGGTAAGGCCATGGCCAAACCCAAAGCCGCGACTGTCTGGTTGGAATGCTGCTCCGGTTGCCACATGTCTCTGCTGGACCTGGACGAGGCTCTGGTCTCGGTGCTGTCCCAGATCGACCTGACCGTGGCGCCCATAACCGATTTCAAGGACTACCAGTTCCCCCAGGTGGATCTGGGGATCATCGAAGGCGCACTGGGCAACGACGAGCAGGTCGAGATCGCCAAAAAGCTACGGAAATCCTGCACGTTGCTTATGGCCCTGGGCGATTGCGCCGTTTTCGGAGGAATTAATGCGGCCCGCAACCACATCCCGGTGGAGGAACTTCTCCGCAAGGGCTTTGTGGAAACGGCCTCCACCGTCGACGGTCTGCCTCCCCACGCCCCCGAGTTGCCGGTTCTGCTCGACCGGGTCAAGGGGGTCAACCAGGAGGTGGCCGTGGATATATACGTCCCTGGCTGCCCACCCTCTCCCGAGGCGATCCACTTCGCCCTGGCCGAGGTTCTGGCCGGGCGGGCGGCCAAACTGCCCTCTGGCTTGCTCCAATTCGATTGAGGAGGGTTACCCATGAGTGCGAAAACGATCACCATCGACCCCATCAGCCGGGTGGAGGGGCACGGCAAGGTAACCATCGACCTGGACGAGAACGGAAGCGTCTCCCGGACCCGATTTCACGTCACCCAGTTCAGGGGCTTCGAAGTTTTCACCGCCGGTCGCCCCTTTGAGGAGATGCCGATCATCACCCAGAGGATCTGCGGCATCTGCCCGGTCAGCCATCAACTGGCCTCGGCCAAGGCCTGCGACGCCATCCTGGGGGTGGAGATTCCTCCCACGGCCAGATTGCTGCGGGAGTTGCTTCACCTGGGGCAGTTCATCCAATCCCACGCTCTCCACTTCTTTTACCTGGCCAGCCCGGATCTGCTGCTGGGCTGGGACGCCGATCCGGCGGTCCGGAATGTGGTGGGAGTCATCGACCGCTTTCCCGAAGCGGCCACCAAGGGCATCCGTCTGCGCAAGTTCGGGCAGGAGATAATCAAGGCCCTGGGCGGCAAGCGGATCCATCCCGCCTTTGCCGTGCCCGGCGGGGTCACCGACCCGCTCTCCGAGAGCGACCGGGACAGGCTCCTGGCCGGGCTCCAAGAGGCCGAGGGCACGGCCGACCTGGCCCTGGAGCTGCTCAAGGGCTGGCTGGAAAAAAACAGGACGGAGGCGGCCAATTTCGCCCGGTTCGATTCGCTCTATGCCGGCCTGGTCAACGACAAGGGCCAGTTGGATCTCTACGACGGGCGGATGAGGGTGGCCGATTCTAATGGAAAAACCGTGGTGGAATTCGATACGTCCGACTATCTGGACCACCTGGCCGAGCATGTGGAGGACTGGTCTTACCTCAAGTTCCCCTACTACAAAGCCGTGGGCTGGCCAGATGGCCTTTACCGGGTGGGCCCCCTGGGCCGGTTGATGGCCGTGGACGAGGTGGGCACCCCCAAGGCCGACGCCGAGATGGCCGTGTTCCGCCAGATGATCAACAACGGCCTCAGAGGGGCTTCGCTGCTTTTTCATTACACCAGGCTTATCGAGCTGGTCTTTGCCCTGGAAAAGGCAGCTTTAGTGTTGAGCGATCCGCGCCTCTGCCTGGACGACATAAAGGTGGGCAAAGGGCCTGTCCGGCCCGAGGGGGTGGGCGTGGTCGAAGCGCCCCGAGGCACCCTGATCCACCATTACTGGGTGAATGAGAAAGGCGCCATGGAAAAGGCCAACCTGATCGTGGCCACCGGACACAACAACATGGCCATGAACAAATCGGTTGAATTGGTTGCCAGAGAGTACATAAACAATGGTAAGATAACGGAAGGCATGCTCAACCGGGTGGAGGGGGCCATCAGGTGCTACGATCCCTGTTTGTCCTGTTCCACCCATGCCCTCGGGCGGATGCCGCTGCTCATTCAGATACGCGACGCCGCCGGGAAGGTAACGGATGAAATCTGCCGCGATTGATAAACTGGACCAGGCCCTGGCTGGCGGTTCCGGAGAGCGGATCGTTATCGGCTACGGTAACAGCGACCGGAGCGACGACGGGCTGGGCCCTTATGTGGTCCAGGAGCTCAAGACCCGCCTGGCCGATCTGCCGGCGATCAGCTTCATCTCGGCCCAGCAATTGGCTCCCGAGTTGGCCGAGGATCTGGCCGGGGCGGATGAAGTGGTTCTCATCGACGCCACCGTGGAAAAACTCCCCTCGGGGATACGCTGGACCACGGTGGAGCCCTCGGTGGAGCCGCCTTTTTATCTGACCCATTCCCTCAGTCCCGGCTTTCTGGTCAATCTCATCGAATGGTTATATCAATCTCGCCCCAAGGTCAGAATGCTGTCCATCCAGGGCGATTGTTTTGATCACGGCTCCGGGCTTTCGCCCGGCGCCGAGCGGAGAGCCCGCAAGGCCGTCCGCGATCTGATGGATCACTTCACCAAGGAGGAGTGAGTAATGGGCGCCGGGGCCGACATTCTCATAATCGATGACGACCGGGACCTGGTCAACTCCATGCGCATAATCCTGGAGAACAGGGATTATACCATCCGTACTGCGGGGAACGGCAAGGAAGGCCTGGCCGAGATCGAGAAACAGCCGCCTGATCTGATCATCCTGGACGTGATGATGGCCACGGACACCGAGGGTTTTGACCTGGCCTACAAGCTGAACCGGAACGAGGATTACAATCGGATCCCCATCCTGATGGTTACCGGTTTCCCGGGCAAAATGGCCCAGATGGGACCGGAAGGGTTCCAGCACATCCTGGGCGAGGATTGGCCCGTCTCCAGAATGATGGAAAAACCCATAGACCCGGAGGAACTGATTGAAGCTGTAAGCGACCTTTTAGGCGAGTAGGCACCGGTGGATCTGGGCCACGAGCTAATCCGCCGGCAACTGTTTTTTAGACGCGAACTGAGTGAGCGGGTCTACTGGTTGATCACCGTAAGGTGGTTCATCGCCGGGGCGGGCCTGCTCCTTACTTTGGGGGCGGCCCGGCTGGGGTTTGGTCTGCCCGTGGTCCGGCTGGTCGCGGTTTTCCTGCTCGTCTTTCTTTTTAATCTCTTTTTCGTCTGGCTGGGACGCCGTCTGGAACGCCTTCCCAGCGAGGACGTCCGCCGTTTCCAGTTGTTCGCCCACACCCAGGTGTCCCTGGACCTGGCCAGCCTCTTTCTGGTCATCATTCTCACCGGCGGCCTGGCCAGCCCCCTGCTTATTTTCCTGACCTTTCATGTGGTCCTGATAAGCCTGCTGCTCTCGCCCCTCTCCTGTTTGGTCTACACTCTGCTCATCATCTCCGTTCTGACCGCCCTGGCTCTCTTCGGCGGTTCTTTACCGCTATTCACCATCCCCGGCTGGGCATTATCCCAAAGATGGACCACCTATCTGCCTCTTGCGGCCGGGCTGATGGTCCTGGCCTATCTGACCACCTCGCTGAAGTTGACCCTGAGGTTCAAAGGCCGAGAAATGCTGCGGGTCAGCCGGGAGCTGGAGCTTAGCACCACCAAGCTGACCTCCATCTACGAGATGGTCAAGGAGATCGGCGGGCTGAACAACTTTCAAGAGCTTTTGGACTCGGCGGTCCGAAACGCGGCCCGGATCATGGGGGTCAAGGCCTGCTCCATCAAACTGCTGGATCAGGAGCAGAACAGCCTCAGGTTTGCCGCAACCTACGGTCTGAGTCAGGATTACCTGTCCGCTGAACGGATAGACCTTTCCAGGAGCAACGTCAACCGGAGCATAATCGAAGGCTCCCTGTTCGCCATAGGCCAAATAGAGGAAAAGGATCATTTTCAATACCCGGAGAATATCAGAAAGGAGGGTATCGCCTCCATGCTCTGCCTGCCGCTCAAATACGAGAGCAGGACCCTGGGGGTCTTCTGCGTCTACAGTGGCCGCCAGGAACATTTCATCGAGAGCGACGTCTCCCACTTCTCCATGATGAGCGACCTGACCGCCCTGGCCATGGAACGGCTGCGGCGGGAGATGGCCCGGACCTGGTTCCTCAACAAAAGCGCTCACCAGCTCCGTTCGCCTCTGGCCGCGGTGCAGAGCATGCTCAAGGTTTTTACGGGCGGCTACCTGGGGGACCTCAACGACCAGCAGCTCCAGACCGCCCAGCGCTGCGAGCAGAGGCTGGCCCTGTTGATCGATGTGGTCAACGATCTCCTGCGGGTGGCCGCCGACCGGGAGTCCTTTGGCAACAGGGCCTTCCACCCCGTTGATCCGGCGGCTGTTCTGGCCTCTGTGCGGGATCTCTACGCGGGCCAAGCCAGGGAAAAGGGGCTGGAGTTTGTGGTTCAGGTGGATCCGGACCTGCCCCGGGTCAACGGTCTGGAGGAGATGTTCGACGACCTCCTGACCAACATGGTCTCCAACGCCATCAAGTACACCCCGGCCGGCGGGCGAGTAACGGTGGGCCTGACTCGCCAGGACGACGGCCGGGTCTGCATCCAGGTGGCGGATACCGGCATCGGCATCCCCGAGGCCGAGAGAGCCAGGCTGTTCACCGAGTTTTTCCGGGGCGAGGAGGCCAAGGAGGTCTCCGAGGCGGGGACCGGGTTGGGCCTGGTCATCGTCAAGGAAATCACCGCCCGCCTGGGGGGAGAGATAAGCGTCACCAGCCAACCCGGCCAGGGCAGCCGCTTCACCTGCCTCCTGCCCCCGGCCCCCTGACCCGCCCCCAGAAACAGTCAATCACAGCTGTTTTCAACAAAACGGACCTGGCCGGAAACATTAAAATAAAAGTGGCCTCCGGAATCACCCGGAGGCCGCAGTTGTATGCCCTGGCAACAGCCCGGGATTATCATGCGTTCCAGAAACACGTTTCGCTTCGAGTGCCAGGGGTGCGCCCCTGACACCGCTTATTATCTACGAAGTGGAACGTATTTCTGTCATTTGCTCTACCACCTGCCCCCGCCCAGACCGGGACCGGCCGGGCTGATATACTGGGCTCCGTGCAGTCCGGCGCAGGGATCGTTCTCCACCTCTTGGATTATGGCAAAGGAGCCCCAGATCACGGGGCCGATCTCCGTCCCGTCGGGCCCGTACCAGACGCCGCCGGCAGACGTGGCGTCGGCTGGAGCCGCCACGATTTTCACAAAGTAGGTCCAATGGCAGGTATTGCCCTCTGCGTCCTCATAGGTGCCTTTCATGTGGTTGGTGCACCAGGCTCCGGAGCCGATATAGGAATCAAAATCGTAATGTCGGTCAAGCTTGCCGTCTCCGTCGCAGTCCTGGTTGGACAGCCAGGCGTCATTCCATTTCATGACCAGTTCAGTGTCGTCCTCGGTGCATATGACCTCGGGGCGGGAATAGTTGCAGTAGAGTCCATTGAATATATGGGATTGATAATTATAACCATAGTCGTCATAGCCTGTGGTAATCAGGTTTCCATTGCTGTCATACAGGACGCCGTCCTGGATGGAGGTGCAGTCCTTCTGCTTGGCCAGGGCCATCCCGAATCCGAAGCAGAGCGTTAAAATCATAATTGTCCCTATTGCTGCGACCTTTTTGACCATTAATACTTCCTTCCCTATAATGTAGACCTGACATATCGCTTTTTAGAATATCTCCCTCGATTCTTTCATGTCAATGATAAATATTATATTGTTATGTTAAATTTTCTAATCAGCTCTCCGGCAATAAAGTGTTGAAGCGTTTTGAGCAGGAAACCTGTGACGCGCTCATTCTCTCCAGCGCGGTTCATTATGACGGGGACAGGGAGACCGTCGGGCTGCTGGAACTGATCTCCGAAAAAACCACGGGCACCCTGATTCTGTTTTTCAAAAGACAACCAGTTGGGCATGGCCATGTCGGCCCTCAAGGCCGGGTCCTACCACTACGCCAAGCGGTCCGTCACCGACCAGGAGATCGGGCCGCTCATCGAGACCGCCCTGAAGCATAGGCCGGAGTACGCACCCAATCTCCTGCTCAAGGAGAAGGTCTACCAGACCAAATTTTAGCCTATAATGGGCGGGTCCATGGCCATGCACCAGGTCTACCGCCAGATCCGCCAGGCCGCGGCCACTGAATTACCGGTCCACATCTCCGGCGAGATCGGCACCGGCAAGGACCTGCTGGCCAGCGGGGGTTTCGGCCACGCCAAGGGTGTCTTTACCGGGGCTCTGGATGATTACCGGGGAACCTATGAACAGGCCACCTGGGAAACCGTGTTCCTGGACGGGGTATCAATCATCTCGGAGAAAGTCCAGATCAGCCTCCTGGGCCTTTGGGAGGACCGCCATTTCTACCGTATCAGAGGCCGGAGGCGGATAAGGAGTGACGTGCGGATTATCGCCGCCACCAACGAAGACCTGCAGGAGGCCGTTAACCGGGGAGGATTCCGCAGGGACCTTTATTATCTCCTGGAACTGCTGCAGATCCACCTGCCTCCCTTAAGGGAGCGGCCAGCGGTATTATCCGGCCCAGGCATTTGAGGCCACCCCAGGGCCTCCAGGATCATCCTGCGCGTCAGCCACACCCTGGCCGAGATGGAGCGGAAGATGATCATCCGGACCCTGGAGTACACCGGGCGCAACAAAACCGCGTTGCCGGGCCAGCTATCATAAGATAAAGAAGTACGATATATTTCAGGATTGGAGCATTTTTTCAGAAATATATTCCAGGCCCGGTTTCAGGGTTGCAAACCAGACCCCACCCTTTCGGCGGCAAATCCTGACAAAGCTGTCAGCTGGTTGCAGAGGCAGAGGATTATCTTTCAGCCACAGGCCTGCGATGCTCCTGGGCGGGCTGGTCCGGCTTGTCCGTCTTCTCCGCCACGGGCACGGGTTCGGGAATGGCCTTGGGCATGAAGTCCTCGGCCTGTCGGGGTACGGCCATCTCGGCCAACATGAACGAGAACCCAAGCTTGCGCAGGTTTTTCAGGGCCGACAGGGTCATCCGGGAGTCGTGGAGCAATATCTTCTTGCCGGAACCGGTCTTGGCCCTGAGCTGCCTGAACAGGGCCTCGGTCTTCTTGTTCCATCTCAGGTAATCCGAGAAATAGGGCACCACGGCGCGACCTTTGGCGTCGCGGCAGAGATACATGCCCTGGACCTCCTGAATTGAACGCAGAGGCATCTGCTTCTCATGATATCCCAGGAGATGAAGGGCGGTCAGGGTGCTGTGGATGGCTTCGGCCTCGGTCTGAGCCTGACGGCCCAGGTCCAGGAGGAGCAGCCGGCCCCGGACCTTCTCCAGACCGTCCACGGCGTTGAGGGTCACGGTCTTGTGGACCGGCGAGAGGATCGGATTGTCCTGAAAGGAATCGGCCCTTTCCTGGGTCAGTCCATAGCCCAGGAGCCTGGCGTTGTTGTGGATGGCCAGATCACCGGCCGAATAATCCCGGAGTTGAACCCGCCATCCGGCAAAACGCTGGGCGTTCATGGCCGCCCCCACCACAATGCCCCCGGGAGTGAACCAGGAGGCCACCCGCAGCACGTTTCCGCCGGTGGCCTGGTAATTGGCCATCTGCTGGAGAAGCTCCCGCATGATTGGATTGGAGGTGTAGCAGTCCACCTGAAGCTCGTAGGCGATTTCCCTTTTCCAGCCCCCGGAAAAGGTTCCTTCCGCAATGGAGTCCTGGTACCTGTAGGCGTCCTTTTTCTCGGCCCCGGCCACGCCCCTGATGCGCTTGTACATCTTGCCGAACCAGCGGGGGATGGCCTTGACCGTGCCCACCGGATCGGAGACTGCGGCCACCAGGTTGGTCCCCATTTTTTTCAGGGAACGGCCAACCCCTTCCAAGATCTGGCCCTCGTTCTTCAGTTCTTCGGAGCGGGCCAGAACATTGGCCTCGTGGACCCGGTAACGCAACAGGCGGTTGGATTCGATCTCGAATACACCGAATTCAGTCTCCATCTCGTAATTGAAGAAACAGAGCCCCCGTGACTCGTCTCCCGAAACCCGGACCACGGGCTTCAGCTTGTGGTTGGGGCCGGCCAGGCAGTCGGAGGGAGCGCAGTCCTCCACCCGGTACAGCCCCGGCTTGTCGTACTTGGCCGCCGGGGCCGGGCCGGCATACAGCACCACGGCCAGGGTAAGGAATATAATTAATAACCGCATTTCGTTATGCTTCCGCGTTGCGGATTGATCCGGAATATATTGATAATTTTTACAAAAATTATCCTGAAAAGTGACTTTTGTCAAGCTGCGGGGACTGGCGCTCCCACGAGCACGGGCGGGGGCTGATAGTCGAAAAAACGCTCTGATGACAACATATTGGGCGGGGTTCGGGGGAGAGGCGCCGCCCCTCCCCCGAAAGGTCTATTTGGCCAATCTCTTGGCGATCAGTTCGGTGATATCCAGGGCGGGTAATTTTTTGTTCAGCTCTCCGGCCTTTTTCAGTTTGGCCGAACCCTGGACAAAGTTCTGCTTGCAGGAGGGACAGGCCGAGACAATGGCCTCCGCGCCCAGGTCCCGGGCGGCCATGACCCTCTTCGCGGCCAGGTCCAGGGAGAGATCCAGGTTGAAGCCCTTCATGCCCCCGCCGCCGCCGCAGCACTTGGCCAGCTGGCGGTTCTGGGGGAACTCCACCAGCTCCACTCCGGGGATGGCCTGAATCAGCTCCCGGGGCTCCTCGTAGATGCCCATGTGCCGACCGATGTCGCAGGGATCGTGGTAGGCCACCCGGATGGGCTTGGCCTCCGGGTCGAATTTGATCCGGCCCTCCTTGACCAGTTCCAGCAGATACTGGACCGCGTGGACGGCCGGGGGCATGCCGCCGCCCTCGCTGTAGTGGGGATAAAGATCGCCGAAGGTCTTGTGGCACCCGGAACAGGTGGAGACGATCTTCTTGACCCCTTTGGCCTTAAAATTATCCACGTTGGCGGCCATGAGCTCCTTGAACCGGTCCATGGCCCCGGTGATGTACAGCAGATAGCCGCAGCAGGTCTCATCCCCGCCCAGGCTGCCGTAGTTCACCCCGGCGTGGTCCATGATCTTCATTAGGGAGGGGGCTATCTTCAGGTCCTGATAGGAGCTGACGCACCCGGTCCAGTAGAGGACCTCGGCCCCTTCCACGGGCCGGGGCTCGGCCGGGAAGACGTCGGTCCGCTTGGCCCTGTCCTCCATAAAGGGGTTGCCGTTGTCCGTGATGGACTGGTAGGCCAAGGCGAACCCCTCGGGGTTTTTTCCGGACTCGTAGACCCTGGTGCGGGCCGCCTGGAGAATCTTGGTCACATCCACCGCAGCCGGACAGGTGAACTTGCAGTTCAGACAGAGGGTGCACTCGTACAACCGCTCGGCCATCTCCGCGCTGGGCTCCAGCCGGCCGGAGAGGAGGTAGTAGGCCAGGCTGATCCGGCCCCTGGCGTTCTGGGTTTCTATCTGCCGGGTGGCGTAGGTAGGGCAGCCCAAAGTGCAGAACCCGCACTGGATGCAGGCCAGGATCTCGTTGTCCACCTCCGGGCCCAGGGAAAGGCCCTCCGGGGTCCCCTCTCTCAGGGGCTGGAAGGCCATCCGGTCATAGATGTCGGTGATGGCGTCCTCAAAGCCCATCTTGCCCGGGTTGAGGATATTCTTGGGGTCCAGGGCTTTTTTGATGGCGCCCATGACCTTGAGCCCCTCGCCCAGCTCCCGGCCGATAAAAGGCGACTTGGCCATGCCCACGCCGTGCTCGGCGGTGAGGGTGCCCTCGTACTTGAGGGTCAGGTCGATGAAGTCCTGGGCGATCTTCCTGGTGGTCTCCCACTCTTCGCCCTTGCGCACGTCCATGAGCACCACGGCGTGCAGGTTGCCGTCGCCGATATGGCCGAACGTGGCGATATCGTTGCCGTATTTTTTGCCGATGGCCTGAATGTCGGCGATGGTTTCGGGAATCCGGGTCATGGGCACCCCGAAATCCTCCACCACCGGGATCTGGCGGTATCCGGGTTTGACCCGGGACAGAGTGGTCACCAGGCCGTGGCGGGCGGCCCAGACCGTGGCCCGCCGGGCCGGATCGTCAGACCATTCCTGGCCCACGCTGCCCTTTTCCCGGCAGATCTTGTTGACCCGGGCGATGTGCTCCTGGACCGCGGATTTGTTGCCGTCGATCTCCATGAACAGGAGACAGGTCACGTCGTCCGGCACCTCCAGGCCCATCTTGTCCTTCATCACGTCAATGGAGACCCCATCCAGGACTTCGCAGGTGGAGACCGGGATTCCGGAGGAGAAGATCTCCTCCACCGCAGCCCCGGCCTCGACTATGGTTGGAAAGGAGAGCTTGGCAAAGGCCAGGTACTCGGGGTTGGGCAGGATTTTGAAGGTGATCTCGGTGAGAACGCCCAGGGTGCCTTCCGTGGCCGCGAAAAGATGGGCCAGATCGTACCCGGCCGAGGACTTGCGGGCCTTGGTTCCGGCCCGGACCACCCGGCCGTCGGCCATGACCGCCTCCACGGCCATGACGTAGTCCTTGGTGGTGCCGTATTTGACCGCCCGCACCCCCGAGGCGTTGGTGGCGACCATGCCGCCCAGGGTGGCGATGGGGGCCGAACCAGGATCGGGCGGAAAGAAATGGCTGGGGGCCAGGGCCCGGTTGAGTATGTCGCAGATGACTCCGGGTTCCACCACCGCATAACCGTCGGCCTTGTTAATGTCCTTGATATTGTTCATCCGGCAAAGGTTAAGGAGAATGCCGCCCTTGGCCGGAAGAACCGCCCCGGTGACCGAGGTCCCTCCCCCCCGGACCGTCACCGGGATCTCGTTGGCATGGGCGATTTTCATTATCTCCGAGACCTGCTCGGTGGTGGTGGCGAATATCACCGCCTCGGGAGCGCCCTCGTGAACCGACATGTCCCTGGCGTATCCCAGACAATCAATCTCCCCGGCCAGGATGTTCTCCTGGCCGACGATAGGGCCGAACTCGGTCAAATAATCCATTCCTCGCACCCCCTTGCCCGCCGGCGACGGGCCTTTTCCCCCTGGTCCGGATTTGGTCTGAACCAGGGGGGTATTAACCGCTCAAGCAGGGCCGAATGTACGTTGACACCCCGGAGAACCTCCCTGAGCTCATACTCCCCCCTCTTTGATTATATGCCCTTTCTTTTCCCTGTCGAAAATAGCCAACACAGGATACTTTCCCGCCCCGTCCGGGCCGACACTTTGCCCGCCCTTGACAGGCACGGGGCCAAACAGATGCTACTTGATCTGGTCCTTGATCCGCTCCAGCTCGACTTTGATGAAGTCGCCCAGTTGATCGGCTTTCATCAGGCCGCCCACCTGGGCCTCCGGGTCGTCCACCTTGATCTTGCAGATCCAGTTGGCGTAGGGATCTTCGTTGATCAACTCCGGCTCATCCTCCAAATCCTCGTTGATCCCGCTGACCTCGCCGCTGGCCACGGCGTAGACCCGGCCGACCCACTTGCCCGATTCAATGGAGCCGAAGGGCTTGCCCTGGGTGACCTCGTCGTCCTCCTCGGGCAGATCCACGTAGGTAATCTCCCCGGCCAGCTTGGAGGTGAACTCGGTGGCGCCCATGGTCACCGTGTCCCCCTCCACCTTGGCCCAGAAATGATTTTTGTCGTAATAAAGATCATCGGGAAAGTTGTAGCCTTCAATATCCATGAACCTCTCCTTTGTTCTATTCCGTCTCAAACGTTTTTATAAGATTCTTGTTTTTTATGCGGTTCAGCTTAAATCCCAGTTCGTCGGGCTTGAAGCCCAGGGCCAGCCCCAGAAGCTGGGGGTAGAAGAAAATGGGCATCTTCAGATCCGGGAGCAGGGTCTTGGCGATCTTTTTCTGCTGGCCCTCCAGCATCACGTTGCAGAAGGGACAGATCAGGGCCACCCCGTCGGCCCCGGCGTTTTGGGCGGCTTGAAGCCGGTCCGCGGTCAGGGAGTTGGCCAGATCCTCCTCGCTGCCCAGCAGCCCGCCGCCGCAGCAGCCCGGCCCGGCGCCGTCGTCCACGGCCCGGGCCCCGGTCAGGTCGATCAGCCGGTGCAGGGTTTGGGGCCGCAGGGGGTCGTCTAATCCGTCCAAGATCTCGGACGGCTTGAGGTAATGGCAACCGTAGTGGGGGTTGAACTTGAAGCCCTCCAGGGGCCTCACCACGGCCCGCTCCATCCGCTCCCAGCCCACCTCCTCAATCAGGTAGCGGATGTAGTGGAAGACCTTCTGGCCGGGCTCGTACTCCAGGCCCAGGGGAGCCAGGGACTTGTTTATCTCCTGCCGCAGGTCCGGGTCGCGGTCCAGGGTGTGGGCCGCCTCGCCCAGGGTTCCGGCGCAGGCCGAACAAAGGGTCACCAGGGGCAGGCCCAGTCTGGTCCCCAGGGCCAGGTTGCGGGCGGCCAGGACCAGGGCTTCGTGTACCGAAAGGGACTTAACCGGGAAGCCGCAGCACTGGAAGGCGGGCTCGTCAATCAGTTCCAGGTCCAGCTTCTGGGCCACCTTGCGGGCCGATATCTCATAGTTCAGGTTGCGCACCGGCACGGTGCAGCCAGGGAAGAAGGCGGCTTTCAAGACCCACCCCCTTCCCCTTCCGCAGCGCCTGGGGCAGATTCCAGGGAGGCGGCCAGGCCGGCCAGAAGAACCCCGTACTCCCGGCTCTCCTCGCTCAAGGGCGGCAGGCCGGCCTTGACCCGTTTTTCGTTTTCAAACTCCCCGATCTCGTAAAGCCGCCCGTGCTCCGAAAGCAGGCCCACCTGGGCCGACAGCCCGGCCGGGTACCGCCCCTCCTTGACGGCCAGGTTTTTGAGGGCGTACCCGACCTCCGTAAAGGAGACCTCCTGGGGACAGACTTCATGGCAGGAGTAACAGGTGGAGCAGTACCAGATCAGGGGCTGGGAGAGGACCTCGTCCCGCTGCCCCAGGAGGATAAGCCTTATCAGCCTCCTGGGGTCGTAGCCCTGGGCCTTGGGAAGGATGGGACAGAAAGCGGAACAGGCCCCGCATCCGTAGCAGCATGAAACCCCTTCTCCGCCGGCCTCGGCCACCTCCCTTGCGAACGAGAAGTCGGCATCGTCAAGATTCAGCATATTCGTCACCCTTTACACTCTTTCCCAAGCCCTCTTGCCGGGCCCGGAATTAATCGTCCGGGGGCAGCATGTTCAATCCCCGCCCAGCCCCAGGGCTCCGTAAAGCCTTTTCCCCTGATGGGGAGCCAGGGGGACATAGGAGACAATCCCCGGATCGATCCCCAGTTCCTTCAGTTCCGCCCGGGCCGCCCGGACGGTCGTCCCGGCCCGCTCGCTGCCGCTGAGGGAACGGCAGTTGCCGGGATGACAGGCGGCCACCACAATCCTCTGGTAGCCCAGGGACAGGAGCCGGAAGAGCTGCTCCCGGCCGACCCGGCCGGCGCAGCTGAGTCGCACCGCCTTTGCCTCCCTGGGCAGGCCGTCCAATATCTCCTCGTTGATCCGGCCGCAGGCCAGGACCAGATCGCCCTGCCCCGGCTCGGCCATGAGGGTCTTGAGGGCCTCCTCCTCGGGCCAGAGAGGTTTGATGATCGCCGCCGGACAGGCTGCCGCGCACTGCCCGCAGTTGAGACAGGCCGCCTCCATGACCACCGGCCCATGGTCCCAGGAGATGGCCTGGACCGGGCAGGTCCGCAGACAGGTCAGGCACAGGGCGCACTGGCTCTTCTCCGCCGCGGTCCGGGCCGCGCTGCGCATCCCGCCCTGGGGGTTGAAGAGACGGCGGAGATGATCCGACAGCAGAAGCGTCTCCTGTTCCGGCTCAACGGGCTCGGCCCCGCCTCCCCCGCTCAGGGAGAAGACCCCGGCCCGGGAGGTCAGGGGCGCCGGGAAAAGAACATTGTCCGGATTGGGCCGTCCGTCCGGCCCCTGGTCCAGGCATAGAACCGCTCCCAGGGATTCCAGGCAGGCCGGGGCCTTCGGCGGCGGGTCCCAGATGACCCGGTCCACGGCCACGGTGGCCTCCTGGTCCAGGATGGGGTCCTCGAAAGTCAGCCGGACCCGCTCCCCCTCGTTCTCCATGCGCGGCATGGCCTCTATCCGGGTGACCAGGCCGCCCTGCTCCCGCAGGCGGCGGTAGTCGGCCTCCAGTCCGGGCCCGGCCACCTTGGCCTGGGGGGCGAACAAAAAGGGCGTTCCGCCTTCTTCCAGGATCTTCAACCCCAGGGCCAAAACCCGGCCGAAAGAGCCAGGGCCGGCCTGGTTCCAGAACCCGCTCAGGATTGCCGTCTTGGTTCCGCTCCAATCCTCTTCCGGGTTCACCTGAGCCAGACTCAGGGCCGTTCCGCCGGCCGGGGCAAGGGCTCCTCCGGGTTCATCCTCCAGGGCCAGAACCACGGCCCCCAGGGGGAGAACCGTGGCGCCCTGGTCGGTTTTGACCACAGCCCGGAAATTTCCCGGCCAGCCGGTGAAACCGATCAGTTCTCCCCGGGGCCGGACCGGTTCTCCTCCGGCCCAGACCGCGGCCTGGGCCGCTTTTTTAGACAGGGGTCCCTCTCCCAGGATCAGAACCTTTAGTTCGGGTTTGAGCGGCAGGGGATAGCCTTCTCCTTCAAACAGGCTCATCTGGCGCCCCCTTCCCACCGGGCCGCGGCCAGGCCGGCCAGTCTTCCCTGGCGGACCGCCTCGGCTATGCCCATGGGGCCGCCGGCGGCTCCGGCGATCACCACCCGATCCAGATCCGGACCGGCCAGAAATCCGTCGTTGTCGCTTTCCAGGCCGATCATCTCCTTGAGGGCCTCCTCCACCTTGGGACCGGTCAGGCCGATGGAGAGGACCAGCAGATCCACCTCCCGCTCCTCCAATCCGGGCTCGTATTCCGGTTTGAAACTCAACTTCAACCCCTTGTCCTGATTCCGCTCCACCAGTCCGGGGATGGCCCGGACAAACTCCACCTGGTCCTTGATTCCGGCCAGGAGTCCGGCCGGGTCGCGTCCGATAGACTGCAGGTCCATATAATACACCGTCAGTTCCGTTCCGGGCTGATAGGTCGCGATCCATCGGGCCAGACGGGCGGTGTAGCCGCAACAGATCCGGGAACAGCCGGAGAATCCGCCCTTGCCCCCGCCCACTGAAATATCCCGGGAGCCCACGCACTGGACAAACCCGATCCTCTTGGGCCGCTCGCCGTCCGAAGGCCGCTTCACCGCCTGGGTATTGCGGACCATCTCCTCCAGTTCCAGACCGGAGATGACGTTTTCAAAAATGCCGTAGCCGAACTGGGACTTAATGGCCGGATCAATGGGCGCGGCCCCCACGGCCGCGATCAACCCTTTGACCGTCCGCTTCTCCTCTTGGCCCGAGGGATTCCTGAGGACCGCCCGGAAATTGCCGTTCTCTCGGGAGAAACCCTGGAGAGTCGTGTCGGTCAGAACCTGGATCAGGTCGTTTTGAGAGGTCTTATCCCGGAGATCGTCGGCCAGACAGACCCCGCAACGGGCGCACTGGTCCGTGGCTTTGCAGGCCATCCGGACGGCCAGTCCGCCCAGGTTCCGGTTTTGTTCCACAATAACAGACTCCACTCCAAGGTCGGCCAATTCCACCGCAGCCGCCATTCCGGCGGGCCCGCCACCCAGGATCAGAACCGGGTTGTGCATCTGCTTAACCACTTAAACCACCTCCGCTGCATGATAATAGGAGACAAACGCCCAATCGTTGGCAGGACCGGGACAGGTGCAAAAATAGCCGGGGATATCTTGATCTTGAGTCATCTGTTCCTCGGCTCGGGGAAGGCCGACAAGGCACTAAAAACCATAGAGTAGCCCCCTTGAGTTGTCAAGCGGGCCAAGGTCGAGCGCCCCCCGGCTCAGGGATTATAGACGCAACGGCGCGGAGGAACGCCCCCCACGCCGTTAAAAACACCATATGGTGGAGATGAGGGGAATCGAACCCCTGACCTGTACGTTGCGAACGTACCGCTCTCCCAACTGAGCTACATCCCCTCCTTTTCCATCCTACAAATACGGTCTGCCCTCGAATCTGTCAAGGATTCTTCTGTACCGGACGGAGGATCACTTGACACCCCTCGGGGTCTTGGCTTAAGAGTATGCCTCATGAATTCAATAAAACGCAAGGACGGCAGGGCAGACGACTCGCTCCGGCCCATCTCCCTGGAAACCGGGGTTCAGCCCTATGCCGAGGGCTCGGCCCTGATCAGATGGGGCCGCACCCAGGTGCTCTGCGCCGTATCGGTGAGCCCGGAGGTTCCGGGCTGGCTCAAGGGACGGGAAAAAGGCTGGATCACGGCCCAATACGCCATGCTGCCCCGGGCCACCTTCACCCGCAACCCCAGAGCCGGCTACGACGATGCCCGGGTCAAGGGCCGGGCCCAGGAGATCCAGAGACTCATCGGCCGCTCGCTGCGGGCCGGGGTGGACTTGGCTCTGCTGGGCGAACGCCTCCTCACCGTGGACTGCGATGTCCTGGTGGCCGACGGAGGCACGCGGTGCGCCTCCATTACCGGAGCCTGGGTGGCGGTCAGGCTGGCCCTGTCCGGTCTGCTGAAGCAGGGGGTTCTGAAACGCGACCCAGCGGTCGACTCCGGCGCCATCTGGGCCGTCTCGGCCGGGCTGGTGGACGGAAACCCCATGCTGGATCTGGCGGCGGACGAGGACCAGCGGGCCGAGGCAGACTTCAACCTGGTCTTTTCCGGCCCCCGGACCCTTATCGAAATCCAGGGGACCGGCGAGAGGCGGGGCTACAGCTGGTCTGAGGTGGAGACTCTCCATCGGCTCTGCCAGGGGGCCGGACCGGCGGTTCAAACCGCCCAAGAACAGGCTCTGAAGGCGGCCAGGCCATGAAGACCGTCCTGGCCAGCCAAAACAAGGGCAAGCTGCGGGAGTTCGGGAAACTGCTCCGAGGCTCCGGGCTTGAGCTTTTCCCCCTGGACCAGTGGCCCCAGGTGGGCGAACTCAAGGAGGAGGGCCGGACTTTTCTGGACAACGCCCGGTCCAAGGCCCTTCAGACCGCTCAAGCCACCGGGCTGCCCGCCCTGGCCGACGACTCCGGCCTGGCCGTGGATTTCCTGGACGGCCGTCCGGGGGTCTTCTCGGCTCGGTATGGAGGCGAAGGGGCCACCCCGGAGGACAAAAACAAAAAACTTCTGGCCGAACTGGAGGGCGTGGAGACCGCCAACCGGGGCGCCGCCTTTGTCTGCGTCCTGGTTCTGGCCTGGCCCGACGGCCGGGAGGTGGCGGTCCGGGGCGAATGCCGGGGTTTGATCGCCCTTGAACCTCGGGGCGAGCACGGGTTCGGGTACGATCCCGTGTTCTTCGTGCCCGAGCAGGGAGCCACCATGGCCCAGCTGGACCCGGAGATCAAGAACAGGATCAGCCACCGGGCCCTGGCCGCAGCCGAACTGATAAGGGCCCTGGGCGCAATGGACGTGGAATAATCCTTTGGGAAATGTTAAGTTGAGAGTGTTGTAGAGTACTCTCAACCAGGGCCGGAGACGGTCCGCCGAACCGCAAGCATTAATAATGCGCGGAGGTTCGTGAGCTTTCCAAAAGTAACGCCCTTTGGAAGGCGTGGCTGCAAAAACCAGGGACGACTTTGGCAGCAGTCTGAAGTTAGGTCCCGCCAGTCTGTAGCATATTTTCGGGGAGTAGCGCAGCTTGGTTAGCGCGCGTGCCTTGGGAGCACGAGGTCGGCGGTTCAAATCCGCTCTCCCCGACCACTTATTTCCGGTTTTACGCCCGCCTGTAAAGGGCGCGGCCTCACCGGCAACCGGTGCAGACCCGCCTTCCCGACTTACCGCCGCTTTTTTATCCGCCCCTTTTATGGTACCATTCCTCCAAGATCAAACATTGATTGACGAATACCGGAAGAGAGGCATGGCCATCGAGATGTTGAAGGGGATCGGATCCAGCGGCGGATACCAGGCGGCCCAGGTGGACAATCCGGAGCTTGGAACGCACAGGGAGTTCGTGGTGATCGATCACGGTCGCCAGACCATCTGTTTCACCATTCAGAACGGACCGCCCCATGAGGTCGGAGTCAACGGGTGCCGGGTGGAGACCATGCTGGAGATGGTCCGGACCATTTATCCACGGGCTGGACCGCAAGGTCTCCTGCCGGGAGAACCAAGAGGTCCTGGCTCACCTGGATCAGGCCCTGGAGCGGCTGGGCAGAAGAACCTCAGACCGGAAAAACCGGAGGGTGGAGGGAACCTGCCGGGTATGACCCCAATCCTGCTCATCCGCGGCCCTATTTTCGGGGGACCAAGGCAAGGAGCGATGGATGAGCGAATTGGGCGAAATTCTCACCACGGGCCGGGGACGGCTTTTGTAAAAGCCTCAAAAAACAGGACGGATCAAGCCCCATGCGCGACTGGATAACCCAACGCATCCTGGCTCCCTCGCGAAGGCTGGACCTGATTCTGGACCTGGACGTCCTGCGCGACACAGTGGAGGTCCGCTCCACCATCATCTACGAATCAGACAAGGACAGGGGGCTCGTCGTCTCCCAGACCTCCCCGCCCATCCTGACCTCCAGGGTCGGCCAGGAGATCTCGGCAACCTACCTGGTCCGGGACCACTGCTCCGGCGAACAGGAGAGGTACGGGTTCAAGACCGAGATCCTCCGATTCATCCCGGAGTACAGGCTGCGCCGGGAAGTCACGGTCCAGGCCGTGGGCCTGGCCTATCCCCGCTCGGAGATATGCCGGACCCACGCCCGGCTCCTCCACCGGGTCAACCTCATCCCGGAGCACGGACTGGAGCTGGCCGTAAGAGGCCTGGGGCCGGAGGAGGAGACAACCCTCCTGGATATCTCCCTGGGCGGAATCCTCTTTTCCTACAAGGGTTACATCGAGCTGAAGATGGGCCGCCGAATCCTGATCAGCCTCATTCGGGGCGAGCCGCTGATCACCCTGGCCGCCGACATCGTCCGCGTCTTTGAGAGGGAGGGTGCAAGGTTGCTGTTCGTGGGCTGCCGCTTCGCCGATCTGGCACCCCAGGAGTTCGAGACGGTCAAGGCTCTGGTCCAGGGAATCATGCGGCTGGAGCTCCAGTCCAGATCAGGCCTTGTCGGACAGGGCGAAAACCGGGAAGTACTTCCGGGGGAAGGGATCTCGCCCAAGGCGGAGGGTTAAAACTCGAACTGTTCCAGATATAGCTTCACCTTGGCCAGGGCCAGGTCCAGTTCCTCGACCAGTTCCGTGGCCGCCTCCATCTCCTCTTTTTCGGCCAGGTCCTCGATCCTGGCGGCCAGGGCCCTGGTCTCAATGGCGGCCAACTGGCCGGCCGCTCCCTTGATCCGGTGGGCCGCTTCGGCGGTTCTGCGTCTCAGACCCTTGGCCAGGTTCTCCTTAAGGCTGTCCACCTGGCCCACCGTGTCGTTAAGAAAAGCCTGAATGACCCGTTTCAGGAGCGCGTTGTCCCCGTCCACCAGATTGCGGGCCTCCGAGATGTCCACCGGAGGCAGCTCCCCCAGCCTGCGCCCGAACAGGGTGCCCGTGGAGACGGCTTCGGCGTTTCGCCGCTCCGGCCCCTTGCGCCTGGCTTTTCTCCAGGCATGGGGACCGCCGGAGAGGTTCTCCTTCTGGTCGGCCGCCTTTCTTTCCAGGTGCCGGGCCACCGCCCGGACCAGTTCCGCGCTCTTGACGGGCTTGCTCAGATAATCGTTCATGCCCGCCCGGAGGCAGGTTTCCCGGTCTCCTATCATGGCGTGGGCGGTCAGGGCGATGATGGGCAGATCTTCTGATCCTCTCTTTTTCCTGATGATCTTGGTGGCGGTCAGGCCGTCCATATCCGGCATCTGGATGTCCATGAGGATCAGGTCGTAAACCTTGGTTTCGGCCAGCTCCACCACCTCCTGGCCCGTGGCCGCGATATCGACCTTCCAGCCGACCCGCTCCAGCATCTCCTGGATGACCATTCGATTGACCAGGTTGTCCTCGGCCATAAGGATCCGCACCCCCTGGTACTGCTGGGCCAGGGAGTGTCTGGTCACCAGCTCCTTTTGAGCCTGGGGCGGTCCCTGTTCCAGCCCCAGGACCTGGTCGATGGCCACCCGCAGCTCGGCCATCTTAACCGGCTTGATCAGGTATCCCGAAACTCCCACCTCCCGGCACCTGCGGGCGTCGCCCGGATTGCCCACGGAGGTGAGCAGGAGAATCCGGCTTCCCCTGGCCAGTTTCTCCTTTTTCAGCCTTTCGGCCAGCTCAAACCCGTCCAGGTCGGGCAGCTGTCCGTCCAGGATAATCAAGGCCGGGGGAGGCCCCTGGCTCCGAGCCTCCTCGAGAATCTCCAGGGCCGTCCCGGCCGAGGAGGCCTCCTTGACCTCGGCCCCCCAGGTGGACAGCATCTCGCGCAGCACCAGCCGGTTGGTGGAGTTGTCGTCCACCACCAGAAACTCCAGACCGGTCAGGTTGAACCCTGAGCCGGCCCTGGGGCGCGCCTCCTCGTCCACCTGGAAATCCAGTTCAAAACTGAAGGCGGAGCCCTTTCCGGGAAGGCTCTCAAGCTCCAGCCGGCCGCCCATCATCTCCACCAGCTGCTGGGAGATGGCCAGGCCCAGCCCTGTTCCGCCCTGGATTCTGGTGGCGGTTCCGTCAACCTGGACAAAGGGTTGGAAGATCCGCTTTTGATCATCCTCGCCGATCCCCGCTCCGGTATCGATCACCGAGAATCTCAGTCTGACCCGCTCCCCCTGGCTGCCCACCGGCTCGATGGTCAGGGAAACCTCCCCCTGGTCCGTGAATTTGATGGCATTGTCCACCAGGTTGAGGATGACCTGGCGCAACCGCCCGGGATCCCCCTTAAGTGTGCTGGGAGTTTCCGGAACCAGCCTGAAGTTGAGGTCCAGCCCCCTCTCCTCGGCCTTGAGGGCCAGCCCGTCCACCACCTTTTCCAGGCTGCTCCTGAGGTCGAAGGGCAGGCTCTCTATCTCCATCTTTCCGGCGTCGATCCGGGAAATGTCCAGGAGGTCGTTGATCAGGATCAGCAGGCTCTCGGCCGAGGACTGCACCACCTGAAGAAACTGTCGTTGACGGGGGTTCAGATTGGTCCCCAGAGCCAGTTCGGTCATCCCCAGAATGCCGTTCATGGGGGTCCTGATCTCGTGGCTGACATTGGCCAGAAACTGGCTTTTGAGGCGGCTGGCGTCCTCGGCCCTGATAACCTGACGGCGCAGCTCCTTGTTTTTCCCCTCCAGCGCCGAACGGTAGGAGGTGATGCGGTCCAGGTCCCGGCTTAACTGGGAGATCAGCCCGGCCTGCTCGATGGCCAGCCCCAGGAGGTGGCCCACGGAAGCGGCAAAGGTCAGGCTGACGGATTTCAAGGGATCTTTGGTCTGAATGAGGATAAAGCCGATGAGCATGGAGGCGGACCGGATGGGAATCGCGGTCAGCTGAAAGGGGTAGGCTACGCTCCAGCCGATCACCGCCGGATCCAGGGGAAAAGGATTTTCCGCCTCCAGCCCCTTATCGCCGCCCATGGCCTGGATTTCCAGCAGCATAAGCCGTCGCCCGTTTTTTTCATCCAGGCGTAGCGAGTCCACAAGATTCAGTTTCTTGGAGTCCGGGTCCAGGATGTAGATGGCCGCCAGATCGAGGCCGTCCAAGGCCTGATCAAGGCCTTGGAGAATGGAGCCGAACAGGACAGCCGGCTCCGGATTGGCGCTCAACTCCCTTATCAGCCGATCTAAGACGGTCAGTTCCTGATTCATGGACTCCTAAGGAACGCCCGGCCTCGCCGGACCGTCAGTCAGGCGGAAGCATCCTCTCCTTCACCGAACCCCGGGTACTCTTTCACTTGGCAAGATAGTATCTTAACGCCGCGGCAAGGGACCGGTCAAAGGAAATTCGGACGGAAAGAGGCCGGGACGCCCTGCAGCTCAGCCCATTCCCCGGTCCGGAGCGGAATAGAGACTCCGGACGGGTTATGCAGGTCGCCGCGGCCAAAGCCTGGGAGCGGAATCCGAGGGGTGTGGGGCATGGCCGGCAAAACAGGCCTTAAAACCAGGAATTACCCCAGTTACCCACCAAAAATCCATGGACGCAGTTTTCCCCTGGCTGTAGACTACAAGCCATGAACCGGACAGATGCAGACCGAGTAATGCAAAGAGCCTCCATTATTCTGGTCCGGCCCCAGAGCCCGGACAACATGGGAGCCGCAGCCAGGGCCGCAGCCAATATGGGGCTGGGCGGGATGATTCTGGTTCGGCCCCAAAGATGGAACCCCGGGCGGATGTGCGCCCTGGCCACCCGGCTGGGGGCGGGAATAATCCTGGACCGGACCGAAATTTTCGCGGACCTGGAGACGGCCCTGTCAGGGTTCAATCTGGTCATCGGGACCACGGCCCGGGCAGGCAAATTCAGGCGGGCCCAGGGAGGGCCCCGGAAGATTCTGAGCCAGGCCGCCCCCCTTCTTGAAACCAACCGTTTGGCCCTGGTGTTCGGGGCCGAAAAGGACGGCCTGACCAACGAGGAACTGACCCTCTGCCACAGCCACATGACCATCCCCACTGCCGGACCGGCCACCTCCCTTAATCTGGCCCAGGCGGTGATGGTCGTGTCCTACGAGCTGCGTCAGGCCGTTCTGAAGATGGACCGGGGGGCTCGTGAGGAGGGACCGGTCCTGGCCGACACGGCCCAGCGGGAGGGGATGTTCGGCCACATCAGTCAGGTTCTGGAAGCGGTTGATCCCGAGGCCCATTACAACCGGCGGATCTGGATGGGGAGTTTGAGGCGGATGTTCGGCCGCTTGGATCTGCTGCCCCACGAAGTCCAGCTGATCCGGGGGATCTGCCGCAAAGTATGCTGGGCCGTAGACCGGATCGGTAGGGAAACGGGGCAGGGGGCCGCCATACAGCCGCCTCCTCCGGAGCGGAGTTTAAATGAGCCGGCCGGTATGGGCAAATGATCGCCCGCGGCGGTCTTTACGTGAGGCTGCAGAAAAGCCGTCCTCGGACAGCCCTGAGAGTAGTTTGCGACACTCTCGGTATGGAGGTAAAATGCGTTTGGGATATGGAGCCCTGCCGGGGCTCTTTCTGATTGCGGTCATGGGTCTGATCGGGTGCGCCTCCCAAAAGGTCGACTCCGCCGCGGACACTCAGTCCGCCAAGTCCCTGTTCGAAGAAAAATGCAGCTTCTGCCATGGGCTGAACGTGGCCCTGAAAGAGAGCCACACCCAGGAGGGCTGGCGCAATCTGGTCTCAAGGGAGGCCGGCCGCAAGATCTGGCACATCAATTCGGCCGAGCAGGAGGTCATCAGCCAGTACCTGTTCAAGATCAGCCCGGCGGAGCAGGAACCGCCGCCCAAGCCTGAGGTCAAGGGTGTGGAGTCCTACGGCATACCGGAGAATGTCGAGGGGCGTTAGCCGGCTGCCGGGGCGGCTCTGTTTAAAGTTCGGCGCGAAAAAGATCAACCTTGACGAAAAATAGGGACAGATGACCAAGTCGCCCTCAGCCATTACCTTTTCCAGAAGGTTAGTCGCCTTCTGGTCGCCCCCCCTGCCCAAGGCCGCAGCCGCCGAATTCCGCTCCACCGTGGTAAAAACCAACCTCAGTCGCCTCAAAATTTTCGCCTACTGCGCCATCGGCCTCACCCCGGCCATGCTCCTGATCGACTACCTGGCCTTTTTGGATCTGTCCTCAAAAAGCGAAAATCGTCTGGAGTCCTTTCTGATCCTTCATTCTTTTCTGGTGGCAGGGGCGGGATTTTTAATTTTGAAACTGAGGAAAAGGAATCTGGTCGACGAGACACCCGTCCGGGTCGGGGATCAGCGCCTGGAGGGAGGGGCCGTGTTCTTCCTCCTCAACTGGACGGCCGTCTTCACCGGCTTTATTCACCCCTTGGGAACCGGGGTGAGTTCCTACCTAGTGGCCGTATTCGTGACCGTGGCCTTTATCGTCCAGAGCGGGATCCGGACCGCCGCCCTGCTCTGCCTCAGCCTCGCGGTCCTGGTCCTGATGATCCTCTATCTGGGGAATGATCCGCTGCAGATGAGAGTGGATATCCTCAACGCCACGGGAATGACCCTGGGCGCGATTCTGGTCTCCCAGATTCTGTACCGCACCTCGGTCAAGGAGTTTGTGTCAGACCAGCTCATCTCCATGCAGAAAAGCCAGGTGGAGAGAGCCAACCTGAAACTCAAGAACACCAACGAGCGGCTGGTCAGGATTTCTTTTGTGGACCCCCTGACCGGAATCGCCAACCGCCGCTATCTGGACGAGTACCTGGGACGGGAGTGGAAAAGGGCCTTCCGGGAAGACGAAAGACTGGCCCTCATCATGGCCGATATCGACAATTTCAAGGCCTACAACGACCTTTACGGCCACAAGGCCGGGGACGACTGCCTGACCAAGGTGGCCGGGGTTTTGGAAAGATCCCCTCTGCGGGGAACCGATCTGGTGGCCCGCTTCGGAGGGGAGGAGTTTGCCGTGATCCTGCCCCGGACCGGCCTTAAGGGCGCTTTGGAGCTGGCCGAGAGGATGCGCCGGGCGGTGCAGGAACTGGGTCTGGATCATCGCGGAAACGGGCCCGGAGTGGTCACCGTGAGCCTGGGAGCGGCCTCTTTCCGGCCCGGACAGGAGGAGGTCATGGAGTCCTTGATAGAGGCCGCCGACCGGGAACTTTACAAGGCCAAGGAAGGTGGCCGCAACCTGGTCCGGCCCGTGCCCGTCCCCTGACCCCGCCCGGCCTGGTTCCGCCAACAGATGGGGCCTAAAATCAAAAATAATATTGCCATAGCAAAATAAAATCACCATTTTTTCATGATTAAATTCCGGAGCTAACGGCCGAAAAGGCGTAGCAGAAAAGAATCAGAGGGAGTTACCGGGCATTTCGACTTTTCGGAAACCCCGGCCGGGCAGGGGATCTTCCCAAATTACATCTGTTTTCTGAAATTTTTAAAACCGCTTCTCTTTCAGCCGCTTTTGTCCGTCAAATATGTTAAATTAATTAGCGAGTGTTGCAAAAGTCGGGGAAGGCTTTGGGGGCGGGCTCAATTAATTTGGCAGACTTGGTTTTAGGTTATCCTGAATAAAAAAGATTTTAGGGGGAAAACCGTGAAAAAATTGGGAATAGCTTTCCTGGTTGTCACCCTGGCCTTGTTTTCCCTGGCCGGCTGCACCACCACTGACCGGGGCAAGACCCAGGCCCAGGGCACGGCCGTAGGCGCCGCTGCCGGAGCCGGCTTCGGGGCCATAATCGGGGGTATTTTCGGCGGCGGCCGGGGTGTGGCCATAGGCGCCCTCACCGGTGCCGCGGTGGGCGCTGCGGCGGGTCACGCCTACGGCACCCACGTGGCCAACGAGAAGGAGAAATACGCCGCCGAGGAGGACTGGCTGGACGCCTGTCTGGCCTCTGCCCAGGAGGTCAACCAGGAGACCAGGGAGTACAATGCCACCTTGGCCCAGGAGATCGACCAGATGGATCGGGAGACGGCTCAGTTGGCCGCGGCCTACAGAAATAAAAAGGCCCAGAAAACCGCCCTGGTGAAAAAAAGGGAGGTGGTGGAGGCCAAGCTGAAAAAGGCCCGGGAAAAGCTGGACTACGCCAGGTGGGAACTCCAGAACCAGCAAAAAGTGCTGGCCGATGCCAAGAGGAGCGGCAAAAGGCAGTATGTCAAATCGCTGGAGAACGAGATCCAGGAGTTAAAGCAGTACGTTGCCGAGCTTGAGGCCCACACCGAATCGCTGGCCTCCCTGTCCAACAGGATGGCCGTCTAACCGGTTGCAACCATCTCCTTTCCCGGCCGAAACCGTTATTTGCGGGCCGGGAGAGTTATAAAGATCCAGGGAGGTGATCCGTGGGAAAATGGATGCTCTTGCTCTTGCTGAGCGCAACCATGTTTTTGGGCGAAGGGTGCCAGACCACCGACAACCCCAGAGAGGGCGGGTTGTTCAGCTACGATCCCCAGGCCTATGACAGAAGGCTGGAGGAGCGACGCCAGAGACTGGACCAGGCCAAGCAGGAGCAGGCGGCGGAACAGCAGAGGACGTCCCAGCTGGAGGCCGAGGCTGCGGACAAGCGGGCCCAGAGAGACGCCCTGGCCGCGGATCTGGCCGCCCTTGACAGCGACATCGCCCGTCTGGAAACACGCATAGCCCAGGCCAAGTCAGACTCCCAGGCCGTGGAAAAGCAGCGGTGGAAGATAAACACCAAGCTCAGGGCCGTAAAAAGGGAACTGGACCAGGTCAGGAACGACTCGTCCGGCAATGCGGAGGCCCGCAAGCGGGAGATCGAAGAGCTTAAGAGGAGAATCGACAAGCTCCTGGAAGAGGCCGAGGCCCTGTCCAAGATGTAGAGGAAAGACGCCCGGCATCCGGCCCGGCCGGCGGGCCGGATAACGCGGGAAGCGGAAAACGGCGCTAAAGGATTTTTTCCAATCCGGCATGATCAGAATCAAAATGAGTAAGCCGACCCCCGGTCGGACCAGGTTGGGGGTCTTGATTTGGCCGGCTGTGGCGTTGATCGCAATTTTCGCCGCCTCCCCGGCCCGGCCCCAGACCAATGGGACCGCCGACCTCCAGGGCGGACTGCGGGTTCTGCAGGAGGCCCTGGCCAAGATCCAAGAGCACGCCTTCAAGCCGCCGCCTCCGGGCTACCTGGTCCAGGAGGCGGTCAGGTCCTACCTGAGACGGTTCGACCCCTATGCCGATTATCTGACCGCACTGGAGTACGCAGCATATCAGAAAGCCAAGAATTCCGACTACGGCGGAGTGGGCATGGACCTCGTCACCGGAAAAAAAGGGGAGATAGTCTGCCGTCCCTTTTCCGGTTCCCCGGCCGAGAAGGCCGGGATAAGCTCCGGCGACCTGCTTCTGGCCGTGGACGGCAAGCCGGCCTCGGGCCGGTCCGTATATCTGGTGGGAGCCGCGATCAGGGGCGAGCCGGGCAGCCGGGTGACCCTGCTGCTGCGGGACCGGGAGGGACGGGAGAAGAAAGCCGCGATCAGCAGGTCATCCGTCTCGTACCGCTCGGTGAGCATCGAAGAACCCAAGGGCAAACCGATCATCTCCGTCCGCCGGTTCGTCCCCGCCACCCCGGCCGAGCTGAAGGAAACCCTCCAGACCGTGGGCCGGGGCCGGCCCAAGGTCATCGACCTCCGGGGCAACAGCGGCGGAGACCTGGCCGCAGCCAGGGAGGCGGCCGCTTTTTTCCTGCAACCGGGCCAAAAAATAATGGACCTGAAGACCAACAAAGCCACCAGGTCCTACCTGGCCCAGGATGAACCCCTGGACAAGGACTCCCAAGTGATCCTATGGCAGGACCAGCAGACCGCCAGCGCGGCCGAGGTGTTTATCGCGGCCCTGACCCAGAATAAAAGGGCGGTCTCCCTGGGCCGCCGCTCTTTCGGCAAGGGCGTGGCCCAGCGGATTATCAGGATGAGCGACGGGGCGGCCCTGATCCTGACCCACGCCCTGATCCTGCCGCCCAAGGGCCGGAGCTACCACGCCACAGGGCTGGAACCGGACCGTCCTCTCCAGGATTCGTCCCTGGGGGCCTTTCTGCACGAGACGACCAGGCTGCTCAAGCCGAAGCCCAAAAGGATGATCATCCGCGCGGATCCGGGCGGAGTCCGGGAGTAAATGGCCGCTTGACCGGACGCGGAAGCGCGGGTAAGGTCTTGTTGTCATGGCCCAATCCCTCATCACCAGAATGTGGCGCTTCGGCTTCAACCACTGGCCCTGCTTCCGCCGGACCGGGGGACGTGTGACCTACATTGCCGCAGACTGGTCTGAACTGGTGGTCCGGCTGCCCCTCAATTTCCGGACCAGGAACTATGTGGGCACCATCTTCGGCGGGTCCATGTTCGCGGCCCTGGATCCGTTTTTCATGATGATGCTGCTCAACACCCTGGGCCATGAATACATTGTCTGGGACAAGTCGGCCTCAATACGGTTCAAGAGGCCGGGCAAGAGCACCCTCCACGCCCGGTTCGCCCTGGACCCCGGAGAGGCCGAGAGCATCAGGGAGGCGCTCACCCGGTGCCATACCGTGAACCGGACCTACACCGTGGAGTTGAAGGACAAGGACGGGTTGGTCCACGCCGTAATGGAGAAGACTTTGTTCATCGCCCGCAAGGATCCGCATAGGCATGATAAGAAGGGGGGATGATGTTCAGGGGTGGGATAGTTAATCTTGAGTTGAACGCTCAGGCCCACGGGTAACCCATTTTTTAGGCGCCATCCCTGGCAGCCGGTTGTTGCCGGGAGTGCTTTTCTGTCAGGCCGCCTTTATACGTTGCAACTCACTTGTATCAAGAGACTGCTCGGCTTTCCATAAATCATATTGCAGCTGCAGCCGCATCCAGGCTTCCGGGGTGCGGCCGAAAACCTTGGAAAGCCTCAGGGCCATCTCCGGGCTGATCCCCGCTCTTCCATTAAGAAGGCCCGAGAGAGTCTTGCGGGTGACCTTCAGGGCCTTGGCCGCATCGGTGACAGTCAAACCAAGCGGTTCAACACATATTTCCCTGATTATTTCGCCAGGATGTGGTGGATTGTGCATCCTCATGGCATTTATCCTTAATGATAATCCTCATAGTTTACGTCCACGGCGTCGCCTTTTTTCAATTTAAAAGTAACACGCCAATTGCCGCTTATTTTCACAGCCCACGTTCCGGCACGGTTCCCTTTCAGTTCATGCAGATTTAATCCCGGCAGGTCCATATCCTCTATGGTTTCAGCTGTTTCAAGAATAGCCAAGATCTGCCTGAGGCGCGTCGAATGCTGGGGATTGACGCCGGAAGCCTTTCCGGATTCAAATAACTGTTTCAAGCCATTGTGTTTGAACTTCCGGATCATTTAGGGGCATTGTAACCTGATACGTTACGGGTGTCAAGGTTTGAGATAATTTTAGGGTAGCCTATTTCATAAGGACGGGTTGGTCCATGACGTAGTGGAGAAGTGGACCCGGGAAACTGGACCGTCTGTTAAAGTGGACATATCAGCATTTTAGGAGACTTGATTATGTCCCGGAAGCGTAGAAGATTCAGTCCTGAGCACAAAGCCCGTGTGGCCCTGGAGGCCCTGTCCGGCGATAAGACCTTGTCGGAGTTGTCGTCCAAGTACGGCGTTCACCCCAACCAGATCTCAACTTGGAAGAAGCAGGCCAAGGAAGGAATCGTGGACTCCTTTTCGGGCCGTAAGAAGCATGATAGCCAAGACAAGGAGGCCCAGGTCAAGGAGCTTCACGCTAAGATCGGGCAGTTGACGGTTGAGAATGATTTTTTAGCCAAAGCCTTCGCCAAGATATGAGCCCTAAGCGAAGGCGTGAAATGATCGATAAAAAGCATTCCCGCTTAAGCATCAGGCGTCAATGCCAGGTTCTGGATCTGGGCCGATCAACATACTATTACCGGCCCCAGGGCGAATCAGAGTTCAATCTGGAACTGATGAAAAAGATCGACGAGCTGTTCCTGGAATGCCCCTTCTATGGCTCCAGGCAGATACGGACTTCACTGCGTGATCTGGGTTATGGAGTAGGCCGTAAAAGGGTTCAGCGGTTGATGCGCAAGATGGGTCTGATGGCCATCTACCACAAGCCCAAAACCAGCCAGCCGCATCCTGATCACAAGGTCTACCCGTACTTGCTCGGAAACCTGGAGATCAACCGGCCCAACCAGGTCTGGTGCAGCGATATAACGTACATTCCCATGAGACGCGGTTTTATGTACCTGGTGGCGATTATGGACTGGCACACCCGGGCGGTGCTGTCCTTTAGGCTGTCCAACACCATGGAGGCAGACTTCTGTGTGGCCGCCCTGAACGAGGCCCTGTCCCGTTACGAAGCCCCCGAGATCTTCAACACTGATCAGGGGAGCCAGTTTACCAGTCGAGAGTTCACCCAGGCGCTTAAGGATACTGGGGCTAAAATCTCCATGGATGGCCGGGGACGATGGCTGGACAACGTGATGATAGAGAGGCTCTGGCGGTCTCTGAAATACGAATGCGTTTATCTGAGAGAAGATGAGACCGTCAGCCAGCTGCGAGGCTCGCTGAGGTGGTGGTTCGATCTCTACAACTACCGTCGGCCCCATTCGGCCCTTGACGGGGAAAAGCCGATGATCGAATATCAAAAGACCCTCAAGCCAGAGGGGGTACCCCCTCTGGCTTGCCAAAGGAAGGCGGCGTGATCCAGAAATCAGTCCACCTTAACTGCGCCGCAAAGTGGTCTAAGGAAACGGGTCCACCTCTGTCGGGGGGATTATCCATATAGACTACGACATGAATATAATTATTACCAAAGCACTCACCTTCTATTCGTAACTTAGGATTTTCTTGGGCCAATCCTTTTCCCGGCATACTTGGTAGAAGCAATAAAATAGCCGCAAATACAATGAGAAGTCTTGCTTTCATTGATTACTCCTTTTTTTATATATCTGCATAATAAAAACTGGATGTATCTGCACTAGGCCTACCCACGTTCATTTCAAAAGCATTCCAACCATTATCATTGTAAGCAGCAAAAATCATCGATTTCAACGATATACTTAATTGGTTCTCGGTGAGTCGCCAACAACACTATTACAGCTCATCAATCCACTGTATTTTATGACACCTCTCCCTCCCCGTCAACAAAATATTCCTTTTGAAATTTCCATTCTCAACTGGTATAAATCCCATTACAATAAACTTAAACAGGAACATAGGTCCATCCCCATGACCGCCCCCAAAACAACCCAAAACCTGATGGACAACCCCTCTGGTCTTTCCCTGGGAACCGGCTCGCCCATGGGCGTCCTCCTCATCCACGGGTTCACCAGTACGCCCCTGAGCCTGGCCGGTCTGGGCCGGGGACTGGCCGAGGCCGGGCTGGGGGTGGAGATCCCTTTGCTCTCGGGCCACGGCACCACCTGGCAGGACATGAGCCGGACCCCGTACACCTGCTGGCTGGAGGACGTGGAAAGTGCCTACGCCAAGCTGAAGGAAAAATGTGAGGCCGTGTTTGTCTCAGGCTTAAGCATGGGCGGGGCCCTGGCCCTTTACCTGGCCCGGCAACACCCGGAGATTGCCGGAGTCGTGCCCATCAACCACGCCATTTTTCTGCAAAAAGACTGGCGGCTGCCCTTCATCCCCTTGTTCAAGTACCTCCTGCCCTACGTGGACGCTATCGGCAACGACATCAAGGATCCGGAAGCCGAGGAACTAACCTATACCAAGACCCCCACCAAGGCGGTCCACGAGTTGATCAAGCTCCTGGTCCTGGTCCGGGCCGATCTGGAAAAGGTGGCCCAGCCCTGCCTGATCTTCAAGTCCAGGGAGGACCACGTCATCCCTGTGGAATGCGCCGAGGAGACTTATGCGCGGATCTCTTCGCCCAAAAAAAAGCTGGTCTGGCTGGACAACTCCTTTCACGTGGCCACCCAGGATTTCGACCTGGGGATCATCCTCCGGGAGATGCTGGAGTTTATCCGGGACGTAAGCGGCCGGCCCCTCAGTCCGCCCTCCGCCTGATAACGGCCCCGTAATGGGCCGACTCGGCCAACCGGGAGTAAAGGGCCAGATAGCCCTCCTTGATCTTGGCCGGGGGTTTGCGCCACCGGGCCAGCCGGGCCCTTATCTCCTCCTTTGGCACCTCCAGGGTCAGGCTCCGGCCGTCCACGTCAATGGTGATCCTGTCCCCGTCTTGGATTGCGGCGATGGGTCCGCCCTCGGCCGCCTCGGGCGAGATGTGGCCCACAAAGCAGCCGTTGTTGGTGCCGGAAAAGCGGCCGTCCGTGATCAGGGCCGTTTTCAGGGCCAAACCCCGGCCGTAGAGCAGCTTCATGGGAATGGCCATCTCCCGCATGCCCGGCCCGCCCTTGGGCCCCTCGTAGCGGATCACCACCACATCGCCCTCCTTGATTTCGCCTTCCAGGATGGCCTGGTCGGCCTCCTCCTCAGTGTTGAAACAGCGGGCCGCGCCCTGGAAAAAGCGGATCTCCGGCCTGATGGCGGCCGGCTTGGTCACGGCCGAGTCCGGGGCCAGGTTGCCTTTTAGCACGGCCAGCCCGCCTTCCGGGTTCCAGGGGTCGGCCAGGGGTTTGATGATCGTCCCGTCCGGTCCGGGGGCAAAGGCCACGTTTTCGGCCACGCTTTGGCCGGACACGGTCAGGGCCTCTTTGTGGAGCAGGGGCAGGATCTCCTTCATCACCGCCGGGACCCCGCCCGCCTGGTGAAAGTCCGGCACATTGGGCGGGGCCGCCGGGTTCATCCTGGCGATGTGAGGGGTGGTCCGGCAGAGTTCATCGAACCGGTCCATGGACAGCTCAACCCCGGCCTCGTAGGCGATGGCCGGGATGTGCAGGGCCGAGTTGGTGGAACCGCCCATGGCGGCCATAACCCGGACGGCGTTTTCGATCCCCTCCTGGTTGACCATCCTCCGGGAGGTGCCCCCCTCTTGGACCAGTTCCACGATCCTGCGGCCAGAGGCCTGGGCGGCCCGGAACCTGTCCGCCCAAACCGCCGGGATGGTGGCCGTGCCGGGCAGGCTCAGGCCCAACGCCTCGGCCGTGCAGCACATGGAGTTGGCCGTACCCAGAAAGGAACAGGAACCGCAGGTGGGCGCGGCCCGGTCTTCCAGCCGGACAAACTCCTCCTCGGCCAGACGGCCGGCCTTGAGCATGCCCAGGGCCTCGGCCAGGGAGGTGGTGTCCGAGGCCCGGCCGTCGAACTCGCACCCGCCCTCGGCCGGGCCGCCCACGATCATGATCGCGGGCAGGTCCAGCCGGGCCGCGGCCATGAGCATGCCCGGAACGATCTTGTCGCAGGAACCCAGCAAGACCACCCCGTCCAGGCGGTGGGCCTGGACCATCATCTCCACCGAATCGGCGATCAGCTCCCGGGAGGGCAGGATGTATTTCATCCCGTCGTGGCCGTTGGCGATCCCGTCGCAGCCACCCACCACCCCGAACTCCACCGGAGTACCCCCGGCCTGGTAGATCCCCTGGCGGACGTACTCGGCCACCTGGCGGAGGTTGTAGTGGCCCGGAACCAGGGTGGACCAGGAGTTGGCCAGCCCGATAAGCGGCCGCTTCAGGTCGTAATCGCTGTAGCCCATGGACTTGAACAGGGAGCGAACTTTGGACCACCGGGGCCGCTCCAGAATATCCTTGCTGCGTCTGGCCATACTGTTTTCTCCCTTTGGTTAAGCATCTTTCACGGACTGCGGTCCCCTCAGAACCAGGGTGAAGGGGATCCCCCATTCCTTATAGGCGTTGCCTTCAGTTTTCCGAAACAACCCTTTTTTTGACTTAATCTTCATGTTCGCCCCTATCCGGGGCCGCGTCAACCGAGGGAAGCCGATGTCCGATAATCTTTTCCCTTGACCCTGCCTGCCGGGGGTACGATTCTACGATTCCGAAAAAAACCGGAAGACAGATACAGGAGTTGCAGAAGGCATGAACAAGACCATGACCGGGGCGGAAAGCCTGGCCCGGGGAATTCTGGACAGCGGAGCCGGGGTTCTGACCTCCTATCCCGGGGGGCCGGTGACCGGTGTTGTGGAGACGGCTCTTAAGGGAGCTAAAGAGAGCGGCCTTTACGTGGAGTGGTCGGCCAACGAGAAGGTGGCCTTTGAAACGGCCCTGGGTTGTGCGGCCACCGGGGTGCGGGCCGCGGTGGCGGCCAAGCACGTGGGCATCAACCATATTCTGGACCCGCTCATGACCGCTAACCTGACCGGGATCAGAGGCGGAATGGTCATCCTGGCCGGAGACGATCCCGGCTCCTACAACTCCCAGAACGAACAGGACAGCCGCATCCTGGGCTCATTCGCCGAGATCCCGGTCCTGGAACCGATTGATCCCCAGCAGGGATACGATCTGGTCCTGACCGCCTTTAAGCTTTCCGAAAAGATCGGGCTGCCGGTGATGGTCCGGTTCACGGCCGATTATACCCAGGGCCAAGGAGAGGTTTCAACCTCGCCACCGGCCCCCAGGGCTCAGGCCGAACTCTTGGAACGGGACCGCTATAAGTGCCTGCCCGAGCACGTCCCCAGCCTCCACCGCGAACTCCACCGCAAGATGGACCTGGTGGCCGGGGCGTTCGACCAGCCGCCCTACAGCTCTTTCAACCGGATCAGCGGCCGGGGTCCCGTGGGCCTGGTGGCCACCGGTATTCTGGGGCCGACTCTGCGCGGCCTGGCCGATCTGAGCGGGTTTCGGCTGCTGGAACTGGCCACAATCCATCCCCTGCCCCATAAGACTATTCTCGATTTCCTTCAGGAACTGGAGGAAGTCTACATCCTGGAGGAGGTCGAGCCTTTTGTGGAGGACCGGATCAGGATCGCGGCCCACAAGGCGGGTCTGAAGGTCAAAATAAAGGGCAAGACCACGGGCCACGTCCCTTGGGAGGGAGACATCGACCAGGCCGGACTGGCCCGATTCCTGGCGCAGGAGCTGAACCTGGAGCCCAAAGCCGTCCCGGCTGAGGCCAGAGATTATCCCAGCCTGCAACCCTTTGGCCGAGGCTGTCCCTACAGCCTGTTCTTCTCCTCCATGAAAAAGGTGGCTGCGGAGTTGGGGCAGCAAAGGCCCATTGTGGTGGGCGAGACCGGGTGCCTGGTCAAACTCAACAACCCGCCCATGGAGTCCCTGGAATTGAAGTTCTCCATGGGCGCCTCGGCCGGCAGCGCCTGGGGATTGCGCCTCAGCGGCCTGAAGAACAGGATCGTGGCGGCCATGGGCGACTCGGTCTTTTTCCACACCGGCATAAACGGGGTGATCAACGCGGCCAATGCCCAGGCCGACCTGATCATCGTGGTCATGGACAACAAGACCGTGGCCCTGACCGGTTTTCAGGAGCGCATGGGCAGCGGCCGGACCACCCTGGGCAAGGCCACCAAACCCATCCTGCCGGAAGACCTGGCCCGGGCCATGGGCATCCCGTCGGTCACGGTCCTGGACGCTTTTGACCGGGAGAAGATTGAGCTGACCTGGAAGGAGTGCCTCCAGGAAAAGGGCCTCCGGTTTATCGTGGTCCGGGGCGAATGTCCCTATATCGATTCCAAGAAGTGCGTGATCGATTAGGAGGTTGTGATGATCCTCTCCCTGAACCACGGCAGCTTTACCGTCTCGGACCTGGAACGTTCCATCGAGTTTTACAAAAAGTCCTTTGGGTTTGAGTTGCTCAGTTCGGCCCGGCGGGATCCCGAGTTCGCGGCCCAGGTCACCGGCATCCCGGGCGCGGACATAAAGGTGGCGGTGTTAAAAGGCCCGGGCTGCGCCATGGAGTTGATCCAGTATCTTTCGCCCCCGGGAGAAAAAATCGACACCCGGACCTGCAACGTGGGCTCGGCCCATGTCTGTTTCGACGTGGCCGACATGGAGGCGGCCATCAAGCAGATCGTGGAAGCCGGGGGCAGGCTCCGGGGCGGCCCGGCCCCTATTCCAGGAGGGCCCAACAAGGGCAGGCTGGTGGCCTATGTGGAGGATATTGACGACAACACCATCGAGCTGATGGAGGCGGCCAAGTAGAGGCGCGGTATGTTGTTGGCGGTGTCAGGGACGCAGCCCCGACACCACGTTTTTTATGAATACCCCCTCACCCTGACCCTCTCCCCAATGGGGGAGAGGGAAATTGTCTCAGAGAGTTAAACGCCTTACCAGGGTAAAGCAATTTATCGGAAATGCTCAGGGCGGCGTATAGTTAGAGCCCTCACACTCAGCCTCTTTCCTTGATGGGAGATGGTTTTGACAGTGAAACCCGCTTCTCCCCTCCCCTTTTGGGGGCCATCAACCCGATGGCCCCCAAAATCAACACTCCCCCCAACCCGTGGACCCAGGTAAACCTCTCCCCCAGAAAAATCCCGGATAAGACCACCGCGCTCACGGGCATGACCGCACTGAAAGCCCCGGCCGTGGTCCCGGAGACCCGGGCCACGCCCTTGAACCAGAAAATGTAGGCGGCCACGGTAAAGAACAGCCCGTAATAGAGAATGGCCCCCCATTCGACCCGGCCCGCGCTCTTGAAATCAAACCCTGCGGCCTGGTACAGGGCCGGGGGCAGGAACATCAGGAAGCCCAGAAAACTTAAATATGCGGTCAGGGCCAGGTTATCCAGGGCCGGGCTCAGAAATTTGCGCAGCAGGAGAAAGACGCCCTCGCCCAGCACGGCTCCGCAGACCAGCAGATTGCCCCAACTCCTCCCGGGTCTGGGTTCCAGGCCGGCCTCCGGCAGGCCGTTGATGATCAGGACCCCGGCCAAGGCCAGCCCCACCCCCAGGGCGGAGCGGAGGCTTAAACGCTCCCGCAGGAGAATCAGAGCCACCAGGGCCACGGCAGCCGGGGTGGTGGAGGTGATCATCCCGGCCTCCATGGCGCTGGTCAGACGGAGCCCCCAGAGCAGGAAAAGGGTGAAGATGAACTGGCCGCAGAAGGCCATGAGGACCAGGATGAACCAGTCCTTGCCTGGCAGCCGGGGAGGCCGGCGGGAGGGTGCCGCCACCAGGGGCGCCAGGACCAGGGAGGCCAGGGCGAAACGCAGGCCCGAGGCCAGAAAGACCGGAAAGGCCTGGGTGATGATCCGGCCGAAGACCACCGAGCTGCCCACGATGGTCATGGCCAGGGTCAGATACAGATAGGCCCCCAGTTCCCGTTTCATCGTCAATTCTCCCGCAAATGGAATCCGGTATCGGCGTCAGGGGTGCAACCCCGACGCCACCGATTAGAGTGTTTGCCGTAAATATTTTCCGATTCGGCTGTCGGGGATGTGACCCCGACAGCACATCTCGTTAGATGTAGCGGAACGTTATTCTGACAACTGCTATAGCTTTCGTGACGTCAAGGCTGTGGCCATGCACCAGCCGTTCATTGTCGTGGTGTCAGGGCTGCCTCCCTGACACCGGAAATTGTTCAAGGCTTTATTGGATCAGGACAGGGAGAGGGGGTCTTGGATGTTGTTGCGGAAAACGCCCGGGGTCACGCCGTAGATGCGCTTGAACACCCGGTTGAGGTGGGACTGGTCGAAAAAACCGGACTCCAGGGCGGCCTGGGCGATTGGCTCTCCCCGGGCCAGGAGGTCCCGGGCCCGGTTAAAGCGGACCTGGAGCAGAAAGGCGTGGGGGGTGAGGCCGATGGCGTTTTTAAAAACCCGGAGGAGGTGGAACCTGCTCAGTCCGGTGAGGAGACTCAGGTCGGCCAAAGAGATGTTCTCCTCGTGGTGGGCCCGGATGTACTCCCTGGCCCGACCCACGGATAGGGGTTCATGCCCTTTAGGGTACTCGTGCCCCGCCGGGTACGGCCCGGAGCGGGCTTCGGCGTGGCGGGCCAGCAGATCGGTCAAGACCCGGGCCAGGGCCGATTCCTGTTCCAGCAGGGGCAGGTCCGGGTTTTCCAGGGAGCAATGGACGGCCCAAAGCCGTTTGGCCAGGTCCGGGTCCTGGATCTTGCCGGCCCTGATCCTGATCAGGGCCGGTTCCGAGTCCGGGGAGGAGGTGAGCCGTTCCACATACCCGGGGCTGAAATAAAACATGCGGTACTGCCAGCCCGATCCGGCGGCGGCGAATCCGTTGTGGACCTCGCCGGGCAGACACAGGTTTATCTCCCCGGCCGAGGCCACGTGGTCCCGGCCCTGGTAGCGGTAGCCCAGGGCCCCGGCCTCGATGACCCCCACCACAAACCCCTCGTGGAAATGGGGTCCGAAGTTCTGGCGGCGATAACGGGCCTGGAGCAGTTCCAGGTCGCCCAGGCCGGGAATCCGCCAAAACCTGATTCTTTCCTCTGGCCGGGATTTGTTCACCCCTGATGCGCCTCCCTGGCAGGATATTGCTTCCAAATCTACCGCCGGCCCCAGGGCATTGCTTGGATAAAATTGCTCCCGCCTTTTCCGGGCGGGGGGGGTTACTTGACCGTGACCCAGAACTTCCTCTGCCGGGGGCCGTCGAACTCGCAGAAAAAAACCTGCTGCCAGGTGCCCAGCTTGAGCCGCCCGCCTTCCACCGGGATCAGGGCCGAAGCGCCCATGAGGCTGGATTTGACGTGGGCCGGAGAGTTGCCCTCGGCGTGGCCAAAGGGCCAGGAGTCGGACACGATCCTGTCCAGGGCCATGATGATATCCGTCTTGACCGCCGGGTCGGCCCCCTCGTTGACGGTCACCCCGGCCGTGGTGTGGGGCACCTGGACCAGGCAGATGCCCTCCTTTATTCCGCTCTGGTCCACCTCGGCCTGGACCTGGGCGGTGATGTTGACCAGTTCCTGCCTGGCGTTGGTCTTGACGCTCTGCTGGGCCACGGCATACCCCCTTATTCCTGTTCCCGGACCATTCTGATCAGCTCCAGGAGCAGTCTGTCTCTTGCTTTGGTCCTGCGCCGGAGTTTTTCCTCGGGCCAATCGTAAAAACCCCGGCCGGTCTTGGCCCCCAGGCTGCCGGCCTCCACCAGTTCGCGCAGCCCGGCCGAAGGCTCAGTGCCGTTATACAGATGCTCCAGGAGATAGGACTGGACGCTCAGGGTCACGTCCAGCCCGCCCAGGTCGGCCCGCTCCAGGGGGCCCATGAGGGCCAGGCGCAACCCGAAGCCGTAGCGCACCACCCGGTCCACATCCCCGGGGTCGGCCACGCCCTGGTCCACCAGGCTCATGGCCTCCCGTTGCAGGGCGTGCTGCATCCTGTTGCCCAAAAACCCGGGCACGTCCTTTTTGACCCGGATGGGTTTTTTGCCGATGGACTCCATGATTTCATAGGTCTTTTCAAAGACCGCCTCGTCGGTGCGGTCGCCGCGGATGACCTCCACGCACGGCAGCACATGGGGCGGGTTCCAGAAATGGGCGCCCACCACCCGCCCCGGCCGGTCCAGGTTTTGGGCAATGAGGCCGATGGACAGGGCCGAGGTGTTGGTGGCCAGGATGGTTTTTTGATCGGCCTTGTTCTCCAGCTCGGCGAAAATGCAGCGCTTGAGCTCCAGATCCTCGGAGGCCGTCTCAATGATTATCTCGGCTCCGGGGAGAAGCTCCTCCAGGGAACTGCACAGCTCAATGTTCTTGGGACAGGCCTCGGCCTCTTGGGCCGAGATCAGGCCCAGCTCCAGGGGCGTCTCCAGATTCCGGCGGATCCTTTCGGCGGCGCTGCCCAGGGTCTTCTTATCCAGATCAAAAAGGCCCGTCTTCCACCCGGCCAGGGCAAAACATTGGGCTATGCCGTGACCCATGGTTCCAGCTCCGATGATCCCCGCCCTGGGCATGGTCGATTCTCCTCTTTGCAGGTTTTGCAGAAGACATCCCTTTCGGCGTCCGGCCAAGATGCGTCACGGCCTGGAAGTAGGCCGAAATCAAACGTCGGCTCGGCCTTGGACATCGGCCTCACCGGTCCGGTCAAGCAGGTTGACATTTTTTTCCCCAACCCTTATACCCTAGAAAACAGTAGAAGATAGGTGTAAAATTATCTTTTCTGCTTACAAATGGATGTGTTTTTACCGGTGCTGAACCGGTATTCGACGTTTGTGAAAAACAAAAATATTGACCCTATCGACAAGGGGGCCTTATAGAAAACAGACCTAAGGCTACCATAGCTGCGGCCCCGGTAATTTCAACCGTCCGCCTGCTACGCGAACCAACCCGGATTATTACCTGCCTATCTTGGACGCCCAGGTGAACGGCCGCAAGATATATGGTCAACACGCCTTATTTCGAGAACATTTCCGGATTATCAACTCCGACGCCGAGGGAGAGATATGTGGGGCTGGGCGTCACTCCTCACCCTGACCGGCCGGTTAAACAAATGTTTAAGGCAAAAGCGGGAAAATGTTCGAACATCGGCGACAAATTTGCCGGATGTATTATACCGAATTCTCCTCAATGGCGAGGATTCGATAAGGAGGACCGTTAGGTTAAGAAACTGAACTATTAAAGGGTAGATAATTATATGAAAAATCAGAACGAGAAAAACCCAACCGTTTACGAAGAAAAATATCTGACCTTTTCCTTGGCCGAAGAAGAGTACGGGATAGGCATTCTCAAGGTCAAGGAGATTATCGGGATGATGCCCATAACCGGCGTACCCCGCACCCCCCGTTTTGTCAAAGGAGTGATCAACCTCCGGGGGGCGGTCATCCCCATTGTGGACCTGCGCCTCAAATTCGACCTGGTTGAGGCGGAGCATGATGAAAGGACCTGTATCATCGTAGTGGAGGTAACCGCCTCCAAGGGCCGGATTCAGGTCGGTATCGTGGTCGATTCCGTCTCAGAAGTACTGAACATAAAGGCGGAGGAGATCGAGGTGGCCCCTTCCTTTGGAACCGGCCCAAAAACAGAATACATTTTGGGAATCGCCAAGATCGCAAATGGGGTAAAGATTCTGTTGGACATAGACCGCGTTCTCACACAGAGTGAAATGGATTCCCTGCCGGAAAAGACCTGATGGCCGGTGGGCAATGGATCTTATTACTTGAGTGAACGGAGTATCTAAATGTTTAAGAACATGAAGCTTGGGACTAAAATCGTAAGCGGATTTATCGTTATTCTGGTGTTGCTGTTGGGGGTCGCCTTCTTCGGGTACAGCGGGTTGACCGGTGTGGTCGACCGGGTTGAAAAGGCGGATGGCGCCAATAGCCTGGCCAAAATGATCCTGGAAATCAGAGAGCAGGAAAAGAACTATATCATTCGTGGCCAAAAGGAATATGCGGCCAAGGTCGATGACATTCTGATCGGGCTTTACAAACAGGCCGAGGCCACCAAGTCAAAGTTCAAAGAGCAGGTCAATCGGGACCAGATGGACGCAATCACAAACAATGCCCGGCAGTACCAGGCCGCTTTCAAGACCTATGCCGATCTGACCGACCAGAAAACAGCCAAAATGGGGGAGATGAGGTCCAAGGCCGGAGAAACCCTTAAGTTAATCGAAGAGGTCAGGACCAGCCAAAAAGAGCAACTCGCCGCCTTACAAAAGACCAACGCCGAGGCGATTGAGGATAAGCAGACCAAGGCGGATGACGCCAACAAATTGATCAGACTGATTTTCGAGGCCAAGGCATTCCGCGTTCAGATGATGTACGATGAAAATCCCCAGATTCTGTCCGAATGGAAATCCATCAACCAGCAGATCTACGATCTGACCAACCTCCTCAAGGCCCGGTTCAAGAACGAAAAGAACATCGCCGAGACCGAGCAGATCCTGACGGATTACAAAAAGTATGAGGAGGCCGTGCTCCAATACCTCAATACGAGGAACGATTCGGATAAGCAGGAGATGGCCCTGAGGGCTTCCAATGCGGTTAAGATAATCGAGGATCTCCGGGACCAGCAGAAATCCCAACTGGCCAAGCTGCAGGCCGAGGGCGAAGCAACCCTGGGTGCAAAAATTGCTCTGGCCGATGACGGCAACCAGCTGATCAAGCAGTTCCTCGAAGCCCGGAAAAACGAAAAGGAATACATAATTTCTCGAGGCGAACAAAAGTGGAAGGATTCGGTCAACGAGGAAATGGCCAAGATGTTGGCCCTGGCCGCGGACATGAACGGCCGTTTTCATGACAAAGCTAACATCGACCGGATGAACAAGACCATCGAGGCGGTCAAGGCCTATACGGCCTATTTCGACCAGTTCGCCGAACTGATGGCCCGCCAGAGCGAAGGCGACAAGGTTATGGTGGCCAACGCCAGGGGAGTCCAAAAGGTTTCCGGTGAGGCCAGAGCGGATCAGAAGGCCAAGATGGAGAGCCAGATCGTATCAGCCAACTCCATGGTGGGCATTGTTTCCCTGGGGGCGGTGCTTCTAGGCCTGGCCCTGGCCATTTTCATCACCCGCTCCATCACCAAACCGGTAAACCGGATCATCGACGGCCTCAATGACGGCTCGGACCAGGTGGCCTCGGCCTCCACCCAGGTCTCATCCTCCTCTCAGAGTCTGGCCGAAGGAGCCTCGGAACAGGCCGCGGCCCTGGAAGAGACAACCTCCTCCATGGAGGAGATGGGCTCCATGACCCGGGCCAATGCGGAAAACGCGGGGCAGGCCGACGGGTTGATGCATGAGGCCTCCTCGGTAATCGAGGAGGCAACCAAGTCCATGAATGAGATGGCCCGGTCCATGGAACAGATCGCCCAGTCCGGCAACGAAATCAGCAAGATCGTCAAGTCCATCGACGAAATATCCTTCCAGACCAACCTCCTGGCTCTGAACGCCGCTGTGGAGGCGGCCCGGGCCGGCGAGGCCGGGGCCGGGTTCGCCGTGGTCGCGGACGAGGTCCGGGCCCTGGCCATGCGCGCCGCCGAGGCAGCCAAGAACACCCAGTCCCTGGTGGAGGATACGGTCAACCGGATCACTCAGGGTTCGCAACTGGTGGAACAGACCCAAGCCGGCTTCGAGGGCATCACCAACGCGACTCAAAAGGTAGCGGGGCTGGTCGGCGAGATAGCGGCCTCCTCCCAGGAACAGGCCCAGGGCATCGACCAGGTCAATAAAGCCATGGTCCAGATGGATCAGGTCACCCAGCAGGTGGCGGCCAGCGCCGAGGAATCGGCCTCGGCTTCCGAGGAACTGAACGCTCAGGCGGTTCAGATGAAGGACATGGTGGGCGAACTGGTGGCCCTGGTCGGCGGCGCCAAGGGCCAAGCCCAGGCCAGAAATTACAACCAAAAAACAAAGGGCCCCAAAAAGCAGTTCTCCAAAAAGCGTCCGGCGCTGCCCCAGCCCGGTCTATCGGCCAGGGAGATAAACCCGGAAGAGGCCATCCCCTTTGATGAGGACGACCTGGGAGAATTTTAACCCCAGCCCCTTTAAGGCGCCGGGCCGCGTCCTCACGGCCCAGCGCCGTCTTTTTCGGTCCCCATCAGGTTGAACCTTCTTCCGGTTTTGTACTATCATAATATTAGATTCATCATAAAGTTCTGGAGGTTTGGCTTTTGAGTCGACACCGTCTAATGCCCTAATTCAGAGCAAGGGGGTTGGCCATGGATTTCAAGATAGATTTAAAACAGATATTCAACGATCTTTTTGATGGGGTCTATGTGGTCGACCGCCACAGAATCATCCGCTACTGGAACCGCGGGGCCGAAAGATTGAGCGGATACAGGAGCGAAGAGGTGCTGGGGCGATCCTGCCAGGACAACCTTCTGACCCATGTTTCGGAAGCGGGCGAAAATCTCTGCCGATCAGGCTGCCCCCTGTCTGCGGCCATGGACGACGGCCGCCCTCGAGAGGAGATGGTCTTCATGAGCCATCGGGACGGACACCGCATTCCCGTTCTGGTAAAGGCCACCCCCCTGCGCAACGATAAAGGACAGATCATCGGGGCCGTAGAAATATTCAGCGACAATACCAGAGAATGGCGGATCGAAGGAAAGGTACGCGAACTGGAGAAGATGGCCCTGGTCGATTCCCTGACCGAACTGCCCAACCGACGCTATCTGGAGACGCAGCTGGAATCCAAGCTGTCCGAGTTTCAGCGCTACGACTGGCCTTTCGGAGTCCTCTTCATGGACATAGACCGCTTCAAGGCGGTCAACGACACTTATGGCCACGATTTCGGCGACCGGACCCTGAAAATGATTGCCAAGACCCTGAGCCTGAGCACCCGGCCCCACGATGTGGTGGGAAGATGGGGCGGCGAAGAGTTTCTGGCCGTGATACCCCATGTGGACCCCGAGGTGCTGCACAAGATCGGGGAGAGATACCGGCTCATGGTCATGAACTCCTGCCTATATCATCACGGCGATGCGATCTGTTTCACCATCTCCGGGGGCGGGGCGGTCATAGGTCCCCAGGACACGGCCGAAAAACTGGTCAAGAGGGCCGATGAAGGATTGTATAAGGCAAAAGATTCCGGCCGGAACATGATGATTGTAACTTGAGCCCGTTGCAAAAACTCTCCAAGCGGGCCGGGGAGGTCCTTGCCCCGGCCCGGAAAAGCGCCCCCCTGAGGGCTCAATCCACCCGGTTGTAAAACTTGGCCAGGGTGCCGCAGACCGGGCATTTCTCCGGCGGCTCCTGGGCCGCAGTGTGACCGCAGGCCGGGCAGACGTAATAGGGGTAATCTTCCTGATCCTCCAGGTTTTCCAACATCTCCTGGTAAAGCTGGGCATGGACCTTCTCCACCTCGTTGGCCCACTGCAGGGTTTTGAGGCCCCGCTTGTGTCCTTCGCTCTCGGCCTGGGCGATCATCTCCGGATACATGGACTTGAACTCGTGGGTCTCCCCGGCAATGGCCTCCTGCAGGTTATCCGCCGTGGCGTTTATGGCCTGGAGGGCCTTGAGATGGTTTCTGGCGTGGATGGACTCGGCTTCTGCCGCGGCCCGGAACAGCTTGGCCGCCTGGGTCTGGCCCTGCTTTTCAGCCCGGGCCGCAAAAGCGGAATATTTCTGGTTGGCCTGGGATTCACCGCTAAAGGCGGCCCACAGATTTTCGTCTGTCTTTGACACAATATCCTCCTTGCACTTGAATATTCTGGCTTGCGGTTTAAAGATCGCGGACTTTTCCGGAACCCGTGACCCAGGCGCCGGATTTCAGCTCGGCCAATTACGGAAATTGCCGGCTTCCTCATTATATGTCCGGAGCCAAAATCCGCCAGCCCCTGGAGTATGGATTTCGCGGTCCGGTCAAAGGCAGGGAACCGGGGCCGCCCAAATCAACGGGCCCATGTTGACAGCCCTCCCCTCCGGCCTTACCTTTTAAACCGTTCCTAGACGTAAATCGAAATAAGCCTTAAGGAGGTTGTCGTGGCCGAGACAAACGGATTGATAACCATGCGGGGGACTCCCCTGACTCTTTTGGGCAACCGATTGCAAGTGGGTGACCAGGCGCCCGAGGCCCAGATCCTGGACAACAACCTGGCCCCGGTGGACCTCTCCTCCTACAAAGGCAAGGTCCTCTTGATCTCCAGCGTACCCAGCCTGGATACTCCGGTCTGCGACATGGAGACCCGGAGGTTTAACACCGAGGCCTCCAACCTGGGCCCGGACGTGGCCATCCTGACCATCAGCATGGATCTGCCCTTTGCCCAGAAGAGATGGTGCGGAGCGGCCGGAGTGGACCGGGTGACGACCCTCTCCGATCATAGGGAAGCCTCCTTCGGCCTGGCCTACGGAGTGCTGATCAAGGAACTCCGGCTCCTGGCCAGGGCGGTCTGGGTGGTGGATAATGAAGGAATCATCAGATACCATCAACTGGTCAGGGACACTGCCGAGGAGCCCGATTACGACGCGGCCCTGGCTGCGGCCCTGGAATGTTTATAGGCCATTGAGCCAAGAGGGAGAAGGAGCGCCGCCATGATCTCCAAAACCATGCAGGATGCCATTAACCAACAAATAAACGCGGAGTTATACTCCGCCTATTTGTATCTTTCCATGGCCGCCTATCTCAAGGACAAGTCCTTGAACGGCATGGCCAACTGGATGGAATGCCAGGCCATGGAGGAGCAGTACCACGCCCTTAAGATGTACGGGTTTGTCAACGAGCGGGGCGGCCGGGTTTTCCTGAAGTCCATTGGGGAACCGCCTGCGGAGTGGAATTCGCCGCTGGCCGTGTTCGAGGCCGTAGCCGAGCACGAGGCCAAGGTAACCGACCTGATCAACAATCTGGTGGACCTGGCCATCCAGGAAAAGGACCACGCCACCAACAACTTCCTCCAGTGGTACGTGACCGAACAAGTGGAAGAGGAGGCCACGGACGATGAGGTTATCCGCAAGATGAAACTGGTGGAAAATGCTCCGGGCGGCCTGTTCATGATGGATCAGGAGCTGGGCCAGCGGGTCTTCACCCTTCCACCCGAGGCGACCAACATTTCCGCCGGAACTGGCGGGGCTTAAAGGCTGTTTATTCGGAAACGCCCCCCCAGGCAGACCCGCCCCTTGGGGGGCGGAACCTGGAAAAGCGCAAAGGCCGTTGCTTTCGGCCTGGACCGAAAGGCCGAAATACGTTCCGGTTTAAAACAAACAAGCGGTGTCAGAGTCGCACTCTGACACCCGGAACAGAACTTATTTTCACCAGCCCGCTACGGTTTTCTCAGAGTGCTCATATGGCCTTTGACCCGGATCCTATCTGCGGCGGGTTCCGGGGCATGAATACTCCCTTAACAGGGTGTAAAAAAAGACCATCCAGGTCTTTCCTACATCCTGTTAAGGGTCTGTCAGGACCGCCCAGCTCAATTCTCCAAAGCTGCCCTGATCTTGGCAAGCAGTTCAGCCACCCGATAGGGTTTGCTGATAAACCCACGGGCGCCTAGTCCGACCAGCCCTTCCCCGCCGTCTGCCGGGGAGTATCCGCTGGCGATCAGGACCTTGACCTTGGGGTCCTGCTCCAGCAGCGACTCCAGAGTTTTGGGTCCGCCCATGCCCGGCATGCTGAGATCCAACAGAATCAGGTCGATGCCGTCTTCGGAGGATTTATATACCTCCAGAGCTTCCTCCCCGGTGAAAGCAGTCAAAACATGGAAGCCGGCTTGTTCCAGAATCTCCTTTGAGACTTCCAGAACCAAGGATTCATCGTCGACCACAAGAATTTTTTCCATCTATCTCCCCGGATGTCGCTCTATTGGTCAGGGGTAATTTAGCACATTTCTGCAGCGGGGCGCCGGATAAAGGGGACTTGCGGTCAAAACGGTTCCTGGGCGGCTTGCTTGCGCGGCCCACCCTCCCGCCGTAGCCCCGGACAAAATGACCCTTACCAGGACGGCTCGGGTCCAACCCCCTTACCTACTTCCCTGGTGAAAAACAGCTCGGGCATCCTCCTCCTTGCCTTAGGCCCTTAGTGTATTTGTCCGCCATATTTCTCATACCCGGCATCAGGGGCCTGACCGAGCCACTCACAGCGAAACCTATTTTCGACAATCGTCCATCCGGTCCCATCTGTGCGCCTAGTGGGTGAATCGCCTTGGGCGGGCAAGCCGCTCCACTGCTCACAAACCCGATATCCGGCGGAAAACGGCTAAAAAATATACAAATGATATAGATAAAATGATAAATAAAGTTGCATAACATTGAAAATAACTATACTCTAAATTCAGAAAATAAACCCTCGGGAAAATATTTATGCTGCTCTAATTGGATTTATATTATTATATGGTAATTTTTTTAACATTAGCCGATTAAATATAAATACCTAATTCATATTCCCTGCTAATCAACGGCAAGGCAGCCTTTAACCATAAGATCATGAAAATACGGAAAATAAAGACGGAGCCGAATGATGGCGGACAAGACATCCCCCACTAGAATTTTACTGGCCGAGAGTGACACCATTTTGCGGTCCGATTTTGCGGAAACGCTCGGCAGCGGCGGCAATGAGGTCATTCAAGCCAAAGACGGACTGGAAGCTCAGCAGCAGGCCGACATGTTCTCTTTCCAACTTGTGGTGGCCGAACTGAATCTGCCTTTGAAGGGCGGCCTGGATCTGATGGAGGCCTTCAAGTCCAAAACTCCTGCAACGCCGGTCATTCTGCTGGCTGACCCCATGTCGGGCCACAAGGTATCTGAAGCCATGAAGGCGGGCGCCTACGATTTCAGAGAGAAGCCGATCAACCGGGATTGGCTGAAAAAAGTGGCGGAAAGGGCCATGGAGGCGGCCAAGCTGGCTCAGACCCACATCTATCACCGCCACGAGCAGCCCCATCTATATCACCTGGACAGGTTCGTGGCCGAGAGCGAGGTGATGAAAAAGGTTCTGGCCCAGGCTGCCCGGGCCGCCGAGAACGATGTCACAACCCTGTTAACCGGTGAAACAGGCACTGGGAAAAGTATGTTGGGCGGGGTGATCCACTCCAACAGCGCCCGGGCGGACCAGCCCATTGTCACGGCCAATTGTGCCGCTCTGACCGAAAACCTTTTGGAGAGCGAACTGTTCGGACACGAAAAAGGAGCCCTCAACGCCGTCCACGAGGCCAGGGCGGGCCGTTTTCAACAGGCCCACGGCGGGACCATAATTCTGGATGAGATCGGGGAAATGCCGGTCTCTCTTCAGGCAAAACTCCTCCGGGTGTTGGAGAATGGCGTTTTTTACCGTATTGGAGGAACCCAGGAAATCTTTGTCGATGTCAGAATCATCGCCTCCACCAGATCCGATCTGGATCAAAAGGCGGAACGGGGGGAGTTTGGCAAAGAGCTTCTCTATAGGCTGAACGTGGCCCACATCAACATCCCCCCCCTGAGAGACAGAAAAGAGGATATCCTCCCACTATCCCGTAAATTCCTGGACAGAATGAAAATGGAGGCCAATCGGCCGGAGCTTTTCCTGAGCATGGGGGCCAAAGAGAGCCTAATGAAGCACAACTGGCCGGGCAATATCAGGGAGTTGAAAAACCTGATTGAGAAAGTGGTCCTCTTTTGTGAGGGAAACGAGATTCGCAGCAAGGATCTGGGGCTGGAGAAGGACCCCCAAAAGGTCCCGGCCGGAATAAACGGAAACCGCTACGAGGGGAAACGGGGCAAACCATACTTTTCAGCCCAGACCCTGAATCTGCAACAACTGGAGCGGGAGGCCATCAGGGTAGCCCTGGAACATTGCGATTATATCCAAAAAAAAGCGGCCCAGCTTTTGGGATTGAGCGAATCCCAGATGACCTACAGGCTCAACAAACTCTCCTTTCACCATCCCAACTTCAGAGCTAAGCGGCGTCGGGCCGACTCCGGGGAGTGGAATACCCGTAACTGAGGCCGAATATTACCTGACGCGAACTTGCAGCCTTATGCCCCCAAAGCCCTCTTCCAAGCAGGGACAAGAGAAAAGAAGGGCGGGTTTAAAATATCGCTAAATTTGATTCCCTGAAAACTCTTCCTCTGTTATCTTAACTTCCATGTTCAGAAGGATCGTTTCGATATTCCTGCTCGGACTCCTGATTCTAATCGTCAGATGTCCCGTTGCCGGGGCGGAAACACCTCATAAAATCATTACTTGGCTGCCTTTAAAAAAAGGAATCAGCTTTGCTCAAGTGGAGGCCACCAAATATGTCCACCTGGGATCGCCGATCATCGGAGTGGTCCGCCTTGATCCGGATCGAGTAAGGTTTAGAGTTTATCACTTCCGAGGAGAAAAGAACGGAGAACCGCGCACGGTCGAACAATGGCGTGAAAAGACCGGCGCGGTTGTAACCCTTAATCCTGGACAGTTCGACAAAAGAGGAACCCATCTGGGTTTGCTGATCGAAAACGGGGTCAACGTGGGAACCGGGATGCTCTCCGTCTGGAAGGGTATCTTTGCCGCCGAGCCCAGAAACGAAACCCTGCCCAAGGCGGTGCTGATCGATCTGGCTTATACCCCATTCGACCCATTGTCGATCCAGTACACCCAAGCCGTCCAATCTTTCATGCTTTTGGATATCAAAGGTCGTAAAAGAGTCCGCAAATCCGACTGGAAGGCCAACAGAACCATTTTGGCCACGGACCAGGCGGGCCGGATTCTGCTGATTTGTACAGAAGGCGCCTACACCCTGTGGGAGTTCGCCGACTGGTTGCAGGAGAGTGAATTAGGAGTGGTCCAGGCCATGAGCCTTGACGGCGGATATAAATCGGAGATGGCCGTTAAATCCAACGGATTTGAATACTCCACCTATGGCCAATGGGAGACCAACGACTACGGTAACTTTTCCCTGCCCGGTTTCAAAGCCACCCTTCCCGCGGTTATTGGAGTTTTTCCGCGCTGAAATAGGTAGGAATGATTATGCTTTCAGATCGTGTTCGCTATCTCCCCCTCCAAGATAAGATTACCGACGCCGCAACTGCGGCTAAACACATAAAAGACGGAATGACCATCATGGTCTCCGGGTTCAGCCCGGCCGGATACCCCAAGCTGATCCCGGCGGAGCTGGCCAAAAGGGCTCAAAGCGGCGAAAAGCTTTCCATCAACCTCTGCGCAGGCGCCTCCACTGCCGAGGACCTGGACGGAGTTATGGCCAGGGCCGGAGTGGTCAAGAAACGATGGCCCTACATGGGCGACCGGATCATGCGGGATGAGATCAACAAAGGAAAGATCGAATATCAGGATATCCATCTCTCCCAGTTCGCCGAAAAGGTCCGTTCCGGCTTGATGGGGCCGTGCGATGTGGCCGTGGTGGAGGCCGTCTCCATCACCCCCAAGGGTCACATCATCCCCACCATGTCGGTGGGAAACACTCCCACATTTGTGCGGATCGCCGACAAAATCATCATCGAGATGTCGGACTCCTCGCCTCTGGAGATGGAAGGTATCCACGACATCTTTATTCCCGAGGATCCGCCCTACCGGATGCCCATCCCCATCTACCGCACTTCGGACCGGATCGGCAAGCCGTATATCGAGATGGACCCCAACAAGGTGGTGGGGATCGTTTTCTCCCAGAGACGCGACGCCTGCCCCATTTTCCCGGCCCCGGACGAGGTCTCCCTGCGGATAGCTCAACAGATTCTGGATTTCATCAGTCACGAGATAAAGAAGGACCGCCTGCCGCCCGGACTGCCCTGGCAGTCTGGAGTGGGCGATGTGGCCAACGCCGTGCTGGCCGGATTCCTGGAAGATAACAATTTCAATGATCTGGAAATTTACTCCGAGGTACTCCAGGATGCAGTGCTGGACCTGATCGATCTGGGCAAGGTCAGGGCCGCCTCGGGTTCGGCCCTAACCCTCTCCCTAAAAGGGCAGGACCGGTTTATCAAGGAGTTATACCGTTACAAGGACAAGATCGTCCTGCGGCCGGTGGAGATCTCCAACTCGCCGGAGGTCATCCGGCGGCTGGGGCTCATCGCCATCAACACGGCCATGGAGGTGGACATCTACGGCCAGGTGAACTCCACCCACGTAAACGGCTCCCACATCATGAACGGCATCGGGGGTTCCGGAGATTTCGAGCGCAACGCCGCCATCTCCTTCATGGTCTGTTCTTCCACCGGCAGGAAGGGGGCCATCTCCAAGATCGTGCCCCTGGTGACCCACGTTGATCACTCCGAACATTCCGTGGACATTATCGTCACCGAACAGGGGTTGGTCGACACCCGGCCCCTGACTCCCAAGCAGACGGCCGTGGCCATCATCAAGAACTGCGCCCACCCCGACTACCGGGACATGCTCACGGATTATTACGAGCGGGCCGTAAAGGAGACCGGAGGGCACGAGCCTCACCTGCTGGGAGAGGCCTTTGCCATGCATCAGAGGCTCAAGGAATACGGGGACATGCGGAAGTTCCAATAGGTCCGTGCCGCGCCGTTCCTGCAGCGGCGTTAATGTGAAAAAGCCGGGGGCGACCCCGGCCTTTTCTGTTCAACCACCCCGGGCGGGGCGTTGAGCCCTATCACATATTGCGGGCGTCAAAGATGCGCTTGGCCTTGCCCTCGGAGCGTTCGATGGATTTGGGCGGGACCAGGCGCACGGCCACGTTGATGCCGATTATTCCTTTAATTTTGTCCATTATGCGCGTGGCCAACTCGTTCAGCTTGTCCTGGCCCAGGTCGTAGACCTCGGGCTTGGCCTCCACGTCCACGGACAGGGCGTCCAGGTATCCCTTTTTCCTGATGATGATCACGTACTGGGGTTCCACCTCCTCCACCTCCAGGAGGATGGACTCGATCTGGGAGGGGAAGACATTGACCCCGGAGATGATCATCATGTCGTCGGACCGACCGAAGACTTTGTTCATGACCACCAGGGTCCGGCCGCAGGAACATTTTTTACGGGTCAGGGAGGTGATGTCCCTGGTCCGGTAGCGCAGCAGGGGCATGGCCCGGCGCTGGATGGCGGTGAAGACCAGTTCTCCCTGCTCGTCCAGGCCCAGGGGCTCCTCGGTCACCGGATCGATGATCTCGGCGTAGATATGGTCCTCGTTGACATGCAGGCCCGGGGTGTCGCCCTGGCAGGAGAAGGAGACCCCGGGGCCCATCATCTCGGTCAGGCCGTAGGCTTCGTGGGCCTGGATCCCCATCCGCTCCTCGATCTCCCGCTTCATCTCCAGGGACCAGGGCTCGGCCCCGAAAACCCCCACCCGCAGCGGCAGCTTGCGGATATCCACCCCCATCTCCTGGGCCTTCTCGGCCATGGTCAGGGCGTAGGAGGGGGTGCAGAATAGGACCGTGGACTTGAAATCCTGCATCAGGGTTATCTGCCTCTCGGTCATTCCGGCTCCGGTGGGCACCAGGGTGGCCCCCACGGCCAGGGCGCCCTGGTGAAAACCCAGTCCGCCGGTGAACAGGCCCATGCCGTAGGCATTCTGGATGATGTCGTCGGGCCTGACCCCGGCCGACCAGAGGTTGCGGGCCATGCAGTCGGTCCAATGCTGAAGGTCGGCGGCGGTATAGGGTCCGGTGATGGGCTTGCCGGTGGTGCCCGAGGAGGCATGGATCCTGACCACATCTTTCATCTTGACCGCGCACAGCCCAAAGGGGTAGTTGTCCCGCAGATCGTTCTTCACGCTGAAGGGCAGCTTGGCGATATCCTCCAGGGATTTTATGTCTCCTGGCTCGGCCCCCTTTCCCTTGATCTTGGCCTTGTAAAAAGGAACCCGCTTGTATAGCCAATCCACCGTCTCTTGAAGTTTGGACAACTGAAAAGCCTGCATTTCGTCCAGGGACATGGTCTCGAATTTCTCGTCCCAGTACTTCTTCACCTCGCACCCTCCTTGTCAGCCTGCCCCCGGCCCCAACCGGGAAAGTTTAACCTGGATTTTGTATACAATTTACCGGAAGGAAACCAGCCCTCCGGCTTGACCCGCGAAATAATAGAGAGAATGACCCCCGGCCCGTTCAGCCGGTCAAAGAGTTCCGATCAACGGCCGATAAGGATCCGGACAGATCACGATCCTGTCCGGTTCTTCTGCTTTCTGGTGAAAACAGTCTTAAAAAGCTCGGCGGTGGCCGGGTTTTCAAAACAGGCGGTGCAGCCGTTTCCGCTCTTGGCCGAGGGGTCGAAGGGCTCCAGATGAACCTGGAATCCCAAAAGCCGATAAACCTCCACGGCCTCGCTCAGACGCGGCTCGTTGGTCGTGGCCCTCCGTTCCCAACCTGCCGCAGCCAGTTCGGCCAGGCGCTGGGGAGCCACCCCGCAGGAGTCATGGTCCGGTTCCGGAGACTTAACCCCCGGGGAATCAGAAAAAGTCGACCAGATCATCGCCTCCGCCGTCACCGGGCGACATCCCGCCATGGTGTTGTAGATAACCCCGGATCAAATCCGGTTCCGCTCTTGGAGAACATCTTGTCCCCATGACCTTAAAAAATAAACCGCTTCGGGCTCTCCTGCAAGTTTTTCCAGGAGACGGATCCCCTTATCATTTGTTCCCAGAATGAACATGATCTGTTTATACTCACCAAAGAGGATAAATCCGCCGTGTCTCCCCCTGTCCCCATTTTCCTTAGCTGCCGGTTGGATTGGACCCGCATAAACACCCGGTGCGGGGATCGGTCCGGACTCTTTAACTCACCGGGCGGAAAATTAAATGCAATTTTGGTATTTAAGGATGAGGCGCACTGCACTCAACCGGGCCGCGAGCAACACCGGAGCTAGTCCAGCCGCTTGCGAAGATTCATAAAGTCGGAACGGTCGAACCCCAGGGATTTAAAGAAGGAGAGCATATCCACCGAGTCCCAGCGGACCGCGGTATAGAGGTTCTGGACCCCCTCCTTTTGAAATATTTCAAAAAGAGCGGCGGCCATGGAACGGCCGATGCCCTGCCCCATCTTTTTGGGGCTGACCCCCACCCAACCCAGCCAGCCGGCCCGGTTGGAGCCGAAAGCGCCGTTGGAGACCTCGCTGATGATAAAGCCCACCACCCGGCCGTTCTCTTCGGCCACCAGACAGCGGCTCTGCTGCCAGTCGATCAGGGCCAGCAAGGCCTGTTTCCACTCCTCCGGCACCGGCCCCTGGATAATTGTCTCCTGGATGGACACCACTTGGGAAAGATCGACAGTTTCCATCTTCCTGATATGAACTGCTTCCTGCGACACTCTAACCTCACCAAGCGTTAATCGAGGCGGATAATCTTGACCTGTTTGCCGACCCACTCCGGGGGAAGATAGACCCGGCCGGAGTTGCCCGACTGTTTGACCTCTTTTTCGATCATCTCCTCCCCATAGACCTCAAACTTGGCCGGCGGCGCTTCGCTTCTGCGAGAGGATTTATCCTTTTTAAAACTTTCGGACGCCATGAGACGTTTTTGCCTCCGGAATGGAAGTATTAACGGAAAATCGTAATTATATTGTAGCTATAATATAACTTTAGGCAAGGGATACGACCCTTGTCAAGGAAAAAATCACCGGGTCCAAAACCCCTCCGGGTCGTACCTGCGCACCAGAGCCAGTTCCTCCGGGGTGGGAGGCGGCGTGGTCCCCGCGCCTGGACTGGAAATAGCATCGAACCCGGTGTTCTCCTTAACCTGTTCCAGTTTCACTCCAGGATGAAGGCTCTTGACCCTGGCCTCAAGGGTGGCCGGGTCAAAGTCGAAAATGCACAGGTTGGTGATAATGGCCTGGGGGCCTCCGCCCACCAGCCCCCTGGACTCCCGCCAGCCCGGCCCTTGGCCGAAGCCGGGCGAGGTAAGATAGCTCAATTTGGATTTAAACCGTCTTTTTTCATGGGGTAGAAGAATCAGCAGCCGCCCGGCCAGGCAGGCGATGTCAGCCCCTCCCCCGGAACCGGGCAGGCGGGTGGTCCGCTCCCCCGATTCAACCAGGGTGGTGTTGAGGTTGCCGTAGATATCCACCTCGGCTCCGCCGATCAGCCCCACATCTATCCGTCCGGACTGGAGCAGGGCCATGACCGCGGCCATGGAACCGCAGGAGACCGCCCCCTGGACATTGGGCGGATCGCCCATGGTCACGAAAGGGGCCTCGGCCGGAGTGTCCCTGATGACCCCGTTCTCAAATACGCCGGTGGCCGTGGGGGCGTGACTTCCCAGGGCCACCAGATAGGCCAGCAGGGGCAGCCGCATGCCCACGAAAACCCGTTCCCCGTCCTTTATCTCCCTGGCCGCAGCGCAAACCATCATCTCCGAGGGGGTGTAATCAAGGGACAATAAAGACTCCTTTACCCCCCAAAGGGGGCTCAATTCTCCGCGACTTACCGCGAGTCAACTCTCCGTTTCCCCCTGCCCCGCTTTGCCGTCTGCGGCAGGGTCCTCGGTCAAGCAACCCAAAAGGGGCGGCTTTCCTCTTTTGCAACGGTCCGGCTTGGCCAACCTATCGGGACCGAAGCTGTGTTTCCGGCCGGGCCGGGTTGGCTCGCCTTGGTCCAAAAGAGCGCGAACCACATCCCGGATAGCGGGGCACAGCGGAACCGGAAACTTGGACAGGGGAAGTTTATTCTCTTTCATGGGGTCCCTTACCAGCCGAACTCCACGGCCGGGGCGGGAGACGGGCGGGAGACCATTAGATCCTGCATCCTCTCCGGGCCAAGCAGCTTCAGGTACTCTCCCCGGTCCTGGATCTGGTCGATCCAATCGGACTGCCAGGCCAGGGCCTCCTTGGGGGCCCTGGTCCGGCGGGCGTAGTCCACGTAATAGGCATCGTCGTGGCCGTAAAACCCCTGGACCGCGGCCGGGTGAGCGCCCCAAGGCTCCACCACCACCGCGTCAACCAGAAAGCCGGGGATCAAGCAGCGGTTGGGATCGGCCCGGATCACCTCCGGCAAAACCAACTCTTCACAAACCACGATCACCCTGCGGGCCGCCTTGGCCCCTTCCACCGCGACTCCGTAGGGGCCCCACAAATGGCTGTTGCCCTCCTTGTCCGCCCGCTGAACGTGGATGATGGCCACATCAGGCCGCAGGGCCCTTACCGCGGCCAGCTTCTGGCCGGTGAAGGGACACTCCGTCTCGGTGATGTTGGGGTTGCGGGCCATGATGTCCGTGCCCAGCAGAGACATGGTCAGAGCACAGGGCAGACCGTCGGCCCCGGCCTGAAGAGCCAGGGAAAGAGCGAAATTGGAGTAGTCGATCATCTCCAATTTCCCGGCCTCCACGGCTCTCCTGAACTGATAGCCGATGCCGGTGGAAACGTTGCCTACCCAGGCGGCCATGACCCTGGAAACGGCCTCGGCTCCGATCATCTGGTCGAACAGAATATCGGAGATGGGTCCGATCAGGGTCAGATTCTTCTTTTTGCAGCGGATTATCTCGTGCCCGGCGGCAAAGGGAATCAGGTTTTCCAGGGCCAGGCCCAAGGCCACCTGGGAGCCGTCCCGGACATAACGGTCGACGGCCTCGGCCAGAGGGATAACCTTATCTGTTTTAATTGACATGCTCCTATGTAACACACATCCGGGGCCAGGCCAAGTGGATGACTTTGTAGGCGCGGTGAAAATATTCCCGCCCAGTCCCGTTCCCGGAAATCCATCGCAGGCTGTCCTGTAGCCGGCCCGGCCTCCTTCCTTCTTGCAATCTGGCCCGAAAAGTGCATCTAATTAGATCGCTAAAAGGGGGGCTAATGGGTCTTAAGGCCAAGAACATCGTCGCTGTGTTGATCCTGCTGTTGGCCCTGGGGGGGGCCGGATACTATGCCTATTCCCATATGGAACCCAAAAAAGCCAAAAAAGCCGGGGATGTTTACGACTACCTCAAAGACCAGGCCCTGGTCCAGACCGTCCGGACCGCCCTCTCCCTTGAAGCGGTGATGACCAGGCTGACTTCGGTGGATCAGGACGGGGTCACTCCGGAAGTCAAATACGGCATAGACACGGTTTCCAAGGTGGGGGCGGACCTGGTCGAGGTCCGTTACAGGCTCTATATCCAGTCGACTCACGAGACCAAACAGAAGGCTGGCCGCAAGAGGTTCCGGCGCAAGTCCGACGGCACCTGGGCGACCGTAAGGGACAAGTAATTCCCTCAAAGAGGTCTGATGGTCCGTTTTTTCACGATAGCCGGCGTTGCGGTCTTCCTGGCTCTTGCCCTGCCAGGCCCGGCCCAAGGGGCCATGGCCGTGGTTCAGAAGGCGGCCGAGGCCAGCCTGAAATGCGGCTGCACCGTCAGGATGACCGGGGGCAAGATCAGAGTGGTGGTCAAATCAGTGTCAAAAACTTGGCAGCAGAACGGAAAAAATTGCCGGACCCTGAGGATAACGGTCTTTGAGGGAGACAAGTTGCTCTACAACGGCATCCAAAAGGTCTGCGAACCCTGAAACCGCCGCGGATCCTTGTTGGGAATGTCAGATAACTTGTGGATAAGGGTTTATTAAGTCTTTGTTCAAAAGAAAATAATCAGCCCGAGGCAGCCCTCAAAGCGGTGCGTCGCCGAATCCTGGCCCGACATTTCAACTCTTCGATATCATTTTCTTTTGAACAAAGACACCCTTGATTTTCAGTCAATCATTCGGCCCTGTCAAGGCCGCCAAAGACGCCCTGAAGGGTTAAGCCTTGACAGGACCGAATGATTGACTGACCCAGATAAACTGACGCCACCCCCTTGTTCCCCCCATGGTATGTTATCTGCCAAATAGACCGTGAGGTCGGCGAACGCGGCCCGGAGTCTGCAAAGGAAACGGACTATTGTTCCGGCATTCGCGATTGGGGAGAACGGAGATGAACGAAGCAGGTGATTTTAACATACTGATCCTTTTGGTCGCGGGGCTGTCTCTGGCCACGGTGCTGATAAAGGCTGGTTTGAGCCGGACTTCGGTGCCGTCCATGGTGGGCTTTCTTTTGCTGGGGACCGGGCTGCGGTTGGCCCACAACCGGTTCGGCTTCCTGGAAGGGCACTCCCTGGGGGTGCTCAATTTCCTGGCCCAGATAGGTCTGTTCGTGCTGCTGTTCAAGGTGGGCCTGGAGAGCAAACTGGCCAAACTGCTGGGCCAACTCAGGCAGGCCAGCCTACTTTGGGCCGCCAATGTGGTGCTGACCTGGGTCATCAGCTTCTTTGCCGCTCAATATCTGCCGGGGGTGGGACGGATCACCGCCCTGGTCCTGGCCACGGCCCTTACCGCCACCAGCGTGGGGGTGACCATCTCGGTATGGCAGGAGGCCGGAGCCCTGGACACGCGGCTGGGCTCCCTGCTGGTGGATGTGGCCGAACTGGACGATATCTCGGCAGTGGTGCTCATGGCCGTGCTGTTTGCGGTGCTCCCGGTGCTTCATGGCGGAACCGGAGAGGGAGGCTTGGGGGGGCTGATGCTCTCCACGGTCGGTTGGCTTCTGGTCAAATTCACCCTGTTTGTAGCCCTTTGCGTTCTGTTTTCAGCCTATGTCGGGCAACCCCTCGCCGCCTGGTTCCGCAGGTTGGCCGGCTCGCCCGGACCAATGCTGATGATTACCGGGCTGGCCCTGATGATCTCAGCCCTGGCCGGGATGTTGGGGTTCTCCCTGGCCGTGGGCGCCTTCCTGGCCGGGCTTATGTTCAGCCGGGACCCGGCCACCCTGGAAATGGAGACCTCCTTTTTCCCGTTGCACGATTTTTTTGCGCCCTTTTTCTTCATCGGCCTGGGCTTTGATATAGACCCCGCCTCCCTGGGCGGTACGGTGGGGCTGGGCCTGGGGTTGACCGCCGTGGCCGTGGCGGGCAAATTCCTGGCCAACGGCCTGCCCCTGCGGCTTAACAGCTCGGCCGGAGATGCGGCTCTTATGGGGATCAGCATGATCCCCCGGGCCGAAATCGCCATGGTCATAGTCCAGCAGGGCCGCCGCCTGGGCGATTGGGCGGTCTCCTCCCAGGTCTACGGCGCCATGGTCATGGTCTCCCTGGTGAGCTGCATCCTGGCCCCACCCCTGGTCCGGGGTATGCTCCGCCGCCGGCCTCCCCGGGAATGACTGCCGGACAGGGAACATATGCGGGACGAACACTCTCCCCCACCCGCCCTTAAAACAGGCCGGCCGGCAGCCCCTGATCGAGACCGCCGGCCGGAATCCTGTGGGTAAGGGGGTTATTTCACCGTTATTTTTTTGCTCTCGTTCTTGGGCATGATCAGCTGCAGCTGCCCGTTTTTATAGCTGGCTTCTATCTTTTCCGGATCCACATCCCCCGGCAGCCTCATGCTCCTGCTAAAGGACCCGGAACGGATCTCCCGGTGGAAATAACGGACGTCCTTCTCCTCGCGGGCTTCCTCTTTTTTGCCGCTGATGGTCAAAACCCCGTTATCCACCTCAACGGAGATCTGGTCCTTGGAGAAACCAGGCACGTCAGCCTCCAGATGGAACTTTCCTTCCTTTTCATAGAAGCTGATCGCCGGGGTCCATTCCTCTCCGGCAAGTCGGGTCCACTCCGGCCAGAGACGGTCGCCGCAAACGTCTCCCAAATCTTCTCCGCCGAAGACAGTCATGGGCCAAGGCCGCCTGGTTTTTGTAGTGGTAAGAGCAGACATTTCGACCTCCTTATCCTTCTGTCTCAACGGAACAGCTTTGTTGTTCCTTCTTGCTTATGGGGAAAAGATAAACATGACCCCGGCCCGGTTCAAGATCCGTTCGAGGCTTTTTCAGGTCGGCGAAAGCAATCAACAGCCCGGAATGAACTGGTTTCAACATCGCGGCCTGTGCTATGGTGCATCGCAGATCCCCTGGCGGAGTATAGTCATTAACAGCTCTAATTCAAATTCCGCATTGATCGGCGGCCAGCCCAGGCCCAAACGTGTGCTCCTGGCCGGGGTGGAGATCGACAACATCTCCTTTAAGGGGGCCCTGGACCTCATTGAATCTCTGATCCGCGCTCCGGGCCCCAGCTTGGTGGTCACCCCGAATGTGGATCATATATGTCAGCTGCAAGATGACCTACGCTACCGCGAAGCGTACGCCCGGGCCGACCTGGCCGTGGCCGACGGGATGCCTCTGCTCTGGGCCTCCCGGTTTCTGGGCCATCCGCTCCAGGAAAAAATTTCCGGATCGGATCTGTTCCCGGCCATGTGCGACCGGGCTTCCAGAAGGGGATATGCGATTTTTCTTCTGGGCGGGCTGCCCGGAGTGGCCCAAAAGGCAAAGGAGGTTCTGGAGCAGCGCTTCCCCAAAATAGATATCAGGGGCACCTACTCCCCGCCTTTCGGTTTCGAAAACGATCCCGGCGAGATCTCCCGGATCAGGGAGATGATCATATCCGCCGCGCCCCATCTTCTGTTCGTGGCTCTGGGTTCACCGAAACAGGAATATTTCATATATGACAACATGAACATTCTCAACGTTCCGGTGTCCATAGGGGTGGGCGCCTCCTTTGACTTTGTGGCCGGCACGGTGAGGAGAGCTCCCCGGTTCATCCAGCGCCTGGGGCTGGAATGGCTGTTCAGGCTGGCCCAAGAGCCGAGAAGGCTGTTTCGGAGATATCTAATCAGAGACACGGCCTTTTTCAGGCTTATCCTCGGTCAAAAACTGCACGGGCCGAAAATACGGCCTTGAATGACAGCCCAAGGAAAACTCGGCTTGACTAGGCCCTTTTGCCTCGGGTATTTTTCCGCATATGGCTGAGACAAAACTTAAACAAAAGGTGATCCAGATCAAGGGGCGGATCGAGCGCAAGATCGCCGTTCTGGTCCCGTCCAGGATTCACCCCAATCATCTGACCAGTTTCCGGCTGGCGGTTATCCTTCTCCTGCCGGTGGCCGAGTTTTACGCCCTTTCAGCCAAGATCGTTTTCTGGCTGGCCGTGCTGGGGGCTCTGAGCGATTCCCTTGACGGCATCACGGCCCGCCAACGCCACCAGATAACCCCCCTGGGCACCACCCTTGACCCCATCGCGGACAAGCTTTTCGCCGTGGTCTGCTTTATCATTCTGTGGCGGAGAGACCTGATCTCTGGCAATCTCATCACCTGGATGCTGATTCTGGAAAGCCACCTGGTGGTCATCCCGGTGCTGTCCTTTATCTACCGCCTGCTGGGCGGCAAATCCCCCCAGAGGGAGACCAACATCCGGCCCAATGTCTTCGGCAAGGCCAAGATGGTGGTGATAAGCTCCGGCTTCTGCCTGATGTTCATGGGCCGGGCCTACCTTTGGCCGGAAACCGTGACTTTGGGCCGTTTATTCATCTACGCCGGATTGGTCCTGAGCGGAATGGCCCTGATCAACTATCTGCTGGAATGGATCACCGAGAAGTACTGACAAACCAAAATGTTTACCGCGATTACCTAGCCCTAAATTGCCCCATCACCCTTGTCTGGCATGTTCTGACCACATCCTTCCCCGTCCCCGGCACACCGCTTCTCGAGCTGGGCCCAGGGGTGGTTCGCCTCAGGGCCGAGACTGCTCGCCTACCCAGTTTTTTGGGGGAGTCCTGGCTATCCGCCGGACGGTTATATGCTATAATTCATAGAACTCCCAAAAAATGAGAGTGCTTTATGGCCAATAAAACCACCCATGATAAACCGGAGCCGCACGAAACCGGTTTACAGCAAGCCAAGTTGAAGTTGCAAAAAGCCGAACGTTTGCTGCGAGAGAGCGAGAAACGATTCCGGGGCACGCTGGACAACATCCTGGAAGGCTGCCAGATAATCGGCTTTGACTGGCGCTACCTCTACCTCAACGACGTGGTCGCCCGGCATGCCCGAATGACCAAGGAGTCGTTACTGGGGCGGAAGATAACCGAGGTTTTTCCGGGTATCGAGAACACCGAGGTGTTCCACTTCATGCGCCGTTGCATGAAAGAGCGCATACCAAAACACATGGAGAACGCTTTTGAATACCCTGACGGCTCAAAGGGCTGGTTCGAGCTGAGCATCCAGCCGGTGCCGGAGGGCATCTTCCTGCTCTCCCTGGACATCACTCAACGCAAACGGGCCGAGGAGGACCTGCAGCGCAGTGAAAGCCGCTACCGCAGCCTGTTCACCAATTCGCCGGACGCGGTTATCGTAAACATCGGCGACAAGGTCGATCTGGTCAATGAGGCCTGCCTGCGGCTGTTCGGAGCGAGCAAGGCAGAGGACCTGGTCGGCAGATCGATCTATGAACTGGTTCACCCGGACTACCACCAGCCAGTGCGGGAAGGCATATCCAGGCTGCGCCACTCCTGTTCTTTTGGACCACCCATGGAGCACAGAATCATCCGCCTCGACGGCACCACGGTTGATACCGAAGTAGTGGCGGCGCCCTTCCGTTTCGGAGACGAGAAAGCCATTCACGTGATCATCCGCGATCTGGCCGAACGAAAGCGGGCGGAAAAGGACCGGGAAAAATTGCAGGCCCAGCTCACCCAGGCCCAGAAGATGGAGTCCATCGGCCGCCTGGCCGGGGGCGTGGCCCATGATTTCAATAACCTGCTGACTATCATCCTGGGTTACGGCGAGTTATTGTCGGACGACCTGGATCCTGAAGACAGACGCCGCAAATTCGCCGACTCGATGATAGAGGCAGGCCTCAAGGCCCGGGACCTGGTGGAACAGCTCCTGGCCTTCAGCCGGAAGCAGACTCTCTCGGTCAGGATAGTGGATCTCAACCAAACCATTATTAACTTTAAAGATTTATTAAAAAGAACGATTCCCGAAAATATCGAAATTAAAACAATTTTGGGGTCAGACATCCTCCCGGTCATGGCGGACGAGCGCCAGATAGAACAGGTTCTCATGAACCTGGCCACCAATTCGGCGGACGCCATGTCTGGCGGCGGCGTCATCACCATCGAAACCGCGGCGGTCAACCTGGACAAACAGTATGAGGCGAGTCATGTGGATGTTAAACCGGGACGATACGTCATGCTGGCCGTCAGCGACACTGGCGCGGGCATGGATGAGGAAACCCTGAAGCTTCTTTTCGATCCTTTCTTTTCCACCAAGGGGGACCAAGGCACGGGCCTGGGACTGGCCACGGTCTACGGCATCGTCAGGCAGCACGGAGGCGATATCCAGGCCTACAGCGAACCCGGAAGGGGCGCCGCCCTAAAAGTCTATCTGCCGGCCGCTGAAAAGGAACCCTTTGAGGAACAAAGGCGGGCCAAGACGCCGGTGGATACCAGGGGCACGGAAACCGTTCTGCTGGTGGAGGACAACGATGACTTGCGAAAGATGCTGCACGGCATTCTGACCCGGCAGGGGTACTCGCTATTAATGGCGGCCAACGGCGCAGAGGCTTTGAACATACTGGCCGACTACGGCCGGCCCTTGCACCTGCTGCTGACCGACGTGGTCATGCCCGGAATGAACGGCAAGGAGTTGTATAAAAAATGCGCCGCAACGCACCCCCGCCTGAAGGTGCTGTTCATGTCCGGCTACACAAATAACATAATCGCCAGCCACGGGGTTCTGGACCGAGGAGTCGACTTTATCCAGAAGCCGTTCTCCAACCTGGCCATAACCCAAAAAGTGAGGGAGGTGCTGGACAAACCTACTCCTCCCCGCTGACCTTGCCGCCCTCCCGGTCCGAACAGCCCCCAGCAATCCCTTGCTACTTCAGGCAGAAGCTGTCCATTTTCTCGATCAACACCTCGGTCTGGGGCTTGGACACGAAATCGTCCGCCCCGGCGTCCCGGCATTTGCGGGCCACCTGTTCGTTGATCAGGGAGGAGAAGAGGATCACCGGCACTTTGATCCCCATCTCCAGTTTCAAGGTCCGGCACAGGGTCAGGCCGTCCAACTGGGGCATCTCAATATCGGAGATCAGCAGATCCAGGAAATCGGTCAGGGGTTTTTGCTCCTGTTCCGCCTTTTCCTTAAGGGCCCGGATAGCCTCCAGGGCCGCTTTGCCGTGCTCGAAGGACTGGACCTTGGAATATCCCAGTGTTTTTAAGACCTTCTGCAACTGGGACCGGATAACAAAGGAGTCCTCGGCAAAAAACACGGTGGCCCCGGACCTTTTCTCCAGGACAGGCCGGTCCTGGAATTTTTGCTCGGCGTAGTTGACCACGCTCTGGGGGAACAGCTCGCCGATGATCTGCTCCAGATCCAGAACCAGCATCTCCCGGTCCTCCATCTGGACCGTGCCCAGCATCTGGGGCGAAAACTTGACCAAAAAGGGGTCCATGGGCTTGAGGTCGCTCCACTTGAGGCGGTGAATCCGGTTGACCCGGTCGGTGATAAAGGCCGAGGCCATCTCGTTGAACTCGGTCACCACCACCACGGAACGCTCCACGTCCTCTCCCAGAGGCAGCCCCAGGTAGGCCTTCAGGTCGATCAGGGGCACGGTCTGTCCCCGGTACAGATACACCCCCACCACCGAAGGATGGTTGAAGGGCGGCTCAGTCACCTTGTCCTCGTCGTACAGGACTATCTCCTTGATCTTGGAGCCGTTGATGCCAAAGCTCTGCCCGTTGAGGATGAACTCGGCCACCTCCGCCCTGCTGTCGGTGTCCCTGTTCCTGGCGCTTGATTCCTGCATAACCTGTTCTCCGGTTGGGGGGTGTGGGAAATTCCCGGCCCGTCTGCCGCAATGCAGTTTTTTAAGCCTCCCGCCTTTGGGCGGCCGTGGCCGGTCATGCTCCCCGCCTTTTCAGGCTTCTGAATATCCCTCATGATATCTAATACTACGACTTCGGCCTGTGATCATCATAAATCAGCTCGTCCATGTTAAATTAAGCGACTCCGGCGTCGCAGGAGCCGCCGGTCGGGGCGGGGCTCACCTCCGGGGTTGCGCCCTCGATCAGGGGCTGCAATTCCCCGCCATGGAGCCGTTTTCGGCGTTGGGGCTGTCGGCATTCCATTTTTGGGGATATATCCTCGGGCGGGCTCGATAAAGCAGGGAGTGTCAGTTTATCCGAATGATTGACTGAAAATCAAGGCCGTCTTTGTTAAAAAAGAAAATGGCGTTGAAGAGTTGAAAGGACAGACCTGGATTCGGCCAAGCACCGCTTCGAGGGCTGCCTTGGGCTGATTATTTTTTTGACCAAAGACTTGATAACCCCTCATCCCCAAATTATCTGACACGACCATAAGGCAGGCCGGGCAAGGTTCATTTTTTCTGAAGTGGCATCTCAGACAATTGGTTTGTGATTGCGAGGTTAAGGGTCTATCCTTGCCGCCAAAATAACAACTTCGCAAAGGGGAACGCTGTGGACAGAGCGGAAGTCAAAAGGAATTACAAGGAGACCAAACGTCCGATGGGTGTCTACCGAATCAGGGATACCCAGAACGGCAGATCATACCTGGGCTTCAGTAACGATCTGCAGGCCATATTCAACAGGCACAGGACAGAGCTGAAATTCGGGAGTCATCGCAACAAAGAGCTGCTCGCCCAGTGGAAATCATCGGGGGATTCGGCCTTTGAGTTCGAGGTCCTGGACGAGCTGGAACATGACCCGGAATCCAAAACCAATCCTGCGGAGGACCTGAGTGTTCTGGCCGACATGTGGGCCAGCCGGCTGGAGGAGGCGGGAGAAGTCGTGATCAGGCTTTAACCGGCTGCCCGGTCCCGCCCCTGGCCGGTCCCCCTCATTCCTCCTGCTCCGGCCGGGCCGGGATTTACCTTACCAACCGCCCCCATAAAGGTTACAATTTCAGGGGCCGCATCCGGTCGCCTAGTTTTTCGTTTGCGTTAGGCCTCCAGAAAGGCAAAGCCAGGGAAGGAAATGGAAATGATTCAGGAACTGTTCGGGTTGGAAGGTAAATGCGCCATGGTCGTGGGCGGAGCCGGGGGGCTGGGCCAAGCCCAGTGCAAGGCTCTGGCCGGGGCCGGAGCCGATATCGCGGTGTGCGACATCTCGGCTGAGGCGGGCGGTCAAGTGGTCCGGGAGATTGAACAGCAGGGCCGCAGGGCCGAATTCGTGGCCGTGGACCTGCGTGACAAAAAGAGCGTCTACCAGGCCGCAGAGGAGGTTCTGAACCGCCTGGGCCGCGTCGACATTCTCTGCAACACGGCCGGGATCAACAACCGGGTGCCCCTGCTGGAGTACGAAGAGGAGGCCTGGGACCGGGTCCTGGACATCAACCTCAAGGGCATCTTCCTGGCCTGCCAGGCCGTGGTTCCCCAGATGATCGAGCGGGGCTACGGCAAGATCATCAACATGTCCTCCATCATGGGCCGGATCTCCTACTACAACCAGGCCGGGTACAGCGCCTCCAAGGGCGGGGTGGACGGCCTGACCAGGGTCATGGCCGTGGAGTGGGCCAAAAACGGGATCCGGGCCAACGCCATCGCCCCCACCTACATCAACACCCCCCTGGTGGAAAAGGTTCTTCAGGACGAGCCCGAGCGGCTGGACTACACCCAGCGGCACACCCCCATGGGCCGGCTGGGCCAGCCCGAGGAGCTGATGGGGCTGACCATCTTCCTGGCCTCGCCCGCCTCTGATTTCATCACCGGCCAGACCGTGTACCTGGACGGCGGGTACACCGCCTTCTAGACCAAATTTCAGAATAACATTCCGATTCAGCTGCCGGGGTTACACCCCCGGCAGCTGAATCGGAACAGATTTATGACATTCGCTCTAACTGCACGGGGTAATATTCTTCAGGGTAAAGGCCGGCCGATGAAAACGGCCGGACGGGAATTCCCGTCCGGCCGTGGGGCCAGGCTCAGGTCCGCTGTCCGTTTCCTTTCCTATGGGGATTAAGTCCGGGAAACGGGGCTGTTATCCGCCTGGCTTTTCTCCTTTTCCTTCTCTTCTTTGGGGTCCCTTTTCAGGAACAACTGATAGAGCAAAGGCACCATGATCATGGTCAGGACCGCCGACACGGCGATGCCGCCCATGGAGGCCACGCCGATGCCAACCCGGGCCTCGGAGCCCAGGCCCCGGCCCACGGCCAGGGGCAGCATGCCCAGGATGGCGGCCAGGGTGATCATGATGATGGGCCGGAGCTGGTCGGCCGCGGCGCCCACCACCGCCTCCCTGGGGGAGGCCCCCTCGGCCAGGAGCTGTTTCCTTCGTTCGGCCATGAGAATGGCGTTGTTGACCACGATGCCGATGAGCATGACCCCGCCCACCATGACGAAGATGGAGAAGTTTTCGCCGAACGCGAACAGCCCCCAGATAATGCCCACAAAGGCCAGGGGAACGGTGGTCAGGATAATTAACGGCTGGGAAAAGGACTCCATGATGGCCGCCAGGACCAGATAGGTCAGAACCACGGCCACGAGGATGGCCTTGCCGAACTCCCGGGTGGACTCTTCCAGAATCTCGTTCATGCCGGCGAAGCGGTATGAGTAGCCGGAGGGCAGGTCAATGTCTTTCTCAATGCCCCGGGTCATGTCCGCCACCGAGGTGCCCAGGGCGATCCGCCCGGCGTTGTAGCCGAAGAACTTGGCCGCCCTCTGGCGGTCCACCCGGATGATCTGGACCGGGGCCGTGTCCTCCTCCATGTCGGCCAGGGCGGACAGGACCAGGGACCGGCCCGAGTCGCCCGGGAACATGAATCTCTCGATCTGTTCCTTGCCCTCTTCCTCCGCCAGGCGGACCCGGATGTCGTAGCTGCGGTCGCCCCGCTTGAACACCCCGGCCTTGACCCCGTCCAGGTTGGCCCTGAGCATCATGCCCAGAGAGGAGGAGGGCATGCCAAGATCGGACAGAACCGCCCTCTTGGGCTTGATCCTTAACTCCGGCTTGCCCGGCCGGACCGTGGTGTCGGGATCGTTTACGCTGTCCAAGCCCTTGGCCATGATCTCGACCTTCCGGGCCAGGCCGTCCAGGACTTCCAGGTCCGGCCCTGAGATCAACAGTTCAATGGGGGCAGTCTGGCCGCCCATGGCCGTGGGGTAGCTGACGGTGATAATGGTTCCGGTCTGGTCGGCCAGACGTTTCCGGACCATGTCCAGGAGTTGGTCCAGGGTCAAGGAGCGTCGGGTTTTTTCCGGAAAAATAAGGATGACCTGAGCCAGATGAACGCCTTCCGTGTTGGTTCCCCCACCCGTCACCTTGCCCACCACGGCCAGCCTGTGGCGCAGCTGGGGCAGGTCGGACAGAATCCGCTCCACCTCCCGGACCCGGGCCACGGTCTGGCTGAGCCCGTAACGGGTGGGGTACTCCAGCTTGACCATGATCTGGCCCTGGTCGCTGTTGGCCACCAGGTCAAACCCCATACTCTTGGTGGGCTCGGTCAGGGTGACATAAAACAGGGCCAGCACGCCCAGGATCAACAGGCCGATCAGCCACCGCCGTTGCCCTGCAAAACCGAGGGAGGCCGCATATTGCCGGGCCAGCCCTTCCAGGCCCCGGTCCTGCCAGGCCGCCACCTTGCCCAGGATTTTCCGGCCGCCGGTTTTCCTGGGCTTGAGCATAACCGAGGCCAGGATGGGGGTCAGGGTAAAGGAGACGAACAAAGAGACCGCGGTGACGATGATCATGGTCATGGCAAAGGGGCCCAAGGCGCGGCCCACCATGGAGCCCATGACCGCAATGGGGAAGAGCACTACCACGTTGGTTCCGGCGCTGGCCAGAACGGCCAGGGCCACGTCCGAGGTGCCCAGCCGGGCCGCTTCCCCGGCCTGGCCTGACTGTTCGAACCGCTTGACGATCCGCTCCAGGACCACGATGGAGTTGGTGACCAGGATGCCCACGGACAACCCCACGGACAACAGGGTGGACATGTTCATGGTGTAGCCCATGAGGCCCACAAAATAGGCGCTGATGGCAAAGGTCACGGGCATGGTCAGGCCCACGATCAGGGTCAGCCGGAGGTTGTAGAGGAACAGGAACAGGATGGCCGCGGTCAGGACCACGCCTATCCAGATGCTGGACATGGTGCTCTGGGCCGAGGCCTGGATAAAGTCCCCGTCGTCGCTCACCCAGACCAGGTCCATGCCTCCGGGCAGTTCGGCTTTCAGCCTGTCCACAGCCTTCCTGACCTGGTTGACCACGGCCACGGAGTTGGCCTGGCCTTTTTTGACTACCTGGATGGAGATGCCCTGACGGCCGTCGATAAAGGCGGCCTGGCGCAGGTCCTCGGTGGCCATGACCACCTTGCCCAGATCCTTGAGATAGATCCGGGCCTCGTTGCGGTTGAGGATCTCCAGGTTGCCGATGTCCTCCACCCGGCGGTATTCGGCATCGTATTTGACCGTGTATTCGCTGTCGTGGTGCTTGACCCACCCGGCCGGGACGGTCTGGACCCCCCGTTGCACGGCCTGGGCCACGTCCGTGCTGGTCAGACCGTGGGCCGCGATAAGGTCGCGGTCCAGCAGAACCTGGACCTCCATTTCGGCTCCGCCCACCAGCTGGACCTCGCCCACGCCGGGAATGATGGCCAGCCGGTTGCTTAATTCATTGTCCGCGTAATCGTAGAGTTCGCTCACCGGAGCGTCGCCGGTCAGGGCCAGGGTCACGATGGGTTTGGCGTTGGTGTCCAGTTTGACGATGCTGGGCTTTTCCGCGTCCGCGGGCAGATCGTCCAGAATCAGGTCGATCTTCTCCCGGATGTCGATGGCCGCCTGATCCACATCCCGGTCCAGGTTCAGCTCGATAAGGGTGACGCAGGCATTCTCCACGGCCGTGGTGGTGATGTGTTTGAGGCCGTCCAGGGAGCCCACCGCGTCCTCGATCTTCTTGCCCACGTCGGTTTCGATCTCGGACGGACTGGCTCCGGGATAGGTGGTGGTGATGGTGATGTAGGGCACGTCCACCTGGGGCAGATACTCCAGCCCCAGGCTGGAAAAGGAGCCGACCCCCAGGAAGATGAGGGCGATGATCAGGCAGACCATGGCCACCGGACGGCGGACCGAGGCGTTTGACAGAAACATCAGTCAGCCTCCTTGATAATCCGGATCTTCATCCCGGCATCAAGGCTGGCCTGGCCCGAGGTGACAACGGGGGTCTCGGGGCCCAGGCCCTGGCCGGAGACCTCCACCCAGCCGTCTGTTTCCAAGCCTGTCTCCACAAAAACCAGCCTGGCCTCGCCCGAATCCGTGGTGAACACGGCCTGGCGCCCCTTGCGGGTCACCAGGGCGGTCTGGGGCACACCCAAGCCTTCCCGGGATTCGATTATGACCTGGATATCGGCCATGGCCCCCGGAGCCAGGCGGCCTTCCCGGTTATCCAGGCGGCACTTAATCTCAAAGGAGCGCAGCTTGGAGTCTATGGTGGGGCTTTTGTACTGCACCGGCAGCCGGACCAGTTCCCGGCCGTAGACGGTCACCACGGCCCGGGTCTGGCCGGGCCGGACCTGGGCGTGGTAGCGGGCCGGAATCAGGGCCGACACTTCGATGGTGGAGGCGTCCTCGATCCTGATCACCGGGGATTTGGGCCCTCCCATTTCGCCGGGCTCCTGGTAGCGGCGGCTGACGACCCCGCTGAGGGGGGCCAGGGCGATCGCGTCCCGGAGATCCTTCTGGGCGATCTCCAGGGAGGTCTGGGCCTGGCTGACCTGCTCGGCCGCCAGGTCTATCTGGGCCTGGGTGAACTTCCGGGAGGCCAGAAGCTGGCGGTAGCGGGACTCCTGCTGCTCCAGGGCGTCGGACGAGACCGTGCCGTTGGCCTGGAGGCTCTTATACCGATCGTAATCCGTCTTGGCCTTGTCCAGGTCGGCCTCCACCTGTTCCAGGGCCGCCTTTTTGACCAGCAGACCGTAGTGGGCCACGGAATGGTCGTAGCGGCGGATTTCCAGGTTTTTCTCCAGCTTCAGGGATTCGGTCTTGAACAGCCTGGTCTCATTGGCCTGGACCCGGGTGCCTTCCTCCACGAATACGGCCTCCAGGGTGCCGTCGATTTTGGCCGGAACATCGGCGTAGTTGGACGAAATAAGGTTGCCCTGGGTCTTGAGCAGGTCCGTAAAGGCCATCTTCCTTGCCGGGGTCACGGACACGGGCTGGATTTTCTCGCCCCCTGCCACGCCCTCTGGCGGCGGTTCCTGGGCGTTGTTGGTTTTTATCATCTGCGGCTGAAACAGGGCGATCCCCAGGGCCGTTCCCATAAAGGCCGCCGCAATCCCGATCATTTTTATCTTTTTGTTCATTCTCCATCCCATCCGGTTAACGCGTTTTCAACTGGAGGTCCGCTTTGAGCAGGCTGAAATCAGCAAACCCGATCCGGTCGTTCTCGGCCCAGACCGTGTGGTCCACCAGACCGAACTCCCTCAAAACCAAGATCAGTCTTTGGGCCGCCAGACTGCCCCGCTGCTCCATGAGGCTACATTTCCACAAAAGGGCCAGGCTTAAGTCTCCGGCCGGCTTGATCGCGCGGTAAAGTTTGGCCCCGATCAGGTCGGCCTCGCCCTTGATGAACTCCAGATGGTCTTCCACCTCGGAGACGATCCTCTCGGTCTGGTCCTGGATTGTCCTGAGCCGGATCAGTTCAAGCCAAAGCATTCTTCCACCCCCCTCAAACGGCCGGGCTGCCTTGCCCAGGCGGGCGTTTCCCGAAACCGCCGGCCGGTGGCCTTGTTTCGTCCGCCCCCTGGTACTGCTTATTCCGTGCCGGAAAGGTTTATTTATAATTTCAGTCTGTTACAAATCGCCCAAAAAATTCTTAAATTATTATAAGTTTTTACTGAAATTATTCATAGATTTGTGATATTCTGAAATTATTCACAGTTAATCCGGAGCGATCCATGAGCGCAGGTATTGACGAAAATCTGTTTTTCAAGGAAGCGACCTTGAAAATTTGCGGCACCCTGGACATAGAAAAAGCCCTGTGGGATTGTTTTTGCTATGTCCGCCGGTTCATGCCGGGCGATGTTATGCGCCTGTTGATCGTCCAGCCGGAAACAGGGATGATCAAGACCGTGGCCACGGCCACGGACCAGGGCGGCCGCCTGGACAATGTGCAGGTTTACTTCCCTGCCAGCCTCCGAGAGGAGGCCGAGTACAGAATGCGGACCCCCATGGCCGAAATACACAATGAGCAGGACAGCGACAGCAGGGTTACCAGCGAGATGAAAAAAATAGGGCTGAACACCCAGTCGGGCCTTTCTCTGACCCTGGTCATCCAGGGCACCTTCATCGGGGCCGTGTTCCTGGGGTCCAACAAACTGGACAGCTACAGGGAGGAGCACGCCCGGCTCATGGGCTCTCTCATCGAGCCCTGGGCCATCGCCCTGTCCAACTGTCTCCGCTACCGGGAGGTGGCCCGGCTCAAGGAGATGATCGAGGACGACCGGCGCTTTCTGCAGCACGAACTGCGGCGCATCTCCGGCCAGGACATCATCGGCGCTGATTTCGGGCTGCGGGAGGTCATGGACCGGGTCCGCCAGGTGGCCCCCACCAGCTCCCCGGTGCTGCTCACCGGCGAGACCGGAGTGGGCAAGGAGGTCATCTCCTCGGCCATCCACGACATGTCGCTGCGCCACTCCGGGCCGTTCATAAAGGTAAACTGCGGGGCCATCCCGCCCACCCTCATGGACAGCGAACTGTTCGGCCACGAAAAAGGGGCCTTTACCGGCGCCATATCACGGAAACGTGGGCTTTTCGAGCGGGCCGACAAGGGGACCGTGTTTCTGGACGAGATCGGGGAGCTGACCCAGGAGGCCCAGATCAGGCTGCTGCGGGTCCTTCAGGAACGGGAGATCGAACGGGTGGGCGGGGACAGGTCCATAAAGCTGGACCTGAGGATAATCGCGGCCACCCACCGGGACCTGGAGTCCCTGATCAGGGAGGGCCGCTTCAGGGAGGACCTCTACTTCCGGCTCCAGGTCTTCCCCATCCACATTCCGCCTCTAAGGGAACGCATCTCGGACCTGCCGGCCCTGGTCCAGTATTTTCTGGAAAAAAAGACCCGGGAGATCGGCCTGACCGATATCCCTCCCCTGGAGCCGGGGTTCATGGAACGGCTCATGGATTATTCCTGGCCGGGCAATGTGCGCGAACTGGAGAACGCGGTGGAGCGGGCCCTGATAGTGAGCCAGGGCCGGCCCCTGAGCTTTGACCTGCCCGGGCCGGGTTCACCCCCCCAGGCAGAGGCTCCTTCTCCGGCCCAGGCAGCCGTTGACCTGAACCTGGACCGGCTGCAGGCCAGGCACATCAGGCAGGCCCTGACCCAGTGCCGCGGCCGGGTGGAGGGTGAGCGCGGCGCGGCCCGCAGGCTGGGCCTTGAGCCCAACACCCTGCGCTACAGAATGAAAAAGCTGGGCATCCCCTTTGGGCGCCAGGCCAAGGGCTTATATCAAAAACCCTGAGACGCCCGGAACGGCGGTTCCCCAACGGCACGCTCTTATCCGGTCAGCCGGGCCACTATTTTAAGCAGGTTCTCCCGATTCACCTTGGCCCCTTCCCGGATCTGATCTTCGCTCAAGGGGGTCTCCACCAGGCCGTTGCCGTAGTTGTCGATGGAGCAGAGAGCCCCATACTCCAGCCCCAACTCCGAGGCCACCGGGGCCTCGCCGCCCATGGTCATGCCCACCACATCGGCGAACTGGGCGATCATCCTGATCTCGGCCCCGGTCTCCAGCCTGGGCCCAAGGGACTGCCAATAGACCCCGCCGGAGACCACCTCCACCCCGGCCCCCTGGGCGGCCCGGATTATTTTTTCACGCAATCCGGCCGAAAGCTCCGGGGTGATGTGCAACGCCCTGGCCGCAGCCGTGGTGGGAGCCGAGCCGAAACAGATGTAGTCGTCCGGAATCATGATCAGGCCGGGCCGCAGCTCGGCCTTGAGGCTGCCCGTGGAGTTGAGGCTGACCACTTCCTTAACCTTCAGGCTTTTCAGGGCCCACAGATTGGCGGGGTGGTTGATCCGGTGGGGCAGAATATAATGCCGGGAGTCCACACCGTGACGGGGCAGGTAGGCCAATTCCGGGGTGACCAGAACCAGGGCCGGCCCAAAGGGGGTCAGGATCTCCCTCTTTTCAGCATTGTCAAACATATCGGTATCATACAGTATCGTTCCGGCTATCAGTCCCAGTCTCATCGACCTTACCTCCAGCTTCAGCTTAAAGATCAGATCCGGCAGCGTCAACCCCGGCCCGGCGGGTCCCCCTCCCCGCCCTGCAACGAAAAATTGACCAATACGGCTTTATGAAGTATATTAACTCGTTAAAATTACCTTAACCTTTTGGAGCAGGTGGAGAATGATGCGCCCCCGGAACATCGGCCTCTGGCATTGGAAAAATGCTTTCTCCCTGTTTTTGACTCTGGCGGTCCTGAACGCCGCCATGGTTTTCATCGCCGTCGAACCCGCCTTGGCCTCCCGGGCCCTGGTCTACAATGCCACCGGCAAAGACCTGAGGGTGGAGGTCAACGGCCGGGCCAGTCTCATTCCCTGGAGCTCTCCGGTCCATGTCTTCAACGATGGGGACCAGGGCAATCTCCATTTTGAGATGACCAACACGGACGGCGAACTGCTGAAAAGGGACTTGGAGCCCGACTCAACCTACGTGATCCTCTACCGGGTCTCCCATAAGTCGTTCGCCTTGTGGCGGACGGAGGCCCTGGAGACCAACCTGGACAAAATCCTGGCCGAGCACCCGGCCACGGCCAGGGCCGCGGTCTTCAATTCCACGGGACGGCCCATGATCTTCCAGTACGGTCCCTGGAAACAGGGGGTCAGCGAGGAGCTCTGCGTCTTCACTCCCAACGCCAAAAATCCCAGCAACCTCAAATTCCAGATCGTGCACCCTGATTTGGGATCTTACGGTCCCCTGGCGCAGTTGTCTCTCCATGTGGTCGCCTTTGAGGAGGAGAAGGGCTATTCCTTTCTCTCCTTTAAATCCTGGGTGAACGGCCTCAAAACCAGGCTCAACGGATCCGAGCTGCAGGAGGCCGGCCCCCGAGAATCTGACGGGGGCCGGAGAAAATCCCTGCCAGTTTTGCAGGAGGATCTGAAAGACAGTTAATGGAAAAGCCTCCGCCGCCGCCAGGTGTCGGCGAAAACCGGGAGGATTCCCGGATCAGGGGCTGATTAACGAATACGGGCCTTGTCCCCGGACCGGCCCCAGCCAGATAACAGGCTTATCATACTCGCCTTTCTTAAAAATAGTCCGGCGCTCCGGGAGCCGCGAACCAATCAGGGGAAGACCTGCCGGCAAGCTTCTAGGTCTTGACCAAATCCCGTCTCTATTGTACAGACTAGCAATCCCAACAGGTGAATTAAACTCAAGGAGATCCTGTGTCAAAACTAGATCTGGACGAGATGTTCAAACGCCGCACCAGACACCCCATGCGGCCTCGTTCGTCCGACATTATAAATCGCATCTTCAGCAACTTCCGCCACTATCCGGAGACAGGCGGATCCCTGGTCACCGGCGAGTCGGACTACAACGACGTCCGTCTGGTGGTCATCGGCCAGGAAAAGCCCAAACCCGAAAATTTCCGCTCCAAAGAGGATCTGAAAAAGCTCAACTGGGGCATGCTCACCGCCAGGGAACATTCCAAGGTTTTCAGCGTGCTCAAAAAAGCGGCCACCCTTGAGCCGGAACGGACCGTAATCCTGACCCTGATCGACACCTACGGGGCCGATATCTCCATGGACTCGGCCGAAAGGTTCCAGGCCTTTTTCATCGCCCGGCTGATCCTGGAATTTCTGAACATCCCGGTGCCGACCATCTCCGTGGTCCTGGGCGAGGGCGGCTCGGGCGGAGCCCTGGCCCTCCAGTACACCGACCGCCGGGCCCAGTTGGACGACGCCATCTACGCCACGGCCCCCCCTGAATCCCTGGCGGCTATCATTTTCCGCGATCCGGACCGGATCGAGGATGCCCTGCAGCTGCTCAAGCCCACCGGCCGGGACCTGAAACCCAGGGGGGTGATCGACACCATCCTGCCCGCGCCGGCCAAAGTGAACGACGCCGCGGGCTATGCCGCGGTCATCGACGGCTATCTTTCCAAATCGGTCCGGGAGCTTTCCAAGGCCAAGATAAAAAAACTGCAGGCCCAGAGGCTTAAAAGGGCCGAGACATTCGGCCAGCCCCGGAGATCCAAACTAGAGGGGTTGTGGTATTCTCTTGAAGTTCCCATCGTCAACAAGTTCGTTAAACCCCCGCCGGACGTGAAGGTAGTCGACCACACTTCCCTCACCGAGATCAGCGACGATTACGCCATGGGCCAGATCGTGGACCCCAACCAGGACTATATCCGTTGCGGGGAATCGTCCACCAAGGGCTCGGGCCGGGGCTGCGGCCGGCTTATCCAGTTGGAGGAGTGGGTGGCCCGCCATCAGGTCTGCCCCTTCTGCGGCCAGGCCGAGGTTCTGGGCGCATCGGGCTGGATCGACTGCCTGACCGACTACGGCTCCTTCCACGAGTTGAACTCCAACCTGACCGTGGACGACATCCTGGACGCTCGGGACATCGCCCCGGCCTATAGCGACTTCCTCAAGCGCCAGGAGAAAAGAACCCCCTTCAAGGAATCCCTGGTCACGGCCCAGGCCACCATCTACGGCAACCCGGCGGTCCTGGCCATCTCGGAGTTCAATTTCGCGGGCGGGTCCATGGGGGTGGCCTTTGGGGAGAAGCTGAAGCTGGCCGTGGACTACTGCATAGAACAGTCCCTGCCCCTGGTTTCGGTCTGCTGCTCTGGAGGAGCAAGGCTCTACGAGGGCATCTCCGCCCTGATGCAGATGGTCAAGACCATCGCCGCCATCAAGCGGCTCAAGCAGGCCGGCCTGCTCTACATCTCCATTCTGGGCGATCCATCCACCGGCGGCGCGGTGGCCTCCTATGCCGCCCTGGGAGACGTGATCATCGCCGAACCCACGGCCATGGTCATTTTTGCCGGCCCCAGAGTGATGCTCTCCCGTGGCTTCGAAGTGGACGAGAAAAAAATCCGGGCCGAGTCCCTGCGTCGGATCTCGGCCGGAACCTACGACTGCCCCGACTTTTTCCATTCCATCAGGGGAATTCACGAGGTGGCTTCCCGGGATGTGATGAAAAGGGCCGTGGCCAAGTATCTGGAGATCAAGGCCACCTGCCGGCCCCCTAAGGAGGGTTGACATGACTCAGCGACCGGAGAAGAACGCCCTGTTCGAGGACCTGAAGCACGTGGACCCGCTGTTCTGGGAAAAATTGCGGGAACGGGACCCGGCCAGGGCTGCTTTCCGAACCGGCGCGGTCTGGGACGGCCAAGCCTACACGGTGGAACTTTTGGGCCGGACCTACCGGGTCGATCCGGTCCAAGAGACCGTCCTTTGCCCGGAGCGGGAGAGGATTTCCTTTCAGGAGGGTCTGGTCCTGCTGGCCTATCTGGGTGGCGACGGACCGGGCGGCTTGGCCGGCAGCCGCGTTCCCCTGCGCAACCTTCCCGGCGGAGAGCTGTTCTTCGCCAAGACCCACAACCCCTCCACCGACGATCTGGCCGCGGAACTGGGTCTGGACGCGGACGGGTTCCTGCGGGCCGGAGAAACCATGGGGGCCAGGCCCACGGGCCAGGGCGAGGGCTCCTGGCTGATCATGGCCCTGCCCCAGATCCCCCTGGAGGTCTTCTTCTTTTCCGGCGACCTGGATTTTCCGCCCAGGATCACCATCATCATCGACAAGGCCGCCTCCAACTACCTCCACCTGGACGGAATCTGGGCTCTGGTCAACCTGATCCGGCGGCGGATCAAGGCGTTTTGGAAAAACAGACCCCCGGCAGCCTGAGCCAGGCCGGGTAAAAGGGCCGAGCCAGGGGCGGCAGCCGATTCCTCGCTTACGGGAGGCGATCATGGTCGGACCGAGAGTCAAAGAGACCGAAGTGGGGATCGTGGGACTGGACGTCACTGCGGCCTACGACCGGATGCAGCGCTGTTTCCGGGACCGGGGCTGGATCGAGACCGGATCCATCATCAAGTCGGGAATCTCTTCGGGCCTGGCCCTGGAGATCGGCCCCGGACCGGGCTACACCGGCCTGGAATGGCTCAAGCAGACCCAGGGCACCCTCCTCACCGGGTTGGAGCTCAGCCCGGACATGACAGCCCTGGCCCAAAAAAACGCGGCCGGCTACGGCCTGACCGGACGGGCTGCCTATGTCCTGGGCAACAGCATGGACCTGCCTTTTGAGGATCATACCTTTGACGGCGTCTTTTCAACCGGTTCGCTCCACGAGTGGGAACACCCCCAGGCCGTGATGGACCAGATCATCAGGGTGCTAAAGCCCGGTGGGCGTTTTTTTGTCGGCGATCTGAGGCGGGACATCAACCCCCTGTTCAAGGCCCTTATGTGGTTGATCGTGAGGCCGGCGGCCATGCGGCCGGGGTTGCGCAGCTCCCTCCGGACCTCCTATATCAAGGACGAGCTGGAGGACATCGTGTCTCAAACCAGGATAACGGACCACAGGATCAAGATTGATCCCACCGGCCTGGCCCTGACGGGCAGGAAGGAGGATTAGCCATGGGCGAAATGGAGCTTGCCGGAACCGGAGCCTGCGGAGTCAACTGCCTGGCCTGCCGCCTTTCCGTGAAGGGCAAGTGCAGCCCCTGCGGAGCCGGGTCCTCGTCCCAGGCCGCCCGGAAGCTGGAGGCCCAGGAAAGACTTATCGGAGCGCCCTGCCCCATCCTGGCCTGCGCCGCGGCCAGGGGAACGGCCCACTGTCTCCGGGACTGCCCGGAGTTCCCCTGTCCCCATTTCGAAGACGGGCCCTACCCCTTTTCCGACGGGTTCCTGAACATGCAGCTTCGCCGCAGAAAGGCGCCCCCGCCGCCCCGGCAATGATCATCAAGGAACTGCGGCAGACCCGGTTAGGGGCAGGCCCTATAAATCGTTCCAGTTGGCTGGCTTTAAGCTATTCCGCTTTAGCTGTCGGGGGTGTGACCCCGACAGCATCTATCGTTATGCGTATCGGAACTTGATTTTGATACCCGTTATCTGATGCTGCGTGGTGCCGGGGTCACACCCCCAGCGCCTTAACCAAATACCCTCCTCATATCATTTCCACTCCGGCCTCCCTTCCCCTGAACCTCAAGTCCGCCCTCACCTTTTCCTGCTTCCCCGGGTGAGGAAAATTTTGCTCCCTTCTCCCGCAATAGCTGCCCCTTTTCCGCCCTTTTGAATAATGCAATTCTGCAACTTATCGTTATTACATTAATTATTATATGGCATCGCTTTTGCTTACCTCTTCCTAAAAATAGCAGGAGGAACGATCGAGGATGCTGATACAAAAGGAATTGCTCTCCATCGGCGAGGTCTCTCAGGTTACCGGGATTCCGGTTCACACCATCCGCTTCTGGGAAAGCGAGTTTGACCGCTTCATCTCCCCTGCCCGGACCACGGGCCGCCAGCGTCGCTACTCCGAAACCGAGGTCAAGCGCATCCTGGAGATCAGAAAACTTCTCAAGGAGGACAAGTACTCCATTGCCGGAGCCAAACAGGTGCTATCCACCCAGTCTCGGAAAGGCCGGACCTCCCTGGGTTCCCAGCCGGACCGGGAAGGAGGCAGCCGGAGCCTGGGCCTGGAGCGGAGTGTCAGGGAGGCTGTGTTCGCCCTGGCCGATATTCCGCTTATGTGAACGAGGAGCGGCAGCAAGCCCTGAAACCGGCCGGGGATGTTTATTCGACCACCACGTTCAGGATCAGGTTCCCGGCTCCGGCCGGGGAGACGTGGCCCATTTCCGGCATAACCAGGAGTTCTGTTCCGTCCAAGCCGGGGGGAATCAGGATCCGCTCCTCGGCCTCTTCCTCCAGGTGGCCTTTGCCCCGGCAGTCCGGACAGTGATAGGGAGATCTGCCCCGGCAAAGAGGACAGGGTCTTCTGACCAGACGATCGCCCTGGGAACCGTTGCCCTGGGCCATGACCCAGCCGATCCCTCCGCAACCGGGACAGCAACCCCGGCAACTGGGGCAGGGCACCCTGCGCTGAAAGATGATAACCGTTTCCAGGCCCCTGGCCGCCTCGGCCCTATCCAGCTTGAGAATCAGCCGCAGGTCCAGTTCGCCGGAGCCGACGGACCCGGCCCGTTCTTCCTCCGTCTCTTTCTTATCCCGATCTCCGGTCGACGAACCCTTGGCGCGGCCCTCCTCGTACCCCAAAGCCAGCCTGAACGCCCTGCGCAGCTTGATGAACTCGTCGCTGCCCGTGGCCACGGCCAGGTCGGGGTGGCATTTTTGGGCCGCACGGCGGAAGGCCCGGCGGACCCTGTCCGTCCCCACCCCTGGATGGAGGCCCAGGAGGCGGTAGCTGTCGTCCAGGAACTTCAATGCCCTAAACGATCCGGTAGAGGGAACCCACGATCCTGACAAGCGGCCTCTTGGGTCCCGAAAATTTATACTCCCTGGAATTCCCGAAATCTTTTGTAGAAAGCGGAGCAGGGTCGTATTCCAGCCCCATGTCCTGCCACAACCCGTTGATTTTATGCAGCACTACAACTTTTTTCTTCATTTCACGCTCCCCTGTTGACCATTACGGCAGGGCCCGGTTCCAACTTTAGGTTTTTCTAAAGTAAAACTTCAGCTATAACTCCAGACACGATTCATCCCTTGGCCGGGCAGGAGGTTTTGCTTGAGCCCCGGCCCCGGGCGTGATATGTCCGTGCCGCGGAGGGTATTATTTGAGCCGAGCGGGAAAACTTCATTTCAAGGGCAACGCGGCCAAGTCCAGGATTATGGGCCTTATCCTGGACCGCCTGGACGGGGAGCGGGAGTTTCTGGCCTTTGATTACGGCTGCGGCAAGGCTGCCTATTGGCCCAAAATACTGGACGCGTACTCGGGTCTGAGCCTGGTTTACTTTGACCCCAACCCGGCCAGCATGGCCCAGGCCCGGCAGGCCCTGAACGGAAAACCGGCCCGGCCCCTGGACGACCCCTTTGCCGAACCTCCCCTCTCGGCCGACTTCGTGGTCTCTTTCAGCGTCTTCGAGCATGTCCGGGACAGACGGGCCTATCTGACCCAGGCCTTCCGCCATCTCAAACCCGGCGGCCTGCTGTTCCTCAACTACGACGACGGGCATTTCCGCAACCAGCTGAGTCTCAATCGCCCCTGGAAAAGCAAGGCCCAGGTCAAGGAGTTCCTGTTCAACCTCACGGCCAGGCCCCTGGCCTTATTCGGGGTGCTGTCCCATTACCAGCGCCGGGTGGAACGGGAGGCCGTGGACCGGATGGTCGAGGAGGCCGGGTTTGCCGTGGAGGAGGTCTTCTACTCCAACCTGCCTTCGCTGAAAGGACTGTACGGGGAACTGGAAAAATACGGCTGGCCCGAAGAGATTCGGGAAGAGTACGCCCGCAAGTGGCAGGAGATGGAGGAATTCCTCAACTCCCTGATTCTGCGCGACGAGACCGAACCCCGCCTGGGCGACCGGGCCAACCTGTGGCCCCATACGCTCTCCCGGACCATGGTTCTGAAAAAGCCGCCGGTCTAGCAGGCCGCGAATCCCTCCGGGCTCAGGCTCCTCTTGTCCAAAGCCTGTTTCATCAAAAAAACCAGCCGGTCCCGGAAGAACTTGTCCACGCCCCCCTGCTCCGTAATCATTCCGGAAAAGAAGACGGGCACCTTGCGGCCGTTGACAGTCACGGTGTGATAGCCCGTTTCCGGAGAGGGGCTTTCCGAGTCCGGTTCCAGCCCCAGGTCCCGGCCCAGCTCGTTGATGAAGGTCGCCGAGGCCCTGCCGTCGGCCACCAGGATGATTTTGGGCTCGGTCTTGCGGACAACGGCGGCCGCGATTTCCATGAGCGGCTGTTTCATGGCGTAGTACCTGCCGCCTTGGGAGAAGAGGGCCTCCACATCCTCGTTTTCGGCTGAACGGTAGGGGTAGAGGGCCAGGTAGTATATCTGCTTTGGGTTGATCTTCAGCCGGTCCAGCACTTCGTTCAGCCGCCCGAAATAATTACGGTATTTGCGCGGCCCCAGCCGGTGCTCCTTCTCGGCCCATTCAAAGCCGGGAGAGTTCCAGCCGGTCCAGCGGTAGAGCCGGTTGATGTTGGAATTGCCCCAGTTCTGCCGGTCGAATATCTGCCTGACCGCGTCGTGGTCGAAGGAAGGATTGAGTTCCACAACCAGCAGGGTGTTCTTGATAAACGGCGAATACAAGAGGGGGATTCTGACCCCCTTTCGGGGTATCACATGGTGAGTCCACAGCTCCAGTATCCGACTGTTAACCGCTTCGTGCTCCTCCACGGCCTCCCCCTGGTTTTTTCCCGATTCCGCTTTCACAATCCCGCCCGCACCCCGGCCGCGCTCGCAACGGCCCGGATGCGGTCATGGTCTATTCTCACGTTCGGGCCGGGGGTCTGTCAACAGTCTGCCCGCCTGGAACGGGGGAAATTTTGGCGGACTTTTTAGCGGAAATGGGTCCGGCCCTTGCGGAAGCGGTTCGGGAAGGGGATAGGGCCGGCCGGACCGGGCGTCTAAGGCTCCGGGGTTATTGCCTGATCGCCCCGGTGAGGCCGACTATGAAGATGGTGGTCAGGAGCCAGCCCAGTATTACATGAGCGAACTGGTAATAGTACACATACTCTCCCGGTATCCTCCTGTCGCCGAATTCATCTCTTTTATTAGGCCGGTTTTTCTGTAGCAAGGGCCGCCAATGCTTTGCCTGGTCAAGATCCAAGAAAGGTACGAATTTATCCAGGGAATAGAAAAAAGCACTGAAAGTCTGATTTGTCTTTTCCTCTCCGCAATCAGTCATAATGCATTTTCGGTCCGCCTCTACGAAAAGAAGTGCCCCGAAAACAATGACGATCATGGCGTAAACGCCTGCCTTCCAGGGACGGTAGCCGTAGCCGATCAGGGCACCCAGCAGCCACAACCAGACCTTGCTTATTAAGTTCAGTTCACCCCTTTCCAGACGAATTTTGTTTTTCTCAATCAGTATCTTCTTGGCGTCCTCCTCCCGGCCGCTGGCTTTCAGAACCTTGGCCATCTGCTCGTAAGGCTGGGGGTAATATTTGTCAGAAGGCTGCAGGTTTAGGAAAGAGATGAGGGTGGCGGCGTCTTGGTGGGCATCCCCAGGTATATCGCTATAAACAAGGCCATTGAGACGAAGATTGCCTTTCTTAGGCCAGGAGTTAGGGGCAACCCAAATACTGCCGATTTCAGCTAAGCGGAGGTCAAGAGAAGTCTTGTCTGGTGTTAAAACATTACGCCATTGAAATCCAACATGAACGCGGGAGATTATGAAATTCACAGAACCAATAGCTTGAAAATTATTACGACAAAAAACACTTCCACCAACCCTAATCCCTTCTGCATTTAGAGAAGGTCCATTTTTTGATTCAAACCTGCACGCTGTACAACCCAAATCCTGACCGATATTTGCTTGATTGAGTCGAACCTCTCCTCTTGCCATAAAACAATTTTGTAAAAAAACATTTCCTACTACTCTCATTCTAAGTGCATTAATGGACTCTTTATCAGGATTAGGATTTGTAAATTTACACTTACTACATTCTAACCCTCCTTTAATCTCAGCATCGATTAATATAACCACCCCATCGCTCTTAAAACCATTTTTAAACAAGACATCGCCCCCAACCTTCATCCCATAAGCGTTGATTGATACTCCATCACTATTCTCAAAACTACCACCACTGCAGTTGAGTACCCCCCCAATCCTTGAAGCCCTTATATTTACCGCTCCCTCAGATCCAAACCCTTTGGCATAAAACCCTTTGGTAAATACAACATCACCGTCAACTTTCATCGCATATGCGCTGATTGCTTCTCCATCGTTATTTTCGAAGCTACTTCCACTGCAATCAAGCGTCCCACCAATCCTTGAAGTCCTGAGGTTTATTTTTCCATCAGATCGAAATCCATTTTTCAGAAATACATTGTTCTTGACGCTTAACCCCTCGGCCTCAATATATTTTGTTTGTGATCCAGAGAGATAAAGACCTGGTACCACAGAATGTAATAAAGTTATAATTCCGCCGAAGTGACAACTCTCAAAAAATAAGTCGAAGGGAACTTTCCTAAAAGCCAAATCAACATTTCCATCAATTCTTGCCCCCTTAACCTCTATCCCCCTGTGCGTCACCTCCTCCCTTGCATCCTTATCCGTACAAACCCACCCAATTCTGTCCGCTTTCAGAACCCTTTCCTCGCCCCACTTATCCGCATTGGCAGGGCTATCCTTATCCTCATCACCTTCCCGGTATTCGGCTACCTCCCCCTCCGCCACAGCCCTAAAGAACTTCTCATCCGCCGGGCCGAAGTCTTCAAACTCCGCCCGCGCCAACTCCAACAATTTCTTCGCCTTATCTTTCATAACTTTTCCCATTCTCCGCGCAATGAACCGCCGCAACCCTGGAAGCCCACTCAAACCAAACTATCATATCACCATCCTTGCCCCACAATCCCGTCAACCACTCCCCTTTTCCCCACCCTCTCAAAAAATCCCCTTGACAAACGTTTGTTTAACATTAAACTCCATCTCAATCAAACGAACGTTTAACGAGGCCACTGTCATGACCGACCCCCTCGACAACCAAACCGACCAGCCGCCGGAGGCTTTAGAATTGGAACCCAAGGCCCGGATCATGGAGGCGGCCATCCGGCTTTTCGCCCAAAAGGGCTATTCCGCCACCGGAGTCCGGGAGCTGGCCCGGGAGGCCGGGGTGAACCTGTCCATGATCAATTATTTCTACGGCTCCAAAAAGGGCCTCATCAAGGCCATCATGGCCGGCTTTTTCGACAATTACCTTAAATTGATAGAGGCCAACCTGCCCGGGGAGGAGCCCCTGGAGGCCAGGGCCCGGCGGACCATGCGGGCCGCGGCCAAGTATTTCCAGGCCCACAAGGACATCGTCATCATCGCCATGACCGAGCTGCCCCACGACGATCCGGAGATGATAGACCTGAAGGTGAACAAGGTCACCCGGCTCGCGGCCCTGCTCCGGGAGCATTTTCTGGAGCCCCTGGCTCGGGCCACGGGCAGGGACTACCCCTTGCCCATAATCGCCTCGGTCATTCCGGGGGTGCTCATAGCCTATTTCCTCCTGCGGCCGGTCTTGGAGAAAGTCTGGCCGGCCGGGTACGACCTGGAGGTCATGCGCCAATATCCGGAAATGGTCACCGAGATCTATCTCCACGGCATCTTCGGCCTGGCCGGGTACAAGGAAGGGCAAGGAGACCATAATGTCGAAACTTAGAGACAGGATTGAGAAATGGTTCGAATCCCTGGCCGCCTTTGTAATCAGATTCAGATGGCCGGTCATCGCCGGAGTGGTTCTTTTTGTCCTGGCCCTGGGCTCGGGCCTGCCCAAGCTCAAGCTGGACACCTCCACCGAGGGCTTCCTGCACCAAAACGATCCGCACCTCCTGCGCTACAACACCTTCAAGGACCAGTTCGGCCGGGACGACATGGCCATTGTGGCCATTGACGCCGGAGATGTCTTCACTTTCGAGAACCTGAACAGGATCAAGGCCCTGCACGACGACCTGGCCGCAAACGTGCCTCACCTCAACGATATCACCTCCCTGGTCAACGCCCGCAACACCGAGGGCAAAGAGGACCGGCTGGAGGTGGACGACCTGCTGCGCCACTGGCCCGAGACGGACCAGGAACTGGCCGAGGTGAAAAAAAGGGCCATGTCCAATCCCCTTTACACCAACCTGCTCCTTTCCGAGGACGGCTCCTTCACCACAATCGTCCTGGAGCTCGACGCCTATTCCAGCCAGGGCGCGGGCAAGAGGAAAGGAGAGGAGGACGCCCTGGCCGGTTTCGGCGACGACCAGGGAGCGGACACGGAAGCCCTTTCCGGGTTCGACGAGGGCGAGGGCAAGGCCGGGCCAAAGCCCAAGCCGACCCTGCTAACGGACAAGGAGGCCCGGGCCGCGGTGGAGACCATGGAAAAGATCCTGGCCAAGCACCGCGGAGACGACTTCAAGCTCTACCTGGCCGGAATCCCGGTGGTGACCAACTCCACCATGCGGGCCATGATGAGGGACATGGGGCTTTTCACCCGGCTGGCCGTGATCATCGTGGGCGGCTGCCTGTTCTTCATGTTCCGCCGGATCAGCGGGGTGGTCTATCCCCTGGTCACCGTGGGTTTGGCCCTGATCTCCACCCTGGGGCTCATGGGCCATCTGGGCGTGGCCCTGAAAACCCCGACCATGATCCTGCCCTCTTTTATCCTGGCCGTGGGCGTGGGCGCCTCGGTCCACATCCTGGCCCTGTTCTACCAGGCCCTGCAGCGAACCGGGGACGCCTCCCAGGCCCTGATCGAATCCCTGGGCCACTCCGGCCTGGCCGTGGTCATGACCTCCCTGACCACGGCCGTGGGCCTGGCCTCGTTCGCCACGGCCGAGGTGGCGCCCATCGCCGACCTGGGGGTCTTCGCCACCACCGGGGTCATGCTGGCCCTGGTCTTCACCCTGCTGCTCCTGCCCGCGCTTTTGGCCGCGACCACGATCAAGCCCAGGAAGAACGGCAGCAACACCGGGCACCCGGCCGTGTTCGACAAGATCCTGGACTGGGTGACGGACTTTACCACGGCCCGGGCCAAGGCCATCACCGTGGTCAGCCTGGCCCTCATCATCCTGGGCCTGGCGGGCGCCTTTAAACTCCACTTCTCCCACGACGTGCTCCACTGGCTGCCCAAGGACATGCCCGCCTATCTGGCCACCCTGAAGATAGACGAAGCCATGAAGGGCACAGTCAGCTTCGAGGTGGTGGTGGATACCAAAAAGGAGAACGGGCTCTACGACCCGACCGTGCTCAAGGCCCTGGACAGGCTGAAGTATGAGGCCGAGGCCATCAAGGACGGGCCTCTGTTCATCGGCAAGGCCACCTCCGTGGCCGACATGCTCAAGGAGATCAACCAGGCCCTGAACGAAAACCGGCCCGAGTTCTACGCCGTCCCGGACGACGCGGCCCTGATCCCCCAGGAGTTCCTGTTGTTCGAGAACTCCGGGTCCGACGATCTGGAAAACTTCGTGGACTCCTCCTTTAGCAAGGCCCGGTTCACCATCAAGGGTCCCTTTCTGGACATCCTCCTCTATGTTCCCCTGTTAAAAAAGGTGGAGAGCATGTTCCGGAATTCCCTGGGCGGCCGGGCCGAGATCACCCTCACCGGGTTGGGGGCCCTGCTGACCCGGACCCTGGCCGCGGCCATGCACTCCGCGGCCAAAAGCTACCTCATCGCCTTTGTGGTCATCACCATAATGATGATCCTGCTCATCGGGCGGCTCAAGATCGGGCTCCTGGCCATGCTGCCCAACCTGGGGCCGATCCTCATGACCATGGGCATCATGGGCTGGTTCAACCTGCCGTTCGACATGTTCACCATGCTCATCGGCTCCATCGCCATCGGCCTGGCCGTGGACGACACAATTCATTTCATGCACAATTTCAGGCGCTATCACGGTCAGACCGGGAATGTAAAGGAATCCATCCGGATGACCCTCCATACCTCGGGCCGGGCCATGTTGGTGACCAGCGTTGTCCTGGCTCTGGGATTTTTGATTTTCACCCAGGCCGACATGCGTAACGTTTATTATTTCGGAATGCTCACCGGCGTTACGGTTATGCTGGCCCTGCTGGCCGTGTTTTTCATGGCCCCGGCCCTGTTGACCCTGGCCCATCCATCCAAGAAAGACTTCGACTAGGAGGTCCAACAATGAAAAGATTCATCGCCCTCTCGGCCCTGGTTCTGGCTCTGGTCTGGCTTTTTCCGGCCCAGGCCCCGGCCCTGACCGCCAGGGAGATCATGGAAAAGGCGGACGCCCGGGACGACGGAGACAACGCCACCACCACCCAGGAGATGATCCTGATCGACAAGAACGGCTCGGAACGGGTCCGCCAGATGAGGTCCTTTTCCAAGGACAAGGGCCGGGACACCCTGCGGCTGATCTTCTTCCTGGCCCCGGCGGACGTAAAGGACACCGGGTTCCTGACCTTTGACTACTACTCCGGGGAAAAGGACGACGACCAGTGGCTCTATCTGCCGGAGCTGAAAAAGACCAAGCGGATCGCCTCTTCGGACAAGTCCTCCTCGTTCATGGGCTCGGATTTCTCCTACGCGGACATGACCAGAAGAGTTCTGGACGAGTGGAAGTACAAGCTCCTCAAGGAAGTGGACGTTCGCGGTAACAAGACCTGGCTGATCGAGTGCCTGCCCGCCACCAAGGCCGTGGAGGAGAGATACGGCTACATCAAGTCGTGGGTCCTCATCCAGCAGGACATCTTCTTCCCGGTGCGGGCCGTGAGCTGGACCACGGATAACAAGATCAAATACATGGACGCCAAGACCGTGGAGAAGATAGACGGCATCTGGTTTGCCACGGAAATGGACATGAAGACCACCAAAAACAAGATGACCCTGCACCGGACCGTCCTCAAGTTCAGCCAGGTCAAGTTCAACCAGCAGATCGACGAGGAGATGTTCTCGGTGCGCAGGCTGGAAAAGGGAATCTGATTCCGACGGTTGAAACTATGCTTATTTTGCGGGTGGAATCATGAAAACGCGCGTCTCCATGTTAAAAGGATTGTGGGCCGGATTATTGGTCATGGGTCTCGTCTCAACATCGGTAACGGCTCCGGCCCTGGCCCAGACCGGCCAAAGCCAGGAGGAGATCCTGTCCGGTTTCGGGGATGAGGACAAGCCCGGGGAAAAGGAATCCTCCGGGGACGATGTTCTGTCCGGGTTCGGGGATGATTCCGCTTCTGCGGAAAAGCCCAAGACAGGTGGAGAGAGCGTGCTGGAGGGGTTCGAGGATTCGGCCGCGGGTTCGGAAGAGACGAAAGCCGGCCCCGCCAGCCGGGTCGGCCCCAGGCTGGGCCCCCTGCCCTCCTGGCTGGATTTGGGCGGCTCAATAGCGCTCAGTTCCTGCCTCAACCTGGACCACGACGCCCCGGCCGCGGGCAATCCCGACTACCGGTACCTTTCCCGGCTCAGGGGCGAGCTGAAACTGGAGGCCGATGTCAAGCTCTCCTCCTCCTGGCAGGCCCGGGCCAGCGGCCACGCCTACTATGACCCGGCCTACGCCGTCAAGGGCCGGTACATGTTCAGCGACGAGACCCTGGAGGAATTTGAGCGGGAGGCGGAACTGGACGAGGCCTGGATCAGGGGCCGGATTCTCCCCAACCTGGACCTCAAGGCGGGGCGGCAGATCGTGGTTTGGGGCAAGTCGGACAACCTGCGGGTCACGGACGTGCTCAACCCGCTGGACAACCGGGAGCCGGGCCTGGTGGACATCGAGGACCTGCGCCTGCCCACGGCCATGACCAAGCTGGATCTTTACTTAGGAGACTGGAACCTGAGCGGGATGGTGGTCCACGAGGTCAGGTTCAATAAGGCCCCGCCCTGGGGAGGCGACTTCTACCCCCTGGCCTTTTACCCCCCGGACGAGGAGACCCCGGACTTCGCCCTCAGCCACCAGGAGTACGGCCTGGCCCTGAACGGCATCTTCTCCGGGTGGGACCTCTCCTTTTACGGGGCCTCCTTTTACAATGAACAGCGCCTGGACCTGACCTCCCGGGGCTTTCGCCGGGTCCACGACCGGATCTGGATGGCCGGGGCCGCGTTCAACGCGGCCTGGGGCTCCTGGCTGATCAAGGCCGAGGCCGCCGTCTTCGGCGGGCTTAAGTTCGCCAACCTGCCGGGCGCGGACCGGACCAGGCTGGACCTCATGGCCGGGCTGGAATACAACGGCTTCACCAACACCACCATCTCCCTGGAGGTGGTCAACCGCCATCTGTTCGACTACGACGCTGTCCTGGCCGCAGACCCGGACGACACCGAGGAGAACGAGGTCCAGTCGGCCCTGCGCCTGACCCGGACCTTTTTCAACGAGACCCTGGAGCTCTCCTTCCTGGCTTCCACCTACGGCTGGTTCGGGGACCGGGGCGGATTCCAGCGCCTCCAGGCCGAGTACGACTGGACCGACGACCTGATCGTGACCCTGGGGGTGGTCAACTTCACCGAAGGGGACTACTACTTTTTCAGAAACATCGGCGACAAGGACCGGGTTTACCTGACCTTCACCTATCACTTCTAGTTCAAAGGACAGGGGCCGCCCGGCCCCTGTTACCTTCTTCGGCCCCCCTCCCCGGCCACACCTCCGCCCAACCCTCCATCCCTCAAAGCCCCAATTGCGCCGTCGGATTAATCATTAAACGCCTTACGGTTATTTATTACTGTTTTATTTTAATTAATACTTGACTTGCTTTCATCTCACCTCTATGCTCACTTCCATAACGTCCCCTGTTCAAGCCGACTTTTGGGAGGATTGAGATGGAATCAAGAGAGCGTATCCGCAGGGCCGGCCGCAGGCTGCGGAAAGCCTGCACAGCGATGATCTGGGCTCTGCCTTTTGTGGCGGCCCTGTTCTGGCTGGGGCTGAACTATTTTCCGGAGTTCAGCCGGGAGGCCCTCCGGGATCAGCTGCCCATCAAGATCCAGGGACAGCTGCCCTTCCGGCACCTGGTTCTGGGCTACCTGGTCAACATGGTCCAGATGGGGGTGGTCATTTACGGCCTGATCAACCTGCGCCGCCTGTTTCGGCTTTATGAACAGGGGCTCATCTTCGAGAGCGAAAACGTGCTGTGCCTGCGCCAGGTGGGCAAGGCCATCATTGTCTGGGCCGTGGCCGAGACCTTTGTCAATTCCGTTTTGGGCATAGTGCTCACCCTGCACAACCCGCCGGGCCAGCGCCTGCTCCAAGTGGGGGTCAGTTCGGCCCAGGCCCTGCTTCTCTTCGGCGGGTTCATGGTCCTGACCATCGCCTGGGTCATGGACGAGGGCCGTAAAATCCAGGCCGAGCACAGCCTGATCGTCTAGGGGGTTAAATGAGCATTGTCATCAACCTGGACGTGATGCTGGCCAAGCGCAAGGCCATGTCCAAGGACCTGGCCAAGGCCGTGGGCATAACCGAACAGAACCTGTCCCTGATCAAGACCGGCAAGATAAAGGGCTTCCGCCTGGCCACCCTGGAGGGGATCTGCAGGTTTCTGGACTGCCAGCCCGGCGATATTCTGGAGTACCGGGAGGATTAGGGGCAGGCTTCTCGGCCCTACTCCTTCACATCCCGGGGGTAGGTCCTCTTGGCCGCCTCGGCCATATCCAGGTCGATCTCCAGGGTCAGAAAGGGTTCCTTTTTTGAGGTGACCCCCAAAATCCTGCCGTCCGGGTCGATAATCCAGCCCTGACCGCCCATGTGGGCTTGGCCCTCGGCCCCGGCCCGGTTGGAGGAGAGGCACCAGGCCCCGGCCACCATGGCCGCGGTCTGCCCCACGGTCAGCCATTTGGGGGCGTTGGCCTGGGAGGAGGCCCGGGGGGCCAGGAGCAGGTGGGCCCCCTGGCGGCCGTATCCCCTGGCCTTTTCCAGGAACCAGAGATCCGTGCAGATCAAAAAACCGGCCAGGGCCGGACCCGCTTGGGCCGCCTTGAAGCTGCCGTCCCCCCGGTCGTACCAGGAAGCCTCCCAGTAGCCCGGCTCGTCCGGCAGATAATATTTCTGGTGCACATCCTTGAGGCTGTTTTGTCGGTCCCAGATAAAACCGCAGTTGAGCCTTTTGCCCTGCCTGGTCAAGGGTCGGGTTCCGGCCGCCAGGGGGACGCGCAGTTGATCGAGCGGGCCCAGACAAAGCAGATGCTCCTCTTCCGAATTCCGCCAGGCCTCCTCCGAAGGATTTGGGTCGGAGAAAAGCCAAGGGGAGAAGGGCATCTCCGGCAGCACAACCAAGTCGCTGCGCTCCCGGCGCAGATGGGCGGCCAGGGCCTCACGGTCCCTTTCCCGGTGTTCCCCGGAACATCTCAACTGACAGACCGTTACCAGCAAACCAAGCCCCCCTCCCGAAACCTCATATCGGACGCCTATCAGCCCCAAGGCCAAACATGGTCGCCCTTATCTCCCCGTTTCCGGCTTTGATCGCCGATCCTACAACAGCCTCCTCTTTTGGTCTACCCCTATCCGGGACGGCGCGGGGCGGCCTTTTCAGGGGCCCGCTATTTGCCACTCCGCTTCTTTTAGTTCCGTTGTCGCGGGGAGCCTCCCCGGCCCCGCTCCAGAGCGTGTTCGCCGAAACCCACCACCTGGTCCACTTTCTCATGACCCCCGGACGGCCGGAGATCCAAACACCAGGATCTGGTCCACATCCCCAACCGCGGCCAGGACCCGGACGTGATTATATCGGGCAGGATGTACGGGAAGCGGTAGAAGTGAGGCGGGGCAAAGCCAGCTCCACCTTGCCCGTTCTCAGTTCAAAACCATGCTCTGGATGATGAATTCATACTTGGAGTTGGAGAATTTGTAGTTGCCGTAGACGGCCTTGAGGTAATGGTCCTGGTTGCCCTTGGAGATGGCGTACTCTTTTTCCGGGCCGTCCACGGCCCTCATGACCAGGCTCATGTAGCGCACCTCCAACCCGCCGTCCACTTTGGTCGCGAACTGGACCAGAAGAACCGCCTTCTCCAGTCTGCCTATGGCCGCGTCGGAGAGATTGGCCTGGCGGAGATCCAACCGCCCCCTGAACTCCACGATGTTGCGCCGGTTCTGGGTCTGAAAATGCTCCCACTGGTTTTGTTTGACCACGAATCCGCCGTAGTGGTCAAAGGCGTCGCCCACGGTGATGCCCGTGTCAAAAGCCAGAGTCCCCTGCTTGACCGCGGCCACCATGTCGCCGGCCCCGGCCGCATCCAGGTTCACCAGGCCCGTCTCAGGCTTGGCGCAGCCGGCCAGGGCCAGGACCGCCATGCATATGAAGCAGGTTTTTGCCAAACGGGCCGCTAAAGCTCTGAGACCTGCCATGCCCACCTCCTCTAAAGGATCGCAAACCGATTATGCCTAAAAAGAAAATTTCGCAGAAAACCTGTTGCCGCCGCAGGAAGGCCCTCTGGCCCTAAGCTGTCCGAAGTTGGCCGCACCAGCCGTCCCCGGCTCAGGTTTCCAGATCAGAAACGCTTACCAGGATCTGGTGGACCTGGGGCACAATCTGGTCCATGTCCTCCATGGTCAGACCCAGCCGTTCCAGGGTTCCGGCCTGGAGGGGGGGCACCCAGACATCCTTGCCGAACCCAAACCCCCGAGACTTGGCCAGAATATCAGCCAAGTGGACGATGGAAGTTTCCATGGGTTTCTCCTTGGCCCCGGCCGGGTCGTGGTGAAAGGTGATGGGGTCGGTCAGTTCCACGGGCAGCTTCCAGGCCTCGGCCAGCCAGGCCCCGGCCTCCATGTGGGTGAACCCGAAAACCTCCTGCTCCGCCTCTATACCGGTCCTACCCTTTTCGCAGAGTTCCATGACCTGATCCAACTCCTCGATCATGTTGACCGCCATGATGACCTTGCCCAGGTCGTGCAGCAACCCGGCCAGGTTGGACTCCTCCGGGGCCTTCATGCCGATCCGCTGGGCCAGGATGCCGGAGATGGTGGCCACGGCCAGGGAGTGCTTCCACAGGTCCGTGGCCCGGCGCTGGACGATATCAAAGACCGAGGAGGAGAGAATCAGCCCCTTGACCACCTGGAAGCCCAGCAGGACCAGGGCCTGGCCCACGGAATTGATGGACCGGGAGAAGCCGTAAAAAGCCGAGTTGGCCAGCTTGAGAACCTTGGCCGTGAGAACCTGGTCCTGGGAGATTACCCGGGCGATGTCATTGGCCGAATACTGTTTTGACTCGACCATGCGGCTGATTTTGTCGAGGATATCCGGGAGGGTCGGCAGATTTTTGATCAGCTTGACCTTTTTTTTGGTTTCCCGGGCCTTTGGGTCCACCTCGACCTCCTCAAGCTGGCTGGCGAAAAAGCCCTTGTACGGCTTTTTCAACCCGGTCTACAAGAGCCCGTCTTTTGTAACCCCGACAAATTGCGCGATTTATCAAATCATGCTCCCGTGCGGCAAATGACGCGAGCCGCCCCTGGCCCGCTGAGCGGGCAGTCTTCCAGCAGCCCGCCAATCGGCCGCCTCTTTTTACGAATGTCCCGGGATTCTCCAAATCCGGGCCCCGGACGGCCCTTTTGACGGCGGCAACCGGTAACGCCTTGCGATTTTTACCACTTCTAAAAATCACATTTTCTATATGGCCCAGCCGGAAAAGCCAAAGAGGCCCTCTCAACAGTCTCAAATTAGACCAAATCACCGCACTCTGGCAAGCGATAAACTTGACAACACGGAGCCTTGGAAGACATTATGTAACTGGTCAATCACAACATCACATGAGGAGGTTGAGGGATGGAGGGAAAACGACTGCCCGTATTACTGGTATTGTGCTTCCTGGCCGCGGCCCTGGGCGGATGCGCCGCGATTCAGGAGGATTGGAGCCTACTTGAATGTGAGCCGAAGCTGGAGTCCATCGCCCCCGAGGCCGAGCTGGTCTCCTTTGAATGCTTTAAAAAGCCCTTTGACGGAATGGACTCGGTCTGGTTCGATGTGGCCGTCAAAAACATCAGCCAGAGCGATCAACGGTTTAAAATAAATATTTTTCTGCCCGATGGTAAGGGCGTGGGGGGGCTCCTTCCCCGCACCACCAAAAAGGGCCTGATCAAACCCGGAGCCGTGGCCAAATTCAGCTATCCGGCCAAGGGCGTGGCCCAGGTGCCGAATCAGGTGTCGGTCACGATCAAGACGGTGTCCCAATAGGCAAAGGAGATGAAAATGAAACGTATGGTCACAGTAGTATTCGCCCTGGCCTTGGTCCTGGTTCTTCTGGGCGGCGCGCCCGCCCCGGCCAAGACCACCTTTATCTCCATCGGCACCGGGGGCACCGGCGGAATATATTATCCCTACGGCGGCGGAGTGGCCGAGATCTGGTCCAAGCACGTCAAGGGAATCAAGGCCGTGGCCGAGGTGACCGGAGCCTCGGTGGAGAACGTGAAGCTGGCCCACAAGGGTGAGACCGTGGTGGGCGAGGTAATGGGCGACGTGGCCCTGGCCGGATACCAGGGAACCGGCAAGTTCAAGGGTAAAAAACACAACATCCTGGCCATGGCCATCATGTACCCCAACCTGATGCAGGTGGTCACCTCCAAGGATTCGGGAATCACCAGCATCGAGCAGATCAAGGGCAAGAAGATCTCCTCCGGCTCGGCCGGCTCGGGAACCAACTTCATGTCCGAGGCGGTCTTCAAGGCCCTGGGCATCTCCAAGGACTCCTACACGGACAGCCGGCTGACCTTTACCGGCAACGCCAACGCCTTGCGGGACGGAACCATCGACGTGGGCTTCTGGGTCGTGGGGCCGGGCACCAGTTCCATCATGGATCTGGCCACCACCAGGGACATCCGCATTATCGGGGTCACCCCGGAGCAGACCAAGAAAATCCTGGAATCGAACAAGACCTACTCGGCCGTGGAACTGGCCGGCGGGGTCTACAAGGGCGTGGACAAGCCGGTATCCACCATCGGAGTCTGGAACGTCATGATCTGCCAGGCCTCCCTGAGCGAAGACCTGGTCTACAGCCTGGTCAAGGCCTTGTATGAAAACCAGGACTACCTGCTCAAGATCCACCCCTCGGCCTCCTACACCACCCCGGAGAACGCGGTCAAGTATTCGCCCCTTCCCCTGCATCCGGGGCTGATCAAGTACCTCAAGGAGAAGGGTCTGGAGGTTCCGCAGAATCTAATGCCTTAGGGAACGGCCATGAGAGGGCCGGTTCGGAAATACGGCCTCATGATCTCCGGATCGATCTTGGCCCTGGCCGTGGGAGCAGCCCTGGTCTTGCTCCCAGGCGGGCTGGAACTACGGATAACCCCCCTGGGAGAGGGGCGGCCGATTCTGGTTCTGCCCCTCCAACCAGGGGAGCGGTTCACCCTGCACTACTTCCACTCGGTGGAAGATTCGCCCATCTGGGAGGAGCACAGCCTGGATAAGGAGGGCCGTATTTTTGTGGAGGAGGAAAGGTACCTGAAAGTAGGGGCCGGGATGGGCTATCTGCCCGGACGGGGCCGGATGGTCCAGCAGGGGAAGTATGAGGCGGTCGTCGACATGCACAGCCCCACCGGAGACTTCATCCTCAGGGTGGGTTCGCCCGGAGTGGACCACACCATTATCTGGAGAAAGACCCGGACCAACCTCTCGGCCCTGATCCCCGGGAAACCGGTCCGGTTCCAGGGCCGCAGGATGAGCCTGGGGGAGACGCTGCTGAGAAGGTTCCGGCCCCACCCGGGCGCTCCTTTGACGGCCCGGCCCTGAATGCCGGGCCCGGCAGAGCGTAAATGGGCCGCCGGTCGCTTAGCGGCCGCGAAACGGGTCAAGACCACGCTTTTGGCCCGGCGGTCCGCCAAAAATACGGAACGTATTTTTGAACTAACCATATAACCAGAGCAATCCGTAAGGCTTACAAAAACCACGTTTTTTGGGAAGCCGGTGTTGAAAAAGCCAGGGTCGGCTTTTTCAACAGTCTCACCCTGGACACCAAGACAGCTCAATTGGTCGGAGTCCCGTGCCTAGTCCCTAAATCCAATCCTGGAGTCGCCCATGTCCACCGGATCTGAGACAGAACGCCAAGTGGAAATCGAGGAAGCCTCTCCTTTTTTACCGGATTCCAACCGCAGCCTGGTCATGGTCATGGCCAAGGTGGTCTCTGTCCTGGCCGTTTGCCTAAGCCTGTTCCAGCTCTACACGGCCGGGCTGGTGGCCTTTCCGGCCATGATCCAGAGATCGGTCCATCTGGGGGCCATCCTGGCCCTGACCTATATTCTCAGGCCGCCTTTTAAGGGAGCCCGCAAGGACAAAATCAACTTCTGGTTTATCCTGGACCTGCTCCTGGCCGCGGCCGCGGTCTACTGCTGCTATTACATCGTGGCCAACCTGCTGACCATTGTGGAGCGCCAGGGCGACTGGCTTTTAAGCGACTACCTGGTCAGCGTGCTGGGGGTTGTGCTGGTTCTGGAGGCCTGTCGCCGGGTCATCGGCACGGTCATGACCGGGATCTGCCTGGCAGCCATCCTCTACGCCCTGTTCGGCCCCTATATGCCCGACCTGCTGGCCCACAAGGGCTACTCCATGGAGCGGATCTTCACCACCCTGTGGCTGACCCTGGAGGGCGTCTTCGGGGTGCCCATCTATGTGGCCGCCACTTTTGTGTTCATCTTCGTCCTGTTCGGGGCCTTTCTCCAGACCAGCGGAGGCGGCAACTTCTTCATCGACATAGCCTACGCCCTGACCGGCCGCTTTTCCGGCGGACCGGCCAAGACCTCGGTTATCGCCTCCGGATTCATGGGCTCGGTCTCTGGCTCAGCCGTGGGCAACGTGGTGGCCACCGGCTCCTTCACCATTCCCATGATGAAAAAGGTGGGCTACCGGCCCCACGTGGCCGGAGCCATAGAGGCCGCGGCCTCCACCGGGGGCCAGCTCATGCCCCCCATCATGGGCGCCGGGGCCTTTCTCATGGCCGAGTTCACCAACACCAGCTATCTGACCATCATCAAGGTGGCCTTTATCCCGGCGGTGATGTACTACCTCACCGTGCTTATGTTCGTCCACTTCGAGGCCAAAAAGCAGGGCCTGGAGGGGCAGCCCAAGGAGAGTCTGCCCAAGATCTGGCCGGTGGTCCGGGACGGGCTCCACTTCATCATTCCGGTGGCCATCCTGATCTACGTTCTGGTGTCCAATTACTCGCCCATGATGGCCGGATTCGTGGCCGTGGTCTCCACCTGGGTGGCGGCTCTTATCAGGACCAAGTCCCGGATGGGACTGCGAGCCACCCTGGAGGCCCTGGAACAGGGGGCCAAGAACGCGATCATGGTCTCCGTGGCCTGCGCCGCGGCCGGAATCATCGTGGGCATGGTCACCCTCACCGGCATGGGACTCAAGTTCAGCGGCCTGGTCCTGGATCTGTCCTTCGGCATCGAGGTCCTGGCCATCCTCCTCATCGGAGCCGCCTCCCTGGTTCTGGGCATGGGCCTGCCCGTGACCGCCTCCTACATCGTCCTGGCCACTCTGGCCGGACCGGCCCTGTTGGACATGGGCGTACCCCTGCTGGTAACCCACATGATCGTGTTCTGGTACTCCCAGGACGCCAACGTGACCCCGCCGGTCTCCCTGGCCAGTTTCGCCGCAGCCGGGGTGGCCGGAGCCAACCCCATGCAGACCGCCTTTGTCTCTTGGAAACTGGCCAAGGGGCTTTACATCATCCCCATTGTCATGGCCTACCGGCCCCTTCTGGGGCTGGGCAAGGACCACGACCTGCTCAACTGGGAGGTGACCCTGGTCATGCTGGCCACCATGGGCGGGCTGGTGGCCTTTGCCGCGGCTCTGGAGCGGTACATGTTCCGCAAGGCCACCTGGTGGGAGACGACGCTTCTGGTCTTGGCTGCGGCCGGCCTTTTCTGGCCCACATGGTGGGCCGACGGAGTGGGCTGGGCGATCCTGATCGGGGTGGTACTACTTCAGAAGCTATACACCCCCCGGAGGTTCAGGGTCCAATTCTGACCGGCGGGTATAAGCGGCCTGGTGATTTTACTTGATTCCGGATTTTCCGGTTCCGGCGTCCTCCGGAAGCAGACCCCTCCAGCGGGCCAGGGTTTCCCGAATCTCCGTTTCCGTCCGGGTCTCGGTCCAGCCCAGTTCCGGCGCGGCCAGGGCAGCGACCCGGGCGATCAGTTCCTGGTCCGGCCGGGACAGAATCATCACCGGAATCCGCCGCCTCAGAATATCCTCCAGGCAAAAGGCCATCTCTTGGCGGGCCGCATGGACCGCCTCGGCCAGGACAAAAGGCAGCTCCGGAACCATCCGGGAAGCCAGGTCCGGCCTGCGCCGGACGATCTCCAGCACCGGTTCCAGCTCCGCCCCGTACCGGGAGGCAAGAGCCAGGCAGGCTCCGTGGTCTATTCCCGAGCTTCGGCACTCTTGGGCAGCCTTCTCATGCCAGGCCTCGAAATCCTTCGGCGGAGCGGAAGGTATGGGAGTCCCGCTTTGTTTCGGCAGACGATCCCGGCCAAGGCCCAGTTCCTCCCCCACGGCCGCCGCGATCGTCAGGGCGTCCTCCCGGGCCGTGGTCAGCTTGCCCCCCAACGAGACCAGGTACCCCGGCCTGGGCCGGAGCAGGACCCACTCCCGGCTGACTTTGGCCAGTGCTTTTCCGGGCTGGTCGGCCAGGGCCCGCAATCCGGCAAAACAGCTGATCACCGAGGAGCTGTCCAGGTTCAGGGCCGGGGCATAGCGTTCGATCCGGCTCAGGAGATAATCAACGTCCTCCGGTTCCACCCTCACCCGTTCCGGATCGCCCGTGTACCTTGAATCAGTGGTACCCACCAGGGTCCGCCCGTACCAGGGGATAATGAAAAAGATCCGGCCGTCCCGGCCGGCCATGAGCAGCAGGGCATCGCTGGTGGGCAGGCCCTCCAGGACCAGATGAACACCCTTGCTCAGGCAGACCCGGCCGGATGGGATCCCATCCGAAAATCCCTCCCCGGCCACCACCCAGGGGCCGGCCGCATTAACCACCGCCCCGGCCCTGATCAGAAACCGCCCGCCGCCCAGGCGGTCCTGGACCTCCGCCCTCGCAATGCGCCCGCCGTTCTCGGTAAGGTTTTCCGCGGCCACATAATTGGCCGCCGCCGCCCCGGCCTTAACGGTCCCGGCCACGACCCCCAGGGTCAGCCGAAAATCGTCGGTCTGGCAATCGTGGTAAAAAAGGCCGCCTTTGAGTTCGCCGGGATTCAGAAAAGGATAGGCCGCCCGGGCCTCCCCGGCCGTGATTCCCTTGCCGGCGCGGGCGATGCGCCTCTTTCCGGCCAGCAGATCGTAGAGCCTCAACCCGGCCTTCAGCTTTAGCGGCCCCACCCGGTTGGAGCGGAACAGGGGAATGCAGATGCGGAGGGGTCTGACCAGATGGGGGGCCAGCCTCATGAGTTCGGCCCGCTCTTTTAAACTGGTCCGGACCAGACCGAACTTGAACTGTTCCAAATAACGCAGACCGCCGTGGATGAGCTTGGTGGAGGCCGAGGAGGTGCCCGAGGCCCAGTCCCCCTTGTCGATGAGGGCCGTTCGCAGGCCCATCCTGGACGCGTGACCGGCGGTCCAGGCCCCGTATATGCCGCCCCCGATCACCAGGAGGTCGAACTCTTCCTTCTCAAGCCGTTTCAGGTCCCTGTTGATGGCCCCCCCTTGTGTCGTGGCCGGACGATTTTGGGAGTTCCTTTTTATACCAGCCCCGGATCGGGCCCGTAAAGATATAGTGCAAGCAGGGGCGATTTATCTCGGCCTTTTGCCGCGCGTCTTTGGAAACCCACTATTTATCTTTCATAAAACAGCAGGTCGGATGTTAAGATGACAATGCGTTACCCCAATTCCGATTGATTCCACTGTTACCCGGATTGAACCCGGCGGTGACGGAACCGAAACACCGAAAGACCAACAAGGAGAGTGAATCTCTTTTTTTATATCTGACTCCAGCCGGGAGGACCTTCCTGGTGAATAAGAGGTTTTCATGACCGAACAGAGAATCCGCAAAACCAAGATTGTCTGCACCCTGGGGCCGGTCTCGGACTCGGAGGAGGCCATCCACAAGCTTGCCCTGGCCGGGATGGACGTGGCCCGGCTCAATTTCTCCCACGGCGACCACGCCAGCCACACCCGGACCGTCCAGGCCATCAGAAAGGTCTCCAAACAGATCGGCCGGGAGATAGGCATCCTCCAGGACCTTTGCGGCCCCAAGATCCGCCTAGGCAAAATCGGGGAGGAGCGCTTTCTGGCCAGCGGCCAGAGCGTGACCCTGGTCTCCGGCGAATCAGCCGAGGAAGGGGAGCTGCCGGTCTCCTACCCCCATCTGGCCGAGGACCTGGAGCCTGGGGACAGGATTCTCCTGGCCGACGGGCTGGTTGAACTGCGGGTTCTGGAGGAGAAGGGTCGCAAGGTCATCTGCCGGGTGGTGGTGGAGGGGCCGGTCTCCAGCGGCAAGGGCATCAATCTGCCCACCACCAACCTGCGCATCCCCGCTTTTACTGAAAAGGACCGGGCGGACCTGGCCCTGGGGCTCAAGATCGGGGTTGATTTTGTGGCTCTCTCCTTTGTCCGCCACGAAAGGGACCTGGAGCCCCTGATCGAGATCCTCAACTACGCCGACCAGCGGCCCCTGCTCATCGCCAAGCTGGAAAAACCGGAGGCCATCCAGAGGCTGGACAACATCCTGGCCATGGTGGACGGGGTCATGGTGGCCCGGGGCGACCTGGGGGTGGAGATGCCCCTGGAGGAGGTGCCCATAATCCAGAAAAAGATCATCGAGACGGCCCGCCGGGCGGCCAAGCCGGTGATCACCGCCACCCAGATGCTGCGTTCTATGATAGACAACCCCAGGCCCACCCGGGCCGAGGCCGCGGACGTGGCTAACGCCGTGCTGGACGGCACCGACGCGGTCATGCTTTCGGAAGAGAGCGCAGTGGGGCAATATCCGGTAGAGGCGGTCAAGACCCTGGACAAAATAGCCGCAGCCACGGAACCGTATTTGAGCGACGAGGCTTTTCTCCGGGAGACGCCCTCGCCCTTGCTGCCCAAATCCGAGGCGGCCTTTACCCGGGCCGCCTGCTGGCTGGCCCAGGACCTGAACCCTGCGGCCGTGGTGGCCTCCACCCATTCCGGGTCCACGGCACGGCTCCTGGCCCGGATGCGGCCCGATTTTCCAGTGGTGGGCATGACCCCGGAGCTGACCACCTGCCGCCAGCTGACCCTTTCCTGGGGAGTCGTCCCGGCCCTGGTCACCTCCTACAGCGGGGTTGACGAGATGTTCGATTTGACCAAGGGCTGGTTCTTGGGCCGCAACATGGGCTTTCCGGGAGACACCATAATCGTCACCGCCGGGGTGCCGGTGGGCGTGCCGGGAACGACCAATCTGTTGAAGGTGTTGAAGTTGTAAGATAAATAGCTGAGAGAAGCTTCCGCCCATTCGACATCCAGGTTATTAAAAAAACGGCCGCCCATGAACATGGGCGGCTTCCTTATAGAGCGGCTTTTCGTTCTTCCAGCTCCAGCTTTCACGGGGTCTGGATGGTCGCTCCAACAATCTCAGAGAGAGGAAAGGCCCAGAGTAAAGCAAGCCGCCCCGAGAAAAATGGTTTTGGCGAGCGGGGTTCCAAGGGGCCGGCGAGCCTTTTCCCGGAAAAGGCTAAGAGGCCCCTTGGCCCACCCGGAGGGGCCGCCGGAGGCATTCAGCATTGTAGGTGTCAGGGATGCAACCCTGACACCACTTGTTAAAAAATCACCTCTCACCCTGACCCTCTCCTCTTGAAGGGGAGAGGGAATCGCTTTGGGTTGACAGTAAAAAAAGGGCGATTTTGTTGTCGGAGATGCAACCACGGCAGCACATACTGTTCACTAATTCGGTTGTCGGGGACGCAGCCCCGACAGCACGGGTAATTTTCTCCGCTGTCAGAGGTGTGACCCTGACAGCACAATGGACCGCCCCTCACTTTTATCCCCTCCCCCGGCGGGGGAGAGGAGACAAATTTGTTGCGTCGCTGGGATTATCGTACAACGGTGGGACGTTATTTCAGCATCCGCCCCAACCTAATTGAAAAGGTCCACATACTCCCCGTACCCCTCCTCCTCCAACCTCTCCTTGGGGATAAACCTCAATGCGGCCGAGTTGATGCAGTACCTCATTCCGGTGGGCTGGGGTCCGTCCGGGAAAACATGGCCCAGGTGGGAATCGCCGTGTTTGGAGCGGACCTCGGTCCTGGCCGCGAAAAGTTTCCGATCCTCCTTTTCCACAATGTTGCCCGGCTCCAAGGGGCGCACAAAGCTGGGCCAGCCCGTGCCCGAATCGAACTTGTCCCTGGAACTGAACAGGGGCTCTCCGCTGGCCACGTCCACGTAGATCCCCTCTTTTTTACTGTTCCAGTACTCGTTGTCGAAAGGCGGCTCAGTACCCTCCTCCTGGGTGACCCGATACTGCTCCGGGGTAAGTCTCTTTTTCAGCGCCTCGGGCGAGGGCTTGGCGTAGGTCGAGGCGGAGGACGACAGGTCCTTGACCTTGGTTCCCTTGCCCCAGACCCTTTCAATAAAACTATCCCGGCCCGAACCTCTGCGGTAGAAGCCGTAATGGACCGGGTCCTTCTTGTAGTAATCCTGATGATACTCTTCGGCCGGATAGAATTTTTTCAGGGGCAGGATGGGGGTGACAATGGGCTTCTTAAAGATGCCGCTTTCATCCAACCTTTTTTTGAAAGCCTCGGCCGCCGCCTTCTGCTCCTCGTTGTGATAAAAGATGGCGGTGCGGTACTGGGGCCCCCGGTCCACGAACTGGCCTCCATCGTCGGTGGGGTCCACCTGGCGCCAGAAAACATCCAGCAGCTTTTCGTAGCTCACCTGGGCCGGATCGTAGACCACCTGGACCGCCTCCACATGGCCGGTGGTTCCGGACGAGACATCCCGGTAGTTGGGGTCTTCCTCGTCTCCGCCGGTGTAGCCGGATACGACCCGGATCACTCCCTCGACTTTTTCATAATCGGATTCCACGCACCAGAAACAACCGCCGGCGAAAGTCGCCTGGGCGGTATTCTCTATCTTTTCCATATCACTGCTCTTTTCTTTTTGATTCGGGTCCGAGGCCAGGGCCGCTCCGGCGACCAGGAGAGTTACCATAATCATGGAAATAGCCAATTTTTTCATGATCGCCTCCTTGATTGTCTTTTAATATGAAACATAAGTCCCCGTGGACTTAAGTCAATATTGCGTTGACCTGCCTTCTATAGTTTAAACCGGATGATCCTAAAAAGCGGCTCCCGTAGCGGCGGCCGGGGCCTTTGATTTTTCCTTGACACAACTTGCGTAAACCTAACATGATGAATGTGATATCTTACATATCAGAGAAATAAAATGAGCGCTCCTTCTGATTCAAAACCCAAGCTCCAGCTGGTGGACGCTCCCCTTTCCCTTCGGGAGATGGCCTTTACCTCCATCAAGGAGGCCATCATGACCAAGGCCCTGGAGCCGGGAGTGCTCTACAACGAGCAGCGCCTGGCCGAGGAGTTGGGCATGTCCAAAACCCCGGTCCACGAAGCCCTGCTGGACCTGTCCGTCAGGGGGTTCGTGACCCTGCTGCCCCGCAAGGGGGTCCGGATCAACACCCTGACGGCCAAGGACATCACCAATCTCTACACCTACCGGCTGGTCCTGGAGGGCGGCATCATCCGCAGCCTGGCCGGAAAGCTGGATGACTCCGATATCGAGCGGTTGCGGACCATCCACAACCGCTGTCTGGAAGCCTCTCGCGGGGACGGCATGGTCAAGTATCTGAAGTTGGAGAGGGCTTTTCACGATTATCTGGCCGCCCGTACCGGGAACGGCTACATGATCTCGGCCCTGGACAATGTACGCGACCTGATCGACTGGATGGGTATGAAAGCCCTGATGCGCACCGAGCGGCTGTTCGAGGTCAACCAGGAACACGGAGAGGTGTTGGCCCGGATCGAACAAAAGGACCTTGCCGGGGCCGCGGCGGCCATGGAAAGCCACGTCCGCATAACCCTGGAAAATGTTCTGAGCCAGCAGACCGACTAGCCTATCGGGAGAGGCGGCGGCCGGCCGGGACCAGACGGAATCAAACTTAACTATATCTAATTCATAAATTAATTGGGAGGAACACCGATGAGAATCGATCTCAACTGCGACATGGGCGAGAGCTTCAGCAAATACAAGATCGGCCTGGACGAGGATGTGATCAAACACATCACCTCGGCCAATATCGCCTGCGGCTGGCACGCCGGGGACCCCATGGTCATGGACCATACGGTCAAGCTGGCCAAGGAGAACGGCGTGGGCGTGGGCGCCCATCCCGGATATCCGGACCTGCTGGGCTTCGGCCGCCGCAACATGGACTGCACCGCTGACGAGATCCGCAACTACGTGGTCTACCAGGTGGGTGCGCTCAAGGGCTTCTGCGCGGCCAACAAGGTCAAGATGGCCCACGTGAAACCTCACGGCAATCTGTACCTCATGGCCGTGGAGGACGCCGTGGTGGCCAGGGCCGTGGCCGAGGCCATCGTCAGCGTGGACCCGGACCTCATGTACGTGGCCCTGGCCGGGGCCAAGGGCCAGCTCATGACCGACATCGGCCAGGAGGTGGGGCTCAAGGTGGTTTACGAGGCCTTCCCGGACCGGGCCTACACTCCGGAGGGCACCCTGGTCTCCCGCCGCCAGGAGGGGGCCCTGATCCAGGACCCGGCACTGGTGGCCCAGCGGGCCCTTAAGATGGCCAAGGAGCAGAAGGTCATCGCCGTCGACGGCACGGAGATCGATCTCAACGCCCAGACCCTCTGCGTCCACGGCGATACGCCCGTGGCCGTGGATCTGGTCCGGTCCATCAAGGAGCTGCTGGAGTCCGAGGGTTTGAGCGTGAAGCCCATGGGCCTGAGCAACTGAAAGGGGGCGCTATGGCCGAATTATTTGACCGACCCAGATTTCGCCTGGTGGGCGACCGGGGCCTGCTGGTGGAATACGGCGACGCCATTGATCCGGAGATAAACCGTAAGGTCCGGATCATGTCCGTGGCCCTGGACCGGGACACCCCCCAGGGGGTGCTGGAGGTAATCCCCACCTACCGGTCCATTCTGATCCAGTACGATCCCTCCCTCAGCGAGCCGACCGCCCTGGAGAAGGCCCTGGCCGGGCTGGAAGACAGGTTGGATGAGATCTCCATTCCGGAGCCGGAGACGGTGGAGATACCGGTCTGCTACGGCGGCCCCTACGGACCGGATCTGGATTTCGTGGCCCAGGCCAACAACATGACCCCGGAAAAGGTCATCGAGATCCACACCTCCACGGCCTACCAGATCTACATGATCGGCTTCACTCCGGGGTTCCCCTTTCTGGGGGGCATGGACGAGCGCATCGCCACGCCCAGGCTGGAGTCGCCCCGCACCGCGGTACCGGCCGGCTCGGTGGGCATCGCCAACAACCAGACCGGCATGTACCCGGTGACCAGCCCCGGAGGTTGGCGGCTGATCGGCCGGACCCCGCTGAAGCTGTTCAACCCGGACAAGGAGAACCCCTTTCTCTACCAGGCCGGCGACCTGATTAAATACAAGCCCATCTCCGAAAAGGAGTATCTGGCCCTGGGAGGGGAGGCGGCATGATGGATATGTTCAAGGTATTGACTACCGGCCCCATGACCACGGTTCAGGATCTGGGCCGGTTCGGCTTTCAGCAGTACGGCGTTCCGGTCTCGGGCGGGATGGATAACTTCGCCCTGCGCTGCGCCAACCTGCTGGTGGGCAACCCGGAGAGCTGCGCCGTGCTGGAGATGACCTTCACCGGGCTCAAACTGGAGGTTCTGGCCCCGGCCGATCTGGCCGTGACCGGGGCGAAAATGCCGGTGACGCTCAACGACCGACCCGTGGACACCTGGGCCTCCTTTCCGGCCAAGGCCGGAGACGTTCTGGTGGTCAAACCGGCGGTCCAGGGGCTGCGGGGCTATCTGGCCGTGACCGGCGGGCTGGACCTGCCCCGGGTCATGGGCAGCCGTTCCACCTACCTGGGCGGGGCCATCGGCGGGTTCCAGGGCCGGGCCCTGGCCAAGGGCGACATCCTGGCCCGCCTGGCCGGAGAAGCCCACGGCCAGAGCCGGGAGCTTCCTCAGGAGTTGCGCCCGGCCATGGACCGCGGTCTGACCCTGCGGGCCGTGCCCGGACCCCAGGACGACTATTTCGGCCAGGGGCTGGAGGTCTTTTTCTCCGCCGAGTTCAAGGTGAGCGCCAAGGCGGACCGGATGGGCTATCGGCTGGAAGGGCCGGTGGTGGAGCTTAAGGAGGATGCGCCCAAGTCCATTATCTCCGAACCCAGCCTGGCCGGCGCGGTCCAGATACCGGCCGACGGCCAGCCCATAGTCCTCCTAATCGAGCAGACCGTGGGCGGGTACGCCAAAATCGCCACCGTGGTTTCATCTGATCTGGACAAGGTGGCCCAGGCCCGGCCGGGGGACAGTGTCAGCTTCCGGCAGGTGGACATCTCCCAGGCCAGGAAGCTGCACCAGGAGCGGATGGACCTGTTGGCCCAGATCCGGAAAATCCTGCCGGTCTGAAAGCCGGCCGCCGTTCCTGGAGACGGCGGCCGATCCGGCCCGGTTTTTCGGAGAAGCCATGGCCGAAAGACCAGCCGACTGGAGATCGGTTCCCAGGCTGCTGCGCCAAAAAAATAGGGCGGGGAGAATATACCGGATCGACCAGCGGCCTCTGCCAGGGCTACGCCCAGGCCAATCTGGCCATCCTGCCGCACAAGGAGGCCGCCGACTTTCTCCTTTTTTGCCGGCGCAATCCCAAACCCCGCCCTCTCCTGCAGGTGGGCAAACCGGGCGATCCGATCCTCAAGAAGACGGCCCCCGGGGCGGACCTGCGCACCGATCTGCCGGCCCGGTTGGCTTACCCGGAAGGGCAGCTGAAGGAGGAGGTCAACGACATACGCCATCTGTGGCGCGACGATCTGGTGGTGTTCCTCCCGGGGTGAAGCTGCACCTTTGACGCGGTGCTCCGCCGGTCCGGGATCAAATTGCCCCACGCCATCGAAAAACAGGAGCCGGGCATCTATACCACCAACCTTGAGACCCGGGCGATCGGCTCCCTGCAAGGGCCTATGGTGGTCTCGGCCAGGTCCATTCCCGGCCGCCGGGGGGTGAGGTGCCCGTGTTTTGGGCCTGCGGCGTGACCCCCAGTCGGCGGCGGTGAGTTCCGGGGTGCCCTTCATGATCACCCATAAGCCGGGCCACATGTTTGTCAGCGACCTGACCGTGGAGGAGATGGTTTCGGGACCCGAAGAATAAGGCTGAAGAGGCCCGCGCCTTCCGGGAAAGCGCCCTGCCCCCTGATGCCTCAGGAGGATTTAGCCCCGTCCTCCTCCGAAACATTGAGATACATCTTCAGATACATTTTGGCTGCGGCAAAATCGGGGTTTATCTCAATGGCCTTTTTCATGGCCGCCACGGCCTTCTCCCGCTGACCGTAATCGTGGTAGGCCCGGCCCAGGTTGTACTGCAGGTTTTCGTCGTCCGGGGTCTTTTTCAAGGCGCCCCGGTAGTTGTCGATGGCCTCCTTGTACTTGCCCTGGATTCTGAAAGCGATACCCAGGCGGTTCTGGAGGACCACGTCATCCGGAACCGTGGAAAGGCCCTGGGAAATGAACATCTCCGCCTCGGCCCCCAGTTCCGCGTCCAGCAAGGCGTCACTCACCCTGGTGATGATGGTCACATTGTCCTGTCCGGCGTTGGCGATAACCTTGTGGAAGATGTCCAGAGCCTCGTCCTGCTGCTTGAGCTTCAGCAGAAGCTGGCCCAGCTTGATCCGGCGATCCAAATTGTTGGGGCTGATCCTGACGGCCTCCCGCAATGACTCCACGGCCACGGGCAGATCGTTCATGGTCACGCTTAGATCAGACAGGCTGTTGAACGCCCTCAGAAACTTCGGAGCCATCTCCACCGCCCGTTGGTAGTGGGCCCGGGCCTTCTTCAAATCCTTGAGGCCTTCATAGGCCTGACCCAGGGCATGGTAGGTCCGGGGGCTGTTGGGGTTTTCGAACAGGGCCAGCTTAAACTCGGCCAGGGCCTCCTCGTACTCCTCCTGTTCCAGACAGCACCGTCCCTTTGTCAGGCAGCGGGCGATCTTTGAGGGATTGACCCGCGATTCCCAGAGGAGCTTTATCTTTTTCATCATCCGCTCTGGGGTGAAGGGCTTGGTCAGATACTCGTCCACCTCGTCCTCGATGGCCTCGGCCACCGTATCCTCCCGCTCCTCCCCGGTGATCATGAGCACCATCAAGTCGTTGCATCTCTCGTCGGCCCTGATCTCCCGCAAAACCTCGATGCCCGGCAGGCGGGGCATGTTCCAGTCCAACAGGACCAGATCCACCCTGGAATTGCGGATCCTGGCCAAAGCCGTGTCGCCGTCTTCAGCCTCCTGGAAATTTGTAAAACCGACTTTGCGGAGCAGGTTTTTTATGGTCTTCCTCATATTAGGCTTGTCGTCGACAATCAGAATATTGAGGTCCAGTATATTATCGGCATGGAGCATTACGGGGTTTCCTCCGGTCCGGTCGTGGGGATACGGCTTGGGGGTTTTGCCTCATGCTCTTTTCTGCCGTCGGAGCTGAGTATCTCTGTTTCCGGTGACTGTTCGTGGTGGGAAGGGACAGCGGCCTTCTGGACCCGGCCATAAAGAATCGAGCTGATCTGCCGCAAAAGATAATCCGCCAAACTGTCTTTCCCTGGCCGGTTGGGCGTTCCGGCCAGATCAGGTAAATTGAATTGATATCAGTCCTGTCCGTTTAAGGGTTGAGAAAATGGCCTGATTCACCCTGGTTTCCGATATAATGGTGTTGCGCATAACTCACCGATCGGAAAGGACAAATCAGGCCATGGCTCATTGTAGCACGATCCTCTCCCAGATGCTCAAGATTGCTCCGAGACATGTTTTCACCACTCTCGACAAGGCCCACGGAACCGGACGTGCGGCCCGCAGATTCAGCCGCTGGGATCAGTTCGTTCACCTCATGGCCATCCAACTGACCGGCCGATCCTCGCTCCGTGACGGGGTCAGGTCCATGCGCTCCAGGAGCAATAATCTCTACCATTTAGGCACCCAACCGGTAGCCAGATCCACCTTTGCCGAGGCCAACGAGAAGCGACCGGCCACCTTCTTCGAGGCCTTGTTCGGGTATGTCTACGGTCGTTGTCAACCCGTTGCTCCCAAGCACAAGTTCAAATTTAAAAACAAGCTCTTCTCCTTGGATGCGACCACGATCAGTCTCTGCCTGAGCCTCTTCCCTTGGGCCAGATTTCGAAAGACTAAGGCCGGTATCAAGATCAACACCCTGCTCGACCACGACGGCTATCTGCCTGCCTTTGTTTCAATTTCCGAAGCCAAACGTCATGAGTCCAAGACCGCCAAAGCAATTCACCTTCCCAAGGGCCCCATCGTGGCCATGGATAAGGCCTACATCGCCTTTGCCTGGCTTTTTTCCCTGGCCAACAGGGGCGTTTTCTTCGTCACCAGGATGAAAAAGGGCGCCCGCTTAAAGGTCGTCAAGCGCAACAGAGTCAACCGCCGTTTGGGCGTCACCTACGACCAGGTCATTTGGCTTACAGGGGCCAAATGGGCCGATTACCCGGTGGCCTTGCGAAGAGTCGGCTACCGCGACAAGGAGACCAGGAAGCATTACGTCTTTTTGACCAACTACTTCGACCTCTCGGCCAGGACCATCGCCGACATCTACAAGGAACGCTGGCAGATAGAGACCTTCTTCCGCTTCATCAAGCAGAACCTGAAAATCAAATCCTTTATCGGCAACTCCCCCAATGCCGTTCTTTCTCAGGTCTATGTGGCCTTGATTGCTTACCTTTTGCTCTGCTACCTCAAGTTCCTTTGTCCCCTCGGATTAAGCCTTCAGCAACTGGCTCAACTCCTTCAACTCAACCTCTTCAGACGCTGCACCATCCAGGAATTACTTCAACCGCCCGGCTTTAATAATCAATTAACCCACAATAACAATCAGTTAAATCTATGCTTCGCTTAGCCGGACAGAACTGAATTGATATATTATTTATCATTATTTATGATTTGTTATTATGGCTCGTTCCACCCGTTCCGACCGCTCATCTTTGGGTCGCGGATCCCCGATTGGTTCTTAACATTCTGAATATCAACACGTTCGACCATACTCCAACCTTTTAGATATTGTCAATCACGGGAACGGAATGATCGAAAAAGGATCGGTGAAAGCCGGACCTTAAATTGACGTGACCGGATGCGGACCCTGGGGATTTTAAATAGATCCAGCCGTCTCGGGCCAGGGACGGCTCCGTTGACGGGTTGTTGAAAAGCCTGTCCGCGGCTCCTCCGGCACCGCCCCCCAAAACCCGAGCCGAAACGGGAGCCGCACCGTTCCGGCAATCAGGGGTCTGGGGTAGAGGGAAAGGGCCTAATCCCCTTCCCCGTGTTTTTCGACTTCCATCCAGCGAAACCACAGGATCAAGATCATGGTCCAGGACAGGAGAATGATCAGAAACCAGTTGTAGTGGGTCACCCCCAAATGAAGCCACTTGAGCAGCGCCAGGAGAACCACGGTAAGGCCGATGGCCAGCCAGCTCAGCACCTTGTTCTTCATCATCCGCCCTCCCTCAGGCTGCGGCCGCCGTTTTCAGCCTGTTTTTTTTCAGCCGGGTGTAGTGGAACCCCAGCAGGACCGCGAAGAACACCCACCCGATCAAGTCCGTGACCAGATCAGGATGGAAAAGCAGGACCGCGCAAGCGCCCATGACGATCCTGGTGAGCCAACCCACCCGTTCGAACATCCAACCCTCCGTGGTCACGGTCAGGGCGTAAATCCCGGCGAATCCTCCCAGGATGCTCATCACGATCTGCTGCCAGCTGCCCACAAAGAGCATTCCTGGAGCGTAAATAAAGACAAAGGGCAGAACGTACTTGGCGATGCCCAGCCTGAAGGAGTGGAAGCCGGTCTGCATGGGGTTGGACCCGGCTATGCCCGCCGCCGCGAACGAGGCCAGGGCCACGGGCGGGGTTATGGCCGAGACCAGCCCGAAGTAGAAGGCGAACATATGGGCCGCGATGGGCTCCACCCCCATGTTGACCAGGGCCGGGATGACCAGCGCGGCCAGGGTGATGTAGACTGCCGTGGTGGTCAGGCCCATGCCCAGAATGAGCGAGGCCAACATGGTCAGGACCAGGGCCACGGCCAGGTAGCCGTGCGAAAGGCTGACGATGACGTTGGAGAATTTAAGACCCAGGCCCGAGACGAAAACGCAGCCGATGATGATTCCGGCCGTGGCGCAGGCCACGCTCACGGCCACCGCGCCCCGGGCCCCCTCTTCCAGGGCCGAGAGGATGTCCAGGGCGCTCATCCTGGTCTCGGGACGCAAGGCGCTGAGGACAAAGATGGACAGGATGGCCCAGAAGGCGGCGAACATGGGCGTGTAGCCGATAATCAGCAGGACGATGATGATCAGGATGGAGAGGAACAAATGACCGCCCCTTTTAATCTCCTTTTTAAAAACCGGCAGGGCCTCCGGGGGGATGGTGGCCAGGTTTCTTTTGCGGGCCTCGAAATGGACCATCACAAAGATGGAAAAAAAGTATATCAAGGCCGGAAAGAGCCCGGCCAGGGCCACCTGGAGATAGGGCATGTTCAGGAACTCGGCGATCACGAACGCGGCCGCGCCCATGACCGGGGGCATGATCTGCCCGCCCGAGGAGGCGCAGGCCTCCACCGCCCCGGCGAAATAGGGCTTGTAGCCGATGCGCTTCATCAGGGGGATGGTGAAGGAGCCGGTGGTGACCACGTTGGCCACGGCCGATCCCGAGACCGAGGCCATGAGGCAGGAGGCCACCACCGAGGCCTTGGCCGGTCCGCCCACCTTGGATCCGGTCAGGGCCAGGGCCACGTTGATGAAGAACCGGCCCGCCCCGGAGCGGACCAGGATGGCCCCGAACAGGATGAACAGAAAGATGTAGGTGGCCATGACCATGAGGGGGATGCCGAAGATGCCGTTCTCCCGCATCCAGATGTAGTCGATGATGGTGAAGAGGTCGCTGGGCGGGCCGTAGAAGATGCCGAAAAAGTAATCGGAAAAGGCGGTCTGGACCAGGAAGAAGCCGGCGATCAGGACCATGGCCCAGCCCACGGCCCGGCGGGTGGCCTCCAGGAGAATGAGAATATAGACGGTCCCCAGCCAGATGTCGACCTGGTTCAGGTCGCCTCTCCGGAAGATGTAGGCCTCCATGTCCACCAGCTTGTAGATCTGGATGAACACGGTCAGAAGGATCAGAACCAGGTCCACCGCAAACCAGGCGTTGATCTTCTGGGTAAAGGACTGACGCCCCAAGGGCCGAATAAGAAAGCAGAGAACCAGGACAAAGGCCAGGTGGGTGGAGCGGAAGGCGTGGGCCTCCAGGGAACCGGCGTAGGCCACAAAAAGATGGTACAGCGACAGGGCGATGGCCATCAGGCAGATGGACAACTCCGCCGGATGACGCCAGGGAGCCCCCTTTTTGCGGATCAACCACTCCAGGATGCTCTCTTTTCTCTCCTCGCGGTACTCCAGTTTGGGGCCCTGGACAGGTTCAGGGGCATGGCTCTCTGCCGACACTATCGCCTCCTAGCTGGTTGTGACAGCGGTCTTCCTCCGGGGGCGTTGATCCGGTTTTACGATCCGGCCCGGCCAAAAGGCCGGGCCGGCAACAAGGCCGGATCAGGACCTACTTGACGTAGCCTTTCTCCTTATAGTACTTCAGGGCCCCGGGGTGGACCGGGATGGAGGCGCCCTGCAGGGCCAGCTCAGGCTTGGAATCCTCGATGGCCTTTTTCTTCACCTTGGCCAGTTCCGGCCAGTTTTCGTAAAGGGTCTTGACCAGGTTGTAGACCACGTCGTCCGGCACGTTCTTGTTGATGATGATGTTGGTCACCGTGCCCACGGTGGGCACATCCCCCTCCAATCCCTTGTAGGCGGACTGGGGGATGACCGTGGGCATCAACCCGGGCTCCAGCTCCTGAACCTTTTTCTGATACTCCGGCGGGATGGCCAGGAACCTGACCCCGGGCCGGAAGTTGAGGTCGATGATGGTCGACTGGGGGCAGGAGGTCACGGCCATGTAGGCGTCGGAGTGGCCGTCCTTCATCAGGGCCGCCGAGTCGGCGTAGCCCACGAAGCTCACCGATCCGCCGGCCTGTTTGATGGAGTTGAAGTCCAGGCCGTAGGCTTTCAGGACAAGCTCGGCGATGGCCGTGCCGGTGAAGCCGACCTTGCCGGGAACGATCCGTTTATCCTTGAGATCGGCGATTGACTTGATATCCGATGATTTGGGCGCCACCACCTGGAAGACGCCGGGATAGAGGGACATGAGGTGGCGGATATTCTGGTGTTTCTTCTCGAACTTGCCCCGTCCGTTAAAGGCGTTGTAAGTGGTGTGGGTATAGGACCAGCCCAAGTCTGCCCGGCCCGATTCCACCACCTTGCAGTTGCCCACTCCCCCGCCAGGGCCGTTCTTGGTGGAGATCTTGAGACTCTTCTCGACAATGCTCATCATGGCCGAACCAAGGGGATACCAGGACCCGCCCTCGGGGCCGGAGGCCATGCGCAGGAACTTCTGCTCGGCCATGGCCGGGGCAGCGCCCAGAATCACGGCCAGAGCCAGGGCCAAACTCGCGATTATCAATTTTTTATTCATGATTCCCTCCTTTTTTCTATCTCGATTTACCCTCCCAACCCCAAGGAACCCGGGAGCCGTCTCCCCCGGACTCGCTTTCCGCTTTGGCTTCGCCTCTTTCCAAAAAGGCGCCCCAACTGGTGATTATGTGGCTCTTGATTCTTTCCTTGGCCTCTTCGGTGTCGCTTCTTTTCAGGGCTTCCAGGATGGCCTTGTGAGCGCCGTCTGTCTGGGGTAGCTTTTTGGTGCCCGGACCGCCGAAGCGGGACCTGACCACCTGGGCGTGGGAGTTGAGGCGCTTGTAGGTCTGGAGCAGCCTTTCATTGTCGGTCAGACCCACGATGGCCATATGAAACCTGCTGTCCCGTTCCATGAAAAGGCGGTAGTCCAATTCTCCGGCGCCGTCCAAGGTCTCCTCGTACAAGGCTTCAAGTTGAACCAGCTTCTCCGGGGTGATCCGGCCGGCGGCCATTTCCACCGCCCCGGTTTCCAAGATGATCCTGGTTTCGGCGATCTCCTTTATGTCCCGGTCAGTGACATCCTTGACATAGGTTCCCCGGCGGGAGCTGATCTCCACCAACTGTTCCCCGGCCAGGCGGAACAAGGCGTCCTTGATGGGGGTTTGGCTGATTCCCAGAGCCTGTCTCAATTGGGCGGAGTTTATCCGGCGTCCCGGAGGATAGGTCAGATCAATGATCCGGCGCTTGATAAAATCATAGACCTTCTCATTGATATTGGTAACGTCGATAAGCGGCTTTTCTTTTTGAGACATGACCCGTTTTGATCTGTAGCCTGAAATTTCAGATTGATGGTACCGTAGCACGACCCTCGGTCAGGCCACAAGGGGTTTTGAAAATATTTTCTAAATACGCAAATTCAGGCAAAGAAATACAGACATTTGCGAGATAACGGTCGATTTGCTGGAAAGGGGTATTGTCCTGGACCGGTCGGCGGAAGCGCGGCCGGCCAGACGGGGAGTTTGACCGGTCCCCGCCAGGTTTCCAGCCTGGTCAGGGCAAGCCCCTTGTCCGGACGAGAAGTAAGTCTGCTCCAGGCAAAAAAAGCGGCCCCGGGGAGGCTTCCCCGGGGCCGCGTCATGAGCGGTTACGGGCGGGGCCGGTTACAGCCCCGGCGCGTTGAACAAGGCCTCGATCTGCTCCCGGCTGGAAACCCGGGGGTTGCCCTGGCGGTTGGGGCCTTCCATGACCTCGACCACCATCTCCTCCTTGAGCTCGAACTTCAAGCCCAGGTCCTCGTAGGTGGCCGGCATGTTGATATCCTCGAACAGCTCCTCCACCGCGGCCACGGCCAGCTGGGCCGCCTCCAGCTCGGGCAGGCCGTGGGTGTCCTCGCCCATGGCCTGGGCCGCCTGGGCGTACACCTCCGGACAGGCCATGACGTTGAAGTCCATGACATAGGGCAGATAAAGGGCGCAGCCCTTGCCGTGGCTAACATGGAAGTGGGCTCCCAGGGGATGGGCCAGGGCGTGGACCAGGCCCAGGCCCACTCCGGCCCAGCACATGGAGCCCATGGTGGAGGCCAGGAGCATGTTGCCGGCCGCCTCCACATTGGAGGGGTCGGCCACCATGGCCCGGAGGTGCTTGAATACCAGCCTCACGGCCTGGAGCCCCTGGGCCTGGGCCATGGGCTGACGGCCCCGGGTGGCCAGGCCCTCCAGGGCGTGGGACAGGGCGTCGGCCCCGGTCTCGGCGGCGATTGCCGGCGGGAGCCCGGCCAGGAGCAGGGGATCCAGGATGGAGGTCCGGGGCACCAGCTGCATGCCCCTGAGCATCCTCTTCATTTTGCTCTTGGTATCGGAGATGACGGCCACGAAAGTCACCTCCGAGCCGGTTCCGGCCGTGGTCGGGACGGCCACCAGAGGCGGCAGCGGCTGGCTGAGGGGCTTGTTGATGCAGTAGTCCAGCAGGTCGTCCCCGTGGCTGACCTTGACCGCCAGCCCCTTGGCCGCGTCAATGGGGCTGCCGCCGCCCAGGGCCAGGATGGAGTCGCAGCCTTCGGCCGCGTACAGTTCCGCAGCCTGGTCGATGGACTCAATAGGAGGGTCGGGCGGGGTCTGGTCGTAAACCGCGAACTTGATCCCGGCCTTGTCCAGGATGTCCGTCACCTTTTGCACGATTCCGGCCTTGACCAGGCCCTGGTCCGTAACCACCATGGGCTTGGCCTGCCCCCCCAGGACCTTGGGCAGCCTGTTCAGAGAGCCTGGCCCGAAGATTCTGGTTCCGGGATTGGCATAAGTGTAGATGCGGTGGGCGTCCATTATCTTCAATTTCCTCTCAAGCTGTACTTACGGGTTCAAATCATCAACCCCGCCCTTTTAATCAAAGGGCGGATTGAACAGAATCCTGGGACCGATGGCCGCGATGTCCGGACAGCCGGTCAGGATCATGGTCTGGATCAGCTCTGTTTTAATTTTTTCCAGATATCCCTCCACGCCTTCCTTGAGGCCGCCCATGGCGGCCACGGCCAGGGGGCGGCCGATCATCACCGCGTCGGCCCCCAGGGCCAACATCTTGGCCACGTCCCCGCCGGACCTGACCCCGCCGTCCACCAGGATGGCGATGCGGCCCTTTACCGCCCTGACTATCCTGGGCAGGACCTCAGCCGTGCCCGGCGTGTTGTCCATAATCCGGCCCCCGTGGTTGGAGACCACTATCCCGGCCGCGCCCACGGCCACGGCCAGTTTGGCCTCGTCCGGGGTCATGATTCCCTTGAGGATCACCTTCAGATCCGTCTCCCCGATTATTTTCCGGAGCTGCTCCGGGGTTTTGGGTGAGACAGGCTTGCCCATGAGGGCCAGGGTGATCAATCCCGCGGCGTCGATATCCACGCCCACCAGCCGGGCCCCGCTCTCCTTCACCAGGGCCAGCTTGGCGGCCAGCTCCTCCCCGGCCCAGGGTTTGAGCACCGGAACGCCCCAGCCCCCGTTGTCCTTCACGGCCTTGAGCCCCACTGACAAAAGCTCTTCCTGAGCCCCGTCGCCGCAACAGCCCAAAACGCCCTTGGCCCGGCAGCCGGCCAGAAAGGCCTCCACGTACTCCGCCTCACTCCGGCCCCCGCCCATGTTAAAGGAGACTCCGGCCACGGGCGCCCCCAGGACCGGCATGTCGAGCCTTTCTCCCAGCAGATCGGCGCCGGTATCCGGAGCCACGGACTGGTGGATGGTCCGCAGGTTCAGTTTGTACTTTCTCAGGGCGTCGAAGTTGTTCATGAACGAGGCCCCGGTGCCTATCCCGCCCATGCCCGGGACCTCTCCTGCGCAGGCCCGGCCGTCGCAGGTCCGGCAGACCCGGCATTTCCCGTTCATGAGTTCCTTAGCCTTTTTTCTCGTTACGTCCACTTTACTGTCTGTCCTCGCCATAGGGGTTACGGGCCACGAAGCGCCTTTGGATTTGGAAGGAAAATTAACACGAATTCCAGTCGGACGAAAGAGTTACCTTGTCCCGGCCATTCTGGACGGATGATGATCCTTAAATGAAATAGATATTTTCGGTGAATTCCTGTTCCATCTTCTCCACCAGGCGGATAAAGATTCTGATAATTTCCAATTTTTTGTGTATTTTTAGATAGTATCGCAAGGCCGGGGATCGATGGGCCAAGGTCCAGGCTGCGGCGTCGAAAACCTTGACAGGCCATTCTGCTTTAATATATCGTAAGCTACGATAATGGGTGCAGTTTCTGAAAATCCACAAACCGCTCAGGAAGCCCCGCCTAAAAGGGTTGACCGCAAACGGGGTCAGACGATTATCCAAGAGTTTCGATTCTGGACGGCGTCCACTTTGCCCGGTTTCTCCGCAACCCACGAAAAGGCCGGTTTTTATGTATCCGTAAGGTAGGGATAGGCAGCATTTTCCACAAAAAGGGTGGGAGTTGAAAGATGAAAAATAAATCCATTCTGCTTACGATTTTGTTGATCCTTGTCCTGGCTCTTCTCGGTCCGGCAGCGGCCCAGGAGGTTCAAAAACCCCAGGAGAGCCAGCAGGGCCAGGAGAAGAGAAAGCCGGTCAAGATAGAGGGCATGGCGGTTCTGCCCCTGAGAGTGCTGGCCCGGCCCTTCTCCAACGTCTACCAGGAGAAGGACCCGGCCAAGGGAGCCGTTCTGGAGAACGTGATGGCCTTCCGGCCCTTTTATGTCTACGCCAAGCCCACCCCAGAGGAGCGGGAGATGGACCAGGGCTGGTACGAGGTGGGCACCGACAACCGGGGCACGGTTGTGGGCTGGATGAAGGCCGACGACGTGTTCGAGTGGAAACAGACCATGTGTCTGGCCTACACCCATCCCCAGGGCCGCAAGCCGGTTTTGATGTTCGAGTCCAAGAAGGATCTGGTGGAGATGGTCAAAGCCCCGGACCAGGAACGGCAGGACAAGGCCTCCGGTTTTTACCAGGCCATCGAGAGCCGCCAGGTCCCGGAGAACTTTCCGGTTAAATCCGTGGAGCCCAAAAAGGCGGTGGATATCTCCGAGGAGTTTTACCTCCTGCCCATCCTCGACTTCGAAATCCTTGAACTGGAGGGCCGGGAAGGCCGCCTCCTGCGGCTGGCGGCAGTCACCGGAGCGGTGGCCGACGCCCGGGAAAAGACCGACATCCGGGTGAACAAGGACGACCTGGACACGGCCGTGGAGGGAGAGCTGGAGGTGCCCGAGGAGGTGCTCAAAAAGCTGGCCGTGGATGTGGTTTTTGTAATGGACACCACGGTGAGCATGCGGCCCTTTATCGCCTCCACCCTGGAGGTGATTAAAAAGGTGGCCCAAAACATCACCTCCGACCCGGAGACGGCCAAGGGGATCAAGTTCGGAATATGGGGCTATCGCGACTGCGTGGACGACATCCCCGGCATAGGCTACACCACCAAGAACTACACCCCGGAGCTCCAGGGAGTGGACGACTTCCTGGCCACCCTGTCCGGAGTCAAGGTCACCGAGATCGATTCCGTGGACTTCCCGGAGGACGTCTTCTCCGGTGTGGACGACGGCCTCCAGAAAACCCAGTGGACCGACAAGGCCGTGCGGATCATGGTCCTGGCGGGAGACGCTCCGGGACACGCATCCGGCCACAAGTGGAACCTCTCCCTCCAAAACGAGGAGACCCTGCGTTCCTTCGCCGACGACTCCGGGGTCTCTATCATGGCCCTGCACGTAAAGAACCCCAAGGTGCCCAGCCATAACGAGCTGGCCCAGACCCAGTTCCAGATCCTGGCCAACAACCCCGGCGACGCCAAGGTTTACGTGCCGGTAAAGGCGGACGACACCCAGCCCTATGTGGACGCCGCGGATCAGCTCACCGAATCCATCAACACCATGGTGTCCTTGGCCAAGAAGGGGCAGGTGGATCCGGACCTGGCCACGCTGGCTCCTGAACCGGCGCCCCAACCGGAAGAGAAGCCTGCGGCCGACACCTCGGGCGGAGGCGGCGCAGTCTCGGGCGAGATAGCCCAGGCCGGCGGCGAGCCCTCCGTGGAAACCAAGATCAACAGGATGCTCCGGGCCGCCCTGGTCCGCTGGATCGGGACCCAGACCGGGGCCAAGGCCCCCCGGGACATCGTGGCCTGGGCCGTGGACAAGGACCTCATGGACCCCACCATCCAGTCTCTGGAAGTCCGGCTTCTGGTCAACAAGCGCCAGCTGGACTCCCTCAAGACCGTGCTGGGGGATGTGATGGCCGCAGGCCGGCGGGGCCAGATCGGAGGAGAGGATTTCTTCGCCGCCCTCCAGGCCACTGCGGCCACCGCGGCCAGGGACCCCAACCAGATCAAGAACGCCCAGACCATGGCCCAGACCGGACTCATCCCCGAGTTCCTTCTTAACCTGCCCTACAAGAGCCAGCTCATGGACATGAGCAACGAGCTGTGGACCAGTTGGTCCATGGACGAGCAGGACCAGTTCCTGGACCAGCTGGACGCCAAGATCAAGGCCTACCAGGCCCTGCACGACGATCCGTCGCTGTGGGTGGAGCTCAACCAGGGCGACGAGCCCGACGACAACGTCTACCCCGTCAGTCTGGACCTGCTGCCCTGACCGGGCCGCAACGGAATGCCGGGGCGGAACAGCATGACCGCACAGGGAGAGATATACCGTCTCGCCGGGCTGACCAAAACCAGGGAGAAGGGGGGGGTCGTCTTTGAACTCCGGGTTCCCTCCTTCTCCGTCCGCAAAGGGGAGCTGGTGGGCCTGGTGGGTCCCTCCGGATGCGGCAAATCAACCCTCCTGGACATCCTGGGCCTGGTCCTCAGGCCGGACGGGGCCCGGAAGTTCAGCCTGGACCGGGACGGGGCCCGGACCGACCTGATGGCCCTGGGCGAAGGGGAGCTGGCCCGGATAAGGCGGCGCCGGATCGGTTATGTACTCCAGACCGGGGGACTGCTCTCCTTTCTCACTGTGCGTCAGAACATCCTCCTGCCCCTTCGGATCAACCGTTTCCGGGACAACGGGGACATCGCCGCCCAACTGACCCGCCACCTGGGCATCCAGGAGCAGCTGGACAAAAAACCCCAGCACCTCTCCGGCGGGCAGCGCCAGCGGGCGGCCATTGCCCGGGCCCTGGCCCTGCGTCCGCCGGTGGTCCTGGCCGACGAGCCCACGGCCTCGGTGGACAAGCTCACCGCAACCGAGATCTGGGACCGCTTCCGGGACCTCTCCGGAAGGCTGGGGGTCTCCCTGGTGGTGGTCACCCACGACCTGAACATGGTCCGGGAGGCGGCCGACCGGATCTACGGCTTCCGGGTGGAAAAACCCGGTCCGGAACACACCGTCTCCACCCTCCTCCCCGATCCGGCGGGGTTATAGATGTCCGCTAAAAAATCAGGCGCGGTTCTTTTCGGCCTGGCCAGATCCGATCTGGCCCACGAGTGGATTCTCTCCCTGTGCCTGGTCCTGGCCGTGGCCGCGGTCCTGGCCCCCTTGCTGATCCTGTTCGGGCTCAAATACGGGACCATCGCCACCCTGCGCCACCGGCTGATCCAGGACCCCCGCAACCGGGAGATCAGGCCCATGGTCAGCAAGGCCTTTGACCTGGATTGGTTTGAAAGAATGAAAGCCCGTCGGGATGTGGCCTTTATCATCCCCTACACCCGCCAGATTTCGGCCGTCCTGGAGGTGGGCCGGGCCCCGGACGGCAAAATGGAGGGGCTGGACATCATCCCCACGGCCCAGGGCGACCGGCTGGTTCTGGAGAACGGGGCCCCCATCCCGGGGGAGGGCCAATGTGTTCTGAGCGCCTCGGCGGCCGAGGCCCTGAACGCAAAGAGCGGAGACACCCTGATCGCAGAGGCCAGAAGAATAAAGGGGACCAAGTACGAATCCGGGCGGATGGAGCTCACCGTGGCCGGGGTCCTCTCTCCCCGGGCCAGCTCCCTCAAGGCCCTGTTCGTGCCCCTGCCGGTCCTGGAGGCGGTGGAGAGATACAAGGACGGCCGGGCCGTGTCCAAATACGGCTGGTCGGGAGACGTGCCTCTGGCCTTTCCGGTTTTCTCCGGGGTGGTGGTCGCCCTAGACGAGCCCCTGTCCAGGGTGGAGGAGTTCCGGCTGGTCAACAACACCGGCTTCACCAAGATAGAGAGACTGGACCGGACCAAGCTGAAGGAGCTGACCGGACTGGGCCTGGAGGCGGATAAGACTGTCTACCTGGTCTCCTCCCGGAAAGAGCAGGCCGGGCAGGAAAGCGTCCTGGCCATAAAACGCCGGCTCAGGGGCAAGGAGGCCCTCCTGATCCCCTTTGTCAGGGAGCTTGAGGTCGAGCTGTCGGACGGCAGTGACAAAATCCTGGGCCGATTCAGCCTTACCGGCCTTCCCTCAGACCCCGCTCCGGCCGGGAGATTCGGCCTGAGCCCCGTGCCGCCCTGGGAAAACAACGATCGGGACGGGCGCCCGGGCCTGCGCCGGATCATGCTCCCGGCGGGGTTAGCTTCGGCAGGGGACGAGGTCAAGCTCCGCCTGCGGGAACAGGACCGGGACCTGAGCTTCCCCCTGAAGGTGGCGGGTCTGTTGGAGGACAGCGGCGGCCGGGCGGGACGGAGAGCCTATGTCCCGGCCGAGCTGGCCGGTCTGCTGAACCTGTTCAAGGAACGGGACTTCTCTTTTGAGCCGGCAGAGGACCGTTTTGTTCTGGAGAGACGCGGCTACTCCGGGTTCCGCCTTTATGCCGCGGCCATAGACCAGGTGGCCGACTTGCGGCGGGATCTGGAAAAGGAGGGGATCCCGGTCCACACCGAGGCCGAGCGCATCGCCGACGTGACCGAGCTGGATACCTATCTGACCCTGATCTTCTGGCTCATCGCGGCCGTGGGTCTGGGCGGCGGAGCCGCCTCCCTGGTGGCCAGCCTCTACGCCTCGGTGGAGCGCAAAAGGCGGGACCTTTCCATCCTGCGCCTGATCGGCCTTTCCGGGGCCGCCCTGTTCCGCTTCCCGGTCTACCAGTCGCTCATGATCGCGGGGGGCGGATACGCGGTGGCGGTCGGCTTTTTCCTGAGCCTGGCCTGGCTAATCAACACCCTGTTCCAGACCCATCTGAGAGCCGGGGAGAGCCTCTGCCGACTCTCCTGGGTTCATCTGGCCGCGGCTCTGGGCGGCACCCTGGCCACGGCCGGAGCCGCCTCCCTGATCGCGGCCTGGCGGACCACCCGGATCGACCCGGCCGAGGCCCTGCGGGATGAGTGATAAGAACCGCCGCAAGCGGCGGACAAGGCATGGAGGGATGATGTTCAAGGTGAAGATCCTGACTCCGGCCGGTGCGGTCCTCTTGGCGGCGCTGCTCCTGGGGGCGCTCCCGGCCCTTGGCTACAACCCCAGCCCGGGTAAGGGCGATCTGGTCCTCCCCCTGCCCCGCAACCAGTCCCTGGCCTTCCGGCCGGTGTACATGGGCGAGGGCGGAGACCCTTTCGCCCTGCGCAAGTTCAAGGTGGGCGACCCCACGGGCGGATTCAAGGAGCACCCCACCACCGTGGCCCTGGGCGGCTCCTTTCTGGGCCAGTCCCCGTCCGGCGGTTCGGACTGGCTCTTTTACCTGGCCAAGTACGAGATAACCGAGGCCCAGTATTACGCCGTAATGGACCAGAACGCTCCGGCCGGTGCGGCCCGGAGTAATCTCCCCGTGCGCAACATCTCCTGGTTCCAGGCCCAGCAGTTCCTGGACCGGCTAAACCAATGGCTGTTCCAGAACGCCCTGAACAAGCTGCCTCGCCACAACCAGGCCGTGGGCTACCTCCGGTTGCCCACGGAGATCGAATGGGAGTTCGCGGCCAGGGGCGGCAGCGCGGTGGAGCCGGACCAGTTTGACCAACGCTTGCCCTACTCCGATTCCCTGGCCAAACACGAGTGGTTCTCCGGCCCGGAATCGTCCCACAACAAGATCCAGAAAGCCGGGGTCCTGGCCCCCAACCCCCTGGGCCTTCACGACCTGCTGGGCAACGTCTCGGAGATGACCTCCTCCCTCTACCGGATCGAGTACTACCAGGGGCGGCCGGGCGGGTTCGTCGCCCGGGGAGGGCATTATCTGACCTCCCGCAAGAGCGTCCGTTCCGCGCTCAGGACAGAAGAACCCTTTTACCTGGGCAACGCCAAGCGGGGCCTGAAGCCCAACTCCAAGCCGACCATGGGCTTCCGGCCGGTCATCTCCGCCATAATCTACGTGGACCGGCAGACCTCCGACCAGCTGGCCTCGGCCTGGGAGGATTACCGCCAAGGCAAGGGCGCCGACCTGCCGGCCTCTGTTTCAGGGAGATCGGTGTCCACCCAGACCGGGGCCCAGGGCAAGGAGGCGGCAGTTCATCTGGAAAGGCTGGAGAAGCACCTGGCCTCGGTCGGCCTGAGCGACCGGGCCAAGCAGGAGCTGGGTCTGCTCAAGGCCTCTTTGAGCGACATCGGGTTCACCCTGAAACAGGCCGAGCTGGATTCGGCCTACGCCTGGGCTAAGATCGCGGCCGAACGGGGCTTTTTTTTGTTCCGGGAGCTGAGAAAACTGCCCCTGCTGAAAAAGGCGCAGGCCATTGCCGAGAAATCGAACAGGACCGCCATGGTGGCCAGGTACCGGGACCGCCTGGCCGAACTGGAACAAAACCTCCAGGGAGCGCTGGCCACCTATTCGGACAGCTTCCGTCAGCTTTCCAAAGCCGGGGTAGAGGCGGTGGAGGCCGGATTCAAAAGATATGAAAAATTCCTCTCGGAGAGAAAGGCCGAGGAGCAGCTCCGGGTCCTGCCCACGGTGCGCAAACATTATGCCGCCTTCGCCAAAAGCCAGAGGGCCGATCCCCGGGGCTGGGAGGGAGATTTCGCGGCTCTCTGAGCGGAGCCCCGACCCAACGGCGCCTCCACCTGTCTGCCGCCGGAGATCCGGGACATCGTGGTCCGGGAATATATCCGCACGGCCGGAAACAAAACAACGGTCGATCTGCCCGAATTGAGCTTTCCAAGAGGGAGATCCCCGGATTCCCACGGCTAAATCCGGGGGAATCAGTCTGCGACCGCATAAAACAACCCGCCCCGTTCGTCCTTCCGGGTCAATTGGCTAAAGCCGATCCGCCACTATGCCGTAGAGATAGATGAAGGCCCTGGAGGTATAATGAAAAAAATTCTGTTTTTTGCCGCCTGGTCGGCCCTGGTGCTGGCCCATGGACACAGCCCGGCCCAGGAGAGCGGTCCCCTGGGCGCACCCCCGCCCCTGGAGCAGGAATCCCAGGCCCAGAGCGCCCAACCGGTGCGGGCCGTGGCGGAGCAGCCCCGGATAGAGGTCCAGACCATCCTGGGCAGCGCGGATCTGGCCAAACAGCTGACCGCCTCCCTGCGCGGAGCCGGGGTGCTCATGGGGCGGCGGATAGCGGTTCTGCCCTTCTACGACCTGGCCGATCTGCAGACCACCACCGAACTGGGGCGGCTGGCCGCGGAGGAGCTGGCTGCGGCGCTTCATTTCCGCAACTTCCATCTGGCCGAGATAAGAACCGACGACCAGGTTATCCTGGCCCGCTGGGTGGGAGAATCGTATCTGACCCGGACCGGGCCTGAGAGGGAGCTGCGGACGGTCTCCGCGCCCGTGGACGCCTTGCGGGATAAGCACAACCTGGGCGGGCTGGTGGTGGGCACCTACGCCATTCTGCCGGACAGGTCAAAGGGCGCGCTGGAACGCCGTCTCCTGGACGGCCGGGTCAGCCTCAACGCCCGGCTTCTGGACCCGACCAGCGGCGCGATTCTGGCCATGGGCAGCAAGAAGATAACCATCGACCACACCGTCGAGGCTCTGCTGAGGAGACGGGCCGCTCCCCTTGAGGCCCTGCCCACCGACGAGATCAGAGCCAGGAGGTATTGATCATGTTCAGGACCTTCGGCGGTTTTGTCTTGGGAACCATCCTCACCATGTTGCTGGGGTGCGCCGCGGTTCAGCCCATTGTCCTGGGCCAGGGAGGGAGCATCGAGCGCCGGTCCCAGGGGCAGGTCACCCGGGAGATCTATTCCGGGTCCGGCTATTCCCTGGAAACGGTCAAGGGCGACACCAGGTACAGGATGATCCAATCGCCCGGTCTAGGGCCGGATCATCGCCACGAGGCCCAGCAGTTCAAGGCGGAGATCGGCCGCCTGGCCGAGACGGTCAGCCTGACCCTCAACCAGAGCGGCCATTCGGAACGGCAGATGGTTCTGCTGCCCACCACCTTTGTCAATCTGGACGACCTGACCCGGACCTCCACCTTCGGCCGGTTCTGCTCAGAACAACTGGCCGAGGAGATGAAGATGCGCGATTACGGGGTGGTGGAGCTCAGACGGCTTCAGGAGCTGCTCATCCTGCCGCGCACCGGCGAACTGGGCCTCAGCCGGGACACGGCCGAAATATTCAACACCTACAAGGCCAACGCCATCCTGTTCGGGACTTACACCATAACCGCCCAGCAGGTGGTTCTTTCGGTCAGGCTGGTCCAGACCAAGACCAACTCCCTGATGGCCGTGGGCACCTCCTTCTTCAGCCGCAGCAACAACCTTTTCGTCAACTCCCTGCTCCTGAAAGAGGCCGGCCCCACCAATCCCCGGCCCGGGCGGAGCCTGGTCCCGGTCCCGGTGTCGGACAAATACGCCCATTCGGACATTATCGAGGAGGACCTAAAACCCGTCCGGGAGGTGCGAAGATGATCCGGGAAAAAACCCTATCCAGCCATCCCTGGGCCTGGCCCACTCTTTTCCTTCTGACCGGCCTGGCCCTGCTTTCAAGCGGTTGCGTAACCACCTCCACCCAGGTGGCCCGGCATATGGACCGGAGCTACCAGCCCCTGGTTGTGGAAGAATCAGAGGAACTCACACCGGAGCCGGTGGCCTACGGCGAGATCAGCGGGCCGGCCTTTGAGCTGGCCCAGGAGGTGGCCCAGTGGCTCAAGGACGATCCGGCCATGGACCGCATCGCGGTAACCACCTTTGTGGACGTGAACAACTTCAACCGCACCTCGGCCTTTGGCCGGTCCATGACCGACGCCCTGATCGCCCTGCTGCACCGTCACGGATTCCAGGTGGTGGAGTTGAGAAAAACCAGGAACTTCCTGATCGAAAAGGGCAAGGGCGAGTTCTACCTGTCCCGCAACATCGTGGAGATAGCGGCCCGCCAGAGCGTCTCCGCGGTTCTGGTGGGCACCTACACCGAAGGCCTGAACATGATCATCGTCTCCACCCGGCTCATCTCGGCCGCCGACGGCCAGGTCCTCTCCACCGGACTCCTGGAGCTGCCCAAGAGCCGCAACCTGGCTTTTCTTTTGGGCGGCACGGCCTACGGCGGCGGATACGCTCAGGCCAACAACCTGAACCGGGCCCCGGCCATCCCCGCGGCCCAGGTGCCGGTTTTGGAAAGAAGATCCAAGGGGCCGGCCAAGGTGAGGCGATAAGACCCAGGAAAGAGGCCCCCCCGACGAATAGAACGGCCTCCGGATTTACCCGGGGGCCGTGTTTGTATGTTGAGGACCTGGGCTTGATCGCCGCAGCCCTTCGCGCGGAGTGCCGGGGGCGGCCGTGGTTAGTCTTTGTCCGCGGCGGTCAAGGCACCTGCCCAATGCGGGGCGTGGTTGACCAGATAATCGAGCAGGGCCAGGACGAAGATCGCGATCCCCGCTATCTCCATGCTTTCCTGGATACAGGCTACGGCATGTTGGAGAGCCCCTTCCTGATGGGCGGTGTTGCGGAAAACGATCCCCTCGGCCACTTCCATCAAAAGACTGCCGCCGATATAGACGGTTCCGGCCAGGGCGAACAGTTTTTTGATGCGGCCGGGCAGGGTGAGAAAAAAACGGAAAAAAACGATGCCGAAAACAAGAACCGCGATCACCCCCGGCAGAACCCAGGGGAAAGTCATGAGGCTGCCGGACTTGTCGGCGCCCAAAAGGAGCAACAGGGCGTTGATCCGTTCGTGGATCATGGCTGTTTCGTCCAGGGACATGGCCAAAAAAACCAGGGACATGCCCGACCAGTAATAATGGTCGCGCTGGTTCTCCCTTCTGCGCTGGACCCCGATCAGGGCCAGCAGAACAGCGGCCGACAAAAGAAGAACGCTGGAAAACCAGGTCGGCAGGTTGGATTCGGACATGAGACCGAACAAACTCGTTCCAGGCAACGAAGATAATTCTTTAATCAGAAAAGCGATCCAGCCGAGCAGAATCACCGCCCCGGAAGAAGCGACGATTATGGAGGTCAGAAACCGGAAGGGTAATTTGAGGTATATCATGCCGCCGCTTTCTTCAGTCGGAGACCTTTGGGGCCGTTATCAGAACTGGCAGTTCCGGACGGGACTGCGGCGTCAGGTCCGGAGAAAGTTGGATAAAATTTAATCCTCTATATTGGATAGGTGATGTATCTTCCCGCCATTTCTTGAATTATTGCGTTATAAATATATCTCAACTTATTTATTTTATTAAATATAGAATAATCGACCGGCCAGGCGGTGTCAACCTCATCAATCCTTGTCCTTACCGGCCCGGTCTCTGTTTTTTTACATATTGGTCTGGAGGACGGTAAGGGCGGCGGATAAACCGTCTGCTCAGCCGGTGTGCTTTAATGGCATCCCGGCATTGACCCTTATCGCGGTTTCAGATAACAAAGACATACGCCTGATTGGAAATAACGCTTTGTTACCGGTTTCACCGGCAGGACCAGGCCTGCGTCATGGTCCGGCTCGGCAAGGGAAAGAAATATTATGGCCCTGAATATCGTCATCGCCCTGGCCGGTTTTCTGTTGCTCTATTACGGAGCGGAGTGGCTGGTCAAGGGCTCCTCCTCCCTGGCCAGGAGCCTGGGCATAACCCCCATTGTCATCGGCCTGACCGTGGTCGCCTTCGGCACCTCCACCCCGGAATTGGCCGTGAGCCTGGTCTCTTCCATTCAGGGCAAGAGCATGCTCGCGGTGGGCAACGTGATCGGCAGCAACATCTGCAACATAGCTCTTGTGCTGGGCCTGGCGGCCACGTTCCAGCCCCTGACCGGCCACGCCGTGGTGGTCCGGCGGGACATTCCGGTGATGCTGGGGGTGTCCCTGCTGGTTCTGTTCTTCTCCTACAATTCGGTTCTGGGCAGGCTGGAGGGCGCCGTTCTGTTCGCCGGGATAATCGCCTACACCCTGGCCAACTACCTTCTGGCCCGCCACGAGGTGAAGGCGGATATTCCCCAACAGGAGATCCTGGCGGATCTGGGGGTGGAGATCCGCGAAACGGACCTGAGCAGGTTCAAGGCCCTGACCATGCTCATTGTGGGCATTATCGGGGTGGTAGCCGGGGCCCAGCTGGTGGTCAACGCGGCCATCAAGATAATGACCGTCCTGGGGGTCAGTGAAAAATTCATCGGACTGACTATCGTGGCCTTCGGAACTTCCCTGCCGGAGCTGGCCACCTCGGTGGTGGCGGCTCTGCGCAAGGAGATGGACATCAGCATCGGCAACCTGGTGGGCAGCAACGTCTTCAACCTCCTTAGCGTACTGGGGGCCTCGGCCCTGATCAGGCCCATCCCCATCCCCGGCGGGTTTGTCCAAAGCGGTCTGATCTATGATTATATCTTCATGTTATTTATCAGCTTTCTGCCCTGGGCGATGATGCGCAGGGACAACACGGTCAGCCGCGGCAACGGCGTTTTTCTGCTGATCTGTTACCTCGGCTACCTGGTCTACCTGATCGCCAAGGCCTGAGCCTGGAAATTTTAGATATTCATTTGATATGATCCTCGTTAAACCATCGACGGACCGGTATTTATCTATCAAGGGAAGGGATTGAGATGGCGGAGTTGAAATACGGCGGGTATCTGGACGAATTGACAAAACGCGACTGGGAGGAGGGCAGAATCAGGGCCGGGCTGGAAAGGCTGCGCCAAAACGGATTCGGGCCCAAGGATGTGGACCTGAAGGTCCTGAACAGGGACAGGGAGGCTGTGCTGGCCCGGGTCCGGCTGCGGGGGGAAGAGTACGAATACCTGACCCACAGCTGTTCCAAGGGGTCGGCCCTGGCCGTGATGGAGGAGTTCGGTCTAGGCAACTGGGACATTGTCCGGTCCATGTCGCCCTTTCCCGGTTTCGGCATGACCGGCGGCATCTGCGGGGCCGTGACCGGCTCCCTGGCGGCCCTGGGCCTGTTCTTCGGGAGCGACGACCCGGAGGACTACGAGGCCGTGGGCCGGACCATGACCGCGGCCCGGACCTTTGTGGACCGCTTCAAGGCCGAGCTGGGGACCACGATGTGTCCCGGGGTCCAGGAGGAGGCCATCTTCGGCAAGTACATGGACCCCCGGGCCAGCCAGGAGAACTTCGAGCGGTTCAAGAACTCCCACGGGTACGAGAAATGCGCCCTGCCGCCAGGGCTGGGGGCCATGATCGCCACGGAGATTATACTGGACAGCGAGTAGGCCAGGTTTAATTCCACTCCGCGGGGGCCGCCGGCGGCCCCCGCCTCAGGCCTCCCTCTTCTCCTCTTCAAAGGCCTCCAGAGCATGCCCGAGGCAAAAGGCCGCCGGCTTGGCCGAAACTGGCGGGGTGGTTATCTACGGTCCAGCACCTCTCTAGTGCTGGTCAGCAATTCGGTTATGGAAAAAGGCTTGGCCACAAACCCTGCCGCTCCGTTGCTCATGATATCCTTCAACTGCCCGGTGAGGGAGTAGCCGCTGATGATCAGGACCCTGACCAGGGGATTGAGTTGAAGCAGTTCCTCGAGGCATTTGCGTCCGCCCATGCCGGGCATGCTGATGTCCAGGACAACCAGGTCGATGTCGGCCCCATGCTCCCGGTAAAGCTCAAGGGCCTCCTCCCCGGTGCAGGCCAATAAAACTTGGTAGCCGTTGTAGGCCAGCATTTCCCGGCCCAGATCCCTGATCGTTTTTTCATCGTCCACAAAGAGGACTGTCTCATCACCGCCCCTGGGGCTTTTCTCAAGCGACAGGGCGGTCTGCTGCGCGCCTTTTCCCGAGCGGTTGGCCGGCAGGTAAACTCTTATGGTCGTGCCCCGGCCGATCTCGCTGGAGCAGGCGATCTGGCCGCCGTGGTTCTTTACGATGCCGTAGACCGTGGCCAGGCCCAGGCCTGTGCCCTTGCCCATCTCCTTGTTGGTAAAAAAGGGCTCAAAGATGTGTTCCTGGGTTTCCCGGTCCATGCCGTGACCCGTGTCGCGGACGGTCAGGAGAACATATTCCCCGGCGGAGGCCTCAAGGCGCTGATCAGGAATTTTCTGTTCCAGAACCACATTCTCTGTTTTTATGACCAGGGTGCCCCCTTCCGGCATTGCGTCCTTGGCGTTGGCTCCCAGGTTCAACAGAACCTGGGCGACCTGGCCTGAGTCGGCGTTGGTCAGCCAGAGATCATCCTTCAGCCTGAGTTCTATCCGGATCATCTTGGGGATGGTCCGGGCCAGCATCTTTTCGGTCTGGACCACCACCTGATTAAGATCAAGGGGGGTCAGTTCCGGTTTAACTTTGCGGCTGAAGGTCAATATCTGGGTCACCAGATCCTTGGCCCTGGCCCCGGCCTTTAATATCTCATCTATTCTGCGAGAATTGGAAACGCCTTTCTCGTTGTCCCTCAGCGCAAGATCGGCACAGCCTATTATGGCCATCAGGATGTTGTTGAAGTCGTGGGCAATGCCGCCGGCCAGGGTCCCCAAAGCCTCCATCTTCTTGACGTGGCGCAGCTCCGATTCAAGGCGTTCCTTTTCATCTTCGGTCTGTTTTCGTTTGGTTATGTTGCGTAAGGCGATGATCCGGCCCAGAGCAGCTCCTCTTTTTTCATTTAGAATGGAGACGTTTATGTCGTAGGCTCGGTTTTGGCCATCAACCTCCAGAAAAATTTCGGTCTGTTTCAGGTCCCTGGAGAATTCCAAAAGCTGAGGATAGCGGCTGAAGAGTTGATGGGCCCCCTTACCGATGGCTCCGCAATAATTTATTTTAAACAGATCTTCGGCGGCCGGATTCAGCTCTATCACCCTGTTCCGGGAATCCAGAACCAGGATGGCGTCGTCCAGTCGGCGGAAGATCTCCGCCTTGGCCACCGGAGATATTTCCAGGAGGTTGAACCGGAAAAAGCCCAGGGCCATGGCTCCGGCCACCACGGTGAATCCGATGGGGCTGAAATCCACATTGGGGATGGGGCTGTTTCCGGTCACATAGACCACGTTAGCCCCAAAAACCAATACAAAAGGCACCAGGAGCAACAGGGCCTGGGTGCGGTAAAGGCCGGAAAAAGAGATAACCTGACGGATCAGAATGCCGACTATCAATAATAATATCGAATACTGGAATGAAGTCATGAGCCACCACAAAGGGCCATGCCCTATGCCGAGCATTGGCATCGGCCCTGACTCGATGACCCAAAGGCGGGAGAAAACCAGGCCGTGGAGAGGGTTGGTCCAGACCAGGACTTGGCATACCGCCACCAAACTGAAAAGGACCACTATCCTGGTTTTATTGAGCCAGGAATCCAGGTTAAAAAAGGTAAGGATAAAAATCAGGGTCGTAACGGGCATACTGTCGATGGCCAGATGCTCGATATTGAGGAGAACGATAAGAACCTCATGGTCAAGCCCCAGATAAAAAAGGCCTTCCACGGCGGCCCAGAAAAAAGCGCTGAAGCAGACTATAAAGAGCTGCCACCCTCCGCGAATCCTGCGGCGGCGGTAGGCGAACAAGGCGATAATAAATATGAATACAGCGGTAATAAAGAAGGGTCCGAAATAATAGGCTCCGGAATACATGGGCACCTTTACGCGGTTAGGGCGAGCATTTCAAAGAGATTGGGCTCAGGCGGACATATATCGGCAATGTTTTTGCCCTTCCAGATCCTTATGAATTTACCGGACCCATGATTAGGTCTAGAGGTCGACAAACCGGGACAGTACTCCTTCAATTAAAGGTATTTACACTTAAAATACTGTCTGAATCAATAGTTATTTGATTTAAACAGACGAATGCGGCTGTTCGAAAACCGGATTCATTATCAACCGGGTTGATTATTTAACATCATTCCATAAATTCCAGGCCGGTCGGCGGCAGAGGCAAAGATGGACTTCCACCGCCTTTCCGGATAAACATAATGGAGTCGCGGCGGGTTGGTGGTGCATGTACCTGGCCCAAGGTCGAAACTTTTTCCAATAGGCACAGGGCGGGAGTCCCTTAAACCCGCAGAGCCCGGACAAGGTATTCCGGGATCGGCCATATGGTGTAAAAATGACTCTGTTGATTGACATAATCATCATCCTGGCGCTGTCCCTGGGGGTCGTCTACCTGTTCCACCGTCTGGGCATCCCTTCCATCGTGGGCTTTCTCCTTACCGGCGCCCTGGCCGGGCCAAACGGCTTCGGGCTCATCACCAACATGCATGAGGTGGAACTCATGGCCGAGATGGGGGTGGTGCTCCTGCTGTTCACCATCGGCCTGGAATTCAGCCTTAAGCAGTTGCTCCGGATCAAGACCGTTGTGCTGGCCGGAGGGCTGTTGCAGGTGGGCGGGGCCGTGGCCCTGGTTGCCTTACTGGCCAGGCAAAAAGGTTTTCCGCCGAATACGACCCTGTTCATGGGCTTCTTGGTGGCCCTCAGCAGCACGGCCATAGTGCTCAAACTGCTCCAGGACAAATCAACCCTGGAGGGCCCGGTCGGGAGATTGTGTCTGGCCATCCTGATTTTCCAGGACCTGGCGGTGGTCCCCATGATGATAGCCGTGCCCTTTCTGTCCGGAGCCGGGGCAGGTGCAGGCCTGTCTTTGCCGCCCCTGTTGGTAAAAAGCCTGGTGGTGCTTGTCGTTTTGGTCCTGGGCGGTCGTTGGCTGGTGCCGTGGGCCATGTCCCGGGTGGCCGCCACCCGCAGCCGGGAGATGTTCCTTCTCATTGTGGTGGTCCTTTGTCTGGGCATTGCCACGCTTACCTGGTGGGCCGGTCTCTCCCTGGCTCTAGGCGCCTTTGCGGCCGGATTGATCATCTCCTCCTCGCCCTTCGGGCTCCAGGCCGTAGGCAGTGTGCTGCCCATGCGCGACCTGTTCACCAGCCTGTTCTTCGTCTCCATAGGAATGCTCATCAGCCCCCCCTATGTCTGGGAGCACATGGGCCTGGTGCTCGCGGCCACCGGATCGGTCCTGGCCGTTAAGTTCTTCACCACCGGTGGGGCTATTCTGCTCTTGGGCCACGGGCTCCGGGTGGCCGGGGGGGCCGGTCTGGCCCTGATGCAGGTGGGTGAATTTTCCTTTGTGCTGGCCCAGCTGGGGCTGGAATCAGGCCTTCTATCTCAGGAGATTTACAATCTGTTTTTGGCCACCGCGGTCCTGACCATGATGGTTACCCCCTTTTTCCTCTCGGCCGGGTCCCGGCTGGGGAAAGAGGCTCCGGAATGGATCTCGGCCGTGGGCCTGGGGCGGCTGTGGGCCGGCTCGGGGCGCAGGAGTGGAGAGGGCCGGTCCCCGGCTGAGGAGGCCGAGGTGATCGTGGTGGGTCTGGGCCTGGCCGGTCGCAATGTGGTCAAGGCCGCCCAACTGGCCGGCATCCCCTATCTGGTGGTGGAGATGAACCCCCACACCGTTCGGCGGGAGGCCGAGGCTGGGGTCAACATCATCTACGGTGACGCCTCCAACCCGACGGTCCTGGACCATGCCGGGCTGACAAAGGCCAAGGTGCTGGTCATCTCCATGGGCGACCCCCTGAACACCCGGAACATCACGGCCGTGGCCAGGGCCCTGAATCCGTCGATACACATCATCGTCCGGTCCCGGTGGCAACACCAGGTGGAGGAGCTCAGGGATCTGGGAGCCGACGAAGTAATCCCCGAGGAGTACGAAACCTCCCTGGAGATGTTCACCAGGGTGCTCAGACGCCTCCTAGTGCCGGAGGAAGAGATAGCGCCCCTGCTGGCCCGATTGCGCAAGCGGGACTACGACTCCCTGCGGAAGGCGGATCCGGGCCGGGGAAGCGACCGCAGGCTGGCGGGGTTGATGGAGGACATGGAAATCGCCACCTTTCGCGTAGAAAAAGGAGCCTCTTTGGACGGAGTCTCCCTGGGCCAGGCGGCCTTGCGCCCCCAATACGGCATCAGTGTACTGGCCATCCGCCGCCTTGACCGGGTGACAGCCTCTCCGGGCGGCGATGATCTTATTCAGGGCGGTGACATGGTGGTGGTAATGGGCAATCCGGAAAAGGTCTTTGCCGCGGCTCCCCTTTTCAGGAATTCCGGCAATCGGAGACAGCCCGGATAAATCAGGAGTCTCGGATTTACTTCAGTTCCTTGACCACCTGGCCGGTGCTGCGGTAGGAAATGCCCTGCTGCCCGCTCGTGCCGATCATGACCGATTCGGCCAGGGGCGGACTGATTGGCTTTGCGGCCGTCCAGGTAACCACAAAGCAGGCCCCGCTGCCCTGGCTCATCTCCGGCTTCTTCACCGGCACCTCCAAGGCGGCCAGGGGACCCAGCCGGATCGGTTCGGAAACGTACTCCTCGACCAGTTTGCCCTTGCCGTCGTAATACTTGATCGCGGTAACGGTCAACCCGGCATCAAGGCTGGTGTTGTGGAACAGCAGGGTGGTGGTCAGCGGAAAAATATCGGCCTTGCCCCCGATGCGGACGTAAGCGTAGGCGGGAATGTAGATGACCTGCCCGGTTGACAGGCGGGCCTCCTGGCCGTGGCAAATACTGGGCGCACCGACCTGGGCCGCCAAGACCAACAGAACAGCAATCCCGACCAGGAACAGGCGCGCCGACGAATTGATTTTTAAGAGACTCATTTCTTCTCCGGCCGGAGCATCCTCTCCGGGGCAAATGGGTGCCCTCCAGAAAACCTTAACCTGGATATTATATTATAACTGCTTTCCAGGGAAAAATCACTGACCACCGGCAGAACCGGAGGCTTGCAATAGGGGAACCGTTCAAAGCGGTCGGCCCTGCCTCGACCTTTGGGGGCTTTTAATTGAACATCCGGAGCTGATCGAGCCTCTCGTCTTTCCGTTCCCGATTCCTGATGTAGCTGCGGATTATCTCCTCATCCGGGCCAGCCGGCGGCACCTAAACGGCCTGCGGCCCATAAGTGTTGTCCGGAGAAGTCCTTTCTCCTTCCGGTACAGGTCCGGGCGATATGAATAGCACTCTTACCTTGCAAGAGCGCCGAATTTTTTATTTCGGGCCGCCTTGCCCGCAAAGCCGCCGCGCCGAACAATCAGCGCCGGCTGTTCATTGCATAAAAAGGTTCGTATTCAAAATCATCCCAGCCCTGGTACCATTGCTGATAATACGGTTTTATTTTTTGGAGGGTCTCGGCAAATTCCCGCTGTTCGCGACTGATTCCCTGGGCGGCCTTACGGCGGACCTCCTCGTAAATCGCGGAAACGTCCACATTGAGGATTTTCCGGTCCTCCATAACCACTTGCCCTCCGACCACCGCCGTGTGAACGTGGATTCCCTTGGCCCGGTGAATAAATGCTTCGGCCATGTCGACCTCTGCCGACAACCAGGGGTTGTTTTGGATCTCCTCCAGATCAATAAGAATAACGTCCGCCTTCATCCCCGGTTTCAGTTCGCCTATCTCGCCGCCGAAACCGCAGACCCTGGCGGCATTGACCGTCCCCATTTTGAGAACGTCAAAAGCGCTCAGCGCCGGGCTTCCGGTCAGATTGAAATCGGGAACGCGATGAAGGCGGTGGATCATCCGCAACTCCATGATCGCGTCCTCGTCATCGTTGATGGCCTTGTCATCCATTCCCAGGGATACGTTGACCCCGGCCCGGTGCAGATGATAAACCGGGGCGATTCCGTTTCTGACCGCCAGGTTACAGCTGGGGTGATGAGTGACGGAGGCTTTCTTGCCGGCCAGCAGGTCTATGTCGGCCTCGCTCAGGAAAACAGCGTGGCCCAAGACCAGATTCTCGTCGACCAGGCCCAAGTCATCCAGGTAGGCCGCCAGAGACTTACCGTATTTTCTCAGGCCGTAGGCTTTTTGAATCGGCGTCTGCAAAGTGTGGATGTGGATGGGCACCTTTCCCAGCTCGTCGGCCCTGGCCTTCACCCGGCGCAGGAAGCTTTCGGTTGAGCCTTGAGCCCAACTGGGGCCTAAAATGATCCTGGTCTTCTCGTCGTTGTAGCGTTTGTGGAGTTCGTCGAAGAGCGCCAGGTAGCTATCGACAAACTCCTCCTTGTCGTATTCCAGAGAGGGTCGAACAAACTCCTGAAGATCCGGAGGAAGGGTTCTTACGAAATCCTCCTCGTCCAGGGCGAGCCGGTTTTTATTGCGGCCGCCCGGAGAGTAGGCCAGGCGGATGCCCACTTTCCGGTAAGCCTTGATGGCGGCTTCGGCGTTTCCCAAAAGGTTGGGTTCTTCGCCCCAGTTGTTGTGATGAAGGGTGGTGCACCCGCCTCGCAGGTGGCGGATGGCGCTCATCAATGAGTTCAGCTCCGGATCCAGATTGAGCATAAAGGCCCAGTCGATAAGAGCGTTCTCCAAAAAGTCGTTAGGCACTCCCCTCTGGATGGCGGAGAGCCCCCATCCGTGACTGTGGCCGTCAATGAGGCCGGGCATGGCCAGTTGGCGGCCGTTGCCCACGACCTTGGCCTCCGGATAAGCCTCCTTGAGTTTTCGGAAATCATCTACCCGGACCACCTTATCCCCTGAGACGTAAACTGCGGCGTCTTCAAGGATATTGTCCGGTCCATCATTTGCCGAGGTGATGATGTATTTACCCTTGATCAACATATCCATCTGCAGCCTCCTCTCAGTTAACCTTCAGCGCCTCGCAAACCCGTTTTCATCTCCCTCCGCCCTGAAACAGCTCTCGGATCCGGTCCATCTCCCTGGTCAGGCCCAAGCCCACGATCAGCTTTATGCGGGCCTTTTCTCCGGAGAGTCGCCCCCCCAGAATCATCCCCTTCCGGGCCAGGTCCCGCCCTCCCCCAGGATAGCCGTAGATGGGCCAGGCTCCGCCCTTGGCGCAACGGGAGGTGACCACGACCGGCAAACCCCGGCCCACCGCCTCTTCCAGGTCCGGGACGACCTTGGGCGGAACGTTGCCCGCCCCAAAGGCCGCCACCACAATTCCGGCCGCCCCGCTTTCCAGGGAGCAGCGGACCAGTCTCCCGTCAACTCCGGGGCTCATCAGGATCAGATCCACATCGGGCTCGATCTCCCTGGCCGGAAGATGAGCCTGGCGCTCGGGACGGCGGATGAAATGAAGCTCGTCGCCTTCCACCAGCCCCACCGGGCCGTGACCCGGGGCGTCGAAGGAGTCCACGTTGATGGAGTTGACCTTGGTCACCTCCGCAGCGGCGAAAAGACGGTCGGCCATGAGGACCATGACCCCCATCCCCCTCGCCTCCTTGGTCAGGCAGGCCCTGATGGCGTAGAGCAGGTTGCGGACTCCGTCGTATCCCGGCTCGTCGTGGTAGCGCATGGCCCCGGTCAGGACCACCGGCTTGGGGGAGTCTACGATCAGGTCCATCATGAAGCCCGTCTCTTCCAGCACATCCGTCCCGTGGACCACCACGGCCCCGCTTAATTCCGGGTCCCGGAGAGCCGCCTCCACCTCCTTGGCCAGCCGAAACATATCCTCCGGGCCCATGTGGGGGCTGGGCAGATCGGACCAGTCCACGGGGCTGATCTCCACCCCGGGGAGCAGGACTTGGAGCCGCTCCACCAGGGTGGTCGATCTGACCCCCGGAACCACCCCCCCGCTCCCCGGAGCCGGAGACATGGCAATGGTCCCGCCGGTGAAAAATACAGCCACCCGGCCCGGTCCCGCAGGGGAGACCTGGCCGGAACGTTTATTTCTTGTCATACCTCCAACCCTGCTTGTCCATCCGTTGGACAAAGTCCACCAGATAGTCCACCAGGGCCTCCTTCATTTTCCGGCCCTTTTCCGGGGTCGCTTTCTCAGGGGCTCCGGAAGCCCCGAAGTCGGTCAGTTCCTGAAAATTCCAGACCAGCTTGACGTTGGGGTCCATGTCCGGAATCATTCCCTTGGCCCGGCTCATATCAACCAAGTCGGGGAAGATGGCCAGTCCGATGGATGTCTCCCCCTCGCCGCCGTGGCCCAGCCCGTCCCAGACCTCGAAGGTATCCGCCGGGAGCAGGTTTCCGGCAGTGACCCACCAGGCGTCCAGAACGGCCAGGTTCAAGTCCGGAAATTCGATCTTAATATCCCGGGCCGCGATCTCCAGACAGGGGATGTTGCCGTCGTGGCCGTTGATGATGATGATCTTTTCAATTCCCCAGTGGATCAGGGAGAGGAGCATGTCCTTGACCACCCGGATAAGGGTGTCGTTGCTGAGGGTGACGCACATGGGCTTGTGCATGTAGTGCTGACTCATCCCGAACCACAGGGGCGGGACGACCACGGCCTTCTCCAGCCGCCTGGCCAGTTCGAGAGCTATGTCGTAACTCACAAAAGTGTCGCACCCATAGGGCAAGTGCGCCCCGTGGCTCTCGCAGGATCCTATGGCCAGGATGGCTTTGTCGAATCCGGCCTTTTGAAACGAATGCTGATTGTGCTCTTCCAGCTTGATGGAATCCATCTGCTTTCCCCGCTGATTAACCCGTCCGGAAAAGACGGCGCCGGGCCTTGGCCTGGGGCCGTCCTTTACCAAACAGGGGAATGGTTGGTCCTTATTTGGGCTGCCAGGTCTCGAGCAGGTTGTACTTGCCGCCCTTGACCCCGATAATGGCCACGTTCTTCACGGGCACTCCCGAAGGCCTGGAGTAGGTGATCTCGCCGGTGACGCCCTTGTAACCCTTGGTCGCGGCCAGGGCTTTTTTCAGGGGCTCCTTGTCGGCCGATCCGGCTTTTTTGATAGCCTCAACGATCAGGCCCACCGCGTCGTAGCCCAAGGGGGCGAAGGCGTTCTCCGGATCCTTGCCGTACTCGGCCTTGTAGGCCTTGATAAAGTCCAGAACCTCGGGCCGGGTGTCCTCGCGGTAGGTATGGGTCGAGAAGTAAACGTCGTTGGCCAGCTTGGGTCCGGGCACGGATGCTACCAGCTCGGTGTCGAAGCCGTCGCCGCTGACTATGGGCAGGCTCAGCCCGGCCTCCCGGATCTGCTTGACCGAAAGCCCGGCCTCGTTGGGGATGGCCGAGACAAAGACCGCGTCGGCCTTGGGGTTGGCGGCCTTGAGGCGGGAGATCTGGGCCGCGAAGGACTTGTCGCCCATCATGAAGAAGTCCTCCAGAACCACCTTGCCGCCCAGCTCGGTGAAGCGCTGCTTGAAGAACTTGGAAAGGGCCTTGGTGAAGTCCATGGAGTTGTCGGTCCAGACCACCACGTTCTTGGCGCCCAGTTTTTTAAAGGTGTAGTCGGCGATGGCGAAAGACTGGTCGTCGTCGCCAAAGGGGGTCATGAACATGCAGTCCCCGACCCACTTGGGCAGTTCCGGATGAGTCGCCCCGGAGGTTACAAAGGGAACCCCCTTGGCCTGGAAGAGCGGCGCCGCAGCCATGACAAAGGTCGTGTCGCCGTAGCCGATACCGGCCGCCACGCCCTGGGAGAGGGCCTTCTTGGCCCCGGTGGCGGCGGCCTTCTGGTCGGTCTTGGTGTCGATCCCGATGACCTCGACCTTCTTGCCCAGGACCCCGCCCGCGTCATTGATAAGCTTTGCCTTGAGTTTGGCCCCGTTCAGGGCCGGAGCATCGATGGAGGACATGCCTCCGGTCAGGTTGTAGAGGCCCCCGATTTTGATGGTATCCTCGGCCAAGGCCGTCCCGGCGAAGAAGACCGCCAGGACCAGCAGACTCAACGAAAAAATCAAACCCTTCTTCATTTCTTCCTCCTTAGATTTGTTGGTTACACTTGATCGGCCCAACCGGGTCAGGTCTTCCGCCCCCGGCCTCTTAACAATCCGGGCTCGCTGCTGCCGAAGAGCCCTTGAGGTCTGAAGATCAGAATCAACAGGAGCCCGATGGACAGAATGATCTCGTTGATGCCGTACATCTCCAGGCTCTCCTCCAGGGGCCTCATCACCTCGGTGATAAGGGTCAGCCCGGAGGCCGCGACCACGGCGCCGGTGACCGAGCCGGAGCCGCCGATTACGACCATGACCACCAGGTTGAAGGCCATGACCAGAGAGAAGGAGGTGGGGGTGATGGCCGTGATCAGATGGGCCCACAACCCCCCGGCCGTGCCGGCGAAAAAGGCTCCCAGGGACAGGGCCAGGACCCTGGTCCGGGCCAGAGGCACGCCCAGGCACTGAGCCGCCATCTCGTTCTCCCGGATGGCCAGCATGGTCCGCCCCAGGGAGGAATGCTTGACCCTCCAGGAGACGTAGACCGTGATTACCGCCCAGAGATAGACCCACCACAGGTTGGTGAGCATGGGCAACCCGTTGAGACCCAGCGGCCCCCTGGTGTAGCTGTCCATGTTGATTATCAGAACCTGGGCGATGATCAGAAAGCCCATGGTGGCCACGGCCAGGTAGTGGCCCCTGAGCCGAAGCACCGGGAACCCGATCACCAGGGCGGTCAGGGAGGCGGCCAGCCCCCCCAGGATCGTGGCCGGCAGAAGAGTCCACTCCTGGGCGGCCAGCCAGCCCGGCAGGGCCGGCAGAAGCATGGCCTTCCGCCCGGCCGGGAAGGTCAGGATCGCGGTCACGTATCCGCCCACGGCCATGAACCCCGGATGGCCCAGGGAGAACAGGCCGGTAAATCCGTTGGTCAGGTTCAGGGAGGAGGCCAGGATGATGTTTATGCCCACAAAGTTGAAGATGGACAGAACATAGTCATCCAGAAAGGCCCGCATCAGCCAGATCGCCCCTGCCCCCAACACCAAAACCAGGGGCATAAGCAGTCGGTCCCTTGTCATTCCGCTCCGGCTCATGCCCGCTCCTCCATGGATTTGCCCAGCAGCCCGTTGGGCAGGACCAACAGGATCAGGATAAGAGTGGAGAAGACAAAGGCGTCGCGGTAGGCCGAATAGATGGGCGGCAGGAGCCCCACGAAGAGGACCTCGGCCAACCCCAGAAGAAACCCGCCCAGCATTGCTCCGGGGATGGAGCCCACTCCGCCGATGACCGCAGCCACAAAAGCCTTGAGTCCGGGCACAAAGCCCAGAAGAGGGTCGATCTGGCCGAACTTGCCGCCCCACATCAACCCGGCTATTCCGGCCAGCCCCGAGCCGATGGCAAAGGCGAACATGATCACCCGGTTGATGTTGATCCCCATCAGCCGGGCCGTATTCAGGTTTTCCGAGGTGGCCCTCATGGCCATGCCCATCCTGGTTTTATTGACCACTAGCACCAGGAGGACCATCAGGACCACCGAGGCGATCAGGATGGCCAGATCGATGGCCCGGATCGTGAGCGGCCCGACCTGGAAGATCCTGTTCAGGTATTCGGGCAGGGTGAAGTTCCGGGGTTGGGCCGTGAGGACCAGAATACCCAAATTCTGCAGCAGGATGGAGACGGCCAGAGAGGCGATGAAGCCAGTCACCTGGGGCGCGCCCCTCATGGGCCGGAAGGCGGTCCGCTCGATGACGATCCCCATCAGGCAGCCGGCCGCCAGCACGGCCAGGGCGATAATCGGGAAAGGCAGGCCCGTCCCCAAGATCAGCCCCAGGGTCACAAAGGCCCCGATCATGACGATGTCGCCGTGGGCGAAGTTGATCAGGTTGACAATGCCGTAGATCATGGAAAACCCGATGGCCACCAGGGCGTACATGGCCCCCAGGATCAGGCCGTTCAGAATCTGCTCCAGGATGTAGGCAACCATCAGACAGCCCCCAGATAGGCCTTTTGGACCTGCTCGTTATGGGCCAACTCCAGACCCGTTCCGGACAGGGTTATCCGGCCCGTCTCCAAGACATAGGCCCGGTCGGCCGACTCCAGGGCCATCCGGGCGTTCTGCTCCACCAGAAGGATGGTAACCCCTTCCATGTTGATCTTCTCCAGAATGTCGAAAATCTGTTCCACGATCTGGGGGGCCAACCCCAACGAAGGTTCGTCCAGCAGGAGCAGTTTGGGGCGGCTCATGAGGGCCCGCCCTATGGCCAGCATCATCTGCTCCCCGCCGGAAAGAGTCCCCCCGCCCTGGCCCAATCGCTCGGCCAGGACCGGGAAGATGGTCAGAATCCAATCCAGGTCCTTTTGAATCTCCTTCTCGTCGCGGCGGAGGTAGGCCCCGATAAGGAGATTTTCCTTGACCGAGAGGCGGGCGAAGATCTGCCGTCCCTCGGGGCAGTGGGAGATGCCGGCGGCCACGATTCCCTCGGCCGGGGTCCGGACCAGATCCAACGGTTTCGCCTGCTTCCCGGCCTTGAATGTCATCCTGCCCTCTCTGGGCCGGATCAACCCGGAAACGGCGGCCAGGGTGGTGGATTTCCCGGCCCCGTTGGCCCCGATCAGGGCCACGATCTCCCCTTGGTCTATGGAAAAATCGAGACCCTTCAGAACATAGGTCCGGTTGATGTAAACGTGGATGTCCTTTATCTCAAGCACGGTTCTTTCTTTTCGTTCCCAGATAGGCCTCTATCACCAGGGGGTCGCTCTGGATCTGGCTGCAGGTGCCCATTGAGAGAACCTCTCCCCGGTTTATCACCTGGACCCGGCCGCAGGACCCCATGATGACCTTCATGTCGTGTTCCACCAACAGGGTGGTCAGCTTGTATTGTTGGTGAATTCCGGTGATGGTCTTGATCATCTCCTCGGTTTCACTGGGGTTCATCCCGGCGGCCGGCTCGTCGAGGAGGAGGAGGGTCGGGGAGGTGGCCAGGGCCCTCCCCAGTTCGATCTTGCGCTGGTCGCCGTAGGGCAGATTGTCGGCCAGCTCGTCCCTGCTGTCGGCCAACCCGATCATCTCCAGAATCTCCAGGGCCCGTTCCTCGATCAATCTCTCCGAACGGCGATGCCGGTTCAGACTCAGGACCGTGGGCAGAAGTCCGGTGCCGTGGTGCATGTGAAAAGCGATCTTGATGTTGTCCAACACCGGCAGCGGACCGAACAGCCTTATATTTTGAAAGGTCCGGGCCATGCCCAGGGCGGCCCTCTTGTCCGGCCGAAGCCCGGTCACGTCCCGGTTGTTGAATACGATCCGGCCCGAGGTGGGTTTGAGCACTCCGGTGATGAGGTTGAAGACCGTGGTCTTACCCGCTCCGTTGGGGCCGATAAGACCGACCAACTCGCCCCGGTCCAGAGTCAGGTCGTAGCCGCTCACGGCCTGGACCCCGCCGAACCTCTTGCCCAGGTTTTCGATCCTGAGCAGCTTGTTTGTTTCAATGCTCACTTTCGAATCATCACCCTAGTCTGCCCCCTGCCCGAGAACGGTCCCTTCCGGACCCGGCCCCCCTGTCGGGAGCGCCTTTGTTCAGAAAGGGAGAACGAGCCCTTCGTCTCTCCCGGCGGAGTTCCTCTGGACAATCTGTTATTCCTTGGGAATCACGGCCGAGATCTTCTTGGCCAGTTCCACCAGAAGCCCGGCGTATTTTTCCTCGAACATCTCCAGGGTCGTGTGGGAGGTCGAGGCGTCGAAGCTGACCCCGCCCACCACCCGGGAGATATGGAGATTGAACAGGGGGGCCCCCAAAGCGATCAGGCCAGGAACAAATTCTTCATTATTGATGGAGTACCCCCTCTCCCTGGTCATCTGGATCTCTTTTTGGAGAACCTCCCGGTCCACGATGGTCCGCTCTGTTTTCCGCACCAGGTTCAGGGCTTTTATCAGAACCAGACTCTCCTCCGGAGCCATGAAGGCCATGGCGGCCTTGCCTGTGGCCAGGTAGTGGAGTCCCCCGGCTGCGGTAAAATGGCGGTAGGCCAGGGTGTCCGGGGCCTCCCTCCGGTAGACCGGGTAGATCGCTTCGCCGTGGAGCAGGCCCACGTCCACGTGAAGTTTGTAGGTGGTATGGACCTCGTCCACCAAGGGTTTGATCAGCGCCACCAGGTCCGAGCTCTGGATAAAGGAGTGGGCCAGGGCCAGGGACACCGGCCCCAGCTTGACCAGCCTGGTTTTGCTCTCCCGCCGAAGGTAGCCCAGGTCGCAGAAGGTGTTTATATAACGGTAGACCGAGGTTTTGTTCACCCCGATTGATCTGGATATCTCGGCCAGCGTCAGTCCGTGGCTCTCTTCGTTGAAAAGATTCAAAATCCGCAGACCTTTTTCCAGAGTCTCCGAACGATGGCGGCCTCTGTCGTAGGACTGGACCATGCGCCTCGGTCACCTCGCGCCGGCTTCCATGCCGGCATGTCTGATTTCGCCGTTTAACCCTTACCCCATACTCCTCTCAGAGGAACATGAGTTCGTTGACAGGTCAAAAATTACCAAACCGGGGGTCAACTGTCAAGCCCTGTTCCTCTTCCGGGCCGACCAGGCGGACCGGAAAAATGTTGCCGGGCATGAGGATGCGAAATCCACAGTCAGGCAGACGGGATAGCGCTCCACCACGGAATAAGGGACAAAGGGGGTTATGGTAGAGGCCATATATGTTCCGATTCGGGCGGGCGGGGGGTAACGGCCACGGCCGTGAACCACAAGAGCGCCCCGGAGACGGAGGAGACTGCCCGGTAAAGACGGCCAGGCCGTGTTCATCAAGGCCGACCTGATGGACGCCGCCCGGATAAAAACAGGTTTCAGGACCTCAATCCCAATATTTGCCGGGCTTCGGCGCAGTCGGCCACCTCGCGCTGGAGAATCCCGGCCAGCTTAACGATCCGTTCCACAAAGCGGGCGTTGGAATCGGCGACCTTCCCCCGGCTCAGGTAAAGATTGTCCTCGAACCCGATCCGCACATGCCCGCCCATGAGAATGGTCTGGGTGTTCACCGGGAGTTGGGCCGGGCCCACGCCCAGGGCCGACCACTGGCAGCCCTGGGGCAGCCTCTTGCGCATGTCGAACAGGGCCTCCAGGGTTCCCTCCACGCCCCAGGGCACCCCCAGGCACAGCTGAAAATAGGGCGGCGGGTTGATCAGACCCCGCTCGATCATGTCCGCGGCCTGGCGGATGTGGCCCAGGTCGAACACCTCGATCTCCGGTTTTATGCCGGCCTTGCGCATCTCCTGGGCCGCCGTGTCGACCCAGTCCGCGGGATTGACGAACACCCGGCCGCCCCGGAAGTTGAGGCTGCCCACGTCCAGGGAGCACATCTCCGGCTTCAACTCCAGGGGCATGAGCCTGGCTCGGCCCACATCTTCGGCCTGGATGTTGAACCCGCTGGTGGTCAGGTTGATGATCATATCCGAGCCGGCCCTGACCCGCTCCGCCACCTCGCCGAAAAGATCGCGCTCAAAAGCCGGGTCCCCGCTCTGCGGGTCCCGGACATGGATGTGGCAGACCGCGGCCCCGGCCTGGTGGGCCCGCAGGGCCTCGGCCGCTATCTCGGCCGGAGAGTAGGGCACATGGGGATTCTTGTCCCGGCGGGGGTTTGATCCGCAGACGGCCGCAGTGATGATCAGCTTCTCCATGCCGGTACTCCTTTTGCCTGTTTCCGCCCCCTGAGATAAAAGGGAACGTCTGGAAACCGATGGCCGCGCCGATCGATCCGGCAGCGGCTTTTCGCTTATTCCCCGGTGACGGCGGAGGGAGCCTCACCCGAAGCCGCCGGTTGGGGTGAATCCACCGCCCCTGCCCCCGGGCGGTTGCCCGGAAACAAAGGCGGCTTGGATTTTCAGTTAAGATCCTTGGACAAAGGTCCCTGTCCGGGCCTTGTCAGGATCAATCCTCCAGGTTGATGATCAGCTCATGGCGCCGTTCATCCTCCAGGGTGACCTTTTCGGCCCCGATCTTTTCGGCCACGGCCAGGGCCGCCTCGTTGTCGGCGAAGATCTGGGTCCAGGCCTTTTTCCAGCCCCGTTCCTTGGCGATGGGCAGGATAAGGGAAAGCAGCATGGCGGCCACGCCCCGGCCCTGCCACTGATCCCCCACCGACATGCCCAACTCGGCCTCAATCCCGTCCGGATGGCCGATCAAGCGGGCCACGCCCACGATCCTCTCCTTGTCCCCGCTACGGTCCAAGGCCACCAGGGCCATCTCCCGGTCGTAGTCGATCTGGGTGTGGCGTGGCACCAGGCCCTGGGGCAGGGTTTTGATGTGTTGCAGAAAACGATTGTAGACCGAGTCCGGCGAAAGGTCGTGCCAGAAATCAACCATCAACTGGTGGTCCTCTGGCCGGATGGGCCGGACGAACAGAGCCAGGCCCTTGTCCGTGACCGCCTCCTGCTCGTACTGGTCCGGATAGGTGCTGATGACCAGGTGGCAAGGAGAAACCACCTCGGTCTTCTCCACGATCACCCTGGCGTCCAGGGCCAGACAGCCGTCGGCCGAGGCCACCAGCGGGTTGATGTCCAACTCGGTGATCTGGGGCAGGTCCACGGCCATCTGGGAGAGCCTGATCAGAATCTCCTCCAGCAGGTTAAGGTCGGCCGGGGGAATGTTGCGGAAGCCCTTGAGCAGCCGGTAGACCTTGGTCTCCTCCATGAGCCTCCGGGCCAGCAGCCGGTTCAGGGGCGGCAGGGCCAGGGCCCGGTCCTTGATAACCTCGGCCATGACCCCGCCCATGCCGAAGAGAATCACCGGTCCGAAATCAGGGTCCTTGTTCAGACCCAGGATCACCTCCACCCCGTTCAGGCTGATCATGGGCTGAATGGTCACCCCCAGCAGATCCGCCTCCGGGTCGTAGGCCCAACAGGAGTCCATGATCTGGCCGTAGGCCTGGCGCACGTCCGACTCGTTGCGCAGGTTCAGGGCCACCCCGCCCGCGTCGGACTTGTGGGAGATCTTGTGGGAATGGATCTTCATGACCGCCGGGTAACCGATCTTTTCGGCCGCCTCCACGGCCTGGTCCGCGGACTCGGCCAGTCTGGTCTCCGTGGTCGGAATGCCGTAGGCGGAGAGTAATTCCTTGGACTCCACCTCGGTCAGGGTGGCCCGGCCCTGGTCCAGGGCGTTGTTGATCAGTCCCTGGACCTTGTCCGCGTCCACCTTGATGGCTCTGGACAGCTTGGGTGGAACTTCCTGGAGCAGCTGCAGATTCAGGCCGTAGAGGTACATGTAGCGGAAGGCCCGGATGGCCCGCTCCGGGGTGTCGAAAGTGGGGATCCCGGACAGGTTGAAGACCTCCCGGCCGGAGACCATGTCCCGGCCGCCCATCCACACGGTGAAGACCGGAAAAGGCATGCCCTTCAGGGACGGGGTAAGCTGCAGGGCCATGTCCGTGGGGTGGTTCAGGGCCTGGGGACAGGTCATGATCAGGGCCGCATCATACTCTCCGGAGGAGAGGCAGACCTGGACCACCTTGCGGAAGGTGTCCGGCGAAGCGTCGCCCAGGATGTCGAAGGGATTGGCATGGGACCAGAACGAGGGCAGAAATTTGTCCAGCTCGGAGACTATCTTTTTGCTGGGCTGGTTGGGTTCCAGGCCGTAATAGTCCAGGTAGTCGGCGGCCATGACCCCCGGCCCCCCGGCGTTGGAGATAATGGCCAGACGGTCGCCCTTGGGCAGGGGCTGCTTGCCCGTGAGCTCGGCCGTGCCGAAGAGATCCTCGATGGTCTCCACCCTGATGATGCCGGCCCGCTTAAAGGCCGTCTCATAGACCGCATCCGCCCCGGCCATGGCCCCGGTGTGGGAGGCGGCCGCCCTGATCCCGGCCTGGGAGCGGCCCATCTTGAGCACGATGATCGGTTTGATCCGGGAGACGGCCCGGGCCGCGGACATGAACTTGCGGTGGTTGGTCACCGACTCCATGTAGAGCAGGATTCCGGAGACATCCTCGTCGTTGCCCAGATAGTCGATCAGGTCTCCGAAATCCACGTCCAGCATGGAGCCCAGGCTGATAACATGGGAGAAGCCGATCCGTTCGGTCACGGCAAAGTCCAGAACCGTGGTGCATATGGCGCCCGACTGGGAGAGGAAGGCCAGCTTGCCGGGCAGGGGCATGGTGTGCCCGAAAGAGGCGTTGAGCCTGGCCCCGGAGGAGACCACCCCGATGCAGTTGGGACCGACGATGCGGACCCCGCTCTGGTAGGCCTCTTTTCTGATCTCGGCCTCGATCTTGAGGCCGTCCTCCCCGGCCTCCTTGCCTCCGCCGGAGATTATGATCACCCCGCCCACGCCCTTGGAGCCGCACTCCCGGATTATCCCCGGAGCGATGCTGATGGGGGTGCAGATCACCACCAGATCCAGGGGACCATCCACCTCGCTTACCCGGGGAAAGGCCTTGAGCCCCAGGACCTCGCCGCGCATGGGGTTGATGGGCGCGATCCGTCCCGCAAATCCGCCCACAATCAGATTGTCCATTACCGCCCGGCCGATGGAACCGGGCTTTTCGCTGGCCCCGACCACACCCACCGAGGTCGGTTTGAGCAGTTTTTCAAGATTGTACAAAGACATCTGTCATTCTCCCGTTTTCGCACTCAAGGCTTTACTCCCGGATCATAATCGAAATCCATACCCGGTCGTCGCCCTGTAGAGGTCTTTCCTCGTATTTTTAAGTCATCTACCTCCGGCAAAGCCGGAGGCATATAATATAGGAACCGCTCAAAGCGGTTAGCCCTGCGCCGACCTTTGGCGGCTTTTATTTGAACATCTGAAGTTGATCAAGCCTCTTGTCTTCCCGTTCCTGATTCTTGATGTAGTTGCGGACCATTTCCTCATCAAGACCAACCGTCGATACATAATAGCCTCTGGCCCAAAAGTGCTGGCCGGTGAAGTTCTTCCTTCGTCCGGTATAGGTCCGGGCGATGTGGATAGCACTCTTACCTTTGATGTAGCCCACCACCTGAGCTACCGAGTATTTCGGAGGAACCGATACCAACATATGGACGTGATCCGGCCTGAGGTGACCTTCAAAAACCCTACTCTCCTTTCGAACTGCCAGATCCTTGAATACTGGTCCAAGACACTTCCTAAGCTGGCCATACAGCGTTTTCTTACGGTATTTTGGAATCCAAACCAGGTGGTATTTGCATTCCCACACCGTGTGCTTTAGACTTTGGTTGCCTTCCATTGAGAGTCTCCATGTTTCTGAACTTTGAACGGTTCGAAAATGGAGGCTCTCTTACACTCCCGGATCTGTCAAACTTTGTGCGTCCCCCGGCATAGCCGGGGGTTTACCCTATTTTTATTAACATTATGCTATCTGAACTTTAGAGCCATCGCTCCCGCTTTCCGGTTTATTTCATAAGGCAACCCATTATGCTGAATCTCTTCCAAATAGGCAAACAGAGAACGACGCGGGCCGGCCTGGCGGGGTATTGACGGTTGACTTGTCCCCTCCAGGCCAAGGATAATGATTCAATCAAGTCGGAGTTTAATCAGGCGGCCGGTCTTATCCGGGACCGGGAGGTAGCAGATGAAGTTATGTCGTAATTGTGGACAGGCCGTAGCCCATGACGTGACCACTTGCCCCAGTTGCGGAATGGATGTGGGCAAGGGCCGGGAACGGATCGACGACTACCGCATCTTGGAAGTCATCCATGAAGGGCACGCCTCCATTGTCTGCAAAGCGATCAAGGAGGGAGAGGACGAACCCGTTTCAATCCGCATCTTCACCCCCCAGGCCCAGATCAGCGACGAGGTGGCCTATCGGCTCAAGCTTGAATTGGAACCTTTAAAAAAACTGCCGCCCGAACAGTTCGTGGTCCACCGCGAACTGACCCGCTCCTCGGACGGCCTGTGGTACCGGGTCAGCGAATGGATCGATATGGAGAACTGGGGCGACCTGGTCAGTTCCGGAGAGCTGAGCGATTACAACGTGGCCTTCCGGCTTTTCTCCAAGATCGCCCGGGCACTGGGCAGGCTGCAGCAGGAGGGGTTCATCATCCCCCACCTGATACTGAACGACATAGTGGTCATCCGCAATGCCCAAGGCGAACTGGACATCAAGATAGACTACAAAATCTCCCGTTTTCTGGATCCCAAGCTGGACCGGCCCAGCCCCATGCTCAAACATCTTCTGGAATGCCATCCGGACATCACAGGCGGCCGCCCCCTGGAGCACCGCAGCGACATCTGGTCCCTGGGCAAGGTTTTTGTGGAAATCCTCACCGCCGATTTCAACGCCTGCGACTACTCGGCCAAGCTGGACGAACTGCCCCTGCCCGAAGAGGCCGAGATCCTGTTCAAGACCATGCTGGCCGAGGATCAGGACCTGAGGCCCCGCTGCATGGACGACGTGGCCAATGTGCTGGACCACATCACCCGGGAGGATATCGAGGATGCCCGCCGGATCTCGGCGGATCTGGCCTCTGCCCCGGCCCGGGCCAGGGCCATAAAAAACCTGCAGCTCAAAACCAAATGGCTCATGGGCGTTCTGTTGCTGGTGCTGGCCGTGGGGCCGATTATCTGGTACCAGTTTGACCTGGGTAAGAAGGACAACGCCGCCGTGCTCACCGAGCACGCCAACAGATACTCCCCTTCGGTGGCCTTTGTCATGGTGGAATACTGGTTGGAGGAAAAGGGGACCAGGTACTACCGCCAGAGAACCGAGGGGACCGCCTTTCTGGTGAGCAGGGACGGCTATCTCATGACCAACCGCCATGTGGCCTGCCCCTGGCTGGAGGACGGCACCTTTTTCCAGACCTATGCCCAGCTCAGGGCCATGGGGATGAATCCCGTCCTGGGGTACCGCCTCATGCTCTGGTTCGAGGGGCAAAAAGCCTTTAACCGCACCGCCGGCCTGATCGAAAGCATGGAGGTGGAGGACTTCTATTTCACAGACACGGCCTATCACAGCGACAGCGAGCCCTTTGTCCGGATCGTGGGCGTGGCCAGGCCGCCGGTAGCCACCAAAAAGCTGGTTTTCGCCCCCTTGCGGGAGGATTACGCCATCCTCAAGATCGACAAGGTTCCGAACGGACTCATCCCTCTTCCCCTGGACAGGGAGACTCCGGCCAAGGAGATTCCCAAGCTGTCCCGGATCATCGTCATCGGCTTTCCCCTGGGTCAGAGAACCCAGACCGACACGGTCAATGTCAGCGCCACCAGGGGCCACGTCCGCCGCTCCTTCGAGGACCTGATCCATGTGGACGCCTCCCTCTACGGCGGAAACAGCGGCGGACCGGTGCTGAACATGAAGGGCAAGGTCATCGGCATCGCCTCCGGGGTGGTCACCGACCGGGCTCCCGGCCCCCTGCCCCTGGTCACGCCCCTGTGGGACATGGGCATGGTCCAGCCCATCTTCAAGCCCGCTGAGTTCCTGGAGGAGATTGAAAAAGGACATCTCAAATGGAACGGCATCCTGGATCTTTCGGCCAATGCCAAGATCGCCCGGATTTTGGAAACCGCCCGGGAGGGCCGCTGGGCCGAGGCGGCCCGCCAGGCCGAGGAGGAGGCGGTCCGGAGCCAGGATCCGGGCCTGATCAAGACCGCCGGAATGATGCATTTTTGTAAGGAAAACATGGACCGGGCCCGCCATTTCTTCGAGCAGTCCCTGTCCATGGAGCCCCAGGACAACCCCTCGCTGATGATGCTCTATCTCCTGGACTGGCTTGAAAAAGACAAAAAAAAGAGCCCCTACAAAACTCAGCTGGAGGCTCTGGACTGGCGCTCTTCGTCCGAGCTTTTCGGATATCTGGGGCGCTACCTGGAGAACCCCAAGGACAGGGACCTGTTCCTGTCCCTGTGGGACACCCCGGCCGAGAAGGGCTGGCTCAACTACATCGCCGCCCTGGTGGAGGAGCGGGAGGGACGGCCGGGCCAAGCCGAGGAGCTGCTGAAAACCTCTCTCCTTGCCGCCGCACCGGACGCCTGGGATTTTGTCCTGGCCCTGTCCAGGCTGGACCGGGTTCAGCAAGCCGTCTTGAAAAATTTAAGCGATTCAGGAAAAAGGGCCGAGTATTCCAAGGGTATAGGCGAATTCAACAGCAAACTGGCTGAAACCGAAGAAGCCAAGTCCCAGGCTCTGAAACATGATTCCGCCCTCCTGGCGGCCGTCAACAACGAGCAGAGCACCAAAAAGGACAAGCATGAAATCCTGAACAGGATTCTGTCCCACCAACCCGAGAACGGCATCCTGACCACCAACCTGGCCTTTTACCAGGCCATGGAGGGGCAATGGGACAAGGCCCGTAAAACGCTCCAGCCCTACCTGAACAGACCCGGCCGGGAGAGCGCCGCCAGGCTCTCGGCCAGACTTTTGGAGGCGGAACTGTTTCTGCTTCTGGGGAAACCGGAAGCGGCTGATCAAAAGCTCAACGAATTTCTGACCCAAACCCGGGACGAGTGGTACCGCACCCTGGCCGAAGCCCTTTCCGGCAAAATCGACGACGAGGAGCTGACCCAAAAATGGGGCCAGGCCCCGGAGTATCTTTTGATCGGCTCCGCGGCCAAGGGATTGTGGGCCGAAGGAAAGGGCGACAAGGAGGCGGCCCTCAAATATTACCGCATCGCCCTGGAATCTTTTTTGGATACCTGGCTGGAGTACGAGCTGGCCCTGGAAAGGCTCAAGACCCTCAGACGCCGGACCGACTAAAAAATGGGGGGCCGTAAGCCCCCCTGGTTTTGCTCTGCGGCCCGTTGTTACGCCGCGTCCAGTTTCTGGCGGTCGGCCATATCCATGAGAACCCTTTCCTTGCCCTTGTCCAGGCCCAGGGCGGCCCTCTTCTTGTTGATGTGGGCGATCATCTTGGCTGCGTGCTCGTAGGGATCAATCTCCAGATCCCACATGCCGCCGTAGAGTTCTTCGATACCCTTGAAGATGTAGTCCTGGAACACCGGCGCACCGGTCACCGGCAGGGTCACTCCGAACACGGTGTATACCCCGGAGACCACGAAATAATGGCCGATGGAGATGGCCTTCTCGCTCATCCACTCCGGAGCCGATCCGGCCACCGGAAGATCCGAGATGTCCTTGCCCAGTCCGCCCGCCTTGACCACCTCGGCCGCGGCCATGAGTATCCGCGAGTTGTCCACGCACGAGCCCATGTGCAGCACCGGCGGAATACCCACCGTCTCGCACACCTCGGCCAGCCCCGAACCGCAGTAGACCGCTCCGGCCTCGGGCTGGAGCAGACCCGCCTTGCCGCAGGCCATGGCGTTGCAGCCCGTGGTCAGCACGATCACATCGTTCTTCAACAGCTCCTTGACCACGGTCAAATGCGCGGAGTCGTGCACCGTCCGGGCGTTGTTGCAGCCCACCACGCCCGCAATCCCCCGGATCCGGCCGTTGATGATGTTGTCGTTCAGGGGCACATACGAGCCCCGGAAGGTCCCGCCCAGGTGGTAGTTGATCGACTCGTAGGAGAAGCCCACCACCTGCTCTTCCCGATGCGGGGGAATCATCACCTCAGCCTTGCGGTTGGGGTAGTTGTCGATGGCCAGCTTGACGATCTTCTTGCCGTCTTCCAGCGCCGTGTGCTCGTCGAACTCGATGTGGGTCGTATGCCCCGAGGCCATCATCGCCCGCGGGTTGGTCGTGATCACCTTGGTGTGGTAACAGTCCGCCACGTTGGCGATGTTCTCCATAATGCACTGCACGTCCACCACCATGGCATCCACCGCACCGGTCACGATCGCCAGCTCCTGCTGCAGATAGTTACCCGCAATGGGCAGACCGTGGCGCTGCAAGATCTCGTTGGCCGTGCAGCACATCCCGGCCAGGGTGATACCCTTGGCCCCCTTGGATTTGGCGTACTCGATCATCTCCGGATCCTGCGCCGCCACCACGATCATCTCCGACAAAAGAGGCTCGTGGCCGTGCACAATCAGGTTGACGTTCTCTTCCCGCAGGCAGCCAAAGTTGATCCCGCCCTGGATCGGATAAGGCGTCCCGAACATCACGTCCTGTAAATCCGTGGCGATCATGGAGCCGCCCCAGCCGTCGCCGATGGCCGCCCGAGAGCACTGCTTCAGCAGGTTCCGGTAGTCCTGGTCCACACCCATGTGGGTCCGGTGCATGATCTCCACGATCTCCCGGTCGATACCACGCGGCACCACGTCCAGCTTCCGCCAGACCTCGTACCGCGCCGCCGGCGCCCGCTTGGCCGTGTAGACCTCGCCGTTCTGCTGGCCCCACTGGGCCAGAGCCTTGACCCCTACCTCCTCCGCGATCTCGTAGATGTCACGGTCAAATACGTTCCCGTCCTTGTCCGTCACCGTGATGTCCACGTCAAAGTCCGGCGCGATCTCCCGCAGCTTCACCGTGTCCTTGATCCCGTAGTCCTCGGTCTCCCGACGCGCCGCCGCCAAAAACGTCTCGGCCACGCCCCGGCCGTGGTCCGAGTGCGCCGCCGCTCCGCCAGCCACCATCCGCGCAAAGTTCCGCGCCGCGATCGTCTCCGGCGTGGCCCCGCACAACCCGATCGGGTTGGGGTTCTTCTCCGTGATGGTCAACCGGCACGGCCCCTGGCTGCAGTTCTTGCAACACGTCCCCGTGGCCCCGATGGGACACGCCTTCATCGTCTCCGCCCGGTCGAATATGGTCTCCACTCCGTCAGCACGCGCCTTCAAAATCATCTGCTGACTCGCCGGATCTACGCTGACCTCCTTCACGTCCCGCTTCTTCTTCTCTTTCACGTCTGCCATTAGAGGCTTCCTCCCCCTTCTTTGCTGGGCCGCCCCTTCTTGAGCCGACCGTTGGGTTGTCGTATTTTTCGGTTTTAATTCCTAACTAAGAATAATTACTATCTAAGCCCAAAAAAAATATCGGCCCCTCGGCCTAGGTATCCTTCAAACAATCCCGGCAGATCCCGGTCATGACCAGATCCCGGCGGATTATCCGGCCCCACTCCTCGTGCTGAGCCGGGATGTCGGTCTGTTCAAAGACCGACCAGTGGAAATCCGCAATCTTCTTGCACTTGGTGCAGATCAGATGGGGGTGGGGGCTCAGGTCGGCGTCGTACCTGCCCCGCTCGTCAAAGACCTGCAGCCGGACCACCAGGCCCTGTTCCTCCAACGTCGCCAGGGTCCGGTAGACCGTATCCAGGGAGATGGTCGGCACCTTGCGCCTGACCCGCCGGAAGATGTCCTCGGCCGAGGGATGGTCCTGGGAATTCATCAGCTCCTGATAGATAGTCAGGCGCTGATGGGTCAGCCGCAGTCCCGCCTGGCTGAAAGCCATCTCCAGGGCTTTGATATTTTCCGCTGCAGGTTCTTCCACTTTAATCTTCTTTTTTCCGGAAGATCGTTTCTTATTCACGACTCATTCCTATTTAGGACTTATACCCGATCTTTTTCAGCACGTCAATCCTTCCAGGGCAGAGACCCCAGATCCAGGTTGCCCCCGGAGAGGATCACTCCGATCCTTTTGCCAGTCAGGCTCTCCCGGGCCTTGAGGACCGCGGCCAGGCCCACCGCGGCCGAGGGTTCAACCACGATCTTCATTCGCTCCCAGATAAGCCGCATGGCCCGGACGATATCGTCCTCATCCACCCTGACGATCCGCTCCACCTTCTCTCTGATAATGGGAAAAGTCAAGGTTCCCAGGGAGGTGAGCAACCCGTCGGCCATGGTCCTGGGGTCGGTGGAAGGGACGATCCGGTTCTCCTCCAGGGAGCGATAAGCATCGTCCGCCCCGGCCGGTTCCCCGGCCAAAACCATTAGGCCGGGGTCGGTCCCCTTGGCCGCCACGGCCGTTCCGGAGAGGAGCCCTCCCCCTCCCACCGGGGCCGCCACCGCCTCCAGATCCGGAATCTGGTCCAGCAATTCCAGACAGGCCGTGCCCTGGCCGGCGATTATGCGGGGATCGTTGTAGGCGTGGATCAGGACTGCGCCCGATTCCTTCACCGCCTGGTTGAGCCGCTCCTCTCTGGCCCGGGGATCCGGATCGCAGAAGATGATCTCGGCCCCGTACCCGGCCACGGCCTCTTTTTTTATGGCCGGGGCGTTCTCGGGCATGACCACGGTGGACTTGATCCCCCTCATCCGGGCGGCCAGGGCCAGGGCTGCGGCGTGGTTGCCCGAGGAGGCGGTGACCACCCCCCTTTGCGCCTCCTCCGGGGACAGGGACAGGACCGCGTTCAAGGCCCCCCGGAACTTGAAGGCCCCCACCTTCTGGAAATTCTCGCACTTAAAAAAAAGCTCAGCGCCGGCCAGGCGGTCCAGGGTGGAGCAGGTCAGAACAGGGGTGCGATGGGCCAGGGCCGCGATCCTTTGGGCCGCCTCTTTGACGTTATCGAGGGTGATGTCCATTACTGGTGTGCCTTATTCTCCGGTTGGTGGATCAGGTTTGTACCGGAACATTTCATTGAAATACTCGATGAGCAGCCTTTCGGTCAACTCCGGCGGAAGGACGTTGAGGATGTTGTTGATCTCGGCCATCCTCTGAGGCAGGGCTCCGCCGGAGATGCCGGCCATGGACAGCAGTTGGTTCAGCCCCTCCGGGGTCAGGGCGGAAAGGTCCATCTTGGCCAGGGCCTGCATCAGGGGCAGCTCCTTTTGATCCGCACCCTGCCTCTTGGCTTTTGCGACGCACTCCCGCAGATCGGCCAGCATTTCCTCCACCCGGTCCAGGCTGATCCCGGTCACGGACAGATGGATGTTCTCCTTGGAGCCGTGGAAGCCCAGTTGGGGCTGGACATACCAGGTCTTTTCCCTCATTTCGTCGATGATGTCGAAGACGCTGACCTGGTCCGAGGTAAAGGCCACCATGGAGAATTCCGGCCGGCCCAGGATGCGCAGTTCCGGAATGGACTGGATTCCCTGGATGACCTTTTGAGTGGCCGCATAGGTCCGCCGGGCGATCTCCAGGTAGCCTTTATCCCCATAGGAGTTCAGGGTGGCCCAGGCCGCAGCCAGGGGCCCGCCGGTCTTGGAGGACTGGATGGTGGCGTTGATCACCGTATATCCGGTCCAGTTGGCGCAGGCGAAGAACTGATGACGCCGCAACTCCTTGTTTTTGTACAGGATCACCGAGGCGCCCTTGGGGCAGTAAGCGTACTTGTGGAAATCCAGGGACATGGAGGTGACGCCCGGCACGGAGAAATCGAAGTCCGGAATGGGCACACCCAACCGCTTGAAGTAGGGCAGCATCCAGGCCCCCACGCAGCCGTCCACATGGAGCAGGAGGCCCTTGTCCAGGGCCAGGCGGCCCATCTCGGCAATGGGGTCCACCACCCCATGGGCGTAGGAGACGGCCGAGCCCACCAGGAGGATGGTGTTTTCAGTAACGGCCTCCCCCATGGCCTTTACGTCGGCCTTGAAGGTCTGGGGATCCACCGGGGTCAGGACCGGCTTGACGCAGAAATAGGCGGCCGCCTTGTGAAAGGCGGCGTGGGCCGTGACCGGCAGGACCATCTCCGGTTCCCGGATCTCGGGCCGCAGCTCCCGGAACCGGTCCCGGGCGGTCTTAACCGCCAGCATGCAGGACTCGGTGCCCCCGGAGGTGAAGGAGCCCACGGCCTCCTGGCCCCCGTTCAGATGGGCGGCGGCCATGGCCACCACTTCGTTCTCGAACCTGAGCAGGCTGGGGAAGACGGTGGGGTCCAGCCCGTTGGGCGAAAGAAACTTGAGATAAGCCTCCCTGGCCGTCTCCTCTATCCGGGCCTGGCCGGAATCGTAGACATAGGCCCAGGTACGACCCCCGTGGGTCTGGAGATCGTGGGCCCCATAGGCCTCCATCCGCCGGAAAAGCTCCTCCTTGGACATTCCCTTGCTCGGTATTCTCATCCACAGGCTCCTTGTCTAGGGTCAGACTGTTGCCAAAGCCAACCATGGCCCGTTCTAAGAGCGCATTGCAACGCTCTCGGATTGCGTGGGTGCAGTAGAGGCGACGACCATCCACCCCCTTGCCCCTGGGGCGGACATTGTTTCTCAGTCTAACCCAACTCCCGGCTCCGACTCCACCTGTTTCATGGAATTTTCCCCAGGGAAAGGGATGTCCCCCGGCCCCTGCAGCAGGTCTTTCCGCCCGTCTTGTGCAAGAGGGAGAAGGGATGGTATCCTGAACACGGTCAGAAAGGAGTCGGCCTTGGCTGAACAGAAATCCGATCCGGCGACCACCTTCCAGGCGTTCTCTTTTGATTTTTTCCGGATCCTTTTCCAGGAGACCGACCCGGATGCTCTGCGGGCCGGGTTTTTGCGGTCCCTTCTGGAAATCCAAAAAGTGGAACGGGGTTCCATCTGGATCAGGACCGAGGAGGGCTTTCTCTGCGTGGAGGCGGCCGGGCTGGGCTCGGAGAGGGTCCGAGGCGTCACCCTGGGACTGGAGCAGCCCTCCATAGTGGGCTGGGTCATAGGCCAGGGCCGCATGACCGTGGCCGAGCCGGGAAGGGACGAACGCCATTATAAGAAGATGGAGGACGGGCTGGACCTGAAGAGTACGGCCATCCTCTGCTTCCCCCTGATCCTCCGGGACGGCAGCGTTTACGGGGCCGTGGAGTTGATCGACACCAGCCTCTCCGGCGACCGGCTCAATCTGGATTCGGCTTACCTGCAAGAACTCCAGAAGATGATCGACATCGGGGCCATGGCCCTGTCCAACACCCTGGACCTCCAAGACCGGACCAGGGAGAACAAAAGGCTCAAGCGCATTATCGACAACCTCCGCCAGGAGGAGAACATCATCGGCCGGGCCGCGGTATTCTTAAGCGCCCTCAAAACCGCCGAGGATTACGCCCGCACCGATTTCCCGGTCCTGCTCCGGGGCCCCAGCGGAACGGGCAAGGAGATAATGGCCCGCCGCATCCACCAGGCCAGCCCCCGCCGGGAGAAGCCTTTTTTGGTTCAGAACTGCAGTTCCATCCCGGACGAACTCCTGGAAAGCGAGCTGTTCGGCTATCGCAAAGGGGCCTTCAGCGGAGCGGCCCAGGACCGCCAGGGGCTTTTCGAAGCGGCCCATGGGGGAACCCTTTTCCTGGACGAGATAGGCGACCTGGCCCTCCAGCTCCAGGCCAAGATTCTCCGGGTTCTTCAGGAGGGCGAGGTAAAACCCCTGGGCGCAAACGAGACCAGACAGGTGGACGTGCGCCTTATCTCGGCCACCAACAGGGATCTGGAGAAGATGATCGGATGGGATCTTTTCCGGGAGGATCTCTACTACCGGCTCAACGTCCTGCCCCTGGAGCTGCCCTCCCTGGCCAGGCGGCCCGAGGACATCCCCCTCCTGGCCCAGTATTTTATCAGGCGGGAGTCGGCCCGGCTGGGGCTCCCCCCCAAAAGCCTCTCCCCCCGGGCCATGGAGCACCTCCTGGCCTACTCCTGGCCGGGCAATATCAGGGAACTGGAGAACCTGGCCAAATACCTCCTGGCCGTGGTTAAAGGGGACCAGATCAAGGTCCGGGACCTGCCCGGCCACCTGACCGGGGAAAGAGCCGCCGCCCCTGCCAACCAGGCCGTCACCCAAAGCACGCCGGCCGAGTCCCGCGGGGCGGTCCGGGAAGGCCCTGATCCGTTCGCCGGCCTGACCTGGCCGGAGCTGGAAAAAGCCTATACCGGGTTCGTCCTGGCCCGCAACCGCTGGAACGTAACCAGGGCGGCCCGGCAGGCCGGCCTAAACCGCTCCACCTTTGTCTCCCGGATGCGGCGCCTGGGGATCAGCAGGTCCGGAGATTGATAACCAACTCACTTAACTAATTATAACTATTTTGTTTATATTAAGCCAATTTAATTTAATATAAACATTGATTTTCCGCTTTACCCCCGCCCTCTTTTCATTCCGGCTCGGCATAATACCCTCTTTAATGTATTGATTTAATTCATTTATTTCGGTTATTACTCCTTCCTGACAGCGGTTTGGCACAGGGGTTGCTCTATCCCTTTCCAACAACATCAATCAACAGCCAAGGAGGTTGACATGGAAAACAGGAAACATAAAGGAACCAACAAGAAAAGCTTTTTACTCACCGCTCTTCTGACCGCCGGTCTGGTGGCCGCGCCGGCCCTTTCCTGGGCCTGGAGCGTCAGCATCGGGGTGGGCGGTCCCGACTACCGTCCCCCCCACCGCCACCATAACCGTCCGCCGGCCAGGGCCGTGGCTCCCCCGCGCGAGTCCCGGCATTACGCCGTGGTCCGGACCCTGCCCAGGGGCCACAAAAGGGCCGTTCTCAGAGGCGTTCCCTATCACTACCACGAGGGCGTCTTCTACCGGCCCGGAGCCAACGGATATGTGGTGGTCAACGCGCCCCTGGGGTTCACCCTGGGCCGGCTGCCCTATGGCTACCTGGAGATCCGGATCGGACACGGGTCCTATTACTACCACAACGGCGACTACTTCCGCTGGGATCGCCGCCATCAGGTCTACGAGGTCGTGTCCGCGCCCAGGGGCGCCGCAGTGACCTATCTGCCCCACGGCTACTCACGGGTGAACGTCTACGGCGAAACCTACTACAAATTCAACGGGGTCTACTACCACCGGGAAAGAATCGGCGGAGAGATGCTTTATGTGGTCGTCGACATCTGAACCGAAACTCCCCCGGTTCCGGGCCGTCGGAACCGGGGGACCCATCCGTCCCTAAATCGGAATCAGGAAAAGAAATGGAACAGAACCTGGGAGGCAACCATGATTCACGACAGACTTAGTTCTCGCCTCGGACATATAACAGCACCCGGTTCGGAGAGAACAGCCCCGATCCGCCCCGAGTTGTGTCTCGCCGACAGCTACGGCAGATGCCGCCCCCTGGCCGACTTTGAAAACTTCGTGAATCTGAGCCGGCAATGCGCCCGGCTGGGCGACATCGAACAGGTTATGGCCCTGGCCGGGGAGAGGACCCGGCAGATCCTCCAGGTGGAGAGCGTCTCCATCATCCTACCCAGCCGCCGTAAAAACGAACTCTTTTTCAGGCTGGTCCAGGGTCCTGGGGAAAAAGTCAGGCAGGAGATTCTCAGGGCCACCTTTCCCTCCTCCCAGAGTCTGGCCGGGCTTGTTCTGAACACGGGCCGGCCGCTTCACATCAGGGAGGTCCGGACCGAGGCCAAGTTTTTCTCCGGGGTGGATCTGAAATCCGGGTTTGTTACCAAAAACCTGATCTACGCCCCCCTAATGACCGGCAACCGGGCCAGGGGCGTACTGGGGGCGGTCAACAAACTGGACGGGGAGTTCTCCGCCCAAGACCGGACCATGGCCTCCCTCCTGGCCGACCTGGTCGCTTTGCATCTGGAGAATGCCCGAACCAGGGATTATGAGGCGGCGGTCCACACCGACCCCTTGACCGGGCTGGCCAACCGCCGCTATCTGAGCGCCAGGCTGAAAGATGAATTACACCGCGCCCAAAGAAACAGGACCAATTTTTCGGTGATCTTTATCGACCTGGACAAATTCAAAGCCATAAACGACAATCACGGCCACCGGGCCGGAGACTTGGCCCTCTGCGCCCTGGCCGGAGTGCTCAGGCAAGAGACCAGGGTCACGGACACGGCGGTCCGGTACGGGGGCGATGAGTTCGTAATCCTGCTCCCGGAGACCGACGCCGCAGAGGCGGCCTTGCTGGCCGCCCGGCTCCGGAAAGCCGTCCTAAGGGCCGAACCTCCGGAATCCCTCCCAAAGTTCACAGCCAGCTTCGGAATCTCGACCTATTCCCCGGAAAAGTCGACGGGGGATGAATTCGACCTGGTCCGGCAGGCCGACCTGGCCATGCTGCAGGCCAAGCACGGAGGGGGCAACAAGGTTTCCGGCGAAATTCACCGCCGCTGATGAATGATCTTGGTTTATAATAAAGTCCATGTCATTTGGGCTCAACGCAATGCGACGGTTTGCGATTTTTACAGGAGGCGGGTCATGAGAAATCGACTGTTTTTCATCATTTTCATCTTTTTCGGGATGTGGGCGCTATTGGGCTCCCCCGCTTCGGCCGCGGATCTGCCGGAGGTGATGTTTATCCTGGACGGCTCCGGCTCCATGTGGGGCGCGGCCGGCTCCCAGAGGAAGATCGACGCGGCCAAGGAGGTTATGGCCAGGGTGGTTCCGGAACTGCCCCCGGGGATAAAGGTGGGCTTGACCGTCTACGGCCACAGGCGCAAGGGCGACTGCTCGGACGTGGAGGTGATGATCCCCTCGGGCTCGGACGACCGGGAGGGGCTCCTGGCCAAGGTCAAGGCCATCAGCCCCAAGGGTAAGACCCCCATGGCCGCCTCCATCAAACTGGTGGCCGAGTCGCTCAAGACCAAGGAGGTGGAGACCACCGTGGTCCTGGTCAGCGACGGCATCGAGACCTGCGACGCCGACCCCTGCGGCGTGGTCAAAAGCCTCAGGGAGTCGGGGGTAAAGTTCGTCCTCCACGTGGTGGGCTTCGGGGTGGACGAAAAGGGTAAGGACCAGCTGACCTGCATGGCCCAGGCCGGAGGCGGCAGGTACATCGCGGCCCAGGACGCGGGATCGCTTCTGGCCGCCCTGGAGACGGTGAAAAAAGAGGTGGCGGTCAAGGTGGAGCAGGCCAAGTCCACCACGGTCAAGGCCAAGACCAAGCTGGGCAAGCTGAAGATCGCCATGCCCCAGTCCACGGTGGTGACCCAGGGCGAAATCAAGATAATTAGGGTCAAGGACAACAAGGTGATAAAAATGGCCAAGCCGGCCGCGGAAGGGACCCATCCCCTTCTGGCCGGGAAGTACCAGGTGGTGCTCCAGTATGCCAACACCAACTACAAACCGGCCAGCGAGGCCTCCCTGGGCGAGTACGAAGTCAAGGGCGGGGAGGTGACCGAGATCAACCTGGGCGGCCTGGTTCTGAACAAGGCCAAGGGACTGGGCGACGCGACCGTGGCCGTGGCCGTCATGCGGCCTGGGTCTGAGGAGCCTTTTGTCCGCAACGATGCCGGCGGCAACGACTACTTCCTTTGGAGACCCAAGCCCCTGCCGGCCGGAACCTACGACCTGGGCCTGGTCCAGGGGCGCGATGAAAAGGTCTACCGGATATTCAAGGGGATCAAGATCGAGGCCGGCAAGGAAACGGTCCTGACCCTGGACGCCGGAATCAAACTCAAGCCCAACCCCCAGATCCAGGCCTGGGAACTGACCGCGGCGGATTCCGGAGAGGTCGTCTTCAAGGTCAAGCGCCGCTGGGACAACGACTGGCCCCTGTGGCACGCCTTCCCGGCCCCGCCCGGCACTTACGGCCTCAACGTTTATATGAAAGGCATGGAGGAACCGCTGCCCGTGGGCGAGGGCCTGGTGATAAAAAAAGGGGAAACCGCCATCTTTGACACAGGGCTCTAGCTCTCTCTGAAAATTGGCCCCAGAGGGGCCTCCCTATCCGGGGAGCCCCCTCTTGACCATAAAACCCTCCTTAATCAGTCCCCGGTTCAGGATCATATAATCCTTGCCGTTTTTCAGTAACAGTTTCCAGGGGAACCGGGCCGTTCTCCCCCCCTTGCGGTCCGAGGTGGCTGTTTTTAAGAGGCGCGATGTGCTATTATTATTTGGTTAAATTACCTCCTTTATGGAGATATGGATTGTTTCGTCCTTATTGGGGAGATCCTTTAGCCGGGATGGGAAAAAATGCCCGCTGAAAACCATCATCAGATATTGTTGGTCGAAGATGAAAACGGCCTGCGGGAGCTGCTGGCCGATTACCTGGAATCCTGCGGATATTTGGTCAGCCAGGCCAAGGACGGGCAGACCGCTCTGGAATTGCTGGAGAAGCAAGGATTTCATCTTATCATCTCCGATCTGGAGATACCCCGGGTCAACGGGTTTAAGATCGCCGGTTACGTTCAGGAACACCTGCCCCACATTCCCGTGATTTTCATCACCGGCTACGCCTCGGTGGAGGCGGCGGTGGAGGCCATGCGCCTGGGGGCCTTCGACTTTCAGGAGAAGCCCATCAGCCTGGAACGGTTGGGCATCACCGTGAGGCAGGCCCTGGAAAAATCGGCCCTGAGCCATTCCCTGGATTACCTCAGGCATGAGCAGCCTTACATCTACAACCTCAATGGCATAATCGCCGAAAGCGAGGCCATGAAGAGGGTCATTGAACAGGCCACCAGGGTGGCCCCCACCGACGCCACGGTCCTTCTGACCGGCGAAAGCGGAACCGGCAAGAGCCTCATCGCCGGGGCGATTCACGCCAATTCAGGCAGGCGGGGCCAGACCCTGGTTACGGTCAACTGCGCGGCCCTGACCGAGACCCTTTTGGAAAGCGAATTGTTCGGACACGAAAAGGGGGCCTTTACCGGAGCCCACAAAAGCAGGGCCGGCCGTTTTCAACAGGCCCACCGGGGAACCCTTTTTCTGGACGAGGTGGGGGACATGTCCGCCTCCACCCAGGCCAAGGTCCTTCAGGCCATAGAGGACAAGATCATCCACCGCGTGGGCGGTCCCCGGGAGGTCCATGTGGATGTCCGCATAATCTCCGCCACCAACCGGGACCTGGCCCCGGCTATCGAGGAGGGAGCATTCAGAAGGGACCTCTTCTACCGGCTCAATGTGGCCCACATCGAAATTCCGCCCCTGCGTGCACGGAAAAAGGACATCCTGCCCCTGGCGGAAAAATTCATGGCCAATCTGGCCGTGGACATCAAACGCCCCCCTCTTCCCTTCAGCCCGGAAGCGGCCAGGTTCCTTGAGGAGTACGACTGGCCGGGCAACATCAGGGAACTGAGGAACGTGGTCGAGCGGGCCCTGCTTTTCGGCAGCGACCACCAAGTCCTGGCCGAAGACCTGGGCATCACCCCCAAAACTCCGCCGGAAGCCGGGGGGCTGGACCCGGAGAACCTGAACCTGGAGGAATTGGAGCGCAGCGCCATCCTGGCCGCCCTGGAAAAATCAAACTGGATTCAAAGCCGGGCCTCCAAACTCCTGGGCATCACCCCCCGGGCCCTGGTGTATAAGCTCGATAAGTACTCTTTAAGCCACCCCAAGCTGGATGCCCGCCGCCGCAAGCGCTGATCCCCTCCTTTTCAAAAAAGTAATTTCGATTTCGTAACAATTACCTATTTCTCTACTATTCCTCCGAGAACGATTTCATCCATGTCGCCGGTTTTGCTATTTAACTTATTGTTATTATTGTTTATTTTATCAGACCTACCCGCCCATTCTGGCATTGACCTTGCCATTAAGAAGGCAAATGGAAATGGAGCCGTAAGGCGACCAAATCAAAAATCAAGAGTTTTGAACGATCCAAAATAAGGAGGAACGAAGATGAAGGTTTTGAAGACTGTGAAAAGGCTTTTTGTGGAAGAGAACGCCATCAGCGCGGTTGAGTACGCTCTTCTTCTGGCCCTGGTCGGCGTGGGCATCGCCGGCGCGGCCACTCTTCTGGGCGGCCAGATCTCGACCAACATCCAGGACGCCACCGACACCCTGGCTGGCGGAGCTGCCGGGTAGGCAGAGACTTTGATGAGGCTGGTCTGATGAAAGTCGCCAATGACATTCAGAGACAAAACCTTTTGGGCCTCATGGAGGATCGGGGCGGGGGCCACTGGGCCCTCCCCCCGGCCTTTATCAGCGTTGTCTGGCTCTCCTTCAGCGGACTGGGTTTTGAGATAACCGGTTGGCTGATTGTCTTCAGCGGGTTGATGGCCAGCTACGACCTGGCTTCCCGCCGCATCCCCAACGCCATTACCGCAGTCCTGGCCTTGACCGGCCTGGCCTGGGGCCTGGCCGAGGGCGGACTTCCCGGACTCTGGGCCTCCCTTTTGGGCGGGCTCACCGGATTTTCCTTGATGGCTTTTTTTTTCTTCATCGGAGCGGTCGGGGCCGGAGACGTTAAGGCCCTGGGCGCGCTTTCAACCTTCTTAAGCCCCTATCTGGCGTTAACTCTTTTTTGCCTGACTACCGTTATCGGCGGAGTTCTGGCCCTGTCCATCATTGCCAGGGCCGGGCTAAGATCCAGACGGAGCGGTTCCAAACCAGCCGACTTGTCCCAGGTTCTAGGCAACGCCCTGGCCGGGATCAAGACCGGTCCCAGCGGGCTGAGCATGCCCTACGGTCTGGCCATCCTGGGCGGAGTCGTGGCCATGGCGGCCATCGGGGTGATCCGATGAGACCGATCAGAGCCCTCATAAGACGGGAAGACGGAACCATGGCCCTGGAATTCACCCTCCTTCTGCCGGCCATGCTCCTGCTCATTTTCAGCACCATTGAACTGGGTTCGGCCTATTACGCCAAGCAGATCATGATCACCGCCAGCAGGGAAGGCGCCCGTCTCGGAGCCGTCTACACCGACGACGCGATCACCAACGAATATGTGAAGCAGGAGGTTGTGGATCTCCTGGAGAACACCTCCTTCCCCATGGCGGCCAATGTCACCGTCACCGGGGCCGACGGTGACACCGGAGATACGGTCAGGGTGGAGATAAACGCCCTTTACGACTTCCCCATCCTGAGCCGTCTGGTGCCCGGAGTTCTGGGATCCATAACCCTTTCTTCGGCCACCGAGATGCGGCATGAATAGGGGATTACGATGAGACGCAAGGGTCCTTTACTGTTTACTTTTTTAGCGGTTGTCCTGGCCCTGACCGCGGCCTGGGGTTCCCAGCGCTGGCTCAACGCCCAGGCCCGTCAGGCTGCGGTCACCCGTACTCCCGAGGGCAAGGTGGTGGTGGCGGCCACCAATCTGGCCGCCGGGCAGCAGTTGGGGAAAGCCCATCTGTCCACCATCTCATGGCCCAAGGCGAACCTGCCCGTCGGACATTATTCCTCCGCCAAAAAACTGCTGGGAAGGGTGGTCCAGGGCCCGGTGGTCAAAGGGGAGGTTATGCTGCCCTCCAAGCTGGCCAAGGAAGGTCTCTCCGGAGGCCTCTCAGCCGTGGTACCGGCCGGAGCCAGGGCCCTCACCGTAAAGGTGGACGAGGTTATCGGCGTGGCCGGCTTCCTCCAGGCCGGCGACCGGGTGGATGTCTACGTTACGGTAGCCTCGGGGCAATACTCCAAAGATCCGGTCAGCCGCATGGTTCTCCAAGACGTCAAGGTTCTGGCCGTGGGTGAACAGATTCAGAAAGAGATCGGGGCAAAAAACGCCAAGGCCAAGAAAGTCACCGTGGTCACCCTCCAGGTGGACCCTGTTCAAGGCGAGAAACTGGCCCTTTCCTCCAGCGAAGGCAAGCTGCATCTGGCCCTGCGGAACCAGGGCGACCGCCTCGACGCCTCCACCGAAGGAATCAGGATGACCGCCCTGATGCCTGCTCCGGTCAACACCATTCCGGCCACGGTCAAACCAGACGAACCGGCCCCCAAGCCCAAGCAAAAAGCCAATCCCGTAAGGAAGAGAACAGGTCCTCAGGTGGAAGTCATCAAAGGAGTTACCAGGAGCGTTCAAGCGCTGTAACAAGACTCGGATTGAAGGGATGAGACCAGACCATGAGATACCACGTCCCCCAAACAAAAGCCTGCCTGCTCCGCCCTGAGCGTTATTCGGGATACGGGCTCCTTGCCCTCTGTCTCCTTGTCCTGGTCCTGTTTCCGGCTCTGAAGGCCAACGGTCAACCCCTCTCAATATCCTCCCTGGACATCGAAAGCGGCCATTCCCGGCTGGTCAACCTGCCCTCCCCCATAAAGAGGGTCAGCGTGGGCAACGACGAAGTGGCCGACGTGGTGGTCATCTCCACCGATCAGATCTATGTCAACGGCCGCAAGGTGGGCACCACCAACATCACCCTGTGGGGCGAAAAGGACGAGGTCATGGGCGTGGTCAAGATCAAGGTCAACCGGGATCTGACCAAGCTCAAGGAGAATATCCATTACCTCTGGCCCAACGAAACGATCGAGGTCCGGGAACTGGAAGGGGCCGTGGTAATCTCCGGGCGGGTCTCCAGCCTGGAGGTGAAAGCCAGGGTCGAACAGATGGCTAAAGCCATGGTGGGCGAAAAGGGCGGCCTGGCCAACCTGCTGGAGATCGGCGGCAACCAGCAGGTCCTGCTCCAGGTCAGGTTCGCCGAGATAAGTTCCATGGTGGTAAAAAAACTGGGCGTGAACCTGGGCTTTGTGGATCAGGGCGGGTTTTTCTTCACCCTGCTGGGCGGGTTGACCTCAATTACCAATATCGAATTTGGAGATGGCGGAATCAGTTTTGACGTGGACACGGCCGACACCCTGGGCGGTTTCGGCAGCTTCTCCGTAAACGGCAACCGCTTTTTCGGATTCCTGGACGCCCTCAAAGAGAACGGGCTGGCCAAACTGCTGGCCGAGCCCAATCTGGTCACCACCAGCGGTCAAGAGGCCGATTTTCTGGCCGGCGGCGAGTTCCCGATCCCCGTCCCCCAGAACGACAGAGTCACCATCGAGTTCAAAAAATACGGTATCCAGTTGAAGTTCAAGCCTGAGGTAACGGCCAAGGGCAAGATCAGGTTGGATGTCTCCCCCGAGGTGAGCGAACTGGATTACTCCTCGGCCGTGGTCATCGAAGGCTTCGCCGTGCCGGGGCTGACCACCCGCCGGGCCAAAACCCAGCTGGAGCTGGATGACGGGCAATCCTTTGTCATGGCCGGCCTGCTCAAGGACACCCTGACCGAAAAGGTTACCAAGGTGCCTCTGTTGGGCTCGATTCCCATCCTGGGCGCCCTGTTCAGGTCCACCAGCTACCAGAAGGGCAAAACCGAACTGGTGATTCTGGTTACTCCCAAGATTGTCAAACCCGGCGACGGTCTCCCGGACAAATGGCCCACCAAGGGGCTCAAGGAGCCGGGCGATCTGGGATTCTATCTCCTGGGGCAGATGGTGGAACGGGATCAAGAGATGCACGCCCTCCCGCTGTCCCTGGACGAATTGGAAGGAGAATTCGGTCATGACCTGGCTTACTAAATTATCTAAGCTGGTTAAAGAAGAACGTGGGGCCATGGCGGTAATGGTGGCCATGGGTCTGACCGCCCTGGTGGGCTTCACCGGTGCGGCCGTGGACCTGGGGTCCATCTATTCCGCCAAGGCGGAACTGCAGAACGCCAACGACGCGGCGGTCCTGGCCGCGGCCCAGACCATGATTACCTATGACGAGGATCTCCTGGCCGTGGCCACTCCGGAGGATTCCTTTGCCCAGGCTCACTCGTTCACCGGCAAGCACACTGCGGTGCAGCTGTTGCCGGAGGACCCGGAGGATCCGCAAAGCGAAAAGGTGCCGGTGACCACGCCCCTGGTAATGCTGGACGATGATTTCGAGATCGGCCGCTGGGACCATGAGTCGGGCGACTTCGAGGTCACCGGTTTTTCGGACGATCCGGACGATCTGACCGCGGTCAGGGTCAAGCTGAGGCGGGATGACCTGGCCAACAATCCGGTCTCCACCTTCTTCGCCAAAATGGCCGGGATGGACGACGTGAAGCTGCGGACCTCCGCAGTGGCCTTCCTGGGCTATGCTGGTTCGGTCCCCCCGGGGGTTCCTCCGGGCGAGGACGGCTCCGATGCGGGCGGCGGGACCGAGGGCGGCGGACTGCCGGTTTTGCCCATCTGCATCCTGGCCGGAGCTATCGGTGACGGTGAAAACTTCCCTAATGGAATGTACATCGAGTTCCACAGCGAAAACAATGAGACCGGTCAATGGCATGCATTTTTCCATTCTCATGCCAACGATCCGATCGTTAAAAACTACGTCAATCAGAATTACCTTTCCCCGCCGGTTAAGATCGGGGATTACCTCAGCACCATCAACGGCAACCTGTCCGTCAACACCTTCCGGGCCCTGGAGGGACGGTTCAAGACCCCGGTGGGCGAGGGCGGTCGGAATAACGGCACCTGGGAGGAGCCGGAGCCCTGGCTGGTCTATCTGCCGGTGGTCGAGTTGAAGCAGCATTGCGGCTGCCATCAGGTCAAAGTGGTCGGATTCGTTACCTACGAGATCCACAGCGTCAGATCCGCTCCCTTCAAGGACGTGGGCGGATTTGTCAGGGCCGGATACGTCATCCCCAACAGCATCACCACCGGGGCCGACTTCGGAACCCGGGCCACCCGGCCCGTGATTTACAACACGGAGGGATAACATTGGAATCGTTTGAACCAAAGGTTCTGGCCCTGTACCTGACCCGGCACGGCTCCGAGAGAATGAAGGAGATGGTCTCCCTCTCCCCGGTATCGAGCCTGGTGGGAATGGAGTCTTCCACCTATGAGTTCGAGCGCAAGGCCATCCAGCATCATCCGGATATCCTGTTCATAGAATACGACCCGGCCTTTCCAGGGCTGATGGACCTGATCGAGCGGCTGACCCGTTCCCTGCCCAAAGGGGTGGTCGTGGCCTACTCTTCCACCACGGAGCCGGAGGCCATTGTCAAGGCCATGCGGGCGGGGGTCCGGGAGTTTCTGTCCGGTAACGACAAGCCCGATGCCTTTAACGAGGCCGTGCTGCGCCTGGGCCGGCAGATCACCCCAGGCGGCCAGCGGGCCGGCCGGCTGCTGGCCGTGATCGGGACCAAGGGCGGCGTGGGCTCCAGCACCCTGACCCTGAACCTGGCCTGGGCCATCAGCCAGCGCCACGGCAGGCGGGTGGCTCTTCTTGACTTCGACCGTTCCGGCGGGGACCTGGCCTTCATGCTGGACGTGGAGCCCAAACGGGATCTGTTCGACGTGTCCTCCAACTTCGAGCGGCTGGACACGGCCATGATGAACAGCTTCCTCAGCGAGATCGCCCCCGGGTTCCATCTTCTGGCCGCTCCCAAGGACCAGGTGGCGGCCGAGTGGATTACCCCGGAACATCTGGGCCGGGCCCTGGACCACCTGACCATGAGCCACGAGCTGGTGGTGGTGGACACCTCCTCCAGGCTGGACGAGCAGACCCTGCTGGCCCTGGACCGTTCGGAGCTGGTCATCCTGGTGATCGAGCCCACCGTGGTGGGGTTGCGCTCCGGGCGCAGGATTCTGAACCTTTTCGACCAGCTGGGCTACAACCAAAACAAGATCGCCCTGACCGTAAACCGCTACAACGCCAAGGGCGCGGTCAAGACCAAGGACGTGGCAGCGGCCCTGGGCCAGCCCGTCTCGGCCTGGCTGCCCAACGACCCCCTGACCGTCCGCTCGGTCAGCAACATCGGCCGCCCTGTTCTCAAGGAGGAGCCCAAGGCGCCCTGGTCCAAGGCGGTATTCAAACTCACCGACGCCCTGATCAGGAGCTACGAGCAGTCCTTTGACGAGTTACCCGACGAAGAGACCAAGGAGAAGGCTTCCATGAGCCTCAGGTCCGCCAAAAAGAGTATTCTGGGCGGGCTGCTCAAATCCAAGCCCAAGCCCAAGGCCCTGGTCGGGGGTGAGGCATGAGCCTGAGGGAACGCCTGGGGGTGGTCCAGTCCATCCCCACCCAGGCCATGGAGCAGCAGAAAAACGACGAGCGGGAATCGTCGTTCCAGGAGTTCAAGGCCCGGGTCCATTACAGCGTCATCGACCAGATGGACCTCTCCATCCTGTCCGACTCCCCCACCGAACAGGCGGAAAAGGACCTGGAATCGGCCATCAGGATCATCCTGGAAAGCGAGAGCGGGCCCCTGTCCGCGGCCGAGAGGGAAAACCTGATCCTGGAGATCAAGAACGAGGTCCTGGGGCTGGGCCCGCTGGAGCCTCTTCTGGCCGACCCCACCATCAACGACATCCTGGTCAACCGCTACAATCAGGTCTATGTGGAACGCAAAGGCCGGCTGACCAGGGTGCCGGTGCGGTTCAGGGACGACGCCCACCTGCTCAAGATCATCGACAAGATCGCCACGGCCGTGGGCCGGCGCATCGACGAGTCTTCGCCCATGGTGGACGCCCGGTTGGCCGACGGCAGCCGGGTCAACGCCATCATCCCGCCCCTGGCCATTGACGGGCCTTCCATGTCCATCCGTAAATTTTCGGTGGACCCCCTGCGGGTGGACGACCTGATCCGGCTGGGCTCCTTCAGCCAGGGCATGGCCCGGGTCATGGAGTCGGTGGTCAAGGCCCGGCTGAACGTGCTCATCAGCGGCGGAACCGGCAGCGGCAAGACCACCTTGCTGAACGTCCTCTCCTCCTTTATCCCGACTTACGAACGGATCGTGACGGTCGAGGACTCGGCCGAGCTGCAGCTCCAGCAGGAGCACGTGGTCCGGCTGGAGACCCGGCCGCCCAACATCGAGGGCCACGGCGAGGTGACCCTGCGGGATCTGGTCCGCAACTGTCTGCGGATGAGGCCGGACCGGATCGTGGTGGGCGAGGTCCGGGGCGGAGAGGCCCTGGACATGATGCAGGCCATGAACACCGGCCACGACGGGTCCCTGACCACCATCCACGCCAACACTCCCCGGGACGCCCTGTCCCGGGTGGAGACCATGATCTCCATGGCCGGCCTGGAGATACCGGAAAAGGCCATCCGTCAGCAGGTGGCCAGCGCCGTTAACATCATCATCCAGACCACCAGGCTGTCCGACGGTTCGCGACGGGTGATCAGTTTTCAGGAGATCACCGGCATGGAGGCCGACACCATCACCATGCAGGAGATCTTCACCTTTAAGCAGACCGGGGTGGACGAGATGGGCCGGGTCAGGGGCACTTTCGGCCCCACCGGAATCAGGCCCCATTTCAGCGTCAAACTGGAGTCCATGGGGCTCGATCTGGATCCCTCCATCTACTCGGGAGGCGAGATATGATCTGGATTGCAGCCCTGGCCGCCGGACTGAGTCTCCTGGCTCTGATCATGGCCCTCCAGCCGATCCTTCTGCCGGGCCTGAAAAAACGCCAGGACGATTTTCACCGCCGGCTGGACTCCCTCAAGCCCCACCAGGTGGAGAAACAGGAAGCGGCCAGGGTTCTTCTGCGGGACAATTCGCTCTCGACCATCCCCCTTCTGGACGCTCTGCTGAAAACCCTGCCGCTGAAATCCAATATCAACCGCCTCCTTAACCAGGCCGGCAACCCCTGCAACGTGGGCACCTTCATCCTGCTCACGGCCACCCTGGCCGGGTTGGGCGGGCTCGTGGGCCACTTGAGCGGTCTGGCCTGGTTCTGGCTGATCCTGGGCGGAGCCGCGGCCATGATCCCCCGGAGTTGGGTCAAGCTGCTTAGGAAACGCAGGCTCAACGCCTTTTCCGAGCAGTTTCCCGAGGCTGTCGACCTGATCGCCAGGTCCCTGAGGGCGGGACACTCTCTGAGCGCCGGACTCCAGGCCGTGGTGGAGGAGATGGAAAACCCCATCTCCGACGAGTTCGACCGGACCTTCGACGACTACTCCTACGGCAAGAGCCTGGAGGACGCCCTTACCGGGCTGGTCCAGAGGGTGGATCTGCCGGACGTGAAGTTCTTTGTCACCGCCGTGATCATGCAGCGGGACACGGGCGGCAACCTGACCGAGGTTCTGGACAACATCAGCCACATCATCCGGGACCGCTTTCGGCTTCAACGCCAGGTCAGGGCCCTGTCGGGCGAGGGCCGGCTCTCCGGCCTGATCCTGAGTCTCATGGCTCCCGCGCTGCTGGCCGTGTTGTGGTTCACCAACAAGGAGTATGTGGATCTTCTTTTCTACCACCCCTTTGGTCAGAAAATGCTCATCGCCGGGTCCACGTTCCAGTTGTTCGGCATCCTGTTAATCAAAAAACTGGTCAAATTGAAAGTGTAGAAAAGCCATGGAAGAGACCTTTGCCATAAGTCAGAATCCGGCCCTTTTCTACTCCCTGGGGTTCGCCCTGGCCGCCTTCTTCCTGGTCATGGCCGCCTATACCCTTGTGCTCCGGAAAAGCCCCCTGGCCAGACGACTCGACTCCATCAGCGCGGGAGCCGGTCCGGCCCCCCAAAGCCTGGTGGGCTGGAAGATCAAAAACTTTCTCAAGGCCGTTCTGCTGCGCATGGCCGAACCGGCCAAGCCCAAGCAGGACTGGCAGGTCAGCCGTCTGCGCAAGGATCTGCTCAACGCCGGGTACCGGTCCACCCAGGCCCTGAACATTTTTCTCGGGCTGAAGGTCTGCGCCTTTCTCCTCTTCCCGCTTCTGACCTTCCTCTCCCCCATCCGCTTCAGGCTGTCGGGCTCTCTTCTTGCCGTGGCCCTGGTCATGGCCGCGGGAGTGGGCTTTCTGCTGCCCAACCTGGTCCTGGACCATATCAGGCGCCAGAGGGTCGAAAAGCTGGATCGGGAACTTCCGGAGGTGCTGGATCTCCTGGTCCTGGCCGTGGAGGCCGGGCTGGGTCTGGACGCGGCCCTGAGGCGAGTGGCCTCCGAGCTGGCCCTCTCCAGCCCCACCCTTTCTGCGGAACTGGCCATCGTCTCCCTGGAGCTGCGGGCCGGCATTCCCAGAGACCGGGCCCTGCGCAACCTGGCCATGAGGTGCGGAGTGGATGACATCGTCAGCCTGGTGGCCATGCTGACCCAGGCCGACAGGTTCGGGGTGAGCATCGGACGCTCGCTTAGGATCCATTCCGACACGGTCAGGACCAAGAGGCGTCAAAGGTTTGAGGAAAAGGCGACCAAGATACCGCTGAAGCTTCTTTTCCCGGTGTTGTTCTTCATCTTTCCGGCGATCATGGCCATCATGGTCGGACCGGCCCTGATCTCGGTCAAAGAAAGTTTCCTGCGTTAAGGGGGGAAAACGATGATCACTCCAAAAACAGGTTCCATCGGCGCATCGGTCCTGAAATACCTGGCCGCAGCCGTGGCTCTCTTGGCCATGCTCCCGGCCCTGGGCTGCAACTCCGCTCAGACCACCAGCGCCAGGTCCCTGACTTCGCGGGAATCCCACAAACTTATCGCCAGTCAGGCCTGGTCCGCGCCCGCCCAGCAAAAAAAGCTGGAGGCCCAGGATCCGGCCAAGCTGGAAAAGCATGGGGACCACCTGGCCTCGGCCGGGGATTGGACGGCCGCCCTGTTTCAATACAACCGGGCTCTTTCCCTTAATCCGGGCGGAGAAAACAGCCGTCTGCAACTGAAGATCGCCCATTCTTATCTACGGAGCAAGCAATGGCTCCAGGCGGAGGCGGCCTTTTCCATGCTGGCCAAGGACCAGCCGGACAATGCGGCCGTGTGGCAGGGCCTGGGCATGGCTCTGCTGGCCCGCAACGAAACCGGACAGGCCGAGGAGGCCCTGGCCAAAACCCTCAAGCTCAGATCTGACGCCTGGGTGGCCCTTCAGGGGCTGGGCATTTTACACAACTGGCGGGGCGAGCCCGGTCGGGCCATTCCCTATTTCAAGAAAGCGATCAAAATCAAACCCGAGAACCCCACCATCCACAACAACCTGGGGATCTCCCATCTCATGGCCGGACAGTTCACCAAGGCCGTGGGCTGCTTTAAAAGAGCCCTGGAGCTGAACCCGGACTATTCCCTGGCCGCCAACAACCTGGGCCTGGCCTACGCCGGCCAGAACCAGCTGGATGCGGCCCTGGAAATCTTCCAACGCTCCCTTGGGCCGGCCAAGGCCAACAACAATCTGGGCGTCATCATGGCCTGGAAGGGCGACAAACAGGGCGCGGCCGTCAAATTCCAGGAGGCCATGAGAACCTCGCCCAGCCATTACCAGCTGGCCAACCACCATCTCTCCTTGGTTCAATAACCCCATCCTTGCCCAACCACCCACAAGGGGGCCGCTTGGGCGGCCCCCGGCTTTTTTTTGGGGGCCCGCTCAGGCGGTTCTATTCCCCTCCCCTGACCAGGGGCACGAACCGCACCGGCATGAGCGACCGGGTCCTGACCCGGCCCTGTCCGTCCTTTTCGGCCAGAACCAGGTCCTGGACGGTCATGGGCCGGCCCACGGGGATGATTATCCGCCCCCCGTTCTTCACCTGCCGGATCAGGGGCGGGGGCAGATGCCCGGCCGCGCAGGTCACGATCACGGCGTCAAAGAGGCCCTCTTCCGGCCAGCCAAAGTAGCCGTCCTTGTTTTTGAGGCTGACGTTGTCAAACCCCAAATCCTTGAGCCGGTCTCGGGCCCGGCGAAAAAGAGGCTCCACGATCTCCAGAGAATAAACCCGGCCCGCGACCCTGGCCAGAACCGCCGCCTGGTAACCCGAGCCGGTCCCCACCTCCAGAACCCGCTCCCCGCCCCTGAGCCTCAGCGCCTCGGTCATGTAGGCCACGATATAGGGTTGGGAGATGGTCTGACCGTAACCGATGGGCAGGGGATGGTCGCCGTAGGCCCGGGAGCGCTGGGCCGGGTCCACGAACAGATGGCGGGGCACCTCCCTCATGGCCCTCAGCACGGCCGGATCCTTGACTCCCCGGGCCTTTATCTGCTGCTCCACCATGTTCAGACGGAGACCTTGGTACCCGTTCTCCTGGGCCTGGACCGAGGACCAGGGCCCACCCAGCAAGCCCAGAAACAGGGTCAGAACAGCCGCCTTGTTTAGATGACAGCGCATTTCTCGGACCTCCCATAGCTGAACGCGGCCAGGAGATACAGGGCCCCGGCCGTGAGAATCGAGGCCGTGTGCCCGGCCTGGAGACAGATCAAGGCGGCGGCCGGCGAACCGACCACTGCAAAGAAGCCGTTAAGGCCAAAAGCCCAGGCCCGGGAGAAGGGCCTCCCTCCGGCCAGGCGGCTCAGGCCCCCGGCAAAGGGGACGCCCATGATCAGGGCCACGGGCGCCAGCAGGACCAGGGAGAGTACCGGGCCTGTTCCCCAGGTCCTGATTAAGCCCAGGGTTGCCGGAAGGATCAGCCCGGCGGCCAGGGCGAACCGGGCCGGCCTGCGTGAACCCCACAGCAGGCTGCCCAGCCCGGAGACCAGCAGAAACCCGCCCACCACCAGGGGCACGGCCAGGGCCGGTCGGTCCAGCAGAAACAGGATCTCGTGGAGCAGGGTTATCTCGGCGATCATGTAGGCCGCCCCGATCAAGGCGAAAAAAGCCGAGCCCGGCGGCCTGGGCCGGAGAAAGGGCAGCGGCCCCAGGATGCCCAGGGCGGCGGCCAGAAGCGCGGCCATAAACCCGCCCCACAGGAACAGAATCCCCCACTCGGTCACGGCCAGGCGGGGTCCGTAGGCGCGCCATCGGGCCGGGCTCAAGCCGGACGTTTTCAGGAACTTGAAAAAATAGGGCCGGTCCCGGGTGGCCGGACGGAGGTCAAAGGGCGAATCCCGGAACAATTCCCTCTCCTGTCCGCCCAGGATCATCCGGGCCGCCCGGTGGATGGGCTCCCCGTCCAGGACATGGAAACGGTTCAGCTCTTTCTCCTCCAGATCCGCCAGCCAGGAGAGGTCGAAGCCCCGGTCCAGGGCCAGGCGTCTTATTCTTTGCCGCTGCTCCGGGCTCCAGCCCGAGGGCTTTATCATAATCACGACCGTGTTCCAGTCCCGGAGCAGGGCCAGGGCTTCCCTGGGTCGCCCTCCCCGGCTCCGGACGGCCCGGGTCGCGGCGGCCAGCAGCTTGAGGCAGGCCCGGGGCGGGGTCATCAAAGGCCCGCTCAGGATCAGGACGCCTTGCCCGTCCAATTGGTCCAGCATCAGCCCCAGACCCTCCCGGGTCAGGAGGCGGGTGACCCCCAGCCCGGATTCTCCCCCCGAGTTCCAGGCGGTTCCCGAACCCAGAGCCACGGCTCCGAATTTTTCTCCCGAGCGATTGAGAAAGGCCCAGGGGTCCTGGTTCCTGATCCTGACCATGGGGTTCAGATAGAGCCCCTGGCTGAACCCGGCCAGAGGGCCTTTCAGCAGAGCGGCGGGCCGGGGGTCCTCCTCCACCACCAGGGCCCGGTCAGTTTTCCCGGAAAGGCCGGCCAGCAGGCTCAGCCCTCCGCCGGGGTTGATGAACAGAACCTTCCGGGGTTTCAACACCTCAAAGGGGACCCGGCCCAGCAGGCAGCCGGTGAAACCGGCCCCAGAAGCAGAGAAGCGGAACGAGGTGATGGGGCCGATCAGGTCGCCGTCCAGGAAAAGACCCAGCTGGGCCGGGAGCTTCTCCGGGCAGTTCAGGGACAGGCCCGGAGCGTGATGAAAGGCCGGACCGCCGATCACCTCCAGGAATCCCCGCAGACCCCAGGAGCCATAAACCGCCCTGTTTCCGGCCGCGGCCAGAGCCGCGGTGCGGTCTTTAAAGGCCGCGAACCGCAACCGGGGAGGAAAGTGAACCGCCAGTACGACCAAGACCAGAATAAGGCCCCCGGCGGCTATGACCTGCTTACGCCTCAGGCCCAAAGCCTGGACCGCCCCGCCCAGGAGGACCGCCCCGGCCGCCGGGTAGAGGATCAGGGCCGGCGGCAGACAGCTCAACATCCAGGCCGTGGCCAGGCTGCCCAGTCCGGAACCGGCCAGGTTGAAGGCATATGCCTCATTGGGCCGAGCGGACCAGGACAGGACCAGAGCCACATGGGCGGCCGCCAGGCCAAAGGGAACGATCAGGATCAGGCAGACCAGGGCCAGCCGCAGCCAGGCCCGGCCGGACCAGGCCAGTTCCAGGGGCTCCAGGCCCACGGCTCCGGCCGCCGAGTAGCCTAGGAGCATGGCCCCCGCCGCAAGAAAGGCCGAGAAAACCAGCCAGGATCCACGGCGGCTTTTCAGAGAGGGCAGGACCAGGGCCAGGAGCGAACCGGCCGAGCCGAAACCGGTCAGGGCCAGGGCCACGACAAGGGCCGCGAAATGATGCCAGTAGGTCAGGGAAAAGAGGCGGGTCAGGGCCATCTCATAGGTCAGGGCCCCGGCCGAGACCAGAAACACGGAGATTATATCCGCTGGCTTGGTCCGCCCCTTCATCTAGCTCCCAAGACCATTCAGGCTCAAAAATAAACCGTCTTCTTGGCTCCTTATCCCTTCAGCCTACCATGGCCGGGACAGTCCATAAACCCCTTGGTCCTTACCCCGGACAACAAAGCGCTCCGGCGGCCCGGGAGATAAGCTTCCGCCTCTTGTCCGGTAAGGTCCCCATACGGTTATTGACCCGGTCCTCGGGCCGGGGGTAAAATTAGGATAATTAAAGATTATAAGGAAGAAATGCAGAAAAGATTTATATCGATATAATCTCATTAAATATAGAATGTTACACGCCTTGAAATTTTTTTCGGAAAGCGAGAGGCCGGATGCTTTGTTAATATTGCTTTCCGCTATGATTCCGGATAGAACCACGGGTATCATCGTGAATTTGAATCAACCGCCCCGCAGCAAGCAGCGGGGGTATGGCGAGAAAAACAGTGATTGTACTCGCGGCAAGCCGCGGGGAATTAACCCCCTTGGGGGGATTAAACCATGCACCAGAATACCCATCCGAAGCGCCGTGTTCTTAATCTGAAGGCCTGTCAGGGGCGCATCTACGATTTTAAACATGGGCAATTAGACGACCGGTTGAACAAATGAAAAAAACTGTCGCGATTTTGGTTGTTCTGGGGGGGCTGAGCTTCCTGGGATGGACTATCTACCAAAAAACCCAGGAGGCGGTTCAGGGTGCGCCCCGGCGTCCCCAAAACACCGCCGTGGCCGTAGAGGCGGCCCCGGTCGTCCGGAACTCCATCCGGGATGTGGGCCGCTTCAGCGGCTCCCTTTATCCCGCCTCCCATATAACCCTGGCCCCCAAGATCGGGGGCCGGCTGGAGAAGCTCCTGGTCAACATCGGGGACCGGGTTCAGAGCGGACATCTGGTGGCCGTCCTGGAGGACGACGAGTACCGCCAGCAGGTCAGCCAGGCCGAGGCGGAGATGGAGGTGGCCCGGGCCAATCTTCAGGAGCGGCGCAACGTACTGGAGACGGCCAAGCGGGAGTATGAGCGGACCGTGGCCCTGAGGGCCAAGAAGATCGCCTCAGAATCCCAGCTGGACGCGGCCCAGTCCGAATACAAGGCCCAGCAGGCCAAGCTGAAGGTGGCCCTGGCCCAGGTCTCCCAAAAAGAGGCCGAGCTGAAAATGGCCAAAGTCAGGCTCTCCTATACCCGGATCCAGATCCCGGAGGACCCCCAGGCCTCCCTGCGGGTGGTGGGCGAGAAATTCGTGGACGAGGGGGCCATGCTCACCTCCAACGCGCCCCTGGTCTCCATCATCGACATCGGCCGGCTTATCGCCGTGATAAACGTCATCGAGCGGGACTACTCCAAGATCAGGCTCGGGCTGGAGGCGGTCATCTCCACGGACGCCTTTCCGGGACGGACCTTCAGCGGCCGGGTGATCCGCATCGCCCCCCTGCTCAAGGAGACCTCCCGGGAGGCCAGGGTCGAACTGGAGGTCCTCAACGAGCAGACCCTGCTCAAGCCGGGCATGTTCGTGCGGGCCGACATAACCTTCCGGGAAAAGCCGGATGCCACGGTGATCCCCCAGACGGCCCTGGTCAAAAGAAACGGAAGCCAGGGGGTCTTTCTGGCCGACCTGAAAGAAAGGAAAGCCCGTTTCGTCGAGGTAAAGACAGGAATAACGGAAGGCGGACGAGTGGAGGTTCTGAGCCCGGCCCTGGAGGGTTCGGTGATCACCCTGGGGCACCACCTCCTGGATGACGGTTCAGCCATCGTCCTCCCCGGCGAAAAGCCGGCCCCCAAAACCGGCCCCGCCAAAGAGCGGAAAGAAGATAAATGAACATCTCCGGCTTTTCCGTCAGGCGCCCGGTCCTGACGGTCATGGTCTCCCTGATTGTGGTCATCCTGGGCGGAGTCTCGTTGTACCGCCTGTCCATCGACCTCATGCCGGACATCACCTACCCCACCTTAAGCATCTCCACCGAATATGAGAACGCCAGCCCCGAAGAGATAGAGGACCTGATCACCAGGCCGGTGGAGGAGGCAATGAGCGCGGTTCCGGGGGTGGAGGAGGTCACCTCGGTCTCGGCCGAGGGCCGCTCCAGCGTGCGGGTCACCTTCTCCTGGGGGACCGACCTGGACGCGGCGGCCAATGACATCCGGGACCGGCTCGACCGGGTCATCCCCAATCTTCCGGACGATGCGGAGCGGCCCCGCCTGCGTAAATTCGATTTGGCCGCCTACCCCATCCTGATCCTGGGGGTCTCGGGCAAGATGGATCCCATCCAGATCAGGGACATCCTGGACAACCAGGTCAAGAACAGAATCGAGCGGATTCCGGGGGTGGCCTCTCTGGATATCCGGGGCGGACTCAACCGGGAGATCCATGTCCGGTTGAACGCCGAGAAGATCAAGGCCCTGGGCATCCCCCTGGACCAGGTCCTGAGCCGGATCAAGGAGGGCAACATCAACCTCCCGGCCGGGTCCATCGAGCAGGGCGACCTGGACGTGACCATCCGCACCCCGGGAGTCTTCACCGATCTGGACGAGCTGCGCGGGTCGGTCATGGCCATCCGGGACGGGGCGCCCATCCAGCTCCACGAGATCGCGGTGGTGGAGGACGCCTGGGAGAAGGTGACCCGTATCGTCAGGATAAACGGCCAGCCCGGCGTGCGCATGTCGGTCAACAAGCAGTCGGGCAAGAACACGGTGGAGGTGGCCGCCGGGGTCCTCAAGGAGGTCGAACGGATCAACCAGGACATCCCCCACATCCACATCATCCCCATCATCGACACCTCCGACTACATCAAGCGCTCCATCACCAACGTGGGCACCACAGTCCTCTACGGCGGGGCCCTGGCCGTGCTGGTCCTGCTTCTGTTCCTGCGCAACATCCCCTCCACGGCGGTCATCGCCACGGCCATCCCCATCTCCGTGGTGGCCACCTTCGCCCTGATGTACTTCGGCGGGTTCACCCTCAACCTCATGACCCTGGGCGGCCTGGCCCTGGGAGTAGGTATGCTGGTGGACAACGCCATCGTGGTCCTGGAGAACATCTACCGCCTCCGGGAATCGGGCCGGGGCCCCAGATCGGCGGCCATCGAGGGCAGCCAGGAGGTGGTGGCCGCAGTCATCGCCTCCACCCTGACCACCCTGGTGGTCTTTCTGCCCCTGGTCTTTATGCAGGGCATGTCCGGCATCATGTTCAAGCAGCTCTCCTATGTGGTCAGCTTCTCCCTGGGCTGCTCCCTGGTGGTGGCCCTGACCCTGGTGCCCATGCTGGCCTCCAGGATCTCAACCCCCGTGACCTCCCTGACCAAGACCGGGGAACAGCGGGGCGGTTGGCTGTTCCGCATCACCGGGCAATTCTTCACCTGGCTGGAGAACGAATATAAAGCGGTCCTCCACTTTTCTCTGGACCACCGCTTTCTGGTGCTGGGCCTGGCTTTCGCCGCCCTGGGCGGAAGCCTGCTGCTGATCCCCCTGGTGGGAGTGGAGCTGATGCCTGCGGCCGACGAGAGCGAGGTCCGGGTCAGCGCCGAGATGGCCGTAGGCACCAGGCTGGAGCTGGTGGACCGGGCCTTCCAAAAGATCGAGGAGATCGTGGTCAGGGAGGTCCCGGAGATCGACAACACGGTCTCCTTTCTGGGCGGCTCGACCTGGCGGGCCAGGGGCTCCAACGCCGGAGAGCTGCGCATCGCCCTCAAACCGGTCAAGGAGAGGAAACGTTCCAGCGACCGGATCGCCGCAGACCTGCGCCGCAAGCTGGTCGACATGCCCGGGCTGGAGATCCGGACCAGGGCCGGCCAGGGGCTCTTCATCATGCGCATCGGCACCAGCGGGGACGATAAGATCCAGGTGGAAGTCCGGGGCCACGACCTGGAGACCTCCGACGCCCTGTCCCGGATGGTGGAGGAGGTGGTGGCCGGGGTGGAGGGCATCACCGACACCAAGATGAGCCGGGAGACGGGCACCCCGGAAGAGCTGATCCTGGTGGACCGCCAAAAGGCGGCCGACATGAAGCTGACCGTCTCCAAGATCGCCAACATGCTCCAGACCATCCTCTCCGGCACCTCGGCCGGCAACTACCGCGATGGGGGCAGCGAATACCGCATCCTGGTCAAGCTGGAAAACGCCGAAAAGCGTGAGCTCAACGATATTCTGGATCTGCCCGTGACCAACGCCGAGGGAGAGCAGGTGGTGTTGCGCAACGTGGTCAAGGTCCAACCCCGGCGGGGGCCGATCTTGATTCAGCGCAAGGACCAGGAACGGGTGACCTACATCACGGCCAACTTAAGCGACCGGGACATGGGCTCGGTCATCGCCGACATCCGCAGGGGGTTGCAGAGCATCCCCGTGCCCAAGGACTTCAGCATCGTTTTCGGAGGCGATTTCGAGGAGCAGGAGAAATCCTTCAACGAGCTCATGATCAGCTTCGCCCTGGCCCTGGTCCTGGTCTACATGGTCATGGCCTCCCTCTACGAATCGCTCAAGGACCCCTTTGTGGTCATGTTTTCGGTGCCTCTGGCGGCCATCGGGGTAATCCTGATGCTCTTTTTGTCAGACACCACCTTCAACATCCAGTCCTACATCGGCTGCATCATGCTGGGCGGCATCGCGGTCAACAACGCCATCCTCCTGGTGGACCACACCAACCTGCTCCGCCAGCGGGACGGCCTGCCTTTGCGCGAGGCCGTGGAGGAGGCCGGCCGGAGAAGGCTGCGGCCCATTCTCATGACCGCCATGACCACCATCCTGGCCATGGCCCCCCTGGCCCTGGGCATCGGCGAGGGCGGGGAGACCCAGGCCCCCATGGCCAGAGCCATTATCGGCGGGCTGATCAGCTCCAACCTGATCACCCTGGTGGTCGTGCCGACCATCTACACCCTTTTTGAAGGCAAACAGTTCAAGAAGGAATCCTCCGGAGAGGAGGCGGTCCAGGGATGAACAACAGGACATCAGGAACCACCCGGTTCAAGGCCCTCCAGCGTGCGGGCGCGGTCTGTCTGGCCGTCCTCCTGGTGCCGGCCCTTCAGGCCTGCACCGCCCTTCCCGGCCGCAGCTCCGCGGCTCCGGCCCAAGAGGTCGCACCCCAGGCCCAGGGCGGCAGGGCCGCAACAGCGCCTGCCCCGCCGACCAGGATCGTGGAGGTTCCGGTCCAGGGTTCCTTGCGGATCAGCCTGGCCGAGGCCGGGCTGATCGCCCTGGAGAACAATCGCTCCCTGGTGGTGGAACGGCTCAATCCCGAGATTCTCCGGACTTACGAAGAGCAGCAAAAGGCCTCCTTTGATCCGGTCCTGGAGGCGGAGCTGTCCCTGGGCAAGAGCAGCGGCAAGAAGATCTCCTCCAGCACGGGCGGGATAACCGACTCCGACTCCGCCTCGTTCCAAGCCCAGTCCTCCCTGCGCAAATACTTCCCCTCCGGGGCCTTTCTGGAGGCGGAACTGACCAGCGCCATCACCGACTCCAGCCAGTACCGGGACCCCTTTTATTCCAACCGGCTGGGGCTTACCGCCGGGCAGTCCCTGCTCCAGGGTCGGGGCGAAGAGGTGAACCTGGTCCAGGTCCGCCAGGCCCGGCTGAACACGAGCATCGAAGAATACGAGCTGCGAGGGTTTATCGAACTCCTCCTGGCCGAGGTGGAGAAAGCCTACTGGGACTACGCCTTGTCCAAACGCCGGATCGAGATCGTGGAGGAGTCCCTGCGCCTGGCCAGGCAACAGCTGGACGAGACCCAGGAGATGATCACCGTGGGTACCCTGGCCGAGTCGGAACTGGCCGCGGTCCAGGCCGAGGTGGCCTCCCAGAAGCAGGACCTGATCAACGCCAAGTCCGCCCGGGAAAAGAACAGGCTCCGGCTGCTGAAGCTCCTGAACCCGCCCGGAGAGTCGCTCTGGAACCGGGAGGTGGAACTGGTCCACCCCCCCACCCTGCCCCGGATCGCCCTCCAGGAGATCGAACTCCACGTGGCCAAGGCCCTGCGCCGGCGGCCGGAGATGAACCAGGCCAGGTTCAAGATCAGCCGGAATGAGCTGGAGCTGGTCAAGACCAGGAACGGGCTCCTGCCCCGCCTGGACGCCTTCATCACTCTGGGCAAGACCGGCTATTCCGACTCTTTCGGCGGGTCCCTGAGCGACCTGCCGGATGAGAGCTACGACGCCCTGCTGGGCCTGACCCTGGAGTATCCCCTGTTCAATCGGGAGGCCGAGGCCGCGCACAGAAGGAGCGTGCTCAACCAAGACCAGGTCCGAAAAGCTCTGGAGAATCTCTCCCAGGTGGTGGAACTGGATGTGCGCACGGCCTATCTGGAGGTGGAGCGGACCCGTGAGCAGATCGCGGCCAGCACCGCCACCCGGAACCTGCAAGAGGAAAAGCTGCGGATCGAGACCGAGAAGTTCAAGGTGGGACGCTCCACCAACCTGCTGGTGGCCCAGGCCCAGCGGGACCTGCTCCAAAGCCGCATCGGAGAGGTCCAGGCCGTGGTAGACCATCTCCAGGCCCTGACCGACTTCTTCCGCCTGGAAGGGACCCTGCTGACCAGGCGATCCATCTCTGCGCCGGGCGTAATACCGGTGGAGCAACCATAGGGAAGCGGGTTCTTCCGTCTACCCGGAAATGAGCAGCCGGTATCTGGCGGCCAGCTCCCGGTCCGTGAAGGGCCAGCCGTGGCCCGGATAGAAGATCCGGGCTCCGGTCTGGAGCAGGGCCTCCCAGGTCTGGAGCATCCGGTCCCGGTCGCGGCCGAACGGCGGCAGCCGGGGGGAGAGGAAAGGGGCGTAGCGGATGGCCGCGTCGCCCACAAAGGCCTGGCCCGAATCCAGAACCAGGGAGACGGACCCCGCGGTGTGCCCGGGGGTGGGGATGATCCGGCCCTTGAGGCCGAAGGGGGCCAGGTTCTCTTCTCCCTTTACCAGGAGGTCCGGCTTTACTCCGGGAAAATCGAAACGCCGGGCGCCGAGGCCTGTGCCCAGGCCGGAGATGAGCCGGCCGTACCAGTTGATCCCCGGCGGGATCACGGCCCGGCCCGAGGAGAGCAGATGGGCCTCCCGATCGTGGACCACCACCCGGCAGCAGGTCAGCCTCTGGATCGCGGCCGCGCTGCCCGCGTGGTCGAAATGGACGTGGGTCATGACCAGGAGCCTGATCCTCTCCGGCCGGATGCCCAGCCGGGCCAGCTTGCGGGCAAAGAGCCGGCCGCAGTTGCGGTTGCCCGCGTCCACCAGGACAAACCCCTCCCTGGCCGGGATAAGGTAGGTGGTCTGGGTGCCCAGACGCAGGGGCCGGACAATGTTATTATCCAAAGCGGTCAAGGCCCGGTCTCCTGTCGTATGGTTGGTTAAGCCCCATTTCCCGGCTCCCCCGGCGAACCGCCTCACCCGGGCCCCTTAAAAACGAATCGTGGTGTCGGGGGCGCACCCCCGACACCCGGTTAAGAACCTGGTTCAATCTACCGGCCTAGGCCACCTCGTAGGCGCAGACCCGGTTGGTCAGGTCGCATTCCTGGGGCATGGACACAAACTCCGGGGTCATCTCCAAAAGCCGCCACCTGCCCTGGGCTTCCAGTTGGGCCTGCTTTTCCTTGAACCCGTGGTTCTCGTATACCTTGACCAGCACGGTGAAGACTATCTTTCCGCCGGGCTTGGTGATTCTGATCAGTTCGTCAAAGGAGGAAGCCGGGGCGTGGCCCTCGGTAAAGGTCCCGCCGCTGACGATGGCCGAAAAATGGTTGTCCGGAAACTCCAAAGACCCGCCCAGGGCGGCCTGGATGTAGGAGCCGTAGACTCCTTTTGCCTCGGCCTTGGCCAGCATTCCGGCCGACAGGTCCAGGGCCGTGACCGGCCGGTAGCCCAGGGTGGCCAGGGCCTCGCCGTTGATTCCGGTACCCGCACCCGCGTCCAGGATCGGGCTCTCCCCCGGCTTGACGTAGCGGCAGAACAACCCCATCAAAGGGCCGGGGATGCGGTATCCGAAATTTTGAACATCCTGGTCGTAGGTTTCGGCCCACTGGTCGTAGGCCTGGCTGAGGGTTTTCTGGTCGGTGGAACCGTAGACTCGTTCCAGATGATCCGTTCCGCTTAATTCACTCACAAAACCTCCGCAGTTGAATTAGAATCAGGGCTGCTTCACAGCCTTGCCCCGACCTTAACCTGCGGAGGAGGGTCAGGTCAAATCCGGGGCCGGAGATCAGACCCCGACCCGGGCCTGTTCCACGGCCCGGGCCCAGTCAACTTTCAACTCCACCACGTGGCCCTGGCGCTTGGCCGCCACGTGGCCCTTTTCCAGGCCGTACTCCAGGAGGTCCTTGGTTATCTCCACATCGTGCCTGCAGTAGTCGATAACCTTGTCCAGCTGGCCGGCCTTGTACCAGGCCACGGATTCCAGACCGTCGGCCGTCTTATGGGCGCCCAGGGTTTCCTGGGCCAGGGCGTCCAGGGAGATGCGGAAGCCGTAATTTTGGTGGATGTCGGCCAGCAGGTCCAGGTTGTTGAGCTTGCGGAAGTCAATGGGGCTGTAGGCGGACAGGACCTGGTAGTCGAATCCGATGTGGTTGAAGCCCACCACCAGGGGCAGCTCGGCCAAGAGGGCGATCAGGTCGCCCACCTGGTCCTCGGTAAAGGTCAGGTACTCATCGCTCCGACCGTCGTAGACCACGGCGCAGGCCAGGCCCATGAGGTGGACGTTCCTCCAGCCGCCCACGTCCTGGGCCAGGCGCTGGGTCTCCAGATCGAACACGCCCAAAGGCAGGCGCGCCGGCTCTTCTTTTTCTTCTTCCCGGTCCGGGCGAAACTGGATCACCGGCTCCTCCCCGTCCTCGTCCCTGGTCCACTCCCGCTTGCCCAAAAGCGCCTCCAGGGCCACCAAACAGCCCGGCTTGTCCAGGGGCTTGTTTCCGGCCCCGCACTTGGGCGAGTGGATGCACGACGGGCAGCCCTCCTCGCAGCCGCAGGTGGCCACCATGTCCCGGGCCTTGTCCAGCAGCTCCTCGATGCGCTCAAACCCGGTCTTGGCCAACCCCACCCCGCCGGGGTAGCCGTCGTAGATGAATACCGCGGCCTTGCCCACTTGGGGGTGGAGGGGGTTGGCGATGCCGCCGATGTCGTTGCGGTCGCACAGGGCCAGGAGCGGAAACACGGCGATGGAGGCGTGCTCCAGGGCGTGGATGGCCCCCATGAAGTGGGCCTTTTCGCGGATGACCAGGTCCTTGATCCCGGGCTCGATCTCGATCCACAGGCCCACGGTCTCGAAGGACCTGGGAGGAAGGTCCAGGACGTGGTTGGAGAGCAGCTCCTGGCCCCTGATCCGCCGTTTTTCAAACCCCGTGACCTGCTCCGTGACCTTGAGCCGGCCTAAGCGGACCACGAAGTTGGGGGTGGGCCGGGAGGCCAGGACCTCCAGGATCTCGGTCTCCTTTTCGGCCAGGGCCCGGGTGTAGTAGTCCACCTCCACGGGGTGGACCATGATGTTGAACCCCTCCAGATCCAGTTCGTCCACCAGATGCTGGCGGCCCAGGTGAAGGTATACGGCCTCGGGGTGGCATTCCTTAAAGGCCTTAATCTCGTCCAGGGTGCCGATGACCTTGCGGCCCTTGCCCTGCATGACGGTGTAGGTCTGGCCCACGGAGCGGATGTTGACCTTGGCGTGGGGCCGGGTGTGGGGCGAGACAAGCATGTCCTTTTCCCGGGTCAGGAGCAGCTGCCTCTGGTTGACCAGTTTTTCCACCAGTTCGGGTTTGGCGGGCAGGTCGAACACGGCGTCGTCCGTGGCCAGGGGGATCTCGGCCGCGGCGCAGACCAGGTGCGGCCCCTGGACCTCCGGGTTCTCCGGGTCCACCACCGCGGGCTCGAAGCCCCGGCCGAAAAAATCGGCCGGGTGGCGGATGATATACTGGTCCAGGGCGTCGGGCTGGGCGATCATGACCACGGCCGAGGGCAGATCGGCCCGGCCCACCCGCCCGGCCCGCTGCCAGGTGGTGACCACGGTTCCGGGGTAGCCCACCAGGAGACACAGGTCCAGCTCGCCGATGTCGATGCCCAGCTCCAAAGCCGAGGTGGAAACCACCCCGTCCAGCTCGCCCGAAGCCAGGCTCCGCTCGATGCGCCGCCGCTCCGAGGGCAGGAACCCGGCCCGGTAGGAGGATATCTTCAGCCCCGGCTCCCAGGAGGTGGACCACATGTGGATCAGCTCCGTGATCTTGCGGGCCTGGGTGAAGACTATGGTCTTGAGCCCGGACCGGACCGCCCGGACCAGGAGCCGGGCCGCGGTGTGGGGCGCGGACAGCTCCGGGTTGAGGAACATGAATGAGCGGGCCGAGGAGGGCGCGCCGGATTCGGACACGGCCGCCACCTCCCTCCCCAAAAGGGTGGCCCCGAACTTTTCCGGGTTGTCGATGGTGGCCGAGGAGAGCAGAAAGACCGGGTCGGCCCCGTAGTATTCGCAGATCCGCTTCATCCGCCGCAGGATCTGAACGATGTGGGAGCCGAAGATGCCCCGGTAGATGTGGCTTTCGTCCAGAACCACCCGTTCCAGCCGGCTGAAATACTCGGCCCACTTATCGTGATAGGCCAGGATGGCGTAGTGGAGCATGTCCGGGTTGGTGATGATGATGTCCGGGGGCTTGTTCCGGATCTTGCGCCGGGCCTGGTCCGGGGTGTCGCCGTCGTAGATCTCGGCCCGGATCTCCGGGCCCCCGGCCCGGGTCACGAGCTTGGCCAGGGTCTTCAGGCCCCGCAGCTGGTCCTGCTCCAGGGCCTTGAGCGGAAACACGAACATGGCCTTGGCCCCGGGGTTTTGGATGATCCGCTCCATGACCGGGAGCCAGTAGATGAAAGACTTGCCCGAAGCCGTGGGCGTGGCCACGATGGTGTCTCGGCCCTGGCTGAGGCTGGCCATGGCCCGGACCTGGTGACTGTAGAGTTGCTCCACCCCCATCCTGGTCAGAGCCGTGGCCATTACCTGGGACAGGGGCGGGGAAGGGGGCTCAAAGATGGGCTCCTTGGCCGGGATCTCCTCCAAGTGGGCCACCTGGGGTCCGAACTCCTGGTCCTGGGCCAGCCGTTTCAGGAACTCGGCCAGCCGGGCCGACCGTGACCCGGCCGCGCTCAAAGAGCCCTCATCCACTCCGGCTTGAGCCCGACCCGGCCTTCCAGGGCCTGGTCGATCAGGGCCAGGGCCTCTTCCTTGCCCCTGGGGTACCGGATCTTGACCGGCAGATAGTTGGAGGCGTGGTTGGCGAAGAACAGGCCCCGGCTCAGGTCCGTGGCCGCCACCATCTCCCGCAGCTCCCGGAGCATGGCGTACTGGTCCGGCAATTTGAACTCGCCCCGCTCGTAGGCGTCGCCCAGGGGCGTGCCCGGGATGAGCATCAGGGTCAGGGCCCCCACGTAGTCCGGGTCCATTGCCGTGAGCAGCCGGCCCGTGGCCCTGGCGTGCTCCAGGGACCGCTCCGTGCCGCCCAACCCCAGGAGCACGGTCACGGACAGCTTTATCCCGGCGGCCATGACCCGTTTGCCTTGGAGGATCAGGTTCTGGGCCGTGGTGCCCTTGCAAATCTCCTCCAGGATTTGGTCGTCGCCGGACTCCACGCCCATGTAGAGGATGCCCAGGCCCAGGTCCTTCAGCTCCTTGAGCTGCTGGTCGGTTTTCATTTTAATGGACTTGGTGTTGCCGTAGAGCCCCACCCGTCTGACCCAGGGCAGCATCTCCCTGATTTTTTCCAAAAGCCAGACCAGCTTTTTCTGGGGTATGATCAACCCGTCCCCGTCACAGATGAACAGCCGGTCCTGGCGCTTCATGTATTTGGCCGCAAAGGCCAGGTCCTCCAGGATGGTTTGGTCGTCCTTGATCTTGAACCGCTCTCCGGTGTAGGTCCCGCAAAAGGTGCACTTGTTGTGGGAGCAGCCCACCGTGGCCTGGAGGATGATGGAAAAGGCTTCGGAGGGCGGGCGGATGATGTTGCCCTCATAGTCCATACCGGTTTTTTCAACGGAGCATTCCATGTGGTTCAAACTCTCCGGGGTTGTGCGGATCACCCCTCACCCTGATCCTCTCCCCTCCAGGGGAGAGGGAATATGTCGAGGAAGGTGTCAGGGACGCAGCCCTGACACCGAAATAATCGACCGTGAGGTCAGGGTCACACCCCTGACGCCATATCAAATCGTCTGGTGGTGTCATGGTTGCACCCATGACACCAAAAGCAAGATTTAAGGTGATGCCAAGTTCACACCCTTGACCTCACAAAGACGGTATACTCTAAACCCCCTCTCCCCCAGTGGGGGAGAGGGTTGGGGTGAGAGGGTATCTCTCAATCGCCCCCTACCTCTTCAACCTAACCACTCCCCAGGGTCCGGGCAAGGGGGCCCAGGTCAGGCCGACGGTTTTACGGCCGCCTGCCAAAGATCCCCGGCCTGGTAGGAGCTGCGCACAAAGGGCCCGCTGGCCGCGCCCTTGAAGCCCTTTTTCTCGGCCTCGATCTTGTACTCCTCGAACTCCTCCGGGGGCACGTAGCGGATCACGGGGTGGTGTTTGTCGCTGGGAGCCAAATACTGGCCCACGGTCAGCAGGTCGCAGCCCGCCTCCCGGAGCCGGTCCAGGGTGGCCAGGACCTCTTCCTTTTTCTCGCCCAAGCCCACCATCAGCCCGGATTTGGTCACGGGCCGGGGGGAGTACCTCGCCGACCTGGCCAGAAGCTCGATGCTGCGCTCGAAATCGGCCTGGGGCCGGACCGTGGGGTAGAGCCGGGGGATGGTCTCGATGTTGTGGTTGAGCACCTCGGGCCTGGCTTCCAGAACCTTTTCCAGGGCCGCGGGATCGCCGCCCAGGTCGGAGATGAGGACCTCTATGCCCGTGTCGGGGTTCAGCTCGCGCACGGCTTGGATGGTCCGGGCCACGTGCTCGGCCCCGCCGTCGGGCATGTCGTCCCGGGTGACCATGGTGATGACGCAGAATTCCAGGCCCATCTCCTTGACCGCTTGGGCCACGTTGGCCGGCTCCTGGGGGTCGGGCTTGGCGACCTTGTGTTTTCCCACCGTGCAGAAGGTGCAGCCCCGGGTGCAGTTGGGGCCCAGAAGCAGGAAGGTGGCCGTGCCGTGGCCGTAGCATTCCATCTGGTTGGGACAGTGGGCCTCCTGACAGACGGTGTGCAGGGATAGATTTTCAAGGGTCCGGCTGACCATGGGTTCCTGGCCCGTGGCCGGGAGCCTGCGCCGGAGCCAAGGTGGTTTGGGTTGACGTGCGGACATGGCTTCATTCCTTTCTGATCATGCCTATACCAGCCCGACCCAGGGTATGTCAAAGAAGCTTTTATTGGATCGGAAGAGATAAGTTGACCGTATTTCCGGCGGCTGGTAACGTTCCGGCCATGTACTGGCTTTAAGGAGTGGTATAATACTTCAACCATGGCCTATTACTACGTCATACCCGCCGGAGCGGTTGTTTTCCTGGCCCTGTTGGCCGGGCCTCTCCTGTTCGGGCGGATGTTCATGCCCCGGCTGACCCTCAAGGCGGTCAAGCGGTTCGGAAGCGTGGTGGCCCGGATCATGGACCGGATCAAGCCGGGCCTGGACCTCAAACTCCTGGTCAGGGCCGGAAATCGCTATTTCGCCGACCGGTTCGCCCGGATCCCCTTCGAACACCGCTATCTGTTCATCCCCATCTGCCTCTGCCCCCCGCTCTGCCCGGCCGAGGTCAACCGGGAGCAGGGCCTGGTCTGCCTCAAGGATTGCCCGGGCTGTCGGGTGGGGGAGTTGGTCCGGGAGGCGGAAAGCCTTGGTTACGGCCAGGTTTATGTGGTCCCTTCCTCCACGCTCATGCCGGACAAGGGGCTCATGCGCAGCGACCAGTTCATCAAGACCAAGATCCAGGACCCGGATGGTTGGGCGGCCCTGGGCATGGTCTGCGCCTGGCACTTTCGCAACCGGTTGCTGCCCAACCACTCCGTGGGCTCCAAGGGTTACGACTCTGATGGCGGCCAGAAAAAAGGGACCGTGCTCCAGGGGGTTCTGCTGGACAGGAAAAAATGCCGGGGCGCCAGCGTTAACTGGGACGAGGTAAGGTTCAGGCTCCGCCAGGCCAAGGCCTAACCGAGTCTATCCGGGGCCATATAGATGACCCCGGTCCTGTTGGTCGTTCAGCCCACCACAGCCTGGGCAAAGCTCTTCATGTCCGGGAATTCCATATCCGGTTCGGCGCTCTGAGGGGCTGTGGCCCCGAAACCGCCCTTGTCCACCCGGCGGTTGATCCAGACCGTGGTAAAGCCCAGGTCCTTGGCCGGCTTGTGGTCATGGTGCAGACTCTGGGCCACGTGCAGGATTTTTTCCTTGGGCAGCTGGAGGCGCTCCAGCATTTTTTTAAAGTTGTTGTGGGAGGGCTTGTAGGAGCCCGCCTGCTCGGCCGTGACCACCCAGTCGAACTCCACCCCCAGCTTTTGGGCCGAATAGGCGAACAAATTGTCGTCCACATTGGACAGGATGCCCAACTTTTTCTTTGTTTTAAGGGCATTGAGGGCCTCGGCCGAATCCGGAAAGGCCGGCCAGTCCTGGAGCGAATTGCGCAGGGCCACCATCTGCTCGGGGGTGAGGGTGAAGCCGTACCTCTGGCTGAACCGGAACAGGACCAGGGTCAGGACCTCCTTGTAGGTCAGCATGGGCTCGCACGCGGGGCAGACGGACAGCTCAATGTGAGTTTCGAACTCGGCGAATGTTTCCAGGATCTCGTCGTCGCTTAAGTCGATTGCATGGGCGGCCAGCACCGGCTTGATGCCGTTCAGGATGCCGGTCTCCCAGTCGATAAGGGTTCCGTAGCAATCAAAGGTAAAGGCTTCGAATTGATTCCAGTCAATCATGTTCAACCCTCTCTGAAAATGGATAAAGCCCGCTCCGGGAGGGCCGGAGAGGGTTCGGAGTGTGTCAAACCTTCCGGCCTCTTATCTGTTTTTTATAACAGTCGCGCCGGGGAAGGGAACGGAAAATATATTCCGATTCCAGCGCCGGGGCACCCCCCGACGCCGCAATATGCTTATAAACCGGAATGTGGTTGCGACGGATGCTCTGACAAATCCTGAACCTTGTTTTATTGCTCAGCGGGCCATTCCGGCGGACAGGCACCGGCCGATGACCAGCCGCATCACCTCCGAGGTGCCCTCCACGATCTGCAGGATCTTGGACTGGCGGTAGAGCCGGGAGACGGCGTACTCGTCCATGAACCCGTATCCGCCGTGGACCGCGTAGGCCTCGGAGGCGGCCTTTTCGGCCATCTCCGCGGCGAACAGCTTGGCCGCGCAGGTTTCGAAGGTATGGGGCCTGCCCTGGTCCTTGAGCCAGGCCGACCGGATGTACTGGTTGCGTCCCAGTTCCACGTTCACGGCCATGTCGGACAGCTTGAACTGGATGGCCTGGAAATCGTAGATGGGCCGGCCAAAGGCCTGTCTCTCGTGGGCGTAGCGCAGGGAGTGCTCCAAACAGGCCTGGGCCAACCCCACGGACATGGCCGCGATGCTGATCCGGCCCGCCTCCAGCACGGCCAGGTGCTGGGAAAAGCCCTTGGCGGGATCGCCCAGGATGTTTTCCTTGGGAATGCGGCAGTCCTCCAGGACCACCTCGTGGGTGGCCGAGGCGTGCCAGGCCATCTTGGGGTATCTCCGCCCCAGGGAGAACCCGGGGGCGCTCTTGGGTACGATAAAGGTGGAGATGGTCTCCCCTGCCGGGGTCTTGGTCCGGGCCGCGGCCAGAAGCACCGTGGCGTGGTCCAGGCCGATGTTGGTCACGAACTGCTTGGTTCCGTTGAGGACCCACTCGTCCCCCTTGAGCCGGGCCGTGGTCCGCAGAGCTCCGGCGTCGGAACCCGAGTCCGGTTCGGTCAGGCCGAAAGCCCCGATCTCCTCGCCCCTGGCCAGGGGGATGAGGTATTTCCTTTTCTGTTCCTCGGTGCCGAAGGCGAAAATCTCCTGAGCGGCCACGGTGGTGGTCACGTCCAGCAGGGCGCCCAGGGTCACATCCCCCCGGCTGACCTCCTCGATGCAGATCATGGTCCCCACCCAGTCGCCCCCGGCCCCGCCGTATTTTTCCGGAAAGGGCAGACCCATCATGCCCAGTTCGGCCATCTGCTTCATGATGTCGTAGGGGTACTCTCCGGTGCACTCCATCTCCTCGGCCCGGGGGGCGATGACCTCGTCGGCGAACTGGTGGGCCATCTCCTTGATCATGGCGTGTTCCTGGGTCAGATCCAGATCCATCAGGGCTACCTCCGTGCGGTTGGGTGGGAGTTTGAGCCTCGGCCGCAATCGTCTTCCACGGGCGGGCTGGAGCCGGACCCCGGCCATGCGGCCCGGTTTTGATTAAAAAGTCCCCGCCCGGATTCCCGGAGCGGTACGGCGGGCGGAGACGCTGGATCAGCCGTCCAGAGCCATCTTGCCCGGATTGAGAATGTTGTTGGGGTCCAGGGCTCTTTTTAGCGTCCGCATGGTCTCCAGGGCCACGGGGTCATGCTCCAGGGCCATGTACTTGGCCTTGGTCAGGCCGATGCCGTGCTCCCCGGTGAGGGTGCCGCCCATCTCAATGGCCATTTTGAACAACTCGTCGTTGGCCTTCTCCACCTTTTCCACCTCCTCGCGGTCCCGGCCGTCAAAGGTGACCAGGGGGTGGAAGTTGCCGTCTCCGGCATGGGCGCACATGGCCACCTTGAGCCCGTACCGGTCGATGATCTGGGTGAACCTGCGGAAGAGCTCGGGCAGCTTGGACATGGGCACGGTCACGTCCTCCACCAGAATGCTGTTGTTGAGCCTGGCCGTGACCGGGTAGGTTGATTTGCGGGCGGCCCACAGGTTGGCCCGCTCCTGGGCCGTCCCGGCCAGCTTCACCTCCACGGCCTTGTTGGCCTTGAAGATTTCGATGACCTTGTCCATCTGGGCGTCGGCGTCGGCCTGGGTAAAGCTGTCGGTCTCCACCAGGAGCATGGTGTCCACGTCGGGAAGGTTCAACTCCGTGTTCTCGTTGATGGCCTGGATCAGGTAGCGGCCCATGACCTCCAGGACGCTGGGGACGACCCCGCCGGACATGACTTCGGTTACGGCCCGGCCCGCGTCCTCCAGGGAGTCGAAGATCCCCATGGCCGTGGTGGTGGCCTGGGGCAGGGGCACTATCTTGAGGATTATCTCGGTGATCACCCCCAGGGTCCCCTCCGAACCCACAAACAGCTGGGTCAGGTTGAAGCCGGAGGAGGTCTTCATGGTCCGGGTGCCGGTGCGCATGACCCGGCCGTCGGGCAGGACCACCTGGAGCCCCAGGACGTAATCCTTGGTGGTGCCGTACTTGGCTCCCTTCAACCCGCCGGCGTTGGTGGCCACATTGCCCCCGATAGCGCTGACGATGCTGGATCCCGGCTCGGTGGGCAGGGTGAAGCCCTTCTCGGCCAGGGCCTTCTGCAGGTCGGCGTAGACCACACCGGGCTGGACCACGGCTATGCGGTCCTCCACATTGATCTCCAGGATCCTGTTCAGGCGCATCACGTCCATGACCAGGCCGCCCAGGTTGGGCACAGCCATGCCGGCGATTCCCGTACCTGCGGCCCGGGGCGTGACCGGAAATTTTTCCCGGTTGGCCAGCTCCAAAATCCGGGAGATCTGGTCCACGTTCTCCACCCACACGGCGCCCTCAGGCTCGCCCTTGGAGCCCATGGCGTCACAGGCGTAGGAGATCATGTCGATTAGGGCTTCGGTGAAGTTTTCCTCGCCCACAATGGATTTCAGCTCTTCTTTCACCTTTTGGCGCAACACCTGATCAACCCCTGTTTGGGTTTATGAAAAATCGCCGGTCCGGCTCTTTTCCCGCCTTTGCCAAACTTTATTGTTTCCTCTCAGATGATAGCTTCGCCCCGGACAGTTATCAAGCTCTTCCGTCTCGTTCAGGCTGTTGCCGGGGATTGTCCATGAGCGGACCAAGGGCCTGTCAGAGCAATCCGGCCCTTTTCCCGGGAAAAAGGCGCAACTCTCCAGAAACAGGTGCGGATGTTTTTTTTAAATAATAGCTTTACTTCTCATACTTCCTTTACCGGGAGACAACCGGATATGGTATTTATAGGGGAGGAATTCACATTAATTTCGGCAGAACCAGGTCGGGGGCAGGACCGAGGACAGTTATTTGGGCGGTTGCAAAATCCTTTTGGGCCTTATAAAACAAAGGACAGGCACGGCCGATCTCTGTTGATCCGGAAACTTCCTGGATCTGCATCCGTCCGGCATGAAAGACCGTCTCAGGCTAACGGCCGCACACTCAAACTAGGCAGGAACATCGTTTGTGGCTCCCCAAGATCACATTCTCCTGGTGGACGACGAACCCGGATTAAGGAAGCTTATCGCCGCCTCTCTGGAAGCGGCCGGCTATTGGGTCAGTCAGGCAGGCAACGGCGACGAAGCCATGGAGCTCCTGGCCGGCAACGTCTTTCAGGCGGTGGTGACCGAGTTGACCATTCCCGGCCAGAACGGCCTGGAACTCCTCTCTCATGTCCAGGAGAACTTTCCCCACACCCCGGTTATCATCACCACCGAATACGGGTCGGTGGAGTCGGCGGTCCAGGCCATGAAGCAGGGCGCCTTCGACTTCATGGAAAAACCCCTTAACCTGGAGCATCTGATTCTGACCATCAGGGGCGCCCTGAAAAAGGCCTCGCTGAGCCACGCCTACGATTATCTGCGGCGCGAGCAACCCTACATCTACCGGATCGGGGATATTCAGGCCGACAGCCCCAGCATGAAGAAGGTTCTGGAACAGGCCACCAGGGTCGCTCCCACCGACGCCACGGTCATGCTCACCGGCGAAAGCGGCACGGGCAAGACCCTCATCGCGGGGGCCATTCACGCCAATTCGCCCCGCCGCGACGAGAACCTGGTTTCGGTCAACTGCGCCGCCCTGACCGAAACCCTTTTGGAGAGCGAACTCTTCGGCCACGAGAAAGGGGCCTTTACCGGGGCCCACAAGGCTCGGGCCGGACGGATTCAGCAGGCCCACGGGGGCACCCTGCTCCTGGACGAACTGGGCGACATGTCCCTGACCACCCAGGCCAAGATCCTCCAGGCCATGGAGGAGAGGGTGATCCAGCGGGTGGGCGGATCGCGGCTGATCCATGTGGACGTGAGGATTCTGGCCGCGACCAACAGGGATCTGAGCAAGGCCCTTGAGAGCGGAGAGTTCAGGCAGGACCTCTACTACCGGCTCAACGTGGCCCGGATCGAGCTGCCCCCCCTGAGGGACCGCAAGGAGGATATCGTTCCCCTGGCCCAGCTCTTCATGACCAAGATATCCAAGGAGTTTAAAAAACCGGACCGGCCCTTCAGCAAAAAGGCCGTGGAGATTATGCTAACCCACCCCTGGCCCGGAAATATCAGGGAGTTGCGCAACGCCGTTGAAAGGGCTCTCCTGTTCTCCAAGAACAAGGAGATAATGCCAGCTGATTTGGGGCTGACCAGAAGTACTCCCCAGGGCGGCAATCCCCTAGTTCTAAACAACCTCAACCTGGACGACCTGGAAAAGACGGCCATTGTCACCGCCCTGGAAAAAAGCGACTGGGTCCAGAGCAGGGCGGCCAAACTCCTGGGCGTTTCGCCCCGGGCCCTGGTCTACAAAATCAGCAAATACAGCATCACCCACCCCGCCCTGGAAGCCCGTAAAAGGAGCAGGTAGCGGGAGTGTCGGATAATTTGCGGATGCGGGTTTATTAAGTTTTGACAGGACCGAATGATTGACTCACCCGGATAAACTGACACTCCCCAGGTAGCCGGCCTTGCCGGCCCAAGAGCAGAGCCCCATCCTTGCGGCCTCTCTTCTTGGCGAACGGTTGCTTATATAACAGGGCGGAGCGGGAGGGACGGCCTGGAACCGGAAAAGAAATGATGGCGCGCCCGGTAGGATTCGAACCCACGGCCTGAAGTTTAGAAGACTTCTGCTCTATCCACCTGAGCTACGGGCGCTCTGAGCCGGACCTGACTCAGCTAAGATTTAGCAGAGTTGAGCAAGCCGGGCAAGCCCCAAGAAGCGATTGAATTGTTGATCGGGCTTCCCCGGGGCGGATCCTCCAGGATTGTCCCTGGCCGGGGCGACTCTCCGGTCTCCCTCGGGCCGGTCTAAGACTGGTCGGGCCCCGAAGATCCGCAGCCCTGGCAACCGCCGGTCAGGAGAGAGCCATCTCTCGTATAACATTATGATATGATAGCGTAAACTACGGCTTATTTGACGAGCGGGATACTGCTTTTGGGTCGGAAGATACCCAGGGCCAGGAGGATGCCGGCCGTGACCGTGACCATGCCGATCCAGGTCGGAATCCCCGGAACCTCGCCCAGGATGGGTATGGCCGCCAGGGCGGCCACGGCCGGAACCACGGACATGAACACCGCGGCCATGTCAGCCCCCAGATGGCGTACCGATACGCTGACGCAGGAGATGCCCAGGATGCTTGGGACCAGCCCCTGATAGCCCGCCTGGAGCATTATCTCCGACCAGGGCGCAACGGCCAGGTTGCTGTCCAGCCACAGCAGCCAGACGGGAACATAGACCACCGCCCCCAACACCGTGGCCGCAAAAAGGATGTGCCCCGGCAGGATCTGCCAGACCTTGGTGGCCACCATAAACAGGGCGAATAGAGAGATGGCCACCAGGAGAAGCACGTCGCCCAGCCAGACATACTCCCCCACGGAGGAGGTGAAACCTTCGTAGCCCACCAAAACCACGCCTACCAGGATGACCGCCAGGCCGATATTCTGGGAGCGGTGATTTCTCTGGCGGAGCCATAACCAGCCCACCAGGGCGGTGAAAATGGGCAGGGACCCGTTTAAAAAAATGCCGCCGTGGGCGGCCGGGGCAAAATAGAGACCGAAATAGGTCAGCAGAGCGTAGGGCGCGCCCGCGCCCACCCCTACGACCAGCCCTCTCAGGGGGGTCAGCCCCTGCCAGGTCTTTTTCCAGATCACATAGGGCAGAGCCAAAAGTCCGGCCACGCCGAAACGCAACCCGGCCACGTCAAAGGGAGTCAGGCTGTTGACCACCCCGAAACGGCTGACCAGAATCCAGCCGGACCAGAAAAAAACCACGCTTACCGCCGCGGCCACTCCGATAATCAGATTGCGTTGCACCCCTGAATCCTATCTTTTTGGGAGTAAGACGGCCTGCTCCTTGCCGGCAAATCCAAACTTTATCAGTATACCGCTTCGGCCCCGGCCGGCCAGTTCATGAGTCTTTTTCTATATTAAGTCTCTGGTGAGCAACCGATCAATTATCCAACCAGAATCCGCTCCGGGCAAACATAAAGCGGGGCCGGGCTCCTCATCCGATCGGGAGAGGTATCAGTCGGCCCAAAAATCGCCGCATCATTCTTGTGGAGACCGCCTGTATTTTTCACTTTTTATCTCCGTCTCAAGCTTGCGTCCGGGCCATGGATGTGGTCAGCTTACTTGATCAGCCGTTGCAAGACCAGGGCGGCAGGCCGGGGACCCGGCCCCCTGCCGCTGCTGAAATTATGGGAAGGGCCAAAGCGTAATGAACCGGATCGACAAAGACGACGAGAGGGACCCCGCCCTGCTGGACCAAGCCGGGCAGGAACTAGTGATCACAGCCAAAATGCTCCATTCCCTGGGCCTGGCCGCCGGAACCGGAGGCAACCTCTCCATGCGCCAGGGAGAGACAATTTTGGCCACGCCCTCGGGCAGCCACAAGGGTTTTCTCAAAGCCGGAGACCTGGTCCAATGCGATTTGTCGGGCCGACCCCTTGGGCCTGGCCGGCCCACCTCGGAGATGGGCATGCATCTGGCCGTCTACCAAGCCCGGCCGGAGATGGGCGCGGTCATCCACGCCCACCCGCCCCTGATCACGGCCCTGACCGTGGCCGGGGTCAGGCCCGAGGCCGCGGTCCTGCCCGAGGCGGTGGCCGGTCTGGGAGAGATTCCCGTGGCCCCCTACGCCCGGCCCGGTTCGGTGGAAGGGGTGAAGTCCATCCAACCCCTGGTGGCCGACCACCAGGTGATCGTCCTGGACCGGCACGGCTGCCTGACCATGGGCCGGAATCCGGTGGAAGCCCTGGCCAGGGTCGAGGAACTGGAACATCTGGCCAGGGTCATGATCGCGGCCCAAGGCCTGGGCCGGGTGAAAAAGCTCAACCCCGACCAGGAGCAGGAACTCCTGGACCTGGGCCGGTCCCTGGGTCTGATCAAATAGGCGGAGACCCCAAGGCCGGCCTTTACGCGGAGCGATAAAAGAAGGACCGCCCCCCCACGACCTACCCCCCGGAGCGCGGATTGCAGACACTCCCCGCAATCCCTCCGGCTTCCCCTGGAGTCGATTGTTCCAAACGGTAAACGAACAGCCCCGCCTTGTGAACAGGATGTTCATCCTTTTTTAACTTTCATGTAACCACGCAATGTTTTCATGGATTTATCGAATATGGCCGCTTTGGCCCGACTCGATCACAAATCCTAAAAGGGGAGGAAATAATGTTTAGGAATTACTGTAAAAAAACAGGACTGTTGCTCATGGTCCTGGCCGCCCTGGCCATGCTCCAGGGCGCGGCCCTGGCCGATCCCATGAAGAGCCTGCCCGCCTACAACGGCAAGCCGGCCAAGTATGTCTTCTTCTTTATCGGCGACGGCATGGCCATGGCCCAGAGGGCCTCGGCCGAGGTTTATCTCCAGGCCGTGCACAAACCCGGAGAGCCGGGCATGACCAGGCTGACCATGAGCCAGTTCCCGGCTCAGGGCATGACTTCCACCTACTCCCTCAACGCCATCATCACCGACTCGGCCGCCTCGGGCACGGCCCTGGCCTGCGGCTACAAGACCGAGTCCGGAGTCATCTCCATGGACCCGGCCGGCAAGACCAAGTACAGGACCATCGCCGCCATGGCCAAGGACAAGGGCATGAAGGTGGGCATCGTCTCCTCGGTGAGCATCGATCACGCCACCCCGGCCGTGTTCTACGCCAACGAGCCCACCCGCAAGAACTACTACAACATCGCCAGGCAGATGTGTCAGTCTGATTTCGACTACTTTGCCGGCGGCGGCATCAAGAGGCCGGAAGGTAAGAAGAACGACCAGGCCAACCTCTACGACCTGGCCCGCCAAAACGGCTTTAAGACCGTTTTCGTGCGCGACCAGTTCAAGGACCTGAAACCCGGCCAGCGGGTCATGGCCTTCAACGCCTACCTGGACAACGACGCGGCCCTGCCCTACGAAATGGACCGGTCCGAGAGCGACGCCTCCCTGGCCGAGTTCACGGAGCTGGGCATCCGGCTCATGGACAACCCCAAGGGCTTTTTCATGATGGTGGAAGGCGGCAAGATCGACTGGGCCTGCCACGCCAACGACGCCGGAGCGGCCATCCACGACACCCTGGCCTTTGACCGGGCCATCGCCTCGGCCGTGAAGTTCTACGAGAAACACCCCTCCGAGACCCTGATCGTGGTCACCGGCGACCACGAGTGCGGCGGCATGACCATCGGTTTCGCCGGCACCAAGTACGCCAGCTTCTTTGACAAGCTGCGCCACCAGAAGATCTCCTACCAGGATTTCGAGGACAGGCTGGCCGGCTGGAAAAAGGCCAACCAAAAGGACCCCTCCTTTGATAAGGTCATGCCCCTGGTGGAGGAGTACTTCGGCCTGACCGTCCAGTCCAAGGACTCGCTCAAGGCGCTTGCGGCCAAGGCCGAGAAGGGCGACAAGGAGGCCAAGGTGAGCCTGGCCATGGCCCTGAACGACCGGGAGCAGGCCATCCTGGCCACGGCCCTGTCCCAGTCCCTGCTGGACCAGAAGGTCCGCTCCCAGGACGACTACACCTACCTGCTCTACGGCGGGTACGATCCCTTTACCATGGCCCTGACCCACACCCTGAACAACAAGGCCGGCATCGCCTGGACCTCCTTCTCCCACACCGGGGTTCCGGTGCCCACCTCGGCCATGGGCCTGGGCAACCAGATGTTCAACGGCTACTACGACAACGTGGACATCTTCAAAAAAATGGCCGCGATCATGGGCCTGGGCGACCTGAAGACGGCCTCGGCCAACTAGCCGCCGCAACCTATCCCGCACCCAAAACCGACCGGGCGGCCTTTTTAAAAGGGGCCGCCCCGCGTACAAGGATCATGGGCCATGGGCATAATTAAAAACCCGTCCGGTTTCAAAAAGGATTTTCTGTTCGTCTCAATGATGCTGGGCCTCTGCCTGATCCTGTTTTTAATCCCCACCGGGTTCGAGGACCGTCTTCCCGACAACGCCCTTCAGGCCAAGGGCCGGATCGTCCGGGTGGACAACACGGACGTGCGCCGGCACGGAATCATCCGCACCGGAACCCAGGACCTGACCATCGAGATATTGAACGGCAGGTTCAAGGGCCGCCGGGTCAACGCGGTGAACAACCTGCTGGGCAAGCTGGAGCTGGACAAGATCTTTGCCCAGGGCGACCTGGCCCTGATCACCCTCAACCTGGACGGGGACGAGATCTCCTGGGTCAACGCCACCAACCATTACCGGGTCAACATCGAACTCTTTCTGCTGCTCTTTTTCGCCCTCCTGCTGGTGGTCTACGCCGGTTTCACCGGGGCCAAGGCCCTGCTCTCCTTTCTGTTCGCCGGGCTGATGATCTGGAAGCTCCTGATCCCCGCCTTTCTCAAGAACTACGACCCCATCCTCACCGCCCTGGCCGTGGTGGCCGTCCTCACCGGGGTGATCATCTTCCTGGTGGTGGGCCTGACCCGGCGGGGCCTGGTGGCCTTTCTGGGCTCCCTGCTGGGCCTGGGGCTGACCTGCGCCCTGGCCCTTATTGTCTCGCCCCTGTTCAGCCTGCATGGGGCCGTCCGGCCTTTTTCCGAAACCCTGCTCTACTCCGGGTTCGCCTTCCTGGACCTCAAGAAAATCTTTCTGGCCTCCATCTTCCTGGCCTCCTCCGGGGCGGTCATGGACCTGGCCACGGACATTGCCGCGGCCATGGACGAGGTGGCGGCCAAGCACCCGGCCATAACCAGACTGGAGGCCCTGGGCTCGGGCCTGCGGGTGGGCCGGACCGTGGTGGGGACCATGACCACCACCCTGCTCCTGGCCTATTCCGGCTCCTATCTGACCATGATGATGCTGTTCATGGGCCAGGGCATCCCCCTGGTCAACATCTTCTCCCTCAACTACGTGGCCGCCGAGATCCTCCACACCCTGGTGGGTTCCTTCGGCCTGGTCACCGTGGCCCCTTTCACGGCCCTGGCCGGTTCCTGGCTGCTCATCAAAAAGCGGGAAGAGCCCCAAGGCGCCGCCCTGCCCCATCCGGGTTTGCCAAACCAAAAGGCAATGGTATATCATCGGGATGAAACCCAATGGGGAATGAAAGGGGATGAACTCAATTCCGAGATCGAAACGGGGCGGCCGTCCGGACCGGGATTTTGATCTGCTGATCAAGGGCGGCGAAGTCTACGACGGAGAAGCGGACCGGCTCTACCGGGCCGATGTGGGGGTGCGTCACGGCCTGATCGCGGCCGTGGGAGAGCTTTCCGGCCGAGCCGAAAACGTGATCCTGGCCCGGGACAGGCTGGTCGCCCCTGGGTTCATCGACATCCACACCCACTGCGACGACACCTTCCGCAACAACCGCATCGGGCCGGACGATACAGACCTCAACCCGGTTTGGAAGGGCAACCTGAACCATCTTTACCAGGGCGTCACCACGGTGGTCACGGGCAACTGCGGCCAGGGCTACGTGGACGTGGCCCACTGGCTGGGCCTGGTGGACACTCTGGGGCTGGGGGTGAATGTCTGCCATTTGATCCCCCACGGCGATCTGCGAGCCCGGCTGTTTGATCCCAACCAACCCCGGCAATTAAGCAGACGCCAACTGGACCTGTTCAAGGCCAAGATCCGGGAAGGAATGGACCAGGGCGCCCATGGATTCTCCACGGGCCTGGAGTATGCCCCCGGCTTCCTGGCCCGCAAAGGGGAGATCCTGGAGCTGGCCAGGATCGTGGCTCGCTACGGCGGCCTTTACGCCACCCACCTGCGCAACGAAAGCGGACGGCCCAACGCCCGGAACCAGCCCGGTCTTCTGGCCGCGGTACAGGAGGCCCTGGAGGTGGCCGAGGAGTCGGGCGTGCGGCTCCAGATCTCCCATCTTAAGCTGACCGCGCCCAAAGAGGGGCTGGAGGTGGAGCGGGTCCTGGAACTTATAGACCGGGCCCGGGACCGGGGCGTGGACGTGGCCGCGGACCAGTACCCCTACGAGGCCTCAGCCACCATCCTGACCATCAGGCTGCCCCAGGCCATGATCGGCCCCGGAGGCAGGCTCAAGGAAAAGTTCCTGACCAGGCAGGGCCGCCGGGAGGTCCGCCGGGCCGTGGAGGAGACCTTCCAGTGGATGGGGCCCAAGCAGATGCTCATCACTAGCTACGCGCCCAAGCCCAGCTACGAGGGCAAGACCGTGAGCGACCTAGCCCTGCTGGAGGCCAAGCACCCGGCCGACGCCTTTGTGGATCTGGTCTGCTGCCATGAGCCGCCCCACGCCGTGTTCTTCGGCCAGGAAATATCAGACGTTCTGACCATAATGTCCCGGGACTACGTGGCCACGGCCTCGGACGGGGCCACGGTGGACCGGTCCGAGAGCAAGCCCCACCCCCGGTTCTACGGCACCTTTCCCCGCAAGATCCGCAAGTTCGTCCTGGAGGATGAGCACCTGGGCCTGATCCAGGCCCTGCGGTCCATGACCTCCCTGCCCGCGGAAAGGCTGAGGCTCAAGGACAGGGGCAAAATAAAGCCCGGCCTCAGGGCGGACCTGGCCGTGATCGACCCCCTGTCCTTCCGAGACCGGGCCACCTACGAAAACCCACACCAATACGCCGCGGGCCTGGAGCATCTGGTCTGCAACGGCGTGGTCGCCATCTCGGAGGGGGAATACACGGGCCGAACCGGCGGGCAGGCAATCAGACCTTAATCAGCCAATATTTTGTTATATTTATATTAATAGCGGAACCGCCTTGACAAACCCTGGCCCCTGCCCTAATATACGACCTTCTGACGCGGGGTGGAGCAGTTAGGTAGCTCGTCGGGCTCATAACCCGAAGGTCAAGGGTTCAAATCCCTTCCCCGCCACCAAAGATTTCAATAGGTTAGAGGCTGCCTTTGGTAGCCTCTTTCTTTTTGGTGTCCCTATAGGTGTCCAATTACCCTTAATAAAGGCTTTCAAGTCAGTTCCTTTTTCCATCCCGCCATAGGAACAGGTTGATTATCAATGAAACCAGCACTACAACCGCAACCCATACAAACACATCGGAGTAATCTAAGTCTCTCCGGTATCTTTTTGTTGGCCAGACAGCTTTCAATACTAAAAAGAGAATGAAAACAGGAAGATGAAATGAGACAATCTTTCTCTGTATAGTGTTAAGCCTCCGTTTTACTCGTTTTCTTTTTGCAATTCGATCTTTGGACCTGCTCGAATCAAAAGGTCCTGATCCTTCTTGCTCTGGACGTATGATTCGCACTATTTCCCCCAATAATAGATCGTTATTTACTCTTTGCTTTCTCACCAGCTAAACTGGTTTCATCATGCCAAATCACCTGGCTGAGTTCCTCCTCGGTTACCTGATTGTACCGTTTGAACACGCTCATTGTCTTGTGACCGGAAACTGCCATAATACGGAAATAATCATTTCCTGCAAGCCTCATGTTATTCAGGGCGCAGTGCCGTAGATCATGGAAGGTGAAATCTGAAATCCCGGCTGTACGGCAGGCAGTGTTAAAGGATCTCTTAATCTCCGCAAATGGGTTTCCCTTGAGCAGGAAGACTCTGTCCGTCCTCAATCCTCTTGGTAGCTTCCCAAACATGGTCCTGAGGCGCGGATGCAGGGGAATTGACCTCCCATCATCGGTTTTGGTTCGGGAAGCTTCCAACCGAATAAACCCGGACTCAAGGTCAACCTCTCCCCAAGATAAAAACAGGATCTCCGAACGTCGCATACCTGTGTAGTAAGCAGTTAAAACAACCGGCTGCAAATGCTCAGGGCATGCTTCAAGCAGACGCTCAAATTCATCCTGCGTGAGGATACGCATGCGGACGTTTTTCTCTGCCAATTTTCTAACCTGGCTGACAGGATTATGGTCAAGCTTACCGTGGCGAACCGCCCTGTTGAATACGGTTTTCAAGCAAGTGACTTCCTTATTCACCGTGGCAGGTTTTACGGTCTGATCCATCCTGCGGGGTGAGGCCTCTGATAGTCTTTGACGCTGATATGATTCCACTTTACCTGCAGTAATATTTCTGACCCTCGTTTCCCCGCCTAAAAGTCTTTTAAGATGGCGAATCATCTCCTGGTCTCTACGATATGACTTCTTGGATTTGACTTCAGGAAGGGCAAGATACCAATCGCAAACTTGGGATAGCGTCAAGCTGGCTGCCGGGTCGCTGTCAATGTACCTGTCTTCAGTCCTTGCCTTAAGAACCTCCCGCAACCTCTGTTCGGCCGCTGCCTTGGAAGGTCCTATGCGTTCCCTCTTGCGCCTTCCCTCGATGTAGTACTCAATCCAATATACTTTGCCAGAGGCTTTTTTCAGGCCAAAGCCGCATTGGCATTTGCTCTTCCTGAGACTGTATCGTTTGTGGCAATGGGGGCACTCCACTAATAACCCCATGGCTATCCTCCTTTCTTGGTCCGGGGGCGACGCGGAACCTTCGCATTGGGGTATTTTTGTCGAATTTTATTCACGTAGGAAGCCCGAGCCCGCTTAGTGTTTTCATCCATGATATCCCTGTATTTGTCCGGTTCTTCATTCTTAATTCTAGCCCGTCTGTCACGAGAGTTTTTACGAGCCGCACATCTATTTGAACAAAATATTTTCTCACGATTCGTTGTATGGAGATAATATCGCCTACACTCCGGACATTGCCTAAATTGACCAAGAGTGGCTCCATGAAGGGATCGGATAAAATTATAAATCACTGTTTCTTCGTCACTGGTCGCCATCTCCCATACTTGAATCGTGGTGTTTTTAAACTCTTCCTCAGGCCATATCTGAAGCTTCTTCTTTGTACCTTCTTTGTATTTCGATTTCATATGGATATAAGCTGTAGTTGTAATTTTTTGTTGGGATTGAGCAAGCGCATATTCGCTCTCAGTGCCACTGATGAGAGTTATGCCCAAGTCAACCTCCTTAACCGGCAACCCGCTTTGGACGACTTTCTTTATTCGGTTCATCATTTCAAGGAAATGATCTCTTAGTACTTTTTGTAGACGCTGCAGCCTTACCCGTCCGCCCCCATCTTTACCGTAGTTAAACAGATCAGCCTCCATGGTGGCTTCTGATACCTTTTCTCCAAATTCCCTTGGATCTGGCCCCGCGATAGGTACCCCTATGGTCTTGAGCCCTAATTCCACGGCTAACTTCCCAAGCTCACCTTCCTCCCCTTTTTCCAAGTCGATCCACATAAAATCAAGGAACCATTCTAAATCACTTCGATTTTTTTTCATTAGAACCTTTCTCCCGTTCACGCTCCAGCCGTCTAATAGAATCCTATCATGCGTCGCATATTAATGTCAATAGTTAACGATATATTTTGTTGATACCTCTACGCATATAGTCTATTTCTATGGTAGCCAGAAAAGGGAGGAATAACCATGGAGCTAATGACCGTTGAGGAAGCCGCTGAGGCAACTCGTATGTCCAAGAGTTGGTGGCGGCAAAGGATCTACCAAAAGCAGATCAAACATCTGAAAGTTGGAAGGAGGGTATTGATACCCTGTGAGGTGGTTGAGGAATTGCTCTCGGAGTCAGTTGTAGAACCCAAAGGCAATCGAAGACGTGAAGGATAAAAAACAGTAAGAAAAGGAGAAAAACAATGGAGCAAACTGTCAAGGTCAAAGAAGCAAAAAGTGATAAAGCGCGTAAAATCAAAGTGCTGTATGACTTCGGAGACAACTTAGATGAAATGGTCCAGAAGTTCGGCGATGAAACCGTGCATATAGCAGCCCTTGAGACAATAAAGGGCGATCTACGTAAGATGGTTAGGGCGAGACTTAAAGCGAATGAAACTGATGACCAAATTCAGAGTGCAGTAGAAGTATGGTTACCATCGACTATAAGTGGAGATCCCAAAGTCGCCCGCATCCATAAGCTGTTAGATCAGCTATCCGGTGAACAGCAAACAGAAATCCTCAACCGGTATCACTCCGATAATGCCTGATACCCGAAAAGTAATCGTACCACTATAGGAGGAGCGTAAGCTCCTCCTACGAGTTGAGGGAAACGAATGCCAACAAAAAAAGATTCCAAACGAAAAACCAAAACGCCTGCAAAGGTGCTTAAGGAAACGATCAACGCTAACTTTCCCGAGTTAGTTGATATTGTCTTGACTGACGATAATCCCTCTTTTCTTTTATGTAACCCATATGGGCAATTGGTTACAAAAAATATATTCAGCAAAAAGAACCTCAACCAAGTGCTTGTGCCGCCGCCTACGGACAGAATACCTTTTATTTTAGTTAGTTATAAATCTGTAGATAAAGTCAAATATGATATAGATAAGCTATACAACGATGTGGTAGGAAAACTTAGTGAGGTTTCGAAGCTACCAAGTGATTCTTATTGTCATCTGTGTGCTGTTTATATATTTTTTACCTATTTAAATCAATTAGCCCAAAACCTTCCATACCTCTGGTTTCACGGACTCCCTGAGCGCGGGAAAAGCCGAATCGTCAAGGCAATGTCATGGCTGGTTTATAGAGGATTTTATACGGAAACTTTGAACCCTGCTCCACTATTTAGATTTTCAAATGGATTTCATGGAACCATCCTACTAGATCTGTACGACATTGAGAAAGAGGCCAATCGTAAGGGTGCCCATGATTTTTTACTGGGGCGGTATGACAAGGGGATGAAAGTAGCGAGGGTTACAAACATTGAGAGCGGTCCCTACGAAGACACCCAATACTTTGATGTATCTGGCCCAACCATAATCGCAACAAATGTACAAATCTCTTATCAAAATCCACTTCGGAGTCGTTGTTTTCAAATAGTAATGCCGGAAGCCAGAGGGAAATACAGAAATCTTGACCACGAGACCGAGCTTCTTCCCTTAAAAGCTGAGCTTTTACATTTTCGGGCCAAATATATGAATAAACCCTTGCCCGATATTGAGAAGCCTGTGTCAGGGCGACTTGGAGATATGATGCACCCATTATTTGCAGTTGCGAGACTTTTACCGGATGAAGCAACAATCAAATTGGAAAGTATAGTTGAAGAATTCAAAACTGCCAGAAACGAGTCAGAATTAGAATCTGTACCCGGACAAATCATTGAAATTTTATATTCCAAACGTGAGGAGGGGGAATCTGGGAAATTGAGAGTTGCAGAAGTATGCGATTTATTGAATGACAACCGCTACGGCCATTATCCCTTAACCCCCCAAGAAATTGGTATTAATTTAGCAACGATGGGCATAGAACGGCGAAAATCAAAAGGAACTAAGTATATCATTTGGGATAATGAAGTAATTAATGGTCTTTTTACGAGGTACGGGTTGGGCGAATAACCCCCTCCCTTGCCTCCCCAGTCTCCCTTTTAATTTATTATTTAGTTATATCATTTAGTTATATGGGGAAGGCTTCTTTTGAATACTGGTAGGCCTCCCTAAGGCCTCCCTTGCATAACTGTTGGGTTTACTAGGTTATTTGGCGTAAAGGGAGACCAGGGAGACCAGGGAGGCCAATCGAAGTCATAACCCTAAGAAAGATGGGAGGATCATTTCATGAGTGGATCATATTGGGGCAATGAAAACTCCGGTCAGATGATTCGGTGGCACTCATTGGCCAAAAAGGCATTCAACAAAAAAATCTCTCTAAGTAAGCTAGCCGTTACGGCTGGCATCAAACGTGAAGAGGCATTCCTATATTTTAAAAGCAGGAAAAGAATGCCTTCTGATATCCGAGAGCGTATCGAACTCGCGATCAAGATATGGGACTCCGATACACCTTGTTTTAAAAAGAAGGAATGCTGGGACAAGCTGTGGCCGGGTTTGTATGATTACTTTTCTTCCCCAAAATAGAAACTGAAACGTCCTGAGCTGTGGGGGAAAACCTATAGGGTTCCTTCATCCCTGATCAAGCAATGCCTTGAGTACCCTTAGAGCCTGGTCCCGCGTCTGCCGGTCCTGTCTTTCCACCAGAGCCCGAATCTCCAAGGATACGGTATCCGGGGAGTGATCCTTATCACCAAGGTCTGTCAGGTCTGAGAGTGAGACGTTCAGGGCCTTAGATAAGGCTACCATGGTGCTCAGGGTGGGGTTCCCCCGTCCCCTTTCGATTTCACCTAAATGCTTAAGAGATATCTCCGCGTTCTCAGCGAGTTTCTCTTGTGTTGTGCCCAGGGCCTCACGGATTATCCGTATCTTTTGGCCTAGTTGAACGGCTTCATCAGACATGGGGGTTCCTTTCGATAAGAAATATACTTCCCACGTTTGATGCTGTTAACCAGGTGAAGTACTTTTTTTTCTTGTATGATAGGTAATATGTTACCTATAATGATCCTGATATGGTTACTGAAGGTTGCATTGAAGATCGGAGGGGGTATGCAATACAGCCGCTTATGCATCACGTTAGCCCTGTTATTCGCTCTTGCCTTCGTGTTGGGCTGCAGGGACGTGAGCCGCAAGGATTTTGAGGTGTCAGAGGATACCGCATTCATCAACAAGGACATGGGCCAGTTCTCTTCCTATTCCAACCTGGCCAAGGATATCGCAGAGCACCTGATCGCCAGCATGCGCATTTTTGAAGACAATCCGGATCTCAAGGAGACTGAAGAAATCCTCTTTACCTATACAGGGGAGTTCGAGGACAAATACGGCAACAAGACAAATGATATCTGGACTCGTGTTGTTTTGCCTGTGAAGGAGTGGTTTAAATACTCTGAAGGAATCCGAGAAAGTGCAAAGGAAGTTCAGGCCCGTATGCTGCCCCATTGGATAGCCGAAGGTTTTCCTATGTCGGTTGACTTGCTGAAGGAATTGATGGAAAAGGACGCTGTATAGTAAGCTGAAGCCGTCTCACCGAAGGGCCGACTGTCAACGCAATTCGTGGCTAATACATTTAAGACAGCCAAAGGTGCCATAGCGCGATTGGTCCGGGAACGTTTTGTGGTGGTGCTTGATGGGTGTACGAAAATGCTCGGCCATGCCTTGAACGCGCTAAATCCAAAGCGTTTTCCCCTACTGGAGACGGAAGCTCCTCCACCAAATAAGCTGATGGTTCCCTTGCCATTGCACGTAAGAGATATGGTGTAAGCTTAGCCTCAATTGTTGAATCGTCACGCACATAGGCAACCATAAAAGCTTCACGAGTACCCCATGCATATTCGCCTTTGACAAAACGGCCAATGCCTTCCTCATTACAGTAGTGCTTTACTCTTTTATCAGTCTTAGCATCGATAATTTTGGCTTCAACAATCAGGGGGAAGTTTCTTTTGCGGTCGGTTAAATAGATGGAGAGGTCAGGTCGCTTTTCGAGGTGGGAGCCGTCAAAACTCAGGGTTTCCTTGCCCCTTGCAACAAGATATACTATTTGCCCCCAAAAGGGATCTTGGTCTATTAGGCTGCAAAGGCTCGACTCCATCAACGCCGTAATTTCAGGTTCGTTATTGAATTCTACTGTTCGTGGATAACGAATGAGTATGTCGTGGTATGCGCGGTGCAAACACTCAGCTATGATTTTAAGGTACTCAGTTCGGACTTCCGGCAGCGGTAAGCTAACCTCTTTGGTTAGAGCTGATATCTGGTCTGGGCGGGGACGGATCGCTGGTTTGTTCATGCCTAAGCATGCCCTTTCAGAAAATCGAGATGAGACCAAATAATCCGTTGGGTGAGCAATCGTGCCTGGGTGTGGCTCCAATAGCGCCGCTGGGCCAACCGAAAGACCAATAGTTCTCCTTTCTCCTCATTGTGGGACAATATTTCAGTTACAGCCTCATTGTTGGCGGTATGTAGTAGCCCTGCCCAATCGTTTGAACGAATGGTATCCGTTTTATTATCCTCTGTCCGTATTCTGATGGCATACCAGGGCAATAAGTAATTTTCAGTGATCGGATCGATAAAAAGTGATGAACCAAATCGTTTGGACCAAGGAGAAAGCTCTATTTTTAAATTATCACAAAATCGCTGAATATCGTGTTGTTTTGGTTTCTCCTGGGCTTTGCGTTTATTCGCGGCAAACGGAAGGTTGAATTCTAATGTATCTGAAATTACTTGCAGATCACGCTCGCCCAGACCGTATAAACGAGTCACCCACTTATCGATGTCTTCCCATGATATTGTGCCTGTATGGAGATCTTCGAACTTTGCTTTAATTTCGTGGTGTTGCTCAGATGTCAAATTCCTGAAGTCGGGAATTGGTATTCGATCAATTGTAGCCTTTTCTACTGTTTCCCGCTCGACCCCTAGTTTTCCACTGGTAACAAGTGCCATCCAAAGGGTGAGTTTGCTGCCCAGTATTAAGGCAAGGTAGCGAATTAGCGTTCCTGCTTCCTGATAGTCAATCGGGCTGTATCCATAGAACGTCTGAGAGAAGACAGCGTCCTCTTCCGCGATAGCGACCTTAATTCGACCAGTAGCGGCATGAATTGATTCGCAGATGATAAGCAAAGGGCCGGTAAAAATCTCCCGTGATCTAGGATCGTGGATACGGTCGTCTGAAAACTCTTCTATAGTGCTGGTATCGATGTAGATGCTAGAAAATGAGTCTTTGTCAATTTTTGGTAGGCCGTGGAGGTAGCTCGCATCGTGGCCAGGATAGCCGTCACCATCTTTACGGACTCTGCTGCTTGGTCTTAACTTTTGGTAACCGTTTCCGCTACCACGCAATCGATTACCTTTTGAAACGCCCACATCCTCGCGCCAGAAATCCTCAAGAGTTGGATGCCCCTGTGCCCGGATACGTTCCAATATACCCAGGTCTGCTTTCGTTCCCCTGAATAAAATTTTTAGTATTTCAGGAGTATCAGCAAGGTGTCTGTTTGGAATGGTATCAGCATCACTAGCATCAATGCGCATGATGCCGGCGTCGTTTAGCGACTTCTCAAACCGGGGGCTGATCAGCCGAAAACCGGCACCAATACCTGGGACTTTATTGGTGGCAAATAGGATACAGAAAGGGGCTGAAATTTCTGGCCAGACTTCTGTTTGCCTAAGATCTGAACCATTGATAATCGAGGTTACATTGAGCGCCTCGAACAGAGCTATGCGCGCCTTCGGCATACCGTCGCCCTGAGCAAACAGAAGTCGAGCATGCAGCGCAAAGGCGATTTGACCGTCAGGCTTGGCCCATTCCATGGCTCGCCACACAAAGGGCAAATCGAGCACCTCGTTCGGCAAGGGGGGCGACTGATTTGCTATGCCTCTTTCTGCGGCAATACGAGCTACTGATTTTCTCACAGTCGCCCAGTCCTTGAGCTTAGTTCCACTTGCCCAAGGCGGGTTGCCTATCACAAGATCATATTGACTGCGATGTTTATCGCCGTTGAACGGTCCAAGACTGCCCAAACCCGAACTTGAATCCCCTTCTTTTGGGGCAAAAAGATAAAGGACATTGTCACGCAAATTATCGAAACGCAGTTTATCAACGGGCTCTGGTCTAGGATCGAGTTCGATCGACATGAGATAGAGTCCAAGTGCGGCAAAACGAAGGGCGGCCTCGTCGATGTCAAAACCGACAATTTGGTCGGAGAGGATAGATCTTAATATTTTAGTATTGGGGCGTTTCCCATCAGCTCTCCACCGCTCGGCTACCAGCTCGCGAAAGGCGGAAAGCAAGAAAACCCCTGCCCCTACTGCGGGATCGAGAACTTTAGCGGTGCTGCCTTTGCCCTCCCGTTTAAGGGCACCAAACGACGCACGCACCATCAGTTCAGCGATTGGCCGGGGTGTATAATAGCCCCCTTGCCTTCGCTGGCGTTGTGGCGCATGGTTACGTAGATATAGTTCGTAAACTTGACTAAGGACGCCTACCGGTATATGGGCAAAGTCGAGATTGTTCCATTTGACTTCCCAGCCAAGGAATAATTGACCATCTTTCGCCCGTCTCAAGATACCCCCGAGCACTTGATATGCCTGGTTAGGTAATACGTCGAAGATAGTATTGGATAGTGGTAGAAGGTCGCCGTTGAAAGTGGAATCAAGCCAGGAGGAGGTTTCTTCAGCAGCTTCGCGATTATCAAATAAACGTTCTTCGACACCAAGACCAGATTTACTATCGGGAAGCAAGCTTCGGTCAGCAAGGAATCGTGTAAAGAGAGCGCGGCCTACAAGCGAAATTGCTTCTTCACTAGAAACGCCATCCATTTTTCTAAGTTTGTCAATCGATCCAGTCAGAAGTTTGAGGATGACTTTGAATATCCAGTCACGTTGACTAATAGCCGCCTGTGGCCGAGCGCTGCCGAGCTGAGCCATAGCCGCATATTTCGAACTTCCATCAACGTCTAATCTGACCTTCGCTTCACTAGCGGTTTTATCATCGAGTGAGATACGATAAACATCAAGTTGTCCCGGCCTAACCACGCCTAGGTAGGGGGCGTCACCGCGCATCGCCAGGTGGCGTCTTATCACACGTAATTGGTCTTCACTATTGAGCAAGTCAGCATCTATCACGAAAATTAGCGGCGCCCCTTGCCACTCATAGACTGCACCCACAAGATTAAGTTCCGTATCATTACGTTGTCGTGCATTAATGAGCGTTGCATAAGGAAGGAGATCAGGGCTATCGTCATCAAGAAATCGCAATGCAGCCAGATCGGCTCCAAACTCCTGCAATGATGATGCGATATCAGCCATGTTCTTGACCTTTTTCAAAGTTAAAGCTACCCTGGCGGCTACCTCCAAAATGGCCAGGCTGAGCACCGCCCCGAGGCTTTTTGGGTGCTATTTCGACTTTTGCTATAACACGCCGATAGTCAACCCCTCTCGTGTTTAGTTCTGCAATGAGTACTGCGATTAGTGAAAGATGCGTTGGAAGTTCGTCGGCGCGCGAGTAATTATAGATCGAATTGGGATTCATTCCGACCAATTTGGCAAATGCGCGAATGCTCAATCCAGCCTTATTAATCTCCGAAAGAAATTTCGCATAACTCATCGCCATTTTATTCGACTCACTTTTTTATGTGTACTATCACATAGAATTATGTGTGTAAAGTGCTTTGTCCTCTTTTCTGCTTGATATGCCCATCAAGGATTCCAATTCATCACCCTCGCACTACAAACCTTATAACCACTTGCATATCAAAAAGTTGAAAATCAAACCGGTTGGTAAGATTTATCTTTGAAAATAGTATTGAAGACCTGTTGGTTACTTTGGGTAATTTCAGAAGGGCTGATTTGGATAACACCGTGGAAATCCAGAAACGGTACAGGATTCCCACAAACGATTTCGCAGACTATGTGGAAGAGTTTTTGGAAGACACAGAGATGGACCTTGTGAATAATGGAGTGCCTTTTGATCATTGCTACCTTGCCTATGATCAGGTTCTTCAGCTGGCAAGGCTTTATATAGAGAAATATACAGGCCTCGATATCATGAACTATTTCTATTGCACGGTTTGCTGGGAATTTATTAGTTTCGATGATTGATGTATTTAAAATTGCAGGTAGATTTTTTCAGATACTGTCTGTGAGGCAGATGAAGAGAGTGAGGATACTCTATTCAATAAAAGCATTATCATAATGTTTTTTCGATAGGTGGAGATGGAATAGGATTTTGGGAATTGTGATGATTGAATATCAGACCAACAATTTTAGATGCCCTCATTTAATTGTATTTTATCAATCTTCCACTATCTCAATTCAGATTATAATTTATTGTAACATTTTTAGTGGCGGTTCCGAATCGCTTCCAAATAATTCTTTCCATGTTGTTATTACTTCATCAAAACGTCTAGTTAGACCCATGCGCCTATATTCCTTCGCTGCATCACATAGCATTTCAGATGCAATTATATCTTCGCCTAACAAAGCTTTTATTTTAGCTTTAACCACTTGTGCTTGAATTGTTTCTGGCAGAAGTGATATATTGATATATTTTTCGAGTGATTCATCTATTAATTGGTTTGCTTTTTCTAATTCGTTATTTTTAATCATTGCCAAACTCAAATTTCGTTCAACTGCTGCTTTCATCTCCATATCGTTTAATTTGTCCCATATCAATAAACTTTCTTTAAATATTTTAGAACTTTCAGAATATGGTTTATCTTCGTCGTATAATAGTTTGCCCATATTATTTAGAGATAGTCCATAAATACGCGCACAACTTTCCATATCAAAGCAGGAGGAAGCAACATGTAGAGCAAGTTCTAAATATTTTTTGGCTTTTTCGTAATTTTTTATGTGTCTATGTAGTCTTCCTATATAATAATATGTCATTGATATTCCGGCGTTATCACTAATATTCTGAAATATGTTTAGGGATTTTATATAATATCGATTAACAGATGAGTAACTCGATCCAGTATAATATAAAGAAGGAGCTATTGAATCACAGTAGCATACCGCTTCATATCTTGAATCACCAATTTCCTTACAGGCTTTTACTGCCTTTTTTGCCAACTCTATCCTATCTGAATAGCGCCCACGAGCAAATAAATAATAGTCTAAATAATATTGTATTTTTATTACTATCTTCCAATGTTTCAAATCAATTAATTTATCTACAAAATACAATATATTATTAATCTCTCTATCGAGTCCAAAGTAGCCTTTCCAATTTCTATGCCCGCCATAGGCTTTACAAATATTAATGATCCATTCATAAACATTATTTATATTATCTGTATATTTTTCGTTAAGAAGATACTTTATTTTAGGATGTAAACTGATATATTTATCTCGTTTATCAAATTGAATATCTATCAGGGATTCATTCAATAATTTACTTATGGAATGATCCAATTGCTGTTGAGTTTTTTGTGGGGTAAAAAATATCATATTTTTCTCATGTATTTTAAAGGGCAAATATGATAATTGCTTTAGTATATCTAAATCTTCGTGCGCTAATTTAGCAATTTTAAAATTCAATATTTTATCGATATTTTGAAAATCATTTATTTCTATTGACGATAAATCAATGCTTCCCAATAAAGATACTACTAGCGGTATTCCTTGTGATATATTATGTATTTTGTGCACATAATTATCATTTATCAACTTGGTATTAATTTTATTGATATTAGTTAGTAATTGTTTGGTTTCAGATAAAGTAATTTTGTTTAACGATATTGTTATTTGTTTAATGAAGCTTGTTTTCTCCCGACTAGTGGTAAGAATGCGCACGTTCCATGGAAGACCTTCTATGTAGCTATTGAATTCTAAATCATCTATGTTTTCATAACTATCGATAATCAATAATATTGTTTTACCTTTTTGATATATTCTATCTCTTAATAAGGCTGGTATTCTGTTTGTTTCCTGCTCTAATACATCTTTCATTCCTAATATATTAGCTACATATTTTGAGAATTCATAAATATCATATCGTTTTTTTCGAGCATCAACCCAGCATATTTCTCGAATTATTTTTTTAGACATCAGTGATATAGCTAAATAATTTGCCAAATAGGATTTACCTATGCCGGCCTCTCCATAAATAGATATAATGTTGTCATTAGAAAATTGTATTTTTTCTAAAATAGATTCTGCTTCCTCACTATGAATATGTATGTATTTAGAATATGGAGGAAGTGAAGACAATCCAATACCTGCTTCTATTATCGACAAATGATCTCCAAATTGCCAATACTCAGCATCTGGAATACTATTTGGTTCACGACATATCCAATTGTTTTCCGAGTCCTTGTTATAAAAAAATAAATTATATCTTTTGGCACCAGCTGCTTTGGATTCATCAAAGGATTCACGTGGTAATTCTATTTCGAATTGTACTATCTGCTCTTTTGGATCTGTTATAGTTAAGCTTCTAAAATAAGAAGCACTTAAAAATTGTTGCGAGACGTTAGAATAGTCTGAAATAAACTTGTAAAGGTAACTTCCACTTCTATAGAGCTGTTTATTTTCCCTGTTTAACCTTTTGTCCCAAATCACCTGGCTATATCCAAAATGATTATCAAAGGCGACGGGGAATTTTGTACCATCAGCAATGTTAACTGATATCATCCCGGTGTTTTTCATCGCTATGGAATTAGCGTTATATAATTCACTAGTTGCTTCCACAAATAAATGATGAAGAGGAGTTTTGGGATTACATTGTGGAATAAAAATCAAATCAACATTATATTTTTCACAGTTTTGCAATAACGTCTTTCTCCAATTATTAGAAATATTTCGCTCATTTTGAATTAAATCAAAACAGACTCCAGTAATAAATCTAAAATCGTCTGTATGATATAAATAAGTAATATTAGTCTCAAAAAATTGACGCCCTTGTTCAGCTTCAGCGGCTCTTAATTTTGGCTGAAAAAATATAGATAAACCATTGCTTTTTGCTCGACATATTAAGCATAAATTAGATATCCAATGTTTTCTGTTTGGCCTTGGGACTGCTTCTAGTGATTTTAATATTTCATCTTTATTTTCTTTAAATGTACCAAATTCAATTATACTAGATGTAGATTCATAACTAAGGTGTTCCATTGGCAAAATATAAACGGTGTTATTATTAAAACCACTTAACAAATCATTAATATCTGAAAAATAGTCAAATGGCAAAGTATATTCAGGAAAAATAACAACATCAGACTGTATTTCATTTGATAAGTCAATTAAATCAAATAACCTGTCATGATATTGTTTCGAAATATTATGAATAAATTTTCCATTAGATTCATCAAAGTTGGCGTAATTATGCTTTATCTGGCATAGTAAAAATTTAAATTTTTTCCCTCGTTCAAAGCCGAATGGATCGTCATGCAAGAGAATATGTTTTCCGGGTGCGCTCATCTATCTTTTTACTTTCATTTTTCTAAAATATCTAATAATATTATCATTAAAAATTCCTTACTATTAAAACATAATGAACAATGGTACTGTTTGAATTTTGTATTGAATGATTCCATCACCTTACCGAAGCTCGTCTTCTTTGCGAGATAATGTTGTTTTTCATCTAGATAACTCCTTCGATCAGAAAATTCAATGAATTGACTTCCTTTAAAGCTAAAGGAATCTGAAAAGATCTATCAATTCACTTTCAATAGCCTACGCAAATTTCTCTACCACTTCAAGATCATTGTAGACAGGCCATGCAAGCTGCGATAAGTACTGCGGCTCTGAAGGAAACAGCCAGTTTGGCATACCGTGTTGAAATGCATATGAATACCTTAACACTAGCGAAGAAGCATTCGACTAAATGCCTCTCCTTGTAAAGGTGCTGGTCACAATCCATCTGCTCTGATCGGTTTGACTTAGACGGAATGACCACCATCATCCCCTGCTTTTCGGCTACGGCGATAGATCTGTTGGCATCGTAAGCCCTGTCAACGATGATCATATCGGCCTTGTTACCGGCGAACAGATCACAGGCCGGTACAATATCGTAAACGGTACCGCCTGTCAGCTAATCCCTGATCGGATTGCCCAAACCATCTACCACTGCGTGGATCTTGGTGACTAATCCACCCTTACTTCTGCCTATTTCTATGTTGAACTGCCCTTTTTGCTCTCGCCCCGTACTGGTGCAGCTTGACAAAGGAACCGTCAATCACTTTAGATTCAGGGTCAGCATGCTAGGCCAGTTCCTTAAGAACATCGTCCCAAATACCTGCCCTGGCCCATTGGATGAACCGCCTATGAACCGTCTGATAGGGACAAAACCCCGGTGGCAAATCAAGCCATGGTGCTCCCGTTTTCAGGATCCACAGTATGCCGTTGAGCATCTGGCGGTTGTCCTTTGGCTTAGGACCTCGTGTATCTTTTCGCTCTCTCACCAATAATGTCTCTACTATGGCCCATTTGGCGTCTGATATATCGTATCTGCTCTTCCTCCACAATGAAACATAATAAACCAATGTATTTAGAACTGAATGACCTTCAGTTTGTCTTGAGACAGGCCCTAATATACAATTGGTAACCAATTCTTATGAAAAAACTTTAGCCCGTCTTTTAAGCTCCTCAATGTCTTCAGCGGTCAGGTGAGAGCCTGTAGGCTGATTATTAGCCCGGGCTTTTGACACACGTGGCACACTGCCCTCGCGATCAAGAAAGTCCCTGGCTACTCGAACCTTAGTACTTACTTTGGCCACCCGTCCTTCAGGTGTGTCTTTAGATAGGACACGGAGCAAGTAATCAAGCGCTTGGCTGGCTCCCCTTTCCACTTGGGATCGTACATCACCGGTCCCAACCTCCCTACGATATTCAAGATCATCCATGTATCTAATGAAAACTGGGCTCCTTGCGATATCACTCATGCGCGGTTGGCTGATACCAAAGGCGCGGGCTACATCGCATTGACGTTCACCCAATACAAGGTGACGGGCCATTTCCTTGTGACGTGCCGACAGATATTTTATTGCGTTTCGCGGAACCCTTCCGCTCCGGGGCCTTGCCATAACCCCCTCCTTAGCGATGGAATTATAATGTATTTTAATGCAATTATAGCACTCCATTTGGGGTGGGTCTAGCCTTAAAAAATTGGTCGCGCAAAATGTGAGGGGTTGTCTGTGTATCCCCAGTGGTCTTCCCCCCCCCCAGGCACCCTTTTTTAGGGACAGAATTCTTGACAAAAAAGTGGGGGTGCTATTTAGGTGTCCATATAGGTGTCCATTGATGTTTAATTCATGGTGTCTAACAGCGGTGTTTCTCCGTGATCTCCATTCTACTCAATGACACTACAATGAATTGTTATTATGGACTATTCTGTCTTTCAATGCAAACTAATGAGCCAGTATGAAACTCCAGGGTAAATCTCTTTTTCCGGACTCATAACCCGAAGGTCAAGGGTTCAAATCCCTTCCCCGCCACCAAGAGTGTTCAAGGGCTGGCCGAAATGGCTGGCCCTTTTTTTGTGGGGAGATGGTCTTTATAGCGAATGTCACAAATCTGTTCCGATTCGGCTGCCGGGGTGTGGCCCCCGGCAGCACATTTCACTTTTGAATCGGAACGATATTCTGGAATTTAGTCTGATAGGGATAGCTTCCCGCGGGTAAGCCCGCGGCACTCTGTCTTCGACCGCATAGAGCGATCTCCCCCGAAAATGTTTTAAAGATCGCTCTGTTCTTCCTTTTTCCCCAGCCGATACTGCCATAAGGGAAAAACAGGACTCCTAATGTTTGTGATTGTGAACTTCAGGTCCATGCGAGGGATGATCGTGCTTATGGGGGCCGTGGTCCCCGGTATGGTTGTGATCGTGGAGTCCCTTTGAACCGCTGTGGGTGTGCTCGTGGCTATGTTCGTGCATGTGTTCGTGTTCATGGGCATGAGTGTGCTCGTGGGTGTGCTTCTCGTCTCCGTGGGAATGTTCGTGTTCATGAACATGGGTGTGTTCATGATTGTGAAGATGTTTATGCTCGTGCTTCCCCTCCATGTTCAGCTCCTTTCCCAAAATCTCCGGCTGACCTCGCCCCCTCCGGCTCCAAGGCCCGGCTGGAGCTTATAACAACCCATGATCCCTTGACTTTCTTATTAACATTACCTTTTCCCCCTTTTTTGTCAATCGGGCCGCCCCCCTGCTGAGATGGCGGGTCCGGAAACCCGGCAAGAATAAACCAGGAGTGAACCCAACCTATTCTTTTTTTTACAAATAACCTATTAGAGGCGGTGACGATCGGCCCGGGGCCTGCCGGCCGCCCTTTGCTCCGGTTCTCCATGGTCCGGACCCGGCGTCAACCGGTCGTCTCCCCTTGCCGCCTCCCGGGTGTCCCGATCTTCCTGTCCGAAGAAACAGGACCGAGAAACCATATCAGCTTGTTTTATCCATTATTGGTTTATTTATCAGGCCATCTCACTTTTATTTAAAGGATCAACCACGGTTATGAAGGAACCGGTCTGACGAAATATCGGGACAATCCGGCCCAGATGGGCGGCCTTCCACGATAACGCCCTAAACGGCTTGGAAGGCGAGGAAGAATAGAGAATATTCAGTCCAGGTCCAGCTCCGCCTTGCACCGGTTGCACCTGGCCGCGCCCCGGAAGACCTTGTTGCCGCAAAGGGGACAGACATAGCGGGCCTCTTCGTCCTTTATCCACTGCTCGGTGCCCACCTTCCGCCAATGGGGCACGGACCGCAGGATGACCTTCCGGCCCACGGCCATGGGAAAGTTGTCGATGTGTTCGCAGGGAAACTCATCGCATTGGTAGCAGCCCTCCAGGCCCTTGGCCTGGGCGCAGTCCCTGATCACGCACTGGCTGCAGTGCATGAACAGATCGTCGGACAAACAGCCCTGACAGCGGATGCCCTCCACGGTCAGGTTCTCGCTGTTGGGCAGGGCGCCCCTGCCCGGCGAGCCGCCCTGGTAAAGCTTCAGCAGCATTGATTTGAGCTTCTGGTTGTTGTCCCGGTGGGCCAGGAGAATGGCGCACACCCCGCAGTAGAGCCCGCAGGGACCGGCGTATTCGAGATTGACCTCGGTCATGGGAGTCCTCCGGAAGTTATGGAAGCGGGGGATTGGAGCAGGCCCGGCCTCCGGCTTTTTTTTTGGTGAAAGGCGTGTTCAAGGACCTGTAATGAGCATAGTCCGTTCCTGTAGTGCGCGTCAATTTTTCATTATAACAAGGTATTGTGCGAGGAGTGGGATGTCTGGCTCAGCTTGCCTTGAGGACAATCGCCAGCCCTGCCCAGGACAACCCCCGGCAACGGTGAGGGGCTTGGCAAGAGGGCGGTGAAGGAGACAAGATCAGGGCAGCGCTATTTTAGCTTTTTGAAAGCCGTATCCACGGCGGTTATGACAAGGGGCGGCATTCCGAACAAGGAGCGAAATACCTTTTGAAAACCATACAGAAAAATTCTTACTGTTACTTATCCTTCTCTTTTGGCGGTGGAGGAGGGGGAGGAGGAGGAGGGGGTGGTGGAGCATAGATTTTATGCCCTGGTTTTTCTGGAATTTTAGGGCCTTTGGGTTTTGGAGGTAGCTTTTCTGGTGGCCTTTTAGGTTTTTCTGACATATTAATTCCTCCTAACTATTTGATATCATAAAAATGACCAATAAAATAAATGCGCCAATAAAGGATACTCCGACTAACCCATTCGAAATCTCGACGAATCTGTTCCAGCAATTTTCTTGCGGTTTAATTGTATTCCATTTTTGGGGATCAGTCTTTAGGAGTTTGTCATAGTACTTGTCTACAATTGATCCTTGTTTTTTTAAAGCTCTTGTTGAAAAGAAAACTGAAATACAGCCAAATAAAATTGTGATAATAAGGAAAACCCACGACCATTTCAGTAAACAGGTTTTTTCCGCCTTGCTGATAACTTTTAAAAACGTTACCGAAAATGTGAGTGATCCTGCTGCAAGAGTTAAAATTAGTTTCGAAAGCTGAGAGCTTTGCTGGAAATATTTATCGTCTACAAGCCTTCTTTCCTCTAGAAAAATTTCATATACTTTTTCCTTCCAGGTTTGATTATCGGTTTCACTGGTCAATAGCGCTACTCCATTATAATATATCTCCATCGTTTAAAATAACCACTATTACATTATAAAAATATTCGAGTACTCGGTCAACAGAAAACCGTAAAAGAACCCCCCGGGAATGAACTCTCGTGTTCCCGGAGGGCTTGGAAAGAAACCTTGCAAAGCGGTTAGTTCAAATTCTTCAAAGCCACGTCGGCCGCGATCAGCACCGGGTCCCAGACAGGGGAGTAGGGCGGGGCATAGGCCAGGTCCAGATCCGCGATCTCCTGGAGGGACATTCCCGCGGTCAGGGCCGCGGCCCAGGTGTCGATCCGCTTGGCCACCCCGTCAACTCCGACCATCTGGGCCCCCAAAAGCCTCCTGGTGGCCCGGTCGATGATCAGCACGGTGAGGATGGGGCCGCCGCCCGGAAAGTAGTGGGCCTTGGAGGGCGCGGTGGTGGAGACGGTAAGGGGCAGGAACCCGGCCTCCTGGGCCTCCTTGGAGCCCAGACCGGTGCGGGCCACGGTCAGGTCAAAGACCTTGCACACGGCCGTGCCCAGGATGCCCGGGAACTCGGACCTGATCCCGGCCAGGTTGTCCCCGATCACCCGCCCCTGGCGGTTGGCCCCCAGGGCCAGGGGCACATAGGTGTTGGCCTCGGTGATGATGTTGAAGGCCTCGGCGCAGTCTCCTCCGGCGAAAATATCCGGATCGCTGGTCCTGAGGCGGCGATCCACCCGGACCGCGCCCTTGACCCCCAGTTCCAACCCCGCCTCCTGGGCCAGGGCGGAACGCGGCCGCACCCCGGCGCCCACCACCACCACATCCGTGACCAGGCTGCGGTCCTGGTCGAAATGGACCATTATCCGGCCCTCGGGCGTTCTTTCCAAACCTTGGGGGGCCGATCCGGCGAGCAGCTCCACCCCCTGGCTCTGCAGCTCCCGGGCGATGGCCTGGGAGATTTCCTCCTCGGCCGTGGACATGGCCCGGTCCCCCCGGACCGCCACCTTGACCCCCACCCCGGATGCGGCCAGGGATTCAGCCATCTCCAGCCCGATGTAGCCCGCCCCCACCACCAGGGCCTCCTTGGGTTTCCGGTCGGCCAGGAACGATTTGAGCCGCGCCGCATCCACCAGGTTACGGACCAGGAAGACCTCCTCCCGGGCGGTGTCCACGTGGGGCGGGATAATGGGCTCGGCCCCGGTGGAAAAGACCAGCTTGTCGTAGCTCTCCTCCAGGACCTTGTCCGTCTCCAGGTTCCGGACCACCACCTTTTTTTTGTCCCGCAGGATCTTTTCCACCCGGTGGCGGAGAAGGACCCCGATGCCCCGTTTGTCCCGGAATTTTTCCGGGGTGACCACCACCAGGTCCTCCACTTCCGGGACCAGGCCGCTCACGACGTAGGGAATGCCGCAGGCTCCGTAGGAGACGTAAGCGCCCATCTCAAAGGCCTTGATGGACAGCTCCGGAGCGCGGCGCTTGGCCCGGGAGGCGGCGCTCATGCCCGTGGCGTCGCCGCCCACGATGATTATCTTGGTTTCGCTCATGACTCAACCTTTTCCTTTTGCTGCTGTTCGCGGGTCAGGCAGTAGACGTAACCCTTTTGGCGCGGGGCCTTGAAACAGAGGCTGTCCGAGATACAGGCGGCCCGGTCCGATTCCCCGGCCTGCCATCTGTTCACCAGGTCCGGCTGGCGAATAAAGGGCCGGGACATGGAGATGAGATCGCAGAACCCTTCCCGGACCAGCCTCTCCGAAAGGCTCAGGCTCCGGTTGCCGCCCACCAGGATGACCGGGATGGAGAGGGATTTTTTAAAGGCCGCAGCCTCTTCCCGGAAGTAGGCTTCCCGGTCCTCTGTTTTCAGGCCGGTGCGGGACGGGCCCATCTTCCGGGAGTCGAGCACTCCGCCGCTGATCTCCAGGGCGTCGACCCCGGCCCGCTCCAGGGCTTGTCCGATTTTGAGGGAGTCCTCCAGTTCCAGGCCGTTCTCCACGAAATCGCGGCAGTTTATCTTGACCAGCACCGGGAAATCGGGCCCCACCACGGAGCGGACCTCCCCCACCGCCTCCAGCAGAAAACGGGAGCGGTTCTCCACCCGGCCGCCGTACTGGTCGGTCCGGAAATTGTAGGCCGGGGAGAGGAACTGACTCAGGCAATAACCGTGGGCCGCGTGGATCTGGACGGCGTCGAAGCCCGCCTCCTTGGCCCTTTTGGCGGCCAGAGCGAACCCCCGGACAGCCTCTTGGATCTCCCCCACGGTCATCTCCCGGCACAGGTCCGGGTCCTTGTCCGGCTGGGGAGAGGGGGCCAGGGCCGGGGTTTTGGTCAGGTCGGTCAGGGCTCGCAGCCCGGCGTGGGCCAGCTGCATTGCCACCGCCCCGCCGGATCGGTGGACCTCTCGGACCATTTTGGCCAGGCCGGGGACCAGGGAATCATCGTCAATACCCAGTTGGTTGGACGAGGCGATGCCTTCCGGCCTGACATAGGCGTGGCCGGTGACGATCAACCCCACCCCGCCCTGGGCCAGTCCGCAAAGGAGGTTGGTCATCTCCGGGGTGGCCCGGCCTTTGGGCCCGGCCATGCCGTCCCAGGTGGCGGAGCGGACAAAACGGTTTTTCAGCTTCAGCTTGTTGAGGCGAACTTCTTCAAACAGAATGGACATCCGTTCCGGCCTTTCCCGCAAAGACAGCTTCCGTTCTCCTTCTCAGGCAGGCGCCCAGAAGCAGCGCTTGGGCGATTCCACCAGGCCCTGCTTTTTCAGGGACTGGATGATCTTGGAGACGTCTTTTGATTCCATGTTCAGGCTCTTGGCCACATCCCCGGGGCGGACCGGCTTGCCGGCCTCTCTCATGGCCTCCAAAACCAGCTTTTCCTTGTCTTCCATTGTTCCACCTCGCTTCAAGTTGACAGTGCGGGGTCAATTCGACCTTGGATTATAAAAAAGGGTACCAGCCGGGATAGGGGTTTTCAAGGCCGGCCATGACTCCTTTTTCAAAAGCATGTATATTATCGAAAACGAGAAAACAGCATGGGGGGGAGGCCGTGTCCCGATTCGATATACTTTTGGGAGAGGCTAATAATACCGAACCGCTTCTGGGCAATCACGCCTTTGTCCGGGGCATGGTCGAGGCCGGGGTCCAGGTGGCCGCCTGCTATCCGGGCAGCCCCACCGCCGAGATGGTGGAGGCTCTCATGGACATCGGCCCCCAGGCCGGGATCTATTTCGAGATCTCCACCAACGAGAAGGTGGCCCTGGAGATCGCGGCCACCTCGGCCATCGTGGGCCGGCCCTCGGTCTGCTGGATGAAGTCCGTGGGGCTCAACGTGGCCGCGGACACGGCCGTCCAGCTCTCCATGATGACCATGCCCGGCGGGCTGGTGGTCATCCTGGGCGACGACCCCGGTCCGCTCTCCTCCCAGAACGAGCAGGACAACCGCCACTTCATCCGCCAGGCCTGCCTGCCCCTGCTGGAACCGGCCACGGCCCAGGAGGCCAAGGACCATATGATCCAGGCCATGGAGCTTTCCCAAAAGCTGAAGATGCCGGTCTTTATCCGCTCCACCACCCGAACCTGTCACCAGACCGGCCCGGTCGGATTCGGGCCCCGGAAGGTCTGGACCCAGGCTCCGGCCTGGGACAATGAGATAATGAAACGGGAAGGGGGCTATGTACCCCTGCCGGCCACGGTGGGGAAACTCAAGCGCAAGGCCCTGGAGAACCTGGACCGGTTCGCGGAGGAGGCCAGGGGCGCCGGGCTCAACCGGGTGTACCGGATCGGAGAAGGCGAGCCGGAGATCAGGATCGTCACCTTTGGCCACGCCTTCCAGGCCGTGGTCAGCGGACTGGAGACCCTGGGCGCCTCGGCCGAGATCCTCAAGCTGGGCCTGACCCATCCCCTGCCCAAGGAGGAGGTGCTGGAATTCATCGAGGATATTCAAGAGGTTCACATCATGGAGGAGCTGGACCCGGTCCTGGAGAACGAGGTCAAGCTCCTGGTCCACGAAAAGGGGCTCTCCACCAGGATCGTGGGCAAGATGGGGCTGTCCGATGAGATCGACCTGCGCATAAGCGAGTACACCCCCACCCGTTGCGTCCGCATCCTGGCCGGACGGTTGGGGATGGAACCGCCCCTGAAAGGGGTTATGCCCTCCATCCCCGTGCCGGCCCGCTCGCCCCAGCTCTGTCCCGGCTGCGGCCACCGGACCGCCTTCTATGCCGCCAAGGCGGCCCTGGGAGAGTCCAAGGAGGCCTTTTCCATGGCCGACATCGGCTGCTACTCCCTGGGCTACCTGCCGCCCTTTAACCTGGGCAACCTGCTCTTTTGCATGGGCTCCGGGGCTCCGGCGGCCAGCGCCATGTCCCGGGCCTTTCCGGACGAGCCGGTGATGAGCTTTGTGGGGGATTCCACCTTTTTCCACGCGGCCATGCCGGGCATCGCCAACGCGGTCTACAACAACCATCGCCAGGTGATCATGGTCATGGACAACGGAATCACGGCCATGACCGGGCACCAGCCCAACCCCAACTCCGGCCGCAACGCCAGGGAGGAGACCCGGCGGCTGAGCATCGACGACATCCTCACCGCCATGGGCGTGGTTTATCTGAAGCGGGTCTCCGCCTACGACTGCGCCGCCGTGGAGCAGGCCACCCGGGAGGCGTTCGCCGCGGCCAAGGAAGGCAGGGGCGGGGTGGCCGTGGTCATCCAGGAGGAGGCCTCGGCCCTGACCCGGTCCAAGGAAGAGCGCAAGGCCGGGGTTCTTCCCGGCCCCATGAAGATCGATCCGACCTCCTGCCGCAATATCCAGAAATGCGTCTCCCAGTTCGCCTGCCCGGCCATCGGCCTGACCGAGGACGACCGGACCGGGATCAGCCCGGACCTTTGCATCGGCTGCGCCTCCTGCGTCCAGATCTGCCCCATGATCCGGAAGCCCATTGTCCGCGACCAAGAATTCAAGAGGGTTTAAGGGGGAAATGATGCCTCAAGATATCATCAACATCTACGCCGCCGGGGTGGGCGGATTCGGCATCGGCTCCCTGACCAGGGTTCTTACCGTGGCGGCCCGCGGCTCCGGATTCCAGGTCCTGGGCTCCGAGACCCACGGCCTGGCCCAGCGGGGCGGGGTGGTCACGGCCACCCTGCGCCTGGGGTCGGACATTCCGGGCAGCCCGCTCATTGTGGAGGGCGAGGCGGACATCGTCCTGGCCCTGGAGCCGCTGGAGGCCTTGCGGGCCATGCCCTTTCTGAAACCCGGCGGGGTGATCGTCTACAACACGGAACAGATCCAGCCCCTGAACGTCCGTCTCAAGATCGACAAATACCCCGCCCTGGAAGCCATCGAAAAAGAACTGCGCCGGGTTACGCAGCGGGTTCTTCCCGTCCCGGCCAGCAAGCTGGCCAAGGAGCTGGGTCTTTCCCAGGCGGTGAACATCATCCTGATCGGGGTGCTTGTCCGCCAGAAGATCCTGCCCTTCGGCTTGGAGGAGGTTAAGGAGGCGGTCCGCCGAACCACGCCGCCCCAGTACCTTGAGATCAACCTCAAGGCCCTTGAGGTCGGCTGAGCAGCCCGGCGCTATGTCCAAGACCTTTGCCAAAACAGGCTCTCTGCTCCTCATCCTGGCCGGGTTCGGCCTGGGCCTTGTCCTGGCCGGAGCCGTCTGCCTGGGGATTGCCGTCTTTCAACCCCACCTGGCCAAGCCCCTGGTTGAAAAGGCCCTCTCGTCCCAGGGCGGCCAGGCTTCCATCAGAGAACTGAAGATCAAGCTTAATCCCCCGATCCTGACCCTGGAGGGAGTTGAGTCCGCTGCACCGGGCCCGGCCGGTTTTGGTACGGGCCAAAAGAGCCTGAGCCTGGACCACCTGGAGGTGCGGCTCAAACCCTGGGCCGGACTGACCCGGGGGGCCTGGCTGGGGTCCGTGACCCTGAGAGGCGCGGAAGCGGAGTACGTTGTTCCAAAGGCCCTCCCCCCGGCCTCCCCCGGAGGCCGGGCCGGGCAGGAGGCCTTTGGCGCCGGCGGAATGCCGGATCTGTCCCTGCTGGGCCTGGTCCTGGGCCTGGAGCGGCTTTCCCTGGAAAACAGCCGGGTTATCATCCGCACGGACCGGGGCAGCCTGGAGTTGAGCGGCGTTTCAGCCGGGCTGAACCCCGAGCCCTCGGGTCCGGCCAAACTGGAGTTGGAGACCCTGGTCCGGCTGGCGGACTCAAAGAAACGCCCGGTTTTCCAGGGGCTGATCAAAGGCGGGGGAGAACTCTCCCCCAGCCTGGATCTGGCCCTGCGCCTGGCCTTGGAAAACGGCCGGGTGGACCTGGAGGCGGGACAGGGACAGGCCGCAGCCCAGGCCGGGCTGCGGCTGGACCAAAAGCGGCTGACCCTGGAGTCTTTTCGGGCGGCCCTGTCCGGGCTGGCTCTCCACCCGCCGGGCGCTCCGGGCTGGGACGGCCTTGGGCTGGCCCTGGCGCTCCAAGGCTGGGCCGGGCTGGACGGTAAGAGCTTTGAGTCCGAGCTGACGGAACTGTCCCTGGCAGGGCCAAAAGGGGCCGGCTTGGCCAACCTCACGGGCAAGGCCCAGGGCTCGGACAGGAACGGCCTGGAAGTCCGGGTCCAGGGAGCGTTTCCGGACCTGGGGGGGCTCGTCAAGGGCCTGGAGCCGCTCCTGCCCCAGGAACTTTCCCGCCTGAAGATCAAGGGCCCCCTGCCTTTTCTGGCTCAGCTAAAGGATAGCCGCGTACAAGTGGACCTGCGGCCGGACAACCTGAGCCTGGGCTGGATAAGTCAGGGTCTGGAGGCGGCCCTGAGCCTGGCCCAGGAAGGCAACAACGTCACCCTCGCCGGACCCCTGGCAGGACCCTGGGACCTGGGCGGCTTTCTGGCCGGGGAGGGGAAGCTGGCGGGGTCTGATTTCGCCATGAACCGGTTCTCCGTCAGCCTGGCCCCGGCCGGGACCACGAATGCGCCCCGGGTGGACGGGCTGGTCCTGGAAACAGGCGACAAGGAGTACCGTCTCCAGGGCCACACCTCGCCCCTCGGCCGGGTGAGGCTGGCCGGCAGCGCCTTGCTCCAGGACCGGGCCGGGCCGATGCTGGAGATAGAACAGCTGGATCTGGAACACCTGGGCCGGTTCCAGGGGCGGGCCGGGCTGGCCCAGGGCCGGCCCACGCTGAGTCTGGCTGGCGACAAGATAGACCTGGCCGTGCTGCCCAGAGCTCTGGCCCTGGCCGGAGTGGATTCGTCCGGCTGGACCTACGGGGGCCAGGCCGGGCTGGAAGTGGGGCTGAACCGGGATGGACCGGACTCGGGCTGGCGGTTGAAAATGGAGCTGACCCAGGGCGGCCTGTCCTCGGCCGACGGCAACTTTCTGGTGGACAAGCTCAAGGGCGGGCTGGAGCTCGCTCTTCTGCCCGGCAAGCCCCACCGGGCCAGGCTCTCCCTGGACCTGGCCCAGGGCGAGGCCCTGCTCAAGACGGTCTACCTGAACCTGGCCCAAAACCCGGCGCGGCTCGTCGTCTCGGCCAAGGTCCGGGACCTCTCGCCCGGGCCCGCCCTGGAGGAGATAGACCTGAGCGGCCGGGCCGGACAATTCGGAGATCTGTCCTTCCGGGGTGCGGTCAAAAGGGACGCCGGAGCCTGGCGCTACCAGGGCGACCTTTCCCTGGAGCGGGTCGACCTGGGGCGGCTGTTCACCACCCTGGTCAAGGATCCCTTCTCCCTGAGCAACCCCTCCCTGGCCGGGCTGTCCCTCACGGGCAAGGCCGGGCTCGAGCTCCACCTCATGGGCCGGGACGGACAGGCGGCCATCCAGGGCCGGGCCAGGGTGGAGAAGGGCGGGATCAGCCAAAAGGACGGCCAAGACGGAGCGGCCCGGGAACTGGTCGCGGGTCTGTCCCTGGACCTGCCCCTGAGCTACCGCCTGGGGGTCAAGGAGACGGCCGAGCCGGCCCCGCCCCAGGACAAGGAATGGGGCCGCCTGAAAATAGACCGGGTCAGCCTGCCCTTCACCCGACTCGCCGGGCTGGACCTGCCCCTGGCCCTGAAACCCAACCGACTGTTCCTGAAACAGGGGCTGGAGGCGGATTTTTACGGCGGCAAAGTGAAGCTGGACGGGATCATGGTGGACCGGCCCCTGAGCCGGGATTTCCAGGCCCGGATGAGCCTGGAGCTGCGCGGTCTGGACCTGGGCCTGCTGGGTTCAAAGCAGATGCCCCTGGAGGGGGAGCTCCACGGCCGGCTGGATTCGGTCCGGATCGGTTTGGACAAGATCGGCACCACCGGCCGGATCAGAGGCACGCTCTACGGCGGAAAGGTGGAGGTGAGCGACCTCGCGGCCTCCCGCCCCTTCAGCGCGGCCAGGACCATGGGCGGCGATGTGGTCTACCGCAAGATCCACCTGGAACGGCTGAGCGAGGCCACGGGCATCGGCCGCATCACCGGCAGGATTTCCGGGCGCATCGACGATCTCCGGGTGGCCTACGGCCAGCCTGTGGGGTTTGAGCTGGATCTCATCTCCCAGGAGGAAAAGGGCGTCAAGCAGCGGGTCAACCTCAAGGCGGTCAACTCCATCTCGGTCCTGGGCACCGGGGCCGGGCTGGAGGGCCTGGGGATCAAGCTCATGACCAAGTTCTTCAAGGACTTTCCCTACAAAAAAATCGGGATTCGCTGTACACTGAATAATGATGTATTCAAGGTAAGGGGGCTCATCCGCGAGGGAGGCAAGGAGTACCTGGTCAGAAAGCCGCCTCTCTCCGGAATCAACGTGGTCAACTCCAACCCGGACAACAGAATCAGTTTTTCGGACATGAAGGAACGTTTGACCAGGGTCACCGACTCCGGAGAGGGACCCAAGGTGGAATAAGAGGCCGGCCCCGGCCGGGCCAGCCCGGGACAGGGGGACCGACCCCGCCTGATTATGGAGGACAAATGAAAAAAATGGTTTTCAAGGGGTTGCCCCTGTTGGGTCTGGCCCTCCTGGTGGCCGCCTGCGTCACGGTCAATGTCTATTTTCCGGCGGCCAAGGTGGAAAAAACCGCGGAACGGATCGTCAGCGATGTCTACGGCCAGGAGAAACCGGCCCTGGAGAAGGACAAGGGCGGCAAACCCAGCTCCTGGCTGGGCAATTTCCTGGCCTGGCTGGGGCCCCGACCGGCCCACGCCCAGGACGCGACCACGGTCAGCAACGCCGCCATCCGGGGCCTCAAGGCCCAGATCGCCCAGAACCACCAACAGCTTCTGCCCTTTTACAACCAGGGCAAGGTAGGTATAAAACCGGACGGCTACCTGGCCGTCAAATCCACCCAGGGCCTGCCCATGAACCAGGTGGCGGCCCTCAAGCGGCTGGTGGAGGCCGACAACGGGGCCCGGAGCCAGCTCTACAAAGAGGTGGCCACGGCCCTGAACCTGCCCGGAAACCAGGTGGCCAAGGTGGCGGAGATATTCGCCCGGCATTGGCGCAGCCAGGCCCAGCCCGGCTGGCTGATCAACTGAGGCGGGCCGGGGGCTGGGTGAGGGAGAACCCCCTCGCCCGCTCTCTCCCCCAGGTGGGAGAGGGGGCCAGCAAATCGGTTTCACCTGAATTTCCCTTTCCCCGGAAGAAGAGCCGGCCGGGCTGAGGGGTGGATCGACGGAAGGCCGGCCCTGTCTTCGGCCCGCTGTTTTTTATCCGCGCCCGGTTCGTACTGGGTTATCATAATAGGGAGCGCGGGAAGAGACCCTTAGAGGCGAATCTGTTCATGAAAAAATGGCTGATCATCATCGGGGTCGGGGTTCTGGTTCTGGCCCTGGGCCTGTTTATCGGGATCAAGGTTTTCACCAAGCACATCGGCCGGATGACCGTGGAGGAGGCGCTCTACTTCGCCGCGGATCACCTGAAGATAGAATACCTTCAGGAAATCGACAATCCGGCCGCGGGAACCCATAAGTTCCGGGGGATCACGGTCAGGCCCAGGATCCATTCCCGGTTCGACCTTGATATCGACGAGTGCGTGGCGGTCATCCTGTCCGGAACAGGCCCCCGGGACCTGCCCCAGAGAATAAAGGTCAGGCTTTCCGGCATCCGCCCGATCAACGCCAGAAAAATGGAACACCTCTCGGCGCTGGGTTACGACGATTTCATCCTGGAGACGTACCTGGATCTGGAAATATGGCCGGAGAAAAGACGCGTCACTCTGAGGGAGTTGAGCCTCTACGGCAAAAACGCCGGGTCTCTCTTCGGGCACCTGACCCTGGAGGGGCTGGAGATAACCCTGGACACAACCCTGTCCCAGGCCCTGGACAGGTTCAAGGCCTCCCTGCTGGCCCAGGCGGAGCTTAATTACGAGGACAACTCCCTGGTGGAGCGGCTGATCAAGGCCAAGGCCGGGGAGGAGGAGAAGAGCCCGGACGAAGTGTTACAGGAGACCGTGGCCCGGCTGCGCGAAAAGGCCCGGAAGGAGAAGGACGCGGTCAAGGCCAAGGCCCTGGAGGTCCTGGCCGAGTTCATCCAGAACCCGAAGACCATAACGGCCCGGGCCGAACCGGCCCGCCCCCTCTCCATCGCCAAGATAAGGGAGTTCAAGAAGCTCTCGGAAGGCGAATGGCCCCCGGAGCTTAACCTGGCCATCAGCGCCGACTAGGCCTTATCCTCCTGGGACAGCCGCCGGATGTTGTCCCGGGCGAAATCCAGCCCCGGGTCTATCTCCAGGGCGTTCCGGTACATGGCCACGGCCTCCCTGATCTGGCCCATCTCCCGCAGACATGACCCTATGTTGGCGTAGTCTATGCCCGAGCCCGGATCCAGCTCCAGGGCTCGGGAAAAGGATTCCAGGGCTTCCTGGAACCGGCCCAGACTGTAGCAGCAGAACCCGGTCAGGTGGGCTATCTCCCACTGGGCGCCGTCCAGGGCCGCGGCCTGTTTCAGAAACTCCAGGGCCTCCTCGAACCGGCCCAGGTCCTTGAGACAGACCCCCAGGTGGGTCAGAACCGCGGGGCGGTCCGTCTCCGAGGGGCCCAGATCAAGAGATTTTTTGAACAGCTCAAAGGCCTGCTCCGGCTGGCCGGCCCGTTCCAGGGCCAGGCCGCTGAAAAAGCAGAGGGAATAATCCCGTGCTCCCAAGTGGGAGAGGCTCTCCAGAAAGGCCAGGCTGTCCGGCTCCTCGGGATGCTGGGCGGCCAGCTTGGCGGCGTGGAAATAGACCGTGGAGCCCCTGGTCCTCTCCCGGAAATGGGCTCCGGGGATGATCACGTAGACCACCGGGATATCCAGCCGGGGATGGGTGACGTTGACCGCGTAGGCCTTGAGCCCGATGCGGGCCAGAGCCTCTGTCTGACGGTTGATCTCGGTCTTGAGGTTTTCATCCGCTAGGTTGGGCAGGGCCGAAAGGGGAACCTTCTCCTTGGCCTGAGTCAGGAAAGCGGCCTGGTCCGGGGAGGCGAACTTGGGCAGGGTGGGCTTGTACTCGGCCGACCTGACAAAATCGCAGCCCATCTGCTGGACCTCGGTCAGGGCCCTGATCAACGATTTCTCGGGGTCGGTGGTGGTTCCGGCCAGAAAACAGATCTCGCTGCGGCCCAGGGTGGCCGGGTCCCAGGCCAGGGCGGCCACGGTTGGAATACCCGTATCCAGGGAGAAATCCTTGAGATAAAGTTCCAGTCCCTCCCGTTGGAAGATGCGGACCGCATCCCTGGCCGGGCCCGGGGGAATGGATTCAAGATCAATGGTCGGGGTCAGCTGCCGGGTGTGGTCGACAACCGAAGCCACATGGCGCTCCACCACTTCGCCCAGGGCCTGGTTAAGGGCCTCCTCCAGGCAATTTCCAGCGGCCGGACCGTTGTACTCGTTGATCATGAAAAACCAGTCCAGGGGCAGCAGCTCGTCCCGGTCGTCGGTCAGGTTGCGGGCCCAGATCCAGGTCAGGGGCAGCCGGCCCAGGGTCTCTCCGGCCTTTTGGGGGTCTGACTCCTGGTCGTGAAGGGAGAGGATGAGGCTGTCCAGGCCCATGATGCGGCCCTGCCCCAAAGCCGCGGCCCGGGTATGGGTGGCCCGGAAGCCGGGCTGGGAGTCCATGTAGCTGAAAAAGCTGAACCGCTCCACCAGTTCCATCAGGGCGCTGGTCTCGGCCTGAACCGCGCTCAGGCCCTTGCCCATCTGTTTCTGGGTTCCGGTCATGCGGACCGCATCCTGGCCGCAGAGGCTTAAATACACCGGAATGCCCAGGCGTCCGCCGTCTATCCTGACCGTTTTTTTCAATATTTGCAGATCCAGCCCGGCCAGCCGTTCCTTGACCCTCTTCAGGGTCTCGGCCGGGGGACAGAGTTTGTCCTGGTCAAGGGTATAACCTTTGCGGACGTCGTTAATTTGGATACCCGAAGACACTCAACCCCCTGAAAAGCAAAAATCCGCCCAATCGGCTTGGTACCGACCGGGCGGAGTCAATAAACTTTTGAACTGTGCGGGTTTAGACGCAGCCGGTAGGCTTGGCCAGCCCGGCCATCTTACAGGCGCCTTTACCGGGGCCCGAGGGGAACAGCTCGTAGATGTACTTAAGTTTAAATCCGGTGACCTTGGACAGAATCCGCACCATGGGGGCGATGCCATTCTTCTGGTAGTAGTCCTGGAGCATGTTGATAACTTTCCAATGCTCGTCGGTCAGTTCGGAGATTCCCTCGGATTCCTTGACGTAGTCCACCCACTCGGGGCTCCAGTCCTCAAATGCTTGCAGGAATCCATCCTCGTCGACGTCAAAGGTTTTGCCTTGGTGTTCGACTGTCGGCATGTTTCCGTATCCTCCCTTGTGATCTTCTGGCCCGATCATTCTGACACTTTATATTGTGCCGCCCAACCGGAAAACTATTAAGATCCTCTTATTACCCAGGCTTATGAACCTTGTCAAGGAGAAAAATAAACAAGCGCACAAGCACGGGCAGGCATCACTCCGAAAACTAAATATGCCCATCATGGTAATCTCCGCATTTACTCTGTACATCCGCCCCTGGGGCTCCTTACGTCAGGAGGCCCCGGACCGGCGGGCCAAAAATATTTGGACCGGACCAGGACCGCCCATGGTTGTTCCGGGGTTATACGAACCCCAGCCTGGCAAGAACAAACCGGAATGGGACGGCCGGTCTTTTAATAGAAACGGCCATTAATTCGCCAAAGACTTCACGTTCAATAGGGCAAAAACGGAGCGGTATTTTGTTCCCGGATTTGTTTTGAGGCCCTGGAAGTGGTAATATTAATAAATTCGGCAATATTATTTGAGCAGTCCGGGGTCGACTTTGGCGGCCGCGACCTTTTCAGGTCCGCGCCGGGTGGTTTATCTCCTGGATAGAATGAAAAGGAACCTATTTTCCGGCGGAACCAGAGGCGGGAATGGTATTTGAACACGAAGTGGTGATAGTAGGCTCCGGGCTGGCCGGCCTGAGGGCGGCCATGATCGCGGCCGGCTCCGCCGATGTGGCGGTCCTTAGCAAGGTCTACCCCACCCGGGCCCACTCCGGCGCGGCCCAGGGCGGCATAGCCGCGGCCCTGGGCAACGAGGAGCCCGACTCTCCGGAGTGGCACACCTTTGACACGGTCAAGGGGGGCGACTACCTGACCGACCAGGACATGGCCCAGATCCTGGCCGAGGACGCGCCTCGGGCCATCTACGAGTTGGAGCATCTGGGGGTTCCCTTCAACCGCCGTGAGGACGGGACCATCGCCCAGCGTGCCTTTGGCGGCCATACCAGCGAGTTCGGCAAGGCCCCGGTCAAAAGAGCCTGTCACGCCGCGGACCGGACCGGCAGGGTGGTTCTGGACACCCTCTACGGACAGGCCGTGGGCAACTCCATCAAGGTTTACGAAGAGTTCCAGATGCTGGACCTGATCCTGGAAGATGGCCGGGTCAAGGGGCTGCTGGCCTATGAACTGGCCACGGGCGAACTGCACTCCTTCAGGGCCAAGGCCGTAATGCTGGCCACGGGCGGCATAGGCCAGGCCTTCCGGACCACCTCCAACTGCGCGGGCAACACGGGCGAGGCGGCCTTTGCCGCCTTTCGACGGGGCGTGCCCCTCCAGGACATGGAGTTTATCCAGTTCCACCCTACCGGCATCCGGGGCCTGGGGGTTCTCATCACCGAGGCGGCCCGGGGCGAAGGCGGCGTTCTCCGCAACGGCCCAGGCGACCGGTTCATGACCGAGTACGCCCCCACCATCAAGGACCTGGCCGCCCGGGACGTGGTCAGCCGGGCCATCGACACCGAAATCCGGGCCGGCCGGGGCATCGACGGCCGGGACTACGTCCATCTGGATCTGACCCACCTGGGCGCGGAGCGGATCGCCGAAAAGCTGTCGGAGATATCCTCCTTCGCCAAAACATATCTGGGCATTGACCCGGCTTTGAAGCCCATCCCGGTCCAGCCCACCTGCCACTACGTCATGGGCGGGCTGCCCACCGACTCCCATGGCCGGGTCCTGGGCCGCGGCGGCGAGCCGGTCCAGGGGCTCTACGCGGCCGGGGAATGCGCCTGCGTCTCGGTCCACGGGGCCAACCGGCTGGGCTGCAACAGCCTCCTGGACCTGGTGGTGTTCGGCCGCAGGGCCGGACAGAAGATCAAGGAGGAGCTTCCCCATCTTAGTTGGGCTGATGCCCGTAAAGATTATCTGGATCCGCTCCGGGTCAGGCGCGAGGCTCTCCTGGCCGGGAAAGGGGACGAGTCTGCGGCCGCAGTGCGGATCGACCTGAAAGCCCTGATGATGGACAAGTGCGGACTCTACCGGGACCGAGCCGGGCTGGAACAGGCCTTGGCCGGACTGGCGGAACTGCAGGACCGTTGCCGCCGGGTGGCGGTCAGGGACAGGGGCGCGGTCTTCAACCAGTCCCTGATCGAGGCCTTTGAGCTGGAATCCCTGCTGGGCATCTCCCAGGCCATGCTCGGCTCGGCCCTGGCCCGGGAGGAGAGCCGGGGCGCCCACGCCCGCCGGGATTTCCAGGAAAGGAACGATGAGGGCTGGCTCAAGCACACCCTCATCCGCCTTGATCCGGACAATGTTGGTAAAAAGCCCACAATAAATTACAAACCGGTGACCATAACCCGGTTCCAGCCGAAACCCAGGGTCTATTAGAAAGGCATCGACAGTGCAGGTCCAATTTAAAATACTGAGACAGACACCCGGTTCGGGCCGGGAGTCCCGTTTTCAGCGCTACACGGTGGAGGCCCGTCCGGAAGAAAGGGTTTTGGATTGTCTGAACCGGATCAAATGGGAGCAGGACCAAACTTTGGGCTTTCGCTCATCTTGCGGCCACGGGGTCTGCGGTTCGGACGCCATGAAGATCAACGGCCGCTGCGCCCTGGCCTGCCAGAAACTGGTCCGGGACTACGGGGGCCAGGAGATCACCATCGAACCCTTGCCCTCCTTCCGGGTCCTCAAGGATCTGATCGTGGACATGAAGCCGTTTTTTGACAACATCGAGAAAGTTAGACCCTTTTTGGTCAACACCTCGACCCCGCCGGAAAAGGAGCGGCTCCAGTCCAAGGAGGACAGCCGCAAGGTGAACGAGGTCATCCGCTGCATCCTCTGCGCCTGTTGCACCGCCTCCTGCCCGGTGGTCCTGGGGGGAGGCGAGTTTCTGGGACCGGCGCCCATGGTCTGGGCCTTTCGGCAGGTCTTCGACTCCAGGGACCAGGACACCCTCAACCGGCTCAAGGAACTGGACGCCAAAGAGGGCGCCTTTGGTTGCGAGAATCATTTTGAGTGCACCAGGGCCTGTCCCAAGGAGATCAAGGTGACCAAATCCATCAACATGCTGAAGCGGGAGATCGAAGCTCATCTGAGGGGCTCCTGATTATTTTTTGTGGGCTATTGCCCAGCTAAGGAAAATGAGTCTGCCATGGAAACAACGGTCAAGATAGGCGGAGCCGCAGGCCAGGGAATCCAGACCGTGGGCCAGCTTCTGGCCCTGGCCTGCCGGAAGGGCGGCCTTTATCTGATGGGGATCGACGACCACGAGTCCCGGGTCAGGGGCGGCCACAATTTCTATCAACTGCGCCTCTCCACCCAGGAGGTCAGGGCTCCGGCCAGGGAGGTCCATCTGCTGGTGGCCCTGGACCAGGCCACCTGCCGGGAGCACGGCAAGGAACTGGTCCATGACGGGCTGGTCATCGCCGGGGAGGAGGCCGCTCCCCCGGAGGGGCTGCCTCTGGTCAAGTTGGAGCTTGTGGCCCTGGCCGAGCAGGCCGGGGGCCGGATCACGGCCAACACCGTGGCCGCCGGGGCGTGCCTGGGCCTTTTGGGCGCGCCCTTCGACCTGCTGGCCGGGATCCTTAGAGATCAGTTCAAGGCCAAGGGTCAGGCGGCCGTGGAGATGAACCTGGCGGCGGCCCGGTTGGGGTTCAAGGCCGTGGAGAAGATCGACTTCGCCCACGCCCTGCCCTGGCCCGGCGAGGCCGGGGCCGCCAAGAAGCGCCGCCTGGTCAACGGGTCCCAGGCCCTGGCCTGGGGCGCCCTGGCCGCGGACCTGCGCTTCGCCTCATTCTATCCCATGTCTCCGGCCACCGGGGTCATGACCAACCTGTCCCATCTCCAGGACCGCTTCCCCCTGCATGTGGAGCAGGTCGAGGACGAGATCGCGGCGGTGAACATGGCCATCGGGGCCTCCCACGCCGGGGTCAGGTCCATCACCTCCACTTCGGGCGGGGGCTTCAGCCTCATGACCGAGGGGCTGGGCCTGGCCGCCATAACCGAGACCCCCCTGGTGATCATCAACGCCCAGCGTCCCGGACCGGCCACGGGCCTGCCCACCCGGACCGCCCAGGCTGATCTGCTCTACTCCATCTGGGCCTCCCAGGACGAGTTCCCCCGGTTCGTGCTGGCCCCCGCCACCCCGGCCCAGGCCTATCGAACCGTGGCCCGGGCCCTGGACCTGGCCGACAAGTATCAGGTTCCGGCCATTGTCCTGACCGACCAGTACCTCATGGACTCCATGTGGATCACCACGGACGATTTCCCGGTGCCGGACTCGGTCCAAAGGTATCTCGAGACCGATCCCGACCCCGAGTCGTACCGGCGCTACGCCGCGACCAAGACCGGGGTGTCGCCCCGGGCCCTGCCCGGCCGGGGCCGGACCATTTTCTGGGTCAGCGGTAATGAGCATCGCCCCGACGGCCACATCACCGAGAACAAGGACGACCGCACGGCCATGGTCGACAAGAGGATGGCCAAACTAGAGGGCATGCTGGCCGAAATCGAGCCGCCCCTGGTCAGCCACCCCAGGGCCGAGACCTTTCTGGTGGGCTGGGGCTCCACCAGGGGCGCCATCTCCGAAGCCGTGGAGATTCTCCGGGGGGAAAGCAAAAAAGTGGGGCACATCCATTTCTGCGACCTGTGGCCCTTTCCGGCCCAGGCTTTTGCCGAAGCCCTGGGAGACGGCCGGGAGTTTTTAACGGCGGAGTTGAACTTTCGGGGACAACTGGCTACCCTGATCCGCCAGGAGACCGGGTTGAAGGCCCGGACCAGCATTACCAAGTACGACGGCAGGCCTTTCTTTCCCATGGATATAGTGGATGGATTCAGGGAGCGTGCCGAATGATCCCGTGAGCGAGCCTCTCCAGACAAGAGTGAAAGGCTCCGGGGAATCAACCACCCCGCAGCAGGCAGCTGGGTATGGCAGGAGAAAACGGTGATCGTACTCGCGGCAAGCCGCGGGAAATTAAACCCCCTTTGGGGGATTAAAACGTCAAGTCAAGAGGTGCCAAGACAAATGAAACGGTTATTTCTTCTGCTGATTATGGCCACAACAATAAGCCTCACCGCTCTCCCGGCCCTGGCCCTGCCCAAGGACAAATACGACCCCAAGGGGCCGGAGGTTTCGGCCGCCAAATTCAAAGAGACCCTGGCCAAGGAAAAATACGCCTGGGTGATGTACACCGACTCCAGTCCGACGGTTCCGGAAAAGATCAGGGAACAGGGCGAGATATTCTGGAAGGCGCTTAAGGAGAAATATCAAAAACAGGTCAAAACATACATCAAAATTGACACAAACGGCTGGCCCAACAAGGCCTGGGCCGCCAGAAAAGAAATCCTGACCAACACCTACCCCTCCTACGCCCTCTATGAAAACGGCGAGGTGATGAACGTGGGGACCATGTATGCCGTTGTCATCAACGGGGCGCCCATAAATAAACAATACGAGGAAATTTTTAGTTTTATCAATGAGATGTCTTTTCTGAAATAACCCGGCCCGAGGGCCTTTTCTCCCCGGAGAGATGAGGGGGTGGATCTTGAGCATGGACCCCAAAATATTCAACAACGATTTCGAAAACAAATGGTGCCCCGGTTGCGGCAACTTCGGCATTCTGGAGGCCATGAAAAAGGCCCTGGCCCAGTTGGACCTGGACCCCACCCGGGCCTGTCTTATCTCCGGGATCGGCCAGGGCGGTAAGACGCCCCACTTCCTCAACTGCAACGGCTTCCACGGCCTCCACGGCCGGGCCCTGCCCGTGGCCACCGGAGCCCTGCTGGCCAACCACGACCTCAGGATCATCGTCAACACCGGCGATGGGGACTGCTTTGGCGAGGGCGGCAACCATTTTATGCACGCCGTCAGGAAAAACGTGAACCTGACCGTTCTGATGCATAACAACAAGGTCTTCGGCCTGACCAAGGGCCAGCCCTCGCCCACCTCGGACCTGGGCATGCCCACCAAGATCCAACCCGGCGGGACCATGGCTCCCGGCTTGAACCCGGTGGCCCTGGCCCTGGCCCTGGGAGGCGGATTCGTGGCCCGGGGCTTCTCCGGCCAGCCGGATCACCTGGCCGGGTTGATCAAGGCCGGCGTGGAGCATCGGGGCCTGAGCTTCATCGAGATCCTCCAGCCCTGCCCCAGTTTCAACAAGGTGAACACCTATCAGTGGTATTCCCAGCGGGTCTACGACCTCCAGGAGGCGGGCCACTCCGCGGACGCTCCGGACGAGGCCTGGACCAAGGCCAAGGAGTGGGGCGACAAGATCCCCCTGGGCCTGTTCTACGCCCACCAGGCGCCCAGCTACACGGACAAGTTCCCCTCCCTCAAGGACGGCCCCCTGGTGGACCGGACCTACAGCCCGGATCCGCTCAGGGCTCTGCTGGGGGCCTGATTGGGCTCCCCCGAAGCCCGGCCCGGCTTGCGCAAGGAGAACGATTCCCTGGGTGAGGTGGAGGTTCCGGAAGCAGCCTACTTCGGGGCCCAGACCCAGCGGGCCAGGGATATCTTCCGCCTCAGCGGGCTGGGCCTGCCCCCGGTCTTTATCCGGGCCCTGGCCCTGATCAAGCTCCGGGCGGCCAAGGTCAACCAGGACCTGGGCCTGCTGGACCCTGAGATCGCCCAGGCCGTGATCGCGGCGGCCCAGGAGGTGGCCCAGGGCAAACTGGCCGATCAATTCCCCCTGGACGTCTTTCAGACCGGCTCGGGCACCTCCACCAACATGAACGCCAACGAGGTCATCGCCTCCCGGGCCAACGAGATATTGACCGGCCGCCGGGGCGGCAAATCCCCGGTCCACCCCAACGACCACGTCAACCAAGGCCAGTCCAGCAACGACGTGATCCCCACGGCCATCCGCCTGGCCGCCCTGCTCCAGATCCGCGACATCCTGCGCCCCGGCCTGGAGCGGCTGCTCCAAAGCCTGGAGACCAAGGCTCAGGAACTCTCCGGAGTGGCCAAGATCGGGCGGACCCATCTCCAGGACGCGGTGGTCATCACCCTGGGCCAGGAGTTCGGCGGTTTCGCCCGGCAGGTGGAGCTGGCCCTGGTCCGGGTGGGCCAGGCCCAGGAAGAGCTTTGCGCCCTGCCCCTGGGCGGCACGGCCGTGGGCACCGGGCTGAACACCCATCCCCGGTTCGCGGGCCGGGTCATCTCCGCCCTGGCCGGGGAATTGGGGATCCCCCTCCGGGAGGCCAAAAACCATTTCGAGGCCCAGTCGGCCCAGGACGGACTGGTCTCGGCCGGGGGCGGCCTGCGCACCGTGGCCCTGAGCCTGGCCAAGATCGCCAACGATATCCGCTTCCTGGGTTCCGGACCCCGGGCCGGGCTGGGGGAGATCAACCTGCCCCGGCTCCAGCCCGGCTCCTCCATCATGCCCGGCAAGGTCAACCCGGTGGTCTCCGAGGCGGTCATCCAGATCGCGGCCCAGGTCATGGGCAACGACCTGACCCTGGCCCTGGGCGGCCAGGGCGGTTACTTCCAGCTCAACACCATGCTCCCGGTCATGGCCTTCAACCTGCTCCAGTCCATCGAGCTCCTGGGTTCGGGGGCCCGGCTCCTGGCCGAGAAGTGCGTGGACGGGATCACCCCCAACCGGGAACGATGCGCCCAGCTGATCCAGGGCAGTCTGGCCCTGTCCACCTACCTGGTCCCGGCCCTGGGCTACGACCGGGCCGCGGCCCTGGCCGAAAAGGCCTACGAAAGTGGCAAGACCATCCGGGAGACGGCCCTGGAAAGCGGGCTGCTCAGCCCGGAGGAGGTGGACCGGCTCCTGGCCCCGGCCCTGAACCCCGATGGAAACAAATCCGCTTGACCCAGCCGAACCGGACCGGCCCAGAGGCCGATTCCCAAGAGGCGGCCCGAAAGGACCACCCCACCCCCCCAAAGCCCGTCGGTCCGGGAAGAAAGTTTATTCTCTCCCTGGTGCTGGGGTTGATTGTGGGGCTGGCCGGGATCGCCGGGGCGGTTCTGTACCTGACCCGAAGCCTGGGATAAATCTTTTTTACGGACGGCGCCTTACATTTTCATTATAATCTCCGACATGTTCCCGGCCATTGATACCACACCGCCAGCAGTCCACCACGCAACCAGCGACACCTGATCCAACCTGGACAAGGGGAACCCCGCCATGGGAAACGGAATTTTTCTGATCGGCAAAGACGGAAAACTGGATGAACTGAACCAGGAGGACTACGACTCCGAGGCCCTGCTCCAAGGCCTCCTTGAATCATACCCCTCCCTGATCCCCGGTGATAAGATCAATGCGGCTGATCCCAGGCGCTGGATTTTGGTCAAAAGGGAGGCCCCCATCCCCACGGAGGAGGGCTGGGAGCGGTGGTCGGCGGACCATCTGTTTCTGGACCAGGACGCGGTTCCGACCATAGTGGAGGTCAAGAGGGCCTGCGACACCCGCATCCGCCGGGAGGTGGTGGGCCAGATGTTGGATTACGCGGCCAACGCCGTGGCCTACTGGCCCGTGGAGCGCATCCGGAACCATTTTGAAGAAACCCACGGGGACCCGGAGGGGGAACTAAGGGAGTTCATGGACGAAGATGACCCGGAGGATTTCTGGAGCAGGGTCAAGACCAACCTCCAGGCCGGCCGGGTCCGGCTCCTGTTCGTGGCCGACCGGATCCCCACCGAGTTGCAGCAGATCATAGAGTTTCTCAACGTCCAGATGGACCCGGCCGAGGTGCTGGGAGTGGAGATCAGCCAGTATGTGGGCCAGGGGCTCAAGGCCCTGGTGCCCAAGCTGGTGGGCCAGACCGCCGAGGCTCAGGTGCGGAAAGGAGGGGGGCAACGGGCCTATAAGAACTGGGACCGGGAGTCGTTCATGGACGACCTGAAGGCCAAGGCCGGGCAGAGCGCGGCCAACGTGGCCGGACGACTGCTTGAATGGGCGGAGAACACGAAAGCCAAGATCAACTGGGGCAGGGGCAAGCAGGACGGTTCCTTCGCCCCCTGGATTGAGACCGGTGGTGATTATGGACGGACCTTCGCAGTTTACTCTAACGGCTCGGTCGAGATTCAGTTTCAATTCATGGGTTCGAAGCATCCTAAAGCAAGTGAAGGGAGAAGGGACAGGCTTCGGGAAAAGCTGAATCGAATCAAGGGGGTAAGCATACCCAAAGAAAAATTGTCCTATCGGCCCAGCTTTGAACTGGGTCTTTTGGAAAAGAAAGAAGCCTTTAACCTGTTCGTGGAGGCCATCGAGTCCTACATCGCTGATTCCAACTAAGGGGATATTCTCTTTTCCTCGCCCCTCACTCTGCCCCTCTCCCCTCCAGGGGAGAGGGAATTATTGTTGGTGATGTCAAGGTTGCAGCACCGGTGCCAGAAGAGCAAGCCCCCTTTCATAACCGTCTACCCGAAAACCCCCGAGGTGGACAGCTCTTTCCGTAATTGGTATTTATAAAACCGCTCCTCGCCAAAAAGTCGCTGACCGGAGGTTGTTTCGCCATGTCCAATGAGATCCGCCAGAACAAGGCCACCAAGCAGTGGGTCATCTACGCTCCCTCCCGGGGCAAGCGTCCCCGGGATTTCAAGCGCCCAGAGCAAAAACGCCGGGAACCGGAATACGACCCCAAGTGCCCCTTCTGCCCGGGAAACGAAGCCATGCTGCCGGATATCATCATGGAGCTAAACGGCCCGGCCGGAAACGGCTGGCAGGCCCGGGTGGTGCCCAACAAGTTCCCGGCCCTGACCCCGGAGGGCTCGCCCCTGCGCTACCGCCGGGGGCTCTACACGGCCATGAACGGCTACGGCCGCCACGAGGTGATCATTGAAAACCCGGTCCACAACCGCCAGCCGGCCCAGATGGAGGCCCCGGAGATCGGGGTAATCATCGAAACCTACCACCGCCGCTACACCGACCTGATGCAGCAGCACGGCAACATGATGACCCTCATCTTCCGCAACCACGGCTGGCAGGCCGGGACCTCCCTGGCCCACCCCCACTCCCAGATCATCGTCACCGGCATGGTCCCCAGCCATATCCGCTGGCGGGAGGACCAGTCCCAGCATTACTTCGACGACACGGGACGCTGCGTCTACTGCGATATCCTGGAGTTCGAGGCCCGGGACCGGGGCCGGGTGGTGGCCGAGAACGAGTTCTTCCTGGCCTTCATCCCCTTTGCGGCCGAGGTGCCTTTTGAAATCTGGATCATGCCCACCAAGCACCAGGCCTGTTTCGGCGACCTGACCGACCAGGAGAAGCCGGGGTTGGCCTCCATCCTCCACCACTGCCTCAGACTGATCCACACCAAGCTGGGAGATCCGGATTACAACTACATCATCAACACCGCGGCCCGCTACAAGGCCGGGGAGCCCCAGCTCCACTGGTATCTCCAGATCAGGCCCCGACTGACCACCGAAGCCGGGTTCGAGATCGGCTCCGGAATCCTGATCAACCCCAGCCTGCCCGAAGAAGACGCCGCCTTCTTGAGGGAAGAAAGGAGGTCTACCCGTGGAGCTGATCGTTGACCACCTTGATGATCTCCTCGGCCACGAGGGAGCCGGCCACGATTCCGTCGGCGATGGTGGTGCAAGGCGAGTAGCCGCGGAGGTCGTTGTTGGCGATCAGAACCAGGCGGGGCCGGTTTTTTCTGCGGCGGAAGATGTCCAGGGCCTCCTCCGTCCACTCCATTTCATCTCCGGCGATGATCAGATCGTAGATCTGACGGCGAATCAGCTCCACCGCCTCGGCCACGCTCCAGGCCAGATCGATGCTGTAGTTCTGGAGACACATCTTGAGCAACTCCCGTTTATGGCGGTCGTTGTCCACCACCAGGATGCTTTCCCTGCCCCTCTCGCTACGGGCGTTTTCCGGGGGCTCGCCCAGGCCGCAGATCAACCAGTCCAGATCGACCCGGCAGTAGGTCCTGAGGGCCCGCCAATAGGCTTCCGTACGGGGATACCTGCCCTCCAGGGTGGAGCGCAGCGTGGTCTCCGGAATGCCCATGATCTTGGCCGCCTGGGCCACGGAAATGGCCTCGGGATGGCGCTCCTGGACCGTTCCCATTCTCTCCCGAAGGCGGTTGATGAATTCCTGGTGGGGTGTGCCGGCCGAACTCTGTTTTGACATTCCCTACTCCCGAATAAGGTCCGTTTTAATTGAGAGACCCTGGACCCGGATGCCTTCGTGGTCGGCTCGTCAACAACTAACAACCTCCCGCGGCCGTGGTCAAGGAGTCTTGGTCCAGGTTTTTCGCAACAACCGTGCCGCCGCGCTATCGTCGTTAATTTATTAATTATTACATTTAGTTACAATATAAAATTCAAGTCCGGCGGCTAGTTGCAAAATTAAAATTACCGAAACTTCGTCCACGACTTATCGTGGTTTCGGTATCTTGGAAAACCGGGACGTCCACGAAAGGCTTGGAGGACCCTGAAAGGAAGTTGTCCGGGGAGAAAAGCGTGGGGATCAGTTTTCGGGCATGATGGCCTTGAGATGGAGGGAGAGCTGAGACCTGCCCCGAAAATTCTCCAGGACCGGGTGGTAGGCGATCCGCACCGAACGGGTCAACCGGGAGGCCAGAGGTCCCTGGTTAAAGGCAATGGCCGGCCAGGTCCGGCGGCCCTGGCGAAGGGAGAGTTTGAGGTGGGCCCCGTCCCGGCCGACTCTCCTGGCCGAGATCAGCCCCACTCGGCTGGCTCCGAAAAGAGGTTCCGGGTTTCCCGTACCAAAGGGGGAAAGCCTTTCCAGATCATCCACGAACCGGCCGTCCAGCTGGTCCAGGTCGAGATCGGTATCCAGGTTCAGGCAGGGCACCGGGTCCAGTTGGCCCAAAACCCGGCCTATCTCTCCTTCCAGGGCTGCGGTGAACTTGTTGATATCTTCAGCCCTGAGAGTCAGTCCGGCTGCCTGGGAGTGGCCGCCGTAGCGCAGCAGCATCCCGGAAAGGGATTCCAACCCCTTGTGCAGGGGATATTGGGCTATGGACCGGCCCGAACCGGTGGCCGTCTCGCCCTCAATCTTTAACACAAAGCAGGGCCGGTAAAATTTCTGGGAGAGCCGGGCCGCCACTATGCCCAGGACTCCCAGATGCCACTCACTGTGGGCCGCCACCAGGGCCATCTGGTTGCGGGGGTCGCCCCTGGATGCCACCTGATCCAGGGCCTGGGCCAGGACCTCGGCCTCCACTTTTTTCCGCTCCTGGTTAAGCCGGTCCATCTCCTGGGCCAGTCTTTTGGCCTGGGCCGGGTCGGAAGAGGTGAAAAGGTCCACCCCCAGCCCGGCTTGTCCCAACCGGCCCGGGGCATTGACCCGGGGGGCCAGGTCAAAGGCCACGTCCCGGCTGGACAGGGGCCTGCCGCTTTTGGCCACTCCGGCCAGGGCTTCCAGCCCGACCCGCCTGGGCTCGGCCAGCAACTCCAGCCCGGCCTTGAGAATTATCCTGTTCTGGCCGATCACCGGGACCACGTCGGCCAAAGTGCCCAGGGCCACCAAGTCCAGATACTCCTTCAGATTGGGCTCCGGCCGCTGTTCGAAAAAGCCCATCTCCCGCAGCTTGGCCCGCAGCCCCACGATCAGGAAAAAGATGACCCCCACTCCGGCCAGAGCCTTAAAAACAGGGGAACAGTCCTCGCGCTGAGGGTTGACGAAGAGGAGGCCTTCGGGCTGCTGGGGGGCTAGTTGGTGATGATCGGTGACAATAGTCTCCAGGCCCATGCTCCGGGCCAGGCTCAGGAACTCCAGGTCAGAGGAGCCGCAGTCGGCCGTGACCAGGATTTTGACTCCCTTCCCGGCCAGGTGCTCCAAGCCATCCCGGCTGAGGCCGTAGCCCTCGGTCAGACGGTTGGGCAACCACCACTCTACCTCGTTCCCCAGCGCCTTTAGGAAATTGACGAAGACCGAGGTGGAGGTGACCCCATCGGCATCGTAGTCGCCGAACAGGCCGACCTTCTCCCCCTTGATCACGGCCCGGGCCAGCCGCTCCGCCGCCGCCTCCAGGTCGGGTATCTTAAAGGGGTCGGCCATGGCCCCCAGTTCGGGGTTGAGAAAAGAATGGATGACCTCCGGGGAACTCAATCCCCGGTTGATCAGCACCTGGGCCAGAGCGGGATGCAGTCCCAACTCATTGGCCACCAGCACAGCCCGGTTCTGGCTCTGGGGATTCATGTTGAGGCGCGGAACCATGGCCGGATGGTAGCCCCTCCGCCCGGCCCAGTCAAGCCGCCCGGGCCTGCCCCAAAACAGCCACTTAATATTATGCTGAATTTACATAATGTTATCCGAAAGCCGGTACTGCTCTCGGATTTTTCACCAAATTTTAACCGAACAGGCACGGCGGCCGGTTGAACTACATTTGAGTCGTTTTGTTTTTCCAACCCAAAGGAGGTTTAAATGTCGTCGATCAGTTTCGCCCGCCGGGACTTCATCAAGCTGGGCCTGGCCGCCGGAGCGGCCGCCGCGGTGGCCGCGGCCCTGCCCCGTTTTTCCCTGGCCGCTGCGGCCCCCAAAAAGCTGGACGAGGTGATATCCCTCTCCCCGGCCCAGATGGCCCAGGAGTCCAGGCTGGTGACCGGCTCCCTGAAATATCTGGAGGAGACGGTCAAATCCATCAAGGACGCCCAGGTCCGCCAGACGGTCCAGGAGATCATGGCCAATCCGGCTCCCACCCTGATGGAGCCCCTCATGAACCAGGCCGACCGTAAAAAGGCCTACGAGGAACTAACCGCCAAGGGTTTGGTCAAGGACGTTTCCTTTGACCGGTTCCTGCCGGCTACCAAGAACCCGGCCCAGTCGCCGGAGCCCTTTGTGGCCGGTCCCGGGTCCGGCTATCAGAGCCACCACTCCTACCCCGGCGGCCTGATCACCCACACCGCCGCCAACCTGGCCATCTCCCTGGCCATTTACGACACCTACAATCAGGTCTACGGATTCGACCTGGACCGGGACACGGTCATCGCCTCCCAGGCCCTCCACGACCTGCACAAACCCTGGGTTTTCCAGTGGGGCGCCGACGGCGAATCGCGGACCGAGCTGCCCCTGGCCGGAACCGGGGAACACCATCCCCTGAGCGTGGCCGAGAGCTTCAAGCGGGGCCTGCCCGCCCACATGGTGGTGGCCCAGGCCTGCGCCCACAACCATCCCGGATCCGCCGACGACGAAAAAGGCCCGGTCAACTGGATCAGCGCCGCCTCGGTGCTCCTGGGCGTGGACCCTGCCGAAAAGGGCCTTTTGGCCAAAGACGGCAAGACCCTGCCCCAGCCCCGGCGCATGGAGAACTTTGTCTGTCATCTGGGCGACCACGACTGGGTCCTGACCATGCCCGCGGCCAAGTGGATCATCCCGGTCATGGCCAGGATCGCCCAAAAAGAGTACGGCCTCTCCGAGGCCGACCTCAAGGGCAAGCCGTTCAAGCAGCTGCGCAACTACGTCTTTTCCCAGGCCACGGTCATGACCCTTTATCATGAGCTCACCGTGGGCGGCGAGGAGGCCCTGACCAAAACGGTCACGTCCATGGTTCTGCCGGCCTGAATCGGGCCCTGGCCCTGGCCTGGGTTTTCCCTGAACCCCGGACAGGGACCGGACCGAAAAGCGGTGACCAAGGGACCCGGGGCGGCCCCCGGAACCCCAGCCCGAGCCTGGAAATCCCTGCCGGTCCGGTCTCCTGGGGGCGGCCTCTCCCTTTGAATATAGATTTCCGGAGCAGAGGCGGCCCCCTTGCCTCTGCCCCGGAAGCCTGAACCTGCCCTGCCCCGGCCGCCGCCTGGGGCGGTCCGGGGTTGAGCTAAAAATTTTCCGGGCAAACCGGGCCGCTGCCCCGGAATCAGGCCAGTGGTCTAATAGGGCTTTCTGATGGTCCAGCCTGCAGGGAAGGAGACTTTCCAACCGTATAGTATTATTATAACAATCATACAATTTATTAACAAAATCAAGCCCCACGTCACGGCCCCTCATGAATTGCCTTCATTTTTCCATTGATTGATGTTAGTCTTGATGACCGGCTAGGAAAAAATGCCGAATAAGTTAAAATCTGGAAGGAATAACATCGATCAAACCCTGTTGCTGACCCTGCCTAATATATCCAAGAAACACAAAAGGGTTGGATTGCCATATCCGGAACAGGTTTAAAGGAACGAGTATGCATCCAAGTATACCCCGCTCCCGGATTTTGGGAACGGGTTCTGCCGTACCCCAGCGGATTCTGTTCAACCGGGATCTGGAAAAAATTGTTGACACCAGCGACGAGTGGATATTCCGCCGGAGCGGGATCAGCGAGAGGCGCATCTCCTCCCCGGATCTGCCGGAGAAGACCACCGACTTAGCGGTGAAGGCCTCCCGGAAGGCGCTGGAAATGGCCGAAGTCGGGCCCGGCGAACTGGACATGATCGTGGCCGGCACCATCACCCCGGACCGTCAGTTCCCCTCCACCGCCTGCATGGTCCAGACGGCTTTGGGAGCCGGGGAGGTTACGGCCTACGACCTCTCGGCGGGCTGTTCCGGATTCCTCTACTCCCTGACCCAGGCCGACAACGCCCTCAAGGTGGGCGCGGCCAAGACGGCCCTGGTTATCGGGGTGGAGCGGCTTTCCACGATCCTTAACTGGAAGGATCGTGGCACCTGCGTCCTTTTGGGCGACGGAGCCGGAGCGGTGGTCCTGCGCGCCGGAAACGGCAACGGAGACGGCGGGATTTTGTCCACCCATCTCAAGTCGGACGGCCAGTACGGGGAACTCCTTCACGCCAGTTGGGGCAATGAATATCTGCCCGAAATGCTGAACGGGCTGGAGCAGAAGCCTTTTCAGCTAGTCATGGACGGCCATAAACTGTTTAAGATAGCGGTCCGGCGACTGGCCGCCATAGCCCAGGAGGCCCTGGACACCAACGGCCTGACCAGCGAGGATGTTGCCCTGGTGGTGCCCCATCAGGCCAACATCAGGATCATCGAGGGCATGGTGGGTATTCTGGGGATTCCCAAGGATAAGGTTTTTGTCAATATCCACAAGTACGGTAACACCTCCAGCGCCTCGATCCCCCTGGCCCTGGACGAGGCCCATCGTCAGGGGCTGATCAAAAAGGGCGACATCATTCTCCTGGAGAGTTTCGGGGCCGGGCTGACCTGGGGGGCCACCCTGATCAAGTGGTCCATCTAGCAACCCGACCGGTTCAGAAATAACGACCTGTCGAGATGGCCGGGGGCGGGAGCACCTCTTTGACGTGTTTTGTCTTTTGTCCCCTAACGCCTTATTACTTCTCGCCATAACCGGCAGATGCTATACTGGATTGTATCTTTTCCGATCAGCCGCGGGCCTGGAGCCGGATTATGGTCAGCTTCGATTCCTACCTGGACAAAATCGAGCGAAATCTGAAGCAAGGCGACGCCGGGGAGCACACCCACCGGTCCGCCCTGGAAAACATATTGGCCGCCACGGTCAATGGCCTGACCGTGATCAACGAGCCCAGGCGAATCCAATGCGGAGCCCCGGACCTGGTTGTCCGCAAGGGTCTGGACACCATCGGCTATGTGGAGGCCAAGGACGTGGGCGTCTCCCTGGACGAGACGGAAAGATCGGAACAGCTCCAGCGCTATCTCACCCTGCCCAACCTCATCCTCACCGACTATCTGGAATTCCGCTGGTATGTGGACGGCGAAAAGCGGAAACAGGCCCGGTTGGGCCGGGCCCGCCCCAACGGAAAAATAGACGCGGACCCGGAGGGTTGGGCCGAGACGGCCGCCCTCCTGCAGGCCTTCCTGGACAAGGGGCCGCTCAAGGTGGGCCGGGCCCAGGACCTGGCCTCCCGCATGGCCAGGCTGACCCACGAAATCAGGAAGATCGTCATCTCCGTCTTTGAGCAGGGCCGGGCTTCCAACACCCTGATGGACCTGCGGGAGGCTTTTGCCAGATACCTTATTCCGGAGCTGAGCAAAGAGACGGAAACTCCGAAATTCGCCGACATGTACGCCCAGACCATCGCCTACGGCCTCTTCGCCGCCCGGATCAACCACGATCAGCGCAAGGAACCCTTCACCAGGTACAACGCGGCCCGGGAGATACCCAAGACCAATCCCTTTCTGCGCCAGCTCTTCGAGATCATCACCGGCACGGCCCTGGACGAGGAGCCCTACCTAGGCTATGTGGAAGACCTGGCCTCGCTGATGAACCTGGCCGATCTGGATGCCGTTTTGGAGTTCTTCGGCCAACGGACCGGCCGCCGGGACCCGGTGGTCCATTTTTACGAAACCTTTCTGGCCGCCTACGACAAGAGCCTTAAAACGAGAAGAGGCGTCTTCTACACCCCCGAGGCGGTGGTCTCCTACATCGTCCGCTCCGTGGATCAGCTCCTGAAAAACAGGTTCGGCTGCCCGGAGGGGTTGGCCGACACGGAGCGGATGGATAGCGGCGCCCACAAGGTCTTGATCCTGGACCCGGCCTGCGGCACCGGCTCCTTTCTCTACGCCGTGGTGGACTTCATCAGGGAGCGCTACATCCAATCCGGAAACGCGGGCCTGTGGCCCGGCTATGTCCGGACCGAGCTCCTGCCCCGGCTGTTCGGTTTCGAGCTGATGATGGCCCCCTACGCGGTGGCCCATTTCAAGCTGGGGATGCAGCTGGCCGGGATGGACCTGCCGGAGCTGCTGAGGGACAGATGGGTCTACGACTTCGAGGGCCGCGAGCGGCTGGGGGTGTACCTCACCAACACCCTGGAGGATCAGGACCTTATCCCCGAGCCGGGCATGTTCCTGGGTCCCTACCGGTTCATCTCCGAGGAATCGACCGCGGCGGGCGCGGTAAAGAAAAGCCTGCCCATCCTGGTGGTCACCGGCAACCCGCCCTATGCGGGCCACTCGGCCAACCGCTCCGCCTTCCGCAACGAACATGGGAAACTGGTGGAGTCATTCATCGGCAAACTGGTCAAGAGTTATAAAGAAGGCCTTAAAGAGAAAAACCCCAAGTGGCTCCAAGACGACTACGTCAAGTTCATCCGCTGGGGCCAATGGCGGATAGAGCAGACCGGGGCCGGGATTCTGGCCTTTATCACCAACCACGGCTATCTGGACAACCCCACCTTCCGGGTCATGCGCAAGAAATTGATGCAGACTTTCACCCATATTTACATCCTGGACCTCCACGGCAACGCCAAGAAAAAGGAGAAGGCCCCGGACGGATCAACGGACAAGAACGTTTTCGACATCATGCAGGGCGTGGCCATCGGCCTGTTTGTGAAGGAGCCGGGAAAGGCCTGCCCGGCCAGGATTTTTCACCATGATCTGTGGGGAGACCGGCAGGGGAAGTATGAGTATTTGGGCCGGGAGAGCCTAGAGACCACCCCCTGGAAAGAGTTGGAACCCCGGAAGCCGGGGTATTATTTCGTGCCCCTGGATTACGGGTTGTGGGAGGAGTATAAGGCAGGTTTTGAAATAACAGAAATTTTCCCGGTCCACTCCGTGGGCGTGGTCACGGCCCGGGACAAGCTGACCATCGGCTGGAGCAGGGAAGAGGTTTGGGAAAGGGTCAAGGATTTTTCCGCCTTGCCAGTGGAGAAGGCCAGAGTCAAGTACAATCTAGGCCGGGATGTCAGGGACTGGAAGGTGGAGCTGGCCCAGAGCGACTTGAAGGCGCGCGGCCCTGAAGAAAGGTTTTTATACCCTATTCTTTATAGACCCTTTGATATCCGTTATACGTATTACACAGGCAAAACCAGGGGGTTTATTTGTATGCCTCGATCAGAGGTCATGGGGCATATGATCAGGGGAAACAACCTTGCTTTGAGCACTACTCGCTCAATAGAGATAGGACGTGGCTAGGAACATGTATTTTGCTCTGAAAGCATAATCCAACACCACACAGTTTCCCTAAAAGAGGTTAATTATCTATTTCCCCTCTTTCTATACCCTTCCCCTGATTCAACCACTCGCACCCCCAACCTCTCCCCCGCCTTTATCGACCAACTAAAAACCCGCCTGGGTCTTTCCTTCTTCCCGGAGGGTCCCGGCGACCCGGGAAAAACCTTCGGCCCGGAAGACGTGTTCCACTACATCTACGCCGTCTTCCACGCCCCCACCTTCCGCTCCCGCTACGCCGAATTCTTAAAAACCTCCTTCCCCCGGGTGCCCCTGACCTCGGACCTGGACCTTTTCCAATCTTTGTGCGGGCTCGGGGCCGAGCTGGTCCGTTGGCATTTGCTGGAGGATATCGCGGACTCCGAAATCAAGGCCGGGTATCCGGAACCCGGCTCCGATCTGGTGAAAAAGGGCCACCCCAGGCACCGGGCCGGAAAAGGGAAGGACAAGGGCAGGATTATGATCAACGAGATCCAGTATTTTGATGGAGTTTCGCCCCGGGTCTGGGAATTCCGGATCGGGGGCTACCAGGTGGCCGAAAAATGGCTCAAGGACCGGCAGGGCCGAAACCTGACCTACCCGGAGATCGAACATTTTCGCAAAACCCTGACCGCCCTGGCCCGGACCGGAAAACTCATGGAGGAGCTGGACCGGCTCATTCCCGGCTGGCCTCTGCCCTAGCCTCCCGCCTTTTCTCGCGCCACTGCGGATAGCTCCCCCGGGGGAAGCCGAAGCTCCACCTGAACTGGAGTCCGGTCCAGGCCACCCGGTCCACCTTCATCCCGCCCAGATCGATCCAGCGGTCGTGGGCCAGCCTGATCTGGAATTGGCGGCTCTTGCCCACCAGCCAGCCCAGGCCGAAGTTGACCTCCACCCCGATGGGGTCGGCCCGGTAGTTGTAGTCGATCTGGGGACGGCTGTCCCCGAAGCAGGCAAAAAAGTTGAAGAACAGAAGCAGATCCGGAAATCTGCTCTGGCGGAACTCGTTGCTCCCCTCCAGGCCGTAGCGGGAGACCACCCGTTCGTCAAACCTGGTCCTGGGGTTGGGGTCGTACTCGTTGTGGTCCGGATAAAAGGAACCCTCCAGCCAGCCCTTGAGCCGCCACCCGAACCCGCCCATGGGCTTTTGCCCAAAGTCGTAGTTCCACCTGATCTGGGCCGCGTTCCAGGTCAGGGGCTCGCCCACGTAGCCCACCAGGTCGTTCCACTTGCAGTGGGTCACCCGCAGCTCGATGTTGGGCTCGTAGAAAAGGGTGAACCCCGCCCCCCAGCGGCGCTTGACCGTGATGGTCTCGGCGGTCCAGTGATAGTCGTATCCGGGTTTCCTCTTGCCCAGGTGGAAGAGGAGATCGGCATAGACAAAGAACCGGGGAATGTAGTTCTGGTGGACCTCCAGGGCCGTCTCCAGGCCCATCCGGCCCGCGGCCCGGTCGTTGTCGAAGACCCCCGGATAGGGTTCGAACCTGCCGTGGGGCTGGTAGAGCGAGCCTTCCACAAACCCGTCGACCTTCCAATCCTGCCAGGCGGCCTGGGAGCCATGCGCCCGGAGAAGAAGTAGAGCGGCGAAAAAAAGAAGCGCCAAGAGGGACGGGAGGGTTCTTTTCAAGGTGGCAATCCCCATTTAATAGCGGTTGAGCAACCGGCATGATCGGCTAAAAATAGACGGTAATGAATCATAACAAAGATCCGGGCCCGCCGCACCAAACTTGGCCCTGCGGTTGGTCCGTCCCGGGCTTCACAAACCGCTTCCCAATAAAATATGATTGTGGTTTTATAACCTTACCAGGATTTAACACCACAGGGAGGCTGGTCCATGAAAAAGGCGCGGCTGGTCTGGGGCTGCTTTTTGGTGCTGGCTGAGGCGCTCCTGAGTTGGAGCGGGACCTGTGCCGCGGCCGAGTTTCGGGCCGACCAGATCAGGGAGGAGGAAGGCGGGGGAGGGTCCCGGTTAAGCGGCAGGATATATGTGACAGACCACAAAATCCGACTGGAACTGCGGGCCCAGGGCCAGGAGATGGTCACCCTGGTGAACCGGGTTCAGAAGAAGGCCTATCTGGTCCGGCCCAAGGCCAGGGTCTATCTGGAGAAACCCATCGGCGCAGCCCAGGCCGCCATCCTCATGCCCCCCGAGGCCCTGGCCGGGATAGGCCGGGTGGAAAAACTGGGGGAGGAGGAACTGGACGGCTTCGCCTGCCAGAATTACAGGGTTGTCTACCACAACCCCCAGAACGGCGAGGCCCTGATCTGGAGATCCGAGCAGCTGGGCTTCCCTCTCAAGGTCGTCTCCCGGTCGCCCAGGGGTGCAGTCACCACCTGGTATACCAATATCACCATAGAGGATCTGGACCAGACCTTGTTCGATCTTCCGCCGGAATACAGGCAGATGGTCCCGCGAAGCGCGCCGGTAAATGATAGTCAGTGAAAAACCGCGGCCGAAACAGGGGCGGAAACGCCGGTTGCCTTTCGAGATTATGGCAGCTGGGTGAACTTGTCACTTGACCCCCGGCCTCAGTTGATCTTATAAACTGACAGGCATCAACGTACCTAAGGAGGGAGACTCGGCGGAAATCCATTCCCCCTTTGAAGTACTGCTTTTTTTAACGATTTTGAGTCGAAAATGAGTTATCATTATGCATCCTGCGGAGGCCCGACTTCATAGTACAAGTGAGCCCCCCTTTCGACCGCAATTGCCCTCTATAGCTTTGAGAGCGCGGTCCGCCACGGTTGAGGAGGTGGTCGGCTAATGGCCGTAGTCAAAATTGCTCTGGTCGGCGTTGGAAACTGCGCCTGTTCGTTAGTTCAAGGAATAAACTACTACCGGGACAAGAGCCCGGGAGAGGCCATAGGGTTGATGCATTGGGAGATAGGCGGCCTGAAGCCCCATGACATCGAAGTCGCCTGCGCCATCGACATCGACAAGCGCAAGGTCGGCCTGGACGTGGCCCAGGCGATCTTCTCCCCGCCCAACTGCACCACGGTCTTCTGCGACAAGATCAAACCCACCGGGGTCAAGGTCATGATGGGCCGGATCCTGGATGGGGTCTCCGAACACATGGCCATTTACGGCGAGAATCGGACCTTTATGGTTTCCGACGAACTCGAAAGCGATAAGGAAAAAATCGTCCAAGCCCTGAAGCAAAGCGGGGCCCAGGTGATGATGAACTACCTTCCGGTGGGTTCCGAAAAGGCGGTCCGTTTCTATGCCGAATGCGCCCTGGAGGCCGGCTTGGGGTTTGTCAACAACATGCCCGTATTCATCGCCTCCCAGGAAAACTGGGCCGATCGGTTCAAAGAAAAGGGACTGCCCATTATCGGCGACGACATCAAATCCCAGATGGGAGCCACCATCACCCATCGGACCTTGACCGACCTGTTCAAAAAACGCGGCGTCAAGCTGGAGCGGACCTACCAGCTGAACACCGGCGGCAACACCGATTTTCTGAACATGCTCAACCGCTCCCGACTGGCCTCCAAAAAAGAATCCAAGACCGAAGCGGTTCAGTCCGTGGCTGCGGAGAGGCTGCTGGACGAAAACATCCATATCGGCCCCAGCGATTACGTGCCCTGGCAGAAGGACAACAAGGTGGCCTTTATCCGGATGGAGGGCAAACTCTTCGGCGATGTGCCCATGAACCTGGAGATGCGGCTTTCCGTAGAGGATTCGCCCAACTCGGCAGGGGTGGGGATAGACGCCATCCGCTGCTGTAAACTGGCCCTGGACAGGAACCAGGGCGGCATCCTTTACGGCCCCTCCTCCTATTTCATGAAGCACCCTCCCAAGCAGTACAACGACGCCGAGGCCTATAACCAGACGGAGCAGTTTATCAAGGGCGGCGCCAACTAAGGAACATTCCGGTTCCGGGCTCCCCTGACTAGGAGAGCCCGGCCGGGCCGTAGACTTGCCGCCCTTTGGGAAATCCTGGGTCGGTCCCGGGAAAATATGGTTACTCCTTGCCCTGGGAACGGCAAAGGGCCTGGATGGGCCTTGGCTCGGAGCGCTTTTTACGCTAACCGGTCTCCAAAGGTTATCATGGACTTTCCCCGGCCCCACCCCCTTCTCCTTTCCCCCAGAATCAAACAATGCCTTTGGGGCAAGGCGGATTGGTCCGGGCTGACCTCCCGGCCCCTGCCCCACGATCCGCCGGTGGGGGAACTTTGGCTCAACGACGACCGTCCGGGAGGCTCCCGGGTGCTGAACGGTCCTCTGGAGGGAACCGGCCTGGATTGCCTGGTCCGGGAAAACACCAGAGAGGTTCTCGGTTCCAAGGCCGGCTCCCAGGGGCGCTTTCCCCTGCTCATCAAGTTCCTCAACACCTCCCGTTGGCTCTCCGTCCAGGTCCATCCTGATTCCGGCCAGTTCGGCCCGGAGCGTTCCAAAACAGAGGCCTGGTACGTCCTCCGGGCTCCTGACGAACCCTCCCTGATCCTGGGCCTGAAACCCGGCACTGCCCGTCCGGACCTGGAACGGGCCCTCCAAAACAAGAGCCTCCAAGAGCTCTTGAACAGATATCCGGCTCGGGCCGGACAGTCCCTTTTCATCTCCGGCGGACTGGTCCATTCCCTTGGACCGGACCTGCTCCTGTTCGAAATTCAGCAGAACAACGACATCACCTACCGGCTCTACGACTGGGACCGCCTGGACCAGGACGGCCGGCCCAGGGCGCTCCACCTAAAGGAGTCCCTGGAGGCGATCCGCTATGGCCTGGAGCCGGCCCGGCCCATCCGGACCGCGGCACTGGACTGTCCGGGCGGAATCAGGACCTTTCTTTCCGCCTGCGCCCATTTCCTGCTCTGCCGCCTGGACCTGGACGGCCCGCACAGCGGGGAGCCCCAGGGCTCCTTCCGGCTCCTGACCGGACTGGAAGGCCGGGGCCGGGTTGAGGGCGGAGGCCTGAACGTCACGGTGGGTCCGGGGGAGACGGTCCTGATCCCGGCCGCCCTGGAACGGTTTCGGATCGTTCCGCAAGGCCGCCTGGTTCTCCTGGAGTCCTCGGCCCCGGACCTGTACCAAGACCTGATCGAGCCGCTCAAGTCGGCCGGGGTGGAGGACAGGGTCATCATGGGCCTGGCCGGGCCCCAGGGCGACAGGGAGTTGGGGCCGCTCATAAAAGCACGGGGGGAAAAACAAGGCTGAGGTCCAGGGTCTTGTGCCGTTTTCCAAACACCAACGAGCTGTTGGATACGGCTCAGAGCATCTCCCTGTCAAGGCTGAACCCCCTTAAGGCGCGACAGCGGCCTTGACAGGGGGATGCTATGGCCGAAAATAATAAGAGCCGGTTGGCCAGGGCTTTTCGCAAACACTCCATGGCCTGGGGCCTGTTGGTAGTGGGAGGAGCGATTATGGTTGCGGGCCTGTCCAGGGGCTGGGAGAGCCTGATCGAGAGCCAGATCTTCTATCCTGACCGGCAGATGGCCTCCACTCCCCGGGAGTACGGGCTGGATTACGAGGATCTGTTCTTCATTACCCCGGACGGGGTGCGGCTCCACGGCTGGCTTGTTCCAGCCTCGGACCCCAAGGCGCTGGTCCTGTTCGCCCACGGCAACGCGGGGAACATCTCCCACCGCCTGGACAATGTGAGCCGGTTGAACCGCCTTAACCTCTCGGTTCTGATCTTCGACTACCGGGGCTACGGCCGCTCCCAGGGCCGGATCAGCGAAAAGGGGATGTATTTGGACGCCCAGGCCGCCTTTGACCTGGCCCGGGAGCGGGCCACACAGGAGAATTTGAAGCTGGTTATCTTCGGCCGCTCCCTGGGCGGAGCGGCCGCCATCCAGCTGGCCTCGGAGTACGCTCCGGCCCGGGACGCGGCCGGGCTGATCCTGGAATCCACCTTCACCACCCTGGCCGACATGGCCGGGCTCCACTTCCCCCTGGCCTTTGCCGGCAGGGCGGTCAAGGGCAAGATGGATTCCCTGGGCCGGATCAAGGGGATCAAAATTACCCTTCTCTTTTTTCACGGAGACAGAGACGACCTGGTGCCCCTGGAACTGGGCAGGCGCCTGTTCCAGGCCGCGCCCCCACCCAAGGAACTGGTGGTCATCAAAGGCGCGGGGCACAACGATACTTACCTGAAGGCCGGGAAACCGTACTTTGAAAAGTGGGCCTCCTTTGCGGCGGGACTTTAACCAGGCGGGCTTAAATTATAAGTGTTGCCCGGCGCTCTTGGAGCGGGGCGGAGGCGGCTCCTGCAAGGGTCTCCTGTTGACGGACGGCCTCACCCCGCGGCCCGGGCCGTGGCCTGGGTTTGCTCGGTAATGCCTTTCTCCCTGGCCAGTTCCCTGATAACGCAGGAAGTTCTGTACTTGCAGTAGACCTCCGGCTCAAAGCAGGGCGCGCCCTTCTCCAGGCATTCGTCGCAGTAGCCCCGGCTGGGCATCCTCTGACAGACCACGTTGGCCTCGCGGTCCGGATGATTGACGCAATATCCCATTTTTGCCTCCCTCGCTGTAATTCAGTTCCGCCTCAGCTTGATTCAATATACATGCCAAGGTAATAACGTCGAGCTTGGTGTTGTATCTATATGTTATTACTGTATATATTTTCGCCAACCGTAAGGAGAGGCGTTAAGGGTTAACGTCAACCGTTAACCTTCGCTTCACAGCGGCCCAGGGGCGCCGAACCGGACAGGGGGAGATTGGCCGGACGCCTCCAGGGTCCGCCCGGCCGAAGGATCAGATATTCCGCTTGGCCTTTTCGGCCAACTCAAGCCCCAGGTCCAGGGCCTCCTGGTTCATCCCCAGAAACCCCTTGGGGATCTTGGCCTCCAGGATCTGCATTATCGGCTTGGAGCCGATCAGCCCGGTCAGCCCGATCAGGGCCCCCAGCATGCAGATATTGAAAACGATGGGTTTGCCGATGCTGGCCATGACGCTCTTGTACATGTCCAGATGGTAGGCGATGGCGTCGGGCTTGCGCAGCTGCTTGACATAAAAGGAATCGGTCAGAAGAAGTCCGCCCGGCCTGATCAGGGGCGAAAATTTGGAATAAGCCAACTGGGTCAGGCAGATAAGAATGTGGGGATTGATGACCTTGGGGTAGCGGATGACCTCGTCGGAAAGCACCACGTCCGCCCGGGTGGCCCCGCCCCTGGCCTCCGGCCCGTAGGACTGGGCCTGGACCGCGTTCATGCCGCCGTGGATGGCGGCCGCCTCGGCCAGGATGATGGAGGCCGTGATGACCCCCTGGCCGCCGGATCCGGTAAAGACTATTCCCTTTCTAAACATTGCGGCCCCCAGCCTTTTTGGTCAACTCTTGGTAGGCCTCGCAGTACTCCGGCCGTTCCTCCTGGATGAAGATGCCCCGCTCGATCAAATCGGGGTTCTCCTTTTTGGCCTTGGAGCCGATGGGCGTGGTGGTCTCCTTGAGCAGCTTCATCATGTCCACCGGCCCGCCCTGCTTGTTCTTACGGCCGAAATAGGTGGGGCACTGGGTCATCACCTCCACCACCGAGAAGCCCTTGTGCTCCAGGGCTTTCTCTATGATATCGGTCATCTGGGGGGCGTGAAAGGCGGTGGTCCGGGCCACGAAGGTAGCCCCGGCCCCCATACACAGGGAAACCAGGTCAAAGGCCGGATCCACGCTGCCGTAGGGGGCCGTGGTGCCCTTGAGGCCCAGGCCGGTCAGGGGGGAGTACTGGCCCCCGGTCATGCCGTAAATGCGGTTGTTGACCACAATGGCGGTCACGTCGATGTTGCGGCGGGCGGCGTGGATGAAGTGATTGCCGCCGATGGCCGCCGCATCGCCGTCGCCCATGGGGACGATGACCTTGAGCCGGGGCCGGCCCAGTTTGACTCCGGTGGCAAAGGCCAGAGCCCGGCCATGGAGAGTGTGGAGGGTATGAAAATCCAGGTATCCCGACATCCTGGCGGTACACCCGATCCCCGAAACCACGACCACGTCGTTTTTGGAGTACCCCAGGTTCTCGATGGCCCGGATAAGGGAGTTCATGACGATCCCGTTACCGCATCCGGGGCACCACATTTGGGGGAAGAATCTCTCTCTGATGTAATCTTTGACGGCCATCTGTCAGACCCCCTTGCCCTGGATAAGCCGTATGGTGTTTTTGATGTCCTTGTGGGAGATGAAGGTTCCGTCGATCCGGTTGGAGAGGAAGACACGCTCCGGCCGGCCGACAGCCTTTTTGACCTCCTGCATCAACTGGCCCATGTTCATCTCCACCACCACAACCATCTCCCGGCCTTCACACTTATTTCTGATCAGTTCCGTGGGAAAAGGCCACAGGGTCTGAAGTTCCAAGAGACCGATGGACTCGTTGCGCTGCCGGCGCTCCTCCACCAGATGGAGGGCCGAGCGGGCCGAGGAGCCGTAGGAGATAATGAGGACCTCGGCGTCCTCCACATAATACTCCTTGTAGCGGGCGATAAGCTCGGCGTTGTCCTCCAGCTTGTCCACCAGGTGGCGGAGCAGCTTGTGGGTCATGCCCGGATCGGTGGTGGGGAAACCCCACATGTCGTGAACCAGCCCGGTCACGTTGTGACGGTGGACGCCCCCGAAATAGGACATGGGCAGCCGGCCGTCGTCCCGGACCAGATAGGGATGGAAATCAGTCCCCTCCGGAACCGAGGTCCACAGCCGTTCGATAACCTCCACTTCGCCCTTTTCCGGAATATCCAGTCGCTCCCTCATGTGGCCCACCACCTCGTCGAAAAGGAGGATTACCGGGGTGCGGTACATCTCGGAGAGGTTGAAGGCCTCCACGGTCATGCCAAAGACATCCTGGATATTGGAGGCGGTCAAGGTGATGATGGAGTGGTTGCCGTGGGTCCCCCAGCGGGCCTGCATCACGTCCCCCTGGGCCACGCAGGTGGGCAATCCCGTGGAGGGGCCGCCCCGTTGAACATTGACCACCACGCAGGGCGTCTCGGTCATGATGGCGAAGCCGATCGACTCCTGCATCAGGGAGAAACCCGGACCGGACGTGGCGGTCATGGCCTTGGAGCCGGTCAGGGAGGCGCCCACAATGGCGCACATGGACGCTATTTCGTCCTCCATCTGGATAAAGCCCCCCTTTCGCCGGGGCAGTTCCAGGGAAAGCAGCTCCGCTATCTCGGTGGATGGGGTGATGGGGTAACCGGCGAAAAAGTTGATCCCGGCGTAGAGGGCACCCTCCACGCAGGCCTCGTTTCCTTGTACGAACTTAACGGCCATGTGCTCCTCTCAGGCCGCCTGGTCTTCCTGACCGGCTTCGTCTTTGATGAGTTCAATGGCCAGGTCCGGACATCGCTGCTCGCACAATCCGCAGGCGTTGCAGTCCCCCGGCCGGGCCACGGTCATTTTCTCCTGTTCATCCAACTCAAGCACCTTTTTGGGGCAAAAGGCGGCGCAGATGTTGCAACCCTTGCACCAATCGCGGTTTATGACCACCTTGGCTGCCATTTGTTGTATCCTCTCCTTGTTCCGACCTATCAATCCGGCTTTATGGTTGGTCAGCTTAACCGTCTTATTTTCGGATTACAAGTAATTCCATTTTTATATAATACCGTTCCGAAAGCATCTCCGGCCCTTCCCGGCGGCACTTAGCAAAATCGGATAATTTCCGGACCGGCTTATCCCCCGCGGCCCCTGTTCCCTGTCACCGCTATCATAAAACAGTTTTTAATATATACCCCCATAGGTTTTTATCAAACGGTCCATCAGAAGCTGGGCTTGGAACCTCTCCCGGACATCATTTCGGGCCTGCCGCGCCAGAATCATGGCCCTATCCCGATCCGCGGCCAAACCGTCGGCGGCCCGGGCCAGGGCCTCGGGATCACCCGGAGCCACGGCCAGGCCGTTCTCCCCCGGCCTGAGCCACTCCCCCACCCCGCCCCGCATAACGGCGATGGCCGGGGTTCCCAGGGCCATGGCCTCCAGCCCCACGATGCCGAAGGGTTCGGCCCACAGCCCCGGCAGCCACAGGGAGGCCGCTCCGTGGAGCAGTTGGCCCATGCGCCTGCGGTCGGCCCAGCCTTCGTAGCGGACCAGCCCGGCCCGGGCCGCCGAGCAGACCTCCCCGGCCAGGGGTCCGTCCCCGGCCACGGTGAGCTTCAGGGGGCCCCTGAGCTTTCGGGCCGCCTCCAGGGCCACCCGAACCCCTTTCCGCTCCACCAACCGGCAGGCCAGGAGGTGGTATTCCCCCCTGCCGGGTCGGGAAGGACTTTCCAGGCCGTGAACAAAAGGAGATAGAACAGTCACTTTTCCCGGATCGAGCCCCGCCGCCACCAGCTCTTGGCCCATGTAGGAGGACAGGACCAGGACCCGGTCCAGCCCCTGGAGAGCCTTGAGTCTGGCCCTGGTCAGGCGCAGCATTCTTTGGCCGTAACCCCGGTCCCTGAAACAGTCCAGGCAGCCCGGCCCCATGACCCGCCGGCAGGGGCGCCCCTCCCCGGTCAGCTTGCCCCGGCCGGGGCAGAAGAAGCGGTGGTCCTGGATGGCGGCCAGGCTGGGGCCATGTTCTGCGGCCCAGCCTATCACAGCCGGATCCATGACGTTCTGAAGGTGGATGAGATCGGGCCTGAACTCCTCTCCCAGCCTGTCCAGCCCGGACAGGACCGCCTTCCCGCCCCGGCCGTTCATTCCGGAACGGTCTAGGCCCTTGACCCTGACCCAGGGGCCCAGGGAGTCTCTCTCGTGGGCGGGCAGGGAGGAGTCGTCGAAGCCCACGGCCAGAAGGGTCTCCACCTCCGGCCTGCCCTGAAGCAGGTCCAGGATGCCGAGGAGATGACGGTCGGCCCCGCCCCTGGCCGAGAGGCGGTCGGCCAGAAAAAGGATTCTTTTCGGGTTAGCCGGGCAAAGGGGGTTCATGGAGAAAGCGGCTTATCTCCCCGGTTTCCAGGCCCAGGGTATGGCAGACCAGGACTGCGGCCAGGAGATTTTCAGGGTGGTCCATTGCGGGCAGGGGCCCCAGGTCCAGGCTCCGCCCGTCCAGGCAGACCCATATCCGGCCTTGGGAGATCCAGGCCCCCTCCTCCACCGGACCCTTAAGGGAGAAAAACAGAATCTGGCCCGGATGGCGGTGGGCCAGGGCTCTGACCCGCTCCTGGTCTCGGTTGAGGATCAGGGTGTCGCCCACGGACTGGTTCATGAAGATCCGGGACTTGATCCGGATGGTCTCGCTCACATCCAGGTGGCGGTCCAGGTGCAGTTCTTCGGCGTTGAGGATGACCGCGGTGTGGGGCCGGAAAGAGACCACGCTCTCCAGCTGGAAGCTGGACACGGCCAGGATCAGGGGCCCCTGGCCGTCCTCCATGATCAGCTCGGAAAGAGGCCGGCCCTTGTTGCCGCCGAGGCGGGCCTTTCGGCCGCACCCGGCCATGATCCGCCCGGCCAGTTCCACGGTGGCCCGTTTGCCCAGGCTGCCGGTCACGGCGGCCAGGTTGCCTGGCCGGGCCAGCTGATAGGAAAGTTCCAGTTCGCTGAGGAGGGGGACGGACTTCTCCCTGAGCCGCCGGAACAGGTCCAGGTCCGGGGGAATCCCGGGAGAGCGGACCACCAGATCCACCCCTTCCATGAATTCCGGAGTATGGACCCCCAACTCCCAGTCCAGGCCCCGGAGGTCCGGAGGCGGCTCCAGATCCCGGACCTCGCTGATCCGGACCCGGGCTCCACGTTTAAGAAGCAGCCTGGCCGCGGCAAGGCCGCTCAGCCCGGCCCCCACTATTCCGGCCTGGAGGCCGGACAGGCTCAGCAGGGGCGAAGGCCGTATCAAGTCGCGCATCTCCTCCACCAGCTCCACGGACCGACCCAGGTCCAACCCGTCCACCTTTTCCAGGCGCTCCCCGCTGACCCCGTCCACGGCCCCTGCGGCCACCATCTTTCGGACGCATTCCCGAATCTCATCCCCATGGGGCAGCAGATCTTGTCCGGTCATGATTGACAGCCCGGCCACCAGCCCGTAGGCCCCCCAGTTGGAGACGCCCGAGATGACCACATAGTCGGTGGGCACCACCGAGGCGATGAGCCGGCCCTTGTCCACGGCCTTGGTCACGCCCTTTAGAACCCGGCCCATACCGATCTCGTTGCCCCCGTCGCCCACCCCGATGGTCACGATGTTTTGCTCCGCCGCCTCCAGAAAGAGCCGGTCCAGGGGCTCCACCAGGTGGCTGATGTCTTTACCGAACATGTTGTAGTAGCGTCCGTCCCTGGCCCGGCCCGGACGCTCCACGGCCACCAGATGGGTGGCTCGGGAGCGCTCCAGGAGACCGGGTTCGTTGGCCAGCAGGGGTAAAGCGCCGATGGCCTCGAACAGGGGCCGGTTAAGTTCGTCGGTCAGGTAGGCCGTCTCCAGGCCCAGCTTGGCCAGGGCCCGGCCCAGGGCCAGGGCTCCGGGAGGTCCGTCGGTCTCTCCGGCCCCGGCCTTGAGCACCGGGAAACCCGAGGCGATGAGGATCTTTTTCCCGCCCAGAAGACTTAAGGCCGCCAGCCTCAGATGACCCGGCAGGACCAGGCCGAAAACGTTGCGCAGGGCCGGGTCCCGGCTGATCAGGTTTTCCAGGGCGGCCAGACGGGCTCTCACCTGTCCGATCCGCCTTGGACAGGGTGTCCCGATTCCCCGCCGGGCAGCAGTCCCCATTTCTCCAGGCCCAGCCCCTGCATAAATTCCGGCGGCCGGCCGCTCCTTATCATTTCCAGGACCCCTTCCGCAGAGGCCTTGGTCAGGCGTTTTCCCAAAACCCTGGCCGCCCGGCCGCAGGCCAGGGTCTCGGCCAGGGGCGCGGCCGGTCCCAGGTGGAGCGCGGCCCGGACCACCTTGGCCCAGACCAGGGGCACCAGATTGGCCCCTGTTGAGACCACCCCGGATGTGGAGGGCCGCTCCAGAAACCGGAGTTCCTGGGCGTCGTAGATCAGGAATCCACTGCGGGCCCTGACCGCCTGGTGGTAGTTGAGCAGACGCTTAAACTCCCCCTGGAAGATAAGCCCCTTCAGGTGGCCGGATTCGGCCGCGGCCCGTTTGAGGATGGCCGTGCGGATGTTGCGGCGTTTGGTCTGGGAGGAGATCCGGTCCATGAGCCGGGGGTGGTTGTAGAGGATCAGCGGCAGTTTGAACCTCCGGCCCAGGTAGTCCAGCCAGCTCAGCACATCCCTGTTGGAGCGGGCCAGGAGCGGGGCGTCCACCAGAATCAGGTCGTCCTTGATCCCGGCCAGAACCTCGGCGCACTCTGCGCTCTCTTGGCGGGAGGGGTGGGTGATGAAGGCCAGCAGGGACAGGTCGGTCCGGTCCGCCACCAGGGAGAGCAGCTCGGCTCGCTGCTCGATCTTGAGGTCGGGCCCCAACCCCGCCTCCGGGCCGCAGAGCAGCAGCCCGTCGGCCCGGCCCTCCAACTTCTCCAGAAGCCGGAGGGTGGCGATCCGGTCGATCCGGCCCCGATCATCCAGAAAGGTGGCCATCGCTACGATCAGGCCCCGGGGCGGATGGGACCGGCGCGGCTCCATCTAGTCCCCGTGTCCCTTGGTCAAACGGCGGAAGCTGAACCGGCCCCGGCCCAGCAGGTCGTGCAGATGGACCAGCCCGGCCACCCGGCCCTCCCGGCCCACGATGGGCAGGGCGGTTATCTGGAATTTCTCCAGAATCTCCAGGGCTTCCAGGGCCAGGTTGTCCGGGGTTATGGTTTTGGGGCCGGCGATCATCATCTCCCCGGCCGTGCGCGAGGGGATGTCGACCCCCTCCCTCAGAGCCCGGCGCAGGTCGCCGTCGGCCAGGATGCCCCTGAGCCGGCCCTCCCGGTCCACCACCAGGGCGTGGCCCAGTTTTTTCTGGTCCATAACCCGGATCACCTCGGGCATGGGGGTTTGGGGCTCGACCAGGGGCAGGTCGTCCCCCTTAACCATCACCTCCCTGACCTTTAGGGAGAGCCGCTCGCCCAGGTGGCCGCCCGGATGCCGGACCTTGAAGTCGGCCTCGTTAAAGCCCCGTTTGGTCAAAAGGCAGACCGCCAGAGCGTCGCCCATGGCCAGAGTGGCCGTGGTGGAAGCCGTGGGGGCCAACCCCAGGGGGCAGGCCTCCCGGGCCACCCCGGTGTTGATGGTCAGGTCGGCCAGGCGGCCCAGGGTGGAGTCCGGATTGCCGGTAAAGGCGATGAGCCTGCCGCCCAACCCCCGGACGGCCGGCAGAATAGCGCAAAGCTCCTCGGTCTCCCCGGAGTTGGAGATGGCCAGAATCACGTCCGAGCCGGTGACCATCCCTAAGTCGCCGTGCATGCCCTCCACGGGGTGGAGGAACAGGGCCGGCGTACCGGTGGAGTTGAAGGTGGCCACGATCTTGCGGGCGATGAGCCCGGACTTGCCGATGCCGGAGACGATGATTCGGCCCGGGCAAGAGTAGATCAGCTCCACCGCCTTGGTAAAGTTGCCGTCCAGCCTGTCGATCAGAGCCAGGACTCCCTCAGCCTCAATCTTCAGAACATCTCCGGCTTGGCTCAAAATGTCGGCCATGCTCCGGTCACTCCATGCAATGTTTGGACAGGCCGTCAATGGGCCCCTCCGGATAGTCGCCGTCAAAGCAGGCCAGGCAGAACCACTCCTTCTCCACCTTGGTGGAGCTGATCAGGCCGTCCAGGGAGAGATAGCCCAGGCTGTCCAAGCCGATGTACTTGGCGATGTCCTCCACGCTGTTGTCGCAGGCGATCAACTCCCCCCGGGAGGAGAAGTCGATGCCGTAGTAACAGGGAAAGCGGTGGGGCGGACAGGAGACCACCATGTGAACCTCCTTGACCCCGCAGTCCTTGATGGCCTTGATCCTGGTCCGGGCCGTGGTTCCCCGGATAATGGAATCCTCTATGACCAACACCCTCTTGTCCTTGAGCAGGGCTTTCACCGGGTTGAGCTTGACCCGGACCCCGAAGTCCCTCATGGTCTGGGAGGGCTGGATAAAGGTCCGGCCCACGTAGTGGTTGCGGATCATGCCCAGGTCCAGGGGCATGCTCCTGGCCTCGGCGTAGCCTAACGCCGCGTAGTTGCCCGAGTCCGGGAAGGGCATGACCACGTCCACGTCGACGGGATACTCTTTGGCCAGCTCGGCCCCTTGGCGCTTGCGGATGGCGTAGACGTTGTGGCCGTAGATGTTGGAATCCGGCCGGGCGAAGTAGATGTATTCGAAGATGCAGAAGGCCGACCTGGTCTCGGGCCAGGGCTTGACCGACTTGACTCCGTTCTTATCGATGAACAGGATCTCCCCGGGTTCCACGTCGCGGACGTATTCGGCCTCAATCAGGTCCAGGGCGCAGGTCTCGGAGGCCACCACCCAGCCGCCGTTGAGGGAGCCCAGACACATGGGCCGGAAGCCCTTGGGATCCCGGGCCGCGATGAGCATGTCCTCGGTCATCATGGTCAGGGAATAGGCCCCCTTGACCATGCCCAGAGCCTTGACCACGGCCTCTTCAAACCCCAGCCACAGGTTCTTGGCGATGAGGTGAACAATGATCTCCGTGTCCGAGGAGGCCTGGAAGATGGACCCCTCCTGCTCCAGCCGCTTGCGCAGTCCGTGGGCGTTGATCAGATTGCCGTTATGGCCCAAGGAGATGGTCCGGCCGGCGTGGCGCACCGTAAAGGGCTGGGCGTTGATCAGGAGCGAGGAGCCGGTGGTGGAGTAGCGCACGTGGCCGATGGCCAGATGGCCCGGCATCCGCTCCAGGGTCTCCTCCTTGAAAACATCGTGGACCAGCCCCATAGACTTGTATTCACTGATTTTTTTGCCATCAGATGCCACAATGCCGGCCGATTCCTGGCCCCGGTGCTGGAGGGCGTAGAGCCCGAAGTAGGTCAGCTTGGCCGCGTCCTCGTGACCATAAACTCCGAATACGCCGCAATGGTCCCTGGGTCCTTCTAAGTCCGTCATATCGACTCCGGATGGTGATCCTGTATGGGTTTAACTTTCAGCTCCCGGTAGCACAACGCTTCCATGGCCGCCACCGTAGCCCGGGCCGCGGCCAGGGTGGTGACGTAGGGGATGCTCAACCGCAGGGCGGCCCTGCGCATATCCCGGGCGTCCATGGAGGCCTGCTTGCCGGAGGGCGTGTTTATGACCAGGTCGATCTTCTTGTTGATCATCCGGTCCACGATGTGGGGCCGGCCCTCGGAGATCTTGGGCACCTTGGTCACCTTGACCCCGGCCCCCCGCAGAGCGTCGGCCGTGGCGCTGGTGGCGAAAATCTCGAAGCCCAGGGCCGAGAGCCTCCGGGCCAGATCCACGGCTCCGGGCTTGTCCTCGTCCTTGACCGAGAGGACCACCCCCCCGGAGGAGGGCAGATACTGGCCCGCGCCCAGCTGGGACTTGGCAAAGGCCATACCGAAGTCCGCGTCGATGCCCATGACCTCGCCGGTGGACTTCATCTCCGGTCCCAGGAGCACATCCACCCCCGGGAACCGGGCAAAGGGGAAGACCGCCTCCTTGACCGAGACGTGCCCGGGGGTGACCTCCTTAACCCCCTGTTCCTTAAGGCTGAGGCCCATCATGGCCTTGGTGGCCACCTTGGCCCAGGGGGTTCCGGTGGCCTTGGAGACGAAGGGCACGGTCCGGCTGGCCCTGGGGTTGACCTCCAGGACGAACAGGGTGGGGGCCTGGAAGGCGTACTGGACGTTCATCAGGCCGACCACCCCCAGTTCCTTGGCCAGGGCCCGGGTGGATTCCTTGATCTCCACAATCAGCTCCGGAGAGAGGGAGATGGGCGGCAGGGAGCAGGCCGAATCCCCGGAATGGACCCCGGCCTCCTCGATGTGCTCCATGATTCCGGCAATGAGGCAGTCCCGGCCGTCGGCCACGGCGTCCACGTCGATCTCGATGGCGTTTTTGAGATACTTGTCGATGAGAACCGGGTGCTCCGGGCTGGCCTGGACCGCCTCGGACATGTAGCGGTCCAGGTCCTTATCGTCGTAGACGATCTCCATGGCCCGCCCGCCCAAAACATAGGAGGGCCGGACCACCACCGGGTAGCCGATCCGGTCCGCGATCTCCAGGGCCTCGGCCGTGTTCACGGCAATGCCGTTGGGCGGTTGTTTCAGGTCCAGTTTGTGGAGCAATTTCTGGAACCGCTCCCGGTCCTCGGCCCGGTCGATGGCGTCGGGCGGGGTGCCCAGAATGGGCACGCCCACCCTGTCCAGGGGCACGGACAGGTTGAGCGGGGTCTGGCCTCCGAATTGGACGATGACCCCCTCGGGCTTCTCGGCCTCGATGATGTTCAGCACGTCCTCGTAAGTCAGGGGCTCGAAGTAGAGCCGGTCCGAGGTGTCATAGTCGGTGGAGACCGTCTCCGGGTTGGAGTTGACCATGATCGACTCCACCCCGATCTCGCTTAAGGCGAAGGAGGCGTGGCAGCAGCAGTAGTCGAACTCGATGCCCTGGCCGATGCGGTTGGGCCCGCCGCCCAGGATCATGACCTTGCGCTTGTCCGTGGCCCGGACTTCGTCCTCTTCGTCGTAGGTGGAGTAGTAATAGGGGGTGTAGGCCTCGAACTCGGCGGCGCAGGTGTCCACCAGCTTGTAGACCGGCCGTATCCCCGCCTCCAGCCTCTGGGACCTGATCCTGTCCGGGGTGGAGCCGGTGAGATGGGCCAGCTGCAAATCGGAGAAGCCCCACTCCTTGGCCTTTCTGAACACCTCCGGGGTGAGCCCGCCCTTGATCTCCTCCTCAAGATCGATGATCTGCTTCATCTGGAACAGGAACCAGGGGTCGATCCAGGTCAGGTCGTGGATTTCCTGGATGGTCAACCCCATCCTCAAGGCCTGGCCCAGTTGGAAGCCCCGCTGGGAGTTGGGCGTGGCCAGGGCCGTCTTCAGCTCTTCCAGGCTCAGGGCCTCGGCCTTCTCCTTGCCGTCGCCGCCCAGGCCGAAGCGGCCCGTCTCCAGGGAACGCAACCCCTTCTGGAAGGCCTCCTTAAAGGTCCGGCCGATGGACATGGCCTCGCCCACACTGCGCATGGAGGTGGTCAGCTCGTCCTTGGCGCCCGGGAACTTCTCGAAAGTCCAGCGGGGGATCTTGACCACGCAGTAGTCGATGGTGGGCTCGAAGCTGGCGTAGGTCTCCTGGGTGATGTCGTTGGGGATCTCGTCCAGGGAGTAGCCCACGGCCAGCTTGGCCGCGATCTTGGCGATGGGGAACCCGGTGGCCTTGGAGGCCAGAGCCGAGGACCGGGAGACACGGGGGTTCATCTCGATGACCACCATCTCCCCGTTCTTGGGGTTGATGGCGAACTGGACGTTGGACCCGCCGGTCTCCACCCCGATCTCGCGCATGATGGCCAGGGAGGCGTCCCGCATGAGCTGGTATTCCCGGTCGGTCAGGGTCTGGGCCGGGGCCACGGTGATGGAATCGCCGGTGTGGACCCCCATGGCGTCAAAGTTCTCGATGGAGCAGATGATGACCACGTTGTCGTTGAGGTCGCGCATGACCTCCAGCTCGTACTCCTTCCAGCCCATGACCGATTCCTCCAGCATGAGCTGGCTGGTCATGGAGGCCTTGAGCCCGGCCTCGCACTGGGCCCGCAGATCGTCCAGGTTGTAGGAGACCCCGCCGCCGGTGCCGCCCAGGGTGAAGGCCGGGCGGACGATGATGGGGAAACCGATCTCGGCCGCAGCTGCCTCCACCTCCGAGAGTTGGGTGATGATCACCGAGCGGGGCACCCTAAGCCCACAGTTGGCCATGGCCTTGCGAAACAGGTCCCGGTCCTCGGCCTTTTTGATCACCTCGGGCCGGGCTCCGATGAGCTCCACCTGGAATTTCTCGAAAACCCCCATCTCGTCCAGGGCCACAGCCGTGTTCAGGGCCGTCTGGCCGCCCAGGGTGGGCAGACAGGCCTGGGGCCGCTCCTGCTCGATGATCTTGGCCACCACCTGGGGGGTGATGGGTTCGATATAGGTCCGGTGGGCCATCTCCGGGTCGGTCATGATCGTGGCCGGGTTGGAGTTGACCAGGACTATCTCGTAGCCCTCCTCCCGGAGGGCCTTGCAGGCCTGGACCCCGGAGTAGTCGAACTCGCAGGCCTGGGAGATGATGATCGGCCCGGAGCCGATGATAAGGATCTTCTTTATATCCTCGCGTTTGGGCATTCTTTTGTCCGTTCTCTGTAGTGGTCCTATGAGGTCGGGATCAGGCTCAGTTCCATTTCCGCGGTCTTCTCTATGGCTTGTCGTTCCAAGGCGGTGGCATGGTGGCGCACGTTCAGCCACAGCCCCGCCTGGTCTCCGTAATGGGGGGACATGAAATGGCCCGACTGGCCGGTGGTGATGGCCCGGACCGATTTCCCGATCTCCCCCAGGTCGATGATCTGTCTCATGGAGGCCCCGGACCTGGTCGCAAAATTGCCCAGGTCGGCGATGCGGTACTGGGTGGGGTTGACCGTGAACATGGATCCCTGCACCGGGTACGGCCCCAGGTTGATGAGCTTGTCCAGAAGACCGTTCTGCCCCTGGAAGGCGTGGGCGAAGGTCACCTTGTGGGCCCAGCCCCAGGCCCAGTCCTTGACCTTGAGTTTGTCCTGGAGCTTTTCCATGTCCAGGACGGCCTTGCGCAAAGAGCGGCGGATGATCTGGTCCCGGTCCTCTTTCTTGTCCTTGGTTCCCCGGTCGTCGAACAAGGGGGAGTTTTCGGCCAACCAGCCCGGCAGCGACCTCACCGCGGCGTAGTGGTTGCGCAGATAGGCCCTGGTCAGTTCCTCCCCCAGATCGTCCACCAGGGTTTCGGTGAACAGCCGGGCAAAAAACATCTCGAACACGGCCGCCGGGGCCGAGTCCACCTCCATGTTCAGGTCCCAGTCCTTGATCAGAGCCAGGGCCTCTTTTTCCTGGTCCGAGACGCCCTGGCCCTCAAAGGCGGCCAACAGATAGGGCCGCAGGGTTTCGGCGGCCTTGGAATAGACGTCGGCCTGGATGTCCCGGATGTCCGCGGCCGAGAGCTTGTCCTTGGCCAGGATCAGCTCCCGGATGCGGGAGGCCCGCTCCGGCCCGGCCCAGTAGGTGGAGATGTAGTGGGGGTATTCCTCGCCCACGGACTTGTTGTTGGCCGTGACGATGAACCCCTCGGGCGGGTTGTAAAGAGCGGGCTGGGCCTCGAAGGGCAGGTAGCCGTCCCAGCCGTTGACCCCGCTGGAGCCCTCCGCAGGCAGGGTGGGGTCGTAGCCGCCCCGGCGAAGGGGAATTCTGACCCCGGCCACCCAGCCGATGTCGCCTTCCACGTCGGCGTAGATGAAGTTCTGGCCCGGGCAGGCGAAATGGCTGACCGCCTCCTTGAACTCCTCCCAGGAGCGGGCCTTGGCCGCCCCGTAAAAGGTCTGCATGTCGCCGGTGTGGTCCTGGCCCACCCAGCGCATGGCCAGGGGGGCCTGGCCCAGTTTGGCCGGGGCCTTGAGCCCGTTGATGATCAGGCCGTTGCGGGTGATGCTGAAAACCACCTCCCGGGGTTCCTCGCCCTTGACCTTGAGGGTCCGCTTGATCTTCTTCAGGGGCTCCCACTGGCCGTCAGCCAGGTACTCATCCTTGTTGTCGGGGTTGATTTTCTCGATAAAGAAATCCGCGTCGTCGGCCATGACATTGGTCAGGCCCCAGCCGTGATGAGGGGTGTGGCCGATCAGGGGCAGGGGAATGCCGGGAATGAACACCCCGGAGACCTTGAGGTCGCCGGCCAGGACGGCCCCCTCCCACCAGATGGGCGGCTGGGAAAAGCCCAGGTGGGGGTCGTTGGCCAGAAGGGGCCTGCCCGTTTCGGTCCTGGCCCCGGCCAGGACCCAGGAGTTGGACCCCGGGGCCGCGCCCGCACCCAGAAAGGCCTTGGCCTGATAACCCATCTCCACAAAATCCAGGGCGGCCCTGGCAGAGTAGCCCCCTTTGGGGATGATGGTCGGATAGTCGGGGTTATAGTGGGGCAGAAACTCCCGGATCCGGTCGTCTCCAAGTTTGGCCGCGATGGCCGCATTGACCAGGTCGTAGTTCCAGGCCAGGTTCAGGTCCCAGGCCATGACCATGTTGATGGCCAGGCTGTCCCAGGGCTGCCAGGGTTCGGGGCTGAGGCCCAAAAGTTTGAACTCCAGGGGCAGGGGTCCCTTTTCCCGGAACAGGTTGACCCCCTGGGCGAACCGCTTCAACAGGCCCTGGAGCTTGGGGTCGTTCTTTTTATAAAGATCCTCCGGCGACTGAAAGGCGGTCAGGGCCAGAAACAGCTTGTCCACCTCCACCAGCTTGGGTCCCAGGATCTCGGCCAGCCGGCCGGACCCGGCCCGACGCAGCATCTCCATCTGGAACATCCGGTCCTGGGCCATGGCGTACCCCAGGGCCACAAAGGCGTCCTCCTCCTTCTCGGCCACGATGGAGGCCACCCCGAACCTGTCCCGATAAACCTTCACCTCCGCACCCACCCCGGCCTGCACCCGGCCGGTGTAGGAGGGCACCGTGGATTTAAGCCACAGGTATCCCCCGCCCCCCACCAGGATGACCAGGGTGCAGACCAGCCCGACGATCCATTTGAAGACTCTCATCCCCCTTACCTTTCCCGAGTCATAAGCTCGGCGAAACGGTCAAAAAGATAGGTGGCGTCATGGGGTCCCGGCGAATTCTCGGGGTGGTACTGCACGCAGAATAGGGGCAGGCTTCTGTGCCGAAAGCCTTCCAGGGTGTTGTCGTTGAGGTTGACGTGGGTCAACTCCACGGCGTCCTGGTCCAGGGTCTCCAGATCCACGCAATAGCCGTGGTTCTGGGCGGTTATCTCCACCCGGCCGGTGGTCAGGTCCTTGACCGGCTGGTTGCCTCCCCGGTGTCCGAACTTGAGCTTGTAGGTGGTTCCGCCCAGGGCCTTGCCCAAGAGCTGGTGGCCCAGGCAGATGCCGAAGATGGGCTTTTGCCCGATAAGATCCTTGATGGTCTCCACGCCGTAGGTCACCAGAGACGGGTCGCCCGGACCGTTGGAAAGGAAGATTCCGTCCGGGTTAAGGCGCAGCACCTCCTCGGCCGTGGCCTTGGCCGGCAGGACAATAACCTCGGCCCCGATCCGTTCCAGATGGCGGAGAATGTTATATTTGATCCCGTAGTCAAAGGCCGCCACCTTGAATTGGCTCTTCTTTTGCCACAGGGCGTCGCCCTGGGCCAGGTCCACCTCCTGGCCCGGGCCGCCCTCCCAGCGATAGGCCTGGCCGCAGGTCACCATGGGCACGCAGTCGATCTCGTCCAGGCCGGGCCACTCCCGGGCCTTTTGGACCATCGCCTCCGGGTCCTCGCACCTGGTGGAGATGAGCCCCTTCATGGCTCCGTAGATCCGCAGCTTGCGGGTGAGACGGCGGGTATCTATGCCCTCCACGCCCAGCACACCGTACTGTTTAAGAAAATCGACCAGGGAGGCGCGGCCGCGCCAGTTGGAGAAATAGGGCTGGTACTCCTTGACTATAAAGGCCTCCACATGGACCCGGCCGGATTCCATATCCTCGGGGCAGGTTCCGTAGTTCCCGATCAGGGGATAAGTCATGGCCACCATCTGAAGCTTGTAGGAGGGATCGGTGAGGATCTCCTGGTAGCCGGTCATGGAGGTGTTGAAACATACTTCGGCCAGGGCCTCGCCCTCGCCCGTAAAAGATCTTCCCTCGAAGATCGTCCCGTCTTCCAAAGCCAAAACGGCCTTCATGAATTCAACCTTTCAGATCCAGCGATTCCAGGATCAGGTCAACTGATTGCTCAAAGGCGCCGCTCTTCTGGCGGCAGACCGCTCCGGCCGCGCGGCCGGTTCTTTCTCTTAACTCTCGGTCGGTCAAAAACTCGACCACCCGTCGGGCCAGCTCGCCGGCCTCCCGGACCTCCACCGCCCCCCCGGCGGCCAGAAGCTGCCGGGCCGACTGGGCGAAATGGTCCATGTGGGGCCCCATGAGCACCGGCTTGTCCCAATAGGCCGGTTCCAGGGGATTGTGGCCGCCGTGGGGGGCCAGACCCCCGCCCACCAGGGCCACCCAGGCCGAACCGTACACGGCCAGGAGTTCGCCCATGGTGTCCAGGATGACCACCGGTCTGGGCTCGGGCCGGGACCCGTTCAGCCGGGAGCGACGGTGAAAGGCCAGCCCGGCCGCCTCCAGCATCCCGGCCAGGGCGGCCACCCGCTCCGGATGCCGGGGCGCGGCCACCAGAACCGCCTCCGGCACTTCCCGGCGGACCTGTTTGAAGGCGGAGATGACCGTCTCCTCCTCGCCGCTGCGCAAGGAACCGGCCACCCATACCGGCCTTCCGGCCAGCCCCAGGCGCTCCTTCAGATCGGCCATCTCGGCCCAGTCGGCCCGGAAGGCCAGGCTGTCCTGCTTGGCGTTGCCGGTGACCTGCAGCCGGTCCCGGCTCACTCCCAGATTGACCAGCCGTTCGGCGTCCTCCTCCCCCACGGCCCCCACCCGCCGGAAACGGGCCAGCAGGGGCCGGAACCAGGGGGCCAGAAAGCGGTACCCCCGGGCCGAATTGTCGGAGATGCGGCCGTTGACCATGGCCACCCCGGCCCCGTGGTCCAGGACCCTGGCCAAAATCAGGGGCCACAGCTCGGTCTCCACCAGGACCAGCAGATCCGGGTCGATGGCCCGCACCGCCCGACGGGCTCCGGGATAGGTGTCGTAGGGAAAATAGACCACCCTGGCCGTGCCCGCCATCAGCCTTCCGGCCTCGGCCCGGCCGGTCTCGGTGGTGGTGGAGAGAACCAGATCCAGCCCGGGCCTTCTTTTTTTCAGCTCCGCCAGAAGTCCGGCCGCCAGATGGACTTCGCCCACAGAGACGGCCTGCATCCAGATCCTAGGGCCGTCTTTATGGGGCAATCCAGGCTCAACGCGGCCCAACCTCTGGCTCAAACCACGGCGGTCCCGCCCTGCCAGGCGCAGGAGGGCCGCTCCTGGATAAGCCAGCCCGTACCCCAGGGAGGTAAGGACCAGATAGGGCCATAATGAAATATTCATATATCGGTGCCCAAGGGAGGCCGCCCCCCCCTCTCAGGGTATTCGTAAGTGTCGCGCGGCAGGCCCGACCGGCCTTCCCGGTGTTCCGGGTGTTCCATAACAACCTCGGTCTCGCCACAGAACATAAGCTCGCAAGACGGTCGGACAAGGCCCGGGAGCTTTTTTTAATCCACAGTATATCAGGTTCTGGAGTCTACCCGTCGCCCGGTTTGGAGTCAACCCCTGATGAATGGTACAGTAATGGTCATAATTTGTTAAGCCGTCAATAAGACCGGGCCGGAACCCCTCCGTCCCCGAACGGCTACCCGGATTCTCATCCGCCCCGGCCTTGTGCCCGGAGGGGATTGGGTGTAATAGAGGTTGAACCCATTGATTACCCAAGCCCGGATTATCGGGAGCATTTACCGGTGCGGCTGAACAACACCTTTTTCATGGTTGGATTGCTGACCCTCTGCCTTGGAGGGACCATGTTGGCCCCCCTGGGAGTGGGGTTGTACTATGCTGACGGTTCGGTCCCGGCCTTGGGCAAATCGATTATTCTGACCCTGGCCGCAGGGGCCTTTCTGGCCTTTATTTTCAAACCCGCCGAGCGGATTCCCATCACCCACCGGGAAGGGATGGCCGTGGTCACCCTGGCCTGGGCCGCGGCCGGCATCTTCGGAGCCCTGCCCTTTATGTTCGGCGGGGTGTTCGGCGGCCTGACCGACGCCGTGTTCGAGTCTCTGTCCGGGTTCACCACCACCGGGGCCTCGGTCCTGACCGACATCGAGTCCGTGCCCAAGGGACTTCTCTTCTGGCGCTCCCTGACCCATTGGCTGGGCGGCATGGGCATCATCGTCCTGTCCGTGGCCATCCTGCCCTTCCTGGGGGTGGGCGGGATGCAGCTCTACAAGGCCGAGGTGCCCTCGCCGGTGGTGGACCGGCTGCGGCCCCGGGTCACCGAGACGGCCCGGACCCTGTGGAAGGTTTATGTGATCATCTCCGCAGCCGAGGCGGCCCTGCTCTGGGCCGGGGGCATGGACCTGTTCGAATCGGCCTGCCACACCTTCGGGACCCTGGCCACGGGCGGATTCTCCACCCGCAACGCCTCCATCGGCGCCTACGGGGCCTACGACCAGTACGTCATCATTGTCTTCATGGCCCTGGCCGGGGCCAATTTCTCCCTCCACTACCGGGCCCTCCTGGGCCGGCCGGGGGTCTTCGGCAACGACCCGGAATTCCGCTTCTACCTGCTCCTGATCGGCCTGTTCAGCCTCATTACGGTGGCCAGCCTGGTCTTTGCCGGACAGTTCGCCACCCTGGAGGAATCCTTCCGCCACGGCCTTTTCCAGGTGGTCTCCATCATCACCACCACGGGTTACGCCACGGCCGACTACGAGCTTTGGCCCTCCCTGCCCCAGGTGGTGCTCCTGGTCTGCATGTTTGTGGGCGGTTCGGCCGGATCCACCGGCGGCGGGGTAAAGGTGCTCAGGCTTCTGCTCCTTTTTAAACACGCCCACCGGGAATTGAAACGGCTGATCCACCCCCACGCCGTCTACCGGGTCAAGCTGGGCGGCCGGGCCGTGCCCGACGAGGTCCTCAACACCATCTGGGGTTTTCTGGGCCTTTACCTGGTCCTGTTCATCTGCGCCTTTTTCGCCCTGGCGGCCATGGGCCTGGACCTGACCACCAGCTTTGCCGCTGTCCTGGCCACCATCGGCAACGTGGGCCCGGGCCTGGGCATGGTCGGCCCGGCCGAAAATTACGCCGCTATTCCCCTTTTGGGCAAATGGGTTCTGATCGGCTGCATGCTCTTAGGAAGGCTTGAGATCTACACGGTCATCATTCTCCTGGTACCCGAGTTCTGGCGTAAATAAGCCGGCGTAGGGCTTATCCTCCCCACAGGGAGTCCCGGACCGGATCTGTTCCAACGGCTTGATCTCAGGCCTGAATCGGGGCCATGAGCAAAGTTGGGTTGACAACCATAATGGGGATGTCCATAATTGGCCGAAAGGAGGTTTGATGGAAGACAAGGCCCGCAAAATGAAGATCTGTTCGGATCCCAAATGCCGAGAAGACTGGGATGAACTGGGCGAGACCTGCCCTGAAAAGATCATGGATTTCTCCTACTGCCCTTTTTGCGCTGAAGAGCTGTCGATCCACTGTTCGGTCTGCCATGAGACGTTGGCCGACACCTCTTTTCATTTTTGTCCCTGGTGCGGAAGGGAGTTTGAATAATGAAAAAGCTTATTGCCGCGGCGACCCTCCTGCTGTTCGCGCTTCCCGGAATGGCTTTTGCCCAGATCCTGTCGGTAAAGGGTCCCAAAGCCAATTTCCGCAAAGGACCGTCGGTCAAAAACGAGATCCTCTACACGGCCGATAAAAACTATCCGGTCAAAGTCCTGAAGCGCCAGAAGGGCTGGATTAGGGTGGAGGACTTCCAGGGCGACAAGGGTTGGGTTTTGGAAAAACTCCTTTCCAAGGAGAAAGCCCTGGTAGTCAAGAAAGAGAAGGCCAACATCCGGGAGAAATCCTCCACCAAATCGAAAATCATCTTCACCGCCGCCCAGGGAGCGGCTTTCAGGGTGATCAAGATTTCCGGAAAATGGGCTCTGGTTCAACATTCCGACGGGGACCGTGGTTGGATCCATCTCTCGCTCACCTGGGGGCTCTGATCCTTCCACCCCTTATCATTCATCCGCTTTTCAAGATCGGCGCCGGGGCACAAACCGGTGCCGTTTTTTTTAAACCGGAGCCTTCTTATCCTCAAGGGCTGCGATCCGGCCGGGGAGATTTCTAACATGGAGCAAAAACACAGGCGCTTGATCCTGCGGGCGGCCATGGTCGGGGGCGGCCCGGGGTGTCTGGCCCTGATGGGGATGATGGAGGCCCTGGGTCCCGGCGGCCTGAATGTGGAGATCGTGGGGGTGGCCGATCTCAACCCCGAGGCCGTGGGCCTGGCCTACGCTCGGGACAGGGGGATCTTCACCACATCCAACTACCTGGACCTGTTCGGGATCGGGGGGCTGGACCTGATCATCGACCTGACCGGCAGAAACGATATTCTGGAGGAACTGGCCCAGAAAAAGCCGGCCCACGTGGGCCTGGTGGACCACAACGCCTCCCTTCTGTTTTACAACATCGTCTCCTCCGGCCAGAAGATCAGGCATCAGGAGCACGAGATCAACGCTTCGCGTCTTTTTACCAAGGCCCTTCTTTCGGCCACCACCGCCGGAGTGGTGGTTATCGACCGGGATTTCCGGATCATCCGGGCCAATGAGGTGGCCTCCCAGCGGTCGGGGTTGACCCCGGAAGAGGCGGAGGGGCGCAAGTGTTACAAGGTCCTCCACCAGGTCAACGACCCCTGCGAGGGCCCCTTCCGGTCCTGCCCCTACATGGAGACCCTGGCCACCGGCGAGATCGCCCACACCACCCACGAGGTTGTGGACAAGATGGGCAAAACCGTGATCTACGACGCCACCACCTACCCCATTTTCGAGCAGGACGGGGAGGTGATCCAGGTGGTGGACGTGTTCCGGGACATCACTCCCGAGCTCAACGACCGGGTGGAGAGGCGGACCAGGGCCATCAAAGAGAACCTGGCCCGCATGGTCCAGGAGGACAAGCTGGTCTCCCTGGGCAAGCTGGTGGCCTCGGTGGCTCACGAGATCAACAACCCCATCGGCTCCATCATCAACTTTAACCAGCTGATGCTCAGAACCATCAAAGAGGGCCGGCCCAACCAGGAGGACCTCACCAATTTCGAGAAATACCTGGATCTTTCGGTCAGAGAGGCCAAGCGTTGCGGCAAAATCGTCTCCGGATTGCTCTCCTTCTCGCGGCAGCAGGTGATGGAGGCCCGGCAGCTGGATATAACCGAGATAATAGACCTGATCGTGGTCCTGACCAGCCACCGCATGGAACTGGCCGAGGTTGAGCTGAAAACGGAGATCGGGCTGGGGCCCTTCGACGTCTGGGGGGATTACGCCCAGTTGCAGCAGTGCTTCATGAATCTGGTCTTCAACGCCATGGAGGCCATGCCTGGAGGGGGCACCCTGACCATCTCGGCCGGCCGGTCCAAGGTCCGCAACGCGGTCTGGGTGGAAATATCAGACACCGGCTGCGGAATTCCGGCAGAGGTCAGGGAGCGGCTCTTCGAGCCTTTTGTGTCCACCAAGACGGCGACCAACGGGGTTGGCCTGGGTTTGTCCATGGTTTACGGCATAGTCCGCAACCACCGGGGAGCCATAGAGCTGGACTCCGAGCCGGGCCGGGGTACCACTTTCCGCATCACCCTCCCTTCCGCTCCAGATGTGGACCTGACCAACGATGAGATCGTCAAGGAGGTGCTCCAATGAGCCGCCGCTTCAGAATTATGGTGGTTGACGATGAAGAGGCCATGCGCGAATCTCTGGCCGCCTGGCTGCAAAAGGACGGCTACAGCGTAGAGACCGCCGAGTCCGGCCCTGCGGCCCTGGAGATTCTGGACGAGGACGACAGCTTCGACCTGGTTTTGGCCGACATCAAGATGCCCGAGATGGACGGACTGGAACTCCTGGCCAGGATCAGGGAGCAGAGTCCCAATAAGCTGGTGATCATGATCACCGCCTACGGCTCCATAGAGACGGCCGTGGAGGCTATGAAGCACGGCGCGGCCGACTACCTCCTCAAACCCTTTGACCCGGAACAGCTTTCTCTGCTGATCGAAAAGACCCAGGCCCACAAGGCGGTCTTGGACGAGAACATCACCCTGCGGGAGCAGTTGGCCGATCGTCGGGAGAGCATCTTCGAGGACCTGGTGGCCGGCTCCCAGGCCATGTCCAGAGTCTTCGACCTGATCGAGGATGTGGCCGCCACCGACACCCCGGTCCTCATTACCGGGGAGACCGGAACCGGCAAGGAGCTGGTGGCCCGGGCCATCCACGCCCGTTCGGGCCGGGCCTTCGGTCCCTTTGTGGCCATCAACTGCGGGGCTCAGGCCGAATCGCTCTTGGAAAGTGAACTCTTCGGCCACGAACGGGGCGCCTTTACCGGGGCCGTGGCCGCCCGGCGGGGCCGCCTGGAGATGGCCGACACCGGGACCCTGTTTCTGGACGAGGTGGGAGAAATCCCCTCCAAGATGCAGATCGACCTGCTGAGGGTGCTGGAGGAGAAGGCCTTCAGCCGGATCGGCGGCACGGAGAGGGTGGAGACCGACTTCCGGCTCATCTGTGCCACCCACCGGGATCTCCAGATCATGATCAATTCGGGTGATTTTCGCCAGGATTTCTACTACCGCATAAACGTCATCTCCATCCCGGTGCCGCCCCTCAGAGAGCGAACCGGAGACGTCAGCCTGCTGGCCGAGTATTTTCTGGATCGTTTTTCCAGGGAGACGGGTAAGAGGCTGGAAGGGATAACCTCCGAAGGACACCAGATCCTCTCGGGTTACGCCTGGCCGGGCAATGTCCGGGAGCTGAAAAATGTTATCGAACGGGCCGTGGTGATCAGCCGGGGCAAACTGATCGGGGCCGATGAACTGACCTTCCTGCAGGGGGGCAAGGAGGAAACCAGGGGACCGCTGACCCTCAGAGAGGTGGAGATCAGGCACATTACGGCCACCCTGAGGGCTCATGACTGGAACATCTCCCGTACGGCCCAGGTCCTGAGCATCGACCGGGTTACCCTGTCCCGCAAGATAAAACGCTACGGCCTGTCCCGGCCGGCCTGATTTTGGCCCGGCCAAGAATAGACATAGACCCATGACCCGGACCGATTACTCCGTCCTTTCCCAGAAAGAAAAACCGCTGGTCCAGGTGGTCCCTCTGGGCGCGGTCGACCAGGTGGCCGTCCAGGTGGCGGCGGCCAACCTGCAGTCCATCCTGGATCTCCCGGCGGATGTGCTGGAACCCTGGCCGGAGCCGGAATACGCTCTGATCGCCGAGCGGGGGCAGTACAACGCCGGGCCCATCCTCAAGGCCCTGGCCGCGGACATACCGGCCCCCCTGATCAGGATCGGCCTAACCAATCTGGACCTCTGCCTGCCCATCCTGACCTTTATCTTCGGTGAGGCCCAACTGGGCGGCAGGGCGGCGGTGGTCTCCTACTATCGTTTTAACGGGGAATTTTGGGCCAATCTCGAGTCAAAAGAACTTACCTACGAACGGTTGGCCAAGATCACGGTGCACGAGACGGCCCACGTCCTGGGGCTCTCCCATTGCCATGCTCCCGGCTGCCTGATGCGCTTCTCCCAGAGCCTGGAACAGCTGGATTCCCTGTCCCTGCTTTTTTGCGACCAATGCAGCTATGAACTGGCCAGGGCCAGACGAGCCATGGAAGAGGCCCTGGATAAAAAATAGGGCGATGCCTCTATTACGCGCGGATTGATCGGTCCCGTTTTTTTCCCTCTCCTCACCCTGACTCTCCCCACAAGGGGAGAGGGGGACTATCCCTTTGGGACCGTTTGTATAAACCGTTTTCCGATTCGAGTGTCAGGGACGCAGCCCTGACACCACCCACACCGCGGATCGTACTCATGACAATCGCCTCATCAACCACCCCGCAGCAAGCAGCGGGGTATGACAGGAGAAAACGGTGATCGTACTCGCGGCAAGCCGCGGGGAATTAAACCCCCTTTGAGGGATTAAATTTCGGCGCCTGAACAAAAATTACCCTCTCCCCTGTGAGGGGAGAGGGTCAAGGTGCGGGGGGGGCTTCTTTTCCCGTTTCGGTTAGACCCTCAGGAACTCGTCCACCAGCCTGTCCCAGCCCAGTTCCGGAACCGCGCCGTAGATGTCGGAGACGACCTCGCCGCCGGTGGAGGCCAGGGGATAACCGGTCTCGCCGGAGACCAGGGCCGAAAGACGAGAGGCCTCCTCTTCCATCCAGGCCGTGCCCTCATCGTCGAACAGCAGGTTCTTGAGGTTGTTCTTGAGCTTTTCGGGCTGGATGACCATGAGCCAGCCTCCGGAATAGGGAGCCGAATTGGCCGTGTCGCCCCGTTCCAAGACCTTGGGGTTGGTGGCCACCACCGTTCCGTCCACCGGGCTCAGGCCTGGGGCATAGTTGGTCTCGCGGCGCAGCTCGGTGTCGGGCTGGCTCTGTTTGACCTTCTGGCCCAGCTTGGGCAGCTTGAACTCATCCACCGGCCCCACCAGCTTCAGGGCGAAGTCGTCCAGTCCGATCCTGACCCGTCCGCCGTACTCCACCCTGGCCCAGGTGTGGCCCCGGTGGAAATAATAGTCATGGGGCAGCCGGAACCCTCCGGCCAGGTCCACCCGGGGCTCGCTGGCCGGCTGTGCCAAGGTGCTCTCCTCCAGCATCTGGTCGTACGGACAGGTGGAGCACTCAAAGCCCCTGGCGCAGGTTTTGTAGGCCACCCGGCCGGTGAGCATGTGGCGGCACTTGCGCTGGTTGGGAGACAGCTTGAGCCAATGCTTGGGATGCTGCCAGCTCACCGCCGGCCGGCCGTGAACGTCCTTCATCTTGCCCTCGGCCAGATCCTTCTGGATCTTCTTGTCCAGGGGACAGCTGATGCAGTCAAAGGCGTTGATGCACATCACCGGCTTGATCACTCCGGCCTTGGCCCAAACACACTGGTTACTGGTCATATCGAAAACCACAGGCCTGTTATGCTCTTTCACTTCTTCTCTCACTTTGCTCATTTTGTCACCCCCATTTTCTGTTCTTTCTTGCCCTCCTTTCCTTGCAGCCGCCGTGCCGGATTCGACTCCGGTTGTAATAAAATTTTAACAGCTTGATTTAACATAAATATTTAAAGATGAGCCGGTTTGGATAGCGCAACTCTCCCGGACCATGTGTTCTATTCAGACACACCCCGCCTCACTCACGGAAAGCCGGTAATTATGAAACATGTTTTTAAATTAGATAGTTATGAAATATGATGCGATCCGCATCAGGACTGAGGCGAATTGCATCTATTCTCAGCGACAAATTTATGTGTCGATTTGCCGCATCGGCACCATCAAGCCGAGTTCGGAAAGGTTGCCCAAACCCTGACCGGCATAAGGTGCCGGGGGCTCACCCTGAGGCCCCATGTGGCCTCCCAAAGGGAGTGGTTCGCGCCCTCTCCTGTTCGAGCCTGAAAGAAAGAGCCGCAGGCCTCTTGCACGTCCTCCGGTTAGCCGGAAGCTTGTTCCTGGGCTTCCCCGGGGCTCACTGCCCGAAGAGGCATTGGGAGACCTTGTCCCACTCCCCGAACTTGGCCCAGATGTATTTCTCGTAAAAGAGGATGTCGCTGCGGTAATACTTGGCCCGGTCGTGACGCTTCAGGAACTTGTTCAGCTGGGAGGGTCCGCCGTTGTACATGGCGTAGCACATCCTGGCCAAAACGTCGTCGTCGAGCTCCAGCCCCTTTTTCTCCATGGCCGGGAGAACGTAGCGCCGCAGGTAGCGGTCCATGATCCGGCAACCGGCCGCGGCGTTGTAGCGGATATCCCACCTGAGGCTGTTGCGGTTGTAAAGCTTGCGCCAGACCCTTTCGTTTATCTGCATCAGCCCCACCGAAGAGTTGTCGTAGGAACGGATGTAGCGGATCCGGCCCCGGCTGACCTTGAAGTGCCGGAAACAGGTCTCCTGCCAGCAGATTGCCTGGATCATCAAGCGGTACAGATCGCGGTAGGACTCATCCAGGGCGCTCTGGGCCAGGACCTTTTCCGTCTCCTCCCCCAGCAGCCGGCGGACCTTGGGGAGATAGGTCCCCAAATTGTCCCGGGTGACCAGCCATTGCCTGATTTGGGCCAGCTTCGCCCCCGAGGCGGAGGCGGCCAGGGCCGGAGGAACCAGCCAGCGGCCCAGCCGGCTGAGCCAGGGGGAAGAGCCGCCGGATGCGGCCGGCTCCTCGTCCGGAAGGGACTCCTCCAAAAAGGAAGGCCCGCTCTCCTCCAGGGCCGTCCCCAGGCCCATGGCCGACCGGAGCTGGGGGTCCACCCCGAAATCATAGCTGAGCAGGGGCAGTTCTTCGCCCTGGGCCATGAGCCGAGCCATACGGATCAGCCCGTTGCGGCTTATCTCCAGCCCCAGGGTGGGCCCCAACCGGTCCAGGGCGGTCAGGGCGTCGGCCGCGGTGAAAAAGGCCAGATAGCTCAGCAGCGAGGGCGAGGATTCCCGGCCCAGGTATTTGCGAAAGATGGGGGCCAGGTTCTGCCAGGCATAGATGAACTGCCGCCGGACCAGATCCCGCCCGGGGCTGCGGGCGCTCAGACTTTGAACAAAGTTGTGCCTGGTCTCGATCACGGTATCGAAGATTACCTGTTTCTCGTCATCGGTCAGAGGCTGGTCGGCGATGGTCTTGATCTGGTGGATCAGAAAGGCGTCCCAGGATTCCCACAACTCCACGAACCGGTCCAGCTCCTCCTGGGTCAGTTCCCTTTCCGCCTCCTGGACTCCGGGTTCGGCCTGGGGCTCCACCTCCATGAGGATATGGGCCCACACCGCCTCCCGGTCCACCGTGACCTGGCCCGGCCTGATGCTCTCCATCCACTTAAAGACCTTTATCCTGTCCTGGGTCTGGAAAAAGGAGGGCAGCATGGCCTGGACCTCGTCCACGGGCGGGGAGATGTCGAACCGGATCCGGTCCAGATAGTTGTGCAAATCGGTCTTGACCAGGTCCCATAGGGCCTTGGCCAGCTTGGAACGGTTCCGGTCCTGGTCGTAGATTCGGGAGTCGATGGTCTCGAAGCGCAGGGACCAGGTCCGCTGGTCCACGTAGGGCCGCTGGACCACCTCGATGTAGCCCTCCCAGGAGACCCCCTGGAGGCAGTTGTCGCCCCAGGGCACTCCGGCCCGCAACTTGACCCGGTTGGTCAACCGGACATACCGGCCCTCCGGAGCCAGCTGGGGTTCCCACAGCTCGATCCGGGTGCAGCCCTGGTCCGCGTCCAGGGCCACGGCCCGCTGTCCGGGAGCGGTGTAGACCTTCTGTATGAACAAAGAACGGAGCAGCTCGAAGTCCAGGCGCATGGGTATTCTGACCGTGTCCGCGGCTCCGACCGCCGGGACCAGCAACAGAATCGCGATCAAGGTCGCGGCCATTGCCGCGGGATAACTTCTTACGGAGGAGCGAACCATGACATCATCTCCGATCTGCATGCTCGCGGGAAATCCAGAGCATAGCCGGGCGCCGACAGACCTTTATTTTATATATCCTAACCGGGTCCTGGCTACAAAAATAAGTTTCGATCACTCTCCTCTCTCATAGACGGACAGAAGCCTCTGAGGTTCCCTGCGGCCTGGGTAAAAATGTCTCCGTCCCCTTCGCCCTTAACTGAAAAAGCCCTCTCCCGCAACTCCGGGAGAGGGCTTCAGGTTGGTTTATCTAACCCTCAGTGGGGCGCCAGCTCTCCTCCGGTCTCCTCCTTGACCCCGATGGCGATCTTATACAGCAGGGTCAGAATCAGGAAGCCCAAAGCCCATATTCCGATGGTGATCAGAAGCTCCACCGCCGTGGGATGATACTCCCTGATCTGGTGAAGGGGGTTGGGAATGAAGCCGCCCACGATGAGCCCCAGGCCCTTGTCGATCCACAGGGCCAGGAACAGAACCACGCAGGTGACGCCCAGAACCTTTTCGTTCTGCCGGTTGGACTTGAACAAAAGGACCAGGATGGCTCCCAGGGCCATGATGCCCGAGGCCCACATCCAGGGCACCAGCATGTTATGCCCGTGGATTCCGAAGTAGAGGTAATCAAGGGAGTGCTGGTGGCCGGGGATGCCGGAGTAGTAGGCGGTGTAGAATTCCAGGCCCAGGAAGAACATGTTGATGATGGCCGCATAGGTGATGATGATGGCCAACTTCTGGATGGCCTCCTTGCCCGGATCGAACTTGGTGAACTTCCTGACGATAAGAGCCAGAACGATCAGCAGGGCCGGACCTGCGGCAAAGGCCGAGGAAAGGAACCGGGCGGCCATGATGGCCGTGAGCCACAGATGGCGCCCCGGCATTCCGGCGTAGAGGAAGGCCGTTACGGTGTGGATGGAGACCGCCCAGGGAATGGACAGGTAGATCAGGAACTTGGTCCAGGGCGGGGGCGCCACCCACTTGCGCTCGGCCGAAAGCACGGTGAAGCCAATGACCGCGTTGAGGATCAGGTAGCCGTTAAGGACCACGATATCCCAGAACAGGATGGCTCCGGGAGTGGGATAGAGGAAGGTGTTGGTCACCCGCTCCAGTTTGCCCAGGTCCACAAAGACGAAGAGGCCGCACATGGCGATGGCCGACACGGCCAGAAACTCGCCCAGGATGGTGATCCGGCCGAACTCCTTGACGTTGTGGAGGTAGTAGGGCAGAACCAGCATCACCGCCGAGGCCGCCACTCCCACCAGAAAGGTCAGCTGGGCGATGTAGAGCCCCCAGGAGATGTCCCGGGAAAGCCCGGTGGCTCCCAAGCCTTCGTTATACTGGTACAGGTAACAGCCGAACCCGATCCCCACCACTACCAGGAGGAAGGTCAGCCAACTCCAGTATGCCTTGCTTCCGGTCAGAACTTTATCCAGCATGACAACCTCAAATAATGTAGTAAACGCTGGGCCCGGTCCCCAGACTGGGTTTACGGCGGATGGTGTACTTGGACTTCAGGAGCTTGCGCACATCGGAACTGGGATCGTCCAGGTCGCCGAAGGCCAGTGCCCCGTCCTTGCAGGCCTCCACGCAGGCCGGCTTAAGACCCTTGGCCAGCCGTTCCGCGCAGAAGTTGCATTTCTCCACCACGCCCACGGCACGGGTGGGATACTCCCGGTTGATGTTGTCCATGTCCAGATAACGGCGCGGGTCCCGCCAGTTAAAGGATCGGGAGCCGTAGGGACAGGCGGCCATGCAGAAGCGGCAGCCGATGCAGCGATGGAAGTCCATGAGCACGATGCCGTCCGAGGCCCGCTTAAATGTCGCCTTGGTGGGGCAGACCTGGACGCAGGGCGGATTCTCACAGTGGTTGCACAGCACCGGAAAGGTCTTGGCCTCCACCTCCTCCGGCAGATAGGCGTACTCCTGGTCGGTCATGGCGTTTTTAAAGGGCTCGGCCCAGATCCACTTGATCTCTTCCTTGACATTGCCCACCTGGGGGACGTTGTGGGCCTTGTTGCAGGCCTCGATGGCGTCGGCCCAGGCGTCCTTGCCCTGGCGTTTGGTGGTGTCGATGACCATGGCCCAGTGGGTGGCCTTCAGGGCTCCGTCGCTTTTCTCCACGGGGTCCTTGGTCCAGGGCCACTTGGGCCAGTTGGAATAGGGGAACATCCCGGCCTCGGCGGTCTTGGCCGCACCCAGGCCCAGAGCTCCCAGCCCGGCTATCTTGAGGAAGTCTCTTCTATTGGCGCCCATCAGCTTTGCCCCTTCGGATCGGTGATGTGGCAATCCCAACAATAAGGCGCGACGGCCAGGGAATTGTGACATCTGTCGCAGAACTTGGTCTTGTCGGTGTGGCAATCCAGACAGGTGTTGGAGAGGCTCATGTTGTACTGGGCCCCGTCCTTGGCGATGTAGACCCGTTTGCCGTCCCGGACCACGAAGTCCCGCCACTGGTTCAACATCTGCATGTGGTTGCCGCGCATGAACTCCACGTCTTCCACGCATTTCTTGGCTTCGGCCGGCTTTTCAAGTTCCGGCCGCTGGTAGGCCGCGCTCCCCAGGTTGCCCCAGAAAGGGAACGTCACCAGCGCCAGGAAGATGACCACTCCGGTGATTATCTTTCCGCCGTCGTACATGGCCGGTTACTCCTCCCCTTCTTCTGCGCCCTCTTGGGAGCCGCCCTCTTCCGGTTCCGGTTCCAGATTGGGTAGGTCCTCGCCGCGCAGGTCGTATTTCCGATTTTGTTCGCCCTCCATGATCAGGGCGTTGGCCACCAGTTCGTGAACCCCGGTCACATCCACCCCCGGAACCCAGTAGTCCATCAGGGGCGGCAAGGCGGCCCGGTCGATGGCGCAGATGTTGGCCAGCATGTTGACCCCGTGACGCTCGTGGACGAACTTGACCGCGTTGGCCCGGGGGAAGCCGCCCCGCAACCGGAGCTCCATGTTCTCCCCGGCGTTCAGGCCCGAGCCTGAACCGCAGCAGAAGGTCTTCTCCCTGATGGTCTCTTCCGGCATCTCGTGGAAATTGTTGACCACGTTTTTGATGACGTACCGGGGCTCCTCTAAAAGCCCCATGCCCCGTGCCGGGTTGCAGGAGTCGTGGAAGGTCACGATCTTGTTGTCGTTGCGGCTGGGGTCCAGCTTGAGCTTGCCGTGCTTGATCAAATCGGCGGTGAACTCCACCAGGTGGATCATCTTGGTGGAGGCCGCGTTGTCGAAACGCGTCCCGGTGATGGGCGAGACCGGGACCTCCAAAAAGTCGGCCGGGCCGTTCATGGTGTCCATGTACTGGTTGACGACCCGCCACATGTGGCCGCACTCGCCGCCGATGATGTACTTGACTCCCAGCCTCTTGGCCTCGGCGTACATCTTGGCGTTCAAGCGCTTCATCATCTCGTGGGAGGTGAAGAAGCCGAAGTTGCCTCCCTCGGAGGCGTAGGTGGACCAGGTGTAGTCCAGCCCCAGCTCGTGGAAGAGCATGAGATAGCCCATGCAGGTGTAGGTTCCGGGGTCGGCGAAGACATCGCCCGAGGGGGTGATGAACAGGATCTCGGCGCCCTTGCGGTTAAAGCTGGGCTCGATCTTGATCCCGGTGAGTTCCTCGATGTCCTCGCAGAAGAACTCGATCATCTCCTTGAAGGCGTGGGGCTGGATGCCCAGATGGTTACCGGTCCGGGTGCAGTTGGCCACCGGGGTGGCGATCCAGTCGATGTTCAGCCCCAGCAGGTTCAAAAGCTCCCGGGCCAGGATGGTTATCTCGGCCGTGTCTATGCCGTAGGGACAGAAGACCGAACAGCGGCGGCACTCGGTGCACTGGAAGAAGTAGGACCACCACTCCTTCAAGACGCCCTCGTCCAGCTTCCGGGCCCCGGCCATGCGGCCCAGGATCTTGCCGGCCGTGGTGAAATCGTAGCGGTAGACCGAGCGCAGCAGCTCGGCCCGCAGCACCGGCATGTTCTTGGGGTCGCCCGAGCCGATGAAGAAATGGCACTTGTCGGCGCAGGCCCCGCAACGCACGCAGATGTCCATAAACAGCTTCAGCGACCTGAACCTGTCCAAGCGGTCGGCCATGCCGTCCTTGATTATCTTCTTCCAGTCCTTGGGCAGCTTCCAGTCGTCGTCCAGGGGGTTCCACTGGCGGGGGTTGGGCAGCCCGGTGTACTCCACGCTCTTGGGGTTTGAGGCGTAACAGTAGATGCCCTTTTTGATCTCCGCCGGAACGTCCATCCACCCCTTCAAGGGCGGATTGTGATTAATCCGGGCTAGTTCTTCCGGCCTCGGTGTCTCGTCTGCCACGTTCTATTCCTCCTTAGCCGGGGGCTCTTCAGCCTCGGGAGCCGGTTCCAGGGGTTTATCCACAGGCAACCCGGCTTCGACCATCTTCTCCCTGAACTCGTCCTCGTACGCCTCGTAGGTATGGACGTTGACCGGGTAGTTCCAGGGATTGATGTGCCGTACGATCCGGTTGTTGTTGGCCATGTTCCTGGTGGGGCTAAGCCACACCCCGCCCAGATGCATCAGTTTGGAAAAGGGAAAATAGGCGAACAGACAGCTCACCAGGAAGATGTGGATGTAGAAAAGGGTTCCCACGGAATCGGGAATGACCGGCCTGAACTGAACCAGGCCCATGGTCAACTGCTTGACCCCGGTGATGTCCGTCTTGATGAAATAGCGCATCAGAATGCCGGTGAAGGCGATGGCGATGATCAGATAGAGAGGGAAAAAATCGGCCGGCAGGGAGATGTAGCGCACCCCCGGGATGACCAGCCGTCTGATGAAGAGCACCGTGGCCGCTCCCAGCAGGACCACTCCGGACATAAGGATGATGGGCAGCCCGATCTCCATGAAGGAGTCCAACCCCTCCACGAACTGGATCCAGGCCGGCACCGGCTCGGTGAAGAACCGCAGATGCCTGAGAATAACCGTCAGAAAGGAATAATGGAAGGCCAGGGAGAAAAGCCACAGCCAAGGGGCGTAGGCGTAATCCGCCTTGGGGCCCTTGCGGTATTCCAGCCGGGTGTTGCGGAAAAGCGAGCGGAACAGGAATATCTCCAAGAACATCCGCTTGGTCACCTGCCAGCCGGTGGCGGGGTTGTCCAGCTTGGACTGTTTGATCCAGGGCAGCGACTTCTGCTGTCCGCAGGTGGAAGGAATGCGGAAGGGAACGGGCGATTTGGCCCATCTGACCATCTTGTAAACCAGCCCCACAGCGAAGGTGACAAAGGCCAGGTAGGGAAGGATGACTCCCCAAAGATAGCGCAGATCCACGACCTCCACACCCAGGAGGACCAGCACAATGAGCGCTATGACCGCTAATAATGAGATTATGATGCCCATAAACTATTCCTCGCCTTAAGTCGGCCGGTTGAGGTTTTCATCGATTTTAACCGGTTCCGTTTCCGTGTTGCCGTAGACCGAATTGATCCGCTGCAGAATCCGCTCGGTCCGGTTGCGCATCTCGCCCATCCTCAGTTCGCTGATCTCTTCCCGGCAGGTCATATAGACGTTGAAGGCAATCCCGGCCAGAGCGTCCACAGTACTCTCAAAGGCCAGATACTCCTCCACCAGTCCTTCCTCCCAAAGGTCGCGGCCCAGTTCCTTTCTGACCACCTGCTTAAGGGCGAAGATGAAATCCAGGGCTTGGGACGGGGTGAAGTCCTGGACGGCCCTGATGCGGATGATATTGTCCAGAAAGACGGTGGACGCTTCAGGCTCGGCTCCTTTGAGCAAGGCGTCCAGGATGGCCTCGACCCCCTCCAGGATGGTCCGGCCCACCGGGTTGGCGAACCTGCTCTTTTCTTTGCGCAGAAATTTGACCGTCTCGGGAGGATAGGAGGCAATGGTGGCTTCGAACCACTTTTCTAATATTTTTTTTCTTTTTTGTGAAAGAAAGTCGGCCATATTTAACGACGAATCGCCCACAAATGCTCCTATTTAGCCATTAATTGGGTAATTTTTTTTAAAGGCCGCGGCAATTGTGTATTAATACACAAATGATTTCTTTATGTCAAGCCAATATGCCGCAACCAAACCGCCCATTGGGGCGGCTAACCGTCCGGTCGTTTCCTGGGGCCCGCAGCCCGGCTCAAGCCCGCCGCCGGTTTCGTACGACACGTCCTGGCGCCGGTAACCCTTGACCGTGGGGCGTTTCCCGGAGAGTCAGCATACTCCTCCCCGCGTTACCCCGTCAAATAAAGATTTTCCGGCCCGGGTCAGCCGGATCCGGAGAGAAATTTCAGGAGCGTCGGCTCTAACCGCTCCAGCCGACAGGACCTGACTTATCTTAAACTAATATTATTAACAAAACAGCCCCGACGCCTGAGCGCCGGGGCTGTTGTCACCTTGGGGGTGTATTAAACCTCTTCGATGGTGATGGCATCCTGCTCGCAGACTTCGACGCAGCTCTCACAGCCCAGACACTCGTCGGCGTTAACCGGCACTGCCTTGCCGTCCTGCATCTCGTATACGTCTACGGGGCAGACCTCCACACATTCCTCATCGCCGATACACTTGTCAGCGTCAACCGTAACTGTGAATGCCATATCCAATCTCCTCTGTTAAATTGGTCAAACTATTTCTCCGGAATACCCCGGAGGGTTTTAATTTTCCAAGTAAGCCCGCCTCCGTGGAATAGCCCTGCGGATCGGATATCGGAGTAATTATTAGATATTTCTATAACCGGTCCGATAGCCGAATAGTGGCCATATAACCCCGACCACCTTTCCTTGTCAAGTCAAAACAGGAGGAGCCTGGCCTAAGGCAAAAAAGAAGTCGCAATCAGCCGGCCGCCCCCGGTCCGGCCCGGGAAAATACATATTCCGGAACCGGCCCGAGGCGGCTCACATGGGGCCGCGGCGCCTGTTAAAGGAGTCATATTCCTCCTCCAGCCGCCTGATATCTCCTGCCTCGGAAAAGCTGTGGTAGGAATTTTCGCCGATAATCAGATGATCCAGAAGGCGCAGACCCACGGCCTTGGCCGCAAAAACCAGTTCCCTGGTCACCCGCGCGTCGCCCTCCGAGGGGTTGGGTCGTCCCGAGGGATGGTTGTGGGCGCACACGATCCGGGCCGCGCCCAGGGCCAGGGCCCGGCGAAGGACCACCTGGACGTCGATGTAGCTGCCCGCGATTCCGCCCTGGAAAACCTCTTCCGCGGCCATGACCCCGTTTCTCACATCCAGGTACAGGACCTGGAAGACCTCGGTCCTGCGGTCCCGCAGGGTATAGTACAGATAGTCAAAGACCTCCCGGGTTGATTTGAGGAAATCACGGCCCACGAGTTTATCCCGCAGAAACCTGCCAGCCGTATCCCTAATCAGGCGCAAGGGCAGAATGTTTTTGGGCCCCAGGCCCGGAACCTGAGTCAGCTCTCCGGGCTCGGCCGAAAGAACCCCCCGCAAGCCCTGGAACCTTTTCAGCAGCTCCCGGGCCATGGGCTTGCAGTCCCGCAGAGGCGTGGCCAGGGTCAAGAGCAGCTCCACCACCTCCTCGTCGGTCAGCCCCTCCAGGCCCAGGCCCAGGTACTTCTCCCTCAGCCTGACCCGGTGGCCGGAGCTTGCCGCCCTGCCTGCGGGGGCCATCAGCCGAAAACCCCGGGCACGGCCAGGCCGCATTCAGGACAGGCCCCGGCCTTCAGGTTGTTTTCCAGCACGGTGAACCCCCTGCGGCTGATCAGCCCGGCCTTGCAGGAGGGACAGAGAGTGTCCTCCCCGCCCCGGCCCGGCACATTGCCCAAATAGATGTACTTGAGCCCGGCCCGGCGGCCGATTTTAAAGGCCGCATCCAAAGAGGCCGCGGGGGTGGGTCCCCGGTCAATGAGGCGGTAGGTGGGGTGGAACCGGCTGACGTGCCAGGGCGTGTCCACCCCGGGCCCGGAGGCGATCCAGGCGGCCAGTTCCGCCAGTTCTTCCTCAGAATCGTTGGCTCCGGGGATAAGCAGGGTGGTCAGCTCGACAAAGACGCCCTGCTCTTTTAGGCCCAGAATGGACTCCAGAACCGGCTTGAGCCTGGCCCCGCAGATATCCTTGTAGAACGATTCGGAAAAGGCCTTGAGGTCCACGTTGGCCGCGTCGATCAGGGGACCCAGCCTGGCCACGGCCTGGGGGCTCATGAAGCCGTTGGTCACCAGCACGTTTTTTATTCCGGACTGATGGGCCAATTTTCCTATGTCACAAACATACTCGGCAAAAACAGTGGGTTCGGTGTAGGTGTAGGAGATGGAGGCGCAACCATGGTCCAGGGCCTCCCGGACGATCTCCCTGGGCTCGGCCCGCCCCCCGGCAATGCGGCCCAAGTCAGTCGGCATCTGGGAGATCTCGGCGTTCTGGCAATGAAGGCAGGTCAGGTTACAGCCCACCGTGGCCAGGGAATAGGAGAGACTTCCCGGCAGAAAGTGAAACAACGGCTTTTTTTCGATGGGATCGATGCTCCGGGCGATGGGCCGGCCGTAGACCAGGGAGAAGAGGGTCCCCTCCCGGTTCTCCCGGACTCCGCACCTGCCCTGCCGGCCGTCGTCGATCACGCAATAGTGGGAGCAGAGGTTGCACCTGACCCGCAGGCCCTCCAGCCGATCGTATAAAAAAGCCTCTTTCATCTCCTCCTCCGGACCCTGGCGCCAAGAAGCCCTAATCCAGGCCCTGCTCAGCCGTTTTGGACAATCCTCGCCTCCAAATAGGTATATCACAATCTCCCCTGTTGTTGGCCCGGGTTTGTGAACCCTGCGGCTCCTGGGAGCGGGGCCTGGGCCAAAAACCCGCCCCCCTTTTCTTGACACCCGGCCCGGCCTAATCTAAGTTATTGTTAATGCGTATCCGTCATAAGATTTGGTTGGAGGACGAATCCGGAGTGCTCTTCGGCCGGGGCCGGTTCGAACTGCTTTTGACCGTGGACGAACTGGGCTCCCTTTCGGCCGCGGCCAAACAGATGAAGATGAGCTACCGGGCCGCCTGGGGCCGGATCAGGGCCTCCGAGGAGCGGCTGAGCCTGCCCCTCATGGAGAAGGCCGCAGTGGGCCGGGGGCTGACCCTCACCACCCAGGCCAGAAAGCTGATCGACCTTTACCGGAAATTCGAACATGAGATCGACGAACTGATCGCCAACCGGGGACCGCAGATCTTCGAGGCCGAGCCCGGCCTCAACCTTGTATTTAATGAACCTAAGTGAGCAAGACAAGCGCCTGATCTACCTTTTCCAGGGTGATCTTCCGGTGGAGACCCGTCCCTTCGCCTGGTTGGGCCAACAACTGGGCTGGTCCGAGGAGCAGGTCATCGAACGGCTCAAGGATTTCAAAAAAGCCGGCATCATCCGCCGCTTCGGAGCCACGCTCTATCATCAGCACTCGGGCTTTCCAGCCAACGTCATGGTCGCCTGGCGGTTCTCCGGGGAGGATTTGGAAAAGGCCGGCCTGACCCTGGCCAGGGTCCGCCGGGTCTCCCACTGTTATCAGCGGACCACCACTCGGGAGTGGCCCTACAACCTTTACACCATGGTTCACGGAGAGGACGAGGAGGATTGCCGCCGAACCGTGGCCGAAATGGCCAAGACGGTCTCAGCCCAAAGTTACGCTCTCCTCTTCTCCGTCAAGGAACTGAAAAAAACAAGCATGAGGTATTTTGCATGAGCTCTTCCAAGGATATTTTCGAGGCCGCCTGCAGGGTCATCCCGGGCGGGGTGAATTCGCCGGTCCGGGCCTGTAAATCTGTGGGAGCCGAGCCCAAGATTGTCTCCCACGGCCAGGGCGGCCGGATTTTCGACGTGGACGGGTGCGCCTATGTGGATCTGGTCTGCTCCTGGGGCCCCCTGATCCTGGGCCACGCCCACCGGGCCGTGGTGGAGGCGGTAGGGAAGCAGGCCGCCAAGGGCATGTCCTTCGGCGCGGCCACCGAGCTGGAGCTCGCCCTGGCCCAGAAGATTGTGGCCGCTCTGCCCTCCCTGGAGATGGTCCGGTTGGTCAACTCCGGGACCGAGGCCACCATGTCCGCCGTGCGCCTGGCCAGGGGCGTGACCGGCCGGTCCAAGGTGGTCAAGTTCGACGGCTGCTACCACGGCCACGCCGACACCCTGCTGGTGGCCGCCGGCTCCGGGGTGGCCACCCTGGGGATTCCGGGCAGCCCCGGTGTTCCGAAGGCCATCGCCGCCGAGACAATCTCCCTGCCTTTCAACGACCTGGCCAGGGTGGAGGAGGCCTTTGAGCGGATGGGCTCCGACATCGCCTGCCTGATTGTGGAGCCCATTCCCGCCAACATGGGGCTGGTCCCCCCGGCCACGGGATTTCTGGAGGGGTTGCGCCACATCACCCGCAAACATGAGGCCCTGCTCATCTTCGACGAGGTCATCACCGGCTTCCGGGTGGGCTACGGCGGAGCCCAGGAGCTGTTCGGGATAGACCCGGACCTGACCACCCTGGGCAAGATCATCGGCGGCGGCCTGCCCGTGGGCGCCTTTGGCGGCAAGGCCGAATACATGAAGCGGCTGGCCCCGGAGGGTGACATCTACCAGGCCGGAACCCTCTCCGGCAACCCCCTGGCCACGGCCGCCGGGCTGGCCACCCTGAACGTTCTGGAACACCGGGAGGTCTACGACGAACTGGACAAAAAGGACGAGTATCTGCTCAACGGGCTGGTCAAGCTGGCCCTGGGAGCCGGGATCCCGGTCCGGGCGGCCCGCTACGGATCCATGTTCGGCCTCTTTTTCACCGGGACGGAGGTCCGCGACTATGAGACGGCCAAGACCTCGGATACGGACCGCTACGCCCGCTACTGGAGATCCATGTTGGAATCCGGGGTCTGGCTGGCGCCCTCCCAGTTCGAGGTGGGCTTCGTCTCCACGGCCCACACCAAGGAAGAGCTGGACCACGTCCTGGAATCGGCGGCCACGGCTTTTTCCTCCCTGTCTTGACTCGCTTCCGGGAATGCTTATCTTGAGAGCATCAAGGGAGGTGCAAGATGATCAGCCTGCACGGAATGGAAGAAGAACTGGAAAAAAACCTGGCCGTGATCGAACCCGAACAGGTTTCCAAGGTTACGATCCCCTGGGACAAGATAGATGAATGGATCGCCACCATTGATTTGAGCGAGAAAGATAAGAGCGAGCTCAAGGTGGTCGACCCGGGAGACAGGCGTAATTAGCATTTCAACATGATCAGACCAAGGCCCCGTCCGTTGAGACGGGGCCTTTTTTAACCGCCGGCCGCACCGCCTGCCTAATTACGTTACAGTCCCGGCTGCGGCCTGCCCTTCCCGGCCTCCTTTCACCGCTTCCTGCCTAAGCGAAATATTTTCATTTCCGATTGCCCATGAAACGATTATAGCGAATGTCATAAATCTGTTCCGACAAACACTCTAACAATTTATTATCTCTGCAAATAACGTTATTTTCACCTGGAGACCAAGAGACAGCTATGGCTGATTCAGGTAAATAATTCAGCCCCCGCTCTTGCACCCGGAGAGGCTGAAAGGAGTTTGCCGGGATGATTACGACCTGAAGGTATGCGGATTAATCAACACGGGAGAACCATGCTGAAAAAAGCTGTTTTCTATTTTCCAACGCTTGTTTTTATCCTGGCCGCGGAAACGGCTTCGGCGGCCGAGATGGGAGAGATAAAGCACGTCTGCCTGGCCCTGGACCAGAACATCGAGGGCGCCTCGGTTCTGAACTTGGGCCAGAACTACCTTCCAGGCACGGTGGCCCTGGTGGACTGCCAGTAATCTCCGGACATGATCCCAACGCCAAGGAGCGGGCGGCCTCCCGGTCCCTGCCCCTTGGCTTTCGACTTCCATTTTCTCGCCCGGCCGCCTCTTCGGCCCTCCTGACGCCGCCTTTCCAGGGCGGCTACTTGTCCTCTTTCTGATAAGGGTTGAGGGTCAGCACCGGCACCGTGGCCGACTGGACCACCCGTTGGGCCACGCTGCCAAAGACCACCTTGTCCAGCCCTCTCCGGCCGTGGGTGCCCATGACCACCATGGAGATGTCGTTTTCGGCCACATACTTGAGAATCTGCCTGGCCGTGTGCCCGCTGGCCACGGCCGTGGCCAGGGCCGGGTAGTCCCCCATGTAGTTGGCCGCGAACTCGTCCAGGTTGGCCTTGGCCTCGGCCGTAACTTCGGTCTGGACCTCCTCCATGTGGGGACTGGGAATGTAATCGCCGCCATAATAGGAGGTGGTGGAGCGGACCACATAAAGGAGATGGAGTTCAGCCGAAAATTTGTTCCCCACGGTCTTGGCGTGGTCCAGCAGCTCCGGAGAAAAGACCGCGGACAGATCCACCGGGCACAGAATCCTCCGGGTATCGACCAGCCCCTCAACAGTCATATCATCGGCCTGGGGGTTGAAGGTCATCACCGGTACCGGAGAGAGCTGGATGACGCCCTGGGCCACGCTGCCGAACAGGACCCGGTCCAGCCCACGCCGGGCCTTGGTCTCCATCATCACCAGGGAGATGTCGTTCTCGTCGATGTATTTTAATATCTCGGTCCTGACTTCGCCCCGTACGACCCGGGCGGTAAGCTCCGGATATTCGCCGAGGTGGTCATTGATCAGGGAGTCCAACCTGTTTTCGGCGGCCTCGACCAACTCCGTCTGGTAGGTTCTGATGGTGGGAGGTCCTGGCGCATAGAATACTCTGGCATATTCCAGATCCGGGGCCACATATAAGATGTGCAACCCGGCCGAAAACTTGCGCCCCATCTCCTGGACATGCCTCACCAGCCGGGGGGAGACCTCGGTCAAATCGACCGGAAACAGAATGTTGTTATATTCAGCCATAGCACCCTCCGTTGACTTAGGTGGACCTGATTAGGCTCTTGTTATTAATTATATTCCATTGCTCCGGCATTACCAACCCGGAACCCTTCCTTCCGCCTCAAAAGCCGGAGCCGGGGCGATTCGTCCAAGGGCTGGGCGAAAACCCTTTGACAGGAGGCTCGAGGCAGGCTAAAAAGTTTGTATACAATTTGCGAGGGTCAGATCATGCGCCTGCCAGCCTTTGAATACCGTTCGCCCAAGAGCCTTGACGAACTTATCGCCGCGAAAAAAGAGCTGGGGCCGGCGGCCCTGGTTTTGGCCGGGGGCACCGATCTGGTGATTCGTCTGAAACAGCGGCTGGCCAAGCCGGAGGCCCTGCTCTCCATCAGGGACGTGGAGGAGTTGGGCGCCATGGAGGCGGATCCCATCCACCTCAAGATCGGGGCCGGCGTGACCCTGGAAAAGGTCCTATCCGAACCCCTGGTCAAGGAGGAGTTCCCGGGGCTCTTTCAGGCCCTCTCCCGGATCGGGCACCCCTCCTGCCAGCACCACACCGCCACCCTGGGCGGCAACCTTCTGCTGGAACCCCGCTGCCTCTACTACAACCAGACCGATTTTTTCAGAAAAGGCCACGAGAGATGCTTCAAGGCCGGCGGCCAGGTCTGCCTGGTCAACCCCGAATCCAAGGAGTGCGCCTCGGTCAATCAGTCCGACGGGGCGCCCATGCTCCTGGCCTATTCCGCCCAGGTCCGGCTGGTCTCGGCCTCTGGCCAGAGGATCATCCAGGTCGGGGAGCTTTTCAGCGGCAAGGGCGAGCTGCCTTTCACCCTGGCCGAGGACGAGATCCTGGCCGAGATCCGGCTGCCCCGGCCGGTGGGCCGGATCGGCTCCGCCTACGAGAAGCTGGCCGCCCGGTCGGCTCTTGACTTCCCCCTGGCCTCGGCCGCGGCCGTGGCCTCCCTGGAAAAGGGCAAAGTCGAGCGGGTCAGGCTGGTGGTGGGGCAGGCCGGCCCCGCCCCGTTGCTGGTGGAAGAGGCGGACAGCCTGCTGCGGGGCCGGACTCCGGAGCCGAAGCTCATCGCCCAGGCAGCTCAGGCGGCCCAGCGGGTCGGCGGAGGGATGATCGTGGACAACTTCGGGGGAACCGAAGGATACCGCCGTGAGATGGTCGGGGTCCTGGCCCGAAGAGCCCTGACCAGGGCCCTGAGTTAACCCGGCAACGCCCTGTCTTTCCGTATCTTCTTGACTTATTACCCTGCCTTGGCTAATTTTCTGAGCCTATGGAAGACACAAAACCGACAGGCTCTCCGGCCTTGATGACCGACCTGTATGAACTGACTATGGCTGCCTCCTATCTTGATCAGGGAATCGACGGGCGGGCCACCTTTTCCATCTTCATCCGGGACTTTCCACCCAACCGGAATTATTTCGTGGCCGCCGGGCTGGCCGATGTGGTTGAATACCTGGAACGATTCAGGTTTAAACCTTCGGATATCGACTACCTCCATTCCGTCGGCATCTTTAAGGATGACTTTCTGGATTACCTGAAAGGGCTCCGTTTCACCGGCCGCCTCCTGGCCCTGCCCGAGGGAACCGCCTTTTTCACCCACGAACCGCTTATGGAGATCGACGGAACCCTTTTGGAGACCCAGCTGTTCGAAACCTACGTCATCAACGCGCTCAACCTCCAGACCATGATCGCCACCAAGGCGGCCCGCTCCATCCAGGCGGCCCAAGGCCGGCGGGTGGTCGATTTCTCCCTGCGTAGAACCCAGGGCATGGAGGCCGGACTGAAGGTGGCCCGGGCCACCTATCTGGCCGGATTCGCCGGGACCTCCAACGTCCTGGCCGGCAAGAGATACGGCATCCCGGTGGTGGGAACCATGGCCCACTCCTACATCACCGCCTTTGAGCGGGAGGTAGAATCATTCAGGGCCTTTGTCCGTACTTTCCCGGATTCCACCGTTCTTCTGATCGACACCTACGACACGGTTGAAGGGGCCCGCAAGGCGGTCAAGGTGGCCCAGGAGATGGCCCAACAGGGGCATAAGCTGCGCGGAGTCAGGCTGGACAGCGGAGACATGGTGGACCTCTCCCGCAAGGTCCGGAGCGTCCTCGACCAGGCCGGGCTAACGGATGTCCTGATCTTCGCCTCGGGGGCCTACGATGAGTATAAACTGGCCCAGGTGGTCAGAGACGGGGCGGCCATAGATTCCTTTGGGGTGGGCACCAAGGTCGGGGTCAGCGCCGACACGCCCTACCTGGATGTGGGCTATAAACTGGTCAAGATAAACGACCGCCCGGTAATCAAACTGTCACGGGGCAAGAAAACCCTGGCCGGGCCGAAACAGGTTTTCCGCCGCTTCGACGACCAGGGCCGGATGAAAGAGGATATCCTGGCCATGCGGGAGGAGACCATTCCAGAGGCCGAACCTCTTCTGAAGGTGGTTATGGACCACGGACGACGGGTGGAACCGGTCGAATCGCTACAGGCCATCCGGGAAAGGTGCCGCAAGGCGTTGAAGGCTCTCCCCGCGGACTGTCTGGAACTGGAGAAAAAGGCCTCCTACCCGGTGCACCTCTCCCAGGGCCTGGCCAGTCTCCAGGAGCAGGTTGAGCAAAGGATAGAAGAAAGCGAGCTGGGTGAGAGCTGAGGACCTTTTTTGAGGATTGATTGTCCTCCTGTTTTGACCCAAAATAGATGTACTGGTGGAATGGAATGTGAGTTGGGTAGAGGAGTATAACCGGCGTAAGGTCACCCGGGGCCAGGCCCTGGGCCTGATCAAGCGTGGCCAGAGGGTCTTTATCGGCACGGGTTGCGGCGAGCCGGTTCATCTGGTGGAGGGGCTGGCCAACCGGGCCGATGAACTCCACGATGTACAGCTGCTCCATTTTCTGACCCTGACCCAGACCATCAGTCCGGAACAGAGGTTCGACCGCCGGTTCCGGCACAATGTCTTCTTTGTGGGCCCGGTCACCCGGGAGGCCATAAACACGGCCCGGGCCGACTACAGCCCGGTCTTCAAGTCCGAGATACCACGCCTTTTCAAGGATCGAACCATTCCCTTGGACGTGGCCCTGATCCAGGTCACCCTCCCGGACAAATGGGGTTACGTCTCCCTGGGGATATCCGTGGATATCGTCAAATCGGCTATGGAAGCGGCCGACCTGGTCATCGCCCAGGCCAACCGGAGGATGCCCCGGACCATGGGCGACACCCACATCCACATCAGCAAAATAGACCGCTTTGTGGAGTACGACGACTACCTCCCCGAATTTTTCTACCCCACCCCCGATGAAACCGGACGCCGGATAGCCCGGAACGCGGCCAAGCTGATCCGGGACGGGGACTGTCTCCACATCGGCTTTGGCCACATCCCCTATGCCGTTTTGGACTGCCTGGACGACCGCCGTGATCTGGGGGTCCACACCGAGGTGGTCAGCGACCGGATCATCGACCTCATCGACAAGGGCATCATCAGCGGCGAGAAAAAGCAGATCGACGCGGGCAAGGTGGTGGCCAGCTTCTGCATCGGCTCCAAGAAGATCTTCAACTACGTCAAGTTGAACCCGGTTTTCCGGTTCATGCCCTCGGAGTATGTCTACAGCCCCCGCATCATCTGCCAGAACGACAATGTGGTCTCCGTGGGTTCGGCCCTGGAGGTGGACCTTTCGGGCCAGGTCTGCTCGGAATCTTTAGGCTACCATTTCTATTCCGGACTGGGCGGCCGCCTGGATTTCATGCGCGGAGCGGCCATGTCCCAAGGAGGCCGCTCGGTCATCTGCCTGCCCTCCATCACCCCGGATGGCCAAAAATCGCGGATCGTGAGCCATCTGGCCGAAGGCGCCGGCGTGGTCGGAACCCGGGGCGACATCGACTGGGTGGCCACCGAGTACGGCCTGGCCTCTCTTAAGGCCAAAAGCGTCCGGGAGAGGGCCATCGCCCTGATCAGCATCTCCCATCCCAAGTTCAGGAAGGAGCTCCTGGAGCAGGCCAAGGCCAAGGGCTATGTCTATCCGGATCAGATCATCGTGGCCACGGACCACGATCATTATCCCCACTGGGTCGAAACCGAGGTGGCCCTCAAATCGGGAAGGAAGGTTCTGCTCCGGCCCATCCAGCCCACTGACGAGGGTCTAGTTCAGGAATTCTTTTACTCCCATTCCGAGGAGACCATCTACAACCGCTATTTCCGGTCCCTGAGGGCACTGCCTCACGACACGGCTCAATCCATGGTCAACCTGGACTACCGCAAACAGATGGCCATCGTGGCCACCACCGGCAGGCTGGGTCGGGAGAAGATCGTGGGCGTGGGCCGTTTCGCCGCCGAGGACGACGGCGAGCGGGCCGAAACAGCCTATACCGTGGGCGATGAATTCCAGGGCCAGGGCCTTGGAACTGTGTTACAATATCATCTTGCCAGATATGCCCGTACAGTCGGCTTCAAGGGTTTAACAGCAACTGTTCTTGATTCCAACCAACCCGTGTTCGTCCTATTCGCCAAGCTGGGTAATTTTAAAAAAGAACGGGTTGACGCTGGAATATTCAAGCTCGTAATCGATTTCGACGATTTTTCCACGGAAGCTGAAGAAGCTACCAGGCCTCCTGTAAATAAGAAGGACAACTGCTAAACAATGGGTGACCAAAACGAACGGTTCGAAAGATCTCTGGCCATAGCCCGCAGGGTTCTGCCCTTCATGGGTAGCAACGGAATTCCGGCCACTCCGGATAACTACATGATTTTCTACCATTACTTCCAAGATGAATCCAAGGTGGTCAAGAAGGCCGTAAACCTGCTTCTCAAATCTGATCTGAAGTGGAACGAGCAGACCACCAAGAGATTGTTTAAACAGCTTTTCGGATCCGAAGCGAACCTTGATCTGCTGCAGATGAATGAAAAACTGGCTACCGAGATCAAGGTCATGACCCAGGGCATAATCGAGGATTCCAAAACCACCACCGAAAATGCCGACCGGACCACCCGCAGGCTGGAAGACACTCTCCACGACAGAGGGGAATTTAACGGGGTTGACGAAGTAACCTCCTGGTTAAAATCCACCTTTGCCGAAATAGACAGCATCAAAAGTATTTACGACGACCTCACCGGCCGCCTGAAGAACCGGACCACCAAACTGGACGGGATAGTGAAGTCGCTCAGCAATCTGGAGAAGGTGGCTCTCACCGACGAGCTGACCCAGCTGGCCAACCGCCGGAGTTGGAATCAGCATCTGGAGATCGAGTTTGCCAGGTTCAAGAGATACCGCGGGCTCTGCTCCATAATTCTCCTGGATATCGATGATTTTAAGTGCATCAACGACGGATTCGGCCATCTAATCGGCGACAAGGCCCTCCGGGAGGTGGCCGGGGTGATCATGGCCAACATCCGGGAGATCGATTTCGCGGCCCGCTTCGGGGGCGAGGAGTTCACCATCCTAATGCCCGACACCGGCCTCCTGGGGGCGGCCGAGGCGGCTGAGCGGTTGCGAAAAGCGCTCCAGAAAACAGCCTTCACGGTTAAGGGAAGCCTGGTACCCATCACCGCTTCCGCCGGGGTGGCCCAGTTCGGGGACCAGGACGAGGATAACCTGGCCCCACTGAACCGGGCGGACAGAGCTCTTTATCTGGCCAAACAGAAAGGCAAAAACCGGGTCTGCCTGGAAAGCCAGCTATAGCCCCGGCTGGGGCCGTTTCCGGTTTTCGGCAAGGCCGGCGGCATCATGCCCCTTATCTCCGTCAGTCGCAGAACCGATATTCCGGCCTATTATGGGCCCTGGTTCATGAACCGGATAGCGGCCGGGTATTGTCTGGTCAAGAACCCCTTTCGGCCGGACCAGGTCCGAAGAGTCTCTCTTGAGCCCGAGCAGGTGGAGGGGCTGATTTTCTGGACTCGGCGGCCGGGTCCGTTTTTGAGACACCTGGATGCCCTGGACCCTTTTCCCTTTTATTTCCAGGTCACCCTCAACGCCATGAGCACGGTCCTGGAGCCCCATCTCCCACCGGAGGACGAAAGCTGCCGCCAGTTCGTGGCTCTGGCCTCCCGGCTGGGACGAGAGCGGGTGGTCTGGCGCTTCGACCCCCTTCTGGTGACCGATCTTACCCCGCCCGCCGAGATTCTGTCCCGCTTCAGCCGATTGTGCCACCTCCTTTCGGCACACACCCGCAGGGTAGTGGTCAGCCGGGCCCAGCTCTACACCAAGGTGCGGCGCAGGCTGGGCCAGGTTGCCGGCCTGAAGGTGACGGATCTTCAAGCCGAGCCGGGACTTTCCCATGACCTCCTGGGCTCTCTGGCCGAGATCGCCGCCCGCCACGGCCTGACCGTGTACCTGTGCGCCGACAAGGAGGATTATTCCCACCTGGGGCTGAATCCCGGCCGCTGCATCGATCCCGAGATACTGAACAGGGCCTACGGGCTGAACCTAAAACCGCCCCGGGACAGGGGCCAGAGAAAGGAGTGCGGCTGCGCCCAGTCCGTAGACATCGGGGCCTACAACTCCTGTCTCCACGGCTGCGTCTACTGCTACGCCAACACCAGCCACACCGCCGCCTGTCAAGGCCACGCCCGCCACGATCCCAGGGGAGAGCAGCTCCTCCGCTCCACAGGCTCCTGACCGCCAGCCCCCGGATCGTCCTTGACCCTTTCCGGGAGCATGCTTATCTTAAATTCCTTACTGATCCTTTTTTACTCTTCATCACCCATTTGGGGGATTCGCCCCAAACCCCAAGGGGCCATAATCCGGAACGGATCAAAGCCAACAAAGGAGGAACGCGCCATGGCCCAGCTCAAATCTCCCGTGGATATACTTAGAATCCTGGAAAAGTCCAACTGCCGCGAGTGCGGCATGCCCACCTGCATGGCCTTTGCCGCGGCGGTCTTCACCGGAGCCAAAAAAATTTCCGACTGCCCCCGGTTGGACCGCGAGACTTTGGCGCAAAACAGCGAGGTCAAGGTCAAGGAGACCAATGCGGCCGCCAACATGGACCAGGCCGTGGCCGAAATGAAGGAAAAGATAAAGGAGATGGATCTCTCGACCGTAGCCGGGAAGATCGGCGGCGAATGGATCGGGGGCAGGCTTCGGCTTAAGATCATGGGCAAGGATTTCTGGGTGGACCCCCCGGGCAACCTCTCCTCGGCCATCCATCTTCATTCCTGGGTTACCCTTCACCTTCTGTCCTACGTGATAAATTGCCAGGGCATTCCTCTGAGCGGGGAGTGGGTTTCCTTCCGGGAGCTCAGAGGGGGGTTCAGAGAAAAGGCCGGGCTGTTCAGGCAGTCCTGCGAGGTTCCCTTGAAAAAGGTGGCCGACAGGTACACCGACCTGTTCAAGGATATGATCGAGGTTTTCAACGGCCAGGAGGTGGGCAGCCATTTCGACTCGGACATCTCCATGATCATTAAGCCCCTGCCTCTGGTGCCCATCCTGATCTGCTACTGGAAGCCGGAGGAGGGGTTGGAGTCGGACCTGAAGGTTTTTTTCGACTCCACGGCCGACAGAAACGCGGGCCTGGACGGCATCTACGGTCTGGGAGCGGCCCTGACCCAAATGTTCTCCAAGATCGCCCAGACGCATGGGTAGGGGGCAAGGGGTCTTAGCCCCGGCGTCTGAAAAGAAAATTTGGGCCGGGATCGGATTCCTGAAAAGGATATCCTGATCCCGGACCTTTTAATCCTGGCCGTTCTTTTCATCGATCCACTTTGATATAGAAGTAGACGGCCACGTTCTTGGGCCTGGTCTCGGTCCCGCTTCCGATAGGTCCGGCCCGGTCTAAATCATACCGGTTTGCAATCTGTCCGGTATTCACGTAGGCAGGTGACCCACCATGACCACCACCGGGCATCGGAATGTGGTGGCTGTGCTCCGGGTAGGCGTCTTCCTGGTAGCTGCCGGCCCGGTTCGAAACTTCGTGGACCCGGGATTCTTCAGGGGACCTGGATTAAGCTTTCCTATGATCACCCTAACCGAATTAAGGCCTAATCCGTTGTTCTGATAACCTTTTGTTCAGCCAGTTCTCCGATCTCCTCCCGGCTCAATCCCAGCTCGGAGAGGAGGTCCACCGTATCCCGGCCCGCCTGGGCCGGCGGATCGTTGCGCAGATTGAAGTCGTACTCCCCGATGCGGATGGGCAGCCGGGGCATTTTGGTCTTTGTGCCGTTGGGGAAGGTGGTCTTGAGCAACCCGCCGCTCTCTTGGTTGAGTTGGGGGTCCTCGAACAGGTCCTCGGGCCGGGCCACAGGAGAGAAGCAGATGCCGGCCGCATCGCAGCGTTCCGTGACTTCGGCCTTGGTATACTGTTTTATCAGCTTCTCCACCTTGGGAATGAACCAGTCCCGCTGATCGATGCGCCCATTATTGGACTGGAGACGTTCGTCCTCCAGCCACTGGGGCCGGTCAAAGGCCTTGCAGAAGCTCTGCCAGTGCTTCTCGCTGATCAGACCGATGAAGATCTGGTCGTTGTCCTTGGTCTCGAACAAGCGGTAGACCGACCAGGCGCTCACCCGGACCGGCATGGGCGGCACCGGGCCCTCAGTCAGGGCCGAGTAGGCCATGTGCTGGCCCATGGCAAAGGCCGTGGTCTCGAACAGAGCGCTCTTGACATAGGCGCCCTTGCCGGTGCGCTGGCGGTCGTAAAGGGCCGTGATAACGCCCAGGGCCCCGAACATGCCCCCGGTGATGTCGATGATGGAGGTCCCGGCCCGCAGGGGCTGGCCCGGAGGGCCGGTCATGTAGGCCAGCCCGCCCATCATCTGGACCACCTCGTCCATGGCCACCCGTTTCTCGTAGGGGCCGGGCAGGAAGCCCTTGAGGGAACAGTAGACGATTCTATGGTTTATCTCGGAAAGCTTGTCGTAGCCGTAGCCCAGACGCTCGATGGTGCCGGGCCCGAAGTTCTCCAGGACCACGTCGGCGGTCTTGGCCAGCTTGTATATTACCTCCCGGCCCCGGGGCGTCTTGAGGTCGACGGAAAGGCTCTTTTTGTTGCGGTTGAAAAAGGAGAAATAGCCCACCCCGAAGCCCTTGAGCCTGCGGGTGACGTCGCCCCCGGTCGGTTCGATGTGAATCACCTCGGCTCCCATGTCGGCCAGAATCAGGCCCGCGGCCGGACCCATGACCGCGTGGGTAAAGGCCAACACCCTGATTCCCTCCAGGGGCAGTCTCTGGTCAGTGGAACTCATCGGTTTATCTCCTCTCTCATGTTTTTCCCCAAGCCGGGGTCGGCTTACCCCTAAAAAACCGCCGGTTTTGAGCGTTATTCGGGATAATCCCTGTGTATTTTCATATAGCTGGCCAGACCGCCGGCCTGGAGAATGATCAGCATCCCCCGGGGCAGGGGCGCTGCGTCAAAGCCGGTATGTCGGGAGATGTTCTCCAGCCGGCCGGCATTCAGGTCCAGCCGCAGTTCGTCCCCGGTCTCTATCCCCCCCCAGTCCACCTCTATTACCGGCAGGCCGATGTTGATGGCGTTGCGGAAGAAGATGCGGGCGAAATATTTGGCCGCCACCGCAGCCACCCCGGACGCTTTCAAGGCCAGAGGAGCCTGCTCCCGGGAGGAGCCGCAGCCAAAGTTCTCCCCGGCAACCAGGATGTCGCCCGGTTTCATCCGCGACCGGAATCCGGGATCCAGGTCGGCCAGGACATGCCGGGCCAGGTCTTCCAGATCCAATGTTTTGGTGTATTTCCCGGGAATTATCACATCGGTGTTGATGTCGTCGCCGTAGACGTGGGCCCGGCCCCTGATCAAATCGTTTGCCATGGTTCAGCTTTGTTCCCAGTAGGGGACCGGATCGGCGATCCGGCCGGCCCTGGCCGAGGCGGCCACGGTGGCGGCCGAGGCCAGATAGATGGAGGCCTTGGGGTTGCCCATCCGCCCCACAAAATTCCGGTTGCCCGTGGAGATGACCGTCTCTCCGTCTCCCGGTACCCCGTTGTGGGTGCCCACGCAGGGGCCGCAGCCCGGCGGGAGAAAGGTCGCTCCGGCCCTGGTCAGGGTTTCCACGATCCCCTCGGCCAGGGCTTCCAAGAAAATTTTCCGGGAGGCCGGGCCGATGAGGAGGCGGGTGCCGGGGTGGACCGAGGCCCCCTTGAGAACCCTGGCCGCGGCCCGGAGGTCCTCCAGCCGCCCGTTGACGCAGGTTCCGATAAAGGCGTACTGGACCGGCCGGCCGCCCACCTCCTCCACGGAACATACCAGGTCCGGGGAATGGGGCCGGGAGACCAGGGGGCCGATCCGGGAGGCGTCCAGGGTGAGGGTCTGCTCATAAACCGCATCCCGGTCGGGGACAAGCGGCTCCTCCAGACCCTTTATGCTCAATCCCCGGGAATGGACAAACCCGGTCTTGGCCCCGGCCTCGATGGCCATGTTGGCCATGGTCAGGCGGTCGGCCAGGGGCAGCGGGACCAGGGCCGGGCCGTCCAGTTCCAGGGAGCGGTAGGTGGCGCCGGCGATGCCCAGCCGGGCCAGCAAGGCCAGAATCAGATCCTTGCCCTGAACCCCCGGCCGGACCTCGCCCCGGAACACGACCCTGAGGCTCCGGGGCACCCGCAGCCAGGTCTTGCCGGTGAGCCACACCCCGGCCAGGTCGGTGGAGCCCATGCCCGTGCCCAGGGCGCCCAGGGCCCCGTAGGTGCAGGTATGGGAGTCGGCCCCGATGACGATCCGCCCCGGCTGGACATAGCCCCTCTCCACCATAACCTGATGGCAGATTCCCTGGCCCGCCTCCACCAGAACGCAGCCTTGTTCTGCGGCAAATTCGCGCATCAGGCCGTGCAGGTTGGCGATGCGGGAGTTGGGGGCCGGGGCGGCGTGGTCTATGACCATGACGCATCTGTCCGGATTCCAGACCCGCTCTCCGCCCATGGCCCGAAAGGCCTTGATGGTCAGGGGGCCGGTGGTGTCCGAAACCATGGCCCAATCCACCGGAACCACCACGATCTGGTCCGGCTCCACCGGCCGGCCCACATGGCGGGAGATTATCTTTTCAACCAGGGTCTGTCCCATGTTCATTCCCCGGCCCGCCCGGCCTCGTTCCCCAGCCTGAGCCGGATATCCTCCCGGCCCAGGAGCCGGTGCATCTTGCCCGAAGCGGGCTTGGCGAAAAAATCCTCCAGGGAGCGGCTGATCTGGGCCACCTTGGCCACATCGATTCCGGTGGAGATGCCCATCTGAAGGAGCATCACGGCCAGGTCCTCGGTGGAGATGTTGCCGCTGGCGCCCTTTATAAAAGGACAGCCGCCCATACCGCCGAAAGCCGTGTCAAAATGGTTTATGCCCACCTGCAACGCAGCCAGGGCATTGGCTAACCCCTTGCCTTCGGTGTCATGCAGATGAAGCCAGACCGGCCTCTCTCCGGCCAGCTCCCTGACCCGGCCGCCCAGCCGCTGGACGACCAGGGGATCGGCCATGCCCGTGGAATCGGCCAGGGCCACCTCGTCCACCCCCAGCTCGATCTGCTCCTGGACGATCTCCAAAACCAGCTCCGGGTCCACGAAGCCCTGAAAGCGACACCCAAAGGCGCACTGGACCCCGCCTCGCAGCCGCAGCCCGGCCTCCTTGCCCAAGCGGATCATCTCGGCCAACCCCTGCCTGGCCTGGGCCAGAGAGCGGTTGGCGTTGCGGCGGCTGTGGGCGTCGCTGGCCGAGACCGAGGCGGCCACATACTCCAGCCCGGCCTTGGCCGCCCGCTCGATCCCCTTGGGGTTTAGGACCAGGCCGCTGTAGGTCACGCCCTCCACCTTTTTCAGCCCGGCGCAGACCTCCTCGGCGTCGGCCATCTGGGGCACGGCCTTGGGGTGGACAAAGGAGGCCACCTGAATCCGGGTGAGCCCGGCCGCGATCAGGTCGTCGATAAGTTCCAGCTTCTTCTCGGTGGGGAGGAAGGGCTTCTCGCCTTGAATCCCGTCCCGCAGACCCTGTTCCTCGACGATCACCTCGTCAGGGTATGTTTTCATGTTTGCACCCGTTTTCCGTTCGGCAAGGGGCCGGTCCGGAACAGTCCCGACCCTTGACATAAAGTATTATCCTTATAACATTTAAACACCGAAAGTCAATGCTTCCCATCCTCTTCGTTTTGGTTGAACCATTCCTCAACAATGGCTGCCAATGCCGTATTTATTTAATTATACAAGATTGTTATGCTAAATATTGTTAATTATTTCCAAGCCCCTTCGAGCCCCAAAAAGCAATTTTTATACAGCCCCGATAAAACCTGGGGGCGGCTTCTTCTCCCCCCGGCAATGCCGTTCCGGTCGGAATTCAATTGTACTAATGATATTTCTTTAATATAATATTTTCCGTCACCCATTCTCCGAATCAATCGCCTTAATCCATGTTGAACCCCAGGAAGGGAGCTCAGCCATGTCCTTAACCCTCGTCAAAGCCGGACTGGTGGTTCCGGCCCACGACCGAGAGGCCATCCCCCAGGGCGCGGTGGTCTTCTCAAACGACAGAATCCTGGCCGTGGGGCCTCAGACCGAACTGGCGGCCCGCTATCCCGAGGCCGGGGAATTGGGCGGAGACAGGTTCCTCCTCCTCCCCGGCCTGGTCAACGGCCACAGCCACGGCCGGGGCCTGACCGACTTCCAGCGGGGGGCTCTGGACAACACCCTGGAGTCGTGGATTCTGGACACCCGCAAATACATCCCTGTCTCCACCTACGACGACGTGGCCCTGTCCGCGGCCCGGCTGCTCAAGTCGGGCGTGACCACCACCATGCACAACCACATCCTGGCCGACCCGGTCACCTTCGAGCGGGAATTCGAGCAGGCCATCCAGGCCTATCTGGATGCGGGCATGCGGGTCCAGTTCAACCCCGGGGTCCGAAATAATAACCCCTTTGTCTACGGCGACAACAAAGCGTTCCTGGCCAAACTGCCGGAATCTCTCCGGGACGCCCTGACCAGACCCCAGCCTCCAGAGGCGCTTAACGGCGACAACTTCGTGGCCGAGGTCAAGGCCCTGCACGGTCGGGCCCAGGGGGAGCGCTGCCGGATCGGCTTCGGACCCCTGGCCCCCCAGTGGGCCACCCCGGAGCTGCTCCTGGAGGTCCGCCGGGCGGCCGACGAGTTGGGGGTTCCGATCCACGTCCACGCGGTCCAGTCCGTGTTCCAAAAGGTCTACGGCCTCAAATTCCTGGGCCAGAGCCTCATCGCCTGGATGAACGAGATCGGCTTCCTGGGCCGAGGGTTGGTCATCGGCCACTGCGTCTGGCCCACCCAGGAGGACATGGAACTCCTGGCCGAGACGGGCACGGCCGTGACTCACCATCCCTCCTGCAACCTGCGGGTCCGCAACGGCATCGCCCCGGCCTGGCACATGCTCCGGGCCGGGGTCCTGGTGGGTCTGGGCCTGGACGGCAAGTCCATCAACGACGACGACGACTTCATTCAGGAGATGAAGGTCTGCCACCTCCTTCACCGGTTGCCCTCCCTGGAGCTGCACTCCGACCATCTGAGCGCCAGGGAGGTCTTGGCCATGGCCACGGAGAACTCGGCCCGGCTCCTTGGGTTGGGGGAGGAGATCGGCCGCCTGGAGGAGGGCCGCCGGGCCGACATGGTCCTTCTGGATTACGAGGCCATGTGCGCCCCCTATGTGGACCCCGGCCTCGACCCCATCGAGGTGCTCCTCTACCGGGGCGGCGGGCGGCACGTGGACACGGTCCTGGTGGGCGGAGAGGTGAAGGTCTCCGGCGGAGAACTCCTCAGCCTGGACGAAAAGGCGGTGGGAGCCCGCCTGGCCGAGCAGGCCTCCCGTCCCCGCACCGCGGCAGAGGAGGCCCTGGTCCAGGGCCTGGACCTGGTTCAGAAACACCTCATCGACTACTACCGGGGCTGGCCCGAGATGATCGAGGCAAAGCCTTTCATGCTCCTCAACTCCAGAAAAGACGGGCTGATTTAGAGGGCTTCCCGACAAACGGGGGGGCTCCGTCCCGGCCGGCGGGCCTCCCCTGGTTCTTCCCGGCCCCTCCCCCCTCAATTCAACCCCTCGATGTACTCGACCAGCTCGCCGCTGTCCATAAGGTCGCTGTACTTCATCCATAGATCCAGCAGAGCCGCCTTGTGGGACAGCTCGATCCGGTCGAACACGCAGTCATTGGCCACGGCCGCATGATAGCCCAGGCTGACCGCGTCCACGGCCGTGGCCCGGAGAAGAACCTGACGAGTGAAGAAGACGGGCAACCCTTTGGCTCTGGCCGCCTCCAGGAATTTTTTCAGCCGGGGCAAGGTCTGCCAGGCCGCGCGGCCCACGCCCGAGGGGCAGGCCCCTATCTGGTCCAGAATGGGCTCGTCCCGGCCGAAATAATTGGCCTGGACGTCAATCACCACCAGGGCGGGCCGAACGCCCAGCCCTCTTTTCCGGCCGTACCCCCCCTGCCTGATTACCTCCCGGTCCGTCTCGGTCAGCAAATCCTCCCAGGGGGAAGGCATGGGCCGCCTAACTGGCCAATCCGGCCGTCAAGGCGCTCACATCCGCTACCCGGTCCAGGGCCATGATCCCCTCCCGCAGGGTCTCCGCCACGGCCCTGCCCCAGACCGGCTCGGCCAGCTGATAATACTTTTCCTCCAGCACTTCGGCCGGATAGGGAGCCTCGAAGTCGCCTTTGTTGAGGAAGGTCTCGGCCGTGTGGGCAGCGCCGTCCTTCATGACCAGGGTCACCCTGGAGGGCCGCCGGTCCGGCATCATGGCCGTGAGGTCCGGGGCCTCGGTCACCTCCACCCTGTCGGCCAGGTCCTGGATATCGGCCCGTTCCACCTGGTCGGAGCGGAAGCAGTCCACCCCGGTATTGCCGTGGACCAGGTAGGTGGCCAGGGCGAAGGGGATGGAGAACTTGGCGGCCAGCATGTTGCCGGGGCTTCGGTCGCAGAGCTGGGCGGCCAGGGAATAGGTCTCCACCTTTACCTCCCGGACCTCCCGGGCCGGAATCAGGCCTTGCGGAAATCGGACGGCGATCTCCTCAACGGCGTCCAGGGCCGAGTGGTTGTAGCGGCAGCAGGCGTGGAGTTTGAAGTAGTTGCGGGCGATCTCGTACCTGGTTCCCAGTTCCTCCACCATGGCCTGGTGGTCGAAGACCTCGGAGATGACGCTGCCGTAGACCGTGGTCAGGCCGTCGGCCTCGCCGGTGAATCCGGACTGGACCAGCTTCAGGGCCAGCAACCCGAAGTAGTTGCTCACCCCGGAGTAGACGTTGCGGACCGTGCCGCCCTGGAGCATGGTCTGGCGGCTGGTGGTCAGGCCCAGACAGGAGCTGACGTTGATCAGCTCGCGCATGGCCACCTCATCCAGGCCGGCCAGATTCCCGGCGGCCACGGCCGCGCCCACGGTGCCCCAGGTGCCGTGGGGGTGCATGGACATCCGGATCTTGGCCGCGATGCCGATGCGGGCCCCGATCTCGTAGCCGGCCACCAGGGCCGTGATCAGGTCCTGCCCCGACAGCTTCCGCTCCTCGGCCAGGGCCACCACGGCCGGGACCACGTGGATGGCCGGATGGCCCCTGGCGAACTGGTTGCCCTCGTCCAGTTCCAAAAAGGTCCCGGCAATGCCGTTGATCAAGGCCGCGTTCAGGGAGTCTGTCCGGCGGCCCGGTCCAATCAGGGCGGCCGGTCCTCGGGCCGGGGCCATGTTTTCGGTCAGGGCCGCCACCTCCTTTTCCCCGGACCCGGCGGCGATCACGGCCAGACTGTCGGCCAGAACCTGCTTGGCCCGCCCGATTACCTGGTCCGGCAGATCACTGAACTTCAACCCGGCGGCGAAATCGCTTATCCTGTCCAAATATTCGGGCATATTCCCCTCCCTATGGCATGTGTTCCGTCAGTCTCCGATCCCCAGATAGAGCCGCCTGACATGGTCGTCGTCCAGCAGCTCGCCGCCTTTGCCCGAAAGGGCCACCCGGCCCTCCTCCAGGACATAGGCCTGGTCCGAGATGGACAGGGCCTGGGGGGCGTTCTGTTCCACCAGGAGGATGGTCACCCCCTCTTTGTTGATCCGCTGGACCACCGCGAATATCTCCTCCACGATAATGGGCGCCAGGCCCAGGGAGGGCTCGTCCAGGATCAGCAGTTTGGGCAGAGACATCAGCCCCCTGGCCAGGGCCAGCATCTGCTGCTCCCCGCCGGAGAGGGTTCCGGCGGCCTGGCCGCTTCTCTCCCTGAGGGTGGGGAACATCTCCATGACCCGGTGGAGGCTGTGGACCCTTTGGGCCTTGGGCTCCTTGAGAAAGGAGCCCATCTCCAGGTTCTCCAGCACCGACAGGCTGGGGAAGACCTTGCGCCCCTCCGGGACCTGGACCAGCCCGGCCTGGACCCGGCTGTGGGCCGGCATGGAGGTGATGTCCCGGCCGTTGAAGGAGATCCGCCCCCCCTTGACCGGAAGGATCCCCGAGATGGTCTTGACCGTGGTGGTTTTGCCGGCTCCGTTGCCGCCCAGAAGGGAGACGATCTGCCCCTCCTCCAGGGCCAGGGAGACCTCCCACAGAATCCGCACCGGGCCGTAATAAACGTCGATCTTATCGACGGTGAGCAGTTTCATGTTTCTTCCCCAGATAGGCTTCGATGACGCTCGGGTTGCAGCTGATGGACTTGGGTTCGCCGTCCGCGATGCCGCAGCCGTACTGGATCACGAAGATGTGGTCGCACAGCCCCATAATGACCCGCATGGCGTGCTCGATGATCAGGATCGAGGTGCCGGAGCCCCTGATTTTTTGGACCAGGGCGATGACCTCGTCCTTTTCGGTGGGGTTGAGCCCGGCCATGACCTCGTCCAGGAGGAGCAGCTTGGGCTTGGTGGCCAGGGCCCTGGCCATCTCCAGCCGCTTGCGGTCGGGCGTGGTCAGGCTGTAGGCCGGAACCAGGGCCTTTTTGTCCAGGCCCACGAATTCCAGGATGCGGCCCGACTCCTCCTCGGCCCGGGAGGTGTCCCGGGTGGTGTTGAAGGCCCCCACGGCCACATTCTCCAGGACGGTCAACTGACCGAATGGTTTGACGATCTGGAAGGTCCGGCCCAGGCCTAGACGGCAGACCTGGTGGGGTTTGAGCCCGATGAGGTCGTGTCCCTCAAAGGTTATGCGGCCGGCATCCGGTTTCATAAACCCGGAGATGATGTTGAACAGGGTGGTCTTGCCCGCGCCGTTGGGCCCGATGAGCCCCACGATCCGGCCCGCCCCCACGGTCAGGGAGACCTCGGAGAGGGCGGTCAGCCCTCTGAATGATTTGGTAACGCCGGCCACTTCCAGGGTACTGGGGGAGGACATGGTTCAACCCCTCCTTCCGCGGGCCAGACCGGCCAGTTTCTTCAGGATTCCCATCAACCCGTCCGGGAGAAAGATGATAACCGCCACCAGAATGGCCCCGTAGAACATGAGGTAGGCCCCGGAGTAGGCCTGGAAAGCGGTCCGGGTGATCTCCGAGAGGGGGGTCAGGACCACCGAGCCCAGCAGCGGGCCCAGGACCGTGCCCGGCCCGCCGATGATCGGCCGGAGCATGATCTCCACCGAGTTGACCACCCCGAAGGTGGTGTCCGGGTCGATGTAGAGCAGGTACTGGGCGTAGAAGGTACCACCCATGGCGGTCATCCCCGCCGAGATGGCCATGGCCGTGAGCTTGCAGCGCAGGGAATCCACGCCCAGGGCTTCGGCCGCCTCGCTGTCCTCCCGAACGGCCTGGAGATAGAGGCCCATTCTGGTTCCCTCCATCTTCCAGACAAAGAAGAGGGAGGCCGCGGTGAGCCACAGGAGAATGAAATAAAAAGGTTCTTTTTCGGTGAACTGCATGATCGAGGGCATGTTGCCCTCCAGGGGGATGAGGATGCCCTCCGCGCCCCGGCACCAGCTCCAGCCCGTGGCGATCATGTGGAATATTTCGGCAAAGGCCAGCATGATCAGGGCGAAGAAGGGCCCGCTCAATCCGTAGCGGAAGCTTAGGTAGCCGATGAACAGGCCGATGAGCACGGCCACGGCCACGGAAGCGCCCATGCCGATCCAGGGGCTCACGCCCGCCTTGACGAACAGCAGGGAGGAGGTGTAGGCCCCCAGCCCGAAAAAGAGGGAGTGGCCAAAGGAGAACTGCCCGGCATAGCCCGAAAGGACGTTCCAGCCCTGGCCCATGAGGGCCAGGAGGAAAATCATGATCATGGTGTGGACCAGGTCGGGAAAGAACCAGGGCAGGCCGTGCAGGCCGGCCGCAATCAGGCCCAGGACGATCCAGGCCGGGGCGGAAAGCCGCCGGGGCAGATGGCCGTCTTTCGGTCTCTCAACCACGCTGTCCCCCAAACAGCCCGTTGGGCTTGAAGAGTAGAATCAGGATGAAGATGGTAAACGAGATGATGGACTTCATGGATCCGGGCAGGAACATGGCCCCCAAGCTGTCGGCCACGCCGATGATGATGCCGCCCGCAAAGGCCCCCAGAAAATTGCCCATGCCGCCCAGGACCACCACCACAAAGGCGGTGATCACGAACAGCCCGCCCACCTGGGGATAGACCGGAAAGAAGGGCGCTATGGCCGCGCCCGCAACCCCGGCGCAGGCCGCCCCGATGCCGAAGGAGACCCAGTAGATGCTGCGGACGTTGATGCCCATCAGAACGGCTCCGTCCGGCTCCTCGCTGGCGGCCCGGATGGCCTTGCCTAGATCGGTCCTGGTCAGGACCACGAACAGCACGGCCGTGCCCAGCATGGCCAGAGCAAAGGCGGCCAGCCTGACCAGGGAGATGGAGATGTCGCCCAGATAGAAGTTGATGTCCGCATAGGGGGTCGACATGACCCGGTAGTCCGGGGTCCACAAAAACAGGGCCAGGTTTTCCAGAAACAGGGAGACCCCCAGGGTCAGGAGAAGCTGGTTGTGTTCCGGCGCGGTGATTATGCTGTTGATCAGGAACTTCTGGATGAGCACCCCCACCAGAAACAGGGTGGGGATGACGATCAGGATGGCCAGGTAGGGGTTGAGGTGAAGCAGGGCCACCGACCAGTAGCAGACGTACATGCCCAGCATCATCAGGGAGCCGTGGGCGAAGTTAATGATCTTCATCACCCCGAACACCAGAGTCAGGCCGATGGCGATCAGGGAGTAGACCCCGCCGATCAGCACACCGTTCAACAGCGATTGGATTACAAAAGAGGCATTCATGTCTTCCCCAGACCTTCCTGAAGGGAGCCGGGAACGGATCGCCCGTTCCCGGCCGGGTCAGGTTGTTACATCTTAACCGGGAAGACCGGCTCGGCCTCGGCGTACTCCTTGGGCCAAACCACCTTGATCTGCCCGCCCTGGACCTGGGTCACGGCCGCCCTGGCGTTGACGTTCTGTCCGTCCTTGCCAAAGACGATGGGCCCCTGGGGCAGAATGTGGTCGGTCATCTCGGTCTTGGCCAGAGCGTCGCGGATGGCCTTCCGGTCGTCCGATCCGGCCCGCTCAATGGCGTCGGCGATGACGTAGGCGGCCTGGTAGGAGAAGACCGTGGAGGCGCCCATGTCGTTGCCGTAGGTCTTCTTGTAGTTGGCAAAGGCCTTCTTGGTCAGGGGGCTCAGGGGGTTGGCCCGGTAGTTGCCGTCCATGACGTTCTCGGTGATCTCGCCCAGCTCCTTGATGAACTTGGGATGGCTGAAGGCCCCGTTGGCGCAACCCATGATGGCTTTGGCCTGGACCCGCAGATCTTTCATGGTCTTGTAGACCCGCACCCCGTCGCCGAAATAGCCGGTGTCCAAGATAATGTCGGCCCCGGCCGCCTTTATCTTGCCCACCTCGGTGGAGACGTCGGCCGCCTTGGGCGAATAGGGCACGTCTTCGACGACCTTAAGCCCGTACTGGGGCGCCACCTTGGCCACATGCTCCGAAAGGGGCTTGCCAAAAGCGGTGTCGTCGTGGAGGTAGGCGATGGTCTTGGCCGAATCGCCCGAAGCCTTGATGATCTCGGCGAGGTGCTGAACCGCCTGGGTGGCCATCTGCTGGGCGTTGGGCTGGACCCGGAAGGTGTACTTGAACCCCCGCTCGGTGACCTTGTCGGCCACGGCCACCGAAACCACGAAGGGCACCTTGAATTTTTCCGCGATCTGGGTGGCCACCAGGGTCACCCCGGACTGGTAGCAACCGGTCAGGGCCACGGCTCCGGCTTTGTAGAGGCGTTCCACCTCGCGGATGGCCACGTCCGGCTTGCCCTCCGAGTCGGCGGCCATGAGCTTCAACTGGGCCCCGCCCAGGGACTTGATGCCCCCGGCCTGGTTGATCTCCTGGACGGCCAGCTTGATCCCGTTCTCCAGCTCCTTGCCGTCAAAGGCCAGGAACCCGGAAAGGGGGTGGATGTGGCCGATGATGATCTCCTTGGGCGCGGCCCTCACAATCGCCGGAAAGCCCAGGGAGCCCACCGCGGCTGCGGCCCCGGCCACGGCCCCGGCCTTTATAAAGTCTCTTCTCTTCAACCCCTTCTCCCCATTGTCGGAACGCATGGTAGCCTCCTTGTTATAAAAACAGTCTAGGTAATGGTTTGACCCCGCCTTGCTCCTGTATCCTCATTTATCCTTTTCCGAAACCTCCCGGGCCGCCTCCTCTCCGGCGATCTTGCCCAGGGTCAGGGCCGCCAGAAGTCCGTTGGCCGAAAGGTAGCCGTCCACCCCGGCCCCGGAGAAGCCCACGGCCGCGCCTCCTCCGGCGTACAGATTGGGCACCGGGGTTCCGTCGGTCCTGATCACCCTGGCTTGCTTATCTATCCTTAGCCCGCCCTGGGTGTGAAAGATGGCCCCGGTGACCCGGACCCCGTAATAAGGGGATTTGAGGGGCCTGGTCAGCCCGGTCCGTCCCAGGGGATCTTCGGCCTCCCCCCGGGCGCTTCGCTGGAGCAGAGCGTGGGTCCGGGCCAGGCCGGCCGGGTCCAGGCCAAAGCCCAGGGCCAGGGCCTCGATGGTCTCGAATCTCTTGACCGCGCCCATCTGGAGACACTGTTTGAAATCCTCGAACTCGTGGATCTCGTTGTAGATTTCCTGGTCGAATATCTCCACCGCAGTCTGCCCTTCCTGGGCCAGAACATCCAGGGCGTGCTCGCTGTAGCCGTGGCTCTCGTTGACGAACCTCTTGCCGTCGCGGTTTACCTGGTACCCGCCCAGGCTGATCGCGGCCCAGGAGAGCAGCGTCCCCTGGGGGTGGGCCACCGAGCCGTGGGCCTGGTAGGCCCCCATGTTGAGCAGCTCCGCGCCCAGGGCCCGGCCCCAAAGAAGACCTTCCCCGGAGTTGCCCTCGTGCCCGAAATAGAGCGCCTCGGCCATCTCCGGGATGTATTCGGCCACCATCTCCTTGTTGGCCCCGAAGCCGTTCAGGGCCAGGATGGTCTTGGCCGCCCGGGCCCGGTTGAGCCCCACCCCGGAGATGTCCACCTCAGCCCCCAGCACGGCCGAATCGCTCCGGCGGGCGATGAGCCGCCGCCCCGTGGCGGCGTAGGCGATATCGAGGTTGTCGTGACGCGCCGCCGCCTCCAGAAGCCGGTCCACCAGCCAGGTGCCCTTGGTGGTCCTGGGGGCGTGGATACGGTGGCGGGAATGGCCGGGATAAAGGAAGTTGGTCACCAGGTCCAGCTTGATGCCCTCGCTCTCCCACAACCAGTCGATGACCGTGCCGGACTGGCGGGCCACATGCAGGGTCAGCTCAGGGTCGGACTGGTGGTGGTTCTTGGCCAGGATGTCCTCGGCCATCTGCTCCGGGGAGTCGTCCACCCCGGCCTGCCGCTGAAACTTGGACCCGGCGGCCGGGAACATGCCCTGGCTCAGGGAGGTGTTGCCCCCGGCCGAGGCCTCCTTTTCCACGACAAGCACCTGGGCGCCCCTCTGGGCCGCGGCCAGCCCGGCCAGGAGCCCGCACCCGCCGCAGCCGACGACCAGAACGTCCACCTCCACGTCCCAGTCCATCCGGGAGGCCTCATCCACCCGCAGGATCAACTCACCTTCGGACAATAAGAAGGGATTCATGGCAGGATCTGTTCCTCCCTCGCCTTGGAATTGGAGCCGGGGCCCGAAGGCCCGGCGGGTTTAACCGGAAACATCCGCACGGCGTTCGGGTTAATATCCGGACCCGGGATATCTGTCGCTTTGGGTGGTTCAGCGTTGAGTCTGTTAAATCAGAGATTCGACTTCCGGCCCGCGTATTGCCGTCTTCGGTCTTGCACCGAAAGATTTTTCCAGATCCGCCGGCGCACCCCGGCGGCTTCAGATCGACCCGTGCGCTATTCCATTACGGTCGGAGCCCAGCCAACCGACTGGGCCGAGCGTTTCCGCTTCAGCCCGACCGTGAGATTGTACTTGTCCGCCCGGTAGAGCACCTGGACATACTCCAGGGGAAGGCCTTTGCGGTCGAACACGGTCCGCTCCACCTTGAGCAGGGGATCGCCCACCCGGATGTCCAAGAGCGGGGCCCATTCCGGTTCGGCCACCGTGGCGGTGATGACCTGGACGGCGCTCTCGGCCTTGAACCCCAGATCATCCTCGAGAATCTTCAGCAGCGGTTTCTGGCTCAAGTCGGCCCCGGCGATCCGCCGGCCGCTCTCCTCCGGGAGATAGTTGACCACGTGGGAAAAAGGCTCGCCCTCCACCAGCCGGACCTTTTCGATTCGGAGGACCACAGCCCCTTCCGGCAGATTCAGCTTCTGCCTCACCGCTTCGGGGGCCTCTATCACCCGGCGTTCCAGAATTCTGGCCTCGGTCCGGATGCCCATGGCGATCATGTCTTCCATGAACCCGGAAAAACGCTGGGTGCTTACGCTGGGCGGGTCGTCGGTGACAAAAGTCCCCCTGCCCCGCTGGCGAACGATGAGCCCGTCGTCCTCCAGGAGGGACAGGGCCCGCCGGACCGTGATCCGGCTGACGTTGAACTCCCGCCCCAGGCTGTCCTCGCTGGGCAGAAGAGACTCGGGAGGCAGTTCACCGGAAAGAATCTGTCGCCTCAGGATGGTTTCGATCTGGTAGTAAAGCGGTATGGCCTTTTCGCGGTTCATGGTCCCTCTGCCCGGCCCGGCGTGCGGCCCGGATAAGCTGCAAATCCTGCGGCCGCCGTTTCAGACCGGCCGTCTGATGTACTCTCCGTAGCCCGGCCGTCCCACCACCCTGCCGTTATCCACCACTGTCTCTCCCCGAACCAGGACCTCTCCGGGCCAGCCCTTGAGGCTGAGCCCCTCAAAGGGGGTGTAATCCTGGGCCGAGTTGAGCAGCTCGGGGGTGACGGTCTTCTCCTCTTCCAGGTCGACGATGACCAGATCGGCGTCCGCGCCCACGGCGATGGTCCCCTTCCGGGGGTAGAGGTTGTGGTGCAAGGCCGGGTTGTAGGCCGACAGCTCGGCTATCCTGGTCAGGTCCAGACCCCGCTTGTGGAAGCCCTCGGTGATCAGAACCGGGAACATCAGCCCCGTGCCGCCGAAGCCGGGCATGATCGACCACAGGTCGCCCCGGCGCAATTCCTTGGGGTTGCAGGCGTGGTCGCTGACCACCGTGTCGATCAGGCCCTCCAGGACCGCGCCCCACAGGTAATCCACGTTGGCCTGGTCGCGGACCGGGGGATTGACCTTGCCCAGGGGACCGTAGTCGTTGTCGTTGGACATGGCCAGATGATGCAGGGTGGCCTCCAACAGAAAATCAACATCCGGATACTCGGCCACGGCCTGCAGCCCTGCGTCAAGGGCGTCCATGCTGGACAAATGGAGCAAGTTGAGGGGACAACCGGCCTGGGCGGCCAGGAAGGCCGCCTCCTTGATGGCCAGGGCCTCCTGCCAGGGCGGCCGGCCGTTGGAATAGTCCTTCATGGTGTTGCCGGTGGGGTTGGCCTTGGCCCAGGCCGTGGTGGTGGTGATGATCTCCGGATTCTCGCAGTGGATGGAGAGCTTGATGGGCTCTCCGTCAAAACCCTCGTTCATCCGGGCCACCTCGGACATGAACCGGTAAAGGAAACCGAAGTCCAGAACATCCTTGCTGAGCATGAGGTAGTCGCCGCTGGGCTTTTCTCCGGAGAGGTCCAGGCTCTTGTAAAACATGTAGTACTTAAAGGTGGAGACCCCGCCCTCCCTGACCAGCCACTCGATCTCGTCGATCTGCTCCGAGGACATGCAGGCGATATGGTAGGCGTAGTCGATGCGGTAGGACTCGGCCGATTTTTCCAGCAGCTCTGGGAAGATATCCTTGAAAGATCCGGTCTTGTTGAGGTAGTTTTTGCCGGTGCGGAAATAGCTGCAGATGGTGGTCACGCCTCCCGTGGCGGCGGAAGCCGATTCACTGACCGCATCCTCGCTCAGGGGGCGGTAGATGCCGATGTGAGCATGGGAATCAATGGCGCCGGGAAAGACCTTTTTTTTCCTGGCATCCACCACCCGACCGGCGTCCGCGTCCGGGATCTCCCGAGCCATGGCCACGATTTTTCCGCCCCTGATCCCCAGATCGGCCCGGATTGTTCCCTGTTTGGGGATAATCAACTCCCCTCCCTTGACCACGGTATCAAAGAGCGCCATGTAACCTCCCGGCATCTGAGTAGATGTATTATAGCTATAACATTATCCTGTTCATGTCAATCCCAATCCGCCTTTAATGTTTTTAAGGCTGGAACAAAAGGAGGCCGCGCGGCCGGGCGGGAGCGGAAACCAAGGCCGAGATCAGAACAGCGGCGACCAGAGAGAAAAACGCTTCTTTTTTCTCCGAGAGTTGGACAAAAGAGCCCCACATGGGTAAAGGCCCCTGCGCCCCGGGGTTGCTTGTGGAAGTGAGTTTGCTCCCCCACCCAAACAGGGCAGGACGCTCCCGGCCTGTTTTTCAGTCAGGGTCACGCCTCGGCCTGGAGAGGGCTTCGCAGCTTTCTCGGCCTTCATTTTCGGGAGGGGGAACCGCCTGGCCCGGTCCGGAACCGAACCGCGCCGGGATCGCCCGGAAACAGGTCCGCGCCTTACTCCAATGGAGAAACATTCTCCCCTCCCCTGCTGGGGACGGGCTCGCCCAGATAGACCTCGATCACCTTCTGGTCGTTGGCAACCGCGTCCGGCGGGCCGTCGGCTATCTTCCGGCCCTCGCTGAGCACCACCACCCGGTGGGAAAGACTCATGATCACGGGCATGACGTGCTCCACGATGAGAATGGAGAGCCCCTGGGCGTTGCACTGTTTCAGCAAATCGATGATCTCCTCGCTCTCCGCTTCGTTAAGGCCGGAGGCCACTTCGTCCAGCAGCAGCAGCGAGGGGCCGGTGGCCAGGGCCCGGGCGATCTCCAGCTTTTTCCGTTCGGCCAGAATCAGCTGCCCGGCGCTCTGGTGGGCCTTTTCATGAAGGCCCACGAACTCCAGAATCTCCAGGGCCTTGTCCCTCATCTTGGCGACCCGCTTGGATTGTCCGAAGGCCAGGCCGAGGACCACGTTCTCCAGGGCGGAGAGGCTTCGGAAAGGCTTGACCAGCTGAAAGGTGCGGCCGATGCCCGCACGGCAGATTTGGTGGGGCTTGAGCCCGGTTATCTCCTCGTCCCTGAAAACGATGCTGCCGCCGCTGGGCGGAACCAACCCGCTGATGCAATTGAACAGAGTCGTCTTGCCGGAACCGTTGGGGCCCACCAGGCCCAAAATCAGGCCTTTCTCCAGGGTGAAGCTGACCTGGTTCACCGCGGTCAGGCCGCCGAACTTCTTGGTGAGGTTATGGATCTTGAGCATCAGCTTCCACCTTTTGTTTTAACCAGCCGGGCGAGTCGCCTGGCCACTCCGGCCAGCCCCTCCGGGAAGACCATGACCGTGCCGATGATGACCAGTCCATAGATTATCAGGCGGTAGTTCTCCATGAAGCGGAAGCTCTCGCCCAGGAACATCAGACCGATCGCCCCGATGAGGGGGCCCACCAGGGTCGCCTTGCCGCCGAACAGGGACATGGCCATGATCTGGATGGTGTAGGCGATGCCGAACAGGGCCGGGGTGATGGTCAGAATATAGTGGGCGTAAAAGGCCCCCACCACGCCGGCCACGGCGCAGCTGATCACGGCGCCCAGGAGCTTGAGCCTGTTGACCGGAATGCCCGTGGTGGCCGCGGCCGTCTCGTCGTCCCTGATGGCCACATAGGCCAACCCGGCGGTGGAGCGCACAATCAGGCTCAAGGCGAACATGGCCACGGCCACGATGGCCGTGATGAGATAGACGTAGGGCAGCCGGTTGGCTCCCTCGAAAATGGGCGGGATGCCCCACAGACCCATTTCGCCCTTGGTCAGGCCGGTCCAGGAGGTGGCCGTGATGCGCATTATCTCGCCGAAGGCCAGGGTCACAATGGCCGTGGCGTAGGTCCCCATCCTCAGGCAGGGGATTATGATCAGCCCGCCGATAAGCCCGGACATGACCCCGCCGGCGATAAAGGCCGGAAACAGGGGCCAACCCAGCCTAGTGGTGAGCAGGGCCGAGGTGTAGGCGCCCAGGCCGAAAAAGGCGGCGTAGCCGAAATGGATCAGGCCCATGTAGCCGTCCAGCAGGTTCCAGTAGCAGGCCAGCACCCCGAACATGGCCACCAGGATAAAGAGATGGAGGAAGTATTCGTTTACCGTGATAAAAGGCGCGGCCACGCCCACCGCCAGGATCACCAATCCCAGAATTAGAGACTTTTTCATAACATCCTCACCTCGCCTTGCGCCGGCTCAGCAGAGCCCCCGCTCCGGCGGGGTAGAAGACCAGAACCAGGATCATTATGGCAAAGGCCACCCCGTCCTTGACCAGGGCCGAGACGTAGGCGGCGGCCAGGGTCTCTGCCACGCCCAGGATAAAGCCCCCCAGAATGGCCCCGGCCACATTGCCCATGCCGCCGAACAGGGTCACGGCAAAGGCCTTCATGATCGGCACCTGGCCCACCGTGGGGTAGGCGTAGAAGTGGGGCATGAGCAGGACCCCGGGGATGGAGACCAGCAGGCCCGACAGGCCGAAGCTCATGGCGTAGACATGGTTGATGTTGATCCCGGAAAGAACCGCCGCGTCCCTGTTCTGGGCCACGGCCTGGAGGGTCAGGCCGAATCTGGTCTTGTTGATCAGCAGCCAGGTGCCCACAAGGGCCAGGATGCTCAAGGCGAAGATGATCATCCTCTCGTAACTGATCGAGAAAAGGCCGATGTGCAGGCTGCCCATGACATAGGCCGGGATGCCCACAAAATCGCCCCCGCCCAGGATCAGGGCCAGGTTCTGGAGGATGATCTGGAGGCCCAGGGTGACCAGGATCACCGGGACGGACCAGTCCGGAAGTTTGATCCGGACCGGCAGGATGAGGGCCTTCTCCGTTCCGAAGCCGATGAGAAACATGGCCGCCCCGGCCAGGATGATTATCAGCCACAGGGGCAGCTGAAAGGCGGTGACCCCGAAATAGGCCATGTAGGAGGCGATCATGAACATCTCGCCGTAGGCGAAGTTGAGCATGCGCATGATCCCGAAGACCAGGGTGAAGCCCACCCCGATCACAGCGTAGACGGCCCCCATGATCAAGCCGTTAACCAGGTGCTGGAGGATTAGAAAGTCGATGGTTCACCTCCCCAAGTAGGCCTTTTTGGTTCTGGGATCGCGCAACAGCTCCTGGGCCGAGCCCTCCAGGGCGATGCGTCCGTTTTCAAAGACATACCCCCGGTGGGAGACCGACAGGATCTTCTCCACGTTCTGATCCACCAGAATCAAGGTCACCCCGCTCTCGTGGATCTGCTTGATCAGGTCCAGCAGCTTCAGCACCACCACCGGGGCCAGGCCCAGGGAGAGTTCGTCCAGGAGGAGGAGCCTGGGCCTGGAGATCAGCCCCTTGGCGATGGAGAGCATCTGCTGTTCCCCGCCGCTGAGGCTGCCGGCCAGCTGGCGCCGCCTTTCCCGCAGAACCGGGAACAGGCCGTAGACCCAATCGAAGCCGGCCCTCAGTTCCTCCTTGTCGGTGACGATGTACCCCCCCACCCTGAGGTTGTTCTCCACCGACAACTCCGGGAAAATGCCCCTCTCCTCGGGGACCAGGACCAGCCCCCGATTGACCCGGCGGTAGGGGGGCAGCCCGGACAGATCCTCTCCGTCCAGGCTTATTCTGCCGCCGGTAAGGGGGTTGAGGCCGGTCAGGCACCGCAAGAGAGTGCTTTTCCCGGCCCCGTTGGCTCCCAGCAGGGCCACGATCTCGTTCTCGCGGACCTCCAGGGAGACGTCCCACAGGACCTGCAGGTCGCCGTAGGAGGCATTGAGGTGGTCTATTTGCAGCAGAGGCCTGTCCACCGTTCATCCAACCATCTGGGAGGCTTCTTTTTTGCGGTGTTCGCTCCAGAAAAAGGACCAGGTCACCGGGGCCGTCCTGACCAGACGTGACTCCTCCGGATCGCTGACAAAATCCAGAACACAAGGCCCTTCGCCCTGGAAGGAGCGGACGATGGCCGCCTCTATCTGTTCCGGGTCCGTTATCCTTTCGCTCTTGATCTTGAAACCGGCGGCAATGGCCGCAAAATCAGGAGTCACGTCCTGGTCGGTCCCGGTCTCCTTGAAGCAGGAGCCCACGCTGCGGCCGCCGAAATAGATCCGCTGCAATACATCCAGGGCGTTGTAGCCCCCGTTGTTGATCACCACCCAGGTAATGGGCAAGTTGTACTCCACCGCGGTGAGCAGGCTTTGGATGCCCATTAAAAAGCCGCCGTCGCCGCTGACCGCCACCACCCGGGCCGGGTTGCGGCCCACGGCCATGCCCAAGGCGGCGGAGGTGGACCAGCCGATGGGCAGAACTCCGCCCACGATATAGCATCTGTCGGCGCCGGGCTGTCCCAACTGTTGCAACAGGCCGATCCGGGTCCAGGAGGGGTCCACCGCCACAATGGTATCCGGGGGCATTTTATCCTTGAGGGCCGAAAGAATCCGTCTCGGGTTGAGCGGCTTGGCGTCCGAGGTCATGTCCGGCACCAGCCGGTCCAGCCACTCCTTGCGTTTCCGGTCCAGCCGGGGCAGGCGTGCCGCGGCCAGGGGTTGTCCCCCTTTCATCCCTTTCACGATATCGAAGAGCCGGGGCAGGGTCGCCGCGGCATCCCCGACAATTCCCACCTCCACCGGGTAGTTCTTACCAATGATCATGGGATCTATATCCAGCTGAACGATCTTGGAGGAGGGAACGCAGATAAGCTCTCCGTCCAGCCAGATGGCCGTCTCCTCCTCTTCGAAACGGGTTCCCACGGCAAAAATAACGTCTGCTTCCTTTATGAGGTTATTGGCCAGTTCGGTGCCGTAGGAACCCACAAAGCCGGCGAAGCAGGGCTCGTCTCCGGCAAAACTGGCCGCGCCCATGATTGAGGAGACAACGGGCGTGTCCAGAAATTGGCTCAGCTTGATCAACTCGGCCCCGGTCCTGGAGAGGCCCACTCCGCCGCCGGCCATGATAACCGGAGCCTGGGCGGCCAGGAGCATCTCCGCCGCCTTTTGCAACAGATCCTCCCGGCCTTGGGGGCCTCCCTGCGGCGCGGCCTTGGCAGCGTCGACCAGGGAGGTCTCCACTTCCTCGGTGTCCAGGTCAAAGGGCACGTTTATCAGCACCGGCCCGGGGCACCCGGTAGTGGCGGCGTTGAGGGCGTTGGCCGCGTACTGGGAGAGGAGCTCCAGGTTGACCACCTTCCAGGCCCGTTTAAAGTTGGGCTTGAGGATGTAGAACTGGTCGTCCGGGCCGTTGAGGTCCACCTCCTCGTAGGTGCCCTTGCCGGCGAACCGGAGGGGGATGTCGCCCACGATGTAGACCACCGCCGAGTGGTCCTGGGCGGCCGTGTTGACCGCCAGTTGGGCGTTGAGAGCCCCCGGTGCGCAGGTCAGGCAGACCACTCCCGGCTTTCCCGTGGCCCGGAAGTATCCGTCCCCGGCCATGCCGGCCACGGTCTCGTGGTGGCAGGATATATACTCTATTCCAGCCTGGACCAGGCCGTCGATCAGCCCGATGTTGCCGTGGCCGACCACTCCGAACACCTTGTCCACCCCGGCCTGTTTGAGGGTCCGGCCCAGGATCTGTCCGCCGTTCAACTTCATTGCTCAACCGCTCCTTTCTTTACCAGGGGACCTTGGACGAGCGCCCGGTCTGAACAAAATCCAATAATTCCTGGCGCGTTAAATCGCTCAGGCCCTGTTTCTCTGTGGTGAATCCTTCTCCCCAAAAATCGTGGCCGGTCATGAGCCCGGCCAGATCCACGATGGTCCGGGTGGCCGGCATTGAGACCCCGATCTGCTCTCCCAGGGAGGCGAAAAAAACAGAGCCGTAGGGAATATCCTCGTAGACATAGCGATAGTTCATGGTATCCGGCGCCTTGATCGGATAAAAGGCCTGGCTGTTGTGGTAGACATCCAGCAGGGTCGGATAGATCTTTTCGGCGTAACCGACCCGATACAGCCGCTCCGTGGCCGGTATCTCGGCAAAGCCGAAAGCCCGGCACAGGGCCAACCGTTCCTGATCCAATTGTTCGCTTATCCGGACCACCGCGGGCGAGGTGCCGTCCCGGTAAAAATAGAAATCCCCCTTGGTGTTCTCTATCCTGGCTGCGTTGAGCAGCATGGGCGCCGGGTGGGTGATGGGGTTGCCGTTGTTCAGGCTCACCTCCAGCTCATTGGCCAGGGGGGATATGGCCGGGTACAACTCCTTCCACCGCACGGCCTCCTCCTTTGTCCGGTCTCCGGGAAAGGAGGCGAAATAAAGGGTCTTGGCCAACATGGAGACCATCACCCGGCCCGGTTCCTGAACCCGGGAGGCATAGGGCAGGGTGGCCAGGGTGGAGACCAGGGGCCTTTTGCCGGCCTCCCGGAGCACCCTGGCGAATTCCAGGGCCCCGCCGCTGGAGCCCGGATTGAGCAGGATAGGCATCTCGTCCGGAATGAGCCCGGCCAGGCCTGAGGCGACGGCGGCGTGGGCGAACCTGGCCGTGGCGACCACGATCAGATCGGCCCCGTCCACGGCCCGGGCCAGATCGGTTGTGGCCAGCTCCACCGGGGCAAAACCCTTCACCACCCCGGTAATCTCAACTCCGCCTTGGGAGCTGATTTCGTTGATCATATCTGGATCAATATCGCACAGCCGGATCCTGAAGCCCTTCAGCCCCAGTTCCGCAGCAGAGGCCTGTCCACCGTTGCCCGCGCCGACAATGGCGATAACCGGTTGAGACATCAATTAATACCTTTCCTTTTAGGGGGCCGGGGGGGCCGCCTCCGGGCCGAGCCCCCGGACCCGGATTTTCCGCTCCGGATTTTGCCCCGGCCGGCGGGAAAGGGGACGGCCCCTTCCGCCGCCCGGCAACCAGGGCCGGATCGAGTCCGGATCGGAGTTATTCAGCGTAATCCTCGGGCCAGATCAGCTTCAGCCCTTCCTTCTTGAATTCAGCCACGCCGAACAGTTTGAATTCCTTGCCCACCTTGGAGAAGTGGGTCTTGGGATCGAACACGGTACGCATGAAGGTGCCCTTGTGATCCGTCTGGGCCAGGGCGGCCACTACCTTCTTGGGGTCCAGGGAGCCGGCCTTCTTGATGGCCTCGGCCATTATATGCAGGGAGTCGTAGGGCATCATGCTGGCGATCACGTCCGCCTTGGGGAACTTGGCGTGCAGCCTCTTGGGCCAGTCCGGGGCAAAGGGCTCCCGGACGTTGAAGGACCCCAGGGCAAAGGGGCCGGCCATCTGGGGAAATTCCCTGGTCTTCTGGTAGTAGCCGCCGAACACGTCCGCCTTCACCCCGGCCTCGTGGAGCTGCTTGGTGATGGCCACGCCGGCCGGAAGGGAGGTTATCTCCACCTTGACCAGAGACGGGTTGAGTTTCTTGATCTTGGAGACGATGGGTAGATAGTCGCTCTCCTTAAAAGGTGTAACCTCTTCCAGAACGATCTTCCAGCCCAGCCCTTCCAGGCTTTTCTTCCAGGTCTCGCCCACAATCCGGCCCCAGGAGCTGTCCTCGTAAACCAGGGCCACGGTTTTGTCCTTGCTCTTCAGCTTGCCCGCCTTGTTGGCCTCCTCCAGGAAGATGAAGGCGCCTTCCTGCATCCGGCTCACCGGGATGTCGCAGAGGTAGATGGAGCCGTATTTATCCGGCGCGCTGGCGATCTTTTCCCCAAGCTGATCCGAGGCTGGAATGGCGTAAATGGTCGGGGTCTGGTATTTGGAGAGCACATCCATCACCGCCAGGGCCACGTGGCTGTTGACCTCGCCCACGATGAACTGAACTTTGTCCCGGGTGATCAGCTTCTCGTAGGCGCTGACGCCCACCTCGGGCTTGGCCTCGGTGTCGGCATAGACCAGTTTGATCTTTTTGCCCAGAACCCCGCCGGCCGCGTTGATCTCCTGGGCGGCCAACTCCATGCCGAACTTGAGATGCTTGCCTTTTTCGGCGGCTGAACCCGAATAGGGAGCCGGAGCGCCGATTTTGATTACGTCATCCACCGCCCGGGCCGCCTGGGGGCAGACGGTGAGCATCAGGCCTGCCACCAAGCAGGCGATCCAACTTACTGTAATCATAGTTTTTTTAATCATACCCCGACCTCCATTTTTAATTTTTGATAAAATGACGGGTTACTGCTCCTTATCTGATCTCCCTGTCCGCTTGGGCGATGGCCTCTTCCATGACGGCCAGGCCCAGGTCCAGCTGGTCATCGGAGATGACCAGCGGTATCAAGGTCCGGATCACATTGCCGAAGGTCCCGCAGGAAAGAAGGATCAGCCCCTTTTCCAAGGCCAACTGGGTCACCCTGGCGGCCTCCTCCTTGGCGGGCTCCTTGGTTTTACGGTCCCGGACCAGTTCCAGCCCCAGCATGGGGCCCAAACCCCTGACCTGGCCGATGATCCGGTAACGCTCGGCCCACTCCTCAAAGCGGCGGCGGAGACGTTGGCCCAGAATCTCGGCCTTGGCCAAAAGATTCTCCTCTTCGAAAATATCCAGAACCGCCAGGGCCGCCCTCAGGCTCACCGGGTTTCCACTGTAGGTTCCGCCCAGTCCGCCTTGGTGGGGCGCATCGAGTATCTCCTTGCGTCCGACCACCCCGGAGAGGGGCATTCCGGCGGCCAGGGACTTGGCCACGGTGACCAGGTCCGGTTCGGCCCCGAAGTGTTCCAGGGCGAACATCCGGCCGGTGCGGCCCATCCCGGACTGGATTTCGTCGGCGATGAAGACGATGCCGTTATCCCGGCAGATGCGGGCGATTTTCTTAAAATAATCACGGGGCGGAACGATGAACCCGCCCTCGCCCAGCACCGGCTCGGCGATGAAGGCCGCCGTGTCTTCCGGGCTCAGCTGGGTTTCGAGAAAAAGATTCAACGCCTCGGCGCAGGCCGTGCCGCAACCCGGATACTCCAGCCCCAGGGAGCAGCGGTAGCAATAGGGCGCCGGGATGCGGTATATTTCCGGGGCAAGGGGCCCGAAGCCGCGCTTGTAGGGCATGGCCTTGGCGCTCAGGGACATGCCCAGCAGAGTCCGGCCGTGGAAGGCGTGGTCCAGGGCGATGACCGCCTGGCGGCCGGTGAAGTATCTGGCCGCCTTGACGGCGTTTTCCACGGCCTCGGCCCCGGAATTGAGCCACAGGGCCATTTTGTCGTAGTTTCCGGGGGTCAGCCGGCAGATCTTCTCGGCCAGCTCCAGGTATGGCCCGTACATGACCACGTGAAAACAGGTATGGGTGAATTTTGAGGCCTGATCCTGGATGGCGGCCACGACCTTGGGGTGGCTGTGCCCCACGTTCAGGGCGCCGATGCCTCCGGCGAAATCGATATAAGTCCGCCCCTGGATATCCGTAAGGAGCGCCCCCCGGGCCTTGTCCGCAAAGAGGGCGGTGCTGCTGTAGGGTCCGCGGGGAACAGAGCCGGCCCGGAGTTCGTTCAAACGGCCTGTGGTTTCATTAGCGTTCAATTTGCTCTCCCTGATTCATCGCCGCGGCCCACCGGTCCTGCTCGTTCCTCTCCCGCCTCATAGCCGATCAATTCTCCGCCCACGCCTTTGATGGCCAGTTCCAGGAGCAGATCGTGGAGGCTCTGCGGCGGCAGAGATACGACCAGGGAAGCCAGGCCGTCGGGTTGAACAAATTCCCTTTCCTGCAAGACCTGGAGGCGGTGCTCCCGGATGGATGAGCGGAACCTGGCCAGGTCTTCTGGGCGGCCGTCCTTGAGGATCAGGCAGGCCTTGCCCGGAGGTAGTTTTTGAATGAAATCTTGCAGGCTTTCGTTTTCCAATTTTCAGTTCCGCAGCAACTGGGCCGTCCTTGCAACCGGCGACCGGATGAATTTTTGCCACTAATAATGAGATATTGAAAAGCAAGGGGCGTTCCATTTCCCCCAGAGCCGGGTATTATTTTAAATATTGATTTGATAACAGGACGTTATAAAGGAAATAAGGATTCCGGAAAAGAATCCGGATTGGCGGGAGTCTGCTTATAAATGCAAGCTGGGAATAAAAACTTCTACGATTCGCTCGGATAGGCGGGGAGTGACGGGTTAATCGCCTCTCTTTCAAAAATGAAAAGGTAATTTTATTTATGAAAATCCCCGTCTTTTTCTGGTGATGGTGGCCTGGCTGATCTTGAGGGCCTCGGCGGCCTTGGCCTGGGAACCGTACCTTTCAACGGCCAGCTCGATCAATTGGGCCTCGAACTCCCTTACCGCTTCTTTAAGGCCCCGGTCCTTGACCAGGGCGGGGAGGAGGCTCTTGACCTCGAACAGGGGTTCGGGCAAATCGGTCATGCCGATCACCCGGTGGGGCGACATGACCACCAGCCTCTCCACCAGGTTTTCCACCTCCCTCACGTTGCCCGGCCAGTCATACCGGACCAGGGCCTCCATGGCCTGGCCGTCGATCACCTTGTCGGTGTTGAAGCGGGTGTTAATATGATCCAGGAAATGCCGGATCAGAAAGGGGATATCCTCTGCCCTGTCCTTGAGCGGGGGGAGCGCCAGGGGAACGACCTTGAGGCGATAATAGAGATCGTTCCTGAAACGACCCTCCTTGACCATGGCTTCCAGGTCGATGTTCGAGGCGGTGACAATCCTGGCGTCGATCTTGACCGGTTCGGTTGAGCCGACCCGGACGATCTCGCCCGATTCCACAAACCGCAACAGTTTATGCTGGAGATCAAAGGGGGCCAGGGCCACCTCGTCCAAAAACAGAGTCCCGCCCTCGGCCATCTCAAAAAGACCCAGTTTGCCCTTGTCGTTGGCTCCGGTAAAAGCCCCCTTCTCATAGCCGAAAACTTCCGATTCGAACAGGGAGGCCGGGATGGCTCCGCACTCCACCCTGACAAAAGGCCTGTCCTTGCGGTCGGAGTTTTGATGGATCAGTTTGGCCAGAAGGCTCTTGCCGGTGCCGGAGGCGCCGGAGATGAGGACCGCGGACTTGAAACCGGCCACATGGATGGCCGTGGCCAGGATCTGCCGCATGACCGAGGAGCGGCTGATAAAGACTCCCCCGGCCTCTATCTGACCTTCTATTCTCATCAGTTCGTGTTGAAACCGCTCGGTCCTGGCCTCGCTCTCCATAAGCTTCAATCTGAGATTGTCCAACTCGGTGATGTCCCGATCATTGGTCACCACCAGCTCGATGGACCCGTCATCCCGGAAAATGGGGTTGCCGGTTACCAGGAGTTTTTTATTGGTCCTCTCGGCTGTCTGAAAAATCGTAATCGGCCGTTTTTTCTTGAGTACCTCCAGGGTCACCGACTTATCGATGATACCCTCGGACTGCAGCTCGCTTATGTGCCGGCCGATCCAGTCCTCGGCCCGGATGCTGTTGATTCTTTCCGAAGCGGGATTGAGGGTCACGATCCGCCCTTCGCCGTCGCAGATCCAGATGCCGTCAAAAGACGACTGGAAGATGGCCTCCTGCTGGGCCAGAATTCTGTCCTGCTCGATCATACTCCCGCTCAATCAGGTCATATGGTTATGGGTCGCCCCGCCCCCAGATTCTTCCGGGCCGGACCGGTTTGGGGAACACCTCCGTGTCACAACATCCTGCCGGGCCCCATCATTCGGCCCGGGGCAATTAAATCCTGTTCTTTCGCGTAACATGAGAACGGAAAACCCCTGCCGTCGCGGCTCTCCTGTCAGGGCCTCCGAATCATCATAAGGCGATAGCCGAGGATCTTGTCAAGGGGAGATCTCGTCCGGGCGGATCCGGTGCCCGGGGTCCGGCTCCGGAACCGGCTGTCCCCGCCGGTCCGCCATCCGGTCCGGAAAAGGTCAACCCGGCCTGTCCGCCAGCCCTTATTCCATAATGATCCGGACATCCACCGCGCTGAGATTGCGCTCGGCCCCCTTGAGGGGGTTGATGTCCATCTCCTTGATGGCCCGGACGTCGCGGCCCAGAAGGGAGACCCGGACCAGGAAGTCGGCCAGGCGGTCCAGGTCCATGCCGGGCCGGCCCCGGAATCCCCGGAGAACGGGCAAAGCCTTTATGGACTCGATCATGCGCCTCGCCTCTTCCAGGGCAAGAGGGGCCAGCTTGAACTTAACGTCGCCCAGGGCTTCGGCCAGCACGCCTCCCAGGCCGAAGGCCACCAGGTGGCCGAACTTGTCATCCCGGCTCAGGCCCATGATCACCTCCGGCCCCTGGACGGTCTCCTGAACCAGAACGCCCTGGGCCCCTTCGATGCCCATGAGACGGTCGAAGGTCTCCACCGCGGCCTCCGGTCCGACCCCCACGGCCACCCCGCCCAGTTCGGTCTTGTGGAGCGGCCCCGCGACCTTGAACACCCAGGGCGCCGGGGCAAAGGATTCCAGCCCGGCCAAATCCTCCTTTGTCTTAAGCGTCATCTCCCCTGGTTCGGGAAGACCAGCCGCCCGGAGTACCTTCCGGGTCAGATCGGGCGGAACAACGCCGCCCACGTCCTTGAGAATGCGGGCCGCCGCCTCCCCGTCGTAACCCTCCGGGTCTGGGCCGGGGATGAATATGGGGGGCCGGTTGACCATGCGGCCCACGGCCCGGGCCATGGAGACCTCGTCCTCGAAGTGGCACTTGCCCGCGGCCAGGTAGCGCGAGAGGGCTGCGGCCGAGGAGATGGAGGTGGCAAAGGAGGCGAAGATGGGCAGGGGCAGACGGTCCATGGCCTGGATCACGGTCCGGTAGATCGGCCAGTTGTCCGTAAAGCCGGGTGTGCCCACCTGGAACAGGATGTAGTCGATGTTGTCCGCCTCGTCTTGGGCGATGATCTCCAGGGTCCGGGCCACCTGTTCCGGGGTGCGGGTGGGCAGGAAGTCGATGGGGTTGTTGACCCCGGCTCCGGGGGGCAGCAGTTCGACCAGTTTGCGCCTGGTCTCCGCTTGCAGTTGGGGCACCTGGATGCCCTGGCGGTTCAGCTCGTCGGCGGCCATGACCCCGGGTCCGCCCGCGTCGGTGATCACGCAGGCCCGCCGGCCGTTGTAGCGTCCCTTGGCCAGGGTCAGGGCGGTGGCCATATCGACCAGGTCCAGTTTGCTGTGCAGCCGGATCAGCCCGGCCTTGTCGAACATGGCCTGGACGGCCGTGTCGTCGGCGGCCATGGCCCCGGTGTGGCTGGCCGCGGCCCGGCGGCCGGCCTCGGTCACCCCGGATTTGACGGCCATGAGCACGCAGCCCTTCTGGGCCAGGCTCCGGGCGTGTTCCATCAGCTTTTTAGGGTTCCTGATCTTTTCCAGATAGAGCATCAGGTGCTTGGAACTGTCTTCGCCATGCTCCTGGTCCAGGAGGCCCAGCACCTCGGTAACGCCCATCTGGGCCGAGTTCCCCACCGTGAAGAAGGTGTGGAAGACCAGGCCCCGCCGCACCGCCTGTTCGGCCAGCATGTCCACCGTGGCCCCGGAGCCGCTGATAAAATCGATGCCGCCCAGCTTCATCTCGGGCAGCAGACCGGCGAACTTGCCGGCATGGTAGGGGCTCGTCACCCCCAGGCAGTTGGGCCCCAGGATGACCATGCCGTTTTGGTTCGCGATCTCGGCCAGGCGCTCCTCGGCTCGACGGCCCTCCTCGCTCACTTCGCTGAACCCGGCGCTGAGAATGATGACCCTCCTGACTCCGATTTCGGCCAGGTCCTCCAGGGCCCCCACCACATGCGGGGCCGGAATGGCAATGAAGACCAGGTCCGGGGCATAGGGAAGATCGGCCACGGAACCCAGGGCCGGGCGCCCCTGGACCTCGGGCGAGTTGGAGTTGATCAGAAAAAGTTCTCCGGCGTAGCCCTTGGAGACGACGTTTTCCACAATCTTGCCGCCAGGCTTCTCGGTGTTATTGCTGGCGCCCAGGATGGCTATGCTGCGGGGCGCGATAAATCCGTCCAGGATGGATTTGGAGTTCATGGGTACCCTTTCTCGAGCCGTTCGTCAGGCCGCCGGGAGATGCGGTTCCGAAATCAAGAGACGGAAGCGGCGACGGCGATTGCAGGCGTGCCCCGTTCTCAGGAGATGCGGTACGCCGGATTTTCCACCAGACCCCGCGCCGTCCTTTGGCGCGCCCCCGGCATACTTCTAACAGCGGTTCGGATTGTAGAACAAGTCGGTGAAGATGGAAACCGTCGAACTTAACAACAGCCGGATTTAGCGATTCCAGGCCGAGAAAAGCCCAGGCCTGAATGGCCGTTTAAAAGGGTTCGATGGTTAAATTGTTACTATTGTATCTATTATAAACACAATAATTGAAACCATAATGAGTATATGTAGTTATGGACCATTTCGGGGTGAGAGATTGGCCTCTTCCAGGGCGGTGTCGGCCTCCTGACCGCACGATTTTACAAGGTCTGGATTCCGGTCCAGGTGTATTCCGGAGGCTGGGGGGTGAGTTATACGCTTTCCTGGGCGCCGGGGGGCCACCCGGGCCCCGTTTGTTGTCTGGCCCCGGAATGTTTCGGGGCCGGCCAGCCCTGATTTCAGAGTGTTTCGGAACACTCTGAAATCAGGGCTTTTCACTATCCTGCGGTTTCGGCCTCGCCGTTTTGGAAAACCGCGATATTGTCGGCCGGGATGTGCACCCGGAGTTCATCCCGGCCCGCGATGCGGTGGTATTCGGTGGTGTAGACAACCAGGGGCAGGCCCACGTCCAACCTCAACTCGGTGTAATGCGACCTGGTGGACACGTTTTTCACCTTGGCCGCAAAAACGTTGTCCTTCTGAGTGCTGTCCCCGTTGTCCAAAAGTTCCACGGTCTCCGGCCTGATCACGGCCGTGACCCGGCCCTTGAAGGCCGTTTCCTTGGCCAGGGAGAAGGCCCCCTCGCCCTTGAGGCTGGAACCGTCCGAGTCCATGCGGAGGATGTTCTGTCCTTTCAGGAAGCGGGCCACGAACTCGTTTTTAGGCGAGGACATGACCTGCTTGAGGCTGCCCACCTGGATGAACCTGCCCTGGTTCATGATGGCGATCCGGTCGGCCACGTCGGCCGCCTCTTCAAAGTTGTGGCAGACATGGACAAAGGTGCCCTTCAGCTCCTGCTGAAGGGCGCGCAGTTCAGAGGCCATCTCGGTGCGCAGGTTTTCGTCCAGGGCGCTCAGGGGCTCGTCCAGAAGGATGAGCCTGGGTTTGGTCACCAGGGCCCGCCCCAGGGCCACCCGCTGCTTTTCGCCGCCGCTCAGGTTGAGGGGCATGCGGTGGCGGATGTAGTCCAGACCCAGTTTGTCGATGATGGCGGACACGGTCCGGTCGATCTCCGGCCGGGGCAGCCGCTTGGCCTCCAGGCCGTAGGCGATGTTCTTTTCCACGTTCAGGTTGGGAAAAAGGGCGTAGTCCTGTGGCACGTAGGCGATATTCCGCTCCTCGGTGTAGAGGTCGGTGATGTCCTGATCATTGACCACAATGCGGCCCTTGTCCGGAAGGTGGATGCCGACTATGTATTCGATGAGAACCGTCTTGCCGGCGCCGGTGGGGCCCAGGACGACCAGGTACTCGCCGTCCTCCACGGTCAGGTCGATGGGCCCGATCTCAAAGCCGCCCAGGTCGCCGCTCAGTTCTTTTATGTTGAGCATGGGTACTCCTTTACCAGATATAGCCCTTGGCTCCCAGGCGGTGCATGGCGTAGACGCACAAGCCGCCGATTAGAACCAGGGTGAAGGCCACGGCAAAACCGTATTCCACGTTGCCGTACTCCACCTCCGCCCAGATGGCCACGGAGAGCCAGTCGGCCTGCTGGATGTGGAGGGTTTTTTCCAGGTTGCTGAATCGGGACAGGGGCAGTTCGTGAAAAGTGCCGCAGAAGAAGAGGACCGCCCCGAACTCGGCCATGGCCCTGGTCCAGGCCAGGATGATCCCGGCCACCAGTCCGCTCTTGGCCATGGGCAGGGTGACCGTGCGGAAGGCCCGCCATCTGCTGCTGCCCAGGGAACGGGCCACCTGTTCGAAGCGGGGGTTGATGCTCTCAAAGGTGGCTTTCCAGGCGCTTAAGCCCAGGGCGAAGGAGAGCACAAAGGAGGCGATGATCATCCCCGGAAAGATGCTGTGGGCGAACCGGAAGCCCAAGGCCTTTTGCAGATCCCAGAAGGGTCCGTAGTTGAACATCACAATCAGGCACAACCCCACCGAGGAGGCCGGGATGACGATGACCGAGGAGAACAGGATTTCGATGATCGACTTGCCCGGAACCTTGAACCGGGTCAGGGCGTAGGCTGTGGGGATGCCGATGATGGTGGCGATTATGGTGGTGATGACGGTGATGATCAGGGTCAGGTTCAGGGACCGCCAAAAGTAGCCGTCGGTCCAGAACCCGCCGGCGAACCGGTTCATGACCTCCCGGTTTTCGCCCCAGGAGGCGATCTCCCGGGTCTTCACCGCGGCCTCGGTGACCAACAGCTGATCGATGTTGCTCAGAAACAGATAGGCCGCGTAAAGGAACATGAACCCGGCGAAGCTGTAGAAAAAGGCCCGGAATATGGTCCGGTCGCTGCCTTTGTCACCAGACACTGCTCTTACCTCCGATGATCCGCATGGCGCTCATGGCGGCAATGGCCATGAGGATGCAGACTATGGTCATGGACGTGACCCAGCCCATCATGCCGCCGTTCCAGTCCAGATAGATGGCAAAGGGCAAAATGTCGGTCTTGCCCTCCGAGGCGCCCACAAAAAGCATGAGCCCCTCCCATTCGGCTGCGGCCCGGGCCCAGACCACGATCATGCTGGCCAGGATGCCGTTCTTGGCCATGGGCAGGACCACCTTGAAAAAGGTCCGGAAGTTGGAGGCCCCCAGGCTGCGGGAGACCGACTCGAAGCGGGGCGGGATCATGTCAAAGGAGGCTTTCATCAGCCGGGTGCAGAAGGCGGCCGTGACCGTGAACTGGACCAGCAGCACGCCGTAGACGTTGCGGCCGATGTAGATGTTGTAGTGCTCGCTGATCAGGTCAAAGGGGAACCTGGTGGTGATGCCGAACAAAAAGGCCCCGATGACCGCCGGCGAGACCACAATGGGCAGGTCGATGACCGTGGCGAAAAAGTGGCGGCAGGGGAACCGGAACCGGGACAGAGCGTATCCGGCCGGGATGCCGACCACGAGGGAGATGGAGCAGGACACCGTGGAGGTCCAGACCGTCAGCCAGAACCGCTGCCACATACGCGACTGGGAAAAGAAATAGACCGTGTCGCTCCAACCCAGGTAGATCCAGTTGCTGGCCACCAGGATAACGTAGAAAGTGACGGCCAGCATGGCCGTCCCGACGCACAGGGACGGCCACCACCGGCCACGGGAGACAAGGGGCATACTCATGAGCGTGGCCTCCGCTAAGTCCTAGGACCCGGCCCGCTTGGTTTTTCTCTGGCGTTCCACTTCCCCGACCAGGTCGCCCACCGTTTCCGGCGAAACCTTGAAGGACTCGTCCTTGACCGCCTTGGCCGCGTTGACCAGATGGGCCATGTCCTCGTCCGTGGCGCCGTCCAGGGCGAAGCTGTCCTTGTCCACCGGGATGTTGGGGTTCACCGCGTAGGCGTGGCTGTGGAAGATCTGACGGCCCCGGTCGGAGAGGATGAAGGCCTTGAGCATTTTGGCTTCTTCGGTGTACCGGGCGAACTTGAGCAGGCCCACCGGCAGCCGGACGATGCCCCGGTACTTGGGCTCTATGGGGATCACTTCCACGTCGCGCAGATAGAGCACCGCGTTGGTGGACCAGACAATGGCCGCATCGATGGCCCGGTGCTGGGCCGCATTGCCCAGCTCGGGGATGCATTTGGCGCTCAAGGTGGCGTTCTTGGCCACCTTGTCCCAGATTCCGGCCTTCTTAAAGGTTTTCTCGTGCCAGATGCCGATGGCGCAGGCCCGTGGATTTCCCAGACCGACCCGGATGCCGGGCTTGGCGAAATCCTCTATCTTGGTGATATTGGCCGGGTTACCCTTGGGGGTGATGATGACGGTGACAAAGTAGGCCGGAATATCGGTCTTGGGGTTGTAATCATCGATAAAACCCCGCTCCACGGCCTGGAGCAGATAGAACTCCTCGCCGGGCATGAACAGATCGCCCTGTTTGGAACGGGTGATGTCGGCGATAAAATAACCCGAGCCCTTGTAGGAGAAGTTGACCTTGATGTCCGGATGATCCTTCTCGAAAACGGCCTTGATCTCGTTCAAGGCGGACCTTTGGCCCACCCCGGCGTGAAAAAGCATCTCCTTGCTGTCGGCCCAGGCGCTGGCGCCAACGAATAACGAGAGGAAAACTGCCAATACCATGGTCTTTCTAATCATTTCAGGATCTCCTTTTGGCAATTGCTTATTTTTGATTGGGCCCACCTTGGCCCAGGGTTGGAATCTATGGGGGTGGGTTTGAACGCAAAACGCCCGCCCCTTTGAGACTGCCGGTAAGTGTTATGTGTTCTGGACTTGGGGTAATTTTTTATTTCAACTTGAAAAGATATGAATAACGATATTTTATCAATAATTACAGTACGTTAAACATTAACTTTATCTATACCCCATTGTCCCGCCAGGTGTCAAGTATATTATGTCAATTTATACATAACAGGACGGTCCCCCAAATATTCCGCCTAACCGCGATTGGAGCAGGTCGAATCTTTTTTTACCTAGTCGCCCCCTGTTCCGGCTTGGCTGCGTTTTGGAGGAGGATGGTTCGGCAGGTCCGGCTTTGGTTGAAGATGCTGAACCGCCGATCCAGATCCAACAAACGTTGAATAATGCAACATAACGGCGATGATTGTGGTAACCTATTGAATTACTGACAGTTGTAACGCATCAAAGAACGGCCGAAAAAGGCTTTGGTGTTGCATTAGGCAACAGTACGCCCCGGGCAGCTTTCCGGAACCGGGGATTTAATCTATAAAATAGCTAGCTAATTCATAGCGTTATAAGTTCAAAGAGGATAATGGCACGGAACTTACATGATAGTCGACCATGACCCAGCTGATCACATCCCCGGGCGGAGATGCTGTCTTCACTTGGGACAGCCTGTCCGGGAAAAGGGCGTTTAGGTATCAGCGGCGAGCGGCGACCATCAGGGGAGGCGTGATGGGCGTTTTAAAGGGGCGGGGCAAGATACGGGTCAGGCTGGTGGTGGGTTTCTCCCTGGCTTTTCTGACCATGGCCGCCTTTGGGGCGGTCAGCTACGGCTATTTTTTCAGCATGGAGCAGAAGCTGGTCTTTCTGAGCCAGGCCGACGAGATGCTGAACACCGCCCTGGAGATCAGAAGGTACGAGAAAAACTACTTCCTTTATCACCACGAGGAGGATTTCGCCCAGGCCCTGGCCTATCTGAGGGAATACGAGGCCGTTCTCCTGGCCGAGAGGGAGCATATTGAACGCTACTGGGGTGCGGCCGCATGGAGCCGGCTCCGCGAACTGGCCGAAGAGTACCGCCGTCAATTCGGGCAGGCCCACCAGCTGCTCCAATCCGGCAACCTGGAGAGCGCGGAGCAGGTTCGGGCCGTGGCCGGCCTGAGGGATACCGGGAAAAAGCTCATCGAGAACTCGGAGGGCATCGCCCGCCGCGAGCGGGACACCATCAGCAGCCTGTTGCGGAATTACCGCCCCCTGCTCGTGGGCTTCCTGGCCCTGCTGACCCTGATCGGGGCCTGGCTGGCCAGGGTCCTCATCATCAGGCTGGTCAGGCCGTTACACATGATCGAAGAGGCCACCGAACTGGCGGCCCTGGGCGACCACGCCTCCATCCCCTGGGACGGGACCCACCGGGACGAAATAGACTCCCTGGTCCAGAGCTTCAACAACATGGTCGCCCACCTCCAGCAGTCCAATGAGCAGATGAACCAGAACGAGAAGCTCTCCGCCCTGGGCACCCTGACCAGCGGAGTGGCCCACGAGCTGAACAATCCGCTGAACAATATCTCCACCTCCTGCCAGATCCTCCTGGAGGAGCTGGCGACGGACGTATCCGAGTACCATCGCGAGCTGCTCACGGCCATCGACCAGCAGGTCTCCAAGGCCAGGGATATTGTCAGCTCGCTCCTGGAGTTCGCCCGGCAGAGGGAGTTCGAACTGCGCCGGGAGGACCTGCGGGCCGTGGTCGGGGAGGCCCTGAAACTGATCCGGGGAGAGGTTCCCCCCAATGTGGAGGTCCGGGTGGACGTTCCGGAGGGGATCGCCCTGGAAATGGACAAGGCCCACCTGGTCCAGGCCCTGTTGAACCTGATCATGAACTCCATCCAAGAGATGCCCCAGGGCGGGCTGATCGTGGTCCGGGGCCGCATAGAAAAGGAGTCCGGCCAGGCGTTGCTGGAGATAGAGGACACCGGCCGGGGCATCCCCCCGGAGGTGCTGCCCCGCATCTTCGATCCCTTCTTCACCACCAAGGAGATCGGCCGGGGCACCGGCCTGGGCCTGGCCATAACCTACGGCATTGTGGAACGCCACAAGGGCCACATCCAGGCCCACTCCATCTTGGGCCAAGGGGCCCTGTTCCGGCTCACCCTCCCTCTGGTCGGAAAGGAGGGCTGAGCCATGGCCGTGAAACCCAGGCTTCTGATTGTGGAAGACGACCCCCAGGCCCGCCGCAACCTGCACCACATCCTGGAGAGGGACGGCGAATATCAGGTGGTGGCCGCGGCCGAGGGGCAGGAGGCCCTGGACCTGGCCGCAGGCCAGGAGTTCGACCTTGTTCTGACCGACCTGCGGATGAAGAAGGTCGACGGGATGCAGGTTCTGGCCGAGGTCAAGCGGATCAATCCGGACACGGAAGTGATCATCCTGACCGCCTTCGCCTCCCTGGATTCGGCCATCGAGGCCATGAAGCAGGGAGCCTTTCACTATCTGGCCAAACCCTACAAGATCGACGAAGTCCGAACCCAGGTGACCCGGGCTCTTGAAAAAAACCTGATGCGCAAGGAGTTGCGCCGTCTCAAGGACGAAGCCCGGGCCCGAGACGGGGTGGAGTCCATCGTGGGCAACCATCCCAGCATCCGGAACCTGATCCGGACCGTGGCCCGGATCGCCCCCACCGACTGCAACGTGTTGCTGGTGGGGGAGACGGGCACGGGCAAGGAGCTCTTTGCCAAGGCTCTGCATCAGGCCAGCACCAGGGCCCAGGAAAGGTTTACGGCCTTCAACTGCGCCGCCCTTTCCGAAGAGCTCCTGGTCAGCGAACTGTTCGGTCACGAAAAGGGATCCTTTACCGGAGCCACGGCCACCCGGCCTGGGCTCTTTGAGGCGACGGACAAAGGGACCGTCTTCCTGGATGAGATCGGGGACATGCCCATGTCCATGCAGGTCAAGCTGCTGCGGGTGATCCAGGAAAAGGTGGTCACCAGGGTGGGCGGCAATGAACACATCCCGGTGGACGTCCGGATCGTGGCCGCCACCAACCAGGACCTGAAAAAACAGGTGGAGGAGGGCGTCTTCCGCTCGGACCTGTTCTACCGGCTCAACGTGGTCTGTCTGGAACTGCCGCCCCTGCGGGAACATGCCGACGACATCCCTCTGCTGGCCAACCACTTCCTGGAAAAATACGCCGTCAAGCAGGGCAAGAGATTCGATTCCATCTCCCGGGAGATGTTGGAAGCCCTGAGCGATTACCACTATCCGGGAAATATCAGGGAACTGGAGAACATAATGGAACGGGCCGTAACCCTGAGCTCCGGGCCGCGCCTGGAACCGGAAGATCTGCCCCAGGAGGTTAAAAAAGGCGTCCGCTCCGGAGAGAGCGCGGGGCTGGAGAGGCTGCCCACCCTGGAGGACAAAGAGCGCGACTACATCAGGGAAGTGCTGGGCTGGACCCAGGGCAATAAAACCAGGGCCGCGGAGATCCTGGGCATAGACCGGGTTTCGTTGTGGCGCAAGATAAAAAAATACAGATTGGAGGAGTGATGACAGCCTCGGGAGAGATAGGGCCGTGTTAAAAAGGGTGATGCCTTTTTTAGGCTGGTTCAAGGATTACAACCTGGCCAGCCTGAGGGTGGACGTGGTCTCCGGGGTGACCGTGGCCCTGGTGCTGATTCCCCAATCCATGGCCTACGCCCAATTGGCCGGGCTCCCGGCCTACTACGGCCTCTACGCCGCCTTCCTGCCGCCCATGGTGGCGGCCCTGTTCGGCAGCAGCATGCAGCTGGCCACCGGGCCGGTGGCCATCGTCTCCCTGATGACCGCCGCCTCCCTGGAGCCCCTGGCCACGGCGGGCAGCCAGGCCTTTATCGCCTACGCCGTGCTGCTGGCCCTGGTGGTGGGCATCTTCCAACTGCTGCTGGGCGTGCTGCGGTTGGGGCTGGTGGTCAATTTCCTGTCCCATCCGGTGGTCAACGGGTTCACCAACGCCGCGGCGATCATCATCGCCTCCAGCCAGCTCTCCAAGATATTCGGGGTTTACGTGGACAAGGCCGAGCACCACTATGAGACCATCTGGCGGGTCCTGGTGGCGGCGGTCCACTACACTCACTGGCCCACCTTCGCCATGGCCGTGGGCGCCTTTACGGTCATGTGGGGGCTCAAGCGGCTCAACCCCAAAATCCCCTATGTTCTGGTGGCCGTGGTCCTGGCTACGGTCATCTCCTGGATGTCAGGATTTCAGCACGATGTCCGGGTTCCTCTGTCGGCCGTCGCCGAGCCCCGAATCCGGCGGGAGATAGTGGATTACAACCAGGCCATTCAGAAAATAGAGACCCTGGGCAACGTCCGGGCGGAGGTCAACCTCAAAATCAGGGACGAGAACGGCAAGTCCCGCCCGGAGGACCACATCGCCACCCTCAAGCTGGAGCAGGAAGCCTCCCTGGACACGGCCCTGATCTACAGGGAAAAGGGCCGGGCCCACCTGCTGCGCGAAAAGCTGCGCGACTACATCCTCATCCGGGCGGAGGGGCCGGACAACCGGGATTCCTTTAAGCTCAGGCCCCCGTCCGCCAGCCACGGGGACAGCCGCAAACGGCTGTGGCGGCTGGCCGTAGGCGAGCGGGCCGTGGACCCGGAGGCCTTGAAGATGACCGGCGGCGGGGCCGTGGTGGGGGACATCCCTCCCGGACTGCCAACCATCGGAATGCCCCACCTGGACCTGTCCATTATCTTCCAACTCCTGCCCTATGCCGTGATCATCTCCTTCCTGGGGTTCATGGAGGCCATCGCCATTGCCAAGGCCATGGCCGCCAAGACCGGCCAGCGGCTGGACCTCAACCAGGAACTGATCGGCCAGGGCCTGGCCAATATCATCGGCTGCCTGGGCAAGAGCTATCCGGTCTCGGGCTCCTTCTCCCGCTCGGCGGTCAACCTCCAGTCCGGAGCCATGACCGGGCTGTCCAGCGTGGTCACCAGCCTCATGGTGGTCATCGTGCTGCTGTTCTTCACCCCCCTGCTCTACAACCTGCCCCAGGCCGTGCTGGCTGCGGTGATAATGATGGCCGTGATCGGACTGATCAACATCTCCGGTTTTATCCACGCCTGGAAGGCCCAATGGTACGACGGGGTAATCAGCATCATCACCTTTCTGGCCACCCTGATCTTCGCCCCCCATCTGGGAACCGGGATCATGATCGGGGTGGTTCTCTCCGTCCTGGTCTTTCTTTACAAGAGCATGCGCCCCCGGGTGGCCAACCTGTCCATGCATCCGGACTGCTCCCTGCGCGACGCCGAGCATTACCACCTCCGGGAGTGCGAGCATGTGGCCGTGATCCGCTTTGACGGACCCCTGTTCTTCGCCAACGCCAGCTTCCTGGAGGACCAGATCAACGAGCGCATCCAGAACATGCCCAAGCTGCAGCACATCCTTCTGGTGGCCGACGGCATCAACGATATCGACGCCTCGGGTGAGGATGCGTTATCCTTGATCATAGATCGGGTGCGCAGCGCGGGGTATGACATCTCGTTCAGCCACATCAAGGAGAATGTGTTGGAAGCCATGCGGCGGACTCACTTGCTGGCCAAGATCGGGAAGGACCACATCTATCCCCTGGCGGCCACGGCCATAGGCCAGATCCATGAACAGGCCCACCGGGACTCCAGCGAGAAAGACTGCCCCCTGGTCACGGTGTGCCCCTTGGAAGCGGTCCACGAATTTTCCGGAGAATAGAAGATGTGCGTAATCAATATATTCAGCGGCACGTTTTGCGGGGATGAAGAGGTTGCCCAGGGAGTGGCGGCCAGACTGAAATATGATCTTGTCCGGGACGAGGACCTGATCGGAGGGGCGGCCAGAGAGTCGGGCCTGACCGCCGAGGCCCTGCGGCGGGCCATGTTCGGCCGGCCCTCCATCTTCAACAAATTTTCCCATGAACGGGAACGGGCGGTGGCCTTTCTGCGGATGGAGGTGGCCCGGGTTCTGGAGCGGGAGAATCTGGTGCTGCCGGGTTACGCCTCCCAGCTCATTCCGCGCCGGATCAGCCATTCCCTGGACATCTGTCTCATCGCCGCCACCCGGCGCAGAATGATCAGGGCGGTGCGGGAGATGGGCCTGAGCGAAAAGGAGGCTCTGGCCAGGATCCACGGCGACGACGAGGCGGCCTTCCGCTGGGTGGAATATATCCACGACCGGGGGCCCTGGGACCCGGAAAATTACGACCTGCGCCTGGTCGTGGACGACCTCCAGGCGGCCGAGGCGGTGGACCTGATCTGCGAGAATGCGGCCAGCCCCATCCTGGCTCCCACAGAGGAATCGCGCGGGATGGTCGGCGATTTTCAGCTTACGTCCGGAGTCTGGGCCCGCCTGATCGAACACGGCCACAACCCGCCCAACTTCGAGGTGTCCACCGAGAAAGGCGCGGTAACCATCCTGATCAACAAAAAAGTGATAATGCTGGGCAGCCTGAGCGAAGAGTTGGAGAAGCTGGCCCGCTCGGTGGAAAGGGTCGACCGGGTGGAGGTGAAGCCGGGGCCGGATTATTACCGGGCCGATGTCTACCGCCAGGCCGATTTCCAGTTGCGCTCCAAGGTTCTGCTGGTGGATGACGAGCAGGAGTTCGTTCAGACCCTGTCCGAGCGCCTGCTGTTCCGCAATATCGGTTCGGCCGTGGTCTACGACGGGGAAGAGGCTCTGCGGGTCATTGTCGACGATGAACCCGAAGTCATTGTCCTGGACCTGAAAATGCCGGGGCTGGACGGCATCGAGGTGCTCAAGCACATCAAGACCGATCATCCCAAGGTGGAGGTGATCATCCTCACCGGACACGGCTCGGAGAAGGACCGGGAGACCTGCATGTCCCTGGGCGCCTTCGATTATCTGGAAAAACCCGTGGATATCGACAAACTCTCCGAAACAATGCGGCGGGCCTACGACAAGGTCAGATCGGGGTAGTATTGGGCCTCTGGAAAATAATACAACCGGAGTTTTGGGAGAAGAGCGACTCCCACATGGAGCTGCTCAACTACCGGCGGATGTGGCGGAACACCCTGTGGCTGGCCATTGTGGTCACCCTGGTGCCGGTGCTGGTCCTGGCCGGGATCAACTTCTATCAGTTCGACAGACAATACAAACTCCAGCAGAACGAGATCAACCACCATCTCCGCCAGCTCTCGGCCACCTACAGGATCCAGGTTTCCTATTTTCTGGAGGAGCGGCAGGCGGCCCTGGCCTATGTCAACCTCAGCCATAACTTCGCCCAGCTCTCCGACCCGGATCTGCTGGAGTCGGTCTTCAACCGGCTGCGCCAGTCCTTCGGCGGGGTGGTGGACTTGGGCCTGATCGACAAGGACGGTATTCAAAGGGCCTACGTGGGGCCCTACAACCTCCAGGACCACGATTACAAGGAGCAGGACTGGTACAAGGAGGTCCGGATCAGAGGCATCTTTATCAGCGATGTTTTTCTGGGCCACCGCAACTTCCCCCACATCGTCATCGCCGTCCGCCACATCAGGCAGGGAGAGCGGCCTTACGTCATCCGGGCCACCATCGACACCGACCGGCTCAACAACCTGCTGGGAGCCGGCGACCTGCAGCACACGGGCGACCTGTTCCTGATCAACCAGGAGGGGGTGATCCAGACTCCTTCCCGTATTTTCGGCAGCGTCTTGACCAGATTCCCCCTGCTGGGGGACTCCACCGCCGATCAGGAGGGCCTCTTCGAGACAAGGGATGAGTCCGGGCGGCGGATGTTCTACCGGCTGACCGGAATCAACGGCACCCGGCTGACCCTGGTGGTGGTCAACCAGCCGACCTTGCTGCAGAAATGGGGCTTCCTCAGAATCAACGTGTTGGCCATGGTGGGCTTGAGCGTCATCGCCATTCTGGCGGTGGTCTGGTGGGGGACCTCCACCCTGGTCTCCCGGATCTACGAGGCCGACCAGAGGCGGGCGGCCATGCTTCACCAGGTGGAGTACACCAACAAGCTGGCCTCTATCGGCCGCCTGGCCGCCGGAGTGGCCCACGAAATCAACAACCCGGTCTCCATCATCAACGAAAAAGTGGGCTTGATGAAAGATATCCTCTCCCTGGACGATGAGTTCAAATACAAGGAAAAACTCCTCCGCCAGGCCAAGGTGGTCGAGGACTCGGTTGTCCGGGTCAGCGAGATAACCCACCGTCTGTTGGGCTTCGCCCGCCACCTGCCCCTGCGCAGCGAGGAACTCCACATCGAAGCCCTGATCAAGGAGGTCCTGGGGTTCCTGGGAAAGGAGGCCGAATACCGGAATATCGAGATAATTCTGGACATACCACCGGACACCAAGCCGTTGGAGGCGGACAAGGGCCAGTTGCAGCAAGTCCTGCTCAACATCATCAACAACGCCCTGGCGGCCATGGAAAACGGAGGCCGGATCGTCATCAAGGTTGCCTCACCGAACGAGGACCACCTGGCCATCGCCGTTTCCGATACCGGAACGGGAATCTCCAAGGAGGACCTGAACAATATCTTCACCCCGTTTTTTTCCACCAAGGGCGAGCAGGGCACCGGCCTGGGCCTCAGCATAACCTACGGCATCGTCCGCAAGATGGGCGGCGAAATCGAGGTGGACAGCGAAGCGGGCCAGGGAACCACCTTCCACATCTTGCTGCCCCGCCACAAGAAATCGGCAGGGGATGAGATTGAAGTGATCTAGGCGTTGAACCGGGGGGTCGATGCCGCAAACCCAAATATCGGGGAATTGAAGAGATGAGAGTGTTACTCATAGACGATGAAAAAGAATTGGTCACCACCTTGTCCGAGCGGCTGGATCTGCGGGGGATCGATAACGACTGGGCCATAAGCGGCGAGGACGGCCTGAAACATTTTGAGAAGCGGACCTACGACTGGGTGATAGTGGATCTCAAGATGCCCGGCCTGGGCGGGTTCGGCACCATCCGGACCATCAAATCCCGCTGGCCACGGACCAAGATCATTCTGCTCACCGGACACAACTCCAGCGACAGCCAGGACGAGGCCAGGGGCCTGGGGGCGGACCACTATATTCTCAAGCCTTTTGACATCAAGGACCTGCTGGCCCTGATGCAGCAGGATAACTAGGGCTGGGCGCGCCCTCTGACCAGGCGGCCGCGGAGGTGCTTATGCGGGAGTTGGAATTTTTCGGGGAGGTGACTGCCGGCGTCACTCACCAGCTAAAAAACGAATTGGCCGTCATCAACGAGACCGGCAATCTGATCGTGGAGATCCTGGCCATGGCAGAACAGGGCCTGGAGTTCGATCCCGACCGGATAAAGGCCCTGGCCCAGAGGGTGGTGGACCGGGTGGAACGGTCCAACGGAATGCTCAAAAGGCTCAACGCCTTTGCCCACAGCGCGGAAGCGGAAATCCCCCGGGCGGACGTGATCCGGACCCTGCGGCTTATGGTCAGCCTTTATGAGCGGAACGCCGGCTTCAAGAAAGTGAGTCTGGCCCTTGAACCGTTACCGGAGGAGACTCCCCTGGAGGTCCGGGTACGGCCGATTTTGTTGGAACAGATCTTGTGGGCCTCTCTCGAGGAGGCGATCAAGGCGGCTCCCTCCGGCAGCCAGGTCAAGGCCTCCCTGACCCAGTCCGAGGGAGAAATTTTCTTGCGGTTCAGCGGGGAACTCGGCGGGGACTTGGTCGCTCCCTCCAGGGAGTTGTTGGCACAGGGGGCGGTAACGGAAACCGTGGAGGCCGGGGCGCTTTGTCTTAAGCTGCCCTCATGACCTTCCCCTAAAACCTCCACAGAGGAGAAAGACCATGACCGAAGCAAGCGTTCTGATCGTAGACGACGAGCAGGAGTTCCTGGAAGGTATCGGCGAACGCCTCAGGATCCGGGATTTTCTGGTGGACACGGCCGCCAGCGGCATGGAGGCCCTGACCAGGCTGGGCCAGGCGGGCTATGACGTCATCGTCCTGGACCTGATGATGCCCGGGCTGAACGGCCTGGAGACCCTCAAGCTGGCCTTGGAGAAAAACCCGGACCTGCAGATCATCCTATTGACCGGACAGGCCAGCGTCAAATACGCGGTGGAGGCCATGCAGGAGGGGGCTCTGGATTTCATGGAAAAGCCGGTAAACCTGGATGTGTTGGCCGACAAGATCCGGGAGGGGCGGACCAAAAGGCTGAAACTCGACGAAACCCGCAGAATGGACCTGATAAATGAAATATTGACCACCCGCGGCTGGTAGGGCGGGCCTGATCAACGCGGCCCGTTTTTAACGTCCGGCCACTTCCCGGATTGGAATAATCAGAGATCCGGACGGACGATTACGCACCTTTGGAACCCCGATAAGGACCAATCCCACAAACGGTATTTCCGGCCGGAGAAAGGCGCACCACCCCACATCGTGGACAAACCCGGACGAAAAGTTTTCGCCCCCAGCCGTGCTTTGGGATAAACCGGGCCGGTCGCTCCGGCTGTCCAGGCTTTTGGTTTGCCATCCAAACAGGGTTGAATTAGGTTGACAGGAGGATCGAGCCAATGGCGTAACCCTGCAAGCATGGTCTCAGCAGGAATTTCAAGTAGGTGTCAGCCCTGGAGTATACCTGTCCCGGAGGTGGTTTCATGAAAGCGGCCGTGTATTCGGAATACGGACCTCCCGAGGTGTTGGAGGTGAAAGAGGCGGGCAAACCAACGCCGAAAGACAGCGAGGTGTTGGTAAAAATAAAGGCGGCAGCGGTCACCTCGGCTGATTGGCGCCTGCGCAAGGCCGACCCTTTTATGGTCAGGTTTTTCGCAGGTCTTCTGAAACCGAAAAATACTATACTGGGGACGGGGCTGGCCGGGGAGATTGAAGCGACGGGGGACGGAGTAAAATTATTCAAGTGCGGTGATCCGGTTTTCGGGTCCGCCGGTTTCGGCTCAGGCGCTTACGCCGAATATATTTCCCTGCCCCAGGACGGCCTGCTGGCTGAAAAACCGGGAAACCTGACCTTCGAGGAATCTGCAGCCGTATTTTTCGGAGGCCATGCGGCGTTGCACTTCCTTAGAAAAGGCGGCATCGGGAACGGACAAAAAGTCCTTATCTATGGGGCATCCGGCAGCGTGGGCACCTTTGCGGTCCAGCTGGCCAAGCACTTCGGGGCCAAAGTCACCGGGGTCTGCTCCACCGCCAATCTGGAGATGGTGAAATCCTTGGGAGCCGACCAGGTCATCGACTACACCAGGGAGGATTTCAGCCGACGAAGCGAAACCTACGATATTATCTTCGACACCGTGGGCAAGAGCCCCTTTTCAGGAAGTGTAAGAGCCCTGAAACCCAAAGGATACTACCTCAGAACCGTGCATACGTCCCCGGGGGCTGTCCTGCGGGGGCTCTGGGTGAACCTGACCAGCGGAAAAAGAGTGATCGGCGGGGTGGCCCAAGAGAAAAAGGAAGATCTGCTTCTGCTGAAAAAGCTTGCCGAGGAAGGGCGGATCAGACCGGTGATCGACCGGGTCTATCCCCTGGAGCAGATCGTCCAGGCCCACGAGTATGTTGAGAAAGGGCACAAAAAGGGGAACGTGGTTGTTTCCATAGCAGATTAAATTTGTTTCAGGAAAAGTGCCCTGCCCTTACCGCCCGCCGGTCCGTCAAAAATACGAAACATATTTTTGAAACTTGCTATAAAACCAAGCCCGGCAAAAAAGCGGGGCGCCGGATCTCCTCCGGCGCCCCGCTCATTTCGGTTTTCAGTGGTCAGTCAAGCCCGGCGGTTAGACCCACCTGGCGGTGACGGTCTTTTCGTCCAGGAAGAGCCTCATGGAGGCCATCCTGGTCTTGGCCCCGCCCAGGAAGGACTTGCGCTTGGAGCCCAGGGGGAAGAAGGCGAACGGCTGGGGCACGCCCACGTTGATCCCGATGTTGCCGGTGTCCACCTCCCGGGCGAACTTGCGGGCGTTCTTGCCGCTGGCGGTCATGATGCAGGCCGAGTGACCCAGATCCACGTTGGTGTTGATCCGCTCGATCGCCTCCTCCAGGCTTTCCGCCCGAATCAGGGCGGCCACGGCGCCGAACGACTCCTCCTTGGCGATCTCCATGCCGTACTCGACATCCTCGATGATGGTGGGGCCCATGAAAAAGCCCTTGTCCGGCACGTTCAACCGGCCGTCGTAGACCATCTTGGCCCCTTGGGCCAGAGCCCGGTCCACCCAACCCGAGACCTTGTCCCGGCCCGCGGCCGTGGCGTATGGGCCCATGCCCGTTTCCTCGTCCAGACCGCAGCCCAGCTTCATGCCCTTGGCCTGGGCCACAAACGCCTCCTTGACCTGGTCGTAGATGTCGCCCACGATGACCACGTTGTCCGAACCCAGGCACCTCTGGCCGGTCATGCCGAAGCAGCCCTGGCGCATGTAGACCTGGCTGGTCTCCAACTCCGCGTCGGGCATGACCACCACCGTGTTCTTGCCGTTGCCGTTGATGGAGGAGTTGATCCCCGACTCGGCGCATTTCTTGAAAAGCTGCCAGCCGGCCTTGGTGGAGCCGATAAAGCCCATCCCCTGGATCTCGGGCTGCTCCAAGATGTAGTTGTTGATCTCCCGGCCCCCGTGGACCAGGTTGATGGTCCCCTTGGGCCAGCCCACCTCCATGGCCGTCCGGACCACCCACTCGGCCGCCACCGGATCCTGGCGGGAGGGGCTCACCACCACCGAGCAGCCGGCGGCCAAGGCGTAGGGCACATAGGACGACCAGGCGTGCATGGGGATGTTGCCCGGGGTGATGATCAGGCAGGGACCCACCGGCTCCCAGGTCAGCCACATGTCGATCCCGGTGGCCAGGTTGTCCAGGTGCTCGTTGCGGGCCGCCAACCCGTAGGCCGCGGAGCAGGCCGACTCGATGTTCTCGACGACCCGCCGCACCGAGCCCCGGGCCTCGCCGATGGTCCGCCCGTGGTCCTGACTCAACACCCGCGAAAGCTCCTCGGCCTTGGCGTCAAAGGCCTGCCGCATGTCAAAGAGCATCCGGGCCCGCTCCCGCAACGCGATCTGATTGAGGGCCACAAAACCCCTCTGGGCCGACTCCACCGCCGCCCGGGCCTCCGCCTGGGTCGCCTGCGGATACTCGGCGATCACCTCCTCGTTAAAGGGGTTCACGTCCTCCCGAAAGTCGGTCGACTTGGACTCCACCCACTCGTTGTCCATGTAAAGCTTCAACCGACCATAGTTGCTCTTGACTTCTTCCAGAACAGCCATCTTAGTCTTCTCTCCTAAATTTTAGTAAGGGACGGCCCCTCTCAGGGCCGTCCGGTTACCAGATTGCGTGGCTAGCGGAGGCCGTCTTCGTACTTGGCCTCTTCCTTGGTCAGCCCGCCGATCCTGGGCAGGGGGCGACCCGAGTCGGTCACCACCAAAGCCACCATCAGTTCGTCGGATCTGGGCGCGTCTTCCACGGCCACGGTCATGCCGTCGAAGTGGGAGCGGATAAAAGCCGCATCTTTATGATTCAGGGGTACATCCAGGGTGGCCCCGGCCGGTCCCCGTTTTTTTATGGAGGGAATAAGGGCCAACCCCCGTCCCAGAGCGTCGCGGAAGGGTTTGCCCAGTTTGGGATGCATGATCGCGGCGGCGTGCTCCATCTCTCCGTCCAGGCCCACCAGGCAGCCCTTGGCGTAACTCTCCGCCTGTTCCGGACCTATCCCCAGGGCCGCCAGGCACTTTTTACCCAGCATACCGCCCAACTCTGCTCCGATGTCCATCAACTCGGTCAGATCCTCGACGTATTTTCCGGCAAAGGGGTTTTTGATAACCGCGATGGCCGCCGCCTTGCGGGTGGGGGGGTCGATCTTCCGGTCCATCTCGGTCAAGGTCTCCTCGACCACGGTTACCAGTTTTCTAATCTCCATCTAGCATCTCCTCTCCTGCCCGCCCAAGGAATCATTCCTCGGGGGCATAAGTTAGATCAGGGCCGCCTTGCGTACGGGCGGGGGCGTGTTCCGGCTTTTGGAAATAACTATCTTGCCGTCGACGATGGCCATGGACAGCCCGGGCGTATCCCCTTCCTTGAGGGCGGCCAGAAGGTCGCCTCCGGGGCAGCCCATGGGTGCGTCCATGAAAATCAGGTCCGCCTCTTTGCCGGGGGCGATGATGCCCCGGTTCAGGCCGTAGAGCTTGGCCGTGTTGCCCGTGGCGCAGCAGATGGCCGCCTCCGGCGCCATTCCGCCCAGGGAGGCCAGCCAGGAGATGTTGCGCAGAATACCCAGGGTCACCACCCCCGTGCCGGAAGGGGCGTCGTTTCCCAGAATAAGCCGGCCGATCTCTCCTCTGTCGATGATGATTTTAGTCACCTGAGCGGCCCGGAACACGTTACCGCACTGGATAATCTCGATGGCCGCATCGCTTTGCGTGATTATTTTTTCGGCCTCCTCCAGGCTCACCGCGGTGGGGCCACCGTTGATGTGAGAGACCACACTGGGCTTGACCTTGATGATCTGCTCCGCTCCGACCACCGACGAGCCCGGGATGGAGGTGCCGCCGGTATGCATCATCACGATCATACCCCTGGCCTTGGCCCAGGCGCACATCTCGGCCGCCTCGTCCGGGTCCTTGACCGAGCCCAGGCCGATTTCGCCCACCACCTTCACTCCGGCCGCGACCATCTCGTCGAAGTCGGCCTCGATCAAACCTTTTTCCAGAATCACCGAACCGCCCAGGACCTTCATCCCTCCGGGTCGAAAATTGGCCCAGGACTTGGCCGCCAGAATGGCCAGGGCCTTGGTCCCTACCGGATCCTTGGGCCTGCCCGGAAGATGGACCTCCCCGGCGGAGATGCTGGTGGTGACCCCGCCGTGCAGGGAGGAATCCAGGAAATTGACCATCAACTGCCGGGGGGTGTAATCGCCCAGGACAACGTGACAGTGGCTGTCGATCAGGCCCGGCGTCACCGCCCCGCCGCCGGCGTCTACGACTTGGGCTCCCTGGGGTGGGGTCAGCCCCCGGCCCACCTCCTTAATATACCCGTCTTCGATGATGAGGCTGTCCGCATCCAAAATGGGATCGGAGATCTCTCCGGAAACAATCAATCCCGCGTTCTTTACCAACATGCCCATATTAAACCTCCATGCTACCAGGACGGCGGGCTGACCACCCAGACCACGCGGCAGGGTTGGTCGCCCTCGTTAATCCACGAATGGGGTAAAAGCGAAGAATAATAAAAAGAGGAAGGGGCCTTTACCAGGAAGGTGTCCGAACCGACCTTCAGGGTCATCTCCCCTTCCAAAACCAGCCCGAACTCTTCTCCCACATGGGAGTAGGATTCCCGGGAGCCGCCTCCGGGCTGGATAACCGTATAAAAAGGCTGCATGTGCTTCTGGGACACGGACGGTACCATCTGCTTGATCTCGGCCCGCCACCCTTTTAATGATACCCGGGACCATTCATGGGGTTCGGAGACCACCTTCTCCTCGCGCACTTCGTCCACAAAAAAATCCACGATACGGGCATTCAAGACCTTGGCGATCCGTTTTAGAGTGGCTATGGAGGGCGAGGCCTTGTCGTTTTCGATCTGGGAGATGTAGGCGGCGGAACACCCGGCCGAATCCGCCACCTGTTGCAGGGTTAAGCCCAGCGAGGTCCGCATCCCCTTGATTTTATGACCTATTGAGGCGATTAAATCCATATAGACAACTTCTTGTTTTTGAGGGTTGACTGGCTTACTTTTTTTTAACTATAATCTAAGTACATAAAGTATAATCTCAACAGGAAGCGGTCAAGAAGAAATTTAACCGCCTCCGCCCGGATAGAGCACAAAAAAATAAACCGTTTTTTCCACAACTAAACACGGAGGAAGAAATGAGGGTTATTAATTTGATTTTGGTGTTGTGTCTGGGGATCATGGCCTTTGGCCAGGTCGCGGTGGCCGGCTCAAAAACGGCTGTGATCGTGGTCGATGTGCAGGCCGATTTTACCACGGCGCACAAGGGTTCCCTGGCCGTTGAAGGATCGGACGAGGCCTATCTAAAAGACGTGGTCAAAGCCACGGGCGAGCTGAAGGCGGCGGGGCTGCCCATCTACGCCACCCAGGACTGGCATCCGGCCGACCACATGTCATTTGCCAACAACAACAAAGGGTCTAAACCTTACCAACTGATCACCTTGAAAGACGGCCGCAAGCAGGTGATGTGGCCCGATCATTGCGTCCAAAACACCGACGGAGCCAAGATTCTCTTGGATGAGGCCGTTTTCACTAAAATCGTCCAGAAGGGCACGGATTCCAACTTCGATTCCTATTCCGGATTCAAGGATGACGGCGGAGCCGAGACCGCCATGAACAAGACCCTGAAAGAGGCGGGGATAGAGACCCTGGTCGTTTACGGCATCGCCACCGATTACTGCGTCAAGGCCACGGTCATGGACGGTCTGGCCGCCGGGTACAAGATCGTGGTGGTTCAGGATCTCTGCCGGGGAGTGGCTCCGGACACCTCCAAAGCCGCCTGGGCGGAGATGGAAAAGGCCGGAGCGGTGTTGTGGCCCAGCCTGGATCTGAAAAAAGCTAAGGAATTATAAGAGGCTAAGAGGTTATAAAAATTCAAACATGATTTCAGGAACGGGACGGACAAGGCCGACGGCCGGTTCGATTCGGGTAATTGAACTTTTAAGGAGGGCGAGATGAAAAGAAATGGTTTTCTGGGCTTGGCCCTGGTGATGGTTCTGGCGGTGGCTTTGATAGGAGCCCCGCCGGCAATGGCTGATGAAGGAAAAATACACCTTAAATTCAGCACCTGGCACACTCCCGTCTCCCGGGAGGTAAAAACCGTTTGGACCCCCATGCTGGAGAAAATGAAAGAGCAGTCCAAAGGACGGATTACCTATACTCTTTATGCCGGCGGTGCCCTGGGAAAGGGCCCCGAGCACTTTGATATTGTTAAAAACGGCCTTTCTGACATGGGTTATTTCACCGCCACCTGGACCCCCGGCCGGTTCCCCGTCTCGGACGTCCTCTCCCTGGCCACCAAGACCGAGGGTAAGGATGTCTCCACCGATATCGGCAACGAGCTCTTCGAGCAGTGCAAGACCATGCAGGACGAGTTCAAAGGTGTGAAGATGCTGGAGCTCAACGGCTGCATCTCGTCCTATCTGTGGACCAAGAAGCCGGTCAAGACCCTGGCTGATTGCAAGGGCCTCAAGCTCCGTTCCCCCGGCGGTCACCAGACCAACTACATCAAGGCTCTGGGAGCCGAGCCGGTGTTCATGCCCCTGGGCGACGTTTATCTGGCTCTGGAGACCGGCACCATCGACGGCCTGGTCACCTGCCCGCCCCTGGTCCTGGCTTTCAAACTCTATGAGGTGGCCAAATACGGCGCCATCGCCACCTTCGGTTGCGTTACCGAAGGCGTGGTCATGAATCAGAAATCCTGGGACAAGACCCCCAAGGATCTGCAGAAGATCATCGAGGACGTGGCCCGCAACCCCTATAAGATCACCGGCGGATTGACCAACAAGGTCTACGGCAAAATGATGGAGGAGATCACCTCCCACCAAGTAAATCTTTATACCCTGCCCGCCGAGGAGCAGGCCCTCTGGTCGGCCCGGTTCGCCGAGGAGACCAAAAAGTGGGTGGCCGATTTGGAGAAAAAAGGCAAACCGGCCAAGGAAGTGGTGATGAAGTATTCCAAGATTCTGGATAAGCACAATTCCGTTTGCGAAGCCATTCCCCCTGAATGGAAATAGGGACGGTTATTAGTCCTTGCTGAAAACAGGCCTTGGCCCCTCGCCCGCTCCGGGCGGGGAGGGGCCGGGCCAGGAAAAAAACATCCGCCCCGGTCCGCCCCGCTCTTCCTGAAGCGGCGGAGAGCCGGCCCTCAAAGGGGAGGAAATCTCGTGGAGGAGTGGATCCATAAACTGACCCGGGCCACCTGCTACATCGGCATGGTCCTTCTCATCCCCATGATGCTCCTGACCTCGGGCGATGTCTTCTCCCGGGGCCTTTTGGACAAACCCATCCCCGGCACCCTGGAGTTGTCCAGCTACATGCTGGCCGTTTTCATCCTGCTGGGCCTGGCCTACACCCAGCAGGTAAAGGGGCATGTCCGGGTGGAGATGCTCATCTCCCGCCTGCCCCAAAAACTGGCCTCAGTATTGGGCGTAGTAACCGACCTTCTATGTCTGTTCATGATTGCCATCCTGATCTGGCAGGGCTGGATTCTGGGGGTGGGGGAGAAGGCCGTTTCAGACATGCTCAGGATCCCCCAGTGGCCCTTTAAACTTCTGGTCTGTGTGGCTGCCGTGCTTATTTTCCTGGAATTCCTCACGGACTTGGTCTCTTCCACAAAAAAACTAATCGGGAGTTAACGGTGGATCCAGTTACAGTCGGAATAATCGGGACTTTGCTGGTTTTTATATTATTGTTCATGGGAATGCCCATCGCCTTTGCCCTGATGCTGGTCGGATTCGGAGGAATCTCCTATCTGGCCAGTTTCCAGGCGGCTTTGCCGGTGGTGGCCAGCACCGTGTACGAAGTTTCGGCTCACTATCCCTACACGGTCATTCCCCTGTTCATCGTAATGGGCGGATTCGCCGGCTCCTCGGGCATGACCCAGGACCTCTATTCCGCCTTCGACAAATGGTTCCGGAGGCTGCCCGGAGGTCTGGGCATCGCCACCATCGGAGCCTGCGCCGGATTCGCCGCCGTCTCCGGGTCCTCCGTGGCCACGGCCGCGACCATGGGCACCGTGGCCCTGCCCGAGATGAAAAGGTACAACTACGCCGATCGGTTGGCCACGGGCAGCATCGCCGCGGGCGGCACCCTGGGCTTCCTGATCCCGCCCAGCATCGGCTTCGTGGTCTACGGCATGCTCACCGAGCAGTCCATCGGCAAGCTTCTGGTGGCCGGCATGGTGCCCGGCCTGGCCCTGGCCCTGGCCTATGTGGTCATCATCGTGGCCATGGTCAAGATGAATCCGGCCCTGGCTCCGGTGAGCCCCGAGACCGTACCCTGGCATACCAAGTTCAAATCGCTTATGGGGGTCTGGGAGACCATCCTTATCTTCTTCCTGGTCATGGGCGGCATCTACGGCGGCCTTTTCACCCCCACCGAGGCGGGAGCCATCGGGGCCACGGTCCTGTTCGTCATCTCCCTGCTCAAGCGAACCCTGACCTGGCGCAATCTGGGACAGGCCCTTTTGGAGGCGGTCCGGATTTCGGTCATGGTTCTTTTTCTGGTGGCCGGCGCCAATGTGTTCAGCTATTTCCTGGCCCTGTCCACCATCCCCATGCAGGTGGCCGGTTGGGCTGCCGGGCTGGACGTTTCGCCATACCTGATCCACGTCGTGATCATTCTCATCTATCTCTTCCTGGGCTGCTTCCTGGACGCCATCTCCATGATGGTCCTGACCATGCCGGTCATCTACCCGGTTATTCTGGCTCTTCATTTCGATCCCATCTGGTTCGGCGTTATCGCCGTTTTGATGATGGAAGCCGGGCTGATCACCCCACCCATGGGCCTGAACATCTTCACTGTGGCCGGGGTGGCCAAAAATGTTCCGGTGGAGACCATCTTCCGTGGAGTCGCGCCTTTCCTGCTGTCCATCTTCGCCATTGTTTTCCTGATCACGGTCTTTCCCAAACTGGCCCTGTTCCTGCCTCAAATGATGCTTAGGTAAACAACCGATGGATATTGGATTCGTCCTGAACGGACAGCATGTTGAAGTCAAGAGCGCGAACGGGGATCTCTCCCTGCTGGACCTGCTTCGCGACCGGCTGGACCTCATGGGTACCAAAGAGGGCTGCGGAGTGGGCGAATGCGGGGCCTGCAGCGTGCTCCTGGACGGCAAGGTGGTCAATTCCTGCCTTACTCCGGCGGGTAAGGTGGCGGGTCGGAAGGTGACCACCATCGAGGGGCTGGCCGGTCCGGGCCGGGGTGAGCTTCATCCCATTCAGGAGGCCTTTATCGAAACCGGAGCGGTCCAGTGCGGATTCTGTACTCCGGGGATGATCCTGGCCACCCTCAGCCTGCTTAGCGAAAATCCGGACCCCACCGACGATGAAATCAAGATCGCCCTGGCCGGCAACCTGTGCCGTTGCACCGGGTATCACGATATAATCCGGGCGGTCAGAAGGGCCGCCGGAAAGATGCGCGGGGGTAGGCCATGATCGGATACCAATCCCCGTCCGATCTAAAGGAAGCCCTGGAGGTTCTGGCCCAACCGGAAGTGCGGATCATAGCCGGAGGAACGGACCTCATGGTCCAGCTCCGGGAGAGCCGGGGCCGGGGGGAGGAGCCCCCCGGGACCCTTCTGGATGTAACTCGCATTCCCGAGTTGAAACGGCTCGATCTGGAGTCGGAAAAGCCCTTTGTGGGTGCGGCCGTGACCTTCCGGACCCTGGAGACCGATCCGCGCGTGGCGCAGACCTATCCTCTCCTGGCCCAGGCCGCGGGCACGGTGGGCTCGGTCCAGATCAGGCAGACCGGCACCCTGGGCGGCAACGCGGGCAACGGCTCGCCCTCGGCCGACGGAGTGGCCGCCCTGACCGCCCTGGGCGCCGTGGCCGAGATAGTCTCGCCCCGGGGAACCAGGCTCTGCCTCCTGGAGGAGCTGATCACCGGCCCCAACCGGACCAGGCTGGCCCCGGAGGAACTGATCACCGGCTTTTACCTGGACCGGTTGGAACCCGGCACGGTCCAACTCTTCGCCAAGGTGGGCCGCCGCCGGGCCGTAGCCGTGTCCCGGCTGAACGTTTCGGTCTGCCTCAACCGGGATTTGAACCAGGCCCGGCTGGTGCTGGGGGCCTGTTTCCCCTCGCCCCGGAGACTCAAGGTGGTGGAGGAGCTGCTGGCCCAGGGAGACCCCGGTCCTGGGCTGTGGACCAAGGCCGGCCAGACTGCCTCGGCCGAATTCGTCAACGTCTGCGGCATCCGGACCTCGGCCGCCTATAAGCTCCCGGCCATTGAAAAGATGGTGGCCCGGACCCTGGAGCAGGCTTGGTCGTTGGTTGAGAACGGGCCGGAGGTGGCGTCATGATCGATATCCCCGCGCCGGAAAGAATCGGGGTTCGGGAGCGGGTCCTGGGCCGGACCAGATACGGGTTTGACCAGGGCCGCGAAGGAGACCTGTTCCTGGCTCTGGTCCGGGCGGACAGGGCTCCGGCCCGGATCAGGAAGATCAATACGGCCAAGGCGGAGGCCTTGGAGGGAGTGGTCCGGGTCTTTACCGCAAAGGACATCCCCGGCCGGAACAGCCTGGGCATCATTCCCGGCACCAAGGACCAGGAATTCCTGGCCCAGGACCTGGTCCGCCATCTGGGCCAGGCCGTGGCCCTGGTGGCGGCCGAGACAAAAGAGATCGCCGAAGCCGGGGCCCGGGCCGTGGCCCTGGAGCTGGAGGATATTCCCGGGGTGTTCGACCCGGTAAAGGCCCTGGAACCGAACCAGCCCCTGGTCCATCCCGGTCGGGAAGGGGGCAACCTCCTTTTGGACCGGCGGGTGGTCAAGGGCGACGCGGAAGAGGCCCTGGACCGTTGCGCGGTCAAGATCGAGGCCGAGTATTTCACCAGCCACGTCGAGCACGCGGCCCTGGAGTGCGAGGGCGGTCGGGCCGAGATCCAGGACGGCCGGTTGGTCATCTGGGCCTGTTCCCAGAATCCCCATTACGACCGCAACGACGTGGCCCTGTTCCTGGGTCTGAAGCCGGAGCAGGTCCGGGGCTTCCAGGCCGAGACCGGGGGCGGTTTCGGCGGCAAGCTGGACGTCTCGGTCCAGCCCTACCTGGGCCTGGCCGCCTGGCTGCTCCGGCGCCCGGTGCGGCTGGCCTACACCCGTGAGGAATCCATCCTGGCCACGGGCAAACGCCATCCCTACCGGATGCGCTACCTCAGCGGCGCGGACGAGGAAGGCCGGCTCCAAGCCATGAAAATCGACCTGCTGGGCGACACCGGGGCTTTTGCCTCCTACGGCCTGGCCGTGTGTCTGAGGGCCATGACCCACGCCACCGGACCCTATTTCGTACCCCATGTCCATATCCGTTCCCGGATCGCCTACACCAACAATCCCTGGGCCGGAGCCATGCGCGGTTTCGGAGTGCCCCAGGTGGCCTTTGCCCACGAAGCCCAGATGGACGCCCTGGCCGACGCCTTGGGTCTGGACCGGCTGGAGTTCCGGATCAAAAACGCCCTCCGGCAGGGGCAGGCCACGGCCACCGGCCAGGTTCTGGAACGCAGCGTGGGGCTGGTCCAGTGTCTGGAACGGATCAAACCCGTCTATCAGACTTGGAGAAAGAAGATAGGGGGGGAGAATCAGGGACGCCTGCTCCAGGGAATCGGCCTGGGAGCCATGTACTACGGCATCGGAAACACCGGAGTGCCCAACCCCGCCACGGCCCAGGTGGCCTGGACCCCGGAGGGACGGGTGGTCCTTTATACCGGGGCCGCCGATATCGGCCAGGGCTCGGACACGGTCCTGGTTCAACTGGCCGCCAAGCGGTTGGGCCTGGCCCCGGAAAGGCTGGACCTGGTCAGGGGCGACACGGATCTGACCACGGACGCGGGGGCCACCTCGGCCAGCCGCCAGACCTACATCTCCGGCAACGCGGTGGTGGCCGCCGCCGCAGACCTGGAGCGGATTATCCTGGATGAGGCGGCCGAGATGCTGGAGATCCATCCCCGTGATCTGGAGCTCCACGGCGAAGAGGTCCGGGCCAAGGGTTCCCCCGGCAACGCGGTGGCCGTCCTGGAGGCGGTTCAAAGCCTGTCCGCCAAGGGCCGGAAGGCCAAGGGAGAGGGCCGGTTCGACCCGGACATTCTGGCCCTGGACCCCCAGACCGGCCAGGGCAGCCCCTACGCCACCTACGCCTTTGCCGCCCAGGCGGCCTGGGTGGAGGTGGATCCGGATTCGGCCATGACCAGGGTCAAGAAGGTGGCCGCGGTCCACGACGTGGGCAAGGCGGTGAACAAGCGCTCGGTCATCGGCCAGATATGCGGCGGGGTGATGATGGGGGTGGGCATGGCCCTCATGGAGGAGTTCGAGCCGGGCCGGACCACCAACCTCCAAAACTACCACATCCCCACCACGGCCGACGCCCCCCAGATAGAACCCATGTTTGTGGAATCCGAGGAGGCGAGCGGCCCCTACGGGGCCAAGGGGGTAGGTGAGCCGGCCCTGATCCCCACCGCCCCGGCCGTGGCCTCGGCCGTGAGCCGGGCCGTGGGCCGGCCCCTGCGCCGTCTGCCCCTGAACCTGGAGAGGATCATGGCCGCGCTGAGCGGCGGAGACCGGGAGGAACTGGACCCCGAAGGCTGTTAGCCGCACCCTCCTGCCCGCCGGCAGGACCGGCAGGGAGTGTCGAGCCCGAAGCCGGGGAAAGAAATTTTCCCGGGTGGGGATTTTAGGATTAAAGACCGCATGCTCTGACCGAGTCCGGTTTGAGACGGAGCAGGTATAAGAAATGATAATAGATCAGGAAAAATGCAACGGCTGCGGCCTGTGCGCCAGGGATTGTCCGGTCCGGGCCATAACCATTGAGGACAAACTGGCCGTTATCCAGGACCACTGCGTGGAATGCCGGACCTGTTTCAAGGTCTGCCCCAGGCAGGCTGTGGAGGAGGTGGTCAACCCGGCGCCGGGGGCGATCCAGTGCGCCTCCTGCCCGGTGGGCTGTTTTATCCCGGAAGGTTTCTCCGGAGCGTGCAAAAGGTTTGAAAACAAGGGAGGCGAACTGCTCCGGACCCGGCCCCTGCTCTCCTACGAGGAGGCGGCCAAGGGGCTGGCCCCCCAGGCGGCCCAGGAGATCAGGGAGCCCCTGATCACCGCGGTGGGGGCCGGGGGAACCTACCCGGACTACGTGCCGGCCCCCTACATCGTCTCCCACAACCGGGCGGGGGTGGACGTGGTCACCGTGGTCACCGAGGCCCCTCTGAGCTACTCCGGGGTCAAGCTGAAGATAGACACGGACCTTGATGTCGGCCGGGAGGGGGCGGAGGTCAAGTTCGAGGGCCGGACCGTGGGCATGGTGGAGACCGAGGAGTACGGCTCCAAGATCCTGGCCCTGGGCGGAGTCAACCGCCTCACCGGCCGGTCCGGATTCGCCGCAGCCAGGGCCGTGGCCGCCGTGGCCAACCGAGAGGCCATCAGCCTCAAGGTCAAGGACGGGGCCAGGCTGGAAGTGCAGGTCGGGCAAGAGCCGGTTATCGACGGCCGCAAGGCCGAGAAGATGCGGGTCGGCTGCGGCTCGGCCACGGCCGGGCTTTTCGCCCGGTTCTTTGAACAGGCGGCGGACGAGATAATCGTTCTGGACCACCACATCACCTCTCTGTTCACCCACCACGCCGCGGGGCGGTGTTTGGGGCTCAAGCCTTCGGGCCTGGACCTGACCTACCGGCTGTCCACGCCGGGCCGCTATTTCGGCGAGCACGGTTCGGGCTGGGGCGGGACCGACATCGAGAGCCCCCTGGACATCGTCAAGTCCGTGGACCTGAGCGTCTCCAAGCCGGGGCTGCGGCTGCTTATCACCGAGACCACCGGCCAGAACGCGGCCCTGTTCGTGCTGGACGAGGAAGGCCGGTTCCAGCCGGCGGAATTAACCCCCCAGGTCCGGGAGGCCGTGGCCGCCATCGCCGAAACCTGCCAGGAGAGCCGGGTCTCGGCCGTATACGTGGCCGGGGTGGGCGGTTCGGCCCGGGCCGGAGTGGCCCGCTATCCACTCCGCCTGACCAGGGCGGTCCACGCCAGCCAGGCCAACCTCACCTGCGGCGGCGCGCCGGTTTTCGTCCTGCCCGGCGGGGGCATAACCTTTATGGTGGACGTGGAGCAGGTCTGTCTGGGCGCTTTTTCCTGGGTGCCCACTCCGGCCACGGTGGCGCCCATCGAATACACCATGCGCCTCGAGGATTACGAGGCCATGGGGGGACACGTGGAGGCGATCAAGCCCTTCAAGGCCCTTGAGCCCCGGTTGTGGAACCGGTCCGGGTAATCTCCGAAGAACTGGTTCTGGTGGACTGGGGGCCCATGACCCTCACCGTCTCGGCCTGGCTCGGCCGCAGGGCCAGGCCGGTCATGGCCGCCCGGGCCGCCAGGGCAGCCTTGGGTTTTCTGCGCGACCTGGCCGACTTCAAAAATCTTTTAAAACTGGATCAGATCCGTATTCCCCCGGACCGGCCCCTGCCGGCCGTGGTGGAGGCCGCAGTCGAGGCCGTGCGCCAAGTGGACCCGAGCCTGACCCCCCTGGCCGCCGTAGCCGGAGCCGTGGCCCAGGAGGTCTGCCGCGAGGCGGCCGGGCTGGGCGCGGATCGGGTGATCGTCAACAACGGAGGGGATATCGCCCTTTACCTGGCCCAGGACAGGGAGGCCGTGGTGGGGCTCAAGCCTCCGGGCGGGGATTCCCTGGTCGGAAAGCTGAGCCTGGACGGAAGAAACGGCGTGGGCGGGGTGGCCGCCAGCGGCTGGGAGGGTCGGTCCCACTCCCCCGGCGTGGCCGACCTGGTCAGCATCTGGGCCGGGTCGGCGGCCCTGGCCGACGCGGCCGCCACGTTCGTGGCCGGGGCCTGCCGGGTGGACAGCCCGGCCGTGGAAAAAGCGCCGGCCAACCGGATCGACCCGGAGAGCGACCTGGGGGAGATGGAGGTTACTTTGAGCGTGGGCCGGTTGAGCCAAGAGGAAAAAGAGGAGGCCGTCCGGCAGGGAGCCGTTGCGGCCGGCCATCTTCTTAGGGCCGGGTTGATCCGGGGCTGCCTCCTGGAGGTCCAGGGGCAGCGGGCCTGTCTCGATCCCGGCGGACTCTTCGAACCCGACTGAGCCAGCTCCGGCCGGAGCGAGGGGATTTTCCGGAGTTGCCTGCTGCGGGCCCCTACTGGGGCTGGTCGGAGGGCAGCCGGGCCGGTTCGCCGCTGACCCTGACCATGCGGAAGATGACCGCCGACTTGTAGCCCCAGGCCGTGCCCGTGACCTCGGTCTTGTGTCGGTCCATAGCCGCCCGGACAATGTGCCAGTTAACCTGGTCGCATTGCAGCGTGCCCCCCACATACCCCTCCGGCGTGATGGTCAGCGAGGCCGCGATATAGGCGGAGGGATAGTTGTTGAAGGTTCCCTGTCCTCCGGCGGCCATGGACCCGTCCGGATTCAGGGTGAACTTGGCCTCGGCCGTCTCCACATACTCGTCGTAACCGCCGATCAGAAACCAGTACCAATCCCCGCTGAAGTCGGCCAAGGTGAAACTCTGCTGGGCCCGGACAGGCCCGGACAGGCCCAGAAGCGCGACCGCCACGGCCAGGCCCAAGATGAACCGCATCTTGATTACGCTCCTCATCGTCCTCACCTCCCCTGCCCTCACTGGATTTTAACCAGAAACATGATGGCGAAATAGCCGCTGCCGTTGAACCCGCTGGCCGCGATCACGTCCTTGGCCTGGTTCAGCTGGGCCGAGGAGAGCTGCCAGGAAAAGGAGTGAAGCGAGGGCTCCGTCTCTCCCGGCCGCAACTCCTCCCAGGTGCCGTTGACGAACCCCACCACCGCGCCCGGCGCCGAGTCGGACAGGGCCAGGGTGCCGGTGTAGGTGCAGGGGGAGGAGTGCTGGGAGCCTTCGCCGGTGACAACGCCCCCGCTGACGATGATCTGGCCGTAGTTGTAATCCGCGTGGATGTCGTAATAGGCGTGGGAGTGGAACTCCCAGACCCCGTCCAGGTCGGAATCCAGGTAATCCGCCTCTTCCTCCTCCTTGATCTTGACCAGGGCCAGGAGGTGGTTGTAGGCCTTGGCGCTGGAGGCGGTCAGGGTTATCTGGTCCTTGGTCAGATGCATGGCCCCCTGTTTGATGAGCAGAGGGTAGGTCCCCGAGTCGGTGGTCCCCTCAATGGTTCCCTGAACCAGCCCGTCAGGGTTAACGAACAGGCCCCCGCCGGTGAAATAGCCGATCTCCCAGTCCGGCGCGGCCGTGCCTCCGACCACCGCGCCCGTGGCGTCGAACTCCACAATGCCGGTGTACTTGGTCCCCACCACCCCCTCGATGCCCAGGCTCTGGAGGGACCATCTTCCGGCCAGGTCGGCCGTGGAAAAAGTGACCGCCGGGGCCGCCCCGCTCAAGGCCAGGATCACCCCGATCACCACCGATACAACTATCCCGGATAGGCGCGTCATACCCCGACCCCTCTTTTCCAGACAGGAAGGTCTGTTTATCGATCCGGTTTAATTCATATATTCCGATAGAAATATTAGCACGCTCCCCGGCCCCGGTCAATTCCGGCGAAGCCGCCCTTGGCGGAGCCGGTCCGGGTCCTGTTTGACCGGGCCGCGCCCTTTCGGAGAAACGGCCTCCGAATCCTATTCGGAGTTATACCCAACCGGCGGAATATTCGTCCTTCCGATCGGTTAGATTTCAATGCGGGTCCGCCCCGATCAATATATTTCTATCTTAATAATATATTTCCCTTATACCGTTTTGTCGCAAATGATCAGGTGGTTATCGACTAAGAGGGCTTCCTCGGCGGCTTCTCGGAGACTCCGCTCCCCAATTTTCTATTTCAAATTATACCTTAAGAGGGGGTCAATCGCCCTTGACCCGGCTTCTGTGAACGGATACAGTCCTTTCAGTTGATTATGTCTCTGGGAAGGCCGTTAGGTCATTTTGTTAATTAGAGGCACAACATGCGCAACCGGAAAAAGAAAGGTTCGCACAGGGAGGTTATAATGTCCCCGGAACTGAATCCCTTTAAAATAGCTCAGTCACAGCTTGACGATGCTGCTGAAAGGCTGGGGCTGGACCCGGCCACCCACGAACTGCTGCGGTGGCCCATGAAGGAGGTCCAGGTTACCCTGCCGGTAAAAATGGACGACGGCAAGGTCAGGATTTTCAAGGCCTACCGGGTTAAATACAATCAGGCCAGAGGGCCGGCCAAGGGAGGCCTGCGCTGGCATCCGGACGAGACCATCGACACGGTCCGGGCCCTGGCCGCCTGGATGACTTGGAAATGCTCGGTGGTGGATATCCCCCTGGGCGGAGGCAAGGGCGGGGTGACCTGCAACCCCAAGGAACTCTCCGAGACCGAGAAGGAAAGGCTGGCCAGGGCCTACATCAGAGCCATCGGATCGACCCTGGGAGTGGACACGGATGTTCCCGCTCCCGATGTTTACACCACCCCCCAGATCATGGCCTGGATGATGGACGAGTACGAGGCCATGGTGGGGCACCACCATCCCGGGGTAATCACCGGCAAACCCCTGCCCCTGGGCGGCTCCGCCGGCCGGGGCGACGCCACGGCCCGGGGCGGAGTCTACGTCACCCGCGAGGCGGCCAAGATCAAAGGGGTGGACCTCAAGGGCAAGGAGGCGGCCATCCAGGGCTTCGGCAACGCCGGCCAGTTCGCCGCCCTCCTGGGCCAGGAGATCCTGGGGCTGAAAATCGTGGCCGTCTCCGATTCCAAGAGCGGCATTATTAACAAAAACGGGATGAACGCCGAAGACTTGGTCAAATACAAGCTCAACGAAGGCACCCTGGCCGGATTCCCCGGGGCGGAGGCCATCTCCAACCAGGACCTCCTGGAACTCCCGGTCACGGTCCTCTTCCCCGCGGCCCTGGAGAACCAGATCACCCAGGCCAATGCAGCCAATATCAAAGCCGAATTCCTGTGCGAGCTGGCCAACGGCCCGACCACGCCCGAGGCGGATGAAATCCTTTACAAAAAGGGCGTGTTCGTGCTGCCCGACTTCCTGGCCAACGCCGGAGGGGTGACCGTCTCCTATTTCGAGCAGGTCCAGAACACCTACAACTACTACTGGGACCTGGAAGAGGTCCACCAGCGCCTGGACCGCAAGATGACCAACGCCTTCAAGGCCGTCTACGAGATGCACCAGGACCAGAAGGTCAACATGCGTCAGGCGGCCTACCTGGTTTCCGTGGCCAGGGTGGCCGAGGCTTGCAAGCTCAGAGGATGGGTATAGAGTAAGTATATTTCCCCGGGGAAGGTCGTCCTTCCCCGGGGCTTTCTCCGGCCGGTTCACCGAAAAATTATCGCTTTACCTTTCAGGGAGGGACTTTCCCCGGAATGAAAGTTACAGATCTTTCGCCGGACCTGGTAAAGGCTCACATCATCTTTCAGAAGGTGAGCAAATACCCCCAGTACCAGCAGCGCATCCGCGAACTGTTCGTCAACGTGATCGAAGAGCGGGGCTTGGCCACGGTCGAGGAACTGGACCGGATGGCCCGGGACCTGGCCCGCCAGGACGGCCTGGACCCCAACAATTCGGCCGTGATCGAGGACTACCTCAACGCCGTAACCGACATCTGCTTTGCCCAGCTGGTGGACCTGAAGGAGGCCGGGGATTATGTGAATCTGGCCCCCAAGCTGGCCAAGAACAGGCAACTGGCCCGCATCCTCCACTGGGAAAACGCCTCCTCCAGCGAGATATTCAAGCTCCTGGAGGAGTTCTGCCTGATCCCCCAGGGGGACCTGGTCATCCCCGAGGCCGAGGCGGTGGGGGTCAGGGTGGCCCTGATCAACCACTTCATCTCCAACCAGCTGCCCTACGTGGGCATCGCCAAGCACCACATAACCATCCGCGACGTCTATTTCATCCTCCAGCGCACGGTCTGGAATCCGGACCGGCCCGGCCGGATCGGGGGCAAGGCCGCGGGCATGATCCTGGCCCACCGCATCCTGCTGCCCCTGCTCCGCAAGGGCAACCCCAAGTTCGAGGGCCGGATCGACGTGGCCGACTCCTACTTTGTCCGCTCCGAGATCTTTGACGAGTTCATCCAGGAGAACAACCTGGAGGAGTACCACTCCCGCAAATACGAATCACGGGAGAAGGTGGAGGAGGAGTTCCCCAAAATCCGGGCCCAATTTGAGAAAGCCCGCTTCTCCCAGGAGACCATCAGGGGCTTCCGCTATATTCTGGAGAAGATCGGGGAGCACCCCATAATCCTGCGCTCCTCTTCCTTTTTGGAGGACAATTTCGGGCTGGCCTTCTCGGGCAAGTACGATTCGGTTTTCCTGGGCAACCAGGGCGACATGGAGACCCGGCTGAGACAGTTCATCAAGGGCATCAAGCTGGTTCACATGTCCACCTACCACCCGGACCCCATTCTCTACCGGCGGGACCACAACCTCCTTGATTTCAACGAGCACATGTCCGTCCTGGTCCAGAAGGTGGTGGGCAAAAAGGTGGGGGATCTGTTCTATCCCGTGGCCGCGGGCGTGGCCTTTTCGGTGAACTCCTATGCCTGGAACCCCAAGATCGACCGCCAAGCCGGGCTGGTCAGGATGGTCTTCGGCCTGGGAACCAGGGCCGTGGACCGGGTGGGGGGCGGCTATCCGCGCATGGTCCCCCTGAGCCACCCCCTGTTGCGGCCCGAGGCGGATGCGGCCGCCATCAAGAAATACTCCCAGAAAAAAGTGGACGTGGTCAACCTCAAGACCGACCAGTTCGAGTCATGGACCCTGCCCGATCTCCTGGCTCACGCCAGGAGGAACGATCTGGACCAGGTTCTGTCCATCGACCAGGGAGGACACCTGGCTCCGCCGACCACCAAGGTGACCAAGTACGAGCCGGAGCAGGCCTGCGTGACCTTTGAAAAGCTTTTAAAGGAGACCGATTTCGCCGAGACCCTCCGGGACATGGTCAAGACCGTGTCCGAGGCTTACGGCCGTCCGGTGGACATGGAGTTCGCCTACGAGGACGGGAAGATATATGTACTCCAATGCCGGACCCTTTCCTTGGTCAAGGAACAGGAGCAGGTGGTCATCCCAACGGACATCCCTCCGGACAAGATTCTGTTCACCACCAAGGCCTGTCTGCCCAACCGGATAATCAACAACCTGGAGTATCTGGTCTACGTGGACCCGCTGGGCTACGCCTCCCTGGACTCCCCGGACAAAAAAAGAGACATCGGCCGCATTGTCAACAAGGTCAACCAGGCCCTGGCCGATAAACAGTTCGTCCTGTTCGGGCCTGGGCGATGGGGTTCCAACGACATCAACCTGGGCGTGCCGGTCCGCTACCACGACATAAACCGGACCAGAATCCTGGGCGAGGTGGCCTTTGTCCAGGAGGGAGTGACCCCTGAGGTTTCTTTCGGGACCCACTTCTTCAACGACCTGGTGGAGGCGGACATAGTCCCGCTGCCCCTTTTCCCGGATCAGGACGGCATCATTTTCAACCGTGACTTTTTCCTGAACGCGAAATCGATCACCGGCGAACTGGTCAGCGACTTCAAAGAGCTCCACGACATCGTCCGGGTAATCCACATTCCCAGCATCGCGGGCGGGGATTATCTTCAGGTCTACCTCAACGCAGACGATTCCTTTGGCATGGGTTTCATGGGGCCCAAGCACAACGGGGTGAGGGCCTGATTCCCGGCGCCCCAATCCTTGGGCCTGCCTTGCCCTTTTCCCGAGCGGTTCAAAGCTGTTCCACAAACCCACTGTAGATTGAAAATGGTTACTTCGGGTAGTCCCAGCTAATCCAGGACGATCCCGCACTCCGGATTAACCAGGGTCATTTTGTTTTGTCCGGCTTCCACTCACGTGCTAAACGCTGGGCCTCGGCCAGTTGTTGGGGGGTCATTTGTTTGGCAATCTCATCACGTCTTACTACGGCCGGTTTATAGTTTCCATCCGCAGCCAGACTAAACCACATATATCCCTCGACGATGTCTTTCTTTCCAGACATCCCAGTGGCGCAAAGGTGTCCCAGATGGTGTTGGGCTTGGGCTGAACCTTGTTCGGCTGCCTTACGGAACCAGTAAGCGGCCTGATTTGGATTTAAATCCATACCTTGGCCGTTGTAACACATCAAACCCATACACAACTGGGCCGAACTCTCCCCCTGGTCGGAAGCCTTTTTAAACCAGAATATGGCCTTGCTGTAATCTTGTGACACCCCAAATCCGTAATAATATAGAGATCCCAAGTAGTACTGGGATTTGGCGTCTCCCTTTTCAGCCAAGGGCCGCCATTCCTTGATGGCGGTGTCGAAATCGTTCTTTTTATAAGCCGCTAAACCCGCATCGAAATCCGCCCAAGCAGGTGTCCCCGCGATTATGAACACCCCCATTAATGAAAAAATTGCCAATTTCCTCATGATAACCCTCCTCCCTAAAATTTGTTTTTGGCCATGGAGCCGAAACCAAGAAAGTTTGGAGCGGAGAAGAGAGGTGGCGTGAAGGGATTAAGGACTGGGAGCAATAGCTTGATTTTGAGTTATAATACCATTATAACGAAAATATAGTACTACAACAGGGCTACCGTCAAGAAGTATTTTCTTGAAAATCGAACAAAAAAACGGTTCGGAGTTATCTATAGCAACTATCAAAAATACGTTCCGTATTTTTGGCGAACCGTCTGGACATGCGCGTGGTTTTGGCCCGGCTCACGGTCGCTACGTGACCGGCGACCCGTTACCGGTCCGCATGGAGCGATTGTCGCTCAAACCGTTCTTCTGACAGTCACTCTATCAGGCTGTTGAAAAACAGCCTGATAAGCGGGCCATAACCGCCCTACCTGTTGCGCCAGCCCACTTTTTCCAGAAAGCTCAGGCTTCTCATCTCCCGGCCCGCGGTGTGGGCCAGGTAAAGGGAGGTCAGGTCAAAGATCAATTTCTCGTCCCGGACCGGGAAACGGATCCGCGTCAGGCCCACGGGGTCGATCTGCTGGCAGAGCCGGATGGTCTTCAACCCGCCCAAAGAAATGTGGGGACCCCCTCCCCCGCAAAGCCGGCAGGTCAGGCCCCCGGAGTCCTGATCGAACAGGGCGCCCTTGAGCTGGTCCAGATCCCGGCCGCATTTTTGGCAGGCTTCCAGGTTGGGGCCGAATCCGGCCTGGTCCAAAAGCCGCAGCAGAAAGGCCAGACCCAGCCCCAGGGGCCGGTCTATCCGAGCCAGGTGAAAAAGAACCGTCTCTATGGCCGCGAACAGAACCCGGTCCGGCTGGCCCTCGGGACAGAACACATCCACCGCCTCCACGGCCAGCCCGGCCAGGCCCAGCCGCAGCAGGTCGGCCCCCAGGACGGGCCTGGCCAGAAGGCGGCAGGAATCCAGGCGGTCCAGCTCGCGGTCCGGCTTGCGGACCAGCACCACTTGGACCAAGCCATAGTCGTCCAGACAGTTCATGAATCTCTTGCGTGATTTTTTGGAGTTCTTGGCCAGGGCCCGCAACTTGCCCAGGGTGGGGCTGAACAGGGTCACCACCTGATCGGCCTCGCCGTGCACCCGGGATCTGAGAATCAGCCCCTTTGTCCGCAGCTCGGCCATGGCGGCCCGCTCAGGCCATGATATAGCGGAGGAAAAATGTGGCGATGGCGGAGTAGACGAGGATGCCCATGATGTCGTTGGTGGTGGTGACCAGCGGTCCGGAGGCGATGGCCGGATCGATCTTCAACCGCCGAAAAAAGGCCGGGGCCAATATTCCCACAAAGGCGGAACAGGGCACATTGACGATCATGGCCAGGCCCACGATGAACCCCAGGAAGGCGTTGGTGTGCCATATGGCGGCCGCTCCGCCGGTGAGAAAGCCGCAGACCAGGCCAATCACCGCGGCCACCCTGATCTCCCGGAACATGACCCGGCCCAGATTGGAGGAGGAGTAATGGCCCATGGCCAGGCCCCGGACAAAGACCGTGGAGGACTGGATGCCCACGTTGCCGCCCATGGCGTTTATGACCGGCACAAAGGTGATCAGGACGATGGCGTCCTTTATGTTCACCTCGAACAGGTAGAGGAAATAGGAGGCGATCAGGCCGCCCAGGAGGTTTATCATCAGCCAGGGCAGCCTCAGCCGGGTGATCTTAAAGATGTGCTCGCCGTAGACCAGCTCCTCGTCGTCGGTACCGGCCATGCGGTAGATATCCTCGGAGGCCTCCTCCTGGATGACGTCCACCACGTCGTCCACCGTGACCCGGCCCAGGAGCCTGCCCCTCGAGTCCACCACCGGAGCGGAGAGGAGATCGTACTTCTGGAACAGACGGGCCACCTCCTCCTGGTCATCCCCGGCCCTGATGATGACCGGGATGGGCTCCATGACCTCCTCCACCGGAGTGGCCCCCTTGGCCAGGAGGATGTCCCTCAGGGTCAGGACCCCGACCACCTGCCGCTCCCCGGAGAGGACGAACACGTTGGCGAAATCGTCCACCTCACGGGCCTGGGTCCGGACCAGATCCAGAGCCTCCTGGATAGTGGCCTCCAGGGGCACGGTCACGACCTCCATCTGCATGAGGCCGCCGGCCGAGTCCTCCGGATAGGTCAAAAGCTTGCGGACCTCCTGCTGGTCCTCCTTGTCGATGGCCTTGAGGACCAGGTCCGCGTCTTCGGCCGGCAGGGCGGCCACCACGTCGGTGGCGTCGTCCGAATCCATACTGAACAGAAGCTGGGCCAGCTCCGAACTGCCCAGATTGGAGATGATCTCGGCCTGCTGGGCCTCCTCCAGCTCCAGCAGAACCTCGGCCCCATGCTCCCTGTCCAGAATCCTGAAGTAGTCGGCCTGGGCATCCTCGGGCAGTCTTTCCAGAACATCGGCCACGTCGGCCGGGTGCAGATCGGCGATAAGGGCCAATCCTTCCTTAGGCCGGCCCTGGGTATGCAGGTCCAGCAGCTGTTCCAGAAGATTGGGGCGTGGTTTGTTCATTACCTGTCTTCCACCCGCATCACCTTGATATATGTTCTTTTGCGGATCTCGTTGAGCAGCTCGGTGAACTTCTTATCTATCTCCTTTTGCAAAAGCTCTTCGGCCAGAACGGGCTCAACCTCTTCGTATGATTTGCCTTCCCTGACCTTGACGTCGCTGATCATGAAAATCTGGAGGCCGTCCTTGGTCTCGACCGGTTTGCTGAGCTGTCCTTTTTTCAGGCCATCCACGGCCGTCCTGATCTCCTGGGAGAGTTGCTCCACCTTGAAAAATCCCAACAGACCTCCCTCGGAAGCTTCGGGACCCCGGGAAAATTCCTTGGCCATCTCGGCGAAATCGGCCCCGGCCTCAACTTTCCCCTTTATCTCCTCGGCCGTGTTGCGGGCCTCCGGGGGCAGAACTATTCTTTTCAGTTCTATCTCCCGGGTGGTCTGGTACTCTTCTTTCCGGGAATCGTAGAGCTCCCTTTTTTTCTTTTCCGAGATGATGATCTTGGCCTTGACCGAGGAGTAGACCAGCCTGGCTCGGAGTATCTGCCGATGGATCTGTTCCTTGTACTCTTCAATGGTGATGCCGTCCCTGGCCAGGGCCTTTATCAGATCATCCTTGGTCATTTTGTTGATTTCCAGGACTCGCTCTATTCCGCCCTCAACGTCTTCCTCATTCACCTTGATTCCCAGCCGTTCCGCCTCGGCCGTGGTCAGGAACTCCACCACCATCTGCTCCAGGGCCTGGGACCGCAGCATGGAGACCTGCCCTTCCAGATTGGCGTCCGGGTTCTGGGCCCTTAACTTGGCCACCGTCGGACCGATCAGCTTCTCCAAGTCGAGCATGGTAATCACGTTGTCCCCCACCACGGCCACGACTTGGTTGGCCACCTCCGCCCGGACCGTCGCCCAGCCCCAGACCAGGAACAGCACGGTCCAGATCACGATGCCATATCGCCTTTTCATTCTTTTCTATTCCTCCTTGACAGAACAGCTGAAAGATCGGCCAACCTCTCCGGGTATATCTTAATCTCAGCCTTGTTCCTGAGTTCCAGCAGCCAGGACGCCTCAAATTCAGCCTTGCGGCTCAGCTTGATCCTCGCGGCCGCTTCCTCTCTGTCCACCACGCCGCCTTTTCGTCTGTCCAACAGGATGAATACGTGCCACCCGTACTCACTTTTAACAACCTTGCTGGTCTGTCCCGGATTGAGGGCCCAAACCGCCTTCTCCAATTCCAGCGGCATCTCCCCCCGACCGAAGTATCCCGTCTCCTGGCCCACCTGGTCGGCCAGGATGGAATACTTCAGGGCTACCTGATTGAAGGCGCCCCCGGCTTTCAGTTCACTCAGGGCTTTCTCGGCCGCCTTCCGGTCCTGGGTCATTATCTGGGCCACTTTGATCTTGTCGCCGTCCTCCCGAGCTTCCTGCTCGGCCACAACCTTATCCACCTCCTCCGGTTTGACCTTCAGCCGGGCGTCAACCTGGCTGTCCATGGTCTTCTTAACCAGAAGGCGGTTTTTCAACTCCCTGCGCCATTCCTGGAGGTCCAGGGCCTGGGTCAGGAGCATCTCCTTGAAACTATCGTCGGGATAATCCTCCCTAATCTCCTTCTCGGCCTGGGCCAACTCCTCCGGGGTGACGTTCAGCCTCAAGGCCTCGGCTTCCCGGACGATAAGGGCCTGATTGATGAGATCGTCCAGAACACTGAGAAGGACCTCCTGGGCCATCTCCCCGTCCAGGCCGTAGGAGGTCAGGGACCTCTGGAGGTCAAGGGAGGTAATGACGGTCTGGTCGACCGTGGCCACCACATCCTTGTCCACCCGGGGTTCGCAGCCCCAAAAAGCCAGACCCATTATCAGCAGTGTGCTCAGCCCAACCCTGATCATGTCAGGAGGTTACTAAAAACATCCATAATTTACAAGGTTATTGCGGCAACGAAAACACCCGTCCGCATACGCCTGTTCGCCTTTTAGGCGATCGTTGAGCGTATAGGCGATTTGGTTTTTCATACCAGGCAGAGGAAAAAATAAACCCAAAACCAACTGCCAAGATTTAATGAGATTTACCCCTTGGGGCTTGTTCAGGCTAAGTGTCCTGAGTGGTCAGACGGCAAGGCCGCAGTCTGTGAATACAGTGGTGAGGACCGGGGTTTCGCTCCTTACGGCGGGATAATATCCCCATTGGCGGGCCCATCAAGGCTGAAGGTACTCCGCAAGTATCACCCTCCATGCCTAAACGGGTCTCATACGGTGGAAAAGGCTAAAGGAGAAGGATCTGAAGTGAGGGCGGAGATCAACTTTAAAAGGATCGTTCATTCCTCATTGAACAAGGAATTTATCCCCTGTAAAAACATGGTTCCGGCCTACCCTGGCCTGAGATCATATTGGAAATTAACAAGGCCGTTGGGGGACGGAAACCCCAAGGGGTTAGCGCACGACACGTCGGGATTCACCCCTGAAGAGCATTTGCACCGCTACGCCGTTTCCCCGGGTTGAGCTCATGCAGGGGTGAAATACAAAGCTACCAAGCCTCCACATACAGATATGCGGAAGCTGAAGAATACCCGTAGGCGTAAACCCCGAAATATTTATATCCTGAGTATGGGTAATAAATTAATATTTGCTCGTCGTATCCGGCCGGGTTGATGGACCGGGCGGCCCAATAGTAGGTGGTGGGGGGAAGGCCATGACGATAATAGAGATCAGGATCTCCTCTCCGCCAATACAAAGTGGCCCGGACATAATTGTATCCGCTGTACAGGTAGATGTAATAAGATTTCATATATCCCGCAGGAACAGAAATCCAAGCCTCCCAAGCCGCCTTTGGCCGGATATCGCTATTGGGGATTTGTACCCCATCCCCCACCTCCACGGGAGAAAGCTCAATAACCTCATCAGGTATAATTTCATCTGTCCCCATGACAGACAGATTCTTTTCTTCAGCATTAGGCAAAACAAGGACCTCAATTGACTCTTGGCTCCAGCCCGCACCAGGGGTAGCCATTAAAAGAGCCAGAACAAGAACGGGTACCGTAAACAGAAACCTTAAGTTACTGGTCATGCATACCTCCCTTTAATATCGACAATTATCAATAAGGCGACTATTGACATAATTGTTGCCGTACGCATTAATTATTTAACGATAATTATAGTTTAGACCCTTGCCGCAAATGACGAACCACAAGCAGATTGCTTAACGTGCACCGCGCCGGTTGATTGAGGCCATTAATTCATGCTAATGTTACCATTTTCGATTGTCAAGGAGATTTCTCGCTGTATATATTTTTTATATGCCATCTGTTAAGAGTTACTAAAATACCGAGCCCCTATTAAACTATTATTCCATTGCCCGATCAGGGCCTCACCTGCTCTGCTGGACCCCTTTATCGCCGGCACAGCGGGATGAAGCAACAGAGACCGATTGAACCGGAATAATGATGAGAGACCAATTTTTTAACATGCAGGGCGCGGCTCCACCCCGTGGGTCAGATGGAGTTATGGTAATTATCTAAATTTTAAAGAAAGAGATATCGATAGGTACAATATCCTATCTCAATCGTCCAGCCAACGCGGTAGTGTCCAATCCTCTGTGTATGGTCCATTCCCTGATCGGCCTCTTCCATCTCTTCAAAACATTCTTGAGGCCAAGTATAGCAACTTGGCGGCGGCTTCGTCATTTGGGGAATGGCCCCTGTTTTTTATGATTTTCCTTAAGGTCATATTCAGGCTCTCAATGGCGTTGGTGGTGTAGATAACTTTTATGGCCTCTTCAGGATACGAATAAAAGGGAATGATCGGCTCCCGGTTCCTCCTCCAGGAGCAGCTGAGGGGCGGGTATTTGTCATCCCATTTTTTCTCTAAATCGGCCAGGTTGGTTTCAGCCATCTCCACTGTCTCGGCCCTGTAAATGGCCTTCAGATCGGCGGCCACGAGCTTCCGCTCCTTCCTGGGCCCGAATTTGAGCGAGTGGCGGACCATGTGGACGATGCAGGTCTGGACCTGGGCTTCGGGAAAGACCGTGGTGATGGCCTCGGGAAAGCCTTTGAGGCCGTCCACCCCGGTGATGAGCAGGTCGTTCACGCCCCGGTTTTTCAGCTCGGTCATGACCTTGAGCCAGAACTTGGCCCCCTCGGTCTGCTCGATCCAGAGCCCCAGAACATCCTTTATGCCTTCCATAGTTAGCCCCAAGGCCAGATAGACGGCCTTGTTTTTGACCACCCCTTTGTCCCTGATCTTGACCCGCAAAGTGTCGAAATGACGGGGTGCAGATTTTATCTGGGCGATGTGCCATATTTATGGAATGGCCCGTCGCCGGATAGAACCTAACCCCGAAAACGCTACGATCCATGATTTGAAGGCGGCCTCAAAATGCGGTTCCTTCGAGACGGCGACACGTTGCACGGCTATTCAACTCCTGATATCGGGATAAGCAGGAAGCAAGTCGGGGCAGCGCTGTTAGACTAATTTTCAGAATAACGTTCCGACTCAAAAGCGAAATGTGCTGCCGGGGTCACACCCCCGGCAGCCGAATCGGAACAGATTTATGACATTCGCTATATATCCAAAGAGTCTCTCACGAACAGCATCATACACAAACATTCCGACACGTTCGGGATGCGCAGGGAAAAAATTTATCAAATTCCTTGGTGTGATCCAGAACACCAGGTCTATCCGACAAAAAACGTAACACCTAACCCAGAAGCCCCACCCACACTGCTATAGAGCGTCCCTTGATCACTTTAATAGCCCAACTTTTCCGGTGGCGCAGAAGGGCTGGGTGCCTTATACTCGGGACCCAGTCGCCAGTTTGAGGATCAATGATGGCCGTTCTTGAAAACCCGTTAACCCTGGAGTTCTTCTCCGACTTTGTCTGTCCCTGGTGCTACCTGGTCACCCCCCGGATCGATCGCCTGACCCGTCGATACAACATCCGGATCAAGTGGATCGGCTTCCCCCTGCACCCCGACACCCCCGAGGAGGGTTTGCCCCTGGCGGATCTGTTCCAGGGGGGCGAGGCTGAGATGGAGGAGGCCCTGGCCCGCCTGCGGGCCGTGGCCGAGGCCGAGGGGCTGCCCTTCGGCCCCCGGACCCACACCTACAACTCCCGCCTGGCCCAGGAGCTTAACAAATGGGCCGAGGAGATGGGCCGGGGGCACGAATTCCGCCGGGCCGCATATCTGGGCTATTTTGAGCAGGGCTTCAACCTGACCGACCTGGATGTTCTGTCCTCTCTGGCCCGGTCCGTGGGGCTGGACTCCGGGGAGGCCCGGGAGGTCCTGGAAGAGCGGGCCTACGCCATGGTGGTCGACGAGGATTGGAGCTACGCCCGGGCGAACGAGGTTGTGGCCGTGCCGACTTTCCGGGCCGGGGGAAGAACGGTGGTGGGAGCCCAAACCTTTGAGACCCTGGATAAGCTGGTCAGCTCGGCCGGGGCTGTTCCCAGAAGCTGACCCCGATCCTCATCATCCGGCTGACCTGCCGAACGAGCCACACCTTAATCCTGCCTCACTGCTCGCAATGGCCCAGGAAATCGTACTCCCGGCATTCGGGGTCGTCGCAGCAGGAAGCCTCTTCCGGCTTTACTGTGGACATCCGGCCGGCCGGGGGTTTGCAGATGTATTTCCGCCCGCACTCTTTGCCGGTGAGATAGGGGGGGCGGGAAAGACCCATCCCAGGCCGGTGCAGACCCTCCGTGGAGCAACAGAATCATTTCAATTCGTTTCAATAGTTAATAAAATAAATCTCAAAACGAAATATTATGTCTTTTTGTGAATATGTCAAAAAAGACATAAAGTTATTAACTATGCGAAACGTTGACAACAATATTTTAAGGCCTATAATAATTCCGATGGCATGGATAATGCTGCAAAAAAGAGATTTCAAAAGTGCCTGTGTCAAGCTTCGCCGTTGGCGGGGAAAGATAACAGTAAACATTTCATGATTTGTTAATTCCGGCCGGAAGCGGAGAGACGGCTTCTCCCTGGCTGGTTTTGTGAGGATCGGGAGAGCGGTCTGCTCCGTCGTCCTTTTGGAAAAGGCAAACCGCGGGTCATTGTTTCTTGATCCGGACTCCAGACAAGCTCATTGCGGCCGTCCGGCCAACCTCAGGAGGTTTAAGTTAATGCCCAAAGTTTTAGCCTACGATCCCCAACCCGAAACAAGCTGGCAGGTCCTGACCGACCAGGGCCACGAAGTCCATGCCTTCAGCGACAGCGGCGAGCTCCTGGATTTCGCCCGGGAGAACAAAGTGGACATCGCCATCCTCTCCACCCCCGAGGGTATCGATCTGATCAAGCATCTGCGGGAGTTATCGCCCAACTTCAAGGTGGTGCTTCTGGCCAAGTCGCCCACGGTCCAGGAGGTCCGCGCCGCCCTGAAGTGGGCCCCCTGCTCCTATCTGTTCAAGCCCATCGTGGCCGAGGAGATAGATCATTGCCTTAAACGGGCCCTGCTCAAGGGCAAAACCACCATTAAAAACGCCGTTAACCTGTGATCACTGTGCAAGGAGATAGGAGCCATATGTCCGCTCAAGAAGATGCCAAGGCCCGTTTCATAATCCACCGCTTCATGGCCACCCTTTTGGCCGATGAGATCCAGAAGGATCTTTTCGACGCCCTCCGGTCCGAGAAGTTTCTGCTCAAGCTCAAGGCAGCCGGGGAAAAGGTTTACTCCCGGGAGTTGAAGACCGGAATCAGATCCTTTTTCGATTTTATGGACAAGGCCGGTGTGGAGACCTATTTCCAGCTCCGGGCGGAGTACGCCGACCTGTTCCTCAACGCCGGGCCCAACCCGGTCTTCCCCTACGAGTCGGTCTGGGCCGACCGGGTTCCGGTGACCCACGGACCGGAACTGTTGGAGGTCCGAAACGAGCTTCGCCGGGCCGGGCTGCACCTGGACCCGGAGTATAAGGAGCCGGAGGATCACATCGCCGTGGAGATGGATTTCCTGGCCGAATTGAGCCGCCGGGTGGCCGGCGGGGACAAGCAGGCCGATCTGGCGCGCTACGATTTCGGCCGGAGGCGGGTGGCCTGGCGGACCGAGTTCTGCGCCGCTCTCCAGTCTGCGGACACCACCGGATTCTATCAGGCCCTGGCCGAGCTGCTTCTGGGGTTCATGTTTGTGGCCCATCTCTGCCATTTCCCGCCCGAAGAGATCGCGCCCCAGAATCCTCAGGCCGATCTGATCGCCCTGGCCGAGCCCCTGGAGGAGCTGCCCCTGGCCAAGGAATCCTTCCTGCTCCAGCCCGGAACGGTGGACGCCCAGCCGCTGAAGAGCATTCCCAGCCATTGCTACGCCTGCGGCGCTGTCTGCGGCATGACCGCCAAGGTCAAGGACGGCGTGCTCCAGAGTGTGGGCGGCCTGCCCGGGGACATCAAGGGCGGAGGCCGGCTCTGCCCCAAGGGCGCAGCCAATCCGGCCCATGTCTATTCGGCCTACCGGCTCAAGTCGCCCCTGATCAAGGAGAACGGACGCTTCCGCAAGGCCTCCTGGGACGAGGCCCTGGACCGGGTGGTGGAGGGAATCAAGGCCATCGAGCCGGCCAAGATGGGCTATTTCCGAGGCAACGACTGGGCCAACTGGGTCCACGAGGCCCTGTTCGATCACCTGGGCATGCCCAAAACCACCCACCGGCCCATGTGCGACAACGCCAACCGCATGGCCAACGAGCACAACCTCAACGACAAGCGCCCCTGGATCAACTACCAGGATTCGGATTACATCCTCCACTTCGGCATGAACGAGCTGGCCACCTCCTACGGCCAGCGCAAGACGGCCGAGCTCAAAGCCGCCCTGGACCGGGGGGCCAAGCTGGTGGTCTTCGACCCCCGGCGGTCCGAAACAGCCTCCGCGGCCAACGAGTGGATCCCCATCAAACCCTCCACGGATGCGGCCGTGGCCCTGGCAATGTGCCAGGTGATCATTAAGAACGACCTCTACGACAAGGAGTTCGTGGCCCAGTGGACCCACGGGTTCGAGGAGTTCAAGAAGCGGCTCATGGGCGAAGAAGACGGGGTCATCCGCAACCCGGCCTGGGCCTGCAAGATCTCCGGGGTTCCGGCCGAGACCATCGAGCGGATCGCTCTGGAGTTCGCCAAGGCCAACAACAAGGGAGCCATCTCCTGGACCGGACTGGCCCAGGTCCCCAACGGGATGTACGCCACGGCCGCGCTGCAGGCCCTGAACGGGCTGTGCGGCACCTTTGACGCGCCGGGCGGGCCATCCCTGCCCTTCAAACGCAAGTTGTCTCCGGCCTGGGGCGAGGGCCAGGAAAAGCCGCCCAAAGGCAGCGCGCCCAAGCTGAACAAATTCGGCATGTGGGCCGGCTGGGCCCCCGCCTTCCTGCTCCAGAACGTGGAATCCGGGGCGCTCAAGGGCATGATCTCCTACTACGGCGATCCGGTGCTCTCCTGGGGCAACCAGGCCGCCATTGAAAAGGCCATAGGAAAGATGGAGTTTGTGGCCACCATCGACGCCTTTATGTGCAACACGGCCACCCTGTCGGATGTGGTCCTGCCCGATGCCACCTGGCTGGAGCAGTCCCAGATCAAGCCGGACTGGCTCTACGAGGCCCAGATAAGCTACTGGGCCCAGGTGGTGGATCCGGTCTACGACAGCAAGCCCATGTATGATATCACCCTGGAACTGGCCAACCGGCTGGGCCTGGGCAAGCATTTCCCCTGGAAGAGCATCGAGGAGGCTTTCGAGAACCAGCTCAAGGGGTTGCCCTGCACCCTGGACCAGCTGAAAAAGGAAGGCTTTGTCATCACCGACCAGGCCGAGTACCGCAAGTATGAGAAGTGGGGTTCCCTGAACCCGCCCAAGGGCTACGGCTCCTCGGGCACCACCAAGACCGATAAGTATAACTTCGTGAACCCGGTGGCCCTGGAAAAGGGGGTGGACCCCCTGCCCGATTACCACGACGGGCCCACCGACCTCCAGCCGGATGCGGTCTACCCCTTCCTGTTCGGCAACTTCAGGAGTTTTCTCCACGAGCACTCCTCCACCTTCAACAACTACCGCCTGATGAAGTCGGTCGGCTCCAACCCGCTGTGGATAAACAAGATGGACGCCTACGACCTGGGCATTGAGGAGGGCGACCAGGTGGTGCTCAAGTCGCCCTGGGGCGAGGTCGTCATGGCCGCCCATCCCACCTGGGACATCATGCCTTCGGTTCTGGGCGCGGTGGGAGGCTTCGGCCATTGGCGGGGGCTGGAAGGAGACCCCAAGTACACCGGCTTCGGGGGAATCAACTCGCCGGGCATCGGCAAGCCTAACGCGGCCGACGAGATGGGCGGGACCACCCTGCTCAAGTACATCAAGGTCCGGGTGGGGAAGGCGGCCTGAGAATGGGCTCAGGAAGAGAGGCCTAATCAATACGCTGGCGGGGGTGTGACCCCGACGGCATGTCCCATTGATAGTGGCGCCGAGTCCCATTCCGGGTGCCATAATAAAACACCAAATGGTGCCGGGGTCACACCCCCGGCACCGCGATAATAATCCCCCCTCACCCCTCCCCTCTCCCCCTTTGGGGGAGAGGGGAGGCCTTCTATTGTGGTGTCATGGATGCAACCATGACACCACGTTAAATCAGCGAGTGGCGTCAGGGCTGCGTCCCTGACGCCGAAAAAACCCTCTCCCTTTGAGGGGAGAGGGCTGGGATGAGGGATGGCCTTTGGGGGCCGCCCCTTGTTTTGGAAGAGCCTACCTGGGCGGGCTTATCTTAAAGCTGCCGTCCTTTTTAAAGCTGATCTCGCCGTCGATGTAGTAGACCTCCTTCAGGTCCGGGCGCTTGTCCATGAGCATGTAGAAGGCCTCGCCCGAGCGGGCCCCGGTGTTGCAGATGAAGATCACGGGTTTGCCGGGCTTCCAGCCTTCAAGCTGCTTTTCCAGCTTTTCCGTGGGGATGTTGATGGCCCCTGGAACGGTCCCGGACTGGAACTCCTTGGCGTCCCGCACATCCACGATCAGCACGTCGGCCTTGGTCTTGACCAACTCCTCAAAGGCGCCGAAGTCGATGCTGCCCTCTTCCTTGCCGGCCTTGAACTTTTTCTGGACGGTCGTCTTGGCCTCGGCCTTGGCCGGACCGGCCGCGCCCTGGCCGTACTTCTCGGTCCAGGCCGGGTATCCGGCGGCAAAGACCTTGACGTTGGAGTAGCCGATGTCCATGGCCGCGTAGGCTGACTTGTGGGACAGGGGGCAAAAGTACCCGCCGCAGTAGAACACGATCAGGGAGTGCTTGTCCTGGGGCAGGAGTCCGTTCATCTTGTGGAACTGGGAGGTTGGGATGGAGAGGGCCCCGGGAATGTGGCCCTTGTCGTATTGCTTGGCCTTGGGCCGAGAGTCGATGATCAGGCCGATCTCTTTCTGGTCAACAATCTGCTTGACCAGGTCGATGCCCACAATGGTGTGGAAGGGTTTGAAACCTTTTTCCTTGGCCGTCTTGCGGGCCTGGACGTCCTCGACGGTCCAATACCTTAAGCCGGCTTTTTTCCAGGCCGGGAAACCGTCCGAATAAACCTGAACCTTGGTGTAACCCATTTTTTCCGCCTTCCAGGCGGATTTGTGGCTCAGGCTACAGCTGGGGCCTTCGCAATAGAAGATGATCAGGGCGTTCTTGTCCTGAGGCAGGAGGTTAGTCATCTTGTCGAACTGGCTGAAGGGGAGGTTGATGGACTCGGGAATATGGCCCACGTTGAATTTCTTCATGGTGGGCCGGGAGTCGATCAAATATCCGGCCACCTTGCCGTAGGCCACGTCCTTAACCGCATCCAGGCCGACGATGGTGTGGAAGACCTTGAACTTGGGTTTTGCGGCCTCGGCGGCCGCGGCCGAGGCCGCGTGGCCCGCCAGGACCACGGCCGCCAGGGCCAGGGACAAGGCCAGGGTTTTTAAACGAAACTTCATCTATTCTCTCCTGATAAGGTTGCTCTTTCGGCCCTGGACCAAGCCCGGGGACGTTGATGCTTTGCTACTTGCACTTGGCCGGGCTGGGCGAATCCGAAGCGTGCTCGTACATGTAAGCGTAGATGTCGTCCAGATCGGTCTTGGACGTCTCGGGCCAGTCGGCCTTGCAGGGGAACTCGGCCTTGGTGAAGATGGCCTCCCACTCGGCCTGCTTGTGGTCGATGGGACTCAAGTCCTTGGCCTTGCCGCCCTCAACGTGGCAGCTCCTGCAATTCTTGCGGAAAAGGTACTTGCCCTTGCGGGCGTTGCCCTTGTCCGCGGCCAGAGCCAGGCCCGCGGTGGTCATGATAAAAATCGCAAGCACGGCCAACGCGATCAGTCTGTTTTTCACGGTCTCCTCCTTTGGGTAGCTATTCTCTTAAATTTATGAATCCATCCATGGCCGGGAGGGTCCTGTCCCGGCGAAATGGCTCTTGTCAGCTTCCGGTTTTCCAGAACTCCGGCGGCATGTGCACCCCGCCCGGCAGGGTGGGGGTCCGGGCCCAGCCCAGAATGGTCGTGCCCTCCAGGTAATAGGTGTTGGGCCGGACTGCGGAGAAGGGAGCCAGGACTTGGATGGTCTTCTTCTCCTTGACCAACCTGGCCGCCTCGGATTCCGGATCGTTCAAATCGCCGAAGACCCGGGCCTTGGTGGGGCAGGTCTCCACGCAGGCCGGAGCCCGGCCCTGGGCCAACCGGTGGCTGCAAAAATCGCACTTGTCCGCCTTCTTGGTGGCCGGGTAGCGGTAGCGGGCCCCGTAGGGGCAGGCCGTGACGCAGTTGCCGCAGCCGATGCATATCTTGGGGTCGATCACCACCACCCCGTCGGCCCGTTTAAAGGTGGCTCCCACCGGGCAGGCGGCCACGCAGGAGGGTTCGTCGCACTGCATGCACTGGCCGGGCTGGAACTGGGTCCTCCGGGCCGTGCCCTGGGAATCGTCCCTGATCCAGTTGCGCCAGAATCCCGCAGGCACGTCGTTCTCCTCCTTGCAGGCGATCAGGCAGGCCTTGCAGTCAAAACACTTGGCCGCGTCGATTACCATGGCCAGCCGCTTTTGGTTCTTAACGCTCATGGTCGCATCCCGTTTTAGGTGAGTGATTCATGGTCATGGCCGGATCAGGTCCTCTTCAGGCTGACGAATGTCTCGTGCATGGCCATGTTGCCGCTGACCGCGTCTGCCTTGTCCTCCAGGACGTCGGCGATGCAGCCGCCCCTGCCGTAAATCCGGCTCAGGCCCTGGGACAGGACCCCGTAGCCGGTGTCCATGTAGACCGTGTCCGGCCTGATCTCTTGGGTGACCCTGGCCTTGAGCCTGGTCCGGCCCACGGGCGAGGCCACCTCCACCTCATCCCCGGAGGAGATGCCCAGGGACTTGGCAGGGTCCGGGTGAAGCCACAGGCTGTTCTGGTCCTGGATCTCGCAGAGCAGGGCGTTGTTGGTGCTGGAGCTCTGGGTGATAAAGGCGTTGCGGCCCACCACCATCCGGAACCGGTCCGGCGGAGGCGCGGGCCTGGGAGTGTAGACCGGCAGGGGGTCTATCCCGGCCTCCTCGTAGCGCTCCACAAAAAGCTCCACCTTGGAGGACTTGGTCTTGAACTCCTTGCCCTGATGAACCCCGTGGGCCGGGGTGGTGATGTTGTAGACCCCGTCCTTGTCCAGAGCGGTCCTGACCTGGGGCAGGTCCTTTAATTGGGCCTCCCGGTACTGCTCCATGGTGAAGTCGAAATGCTTGCCTAAGCCCAGCCGCCTGGCCAGCTCCTGGACGATCCAGAACACGGGCCGGGTGTCGTACATGGGTTTGACCAGCGGGGCCCGGCCCACGATCCCGGAGCAGGCCGAGGAGCCCTGAAACGAGGAAAAGGGGTCCAGCCGCTCCAGGTAGGTGGGCGCGGGCAGGACCAGGTCGGCCATCCAGGTCGTGTCCGAGGGGACGATGTCCACCGAGACCATGAACTCCAGATGGTCGATCATCTCCAGAGTCTTGGCCCGATTGGCCCCGGTCTGGACCGGGTTGGTCTTGTAGGTGAAGAAGCCCTTGACCGGGTAGGGCTTGCCTTCGATGACCGCGTCCCGGGTGTGTTTGAAGGAGCCCTCCTCGGCGAACATAAGGGCCGCCCGGGCCGCGTCCACCCGGTCCTCGGGGTTGTCCTCGTAAAAGGGCTCCTCAAAGGGGATGGAGCCTGTCGTGACGGTCCGGGGCAGGCACAGCCCGCCCTTCTGGTCCCAGTTGCCCAGCAGGGCGTTGACAATGGCGAAGGAGCGGCGGATCTGGGTGGAGTTCTCGTAGTCCGAGCTGCGCCGTCCGGGGTAGATCATGGCCGCGGGCGCGGCCGCGGCCAGCTCCCGGGCCATGCGCCGGATGTCCTCGGCCTTGATCTCGCATTCCTTTTCGGCCCACGCCGGGGAGTACTGGCGGACGTGCTCCTTGAGCCGGTTAAACCCGTTGGTCCTCTTTGTGACGAACTCCTTGTCGTAGAGTTCCTCTGCGATGAGCACGTGGGTCAGGGCCAGGCAAAAGGCCATGTCCGTGCCCGGCCTGATGGAGTGGTACTCGCCGGCCAGGGCCGCAGTCTTGGTGAACCTGGGGTCCAGGACCACCAGTTTGGCCCCGTTGTGCATGGCCGTGACCGTGTCCATGCTGTCCGGGGTGACCAGAGCCTCGAACCGGTTGGCCCCGGCCATGATGATGTACTTGCAGTTCAGGGTGTCCGGGATGGGCACCACTCCGAAGGTGTCCAGAAAGGCCCGGTTGCGGCTCAAGAGGCAGTTGGACTCGTGGGAGATGACGTTGTAGGAACCGTAGACCGCGGCGAAGCGGTGGACGAAAGTGGACTGGGGGTCGGTCCCGGCCATGAACAGGGTCCCGCAGCGGGTGTACTTCTCCCCCAGTTCCTTCAGCTTTTCCGCAGCCAGGTCCAGGGCCTGGTCCCAGGTCAACCGTTGCCACCTGCCCTGGCCCCTGGCCCCCTTGCGCAACAAGGGGTATTTCAGCCGGTCCGGGTCGTAGAGCTGCTTGATCCCGGCGTTGCCCCTGGCGCAGAGCATGCCCCTGGATTTGAGAAAGGCCGGGTTGGGGTCCAGCTTCCTGACCACCCCCTTTTCCTTCCGGGCGATGAGGCCGCACTTGTTGAAGCACATGTCGCAGTACGAGAACAGGCTTTCAACGTCGGCCTTGAGGCCGTCCCTGCCCGTTGAGGCCAAAGTCCTGCAGAGTCCGGGTCCGGCCCCCAGGAAAGCCGCTCCGGAGAGGACCCCGGAGAGCTTGAGCATGTTCCTTCTGGTGATCGTCAGTCCTTTTTTCCGTTCCGGCATGGTCACTCCGCCTTGGCCCTGCGGCCGTCCTGATCCGAGGCTCTGAGGGGCAGGTCCGAGAACCTCCCTCCTGTCTCCACCGGGTCTCCCGCGTAGCCCAGGGCCTTGAAGTCCAGGAATCCCTCCCCGCTCCAGGCGCCTCTCTCGGCCAGCTCCTTGAAATCGATCCCTTCCGTCTGCCGGTGGCACTGGCCGCATTGCGGCTCCCGGCTCAGGGAAAGGTGGCAGGCCCCGCAGGAGAGGGACTTCTCCTTGGGCGCCACCTCGTGGGTCAGGCCCCAGTACATGACCGTGTCCACGAACTCGTACTTCCCGGAGTAGTCCAACCCGGCGGCCTTCATGCCTTCGGCCGCGGCCTTGTCCCAGTCCCAGTGCTTCCAGAAGCCCTGCCACAGCTTGGGGGCCAGGAGGTAGTTGTGGACCGCGTCCGCGGGCTGCTTGCCCCGGTGGACCTTGAAGGGGTAGATCCGGGCCGTGGGGTCGGAGATGGAACCTACCGGGCGGGTCAGCTCGGTGGGGCCGTCCCGGTTGATCCTGTCGCCCAGGATGTGCCGCTTGACCGTGCCGTTGTACCAGCAATACTCGGGCCTGGCCCCCTTGACCCACTTGAAGCTGCCCTTCATCTTGTTGTAGGCGGGCATGCCGTTCTCGTCCTTGGCCGGCTTGAGGTCCTGCCCGGCTGTGGACCAGTCCCAGAAGACCTTGGTGGGGGTGGTCTTGGAATAGGCCGGGATGTGGCAGGTCTGGCAGGCCACATGCTCGGCGTGCTTGTTGAGGTGGTAGTCGGTCAGGGTGTCGGTCTGGTGGGGTTTGTCCGTGTGGCAGTATTCGCAGGACAGGTCCCCCTCCACGGCCGGGACCGAGATGGACCGCCCGGAGATCATGTGGTTCCGGGTTTTGTGGCAGTCCTGGCAGCGGAAGTTCAGGCCTTTATCCCCCGCGGCCATGTGGATGTCGTGGTCCTTGTCCGGCCTGGCCAGGGCCGAGCTCATGTCGCCGTGCTTGACCGCGTCACCACCGCCGCCCACGAAATGGCAGTTCATGCCGCAGGTGGCCCGGGTGGGCCGGCCCACATTTTGGGCCACCTGGAGCAGATCAACCTCCTTGTCCGGGAAGCCCGCGCCCGTGGGCGTCTTACTGTACGTCCCGGTGGTGTCGTGGCAGACCAGGCAGTCGATCTTGGTCATGTCCGTGAAGTCGAAGTTCTCGTCCTCCCAGCCGTATCCGATGTGGCAGGAGGTGCAGCGGGCCCAATTGCCGTTGAGGTTAATGCAGAAGTTGTTGACCGTGTTGTGCCACTTGCCCAGGTCTTCCCGCTTCTCGTGGCCCACGGTAAAGGGCGAGGGACCCCTCCATTTCCAGTGGGAGGTCTTGAGAATGGCCCGGCCCTCTTTCTCGTGGCAGGTCAGGCAGTTCTTGGTCACCTCCAGGGGGCCGGGATTGTCCTTGAGCTTAACCAGTTCCTGGTGGTCCGGGACGTTTTTGGCGTGGCAGGCCAGACAGTCCGTGGGCGCCCGGGTGTCCAGGGGCCGGACCTCCGGGCCCCGGGCCATGGCCGAGTACATGACCGGCCCCCGGGTGTGGGGGATCTGGTCCGCCTCCTGGTGGCAGTTGATGCACAGCAGGTGATAGGCCCCCTTGAGCCCCGGCGTGTTCAGGCGTTCGGGCTCAAAAGGCCTGCCGTGGCACTGCTCGCAGGAGACCGGCAGTTGGCCCAGTTCCCTGAACCGGGCCAGGGTCATGGGCTCGCCGTACTTGTCGCCCTCCTCCCGGGGCTGGCGGTGGTGGCAGACGGCGCAGTCCTGCACAACCCCGGCGTGCTTGCGGTGCATGAACCGGACCGGCTCGTAGTCGTCGCCGTACTCCCTGACCACCACGCTGTCCAGCATCTGGAGCCGGGGCGCGTCGGACAGGGAAGGGGTGCTGATCCGGGCCGCGCTCATGGGCAAGGCCTTTTTGGCAATGGTGTCGGCCTGGGCCGGCCCGGACAGGGCCAGGAACAGAATGGGAACCAGGATGATGGAGCCCACGGTCATCCGCTTGGGCTTGGCCCCCAGGACCGGGAAGATGAACACAAAGACCCGGTAGAGGAACATCAGGGTGGAGATCAACCCCACGGTGATGAAGATCTCGCCCAGGGAGGGGAAGTAGGAGCCGATTTGGTAGGGCGGGGTGTAGCTCACGATAAAGACATTGATCCTGTTGAGGACAATGCCCAGCACAAACAGGGTGGAGGCGAAAAAGAGCAGGCCGGGCGAGCGACGGACCTTCTGGAACAGAAGCAGGACAAAGGGCAGGATCACCCCCACGGCCAGCTCCACCACAAAGGCGTTGGTCTGGTAGGTCCCGTCCAGGAGAAAGACGTAGGTCCCCCGGACGATCATGTCCCCCAGCTTGACCGCCAGATAGAGGCCCATGAGCACGGGCATGTATTTGGCCAGGGGGGTCAGCACGTCCATCTCGGGCCTGCGGCCGAAGGACTTGGCCACCAGAAGCGACTCGAAGGCCACCATGGGGTACCCGGCCGCAAAGGCCGAGAGCAGGAACAGCAGGGGCAGGATGGGGGTGAACCAGAGGGGGTGGACCTTGTAGGGCGCGATGAGCATCAGGGTCCCCAACGAGGACTGGTGCAGACAGGAGAGCACGATCCCGGCGATGATGAAGATCCACATGATCTTGGTCAGGATCCGGTCCAGGAGGCCCAGGACCTTCTCAGTGAGCTTGTTCAGCCCGGAGAGGAAACCGGGCAGGGCCACCTTGCCCTTGAACCGCTCCGCCAAAATGGGGATGAACTCGATGTAGAGCACGTGGAGGTAGATCATGACGCACATGGCCACCTCGAACAGAACCGAGTTGCCGTTGTGGTTGAAGATGGGGCTTACGATGTTCCAGTAGCGGCCGATATCAACCAGCAGCCCCAGGACCACGAAGGTGTAGCCCAGCATGGCCGTGAGCAGGGCCGGCCGGATCACGGCGTGGTACTCGTCCCGGTTGAGGACGTAGGCGATCAGGCCGGTGGTAAACCCGCCCGCGGCCAGGGCTACCCCGGTGGCCACGTCCACGGCCACCCACAATCCCCAGGGATACTGATTGCTCAGGTTGGAGACGTAACCGATGCCAAAGGTGAACCTGGCCACGGCGAACGCCCCGCCGACGGCCATGAGGGCCAGCATGACCATGACCCCGGGGGTCAGGAACTTCTCGTCCACCGGGGCGGCGACTTCGTGGACGCTCATTCCTCACCCCCATGCTCCGGACCATGGCCGTCCTTGGGCTCTTCGTTCTCGCGGCCCTCCCCATTTTTGCGAATAAACCCGGTGAACCACATCACCCCGCCCAGAAAGGCGTACAGCCCCAGGGGCGCGGCCAGATAGCTCAGCAGGCCGTGCTGGATGGATTCGGTCAGCCGGGGCGGCGCTTTTTCCGGGAGGTTGGGGAACCCGATGGTCTCAAAAGGCTCGGAGGCCAGATAGAGCCAGGAGGTCCCGCCCACCTCCTTTTCTCCGTAGATGTGGTCCACATACCGGCCCGGGCTTTTCTTTATCTTCCACCTGGCCAGGTCCAGGAGCTTGTCCCGGGGCCCGAAAACGATCACCTCCCGGGGACAGGCCTGGGCGCAGGCGGGCAGGCCGCCGTCCTTGAGATATTCGAAGCAGAGGGTGCACTTGCGGACCCTGGGGGTCAGCGGGTCCGAATACTCGTAGGCCGGAACCTGGAAGGGGCAGGCCACCATGCAGTAGCGGCAGCCGATGCACTTGTCTGCGTCGTAGATCACCGCGCCGTTGGCTTCCTTGGCCAGGGCCCCCACAATGCAGGCCGAGACGCAGGAGGGGTCGTTGCAGTGCATGCACTGGAACTTGACGAAGACCGGCCGCTGCCGCCAGACCAGGGTCCCGATGTTGCGGGGATAGTACTTGTTGACCACGGTGTAGGTGGTCTCGTCCATGCGCCGTTCCTTTTCCAGAACGGCCATCTCGTCGAAACTGTCCGGGGGCTGGTCCAGATTGTGGCGCTTGTTGCAGGCCTGCTCGCACTCCCGACAGCCCACGCAGCGGGTGGTGTCCACCAGGCAGCCGTAGCCCTTGCCCCGGTCCGGGGCGGCTTTCGAAGCCCCGGCCGGCCTTCCGGTCAAGAGGGTTGCGGCGGCGACGGAGAGCCTGAAAAAGTTCCTTCTGTCCATGACCTTCCTCTTCAGCCCGTTGTTATTTTGAATCGCCTCTTTGGATCCTGATTCGGAATTGGGTCCCGCGTTCTCCGTACCCCAGAACCCTGTTTTCGGAGTTCCTCATGATCTTGACTATGTTTTCCAGGAGTTCCCGGTCCGGAACCCTGACGCTGAGAACCTCCCCCGGGTTCATTTTGGCGAGCGTGTTGGCCACCACAAGCAGACCAAAAGGCTGAATGGTTCCCTCCAAATTGAGTTTGCGGTCGGCCACCGTTCCTTTCTCCCGCTCCTGCCCCCCGGCTGATGAGCAATATTCGGGCCACGGATCCGCCTGATGGATACTTATTAAGTTTTAAAGGTATGATGATATGATACAGCACAAAGACCGATCCCGCCAATATTCGCAAAGATAAAAATATTAAATAATAGATTAAGTTGCCTGGACAGTTGTTTAAACTGATGATAAATAATTAAACACAAGAAAAATCAGGGGCAAGGAATGCAGTGGAGCAATCTCAACGCGGAGATGGAAAGCATCTTCAACACCATGAACGACGGATTGATTTTTGTGGCGCCCGACGGGACGATCATGATGGTCAACCGGGCCTTTGAGCGGATGACCGGTTACAGTTCCGGCGAGGTTCTTGGGAGAAAGTGCACCCTTTTGTCCTGCGACGCCTGCGAGATGACCCTTGAAAGCGGAAAGAACAAAACCTGGTGCGCCCTGTTCGACCCCGAAAACGAAGGAGTCAAACGCTGCCGCTGCAATTACATCAAAAAGGACGGGACCTACATCCCGGTGCTCAAGAACGCCTCGGTGCTGCACGACGAGCAGGGCTCGCCCCTGGGCGCGGTGGAGACCCTGACCGATATTTCCGAGGTAGACCGGTTGGACCACGAACTGGCCCGGCTTTCCCGCCAGCTGGACTCCACGGACGGGTACTGCGGCATTGTGGGGAGCTCTGTGCCCATGCAGCAGGTCTTCGACCTGATTCAGAAGGCGGCCCTGAGCAACGCCCCGGTGATCATCTACGGCGAGAGCGGCACCGGCAAGGAGCTGGTGGCCCGGGCCATCCATTACAGCGGGCAAAGGAAATCCGGGCCCTACGTCCAGTTCAACTGCGCCGCCCTTAACGAATCGCTTTTGGAGAGCGAACTTTTCGGGCACGCCAAAGGCGCCTTTACCGGAGCCTACCGGCACCGCATCGGCCGGTTCGAAGCGGCCAGGGGCGGGGATATTTTCCTGGACGAGATCGGCGACGTGCCCCTGGCCATCCAGGTCAAGCTGCTGCGGGTTCTGGACTCCAAGCAGTTCGAGCGGGTGGGAGACCACCGGCCCATCAGGGTGGACGCCAGGATCATAACCGCCACCCACAAATCGCTTGAAGATATGATCGCCCAGGGAAATTTCCGGAAGGATCTGTTCTACCGAATCAACATCATCCCCATCCACCTGCCACCCTTGCGGGACAGGGCCGAGGACATCCCGGTCCTGGTCAACTCCTTTATCAAAAAGCTCCAGCAGAGCACGGGCAAGGATATCCACGGGCTGAACAACGAGTCCCTAGACCTGTTCATGTCCTATGCCTGGCCCGGAAACGTCAGGGAGCTGAAAGGCGCCCTGGAGTACGCCTTTGTCATCGCCGAGCAGGGCCTTGTCACCCCCGGCCAGTTGCCGCCCCAGATAAAGGGAGCCGCGCCCGAAAAAAGCAAGGCGGCAAACATGGAGCCCGCGCCCGGGAGGGGGACTCTCTCGGAGAAGGAGACCCTTATCAAGGCCCTGCGCCAGGCCAAAGGCAACCAGACCAGGGCCGCCAAACTTCTGGGGGTGAACCGGGTCACCGTCTACAACCGGATGAAAAAATACGGCATCCAGTTGAAAAGAACCATGACCGGATGAGCTGCCGTTAAAACCAGGCCGGGCCCGACGTCCGAGGCGGAATCCGCGCCGGGCCGTGTTTGCCTCTCCGAAAACCACCTTCACAAGATATTAAACCCCTCCTGGGGATAGTCCTCAAGACAGGCTCCATTGTTAAAGGCCGCCAGGGGCGCATATGAAGATTTTGACATATTGTAAAATAACCTGACGCTTTCGGCCTGTCGATCCCCCCTCATGCGCCACCCCCCCTCAGATGAAATTGCCCATGTTAATCAAATTTTTACCAATGTCGGAGGGGAGTATTTTCTGGCACCGGCCTTGCTTTGATAACCAATTAGGTAACGAGAAGGTATTGTTTGCAATACCTGTGCAATGGGAACCGATATATAAGGAGGACCCGTGGAACAGAAGGACGATAAAAGGAAGAACCTCTCAAGGAGGAATTTTCTTAAAACCAGCGGCGCTGTCGCCTCCGGAGCAGGCTTGGTGGCCGCCGGAGTGCTGGGCATGCCCCAAAAGGGCCAGGCCGCGCCCATCCCCAAAAAATGGGACGAAGAAATCGACGTAGTGGTCATCGGTAGCGGATTCGCCGGACTGGCCGCGGCTTACGAGGCCAAAAAGGCGGGCTCTTCGGTGGCCGTTCTGGAGAAAATGAGGGTTCCGGGCGGAAACTCCATCATCAACGGCGGTGTTGTCGCTGCGGCCGGTTCGCCCAAACAGAAGGCCGAGGGGATCAAGGACTCCCCGGACCTCATGTATAATGACATGCTAAAGGCCGGTCTGTATCTGAACCATACCAAGCTGGCCAGGATGCTCGCCGACCAGTCCACCCCTGTTACCCAGTGGACCATTGATGAGCTGGGCGTCAAGTATCACGAGAAGGTGGTCCACCTGGGCGGCCACTCCGTACCCCGGAGCTACTCCACCTGGAACCGTTCCGGTTCGGCCATCGTGAACCAGCAACTGGCCAAGCTCAAAGAGATTGGAGTCAAGGTCCAGACCGGCACCTTCCTGACCGGTCTGGTAGTGGATGAGGCCGGCGGGATAATCGGCGTCACGGCCAAGAAAGGCTACAAGTTCCCGGACGCCAACAGCGGCGCCCCGGTGGCCATCAAGGCCAAGAAGGGCGTGGTCCTGGCTTCCGGCGGATTCGGCCGGGACCTGGAGTTCCGGACCATCCAGGACCCCAAACTGGACGATACCGTGGACAGCACCAACCATCCGGGCGCCACGGCCGAGGGCTTGCTGTATGCCTTCGGCATCGGAGCCACCCCGGTTCAGACCTCCTGGATTCAGCTGGGTCCCTGGACCTCGCCGGACGAAAAGGGTTTCGGCGTGGCCACCCAGTTTACGGCCGGCATCGTGTTCATCCTGAGCTTGATGGTCGATGCCAAGACCGGTAAACGTTTTGTCAACGAGCTGGCCAACCGCAAGGTCCGGGCCGACGCCATTCTCAAGACCGGGCAGCCGGCCATCGGTATTGTTGACGAAGGCATGATCAAGCATGCCGGTCGTGAAAGCATGCTCGAGACAAACCTCAAGCGCGGAACGGTCAAAAAGTTCGACACCCTGGAGGATCTGGCCAAGGGCTACGGGATTCCCTTTGCCGAGCTCAAGGCCCAGATCGACCGCTTCAACTCCTACATTAAAGACGGCAAGGATCCGGAATTCGGAAAGTATATCCGCGAAGGCTCGCCCACCCTGGGCGACAAGGGCCCCTTCTACGGAGTCCGGATCTGGCCCAAGGTTCACCACACCATGGGCGGACTGCAGATCAACGAGAAGGCCCAGGTCATCAACCTGCAGCATAAACCCATTTCCGGCCTCTATGCGGCCGGCGAGGTTACCGGCGGCGTCCACGGAGCGGTCAGGCTGGGCAGTGTCGCCGTAGTGGATTGCCTGGTGTTCGGACGGATCGCGGGCAAGAACGCGGCCGCCGAGAAACCCAAGGCCTAACGGAAAAGGATTTAACCCCAAACCCCGGAGGAGGGGAGAAGCCCCTCCTCCGAGCCAGAGGAGAAAGATGAGCAAGGGAGGAAAGATGAGGACGGCCTTGAGCCTGTGTCTGGCCCTGTTTTTGTCCGTGGGCCTTGGCGTGGGTTGGGCCGCCGATACGGCCAAGCCCAAAAGGGCGGATAATGTGGAATTTGCAAAGTGCGCTGTTTGTCACGGAGAAAAAGCCGGCCTCCCTTCCGGTCACCCCTCCCCGACCGATCCTGCCAAGTCCGATTGCCTGGAATGTCACAAGAAACAGGAGGAAACCAGCCTGAGAACCAAGATCCCGCTGTCCCACCTGCACGAGATGCACGGGGTGACCTGCGGTGATTGTCATGATTCCTCCGCGCCTCCAGAGGCCCTGAGCTCTGAAGATTGTTTGGGCTGCCACGGTCCTTTTGAGGACTTGAAGAAAAAGACAGCTAAAACCGAATACAACCCCCACGATTCCCATTACCAGGAGGCCCTGGGCTGTGACGGCTGCCACCACGCCCATTCTCCTGGAGAAAATTTCTGCGCCCAGTGTCACGACCTGGAGTGGAAAGTCCCCTGAAATATCGGTTCGGGAGGGTAAGGCCGGCCGGGAAACCGGCCGGCCTTTTTTGGTGGCGAATTGTCCAAAAAGTCCGAAAGGCCGCTCGCGATTCTGACGGAGAGCCCGCTTGTACAGCGGCCGGGAAGGTGAGCCCGCTTTTGCGGATTAGAGAATGCAGGGATAGATTTACCCTGATATCCCATACCGGGTCTTGCGCCGGGGCTGTTAAAATGGTTAAAGAAAGGAAAGTAATGGGGATGTAATGCTGGTCGAGGCTTTTCTGACCAAGATTGTCGCTGCACTGCTGAAAAAATCAGCCGTATCGGCTATCGCGGCCGTTGGAAAAGCTATCGAAGTTTATACTGTCCTCGACACCCTAGCTGATGCATGCGATGCAGTAACCTCGTTCAATGACAGTTCCGATCTTGGAATAGCCGGCCTCCAGGTTATTTCAGATCCAATGTCCGAAGCCGTTGCCAACCAGCTTCTTTCAATCGGCAGCGACAGGTACACCGTGGAAAAACTTAGTTCCGGGGTTTACATCGCCAGCAAATTCACCCCGGCCTTCAAAGCTCCGCTTCGATTTCCGGCGTTCGACCCTCCGAGGTTGGTGAAACCGCAGTTCCGATCGTTTTCAAAACCGAAATTTTCCAAGTTGTAGAAGGAGGAAAAATGGCTGAAACAATTATAGTTCGTTGTTATAGCTGCGGGCATGAGATCGGGCGGATATCCTACGTACCCGGATCGCAAAAGATCGGGTGTCCCAAATGTGGAGCTAAAACAGACGTACGCATAGATAAAAATGGAAATGTTTACACGAGTTGAGATGAGGCTGCGGGCTTAGCAGAGAAAACCGATCCTTATTCGGTGCAGTCAGGATTTTTTCCTGGCTGCACCTGCTAATATTTTCAGCGGACGTCCGACTCAGTCCTTCTCCTTGACCTCGAACCGGCCCTCCTTGGCCAGGGCCATGTAGTGAGCCACGTCGATCTCCTTGGGGCAGACAAAGGAGCAGGCCTGGGAGGTGTGGCAACGGTAGACGCCCTCCTCGGAGTAGATCAGCTTCTCCCGCTCTTTCTTTTCCTCCTCCCTGGGGTCCATCATCCTGACCACCGCGGCCATGACCGCGTTGGGGCCCAGGAAGGTCCGGTTGGAGGTGATGCAGGCCGTGGCGCAGCAGAAGCAGTTGAGGCAGCGGGTGGCGTCCGCGTAACGATCCAGCTGCTTGAGCTGGACGATGTATTCGTTGCCGCCCGGGTCCTTGGCCGCCGGCTTGATCAGATAGGGCCGGGCCTTGCTGACCCGCTCGTAGCCCTTTTCCAGGTCGGCCACCAGGTCGCGGACCACGGGCACGGCCGTGATGGGGCCGATGGTGAAGGTGGTGGTTCCGAAATCCCGGACCGCGTTCTCCACCAGAAGTTCGCAGGACAAAAGCGGTTTGCCGTTGACCACCACGGCGCAGGAGCCGCACTGGCCGTGCTCGCAGGAAGAGTTCCAGGCCAGGGTGGGGTCCTGCTCGTCGTTGATCTGGCGGAAGAGGTCGGTGAAGCGCTGGATCCGCCCGGCCTCAAGCTCGTATTTCTGGGTCCAGGCGCTCTTCTGGTTGGGGTCGTAGCGCTGGATGTTCAAAGTCAGATGATATGTCTGGGCCATGGTCGCCCTCCTTAAAAATCCATGGGCATGAGCCGGGATTAATACTTACGCTCGATGAAATCGAACCCTTCCACGTAGCTGCAGGACTTTTCCTCAAAGATGCAGCGGTCGATCTCCCGCTTGCCCCATTTGATCTCGCCGTAGTCCTCCATCCAGGCCAGGGTGTGGTAGTTGTAATCGTCGCTCCGGTCGGGATAATCCTCCCTGGCGTGCCCGCCCCGGGACTCCTTGCGCTCCAGGGCGCCCTGGGCGATGACCATGGCGTTGGCCAGCATGTTGTCCATCTCCCATCTTTCCACCAGTTCCTGGTTCATGATCAGGCCCCGGTCGGAGAGGGTGATCTTGTCGGCCCGGTCTTTCAGCTCCTTGAGCTTTTCCACCGCCTCGGAGATGCCCTCCTCGGTCCGGAAGACGCCCACATTGTCGGTCATGACCTTGCGCATCTCCTCCCGGATCTGGCCCAGGCGGTTGTTCTCTCCGCCTTCCAGATAAGAGGAGAAGCGGGCCATGGTGGCCTCCCCCAGGTTCAGAGGCTGCTGATGGGCGCCGGTGCTCTGGGAGTCGCCCAGCCACTCCAGGGTTTTTTCGCCCACGATCTTGCCCATGGTGATCAGCTCCAGCAGGGAGTTGGTCCCCAGCCGGTTGAACCCGTGGAGGGACGCCGCAGCGCACTCGCCCATGGCGAAAAGACCGTCCACAAAAGAATCCTCGTCGGCCTGGACCCGGCCCCAGCGGTCGGTGGGGATGCCGCCCATCTGGTAGTGGGCCGTGGGGCAGACCGGAGCCAGTTCCTTTTTGGGGTCGATGTTCACGAACCGTTTGAAGAACCCGGAGATCTCCGGAAGCTTCACGTCGTGGACATAGTCCGGCAGATGGCGGATGTCGATCCAGACGTGCCAGATGTTGTGGTCCGGGTTGAGGACGCCCCGGCCCTCCCGGATTTCGGTCTCGATGGAGCGGGAGACGATGTCCCGGGGGGCCAGATCCTTGTGGGCGGGGGCGTATTTTTCCATGAACGGCTCGCCGTCCTTGTTGCGCAGGATGCCGCCCTCGCCGCGCAGGGCCTCGCTGGCCAGGATGCCCGGCCCTACGATCCCGGTGGGATGGAACTGGACGGCCTCCATGTCCATGACCGGCAGTCCGGCGGCCAGGGCCAGGGCCGTGCCGTCCCCGGTGTTGCCCCGGCAGTTGGAGGTGACCTTGAAGACCTGGCCCAGCCCTCCGGTGGAGACGATGGTGGCTTTGGCCAGGACCGCGATGAAGCGGCCCTTCTTGGCTTCAAAGACCACCGCGCCCAGACACTTGCCTCCTTCGATGATCAGCTCCGTGGCCAGGGACTGGTTGATGTACTTGACCCCGGCCTTGAGCGATTCCCACCAGCCGGTGTCCATGATCCCCTTGCCGGTCCGGTCCGCCTCGAACTTGACCCGGTAGGAGGTGCCCTTGCCGAAGTTGATGGTGTGGCCGCCGAAGGTCCGGCGGGCCATGCGGCCGTTTTCGTCCCGGGAGAAGTGCATGCCGTGGTTCTCCAGCCACAGGACCTGCTCCCAGGCCGATTCCACCACCTGGCGGACCACCACCTGATCGGCCATGCAGTCCGAGCCCTTCCAGGTATCGAACATGTGGAACTCGTTGGAATCCGAGGAATCTCTGGGGTCCACCGCCGCCACCCCGCCCTGGGCCGCAGTGGTGTGCGACTTCTGCACATGGGCCACCTTGGTCACGGCGTAGATTTCGGCTCCGGGTTTCTTCTCCATGATCTCGGCGGCGCAGCGCAGCCCGGCGCCGCCCCCGCCCACGATCAAAACATCGCAGCGGATGATGTCCGCAATCTTCAGATCAGCATTCATAATTTCTCTCCGGCCTCAGATGGTCCAGGTCAGCTGGAGGCCGAAGTAGGCCGCCAGAACCATTATGGCGATCACAAGGATGATGGCCCCTATCCTGAGGAGCATGGATTTGAGGTAATCCCGGATCAACGAGACCAGGGCGTATCCGGCGTGGTAGGCCACGGCCAGGAGGATCAACGAGTCCACCACTTTGACCAGGCCGATCTGCATCCGGGAGACCACCTGGGCGGCCTCGTGAGAGGCGGCCAGGTTCAGATGGGACAGGATCATGTGGGCCGGGATGACCACGAACAAAAAGGAGGCCGTGATCCGCTGCAGCTTCCAGAACCAGCTGTGGCGCACCGAAAGGAGCTTTCCGGCCGTGACGTAGACGGCCGCGCAACCCATGATCAGGGCGCTGATCCAGAAGAAGATCGGGGAGGCGCTCTGGTTGCTCATGATCATGAGGAACCCCAGGAACAGGATGTAGACGCAGGAAAGGACCACGATCCAGTTGATCATGGCCTGGTCGTCTCTCCGGCCGAACAGCTCGTAAAGGATCAACCGGCCCCCGTTCAGGGCGTGGAGGATGACCGGGATGGCCAGGGCCCACTCCAGGAAGACGAAAAAGGGATTGGAGAGAAGGCGCATCTCGGCGTCGTAGGCCTCCGGATCCTGGACCCCGAAGATGGTGTAGACATGAAACAGGACATAACCGATCAGCAGCAGGCCGCTGATGCGGTGGCCCCAGGAGATGACATAGGGCCATCCCCTGGTCTTGGCCAGGTCGGTGATGATCGGCAACTTGGGCAGTCCCTTTCCTGACTTGGCCGGGACGGCGATAGTGGATGAATCAGTGCTCATGGCTACTCCTCGGACCGCGCCGCGGCGGCCTCTTACTTGTGGGGCGAGAGACCCTGATGCCTTGTGAGCCTCCCGAACCTGGGAACAAAAGGAAAAACAGCTTCAAATCCGGCAATATTGCGGACGGCCGTTCAACCTGGCGAGGCCACCTTGCGGTACTGGTCCTCTCCGTGGGCGTCGTTGATTACAATGGCCGGCAGTTCCTCCACCACCAAGCGCCGGACCGCCTCCGGGCCCAGATCCTCGAAGGCGATGATCTCCGCGGACTTGATGGCCTGCCCGATCAGAGCTCCGGCTCCGCCCACGGCTGCCAGGTAGACCGCCTTGTGCCTTACCAGGGCTTGCCGGACCTCCTCCGACCGTTTGCCCTTGGCCAACATGGCCTTGACTCCCATCTCCATGAGCCTGGGGGCGTAGGGGTCCATGCGGTAGGCCGTGGTGGGTCCGGCCGCGCCCACGGGCCGTCCGGGCCGGGGCGGCGTGGGCCCCACGTAGTAGATCAGGGCCCCTTTGGGGTCGAAGGGCAGGTCCTCCCCCTGGTCCAGGAGCTCCACCAGTCGCTTGTGGGCTGCGTCCCGGGCCGTGTAGATGGTTCCGGAGATAAGCACTTTGTCCCCTGCCCGCAGTTCCAGAATCTGCTCGTCGGTAAGGGGCGGGGTGAGAAGATGGGTGACCGGACCGCTCATAGGACCGCCTCCTTATGCCTGGCGGCATGGCATTGGATGTTTATGGCCAGGGGCAGGGAGGCGATGTGGCAGGGCTGGACCTTTAGGTGGACGCCCAGGGCGAATGTTCGTCCGCCCAGGGCCTGGGGACCCAGCCCCGAGTCCTGGAGGGCGGCCAGGATCTCGGCCTCCTTGGCGGCCAGATCCGGGTTTGGGTTCGGGGTGCCCAGGGGGCGCATCAGGGCCTCCTTGGCCAGGATGGCCGACCGCTCGAAGTTGCCGCCGATACCCACCCCGACTATGATCGGGGGACAGGGATTGGGCCCGGCCTCCACCGCGGCCTGGATTATCCGCTCCCGGCAGCCGGCCCAGCCGTCGGCCGGCTTGAGCATGTGGAGGCGGCTCATGTTTTCCGAGCCGCCGCCCTTGGGAGCCACCGTGAGCCTGACCTTGTCTCCGGGGGCCAGAGAGAGGTGGACCACGGCCGGGGTGTTGTCCCCGGTGTTGGCCCGGGTAAAGGGATCGCAGACCGATTTGCGGAGATAGGCCTCCTCATAGCCCTGGCAAACCCCCTGGTCCACGGCCCGGTAAAGATCGCCCTTGATTCGGACCTCCTGGCCCAGTTCCACAAAGACCACGGCCACACCCGTGTCCTGACAGATGGGCAGGCCTTCTTCACGGGCCAGGTCCGCATTGCGGGTCAGTTGATCCAGGATATCCACGGCCAGGGGCGATTCCTCCTGGGCCTTGGCCGCCTCCAGGGCCTGGTAAACATCCTGGGGCAGTTCCTGATTGGCTGTCCGGCACAGTTCGGCCACGGCTTCGCCGATCCGCTCCGCCTCGATTTGCCTCATATCGTCGAATACCTATTCCACCCTGATCAAGATCAGGGAAAATTATTATGTCCCCGCCACATAACAACGGGATGAACTTACTATTAGCCCAAACCTCCCGTGCCAGGCAAGGACTTGCCTCCTCAAAGTATTAAAAAAAGCCGAAACAGCTCCACCCCGCTTTTTGCCCGTGTCGGGTATTGAAGGTTTAACTATATGGAAATAATAATAATATATAATCTATTCCGGCCGGAACAGTGGACCCTTAAGCGGTCCTTAAAGAGTGTGGAGGCGTGATGGTCGAGGATATTTCAGCCGGGGAACCGTAAGATAATCTCTTACAAAAAAGGATTTTTCCAGATCCGGGAAGGTTTCCGGCCACGGACGGGACCCGGCGGGTTAATTTTCAGGGCCGGAGCAGCCCGACTGTTGACACTTCTACTCCTTTTCAATACCCTTTTCAGGTCATCATGATCATCGATTGCCACACTCACGCCTACAGCGAGACCGACCGGGGAGCCCTGGAGGGCAAACTGGCTCTTCTGGACGGGCCCCTGGACCAGACCAGCCCCCACCGCTGGCGGCTGGTCAACAGGGGCGACGTGGAAAGCCTTGTGGCCGCGGAACGCAAGGCCGGGGTGGACAGGTTCACCCTTCTTCCCGTGGCCACCCGGAAGGAGAGGGTAAGCGAACTCAACCGCTGGTCGGCCCGGGCTGCCAGGGAGCATCCGCAGATAATCCCCTTTGCCACCCTCCATCCCCTGACCCCAGATCCCCCGGCCGAACTGGCCGAGGCCCTGGAGTTGGGGTTGAAGGGGGTCAAGCTCCACAGTCTGCTCCAAAGGTTCGATCTCCTGAGCAGCGAGTCCCTGAGCCTGATCCAGGCCGTTCATGAGGCCGGCCTGCCCGTGCTTCTGGATACGGTCTACAAACCCGGCCTGGTCCGGGTCAAACCCCACCTGGCGCCCTTTGAACAGGAACTGGGCCCCTTTGCCACCTCTCCCGACCAGGTGGCGGCCCTGGCCGCCACTTTTCCCCGGCTGCCCATCATCGCCGCCCACATGGGCTGCCTCTACGGTTGGGACCAAGTGGAGCCGCTCTACGGCCTGGACAACGTCTTCTTTGACCTGGCCTATGTGGACCGTCTCCTGGAACCGGCGGAAACCCTGAGAATGATACGCGAAAAAGGCGCGGATAGGGTTCTGTGGGGGACAGACACTCCCTGGCGGGAGGTGGGCCCGGCCCTGCAATGGTTCAGGAATCTTTATCTGGAGGCCGAAGAGCGGGAAATGATTCTCTGGCGGAACCTGAATGGTATACTTAACGGGTCGCATTGATCCTCCCGAGGATCAGGAACCCGGGGAACCAGGGACAGACGCCTAATGGCCCGCGCCAAACGCAAAAGAAAAAAAACAGGCCGACCAAACCGGTCCGAGCCAAAGGGTCCTTTTCATAATCCATTCAAGGACAGAGCCTCAGAAATAAAGAGCCTTGTCTGTCCCAAAGAAAAACCCGCCCCGCCCCCCAAACCCGCCCCCGAGCCAGACGAGGAGGATCTCTTCCTTCAGGCTGTGGCCGGAGTAACCCCCCTGGATGCGGATCTTCAGACGGCCCTGCCCTCGGCCAGGTCCAAGGCCCCGCCCGTGGAGGACGAGGAACTGGAGGTTCTGGCCCGGCTGGCCGACCTGGTTTCGGGCACGGCTCCCCTGGATATCCGCGACACGGACGAGTATGTCCAGGGGGCCAGGCCCGACTTGAACCCGGACATTGTCCACCGCCTCTCCCTGGGACTATTTCCGGTGGGCGACCACCTGGACCTCCACGGCCTGACCCTGACCCAGGCCAGGGCCGAGGTGGAGCGGTTTCTCAACGAGTCAAGGCGCATGGGGTTGAGGTGCGTGCTCATCATCCATGGCCGGGGCCTTTCCTCCCCCGACGGCCAGCCGGTTCTCAAACCCCACCTGGTGGGCTGGCTTTCCAAAACCGGTCTGCGCAAGCATGTTCTGGCCTTTACCTCGGCCCGGCCCTATGACGGCGGGGCCGGGGCCGTCTATGTGCTTCTGAAAAAATAGCCTGCTTCGGACCGGCGCCCCGCTGCCGGCAGTGGGCCAGGTTGGGCTGGCTAATGGAGTGGAGTTGTGCTAAACAAAAACCAATGATGAGTTCATGCCTGATTGGAACAGCATTTTTAGGCCGGAGAAAAGAAATGAAAAACAGCCTTCCCCTGGAAGGCTGTGGGGCGGTTTTCTCCCGGTCCGTCCTGACTCTATTCCAGGTTGAGGGTATAATGGGGGAAAAGGGGTGATTTGTGGCCCGTAGTTTTTCCATAGAAGACATCCTCGCCTATTTTGAGGAGGTTGACTGGCCCCTCCAGGAGGTGGACCGCTCAGCGGGCCGTATTTTCACCTCGTATCGGGGCCACAATGTGCTGCTGGATCTGGAGGTGGGGCTCAATCTGGAGTGGCAGCTGCTCCAAATAACTCTGGTCCTGCCCGAGATAGCTCCGCTCCGGCGGACGGCAGAGACCATGGCTGTGATCAACAGAATCAACTACAGCCTGGCCCTGGGCCATTTCGAGTCGGGCCCCGAAGACCGGCAGCTGGCCTATTATGTCTCTGTGCCCCTGAACGGTCTGGAGGATATCCACACCATGTTCGAGACTCTCATCGCCTGGGCCGTGGATATCGTGGACCAGGAGCATCCCCGGTTGATGAGGGCCATCTATGCCGAGGCCGGCTCGGAGGATTCCTTTATGGACGACCAGGACCAGGCGCCCCGCCGCTTCGACGCCTAGGATAATTTCGTACCGGCTCCGCAATTGATTGCAAACTATAGCAAAACCGAACAGACCTTAATCCGAAATGGAGACTTGTGATGGACGCTCCCCAGATTGAGTTCCGCCGCAGACTGGCCGAGCAGCTGATCCCCAGACTGGAGAAAAGGCGGTTCGAGGCCAGTTTTGCCGAGACCGCGGCCCAGGCCAAGAAGGAGGTCCTGGCCATGATCCCCCAGGGCTCCATGGTGTACCGTTGCGGAAGCATGACCCTGTCCCAAACGGGATTCTGGGAGGAGGTGGCCGCTTTGCCGGGGGTCGATCTGATAGACCCCTACCTGCCGGGAATGGCCCTGGAGGAGAGCCTGGAGCTGAGAAGAACCGGGCTGACCGCAGACATTATGGTCGCTTCATCCAACGCCATCACCCTGGACGGGCGGCTGGTCAACCTGGACGGCACCGGCAACCGGGTGGCGGCCATGTGTTTCGGACCCCGGAAGGTCATTCTGGTGGTGGGGATGAACAAAGTCGCGGCGGACCTGGAATCGGCCAAACAGAGGGTCAAGCACTGGGCCGCGCCCATCAACGCCATGAGGCTGAATCTGAAAACCCCCTGTACGGCCACGGGTCTCTGCGCGGATTGCAACAGCCCGCAAAGGATCTGTTACATGTGGACGGTCCACGAGGGCCACATGATCCGGAACCGGATTCACGTCAAGCTGGTGGGAGAGGACCTGGGCTATTGACCCCGAAGTGCCGGGACCTCTCCCGGCGTTATTATTCCCCGACCCCGCAAAGTCAGGCGCTTCGCCGCAAGCAGCGAGGTACGGCCAGGGAAGGCGACGGCTGGACCCGGGGGACAGGCCCTGAGGAATAAAAGCCCCTCGGGGGCTCAATCCCAGATGGGTTTGGTGTACTGGTCCAAGACGCAGCCCACCATGGCGCAGACGATATCCTCGGCCCACTTGAGAGAGGTGGTGGAGGTGTTGATGACCACGTGGTAGTGGGATGGATCGTCCAAATTGGTGACCCCGAAAAGCCCCAGCAGGTCGGCCCGTTTTTTGTCGCCGATGGATAAGATCCGATCCGCGGCGATCCGGTCCAGGTTGTATTCTTTCATCATGAAGTTTATCCGGTCCTCCAGGTCGGCCACCAGAAGAACCCTCACCACCTCCGGATTATCGGCCAGGATAATCTGGCTGGCTCGGCCGATAATCACCGCGTCCCCCTGTTCGGCGATGTCGTGCATGACCTTGGTTAAAAAGGCCTTGTATTTTTTTTCGTCAAAATCAGAGGCCGAATCGCCCAGAAGCCGCTCGATGAAATTGGAGCTGACCAGGCTGGAGAGGATCCTCATCAACCTGCCGCCCACCTCCCGTTCCATGGCTTCCACCCACTCCACGGAGACGTTGGCCTTGTCCGCAACCCGGTCGATCATGTCCTGATCCACGAACTGATAGCCCAGCCTGGCGGCTACCTTTTGCCCCAGGGTTCTTCCTCCGGCCCCGAACTGTCTGGAGATACTAACCACCGGCATCTGACACCCTCCTGGTCGCGTACCCGAGTAGAGACACGTTTCGTCTCGGTTGTTAAAAAAAATTGCGAAAAGAATATTTAGACGGACCCGCATCCGCTTGTTCAGAGACCCTGTCAGAAAAAGGATTCAAAAGCCGTCCAGGTTTTTGCAGCCCTCTCAATATAATGATTACCCAACAAACAGAGGGCTGGCAAGCCGAATAATGTGATTAACTCAGAAGTGGTCGAATCTCAAGCGGGTCAGAAGCGGTACGGTCGCAATGACCAGGACCCCCACCAGGGAAATGCCCCACCCGAAGTAGCCCATATCGCCCATGACTCCGATGAGGGCCGGTACGGCTCCGGTCCCGATCAGAAAAGCCGGAGGTACTATGAACGATATGGAGAGGTTGCGGGTTTCACGAGGGCCCACCCTGGCCAGGGCGGCGAAGCCTGCCGGAAAAAAGCAGACCGTGGCCATGGGCTGTAGGAAAAGGAACAGGACCAGGAGGCTGTCCGGGACCAGGCCCAGACAGAGGGAGCACAGGCCGCTGATCAGGAGGTATGATTTCAGGGCCCGTTTGATCCCGATGCGGTCGGTCAGCCAGCCGGCGGCAAAGGCTGTGGCCACGCTTATTATCCTGGACAGGGAGACCAGGGTGTTGGCCCATGACTGGTCCATCCCCCGTTCGGCCACCAGGTAGAGGGGCAGCATGGTGTAGATGCCGATGGAGGAGCCGATGGACAGGGAGAAGACCGGGACCATGATCCAAAAGGAGGGGTGGGAGGCCAAGGTCTTGAGGGCGGACAGGGTGGGAGTCTGGCCCCTGAACCGCCCCCCCTTGCCCCTAAAGGTGAACAAAAGCCCCATAACCAGAGTCAGAAGTCCGAACAGGGCGATGGTCTGCTGCCAGGGGAAAACGGTCAGAAGCAGGGTGCACAGGACCGGAATGGCCAGAAATGAGAGGTTGGGGGCCAGTTCGTGGACCGCCACGGCCTTGCCCCAGTCTGAGGATCTGATCAGCCCGTAGATGGCGGCCATGCCGCAGGGCAGGTAGAGCCCGCAGGCCAGACCCACCCCGAACAGGGCCAGACCCAGGGTGGCGAAGGAATCGGCCAGGGCCATTCCGAACTGGGCCAGGCAGAGAGCAAGGGCCGAAATGATTATGGACAGGCGGTGAGTCAACTTGGCGGCCACGAAACCGGAGCCCAGGAGAGAGAGGAAATAACCCGCCGAGGAGTAGAGAAACAGGGATCCGGCCTGGGAGTGGTCTAACTTCAGGGCGATTTCCAGGGTGGGCAGCAGGGGGGCCAGAAGCAGTCTGGAGGTGAAGTTGGCGAAGAACACGCCCATCAGGATCAGGAGGGGGCCGATGGCCCCCTTGAAGGGTAATCCCGTGGTGGAGTCATTAGGGATTTCAGACGCGGCCATGGCGAGGATACCGTCCTGTTCTGATTAAGGCAAAAGTACAAACCCGAGAAAGATTGACGACAACCGGGTATGTAATTTTTCTGGAGTTACAAGAAGCCCGTCTGCGGCCTGGCGGACGGCAGCCCCGAGGTTTTAAAAGAAGATGCTCACCTGCAGGCCTCCACCAGGGCCTGGAAGATTCTCAGAGAGGGTTCATCCACTCCGGAGGTCCCTTCCGGATGCCACTGGAGCCCCAATAAAAACGGATAATTGGGATTCTCCATGGCCTCGATGAGCCCGTCCGAGGAATGAGCCGCCGCTGCAAAACCCTGGGGTAGAGTACCCACCGCCTGGTGGTGCTTGGAATTAACCCAGATCTCCTCCTGGCCCACGATCTCGTGGAGAAGGGAGCTGCGGTCGATAAAGACCTTGTGGGTCATAACCGCCTTGGACGCTTTTTGATCGTGGTTGAGCGTGTTTTCGGTCTCGGTGGGAATATCCTGGATCAATTCGCCCCCAAAAGCGGCCGCCAGGAGCTGGATGCCGCGGCAGATTCCCAGGACGGGCCGGCCCGTATCCACCGCCATGCGGGCCGTCTCCAGTTCCAGCAGATCCAACTCGTAGTCGATCTCGCCCAGGTTGGGTCTGGGCTCCTGATCGTAGAACTGGGGATTGATGTCAGGACCGCCGGTCAGGATCAGGCCGTCAACCCTTTCCATGATCGCGCCGATGGTCTCCGGATCCTCCACCAGGGGCAGACACAAGGGCAGCCCGCCCGCCATCTCCACGGAGGCGATGTACTCCTGGGGGACATAGTCCAGCCTCTGATTGTTGGAGTACTCCCCCCAAGGCTTGCCGTAAAAGGTGGAACAGGTTACGGCGATCAAGGGTCTGGACATGGCTCCTCCCGATCGGTTCATATATTATCCGATGGGGCAAGGGTAATCCCCCTCAAGCCATCCGTCAAGGGTTGCCAAGAGAAGAGGAGCGGCCCGGGTCTTTGAGCAGGGCCCGGAGGTGGTTCCGCAGGGCCGAACGGCCCAGACAGGCCCCGGCCACCAGCTTGGGCAGGCTTTTCTCCAGGCGCCGCACCCACCGCGCCTCCGGTGGAGGGTCCACCAGATACACGAAAGGGGGCCCCTGGGGAGCGGGATCTGTCCGGCTGTATCGGCGCATCTCCTCTTTCCGCCTGGCGGCAAACTCCCGGTAAGCCGTCCCCAGTCCCGAACGGATAGTCTCCAAACAGGCCATGGTCAGACGCTGTTTAATCGCGGTATGGGGCGGTTCCAGGTTGTGTGCCGGTTTGGACAGCAAAGCCAGGACATGGGTGCAGCCGTCTTGGATCGCGGAGTGGAAGGGCACGGCATCCAGAATTGAGCCGTCGATGAACAGATCCCCCTTTAATCGCAGGGGGCTTTCAGCCATGAAAGGGACTGCGGCGCTGGCCCTGAGGCTCTGGATCAGCTCCTCCCGGGTCTGAAAATCTCCCAGGGCCACGGGACGAAGGCGCCTAAGAGAGGTGGCCACGGCCCGGAACTCCTGGGGGGATTCCAGCAGGGCCCGGCAATTCAGGGCGTCGGGGCCGGAGGCGATCAGGGAGAAGAGGTAGTCCAGGTTAAGCGCCGGCCTGTCCTTGGCCAGACGGCCCAGATTGATGAAATCGCTGTTGTTGAGCTGCTGATAAAGGCCGATCCCGGGCCGGGGTCTGGAGGCCAGGAAGTAGGCTCCGTTGATCGCTCCGGCCGAGGCCCCGAAAACAGCGTCAAAGACGGGTCTCAGTCCCAGCTCGGCCAACTCCATGAGCATCCCGGCCGAGACCACGCCCCTCATTCCGCCCCCCTCGATCACCAGGCCCAATTTGGCCCGGTCGGATCGGTTCCGGGGCCGGCTGCCGTCTTTAAGACGGTTTTGAATCAGTTGGAGAACCTGATGCAGTTCCATTTTCACTTCCGGAGCCGAAGGCGCCTGGTTTTTATATTTGAATCAGAAGGTTGATTCGCTGTCAAGCAGTGCGGATAAACCGGGCGGGTCTGCGGGAGATGGGCTATGACGCCGGCCTGAAAAAGGCCTCGCCCAGGGAGTTGGCCGGTTTAGCGGCCGCCCAGGTCGTCCAGGGGCCGGGTGGCTGAATATATGGCCGAGTGCGGGCCCACAAACCCCAATTCGGGCGCGGTGAAAAGGGAGTAGTAGATTCTCATCACCGGACCGCCGGGCTGGTCCACCACCTGGATCGAACAGTCAAAGGGGGAATACTGGTTCTGGTCCGGATAAAACTCCGCCTTAAGCTCCGGTTCGGGCCGAACCGTCCAGTTGAGCCCGTCCGGCGAGGTGGCCAGATTTATTCCGATGCCGTCGTAGACGCTTCCGGTCAGGGGCGAACAGTTGAAATACATCCGCCAGACTCCGTCCGGAGTCTGCAACACCTCGGGTTTGCTGGCGTGGGCATGAAAACCCTGGGGCCAATCGCGCAAGGGGGTCAGGTCGATGTTGCAGCCCTCCCTGGTGAAGGTCAGGCCGTCATCCGAGGCGGCAGACCAGATCCGTATGAAGGAGTTGTCCACGGCCGTGTCGTAGTACATCCGGTAACCGCCCTCAGGCAGGGCGACCACGCAGGGATGGCGGATTTCGGCCCCCTCCAGGGCCGGGTCGGAGCTCAACCTGAAGCCGTCCTCGGTCAGAAAATTGATTCCATCCTCAGAGAGGGCGCTACCCGCGCCCGAGGTTTGAGTGAAGGGGTCCTGCTGCTGGAAGTAGATCCGCCAGCGGCCGTCCGGCAGCCGAACCAGGGTCGGATGGTTGTCCCTGATCGCCGCAGCAAGATAGGTCCACTCCAAGCCGTCCGGCGAGGCGAGGATGACCGTGCCCTTGGCATCGCTCCCGTCCGCGCCGTGGTCCTCCACGTACATCCGGTAGGTCCCGTCCTCGAGTCGGACCACCTCCGGGTTCCAGTACCAGCCGTTGGCGATCCGGACGCCTTCGTCGGTCCAGCCGTTGTTAAATACTGTGGCCCCGGCCCTTTCGCCTGTTGATAACAGGATCAGGCCGAGTATAAAAATAACAACCTTCAACTTCCGGATAGGCCTCATCTCGCGCCCTTCTTCTGGAATCAGGGTGGCCGGAGCCGCAACCGGGTTGGCGATGGACCGCCTCCCACTCCTAAGCGCTGCGGGAAGGCTCCCTGGCCATGCTTATCATATTTCAGACATAGCCCAAATATGTGATGCTGTCCATCCTCAATAATCCGGGCCGGAGGCCATCCGGCCGGGCTGTTTTCGCAGCCTGGCGTATGAGGCCCCCAAACGCAGTCCCGTTTGGAAACCGTCTAACCGGCCAACCGGTCGGGACGGTGGGTCAGGAGCAGAACAGCCTCTGAGCCGCCGATGTTGAGCATTATCTCCGCGTGGTTCGTTTTCCAGAGCAGGCCGTTTTCGGTCTTCCGGGCCGGTCCAAACTCTGCCTCGGCCTTGTTTTCGGCCCGTTTGTAAAATAATTCCGCCGCTTCCGAGTCGCCCGCCACCTGGGCGATCCACCTGAACAGCACTCCTCCGTAGAAGCAGATGAAGGCGCCGGTTCTCCACAGGTTATCAGCCAGATGGACCGCCGGGGGCTGTTCGAACTGGTGAATCCTGGGGGCGAATTCCAGTTTCTTGTCAAAGACGGACAGAACAGGGTTGTCGACCAGATAGACGGTCTCGCGCCACATGACGCCCAGATTCTTTTTCTCCATAATCCCCAGCCTGTTGGCCTTGAGCGATTTTCTCAGTCCGGCCCAGTGGGAGGAGTGGAGATCGATTCCCGGATAGACGGCCGTCCCGTTGATTTCCAGGGACAGCCTGATCTTGTCTATCTTTACCGCTTGGGGTCTCTTGGATTTGAACATGCGGTATTTTATGAAAGCGGGCGGGATGTGTCCAGCCAAGATATCCGAAAAGCCTCAAAAGCCTGGAGGGTACAACGGCGGCGCGGCCAAGCCGAACCAAAGCGTTCCACAGTCCGGCCCCGAAAGTCTGTCCTTCCTGGCCGCGGATCAGGGCACCCCGTATGAAAACGCGGCAGCTGTTTTGCAGCCTTCCAGATATACGGCCAGGCGTCTGCCGCTATGTGATTTCGGTTTCGGAAAGAATATGAACCAGTCTTTTAAAGATGTCCATGTCCAGTTGCTTGCCCATCTCCTCCCGGATCAGGGAGAGGGCGTCCACCGGGGTTCTTTGCCGGGCGTAGGGCCGGTCGGAGGTAAGGGCGTCGTAGACATCGACCAGGGCCACGATCCTGAGGGGGACGGGGATGTCGGACCTGACCATTCCGGCCGGATAACCGCTTCCGTCCAGGCGTTCATGGTGGAACAGGATGATGTTGAGGGCCTCCGAACTAAGGGGCAGCTGGGTGCACATGGCGGCCCCCTTGACCGGGTGGGTCTCTATGATCATCCGTTCCAGGGGGTCCAGCTTGCCCGGCTTGTTTATTATGGCCAAGGAGATCATGGATTTGCCCAGATCGTGGAGGATGGCCCCCAGGCAGAACTGGGTCCGGTCCTTATGTTTATAGTCGTAGGTATTCAGCAGGGCCGCAGTCAGGACAAAGACATTCACACAGTGATTATAGGTGTAATAATCGTGGTTTATCAATCCGGAAACAGCCTTCAGCGAGCCTCCCCGGCGCAGGAAGCCGAGGCTCTCCTCCACCAGTCCGGTGATTCTGTTGAAATGTTCGGACTGGAGTGACCCGGACAGTTTCTGCTCATAGCTCTCTTGAATCAGGGAGAGAGAGGCGCTGTAGAACACGTCCGCCCTCTCCTCCACGGAGATCTTGTCGTTCTCCAGAATGCGCCCCAGGTTGTCCTCCACATAGCGTTGATAGCTCTGTCTCTCTTCGGAACGGACATAAACCCTGTCCACCCCGAAGTCGTAGAGGCGGTGTTGATGATCCTCGGTGAAGCCCTTAAGGCCGTCGGCGTAGAGAACCATCTTGCCCTCGACCTTGAGATAGACGGTAAATTGTCCCTGGGTTTCCGGAAAGAGCATCAGGGGCGAGATTTCAAAGCATTCCTGGCTTTCGCTTCTGCTGTTGGCCAGAGCGCCGGCCTTTATGGGGGTCCCGGTGTTCGAAGCCGTCGAAGCGACTCCGCTCATGTCATGGGGCATAACACAAAATCCATTTTACGGTTAACTGCCAATACATACTAATAAAATTATAAAGCATTTCAAGTTGTAAGGCAACCGATATCGGTCTAACGCCTTAATTTTACGGTGGCTGTGTTAAAGTGTAAAATATTCCATACATGTTCTGTTCTTTCAATTTGCATCAGGCTCTAGTTAACATAAGGAAAATAATTTAAAAATTGTACTTTCACGGTTTTAGGCGTCAAGACCGGATTGAGCGGTTAACGATCCCGTAAAAGTCTTGTCCCAGAAAGCCCGAGCAGGAAACGCGCCCCCTTTCCCTTGATTACGGAGATGCTGTTGTCGCGGAGCCAGGCGCGGCAAGGGCGGTTGGCCCTGGGAGAGCCGGGCGGGGGGACCGGTCCATCCGGGTTCAGACGCCGGACCCCGGCTTCTGGGGCTGGTTGCCTTGCTTTTGCGGGGGAGGGAAAGGCCGGCAGACGACGCCGAGCAGCTCCGGACAATCCTTGGGCCAGGGTGAAACACGGCCGCGGGGCCCGGTTCCAGAGGCCTCTCAGGCTGGATAAATCTTTGGCAGCCTACTCCGCCCGGACCAGGGTGACCATCAGGACCATGCCGGTCTGATCCGTGCCGATAAAGGAGATCTGATTTTTGTCGATCCCCATCCAGCCCAGGTTGATGCAGATGGTGATTGATCCCTGGGAGGAGCGGCCCTGGATAATGCCCTGGATCTCGCCGGAAAGCCCCAGGCTAAACCCCCCGCCGGTGAAATCAGCCACGGCGTAGCCCTGGGCTCCTCCCGGATCCCCTGTAATCAGGCCGTTTTCCACGGTCAAGGTGCCGTAATAGTATATTCCGCGAACGTCATACACGCCCAGGGCGTGCATGGACCAGCTCCCGTCCAGGTCCTGAAGGTTGAAGCTCTGGGCGCCGACCGGAGGACAGAAAAGGATCAATCCGGCAACCAGGGCCAGAACGGACAACAGTGTTTTGGGCAGCGGTTTTTTCAAAAAGGTCTACTCCGATTCCAATGAGAGATTACCCCTCTGAATAACCTCAAAAAAAGACAAGGTCAAGCCCGTGGTTTTTAACAAGGGCAGGCCTCTCTCCTGGCAATGCCAACTCTATAGTATTCAATTGCGGCGGAGTCCATAATTAATCAGCGATGTTTTTATACGGTTCAATATCGACGGGCGCCGGACTCTTTTCCCGGCGACAAATTTCGAATAACCGAATTAAATCGTATCGATATAAGAAAATAAGGCGACGGTATAGATCCCGCTCCAAGCCGGGGGGTATTGAATTCAAGGTTGACTAAAGGTCCTCTGGAATATTATGAATTAATGAAAATTACCTTCCATCCGGAAGAGGCAGATTAACCTAATCACCGGTTGAAACTTGGAGGGAAAAATGACGCGCGGAAAATATTTCGGTTGGCTGGCCGTCCTGGCGATAATGACCCTCCCCTGTCTCGTCAGTCGGGTTTGGGCTGCTCAGTTCTCGGCCGAGCTGGTTATAAACGGACCGGGACAAAGCGGCGTCTTTGAACTCCAGATCAGAGATGACCTTTACCGCCTCCGCAAGGTCAAAGGGTTTCCCATGGTTCCGCCCTTTCCGTTCATCGTCGACCGGTCCACCGGTCTGACCTGGGGCCTCAATCCGCAGCTGCGCCAGTACATGGAGATTTCCGATCCCGCTAAAACGGCGCTGATGAATCCGTTGGTCGGGTGGGTCCTGACCCGCCGGGGCTACAGCGAACAACCAGGCTCGGCTGAAACGGTAAACGGTTACCAGTGCCGAACCACGATCTATCGGGAGCAGGGAAAATCCGAGATTGCGGCCAAGGTCTGGTTTTCAGACCACCTGAACCACCTGGTCCGGGAGGAGCGGTTCGGCCGAAACGAGAACCCGGTAATGGAGCTTAAACAAATAAAAGAAGGTCCCCAGGCTCCCGACCTTTTCAAGATCCCCCCGGGTTACTCCAAAATGGAGGCCTCCGGTACCTCGGCTTCCAAGGCGAAACCATCTTCCCTAAACCCGGCCCCTGCGTCACCCTCCAAGGATGAATCGGGTACAAGCGGGGATATCGTATTCATTCTGGACGCCTCCGGGTCGATGTGGGGCAAGCTGGAGGGCCAGTCCAAAATAGCCATCGCAAAAAAGGTGATGTCCGAGCTGATCCGGGACCTGCCCGATGATTCCAACGTGGGCCTGGTCGCCTACGGTCACCGGCGCAGGGGCGACTGCAATGACGTGGAGGAGCTGGTCCCCCTGGGGCCCATTGACAAAAAAAGGCTCATCAGCACCGTCCAGGCCCTTAGCCCCAAGGGCAAAACGCCCATAAGCCGGAGTATCCGCCTGACCGCCGAACGCCTGAAGCACCTGGAGGATCAGGTCACCATTATTCTGGTCTCGGACGGCAAGGAGACCTGCGACGAGGATCCCTGCGCCCTGGTGAAGAGTCTGAAAGAAACCAGCATCAATTTCGTGATGCATGTGATCGGCTTTAACGTGACCAAGGACGAGCTGGCTCAGCTCCGCTGCCTGGCCGAGGCCGGAGGCGGAGTTTACTACACCGCCAAAAGCGCCAAAGACTTTCAGGTGGCGGCCAAGGAGGTTGTAAAAAAAGCCTCCGAAAAGCCGCCCGTACGCCTCAAGGTGACTTGCCTCAAGGATGAAAACAAGATCAAGGCTTATGTTCAGATACTTACCCAGGGAGGGAAAAAGCGGGTCGCCGAGGGCTGGTCCGACCCGGAGAGGCCCGCCCTGTTCCGGCTTCCTCCCGGAACATACGATGTCCGGGCCCAAGATCAGAGTGTTATCGAGCAGCCCACGGTGGAGCTGAAGAATGTGGAGGTGGTTGAAGGACGGATCACCGAGGTGATCGCCAACTTTGCGGCGGAGGGGATCCTCCAGGTCAAGGCGGTGAAGAACGACGCGCCGTTGAAGGCCTACGTCCGGATACACCGTCAGCAGGACGACAAGTACATGAAAGACGGGTGGACAGGCGCCGACGGCAAGCCCGCGCAATACAAGCTTCTGCCCGGCCTCTACAAGGTCAAGGTCCAGGACCCGAGTGTGATTCAGCGTCCCGTGGTCGTAATCGAGAACGTGGAGGTAAAGGCCGGGCAGACCGTGGAGCGGACGGCCGGCTTTGACCAGGGCGGAGTTCTCCAGGTCAAGGCGGTGAAGAACGACGCGCCGTTGAAGGCCTACGTCCGGATATACCGTCAACAGGACGACAAGTACATGAAAGACGGGTGGACAGGCGCCGACGGCAAGCCCGCGCAATACAAGCTTCTGCCCGGCCTCTACAAAGTCAGGGTCCAGGACCCGAGCGTGATTCAGAGTCCCGTGGTCGTCATCGAGAACGTGGAGGTAAAGGCCGGGCAGACTGCGGAGAGGGTGGCCGGCTTTGTAGAGGGAGGAGTCCTCCAGGTCAAGGCGGTGAAGAACGACGCGCCGTTGAAGGCCTATGTCCGGATACACCGTCAGCAGGACGACAAGTATCTCAAAGACGGGTGGACGAGTGAGGGCGGCAAGCCCCCGGAATACAAGCTTCTGCCAGGCCTCTACAAGGTCAGGGTCCAGGACAGGAGCAATAAAGAGCGTCCTGAAGTTGTACTGGAAAACGTGGAGGTAAGGTCCGGGCAGACCAGTTCGGTCAAGGCGGATCTGACCAAGCCTTAGCCGCCGGTGGCCTTTTCCTTGTTATGAACCTGGGGGGGGGCCAGGGGGTCAATAAGGCGTCCGCCTGGATCAGTTGGTTAGGGCGCGCGGCAACCTGAAGTAACCGCGCGCCCCTTGACGTCATGGCCCTGACCGGTTGGGTTGACGCCAATTCGTGTCTCCCCACGGTCGCTCCTGGTTTACTGAGCCGAGATGGTTTGGGAATGCGGTCCCAAAGCGAAGTTGCCGCCGGGAAAAGCCGGGCGGTCCATAAAAACCCCGCCTCGGCTAACCGACGCGGGGTCAAAAACCTCGACCCCCACCGTCTCAGTACCGAAGACGACTCGTGGAGTTCAGCCCGGCAGGTCTCCTGGCTTGTGGATCATCCTATCGGCCTGACCTTCCCGGGCAATCTGCCCAGTGGTTTCTCAGGCTTTCGTCCCCACTCACAGTGGCGGCCCCGCAACGGTCTTTCACCGTTTTCCCTATTATGCCCCTAAGGGCACCGCAGCTGAATAATATTCAATTTTTACTAAATTATCCTAGCTGCCTGGAACCGGAATGTCAAGTTTTTGTTGGAGTCGAGTTTCGGCCTTGTTGTTGGACCGGAGCTTGCATAAAAACCGGGTGGGAGCTGTCGGCCCATGCCGGGAAGAACGATTCGCCCTGGCAAAGGCCGCTAACCGGGCTGTCCGAGGAGGAATAATGAGCCGGTGGAAAATTTTGACCGTCATTGTTTTGGCAGCGGGGCTGGCATTTTTTGCCGGTTGCTCCGCCCCGCTCATAAAGACGCAGATGAATCCGATCATCGTCCCCCACAAAGCCAATATCTCCATGGCTCGGATCGGCATCTTCTCCTTTAGGACGCCTTTCGTCGATCCCATGCTGGAGAGCCAGTTGGCCCATCAGTTCCACCAGCTGCTTCTGGCCAGGCGGGCCGCTCGGGTGGTGGAGGTGATCCCCGAGACCTACCGGGACATAGACGAGGCCATAGACCGGGCCAGGGTTCTGGGTTACGACGTGGTGGTCCTGGGCCAGCTCCAGGAGGCCTTCTGGGGAGGGAGCGTGGGGCCCTCCAAGGCCACGGTGGATATCAGGCTGGTGGATACGGTCAGGAGAATCACGGTCTGGTATCTGTCCGCTTCGGCCAAGGCCAACCCCCGCAACGACAAGGACCTGCTCCTGTTCAGGACCAACGGAAACAGAGCCAGACCCCCCAGGCAGCTTGTGGGGCGGCTTCTGGCCCGCATGAGCGACAGGCTCATCTACGAGACCAGGCGGCCCATCAAGCCCTCTTCCTGGTCCCGCAGATCAAAAACAGAGGAGGTTCCGGTCGTTCCGGATCCGGATTCCACGGACAACAGGACCGAATCCAAGGGCTCGGTCACCGAGTCCGGGTCCGGGGTCCGCAAACCGCCCACCCTGAACCGGGGAACATAGCCCCTTTTCCCGATTGAACCGACCGCTCCTTGCTTTGGCCCAGTGCCGGATCAAAGGGGCGGCCGGGCTCCCGCCCTGTTTTTCTTTTCCTGCCGCGTTCAAGCCTGGATAAGTATGTTTAATAAAAATAAATGGTTATCAATATCGCCATCTTTTTCATCCGGCCCTGGGCAGCTATACTCCAAGGCGACGGAAGGGGGATTGATCCTCGGCAATAACCGAATAGGGAGAAAAAAGGTGACGGAAACAAAAAAATGGTACTTAAGCAAGGGTGTCTGGGGGGCGGTGCTTACCCTGGCCGGCCCGCTCCTGGCCTCCTTGGGGCTGGAACTGGACGACTCCACCAGGAGCTATGTGATCGAGGAGGCGGTGGCCCTGGCCGGGGGAGTGACCACGGTGGTGGGAGGGATTCTGGCCCTTTGGGGCCGGCTGTCGGCTTCGACCCCCATAGGAAGAGATTGATGGGGCTTTCCGGCGTTTTGAGGCTGATTTTGGCCGCGGCCGGGCTGGCCGGGGTGTCCACCATATCCATCACCCTGGGCCAGGCCCAGAGCGATGGGTGGGGCCTGGAGGCGGTGGGCCGGTCCCTTTTTTTAAACAGCGTCTATGTGCTGGCCGCCCTGGCCTGGTCCATGGCCGCCTTTCTGGCTCTGGACAGGTGGGGTGGATTGCGGGGGGTCAACACCAGGGATCAGCTGGAGAGGGGCAACCTGGCCGTGGTCGTGGTGGTGGCGGCCAACCTGTTGGGGGTCTTTTTCATCTCGGCCTGGAGTTTCAGGTAGCCGTGAAAGTGGGTTTGGTTTGGGTTTCAGCGGTACTTATCCTGGCCATGTCGGGCTGCTGCCCCCCAAAGGACCCCGAGACAACGGGCCAGGACCGGAAAGCGGAGCCAGGGGCTTCCCTACGGGCCGCACCGGGGACGGAGCATGACCGTCATTTCCGCAAGTGGGGCCGGACTTTTTTCTCCCGTCAGGTGGATTGGCGCTGGTTCAAGGCTCAGGGCGCGGCCGAGTCCGGCCTTTGTCCCGACGCGGTAAGCCCGGCCGGGGCAAAAGGGATGATGCAGCTGATGCCGGCCACCTCCAGGGAGATGTCGGCCAGGCTGGGGGTTGAAAACCGGCCTCTGGACCCGGAGCTGTCCATCATGATGGGCATCGCCTACGACCGCCGGTTGTGGGACGAGTGGACCGCCCCCCGGCCGCGCCTGGAGAGGCTGAAATTCACCTTTGCCTCCTACAACGCCGGGTTGGGCCACATTCTCCGGGCCCAGGAGCTGGCGGGGAGTGATTGCGATCCCAGCCTGTGGCCCTGCGTGGCCCTTTACCTGCCCCGCGTGACCGGGGACAAGGCCCGGGAGACCTTGGATTACATCCTCAGGATCGAAAAGGTTTTCCGGGAATACGGAGGGGAAGGCAGATGACCCCTTGGGAAGTGGTCGAACGGTTGGATACTTTTATCCTGGGCGTTCTGGTGGTGGATTACCTCCGCTTCAGGGTGGACCGGGTGGCCCGTTTAAAAACAAAGGAGGATTGCGACAAGACCCAGGCGGTGTGCCAGGGCAACCTGAAAGAGGACCTGCGGGAACTCAAGGAGGACATCAAGGAGATCATGGTCAGGCTGGAGAAAGGGCAGACCGAATTCAAGAAGATCTCCGTGGCCTTGGCCAGGGCCGGAGGGCCCGGCCCGGTTTAGCTCCGGCCGCTTTCCGGGCTGGGCATTTCCCTTGACACAAAGGCCCGGCCCGGTCCAAGATTGACACGCCCCATAAACAGATAGGGAAATATATCTTTCCTATCATCATTTGATCCTGGGCCCGACCGGGAAACAGGCCGGCCGGACCGAACCGCGAAGAAGTCCGGAAGAAAAATGTGTTCAAAAGAAAAGATTATCATTCTCCTCACTCTGGCCCTGACGGTTTTTTTGGTTCAGGGCTGCGCCGCCACCAACGCCATCAATCTTTTCCGGGGGGTGGTCAACAAGAGAAGCCTCACCAAGGCGGACATCGAGAGTCCGGATACCTACATCCTGCCGGTTCCCTTCATCAAGCAGCCCTCTGAAAAATGTTGCGGCCAGGCCGCATTGGCCATGGTTCTACTGTACTGGCGGGAGAATCCCGATACGGTCAGCTTTATCAAGGAGCACCCCTGCCCCAAAACCGGGTTCACCGGCAAGCAGATGGTGGAGATGGCCGTGGCCCAAGGGTTCAAGGCCCTGGTCTACCGGGGCAGCCTGCCGGATCTGATCAAGCATGTCTCAGCCACCAGGCCTATCATCGTTGTCATCGACAACCTGGGGGCCTATCATTATGTGGTGGTGACCGGTTTTTCCCAAAAAGACGAATTTATGATCAACGACCCCATGAAGGGGCGGGTGGTCTATAAAAAGAAGTTTTTCATGGACCTGTGGGAGCGGGCCGGATATTTCGCCCTGATGGCTGTACCAAAGGACTAAGAGTAATAAAATTACTATAATTTGATATTAGCGCCGCGATCCGGCCGGTCTCTTCAAGTTGTAAATCATCCACATCGGTTATATATTCCCATCCGACCTATGGATGAATTGAGGATAAATGATTGGCGGGCCGGGTCTGACCGGCCGGCCGGGCTGGAGGATCTCGGAGAGGCCCTCAAGGATCTGAAGGGCGGGCTGGGCCTGATGGGTCTGGAGGGCGGGGCCGCAGGGTTCGTCCTGTCCAGGATGGCGGTCCGGTCCAAGGGCGTCCTGGTGGTAACGCCCACCCTGAGCCAGGCCGAGCGACTGCTTCAGGACATGGAATTTTTCCTGGGCCCCCGAAGCCCTCTGAGCGCCTCAATCTACCCCCCTTACGCCCATCTGCCCTTCGGCCAACTGCCGGCCCACCACTGGACCGTGGCCAAGCGGATCCGCTGCCTGTGGAACCTCTGCTCCGGCCAGGGACCGGCCCTGGCCGTGGTCCCCATCCAGGCCCTGCTCCACCGGACCATGCCCCGGGAGGCCCTGACCGGATTCGCGGAGCTGATCCTGGAAGGGGAGGAGGCGGACCGGGAGGCCCTCCTGGCCAAGCTGGTCTGCGGCGGCTACAGCCCCACGGCCCTGGTGGAGGAGCCGGGCGACATGGCTGTGCGGGGCGGAATCATCGACGTCTTCGGCCCCCTGCACGACGACCCCCTGCGCCTGGAGTTTTTCGGCGATTTCGTGGACAGCCTGCGCCTGTTCCGGCCCCACGACCAGCGTTCCGTGGGCCGGGTGGACGAATCCATTCTCCTGCCCATGAGTGAGGTGATCCTGGATTCGGCGGCCCTGGAGCGGGGCCGCAACAACCTGGCCCGCCTGGAGGCCGATCCGGCCAAGATTCTGACTCTGCGGGAGCCTCTGACCTACGGCAGCCCCTTTCCGGGGATCGAATCCTTTCTGCCCCTGTTCTACGAGAAGACCGGCGGGCTGTGGGATTTCTTTACCTCCGAGGGCCAGGTCTGGATCATGGATCCGGCCTCGGTGGAGCGGGAGGCCAAAAACTACCTGACCGGGCTCAGGGCGCACCAGGACCGCCTGGCCGCGGCCGACAATGTCCACCTGCCCCTGGAGCGGATCGCCTTTTCTTGGGAGGAGACCCTGGAGAAGCTCTCCTCCCGGCCTCTGGTCAGCGTTCGGCCCCTGGAGATATTGGACCGTGGCGCCAGACTCCATTTCAAGGGCAGGACGGCCAAGGAGTTTATCGCCTCCTCCGCGGAGGAGCCCCAGTCGGTCCTGGCGCCCCTGGTGAAGATGATCCGGCAGATGAACGACCAGGGGACCACGCCCTATCTGGTCTGCCGGACCAGAGGCCAGATGAAGCGGTTGGGCGAGCTCCTGGAAAAATACAATCTCACCACCCTGGCCCTGGACTCTATCTCCCCGGAGAAGAAGCTCCAGGCCGCGGATCTCTACCTGGTCCTGGGCTCCCTGGCCGCGGGGTTCGCCCTGCCCCAGGCCAATCTACTGGTTTTGACCGAGGAGGAGGCCCTGGGCCAGACCAGGGTCAAATCCAGGCCCCGGGAGGCTCCGCCTCCCAGCGCCCGGCTGGCCTCCTATGCCGAGCTGAACCCCGACGATCTGGTGGTCCACCTGGATCACGGGGTGGGGCGGTTTGTCAGCCTGGTCAACCTGGCCGTGGACGGCAAGATGGGCGATTTTCTGCTGCTGGAGTACAAGGACCGGGACAAGCTCTACGTTCCGGCCGACCACCTGGACCAGATCCAGAAATTCGCCGGTCCGGAGGGCCATAAGCCCGCCCTGGACCGCCTGGGCGGAACCACCTGGACCAAGACCAAGGGCCGGGTCAAGAAAAAGCTCCTGGAGATCGTCCGGGAGTTGGTGGAGCTATACGCCCTGCGCCAGGTCAGAAAAGGCTTCGCCTTCTCCAGCCGGGATGCCATGTTCCGGGAGTTCGAGGCTACCTTCGAGTTTCAGGAGACCGATGACCAGGCCCGGGCCATCGAGGATGTGCTGGCCGACATGGCCGCACCCCGGCCCATGGACCGCCTGGTCTGCGGGGATGTGGGCTACGGCAAGACCGAGGTGGCCTTGCGGGCCGCCTTCAAGGCCGTACTGGACGGCAAGCAGGTGGCCCTCCTGGTTCCCACCACGGTCCTGGCCGAGCAGCACGGCGCCAGTTTCAGCGAAAGGCTCTCGGGCTACCCGGTCCGGGTGGAGGTTCTGTCCCGGTTCAAGACCGCGGCCGAGCAGAAGAAAGTCCTGGCCGATCTGGAAAAGGGCCTGGTGGACGTGGTCATCGGGACCCACCGGCTGCTCTCCAAGGACGTCATCTTTTCCAACCTGGGGCTGGTCATCATTGACGAGGAGCATCGCTTCGGGGTCAACCACAAGGAGCGGCTCAAGGAGATGCGCAAGACCGTGGATGTCCTGGCCCTGACCGCCACACCCATTCCGCGGACCCTCCAGATGTCTCTGTTCAGCATCAGGGATCTGTCGGTCATAAACACCCCGCCCGTGGACCGGCAGTCCATCACCACCTACATCTCCAGGTTCGAGCCGGCCGTGATCCAAGAGGCCATCGGCCGGGAGCTGCTGCGGGACGGCCAGGTCTTTTTCGTCCACAACCGGGTCCGGGATATCGTCAAGGTGGCCAACCTGATCCAGAAACTGGTGCCCGTGGCCCGGGTGGAGGTGGCCCACGGCCAGATGTCGGAGCGGGTTTTGGAAAAAGTTATGCTCAAGTTTGTGGAGGGCAAGGTGGATGTGCTGGTCTGCACCACCATCATCGAGTCCGGCCTGGACATCCCCTCGGCCAACACGATCATCATCAACCACGCCGACAAGCTGGGCCTGGCCCAGATCTACCAGCTCCGGGGCCGGGTGGGCCGCTCGGCCAGCAAGGCCTACGCCTATCTGCTCATCCCGGCCGAATCCACCCTGACCCGGGACGCCCAGAAAAGGCTCAAGGTGATGATGGATTTCTCCCACCTGGGAGCCGGATTCCAGATCGCCATGCACGATCTCCAGATCCGGGGCGGCGGAAACCTCCTGGGCCGAGCCCAGTCCGGCAGCGTGGCTCAGGTGGGCTACGAGATGTACCTGACCCTCATGGAACAGGCCGTGGCCGAACTCAAGGGCGAAAAGATCGAAGAACGGCTGGACCCGGAGATAAACCTGCCCCTGCCGGCCTTCATTCCCGCGGACTACGTGGATGAGCCCAACCAGCGGCTGACCCTCTACCGCCGCTTGAGCGGGGTGGACGACTACCCTGAACTTGACGAACTGGTGGAGGAGGTGCGGGACCGCTTCGGCGAACTGCCCCAGGAGGCCCTGAACCTGGTGGAGTCCATTAAACTCAAGCTGGAACTGCGCCGGGGAGGAGTTAGCCGGCTGGACGTGGGCGACAACAAGGCGGTGCTCACCTTTGCCCCTTCCACCCCCCTGGACCCGGCCCGGCTGGTCTCCCTGATCCGCTCCGCCCCCAAGCGCTACCGCCTGACCCCCCAACAGCAGTTGGCCATCGCGGCCAAGAACCCCCTGGCCGAGATCCGTAAGGTTCTGGGGCAGTTGATGAAAAACTGACCTTGGGTTTCATAGAATTGCGGCTTAACTTCACCTGCTGGAAAATATAAATCAACAGCCCTGTAAAGGTTATTTTTACCGGGTCTTTATAGCGGTGGCCCCCAAGAATCGGACAGTTGTGTTAGGTTGAATCGGCCATGAGAAAAGGAGAGAAGAGATGGCCAAGCGTAAGCAGCACAGCGCAACGTTCAAGTCGAGAGTGGCCTTGGAGGCCCTACGAGGGGATCAAACGATCGCCGAATTGGCGGCCAAGTACGAGATTCATCCGACGCTGGTAACCAAATGGAAGAAGCAGGCCGTAGATGGTCTTGCCGACGTGTTCTCCAGTAAGGGCCGCCAGGCCAAGGAAACCAGCCACCAGTCCGAGATCAAAGAGCTTCACGCCAAGATCGGCGAGTTGACGGTGGAGCGGGATTTTTTGGCCAAAGCCTTCGGTCGTTGAGCCGCGCCCGGAGGAAAGAGATGATCGATCCCAATCACGAGAGGCTCAGCATTGCCCGTCAATGCCGGTTGGTGAGGATCAACCGTTCGACGTTCTACTATCAGCCTCAGGGGGAGTCGCCCCTGAATCTGAAATTGATGCGCCTGATCGACCGTCAGTGGATGCGAGCGCCCCATTTCGGCACCAGGGGCATGACCAGACATCTTCGCCGAAGAGGCTACTGCGTTGACCGTAAACGGATCAGGCGTTTGATGAGAAAGATGGGTATTTCGGCTGTCTATCCCAAGCCCAGATTGAGCAAGCCCCATCCCGAGCACCGGATCTATCCCTATCTGCTGCGGGATTTGTCCGTGGATCGCCCCAATCAGGTCTGGTGCAGCGACATCACCTATCTGCCCATGAAGCGTGGCTTCATGTATCTGGTGGCGATCATGGACTGGTACTCCCGTCGGGTGCTGTCGTGGCGGGTTTCCAATACTCTGGAGGCCGACCTCTGCGTAGCCGCCCTGGAAGATGCCCTTGGCCGGTACGGGAAACCGGAAATATTCAATACCGACCAGGGCAGCCAGTTCACCTCCCTGGAGTTCACCGATGTGCTTAAACACAACAACATCGCCATCTCCATGGACGGCAAGGGCCGCTGGATGGACAATGTTTTCATCGAGCGGCTGTGGTGGTCGCTGAAGTATGAATGTATCTATCTCAATGATTTCTCAAACGGAAAGGAACTGAAGACGGGAGTTGGGAACTGGATCGACTTCTACAACTTCGAGAGGGGACACTCCTGCCTGGACGACCGCACCCCGAACGAGGTATATCTCGGATTCCCAACAAACATCCTTGGGCATGCCCAGGGATGGCCAAAAGGCATAAAGGCGGCGTGATGATTACCGGGAGATTCAACCTTAGTATCGCCGCCTGACTGTCCGACCAATGGGGTCCACCTCTGCCTATCTCCAAGACCTGGTCCCGGCTTTCGGGCCACTGGAAGAGATGTTTCTCCAACCGTTTCTGCCACAGGCAAAAGCCGTTCCGGTCCCAGTACAGGATTTTGATGATCGTCCGGGCCCGGTTACAAAAAGCGAACAGGCGGCCCGTGAAGACGTCTAAATCCAGATGGCCGCCCACCCCAGGAGCGACAGCCCGTTGATGGCCTTGCGCATGTCTGTTGCGCCCAAGGCCAGATAGACCCGGCTGTTCGGGCCCAACCCGATCACGCCAGACGATCCGAAATCAGGGCAAGTTTCTCAAAAACGGCCGCATCGAAATCGCCTCTTACCTCGATCCGGAAGCGTTCGCCGATGGCTATCTGCAAGGGAGATGATTCGGCCATGAGGACTGCTTCGCCTGCTCCCCGGAAATCCACTTCCACCATCTCAACCGATGAAGTCGCCTCCGGGGCCGAAAGCCCGACCGGCCGCGCCCCTCCCAACTTCTCCACCCAAGTAGCACAAATTGTGCGCCTTAAGCCCATACCGCCGCCAATACTCGGCCTGGCTCAGGCCGCTGTCGGACCAGGCAGCTACATGACTCCTCCAATACTTGCCCTTCGCTGCCAGTTCCTTCGCTCGCTTACTTGTCGCCATATTGAGACCCTCCATGCGATGGAACTCAATATGACAGATAAATTTCAATCGGAGTAGAAGCACCCAATAAGACGCTTACGGAGCAAAAAATGCCCTTTGCCGCAAGCTCGGCCTGGATTCTGGGGCTGCCATAGGTCTGGCGGGCGGCCTCGTGGACAGCCTTGATCTCAACCTCAAGCCGCTTGTTTTCTTTCTTACGGCGGCTTTCGGGATGCTTCAGCCAAGAGTAATATCCGCTACTCGACCCATCCAACGCTTTGGCCATCCACCCGCCCCGGAACCGGCCGGCATTGGCCTTCATGGCCCGGTACCTCATTTCGGGCGATCCGAGCAGATGGCCACTGCTTTTTTAAAGATATCACGCTCCTGACGCAGCCTGGCGTTTTCCAGGCGAAGGCGACGTAGTTCCTCCGCTTCGGGCTTCAAATGCCCTTGGCCTGGAAAGGAGTGAACAGGATCGGACCTGACCCGCCTTTTCCAACGTTGCAGAACGCTTTGACTGATATCCAGATCCCGAGCCGCCTGGGCTATACTTACTCCACCATCCGTAAATAGCTTCACGGCCTCAACTTTATACTCTCGCGTGTATTGTCTGCGCTTCCTGGTCAACGAACACCTCCTTAAGCACTATAGATGCTTTTCTCGGTGTCCATCAATCCGGGGCAGGATCAAGCGGACCAGTATCAAGGGAAAAGGTCACTCAGAGAGGCAGACCAGTGGGAAAGGGATTGGGCTGTACCTAAACTTCCTCCCGATCCACTTGTCCCACTTTCCCTGACGTTAGACAAGCATTCCCTTAACTAATCGAGCTACTTGCTGTATTATTGATGTAGCGGATCGACGGATGCGCAGTGACAAGCGATATGTGGCGGCCCCAGAAGTATTCTCATGTTGAGGGATAGAAGGTTGCGGGGATACGGCACCTCCGGACATCTCGTAAGGGGCAGGTCAATAGGCTCGGTAGCAATAGCAAAGGACCTACACCCTGCTACCAGCCGGCCTATCCTTGTGAAAAGGGGCATTAACCGTTAGTATTGGATTCTCGTGCTCTGCATTGGGAATCGGAGACCATTTGATGGCACACAACTCGATTGAAAAAGCATTGTTGGTATTGTCGAACTTTGAGAATGGGAACCAACCCATTGGCACCGTTGAGTTGGCCGAAAGACTCGGCTTGAACAAAACCACGGTGAGTAGAATCGTCAACACGCTCAAAAGGCATAATTTTCTGGAACAAAACCCCCGAACCAGACAATACGGGCTGGGGCCAAAAATAGCGACTCTCGGCAAGGCGATCATACAAAGCCTTGAAGGGCAGATTTCGATAATCGCCCAATCCTATTGCGACCGGCTTCGCGACCAGGTCGCTGAAACAGTTCACCTTGAGGTATTATCCGGAAGTCAATTTTATTTATCCTATGCCGTGCGCGGGCCGAACCCCGTTTCGGTCGCCATTGATGTCGGTGATAGGGTTTACTGCAATGTTCATGCAGGCGCAAAAGCCATTACGGCCTTCAGCCATCCGGAGCAAATCGATTTTTTTCTGAATAACCACATTGCCGAATACACCACCAACTCGGTTACCGACAAGGCAAAATTGCGTGATATATACAGGCAGATAAGCGTACAGGGTTATTCGATTGATGATGGTGAATACGATGTGAATATCTACGCCATCGGCGCCCCTGTCTTTGATCACAACAACCAAGCGGTGGCCGCGGTTGTAATTGTGGCCCCTTACATGAGAAAGAATGAGCTTGAAAAAGATCATGTAATCGGGTTGTTAAAGGAGGCTGCAGCTCTGATCTCCGGCCGCCTCCACGGCACCAAGGATTATCAGCAGATCTGCAATATTCACCGCACATCGGCTATGAGCTGAGTTCAATCACCGCTGCCGATACGGAGAAAACAGGCCTTATGTTCTGCGTCATTTCTGTCCGGCTAAGAGTCAAGAAAAAGGCTTGATTCACCCTGGTTTCCGATATAATGGTGTTGCGCATAACTCACCGATCGGAAAGGACAAATCAGGCCATGGCTCATTGTAACGCGATCCTCTCTCAGATGCTCAAGATTGTTCCGAGACATGTTTTCAGCACCCTGGACAAGGCCCACGGAACCGGTCGTGCAGCCCGCAAATTCAGCCGCTGGGATCAGTTCGTTCACCTCATGTCTATCCAACTGACCGGCCGGGTATCGCTCCGTGACGGGGTCAGGTCCATGCATTCCAGGAGCAATAATCTCTACCACTTAGGTACCCAACCGGTAGCCAGGTCCACCTTTGCCGAGGCCAACGAGAAACGGCCGGCTTCCTTCTTCGAGGCCTTGTTCGGACATGTCTACGGTCGTTGTCAACCCGTTGCTCCCAAGCACAAGTTCAGGTTCAAAAACAAGCTCTTTTCCTTGGACGCAACCACGATAAGCCTCTGTCTTAGCCTCTTCCCCTGGGCCAAGTTCAGAAAGACCAAGGCCGGTATCAAGATCAACACCCTGCTCGACCACGACGGCTATCTACCTGCCTTTGTTTCAATTTCCGAAGCCAAAAAGCATGAGTCCAAGACCGCCAAAGCAATTCACCTTCCCAAGGGCTCCATCGTGGCCATGGATAAGGCCTACATCGCCTTTGCCTGGCTTTTTTCCCTGGCCAACAGGGGCGTTTTCTTCGTCACCAGGATGAAAAAGGGCGCCCGCTTAAAGGTCGTCAAGCGCAACAGAGTCAACCGCCGTTTGGGCGTCACCTACGACCAGGTCATTTGGCTTACAGGGGCCAAATGGGCCGATTACCCGGTGGCCTTGCGAAGAGTCGGCTACCGCGACAAGGAGACCGGTAAGCATTACGTCTTTTTGACCAACAACTTCGATCTCTCGGCCAGGACCATCGCCGATATCTACAAGGAGCGCTGGCAGATAGAGACCTTCTTCCGCTTCATCAAGCAGAACCTGAAGATCAAATCCTTTATCGGCAACTCCCCCAATGCCGTTCTTTCTCAGGTCTATGTGGCCTTGATTGCTTACCTTTTGCTCTGCTACCTCAAGTTCCTTTGTCCCCTCGGATTAAGCCTTCAGCAACTGGCTCAACTCCTTCAACTCAACCTCTTCAGACGCTGCACCATCCAGGAATTACTTCAACCGCCCGGCTTTAATAATCAATTAACCCACAATAACAATCAGTTAAATCTATGCTTCGCCTAGCCGGACAGAAATGATTCTGCGTGAACTGTGCAGCCGGGCCGAAATCGCGTTGGCTGTATTTTTCAGCTTTGCAATACGGCTCTTGCTCCATTTTTTTGGCAGTCTGTAGGTGGGAACCACAATAAGCAGGCCTGCAACAGGAAGGTCCTGGTGGTTGAAAACCGACGCCCCGATCGCATTCACCTCCTCAATGTACTCTCCAAAATCATAGGATATGCCGGTTCTACGGATTTCAGCGTATACATCCCTAAGCTTTTCCGAATCTGTAACGGTTCTTATGGTATAGGTAATTAAATCCTTTCTCAGCCAGTAATCGATTACGTCGGGTTGGCTGAAAGCGATGATGGCTTTAGCGCCTGCATGGGCATGGGGCATGACCTGATCGCCGATCTCGATCTTAAGCGATATGGGCTTTGGAGTTTCGGCGATATAGGCCAAGTACATGTTACTCCCTGAAAGAACCTCCAGATGCACCCGCTCTTCGACTTCGTCCCGTAATACATCCACAAATGGTGTGGCTTCGGTCACCACCGTACCTTCTATAGAGCGGTATACTGCACGGGCCAGTTCCACCAAAGCCGACCCCACCCGGTAGCGGCGGGTAAGCGGATCCTGCTCCACAAAATCGTGTTTTTTGAGAGTGCCGAGCACCCGGCTCATGGTGGCCTTATTGATATCCAACCGCCTGCCCAGTTCGGTCGTACCCAGGGAGGTCTCTCCCTGGGCAAAGCACTTAAACACCATCAAAGCCTTTTCTATGGTCTTCAGCTCCATTTCGAAATTCTGTTGCACTATATAATACATAATTTCTCTAGATGCAACTGCAGCTATCACAATTAAGCTGTGATTACTTCCTGTTACAAAATCTTCATTTATTATCGATACTTTTTATCTTGACAAGCAGTTCAAATTGAAGTAAATTTCATATATCGCATCTTAGTTGCACTATTTGCAACTAAATAGAATCCGCCGATATTAACCCCAACGGCCAAGGCGGTCGAGGGGCACCAACCTGATGGAGGCGATGTCGCATGTTAGCCATAGAACAAAAAACAATGATGGCTTTTAAAGCAAACCTTCATCCGGATCCCACCTATTATTTCGGGTTTGATATCACAGAAGAGCTTGGCCCGCTGATTAATGAACATGTCTTTGACCGGGTTTACTTTGTTACCACCGAGTTCCTCCTGAAAACATACGGAGAACAGATCATAGGTGAATTCAAAAAAAACCGTATCGCTTACAAAACAATAACCATTGAGGACACTGAAAAGGACAAAACCTTTTCAAATCTGGAAAACCTCTGTGAGCAGTTGGTGGCCAAGGGAATCACCAAGGGATCCGTCATCATCGGTTTCGGGGGCGGCTGCCTGACCAATATCGCCGGTTTGGCGGCCGGATTGATATACCGGGGGATTCGCTATATTGAAATGCCCACTACCATGATGGGATTAACGGACAGCACCCTAAGTAACAAGCAGGCCGTGAACGGCAAGCAGGGGAAAAACCAGTACGGAATGTACCATGCGCCGATTTTTATATTCGGCGACACCAAGTATTTAAAGACAGAGAATGTTTTGGGTAAGAAATGCGCTATTGTCGAGGGCATAAAAAATGCCCTCATATATGACGCCGACCTGTTGGACTTTTTCGAGGATTTGCTTAGCGGAGATCCGGACTATATGGATGGGCGGACCCTCACCAAGCTGACCTACGCCATCATCCGATCCAAGCTGAAAATACTAGCTGCCGACACCAGTGAAAAAACCTTTGGTATGGTCCTGGAGTACGGCCACACCTTTGGGCACGCCCTGGAGTTTTTTTCGGAAGGGAAAATCCAGCATGGGGTTGCCGTAGCAAAAGGCATGTGCATAGCTGCCGAACTTTCTCATTCCTTGGGTCATCTATCGCGTGAAGAGGTTGATAAACATTATTATTTCTTTGGTGAAAAGCTGAGAATGGATTTGAGCATTCCCGCGGAAATAACCATTGAGAACATTATGTCCACCATTTTGGCCGACAACAAGAAAACCGCAAAGGGTATCAAATACGTAGTGCTTAACAAGATCGGGGAATGCCTCAATCCCGATGGCGATTGGCAGGTTTGCGTTGAGGCCCGATTGGTAAGGAAAATTCTTCAAGCCTACAAAGAACGGAATGCTGCACAACCACCCCTGGCGCTTTGCGGGTAGAGCGGCTCTCTTGATTGAACCTATTTCTGAAAACCGCCCTAATTTCAATTGATCGATGACGCGGCAAAATCATGCCTGGCGTCAAGGAGGATCGGTTGGCATGTTCAAGCTTTGCTTCAATTCAACGACTCTGCGAAATATGGATTTGTTCAAGTCATTAGCCCTTATTAAGCAATACGGGTATGAGGGCGTTGAGTTGACCGTTAACGATACCCACGTTCATCCTTTAAAACACACCCGCAAGCGGTTCAATGAGATCAAGAGATTCTGTGAGGATAAGGGAATAGCCATAGTCTGCCTGGCTACGGGCGGACCCAATGTGCTGGGCAATGAGCCCTACGAGCCATCGCTTATCAACAAAGATCCCCTGAAACGAGGAGAGCGGCTTGATTTCATCAAACGCTCCATAGAACTGGCTGAATACCTGGATTCGCCGGTTTTAAACATCAATAGCGGCATACTAAGACCTGATGTGTCCTCCCCAGAAGCCCGCGAATACCTTTTAGATGGCATCCATGAATTGTTGACTCAGGCCGGAGACCTGATCCTGGTTTTGGAGCCCGAGCCGGACTTTTTTGTCGGAACAACTGAAAAGGCGATCCACATTATCAACGCAATTGATTCTGAAAACCTGCGTCTAAACCTCGACATCGGCCATGTATTCTGCAGCGAAGACGATTGTTACGGGCATATCGTGCATTCCCTGCCCTATGCCCGCCATATCCATATCGAGGACATTAAGGGCGGGGTGCACCACCACGAGATACCGGGAGAAGGAGATATCGATTTCGATAGGGTTATCGGGTCCATCAAAGAGGCGGGCTATGAGCATTATATAAGCGTGGAACTTCACCACCACGATTCTGTCTGGCAAAGGGCACTCAAGGAAAGCCGGGATTATTTGCAAAAGCTCATGTGAACGACGGCGGCCAGTAACAAACATCGGTTTCAAATCATCCGCCTTCCCAGTCAGAGGGCGGATCATTATTTCAAAACCATGACAGTTAATTGGCTCATCTCCCGTATCGCTCCAGAACGCAGGCGGCGATTTTTTTGGAGCCGCATATGCTTCACCGGTCTATCCACCCACCACTCCACCATCCACGGAGAGTATGTGGGCAGTGACCATGGAGCTGGCATTGGAGGCCAGAAAAATGACGGCTCCCACGAATTCTTCAGGAGCCGGCGCCCGTCCCATGGGGATGCGTGAGAGGTATTTGGGGGCCTGCTCGGGATCGCCCAGAACCATTTCGGTAAGGGCCGACCAAAACATGCAGGGTGCGATGCTGTTTACCCGGATGTTGTGCTCGGCCCACTCGAAAGCCAGGGTTTTGGTCAGATAATGCACTGCGGCCTTGCTGGTGCCGTAGCCTGTATAACCGTCCTTGTGTCCGTGGAAGCCCCGCACCGACCCAACTGTGATGATGCTGCCGCCCTCACCCCTTCTGATCATATCCCTGGCCACCGCTTTGCAGCACAATAGGGTTCCCTGCACATTGATATCCATAATCCGGCGCCAGTCATCCAGATCCAGGTCAAGCAGGGGGATGCGCTGGGGGATACCGGCACAGGTTAACAGGATGTCCACCCTTCCGAATTCTTCCACAGCCTTGTCCACCATCTGGTTGACTTGGCTTTCACTGGCAACATCGCAGTAAAGGGGCAGAGCCCTGGCTCCCAATGCTCTCACCTCCTCGGCCAGTTTCCGCAAGGGCTCCTCTTCCATGCTGGTGAGAGCCAAATCAACACCGTTTACGGCCAAGCCTTTGGCCGTCGCAGTACCGAGAGCGCCCGAGGCCCCCGTGATAAGCGCCACCTTGTCCTTGAGGCCGAACAACTTATCGATTGAAAGTTCTTGAGGCTTCAGTTTCGGCGGTTGCATGATTCCCTCCCTTACCATAGCGTGCTTGATTCCGTTTGCTCACCCCGTGATCAAAGATGATTGTGAATTCAACGGATAATTGACAAGGACTGACCAGCCTTTTTCAATTGGACCGGACCTTGACTCCCTTCGGGGTCCCTGTCCCTTTTTCCGATATGGTCACACTTTGATATACAACCTATATCATATTTTTGTTCCATATGGAGAGACTGTGGTTTATAATATGATACTGATACGGGTCGCAAAAGTCCATCAAATGGATTATCAACTCCTGCACGCTGATAGAACAAACGGTCGCGCAAGCAAGTTTTGTTGCACCCTTGAGTTCATCTTTTGCAACTATTTGTTTTATTAGAATTATCCTGGTTTATCCCTGGGAACCCAGGAGCGGAAAAATGGCTGTAATCATCTGCCGCATTTCGGGTGTTTACGGAGACGCGTTCTCCCCCGAAGAAAAGGACCGCCATGTCCGGTAATCCAATGAAAATAACGGTGGTGGGTGCGGGCCTCATGGGCCACGGCATCGCTCAAATATTCGCCTTGGCCGGACACCCGGTTCAAGTATGCGACATCGACTCGGAGGCCCTGGAGCAGGTAAGGCCCAAGGTGGAGGCCAACCTGGAGCAGTTGGTCCAATACGGATTGATTGATGCGGCCAAGATCCCCACCTGTTTGGAGCGTGTCCGGACCAGCACCTCCCTGGCCCGGGCCGTTCAAGGTGCGGGCCTGGTCTTTGAGGCTGTTCTGGAGAACATGGAACTGAAGCAGAAGATCTTTGCCGAGCTGGATGATCTCTGTCCGACCCAAGTCATTTTGGCAACCAACACCTCGGTGATGAGCATCACCGAGATCGCTTCAAAAAGCCGGAACAGAGAGCGCATCGTGGGTACTCACTTCTGGAATCCGCCTCACCTGATCCCTCTGGTGGAGGTGGTGCCCGGCACGGACACCAGCCAGGCCACCGTGGAGACCGCATATGATCTGCTGGCCCAAGTGGGCAAGCGCCCGGTGCGGGTGAAAAGGGACGTGCCGGGATTCCTGGCCAACCGCATGCAACACGCCCTATGGCGAGAGGCGATCTCCATAGTCGAACACGGGATAGCCGATCCAGCCGAGGTGGATGAAGCGATCAAGTACGGTTTCGGAATCCGCTTGGCGGTCCTGGGCCCCATGGAAAACGCGGATTTGGTGGGGACGGACCTGACCTTCGCCATCCACGATTACGTGCTCAAGCATCTTGAGTCCTCGCCAAATCCCTCACCGGCCCTGAGCGCCAAGCTGGAGGCCGGGGATCTGGGCTTCAAAACAGGCAAGGGTTTTCAGGAATGGTCGGATGAGGGAATTCAGGAGGTGCGGAACCGGTTGACGGATCATCTGCTCAAGTGGCACGTGGCCCGGAAAAACGGATAGAGCGATTGCCGAAAGTAAGTTCAATCAAGAAAACCGCTCTAACGACGGGATGGGACATATTTTTTCACTCACTGTGGAACAAGGCGAACCGGAATAAGCCGGGAGCTTTCTATCCTTAATCACCCCTAATCGGAGAATGGGAGTTATTCGAAATGGGAAAGAAAGTATTTGTTGATTTAACCCATCCGTTCAGCGCGGAGATCCCACGTTGGCCGTATTTCGTGAAGCCGGTCATTGATTCGATGCACACCATGGCCAAGGGAGGGGTCCTCACCCAGAGGATCGATTGTGTGCAGCACACCGGGACCCATGCCGACGCGCCTCGTCATGTCATGGAACGCGAATTCAACGGCAAAAGGGCGCGTTATACCCACGAAATGCCGGTGGACGCGTATACAGGCGACGCGATCTGCCTGGAGATCAACATCCACCGCTGGGGCTTGATCCTGCCCGAACACCTCGAGGATGCCTGCAAAAGGGCCGGTATCAAGCCCCAAGAGCTAAAGGGCATGGTCCTTTGCCTTAATACCGGTATGCACCGCAAATTCGACGACTCCAAAGACTATTTCCACTATTCGTGCGGTACCGGGGTGGAGGCCGGTAAGTGGTTCGTCAAGCACCAGCTCAAGTGTGTGGCCATGGACATGCAGGCCCTGGATCACCCGCTGCACACCGCCATGGGCAAGAACGGTCCGCCCCAGATGAATCTGATGGGAGCCTCCGGAAAACCGCTCACGGAAGAATACGTTGAGCAGTTCGGTGAAGAGGCCTATGCCGAATTCGAAAAAGCGCTCTACATTAAACTGCACGGCCAAGAGGCCTATGACGCCAAATTCGGCGATCTGGAAGCGATCGGACAGGAGGGAACCTGGGAACCCTGCCACAAGCAGATGCTGGGCCACGGCATTGTGGGCGTCGAAAACCTGGGGGGAGACCTGGACAAGGTGGCCGGCAAGCGTTTCAGGTTCTACTGTTTCCCGATCCGCTGGTACATGGGCGACGGCTCCATGGTCCGCTGCGTGGCCGAGATTGATGAATCAGAGTTGAACGACGTTCCGGACCGGACCTACACCTACTGCGGTACGGGGTACGGTCCCGCCTGCGAGCGGTAACGAATGGCCGCCGGCCCGATTAAGCGTGGGGAGAGGGTCTGAAAAGGTGGCGTGCACGCCCCCAGGGCCAGAGGCCGCTCCCTCATTTCAGCCGAGAGGAGGAGAATCGCCATGAAAAAAATCAGGTTGCAGGATGTTGCGCCTTACGACGCCCCGGGCCATTTCGGCATGACCGCCATGCGTCTGCAGGGCCAGGAGGAGACCGGGGCCAGCAAGTTCTGGATGGGCCTTTCCCACTTTCTTCCCGGCGGCGGCGCCGGCTGGGCCTATGAGGACAACCCCCTGGAGAAGGTCTACTTTGTGCTGGAGGGCGAGGTCAAAGTCAAAAGCAAGGGCGAGGAGTTCGTGCTCCAGAAATTCGATTCCCTGTTTCTGGGGCCCAACGAGGGCCGCGAGTTGATCAACAACACCAATATGCCCGCCAGCATGCTGGTGGTGATCGCCTACCCGGACCAATAGGCCGGCCAAGTTTTCAATAACCAAGCCGGGCTGGATCAGACCAGGCATGGCCGCCCGCCCGGCCTTTATCCGAATCAACCTTAATCCGAACGAGGTGTCAGAATGGAACTGCCGGATTTGAATAAGGTGTTTGATATTAAGGGCAAAGTGGCCCTGATCACCGGAGCCACCGGTGGCTTCGGGGGTATCGCCTGCAAAACCATGGTGGCCGCGGGAGCCAAGTTGATGGTCACGGGCCGGTCCCAGGAAACCCTCAAGACCCTGACCGAAAAAATGAAGGCGGGGGGGGGAGAAGTGGCTTATTCGGCAGGAGCCCCCGATGACTATGCGGCCGTGCAAAAAGTGGTCAAGGACACCGTGGAGGCCTTCGGCGGCGTGGATATCCTGATCACCGCGGCCGGGGTGAACAAGGTCGGCCCCATCGCGGAGCAACCCGTGGAGGACTGGGAGGCGGTGATCAACGCCAATTACAAGGGCACCTACTATTATTGCAAGGAGGTGGGCAAGGTTATGATCGATCAGGGCCGGGGCGGCAAAGTGATTATCGTCTCCTCGGCTCGCGGTAACCTGGGCATGGCCGGATACACGGCCTACAGCTCATCAAAAGCCGCCGTCAACCTCCTGACCAAATCACTCGGCTGCGAGTGGGGACAGCATAAGATTAACGTCAACGCCCTGGCTCCCACGGTATTCCGGACCGCCTTGACCCAGTGGATGTTCGACGATGAAGCGTTTTACAAGAACTTCCTTCGCCGTATCCCCCTGGGGCGTTTGGGTGAACCCGAAGACTTCTGCGGTATTCTGATTTACCTGGCTTCATCCGCTTCTGATTTCATGACCGGATCCATTATCGACATTGATGGCGGATACGCTGCGGGTTAGGCCGGGACCGGCGGCCCAAGCTGAGAGGGATACCAGGAGCCGATCAAGGCTCCTGGAGTACGCACTAGGAACCCCACCGAAGATGGATCAGAGAAAAGCCGCGGTTCTATGGGCGGTGTTAATATAGCCGACGCACGGCTGGGCTTATCTGGCCAGTTCCACGGTGAACCGTGACAACGATCGGTAAGCCTTGGTGTTTTTGATTAATCCCATGATGCCGTTGGGTGCGGCCAACATGATGATAATCAACAGGGTACCTTGAATAATCATGCTGATGCCAGCGTATCGCGCCAAAACAAAATGCAGAAACACCACAATGACCGTCCCGATAATCGGCCCGACCTCCGTGCTGATTCCACCTATAACGGTGGCCAGAATCATGGTCATGGTCCAATTCATGGAAAAGCCGACGGTGGGAGAGATGTATCCCTGGTACATGAAAAAGACCGAACCCGCAATCGCGGTAACGAATGCGCTGATCATGAAGGCTATTAATTTCAACTTGAAAATATTTATGCCCAGGCTGGTGGCGGCGCCATCATTATCCCGGGTTGCCGCGAGCCCCATCCCCATTTTGGATGAGAGTACGGCTCTCATGATGAAAATCGAGGCGACTCCGATCAGAATGGCCAGCCAGTAGATGTGGGTCATGGTGAGGTTTTCGATACCCTTTATCATGTAGCCGGCGCCCTTGCCGTGAATCTGATCTCCCACCGGCCTCCAGATGAGGAATATTACCCGCAGCGCTTCAGGCACCACCAGCGTGCCGATGGCGAAGTAGATACCGCGCAGTCGGAATACGGCTTTGGATATGAGAAGTACGAAAAGGACGGAAACAATGGCCCCGGCTATGATGCCGGCGGCAACCGGCAATCCGCTCCAGGTAAAGATGACCAAGGTATATCCGCCCAATCCGAGGAACGCGGGTTGGCACAGGGAGATAAGCCCGCAATATCCGGACAGCAGGTTCCACATATTGGCCAGGGTGAGGTAAATGAAAAAAAGAAAAATATAAAGAAGCCAGGTCTTGGGCAACCCCAGTACCGGAAGAAGGGCCAGCACCGCGATACCGACCAGCAACAGCGCCCCTTTTATCATCAGCGCTCGAGTCCCCACAACAACGGTCCTCCTATCGACCGAATAGGCCCTTCGGCCTTACCGCCAGTATAACCAGGACTATAATGTAAAGAAAAAGCATCTGGACGGAAGCGCCGATGTATTCCGCGGCTAATGCTTGGGTCACGCCAAGAATGATCCCTCCAACGGCGGTTCCGATGATGCTTCCCAAACCGCCCAGGATGACAACTCCGAAGGCGATGATAAGAAAGGAAATCCCAGACACCGGTGTGAAAGGAAAGGTTAAGCCGAGAAACACCCCGGCCACTGCGGAAATGGCCGCTGCGAGCCCGAATGTAAAAGCGAATATACGGGGAGTGTTCACGCCCAACAGTTGCGCCGCCCCTTCATCCTGAGAAGCGGCGATAATGGCCTGGCCCAGATAGGTCTTTTTGAAGAACAGGCCCAGAGCGATCATTACCAGGATGGCGACCCCAAAACTGAGCAAATAGACATAGGGAATATAGATTTCACCGATGATTAGGCTCTCCATGGAATACGAGGTGGACAACCCCTTGGACATAGGGGAAAAGATTGCCTGCATGGTATTTTCCAGGACCAGCGAAATACCGAAGGCGATGATCAGCGGCGCTTCCATGGAGCGTCTGAACGCCTTGGCCATCAGGTATTTTTGAATGATATAACCAACGATGAACAGTAACGGAATTCCCATCACAAGACTGAGGATGGGGTCTATGCCCATATAGGTCATCACCGAATAAGCAAAATAGCTGCCGAGAATAACCAGATCGCCATGGGCGACGTTGATGAGTTTCATCACGCCGAACACCAGGGAAAGCCCCAAGGCGATCAGGGTATACAACCCCCCTACCAGAATGCCCATGGTTATGGGTGTGGCCAATTCCATGATCAAATCCAAAGCCAGATCTCCCGCCCGAATTGAGACTGTTGAAAAAGCCGTCCCTGGCTTTTTCAACGACGGCTTACAAAAAGCGTGGTTTCTGTAAGCCTCACGAATTGCTCGAACTCGGAAATTCCGCGCAATTCGGCGGGCCGTCCATGGCCCGCCTTGAGAGTGTTCTGCAACACTCTCAAATTAAGTTCCGAAGTAGGCTTTTTTGACGCTCTCTTCCTCTCGCAGTTGCTCTGCTCTACCGCTTAGTACAACAGATCCGGATTCAAGGATGTATGCCCTGTCAGCTTCGGTGAGGGTTCTTTTGACATTCTGTTCCACAAAGATAATGGTCATGCCTTTTCTCCGGATATCCTCCATGACCTTGTAGAGCGTATCAACGAAAAGCGGGCTGAGCCCCATGGACATCTCATCCAGAAGCAGCAGGCGGGGTTCCGACATCAAGGCGGACCCGATAGCCATCATCTGCCGTTCGCCTCCGGAAAGAGTTTTGGCCAGTTGCTTTTTTCTTTCCCTCAGTCTCGGAAAGTACTCATAAACTTTTTTAAAGTTCTCTTCTCTTCGGGGGCGCGCCTTGGGAAGATAGGAGCCTAATCTAAGATTTTCATAGACGGTCATATCGGGGAAAATCCGCCTGCCTTCCGGCACCATGGATATCCCTTTTTCAACTATCTGATAGGGACTCATGCCGGTAATGTCTTGGCCTTGGAACAGGATGCGCCCCGCCTTTGGATGAATCATCCCGGTAATGGTTTTGAGCAAGGTCGATTTCCCGGACCCGTTGGCGCCGATTATGGCCACCGTTTCCCCTGGTTTTATTTCAATGGAGATATCCCTCAAGACCCGCAGGCTGCCGTAATAGGCATCGATCTGCTGCACCTCAAGCATGTTTTGGGTCGGCATTTCCAATCCCTGCGCAAGCGGCAAATACAAAAATCTCAGAAATGAAAAAGTCGGTGCAACCGGTTACCCAAGGTAGGCTTTACACACCTTTTCGTCCTCCATAACCTCGTCCGGGCAACCTTCGCAAATCTTACATCCATTGTCGATTACCGTTACTCTTTCGACCGCTTCCAGCATAACTTTCAGGACGTGCTCAATCATGATGTAGGTGATGCCCATGGACCGGATGCGGTTCAGGATTTCCAAAAACCTGGGAATCTCAATATCGGTCAGGCCCGCAGCCACTTCGTCAATCAACAGCACCTTCGGATTAGTGGCCAGAGCCCGGGCCAGTTCGAGCCTTTTCAGGGTCAGGGCCTCCAAATCGCCTGCCGGCACATCTTTTTTGCCGACAAGGTCCGTAATCTCCAGTACCTTTTCGGCTTCGGCCAAGGCGGCGGATTTACTCATATTGTTTCCGTACATGGCGCCCACGGCAACATTCTGAAGGACCGTCAGGTGGGTGAAGGGTTGAGGAATCTGGTGGGTCCGGGCAATACCCAATCGGCATACCCTATGGGGCGAAAGACCGACTATATTCTGCCCCATAAAACTGACCGCCCCCTCTTCCGGCTTGTACTGGCCGGATACCACACTTATGAGGGTCGTCTTCCCTGCCCCGTTGGGCCCCATCAAACCGTGGGCTTCTCCCTTTTGGATATCGATGCTCAAATTTGCAACAGCGATCAGGCCGACGAACCGTTTGGTCACCTGATCAATTGATAGTAGAGGTGTACTCAAGCCCCCCCCTTCCATCATCGCCCATAATAAAAATTGGTTGGGGAAGGCATTACAGAGAGTGAACCCCCTGTAATGCCTTCTCGCCTAAATGGGTATAATCTCCCGACCGTGCTTAATTAAGGTATCGGGAACAGCATCTCAGCCGATTGCGGCAAAAAGTCGTGGTGGGAGATTACGACCGGGTTATCCCATTTATAGGCCTTATCCGTCTTCACCCACTGGCCAAAGGAGACAGGCATGCGGCTGAAATTATCATCATCGAATTTGATCCGGTGATAAATAGTCATCAGGTCTGTCTCTTTCAGAGCCTTGTTGATTTTTTCGGGATCCAGGGACCCGGCCCGCTCGATGGCGTCGATCATCACCTGGGCATGGGCATATCCCATCCCCACGTTCTGGTGAAGACCTTGCCCGGATTTCTTCACCCACCTCTCGTTGAGCGATTGGGGGGTGGTGTCGCCGATACCCGGAGAATCCTTGATCGCCGGATTCCAGAACATTTCGTTACATACGCCATTGGGCAAATTGCCCCCCCAGCCGTTCACGTCTACGTAGAAAAGCCCGGCTCTGGTGGCGAATACCTGTTTGGGCTTGAAACCCATCCGGATGGCCTGGCGCCACATGGCGCCGAAGAAAGCGCCGGGGGCATTGGCCCAGAGAATTTCGCAATCCGCCTTTTTCCAAGCCCGGATAAGAGAAGAAAAGTCCGTGGTTTCCATGGGAACCAAGCCGAATTCCTTATCCACGCCATAGATATCAAAGCCCTTTTTCTTCATGACCGGGGCGAAGGCGAGATACCAGCCCCTGCCATCCGGTTCATCGGAGGCAAAGGCCGCCACCTTCTTGTTAGTCTCCGTGGAGAGCTTGTCCATCATGGCCATATAGGAGTCCATCATACAATATCCGAGCTTGCCGTTACGAAAATCTCCGGGTTTGGCCGGCGTGGCAATGGCGAAGCTGGAGGCCCAGGTGAATTGCCAGGGCTTCTCAACCGAGCTTCTCAAGCCCATCCAGGCTTCAAAGGGACCCACGCCTGAAACCTGCGGAACCTTGTAGCGTTCACAAACTGCCGCGATGGGCGCACGAACATGCGGCGTCTCCATCCCGTTCACGATGAATTTCACCTTATCCCTGAGAATGATGTCCTGGGCCAGGGTGCCGGCCTTGGTTTCATCGCTCTGAATGTCGACGACAACCAGTTTTATGGGTATTTTTTTCCCGTACTCTTTTACGAATACGCCGCCCTGTTTGTTGATGTCCTCCACCGCAGCCTCAATGCCGAACAAACCGCCCACGCCGAAACCGGCAAAAGGACCGGTTAAGGAAGTGCAGACGCCGACGGGAATCGCCTCGGGGGCGTCTGCGGCGCCGGCAAGCTGAGCAAGACCACCAAACACCAGCAAAGTTAGCGCTACAACCATCGTTATCAAGAATCGATTTTTTTCCATTGTAGTTCCCCCCTCCAGTGTTAAGTGAAAATAACAACTTCCGGCTTGTAACCAGAAGTATTTATAGTAGTTAGGCGCTACAGGTAGATAACGCCCAAATTAATGCTCCCGGTGGTTTCAAAATCGAGGCTTTTGTCGGTCCGGCCCTCCTGGGAAACGTTTATGGTGTAGCTGCCTCCATCCGCCGGCATGCTGTCGAAATAGAAGTCGCCATAATTATTGGTCGTGGTTTCAGCAAGTTCCTTACCCTTACTGCTCAGTTTGACCACCGCATTATCGGCGCACTCATCGATGTCGGCCAGGGCCACGCTTCCGCAGAAAAGGCTGGTGGTGTAGCGATGGAGGTTTTTATATTTAACCTTCGGCTTGGTGCCATGTTCAGGCCTGAACGGGGCCAGGTCGGGATCAATGGAGACATCCTCGAACACGAAGCTCAAGGCGCCGGTGGGGCAGGCCTGCACACAACGGGGACTGGTCCAGCCGTCGTCCAGAAGGTGGGCGCACATGGTGCATTTTTGGGGAATGGCCAACTCCTTGTTCCAATATATGGCGCCGTAGGGACAGGAGTCGACCAGGTCCATACGGCCCTTGGATTTCTCCGGATCGATGATGACAATGCCGTCTTCTCTTTTATAGATGGCCCCGTCCTTGGCCGCCTTGAGGCATTCCGGCTCATCACAGTGCTGACAGGGCTGCGGCATGTACACCGCATCGACCAGGGGATAACCGCCCCGCTCCAGGCGGTTCAGGTTCATCCAGTAATGGCCATGCCGGGGCTGGGCGGCGGCGATGGGCGACCAGTCGTTGCCCACATGCTCGTCCTTGCAGGCCATCAGACAGTTATTGCAATTGTGGCACTTGGCTACATCTATTATAAAGATCCATTTTTTCATGATTCTATTCTTCTCCTTCCTATAGAGTTCACTTCCAGCCAACCACTAGGCCGAATACTTGGCCACTTGGATCAAGCAGGAGTTGGGAGCCATGCCGGAAGAGTTTTTGGTAATGTACTTGGCCGGGGTGAGGATGTTTACGCAGCCTCCCCGGTCGGCCGATTCACCGGGCTCGCCAATGGGATCGTATTCCGCGCAGGATTCATAGCTGTGCACAATTCCCGGAGGAACCCTCTCGGTAACGTGGGCGCACAGGATGACCTCGCCCCGGTCGTTATAGGCCTTCACCAGGTCCTCGTGGCTGATGCCGCGGGCCGAAGCATCCTGGCTGTTGATGCGGATGATCCAGTAGTAGTAGCCGTCGCCCTTGAGGACCCGGTGGTCCTTGATGTCGTTGAGCCAGGAATCCTTGCCGTCACCCATGGTGTGGAAGGAATAACGAGGATGAGGGCTTACCAGCTGCAAGGGAAACTTGTCGAACAGAACCCGGTCGTGCTGGCCCTCCCAGTTGTTATGGTAGCCGGGCACCGGGGGCCGTTCCTTGTCGTTGGGATCAAACTTCAGCAGGCTGGAGGACTCGAACTCGATCTTGCCGGAGGTGGTCTGCAGACCCATTCCCATGACTTCCTGGCTCTCCGGAGGGGGACCCCAGTCCGGGGTGTCTTTTTTGCGGTCCTCGGCAAACCAGCGCAGGGCCGGAGTGGGGTTGCCCTCGGGCGGCGGAACCACATAGTAGCCCTTTTTATAGAAGTCTTCCCAAGATATTTTCTTAGGCAAATCGCTGGCGCTGAAATACATCTTGACCCAATCCAGATCCGTCATGCCGCCTTGGGTGTAAGCCTCGTAAAGTCCCAGGGGCTTGGCCAGAGTGGCGAAGATTTCGTAGTCCGACCTGGACTCGCCCAAGGGCTCGATGGCCTTGTGCTGCATGGTTATGACCCGGTGGTTGGTCTGGGTGTACGAATCGGCGATGTAGCCGGAGCAGTTGGCGAATTCACTGATATCGTTGCGTTCGAAGTTGGTGCAGGCGGGCAGGATGATGTCCGCGAACTTGGCCTCGCCTTCGAACCAGATGGACTGGCTGACCGCAAAGGGCAGGCGGTCGGTGCGGTAAGCCCTGACATAGCGATTGGTCTCGCACATGGTGCCGATAAAGGAACCGCCGTAGCGGTAGTACATCTGAATCTCGGGGAATCCGTCCGCGGGGTAACGGTAGGGCTGGAACTGCATCTCCACCGAGGCGCCGCAAAAGCCCTTGCCGCGCCACTCAAGCTTACCGTCCAGGATGCAGTCCGGAATCTTCAGCCTGGGGATGTGCTGGCCCACGGGCGAGTTGACGCTGGACCGGGTCGGGACCATGCCTTGAGCGGCCATACGGTAGACCCAGCGGAAACCGGCCGCGCTGTTGTCCACGTCGCCGCTGATGCCGCCCTCGGCATAACCGGGGAAGCAGAAGCTGGTGTCACTGGGCGCGCCCTGGGTGGTGCCCCAGATGTTGCTGCCCGGTTTGCCCATCCCCTGCATGGCCGCGAGACAGATCATCAACCGGGCCCATTCGTTGCCGTAGGAGGCGCGGCAGGCGCCGCCCCAACCGCCCAGGCCGCCGGCGGCCAGCATGGTTTTCTTGGAGCCCCACTCCCGGGCCAGGGCCTTGATGTTGCGGGCCGGAATGTTGGATTCGTTTTCAGCCCATTCCGGGGTTTTGGCTACGCCGTCGGTTTTGCCCAGGATGTAATCCTTGAATTTGTCGAATCCGGTGGTCCGGTTTTCGATGTACTCCTTGTCATAAAGGTCTTCGGTAATCCATATATAGGCGATGGCGCAGGCCATGGCGTTGCCGCCCTCGGGGCGGGGACCCAACCATTTGTCGGCATACATACCCGAAGACCAGTTGTTGAAGGGATCAACAAAGACCATCTTCACGCCCAATTCCTTGAGCCATTGTCTGCGGGGGGTGGATTCAAAGGCGGAATAGATGCCGTTGGTGGTTTCGGGATCGCTGGACCAGAAGACGATCATTTCGGTGTTCTTCAGGGCGTCCTGTAAAAGATCGTACTGCTCCGGGATGCCCAGGCGGCTGCTGAATCCCCACTGGTGCATGCCGCCCCAATGCCAGCCTTCCCAGGAGTCCGGGTTGTGGTCGGCATAGCAAAACCCGACCAGGTTCATGAACCGGAAATAGGCGCTGTGCCGATAGCCCACATTACCCCAAAGGTGGTGCGAACCGGCGGTGGATAAAATGGCTCCGGGGCCGTATTCCCTTTTTATGCGCCGAATCTCGCCGGTCACTATGTCTGTGGCCTCATCCCAGCCGATGCGCTCATAGCCGGAGATGCCCCTGTTGTGGCAATTCCGGTTTCCATGGGGGTCGAAATCCTTGCGCTTCATGGGGTAGAGGTTGCGCTTATCAGAATAGATCATGGAGCGGGCGGCCATTGTGTAAGGAGAGGCCGTGGTTTTCCGGGGAGGGGAAAACTCCTTGCCCCTGGCCTTTATCACCCAGGACGGCGCATCATTATCGTCAAATTCAATCGGCGTAATGCGGATCACGCGGCCGTCCTTCACATACACATGAACCGGCCCCCCGGTGGTCCCGTTGGTGTATCTCACTATCTCACCCATACCAGTCCTCCTGTTGGGTTGTTGCTAGAGGATAATCTAGCCATGATTGTGTTCCGCACTAAGTCGGTCCGATTTTATTTTTCCCATGAATAATCGTGCAATAATAATAAGTTATCAAATTATTCCGATCTGTTGCTGCGTAAACTCCCAGTAACACAATCGGTGATATAATTATCGTGAATTTGACTACTAGTTTACAAGGTGACCCAGTGCGGTGATTTCATTATATACACTACAATCTCACAATATGCAACATCCTGTCGCGTATCAGGTTCGTTGTCAAGCAAAAAAGAACCCATTCAATCAACATGTTAACGTCAGGGGTTTGTCTAAAAATGGATGTGGATGATAACTTTGCAGGCTGATTGATTTAGTTGGCAGTTACCTTAATAATTGCTCATGAAACTGAACCATTTATGGGTATGGCAAAATGATCTGAGTACCGCTGGAGCTACTGAAACCATGGATCAAGTCCATATACTGCTGTAAATTCGGCGTGCCGTAATTGAGATGGCCACCGCGCTCCGTTAGGTTTGGTAAAGCAAAAACACCAGACCTAGGGAGGAAGAAGCGATGGCCGATTATGAGGTTACCCTTTCCGGATCGAAGCTGAAAGAATTTTTGACCCGAGATGACGGATTGCAGGGCTTGGTGGAGGATGTTTTGAGCCAGGTTCTGGAAGCCCAGATGACCGAGCACATAGGGGCCGGGAGGCACGAGCGGAGTGAGTCCAGGCAGGCCTATCGCAACGGGCATCGTCCGAGGCGGCTTTACAGTCGGGTGGGGCCACTGTCGCTTCGGGTGCCCCAGAGCCGCGACGGCGGCTTTTCGACCGAGATATTTCGCCGCTATCAGCGGTCTGAGCAGGCCTTGGTTCTGGCCTTGATGGAGATGGTGGTTAACGGGGTATCGACCCGCAAGGTGACGAACATAACCGAGGAGCTTTGCGGGGCCAGCTTTTCCAAGTCAACGGTTTCCCGGCTTTGTATGGAGTTGGATCTTAGGGTCGAAGCTTGGAACGAGAGGCCTCTGAACGAGACCCGCTATCCCCTGGTGATCGTGGATGCTTTGGTGATCAAGGTCAGAAAGAACAAGGCAGTCAGGCCCATCAGCGCCTTGATCGCCATCGGGGTGAGCGAAACCGGCCATCGGGAGATCTTGGGGATCAGGCTGGGCGACAGCGAGAACGAGGCCAGCTGGAACAGCATGTTTTCGTGGCTGAAACAGCGGGGCCTGAGGGATGTCTTCCTGATCGTCTCCGATGCCCACCAGGGCTTAAAGAACGCGGCCGACGCCACTTCCAGGGCGTAATCTGGCAGCGATGCCAGGTCCACCTGAGGCACAATGTGTTGGGGCTGACGCCCAAAAGCCTACGGGCAAAAATGGCTGGTTTACTGGAGAGGATTTTGAAGGCCGAGGACCGTGAGGAGGCCTTTAGGGCCTTTGGCCTGTTGGCCGAAGAGATGGGCGACAAAGCGCATAAGGCGGTAGACGATCTGGGAAACGGTCTTGAAGACGCCCTGGCCGTGCTGATCCTGCCGGATAAGTACCGTAAGCGGCTCAGGACCACCAACATGGCCGAACGGCTTAACGAGGAGATCAGACGCCGGGAAAGAGTCATTCGCATCTTTCCCAACGAGGACTCGGCCGTCAGACTGACCGGCGCCCTGCTGGCCGAGCAGCATGAAACCTGGTCCACCGGCAGGCGCTATCTGGACATGACCGACTTCCTGGAATGGGAGCAAGAATGGAATAGGGAGAACATGGAAATCTCAGGCCAGGACAAGATGAAAGCAATGCCGGCCTGATGCCAGACTGGCGGAGGAGAATTTACAGCAACTTCTGGACTTGACCGTAGTGAATCCCTATCGGATTTTATTTCGTACCCATGCATTACGTTATCAACAACTACAATGTCGACTCGGACTTTGCCACGGCAAAACCCTAATTCCTCAATAATAACTGAATTCGTTTGGTTATCAGAAAGGCCTGTAATGCTCTCAATGAGAGCTTGTCTGATTGCGAAATCTCCGGGGACGGCAAGCCGACCCTGCATACCCACCTCTTTTTGACCAATCATTTTTTCGGATTAACGATAAATCAACCCCTTAAATTAATCAACCTTTTGTATTTATTGATAAATACAAAATAAATTACTCATCCTGCTGATCATTACGGCACTAACCACCTTTATTAGACCCCATTAACGTATTACCCGTCAAGGGAGGGGAAAGAAAAAGAATATCCCCCGGTAACCATGGAGGGGTCGGTCTTGATTAAAAGGCGCAACCAATTTCAGAATCACCAGTTAAGGGCGGAAAGGCCTTCAAAAGGGGGACAGGTGGGGGACTGGACGGCACACCCAAAGAAAAAGGACTTAGGCAATTTCGCCTAAGTCCTTGTTTTTTTTGGTGGGCCGTCGGGGGATCGAACTCCGAACCTACTGATTAAAGGTCTGTGTGCTGCTCTACCCTCATATTTTTACTGATTCGATTACCTACGTAATTATATAGTATTACAGATTGACCACTACCCCCTCTATGCTAATATACCCCCCAATTGGAGACACGGCGGAGACATTACGGAGACACGAAAACACACTGAAACAAGTCAGAGGATCACAAATGAAGCTAAAAATAACTAAAAGAAGTGTTGAATCCGTAAAGCCCGGACCGAAAATTATTTATGTCTACGACAAGGAACTGATGAACTTCGGCCTGCGGGTTATGCCCAGCGGGGTCAGGAGCTATTTTGTCCAGTACTGGACAAACGGCAGGCGGCGGAGGGTCACCCTGGGTCAGCACGGGCCCATGACCGCGGACCAGGCCCGTCAGGCCGCCTTGGGCATTCTGGGCGAGGTGGCCACCGGTGAGGACCCGGCCGAGATAAGGGCGGAAGCACGCAAAGGGCTTACTGTGGCCGTGCTGGCGGAACGCTACCTGAAAGAGTATGCCGAACCCAGAAAGCGCCCCCGCAGTGTAAAAGAGGACCAAAGGCTTCTTGATAAAATAATCCTGCCCGCCCTGGGCAAGAGAAAGGTCACGGACGTCAACCGTCAGGAGGTGATCAAGCTCCACCAGAGCCAGCGGCACAGGCCGACCCAGGCCAACAGGGTGGTGGCCCTTTTGTCCAAGATGTTCAACCTGGCCGAGAAGTGGGGCCTGCGGCCGGACAGTTCCAACCCTTGCCGGATGGTGGAGAAATTCAAGGAGACCAAGAGGAAACGATACCTGTCTGTGGAGGAGCTGGCCCGGCTTGGTCAGGCCCTGAATGAGGTCCAGGAGGAGGGCTCCGAGCTTCCTGGGGTGCTGACCGCCATCTGGCTCATCATCTTCACCGGGGCCCGTCTTTCAGAGATAACCACCCTCAAATGGGAGCACGTGAACCTGGACATGGGGGTGATCCACATCCCCGAATCCAAGACCGGCTTCAAGACCATTCCCCTGTCCAGGAGCGCCGCAGCCGTCCTGACCGAGACCTGCCCCCTGGAGGGCAACCCCTATGTCTGCCCCGGGGCCAAGGTTCACGGACACATCGTTGGTATCCAGCGTCCCTGGCAGAGGATCAGGGAACGGGCCGGGTTGGAGGACGTCCGCATCCACGACCTGCGCCACAGCTTCGCCAGTGTGGGGGCCGCCTCCGGCCTGGGCCTGCCTATCATCGGGGCCCTCCTGGGGCACACCCAGGCGGCCACCACCCAACGATACGCCCACCTGGCCAACGACCCCCTTAAGGCGGCCACGGACGAGATCGGAGACCGCATCCAAGAGGCCATGAACAAGACACCGCAAAGGGGGAAGGTGATTCCGATGAAAACAAGCCTGGGAAAATGAGGCTAAGAGGTCTTCTCAAACAACACTGGGCTGAAAAAAGCCCGAAGAAAGCCGGACCGGATCAGGGCCTGGCGGGAGGGGGATCAGGCCGCCCGGCTGTTGACCACCCGGACCTGAACGCTTTTGCCCAGAGAGGACAGGACGTCTTGCAGCGCGGATACATCCGAGTTATGGCGTGGGTCCAGGAGACGGCGAATCTGGGTATCCCGCAGACCGGCCTTGCGGGCCACGTCCGCACCGGTCAGGCCGGATTCGGCCAAGGCCTGGTACAGGGCCGCTTTCAGGGCCATACGGGTTGGAACCGGGATAAGGTATTGGCCTGGGCCCAGGGGTGATGGCGAGGGGATAGCCTCCTTGTCGGCGATCCGACCGGCTATGGCCTCGTCAAGGCAGTCTTCGGCCATTTCTATCGCATCGGCCAAGCTGTGGCCAAAGGTGAGCGCCTCGGGGAGGTCGGGGAATTCGACCAGAAAGGCCCCTTCCTCGTCCGGGGTAATGGTCGCGGGGTATGTGTAGTTATAGGCCATTTGCCCCTCCTTTCTAATTTATGTCCTCCAGGGTAAGGCCCAGTTGTTTGAGTATCGCGTTTAAGGTTCCTTTGGGGAATTCGCCTTGGGGCAGTACAGCTTTTTTTGAACCAAAATGGAGGGTGCCGTGAGAGCCCTTACCCCTCTTCGGTTCCCAGCGGGCCTCGATATTCATTTTCCTGCCCAGCTTCCGAAGTCTTTTGATCAGCTCTTCGCGTTCCACAAATACAGTATTACACATTGATGTGTGATTGTCAAGAGTAAAACATCGCCCCGGTCGCTGCCCCGCCGTCTCACATCCTGGGCTTATCCCCGCGTGCGCGGGGCAACCATATTAGGGACATGTATGACCATTACTTTTTCTGTTTCAATCCACGCCCCCGCGTGGGGGGCGACTTAGGGGGTGTTTCCGAAAAATAGAGATGAATGACATTCAGTCTAGACAATTAGCTCCCAATATGCTTCATAGTGGAGGATGAGCAGACACGATATATCCGACGAGCAATGGCAAATCATAGCGCCTCTGTTGGCTAAGCGCCGTCAAGACCGCCGCGGGCGACGAGGGTTTGGTGATCGGCAGATTTTCAACGGCGTGTTGTGGATAATGAAAACCGGTTGCCCCTGGCGAGACCTACCTTCAGAATTCGGCGCTTGGCAAACGGTCTATAAAAGGTTCTGGCAGTGGGCCAATCTGGGCATCTGGGATGAAGTTCTGGCAGAACTGTCCAAAGATGCCGATCCAGAGGCGATAATGATTGACGGCTCCTTTGTTAAACTCCATCAGCACGGAACAGGCGCAAAAGGGGGCACTTCAATCAGGAAATCGGTCGTTCAAAAGGCGGATTGACCACCAAAATCCATGCCGTGGTCGATGCTCTCGGCAACCCGATCAGGATTCACCTGAGTGCTGGGAACATATCCGACATCACGCCTGCCTGCGACTTGATCAGAGGCCTCAAAGCCGATTGGACCATTGCCGACAGGGCATATGATGCAGATAAGTTCATCGCTTTGGCCGTGAAACAGGGCTCCGAACCGGTGATTCCGCCCAAATCTAACCGGCTGAAACCAAGGTGGTTTGACAGGCACATGTACAAGGAGCGCCATCTGGTGGAGTGCTTCTTTGCCAAGATAAAGGTATATAGACGTATTTCAACACGTTATGACAAACTGGCTGTCACCTTCAAAGCCGCTGTTCTCACCGCCGCATGCCTGGTCTGGTTGCAGTTACTTTTTCAGAAACAGCCCATAATCTTATCCGGCCGGAGGTCAAATTGTCCCAGGCCGAGCGAAAGCCCTACACCCTGGACCGGGTGGTGCGCCTGGCCATCAGCGCCGGATTGATATACGCGGTGGTCTTCCTGCTGGGGTACTTGTCCGAGGTGCTGGTCCCCTTTGCCGTGGCCCTGGTCCTGGCCTACCTGATGAACCCCCTGGTCCTGCTTCTCCAGCGGGGCATACCCAGCCGGGCGGTCTCGGTCCTCCTCAGCCTGGTCCTGGTGCTCCTGGCCCTGGGCCTGCTGGCCTGGCTGGTGGTACCCCTGATCGGGGCGGAGATCGGACGGATGAGCAAGATCCTGTCCGATCTGGTCAACAACTCGGACCTGGCCAAAGAGGCCTCCCAGCGGCTGCCCAAGGACGTGTGGCAGGCACTCAAGGACCTGGCCGCCCTGGTGGGGGCTTTTTCGCCATCGGTTTCGGGCTGATCGGGCTGCCCCTGGGGATTATCCTGGGGCTGTTCATCGGCCTTCTGAACATGGTCCCCTATCTCCAGATCCTGGGCCTGGTCCCGGCCTTCTGCCTGGCCGCCATCCAGGCCCTGGAGACCGGCGGCAGCTTCTGGCTGGCCCTGGGGTTGGTGGGAGGGGTCTTCATCGTGGTCCAGGCCATCCAGGACCTGATCCTGACCCCCAGGATCATGGGCAAGGCCGTGGGCTTCTCCCCGGCAATGATCCTTCTCTCCCTGTCCGTGTGGGGCAAGCTCCTGGGCTTTTTGGGGCTGGTCATCGCCTTGCCCCTGACCTATGTTCTCCTGGCCTACTACCGCCGCCTGGTCCTGGCCAAGGGCCGGGAGGCCGAAGGGGAGACCGTCCCGGAGGAACTGCCGGGCTGAAGAGCGGGGGTCACTTCCCGGGCGGTTCCCGGTCATCCTCTCCGCCCTGGTGCGTCCCGGCCCGGCGGCCGTAGGAAATCCCCAGTTTCTTCATTTTGTTTCTGAGGGTTGAAGGGTTGACCTTCAACAGCCGGGCCGCCCCGTTCCGCCCCTGGACCCGTCCCTTGGTCAGGGCCAGGACCCGGCGGATGTGGCCGGTGATCAGCCCATCCAGGCCAAGGTCAGCCTCATGGTCCGGGAGCGGCAAGGAAACCGCCCGGCCCGGGGGTATGTCCGAAAGGTCCGGGAAATCCAGGGCCTCGATCCGGGAGATGATAAGGGCCCGCTCCACCGCGTTCTCCAGTTCCCGCACATTGCCCGGCCATTGGTACTCGGACAGCCGGTCCAGGGCCCCGGGGGCCAGGGCCGGGATTCCGGCCCGGCCCAGCTCCCTCATCTTTTTCTTGATGAAGTGCTGGACCAGGACCGGGATGTCGGCCCTTCTCTCGCGAAGCGGGGGGATGGCCACGGGAAAGACCCGTAGCCGGAAATAGAGGTCGCTCCGGAACTCGCCCCGGGCCACCATCTCCCCCAGATCGCGGTGGGTGGCGGCGATGATCCGGAGGTCCAGCCGGATGGGCCCGGACCCGCCCACCCGCTGGATCTCCTTTTCCTGGAGCACCCTGAGCAACCTGACCTGGGCCTCGGCGGGCAGTTCGCCCACCTCGTCCAGAAAGACCGTGCCCTTGTCGGCCCGTTCGAACAGCCCCCGCTTCTGGCGCAAGGCCCCGGTAAAGGACCCCTTTTCGTGGCCGAATAGTTCGCTGTCCAGCAGGGAGGGCGGCAGGGAGCCGCAGTTGACCTTGATGAACGGTTCCTTGCGCCGGGGGGACAGGTTGTGGATCGCCCCGGCGATGATCTCCTTGCCCGTGCCGGTCTCGCCCAGGAGCAGCACCGGGCTGGGCAGGGGGGCCACCTCCCGGACCAGCTCCATGACCTCCCGGAGGCCGAAGTCGGCCCCGATGATCTCCTCCCCGGCCATGCTCCGCAGGCGGCTGTGGAGGAACCGGTTGTCGTCGGCCAGGAGTTCCTTGACCTTGGCCAGTTCCCGGTATCTCAGGCAGTTGGAAAGGGCCACGGCCCAGGGCCGGTTCAACTGGGCCAGGAGCTCCGCCTGCTCCTCGGTGTAGCGGTCCGGCCCCCGGGCGTTGACCACCACGGCCCCCAGCTCCTGACCCTCCAGCCCGACGATCATGACCAGGGCCGAGGAAGGGGGCAGGCCCAGGGACAGGGCCACGGCCGCCCCGATATCGTTTTCGCTCATGTCGGACAGGACCATCCGGGAGGGGTAGGCCCCCTGTTCCAGCCTCCAGCGGGTGGTGAGGGAAAGGGGAATCCGGGTCTCCACGCTCTGGCCGCCCTCGGCCGCGGCCGTGGCCACGGCGCTGAGAATCCCCAGCTCAGCCTGGTAGGTGTAGAGGTGCAGCCCGTCCGCGGGCAGGTGCTCCTGCAGGTACTCCAAAGTGGAGAACAGGGCCTTTTCGATCTCCAGGCTGCCGCAGATCCGCAGGGTGGCCTCGCGGAAAAAATCTTCCTTCCCTGGGGGCATGCCCCACCTCCCCAAAAAAATATACCTTATATGGCATTTTATTAGATATATGCCTAATAAGATAGCATTTAATGTCATATATGATAGATAGGCCTAATGCAATTCTATAACTTACTGAAATAGCGGCTTAAATATTTTGGCCCCTGTTTCGCATTTCCAAAGGTGGGAACAGAACCAGGGGGTGTTCCATGGGGTGGATCGAGGTGGTCAGGTTGCGTATCCCGCCCGGCCAGAGGGCGGAGGCGGAACAGGAGCTGGACCATATGCTGGTCTATCTGCGGGCCCGCCCCGATGATCCGCCCCTGGTGGAGGTTTAACAAAACATCGACGAGGCCGGAGACCTGGCCCTGGTGGTCCGATGGAACCTCCCGGAGCTGGAGCCGCATCACAGCGAACCGGCCCAGGGTATGGCCGACCACCTCAGACAACTGGGCCTGGTCAACCATTCGGTCTGGTCCAAGGTCCGGGAAAGCCGTCCCCGCCGGGGATCGGCTTGAGTCCCCGTCCCCTCCAATCCGGCCCGGGCCGGACAGCTCAAGGAGACCGATCATGAAGGCGCTGCTCGTAAACCCCAGCCAGACGGAAACCTTTTTCAACTACAAACACGCCCTGGGGTTCATCCGCAAAAAGGCGGCCATGCCGCCCCTGGGGCTGCTCACCGTGGCCGCCCTGCTGCCGGACACGTGGCCCCGGAAGGTGGTGGACCTGGCCGTGGAGCCCCTGACCGAGGCCCATCTGGAGTGGGCCGACGCGGTGTTCATCAGCGCCATGATCATCCAGCAGGACTCGGTCCGGGAGGTTGTGGCCAGGTGCAAAGGCAAGGGGTTGACCGTGGTGGCTGGAGGGCCGCTGTTCAAACATCTGTACCCGGAGTTCCCGGGGGTGGACCACTTTATCCTGGGCGAGGCCGAGGAGATCCTGCCCGAGTTCCTCAGGGACCTGGAGGCGGGCCGGGCCGCGCCCATCTACCAGGCCCGAAGGCGCCCGGATTTGAGCCTGACCCCGGTCCCGGCCTGGGACCTGATCCGTTTCCACCACTACCACAGTCTGTCCGTCCAGTTCTCCCGGGGCTGCCCATTCGACTGCGAGTTCTGCGACATCGTCCAGCTCTTCGGCCGACGGCCCCGGTTCAAAACCCCGGCCCAAATTTCCGCGGAATTGGATCGTCTCCACGACCTGGGCTGGCGCGGGGACATCATGTTCGTGGACGACAACTTCATCGGCCACAAAAACAGGGCCCGGGAGCTGCTTCTGGAGCTGGGCTCCTGGCAGCGGGAGCGCGGATACCCCTTTACCTTCAATACCCAGGCCAGCGTGAATCTGGCCCGGGAGCCGGAGCTGATGAGGTTGATGAACCGGGCCAATTTGACCAGCGTGTTTCTGGGGATCGAGACCCCGGCCCCGGACTCTTTGCGGGAATGCGGCAAGCGCCAGAACCAGGAGGTGGACCTGGTGGAGGCGGTGAAGACCATCCAGGCCAACGGCCTGACCGTCTCCGGCGGTTTCATAATCGGGTTCGACTCGGACCCGGAATCCATCTTCGACGACCAGGTCAGGTTCATCGAACAGGCCGCCATCCCCACGGCCATGGTGGGCCTGCTCTCGGTGGGGCCGGGAACGCGTCTGTTCGACCGGCTCCGCTCCGAAGGCCGCCTCCTGGGCCGGCCCACGGGCAACAACACGGCCGATTGCGGGGCCCTGAACTTTATCCCCAGGATGAACCGGGAAAAGCTGATCGCGGGTTATTGTTCGGTCCTGCTCCGGCTCTACGAGCCCCGGGCCTATTACAAACGGGTTTTTTCCTTTCTGAAAAACCAGGGCCCCAGCCTGGCGCGAAAAAGGCTGCCGGGTCTCCCGGGTCTCTGGAAAAAGCTGCCCGCCGCGGTCCGGGTCTTCTGGCGGCTGGGGCTGGCGGAAAGAGGCCGTCGGGCCTTCTGGGGTTTTCTGCTCAAGGTGGGCCTGACCAGACCGGGAAGGCTGAAGGCGGCCGTGGAGTTCGCGGCCCTGGGCTACCACTTCAAGAAGATCACCGCCGCCTTTGCCGCAGCCGGGAGGACCGCCCGCCCGGTCTGAAGGCCGTCTCCGGAAAACCCGACCGGGGCATGGGCGTTATTTGCCCGCAGACCCCTTTGGCGATTGGCTTGTTTCGCGCCGCAGCGAAGTGACGGAGAAAAAGAGGCGGGCAGCTTGGCCCGCCTCTTAAGGATCTCATTCGGTTGGAACGGATCAGGATCGGCCTGGGCGGATTATAAAGGATCACCCTGGCCGCCCCGCTAACAGTGGTCGCCCACCTCTATTTCAGTTCGATGGACTTGAGCACCGCCTGCATGGTGGCCTCGGTTTCGTGGTTGGCGCCGAACAGGGTGATGGAAACCTTTTTTCCATCCTTCAGCGCCGCATACAAGGTCGCGTGCTTGGAAGACCGTTCAAAGGTGGTTTTGAAAAACGTCAATCCCAGCATTTCCACCTTCTCCGGTCCGGAGCCCTTGTATTGTTTGGCAATACCGGCCACGCCCTTCTCCACGTCGGCCTCGCTCATGTTCAAGCCGGCCTTTTTAAGTTCCACCATGTATGACCCGCTCTTATTGTAGGTCTGGACCGCCCCGTTGCCGAAATCGGAGAACTCCCAGCCCTCGGGCACCATGATCTTGAAATCAGCTGTTTCCTTTACCGTCCCCTGGGCCGCGATCGCCCCCGAGGCCAGGAGACCCGCCACCACGAAAACCGACACCATAGCCGCCACTGACATCCGCTTCATAACACCACTCCTTTTTCCATGTTGACCTCCGCTCAATACAGCCGGGGCGGCCATCGCCCGCGACAAGAGAACGGCCTCAAGACCACAAGAAATGCAGCGAACTGAATTCCGTCCCCAGGTGCGGCGGGACGCTGACTTATTGTTCCGGGATCTCCTTGAAGGTCCGGGCCACCATGTCCAGGACCCGACGGGAATCTTCGGCCGGCGTGTTCAGGTCGCGGGTCAGGCCGACCGCCACCTTGTCTCCATTGGCCAGGGGCACCAGGTAGATTTCCAACTCTCCCGGCTTGGGCAGGTTGGTTTTTTGAACGTCACCCTTGCAGGTTCGCCCCAGGAACGAACGTTCCGCATTGCTTTCCGGGGAGTTGGTGGTTCCCAAAAAGGTGCCTTTTACAAAGGCCAAAATTTCTTTCTCGTTGTTGCCCATGCTCTCCTGCAGGTCCTTGGGCACTGCGGCCAGAGTGATCTCAAGGCGGCCCTGACCCGGGCCGCTCTCCGGCGGGTTCACCAGGGCCGCCGCATCCAGACCAAGCTTGATGGGTTCGGAAAAGGTGATCGGCGTATCAAAACCAACCCGCCACCACTTGTGAGAAAACGTATCCGCGCCCCGCGCGTTGCCCTGCATAGCCGCCACCAGAACCAGCATCACCAGAACCGCGCCGATACATGTCGTTTTTCGACTCATGGTCACACCTCTGTTTTACAGGTTATAGCTCGAATGCCCGGTAAACCCGATCCGCCGAGAACACATTATCCCCGGGTTCCATATCCCGGTCAAGAGCTATGGGCTGTTTCTGAAAAAGTAACTGCAACCAGACCAGGCATGCGGCGGTGAGAACAGCGGCTTTGAAGGTGACAGCCAGTTTGTCATAACGTGTTGAAATACGTCTATATACCTTTATCTTGGCAAAGAAGCACTCCACCAGATGGCGCTCCTTGTACATGTGCCTGTCAAACCACCTTGGTTTCAGCCGGTTAGATTTGGGCGGAATCACCGGTTCGGAGCCCTGTTTCACGGCCAAAGCGATGAACTTATCTGCATCATATGCCCTGTCGGCAATGGTCCAATCGGCTTTGAGGCCTCTGATCAAGTCGCAGGCAGGCGTGATGTCGGATACGTTCCCAGCACTCAGGTGAATCCTGATCGGGTTGCCGAGAGCATCGACCACGGCATGGATTTTGGTGGTCAATCCGCCTTTTGAACGGCCGATTTCCTGATTGAAGTGCCCCCTTTTGCGCCTGTTCCGTGCTGATGGAGTTTAACAAAGGAGCCGTCAATCATTATCGCCTCTGGATCGGCATCTTTGGACAGTTCTGCCAGAACTTCATCCCAGATGCCCAGATCCCGGGCCATCGTAGGGGAGTTCTATAAATAAAAAAATGAGTTGAGCATGGCTCCCTTGAGCATGAACCTCTCCGCGTGGGCCGACCTGGAAAGACGGTACAGGAGCCGCTCCAGGGCGAACCTGGTGGCCTTCAACTGGGAGTCCTCGCCCCGCTCCCGGGCCAGGTTGTACAACCGCTGCCTGACCGAGGCTGCCAAGTCCGAAGGCTTTTGTCTGGTCAACCGACAGCCTCCAGAAAGGGCTTCATCACCTTGGTCTGCCGGCAAATGCGGGCGAAACGCCACAGGTCGTCGGGGGTGCATCTGCCCTCTTGTCGGCAGTCGCGCAGGGCCTCCAGGGCCACGTCCTGGCCTATCTTGCGGTGGAATTTGAAGCAGTCGGCCACGGTCTTGGCCGGGCTGTAGACCCGGATCTCCACCCCCTCCACCTGGTGGGTCTCCACCCCGGCGGTGATCAGTGGGTCTATCCCAGCCTGCGCGGGGCAACCCACTCGTTGGGTGGCTTACCTTTTTCGCCCCATGGGTATGAGCAACTCGCCGGGAGCCTTACGGCAACGGCGGCAGGCCCAGCTCTTCCAGAAATGCGTTGTGCTTGTCCTTGGCCGCCTTGATCTCCTTCTCCGCCTCGACCAGTTCGGCGTGGGTTGCTTTCAGGTCGATCTCCGGTTCCGCCTCGGCCGTGCTGACATAGCGCGAGATGTTCAGGTTGTAGTCGTTCTCTTCGATCTCCTTCATCCCCACCCGCCGGGAATACCGCTTCTCTTCCTTGCGGTGCTGGTAGGTCTCGACGATCTTGGCGATGTGCTCGGAGTTCAGATAGTTCTGCCGCTTGCCTTTCTCGAAGTGCTCGGCCGCGTTGATGATCAGCACGTCATCCGGCTTCTTGCATTTCTTGAGCACGAGAATGCACACCGGAATACCGGTCGAGTAAAACAGGTTGGCCGGCAGTCCGATCACCGTGTCGATATGCCCGTCTTCCAGCAGCTTCCGGCGGATCGCCGCCTCCTTGCCGCCCCGGAACAGCACGCCGTGGGGCAGGATGATCGCCATCACGCCCTCATCTTTGAGGTAGTGAAACCCATGCAGCAGAAAGGCGAAGTCGGCCGCGCTCTTGGGCGCCAGCCCGTGGTTCTTGAACCGCATGTCTTCGCCCAGGGCCTCGTTGGGGTCCCAGCGGTAGCTGAACGGCGGATTGGCCACTACCGCGTCGAAGGTCGGCTTCTTGGCCGGGTTTTGCTCCCGGAGCTTGTCCCAGTCGTTGGTCAGCGTATCGCCGTGGTAAATCTCGAACTCCGAATCCTTCACTCCGTGCAGCAGCATGTTCATGCGGCAAAGGTTGTAGGTCGTGATGTTCTTTTCCTGGCCGTGGATCTTGCCCACGTTGCCCCCGGCCTTGACCACGCGGTGGCGGACGTTCAGCAACAGCGATCCCGACCCGCAGGCAAAATCCAGCACGCCGGCCAGCTTCTTCCGGGGGCCGGTCTTGGGGTCCTGGCCGTCGAGGCTGACGATGGCGGACAGGATGTCGCTGATGCGCTGGGGCGTATAGAACTCCCCGGCCTTTTTCCCCGACCCGGCGGCGAACTGGCCGATCAAATATTCGTAGGCATCGCCCAAGGTATCTGAATCGGTCGAGAACGCGGCCAGCCCCTCGGCGATCTTGGTGATGATCGTGCAGAGTTTATCGTTGCGGGTCTGGTAGTTCTTGCCCAGCTTTTCCGAGCCCAGGTTGATCTCCGAGAACAACCCGGAAAAGGTGCTTTCAAACGATTCGTTCTCGATGTACTTGAAACCCTCCTGCAGCGTGTTCAGCAGTTCCTCATCCTGCGTTCGGGCCATATTGGCGATGTTCGCCCACAGATGCTTTGGCTGGATGACGTAGTGGGCCTTGCGGCGCATCTGCTTTTCAAAAGCGGCGATGTCGCCGGAGTTGTCGTCGTACCACACCGACAGCGGGGTCCTGCCCCCGTTGCCCACCGCATCCGGGTCGGGATAGTCGCGCCCCAGTTCCTTCCTGGCCGCCTGCTCGTAATTGTCCGAGAGATAGCGCAGGAACAGAAACGCGAGCATGTAATCACGGAAGTCGTCCGCGTTCATGGCCCCGCGCAGCTGGTCGGCGATGCTCCAGAGGATTTGGCCCAGTTGTTTCTGGTTGTTTTCAGTCATATCAGCTCTTCTTCCGTGTCGGCCTGGTTGAATGATCAAGGGTTGAACGGGTAGCGGACAACAAGCCCGTGCGCGATGCGGGTTCAGGCATGGCCTAGTGCTCCTCCGGAGAGGGGAAAAGCTGCTGCATCAGACCGCGCTTGTGGGTCTTGAGGGTTTCGATCTTCGTTGCCTGGGCGGAGATTTGGGTGTCGAGGGCGGTGAGGCAGTCGGCGATGCGGTGTTGTTCTTCTACTTTAGGGATTGTGATCCGCAACGTTTTAAAAAAAGGAAGGCCGATTGTTTTTATAGTACTCCCTGTAGCAATCTCTTCAAACAACGGCTTAAGCCTCTGTAGTAAGTAGTAAAAAAACCAATTAAAAAGATTTTTTGAGTTACATTTCCACACGATGAAATGCTGGCTAACAGCCATCTTCTCAGCTAAGACGGCACTTTTCCCCACGCCTGCATCTCGACTAAGAATCACCGTACCAGCGGGGTGCAGTACAGCTGACGAATTATTCAAGCCTTGTTCCGATATTTCGATTTCGGTTTCTGAAATCAATCCTTGATCAAGCCGCTTTGAATCAGCAAGGGAAACCCACTTAATTCCACCGTTATAATACTCCGGCTTCTTCTTATTTGGCGTGTGTCCCGAGCCCCTTTCTCCTAATTCGTCAAGTAACTTATTGACCCACTCCCCCTTATCCCGGAACTCCGGAAACCGCAGCCGGGGTTGGGTTTGGCCGGGTTGGGGGAAAAGCTGCTGCATCAGGCCTTTCTTGTGGGCCTTGAGCGCCTCCAGCGTCCGGCCCTCGGCGGCGATCAACCCGCCCAGCGAACTCAGACACTCGGCGATCTTCTTCTGCTCGGCTGGGTCTTGGGGCATCGGCAGGTTGACGCTAAGGAACGTGTCAGGGCTGATGTTGAGAAGGCCGTCGCTTCGGGCGCTGCTTGTAATGAACTTGATGAGTTGCTGGCCATGAGCGTTCTTCTCGAATAGTCCCTCAAAGAATTCCGGGACATACCCATCATGTAGACGAAAACTGACAAAAGCACCGGGAGCCGCTGCTTGATCAAATTCTTTTAAGCGCCTCACGCAACCCTGGGGATAGGATTTAGAGTTCCCTTTGTTGTAGGCAAAATCTCCTTGGCGAAGCCAAATATAATTTTTGTATTGAGCGCCTGATATATCGCGACCGAACTTTTCGGCTTGCGACACAAAACCTTGCCCGGCGGTTATGCTTACGGGGGTGAGAGCCGCATCACCAACTTTTTTGACAATACGATCACACATCTCACCAAGAGGTGTTTCCAGCCATTCGGGAGCATCTCGAAACTCCGGAAACCGCAGTTTTGGCGTCAACGTGCGCTTACTCTTCTTCTCCACCATTTCAGCCTCATTGCTCATATGCGTTCAGCCCGGAAATAGCTCTACCGGCGGCGCGTTTCTTCAACAGCGGCACCAGATCCTCCATCAGCGCCAGTTCCCTCTCGCGGCGTTCGCGCCAGCCCAGATCCAGGGGCTCCATCAGGTCGGTGAGCTGTTCGCCGTCAAAGATCATCCGGTCCAGGATAACATCCACAAATTTTTGCAGCGCCTGGTTGGTCAACCCGTGGCTGCCCGCGACGGCGGCCAGTTCGGCGGCATGGCGCTCGTCCTTGAAGCTCTGGTATCCGTCGCGGACCTGCTCCTCGGTAAGGGGCTTGTCGGTTTCGAGCGTCCGGACGTACTCGGTGATCTCGTCCAGTTCGTCCATGAACTTGGCGTCGGAGCGGATCAGTCGGATGAGCTGATCGCGGCTCATCTCCTGCTGATCCGGCGTCTGGCCGCTGAAGCGGGAGATGAGGTTCATGATGTAGTCGTAGTCGATATCGGCCGAGGCAAAGAGGACAAACTCGAAATCGAGCTGGTCGATCGCCTCCTGCGTGGCGCTGTCGCCGCCCCCGGCAGCGTCGCCGCCGCCGGCCTTGTCCTGTATGGCTTTGAGGCGCTTGGCGGTTTCCAGGTAGACGCCCCGGAAGGCTTTGGCGTCGTCCTTGGGGAGCGTCTCCTCGATCTCCTGGCGCTGCTCGTCGGTGAGGTCGGTGTACTGGTCGAGCTGGGTGGCCAGGCGCTGGACCTCTTTGAACTGCCTGACAAAGGCGGCCCGGGCGTCGTCGCCCTTGAGGTTGGGCACGGCTTCGGGGCGCGGTTCCAGGCCCTGGGACCGGAGGAAGTCGTCCAGTTCCTGCCTGGCGGCCTTGAGTTGTTCGATCACCACCGGGGCCTTGTCGACCAGCCAGATTTCCTTGGCCTGGTCGGCTCGTGCGCCGGAGAACAGGGTGATGGCTTCATCGACTTTGTCCTGCTGGCCCCGGAAGTCCAGGATGTGGCCGTAGGGCTTGGCTGCGTTGAGGACGCGGTTGGTGCGGGAAAAGGCCTGGATGAGGCCGTGGTGCTTGAGGTTTTTATCGACGTAGAGGGTGTTGAGGTATTTGGCGTCAAAGCCGGTCAGGAGCATATCGACCACGATGGCGATGTCGATCTTCTCCGCGCCCTTTTGGGGGAGGTCGCGGTTGGGGTATTGCTGGTCCTTGATCCGTTTCTGGACGTCCTGGTAAAAGGCGTCGAACTCGTTGATGGAGTGGTTCGTGCCGTAGCGGTCGTTATAGTCGGCGATGATGGCCTTGAGGGCTTTCTTTTTCTTGTCCGGCTCCTGCTTGTTGTCTTCGAGTTCCTGGGGCAGGTCTTCCTGGAGCTGCTTGACGTCGGGGTTGCCGTTGGCGGGAGGTGAAAAGACGGCGGCGACCTTGAGGGGGACAAAGCCGGGATCGCCGGCCTGGCGCTCGTCCTGGACCTGCTTGAAAAGCTCGTGATACTCGATGGCGTCGTTGATCGAGGCGGTGGCAAAGAGCGCGTTGAAGAGGCGCTTGCCGGTGGCGGCGTCGTGCTTGTCCAGGATGGCTTCGACAACGGCGCGTTTGGTGAGGGGTTCGCCGGGCCTGGGCGGGTTTCCGCCGTCGGGCTTGTAGTAATCCACGTGGAAGCGAAGGACGTTTCTGTCTTCGATGGCGTGGGTGATGGTGTAGGCGTGGAGCTCGCTCTGAAAAAGGTCCTGGGTGGTACGGAGCTTTTTGAAGTTGTCTTCCCTCTTCCAGACGGTGGCGTTTTCGGGGAAGATCGGCGTACCGGTAAAGCCGAAGAGCTGGGCCTTGGGGAAGAATTCCTTGATGGCCTTGTGGTTCTCGCCGAACTGGGAGCGGTGGCACTCGTCGAAGATAAAGACCATGCGCTTGTCTTTGAGGGGAGCGAGGCGCTGTTTGAAGGTGAGGTTGCCGTTCTTCTGGTCGGGGTTGTTGTATTTGCTGTTTCCGTCAAGGGCCAGGCCGAGCTTCTGGATGGTGGTGACGATGACCTTGTCGGCGTAGTCGTCCGAGACCAGGCGGCGGACCAGCGCGGCGGTGTTGGTGTTTTCCTCTACGCAGCCTTCCTGGAAGCGGTTGAACTCCTCGCGGGTCTGGCGGTCGAGGTCTTTACGGTCGACCACGAAGAGGCACTTGTGGATGTCGGGGTTGAGCTTGAGGAGCGTGGAGGCCTTGAAGGAGGTGAGGGTCTTGCCCGAGCCGGTGGTGTGCCAGATGTAGCCGTTGCCGCGGTTTTCGTGGATGCATTGGTCGATGGCCTGGACGGCGTAAACCTGGTAGGGGCGCATCATGAGCATCTTCCGCTCGGAGGCGACCAGGACCATGTAGCGGCTGATGGTCGTGGCCAGAGTACACTTGGGCAGGAAGGACTCGGCAAAGTCGTCGAGGTGAGTGATCTTCTCGTTGTCTTCGGCGGCGTGCTGGTAGATGGGCAAAAAGTTTTCATCGGCGTCAAAGGCGAAATGGCGGTCGTTGTTATTGGCGAAGTAGTAGGTCTCGGTCCGGTTGGAGACGATGAATAGCTGGACGAAGCAGAGCAGGGTCTTGGTATAGCCGTTGCCGGGGTCTTTTTTGTAGTCGACTATCTGCTGCATGGCCCGGCGGGGGCTGATGCCGAGGGTCTTGAGTTCGATCTGGACAACGGGGATGCCGTTGATAAGCAGCATCACGTCGTAACGTTGGAAGCTGTTGTCGGTGTTGATGCGGAGCTGGTTGACGACCTCGAAGGTGTTCTTGCACCAGTCCTTGATGTTGACCAGAGTGTAGTTGAGCGGGGTGCCGTCGTCGCGGGTGAAGCTGTTGATCTCGCGGAGCAGGGTCGCGGCGGAAAAGACGTCGGGGGAGATGATCTCGTCAAGGAGGCGATTGAATTCGCCGTCAGTGAGCTGGACGCGGTTGAGGGACTGAAAGTGGTCGCGGAAGTTGCCTTCGAGGGCGGCACGGTCGCGGATGTCGGGGCGGTAGGTGTATTTGAGATCCGTTAGTTTGCCGATCAGCGCTTGTTCGAGTTCCTGCTCCGTCATTGGTATTGTCCGATCTTCTGTGTGCGGGCCATTCGCGGTTTTATGATGCCTGGCTCGCCTCAAATTTACAAATTTATAGCCCGATGGTCAATTGTGGTTTTGTGCCCGCGGCCTGATCCCCTATGCGGGTCTCGAAGCCCAACCTCGACATTCAGAGACAACCGCGGCTAAGGCTGCTAATTTGCTAAAGGTCCCTACCTATGTATAGTTTCTCCTCCAGGCCGGGTGAAAGGGCTTGCTAAAGCGGCTAAACTTCATTCCCGGTATCCTCATGGACGCTGTCTTTTGCCGGTATTGGCCAATATAGCCGGCAGGCCCTTCCCAGTTCCCCCTCAATCACCTCCGGGGCAAGGCCTGGTGGATTTTTTATCTGCAGAGACACTCCCAAGGCTGCCAGGCGCCATTGTGGGGCCTCAGGAAGGCCTCTATGCCGTGCTATAAGGCCTTTGGAATTATTTACCGATAGCAAGGCTTTGATTGACAACCTTCACCAACATCACATTGACAATATTTCATGATAAATAATTAGGTTACCTATTTTTTCGTCAACCGACCCTGTATCCGGCGATACCCTCCTCCCGTGTCCGTTTTGAGATGGAGCCCCACCCGGCAAGAAGGAGTCCGAGGTCCCTGAAAACGCGTTTTTCCATTAATTCCCTGCTAACGTTGCTAATTTGCTAAAGCTTTTTAGCCATGCGGGCTTCCGGCTGTGAGCGGGTGCTAAGTGCGCGGCGAAACCGGCTAATCTGCCTTTCCTGGCCCATGCCGGTGGACGTCCTTAGCAGCTTTAGCCGGTTTAGCCGGGGGCAGGGCCTATCGGGGTTTCAACAGCCCTCAGACCCATGCTCCGCACCTACCTGGAGATTACCTCGTAGACCTCGCGGCGTATTTTTTCCCCGCCCAGCGGCAAGACGGCCGATGACCTGGCATCCTTCAAGGAATAAAACGACATACAGTACATCTCGTTTTCGACCTCCCAATCCGCAGCAATGAGTCGTCACCTTATTCCCAGCACGGGTTGCATCACTATTCCGGGATACCCCATCTGGCATACGTTGCTCTTTTCATCTGGGCAGCCACTTCGGGGCCTAGGCCAAGCCTATCAACTTGCGTATCTATGGCCCTCCGCTTGGCTTCCGGGCTTCCGTCCGTTTTTCCGTAGACTTTTTCAAACTCGTCTTCCAGGGCTTCATCCTCCGTTTTCTGGGAAGGCCGCTTGCCCGTGCGTATGGCTTCCACGGATGCCTCTATTTCCATCCGGCTCTTGGTCAGCTTTTCAATAGGCTCTCCGTGGTCTGCACTAGCTATGCCCTCTTTATCACCCTTATCTTCCCCCGCCTTCCTAACCCTGGTCGGTGTGGGAACCTCCCCCTCACTATCGGGTTCGTCTATGAGGTTGTTCTCCGGTTCCGGCTCTTTATTTTTATATATAGTATTCTTTTCTAGTGGGGGACCATTGGGGGTACTCTCCAGGGGGTCCTTTGAACGACCCTCCATGGAGGTACCTTCAAGGTACCCCCTGTGCGGTCCGGAGAGCGTCTTGGGCTCCCTCATGAGAGCCGTGAGCCGCTCTCGCCACTCGTCGGAGGTGGCCAGGGCCTGGATGGTGGGCTTCCACTGCAGCGAGCTAAGGACGGCCCGGATCTCCTCGGTCAGGACCTCAGGTGCGTCAGGAGCTTTCACGATTATGAACCGCCTGGCCCCCTTGTTCAGGCCGGCCCCCCGAGTGTAGGATTCGATCCAGCCCCCCTCCCGGAGCTCCTTCAGGGCCTTTTTGAGCTTTAACTGCGAGGCCTTGTTGTCCGGGTCCAGGCCCAGATACTCCAAGATGTATTGGTTGGAAGTGAAGAAAAGCCTGGCCCCGTTTCCGGTGATACTCCGCAAGGCGTGGTATACGGTACTGATCCAAGCCGACGCTCTGGGTTTTTGGAGAACCCACCGGTTGAACGACCGAATATCGCCAGCCGTATCTGATATTTCGCGGCTATGGAAGGCCTGGGAGGCTATGGCCGGCTGAGAAGACATAATTCTCAAACCCCGGGAGTTCACTCACACCCGGGATCAGAGGTGGATGTTCTCTTCCGTGATTCAGCCCACAACTCCAAGTCGTCGGAACGGTACAATACCTTCCGGCCGAACTTATGAAATTCAGGCCCACCGCCCCGGACCCGGAAGCCCTCCATGGTCCTGGGGCTGAGGTTGAGATACTCGGCGGCTTGTCTGGTCGTTAAGTAAGGCGAACCCATAATTGCTCCACAACGTTGGTTTATTCAACATCCTTGAAGCAATCCTAACTACGCCTAAATACTCAAACAACCCCCCTAAAGGGGGTCGTAACGGACATTGGAAATGATGTTGCGTCAGCTCAACGGCGACGCTTGGGAAACTTTTTTAAACTATTTATGTACTCCCACAGCGACCCCGAATTGATCAGCCAGTACCCGTTTTCCAGGAACCCATCGACCTTGCCGCTCTCCAGCTTTTCTTCAAACTTGCCTCGCCACTTGCGAATTTTGGCTTTCCCAAACTCCTTCTTGACATGGTCCATGGTCAGGTACCTGGCCGGCTCCTGCAGGGCGGCCTGGTCCCCAAGTCGAAAGGGCAGGCAGGAAAAGCCGTAGAGGTCGAATCCCGTCTCCTTGATAACCAGCCACCTCAAGATCTCGTACCCGGTAATCAAATAGAGCAGCCCGCCCTTGAACCGTTTGCCCCTATGGGCCTCCAGCCGGCCGTCTTGGATATGCCGGCGGACCGTCTTCTCATTCACTTCGGCAAGCTGGGCCACCTCCTCCACCGTGTACAGGGCCCAGAGGTGTGCCTCCGTAAAATCGAGGTAATCATCCACTGATTTCCACAGGGCGTTGACAACCTGCAGATCCAGCGGAAGCGCCTTTACCTGGCCCCAGCCCATGTTGCGGATTTCTTCCCAACTCCGCTTGTGCGTGGACAGGGGTTTACCGTCTACGAGGATCTCCTCGTCCTCGGGGAGCCTGACGATGATCCCTTTGTAAAACTCCTTCAGCCTCTCGATCCCGCTCTTTTGGTCTACCTTGGCCAGCCTCCTGCCGTCCGCAAAGGCTTTTTCCAGCCTGCCGTACTTACCGTACTTTTCCAGGTAATCCTCTTCGTCCATGTCCAGGGCATCGCAACGGGTAAATATAATCTCCCTTAAAGTGCAATCCGGGCGCAGCCTGGCAAGGTTTATAATCAGTTCGTACTGCTCCTGTTCGTCAAAGGGGTCGATTATGGGCTCGTGTTCCATGGCCGGGCTCGCTCCTATGCGAGGGTGAGATACAAGGTTAGGTCCTTTTCTGGCTTCTGGACAGTGTGGGCAAAATGGTAAAGGCCCTGGACCAGGTATTACCTCATTGGGCTCTCTCGGGATAGGGGTTTTGATAAGGATATTGGTGGGGTTTTGGTCAAGAATCAACGGGGCTTGATTTGGCTCCGGACGGAGACACAGTGGAGACACAAAGAAAAAGGGGTTAGGCTTGAAATCGCCTAACCCCTTGTTTTTCTTGGTGGGCCGTCGGAGGGTCGAACTCCGAACCTACTGATTAAGAGTCAGTTGCTCTGCCAGTTGAGCTAACGGCCCTGATGTGGTGGGTTTTATACCCCTCCCGGCGGTCGTCTGTCAAGCGGAATCCAGGGCTTTCCGCCCTCCGGGACCGCCGTTGCCGGTTGGGGTCAAGTGGGGCACGGTCTTGTACCCCTACCGTTGAGTCAAGCGCATGGCAAGGAATCGGGCTGGGTTATAATCATCTCCATCTCTTTTTGCGTTTGTATCGTTGGTAACCCTTGACCGAAACCTCGGATTTGATCCCCAGGTAGAACTCCTTCACATCCTCGTCGGCCATCAACTCCTCGGTGGTCCCGGCCAGGACAAAGCGGCCCGTCTCCAGAACCAGGCCGTAGTCGGCGATCTTCAGGGCCATCTTGGCGTTCTGTTCCACCAGGAGGATGGTCACCCCGGCCTCGTTTATTTCCTTGATGATCTTGAATATCTCCTTGACCAGCAGAGGGGAGAGGCCCAAGGAGGGTTCGTCCAGCATCATCAGCTTGGGCCTGGCCATGAGGGCCCGGCCGATGGCCAGCATCTGCTGCTCCCCCCCGGAGAGGGTTCCGGCCCACTGGTTCCGGCGTTCCTTCAGCTTGGGGAAATATTTGTAAACCTTGTTGAAATCTCTTTTAATTTCGGCCGAATCCCGTCGTGGATAGGCCCCCATGAGCAGGTTCTCGGCCACGGTCAGTTCCTCGAAGACCTCCCTGCCCTCGGGCACGTAGGCCACCCCCAGCCGGGCGATGTCCTCGGTCTCCCAGCCGTTTATCCGTTGGCCCAGGAATTCGATAACGCCCTTGTCCGGCTGGTCCTCGACGAGCCCCATGGTGGTCTTCAGGATGGTGGATTTGCCGGCGCCGTTGCCCCCCAGGATGGTCACGATCCGGCCTTCCGGGATCTCCAGGCTCACCCCGCGCAGGGCGTAGATCAGGCCGTAGAGGGTCTCCACATTTTTCAGGGCCAGGAGCGCCATGGTCAGTCCTCCTCCTCGCCCAGATAGGCCTTCAGGACCTCGGGATGCTGTTGAACCTCTTCTGGCGTGCCCTCGGCGATCTTGATCCCGTAGTTCATGGCCGTGACCCGGTCGGACAGATCGGCCACAATCTTCATGTCGTGCTCGATCAGAATCATGGAGATGCCGAACTCCTCCTGGATGTCCTTGATCCAGCAGATCATGTCCTGCTTCTCCTCCAGGTTCATCCCGGCCGTGGGCTCGTCCAGAAGGAGCACCTCCGGCTCCATGGCCAGGGCCCGGCCCAACTCCACCACCTTGCGGGTGCCGTAGGGCAGGTTGGCCACGAACTGGTCGCGGGAGGACTGGAGGTCCAGAAAGTCGATGATCTCCTCCACCTTGCGGCGATGGGCCACCTCCTCCCTGGCCACCGGCGAGAACCGGCCCAGCAGGGTGACCCCGGCAAAGACCCCGGATTTCATATGGAGATGCCTTCCCAGAAGCAGGTTGTCCATGGTGGACATGTGGGAGAACAGCTCTATGTTCTGAAAGGTCCGGGCGATCTTGAGGGCCGCCACCTGGTGGGGTTTGAGGCCCTGGATCGCTTTTCCCCGGAAGACGATGCTTCCCGAGGTGGGGGTGTAGATGCCGGAGATGCAGTTGAAGATGGTGGTCTTGCCGGCCCCGTTGGGCCCGATTACGGATAGGATCTCGCCCTGGCGCAGGGCCAGGTTCACCCCGCCCACGGCCCGCACCCCGCCGAAGTCCATGGTCAGGTCATTCAAGGATAATATGGAATCGGGCATGGATCTCCCAGAAGGCCCCGGGCAAACCCCGAGGCCGTCGTCGCAGTTGCCTTATTTACCGACCGTCGTCCAGTCGGTCAGCCTGATGGTCTTCATCCCGGTCTCGTCCGTCTTGGAGACATAGACCTCGGAGCAGCCCTGGCGGATGCCGGGGCCGAAGGAGACGCTGCCCATGATCCCCTTATAGTTCTTGATTGATTCCATGGCGTTGACGAACGTCTCCGGGGTCAGGTTCCGACCGGCTTTTTTCAGGCCCTGGACCATGGGCTCGGTAAAGCCGATCCCGGCCAGGAAAAAGACCCCCCAACGCTCACCCTTCTGGGCGTACTTTTCGAACGCCTCGCGGTACTTGTTCATGTAGGGCGACTGGCTGTCCGGATCCTCGATCATGTTGGCGAAGATGACATCCTTCCACAGCCCGCCGGTGATTTTGTTCATCAACGGCGCGTCGGAGAGAGTCGAGGAGGTGACCCACTGGGGCGCGTACTTCATGGCCGCCGCGGTCTTCAGGGTGATGACCGCATGGGTCGGGTTGACCCACATCAGGACCGTGTCCGCGCCGGAGCTTTTCAGCTTCATGACGTGGGATTTGAGATCCCGGTCGGCCCGGCCCACGGGCACCTCGATGACCGGCTTGATGCCCTGCTTGTCCATCTCCAGCTTGGCCCCGCGCAGCCCGTTCTTGCCGTACTCGTCATTGGCGTAGATGATGGCGATCTTCTTCTTGTTCTCCTTTTGGACCAGGTAGCGGACCAGAATCTGGGCCTCGTCGTAGTAGAGCGGATAAACCGCGAAAAGATATTTCTGGGGCGGGGTGATCCAGTGGAGGGAGCCGGCCGAGGGGCCCACCCAGGGGATCTTTTTCTCCATGAGGTAATCCTTGACCGCCAGCCCCGGAGAGGTGCCCACCCCGGCCGCAAAGGCGAACACGCCGGGTTCCTTCTCCACCAGCTCCTTGACCCCGGCTTTGGTCTTGGCCGGGTTGTACTGATCGTCGAACATATGGTAGACGATCTTGCGACCGTTGATCCCGCCGTCGGCGTTGATCATCTCGAACAGGACCCCGGTCCCCCGGGCCACCGAACCCCAAGGCGCGGCCGGGCCGGTCTGGGGGCCCCACTGGGCGATGTGGATCTCGGTGTCGGTCACCCCGGTCAGGTTGGCTGCCTGAACCCCTCCGGCCAGGACCAGGATAACGACCGTCAACAACGCTGCAAATAATCCCTTGCCCCTCATAACCCCTCCTTTTATCATACTTTTTTTACATAATGCCGAGCGAACAGCCCGGATGGTTTCAAGACCAGAACCAGAACAATGATGGCGAACGGCACCACCGACTTGAACTCCGTGGAGACGTAGAATCCGAACAGGTTCTCCACCACGCCCATGATATAGGCCCCCACCGCCGCGCCGGGCAGGCTGGTCATCCCGCCCAGGACCGCCGAGGCGAAACCCTTCATGGCCGGGTCCCACATCATGTAAGGGTCCACCGTGGAGGCCGGGCCGATGAGCAACCCGGCCAAGGAACCGATCCCGGCGGAAAGGCCCCAGGCGAACAGAAGCACCCGCCGGGTTCTGATGCCCATCAAGCGGGCCACCTTCAGGTTCTGCTGGGTGGCCTTCATGGCCACCCCGGTTTTGGTGTAGCGGAAAAAGAGGAATAGCAACCCCATCACGGCCAGGCCCACCCCGAAGGTCAGGGCCTCCAGATGGCTGACGATCACCCCGCCCAGCTCAAAGGCCCCGTAGGGAGACACCGGGAAGGGCAGATCCTTGGGGTCGGCCCCCCATTTCCAGGAGGTGAACCCGAACAGGATCATCTGAAAGCCCAGGGTGATGATGATCAACCCCAACAGATTGGGCTCCTTGGCCCGCCGCATGAACAGGAACTCTCCGGCCATGCCCACCAGAATGGCGAAAACCACGGCCGAAGGCAGGGCCAGGACAAAGGGCCAACCTCCATCGGCCAGGATGGAGTAGGCGAAGAAGGTGGAGATAAGGGCCATGTCGCCCTGGGCGAAGTTGAGCACCTCCGAGGTCTTGTAGATTATGACCATGGCCAGGGCGATGAGGCCGTAGGCGCTGCCCACGGCGATGCCGCCCAGGGTGATCTGAATTATCTCCCTTAGTAGATCCATTGGTTCTCCGAACGGTTAAGCGTCTGCTTTAATTATTGACCCGAGTGACCCGAACGGCCCTGTGGAAGCGACCGGACCAGAATTGGCTGCGGTGTCAGAGCTGCAACCATGACACCAATATAATCACCCCTCACCCTGACCCTCTCCCCTCAAGGGGAGAGGGTCCCCTCTTCTTTTCCCTCTCCCCCACTGGGGGATAGGACCAGGGCGAGGGGGTTTTCAGAACGGCCAGGTCTTCCAGTATATCTTGGTCCTTATCCAGAACCCGTACAGGCCCAGGGGTTCGAAGATCATGATCAGAACCATGATCAGCCCGTAGACGATGAACTGAATGTTGGACATCCCGGTTTCCATGAAAAATGAGTTGATCGCCGCGGCCACCTGTCCGCCCACCAGGGGGATGGCCGCGAAATCATCCAGTTGGAGGCCTTTCAGTTTCAGGTTGAGAATGCTGATCAGGATCGCCCCCATGATCGATCCCAGAATGGAGGAGACGCCGCCCACCACCACCATGGCCAGAAAGAGAATGGAGAGCATCATGTTAAAGGTGGTGGGGTCGATGGTACCCAGGTGAAAGGCGAAGACCCCTCCGGCCAGGCCGGTGAAAAAGGCGCTCACGGCAAAGGCCAGGGTCTTGTAGTACATGAGGTTGACCCCCATGCACGACGCCGCGATATCCGAATCCCGGACCGCTACAAAGGCCCGCCCCACCCTGGTCTTGACCAGGTTTCGGGCGGCCACGGTGCAGAGCACGGCCAGGATGACGATCAGATAGTAAAGGTTCTGGTCGGTGGACAGCCCCAGGCCGAAATCAAGGGGGAAGTCCGGCACCGGCGGACCGTTGGAACCGCCGAAGAACTCCCATTTCTCGAACATGACCTCCACGGTCAGGCCGAAGCCCAGAGTCACAATGGCCAGGTAGGGTCCTTCCAGACGCAGGGCCGGCAGCCCCAGGAGAAACCCGAACAGGGCCGCGATAAAGGCGGCCAAAGGCAGGGCCGCCAGGAAAGGCAACCCCAGCTTGTTCATGAGCAGAACCGTGGCGTAGGCCCCGATGCCGAAAAACCCGGCGTGGCCCAGGGAGACCTGGCCGGTGTAGCCCACCAGGATGTTCAGGCCCAGGGCCACCATAATGTGGATGGCGGTATAGCCCAGGACATAGGTGTAATAGGATCCGGCCAGAAAAGGAAAACCGGCCAGAAAGGCCAGCAACACCAGGGTCCAGACCACTTGAAAGGGAGAATCGAACAGACGTACGTCTTCAAAATAGGAGCGTTTGATGTCCATCGGAAGAAGGCACCCCCTGACCCACGGGTTCGGCCGTCCGGCTGTAGCTATTTATCGGAGCGACGGGTGATCCGGTCCATGACCTGGTGGTAGTATTTTTGTTCGACCTCGATATTGAGCGGCCTGTTCCGCTTCATGTTCAACTTGGAGACCAAGAGGTTGAGCCTTTTGAGCGCCTTCAGCCTGTCCTGCTCCTCGGTCATCCCGGCCAGCAGATCCTCGGTCCGGGTGATCTCCTTTTGGAGGGCCACCTCTTCGGGAGCATATCCCGCATTCTTCAAGACCTTGTAGGCCATCTGCAGGTCCTCCGGAACTCCCCTCATATCCTCCAGTTCCAGAGGCCGCCCCTGGCCGGGCAGATCTTTGAACTCTCCCCGCTCCAGGGCTTCCTTGATTTTGCGTTCGGCGATGGAGGCCAGCGGCAGCATCCCAGTTCCCCACCCTGTTATTAACCAGAGGTACTGTCCGGGGTTATCTTAGCCGGTTGTTCAAGCCCGTGTCAACGTATCCGAAGCCGGGCCTTGGCCCGGCCGTCGGTCCGCAGGCTTGCCCTCCCCTGCTCCGGACCTGGATTCTACATTCCCCAGGCCTTCTCCGGCGGGCGTCTTTCGGGGACATAGCGGTGTTCGACGGCGCCCTCGTTCCACTCCTTGCTGACATAGAGGTTGCAGTAGCACGAACCGTACTCGGCCACGTCAGCCTCCCGGTAGGAGCAGGGGCAGATGATGTCCCTGTCTTTCTCCTTGTCCTCGGCGGCCAGGCGGCAGGGGCAGGCCATGTAGCCGTACCGTTCCTTGTTGGTCAGCAAGGCCTCCATGAGGCCCATGACATGATCCTTGTCCCGGGAGAAATAGTACCCGTTGGGCTCTTGGATCTTTTTGAGCATGTCATAAAGTTCGGCGGGGGTCATTTCTACTTCAGAGCCTCCTCCAGGTCGTCCTTCTTAAACCCTACGATGATTTTTTCGTCGTCGATGACGATGGTCGGGAAGGAAAGATCCGGATTGTATTTCTTGACCTCCTCCAAAACCGCTTTTCGCTCTTCGCCGGAGGTCTTGTCCACATCCACAAAGGTATATTCAAACCCGTTGTCGCTCAGGTAGGCCTTGGTGTTCTTGCAATGGGAACAAGTTGTTAAGGTAAAAATATGGACTTTGTGAGACATCGCGCTACTCCTTAATAATAACTCCCTGTCCAGGAGCTTCACCAGGCCGCTTTGCAGGAGGCCCATAATCCCGGCAGTCCCGGCCTCCCCCGCCCACGGCGATCCGCAATCACCCATCTATCCTACCCGGTAGATCCGATCAGTCAATATATCTCTATCCTTATAATTGCTATTAACGGTTTCACTTTCAGCCGTGGAATTCTATAATAAGAGAACTTTTTACCTTTTAAAACGAGCCCGACCATGGAATCAAGTTCCGCTCTTCACCCCTCCGGACTGCTTCAGCTGTTGGCCGGAGCCCTGCTTATAAGCTTCTCCTCGATCATGGTCCGGGTGGCCCATGTGGGACCCACGGCAGCCGGATTCTATCGAGTCTCCTTCGGCGGCGCGGCGCTGCTGGCCGTGCTTCTGCTCAGACGCCAAAAACTGTTTTACGGGTGGCGGCCCCTTCTGGGGTCCCTGGCCGCCGGATTCTTCTTTTTTATGGACCTGGCCTTCTGGCACCACTCCATCGTTTACGTGGGTCCGGGCCTGGCCACCATCCTGGCCAATTTCCAGGTTTTTTTCCTATCCGGGGTGGCGGTCCTTTTTCTGGGGGAGAGACTCACCCTCAAGCTGGTCCTGGCCGTGGTCCTGTCCATCATCGGGCTGGTCATGGTGGTAGGCCCGGACTGGAACCTCCTGGGTCCGGACTATCGCCTGGGCATCTGGCTGGGGATTATCACCGCCATGTGCTACACGGCCTATCTCCTGAGTCTCCGCAGGGTGGGCCAAATGTCCCCCAAGCAGCCGCCCCTGGCCACCATGGCCCTGGTCTCCGTGATCAGCGCCCTGTTCATGGTTCCCGAGGTTATGCGCCAGGGCGAATCCTGGGCGATCCCGGACCTTCAAACCTGGTCGGCCATGCTGGGCCTGGGCCTGGGCTGCCACGCCCTGGGCTGGGTCCTGATCTCCACCGGGTTGCCCAAATTCCCGGCCTCCAAGGCGGCCCTTATTCTGCTCCTGCAACCCACCTGCGCTTTTATCTGGGACCTTATCTTCTTTGCCCGGCCCACCGGCCTGATGGGCGGCCTGGGGGCGGCCCTGACCCTGGGGGCGATCTACTTGGGCCTGATCGGGCGATCGGCAGGCCCGCCCAAAAAAGTCTAAACAACAACAGGAAACGCCTTTGGGAAGCGAGGCCCGGGGAAGCCCCGGGGCCGCCGCCGCGCTTCCTTCCCCGACCGGGGGCTTGCCGGCGGGCGACGGAAATGCGGCCCAAAAAAAATCACCCGAACACAAAGCCGGCCCCGGAATCCACCGGGGCCGGCTTTGCGTCCAGGGCCGTCAGGCCCGTATTTTTACTTGGGAATCGTAATAGACATCCCCATCAACGGCCAGATAACGTAAACCGCCAGGGCCACCACGCCCATGAGCAGGATGGAGGCCGGCACGCCGTAGAGGAAGAACTCACCGGTGGTGAACTGTTTGGAGTCGTAGGCGATGGCGTTGGGCGCCGCCCCCACCAGCAGCAGGAAGGGCATGCCCGCCGTAACCAGGGAGGCGAACAGGATGACCTCTCCGGAGACGCCCAAATAGGGCGCGATAACCAGGGCCACCGGCAGGGAGATGGCGATGGCCGCCACGTTCATGATGAAGTTGGTCATGATCATCACAAAGAAGGCGATGGACAGCACGAACACAAACCAGGAGGCGTTTTGGAACATAATCAGCCACTGGATAGCCAGCCATTCCGCGGCCCCGGTCTGCCACAGGCAGAAACCGATGGACATGGCCCCGGCAAAGAGGAGGATGATGTTCCAGGGAATGTCCTCCAGGTCGTCTATGTTCAGAATCCCGAAGATAAAGAAGAGAATGGTGGTGCACAGGGTCACGGCTGTCTTGTCGATGAAACCGAGCCCCGGCATAACGGCCTTGAGGCCCAGGAGGACTATCAGAGAACCAACGACGGACAAGGCGATAATCTCGTTCTTGGTCAGCGGTCCCAACTCTGCACTGAGTTTTTTAGCCTTTTCCTTGAGCCCGGGAATGGTCTTTTTCTCTGGTTTGAAAAAGATCATGAAGAATCCCCACAACAGGAAGACCATCAGCCAGCCGATGGGCAGCATGTAATAGACCAGGTCGAAAAAGCCCATCTCGACCCCGACCACATCCTTATAGAAACCGAAGGCCACCGCGCCCCGGGCCGCGCCCAGGAGGGTGACGATGGACCCGGCCCCGGCCACGTAGGCCATGCCGATAAAGAGCCCCTTGCCGAACTTGGTCGGTTTGCCGCCTTCCCCGTACATCTGATAGATGGCCACCAGAAGGGGATAGATGGTGGCCGCCACGGCGGTATGGGCCATGATGTGGGCCAGGGCCGCGGTGACCACGAAACAGCCCAGGTAGATCATGGAGGTCCTCTCCCCCACAATGGACAGCATCTTGTAGGCCAGCCTGCGGGTCAGTCCGGTCTTGGTAAAGACGAATCCGATGACGATGGAGCCGAAGATAAAGAGGACGTTGGGGTCCATGAAATCCTTGAAGGCCTTGGAGGCCGGACGGACCAGGAAAAGGACCTGCAATGAGCCGATGGCCAGGGAGGTGATTCCGATGGGCACCACCTCGAAGACCCACCAGGTGGCGGCCAGCAGAAACACGGCCAGGGCCCCCTTGCCCTCCTGGCTGAGGACGAAGTGCTTGCCCCCGGTGTCCACCGCATCTGGCCAGGCCGGGGAGTAGTAAACCACCAGGAACAGGGCTACCCCCAACAGCAGAAAGAGAGTTCGTTTGATGTCTACTTTTTTTCCCACGGGCGGAGTCGGGCTGTCGGCCGTCATGTCTGAGCATCCTCCTCAAAGCATGAAGTCATTATGCTTCTATTCGGTCTCCGTTTGGCAGGCTTTCATTCTGCGCCAAACATCCATAAAGACGTCGCTCAGGCGCAGAACCCCGATCACCTTGTCATTCCTTTTGACCAGAAGAGTCCTGTGGCGGCCCACGATCAGGTGGTGGATGGCCTGCTGGAGGGAGGATTCCTCGTCGATATACTGATCCGGGCTGGGTTCATACATTATCTCCCGGACCTTTATATCGGCCGCCTTGCGGCAGATGTCCTCCAGGGGGCCCTGCCACAGCCCGTAGTCGCGCAGGGGTTTATCCCACACTTCCGATCGGAATCCGAAACGGGACAACCCCGACCTTTGGCCCAGCTTGTTGTAACCGGGTTCCAGGCTGCGCAGAATATCCCATTGGCTGATCCTGCCGACCACATCGCCATCTTTACTCAAAACCAGGACGTAGCGGTGCTTGAAAGGACTTCTCCGGAAATCCTCCCAGGCCTTCTCCAAAGTCATGACCGCCTCGAATAAGGTCGCCTCTTCGGACACGCAGGCGTATTCCTTCAGATCGACAACGAGGTCCTTAACGGTGGGCTCTTCCATAAATATTCCTCCTGTCCGGTAGTCCGATACGGCTTTTGATCCCTGGGTGGGGGCAGCTCCGGCCAGTCCGTAATCGGAGGCAATATAGCATAAATTTATAGAAGAAAAAGCGGATAGTTTAATTTATCACAATGGTTTCCCCTCTGATCTAAAACATCATGTAATAAAAACCTTTTCCATGCTCCAGCTCCGGGAGGGCCAGGACGGTGGGGAGTTGTATCTGTACCTAATCGCCCTTTCCCGGTCCCTTGGCGACTTGTCGAAAAGTCCATCCGCACCCCGTCGATCAGGCTGTTTCAACTACCCTGGAGATATCCGGTTTCAGGAGCCGGATTGGGTGGTTGCAATTTTAATCGGTAATGTTATGATCCCCCGGCGAGTTTATCAATTATTACTAACACAGGGGGTGCATTTAAAATGACAAAATATCTGGTTCCCATGGTCATAATCGCTGCTTTGTTTATAGCTGCCCCGGCCTCGGCCGATGAGATCGTGGAGCAGCTCGAGGCCGCCATCGAGCTTTACAAGGAAGGCAACATTACGGAGGCCCTTGAGGAGCTTGATTTCGCCACGGCCCAACTGCGGCAGAAAAAGGGCGAAAACATGGGTGACCTGTTCCCCGAAGCCCTGCCCGGATGGAAGGCCGAGGAGTTCGAGTCCCAGGCCGTGGGCCGAGCGGCTTTCGGCGGCGGCATCACGGCCAGCAGGCGTTACACCAAGGACGGTGGCGGAGAGGCCGAGATCGAGGTCATGAGCGACTCACCCATGATCCAGACCATGGGTATGCTGTTGAACAACCCGGCCCTGGCCGGAGCGGACAAGGACACCAAACTGATCCGGATCAACCGCCAGAAGGCCCTGCTCAAGACCGAGCAGAAGGACCGGGCCGAAGTGTCTTTCATAGTCGAGGGCAAGGTCATGGTCCAGGTCATGGTCAACGGCCTTGACGACGCGGCCGAGGTGGCCCAGGCCTACGCCAAAAAAATAGACCTGAAGAAATTGAAGGAACTGACCCTGTAACCCCCCTGAAAATCCCCGGGGCGGCCGCTTGTAGGCGGCCGCCCTTTTTTGTTTCCGGCTCCCCAGGCTTGGCCAGGGCGTTTGCCCGCCTTCCACCATTGCCTTTTTTTCATTTCGCCCTGACGTATTGTTTGAACCGAACCACCTGGAGCTTGACAACTCCCCCCGCTTAAGTCACTTTGAACTGTTCATTGGGATGTTGACAATCTTACGATCAACGAGGTGTTAGCGCCATGCCTGCAAAAGCAAAGGACATTGTCATTATCGGCGGAGGGGTCATGGGCGGGTCGGCGGCCTATTATCTGACCGCGGCAGATCCGACCCTGCGGGTCACTGTGGTGGAGAAGGACCCGACCTATGAGTTCTCCTCCTCGACCCTGTCCATGGCCAATATCCGGATTCAATTCTCCCTCAAGGAAAACATCCAGATCTCCCAATACGCTTTCCAGGTTCTGGACCGTTTCGGTCCTGAAATGGCCGTGGAGGGCGAGGAGCCGGACATCGCCTTCCGGCGCGAAGGCAACCTCTTTGTGTACGACTCGACCGGACGGGACCAGGCCCAGTCCGATCTTAAACTCCAGCAGTCGCTGGGGTGCCGGACCGAATGGTGGCAGCCTGACAAAATCGTGGAGGCCTTCCCCCTCTACCAGATGGACGGCCTGGACGGTGGCGTCTACGGCCCTGATGACGGCCATCTGGACGCCTACGCCGTGGTTATGGGCTACAAGGCAAAGGCCCGGGCTCAGGGCGCCGAGTTTGTCAAAGGCGAGGCGGTCAAGATCGAAACCGAGGGCAAAACCGCGACCGGGGTTATTCTGGCTTCGGGGGAGAGAATACCGGCCGGGGCGGTTGTCAACTGCGCCGGGGCCTGGGCCGCCGCTATCGCCCGGACCGCCGGGGCTGAGCTGCCCGTAGACCCGACCAAGAGACAGATTTTCGCCATAGATACGGCCGTCAAACCCCAAACCGCCCTGCCTCTGACCATCCTCCCTTCCGGACTCTATTTCCGGACCGAGACCGGAGGCCTGATTCTAATCGGCTGGTCTTTGCCCGACGATCCGGTGGGGATCGATTTCAGTTGGGACCGGGACCGCTTCATGGAGGTGGTCTGGCCGACCCTGGCCGAGTTCGTTCCCGCCTTTGACACGGCCAAGCTGGTCAGAGGCTGGGCCGGGCTTTACGCCGTAAACACCTTGGACGGCAACGCCATCCTGGGCCGGTGGCCGGAGCTCTCCGGTTTATATCTGGCCAACGGGTTCTCCGGCCACGGCCTGCAACAGGCCCCGGCCGTGGGACGATACCTCACCGAACTTATTCTGGGCCGAGAGCACGCCCTGGACCTGTCGATCTTCAATCCGACCCGAATACTAGAAGGGAGGCCCATCGCGGAAGCGGGAATCGTCTGATCATCCATCCGTGCCGCACCCGGGGGGCCGGCCGGAGCCGCCTCGGAATAGTGCCATCATCACCGGCGGACCGGTTTTCGAAGCTACGGCAACATACCCGGACCTCAAAAGGCTCCTTTCGGGGTGCCCTATCCTTTTTTTCATCGGGCCTCTTTAAATCAATAACTACCTAATTTAAATCTGTTTTGCTCCTCCCCTGCCCTTTCCCCGAAAGGCCCTGAAACCCAGAGTATAGTTCATTCAAACTGGTAATTTTCCTATTTTTGCTGCACGCCATATTATCAAATAATGTACATATTTTTCTAAATGACTAAAATATAATTTTCTACCTTGTTACCCGATCATGAACAGACCGGGCTGATCCTTGTCCCTGCGGGAGCGGCCGATCTATCGCCCTCTCTCTTCCATACAGGATCCGCTAAGCAAGCCGTTCTGTTCCTTAAAATCATAACTCCGCCACGGCCATGCCGGGGAGCAAGTCCGTCATCGGTGCCGCTTCAATTTTTCAATCTAATTGACGGGAACCTTATTATACCCAATAAACGGCATATTAGCCGAGGTGACATCACTCGGACCCTGGCCCCGGATTCGAATAACGAGAGCAAATCGGTTAAGACAAGATCGCTTTTAATTTTCCACAAATAAAATCATAACCGTGTGTCAAATGCTGATAGGGCCGGCGGTCGGCCCACCCCGGCCTTCTTCAACCTCAAAACAAAGGACGAATGGGGGGTTCATCTTTGCTGGCCGAGGCCACCCCCATCCCGGTTTTTTTAAAGCCTCGGAAATCCGGCAGGATTCAATTTTTCAAATTTGGAAAAGTGTTCCTCCCGGTTCCATAAAATATGATAATCCGTCCTGGTGACCATGAAATTAACGCGGTTGACCGCCACTTTGTACTTTCCTATACTCTATTGGTCGATGTTATGACTTTGGCGGGCGCTCTTTAAAAATTGCAGCCAACAAACCCCCGGTTGTTTCCGCATCCTTGAAGCCAGGTTGGGTTCTATCATCAGTCTGTTTTGGAGATTTTATGAGGTGGATTATCGGACAAGGCGCCCTTTTTTAGCCTGCCCCTTTCGATTTTTCGTCATGGGTAGCAGAATCAGTAACTTCAAACGCCTATTGTGAAAGACAGGAGTTATCCTGTCCAATCATTAAAGGGAAAGGATGAAGTATGGGACGCAAGTCGCTGCAAATGCGGATCGTCTTCTGGGCCGGCGTCTGTCTCCTGATTACCGCTGGCGCCATTCTTGGTTTTTCGATCTACATCACCGGTTCGGTAACCGAACATGGAGTTTCCGAGTCCCGCAAGCTGGTGGGGCAGATGGCTCAGGAAAGCCGGGAGGGAGCCATCGCCGAGGCTAAAAAGGATCTGAGCACCCAGTCTAGGACAGCCGTCACCGCCATTCAGGGCAAAATGGAAAACGCCTTCAAGACGGTCGACGCCGCCGCCTTGTCCTTTTTGGGGGTCAAATCGGCCGGAGTCTCGGGTATGGCCGGACGGCAGGTGGCCGAGAATTTCCTTTCGGATCTACTAAAAAACAACCGTGAATATATCGCCACCTTTTCCTGCTGGGAGCCGAACGCCTACGACCAGATCGACACGGTTATCGCCAACTCCCAAGGCTACGACGAGACCGGAAGGCTCATCCCCTATTTCAGCTGGGATGGTGAGGGCAAAATCAAACACGCTCCCCTGAAGAACTACGAGAGCCAGGAAAAATATCCCTCCGGGGTGCGCAAGGGCGAGTTCTACCTCCGCCCCAGGGAGACTCTGGCCGACTGCATCATCGATCCCTATCCTGTCAAAGAGGGCGACCCGGCCATGAAAGTCTCGATCGTAGTTCCAATCACGGCCGAAAATGAGTTCCTGGGGGTTATGGGAGTGGACCTGGCTCTGTCCAGCATCCAGGAACAGATTGAGAAAGTCAGCAAAAACCTCTACCAAGGACAGGCCAAGGCTTACGTGATCAGCAACAACGGCACCGTGGCCGGGGCCGGCCATGATCCATCCCTGCTCGGAAAGCCGATTACCGAGGTTCTTCCTGACTCTGGGGGTATCCTGAAAGAGATCAGGGCCGGTCAGGAAAAAACCGGGGAAACTGACGGGGTCCTCCATGTTCTGATCCCCTTTACAGCAGGCAACATTAAGACCCCCTGGGCCGTCCTGATCAGAATCGACAAGGCCATCGCCCTGAGCAAGGCCGAGGTGCTGCAGAAAAAACTCATGGGCCGGGTGGACGACCTGGAGAAAACCCTGGTCAAAGAATCCCGGGGCTACCTCATCCTCCAGGCCGGAGTGGGTCTAGGCCTGGTAGTGCTGGCCCTGATCGCTCTGTGGTTCGTGGCCGTTTCCGTGGCCCGGCCCATCCGCCGCTCCATCGCCGGCCTGAACATGGCCAGCAATCAGGTGGCCGAGGCCGCCGATCAGGTGGCCGCCTCTTCCCAGAGCCTGGCCGAGGGCGCCTCCCAGCAGGCCGCCTCCCTGGAGGAGACCGCCGCCTCCTTGGAACAGATGGCGGCCCAGACCAAGGCCAATGCGGACAGCGCCACCCAGGCCGACTCTTTGACCGATCAGGTCATCAGCGTTCTGGACACCACCGGCCATGATATGACCGAAATGAGTTCCTCCATGACCCAGATCGCCGAGTCTGGCAACGAGATCAACAAAATAATCAAATCCATCGACGAGATCGCCTTCCAGACCAACCTGTTGGCTCTCAACGCGGCCGTGGAGGCGGCCAGGGCCGGCGAGGCCGGGGCCGGATTCGCCGTGGTGGCCGACGAGGTCCGCAGTCTGGCCATGAGGGCCGCCGAGGCCGCCAAAAATACCCAACTCCTGGTGGAAAGCACGGTCCACCGGATCGAGACCGGGTCCCAACTGGTCACCAAATCACGTAGCGGTTTCTCCGAGGTGGACGAGGCCAACCGCAAGGTGGACACCTTGATCAAGGAGATATCCTCCGCCAGCGCCGAGCAGGCCTCGGGCATGGATCAGCTCAACAACGCCATCAACGAGATGGACGCCGTGGTCCAAAAAACCGCGGCCTCGGCCGAACAGGGGGCCTCCGCCTCCCGGGAGCTGAAAACCCAGGCCGAGGTTGTCAGAAGGAACGTCAGCGAACTGGCGGCCCTGGTCGGGGGAGGGGTTTCCCGGGAAGAAAGGCCGCAACCGACCCGCAGGGCCGCCAGGCCGGCCCCCCAGGCCAAAAAACAGATAACCGCCAGGCCGTTGGAGGTGGACCCCAAGAAAGAAATCCCCCTTGACGACGACCTGAGCGAATTTTAGAACGGCCTCCGACTATAAACCGGGCCGGGGTCGCCGCTCCGGCCCGGTTTATATTATCCCGGATCATCCGGAAAGGTTGAAAGGAAAGTCCAATATATCTTATTATATTAATATAATAGACTAAAATAAGGTCGATGATGTCCAAACTGGAGAACTATTACCTGGGCAAGGGTCAAGGCTGACGGCTTTGGAGAAATCGTTAACCAGATCGGCGGGGGCACTTCTTCGGCAAAAGAACAAACGACGCCTTATTGTGAGTTTCGACTCGGCCTAAAATCCGGCCCAGGGCGAGCAGGATCAGGTGGTTTACAGCGGCCGTTCAAGAAAAACCGTTTTCGTCCCCTGTTCCCCTTCACCGGCAAAGGCGATTGTTTGGCGGCCAAGCTTCGACCGGGTGACGTGGAGAATCGGATCAAGGAAGGCATGAACACCCTCTGCCGGAACAAAGACAAGCCGCCACCGGTTCGAGGCTGACCAGGCCGGGCTGCTCAGGGGTGCTCTCGCCGACCATCTCCTCCACCTGTTCCGGGTTTTCCACCTCGAGGGCGAGAAGGTCGGACGGTCTATCGAATGGATCGTACAGCTGATCGAGGCCGGGGCCAAGGTTGCCTACCAAAAATTCCGGCGGCAAGTGAATGGGGCCGGGGCATTCCTTTAGGCCCGGCACTCAGAACCGATAATCGGCTGATGCGGTCGCCATTCCCAGCGATTGACCAAATTATCACGGATGAGGTATTCTAATAATCGGTTGTTCATCCATTTAAGCGGCCTGGAAAGAGTGACCAACTCCAGTCTTCGGCACAGAACGCCGGCTTAGTATCGAATTCGGGTATTCGCGGGGTCTTGGATGGCCGATTGGTGGATTGTGAATCGCCCTGCAAGGTAATTCGGGCACCAAGAAAGGAAGTCACTATGGGTAAAACACCCACACCGTTTTTGCTGACAGCGGCTTGCCTTCTGGTTGTTCTCGTCCTCCGCCCTCTTCAGCCCCGGCTCCGATCATCATGTGGGATATAGACGCCCCGGTGGACCCGAAGGAGTCTCTCTCGGAGCGTTACCGGCCCAACTTTGTGGTCTACGCCTTTGACGAGGAGAACGGGCTGAACTTAAACAATTTTACGGTGACGGTCATGCACAGTGGAACCAACAACGCTCTGGAGGAAAAGCGCACCCCATTGAAAGGCTTGGCCTTTAAATACCATCCTGGTGAAGGCGTAGGATATATTAATGTTAAAACAGGATGTTATCATATATGGGTCAAAAAAGAAGGCTACCGGACGGTTCACCGCAGTTTCTGGATAAATGGATCTTCGGCCGAGGTCATAAAAAACCTATCTAAAACCCACGGACACGGCCATGGCTCCGCCCCCCACGTCGCCACCCGTCAAACGCGAACCAGTCTATGTCAAAGGGGGCGGCATGGAGCCCAAAGTGGCCTCAATAACCGGCTGGGGCAAAGACCTCTCCGATGGTTCCAAGGTCTGCTTTTTCTCCGACTTCCCAAACCTCAGAGTGAGCGACGACCCCAGAAGGCGCCGGACCAAGGATAAGCGGGCCAAGGCCACCTGGGGCGGGAGATACGGTTGAGGAGTATAATCTCGCAATCAAAGGCAATGCTTATATAAATCCGTGGTTAATGAAATTGGCGTCAGGTTGTTAACCCTGAAGGGGAATTAGATATTATAATTATCAAACCCATCTCGGGTTGGCCCTCTATCGTCGGAGAGGGCCGATTCAATCACCAGTCTGAACGGAGATATTATGGACTTTGATCTGAGCAAGGAACAGCGGGATATCGTCCGGGCGGCCAAGGAGTTTGCCGAAGGGGAGTTTCCGGAGCATGCCGTGGAGTTCGACCGGGAAGAGAAGTTTGATCAGGAGTTGTGGAAAAAGGCTTGCGAACTGGGCTTTGTGGGGGTTTTCATCGGGGAGGAACACGGCGGGGCCGGCCTGGGCTTTTTGGAGCACTGCCTTATCACCGAGGAGTTCTGGGCCGTGGACCCGGGAATCGGCCAGGCCATCCTGTCCACCACCTTCGGTTCGGAGATGGTTCAACTCTTCGCCACCCCGGAGCAGAAAGAGAAACTCCTGCCGCCCCTGGTGGAGGGCCAGGCCATTCTGGCCACGGGCATAACCGAACCCGGCGCCGGATCAGACCCCACCCAGACCCTGACCACGGCGGTGAAGGAGGGAGGCGAGTGGGTCATCGACGGGTCCAAGATGTTCATCACCAACGGCACCCTGGCCGACAATGTGCTGGTTTTCTGCCTGACCGACCCGGATAATGCCGGGCCCCACGACCGGCACAGCTTTATCCTGGTCGAGACCGACCGGCCGGGCTTTTCCGCCGCCAAACTCAGGGGCAAGCTGGGCATCCGAGCCTCGGACACGGCCGAACTCTCCTTCTCCGGAGTCCGGGTTCCGGAAACCAACCTGGTGGGGAAAAGGGGCCGCGGGTTTCACCAGCTGATGGCTTTTTTCAACCGCACCCGCCTCCACATCTGCGCCCAGGGAGTAGGCCTGGCCAGGGCCTGCCTGGAGGACTCCATCCGCCACACCAAGGGCCGGTCCCAGTTCGGGAGGGTTCTGGCCTCTTTCCAGGCCACCCAATTCAAACTGGCGGAGATGGCCACCCATATTACCGCGGCCCGGAACCTTTACTACCAGGCGGCCTGGGGCGCGGACCGGGGCAAACTGGACCACGGACTGGTGGCTATGGCCAAATGGTATTCGGCCAGGATGGCCGTGACCGCCGCCGACGAAGCGGTCCAGATGCACGGCGGTTACGGCTATATCGACGAATACCGGGTCAGCCGCCTTTACCGCGACGCCAAGATCCTGGAGATATACGAAGGGGCCCGTGAGGTGGAGAAGATGATTGTGGCCCGCTCCCTGCTGGCTTGACAGTACGAACCCTGTTCCGGGCCGTTCCCCTGGAACCTTCTTCTCCTCTCTTGCCTTTTGGGCCTTGCTGGAGTAGTGTGGGATTGTTCAGAAGAACTTGTAAAAGACCGGACAGGATCCGGTTGGTATATAATTAGTTAATCGACCGGGCGGACCAGAAGGTCTGCTGGAGAGGTCGCGAAGGCCGGACCCTGCGGGGTTTGGCTTTTTTTTACAATTTTCGTCAACCCCGCCATGAAGGCCGAACCGCCGCCGGTACGTCGACTTACCCGGACCGGCGAACATTCATGCAAAGGAGACTCTCGTGAGAAAATTTCTATGGATTCCTCTGGTTCTGGCTATCGTCCTGGGGTTTTCACCGGCTGCCCCGGCCCACTTCCAGGTCTTAATCCCGTCCACCGATATCGTCACCGGGGAAGGCGACACCAAGGTCGGCCTGGAGATCATCTTCACCCACCCCATGGAGCAGGGACCGGTCATGGAAATGGGCCAGCCCACCCAGTTCGGGGTCCTGGTGGGAGACAAGAAAACCGATCTCTCAGGTTCCCTGAAACCGGTCCAGAAGGATGGCAAGACCGCCTACAAGGCCGAGTACGGGGTTAAGGAACCGGGCGACTATATCTTCTACATCGAACCGGCGGCCTACTGGGAACCGGCCGAGGGGGTCATGATCATCCACTTCACCAAGGTTGTGGTGGACGCTTTTGGGGCCGAGGAAGGCTGGGACCAGATGGTCGGTTTCCCGGTGGAGATCGAACCTCTGACCAGGCCCTACGGGTTGTGGACCGGTAACGCTTTCCGGGGCGTGGTTAAGAAGAACGGCAAGCCGGTGCCCTTTGCCGAAGTCGAGGTGGAGTTCTATAACGATCAGGGGATCAAGCCGCCCACGGATATGCACATCACCCAGGTCGTCAAGGGTGATGCCCAGGGGGTGTTCAGCTATGTCATGCCCCAGGCCGGCTGGTGGTCCTTTGCCGCCCTGGTGGAGGGCGACAAAAAAATGAAAAACCCCGAAGGTAAAGAGGTCGGGGTGGAGTTGGGTGGATTGATCTGGGTGAAAACCTACGATATGAAATAAACCATTGCCCTGCCATGGCCGGACGGACAGCCCCGCCTAAGGCGGGGCTGTTCCCTGGAACGGCCGGGCCTTGAGCGGAATCCGCCGGGCAAACCCCTTTGGGGAACGCCTAACATGAATCGGGAGTTAAAAGATGCATGTGGCTGAAGGAGCCCTTTCCGGGCCGGTGCTTCTGGGAGGAGCTGTTTTGGCCCTGGCCGGGATCGGGCTGGGGCTAAAAAAAATGGACTACGAGGATGTGCCCCGGGTAGCCGTGCTGGCCTCGGCCTTTTTCGTGGCCTCTCTGATCCATGTCCCCATCGGTCCTTCCAGTGTTCATCTTATCCTGAACGGCCTGGCCGGGCTGATTTTGGGCTGGTCCGTCTTTCCGGCCCTGGCCGTGGCCCTCTTTCTCCAGGCCGTCATCTTCGGGTTCGGCGGGCTGACCGCCCTGGGAGTGAACGTGACCGTCATGGCCGGGCCCGGGGTGGCCTGTCACTACCTTTTCCGGTCCCTGTGCTCCGCCCCCAACCAGAAACTGGCCTTTGCCGCCGGATTCGGAGCGGGTTTCTTGGGCATCGCCCTGGGCTGCCTGGTGTTGAGCCTGAGCCTCTATCTTTCAGCTCAGTCTTTCCTTCACGCGGCCGAGTTGCTCATCTTGGCCCATCTGCCGGTAATGGTCATTGAGGGGCTTATCACAGGCTCGGTGGTGGTCTTTTTGAACAAGGCAAGGCCGGACCTGATCCCCGGTCTGACTCAGAGGAGAACGGCATGAACGGATTGAAGAGGGCCGGAGCCGTCCTGGGGCTGTCGGTCCTGATGATGGTCGTGTTCATAACTCCGGCGCTGGCCCACAAGGTCAGGGTCTTTGCCATGGTGGAGGGAGACCTGATCAAAGGCTACGGCTATTTTTCCAAGTCCAGCCGGGCCCAAAACTGCCCGGTGGATTTTTTCGGCCCCAAAGGGGAGAAAATGGGCCGGGCCACAACCGACCAACAGGGTAATTTCTCCTTTAAGCCGAAAATCAAATGCGACCACCGGCTGGTCCTGAATGCCGGAGAAGGGCACCAGGGCGAGTTTCTGATCCAGGCCGCCGAACTGCCGGACAGTCTGGCTCCCTACCAGACTCAGGCCGGATCTCCCGCTCCGGTCCGGAAAACCCAAAACGACCAGCCGCCGTCTCCCGCCGTCCAACCGGGAAAGAGCCTGGATCTTAAGGAACTGGACCGGATCGTCTCCGCCGCGGTGGCCAAGCAGATGGCCCCGCTGAACAAACAGATCATCGCCCTGCGGGAGCAGCTCAACGAGTACGGAGATAAGGTCCGCTGGCACGACGTGCTGGGCGGCATCGGGTTTATTGTCGGCTTTGCCGGAATCTGGCTGTTGGTGGCAGGGCGTCGCCGGGGCGGAAAAGGTTAGGTCATCCAGCCGCAGCGGCTGAAGCTGGATCGATCGGTGCAACAGGCCGGATTGTCGTAAAAACGGGTCCGGCCTCAGTCCGTCAGTCCCGACTTTCGGAGCCACTCCCTGGCGGTCACGGCGGGATCATGGGCGTGTATCTCCACCGGGAAGCGGAGGTCGTTGAGGGCGTCTATGTCCAGTTTTTCAGCCAAGCGGTCCAGAAGTGCGGCCGCCGCCCCGTTCTCCTTCCGGGCGTCCTGCCGCCACACCGGGGCGGGATGGTAGGACGGGAAAAAAGGCTTGTCCTCCTGGAGCACGGTCAGCTTGAACCGCCTGATGCGGCCGTCCACGGTGGGGCCCACCACCACCTGGGCCTCCTTGGTCCTCAACACATCCAGAATGGACCCGGAGGTCGTCGTCTTGGCCATGATCGAGTTGAACTCCATCTCGTAACGCGCCAGCAGGGAGTTGAAACCGTCGGGGCGGAGATTGAAGTTCCGCTCCATGCCCATCACGGTCTTCCTCTTGGTGGTTTTGTACAGCTCCTGCATCTTGGCCGCCAGGTCGGAGATGGTCGTCACCCCATACTGTTCCGCCAAGACGGTGGTCATCACGAGGCCGTAGCTGTTGTTGCCTGGGGCCATCCGGCCCCAGACCAGGCCTTTTTTCAAATCCTTTTCAGATACGGCCTGGTAGCATCCCTGGGGGTCGCGTAAAACCGCTCGATCCGGATCCTGGTGGAAAACGATCAGAGCCCGGCCGTTATAGTCCCAGAAAAGGTCCAGTTCGTCTACCAGGGCCCTGGCCCGGAGCACCTCGGGGTCCAACTGGGAGTAGACCTCTACCTCTATTCCCTTGGCCTTCAGCAATGCTTCGGTCAGGTGTCCCAGAAGCTGTTCTTCCACGGGAGTCCCGATCCCCAGGCGGATCGGGCCGGCCAGAGCCGGTCCGGATCCGACCGTAAGAAACAGAACAAGGGAGATAACAAGCCGCATCAAAGCCATGCGCCCGCGCCCTGGTAGGCGGGGCGTGGCGGAGAGGGTGGGATTCGAACCCACGGAAGAGCTTTTAAACCCTTCACTCGATTTCGAGTCGAGCCCGTTCAACCGCTCCGGCACCTCTCCGTCTGGCCTGGAAAAACTCCTTGAGGAGTCTCCCCGCTTCCGGGGCCCGCAGACCCCTGATCACTTCCATACGGTGGTTGAGTCGGTCCGACCGGGCCAGGTCCAATACGGAACCGGCGGCCCCTGATTTTGGATCAGGCGCCGCGTAAACCAACCGCTTTATCCGCCCCAGCACGGCTGCGCCGATACACATGGGACACGGCTCCAGGGTAACCACCAGGGTCACGCCCAGGAGCCTTTCGTTTTTCAAAATCCGGGCCGCCTCTCTCAGGACCACCATCTCGGCGTGGGCCGTGGGGTCGTGATCCGTGAGCACCCGGTTGTGGGCCTGGGCCAAAACCCTGTCGCCCAGGGCCGCCACCGCGCCCACCGGAACCTCGCCCCGTGAACCGCCCAAGCGGGCCTGCACCAGAGCCAGATCCATCAACCGGCGCAACCGCCGAGAGAGATCCTCCTCAAGGCCGCCGGCCCTTGCCGGAGCCATCACTTTTTGGTCGAGGACGACTGTTGCACCGGCTTAGGGCTCTCTTCCAGCAGCTTCAATCTTTCCTCAACCGCTTCCTGGCGGTTTTGGAGAGCCTCTATCTGGGGCCCCCAGAGGGCCTCCTGCCGGTCCTGAATACGGTCTATCCGGTCGCCGGCGAACAGGGCGTAGACCACCAGGACGATGAGGACGCTTATTGAAAATATCAGAGTATAGATCAGCCGGGACGAAAAAGGCGACCGGGGTTTCGGCTCCTTTTTCGAGGCCGCCTCCGCCCGGGCCTGGGGGCGGTAATAATGCTCCTCCGCCTCGTAGGCGACCCGGTCCGTCTCCTCCACATCCTCGGAGATCATCACAGAGGGGCCGTCGTCCCAATCATTTTCAGGGGGCATAGTCATTGATACTCCAAGCTTCGACAGAATATATACCAGGCCGGTCCGCTTGAGTAGAAAAAAAATACCCGTCTTGACCCCGGGCCCCCGGAAAAGGTAGAATCGGCTCCCCGATATGCTGAGAGTTATGTCCATAGCCGTCCTGACTGCGGCGCTCCTTTTCTGCGGAGGATGCCACCCCTCCTCCGAGGGCCGGCTGGAGGGGGAGCGGCTCTTCATCCCCTTGCTGGGTTTTGAGCAGGCCTACCTCCGGATCGACCTGGGCAATCAGACCCGGCCGGGAGGGTTGCTGATCAAGTATCTCGATTTCGCGGGCAAAAGAGTGGCCCTGGAGGTGGTTCCCCTACCCAGCCACAAAAACCGCTGGGGGGAGGTTCTGGGCGGCCGCTCGGAGAAGAACGGGAAAAGGTATTACGGCCTCAAGATAGAACGCTTCGGCAATCCGGACGCGCCCCTTGATTACACCTTTCAGCCGGTCGCGGGGGCTGGCAAAAAGCCCCTGGGCCTATTCGATTAAAAAAATGACGATCATAGGATTAATTCTTGCCTTCGCGTTAGTCGTCGTGGCGGTCAGGCTCAAAATAAACCTGGGCCACGGCCTCCTGGCCGGGTGTCTGCTCCTGGGCCTGGCCGGCCGGATGGGCTTCCTGGGCCTGGGTTCGGCCATGCTCAAGGTGACGGCCGAACCCAGGGGACTGGTTCTGATCCTGGTGGTGGGGCTGCTCATGGTCCTGGTCCAGATCATGGAGCAGACCGGCCAATGGCAGGTCATTCTGGCCAAGGTGGAGACCGTAGTCTCCTCGCCCCGCCTCTCCCTGGCCATCTTTCCGGCTCTCATCGGGCTTCTGCCCATGCCCGGAGGAACCCTTTTCTCCGCCCCCATGGTCCAACAACTCTCCCAGGATATAAACCTGAGCCGGGTGGACAAGTCCCTCATCAACTACTGGTTCCGGCACGTCTGGGAGTATTCCTGGCCTCTCTATCCGGCCATAATCCTGGCTTCGTCCCTGGGGCATATCCCCCTTCCGGAACTGCTCAAAGCCACCTCCCCGGTCTCACTGGCCGCCATTGTGGTCGGCTTCTTTCTGATCCTTAAAAAAGTGCCGAGGCAGATTCAACACCGGGAACAGGCCAAGGCCGCCAGCGGCTCGGCCTTCAGGGGGCTTCTGCCGATCCTCATCATCCTGGCCGGGGCCCTGGGTGGTCCCGGTCTGCTCTCCGGGCTGGGCCGGATCTGGCCGGTGATGAACACTGTTCCGGAACAAAGCTCCATGGCCCTGGCCCTGGTAGCGGCCGTGCTCATCGCCGCCTCCGCCTCCCCGGAGAAAGGCCTGATCAGAAAGATCGCCTTTTCCAAACACACCCTGGGAATGGTCTATCTGGTGGCGGCCATCCTGGTCTTTAAGAATGTGGCCGTGGGATCGGGCGCCATCGACGACCTGGGCCGGATAATCTCCTCCCTGGGCCTGCCCCTGAGCCTGGTGGTCTCGGTCATCTCCTTTCTCATCGGCCTGATCACCGGTTTTTCTCCGGCCTATGTGGCCACCGGGTTCCCGGTCTTTATCGGGCTCGTCCCGGACGGGCAGATGGCGGCCTATCTCATGCTGGGACACGCCACCGGATTCGCCGGGGTCCTGCTCTCTCCGGCCCACGCCTGTCTGGTCCTCTCCAACAAGTATTTCCAGGCCCCCTTCGGCCCCTTCTACCGGCGGCTGATCCCGGTGGTGGGCCTGAGCCTGATCTTTGCCGGGGGCTGGGCCTGGTTCCTGATCACCTATCTTGATTAGGGGCTTTTTTTACTTTATCCTCATTGTCACAAGAGGATAAATGTCTTGCTCCAAAATTTTAAGGAACCCTTACCAGCCGGTCGGATAGCCGGCGGACCCAAATAGGGTTTAACTTCCGGGGTGCGGTGTTCGAATTGTTCTCTCCCTGGTTAAAAGCTGTTCTGGTCTGTCTGGCCGCAGGAATTGCCTGGGGCTTTTACAAGGAGTTTGCGGATACGCGCCGAGCCGGACTGGGGGATGGGCCCCGGGCGTTCAAACCGCTCCGGGCGATACTGCTGGGCCTGGCCGGGGGAGCGGCCTGCCTGCTCGGGCTGACTATTCTGGCCTACCTGGGCCTGACCGAAATCAGCCCCGGCTGAATCAGCATAACCCGTTGACAAAGGAGGTATTATGGACCTCAACGCGATAATGGCCGAAATCCAGGCAAACCCGGATTTCTCGAAAGCCGGAATGGTTTTGATTCATTACGGCGTGGTCCGCTCTTTTGACCTGGAGGGCCGGGAGGTTGAATCTCTGGAAGTGGAGATCCACCCGGAGCGGGCCGAAGAGATCCGGACCGAGATGCTTCAAAGGCCCGGAATAGTGGACGTCGTGGTCAAATTGAATCCGGGCCGGCTGAAGGTGGGCGACCCCATCATGCTGGCCGTTGTGGCCGGGGGAACCAGGCCTCAGGTCTTCCCGGTCCTGAAGGAACTGGTGGACAGGCTCAAACAGGAGGGGGTCAGCAAGGTCCAGCACCTGGCTTGACAGGATCCGCCCCGCACCGGGGGGATGGATGTTCCCAGGCCCTCCGGGCCTCCGGGATCTGTCCCGCAGGTTCCCGGCAAAAAATCTTTCTCCAGGAGGAAAGACCATGGACGATCGGCTGGTTAAGAACATCCCCTACGCCCAGGCCCTGGATCTGGCCGGATTGGTGGAGTATCAGGAAGGCCAGGTGGTCAGCCGGACCTTTGCCCAGAACCCCCACCTCTCCTTCACCCTCTTCGCCTTTGAAAAAGGGGAGGGGATAAGCGCCCATACCGTCACCGCCGATGCGGTGGTTCTGATATTGGACGGAACAGCCTCCATCACCATCGGGGAAAAGAACATATCGGCCCGGGCAGGCCAGGCCGTGGCCATGCCCGAAGGAATGCCCCACTCTCTCAAGGCCGAAGAGAGATTCAAGATGCTCCTGTTCGTGGTCCGGAGGTTGGCCGACCTCACCGCCCCGAATAGATAAACAACCTTCGGCGGTCGAGCCCCATCCGGTTCGGGCCCAAGCCGCCTAAAGACCCTTAATAAAGGTGTCGATCACCCCTTTGCCCAGATAAAACTGGACCAGGGCGAGGACGACCACGGCCGTATTGACCAGTCCGTGGACCAGGGGCAGGCCCTTGCGCGGTTTGGGCCTTGCGGCCATGTACCAGCCGCTGATCAGGCCGAACAGGATCAGGGGCAGGGCGCTCAGACCCACATAGCCGTGGGCTCCGGTGATCAGCCAGCCCCGCCAGGCCCAGCGGACAAAGAACAGGCCGCCCAAGGCTCCCAGCGCCATCACAATCAGCACCACCCGGCCCAGGTTGATGTGCCGTTGGCGGGCAAAAGCCACCTTGTGCGCCAGGTGCAGGGCCCGAAATCTGAACGAGCCCAGGTAAAGAAGGTAGAGTGCGGCCAGGGTAACTCCCGCCTGGGTCGCCGGATGGACATAGGCAACGTTCACCGCAAACTCCTCTCGCCGGCCGTAAGCGGATTAATCAAGTGGCGCCGGGGTCACACCCCCGGCACCGGGAAACAGATCGGTGGTGTCAGGGTTGCATCCCTGACACCAAAAACGGAGACTATCCACTTAAAGCGCTTTATTTAAAGAAATGGGCGGTGATGTAATCGTTGTCGCCCCGGCCCTTGTGGCAGCGAATGCAGCCGCTCAGCTTGCCGGCGGCGTCCACCTTTCCTTGAGGCGAATACTTGGCCCAGAACCAGTCCCCGCCCTCGGGGTTGTAGTCCTGGCCGACCTTGTACTGAACGGTGATGTTCCTGATCTTGTTGTTTTTGTCCAGGCCCTCCTTGACCTCGATCATGCCCCGGGGGGCCGGCGGTTTGGTCATGGCCAGGCCGGTCTTGTTGACGAAGACCCTTACAAAGGGCCCGTGGGGCGAGTTGGATTTGACCACGCCCGCGAAATCGGGCCACTGGCCCCACTTGGTGTAGGGATCCGTCTCGGTGATGTACTTCCACAGAGCCGCACCGTCCGGGCCGGGCATCTCCGCCCGTGCGGCCGGGGCCAGACCCGAACCCAGCAGGACCGCGGCCATGACCAGAACTAAAGCGTACCTCATCATCCCCTCCCCTTTTTTCTGATACACGGGTGATTGCGATTTTTAAAGTCTGGAGCCTGGGCCGGGTCTGTCAAGGGCAGGGCCGAAGAAAAGGGCGGGAGCATTCGCCCCCGCCCTTTCAGCTGTCGGTCAACAGGTTCAGCCCATGTTCTTGTAGATCTCCCCACCCTTCATGATCAGGCTCAGCTTGTCCCGGTCCTGGAGCAGGGCGATATCCTTTAAGGGATCGCCGTCCACCACGATCAGGTCGGCCAGCTTGCCGGCCTCGATGGTCCCCAGATTATCCTCCTGGCGGATTATCTCGGCGTTGGTCTTGGTGGTGGCCATGAGCGCGCCCAGGGGACCCATTACCTGGGCCTGGAGTTCCAGCTCCCGGGCCTTGTGAACCTGCATGGGCCCCAGCAGGTCGGACCCGGACCCGATCTTGAGGCCCATTTTGTGGGCCAGGGCCAGCGCGCCGTGGGCCTTTTCCAGGGCCTGGTTTATCTTGCGGATGTTGTTCTCCGGAATTCCCAGCTCCGGTCCCATCTGGGAGATCTTCTCGTAGGTGACCATGGTCGGGACCAGATAGGCCCCGGCCTCCTTGATGGCCTTGGCCGCGTCCTCGGTCATGAGGTTGCCGTGCTCAATGGTCCGTACCCCGGAGACGACGCAATTCTTGATGGAACGGTCCGAATAGCAGTGGGCGGCCACGTATTTGCCCGCGTTCTCGGCCTCAAAGACGATGGCCTTGATCTCGTCCAGACTGTACTGGGCCGTGTCGATCTCGTCGGCCGGAGACATGGCTCCGCCGCCGGCCATGATCTTGAGGTGATCCACTCCCTGGCGGATCTGCTCCCGGGAGGCCAGGCGCACGGCGTCCACTCCGTCGTAAACTCCGGACATGGTCCCGGCCATGTGCTCCTCCGGGCAAAAGGCCTCGGTGGGCAGCCGGCCGTCGGCGTGACCTCCGGTCTGGGACAGGATCCGGCCGCAGACGAACAGCCGGGGCCCGGGGATCAGCCCTTCGGCCACGGCGGCCCGGAATCCGGGGTCCGCCCCGCCCGCATCGCGCAGGGAGGTGTAGCCCTGGTCCAGGCTGTCCTTGATGATGGCCACGGTCTTGATGACCAGGGTGGAGGTGAAGTTGGTCCGCTGCTGGTCGGTGAAGGTGGGCTCCACGCAGCCCACATGAACGTGGGCGTCGATCAACCCGGGCAGCAGGGTCCGACCCCGGCAGTCAATCACCCGGGCCCCGGCCGGAAGGCCCTTGGGCTCTCCGGCCAGGACCTCCTTGATCCTCTCTCCCTCTATGACCACGGCGCCGCGCTCAATGGGGTCGGCTCCCGTACAGTCCACGATGCGGGCGTTTTTAAGAATCATTGCATTCATCTATCTCTCCTCCAGGGGCCGTGCCGGGCGGCTTTTACACCTTGCCTCGCCGGCCGGCCCTCAATATTTATCTCAACTCCCCCGCCGACGGGCGTGGGCTAGCCCCCCTTGCCCAGAAGCAGGTTGGGCAGGAAAAGGGCGATGTCGGGGAAGAAGGTGATGATACCCACCCCGATGACCATCAGAATAAAGAAGGGCGCCGCGGCCACGGCCACCTTGCCGATGGAGTGGCCGGTCATGCCCTGCAAGACAAACAGGTTGAACCCCACCGGCGGGGTGATCTGGGCCAGTTCGGTCATGGCCACCAGGAAGACCCCGAACCAGATGGGGTCGAACCCGGCCGTCACCACCAGGGGCAGACAGATGGGCAGGGACATCACGGTGATGGAGATGCCGTCCAAGAAGAACCCCAGGACCACATAGAACAACCCCAGCACCACCATCAGCCCGTAGGGCGAAAGCCCCAGGGTGCCGATGGCCTTGGAGATATCCTGAGGCACATGCAGAAAGCCCATGACCGTGGACAGGAACGCCGCGGCGGCCAGCAGGGAACAGACCATGCAGGATGTCTTCAGGGCGCCCAGCAGAGATTCCACGAAGATCTGCCAGGTCATCTGTTTGAGAATCAGGGTCATGATAAAGGCCGCCGTGACCCCCACGGCCGCGGCCTCGGTGGGGGTGGCGATCCCGGTGTAGATGGACCCCAGAACCACCACGATCAGAACCATAATGGGAGTCAGCAGCCAGATGCAGCGGATATAGTCCCTGAAGGTGTACCGCTTGGCCGTTTTGGGCGCCAGCTCGGGGGTGATGGCCGAACGGACCATGATGAATCCCGAGTAGAGCCCGGCCAGGAGAAGACCGGGAAAAACCCCGGCGATGAACAGCCTGGAGATGGACTCCTCGGCCAGAACCCCGTAGATGATGAAGACGATGGAGGGCGGAATCATCAGCCCGAAGGAACCGGCCCCGGCCAGGGAGCCGATAGACATGTTCAGGTCGTAGCCCCTTTTCTGCAGCTCGGATACGGTGATCTTGCCGATGGTGGCCGTGGTGGCCGTGGACGACCCGGACACGGCGGCGAACAGGGCGCAGCCGGCCACGTTGGTGTGCAGCAGCCGCCCGGGCAGCCAGTCCACCAGGGGGGCCAGCCCCTTGAACAGCCGCTCCGAGATGTCGGTGCGGAACATTATCTCGGCCATCCACATGAACAGGGGAATACAGGCTATCTCCCAGGAACCGGAGGCGGCATAGAGCCGCTTGACCATGATCGCCCCGACCCGGTCCATGGGATACCCCAGCATGGTCACCAGGCTGATGATGCTGATCAGAATCAGGGCGCCGAAGATCCAAACCCCGGAGCCCAGAAAGAAGATCATCATGAGCAGCAGGTATACACTGTTTAGCATTGCATCCATGACAATCCCTTTCTATGCTTCCTGCTTTGGAGAGGCTTCCCGGGGGATTCCGCTCACGATCAGCCTGACCAGCATGGCCACCAGTTGCAGGGCCAGGAGAAGCAGCCCGATCAGAGCGAATATCTCCGGTATCCACAACGGCACCTCGGCGATGCTTTCGGAGAGGGTGCCCCGGATAAGATCCCGCCAGAAGGTCTTGGTCCAGAAATAATAGATGATCGAGCCTACCACCACCAGGGTCAGAGAGACGCTGAACAGCTCCAGAAAATGTTTGAAGCGGCCGTGAACCTTGTTCAGGAGCATGCCCACCCTGATCAGGGCGTCGTCGTGGAGAGAATAGGCCAGGCACAGAAAAGTGACGGCCGCCGTGGCATAGGCCACGAACTCGTCCAGGACATAGGTCGATCTTGAAAAAAAGACTCTGAGGGTGATTTCGTAAAGAATATGGACAACCATGTAGACCAGAATAACCGCCGAGAGGTAGGCGGCCAGCTTGGCCAGACGGTAGGAAATTCGCTCTAATAGCAGCATAAGAGGCTCCCCGTAGAATGGGAATATCTCCGGTCGCGATCCGCCGGGGGCGGACCTCCTGCCGGAATCGCGCCGGGGAAATCCGGGTGGGTTTTGGCCCGCGTCCGCCTGGAGTGTCCCCCGGCGGACGCGGAAAGGGTTCGCCTTATTAGCGGCCCACCTTCTTATTGTATTGGTCCAGCATCTTTTCGCCGTCGCCGCCCATCTTCTTCAGCCACTCCACCACCGCGGGCTTGCCGGCCTCGGCCAGCTTGGCCTTAAGCTCGTCCGGCACATCCTCGAGCACGGTCATGTTGTGGGCTCTCATGTCCTTGTAGTTCTGGGCTACGCGGGTCTTGGCCGCCTCCCAGGAGTGGTTGTTGGCCTCCTTGGCGGTGTCCATGACGGCCTTTTTAAGCTCATCCGAAAGACCGTTGAACACGTCCGCGTTCATGTGGATCATGTTCAGGGGCGCGGAATAGTTGATCTCGTTGAAGTGGGAGAGCAGGTCCCAGAACTTGGCCGAAACCCCGCCCTCGGCCGAGGTCAGCACCGCGTCGATTCCGCCGGTGCCCAGCTGGGGCACCACGTCGGCCCAGGAAAGCTGGATGGGCGCGGCCCCGATATTCTTGAAGGTGATGGTCCCGTTGGGGTCGTAGGTTCTGATCTTCAGGTTCTTCAGGTCGTCCACGGTCTTGGTCTCTTTTTTGGCCCAGATGCCCGAGGGCGGCCAGGGGGAGACCCAGAGCAGGATCTGGTTGCTCTTTTGCAGAACCTTGTTGTAGTAGTCGCTGGAGACCTCCCACAGGACCTTGGCGTCGTCGATGGTCCGGGCCAGGAAAGGCAGGGAGGAGAGCAGGAAGATGGGATGGATGCCCCGCAAAGGGCCTACATAGGTGTCGGCGATGGGCAGGGCTCCGTCGGTCACCGCGTCGAACTGGTCCTTGGATTTGTAGCCCAGGGAGGCTCCGTAGTGATGGGTGATCACGATCTGGCCCTTGCTCTTTTCCTTCAGCATCTGGGCGAAATAGGCGTCGTTCTCGCCGTGGATCGACTTGGGCTGATACTCGTTGGCCATATCCCATTTGATGGTTTCGGCCGAGGCTGCGCTAAAAGAAAAAAGTAAAACCAGGCAGGCAATGATGGTAAAGGTTTTTCCCAAAAGGTTCATTTCCCCCTCCTTAAAAGTTGTTTTTGTTCACATCTTTGTTGGCCGAATCGGAAACGGCATGCAAAATCGTATATGTCGTGCTGGCGCAGACTGTTTGACGGATTAGACAAACAAGGGCCCGAATACCCCTCCGTCGAATGGTTCAGTTTAAGCTTAGACCACCCCACCCGTCCAAGTCCACTTTTTTCAGCCTGCCGCGGAACCCCCTTTCGATCTCTTTTTTCCGGTTCTGATTTGGTCCACCTGGCCGGTCTCCCGGTCCAGAACCACGCCGTATCCGGTTTCGGCCTTTTCGATCCCGATATAGCCCTCGACCACGTCGCGGCGGACCGACTCCGCCTCTCTTCGGAACGGGTCTCCGTACCCGCCCGCGCCGGCGGTCCTGAGCACGATTTTCGTGCCGGCCTGAACCTCCCGGGTGGTTTTGCTGGGCAGTTGCACCTTATCCCCCGAGGACGGCACAATATAGGAGTCCACGGTCCCGCCGGGTCCGCCTCCGGCCAGGCCCCAGGGGCTGAGCCTGAGCCGGTCCGAACCCAGACTCATCACCGGATTGTGGTCCAGCACGGTCAACTCCCTGGTCAGGCCCAGGCCGCCCCGGTACTCCCCGGGCCCGTCCGTGTCCGGAACCAGACCGTAGCGGTCCACCCGCAGGGGGTAGGCGATCTCGATCACTTCCACCGGAGTGTTGCGGGTGTTGGTCATGTTGGTGTGGACCCCGTCCATGCCGTCCTGGTTAAACACAGCGCCCTGGCCGCCGCCGTAGGTCTCCACGTAGGAGTAATATCCTCCGTTGCGGGGGTCGATGCCGCCGATAGTGAACAGGCCCATGGAACCGGAGGAGGCCGCCGGGACCCTGTCCGGCAGGGCCTGGGCCAGACATCCTAAGACCACGTCGGCGATGCGTTGGGAGGTGTTGATGTTGGCGTTGGAGACCGGCGCCGGGAAATTGGGGTTGACGATGGTTCCCTGGGGGGTAATCACCTCCACCGGCTTGAAGGCGCCCCCGGTTGAGGGCAGGTCCGGGTCGATGGCCGACTTGAGGGCGTAGTAGGTGCAGGCCAGGGTCACGGCCCGGGTGCAGTTCACCGAGCCCCTGGTCTGGGGGGCGGTGCCGCTGAAGTCGACCACGATCTTTTTCTCCCTGATGACCACCTTGGCCTTGACCGGCAGCAGCTCGTCCACGATGCCGTCGCCTTCCAGGAAGTCCTCAAAGGAATATTCGCCCCGGGGCAGCTCGGCGATGCGGGCCAGCATCCGTTTTTCCGAGTAGTCGATAAGCCGGTCCATGTAGAACACGGCCTTCTCCGGCCCGTACTTGCGGATAATCTCGGTAAGGCGGTTTTGGCCCACGTTGTTGGCCGCCAGCTGGGCCTGGAAATCGCCCTTGGCCTCCCGGCTGGTGCGGACGTTGGTGGTGATCAGGGCCAGTATCTCCTCGTCCACCACTCCGGCCTTCATGATCCTGATGGGCGGAATCCTGATCCCCTCCTGGAATATCTCGGTGGAGATGGTCGGCATCCCGCCCGGGGCGATGCCCCCGATGTCCACGTGATGGGCCAGGTTGGCCAGGAGGCCCAGGCACTCCCCCTGGTGGAACAGGGGCGAGATGATGCAGATGTCGGGCAGATGGGAGCCGCTCACATAAGGGTCGTTGGTGATGATGGCGTCGCCGGGGTTGAGGGACTCCACCGGAAAGTATTCCAAGGTGGACTTGACCACCGAGGGCATGAGCCCCAGGTGGAGCGGGATGTGCTCGGCCTGGGCCACCAGCTCGCCCTGGGCCGAGTATACTCCGGTGGAGCAGTCCCGGCGGTCCTTGATGTTGGGCGACAGGGCGGTCCGGATCAGGGCCGCACCCATCTCTTCGGCCACGGACTGAAAGGCGTTGCGCATCACCTCCAGGGTGATGGGATCGGTCTTCATCACTTGGGGCCTCCTTTCAGCCCGTTTCCGGCCTGGATGATCATGTTGCCCAGAGGTTCCACAACCCCCTGGTACCCCGGCGGTACGATTATGGTCGAATCGAGCTGCTCCACCACGGCCGGGCCCTGGACCAGCGCCCCGCTGCCCAGAACGGACCGGTCGTAGACGGCCGTGTCGTGCTTGCGGCCCCCAAAGACCACCGGGCGGCGATTGATGGGTTCGGGCTTCCGGTCGGACCGGCCCAGAGCGGCGTCCCCGTGGGTGGCCGGGAGCTTACCCAGCCCCACCAGACGGAGGTTGACCATCTCCAACCCCTCCCCCTCCCGGGCGTAGCCGTAGGCCCGGCTGTGCTCCCGGTGAAAACCCCGGCTCAGGGCGGCCAGGGTTTTATCCGAAACCGGCTCCAAAGCCAGCTCCAAAGAGAGCTCATAGGACTGGCCCTGGTAGCGCAGGTCCACCATCCGGGTCAGGATCGCTGCCTCTCCCTGGAATCCCTCCTTGGCCAGCTGGCTCAGGGCCTGGGACTCCATCTCCTGGAAGATGGATTCCATCACGTCCCGGTCGGCCTGGTCCAGGGGCCGGATCAGGGTCTGGACGTAATCGTGCCGCACGTCGGCCGAGAGCATCCCGTAGGCCGAGGCTATCCCCGGATGGGCCGGTGCGATGATCCGGGAGATGTTCAGGGCCTGGGCCAGCTCCACCCCGTGGAGGGGGCCGGCCCCGCCAAAGGGAACCAGGGCGAAGTCCCGGGGATCGTAGCCCTTTTCCACGGAGACCCGGCGGATGCCCCGGATCATGTTGGCGTTGACCACCTCGATAATCCCCTGGGCGGCCTGGAGCAGGTCCAGCCCCAGGGGCTCGGCGATCTTGCGGTAGAGAATCTCCTCGGCCTCCTCGAGCTGAATCGACATCTCCCCGCCCAGGAGATAGGCCGGATTGATCCGGCCCAGCACGGCGTTGGCGTCGGTTACGGTGGGCTCCTTCCCGCCCCGGCCGTAGCAGATCGGACCGGGCGTGGCCCCGGCGCTCTCCGGCCCGACCCGCAAAGCCCCGCCGCTGTCTATCCAGGCGATGGAGCCGCCGCCCGCGCCGATGGTGTTGATGTCGATCATGGGCAGCCGGATGGGATAGCCCTCGATGTCGGCCTCGGTGGTCAGGCTGGGCCGGCCTCCCTGGATCAGACAAATGTCGGAGCTGGTGCCGCCCATGTCGATGGTGATCAGGTCCGGAGTGTCCAGCACCTGGGCCAGATGGACCCCGGTCAGGGCCCCTCCGGCCGGGCCGGACAGGGCCGTCCGGGCGCTGGAAAGGCGGGCCGTCTCGGCGGTGATGACTCCGCCGTTGGACTGCATGATGTAGAGCTCCGAGGCCACCCCCATCCGGACCAGCTCCTCCTCCAGGTGGGCCACGTAGGCGTTCACCCGGGGCATGACGTAGGCGTTGATGCAGATGGTGGAGGTCCGCTCGTACTCCCGAAACTCGGGCAGGACCTGGGAGGAGAGGGTCACAAAGGCCTCTGGATAAATCTCTTCCACCAGCTCCTTGATCCGCTGCTCGTGGACCCCGTTGGCGTAGGAGTGGAGCAGACAGACCGCGATGGAGCCGATCCCCTTGGCCTTGATCTCCCGGATGATGGCCCTGACCGCCTCCTCGTCCAGGGGCCGCAGGACCTCTCCGGTGTGGAGAACCCTCTCCGGAGCGCCGTAGCTCAGGGAGCGGGGCACGATGGGGGTGGGCCGCCGGGCCCAGAAATCGTAGAGCTTGGGCCGGTTCTGGCGGCCGATGAGGATCACGTCCTCGAAGCCTTGGGTGGTGATCAGGGCTGTGGGTGCACCTTTGCCCTCCAAAAGGGCGTTGGTGGCCACGGTGGTGCCGTGGATCAGAAACCCGACCGCCGCCGGATCCATATGGAACTTTTCGACCAGCTTTTCGATCCCCTCGATGACCGCCTCCGCCGGGTCGTGGGGCGTGGAGGAAACCTTGGCCACCTCCAGTCTTCCTGAAGCTTCGTCAAGAAGACACAGGTCGGTGAAGGTCCCGCCGGTGTCCACTCCCAAGCGATATATTGAACCCAATTCGCGCCTCCGCAGTTAAGAATCCCTTCCGGGTCCCGGCCTTGGAGCCGGGTCTGTTTTTGAATAAAGAAAAGAATGGAAAGGAGCGCCGTTCACCCCTTAGACCGACCAACTCCCCTCCGGGGGGTTCTGTTTTTTTCCATTGACGGGGGTGTAACCCGGCCCCGTTTTGTTAATCGGCTGTGCCGTCAGGGCCGCACCCCCGAGAGCCCGCGAACCGGCCTTCATCCCTTTTTTGCGGTGGTGCCGGGAGTTGCAACCCCGACACCGTGTGGTCGGTTTTACTCTCAAGGCCTCCTCCCCCGCTGGGGCGGAGGGTCCCTTAAACTGCTCTATCCGATCCCCTCTTTCGCCCCGCTCCATCCTGGAACCGGCATATCCAGTCCCCGGAAGGAGGGGCTGGTGTAGCGGGCCACCCGGTCGTGGAAGAGTTGGATATGGTCGCTGATGGTCCCAAGCAGGGCCGCCTCGTCGCCCTGCTCCAGATATTCGATCAGGGCCTCGTGATGGGCGGTCACCTTTTCATTGTGCTGATCCAGGTCGTGGGGGTCGGCCTCCTTGCTGAAGCAGAGGTAGGCCAGCCTTTGGGCCTGGTTCTGGATGTGGTCCAGGGCGGAATAAAGGAATTCGTTGTCGGCGGCCTGGTAGATGAGGCGATGGAGCTGGCTGTTGAACAGGGTTACGGCCAGGTAGTCCCTGTTTTTCATGGCCGCCTTGAGCTCCCGGTTGGTCTTCCGGAGCCCCTCCAGATGGGATAGACCGATTCTTCTGGCCGCCAGAACCACCACCGCCCGCTCGTTGATCATCATGGCCTCGAACAGAGCCCTGATGTCCTCCAGCCCCATGGACCTGACAAAGTAGCCTTTGCCCGGAACCGCCTCCAGAATCTTCTCCGCGCTGAGCCTGAGGATGGCCTCCCGGACCGGTGTCCGGCCGATAGCCAGCTGGGCGGCCAGGAGCCCCTCGTCCACCTGGGAGCCCGGGCCCAGATCCAGGGCGATTACCTGCTCCTTGATCTGCCGGTAGGCCTTTTTGCTGAGGGATATTCTGGAATTGGAACTGGTCGGCACCGTTAACCCCGATTTATTGATGCATCTAAATATATTTCAAATATATTCACCTTCTGTCAAGGGTTAATATTTTTTCAGCCGTTTTTTTATTTTCCACGGGCCTCAGCCTTATCCGGATTGTATAGCTTTCCGTTTTAATCAACCGTCATGGAGTGTTACCATATTTGGGAAAGATACCTCCATCCGGCACCCCTCCGTTCCTCCCCGCCGGTCTACGGGCTCACTCAAGATAAACCTAAAGTTCCCCGGCCGGACAACCGTTTAGGTTAGTGAGAAAAGAAAGCGAGCGCCCTTGATTGAAGGGCTCGGGGGAGATCGAGATGGATGCCTTAAATCAAGTGGGAAAGAAAGTAGAGCGTACCGGCACCACTGGGGTGGTTTTGGATTTCAGCAAGTCCGGCCGGGGCTCCGCATCGGTTGGAAACACCCGTGCAACGGATCGGGTAGAGCTGTCCCAGGAATCCAAGATAGTGGGCCGGGCCAGAACCGCGGTCGAGCAGGCCTCCGAGGTCCGGACCGACCGGATTGACGCCTTGAAGGCCCTGGTCAGGGGCCAGGAGTATCCCATCGACGCCCGGAAGGTGGCGGACAAGATGGCCGAGGAGCATCTGGCCGATCTGGTTTAAAAAAAGGAGGGGGTTATTCGCCCGGGGAGGATAAGCCGCAATCCAGTTAGTCAGGGAAAACACCCCCGGACAGATCACCCCATCCCGATAGAACTATCGCCTCGCCGCGTTGCGGACTCCCTCCCGGTCCCCTGCCTCAATCTTCAGAAAGAGCGGTCCAAATACAAAGTGGCGTCAGGAGGTCGATCCCGACGCCACCGCTGCTTTTAACAAGGTATCCTGTCTCGGCTAGTTACCGCCATCCTTACCTGACACCCCCACTCCGTGGTAGGTGAACCCGGCCTCTTTGAGCCTGTCCGGTTTGTAGACGTTGCGCAGGTCGATCATCACCGGCGAGGCCATGACCTCCTTCAGCCGGTTCAGGTCCAGGTTGCGGAACTGGTTCCACTCGGTCATCAGGATCAGGCAGTCGGCCCCTTCTGCCGCCTGGTAGGCGTCGGAGGTGTATTCGATCCGGTCCAGAACCTTTTTCATGGCCTCCATCCCGGCCGGGTCAAAGGCCTTTATGCGGGCTCCCAGGTCGGCCAGCCGGCCCAGGATCTTCTCGGCCGGGGCCTCCCGGATGTCGTCCGTGTTTGGTTTGAAGGTCAGCCCCAGACAGGCCACGGTCTTGCCCCGGGCCTCCCCGCCCAGGACCCGGACCACCTTGTCGGTCATTATCTCCCGCTGCCTCTCGTTGACCTGGATCACGGCCTTGACGATCTGGAAGTCGTAACCGGAGTTCTCCGCAATCTTGGCCAGCGCCTGGGTGTCCTTGGGAAAGCAGGAACCCCCGAAACCGGGTCCGGCGTGGAGAAACTTGGGCCCGATGCGGTTGTCCATGCCCATGCCCTTGGCCACCATCTGGACATTGGCCCCGACCCTCTCGCACAGGTTGGCCATCTCGTTAATAAAGGAGATCTTGGTGGCCAGAAAGGCGTTGGAGGCGTACTTGATCATCTCGGCCGTGGGAACGTCGGTCAGGATGATGGGAGCCTCGATGAGATACAGAGGGGTGTAGAGCTCCTTCATGATGTCCGAGGCCCTTTTGGACTCGGTGCCGATGACCACCCGGTCCGGCCGCATAAAATCCTCAATGGCCGAACCTTCCCGCAGAAATTCGGGGTTGGAGACCACATCGAAATCTATTTTCTTTTTCTGGTTCCGCTCCACGATCTCTCGGATCCGCTCCCCGGTGCCCACCGGCACGGTGGACTTGGTGACGATCGCCTTGTAGGAGGTCATGTCCCGGCCGATGGTCTCGGCCACCTGGTAGACGTACTTCAGGTCGGCCGAGCCGTCGTCGCCCTGGGGCGTGCCCACGGCGATGAAGACCACCAGCGATTCGGCGATGGCCTCGGCGATGTCGGTGGTAAAGGAGAGCCGCCCCTCGGCCGTGTTCTTCCTGATCATCTCCTGGAGGCCGGGCTCATAAATGGGCACCCCGCCGTCCTTGAGCAGCTTTATCTTGGCCTGGTCGTTGTCCACGCATTTGACCGTTACGCCCAGCTCGGCAAAGCAGGTCCCGGTAACCAGACCCACGTAACCGGTCCCCACAACGCAAATATCCATGACGGTGAAAAACCTCCGCAAAATTTTTTGAGGTATACTGCCAGAAGAGAACCCTAAAAGCCAGCCTCAAACCTGCTTCTGGAACTTCTCCAGGTCAACCGTCCGGCCCATGCAGACCAGGATCATATCCCTTTCAACTATCAGGCTCGGATCCAGGACCGGATCCACGTGGACCGAGTCGGGATCCTTGACGGCCAGGACCTGGATGCCGTACTTTTTCCGCAGATCCAGGTCCCGCAAGGACTTTCCCGTAATGGACTCCGGAACTGCCATCTCCACCAGGGCCATGTCAGGCCCCAGGGGCAGAATATCAACCATATTGGGATGGGTCAGCACCTGGGCCAGCCGTCCGGCCATCTCCCGCTCCGGAAAGATGATCTTGTCCGCCCCCAGCTTTTTCAAAACCAACCCGTGGTCGTCGTCCAGGGCCTTGACCAGGACCCGTTTGACCTTCAGCTCGGTCAGATGGAGGGTCAGCAGAATGGAGCCGGACATGTTCTGGCCCAGGCTGACCACGGCCGCGTCGATTCCCTCCATGCCCAGCCGCTCCAGGGTGGGTCGGTCCACGGCGTCGCCCACCACGGCCCGGCTGACATGATCGCGCACCGGGGCGGTGCGCTCCTCCTCCCGGTCCATGGCCAGCACGTCGTGGCCGGCCCCGGCCATCTCCAGGGCCACATGCCGGCCAAAGGCACCCAATCCGAAAACCGCTACCCGCATGACGCCTCCCCGGGGATTTCCGGTAGGTCATCCCCCGGCCTGATCTGGTGGTGAAGGGTTCTTATCACCCCTCACCCCGACCCTCTCCCCTCCAGGGGAGAGAGAATTATGGTTTGCGGCGTCAGGGACGCGGCCCTGACGCCACAGCAGCTCGTCGGGTGGGGTCAGGGTCACACCCCTGACCCCGCATAAAGAACATTCATCACCCTATCATCACCGATTCCTCGGCAAAGTGGAACCGGTCCTTGCCCTTGCCCGAGGCCAGCAGATGGACCAGGGTCAGGGGCCCCAGCCGGCCGATGAACATGAGCCCCACCAGGAGGATCTTGGACAGGTCGTTGAGCTCCGGGGTGACCCCCAGGCTCAACCCCACCGTGCCGAAGGCCGAGACCGCCTCGAACAGGACTTTCACCAGAAAGCCCCTGTCGGCCGAGACCGGCGAGACGAACAGAATAAGAACGGCGAACAGGAAGAGGATTACATAGGCCCCGGCCACGAGGGTCGAGGCCCGGCCCACGGAATTGTCGGAGAGGCTCCGGTTGAACAGATTGGGCCGGGCCTCGCTCCTGAGGCGGGCCTTGATCACGGCCAGGAGCACGGCTATGGTGGTGGTCTTGATCCCTCCGCCGCAACTCCCCGGCGAGGCGCCGATGAACATCAGGGCCATTAAGACCAGGAGGGTGCCGTCGGCCAGGATGGTCAGGTCAATGGAGTTGAACCCGGCGGTCCTGGCCGTGACCGATTGGAAGAGGCTCACCAGAAATCCGGTGGACAACCCCAGCCCCTGGAGCGACCTCCCGTCCTCCAGGATGTAGAAGGCCGCAGCCCCGCCCAGGATCAGAACCGCGGTGGTGGAGAGAACCAGCTTGGTGTGCAGCGACAGCCTGGTCCGGTTGCCGGAGCGGAGCCGGCCCCACAGTTCGTCCAGGACCAGAAAGCCCAGGCCGCCCAGAATGATCAGGGCCATAAAGACCAGGTTGAGGATCCAGGAGCCCTGAAACGAGATCAGGGAGTCGGAGCTGAGGCAGAATCCGGCATTGCAGAAAGCCGAGACCGAGTTGAACACCGACCACCACAAAGCCCCCCGAGGCGCCCAGCCCTGGGCGTGCAGGTAGGCGAAGATGGCCCCGGCCCCCAGCACCTCCAGAACCAGGGTGGAGAGGAGAATGCCCCAGACCAACCGCTTCACCGACAGCCCCTCGCCGTGATGGTAACCGGAGGAGACCGAATGGTAGGCCGAAAACCCGAAAGGACGGGCCAGGAGCAGGAGCAGGATGGTGGAGACGGCGGTGATGCCCAGCCCCCCGATCTGGATCAGAACCAGCACCACCGCCTGTCCGAAAAGGGTCAGGTCCCGCCCCGTATCCACCACGATCAGTCCGGTCACGCAGACCGCGGAGCAGGCAGTGAACAGGGCGTCCACCAGACTCAGCGCCGGACCTGTGGCCGCCTCTTTGTGGCTGAGCAGGGAGGCCCCCAACAGAATCAGGCCCATGAATCCGGCCGCGGTGGCTCGGGCCGGGTCCTTTAGCGAGAACAGCCGTCCCAGGCTCACGACCCTTGTCCCAGCAGGGTTTTGCCGGCCTGGATCACGGCCCGGGAGACCTCCTTGAGGGCGGATTCGGCGTTGACCGTAACCACCATCTCTCCGTTTTCCAGGGCCCGGGCGGCCAGATCCAGGTAGTTGAGCCTGACCTTGCCCAGCAGTTCGGCCGTCTCGTAGATCTCGGCGTAGCCCGGGCGGTCCCTTAAGCGGGCCAGGCAGGCCTCCACGCCCATATCCAGGAGGATGGTCAGGTCGGGCTTGCGGGCCCGGCTGTTGACCGCGGCCACCCACTCCGGGTTGTTGTGGACCGCCTGGTAGGCCAGGGAGGAGAGCAGGTAGCGGTCGGTAATGACCACCCGGCCCTGTTTGAGGGCCGGCTCCACGGTCTTGGCCAGATGGTCCAGCCGGTCCGAGGCAAAGAGCAGGGCCATGGTCCCGGGGTTGAACTTTTTGCGACCGGTTAAGGATTCCCGGACCAGCTTCCCCAAAGGCCCCTGGCTGGGCTCGGCGGTCAGCAACGTCTCCCGGCCCTGTTTCCGAAACCAGGAGGCCAGCACCTTGGCCTGGGTCGACTTGCCGGTCCCGTCGATCCCTTCCAGGGCCACGAATAATCCGTTTTCCATAATGGGCTATTGTCGTCGGCCTGGGTTGAGGTTGTCAAGTGCGGGTAAGAGGTTCCGGGGCGGGGGCCGCCCGGCCGGTTTTCATCCGGCGTCGTTGATCTTTGTCCCGGCGGGGATGACAATTAGGATGATTACCCGAGCTAACTTAGATATATTATGTTAAAATTGTTAACAGCCGGAGGCCTTAGGCGGCCTTCCTGGGCATCCGCCCCATATTGATATCAAGGCGGTGATACCTTTATGAGACTGAGGTCCGAGACAATGCGCTTCAGGGTAATGCCCTTCTTATTGGGGGCCCTGGTCCTGAGCTTGTTGTCCATCCCTCAAAAGCTGGCCTTGGGCTCGGATCTCCTGGCGGCCCGCGGATTTATAATTCCGGTATTATTCGGCGGTTTAGCCGGCATGCTGCTGGGCGGTTTCAACCGCAGGCTCAATCGCGAGCATAGAAAGCTTATAAAGGCTCATCGTAAGCTGCAGGAATTCGCTCAACAGTACGAGTCCTATTTCAACGAAAACCATGTGGCCATTTTGCTGATCGATCCCGCCACCGCAGAGATAGTGGACGCCAACCCCGCGGCCTGCGCCTACTACGGCTACGACAAAGATGAAATAACCGGGTTGAAGATATCCGACATCAATACTTTGCCCGATGAGGTTCTTCTTAAAAAGATGCAGCACGCCGTAAGAGAAAACCGCCGGCACTTCATTTTCAAGCATCGCCTGGCCGGGGGCGCGATCCGGGATGTTGAGGTTTACAGCGGACCGATCGAGGTCAAAGGGCGCCAACTCCTGTATTCTCAAATCCACGACATCACCAGCCGCATCAAGGTGGAAACCGAAAGGGAGGAGTTGGTGGAACAGCTGCAGGACGCTCTGGCCAACATCAAAACCCTCAGCGGCCTGTTGCCGATCTGCTCCAAGTGCAAAAAAATAAGGGATGACAGCGGCTACTGGCGGCAGATAGAGGAATACATAAGCCAGCAATCCGAAGCCCAGTTCAGCCACGGCATCTGCCCTGAATGCGCCGCCGAACTCTATCCCGGCCTGGATCTGGAAAAAGTGTTCGAAAAAACAAAAAAGGACGCGGACAAGCTTAAGCAGAAGCCGTGAACCGAATCAAAATCGCGTCTCAACCCCGGCGATCCACCCCCAAATAAGGAACCTGTTTTTTAGCGCTACTCCGGCCCTATGGCTGTTTCCAAAACCCAGGGGGCGGCCAGGGTTTTTTGGAAACGCCCCCTATCCTTTATCCTGGAGGTCCTTCCACAGCACAACCTCCTTGAAGTCCACGCTCACCTCAAAGCAGGTCCGGAACACGTCCAGGTAGGGGCTCCGGGCCGCGTGTTGGCCGTTGATCCGCTCCACCTTGATCCGGATCAGGGGCCGGAACCGGCGGGAAAGCAGGTGGCGCAACGGGGCCAGGCACACGGGCAGGTCCGGGTCGTCCGGCTCCAGGCCGATGGTCAGGACCTTGCCCCGCCGCTCCGAGGTAAACACCGGAACGCTGCCCCGGAAAACCAGGTGGGTCGTCTCCACCCGCCGGGGCAATGAGCCTTTCAGTCCCTCCAAGGTCAGCCCGCACAGGGAAGCCGGATCAGTGGCCGAGATCCAGTAGACCGCGTCTTCCGGCAGGGTCTGGGACAGCTCCCGGAAGGCACGGGGCGAGGCGAACTGGGGACCGGGGATTCCCTTAAAGAAATACCCGGCCAGGACCTCGCCGGAAAGCTCCATGAGCCGCAAGGTCCTGAACAGGGCGGCCCAGCGCAAGGGCGCCTCCTCCCGCAGCAGAAGCTCGCGGAAAAGAACCCCGTAGCGGTCCAGGAGAAGCCGGACCCGGTCCCGGTTGCGCTCCTCCTCCCCCACCAGGTCCGCCTCCTCGGGCTCGGACAGAAGGAACCAGTTGCCCTGGGCCGGCAGGGAGCTTTTCCAGCGGGAAAAGGCGGCCCGCCCGGCCCGCCGCCTTCCGGAGGTCGACCGCAGGGGCTGGGCGGCCTCTTTGGGCGGCCGGAAGCGGTTCATGATTCCCCGGCGCAGGGCCGCGAAGGTGTCGTTGGCCGCCCGGCCCTGCCAGGCCGCCCGCCACAGCTCTTGGCTCAACCGACCCGGCGGGAGGCCGCTCACCCGAAGCAGAGTGGAAAAATCGTACTTGGCGTTTGGATCAGGAAACAGGCCGGTTACCCTCTCCTCTTCCGCCTCCCCCGCTCCGTTATCCTGGAGAAGGTCCAGATCGGCCGGAAAGCACAAGGCCGCCCGCTCCCTGTCCGCGCCCTTCCAGCACAGGCCGTGCTCCTGAAAGAGCCGGTCCAGCCAGGCCGGGGAGTAATTTTCCACCCTGGCCGGGAGAACCTCCTCCTCCCAGGCCGCGGCCTTGAGGGGCAGGCAGGCCAGCTGCTCCACCCGATCCAGCAACCTCTCCTCGTCCCGAGCCCGGCGGGTCAGGCCCTGGAAAGAGGCCAAGAACAGGGAAAACCGCTCCAGGTCCAGGGGTTCGAACGCCGGAGCGGCCCCGGCCCGGGTGAGCCGGAGCAGGATCTCGAAATTCTCCGCGTCGCAAAGATCCTCTTGACCGCCGCCCCGGAGCAGCTCTCCGGCGATGATCCGGCCCTCCTGGAGCAGTTCTTCCAGGGTCGGTCCCAGCCGGCCCGGGGGCAGACCCAGGGTCCTGGGGATGAACTCCGTGGAGACCGGTCCGTAAAAGCGAAGCCATTCCCTCAAAAACCAGGGCAGCAGCTCTCCCGGCTCGGCCTCGTTCTCCTGGGGCCTGGCCATCCGGGGCAGAGCCGTGCCCTGGGCCAGGGGCATAACTCCCGCTTCCTCCCCATCCCCCTGGAGGGCCAAGACCACCCGGCCCAGGTTCTCCAGGGCAACCACCAGGGGCTGGGCGGTCCGGGCCGGAAAGATCCGGACCAGCTTGGACCCGGCCTCGGCAAGCAGCCCGGCCCGGTCCAGGCCGTGGTCACGCTCCACGGCGGTGAGCAGGTCGGCCCATTCGTTCTCCGGAATGGCCAGCCGTTCCTTGACCCAGTCCACCAGGTCCCGGGCGTCCGAAGGGGCATAGCCGGGATGGAGCCGCTGGGCCTTTTTCTGGAACCCGGCGGCCAGGTCCGGGTCCACTGCCGGGCGCAGATCAGGGGTGTGGACCACCTGGGCCAGAAGATCCTGGCTGAGTCCGAAAGCCCTGCCGGAGGCGGGCTCATCGCCCCGGTACATGTAGTCGTTGATCTGGGTGAAGGCCACGGCCCTGGCCAGGGGCGAGGGCTGGGCCGTGTCCGTGTCGGTCCATGAGATCAGCCCGGATTCCAGCTCGGCCAGGAGCCGGGTCAGGGACTGGAGGTCGAACTCGTCCTGGAGGCAGGTCCGCCAGGCCTCCAAAAGAAGGGGAAAGTCCGAATAGCTCCTGACCGCATCCATGAGCTTTTTGGATTTCAGGCGGCTCAGCCACAGGGGCATCCGCTCCCCGAAGCGGGGCCGGCTGAGCAACAGGGCCCGGCCGGCCGCCTCCCGGAAGCGGGCTCCGAAAAAGCCGGAGCCCTCCAGCCTCTTCCTGAGCAACTCCTCCACGGTGGAGCTTTTGACCAGGGAGAGGACCTCCCCGGCCTCCTCCCCCTGGGCCAGGACCAGGGCCAGGCAATCGTTGCCGGCGAATATCTCGGGCCGGGCGCCGTATCGCTCTTCCCAGGCTGCGGCCAGGGCCAGGCCCAGGGGCCGGTTGACCCGGCCGCCCCAGAAGGTGTGGATGATGATCTGACTGCCCGGCCCGCCCCCCGGACCGGCGGCCACGTGCTCCACCAGAACATGGTGGCGGTGGGGCAGCGGGGCGTGGGCGGCCTCCTGCTGGTTTTTCAAAAACTCCACCAGGGCAAGGGCCGAGGATCGATCCAGGCCATGCTCCCGGCCCAACTCGTCCGGGTAATCCCGGTCCTCCAGCCGCTCCTGGGCTTGCTCCAGGAAAAGGCCTATCTTTTCAGAGAAATGAAAATCCCGGTTGAACTCCTCGGCCCGCCAAAAGGGCGCGGCCAGGGCCCTGGGGTCGGCCGGCAGGACCAGCACGTCTGAGGGGGTGATCTTCCGGATCCGCCAGTTCTGGGCGCCCAGGGTCAAAACCTGGCCCAGCTTGGCCTCCCAGACAAACTCCTCGTCCAGCTCCCCGATACGGGCCCCGGTCTCCTGGTGGCGCAAGTTGAAGTAGCCCCGGTCCGGAATGGTCCCGCCCGAGGAGTAGAGGGCCAGGAGGGCCCCCTTGCGGGCCGCGACCGTGTTGTCCAGCCGGTCGACGGAGAGCCGGGGCCGGAGCTCCCGGATGCGGGTCTCGGCATAGCGGCCGGCCAGCATGTTGATGACCAGGTCGAAGATGTCCCGGCTCAGCTCTTGGTAGGGCCAGGCCGTCCTGATCCGGGCGTAAAGTAGGTCCAGGTCCCAGGCATGAGCCCCGGCCATGGAGACCAGAACCTGGGCCAGAACGTCCAGGGGGGCCCTGACCGGGGCCGCCTCCTCTATGTCCCGGTCCTGGATGGCCCGGGAGAGGACCGCCGCCTCCACCAGGTCCAGGGCGTGAGTGGGAAACAGGATCCCCTTGGAGGCTTGACCCACCCGGTGTCCGGCCCGGCCCACCCGCTGGATAGCGGAGGAGATTGAAAAAGGGGATTGGATCAGGACCACCTGGTCCAGTTCTCCGATGTCGATGCCCAGCTCCAGGGAGGAGGTGGCCACAATGGCCTTCAACTCCCCGTTTTTCAGCTTCCCTTCCACCTCCAGCCGCAGTTCCCGGGAAAGGGAGCCGTGATGGGCATAAGCCAGGGGCTGCTCCAGGTCCTGGTTGATCATCCGGGTGATCTTTTCGGCCATTCTGCGGCCCTTGACAAAGAACAGGGTGGAACGGTTGACCGCGATGATCTCCCGAAAGGGAACGCTCAGGACCTCCCACAGGGACAGGGCGGGTTCCCGGTCCCGGATCTCCTCCGGGAACCTGATTTGGAGGCGATACTCCTTCTCCTCCTGGGATTCCACCAGGGAGACCGGCCGGGGGGTAAAGACCGGATCCTCCGGGCTCCCGGAAAGGGCGAATCCGCCCACAAACCCGGCCACCCCCTCCAGGGGCCGGATGGTGGCCGAGAGGGCGATCCGCTGGAACTCGCCGGCCAGATCGGTGAGCCGTTCCACGGCCGTGATCAGATGGGTCCCCCGCTTGTTGCCGTAGACGGCGTGGATCTCATCCAGAATGACCGTCTTCAGGCCGGCCAGGATGGAGCGGCCGCCCCTGGAGGAGAGGAGCAGGTTGAGCGACTCGGGGGTGGTGATCAGGATCTCCGGGGGATGGCGGAGCATTTTGCGCCGCCGGGACTGGGACGTGTCCCCGGAGCGGGTCAGGACCCGAATGTCCGGGAAGTCCAGGCCCTGGGAGCTGAACACGGACCTGAGCCGGGCCAGCGGCTGGATAAGGTTCTTCCGGACGTCGTTGTTCAGGGCCTTGAGGGGCGAGACATAAAGGACAGAGGTTTGCTCCAGGGGCAGCTCGCCTTTGGCGAACCGGTCCAGGGCGTGCAGAAAGGCGGTCAGGGTCTTGCCCGACCCGGTGGGGGCGCTGACCAGGACATGGCCGCCCCGGGCGATCAGGGGCCAGGCCAGAGACTGGACCCTGGTGGGCCGCCCCACCTCCTCCCTGAACCAGCGGGCCAGGAGGGGGTGGAACAGGGAGAGGATGTCTCGGTTATCGTTCATGAAACTCCCGGTGAACATTGACCTCCTGCCAGATGAGGAAGAAGGGAAGTTGCATCTTATTCACCCCTCACCCTGACCCTCTCCCCTCAAGGGGAGAGGGAAATAGTATTATCGGTGTCAGGGGTGTGACCCCGGCACCACCCCTCTGTCCGTTTCCGGTGTCAGGGATGCAACCCCGGCACCACAGCAAACCGGCAGGTGGTGTCGGGGCTGCGGCCCTGACACCATTATCTACCTTAAGACCGCCGCTCTCAATCTCCCTCTCCGCCCCTGGGGGAGAGGGCTGGGGTGAGGGGGTTTTCCAAAAAAGAAAATCCACCCGGCATCAACCTGTTACCCCCCCGCCTCCTTGGCCAGAGCCGCAGCGTGGAGGGAGGCGGCCTCCAGCAGGGGCAGGGGCGTATCCTCCGGTCTGATCAGCCGGGCCAGGTCGGAGAAGGCCAGGGCCACGGCCTGGGCTCCGCTGTCCTGGAGCACACCCATGATCCGCCGAACTTCGGTCCGGGACTCCTCCTCCACCCCGCCCTTCAGGAGTTCGCCGTGGATAATGCTCTGGACGATCTCGATGTCGGCCGGTTCCGGGACCAGGACCCTGAGTTTGCACCCGTCCTTGAGCCGGTCCCGCAGATGGCCGTCGGACAGGGTGAACCTGGCCCCCAGCAGGCCGATGGCGCCGGCCCCCAGCCGGGCCGCCTCCGCGCCCAGAGGGTCGGCGATGTGGAGCAGGGGCAGCCCGGTGCCGGCCTTGATCCGGTCCGCGACCTTGTGCCCGGCGCAGCCGGCCAGAGCCAGCATCTCGGCTCCGGCATTTTTAAGCCGGCGGGCGGCCTTCAGGGCCAGCCCCCCCACCCCGTTCCAGCCGCAATCCTCGAAAATTTTCCAGACCTCATCCCGGTTCAGGTCCAGGGAGATCAGCCCGTCCGCCCCTGCGGCGGGACCTTCCCCGTCGATTTCCCTAAAGCCCGCGCTGAGATAAGCCCCCTCTGATTCGAAACTCAGGCCCCTGATCAAACCCACGGTCTTCATGGCCCCTCCCTTCCTGGGACAGGATTATAACCCGCCTCCCCGGCAAAGCCCAGAAGGCCGGTCCGGTAAAATCCGAGGGCGAAAAATCCCGGCGCAGGGGCCGCACGGCCCCGGGTCCAACCGGCCCGGTCCGATTCGAGCTGTCATCAAGTTTTAATCGCCTACCATTTTCAGGGCGGTTGGGGAATCGTTACCGCCGGGTAATAATTCGGCAAGATACAGTTTACCCCCTATTGACAAGTTAGGTAACCCAAACTATATTCCTGTCAACAGATGCCTACTTAAGGAGAACGCCCATGTGGCAGGAAATAACGGTTTTTGTTCTGGCGGCCGGCTCGATCTGGTTTTTGGGCCGTCAGTTTTTTCGGACCGCCCCCGAACGCAAGCCCGGCTGCGGTTGCGCCGGGTGCTCATCCTGTGCCTCAGCAACCAAACAAAACCCCTTTGAGGACTGCAACCAATGAGCCGAATCATCCCCCTGCGGCAGATGGCCGTGGGACAGCGGGGAGTCATCGTCAAGGTCAAGGCCAACGGTGAAATGAATCGCCGGATCAGGGACATGGGCCTGGTCAGGGGCACTCCCATCACCGTCCACGGCAGAGCGCCTCTTTTGGACCCGGTCAACATTAAACTGCGCGATTATAACCTGACCCTGCGCAACAACGAAGCCGACTTCATCCAAGTCGAGGTGGAGGACTGATCTTGAACCGTCCCCTGACCATCGCCCTGGCCGGGAACCCCAACGCCGGCAAAACCTCCATGTTCAACGCCCTTACCGGAGGCCGGGCCCACGTGGGCAACTATCCAGGCGTGACCGTTGAAAAAAAGGTGGGCCGCACCACCTACCAGGACACCGGGATCAGTGTGGTGGACCTGCCCGGAGCCTACTCCCTGACCGCTTACTCCCTGGAGGAGCGGGTGGCCCGGGACTACCTGATCCAGGAGCGGCCGGATGTGCTGGTCCATGTGGTGGACGCGGCCAACCTGGACCGGAACCTTTATCTGGCCGTGCAGTTTCTGGAGCTGGGCCTGCCCCTGGTGATCGCCCTGAACATGATCGACGTGGCCGAATCCAGGGGTCTGAGCCTGGACGTGGAGGCCCTCTCCCGGCGCCTGGGCGTACCGGTGGTGGCCACCGTGGCCAGAAGCCACAAAGGGCTGGAGCAGCTCAAGGAAGCGGTGGTGGAGACGGCCCGAAAAAACCTGGAGTGGCACCCCCAAAAGTTCTCCTACGGCCTGGACATCGACTCCAAGCTCAAGGAGATGGAAGGCCTGATCCAGGCCGACGGATTAGGCTCCGGGACCTATCCGCCCCGCTGGCTGGCCCTGAAATGCCTGGAGGGGGACAGCCAGATCACGGAGATGATGGAGGGCCAGGGCGGGGACCTGGGCCGGGCCCTTTTGAACAAGGCCAAGGAACTGGACCGGCACCTGGCCCGGACCCTGGACGAGACCCCCGAGGGGCTCATCGCCGATTACCGCTACGGGTTCATCACCTCCGTGACCAAGGAGGTGATCACCCGCAAGCAGGACCTGCGCCTGCACGCCTCGGACAAGATCGACCGGGTTCTGATCAACCGCCTGCTGGGGCCGGTCTTCCTGTTCGTGGTTCTCTACTCCATCTACGAGTTCACCTTCTCCCTGAGCGAAACGCCGGTGGACTGGATGATGAGCTTCTTCGCCTGGCTGGGCGCCTTTGTGGAGGAGATTCTGCCTCCGGGGCCGCTCTCCTCCCTCCTGGTCTCCGGGGTCATCGACGGCGTGGGCGGGGTCCTGGGGTTCGTGCCCCTGATCGCCTTCATGTTCTTTGCCATCGCCCTCCTGGAGGACAGCGGGTACATGGCCCGGATCGCCTTTATCATGGACCGGGTCCTGCGCACCTTCGGGCTCCACGGCTCCTCGGTCCTGGCCCTGATCGTGGGCGGCGGGTTGGCCGGCGGATGCGCCGTCCCGGCGGTCATGGCCGCCCGGACCCTGCGCGACCCCAAGGAGAGGCTGGCCACCATCCTGGTCACCCCCATGATGAACTGCGGGGCCAAGCTGCCGGTCTACGCCGTGCTCATCGCCGCCTTTTTCAGCCGCCACGAAGCCTCCATGTTATTCCTCCTGACCCTCATCTCCTGGGGCCTGGCCCTGGCCGCCGCCTGGCTGCACCGCAAGACCGTGCTCAAGGGCGAATCCACCCCCTTTGTAATGGAGCTGCCGCCCTACCGGCTGCCCACCCTCAGCGGCCTGCTGATCCACACCTGGGAGCGGACCTGGTCCTACATCAAAAAGGCCGGGACCGTTATCCTGGCCGTGTCCATCATCATGTGGACCCTGATGACCTATCCCGGCCTGCCCCAGGAAAAAGCCGCCGAATTCGCCAAGCTCAAGGAGGCCGCCTCCGGGCAGGCCCAGTTGGCCGAGATCCAGGCCAAGGAGGACCAGGCCAGACTGCTCAATTCCGCGGCCGGATACCTGGGCCGGGGGCTGACCCGCATCACCGCGCCCCTTGGGTTTGACTGGCGGACCAACGTGGCCTTGGTGGGCGGGTTCACGGCCAAGGAGGTGGTCCTGTCCACCCTGTCCACGGCCTATTCCATGGGCCGGACCGACGACCAGGAGACCACCCTGGCCCAGCGGCTGAAAAACGAGCCGGGCTGGTCACCCCTGGTGGCCTTTACCCTGATCATGTTCGTCATGCTCTACGCCCCCTGCTTCCCCACCGTGGTGGTCATCAAAAAGGAGTCAGGGTGGCGCTGGGCCCTCTTCACCGTGGTCTGGAACACCGCCTTCGCCTATGTGGTGGCCCTGGCCGTGAGCCAGGCCGGCAGGGCCCTGGGACTGGGATAGCCCCGCCCAGGCAATGCCCCGCGCCGGGGTCGGTTTTGGCCCGGTTTTTCGCAACTACGCAAAAACACATGTCAAAGCCCCCCGGCCCCCCCAGATCCTCCCGCCTTTATTGACAAGCCCCTCCTGCCCGGGGTACTCATGGAAGCTGAAGCGTTTCCCCTTTCCATAGAGGCCCCATGACCCGCAAGGAATACCTGCTGACCCAGATTCAGGATTTCGGACGGCGCATCTTCGGCGTCTTCCCGGCCCAATATCCCAGAGAGATCCTATGGGCCCACAACATTCTGCCGGTGGAGATCTGGGACCCGCCCCTGGCCCTGGAATCGGCCAAGTCCCACCTCCAGCCCTACATCTGTTCCGTGGTCCAGGGCGGACTGGAGCTTCTTCTCTCGGGCAAGGCCGCCTTTCTGGACGGGCTGCTCTTCCCCCACACCTGCGACTCCATCCAGAACGCGGCCTCCCTGGTGAACGACTATCTTAGCCTGAACATCCCCTGTTATTTTTTTCAGCACCCCAGGGCGCCCTACCGGGAATCTTCCCGAAAATATTATCTGGCCCAGCTCAAGGCCCTGGACTCGGCCCTGGGAAAAATCTACGGCCCCGCCGATCCGGGCGAGCTGGCCGAAAGAGTGGCGCAGGGGCAGAACATATCCGACCTGCTCCAGAAAATTTACGGGCTCAGGGAAAAAGGACGGCTGGCCTCCTCCAATCTGGATTTTTATGAGACCGTCCGCCAGGGCGAGTACCTGTGGCCGGACGATTTCGGCTCCAAGCTGGAGTCCTTTCTGGATCTGCCCCGTAAGGACGCGGAGCCGGACCGGATCAGGATAATCCTCAGCGGAGTTCTGCCCGCGCCCAGAGGCCTGCTGGGGCTGCTGGACGACCTGGGGGTGGGCATAACGGGCGACGACCTCCTCTCCTGCTCCCGGCGTCTTCTGCCCTCGCCCACCTTCCAGATCAACGACCCCTGGGCCGACCTGGGCCAGGACTACTTCAGCCTGCCGCCCTGCTCCACCAAAAATTCCTCCATCGGAGACCGGCTCCGCTACCTCCTGCGGCTGATCAAAAAGGGCCGGGCCAAGGGCGTTCTTTTCAACACGGTCAAATTCTGCGAACCGGAGCTGTTCGATCTGCCCAACCTCCGCGCCGGACTGCGGGAAAGGGGCATCCCCAGCCTGGCGGTGGAGACGGAGGTGGGCGAGCCTCTCTCCGGGGCCCTGAAAACCAGGGTGGAGGCCTTTGTGGAGATGATCGGATGAGTCTGCCGGCCAAGCTCAGATACGGCTTCATGAAGGATTACGGCGCGCCCTGGCTGTTGAGCCTCCGGGACCGCCGCAGGGCCGCGATGAGAAAACCCCGCCGGGCCAACCCCCTGTTCGGTCCGCCGCTCAAATGCTCGGGCCGGCTCAAGGAGATCATGACCCGGCACTATCTTCTGGCCCGTTTCGCCTCCGGGGCCAAGCCCGTGGCCTGGGTCAGCTCCGGGGCCCCGGTGGAACTGCTGCGGGCCCTGGACTTCTACACGGTCTATCCCGAAAACCACGGCGCCCTGTGCGGCGCCCAGCGCATGGGCCCGGAGATATGCGCGGCCGCAGAGGAGCGGGGGTACAACCAGGACCTCTGTTCCTACGCCCGGATCGACCTGGGCCACGCCTTCTCCGGCCGGACCCCGGCGGGAAGCCTGCCCCGGCCGGATGTGCTGTTCTGCTCCAACAACATCTGCCAGACGGTGATGTACTGGTACAAGGAGCTGGCCCATCTATGGGGGGCGCCTCTGGTCCTGTTCGACACCCCCTTCAATTTCGGGGAAGTTTCCGAAGGGGACATCTCCTACATGAAGGCCCAGACCAAGGAGATCATCCCCCAATTGGAGAAAATCGCCGGGCGGGAGTTCTCGGAGAGCCGGTTCCAGAAGGTGGTGGACCTGTCCCAGGAATCGGCCGGGCTGTGGGGCCGGATTCTGGAGACCCTCAAAACCAGGCCGGCTCCGGCCACCATCTTCGACGCCTTTGTCCACCTGGCCCCCATCGTCTCCCTGCGGGGTCTGCCCGTGGCCCTGGATTACTACGCCATCCTGCTCAAGGAGCTGGAGGAGCGGGCCGCCCAGGGTATCGCCGCCGTACCCGGGGAAAAGAAGCGGCTCATGTGGGACAACATCGCCATCTGGTACAAGATCCGGGATTTCGCCGAGCTGTTCGCGGCCCGGGGCTGCAACTTCGTGGCCGCCACCTACACCAACGCCTGGGCCGAGACCATCCACCTTCTGGACCGGTCCAAGCCCTGGGAGTCCATGGCCCGGGCCTACTCCCTGGTCATCCTCAACAACAACCTGCGCCACCGCCTAAGGCTCATGACCGCCATGGCCAGGGAGTACGGGGTGGACGGCCTGGTCATCCACTCGGCCCGCTCCTGCAAACCCTACTCCGTAGGCCAATACGACATCAAGCGGCTGATGATGGATCGTCTGGGGCTGCCTTCGGTGGTCATCGAGGCGGACATCACCGACTTCCGCAACTTTTCCGAGGAACAGGCCAGAACCAGGCTGGAGGCCTTTTTCGAAGGCCTGGGAGTCTGACGGGCGTAACCCGACGGAAATTGAAATGGACACCTCCGCAGCAAACCTCGCCGGAATAGACGTGGGCTCCCTGTCCACGGACGTGGTCATCATCAACTCCCGTAAGGAAACGCTCGGCTGGGCCATTGTGGACACCGGGGCCTCCTCCACGGCCGCGGCCGGGGAGGCCTTGGACCTGGCCCTGGAGATGGCCGGGCTGGAGAGGTCCGGGCTGGCCAAGGTGGTGGCCACGGGCTACGGCCGGGAGGCGGTGGAGGGAGCGGACAAGACCCTCACCGAGATCTCCTGCCACGCCCTGGGGACCCATCTGCTCTTTCCCCAGGCCCGGACCCTGATCGACATCGGGGGCCAGGACTCCAAGGTGGTCAGTCTGGACGCCGACGGCCGGGTCCTGGATTTCCAGATGAACGACAAGTGTGCCGCCGGCACCGGGCGTTTTCTGGAGGTCATGGCGGCCAAGCTGGGGTCCACGGTGGATGAGCTGGGCCGCCTTTCGGCCCAGGCCGTAAAGGAAATCCGGATCAGCAGCGTCTGCACCGTGTTCGCCGAATCAGAGGTGGTCTCCCTGGTGGCCCGGAACGAACCCCGGGAGGAGATCGTCAAGGGGCTGCATCGGGCCGTGGTGGAGCGGGTCTGGTCCATGGCCCGGATGATCGGAGTGGCCGAGCCGGTGGCCATGTCCGGAGGCGTGGCCAAAAACGCCGGGGTGGTGGAGCTGTTTCAGAAAAAGCTGGCCCAGCCCCTGCTGATCCACACCGAACCCAGGCTGGTGGGGGCCCTGGGCGCGGCCCTGAAGGCCCTTGAGCTGTGAACCCAGGGAAAGGGAGGATGATCCCGCCCCTCCTGATCCAACCCTTCAACCTGGTTCTTCAGCGCTACGATTACTATCTGTCGACCATTCTGAAGGGCCATCCGGAGTACGACTCCATCCAGGCCCTGGTCATGAAAAGACCGAACGGGCCGCCCCTGATCAGGGCGGTTATCAACCGCCGGGACGGTTCCAGGATTGAGCATCTCAACCATGAGGGAATCATCAGGGCCCACCAAGCCTCCGGGCGGCCCCAGGAAGTGGTCTACAGCCCCATGGTCTTCTCCCTGGAAGAGGCCGGAGGCAAACCGGCCGCTCACCTTGAGTTCATCTCCGGCAACAAAGAGGAGACGGTCCTGGATCTGCTCTGCACCCGGAGGCCCACTCCCAAGCTGGGCGGGCTCATGAACCCCGGCTCCTTTGCGGCCCGAACCGGGCTGCCCCTGATGTGGACGGACCGGGTCTCCTTCTGCTCGCCCCAAAGCCGCCTCACTCTGGGCGGCCGGGTCTGGGAGATTCCCCCGAGATCGGGGGGCTCGCTTTTCCGAAGGGAGGTGGAGGCCCTCCTCTGCCTGGGCTTCTCCCTGGGGATTCTGGGCCGGGAGCACCGGGTCGCGGAGCTGATCGGCGCTCCGTCGCAGCTCTTGCCCGGCGAGAGCTGGATCTTTGCCGCCGGTCCGGTCCAAACGGTCTACCGGATCGTCCAGCAGGACGGTTCCAGCCTGGCGGTCCGGCAGGAGGGCCCCCTGCCCCAGACCATCATGGCCCGAATTGAAGAAAATCGCCTGGATATCCTGCGCATCGAGGCCCATTCCGGGCCCCTCGACCCTGGCGGGCTGGTGCTGGAGTTCATCCCTCCGGAACCGGGCGCGGGCGCCCTGTCCAGTTTCTTCAGCCTTTCCCTGGACGACCGGCAGGACCTGATTACGGGCAGGTTCAGAACCATCCTTCAACCGGGCCGGGTGGTGATGCGCCTGGAACCGGAGCGTCCCTTCTGGGCCCTGGGCCGGATCGTGGAAACGACCGTGGCCAGGCAGGGTCAAGCGTTCCAGATAGTCAGCGCCATGGCCGATCTTCCCCAGGTCTATTGACCAGGCCGAAAGCGTCCGCCAGGATCACGGCCACCTCGCCCTGGACGGTGTAGGGGCAGAGCTCCCTCGCCTCCGCAGTCCGGGGCATGGCCAGGGCCAGAACTCCCAACAGGATTATTTTGGGTAATATCTTATCCATGTTCCACCCTGCCTTTCTACCCACAAACAAGAAGCATTAATCTTTCTATTAATAATATAGTACTTAATTACCTTATTTTTACGGTCGGACGCCGGGAAGGGAATTTAATTTATGGAAGAAACTTTAAAAAAGGGTGGGCGTGGGCCGGATCAGTGTCGGACGGACCAGGATTTGGGCCGCAGTTCGGCCAGCAGAATCCCGGCCAGGATCAGGACGGCCCCCACCCAGCCCCACAGCCCCAGGATTTCATCCAGCAACAGCCAGGCGAAAAAGGTGGCGAAGACCGGCTCCATGGTGAAGATCAGGGCGGTCCGGGTGGGGGTGGTGTACTGCTGGGCCCAGGTCTGGGTCCAAAAGGCGCAGACCGTGCAGAACACGGCCAGAAAGGCGATCTCGCCCAGGGCGGTCCAAGACAGGGCCAGGTCGATCTCTCCGCCCGCCCCGGCCCAGACGGCTCCGGCCCCGGCAATGGCCAGAAACTGGATGAAAGTCAGCCAGAAGTGATCCTGTTGCGGGGCGAACCGGCCCACGGTCAGAACATGCCCGGCCACGAAAAAGGCGCAGGCCAGGGTCCAGACATCGCCCTGGTTAAAGGGCACCCCGGAGTTCTGGTCGGCCGAGGTCAGAAAATAGAGCCCCAGAAAGGCCAGCCCGGCCCCCACCAGGGCCCCCCGGCCCGGCATCTGCTTGAACAGGAGGATGGAGAACAGGGGCACCAGAACCACGTTCAACCCGGTGATGAATCCGGAGCGGGAGGCGGTGGTGTACTGCAGCCCCACGGCTTGGGTCAGAAAGGCCATGGCCAGAAAGGCCCCGCAGACCAGGCCGGGCAGGATCACCTCCGCCCGGAATTTGCCCCGTTTGACCACGGCCAGGGGCAGGAGGACCAGGGCGGCCAGGGCAAAGCGGATGAAAAGAAGGTTGGAGACCTCCACCGAATTCAGGACATCCTTGATGGCCGTAAAGGAAACGCCCCAGAAAAGGGTCACCGCGACCAGCATCGGGTCGGCCAGGCGCTTCAACTTTTGGTCCTTTTCTCCGTTCATGGCCAGGGCAAGGTACATGCCTTGACGACCCCAGTCAAGCGGAGCCGGAGGGATTGGTCAGCATTCGCAGGTGGTTTGGGTGGGGCGTATCACCCCCAGCCGGGCCCCGATCTCCCGGGCCGCCTTCTGGAACCCCGGCGCGGTGCTCAGATAGCCGTTGCGCTTGGGGCCGTGGCCGTGTTCGTCCCACAGGGCCCAGCGGTAAAAACCGTAGAGACTGATGCACTCCCCGAAATCCCGCTCCAACCCCCGGAAGTTGGCCATGAGGGCTTGGTACTGTTGCTTGTCGTTGAGATAGCGGTCTCCCACCTCTATGTCGTGGGTGTTCATCGAGGCCATGAGCGCGGCCTGAGGAGCCAGGGCCGCCACCCGGGCCACTCTATCCCGGTATTTTTCCTCCCACTCCCGGGGGTGTTTCATGAAGGTCTCCACGCAAAAGAGCCCCGGCTCCCTGGGCCAGTCGTCCAGGAGAACCCCGAACTCCTCCTTTAGATGGAGGGGCACCACCACCCCGGCGGGCACGGCCGACAGGTCCAGGCCCTCCTGGCGCAGGCCTTTGATAAAGGCGTCCACGGTTTTCCCGTCCCTTTTGGGCGTGGAGACGAAATAGGCCCTGGTTCGGGCCGGGGGTATGATTTTCCCCACCTGCCTGTACCATTGGGCCGCCCTTTGGGGTTCGAACATGCCGTGGTTGTCCAGGACGGCGAAGTAGCCGTTGTCCCTGATCCATTTGGCCGCCCTGGCAAAACAGTCCCAGCCCCGCAGATCCTTGAGCCGGGCCGAGAGCACAAAGGTGTCGGCGTAGCGGGACATGAGGGGTGCGTCCTTGGCCTCCAGAAATTCGGCCAGGGCCCAGATGACCAGGCCCTTGGGCTGGGCTGATCCGGCCCGGCCCGGTACGGCCCCTCCCAGCCCGGACAGGGCCAGGGGGCTCAAGGCGGCTGCTTTGATGAACCTGCGGCGGGTGATGGAAATTGGTTTTCTCCCGGGCAAGGCGGCAGCGGTTCGGTGGTCACCCCTCACCCCGACCCTCTCCCCTCCAGGGGAGAGGGGGAATTATTGGTGATGGTGTCAGGGGTGTGACCCTGACACCACAACAAGACTCCGGCCTCGCTCAGAATCAGCATAACATTATTGTTTCGCCTACCATATCTCTCCGAAAAACAGCCGTCCATGACTATGGACGGCTTCCTCATAGAGCGGCCTTTAGTTCCTTTAGCTCCAGCGTACAGGGGGTCTGTAGGGTTGTTCCAACAACCCCGTGGTAGTGAAAGGCCCCGAGTGCTTCGAACCGCCCCGAGAAAAATGATCTTTTGCAAGCGGGGTTCCAAGGGGCCGGCGAGCTTTTGGATCCTCCAAAAGCGTAAAGGCCCCTTGGCCTTAGCGGAGCGTCTTCCGGAAAGAAAAGGCCCCCCTATTCCCCGGGTGACCAAAGATACACCCTCAACCACACCAAGGCCCGTCCCCTACACATTAAACCTGATATTCAAAATATCCCCGTCTTTAACCGGATAATCCTTGCCCTCCAGGCGGAGCAGGGCCCGCTTCTTGGCTTCGGCCAGGGAACCGGCCGCCAGCAGGTCCGGGACCGGAACCACCTCGGCCCGAATAAAGCCCTTTTCCAGGTCGGTGTGGATCACCCCGGCGGCCTGGGCCGCTCCGGCTCCGTTGGGCACGGTCCAGGCCCGGACCTCGTCCTCGCCCACGGTGAAAAATGAGAGCAGGTCCATCATCTCGTAGGAGGCCCGGACCACCCGGTCCAGGCCCGGCTCGGTAAGCCGGTACTCCTCCCGGAAGACTTCCGCCTCTTCGGCCTCCATCTGGGCCAGCTCCTTTTCGATCAGGGCCTGGAGAACCAGAATCCTCCCCCCCTCAAGACCCAGTTCCGGCGGATCGAACTCCCCCTCGGCATTGTTGACCACGATCAACCGCGGCTTGGCCGACAAAAAGGCATAGGAGCGGAAGGCCTCCTCCGCGGCCAGGTCGGGCCTGGTCCGGATGGGGATGCCCCGGTTCAGGAGGGCCAACGTCTCCTTGAGCTTGGCGATCTCCTCTTCGGTGTATTCCTGGCCCTTGCGGCGGCCCTTTTCGGCCCGTTCCAAAACCCCCTCGGCCACGCCCAGGTCCCGGAGGATCAACTCCTCCTCCAGGGAGGCCAAGTCTTTGGCGGCCTGGCCCTCCAGCCCCTCGAAATTGCCCACCACAAAAATAAGCCCGTCCGCGGCGGCCAGCTCGGCCAGGGACTGGGCCGCGCCGGCGGTATCGTCGGGTACGATGTAGGTGATCCGGGCCGGAGTGGTCTTCTTGGGCTTAAACATCTCGGTCAAAGGCGCCAATCGCTGGTCCGGAACCATGACCACGGCCAGCCTTCCCCCCTTGCGGGCCTTGGCCGCCTCGTCCTCGGCCTTCAAGCCGGCCCCCAAGGCCTCGAAAACAGTGTGCCGCCCTGCCCCGGGCAGGCCGTATAGGCCCAGTTTCATGACCAACCTTTCTTTATATGATGAATCTTGTGGCTCAAACCTAAATCGGTCCGGGTCCGGTGTCAAGCAGGGACCGGCGGCGGACCTCCCCGGCCGGGGAAAAGACCAGGAACAGATCCGTCTCCGGAGAAGAAAGAGAGAAAACTGTTGACATTTTCTCCACTCATGCCTAAATTTACTCCGCTTGCGGGCATAACTCAGCTGGTAGAGTGCAAGCTTCCCAAGCTTGACGTCGCGGGTTCGAGTCCCGTTGCCCGCTCCACTTGGTTCTACGCCGGTCTTCGGAACTGTCTGGAGGGCTTTGGCGTATTCCCTTGTCGAGGTTGCGCCGGCCTCAGGGCCGGGGTTTACTTTGGCTTGCGGATTGGTGTCGTTGGTATGGCGGTTGCCGCTGCTTTTGCGGCCCTCGGGTTTACTTCAGGGCTCGACAACAATCCGGATCTGTGGAGTGGGCTTAAACCAAGCCCGCTTTTTTTTGGTACGCTCCGCTTTTGGTGTGGAAGCAATGATCGACGAATCGGTAACGGAAAAACTGAAGGAACTGGCCGGGTCGGCCCTGGCCGCCTCTGGGCTGGAGTTGGTCGATGTGGAGACGGCCGGCGAGGGCAAGAGGCTGAGGCTTCGGGTCGTGATCGACAAGCCCGGCGGGGTGGGCGTGGACGACTGCGCCGAACTGAATCGTTACCTGAGCGATGTTCTGGACGTGTACGAACTGATTCCGGATTCTTATGTGCTCGAGGTTAGTTCTCCGGGCGCGGATCGGCCCTTGAAAAAGGCGGATCATTTTGCCTGGGCCGTGGGCAGGGAGGTCCGTTTGAGCCTCCGCGGGTCGTCCTCGGGAAACAACGTGGTAATCGGGTTGTTGACCGCCTTTGACGGCCGGGAGTTGACTCTTAAGGTCGGGGATGAGAGCCGGATCATCCCCCTTGAAGACGTGGCCCGGGCCAGGTTGCACGTGGACCTGTTCGGCCGAAGCGCAAACATTGGGCAAGGAAACCGCAAATGAATGAACTTAAAAGGATCATAGACCAGATCAGCCGCGACAAGGGGATCGACAAGGAGATCCTGATCTCGACTCTGGAGGACGCCATCCGCTCGGCCGCCCGTAAGAAGCTGGGCCAGACCCGAGAGTTCGAGGTGGCCTACAACGACGAGGACGGAGAGATCGAGGTCTTCGAGTTCAAGGATGTGGTGGACGAGGTGGAAGACCCGGACAGCCAGGTCACCCTGGACGAGGGGCTGGCCATGGACCCCGACTGCCAGGTGGGGGACCAGCTGGGGGTCAAGATAGACACCACCGATTTCGGCCGGATCGCCGCCCAATCGGCCAAACAGGTCATCATCCAGCGGATGAAGGACGCCGAGCGGGATATCGTTTACGAGGATTTCAAGGACCGCAAGGGCGAGATCATCTCCGGCATGGTCCTGCGCTTCGACAAGGGCAACATGATCGTCAACCTGGGGCGGGCCGAGGCCATTCTCCCGGTCCGGGAGCAGACCCCCCGGGAGATCTACCGCCCCGGAGACCGGGTCCGGGCCTTTGTCCTGGACGTCAAGCCCATCTCCCGGGGCCCTCAGATCATTCTTTCCAGGACCCATCCCCAGTTTCTGGTGGAGCTCTTCAAGCAGGAGGTTCCGGAGATGGCCGAAGGGGTGGTCCAGATCAAGGCCGTGGCCCGGGAACCCGGCAGCCGGGCCAAGATCGCGGTCTATTCCCAGGATCAGGACATCGATCCGGTGGGCGCCTGCGTGGGCATGAAGGGCAGCCGGGTCCAGGCCGTGGTCCAGGAACTGCGCGGGGAGAAGATCGACATCGTGCCCTGGGACCCTGATGTGGCCCGCTTTATCTGCAACGCCCTGTCCCCGGCCGAGGTGGCCCGGGTGGTGGTGGACGAGGCCCGGCACACCATGGAGGTGGTGGTCCCCGAGGAGATGCTCTCTTTGGCCATAGGCAAAAGGGGCCAAAACGTGCGCCTCTCCTCCAAGCTCACCGGCTGGCGGGTGGACATCATCCACGAGGACCGCTACGCCAGGATAATGGAAGAGGGCCAGGAAACCCTGATAATGGTCGAGGGCATCGGAACGGCCACGGTGGAGCTTCTGGTAGAGGCCGGCTACAGCTCGGCCCGGGAATTGGGCCGGGCCACCTCCGACGAGTTGGTGGACATCCCCGGCATCTCGGTGCGAAAAGCGGAGCAGATGATCGCCTCGGCCCAGGATGTGGTGGCCACCCTCGACGCCAAATACAAGCTCGAGGAAGAGGCGGCCAAGTCCTCTTCCGAGTTTCGGTCCGGATTCGCCCCGACCCCGGATGATGTATTTCCTCCGAAAAACCGGGAGCCGGAAGCCGGCGACGGGAGTGAAAACTCAGAGGTTCCCCAGGAGGGGCCGGAAGAGGCCCCCGTGGAGGATACGACCCGGGACGAAGCAGAGACGGCGGCCGCAGAACCCCGGGAGGGGGAATAATAGCCAAGGAGAGGATACGGTCCTGCATCGGTTGCGGCCTAAAAAGACCCAAGACCGAACTGCTGAGGGTGGCCCTGCTCAAGGGCGGAGAAGCCCTCTTGGACCTGAAACAGAATAAAGGCGGACGAGGAGTCTATCTCTGTCCCCGGATCGAATGCCTGAATGCGGCGGCCAAGAAAAAACCGCCCAAAGCGGCCCTTAAAAGATCGGCGGGCCCGGCCCTGGCCGAGGTCCTGAAGCGGGTCGCCAAGGAAGTTGATCAGATCCCAAAGGGGGTTTCTTGATGAAAAAAACACGGGTCTACGAGCTGGCCAAGGAGTTCCACAAGGACACCAGAGAGCTCTTGGACCTTTTGGCCGAATTGGAGATAGAGGCTGTCTCGCACGCCTCTTCCCTGAGCGAAGAGGAGGCCGAGAGGGTTCGGGAGAAGCTGTTGGCGGCTCAAACCCATCAGATCTCCCAGAAGCGCATCTCGCGAAAGGTCATCCGCCGCCGCAAAAAGGCCATCAAGGTTCCTGAAGTGACCGAGGCCGAACCCAGGGAAGGAGAAGCGGTGGAGGTCCGGCCGGATGTGGGGGCTCCTTCCGCCGAGATCCCTGTCATGGAAGCCCAGGAGACCCTGTCCGGGGTCGTATCCACCGCGTCTGAGGAACCGGCCGCCGAAGCCGAATCTTCCCAGGAGGTCCTGGTTGAGGAGACGGAGCAGGACGCTCCGGCGCCGGAGCCCAGGGAGAAACCGGCCGAGCCCGTTATGACGGCTCCAGAAGAAGACGAGGCGGCCCAGGAGGCCGCTCCCTCAGAGCCCGAGGCCCCTGTTCCGCCCGCTTCCCCGGAGGAACCCCAGGCCCCCGAACCCGAACCTATCCGGGAGACGGCGGAAGTTCCCCCGCAGCCGGAGGCGACTCCGGTCCAAGACGAGGCCCCGGCAAAAGCCGCGGCCGAGGAAGAGACCGAAGCCCCAGCTCCAGTGGAGCCCCCGGCCAAAAAAACGGCCCGGACCGAGGCCAAGGCCAAGGCCAAAAAACCCACGGCCAAAAAGGCCGAAAAGCCGGGGGAGGACAAAGATGACGTATCCTCCGAAGCCGAGGGCAAACCTCTGCACCAGGACAAGAAGGTCAAGCGGCTGCGCTGGACGGACGGAGAACCGGCCCGGATCATCTCCCGGCCTTCGGTTCCGCCGCCCTCCATCAAGCCCCAAGCTCCCCAGAGGACGCCGGTCATAGACGGCCCCGGCCCGATAGACGTTCCGCCCGGGGAAAAGGACGACGGCGTCCGGCGGCGTAAAGGCAAGGCGGCCAAGAAAAAGGGCCGCAAGCGCGACGTGGGGCGGGCCGAGCTGTATTCCAAGCAGGGCGGCCAGTTCAGAGGCAGCAAGTCAAAACGGTCTGGCAAGAAGGCCCAGAAGACCCAGATCACCCAGCCCAAGGCCATCAAAATGCGGATCAAGGTGGCCGACGCCATCACCGTGGCCGATCTGGCCAAGCGCATGGGGGTCAAGGCCACCGACGTGGTCAAGCAGCTGCTCCAGCTGGGGATGATGGTCTCCCTCAATCAGACTCTTGACTTGGAGACGGCGACCATCGTCGGAACCGAGTTCGGCTACGAGATAGAAAGATCCTCCTTCGAGGAATCGGACTTCCTCCAGGTGGCCGAGGACAGGGACGAGAACCTGCAGCCCCGGCCTCCGGTGGTGACCATCATGGGCCATGTGGACCACGGCAAGTCCTCCCTGTTGGAGGCCATCTCCACTCGCGAAATCAATATCGTGGACGGCGAGGCCGGAGGAATCACCCAGCACATCGGAGCCTACAAAGTCGACGTGGGCGGTTCCCAGATCGTCTTTCTGGACACTCCCGGTCACGAGGCCTTCACCGCCATGCGGGCCCGGGGCGCCCAGGTGACCGATATCGTGGTTCTGGTGGTGGCCGCCGACGACGGGGTCATGGACCAGACCAAGGAGGCCATCAACCATTCCCAGGCGGCCAAGGTGCCCATCATCGTGGCCGTCAACAAGATCGACAAGCCGGACATCGATCCGGACAGAGTCAAGCGGGAACTCTCCGAGGCCGGGCTCCAGCCCGAGGACTGGGGCGGCGACACCATCTTCGTCCCCGTCTCGGCCAAAACCGGCCAGGGCATCGATGACCTCCTGGAAGCCATCAAGCTCCAGGCCGAGATGCAGGAACTTATGGGCGACCCGGTCAAGCCGGCCACGGGCCGGGTGGTCGAGGCTCAGATCGACCGGGGCCGCGGCACCGTGGCCACGGTGCTGGTCCAGGGCGGAACCCTGAAGGTGGGAGACGCTTTTGTGGTGGGCTCCCACCACGGCAAGGTCAGGGCCCTTATCGACGACAAGGGTAATCCCGTGGACGAGGCCGGCCCCTCCACCCCGGTTCAGGTCCAGGGCCTTTCCGGAGTTCCGGAGGCCGGCGACGAGTTCCAGGTGGTGGCGGACGACAAGGTGGCCCGCCAGGTGGCCGACCACAGGGCGTCCAAGCGCCGCGAGACCGAACTCTCCCAGGGCACCAGGGTCTCCCTGGAAAGCCTCATGGCGGGGGCCGGAGAAGAGGTCAAGGAGCTCAACATCGTGCTGCGGGCCGATGTCCAGGGTTCCATCGAGGCCCTCAAGGACTCCCTGGAGAAGCTTTCCACGGACAAGGTCAAGCTGTCCGTGATCCAGACCGGAACCGGAGCCATCACCGAATCGGACATCATGCTGGCTTCCGCCTCCCAGGCCGTCGTTCTGGGCTTCAACGTCCGGGCCAACGCCAAGGTCAACGAGGTGGCCGAACAGGAGCGCATCGAGATCCGATACTACGACGTGATCTACAAGGCCATCGAGGAAATCCGGGAGGCCATGGCCGGGTTGCTGGACTCCATCTACAAGGAGCACGTCGTGGGCCGGGCCGAGGTCCGCGAGGTCTTCCGGGTGCCCAAGCTGGGGGCCGTGGCCGGAAGCCACGTCCAGGACGGAAATATCCGCCGGGGCGGGCTGGTCAGGCTGGTCCGGGACGGCGTGGTGGTCTACGACGGCAAGATATCGTCCCTGAGACGGTTCAAGGACGACGTCAAGGAAGTGGCCGCCGGCTACGAGTGCGGCATCGGTCTGGAGAACTTCAACGACATCAAGGTCGGCGACGTGCTCGAAGCCTACGAGATGGAAGAGATCCGGCCCGAGTTGGATGAAGTAAACTAAGGGGAACGGGGATTGATCGTCGCTGCCTTGCACCTGACCCTCCATATTCCGGAGGTCGCTTCGCTCAAGGCCAAGCGGAAGGTGGTCAAATCCCTTAAGGACAGGATAAAGGCCAGATTCAATGTGGCCATCGCCGAGGTGGGCGCCCTTGATCTGTGGCAGAGGGCCCACCTGGGAGTGGTGGCCGTGTCCAATGACGAACGGATGTTGAACTCCAAGATGGACAAGCTTTTAAATTACATCGAATCCACCGGGTTGGTCGAGCCCCTGACCGCGGAGCTGGAGTTCATCCACAGCGGACCGGACCAGGAGGGGGAGTTTGTCGGCGGGGAGTACAGCTGATGGGCTCCACCAGAACCCGCCGGGTGGGGGAGCTTATCCGCCAGGAGATGGCCGAACTGCTCACGGAACGGCTGCGGGATCCCCGTTTGAGAGAGGTCACCATAACCGAGGTGGAGATGGCTCCGGACCTGAAGGTGGCCCACGTCTACTTTGCCTGCGCCTCGGAGCGGGCCGGGTCCGTGGCCGACGGATTGGAGAAGGCAGCCGGATTCATCCGCAAAAACCTCTCCCAGAAGATCTATCTCAAGTTCATGCCCGAGCTGGTCTACCATTACGATTCCTCTCTGGACCGGGGCCAGGCCATGGACAGCCTGCTCGATTCCATTGTTCTGGACAAGGTCCCGGAAGACAATCCGGAGAAGTCATCATGACCTGCGGCCCCGAACATACCAGGCGCCCGGAGTCGGATCTCCGACCCAGGGCCGTGGCCGAAGCTCTGATGGGGGGCCGGCGCTGGGTTGCGGCCTCCCACCTCAACCCGGACGGGGACGCCCTGGGGGCCTTGATCGGGCTGGGGCTGATTCTGGAGCAGGCCGGAGTCGAGACCGTGCTGTACAACCATTCGGGCGTACCCCGGTCCTACCGCTTCCTGCCGGGACAGGAGCGGATCGTCACCGAGATCAATGAGCTGGACGGATTTGACGGCCTGGTGATTCTGGACAGCGGCTCCCCTGACCGGATCGGGTCCCTGTTCGAGCGGTTATCCCAATTTAAGAGGGTGATCAACGTGGACCACCATCTGCCCCGGGAACCCTGGGGCGATCCGGCCTGGGTGGATCCGGCCTACGAGTCCGTGGGAACCATGGTCCTCAGGCTGGCCCGGCTGCTTCCGGCCAGGATAACGCCGGAGGCGGCGATCAACCTTTACGTGGCCCTGATGACCGACACCGGCTGCTTCCGGCACGGCAACACCACTCCGGCCAGCCTGACCGCCGCCGCCAGCTTAAGCGAACTGGGGGCCGACCCCGGGGCTCTGGCCCGGCAGGTCTACCAGACCTACTCCCTGGGCCGCCTGAGGCTCATGTCCCGGGTTCTGAGCACCCTGGACCTGGCCGAACAAGGCCGGCTGGGGTTCCTGGAGGTGCGACAGGCCGACTTCATGGAGACCGGCACCGACCAGTCGGATATGGACAATTTCGTGGACCTGGCCAGGGGCGTGGAGGGCGTGGAGGTGGCCGCAACCCTGCGGGAGGAGCCGGGCGGTTACAAAATCTCCCTGCGGTCCAAGGGCCGGGTGGATGTGGCCCGGGTGGCCGCCGGTTTCGGCGGAGGAGGACACAAAAACGCCGCCGGGGCCTTTATCCCAGGGGACCTGAACCGGGCCAAGGAACTGATCGCCGCTGCGGTGAAAGACGGATTGGAGCGCTTGACCCATGGATAGGCGGGCCAAAGAGGCCGATTTCACGGCGGACGGCCTTCTGGTGGTTGACAAACCGGCCGGGATATCATCCACCGGGGTGGTCAATCAGATCAAGAAGCTGACCCGTCCCATAAAGATAGGCCACGCCGGGACCCTGGACCCGTTCGCCACCGGAGTGCTGGTCCTCTGTTTCAACCAGGCCACCAAGCTGGCCGGGTACTTTCTGGACCAGGACAAGGTCTACGAGGGGGTGTTGTACCTGGGGCAGACCACCGACACCCAGGACGTGACCGGAGAGGTGCTCCGGCGCAGGCCGGTGAAGGTATCGCCGGAAGAGATAGAACAGGCAGCCGGGCTTTTCAGGGGCGCCATCAGCCAGAAACCCCCGGCCTACTCGGCCCTGAAAAGGGACGGGGAGCCGCTCTATAAGAAAGCCCGGAGGGGTGAGGAGGTCCTGACCGATCCCCGAGAGGTGACCATCCACAGCCTTGAGATAACCGCCGTGGAGCCGCCCAGGGTCAGCTTCACGGTCCGCTGCTCCAAGGGGACCTACATCAGGACCCTGGCCCACGACTGGGGCGCGGCTCTTGGTTGCGGAGGCCATCTGGAGGCCCTGCGGAGGATCGCTTCGGGCCGGTTCACCATTGAACAGGCTTTGCTTCTGGGCCAGGTTGAGGCCACGGCCCGGAGGGAGAGACTGGCGGATAGGCTCATTCCCCCGGCCAAGGCTCTGGATTGGCCCGGGGCGGTTGTCAGGGAGGAGGCGGTCGTAAAAGTGGGCCACGGGCAGACCCTGGCCAGCAATGAACTGGAAGGACTGGCGCCGGCCCATCTCAAGGTTGGCCAGCGCCTCAAACTAACCGATCACGAGGGCCGGCTCCTCGCCTTGGCGGAGCTGACCCCGACCGAAGAAGCGCAAGGTCTGGCCGTACGCCCGATCAAGGTGCTGCAGGCCTAAGATTATTTTAAGGAGGAAAGGAAAGTGCCCCTTTCGTCGGAAACCAAAAAAGAGATTATCCTGAAAAACAAGCTTCACGAGTCGGACACCGGTTCACCGGAGGTCCAGATAGCCTTACTCTCCCAGCGGATCAAGGACCTGACCGAGCATTTCAAGGTCCACGCCAAGGATCACCATTCCCGGCGGGGACTCCTGAAGCTGGTCGGTCAGCGCAGAAGGCTGCTCAATTATCTCAAACGCAAGAACGTGGAGCGCTATAGGACTCTTATTCAAGAGTTAGGCATCAGAAAGTAATCTGAAGCCGGAAAGTTAGAGAGGCTTATGTTCAAATCAGTCGAATGCGAACTCGGCGGCCAGGATCTGGTCATCGAGACGGGCCGGGTGGCCAAGCAAGCCAGCGGTTCGGTCCTGGTCCGCTACGGCGACACCATGGTCCTGGTGACCGTGGTCTCCACGGACGAGGTCAGGGAGGGGATCGATTTCTTTCCCTTAACCGTTGACTACCAGGAGATGTCCTGGGCCGCCGGGCGGATTCCGGGCAACTACTTCCGCCGGGAGATCGGACGGCCCAGCCTTAAGGAGACCCTGACCTGCCGGGTCATCGACCGCCCCATCAGGCCCCGCTTCCCCAAGGGCTACAAGTACGAGACCCAGGTTATCGCCAACGTGATCTCCTCGGACACGGAGAACGACGCGGACGTATTGGCTCTGACCGGGGCCTCGGCCGCCCTGGGATTGTCGGACATTCCCTGGGACGGCCCCATCGCCGGCTGCCGGGTGGGCCGGATCGAGGGCGAGTGGGTGATCAACCCCACCGCCACCCAGCTCCTGGACTCGGACATCAACATCACCATCGCGGCCAGCCGCGAAGCCATCGTCATGGTCGAGGGCGGGGCCCAGTACGCCTCCGAGGAGGAGGTCCTGGAGGCCATCTGGATCGGGCATGCGGCGGTTCAGCCGGTGATCGACATGCAGGAGGAACTGATCCGCGAGGCCGGCAAGGCCAAACGGGAGTTCACCCCGCCCCAGGTCGACCAGGCCCTGGTGGACAGGGTCCGCCAGGTGGGCCGGGCCAGCCTTGAGCAGGCCATGGTCATCCCCGAAAAGATGCCCCGCTACGCCGCCTTTAAAGCGGCCAAGAAAGAGATCCTGGCCGCCCTGGCCCAGGAGTTCGAGGGCCGTGCGGGCGAAATCAGCGAGGCCGTCTCCGACTTCAAGGCCGAGCTCATGCGCCAGATGATCATCTCCCAGAAAAAGAGGATCGACGGCCGCGGCCTGACCGAGGTACGGCCCATCTCCTGCGAGGTGGGGGTCCTGCCCCGGGCCCACGGTTCGGCTCTCTTCACCAGGGGCGAGACCCAGGCCCTGGTGACCACCACCCTGGGCACCCAGGGAGATGAACAGCGGATTGAAAACATCATGGGGGACAGCCTGAAGAAATTCTTCCTCCATTACAACTTCCCGCCCTTCTCGGTGGGCGAGACCAAGCGGTTGGGCGGTCCTTCCCGGCGCGATCTGGGCCACGGCGCCCTGGCCGAGCGGGCTCTGATCAACACCCTGCCCGACCAGGACGACTTCCAGTACACGGTCCGGGTGGTCTCCGACATCCTGGAGTCCAACGGCTCCTCCTCCATGGCCACGGTCTGCGGCGGTTCGCTGTCCATGATGGACGCGGCCGTGCCCATCACCGACGCCGTGGCCGGGGTGGCCATGGGGCTCATCAAGGAAGACCAGGAGATCGCCGTGCTCACGGATATCCTGGGCGACGAGGACCATCTGGGCGACATGGACTTCAAGGTGGCCGGCTCCGACCGGGGCATCACCGCCATCCAGATGGACATCAAAATCTCCGAGGTGACCAAGGAGGTCATGAAGCAGGCCCTGGCCCAGGCCAAGGACGGCCGGCTGCATATCCTCTCCAAGATGAACGAGGCCATTAAAATTCCCCGGACGACCATGTCCGATTTCGCGCCTCAGATCGTGGCCGTTCAGATCAAACCGGAGAAGATCCGGGACATCATCGGACCAGGCGGAAAGGTCATCAAGGCCATCCAGGCCGAGACGGGCTGCCGGGTGGATGTGGAGGACTCGGGCCGGGTGTTGGTCTCTTCCAACGACAAGGCGGCCATCGATCAGGCCATCGACCTGATCAAGTCCATCACCAAAGAGGCCGAGGTCGGCGCGATTTATGAAGGCGTGGTCAAAAAGATCACCGACTTCGGCGCGTTTATCGAGGTCCTGCCCGGAACCGACGGACTCTGCCACATCTCCGAGCTGGCCCATCACAGGGTCAACCGGGTGACCGACGTGCTCCACGAGGGGGACGAGGTCAAGGTGAAGTGCATCGGCGTGGACCCCAACGGCAAGATCAAGCTCTCCCTTAAGGCCCTTCTGGATAAACCCGAAGGGGATTCTTCCGATTCCGGCGACCGCGGCGGCCGCGGCAGAGGACGACGGGGAGAATAGGCTTGATTAAAAAAACCGTTCTGGCTAACGGGGTCAGGGTCCTGACCGAGGGAATGGACCATGTCCGCTCCGTGAGCGTGGGGGTCTGGGTGGGCGCCGGCTCCCGGGACGAGGACCTGGAAACCGCCGGCATATCCCACCTCTTGGAGCACATGATGTTCAAGGGCACCGAGCGCCGCTCGGCCCTGGACATCGCCAAGGAGATCGACTCCATCGGAGGGATGGGCAACGCCTTCACCTCCAGGGAGAACACCTGCTACCACGCCAAGGTTCTGGATAACCACCTGGACCAGATGGTGGATCTTCTGACCGACATCTTCCTCAACTCCCTGTTCGCTCCCGAGGAGCTGCAAAAGGAGCAGGAGGTGGTCCTCCAGGAGATCAAGATGGTGGAGGACACCCCGGACGAGCAGGTCCACCAGCTTCTGCCAGAGGTCTTCTGGCCCGACGCCCCCCTGGGCCGGCCCATCCTGGGGACCATGGAGAGCGTGGCCGCCTTTGACTCGGAGGGGTTGAAATCCTACATTCTCAACAACTATCGGCCCGACAGGATCGTGGTGGCGGCCAGCGGCTCGCTGGACCACGAGCGTCTGGTGGAGCTGATCCGGCCCGGCTTCGAGCCTCTTTCGGCCGAGCCCGGCCCGGTCCGGCCCCAGGCGCCCCCGGCCGACAACGGAGACCTTATCAAAGAAAGGGACCTGGAACAGGTCCATCTCTGCCTGGGCCTGCCCGGAGTCTCCGCCGTGGCGGAGCAGCGCTTCGCCGCGGCTCTCCTGAACATCCTTCTGGGCGGCTCCATGTCCTCCCTCCTCTTCCAGGAGGTGCGGGAGAAGCGGGGCCTGGCCTACGCGGTATACTCCTATCTGGCCTCTTACTCTGATACGGGCATGCTGGGGGTCTACCTGGGGGTGGAGCCCTCCCGGACCGAGGAGGCGCTGAAGGTGGTTCTGGAGGTCATGGACCAACTCAGTCATGGGGTCGACCCGGAGGACCTGAGCAAGGCCAAGGAGCACCTCAAGGGCTCCATCTTCCTGGCCGCCGAGTCCACGGACGTGCGCATGTCCAGGATGGCCAAGAACGAGTTCAACTTCGGCCGCTACATCCCCTACGAGGAACTGGCCGACAGCATCAACGGGGTCACCCCGGAGATGATCGCCCAGACGGCGGCAATGATGCTGGATCCCCAAAACATGGCCCTGGTGGCCCTGGGACCGGGGGTGGAGAAATCCCTGGCCAAGGGATGGTACCGCAACTGATGCCCCCCCCTGACAAAGACAGGATAAGGGTCCTGGTCAAAAGGCTGGCCCACGGCCGGGACATGGACCTGCCCGCCTACGCCACTCCGGGTTCGGCCGGAGTGGACCTTCGGGCCGCGGTGAACGAGCCCCTGACCATCCAGCCGGGCCGCATCGCCCTGGTCCCCACCGGCATCGCCATGGCCATCCCCCGGGGGTTCGAGGGCCAGATCCGGCCCCGCTCCGGGCTGGCCACCAAGCACGGCATCTCCCTGATAAACGCCCCGGGCACGGTGGACTCCGACTTCCGGGGCGAAATGCGCTGCTCTTTGATCAACCTGGGGCCGGAGCCCTACACCGTGCGACGTGGCGACCGCATCGCCCAGATGATCATCGCCCCGGTCTTCCAGGCCCGGTTCGAGGAAGTGGAAGAGCTGCCCGAAACGGAAAGAGGCGAAGGCGGCTGGGGCAGCACCGGGAAGTAGGGGGCTGCTCCCAGCCCTCAAACCCTTCGCCGCCGCACTTTTTGCCCAGGCTTTCAGTTTCGAGCCCCGCTCCAACTCACTCCCTTGTCATCGTAAAGGCAGATTTGACTTGACAGATAGCGGCTACGTGCCTAATAACTGAAGCCATGAGTTAATTTCAGTTTTTCTGAAATATATCTCTTAATTTCAGAATAACTGAAATCGTGAACGTTATTTCAGTTATTCTGAAACAGAATCCCAAATCCTGGTTTTTACAAATGAAGAGCCCGAAAAACTATCACATCCTGATGGGTGACATTATCGGAAGCAGGAAGCAGAAGGGCGACGTCCTCATTTCCTGCTTCCAAGATCTGGTCTCCTCCTGTAACCAACATTTTGCTGAACGGATCCGATCGCCTCTGACCATAACATTAGGTGATGAATTTCAGGGGGTAGTTGATTCTTTTGAGACAGCAGCAGAATCCGTTTTTTTTCTGGGAGAAGAAGTTTTAAGAAAAGGTTCTGATCTGAAACTACGGTATGTCTCTCATTATGGTCCAATAGAGTCTGCCATAAACCCCGAGAGGGCGTACGGTATGCTTGGATACGGGCTGACCAGGGCCCGAGAGCTGCTTTCGGCCTTGAAAAGAGAGAAATCAAGAGTACTCTTCAGCCCGGATTCTCTTCCCCGAATTAAACCAATAAACGATCTCTTCCATGTGATAACCCTGTTATACGACCGGTGGAAAATTGAGGACTACCGCCTCATCTATGACATGATCAACCGAGACGCCAACGAACAGGTGGGACAACTTCACGGAATGAACGCCAGCCAGGTCTGGAAAAGGCGGAAGACCCTGGAGATCAAGGAATATCAACTGGTCAGGCAGACCATCATGGCCCTGGCCGGGAACGCCGCCCAATGAATCTGCTGATTCCCTTGCTCGTCTTTGCGGGGGGAGAGGCCGTCGCCTTTGTGGTGTTCCTGGTTCTGCATAAAAAACTGGGGCCGAAGAATGATGGAATCGTCAACGTCTGGGCCATTTCCAAGGGAATATTGGAGCGGCTGGTTCTATTCACCGGTCTTCAGAACGGTTTTCCTCAAATCATAATCGCTTTCGGAGCCTTTAAGCTGGGCACCAGGCTCCATGACGAAAGCGGTCCTGGAATTTCCAACAATTATTTTTTAATCGGTAACCTCCTTTCCCTCTTGTTCTCCATGCTGTACGCCATAGTGACCGGGCGTCTCTCGGCCGGCTAAGCCGTACGCTTCCCTCAGCACACCCCGCACCGGGTGCATCCCTCATCTTTGCAATCTGGAGAGATTTTTCCCTGGCTGGCCCGGATATACTCATTCCATAAGTATTCCCGTTTTATCCCCGAGTCCACGATCTCCCAGGGGAATGGCTCCTCCATGGTCCTCTTGCGCACGGTGTAGAAATCCGGGTTGAGATTGGCCTCCTTGAGGGCCTCCTTCCAGTCTCCGCCCAGCTTGTGGACCGTCTCCAGAAGCTCCCCCACCCTGCGGTCGCCCCTGGCGATGAGGGCCTCCACGGCTGCCCATTTGGGGCTGTCAAAGGTGATCCTGACCCGTTTTTCGCCCTTGAGCGCCTTTCTGATAAGTTTGCTCTTGCGGTTAAGCTCCTTGACCTCATTCATGGCCGCCCACTGAAAGGGGGTATGGGGTTTGGGCACGAAACTGGAAACGGACAGGGTGACCAGGTTAAAATTATCGCCCTGGCGGACTTCCCGGATATGGTGGCCGATTTTTTTGGTCAGCTCGGCTATGGCCAGGACGTCCTCGTCCTTTTCCGTGGGCAGGCCGATGATGAAATAAAGCCGCAGCCTGCGTATTCCGGCCTCGATGGTGTGGAGGCAGGCCTCCAGAATATCGTCCTCGGTCAGGCCCTTGTTGATCACCCGGCGCAGCCTCTGGCTGCCGGCCTCCGGGGCCAAGGTCAGGGTCTGGACCCCGGCCTCGGCCAAAAGCCTGGCCAGGGGCGGGGAGAGGGTGTCGGCCCTGAGCGAGGAAAGAGAGATCTTGGCTCCGGCATGGACCGCGGCCAGGCAGAGCTCCTCTATGCCGGGCAGGTCCGAGGCGGCGGCGCTGACCAGGCCCACGGAACGGAACTCTGCGGCCGCTCTTTTCACCTCCTCCAGGGTGGTCTCAAAAGGAGGTCGCCGGGGCGGGCGGATAATGTGGCCTGCGGCGCAGAAGCGGCAGCCGCGGCCGCAACCCCGGGAGATCTCAATCAGGGGCCGGTCCGGGAACTCGGTCTCGGAGCTGACCAGGGGCGAAACCGTCGGGCTTTCCAGTTTTTTTACCCGGCGTCTTTGAATCTTTTCCGGCAGACCGGGAAATTTCGGTTCGTGTCGCATAAAGCGGTTTTTGGAATCGTAAACGGACAGGTACAATTCGGGAACGTAGACCCCCGGAACCTCCCTGGCCAGATGAAGGAGGATCTCCTGCTTGGGCCTGTCCCGGACCCGGCTGTAGGCCTGGATGAAATCCGGGAGCAGCTCCTCCGCTTCGCCGATAAGGATCAGATCCAGGTAGGGGGCCAGGGGTTCCGGGTTCAAGGTGGGCCCCATCCCTCCGGCCATGATGAGGGGGTTCCTTTCCCTCCTCAGGCTGGACCGGAGGGGAAGTCCGGCCAGCCCGAGGAGGGTCAGGACGTTGAGGTAATCGTTCTCAAAGGGGAGTGAAAAGGCGATTACCTCTGCTTCTGCTGCCGGCCGGCCATCCTCCAGAGTCAACCAGGGGGTAGCGGTTCTCCGGTGCTCGGCCAGCAGTTCCGGTTCCGGCAGGAAGGCCCGCCGGGCCGCTATTTCCGGTCTTTGACTGAGAAGACCGAAAACAGACTGGAATCCCAGGTTGGACATACCCAGGCGATAGGTGTTGCCAAAGGCCAGGACAAAGGAGATCTCCCCTCCCCCGCCCAGAGGCGCAAAGCCCCGTTCGGAGGCCAGGAGTTCCCGCAATGCCGCCTTTATTCGCCAGGACATACAAGCCTAGTCGGCCACCCGCCTCAGAAAGGTGGGTATCTCCGGATCGTTCATGTCCAACCCGGTGGATCTGTTTTTCAAGGGCCCTTCCTCCCGGATCCGGTTGGGCCGGTCCAGAAAGGTGGGCCTTTCCAGGTCCTGGCGCTGAACGCACTCCTGATAGGCGCTTTGGCGCAGGGTGTTCATGTCCATCTGGTGAATCTTGGACCCCTTGGTGATGCCCGTGGCGATAACGGTCACGGCCACATCCCCGCTGCGCTCGGGGTCGATGACCAGGCCGAAAAAGACCTTTGCCTCCTCGTGGGCGTCCTTCTGGATCATGGCCGCCGCTTCCTTCATCTCGTTGGCGGTCAAGTCCGGACCGGCGGTGATGTTGATCAGAACGCCCCTGGCCCCGCTGATGGAGACGTCCTCCAGAAGGGGGTTGGAGATGGCCAGCCTGGCCGCCTCCACGGCCCGGTTGTCGCCGCTGGCCGTGCCCGTGCCCATGAGGGCCTGGCCCTTCTCGGACATGACCATCCGGGCGTCCTGAAAGTCCACGTTGATGGTCCCGGTGTCGGTGATCAGATCGGCGATGCCCCGGACCGCCTCCAGGAGAACGTCGTCGGCCTGCTTGAACGCTCCGGTGGCCGGGGCGTCCTTGGGAGCCGTCTCCAGCAGCCGGTCGTTGGGGATGACGATGACCGTATCCACCCGGCTGGTCAACTCCTTGAGACCCTGCTCGGCCACCCGCATCCGCAGGGGACCCTCGAAAAAGAAGGGCTTGGTCACCACGGCCACGGTGAGGCAGTTCATCTCCTTGGCCAGGTCCGCCACCACCGGTGCCGCTCCGGTCCCGGTGCCGCCCCCCATGCCGGCCGCCAGAAAGACCATGTCCGCTCCCTCCAGGGCCTGGCGGACCGTCTCCAAATTCTCCTCGGCGGCCAGGCGGCCCATCTCCGGGTTGGCCCCGGTGCCCAGGCCCCGGGTGGCCTCGCGGCCGATTTGGACTCGCGCCCGGGCCTTGGACTTGGCCAGATCCTGGCAGTCGGTGTTGATGGCGATGAACTCCACGCCGCCCAATCCCGCCTCGATCATGTTGTTGATCGCGTTCCCCCCGGCGCCGCCCAGTCCGACCACCTTGATCCTGGCCCCGATCATGGCCTGGTCCATCTGATCGCCCCCACCCTGGCCCTCATCGACCAGTTCAAATATGGAATCACTCATCTATAACCTCCCCTTTATCGGTCGTCTGATTTAGAAGACCTCTTTAAACCAGCTTTTCATCCGGTGGATAACGTTGTTGAATATATTCTGATCCCGGATCCGGAACTTCCGGGACGGAGACCCCTTTGCCCCGTACAGCACCAGGCCCACGGCCGTGGCGTACATGGGATTGTTGATCACATCAGTCAGTCCGGCCACCCCCTGGGGATATCCGACCCTGGTGGAGAGCTCCATGACCTGTTCCGAGAGTTCGCTCATGCCGTCGATGAGGGCGGTTCCTCCGGTGACCACCGCCCCGGCCGAGATTCTGTCGCCGAACCCGGACCGTTGCAATTCCCGGGCGGTCAAGGAGAGGATCTCCTCCATCCGGGGCTCAATGATCTCCCCCAGAAACCTCCGGGAGAGGACCATGGGCTCCCGGCCTCCGGTCTGGGGCACCTCGATGACCTCGTCCTTGCCGATCCGGCTGATGAGGCAGGAGCCGTAACGCCTCTTTATCTTCTCGGCCGCGGCCTCGGGGGTGCGCAACCCGATGGAGACGTCCTTGGTCACGTTCACCCCGCCCAGGGAGAGGACCGAAGTGTGGCGGATGGTTCCGTTCAAAAACACGGCCAGATCCGTGGTCCCGCCGCCCAGGTCGATGAGAGCCACCCCCAGGTCCTTCTCGTCCTGGGTCAGGACCGCCTCGGAGGAGGCCAGAGACTCCAGGACGATGTCGGCCACGTCCAGCCCGGCCTTGTTGCAGCATTTGATCAAATTGTGGGCCGAGGTCACCGCCCCGGTAATGATGTGGACCTTGGCCTCCAGCCGCACCCCGGTCATGCCCTTGGGGTCCAGAATTCCGTCGTGGTCGTCCACAATGAACTCCTGAGGCAAAATGTGGATGACCTCCCGGTCCATGGGGATGGAGACCGCTTTGGCCGCCTCGATAACCCGGCTCACGTCGCTTTCGTCCACCTCCCGGCTCTTGACCGCGATGACCCCGTGGCTGTTCAGGGACTGGATGTGGCCCCCGGCGATACCGGCAAAGACCGTGGATATCTCGGTCCCGGCCATGAGCTCGGCCTCCTCCACGGCCTGGCGGATGGAGTTCACCGTGGAGTCGATATTGACCACCACCCCCTTGCGCAGGCCCACGGAAGGATGGGTTCCGATGCCCACGATGTCGATATGGTCATCCATGACTTCGCCGACCACGGCGCATATTTTGGTGGTCCCGATATCCAGGCCGACCACTATCTGTCCTGATTCGTTTTTTGCCGAGGCCATATGATCACCTTGCCTTCAGGCCCACAAAGGCCTTATCGCCCAGCCTGAGATCGATGTATTCCACCTGGGAAAGAATTCCCTTGGCCCTCAAATCGGCCAGGACCTTCCGCCAGTGCTCCAGCTTAAGGCTCACCCGGCCCCGGCCCAGGACGACCCTCGGTCCGGGGGAGAGGGGCAGGACCGTGGCCCCGTTGCCCAGGCTGAACCGGATCTCCGAGACCTGGTCCAGGATCAGCGGCGTATCGGACCGGGAGAGCTTGGCCACAATCTCCATGGCCTCGACCAGGTCCTGACGGCCCTGAGGGGTCTGAGCGGCCTGGGGGTCCAGCCCGCTGATGACCGGCAGATTGAACTCCTCTCCGGCCTCTATCCTTTTGATGGGCCGGCCCAAGCGGTCCAGATACCACAACCCGTCGGAATTGAGCAGGGCCCAGGGCCGCCTCTCCTGGATGTGGATTCTCAGCTCGTCCGGCAGAACCCGCCTGATCTGGGCCTTCTCCACCCAGGGCGAGGATTCCAGCTTTTGGATCATCTCTTTGGGGTTCATCTTGAGGATGTTCATCCCCGGCCCTATCCCGGCCAACCGCTGGATATCCTGCCTGGACAGCCTCTCCTGACCGCTGATGCTCAAATCCTCCAGGGCGAAGAAGGGGGACACCAGCAGGGCCTGGTAGCTGACCACCAGTCCCAGAGAGACCGCGCTCAGGGCGATCAGCCCCACCAGACAGAATCCGGCTGATTTCAAGGCCCTCCACCAGCCGGGGATCAGTCTCGAGCGGCTGTCGGCTCCGGCCTTTTTGGCCGTCCGGGCCGATGAAGTCTTGTTTCCCTGAGCCCGCCCCGCCTTGACCGGCCAGGGTCTGATTTTCAGGACCCCATCCAGGGCCATCTTTCCCCTCCTCGCCCGATGAACCTGACTTCGGGCTGCAAGCAAACATTAAACCGGGCCTCGACCTTGTCCCTGACCTCCTGGGCCAGAGTCAACACCTCCCGGGCCGTGGCCGAGCCGGTGTTGACGATAAAATTGGCGTGCACCGGGGAGACCTGGGCTCCGCCGTGGGTAAGCCCCTTGAGCCCGGCCGCCTCGATGAGCCGTCCGGCGAAATCATTCTCCGGATTCTTAAAAAACGATCCGGCCGACCTGACCCCCTTGGGCTGGGTCCGGGCCCGCTTATCCCGGGACTCCCTGATTTCTTCCGAGACCTTGTCCGAGTCGCCCAGGCCGCTTTCCAGCTCGGCCTCCACCACCACGGCGCCCTGGGCCAGGTTCAGCCTGCGGTAGCCGTAGTCCAGGTCCCGGCGCTCCAGGCGGATGCTCTCTCCGTCAGCCTCCATCACGGTCAGGGCGGCCACCACTTCGGCCATGGTCTTTTTCCCGTACCCCGCGTTCATGACCGCGGCCCCGCCCACGGTCCCGGGGATGCCGGCCAGAAAAGTCAGATCGGCCCAGCCTTCCTCAGCGGCCCGGCTGACCAGGGCGGCCGAGGCCACTCCGGCCCCCACCCGGATCAGGACCCGGCCCCCGCCGACATCCCGCCACTCCAGTTGGTCGAACCCCTGCCTCATGATCACCACCGGTTCGGCCGTGCCCTCGTCGCTGACCAGGACATTGGACCCGCCGCCCAGGAAAACCGGCTCCTCCCCGCCCTGGTGGATTTTGAAGACCCGTTTCAGGTCCTCGGTCCGGCGGGGGAAGTAGACAACCTCGGCCGGGCCGCCGATCCCAAAGGTGGTGTAGGGGGCCAGGACCAGCCTGAACAGGACCTCCATCTCGCCTTTGGACGTCATGCCCCGCCCCTTTCCAGATAGGAGACGCCCACCTGCCACACATCCCCGGCCCCCAGGGTGACCAGCAGGTCTCCCGGCTTCAGGGTCTGTTCCAGGGCGGCCAGCAACTCCTCCCGGTCCTCCACGTAGCTCACCGCCTGGTGCCCGTGCTCGGCCGTGAGTGCGGCCAGGTCCCGGGCCGTGACCCGGCCCGGCTTCTCTCCGGCGGCGTAGATGGGCAGAACGAAAAGCCGGTCGGCCCCGTAAAAAGAGGTGGCAAAATTTTCCACCAGGGCTTCGGTCCGGGAGTGGCGGTGGGGCTGAAAGACCACCACCAGACGCCGCTCGGTCCAGCACTGGCCCAGGGTCTCCAGGGTGGCCTTGATCTCCGTGGGGTGGTGGGCGTAGTCGTCCAGAACCGCGACCCCGCCTCTCTCCCCCCTCATCTGGAAACGCCGCTCGATCCGCCCCATTCCGGCCAGGCCTTGGGCGATGCGCTCAAAAGGCACCTCCAGCTCCAGACCCACCCCGATGGCGGCCAGGGCGTTGAGCACATTGTGGCGGCCCGGCGCGGGCAGCTCCACGGTCCCCAGTTCCTCGCCCTTGCAAACAACCCGGAAGGACATGCCCAACCCCTTGACCCGGGGCTCCAGGGCCTGGAGAAGGGCCTGGGTCGAAAAGCCGTAGGTCATGACCCGCTTGGTCAGGGAGGGGATCAGGGACTGGAGGTTCTCGTCGTCCAGGCAGATCACGTCCAGACCGTAGAAGGGAACCTTGTTCATGAAGTTGAGGAAGGTCTCCTTTATCTGGTCCAGCCCGCTGTAGAAATCCAGGTGCTCCACGTCGATGTTGGTGACCACGGCGATGGTCGGGGTCAGAGTTAAAAAAGACCCATCCGACTCGTCGGCTTCGGCCACCAGGAACTGACCGCCGCCCAGGCGGGCGTTGGCCGAACCCAGGGCCGAAAGGCGGCCCCCGATGATCCGGGTCGGGTCCAGGCCCCCGCTCTCCAACACCGCCCCCACCATGGTGGAGGTGGTGGTCTTGCCGTGGGCCCCGGCCACGGCCACCCCGTACTTGAGCCGCATCAGCTCGGCCAGCATCTCGGCCCGGGGGATCACCGGGATCCTCTCGGCCCGGGCCGCCACGACCTCGGGATTGTCCCGGCTCACGGCCGAAGAGATGACCACCACGTCAGCTCCGGCCACGTTCTCCGGAGCGTGGCCGATCCTGATCCGGCCGCCCAGACCCTCCAGCCGCCTGATGATGGGGCCGTCCTTGAGGTCCGAGCCGGACACGGTGTAGCCCTGGTTCAGGAGCAGCTCGGCGATGCCGGACATGCCGATGCCCCCGATTCCGACCAGGTGGATATGGCGGTAACGTTCGTACATCAGCCTCTCCGGATCTCCAGGGAAAGCCGCATCAAAACTCCGGCCGCGGCCAGGTTGACCACCAGGGAGGTCCCGCCGTAGGAGATGAAGGGCAGGGTCACCCCGGTGGTGGGCATCAGCCCCAGAACCACCATCATGTTGACCAGGGCCTGGAGGACGATAACCAGGGTCATGCCCAGGGCCAGGTATCTTTGAAAAGGCTCCTTGGCCTTGGCCGCCCAGTGGAAACCGCGGTAGGCCAGCAGAAGAAAGAGGGCCACCACGGCCACCACGCCCACGAAGCCCACCTCCTCGCCCAGGATGGCGAAGATGAAGTCGGTGTGGGGCTCGGGCAGATAACCCAGCCGCTGGTGGCTCTGGCCCAGGCCGGCCCCGAACAGCCCGCCCGTGCCGAAAGCCAGGAAGGAATGGATTATCTGGAATCCGGTGCCCTTGGGGTCGGCCCAGGGGTCGGTGTAGGCCGCGATGCGCTGGACCCGGTAGGGGGCGATCATGACCAGGAAGACCCCGGCCGCAGCCACCGTGGCGGCCAGGGCCGAGAGCTGCTTGATTTTGGCCCCGCCCAGAAAGAGAATCGCCAGGAGGAGGATGAACAGGATGGCCGACATGCCCAGATCGCGCTGGAGCACGGTCAGGCCGACCATGCCCCCGCCGATGATCAGATGGGGCAGAAGCCCCACCGAAAAGCGGTCCATGCTCTCCCGGTTCTTGGCCATGGAGTAGGCCAGATAGAGGCACAGGGAGAGTTTGGCCACCTCCGAGGGCTGGAGGGAGACTCCGCCCAGTTTGAGCCAGCTGGTGGCCCCTCCCGCGGTACGGCCCAGGCCGGGGAGAAAGACCAGGACCAGGAGGGTCAGGCTGACCAGCAGCAGGGGGTAGACCTGGGACCGGAGCAGGGAGGTCCGGATGAAAAGACAGGAGATCATCACCGCCAGGCCCAGGCCCAGGGAGAGGCCCTGTTTTTTCAACAGAAAATAGGCGTCGTCGTAGCGGACCTCGGCCAGGACGCTGGAGGCCGACATGACCATGAGCAGGCCCACCCCGCACAGGATAACCACCGGAGCCAGGAGCCACAGGTCGAACCCGGCCGCCTCCACAGCTCTGTTGGCTCTGCTTTTGCCCTTTTCGGCCACTTAGTTGAGCTCCTCCACCAGGGCCCGGAAGGCCTCGCCCCTTTTATTGAAATTCTCGAACTGGTCGAACGAGGCGCAGGCCGGGGAGAGGAGGACCACATCCCCGGGCCGGGCCAGTTCCAGACTGATCTCAAAGGCCGGCTTCAGCTCTCCGGCCAGATGAACCGGGCAGACCCCTTTCAGCTCCCCGGCCATTAGTTCCGCGGCCCGGCCGATGAGGACCGCCGCCTTGAGCCGGCCTTGGCCGGCCTCGGCCAGCTCCGCATATCCGGCGCCCTTGTCCAGTCCGCCGGCGATGAGGATTACCGGCCGGTCGAACCCGGCCACGGCCTTGGCCGCGGAGATGACGTTGGTGGCCTTGGAATCGTCGTAAAAATCCACCCCGCCTTTGTTTCCTACCCATTCCAGGCGGTGGGGCAGCGCCTTGAAGGAGCTCAGGGCGAGGCCCATGGCTTCCGGATCGGCGCCCATGAGCCAGGCCGCCAGAAGGGCCGCCATGAGGTTTTCCAGATTGTGGCCGCCGGGCTGGTTCCAGCCCGAAATATCCACCTCCGCCCGGGCGCCCAGGCCGTTGGAGAGGAAGGCCCTGACCCGGTCCAGCGGTGAGGCTCCGGGGCCTTCGGCCCGGGTCAGGCCGAAAGTCAATACTCCAGTCCGGCTGTCCCGGGCCAGGGTGGTGGAGGCTTTGTCATCGCGGTTTATGATCAACCAGTCCTCCGGACCCAGGTCGGCCCAGAGCCGGGCCTTGGCCCGGCCGTAGGCCTCGAAGGACCCGTGCCGGTCCAGATGATCCGGAGAGACGTTGGTCAGAACCGCCACCTTGGGCCCGAAGCGGGGCATACTCTCCAGCTGGTAGCTGGAGACTTCGATAACCCCTACCTGGGCCGAACGATCGGACATCGGATACTCGATCAGGGGGCGGCCGATGTTGCCCCCCAGAAAAACCTTTTTGCCGGACGCCTCCAGGAGATGAGCGATCAGGGCCGTGGTGGTGGACTTGCCGTTAGTCCCGCTCACGGCCACCAGGTCGAGATCAATCAGAGATGCCGCCAGCCCCATCTCGCCCACGATCTCCACCCCGGCCTTCCGGGCCGCCGCCAGTCCGGGCAGGGACAGGGGCACCCCCGGGCTGACCACGATCAGCTCGGCCTGAGTGAAAATATCCTGCGGATGTTCTCCCAAAATCAGTTCCACACCTGCCTGTTCAAGCTCCCTGGCCTGCGGGCCCAGCTTATCGGCCGGGCGGTTGTCCGTGGCCCTGACCCGGGCCCCCTGGCCGTTCAGGTACCTGGCCGCAGCCAGGCCGCTCAGGCCCAAACCCACCACCAGCACCCTGCGGCCCTTAAAGTTCATCCCGGACCTCGGACATAAGGGAGACCAGTTCTTCCATCCGGGCCACCCGGGAGCCCTTGATCAGCACAAAATCTCCTTGCCGGCCAAAATCGAACAGAATCCGGGCCGCCTCCTTGGGCCCGTCCGCCTCCCAGACCCCGGCCAATCCCGCTTCTCGGGCCGCCTCTGCCACCACCCCGGCAAAGGCGCCCATGGTGACGAGCAGGTCCAACCCCTGCCCGGCGACGTAAATCCCCAACCGCCGATGGGCCTCTCCGCTTTCCTCCCCCAACTCGGCCATGGGCCCCAGCACGGCCAGGGAGCGGCCTCCTTGGGGGGTAAGCTGGACCAGGGTGGCCAGAGCCTGTTCCATGGCCCCTGGGTTGGCGTTGTAGGAATCGTCCAGGAGGGTCAACCCGTCCACCCCCTTGAGCAGCCTCATTCGGTGGGGGATGGGCTCGAACTCGGTCAGTCCGCCGCAGATGTCGTCCAACCCCGCACCCAGGGCATAGGCCCCGGCCGCCGCCGCGGCGGCGTTGAGCCCTTGGAACAGGCCCACCGCGGGCAGGTCGGCCTCGCAGGCCTTGCCCTCGATTTCCAGGACCAGATTGAGACCGCCGTCTCCGGCGGGCCGAACCCGGCGCAGGAGCACATCGGCCCCGGGGCTTTTCCCGGCTGTGCCGAAGGTCACCTTTTCTCCCGGAATCCCGGCGGCCGCGTCTTTTAGGAACCGGTCGTCCAAGTTGACCACGGCTGTTCCGCCCGGCTTCATTCTCCGCCACAGCTCGGTCTTGGCCCGGACAACCCCTTCCAGTCCGCCTAAACCCTCCAGATGGACCGGGCCCACGTTGGTCAGAAGGGCGGCGTCGGCCCGGGCTATTTCGGCCAGCCGTTCCATCTCGCCCAGTTGATTTATCCCCAGTTCAACCACTATCTTTTCCGTATCAGGGCCGGCCGCCAGAAGGGTCAGGGGCAGCCCGATGAGGTTGTTGAAGTTGCCCTTGTTTTTGTGCACCCGGTAGCGCTGTTCCAAGATCGAGGCGGCCATCTCCTTGACCGTGGATTTGCCCATGGAACCGGAGACAGCCAGGACCTGGGCCGGCAACCCCCGGCGCCACCACCCGGCGATCAGCCCCAGCCCCTCCAGGGTGTCCTTGGCCTGGACGACCGCCGCACTGCGGGGCCAGCCGTCCTGAATCCCGGTCCGGGCCTGGTCCAGCAAGGCCCCGGAGGCGCCGGCGGCCAGGGCCCGGCCGATGAACTCGTGGCCGTCGAAATTCTCCCCCACCAGGGGCACGAAGAGCTGGCCCGGGGCGGCCCGGCGGGAGTCGGTGGTCAGGCCCTGGAAGACGAAGTCCGGGTCGCCCTGGAGCAGGACCGGAGCCTGGATCGCCAGGGCCTCCATTATTTCCCGCACTGTCAGCCTCACCGCAGCCCCCCGGTGTTGTGGCCAGCCCGCGTTACGGCGCGATCAAAGTCCACGGTCAGGCCCCCACTTCCCGCAAGGCCCGGACAGCCTCTTCCCGGTCGTCCAGGTGGAGGCGCTTGTCGCCCACCAATTGGTAATTCTCGTGGCCCTTGCCGGCGATGAGGACCGTATCCTCCGGCCCCATGGTCCGGACGGCCAGCCCGATGGCCTCTCGCCTGTCCTCCACCACGGTGTATTCGGCCCGGCCGTTTAACCTGGACGCGGTTCCAGGCTCAAAGAAGCGGGCTCCGGCCTCCTCCACACCCTCCGCGATCTGTTTCAAAATCTCGTAAGGATTCTCACTGCGGGGATTGTCCGAGGTGAGGATAACCAAGTCGCTGCTCTCGGCCGCCACCCGGCCCATCAGGGGCCGCTTACCCCGGTCCCGGTCGCCGCCGCAGCCGAACAGGGCGATCACCCGGCCGGGGGTCAGCTCCCGAACCACCTCCAGGGCCCGGGCCAGGGCCTCCACCTTGTGGGAGTAGTCCACGATGACCCGGCGGCCGTAGGGCCGGCCCACCTCCTCCATGCGGCCGGGAACCACGGGCAGGCCGTTCAGCCCGGCCGCGATGTGGTCCGGCTCCACTTCCAGGAGCAGGGCCAGGGCCGCGGCCCCCAGGAAGTTCTGGAGGTTGAACCCGCCCAGCAGGGGCGAATCTAGAGTGAAATCCCCGGCCGGAGTCGTGACCCGGGCCTTTATACCCCGGGCCGAGAGTTCCACCTTTTCGGCCCTCACCCGGGCCTCGGCGCTCAGGCCGAAGGTCAGGCAGGAGGGGCCCAACTCCTTTGCCAGGCGGCGGCCGTAGGGGTCGTCCAGGTTCAGAGCCGCGCCCTTGGGCAGTTCGAACTCCAGGAAAAGCTTTCTCTTGGCCTGGAAATAATCCTCCATGTCCAGGTGATAATCCAGGTGGTCCCGGGACAAATTGGTGAAACAGGCGGCCTGGAAGCGGCAGCCCCTGACCCGGCCCTGGGCCAGGGAATGGGAGGAGACCTCCATGACCGCCCGGTCCACTCCGGCCCGGACCATGGCCGAAAAGATCTCGGCCAGTTCCAGGGACTCCGGAGTGGTCACCGGAGCGGGCCTGCTCTCCCCGGGGAAGCGGTAGTTGTTGGTCCCCACCACCCCGGCCCGGCTGCCGGCCGCCTGGAAGACGGCCTCCAGGGCGTAGGTGGTGGTGGTCTTGCCGCTGGTGCCGGTCACCCCGGCCAGGGCCAGCTTTTCGGTGGGCCGGCCGTGAAACTCGTGGGAGGCCAGGGCCAGGGCCGCCCGGGGGTCGGTCACCCGGAGATAAAGCGCTCCGGACCCGGCCATGGACAAGGGTCTCTCGTCCCGGCCCACAATTATCCCGGCCCCGGCGGCGAGGGCCTGCCCGATGTAAAGGCCGCCGTCGGTGTTGGTTCCGGGCAGGGCGAAAAAAACCTCGCCGGGCCCGATCTTCCGGGAATCGTAGGCCAGACCGGGGACGGTCTCCGCGCCGGGCCGGCCGGAAAGGCCCCTCCCTTGTTCCGTTCCGGCCAGCACCGGGCTGACGGCTTTGATCAATCCGCTCAGATTCATGTGGCCTCCGCCTTGAGGACCAGGCTGCAGGCGTTTATCCCGGTGAGATCCCGCCCGCCGGGCGGGGACTGCCAGACCACCTTGCCGCTGCCCTTGATCTCCGGCCTGAGCCCCAGGCTGGTCACCAGCCGCAGGGCGTCCCTCATGGACAGCCCCACCAGCTGCGGCATGCGACGATTCCGTTGCGCCTTCTTCGGCCTGATCCGGGACTTTTCCGCCGGGCCGACCAGAAGGCTCCCCTGCGCCCGACTCCCGGCCCTAGGGCTCTTGATAACCTTGGCCCAGCGGCGTTTTGATTCGCTGGAGGCCACGCCCATGAGGGGCAGGACCTGCTCGGCCACGGAGGCGAACACCGGCGCCGCCACCACCCCGCCAAAGGGCGAATCCTGGGGTTCGTCCACCACCACCAGGAGAACCAGGGCCGGATCGTCGGCCGGGACCAGCCCCACGAACACGGCCAGATGGTGGTCGTTGGAGTAGACCCCTTTGGCCGGGTCCAGCTTCTGGGCCGTGCCGGTCTTGCCGGCCACCCGGTAGCCGCTCAAGGCGGCTCTCCGCCCGGTGCCGCCCTCCTCCACCACGCCTTCCATCATCTTGATCAGCTTGGCGGCGGTGCCGGGGCTGACCACCCGCCCCACGGGCCGGGGCTGGATCCTCTTGATCGACCGCCCTTCGGGCCCGATGATCTCCTTGACCAGATGGGGCTTCATCAACAACCCCTTGTTGGCCACGGCGCCCACGGCCGCGGCCAGTTGAACCGCCGTGACCGCGACCCCCTGGCCGAAGGAGATGTTGGCCGTGTCGATCTTGGTCCACCGTTCTGGGGGCGCCAGAAGCCCCCTGGATTCTCCGGGAAGATCCACCCCGCTCAGCTTACCGAAGCCGAAATCCGTGAGCCTCCGGTGGAGCCTCTGGGGCCCCAGGGCCAGTCCGATCTTGGCCGCTCCGATATTGGAGGAGAGCTTGAGCACCTCCCGGGCCTTGAGCTTCTGGTGGGGTTTGGTGTCGTGGATCGTATTGGCCCCCACGGCGTATCTGCCGTCCTCGCAGTCGATAACCGTGTCGGAGTTTATGATCCCCGCCTCCAGAGCCGCGGCCAGGGTGAAAATCTTGAAGGTCGATCCCGGCTCAAAGGGATCGGTGATGATCCTGTTGCGCCGGTTCTGGGGCGGAGCCGTGGAAAAGACGTTGGGGTTGTACCCCGGCACGGCGGCCGAGGCCAGGATCTCGCCGGTGGCCGGGACCAGGGCCAAACCCATGCCGGAACGGGCCCCGTGGGCCTTTACCGCGTCCTTGAGCGACCGCTCCAGGAGGTACTGGATCCTCTTGTCGATGGTCAGGACCAGATCGCTGCCCTTGGTGGCGGTGGTGGGAGACTCGCCGCTGATGTAGATGGGCCGCCGCCGGGCGTCCACCTTGCGGTCAAACTTGCCGTCCTTACCCTTGAGAAACTCCTCGTACTCTTTCTCCAGCCCCTCCAGCCCGTTGGAGTCGATCCCGGTGAAGCCCAGAAGATGGGCGGCCAGCTGACGGTAGGGATAAAAGCGGCGGCTTTCCGGAGTGATGCCCACCCCTTCGATGGCCAGCCGGCCGACCTCCTCGGCCACCTGGGGCTCGACCTGCCGCTTGACCCACACAAAAGGGTGACGCCTGTTCAAAATTTTCATCACCGTATGACGGTCCATGCCCAGGGCCTTGGCCAAGGCCGGGGCGGCCTTGGCCCGATCCTTGATCAGGCCCGGCCGGGCGTGGATGGAGTCCACCTGGACGCTGACCGCCAGCTCAGCCCCGTTGCGATCGTAGATCAGGCCCCGGTCGGGGCTCACCTTGACCGTCTGATGGTACTCGGAGCGGGCCAGCTCAGCCAGCTTGTCCGCCTCCAGACTGGCCAGGACAAAAGCCTTGGCCACCACCGAACCGGCCGCCAGAATGAGGCAGAACATGACCATGGCCAGTTTCAGGCGGAAGGGGTCTTTTTTTGAAGAACCCTTAGTCACTCGATCACCACCACCCGTTCTCCTGCGGGCCTGACCAGGCCGAATTTCTCCACGGCGATCCTTTCCACCAGATCGGGCTGGCGCAGGCTGGCCAGCTCCACCCTCAGCTTGGAGTATTCCTCCAGGACCTGGCGTCGCTCGGCCTGAAGGGTTGAAATCTCATATCCCAGCCCGATGACCCGGTTGGAGGAGTAGGCAAAGATCATTCCCACCCCGACCATTAGAGCGGTCAGGAGGACGATCCATTTGACCCGCTGGCGCCTGATATGTTTCTGCCTCGTGTTCATTCCTTGTCCCGTCGACCGGGCTATATCCTTTCCGCAGCCCGCAATCGGGCCGATCGGGCCCTGGGGTTGCATTCAACTTCGTCCAGGTCCGGCGCCACCGGCTTCCTGGTCAGAACCCTGAATGTGGCCCGGCCGGAGCAGACACAGGGTCGGCCCGGGGGGCAGGTGCAGCTCTTGGCGCCTTCCCTGAAAAAATCCTTGACCCGCCGATCCTCCAGGGAGTGATAGGAGACGATCACCGCCCGGCCGCCCGGTTTAAGCATCCCGGGCAGGCCGGCCAGAAGCTCCTCCAGGTTCTCCAGCTCCCTGTTGACCGCCAGCCGCAGGGCCATGAAGGTCCGGGTGGCCGGGTGGATCTTTTTTTTGGTTCGGCCGACCACCCGGCCGACCAGCTCGGCCAGCTGGCCGGTGGTGGTGATGGGCCGCTCTTTGCGCTGGTCCACGATGGCCCGGCTGATCCGGCCGCCCTTGGGTTCCTGGCCCAGGGAGCCCAGAATCCGGCGCAGCTCATTTTCGCCGGCCTGGGCCACGATATCCGCGGCGGTGGTCTTCAGCCGCCGGTCCATGCGCATGTCCAGGGGGCCGTCGTGGGTGAAGCTGAAGCCTCTTTCCCCGGTCTCAAGCTGGTCCGAGGAAAGGCCCAGATCGGCCATGACCCCGTCCACGGCCTCCACCCCCATCCGGTGCAGGACAGCGCCCGCCTCCTGAAAACCGGCTCTCTCCAAAACCACCCGGGAGCCGAAGGGGGCCAGCCTTTGGGCGGCCCTCTCCAGGGCCTCATGGTCCCAGTCCAAGGCGATCACCCTTGCGGCTCCGGCCTCCAAAACGGCCTCCGTGTATCCTCCGCCGCCCAGGGTGGCGTCCACATAGACTCCACCCCCCTTGACGGCCAATAATTCAATCACCTGGGTCAGCAGTACCGGCAGGTGGACGGTCTCGGCCACTGTCAGAAGGTAACGCCGTTCTCGGCCAGGCGTTTGGCGCTCTCGGTCAATTCGCTCGGAGAGACGGTCATCTCCAGCCAGCGTTCCCTGCCCCAAATCTCGAAGCGGTTGACCAGCCCTTGAAAAACCACCTGCTGATCAATGGCGGCGTATTCCCGGAGGTGATTGGGAATCAGAATCCGGCCCTGCTTGTCCGTGGCCAGCTCCACCGAGGCGGCGATGATGGAACGCTGAATATTCCTCGATTCTTTTTCCAGGGTATTGAACCCGATGATCGTCTCCTCGAACTGGAGCCATTCGTCCACGGCGTATCCGATGAGGCAGCCCTCGAAGTACTTGGTGACCACAACCCGCTCCTCGCCCTGGTGGGCCCGGAGCGCCTCACGGTACCGGGCGGGCAGACTTACCCGCCCCTTGTTGTCCATGTTGTGATCGAACTGGCCGCGGAACATCGAAAATTACTCCCCACTTTTCACCACAATATCCCACTTGAAATTAGATTATTGTCTTTATAGGTCTTTTGTCAAGGCTAAAATGCCAAAAAGTCAGACCTTTTAGGCCTATTTACCCAGTCCGAAAAATTACTACATATAGTATCCATTTAACGTTTATATACGAGCACTGGTATATTCAAGTCTCATTAAGGCTCTTTATGAGATATGTTCATAATATTGGTGGTATTGAGTGGGAAAGGAGCGCCGGAAGGGTTAAGGGCGGGTCGAAGCGGCAAATTGAGAGTGGAGAAAAACACCCTCAAAGCGGGTCCTGGACGGCCCGTCGAATCGCGAGCGTTTAATTTGCTCCGCGGTTCGTGAGCTTTCCCAAAACCGCGTTTCGGGGAAGGCGTGGTTGCAAAAGCCAGGGACGGCTTTTGCAACGGTCTCAAATCAGGGGAGAGATCTTCCGGCCCGGGGGAGGCAAAGCGCCCCGGGCCCGGGCCGGAGTCTTCAGGCCACCACCCAGACGGCCTTGTTCCGCCCGGACTGGATGATCTTGTTGGAGACGGAGCCAAGGAGGATGCCCTTGAGCCGGGAGAGGCCCCGCCGGCCCACCACGATGGTCGCCGAGCCCTTTTCCTCACCGGCCTGGAGAATGGTCCGGGCCAGATCCAGCTTCTTGACCCGGAAGTCCACCTCTATCCGCTCCCGCTTCACCCCGGCCTGGGTGAGCATCTTGATGGCTCTGGAAAAGTAGTGGGTCAGGCAGTAGTCCTCTTCCTTTTTGAGCAGCTCCAACTCCAGCTCGTCCAGTTCCGAATCGTCTCCGAATTCGCAGTAGTCGGCCAGGGCCGAGGAGACGTGAACCAGGTGGATATGGGCCTCGGGGTGCTCGGCCAGAACGAACCCCACATGGTCCACGGCCTTGAAGGAATCCTCGGATCCGTCCAGGGCGATGAGGACCTTGGCCCCCAGCGGTTCCCCGTCCACGACCCAGACCGGGACGCTCTTGGCCAGATCAAGAATCTGCTGGGAGACGCTGCCCAAGATCATCTCCTGGACCAGGCCCAACCCCCTGCGGCCCACCACCAGGGCGTCGAACAGGCCGTTCTGGGCCTCGAAGACGATGTCCTTGGCCAGCCCGGTGGTCATCCTGATGGATCTCTTCTCGATCCCTTCCTTGGGCATACCGGCCCGGATCATCTCCTCCTCGGCCTTGTCCAGCACCTTCTGGGCCTCTTTCTTTACCTTGGCCTCCAGCTGTTTGAGGCGGCCCAGGGCCTTGGGGTCGGTCTTGGCCTCTTGGACCAGAAAAGGCGGCGGGGCCTTGATCACATGCAGCAGGACAGCCTTGAAGTCCGGCACCTGGCCGAAAATCCTGGCGATGTGGCGGGCCGGGTGGATGGAGTTGTGCGAGCCGTCTACGGCGATCAGGACCGATCGTTCCATGTGCATCTCCTTGGGGTTTGCGGCAGTCGGGCAAAGGACCGGCTGAATCGCCGGGCGGTTCTGAGTATTATATCGCAAAATGGGATTGGGGGGTGGGGAATGGGGGGGGGGGACATGTGTCCGTAAGGATTGCTCGATCATCGGAGTATATTTGATCTGAGGAATTTGTTCCTATTATAATTACGTAAATAATTATTTATTTTTGCCCATCTCAGTTTATTTAAAATATCTTGGTTTAAAAATTCAAAAAAAGTTAAATTTAGTATCTTAATCTGCCCCTCAAGATGTCTTAAAAAATTTGGGATAGATTTTAAATAAGGATTTACGATTACTAATTTCCTCTCACCTGAAAAACTTAACCAATCATATAATACACCATTGACATGTAAATCCTGAAAGCTATAACCAATGCTGAAAAGTTTTTTTACATAATTAATATGCCCTTTATATATTTTAAAAAACCAGTCATCCATAACATGAGATACATGAGATGAATACTTATGTTTACCAGACATAATTGTCATTCTTAAAAATTGTAATATATGATTATCATCATAGTATGTAATTTCATTTGTGCATCTTACACCATCTTCGGATGATGCATCACTCTCTAAAAGATTTTTCACATTATCTATTATACCGATGGCATTGCTACCCTCATTTATTATTTTTAAATAGTTTTTTTCATCCCCTTGCACAAAAACATCTAATGCACCATGTAACTTAACTAAATTTATTCCACCTTCATTATGAAAAAAGGAAAACTTGTTCTTTTCCATGTTCTCTCTACTTAATTTTTCAAATGTATAACCTGCGATAGAAATTGTTTCATAGAAACCAGACTTAATTGGAATATTAAAATATTTTCCAATAAGTTCGATTAGCAAATCATGATTGAGACTGAATATCCAAAGTGGATATTTATCACAGTAATTTATTAACGGTTCAAGAAAATGGAGATGCGCATTTATATAAATTTTATTATTATAATGTCTTTCTAATAATAAATAAAATATCGCCTCTAGATATCTTCCCAAAATTCCGTACCATTTCTGATATAATACATTGTTATGACATCTTCTAATTTCAATTTCAATCCTTCCGATTATATCTTCATAAGTTAGCTTATTGTTATTCAAAAGTGGAATAATTACTGACTCAATCTCATTTGGCACATTATAGTAACGCTCTTTTCTATTTCTAAATAAAGCTTTTTTAAATTCAATTGTAAGTTCATCTACAAGAGGGAGGCCTAATTCATACGATGCACCAGCGCCCAATAAAAAGCCTACTTTTTCATAGATTTTCATTAGATATCTAACCAATCATCAGCTAACCATTAATCTTTTTACTTTACCCACCTATACCCAAATAGTCCAAGATATCAAGCCAGACCCAGGTCAAGACAGCAGGGCTATTCCCCTCCCCCTCTCAACCCACTCCGCAAATTCTCCCTGGCCTGAGTGGCGCTAATCACCATTGATATCGCTTACCCCTTACTCTGATATTGTAACTCCCTTCCCTTCCCCTTCCCATACTTCACTAGCATATAAACCGCATGCGGCAGTAAAAACACCGTAAACCCGCTCAGCGGAATCATGTAAACCCCAAGCAGTATCACAACGAGATACGACCATATAAACTGCCTGGGAATTTGCATACCTTTTTTTTCCACATAATCCAGAAGAACCCCAAGAGGAAAGAGCAGGAGGCCGAAAAAGAAACACCAGAATGCGGCAAAGGTCTCATAATCCAACTGCCCCATCTCCAAGAACCCGGCGTTTATATTAAAGAAAAATTGTTGCCCGAAATTCAGGAACTGCTTTCCGTAAACAAAAGGCATCAAGGTGGAAACGGTATGGATAATTCCGATCAAGATAACGATTTTCCCGTTCGTAACTTTCACTTGTTCCTCCTGAAAGCCGCCCTATTGATCTTCTGTTTCGGGAATATGTTTTCCATTCTCCGGGCTGAGTCCCCTCAACAAATTCTCCCTTGCCTTCGGGTGCAGCCTCAACAACCCCCTCAAATTCTCCCGCACCTTGGCCCGTGCCGAAGTCTTCACCTTTGGACAGGGATTCTCCCACACCGGCATTCCCTTTTCCCGGGCCAACCGGGCCAGGGAGTGGGCCGGGACGGCCAACAGCGGCCGGATCACGGTCAGGTCTCCGGCCGCGAACTCCTGGGAAGGGCTCATTGTCTCGGCCTTGCCGTTGTAGATCAGGCCCATGAAGTGAGACTCGATCAGGTCGTCCAGGTTGTGGCCCAGGGCCACCTTGTTGCACCCCAGCTCCACGGCGGTCTCAAGGAGCAGCCTGCGCCGCGACCGGGCGCAAGGGTAGCAGGAGTCCATGTCTTGGGGCGACCAATCGGCCTTGACCAAAAGGAACCCCACGTCCAGGCCTAGGCAGAATCGTTCCAAGGGGGCCGGGTCGAACCCGGAAAAGCCCAGGTCCACCACGGTTGCATGGAGGCGGAAATCAATGGGCACCTTTTGCCTTCTGCGGGCCAGGAGACGAACCAGAGACAGGGAGTCCTTACCGCCCGAGAGCCCCACCATGATCCGGTCGTTCTCTTGGATCAGGCCGTGCTCGTGGATGGTTCTGCCGAACAGGGACTCGGTCCGCTTTTCCAGAAAGGACATCCGCAATCCCTTGTCCGTCCCCGGGCGGGCCGGACAGACTCAATAGGGCAAGGCGTAGTGCTTTTTCAGGCCCCGGCAGTAGTAGAGATGCAGCACCAGGTCGACCCTTCCCCGACGCGTGATCCCCACCTGCCCCAGGGGCTCGATCTTGTTGAAATAAATATGATAATCCACCAAAGGCTGATACACGTAGGGCTCGAACACGACCAGGACCCCGTCCCGGCCCATCCAGTTGTCCGGGCGATCGTAAAAGGCGAAGTTGCGGGGGTCCTTGTGGCTGAAGCAGACCACGGGCATCCGGCCTTTCAGAGCGTAGTCGATCTTGCCGCAGCTGAACCAGCGGTTGGAGAAGAGGAAAAGGTCCTTCCTGCCCAGCAGGCCCCGCTCCTCCAGGGCCTTTTCCAAAGGGCCCCAGTCCAGCAGCTCCAGGGTGGGGTCGGCCGTGGCCTGGGCCGGGGCCAGCCGCTTGATCGCAGGCGTGGCCCAGCCGTATTTGGCCTGGCTGAAGACCAGGGCCAGGGCCAGGCAGGTGAAAATTGCGCTCCCCCACAGCCAGCGCCTCACCCAGCGCTCCTGGGAGGCCGGGCCGGACCGGAAGACCTCCTCGGTCCTGGCTCCCAAAAGGGGGAAGAGGGTCAGCCAGCCCGGAGCCTGCCAGTGAAAGTGGTAGCCGATGGGGGCGTAGGCCGAGACGGCGGTGAAGATGAAGATGGGCCAAAAAGCCAGGCAGGCCGCCAGCCAGGACCGGGACTCACGGGGTCCGGACCTCACGGTCCGGTAGAACTCGTAGGCCAGGGGCAGGAATATCCAGGGCAGCAGGGACAGGGCCTGGCCCAGGATCTGCCGTCCCAGCCAGTCCAGCCGGATCCCCGAGTTCTCGGCCCCGCGGCCGGCCTGGTAAAGAAAGGAGATCCAGCCGTGCTCATGGTTCCAGATCAGGACCGGGGAGGAAATCAGCAGGGCCAGGCCCAGGGCCAGATAGGGCCCTGGAGTGGCCAGAATCCGCCTCTGGTCCGGCCTGGTCAGGATAAAGACGAAGACCCCCAGGGGGATGAACACGGCATGGTACTTGGCCAGCATGGCCAGGCCCAGCAGGCCCCCCGCAGCCGACCACCAGGGCAGCGGCCTGACCCGGGCCTGGTCCAGGAGGATCCGGATGAGGCAGTAGAAACAGGCCATCCAGAAGAGCATCAACGGTCCGTCCGGCTGGATGAAGGTTCCTGAACTCCAGGTAAAAACCGCCGACAGGTTTAAAAGCAGCACCGCGTAGAACCCGGACCAGGAGTTGTAGAGCCTCCTGGCGCAGGCGAAAGTAAGCCAGCAGGTCCCGGCGAACATGAGGATGAAAGGCAACCGCAACGCCAGGGGCCCCACCCCCAGCAGCTTGACCGACAGCCATCCGGCCCAGAAGGTCAGGGGCGGGTGGTCGAAGTAGCTCAGGGCCGGGCGGATGACCCCCGAAAAATAATAGGACTCGCCGTAGCCCAGACCCACCTGCCACCCCGCGGCCAGCCGGAACAGGGTTCCCCCCAGAATCAGGGCCAGGGTCCAAAGTTCAGGTCTTCGGCGGAGCGAGGGCATGGCTAAGGAAGTATAGGAAGAGAACCCCATGGTCAAGCAAAATACCGGTGATCCAGGGGGTGTGTTCAAAGGCCCCCGGTTTCTCCGGCAAGGCTCTTCCAGGGGCCTCTCCGCGCCGGCAAAAGAGCAGGAGAATCCAAGGCCATGGACACAAACCCAGGTTTATGCTACTTCAAATAAGCGGGAACTGCTTCCCCGGACCCCACCAATTTGACCGGCCGGAGGGGCTGATTGTGTTTTTTGGGCAAGGCTGGCTGTGACCAAAACCAACGATATTTTCGGCAAGGCAATCTTCTGGGGGCTCATGGGGCAGATCCTCCTGCTGCCCTTGGCCCATTCCGCCACGGCCCTGACCGTGGTCATGCTCCTGACCGTGGCCGCCTTTGTGATCAAGGCCCTCAAGGGCGGCATCCGCTTCGGGCCCACCCCCATGGATCTGCCCTTCCTCTTTTTCGTGGGAGCCACCCTGGTCTCCGCCTTTTACTCCGTGGACAAATTCGAAACCCTGGACCAGATCCGCTCGGACGTGGTCATCCCCATGGCCAACTTCTATCTGGCCGCCTGGGGTCTGCGCAGCCGGGCCGATCTCCGGGGCATCAGCCGGGCCGCGGTGGTCATTGTGGCCATTCTGGCCGGTTACGGCATAATCCACTTTTTCGCCGTGGGCGGCAGGCTCAATTCCTATCTCTACCGCGAGCCGTCCCTCTCCGAAAACTACCACTACCTGGGAACCTACCTGGTGGTGGTTCTGCCCATGGTGCTCAAGACCGCCGTGACCGAACGTTCCGGGGTCTGGCTCTGGGCGGCCAGGGTCACCGCCGTTATCACGCCCTTGGCGGTCTATATCACCTTTGACCGGGGCTGCTGGCTGGCCATGGCGGTCATCGGCATCTGCCTCTATCCCTTCCTGATCCGCAGATTCAAGATCTACCTCCTGGGCCTGACCGTAACCGCCCTGGCCGTGATCCTGCTGATCCCCTCGGGCGTTCTGATCCACGGCAAATGGATCGGAGCCTACAAGGGCAAGGCCATTGAAGCCAACACCCTCTCTCAGCGGCTCATGGTCTGGGATTATTGTTGGCGCTGCCTCAAGGAAAAACCCTGGACCGGGATCGGCTTCGGCCGAGAGAACTTCAAGCTGGGGTTCGCCGATTTCGTCCAGCACTACGCCAAATTCCAGCTGTTTCACTGCCACAACACCTATTTCGATCTGGCCATCCAGACCGGGCTCATGGGGTTGGTGGCCTTTCTCCTGATGGCCTACTCCGGGTTGCACATGAGCTTCTCCATCTGGACCAGGGCCGGGCCGGCCAAGGTCTGGGGTGCGGTGGGTTTCCTCTGCCTGGTGGGCTTCATGCTCAGGATCATGTGGGACAGCCTTTATCTGGACGAGCATGTCCGGGTCCTGTGGCTGGTCCTGGGAGTGGTCTTCGCCGCCTCCAGGGTAGGTGAAAATAAAAAAGAGGAAGGACGATCATGAGCCTCGGTCTAATCTGGGCCGTCACCGCCCTGCTGCTCCTCATCGGCCTGCTGGGCGCGGTGGTCCCCTCCATGCCCGGCCTGCCCATCATTTTCGGGGCCATCCTCCTGTTCGCCTTTCTGACCGATTTCACTTCCGTGGGGGTGGAGTTCGTGGTGGCCACCGGGGCGATTACGGCCCTGATGCAGGTCCTGGACTATCTGGCCGGGGCCTGGGGGGTCAAAAAGCTGGGCGGCACGGGCTGGGGGATAGCCGGCTCCCTGATCGGCTCCATCCTGGGGTTCATCTTTGCCGGGGCCTTTGTGGGCATGTTCCTGGGTGCGTTCGGGGGGGCCTTTCTGGGCGAACTCCTGGGCGCGGGCCAGAGGCTCTCCGCCTCCTTCAAGATCGGCCTGGGCAGCATCCTCGGGCTTCTGGCCGGGACCCTGATCAGGATCGTGGTGGCCGTGGCCATGGTGGTCACCTTCATCTTGCAGGCGGTCTGAACCACCCGGTGCGAGGCCGCCCGGGCAGTTCCCTTTAGGGTCGGAATGGTGTTATTATCCGGGTGATCAGCTGGAGGAATGTGTTTTCAATGTCCCGCGTTCACAAAATCCACATCAAAGGCTTCAGGTCCATCAGGGACCAGGAGCTGGAACTCAGCGCCTTGAATGTTTTCATCGGCGGCAACGGGGCGGGCAAATCAAACCTGGTCGAAGTGTTTCACTTCATCCGCCAGGTCTATAAGCAAAGGCTCCAGACCTATACCGGCAAGGCCGGCGGGGCCAGCGCCATCCTTCATTTCGGTCCCAAGAGGACCTCCGGCCTGTTCTTGGAAATCGGGTTCGAGCTGGCTCGCGGGAAAACCGTCAACTATGCCCTCAAATTTCTCCCCACGGACGAGGACCGCTTTGTGTTCGAAACCGAGTCTTTGGGGACGAAGCCCGGGGCTTCCGGGCAGGAGCTTGGCTCGGAAGGCTGGTTGGGCCATAAAGAGGCCCTGATCTCCCAGTCCGACCTGCCCCTGGCCCGACAGGTCATGGAAGCCCTGGCCGGGTTCCGGATCTACCACTTTCACGACACCGGCCCTTCGGCCCCGGTCAAGCAGACCTGCGATGTGGAGGACAACAGAATTCTCAGAGAGGACGCCGCCAACCTGGCCGCCTTTCTGTACCGGCTGAAAATGAGGGAACCCGACCATTTTCAAAACATCGAGGATACGGTCAGGCAGGTAGCGCCCTTTTTCGGCGCTTTCCGGCTGGAGCCTTCCGCGCTCAATCCGGACAAGATCCGCCTGGAGTGGGAGGAGCAGGGAAGCGACTCCTATTTCAACACCTCCATGCTTTCCGACGGAACTCTGCGGTTCATCTGCCTGGCCACTTTGCTGCTGCAGCCGGACTTGCCCTCCCTGGTGCTCATCGACGAGCCTGAGCTGGGTCTCCACCCGGCGGCCATAAACGTCCTCTCCGCGCTGCTCCAGTCCGCGGCCACCCGGACCCAGCTGATCGTGGCCACCCAGTCCGTGACCCTCATCAACCGGCTCACCCCGGACCAGGTCTGGGTGGTGGATCGCGGCGACGAGGGCGAGAGCGAATTCCGGCACCTCAAGGGGGACGACATGTCCTCCTGGCTGGAGGACTACAGCCTGGGCGATCTCTGGGAGAAGAACATCCTGGGAGGCCGGCCCTGATGAAACGGGTGCTGGCCCTGGTGGAGGGGCAGACCGAGGAGAGCTTTATAAAAAAAGTCCTTTCCCCCTATTTACGGAAAAGGGAAATCGTAATCGTACCCAGCATTGTGGTCACCAAACCGGTTTTATTCGGGAGAGACTTCAGAGGCGGGGTAACGGACTATGTAAAGGTGGCCCGCGATCTGAGGCACCTCCTCCGTGATTCCCAGGCCGTCTCCGTTACCTCGTTCATGGACTATTACGGCCTGCCCCCCAACTTTCCGGGGATCGTCAACCGGCCGCCCGGGCCTCCGCTGGTCCGGGCCCGTCACGTGGAGACCCAATGGGCCAAGGATATCACCGATCCCCGGTTCCACCCCTATCTGATGGTCCACGAGTTCGAGGCCCTGCTTTTTTCAAAACCGGAGGAATTATCGAAGGTCGTCAGGATACCGGGGGCCCGGCAGCGGTTAAAGGCGATCCGGAATAATTTCCCAACCCCGGAGGACATCAACAACGATCCCAAGACCGCGCCGTCCAAACGCATCTTGAGAATTTTTCCGGGGTACCACAAGGTCGCCCACGGCACCATGGTGGCCGGACGGATCGGCCTGCAAACCATGAGACGGGAGTGCCCCCACTTCGACCAATGGGTCTCCTGGCTGGAAAGCCTTTAAATCTCTCTCCCCTTCACTCCCGTCTGAGATCCCCCTGCAGGTAAACCGGCGCCCCGGAGAGGGTCAGGCTCAAGGTGGTTCCGTTATATTGATAGGCCTTTTCCCGGCCGTAGATGTCCCGGACCCAATCCACGGTCCCGCTCAGGTTCAGGCTGAACTCCACCTCCCGGTTCTCCCCGGTCCGGTCCACCAGCCACAGGGCCAGGGTCTTGGCGCCCGTGTCCCGCTCCCGGAAGACCAGGCCCCGAAAGTCGTAGCCCAGATCCCACTCCTCCGCAAAGGGACTGGACCCCAGCAGGGCGGCCATGGCCGCAAAGGCGTGATAGGCCGGCTTGGGGGAGAGGGCCTGGTCCGCTGATTCATGGGTGACCAGGCCGAACATCTGCTCGCAGTCGCCGGAGTCAATCCCGTCGTCCCGGAAATCGTACCACTGGACCACCCGGACCCCGGCCGAAAGAGCGGCCAGGTAGGACCGCACCAGGAGCCGGGCCTGGCGTTCCCGGGTCACGCCCTTGGCCGTCTCGCAGGTGGGAAAGCCCATCTCCGTGATCCAGACCGGCTTCTCCTCCCCGAACTGGGCCGTCAACCGACCCAGGAGGCGGAGTTCAACCTCCTCCACGGAATTTTCCAGGGGATCGGGGGCGGTGTAGGGGTGAACCGAGAGGATGTCCATATGGGGCGAGGCCCCGTGGGCCAGCAAGGCGAAAATATAAACCAGGTCCTGGGGATCGGCCAGGGCCCCGCCCAAAATCAGGGCCTCGGGGGCCGCCTTTTTGACGGCCGGATAGACTTTCTCCAACAACCCGGCATAGGCGGCCGGGTCCGGCTCCGGAGCCCAGAACCGGGCCGTATTGGGCTCGTTCCAGATCTCCCAGTGGTTGATCCGGCCCTCATAGCGCCGGGCCAGGAAAGCGGCGAAGGAGGCGAATTCTTCATAATCCTCCAAGTCTGAAGGGGCCGCGCCGTTGGACCAAGCCGAGGGGCCGTTGATCAGGCCCACGATCTTCAGGCCCGAGGCCAGGGCCAGGTCCACCATCTGGTCCACCCGGGTCAGCCGGTCCCGGTTCCAGACTCCCGGGGAGGGCTGGAGGGCGGACCATTCGAACTCCTCCCTGGTCCACCCGGCCCCGCTTGCGGCGGCCAGGCCCGCCACCCGGCCCATGAGGTCCGGATAGTCCATGACCCGCTGGAGATAGCCCCCCAGGCCGAAGGGAAAGGGCTGGGTCTCCCCGGCCGTGGCCGGACCGGGCCAAACCGCTGCCCAGGCCCACAGGAACGCCAGGACCATGATCAGACAACCGGTTCGGCTACGGAACAAAAGCGCCTCCTCCCGGCCCCAGGGGGAATTCAAAAAACTATAATCGCTTTATTTTGTTTGTTTTCCAAGGAAAAATACCGCCTCCAGGCCGGAGGTGATATTCGGAAAAGCGTTCCTTTTTTTCCCGAGTCTCATCCAGCTCATACTTTGGCATCTTCCCCGGAAAACAACATATTTCATTCTCGGCCGGGCGATCCCCCGGCAAGGCCAAAACCCCACGGGGCGCGGACGCGGTTTTGATGGGGGAGATTACTTCCGGCCGTATTTGGAGCCCTAAATTTTTAAGGCAAGGCCTCTCTTCTGGTTCACCGCAAGGGCAGCTTCACGGCCACGTTGCGTCCGGTGTCCAGTTCCTCCAGCTGAAGCCGGAGCAGCCTGGCCGACCTGGCCTCGCCCGGGAAGAAGATGAACCCGAAGGCCAGGCCGTTGGGCTGGACGGGCCGGTTCTGGAGCGACTTGGACTGGAAGTCGTCGATCAGGTGGTGGTGATACCTCGGGTCGGCCATGGCCCTGGACCCGCCCATGACCGCTCCGCTGGCTGCGCCGAGGACCGCGCCGTGGCCCACGCTGCGGCCGAAATCGCCGGTAACCACTCCCACCGCCGCCCCGATCAGGGCCCCGGCAGTGGCCCCCCAAAAGGCGTTGTAGGCCCCTTCCTGAAAGACCTGCTGGCCCTGGCCGAACCGGGCGGCCCGCTCGTAGGCGAACCGGTCCTCCAACACCGGCCAGAACCCGCCCCGGTTGTCCTCCAGAAAAGTCTGCTCCGGCACGATCCGCAGGGGATGGGGACCGTTGTCAAAGGCCACCTGGATGGGGATCATCCCGGCCCCGATGATGTTGAAGCCGAAGGCCGCCTCGGCCTCGGCGGCGCTGGCGTAGGCGTAGGCCGCCACCACCGCCCCGCTGACGTTCAGGGCGTTGGGCATCTCCGCCGGGTTCCGGTAGGGGACCGGGCGGGGAGTGTAGGCGGCGCACCCCAGGAGCATCAGCCCGGCCGCCAGGCCGGCCGCGAGCCTCAACCATCTGGTCATGACAAAGCCTCCTTGCGAGATTGTGATCCGGCAGGCCCGGCCTGTTCCTCCAAAAGAAGCTGGTGCAGGGCCTTGACCGCCGGTTCGATCTCCGAATTGTTCACCAAAAAGGCGATATTTATCTCCGAGGCCGACTGGGCCACCATCCGGGCCTTTATTCCGGCTTGGGCCAGGGCCGTGAAAATCCGGCCCAGGGCCTGGTTTCCGCGCTGGAGTTCCTCGCCCACCACGCAGACGATGGCCCTCCCCTCTTCCAGTTTGACGGACCAGAACTTGGAAAGTTCGCTTACCGCCTTATTTAGCAGCGGAGCGGGGTAGGTTCCGTCGGTCACCAGGGAGATGGAGGAGACCGAGGTGGCCACGATATGGACCCCGATGCCCAGGTCAGTGAGTTTGTTCAAGGCGAACTGGAGCAGCCCCGAAGCGGACATGAGCCGGGGAGAGACCACGTTGATCAGGGCCACGTCCTCCTTGTAGACCACCGCCTTGGCCAAGCCCCGGGTGAGGCAGCTTCGGTGTTGAATCAGGGTTCCGGGGTTCTCCGGCCGGTTGGTGTTGGCCACCCGGATGGGGATGTTCTTCTCCACGGCCGGAATCAGGGTTCCGGTGTGAATCACCTCGGCCCCGTAGTAAGACAGCTCGCTGGCCTCGGCAAGGGATAGGGCGGGCAGGTTCCGGGCTCTTTGATCCACCGTGGGATCCGCGGTCATGACTCCATCCACGTCGGTCCAGATCTGAACCTCCTGGGCCTCCACCGCCCCGCCGACGATGGCCGCGGTGTAGTCCGAGCCGTTGCGGCCAATGGTGGTGATGTTGCCCTCCCGGTCCCGGCCGATGAACCCGGTGACCACGGCCAGCCGGTCCATGGACCCAAGGGACCGGGCCAGGTCCTCCTCGATACCGGGCAGGGGCGCGGCCGTGCCGTTGGAGGATTCGGTCACAAATCCGATGTCGTAGGAGTTCACCGCCCAGGCCGGAACGGCCATGGCGTTCAGGGCCGCGGCCACGATGACCGAGGACATCCGTTCGCCGAAGGAGAGGATATGGTCTCTGACCTTGGGGCTCAGGTCCCTAACCAGGCCGACCCCCTTGAGGATCGTCTCCAGCTCGCCCAGAAGCCCGTCCAGGAGGCTCCGCTCCAGCCTCAGGGAATCGATGAGGGTCAGGTGAAAGGACCTGATCCCCTCCACCTCCACTCTTCCCTCCAGGGCGGCTTGGGCCGCCTCCAGCAGGGCGTCGGTGGTGTTGCCGTGGGCCGAGACCACCACCACCGGTTTTCGGTTCAGGGCCTTCTTGATTATGGCCAGGCAATTGTTGACGTTGCGGAGATTGCCCAGGCTGCTTCCGCCGAATTTAAGAACGATCATCCCTTCTCCCCTGGAGCCCTTAAAATCAAGGTTCGAACCAGTGTGCTCCTTTGTTTTCCAATGGAAACCGGATCCCGGTCCCGCTCACCTGGGAGCCCGGCCGTGGCCCAGGTCCCAGAACAGCCCGGCCATGAGCCTCAGCCCCTCCCCGGCCAGGGAGCTCAGAAGGTGCTCGTTGGGCGCATGCTGGCAGCAACTGCCGTAGGAATGGGGGACCCAGATGGTGGGCATCCCCAGGACCTGGGCAAAGGCCGAGTTGGGTATGGTTCCGCCCACGTTGGGCAGGAAGATCGGCTTTTGGCCCAGGGTTTGCTCAATGGAGGCCAAGGCCATCACCGCCCAGGGGTTGTCCGGGTCCAGCCGGGTGGCCGGGGTCAGGGAGATCCGGCTGGGGGTGATCCTGACCATGCCGAAACCATTCTCCTCCAGCCGCCGCTCCATGGCCTTCTGAAAACCCTCGAAATCCTGCCCCACCACAAAGCGGCTGTGGATGCGGGCCTGGGCCCGGGGGGGAATGGCGTTGGTGGGAGCCTCGGGACGGCCGCAGGAAAAAGCCAGCACCTCCAGGGTGGACCAGCCGAAGACCTTTTCGGCCAGGGTCAGGCCCGGCTCGCCCCAATCCGCATCAATGGCCGGCTCGCCCTGGTCCAGGATCTTCAGCTCCTTCAGGATCTCCCTGACCGACTCCGGGATCTCCTTGGGCCTCATCTCCGGGACCAGAATCCGGCCCCGGCCGTCCACCAGGCAGGCGATGGCGTTGGCCAGGATGGTCCCCGGGTTGGCCAGAAGACCGCCCCAGTTGCCGGAGTGGTGGGCCCCTTCCCGGAGATCCACGGTCAAGTCGAAATTGGCCACGCCCCGGCTGCCGCCGAAGACGGTGGGCCGGTCCGGAGCAAAACGCGGCCCGTCGCTGGCGATGAGAGCATCGGCCGAGAGCCTGTCCCGCTCCCGGGCGCAGACCTCGCCGAGCCCGGGCGAGCCCATCTCCTCGCCCATCTCGATGAGCAGCTTGACGTTGAAGCCCAGCCGTCCCTCGACCTCCAAGACCGCAGCCAGGGCCCCCAGGTTGATGGTGATCTGGCCCTTGTTGTCGGCCGCGCCCCGGCCGTAGAGGCGGTCGCCCTCCTGCTTAAGCTCAAAGGGGCTCAAGCCCTCCCGCCATTCGGCGGTCATGGCCCGGACCGTGTCGCCGTGGCCGTAAACCAGGATGGTGGGCAGATCCGGATCCTCCATGCGCCAGGCCGCCAACATGGGCAGCCGCGGCACCACCGGGTTGCCCAGCAGCTCGTGGTCGAAGCCCAGCCCGGTGAGGCAGGGGGCCATCTCCTCCTCGAGAAAGGCCGCGATCTCGTCGACCCGCTCCTCGTTCTGACTCTCCGTCCGGTGGGCCACCCGTCTTTTCAGGTCCGCCACGAACCGTCCCGAATCCAGATATGCCGCAGCCCGGTTGATTGCCTCTTCCCTGCTCAAGCTCCCCTCTCCTTCTTTGCTTTCTTGCGGGCGGTCTTTGCCCGCCCGTTCAGCCCGCCTGTGCGGACAGGGTCTTATTCTTTTCAGCCCTCGCTCCGACCGTCTCCCCTCCCGGGGGGAGTAGCGGAGAATATTCCCATAATTCCCCTCTCCCCTCCGGGAGAGGGGGCCAAGGCGAGGGGGAATCTTCTTACTCCCTGAAAAAACGACCCAGGTTCCACCATGGCCGGGGCTCTATAAGCTTGCGGATGGCTTCCAGATTATCCCTGGCCGCCCTCCGGCCGGCCTCCAAAAAATCCTCCGCGGCATGGAAGTCGGACCAGTGGGCCCGGCCCACCGCCGGCCTGACCACCAGATCGGCCAGGGCCAGGTCTTTCTCCTTCAGCCGGGCCGAGCCGGCCTCGGCCCAGCGGATGACCACCTCCACCACATTGCCGAAATACTCCTGGGGCTCTATGCCCTTGTCCACATCCACGGCCACGACAACCTGGGCCCCCATCTCCCGGAGCGGCTCCACCGGAACCACCATGACCCCGCCCCCGTCGCTGTAGAGGCGACCCTGGTGGTGGATGGGCTCGGTCAATCCGGGCAGGGCGGCCGAGGCCTGGACCGCAGGGCGGACCCGGCCCTTTCGGAAGAGCGTGGTTTTGCCGTCGATCAGGTCCAGAGCGGCGCAGGCCAGGGGTATGCCGGTCTGGTCAAAGGTTACTTCGGGAATGAAAAATTCGATTATCTCCCTGAAAATCTTATCGGAGAGAACCCCCGAGCGGGTCATCATCATCCCCTGGAATATAATCTTTCTCATCTTTCCGCCCAGCCAGTCCAGAAGGCCCTGGTCCTCCTCCTGTTTTTTCTGGGCCTGGCTCAGAAAATCGAAACGGGCTTTGTGGAAAAGATCGGTCGTCAAAAATTTGCGGTAAAGCTCCTCCAGAACATGGGCCTGGCGATAGACGGCGAATCCGCCGCCCACAATGGCCCCCATGGAGGTCCCGCTGACCGCCGAGACCTCTAGCCCGGCTTCTTCCAGAACCTGGAGAAAACCGATATGCGCCACCCCCCTGGCCCCGCCCCCGCTCAAAGCCAGACCCAGCTTTCTCAATTCGGCCATACTATATCCCCGCCTGTTCAAAGCGCCGCGGATAACAATCAGGATCGGTTCTCCCCGGTCACGGCCGGATTTTCAATCTACCATTTTTTCGGGGGAAAGGGTAACGGCCAGTTGGGGGGCCAAAAAAACGCCGGGGGAAACCCCCGGCGCTTGAAATGAACCTGTGCTTACTAATACTGAATTGACCTCATATACATAAAGTCGTCCCAGACGTCCAAGGAGAAATAGGGACTGTAGATGTTATAATCGCAGTTGACACGCGAATAGGAATTAACACCGTTTACTACGGCTCCGTAACCATCCCTGTAATAAACCCAGGGTCCACCTGAACAGCCACTCTGCATATTGGTGCCAATCACCAGCGGGCGCGGCCGGGATTCATTGTAATCGTAGCCTCCAAAATCCGCTGTGGTTCTGCTTAAAACCTGGGCAGAGGCTAAGTTATGAGGATAGCCATAACTTTCATAGGTTCGAGAACTTGGGTTGACATCGGCCGCGAACGACAGATAGCCCCCTATGACATCGCTTACATACAGACCGTATTTGGGCTTCATAATCAGAAAAGCCACATCATAGCGAAAGTCCCTGTCCTCCATCCATTGGGTATAAGTGTAAGCATTCTCTACCTCCCACATGTCGTAAACAGTGGGACCGTAATAATAGCCGGGGATAAATACAAAATCGGAGTAGGACTCACCGTAATCAAAGACGCAGTGGCCCGCCGCAACAATTACATTTTCCGAGACAACCGAAGCGGTGCACCAAAAAGTACTTCCATCGGCAGTGCTTCCGACTAGTTTGCCTACAGCCCTGGTCGGCCAGGCATAATAGTCTGGGTCGTAAATGTGCGTATAATAGGATGCCGGGCAGGAAATGTAATAATACTGGGGCTCGATACCTATGCTTGAGGTTTCATTCAAATAAACATCCTCCGGCATTTTGCCGGGATGAATCAAGTCCTTATGGGGTATCCCCGATTGCTCTTCAATTTCTCCTTGAGGATCTATTGCCGAGAACTCCCGCTTGGGCAAGGGCAGGGGCTGGATATCGGCTTCCGAGTATTTGGTTTTCAATTCCTGGATCGAAAGGCTCTCGACCTTCACGCGTTCCAGCTTGGCTTCTGCCAAGGCAACGAAGCAGAAGACCACCACCAGGTTGAAAGCAACAAACAATAAACCTGTTTTTTTTACCAATTTCATCGCGGGATCCTCCCACCAAACTCTGTTTTGCCGAAACAAGGTCGGAACAGCCATAGGCGCTCACGACCACTTCGATACTTATTCTAACCCGTTATGTTAACATCTTCAACGGCTGCACGCCATAAAAAGTTGAGTAAAAACACTTGGTCCCATCAATACATCCCCATTTGAGGGACATCTTGTGGTTTCCGTTACCTAAAATACGGTATATGGCCCACCTGAACTCCGCGACACCCCGGGCCAGATCCCTATCGGGCCCCTGCCTCTTTGGCGAAGCGGGGATCCACGAACTTTTCCAGATCGATTTTGGATTTGAGGATGCCCATCTGTCCGTGCATGTAGTCCTGCATCACGGCCAGATCGTCGATGATGGGGAACAGCTCTCCGGTCTTGATCCGGTCCGTGGTCAGAACCCTCTGGACCACCTCCTGGCTTTGATTCAGGAAGGGAGCGCCCAGGGTGGCCGCGCCTTCCGGATTTTTTTCCACAAAGGCGCCCGAGGCCTGGAGTGATTTTACCAGTTCCAGGCAGGCCTCCGGATGGCCCTCGGTCAGCTCCTCCTTCATGGCCAGAACGCAGCAGGGATGATCGGGCCAGAGGTTCTTGGACAGGGCGTACTCCTCGCCGTATCCGGCCAGGACCGCCTGGGAGCCGAAGGGTTCGGCCACGATGAACCCGGCTATCTCGCCCTCCTCGTCGAACTGGATGGCCTCCGGCATCTGGGAGGGGGCCATGACCTCCAGCTTCACGTCCGCGTCGGGATCGCGGCCCGTTCCCGGTTTAAGGCCGTGCTCGGTCAGCATCTTGTGGAGCAGCATATTGTGGACCGAGAGCTGGTAGGGGATGATGACGACCTTGTCCTTGAAATCATCCAGGGTTTTTATTCCGGCCCGTTTGTTGGTTATCAGGACGCTGCCCGTCTTGTGGGTATACAAAACCAGCTTTATCTTGACTCCGGCCTTGAACAGGTCCATGGCCGTGGGGGCCAGGACAAAAGCGGCGCTTATGGCCCCGCCGGCCAGGGCGTCGGCCACCTGGTTCCAGCCCATCATGGCCTGGGTCTCCAGGGTGGAATGCCGGAAGGTCTCCGCGCCCTGGTCGAACTTGAGCTTGGTAATGCCCAGGATAAGATGGTCGGTTATCTTCAGGTGACCTATTTTAATGGAAGTTCTATTCGCCATCCCATCCTCCGTTCAAGGTATCGGCCCCGCTACCGGTCCTATTATAACGTGCCTCGTTGCTACCTGCCTTTTTTCTTTTCCCCGGCCCCGGGATACAAAGGGAAAGGATAACCCTTCCGGGATTCCTCCATACCCCGAACCAGTGTTTCAAATCTGGCCAGAGGAATCCCCACTCCCATAAGGTCAGCCTCCCAGCGAGCCAGCAGCCTGGCCCCCAGGCAGTAGGTGGTGACGTTTATCTCCCCGGTCAGGTAGGGCCGGGCGATGAGATCCGAGTTAACGGCCCGGACCGGCCCCATGTCCCCCCTGATCCTCTCCCCGGTAAGAAAGGCGTAGCCCTGGATCAGCCGGGTCAGCTCCACCGGCCGGACGGCCATGACCACCACGTCCGGCTGCACCTCCGCCTCGAAGCCGGGGGAATAAAAAAAGACGGCCTGGGTGGTGGGCGGCTGGATGGCGCTCATCCGAGAGACGGCCCTTTGGGCCGTGGCCACGTCCTTGAACCGGCCACTGTCGTCTTCGAACAGACAAAAATCACCTTCCCCGGCATCCCGGCAGGCATAGACCCGTCCCTGGGTGAAATCCCGGGGAGAGGGAGGCGACCACCCCGGGGCCAGGCCCGCCCTCTCATGCATCACGCAGGTGTAGATCCGGTTGCCCTCCAGAGGTTCGGCCCGGTCCTGATCCACCAGGCCCAGACTGATGGCCGCAGCCACGCAACCCACGTTGTCCACGGTCAGCAGGACCGGGCTGCCGCTGGCGGCATGGCGGGCGGCCTGGCAGCTCATTATGGATTCCTCGTCCGAGTAACACTCCTCCACCGCCGCCGGCAAGGTTTCGTCCCGGCTGTAGATCTTCACAAAGACCGTCGGTATTTCCAGTCCCTCAAGCTCAAAGGCAGCCATCAGCCGGGAATGCAGTTGGTCTATTTTATTCATGGTGATTCATTATCCGGATTATGAGGCGCCCGATCTTTGACCCTTTTCCCTGGACCTGCCAGCCTTTTTTATAACCCCGCTCCCCGCCGCGCCTTTTCATATTTTACGCATACCCTGCCGAAATTATTATATGATAGGCTGATCTGTCAAGCAAACTAAGGTGTTTGCCGGTTTCCCCGTCTTGCCCCAAGGGACAGATCCCGATTAAGGAGACCGGGGAGGCATCGCGGAGTTCATCAGGGAGGTGGACAAATGAAATTGGCCAGCCGTGATATAAGCGAATTGGTGGAAATACTGGGGCTCAAGGAGGAACCTTTCGGGGTTTACTACACCGAGACCCGTCCGGTTGAGGGGTTCAGCCCCAAGCCGGCCGACCTGCCCGACCGGGCCAAAGAGGCGGCAGGAGAGGTCGACTGGGGCGTTGTTTTCCAGAATTTCTCCTGCGTCATCGGACACATCTGGAGGGCCCGCAAAAAAAAGACCGCGGCCTACTTCGACTCCGGACAGTTCGGGTGCCTGGGCGGAGCCTTTGCCCTGGGTTTCGTCAAACCCCAGTGCCACACCATCATCCACTATGTCTCCACGGGCGTGCCGGGCCAGTTAGAAGGGGAATGCTACATCGGCTCCCCGGAGGAACTGGACCGCATCTTCGCCTACATGGACCCCCGGCCGGCTCCGGCCAGGTGGTGCGTGTTCAAACCCCTGTCCCTGTTTGAGCCCGAGGAGGAGCCGGAGCTGGTGGTCTTCTTCGCCCGGCCCGAGGTTCTGGCCGGGCTCCACCAGCTGGCCGCCTTTGTGACCAACGACCCGGAGGCGGTGGTCTCGCCGTGGGGAGCCGGGTGTCAAAACATGACGGCCTGGCCCTTCCACTATCTGGCCAAGGGCCGGAACAAGGCTGTGCTGGGGGGCTGGGACCCCTCGGCCCGGAAGTACTTCAAGACCGACGAGCTGACCTTTACGGTGCCTCCTAAGATGTTCTCCGAGATGGTCCACCGCTGGAGGGAGAGCTTCCTGTCCAAGGAGATCTGGCAACTCTGCCGCAAAAAGGCGGCCCGGTCTGACCGGGCCTGGGGCGAGTAGAGGGATCTTCCCTAACGCGTTCCGCTTCGGCTGTCGTGACCTGCCCCCAGTTAATGTACCAGTTCCAAAGTTAGAGATCGATCTGTTTTGAGCCAAGGAGGAGCCATATCCTCCCATCCAGGGGGTACCCCCTGGATGGCCTCGGGAGAGGGTGGACGGTAGTCAAGGGAGCTGTGCGGCCTGAGGGTGTTGTACTCGACCCGCCAGCGTTCGATGAGCACCTTAGCCTCCTTGAGTGTGTAAAAGACCTCGCCGTTCAGCTTCTCATCCCTCAGCTTGCCATTGAATGACTCAATGTATCCATTCTCCCAAGGGCTCCCCGGCTCGATGAACAAGGTCTTGACCCCGATCCTGAAGAGCCAATCCCTGACCGCCTTAGCCGTAAATTCGGATCCGTTGTCCGACCGGATATGATCCGGGATACCGTGTTCCAAAAACAAATCCGCCAAACAGAAAAGAACATCGTCCGATCTGAGCCGCCGGTCAACTACCAGGGCCAAACACTCCCTGGTGAACTCGTCGATCACGGTCAGGATCTTGATCGCCCGGCCGTCGTGGGTCCGATCCATCACGAAATCATAGGACCAGACATGGTTCCTTTTGCTTGGCCTTAAGCGGACACACGAGCCGTCATTGAGCCAAAGCCGTCCCCTCTTCGGTTGTCTCTTGGGTACCTTAAGCCCTTCCTGGCGCCAGATGCGTTCCACTCTTTTGTGATTCACCCGCCAACCCATCCACTCCAAGAGAGCCGTGATTCGGCGATATCCATACCGCCCAAAACGTGTGGCCAGCTTGATAATCGCCTCTCTCAGGGCCTCCTCCTCATCCTTGACCTTGGGGCAATGGCGTTGGGTCGACCTGGGTTGCCCGATCACCCGACAGAGTCTTCGCTCAGACACATGGAGTTCGACCTTCAATCGTTCCACGCATCTTCTCCGCCGAGCCGGGCTCAGTACTTTCCCGACAAGGCCTCCTTCAGGATTACTTTGTCCAGGCTCAGATCAGAAACAGCCTTCCTCAACCGAGCGTTCTCTTTCTCCAATTCCTTCAGCCTCTTGGCCTGACTGACTTTCAGCCCCCCGTACTCCTTGCGCCAACGATAATAGGTGGTGGGGGTGACTCCCAACCCACGGCAGATCTGCTCGTTGCTCTGACCCTGACCGTTAAGAACTTCCGCCTCGCGAAGCATACCGATTATCTGCTCCGCACTATTTCCTCGCTTCGGCATAAAAACCTCCCATCAACATCCAGGTCGAAACAGTATACAACTCTCAGCCTGGATCGAAATATGGGGGGCTGGTCAGTCGGGGGTGTGACCCCGACAGCACCCAATCTCTCTTCTATGCCGCCGGGGACGCAGCCCCGGCAGCACCTGTTAGTGCGGATGGGTCTGGATAGAGCCAAGACGGCTTTGCCGGGGCAATCCCCCGGCGCCCTTATCAAAACATCTTTCCGGCCGCTGTTCTATTTCCGGCCGTGGATGATCCCGATGCTGCCCAGCATGAAAAAGGCTTTCAGATAGGCGGGGATGAACTCCGCCCGGGTGGTGTCCGTAAACCGGACCTCCCGGATCCCGGAATCCCTCAACTCCTGGAGAAGGGAATCCAGGTCCCCGTAGCAGCGTTTTACCTGGAACAGGTCCTGGAAAGAGAAGGCCCCCCCATCTTTCACCACCCGCAGGGCCTCCTGGAGCACCTCCCGCTTGTCCTTGACGCGCTTGACCTCGTGAAAGACGAAATTGCTCACTGCGGCCTCGAACGACTGGTCCTCAAAGGGCAGATTTCCCGCGTCGGCCTTTTCAAAGGAGACCCGCTCCTCCAGGCCCTCCGCCCGGGCGTTGTCCCGGCAGGCCTTCAGGGAGTAGTCCCACATCCCGGACCAGTAATCCACCCCCGTGACCCTGGCCCGGGGGTGTTCCCGGGCCAGGGCCAGGGACAGCGGTCCGTTGCCGCAACCGATGTCGAGCACCCGGCCTTGGCCGTCCCACTCCAGGTTGGCCAAGACCAGGTCCCTGATCCGGGTCTGAATCTCGCCGTTGTTCCGGGAAAGGGCCCAGCGGGCCAAAACCAGATAGGCCGCGGCCGCGGCCGAGAGAGCGGCCAGGGCCCAGAACAGGTAGGACAGGACTCCCCGGCCCAGGATCAGGGCCGGGATGAAAAAAACCGCCACAGCGGCGACCACCGTCGCGATCATTTTAAGGGGAACCCAGTTGCCGTATTCCACTTGATCCATCGTACATTCCTTTTCACTGTGCCCGGAGCACGCCCCGGGTCAGGGTGGTTAAGGTCGGCCTTACGGCCTTTGACAGATCACGGGAATACCTCCTTCAGGTTATTTAACTCATTGTCGCCCACCTGAACAGATCCTCTTAGTCAGGGGCTGTCTCGAAAAAGATTCGTCGCGAGCGCGAGCTGTTTTTCTTCCTCCAAGGCGGATGTTCAAATCGTGACGCAGGCTTGGTTGGGCCAAGTCGAGGAACGATTTGGACAGCCAACGAAGGAGGAGGAAAAATAAGCCACACGCAACAGAAACTTCTTTTTGAGACAGCCCCTGAAGCTCAGCCCACCAGAATGTGTTTTTTCACCCACTCAGCCAGGGTCGCGCTGTTGTAGTAGGAGGCCATGGTGTAGAAGCAGGTGGAGGAGCACTTGGGCAGGCACTCCTTCTTCATCTCGGCCAGCTGGACCGGGTCGAACTTGGGCTCCCAGATGCGGCCCCAGTCCTGATCGTAATTGGAGAGCATTCCGAAGCAGGGCACCAGGGTCCCGTCCGGGCGGATCATGGCCCCGTTGTGGCCGGCCCGGCAGTCCCAGGTCTCCATGTCGCCCCGCATCTGGTCCTTGAACTTCTGGAGATGCCTTATGGAGTTGACCATGGGCCAGTTCATCCTCTGCCGATCGCAGATCCAGTCCAGCAGGTCGTCCACCTCCCCGATCTGCTCGGGCTTGATGTACAGCTTTTCCTGGCGTTCCCCTGCGTTCTTGTAAAACCCCACATCCACCGCGTCCTGGGGCCTTTCGTTGAGATGGTAGTCGGTGCCGATGCGATTGGCCCGGGCGATCTCGGTCAACATCCGGACATCCTTTATATTGGTGGAGCAGATGTTGATGTTGAAGAACAGCAGGAAGCCGTATTTGTTCTTGGCCTCCACCAGGTAGCGGAACTGGTCCTCGATGGGGGCCAGGGACTTGGGCAGCCCCGGCCTGGGAAAGACCGTGTCCACGGCCAGGTTGATGGCCGCCACCCCGGCCTTGCCCAGGTCGTCGATGTATTCTTTGTCCAGGGCGTAACCGTTGGTGGGCAGATACATGAAGAACCCGTTTTGGGCCCCGTACTCGATGATCTCCAGGGTGAAGTCCCGGCGCAGGACCGGTTCTCCGCCCATGAGCGGGATGACCCGGCAACCCAGGGATTTGAGCCAGTCCACGGCCGACTTGGCCGTTTCAATGGTCATGTTGATGTTGGTGTTGTCGTACTGAAAGCAGTAGTGGCAGTCGATGTTGCACTTCCACTCCACGTACATGTAGCACAGCACCGGGCGGAATTCTTTGGAGTGCACTCTGGAATTAATGTAGGGGATAACCCAGCGCCGGAAAGCTCTGATACCGTTGTTGGCCTTGTAGGAAAGCTGTTTCATTCTCCCTCCGCTGTCAACTTGCCGGATAGGCCCGAGAGCCTTTCCCCCATCCCGCAATAGAAAATTATTTAGCGGACCGATTTACTATAAAGGGAATATTGAGCATCTCTCCTCATTTACATGCTTATACAACACGGTTTGGCTGTCAACAGGTAATGGGCCGCTTCCGGGTCCCTGTCCCTGCGGCCGGCCGGGGCAAACGGCAGGCCCGGAGGAACGGGAATTCGCGGAGTTGGCTGATCGTAACGGGAGGATTAGAGCGGTTGTCAGAAATATGTTCCGAAAGAAGACCGCTATAGGCGGACCGGATACGGGCCAAAACCGCCCCGGTCCGGGACGAGTCCTTCAAACCGGGGCGGTGGAAACAGCTTGGCGATTATTCGGAGCCGAGCATGATGCCCTTGATGTGGGCCTCGGTGCTGGACTTGGTGTTGTCCGAATCGGTCATGAAGGCGAGCCCCCTGACCTTGCCCCGGTCCTTGGGGAAAAACTCCTGAAGATCCTTTAAAACATCCACCTTTTCCTTGACCCAGGTGTTCAGGGGCGTCTCCTGGTTGCGCAGGACCACCATCTGGGTCTTGCGGTCGTAGGGGCTTTCCAGACGCGAGCCCACCGGAAGGCTGGCCGACCAGACATACTTGATGGTCCGGGGCCATTTTTTGGCCAGCCCCCGACCGTCCAGGATCACGTAGAGCGCGGCCGCGCTGTCCGCGGTCTTCTTGTTTCTTTCGTCCCCACCCTTGGGTAACTTGACCACCCGCCATTCCCAGGACAGCATGGGATACTCCTCCAAAAGATAGACCACGGTCTTGCCGATCTGGATGGCCTCGTCCCCGTTGGACTTGGCCTCCAGGTAGGCCCCGGCCTGGTGGCGGATGACGTAGGTGGTGTGCGGATTCTCGGTCCGGACCTTCCACTCCGAGGGAAACGAACCGTCTTTGTACTTGCTGAAATCGTCCAGCAGTTTCTGGCCGGCCAGGGCCTGGCCGGGTATCAGGACCAGGCTCCAGGCGGCCAGCAGCAGAACCAGCCTGAAACAGGCCTTGGGAAAGACGGAGTTGGCGGAAAAAGACAAGGGCGGCTCCTTTGGGGCGGGTTATGGTTCCGTATGATCTGATTACTAACTGAAAAAGGACATATTGTCAAACAGATGGAGCGCCCGCTAACCGGCTCCGGCTTTCATCCTGGCGGCCAGCTCCTTGAGCAGCTTGGCCCCGGCCAGGGCGGTCAGGCCGTTGACGTCCCGGAGGGGGTTGCACTCCACAATGTCGGCCCCGACGAGATCGCCCTCCAGGGCCTGGATGAGGCCGATCGCCTCCCTGGTGGAAAGCCCGCCCGGTTCCGGGTGGGAGACCCCTGGGGCAAAGGCCGGGTCCAGGACGTCCAGATCCAGGGAAATGTAGACCGGCCCTTCAAAGCAAGGCCTGAACCCCGGGGTCAAATCCTTCATCTCGATCATCTCCACCCCGTACCTGTCCGCCTGGAGCCTCTGGGCCCGGTTGGCCGTGCGGATGCCCACCTGGACCAGCCGCCGGACCAGACCCTCCGCCATGATCCGGGCCATGGGCGAGGCGTTGGAACGGGGGTCGCCCCCGAAATCCTGGTACAGGTCAGGATGGGCGTCCAAGTGCAGAAGGCACAGGTCGGGGTAACGGGCCGCCGCGGCCCGGACCAGGGGGTGGGTCACGGAATGATCACCTCCCAGGAAAACGGGCCTGTACCCTTTGTCAAAGAGAGCCCCGGCCCCCTCGTCAATCAAGGACCAGGGGTCGCCGCCGACCTTGAGATCCAGGTCTCCGGCGTCGTAAAGAACGCCCCCGGCCCCCAGGTCCGTGTGGTTCTCGGTCCACAGATTGGTGGAATCGCAGTGCAGGGCCTCCCTGATCCGGGGCGGGGCCAGGGCCGCTCCGGGCAGGTAGGACGACGAGCCGTCCCAGGGAACGCCCAGCAGGGCCGCGGTTATTTTGTCTGTCGAGTTCATATCTTGATCCATTCTTGGAACTTCTGATTTTCCCGGAAAAAATTATCATTTTCACCCCGACTCGGCAAGTCTCCCTTTCTGGACCTTTGGGGCGGCCTTGGTGTATCCTTGGTTGATTCGTCCTGAATAAAGAAACGGAGGAGACATGGGACTGAGTCCGGAAGAGATGACCCGCTACGACCGGCAGATGATGCTGCCCGGATTCGGGGTGGCCGGCCAGGAGAGGTTGAAGAATTCGCGGGTGCTCATCGCCGGGGCCGGCGGTCTGGGTTCGCCCCTGGGCTTTTACCTGGCCGCGGCCGGGGTGGGCCATATCATACTGGCCGATTCGGACACGGTGGACCTGTCCAACCTCAACCGCCAGATCCTGCACTGGGAGCCGGACCTGGGCCGGCCCAAGGTGGAATCGGCCGCGGAAAAGCTGAGCCGGCTGAACCCAGGCGTGGAGATAATCCCTTGCCAGGTGCGGATCACGGAGGAGACGGCCGGGGAACTGGCCGACGGTTGCGACCTGATTGTGGACGCCCTGGACAATTTCGAAACCCGCCACCTGCTCAACCGGGTCAGCGTGGCCGCCGGCATCCCCTTTCTCTACGGCGGCATCCACGGCCTGACCGGGATGCTCTCCCTGTTCGTCCCCGGCCGAACCGCCTGCATGGCCTGCCTCTTTCCGGGCACCGTACCCGCCGAGGTCTTTCCGGTCCTGGGCGCCACCCCGGGCGTGGTGGCCTCCCTCCAGGCCACCGAGGCGGTCAAGTATCTGGTGGGGTTCGGGGAGACCCTCATGAACAGACTGCTCATCTACAACGGGTTGGAGATGTCCTTTCACCACACCGATATTTTTCCCAACCCGGACTGCACGGTCTGCGGGGGCGGGAGCCCCGGAAAGGGGACGGCCGGATAGGCATGGGTGGAAACTCCGAGGCGACTCTCATAATCGGGGACAGCCGGACCATGCCCGAGCTCGGGGACGGCTCTGTGGACCTGGCCCTGACCTCCCCGCCCTACTGGCAGATAAAGGACTACAACCACGCCGGCCAGATCGGCCGGGGTCAGACCCTCCACGACTACCTCAGGGACCTCTACCTGGTCTGGGCCGAATGCTTCCGGGTTCTGGCTCCGGGCCGCCGGCTCTGCGTCAACATCGGAGACCAGTTCGCCCGGGCCGCGGTCTACGGCCGCTACAAGGTCATCCCCCTCCACGCCGAGGTCATCGCCCAGGCCGAGGCCGTGGGGTTCGACTATCTGGGCTCCATCATCTGGCAGAAAAAGACCACCCTGACCCCCAGCGGCGGGGCCGTGATCATGGGCTCCTATCCCCATCCGCCCAACGGGGTGGTGGAGATCGACTACGAGTTCATCCTGATCTTCAAAAAGCCGGGCCCGCCCGGAAAGATCGACCCCCAGACCAAAGCCGCTTCGGCCCTGACCAAGGAGGAGTGGAAGGAGTACTTTTCCGGGCACTGGTATTTCGGGGGGGCCAAAAAGACCGGCCACGAGGCCGTCTTTCCCCTGGAGCTGCCCCGCCGCCTGATCCGGATGTTCTCCTTCAGCGGAGAAAAGATCCTGGATCCTTTCCTGGGCTCGGGCACCACCCTGGAGGCGGCCCTGGCCGCGGGCAGGCGGGGGGTCGGCTATGAGATCAACCCGGACTACCGAGAGATGATCCGGGACAAAGTGGAGACCCAAGACGGGCTTTTCGGAACTTCCGCCGCCCTGGAGGTAATCGCCAGAGAGACCAACCCAGCCCCATCCGCGGCGGACGGCTATCGCCCGGCCATCCAGGACGCCTCGCCTATTGTGGAACCGAACCAGGGCGGCCCCAAAAAAGAGGACCTGTTCCGGGTCAAGGAGGTCCTGGGACCGGACCGGATCCGGCTCAGCGACGGCCGGGAGGTCTCCTTTCTGGGGCTGGCGGTCAATCAGCCCGAGGAGGCCAGGGCCTATCTGGAGAAGCGGCTCAAGGGTAAGACGGTGTTCCTTAAAACCGAAGCCGAGCCAGGGGACGGCCCCCTGCCCGCCTATGTTTATTTAAAGAACAGGCTGTTCATCAATTCCTATCTGCTCAAATCCGGCCTGGCCCGGGTGGATGAGAAAATGGAGTTCAAGCTGAAGAAAAAATTCCGCAGCTGGGCCGAAGAGTCAGGTCGGGCCGGGGATTAGATTGAACGGCCTTATCCGAAATATCCTGTCCCGCAGGCGGCTCCTGGCCCTGATCCTGGGCCTGGCCGTGGTCGCGGCCGGGATTCTGCTCCGCCCGGTGTGGAAGATCGCGCCCGGGCCAAAGCCGGTGGGCGACCCTCAGGTGGCCGGGCCCCTGCTCCAGGGGCCGGGGGTGGAGTACCGCTTCAAGTCCCCCTATGCGGTCCTGGCCGGAGTGGATGTGCGCTGGGCCACCTACGCCCGGTCCAACCCCTCCATCGTGATCCTGGAACTGCGCCGGGCCGGGGACATGAAGCTGGTGGCCTCGGACCGCCTGCCGGCGGCCGGGTTCCTGGACTGGGATTTTGCCCCGTGGCGGTTCGAGCCGGTCAAGACCGAACAGGGCGCGGAATTCATCCTGACTCTCCTGACCCCGGACGCCACGCCCGAGACCTGTCTGGCCGTGCTGACCACGGGCCAAGACGAGCCGGAGAAGATCTCCTTCAGTCTGAGCGGACAGCCCGCACCCGGGTCCCTGCCGATCAGGCTGGTGGAGGCCCGCTATGTTTGGCCCTGGTCCTCGCCCTGGGTCTATCTCGGCCTGCTGATTGCCGTGTGCCTGGCCTGGCTGGTCTGGCCGGCCAGGCCGCCCAGGTTGGCCGCACCCCCAGCCCCGGTCTCTTCCCGGCGGGCTATCCTGGCGGCCGTGGGGTTGACCCTGCTGGTCTCCCTGGCCTGCGGCTGGCCCAACATTGTGGAAAAGGGCATGGTGGAACGGGCCGGGTATCATTTCAGCCCCACCCCGGGGGATGAGAACTGGTACGCCGAACTGGCCCACAAGATCGGCCAGGGCAAGAGGATCTTCCACGGCGACCTTCAGGCCTGGGAGGCCCGGGAAGTTCTGACCCCCTACACTGCGGTGATCCTGCCCCTGGGCCTGCTGGGGTTGGGCGACCGGGTATTGGGGCCGGCGCTGCTGGGCTATGCGGTGGACTTCCTCTTGCCCGCCCTGATGGTCCTTCTGCTGGTCCTGGCCGCGCGGCGGCTGGGGGCCTCCCTGTGGCAGGCCGCGGCCATGGCCGTGGCCCTGGTGGCCTTCCCCCATTTGGCCCCGTTCTACATGACCGGGGCCGACAGTGTGGGCCAGGCCTGGGCCGTTTTTGTGAAACACCTGAGTATCCGGGGAACCTACTTCACCCAGATGGGCCACCCCCAGGCCTCGGGTTTCTTTGCTGTTTTGGCCTGCGTCCTGGTCTGGCGGACCTACGCCCGGGAAGGGCGCAAGTGGAACCTGGCCGCGGGCCTGGGCCTGGGCTCGCTTTTCTACACCGACCTGTTTTTTCAGCACATTATCGTGGGCTCCTCGGGGCTGATCTGGCTGGCCGCCCTGCTCCGGCAAGACTGGCCCCGGTTCAAGCGGATGGCCCTGGTCCTGTCCCTGGCCGTGGGGGTGGGTCTGCCCTACTGGATCAACACCCTGCTGTTCAACCTCCAGCCCTGGGCCTGGCAATACAACCTGGATCTGACCGACACCACCCAGGTTTGGTCGTGGAAGCTCCAGGGGTTCGAGATCACCACTCTGTGGATGGCGGCCGTGCTGGCTCTGGTCTATGCGACCCTGGTTCTGCGAAGGCAAATCAACCCGGCCTGGAAGGAATCTGCCCCGGACTGGGCCCTGGACGCCACCTTCGCCCCGGTCTTTGCTTTTGCGGTGGTCTTCATGGCCAACCAGATCACCGGGATCAACCCCCAGAAACACCACTATTTCTGGCGGGGGCTGTCCATGTGGTTCCCGGTGGCCTCCACGGGCTGGCTATGGTGGTTTTTGGAAAGAAAAAGCAAAACGGCCCGGATCCGTCTGGCCCTGGCCGTTTTGAGCATGATCTTTGTCCTGGCCTGCGTCTACAAGATCGCGCCCTGGCAGAGCTTTTTCAGCGCTCCCGACTACCCGCCCGGGGTCCGGCCCCCCTATGTCTCCTCCATCCGGCCGGGCATGGACCGGGTCCTGGCCTATCTGCGGGATGCGGCCGGGCCGGAGGACGTGGTCCTGACCCTGGACTACGAGCAGATCAAGCACGTCAACACCCACACCGGCTGCTTCACCTACATCCAGACCTGCTACAACTCGGTCCTGCTAAACGAGGCCAAGGCCGACCGGATCGGCTGGGGCTTCGCCCTGCTGGGGTCCGAGATCTCGCCCGCCGAGTACCTGGACTACACGGTAAACGGCCTGGAGGGCCGGGAGCGGACCCGGCGGGGCCGGTACCTCAAGGAGACCTTCGGCGGGTTCCTGATCGCGGTCTGGGCCCCCTTCGGCCCCCGCTACCATCTCTCGGCCATTGAGGCCATCCAGTCGGCCGGCGAAAAGTACGGACAGCTCCGCCCGGAGAACCCCGGACCCAAGGACAGTCCCTACAGGATGGACTGGGTGATCGTGGGGCCTCTGGAGAAAAGACTGGGGGTGGGTCTGGACAGGAAGGGTTACAGGCTGGAGCTGAAGACCGGGGATACGGAGTTGTATAGGGTGGTCAGGGAGGGGTGATGCCGGATACCGGGAAGAATATCCGGCTGCCGGGGGTGTGACCCCGGCAGCACAGGCTTTTAAAAAAGAAAACCCTGGGACAACGTCCCAGGGCAACTAAGCAATACCCCCTCACCCTGCCCTTCTCCCCCACGGGGGGAGAGGGAAATTGTTTAGGTAAGTTAACAGGTTCCATAGAGAAAAATTATGGTAAAGGCGACCGAGGTAATCCCCTGACAGTCTTGTCTATAAAATAGTTGGCCGCCCACGAACGTGGGCGGCTTCCTTGCAGAGCGGCTTTGCATATCTTTAGCGCAGTCGTACACGGGGTCTGACGGGCTGCTCCAAAAACCCCGTGGATAAGAAAGGCCCCGAGTGCTCCGATCCGCCCGGAGAAGAATGGATTTTCGCGAGCGGGGTTCCAAGGGGCTGGCGAGCCTTTTTCCGAAAAAGGCGAAAAGGCCCCTTGGCCTTAGCGGAGCGTATTACGGAAAGAAAAGTTTTTCATTGTCTCCACTGCCGGGGGTTCTCGGCAGCACCATATCCCCTTACCTATACCCCGCCAACCCCGGCACCCGGGGCTTCCCCTCAAACTCCATGCCCGCCAGGGCCTTCACCACTACCGGCAGCATTATCTTGACAAAGGCCTGGGACCCGGCCGGGGTCAGATGACAGACGTCGTCGAAGTTCTCCCTGTTCCGGGGCAGGTATCTGTCCAGGTCCACCAGGCCCAGGCCCTTGGCTTGGGCCAGCTCCTTGACCACCCGGTTGTGGGCGGCCACGCCCTTGGCCACGCACCGGGGCCGGCCCCAAAGCTGGATGGGGCTGCGGTGTCCGGCGTAGTCCAGTTCCTGGGCCTTGAACTTCTCCAGGCTGTAGTCCGGGGGAATGTGGATGGCAAAGGTGGACAGGATCAGGGTCTCGCCCCGCCGGCGGGCGATTTCGGCCATCTCGTTCAGGTTGTGCCTGAAGGGCCGGTCCGTCTTTATGTCGCAACCGTACTCCACCCACTTGTCGTGTTCCCGCATGCCCAATTGCTGCCGGAGTCCGGAAGTGACCATGAAGTTGTTGTACATCCGGTGCAGCACGGCCGGCAGGCGGAAGAAGGCCGACTCGGGATGGGCCTCGGGCACGGCTATATCGGCGTAAAACTCGGTGTGGGAGTAGTCGTCCCGGAACAGCTCTGGCGGAACGTTGTTGTTTCGGGTTTCGTTGATGCCGTGGTAGACGAAAACCAGGTCGAACCGGCTGTCCTCCAGAAGGCGGTACTTGATCAGGCTGTCCAGGGAGGAATGGGCCGTCCGAGCCAGGTTCACCACCCGGACATGGACCGGCTTGCAGACCTCCTTGAGTTCAGCCTCCAGAAACTCCCCCACCCGGCCCCAGTTCTGGTAGAGGACCGAGCCGCCCAGAAGCAGGATATTGATCCGCCCGGCCTCTCTTTGGACCGGCTCCCGGCGCAAACCCTCCACCCGGCGGTAGATGCCCAGGTTCATAGGCCCGCTCAGGGGGGTCTGGATCTCATGATACATATAGACCCTGGCCGTGCCCTCCATGAGCAGCAGACAGACCAGGATCACGGCCGCGTAGGACCAGACCGGCCCCAGGGCCGAGGCGGTCCTGAACAGAAGCAGGACCGTCCCCACCAGCAGCCCGGCCGCGACTGCGGCCAGGAGATAGAGAACCGGCCGGCCCCAGTAGATGATGAAGCCCTGGTACAGAGTGGGGGCGAATCCGTCCTGGACCAGTTTCAGGGAAAGGTGCCCCGGAGCCTTCCGCCGCGCCAGCACGGCCCCTCCCGAAGGGGCGGCCAGCAGGTCGGCCTTGGGGCCGGGCCATTCCCTGGCCTGGTCGACCCAAAGGGTCACCGGGGTAGGACGGTTGTCCTCAAGCCCCTGGATCAAAAGATAGAACCCCTGGTCCCAGTCGTACCTGATCCGGGGCAGGTAAAGGGCATAGGGCCCGCTGTCCTGAATGCTCTCCGCCTTAATGGTCTGTCGGACCATGGCTCTCCGCCGGATCTCGGCCCTGGCCGCGGGAGGTTTGGTCCCCCTGAGCACAACCGCCCGCAAATGTCCCACCGGCCTGCGCCCGTAGGTGGCAAAGCGGACCTCCAGACGGGAGAGCGGGCCGGGCGGGATAACGGCCTGGCCCACCATCAGCTCCGGGCTGACCCGGTCCACGGCCGTGGCCCCGGTCCAACCATACTCGGCCTCCCACTTCTCCTCCGGGGGATAGGGCAGGTAAAAGGCCAGCCGAACCAGCCCCCAGGCGGTCCCCGCCCACAAGATCAGACCCAACCACAGAATGACCCTTGCGGCCGGCTTTTTTCCCAACCCCTTGACAGCCAAACGGTTCCCCCGTCAGATTGGTTTTCGGGAGGATACTCCCCCCGAAAACCACCCCAGGCGGGCCAGAGGAGGCCCGCCGATAACGCAAGCAACCGGGATCCGGGGCAAGGACTCGCTTCCGCCCCGGCGGTTACTCAAAAACAGGTCTCAGCCGGCCAGGCCCTTTGTTTCCAGGAACTTGACCAGGCTTACGATCAGGGCGTTGACCGGGGTGGGAACCCCCAGTTCCTCTCCCTTTCTCACCACCGCGCCGTTGATGAAATCTATCTCGGTCCTGCGGGAGCGGTCCAGATCGGTTTTCAGAGAGGGAACATTGCTCCCTCTTATCTTTTCGTTGTAGAACTCCACGTCCAGCTCCAACTCCTCCCCGGCGGCCCGGGCCACTTTGACCACCTCCTCCAGGATGGCCGCCTTGGCCGGGTCCAGGACTTCTTTTCGGATGGATTCATTGTCGATCGCGAGGAGACCGGCCAGGGGGTTGGCCACGCAGTTAATGGCCAGCTTGAACCACTCGACAGGGGCGAAGTCGTCCACCAGGAGGGGTTTGATATCCGCCCGGGAAAGCAGTTCCACCAGGGCCTCGGCCACGGGCGAGCGCTTGAGCCTGATCAAGCCCCGGTTGTAGGTCACTTGGCCCGCTTCCCGGCTGTTCGCTCCGAAGAAACAGAGTCCCCGCTCCACCGGCCGGCCCATCAGGGTCGAGACGGTCTCCTGGATTTCCAGACCGTTCTGAAGGGCCACCAGGGGAACCTCGGGTCCGGTCTTTTCTGTCAACCACTTTGCCGTGGCAGGCAGACTGGGCAGTTTGCCGGTGAGAAGAACCGCATCCGTTGGGTCAGGTTCCGGCATCTCCTCCGGGGTCATGGTCGCCAGCTCCAGGGTCTTTTCGCCTCTGCCCGCCGCATCCAGAATCAGGCCCTTCTCCCGGATGGTCCGCCAGTGGATGCTGCCGCCCACCAGAACGGCCTCGGCGCCACCCGCCTCCTTGATCAGGGCGGCCAGAACCGAGCCCACCGCGCCGGCGCCGATTATGTATATTCTTTTGATTTCACGCACTAAAAATTCCTCGTATTATATTTCCCCACCCCGGAAAAAATTTAATCTGGCCTCTGGGAGAGATGACGCGCGGACTCGGCTAAATCGTCGGGCCGCCGGTTCAGTTTTCCATATAATCCGCCGAAACAATAAAACTTTTAGCCTTGGACCTGAACAACGGGGTTCGGCCCAGGCGATACAAAAGATAGGGCAGGCCGGGCAGGGAGGAGAGGATTATGGAGGGTATGAAAAAATACTTATAGCGGTGGTTCTTGGCCGCGATCCTGGCTTTCAGGGACCGGGGCAGGAACCAGACAAAGGAAGGCAGCGGGTTCCAGCCCACCGTATTTCTTATGGCGATCCCGTGGTCCCCCAGAAGCGTCCCCAGGCCGCCGTAATCCAGAAGAAGCTGATTGAACCGGCCGGCGGCCCAATGTTCCCGGTTGATGTCGAAGATGAGAACCCGCCCCCCGGGCTTCAGGACCCGAACCGTCTCGGCCAGGACGCTCTCCTTGACCTCACGGGGCAGGGAACCGCAGAGCACCCCGGAAAGAACCACCCCGGAAAAGCTTTTGTCCTTGAAAGGCAGCCTTTTCCAATCCGCTGCGGCCAGAAAGGCTCCCGGATTAAAAGACGAGGCCGCTTTCAGGGCCTCCCGGTCGATATCGATCCCGGCCTTGGGCGTCCCCCGGTTCACCTCCGAGAGAATAACCCCCGGACCGCACCCGATATCCAGAACCGGGCCCCGGATGTTCTCCCGCACCCAGCGGGCCAATAAAAAACGGCCGTCCAGGTAGTCTCCCCACCACCATTTTCCGGCCCCGTTGCTGAATTTCGACCTTATCCGCTTAAGGGTCTCCGGCCAAGCTTCTTCCTGTTCCACTCTTGTCTCCGCCTACAGGCTCATCATCCTGATCAATTCCGCGCAAATCACGGCTGCCGCCCCTGATCCACTGGCAGGAACTCACATAATAAGAAACACAATATCCGCTATCTGGCAATTCCTTTAGACCATTCGGCTCCAATATTTTGTGTTGCAAACACTCAAGACCGCAACCGGTTGCCTTGACCGGTCCGGACTACCCCAAAGAGCTGACCGCCTCCACCACCCGGGCCAGTTCCTCGTCGGTCAGGGTATTGAAGAAAGGCAGCCGCACCAGCCGGTCGCTCACATTCTCCGTCACCGGGAAGTCGCCGCTGCAATAGCCCAGCTTGCGCCCCTTGATGGAGGTGTGGAGGGGCAGATAGTGAAACGCGGCCTGGATCCCCTTTCCCCGCAGACGGCCGATAAGTTCCTGCCTCTTTTCCAGGGAGGGCATGAGCAGGTGAAAAAGGTGGTAGGGGTGGACGCAGCCTTCGGGGATCACCGGCAGCTGGACTCCCGCGGACTTGGCCCAATCGCCCAGATTACGGGAATAGTACTCCCAGACCCTTTTGCGCTGGGCCTGGATCTCTTCCCTGGCCTCCAGTTGGGCCAGCAGAAATGCGGCCAGGAGCTCGGAGGGCAGGTAGGAGGAGCCGGTTTCGATCCAGCCGTATTTGTCCACCTGGCCCCGGAAGAACTGGGACCGGTTGGTCCCCTTTTCCCGGATGATCTCGGCCTGTTCGTACAGCTCCGGGTCGTTGATGACCAGGGCTCCGCCCTCGCCGCAGGTGATGTTTTTGGTCTCATGAAAGGACTGGGCGGCCATGACCCCGAAGGTGCCCAGGGGCCGGCCCTGGTAGGATGCCATGAGCCCGTGGGCGTTGTCCTCCACCACGGCGATTCCGCGGTCCCGGGCGATGGCGGTGATGGCCTCCATCTCGCAGGCCACCCCGGCGTAATGAACCGGCACAATGGCCTTGGTCCTGGCCGTTATCGCGGCCTCGATCAGGGTCTCGTCCAGGTTCAGGGTGTCGGCCCGGCAGTCCACAAAGACCGGGCGGGCCCCCCGCAGCACAAAGGGGTTGGCTGTGGAGACGAAGGTGAAGGAGGGCATTATCACCTCGTCGTCCGGCTGCAGGTTCAGCAGCAGGGCGGCCATCTCCAGGGCATGGGTGCAGGAGGTGGTCAACATGACCCGCCCTCCGCCCAGCAAACCGCTCAAAACCAGGTTGCACTCCTTGGTGAACTGGCCGTCCCCGGCCAGGTGGGCCGAAGCCATGGCCTGTTCCAGGTACTCTTTCTCCCGCCCCATGAGGGCGGGTCGGTTAAAGGGGATTTTGGTGCTCGCCATGGGCTCTCAGTCCTTGAATCTGAACTTGATGATCGTGGCCAGACAGGATATGGCGTCCAGCCAGGTTATCTTTTTTCCGTCCTCGGCATCGCGGCCGTAATAGGAGATGGGGACCTCCTGGATCCTGACCCCTTTTTTAATCACCTTGGCCGTAATCTCCGGCTCGATGTTGAATCTCTCAGCGGTGATCTTTATGGAGCGGATCAGGTCTCCGTCAAAAGCCTTGTAACAGGTCTCCAGGTCGGTCAGACTGGTTCCGTTGATCAGGTTCCCGGCCAGGGTCAGGACCCGGTTGCCCAGTCCGTTCAAAAAGGCCATGTTCCGCCTTTGGCCCAAAAAGCGGGAGCCGTAGACGGCTTTGGTCCGGCCTTCCAGCAGGGGCGCCAGCAGGGCGGGATAGTCCTTGGGGTCGTACTCCAGATCGGCGTCCTGGATGATCACCAGGTCTCCGGAGGTGTGTTTGAACCCGGTGCGCAGGGCCGCCCCCTTGCCCTGATTCTTCTCGTGGGAAAAGACCCTGATGGGCCGGTCCAGGACCGGAGCCTGGGGGTGGGCCGTGGTCTCCCCATCCAGTTCCCGGAGGATATCCCCGGATCCGTCGGTGGAGCAATCGTCCACCAGGACGATCTCCCTTTCCAGCCCGCTTAAGTCCACCTCCTGGACCAGGCGGATTATCTCTTTCAAGGTTGCGGCTTCGTTGAATACGGGTATGACTACAGACAGCAGCAAGGGGTTCCACCTCTCAAGGGATCAATCATCCCCAAGACTCCTACGGCCGATCAGAAACAACAGAACAGAGGCCACGACCAGAATCTGGACCAGGACCGCCGCGATCATCGTCCAGCCGGATAACCAACAACCTGTTTTACCCTCATCAAGCCGCGCGGTAAAGAGATTCATGGCCTCGTTTTTTGAAACCGCGGCAAAAGCCCTGAAGCAAAGAGCGCCGTCCACGGGGGTTCCGTTGTCGGTAAGAAAGCTTCCAGGTCCGGCCCGGCGATGGGCCCACATGGTCAGGGCGTCGCTCAAGGACGCCGCCGGAGCCCGCCAGAAGAAATGATATGATTTATTCTCCGAGTCGGGCAATGGTTTGAAGGAGACGGGATAATAGGCATTGTCCGATACCCAGGCGGCGTTTTCCACGCTGCTCCGTTTCAGCGGCTTCAGGGGGACGGTGGGGGGGTAGGTCAGACGGGCGATCAGCCAACCCGGGAAAACAGTCGTTTCCCTGTCCTCATCCGGGCCCAGATACTCCATCAATACGGCCTGCCAAAAACGATTGGGCCGGTCCATTATCTGGGGCAGATGGGCTGCCGGAAAGGGCAGCCAGTGGAGCCCCAGAAAGGAGCCGGGGCGGGTCCCTTCCACCCGGACCGCGACCATCAGGGGCCGGGACGGATCCAGGAACTTTCGCGGAATCGAGAAGCGCACCGGGTGGTGGGCCCCCAACTCCTTCAGGGGGCGTCTGAAGATCAGGGGCAGGGTCAGGTCCAGGTGGCCCAGCTCCCAGGGAACCACGGCCACCACCAGCTCGCCCTCGTCCGCGTTGCCCGGCCTGGAGACCAGAAGCTCCAACCCGTCGGCGCCGGGACGGGCCGCCTCCAAGAGGGTGGTGAGGGCCCAGCCCTCCCTCAGCCTGATCAGAGCCCCGTCCTTGGGCCCGAAACGGGCCCTCTCCCCTTCGGGCATCCGCTCCAGCTCCACCAGGCCGAACTCGAACCGAGAATCAGACCAGGAGCCGTAGGTGCCCATGCGCGTCTCAATCCGGCTCAGATTGGCCCGGTCGCAATGAAAAACCTGCCCCACCGAGGCCTCCGCCATGAGCTGGCCGGTGTGAACCAGGTGCTCGTCCTGGTGGGCCACGCAGACCAGGCCCGGGCCCAGGAGCCAGCCTCCGGCGGCCAGAGCCGCCAAGGCGGCCGCAACCAGAAGGGTCCGGACCGGAAATTTCAGAGATAAAGACGGTAGAACCACGGCACCGCCACGTTAAAAAGGGCGTTCAGATCCATGAGCCACAAGAAGGCCAGAGCCAGGGCCGGCATCCAGCCCCGGAAACACCGGGGCCGAAGGTGAACGAGCCCGGCGGCCCAGCCCAGGGCCAGGGGGACCAGGGCCGGAAACAGGTGGCGTCCCTGGGCCAGGCTGCCCGGAGAGAAGACCACCTGCCGGATGAAGATGACCGCCAGGGAAACCAGGACCCCCAGTCCCAGAAAAACCATGATGCGCCGCCGCTCCGGATCGGCCCCCCGAAAAAGAAGACCGGCCCATCCGCCGACTCCGGCCAGGGAGATAACGGCGGCCAGGGCGTACCACCACCAGGCCAGGGGCGCCTCCAGATAGCCGAAATAGGCCCAAAAGGATTTGAAAAAGACCAGGAACAGGGTTTTCAGATGGAGCCAGAACAGGGGGTCAGCAAACCTCAATTCCTTGATGAACAGATCGATTATGCCGTCCTGTCTAAACAGGAGCGGGTCGAACCCCGGCCCCCAGGAACGGATCAGGGGCAACCCGAACAGAGAGACGAAAAGTTCGGCCGCAGGCGGATAAAAAGCGAAAACCGCGGCCAGCCCCAGCAGGAATGCGCTCGCCCCCGAAACCGCCAGGTAGAAAGACCGGGTAGACTTAAGGCTTCTCTTGAACCAGAGCGCTCCCCCCAGGAGGAAAAAAGGCAGGGTGAAGAAGGCGGTCTTCTTGATAAAGGGCAGGACAGCCAAGAAGCAGGCCCCCAGGAGCAGAATCCGCCGGGTGGGGCCATTGAGCCAAGCCCGGACCGCGCCGTAAAAGAATATCGTTCCAAAGAGCACGGCCAAAACGTCCGGGTTGACCGCCGCGGACATGGCCCCGAACTGGGGGATCAGGACCACCAGGCCGGCGGCCAGCAGAGCCGGCTCGATCCTCTCCGGAAAAACCATCCGGGCGGTCAGCCAGGTCAGGAGGACCACCGCCAGACCGGTCAGGATGGATATTTTCCGGGCCAGCCGCCAGGCGGCCAGAGGATCGGCCACACCCAGCCAGCGCATCAGAAGCCCCAAGGAACGGTAGTAGAGGGAGCCCCGCTGGGGCACGGGCACGCTGCCGAAGGAGACTCCGCCCAGTTGGGAGGGCGGCCGGGGAAAGGCGGAAGTTATGCCCTCAAAGCTTTTCACCACCTCGCGGGTGACCCGGGCCGTATCGGTCCGACCCTGTTCAATCCGGGGCCAGAACTGGGCGATGCGGATCTGGGTCAGATGGGCCGCTTCGTCAGGGTAGCCGTTGAAGGGCACCACGGCCGAGTAGAGAAGCGCCTTAATCAGAAAGAAAAGGAGCAGCCCCCCCGGGAGCAGGCGTTCCGGGCGCAGGGTCAAGGCCGCCTCCTCCAGCCCAGTCCCCAGGCCGTAAGCAGCCCGGTCAGGAGCCCCACCAGGAGCAGATGAGCCAGAGCCAGGGCCTTCATGGTTCCGGCCCTGGCCAGGAGGCCGGGTTTGTTCAGCCCCGCCTTTTTCAAAAAGGCGTTTACGGCCTGGTCCCGTTCCACCGCGTTGTAGATCCGGAAGGCCAGACCACCCTGATAGGGCACCCCGTCCACCACCAGGGCTCCGGCCGGGTAGCGTTCGGCCCAGTCGGCCAGGGCTACGGCCCCGGTCCCCTGTCCCGTCTTGGACAAAAGCCGGAAATAATAAGACCTGCCCTTGGAACCGGGAACCGGATCAAAGGAGAAGGAGTTCAATATATTGTCCGAAACGGCCCAGCCCGAGCGCCGCGAGGTTCTGACAACCGGGCCGGACGGAAGAGCCTGAGCATAGGCCGGGGCAAAGACCAGGTCTCCCTTCCAGTAATCCCAGGGGAAGGAACGGTTGAAGTAATCCTCGGTTCCCTTCTCCAAATGGCCGTAGGAACGGCCGTAGGTCACATCCGGCCGCCAGGCCTCCCCCCACTCGTAGTAGCGGGTCCAGGGCTGTCCGTTCAAGCGGCCCTTTTCGCTGAGAAACTTCACTCCCAGGTAGCGGTCGGCCTCGTACCCGAAGGTGGGGTCCCGGGGATGGGGATGGGGCAGCTCCACCCGTTTGGCCGGCACCCCCCTGACGCTGACCGTGAGAAGCAGAAAACAGCCCTTGACCTGGTCCAGGGGGGGGAAGGTGAACTTGTGGAACCCTTGGTCCGGCAGCTCCTCCCTGGCGGCCCAGGAGGTGGCCAGCAGCTCGCCGGGCAGGTCCACCACCCCGGCCCGGTAGACCTGGACCCTGACCCTGGATCCGGGCAGCATCTTGGTGGTGTCCACCATCAGCCAGACGCCTTCCAGGCCGTCCCGGAAAGGCGCAAAGGTCTGGCCCACCTGGATCTGATCAAACAGAGACAGGGTTATACCCTCATCAACCACGGGCCAGGGCCGGGCCGCATCCGGAGGGCGGGACCGGGGAAGCTCCACCAGCTCCAGGGTAACCGGGGCCACCTTGATCTTGCGGAAGGTGCCCAGCTTCACGTCTATCCTGGCCAGCCCGTCCAGACGGCTGGTAAAAGACTGGCCCACGGTCTCATGGGGCGGGAGCTGACCGGTGTGATACCTCCAGCCGTCCTGGCTCTCCTTGCAGACCAACGGCCGGGACCCGCCCAGAAAGATCAGGTAGAGAACCAGGACCGCGGCCAGGCCGGTCCCGGATCCAACCAGCAGGGGCGACAGTCTCTTCATGTTCCCAACACCGTGAAATAATAGTAGGGCACGATGGTCTTCCACATCGCGGCCAAGTCCATGAGGGTCAGGGCCAGGAACCCCACGGCCAAGGCCCACATCCGGGCCTTCCGGGGCCACAGGGCCAAAAACCCCAGGGCCCCGATCAGGGCCCAGGCGGTCAGGGAGGGGTACATGTAGCGGCCCTGGGACAGGGTGCCGGGGGCGAAGACGATGTGCCGGGTCAGGACCACCACCAAATTCAACCCCCCTCCCAGGGCCAGGAACCCCAGGGCCCGGCCCTGCCAAGGCTCCATCCGCCACTCGGTTCCGGGCCGGAACAGGAGCCGGGCCAGCCCGGCCAGAGAGAGGACCGTGAGCAACAGGGCCAGCCAGTACCAGCGGTTGTCCAGGGGCAGGGTCTGGAACCCGAAAAAGCCCCACCAGGACTGGAACAGGGACTGGAGGTTGAAGTAGACCTGGTGCCAGAAGGAGGGGGTCAGGGGATGGATGTACTCGGCAAAGGTGTTGACCAGGCCGGGCTGGTGGAAGATCCGGCTGTCAAAGGCCGGGTGCCAGATCCGGAAAAAAGGCATCCCGATCAGGCGGTAGACCAGGGTGGCCAGGGGCGGGAAAAAAGAGGCCCCCAGAAAACCCAGGCTCAGCCCGGCGGGGATGGACCAGGCGATCAGTTTTTTGTATTTACGACGGCCCATAAATTCCCGCCAATGGGGCACGGCCGCCAGGGCGGCCACGACCAGGAAGAAAAAGGCCGTCTTTTTTACAAAAGGCAGGGAGACGATCACAAGTACCACCCCCAGCCAGCGCCACCATCCACCCCGGCGGGCGATGCCGACCATGAGGAAAAAGAAGAGGGCTCCGGCCAGCTCGGCCGGCTTGTCCGTGCTGGCCACCGCGCTCATGGCCCCGAACTGGGGCAGCAGGCTCAGGAAGCAGACCGTGGCCGCGGCCGCCAGGGGCCGCGCCGGGGCGAGGGTCCGGGCCGTAGCCCAGGCCAGCAGAATCACGGCCAGCCCGGAGAGCAGGGAGAGAAACCGGCTCAGATACCAGGTCCCGGCCGTGGTATCGGCCCCTAAAACCCTCGTCACCCAGCCGCAGAACCGGAAATAGACCTTTCGCCTCTCCGGCGGGGGAACGTGAGTATCCAGTCCGGCCGGATCCGGCCGCCGCTCCAGTCCGTTGGCGATAAAGTAGTAGTCGGCCGCAATCTCCCGCATCAGCCCCAGGGCGGCCTTCTTATCGTCCTTGACCCGCTCCCAGTCCCTGGCCAGGGCGATCTTGCGGACGTGTTCCAGTTCGTCGGGCATCTCGTTGAGGGGCAGGAGAACCAGATAGAGCCCGGCCCGGGCCGCAAACAAAAGCAGGCAGATCAGAAGAATCCATCTGGCCCGGGAAAGACTCACCGCGCTTTTTTCCTTCTCCGCCTGAGGACCGTTTCGATAATCACCGCCATAACCAGCAAAAAGGGAACCGCGTAGACGCTCTGGTCCGGCCAGAACAGCTCCACCTGAAAGCGCCTGAAGGAAAAGGGAAATAGCCAGTAGTAGTTGCCGGCCAAAACCGTCTTCTGGAGCAAATCCAGAAAAAAGTGGACCCCGCTCCCGGCCAGAAGCCAGGCCAGGCAGAAGCGGCGCATCTCCTGAGGGAAGGAAAAGACCGCCCCCAGGCAGAAGACCAGGACCCCCGCAGGGGTGTGAAAGGCCGCAAAGACCCAGGCCACCTGGGTTTTGCCCAGGACAATGGCCGGGACCCGGGAAAGCAGATCGGGCAGGACCGCCCCCGCACAGAGCAGGGCCAGCCGCTCCCGGCTTTTCAGGGTCAGCCGGCCCAGGGTGTAGGGCACCAGAAGATGGGTCATCAGGTCGGGCATGGGGTTACTTCCGGGGCCGGATCAGCGGCCCGCCTCTTAAGCTCAACCTAAAGGCCCGGAAAAATATCAGCATCGCGCCCAGGGCCGCGGCCAGGGAGACCCCCAGTTTGAGCCCGTGGGAGCTCTGATGAATCCGGACCTCCCCGGCTTTCATGGTGGTTCCGCCCACAAACGGCCCGGTCAAATCCACCCGGTCACCGGGCTTCGCCCCGGTCAGGCCCAGGACCCTCACCTCCAGCCTGGGCCAGCCCACCTCCAGGACCGCTCCTTGGCCCCCTTCCAGGAGCCGGCCCACGATGGCGTGGGTCAGGCTCACCTGCCGCCCCTGATAGTTCTGAGCCGCGGCGGCCCGGAAGACGACCCGCTGCCACTGGGCCCCCTTCTCCGGATTGGCCTGGCGAAAATAAAAGGCCAGGCCCACGTAGACCAGAACCAGGATCAGGACCTTGAGCGGCCAACACCGGCTGGACAGAAACCGGTCCAACAGGGACCCGGCCTTTTGCCGCAAGCTCAAGAGTCCACGCCCTTGCGGGCCTCCACCACCAGCCACCTTTTGCGGGCCATCCAGGCCGGCCAGCGGCCCTTGGACTTTTCCGGGCCCAGGTCCCGGCGCAGGGTCCACTTAAGCCCGGCCCGCTCCAGGCCCCGGCCCAGACGCCTCAGGCCCAGGGTCCGGGCGTAGCCCTGGCCCCGGAGCTGATTGTAGATGTTGATCAACCGGTGGTACTCGAACATGGCCAGCAGCCCCCCGGGCTTGAGCACCCGGGCGCACTCGGCCAGGGCCCGATCCAGGTCGTCCAGGTAGATCAGCACGGCCACCCCGAAAATGCAGTCCGCGCTGTTGTCCCGGAAGGGCAGCCGCTTCAGGTCGCAGACCGTCTCCAGACGGCGGTCCAGGCCCTCCTTCAGCTCGGCCGTTACATCGGTCCGGATCAGCCTGCCGTGGATCCGGTCCGCGTAGGTGACCGCTCCGGCTCCGTATTCCAGGACAAGCCCGCCCGGCCGGGTGACCCGGTCCAGATAGCGGGCGATGAACTCCTCTGGCCGGGGGTTGCGGCTCATGGCGGAGTCACCGCGGCCCTGGTCCGGAGGCTGTAGATGGGCCGCAGCTGCGAGGACCATTTTTTCTTGAACCGGGCGATTCCTTCTTCCTTGGAGGTCCGGGGGTCGGGGGAGACACCCATGAGATCGTAGATTCTTACCCCGTTGGCCGCGCACCATTCAATTATGGCCCACTTCAGGGCGTCGCCGGTGTTGAGCCGCTCCTTCCAGGACCGCTCCCCGGTCCAGGCCGCGATCTCCATGGCCACCCCGCCGAAGGCGTGGAGCCCGATCCCGCCCACGGGCTCGCCTTCCAGGCGGCAGATGAAGTAGCGCACCGAGAACTCCTCCCGGGCCAGGTGCCGGGCGGTGAGCCGGGGCAGGGCCGGGCCCAGGGAGGGCGCGCCCTTGACTTGGTCGGCCAAGTCGATGAACATCCCGGCCGCCTGCTCGTCGCCCCCGTCCAGGACCTCCACGGCCAGGCCCTGTTTGTCGGCCTGTTTCTTGGCCTTGCGGGCCTGGCGGTGGACCTTCATCAGGACCTTGTCCAGGTCCTCCTCCACGGCCAAAAGCGGAGTCAGCCCTTTTATCAGCCGGCCGCCCAGCCCCGCCAGCCCCTGGATCAGCTCCTCTTCCGGTTCCTGGTCCAGGTAGTGCTGCAAGGCCGCGTAAAAGTACCTGCCCCGGCCCAGCCCGGCCCTGGAGGCGGCCGCCTTGATCAGGGCCAGAACCGTGGCGGTCCGTTTTTCCTGGTTGAGCACCACCGGGCCGAACCGGGAGGCCACGCACCGCAGCGCCGGCCAGGTCAGGGCCCGGACCGCCTCGGCTCCGGGCCGACCCCGAAGCAGCCGGGACAGGGGCGAATACTCGTAGGCCAGGAGGATGCCGTCCGGCCGGTCCGGGTCCCCGGCCACCAGGAACAGGGGTTTGTAGCCCCACATCTCCTGCCAGTAGGCGGCGTAGTGGCTGGTCTGGTTGGGTCCGCCCAGGCCCTGGGCCACCCAGCGGTTCCAAAGGGCCGGGGCTCTCCGGTGAACTATTATCTCAGGTAGGGTCATGCGGATCTTTCAATACTCTGTTGCGGACAGTTCCGCGGCCCAGGCGCCGAAGGTGGTCAGGTTCAAGCCAGAGCCGGCCAACATCTCCAGGGCCTTGAGGCACTCCCCGGGTTTGCCGCCCTGATTGACCGCGTCCCGGGGGTCGAAGTAAAAGGCCAGGGGCAGGGGGTTGTCCAGGGCCGCCGCCACCAAACCCTCCAGGCTGCGAAGCAGGTCGCCGGGCTGGTGGCGGCTGGGCTGTTTGCGGATGAAGTGCCAGGTATCGAAGGAGGAAAAGGGGTGACGGGGGCAGACCGTCACCGGCATCTCCCACAAGCCCCCGCCCGCTGGATGGGGCCAGCCCCAGGAGCACGAGCGGGAGGCCAGGGTGGAGGAGGAGTAAACATAGCCCAGCTCTCTTAAGGCCGGGTAGACCGCCTCGGTGTGCTGGTGCCCGAAATGGGGGGCCCGGAAGCCGGCGGGCTCCACCCGGAGATGTTCCCGGATCAGTTCGTGTCCGCCCCTGATCTGGGCCTCCAGGTCGGCCCGGCCGAGCAGGTGAAAATGACGGTCCGGGTCCAGCTCCTCGTTGTCCGGGTGGGTCAGGGTGTGGTTCACGATCTCCTGCCCGGCCGCGACCAGGGCCCGGTGCTCCTCCGGAAATTTCTCCACCCAGCGGCCCACCAGGGCGAACGAAGCCCTGATGGAATGCTTGGCCAGGTGGTTAAGAAGCCGGTCCAGGGCGGCCACGTCCTCTTGGAAATCCACGTCAAAGGAGACGGCGCAGCGGGACCCCGCGCCCCGGCCCGGCCCATTGTAGGCGGCGGCTTCCTTGCGCAGCCCCCGGCCCAACCAGGGCCCCAGGACCAGGCTGGCCCCGGATTCAATCAGGTTGGAACCGCTTCGGGCCGCGGTTCTGACGATGGTGGAGGAAAGGCTCATTGGGTTCCGTTTCATCGTCCGGTTGTTAATCGGATCACCCCTCACCCAAGGGGAGAGGGAATATTTTTGGGTGATCCTCTTTTCCAAGAGGAAATGTTTTTCACGGAGTCGTGCCGGGGGTGTGACCCCGGCACCACAATTCGATTGTTCGCGGTGTCGGGGACGCAGCCCCGACAGCCCATGGGCCGGGCTTCACCACCTTTCATGCTGTGGTGCCAGGGTTGCATCCCTGACACCGCACAGTCCATCTTCCCTTCCCGGTCTTTCCTCTCCCCCACGGGGAGAGACACCCCATTAGTCTCCCTCTCCCCCGCTGGGGAAGAGGGTTAGGGTGAGGGGGCAGTCTAAATAATCCCCTTCAATCTCCCGGCCCGAAGCCCAGATCGGCCAGAATGGCCCAGTAGCTCCTTACTATCTCGGACCAGTCGTGGGCCTTGAGCCTGGCCCGGCCCTCCGCGGCCAGGGCCCGGCCCAGCTCCGGGTCGTCCCGCAGCTCCCGGATAAGGCGGGCCAGGTTGGCCCCGTCGCCGGGCCGGTAGAACAGGGCGGCCGGGCCGCGGCCCTCCCCGTCCGAGGCGGCCCGGACCACCTCCTCGATGGGCGAGGAGATCACCGGCCGGGCCGCGGCCCAGTACTCGAACAGCTTGATGGGGCTGACCCGGTCGGTCAAATCGTCCTTTTTAAAGGGGATCAGACAGACATCCATGCCGGCCAGCTCCGCCAGAACCCGGTCGTAGTCCACCTGGCCGGTCAGAGTCAGGTTGTCCAGGCCCTTGGCCCGGGCAGCCACCTTCTCATACATGTCCCCTCCGCCCACCAGGGCCAACCGGACTTCGGGCAGGAGCCGGGCCGCCTCCAGCACGGCCGGAAAATCGATCCAGTGGCCGAACCCGCCCACAAACCCCACCGTGAACTCCCCGCCCTTTTTCTCCGGCACCCGGGCCAGCCTGGCCGCGTCCGTGCCGTTGGGGATCACCTCCACCCCGGGGTTGTGGGGCCGGATGTCCTGGGCCAGGAGCCGGGCCGTGGCCGCAGCCCGGTGGGCCAGGGAGGCGGCCAGGGGGTTGGCCAGACGGGCCGTGATCCACCCGGCCAAGGGCGACTTGGCTTGGTAAAAGGCCACATAATCGTCGGCGTAGATGAGCAGGACCTTGACCCCCCGCAGCCGGGCCGCCAGCACGGCCAGAACCCCGCCCAGAGTCAGGTAGGTGATCAGCAGATCGTACCGGCCGAAAAGAATCCGCAGCCCGTTGGCCAGCTCCAGATAGAGCCCCTGGAGGATCAGCCCCGGCAGCAGGGGCCGCTGGATCACCCGGACTCCGGGGGGCGGGTCAAAGCGGTTGGGACCGGCCTTGCGGTGGCGGCCGCCGAAATCCATCAGGTCCAGGACGTCGATCCTGAACCTTTGGGCCAGGTGTTGGACCAGGTTTTTCTCCTGACCCCAGGTGGAGTGCCAGACCCGGGGCGGCAACAGGGCGATGCGGGGCTTTTTGGTCATGACGCGGTCAGGGGGGCCAGGTTTGGTGCGGCCCTAGACCAGTTCCTCCAGGGCGGCCAGGACCCGGTCCTGGTCGCCTTCGTTCAATCCGGGATACATGGGCAGGGACAAAAGCTGTTGGTAGAGTTCCTCGGCCCGGGGGCAGTCGCCCGGACCGGTGCCCAGGTGGTTGCGGAAGTCGGGCTGAAGGTGGACCGGGATGTAATGGACCTGAGTCCCGATCCCCAGTTCGAAAAGACGGCGCATGACCTGGGCCCGGGTCAGCTCCAGGGCCGGGAAATCGATCAGGACCGGATAGAGGTGGAAGGCGTGGGCCACGTTGGAGCGCCGGTCCAGGGGCCGGATAAAATCCAGGTCCCCCAGGGCCTGGTCGTAGCGGGCGGCGAGGGCCCGCCGCTTTTTCAAAAACCCCTCCACCCGCAAAAGCTGGCTGGAGCCCAGGGCGGCCTGAAGATCGGTGAGACGATAGTTGTAGCCCAGGACCTGCTGCTCGTAGTACCAGGGGTTGGGGCGGCCCTCCGCATCCAGTGCCAGTTCGGGCAAAAGAATATTCTCCTTGGTGGCGCCGTGGGAGCGGAACAGGCGCAGGGACCTTGCCAGCTCCGGGTCGTTGGTGGCCACCGCCCCGCCCTCGCCCGTGGCCACGTGCTTGACCGGATGAAAGCTGAAAACCGTGGCCTTGGCCGTGTCGCCGTCGCCCAGGAAACGCTGCTCCCCCTTTTGGTCCAGCCACCAGCCGCCCAGGCCGTGGCAGGCGTCGTCCACCAGGATAAGCCCGTATTCTTTGGCCGCCTGCTCCAGCCCGGCCCAGTCGGCCGGATGCCCGGCATAGTCCACCGCGGCCAGGACCCTGGGGGTCAAGCCCATACTCCGGGCCTTGTCCACGGCCCGGGGCACCTCCCCCGGATCCAGGCAGCCGGCCTTATCCACATCGGCGAAGATGGGCACGGCCCCCACGTAGCGGGCGGCGTTGGCCGTGGCCAGAAAGGTCAGGGGCGTGGTGATCCAGGCGTCGCCGGGCCCCACTCCCAGGCCCAGGGCGGTCAGGTGGAGGGCCGCGGTTCCGTTGGCGCAGGCCACCACCTCCCTGGCTCCCAGATACTCGGCCAGGTCGCTCTCGAACTTCTCCACGGCCGGACCCTGGGTCAGGAAATCCGAAAGGAGAACCTTGACCACGGCCTCCACGTCGGCTCCCTCGATCTCCTGCCTGCCATATGGAATGAATTTAAGATCCATTTCCTACCGGAATCAGCCTTTCCCCGCTAAACCCTCAACCCCGGAGGCCGGCCGGGCCGGCCCCCTCTTCTACGGCTCAATTGATACCGATCTTGAACTTCTTGAGCCACAGCTCCAGGACCAGCAGCCCCCACAGCACCTGCGCCAGGTCCTCCTTGCCGGAGAGGTGGGCCCGGACCAGCTCCATGGACCCGCCGGCCCTGATCAGCCCGGCCCGTTCCAGCTCGGAGCGGCTCAGAACGTTGCGCACCAGCCCCTTGAGCTCCCCCCTGAACCAGGCCGCCAGGGGCACCTCGAACCCCTGTTTGGGCTGGTCCACGATATCCTTGGGCAGATACTTGCGGGCCGTCTGCTTGAGCAGGTACTTGGTGGTCAGGCCCCTGAGCTTGTACTCCAGGGGCACCTGGGCCAGAAACTCCACCAGGTGATGGTCCAGAAAGGGGGAACGGACCTCCAGGGCGTGAGCCATGGACATGCGGTCCACCTTGACCAGGATGTCGTCGGGCAGATAGGTCATCAGATCCACCCACTGCATCCGGGACACCGGGTCCCCCTCCGGGGCCGTGGCGAACAGGGCCCGGAAAAACTCGGCCGACTGGGCCGGGGACCCGGCCCCCTTCCCCAGAAGCCCGGCCAGACGCTCCGGGCTCAGGAAGTCTATGCGGGAGGAATCCGGTTCGGTCTCCACCTGGCGGGCCTGGATCAGGAACTTCTTCAGCTTCTTGACCAGGGAGCGGCCCTCGTACTGGCTGGAGGCGGGCAGCAGCCCGGCTCCCCATCCGGCCAGGCTCCGCAGGGGGCCGGGCACTCTTTTGTTGTACCTCTCGGCCAGCCTCCGGCCCACGTAGCGGCGGTACCCGGCCAGGAGCTCATCTCCGGCGTCCCCGGACAGGGCCACGGTAACGTGCTCCTTGGTGGCCTTGCACAGCCAGTAAGTTGGGATGGCCGAGGAATCGGCCATGGGCTCGTCCAGATAACCGATCAGGTCGTCCAGGTCGTCCAGCAGGTCCGGCTCCACCGGAACCTCGGTATGGTCGGTCCCCAGATGGGCCGCCACCCGGGCCGCCTTGGCCGACTCGTCAAACCCGCCCTGACCGAAGCGGACGGTGAAGGTCCGGGGTTTTCGCCCCGACCCGGCCATCTGCTCGGCCATGAGGGCGCAGATCACCGAGGAGTCGATCCCGCCGGAAAGAAAGGCCCCCAGGGGCGCGTCGGAGATGAGCCGCAGGCCCACCGCCTCCTTCAGGAGCCGCTCGAACCCGTCCTGAGCCCGGTCCTCCTCCATCTCCTTGGGCTCCGGCCGGAGGGACCAATATTTCCGGCCGCTTATCTTCTCCGGACCGATCAGGGCCACGTGTCCGGGGGGCAGCCGCCGGACCCCCTCCAGCATGGATTCCTGGCCGGGCAGGTAGAGCCAGGACAGGTAGCGGGCCAGGGCCTCCTTGTTGAGGCGCCGCTCAAAGGAGGGGTCGGCCATGAAGGCCTTGACCTCCGAGGCGAACAGGACCCTCTGCCCCACCCGGGTCCAGTAGAGGGGCTTCTGGCCCAGCCGGTCACGGGCCAGAACCAGCCGCCCCAGGGAGCCGTCCCACAGGGCCAGGGCGAACATGCCCCGCATCCTGGTCAGGGCCTCCAGCCCCTCCTCCTCATAAAGGTGGACCAGGATCTCGGAGTCGCAGTCCGTGAAAAAATGGTGGCCCTTTTTCTCCAGGTCCCGGCGGATCTCCCGGTAGCCGTAGAACTCGCCGTTGACCATGAGCTGAACCGTGCCGTCCTCGTTGGCCAGGGGATGGCGGACCGAGCGCCGCAGGTCGATGATGGACAGCCTGCGGTGGCCCAAGCCGCAGGAGGGGAAACCCTCTTCTCCATCCAGGATGTAAAAGCCCTTCCCGTCCGGGCCCCGGTGGGCCAGGGCGTCGGTCATCCGGCCCAGCAGCTTGCGGTCGATGGGCCGACCGTCCAGTTCGATTATTCCGGCAATGCCGCACATGGTTGTATCGTCCGTTTATCCCTGCAGCCGGGGCCGTAACCAGGCCCAGGTTCTTTCCAGCCCCTCGTCCAGCTTGATTGCGGGGGCGTAGTCCAGTTCCTTTTGGGCCCGACCGATGTGGGCCAGCCGGCGGGGGATGCGGTCCCAGGCCCGCCGCCGGGCCAGCTCGATCCCGGCCCGGTTGCCGGTGAGGGCGTTGATCTTCTGGGCCAGTTCCAGGATGGAGGTCTCTTGGCCCGAGCCCACGTTGTAGACCCGGCCCAGGGCCCGCGGGTCCACGGCGGCCCGGACGGTCAGGCCCACGGTGTCCTCCACAAAGGTGAAGTCCCGGGTCTCCTCGCCGGTGCCGGTGATGACCAGGGGCGCCCCCGAGACGGCCCGGGCGAAAAAGTTGGGGATCACGTTGCGGTATTGCCCCGGATACTCGCCCGGACCGTAGGCGTTGAAATAGCGCAGGATCACGGTCTCGAGGCCGTGGTAGTCCCGGAAAAAATCCACATACCGCTCGCCCAGGAGCTTGGTGATGGCATAGGGCGTGTCCAGGTTGAAGTCCGTGGCCTCCTCGCTCAGGGAGACATCCTTGCCGCCGTAGATGCACGACGAGGAGGAGTAGAGAAACCGCTCCACCCCGCCTCTCTGGGCGTACTCCAGGAGCTTGAGGGTGCCCAGGCCGTTGGTGGTCAGGTCCCGGCGGGGGTGGTCCACCGAGTTCTGGTTGGCGAAGTTGGCCGCCAGGTGGAAGACCAGATCCACCCGGTTCTCCTTGAAGATCAGGTGAAGCATCTCGTCGTCGCCTACGTCGCCCACATAGAGCCGCACCCGGTCGTCTTCCGGGAGCAGGCCCCGCCGTCCGGAGGTCAGGTTGTCCAGCACGGCCAGGCCTTTCACCTCCAGCCCCAGCAGGGCCCGGGCCAGGTTGGAGCCGATGGCCCCGGCCCCGCCGGTGATCAAAATCGATTTGTTCCGGTAGGCTTCCCGGATCACTCCTCCCACCTTTCCTTAAGCCGGTAGAGGCAAAGGTCCCCCCGGCAGATCAGTTTTTCCATCCTTCTCTCGGCCCATGTTTCCACCCGCTGCTTCCACTTGCGGAATTCGAAACGAACCCCCTCCTGCTGGGCCTGGGTGATGTCCCAGGCGTTGTCCGAAATGCGGGTATTGATCAGAACGTGGCTTATCTTGAACTCACGGGCCCGCTGGTCCAGCTCCCAGTAGGACAGGAAGCTCTGGAAATCGATATAGGGGTTGCGCCACAGGGAACCGTAGACAACCTCCCGGTCCAGATAATAGGCCTTATGCTCGGCAATGGAAAGGACCCTGGCTTTTGGGGGCAGATTTTTATTGGCCCAGGCGTAAACTTCGTACTCGCCCTGGTTGGCCCGATTGAGAAAATCGGCCCGGCTCTCCAGGCCCACCGCCGCGGGCAGGTTGTGGGCCAGGCCGTACCCGGCCTCGGGCAGGAGCGGGACCCAGCCCACCATCAACACGCCCAGGGCCAGGGCCCTGGCCGTTCCCTTGCGGTTGTAGAGGCCCCACCAGGCCCACCCCGCGCCCAACCCCAGCAGGATCAGCCCGGGCAGGCCGTAGCGGGCGTAGGGACCTGAGATCAGGGAGGCCAGGCAGAACTGGACCGCTCCCCCGGCCAAAAACCAGCCCGGGCCGGGCCGGGCCGGATGTAGAAAGAGCAGCAGCGGGGCCAGGATCAGGAGCAGGGGCCCCAGGACCCGGAGCCGGTGGTCCCGGATGAGGTTGAACCGCCAGAAGTTTAGCACCGGGTTGTGGTCCCCGGAGAACAGCAGGTTGCCGGCCCTTTGGACCAGAGAGGGCCCGGAGGCTTTGGCCGGAGCCGGAGAAGCGGCCTGCCCGGCCAGGTCGGAACTCCCGGAGCCCGGGCCGGGCCGGGCCGGGGCCGCCTTGGTTTCCGGCTTCAGGATCCGGCCCAGGAGGCGAAGCTGATCCGACCCGGAGAGCGGGCCGTGGGGCGCGCCCAGGTTAAAGAAAACCCGCCCGGTGTGGAGATAGGAGTAGACGTACCAGGGCGAGGCGGCCAGGAAGCCCAGGGCCAGGAACAGAACCAGCCGCTTAAGGCTCAGCCTGCGCCGGAACAGCTCGAACAGGCCCATGATCCCGCCGGTGAGGAGCAGGACCAGGCCCACGGCCTTGAACCCGGCGGCCAGCCCCAGGAACAGCCCGGCCGTCCCGGCCCAGGTCCGGGCTTTGAACCTGGAACTGTCCGGCCCGGTTGAGGCCAGGTAAAGGGCCCACAGACCCAGCAGCCCGAAGAAACAGACCCCGGTGTCGGACATGCCCCGGCCGGAGATGAGCCCGGTCAGGGGCATGGCCGAGAAGATCAGCCCGGCCAGAAGCCCGGAGGGGAGGTGGCGGAAGACCCGGCGGCCCAGGGCCGCGACCAGGACCACGGTAAGCAGCCCCAGCCACCAGGTCAGAAGCTGCCCGGCCTCGGCCCGGACGAAAAGCTGGGCCAGGCTGAACAAAAGGGCCATGTTCTGGGGCCGGGAGGCGTAGCGGTCCGGCTGGTAGAGGACCTCCCCGGCCCGGCCGTACTCCCGGGCCAGGTTGAACAGGTAATGGAGCCCCTCCCCTTCCAGGGGCGGCAGCAGGGCCTGGCTCAGGTAGATGAGCTGGTGGAAGGCGATCCCGGTCAGGAGAAGCCCCTCCCAGCCGGTGAGAGGCTCCTGTCGGCTTCGGAAGGGCCGCTCTCGGAACAGAAACCACAGCCCGGCCAGGGCCGCCGGAACCAGCACCGTCGCCGCCGGCCAGGGTCTCAGCCGGCCCAAAAGGCTCAACCCCCCGGCCAGGAGCACCAGCCCGGCCAGGCCCAGCCCCTGGGACAAAACCAGGCCCGGAGGACCGGCCTCTTGGTCCGGGCCGGTCAGCCCCAGGAGCTTCGCTCCCCAGCCGCCCAAACCCTGGGCGGCCAGAACCAGGCCCAAAAAGACCCCTATCTCCGGCCAGACCACCTAGAGCCCCAGGAACCGCCCCAGGAGTGAACCCAATCCCTCCTGGGCCAGGCGGCGGGTGATGCCGTAGCCCTGGTCCAGGATCTTGCCGTACCTGGCCAGGAAAACTCCGCCGACCAGGGCCGTCCACCCTGCCAGCAGCCACAGGGAGGCCCGTCCGCCCCGGAAGAGCGGCTCCTTTTCGGCCAGGGCGGCCCGTCCCTCCAGGGCGGCCCGGTAGGTCTCCTCCATGAGGGCGGCCGATTTCTCCCAGGTCAGGCCCAGCCGCTCCAGGCTGGCCGGACCCTTTGCGCCCAACGCCTCCGCCCCCGGGGGATCGTTGAGCAGGACGGCCGCGGCCAGGCCGAATTTTTCAGGATCCCGCGGGGGAACCAGAAGCCCGTTGCAGCCGGGCTCGATCAGCTCCGGAACCCCGCCCACCTCCGTGGCCAGGATAGGCCGGCCGCAGGCCAGGGCCTCCAGGACCGTGTTGGGCCGTCCCTCCCGATGGCTGGGCAGACAGACCAGATCGGCCGCGTTGTACCAGGCCGCCAGCTCCCTGCGGAGCACGGCCGGACGGATCTCCACCCGCTCTCCCAGGCCCAGGGAATCGGCCTCGGCCTTGAGTTGCTCCTTCAGGGGGCCGTCGCCCAGAATTATCAACCGGGCTCCGGGGCATTCCCCGGCCAGGGCGGGCACGGACCGGACCAGGTCCAGGACTCCCTTTTCCGGGGAGAGCCGCCCGGCGTAGAGCATGATCCCGGCCTCCTGCTCCAGGCCCAGGGAGGACCGGCAGAAGGCCTTGTCCGCAGGGTGAAAGAGCGCTGTGTCCACCCCGTTGGGGATTAGCCGGACCTGCTCTCCGGGCAGCCCCAGGCTCAGGATTGCCTCCCGGATCTCCTGGCTGACCGTGGTGATCTGGTCGAACCCTTGGAGCAGCCGACGGGCCGGACCGGGAGGCAGGGCCCGCAGCAGGGCCAGGTCGCTGCCCCGCAGGGTCACCACCACCGGCCTGTTGTGGATGAACCGGGTGGCCAGACCCAGCCAGCCGGAGACCACCCACTGGCCGTGGAAGATGTCCGCCGTTGCGGCTTGCCTGGCGGCGGAAAGCCCCAGGGCGGCCAGGAACTGGGGCAGAAGCGCGGCCAGGCAGGGCTTGGCCCGCAGATTGGGAACCAACCCGCCGCCGTAGGCCAGCTTCATCAGCCCCGGCGGCCAGGCGTAGGCCGCCCGCCTGACCCGGATGCCGTCCGCCTCCTCCCGCCCTGGAGCGCCCCGGTGGCCCGGAGCCACCACCTCTACCCTGTGCCCGGCCTGGATCAGGGCCCGGGCCAGGTCGGCCACAAAAAAGCCGAACAGGTCCCCCTCGAAACGGGGATACCCGGTGGTGAGCATGGTTATGTGGAGGCTCATTTTTTCAGGAGGCTTTGGCAGTTGGGTTTAGAGGCGGAGTCAGGGACGCAGCCCTGACACGGCAGCCGGTTGGAGTGGAGGTGGTTGGTGTAATCACCGGGATTTCATTCTGTTCGGGACACCCCCCACCCCGGCCCTCTCCTCTCCAGAGGAGAGGGGACTTTGGGGGTGGTTTCAGGGCTGCGCCCCTGACACCGAAGGAGGTTTTCCCTTGTTCTCCCCCTCTCCCGCATGGGGGAGAGTCCCTCTCGGACCTCCCTCTCCCCCACTGGGGGAGAGGGCCGGGGTGAGGGGGTATACATAAACAATTCCTAAACAAACCTCCGGTACAGCTCCAGGAACCGGTTGCATTGGAGCTTCAGGGAAAACTCTTTTCCGATCCGCCCGGCCCCGGCCCGGCCCATCTCCGCGGCCCTTCCCGGATCCTCCAGCAGCCGGGCCAGGGCCCCGGCGGTCTGTTCCGCGTCGCGGGGGTCGACCACAAAACCGGTCCGGCCGTCCTCCACCACTTCCGGGGTTCCGCCGAAGCAGGTCCCCACCACGGGCCGGCCCAGGGCCATGGCCTCCAGGTTGACCGTGGGGAACGGGTCTGGGTAGACGGATGGAACCAGCACGGCCGAGGCGGCCCGGTAGGCCCCCAGCATCCGTTCCCGCTCCAGCCATCCGGCCAGGACGATGCGGTCTTCAATGCCCAAATTCCGGGCCAGGTTTTGGAGCCGCTGATTGAACAGCTCCTTGCGCCCGGCGATGAGCAGCCGGGCCGGGAACCGCTCGGAGATCCCGGCCAGCCCCCGCAGGGCCTCCTCGTCGCCCTTGAGCCGGTGGAGCCGCCCCCCGAACAGGATCAGGGGCTCTTGCCCCAAGCCCATCTCCTCCCGGAACCTCTCCCCGGACCAGCCCTCCCGGGCCAGCCGGGCCGGGTCCAGGCCGTTGGGGATCACCTCCACCCGTTTAACCCCGTTGGCCCCCAGAATCCCGGCCAGGGAGCGGGACACGGCGGCCACGACCCGCACATGGCGGTTGACCAGCCCGGTGGTGATGGTGGCCCGTCCGGGCAAATAGCGAAACCGCAGGCAGGCGGCGCAGTCTTTGGCCCTGGCCGGGCTGTTTGGGCTTTCGGGCGGGCGGCAGACATACTTGGTGGGGCAGAAGATGCCCGTATCATGAGCGGTCAGGACCACGGGCAGACCTTTTTTGTCCAGGGCCCGGACCAGTCCGAAAGACAGATGGAGATGGAGCACGTGGCCGTGGACCAGGTCCGGGCTGAGTTCCTCCACCCAGCGCAGGGCCCGGGACACCAGGCCGGGGCGGTGGATGGTCACCAGGGGGCGCAGCCGGTAGTGGGTCCTGACCTTGAGCCGGACCACCTCCCGGCCCTCGATGGTCTCCAGCCCTTCCTCCCCCTCCTCCACGGCGCAGAGAAAGGAGACCTTGTGGCCTTGGTTCATGAGTTCCTGGGACATCTCCCAGGCCACGGCAAAGGCCCCGGCCGAGAATCCGAAATAATCGTTGACCATGAGGATGTGCATATGGTGGCTTTGCAGGGCTTCCTGTTTATTCCGGGCAGACCCACTACCGGGAGTCGGCTGGAAGAATAATTTCCGGCAACTTCCCCGGGTGTTTTTCAATAAAAATAAGGATAGTTGGGAGATTCTGGGTTGTTAAAAATCTGCCCGGCCGATTATCCGTCCACAATCCCCGTCAAGGAAGTTACTCGTTCCTTGAAGTCGTTGTACTCTTCGCCCTCGCCCGATTTGAGAGCGGACAACCGATAAAACGTGTTTGTCGACGGGGATTCTCTTGCCGCCATGTTTAAGTCGATACGGTCTACATTAACAACAGTCCAGCATTCCACGTATCCTATCGCTTTTGCCTTTTGGTGGCTTTTTTCGGCTTCCCCAACCCGATTGTGGATGTTTGAAAAGTCCGTTCCACCCTTAACCTCAATCGCAATGATATTTCTGAACCTACCTGTGCTCATTTCTTCCCGGATAACCAGGTCAGGATCCGGGGCGAATTCGATAAAAACGTTACGCCCCGCAGCATTTTTAATTTCAATTTTATTCGTGGTTGAATTGGTGGCGGCATGCTCCACGATTTTATGAACTGCCTGGAATACGTCTATGATCCCCGCTTGGCCTTTATTGACGTTTGCCCCGCCCCGCAGTTGTGGACCCACAGTAAGTAAAGCCAAGTCATCAAGCAGTTCTCTGCTGAATTGATCTACTCCGATACCATCGAGGAGGGCGATGCAGCTGCCGACAAGCGATCCGCACAGGCCGGGCAGACCATTTTTATGCTTATCCGTAAGAGTTCCCTTTGTCTCCATTGATTTAAAACCGGAAAACCCAAATTTTTTTGTATAGAATTCCTTCTGACTGAATCCGAGGACCAAACGGTAATAGCCGAGAAGACGAGGGTTTGATTCGAGCATGCACGGAACCGGGAATATCAGCTCTCCACGCAAGCCCTGTTTGGCAAGCGCCTTCAGTTTCTCTTGCGGTGCAAAATAAGACAGCTCCTTGTCTAGCTCAGCCATATCCACTTTGGCGACGGTTTTGCTCAAGGCATCTTGGAGGTAAAGACTCCTGATCTGACCGAGAATAAAAGAAAATTTAATTTGAAGTTCCGGAACGGGAATCTCCGGCTTCGGCATCATACGGCCACCCTTACGATATTCTCATGTTTGGCGCTTAGCCTCTTTGCCGCGATTTCCACATATTCCGGGTGAAGCTCCATACCGATATAATACCGGGATTGTTCCTGACAAACCAACCCCACCGTTCCGGATCCGAAAAAGGGATCGAGGACATAATCCCCCGGGGCGGAAGAGGCCAGGATACAGGGCCTTATCAGCTCCGGGGGAAAGGTGGCAAAGTGAGCTTGCGGAAACGCTTTTGTTTTGATGTTCCAGACGCTCCTTCGATTACGCAATTTTCCATTTAGGCCGGGCTCCTTTGCCGCCTCATAATTGTAGTAATATCGTTCGGCCTTGGTCAGCATGAATAGATACTCATGGGCCCGGGTCGGTCTGTCCTTGACGCTTTCAGGCATGGCGTTGGGTTTGTGCCAGACAATGTCGCTGCGTAAATACCAGCCGTCGTTTTGGAGAGCAAAAGCCAACCTCCAAGGAATGCCCTGCAGGTCTTTCGGCTTTAACCCTTTGGGAGTATCCGGCCTGACAGACATGGCCCTGGCCGGGTTTTTTTTGTCAGTCGCCCGGTAGCCGCGGTTTCCGCTCGTATATCCGTCGCCGATATTCAGCCAGAGGGTTCCATTATCCCGCAAGACCCGTTTTACCTCATTGAATATGGAAACCAGATGGTTTAGAAATTGCTGCAAGGTGGGCTCTAATCCGATTTGACCTTCTATGCCATAGTCGCGGAGCCCCCAATAAGGTGGGGAGGTTACAACACACTGAATTGAATTAGAGGGCAGAAGATGCAGGGCATGGAGCGCGTCTCCTTCAAAAATAACGGAATCGCCGAGGGTTATCTTATCAGGTGGACAGACTTTCCGATACCTCATGTTCGCCTCTATCTGGGTAGATGATGACATTCTCAATCATAATTCCCGGCCGTCGTTTTCGAACCGCACCATCCATCTCCGGCCTTGTAAGATCCCGCCCGCAACCGTTTACAGTTTTCCCTTTTACCGGGTCAGACCGGTTTCCGGTCGGGCCTCCCCCGCACAAACACCAGGGCCAGCACAAAGGCCACCAGGTTGAGCAGGAGCACCCGGCCCGCCACGAACACCGCCGCGCCCGTGGTCTGGTAGAACCGGATCAGGAGATAGCAGGCCGGCAGATAGAAGGCCAGCTGGATCAGGTTGGCCGCGACCAGAAGCCCCACCCGGTGGACGGCCCGGTACAGGGCCCCGATCCCGGAGAAGAACCCGGAAAAGGCCGCGGCCGCGGCCATGATGTAGAAGAACGGCAGGGCCGGCAAATACTCGGCCCCGTAAAGCAGCCGGATGAGCCAGGGGGCCAGCAGGGTGAAGAGCCCCACGCCCGCCAGGGAGATGAGCCCCCCGGCCAGGGCGGTGCGGAAAAAGGTGGACCAGAAGCTCGCCTCCCGGCCCTGGGCCCGGAGCTGGGGCAGCCGCGCGGCCAGGTTGTTGGCCAGGCCGCTCAAGGCGGCCAGGGGCAGGTTGACCACGGACCAGGCCAGGCGCAGATAGCCCACCTGGGCCGGGGCCGCATACTTGCCCAGGATGAGAAAGGGAACCGCCTCCAGGATCCGGACCACGTTGCGGTCCAGGATGATCTTGAAGCCGAAGGAGAAATGTCTGCCCAGGGGGACCTTCCGGGCCTGGGCCAGGCAGAGGGACCAGTCCGGGAAGCCCTTCGGGTCGGCCCTCCCCAGCCGGGCGAACAGGGGCCAGGCCGCCAGGGAAGCCACCAGGGCCAGGATCAGTTCGGCCGCGACCACGCCCCCCACGCCCCAGTCCAGAAGGATGGCCCCGGCAATGGCCAGGGCCCGGGCCGCGCCCCGCAGGACCTCGAAGACCGAAAGGTGGGCCATCCAGCGGGAGGACTGCCAGGCCACCCGGACCAGGTTGCGGGGCAGCCCCAAAAGCATGTCGGCCATGAGCAGCCCGGCCAGAAGCCCGATCAGGGACTTGCCGTAGACCGCCTCGGCGATCAGGGGGCCCAACCCGATGCCCGCCACGCTCAAGCCCAGACCCAGGACAAAGGAAAGCTTGATAAAATACCCGCAGTATTCCGCGGCCAGGTCGCGGTCTCGGGCGGCCAGGGCCTCGGCCAGCTGGGTGATGGTGGCCGGGGCCAACCCCAGGTCTCCGGTGAGGGTCATCAGCCCGAACAGGGAATAGACCAGGGCGTAGACCCCGTACCCCTCCGGAGCCAGTCCCCGTGCGATAATCACCGAGGTGACAAAGGCCAGGCCCAGGTTGAGCCCGTCCCCGACCTGGAGGATGAGGGTGTCCCTAGCGAATTTTTGTTTTAAAAACCGCAACAAAAATCGTTCCTAATTAAACTTGATATCAAAAGAAAATAATTCGGAGGAGTTCAACGGGGCCGGGCCGTCATCCTGGCCCGGGAAAAGAACTTTCAAGAGATTAGCCCCCAGTTCGTGATAGAATAATTTTAATGCCGCCGTGAAAACCTTCGGCTGTTCAATCTCCGGATAACCGGTAACTTGTCGGGGAGGGTTCCATGCTCAGCACCGCCGTCTTGTTAAGCCTGCTCATCATGACCTTGGTCAGCGCCGTCTTCTTCCACCTCGGAGCCAGGATGGCCAAGGTAGCCGGGGCCACCTTTGGCAAAGCCCTTGTGACCGCCATTCTGGGCGGGGTGCTGGGGGCGCTCTTTCAGCTGGTCTCCTCCGTCATACCCGGTCTGGGCAATGTCCTGGGCTTAATCCTCTCCCTGCTCATCACCCTGTTTATCGTCAAGTCGGTCTACAAGACCACCCTGGGCAAGGCCTTTCTGGTCTGGCTTTTCGGCTGGATCGCGGCCCTCATCGCCCTGGCCATCCTGGGAGCCCTGGGCCTGGGCGCCCTGTTGGTCGTGGTCTGATCCGGCGCAGCGTTAAGCCGAAGGGCTCTCTCTCATCCCCGGCCGGACACCTTCCTCCACAGCCGCCTGGGCCGCTCCCCGATCTCGGCCAGGGAGCGGTAGCGAAGCCGCTCCCCGCACCCCGCGCAACGCAGCCCGGAGAAGTCCATCCGGGTGAACTTGCGGCGAACCTCACCCATCCGCTGCGAGTTCCAGATCTCTTCCAAGGTCTGGCGGTTCAAATCGCCCACGGCCAGGTCGGCGTCCTCGTCCAGGCAGCAGAACCCCACCCGGCCGTCGCAGTACACATCCAGCTGGTCAAAGGGGAAGGAACAGGGCAGGGCCAGGATGCCCTTCTCCTGTTCCATCTGGGCCTGGCCCGAGTCGATGTAGCCGCCCCAGGACCACTGTTCCTTGATGTACAGCTCGAAAAAAGGATATTTCTCGGCCAGGCCGGTCCATCTCCTCTCGAACTCCGGCCATTCCGCCTTGTTCACGTCCATCTTGATCATCTGGACCAGAACGCGGGGCTTGTTTTTGCCCGACTGGGCCACGACCTGGATCAACCCTTCCAGGTTAGCCATGACCTTCTCGAAGTTGAGCCCCTTGCGGATCTTGGCGTGGGTCTCGGGAGAGCAGGCGTCCAGGGAGAAGTTGATCTGCTCAAAGCCGATCTCCACCAGCTCCCGGGCCTTGTCCCGGGTCAGGACCGAGCCGTTGGTGGAGAACTCCACCGGCTGATGGGGGGCCTCCTCCCGCAGATGGCGGAACATCTCCACAAACCGGGGATGAAGCAGGGGTTCGCCCATGACGTGGAGCATGACCCGCCGCAGGGCCGGGCGGGCTTTGAGCTCGGCGGTGAGCCTGGCCCACAGCTCCCAGGTCATGTCCCCCTTGTCCCGCTTCATCTGGAGGATGGGGCACATGGCGCAGGCCGCATTGCAGCGGTTGGTGGTCTCGATCTGGAGCCGCCGGGGAAAATCCGGGGCCTTGAGGTTCCAGGAGGCATAGAGGCGGGAGAGTAAATTCATTTTTTATAACCCTGGGATGTAACGGCCCAGCCTGAAGTAGCCCATGTTTTTTAAATAGCGCCAGAAAGTGGGCCGCAGGAAATAGGCCCGGCCGAAACGGCGGTTGCGGTTCAGGTGTTTGAAGTAGCGCAGGGCCAGGCCCGGCTTGATCCTGGTTTGGACCCGGCCCTCGAATCCGTCCAGCTGGTCCCACTCCGGAGCTTCCTCGCACATCTCCCACAGCCGGGTGGTGGGATAGGGGATGGGCAGATTGGGATGGACCACCTCGGCTCCGTTCTCAGCCAGGAAGTCGACGGACCGGCGGATGGTGGAGAAGGTCTCGCCGGGCAGGTTGACCAGGCCGAAGAGACGCAGCTCGATCCCGGCCTCCCGGCAGTTCTGGATGGCCAGGCGGGCCGAATCCAGCTTGATGCCCTTGTCCACCTTGTCCAGCAGCTCCTGGGCCCCGGTCTCGTAGCCGCAGTTGATCAGCACGCACCCGGCCCGGGCCAGGAGCTTGACATACTCGGGGTCCTTCAGAAAAGAGACCCTGGTGGAGATGCCCCACTTGAGCCCCAGGTCCTTTTCCTCCAGAAGGCGGCAGAGCCCCCTGGTCCGGCGCGGGTCGGCCAAAAACTCCCAGTCCTGGAAGTAGACGGAGCGGATGTTGAAATTATCCTTCAGATACTCCATCTCGCTCACCACCCGCTCGGCGGACTGGCCCCGCCATTTGGCCGGCATCATGGTCTTGAGGCAGAAGACGCACCGGGCCGGGCAGCCCCGTGAGGAGAGCATGGAGATAAACGGCTTGGGCAGGGTCTCCTCGGAGTATTGATAGCGGGTCAGGGGCAGCTGGTCAAAGGCCGGGATGGGGTATCCGCTCAGGTCATCGTCAAAGTTCCGGGGCAAACTCTGGCGGCACTCCCCCTCGTCCATCCAGGCCAGACCCCGGATCATCATCAGGTCCTCTCCGGAATCCAGAGCTTGGACCAGCTCCGCCAGGGTCCGTTCCGGTTCGCCCCGGACCAGGTAATCGGCCCCGGTCTTGGCCAGGGTCCACCTGGGCGTGGCCGTGCCGTGGGGCCCCAGCAGGATCACCGGGCGGGCGGCCTGGGCCTTGATCAGGCCGATCAACTCCCCGGCCGGGGAGATGTCTATGTCCGGGTTCTGCCAGCGGTCGCTCTGGGCCGTGGTCAGGACCACCCGCCTGGGGTTGAACTCCCGGACCAGCTCGGCCGTCTCGGCGATGGACAGATCCAGCATGGCCGCGTCGATCAACCGGGCCGAATACCCGGCCTGCTCCAGCCAGGCCGCGGCCGAGGCCAGGCCCAGGGGCGGCCTGGGCCTATGGGTGTGGATGTGGGCGTGGGCCCTGTTGTAATCCGAGATCATCAGGGGGTTGATCAGAAGCAGATCCGGTTCCGGCTCCTGGACGGCCAGATCGCGGTAGTAATCCATGCCGCTCCGGCCGAACTTGGGCGGGAGCATACCCGGCACCCGGCCCACTCTGGGCTTTTGCCCAGCATATGCCAGATCGATCAGTTCCAGGACCTTCAGCCCTTCCCGGCCCGTGACCGGAGGCTCCTCGCCCAGGCTGACGGCCCGGAAAAACTCGGCCCAGCCGGTCCCGGCCGACTCGTCGTCCTGGCGGGACAGGGGCCGGCCCATCTTGCCCCGGAAACGGTAGGGTATGGCCCCCAGGAGCTTGTCCCTCAGGTCGTGGCGGAACCAGTCCTGGGCCTCCAGGCCGATGGTGTCCCGGATCAGGTCCATGCCGTGGAAGACCACACTGCCCTTGACGCCGTGGGCGGCCCAGTAGACCGGCAGGGACTTGCGGACCGCCACCGTGGCCAGAAAATCGGCCCTGTGCCCGGCTTGGAAGGAGATCCGCAGCCGGGCCGTGGACTCGCCCTCCATGGAGCATTGGCCCACGGTGAATTCCGGGTCCACGCTCTTGACCGGGCCCAGCCACCAGGTCAGGAGGTCCAGGTAGTGGACCACCTGGTTCATCAGAATCCCGCCCCCGTTTTGGTCCACCGAGGCTTTCCAGTATTCGCCGTGACGGAAGTAGTGGTCTCCGGCGGCGTGGTGGATGGACATCTCCACCTGGATGGGTCCGGGGCCGAACCCGCCCCGGTCGATGAACCGCTTCAGGTTGGCGTGCTGGGGGGCGTAACGCTTGTGATAGAGCACGCCCAGGGGCACGCCCTTTTCCCGGGCCTCTTGGACCAACTCTTGGCCCTCTTCCAAAGAGACGGCCAGGGGTTTTTCCACCAGCACCGGCAGCCCGGCCCGGATAGCCAGTCGGGCCAGGGGAACGTGGCGGTCGTGGACGGTGCACACATCCACGCCCTGGACCAGGCCCAGGGCCAGGAAGCTCTCCAGATCCCGCACCGGCTCCAGCCCCCGCTTGCGGGCAAAGGCCTCGGTGCGCTCCGGGTCTTGGCCGTAGACGTGGGTGATCCTGGCGTTGCCCCGGTCCTCCGCCCTGCCCCGCCGGGACTCGGCCACATGCCAGGAGGCGTTCTCCCCGGTGCCGCAGAGCAGAACCTTCAGTTCATCGGCCATGTTTCGCCCCCACTTCCCGGTACAGCTCGGCCAGCCGCTCCCCGGTGGCCGACCAGGTCATCCGCTCGGCCCTGGCCCTGGCGGCCCGACCCATCTCCTCCCGTTGCTTTGGCTCGGCCAGCAGGGTCTCCATGGCCCGGGCCAGGCTGTCCACATCCCCGGGTGGGACCAAAAAGCCCTCCACCCCCTGGTCAATGGACTCCGAGGCCCCGCACTCCGTAGACCCGATGGAGGGCCGGCCGTGATACCCGGCCTCCAGATAGGTCAAACCGAAACCCTCGAAGGCGTGATTGTCCGGAACAGGGGTCAGGACGTTGAACAGACAGCGATCATAAAGGCCCCGCAACCGCTCCTCGCTGACCGTGCCGGCAAAGTGAACCCGGTCGCTCAAACCCGCTTTGGCCACCTGCTCCGGGAACCAGCGGCGGTACTCCTCGTCGTAGGAGTACCCGGCCACCACCCAGTCCACTTCCGGATATTGCTTGGCCAGCCGGGCAAAGGCCTCCAGCACGTGAATCTGGCCCTTGCGGGTCTTGAGCGGACCCACGGTCAGGAAAAAGGGGCGTTCCGGACAGCCGTCCGGATCCAGGGCGCAGCTGGGCGGGGTGTGTCCGATGGGCACAGCCAGGGCCGGGGCCGAGGGGCAGACCTCCAACAGGCGGCCCTTGGTGTATTGGGAGATGCAGGGCACGGCCGCGGCCGAGGAAAATACCCGGTCGGCCAGCCAGCGCATCCTGCCCAGGACAAAGGGCTCCACGGCGTAGGTCCCCAGCCCGCTGATCAGGTAGGGCCGCCGGACCGCCCGGGTGGCCAGCCAGGCCGTGGAGGCCAAGGGCTCGGCCAGGACGTGAACCAGGGCCGCGTCCTTTATCCGGGACCACAGCTTGGGCACGTTGAGGAACATGCCCGCATGCATCCGCTTGCCCCACCACTCGGTCCAGGCCAGCCGGACCGGCTCCGGCTTGTAGGGATAGCCCGGCTCCGGGTCGGGAACAGCGCAGAGGATGACCGGTTCCACCCCGTGCTCCCGGGCCATGACCTGGATCAGGTCCCGGGAGAAGCGGGCCCGGCCGCCGGGGATGGTCAGCGATTCGGTGAGGTAGAGTACTTTCATGAGACTCGATTCATGGGCTTCGACGCCCATCCTGTTCCGGAAAGGCCAGCCCGGTCAACCCCAAAGCCCGATTGGCCCAGGTGTATTTCCGGGCCGTCTCCAGGCCGTTGCGGGCCAGCCTAGCGGCCAGGTCCGGATCGCCCATGAGCCGCTCCAAAGCCGCGGCCAGGGCCGCGGGATCATCCGGAGGTGCCAGCAGGGCGTTGTTCCCGTCCAGGACCTCCCGCAGGGAGGGCAGATCCGAGGCTACCACCGGCCGCCCGGAGGCCAAATACTCGAACAGCTTCAGGGGCGAGGTGTACTCCCGGCTGATCCTGGCCTGCCCCGAATTGGGCAGGGCCAGGATGTCGGCCGCCTGGAGATAGGCCGGGATCTCAGAGGGCCGGACCCAGCCCGTGAAAATTACTTTTTTCAGGCCCAGTTCCTGGGCCAGGTTCTTCAGATCCTGGATGGGCTCCTGGATGGGCGCCCCGCCCACGACGGCCAGATGGGCCGCCTCCCGGTTTCGGGCCTGGGCCCGGAGCAGAACGGCCACGCCTTTCCAGGCCCAGTACAACCCTCCGGCATAGAGGACCAGGGGGCCTTGGACCGGCAGGCCCAGAGCGGTACGCAGTTTTCCCCGGTCTCCCAGGTTCTCGAAAAAACGCTCCGAGACCGCGTCCGCCAGGACCATGGTCCTGGCCGGGGCCAGCCCGGACTGGGCGTACTCCCGGGCCAGGCCTTGGCTGATCAGGACCAATCCATCCGTCCTGGCCAGGGCCGCCTTATAGATTCTTCTGCCCTTACCGGTCTGGGGAAAATTATGCAGTTCGGCCAGGACCCGGAGGCCCATTTTCCGGAGCATCCGCCCGCCCAGAAGGGGCAGGTGAATCTCCCTGCTGAGCACCGCGTCCGGCCGGGTGAAGCCCAGGATGACCAGACACAGGGCCAGGAAAGAAAGGTGCTGAAGGTAGAAGATGAGCCGGGAGAGGACCCCCTCGTCGTCCAGATAGTCGCTGATCCGGGTCAGGTCCAGGCAGGGCACCTGGATGATTTTGGGCAGCCGCCTGAGACCGTAGGCCGCCCGCAGGTCCTTCATCCTGGCCGCCTCCGGGGATTTGAACAGCCGCCAGGCGCAGTACAGGGTCACCTCGTGGCCCTGGTCCAGCAGGGCCTGGGCTTGGTTCAGGACCTGGACCGCGTCGGCCCGCTCCGAGGGGATGCGGATGTTGGCCACCAGGGCCCACCTAGCCACGTCCGGCCTCCAGGACTTCCCGGTAGGCCCGGGCCACCTCCTGGGCCAGGTCGGCCCAGTCATATTTTTCCCTGACCAGGCCTTTGCCCCTGCCGCCCATTTGCTCCCGCAATCCGGGGTCGTCTGCCAGTTTTAATATGGCTTCGGCCAGGTCCTGGGGGTCCTCCGGCGGAACCAGCAGCCCGGTTTGGCCCGGTGCAAAGGCCTCGGGAATGCCGCCCGAATCGGTCCCGATCACCGGCAACCCCCGGGCCTGGGCCTCCAGCAGGACGATCCCAAAGCCCTCCACATCCCCGCTGGACTTGTCCTCGTGGGAGGCCAGGGCGAAAATGTCGGCGGCCCTGAAATAGGGCTCCACCCGGTCCACAAACCCGGCCAGATGCACCCTTCCGGCCAGACCCAGTTTGTTTATCAGTTGTTCGAGCCTGGACCGGTCCGGCCCGTCGCCCACGATCAATAAGTGTATCTGTTCGGGAAGGCCGCTCACAGCCCGGATCAGGTGGTCCACCCCCTTGCGCTTGACCAGCCGGGTCAGGGTCATGACCACCAAATTATCCGGGCCTATGCCCAACTTTTTTCGGACATCCTCTCCCGCCTCCCGGGGTTCCGGTTCCCCTTGGGGCAGGCCCGGGTTGATTACCCGGAGGGGTGTCCCGGCCTTGAAGTCCCGGCGCACCTTGTCCGCCGTGGCCCGGGAGATGGGCAGCAGCAGAGAGGCGTTTTTCAGGGTCCGGGCCTTGGAATACCGGGTCAGGCGGCTACCCCCGCCTCCCGCTTCCGTACCGTACAGGGAAACCGTGTAGGGCCGCCCGGAAAAGGAGACCCAGGCCCCTTCCGGAAACAGGGTCAGAACATGGATCAGATCCGGATTAAAGAGGCGGACCCGGCGGCGGATGATCCGGCCCAGGTCCAGAAAACCCGGCCGTTTATGGCGATATATGGGTATTTGCCCGTTTATTTCATGGGTATCTACCCAGTTACCGAAGGCCAGGACTCCGGCCTCCTCCACCTCCGGCATTGCGGCCACGGCCCGGATAAGGGACCGGCCGTAAACGGCGATGCCTCCGGGCTTGGGCGGATAATCCCCGCTAACGTAAAGGATTCGCAAAGGGCGCTCAGAGATAGCGGTTCTCGCCCGCAATGAAGTTGAGGAAACGCTCGAACCGCAGCAACCCGTCCACCAGGGTCCCGCCGAAAACATAGGCGGTCCACACCGCGAACCAGAAAACGACATGGCGCTGGACCCTGGTCAGGGAGGCCCACAGGCCCTTGATGCCCAGTTCCTTGAGCCGGGGCCGCCACTGGGTCCAGAGGTGCCTACTCAGGGCCACGGCCCCGAACAGGAAAAAGGGGAAGTAGACGAAGCGGTGGCGATGCTGGATGTACATGGCCGACCCGGCCAGGGAGAGCAGAACGGCGAAGACGAGCATCATCCTGCGTTCGGTGGTTCTTTGCCCAATTAACAGCAGACCCCAGGGGCCCAGGATGAACAGCCAGGCGTTGGTGGCCATGTTAACGGCCAGGTGGACCCATTCCACGTACTTGTTGTTGTTGTGGATCCAGGAGTTGGCCGTGGTCCGGGCGATGGTGAAAAACCGCAACCCCTTGTTGAGGTTGATCTTGATCAGATGCCAGGGGTGCTCCAGGATCAGCTCCCTCAGGGCCGGCTTGAGCGCGTTGGTCAGCTCCACTGCATCGGCGGTGTGGTAGTCGATGCCCAGGGCTTGGCCCAGCTCGTCGTCGTCCCAGATAATCTCGCCCATGGAGCCGACCATGTTGCCCACGTAGAAGTTGAGGTAGGCCGTGGAGGTGGCGTACCACATCCGGTCGTGCTTGATCATGTTGCGGACCGTAAAGGGGGTCAGAACCAGGGTGAAGACAACCAGGCCCAGGGCCGCCGCCTTCCAGTACCGCTTGTAGACGAACCAGCCCGCCAGAATCAGGCTGGGCATGAGAATGTTGGGCCGGACCAGGGTGGCCAGGCCCAGCAGGAAAAAGCACAGCCCGGCCAGGCCCCATCTTTCCCTGTCCTCCAGGTACGCGGTCAGGGCCAGGATCCCGGCCAGGAACAGGAGCATGAACAGCGGCTCCGAGACCACCATCCCGGCCCAGACCATGAAGTCCGGGATGAACACCGCGCCCAGCCCGGCCCAGCGGCCCACCTGCTCGTCCCAGATCCGGCGGCCGATGAGATAAACCAGGCAGGCCGAAAGGGCGTAGCAGACGGTCTGGTAGAGAAGGATGACCAGAACCTCCCAGGGTTCGGCGTGGTCCTGGCCGTGCCAGGGCTCGGACTCGGGCAGCAGGGCGAAGATCCCGGCCAGAGAGGCGATGTAGAGTGGGCAGACCCGGTTGGTGGCGTCCCGCCACTTGGACCGCTCCCCCTCGGTGTAGCCCAGGCCGTGGGCCAGGTTCTTGCCTGTGGTGAAATAGGCCTTGGCGTCGGAAAAGACGTACTGGTACGACTTGTTCAGGCCGTGAAAGATCCCGGAATAGAGCAGCCCGGCAGTGAACAGGATCAGGCCGAACCGAAACGGGGTCTTTGCCCAGTTATTTAGGGAGCTGAACAACATGAAGGAACCGATATCGTTTTAAATTGGGCGATTGCCCGCAATGAGCCGGACTACTGCCCCTCTTCCATGTCGAAAAGCATGGCAAAGAGCAGAAATTGGAGACCGGTGATGATGCACAGGGCCGAGAAGATGGCCTGGGGTCCGCTGACCCCCAGCCCGATGCACTGCTTGTAGACCAGGTACAGCCCCCAGACCAACCCCACCGGCAGTAGGCCCAATCCCATGAAAAAGAAGAAGACCAGGGGATGGAAATCCCGGTAGAGGTAGCGGTACAGGATCCGCCAGAAAAAGGCCCTGATCATCATGGGGGTGACCTTCAGGGCGTAGCTGAAGCCCTTGATCTTGGACTGCTGGACGCCTTCCAGGTAGATGGGCCGCCTGGGCACGTCCTTGACCTTGAAGCTGTGGGCGTTCAAATGGACCAGGAAATTCATGGGGTAGCCGTAGCCGCTCCAGACCTTCTCCCAGTTGACCACCTCTATGGCCCTTCGGGAGATGCAGGTGTAGCCGTCCACCACGTCCATGATCTTGTAGTACCCGGAGCAGATCTTGGTCAGGGCGGTGATGAGCATGTTGGCCCAGAGCCTGATCTTGGGCATCTTCTCCAGGGTGGGGCCGATGTGGTGAAAACGGTTGCCCTTGGCATAGTCGCACTCACCGTCGATGACCGGGTCCAGCAGGTCCGTGACCACGTCCAGGGGCATCTGGTCGTCGCCCCCCACCACCACGGTCAGGTCCAGCTTTTCCTTGGCCGAGGCCAGATAACCGCTGATGATGGCCCCGCCCGGCCCCTTGTTTACCTCGTGGTTGATTAGGGTGATGCGGGGGTCCTCCAGGGCCATCTCCTCCACAATGGAACAGGTGTCGTCCGTGGAGCAGTCGTCCACCACAAAAACCCGGTCGATCAGGTCCGGGACCTTTTCCAGGGTGGGGCCGATGAGGATCTCTTCGTTAAAGGCCGGAATAACCAGGCCTACTGTTTTGTCACGGTACATATATCTCCCGCCATGGCCTTCGGGCCGGGCCGCGGTTGCGGATTATGGATCGGTTTCATTTTTAAAAAGTTGCTCCGGGGACAACCTCTCCACCAGCTTCTTGAACTCCCGGGCCGGCACCCGGAAAAAGGCCTCGGCCGCGCCCCTGCCCCCCAGATGGCGGCTGTGGAAACGGTTCAGGCCCAGGGCCACGTTGACATAATCGAACCGGGCCATCTGGGAGGAATATTTGCCGATCAGGGCCGCCTTCTCTTCCTCCACCCCGCTGATATCCACCACCACGTTGGCCGGGCACAGAGAGGCCACCTCGTAGGCCCAGATGATAGGCTCCCCGGCCTCCTTGGTCAAGGCTCCGGCCAGGGCCCAGGCGGCCAGGCGGTGGTCGGTGTGGGCGTCCAGGGGAAAGGGACAGAACACGGCCCGGGGCTTGACCCGTTCCAACAGGGACTTCAGCCAGTCCGAGACCTCTTGGGCCAGATCCCTGCTCCGGGCCAGGGTCCGTACCGGAGTCCGGAAAAATTCCGCCTTTGCGCCCAGCGCAGCGGCCGCGGCCCGGGCCTCGGCCCTTCTGATGCGGCCGATCTCCTGCTCCTCCGGCCCAGGGCCCGAACTGCCGTCGGTCGCAAAGGCCGCCGCAATCCGAGCCCCCCGCTTCCGGGCCAGGATCAAACTTCCTCCGGCGCCCACGGCCTCGTCGTCCGGATGGGCTCCCACCACCAGGATGGGACCCTTGGCCGGAGGCGGTACCGGCAGGGGCACCAGGGGCCGGAACAGGTCCAGGTTGGAGCACAGAAAGGCCGCGTCCGCGTCCAGGAGATCCAGCAGGCGAGGCTCCACGTGGCAGACATAGGCCCTCCTGGATTGGAGCAGGGAAAGGCCCTTGCGTATCTTGTCCTTTAATCCCGGCAAACTAAAACGCCCCGTTGCCAGCCTCAGAGGGAGTACCTGGACTTGAGGTCCTCCCAGGTCTCCTTGACCTTGTCGGTCAGGCTCTGAAACTGGAATCCCGGGAAATGGGCCAGGAGCTTGCCGGTGTCCAGCACAGAGGCCACATTGTCGGAAGGCCGCCGGGGCAGGATTTTGTATTTCAGATCCTCGCCCTGGAGAGCCTCCTTGAAGATCTCCAGAAGCTCCAGAATAGAGACCCCCTGGCCGCTGCCCAGGTTAAAGGTCTCGGAGCTGCCCAGGTCGCGCAGGGAGTGGGTCATGAGATGGGCCACGTCGCCCACATAGATGTAATCCCGGACATTGGAGTCGTCGCCGAAGACCAGAAACTCCTTGCCCTGGAGCACGGCCTCCATCCAGACGTTGATCACCCCCTGGACCGAGCCGATGGCCTGCCTGGGGCCGTAGGGGTTGCCGATGCGGTAGATGTCCGCAGCCACCCCGTTGGCCTCGCGGTAGTAGCTCAGGAAATGCTCGGTAGCCAGTTTGGCGATGCCGTAGGGGGAGAAAGGCTGGGTGGGGGTCTCTTCGGTAAAGGGCGATTTCTGGCGGCCGTAGACCGTGCCCCCGGAGGAGGGGTAGACGATCTTCCTGACCCCCTCCTCCACGGCGATGTCGAACATGGACACACTGGAGCGGATGGTCAGGTCGATCTCGATAAACGGATCCTTCCAGGAGGCCAGGGGATAGGTGGCCCCGATAAAGTGGTAGACCATGTCCTGGCCGTGAAGGGCCTCCCGCAGGAGCTTGCGGTTCTCGAACTCGCCGTTGATGAACTGGATCTTGCCCCACAGATGCTCCAGGTTCCGGGCCACCCGGGGCTGGACCCGGTCGAAGACGGTCACCTCGTGGCCCAGATCGACCACCTTGTCCACAAAATGAGAACCCAAAAATCCGTTGCCGCCCAATACCAGAATCTTCACTCGTCCCGCTCCGCTGTTTTTTCGGCCACAAAGGCCACCGGCCAACGCCGGACCTCCTCGAACATCCGGGCCAGATAATGCCCGATCACGCCCAGAAAGAAAAGTTGAATGCCGCCCATGAAAACCATTATGGTCACCAGGGAGGCGTAGCCGGGAACATTGTAGGCCCCGGCCAGTTTGGCCACGAACTGGTATATGCCCACCACAAAGGAGACCGCGGCCGTCAGAAACCCTATTCCCGTGGCCAGCTTGAGGGGCTTGCGGGAGGTAGCCATGATTCCGTTGAGGGCCAGGGAAAGATACTTGCCCATGGTGTACCCGCTCTCCCCCGCCGCTCTGGCCGACCGTTCATACTCCACCCCTTCCTGACGAAATCCGGCCCAGGACCTGGTCCCCCGCAAAAAGGGATGGGCCTCCTTAAGCTCCAGCATGGCCTCGACCACACACCTCCGCATGGCGCAGAAATCGCCGGTGTCCAGGGGGATGTCGATCTCGGAGAGGAACCGGAGGACCCGGTAGAACCCGGCGTAGAGGAGTTTTTTAAAGGGACCTTCCTTACGCTTGCGCCGCAGGCCGTAGACCACGTCCAGCCCGGCATAGAGACGGGCGAAGAACTCCGGCAGAATGCCGGGCGGGTCCTGCAGGTCGTCGTCGATGATGGCCACAAAACCGCCCCGACTCTCCTTCAACCCCACGGTCAAGGCGGCCTGGTGGCCGAAGTTGCGGGACAGGCGCAGTCCCCGCACCCTGGGCTCCTCCCCGGCCAACCGCTTGATCTCCTCAAAGGAGCCGTCCCCGGAGCCGTCGTCCACCAGAATCAGCTCCCAGTTGAGCCCGGCCGCATCCAGGGCGGCCCTCACCTCCCCCACCAGCAAAGGCAGGGTGGGCCGGGAGTTGTAGACCGGCACCACCACGCTGTGGAGTCGGGATTGTTCCGGGGTCGGTTCCATTATCTATAGTCCAGTCAAGGAGTTGGGGCCGAGTTCCTGGGCCAGGGTACTCTGCTCCGCCGGAGAGCACAAGCCCCTTTTAGAGGGGGGATATGGTCATGATTTCGACCCGGTAACGGCCTTTCTTTCCCAAGGGGGCGAACCCGGCCTTGAGCCGGGCCCCCTGGTCCTCGAATGAAAACCCCCGGGGCGGCGGTTCCCCGTCGTTGTACAGGAAGAGGCAGGAGCCCAGCCCTTGGCCGTGGAGAGTCCGGACTAGAAGCAGCAGCTCCCCCGGCTCCCGGGTATGAAACCAGGTCCAGCCCTCAAAGGCGTCGGCCAGCTCCTGGGCGATGTGCTGGTCCGAGACGGCCACCACCCTCTCCGGCCGGGTCTTTATGAACTCCAGGGAGGGCAGGACCCGGCCCGCATAATCCCGTTTCAGGGAGGCCGCGCCCTGGACCAGGTTCAGCCGCCCTCCCGCGACCAGGGCCAGGGCCAGGACCAGGGCCGCCCCCAGCCGCAGCCAGGCCGGGCCTTTGTCCGAAATCTTCTGCCAGGCCAGGGCCGCGGCCAGGCAGATCAGGGGCAGCATCAGGAACATGTACCTGGGCCCCCACTGCTTGCCCGGCGGTTCCAGAATGGGCGAGGCGGACAGGATAAACAGGGCGTAGACCAGGACCAGGCCCCGCAGATGGCGGCCTAACCCCGCCCTTTTCCAAAAGGCCAGCCCGATCAGGAGAACCAGGACCGCCCCGGCCAGGGGAAAGAAATAATACAGGTTGGCCTGAAGCCGGACAAAGGCCTCCCGCCCCTTGGCCATCAGCCCCACCAGTCCGGACAGGTCCAGGCCCGTCCCGGAGATGACGGCGTGGTGACCCAAAAAGTGGCCGTAGCCCAGGGCGTATTTGCCGAACAGGGGCGACACGGCCAGCCACAGCAGAACCGCCCCGCAGCCGAAACCCAGGGTATAGAGGGCCGCGGGCTTGAGTTTGCGGCCCGGCCGGCCCAGGGCCGCCAGGGTCAGGGCCGTGGCCCCGCCCAGGCAGACCGTCTCGGCCCGGAACCAGACCCCCAACCCGGTAATCAGTCCGGCCAAAAGGGCGGACCGGGCGCTCAGTCGCCCGCCCCTGGGGAACAGGGCCAGGCTCATGCCGGTGAAGGCCGTGAGCACGGCCAGGGTGTGGCCCCAGAACATGGCCGTGTAGAGGGTCAGGGGCGAGGCCAGGACCAGCCCGGCCAGGCCCAGGGACAGGGACAGGTTGTCCAGGTTCAGAGACCGGCCCACCGCATAGAACCGCAGCCACAGCAGCCAGCCCGCGGCCAGGGGGATCAGGTACAGCCCCCGGAACCCCAGGGCCGCGAACAGGGGCGCGTTCAGCAGGGGGAAGACCAGGGGGAAGGCCACGAACCAGTGGCCCTCGTGGAGGTGAATAAAGGGCGGCTCAAAGGGGTAAAGCCCCTGGGCCCACAGCTCCCGGACCCAGCCCTCTTCGGGAAGTTCCAGAAATCCTTTCAGGTTCCCGGCCAGGAACTGCTTGATCATGAGCAGCTTTATCCCGGCGTCGCCGCTGTAAAAAACTCCGTCCTGGACCAGGCCCTGGAGGTAAAGGGTGTAGACCGCCCCGATCCCCAAGACCACCCAGGGCAGCCAGGACCTGCCCTTGACCGGGGTCTGCGCCGAAACCGGGTCCTCCCGGGAAAGAGCGCTCCACCACCGGCCCAGCCATTGCCCGGCCTTGGGCAGGGCAGCCAGGGAAATCAGGCCCAGGCCCAGCCACAGCCCGCCGAAGGCCCAGGGCAGCCAGGCCTTGCGGGCCAGGAAGACCCGGATGGAGGGCCGGTCGTAGCCCCAGCCCAGGCTCAGGTGCCCGCCCGCGGATCGGGAAGCGACCGCCCCGCCGGGACCGCCGGTCAGGACCAGGGCTTGGCCCCCGGTCCAGTTGGGGTCTGAGTCCAGCCACACGGTCAGGGGGCCGTCCTGGCTTTCGCCGCTCCCGGAGGCGGGGCGGCGGACCAGGAGAAAGAGCCCTTCGGGGCTCAGTTCCAATCCGGGAACACTGAACCGGCCCAGTTCATTGTCCACCAGTCTGTCTACGGGGATGGTCCGGGAGTGGACCCGGCGCCTGTCTATCTCCTCCTGGGAGCGGGGCGGGTCCGCGCCCCGGAGCAGAACCAGTTCCACCGCCCCTTTGGCCCGGCCGGCATAGGTGGCGAAACGGGGGCTCACATGGCTGAGCACGGCCCCCGAAGTCCCCTTTTCCGGGAGCAGGGCCTGGCCCAGGAAAAGCCCCGCGGTCAGGGCAGGGCCTGGGGTGCCGGTCCAGCCGTGGATGCGCTGCCAGCCCGCGCCCTGAAAATGGGCCGTAACCGCCCAGATGAGCAGCCCCCCGGTCAGGAGGGTGGCCAGCCCCAGACGGACCACCGCCTCCAGAAGCAGGCCGACCCGCACCCGGCCGGTGCATGCGTAAAATGGACCCAAGGCGGAAACGGCTCAACTTCCCTTTATTCTGAGGCGGATCACCAGAACAAAGGCCTCCAGGACAATGGCCCGGCTCATCTTGGACTCCCCCACCCTGCGGTCGGCAAAGGTGATGGGTACATCCTTGACCGCAAACCCCTTTTTCTGGGCTCGGAATTTGGTCTCCACCTGAAAGCCGTATCCGTCCGAGGTGATGGAGGGCAGGTCGATGGCCTGGATCACCTGGCGGCGGTAGAGGTTAAACCCGCCGGTGGGGTCGTGTGAGCTGAGCCCCAGCAGCCAGCGGGCGTAGAGACCCCCGCCCCGGCTGATCATCTTCCGGCCCAGGCCCCAGTTGCTGGTGGCCCCGCCAGGGCAATAGCGCGAGCCCACCACCATGTCGGCCCCGGCCTCGGCCACGGCCAAGAGCCGGGGCAGGTCGGCCGGATCATGGGAGAAGTCGGCGTCCATGGTGTTGAAGAAAAAAGCTCCGGTGGTCTCCACCCCGTGGAGCAGCCCGGCGATGTAGGCCGGACCCAGACCCTGTTTCGCGGGACGGTGCAGAACCCTCACCCGCGAATGGGTCGCGCTCAGCTCGTCGGCGATGCGGCCGGTGCCGTCCGGGGAGTTATCGTCGATGATCAGCACCCCGAACCGCTCCCCCTGGGCCAGAACCGCCCGGGTTATCTCCCGGATGTTCCGCGCCTCGTTATAGGTGGGGATAAGGACCAGGCAGTCCATCAGGTCAGCGGCCCGCCCCAGGATTCTCCGCCGCCTCCTTGGCCAGGGCGATAATCCTGTCCATGAGGCCTCCCAGACCGTGAGCCGCGACCACTCGCTTCCGCAACTCCAATCCCAGTTCCCGTCTGGCCGCCGGGGTCAGTCCGGCCAGGTCGGTCAGCATCCGCCCCAGGGCCTCCGCTTCCCGGGCCGGGTAAATCAGCCGCTGAGCCAGCTCCCCCAAGAGCGGATCAAAGGAGCGGTTGGCCGTGACGGCCGGCAGCCCGCAGGCCATGGCCTCCAGGACGGCCTTGTCCAAGCCCCGCTGCTCCTGCATGGAGACGAACAAATCGGCCTCCTGGTAACAGCCGACCACCCGGGCAAAGGGAACCGTGCCCATAAAATCGAATACCCGGCTCAGGCCCGTCTTTTCGATGCGCGCCCTGATCCCCTGGACATATTCGGCCTGGGCCCGGTCCGAGGGCTGGCCCACCAGGGTGAACCGGAAACGGTCCAGCTCTCCCTGGTCTCTCAGATAAGAGGCCGCCTCCACCAGGAACTCCAGCCTCTTTACCGGGCTCAGCCGGCCCACCGAGACCACCCGCAGCGCTCCGTCCTCCTCCCGCAGGGGGCCGGGCTTGAATCTTTGGGTGTCGATGCCGTGGCCGATAACCCGCTTCTTGGGGGTTTTGACCCGCATGGCCTCCGGCGCGGCGGTGACCACCCGGTCCGCCGCCCTGACCGCCAGGCGCAGCTTCAGATCCAGGTTCTGGTGGGTGTACCACAGAATCAGCGGCTTTTTTTTGAACCGGCACAGGGGTGTGCTCACCAGGGCGTAAACCGGCATCATGTGGCAGAGCAGGAAATCGGCCCGGTCCAGGGCCTTGACCAAGGCCCTCTGGCTGTTCAGAAAGAGCCAGGGCCGGGAGTAGCCCTTTTCCTTGCCCAGGGAATGGACCCGCACATTGGGCGGCAGGTTTGCCCCGGCCAGGTCCCGGACCTCCAGGGCGATCACTTCCAGCCGCTCCAGCCTGGCGGCCAGAGCCCTGATCCAATCCAGGACAAACCCGGCGATGTCGTGCTCCGGGTCGATGAGCACGCAGAAGAGCGCCCCTTGCCGGACAGGTTCGGATTCCATCAAGACCGCTTCCCGGTCCGCTGCTTGCCGGACAAGGCCACATCCTGGAGCCCTTCGGCGTAGGTCCGGATTACGGCTCCGGCCTCGAACTGGGCCGCCGTGGCCGGGCCGTTCTTCCCCAGCCTTGGGGATAGATCCGGTTCATCCAGGATGCGGGCCATGGCCTGGGCCAGGGTTTCGGGCCGATGGCCGGTGATCAGGCCGTTGTGGCCGTGAACCAGGACCTCCCGATGGATGCCGAGGGGCGGCCCCAGGCAGGGGGTTTGGCAGGCCATGGCCTCCAGGGTCACGTTGGGCCCGCCCTCTGAAAAGGAGCAGACGCAAAGGGCCCTGGCCCGGCGATAGTATCCGGTCAGCTCCTTCCGGTCCTTGACCCAGGAGATGAACTCCAGATTTTCCTCCAGATCCAGCTCCAGGGCCAGGTCCCGCAACCGTCCGGCCAGGGGCCCCTGGCCGATGATCACGGCCTTCAACTCCGGGTGGTCCCTGCGGGCCAGGGCCAGGGCCCGGAGAAAGGTCTCCGGCCCCTTGTTGGGCACCAGCCGGCCCACGAACAGGAAATCCAGGTCCCGCTCCGCACTCGCCGGGGAAAACTGGTCCAGGTCGATGTCAAAGGAGTAGATGACCTTGATCCTCTCCCGGGGCACGCCCCGGGCCAGAAGGTATTCCGGAACCTCCTTGGCGTTGACCGTGCGGATGGCTTCCACCCGGCGGCTCAAATAACGGACCCACAACCCTGTGGCCGTGCGGCGCAGCAGGGAGGGCAGATCCGCGGCCAGGGGGTGGCCCTCCACATGGTGCAGCTCGCTGACCACGGGCAGTCCGTATCTCCGGGCCAGCCGCAAGGCGGCCCAGGAGTTGTGAAAGGGTGGGACCTCGTGCACGGTCATGAGCCCGTAGGGCCTGCCCTCCCGCAACCCCTCCCGGATCAGTTGTTTGGCCTGGATGAAGGTGTACCTGGGCTGGGTCAGCTTGGCCCGGAGGTCAGGATAGGCGAACCGGCCCACGGGATGGAGGTGGACCCGGTCGAACAGGGTCCGGGGCGTGGAATTCTCCGTCCGGGGGCAGACCACGTCGATCCGCTCCCAAAAGGGATGAAACTTGCGGAGCATCTCGTAGAACTCGCCCTCGGCCCCCTGGGCGGCCCGGATGTCCCCGCTGATCATGAGGAGGTTCAAGGTCTAGTCCCCGCCCTCCACCAGCCTGATCAGCCGTTCCATGACCTCCGGGGCGGTGAAGCTTTCCATGCAGTCCGGCTTGACCGGGCAGACCTTTTTGTAGCAGGGGGCGCAAGGCAAATCGCTGAACATTATCTCCCCCCGGCCGTAAAGCTCGATCTCCCGGGGCGTGGTGGAGCCCATGAGGACCAGGACTTTGCTCCCCACGGCCAAACAGAGGTGCATCCCCAGGCTGTCCCCGGTAATGAGCACATCGCACCGGGCCAGCAGGGCGGCGAACCGGGCCATGGAGTTGAGCCCGGTGTTGACCAGGGGCCGGGTGGACATGACCTCCGCCTTTTTCAACCGTTCCTGATCGTTGGGCCCGCCGAAACAGAGGATGGAGGCCCTGGAGTTCCAGCGCCGATAAATCAACTCCCGGAGTTCCATGAACCGGAACATCTTCCAGCGCTTGTTGGCGAACACGTCGGCCCCGCCCAGGTTGAACCCGATGACCATCTCCCGGTCCGGCCCCAGGTGGTGATCCAGGAACCCATCGGCCCAGGCCCCATCCTCTTCGTCTATCCGGAACACATAGTCCAAATTCGGATCGTAGACCAGTTCCGCGCTTTCAAAGGCCAACTGCTGATATGACTTCTCGTTTTGACGAAACTTGAACTCGTCCGAGAGCCCCAGCCGCAGGTTCTCCTCGGCCGCCGGATTAAGAGCCGTCAGGCGGCCCTTGGCGGTCATGCCGAAACCGGTCTTGCGCCCGGCCCTGGCCAGGGCGGCGCAGGCGATGGCCTCGGGCTCCTTGTCCAGGCAGATGAGCCGGTCGAACTCCTCCACCTGGAGCCGGGCCAGGGCCTGGGAGCCGGTTGTCCAGAGCTGATCGATCAGGGGGTTGCCCCGCAGCAGCTGGGCCGAGGCCGGGCTGGTCAGCCAGATAATCTCGCAGCCGGGCAGATCCCTTTTCAACCCCCGCAGCAGGGGCGTGGTCCGCAACACATCCCCCAACGCGCCCAGCTTGATGATCAGGACCCGCTCCCCGATGGGCTCGTAGGCCGGACAATGGGCGCAGTCCTCTCCGTGGCCGCAGGGTTTCAGACCCCGGTAATGGCGGCAGTTCAATCTTTTTTCCAAAATGCTATCCGTCACTCAACATCTCTTCCATGAGCCGGGTTGTCTCTTGGACCGTTCTCTGCCAGGGGAACTCTGCGGCCCGGAGCGGGGCCGCGGCCTTGAGCCGGGCGGCCAGGCCAGGCCAGGCCAGGACCCGGTCCAGGGCCCGGGCCAGACCGGACGGATCGGCGTAGTCCACCAGCAGGCCGTTGACTCCGTGCTCCACCACCTCGGGCGTTCCCCCGGAGGCGGCGGCCACCACCGGGCAACCCATGGCCAGGGCCTCCAGGACCACGTGGGGCAACCCCTCGTAGCCGCTGGCCAGGGCGAAAACGTCGGCCCCGGCCATCCGGGCCAGGACCTGAGGCCGGGTCAGCCGGCCCCTGAACTCCACCCGCCGCTCCAGGCCCAGGGAACGGGCCAGGGCCGCCAGGGACTCCCTTTCCTGGCCGTCGCCCAAAATCCGCAGCACGGCGGAGCTTTTCATCAGGACCAGGGCCTGGATCAGGTGGTCGATGCCCTTCCAGTCCACCAGCCGGGCCGCGGTGAGGATCACCTTGTTCCTGCCTTCCGGCTCCCCTGCCGGAACATGGGCAGGCAGAGGGGTCAGCCCGTTGAGGATGACCCTGACCCGGGTTCGGGGCACGCCCCACCCGGCTACCAGGCCGGACAGGTAGCGGCTGGGGGTGACCACCATCCCGGCCGCGCGGGTGTAGAAACTCCGCAGCCGCCTCTGCCAGGCCAAAGCAACGGGCAAGGGCGCGGTCTGAAAGGGATCGATGTCCAGCTCGGTCAGGCCCCTTAAGCGGGCCCGCTCCCAGGCGTAGTCCCCCACGATCTTGAGAATGGAGGGCTTGCGGTTAAGCCGGGCCGCCAGCACGGCCGGGAGCTCCAGGCCGTTGATGTAGATCAGGTCGGCCCAGGCCGCCTGGGAGAGCAGCCGCAGCAGGATCAGTCCCTGGCGGGGCAGAACCGGGATGGACCGGGACAGGCCGCTCAAATAAGCGGGCCGCTCGGGCGGCTCGTGGTCCCACAGAGTGAAGACCCGGACCCGGTGTCCGGCCCGGCGCAGGGCCGGGGCCAGGGCCGAGATAAAGGTGGCCGGACCTCCCGTCTCCGGAGGAAAGATGGAGGTGACCAGGAGCAGCCGGGCCAGGACTCAGCCCTTCCGGAAAAAGGCCTTTATCTGCTCGGCCACGTAATCCTGCTGCTCCCCGGTTATCTCGGGGTAGACGGGCAGGGAGAGGATGGTCGCGGCCAGCTTCTCGGCCTTCGGGAACTCGCCCGGCTTGTGGCCCAGATACTCGTAGGCCTTGAGCCGGGGCAACGCGTCCGGGTAGTGGATGGAGGCCCCCACTCCGTTCTCCTTGAGAAAGGCCAGAAGCTCCTCGCGCCTGTCCGTCTCGATAACGAACAGGTGATAGACGTGGCCGGGGTGGTCTTTTGGCAGGTCCAAGTCCAGTCCCTGAAGCCGCTCCCGGTAGCCGTCGGCGACCTTTCTGCGGGCTGCATTCCACTTGTCCAGGTGTTTGAGCTTGACCGAGAGGACGGCCCCCTGGAGCCCGTCCAACCGGGAGTTGGCGCCCTCGTAGACGTGGCCGTACTTGGCCAGCCGGCCGTGGTTGGCCAGCATCCTGACCTTCTCCTCCATCTGGTCGTCGTTCAGGACCACGGCCCCGGCATCGCCGTAGGCCCCCAGGTTCTTGCCGGGATAGAAGGAAAAACAGCCCATGGTGGCGCAGGAGCCGATCCGCTTGCCGTCGATCCGGGCTCCCTGGGCCTGGGCCCCGTCTTCGATCAGGGCCAGGCCGTGCTTCTGGCTCAGGGCGCACAGGGCGTCCATGTCGGCCGGGCGGCCGTAGAGGTGGACCGGGATGATGGCCCGGGTGCGCCCGGTGACGGCCGCCTCGGCCGCGGCCGGGTCCAGGGTCCGGGTCACGGGGTCCACGTCGGCGAAGACCACCTTGCCCCCGGCCAGGGTGACCGCCTCGGAGGTGGCGATAAAGGTCAGGGCCGGGACGATGACCTCGTCCCCGGGCTTGAGTTCCAGGCCCCGCAGGGCCATGACCAGGGCGTCGGTGCCGTTGCCCACGCCGATGCAGTGCTTGGCCCCGATGTAGGCGGCGAACTCCTCCTCGAACTTCTTGGCAAAGGGGCCGCCGATAAAGGCGGTCTTGGCGATCACAGAAGCGATGGCCCCGTCTATCTCGTCCTTGATCGAGGCGTACTGGGCCTTGAGATCAACCAGGGGGATATTCATTTGTCTTTCCTTCCGTTTTCCAGGCCCAGCCGGGCCACCCGAGGCCTGAACCGGAGGTGGACCTCCTGGCCGGTCTCGGCCGATTCGTAGATGGCCATAATCAGTTCCAGGGAGCGGCGGCCCTCCAGGCCCTCCACCAGGCCCCGGGTGCCGTTTCTGATGGCGTTGACCACGTCCCGGAGATATTCGGTGTGGTTCCAGGCGAACACATCCGGGTTCTGGCCCTGCTCGGCCATGATGCTTTCATCTTCCGGCAGGGGTTGGGTAAACTGCCAGGTCTTGAGCTGGTTCATGAAGAAGCCGCCGATCTCCACCGAGCCGGTCTCGCCCAGGATGGAGATGGAGCCTTCCAGGTCCCTGGGCCGGGTGGCCGTGGTGGCCTCAATGATGCCCAAAGCCCCGGAGGTGAACCGCAGCAGGGCCACGGCCGTGTCCTCGGCCTCGATGTCGGCCAGCCGGGTCTGGGTCATGGCCATGACCGACTCCACCTGGCCCATGAGCCATTCCAGCATGTCGATGTGGTGGGAGGCCTGGTTGGCCACCACCCCGCCATCCAGGGCCCAGGTGCCCCGCCAGCCCACGGCGTCGTAATATTTCTGGGGGCGGCACCAGCGGACCCGGACCGTGCCCAGGACCAGCTTGCCGAACCGGCCCGCGTCCAGGGCGCCTTTAAGGGCCTGGACCGGGGGGTTGAACCGGTTCTGCTGGACCACGAACAGCTTGACCCCGTGTTCGGCGCAGCCCCGGATGATCTCGTCGGCCAGGTCCAGCCGGAGGGCCATGGGTTTCTCCACCACAAAATGGACCCCGGTCTCCATCAGATCCAGCACGTTCTGGGAGTGGCTCCCGGAAGGGGTCAGGATGGAGACCACGTCGGCCTCGGTCTGCTCCACCATCTTCAACGGATCGGTGAAGTGGGGGACATCCTGCTCCTGGGCCAACTTGCGGGCGGCTTCGGGATTAAGGTCGCAGACTCCCACCAGCTCGGCCTCCTCCAGACGGGAGAGGGCCGCGGCGTGCTTCTTGGAGATGGCTCCGCAACCTACAAAGGCGAATTTTATGGGGTCAGGCATATCCGACCTCGCTCCTTATGGCAATAACGACCGGCGTCCGCCGGGTCGCTCGTCAGGCGTTTCGGCATCCCACACCGGGGTGGACCCACAGCTCCGCTTCCTCGGTTACGTCCGAGACGGAGCGGTGCCACCAAGGTATGGTCTAAGTCCGATAAAACATTGATCACCCCGGCCTGGGCCGGAGAATAAGGGCTTAAAACTACAGTCATCAAAGTCTAATGTCAAGCAGCTTGACCCCTCTTCCGTTCCCTTCACGGGCTACCGAAAATCAAGCACAACATATCATCATAATGAATTATTGTCAGCCAATCACCACCCAGCCAGCCGTCCTGGTCAAGCTCCTCTTCCGGCGGCCTTCATCTCCCTTTGGATAAGATACCGGCTCAGCTTCTCCGACCCTTTGGGGGTCAGATGACCCTTGTCGCGCCAGTATGTTTTATGGGCCATTATCTCCCGGGGCAGGTCGTATACCTCCCCCATGGTCTTGAGGTAGCGGACATACTGGGGCGAGGGCCGCTGGTTGGCCCGGTAGGGCAGGAACAGGAAGATCAGCCTGGTCCCCTTTTTCCGGCACAGCCGGGCCAGACCGGACAGTTCGGTGTGCCAGATGGAGTTCTCCTTGCCCCCCTCCACCGCCTCCGGGTCCCACTCCGCCGGAGTGGGCGGGGTGGTGAAGTCCTTTTCCCCGGCCTGGAACTTGGCCACGGCCTCCGGGTTCCCGGGCACCGGATAGAACCCCCGCAGCTTGTCGTTGGCCGCCATCCGCTCCCTGGCGTGGGCCTTGTTGTAGGTCAGCCAATCCCAGAGGCGGCGGTAGCCCTTTATCCCCGAGGCGGCCAGTTGAGAAAGGACGAAATTGACCGGGGCCTTGTAATCCCCCTCCAGACTCCAGACCTCCTTGTCCAGGAGCCGCCGGGCCTGGGCGTGGCGGAGCACGTCGCCGGGCAGGGAGAGGAAGGGGAAATAGTCGTGGGAACGGGGGTGTTCGTAGCGCCAGACCTCGACCACCAGGTTCTTGACCTTGTGGCGTTTGAGGAAATCCCGGGCGATGAGGCAGTGTACGTCCCGGCCGCCCCAGTTCACCCCCAGGTTGATGGCCTTTTGGGCCGATCCGCCCAGCTCCCGGCCGATCAGGGGCGCGTCCAGGGCGTTCCAGATGTGGGAGGAGCCGATAAAGGCATAGTCGTATTCGGCCGGCTTCCTGGCCAGCTCCCGGCCGATCCACTGGAGCTTGGTGTCGTTGATGTAGTATCTCAACCCCGGAAAAAAACTCAGCAGGCACAAGCTGAGCGCGCCGAACAGGGCCAGGTAGAGCAGAGTTTTAAGTATTTTTTTCATTGGATTCGGTAACCGGGAATAATGTGGCAGAAACGTCTGATTAGCCCCCCTCACCCCAACCCTCTCCCCCAGTGGGGGAGAGGGGGTAAGAGGAGTGGGTGTCAGGGGCGCAGCCCTGACACCACGGTAAATTGGCGGGTGCGCCCCTGACACCGTAAACAACAACCCCTTCCCCCCTCAATGGGAGATGAATTCCACCAATTATACCCTCTCCCCTTGAGGGGAGAGGGTCAGGGTGAGGGGTGATTAAAATTGGAAGTAAATGAACGCCTGATGGGTCAGATTATTCTCGGCCAGGATGTAGAGGACCATGAACAATCCCATGAAGGCCGCAGCCGTGGCCAGGGCCGGGGCCTTGATTGCCAGGCTGATCCCCTTTTCCAGAACCGGCTCCACCCCGTAGTGGAGGACCAGGGCCGCGCCCAAAAGGACCAGCCACACGGAGGAGACGTGGGACAGCCCCCAGGACCAGTCCGTCACCTGGGCCAGATAGACCAACGAGGCCCCCATGGTCTGGGACCGGAAAAAGACCCAGGCCAGGCAGACGAACTGGAAGAAGATCAGGGCCCGAGTCCACTTGGGCAGACCCAGGGAAAAGCGCGGGCCGCCCGCCCTGGGCCTGGTCCAAAGCCTGTGCACGGCCAGGTAGACCCCGTGGAGCCCGCCCCAGATGATGAAGTTGCCTCCGGCTCCGTGCCACAGCCCGCCCAGGAGCATGGTTACCATCAGGTTGCGCAGGGTGAACAGGGTGGAGCCCCGGCTGCCGCCCAGGGGAATGTAGAGGTAGTCCCGCAGCCAGGAGGACAGGGTGATGTGCCAGCGCTGCCAGAACTCCCGGGGGTTGGCCGAGACATAGGGCATCCGGAAGTTGACCGGCAGGGTCAGCCCGAAGATGCGGCCCAGGCCCAGGGCGATGTCCGAGTAGGCCGAAAAGTCCAGGAAGATCTGGAAGGCGTAGGCATAGGCCGCCAGGATCAGCTCCGGCGAGGAAAAGGCCGCCGGGTCCGCGAAACAGGGGTCCACCACAAAGGCCCCGATCTGGTCGGCCACCACCATCTTCTTGAACAGCCCGTAGAGGACCAGCCACAGCCCCGAGGGGTCGGAGCGCCGGGCCAGGTTGCCGTGGAGCTGGGGCAGGAACTCCCTGGCCCGGACAATGGGCCCGGCCACCAGCTGGGGAAAGGCGGCCACGAAAAACAGGAACCGCAGCAACGAGGGGGTCGGCGTGAGCTGGCCCCGGTAGATGTCGATGGTGTAGCTCATGGACTGGAAGGTGTAGAAGGAGATGCCCACAGGCAGGATCAGCCCCAGCAGGCCCAAAGGCTCCAGTCCGGCCAGGCCCAGGACCCGATTGATCTGGGCGATAAAAAAATCGCAGTATTTGAAGTAACCCAGCAGCCCCAGATTGGCGCAGAGGCTGATTAGCAAAAAGAGCTTTTTCCGCCTTTGGTTCGATGTGCGGTGGATGGCCGCGCCCATTACGAAATCGATGCCCGAGGAGAACAGGATCAGGGCCAGGAAGTCCAGCCGCCACCAGGCGTAAAAGACATAGGAGGCCAGGAGCAGGACCGTTAGCTGGGCCCCTTCCCGGTGCCGGGCCAGGGCGAAACCGCAGTAGGTCAGGCAGAAAAAGGGCAGAAAGATTATTTCGGTGAAGTTCAAGTGAGGCTCTGATTTCTATCCGGGGGAAGAGGAATGGTTCTTTTTCAGCAAAGAGGATCGGTTATTGTACCGGGTCGATTAAAGGATACCCCTCGCCCCCAATGGGGGAGAGGGAGAAATCGGGGGGCTCCGCCATTGGGGAAGGAATCATTCCGGGATCTACCAAGGAGGGCACAAAGCCGAGTCCATGTGCTGTCGGGGATGTGACCCCGACAGCACAATGAGTCTTTCCTTTGGCGGCGGGGCCATACCCCGGCACCGCCAAACCGACTCGCGGTGGTGTCAGGGCTGCGCCCCTGACACCGGCAACACCTAATCCCTCTCCCCTGGAGGGGAGAGGGTCAGGGTGAGGGGTGAAAAGATGCCCCCTTCCGTTTAATTTTTCCAAGGTAAAAACTCGCCAGGGATGCGTTTTCTCAGGCCCGCACCCGATTGGTCAACCGGCCCACGCCCTGGACCTCCACCTCCACCACATCGCCGGGCTTCATGGGTCCGATGCCCTTGGGCGTTCCGGTGATGACCACATCCCCGGGCAGGAGGGTCATCCGCCGGGAGATGTAGCTGAGGATATAGCCCGCCGGGAACAGGCAGTCCGAGGTGTTGTCCTCCTGAACGGTCTTGTGGTTGAGCCGGGTCCGGACCATCAGGTTGTCCGGGTCCAGGTCCGTGGCGATGACCGGACCGTAGACCCCGAAGGTGTCGAACCCCTTGGCCACGGCCAGGTTGAGAGGATCGGCCATGGCCAGATCCCGCTCGGTGACGTCGTTGAAGCAGGTGCAGCCCAGGATGTACTCCCCGGTCTGCTCGGGCGAAACGTCCTTCATTTCTTTTTTGATCACCAGCCCCAGTTCACCTTCGTAATCCACCCGGGTGGCCACCTTGGGGTAGAGGATATCCTCCCCCTGGCCGATGACGCAGGTGGAGGGCTTGATGAAGACGACCGGTTCCTTGGGCGGTTCCGCCCCTATCTCCTCGATGTGGCCCCTGTAATTCTGGCCCACGCAGGCTATCTTGGAGGGCCGTGTGGGCGTGAGCAGGCGGACTTTGTCCAGGCCCACGGAGCGGTCCGATCTTTCAAACTCCCCGAATATGGAGCCTTCTATGAACCGGACCTCGCCGCCTTCCACCAGTCCGTGGAAGGTTTCGTCTTGGTACTCAAAGCGGGCGATCATCATGACCGTTCCTCCTTTTCCGGATGCGCTTTCTTGATCCCTTTGCCCGTCCAGCTAAAGAACTCGTACCGTCATCAAGCCCTCGTCCGGGGCGATCTCCAGGGCATTGGCCAGGGGCCGGCCGAACTCCGGAGCCGAAATTTCGAACACATCCCCCTCCTGGGCCGAGATCCCATCGCTGAAGCTCAGCAGCCCGGTCCCGAAAAAGTGGCAGTAGGCGTCGCCGGGACGGCGGAACACGCCGTACTTGAACTGGTGGTGCTCCAGGTTGGCGATGGCGTGGCTCATGTTGGCCTCTCCGCTGAGCAGGTCTCCGGACCAGATCTCCTCGCCCCGCCGCAAAATCCGGACCCGGCCCCGGATGTCCCGGGGCAGGTCGCCGGTCAGCAGTTCCGGACCAAAGGAACTGTTGCGCATCTTGCTGTGGGACAGGTTCAGGTAGTTGCCCTTTTCCATGACGTGGTCCGAGAACTCGTTGCCCAGGGCGAATCCCACCCGGCAGGGCTCCCCCTTGGAGCTGATCACGTAGAGGCCCACGATCTCGGCCTCCTCCCCGCCGTCCAGGGCCCAGGAGGGGCTGACCAGGGGTTGGCCGGGGGCCACCAGGTTGGAGCCGTCGCCCTTGTAAAACCACTCCGGCTGAAAGCCGATCTCGCCCGGGGCCGGCTTGCCGCCCTCCAGGCCCTCCTTGAAGATCCGCATGGAGTCGGTGAGCCGGTTTTCGTCCCCGCTCAACTTCACATGCATGGCGTTGCGGCTCTGGGCCGAGCCCAGGTGGGTCAGACCGGTTCCGGTAAGCAGCAGATGGGCCTCATCCGGGTGGTCCAGGGGCACCAGAAGGCGGCCCGACTGGGCCACCGGCTCGTAGGCCACGGGGTCGTCAAGGCCGTACTCCTCCAGGGCCGAGGCCAGCGAGGCCCCGGCGTCGGCCGCCTTCAGGGCCGGTTCATAAAGCCGTTCCAGACCCTTGAAAGGGATCAGGCTCTGCCCGTCGTCGCTCACCTTGGCCACCCTGCGCCTGCCGCCTTCCTGTTTGAACTGAACCAGTCTCATGGAATCTCCCTTCTGCTTTTTATATCCGATGTCGATACCGAAAAGATATTAATACGAGTTAGGTCAGGGTCGCGATCCGGATCATGTTTAATCGAAAATATAACAGACTACTCTCCGGGTCCTTAGAGGCCATCCCCGGAAATGATACCGTGACGAGGTCGAGCGGGTTTTACTTCGGCAAGGCGGAAGGGCCGAAATGCCCGCAGTCGCAGTGGAGCTGCGGATAGAACGTTTTGGTCCTTCCAACAAAGCCGGAGTGAAAGCAAGCCGACCGCAGTAGGGATCATTTCCGGGGTGTCTTCTAATCGCAGAACCGGCAGATGGGGTGCCCCCGGTGAAAGAGCATCTTGCGCAGCCGCAAATAAGGCTCCGAGAACCAGGTCTCCCAGAACCCCTGCTCAAAGACATTGCCCACCTGGACCGTCTCGTCGTAGTCCTGGCAGCAGATGCCTATGTCGCCGTTAAAGCGGATGGCCGAAGCGTGGCCCCAGTCGCAGGTCTTGGCCGGGTGCAGCAGTTCGTAGCCCCTGGTCTCCCCGTTGGCGTATTTGACCTCCCGGTAGCGGCGGTAGGCCGGGTTGTCGGGCATGAGCTCCCGGCCCAGAGCGATGACCTCCTCCTGGGGCCGGTCGATGAGGGGCATCCGGATGGATTTGAGGGAGAGATGGTCCACCCCCATTTTTTGGACCAGCTCCCTGAGGGCGGGTATCTCATCCTGGTTCTTTTTGGTGACGATGAACTGGAGGTCGATCATGGGCTTTTTGAGCCCCCTGGCCTTCCGCTCTGCGGAAAAAGCGGTGATCCGCTCCACCACCTTTTCAAAGACCGCCCCCACCCGGTGGACCTCGTAGCTCTCCTTGGTGGCTCCGTCAAAGGAGACGATCATCACGTCCAGGCCCGAATCCAGGATGGCCGCCCGGGTCTCGGCCTTGAGCAGGACCGCGTTGGTGGAGGTGCCCACGGTCAGCCCCCTGGACTTGGCATGGGCGGCCATCTCGGCGAAATGGGGGTTCATCAACGGCTCGCCCCGGAGAAACAGATCCACGGGCGGATAACAGCCCTTGCGGGAGACGATCTGGTCGATGAGGGTCTTGTACTTGTCCAGGTCCATGATTCCGCTTTTAACCCGCTCCGAGGTCTGAAAAACCGAGCAGTAGGGGCAGCGCAGGTTGCACACGCTGGCCGGCTCGATCATGATGTAGACCGGCAGGCCCCGGCGGCGGTAGCCCCGCTTGCGGGCGAACCTGCGGGCCGTGCCCAGCAGGCCCTCGCCCTGGAGCCGCCGGGCCAGAATGTTCAATGCGTCGGTGCGAAGATGGGGCATCAGGTCCGGCCTCCTTGGTATTTATCCATGATATCCTTATACAATTTCACTTCTCGGGCCTCCATGACCTCTCCGTCCAGTTCCTTGGCCCGCAGGGCCGCCCGGCGGCCCAGGGCCAGGGCCGGTCCGGGGTCGTCCAGCCAGCCCGCCAGGGTCCGGCCGAAAGCCTCCGGGGTTTTGTCCACGATCAGCCCGGCATCGCCGATAATCTCGTCCAGGGGCGGGGTGTTGCTGGCCAGCACCGGCAGCCCGGCGGCCATGGCCTCCAGGACCGGGATGCAGAACCCCTCGTAATGGGTGGCCAGGGCGAAGATGTCGGCCTGGTGGTAATATTCCTGAATTTGGGCGTGGGGTACGGAATCGATGAACCGGACCCGGCCGCTGATCCCCAGCTCCGTGGCCAGGCCGACCAGGGGGGGCTTGAGGCAACCCTTGCCGATGAGGGTCAGCTCCACCCTCCGCTCCGGCCCCAGCCCGGCCACGGCCCGGAGAAGCACCTCCGGGGCCTTCTGGGGGTCCAGCCGGCCCACGCAGAGAATCCGCACCGGGTCGTGGAAACCATCCGGCGCGGGCCGGGCGAATTGGGCGGTGTAGACCTTGTTGTAGACCGTGGCCGTGCGCCGGGCCCCGTAACGCCGGGCGTAGCCTTCCAGAAACCCGGAGACGCAGACCGCGGCCGCGGCGTGTTTCAGGGAATACCGCTCCAGAGGCTTGACCAGGCGGTACTTGAGCCCGCGGTCGAACTTGCGGCGCTGGTCGTTCTCGATGTGGAGATAGACCAGGGCCGGGATGTTCAGCCTCTTCCCGGCGTAAACGGCCATGGCCCCGCCGGCCCAGACATTGTGGGCCCGGATCAGGTCCGGCCCGATGGCTTTGACCAGCTTGGTCACCGGGTCGAAGAAAAAGGGCAGAGTCAGGGGGTTGGGCCGGCCGATGGGGTGGATGAACAGCCGGGCCCGGCCGGCCAGACCCTGGACCGCCTCCGGAGGCACGTCCTCCCGGGCCAGGGTGATCAGGTGAACCTGGTCGAACATCCCGCCCGGGTTGAAATAGTTCTCTTTTATCTCGCCCTTGACCACATAGGCCGAGATGGGGTCGTTGGAAAAAGCGGCTAATTTCATGGTGAATTCTTTAACAGTGCGGATTCAGATTAAACAGGGCGTCCACTTTGCGGATGGCGGACGGTCGGGATGGAGGCGATTTTCAATCACCCCTCATCCCAGCCCTCTCCCCTCCAGGGGAGAGGGAGTATTTGGATCGGTGTCAGGGACGCAGCCCTGACACCACTTGAAGGAGAAAGGGTGGTTTTGTCCTACCCTCACCACGACCCTCTCCCCCTTTGGGGGAAAGGGTCGTGGTGAGGGGGTATCTATCATAAAATCAATTCCTTACCTCTCAACCAATCCAGGAGCTGTCTCTACCTTAAGTTGTAGCTCCTCAGCCCCAACCGGGCGTAGAGGTTGGTCAGAACCTCCTTGTGGGTCTCCCAGGAGCCCGGCCCCTCGGCCCATTCCCTGGCCTGGCGGCCCAGTCTGGCCGCCTCTTGCGGGTCGTCCAGGAGCCGGGCCAGGGCCTGGGCCAGGCTGTCCTCGTCCCCGGCCTTGAAGGTCACCCCCAACCCGTTCTCCTCCACCAGCCGCTTCAGCGACCTGTTGTCCGCGGCCACCACCGGAATCCCGGCCAGGCAGACCTCGTTGAGCTTGTTGGGCCAGGAGGCCTCGGTCTGGATGGAGGGGGCCTGGGGGACCAGCCCGGCATAGGAGGCGGCGTAAAAGGAGGGCAGTTTTTCAAAGGGCTGCCATCCGGCTATCTCCACCTGGTTTTCCAGGCCCAGTTCCTTTACCCGCTTCTCCAGCTTGAACCGCAGGGGGTCGTCGGAGTCGGCCAGGATCAGAAGCAGCGCGTCCGGGTAGCGGTCCTTTATCCGAGCCAGGGCCTCCACCGTGGTGTGGACCCCCTTGTGCCGGCCATAGGTCCCGGAGTAGGTCAGGACCCGGCGGCCCTGGTAGCGGTCGATGATCTCCCGGTCCAGGCCGAAGTTCCGCCAAACCTGGGGCGAGGCCGAGTTGGGCAGAACCAGAAACTTGCGCCGGTAGGCCCCCTCCCGGATGAGCCTTTGGCGCATCTCCTCCACCACGGTCAGGACCGCGTCGGCCTGGCCCACGGCCCAGCGCTCGTAGGCCCTCCAAAGCATCCCCCGCAGCCGCCGCATGCGGCCCCAGGACTGGACCAGGCCGGGATAGTTCTCGTGGTTGTCGTAGACCAGGGGCACCCTTAAGGTTCGGGAGGCCATGATCGCGGCCGCGGCCAGGGGCAGGTCGTGGACGTGGAGGGCCTCGAAGTTGATCTTGCGGCCCACGTCCACCAGGACGAAATAGGAGGCGATGAGCTTGTAGATCCCCCGCACTCCGGGCACTCGGGGGCAGCACTTGCGGACCAGATGGACCCGCCGGGTGTCGTAGCCGAACCCGGGCCGGTCCACCCCGGTGTCGAAGAGGACAATGGTCACCTTGTGGCCCGCCTCCAGGAGGGCCGAGACTTCGCGCTCCACCCGGTTGTCGCCGGGAAAGCGGTGATCCAGAAGCATTCCCACATGCACGGTCAGCTCTCTTTTCTAAAAGGGCCTGCTTGAAAAAAGAGGCCGCGAGATATTCGTCATTGCCGAAAGAAGATTAAAATGGAGGTGCTTTCAGAACACCCCACACTCATTCCCACTCCCCTCAAGGGAAGAGGGAATGGGTGTGGTAATTCCTCTCCACTCCAGGGGAGAGGGCTGGGGTGAGGGGGTATCTTTACAGCTTCTTTTCCTTATCAGCCTTCGGGCTCCCGCTGAAAAGCCCCGGCCCCGATGATCGCCTCGGCCGCCTTGCGGGCCACGATGGCGTATCCGGGGGGCCGGAGGTGGACCCGGTCGTAGAAGAACTCCGGGGTCTTGGGCACCTCCGGAGCCGAGTCGGAGAGGATCAGGCTCCTTTCCCGGGCCACCCGGCGGATGATCTCGTTATACTTCTCCAGCCCCGGGCCCACCTGGTCCGGGTCCAGACGGTAGTAAACCTGGTCCAGCCGGTCCAGGTTCATTTTTTTCTCGTCTTCGGTCAGGTTGTTCAGGTCCGTCTCCGGCTGGATGGCCTGGGCCATGGTGACCAGCCCCAGGCGGAACCCGAACTTTTGGGCCAGGTCGGCCAGGAGGTTGAGGTTCTCTTCGAACACGGCGCCGTCTGCCGGAGAGTATTTACCCGGAGTGTGCCCGCCCTGGGGGCTTCCGGTCTCGGGCCCGGTCTTGGACGCGGGGCGGCTGAAGGAGGGCCACTTGATCATACCCAGCCGGTACTCCAGTTCGGCCGCGGCGTAGGAGTGCATGATCAGCCCCCAGGGCAGGAAGGTGGAGGTCCGGCCCCCGTAGACCGGCAGGGCCTGCTTCTCCCTGAGGCGACCCGAACCGTTCTGGGCCAGATCGTTGGTGTTGTGCATGACCAGAACCAGATCCGGCTCGAGATAGCGGATCCGGGAGATGATATTGATCAGGGTGGTCCGGGTGGAGTATCCGGGAACTCCGCCGTTGAGGACCTCCACCGGGAAGCCCTTGTCCTTGAGGATCTGCTCCACCTGGCCGGGGTAGGCCTCGTCGCCGTCCTTGAGGTGGTACATTCCGAAGGTGGTGGAGCCGCCCAGGCAGATTATCCGGTAGGTCCCCTCTTTTTTGACGATGGCGGTCTCGGCCCCGCGGAAGCCCAGGGAGTTGATCCGGAACCGGGCTCCGGAGATGGTCAGGTCCAGCCCCGGTCGGGGCACCACCCCTACAAAGGGCGAAGGGGCGAAGACCTTCTCGTAGGTGAAGCGGTAGCGGTAGGAGCTGACCAGGGGAAGAAGCCGGCCGGTCAACTCCGCCGCCGCGGCCAGGACCAGGGCGCCCACGGCCAGAACCACCAGGGCGTAGACACAGGAGCGGCTCCTGCCGATGGGGGGGGTTGTTTTCATTTTCCGGCTCATCTCAATCTCTTTGCGGACCTCGCCGCTCTAATCTGGATGCTGGTCAGGCGGGCCGGCGGCCCTTGTTGAAAAGCGGGGGCCTGGGGTACGGCCATACCATCTTCCCGTCTCCGGTTAACGCGGCTTCTTTGGTTGAAGCCAAGGAACGGCGCCTTGTCGTAGTCAGAGGCTCTCCAGCTAAATATTTTTCCTTGGAAAACAAGCAAAATAAATTATTTTAGACCTGCGCTTTTTCGGAACAGGCCCTAATATAGGCTGCCATGAAAGATATTACCTCAATTATGGAAGAGGCATAATCGTATGTGCGGCATCGGCGGCTGGTTCGCCTGGTCTGGAAAACCTCCCCGGCCGGCAGTGCTGGAGGAGATGATGAACTTGGCGGCCCACCGGGGCCCGGACGGACAGGCCACCGTGGTCTGCGGTCTGGACGGCTCCCATGAGGCCGCCCCGCCCGGAGAATCGGCCTGGCCGGTGGGCCTGGGCCATCGCCGCCTGGCCATCATCGACCTCACCGAGGGCGGCCTCCAGCCCATGACCAACCCGGAGGAGGACCTCTGGCTGGTTTTCAACGGCGAAATCTACAACTTCGTGGAGCTGCGCCAAGAGCTTCAAGGGCTGGGCCGCGTGTTCAGGTCCTCCTCCGACTCGGAGGTGATCCTCCAGGCCTACCGGGTCTGGGGCCTGGAGATGCTGACCCGGTTCAACGGCATGTTCGCCCTGGCTCTGTGGGACGCGGCCAACAGGGAGTTGTTCCTGGCCAGGGACCGGGTGGGGATCAAGCCGCTCTATCTCAGGCTCTCTCCCGGAACTCTCTATTTCGCCTCAGAGCTGAAACAGTTCCTGGCCCTGCCTGACTTCTCACCCTGTTTGGACCCGGCCCGAACCCATGATTTTCTGGTTCACGGGGCCCTGGACCACAATTCCGGAACCCTGCTGGCGGAAATCCAATCCCTGGAGCCCGGGACCTGGCTCAAGGTTTCCGCCCAGGGCAAGGTCCAAAAGGGCCGCTTCCACCCCTGGCCCGAGCCGGCCGGGCTGCAACCCTTTACCCCGGCCCAGCGGGACCGGGCCGCGGGACAACTGGCCGACCTTCTCCGTGACTCGGTGGGCCTGCGGCTCCGGGCCGACGTGCCCGTGGGCTCCTGCCTCTCCGGCGGAATCGACTCCTCCGGGGTGGTCTGCCTGGCCGCCGAGCTGCTCCGGGAGGGCCGCGACAGCGCGGTGACCACCGGACCGGGGCAGCATGTCTTCACCGCGGCCTACGACGACCCGGCCATTGACGAGCGGGGTTTCGCCAGCCTTACCGCCAACCGGACCCAGGCCCGGCAGCATCTGATCTTCCCCACGGCCCAGGGTCTTATGCAGGACCTGGAGCGGCTGGTCTGGCACCAGGACGGGCCCGTGGAGACGCCCTCCACCTATGCCCAGTACAAGGTCATGGAGCTGGTCTCCCAGGAAGGCATCCGGGTCACCCTGGACGGCCAGGGCGCGGACGAGCTTCTGGGCGGGTACGCCGGCCACCAGACCGCCTACCTGGCCCAGCTGGCCCGATCCCTGCGGCTCCCCTCCCTGGCGCGGGAGGCGGCCGGAATCCTTTCCCTGGGCGGGTTCAAAACCTTGCGGCAGAGATCCCTGGACACGGCGGCCATCCTCCTGGGCCGCTCCCCCCGCCAGGCCGGATGGCACCGCCAGTGGCTGGCCCCGGAGCTGACCCGGGCCGGAAGCGGGGAGGCCCTGCGCTGCAGGGACGACCTGGCCCAAAGGCTTCTTCTGGACGCCACCCGGACCAACCTGCCCCGCCTGCTCCATTACGCCGACCGCAACTCCATGGCCTTCGGGGTGGAGGCCAGGCTGCCCTTTCTGGACCACCGGGTGGTGGATTTCGCCTTTGAGCTGCCGCCCGCGGCCAGAATCCACCAGGGCTGGACCAAGCACCTGCTGCGGTTGGCCCTGCAGGGCCTCATCCCGGAGGAGATCGCCTGGCGCAAGGACAAAATCGGCTTCGCCGTACCCTTCAACTCCTGGTACCGGGAAGCGGCCGGGCTGTTCAGAGAGACCCTGGCCCGTCCGGCCATCGCCCCCTTGTTGGCCGTGTCCGACTGGCCCGGGTTCGTGGAGCAGGGGCTGGCCACGGAGAGAGGACTCAATTTTCTGTGGATGCTGACCAATCTGGAGATCTGGGTGAAGAGGTTCAAGGTGGCGATTTAACCCATCCTAAAGGTTCGGACGGGTAAGGAACGTGATCCGGTACAGGATGTCAGGGATGCAACCCTGACCCCCGGTCTAAACTCCGGCAACTCTTGCCGCCAAAACGGTTCAGGCTCGGGTTTAGATTTTCGATCGGGAAAGCCGGGCCTTCGCCCCGGGCGGCTCAGCTGCCCACGGCCCTGGCCGCCAGGTCCATCAGCTTGAGCACCGCCACCCCCTCCTTGCGGGCCCACTCCAGGGCCCTTTCTTTCAGCTCCCAGGTGGGCAGAACCTCCCGGGTGAACCAATAGGGATGGAGGCTGATGATCAGGGGAAGCCTCTTGTCCCGGCAGCTCTCCAGCTGGGTCAGAAGAGAATCCCAGGCCTTTTCCGGGCCCCGGCCCGTGAACTCGCCGGTCCGGCCGTAAAGGTTTCTCTGAGCCCACGGCTCCCAGAAGAACTTGTCGTCCCAGCCGCAGGGCAGGACCACCACCTTTCTCCGGCCCATGATCCTCAGGTAGGGCGGATTGGGCAGGGGGAAAACTTCCGTTCCCGAGGCCACCCGGGAGGGGGCCAGCCAGTCGGCCACGTAGGCCGGCCCGGACCTGATGGTGGCCTGACCGATTATCTCCCAGGTGGTGGAGGCCTTGAAGGGCAGATAGTTGTTGATGTCGTGGGGGGCGTGGCCGGCCAGAGGCAGCCCGGAGTAATGCTGGGCCGAAAGATACTGGTTGACCAGCCGGCGACGGTACTGGGACTCCAGAATGCGGGTGGCCCATGGAAAGCCCAGCATGATCCAGGGCCGGGCCTCGGAATGAAGGGCGATCTCGTGGTCCAGGGAAAGAAGCTGGGCCACCTTCCCCCGCCACCGCTTGAACTGCTTCACCAGCAGGAAATCGGTGGATCCGCCCGGGTTGTGTTGGTGCAGCTCGATGAACCTGGAGAGGTCCCCGTCCTCCATGCCGTCCAGGTCGTGACGGAAGGAGATGGCGAAAAAAGGCTTGCTGGGCTTGAGCTGGGCCCGTGCTCCGCTGATCAGGTATTTCCCGAACTTACTCATAGATAGCTGCTTGGCTTTTTCCTTAAAAGGATGATTCCGCATAAAGTTTGGTTTACAAGCCTTTATATTTTTCAAATCAGTTTAAGAACCGTTTTTTCTTAAATTGATTCGATAAATATTCGGCCAGCAGCCGGTGCCCCTCCCGGTTGGGGTGGTTCCAGTCCAAACGGTCACCCCGATTATACACATAGTACTGGCCCAGTTTGTTTCTTTTTCTTGACTCTTCCACATTCTCGGGGTCCACAAAGGCGTAGTAGGCGTCCACATAATCAAGGCCGGCTTTCTCCAGATCGGCGATCAGGACCTTTTGGGTGCCCCTGTCGATAAAGCCCTCGCCCCACTCCACCTTCAACTCCCGGTAGACCCGCTCCGCCTCCTGGGATATCTGCATCTCGTAGGGCAAAATGACAATCAACAATTGGGCCCCCTCCTTTTTCAGGGCCTGGGAAAAGGACTTGATCCTCATGACCAACTGGCCGGCTGTTTTCTTGGCCTGTTCCGGAACCAGTTCGTGCAGTTTTATAACCTTGTCGTTTGTGGAAAACCATCCTTTTTTGATTATGGCGCTGCCCAGCACCCGGTAGACCACAAAGGAGAACAGATAGCTTTTTCCCCGGAAATAGTTGAACACATCCAGCACGGTCTTGTTGAATATGCCCCGGCTGCCCTGATCGCTTATCTCATTGGGCATGATGTCGTTGAGGTTCAGGAGATATACAACCCTGTCTATCTTGTACTTACGAACCGATCCGAGGACCTCGTTGATATTTGCGGTGCTGAGCGACTGGGCCACCCCGAAGGCCATATTCATGTGTTCCCATTGATCGAACTCCTTTTCCAGCAATTCAGACAGCCGGTAGCCGTAACCCGCGCCGACCCCGTAGCAGACCGAATCTCCCACATAAGCCACCCGGGGTTTTTTCTTTTCCGGCAGGAATTCGTTATCAGGAAAACCATCCGAATTGAAAATGATTTTACCGTAGGGGTAAATAATCGTTCTTGATTTTTTTGATCCCTCCAGGCCCACGTAGAATCCCGGATTGAATCCCACCGCAAATCTGAACACCAATTCCAGGGCGACCAGGGTGACGACCGCGCTCCCAAGAAGCAACAAAATGTTCCACTTCCTCTGCTTTTTTTTCGGCGGATTATCCATCAACCCAACTCTCTATACACGCTCAGGCCTGGGGATCGCCGCCCGGCCCTGATGATATTCAATAATTGAAAAATTTTTCGGGTCAGCATATAAAACCAGCGGTTAACAGGCGGCGCCAACCGGAGCTCGGCTGTGGCCTCAGGAATCGGCCAGGGCCCGGTCGGTCCGGACCGGCTTGGGGGGTATCCCGATCACCTTTTTGAACAAAGCGAAGCCGGCCACCCGGTATTTCCAGATGAACCTGGTCAGAGCGATGAATCTTAAATTCCACAGAAAGACCTTTAGGTACCCCCAGAACTGGAGTCGCTCCACCTGTTTGCGGGACAGGTTCTCCAGGGCGGAGGCGTTGCCGAACTGCTTGTTGAAGTCGTTCCAGTCGTCGGTCAGGAGGATGTAGCCCCCCTCCCCTTTCAGAGCCATCTCGTATATTTTGGTGCCGGGATAGGGCACCATGATCCCGAAGACCGGGGTGGTGGGGTTTATCTTGACCGCGAAGTTGATGGTGTTCAGAGCCGTCTCCCTGGTTTCGTTGGGGTGGCCCAGGATAAAGAAGGCGTTCATGTTGAGCTTGGCCTTCTTGACGATCTTCATGATCCGGTAGATATCCGCGGTGGTGGTGGTCTTGCCGATGGCCTTGAGGACCTTGTCGTCGCCCGACTCGATGCCGAACCCGGCCCAGGTGCAGTTGGCCTCCCTCATCAGCCGGGCCAGGTCCAGGTCCACGGACTTGATGTGGGTCTGGCAGCCCCAGCCGATCCTTTTGTTGAGCCCCCGCCGAATCATCCCTTGGCAGAGTTCCTCGGTGTGCTGGCGAACAATGGAGAACTCCTCGTCGCCGAAGAAGATGATCTTGGGGTCGGCGTACTCCTTAAGCCACTCCAACTCGTCCAGGACCTTGGCCGGAGTCCGGGTCCGGACCTTGCGGCCGTTGGGGTTCATGCAGAAAACGCAATGAAAGGGGCAGCCCAGGGAGGAATGGATGATGTACTCCTCGGCCGGCTGGAACATGTCCCAGGCCGGATAGCTGATCTCGTCCAGCCGGGGGGTCCTGGGGCGGTCCCCACCAAAGCGATACCCGCCCTCCCCGTCCAGGGAGCAGACTCCGGGCAGGGCGGCCAGGGCCTTTGGGTCGTGGAAATTTTTAACCATCTCCAGCAAGGCCTGCTCGCCCTCGCCCACCACCCCGTAGTCGAACTGGGGAAACTCCCGCAGGGTCCTTTCCGGCAGGGCCGTGACATGGACCCCGCCGACCACGGTCTTGACCTTCGGGTCGGCTTTCTTCACCAATCCGGCCAGGTGGGCGGCCTGCTTGATCTCGTTGGTAAAGGCGGTGAACCCCACCAGATCGGGTCCGACCCGGCTGATCCGCTCCAGGGCCCGGTCGTAATCCAAACGGTCGAACTTGCAGTCCAGGACATGGGCCTCGCACCCCTTCTCCCTCAGATACCCGGCCAAAAAGGCCAGGGCCGGCCGGGGAAAGGGCGGGGTATCGTAGTAGGGTTCCACGATATGGTACGGTGGGGGATTGATTATCAGGGTCTTCATATCAGCATTCCGTCCGGCGGAGCTCGCCTCCGGTGTTGGTTTTCCAAAAGGACAGAAGCCAGAGGATACTTCCCCCGGCGGTTTCCGTCAAGGCCGCCTCCGGCCCACGCCCACGATCATGTGGGCCACCAGGGAGGCCGGGACCACCAGCTCCAGGCCCTTGCGCACCAGCTTGCCCACCCCGGTCCGGGGATCCAGCCCCAGGTCGTGGCGCACGGCCCGGTTCATGCCCACCGAGGCGTCCGTGGCTCTGATTTCCAGGCACTGGAACCCGCCCAGTTCGAACTCCCGAAAGAGTTCGGGCCGGGTCAGACGCCACTGGTAGAAACGCATGGGGCCGGGGTAGCCCTGTCCGGGCCGGTAGCTCTCGTCCCAGCGTTCCAGGGTTTTTTTGTCCCGTCGGATGTGTCTGGCGTTCTGAAAGGGCACGGAGACGAAGAGCAGCCCACCGGGTTTGAGAATCCGCCGGGCTTCGGCAAAGTAGGGCTGGAGCCCGGTCTCCAGGTGCTCGAAGGTGCCCCAGGTGAAGTAGCCGTCAAAGTGGCCGTCCTCAAACCCGGTCTCCTTCAGATCGCCGACCACAAACCGGCACTGGGGGAACCTTTTGACCAGGGCCTCCACCGTGGCCCGGCTGATATCCAGCCCCACCACCTCAAAACCCTTGGCCGTGTAGTGGACGGTCCACTGGCCCAGGCCGCAGCCTCCGTCCAGGAGTCGGGCCCCGGCCGGCAACCCGGCCAAATAGGATTCCACCAGCCCGAACTTCTCGTCGGCGTGGAGCAACTCCTCGGGATTCCTCTCCGCGACCTTGTCCCAGTGGCGGGTCCAGTACTCCTCCAGGAAATCGGCCTCCTGGAGGTCCGCCTCCTGATCCGTGACCGGCAGGTAGTCTTTTTTCATATCCGCCTCATCAACCGCCCTCTCAGCGGGTCATTAAATGAACGAACCGGCTAGGCAGGCTCTGGGGGATCCGCTTGACCCCGAAATAGTCGCATTCCCGGCAGAGGCGGTGGTTCTCTCTCCGGCCGGCCAAAAGTTCTTGGCGCAACTCCCGGAAAGGCCCCCCCTCCCAGATCTCCATGACCCCCTGGCGGCTCACGTCGCCCATGGGTTCGTCGATGGTAAAATCGTTGCAGCACTGGCCCACCCGGCCGTCGGCGGTGACGATGAACTGGGTAAAGGGGTACTGGCAGAAGCCCCTGGGCTTTCTGTCCGGGACCAGTTTGTTGGGGGCGTACCCGGCCCGGTTGTCCAGAACCTCGTTCTGGAGACGACGGATGACCACATACCTGGCCGGTCCGCCGGGGTGATCCTGCTTTGGCCCGAATCCGGAGACCATGATCTGGTCCGGCTCAAACAGGGCCGGGATGACCCGGGTCAGGACCTCTTGGATGGCCCGGGGCAGCTCCGCCCGCAAATCGTCGTTGTAGATATTCACGGTCAGGTCGGTCATCCCGGCCCGAAAAAGCTCCTCGGCCTTTTGGGCGGTCAGGGCCCGGCCGTTGGTCAAGATGTGGAGATAGGCCTGGGGCAGCTTCTCTCTGGCGATCCCCACAAACTCCGTCAGATCCTTGAAAATAAGGGGCTCGGTGTTGGAATGGAAAGCCACCCGGCCGTTGAAGCCCATCTCGGCCAGCTCGTCCAGGACCTTGATGAAAAGGCTTCTCTCCATCTTCAGGTCCGGCCTGGGGTCCCGGCCCACGCTGGCCGGGCAGAAGGGGCAGATCCCGTTGCAGCGGGTCCGCACCTCGAAAAAAGCCGAGTCGAACAGGGGGGTCCTGCCCTGGCCGATCTTCTTGTCCGTCATCACCGGATGGTAGATGAACCGGTCCTGGAGCCGTCTTTGGCGGTTAAAGGGAACCAGTATCCTGGCCGGCAGGGCCAGGGCGCGTCCGATCATGCTGCTCAACATGGTAAATCCGTTCAGGTCTTAGGTTTGGGCCAGGGCGGCCAGCCGCCGGGCGAAGCGGGGATAGTTGACCTCGGCCCGCAGTTTTCGCTCAAAGGCGGCTCTGGCCGAATATCTCATGGCCGCCTGCTCGGGTCCTTGTCCGATCGTCCCGGCCAGGGCTTCGGCGATCTGGTCCGGGGTGGGGTAAAGAGGCAGCAGCCAGCCGTTGGACTGGTCGACCACCTCGGGCACCCCGCCCACTGCCGTGGCCACCACCGGCACCCCGAAGGAGAGGGCCTCCATGATGGATACGGGCAACCCCTCGGAGATGGAGAGGTTGACCAGGACATCCACGGGATGGCGGCGGTAATGGTCCAGGACCTCCTCGTTGGGCACCACTCCGGCGACCCGGAGGGTCACCCGGGGTTCCAGAAATTCCCGAACCTTCTCCTCCAGCTCCTCCCGCAGGGGCCCGTCGCCCAGATGGGTCCACTCCACGTGGAGGTTGGGCCGCCAGCCCAGAAGGACCTCCAGCCCCTCCACCAGCAGGGAGAGGCGCTTCAGGGGGTAGAGAAAGGCGCAGGTCAGGATGCGCAGCACCCCGTCCTCCGAAGACTGGGCCGCCTCTCCCGGATCGCTGACCCCCAGGCGCATCACCTCGGCCCGGTCCAGCATCCCCGGCCATCTTTCCAGGATGAACCGCCGGCCGTGGTCCGAGACATTGAAGATTTGGTCTACCCCAATGACCGATTCCTCCACAAAAGGAAGGTAGGGCGGAGCGGACTGCTCCTTGTAGATCTCCCCGCCGTGGACCCGGCTGGCCAGGCAGAGCCCGGGTTCGGCTCTCTTCAGCTTGGCCAGGGCCCAGGTCTGGGGCCCCAGCCAGTAGGTGTAGAACACGGTATGTTCCGGGTCCAGCCCGGACCGGCGAACGAATCCGCCGAACCACTGCCTTCCGGACAGGGCCCGGAAGGCGTAAAGAGCCATCCGCTTAAAGGCCTCCGGATGAACCAGAACCAGGGGGTGGCGCAAGGCCTCCAGCCAGGCCGGAGAGTAGAGGGCCAGGCGAAGAACAGCCCAGAGGTTCAGCCCGGCCTGGGCCGGATCGTTCTCCCCCAGGGAGGTCTCCACCTCCACTCCCGGAGGCAGGGGCCGCCTCTCCCCGTGGACACGGGCCGGAACCAGGATTATCCTGGAGAATTGCTCCCGCAGATACTCCAGTTCCAGGGCCAGGAACTGCTCCCCGTACCCGTAGGGGTAGGTGGAGGTGACCAGGACCAGGTCCGGCTTGGGCGAAGAGGGCTGTTGGCGCTCCATCTTCTCAGTTCCGCCCCAGGGAGCCCAGAAAAACGGCCAGCCCCTCGAAGGGACGGACTCTGAGATGGCTCTTGGCCAGGGAGCGGACCCGGTGGACCATGTCGGCCTTGATCTCATGGGCTTCTTCCGGGGCCAGGCCGCCGGCTTCCAGACAGGCCCGGCCCAGCTCTTGGATCAGCTTTGCTCCGGCCCGGCAGAGGCCCGGTTCCGGTCCGGGGGTGTGGAGGGCCTTGACCACAGCCGGGTCCACCTCCCGCTCCAGCAGCCGGGCCATGTTGGCCCCGCTGATCCTGTCCCTGATCCGGTACTGCTCCTCTTTTTTGGTGGCCGATAGGTTGCCCTGGTGGCGTCGATAGCGCAGCAGAACATCCCTGAGCCGGACCAGCCCGGCCCGGCGGGAGAGCCTGGACCAGAGCTCGTAATCCTGGGCAAAAGGCAGGGATTCGTCGTATCCGCCCAGATCCAAAACCGCCCCAGCCCGGAACATGGCTCCGGAGTGGGGGATCTCGTTGCCGAAAAGCAGATGCCAGCCCAGGACCCCGGAGCTGAGCCCCCGGCAGTCGGTCAGCTCGGTCCGCCCCTCTGAATCCATGTACTCCACGGAGCAGGCCGCCAGGCCGGTTCCTGGGTTTCGGTCCAGATATCGCGCCTGTATCTCCAGCCGCCGGGGCAGGGAGATGTCGTCCGCGTCCTGACGGGCCAGATACTCCCCCCGGGCTTCCTTGAGCCCCCGGTTCAGGGAGCGGGTCAGACCCATGTTCCGCTCGTTGACCAGCAGCCTGATCCGGGAATCGTCCAACCCCTGGATCACCTCCCGGCTGCGGTCCGTGGATCCGTCATCGATGATCAGAAACTCAAAGTCGGCCCGGCTCTGGGAGAGGATCGAGTCCAGGGCCTCCCTGAGATAGGGCAGGCCGTTGTGGACCGCCATGAGCACGCTGATCCGGGGCGGATTCAAGAAGCAGCGGCCTTTGAGCCCGCCCCGGCCGCGGAGTGCAGCATTTCCAGCTCCATGGCCGCGATCTTGTCCAGATCAAACCTTTCCTCCACGCTCTGCCGGGCAGCCCTCCCCAGCCGCGCTCTTAGTTCCGGATCTTGGGCCAGGGTCTGGATCTTGTCCCGCAGGTCCTCCTCCTCAAGCCGGCAGAGAAGCCCGTTGCGCCCGTGGCTGATGATCTCCCTGATGCCGATCACGTCGCTGCCCACCACGGCCAGGCCGCAGGACATGGCTTCGATCAGGGCCTTGGGGTGACCTTCGAATCTGGAGGGCTGGCAGAAGATGCAGCCCTGATTGAGCAACTCCGGCAGTTCCGCGTTGTCCACCCGGCTCCGCCACTCCACCCTGGAGCCAAGGTCCGCGAACTCCTCCCGCAGGCCCGGGCCCAGTTCCCCGTCGCCGATGATGAGAACGCTCAAATCCAGGGGCCTGATCGCCCGCAGCAGCAGGTCCACGTTCTTTTCCGAAGAAAGGCGGCCCACATAGATCAGGTCCCATTGGGCCGGGGGCCGGGGCTCCAGGGGCCGGAAGCGGTTCGCCTCCACGTAATTGGGGATGATCCGGATCTTGGCCGCGGTCCGGGGCAAACGCGTTTCAATTTCCTGGGCCATGGCCGGAGTGGTCACCGCCACCCGGTCGGCCCCGGAAAAGACCTTCTCCTCCAGACGGAGTCCCCTTTTGGCCTGGGCCGAGTCAGGGCCGTATATCCGGGCCATGGTGGCGGCATAGGGAAAGCCGCACCGGGCCACCAGGGGCCGGCCGTGCCACCGGGCCGCGCGCAGGGCCTGGTCCGCCCCGTCGGTCTGGTTGGTCTTGATCACGTCCGTTTGTCTCAGCCAGCTCCGGTGCAGCCAGGGCAGAAGCAGACGGTAGGCCCGGCCCGGCAGGCTCCAGCTGTTGGCCAGGACCCGGATGGGGGCCAGCTCCCCGGCCAGGGCCAGGTCGTCCCGGCCGCCGTAGGTGACGAACCCCACCTCCCAGCCGGATTTAAGCAAGCGGCGGTAGATGGCCGCCTCCCGGTTGAGCAGGCCGCTCTTGGCCCAGGCCTGGAGGGACATGCCCCGGGTGAAGAAAAGAGTGAGACGCATGGGGGAAGCGGGGCTTACCTTGAAACCACCCTGAACAGGACGGAAGAGCCCCGGTCGTCCAGGATCTCCAGGTTCTTGTCCGGCAGGGGGTTCATCAGGGCGGAGTCAAACCTGACCTTCCTGGCCTCCACCGAGGCGGAGGAAGGAACCGTGCTCATAACCACTCCCCGGTCCCAGGGCCAACGGGTGGCCTGGCTTCTGTTCAGGCTCAACCCCTGGAGCCGGAAGGGCCGGGTCCCGCTCAGGGTGAAGCCGGCCAGGGCGGTTCCCTCCGGGGCCCGGACCGACAAACGTCCGGGTTCCCGGGGGGCGGACCTCAGAGTATAGACCGCACCGGCGGCTGTTTTCAGGCTGATCCGGCCCCCACCCTCGGGCCATTCCACCGCAACGACCAGGTCTGCCAGGAGCCTGGGCTCAGGCAGGGAAACGGTCATCCCTGATTTGTCGGGGATATAGGCGCCGCCCCGCTGGTAGATGGGCCGGTCCCGGTGGGGTTTGTGGTCCGACAGCCCCCACAGGGGACTTCCCGTGACCACAAAGGCCGGGGGATGCTCCCTGAGCCACTTTTCCCGTTCCCCCGGGTCGCGGCTCAGCAGAAGATTAAGGACCGCCCCGTACTTAAGGGCTCCGTGGTTAAGGTAGTACTGCATCGGGACCAGGTTTCGGTAGAAAATCGTCTCTCCGGGCCGGGCCCGGTCTTCAAGGAACTTTACCTGGGCCGGTTCAAAACGAAAGTCCTTGCGGCTGATAATGTGGTCCACCACCGGCCCGGCCGAGGCCCGGAACTCCAGGGCCCCGAACACGAAGACCCGGACCAGGGCCAGACCCACCACAAACAGGCCCGCCAGTTTCCAGGAGCTGAACCGGACCTCCTTCCCGGCCCCGGCCGGCCTGGTTTCCGGTCCGGTCAGGGTCCGGACCAGCCATCTCCCCGATTCCTTGAGCCAGACCCAGGCGGCACGGCCCAGGAACCCGCAAAGCAGGATCAGCACAGGGGGCAGAATGCGGTGAAAGGCGTTTCGGGGAATGGGGGCCCGGGGCAGGAAACTGGCCGCCACCAACCCCAGGCAGAGCCAGAAAACCAGGATCACCCTGTGTTTTCGAACCGGGGTGTTGAAAACCGCCCCCAGCCCCAGCAGGAGGCCGAAGATCAAATATCCGCCGTGGGTCTCCACGAATCGAAGCAGGGTGGTGACCACGGTCTTCAGATTGGCCGGGAAAAGGGCCAGGGGGCCGTACCAGGAATCGGCAAAGGGACCCACGCTGAAAACCGGTTTGGAAAATATCAGGGGCAGGGCCAGGTAAAGCGCCACCAGGCCCAGACAGGCCAGCGTGGCTATGGTCCGGCCTTTTTCAAAAAGACGGTCAGCGGTCAGCCAGTAAAGGATCAGAGCGAACAGAACCTGGACGATCCCGATCAGGTGCAGGGGCAGCATGATCAGGGCCCCCAGAACCATGAGCCAGGCCAGCCCCCGCACCCTGGTCAGGATTCCCGTCCACAACAGCAGGGCCAGGGCCGTGACCATGTAGGTGGGAATCATGAAATCCAGCCCGTCGTTGCGGAAAAAGGGCAGGATCATCAAGGCCAGTCCGGCCCCGCCGGGACCGAACAGGGCCGTCAGGAGAAAAGCCGCCCCCGCGGTCATCAACAGGAACCCGGCCATCCAGATGGCGGTGTAGGCCCCCTCCCAGGTAAAGCCCAGGCTCTCCAGCCCCGCCATGGCCGCCGAATGAAGGGGATGGTAGATCAGGATGGTCTTGCTGAACATCTGGAACCGGGTATCCGGATCGGTCCCGGGCCCGCTGTTCTCTTCCTGGGTCAGAAGGTCCTTCAGGGCCGGGCAGTCCTGAAAGAAGCATTCCTTCATCTGGACCGCCTTGGTGATGTAGGCGAAGGCGTCGTCCGCCTCCGGGGGAATGTCCTTGACCAGGGAGGGGTAGACGGTCACGTAGCCCTGGGCCAGAAGGAATACGGCCAGCCCTGTCACCAGGACCGCGATCCCGGCCCTGCGGCCGGCCCAGTCCAGCAGCCCGGCCGGACCCGGGCGTTGCAAAACGCCTCCGGTCCACTCTCTTATCCGGCTCAGAAGATCAGGACGGTTCCGGATCATTTTTTTCATTCAATCTCTCATCATCCCAGTCGACCAGGATCGGAGACCCGCAATCCATGGCGTCCAGGCTCAACGCCTGGAGGATGGCGGTCCAGCCCATCAGAAAAGGCAGCACGGCCAGAAGGACCTGGCCGGTGGTGGCCACCTGGCCGCTTGCAATCGATTTAATCCAGGCGTAGGACCCGAAGCCGGTCCCCCAACCGACCCCCAGGATCCCGAACAGGAGGTAGATGAAGACTGGGGAGGTGGAGCGGAGGATATATTTCTGAAAAATCCTGAAGGAGAACCCCCTGAACAGCTTCAAGGGGAAGGAGGTCACTATCCTGAACAGCTTCATGGAGCTCTGCTCGTCGCCGTATCTGGCTGGGAGGTAGAGCTCGCCCACCCTGGCCTGAACCACATTGAGGTGGATCAGCATGGAGTTCTCGAAAAAGTAGGATTCGTCTATCCGCTCCAGCTCCAGCCTTTTGAGCATCCGGCCGGTGATCAGGGTGTAGCCGTTCTGGGGGTCGAAGATGTTCCAGTAGCCCGAGGCGGCCTTGGTCAAAAAGCCCAGAAAAATGTTGCCCAGCAGACGGGCCCGGGGCATCCCCTCCAGATGGGAGATCCGGCCGAAGCGGTTGGCCTTGACGTAGTCGCAATCCCAGTCCAGGGCCACCAGGGAGAGGCGGTCCAAAAAGACCGGATCCATCTGGCCGTCGGCGTCCACCTTGGCCACCAGATCGGCCTCCAGCTCCAGGGCCTTGCGGTAGCCGCTGACCATGGCCCCGCCCACCCCCTTGTTTTTGTCGTGGCGCAGGTAGATGATCCGGCTGTCTCCCAGGGCCGCCACCTCCTCTTCCAGGTTGTCCGGGGAAAGGTCGTCCACCACGATGATGTGGTCCACGTAGGGGGGCATGGCCCCTATCACCGGGCCGATGGTCCGGGCCGCCCGAAAGGCCGGGACAACCACCGCAAGTCTGTATTTCTGACGAATCATAATTGTCCGCTCACGAACCCCTTGAAAATGTTCGGCAACGTTCTCAACACTATTCAGGAGGAAAGGCCGAAAGTCAACTTCGACCCGCCCCTCAGGCCGCCCCGGCGGAAAGCCGGTCCCGCGATTCCGGCGTGGCCCAACTCCGAACCGTAACGCTCGAGCCTGGAGATGGGCGGATAGAGGATGAAGACCCTCATCGGTCTACCCTGCTTATCTCCCAACCGTTATGGTTGCGTTCAGATTTCCTGCCCGGCTTCATCCAGAAGCGGGCGGTAGACTTCTTCATAATATCTGGCCGCGATAAGGGACCAGTCGTAAGCCTGGATGGTCTTCAGGCCGTTATTCACCAAATCCTGGCCCTTCGAAGGATCATCGCGGAGGACCGCCAAATATTCCGCCAAAGCGTCCACCTCCTCGATATCGGTTAGAAATCCGTTCTTGCCTTGCTCAACCACATCCGGCGCCAGGCCGACTCTGGTGGAAACCAGGGGGACTCCGCTGGCCATTGATTCCAGAACCCCCTTGGGCCCTCCCTCCTCGCGGGAGGTCACGAGGTATGCATCAAGGCAATGATAGAGCGAAGCCACTTCGTAGTAGTTGTCGAAATGGCGATGATAGTAGTCCACCCCCATCTTCTCCAGTCCATTTTTAACATACCCTCTGGCCGGACCGGACAAGCAGACAAATACTCTAACGCGCTTCCTCAGCTTATTGATCACCTCGAGAAAAAGATCAGGGCCTTTTATCAGTTTGGGAGTCAGCCCTTCATCCCAGCCGTTGCCGTCCTTGTGAAAGGACCCGATGCAGAACGAATCGTCGGGAATGCCTATTTCTTTTCTCAGGCGTTTTTTCCCCTCCAAGGTCGGGGGCAGGAACCGGCCGAGATCCACCCCCAAGGGAATACACCTTATCTTTGCGGCAGGAACTCCCCATTCCCGGAAACGGTTTTCCATTAATCGGCATGAAGTCACCAAAACATCCACTTCGGAAAGACCGGCCAAAAAAGCTTCAATGCCGTTCTTCAACTCCGGAAACCGCTCCGACCGATCCCCGTGGAACACGGTGACGACGACTTTGTTGCGTCTATGGCGGGAATCGCCCTTAAGCCCTAAAAAGGACCATAAACTGCTGTGGTGAAGAATCTGACCCACCAGCCATCTGGATTTAGAGCTAATCTCAGCTTTTATTCCGAACTGTTCGGCTATGTTCGAAGTAATGTAATATCCGTCCCAGTCCGTCGACCATCCGGCCCGGGGAACAAGATAACAGACTCTCTTCACCTTTGAGAACCCCAGGCCGCGCAAAACCACCCGGAAGGGAAACGCGGCAACACCCTTTAAAGAGCTCAAGACGCCTTGTTCAAGCCCGGTTCCGGCGGCAATATCCGCCGTGTTCCCTATTGTAGAAATCCTTTTCCGTTCCTTTCCCAAAACGCTTTTCTCTAAGATGAGGCTTTCGCCGAAGCCGTTCCCGGCCCGCTTTGAGGATGTTTTGCGACATTCGCAATGCGGCAATTTAACATTTATAGGCTGATTATATAATATTATCTAATTTATACTTCCCTGTCGATCCGCCTCTGGCCCGACTGGACAACCGGTCCATCAGCTCCCTGAATTTATCTGAAAACATACCTCCATCCCGGTCCTCCAGATATTCTTCATCGTAAAAATAATCGACCATCCCCCGGCCCAAAAATTCGGTGTAGCTTTCAATAAGCCTCATCGTTTTAGGATTTGTCTTCCAGGAGGCCAACTGGGACGGGTCCGTTTTCCGAATATAGTTATAGCCGCCCGGTCCCAGGATGAAGCTGTCGCATTTGGGGCAGTAAAGGGCCTTTACCTGGTTGGCTTTTCCCGGATTGGATTCCCTTGGGGCCAATTTTTCTCCGCAGGTCGGGCAATTAGTCAATTCGACAAACTCCACCTGGCGGCACAAGGGAACTTCCAGCTTTTTTAAAATGGGATCCAACCCCTCATTTTTATGGACGGCGAGGACTTCGAGATTAACGGCCAAATCTTTCTTTTCATCCCAAAACATAGCGTATCTGACCAGACTGGAAATCAACGATGATTCATACCATTGATCAATCCAAGTCTGGTCGATTGCCGAGTCGCAGTTACGTTTTGCGAAATCCTCCCATCCCTTACACCAAGATAAATAGGTCCCAAAAGGATTTCTCAAACAGTACATGTGGGTCAGTCTGGACCCCAATACCGGTTGATAATAAACGGTTTGTTCCAGATCCAGTTTATTCGTTATCAGATATTTAATCTGCGCCGAAAGGTCCTTTTGGGGCAGAAGCTGCCCTTCCTCCAGGTCTGATAAATTAAAATCGCCATCAATAAAAAATCTTTTAATTTTACGATAGGTCGGAACACCCTCGTTCAACCCTAAAAAATTAGGATGTTTATGAAATTGATCTATGACAAAATGCGACCCGCCTCTGGATAAGCCGACTAGGGCGATGAATTGAGGCTGTTCGGAATCGAAGGTCGTCGGCCAATCGCGAAGCTTCGGCCTATCTTTGACGCCGAGGATCCGTTTCGATATTTGAACCATCGGTCTCAGGGCCTTCATCTCAATCCTCCCGGTACAATTTTGGATTAGTTGCGAAATGAATATCTCTTGTTTGGACCCGCCGCCCCCGCCACACAGGATAGTTTTATCGGAGCAGCTAGTAATTTAAGATCAATTGACGAGTAATATATACTATTTTTCAATTATTTAAATTACGGGGATATCCCGTTTACTTTCTCCAGCATCTGGTCCCGCCCCCCAGGGGACCGTCCGGGTCCTGTCCCTCCACCAGTTCCAGGTTTCTTCTAAGGTGGTCCATAACCTGAGGCCGCATTTCCTGGGCGATTTGCAGATCGGATCCGTCCACCTCATCCTCGACAAGGTAGTTCTCCCACAGACAGCCGCCCTTTTCCAAATGATCGGTCAAATGGCGGGCCACCTCCAGGGGGTTGTAAAGGTGCTCAAAAACTTCCAGGATGGTTATGGTCTGATACGTCTTTTCCAAAGGCAAACAGCCTGGCTCCACCACCAACGCCTCGATCCGGACGGGAATCTTGTTCTCTTTCACCAGCCTCTTCAGCCGCCAGGCCCCGAAGGTGAAGTGCTCGCCGGCCACGTCGGTGATGGTGATCAAGGCGGGCGGGCGGCGTAGAGTATTCACGCAGCAATAGGCCAGCGGCGCCACCCCTGCCCCGTATTCACACAGGTTGGAGCCGGGCTCCACCCTTCGCAGAATATGGCGGAAGCGGTTGTCCCGGTGCAGCACCACCTGGCGAAAGGAGAACCAGGCGCCCATCTCCTGATAGAAGGAGTGGACATCCTCCGGTTTCTCCCGGTTCCGGCCCTGCCAGACATCCTCAAAGGATCTTCCGGAAAGGGGGTCTGCCGTGGCCGAACCCGGCAGGTCGGGCTTCCGCCCTCTGGCTCTCCTGCCCAATTCCAGGGCCTGCTCCGGGGTCACCCCGTAATAGTCGCACAAATCACGGTGCCAATCCCTTCTTGCGGTTCTGAAACGATGAAGGTTATCCCAAGCCCTCCCTATCCTGCTCATGCCCACTCCCCTTTTCATCGCGGAGCCGCCGGTATAACAGGGCGTATTTCCGGACCTGTTCCCGCATTTCGAAATCCCGCTCCACTCTGGCCCGCCCCCGGTTCCCCATCTCTCCCCGCAACTCCGAATTATCGATCAATATCCGCAGGGCTCTGACCAGCCCTTCCAAATCCTCGTTTTCCACCAGGAGCCCTTCCCTCCCGTCCCGGACCAGTTCCGGGATGTCTCCCACCCGGGTGGCCACCACCGGCTTGCCCACGGCCATGGCCTCCAACAGGGAATTGGGGATGCCCTCGTTGTCAGGCCAGGAGGTGCAGGTGGCGATGTCGTAGCCGGCATTGATCCCGGCCGGGTCGAAAACTTGGCCGGTAAACATGGCCGAGTCTCCCAGGGGCGCGGCCTCCTTTTTCAGTTCCTCCAGCATGGGCTCGGCCTTGGCCTGGGTGTTGTCCCCGCCGCAGATCACCAGCCGAACATGGCCGCAAGCCGGGTCCTTTCTCAGTTCAATCACGGCCCGGATAAGGAGCCCGATGTTCTTGCCCCTGGTCAGCCGGGAGGTCCGGCCGATGATCACGTCCTCAGGCCCGAAACCGAACCGCTCCGGCTTTGCCGCGTTCAGTCTTTCGACGTCCACCCCGTTGTAGATGAGATGGATCCTCTCCGGCTCGATCAGCCTGGACAGGGCCGGGATGGTGCCTTTGGTGGAGGCAATGACCGCGTTCAACCCTTTTTTGGAGGATAGGGCGGCCCCGTGGCGCAGCCCGTCGGTGCGCTCGATGACCACCGGGACCCGGGCCAGGATGGCCGCGTCGGCATAAAGCCGTTTGTTGGCCGTCTGAACCAAATCTATCCTGTGCCAGCGCAGGTAGGCGGCCAGGGCCCATTTGTTGAAGGGCAAGGCCTTTACCCGGGCCACTTCCCGGTATTCCGGGGCGAACACCTTGGAATGGGTGGCGATGAAGTAAAATTCGTATTCGTCACCCAGATTTCGGGCCAGGTTGTAGATCCACTTGGGCATCCCCCCCAGACCGAACATCTGGAGGAGATAGGCCACTCTGGGCTTGTTTTTCCGGGAGGTCATGGCTTACGGGCCACTATTCCGAATCCGGTGGTGTAGTTTTTTTGGTAGGACCTGGCCGGGTCGGCTCCGGGCTTGTCCCATTCCAGAGCCTTGGCCCTCAGCCGGACCAGCCCCCAGGCCGCCAGCCGGTTCAACCCCCGCCCGGAGAGGCCCTTGGCCCGGCGGTGGACCAGCCAGTCACGGAGCATGTCGGCCAGAACCGAAAAGAAATGGCCCTGGCTTTCTATAACCAAGGATTCCAGTCCGGCCCTGTCCAGCTCCCGCTCATAAAAGGTTTTGGTGTAGCGGGCGAAATCGACCGGGTCGGCGTGGATGGGGTTGTTGAAGGGAGCCGTGATCAGGACCCGTCCTCCGGGCAGGAGCACCCTGGCCGCCTCGCTCAGGACCAGGCCCGGATCAGGGACATGCTCCAGGACCTCGGAGATGATTACAGCGTCGAACACCCCGTCCGGGAAAGGCAGATCCGCGCCGTCGCCCACCACCTCCGGCTTGAACTTGGGGCTGAGATTGAGATGAACCACCCTGAAGCCGTAGGGATCGATCCGGAAAACGCCCCGCCGCAGGATCCTTAAGCCTCCCAGGTTGAGCACCCGGCCGTCTGGTTTAAATCCGGGAACATGGCGAAAATGGAACCGGTCCACAAAAAAGCGCCGCAGGGAGTAGTTCAGGTCCAAGGCCTTCTCCCCCAATTCGAACTTTTTGTCGACCGGTTCCCGGCTCAATTGGCCTCCCCGCCTCTCTCCTGGACCAGGATTTCCTCATCCGGCCGGGAATCAAGGACAAACTGGAGCTGGCACAGATGCCGATAAAGCTTGCATCTTTTCATCAATTCCCCGTGGCGCCCCTGGTCCACGATGCGGCCTTGGTCCAGGACCACGATCTTGTCTGCGTCCACCACCGTGGAAAGACGATGGGCGATGACCAGGGCCGTGGAGTGGGCCATGAGCCGGTCCAGTGTTTTCTGGACGATCTCCTCGGAAACGCTGTCCAGGGAATTGGTGGCCTCGTCCAGGACCAGCAGGGAGGGGTTTCTCAAAATAGCCCTGGCGATGGCCAGCCGCTGACGCTGCCCGCCCGAGGTTCTGGCCCCCCGGTCCCCCAGGTCGGTTTCGTACTTGTCCGGCCAGGCCTCGATAAAGGCGTGGGCGTTGGCCGCCTCGGCCGCCGCCCGGACCTCCTCCATGGTTGCCGTTCCGGCCGACAAGGAGTAGGCGATGTTGTCGAAGACGGTCCGGTTGAACATGATCGGATCCTGGGTGACCAGGCCGAACAGACGGCGGTAGTCGGCCAGGTCGATCTCCCGGACATCCCGGCCGTCCATGGTCAGCCGGCCCGAAGTGGGCTCGTAGAAGCGCAGCAGGAGGTTGGCCAGGGTGGTCTTGCCCGCTCCGGAGGGCCCCACCAGGGCCACGGTCTCGCCTTTGGCGATGGTCAGATCGACCCCGGCCAGGACCGGGGTCCGGCCGTCGTAGGAGAAGGAGACATCCCGGAACCGGAACTCCTCCCTGAAATCCTCCACCTGGCCCTTGGCCGGGCTCTTCTCAGGCTCCTCCTCCATCAGCTGAATGATCCGGCCGGCCTGGGCCAGGGCGTCCTGCCAGGAGCTGACCAGGGTCATCAACTGGACCGTGGGCTCTTGGACCCGCTGGAGGATGACCAGGTAGCTCAGAAGCATGACCGGGGTCAGGGTCCCTTTTTGCAGGAAAAACATGCCGGCCAGGAGAACCACGATCAGGTTGAGGTTGGCCAGAACGAACTGGATCCGGGGCAGGGACCGTTTGAAGAATCCGCCCCGGACCAGGTGGGCCACGTTTTTCTGCCGGATATCGATGTACTCCTGGTGCTCGGCCCGTTCCCGGCCGTAGGCCTTGACCGCCACAATGCCCGACAACCCCGAAACCAGTCGGGCTCCGGCCCAGGCCAGCGCGTCGTAGGAGGCGGCCCGCTCCCGGCCCATCTTCTTGCCCAGGAAACGGCTGATAATGGTGTTGAATCCGGCGGTAAGAAGAACGATTCCGGTCAGGGGCAGGGAGATCTGGGCCAGGAGAAACCAGTACAGGACCGACAGATGGGAGGAGGAAAAAAGGGCGTAGAGCAGCTCGTAGAGGCTGGAGCCCAGGCCGAAGGCGTTGTCCGCCACCCTGGAGCTCAGTCCGCCCACGTCCGATTTTCCCAGAAAGCTCATCTTCAGCCGGAGCAGGTGGCCGTAGAGGTCCGAGGACATGTCGCTGGCCACCTGGCAGCGCACCTTCCACAGGAAATACTGGCCGCCCACGTCCAGGGCCGCCCAGCCGGCCTTGACCAGGATGAACAGTCCGGCCAGAATCATAAAATAGGCCAGGGTCCCGTAGCGGGCCTCCCAGGCGGAGGACATGCGGGCCAGACTACCCACCCAGGCCGAGATGTCGATCCCCAGCCAACCGCCACCGCCGCTGAAACTCAAGCCCGAACCCAGGCTTTCGGCTCCGGGCACCTGGCCCACCACGGTCTTGATCAGGGGCACATACAAGGCCAGACCGGTTACGTCCAGGAGCATCAAGACCAGGCTCATTCCCAGGGCCAGGGTCAGAATGGGCCAGTGGGGCAGCATGTACTGCCGGAGCAGCCCCAGCAGGACCCTGGAGCGGCTGGGTGTGTTTTGATTCGTGTTGTCCATAACCGTGGAGTTTATTCCCCGTTTTTCAGGAGCCGGGCCGGCTTGCCGGCCACGACCGCGTTATCGGCCACGTTCTTGACCACCCCGGCCCGGGCCAAAAAGAATTTGCCAGCCCCGGAAAGAGGGGCTACTTTTGGAACAACCATTTTCCGGACAATTCCAAGAGGGCCAAAGGGCGATATACAACCATGACCAAAAACCGGATCGTCAACCTGATCCTGATCCTCTGCGGAACGGCTGCGACCGCGGCCCTGGCCTGCGCTCTCCGCTACTTCTACACCGTCTACTATTCGGCCGGCCAAAGCCCCGGCCCAGGCGGGATGGCGGTCTACCTGGCCCTGCCCGCCCTGGCGGCCGTTTTCTTTTTTCTGGCCCTCAAACTGAGCCCCAGGAGCAAAACCAACCTGGCGGTCCTGACCGTCACGGTAGGGGTTTGTCTTTTTCTCACCGAACTTACCGCCGGATTTCTGACCCGGACCGAATCCCCCCTGCTGCGGGAGGTCCGGAAACTGCGAGGCCAGGGGGAGAGGGCCTTTCCCCGAGTGATCCCCCGGCGGCTGTTCAAGCTTCAGCAGGACAACACCTATCTCCCGGCCCTGCACGATTCGGCGGGCTATCTCCAGCCCCTGGGCGGAATCTCCGGAGTCGAGACCGTGCTCTGCAACGAGACCGACCGCTTCGTGACCTACCGCAGCGACGCCTGGGGGTTCAACAACCCGCCCGGCCTGGCCGGGCAAAAGGCCCGGGTCCTGGCTCTGGGAGATTCCTTTGTCCACGGCTTCTGCGTAACCCCGGAGCGCAACTTCGTCTCCCTGATCGGGGAGAAGTTCGCCCCCGCCTACAACCTGGGTTCGGGCGGCAACGGCCCCCTCCTGCAGTTGGCCGGGCTGAGGGAGTACGGCCCCCTGTCCAGGCCGGACTACGTGCTCTGGTTTTTTTTCGAGGGCAACGACCTCAACAACCTGGAGATGGAGAGCCTTCATCTGCTGCTCAAAAATTACCTGGACCCCGGATACACCCAGAACCTGGCCTCAACCCAACCACGAATCGACCGGGAGTTGAGCCGTTTTTTGGAGGAGACCATGGCCGGGGAAGATGCCGGACCGGGTTCCGGGTTCAAAGACCTGATCATGCTCCGCCATCTGCGCCGGTTGCTGGGCCTGGGCACCTCCTCCAAAGAAGCCGTGAAGGAGAGCGGTCCCCGGCCCGAGCCCGGCGAGCCGGATTGGCCCCTTTTTGAGCGGATCATGCTCGAAGCCCGGCGCACCGCGGCGGACTGGGGCGGGCGGCTGATCCTGGTCTATCTTCCGGAGCAGCAGCGTTTCATGGGCACCTCCCGGGCCTCCCTGGGCCAGGAGCGCAAAACCCTGCTGGAGTTCCTGCGCCTTGAAGGCATCCCGGTGGTGGACCTGGCTCCGGTGTTCGCGGCCCGGCCCGACTCCCTGGCCCTGTTCAACATTCCGGACAAACCCAGCCACTACAACCGCTCCGGCCACGCCCTGGTGGCCCGTGAGGTCATCCGCTACCTGGAATCCCGGCAGGACGGCTGAGTTCACTCGCCCCCGTCCTCCGGGTCCCGTTTTTCCCGGAGGACCTTCTCCAGCATTTTCAGCTGGGACTGGGTGTGGACCAGGGATTTGGAAAGCCCCGCGATCTGGACCGACAGCCCCACCCCCAGGGCGAAGATGACCCCGGCTCCGATCAGAATGAGGCCGTAGGTCAGCAGATGGGGCATGGGAATGGGGGTGATGCGGTAGATCTTGTTCAGGGCCGAAAATACCACCGTGGCCGCACCCACCAGGCTGAACCCCAGGCAACCGTAAAAGAGCGACTTGGCCGGGGCCCGGGAAAAGGAGTTGACCAAGTGGGGGATGACGTGGCGGAACATGGACCTGGCCCGGCCCTTGCCGCCCTTGACCTGCTCCTGGCTCCAGGAGATGGTGCCCGGTATCTCGGAGATGGAAAAACCCAGATCCTGGGCCTTGGAGACTATCTCCAGATGGATCTCCTTGTCGGCGGACTCCAGGTAAAGAGCCTCCAGGACCTCCCGCCTATAGCCCCGGGTCATGCCCGAGAGCATGGTCAGCCCCCCGCCGAAGGCCCAGCGCATGACCACGTTGCCCCAGGAGGAGATCATCCTCCGGCCCCGGGGCACGTTCCTCAGCCCGCCGCCGTCCAGAAAGACGCTGGCGATGACCAGGTCGTGGCCGGTTGCCTTCAAGGCCTTGTAGAGCCGCCCGATGATCTCCGGGCCCCAGGAAAGATCGCCCTCGGTGGTGATGACGTAGCGGCCCCCGGCCCTGGCGAACCCCTGGCGCAGGGCGTAGCCCCGGCCCCGGTTGCGGGCGTAGGAGACGATCCGGCAGTTGGGGCGATCTCCGATGATCTCTTGGGCCAGATCCATGGTCCGGTCAGTGGAGCCGTCGTTGACCAGGATGTACTCCCAGGAGACCCCCAGCCCCTCCATGGCCGCCAGAATGCGGCCCAGATCATTTTTGATGGAGGCGGCCTCGTTATAGGCCGGCGTGATAAGAGTGACCTCGTACGACGCTTCCGGGCTCATCCCGCACCTCCCTTATCCTTGAATCCCGCTCCGGCCACGATCTTCTCGAAGCCCTTCTCCCCCCGCCCCAGGAGGGTCTGAAATCCGAACCGGAGCAGGTTGGGGTCGTTGCCGGCCTTGACCAGGTTCCAGGCGAACCCCGGCCTCAGGTAGAACCCCCGGTAGGCCTTCTGAACCAGCTCCCTCAGCCTTTGGGTAGGCACCTCGCACAGGGAGGTGTTGGCCCGGAGATGATAGACGTCCCATTGGTCCAGATCCAGATCGGGCCGTTTTCCGATCCGGTTTTCAAGAAGCGTTCCAGGATAGGGAACAAAGACGTGGAAGGTGGCTAAAAAGGGGTTCAGCTCCAGGGCGAAACGGATGGTCCGGCAGGCCGACTCCTCGGTCTCGCCGGGCACGCCCAGCAGGAAGGAAGCCTCGGGCCGGATTCCGGCCTCCCAGGTCCGGGCCACCACCTCCCGGATCTCCTCCAGGGTAACCTTCTTGTTCATGGCTCTGAGCAGGTCCGCATCGCCTGTCTCCACTCCGTAATAGATGGACCGGCAACCGGCCCGGCGCATCAGGGCCAGCAGCTCCGGGGCCACGCTGGTGGCCCGGGTCACGGCCCGCCAGCGCAGGTCCGGGCGCTTAAGCCGCAAAAGCCCCTCGCAGATGGCGGCCACCCGCTTCTGGGAAACGCAGAATTCGATGTCGTTGAACTTGACGGCCCGGACCCCCCATCTGCGGTAGAGCAGGTCTATCTCCTCCACCACCCGCTCCGGAGAGACGGCCCGGAAGGAGGGCCCGGTGGTGTAGGCGTTGCGCTTGGAGCGGGCCGCCCCGAAGCAGTAGGTGCAGTTAAAGGGGCAGCCCCTGGAGGAAAGCACGTCCGCAGCCCGGCGGCCGAAATAGGTGTCCTTGATGTACTTCCTGAAGTCGATGGCCTCCCGGTCCGGAAAAGGCAGGGAGTCGGGATCCGGGAAGGGGGCCGGTCCGGTCATCTCCGGCCGGCCCTCCCGGGCCAGGACCAGGCCGGGGACCTGGGCCAGGTCGCCGCCCTGGGCCAGGGCACGGGCCGCATCCCGGACGATCTCCTCCGGTTCGTTGAGGGTCATGCCGTCCAGGGCCGGTTCGCTGACCACCAGGTCCTGAAAGACCGCGTTCAGGGGGCCCATGAGCAGGGTTGCGGCCCCCATCTCCTTGCCCGTGCGGACCACCTCCAGGGCCGGGCGGATGGTGGGGGCGGGGCAGTTGTTGTGAAACTTGTAGCTGGTCCCGGCCACCACCAGGTCCGGCCTGAAGGCGGCCAGGGCCGAGGCCGTGCGCTCCCGGTCTCCGGTGTGGTGGAGAAAGAGCACCTGGTGCCCGGCCTGTTTCAGCACGGCCGAGACATAGAGGTAGCCCAGGGGGGTCATGTAGGAATGAAATCCGGGGGAGGAGGCGGCCAGGGCTATTCTGAGGGATTCGCTCATCTGTGTTCCGTTCGTTCAGGTCCGTTGGACTTGGAGCCGCTCCACAGGTTCAGCCCCGCGCCCAGAATTGCCGGAAAGGCCAGGTTCACCGTGGAAACAATGAAGACGCTGGAAAGGGCCGCGGCCGGGTCCACCCCGTCGCGGCTCAGGAAAAAGACCCCCAGGGCCTCCCGCAGCCCCATCCCGCCCACGGTCACGGGGGCGATGTTGCCCAGCAGGACCAGGGGCAGGTTGCGGATCAGGATCGGCTCAAAGGGGCTGCCCAGCCCCAGAAGGAGCAGGAAGGCCTGGAGGATGAAGACTCCCAGGATCAGCCCGGTCAGAACCAGGCAGAGGGTTTTCTTTAAGCCGGCTGCGGTATTGCTCAAGCTGCGGATCTCTTCCGAAGAGCGCCCCTTGAACAGGCGGTTCAGGGGCCCGGTCAGGCCGGGCAGCCTTTTCAGGAGCACGCCCCAGGCCAGCAACCCCGCGACCATTAATATCAGAGCCAGCCAAAAAGGGAAAAAACCAAAGGACCAGACCGAGACCAGACACATGGCCAGGATCACGGCCATCTCGCCGCTCTTTTCCACCACAAAGAGCCCCACCCCGGCCCCGCTCAAGCCGAGGCCCCTGATCCGGGCCACCTCGCCCAGCCGGCCGGGGGTGACCAGGCCCACGGCCATGCCCCACAGATAGGAACGGCTGATCAGGCCTAGCCGGGCGCCGGGGGATATCTGGCGGACCAGGAGGGTCCAGCGCAGAATCCGCCCGGCCAGAAAGACCGGGGTCAGGGCCAGGGTGACGGCCAGGAGAAGGGGATCGCAGCCCTTGAGGGTCCTCAGCAACTGGGCCGGGGAAGCCAGGTAGACCAGCAGAGCCACGAACAGCAGCGAGACCAGGAGCCGCAGCCAGAAGGGCATTCTCACCTTTCGGCGGTTTTGGTCTTGGACACGGTATCGGGGCCGGACCCGATCGCCGGTCTTGGGGATTTGGGTTTGAGAATGGATTTGAGGGCTTTGAAAAAGCCCCTCATGGTGGACAGGGCAAAGGCCCAGGAGTTGATCAGCCCGGCCTTGAGCCCGGCCCGCTGAAAGACGTTGTAGAGAATCCGGCGGGGGGTGAAGTAGAAGCAGATCAGCCCGATGGACTGCATCATCTTGAGCCTGTTGGAGGAGAGGTCGTTGACCTCGATGACCGGATCGCCGTAGCGCTTGTACTGGGAGTAGTCCCTGGTCAAAAGGGTCATGCCCCCCCGGCCGTTGACCGCGTAGTCGTAGAGTTCGGTGCCCGGATAGGGCGTGGCCACGTTCAGATAGAGCTGCTGGCACTCCTTGATGGACCGGCAGAACTTGATGGTCCGCCAGGCCGTCTCCCTGGTCTCGTAGGGGTGGCCCAGGATGGCCGAGCCCCGGGTCTCCAGCCCCACCTTATCGGCGATCCGGTAGGCCCGGCGGACCCCCTCCAGGGTAATGCCCTTCTTTATGATCTTGAGCATCTCCGCATCGCCCGACTCGATTCCGAAGGAGAGCCGGATCAGGCCGGCCGATTTCATCTCGGTGAGAAGCTCTTCGTCTATGGTCTCGGCCCTGGTCCAGCCCTCCCAGGTGAATTTGAGCCCGGCCTCCTTGATCCTGCGGCACAGCTCCAGGGTCCGCTCCCGGTCCAGGGTCAGGGTCTCGTCCATGATGATGATGTGCTCCACCCCCAGCTGGTTGACGATCTGGTCCAGCTCGACCATGACCCGCTCCAGGGAGTGCCAGCGCATCTTGCGGCCGTGCATGGTGTGCTGGGAGCAGAAGATGCAGTGGAAGGGGCAGCCCCGGGAAGTGAACAGGGTGGCGTAGCGGATGAAGCCCTTGCCGGGCAGGGAGTGGACGTACTTGTCCGTGGGCAGCAGGTTGCGGTCCGGAACGGGCAGGTGGTCGGCGGTCATCTCCAGGGGCCGGCGGGGATTTTCCACAATGGCCCCGTTGTCGCGGTAGATGACCCCCAGGATTCCCGCCAGGGAGCGGCCCTGCTCCAGGGCCTCCATGACCTCCTGGATGGTCTCCTCGCCCTCGCCCACCACCTGGAAGTCGAAATACTCGCACTCCTCCAGGGCCTCCCGGCCCACCACGGTGGAATGGACCCCGCCCAGGACCAGGGGGGTCTGGGGCCGGGCCTGCTTGATCTCCGCGGCCAGGGCCTTGGTATTGGTGTAGACCGGAGTGGTGGCGGTGATGCCGATCAGATCCGGGTCGAACTCGCTGATGAGGGGCAGCAGGTCATGGATGTTGACCCCTTCGGTCTCCATGTCCACCACCTTGACCTGGCCGCCCTTCTCCTGGACCGCCGCGCCGAGATAGGCCAGCCCCAGGGGTGAGGAGATGCAGCCCAGCTTGGAGGCCTCTTTGTAGTCTCCATAAATATCCAGCCAGGGCGGTGCGATTAACAGAACACGCATTGATTAACCTCGATTGTTGGTCTTTGCCGCGCGGGTCATATATTGGGCCTTAGCCCAATATTTTCTTTAGGACCGGAACAGGCCGCAGCAGCGGTTGCAGATGGGCCAGCCGCCCCCGGCCTGATCCAGGCGGGAGAGGAACCGGGCCGACTTTCCGCCCCGGACGATATCCACCAGGCTCTCCTCCCGGACATTGCCCAGGGGGGCCCTGGCCGCGATGTCCTCGGGGCAGGCCAGAACCTCGCCCGAGGGCTGGACCCGGGCCGTCTCGTAGGGGTAGATGCAGCGGGTCCGGTAAAGGGGCCTCAAGGGGTCGGCGTAGTAGTACTCCATCTTGTCGTCCGGGATGTCCGGAAAGACGATGAAGGGAAGGCTTTTGTAGCGGCGTTGAAGGTCCCGGACATGGGCCAGGGCCTCCTTAAGGAGTTTCGGCTCAAAAAGGGAGAAGGTGTGCGGGGGGTAATGATCCACCTCAAAGCCCAATTCCTGGTGCCGCTCCACCTGGGACTGGTGGAGGAACCACATGTGGACGAAGTCCACCATCTGGATCCGGCCCTCCTGGGCCAGCCTGACCACCGGCTCCAGATTGCCCACATTGTCCGGGGAGATGACCGACTTGACGTCGATAAAGGGATAGCGGCTGGACTGGCGCTTCTTCTCCTCGGCCAGGGCCTCCAGCCCGGCCAGAGCCCGCTCATGGGCTCCGGGAAAGTGGCGGATGGCGTCGTGGATCTCCGGAGGTCCGTCCAGGGAGACGGTCAGCTTGCCCACCTTCGAGGCCACGATCTTCTCGGCGTACTTTTCCAAAAAAGAGCCGTTGGTGTTGATGGTGACGAAATAATCAAGCTCCTTGAGGATATCCAGGAGGCCCCCGATCTCGGGGTAGATGAAGGTCTCCCCGCCGGTGAGCTGGACCGTGGGGTTCCAGGGCTTGACCTGGGTCAGCAGACGGCGGTAATCCTCCAGACCGATCCTGTTCTCCTCCTGGCGGCGGTGGTCCTCGTGGTCCTGCATGCACATGGCGCAGCGCATGTTGCAGCGCCGGGTCACGATCAGGACCAGGAGGTTCAACTTCCGGGTGGGAACGCAGTCCGCAGTGTAGGACCGGCGGGCGTCCAGACGGTTCTTGACCAGCCGGGTGAAGACCCGCGGGGTTTTGATCACGTTCCAGGTAACGGCCAGATTTCCCATTTTATCTTCTTCTATCCATTTCTCCGGACAAACCGGCTCACGGCCTCGATGACCCGTTCCTGATCCGCCTCGCTCAAACCCACCGAGCAGGGCAGGCTCAGACAGCGGCGATAAAGTTCCTCGGCCACGGGGCAGTCCGTGCGGGGCGAGGCGGCGTGGGCCGGGCTCAGGTGCAGGGGCTGCCACAGGGGCCTGGTCTGGATGGGCTCCCCGGCCAGCCCCCGCATCAGGGACCGGCTGTCCCTCCCGGTCTTGACGGTGTAGAGCCAGAATGCCGACTCGACCCCTGGGGCCTCCTTCATGGGTTCGATCCCGGGCAGATCCTTGAAAGCCCGCTCGTAGCGCCGGGCGATCCGCCTTTTTACGGCCACATACTCATCCAGGCGCTCCATCTGGGCGAGACCCAGGGCGGCCAGGATGTTGGTCAGGCGGTAGTTGTAGCCCACTTCCCCGTGGACGTACTCCAACGGGTCGTCCTTGGCCTGGGTGGTCAGATAGCGGACCCGGTCGGCCAGGGCCTCGTCGTCGGTCAGGACCATGCCCCCGCCGCCGGTGGTGATCAGCTTGTTGCCGTTAAAGGAGAGGCATCCGGCCAGGCCCATACCCCCCAGGGGGCGTCCCCGGTAGGTTCCGCCCAAGCCCTCGGTGGCGTCCTCGATAACGGTCAGGCCGAACTCGGAAGCCAGTTCCAGGATTGGGTCCAGGTCCACCGGGTGGCCCAGGATATGGACCGGAATGACGGCGGTCACTTTCCGGCCGGTGGCCTTGTCCACGGTTGCTCCGCCCTCCCGGCGGCAGCAGTTTTTAAGAAAATCGGCCAACCGGGCCGGGTCCATCTGGAGGTAATCAGGTTCGGCGTCCACAAAAACCGGCACGGCCCCCGCATAGCGAACCGCATTGGCCGGGGCGATGAAGGTCAGGTCCGAAACCAGGACCTCCTCTTCCGGCCTTATTCCGGCGGCCAGAAGGGCCGCGTGCAATGCGGCCGTGCCGTTGACCGTGGCCACGGCCCGCCGGACCCCCAGGGTCCGGGCGCAAAGCTCTTCGAAACGGTCCACATAGGAACCCACCGAGGAGACCCAGCCCGTGTCCAGGCAGTCCTTGACATACTCCCACTCCCGGCCGGATATCTCCGGGATGGAAAGGGGAATGGTCCCGGTCTGGGGAATGCTTCCCGGCTCAGACATTATACACCCGGGGACGGAACCTTTCCCGGTTGGCTTTTATCCAGGCGATGGTCTCTTTCAGTCCTTTTTTCAGTCCCATTTCCGGGGTCCATCCCAGCAGCTCCCGGGCCAGGGAGTTGTCCGAGAGGAGCCGGTCCACCTCGCTGCCCTGGGGCCGGAGCCGCTGCTCATCGCTGACGATCTCCGCCTCTTGGCCCATGAGAGCGCCGATGAGGAGGGCCAGGTCGTGGATGGATATTTCCTCCCCGCAACCCAGGTTCACGGTCCGGCCCACGGCCTCCTCTGCGGACCCGGCGGCCAGAAAACCGGCCACGGTGTCGGCCACGTAGGTCAGGTCCCGGGTGGGGCTGAGGTTGCCCAGGCGAACCCGGCTCCCCTCCAGCAACTGGGAGACGATGGTCGGGATCACGGCCCGGGCCGACTGCCTGGGGCCGAAGGTGTTGAAGGGCCGCAGGATCACCGCGGGCAGGGAATAGCTGGCTATGTACGCCTCGGCCATCTTGTCCGCCCCGATCTTGGAGGCCGAGTAGGGAGACTGGCCCTGGAGGGGGTGACCCTCGTCGATTGGCACATATCTGGCCGTGCCGTAGGTCTCGCTGGTGGAGGTCTGGACCAGCCGCTCGACCCCCTGCTCCAGGCAGGCCTGGAGCATGTTGAGAGTCCCTTCCACATTGGTCCGCAGATAAGAGGCCGGGGCTTGATAGGAGTAGGGGATGGCGATCAGGGCGGCCAGGTGGAAGACCCGCTCCCGGCCGACCACGGCCGAGCGGACGCTGTCCCGGTCGGTTATGTCGCCGGCGACCACCTCCAGCTCATCCTTAAGGGGCGACTCATCCAGCCAGCCCCAGGAGCCCAGGGCATTGTAGTGGACCAGGGCCCGGACTAAAGCCCCCTCCCGGACCAGCCTCTCGGCCAGGTGGGAGCCGATGAACCCCCCGGCTCCGGTGACCAGGACTTTTTTTCCCTGCCAGTTCATAGGCGGATCTCCCCGTTCTTTAGATCGTCCTGGGCCCTGCGGTAATCGCCGGGCTGGCCCACGTCCAGCCAGTACTCCACCACCGGAAAGCTGACCACAGTTCTATCCTTCGCCATCAGCTTCTCGATAAGGTCGGTCATGTTGAACCGGCCCGCCTTTGGCATCAGCGCCCAGACCGTGGGCTCCAGGATGTATATCCCGGCGTTGACCATAAATTTGTACTCCGGTTTCTCCTGCAGTCCACAGACCCGATGGCCCTGGCATTCCAGCACCCCGTAGGGCACCTGAAGAGCGTACTGACGCACGGCCACAGTCATCTCGGCCCGGTGCTCCCGGTGGAACTCCAGCATGGCCGGAAAAGCCGCCTGGGTCAGGATATCCCCGTTGATGACCAATACCGGCCCCCGGGGCGGATCCATCAGCCCCAGGGCCCCGGCCGTGCCCAGGGGCTCCTCCTCGGCCAGGTAGGAGATTTCCACTCCGAAATCGGAGCCGTCTCCGAAATGGTCCATGATCTTTTCGGGCAGATAATGGGTGGTAACGGTCACCTTTTTTATGCCCGCTTCTCTGAGCCTGGCCAAAGTCAGCTCCAGCAGGGGACGGCCTCCCACCGGGAGCATGGGCTTGGGCAACTCCTCGGTCAGGGGCCGCAACCGGGTCCCGTAGCCCCCGGCCATGATGATGGCCGAGAGGGGCAACTCCGCGGGGCTACCCACGAGGTCGGTCTTGAGCAGAAGCCCCTTGACCCGCCCCCGGTCGTCCACCAGGGGCAGCTGGTTGAGGGGCACTTTGCGGCTGTGGATCATGAGCTCCAGGGCCCTGCCCTCGTCCACTCCCTCCGGGGCGGTGATGGGCGACATATTGGCCGCCGCCTCGCAGGGCAGATCAAAGGAGACCCCCTTCAAGATGGCCCGCCGCACGTCGCCGTCGGTGAGGGTGCCCCTCAGAACCCCGTCCCCGTCGCACAGCAGCAAAATCCCGGTGTGCGATAGGTAGAGCTTGGGAAGGGCCTCGCTCAGCAAAGTTCGTAGCGGAACCACGGCTTCCGCAATCCGCTCTTTTCTCTCATTATCTCTTTGTTTTTCCATAATTGCGGATAGATCCGCCGGCGCTCCGGCGGACCCTATTGAGGGGTGCTCCAGACATAAACCGTCTCTCTTTTATCCAGGAAGTCCGGTTGGCTCAGGTCGTATTTAGTCATGCCGTACTCCTTGACATAATCGTCCCAGGACAGGGCGTAGGTCTTATCGAAGTACAGTTGGGTTCCGGAATGGCGGGGGTCGGTCATTTCAATGAAGACCAGATTCCGGCCGATTCTTTTCAGTTCGTCCACGTATCTTCTTTTGTCGTCGGTCAGGGGGATGTGCATCATATGGCCCCTGGTCATGACCACATCGAAGTGGTCGTCCTCGTACCGGCTGAAAAAATCGTCGGTCAGGACGTTGGCCAGATGGAATTCCCAGTTGGATCTGTCCTTCCAAACCTTGTCCCGGGCCAGCCTGAGGGCCTCCTCCGAAATATCCACGCCCACCACGCTGCAGCCGAAAGCGTCCTGCAGGGCAAAGAGGTTGCGGCCCACGTTGGAGCCGGCTTCCAGGATCAGGGAGTCCTTGGTCAAAGGGGGGATCACCCCCTTCTCGGCCAGCTCGGCGAAAACCTTGACCGTATTCTCCGAGGGGTGGAAATAGGAATCCAGAATACCCTCTTTCACCTTCCAGCTGAACAGGGTGAAACCCAACCACCGGAGCTCCTTGCGGCGCCTCCGGCCCTGGGCGTAGCCGTTCTCCTTCCACCAGGAGACGACCTTCTCGGTGAGGTCGTCCGAGGGTGAGACTTCAATGGGTTCGCCCCTCATCTTGCGGTTGACCACTCGCGGAACCAAATTTCTAAATATGCGGTTCATATTTCTCCTCTATACTTAACCTGTTCGCTGCCTCTGTTCACAGTTATCCCGCCTGCCCGCCTTTCACAATGATGAATCGGGCCAACATCCATTTGAACCGGAGAACCATGGTTTGGATCAAGCCGCTGGTACTCAGACCTGCAGGAGGGACTTATGCTTTTGTCAAACTCTCTTTCGTGACTTCTTCAAAAAGCCCTTCCTCCAGGAGCCGCAGGGCGATATGGCCGAGCTCCCACACGGGCGCCCCGATAGTTTCGCTCACGGCCACCAGATCATTGGTCCCGTTAGCGTAAGCGATCAGGTTCCACAGGGAGGCCACCGGGGCCCAGGTTTTCCTGGTGCCCAGGGACGGATAAAGCCCCCGCTTGCCCAGCTGGGGCTCGCCGCTGCAGGTGGCCCGGTAGGTCCGGTTCATCTCCGCTGTCTCCAGACAACGTTTAACATACTGGAATCCCTGGGCCAATCCCCTGGGCGTAACAAAATCCAGGTTGTCCAGGGAGGTGTGGTACTCGGGATAGGCGCCGAATTTGCTGTTGCAAAGGGACACCAGGGGCAGGTCAATGCCTGGACTGCAATACTGCCTCTCGTCGCTGCCCCGGTTCAAAAAGGGGTACACCCTGGCCTCCCCGTCCAAGTGTTTGATCACGTTCCCCGCGATTCTGTCCGCAGTCTTGTCGCCGTAGGGCGAGGCCACATAGGAGTATCCGCCCTCGTCGCCCACGCAGGAGATGTTGAACCCCGCCTCCATCTTGTCCTTGAGGTGCTCCGCGTGCCGGCTCAGATAGGTGATCGCGCCGATGGTCTCGGGAACGAAAACCATCCGGTAGGTGTAACGCCGGGGTTTCGATCTCAGCCACTTGATCAGATAGGTCAGGACCACCGGTCCGGACAGCTCGTTGTTGGCCAGGGAGGGATGGCAGATGTTGGTGGAGCAGAAAATCTCCCGGTCCGTCTGGCCCGGGATGATGCACTCGCCGTAGGTCAGGTGCCCCGGGGACAGGTCGCTGTCGATGACCGCCCGGTACATTCCCTCCTCTAGTTTCAGCCGCTCCCGGTGAGCCAGGCAGAAGCCCCATCTTTCGGCATAGTAGGAGGTGAGGTAGGGAATCGCCTCGGGCTGGTCCTCCAGGCTGTAAAGGTGGTCCTGGAGTTCGCCCAGCGGCAGCCGGCGGTCCACCGGAACGGAGTAGCCCATGACGTGGAGGTTGTTCTCCTTGAAGTCGACCACCTTGCGCCCCTCCTGATCCAGGATGAAGGCGTCCCTGATGTTCCACTCCCTGGGGACCTCCCAGTCGAAAACCTTTGTTCCGCTGGGCACCTCGTGGATCTCCAGGGGAATATGCTCCCGGAGCAGGCTCAGGGTCTTGCGGACCCCGTTGCCGGTGATGCTGCGGCAGATGGGGAAAAGCTTCCTCATAAGGCCGTGCATCTCCCCGCCCAGGGAGAGATCCAACCCGGGTTTTTCAACTCGTCCGGTCATCATTCCCCGCCGCGTTTCACGGCTTCCACCACAAAGGCGGAGCAAAGGAAATAGCCCCTCCAGTCCGAGGGATCGTGTTCCAGGCGGATGGACTCCCGGCGGAACTCCTCGGCCATATCGCCGCTCAGGTAAGGCATGGCCGGGTGGTAGTGGTACCAGAGCAGCTTGATATCCCTGAAGCCGTGCCGTTGGAACAGCCCCTCCATCTCGAATGGATTATGGAACCTGGACAGGATGGCGTCGTAGCCCGCGGCCTGGGAACCCTCCACCTTGTCCCTGACCGGAGGCATGTCCATGCGCAGCCGGGGTTTCAGATCCGCAGCCACCTTGTCCTTCACCTCACGGGCCACGCCGGCCAGCAGGTCGTCCATGATGAACTCAAAGGTGTAACGATTGAAGGTGAACAAAGAAAAGAGCTTGTTGCGGAACTCGATGAAAACGCTGCCCCCCGGCCGGACCAGGGCGGTCATGTTCTCCAGGGCCAGGTGGTCGTTCTCCACGTGGGGCATGACCCCCATGGCCATCAGACCGTCGAACCGGCCCCCCTTGAGAGCGTGGATGTAGGTGGTGGGGTCCTGGATATCGCCCCAGAAAATCCGCTCCGGATCCTGGCCGTTTTCCTTCATCCTCTCTTTGGACCGTTCCACCATCTTCCGGGAGATATCGAAACCCCACACCTCCAGGCCCGCCCGGCTGAGCAGGCTGAGCGGCGTGCCCTCGCCCACCCCCACCTCCATGATCCGCTTGGCCCCTTTTTCCACAAAGGAGTTCAGCAGAAGCTGAAGACGGAAATAATTGGCCGGATACCCGGCTGACACATCGTAAAGTCTGTCCCGGTCGTACTGCCGGTGATAGCTTTCGGCCACGGCTTCGTAATGGGCGCTCACTGATTTGGGATCGTCGGCCATCCTTTTCTCCTCTGTGTTGGATTGATCTCCCGCCGCCTGGTTTTTCGCGGCCCGGCCCGGAGTTGGGGCGAAATATTTCCCAGCTCCGTCCCGGCTTCCCGGCCGGCGGTCAAGCCCTGAGAGTCTCTTCCTGTTTCCTTTTCTCAAACTCGGCCCGGCTCAGGGCGTGGAGGGTCACGTCGTGGTATTCACCCTGGGCATAGACCCTTTCCTTGAGGCAGCCCTCCTGTTGCCAGCCCAGCTTTTCCACCAGGCGGCGGAAGCCCGGGCTGAAGGTTCCGGCGTGGACCAGCCGCAGGTTCAGGGCCTCGAAGGCGTGCCGGGTCAGCAGGTCCACGGCCTCGGCGCCGTAGCCTTGGCCCCAGTAGTCCCGGCGGCCCACCAGGATGGATATCTCGGCAATGCGGTTCACCGGGTGAATACCCGTCAGGGAGATGTTGCCGATATGGATCTTGTCCTGGGCGATCATGGCCAGGACAAAACCCTCCCGGGGGTTCTTCTCCAGGCTCCGGGGCCAGGAGACCATCCCCTCGTAGCCCACCGGATAGGGCCGCCGCTGGGAAAAACGGTTGACCTCCGGATCGTTGAGCCAGGACAGATACTCGGCGGTAAAGTCCTCTTCCAGAAGAGGCCGCAGGATCAGCCTTTCGCCCTTGATAAAGACCAGTTCCGTGCTCATGCCGCCCTCCTCTCGGCGTAACCCTGGATCAGGTCCAGGTGGGCCTTGAGGTACTCCCCACCCAGGCCGAACCCCTGTTCCACTTCCTCTGGGGAGGGTTTTTTCAGATCCTCGAGCCCGGCCAGCAGCCGGGCCAACTCCCCCTCACCCTTGACCGGGCGGGACAGCCCCAGATCGTTGGTCACCAGCCGCTCCCAGGGCTTGGTGAATTCCTCCAGACAGATGACCGGGGTTCCCAAAATGGCGGCCTCTATCAGGAGCATGGACTTGACCCCCACCACGGCCTCGGCCGCCGCGGCCAGCTCCGGGCCGCTGACCTCATCCCGGATCAGGATCGCCCCGGAGCCCTGCCAGGAGGAGCCGTCCTCCTTGGGGTGGAGCTTCACCACCAGCAGCTTGCCCTGGCTGTCGATCCGGTCCAGGGCTCCCTTGACCAGATAAAAGGTCTCCACCTCGTTGAATTCCTGGTCGCTGAATTGGGCCCCGGCCCGGGCCAAGACGCTCTGGGGCTCGGAGACCAGGATGATCAGTTCCTCAAAAGGCCGCCCCAGCAGTTCCGCCACCTTGTTCCGGAGTTCCTCCCGCCGGGCCTGGAGGTCCTTTCGCTGGGCAAAGATCCGGGACAAATGGGGATGCCCCAGGGCCGCCACCCGCTCCCGGGCCAGGCCCTCCTGCTCCAGTAGCCTGGCCTGGGCCGGGTCCACGGCTGCGATGCAGTCCGGGTAAAAGAGGCCGTCCTTTGTCCGGAACCTTTCCAGGGGCCTGATCCAGCCGTCCAGAAAGCAGATGGCGGGGATTCCCCGGCCGGCGCAATCCTTCCAGATCAGCCGGTCGGTCATATCATCCCAGTGGGTCGCGCCCGTGACCGCCACTGTCGGACTTAATCCTTCCAGCCAGGCCGAGACCAGGGGACCGTCTTCCGGGCCCAGGGGCCGGTCCACCTTCAGGGCGTTGAAGTCCCGGTAGGCCAGGCCCAGCCTGTCCAGGACCGGGCGGGCGTAGTCCTTGGCCCAAAAGACCTTTTCTCCGGTGTAAGCCGGGTATATGGCGGCCAGGACATTGGCCGCCCCGGCGTCCCGGGCGAAAAAGAGAACCACCCGCTTAGTCCTCGACCAAGCTCCCGGCCTGGTCCGCCACCTTGGCCACGGCCTGGGCAAAGCGGTCGATGTCCTTTGGGCCGATCTTGTAGCGGATCAGGTTGGGGTAAAAAACGTTCTCGTTCTCCAGGCCCTCGCAGACCGGGCAGTCCCCCGGGCCGTAGGTCATGGCCCGGCCTTCCGGGGTCAGGGACCAGGGGTGGTGGCCGATGCCGTAGGCTTTTTTGTCCCGGAACATGGGCAAAAGGTGGTTGGGGGTCACATAGCCCAGGGAGGCCGAGTAGCCCTCGGCGTTGAGGGCCCGGATAAAGGCGTCGCGCGGGACGTCCAGCTTGGAAGGATCGTACTTGAGGACATAGAGGTAGTAGACGTGGTCGCAGCCCGGTCTGATCCGGGGGGTGGTCAGGAAATCGAACTTGGCCAGTTTTTCGGTCAGGTAGGCGGCCAGGTCTATCTTCTCCCTGTTGCGGCTCTCCAGCTTCTTCAACTGGCAGGAGGATACGGCCGCGCCCAGTTCGGTCATCCGGAAGTTGAAACCCACCATCCCGGCCGGGTCATGGGGCCGCATGGCCTCCATGGCCCCCTCGGCGTGGTTGCGGATGAGCTGGACCCTTTCGGCCAGGTCGTCGTCGTCCGTGACCACCACCCCGCCCTCGCCGCACTGGATGGCCTTGTGGACGTTGAGGGAGAAGACCCCCAGCCGGCCCACGGTCCCGGCATAGCGGCCCAGGTGGCGGGCCCCCGGGGCCTGGGCGTTGTCTTCCAGCAGGGACAGGCCGTGCTTGCGGCAAAGCTCCCCCAGGGCTTTCAAATCGGCGGGCTGGCCGAAAAGGTCCACGGCCAGCACGGCCTTGGTCCGGGGGGTGATCTTCTGCTCCACCGAGGCCGGCTCCAGGCAGAAGCAGTCCTCCTCGATGTCGGCGAACACGGGCAGGCACTGGTTGGCCACCACCGCGGCCACGGTGGCCGACATGGTGTAGGGCGGCACGATCACTTCATCCCCGGGCTCCAGGCCCAGAGCGGCCACGGCGCAATAAAGGCCGCTGGAGGCCGAGTTCACGGCCATGGCGTGCTTAACCCCGAAGCGGGCGGCCCACTCCTCCTCCAGCCTGCGGACTTCAACGCCGCCCAGGAAGCGGCTGCCCGGGGAGCCGTAGTAGTCGGACAGGACCCGGCTCTCCATGACCCGGGCCACTGCTTCGGTCTCCTCTGGGCCGATGGAGTAGTTCCAGACAAAGGGCTTGGGGTTGACCGGAGTTCCGCCGTGAAGGGCCAGTTTGGAACCGCTCATCCGCATCTCTCCTTGAGGTTCAACAGCAGCCTGGTTCCGGCCAGGGCGTCGGCCAGGAGGCCCGGATAGTCGATCCGGCCCTGGGCCACGGCTTCGTAGAGTTCGTAAAAGACCCGGTTCAGGGTTGGTTCCAGGGGGGCCTGGGGGTTCAGGCGGAAAAACCCGGGGTACATCGCCCAGGGCTCCTTTTCCTCCACCTGGAGGCGATAGCCCAGCTCCCGGACAGAGGCCCGGCCCTGGCTGAACAGGATCTCCAAATCCAGGAGCCCGTACTCCACCCGGTCCGTGTTCTGGACCAGGCCCCGGACCCCGCTGTCCAATCCGATTTCAAAGGAGCCCAGCAGGTCGCCCCCGGCCCGGCTGAACCGGATGGGCTCCAGGGAGGTCACCGGGCCCAGGAAGTCGAAGAGCAGGTCCAGGAGATGGCAGCCGTTGTGGATCAGGCCCTTGCCCACAGAGGCCTGGAAAAAGCAGGGCCGGCCCAGTTCCCCGCTGGCGACGATCCGTTTCAACTCCCCCAGGGCCGGGTCGAAGCGGCGCTGGAAATTGACCAGGACCTTGGTCCGGGAACCGGAGAGGAGCCCCTCCAGTTCGTCCAGTTGGCCCAGTTCCTCCACCAGGGGCTTTTCGCAGATAATCAGGTTCGGTGCCCAGGAAAGGAGGGTTTTCAGAATCCCGAAGTGGGCCCCGGAGGAGGCGGCCACCACAAAGGCGTCCAGCCCCAGCCCGGCAAGCTCTTCCAAGTCGGGAAAAACCCCGGGGCAGCCCCATTTGTCGGCCAGGGCTTGGGCCCTGTCCCGGTCAGGATCGCAGCAGGCGGCCAGCTCAAACTCCGGGTGGAGGCTTAAGGCCTTGGCGTGGGTCAGAACATGCTCCGAACCCGGATCGTCCAATTCTCCGGCGATCATCCCGCAGCCGATAAGCCCGACTTTTGTCACGGTCTCAGGCCTTGCTCCCGGAGCCGCGCCATTCGTAGTAGGTCACGTCGCAGGGGTGCATGGAGTTGATCTTTTCCAGGTCCGGCTCATTTTTCAACAGCTCCAGGACGTCGTAGGTGGTGAACTTCGGATTGGCCGGGTAGAGCCGCTCGTAGATCGCCTTGAAAAACTGGTAGTCCTCGGGGTAGTCCAGGCACCACCTCTTCTCCGGGCAATCGATGTCCCCGGACTTGTAGTTGAGCAGGGTGAACTCGTCCGGGTGGGTGTAGATGTAGTAGCTGCCGTGCTCCAGGTCCTCGGGATCCTCGGTCCGGGCGGCCACCTTTTCCAGAACCTCCACGGCAAAGACCTGGGTGTCCAGGCCCGTGGGCCAGGTCCGGTCCATGCGGTTGGAGACGTACTCCACCCCGGCTCCCCGGTAGACCTCTAGGCCCTGGTCCACCACCGCGCCCTCGTGGAGGGGGCAGTCGCCCGTGGTCTGGACGATAACGTCCGCCCCGTGGCGGCGGGCGGTCTGGATCAGCCGGTCGGTGATGTTCTCCTCGCTGCCACGGGAATAGGAGCAGCCGATGCGTCGGCAGAACTCCTCCACCGCGTCGTCCAGGGGGTTGATCGTGGTGGCCACCACCACGTCGTCGGGCAGCGCGGCCCGCTTCAGCCGCTCGATCTGGTGCTGGAGCAAAGGCTTGCCCGCAACCTCCATGAGGATCTTGCCCGGCAGGCGGGTGGAGCCCATGCGGGCCTCGATGGTGACGATGGTTTTCAATAGTTTCTCCTTTGTCAGGAAACCGGGCCGAAAGCGTCGGGGACGATGGGATTGGGGCCTTCCGGGACCAGGCCCCGGGAGCGGAGATATTCCATGAAGGAGAGCAGCAGGGGGTCGTTGTAGCGCCGGGCCGCCGCCTGGAGCCCGAAGGGCAGGCCCCGGGGCGAGACAAAGGCCGGCACGCTGACCACGGGCAGATAGGTCAGGGTCCACATCAGCCCCGGATCGGGCGTCTCCCGGACCTCCCGCAAAGGCGCTTCCCCGGCCGTGGAAAGGGAGACGATAACGTCGAAGTCTTGCAGATAATCGTCCATGGCCGCCACCAGCCGGACCTGCTCGGCCTCGTTTTGGGCGTACATCTCGGTGGAGACTTTTTGGCCGTCCTCGATGAGCTCGTTCATCACCGGAGAGACCAGCTCCGAGCGCTTGTACTCGTCCTGGAAGTAGTAGGCCAGGCAGCGGTTGTAGATGATGCGGTGCACCTCGTGGGCCCTGTCCATGCCAGGAGGCAGACCCGCCTCCACCACCTCCACCCCGTCGTCCTGGGCCAGCCTGTCCATCCATTCCAGAAGGGCTTCCTGGGTGTAGCCCTCGGCCAGGTCCCAGACCGAGGTCCTGGCCAACCCCACCCGCCAGGGCCGCCCTTGGGGCTTCTCCTGCCGGGTTTTGTCCGTGAGGGCGGCGTGGCTCTTGGGGTAGTTGGAGCCGTGGACCACCATGGCCTGCCAGACCCGCTCCAAGTCCCGGGCCTGGCCCACGAAAAAGCCCAGGGTGTCCAGGGTGTCGGTGGTTTTCAGGACTCCGGTCCGGGGAATCAGCCCGAATGAGGGCTTCATGCCATAGACCCCGGAAAAACTGGCCGGGCGGACGATGGAGGCCGCGGTCTGGGTGCCCAGGGCGGCCGGGACCATGCCCAGGGCCACGGCCACGGCCGAGCCCGAGGAGGAGGTGCCCGGATTGCGGGAGGGGTCGTGGGGGTTGAGGGTCTTGCCCAGGGCGTGGACCGCGAACTCGGCCGTGACCGTCTTGCCCGCCGCCAGTCCCCCGGCCCGGAGCACATGGAACACGGCCCGGGCGTCGTTGCCCGGGGTGAAATCCTTCCACAAGGGACTGCCCATCTGGGTGGGATAATCCACGGTGTTGTAGATGTCCTTGATCCCGACGGGAGCCCCCTCCAGCAGCCCTGGAGTCTGCCCCTCCGAGAGGCGCTTTTCCACCTCCTCGGCCCGGTAGAGCAGCTTCTCCGGATCGAACGCCTCCCAGGCCCGGTATTTTGCCTCCAGCCGGGTCACCTGGTCGATGCAGGTTTGGGCCACATCCTGGGGGCCGAAGTCCTCGTCGGCCAGGCCCTGGACGATCCGTTCCAGGCTCAGGTTCAGAAAGCCTCCCGGCTGCCTGGGGGCGCCTTGGCCGGGATCCCGGGGCGCCAAGTCGATCTTGTGGGAAGGGGGCCGCAGACGCTCCAGAATCTGCTGGGCAAAGGGCAGAATCCGTTCCCTGCAGGGCTCCTTCCGCTCCACAATGGGCAGTTCCGTGTCCTTGAGCTGAGGCATACGGTGGTTGCGGCGCATGACCTCGTAGACCTCTTCCTCGGTCATACCCGTGATCTCGCAAAAATAGGCCAGGGACTCGGGCTTGACCGGGTCGTGCTCCCGGATCAGGTCGAACCCCTCCTCCCGGGTCATAACCCCGGAACGGACATCGTAGCAGGCCTGGTAGGTGGAGCGGCCGTACCCCCTTTTGAGATAACAGGTGAAATCGTGCATCCCGGGCAGGATGCACTCGGCCGACTTGAAGCCCTTGTAGGCCCCCTCGATCTCGGTCTCGCGCCAACCGTAGAGATCCCGAACCAGCTCCATCTGGCTTTCCTCGTCCCAGAAGAGGTAATTGCCCAGATGGATGCCCTTCACCCCCACCCGCTCGCACTCCTCGGCCGAAGGCAGGCAGAAGGGGTGCATGTCCTTGTCGCTGAGATACTCGCAGACCATCTCCTGGGGGCTGAGCCGGGCCGAGAACCGGGTGAAGTACTCCCGGTCGTACTTGACCGGCTTCAAGTAGGAGGCCCGGCCGGTGCCTTCGGCCATGGATTCGCCGTAGACGATCAGGGGGATGTTGAAATTAACCGCCACCTGAAGGGGAAAGGCGCCCACTCCGGCGTGGCAATGCCAGCAGGCGTCGCCGATGCCGTGAAGGGAGCGTTTGGCCAGCCGGCCCACCAGGTCCCGGTTGGGGGTGAACATGATGTGGTCCACGTTAAAGGCTTCCAGACAGAGCAGCAGGTTGTAGTAGCCCGTCTCCGAAAACCAGTTGTGGGAGAAGGTCACGGCCAGGGGCTTGACCTTGTAGACCTGGGTCAGGACGTGAAGCTGGAAGGTGGAGTCCTTGCCCCCGCTGATGGGCACGATGCAGTCGTAGTTGGATCCGGCCCTGGCCCTGGCCTCCTCCAGGATGTTCCGGAGTTCCTTTTCCCGCTCCTGCCAGTCGATATGCATCTTCTGTTCCGAGGAGCGGCAGGCCCGGCAGATCCCGTTTTTGTCGAAGGTTATGCCCTCCTCGGTCTCGGGCCTGAGGCAACGGACGCAATACCGCAGATTCTCGAACAGGGGTTTGCCTTGGTCAGACATCTGGACTCCACCTCAATACCTAAATTATTAGCTTTCGCTGATTTCTTTCCAAGGCGAGTCGAAGACTACTTTATCGTCCACGACAATAACGAGATCCGGCCTTACATCCGTAACACTCATGCATTTACTCTCATCCAACTCTATGACGACATTGCCTACCAACAGATCTCGGGGGTCAAAGGACTGGCACACACGGCCCATCCGCCACATGTTATCAAAACGGTATTTATTGAATTTGTGATACGCATATACAAAAATTGACGATGCGTTGATTTCCTCAGTGCCGCAATATGCGGCCAGTTCAAAAATATTGTGGGCCGCCCACAACAGCCGGTATTTTCCACCGCCATACCAGATATAACTCAAATCCCGATCAACAACTGTCGGCCCATTGAGCCTGAGAAGGGATGAAAAATTTATGTACTTGGAAGCGAATCGACGCAGATTCCTCAGAGCTGCCTTCCAATCTTCAAAATGGTCAAAAAGGTTGAGTGCCAACACCAGATCTTTGGGCGGCAAAGTGAAATTTTCTTCCATGAAGTCGCCCACAATAAACTCTGCATCGGAATAATTCTTTTTTGCTATTTCGATAGCATCGGGGTCCACATCAACGCCGGAGTAAGCGATATCATATTTTTTCTTTATGGCCCCGTATGTTTCACCATTTAGGCAACCGATGTCCATCACGGTCTGGCAATCCGGCAGAACACGTTCCAGGGTAATCCTTTCTGAATCGTAAAAACTGTCTAGGGTAACCCTGTTTTCTTTGCGGTCGTATTTTTTAATCTGGGGGCTTTCCGTAAAAATATTGTTCTGGTCCATTCTGCATACCTCCTTAACTGTTCCGCGCTTATGATCACTTATCGCTTTTCTACTAACAATCTGGATGAGACCGATATCTCCTCAGTCCTGTCCGGTTAAGGGTTGAGAAAAAGGCCTGATTCACCCTGGTTTCCGACATAATGGTGTTGCGCATAACTCACCGATCGGAAAGGACAAATCAGGCCATGGCTCATTGTAACACGATCCTCTCTCAGATGCTCAAGATTGTTCCGAGACATGTTTTCAGCACCCTGGACAAGGCCCACGGAACCGGTCGTGCGGCCCGCAAATTCAGCCGCTGGGACCAGTTCGTTCACCTCATGGCCATCCAACTGACCGGCCGATCCTCGCTCCGTGACGGGGTCAGGTCCATGCGCTCCAGGAGCAATAATCTCTACCACTTAGGTACCCAACCAGTAGTCCGGTCCACCTTTGCCGAGGCCAATGAAAGGCGGCCGGCCTCCTTCTTCGAGGCCTTGTTCGGACATGTCTACGGTCGTTGTCAACCCGTTGCTCCCAAGCACAAGTTCAAATTTAAAAACAAGCTCTTTTCCTTAGACGCGACCACTGTCGGCCTCTGCCTAAACCTCTTCCCCTGGGCCAAGTTCAGAAAGACCAAGGCCGGTATCAAGATCAACACCCTGCTCGACCACGACGGCTATCTGCCCGCTTTTGTTTCAATTTCAGAAGCCAGGAAGCATGAGTCCAAGACCGCCAAAGCAATTCACCTTCCCAAGGGTTCGATCGTGGCCATGGATAAGGCCTACATCGCCTTTGCCTGGCTCTTTTCCCTGACCGGCCAAGGTGTCTTCTTTGTCACCAGGATGAAAAAGGGCGCCCGCTACAAGGTCGTCAAGCGCAACAGAGTCAACCGCCGTTTGGGCGTCACCTCCGACCAGGTCATCTGGCTGACCGGAGCCAAATGGGCCGATTACCCGGTGGCTTTGCGAAGAGTCTGCTACCGCGACAAGGAGACCGGTAAGCATTACGTCTTTTTGACCAACTACTTCGATCTCTCGGCCAGGACCATCGCCGATATCTACAAGGAGCGCTGGCAGATAGAGACCTTCTTCCGCTTCATCAAGCAGAACCTGAAGATCGAATCCTTTATCGGCAACTCCCCCAATGCCGTTCTTTCTCAGGTCTATGTGGCCTTGATTGCTTACCTTTTGCTCTGCTACCTCAAGTTCCTTTGTCCCCTCGGATTAAGCCTTCAGCAACTGGCTCAACTCCTTCAACTCAACCTCTTCAGACGCTGTACCATCCAGGAATTACTTCAACCGCCCGGCTTTAATAATCAATTAACCCACAATAACAATCAGTTAAATCTATGCTTCGCTTAGCCGGACAGAACTGATATCTCCTCCATGAATTCCTGCCTACAACTGACAATCAACCATATTGTAGCTTACTTGTTCTAACACCCATTAGCTATAAATTCCCACGGGTTAACGCATGAGAGCCCATCCCTCGGCCTTATAGAGTAAACAATATTCTTTAATTTATATAATATTACTATAATTAACCCTTTTTTAATTATCATAATATATTTATTAAATATTCCATCAGTACGGCCGACGACCTTCCAGAATGACTCATAAGCTCTTCAACTCTTTTCAGACTCAATTCCGGTTCATAACCGAAATCGCTTAGTTCTTTTTTCGACATGTTGTTCAATTCTTTTTGCGTATCCCTTTTTAAACCATGCATAACTTGGCTATAGCCTTCTAAGTTCCAATAGCCCCGATCCATAAAAAATAAATCCTTAATCAGACAATAAGTGTCTTTTTCATCCGCATAACTCCATAAGTTGCCTATCATAACATTAATTGAGTAGACCCCCGTCACCAGGGCCTCCAGGGAGCAGGCGGACTGGAAGCCGAAGTAAAGGGAGCTGGCGGCCATGAACTGGAGAGTGGAAAAGGGATAATAGCTCCCTTCGCTGAAGCGGTAGTCCACGTAATCGCCCACATAGGCCGGATCGTCGTGCTTGGTCCTGGACTTGGCCAGGATCACGGCTCCATTGCGGTCGGCCAGTTTGCGCAGGGCGGCCAGGTAGGCCCGGTAGGGCACCACCGTGGGGAAAACGGAGGACAGGGCCAGCCCGGCCAGATCCCTGGGCCGGGGCTTTTCCAGACCCCGGAAGCGGACATTGAGGCCCCTCTTGACCAGCCCGGCCAGGTCCTTTCGCATGGCCCCGGGCGAGGCGCAGGCCGTGGACAGAAAGATGATGGGTTTGGTCTTTGGCAGACCGTACTGGTCCCTGATCTTTACCGGGTCCATATCCTTGAGGCCGTCGAACTCGGGGTGGCCCGTGGGCACGACCTTGGAACGGACCAGGGGGGCCAGCTCCGGGGCAATGAGGCCGACGTAATGTTCCATCCACTTCACCGCAGCCGGGCCCAGGGTGCAGACCAAGTCCCAATTGGTTAGAACCCGCTCCGGGCAGCGGGCCACCAGGATGGCCTCGTCCAGGACTCCGGGCAGGGAGACCCACTTGATCCCCTTGGCCCGGGTCTCCTTGAGCAAGGCCTCCTCCTCGGGCGGGTCCAGATCGTGGACCGCCGGGGTCAGGCAGATCACCGCCTCAACCGCCTCCCGGTCCAGGGCGGGGCCGAAGTCGGTCCGGGCCTCCATCTCCACGATTCGCAGCCCTGGACCGAACAACTTGCGCACAAAATCCGGGTCCACCTGCTGGTCCGGCTTGTACACGGTCCAACGGGGGATCAGGACCACCGGTTCGAACCGGTTTGGCTCCTCGGTCAGCAGATAATCCAGGACCGGGCCGAAAACCTTGAGGTACGGGGTCCGGGGCATATAAAAGGCGATTTTATGAGGCATGAGGTTCTATCACAGGCAGCCGGTCGGTTAACTAAAAAAAAGGGGGGAAAGGATCAGCGTCTGATCGCCACCATGTGCCTGGAGTCGGAGAGTTTGGCCCGGTCCACGGCCGATTGGACCGCGTCCAGGACCGGAGCAAAGTTGTCCTCCAGGGTGCTCGTGAGCTGGGGGGGCAGACTGCCTTCCAGTTCCACTTTCAAATACCGCCACAGATCGGCCGCGTCCTGGCCGAAAAACCATTGGCCGATCAGGTCCAGGCCGGCCGTCTCCAGGCAGTAGCTTATGGATTTTTCGGTAAATATCTGGGTATGGACGCCGTTGTCCCACTGGCGGGCCATGAATCCCCGGCCGGCCGTTTCCAGGGCCGAGGTCAGGGAAAAGCAGGGCACGGCCCAGGCCAGGACGGTGCCCGCAGGCTTGGCGGCCAGAGCCCGGAAAAACTCCCCGGTGTCCTCGATGTGCTCGATCACGAACCAGGCCGCGTAGATGTCCGCCTCCGTGTCCTTCACCGCCTGGGACAGAAGCCCCTGGTAAGGTTCGACGACATCCTGGCCCAGCACCTCCGAGGCCCTGCGGACCAGTTCCGGGTCGGCCTCCAGGCCTTTGAGGCGGGAGCCGCCCGCCCGGCGCAGGGCGTCCAGGAAAAAGCCGTAGCCCGAACCCAGTTCGCACCACCGGGAGTCCAAAGTCGCGGCCCGGCCTTGCCCTTCCTGCTCCAGGCAGTCCAGCACAAACTCCAGCTTGGGGGTGTAGATCCTGTTCCTCCGGGAGGCGTACTCCTCCGGGCTCAGGGCCGGGTAGATCCGGTCGTAGGTGATGGCCTCCGCCCCGGCCTGGGGATAGCCCGGCGGCGGCTGGCAAAGGGAGAAGATGTGGCCGCATTGCGGACAAAGAATATAGGCCACGCCCCGGTGGTCGAAGGCTTCCGCCCCGGCCGGGCTTTGGCCGCAGACCGGGCAGGCTTGGCGGGGCGGGCAGCCCTTAAGGGCCCGGCTGACCCTCAGCTGCTGGGCCAGCCGCTTCGAGTTGTCCCGGATCAGGGCCTCGGTCTCCTTTTTCACATCCGCGCCCGGCTTGCTGAAGATAGTCTTCACGGCCGGAGCCTTTCCACGATCTCGGTCAGGCCGAATCCGACCCGGCCGAAACCTTCGGCCAGGCCCTTGACGAAATCGTAGTCGGCCCGCTCATCCACGGTCAGATCGTGGCCCCGCCAGGCCCACTCGGGCCGGGGTTCCAGGGTCCTGATATCGAATTCGTCCGGGTGATCATACATATGCAGGGTCAGATGCTCCCGGTCCTGGGCCGAGAGCCGGTCCGAACCGTGGAGCCTGGCCATGGTTTCGGCGTGATAGATCTCGTAGTCCACCCCCTTGGGCCAAAGTCCCTTGGTGGAGGCCAGATCAAACCCGCCCCACTTCCGGCAACGCTCCAGGCAGAAGTCCAGGGTCTCGCCGTCCACCAGGGGACAGTCTCCGGTGACCCGAACCACGTACTCGAAACCGTATTCCCGGGCCGCGGCCACAAAGCGGGCCACCACGTCCTCGGAGGAGCCCCGGAAGACTTCCACCCCGGCCTCTCGGCCCCACTGGGCCAGAACATCGTCCTGGGGCAGGTCCGTGGTGGCCAGGACGATTTGCCCGGCCAGCCGGGTGGTCCGCAGCCGCTCCAGGAGAAACACGATCAAAGGCCGGTCCAGCAGAGGCAAGAGGGCCTTCTGGGGCAGCCGGGAGGAACCGGTCCGGGCGGCCACGATCACGCCGAAATTCATGACAACTCCTGGGCTATCACCCGGGCCACCAGCAGGGAGCGCTCCGAGTTGATGAAGAAGCACTCCTCCTCGGAGAGAACGAAATTGGCCACCCTGGCCCCGGTGAGGGAGCCTTTTTTCAGGTTGTCGTTGCGGGTGGCCAGGGAGGTCCAGGTCTCCCGGAAGACCGAATCAAAATCAGTCTGGATGCCGCTCCGGAGCCGGTTGATGGGCCTGAGGCCGTGCCCGGAGCGTTTGAACAGGGGATCGTTGATCTGCTCCACCCCGATGGCGCTGTCGGCCTGGTTCATGATCAGGGTGAACAGGGCCTCCTCCATGGTCGCTCCGGTGACGAACGGGGTCTGGATGTAGTTGATCACGCTCAGGCCCCGGCAGTCCGGGTCGTATCGGGCCATGATCTTGCGCAGGGTCACGGTCAGGGGGGTGGAGCGGATGGTGTTGCGGGTCTCCCGGGGGAAGAAGCGGACCCGCCTGTCGTCGAACCGGGCCAGGACCTTTTCCGCCTCCGGGTTGTCGCAGGCCACCACCACCCGGTCCAGGACCGGAGAGGCCAGGGAGGCCTGGAGGGACAGCCCCAAAAGGGTGTGGCCGTTGATGGGCTGGTTCCACAGATCCGGCACAAAATCGTAGTTGCGGCGGCAGGGGATGACCCCGATGATGGGTCGGAACTCCTCCAGCCGGGCGGCGATGGCGTCCCGCTTGATGGCCCGGCGGGCGGCCATGATCCGCTCGGTCTTGTTGGTCAGATTGTTCTCGTGGCGGCGGTAGAAAAACAGGGGCAGGTTGACGTTGGCCGAGCGGTGGGTGTCCTTTATCTTGGACCACAGATCGAATCCGTCCTGGGCCCCCAGATCCTCCCGGTAGCCGCCCAGCTCCTCCATGACCGAGCGCCGGACCAGGCAGCAGGCCCCGTTGGGCGGGACGTCCAGCAGGTGGTCGGCGTCCATGAGCTTCTCCCTGCGCTCGTGGGCGAAGATCTGGCCGTGCTCGTCCACCAGGTAGTAGTCCGGGAAGACCAGGGCCAAGTCCGCCTCCCGGTCCATCATGTTGCCCAGGATCAGGAGGATGTTCTCGTCGAACACGTCGTCCCCGTCCAACCGGATCAGGTAGCGCCCCCGGGCCTCCCGCAAGGCCAGGTTACAAACCCCGGGCAGGCCCAGCCCCTGGGTGGTGATGATCCTGATCCGGGGATCGCCCTGGTAGAGTTTAAGGACTTCCGGGGTGTTGTCGCCGGAATTGTCGTCGATGACGAGCAACTCCCAGTCGTCTACGGTCTGGCGCAGGACGGACTCGATGGCCTCGGACAGGAAGCGGCCCACGTTGTGGGCGGCGATGTAAACGGTGAATCTGGGTCGGTCGTGGTGATCCATGGGAATTACTCGAAACTCCAAGCAGCCTTGGCTGTCCGGTTCCGCCGAAGCCGCGGCTAAATTTTTTCCGCCTCCACCAAAAAGGCCGAGCACATGAAATGTCCCCGCCAGTCGCCGGGGTTCTCCATCTTTATGGACAGTTCCCGGAAAAGCTCCGGCGCCTTGTACTCCCATTTGGGCGGCAGGGCGTGGTAGTGGTAGAAATGATTCTTAACCAGGCGCAGCCCGTTGCGTTCCAGCAACTGGTGGATGGTCAGCGGATTATAGGTGGGATAGGGCACGTCTCCGCCCAGGCATTTCCGCTTGGCCTTGTAGTCTTTCCGGGAAATGTCCTGGTCGAACCGTTGCTCCAAAAAGGAAGCCATCTCCTCCTTCAGTTCATCGGGACGATCCTCGCCGGACCAGAGACGGTTCATGAAAAACTCAACCGAAAAGTTGTTGAAGGTGTAAAGGGAAAACAGGTCGTTGGGAAATTCGACCAGGGTAACCCCTCCCGGCCGGAGCAGGTGCGCCACATTGGTCAAACAGGCGTCGTCGTCCTTGTTGTAGCCCACCACGCCCAGCATGAGGACGGCGTCGAATTTCCGAGCGGGAAGGCTGTTGAGGTCCATGAAATCCGCCTGCCAGGCCAGCTCCGGGTCGAATCCGTGCCGGACCAGTCTTTTCTTGCCTTCCTGCAGCATTTCGTTGGAAAAATCTATGCCCGAAACATCGAAGCCGGCCTTGAGGCACTCCAACATGGGCTCGCACCCGCCGCACCCCACATCGAACACGGTTTTAACGTCGCCCCTTTGGGACAACCTGTCCAGGGCGATCAGCATCCGAAAATAATTTCCGGGATAAACTTCCGAATCCAAGCCGTACGAGTCCAGATGATAGGTGCCCGCCATTTCATCGAAGTAGTTCTGGACGTCTTTTCTGTCTTTCATCTCTTTTCTTCCTCCGGAGTGAAAATATGGTGGGCCTTTCAACGTTAAGGGCTTAAAGCCTATAGAGCTTCATTATTCAGATACCTGTAATCAATGGTATCCTGTTCGGCGTTCCATCTGGCCAGGGTGGTGTTGCCGTAATCGTCGTTGGTGGCCAGCCCGATATTTTCGACGGCTTTCAGGTTTACGGTCTGCCAGTCAAAGGTGTAGCTCCATTTTGTGGCCGACTGCTTGTCCAGGTTGTCGTAATGGTAGCGCTGGTCCCAGGTCTTGAAGCAGAAAAAGGGCTGCGGCCCCCAAAGCTCCTTGTCTGACTCCACAATAAGGACATTATCTTCCCAGTGAAGCCTCAATTCGGCCGGCTTCCGGCTTTTCAGGTCCAGCGCTTTTCTTACGGCATCCACTGCGTTGGAATAATAGAACTTCACCGAGGGATATTTTTCAGAGGCCGCCTTTATCAGGGGAACCACTGCGGCAATATCCTCGGTCATGTCACGGCAGTCGTGGCAGATGAAGCTCATCACGGTCTTGAGTCCCCGGTCGGCCCGTTCAAAGGCCTTGTCCACCTCACGCTGGTTTATGACCCTCATCCGGCCCTTGGTGTAAAGACACCTGGCCACATACCGCTTCATGCTTCCGTTCTTCTGGTAATCGAACAGGTCGGGATGATAGATGACCCAATCCCGGGGGGCGTTGCGCCAGTCTCCGAATCTCCCCGGGGCGTTGTCCTTCTGGCTCAGCTCCTCGGCGGTGGGTTCCACCGCCTGGTTGGAGTAGTCAAAGGGGATCCACATTTCCAGCAGAAAGTTCAGATCCGGCCTGATGTGGTCCATGCCGGGCCTGAAACAGGCCGGGAAATCCATCCGGTCGATCACGCGGCGGGAAAGATTCTGGACAAAAGCGTCCGAGGAGAGGGCGTTCAGCCCGTCCAGATAGGCGTGCTTTATGAATCCGGGGCTGTGGAAATGCCAGTAAAGAACATCGGTTGCGCCCAGAGATTCGATTTTCTCCTTATAAAAATCATAGACCTGATGGTACCCCATGGCCATCCGCCGGGGATTGAAGTCGTAGCCGACCAGGTCCCTGACATAAAAACTGTAGACAAAACCATTACCGGCGCTGTCCGGGAAAAGGGCCCGCCATTCAGCGGACATAAACCGGTCCAGCATTTCATCTATCTGCTCCCAGTTGTTCAGGTAGGAGATCCGGTCCGGAGCGAGCATGGTTCTCAAGCCCAGCTTGGTCTCCTCATCCAAACCTTCGATATCGCCGTTCTGCAACCGCCGGAGATTTTTCAGGGACGGCTCCAGGCTCAGGCCGTAAATATTTCTGACCCTGTTGAAAATGTGAGACGAGGTCTCCGTGGCCGGACCTTCGGTGTCGATATTGAAAACGATGAAAACCTCTTTCATGTCGCCTCTCTGTGTCTCACCACGGCTCCCTGCCCGTTGAAGTTACAGGCAGGTCCTTATAGCTTCCTTAATCCGGCTCAGTTCGCCCAGTTCGGCCGGGGTCATGGACCCCTCGTGGTCCGGGCCGTACATGGTCTTGTCCAGGGTGAAATGCTTTTCCACGATCCCGGCCCCCCGGGCGAATGCGGTCAAGGCCGCGATAATGCCCACGGAATGGTCCGAGAATCCGGCGTAGCGGTTGAAGTCCACGGAGCCCAGGTGCAGCTCTCCCAAAGGCGCCGGGTACTTGGCCAGGCAGTAGAGATACCCCACTCCGCCGGGGATATCCAGATCCGGGAAGCCCTCTCCCGACCACATCCCCAGGGAGGCCAGGACCGGCTTGCCCGTGGCCGCGACGGCCTGGACCAGGTCGGCCTCCCTGATGGACCGGGAGGCGATCTTGTAGCGCCGAACCCCGGCCTCCTCCAGCCAGGCCACCCGTTCCACGTCAAAGACCGAGGCCATGAACTCGATCCCGACTTCAGCGCACTCCCGGGCCAGGGCCAGGACGCCGTCCCGAGATAGTTCGGTTTGGCAGTTGTACTCGAACCAGGGGTTGCCCTCCTTGGGGAACAGGGCCCGGGCCTGGTAGACCTGGAACTTGGCCACATCAGCCCCGTTCTCCTTGGCCGCGTGGATCAGCTCCCTGGCCAAGCCCATATCTCCGTTGTGGTTCTGTCCGATCTCGGCGATTATCTCCATGTTTTCTCCAGGGCCAGCCATTTGTTGATCATGATAAAGGAAAACAGCGTGTGCCCGTTGAGCCGCAAGGGATCGTTCAGCAGGGCCTGGGCGGTTGCGGAGGCGTTCGGCCCCAAAATCCCCAGCCGGTCCAGCTCCGAGCCGGAGGTGAAGGTCTCCTCCATGAGGTCGGCCCATTCGTTTTTAAGCCAGTGGTCGATGGGCACGTTAAAACCGTGCTTGGGCCGGTCCGTGATCTCCGCAGGGAGGATATCCGCAAAGGCCCGGCGCAGGACCCACTTCAGGGTCTCGCCCTTGATCATGTGGCTGAATCTCAGTTTGTCGGCGTGGGCCAGGACCGCGGGCGCGGCAAAGGGGGGCCGCCCCTCCACCGAGTTGGCCATGGTCATGCGGTCCACCTTGCGCAGCATCTCAAAGGGGAAGTAGAACTCCCGGTCCTGCTTGATGAACTCCTCCGGAGTCCACTGCCCGTTGTTCTTGAAGGCCGCAAAGTGGCGTAGCGACGATTGCATTGTGCCGGCCAGATCCGGCCCGAACAGGGCCGCCTTCTCCGTTTCGGCGGCGTAGTAGTGCCAGGCCCAGGCCCGTTTGGCAGGCTCGTATGAGGCCAGAGCTTTTAATCTTACCTGAAGATCCTGGCCGAAGTTCTGGAATGACAAGGGCCTGTCCGGCGCAGCCTCTGGACCGTCTTCGTGGGGCAGGTCCAGGTAGGGATACCAGGAGTAGCCGCCGAAGCACTCGTCCGCCCCGTCCCCGGAGAGGAGCACCTTTATCCCGGCCTCCCGGGCGGCCCGGGACACGGCCAGGATGCCCAACCCCGAGGACACGGAAAAGGGCTGGTCCCCGTACTTGCAGAACTCCTCCAGATCGCGGCGGAAGTCTTGGGCCGTGACCGGGATGGTGTGGTGATCCGTGCCCAGCTCCCGGGCGAAGGCCGCCGCCGGACCGGATTCGTCGGCCCGGCCGTGGTAAGGATCGGAGAGGTTCTCGAACCCGATGGTGAATGTGGTCAACCGGTCAAGCTCCCGGGAGGCCACGGCCGCGATAAGGGAGGAGTCCAGGCCCGAGGAGAGATAGGAGCCCACCGGCACGTCGGAGAGAAGTCGGCTCTTGACCGCCTCCTCCACCACCCGCCGGGTCTCCTCCACCACGGCCGCTTCGGAGAGGTCTATCTCCTGCCGGTTGAACCGGTTGGGGATGGGCGCCAATTCCGATTTTCCGTCCTGGACCACGAGGAGATGGCCCCTGGGCAGGGCCTTGACTTTTTTATAGGGCGTGGCCGGTTCCGGGATCCACAGAAAGGTGGGCATGTCCCACAGAGCCTGGAAATCGTACCCCAGGTCCAGACCCGGGAACCGGACCAGGGATTTCAGCTCCGAGGCGAAAACCACCTGGCCCGGTCTCGGTTCGGTGTAGTAAAGCGGTTTCTCTCCGGGGATGTCCCGGGCCAGGATCAAGCGCCGCTCGGGCACTATCCACAGGGCCGCGGCGTACATCCCGTCCAGCAACTGGAACAGATCCTCTCCCTGCTCCTCGTAGAGGTGGCAGATCACCTCTCCGTCCGAGGTGGTGGAGAAGACATGCCCCCTACTCTCAAGGTCGCGCCTGAGCCGGGGGGAGTTGTAGATCTCGCCGTTGTAGAGCAGGACCACGGTGCGGGCCTCGTTGTACAAGGGCTGGTCCCCGGTGGACAGGTCGTTGATGGAGAGCCGCCTCATTCCGGCCCGAAAGGGTCCGTCCTCGTAGAACCCGGCCGAATCAGGGCCGCGATGAAAAAGGGCCGCCACCATGGTTTCCAGGACCCGGGGGTCCACCGGTTCAGAGGTAAGGTATCCGGCTATGCCGCACATGGTTGGTTACTCCCTGGGGTGGTTGGACAGGAGCGGGATCGGAACGCCGAGGGGTCGACTTTGGCATGGCTTTTTGCACCATTGCAAAAACGCATGCCAAAGTCGACCTTGCCGCCCCAACCCGGGAGCCCCAATTCCCGCCCCGACGTCTCTTCCCGGACGCCCCTCCGGGTCATTTGCCGGACTCCCGGGCCAGAATGAATTCGCACAGCTTCAGGTCCAGGACCGAATCGATGTCCACGGACCGTTCCGCGGGCATGACATAGCCCACCGTCTCCGGGGCCAGGTAGTTGCCCGACTTTTTCAGCCACCCGGTCCGGGCCGCGTACACGGCCCCATTAAGGGAGTAGATCAGGGGCATGTCCTGACGCCGGGGGATGAACTCCACATTGTTGATAAGGGGTTGCAACCGTTCCCGGGGGTCGATCTTGTACATCCAAAAGGGGCTCTTTCGGGCTTCGCAGACCGAGACGCAGGAGGGGACGTTCAACTCCTCGCACTTTTCCAGGCAGGCGTCGATGTCCCGACCGGTCCGCAGGGGCGAGGTGGGCTGGAGCAGGACCAGATAGTCGAAACCGTCTCCGGCCTCTTTCAGGGCGTGAAGAAAGACCTCCATGCCGGTGGTCTCGTCTTTGGCCAGTTCCTGGGGCCGGACAAAGGGGGCCTCGGCCCCCCAGGCCTCGGCCGTCTGGATGATCTCCCGGTCCTCGGAAGAGACGATGATCCGGTCCACGTAGGCGGAGGCCAGCCCGGCCTGGACCGTCCAGGCCAGGAGCGGCCTGCCCGCCAGGGGGAGGATGTTCTTGCGGGGCAACCCCTTGGAACCGCCCCGGGCCGGGATCAGGGCCAGCACTTTCTTGCCGTTGATCATCTCAGAAGTCTTCCTCGCGGATTATCTGGTCGTAGGGGATGTCCCGGCGGGCCGTCCTTCCCAGGATAAAATCCCGGTACTCCGGGGCCAGCCCCTCGGCCGGCCGCTTGTAGTCGATCATCTCCTCGGTAAAGACCTCGCCCTTTTTGATGGCCCTGGCCGCCACGATGCTGCGCCGGAAAGACCTGATCCGTTCCTGGTTCTCCGGGACCTGGATCCTGGGGCTGCCCAGGGCGGCCCAGACCCGCTTGGCCTCCCGGGTCAGTTCGGCCATCTCCTCGGGGTCGGCCGAGACCTTGTGATCCCAGCCGAACATCTCTTTGTCCAGGGTAAAGTGCTTCTCGATTACGGCCGCACCTTTGGCCACCGCGGCCAGGGGAATGGAGGTGCCCCGGGTGTGGTCCGAAAAGCCCACCGGGTAGGGGTAAATGCGCCTGAAGGTGTCCATGTTGTTCAGGTTCACGTCCGTTTCCGGGGCCGGATAGACGGCCAGGCAGTGGAGAATCACCAGATCGGTGTTGCCGGCCGCCTCGATGGTCCGCACGGCCCGGTCGATCTCAGACAGGTTGCTTAAGCCTGTAGACAGGACCAGGGGCTTGCCCAGCCCGGCCAGGTATTCCAGAAACGGATAATTGTTGCAGTCCATGGAGGCGATCTTGATAAAGGGCACGTCCAGCTCCATCAGGAAATCGGCCTCGGCACGGGAAAAGGGCGTGGAGGTGCAGTCGATCCCCACCTCCCGGGCGAACCCGGCCATGTCCTTGAGATCCTGGGGGCTGATGGCGAACTTGTCCACGATCTGCTCCAGGGTGAAGTCGGTCCGGTTGCGGTAGTCGTCGGCGATAAAGTAATTGTCGTCGTAGGTCTTGCGGGAGAAGATGGTCTCCTTGCTCCAGCTCTGGAACTTGACGCAGTCCGCGCCGGCCTCCTTGGCCGCCACAATGAGTTTCCGGGCCAGGTCCATGTCGCCGTTGTGGTTGGAGCCCAACTCCGCGATGATGTACGGCTCGCAGAAATCGTAAATTGTTTTTTGGGGAGTAAGTTGGAGTTCCATGTCAATCCTCCAGAGGGCGGATATCCTCCCACCAGAAGGGATGCTCCATCCGGTGGGATTCGAGAAAATCAAGATAGGCCTCCAGCCATTCCGGGTTCCGGGCCGTTTCATTCATCCGGCTGAATCGACGGCATTGGTTCTGGTAGAGTTTGTGCGCCCGGGCCATGAGGCAGTAATGCCTGGCCTTGATCTCGAGCCCTTGCCGCGCCTTTTCTTCCGTGAGCCGGCTCATCCCCACCGAATTTTTCGGATGCTGGCGATAAAAAGTCCCGGTCCGGCCGGTGAAGACCGCCTGGAGCCCCTGGTGCAGCAGCATGCCGAACATGAACCAGTCAATGGCCACCAGGTCCGGGTCCAGGTCCAGGGAGGCGGCCATCTCCAGGGCCTCTCCCCCCAGGGCGGTGTTGGACAGGCCCATGAAGTTGCCGTCCTGGATGTCCCCGGCCCGGACTACCCGGCCTTCCTCGATCCGACGGGCCAGATACCCGGACTCAAGCGGCTCTCCGTCCAAGTCCACCAGGTCCAGTTCGTTCACTGCTATGGGACTGTCCCGGAGCAGTGTCTTGAGGACGGCCACCCGGTCGGGCCTGAACCAGTCGTCGCAGTCCCCCAGCACCACCGCCTCGTAGCCCCGCCGCCAAAGCGCCCTGATCCCGAACTGGCGCAACTGGGCCGGGGTCCCGGAATAATCCAGAAACACCGGGGCGAGATTTTCCCGCCCGGCCAGGTATGGCTCGGGCTCCTCCACCCCGTCGTTGATCAGGAACAGATCGAACCCATGATCGGTCTGGCGCTCCAGGGACCCGAAAAAATCATTCAGGAAGGGTTCCGCGGCCGGGTAGATGACGCTGAAAAAAGCTGTTTTCACTGGATATACCGGCCCGGTTTAGGATAAGGCCAGACGGTTCCTGATCCTTCGGAGAGTCCCGCTAAGGGACTGGCGCAGGGGCGCCCCGTATTTCAGGGTCAACGATCTCTGGGCCCTGAGCTTGGCCGCCAGCACGGGGTAGCCCTCCACGGATTCGATCAGGTCGGCTATCCTCAGAAAGGCCCGGCCGTCCAGTCCGGCCGAGTATCTGGCCGCGTATTCGTCGAAAACCTTTTGGTTATCAAAGCGGTACAGTCCCTCCCTCAGAACGCGGGGGAGTTCCTCCATGGTGCAGTCGGTGCCGATATATTCCGGCGACCCCACCTGATAGTAGCCCTGCTCCCAGGTATGGCGCTCTTTCAGATGAGCCTGGGTCCTTGAATCCACCCTGTCCCACAAAATTTCCAGCAGCGGCTCCACCCGGCCCAGGGTGCGCCTGGAGGGGGGCGTATATCTGGTCCGGGGCAGCAGCTCCTTGAATCGGGGCTCGTTCAACTTGATGATATTCAAGGAAAAGGCCGGGTAGTCCACCAGCAGCATGGGGGTTCTTACCAGGCCGGCCTCAATGGCCGTGGTGGTCCAGGAGGAGATGAGGACATCGGCCGCCCGGAAACAACCCCACTTATCCTCGGCCCGGCAGACCGTAACTCCGGGAGCCAGCTGCTCCCAGGTCGGGGTCGCGGCGTCCTCATAGGTGGCCCACTGCTTGGCCTGGACGTAATCCCGGGGATGGGGCTTGATGATCAGGTTGAACCCCGCCTCCCGCTCCACCGAGGCGCAGATGCGGCCATAGAGCTCCTTGAACCAGCTATCGTGACAGGCCGGGGAGGAGGGCAGCCACACCGCCGTCCTTTTGGCGGGATCCAGTCCGTACTTTTGGAGGAAATCCGTCTTTGAGAGACGGCTGTTTTGCGGAGCCGCCTGGTCCATTATGGTGGAGCCGGTAACCACGATATCCACCGGAGGGGGATCATCCAGGGGATAGAGTCTGGCCCATCTGTTGTCCAAGACCCGGTCCTCTCCGGTAAGGGAGGCCATCCTGTCCCTTTCATAAGGGCTCCCCGCGGCGATAAGATCGGCCTTCCAGACCCAGGGGTGGAGGGAGGTGTCGGCCAGGTAGACGATCAGCTTGGACAGGCCGGCCGCGTACTCGGCCGCCTCCTGGTAGCCCTTGGCCATGGAGAAGACCACCACCTGGGCCCAGGCGATCATCCTGTTGAGCTGAGCCCAATCGTCGAACAGCCTGGTCCGGCAGACCGTGGCCTGGGGCCAGTCAACGAACTCCGGGGCAAAGGCGGTGCTGGTGAAACCGGCCTTGACCAGAGCCTGGGAAGGCCCGGTGTGGCGGACATCGTGACCCCGGCGGATCAACTCCTCGACCAGGGGCAGGTTCCTATCCTCGCTCCCGGGCAGCGACTCGCTGCTGACGATCAGAATGCGCACGGTTTGGAACTCGGCTCGCTACATTCAGATAATGGCAGAACGTTCCGGTCGGGATGAAATGGTGGGATCATGACTCCTCGTCACCCGCGGTCTTCAACTGAAACACATGCCCGGAGATTTCCACCGTGGGCCGCCAGGGACCGAAGGTGGCGGCCCTTACCCTTTTCCGGATCTCCTCCCGGTCCATCTCCGGGGTGATCCTGGCCAGGTCGTTCAACTCTTCCCGGGTAAAGGGTCGGCGGGTCCACTTTTCATCGGATCGGGGCAGCTCTTCCCTGTTCAGGATGCGGCCCATGATCTCGTAGAACAGGATCAGTTGAAACTCGTAGGTCCTGGCCAGCAGGGATTTCACATCGTCCGAGGGGAACACCGGAAACCTCTTGACCGCGATAACGGCGCCCTCGTCCACTTTGGGGGCCATGTAATGGCAGGTGGCGCCGTACTCCCGGGCCTCTTCGTACAGGGCGAAATTGGTGCAGCCGATGCCCGGGTACTGGGGCGGGGCCGGGTGGAAGTTGATGGCCGCAGCCTTGGCCGCCTTGATCAGGGTCGCCGGAACCACCCATCTGGACAGATAGGAGATCAGGTAGTCGCCATGCCAGGAAACCAACTCCCGGGGAAAGGGCTCACCCCAGCGGCCCAGCCTGGCCTCCACCGGGTCGAAATTTCGGCGCAGAAACTCCAGGGCCCGGGCGCATCCCGGGTCTCCCTCTTTACCCAGGAATAATACCGGGCTATCCGATTGGACGCTCATCTCTGACCCCGCCTCTTCCCCTTTCCGGGAAGTTATGTGGTTCTTCAACATAAACCGATCTCTCGCCGAATCAGCGCGGGCTCGCCGGGGAAGGCGGCACGACTTTGAAAACAAGGATGGTATCCGGAGCCTTGTCCGGGTACCTGCGGCGCTGTTCCAGGGCCTCGTGCCCGGCCCGGCCCAGGGTCAGATCCAGGATCAGGGACCGGAAGAACTTGAAGGGCAGGATAAAATCCAACCCCCGGCCCACCATAGACGACTCCATCACGGTGCGCAGCCCGCCGCCCAGGCCCTCTATCTCCACCGTCTCGATTCTCACCGGGGCGCTCTCCCCGTCCAGGCCGGTCAGTTTCAGGCTTTTCGGCAGGCGGTAGTAGAACAGCACTACCTGGTTGGAGCCGGGATTGAGCGGGATTCTCTTGCGGCTGGGAGCCTGGCCGGCCCCGAACCAGGCCTGGGCCATGAACTCCCCGGGCTCGGCCCGGTTCAGGTCCACCTTCAGGGTCAGGACCGGACCGCCCAGCTTCACCGGAGGGAACTCCAGCCCCGTGCCAAAGAGGTTGATCTTGGTCTGCCCGCTCAGCTCCGGGAAGGGCTTCAGGTCGTACAGACCTTTTTGAAATTCCAGGTAATATTGCTCCGGGGCGTAATCCTCCAGGCGGGACCGCAAGGGCCAGACATCCTCCAGAATCCAGACCCTCTTGCCGGCCTGGACCGAGCCCACCAGGTCGGCCAGCCAGGGCAGGCCCCGGATGATCCTGGTCCCGGTAAAATAATCCATGTCCCGGCCGGGCTTCTCTTCCGCTCCGGCCCCCTGCGGGTCCTCTACCTGGTGGGGCGGGTTGCCCACGGAGACCAGATCCAAAGATGTCCACCGGGGCAGGTAGCTCCTCAGGGTCCTGAACTCGCCCAGGTGGTAGAACCGGTCGCCCGGCTCCAGCCTGGTTTTCAACCGCTCCACCGGTTTGACATAGTCGTGATAATTGTGCTCGAAAAAGGGTTTTACCCTTCCTTCACCGACCATGGTGGAGGCCACGCCCAGGCCCAGCAGGGCCGCCAGGCCGATCCGCACCGCCGGCCGCCACCTCTCCCCCGCCTGCTCGGCCAGGGCCTTGACCGTGAGCCAGATAAAGAGAATCCAGACCGCGTGGAACTGGAAGATGTAGCGTCCGGACTCGACCATGTCCCAGCGCCGGTTCTTCATCAGCACAAAGTAGAGCACCACCTGGCAGATCATCAGGACCAGGACCAGGGTGTAGTACTTATACTCTTGGCTGAGCCGGCCCCTTAAGGACACCAGAAAAACGGCTACCAGGAAAACGAAGAACAGCCCGAAAGGCGCCACCTTGAAATAGCCGAAGGCCATTAGGGGAATGATGCCCTGCAGAAACTCGCCATTCCACAGGGCCTTGAGCATCTGGGGATACTTCTCCGGAGAGAACATGGAGTGGGCCCCGCCCAACCCCTGGAGGTCGAACAAAGGCAGTTTCCACAGCAGGTAGGAGGTGGTCACGATCCAGCAGACGTTGAAGGCCATGGCCGTAAGCAGCCGTCCCTCCCGGAAGAAGGCGCGCCCCAGGTAGAACAGCCCCAGCAGGCCCACCAACAACGCGGCCAGCCCGGCCGATTCGTAGCACAGGGCGGAAAGGGCCAAGGTCCAGACCAGGATTTTTTTGGCCCTTTCGGGAGTCAGCCAGCCGGGCTCTTCGTCCCGGTCCACAAAGGCCCTCTTGAACAGCAGGATCACGGCCAGGAACAGAGCCTCGTAGAAGGTCCAGGGCTTGCAGACGGTCAGATAGATCCGCAGGTTGGAGGCCAGCATGGTCAGAAGCCCGGCCAGGCCGATGAGCCCGCCGCCCAGGATGCGGAAGACCAGAAAGGCGCTCAGGTAGTAGAACCCCAGGGGGATGAGCCTGAGCCAGCCCTGGTCCGGGCCGGCCAGGGCCTTCCACCCGGCCATGACGTAGTTGAACAGGATGGACCGGGCGTAGAAGTCGTAGGAGTCCGGCCCCACCCGGACCAGGGGCACCCCGTGCTCCAGGATGTTCTCGAAGATCCTGATCAGGAGCAGCTCGCCGCCGTCCCGGGGCGGGGTCTGTTCCAGCAAGGAGAAGTTCCAGACCAAATCAAGCCCGATGATCAGGACCAGGAGCAGGCCGAACCAGGTCACCCGCACTTGGCCCAGCCAAGGCAGCCTTATCCGGGGGAGTTTTATGCCGCCGATCATCGTCTCTTCAAGCCTCGCCCGCTCCGTTAGCCCCGTTTTCCTGCCACAGGACCAGATGGGGCTCCTTTTCGAACTGGGCCGCGAAGTAGTCGTACTCCTCCCTGGTCAGAACCAGGGTTCTGATCTTGCGCCGGATGTATTTCTCGGTCTTGGGAATCAGGTCCAGGAGGTTTTCCTGGTCGATCCGGCCCACCAGGATCAGATCGATTATGCCGGAGTCACGGCCCTGGGCGTAATCTCCCACCAGCAGGGCCCGCTCCAGATCCCCCAGCCGGCCCAGGATGTTCTCGATGACCTGATCGATCCCCAGGGTCTTTTGGATGATGGAGACTATCTCGGAGAAAAGGGGATGGGTCGCGTTGGCCCGGTAGTGGATCTCCCGGCCGTTGCGTTCGCTGGTGAGCAGCTGGGCCTCGGAGAGCCGGTTCAATTCCTCCCTGACCGAGTTGGTGGAAAGCTTGAACTCCGAGGCCAGGGCGCGCAAGTAGCAGCTGGCCTTGGGGTTGGCGAAGAACCGGACCAGGAGCTTAACCCTGGTATTGGAGGTAACCAGACCTGAGAGCAGATTTTTCATGGCTTACGGTTCCATGAGGAGCGGAAGGGGATTACCGCTCTCTCCTCCGGAGGCATCCGGTTGAATCGGATGTTGGCCCGCGTTTCGGCCGGGACGGGAAGCGGGTTTTCCGTCCCCAGAGGAGAACGGCTGTTTTGATTTATTTTCAATGTGATGAAGCATCGCGGCCAGTTTTGGACAAGGGGCGGAATGTTGATTCTGGATACAGCTCCGCTTCCTCGGTTACATCCAATAAAGACCGAGTCCGGTGCCGTTCGCCCCTTTTAAGGAGCCGATTCCCGACGATGAGCAACGGTCGGGAACCCTGGATTATGATCCTCCGCCCCATTGGGCGGGGCGGGGGTTTTGTTGTAGGGTCTCGCCTAAACCGGCTCGGCTCGGGATCAAGTCTCCCCTCGTGACCGGTTTAATTTTGTTGCGCTTTTGTTACTCGGTTATGCGGTTGTATAAAAAGAACCGGCCTCCAAGTCAATGAAAATCGACGGCTCCGTGAACAATGAAAAATTAGAGGCGGAGATGCCCGCGAAAGATTCGGCCAAGCCGTTTTTCCCTTTGCCGCCAGGATTAAAGAACCCCTTTCCGCTCGTCCCGGTTTCTTTCTCCACCATGCCCCGTCCTGTTGCGGCCGATCTTTTATCGTTCTATTTTTCTACTCTATATCAATCCATCATGGAGTGTCAATATCAAACCCTAATAACGCGCGGCCAGGGGCATCCGCCATCCGCTGCCGAACGCCTGGCCCGTGACCTTCAGTCCCGGCGCGGCCTGGCGGCGCTTGAACTCGGCCCGTTTGACCATCCTCATTATCTCAGCCGCCAGCTTCTCCTCAAACCCCCGTTGGACAATCTCCCTGACCGAAAGGCGCTCCTCGATGATCAGATCCAGAATCCGGTCCAGGACCTCGTAGGGCGGCAGGGTGTCCTGGTCGGTCTGGCCCGGCCTGAGCTCGGCCGAGGGCGGCTTGGTCAAAACCGGGCCGGGAATGACCTCCCTGCCCCGCTCCCGGTTGAGCCACTCGCAGACCCGGTAGACATAAGTCTTGGGCACGTCCGAGATGACCGCCAGCCCACCGGACATGTCGCCGTAGAGGGTGCAGTAGCCCACGGCCAGCTCCGACTTGTTGCCCGTGGTCAGGAGCAGGGAGCCGAACTTGTTGGAGATGGACATGAGCAGGTTGCCCCTGGCCCGGGCCTGGATGTTCTCCTCGGTCACATCGCTGGCCAGGCCCTGGAACACGCCTGAGAGGGTCTGCTCAAAGGCCTGGGTTATGGCCGCGATGGGCAGGGTCTCGGTTCTGATGCCCAGGTTCCGGGCCAGGGCCAGGGAGTCGTCGATGGAGCCTTGGCTGGAATGGGGCGAGGGCATGAGCACCCCCAGGACGTGCTCCGGCCCCAAGGCCTCCACGGCCACAGCCGCGGTCAGGGAGGAGTCTATCCCCCCGGAAAGGCCCAGGACCGCGTTCTTGAACCCGCATTTACGGGCATAATCCCGGGTGCCCAGAACCATGGCCCGCCAGATCTCCGACTCCGGTAAAAAATCGTCCTCGGGTATGGGGCCGCCCAGGGAGTCGGTGTCTACCAGGAGCAGATCCTCCTCAAAGGCGGCCCCCCTGGCGGCCAGGCTCCCCTGGGAATCGAACACGGCCGAGCGGCCCTCGAAGATAAGGTCGTCGTTGCCGCCCACGGTGTTGAGATAGATCACGGGCCGGCGGTGTTTGGCCGCCAGGGCCGCGAACATCTTTTCCCGCCGCACCTGTTTGCCCACGGAGAAGGGAGAGGCCGAGAGGTTGAGGAGAATGTCGGCGCCCAAGCGGCAGGCCTCTCCGGGAGGGTCCAGGCGGTATCTCCGGGTGGGCCAGAAATCAGGATCGTTCCAAGCGTCCTCGCAGACGGTCACGGCCAGGCGGAGGCCGTTCAGGGTCAAAAGGCTGCTCCCCTCGCCGGGTTCGAAGTAGCGGTCCTCGTCAAAAACATCGTAGGTGGGCAGAAGGGTTTTACGGAAGAGCTTCTCTATTTTTCCCTTCCGGACCAGGGCCACGGAGTTGAACAGGGCCTTGCCCGGTCCGTGGCGATTCTCCTCGGCCAGGCCGATCAGGGACGGAGGCCCCTGGGCCAGGTCCTGGGCCAGTTTTTCCAAAACCTTCCAGGAACGACGGACGAAATCCAGGTTGAGGACCAGGTCCCGGGGGGGGTAGCCCAGCAGGGACAGCTCCGGAGCCAGGACCAGATCGGCTCCCAGGTCCCGGGCCTTCCCCGCCCAGGAGGAGATCTTGGCCGCGTTGCCTTCCAGATCTCCCACCACCGGGTTGATCTGAAGTAAGCCCAGTTTCATCTCCTTAACCTCCCTCGGCCCGGAAAAGGGCTTATGGTAATCCTCAAAAATACGTTCCGCATTTTTGAGGGAACCGCCGAGTCAAAAGCGTGGTTTTGACTCGGCGCCCGGTCTCTTCGCGACCGGCGGCCCGCATGCGGGCCGCTTAGAGCGGTCTTCATGCGGAACGTACTCAGGGAGACCGCTCTATCCCTCCTTCCGGGTTGCCCAGACATAACCCATCAAGAGTCTCCTGAAAAGAACAATCTGGTCCTGTTCACCGTGCTTGACCCGGTATCGGCGGCATCCTAAAATATATGTTTATGGACCAGGACAGCCCGGACAAACTTCTCCGCCTGCCGACGGAGCAGAAATACACCCTCTTAGAGGCGGCGGCGGTCAGGCTGGATGTCCGGATCAGGCTGGAGCGGTTCAAGGAGGAGGACGACCTGCCCCCATCCAGGGGCGGATTGATCCGGCTGGGAGGAGAACGCGTTATTCTGCTGGATAAAAGCACACCCTTGGAAGAGCGGGTCCAGGTTTTGGCCCAGGGCCTGCGCCGGGCCCTCCGGGAAAGGGGCGAGGAGTTCGGATATCTCCCCCCGGCGGTAAGACTCCTCCTCTCCGCAACGGAGGAGGACCCCCCCCATTGACCAAGGCCCAAGCTGAAAACCTTATCCTGGCCTTTTCCCAGGCGGCCCGGCAACTGGACATCCAGGTCCGCACCGAACGGCTCCAGGGGGTGGGCGGCCTGCCCGTCTCCAGCGGGTTGGCCCAGGTGGAGGAGGCTTACGTCATCTTCCTGGAAAAACGCCAGCCGCCCAAGGAAAGGCTCAGCGCCCTGATTGCCGCCCTGGACAAGTTCGACCTGAGCCAGGTCGAGCTGACCCCTGAGGCGGCGGACTACCTTCAGAAGATCAAACCCATGGTGGCCTGAACGCCGCACCTCCCGGCCCCTCCCCCGAAAAACGGAGCGGGGAGTTGGACCGGGGTCTGCATCATTCGTTTTATATAGCCAACACAAGGTGTTTATTATTTTTTTCACTATTTTGCTTGACCCGCCGTACTTTGTACTTTAAAAATACATTCCATGAATATGTTCCTCCAACTTAAACTGCACTCAACCAGCCCCTCTCTGCAGGGCAGAAACTGGGGTTTAAACTGGTGGTGGCCCACCTATAAGGCGGTGGGTACCGGAGGATAATGTCCTAGTTTAAAATCCCGGATGAATCGTATGGCCCGCCGTCTTAAAAGACGGCGGGCCTTTTTTATGGGAGAAGAAAATGCCCGAGTTGAAAACAGCCGCCCTTCAGAGGCTGGCCGATCTGGAAACCCCCGTGTCGGCCTATCTGAAAATCCGCCGGGGAGGGGATGAAAGCCTCCTTTTGGAGAGCGCCGAGGCCCACGAAAGAATCGGCCGCTACTCCATTCTGGCCGACTCGCCCCTGGCCGTCCTGGAGCTGTGGCCGGACAGGGCCCTGGTCCAGGAGAAAGGAACAGAGGAGGCCTGGCCTCCGGAGGAGTTTTTCAACCTGTTGCGGCAGATCCTGGCCAGATATCCCCTGGAGGAGGAGCCGGCTTTTCCAGCCGTGGGTTCCCTGGCCGGCTACATCGGCTACGACGCGGTCCGCTTCATGGAGCGGCTCAGGCCCCCGGCCCCCTCCCGGCAGCCCCTGGCCCGCCTGATCCTGCCCACCCGGTTTCTCATCTTCGACAACCTGGGCCGAACCATGACCCACCTGGTTCTGGACCAGGACGAGGACCAAGCCCGGCGGCGGATCAAGCAAACGGAGGCGGAGTTGAAAAGACCTCTGCCCCCCCAACCGGCCCCCTCCGGGCTCTCCCTGGAGCCGCCGCCCAAGGAGAGGTTTCTGCGGGCCGTGAACCGGGCCAAGGAGCACATCCGGGCCGGAGACATCTTCCAGGTGGTCCTGGCCGACCGCTACCTTGGCCGGACAGCCCTGGATCCTTTCGCCCTCTACCGCCTGCTCCGGGTCAAAAGCCCCTCGCCTTACATGTTCTTCCTGGACTTTCAGGGGCTCCAGATCGCCGGAGCCTCCCCGGAGACCCTGGTCAGGGTCCGGGAGGGGGAGGTGATGCTGCGGCCCATCGCCGGAACCAGGGGCCGTTCCCGGGACCCGGAGGAGGACCGCCGGTTGGAGGAGGAGCTCCTGGCCTCGGAAAAGGAGCGGGCCGAGCATGTCATGCTGGTGGACCTGGCCCGCAACGACGCCGGCCGGGTCAGCCAGTACGGTACCGTGGAGGTGGAGCCCTTCATGGCCGTGGAGCGGTTCAGCCACATCATGCACCTGACCTCCCAAGTCAGGGGGCGGCTCCGGCAGGGGGCGGACATGGTGGACGCCTTCAAGGCCGCCTTTCCGGCCGGAACCCTCTCGGGCGCGCCCAAGGTCAGGGCCATGGAGATTATCGACCAGCTGGAAAGCGGCGCTCGGGGGGTCTATGGCGGGGCGGTGGGCCACTTCGGCCCAGGAGAGAGGATGGACGCCTGCATCGCCATCAGAATGATCCTCTTTGAGGACGGGCGGGTCAGCGTGCCGGTGGGAGCCGGGATAGTGGCCGATTCGGACCCGGAAGCGGAATATCGGGAAATTATGCAAAAGGCCGCCCAGAGCATCTCGGTTCTGAGGATGGCCGCGGAGGAGGCGGCATGATTGTAGAAGCCATAAAAAAAGTAACCTCGGGCCTCGATCTCAGCGAAGAGGAGATGGGCCGGGTGATGGAGATCATCACCGCCTCGGAGGCCACCCCGGCCCAGATCGGGGCCTTTCTGGTGGGGCTCCGGCTCAAGGGCGAATCCGTGAACGAGATAACCGGGGCGGTCCGGGTCCTGCGGGACCGGTGCCGGCCCCTGGCCGGTCTCGGACGAAACCTGGGGTCCCTGGTGGACACCTGCGGCACCGGCGGCGACGAGACCGGGACCTTTAACGTTTCCACGGCCGCGGCCCTGGTGGCGGCCGGGGCCGGGGTCCGGGTGGCCAAGCACGGCAACCGGGCCGTCTCCTCCGGCTGCGGCAGCGCGGACGTGCTGGAGGAACTGGGAGTGGACCTGGAGATGAGTCCGGAAGAGGCGGGGGGATGCCTGGACCGGATCGGCGTCGCTTTTCTGTTCGCGCCCCTGTTCCACCCCTCCATGGGGGCCGTGGCCGGGCCCAGGCGGGAGATAAAGCTCCGGACCATCTTCAACCTGCTGGGTCCCCTGGCCAACCCGGCCCAGGCCCAGGCCCAGGTGGTGGGGGTCTTCCGGGCCGACCTGACCGAGACCCTGGGCCGGGTTCTGAGGCGGCTGGGGTGTAGGTCGGCCTACGTGGTCCACGGCTCGGACGGTTGCGACGAGATCACCGTCACCGGCCCCACCCAGGTGACCCGGCTGCGCCAGGGCGAACTTGAGACCTTCACCATCGGGCCCGAACAATTCGGCTTCCCGCGGGCCGACCCAAAGGAGATCAAGGGCGGGACCCCGGCCCAAAACGCCCGGATCGTCCTGGAGGTGCTGGAGGGACGGCCCGGGCCCTGCCGGGACATGGTCCTGCTCAACGCGGCCGCAGCCCTGTCCGCCGCCGGCCGGGCCGAAAGCATAGAGCGGGGGCTCACCCCGGCGGCCCGCTCCATCGACCAGGGCTGGGCCCTGGAAAAGTTGAACCTCCTGGCGGCCGCAGGCCATGGGGAGCGGAAACAATCCCTGAAAGGAGCGGCCTGAGATGCCTACCGTGCTGGACATCATTCTGGAGCGCAAACACCAGGAGGTGGCCGTGCTCAAGGCCGGGCCGGACCGGGACGGCCTGCGCCGGCAGGCCCGGAACCTCCCGCCCCGGCGCAACCTGGCCGCGGCCCTGAAACAGGCCCCTTGCCGGGCCGTCATCGCCGAGATAAAGCGCCATTCCCCCTCGGCCGGGAGTCTCCGGCAAGAGGTGGACCCGGCCGAGCTGGCCCGGGCCTACGAGCGGGGCGGGGCCTCGGCCATCTCGGTCCTCCTGGACAAGCCCTTTTTCGGAGGCTCCCTGGAGGACCTCCGGGCGGTCCGGGGGGCCGTGAACCTGCCCCTGCTGGCCAAGGATTTCATCATCGACCCAATCCAGATCCACCAAGCCGCCCTGGCCGGGGCCGACGCGGTTCTGCTCATCGCCGCGGCCCTGGACCAGGACCGGCTGCAACGGCTGTTCAACGAAGTCTGCGAGATGGGCCTGACCCCCCTGGTGGAAGTCCACTCCCGGGAGGAGCTGTTGCGGGTCCTGCCGCTCAACCCGCCCCTGGTGGGGATCAACAACCGGGACCTGGCCACCCTCAAGGTCTCATTGGAGACCTGCCTCCTTCTGCGGCCCCTGATCAGTCCTGGGGTCACGGTGGTGGCCGAGAGCGGCATCAAAGGTCCGCTGGACATCGACCGGCTCCACCAAGCCGGGCTCCACGGGTTTCTCATCGGCACGGCCCTGATGAAGGCCAGGGACCCGGAGGCCCTGCTCAGGAGCCTCTGCCAGGCCGGGGGAGAGAGCGTTGCCGCCTGAACCCAGGGTCAAGCTCTGCGGGCTGACCCGCCTGGAGGACGCCCTGGCCGCGGCCGAGGCCGGGGCCGACGCCCTGGGGTTCGTCTTTGCCCCAAGCCCCCGGAGGGTCTCCCCGGACACGGTCCGGAAGATTATCAGGGAGCTGCCGCCCCTGGTGGCCACCGTGGGTGTGTTCGTGGATGAGGTCCCGGAAAAAATCCAAGAGATCCGCAAATATTGCGGCCTGGACCTGATCCAGCTGGCCGGGGAGGAGAGCGAGGAGACAGCCCGGCTCCTGGGCCCGAGGGTGATCAAGACCCTGCGGGTGGGCTCCGGCCCGCTCCCGGACCCGGCGGCTTTTCCCGAGGTGACCCTGCTTCTGGACACCCTGTCGGGGAATCTCAGGGGCGGCAGCGGCCGAACCTTTAACTGGAACCTGGCCCGAGAAATCGCGGCCAAAAGAATAATAATCCTGGCCGGCGGCCTGACCCCGGAGAACGTCTCCCGGGCGGTCAGAAAGGTCCGGCCCTATGCCCTGGATGTTTCCAGCGGCGTTGAAATCGAACCCGGAAGGAAAGACCATGACCGAATGCGCAGTTTTATCAGACAAGCCAAAGCCCTGGGCCGATAAGCCCGACAGCCGGGGCCGGTTCGGCCCCTACGGGGGCTTGTTCGTCCCCGAAACCCTCATGCCCGCCCTGACCGAACTGGCCGGGGCTTTTGAGGAGGCCCGCCAAGACGAAATCTTCAACCGGGAGCTTGACTCGCTCCTGGCCGATTACGTGGGCCGCCCCACCCCCTTGTACGAGGCCCGAAGCTTAAGCAAAAGGCTGGGAAGCGCCAGGATCTTCTTAAAAAGGGAGGACCTGGCCCACACCGGGGCCCACAAGATCAACAACGCCCTGGGCCAGGCCCTCCTGGCCCGGCGCATGGGCAAGAAGCGGATCATCGCCGAGACCGGGGCCGGGCAGCACGGGGTGGCCTCGGCCACGGCCGCGGCCCTGCTGGGCCTGGACTGCCTGGTCCACATGGGCACCTTGGACATGGAACGGCAAGCCCTCAACGTGACCCGGATGCGGCTCCTGGGGGCGGAGGTGAACCCGGTGGAGTCCGGCGGAAAGGCCCTCAAGGACGCGGTCAACGAGGCCATCCGGGACTGGGTGACCCGGGTCCGGGACAGCCACTACATCATCGGCTCGGTGGTGGGGCCCCATCCCTACCCCCTCATGGTCCGGGAATTTCAGGCCGTTATCGGCCAAGAGGCCCGGAACCAGATTCTGAAGCAGGCCGGGCGGCTGCCCGATCTGCTGGTGGCCTGCGTGGGCGCGGGCTCCAACGCCCTGGGGCTGTTCCACCCTTTCCTGGACGACGAGACGGATATGGTGGGGGTGGAGGCGGCCGGGCAAGGGATCGAGACCGGTCTCCACTCGGCCAGCCTGAGCGCCGGAAGACCGGGAGTCCTCCAGGGCTCCCTCTCCTATCTCCTCCAGGACCAGGACGGCCAGATCGCGGAGGCCCATTCCCTGGCCGCCGGGCTGGACTATCCGGGCGTGGGCCCGGAGCACGGGTTCCTCAAGGACCTGGGCCGGGTCCGCTACACCTCGGCCACGGACCGGGAGGCCCTGGACGCCTTCAGGCTTCTGGCCGAAACCGAGGGGATTCTGCCGGCCCTGGAATCGGCCCACGCCCTGGCCGGGCTGGCCCGCCTGGCCCCGGAACTGCCGCCGGATTCCATTGTCGTGGTCTGCCTGTCCGGGCGGGGGGACAAGGACGTGTCCCAGGCCGCCCTGGCTTTGGGGGTGGAGTCATGAGTTCCGCGATCGGAAAGGCCTTTGACCGGGCCAAAGAGGAAAACAGGACCCTGTTCATCCCCTACATGATGGCCGGGTACCCGGACCCCGAAATCTTCCGGGAGATCGTGGAAACCCTGGCCCAGGCCGGAGCCGGGATCATCGAGATCGGGCTGCCCTTCTCCGATCCCCTGGCCGACGGCCCGGTGATTCAGGCCGCCGGGACCAAGGTTCTGGCCGCCGGAATGACCGTGGACCGGGTCCTGGAGATGACGGCGGAGTTGGAGAACAGGGTCGAATGCCCCCTGGTGCTGATGACCTACTACAACCCGGTGCTGCAAAGGGGCCCGGCCCGCTTTGCAAGCCAGGCGGCCCAGGCCGGAGTGTCGGGGCTGATCATCCCGGATCTGCCCCCCGAGGAGGCCGCCTCCTGGCTGGAGGCCTCGACCCCACACGGCCTGGAGACCGTCTTCATGGCCGCCCCCACCACCACCCCGGGGCGGCTGGAGAAGATCCTGGAGCTGGGCCGGGGGTTCGTCTACTACGCCTCCCTGACCGGGGTGACCGGCTCAAACCTGGCTCTGGACAGGGAGATAAAAGACCGCCTGGCCGAGTTGAGGAAAAAATCGGCCCTGCCCGTGGCCGTGGGCTTCGGCGTCTCCTCTCCGGCCCAGGCCGGAGCCCTGGCCGACCACGCCGACGGGGTGATAGTGGGCACGGCTTTGATACGGGCCGCTAACCGGGAAAACGAAAACGGAGGGCCGACAGAGGCGGTCCGGAAACTGGCCCGGGGGTTCGTCAAGGCGCTGGAAGGAAACGTAAATCCGGGAACGGAGGTAAAACCATGATCCTGCTGATCGACAACTACGATTCCTTCTCCTACAACGTGGCCCAGGCCCTGGGGATTCTGGGCAGCCAGGTCGCGGTCTGCCGCAACGACGCCCTGACCCTGGACCAGGCCGAGGATCTGGACCCGGAAGCGATAGTCATCTCCCCAGGGCCGGGTCGGCCCGAGGAGGCCGGGATAAGCCTGGATCTGATCCGCCGCTTCAAGGGCCGGCGGCCCATCCTGGGCATCTGCCTGGGCCACCAGTGCATCGGCCAGGCCTTCGGGGCCGAGGTCGTCCGGGGGCGGGAACCGGTCCACGGCAAGACCTCGGAGATCTTCCACGACGGCCGGACCATCTACGCCGGACTGCCCAACCCATTCGTGGCGGCCCGCTACCACTCCCTGGTGGTCACCGAGGAGAGCCTCAAGTCCCCGCTCAAGGTTTCGGCCTTCACCGCCGACGGCGCGGTCATGGGCCTGCGGGCCGAGGAATTGATGATCGAAGGGGTCCAGTTCCACCCCGAATCCATCGCCACCCCGGAAGGGCAAAGGGTTATCCTCAACTTCCTCCAAAAGTACCTCCCGGCCCGGTGCCGGGCGGCCTGACAATCCCAACCGAGGAGCAAGGACACATGGTCGTGATCATGCACCAAGGCGCGCCCAAGAGAGAGATCGGCCAAGTTCTGGCCGCCCTCCAGCACAGGGGCCTGGAGCCCCGGATCATCTCCCCGGAAGACCGGGTGGTGATCGGGGTGGTCGAGGAGATGGACCAGGCTTCCATCCCCAAACTCAGGGAGGCCCTGGCCGGGCTGAAGGGGGTGGAGGAGGTGGAGGAGTTCGGTTCCGCCTGGAAGCTGGCCTCCCGGGACTTCCGCTCCCAAAGGACCGTGGTCCGGGTGGGGGAGCGGACCGTGGGCGGGCCCGGGGTGGCTGTCATGGCCGGGCCCTGCGCCGTGGAGAGCCGGGATTCCATTATCTCCCTGGCCAATGTGCTGGCCGGAGCCGGGGCCTCCTTTTTGCGCGGAGGGGCATTCAAGCCCCGGACCTCGCCCTACTCCTTCCGGGGTCTGGGGCGGGAAGGGCTGGAGTACCTGGCCCAGGCCGGGAAAGAAAGCGGGCTCAAGGTGGTCACCGAGGTGCTCCGGCCCGGGGAGGTGGAGTTGGTGGCCCGCTACGCCGACATCCTCCAGATCGGGGCGCGGAACATGCAGAATTTCGCCCTCCTGGAGGCCGCGGGCGACCAGGGCCAACCGGTCCTGCTTAAAAGGGGCCTCATGGCCACGGTCAAGGAATTCCTTCTCTCGGCCGAGTACATCCTGGCCCGGGGCAATCCGGGGGTGATCCTGTGCGAGCGGGGCATCCGCACCTTTGAGACGGCCACCCGCAACACCCTGGATCTGGCCGCCGTGCCTTTGCTGAAGCAGCTCTCCCATTTGCCCGTGGTGGTGGACCCCTCCCACGCGGCCGGGAAGCGGGAGCTGGTCCCGGCCCTGGCCCTGGCCGCGGTGGCGGCCGGGGCGGACGGGATCATGGTGGAGGTCCACCCAGACCCGGACAGGGCCTTGTCCGACGGACGGCAGAGCCTGACCCCGGAGATGTTCCGGGCCCTGGCCAAGGGGTTGGAGCCGGTGGCGGAGCTGAGCCGGGGGTTGTTGGGGGAGGGATGAGGGATAAATCAGGAGCTTTCTTTGTGCTGCCGGGGTCGCGCCCCCGGCAGCTATAAAAATTAGCAGCGCTATCTTTCCAGAGCCACTCCGCTAAGGCCAAGGGGCCTGTCCGCTTTTTTCGGAAAAAGGCTCGCCGGCCCCTTGGAACCCCGCGTGCCAAAAGCCATTGGCCTCATTGGTTATTGGAGCATTGTAGGCAGGGACGAAAAGCATAGGCGACTCCAAGCAAGTTTACAGACCCCGTGTGCGCCGGAGCTAAAGATATGAAAGGCTGAAAAATAATGTTTCCCGGCCACATTGTGGCCGGTGCTTTCGGAAAAAATTGTGGTCTTTTCTGTCAGGGGTGTGACCCTGACAGCACTGACTTTTCTTAACGTGCAACCTGGGTTAAACCTCGGCAACTACCTTATCCATAAAACAGTTGGCCGCCCACAATGGGGGCGGCTTCCTTATAGAGCAGCCTTGCATATCTTTAGCCCCAGGGCACACGGGGTCTGACGGGTTGTTCCAATTACCCGGCGTGTGCTTGGGGACGACAGAGCCCGTTTTCTGTACGGCCGAAATATTCTTTCGCGAGCGGGGTTCCAAGGGGCCGGCGAGCCTTTGGAATGCCAAAGGCGAAGAGGCCCCTTGGCCTTAGCGGAGCGATTTCCGGAAAAGTCGTACCAGTGTCAGGGACGCAGCCCTGAGACCTCTTATTTTCGTCCCTTCACCCTGACCCTCTCCCCTAAGGGGAGAGGGGAATATTTCATGTAAGTATAGGGAGATGCGCAATCGCTGCCGGTCCATCCAAGTATAAGAAACTCATTCCGCTTTTTAAATCAGTCCCAATCCAAGATCACCTTGCCTGACCTGCCGCTCTTGACCTTTTCGAACCCTTCGATGAAATCGTCCACCGGATAGCGGTGGGTGATGACGGGGCTGATATCCAGTCCGGACTGGAGCACCGTGGTCATCTTGTACCAGGTCTCGAACATCTCCCGGCCGTAGATGCCCTTGATGGTCAGGCCCTTGAAGATGATCAGGCCCGAATCCACGGTCAGGTGGTCCTTGAAGATGCCCAGCATCCCGATCCGGCCGCCGTGGTTCATGTTCTCCAGCATGGACTGGAAGGCCGAGGGCACCCCGGACATCTCCAGGCCCACGTCGAACCCCTCCCTCATGCCCAGGTCCTTCTGGACCTGCTTCAGGTCGCCCTTGGTCGGGTTGAGGGTCCGGGTGGCCCCCAGCCCGGCGGCCAGGCCCAACCGGTAGTCGTTGACGTCGGTCACCACCACGAACCTGGCCCCCACGTGCTTGGCCAGGGCCGCGGCCATGACCCCGATGGGCCCGGCCCCGGTGATGAGCACGTCCTCGCCCACCAGGTCAAAAGAGAGAGTGGTGTGGGTGGCGTTGCCGAAAGGGTCCAGAATGGAGCCCAGATCGTCGGAGATGTCGTCGGGCAGGGGAAAGGCATTGACCGCCGGGATGACCAGGTATTCGGCAAAGCAGCCGTTCCGGTTGACCCCCACGCCCACGGTCTGGCGGCAGAGGTGCCTCCGCCCGGCCCGGCAGTTGCGGCACTGGCCGCAGGTGATGTGGCCCTCGCCCGAGACCCGCCGGCCCAGCTCGATGCCGCTGACCCCGGGCCCCTTTTCCACTACCACCCCGGCGAACTCGTGGCCGATGGTCACCGGCGGCTTGATCACGCCCTGGGCCCATTTGTCCCAGTTGTAGATGTGCAGGTCCGTGCCGCAGATGGCCGTCTTATTTATCTTTATCTTGACGTCGTTGTAGCCGCAGACCGGCTCTTCAACGTCCCGCATCCACAGGCCCGGCCCGGCTTCGGACTTGACCAGCGCTTTCATGATTGCTCCTTCCGTTTAACTAATAACGCCCAGCTCCCGGCCCACCTGGGCGAATGCCTCGATGGCCCGGTCCAGGTGCTCCCGGGTGTGGGCCGCCGACATCTGGGTCCTGATCCGGGCCTTGCCCTTGGGCACCACCGGGAAGGAGAAGCCCACCACATAGATGCCCTTGTCCAGCATCATGGCCGCCATGTTGGAGGCCAGCACCGCATCGCCCAGCATGACCGGGATGATGGGATGGTCCCCCGGCACCAGGTCGAAGCCCAGCCCGCTCATCTTGGAGCGGAAATAGGCGCTGTTCTCATGGAGGCGGACCCGCAGTTCGTCCCCGCCCTCCAGCATTTCCAGGACCTTGAGGGAGGCGGCCGCGACCATGGGGGCCAGGGTGTTGGAGAACAGATAGGGCCGGGACCGCTGGCGCAGCCAGGCCACTATCTCCTTGCGCCCGCTGGTGTAGCCGCCCGAGGCCCCGCCCAGGGCCTTGCCCAAGGTTCCGGTATTGATGTCGATCCGGCCCTCCACCCCGCAGTACTCCGGGGTGCCCTTGCCCTTGGCGCCCATGAAGCCCACGGCGTGGGAGTCGTCCACCATGACCAGAGCCCCGTACTTGTCGGCCAGGTCGCAGATGGCTTTGAGGTCGGCGATGATCCCGTCCATGGAGAAGACCCCGTCCGTGGCCACGAGCATGGTCCGGGCCCCGGCCTTTCGGGCTTCCTGGAGCTTGGCCTCCAGGTCGGCCATGTCGTTGTTTTTGTAGCGGTACCGCTGGGCCCGGCAGAGCCGGACCCCGTCGATGATGGAGGCGTGGTTCAGCTCGTCGGAGATGATCGCGTCCTCTTCCGACAACAGGGTCTCGAACAACCCCCCGTTGGCGTCGAAGCAAGAAGAGTAAAGGATGGCGTCCTCTGTGCCCAGAAAACCGCTGATGCGGGCCTCCAGCTGTTTGTGCAGCTCCTGGGTGCCGCAGATGAACCGGACCGAGGCCATGCCGAAGCCGTATCTGTCCCCGCCCTCCTGGGCGGCCTTGATCAGGGCCGAGTTGTTGGCCAGGCCCAGGTAGTTGTTGGCGCAGAAATTGAGGACATGCTCCCCTCCGGCCACGGTGATATCGGCCTGCTGCTGGGAGGTTATGACCCGCTCGGCCTTGAACAATCCTTCGGCCTTGAGGCCCTCCAAGTCTTCGGTCAGCCGGTTCAGAAAATCCCGGCGTCTGTCGTTTTCCATCTCCTGCTCCTTTTGATTCGGATCCGGGCGCCTCTCCCGGGCGTTTGCATCCTCTCGAATGTTGGTAACATAGTTTGATCCAATAAATCAATCATTCTTGGGAAGCTTATATTTTGAACTTATCTATGGCGCATTACCCCCCAAAACAACGGCCTTGCCCAACTCTGGCCCCGTCCGTTTCCGGATATAAAGCAGATGTAAATTTTATTTTACCAACCCGGTCTCGAAGGGAGCAGGCTGTCCTGGGTTCGTTGATCGCTTTTGGTTCGGCCTGCCATAATGTTAATCGAATTTTTTTCGACAGACACCCTTACCTGGCCTGAATATATTCTTGACTAGGCCACTTTTCCTGGCTATTCTCGGCGGAATCTTCGGCCGAAGCGCCTTTTCGGTTCCGTCGGCCACCCTGGAGGTACAAGTTGAAGCCGCTTTCCCACTCTACGGATAATTTTACTGAATCTGTGATCAGAGAGATGACCCGGGTCTGCGTCGCCGCAGGAGGGGTGAACCTGTCCCAGGGGTTCCCGGACTGGGAGGCCCCGGCGGAGATAAAAGAGGCCGCCCAAAAGGCCATTGCCGACGAGTTCAACCAGTACGCCATCACCCACGGCGAGCCGGACATGAGAACCGCCCTGGCCGCCAAGGTGGCCCGCTGGAACGGCTTCTCCTTCAACCCCGAGACGGAGGTGACCGTGACCTGCGGTTCCACCGAGGCCATGATGGCCACCCTCATGGCCCTGATCAACCGCGGCGACGAGGTGGTCATCTTCGAACCCTTTTACGAAAACTACGGGCCTGATTCCACCCTTTCCGGAGCCGTCCCCCGCTATGTGACCCTCCGTCCGCCGGACTGGTCCTACGACCCGGAAGAGCTCAAAGCCGCCTTCGGCCCCAGGACCAAGGCCGTGATCGTCAACACCCCCCACAACCCCACGGGCAAGGTCTTCAGACGCAAGGAGTTGGAGGAGATAGCCGCGCTGTGCCAAAAATGGGACGCCTACGCCGTGACCGACGAGATCTACGAGCACATCATCTACAACGGCGAGAAGCACATCGCCCTGGCCTCCCTGCCGGACATGTTTGAGCGGACCGTGACCATAAACGCCGTGTCCAAGACCTACTCCCTGACCGGCTGGCGCATCGGCTGGGCCATCGCCCCGGAGCGGATCACCTCCCGCATCCGCAAGGTCCACGATTTCCTCACCGTGGGCGCGGCCCGGCCCCTCCAGGTGGCCGCGGCCACGGCCCTGAACCTGCCGGACAGCTACTACCAAGGCCTGTCCGCCCGCTATCTCCAGGCCCGGGACTATCTCTACAACGTCCTGGAAGAGAAAGGCTTCAACCCCAACCTGCCCCAGGGGGCCTACTACATCATCTGCCGGGTGGGAGAGCTCATGGACAGGTTCGGGGTCGATAACGACACCCGGTTCTGCTTCAGGCTCATCGAGACCTGCGGCGTGGCGGCCGTGCCCGGCTCATCCTTCTACTCCGACAAGAGTCTGGGTCGGGACCAGATCAGGTTCTGCTACTGCAAACAGATGAAGACTCTGGAGGAGGCCGGCCAACGGCTTCGGAGCCTGTAAGCCTTTATCCCGGAATCGGGCACCCGGCCGCCGCCATGCCGGCGGCCGGAGCGGACACCCGTCCGTTTCTTTTTCTCGCTCCCGGAGTATGTTAGACTGGAGGACATCAGCGGATTCAGGGGGTGCCCCATGCGGCGACGAATATTCATCCTGGCCTTTATGGCTCTTCTGGCGGCTCCGCTTCTTGCCGCCGGAACATCCTGGGCCGGGCGGTTGACGGTAAACATCAAACCCATCGAGGCGGTCCGGGCCGGGGCTTCCTGGTCGGTGGACTACGGCCGGACCTGGTTTAAGAGCGGACAGGCCGTGGAGATGCCCCCCGGCAGGTATGTGGTCGTCTTCCGGGAGGTTCCGGGCTGGAGAACGCCCCATGAGTACAACCTCCAGTTGGAGGAGCGGGTCCGCTCCACCATCGAGGTGGAGTACGCCAGGCTGCTCCGGGGCGGCCGGCTGAAGGTGGTCCTCAATCCCCCGGAGGTGACCGCCATGGGCGCCGCCTGGTCGGTGGACAACGGCGAAACCTGGCAGCCCGGCGGAACGGTTCTCGACCTCCCGGCCGGAACCTACACCATCATCTTCCAGACCCAGGGCGGCTGGGCCACTCCCCAGCCCATGACCGTGACCCTGGCCGACGGCGAGTCCGTGGAGGTGGGCTCCACCTACGGGACCATCATCGTCGGGCCCAGCGGAGTGCTGCGGGTGATCATCCGGCCGGCCGAGGCGGTCAAGGCCGGGGCCCAATGGAGCGTGGATGAGGGCCACACCTGGTTCCTCCACAACTCCGGGCTGCGCCTGGAGCCGGGCGAGTACCGGATCACCTTCAAGGACATTCCCGGCTGGGCGGCCCCCCTGCCCCGCCAGGCCGTGGTCAAAAAGGACAAGGAGACCAAGGAGCACGCCAATTACAAAAGGTGAACCCCGGAGGCTCCGGCCCGCCCCGCGGAGAATTCAGGCGGGAGGTAGGGCCGCCGGCTGATCATAAACCCTTAACCCAAGGAGTAACGCCCATGAAGAGATGGTCCTGGTTACCCATAGCGATCTGCCTGCTGTGGACCGGCCCGGCCGGGGCGGACGATTTTACGGGAATCCTGGCCGAGGCGGCCCGCTTGAACAAGGACAACAAGCCCCTGGAGTCGGTGGCCGAGCTCCGCAAGGCCATCGCCCATGTCTGGAACAGGATGCCCCTGACCATCAAGGAGGCGGTTCTGGTCTCGGAAAAGGCACCGGGCTACGGCATGGCCGAACCCCGCCCGGACAACGTCTACAAGTCAGGGGATCCGGTCCTTATTTATGTTGAGCCGGCGGGTTACCGTTTCGCCCAGGCGGGAGACGGCTTAAATTTCCGAATAGCCTGTGACCTGACTCTTCTCTCCAAGGAGGGCAAGGTCCTGGGCGGGCAGCGCGACTTCGGGCAGTGGACCATGAACTGCGGCGAACCCATGTTTGAATTCTTCATGAACCTGACCATCACCCTGGATAATATTCCTCCTGGCGAGTACGGGTTGGAGGTAACCTTCAGGGACCTCAACGGCAACGGCCAGACCGGCATCCACCAGGCGGTCGTGGTCCGGTAGCGGGAATCGGCCGAGCGGATCAGTTGCGCATTCTCATCGTCAAAACCGGTTCCCTGGGAGACATCGTCCACGCCCTGCCTGCGGTGCGGGCCTACCAGAACGCCTTCCCCCAGACGGAGATCGACTGGCTGGCCGAAGCCCGCTGGGCGCCGGTCCTGGAAAACCAGGGTTTCCTCCGCCGGGTGGTCAGAGTGGACGCCCGGGCGGCCAGGAAGAGCCCCTTCTCGGCCCAGGCCAGGGAGGCCCTGTGGCGGCCCCTGCGGGAGGCCTCCCGGCCGCCCTACGACGCAGCGGTGGATCTGCAGCGGCTGATCAAGTCGGCCCTCATGACCCGGGTGGTCAGGTCCCGCCTGCGGGTGGGGTTCGACCGGTCCTCCTGCCGGGAGTCCCTGGCCTCCCTGGTTCTCAACGCCAGAGCCCGGGTGGATTACGCCCGCGATCCGGTGCGGGAGCAGTACGCCGCGCCCCTGAACATCCTGGCCGGGCAAAAGCTGGACCTGGCCCCGCCCCCCCTGCTCCGAACCGACCCGGAGGCCGGGCGGTCCCTGGCGGCCAAGGCGTCCTGGCTGGCGGAGGAGCCCTTTTCGGTGTCCCTCCTGGGCGGCGGGTTCGGAACCAAACTCTGGCCCCTGGGCCATTGGTTGGAACTGCTGGACCGTTTGACCCACCAGGGCAGGGTGGTCCTGCCTTGGTTCGGGTCGGACGAGGAACGGCGGGTGGACCGGGCCGTGGCCGTCACGACGGCCCTTAAGGCCCCGCCCCTGGAATTGACCGAACTGGCCGCGCTCCTGGCCAAGGCCCGGCTGGTGATCGGCGGGGACACCGGCCCGCTCCACCTGGCCGCGGCCCTGGGCGCCCCCACTCTCTCCCTCTACGGCCCCACCCTGGCCTCCCGCAACGGTCCGCCCGGCCATCCCACCCTCCAATCGCCCTTGGGCTGCGCGGGCTGCGTCAAGCGCCGCTGCCCCAAAGGCGAACCGGACTGCATGGCCGCCATCGGGGTGGGCGCGGTTTGGGAAAAGGCCGGGGGGCTTTAAAAAAAGAAGCTTTCCCGGTTGAAGGACCCCTGCCATTGACCCCTGGGGGCCGGTGCGATAACCTGAGATAACAGAGTGGCCATGTTTCCGGCGGCCGTTTTTGAACGGAGCGCCGGACGCGGCCGCATCAGAGGTTGCCAGACGGCCTCCAGGGGCCCGACAGAGGGGGTGTGCGGTCATGCCGTCCGAGAAAAGCGGATCGAACAAGGACAGCCTGAGCCGGATCATGGCCCAGGTCAGGCAGGACCGGGGCGACCGGGAGAACACCTACCGGGAGCGTGCGCTCAAGCTGTTTCCCTGGGTCTGCGCCAAATGCGGCCGGGAGTTCAGCGGCAGGAACCTGAAACAGCTGACCGTGCACCACAAGGACCACAACCACGACAACAATCCGCCCGACGGCAGCAACTGGGAATTGCTGTGCATTTACTGCCACGACAACGAGCACGCCCGGATGGACGTGGCCGATTCATACACCGCGTCCCAGGCGGAAAGGGACCAGGGCTCGTTTTCGACCCACAATCCTTTTGCCGGACTGGCCGACCTGCTCGAGGACAAAAAATAGGCGGGCCGCCTTTGCCCTGCCGGAGCGCCGGACGGCCCCCAAAACAAGGCCAATATGCTTGTCCCCCGATACCCGAAGACGTAAGCTTGGGGCCGGGGCAAAGCCTTGACCGGCTTTTGCCCCGGCCCTGCGCCGAAATGCCGGAAGGCCGACACTGCTCAGGTCAGATCCACAACACGCTGCGATGAAACAGTTCAGAAAGGGCGGAAAGGGAGTCAGGATGAAAACAGACGCGATCCAGTTAAAGGAAGCCGATAATGTGGCTACCTCCCTGCGGGACATTCAACCGGGCGAAGAGGTCCTGGTGGGAGTGGCCGAGAAAACCAGCAAGATAAGCATCCGGGAGTTCATACCGTACGCCCACAAGTTTGCGGTGCGGCACATCTCCCAGGGGGAGGACATCCTCAAGTACGGGGAGGTGATCGGCCGGGCCACAGTTGACATCGACGCCGGAACCCACGCTCACATCCAGAACATCGAGAGCCTCCGTGGACGGGGAGATTGGGAGAAGTAAAGTGGAGCAGAGAGAATTCCAGGGCTTTAGGAGAGCCGACGGCAGTGTGGGCACCAGAAATTACGTGGGGGTTCTGCCCACGGTGGTCTGCGCCAACGAGGTGGTGGAACGCATCGTAGCCAATGTCAAGGGCACCTCGGCCTTCCTCCATCACCAGGGCTGCTGTCAGACCCCTGTTGACATCGAGCGGGTGACTCAAACCCTGATCAACCTGGGCAGGAACCCCAATCTCCATTCCGTGCTCCTGGTCAGCCTGGGCTGCGAGAGCGTGAATCTGGAGACCGTGGCCGACGGCATCGCCCAGAGCGGCAAGCAGGTGGAGACGGTGGTGATCCAGGAGACCGGGGGCGCGGCCAACTCCGCGGCCCAGGGCCAGCTCCTGGCCCAGGACCTGGTCCGCCAGGCCAGCCTGGAAAGGCGGGTGCCCTGTCCGGCCTCGGACATCGTCCTGGGGCTCAAGTGCGGCAGCTCGGACACCACCCAGGGGCTTGTGACCACCCCGGCCGTGGGCCTGGTCTCAGATGCGATCGTCCGGATGGGCGGCACCTCCATCCTGGGCGAGGTCACGGAGTTCATCGGCGCGGAGCATCTTCTGGCCAAGCGGGCCCGGACCGAGCAAATCGGCCAAGAGATCCTGTACCTGGTGGACCGCATGGAGAACCGGGCCAAGGCCGTGGGCTGCGACATGCGGGGCGGCCAGCCCACCGGCGGCAACATCAAGGGCGGCATCACCACCATCGAGGAAAAATCCCTGGGGGCCATCGCCAAGTCCGGAACCGCGCCCATCGAGGCGGTCTACGAGTACGGGGTCCGGCCGGACCGCAAGGGCCTGGTGGTCATGGACTCCCCGGGCCGGGAGCCGGAGATCCTCACCGGCCTGGCCGCCGCTGGCTGCAACATCATCGCCTTTGCCACGGGCCGGGGCGCGCCCCAGGGCTTCCCCTTTGTGCCGGTGGTCAAGGTCACCGGCAACGAGCGCACCTGGAAGGGGCTCAAGGACCACATGGACATCTTTGTGGGCCAGGTCCTGGAAGGCGAGGAGACCCTGCCCCAGGCCGGCCAAAGGATCGAGGACGAGCTGTTCCGGTACGCCTCCGGAGCCCTGACCTCGGCCGAGATCTCGGGCTACACCAACTCCATGGACATCTACTGCATCGGACCGGTGATCTGACAGGGAACGGACTCGAGCCGGCCGGGGCCTTTTGGCCCCGGCCGGACGGAGCCGGCCCGGCCTCCTCAGTTTTTCAGAAGCGGCTTTATATTTGCAGCCAGCTTCACCCCGTTCTCTTTCAGATTCCGGACCAGCCTCTCCGGCTCCTCAAAGGCCTCCAGCCTGATCCACAAGGATTTTCCTTTTTTCATGTTAAGCCCTATGCCGGTATGTTTCTGGCCGGCCAGGATGACGGCCTGGCCCAGGGCGGTGGGATTGTTGCCGCCCAGCAGCAGGAGCATGGTCACCAGCCAGTGATGGTTTTTGTCGCGCAGCGAGGCCTGCTTCATCTCGACATAGGGGTAGAACCGGCTGCCCCGGCAGGTGTGACGAACCAGTCCCTGCGGCGTGAAGGTGATCCAGAAGGTACGGTACCAAGCTCCCGCCGCAATCATTACCAGCCCGAAGACGCTTAAAAGCCACATGCAGATGGTCAGCCAGGCCCAGCCCCCCTCAAAATCGAACAGGGAGGTAAGACCTCCGCCTTTATCCAGGATCATCCCCAGGGGAAAGGCGAAAAAAAACCCGGCAAAGGCCAGGCCCATAAGATCAGAGATCACCAGACTCCGCAGCCTGAGATAGCCCAGGCTGCCTCGGGGCCTCTTGACCTTGGGCAGGAAAAAGTAGATCAGCAGACCCAGGGCCAGGGGCGCCCAGGCAAATCCGCGGAGGGGATAAAGGATGCTTGACGGGGCGTCCCGGGCATCTTCTGGCCGCTTGGGGTTCAGGAGGACATAGTGTTTCCGGCCTTCAAGGTTTAAGGCAAGGTAGACCACCCGTCCCGGCCCTGGGGAGACCTTGGCGAAAGGTTCCTGATCAGGGCTGAAATAAAATTCCCGATCCCGGCCTTTGAGCCTCTTGGGCTGGTTGTCGATCCATTTTGCAGGGGTCCGGCCCTGGCGGTGGCTCAACAGACCCCGGACCACGGCCTCCCATTCCGGTCCCGAGACCTCCCTGAGCCGGCCGTCGACCCTTTGGGCGATAAACTTCTCCAGGGGCAGTTTGCGGCTCTTTTCCCAAACGGCCCCTTGTTTCTGGACGCGGGCGAAATCAGGCAGATCCACCTTCAGGACCGTCCCGACCGGGTTCAGAAAAAAGATTAGGGCCGTAAACAGCCCGACCAAGGCTGCCAGGCGGCGCAACACCTCAAGATCGGTGACCAGTCTCATGGAACCCCTCCGGATCGGTTCTCGTCGGCCTTAAGGGTGACGGTGTAATAGGCGAAGTCGTTGCGCCGCGTTATCTCCAGGGGCAGGGACGGCGCCTGCCCGGCCGCGGCAGGCTCGCGGGGCGGCTGTCCAGGCAGGGTCAGGGTAGCCGAAACCTCCTCTGCCGGCCTGGGCAGCTTCTGAAACTTGTCCCCGATCCAGGTGTAGATTTGGCAAATCTTTTCTCCCTGCCGGGGCAGAATAAAAAAAATGGTCCCGCCGCTCCTGTAGTACCGCAGAATCAGGACCCGTTCCCCGGCCAGAAGCATATTCCTGGCTAAAAAACCTTCCGTACAGTGGCTTTTAAACAAACCTACCAGGCGGTCCTGTTCGACCAGCACCTCTTCCGGGCTGGAAAAGATCTCGGCCCTGGCCCGGCACCGATAAGGACAGAATCAGGACCGCGCCCATAATCAGGAGGCTACCCTTCCCGGATGGAGTTCGGATTTTCTTCATGACCCTCCCTTTTCCCGGCCGTTTCCCGAAAACCTCGCGGCCGGCGGCTGGCGAACGCCTCAGCGGGGCACGCCCTCCACCCAGACGATGCCCCGGCCTCCGGAAGCGGAATTGTGGGACCAGGTGGCCGGATTCGAATCCACCACCCGGTATTTTCCCGGCGGAAGCACCTCCATGGGAGCCGCGGTCCAGTACCTCCGGGGCGGGGTTCCGTCCGGGTTTTTGGCCAGGGCTTTCCAGGGGCCGTAAACCCGGCCCCGGGAATCCTTCAAGCCGATGGTTCCCGGCTCGTCCCCCTTGTTGAAGTTGAAGTGGTAGGTGGTTATCCTGGTTATGAGTTGGGGGGAGGAAAAGGAGAGCACCGTGGAGGCCGTGGGGTTGTTCCGGACAACTTTCGGATTGCCGTTGCCAAAGAGCTTCAGGGGTTTCTCTCCGGGCCTGATCCGGATTGAGGCGTCTTGGCCTTCCGGAACCTTCGCCCCCTGACCCCGGAGGGTGAGAACGGCCTCCTGAGTCTCACCGTTGCTGGAGGTCCAGGAACCCCTGGCCTGGGAGCCGTCTTCGGAAAGGGTCAACCGATAGCGTATCTTTTCCTTCTCCACCTGGAGGTCTATGACCAGACTCCGCCCCTGGAGTATGGCCCGTCCCCTGGCCTGGATCATTCCCCTGAACTCGGCTTGGTAGCCTCCCTTCTTGAGAGGGGTGAAGGTCCAGGCTCCCTGGGCGACGGGATCATCCCATCGGCCGCCAAGGGGGTCGCTTTCCGGGAGATCCCGGTCCTGTCCGCCGCCGCCCTGGCCCCCGTCTCCCCGGACAGAGGGCAGCTTGACCTGTTCCGGTCTCCCGCCCTTGGGCACCCAGCGGTAGAGGTACTTGTACCCGCCTCCGTTGGTGCAAAACAAAATGGCTATCTCCCGGGAGGAGATACTGTCGGCGTAACCCAGGTCTGGGGCGGTGAACTTGAATATCTTGCGTTGGCCTCCCTTGTCCGATTTGGAGCCGACCTTCAGGAAAACACGGTATTCGCCGCCCCCGGCTGTGGCCCCGCAGGAGATGCGGCCGGGCTCCAGGTTGGCCGAAAGGTGGATGTCCTGGAAAAGCCCGGGATCAAAAGCCAGGCGGCGGACCGTCACCTCCTGGGAGTAGCTCCGGCCGGGAACCAGGACCTCGGAAGGCCGTGACCAGGAGGCCTGGCCCTGAAACTTGGTCTTGTTTTTGGTGCACTTGTTCAGAATGGTGAAGGTCAGGGCCCCTTCTCCGCCCGAGGCGCTCCGGGCGTAGCACTGTTCTTCCCGAGGCGGATTGGCCCCACCGCTGATATTGACCAGTTGCCAGTATCCCCCCTTTGCCGGGCGGTCCTGATTTCCGGAGGAAGGCGGACCGGTCACGGCCTGGACCAGGCGGGCCGCGTCCTCGGCGCAGTTTTTTTTCAACCTGCCGAGCCTGGCCTCCAGGTCCTTGATCTCCTGAAGCATGGCCACCCGCCGCTGATGGACCCGCTTGCGGACGTCGTCAAGTTCCTCCACCCGCGCCTCCAGCTCGCCCAGGACGGCTTTTATCTCCTGCTCGGCCTGGGGCTGGCCCAGTTCCTTGCGAGAGAGATTCTTACCCAGCTCCTCCAGGGACTGACTAAGCACAAAAAGCTGGTTGTGCACCGCCTTCAGCCCCATCTTGGTGAGCGACTGGGTAAACGGACCCGTGGTCAGGGAATAGGCGAAGCTGGTCAACTCCAGGACAAAGCCAAGAAATTCCTGCTTCTGGATTTGGACCTTCAACATGCGGCAGTCCTTGGACAGTTTACCGTGGGAGCGGCCCAGTTTGATGGTCAGGTCCAGGGCATCCCCGGCCATCTTTTTCAGATTCCGGATGCGGACCTCCGTCTCCAGCTGCTCCTTGGCGCAGGCCTGGGCCAGTGAGGCGAAATCACGGTACTGTTCATCCAGGCCGGCCCGGACCGGGCCGCTGAAACCCAAAAGGCAACACAGGATCGTCAGGACTATCGCTTTTCTGATCACAGCCGCATTCTCCTCGGTTCCACAGCAGAAAAAAGACCTTCCGGGCCGCTGCCGACGCCGCAATTATGACTATCGCCTGCCGATCGCGGCGGTTGGGTAATCTATATGGCCTGCACGATACCATTGGATCAAACCTTCAGGCCGGATGCGGGAAAAGGCGCGCCGCCCTTTCCGGAAATTGTACGTCTTAACATCTTATTGGACAAGAATTACAATTTGCTTAATTCTATCCAACACCAATTACGTTATTTTAATGATCTTTATATAACCTTCACAACCCCGGCCGCCCCTGTCTCCCGGTCCGGGCCGTTAATCAGAACCGGACCGCACTTCAATGGAATAAATTACATATCATCATTATTTAGTATTTTTACAAAAGAAGAATCGGTAAAGGATTAAAGAAGAATGAGCCTTCAAACGGTCTGCCGTGGTGAAAACTAGTTCCACCCCGGTCCGTTACGGCTCACCGGCCGGTCCGGCTCTCCCGGGCTCTTCTGACCAGGCGATCCCAGCGGGCCTCCACCAGGGCCTGGGCCTGGGCGGTCTGGTCCGGGGTCAGGTCGTTGAACCGCCCCTGGAGCTGGAAGTAATCGCTCACCGGCCTGGCGAAGTCGGGACTGGTCAGGATGTAGCGGTCTCCGTACTCCACCTGGTAGAGGGGGAAGACCCTGGACTGGACCGCGTAGCGGGCCACCTTGATGGACTTGGCCGAGGGGACCCGCCAGCCTGGGGGGCAGGGCGAGTGGAGATGGATGAAGCGCAGCCCCTTGATCGACCTGGCCTGTTTCAGCTTGGCCCGGAAGTCCTCGGGAAAGGCCACCGAAGCGGTGGCGGCAAAGGGGATGGAGTGGGCGGCCATGATCCTGACAATGTCCTTTTTGGGCGAATCCTTGGCCCGGGGCGTGGTGGTGGTCCAGGCCCCGGCCGGGGTGGCCGAGGAGCGCTGGATGCCGGTGTTCATGTAGGCCTCGTTGTCGTAGCAGAGGTAGATAATGTCCTCGTTGCGCTCGGCCGCGCCCGAAAGGGACTGGAGCCCGATGTCAAAGGTGCCCCCGTCTCCGGCAAAGGCCAGCACGGTCAGGTCGGTGCGGCCCTGCATCTCCAGGGAGGCCTTGACCCCGGCCGCGGTCACGGCGGCCGAGGCGAAGACCGAGTCCAGGACCGGAATCCTGAGGTTGCACTGGGGATAGAGCCCCACAATGATGTCGGCGCAGCAGGCCCCCATGATCAGAATTGTTTTTTCGCCCAGGGCCTCCAGGGCGAAACGCAGGCCCAGGGCCGCGCCGCAGCCCGGGCAGCCCAGGTGGCCGGGGAGGAAGACCTGATCCTGGGCCGGGTGGGGCTGGGTCATGATTCGCCTCCCATCCACACGGCCGCTGCGGGCGGCCGGTCCATCTCCCCGGCCCGGTCCAGGACCTGGGTTATCAACTCCGGGGTCACGTCCTGGCCGCCGAGGCCCACGATAAAGGGCAGGACCAGGGGCCGGGATTCCGCCGGCCGGTCGTAGAGGGCTGTTTTCAGCTCCGAGGCGAAGACGCCGCCCTGGCCAAAGGAGCAGTTGCGGTCCAGGACCGCCGCCTTTTTCACACCCTCCAGGGCTCGGGCGATCTCTTGGCCCGGGAAGGGCCGGAACAAACGGATTTTCAGAAGCCCCACGGAGCGGCCCTGGCTGCGGAGACGGTCCACCACGGTCCGGGCCGTGCCGGCCACGGTGCCGTAGGCGACCAGGGCGATCTCGGCCCCTTCCAGGGCGTATGGCTCCACCAACCCGTAGCTGCGGCCGAAGAGGCGGCCGAACTCCCGGTCCAGTTCCGGGGCCTCCTCCAGGGCCTGGTCCATGGCCGCCTGGATGCGGCTCCTGAACCAGATGGCCCGGGGGTCCATGCAGACCCCTCCGAAGTGGCCCGGGTGGTCCGGGTCCAGCTTGTACTCCGGTTCAAAGGGCGGAAGGAAAGAGTCCACCATGTCCTGCTCAGGCAGGTCCACCACCTCGGCGGTGTGGGAGAGGAAGAACCCGTCCAGGTTGACCATGCCAGGCAGGCTGACCCGTTCGGCCAGTTTAAAGGCGGCGATGGTGGTGTCCAACACCTCCTGGGCGCTCTCGGTGTAGAACTGCATCCAGCCCGTGTCCCGCTGGGCCAGGGAGTCCTGGTGGTCGCAGAGGATGTTCCAGGGCGGGCCCATGGCCCGGTTCACGTTGGCCAGGACCACCGGCTGCCTGGCCCCAGCGGTCCAATGCAGCACCTCGTGCATGTAGGCCAGGCCGTGGGAGGAGGTGGCGGTAAAGACCCTGGACCCGGCGGCCGAAGCCCCGTACATGGAGGACATGACCGAGTGCTCCGATTCCACGGTCATGAACCGGGCGGCCAGGCGGCCGTCCTGGCACATGGCGGCCAGCTCCTCCACAATGGAGGTCTGGGGGGTGATGGGGTAGGCGGCGATGACCCGGGGCCGGCACAGCCGGACCGCCTGGGAAACGGCCTGGGACCCGGTGAGGACCTTTTTCACTTGTCCACCTCCCCGGCGATTTCCCTGTCGATTTCCATGACCACCGCGCCCCGGGGGCACTCCTCGGCGCAGATGCCGCAGCCCTTGCAGTAATACCCGTTGAGCCGGTCCCCGTTCAGACCCCGGTCCAGGCTCACGGCCAGGTCCGGACAGAAGGTCTCGCAGCGGCCGCAGCCGTCGCACAACCCGCAGCTGAGACAGCGCTCCGCCTCGGCCTCAGCCTGCTCCGCTCTGAGCCCGGTCTCGATCTCGTCGAACCCGGCCGCCCGTTGGCCGGCGTCCAGTCCGGACACCTGGAGGGCGGGCCGGGCCGGGAACAGGTCGGCCTCGATCTCCTGGGGCCGGACCACGGTGGGCACCAGGTCCGCTCCGGGAGGCGGCCCGTTGATTACCCGGTCCAGGGAAAAGGAGCCCTGGTCGCCGGTAAAGATTGATCCGTCCAGACCCTCCAGGTCCAACCCGCGCAGGGCCGCGTGCACGGCCAGGGCCACCCGCTTGCCCGAGCCGATGGCCCGGACCGCCAGCCGCTCGTTGGGCCCGGCGTCGCCGCAGACAAAGAACCTGGCCCGCGTGGTGCGACCCCATCGGTCCGCCGGGATGACGCCCCCCTCCAGGGTGAGTTCCGGCAACAGGCAGCCGGGGTCCACTTCTTCGCCCACAGCGGACAAAACCATCCCAGCCGGGATGGCCGATTCGGTCCCTTCCACCCGGACCGGACGACATCGGCCGCTGGCGTCCGGCTCACCCGGCCGGGTGCCGATACACTTCAGACCGCTCAAACGGTCCTCCCGGATGACCGCCTCCAGGGGAGCGGTCCGACACAGGATCTCAATCCCCTCCTCCTCGGCCTGGGCGATCTCCTCGGCCAGGGCCGGCATGTCGAACCTGTCGCGGCGGTAGACGATAATCGGCCGGCCCCCCAGCCGCAGGGCCGTGCGGGCGCAGTCCAGGGCCGTGTTTCCTCCCCCGACGACCGCCACCGGCCCGTTGATCCTCCCGGCCCGCCCGGAGTTGACCTCCTGGAGAAAGTCCAAGCCGGACCGGACTCCCGGAGCCCGGAAGCCGGGCTGTTCCAGCCCCACCGGACGCCGGGCCCCCACGGCCAGGATAACGGCCTGGTACTCATCCAGGTCCGCGTAGGTCAGGTCGCAGGAGGACGGATCCGGACCCACCCGGCAGTTGGTCCTCACCTCCAGGCCCAGGTCCAAGATGCGTCCTATCTCCCGGTCCAGGACCTTGCGGGGCAACCGATAGGCCGGGATGCCCTGGCGCAGCAGCCCGCCCAATTGATCGGCCTGTTCCAGGAGGGTCACTTGATAGCCCAGCCGGGTCAGGTGATAGGCCGCGGACAGCCCGGCCGGGCCCGAACCCACCACGGCCGCCCTGTGGCCCCGGTCCGGCAAAGGCTCGATGGCAGAAGGGGAAAAATTGTCGGCCAGATATCGCTCCAGGGCCCTGACGTTGACCGGGCCCTCCAGCCGGTTGCGGTTGCAGGCCGCCTGGCAGGGGTGGGCGCAGACCCGGCCGCAGACCCCGGGCAGGGGGTTCTCGGCCAGGATCAGGTCCAGGGCCTCTTGGGGCCTGCCCTGGTTGAACAGGGCCAGCCAGGCGGCCGGGTCTCCCCCGGCCGGGCAGGACTCGGCGCAGGGAGCGAAACGGCGGACGAATCTGGGGATAAGATACCGCCAGGCCCCGGTCCTGTGGGCCAGGGTGTCCTGGGTGGTCACGGCCAACGGTGGGGTCTTGCTGGGATTCGCCATGGTCTCCTCTTGGCTGGGGACCGGTTCAGGAGGTCCGGGTCTGCTCAAAGGCCTGGCGGCTGGCCAGGGCGTTGGCCGGGCCGCCTGCAGGGACCTGCTCCAGGATGGCCTGTTCGATGGAGTCCAGGGCCACCAGTCCCGAGGCCCGGGCAAAGGCGCCCAGGATGGCCGTGTTGACGATGGGCGCCAGGGCCGTGCCCACCCCGTTGGCCGCGGCGATCCGGCCGGCGTCCACGGCGGCCGGGCGGAAGCCCTCCAGCCCGGTCAGGTCCGCCGGAGCCTGGCCCGTGTTGACCACCACCCAGCCGCCCGGCTTGAGCCCGGCGGTGACGTCGGTCACCTCCATGAGGGTGGGGTCCAGGACCACCACGTGGTCCGGAGCGTAGATGTAGCTACGCAGGGAGATGGGCCGGTCGTCCATACGAATGAAGGCGGCCACCGGGGCCCCCCGCCGCTCGGCCCCGAAGGCAGGGAAGGACTGGACGTACTTGCCCTCCAGGAAAAGGGCCACGGCCAGGACCTTGGAGGCCACCACAGCCCCCTGGCCTCCCCGGCCGTGAAAACGGATCTCGATCATGGGCCCTACCTCTACCGGTCAGGAAAACGGATTACCGCGACCCCAAACAGAAAGAGCATAATGCACCGTTTCCCCCAGTGTCAACCGGAGCACCGGGTTGAAGCCGGATCGGCCCAGGAATTTGATCTCCTTCCTCCTTGGCGGGGAGAAGTCTTGACCGAGGACGGATCCGGTCCCCCGGGGCAGAGCCGGGGCTCAGAGCGAGCGGCCCAGCTCGTCGGCTTCGCTCATGGCCTCCAGCAGGGTCCGGGACTCCCTGGCGTCGCCGATGATGCGCGGTTCGATCCCCGCAGCCCTGATCATGTCCGCGGCCTGGCGGATGGGCCGCATGGACTCGGCGATGATGATGTCCGTGGCCCCGCCCAGCTCGTATTCGGTCCCGCCGGTCTTGATCAGAACTCCGGAGGGTTCGAATCCCTGAATGGCCACCTTCTTGAACAGCCGGACCTCGGGCCGCTTCAGCCTCTCCCGCAGATAGGTCCGGTCGTTGGCCGACATCTCCTCCGCAAAATGATCGCCCCGGTGGAGGACCAACGCCTCCTTGCCCTGCTCGGCCAGGAAATCGGCGGTCATGAGCCCCACCATGCCCCCGCCCAGGATGATGGAACGCTGCCCCGCCTCTTCCTCGCCGGACAGAATATCCACGGCCGTGTGCAGGTCCAGGTCCGTGTCCAGGAGGCCCTCGATCTGGGGCACCTGGGGCAGGGCCCCGCTGGCCAGGACCACCTCGTCCGGAGCCAGTTCGGATAAAAGCTCCGGGGTCAGCCCGGTGTTGAGCCGCAGATCAACCCCGAGACGATCAATCTCCCGGAGCTGCCAGGCCACGGAGTCCCCGAACTCGGACCGGTCCGGAGCCAGGGCGGCTAGGTTGATCATGCCCCCGGCTTGGTCGGCCTCGTCCAGGACCACCACCTCATGGCCCCGCTTCGCGGCCAGCCGGGCCGCGGCCAGTCCGGCCGGGCCGGCCCCGACCACCAGAATCTTTTTGGACCGTGCGGCCTTGGCCGGCCGGTCCTTGAGCAGATACTCCCGGCCCAGGGCCGGGTTCATGACGCAGCTGGCCTCCTCCAGGGCCAGGGCCCGCTCGATGCAGCCCTTGCAGCAGCCCAGGCAGGGGCGGATGCGGCCAAACTCACCGGCCCTGGCCTTGGCGGCCAGGTCGGGCTCCGCCAGGTGGGCCCGGCCCATGGCCGCCAGGTCGGCCCGGCCCTGGGCGATGATCCGGTCCGCCATGACCGGGTCCTTGATCCGGCCCACGGCGATCACCGGCAGGCCCACCGCGGCCTTGACCGCCTCGGCCAGGTGCAGGAAACAGCCGTGCTCGGCGTAGAGGCTGGGGATGGTTATGGGAAAGGAGCCGTAGATCCCGGCCGAGATGTGGAGCCAGTCGGCCCCGGCCCGCTCCAGGAGGGGCCCCAGCCGGACCGCCTCCTCCAGGGTGAACCCGCCCTCGATGCAGTCGTCGCCGTTGTAGCGGACCCCCACCGGATACTCCGGCCCGCATTTGGCCTTGATGTCGGCCATAAGTTCCAGCAGAAAGCGGATCCGGTTCTCGAACGGGCCGCCGTATTCATCCTCGCGCAGATTGGACAGGGGGGCCAGGAACTCGCCGATCAGATAGCCGTGGGCCGCATGAATCTCCACGAAATCGAACCCGGCCCGTTTACAGCGCAGGGCCGCGTCGCCGTAGGCCGAGACCAGCTCCTTGATCTCCCGGTTTTCCAGCTCCCGGGGCATCTCCTTGACCACCCCCAGGGAGGGCAGGGCCGTGGGGGCGACCCGGTTGCCGTGAAAGGCCTGGCGGCCGCCGTGGAGGAGCTGCATCCCGATTCTGGCCGGGTACTCCCGGAGGGCCTCGGTGAGACGCCGCAGGGCCGGGACAAACCGGTCGTCCCAGATGGGAGGCATGCGGGGCAAATCCAGCCCGTCCGGGTGGACCGCCCCGCCGCCCACGGTGATCATGCCGGTCCCGGACGCGGCCCGGGGGCGGAGGTATTCGATGTGCTGGTCGGTGAGGTAACCGTCCTCGTCCACGCCGAAGTTTATGCTCATGGGCGGCATGACCAGGCGGTTGGCCAAGTCCATGGTCCCCAGACGAATGGGGGAGAAAAGATGGTTCAGCTCCGACAATTCAGGCTCCTTCCGCCCTGTTATGTTATCCAACCGCTGTTTGATTACAGGAAAGCGCCGGCTTTAAGGTTTAAGGCCAAAGCATCCGGATGCCGGCCCGGTTCGGTCCATTGTATCACTCCCCGGCGGCAGCGGCCTCCATTTTCCCCCAAGGCCCTTGATCTGCCGCCCGGGCGGCCTTTAACTGTTTATTTTAAATCGTTTTGCTGAGGAAACAGCCGAACTGCGGGGCAACCCGCGGAGCCGCACCCATATATCGCCCTTTAATATGTTGCATATGTTTAAGTTGGGTTATTCCGTCCTTGACATAATCGTCCGGCTAACAATATAGTTTTAATAGAATTATCTGGCAGTCGAGGACAATTTGGGGCGCGGCGGCCACAAAAGGTTCCCCTTGGTTTCACCCAGGCCTGCTCCGGGTAATATCTGTTTCGATATCTCCAATCTCCCTCCCCTTTTCCGCGCTTAACATCCAGTCTCCTGCGGTCTGCCTGGAAGATTTTTCTTGCCGTCTCCGGCGGGGAGGTGCTTCGATGAAAATCGAGTCCTTAAGAGCGTTGGCCCTGGGGCTTTCCTTGGTTTGGCTGGCGGCCGCCAGCCCGGCCGCAGCTCTGGATTATCCGGGGGGTTTTGCCCTGGTTCAGGTGCCGGATCCCCTGGCCGGGGACAACCCGCCCCACCCCCTGACGAAACGGACCTTGCCCTCTCCGGGAGAGTCCTTTTACGACGGCCGGTTCGGCACGGTCCTGACCAGGGCCACGGAAGGGACGGCCCGCCGCCACGAATACTCCCGCTTCGACCCCTTTAACGCCGACCATTCCAGGATAATCCTTCACGATTTCGACTCAGGCGATTTCATTGTTTACCGCACCGACTCCCGGCCGTACAACACGGCAGCCAACCAGGCCATGGTCCTCGGTTTCGAGGAACCCCGCTGGGACCCGGCGGACCCCAACCTGGTCTGGGGCTTGAGCGACCTGGGAATCGTCCAGGCCGACGTGTCCGCGGCGACGACCAGGGTGGTCAAGGATTTTGCCGAGGACCCCACCCTGGGGCCCATCATCCAAGCCCAACCGGACATCTTCCGGGTCACCACCCGCCACGAGGGCGAAACATCAGGCGACAAGCGCTACTGGGCCCTGGCCCTTCAGGGCAGCGCCGAGGAGTACCGGCTGCGCTACCTTTTCTGCTGGGACCGGGTCCTGGACCAGGTCGTGGGGCTCTACCCCCTGCCGGCGGCGGAGGCCGAGCTGGTCGACTGGGTGGGCATGTCGCCCCTGGGGAACTGGGTACTGATCGGCGGCGATTACGGTCCGGGGCAGACTCTGGGCGGGCTCAACATGGCCGACCGGGGGTTCGTCTCGTTCCACCGCCTGGCCCAGGCCACGGCCCACTCGGACACGGGCCTGGACAGCCTGGGCCGGGAGGTGGTGGTGATGCAGAACACCTCCACCGACCGGATCGACCTGATCCCCCTGGATCCGGCCGCGACCCCGGTCACCGCGGAAGGAGAATACGCCGGAAGCCTGATCAAACCCCTGGTACTGCTCTATTACAACAGCGACTCGCCCTATAATTTCCAGTCCGGGGTCCACATTTCCTGCAATCTGGACGGCTACGCGGTCATTTCCACCTATATCGAGCCTGGCCTGGCCGAGCTTAACTGGCTGGACCGGAGCATCGTCCTGGTCCGGCTGGACGGGGACAGCCCCCGGGCCCATTACCTGGCCAAGGTCCACAACACCACCGCAGCCTACTGGGAGGAAACCCAGGCCACCATATCCACGGACGGCTCCAGGGTGGTCTGGGCCTCGAACTGGAGCCAGGACGTGGGCCAGGAACGGGTTTTTCTCATGGAACTGACCATGCCCCCCAACTGGCGCGGGCTGGTTGAATAGGGGAGAGAGGAGGAAAGCCCGACACCTGTCAACAGAGTTGTTTCACAATTAATCTCCCTGGCCGGCCTCTTTCCCTGGTCCGCCAACCGTCACGGCTTTAGCTCCAATCTCTTCTTATCGTCTTTTTCTATCGATATTTTGTTTAATATTATATTTTTATATATTAAATATAGATAAAAATCAAATCCCAAGAATGTTACAAGACAACCGCTTTTCTATACAAATATCGAATTGGTGGTGTAAACTAATTTTTAACTGCCGAACTGTTTTCGTCCAGGCCGAATTAGCAAGGAGGACATTATGGCATCTGGTAGAAAAATGAAGCTTTCAACCAAAATTATTTTTTTGGGATGCGCTGTTGCCTTGCTCATGGCGGCCATTAACGCCTACACCGTGCCCTTTCTGGCGCAACGTATCGACGCCGAGAAAAGGCTGAAAACCAAACACCTGGTTGATTCCGCGGCCAGCATGATCATCCATTTCGCCACGTTGGCCCAGAACGGCAAGGTGAAAGCCGAAGAGGCCAAGGCCATGGCCGTCGCCGCGGTCAAGGATCTCCGCTACGGGGACAACGATTATTTCTGGTTAAACGATTATCACCCCAGAATGATAATGCATCCCACCAACCCCGTTCTTGACGGAAAGGACCTCACCGACAACAAGGACCCCGACGGCAAACAGATATTTGTGGAAATGGTCAAGATCGCCCGCTCGGAGGGGGCGGGGTTTGTGGATTATCAGTGGCCCAAGCCCGGTTCGACCAAACCCGTGCCCAAGATCAGTTACGTCAAGAACATCCCCCAGTGGTCCTGGGTGGTGGGCAGCGGAATCTATGTGGACGACGTGGCCAGGGACGTCAACCGGATAATCACCCTCATCGTGACCATCGTCCTGGTCATCCTGATCCTGGCCATTCTGGCCTCCTGGTTCTTCGCCCGGGCCCTGACCAAGCCTCTGGTCCGGGTGGCCACCACCCTCAGCCAGGGTTCGTCCGAGATAGACCTGGCCTCCAAACAGGTCAGCGACTCCTCCCAGAGCCTGGCCGAGGGGTCCAGCGAACAGGCGGCCAGCCTGGAGGAGACCTCCTCCTCCCTGGAGGAGCTGTCCTCTCTGACCAAGGCCACGGCCGAAAATTCGGAGACCGCCGACCAGGTCATGCTCAAGACCAGGGACACCATCTCCAAAGCCGGAGAGGAGATGAACGAAATCGCCCAGTCCATGTCCAAGATCGCCGAGTCGGGCGAGGAGATCGGCAAGATCGTTAAATCCATCGACGAGATATCTTTCCAGACCAACCTGCTGGCCCTGAACGCCGCAGTGGAGGCGGCCCGGGCCGGCGACGCCGGGGCCGGCTTCGCGGTGGTGGCCGACGAGGTCAGGTCTCTGGCCATGAGGGCGGCCGAAGCGGCCAAAAGCACCCAGGACCTGGTTGAGGACACGGTCAGGAGGATCGGCCAGGGAAGCGATATCGTGGAGCGAACCAAGAGTGGTTTCGCCGAGCTGATCGCCTCCTCCAAGGAAGCGGCCGATCTGGTCACCCAGATCGCCAAGGCCTCCAACGAGCAGGCCCAGGGAATCAGCCAGATCAACCAGGCCGTGGCCCAGGTGGACCAGGTGGTCCAGTCCAACGCGGCCACGGCCGAAGAGTCGGCCTCCGCATCGGAGGAACTGAGTTCCCAGGCCGCTGTGATCAATCAGGTCGTGGCCACTCTGATGGGTCTGATCGGAGTGCGCGCCGAATCGGTCTCCTCGGGGCCGGCCGAGCGGCCCGCAATAAGGCGGATCGCCGCAGCTCCCAAGGCGAAAATGGTGGCTTCCGACATAGATGATCTGGACGAGTTCTGATCCGGCCGGGCGGGGCCTCCGGCTTTGCCCGAGTAAAGTGGAGGGACGTTCAACGGGGAGCAGATCCGCCGGCAGGGGGTCTGCTCCCCCGTGTTCCTTATCCGGCCGGCAAACCGGCGGAGTCGGAGGTACTTACCCTGGAAACAAGGAAAACAGGGAATCGGGGTAGTTTTTTTAATGGGCCCTAACCATCGGGCCGGAGCCGGCCCGATGCCTTAGGACGCTATGCTCAAGAAGCCCTGGCCGATGCGGCCCCAGGTCTCATCCCCCGGTGCTGCGGTCCAGATCCAGAATCTTCTCCCCCAAAACATAATCCGTGCTTTCCGCTGAGGTGATCCGGCTCAATTTGCGGGTAATATCGGTAATCCGGTCGATCTCCTGGAACACCGTCTCCACCCGCCTCCTGATATTTTCAGGCCCCTGGTCCAGGTTGAGCAGGAGCAGTTCCAACTGGCCGACGATGGTCTGAAGCGGTTGATTGAGGTCGTGGCTGGCGGCTCCGGCCGTCTCCACCACGCCCTGGAGCTTTTCCCGATGAAGGCGCTCGGTCTCGACCCTGCGCTTTTCGGTGATATCCACTATGGCCACATAGACCCTGTCCCAGGTCTTCTCATGGCCTGGGGCCAGGCTGAGGCTGACCGAGAGCATCTTTCGCTGACCCTTGAGGGTGAAGTGTTCTATCTCCCCTTCAAAGAAGGTCTCACCCCCGGCCAGGGTGACCAATTCAGCGATGAAATAGTTCATGGATTCCGGGACCATGAGCTTGTCCAGGGTTCCCAGAAGCTGCTCTTTGGTCACCGCCTCATAGAGCTTGATGGTGGCCTTGTTGACGTCCTTGATCACAATGCTTCTGGCGCATTGTTCCAATACGTCAGGATTGCTGATAAAATAGGCTTCCAGATCTGAGACTCCTTCTCCCCGCAGCCTGTCCAGGACCACCTTGGCCCGGGAGAAATCCTCCTCCCACAATGAAACCGGGGAGTTAACGAACAGGGATCGATAGTTGGCCTCGCGTTTTTTCAAGAAGGCCTCGCTTTGGTGAAGATCCCGGACCAGTTCCTCCAGGTGGCTGATGCGTTTTCTGGCCTGCTCAAGCTCTGTTTCAGCCCGAGGTTCTTCAGCCCGGCGCATACTCCCGCTCATGTTTCAGGCGCCTGTGGAGATGAAAAGGCCATAATCCCAGCTCTCCCTATAACCTTCCGTTAATCGACATGTTGCGTTTCCGCGACCCGATAAAGGGTGGAAGCATGCTTCAGACCCCTCTCGGGGAAACATGGCGAAAATAAGAACTCCACTCGGACCTTCCTGGATTGTAATTATTCAATTTAGAAGATATCTCTCTCCCCAAGGCCCTGTCAACCACGGCCGGAACCCGAAGCGGAGCGAGGCCCCATCCGGGAGCTGAAGGGGGAACCCGGGCCCGCTGGGCCCTCCTCCCCCCGTCAACATCCGGCCACAACTTACTGCTCGTAGACGACCTCTCCGGAGCCTTCCAGACTGTATCCGCCCATCTTCTCGATGGCCTCCTTGAACCCGGGAGAGTCGACCACCTTCAACAGAGTCTGAATCTTGGGGGTCCCGAAATGCTCCAGGGGAATGACCAGCTGGTAATCCTCCCTGACCAGGGGCACAAAATCCAGCCTCAGGGCCCTGGCCGCGGCCAGGATGCCCAGGCCCGCGTCGGCCCGGCCGGACAAAACCGCCACGGCCACGGTCATGTGGGTGAACTCGTCCTGATCGTAGCCGTCTATGGCCTCCGGGTCGATCCCGGCCCGGGAGAGGTAGTGGTCCAGCAGGACCCTGGTCCCTGACCCGGCCTGGCGGTTGATGAACCGGACCCCCTCCCTGGTCAGGTCCTCCATGGTCTTTATGTTCCGGGGGTTGCCCGGCTGGACCATGAATCCCTGCTCCCGCAGAACCAGGCGGACCACCTTCAGGGGCACCCCCTGGAGCAGCCTTTTGATGTAGGAGACGTTGTACTCCCCGGTCTGGGGGTCCAGGAGGTGCGACCCGGCCAGGTGGGCCTGGCCCTTGGCCAGGGCCTTGAGCCCGCCCATGGAGCCCACGTTGCCGGAGGTGAGGTAGAACCGGGGATCCATGTGGCGGAGCAGGTCGGCCAGGATGTCCAGGGTGTTGTCGTGAGAGCCGATGGCGATGATGTTGCCCTCGATCTCCTCCAGAGGCTTCAACAGCTCGGCCCGGGTCTCCACCCCGGCCTCCAGGCCCTCGGTGAGGGATGGCACCCGGACGACCCCGTCGGCCCTGGTCAGGCTGGATATGGATCCGGCCCCCCGGTGAAGCGGCACGGCCATGAGATTCTCCCCAACACGGCCCAGCTTGACCCGGATGAACTCCTCCTGGCCCAGCTTCGAGGGCAGAGCGGCCACGGGCAAAACCCCGACCCGGCGCCTGGGCCAGAGCGGGGTCTCCAACATCCGGGCCAGCAGGGGCGCGGCGAATTGTTCAAAAGAGATCACCGCCGAGACCGGGTAGCCGGGATTGCCCATGACCGGCGTGTCCCTGATCCGGCCCAGTACGGTGGGCTTGCCCGGCATCATGGTCACCCCGTGGACCAGGACCTGGCCCAGTTCGTCCACCACATGAACCGTGTAGTCGGCCGTGCCCGAGGAGGACCCGGCGTTGATTATGACCAGGTCGTACCCCAGATCCACGGCCTGGGCAACCGTCTCTTTGATGGTCTCGTACTCGTCGGGGATGGGCGGGAACCGGTCGGCCTCGCCCCCGGCCTGCTGGATGAGCCCTTCCAGGATCAGGCTGTTGAACTCCACCACCCGGCCCGGGGCCACTGGCCCGGAGCGGGCCTGGTCCAGGGTCACGACCTCTGATCCGGTGGGGATGACCGCCACCCAGGGACTCTTGCGAACCTTGACCTGGTAGACCCCGCCGGCCACCAGGGCGCCCACCTCGTAAGGGCCGATCCTGGTGCCGGCCGGGATGATCAGCTCGGTGGCCACCAGGTCTTCGCCCACCTTGCGCACATGCTGCCAGGGAAAGGCCGGTTTTTCCAGGTAGACCCGCTCCCGGCCCTCCCGGTCAGGGCCGTCCGGCGAGGAGAAGATATGCTCCACCATGACCACCGCGTCGGCCTCCGGGGGCAGGATCTGGCCGGTGTTCACCGCCCGGCAGTCCACCCCCTGGGTCAGGGTCACCGGCCTGTCCGGGCGGGCCCCGAAGGTGGCTTCGGCCTTCAGGGCAACCCCGTCCATGGCCGCCAGATGGTTCCGGGGTGAAGACTCCTGGGCGAAAACCGGCCCGGCCGTGAAACGGTCCAGGGAGTTCTCCACCTTGACCGTCTCCACCCCCAGCTTACTGGACAGGTCAAAAGCCTCCAGAAAAATCTTCCGGGCTTCGTCTAGATCCATCATTTTCAGATAAACGCGGCGTTTTTTTTGGTCAGTCACGGTCCTTCTCCGAGATTTGGTTTCGTCTTGCGGCCGCCCCGAAAACTCCGGCGGCCGGACCGTCGGATCAGAGCAGGTGGACCTCCACCTCCTCGCCGGCCTCCAACCCTTCCACTCTGTAATCAATCCGGACCAGGCCGTCGGCCTTGACCAGGGTGGAGATGAGCCCCGAAGGCCCCAGAATGGGGACGGCCCGGTATTCCCCATCCTCCCGGACCAGACCCACCCGGACCCAATCCTCCCGGCCCCTGGTGGATGACAGGTTGCGGTTCAGCCTGGCCCTGACCCGCGGCCCCGCCCCGGAAATGGCTCCCTGAAGCCGCTCGGTCAAAAGGGGCTTCAAAAACAACTGAAAGGTGATCATGGCGCTGGCCGCATGTCCGGGCAGGCCCCACAGGCTTTTGGGGCCCACCTTGACCATGATCAGGGGCTTGCCCGGCGAGATGGAAACCCCGTGGACCAGAAGCTCGGCCCCCTCAAAAGAGAGAAAGGTGGACAGGGTCCAGTCGGCCGCGCCCACCGAGGAACCGCCCGAGACCAGGACCGTGTCGGCCTGCTCCAGCCCTTGGGCGACCAGTTGCCGCAACCGCTGGGGGTCGTCGGGAACGGTGCCCAGAACCAGGGGCTCCCCGCCCGCCTCGCGGATCTGGCCGGACAGGGTGTGGGTGTTGATATCCCGGACCTGGGCCGGGCCGGGCTTCGTTTCGGCCGGAACCAGCTCGATCCCGGTGGAGATCACGGCCGCCCGGGGTCTTCTGACCACCTTGATCCGGGTCAGGCCCAGGGCGGCCAGGAGCCCCAGCTCCTGGGGCCGCAGCCTCTGGCCGGCCGGGAGAACCACCTCGCCCCTGGCCACGTCCTCGCCCACGGCGATGGTGTTGCCTCCTGGGGCCACGGCCTGGGTCAGCTCCACCCCGGTCTCGTCCAGAACCCGGGCGTACTCCAGCATGACCACCGCGTCCGCACCTTCGGGAAGCATCCCTCCGGTCCAGACCTTGACCGTCCGCGCCGGTCCCACCCCGGTCCGGGCCGGCGAACCCATCTCCACCTCGCCGGCGAGTTCGAACAGGGCCGGGGCCGATTCGCCCGCGCCGAAGGTATCCCTGGCCCGAACCGCGTAGCCGTCCACGGTGGAACGGAGGAAATGGGGCAGATTGTCCGGGGCGGCCACATCCTCGGCCAGAACCCGGCCCAAAGACTCCTCCAGGGGGACCTCCTCCCCCGGAAGGCGGTCGAACAGATCAAGATGGGCCAGGACCTGGGGCCTGGTCTGGACTCGCAAAAATTTTATCTTTTTATTGGGCACAATACCAGCCGCCATATTGATTTATGAGAAAATACCGGAAACCGGAAAATCGCGATTCCCGTTATGCCATATTTGACACACCCTTTAAAGGGTAAAGGGGTATCCCCGCCCGGTCAAGAGCAATGGACAGGGAATTGGCCCTTACCCTCGTCATGCTGGCTTATTCCCTGGGCGGTCCGTCGGAATGCCGCCCCCGGTCGGGCATATGGGCTTGCCAAAGCCCGGCCGGGAGGCTATATCTTCTACTGGGAGCTAGATCATGCTTGATACACTTACTTATTTCAATTGGCCCGACATAATAGACGTCCTCTTTCTGACTATCGTCACCTACTACCTTTACCTTTGGTTCAAGGGCACCAAGGCTCTTCGGGCCCTGATCGGCCTGGTGGGCCTGGGGGTCCTCTACTCCATCGCCCGGTTCTGGGGGCTGTTCCTCACCACCTGGGCTTTCCAGATCCTGTGGCAGGTCCTGGTCATCCTGATCCTGATTCTTTTCCAGAACGAGATCCGGCAGGTTTTGGAACGGGTCAGCCCCCTCAAAATGTTTGCCCGAAGGATGACCCCGGAGAAAAGAGCCACCCTCAACATGGTCGCCACCACGGCCAAGCAGATCGCCCAGAGGGGCTGGGGCGCCCTGATGGTCCTGCCCCGCCGGGACTCCCTGACCGGGCTGGCCGGAGAGGGGCTCCTGGTGGAGGCCCGGCTCAGCCCCGAACTGCTGGTCTCGGTGTTCAACCCCTCCTCCCCCACCCACGACGGGGCGGTCGTCATCGAGGATGACCGCCTGGTCAGAATGGGAGCCGTACTGCCCCTGTCCAACCGGGAGGACCTGCCCAGCGCCCTGGGCACCAGGCACAGGGCCGCCCTGGGCATCAGCGAAGTCTGCGACGCGGTCACCGTGGTCGTCTCCGAGGAAAGGGGCCAGATAAGCCTGGCCCTGGCGGGGGAGTTGAAGGGGCTCTCCTCCCCGGACGACCTGGAATCCGATCTCTACGACCTGATGAATCCCTCCCTGGGCCCTGAGGAGAAATGGCCGACCAGGGCCAAGGCAGCAGTGTTCTCCCACTGGCCCATCAAGGTGGGGGCCTTCTGCCTGGTCTTTCTGACCTGGCTGATCCTGGCCGGGCAGCAGAACTACGAGGTCAGCCTCAAGACGCCCATAGAGTACTCCGGCCTGAGCTCCGGTCTGCAGGTGGCCGAACTCTCGGACAAGGAGGTCCTCCTCCAGCTTTCCGGACCCAGGCGCCAGGCCAGTTCCCTGACTGGGGAGGACGTCAAGATCATCATCAACTTGTGGGGCATGTCCGCGGGCGAACACCAGATCCCCCTGGTCCGCCAGAACATCCGCATTCCTCTCGAACTGGAGGTCACCGGGGTCTCGCCCAAGATCCTCAACCTGATCCTCAAAGAGGAAACGGAAAAGTGAGCCCCAGGCTCTCCAACAAGGAGAAGGTCAAGCGCCTCAGGGAGAGCTTCAGCCATGAGGACAAGGTTCTCCTGCCCATCGTGGCCGACCCGGACGCCATCGCCTCGGCCCTGGCCCTGCGCCGGCTGCTATGGAGGCGGGTGACCTCGGCCACCATCGCCACGGTCAACGAGATCAAGCGCCAGGACAACCTGACCATGCTCCGGTTGCTGCGGATCAAGCTGGTTCCCCTCTCCCGGATCAAACCCGAAGAGTATTCGGCCTTTGTCCTGGTGGACGGCCAGCCCGACCACAACCCGGAGCTGGGACGGTTCCAATTCGACGCGGTCATCGACCACCACCCCCAGTTGGAAAGCACCGAGGCCCGTTTTCTGGACATCCGGCCCAACTACGGAGCCACGGCCACCATTTTCACCGAATATCTTAAGGCGGCCAAGATCGTCCCCTCCCGGAGCCTGGCCACGGCCCTTTTCTACGCCATCAAAACCGACACCGAATCCTTCCGCCGACCCGCCCTGGAGGAGGACATGCGGGCCTTCCGCTATCTCTACGGGCTGGCCGACCACAACCTCATCCGCAAGATCGAGTACTCCGAGATTCCCCTGAAACTGGTCAAGTACTACGGGATGGCCCTGGACCGGCTGAAGATCAGAAAAAATAAGGGATACGTCTACCTGGGCCGGGTCGCCACCCCGGATATCCTGGTCATGATCGCCGACTTTCTGATGAAGGTCCACATCATCGACACCACCTTTGCCGCCGGCATATTCGAGGACCGGCTGGTGGTCATCTTCCGCAACGCCATGGCCCGCCGCAACGTGGGCCGCCTGGCCGAAAGGGCCTTTGGCAAAATGGGGTCGGCCGGAGGCCACCACGCCGCAGCCAGGGCCGAAGTGCCCCTGGCAATATTGAGGGAGAAGGGCCTTAACCCGAATAACGATAAAACCATGGAAAAATACGTCCGAAGAACCATCCAGGGCCGGATCTGAGCCGGGATCAGTTTATTAATCGGCAGTAAATTTTATTAGTCGCATAGCTAAACCCGCAGCCCTGGATTTTTCCTCAACCGGAATCTCCTTAGAATATATTGTATAATTTGACAGAAAATTGGCCTATATGGTATTTTATTTAATTAATCGAGGCTTAAATTTTTGAGTCCAAAACCGGTAACCATAATAGGCGCGGGCCGGGCCGGGAAGCGAGCCCTGATGCTCCTCACGGAACTGGGTTTTCAGCGAATCTCGGTGGTCGACCCAGACTCCGCTGCTCTTGAAGCGCTTCCTTACAAGGCAACTACCATAGTGGGGGACGGGGTCGGGTGGTTGAGCCAAAAAGCCGGGGAGGAGAATAGGGGAGAGTGGATCGTACCCACCCTCCCGGTCCATCTGGTCTATCAGTGGCTGATGGCCGTGCTGGGCGACAGAGCCCGCCCGGCGCAGGTGCCGCCCGAAGCGGTGGCAGGGTTGCCCGGACTGGCCGGGACGCCGGACCACGGATTCACCCTCAGCCTAGCCCGGGGCCTCTGCCCGCCGGACTGCGACGAACGGAAGGGTTGCGCCTGGACCAGGGCCCAGCCCCACTCCCTGCCCCAGGCCTTGAGTCTGCGCTCCGGGAGATGGCCCCTGGAATTGGTCCGTAGCCGCGCCCTGGCCCCGGGCCTGGGCGGTTTTCCCTGGTCCGCACTGGACCGGCTAAAGAATAACCTGGAATCCAGACAGGGGAGGGTCATGGTGGCCACGGCCTGCCGCTGTCACGGCGTGATTCACGCCCTGGAGTTGAACCAAGGAGGCGACCATGGTATCCAAGATTAAAATCCCGGCGGTTTCCGCTCTCATCCTGCTGCTGGTCCTGGGAGTCGGCCTGACTTCGCTACCCGGAACCGCTCTGGCCCAGCATCACGAGGTATCCACCGACAAGGACCGGGCCGAATCATCCACCCCCAATCCGGACCCCAAGCCGGAGTCCCCCGACGCCCTGTACTACGACTTTTCGGACGTGCTCATTCCCAAGCAGCTGGATTTGAAGAGAGACGAGTCGTTCGTCTACGACACCTCTTCCTTCACCGCCGGTTTCCTGACCTTCGAGGGCCGGGTGGAGGTACGCTCCCTGACCCAGTTCTTCGTGGACGCCATGACCCAGGACAACTGGCTCCTGGGGGCCAAGTTCACCCACAAGGAAGTGGTCCTTCTGTTTGAAAAACCCAATAAGCGGACGATCATGTATATTACCGAGACCAGGTTCAAGACCAAGGTCCGGATCTGGGTGGCGCCCTTCCTGGGGTCCAAAAAGTAGGGTGACAGGGAGGCCGGATGCTGCGCTGGAAAAGGATTCTTTTGGGGGTGACGGGCGGCATTGCCGCCTACAAGTCGGCTGATCTGGCCAGCAAGCTGACCAAACAGGGGGCCGACGTCCACGTGGGCATGACTTCCCACGCCGCCGAGTTCATCAACCCCCTGACCTTTCAGGCCCTGACCGGGAACCAGGTCATCTCCGACATGTTCGGGGCCAACACCGAAACCTCCATGACCCACATCGACTTGGCCCGGAGGGTGGACGGGGTGGTCATCGCCCCGGCCACGGCCAACATCATCGGCAAGCTGGCCCACGGCATCGCCGACGACTGGCTCTCCACCACCCTCCTGGCCACCCGGGCGCCCATCTTGGTCTGCCCGGCCATGAACACCCGCATGTTCGAAAACCCGATCATGCAGGACAACCTTAACCGGTTGAAGCAGTTCGGGTTCCACGTCTCGCCCACCGGGTTCGGCGACTTGGCCTGCGGCGAGCACGGCCCCGGAAGGCTCCTCGAGGTGGAGCAGATCCTGGAGCTGGTGCATCTGATGCTGTCCGAAAAGAACCTCACCGGGCTGAAGGTTCTGGTCACGGCCGGCCCCACCCGGGAGCATTTCGATCCGGTCCGCTTCATCTCCAACCCCTCCACCGGCAAGATGGGCTACGCCTGCGCCAGGGTGGCCGCCCGCCGGGGGGCCGAGGTGATCCTGGTCTCCGGGCCCTCCAGCTTAAGCGAACCCATGGGGGTGAGGACCATCCAGGTGACCACGGCCCGGGAGATGGAGGAGGCCTGCCTGGCCTACTATCCGGAGACGGACGTGGTCATCAAAACCGCCGCGGTCAGCGATCACGGCCCCAGGGAGGTCAGCCCCCATAAAATCAAGAAGGCCGACCAGAAACCCACCCTGGATCTGGTGCAAAGCCCGGACATCCTCAGGAGGCTGGGCCAGGAGAAGAAGAGGCAGATTCTGGTGGGCTTCGCCGCCGAGACCCGGAACCTGGTGGAGTACGCCAAGGTCAAGATCGACGAGAAAAACCTGGATCTCATCGTGGCCAACGACGTGGCCCAGGAGGGCGCCGGGTTCGGATCGGACACCAACATCGTCAAAATCCTGTTCCGGGACGGCCTGGTCCAGGAACTGCCCCGCCTGCCCAAGGAGGAGGTGGCCGATATCATCCTGGACCGGGTCAAGGACCTGATCGAGGCCCGGTCGAAGAACGGAGCCCCGTCGTGACCAGAGGAAAGCTGGCCGGGGCCCTGGACCAGCTTGAGGCCTACCTGCGCTATCAGAAGCTCCTGGGGGTGGCGGGCTTGGCCCTGAGCCGGGACGGGTGGGAGGCCTTCCGCAACCTGGACCGTTCACCCCCGAATCCCGGCCTCGCGGAACCGGCCCCAATCCCCGAGTCCACCGGGGAGGTTGCCCGGGAGGGCGCCCAGCCGGCTGGAGAAGCCGCCCCCCCAAAGCCGGACCTGGCCGGGCTGGCCCGGAAGGCGGAGACATGCACCGGCTGCGCTCTGTGCCGGACCAGGACCAAGGTGGTTTTCGGAGAGGGCGACCCCAGGGCCGAGCTGATGTTCATCGGTGAGGGCCCGGGCCGGGACGAGGACCTTTCCGGAAAGCCCTTTGTGGGCCGGGCCGGGCAGCTGCTCACCAAGATCATCAAGGCCATGGGCTTGGAGCGGGATCAGATCTACATCACCAACGTGGTCAAATGCCGCCCTCCCAATAACCGCGACCCTAAGCCCGAGGAGTCCGCGGCCTGTCGGGAGTGGCTCAACAGCCAGCTGGATTTGATCCGGCCCAGGGTCATCGTGGCCCTGGGCAAGGTGGCGGCCCACAACCTGCTGGAGACCGAGGAACCCATCAGCCGCCTGCGGGGAAGCTTCCGCCAGTTCAACGGAATACCCCTGATGCCCACCTTCCACCCCTCCTACCTGCTCCGCCAGGCCAACCCCAGGGGACCCAAAAAAATGGTCTGGGAGGACATGAAAAATGTGCTGGCTAAAATGGGCCGGGAGGTGCCCCGGCCATGAGGGTTAGAACCAGGGGGCCCATGATGCGTATGTGGCTCTTGGTCTGCCTGATTACGGCGGTCCTGGCCGGAGCGGTGGCCGCAGCCCAGGAAAAGGGTCCGGCGGTGGTGGTGGCCCAGGTCCAGGGGGCCGTCTCACCGGCCATGACCAACTATGTGGGCCGGGTATTGGAAGAAGCCGAGGAGATGGCGGCCCAGGCCGTGGTGCTCCAGCTGGACACGCCGGGCGGGCTGGTCTCGGCCATGCGGGAGATCATCCAGTCCATCCTCAACTCACCCGTCCCGGTGGTGGTCTATGTGGCTCCCCAGGGGGCCCAGGCCGCCTCGGCCGGGGTGATGATCACCCTCTCCTCCCACCTGGCCGCCATGGCCCCCGGCACCAACATAGGCGCGGCCCATCCGGTGGGCGCCGGAGGCAAGGACATCCCGGGCGACATGGCCAAGAAGGTGGTCAACGACATGGTGGCCTATGCCCGCAGCCTGGCCGAACAGCGGGGCCGCAACGCGGACTGGGCCGAGAGAGCGGTCCGCTACTCGGTCTCCTTATCCGCCGTGGAGGCCGCAGCCGAGGGGGTGATAGACCTGGTGGCGCCCAACCTGGAAGCCCTGCTGACCTTTGTGGACGGCCGCCGGATCAAGCTGGCCAAGGGCCAGGTCACCCTCCGGACCAGAAACGCCCGCCTGGTCAAGCTGGAGCCATCCCTCAAGGACAAAATACTGGGCATCATCGCCAACCCCAACCTGGCCTATCTGCTCCTTATGCTGGGCCTGTTGGGCATCTACCTGGAGATGACCCACCCCGGCGCCATTCTCCCCGGCGCGGTGGGCGCCGTCTCGCTCATCCTGGCCTTTTTCGCCATGCAGACTTTGCCCGTATCCCTGGCCGGGTTATTATTGATTGTGGTCGGGGTGGCCCTCTTCCTGCTGGAGATCTGGATCACCTCCTACGGCCTTTTGAGTCTGGGCGGGGTTGGCTGTCTGGTAGTCGGCTCGATCATGCTGTTCGACAGCCCGGAGGAGGGCTTGCGTTTGGCCTTGTCAACCATCATCATCACCGTGGGCGCGATCTCGGCCTTCTTCGGGGTGATCATTTTCCTGGTGGTCCGCTCCCAGAAATCACGGGTCTCCACCGGGGCCGAGGGCCTGATCGGCAAACGGGGTCGGGTCCGGGACTGGTCCGGGAGAAGGGGCAGGATTTTCGCCCAGGGGGAGATCTGGAGGGCCGAGTCGGAAACCGAACTCGAACCGGGCGGGGAGGTCGAAGTGATCGGCCAGGAGGGGCTTGTCCTGGCGGTCCGGCCGAGCCTCCCCAAGGAGGATTAACGGATGTATCCCATAGTCGCTCTAATAATTCTGGCGGTCCTGTTTATCGCCAGCGCCATCAAGGTTCTCAAGGAGTACGAGCGGGGAACCATCTTCCGCCTGGGGAGGCTCATCGGTTCCAAGGGCCCCGGGCTGATCTTCCTCATCCCCATAGTGGATAAGATGGTCAAGGTCTCGCTTCGGGTGGTGACCATGGACGTACCCAAGCAGGACATCATCACCCGGGACAATGTCTCGGCCAGCGTCAACGCGGTGGTCTACTTCCGGGTCATTGACCCGGTGAAGGCCGTGGTGGAGGTGGAGGACTACTTCTACGCCACCTCCCAATTGGCCCAGACCACCCTGCGCTCGGTCTGCGGCTCGGCCGATCTGGACGACCTCCTTTCCGAGCGGGACAAGATAAACGACCAACTCCAAGAGATCCTGGACATGCACACCGATCCCTGGGGGGTCAAGGTCTCCACCGTGGAGGTCAAGCACATCGATCTGCCCCAGGAGATGCAACGGGCCATGGCCCGCCAGGCCGAGGCCGAAAGGGAGAGAAGGGCCAAGGTCATCAATGCCGAGGGCGAGCACCAGGCCGCCGACAGGCTGGCCCAGGCCGCCACCATTATCGAGAAGCACCCCGTGGCCCTTCAGCTCCGTTACCTCCAGACCCTTAGGGAGGTGGCCTCGGAAAACAACTCAACGACCCTGTTCCCCATCCCCATAGATCTTTTCAAACCTTTTACGGATATGACAAAAGCCTTGAAAAAAGGACTTGATGGGGCTATAGATGGGGGCTCGCCAAGCGAAGGAAAGGAGTAGCCACTATGTCGGCTGAGGAAGTAAAAGAGAAAGACGAAAAGACGGTAGAGGTCGAACTGCCGGAGCTTACCCGGCCCCTCGAAAAAATGACCGTCAAGGAGCTCCGGGAGATCGGACTCCTGGTTCCGACCATGGTCGGCGTCCACTCCATGAAAAAGACCGAACTGGTGGAACAACTCACCGAGGTTTACGGTCTGGAGACGGACACCAAGAAAAAGGTGGAGGGCATTAGCGACCTGAAAGCCCGGATCAGGGAGTTCAAGGCGATCAAGGCCGAGGCCCAGCAGGCCGGCGACAAGGATAAGATCAATATATACCGCCGCAAGATCAACCGTCTGAAAAAGCATACCAGAAAGCTGGCCAAGCAGGCCGCAGCTTAAAGATAGCGTATCAGGTCCGGAAAGCGACGGATAGGGGAGGCGCCATGGACAGGGCCGAAGCCTGGGAGCTACTCAACAGCAAGGTTAAAGAGGATTACCTGATCAAGCATTCTCTCGCCTCTGAAGCCATTATGCGGGCCTTGGCCAAGAAACTGGGGCATGACGAGGATCTTTGGGGAATCGCCGGGTTGCTCCACGACCTGGATTTTGAAGAAACCAAGGAAGAGCCAAAGCGGCACGCCCTGGTTGCGGCCCAGTTTCTGGAGGGCAAACTGCCGGAGGAGGCGGTGCTGGCCATCAAACGCCACAACGCCGAGATGCTGGAAACAACCAGAGAGACTGTCTTTGATCTGGCCCTAACCGCGGCCGAGACCATCACCGGCTTGGTGGTGGCCACAACCCTGGTCTATCCGGACCAGAAGCTGGCCAGCGTCAAGCCCAAGTCCGTGACCAAAAGGATGAAGGAAAAGGCCTTTGCGGCCAAGGTGAACCGGGACCACATCCGGCTGTGCGAAGAGTTCGGGGTGCCCCTGCCCGAGTTCGCCGCGCTCTCCGTGGAGGCCATGAGAGGGATCAGCGACCAGCTGGGGCTGTAGCCCCATTCCCCCGCCGCATCCGCTACCTTTTTAAACAACGGCCGCCCCTTTCAGGGGCGGCTTTCTTTTTGCACCCGCATTTCTGGTCGCGGACCTCCGGTCCGGGCTCTTTCCGGGTTCGCCCAATTGGCCGGAAGGGCTTGGCCTGGCTCCCAGGACCAGCCCCGTATGGGGGATTGATCTTTAACCGGGGGGTAGTGAATGTGGATGAGGTTAGGGCGGGCAGAGGGACCGCTCCTTAAGAACAACGGTTAACTCACCCATTTATTTTATATATTGCTATACCGTTGCGTGAACACACCCGGAAATTGTGGCCTTGAACCTTTTCCCGAAAGATTCAAGGCCCTTTTGTTTAACCAAACCTACTCTTATTCAGTGGTTTTGTAGATGACATAAACATCATCAAACAAGGCCGTAACGGATCCAATGTATTCCCCGGCGCTGTTGGTATAATTCCTGGCTCTAAGGGCCATCCAGGGGTCGGTTGGTTCGGTGAAAGGGGTGGCCAGGGTCCGGGTCAGGCTCCCTTGCCCGTCGACCGAAAATTGAGGTGCGACCAAATCAGCATAAAAAGTAAGCACATATGGCTGTCCAATAACAATCCCTGGATAATTGGCGCTACTCGAAACGAAACTTCCAATCCAGGCGTTATCAGGGGCCGGAGTCAATAAATCGAGTGAATACCTGGTAGACGGACCGTCAGACCGGATCGGTCTGAGTTCATTTGAAAACCAGACCGGATTTTCACCAAGCATCCCAATGAATCCGTTCACCGCTGCACGGACATCCTCGGCCGCAGACTCGATTGTCACCGTTGCTCGGATAGCCGCAATCTCCGCCGGATTGGTAAAGGTCAGATCGACCTTTCGCACTCCTACCGGGCACTCCAGCCGGACCTGCCCATCCACCACAGTGGTGGCGCCCCCGCTGTCTGCACTCCACTTTGCAGGATCAATAGCTCCCGAGCTGAAGTCATCGTACAAGACCCACTCTTGGGCCTGCGCCGGGATAGCAAGTGTAAGAAGAAATGTAGCCAGGATAACTGTCAGAAAACTTCTGCCAAACATGGAGCCCCCTTTTTTATTGGTTTTATCGACCTACTCCTTTTTCTACCAACTCACGCCGGACAGGAATCGTCTCCTGAATGCCGACTATGATCTTATTGTTTATATTTTACCGATAATATAATGTCGGTGTGTTTTTTGACCGATTACACTTTTGGGGCGGCGTAAGGAATTTAAGGTAATTTCATCTTTAGTTGTTAATAATATATCATTATTTGATATATTATTTTTTGTCACACATCCAACTGTCCCGTCAAGTATTAATTTTCCAATTTGATATTTTTTAAATCTACCCTTTTTTGCCTATCCTCTCAAAATGCCCAAAGTACTTGACTCCGCCCTGTCCGCCATTATGTTATACTAAAGAAGAAAGGGGGATGCCATGTACAAGCGCTTGGCTCTATTGGGCGCGGCCTTGGCTGCGGTCTTGCTCCTGGCGGGTTGCGCGGTCTACCCCGGATATGGCTACGATTATTACGACGGATACTACCCCGACGACTACTACGACGATTACTACTACGGGGGAAGTTACTACTGGTATATGCCGGGGTATTACTTTTATTACCCGGACTACTGGTACGACCACGGTCGGCACCGTCCCCGGCCCCGACCTCCGGGCTATCATGAGGGCAACGGCCGTCATGACCGGGACAAAGGCTTCCGGGATTTCGTCCGTCCGCCCAGGGGTGATACCGGCACGGCCAAGCCGGGACGGCCTCCCCGCTATTTCAAGGGTGACAACCGGAAGCAGCCCCCCAAAGGGTCGGGCAACCGCATTCACATACCCAAGCAGGACGACGACCAGGATTGGAACAACGGATTCAGAAGCATCCCCGGCCAGAGCGGCCGCTACGGCCCCGGCCGCTGAGCAGGTTGGGATGATACGCACCGCCCGGGCCCCCGAGGCCCGGGTTTTTTTGAGGCGGGTTTTCGCGGCGCTTCGCCTGGGTTCGCCGGCTGAGGCCATCGGTCGGCTCCAGAAGTCTTGACTTTCACCCCCTCACCCTGACCCTCTTGTATGCTGATGGATCTTGATCCTGAGTTGACCGTCCTTCAGGCCGCCGGCGGTCTGGAGACGTCCGTTGCCGGGGCCAGACCTGCCGCTTCGTTGGAACCCCCCATCAAGGCCGGCCGGATTAACCGGGTCGGATTCAGAAAAAGAAGTTTGGACAGCAGCCCCTTAAAAGCCACCCGATAACAGGGGTAACTAACCATGAATAAAATCTCGTTTCCCCTGCTCCCGGGGATCAGGCTTCAATAAAATAGGCCTGATTTTATTTTGCATCATTCCCCCGATCGTTCCTGCCCCAGCAAATACTCCCTGGCCTCCGCCCCGGCCCTGGAGGTCTCTCTTATGATCAGCTCCGACATGTTTATCCCGGCCGGGGCCCGGGCCGCCCTGGCCAGGGCCCTGTCCAGGGCGGGGAGGCCCGTGGTCACGGCCTGCGCTGCCCTCCGGTCCCCTTCCCTGGACCCGGCCGACTCCCTCAGGGCAAAGGTCAGCTTGTAGGTCCAGGCCTCCAAGGCCTTTTGGGGGTGGGCGAATCTCCCGGAAACATGGGCCATGGCCGCACAGCACATCAACAGCGGACGGCGATCATCCTTGATCAAACCTTCACGGGCCAGGGCGGTAAAAGGGGTGTTGGTGCCGGCGGATAGATCGGACCCCACATCCCGCAGGTCGTCCAGGAGCTGGATGGCCAGGCCGGAGGCCAGGGCGTGGTTGTTGTACTCCCGGTCAACCGGCAGACCAGCCAGGAGAGCGGCGATTATCCTGGTGCAGGCCGCCTTTATCATAAGCAGATGGCCCTGCCCCTCCCAGCTGAAACCGCCTTTTCGGAGAGAATTATACTCCTTTAGCTGGGCCATGGTCAGGGTGTAAAATGTTTTGAATATCAGTTCCTTGTCGTCAGGTCTCAGCTCCCCGATGGCGACCAGGGCCGAAAAAAGAAACTCCGCAAGGGACGCATCCTTGCTCAAAACCGGCCCGGGTTGTTCTTTCCCAGATAAAAAGGCAGCCAAGTAGTTGAATATTTTTCTTTTGTCGTCTTCAGAATAATAATCAGAATCCATTATGTCGTCGAACATGTAGGTTACGCCGTACCAGAACCCCGCCTTGAAGCCGAGCGACAGCTCTTTTTTCAGGGCATCCGCCCCCATACTCCGCTTGTTTAAGGTGGTAGTCCTGAAAAATACGGTTCCCAGCATACACCGTACCAGTTTGCCGAAGGAGTTGCCTTGGGCGAACTCGTCCGGGATTTGAAGAAGATAACTGCTCAGGTGAGACCGGAGCCACTGATACAAGTCGCCGTCCCACAGCCGACTCGGAAAGAAGGCGCAAAATAAGGATTTTGTTTTCTCTTGGGAGGCGAAATCGGACCAGGAAAAAACGCTGCCCGCCCGCGCGGCCCGCAGCAGGCCGGGGCGCAAAAAACTGTGGGGAAGGGGGCGACGCTGCCCGAAGTCCCAACCCAGATCCACCACCTTGGTGATCCTGATCAACACATACCAGCCCAGCCCCAGGCGGAAAACCTTGTGGAGCCGATTGGATCCGGCGCCTGGCCGGATAATTCCCTCAAGCCGTGCGATCAGCCTCAACCTCCGCCCGGTTTTCCGCAATGCTGCTCTCAGCTCCGGGTACTCCCTTTGGGCCTTTTTTTGCCCCCCGACTAGGATCTCTTCAAAAAGCAGACGGGCCGTTCTACATTGTTCCAGGTAGTACCTGGCCGCAGGCAATGCGGGGGAAAGGGCCGTCCCCCTGCTCCGGACCGCCGAACCCTGAAAGCGGTTCCCCCGTATTTGCCCAGCCGTCCTGTTCAGTGAAGACATAAATCCACCCCCAGGCCATGCTTTTCTGGCACGCCCCGGATCTACCAGCCCTGTAAATTAAACAACCCAGCCATGATAATATTTTTCGGCTGGTTATGAATGGATCCCTCCCCCCGGCAGGGAAATCGGTCCTGTTCTAAATTTTTAAGCATACTATACTTATCCGCTACGCCAGGTCAACCCGGAACCGCCGCTTCCGGACCGCGACCCGGGCCCTGGTCGGCCCGGGTCGCGGCGAACAGAACAATTCATATAATTATAAATAGTTATATTGGATATCAGGCCGGAGGAGCTCCACGGCTGGCTCGGGACCCGGCCGCCTTGGGCAGGCAGGGGAAGCGCGGCTCGGCCTCAAAACAGGGAGCCGGCTCCCTCGGGCCCAAGGGCCCGGGCCGGGGTCAGGCCGCCTTGCGGAGCGCGGCCGGCCCCTCGATCAGGGTCGGGTTGCGGTCGCCGATCCAGCTCGAAATTTTCTTGCTCCGCCGGCCCGCCATAAAGGCCTTGGCCGCCAAGGCCTTCTCCAGGCTGCCGCCCAGGTTAAGGGTGTAACGCCGCTCGTCCTTGGGGTTTTTTTGCGGGTCCAGGGTGACCACGGTAAAGGAAGAACCGAAGGTCGGGCTGAGCTGCCAGACCGCCCGTTGGCCGGGAGCCAGGCCTTGCATCGTCTTCAAGACATCACTGGTTCTCAACATCTCGCCCCTCCTTGATAAAGCCCGGTCGAATCGGGCCTTACCCAGGATAAAGCATAAGCCGTGCCAGGGCGGAATATGGCGGCCGGCCGGGCTTTTGGGCCCGGGAGAGGGAAATGCCGTTTCCGGTGGCCGGGGAGACGGAATCGGGGGTCTGAAAAACCCTTACGGGGAGCCTAATTGGCGGGGGCATTCTCCGGCCTTAAAAACGAGGGCGGAAGCTCGGGTTCCGGTTGGCTCAACTTTGGATCCGCCTGATAATCTCGGTGGTGCTCTCCCCGTCCCAGTAGGGCAGGCTGAGGACCTTTCCGCCCCCGGCCGCGACCAGATCCCCGCCCACAATCCGGTCCACGGTCCAGTCGCCGCCTTTGACCAGAACATCGGGCCGGACCGTCTTGATCAGGTCGTAGGGCGTCTCCTGGTCGAACACGGCCACCAGACTCACGCTCTCAAGGGCGGCCAGGACTTCGGCCCGGGCGGACTCGCTTTGGAACGGCCGGCCGGGGCCCTTACCCTGCCGTCTGACCGATTGGTCGGAGTTGAGCCCCACCACCAGGATATCCCCTAGAGAACGGGCCTGGTCCAGATAGCGGGTATGGCCGGGATGGAGCAGATCAAAACAGCCGTTGGTGAAGACGGCCTTCAGGCCGTCCCGGCGGAGGATGTCCAGACGCCGGGTCAGTTCCTCCCGGGTGACGATCTTGTCCAGGTAAGAGGGACGCGGGGACTTTCTCATCAGCCGGCCTTCATGCCTTGGATGTAGGCCTCGGTCAACAGCTCCGGGTCCACTTTCAGCACCTGGGCGTAGGCCCGCAAGAAACCCTTGACGTAGATCAGGGCCGGAAGGCCCTCGTGTTGATCGGCCTCCAGGGCCTTCAGGGTCCTGGGGTTGACCCTGATCCGTTCGGCCAGTTCGGCCAGCCTGACGCCCCTGGATTCCCGGAGACGGACCAGATCCCGGCCCTTGATCACCCCTCCCGGTTCGACCTCCAGAGGCAGGCCTTCGGCCTTTATCAGACTGGGCAGGGGGATGGGTTTGGCGTTGCGTCTTTCCGCAATCGAGGGGAGTTCCACCAGCTCGACGGAATCTATTTTTATCACCGGCTCCGGGCCGGGTATCGGTTCGGGCCCCCCGGCCTCCTCCGTCCCCCAGTCCGTCTCCCGGACCTCGCCGCCCAGCAACTGGCGGTCGTATTCACGCCTGGTCCGGCCGTTGGACAGGGTCCGGTAGGCGTCCTGAATGCGATCCAAGAGGGCCTCCCGGTCCTCGTCCGCCTCAAAAAGAGAGTAGATCGCCACCGAATCCGGATTAAAGGCCTCCTGAGCCAGCTGGTAGGCCTTGGTTATCTCCTCCAGGGAGGCGTCAGGGGTGACCTCGAGGAGCTCGTAGTAGTTCTGGTCGCTGAAATGCTTCATGCCAGCTGTTGCGTAGGTATCCTCTTGTGCTCTGTGGCCCGCATCAACTCCTCGGAATCCCTTCTTAGGGAATCGGCGATGGCGCTGATGTTCTGGGCCGCCATGGAGCTGGGGAACTGGACCGTAAAGGGCGCCCGGAGGCGGATCGACTGCCAGACCTTGTCGTCAAAAACAATGGAACCCGCAAACTCCATCCTCAAACCGAAATACTTGAGCAGAGCGGAACGCATGAACCGGCCTATCTTGAAGTCGTTGGCGGTGCGGACCTGGTTTACGATCAGCTTGAGGTGGAAGGAGATCAGCTCCCTTTTTATGGATTCTCCCACCTCCGGGTTTTCCGCGGTGATAACGTTCAGAAGCTCGATAGGGTTGTGGATCTTGGGGCCCCGCCTGCCCCGCAATGCGCCCTCCACCATCTCCTTGAGGTTGTGGTTCTTGATGGAGCGGCTCAAAACCCGGTAGTAAAAGGACTTGATAAAACGGTAGGTATTCTCCACGGCCGTGGGCTCGGGCGAGGTTAAAAAGATGCCGATGTCCGCGATGAGGAAGAAATCAACCACATTGAAGCTGGTGCCGGCCCCCAGGTCGATCAGGACGTAGTCAAAGGAAAGATTCTGGAGATGCCTGAACAGCTTGACCTTCTGGACGAACTTGAGGTTGGCCACCTCGATAATGTCCCGGGCTCCGGAGATAAGGGCCAGGTTGTTGTGGTCGGTCCAGGCCACCAGGTCGTGAATATCGTCCACCTTGCGTTCGATAAAGTCGGAGAGGGTCCTTTGGGGGGCTTCCATGCCCAGGAAGGTGTGCAGGTTGGCCGTACCCAGATCGGCATCCACCAGGCAGACTTTCTGCCCGGAGCGGGCCAGGCAGAGACCCAGGTTGGCCGTGGTCAGGCTTTTTCCTGTCCCGCCTTTGCCGCCGCCCACGGCCCAGATGCAGTTCTGCCGATCCTCCTCCCTGGCTTGGCGGTTGATTCCTTCAAAATACACCCGACTGCATCTCCCGGCCTCAAGGTTCGGCCCGACGTTTCAAGGTGTCCGCCCGGATACTTGCCCGGGGGACTGGGCCGCCCCCCGCAATAAAACCGAAAAGGTTTTTATTACTCTTATTTTATAAGTATTATCATCTAGACAGGGAGAGGCGCAAGAAAAATTATGATTAAAAACCCACCGCCCGGGCCACGCTCCGGACAAAGACCCTTCCGGCTCCGGCTCTTTTCAGGGCCCAGGCGCATTCCCGGACCGTGGCCCCGGTGGTGACCACATCGTCCACCAGAAGAATTGTCTTGCCTCTGACCCGCTCCGGCTCCTTCAGGGCAAAGGCCCCCCGCACGTTCTCTTTCCGGTCCCGCCCGCCCAGCTCCACCTGGGGCCGGGTCTTCCTGGTCTTGACCAGGAGATCGCTCGCCAGAGGCCCTCTGCCGGCCAGCCCCCGGCCGATCAGAGCGGCCTGGTTGAATCCCCTGGACCGGAGCCGGGAGGGGTGAAGAGGAACCGGGATTAGAAGATCGAACTCATCCGGGAAAGAGGCGGGCCAGTTGACCTCCGCCGCCACCCAGCCCAGCACCCCGGCCAGTTCAATCCGGCCCCTGTACTTTAAGGCCCTGACCGTCTCGGCCAGGAACCCCTGGAAAACAGCGGCCGGCGCGGCCCGGTAAAAGGGCGGAGGGTTGTCCCGGCAGTCTCCGCAAAGGCCGCCGTCCGCCGCCCCCTCCGGCGGCAGAACTCCGCCGCAGACGGGGCAGAGGGTTTCGTCTCCACAATCAAGTTCCCGGCGGCAGTCCGGACAGACCGGAACCCCTGATCCGGCCCAGGGCAGAAACTCCCCGCAAAGGCCGCATCGGGGCGGCAGGATGAGATCGGCCAGGAGTTCGGGAAGCCCCATCTGTCCCCCTTGCCTCAGGAGTGTCGGAAAATTTGAGAGTGTTGCAAAACACTCTCATAGCGGGCCACGGATGGCCCGCCGAATTATGAGGATTTTCATAATCCGAGCAATTCGTGAGGCTTCCAAAAACCACGCTTTTTGGAAGCCGTAGTTGAAAAAGCTATGGACGGCTTTTTCAACAGTCTCAATTTGTGGATAAGGGTTTTTAAGTCTTTGTTCAGAAGAAAACAACCAGCCCGGGGCAGCCCTCGAAGCGGCGCCTGGCCGAATCCCGGCCCGACATTCCAACTCTTCGATATCATTTTCTTTTAAACAAAGACACCCTTGATTTTCAGTCAATCAGTTAAACGGACATTTCCCTTGTCTCAGGCGTAGGAATGCAGCCCGGCAAGCAGCATGTTGACCCCGAAATAGGTAAACAGAACCGTTCCGAAACCGATCAGGGACATCCAGGCGATTCGCCGGCCACGCCAGCCCCGCATGAGCCGGGCGTGGATCATTACGGCGTAGACGAACCAGGTGATCAGCGACCAGGTCTCCTTGGGGTCCCAGGACCAGTAGGTCCCCCAGGCCTGGTCGGCCCAGACCGCGCCGGTGGCGATTCCGGCGGTGAGCAGCAGAAATCCGACCAGGACGGTCTGGTAGATCACCTCCTCCAAGATATCCCGGCCGGGCAGCATCCGGTTTTTGGAATCGTCGCGTCCGAAAAAGAGATAGATGATCCCCGAGCCGCAGGCCACGGCAAAGGCGGCGTAGCCCAGGAAGCAGGTCACCACGTGGGCGATCAGCCAGTTGGATTTAAGGGCCGGGATGAGGGGTTTGATCCCCGTATCCTGGCCAAAGGAGGCATAGGCCATGGCCAGAAAGGCGAAAGGGGCGATGGCTGCGCCCAGGCCCCGGTGGTCGTACTTCAGCTCCAGGAGAAGATAGGCCAGCACTATGCACCAGGCAAAGAAGATCAGGGATTCGTACATGTTGGTCATGGGCGCGTGGCCGACGCCCAGGTGGTAGGATTCGACCCAGCGGATGATGATGGCCGCGGTCTGGACGGCCGTGGTGATCCAGGCCAGATAGCTGGACAGCTTGGCCGTCTTCGGGCTCTTGAATACCAGGGCCACCAGATAGCCCAGGGCCGTACCGAAATATAGAAAGGTGGTTATGGACAGCAACGACGAACTGGTCATTTTTTCTTTCCTGTTTCAAGTCCGGCCAGGCTCTCCTCGAGGTCCTTGACCAGGGCTTTGAATTTCAGCTCAAAGGAAGGCCTGTTGCTCTGGGTGGACCCGGCCAGAACGACGCGGGTACCGCTTTGGCCGGGGCCGATCTCCGCCCAGAAGCGGCGATGGGACCAGAACAGGGCCACCACCAGCCCCAGGAGCATGATTATCCCGCCGATCCAGACGAACCAGATTCCGGGGTCGTAGTTGGCCTGCAGTCCGGCCAGGTACTCCCCGGCCTTGGCTCTGGCATCGGTCAGCTTAAAGGTCGGCACCTCCGGTCCCTGGGGCGGCATCTGAAAAGGGGGGCGGGGCCTGACCCAGAACTCCAGGGGGGCGCCTGCCCCTTCCCGGACCAGCCTGATCTTGGCCGCGAATCCACCGCCCCGCCAGTTGGGGTCGTAGTCCAGGATTTCGATCCGGCCAAGGCCCTCCAGGGACACGGCCTCCTTGTTTTTGATCCGGATTTTTCTGGGGGGGCCGTCTTTGTCCATAACCTCCAGCCCGATATAGTCCAGGGTCTTCTCCTGGTCGTAGCTGGACATGTAGAAAGTCACCTTGCCGAAGGTGGCCGGATGGTTGACCTTGCACTGGGCCGTCTCAACGACCTTGCCGTCCCTGATGAAGCTCAGGTTCGACTGCCACAGCTTGGGGCTGCCGTCCTCGTATTTCTCGAAGATGAACTTGTCCAGCCTGACCTTGAAATCCAGGGGCATGGCCTGGCCGCTGCGCAGATCGATATGATCCAGCACCTGGCCGGGATGGAGCCAGACATTTCCCTTGAACCCCAGCAGGGCCGTGGCCAGCCCGCCGGCCATGAGGATGAGGATGGCCAGGTGGACCACGTAGGCCCCCAACCTGGAAAACCGCCCTGTCTGGGCAAAGATCAGTCTTTCCCCCTCCGCATCGGCCCGGCCCGATTCAACAACCCTTCCGCCGATCCCCTGGAGCGAGGAGAACTTCTCCCTGACCAGAGCATGGACCTCTTCCGGCGAAGCAGAGCCGTGAACGCTCTGGGACAGCCTCACCCGGGGCAGATGCAGACCCTCCGGGGTGGGGGTGCTCCCCATGCTTTTCAGGGTCTTGGGCAGACGGTTCAAGGAACAGACGATCAGGTTCACGGCCAGGGCCGCCACCAGCAGGAGAAACCAGAACGAGGAGTAGACCCGGTCCAGCTGGGCGGTCAGGATGACCTTGGCCCAGGCCTCGGAGGCCCAGTGGTGATAAAATGCCTGGGGCTGCCCCTGGGGAACGACGGTGCCCAGCACGGCCCCCAGGGACAAGAGGATGAGAAGGGTGACGGCCAGTTTGACCGAAGCCAGGGATTCCCAGATCCGGGAGGCCCCTTGGGATGATTTTGCGGACATAAAAAAAATTCCCCGAACGATGACAATTCGCTATATTCTACCTGGGAGGTCCGAGTTTACAAGGCGATTGAGGCAGGAGCAACATGTTTGTCCGCTTCCCGGGCGCAAAGCCCCGGAGCAGACCTCCCGCGCCAAAACCCTTAATCCGATCAGCGGACATAAGGCCGCCGCAAAGAGAATCCGAAACGATCCAACCCCTCGCGGAACATGCTGGAATCAACTTTCATCCATCTTCCCGGCCTGGGCCGGGCCACGGAACAGAGGCTCTGGCGGGCCGGGATCACCACTTGGCAGAGTTTTATCGAGGCCCCGGCCCTGCCCGGCCTTTCCGCCCCGAGGAGGGACCACCTGGCCGGGCTCCTGCGGGACGATCTGAACCGCCTGGATGATCCGGCCTACTGGAGCCGGGTGCTGCCCTCCTCGGAGCAGTGGCGGATGTACGGCCGGTTCAAGGACAGGACCGGGTTTCTAGATATCGAGACGGACGGCCGTCCCGTGGAGGAGGGGGGCGAGGTGACTCTGATCGGCCTCTTTGACGGCCGGGTCTTTCGTCCCTTTGTCAACGGCCGCAACATGGACAGGTTTGAAGAATGCCTGGAAGGACTTCAAATGCTGGTGACCTTTAACGGGGCCTGCTTCGACCTGCCGGTGTTAAAAAGCTACATCCGCCACCTCAGGCTGCCGCCGGCCCACATAGACCTGCGCTATCCCCTCAAGCGACTGGGGTTTCAAGGCGGGCTGAAACGGATCGAACAGGACTTTGCCCTGGAAAGGCAAGATGAGGTCCGCGGACTGGACGGCTGGGAGGCGGTTTTGTTGTGGCGACGCCATCTGGACGGCGACCGCCGGGCCCTGGGTACCCTCATCCGGTACAACAGGGCCGACACGGTCAACCTCAAGCCCCTGATGGAACAGACCTACGGACTGCTTTGCCAAGAGCTGCTGGGCGCCCCGGAATAACTCCCGGCCGGGGAGCGCCCCGGAAGATGGTTCAATTGCCGGTGATGCTCTCGTAAAGCTCCGACATGATATTGGTTATCCTGATCACGCCGATAACCTTCTGGTTCTCCACCACCGGGATGCCCCGAACCTTGTTGGCCAGCATGATCTCCACAGCCGTGCCCACCGGGTCGTAGGGCTTGACCTGGTAAATCCTCTTGGACATCACGTCCTTGACCTTTACCAGCTGGGTTTCCTGGCGCAGCCTTTCAATGACTTCCGGCAGTTCCCAGAAACTTTGGCCTTTTTCCAGAGAAACCCGGCCCACGGACTTTCTGAGTCCCTCCATGATCCGGCGCAAGGTCACCACCCCCCGGAGGGCCCCGGTGCCGGAGTCGGTCACGATAAGACTCTGGAGGCCCGGCAGGTCCTTGCCCAGCTCGACCATCACCTTGAGCGCCCGGCCAACGGAATCAGAGGGAGCCACTGTGGGAGGCTCTTTGACCATGTATTCCCAAACCTTACGCGTTAGCGGCATTTTTCGACCTCCATCTCCGTCGGGGTGTTATTATAATTGTCAAAATCACCTTCCGGTCAGACCCGTGCTCTTGCCGGCCACTTTTGGCCGGGCCCTGGCTTACCGGAAGAAATTTCAGATCGCCGTTATAACCTTTAGCACAAGGAGAAGTCTAAGAGATGAAGGCTTTTTCGTCAACCCTGGTACTGCTCGTACTAATCGTCTTTTTGGCCTATCCGGACGGCCTGGATCCGGCCCTGGCCCAAAGTGGCGGTCCGGATTACGAAAAGCTGGACCTGGCCGAACCCTACCGGGAGTTTCAATACGCCTTTGCCAACGGGTTCAAGATGGCGGTCAAACATATCTACGAAGAGATGAAGGCCGAGCGGATGGACCTGGAAAAACTCTCCAAACTGGCCACCAACAAAACAGGAAGGCTGCGGGACCTTACCCTCAAGATGGCCGCGGAATACCAGGCCACCCTGATCAAACTGAACGCGGCCAAGCAGAACCGGCCGGCGGACCGGTAAGCCTGAGCCGGCCCGCCCTGGATCGGGGAGTGGGGGTTAACAAGACCGGGGTAAGCTCAAGCCTCCCCGGTCCGGTCCGGGGTGAGCCTCTTCTCCAGAATCACCCGCCGGCCGCCATCCTCGAACCTGAAATCGTCCACAAACTGCTGGAGCAGGTAGAGCCCCCGTCCGCAGGGCAGCAGGGGGTCGAGCTCGGCCAGGCGGGACATGGTCTCTGTCACGTCAAATCCAGCCCCCTGGTCCTGAATGGAGAACACGGCCTTGTCCATGCTCCGGTTGGCCTTGACCCGGATACGGCGGCCCGCGAGCCTCTCGTCCGCCATCCTCTGGGCCAGCAACCGGTCGAAGCTGCCCTCTTCCAGGGCCGCGATCTTTTCTTCCAGGGTTATCCCCAGAGAACCATGCTCCATGGCGTTGGTCAGCAGTTCGGAAAGAGTCAGGCGGAGATGGAAGACGACTTCGCCGGAGGTCAGCCCGGAGCTTCCCAGGTCCCTGGTCAGGATATCGGCCAGGGGGGCGATGAGCTTGAAGTTGGTGGGCAGTTCCAGATCAATGAAGCATGTGGTGATATAGCCCGAGGCATGACCGTAGGCCTGGGCCACATCCAGCCGCCGGGTGGCCAGATATATTCGGGATTCCAACTCCTCCGTGCTAAACGGGATAAAAAGGAAGTCGTGCAGCCCCGCCTCGATGGCTTTTCCCAGGACCTCGGAGCCCGCTACAACCAGCCCCAGCACCGGAGTGGACAGAAGAACCTGGTGGATATCCAGGATGGATCTGAACTTTTGGCCTATGTCGTCGGTCAGATCCAGAACGATGAGGTCGGGGAGCAGCTCCTCGACCTTCCGCTTGAGGTCCGCCGTTTCCGAAATGAAGGTGATTCTGAACTTGTCCGGCAGGGTCGAGGCCGGCTCCGCAGTCTGGCCAATCCACAGGATGTTTATCGCCGGTGAGCCGTTATCCGCCAAACCGTTCCTCCAAATCTATGATCATAAAGGCCACATCATCCTGAAACTCCCCTTGGGTGTGTCTCTGCAGCCGTCCTTCCAGACGGGCGGCGGCAACCTTGGGATTATCCCGGAGGGTTTCCCGGAAGGCCTCTTCCCACCGCGCAAAACCGAAGGGTCTCCGCTGGGAGTCCATGGCCTCCACCACCCCGTCGGTAAAGACCAGCAGCCTGTCGCCGGGCTTGGCGGGCAGCGTCTTTTCCTCGGGCTGTTCAAAAAGTTCCGATTCGTCGAAGATCCCCAGAAAAAGACCGTCGCCGCTGATCCGCAGGACCCTTCCCTGATCCTGGCTGTAGTAAAACTGCTCGGGATGCCCGGCCGTGGCGTATCGCAACGTGGACTTTTGCAGATCCAGAAGGGCGCAGAAGGCAGTGACGAAATCCTCGGCCCTGGTAATACGCATCAGGTCCCTGTTGAGCAGGCTCAGGGTCAGCCCCGGCGAACAGGTCTGGTTCATGTATCTAGCGAAAAGCAGTTTCAGCTGGCTGGAGACCATGGCCGAGAGCAGGCCGTGTCCGGAAACATCAGCGATGATGACCGCCACTCCGCCCTCCACCGGAATCGCGTCGAAAAAATCGCCGGCCACCCCGATATAGGGCCGGTACAAGGTGGCGATGGCCACTCCGGGCAGCTCCAGATCCAGGGGCAGGAGGGAACGCTGGTATATGCCGGCCAGTTCCAGCTCCTTTTCCAACCTCTCGTTCCTGTTGGAAAGGGTCTGGAAGGCCTTCCTGTACTTGACCGCATTTTTGACTTTCAGGGGCAAGATAACCTTTAGCTCCTGATCCGGCAGAGGCTTGGTCAGGTAATCATAGCTGCCCATGGTCAAGGCCGTCTTCAACGACTGAAAGTCGTCCAGGGCGGAATGGACGATGACCGGGATGTTCAGAAAGGCCGGCCTCTTCTGACGCCACTCCAGAAACTGGAACCCGTCCATGACCGGCATCATCAAATCCAAAAGGATCAGGTCTATCTGATGCCGCTCCACCATTTCGGCGGCCTGCTTGCCGTCGCCCGCCTCGTAAAAGCGGTATCCGTCCTGCAGGAGAGCCAGCTTGAAGATCTCCCGGTTCAACCGGGCGTCGTCGACGATCAAAATATTCGCCTGCATGGGCAACCAACCTCGGTTGAAGAAAGTATCCTCTTGTCATCCCGACCAGGAGCCTGGTCTCGGGGGGACAGGTTCAGCCTTTTTCCCGTCCCTTCAGAACCCGGACCTTCAAGACAGCTCTCTATCGTTTACGATAGACGGTGCTTTTCTGGTACTCAAACAGGTTTTTTACCATCATCAGAGATTCGGAGTGGCCCACGAAAATGGTTCCCTTTGGCTTGAGAATGCGGTGAAACTTCTTCAGGAGTTCGATCTTGCCGCTGGTATCAAAGTAGATCATGACATTGCGGCAAAAAATAAAATCCAACTGGGACTTGAAGGGGAAAACCTTTTGCTGAAGATTGAACCGCCGGAAACTGATCATCTGCCTGAGGCTCTCCGAAACTTCGTATGCCGTTCCCTTGGGCCCTGGGATCTTCTTGAAATACTTATGGAGCACATTCTTCGGCACCGGTCCCAGACGCTCCGGGGTGTAGCGGCCCCGGCTGGCGAAGGTCAGGACCTCGGTATCCAGATCCGTGGCCAGGAGCTTGATATCCCATCCGGGCAGGGAGGAGAAAAATTCGGCCAGGGTAATGGCGATGGTGTAGGGCTCCTCTCCGGTGGAACAGGCTGCGGACCAGGCCCTTAGGCGGCGCACTCCGGACTTGGTCTTCTCCTTCACCAGTTCGGGCAGGACGGTCTCGGATAAATATTCAAAATGATGCTCTTCCCTATAAAAATCAGTTTTGTTGGTCGTTATCCTGTTGACCAACTGGCCCATCTCCTCCGCGCCCCGGGGGTCCCGGGTCAGGAAGTCATAATAGGACCTGAAGGAGGACAGATTCAGGGCCCTGAGCCTCTTGGCCAAACGGGAAACCACCAGTTCCCGCTTGTGTTCGGACAGGCTTATGCCGGTGACCTTATGGATGAGGGCCCTGAAAAGGTCGAACTCTTCATCGGTAATGGGGAAACCGGTTGATTTGAAACTGTTGTTCAATTAATTATTCCCTTGGCATCCGGCCGTTGTCCCGGAAACCGGTCTCTCGGGCACAGGGCGGAGACGGACGCGAAAACCCGTCCAACATTTTATAACGGTTTGAGGCCCCAAGAAGCCGCCCGAGCCTCCAACCCGGCTGCCGGGGCAGGCTTCAAGCGCGGGTAAATCATTCCCCGGTGCTCAACTCGAACACCTTGTCCAGCTTCACGATCTTGAACATTTTGTATAAGTCATCAGACATATTGACTATCTTAATCACGCCCTGCGTCTGGGTGATAGACTTGTAGAAAAGAAGCAGCTTGCCGATTCCGGTGGAGCCGATGTAGCTCACTCCGGAGAAATCGATGACCACCTCCTTCAGGATTTTCCCCTGCAACTCCATCAGCTTGTTTTTCAGTATCGCCGCCCCGTCATCGTCTATATCCCCGGTAATGCTGATTCGGGCATTGGGTTGCTCATACTTGACATTAAGCTCCATCAACTCCTCCTCACCGGATAGTATATCTCAGAGGGCCGATATCGAGACAGAGACGGCCCTTTCTCCGCTCCTGGTTCCCTTAAACAGCGATTCATCGTTGTATAACTATTGATAACCAATTGACGGCAACTGATCCCGCGTTAATGCGACCCGCTAATTCACCCGCCCTGTCCGGGCCGGGCGGCAGAGGCCCTTCCCCGGCCGGCCTTGAATAGAGCAGATTTACCTAAAAGTCGCCCTGAATTCACTTTTTCAAAATAGACCATCCGGCCTGATTTGACCAGACGATAAATCAACTCTGTCCTTGTAACGGCGCTGGTTTCAGTGCGGTTTGCCTCAGGGGCCGGTTTAGATAAACCTTTGCCAAGAAGCCTCAAGGATTTCAGTGTGGAACGGAGAGCGGTTAGGTCTTGTTGCAGGCCTACTACCGCCCCTGGGGATCAGACGTAATTTTTCCCGAGGAGAGAGGGGTTTAGGGGGGAGTGAAGCCGGAGGGCCATCCAGTCAGGCTTGGACTTGAGGCCGGCGGTGACCTGATCTGTCAGGGAGAGGGCTGATTTCAAGTCAATGATCGCCGCTTCCAGGTCGGAAGATGAGGCGATCTCCGCATCGACCGAGTTTTTGACCTCCGGCCGCCCGGCCTCACCGGGGACCTGAGCAAAGTCGGAGAGACTGGGGTTGAAGTAAGGATTGGCCCCTATGGTGCTGGTGGCGGCAACCGGCATTTAGAAAAAATCCCCCCGTTGGTATTTGGAAACCTGAACCATGGCCGTGACCGCAGTCTCCTCCAGCAGGGATCTGGCTTGGTCCCCCGGGCTCAGGCTGTCGGCCTCGGACATCAACCCCTGGGCCTGGTTATCCAGATCACGGATTAACGGGGCCAGGGAGTCTGAAGTGGCCTCGGGATCCTCCAAAGCCGCGCTCAACCGGTCCATCAGATCCAGAGTCTTCTCCATTGAAAACAGGTCGCCGGCCGACTCCCGGATTAGAATCTCCTGGATGTTGGTCAGAGGCGGGGTGCTCATCACGGCCTCGGCGGCATTGCTCTCTTGAGCCTGGCCAAGAGCCTGGTTGAGACACTCTTCGAACTGGGCGCCGAAATCGGCCGTTTCCCGCTTATTGGCCTGCTCGACCTGGCTGATCTGGTTGTGGTTGATTCTGTCGATCATTCTGGTCGCCTCTCTTGTTGGGGCTCGCTTTGAATCTAAGAATAAGCAAACGCTGTGCCACTTCAGCGGCCACCTCCCACGGGAACATAATACCGGTTAATTGTTCTGCAATGATAATAAGATGGGCGCCATTCTCTCGTTTTCAGAAAAACTTGAGCGGCTCCCGAAGCAGCCCATTTTTAGCCGGGCGTCAAAGATTTGGCCGCTTCCCCCGGCAAAAGTTGCCCGGCAAAGCAGGCTGCCAAGAGCCCCGTACCCCCTGCCGGCGGCTCCTCCGCTCCATCAAACCTGCGGGTATCAGGGTGATTTTTTCACGGCCATATCAAGGCATGATCGTTGCATATAAATCAGCAATAGCTTTTTGAGGATAAGGAAAGGAGTAACCATGTACACAGTCATCAGCAGCCTGGCTTTAGCGGTCCTGGTGGGAGCGGTGATCTACGAGGTGCGGCGCCAGAACGCCGCCTGGGACAAGTTCCACCACTCCCTGGAAAGGTTGACCTGCTCCCGGAGAGAGGCCTTGTAGTTCCTCCTTTCCGGTCCACCGGACTACACCGGCCAGACCGTCCGGGCCAGGCCAAGCGCGCCGGCGGCCGGTCTAGGCCATTTCCACAAACCTCTGATAGGCCTCCAGGGTCTGGCACATCAAAGCCAGATCGGCTCCGGCGGCCAGGGCCTCCCGGGCCGCCTCCTCCGGGCTGGAGCCCATGGTTATGGCTCCCATCTCCAGATCATCGGTGAGGACCGGCCCGGCATATCCCAACCTTGCTCTCAGAAGATCCTTGAGGATGTAGGGCGACAGGCTGGCCACCCTGGCCGGGTCCAGCCGGGTATAGATGAGATGGGAGGTCATCACCGCCTGCACCCCGGCCGAGATGGCCCGGATAAAGGGCACCAGCTCCCACTCCAGCATGGTCTCCAAATCCCGGTCGACCTGGGGGATAACCGGGCAATGCGGGTCCAGCCCGGTCTGGCCCATGCCTGGGAAATGTTTTGCGCAGGAGGCCACCCCGGCTTCCTGGAGCCCCCTGATGGCCGCCGTCCCCAGGCGGGCCACGGTCTCGGGATCCCTGCCGTAGGCCCGTGATTTCATGTAGCCGTTTTCCCCCAAGGTGTTGATGTCCAGAACCGGGGCGAAATTCATGGTTATGCCCAGGTCCTTCAACTCCCGCCCCTGGGCCAGGCCCCAGCGGTAGACCTCTTCCCGGCCTTCCCGGCCATAGGAGGCAGCCGCCGGATACTGGCCGAAAGGCGGAGGCAGCCGCTTCACCGTACCGCCCTCCTGGTCTATGCCGATGATCATGGGCTTGCCGGTGGCCTCCAGGGCTAGCTTCTGAAGGGCTCCGGTCAATTCCCGGATCTGGCCCCTGTCCGGACTGAGATTGTACTTGAACAGAACCACCCCGGCCGGCGGAAAGTCCCTTAAAAACCGGGCGGTGGGTTCATCCAACCTCAATCCCGGCAATCCGATCATGACTCTGGCTCCCGGCCCGATCTGGTCCATGTTTCTCCCTTCCGGCATGCGCCCGGCGAACTGCAGATGGTGCACCTTATCCCGAGTGGGATTTAGGGTCAATCTTGACGAACGCCGTTATCCGTCCGGCAAGGCCTCCAGCCGCCCTCCGTGCGGCGGGCCGGTGTCAGAAAACCCTTGCTCTTGCCATTAAGATGCTCTAAGATACCCCGATTCTTGATATTGGAGGCATTCAAACCATGACGGTTCCTGAATTAAATGTGGAACTGAGAGACGCGACCGGAAAGGGAGCGGCTCGCAAGTTGAGGGCCCAAGGTAAAATTCCCGGGGTGCTCTATGGGTCCGGAGAAGAGTCGGCTGCCTTGACCGTGGATCCCAAGGCTTTGAAAAAATTGATCGTGGCCGCTCCTTCCCCGAGCTTCCTAGTCAATTTGATGATTAAAGCCGAACTTCAACGGGCCATGCTCAAGGATTTTCAGATCCATCCGGTCAAAAGAAACCTGATCCACGCCGATTTTCAAAGGGTCGAGGCGGATCAGGCGGTCACCTTGGAAGTGGCGATCGAACTGGTGGGCGACCCCATCGGGCTGAGCGATGGAGGGAACCTGGAAGTCAGGTCGCCCTTTATTTCCCTGAGCGGGTTGCCTGACCAACTGCCCCAGAGTATAGAGTACGACATCAGCGGACTCGCCGTCGGCGACATGCTTCGGGTTTCGGACTTGACTCTCGAAGAAGGCATCGAATTCGTCTCGCCCCAGGACACCATCATCTGCGCCGTGGTCGCACCGTCCATGGTCATTGAAGGTGAAGAGGCAGGCGAGGAAGCCGAGGGCGAAGAAGGCACCGACGAAGCCCAGGCCGAAGCTCAGAGCGAGTCCGAAGGGGACTAATGTGGTTGATTGTGGGTTTAGGGAATCCTGGTCCCCAATACCTGGGGACCCGGCATAATCTGGGTTTTCAGGTTATCGACCGGCTGGCCCTCAAGGCCGGAATAAGAAAAGCCAAGGTCTTTAAAAAAGCGGAAATTGGCCGGGGCGCCGTCGGCTCGCAAGAGGCGGTCCTGGCCAAGCCCCAAACCTTCATGAACTTGAGTGGGGTTAGCGTGGCCGCCCTGGCCAGGCACTGGCGGCTGAAAGCGGAATCCCTGATCGTGATCCATGACGATCTGGATATCCGCCTGGGCCGCTTGAAGCTAGCTTCAGGGGGAGGCGCCGGGGGTCACAAAGGGGTGGCCTCCATCATAGAGCACCTGGGAGACCCCGAGTTCATCCGACTGAAGATGGGCATCGGACGGCCCGCGCCGGGAGGCGAGGAGGTCGAACGGTTTGTTCTACGGCGTTTCAAGTCGGAAGAGCAACTGATCGTCGACTCGGTGGTCGACAGAAGTGTTGAAGCGGTTGAAGCGGTCGTGGCGAATGGTCTTCTACAAGCCCAGACGGAATTCAATTGCTTTAAATAACAACCGGGCCTTTTATTTCTTTATTTTTGGCCCCATTAGTGAAAGTAGTAACAGTCATTTTCCATCAGTAACCGTCAGCGCAGGAGGTAAACAGCAATGGCTGGGCTAACAACCTACGCACCCTATCTGGGGGTATTGGGGTTGATCATCGCCTTCTTGATCTATTCTTACATCAAGAAGCAACCCAACGGCAACGAAACCATGCAGGAGCTGGAAGATATGGTCCATCGCGGGGCCATGGCCTTCCTGAAACGCGAGTACTCCATCTTAAGCATCTTCATCGCCATTGTCTTCATTCTTTTGGGCCTGGGGGTCAACTGGCTCACCGCCGTGGCCTTCCTGACCGGGGCTATCTGCTCCATCCTCGCCGGTTACTCGGGCATGACCGCGGCTACCCGGGGCAACTCTCGGACGGCCGATGCGGCCGATAAGTACGGCCAGGCCAAGGCCCTGAACATATCCTACTTCTCCGGTTCGGTCATGGGGCTGGCCGTGGCCTCCCTGGGCCTCCTGGGGGTGGGCATCTGGTTCGGCTTTGTGGGCGGCAGCCCGGAGACGGCCAAGATCATCAACGGATTCGCCATGGGCGCCTCCTCCATCGCCCTGTTCGCCAGAATGGGCGGGGGCATCTACACCAAGGCGGCCGACGTGGGCGCCGACCTGGTGGGCAAGGTCGAGGCCGGGATTCCCGAGGACGACCCCCGCAACCCCGGTACCATCGCCGACAACGTGGGCGACAACGTGGGCGACATCGCCGGCATGGGCGCGGATATCTTCGAGTCCTACGTGGGTTCGATCATCGCCACCATCGCCATCGGCGCGACCATGGCCCTCACCGGCGACAACGAGAAGCTGCGTTTGTCTTACATGGCCATGCCGGTTCTGGTGGCCATGATGGGCCTCCTCTCCTCCTTTGTGGGCGTCTTCTCCATCAAGGTCTTTGAGAAGGGCTCCCCGGCCGGAGCGTTGCGCTACACCACCTTTGTGGCCGGCGCGGTCCTTATCATCCTGCTCTACTTCGGCGTCAACGGCATGGGCCTGCCCATGGGCATCTTCTGGGCCGTGGTGGCCGGGTTGATCGTGGGCATCCTGATCGGCATGATCGCCGAGTACTACACCAGTTCATCTCCGGTCCGCAAGATCGCGGCGAACTCCGAAACCGGTGCGGCCACGGTCATCATCCACGGCCTGGCCGTGGGCATGGAGTCTGTGGCCCTGCCCGTGCTGGGCATCTGCGTGGCCACCGGCATCGCTTACTGGCAGGCCGGGGTCTACGGCATCGGCATCGCCGCGGTGGGCATGTTGGCCACGGTCGGCGCGACCATGACCGTTGACGCTTACGGCCCCATCGCCGACAACGCCGGCGGGTTCGCCGAGATGTGCGAACTGGGCGCGGGCGTCCGCAAGATCACCGACTCCCTGGACGCCCTGGGCAACACCACCGCCGCCATCGGCAAAGGTTTCGCCATCGGCTCCGCGGCTCTGACCGCCCTGGCCCTGTTCGTGGCCTACGCCCAGGCCGCCGGGCTTGATGTGATCAACATCACCGATCCCAAGGTAGTCATCGGGGCCTTTATCGGCGGCATCGTGCCCTTCCTGGTGGGCGCCCTGACCATGACCGCGGTGGGCAAGGCCGCCATGGAGATGGTCCAGGAGATCCGGCGTCAGTTCCGGGAGATCCCCGGCCTGCTGGAAGGCAAGGCCAAACCCGATCCGGAGACCTGCGTCTCCATCGCCACCGCCTCCTCCCTCAAGGAGATGATCCTGCCCGGACTGGTGGGCGTTCTGACCCCGGTCGCGGTGGGCTTCATCATCGGCCTGGAGGCCCTGGGCGGAATGCTCCTCGGCGCGACCATCACCGGCGTGATGATGGCCCTGTTCATGGCCAACGCCGGCGGCGCCTGGGACAACGCCAAGAAATACATCGAGGAAGGCAACTACGGTGGCAAGGGTTCCGACAACCACAAGGCCGCCGTCATCGGCGACACAGTGGGCGACCCCTTCAAAGACACCTCCGGACCTTCCATGAACATCCTGATCAAGCTCATGAGCGTGGTCAGCCTGGTCATCGCCCCGATCCTGGTGTCCTACTGGAAATAAAAGCATAGCCGGGGCTTAGGCCCCTTTCCCCGGGCCGGGGCGGCAGAGACCGCCTCGGCCCTTTTTTATGAAAACCGGCGGGGAACGGCCCCGGCAAAGGCCCCATACCGGAATCCGTCCTGTTCCATCAACCCTTGGCCCGCGCAAGGTGAATCTTGAAATAAACCTCGGCAGCGAGTAGGATTTTCACATGCCGTGCATAATGGACCGAAGATGAGACGCCGACTTCGCTGGAAAAGCACCGTTTTCCTGGTGTTCCTCTATCTCTCCTCCATTCTGGCCGTGTATTGCAATCTCATCGGCCAGTTCGATCCGGTGGCCACGGCCAACAAATTCATTAACGCGGGAGAGCGGGACAGGGCCTTGGGCGCGATCCGGTTCGGCCTGGAAAACAATCTGGGCGACCAGGAGGAGCTGAGGCAGACCCGGGGACGCCACGTCTATACCACGGCGGAGAAGGTCCGGGACATCTTCTGGACCGGCGCGGTGCTGGGCCGGGTGGAAAACACCTATTCCGGTCTGGGCACCCTGGCCGCAGACCTGCTCATTATCGGCGATGTCCGGGATCTGACCATCCAGGCCGTCCGAAAGATCAAGGGCGAGGAGGTGGACCGCATCGTGACCGCCCTGGCCGCCATCGGGGTGGGCACCTCTGTGAGCGGGGTTACCGGAGCCGGAGCCCTGGTAGACGCGGCCCTCTCCTTGATAAAAAGCGGAGCCAAGTATCTTTCGAAGTTCGGCGGGTTGGCCAGACACAGCCTACTTCGGGCGGCCAACGCCGGCAAACGGTTGGCCAGAGCCGAGTTGGGCCGGATCTGGATGATCTTCAAACACAGCGACTACTCCATCCCTTCCGCGGCCAGGGTACTCTCCAGAATCGAACACGCGGACGACCTCAAAGCGGCGGAAAAGGTGATGTTCACCCTCAAGGGCGATGGCGTCCTTTTTCTGGAGCGGACCGGTACCAAAGGCTTAAAGGCCTATGCCCGGGCCGAGAGGTTTAAGGGGGGCCGGTTTTTCCTCAACTCCTTCAGGCGCAACCCCAGCGGGGCCATCGGCGTCTCCCATCTCCACGCCGCCCTGGCCGGAATAAAATTCGCCAAAAAAGAGGGTATTCTAAATACCGTCCTGGTAGCGGTATCGTCGCTGGGCATGGGCCTGGCCCTCCTGCCCGGCTGGGCGGTCTGGACCGTTTTCGGACTGAGCTCGCTGCTGCTGATCGGACGGGTCAGGAGTTGGTCTCGCTCCTCCAAAATCCCCCGTCCGGAGGAGACAGATGGGCCCCTGATTGAATTTTCGGGGCCGGGGGCTATTTAGAGCGGCCAGCGGGGAGGCGTCCCCTTGAAAACTGAACCCGGGCCGGGGGTTTTCGAAGCCATTCCCAGGCCTGCCCAACACTTCTGAACACCCGGACCTCAAAGGGCAGTCCGGAAAATTTGCCCAGGGCCTCGAACATCCGCATTATCCCGAAGTTACAATCCCGGTCGGCCACCAGGGCCGTTTTCCCCCCGAAGCGGGATCCATCCTGCCGTTCCCCGAGCCGGGCCAGCCTAGCCACTTGTTCGCTGGTGAGCCGAAAGGGCGGTTTTCCGAAAAAATCGACAATTACGTTCCGGGTCGGCCTGTCTGCATAAAAACTCACGATCGCATCCATGAATTCCTCAAAAGACTCGTCCCCACTGGAGATAACAATGGTGGCATCGTGCTCTTCTTCGACTCGGGATTTGAAGGGCATCACTCCCCCTCCGGTGTCCTGCGACTCGTTCTCACCCGCTTGGCCGCTAGTTGATTTTACACCACCCACTCCTCATTTTTAAAATGAAATTGCGTTTTGATTTTTATGAGTTACCCGCCCGGCCGTTTCCGAAAAACCGGCGGCCCTTTAACCGCCGCCAGGACATTCCCTCTCCAGCCCCCTTTTCGGCCTTTGAGGATTTAGATCTCTATAGGGGAATGATATGGCCGGATCAAAAACTATTGCTCCAAGCTAAGCCGGCCGGCAACCCTCCCCCATCCCCGGGCGGACCCGGCCCTCCTTCCCGGCCATTTTTTATAGAACGCCCTTGGCCGCATCCTCAACTTATCTCGTCCAGACGGTACCTGACCAACCCTTCCGGCGTTTCCACCTCAATTCCGGTCCCGGCTCTCCGGCCCATAAGCTCCCTTCCCAGGGGCGAATCCACGCTGAGCAGGCCCTGGGCCGGATCGGACTCATAGGCGCCTACCAGGCGGTAGACCTCCTCCCTATCCCGGTCCAGGTTGCGAAGCCTGACCAGGCTGCCGAAGTGGACCCTGCCATCCCCCAGGGGCGGCGAAACCACCACCTGGCAGGAACGCATCTCCCTTTGCAGCCGGGCGATGGACCACTCCACCCAATGATGCTTTTCCAAAGCGGTGCGCCGTTCCAGGTTGCGGGGGTTGGGGCCGAACGACCGGGCCTCCTTCAGGTCCCGGGCCGCCTCCTCCCTGGAAATGCGGACCAGATACTGCAACTGCCAGTAGAGCCGCTCAAAGCCCTCCCGGGAGATGAGCGCCGGGGCCTTGGTTCTCCGGGGCTTTGTTTCCATTCCGCCCTCCTCTATTTCAGCCTTGACTAAGGCTTTTGGATGAGGTATGATGATTGTAGGTAACTAGTTTAATATATTAAGTATTTTACTTAATCGTCTTATATGCCTTCTCCCCTCGGCGGTGTCAAACAAAAATCGCGGCCAGGGGTATTTTTATTTATCTGCGCCGGGAGTCAGATCGGCCCCGGCCCCTTTGTCAGGAAAAACAATGTCGCGAGATGAATTGAAGAAAAAAACAGCCCGAACCGCTGCGTTGTACTTTGAGGGCGTAAAGGACGAGAAGCCTTTTGACCTGTGGCGGTCTTTCGACAAGAACATGGCCCTGGACATGTCCCTGTTCATTACCGGTCAGGTCTACGCCAGGGAGAAGATCCCCCACCCCACCCGGCAGTTGGTCACGGTGGCCGCCCTGACCGTGCTGGGCCGGACCGAGGAGTTGAAGCTCCACCTCCAGGCGGCTCTTAATGTGGGCTGCACCAGGGAGGAACTGGCCGAAGTCATCTTCCAGATGATGGTCTACGGCGGGGCCCCGGTGGTCAACCAGGCCCTCAAGACCCTTCGCCAGGTCCTGCGGGAACGGGGCGAGTGGGAGGACTGAGTTGACATCCCTACCCGCTCAAGTTATAGCCTAATAAGTTCTAAAAAGAGGTTTGCGAGATGGAATGCCCCCACTGCCACGAAAAACTTCCTTCCAAGGAATGCCCCCACTGCCAAGCCGAGGTCGGGGAGGATGCGGTCTACTGTCCCCAGTGCGGAGAAAAGCTGTCCCAGATAGAGCAACCCCCCGTGGGTGGCGGGGACGAGTGGGAGGACCGGGTACTGTGCTCCGACGGAACCTGTATCGGAATCATCGGCCCTGACGGAAAATGCAAGGTCTGCGGCAAGCCCTACAAGCCCGGCGCCGAGGGCTGAGGCCTTGTTCGAACTGACCGTCGTCTCCAAGTTCGCCGCAGCCCACAACCTGATCAACTTCCAGGGCCCCTGCGAGAACCTCCACGGCCACAACTGGAGGGTGGAGGTAACCGTGTCAGGGTCCCGCATGGACCAGGCCGGAATGGTGATCGACTTCGGCGAGCTGAAAAAAATGACCAACTCCATTCTGGACGAACTGGACCACCGCTACCTCAACGAGCTCCCGGTCTTCAAGGACTGCTCCCCCTCCTCGGAGAACATCGCGGTCCACATTTTCGACCGGCTCAAAGAGATGCTGGGAGGACGGGCCCGGGTGGTCAAGGTCACGGCCTGGGAGTCGGACACGGCCCGGGTCAGCTACCTGGGACCCGATGCCTGATTTGACCAGCCTGGGGGCGATCCTCCTCAGCCTGGCCGTCCTGGGCTACTACCTTTTCTTCCACCGCCACAAAATGAACGAGCAGCGGCTGGTCAAGGCCGTGGACGCCTTGCGCGAGGCGCTCTACACCGACCTCTACCTGGACCTGCTCCGGGAACGGGACCAGGGCGCGGCCAGCCGGTTGGCGGCCACGGCGGTGAACGAGGCTTTCGGCGCGGAGCCCCCTGACAATGAGGCGGCGGAGTTCCTGAAGGACAACCGCCCCGCCGTCCAGGCCGAGTTGTCCCGTCTGGCCGCAAACGCCGAGGTCCGACCCCTGATCGCGGCGGCCCTCAAGCACATGGAGAGCCCGGTCTGGAAGAACCGGCCCCGGCCCAAGGGCGGGCTGAAAAGGGGATTCAACCTGGGCCTGGTCGCCCCCGCGGACCAGGAGATGCCGGTTTACCAATTTTTAGGCCGGGTGGCGGCCTATCACCGCCTCGTGAACAAGCGGATGAAGGCGGGGGGTTGAGGCTTTTCAAAAAGGCGTCGAAGATATATTCTTCACCGGCGCCGGGATTGCATCCTCGATAGCGGAAATGATTACCCGTGCTGTCATGGACGCAGCCATGACAGCACGGAATAATCCACCCCCTCACCCTGACCCTCTCCCCCACTGGAGGAGAGGGAGGTTGTTTCGGTAAGTTAACCGCTTTCATAGAGAGAAAACCACGGTAAAGGCGACCGAGGCCGCACAGCGGCGGTTTTGTCTAAAAAAATAGTCGGGCCGCCCACAATGGGGGCGCTTCCTTACAGAGCGGCCTTGCATATCGATAGATCCGGCGTACACGGGGTCTGTAGGGTCGTTCCAATTGCCCCGTGGAGACAAAAGGCCAAGAGTGCAGCGAACCGCCCGGAGAAAAATATTTTTCACGAGCGGGGTTCCAAGGGGCCGGCGAGCCTTTGGAATGCCAAAGGCGAAGAGGCCCCTTGGCCTTAGCGGAGCGACTGCCGGAAAGAACGAGTAACCGATATATAGGCTGCCGGGGGTGTGACCCCGGCAGCACATAATTTAATCCTCTGTCATTGACGCAGCCACGACAGCACGGAATAATCCACCCCCTCAGCCCAACCCTCTCCCCTCCAGCCCAGGGACTCCCCCTGGACTCGCCAAAGGAACCTCCGAAGGCAAAAAAGAAAACCGCCCATAGTCATGGACGGCCGTCATTCAGAACAAAAAAAACCCTCGGGCCTAGGCCCGGGGGTTCATTGGGGTCGGGTAATTCGCCGCTTACTTACAGCGCGGCCTTGATCTTGTCGGCCAGGTCCCTCTTCTCCCAGTTGAACTCCGGCAGCTCCCGACCGAAGTGGCCGTAGGCCGCAGTCTTGCGGAAGATGGGGCGGAGCAGATCCAGATAGGTGATGATGTCGGCCGGCTTCAGGGAGACGACCTTCTTGATGGCGTCCCGGATCTCGTGATCGGCCGCTTCCTTGTGGGTGCCGAAGGTGTTGACCAGGACCGAGACCGGGTCGGCCACGCCGATGGCGTAGGCCAGCTGGACCTCGCAGGAGTCGGCCAGGCCGGCCGCGACCACGTTCTTGGCCAGGTAGCGGGCCATGTAGGAGGCCGAGCGGTCCACCTTGGAGGGGTCCTTGCCCGAGAAGCAGCCGCCTCCGTGGGAGCCATAGCCGCCGTAGGTGTCCACGATGATCTTGCGCCCGGTCAGTCCGCAGTCGCCGTGGGGGCCGCCCACCACAAACCGGCCGGTGGTGTTGATGTGATACTTGGTGTCGTCGTCAAGCATCTCGGCCGGGATGATTTTCTTGATCACCTCTTCGATAATCGTTTCCTTGAGGGTGGAGTACTTCACGTCAGGGGCGTGCTGGGAGGCGATAACCACGGCCTCGACCCTTTTGGGCTGGCCCTCCCGGGTGTACTCCACGGTGACCTGGCTCTTGCCGTCAGGGCGCAGGAAATCCACCAGCTTTTCGTGGCGGATCTGGGCCAGCCGCTTGGCCAGCTTGTGGGCGTAGGAGATGGGCAGGGGCATCAGCTCGGGGGTTTCGTTGCAGGCAAACCCGAACATCAATCCCTGGTCGCCGGCGCCCTGCTCCTCGTGCAGTCCCTCCCCGGCGGTGACGCCCTGAGAGATGTCGGGGGACTGTTTGTCGATGGAAGAGATCACGGAGCAGGTTTCCCAGTCAAACCCCATGGAGGAGTTGGAATAGCCGATGTCGCGGATCACCTCCCGGACAATGTCAGGGATATGGACGTAGGTATTGGTGGTTATCTCTCCGGCCACGAAAGCCACACCCGTAGTGACCAAGGTCTCGCAGGCCACCCGGCCTTGGGGATCATCGGTCAGGATCGCGTCCAGAACAGCGTCGGAGATCTGGTCGGCGATTTTGTCGGGGTGTCCCTCGGTAACCGATTCGGAGGTGAACAGGTACTGGGAGTTGGCCATTAATTATTCTCCTTAAAGGTCTTAACCGTGGCTCCAGGGGGGTCATGGCTTTGTTCAACGAATTATGTTAGATATCATGTCCTTTCCGGGGTGTCAAGGCGGCCTGAATCGCCTTTACTCCCAGAATAATAGCGGATATGCTTGATAACTATAGTATCGCCCCTGCGGCGTAAAAGTGAATATATAAAATTAAGGAGAGCCGGGTTGGCGGGATGCGGTAGGTTCAATTCCATAACAGACGTGACCGGAATAGCGGTGGGACACAAGACCGACCTTCGGGCCGCTTCCGGAACCACGGTGGTCCTTTGCGCTAAAGGAGCCGTGGCCGGGGTGGATGTGCGGGGTTCGGCCCCTGGGACCAGGGAGACGGATCTGTTGGACCCCATTAATCTGGTGGAGCAGGTCCAGGCCGTGGTTCTGTCCGGGGGCTCGGTTTACGGCCTGGCCGCGGCCCAGGGGGTGGTGGATTGGCTGGCCGAGCGGGGGCTGGGCTTCCCCCTGGAGCAGGGGCAGGTGGCCCCCATCGTCCCGGCGGCGGTGCTCTTTGATCTGGGGCGGGGCGCGGACTTCCGGCCGCCCGTGAGTCCGGAATGGGGCCGGGAGGCCTGTGAGGCGGCGACAGAGGAGGAGTTCGGCCTGGGCAACGCGGGTTGCGGCGCCGGGGCCCTCAGCGGCGGGATCAAAGGCGGCCTGGGCACGGCCAGCGAAGTTCTGGACTCCGGGATCACGGTGGGCGCCATTGTGGGGGTCAACTCCCTGGGCTCGGTGATCGATCCCTTAACCGGACGGCCCTGGGAGATCGGGTTGGAACTGGACGGCGAGTTCGGCCCGGCGGGCAAGAAAGCGGTCCGCCTGCCCGCCCCACCCGGACCACGGGAGGCGGGGAACACCACCATCGGGGTGGTGGCCACGGACGCGGCCCTGACCAAGGCCCAGGCCCAAAAAGTGGCCCAGATGGCCCAGGATGGCCTGGCCCGGGCCATCCGCCCGGCCCACACCATGTTCGACGGAGACACCATCTTCTGCCTGGCCACCGGGACAAAAGAGCTGCCAGGGGCGGAAGGGTTTTTTACCGCTCCCCAGGCCCCGGCCCTGACCGAGATCGGCCGGGCCGCGGCCGACTGCTTCAGCCGGGCCGTGATCCGGGGGCTGCTGGCCGCCGAGAGCCTGGGCAGCATGAGCGCCTTTGCCGATCTCAAGGCAAGATAAAACCAAAGGAAAGGTTTAACCGCTTGACCCGGGGCCCATTTTTTCATATATCGGATTCGAGCCTCATTTGGGTCATCACTCCCCCCCCCAATTCCCTGACACGGACGGAAAATTGGGCTCGGTCTGACAGTTTATCCGCATGAGAAAATATTTTATCAAAAGACTGATGGTTCTCCTGATCATGCTGGCCCTGGTCAGCATGGTGGTTCATGCGGTCCTGTTTTTCCTGCCCGGCGATCCGGCCCAGATCATGCTCGGGCTGAACGCCACTCCGGAGACCGTGGCCCATCTCAAGGCCGAGTTGGGTCTGGACCGGCCCTTTCTGGTCCAATACTGGGATTGGATCTGGGGTCTGATGCGGCTCAAGACCGGACGGTCGCTCAACTACGACATCCCGGTCATGGAGCTCATCTCCAGCCGCTTTGCGGTGACCGGCCCGGTGGCCGTGCTGGCCATGTTTTTTGCGGTGATCATCGCCATCCCCTTGGGCGTTTTCGCCGCCCGGAGGCACAACCGAACCGGGGACGTGGCGGTCATGGCCTTTACCCAGGCCGGGCTGGCTACTCCGGAGTTCTGGCTGGGGATACTGCTCATCCTTTTTTTCGCGGTCAGGCTGCATTGGTTCTCGGCTGGCGGGTTCCCGGGCTGGGGCGAGGATTTCTGGGGCTCCTTCAAGGCCGTGCTGCTGCCGGCATTCGCCCTGGGCCTGATCCGGGCCTCGGTCATCGCCCGGCTGACCCGGTCCTCCATGCTGGAGGTCCTCAAGGAGGATTATGTCCGCACGGCCAGGGCCAAGGGGCTGACCGAGAAGGTGGTGGTCTATGTCCACGCCCTGAAAAACGCCCTGATTCCGGTCCTGACCATCCTGGGGCTCCAGTTGGGCCAGCTCCTGGCCGGGACCATCATCATCGAGAATGTTTTCTATCTGCCGGGACTGGGCCGGCTGGTCTTTCAGGCCATCGGAGAGCGGGATCTGCCCGTGGTCCGGGAGGTGGTCCTGGTCATGGCCGCCCTGGTGGTCCTGATCAACTTCACCGTGGATGTGCTCTACGCCTATATCGATCCCAGAATCAGGCTGAAATGAGGCCATGAACCGATTTTTTAAAAACAGGAGTTTCACGGTGGGCTTCATCCTTTCAGCCGTGGTGGTGGTCATGGCCCTGACCAGCCTGGTCTGGACCCCCTACCCGCCCAACTCCATGAACGGCAAGGCCAGGCTGAGCCAGCCTTCCCTGAGCCACCCCCTGGGCACTGATCAGTACGGCCGGGACATCCTCTCCCGGGTCATGGCCGGGGCCGTGAACTCCATCATCGTGGGGCTGGTCTCCCTGGCCATCGGCCTGACCATTGGGGTGGCCCTGGGGCTGTGGGCGGCCTTTTACGGCAAGCTGGTGGAGGAGGGGGTGATGCGCTTCTCGGACCTGCTCTACGGCTTTCCCGCGGTCCTGTCGGCGATCCTGATCACCTCCATCCTGGGCCCCTCCATTATCAACTCCATGATCGCCATCGGCATCTTTTACATCCCCATCTTTGCCCGGCTGACCCGGGCCGTGGCCCTGTCGGTCTGGAAATTGGACTACATCGATGCAGCCAGGGCCTGCGGGTTGTCCGAGTGGACCATCACCTTCCGCCACGTGATGCCCAACATCCTCTCGCCCCTGATGATCCAGGCCACGGTCCAGTTCGCCATCGCCATCCTGGCCGAGGCCGGGCTGTCCTATCTGGGTCTGGGGACCCAGCCGCCCAACGCCTCCTGGGGCAGGATGCTCAACGAGGCCCAGACCTATCTGGCCCAGGGACCCTGGCTGGCCGTGTTCCCGGGTCTGGCCATTGCCTGGGCCGTGCTGGGCTTCAACCTGCTGGGCGACGGTTTGCGCGACACCCTGGACCCCAAGCTGGTCCGGGCCCGGTAAAGGAGGTCTCTGTGACCGGAATCAAAAACGTGAACCGGGAAACGGCCCAAAGGGCCCTGGCGGCCCTGGATTTCGACGAGCTGGTGGACCTGACCGCCCGCCTGGTCAGGCTCAACACGGTCTGGGACCCGGAGGAGGGAACCTGCGAGCAGCCCGCAGCCGACCTGGCCGCCCGGTGGGCCGAGAAGGAAGGGTTCGACCATGTCATGGACCAGGTGGTCCCAGGCCGCTCCAATGTGGTCATCACCTTTGACGGAACTCCGGGAGAGCGGACCCTCATGTTCGAGGGCCACGTGGATGTGGTCACCCCCGGCGACGTGACGGCCTGGAAGTACGACCCCTTCGGAGCCGAGATTGTGGGCCGCCGGATGTACGGCCGGGGAACCAACGACACCAAGGGCAACACTGCGGCCATGCTTCTGGCCATGGCCGCGCTCAAGCGCTCCGGAGCGAAATTTGCGGGCCGAATCAAGGCCGGGGTCCTGTGCGACGAAGAGGACGGCATGATCGGGGTTCTGGACTTCATCGAGCGGGGCCACGCCGACCAGGTGACCGGAGCCGTCATCTGCGAACCGGAGGATAATTTCATCTGCTGCACCCAGAAAGGAGCCGTGCGGGCCGTGTTCACCCTGACCGGCCGCCAGGCCCACGGAGCCATGCCCCTGTCCGGGCTGAACACCGCCCCGGCCCTGGCCCGGCTGATCCAGGGCTTGGCCGGGCTGGAAAAGGAAGAGGTGGAGGCCCACGGGCGGGACGGAATGCTGGGCTGGCCCCAGATCACCCCCACCGTGATCCAGGCCCCCTCCAAGGGCCCGGCCCAGCTCAATGTCCTGCCCGGCGAGGCCAGGGTCATGGTGGATATCCGCACCACCCCGGCCCAGTCCCACTCCAGCTTAAGGGAAAGGTTGCGGGCCCTGGCCCAGGAGGTGGAATGCTGGGCAAAGGGTTATTACCAAGAGTACGACGCCCGGCTGGACCTGGAACGGCCCCACGACCTGACCGTGGGGGTGGAATTCATCACCGACCGCCCGGCCACCCTGACCGACCGGAACGACCCCCTGGTCAGGGCCGTGCACGGGGCCGTGGAGCAGGTCTCCGGGGTGGAGCCGGTCTACGCCGGGGTGCCGGGAGCCACGGACGGCACCTTTCTGTGGGCCGTGAAGGACATCCCCATCGTAACCATCGGGGCCGGAGACCGGGAGGTGCCCCACCAGGTGGACGAGTGGGTGGATCTGGATCAGCTTTACGAGACGGCCCGGATCTATATTCTGACCGCCCTGGCCTACCTGGCCCCGGAACAGGGTTAGGGCGGTTTGGGATGAAGTGGTTCCCCTCCGGGTTTCAGGGACGCATCCCTGACACGGAATGTTTCCTTAAGGAGATCGGTTTGAGCGAGCCGCTGCTGGACATCCGCGACCTTTCGGTCCAGTTCGACACTCCCGAAGGCCCGGCCCTGGCCGTGGACCGGGTCTCCTTTTCCCTGGCTCCGGGCGAAACCCTGGGGCTGGTGGGAGAATCCGGGTGCGGTAAATCGGTCACCTCCCTGTCCATCATGGGCCTGATCGAGTCTCCGCCGGGCCGGATCACCCACGGCTCCATCAAGTTCGCCGGCCGGGACCTGCTGGGCCTGGGCCAGGAGGAGATGCGGGCCATCCGGGGCCGGGTCATCTCCATGATCTTCCAGGAGCCCATGACCTCGCTCAACCCGGTTATGACCGTGGGCCGCCAGGTGGCCGAGCCGCTGCTGATCCATCTGGGGCTCTCCAGGGCCGAGGCCTGGGAGAGAGCCGCGAGTCTCCTGGACAAGGTCCGGATTCCAGCGCCCAAAACTCGGCTGAACGATTATCCCCACCAGCTTTCCGGGGGAATGAGACAGCGGGTCATGATCGCCATGGCCCTGGCCTGCCAGCCCCGTCTGCTCATCGCCGACGAACCCACCACGGCCCTGGACGTGACCATTCAGGCCCAGATCCTGTCCCTGATAGACCGGCTCAAGGAGGAACTGGGCACCTCGGTCCTGCTCATCACCCACGACCTGGGCGTGGTGGCCCAGATGGCCGGCCGAGTGGTGGTCATGTACGCCGGACAGGTGGTGGAGGAAGCCGACCGGGTGGAACTTTTCGACCGCCCCTTCCACCCCTACACCCAGGGGCTGCTCAAATCAGTGCCCCGCCTGGGGGCGGAGGAAAAGCGGCTCCAGGAGATCCCGGGGCTGGTCCCGGCCCTGACCGAGCGGGTCGGGGGCTGCAAATTCGCTCAGCGCTGCGCCCATTGCTTTGAAATCTGCCGGATGAAGGAGCCCGGCCTCTCCACCGTGGGGCCGGAGCACAAGGCCCGCTGCTGGTTGCGGGAACACCCCGGACAAAGGAGAGCGGATGCCTGAGCGGCCCATGCTCCGGGTGCGCAACCTGGTTAAACATTTCCCTCTGGGCGGGGGAGTGCTGGGCAAGCCCACCGCCCTGGTCAGGGCCGTGGAGGATGTCTCCCTGGACCTGGAAAAAGGCGAATCCTTCGGCCTGGTGGGGGAATCAGGCTGCGGCAAGACCACCCTGGGGCGTCTGGTATTGCGGCTTATCGAGCCCACCTCGGGGACCATCGAGCTGGACGGACAGGACCTGAACCTCCTGGGTCCCAGGGAGATGCGGGAGGCCCGGCGCAAGCTCCAGATAATCTTTCAGGATCCCTACTCCTGCCTGGACCCCAGGATGAAAGTGGAATCGATCATCTGCGAACCCCTGAGGGCCTTTAATAGACAGAGCCGGACCCGGATGCGGGAGCGGGCCGCCTACCTTCTTTCCAAGGTGGGCTTGCGCGAGGACGACCTGAAGAAATACCCCCATGAGTTCTCCGGCGGACAGCGGCAGCGGATCGGCATCGCCAGGGCCCTGGCCGGAGAGCCGGAGCTGATCGTGGCCGACGAGCCGGTCAGCGCCCTGGATGTTTCCATCCAGGCCCAGGTGATCAATCTGTTGCTGGATCTGAAAGAAGAGTTTAATCTGACCTACATGTTCATTTCCCACGATCTGTCCGTGGTGGCCCACACCTGCGAGCGCATCGGGGTGATGTACCTGGGCCGGATTGTGGAGTCGGCCCCTAAAAAAATGTTTACCAGCGATCCGCGCCACCCCTACACCAGGGCCCTGCTGGCAGCCGTGCCCCAGCCCGACCCCCATCTGGCCAGGCCTCCGGAACCTCTGGAGGGAGATGTGCCCGACCCCATTGACCCGCCGCCGGGATGCGCCTTTCATCCCCGGTGTTCCCACGCCGTGGAGAGGTGCCGCCGGGAGAGGCCTCCGCTGTCCGAACTAAACGAGAACCATTCGCTGGCCTGCTGGCTCAATGAGGGCCGGGGCCATTGGGGAGAATAGAGATGAGAGTTACCTTTATCGGAGCCGGGGCCATGGGCGGCCTGTTCGGCGCCTTGATGACCGAAGCGGGATTGGATGTCCAACTGGTGGACATCTGGGAGGAACACGTCCGGACCATAAAGAAGAACGGGCTGTCCATCGACAACCAGGGACAGGTCCGCAAGGTCAAGCTGGATATCCACACCGACTTTCGCCAGACCCGCCCGGCCGACCTGGCCGTGGTATTCGTCAAGGGCCCCCAGACTGCGGAGGCCGCCAGGGCCGCGGCCGAGATAATCGCTCCCGGCGGGTTGGCCCTGACCCTCCAGAACGGTCTGGGCAACGCCGATGTCATGACCGGAATCCTCAAGCCGGAGACGGTCATCACCGGGACCACCTCCTACGGCTCCACGGTCCTGGGGCCGGGCTCCATCCGCCACGCCGGGGTGGGGCCCACGGTCATCGGGCCCTGGGCCGGGGCGGCCATGGACCAGGTCCGGGCTGCGGCCCAGGTTCTGACCCAGGGCGGGATAGAGACCGAGGTCAAGGAGGACGTCAAGGCCCTGGTTTGGAACAAGCTTATGGTCAACGTGGGCATAAACGCCATCGTGGCCCTGACCCATATCCGCAACGGCAACCTGCTGGATCTGGAGATAACCCGGGAATTGTCCAGGCTGGCCGTGGAGGAGGGCCTGGCCGTGGCCGCCAAGCTGGGCATAGGGGTCAGGGAGGACGCTGTGGAGCACTGCCTCTGGGTGGCCGAGCAGACCGGATTGGCCAGGGCCTCCATGGGCCAGGACGTGGACGCCAGGCGGCCCACAGAGATAGACACCATAAACGGAGCCATCGTACGTCTGGGCCAAGAGAACGGGGTGGAAACTCCGGTCAATTTTAGCTTGACGGCCCTGATCAAAACCTGGCAGAACAGTTATCTGAAAAACCGATAGGCCGGATTTTTCCGCTGCCGGCGGTGTTTGCAAATTACTTAGGAGTTCGTATGTCTGATAAAAAATTTACGGTTCTGGACGCCCAACAGGCCAAGAACGAGGGACGCAAACTGACCATGCTGACCGCCTACGACTACCCCTTCGGGCAGCTGGTGGATCTGGCCGGGATAGAGATGGTCCTGGTGGGCGACTCCCTGGGCATGGTGGTTCTGGGGCTGGACGGCACCGTGGAAGTTACCATGGAGGATATGATCCATCACATCAAGGCGGCCAAGCGCGGCATCAAAAACGCCATGATCGTGGGCGACATGCCCTTTATGAGTTACAACACCTCCATCCGGGAGGCCATCGCCAACGCCGGCCGGCTGATGAAAGAGGGCGGTTGCGACGTGGTCAAGCTGGAGGGCGGCGTCGATTTCGCCGAAACCATCGAGGCCATCGTAAAGGCGGGGATCCCGGTCCAGGGCCACATCGGCCTGACCCCCCAGACCGCCTCGGCTCTGGGCGGGTTCAAGACCCAGGGGCGGGATGCGGAGTCGGCCCGACGGCTGATCGAGGACGCCAAGGCCCTGGAAGCGGCGGGCTGCTTCTCCCTGGTCCTGGAGGCGGTGCCCTCGGAGGTGGCCAAGATTCTGGCCCAGTCCATCAAAATTCCGGTGATCGGCATCGGCGCCGGGGTGGACGTGGACGGCCAGGTGCTGGTGACCCACGACCTGCTGGGGCTGTTCGACAAGTTCGTACCCAAGTTCGTAAAGCAGTACACCCAGATCCGAAAGATTATTCTGGAGGCCCTGGAATCCTACCGGGATGAGGTGAAGGATGGGGTCTTCCCGGCCAAGGAGCACTCCTTCACCATATCCGACCAGGCCCTGGCCGCCCTAAAGGATAGTCTGGCGGAGTAAAACGGTCTGAGCCCGGATGCATGGCTCCCCTTCCCCGGCGAACGGTCCGGGAAGGGGGGCCGCCCGGGCCAGGTTGGCTTGCCCATTTGACCAGGTTGTATTTTTTTAGAATTAAAGTACATTTTCATAGGATCAGTCTGGACTTATCAGCATAAAAATGTATATTTTCGGGAAAAGTAAAAGATCGGTGACAGTCGTTATTCTAATCTGGAATTGAGAAAATACCGAGGTGCCGAAATTGATCGAAGAAGGAATATACCTTGAGGAACGTCAGGGAACGCTGGGCGTGGCCGGAACATCGAAACCCATAGTTTACCGCAATCTGTGGGCCACCAAGGAGGTTCAAGAGGAGAAGGTCATCCTTCAGCTCCTGGACGACAAGGCCAATCCCACCGGCTTAACCGAGGAGGTCACTCCCAGGCAGCTGGCGGAACGGTTCGTCCACAAACCGATCAAGCCCGAGGTCTGGGCCGCCCTGAAAGCCAAGCTGGAAAGCCTTGCTTTGCCCAAACCCAAGCCCAAGATGGCGCCGAAACCCCAGCTCAAAAAAAAGCCCAACACCGGAACGCCCTCTAAAAGCTGGTGGCAGACCTGATTTTTTCGCCGCGGAACCGTCCAGACCCCAGATCTAAGATCGGCAATCCTCCCGGAGTTTATTTTTCCGGGAACAATGCACTCCCCGCGCCTTTGATCCGCCAGGGGCGTGGAAAAGGCCGCCTGCCGGGGACTCGGCCGTTTTTGCTTCGAAAGGCCATCCCGGTCAGTTACAATAATATCATGTCCAGATTACTGCTGCTGGCCTCCCTTATCCTGGTCTGTCTGGCCGGGCCGTCTTGGGCCTGGGCCCAGGAGCCGGACGCACTGGAACTGGGCCTGGAAGCGGTGCCCTCCAGGGCCGAGGCGGACCAGAGGATTGAGATCCGGGTGAGCCTTACCAACCGGAGCGGTTCAAAACAGCAACCGGGCCAGGTACTGATCAAGGCCGGCGAGGAGGCCCTCGACAGATTCACCCCCCCGGTTTTGAAGCCCGGCGAAGAGTATCTCCGCCGTCTTTTTTGGAAAGCCTCCGGAAGCGGGAGGGTACGTTTGGAGGCCGTTCTGGCCGGAGCCCGGCCCGCGGAGAGGTGGATCGAGATCGAGGCCGGAAAGCCCGGCCGGATGGACCTGGCCCTGTCCTGGCTGGCCACCCCGCCCCAGGGCTGTCTGGGCCAGGGGCCCTGGACCGCTCAGGTGGGCGTGGTCAACAAGGGCACCCTCCCCTCCCGGGAGGGCGGTCTTCTTTTTTTGGTCAACGGCAAGACGGCGGACCAGGCCCGGATACCGGTTCTTCAGCCGGGCCAGCAGCTGCTCATCTCCTTTGTCTGGCAGGGAGCCAGATCAGGCCCGAACATTCTGGCCGCGGAGCTGGACCAGGAGGGCACCCTGGGCGATATGGACCCCTCCAACAACCGCATCACTCAGGAGTTTATTTTTAAAAAATGCCAACCTGATCTGGTTCCCGTAAGCCTCAAGTTGGAGGGGAAGGCGGAGCCGGGGCAGAGGCCCGCCAGGGCCACGGCCGTTATCGCCAACCTGGGCGGGGTGGCCGCAGAGGTGTTTACGGTCCGCTTTTTCATCGACGGGTCGGAGATAGGCAGCTTCAACCTGGGCCGCCTGGAGTCGGGACGGAGGAGAGCGGTCAAGATCGAGTGGATGGCCACCCGGCCCGGAACCTACACCCTGGCCGTAGAGGTTGAAACGCCGCCCGGGGTTGGCGAGCTGGACCCGGAAAACAACCGCCGGGAGTTGCGCTTTACCACCCTGGACGACCAGCCCGACCTGGCCCTGGAGCGGCCCAAGCTGCCTTTGAACCTTTGTTTTAATGAAGACCCCGTTATTATCAAGGCCGAGGTGGTGAACCGGGGCCGCAAAGCCTCGCCGCAGTCCCAGGTGGCCCTCCGGCAGGGGACCCGGACCCTTGTCCAAGAGAAATTGGAACCCCTGCCGCCGGGCGGCTCGGCTGTGGTTAACCTGGAGTGGAAGCCGGAGAGCCCCGGTTCCTACCGTCTTTTCCTGGTGGTCGATCCGGTGGGGAGAATCGACGAATCCAACGAGAACAACAATGACGCCCTGATCCAGATCCGGCTGAAAGACTGCCGGCCGGACCTTATCGTCTCCTCGGTGAGGGTGGCGGACCGGATAGGACCGGATAAGGACTCGCGCAAGGTTCTGTTCAGCATTCACAACCGGGGCGGGTCGGTCTCGGCCAAAACCAAGGCGGTCGTCCAGGTGGACGGGGAGAAGGTGGTGGAGTTGGAGGTGGGCCCCATCCAGTCGTCCAGTTCCAGCCCATTCGAGGCGATTCTGCCCGATTTGGAAGGCGGGGAGCGCCGGCTTCGGATTGTGGTGGACCCGGAAAAAAAGATCGATGAACTCAACCGGCGCAACAACGACTACGCCAAAAAGATCGCAGTTTCGGCCGGCCGAATCGATCTGGCAGTCCTTGAAGTGATTACGGAACCGGCCGTTCTCATCCCGGACAAGCCCTTTGTCATCATCGCCAGGGTAGCCAACCTGGGAGCCGGAGCCGGCCGGGTGGAGGTGGCTTTTAAGATGGACGGCAGGGAGATCGGTCGCAAATTCCTGTCCTCCCTGTGGGCCAAGGCCGAGAAGAGGGTCAGGCTGGAAGTGGAGCAGGCGCCCCGGGACAAGGTCCTTATCGAAGCCGTGGTGGACCCGGACAATCTGATCCACGAAAAGAACGAAAACAATAATTCGTCCAGCCTGCCGGCGGCCCGGTAGGCCGGTCCGGAGTCGGGACCGTTCCAGTGTCCTGGATGGTAAAAACAGGGAGAATGCCGCCGTTGGGTTTGACCAGTTCGGCCAAAGGGGACGCCCGATTGATCCGTCCGGTCAGGCGACCGAAACCGAGGTGGGTCCATGATCGAAATGAACCACCCCTTCTCCTCTGCCCCAAGCCCTGCCCCCCGACGGGATGCCATGTCTTTTACCATTGCGGGCGTGGAAAGTGGAAATCATACCAGGGCAGAGACTTAATTTAACCGCTTAAGTTACATTCCAGCAAAACCACTAAACAGACCAAGAGAGCTTATCCGACGGTGACTCCTGCTGCGTCCTCAACTGCTTTTGGGTTTATATAGACCCCGTTTTTCCTTGGTGATCAGATCCTCCTCAGTGGCCTGCCGCAGGGCATGAGAGACATTGGCCTGAGCAACGCCCAGCACTTTGGCGATCTGGGAGGTCCTGATGCCTTCCGGCCTGGAGTCCACCAGCCTGACCACCCGGTCCTTGAGGGTCACCCTCTTAATCCGGCGGCCGGGTTTGGTCGGAACCAATCCAGGGCTCAGACGATCCAAGGCGGCCTCCACCCTGACCAACCGGGCTTCCAGGGAGGTAACCTCCCGACGAAGGTCATTAATCTCCGCGCGGGGTAATTTTTCCATGAGTTCGTTAATGAACTTGTGGAGTGTCCGAGTTAAAGCTTCATCCTGAGTAACCATAAATTTTCCCCCCTTTTCGGATTGTGTTTTCCGAAAAATGAGTACAGCTATTTCTTCTTCCTGATATAGAAACATCATAACTCTATTCTATGTGAATGTCCACAAATATTGAGATCCTTTTTAGATGTCCCCCAAACCATTTTCAGGTTGACCGGGGTGGGACGATGGACTACATTTCCTAAACTTGGGAGTATGAATTATGGATAATGTGCTTGTTACGGGAGCGGATGGCTTCATTGGGTCTCATTTGGCCGAAACCCTTCTAAGATCTGGCGCCAAGGTCAGGATTTTGGACAACATGTCCGGTCGAAAAGGGGCTAATGCAGCGTTTTTAAAGACAATTGGATCAGGCAGCCTGGAGGTGGTGGAAGATGATATCCGCTCCCCCGAGGCCTGCAAAAAGGCCTGCCAGGGGATGGAGTATGTCCTTCATCAGGCCGGATTGGGCTCGGTCAGCCGTTCCGTGGAGGACCCGCTCCTGAACCACGAGAACAACGCCACCGGCACCCTGAACATGCTCGTGGCGGCCAGAGACGCCGGGGTGAAGCGCTTTGTCTGGTCCTCTTCCTCCTCTTGTTACGGCGATCAGGACCCGCCCGAGGCCCCCAAATACGAGGCCATGCTGCCCCGTCCGGCCTCTCCCTACGGCGCGGCCAAACTCATGGGTGAATACTATGCCGGTCTGTTTTATAAACTGTATGGTTTTGAGACGGTAAGCCTGCGTTATTTCAATGTGTTTGGTCCCAGGCAGGACCCCAACAGCGAGTATGCCGCAGTCATCCCCAAGTTCATCCAGAGGCTCAAGGCAGGGGAACCCCCGGTTATCTTCGGTACAGGTAAACAATCCAGAGATTTCACATATATATCAAATGTGGTCCAGGCTAATTTAAAGGCCCTGACCGCGCCCCAGGCCCCGGGCCGGGTTATAAACGTGGCCAACGGTACGACCTACGATCTGCTCTACCTGGTCTCCACCCTGCAAAAGATATTAGGGACCAATATTACCCCTGTTTTTACGGATCCGAGGCCCGGCGACGTGTCCCATTCCCTGGCCGACATGACCCAGTCCAGAAAGCTTCTGGACTTGCGCCCCGATATTGGATTTGAAGAAGGTTTGGCATTAACTGTCGAGTCCTTTAAAAATAAATAATTCGTCAAACATAGTAATAGTTTTTATGTCTGGCGGGCTAATAAATGGGGCTCTGCGTTATTGTAAAAATGATATTTCAATTCCCGCCAGTTTCTAATCCGGATCTCCGAAAGTTATTAAAAAATGATCCGGCTATTTTTACTCTCCTAACAGCAGTCGGCCCCGTCGATCATATCCCTCAACCAAAAATGCAGGGGGGCCATGTTGCGATACTCCTCGTAACAGCGCTCGACCAACCCGGGAGTGTGCAGCTCAGTCCAGATTTTTGTTTCGAGCTTAGCGAAAAGGCCTTTGTATTTCAGCAGATCGGCTCGGGGGTGGCCGGGCGGGAATCCCCGGGGAACCCTTTTCAATTGAGGCCCTCCCAGGAGGTAAGGCCCGGCCGCCATGATTCGGTCCACGGCCCGGCTCAGAGCCAGACCGGACCCGGAATTGTCCACAGCCTGGCGGTAGGGCTCAACCAGGTCTTTGGGAAAGCTGTAGAGTCCGACTCCCAGCATCAGGAAATCAGGGGATAATTGAAAGTAGAACCCCGAGCACTCCATTCTTTTACCGGAACCCTCCCATAGCCATATTCCGGCGTGGTCCTTATAGGGAGTCTTGTCCCGACTGAATCTGGTATCGCGGTTGATTCGGAAAAGGGATCTGTTAACCCTGGGGTCCGCTCTCAGGTCCGGAGTCAGCTCCCGTAAACACGCTCCCAGGGCCGATACGAAATCCCGGGAGGGCTCCAGAACCAATTCCTGATAGCGTTCCTTGTTTTCTTGGAACCACACGGGGTTATTGTTTTTTATCAGCTCCTCAAAAAATCGGGGCGCCTCACGGGGAAAACCGGCGAAAGCCATGCCTGGTCTCCTATAACTTCCTGGTGTTCTGTCTGCTCAAGCCTGAATCGGCCTCTCGGATTTATCCGGACGGAAATCCTGTTGGGCGGGCTACAGGTAAGCGTAGTGGTGGAGCAGATCCAGGGCCTCGGGCCTGGAGATGAGCGGCTCCACCCATTTCTTGTTCTCTTCCTTTTGCCATTTGCCGATGGATTGGGGGTGCAGCCCGGAGACCTTACCGGACCAGGCCACATGGGTCCGCACTGTGGCGTGAGTGTGCCACTGGAAAAGATCAGGGTGGAACTCCTCTTCGAGAAATCGGCATATTCCACGGACCGTGCTCTCGAAATTTAGGATCAGGTCCTCGTATCTGACCAGATGAACCAGGGGATGGCGGTCAAAGGGCACTCCGGCGGTCACATCTCCGATCCATCTCTCCGGGCTGACCCAGGGCTTATCCCTGCGTCTGGTGGGATGAAAGGAGGTGACCACATCCCGTCCGTCCCGGACAATATTGATCAGCCGGACCCGGCCCTTGAAGTGGTCCAGGATGCGACCGAAAAAAAGTACGTTTTTGGGCGACTTCTCCAGCCAACGGGTGGCCTGGGGATGGGCCTGGTGAGAGGACAGATAATCATCTATGATTTCCGGATGGAAAGGTGCCGAGAGGTCCGGTCTGGCCTCCCAGGCCGTGGGGCAGAAGGCCTCGGTTTCGTTGGGGATGGCTTCGATGGCCGGGTGGGCCGAGAGCACTGACAGCAGGATGCTGGTTCCGCTGCGGCCGCACCCGCCGATAAAAATCGGGGGTTTGAAAAATCCGGTATTCATGGCGCCTCCGAGCCGGAGTTGGCTCAGTAGGTCGTTTCCCTCAGCTTGGTAGCCAGGAAACGGCACAGGTTAATCCCTATCTGGGGGTAAATTTTCATTATCTCCTGGAACTGGTAATGCCGAAGCACCAGGGCTTCCAAAGGCTCCACGGCCACGCAGGAGGCGTTGGGCGGAAACGGGGTAAACAGGGAGAGTTCGCCCACAAAGGAACCCTCTCCCAGATTGGCTTTCCTTAGCTCCCCGGATCCGCCGTAATCCTTGTAGACCCCCAGCTTTCCTGAAAGAACGAGATATATCGTCCCGGCCTCGACACCCTCCCTGATCAGTACATCATCGGGAGCAAAAGTTTCCAGGGTGGCGATGGAGGCCAAAGCCTGCAACTCCCTGAGGCCCATTTGGTCGAATATGCTGAATCTTTTAAGCTTGTTTATGGTCTTGATGATATCCGGCATCTCCACTTCCTCGTTGAAACACCTCTTGTAGGTATACTCGGCCGTCTGCCGCACATGCGGGTTGGGGTCGGCCAGGGCCCTCTCCACCACGGGCAGGTAGTAGCTCTCCCGGGGGTTTAGCTGTCCCATGACCAGGATGGAGAGCATCTTGGTGGTGGTGTCGTCGCCCATGGCCAGGTAGACGAGGATTCTCTCCAGGGTGTCATGGCTGATCAGGGGGAAAGACCGGCGGCCCCGCTCGATCTTCTCTTCCAGGGGAATGTTTTCTATCAAAGGAACCAGGTGGAGAGCCATCCCCCGGCTGAGCGTGGCTTCAACCATCTCCACGGCGACGGAGGCGTCCTTGGAATGGAGGGCCTCGTACATCAGCCGCATGTCCGGATGGTGGACCCACAGGGCATGGAAGACCAAGCTTATCATCTCCTCGTTTTTTTCCCTGAGATGGGTGGTCAACATCTCCACACCGGTTCCGTCCTGGATTGATTCCAGACGGTTGAGGGCGATAAGATTGTTATAGGCCTCGGTGATCTTGAGGCCGATAAAGGGTCTCATCTCAAAACCGTCGGTCCCGGACAGCCGGATGGCCTCCAGAATAGACCTCTGGGCCCGGACCGGGGCATGGAGCAGGTAGGTCTCCAAAAAGGGCAGGATGGATTCGCGGTAGGTCATCAGCGAGTCTATGGCCGCCTTGCGGACCACCTCCTCGTCATCCAGGAGCTGGACCAGCTTGTTTATGGCCCGGGGGTCCTGGTTACACGAGAACGAGGCCGCGGCCTCGGCCCTGACCGTCTGGTTTTTATCGTTAAGCTTGGGCAGGGCTTCCTCGGGGTCCATCTGGAAACAGTCCACCTCGGCCATAAGCTCGTCCTGGCGGTCCTCCAGCTTGGCGTTGGCCTGGTGCAAAGCATGTCCCTCGGCGTCCAGGGCGCGCACCGCCTCTATCTGGTCGAAATCTATCCTCCGCTCCATGATCACCTGTTTGAGGCTGCGGCGGTAATGCCGTCCGAAAAGAATGGCCTCGGCCACCCACCACAGGGAGATAACGGCCGCGATGGGGGCCAGGTACTGAGCGTCGATAACCGGCTTGAGACCTATCATCAGCAGAGCGCCGACCAACATGCCCACTTTGCCCACGGTTCCCCGGATAAAGGTTCTGGACCAGAGCATAAGCTCGCCGGGGATGATGCTGAACAGAATTTTGGTAACCGGGCCGTGGACGGCCTTCTGGATCAGCCGCGTGGTGAACTGCCCGGCGGCGGCCACATAGATGTTGAAATAAACGGAGAGCAGGGAGAAGAGAACGGCGAAATTAATGGGCAGAGCCAGGGAGGAGCTGGCCAGGCCCAGGCGGGAGTAAAGCCGGCCCACCATGAAAAGCAACAGAAAGGTGACCAGGGTCATGCCGCCCCTGAAGAGTCCTAAAAAGCTGATAAGGGCGGCCTCCGAGGTGAAGGTGTTGTTGGCGATGACGCTGAACTGGTAGGTGAAGATGGGCAGGACCACGCTGGGCACCAGCCCCACCACTATCAAAAACCTGATTATGGGGAACTCTTTGATCAGTCGCGGCAGTTCGGTCAACTTCCGGGGGGGCGGTTTTTTCTGGGCCTCCCTGGTGGTGGAGTCAGCCAGTCGCTTTTTCCCGGTTTGGATCAGGAATACGGCCAGGATAAAACAGGCCCCTCCGAAGATGAGCAGAGTGGCATCCTGGCCGATCAGGTCGGTGATGGCTTTGGTGGAAAAGTTGCCCAGGGAGGTGGCCAAAACCTGCCCCGCCGTGATCAGAGGGAAGATCCTTTTCCCCTGGCGGGCGTCGAACAGGTCGCCGGCAATGTTCCAGATATAGAGGAGGAGTATGGTGTCCAGGAGGTAAAGGAGCTGATACAGGGCCGGATAGGCCATACTGATGTCGGCCTTGACCATGAAAAACAGCCCGCCCGAGGACAGGGCGTATAAAAAAAGAAAACCGGAAAAGAGAGAGTAATCCAGAAAACGGCGGCCCAGCCGGTTGGCGATCCCGAAAACGATAAAGGTCAGAATGGCGTTGATAATCAGCATCAGGGGGATGTGCTCCGGCCCGAAGCGTTTCAGAAAAGCGGTGTCGGTGTAGTTTCTGAACAATGGTGTAACGAAATAGATTACAAAAGAGATGAACAGCAGCCAGAAGAATCTTCCCTGCTCGGCGGTGTAAATTTTCAACTTTTTTTCAAGAAAATTCTTCATTTCCGGAATCGCCTAAAAGAGGAAGATATCGCCATCGGCCCTGGAAAATAATACGGTAATAATCTCTAAATTAGTTGTCTGAGCCGTTCTCAATAAAATTGACCCACGGGTCAGCTAATGCTATATCCAAAACAAGCAGGGTCGTCAAAGCCGTGACTTTTCCACGTGCTTATTGTATCCTATCAAAAGTGGCGAGAACAGAAGTTTCTTGGGGCGAATCAGGGGTGGAATTCGTTCGTTGCTATAGACTCTGGCATCATAGGGGGCGTTTATCTCGAACAGCGCCGGTTATATGACCGAATCATCTATAAAAAGGGTCTTATTTTATACCCACAACTCTATCGGGTTGGGCCACGCGGTCAGAACCCTGGCCATCATCACGGGTATGCGCAGGGCCAACCCTGATGTCGATTTTTTGGTTATTTCCGGGACATCGGTTCCGCAGATCTTTTCCCGTGAGGGAATAGAGATAATAAAATTGCCCTCAACCAAACTGGAAATGAAATCAACCGGGAACAGTCTTAAACCAAGGTATCTCAACTCCGTCTCGCTCGAACAGATATTTGATTTTCGGCAGTCGATTATCACCGACGCTTTCCAGTTCTTCGAACCCCAGGTGTTGATGATCGAACACAATATGACCGGCCAGATGAACGAACTGGTTCCCCTCCAGTTGAAAAAGTACATGCGTCGCGGTGGGCGGCTGGACTTTGCCATGTGTTACGTCTGCCGGGGAATATTGAGCCGTGGGCCGCTGCTGCGGATCCCCTACCAGAACCCCAGGCACGGATCCGAGTCGGTCAATATCGGACAGCTCTACGATTTCATATACGTCTTGGAAGACCGGAAGATAGTCGACGTCAACCGCGAATTCCTGGGTAACGACCCCGATCTGGACCCTAAGATAAAGTACCTGGGCAAGATCACCAGCAAGGTGCGCTCCGAGATAGCCCCCCGGGCCGATGTCCTGGCCGGCCTGGACCTGCCGGACAAACCCATCATCCTGATGACCCTGGGCCGGCACGGGGAAATCCTCCAGATAGCCCAGGGTGTTCTCAACACCATGGACAAAGAGGAGTTATGGACCAGGTACCAGATTATTCTGGTCTTGGACCCCTACCTGGAAAAGGAGCGGGTGGCCGAGTTGCGGCAGACCGTTAAGAACCGGGGCGGTAAGGTCATGCCTTTCACCCCGGATCTGCTGGATTTGATCAGCGCCTCGGAATTGGTGATCTGCCGGGCCGGATACAACACCGTCAACGAGGTTCTCCTGACCGACACCAAGGCCCTGATCATCGCCGAGGACCACATCGGCGGGGAACAGGAGTTCAGGGTGAAATCCCTGCCCAGAGATAATATCGAAGTTCTTTATCCCTCCCAGGCCGACCAGGGCCGGTTGAACGAGCTGATCCCCGGCCTGCTCAACCGCAAGAGTACCTCCCTGAATTACGACTTCGACAAATATGCCATCGGCCGCTCCATGGTTCTCGATCTGGAGGACTGGTGGACCCAGCATATGAAGCGGACGGAGTCTTAATCCCATCCTGGATCTTCAACGGCACAAATTTATTAATAAAGGGTCTGTATGGTGCGCTGTTTGGCGGTTTATAGTAAGTTTCAAAAATAAGTTCCGTATTTTGACGAACCGCCGGCCAAAAACCTGGTTTTGTCCCGGCTCACGGCCGTTGCGCGACCGGCGGCCCGTCTACGGGCCGCTTAGCGCGGTCTTCTTGCGGAACACATTTTTGAAGCCCGCTCCATTATTTTCCGCTTCCATTTAAAACCACAAAAAACCCGGAGGCGCATCCGCCCCCGGGTTTGGTCTGTAATACTTTCCGGCTACCACTTGATCAGGGCGCTGGCCCAGGTCAAGCCTCCGCCAAAGGCGGTCAGGACGACCAGGTCGTCCTTCTTAATAGCCCCGTCCCGGACCGCTTCGTTAAAGGCTATGGCGGCCGAGGCGGAGGAGATGTTGCCGTACTTCGATATGGTTAGGTAGAGCCTTTCCATGGGGACCTGGAGCCGCTTGGCCACCCCCTGGAGCATCCGTAAATTAGCCTGGTGGGGGATGAACAGGGCCACATCTTCGATGGCCATGCCGTTGGCTTCCACGGCCTCGTGACACGATTCCACAAACTTGCGGACTGCCACCTTGACCGAGGCGGCGGCCTCGATCATGCGCAGATTGTGCAGTTTTTTGTCCACGCTTTCGTGGCTGATGGGGGTCGTGCTGGAACCTCCCCCGGGCATCAGCAGGTTCTGTCCGTTGGCCCCGTCGGTGTGGATGTGGGTTGAAAGAATCTGGGGCGTCCGGTCGTCATTGGTCAGGACCACGGCCCCGGCTCCGTCACCCCACAGGATAGCCGAGGAGCGGTCGGTGTAGTCTACCGTCCTGGTCATGACCTCGGAAGCCACGACCAGGACGTTTTTGAAAGTTTTGGTTTTAAGGTACTGTTCGGCCACATTGAGGCCGAAGATGAATCCCGAGCAGGCGGCGGTCACATCAAAGCTGACCGCCCGGTCCATGCCCAGTTTGGCTTGGAGCCAGTTGGCTCCGGAGGGGCAATGCGTATCCGGAGTGATGGTGCACATCAGGATCAGGTCTATCTCGTCCTTGTCTATCCCGGCCATATCCAGGGCGTCCCGGCAGGCCGGCAGGGCCAGATCCGAGGCAGACTGATCAGGTGCGGCCATTCTCCTCTCAACGACTCCGGTTCTTTTTCTGATCCACTCATCAGTGGTATCGATCATTTTCTCCAAATCGCTGTTGGACAGAATCTTTTCAGGAACATAGCTGCCTGTGCCCAGGATACGTATGCCCATTTTTCTACCCTTCGTCCTCGATGGCGGCCTGGGCGGCGGCCAGTCTGGCGATGGGCACCCGGAAGGGCGAGCAGGAGACGTAGTTGAGCCCGGTCTTGTAGCAGAAATGGACCGAGGCCGGGTCTCCGCCGTGTTCGCCGCAGATGCCCACCTTCAGCTTTCTCCTGGTCCGCCGGCCCAGCTTGACTCCCATGGCCACCAGGGCCCCCACGCCGTCTTCGTCGATGGAGACGAACGGATCGGAAGGCAGGATGCCCTCCTTGACGTAGATGGGCAGGAACTTCCCGGCGTCGTCCCGGGAGAGTCCGAAGGTGGTCTGGGTCAGGTCGTTGGTGCCAAAGGAGAAGAATTCGGCCTCCTTGGCGATCTGGTCGGCCACCAGAGCCGCCCGGGGCAGCTCGATCATGGTTCCCACCAGGTAGTCCACCTTGAGGCCCTGCTCCTTGAAGACCTGCTTGGCCGTCTCGACCACCACCTTGCGCTGGCGCTTCAGCTCCTCCACCGTGGCCACCAGGGGAATCATGATCTCGGGCAGGACCCTGACTCCCTCCTTGGCCACATGGCAGGCGGCCTCCAGAATGGCCCGGGCCTGCATCTCCGTGATCTCGGGGTAGACCAGGCCCAGACGGCAGCCCCGGTGTCCCAGCATGGGGTTGGCCTCGGACAGGGCCTCCACCGTCTCCTTGAGACGCTGGGGATTGACGTTGATCTTGTAGGAAAGCTCCTCGATCTCGTCGTCCCGGTGGGGCAGGAACTCGTGCAGAGGCGGATCCAGGGTCCGGATGGTCACCGGCAGCCCGTCCATGGCCCTGAAGATGCCCACAAAATCCTGGCGCTGCATGGGCAGGAGCTTGCTCAGGGCTTCTCTGCGGCCACGTTCGTCCCGGGCCGTGATCATCTCCCGCACCGCGTCGATGCGGTCGCCCTCAAAGAACATGTGCTCGGTCCGGGTCAGGCCGATGCCCTCGGCTCCGAAGCTGCGGGCCACGGCCGCGTCGTGGGGCGTGTCGGCGTTGGTCCGGACGCCCATGGTCCGGAACTCGTCCACCCAGCCCATGAAGGTGCCGAAGTCGCCGGTCATGGCCGGAGGCACGGTGTTGACCTGGCCCACGATGACCTCGCCGGTGGCTCCGTCAATGGAGATCCAGTCGCCCTTGTGGACCACCTTGTCGCCCACCCGGAAGCGGTCCTCGGCATAGGAGATCTGGAGGGCCGAGCAGCCGGCCACGCAGGGGGTGCCCATGCCCCGGGCCACCACGGCGGCGTGGGAGGTCATTCCGCCCCGGGAGGTCAAAATTCCCTGGGCCGCATTCATACCCCGGATGTCGTCAGGGCTGGTTTCGATACGGACCAAAATCACCTTCTCGCCCTTGGTCTCCCACTCCTCGGCCTCGGCCGCGAAAAACACGACCCGGCCCACGGCCGCTCCCGGAGAGGCGGCCAGGCCCTTGGCCAGAACCTGGCCGGAGGACCGGGCCTCATCCAGGGCTGAAGCCTGAAAGGCCGGGTGAAGGAGCATGTCCAACTGCTCCGGAGCGATCCTCTGGACGGCCGTCTTCTTGTCGATCAGGCCTTCACCGACCATGTCCACCGCGATCTTGATGGCGCTGGCCGCGGTCCGTTTGCCGGTCCGGGTCTGGAGCATCCACAGCTTGCCCTGCTGGATGGTGAACTCGATGTCCTGCATCTCATGGTAGTGCTGCTCCAGGGTGTTGCGGATGCCGTCCAGTTGGGTGTAGAGCTCGGGCATCTCATCGGCCAGGGTCTTGACCTCAGGGGCCGGGTTCTTGGTCCGGTTGATGGGCTGGGGGGTTCTGATCCCGGCCACCACATCCTCGCCCTGGGCGTTGGTCAGATATTCGCCGTAAAAATAGTTCTCGCCCGTGGCCGGGTCCCGGGTAAAGGCCACGCCCGTGGCCGAATCGTCGCCCATGTTGCCGAAGACCATGGACTGGACGTTCACCGCCGTGCCCCAGTCGCCGGGGATGTTGTGGATCTCCCGGTAAGAGATGGCCCGGGGCACCATCCAGGAGGAAAAGACCGCGCCGGTGGCTCCCCAGAGCTGGTCCATGGGCTCCTCCGGGAAGTCCTGCCCGGAGCGGGTCTTGATCAGGGCCTTGAACTCGGAGACCAGTTCCTTGAGGTCCTGGGCGGTCAGGTCCAGGTCGGCTTCCACGCCCCTGGCCCTTTTCTTGGCGTCCATGACCACCTCGAAGGGGTCTTCCTCCTTCTCTCCGGCCTGGACGCCCATGACCACGTCGCCGTACATGTTCACGAACCGGCGGTAGGCATCGTAGGCGAATCGCTCGTTGCCGGTCCGCTGGATCACTCCCTTGACCGTTTCGTCGTTAAGCCCGATATTGAGGACCGTGTCCATCATCCCCGGCATGGAGATCCGGGCTCCGGAGCGGCAGGAGATCAGCAGGGGATTTTTGGCGTCCCCGAACTTGGCCCCCATGGCCTCTTCCACCCGGGCCAGGGCCGCGTTCACTTCCTCTTCCAGTCCTTTGGGGTAGTTGCCGCGGTTGTCGTAGTAGGCGGTGCAAACCTCGGTGGTGATCGTAAACCCGGCCGGCACTGGAAGTTTCAGATTGGACATCTCGGCCAGGTTCGCGCCTTTGCCCCCCAACAAATTCTTCATCTCCGCAGAGCCTTCGGCTCCGCCCGGACCAAAATAGTACACAAACTTGGTACTCACTTAACCTTCCTCCAGTTACCAATATCTATAAGTTTAGAAAACCAAAGAAGAATTTTGTCACAACTTACCACCCTTTTCAAGGGGAAAGGGACCCTTTTGTCGTATCCTGGGCCTCCCTGATCGGTACTTTGGGCCTTATTAAGGAGGCTGGCCGGCGTTTGGACGGGCTTCTTTCCGGGAAATTCCCCCCTTGTTTAAACCGGAAAAGGAAAAGGCCGGCCGGGGCGGCAAGCCGGGTGTTTGACAAGACAGGGAGAAATAAATTAGGTTACATAGGGAAGCGGTTCAAAACCATAAGAGGCAAAGCCAGGAGTAACTTATGTTCCAGATAAAAGAGATGCAGGCCCGGGAGATACTTGACTCGAGGGGCAATCCGACCCTGGAGGCGGAGGTTTTTCTTGATGGTGGGTCGTTCGGTTGGGCGGCCGTACCTTCAGGGGCTTCCACCGGGGAGGCGGAGGCTCTGGAGCTGCGCGATGGGGATATGAACCGTTACGGCGGCAAGGGGGTCCTGACCGCGGTCCGGAATGTGAACGAAAAGATAAAGCCGGCCCTTCTAGGCCTGGACATCAGGGATCAGGCCGGGATCGACAAAAGGATGATCGACCTGGACGGCACGCCCAACAAGTCGCGGCTGGGGGCCAACGCCACCCTGGGCGTCTCCATGGCCTGCGCCAGGGCCGCCGCCTCGGTGATGATGCTGCCCCTGTACCGCTATCTGGGCGGCACCCAGGGACGGGTTCTGCCCCGGCCCATGATGAACATCCTCAACGGCGGCCAGCATGCCGGCAACAATGTGGATATCCAGGAATTCATGATCATGCCCCTGTCCCCCCCCACCTTTGCCGAATCGTTACGGGCCGGGGCCGAGGTGTTCCACACCCTCAAAAAGGTTCTGGCCGCCAAGGGCCTTTCCACGGCGGTGGGCGACGAGGGGGGATTCGCCCCGGACCTTAAGTCCAACGAAGAGGCGGTGGAGGCCATCCTGGAGGCCATCGAAAAGGCCGGGTACAAACCGGGCGAAGATGTCTGCCTTTGCCTGGATGCGGCCGCCTCCTCCTTCTACGACAAGGACAAGGGGCTTTATATCTTCCACAAATCCGACGGCTCTGAGAGAAGCTCTCAAGAGATGGTGTCCTTTTACCGGGACTGGGTGGAGAAATACCCCATCATTTCCATCGAGGACGGCCTGGACGAGGAGGATTGGGAGGGTTTCGCCCTGATGACCCGGGAGTTGGGCGACAAGATCCAGATCGTGGGCGACGATTTGCTGGTGACCAATACGGTACGGCTGGCCAAGGGGATCGAGATGGGCGCGGCCAACGCCGTGCTGATCAAGCTGAACCAGATAGGCACCGTGACCGAAACCATGAACGCCATCGACATGGCCCGGAAGGCCGGCTGGGCCGCCGTGGTCTCCCACCGCTCGGGCGAAACCGAGGACGCCCTGATCGCGGACCTGGCCGTGGGCGCGGCCATGGGCCAGATCAAGACCGGCTCCCTGTGCCGTTCCGAACGGGTGGCCAAGTACAACCGCCTGTTGCGCATCGAGGCCGAGATGGGCCCCAGCGGAAGCCTCTGGTCCTGGAAGAGGCCCGGCGCCTGAGCGGCTCCCCTTGAACAGGGCCGCCGCTGTCGAGCCGGGTGGAGGTCTCGGGGGAAAAATCAACCACCCCACAGCAAGCAGCGGGGTATGGCAGGAGAAAACGGTGATTGTACTCGCGGCAAGCCGCGGGGAATTAAACCCCCTTGGGGGGATTAAAACAGCAAGGGGAACCTTCCCGGGAGAGGAAGGTTCCCCTTATTTTCGGGGAAAAGCAGGGATCCCCGGCGCGTCAGGGTTAACGACATTTGCCGGAAATACTTTTTGTATCCGGCGTCGGGGGTGTAACCCTGACGCCGCAATCGCTTTTGTATCAAAACGCGTTTTTGTTGCTTACCCTAATTATCCCAATCGTTATCCCGGTAGGAGGGCGGCTTGGAGATGATCCGGGCGTTTTCAAAAGAGTCGTCCTCGTGGTAGCGGTACTCGTCGTGCTCATCGGCGTAAAGGTCCTCGAAAGTGTTGAGGACCTTGTCCAGTTCGATGACTTTGTTGGCCGAACTCTGCAGCTGAGCGCCCAGGGCGGCCTTGGTGGCGGCCACCTCGACCCTGATGCCGTCCCGGCGCAGTTCCGTGGCCAGATGGGCGAAGTCCGCGTCACCGGTAACCAGGACCACCAGATCCGGTTTAATCCTGGCTGAGATGGCCATGGCATCGATGCCCATCATCACATCCACGTTGGCCTTGTAATCCTCCCCCCGGGGCGTTCCGTCCTTGGTCACCACCAGAAGGCCCTGAGTTCTCAAATAGTGGACAAAGCCCAGTTTCCTTTTTCTGGCTTCGGCCCAGGCATCGGCCACGGGCGGAAGCCCCACGTAGATCACCATCTCCACCAGTTCACGGTCTTCATCCTGGCTGGAGCCAAGCAGAAAATCGCGGAAAATGGGCCAGTCTATCCTTTTGTTCAGAAGTTTGGCCGAACCGACCACGTTGGATTCATCAACCAGAATCAAGACGCGTTTAATTTGACGAACAAGTTGCGCTTTTTTACCGATCAAAACAATTCCTCCTTAAAAGAATTAAAGCAAAGCCACTTAAGATAGTTAAATACGACCGGGGCACTCAAGGAATAATTTATATCGCTCGGTGAAGAGGCCGTAAGACATGCCGAATTCCAGCCGCGGGCTCAGGTCTCCCGGTCTTTATACTTCTCCCGGATGGCCTCTATAGTTTCGTAAATGGAGAAAAAGGATTCCACCACCTCCGGATCGAAAGCGTGACCCGATTCTTCCCTGAGAAGATCCATCACCCTTTCCGTGGGCCAGGGGTCCTTGTAGGCCCGGTGAGAGCTGAGGGCGTCGTAGACATCCGCCAGGGCCGTTATCCTGGCGTAAATGCTCATCTGATCGCCCTTGAGGGGAACCGCCTTGAAAGTCAGGCCGGGACAGTCCTGGTTTCCGTCGGGGTATCCCTTGCCGTCCCAACGTTGATGGTGATTGAGGGCTATCTCGGCCGACATGGCGTCCAGATCAGAGGTCGGGTTGCGAAAGAGGGCCGCTCCCAGGGTGGTATGGAATTTCATGGTTTCATACTCTTCCCGGGACAACTTGGCCGGTTTTTTGAGGATGGCGTCCGAGATGGCGACCTTGCCTACGTCGTGGAGCATGGACGCGATTCTAAGGAGATCTTTGTTTTTCTTGATCTCTTCCGAGGAAATGCCCTGCTCCCTGGCCCAGTGATTATATATTTCGGCACAGAAGGCCCCAACCCGATTGACATGGGACCCGGTCTCCATGGGATCACGCATCTCGGCCATTCTTATCGATCGGAGGACAAGCTCTCTGGTCATCTGGGCCCTTTCGATAACAACCGCGGCGTGATTGGCGAAGTAGTTGATGAACTGCTGGTCATCCTGGCTGAAGGGTACGGCGTTTCCAGATTGATCCAAGGCGTTTATGATCTGCATGACCCCGACTATTTTTTCTCTGCTGGTGGAAAGGGGCACGGTCAGGATGGAGGTGGTCTTGTACCCGGACTCTTGGTCCAGCCTTACGTTGTGGAAATAGGAACGGTCCTCGGGGAGGTGGTAGGCGTCGTCGATGACCAGGGGTTTGCCGGTAAGGGCCACATAGCCGGCCATCGATTTGTCGTCGACGGGAAGGGTGATGGAGGTGTAGATGTGTTTGTTGCTATCATCATTCCCGAAAAGAGTATCGTTATGAGTGAAGCTGAAATGAAGCTGTTCATCCTCCAAGAGATAGATTGTTCCGGCATCGGCGTTGACCAGCGCCCTGGCCCCTGCCAAAACCGCATCCAGAATGGCGTCCACATCCTTTACGCGGCACAATATATCCGTTGTGCGGAGGATTGCCTCAAGTCGTTCCCTGGTATCGTATTTTCCCGGCAAACACACCCCCTACCAAATGTATTTACCTGAACCGGGAAGGCAAAACAACCCGTAAGCCATGTTAATAAAATTAATAAGGCTATTGTCCTTTTATGAATTTTAATCAATTATCAGAAAAAAGCCAGGGGAATGCCGGTAGGGCGGTTTGAGGCTTATTGATAACCCGCAGCGATGAAATACATAAAGGTGAGGCAACTATCTGAATTACCTAAATTAACACTTATTGGGGATCATAGGACAGGAACGGAAACCGGCCGGAGCGGACCGTTGGTGAATTATCCCTTGTTGGTTTTTAGGGCAAGAATGTTTTGAGACCGGCCCTTGGCGGTTCTTTAACCGCCGGGCCGGCCAAAGCTCAAATAGGAGGGCCTTTCAGGGAGAAACCTCCTTTTACAAGGACCCTTTGCCCTGGAGAGGCTGTCAATAAACCTCTCCGGTGACGATGGTCTCATCCCGGTCGGGTCCCACCGAGACATGGCTGATGGGGCACCCGGCGAGATCCTCCACGGTCTGGACAAAATCCCTGGCGGCCGGGGGCAAAGCGGCGATCTCCCGGGCCTTGGAGATGTCCTCATTCCACCCGGAGATGGTTTTGTAAACAGGCTTGCATCTGGCCAGGTCTTCCAGAAGAGGCGGCATATGCCTGATCTCCCGGCCGTCCAACTCATAGGCCGTACAGATCTTCAGCTTTTCCAGCCCGGTCAGCACATCCAGCTTGGTCAGGGCCAGGGAGGTGATGCCGGAAAGACGGACCGCTTCGGCCACGGCCACCAGATCCAACCAGCCGCATCTCCTGGGCCGCCCGGTGGTGGAGCCATACTCGTTGCCCACCTTTTGGAGGTGCATTCCGTTTTCGTCTTCAAGTTCGGTTACAAAAGGCCCGCCTCCCACCCTGGTGGTGTAGGCCTTGACCAGGCCGACCACGGATTTAATCCTGGTGGGGCCCACTCCGGCTCCGGCTGAGACCGACCCGGCCACCGGATTGGAGGAGGTAACGTAGGGATATGTTCCGTGATCAATGTCCAGGTGGGTTCCCTGGGCCCCTTCGAACAGAATATTGTCTCCGCTCCTCTGGGCCTGCTCCAGGGCCAAGGGCACATTTCCGCCATAAGGGGCCAGCCGCTCGGCCGCTGCGGAATAGCTTTCGATAATCGGGCCCGGATCAAGAGTTTCGGTTTGGTAGTATTCTTTCAGGAGAAAGTTCTTTTCCTCCAGATTGGCCAGGACTCTCTCTTTGAAGACGGCAGGGTGGAGCAGGTCGATGAATCTTATGCCGACCCGGCCTACTTTGTCCATGTAACACGGGCCGATGCCCCTGCCCGTGGTTCCGATGGCCGCCCCTCCCGCCTTTTTTTCCTTGGCGTTGTCCAAGGCCTGGTGGTAGGGCATGATAATGTGGGCCCGCTGGGAGATGACCAGGTGTTCCGGGCCCACCTGGATGCCCTTTTGGGCCAGACGGTCCAGTTCCTCTATCAGAACCAGGGGGTCCACCACCACGCCGTTGCCGATGTAGCAAACCTTGTCCTGGTGGAGAATGCCCGAAGGCAGAAGGTGGAAGATGTATTTATCGCCCTTGACCACCAGAGTGTGTCCGGCGTTGTTTCCTCCCTGAAAACGGACGATGTGCTGGGCTTGCGAGGTGAGCAGGTCTACGATTTTCCCTTTGCCTTCGTCGCCCCACTGAGTTCCTATTACGACCACATTGGGCATTTTAGTCTCCTGAGTTTGTACAGAACCGACCTGATAATGTAAACCAACCGTATTCGCCTGTCAAACAATGGTTCCCCGAGGGGCTTTCAAGATGAAACGAATCTATCGGTAAATCCATTGAAAATTGGAAATACGCCCTTGACCCGGAAGCCCGGAATGATTAGGTTCGGAAAGGACGCGGCCCGGGGCCGTGTGGCGCTTTTTAATATTGGAGATGAAGGGAAACAAAATGGCTGATTCATGTTCTTCTTCCGGTCCGGATCCGGCACGTGCGGCCCAGGAGGCATCCATAAAAGTAAACCTGGCCCATATTAAAAATAAGATTCTGGTCATGAGCGGCAAGGGTGGGGTGGGCAAATCCACGGTGGCCGTCAACTTGGCCAAGGGCTTGGCCAATCGCGGGTTCAAGACCGGGCTGTTGGACGTGGATCTGCACGGACCCTCGGTTCCCCGAATGCTGGGGCTGTTCGGCATGGCCACCGCCAACCAGGAAGCCATCGTCCCCATGAGCGTGGGGGACAACCTCAAGGTCGTCTCCATTGAGGTCCTGACCGACCAGAAAGATCAGGCCGTTATCTGGAGGGGCCCCCTCAAGATAGGGGTCATCCGCCAGTTCGTGGCCGACGTGGAGTGGGGGGATCTGGACTACCTGATCGTGGACTCCCCTCCCGGAACCGGCGACGAACCTCTGTCCGTGGTCCAGACCATTCCCGACGCCAAGGCGGTGCTGGTGACCACTCCCCAGGAGATCTCCCTGGCCGACGTGCGCAAGTCCATCAGCTTCTGCAAACAGGTCAACACGGAGATGCTGGGCCTGGTGGAAAACATGTCCGGCCTGGTCTGCCCCCATTGCGGCAAAACCATCGACATCTTCCACTCCGGCGGCGGTTTCGGGCTGGCCGAGCTTAACGAGATTCCCTTCCTGGGCGCCGTACCACTGGATCCGACCGTGGTCAAATCGAGCGACGACGGTAAGGCCCTGGTGGACCTGGAGGACCATGAAAACCCGGCCTACAAGGCCTATCAGGGTATCTTGGACAAGGTCGTCGCCGTCACCGGCGAGAAGAAGGCCGTCCACTAAGACCATTTGCTGAAAACCAGATCCGCACCGCTCAAGGCCGCCGTATTCCGTCAAACGCTCTCCCCCCGAACGGGGGAGAGCTCAACCCGATTCCTCCCCCCAAGCTTAGAAAAGCCCTATCTGGTCTACTCTTCCCCTCGGCAGTGGAGATCCCGAAAGCAAAACCCCCGCCCCTTGAGGGGAGGGGATTAGGGCTGGACGCGGCCAGCCAGCAGCCCATTGCCAGAAGCCGGGCGCCGTCCACCCGGCGGGTGGCTTAACCCACCGAATCCACGATCCGTTTGGCTTCCATGAGTTTGAGTTTGTCCATAAACTCGTCCCCGGCCACCTTGGAAAACCGGCGGACCAGTCTACTCAGCTCCTTCTGCTTCCATTCCTCAGCCTCTTCCGGAGTTTTAAAGGGATTGCCATCTATGGCCACGGACTCCAGCTCCACCATGCGGCGAATCATCTGGATGACCCCGGCGGTTAATTCCTTTCCGGTGCCGGCCAAAAGCATTCCGTCGCTCCGTTTGATATCCTGGGCCAGAACCATGCCCGGTTCCAGTTTATCCACGGCAACGGTGATCATGATGTTCTCCTCTGCGCTTGGTCACGGTGCAGCCCGGAGGCCCATCTCCAGAAGAGGAGTCCCCCTCCGATCTGGGTCAGGGAGAGGAGCTGGCCCATGGTCAAGCCTGCCGTGAGCAGGCCCAGCTGGGGGTCCGGCTGCCGAACAAACTCCACGGAGAATCTGAAAAAGCCGTATAGGATCATGAACAGGGCGGTGACGGTTCCCGTGCGGACTCGGTTGCGGATCACCCACAGAACAAAAAAAAGGACCGGGCCCTCCAGAATAAGCTCGTACAGCTGGGAGGGATGACGGGGGGCCACCCCTCCGCCGGGGAAGACCATGCCCCAAGGCAGGCTGGTTACCCGGCCGTAGAGCTCGCCGTTGATGAAGTTGGCCCAACGCCCCAGGGCCAGACCGATGGGCACGGCGTGGAAAGAGGCGTCAGAGGCCTCCAGGACCGGCATTCCGTTTTTCTTGAGATAGGTCACCCCAAAGACAATGGCCCCTATCAAGCCCCCATGAAAGGACATGCCGCCGTGCCAGACCGCGAATATCTCCAGCGGCTCCCGCAGAAAGGCGCTGAAATCGACCCAGTGGTAAAAAAGGACATACCCTATCCTGGCTCCGACAATAAGCCCCAGGCAGGCCCACAGGACCATGTTCTCTATCTTCTTGGGTTCCAAGTCGGGGACGGTTTTGAGGTATCTGCTCTTGACCACGAAAAATCCGGAGACGAATCCGGCCAGGTACATGAGCCCGTACCACCTCACCGCCAGGGGACCGATGCGGATAAGAACAGGATCTATGTTGGGATAGGGTATCATGGCTGGAATAGATGTTAGGGTAGTGGAGGGTTGGTGTCAACAGGGCGATGGCGCTTTACACAGGAGCCGGCTTCGAAAGCTCTTGATGCAAAGGGGAAATACCTTGGGGAAGCCGGTTATCCGGAAACTAATTTTAAACCGGTGGGTCCTCCCTGTTGAGTGACCGGGTGCCGCCGGGGAGGTCTACGGCCCCTGAAATAATTTGTCATCGCCCTTGCGAACAGGTTGGGATAGTGCAAAAATATAGTGATAATGATTATCCACAGAAACACGTTACAACATTTTGCAGGTTAATTATAGAATTATAAGTTATTGTAATGATAGTTGATTCAAAAAAAAGGCTGGAGGAGATGGTTGCCGCTCTAAAGGCGCAGGGGCATCGGATCACGCCCCAGAGGCTGGCTGTCCTGAAAATTTTGGCCAATAGCGAGAACCACCCGGAGGTGGAATGGATTTACCGCAAGATTAAAAAGGATTTTCCCACCACCTCCCTGGCCACGGTCTACAAAACGATCCATCTGTTAAAGGAGATGCGCGAGGTGATAGAGTTGGGGTTCGCTGACCGCGGCAGCAGATATGACGGCAACAAGCCTTATCCACATCCCCATATCATCTGCACCTCCTGCGGGGCCATTGTGGACCCGGAGTTTTCATCCATGGACCAAATGGCCCGGGAGATAGCCGAAAAGTCGGGTTACGCCATCACCCATCACCGCCTGGATTTTTTCGGCCTGTGCCCTGAGTGCCGCAAGAAATAGGTAAAAATTTTTTACCTTATTGGATAATTGTTATCTAATAATAAATGATATTAATTAAATTACTGCATAATGCCCAATAAGAGGATATAAAATAATGAGCAAGGCAAGTATCGGGGGAAAGGCAGCGAAAAAAAAGACGCTGGCCAATGCCTTTGGGCGCTCGGTCGGGGATGATCCTATAGTAAGCCTTAAAATACATGCCGTGTCTTTGACGAATCGCCGGGCCCAAAGCGTGGTTTTGCCCGGTGCTGTCTTTGACCGACTCACGGTCGATAGGCGACCGGCGGCCCATTCACGGACCGCTTAAAACGGTCATCCTTCAGAGCATATTTTTGAAGAGCGCTCTGAACTCTATATTCAACGGGAAAATAATACTTAACCAAAGGAAGGTGCTATATGAGTGAAGATGGCAAGTGCCCGGTAACGGGCAGGGCAGGCAAATCAATTGCCGGCGGCGGCGGCATGTCCAATCAAGACTGGTGGCCGAACCAGTTGAACCTCAAGATCCTTCATCAACATTCCAGCTTGAGCAATCCCATGGGCCGAGAGTTCAATTACGCCGAGGAGTTCAATAAGCTGGATCTGGCGGCTGTGAAAAAGGATCTTTATGCCCTGATGAACGACTCCCAGGACTGGTGGCCGGCCGATTGGGGCCACTACGGCCCGCTCTTTATCCGGATGGCCTGGCACAGCGCGGGCACGTACCGCATGGGCGACGGCCGTGGGGGCGCGGGCTCCGGCAGCCAACGTCTGGCTCCCCTCAACAGCTGGCCGGACAACGTGAACCTGGACAAGGCGCGGCGGTTGCTCTGGCCGATCAAGCAGAAATACGGCCGGAAAATTTCATGGGCCGACCTGATGATCCTGGCCGGCAACTGCGCCATCGAGTCCATGGGACTGCCGACCTTCGGCTATGCCGGCGGCCGCGAGGACGTCTGGGAGCCGGAAGAGGATGTTTACTGGGGGGGCGAGGAGGAATGGCTGGCTACGAGCGATAAGCCCAAGAGCCGCTACAGCGGCGACCGGGACCTGGAAAATCCCCTGGCCGCCGTGCAGATGGGCCTGATCTATGTGAACCCGGAAGGGCCGGACGGCAATCCCGACCCGGTGGCCTCGGGACGTGACGTTCGAGAGACCTTTGCGCGCATGGCCATGAACGACGAGGAGACCGTGGCCCTGGTGGCCGGGGGGCACACCTTCGGCAAGTGCCATGGTGCGGGCGATGCGGCGCTGGTGGGTCCCGAGCCCGAAGCCGCCGGTATCGAGGAGCAGGGGCTGGGCTGGAAGAACAGCTTCGGCAGCGGCAAGGGCGGCGATACCATCGGCAGCGGCATCGAGGGCGCCTGGAAGCCCAACCCGACCAAATGGGACATGGGCTATCTGAAAGTGCTGTTCAAATACGAGTGGGAGCTGGTCAAGAGCCCGGCCGGGGCCAACCAGTGGCTGGCCAAAGATGTGGACGAAGAGGATATGGTGGTTGACGCCCACGACCCCTCCAAGAAGCACCGACCCATGATGACCACGGCGGACCTCTCCCTCCGCTACGACCCCATTTACGAGCTCATTGCGCGGCGCTATCAAGAGAACCCCGAGGAATTCGCCGACGCCTTTGCCAGGGCCTGGTTCAAGCTGACCCACCGCGACATGGGACCCCGCTCGCGCTATCTCGGCCCGGAGGTCCCGGCAGAGGAACTGATCTGGCAGGATCCTGTACCCGCCGTGGATCATGAGCTGATCGGCGCCCAGGACATGGCCGACCTCAAGGGCCAAATTTTGGCTTCAGGGCTTTCCGTCCCCCAATTAGTCTCCACGGCCTGGGCCGCAGCGTCCACCTTCCGCGGCTCGGACAAGCGCGGCGGGGCCAATGGGGCTCGTATCCGCCTGGCCCCGCAAAAGGATTGGGAAATCAACCAGCCCGCCCAACTGGAGTCTGTGCTTAAGACCCTGGAAGGTATCCAAGAGAAGTTCAACACCGCCCAGTCAGGCGGGAAAAGGGTTTCGCTGGCCGACCTGATTGTTCTGGGTGGATGCGCAGGTGTGGAGCAGGCCGCCAGGAACGCCGGGCGCGACATTACCGTTCCCTTTACTCCGGGCCGCACGGACGCCTTGCCGGAGCAAACCGACGTGGCCTCTTTCGCCGTGCTCGAACCGGTGGCCGACGCTTTCCGAAACTACCAAAAAGCCAAATACACCATATTGGCCGAGGAACTGCTGGTGGACCGGGCCCAGCTTCTGACCCTGACCGCTCCTGAGATGACGGTTCTCGTGGGCGGCATGCGCGTTTTGGACGCCAACTTCGGCCAGTCCCAGCACGGCGTTTTTACTAAGCGTCCGAAGGCGCTGACCAACGACTTTTTCGTAAATCTGCTGGACATGGGCACCGTCTGGAAGCCCGCCGCCAAAGACCAGGACGTGTTCGAGGGCCGGGACCGGGCCACGGGCGAGCTGAAGTGGACCGGCACCCGGGTGGACTTGATCTTCGGTTCCGACTCCCAGCTCCGGGCCGGGGCCGAAGTCTACGGATGCGAGGACTCCCAGGAGAAGTTTGTGCAGGACTTTGTAGCCGCGTGGGTCAAGGTGATGGACCTGGACCGGTTTGATCTGGCCTGAGGGTAACGGCACCACCTCTGATCGCGGCGTTTCAGGGAAACCCGAGACGCCGCACTTTTTTTGTCCATGGTTTTCTGAGTGTGGGGAAAAAAGCGATCCTGCCCCGAAATGATGGACACCGAGAAAAGCATTTATAATGTTTAAGGAGGTGTTCATTGGCCAGGAAGCGCAGACAGTACAGATGCGAGTACAAAATTGAAGCGGTCAGGTTGGTTACGGAGGGTGGGATGAGCATATCTCAGACGGCTCGGGACCTGGATATCAGCCACAGCGTTCCGCAACGCTGAAAGAGGCAGTTTAAGTCCGATCCCGTTCATTCCTTTCCGGGACAGGAACACCTGAAGCCCGAAGCCGAAGAGCTTCGTCGGCTGCGCCTGGAGGAGATTCAGGTCGCCCTGGACGACTTTATGGATACCTACAACGTCGACAGGACCAACCAGGGCAAGTACTGCCAGGGCCGGACCCCTTTACAGACCTTCTTAGACGGCTTGGAGCTTTACCAAAAGCATGTCTTCGAAAATGGGGTAGAAGAAAGGAACGCCGCATAGTAAGCTGAAGCCGTCTCACCGGAGGGCCGACTGTCAACGCAATTCGTGGCTAATGCATTGCAACTACATCGAGCTGTTCTACAATTCCAAACGCCGCCATTCGTCGCTCGGATACATGTCTCCGGCAGAGTATGAGCTAACCACAATGGCGGCTTAACTCCGTGTCCATCATTGCGGGGAAAGATCATCGGAACGTTATTCTGAAAATTAGTCTATATTCAAAGAGTCTCTCACGAACAGCCTCAGACACAAACATTCTGACACTTTTCCTAAAAAAGCCGCCCCCGTTTCCGGGAGCGGCTTTCGTATCTCTATCCGAGAAACCGGGTTTAACTACTCGGTCTTCTCCTCTTTCTTTTCTTCTTCCTCGGCCTCGGCCGGGGCCTCCTCCGGAGCGGCCTCTACAGTCTCCTCAACCGGAGCCTCCTCGACCTTGGCCTCTTCCGCCTCGGGAGCGGCTTCCTTCACAGGCTCTTCGGCCTTGGTCTCGGCGGCCTTCTGCTCCGCCTGGGGAGCCGGAGCGGCCTGGTCCTCGGCCTTGCGCCGACGACGGCGGCGTCTGGGCTTCTTGACTTCGTCGCTGATTAGAGTCACCACGGAGATGGGGGCTCCGTCCCCGATACGGGGACCCAGCTTGTTGATACGCAAGTATCCGCCCGCGCGGGCGGCGTAGCGGGGACCCAGTTCTTCAAAGAGCTTATGGACCGTCTTTTTGGAGCGGACATAGGAGAGGGCTTGGCGCCGGGAATGAAGGCTTCCCTCCTTGGCCAGGCCAATCATGTGTTCCGCCACCCGGCGAAGTTCCTTGGCCTTGGCATCGGTTGTTCTGATCTGCTCGTGCTCGAAGAGTGAGGTGACCATGTTCCGCATCATGGCCTTCCGATGGGCAGACAACCGGCTAAGTTTGCGGAATTCTTTGCCGTGTCTCATTCTTCTTCCTTTCCTTCCGTAAGCTCTCTGGGCGGCCAGCTATCTATCTTCATACCCAGCGAGAGGCCCATCTCGGAGAGGATCTCTCGGATCTCGTTAAGAGACTTGCGGCCGAAGTTTTTGGTTTTCAGCATCTCGGCCTCGGATCGTTGGACCAGTTCGCCGATGAAGCGGATATTGGCTTTTTTGAGGCAATTGGCCGACCGAACCGAAAGCTCCAGTTCGTCCACAGGCCTTAACAGATTTTCATTGAACGGTTCGGAAGCGGACTCTTCCTTCTCCGGTTCCGGCTCCGGTTCCTCATCAAAGTTGATGAAGACGCTGACCTGCTCCTTGAGAATTTTGCCGGCGTAGGCTACCGCATCTTCGGGACGCACCGAGCCGTCGGTCCAGACCTCGAAGGTCAACTTGTCGTAGTCCGTGATCTGCCCCACCCGGGCGTTTGTCACCACATAGTTGACCTTGCGGATAGGGGAGAAGATAGCGTCTATGGGGACCGTCCCGATGGGGTCCTCCTCGTTCTTGTTACGCTCCGCAGAGACGTAACCCTTGCCCATCCTAACCGTCATCTCGGCCCGGAGGTTGGCCTCGTGGCTCAAGGTGGCGATGTGATGGTCTGGGTTGAGGACGGAGACCGAATTACCGTGGACAATGTCTCCGGCGGTGAGTTCGCCTTCCCCGGTGGCCTCCAGGCGGACCACCACCGGTTCAGGGTCGTCACCCTCCATCTTGAAACGGACCCCCTTCAGGTTGAGGATGATGTCCGTCAAGTCCTCTAATACCCCGGGTATGGTCGAGAATTCGTGAAGCACACCGTCGATTTTAATGGAGGTGATGGCCGCTCCCTGCAGGGAGGAAAGCAAGATCCTCCTCAGGGCGTTGCCCAGAGTCAGACCAAAGCCCCTCTCCAGGGGTTCTACAACCATCTTTCCATAAAAACCGTCCGAATCGCCGTCGAGCTCGACTCCCTTGGGTTTGATCAATTCTCGCCAGTTGCGGTACATGGGCTCCCCTTCTCCAGGCCCCCTGACCAGGAAATCAGACTACTTGGAGTAAAGCTCCACGATAAGCTGTTCCTGGATGGGCATGGTGATATCTTCGCGGGTGGGCAGTGCCTGGACCATTCCTTTAAAGGCATCCTTGTCCAGGTTAAGCCATTGGGGTACACCCCGGCTGTCGACCGTCTCCAAGGCGGTCAAAATGGGCCCTAGTTTGCGGCTCTTCTCCCTGACTTCCAGCTCATCGCCCTGCTTGACGATATAGGACGGGATATCCACCTTCCGGCCGTTGACCAGAAAATGTCCATGACGGACCAACTGTCTGGCCTGGGACCGGGAAACGGCGAACCCCAAACGATAGATCAGGTTGTCCATCCTCCGCTCCAGCAGAGTCAGCAGGTTGGTGCCGGTGACGCCTTTGGCCCGGTCGGCCTTGTGGTAATAGATCCTGAACTGCTTTTCCAACAGCCCGTAAATCCTCTTCACCTTCTGCTTCTCGCGAAGCTGAAGGGAATATTCGGACTGTTTCATTCGTCTGCGCTGGGCCTGCTTTCCAGGAGGATAGGCCCGGCGCTCGAAAGAACATTTGTCCGAGGTGCACCTGTCGCCCTTAAGAAACAGTTTGGCGTCCTCTCTGCGGCAGAGCCGGCAGACTGGTCCATTGTACTTGGCCACGCTTCCTCCCTTTAGACCCGCCGACGCTTGGGCGGGCGGCAGCCGTTATGGGGAATGGGAGTGACGTCCTTGATGACGGTCACGTTCAACCCGGCGGCCTGAATGCCCCGCAAGGCTGATTCACGTCCGGCTCCGGGGCCCTTGATACGAACCTCTACGGTTCTCATCCCGTGATCCATGGCCTTTTTGACCGCATCCTCGGCGGCCAACTGAGCCGCGAAAGGAGTGGATTTGCGGGAACCCTTGAAGCCCTGTCCACCGGCGGTGGCCCAGGCTATAGTGTTCCCCTGGGGATCGGTAATGGTCACCCTGGTGTTGTTGAAGGTGGCCTGGATATGGGCGATACCGGAAGGAATATTCTTCTTCTCCCGCTTCTTTCCCCTGGTCTTTCTGACTGCTTTGGCCATCTAAACCTCTTAGCTCTTCTTTTTCCGTCCGACGGCGGCTCTTCTGGGACCTTTCCGGGTACGGGCGTTGGTACTGGTCCTCTGCCCCCGGACGGGCAGGCCTCGGCGGTGCCGGAGTCCCTTATAGGAGCCCAAATCCATCAACCGTTTAATGTTCATCGAAATTTCGCGGCGGAGGTCGCCCTCGACCACGTGCTTGTCTTCGATGACTTTTCTGATCCGGGTGACCTCGTCGTCGGTCAACTCCTCCTGCCGGACCAGAGGATCAATACCGACCTCTTCCAGGATGTTCTGTGAGGTGGTCCACCCAATACCATAGATATAGGTCAGGGCAACGCCGATACCTTTATTCCTGGGCAGGTCAACTCCTGCAATTCTGGCCACCGATAAACCCCCTTAACCTTGACGCTGTTTATGCTTGGGATTGCTGCAGATAACCCTGAGCACACCGCGGCGCCTGATAATCCTGCAGTCCTTGCACATTCTCTTAATAGAGGCGCGAACCTTCATCTTCATTCCTCCGGCCCGTTAATTTCAGAAAGAATTACAGGGCCATTTTCGGTAACGGCAATGGTATGTTCGAAATGGGCCGAGAGTTTACCATCCGCCGTCACGGCTGTCCAGCCGTCTCTTTTAATCCGAACCTGATATCCTCCGGCGTTAATCATCGGCTCAATGGCCAAACACATCCCTGCCTTCAGCTCAATTCCCGTCCCCGCCGACCCATAATTGGGTATCTGGGGTTCCTCGTGCATGGCCCGTCCTATGCCGTGCCCCACGAATTTCCTCACCACCGAAAAACCGTTTTCCTCGGCGTGTCGCTGGACCGCGTGGGAGACATCTCCCAGCCTGTTTCCCGGTCTGGCCTTCTCTATCCCCAGATAGAGGCACTCCCGGGTCACATCCATCAGCTTCCGGGCCTCCGGAGTGATTTCGCCCACGGCCACGGTTATGGCCGAGTCGCCATAAAAGCCTTCCCGGATCACCCCGAAATCCAAGCTTACAATGTCCCCTTTCCGGAGTTTTCTCCGCGAAGGGAATCCGTGCACCACCTGGTCATTGACCGAGACACAGACTGAGAAGGGAAACCCGCCGTAACCTTTAAAGGCGGGCACGGCCCCCTGGGAGCGACAAAGTCCCTCGGCCAGCGTGTCCAGTTCCAGGGTCTCGATCCCCGGTCTAACCTCTTTTTTCAACCGGGCCAGGATGGACGCCACCATCATGTTGCTGGCCCGCATTTTCTCTATCTCCAAGGGAGATTTCAGGACAACCATATGTGCCATGCGATCTAAAGGATCGCCGTTATCCTCTCGAAAATTTCGCCGATTTCGCCAAGCCCTTGGATAGGCCGGATGAGCGACTTGTTGGTGTAGTAGTCGATCAAAGGCTGGGTCTGATCGTTGTAGACCTTGAGCCTGTTGGTCACCGTCTCCACGTTGTCGTCGTCCCGCTGGTACAGTTGGCCGCCGCACTTGTCGCAGACGCCTTCCGCCTTGGGCGGATCGAACATCAGATGGTACCCGGCGCCGCAGTCCTTGCAGGTCCGCCGGCCGGTCAGGCGGCCGATCAGTTCCCTTTCCGGAACTTCGATGGAGACGACGTGGTCTATCTTGGAGCCCATCTTCTCCAGCACCTCGTCCAAAGCTTCGGCCTGGGGTACAGTCCGGGGGAAACCGTCCAGCATGTAGCCGGACTTGCAGTCGTCTTCCTTCAGCCGGTCGTCAATAATACCGATGACCACTTCATCCGGAACCAGCTTTCCGGCATCCATGAACTCCTTGGCCTTCTTGCCCATCTCCGTGCCTTCCTTGACTGCGGCCCGGAGGATGTCGCCGGTGGATATCTGGGGGATGCCGTATTTTTCCATCAAACGCTTGGCCTGGGTGCCTTTTCCGGCCCCGGGAGGGCCCAACAGAATCAGATTCATGCTACGTCTCCTTATCGGCCGGTCTTGATCAGGCCCTTTTTCATGAAGCCTTCATAATGCCTGGTCAACATGTGGGATTCGATCTGACCCATGGTGTCGATGGCTACGCCGACCACGATTAAGAGTGCGGTTCCGCCAAAATAGAACGGCACGTTGAACTGCTGGATCAGGATTGTGGGCATGACGCAGACTATTGATACATAAACCGCCCCGCCGAAGGTGATCCTGGTCAGAACCGAGTCAATGTAATCGGCCGTGCGCTTTCCGGGTCTGATTCCGGGGATGTATCCGCCCGACTTTTTCATATTGTCGGCCACATCCGCCGGGTTGAAGGTCACCGCCGTGTAGAAGTAGCAGAAGAAGAAGATGAAGCCCACATAGAGAAGGATGTAGGCCGGAGTTCCCGGAGAGATCCACTGAACCACCTGCTGGATCCAGGCCACGTTCACGAATCCGCCGATAGTGGCCGGGAACATGATGATTGACGAGGCGAAAATGGGAGGTATGACCCCGGCCGTATTCACCTTCAACGGCAGATGAGTGGAGTGTCCTCCGTACATTCGTCGGCCCACCACCCGTTTGGCGTATTGGACCGATATCCGGCGTTGACCCCGCTCCACATAGACGATGGCGCCGATCACGGCCACCACCACCACCAGGATTAGCAGGGCGAAGAAAATGGACATTTCGCCCGTGGAGATCAACCGGAAGGTGTTGGCCACGGCGGAGGGGAGGCGGGCCACGATACCGGCGAAGATGATCAGACTGATACCGTTGCCGATGCCCCTTTCCGTGATCTGCTCACCCAGCCACATGATAAAGGCGGTGCCCGCAGTGAGGCTGATGACGGTCAGGAGCCTGAAGCCCCAGCCCGGATTCAGCACCACCGGCGCGGAACCGGAGACCGACATGGCCTCCAACCCCACGGCGATTCCGAAACCCTGGATAATCGAAAGGACCACCGTGCCGTAGCGGGTGTACTGGGTGATCTTCTTGCGTCCGGCCTCGCCCTCCTTCTTGAGCTTCTCCAGGGCGGGAACCACCACGGTCAGAAGCTGAAGGATAATGGAGGCCGAAATGTAGGGCATGATTCCCAGGGCAAACACGGACATCCGTTCCAGGGCGCCACCGGAGAACATATCAAACAGGCCCAGCATGGTCCCCCTGGCCCTGGCAAAGAAGGCGGACAGGGCCTCGGCGTCGACCCCTGGAGTGGGGATGAAACAACCGACCCTGTAAACCGCCAGCAAGGCGAGGGTCATCAAAATGCGGCGTTTGAGCTCCGGTATTTTCCCGATGGCGCCTAGACCCACGGATACACCCCGTTTCTATCCTTAACCCGGCCCTATTCGGCCTGGTCTACCGGTGATTCGTCTGCGGAAGGTTCGAAGACCTCCAGCGTGCCCCCGGCCGCTTCGACTTTAGCCTGGGCCGATTTGGAGGCTTTGACCACCTTGACGGTCAGCTTTTTGGTCAACTCGCCGTCGCCCAGAAGCTTGATTCCGTCGTTGAGTTTCTTAACTATTCCGGCCTCAATAAGGGCGGCGGTATCCACCACGGCCCCGGCCTCAAAACGCTCCTCCAACTGGCCCACATTGACCACCGCGTATATCTTACGGAAGTGGTTGTAGAATCCCCTTTTAGGAACCCGCCTTTGGAGGGGCATCTGCCCGCCTTCGAACCAGGGAGGCATCTTGAATCCGGACCTGGACCGCTGGCCCTTGTGTCCACGTCCGGCTGTCTTGCCCCAGCCGGAGCCCGGTCCCCGACCCACCCGGTGCCTTTTCTTGACCGCGCCGGGAACGGGGGAAAGTTCATTAAGCTTCATCACTGACCACCTTTACCAGATGGGGCACCTTGGCGATCATGCCGCGGACCGCAGGAGTATCTTCCAGGGTCTTGACCCGGTTCATCTTGGTCAGGCCCAGACCTTTGAGGGTCGCCCTCAGTTTGGGCGGAGAGCCGATTCCGCTTTTGATCATCTTCACTTGAAGAGTCTTTTTTGTCTTATTGGCCATGCCTATCTCTCTTTTACCCGGCTGATTAAATCAGACCCGCCCGTGGCGGTTGTTAGAGGATCTCCTCCACGGTCTTGCCTCTGCGCCTGGCGATCTCCTCCGGGGAGCGAAGCCTCCGGAGTCCCTCAAGGGTGGCCTTTACCGCATTATGGGGGTTTACCGAACCCAGACATTTGGTCAAAACGTTCTGGATTCCGCTGGCCTCCAAGACGGCGCGGACAGGCCCGCCGGCGATGACGCCCGTACCAGGGCCGGCCGGCTTCATGAAGACCATTCCGGCACCGTAACGGCCGGTCACGTCGTGGGGGATCGAATGAGCCTCGGTCAAGGGGATGGGCTCCATGTCTTTCTTGGCCGCCTCGACACCCTTGCGGATGGCCTCGGGAACCTCGTTGGCCTTGCCCAGTCCGGCCCCTACCTTGCCCTTGCCGTCTCCCACGACCACCACGGCCGCAAAGGAGAAGCGACGCCCGCCCTTTACCACCTTGGCAACGCGGTTAATGCTCACGACCTTGTCGATGAGGTCGTTTTCAGTGTCGTTATCATGGCGCATCGGCCCTGGTCTACTCAAAACTCAAGCCCCCCTTTACGAGCTCCGTCGGCCACGGCCTTGACCCGGCCGTGAAAAAGGAATCCGTTGCGGTCAAAGACGACTTTTTTATAGCCCTTTTCCTGGGCCATGCGGGCGATGATTAAACCCACATTAAAGGCGGCCCCGATCTTGGCCTTGGGCACGGGTTTGGCCTTGGCAGCTTTCTTTTTCTTCTTCTTGCCTTCGCCCTCTTCCTCGGCGGCAGCCGCCTTTTCGGCCTCCTCGGCCGCTTCGGCCTCTTTGGCCTCGGCCTCCCTGAGGGCGGCCTTGAAATCAGGACTGAGGGTCGAGACAAAGGCCAAGGTCTTGTTGGCCTCGTCGTCTATGATCTGAGCGTAGATATGCCTGGCCGAACGGTAGATGTTCAGCCGGGGCCGTTCGCCCGAACCGACAACTTTTCGCCTGACCCGCCTCTGGCGTTTCTGCCAGGCTTCCTTTCTGGGACTGAGCTTACTCATCGTGCTTGAACTCCTATGGATTAACCGGCCGCACCGGCTTTACCGGCCTTACGGCGGATAATCTCATCCGAGTATTTGATACCTTTGCCCTTATAGGGCTCGGGGGGTCTCAAGGCCCGGATGGTGGCCGCAGTCTGGCCCAAGACCTCCTTGTCGATCCCGGAGAGGGTTATCCTCTGGCGGTCGACGACGGCCTCGATGCCCTGGGGCAGAGGGAAGTTGACCGGATGAGAGAACCCCACGGCCAGGTTCAGGCTCTGTCCCTGCACCTCGGCTTTGTAACCCACTCCGACCAGTTCCAACTGCTTGGAGAACCCGGCCGAGACCCCGACCACCATGTTGTTGACCAAGGTCCTGAAAAGCCCGTGAAAAGCGCGGGCCTGCCGAGTCTCGTCGGTGGGTTTTACCACCACGCTCTGACCGTCGGTCTCCAACGCCACCAAAGGAACAACGGGCCGCTCCAAGACGCCCTTGGGTCCTTTGACCGTGACCTTGTCGTCTTTAATATCAACCTTGACCCCATCGGGTAGGGGAATCGGTTGTTTGCCTATCCGCGACATAAAGAAAACTCCTGGATCGCAAATGTCCTGGCCATATTCCTCAGAGCCGATCTACCAGATGGAGCACATTATCTCCCCGCCCAGGTTGGCCTGCCTGGCCTGGCGGTCGGTCATCAAGCCCTGGGATGTGGAAACCACGTTCACCCCCAAGCCGTTGAGGACCAAAGGCACATCTTTGGCCTTGGCGTAGACCCTCCTGCCGGGACTGGAGACCCGCTTCAGACCGGTGATCACCGGCGTGGCGTGCTCGTCATAGCGGAGGTAGACTCTGAGGATGCCCTGCCGGGAATCCTTGATGACTTTGTAGTTTTTGATATAGCCTTCGGCCTTCATCACCTTGGCGATGCTTATCTTGGCCCGAGAGGCAGGGATATCCACCCGGTTGTACTTCACCACAAGGGCGTTTCTTATCCGGGTGAGCATATCAGCTATGGGATCGGACATGGACATGGACCACTCCTCAAACTCACCAACTGGCCTTGACGACGCCGGGTATCTCGCCTTTAAGAGCCATGCTTCTGAAGCAGATCCGGCAGATACCGAATTTCCGTAAATAAGCCCTGGGCCGTCCGCATATGGGGCAGCGATTGTAAGCCCGCGCCTTGAATTTAGGTTTGCTGCGGGCTTTATTCTTGAGAGCTTTCCTTGCCACAGGGGCTCCTCCTTAAGCCTATCTGCGGAAGGGCAGGCCCATGCTTTGCAGCAGGAATCGCCCTTCCTCGTCAGTCTTGGCCGTGGTTACAATGGTCACATTGAGGCCTTTGATTTTGTCGATCTTATCGTAATCAATCTCAGGAAAGATAATCTGCTCTTTGATGCCCAGGGAAAAATTGCCCCGGCCGTCAAATGAGTTAGGATTGATTCCCCTGAAATCGCGGACTCGGGGAAGAGCAAAGTTGAAGAGTTTATCCAGGAAGTGAAACATCCTGGTCCTCCTCAGAGTGACCGTGCATCCGATGGGCATGCCTTCCCTTAGCTTGAAGGCGGCGATGGAGCGACGAGCCCTGGTGACTACGGGTTTTTGACCCGATATCGCCCTAAGCTCCTCCTGAGCCGATTCCAGAACCTTGATGTTCTGGATGGCTTCTCCCAAACCCATATTGAGGACGACCTTGGTCAATGTCGGCACCTGCATGGTGTTCTTGTAGTCGAACTCCTTTATGAGCAGGGGCCGAACCTCCTCTTCGTAAACTTTTTTCAAGCGTACCGTCTGTGCCATCTGTCCGCGCTCCTTAGACCTGGTCGATCATCTCGCCGCAGCCCTTGCAGATCCTGACCCGCTTACCGTCCTCCAGGACCTTGATCCCGGTCCGGACCGCTTCGGAACACTTGCCGCAGACGACTTTCAGGTTGGAGATGTGGACCGGTCCCTCTTTCTCGATGATACCGCCCTGGGGTGCGGCGGTGGAGGGCCTGGTGTGGCGCTTGATCATATTGACCCGCTCGACCACGGCCCGGTCCTTTTTGGAATTTATCTTAAGGACCTTCCCGATCTTGCCTTTATCGCGACCGGCGATAACCATCACCCGGTCATCTTTTCTGATATGGTAGTTTGAGCCTTTCATGGTGCCACCTACAGTACTTCCGGTGCCAGAGAGATAATCTTCATGTACCTCTTGGCACGGAGTTCGCGGGCCACGGGGCCGAAAATACGGGTCCCGATCGGCTCTCCCTGGTTATTGATCAAGACCGCCGAATTATCGTCGAAGCGGATATAGGAGCCGTCAGGGCGCCGGACCTCTTTGGCGGTACGGACCACCACCGCCTTGACCACATCGCCCTTTTTGACCTTGGAGTTGGGTATGGCTTCCTTAACGGAGACGATTATCACATCGCCCACCGAGGCATAACGCCTTTTGGAGCCGCCCAGAACCTTGATGCAGTAGAGCGATTTGGCCCCCGAATTGTCCGCAGCGTGAAGTCTGGTTTCGGGTTGGATCATGGTTTACCTCACTTCCGTGGTCTTCTCGATCACGGACTGGACACGCCAACACTTGTTTTTGGAATAAGGCCTGGACTCCACGATCTGGACCTTATCGCCGATCTGGCACTGGTTCAGTTCGTCATGGGCCATGAACTTCTTGTGGCGGCGGATGTACTTTTTGTAGACCGGATGCTTAAAGAGCCTCTCGACCCTGACCACCACGGTCTTGTCCATCTTGTCGCTGACTACCACACCGCTCCGGATTTTGCGGTTGCCTCTCTCCTTAGCCATCAATATTCCTCCGCCTCAGCGAGCTGCTTCTCCCTGATGATGGTCAGGACCCGGGCGATGTCCTTCTTAACCGCCTTCATCCGCATGGGATTTTCGAGCTGTCCGGTGGCGTGCCGGAACTGAAGGTTAAATATAGCCTCGTTCAGTTCGCCCACCTGAGCGTGCAGCTCGTCCATTGACTTATCTCTGATCTCGGCAGGTTTCATAACTCACCTCGGACCACGATCCTGGTCGCCACCGGCAGCTTGGCCGCGGCGCGGGTCAGAGCCTCAACCGCTAACTCCCTGGTGGGGCCGGCCATCTCGTAAAGGATCTTGCCGGGCTTGATGATGGCCTCCCATCCTTCCGGCGCGCCTTTTCCTTTACCCATCCGGGTCTCGGCCGGCTTCTTGGTAAAAGGCCGGTCGGGAAATATCCTGATCCAGATCCGGCCTGTTCTTTTGATGTGACGGGTCATGGCCACCCGAGCGGATTCGATCTGACGGTTGTCGATCCGGCCGCACTCCACGGCCTGAAGGCCGTAGTCACCGAAATTCAGGGTCGAGCCGCGGAAGGCCTTGCCTGTAGTACGGCCCTTCATGACCTTACGGTGTCTGATTCGTTTAGGAGATAGCATCTTCCGTTACCCTTTATCAGGCCGCATCCTGGTCCTGGTCGATAATTTCACCCTTGAAGATGGTGACCTTGACCCCGATGATGCCGTAGGTTGTTTTGGCTTCCGCGAACCCATAATCGATATCGGCCCTTAAGGTGTGGAGCGGAACCCGGCCTTCGCGGTACCACTCCCGGCGGGCCATCTCGGCGCCACCCAGACGGCCGGCGCACATGATCTTGATTCCCTGGGCCCCGAACTTGAGCGAGGTGGAGACCGCCTTTTTCATGGCCCTGCGGAAAGCGATCCTGCGGATCAGTTGCTGAGCCACGTTTTCGGCGACCAGCTGGGCATCCAACTCGGGCTTCCTGATCTCCTGGATATCAATAATGATCTCCCGGCCGAGTCTTTTTTCCAGATCCTTCCTCAGATTCTCTATCTCGGCGCCTCTCTTGCCGATGACGATCCCCGGACGCGCCGTATAAATACGGACCTTGGCCTTATTGGCCGCCCGTTCGATCTCCACCCGAGAGATGCCGGCGTGAAAGAGTCTTTCCTTCAAATAGCCGCGGATCTTGTGATCCTCGACCACGAACTCCGGAAAATTCTTGCTGGCATACCACCTGGAAGACCAAGTCTTGGAGATACCCAACCTAAACCCGACGGGATGTACCTTTTGGCCCACTGAAAGCTCCTAAGCTTCGTCCAGAATTACTGTAACGTGGCTGGTCCGCTTGAGAATGCGGGTTGCCCGTCCCATGGCGCGGGGACGCCAGCGTTTCAAGGTCGGCCCCTCGTCGACATAGATCCTTTTGACATAAAGGGTGTCGACGTCGATGTCCGATCGCTGCTCTGCATTGGCCACGGCGCTGGAAAGCACCTTGTGAACCATCCGAGCCGCCTTCCTTGGGGTGAACCTGAGGATGTTCAAGGCATCCTCGGCCTTCCTGCCCCGAACCATGTCGACCACGTATCTGGCCTTGCGGGGACCCACTCTCAGGTATTTGGCCTGCGCTCTAACCTCCATGGCTGACTACCTCTTGCCCATGCGGGACTTTTTGTCCCCGGCATGGCCGTAGAAAGTCCTGGTGGGGGAAAATTCGCCGAGCTTGTGGCCGACCATGTTCTCGGTGATATAGACCGGGATGAACTTGCGGCCGTTGTGCACGGCCATGGTCAGCCCCACAAACTCCGGCAGAATCGTGGAGCGCCGTGACCAGGTTTTTATCACCTGACTTTTGCCGCCGCCCTGGGTTACGTCGACCTTGCGAATGAGATGCGCGTCGACAAAGGGCCCTTTTTTTAGCGATCTAGGCACGATAACTCCTATTTCCGCTTCTTGACGATGAACCGGTTGGAATGCTTGTTCTTCTTGCGGGTCTTATACCCTTTGGTCGGTTTTCCCCAGGGGGTGCAGGGGTGCCGCCCGCCGGACGATTTGCCCTCGCCGCCGCCCATGGGGTGGTCCACCGGGTTCATGGCCACTCCCCGGACCTTGGGGCGACGACCGAGATAGCGCTTCCGGCCGGCCTTGCCCAGGGAGGTGTTCTCGTGTTCCACGTTCCCGATCTGGCCCAGGGTGGCCCGGCAGTCCTGATGGATCATCCGGACTTCACCTGAAGGCATTTTCAGCAGAGCGTATTTGCCTTCCTTGGCCATAAGCTGAGCATAGGCCCCGGCGCTCCGGACCAACTGTCCGCCCTTGCCGATCTTCATCTCCACGTTGTGGACATGCTGGCCCAAGGGAATGGCCCTCAGCGGAAGGCAGTTGCCGGGCTTGATGTCGGCCTTGGCCGAGGTGATGACCGTATCGCCCACCTTAAGGTGACGAGGCCAGAGTATATAGCGTTTCTCTCCGTCGGCGTAGTGCAGAAGAGCAATTCTGGCGCTGCGGTTGGGGTCGTACTCGATGGTCGCGACCTTGGCCGGAATTTCCAGCTTGTCCCGTCTGAAATCAATTATACGATAGCGCCTCTTGTGCCCGCCGCCACGATGGCGGGAGGTCACCCGGCCCAGATTGTTGCGGCCGCCGCTTTTGGCAAAGGACTCCAGCAAGCTCTTTTCAGGCTTGTCCGTGGTTATCTCGGCGAAGTCGCTGAAACTGGCGAACCGTCTGCCTGGAGAAGTAGGTTTTGACTTCTTGATGCCCATGCTCGCTCCTTTAGGCCCCTTCGAAGAACTCTATGGATTCGCCGGGAGCCAGGGTCACGACAGCCTTCTTCCAGTGGGCCCGCCGACCCAAGAAACGACCGTACCTCTTCTTTTTGCCCTGGAAATTGGCGGTCCTCACATCAAATACCTTGACTTTGAAGACCTCCTCAACGGCCTGGCGGATTTCAATCTTGTTGGCCGTGGGGGCCACCTCGAAAGTGATCTGGTTGGCCAACTCCTTGGCCATAGATGATTTCTCGGTGATAAGAGGCCGTCGCAATATGTTATGAAATTCTTTCATGACAGCCTCTCCACTATTTTATCTACGCTGGGACGAATCAGGACCAGGTGGTCGTACTTAAGAACGTCGTAGACGTTCAGGCCGTCGGTCCTTATCACCTTGACCCCGGGGATGTTCCGGCTGGAAAGGATAGCCGTGTGATCTTCCTCGGTGGTCACGAAAAGGGCCTTCGACAGATCGAGCCCGCTCATGACTCCGGCAAAATGCTTGGTCTTGGTTTCAGGCAGATCCAAGTCGTTAAGAATGACCAGCTGATCCTCCTGAAGCTTGGCCGAGATGGCCATCTTCAGGCCCAGGCTGCGCAGCTTTTTGTTAAGCTTGAAAGCGTAGTCCCGGGGTTTGGGGCCGTTAATGGTTCCGCCGCCGCGCCACAGGGGCGAGCGGATGGTCCCGGCTCGGGCCCGTCCGGTGCCTTTCTGGCGCCAAGGCTTGCGGCCGCCTCCCCGGACCTCGGAACGGGTCTTGGTGGAGGCGTTACCGGCCCTCTTTTTGGCCAGCTGCCAAAGGACAACCTGGTGGAGAACATCGGGACGGACTTCGATGTTGAAGACCTCGTCCGGCAGGTCCACCTGGTCGACCTTGTTCCGGTTTTTATCTATGACATCCACAGTAGGCATAACCTAGCTCCAACTAGCGGTACTCGGACTTTTTAAGAATTACCAGCCCGTTAATAGAGCCGGGCACCGCACCTTTAACGAGGATAAGATTCTCCTCGGGCCTGATGTCGATGACGGTCAGGTTTTTTATGGTCGCCTTTTTGTTGCCGTACTGACCCGGCAACTTGCGGCCCTTGAGAACCCGTGAGGGCGTAGCCGAGGTGCCGATGGAACCAGGCGCTCTATGGGTGGTGCAGCCGTGAGTCTCGGGACCCCGGGCGAAATTGTGACGCCGGATGGTGCCGGAGAAACCGCGGCCCTTGGAGGTGCCGGTGACGTGAACCTTTTGGCCCACCTGGAACAGCTCGGCGGTTATCTCCTGCCCAAGTTCGTACTCTTCGGTGGAATCAACCCTGAACTCGGTAAGCTGGCGGAAATTTCCCTTACCCGCGGCCTGAAAATGGCCGACCATGGGTTTGGTCACCTTGCGCTCCGCCAGTTCATCGAAGCCCAGCTGTAAGGCTTCGTAACCGTCGTTTTCTTTTGTCTTTTTCTGGATGACGTAGTTCGGGCCGAGTTGGATCACGGTGACCGGCCAGGCCACCCCGGCGGGACCGAACATCCTCATCATTCCAAGTTTTTTGCCCATCAATCCGTTAAGCATGATCGCCTCTTTAGAGCTTAATCTCCACGTCCACCCCGGCCGGCAGATCCAGTTTCATCAACGCATCCACAGTCTGCTGAGTGGGGTCAAGAATGTCCATCAGCCGTTTGTGGGTTTTGATCTCGAACTGTTCACGCGACTTCTTATCCACATGGGGAGAGCGCAAGACAGTATACCGATTGATTCTGGTCGGCAAAGGAATCGGTCCGGCCACCTTGGCGCCGGTCCGCTGGACCGTATCTACGATATCCAGAGCGGAACGGTCCAGCAGTTTGTGGTCGTAGGCCTTTAGCCGAATGCGAATTTTTTGGCTGGTGACCATTATTTACTCCACGATTTCGCCGATGACCCCGGCGCCGACGGTGCGGCCGCCCTCGCGTATGGCGAAGCGCAGACCGTCCTCCATGGCGATGGGGGTAATCAGGGATACTTCCACGGAGACGTGGTCGCCGGGCATGACCATCTCCACCCCGTCGGGCAGAGTCACCACCCCGGTGACGTCAGTGGTCCGAAAATAAAACTGAGGCCGGTATCCGTTGAAGAAAGGTGTGTGTCGTCCGCCCTCCTCCTTGGTCAGGATGTAGGCCTCCGCCTTGAACTTGGTGTGCGGCGTGATCGAACCCGGCTTGGCCACAACCTGGCCCCGCTCCACCTCTTCCCGCTTGATCCCGCGGATCAGAACGCCCACGTTGTCGCCGGCCTGGCCCTGGTCCAAGATCTTCCGGAACATCTCCACCCCGGTGCACACCGTCTTGATCGTGTCCTTGATACCCACTATCTCCACGTTGTCGTTGATCCGGATGATCCCGCGCTCCACCCGGCCCGTGACCACCGTCCCGCGCCCGGAAATGGAAAAAACGTCCTCGATCGGCATCAGGAACGGCTTGTCGATGTCCCGCTGCGGCTCCGGAAGATAGCTGTCCAGGGCGTCCATCAGCTCGAAAATGGGACCCGCCGCCGGATCGTCCACACTCTCCGCCTGCAAAGCCTGAAGCGCCGATCCCTTGATGATCGGTATGTCATCCCCGGGGAACTCGTACTTGGACAGAAGCTCACGAAGCTCCAGCTCCACCAGCTCGATCAGCTCCTCGTCGTCCACCATGTCCACCTTGTTCAGGAAGACCACGATGGAAGGCACGCCCACCTGACGGGCCAGCAGAATGTGCTCCCGAGTCTGGGGCATGGGGCCGTCGTCCGCACCCACCACCAGAATGGCCCCGTCCATCTGAGCCGCCCCGGTGATCATGTTCTTGATGTAGTCGGCATGACCCGGGCAGTCCACATGCGCGTAATGACGGTTCTCCGTCTCGTACTCCACATGCGCCGTGGCGATTGTTATCCCCCGGGCCTTCTCCTCGGGCGCCTTGTCGATCTCATCAAAGGGCACAAACGTGGCTGAACCCTTCATTCCCAAAAGCTTGGTGATGGCTGCCGTCAAGGTCGTCTTGCCGTGGTCGATGTGACCGATCGTGCCAACGTTCATGTGCGGCTTTGTCCGCTCAAACTTCTGCTTGGCCATTGCCTAAAAGCTCCTTTCCCGACCGGATTCCGGCCTAGTCCTTGCCCTTTTTCTTGACTCGATCGATTATCTCTTCGACCACCGCCAGGGGGGCCGGTTCGTAATGAGAGAATAGCATGCTGAAAGTGGCCCGGCCCTGAGTGGCCGAACGCATATCCGTTGCGTATCCAAACATATTGGAGAGCGGCGCGAACACCGTTACGATCTGGGTGGTGCCCCTGGTCTCCAAATTATTGACCCTGCCCCGACGGGAGGTCAGGTCGCCGATGACCGTGCCGATGTACTCCTCGGGAGCCACCACCTCAACGGTCATAATGGGTTCCAGAATCATGGGTTCGGCCTTGCGGCAGACTTCTTTGAAAGCCATGGACCCGGCCACCTTGAAGGCGATTTCCGAGGAGTCCACGGGGTGGAAGGAACCATCCACCAGAGAGACCTTGAAGTCCACCACCGGATAACCGGCCAGGATGCCTTTTTGGGCTGCTTCGCGGACCCCGTTCTCCACGGCCGGGATGTACTCCTTGGGGATCACTCCGCCCACGATCTTGGATTCAAACTCAACCCCGGCACCCCTCTCCAGGGGTTCCAACTCTATGACCACGTGACCGAACTGGCCCCGGCCGCCCGACTGACGAACGAACTTGGCCTCGGCCCGGGCCGCTTTTTTGAGCCCCTCGCGGTAGGCCACCTGGGGCTTGCCGGTTTCCACGTTGGTCTGGAACTCACGCTTCAGCCGGTCGACGATGATGTCCAGATGAAGCTCGCCCATGCCGGATAGAATGGTCTGCCCCGTCTCTTCGTCGGTGTGAGCCTTGAGGGACGGGTCCTCGTCCAGAAGGCGCCCCAGGGCTTTGCCCAACCGGTCCACGTCGTCCCGGCCCACCGGCTCCACGGCCAGGCTGATCACCGGCGTGGGGGCTTCGATGGCCTGGAGGACCACGGGCCTGCTGGCGTCGGCCAAAGTATCACTGGAACTGGTCTTGCGCAGGCCGACCGCAGCCACGATGTCGCCGGAAAATACTTCCTTGACCTCTTCGCGCTGATCGGCGTGCATCTTTAAAAGTCGCCCGATACGCTCCTTGTGGCCCTTATTGACGTTGAGAACCTGCTGCCCGGTGGCCAGTTTCCCTGCGTAAAGCCGGACAAAGGTCAGGTGCCCCACATAGGGATCGTTGACTATCTTGAAGGCCAATGCAGCCAAGGGATCATCGTCGTTGGGCGGACAGACTACCTCGTTCTCACCGTCCATTCCGACCATGGGGACCACTTCAAGGGGCGAAGGCAGGTAGTCCACCACCGCGTCCAGAAGAGGCTGAACCGCCTTGTTCTTGAAGGCGGAACCGCACAGAACAGGCACGGCGCTGAGCGAAATGCAGCCGGCCCGGAGACCCTTCTTGATCTCGGCCGGGCTGAACTCCTCGCCGCCGAGATAGCGGTCGGTGAGTTCTTCATCGTTCTCGGCGGCGGCCTCGACAAGCTCGATCCGCAAGGCCTCGGCCTCATCCAGGTATTCCGCAGGGATCTCCTTAACGATCGCCTCGGAGCCGGGCTGGCCGTCGAAGTAAAGGGCCTTCATCTGAACGAGATCGATCACGCCTTGGAAATCCTCTGCCTCCCCCATGGGAAGCTGCAACAAAACAGGCCTGGCTCCGAAGCGTTCTTTGATCATTCTGACCGTCCGCTTCAGATCGGCCCCGACTCGGTCCATCTTATTAACAAAAGCGATCCGCGGAACCCGGTGCTTGTCGGCCTGACGCCAGACCGTCTCTGATTGTGGTTCCACTCCGCCCACAGCGCAAAATACTCCGACCACGCCGTCAAGAACGCGCAAGGACCTCTCCACCTCCACGGTGAAGTCCACATGGCCCGGGGTGTCGATGATGTTAACTCGACACCCTCGCCAGAAGCAGGTTGTCGCGGCCGAGGTAATGGTGATACCCCGTTCCTGCTCCTGAACCATGTAGTCCATTGTCGCCTGTCCGTCGTGGACCTCGCCGATCCGATGTGACACTCCGGTATAGAACAGGACCCGCTCCGTAGTGGTCGTCTTGCCCGCATCTATATGCGCCATGAAACCTATATTGCGCACCTTTTCCAAGGCAATTTGACGAGCCATAAGATCGAACCATCCCTGTTAATCTACTACCGGTTATTCCAGTCACCGTGCTATCGGCTATCTAAGGAAGATCTACCACCTGTAATGGGCGAAAGCCTTGTTGGCCTCGGCCATGCGGTGGGTGTCCTCCCGTTTTTTGACCGTTGCCCCCCTCATGTTCGCCGCATCGAGGAGTTCTCCAGCCAGTTTTTCTCTCATCGTCTTTTCGCCCCTGGAACGGGCGTAGCTAATCAACCAGCGCATGGCCAAGGCCGTCCTGCGCGAGGGCCTGATCTCCACCGGCACCTGGTAGGTCGAACCGCCCACCCGGCGGGATTTAACCTCCACCACGGGTTTGGCGTTGGCCAGGGCCTTCTCGAAGATAGCCAGGGGGTCTTCCTTGGTCCGTTCGGCTATGATGTCGAAGGCACCGTACATGATGCTCTCGGCCACTCCCTTTTTGCCCGTCTTCATCAATCCGTTGATGAACTTGGTCGCCAACTCGGAGTTGTACATGGGATCGGGAATGATTTTTCTTTTGGGGACTTCCCGTCTTCTGGGCACGGAAGATTCTCCTTACTTCGGTTTCTTGGCGCCGTACTTGGAGCGGCTCTTCTTCCGCTCGCCCACGCCAGCAGCGTCCAAGGTGCCGCGGATTATGTGATAACGGACACCGGGAAGGTCCTTGACCCGGCCACCCCTGATCAAAACAACGGAGTGCTCCTGGAGGTTATGGCCGATGCCGGGGATGTAGGTGGTGACTTCCATCCCGTTGGTCAAACGAACCCTGGCCACCTTACGCAAGGCCGAGTTGGGCTTTTTAGGCGTCTGGGTGTAGACCCTCAGGCAGACCCCCCGTTTCTGGGGGCAACTCTTCAGGGCCGGAGCTCCGGTCTTGGACTGGAGCCGCTTGCGTCCTTGGCGAATCAGTTGATTAATGGTCGGCATCGGTCAACAATACCCCTCCGCTCTCCTCAGAGCGTTAGTTTCGTGCGAAAATTAGCTATTCTGTAGGTCGCTATGAGCAGCCTTACAAAGACTCATTCTTATATATTCAAGGCTGCTTTCTGTCAAGTTTTTTATGCTATTTCCTCGCCCAGGGCCTCCAGGCCCTCGTCAAAATCAGGGGCCTGGGAAATTCGCAACTGGCGGTACTCCCGGAAACCCGTGCCACCGGGGATAAGCCGGCCCATGATGACGTTTTCCTTGAGGCCCTTGAGGTTGTCCACCTTGCCGGCGATGGCCGCCTCGGTGAGAACCTTGGTGGTCTCCTGGAAAGAGGCCGCAGAGATGAAGGATTCGGTGGACAGCGAGGCCTTGGTAATCCCGAGGAGCATGGGCTCCGCCGTGGCCGGAGTGCCGCCCAGGGAGAGAACCCGCTCGTTCTCATCCTCGAACCTGTACCGCTCCGCCTGTTCGCCCATGAGGAAGTTGGTGTCTCCCACGTCCTTGATCTGGACCTTGCGCAACATCTGGCGGACGATTATCTCCACATGCTTGTCGTTGATCTTAACCCCCTGGAGGCGGTAGACCTCCTGGACCTCGTCCACCAGATAACGGGCCAGTTCCTTGGTCCCCATGATGGACAGAATGTCGTGGGGGTTGGCCGAGCCGTCCATGAGCGGCTCTCCGGAGCGGATGTACTCGCCCTCCTGGACAATGAGGTGCTTGTTCTTGGGGATCAGGTATTCCTTGGGCTCGCCCACCTCGGGGGTGACGATGACCTTTCTCTTGCCCTTGGTGGGCTTGCCGAAAGAGACCAGTCCGTCGATCTGGGAGATGACGGCGTGCTCCTTGGGTTTCCTGACCTCGAACAGCTCGGCCACGCGGGGCAGACCGCCGGTGATGTCCTTGGTCTTGGTGGTCTCCCGAGGGATCCTGGAGATAACATCTCCAGCCGATATTTCATCGCCCTCCACAACCATCAGGATGGCTCCGGCGGGCATGGCGAAGGCCGCGGGCGAACCGTTGGGCCTGGTCACGGGTTGGTTCTTTTCGTTGACCACCATGACCTGGGGCCGCACATCGCTGTCCCGGCTGTCCACGATGACCTTGGTGGAAAGACCCGTGACCGGGTCCAGCCTTTCCTGCATGGTCCGGCCGTCCACAATGTCGGTAAAGACCACCTTGCCCGAAACGTCGGTCAACAGGGGCACGGTGTAAGGGTCCCACTCGGCGATGAGCTGATCCAGTTGGACCTGGTCGCCGTCCTTGACCTTGAGGATGGTGCCCTGGGTGATCTGGTAACGTTCCCGGACCGACTCGCCGACCATGAGGGCCAAGTTGCCGTTGCGGTTGAGGACCACTATCTCCCCGGCCTTGTTGGTAACCGTGACCAGGTTGTCGTATTGGATCACGGCGTCGCGCCGGGCCTGGATGGTGGACTGCTCCACCCGCCGGGAGGCGGTGCCGCCGATGTGGAAGGTCCGCATGGTCAGCTGGGTGCCGGGCTCGCCGATGGACTGGGCGGCCACGATGCCCACGGCCTCGCCGATGTCCACGGCCTTGCCGTGGGCCAGGTCGCGGCCGTAGCACTTGGCGCAGACCCCCTGTTTGGTCTTGCAGGTCAGGGCGGAGCGGATCAGAATTTTGTCCAGCCCGGCCTCTTCGATCTTCTTGACCCCGTTCTCGTCGATCTCCTGGTTGGCTTCAACCAGAATCTCTCCGCTGACCGGATCCCGAACGTCCATGAGGGCCACCCGGCCCAGAACGCGCTCGCCCAGTCTCTGGATAATCTCGCCGCCCTCGCGGAGATGCTCGATCCAGACCCCGTCCAGGGTACCGCAGTCCTCTTCCATAATGATGCAGTCCTGGGCCACGTCCACCAGGCGCCGGGTCAGATACCCTGAACCCGCCGTCTTCAACGCCGTGTCGGCCAGACCCTTGCGGGCGCCGTGGGTCGAGGTGAAGTACTGGAGAACGGTCAGGCCTTCCCGGAAGTTGGCCATGATCGGGGTCTCGATGATCTCGCCCGAAGGCTTGGCCATGAGGCCGCGCATTCCGGCCAGCTGCCGGATCTGGTCCTTGGAACCACGGGAACCGGAATCGGCCATCATATAGATGGAGTTGAAGGAGTCGCCCACAATGGCCTCCCGGGAATCCTTTTCGCCGCCGTTACCGGAATCGGACAGGGGCTTGAATTCCTGAGTGGCCAGGTTCTCCATCATCCGCTCGGTCACCTCTTCGGTGGCCCGGGCCCAGATGTCCACGACTTTGTTGTACTTCTCGCCGTCGGTGATCAGTCCCTCGCGGTACTGCTGGTCCACCTCGGTGACCTCGCCCATGGCCCGGTTAAGAATCTCCTCCTTCTCCGCGGGAATCTCCATGTCGTCGATGCAGATGGAAAGACCGGACTTAGTGGCGTATTTGTAGCCGATGTCCTTGAGCTTGTCGGCGAAGATGACCGTCTTTTTGATACCCGCCTGGCGGTAGGAGATGGAGATCAGGTCCTTGACCTCCTTTTTGTTGATCACCTTGTTGACGGCCGCAAACCCCAGTTCCTTGGGGGTTATCTCGTATAGCAGGACCCGTCCGGGCGTGGTCTCCACCCGTCCGCCTTCCATACGGACCGTAACCTTGGCCTGGAGGTTCACCTCGCCGGCGTCGAAGGCCATGATCAATTCGTCGGTGGAGGAGAAGAACTTGCCCTCGCCCTTAACAAAAGGTTTGTGCCGGGTCATGTAGTAGAGCCCCAGAACGATATCCTGGGAGGGCACGATGATCGGCTCGCCGTTGGCCGGGGAGAGAATGTTGTTGGTGGACATCATCAGCACCCGGGCCTCGATCTGGGCCTGGATGGACAATGGCACGTGGACCGCCATCTGGTCGCCGTCAAAGTCGGCGTTGAAGGCGGCGCAGACAAGGGGGTGAAGCTGAATGGCCTTGCCCTCGATCAGGATGGGCTCAAAAGCCTGGATGGAGAGCCTGTGCAGGGTGGGGGCCCGGTTAAGCAGGATCGGATATTCCCGGACCACCTCGGAGAGGGTATCCCAAACCTCTTCGGTCTCCCGTTCCACCAGCTTCTTGGCCGATTTGATGGTGGTGACGATGCCCTTCCGCTCCAACTGGTGGTAGATAAAGGGCTTGAACAGTTCCAGGGCCATCTTTTTGGGCAGCCCGCACTGGTGGAGCCGCAGGTCCGGACCGATGACGATGACCGAACGGCCCGAGTAGTCCACCCGCTTGCCCAGAAGGTTCTGGCGGAAGCGGCCCTGTTTGCCCTTGAGCATGTCGGAGAGCGATTTCAGGGGGCGTTTGTTGGGTCCGGTGATGACCTTGCCCCGCCGGCCGTTGTCGAACAGAACGTCCACCGCCTCCTGGAGCATCCTCTTCTCGTTGCGGATGATGATGTCAGGAGCGTTGAGTTCCATCAGCCTTTTCAGGCGGTTGTTGCGGTTGATCACCCGGCGGTAGAGATCGTTCAGGTCCGAGGTGGCGAACCGGCCGCCGTCCAGGGGGACCAGGGGCCGCAGATCAGGCGGCAGCACGGGGATGACATCCAGGATCATCCATTCCGGCATGTTGCCCGAATCCTTGAAGGCGTTGACCACCTTGAGGCGTTTGGCCAGCTTCTTGCGCTTGGCCTCGGAATTGGTCTGGGTCATCTCCTCCCGGAGCACAGCGGAAAGCTCCTCCAGATCCAGGCGGGAGAGCATAACCTTGAGGGCCTCGGCCCCGATTCCGGCATCAAATGAATCGCCGTACTCCTCCCGAGCCTCGCGGTAGCGCTCGTCGGACAGGAGCTCGCCCGTCTTGAGAGGGGTGTCGCCCTGGTCGATGACCACGTGGGATTCGAAATAGAGGATCCGCTCCAGTTCCTTGAGAGTCAGGTCCAGCAGGTTGCCGATCTTGGAGGGCAGGGATTTCAGGAACCAGATGTGGGCCACCGGGGCGGCCAGATCGATGTGGCCCATGCGCTCCCGACGGACCTTGGACTGGATGACCTCGACCCCGCATTTTTCGCAGACCACGCCCCGGTGCTTGAGTCTTTTGTACTTGCCGCAGTTGCACTCGTAGTCCTTGGTCGGGCCGAAAATCTTGGCGCAGAACAGTCCGTCCCGCTCGGGTTTAAAGGTCCGGTAATTGATCGTCTCCGGCTTTTTCACTTCACCATGGGACCATTCCTTAATCTGCTCCGGGGAGGCCAGAGAGATCTTGACCGAGTTAAAGGAAAGAGGGTCCTTAGGTTTTGCGAAAAAGGAATAGAGGTCTTCCACAGGGATACCTCCTCATCTCCGCCCTTGTCACCAGGCGGATTCTTAACCGTTATATTCTCAACCGGCCGGCAAATTCCGGCCGGTTCACGTTGCTTGGTCTACTACTCTGCGTCTTCCAGCAGCTCCACGTCCAGGCCCAGAGCCTGCAGCTCCTTGACCAGGACGTTGAAGGATTCGGGAAGGCCGGCGTCAAGGAAGTTCTCGCCCTTTACTATCTTCTCGTACATTCTGGTCCGGCCGGCCACGTCGTCCGACTTGACGGTCAAAAACTCCTGGAGGGAATAGGCCGCGCCATAGGCCTCCATGGCCCAGACCTCCATCTCTCCCAGCCTCTGCCCGCCGAACTGAGCCTTGCCGCCCAGGGGTTGCTGGGTAACCAGGGAGTAAGGGCCGATGGACCGGGCGTGGATCTTTTCGTCCACCAGATGGTGCAGCTTGAGGATGTACATGGCCCCCACGGTGACCGGGTGGTCGAAGGCCTCTCCGGTCCGGCCGTCGTATAGAATTGACTGTCCGGTTTCGGGCAAGCCGCCCAGTTTGAGCAGTTCCCGGATCTCCTCTTCCGAGGCTCCATCAAAGACCGGCGTGGCCAAGTGGTAGCCGTTCTTGGAGTCCTCGGCCATGGCCAGGATGTCCTCGTCCTCGGCCTCGCCGAGAAGCCTCTTGCGTTCCTCGTCGTAAAGGGGCGAGGCGATAACTTCCCTCAGCTCCTTGGCCTTGGCCATCCTCTCCACCAGGTCCCTTATCTTCCGGCCCAATCCGTCGGCGGCCCATCCCAGATGAGTCTCAAGGACCTGGCCCACGTTCATCCGGGAAGGAACGCCCAGAGGGTTCAGCACCACGTCCACCGGCGTGCCGTCGGCAAAGTAGGGCATGTCCTCCATGGGCAGAATCCGGGAGACCACGCCCTTGTTGCCGTGCCGGCCGGCCATCTTGTCGCCCACGGCCAGCTTGCGTTTGACCGCGATGTAGACCTTGACCATCTTGATCACGCCCGGAGGAAGTTCGTCTCCGGATTTGATCTTCTCTATCTTATCGGCAAAGGCTTCCCGGATCTGTTCCTGGGCGCCCAAAAAATTCTGGACCAACCGATCGGCTTTCTCCTTGGCCGCGTCGTCGTCGATGATGGCTTCCCGCCACCTGCTCAAGGGGACCCGCTCCAGATGCTCCCGGGTGATGACCTCTTTGCGGTCGATCAGCTTCCTGCCGTCCTCGGATTCCAGCCCCGAGACGCAGGTCTTGCCCAGGAGAAGGTTGCTGAGCATGCCCTTGGTATTGCGGCGGATGACCAGTATTTCGTCCCGCTGGTCCTTGTTGACCTGGTCGACCTCGTCGGCCTCGATGGCCAAAGCCCGGAAATCCTTGTCCGCGCCCTTGCGGGAGAATACCTTGGCGTCGATGACGATGCCTTCCTCGCCGGGCGGGACCCTAAGCGAGGTATCCTTAACATCGCCGGCTTTTTCGCCGAAGATGGCCCGCAGCAGTTTCTCCTCCGGGGAGAGCTGGGTTTCACCCTTGGGGGTGACCTTGCCCACCAGAATGTCGCCCGGACCGACCTCTGCTCCGATACGGATTATTCCGGCCTCGTCAAGGTTACCCAGAGCCTCCTCGCCCACGTTGGGGATATCCCGGGTGATCTCTTCCTTGCCCAGTTTGGTGTCCCGGGCGATTATCTCGAATTCCTCAATGTGGAGGGAGGTAAAGATGTCGTCCTTGACCATCCGCTCGGAGACCAGGATGGAATCTTCGAAGTTGTATCCGCCCCAGGACATGAAGGCGACCATTACGTTCTGGCCCAGGGCCAGCTCGCCTTTCTCCACGGCCGGTCCGTCGGCCATTACCTGGCCGGCCTTGACCCGGTCGCCCACCTGGACGATGGGTTTCTGGGTGAAGCAGGTATTCTGGTTGGAACGGCGGAACTTGGTCAGCTTGTGGATCTTGACTCCGCCCGAACCGTCGCCATCGTCTGGATCATCGTAGCGGACCACGATCCGGGAGGCGTCCACGTCCTCCACCACGCCGTCGTGTTTGGCCACGATGCAGACCCCCGAGTCACGGGCCACGACCTCCTCGTTGCCGGTGCCGATCAAGGGTGCCGAGGCCCGCAGCAAAGGCACGGCCTGGCGCTGCATGTTGGAGCCCATGAGGGCCCGGTTGGCATCATCGTGCTCCAGAAAAGGAATCAGGGAGGCGGCCACGGAGACCAGCTGGTTAGGGGAGACGTCCATGAACTGGATCTCCTCCGGCGGCACCTGGACGTACTCGCCCTCGACCCGGGCCTGGACCAGGTCCTTGGTGAACCGGCCCTCCTCGTCCAGCGCGGCGTTGGCCTGGGCGATGGGGTAGTCCTTTTCGTCCAGGGCGGAGAGGTAGATGACCTCTTTGCCCACCCTGCCCTCGGCCGCCTTGCGGTAGGGGGTCTCGATAAAGCCGTAGTCGTTGACCCGGGCAAAGGTGGACAGGGAGACTATGAGCCCGATGTTGGGACCCTCAGGGGTTTCGATGGGGCAGATCCGGCCGTAGTGGGTCGGATGCACGTCCCGGACCTCGAACCCGGCCCGCTCCCTGGTCAACCCGCCGGGGCCCAGGGCCGAGAGGCGGCGCTTGTGGGTGATCTCGGAAAGCGGGTTGGTCTGATCCATGAACTGGGAGAGCTGGGAGGTCCCGAAGAACTCCTTGACCACGGCCGAAACCGGCTTGGAGTTGATCAGGTCGTGAGGCATCAGGGCCTCAATCTCCTGAAGACTCATGCGTTCCTTGATGGCCCGCTCCATGCGCACCAGCCCGATGCGGTACTGGTTCTCCAAGAGCTCGCCCACGGCCCGCACCCGCCGGTTGCCCAGATGGTCGATATCGTCCACCTGGCCCTCGCTGTCCTTGAGGCGGACCAGCTCCTTTACCGCGGCGAAAATATCCTCCCGCCTCAGGGTCCGGGTGCCCAGGGGCACATCGATATTAAGGCGCAGATTGAGTTTCAACCGGCCGACCTCGGACAGGTCGTAGTGCTCGGGATTGAAAAAGAGGTTGTCGAAGAAAGAGGTGGCCACCTCCTGGGTCAGGGGATTGGAGGGCCGCAACTTGCGGTAGATCTCCAGGATGGCCTCCTGGGTGTTGCCGATCTTGTCCAGGGCCAGGGTGTCCCGGATGGAGGAGGAGTACTCGTGCCCGTCGATATAGAGCACCGGGACCTCTTTGATTCCGGCCTCGCGGATGCGTTCGATAATATCCTCGGTCAGAATTTCATTTACCGAGAGGATAATCTCTCCGGTCCCGGGGTCGACTATGTCCGCAGCAACGTATTTTTCGTAAAGGCTTTCGATCCGGTCGGGGATACGCTTGATCCCCGCGCTTTCCATCTTTTTCAAAGCCGCGCGTGAGATCTTGCGGCCCTGCTTGACCACAACCGACCCGGTGAGCGGGTCGATTATGTCCATGATCGCTTTTTTGGCGGCCAGCAGATCCGGCTTGACCGCTCTCTCCACAATGTCGTCTTCCAGATAGTAAATGTCGGTCTTGTAGAAACTGTCCAGGATGGCCTGGGTGGAGTAGCCCAGAGCCTTTAGGAGCAGGGTGACGGGGAACTTGCGGCGCCGATCGATCCGGACGTTGACGATGTCCTTGGGGTCGAATTCCAGATCGATCCAGGATCCCCTTAAGGGGATGATCCGGGCGGAGTAGAGCAACTTGCCCGAGGAATGGGTCTTGCCCTTGTCGTGATCGAAGAAAATGCCCGGAGAGCGGTGGAGCTGGGAGACGATGACCCGCTCGGTGCCGTTTACGATAAAGGTTCCGTTTTCGGTCATAAGGGGCAGGGTGCCGAAGTAGATCTCCTGCTCCTTTATGTCCCGGATGGTCTGGGCTCCGGTCTCCTTGTCCTGATCATAGACCACCAGCCGGACCGTGATCTTCAACGGCGCTTCATAGGTCATGCCCCTGGCCAGGCACTCCACCTGGTCGTATTTGGGCTGGCCGAAATTGTAGGAGACCATCTCCAGCGAGGAATTGCCGGAAAAATCCCGGATGGGAAAAACCGACTTAAAAACCCCCTGGAGGCCTATATTGAGACGCTGATCCGGGGGGATGTTCTTCTGGAGAAACCGGTCGTAACTGGTCCGCTGCATCTCGATCAAATTAGGGATGGCGGCGATACGTTCGGTTTTTCCAAAATTTTTCCGGATTCTATGCCGGGCGGATACTTTGATGGCCATGAACTCCCCCCCGTGAGGGTGTCGGATCCTGTCCGGTCCGCATCGCTACGGGCCGGACGGTGTTGTTCCTGCTTACTTGACCTCGACGGTGGCGCCGGCTTCTTCCAGCTGTTTGACCACGTCGTCGGCCTCCTCCTTGGAAACGCCTTCCTTGACCGGCTTGGGGGCCTCGTCCACCAGGGCCTTGGCTTCCTTGAGCCCCAGGGAGGTGATGGCCCGGACGGCCTTGATCACCTGGATCTTCTTGTCTCCGGCCGCGGTCAGGATAACGTCGAACTCGGTCTGCTCTTCCTCGGCTGCGTCAGCGCCGCCGCCAGCGGGACCGCCCATGGCGGCCACGGCCACCGGAGCGGCGGCGCTGACGCCGAATTTGTCCTCAAGTTCCTTGATAAGCTCGGAGAGCTCCAGGACGGACATGTTGGCGATAAATTCAATGAAGTCTTCTTTTGTTACTGCCATTTTTCAATTCTCCCTAAAGTGCACGCCGGCGGCTTGTTGTTTACGCCGCGGCCTCGGATTTCTGATCTTCGATAGCTTTTAAAACCCCTAGGAGGTTTCTGGGCACCGCTGCCAGGACGCTGACGAAGCTGGTCGGAACCGCGTTCAGGGCTCCCAGCAGCTGGGCCAGCAGGACCTCGCGGCTGGGCAGATCGGCCAGACGTTTAATTTCGTCCGTGTTGATCAGCTCACCCTCGAGCAATCCGGCTTTGATTTCGAGTTTCTTTTTTTCCTTGGCAAACTCGTTGAGCGTTTTGGCCAGGGCGGCCACGTCCTCGTAGGCCAGGGCCAACCCGTTGGGGCCCACCAGATATTCACCCACCGCCTCGGCGGGAGAATCTTTGATGGCCAGCCTGATCAGGGTGTTCTTGGCAACGTAATACTCGCCGCCCACCGCTTTCACCTTGGCCCTCAGCGTGGTCATGTCATCCACGGCCAGTCCGGTGAAGTCGGTCAGAACCATCAGCCCCGATCTGTCCAGACGCTCTTTGAGCTCAGCCACTCGTTCGGCTTTTTGCTCTCGATTCAAGCTCTTAATCCCTCCTTTCCTTACTTAGGAAAGGGTCCCAGTCAAAGCGGGTTCCACCCGGTCTCGGTGGGCCGGCAAACGCCATTAAGCCTTGGTTATACCAAGGCACCCACGGTCTTTGACCGCAACCGTCTAGAGTTAATAATTTTGAGACAGTTTATCTGATCAACTCGCGAAGCGCAGCAGTGTCCAGCTTGACCCCAGGGCCCATGCTGGTCGATACGGCAGCGCCTTTAAAATAAGTCCCCTTGGCCGTGGACGGCTTCATCCGGTTCAACTTGTCCACCAACACGACCAGGTTATCCTTGAGCTTCTCAACACCGAAAGAGACCCGCCCGATGGAGGCGTGGATGATTCCGGCGCGCTCCACCCGGAAGTCTACTTTTCCGGCCTTCACTTCGTTTACGGCCTTGGCCACGTCAAAGGTAACCGTTCCCACCTTGGCGTTTGGCATCAAGCCCCGGGGTCCCAGAACCCGGCCCAGCTTGCCCACCTGGCCCATCATGTCCGGAGTGGCCACGGCCTTATCGAAATCCAACCAACCCGACTGGATTTTTTCGATAAGATCGTCGTTGCCCACAAAATCGGCCCCGGCCTCCTTGGCCTCGGCTTCTTTCTCGCCTTTGGCAAAGACCAGAACTCTAACCGTCTTGCCTATGCCGTGGGGCAGAACCACCGCTCCCCGGACCATCTGGTCGGCGTGCCGCGGGTCCACTCCCAGGCGGATGGCCACGTCCACCGAGGCGTCAAATTTGGCCCAGTGGGTGGAGAGGGCCAGTTCCAGGCCCTCCTCTACGCCGTAGCGTTTGGTGGATTCGATCCTATCTCTGGCCTGACTGTGCTTTTTACCGTGTTTTGGCATCATTAAGCTCCCCGGAAGGCAGGTTCCCTAAAATAGGCAGCCCCCTTCCCGGTCCGAACGCTTATGCGTCTGTTAATCCGTGATCTCGATACCCATGGACCTGGCCGTGCCGGCGATAATCTTCATGGCCGCGGGCAGTTCGGTGGTATTCAAGTCTTCCATTTTCTGTTTGGCGATCTCCTCCACCTTGGCCCTGCTCAGTTTGGCCACCTTGACCCGGTTGGGTTCGGCCGACCCGCTGTCCAGCCCGGCCGCTTTTTTCAGCAGGACCGAGGCCGGCGGGGTCTTGGTGATGAAGGTAAAGGACCTGTCCTGATAGACGGTTATGACCACCGGAATGATGGTCCCCATCTGGTCCTGCGTTTTGGCGTTGAACGTCTTGCAGAATTCCATTATATTGGCCCCATGCTGACCCAGCGCCGGCCCGATAGGGGGCGAGGGGTTGGCTTGTCCGGCCGGAACCTGCAATTTGATTTGGGCTAATACCTTTTTGGCCATTGGTCGCTACTCCGCTATTATGCCGCGTCTTTACTTTTTTAGACTAAAGACGCTAAACTTTGCTTACCTGGACGAACTCCAGCTCCACCGGGGTGGCCCGTCCGAAAATGGAGATCAGAACCCTTACCTTGCCTTTTTCGGGTTTGACCTCCTCAACTATCCCGTTGAAATTAGAGAAAGGTCCGTCGATAACCCGGACCTCGTCCCCCTGGTCAAAGGAAAACTTGGGCTTGGGTTTGACCGCGCCTTCCTCCATCTGGTTCAAGATCCGGTCGGCCTCCTCCTGGCTCAAGGGAACCGGCTTTTCCTGAGCGCCCAGAAATCCGGTCACCTTGGGGGTGGACCGGACAATGTGCCAGGTCTTGTCGTTGAGGATCATCTTGACCATGATGTAGCCGGGATAGAACTTTCGGGTGGTGGTCCGGCGTTCGCCCTTAACCAGTTCGACCACCTTTTCGGTGGGAACTATCACCTCGGCGATCTCGTCCTTAAGATCGAGTTTCTCCACGGTATCGTCCAGGGACTGCTTGACCTTATTCTCGAATCCCGAATAAGTATGGACGATATACCAGCTCATCGCGGCTTCGGTCATGATTTGGATTTTATCCTCCTCAGCCTATAATCGACCGGATTAAGCGGGACAGCCCCAGATCGACCACGCCCAGGAAAAAAGAGGCCAGAAGCACCAAAGCCAGGACCACCGAGGTGGAGGTCAGGGTCTCCTTGCGCGAAGGCCAGGTAACTTTTTTGAGCTCGACCTTTACTTCCCGGAAGAACTGGGCGGACTTCCGCCACCAAACCGCAGGTCCGCCGCCCAATTTCGGGCTGCGGTCGGACTTCTTCGGTTTGGCCGAAACTTTTTTGGCCGCCGCTTTAGGCGCCGGGGTTTTGGTCTTTACCTCGGCCCCTGTTTCTCTGGGGCTAGCCGCCACCCTGGCGTCCGCTTTTTTCTTGGCCGGTTTCTTCTTCTTGGACATCGTTTCTTTCCCGTCCCTTGGAACATCGAAAGCGAGCGCCGCCCTCGTCACCCCGTGGTGCGCCGAAGAGGGCGGATCGACCTGACCTGGGAATCCTCCTTCAATCGCTTCCAGTTACCGTACCCGGTTCGGGGCAAAAATTCTGTCCCGAGAAAAGCAGTGGCAGGCCAGGAGGGATTTGAACCCCCAACCCCCGGATTTGGAGTCCGGTGCTCTGCCGTTAGAGCTACTGGCCTGCAGGTTGTCCGCAAGGGACCTATTTTACTTCCCGGTGAACGGTGTGCCGCTGATCAAAGGGGCAGTATTTCTTAAACTCCAACCTGTCCGGCGTCCGCCGTTTGTTCTTGGTCGTAGTATAGTTGCGCCGTTTGCATTCAGTGCACTGAAGAGTCACTCTATCACGCATTATTTACTCCACGATTTCGCCGATGACCCCGGCGCCGACGGTGCGGCCGCCCTCGCGTATGGCGAAGCGCAGACCGTCCTCCATGGCGATGGGGGTAATCAGGGATACTTCCACGGAGACGTGGTCGCCGGGCATGACCATCTCCACCCCGTCGGGCAGAGTCACCACCCCGGTGACGTCAGTGGTCCGAAAATAAAACTGAGGCCGGTATCCGTTGAAGAAAGGTGTGTGTCGTCCGCCCTCCTCCTTGGTCAGGATGTAGGCCTCCGCCTTGAACTTGGTGTGCGGCGTGATCGAACCCGGCTTGGCCACAACCTGGCCCCGCTCCACCTCTTCCCGCTTGATCCCGCGGATCAGAACGCCCACGTTGTCGCCGGCCTGGCCCTGGTCCAAGATCTTCCGGAACATCTCCACCCCGGTGCACACCGTCTTGATCGTGTCCTTGATACCCACTATCTCCACGTTGTCGTTGATCCGGATGATCCCGCGCTCCACCCGGCCCGTGACCACCGTCCCGCGCCCGGAAATGGAAAAAACGTCCTCGATCGGCATCAGGAACGGCTTGTCGATGTCCCGCTGCGGCTCCGGAAGATAGCTGTCCAGGGCGTCCATCAGCTCGAAAATGGGACCCGCCGCCGGATCGTCCACACTCTCCGCCTGCAAAGCCTGAAGCGCCGATCCCTTGATGATCGGTATGTCATCCCCGGGGAACTCGTACTTGGACAGAAGCTCACGAAGCTCCAGCTCCACCAGCTCGATCAGCTCCTCGTCGTCCACCATGTCCACCTTGTTCAGGAAGACCACGATGGAAGGCACGCCCACCTGACGGGCCAGCAGAATGTGCTCCCGAGTCTGGGGCATGGGGCCGTCGTCCGCACCCACCACCAGAATGGCCCCGTCCATCTGAGCCGCCCCGGTGATCATGTTCTTGATGTAGTCGGCATGACCCGGGCAGTCCACATGCGCGTAATGACGGTTCTCCGTCTCGTACTCCACATGCGCCGTGGCGATTGTTATCCCCCGGGCCTTCTCCTCGGGCGCCTTGTCGATCTCATCAAAGGGCACAAACGTGGCTGAACCCTTCATTCCCAAAAGCTTGGTGATGGCTGCCGTCAAGGTCGTCTTGCCGTGGTCGATGTGACCGATCGTGCCAACGTTCATGTGCGGCTTTGTCCGCTCAAACTTCTGCTTGGCCATATCACCTCCAAAGAGCTGTTAGCCCTGAAACCCCCATAAAAATTATGGAGCCCACGATCGGGCTTGAACCGATGAACCTCTTCCTTACCAAGGAAGTGCTCTACCTGCTGAGCTACGTGGGCTCATTAGCGAAACTGGAGCGGGAAACGGGGCTCGAACCCGCGACCCTCAGCTTGGAAGGCTGACGCTCTAGCCAACTGAGCTATTCCCGCCAAGACGCCGGTGAGAACCTCACCCGCTTAACCAATGGTGGAGAGGGGAGGATTCGAACCTCCGAAGGCGTTGCCAGCAGATTTACAGTCTGCCCCCTTTGGCCACTCGGGTACCTCTCCACTAGACCTAATATTCAATTTTCTGGAGCTGGCGATGGGACTTGAACCCGCAACCTGCTGATTACAAATCAGCCGCTCTGCCAGTTGAGCTACGCCAGCCTGCATTCTCGGCCACGCCGAAGCGTAACCATTAGTAATAGCAAAAGGACGGCTTTTAGGCAAGGCTCAATTGTCCCAACTCAAACATCCCATTCCTTCACGAGACACCGGAATATATACGAGACCCGGACACAAGGCAAGGGGAATTTAAAAAAAAACAACCCATCCCCGGGCTGAAGCCGGAGCGCGCCCCTACCGACCCCTTGCCCGGAAGAACGCCGGAGCGGCGAAAAAACGTTAATAGTGGGGACAAGGGCGCCGGGTGGGCGCCCCACGCCCCAGATACGCCCTAGCCGACCTTGACCACCACCGAACCGGCAGTGTCTCCGGCAGCGCAGCCGGTGAAAAGGCCGTAGCCGCCGCCCAAGAGGACCAACTCCTCGATCAACTCGATGATCATTCGGCCTCCGGTGGGGGCCTGAGGATGGCCGTAGATCATGGAGGAGCCGTAGTTGTTGAAGATCCTGCGAGGGATCTTCATCTCCTTTTCCATGTTCACGTCATTGACCGCAAAGGGGTTGTGGGTCTTTACCGCGGCCAGATCCTCCACCTTGAGCCCGGCCCGTTCCAGGGCCATCCAAGCGGCCGGCACCGGAGCCTTGGCCATGCAGCCCTTTTCGGCCCGGGTGTAGCCGTAGGAGAGAAGCTGCACGGGCACGCTTTTGTCGGCCGAGAGCTCCTCGGCCTTCTCCCTGGTGCAGACCACGATGCCGATGTTGCCGTCGGCCGGATGAGTCTGGGAACCGTAGGTCAGGACCCCGTCGGGCATGACCGGCTTGAGCTTGGCCAGGCCCTCGGCCGTGGTGGGGAAGATGCCCTCGTCCTCGGCGAACTCGATCTCCTTTTTGCCGATCCTGACATCGCAAGAGACCATGTACCTCTTCTGGAAGGCCCGATCGTCGGCCAGGGCCGCGGCGTATTTTTCGTAGCGGTCCAGGGTCAACTCATCGCACTCCTCCCGAGTGATCTTGGCCTGTCTGGCCACCCGCTCGGCGGTCTCGATCATGGCGTTCTTGGCGTAGGGGTCCTTGGCGAAGTTGTCCATGACCCAGTCCTCGGCCACAGGTTTGCCGCCCGGGCCCAAGGGGTTAGGCCAGGTGAGGTGGGGTCCGTTGGAGCAGCGGTCGACCATGGCCACCAGCATGGCCGAATATATGCCCGTCTCCACCAGGGACCCGGCATAGCCCGTACCCGTGGCCGAGGTGGCGCAGGCCTGGGAGAAGATGGGCCCGGAGATCTGGTCGTTGCCCAGCATTCCGGTGAACCAGGGGGTGCCGTAGAAGCAGGACTTCTGGGCCACGGACCAACCCAGGATGCAGCCGTCAAGAACCTGGGGGGAGATGCCCCTCAAATCAAGGGCTTTCTTGGCCGTGGCCGCGCCCAGGACAATGGAGTTTTCATATTGGAGGGTGCCCTGCCACCTGGCAAAGGGGGAGGACCAGTAACCCTTGTAAGGAATGAAGGCGTTTTTGAACATTAGTAGTCTCCTTGCTTGCGGTCAGGGGCCTTCCGCCCGGGAGGGCCTTAGTTTATAAATGCGCTGGATTATATCACAGCAATGGTTCCTAATCAGACCAGTGTCCGAACTTGACTCTCAGCTCCCGGTGCAGCACCTTGCCGGTCCCGGTCCGGGGCATCTCCTCGTCCTTGATGAACTCCACCCGCTTGGGCCGCTTGAACCCGGCCAGCTTGCCCTTGGTGAACTCCCGAATCTCCCGGGCCAGTTCGTCGCTGGGTTGGTACTCATTGTGGAGAACCACCACGGCGATAACCATCTCGCCCCACTTTTCGTCCGGCACCCCCACCACGGCCACGTCCCGGGCCGCCGGGTGCCCGCCGATAACGTTCTCCACCTCGGTGGGGAAAACGTTCTCCCCGCCGGTGATGATCATGTTTTTCTTGCGGTCCACCAGGTAGTAGTAGCCGTCCTCGTCCATGTAGCCCATGTCCCCGGCCGAGAACCACTCCCCCCGGAAGGCGGCCTGGGTCTGCTCCGGATTCTTCCAGTAATAGCTGAACGTGGCCGTGGTCTTGGTGTAGATCTCGCCCACTTCGTTCACGCCGCAGGGCCGGCCCTCGTCGTTGATGATCTTGATCATGTCGGTTCCGGGGATCTCCTTGCCGATGGAGCCCAGTTTGTCGAACTGCTCCTCGGGGTAGAGCAAAGTCTTGAGCCCCCCCTCGGTGGAGCCGTAGGCTTCGTAGAGCTCGGTGCCCTTGAAGAAATCCAGGATCCACAGCTTGGTGTCCTTCCTGGCCGGGGCCGAGGAGCAGAGCAGCTTCTTGATCTTGGAAACGTCGTACTTGGCCTTGATCTCCTCGTCCAGGGACTGGATCATTATATAATGGGTCGGCACCAGGGAGACGAAGGTGATCCCGAAATCCTGGAGGGTCTTCAGCAGGTGCTCGGGGTCGAAGGAGGCCATGTTGTAGACCACCGTGGTCCCGCCGATGTAGGTGGCGGTGAAGCCGTAGAAGATGGAGTTGATGTGGCACATGGGCATAACCATGAGGAACCGGTCGTGGCGGTCGTAGGCCATGGCCATGGCGTTGGTAATGTTGAAGCCCACGTGGGACTCGTGGTTGCGGACCACGCCCTTGGGTTTGCCCGTGGTGCCGGAGGTGTACATGATGACCCAGTCGTCCTCCGGGGCGACCGCCACCGGCGGCTCCTCGGGCGAGCCCTGGGCCATTAGCTCCTCGTAGCCCACGTACCCCTGGGGCGCGTCTTCCTTGCCCAGGTGGATCCAGTGTCTAATGCCCGGCAGCTCGGGCCGCACCGATTCGGCCCCTTCCAGGAAATCCCCGGCCACGATAAAGGCCTTGGCCTCGGAGTTGTCCAGGATATACTGATACTCCACCGGGGCCAGCCGGAACATGATCGGCACGCAGACCAGGCCGCTCTTGGCCAGGGCGCCGTAGACCTCCATCCACTCGATGCAGTTGAAGGCGATAAAGGCGATCTTGTCGCCTTTCTTCAGCCCCAGATCCAGCAGCGCGTTGGCCAGGCGGTTGCACCGCTCGTTCCATTCCCGGTAGGTCAGGGACCGGTAGAGGTCGGCCACGGCCTCCTTGTCCGGCGTTTTCCGCGCGTAGGTCCGGATGGATTCACCCGATGTCAGCCAGCGACTCATATTCTTCTCCCTCCTCATACCCCCAAACCCAGGGGAGGTTCTCCCTAACTTTTTTCACTCCAAGCGAAAAGGGCCGCCCCCAGGGCTCCGGTGAGCTGGGCCGAAGGCGGCAGGCTGACCCGGCACTGCCCCAGCTCTCCCAATATTTCGGCCATTATGGGGTTGTGGGCGGCCACTCCCCCGGTGAGCACGACCCGGTTCTCCAAGGAATCCATCTCCAGGACCCGGCGGGCCATGGAGATGTAGATGCCCTTGACGATCCCCTCCGGGGACTTGCCCTGGCGGATCTTCTCCAGAACCTCGGTGGCCGAGAACACGGTGCAGTACGACCCCAGCTCCACCGCCTCTTCCGCCTGTTCCGCCATGCGGTTCATCTGCGAAAGCTCCAGGCCCAGCCGGGCCGCCATCTCCTCCAGAAAGGCCCCGGTCCCGGCGGCGCACTTGCGGTTCATCTTAAAGCTGATCCGGGCTCCCCGGTCGTCCAGCTTGATGATCTTGTTGTCCTGGCCGCCGATGTCGATGATGGTCTGGGCCTGGGGAAAGTGATGGAAGCAGCCCCTGGCGTGGCAGGCGATCTCGGTCTTGCCCCCCCCGGCCCGGGCCACGTTGGCCCGGCCGTAGCCGGTGGCGAAGATGGAGCGCAGGTCGTTCTCAACGATCCCGGCCTGGTCCAGGGCCCGGCCCAGGACTTCTGCCGCGGCCGCGGCAAAGTCCATGCCGGAGCGCGCCACAGCCTCGCCCAGGATGTTTCTGTCCCGGTCGATGACCACGGCCTTGGCCGTGGCCGCTCCGATATCTAAGCCGGCGAAAAAGAAGACTGACCTCTCAGCTGATTGAGACGGGCAAGGGGGTTGATTGAACCACCCGCCCGGTTTGGTTTTTGAAAGAAGGGTCCGATGGGACCGCGATATGATTGAGCGCCGTCTGCTGAAAACGTTTTCGGTCCCGGTTCGCCTTGACCGCTGACGATGTTTGACCGATGAAGATTATTCTACCCGGGTTTGTATACAATCTCAAGATCCGGGCACACCCGTTCCCAACCTTCACCCTTTTCCCTGTTATTGAACCGGACCCCTTACCCTGACCGATATGGGCCTTTCATCCGTCTTCATCAACCTTACTCGTCCAACTGCTCGATAAACGCTTCCACATTGGTTTTGGTCTGCTCTTCGGAGAAACAGCGCAAATCGTTCAGATCCCCGTTGATGGTCAGCACCGGAATCCCCAGTTCCTCCCGCAGCCGCTCGGGCATGCCGTAGCGGTTGTTGGAGTTGTTGGGGCAGGTCTTGGCGTCGTGGAAGATGATCCCGTCCACCTTGAACCGCTCCACGTGCTCCCTGATGTACTCCTCCTTGTAGCCCTCGTCCCGGACGATGAACAGCTCGGTGTAGGCCCGGGCCATGGAGCGGAAGGGCGCCTCCGGGTCGAAGGCCTCGTAGATCCAGGAGTTGCAGTAGGTGGAGGCCACGATGGCCGCGCCCTGGGTCCGGAACAGGTCGGCCAGGGAGCGGAGCTTGCCCCACACGGGCATGCCGTCCCAATACAAGCGGTGGCGCTCCCCGGGCACGGCCGCGAACTTCTCTCCAATCCGGGTTTTCAGCTCGGCCAGAAGATCCCGGTAGAACTCCACGGCCGCGTCCCGGCCCCGCATGACCACTGCCGGGGCCATGTAGATGGTGTGGTCGAAAAAGGTCCAGGGCGAGGGAAGACGGGCCGACTCCTCCAGGCAGGACTTCCACAGATCGGTGCACTCCCGGGACAGCCGCACCCGGCGCTTGAGCTGGTCGAAGTCGAACCCCCGGCCGCTGATCTCCTCCAGGGGCGGGACCAGCTCCCGGAGCTGGGTGGCGATGTCCTCGATGTGGTGGTTCTTCACCGGTCCCACATCCCGGTGGGTGTGAACCCCCAGCACCGGCACGGACCATTCCCGGCCGTAATAGTTGAACCAGTCCTGGACGTCCCGGCACTGGTTGGTGTTGAAGACCAGCACATCCGGGCGGGGAGGGCCTTCCAGGCCGTAGGCGTTCTGAAGGGGGCTCCTGCCGGACAGATAGGCCCCCACGTCGGCGGTCAGGTAGGAACAGATGTCCGGGGAGTAGCCCATGGCGTTGGCCCTGGGGATGACCTCCGTGGCCATGCGCGAGGCGCCCAGCATGGCCCCGTGATTCTCGGGGTAGTAGACCAGAAAGCCCATGGCCAGAAGCAACTCGGCCGGCCCCACCGAGGAGATCCAGGCCACCGGCCGCGATTTGGTCCGGGCCGCCTCATCCAGCTCCCGGAAATGCCCGGCCATGAGTTTCTTCAGGGGTTTTCTGGCCTCCAAAGGCGAGGCCCCCCCTTGTCCCTTATCGGACATGTCAAGCTCCCCGTTCATTTGGCGGTGTGACAGGCTATATCTTAGCTATATAGTAGCTATTTGCAATTTAGAATAGGGTGGGGGCCGTGTCAAGAAAGAAGTCCGCTGTCAGACCCGGCCGGGACGGATCTGAGGCGAAGTCTCAGTATTTATAAATATTAAGGTATTGGGCGATAAAATCCGAAGCCTGGTGAAGCGGTTGATTTAGCTTGCCCGAGGAGCCAAAAGGTAGTATATAATCCATTCCCTGACGGTGGGTGTAGCTCAGCTGGTTAGAGCGCCAGGTTGTGGCCCTGGAGGCCGGGAGTTCAAATCTCCTCACCCACCCCATAAGAAGGATTGAAGGAGTGCGCCCACACAGGCGGGCTCCTTTTTTTATGGGTGGATGGGTTCCGGCCACGGTTCCAAACAGCCTTATCTTTTTTATTCATCGGATCGGCGTCAGGGGTGTGACCCTGACGCCACGCTTTTGATGTGCTGTCGGGGTCACCGCCGGCCCTGCCCTATCTCCTGCATGTGCCGGGCCACCACCTCCGGGGGCGAGGAGCGGACCAGGTGGGTCAAGGCCAGGACCACGGCCACCACGTCGTCGATCCAGCCCAGAAAGGGTATCCAGTCCGGCACCAGGTCCCTGGGCATGAGGGCGTAGGCCAGGGCCGCCGCCACCAGGGCCTTGGACAGGCCGGGAACCTGGCGGTCCCTCATCAGCCTCCAGTAGAGCCTGATATAGGCCGGGCTGAGATAGCGCAGCAGGAGAAACCAGCGGCCCATGGCTAGGCGGAGACCTTTTCCGCAAACCCGGTGATGAGGTCGATCACGGGATGGGGCTTTTCCACCATGACCATGTGCCCGGTTCCGGGGATGATCTCCAGGCTGCTGCCTTTGATTTTCACGTTGAGGAACTCGGCCATCTCCACCGGAGTCATCTTGTCCGCCTCCCCGACGATGATCAGGGCCGGCTTGTCTATTTGCCCCACCGTCTCGGTGGTGGAGTATCGGCTGCAGGCCTTGAAGTCGGCATAGAGGGTCTCCGGCCCGGCCAGCTTCATCAGCTTCAGGGACTCCTCCTTGAGGGCCTTGTTGTCCACGAAAAAGCACCACTTGTTGACCAGGGCCACGGTGTTGTCGAAATCGTTGAGCAGCCCCTCCAGAAGTTGGGGGTTGACCGGCAGGGTGGCCCCGGTGCCGATCAGGACCAGGCCGGCGGCCTTGCCCGGAAAGGTCAGGTCGAAGACCTGGCTGACGGCCCCGCCCATGGAATGCCCGGCCAGGATAAAACGGTCCAGCCCCAGCTGGGTTTTCAGCTCTTCCAGGGCCTGGGCCAGCCATTCCGCATAACCCTCGATCGAGTCGCAGGCCTGGTCCGGCGATTCCCCGTGCCCCGGCAGATCCAGGGCCAGGGTGTTGACCTTGCGGCCCACGGCCGAAAGCAGGCCCATCCAGGACCAGGCCGAACCCCCGGCTCCATGGATAAAAACAACGGTGGACCGCTTGGGATCCAGGCCCTGAATGCCGGTCAAATATCCGATCTTCACGCTTCCTCCACGATTTTTGAACTATCCCCGCGGGCAGGGTCAGTATATCCGGGTGAGTCAATCCTGCGGTCCTGTCAAGGCGTAACCCCTCAGGGCGCCTGCGGCGGCCTTGACAGGACCGCAGGATTGACTGAAAATTAAGGGCGTCTTTGTTCAAAAGAAAATGATATCAAAGCGTTGAAATGCCGGGTCGGGATTCGGCCGAGCACCTCCTTGAGGACTGCCTCGGGCTGATTATTTTCTTTTGAACAAAGACTTAAAAAAAACCCTCACCCACAAATTATCCGCCCCTCCCTCCCCGGGGAATGAAAAATCCGGTTAACCCCGGTTCGAAGCCGGTCCTGCTCCGCCCGTGGTTGACCCTTGCCGGGCCGCTTGTTAGGATAGCCCATTCGACTCGGTTGAAACAAGAGGAGCTATCATGATCAAGATAAAACGGGCGCTGATCAGCGTCACCGATAAGAGCGGTCTTGCCGAACTGGCCGAGGGATTGTCCAAATTCGGGGTGGAGCTTATCTCCACCGGCGGCACGGCCCGGGCCATCCGGGAGAGCGGAGCCGAGGTAATCGACGTCTCCCAGGTCACGGGTTTCCCGGAGATGCTGGACGGGCGGGTCAAGACCCTGCACCCCAAGGTCCACGGCGGCATCCTGGCCCGCCGGGATTCGGAGGACCACCTGGCCCAGTTGGAGCAGGCCGGTATCCAGCCCATCGATCTGGTGGCGGTGAACCTCTACCAGTTCGAGAAGGCCGTGGCCGACCCGGGCTGCAGCCTGGAGGACGCCATCGAGAACATCGACATCGGCGGCCCCACTCTGATCAGGGCCTCGGCCAAAAACTGGGCCGGGGTGGCCATTATCGTGGACCCGGCCGACTACAAGGTCTGCCTGGACGAGATGAAGGCCTCGGGTGGCTCCATCAGCCGGCCCACCCGCTGGCGGCTGGCCAAAAAGGCCTTTGCCACCACCGCGGCCTACGACGCGGCCATCACCGCCAACCTGCCCCGGTGGGAATAGGGAGTAGAGCATGAAGGTTTTGGTCATTGGCGGCGGCGGCCGGGAACACGCCCTGGTCGCCAAACTGGCCGCCTCGCCCCGGGCGGAACAGGTCATCTGCGCCCCGGGCAACAAGGGCATGAAAGAGGCCGCCCTGGCCGAGGTTAAGGCCGGCGATATCCAGGGCCTTCTGGACCTGGCCCTCAAGGAAAAGGTGGACCTGACCATAGTCGGTCCCGAGGACCCGCTCTGCCAGGGGATCGTGGACCTATTCCGGGAAAAGGGCCTCAAAATATTCGGCCCGGGCCGGGAGGGAGCCGTGCTGGAGGGCTCCAAGGTGGCGGCCAAGGAGTTCATGGCCCGCCACCACATCCCCACCTCGGGCTTCGTGGTCTTCGACGATCCGGACAAGGCCAAACTCCACCTGGCCGTGTACCCCGGCCCCTGCGTGGTCAAGGCCGACGGCCTGGCTGCGGGCAAGGGCGTGTTCGTCTGCGACAACGCGGAGGAGGCGGCCCGGGCCGTGGACACGATCATGACCGACCAGGCTTTCGGCCAAGCCGGAGATAAGATCCTCATCGAGGAGCGGCTTATGGGCGAGGAGGCCTCCTTTATCGTGGTTACGGACGGCAAAAACGTGCTGCCCTTCCCTTCCAGCCAGGACCACAAGGCCGTGTTCGATGGAGACAAGGGCCCCAACACCGGGGGCATGGGGGCCTATTCCCCGGCCCCGGTCCTGGACCGGGCCATGACCGAGCGGGTCATGAGCGAGGTCATCGCTCCCACCCTGGCCGGGCTCAAGGCCGAAGGATGGGATTACCACGGCTTTATTTACGCCGGGCTGATGATCACCCCCCAGGGGCCCCAGGTCCTGGAGTACAACTGCCGCCTGGGCGACCCCGAGGCCCAGCCACTGTTGATGAGGCTTAAAAGCGATCTGGTGGAGATTGTGGAGGCGGCCCTGGAAGAACGGCTGGACCAGGTTAAGCCGGTGTGGGAGGACCGGGCTTCGGCCTGCGTGGTCATGGCTGCGGGAGGCTACCCCGGGGCCTATGAAAAGGGCATGATCATCACCGGGCTGGATGAGGCCGAGCAGACCGGGGCCAAGGTCTTCCACGCCGGCACGGCGATTGAAGGCGGCCAGACGGTCACGGCCGGAGGCCGGGTCCTGGGGGTCTGCGCCCTGGGCCGAGGCATCGAGGAAGCCGTGGCCGCGGCCTACCGGGGCGTGGACAAGATCTCCTGGGAAGGGGCCTACCACCGCACCGACATCGGCCGCAAGGCCCTGTCCAGGCCCCAGGTGGGGATCGTCATGGGCTCGGACTCGGATTGGCCCACCATGAAGCTCTGCGCCGAAAAGCTCAAGGCCCTGGGAATCAACTTCGAGGTCCGGGTCATGTCCGCCCACCGCACTCCGGAGGAGGCCGGGCGCTACGCCCGGGAGGCCGCCTCCCGGGGAATCAGGGTCCTCATCGCCGCGGCCGGCGGCGCGGCCCATCTGGCCGGGGCCCTGGCCGGACACTCCACCCTGCCCATCATCGGCATCCCCCTGACCGCCACGGCCCTGAACGGGATGGACGCCCTGCTGGCCACGGTCCAGATGCCCCCGGGCGTGCCCGTAGCCACCGTGGGCCTGGACAAATGGGGGGCCGTCAACGCGGCCGTGCTGGCCGCCCAGATCATCGCCCTGCTCAACCCGGTCGTGGCTGAAAAAATGGCCGCGGAAAAGGAACAGATGAAGGTCAAGGTGGCCAAGGGCAACCAGAAGGTGGCCGCCCAGGTGGAGAACCTGTAACGGTGGAAGACTCTTCCGCGCTGGTCCGGCGGGCCGACGCCCAAGGCCTGAGCCGGGCCGTGGAGATTCTCCGGGAAGGCGGGGTGGTGGTCTACCCCACCGAGACCTTTTACGGCCTGGGCTGCCGGGCCGACCTGGACCGGGCCGTGGAGCGGATCTTTCGGATCAAGGGCCGGGGCGAAGACAAGCCCCTGCCCCTGATCGTGGCCGACGAGGAGATGGCCGCCGAGGTGGCCCGGATGCAGGGCCCGGGACCGGCGGCCCTGGCTCCGGAGCTGGCCAAGGTCTTCTGGCCCGGCCCCCTGACCCTCCTTCTGGAGGCCAGGGGGAGTTTCCCTCCGGGGGTGGCGCCCCGCTCCAAGATAGCCCTGCGGGTCTCTTCCCACCCCGTGGCCCAGGCCCTGGCCCGGAGCCTCAACCTACCCCTGGTCTCCACCAGCGCCAACCCCAGCGGCCGTGCCCCGGCCGTTCTGGCCGCCCAGGCGGCGGACAGCCTGGCCCTGGACCCGCCCGACCTGATCCTGGAGGACGATCCCTGTCTGGGCGGGGCCGGCTCCACCATCCTGGACCTGACCTCGACCCCGCCCCGGATTCTGCGGGCCGGGGCCGTTCCGGAGAAGGAGCTGGCTCCCTTCATCGGCAGCTGGGCCTGAGTCGGGTCGCCGCCACCGCAGCTACGGTATGCGTTCCGTACTTTTAAGGGGTGGGGCGTTTAGAGTAATCGCCCTAATTACGTTCCGATTGGGGTGTCGGGGGTGGGGCCTAGACACCATCTGTCGCTTTTATAGCGAAACGATGTTCCGACCCTGGCCCTATCCGGGAATCCGTTCCTTGTCCAATTGATCGGCAAAAAGGGGCGGGTCCACGGCCAGGCCCCGGCCGCCGCCCAACCGGGCCTCCACCAGGGCCAGGAGGCCCGGACCGCCGGGCCTTTCGTGGACCAGCCTGAGCCGTTTGGGGATCAGCCCGGCCTGTTGAAGTCCTGCCAGCAGCTGGTCCAGCCGTTCCACCGGAAAAACCACGGAAAGGGCTCCCTGGTTTTTCAGCCAGCGGGCCGCAGCCTTGGTCCAGTCGCGGAGGGTGCACTCCAGCTCGTGGCGGGCCAGGTTCCGTTGCTCCAGAGGGCCCAGCCGGCCGTTCCCCACTACCCGGTAGGGCGGGTTGATCACAACGGCCTGGAAATGCTTCTCCGGAAAGAGGTCTTTTTGGCGCAGGTCCCCCTGAATGATTCGGAGGCGGGATTCGAGACCGTTGAGGGCGGTGTTGCGGCGGGCCAGCCCGGCCAGACTATCCTGCAACTCCAGGAGGGTGAAGCGGGGCGTCTCGAACCTTTGGGCCAGGACCAGGCTCAGGACCCCGTTGCCGGCCCCGAGGTCCAGCACGGACCAGCCCTCTCCCAGACGGCAAAACCCGGCCAAGGCCAGGGAGTCCAGGGCGAAGCGGTACCCCTGCCTGGGCTGGAGGAGCTTCAAGGAGCCGCCCAGGAGAGCGGTCAGGTCCTCCTCGGGACCGGGGACCCGGCCCTCCTGGTTTGTCCGGTCTGTGTTTGAGCCGTCCTTATTCAAGCATCCTCTATCCGCGGTTCCCGGATCACCTCACTGGGGATGAGGGGGTTGATGACCAGCCCGGTGTGGACCTTGGGATAAAAATAGGTCGATTTCCGGGGCATCACCAAGCCCTGATTGGAGACCTCCTGGAGTTGCCCGATCCTGGTCGGGTTCAGGAGAAAGCCCAACTCCGCCTCCCCTTTAAGTATCCGGTCCAAAGCCGAATCCAGATCCGCATCGTAGAGGAACCGCTTCTCATTATCCAGGTCGTCCAGGGAGAGATCCAGGCAGCGGCCGTAGATGATCTCGTTAAGGACCATCACGTCCAGCCCTTTCAGGCAGGGCTGAAGAGCCACCCCGGACATGACCCCCTCCTTGAGAGTAAGGACGTTGAGACTGGTTCCTTTGCCCTGGACATACCCCAGCAGGTTTTTGTCCCGGCCGTTGGCCCCCAGGGCGGCCTTGAACTGCTCCAGGGCGTCTCCGGTGTCGGGATTCAGAGGGAATTCCCGGATGTGGAAATATTTTTCCAGCTTCTCCCGAAAATCCTCGCGGTTCAAGCCGGGCAGGTCCTTGATGAGCCGATGGGCCGGGAATATCTTCAAACCAGGATCCTGGAAAGACGTGGCGTAGATGGTGGTGTAGTTGAAGGCGCTCTCAAAGGGGGCCGTGGGAAATTTCATCCGCATTCTGTTGCGGTAGGCCAGACAGGTCTCATAGCGATGGTGGCCGTCGGCGATATAGATCGTCTTGTCGAGGAAGATTTCGGCCGCGGCCCGGTGGACCTCGGGATCGATGACCAGCCGCAGGCTGTGCTCCACCCCGTCCTCGGTCTCGAACTCGATGGGCGGCACGTTCTGGGCCCCGTTCTCCAGGGCGCCGATCACCAGCCGGTCGGGATCGTCGTAAAGGGTGAAGATCTGGCTGAAGTTGGCCTGGGCGTGATCCATGAGGGTCAGCCGCTCCTCCTTGGTGGCGGAGAAGGTTCTTTCGTGGGGCCGGATCTGACCCTCCTGGTAATCCGACAGTTTGAGCAGGCTTATAAAGCCCTTGCGGGTGATTTTGGCGGAGTGGCCGTTGAGCGGATAACGAATTTCGTAGAGATAGATCGCCGGTTCCGAATCCCGGAGGAGGACTTCTTTGATCCACCATCTCTTGTAGGTCTTGGCCGCCCTGATAAAGCGGTTGTCCAGACCGTTGTCCCCGGGGTGGTCCTTGCCCAGGATCAGACGAATTATATTGTTCTCGTGATTGAGATAGAACTTATCCTGTTGGGCCGGGTTGATGACGTCGTAGGGTGGGGTCACCACCGCCCCGAGGGATCCTATTTTGTTCAGATTGTAGCGAAGCCCGCGAAGGGGGGCGATAAGGGCCATGATTACTCCCATATTGATATTGCGTTATGCGTAAATGAAACCTCTGTTTTTGTCCAGCGATTTCTGCCAAAAATGGTTCTTTTTAATTATAACTTCTTAAATTAATTATATGATTATTTTATTAATCTAATCTACGCATTTCGCATTATCAGCCAGGATGATCCGCCCAGGCGGCAATCGCCAGGCCCTTAAGGGCCACACCTCCGGCTCCGGCGGGGTTCAGCCCCGCTTCATCAAAATATGTCCTTGCCGGGTTCATCGGGCCGGGGGTAGGAGTCGGGGAGGCCGGGGCAAACGGCGGAAACGGCTTCCAATGCGGAAGTCATACGTGGCCGCCGGGGTCACGCCCCGGACACCGGACACGAAACATATCTCCGCCGCATACATATGGAATAAGAATGCCTAAAAATCTTGTTTAAGCAGGTCGGCGTTTGTTTTTTGGGGCCCCTGCAGGGCCGACCGATCCGGAGAAGTGCCGGGCTTATACGCCTCCATAACCACATCCTTGCTGTCGGGCCCGGCCAACAGTCCGGTTAGGCGATCCACGCGGGCGAAGACAACCCCTTCCGGAGCCTCGAAGGAACGGACCGGAAGATCGGCGCAGACCGCCGTCATGAACTCCAGCCAGATGGGGATGGCCGCCCTGGCTCCGGTCTCGCCCCGGCCCATGGAGGAGTGATCGTCGTGGCCGGTCCAGACCACGGTCACGAAATCAGGCGTATATCCGGCGAACCAGGCGTCGCGAAGGTCGTTGGTCGTACCGGTCTTTCCCGCGGCCGGCCGGCCCAGGGGCAGAACCATCTTGCCGGTGCCGTGCTGGACCGCTCCTTCCAGGATGTGGCTGACCAGGTAGGCGGTGGCCGGATCAAGGACCAACTCCTGGGAGATACCTGGCTCCTCGATGATGGCCCCGTTGCGGTCCTCCACCCGGGTATAGAACATGGGTTCGGTTTTGAGACCCAGGTTGCAGAACACGGAGTAGGCCCGGACCATCTCCAGAACCGTGACCTCGTTGGAGCCCAGGGCCAGGGAGAGATTGGGGGTCAGGTCCGCAGTTATCCCCAGTTTTTTGGCGTAATCGACCACATACTCAACCCCGATCTCCTTAAGGAGTTTCACCGCCACCACGTTTCTGGAGTGCTCCAGGGCCACCCTGAGCGTGGTGGGGCCGTAGAACCTGTTCTTAAAGTTCCGGGGTTTCCAGATCTGATCCGTGCCCCTGAGCCGGTAGGTTTCGGGTGAATCGATGACGATGGAGGAAGGGGTGTAATCCTTGTCAAAGGCCGCCGCGTAGACAAAAGTCTTGAAGGCCGAGCCGGGTTGACGCAACGCCTGAGTGGCCCGGTTGAACTGCGAATCCCGGTAATCCCGTCCGCCCACCATGGCCTTTACCTGGCCCGTGGCCGCAGCCATGCAGACCAGGGCCGACTGGGCCGCGGGTATCTGTTCCAGGGCCAGTTTCCAGTCTCCGCTCTCTGTCTTTTCCAGCAGCTTGGCCAAAACCACGTCGCCCCCGGCCAGGGCCTGATCCACACTGCGGATCCCCCCGGCATACCAGTAGACCTCGGGGTTGGGCTTACGGGCCCAGCGCATCTCCTTCAGGCCTATGAAGCCCCGGGCCGGGCCCAGATGGACCTGGGCTCTTTGAGGGGAGACCTTCTCCACCACCCCGGCCAGAACCATCCCCGGCTCCAGGGACAGAGGGGCGGCCTCCTTCTCCAGTTCCTTGATGAACTCTGGTATTTTTGCCGGGTCTATCCGTTTGAGCGGACCCCGGTAGCCCTCCCTCTTGTCCAGATCCCGCAGGCCCTTCTCCATGGACAACCGGGCCGCCTCCTGGGCTCCCAGGTTGAGGGAGGTATAGACCTTGAGTCCCCCTTCCAACAGCACCGTGGAACCGTACTTCTCCTCAATGAGACGCCGAACGTGGTCGCAGAAGTAGGGGGCCAGCTTCAAATGCCCCAACCGCCGGGGCATGATGGCCACCTTCTCCCGGGCCGCTTCCTGGGCTTCCTGAGCGGTGATGTAGCCCACGTCGACCATCCGGTTGAGGACGTAAATCTGCCTCTCTCTGGCCGAAGCAGGGTTGGTCCGGGGCGAATAGCGGCTGGGCGCGGGCAGCAGCCCGGCCATCAGGGCCGATTCGGCCAGGGTCAGGTCCTCCACCGACTTGCCGAAATGAGCCTGGGCCGCGGCCTCCACCCCGTAGGCCCCCTCGCCCATGTAGATCTGGTTCAGGAAAAGATAGAGGATCTCGTTCTTGGAAAACTTCTTATCAATCCGGTAGGCCAGAATGGCCTCCCTTATCTTGCGGGCGTATTTTTTCTCCCGGCTCAGCAAGAAAGAGCGGCAAACCTGCTGGGTGATGGTGGAGCCGCCCTGGACGATCCGCCCGGCCTGGAAGTTCTTGATGGCCGATCTGATGATCGATTTGACGGAGATGCCGGGATGGTCGAAAAAAGTCTGGTCCTCGGCGGCCACAAAGGCGTTGACCAGATGTCGGGGCATCCGGCTCAGGGGCACCACCTCCCGCCGCTCCTCGTAGTACTCGGCGATGACCGTGCCGTCATCGGAGTAGAACCGGGAGACGGTTTTGGGATGATAGTCGGACAGCTTGTTCAGTTTGGGGAGATCGTAGGAGAAGTAGAGATACCCGGCGTAACCCCCTCCCACGGCAGCCGCGATCAGCAGAATAGACAGGGCCAGGAGAAGCCACAAACAGCCCCGGCGTTTGTTTTTTTTCTGGTTCTTGTTTCCGGTCTCTTTGGCGGTCATGATCGATCCAGGAAGACACCCCGCTACGGCGGTTGTCGGGTCGCAGGCAAAAGACAATAGGGGCGCCGCAATAAAACGGCGCCCCTATCTTAATAACAAATCATCGGACTTTTTGGGATCACTCCACCGGGAACCAATACCTGAAGCCCAGGAGGACGGAGATATTATGGCCATTGAAGGTGCCGTCAAAATCAACTTCGTCTACGCCGTCGGAGTAGGTGCCCTCGTAATCCACTTTGCTGTAGAGATATTTGCCGTCCAGCGAAATGGAGAATTCGGGGGTGAAGAAATAGTCGATACCGGCGTTGACTCCGAAAACAAAGGAGGTGTCGGTCTCGATGTCGAAATTACCGCCGTCCACTCCCAGCTCATCGCTCCAGTCGTCCGAGACATCGAAGCTGGTAAAGCTGATGCCGGCGCCCACACCGCCGTGGCCGGTGATGCCCTGCTCGACCTTGCCCTGCCACTTGGCCCACAGCATAAGCGGGACCTGGGTCAGTTTTCCGAACTCCACGTCGTCGCCGTCGTCGATCTCTTCCTCATACTTGAAGTTGAGGTACTGGGCGTCGATCTCCAAGGCAAAACCCATGGGGAACCGGTACATGATCCCGCCCCCACCGGTGAACTGGTGCTTGAACTCGGTGCCGTCCACATCCTCCATGGCGTCACCGGCGACGCTGAAGGAATATCCGCCGAAGATACCGACCGACATCGCTCCGACCTCGTAATCCTGGGCTGCGGCCGGACCGGCCATGAACAGCATGACCAGTATCGCAAGTCCCGCTAACTTGCCGTATTTCATTTTAACTCCTCCTTTGGGTCAGTCCTCTAGACGAGGGGAACGTAGCCTGCCTACAGTATAGCCGTCGTTCTTTACATTCAGTAAGTACAGCATAGCCCGGAAAGGTGTCAACCGCAAATTATTTAAAAGACGCCTAATAATTATAAAAAATGATTTCCGTATAGACTTCTGACTGCTCGGACCGAGCCCCTGCCTCCACAATTTTTTTACGGCTGGCTCGCCTTGGTTTCGTCCGGATCGGACAGACCCTCCCCAGCGAACAGCGCCCCCGGCCAAACCAGGACCGGGGGCGTCATCCGGGTGGGTCTTTTTAATAGCGGTAGTTATCGGCCTTGAAGGGGCCATCCACCGGATATCCGATATACTCGGCCTGTTCCTGGGTCATTTTGGTCAGTTTCACGCCCAAGCGTTTAAGGTGAAGCCGGGCCACCTCCTCGTCCAGCTCCTTGGGCAGGGTGAAAACCTTTTTCTCCAGGTTTTCCTGGGCCAGTTTCATCTGGGCCAGCACTTGGTTGGTGAAGCTGTTGGACATGACAAAGCTGGGGTGGCCGGTGGCGCAACCCAGGTTCACCAGGCGTCCCTCGGCCAGGACGATCAGAGTCCGGCCCGACTTGAGGGTCCATTTGTCCACCTGGGGCTTAACCTCGGTCTTGAAGCAATCAGGCGAGGATTCCAGGTAGGACATCTCTATCTCGGAATCGAAATGACCGATGTTGCAGATGATGGCCTCGTTCTTCATCTGCTCCATGTGCTCCCCGGTGATGACGTGATAGTTCCCGGTGGAGGTCACGAAGATATCGCCCAGGGGCGCGGCGGTCTCCATGGTCACCACTTCGAAGCCTTCCATGGCCGCCTGCAGGGCGCAGATGGGGTCTATCTCGGTGATCAGGACCCGGGCCCCGAAGCCCCGCATGGACTGGGCGCAGCCCTTGCCCACGTCGCCGTAACCCAGCACCACCACAATCTTGCCCGCCACCATGATGTCAGTGGCCCGCTTGATGCCGTCGGCCAGGGACTCCCGGCAGCCGTAGAGGTTGTCGAACTTGGATTTGGTGACCGAGTCGTTGACGTTGATGGCCGGGAACAGGAGTTCCTTCTTTTCGGCCATCTGGTAGAGCCGGTGCACCCCGGTGGTGGTCTCCTCGCTGACACCCCTGATCTTGGCCGCGATCCGCTGCCACTTCTCCGGGTCCTGCTTTTGGGAGGCCCCCAGGCGATCCATGATGATCTGCATCTCCTTGACCTCGTAGGCCCTGTCCGCCAGGGAGGGGTCTTTTTCCACGGCCACGCCCTTGTGGACCAGCAGGGTGGCGTCGCCGCCGTCATCCACGATCATGTCCGGGCCCGAACCGTCCGGCCAGGTCAGGGCCATCTCCGTGCACCACCAGTAGTCCTCCAGACTTTCGCCCTTCCAGGCGAAAACCTTGGCCAGACCTTCCCGAGCCACGACCGCGGCGGCGTGGTCCTGGGTGGAGAAGATGTTGCAGGAGGCCCAGCGGATGTCGGCTCCCAGGATGTTCAGGGTCTCGATCAGCATGGCGGTCTGGATGGTCATGTGCAAGGAGCCGGTGATCTTGAATCCCTTCAGGGGCTTGGCTTCCCCGTATTTGGCCCGGAGCTCCATCAGCCCCGGCATCTCGTTTTGGGAAAGATCCATCTCCCTGCGGCCGAATTCGGCCAGGGACAGGTCCGCCACCTTGTAATCCAGGCTCAGGTTTAAGGGTTGGGGGTTGGATTTATGCATCATCTCCTCCTAGGGGTTGGCCCTTGACGGCGCAGACCATCCGGATGGTCAGACCCGCGCCCACGGGATATTCAGAACTTTCCACAAGCTCGAATCCGGCCCGGTTCAACCAGCCGGACAACTCCTCCTCCGAGAAGCCCAGCCACTGGTCTCCGTACTCGGACCGCATGGCTTCGTTGGCGTGTTTTTCAAAATCGATTATCATCAACCGGCCCCCCGGAGAGAGAACCCGAAAGGCCTCCGCAATGCCCTCCTGGGGCCGGGAAAGATGGTGGAGCGCCATGGAGGCCACCGCGAAATCGGCCTCGCCGTCCCGCAGGGGCAGATGCTCCAGTTCGCCGATCCGCAACGATACGGGTTTGCCGTTGGAGGCGAACCGGTTTCTGGCCAGCTCCAGCATCCGGGAGGAGGAATCCACCCCGATGACCTGGTCGGCCTTCTCCAAAAGCGTTTCCAAAAGATCTCCGGTCCCGCAACCCAGATCCACGGCCACCCGTCCGGGCTTCATTCCCCGGGCCACCAGGGAGGAGAGATCGAACCCGGCCAGGACCTTCTGCTTGAGCCGGTCCCAGTCTCCGGCGATATCCTCGAAGAACCGCCTGGTGGCCATGGCCCGTTCGGCGATTATCTCCTCAGCCCGAAACGAATCCCGGCGGAAGGTATCGTCGCCCTCCAGCAGGGGCCCCACCGCATCCAGCACCCGGCGTCCCGGTCCCTGCTCCACGGCCGAATAAAAGACCCGCAGCCCGTCCCTGCGGGAGGAGAGCAGCCCGGATTCGGTCAGGATCTTGAGATGGCGGGAGACCCTGGACTGGCCCATGGACAGGACAGCCATCAATTCCTTGACGTTCAGTTCATGGTCCAGGGTGATCCAGATCAGCCGCAGCCGGGTCTCATCGGACAACGCCTTGAAACAAGGCAGTATTTCCTGCAAATTCGCCATAAATTCCTATATCAGCATAAGCTGATATAGTGATGTACGCTCTCCCCTCCGACTTGTCAAGCCCCCCGACCGCATTTGAACGCTTGAACACTGGTGGGCCCGGACCCACGCCGCGTTTCCCCGCGCAACCCTGGCTTTATCGCCCGCAGCATATTTTTATTTTAGACAATGATTATCGATCAGTTCATGCTGTTGGGCAGAGGCCCATTGCTTTGGCGGACCGCAGGGGGGAAGAGGCAGACCCATCGGGTGGATAAGACAGAGCCAGGGCAAGGAGGCTTTGGCCGCGATCCGAAAAAAACGGGCCTCCCAAGACCGGCCCGAATCGACCACCCCGTCGTGAGCAGCGGAGTGCGGCGGGGGAAAACGGCGCTTGTACTCGCGGCAAACGGCGGGGAGGCACCCCCCTTGGGGTTGAAGACGGAAAATCTTTTCAAATGGCGCCGATGAGGCGGGCGATGACCAGACGCTGCACCTCCGAGGTGCCTTCGCCGACCTCCAACAGCTTCTGATCGCGGTAGAAGCGTTCCACGTCGTACTCCTTCATCAATCCGTAGCCGCCGTGGAGTTGGACCGCGTGGTTGGCGCAGCGGTACATCACCTCCGAACAGTGGAGCTTGGCCATGGCCGCGTGCTTGGCGAAGTTCTGGCGGTTGTCCCGCAGCCAGCAGGCCTTGTACAGCAGGAGCCGGGCGCATTCGATTTCCAGGGCCATGTCGGCCAGTTTGAAAGCGTTGATCTGGAAGGAGGAGATGGGCCGGCCGAACTGTTCCCGTTCCCTGGCGTATTTCAGAGCCAGGTCGTAGCAGCCCTGGGCTCCGCCCAGGCCCATGGCTCCGATGGAGAGCCGGCCGCCGTCCAGGGTCTCCAGCATCTGGTGGAATCCCGCGCCGCGTCTGCCCAGGAGGTTCTCCTTGGGCACCCGGCAGTCCTCGAAGTAGAGTTCCGAGGTGTTGGAGCCCCGCCACATCAGTTTGCCGTGCATGGGCTTGGCCGTAAAACCGGGGGTTCCGTTCTCCACCAGGATGCAGGAGAGTTCTTTTTTGCCCCGCTCCCCGGTTCCGGTCCGGCACATAATGGTCACCCCGGCGGTGATATCGGTGGAGGCGTTGGTGATGAAGATCTTGGAGCCGTTGATGACCCAGGAATCGCCGTCTTCCACGGCCGTGGTGGCCGTGTTCCCGGCGTCGGACCCGGCGTTGGGCTCGGTCAGGCCGAAGCCCCAGAGCGTCTTTCCGGCACACAGATCGGGCAGATATTTTTTCTTCTGCTTCTCAGACCCGAAATAGAACAGGGGCGAGATGCCCAGGCTGTTGCCGGCGGCCACGGTGGCCGCATGGGAGCCGTCCACCCTGGCGATCTCCTCGGTAGCGATAATGTAGGACAGATAGTCCATGCCCTGGCCGCCGTACTCCTCATCCACAATGACCCCGAACAGCCCCAGTTCGCCCATGGCGGCCATGGCTTCATAGCAGAATTCTTCTTTTTCATCGTACTCCCTGGCCACCGGTTTGATGACCTCCTCGGCAAAATCACGCACTGATTTACGAAGAATCTCCTGCTCCGTGGTCAGAGTGAAATCCATGGGCGGACCCCTCCAGAAAGAATTTTCGATTTATCCGAATGAAAGAATTGACCGTTGTTGCAACCGCGCCGGTCCGGGGATTCGGTATCCGGCCATAATGAGACTGTTGCCAAAACCGTCCCCGGCTTTGGCAGCATTCTCACAACATCAAAAATAGGACGGAGCCGGGGGTGGTGTCAACCTTCAAAGCGGTCCGACAGGCGCCGCTCAGTCCGAGGGCAGATCCCCCAGGACCGCAGCGCGGTCCTTTTCCACCCGGATCCTTATCCGGGACCGGCCGGCCTCCAGGCCCACTTCATACTCCCCCGGAGGCATGTGCAGCCGGGAGAGGGTGAAGTACCCCTCCGTGTCCGTGGCGTCCCGGCCCACGATCCGGTTTCCCTTCCAGGCCAGGACCCCGGCCCCCCTGACCGGCCGGCCCTGTCCGTCCCTTACCCGGCCCCAGGCCGAACAGACCTTGTCCCGGACCGTCTCCAGATAGGTGGTACCGAACCCCTGGTAGGTGAAGCCCTGGGTGAAAAAGTCGCCGCTCTCCGAGCTGTCCGCGGCGGTGGGGGCGGTGGTTTGGGTGGGCTCGATGGCCGTGTCCTCGTTCCATTCGTTAAAGGAGGTGATCATGATCATGTTCAACCCGGGGTCGGCGAAAGGGAACCCCAGGAGGTCGAAGGACCGGGCCAGAAAGGAGCCCTCGGCCTCGCCCTCGGCCCACTGGCGGGGGATGGCGTAGTGCTTGTCGTTGGGCCGGTCGCCCCGGTCGTTGTAGCCGGGCATGACATTGGGCACCAGGGCCACCTTGCCGCCGCAGGCCTCCCGGTACTCCCGAAACTTGGCGATCACATCGGGAATGTGTCTGCTCTCGGCTCCGTACCCGCCGTGGGCGGGGTACTCGGACTCGTACATGTTGTAGGAGGTGATGGCGTCGAAAAGTCGGATACGCTCCTTCTGGGGATGTTGGCTGAAGGCCGGAACCTCCTTGACCTCCACCCCCTTCTCGCCGGCCCGGTTGGGCGTGGTGGCGGTCACCTTCCAGAATATTTCGTCCCCGATCAGGTAGGGGTCGATCCCCTTTTTGCCCAGTTCGGCCCTGATCCGCTCCAGGGCCTGGGCGTACTTGCCGTAAAAGGTCCGGGTGACATAAAAAAAGACCACGGGCCGGCCGTTCACGTGCAGGTAGCTGGGGTGGTCGAAAAACAAATCGGCCATTTTGAGCACGTCGGCCGCGAAATTTTCGGTCATCTCGTCGGAGAAGATGGTGGAGCCGTACTCGGCCCTGAACCCGGCCCCGTAGGATTCGTAGAACAGGCAGAACTTGATGTCCCCTATATTCCTGGCCTTTAAGAAGGATTCGGAGATGACGCTGTTGACCTTGTCCACTCCGGGCCACCAATCCAGGGCCAGAAAATCTATGCCGTGCCGGCTGGCCCAGGCGATATGCTGTTCCACCACCTTGGGGTCCCTGGAACTGTAGCGGCCCAGCAGCGGGGGCTGGGGGAGGGCCAGCTTTTCGCGGAGATAGCCCCTGGTGAAGTTGTGGGGAAACCACTGGTAGTAGTAGGCCCCGATAAGATACTGCTCCTCCTGGACCGCACCCCTGCTGTGAAAGACTGTTGTCCAGACCAGAACCCCGGCCAGGATGGCCACGGCCAGAGCCGCAACGGCAGCCCGCCTGGGTGTAAACCCCGCGGCCATCTCAGACCACCCTCTGCCAGATGATGACATACCAGAACAAAGCCGCGTGCCCGATCAGAGGCGGCAGATAGAGCCGATTTTGGGTCTTGATGAAGTTAAGCACCAGGAACACGGACAAGGCCGCAATGACCCGGCCGTAGGACCAGGGCTCCACCCAGACCTTGGAGGTCAGAAACAGGGGGAACACGGCCCAGATGATGAAGGGCAGGGACAGGGCGTCCCGCCGGCGGAGGATCTCCCGACAGGCCAGAAAAACGGTCCACAGGGTGATGAACAAAAAGACCAGACCGTAGATGGTGTCGCGCCAGTTCTTGACCCCGGTAACCAGGTCCCGGAGATAGGCCCACAGGGCCGTCAGGGGTGGACCGATGTTCTTGCCCCCGGCCACGTAGGCCACCTCGCCCAGGACCAGGTAGATGGCCGCCCCCCAAAGAGCCAGGGGCAGGACGGACAGGCAGAGCCAAGTGAACATCTTCCGGTTCCGCTCCAGGAACAAAGAGTGGAAGGCCAAGGCCCCGGTGACCAGGATCATTATCTCCTTGGCCAGCACGGCTCCGGCCAGGAACAGGCCGGCCTTGAGGGGCTTTTTGCCCAGGTAGAAATATATCCCCCCCACCATCAGCCCCAGAGCCAGGGGTTCGGCCAGGTCGCGGAGGACTCCCAGCTGAAGCCCGCAAAGATACCCGTAGGCCAGGCCCACCCAGGGGCCCACCCCGTATCCTCGGGCCAGGAGGATTGCGAACAGGCTGCCCAGCAGCACCGCGGCCACATTCACCGCCAACAGGGTGAAGGGGATCAGCTCCTTTTGGCCCAGGGCCGTCAGGGCGGCCAGCCAGGGGTAGAGGATCCTCTGGTAGCGGTACCCGGGCGCGTCCAGGTATCCGGGCACCGGACCCTGCATAAAAGGGTCGTGGGCCATGAGAAAATAGAACTGGCCGTCGTATCCGTCGCTGTTCTTCAGGACAAAGGTGCTTTCGTCCACGATGCCGGGCGCCGGAAAGTAATCGCCGAAGCAGGCAAACCCGGTCAGGTTGCGGTTAAACCTGACGGCGTAGACCTGGATGATGAAAAGATAGGAGAGGCCGACCAGCAGCAGAACCAGGATCGTCCTCCGATTCTCCCGGATAAGGTTCATTATCCCCATCATATCGTATTGATAATATTTTTTACGTGTTCAGCCATCTACCCTAAATCCGTCAATCCGGGGGCTTCCCCAAAGCCCGGACATATTCTCTTGGACCGGCCGCCTTGTCAAGAATGGCCGCACCCAAGAGGAGATTAATTCCTGGCAACCGCTTTTCAACAAAAGTGATGGTGATACCGGGTCCCGGGAAAAGGACCGGTGAGGTCCGCCTCCGAGAGGAAAGGATTTTGGCGAAGGGGCATAAACGTCGCAACGGAACCGGCTTTCCGGAAGGACAAGAACCTTCCGGCCCAAAAATCGCGGCCGAGGATCGACCGGGCCGGGTGCAAGACCCGCCCCTACTGGACGGAGCCCACCTCCTTGAACGCGGTCTTGACCAACTTCGGGCCGATCTTGGGGGTCCATTCGGTCCACACGTCTTTGACCTTTTCCTGAAAAGCCTTGAACTGCTCCCCGGTCAGGCGGACCACCTCCATCCCCTCGGTCTCCAGCTTCTTCAGGGCGGCCATCTCGCCGGTCAGCCCCTCCCTGGCCTGGGCCTTTTCCCAGGCCAGGGCCTCCTGGGCGGTCTGGCCGATGAGCTTGCGGTCGGCCGAGGAGAAGGATTTCCAGGTCCTGGCGTTGACCCCCAGGATCAGAGGGTCGACGGCGTAGTGCCAGAGAGTGATGTGCTTGTGATACTGCCACAGGCGGTAGGGGATGACGACCACGTTGACCGGGTTCTCCTGGCCGTCCACCGAGCCCTGTTGAAAGGCGATCTGGGCCTCGCTCCAGTTCATCATCATCACATTGGCCCCCAGGGCCCGGAACGTGTCCCGCAACAGGGCCGTACCCACCACCCTGATCCGCAGTCCTTTCAGATCCTCCGGTTCCACGATGGGCCGGACCCGGTTGGTTATCTCCCGGTAACCGTTCTCGCCCCAACCCAGGCAAACCACTCCCTCCCGGTCCATCCGGTCCACCAGCATCCGGCCCGCTTTCCCGTCCGTGACCGCGTCCAGGGATTTGTAGTTGGGGAAGAAAAAAGGCAAGGAGAACAGATTGAGGGCCTCCACCTTGGGGGACCAGTTGACGGCGGACCCCAGCGCGAAATCGGCCTGGCCGCTCTTCAACAGCTCGAACTCGTTGATCTCTTTGCCGGCCAACAGCTTGCCCGCATAGTAAGGCTTGATCTTTATCTTTCCGCCGGACCTGGCCCCGATCGTGTCGATGAACCGCTGGGCGCCCTCTCCCCATGGCCCCCTGGGCCCGACTACCAGGGACATCTTGTATTCAGTGACGTCTTCGGCCGAAGCCGTAAAGGCCGCTCCGATCCAGATCGCCAGGATCAGGACGACGATCGAGCCGAATTTCATCTCTTGCTCCAATGCCTCGCTGTCTCGATCCGCATTAACCCGGGATGTGTCCCGGCACAAGCGGAGTAAGCGGTTTAGTCGGTCAAAGGGTCAATAAAATCAGGGCGCACAGCCAACCGGAACAGATCCAGGCTACGTTTCTTTGTCGTGGATGTCAATAGAACCGGAAAGCATCTTCGAAGAACGAAAAAGGGTCTCGGGCGGCCGCCAAGACCCTTGGCCGGACTAGAGCCGGGTGAAAATCATCTCCAGATCTTCCACCACTTTACGCGGTCCTTTTTGGGCTCCGGCGGCACCTTTATGCGGGGTCTTTTCTTGCCCTCGGCCAGGGCCTTGGTTATGGCCAGTTCGGCCTCCAAGACTGGCTTGTATCCCACATCCGGGTAGGACAGAGCCTTCTCGAAGCGGCCGATGGCGGAGTCATAGGCCTTGGTCTTACGGTAGAAACGGGCGACGTAGAGCTCATGGCGGACCAGTTTCAGGTAGGCCCGCCTGGTGAGATCCGCGGCTTCCTTCCCCTCCTCGGTATCGGGGAACTGTTTGGTTACCCCGGAAAGATATTTGATGGCGTTGTGGGTTTCGATCTGGTCCCGGTCGATCCCCCGGGACAGGCGGAAATGGCACTGGCCTATCCTCAACAGAACCAAGGGATGTTGGGGATAGGTGGGATGAAGTTCGTCGAACGTCTCGAAGGCGGCCATGGCCTCCTGGTACTTCTCGGTGCGGTAGAGCCCTTCGGCGGCCCTGAACTGGGCCAGGGTCGCCTTGCCGTGGTAGGGGTAGTAGTCCCTGACCTGGCCGTACAAATCAGTCGCCTTGGTCCATTTTTTCTTGGCCCACTGGTGGTCGGCCTGCTCAAGAAGGACATCCGCCGGCTTAACCTCCTTCTCCCCTGAGGCGCACCCGGTCAGGAGCGACGCCGCCAAACAGAGTAAGACCAGCGGAAAAATCCATTTCAGTCTGAGCTCAGCCATGGTCCTCGCTTTCCAGATAGTGTTCGGCGGCAAAGGCGGCCGTGGCCCCATCGCCCACTGCGGTGGAGATCTGACGAAGGAGCTTGGAGCGGCAGTCTCCGGCGGCAAAGACGCCGGCCCTGCTGGTGGCCATCTCCGGATCGGTGATAATGAACCCCTTGCCGTCCAGATCCACCAGATCGCAGCAGAACTCGGTGGTGGGGGTCAGTCCGGTGAAGATGAAGACCCCCTCGGCCGAAAGGTCTTTGGTCTCGCCTGTCTTGACGTTCTTGAGAACAACCCCTTCCACGCCCTTTTCGCCCTGGATACGCTCCACAACCGAGTCCCACACAACCTGGATCTTGTCGTTGTTGAGGATCTTCTCCTGGAGTATCTTCTGGGCCCGGAGTTCGTTCCGCCGATGGATCAGATAAACCTTTTTGGCGAAGCGGGTCAGGTACTGGGCCTCCTGGCAGGCCGTATCCCCTCCGCCTACGGCCACCACGGTCTGGTCCCTGAAAAAGGGGCCGTCGCAGGTGCCGCAGTAGGAGACGCCCTTGCCTCCCAGCTCCTTCTCTCCGGCCACCTCAAGTTTGCGGGGGGCCGACCCGGTGGCGATGATGATTGCCTTGGCGGTGATGTTTTTTTCGGGGAGGAGAACGGAGAAATGATCCTCCTGCGGCAGAATCTGAATAACCTGCGCGGAGACGATGGGCAGATCGAACCTCTCCACCTGGGCCCTCATCAGATCGATCAACTCAAAGCCGGACACGCCCTCGGGAAATCCCGGATAGTTGTCCACCCAGTCCGTGTTGAGGACCTGGCCGCCCGGTGAAAGGCGTTCGATCAGGAGAGTGTTTATTCTGGAGCGGGCCGCATAGAGCCCGGCGGTGAGACCGGCCGGACCGGCCCCCACGATTATCAGTTCATGATCCACGGGTGGCATACTTCTTCTTTTTTGTCTGATTTTAGAGTGTTTTTTCCAGAGCCGCCTTGATGTGGTCCTTTGACACGGCGCCGGTTATCTGGTCGGCCACTTCGCCGTCCTTGAAGACGATCAGAGTGGGGATGGCCCGGATTCCGAACTGTCCCGGAGTCTTGGGGTTCTCATCCACATTCATCTTGCCCATCTTGACCTTGCCCTCGTACTCCTTGGCCAGTTCCTCCACCACGGGAGCAATGGCCCTGCAGGGCCCGCACCAGGCCGCCCAGAAATCCACCAGGGCCGGAGTCTCCGCCTTGATTATCTCCTGCTCAAAGTTCTCGTCGGTAACCTGCATGATATTGTCCGCCATTTCACGTCTCCTAACTTGCGCAATTCAAATATGCTAGATTGTTTAAGGTACTGCGTCGAGGGTCGGTTGTCAACAAAACGCCCTCTCCCGCAGGGTTGCTGATCAGGGATAATAATCACTGTCCACCGGAAATCAACCACCCCCGTTGAGCGGCGGTTACGGCGCCGGATCCCGGCGTTTAAAATGGCCCTGATCCGGGCAGGAAGACCCACCCGTCCCGGTTCCCGGCCTATTTCAGGCCCGGCCTTGACAAATACCGTCCAAAAGCGGATTTTTAGCCCCGGTTCCGGGATCGCCATGGAGACGGGTCCGGACCGTTTTAGAAGTGCTGCGGACGCTCTTGATTATTAACCGGCAACGCCATCTCAAGCACGGATAAAAGATATGGATTTTGTTTTTCTAATAAAGTGGTTGGCCGCCTTCTCCCCCATCGGCGTGGTTCTGATCCTGATGATCGGGTTCAACTGGTCCGGGGGCCGGGCCGGGGCCGCCGGCTGGTTCACCGCCCTCATCGCCGCGGTGGCCGCCTTCGGCGCCACCCCGGAGCTGCTGGCCTACTCCCAGATGAAGGGCGTCCTGCTCTCCTTCAACGTGCTCTACATCATCTGGATGGCTCTTGTGCTCTTCCATGTGGTCAACGAGACCGGAGCCATCCGGGCCATCGGTCACGGCATCCAGAAATTCAGCAGCGACAAGACCATTCAGCTTTTAATCTTCGGCTGGGTCTTCGCCTCCTTTTTACAGGGCGTGGCCGGATACGGGGTTCCCATCGCCGTAGTGGCGCCCCTGCTGGCCGGAATGGGGTTCTCCCCCCTGGTCTCGGTGGCGGTTCCGGCCATCGGCCACTCCTGGTCGGTCACCTTCGGCTCTATGGGCGCCTCGTTCCAGGCCATGCTGGCCGTGACCGGACTGCCGGAGGCCTATATGGGGCCCTGGATGGCGGTCATGCTGGGTTTGTCCGCCTACCTCTGCGGGCTGGCTGCGCTCCATGTCTACGGCGGGTTCAAGATGATCCGCCACGGACTCTTGGCTATCCTCATCATCGGCACGGTCATGGCCGGAACCCAGCTGGGGCTGGTGGTCATAGGGATGTGGACCCTGGGCGGATTCGGAGCCAGCATGGCCGGGCTGGTGGCCACCCTGGCCGTGGCCCGGCTGGGGCCCTACCGCAACAGTTCGGCCGACGAGGTTCCCGACGAAAAACAGCCCATGAGCCTGGGTTGGGCCCTGTCGGCCTATCTCATCGTCATCGTGGTGGTCTCCCTGGGGATCATCGTGGAGCCGGTCCGGGACCTGCTGGGCCGGGTCAAACTCTCCCTCCTTTTTCCGGAGATCAGATCGGCCGCCGGGTGGGTCGTTCCGGCCGGACCGGGCAAGAGCATCAAGATCTTCGGCCACGGCGGGGCCCTGCTGCTCTACGGCTCCCTGATCAGCTTTGTCGTATATTCTCTCCGCGGTTACTACCCCAAGGGAGGGGCCCGGGAGATAATCAAAAAGACGGTTAAGAATGGGGTGCCCACCTCCCTGGGGATTGTGAGCATGGTCTGCTTTGCCCTGATCATGGATCAATGCGGCATGATCTACCTCCTGGCCGAAGGCGTAAGCCGCCTTTTCGGGCCCGTCTACCCCTTGTTTGCCTCCTGGGTGGGACTGCTGGGCGCCTTCATGACCGGATCCAACACCAACTCCAACGTGGTTTTCGGGGTCCTGCAGCAGCAGACCGCCCAGTTGGCCGGAATCAGCGTGCCTATTATCCTGGCCGCCCAGACCACGGGCGGGGCCCTGGGCTCCATGATCGCCCCGGCCAAGATCATCGTGGGCTGCTCCACGGTGGGGCTTTCCGGCAAGGAGGGCCCGGTCCTCAAAGCCACCCTTAAATACGGCCTGATCATCACCGCGCTGATCGGCCTGGCCACCTGGGCCGCCGTGGCCCTGGGATTGGAGTGAGAACGCCATGTCGCCGGACACCAAAAAGAGATTTTTTCAAAACCGGACCGAAATCATAAAGATAGCCTGCCTCATGGCCATGCTGGCCATTCCCTTCGGCCTCTACTTCGCGGCCTCGGCCGGGACCGGCTTCCTGATCTATCTCTTCCTGGGGCTCATGGGGCTGGTCATGGTTCTGGCCATGAAATGGGGTTGAGGCCGGGCCGGAACTTCAGACAACATAGGGGAACGGGGATGGAATTCGGCTACAGCCGCAAAAGAACCTTTAGCAGCAACGCTCAGAGATCGGTGATCATGGCCCCCGGGCCATGGCCGCCTCCAGCCACCCCCTGGCCACCCTGGCCGGGCAAAGGGCCATGGCCCGGGGCGGCAATGCCGTGGGCGCGGCCGTGGCCATGGTCAGCACCCTCAACGTGGTGGAGCCCCACTCGGTGGGTATCGGCGGCGACGCCTTCGCCCTGATCTATCTGGTCGGGGAAGACAGGCTCCTGGGGCTCAACGCCAGCGGCCGGGCTCCGGCGGCCGCCACCCTGGAGTGGTTCCGCCGAAACGGCCACCAGGCCATGCCCCAGCGGGGCATCCTGGCCGTGACCGTGCCCGGGGCTCTCATGGGCTGGGCCCAGGCCGTGGAAAAATACGGCCGCCTGAGCCTGGCCCAGGTCTTTGAGGACGCGGTCTACTACGCCGAGCACGGCTTTCCGGTGACCGAGGTGATTTCAGGTGAATGGGCCACCGCCGAGGAGATACTCAAGCTGACCCCGCCGGCATCCGAGACCTTTCTAATCGACGGCAAGGCCCCCCGGCCGGGACAGATTTTCAAAAACCCGGACCTGGGCCGGACCCTTAAACTCATCGGGGAACAAGGGATAGGCATCTTCTACCAGGGCGCAATCGGCCGGGCCATCGACTCCTACGTCAAAAGCCGGGGCGGGCTGCTCTCGGCCCAGGACCTGGCCGGCCACACCGTCTCCTGGGTGAAGCCCATCTCCCTGGACTACCGAGGCTACACCGTGTTCCAACTGCCGCCCAACGGCCAGGGCATCACCGCCCTGGAGATGCTCAACATCCTCCAGGCTACGGCCTGGGCTCCCTGGAGCACAACAGCGCCGAGTATCTTCACCTGCTCATCGAGGCCAAGAAGCTGGCCTTTTCAAACCGGGATTATTACATCACCGATCCGGAGTTCGAGGAAGTACCAATCAGAACCTTGCTCAGCCCCCGGTTCGGGCGGCAATGCCGGGACCGGATCAAGCCGGACCGCGTCCTGAACCCCCAGGGTCCGTCCCTGGCCCCGCCCGGTTCGGAGACGGTCTATATCACGGCCGTGGACCAGGAGCGCAACGCCGCCTCCTTTATCAGCAGCATCTTCATGGCATTCGGCTCCGGGGAGGTGGTGGAGAACACCGGCATCGTGCTCCAGAACAGGGGCGCTTCGTTCAGCTTGAATGAGACCCACCCCAACCGGCTCATCCCGGGCAAACGGCCCACGCACACCATAATTCCGGGGATGCTCTTCAAGGATGGCCGCTTTGTCATGAGTTTCGGGGTCATGGGCGGGGACATGCAGCCTCAGGGCCATGTCCAGTTCCTGGCCAACCTGATCGACTTTAAGATGAACCTACAGGAGGCTCTGGATGCGCCCAGGTTCCGCCACATGAAGGGACTCCGCGTCTATCTGGAGGAAGGCATCCCCGGGAGATCGGCCGCCGGGCTGGAGGCCAAGGGGCATGTTATCGACCGGACCCCCTACCCCATCAACGAGGTCGGCGGCGGCCAGGCCGTTTACCTGGACCGGGACCAGGATGTGCTGCTGGGCGCCTCGGACCGGCGCAAGGACGGCTGCGCCATAGGGTATTGAGCGTGCATGGAAACGGGGAAAACTTTTGCAAAAGTTTCCCCCGCACCCCCTTCAAAACCTTTTAGGGCGATCCCAAGCTTTGCTTGGTATCGCTGATAAAAGTTTGGGAAGGGTTCCCCGATTCTCATTTCTTATTGCCCAGGCGGGGATCCACATTGCCCGAGCCCACGCCCCCACATTGGGGGATATAGCAGGTCACGTCCGTGAACTCGCACTTTTCCTTGCACTGGGGACACTGGGCCGGGGGGGTGTCGGCGCCGAGCTGATACCCGCAGTTGGAACACTTCCATTCAGCCATGGTCTTTTCCTTTGTCCGGTGTGGTTGCTGGGAAAAATTATACCCCGGACCAAAGGAACGGCAAGGGCGCTACAAATTCTCCGCCTTTTCGTGGGCCTGGTCGATCCGGGCCAGGAGATACTCCAGCAGGTCCTGATCCCAGTCCTCATCCAGATCAAAGCAGTGGCCGTCCAGATGGTTTATCCCCTCGGGAACGACGTTGCCCAGATTGAGCGGATCGTCGATCATGTCGGCGTAGAAGCAGATGGACAGCCAGCGGTCCTCGGGGTCGTCTTCAATCACGTCCACCAGGATGAAATAGGGTCGCCATTCCTGGCTCGCCCTGACCGCCCTGAGCGAGTGGCACACCCCCGGCCTGTCTTTGAAGGAGAGAGTCGTGTCCCCCCGGGAATCCAGGTTGACAAAAATCGTTAAGAAGGCCTTCTTAACCCCGCCGGGATCACGAGTCCAAGCCGAGAGGTAGTTTTCCAGCATAGAGCGGTCTGTGGAGTAGGCCACTTGCGTTCTCCTTTGCCTTTTCAGATAACCCTGATGGCGGGCGCGGCAAAACCGTGCGTGCTTTTATACACAAAAACAGATGGACTTCAAAGCCCAACCTACCTTAGGCTTTTAAACAGGGGGTTCGGGGGCCTGCCCAAAGGTCTGTAACCAGCGTTTAAAGTAATATTTTATCCGTTTTCGCTAAATATCGGTTCCCGGTCTAAGAATCGGCCGGGCCCAAAGCCGGAAACGGTCAAGCAAGTCCACCGGAGGGAAGGCCATGACCAATGAGGCCAGGTTCGACTATGATTATATCATAATCGGCTCCGGATTCGGAGGCTCTGTCTCGGCCCTGCGCCTGGCCGAGAAGGGCTACCGGGTCTGCATTCTGGAAAAGGGCCGGGCCTACCGCACCGAGGATTTTCCCAAGACCAACTGGAATCTTCGTAAATTCGCCTGGATGCCCGCCTTGGGGCTCTACGGCATCCAGGTTCTGACCCTGTTCCGGCACGTCCTGATCCTGTCCGGAGCAGGAGTGGGCGGGGGCAGCCTGGTCTACGCCAACCAGCTCCTGACCCCGCCGGACGATGTTTTTGCCAAGCCGGAGTGGGGCCCCGGCGACTGGAAGAGCCGCCTGACCCCCCATTACCGGACGGCCAAGGCCATGCTGGGTGCCGTGCCCTGCCCCAGGGTGGGCCGGGCCGACCACATCCTGGCCAGGATCGGAAAGGAGCTGAGAGGCGAGGACACCTTTCACATCAACGAGGTGGGGGTTTATTTCGGCGAACCGGACCGGACCGTCCCGGACCCCTATTTCAACGGCCGAGGGCCCGAGCGGACCGGCTGCACCTTTTGCGGGGCCTGCATGATCGGCTGCCCGGTGGGGGCCAAGAACACCCTGGATAAAAACTATCTGTACCTGGCCCAAAACCTGGGAACGGAGATCAGGGCCGAGACCGAGGCCGTGGGGGTCTCTCCCCTGGGGGCCGGATACCGGGTGGAGATCAGGAGATCAACCGGTCTGGTCCATCCCCGCAGCTATCTGACCGCCCAGGGGGTGATCTTCAGCGGCGGGGTTCTGGGCTCGGTCAAGCTGCTTCTGGAATGCAAAATCAAGAGGCTACTGCCCCGGCTGTCGGACCGGCTGGGCCATTTTGTGAGGACCAACTCGGAGGCCCTGCTGACCGTGACGGCCAGGGACCGGAAGGCCGACTACTCCGGCCAGCTGGCCATAACCTCGGGCATCCATGCCGACCAGACCACCCACATCGAAATCGTCCGCTACAACAAGGGCTCGGACGCCATGAGCCTGCTGGTGACGCTGCTCACCGGGGGCGGGGGGCGTTTGCCCAGGGCCCTCAATCTGCTGGGCCAGGCGGCCAGGCACCCTCTGGCCTTTCTCAGATCCCTGTGGATACCCAACTGGGCGGCCCGCACGCCCATCCTCCTGGTCATGCAGACCGACGAGAATCACATCCGCCTGACCCACAAACGGCGCTGGTGGCGGCTGGCCGGCCACTCCTTCAACTCGGAGCTGGCCCCAGGAGCCCAAAGAATCCCCTCCTACATTCCTGTCGCCAACCGGGTGGCCCGCCGCCTCGGTCAAGAGATCGACGGGCAGCCCATGAGCGCCTGGACAGAGGCCTTGTTCGACATATCCTCCACGGCGCATATCTTAGGCGGGGCGGTAATGGGGGAGGACGAGACCAAAGGGGTGACCGATTTCAAGGGCCGGGTCCACGGCTACCCCGGCCTATATGTGGTGGACGGTTCCAATATCCCGGTCAATCTGGGGGTCAATCCCTCTCTGACCATCACCGCCCTGGCCGAATATGTGATGTCCCACATACCCGCAAAAGCAAACCGGGCTTGACCGCCCTGTCCGGGTCACGGGGCTTTCATGATCCGGAAAGAATCAGTCGCTAACGAGCGCCACCGCCTCCTGCACGCACTCCTGGCATTTGGCCGGGTCCACCCCGTGACGGCAATATTTCAGAAACCGTTCCAGCCACTTTCCACCCACCCTGGGGCACGAATCCAAAAATTCCATAAAGCAGATCAGACGGTCGATGGTCTGGTCGTCCACGGCGTGTTCCACCTGGCAGGCGATGGCGTCTGCCCTGACCTGTTCCAGTTGGAGCACCTTGGAGAAAAACTCCTCCAGGGTTTTGTGCCGGTGGATAACCTCCCGGGCCAGGGCGGCGCCCTCCTCGGTCAGGGTGATGAAACTATAGGGTTCGTACTCGATCAACCCCTTGGCCGCCAGAGCTTTCAGCGAACCGGTGACCGAGCCCCGGGTGACGCCCAGGCTGTCCGCGATGTCCTTGGCCCGGGCCACCTTGTTTTTACTCTGAAGATGATGGATAACCTCCAGATAGTCCTCCAGGCTGGCCGAGAGTCCGGGCGATGGATCTTCCTGCTTTTGGGGCGAGGCCATATACCCTCCAACTTTGTTTATTAACTCTTATTATATCATACCCTACCTAACTTTGCTGACAATTCAAATTGCGCTTCAGCTCGTAAATCTGGTTCACAGATCGGCTTCCCGGGGCCGCTCCGTTTTTTCTTTAGTTAAATTTGTTAATATAAATTGACCATATTTTTCACAAAAATGAGGCGACGCCTTGCAAACGGAACCGTCTGGGGTAGACTTTAAATCAAGGAAAGATTCAATAGCCTGCGGTGTTCGTGAGAGGTGAATAAAGTTCTTGGCTAACATAAGAGATAAGCGACCCTCCCTGCTTGGCGGGTTCGAGCAAAGGGGACGCATACTAAAAAAAGAGTTCAAGAACGGCGACCCAACGGCATCAGCGGGTTAATCAAAATTGGGAAGGGCGTAGGCAAACAACCCCAGACAGGATCGATGCCCGGCCCCGAAGGTAGGTGACGCCTTCGGGGCCGGCATTATTTGGGGTTCCCTTTGGGGGTTCCATCACCTAAAAATTGATACAATACGGCCGCCGGTGATTTTTTGGCCCCGGCCCGGTTTTACCGGACCCGCGGCCGGACTAGCCGCTCCTGGGGCCGGCCGGCGGATGGGCGGCCAGAAAACCCTCGATCAGCGACCGGGCGATACTGTAGCGCCTCGGCAGCTCGGGCATCCTTCCGGGCTTGAACCAGCCGGCCTCTACTATTTCCTCTCCGTCCACCTGGATCTCTCCTTCCGCGTAGTCGGCGGTGAAACCGACCATCAGGGAGTGGGGAAAGGGCCAGGGCTGGGAGCCGAAGTAGCGCACCCTGGTCACCCGGATAGCCACCTCCTCCATTATCTCCCGTTCCACCGTCTCCTCCAACGACTCTCCGGGTTCATTGAACCCGGCCAGCACTGAGAACATGTTCTCCGGAAACCGGGGAGAGCGGGCCAGGAGCAGCTGGTCGCCCCGGGAAACGGCCACGATAACGGCCGGAGAGATAACCGGATAGGACTCCAGACCGCACGCCGGGCATACTTTGGTCCTTTCCCGGTAATGATTCCGGGTGGCCTGGCCGCACCTTCCGCAAAACCGGTGGGTCTTGTCCCACTCCACGATCTGAATGGCCCGCCCGGCCAGGGAGAGCATCTCGCCCTCCAGCATAAGCAGCAGCGACCGGACCGATTTGAAGGTCAAACCCGGCAACCGGTCCGGGACTCCGCTCACTTCGGCGGTATAGACTCCGCGTCCCTCCAGGGAGCCCAGGTAGTGGATCGCCTCCAACCCCAGACCCAGACGACGGGGATGATCCAGAAGAGGAATCTCGGCCTTCCCGCTGGGACCGTTCGGGTTCAAGGCAACCAAAATCCGGTCCTCACGGACCAGAAACCAATATGAAGGGCCGTTATCCTCCTGGGGCGGGACCACGGCCGGGGTGAATCCGGATGACATCCTTACCTCTAACCAATTGTTGAACTCTGACTGCATAGCACACCCCCGGCCGATCCGGCAATAGCGGGTCCGGGTGTCTTTCTGCGCCAAACCCATCCGGCCTGATTGACAAAAGGGTTCTCCCTACATTAAGTATTAAAGATGAAATAAGAAAATCCGAGGAAGGCTTTCATGGTCGATTATAAGCACCCTGATCTGGGGACCAGGGCCGTCTGGTCTGGAGAATCAGAATACCCCGCTTGGGTCGCCGCCCCAAGCCGGGCGGTCCGGGCCTTTGAGGAGAAGATCGCCTCTTTGGAGGGCGCCCCGGCGGCCCTTGGGTTCGGCACCGGAAAGGCGGCGGTCGCGGTCACCCTGCTCGCCCTGCTGGAGCCAGGCGACACATTGGTCTCGGTCCAGGGCCCCTGGGGCCCGGTCCCGGCCCCGCTCCTCGGTTATCTGGGCCGGATAGGGGTCCGGGTGGAACTCTGTCGAACCGCCGGGACAGAGGATCTGATCAGGAAAATCGTCCTCGGGTGCAAAGCCGTCTATCTGGAATCGCCCACCACCCCGGAATTGCGGGTATTGGACCTGGCCCTGCTTAGTAAGGCGGCCAGGAAGGCTGGAGCCTTGGTTGTGGCGGACAACACCTTGGCCACCCCCGTCAATCAGACCCCCCTTGGGCTGGGCGCGGATCTGGTCATCCACTCGGGCGTCCGCCTCCTGAGCGGCCAGGCCGGCTCCCTGGGGGGAGCCGTCTGCGGACCGCCGGGGTTGATTACAAAAATTTCCGGCCAGCGGGAGATAATGGGGGCCGTCCTTCACCCGAAGGAGGCCCCCCTGCTGCTCGGGGGGATGAAAACCCTCCACCTCAGGGTGGCCCGGCAGAACCGTTCGGCCCTGGCCCTGGCCCACTGGCTGGAGGATCGGGATCAGGTGGAGAGGGTCTTTTATCCCGGACTGCCCGGAGATCCGGGACATGGGCAGGCCGAGGCCCAGATGCGGGGCTTCGGCGGCCTTCTTGCTTTTACGCTGAAAGGCGGGCCCGGGGCAGCGGAACGCTTTATGGAAAGACTGCGCTACGCTCGGCCCAGGAGGCCCATGGAGGCGGTGGAAACCGCCGCCGCCAGTCCCAACCAAGACCCTCCCCCGGCGGAGGCCGATCCGGGTCTACCCCAGGGCCTGGTCTGCTACTCGGTGGGCATCGAAGATGTAGAGGATCTGCGGGCCGACCTGGCCGAGGCCCTGGGCGCAATGGACCAGGCCGGGGAGAAAAGCCCTCCGGCAGCGGCGGCCGGCCCGCCCCGGATCAAAAACCCCTTTGAGGAGCTTTATGCCTTTCTGGGCAGATAGTCGTCTCCGACGCCGTCTGCCGCCCTTGATCCCATCTCTCCCTGGTTAGGGCCGGTTATCTCCTGGGACTAATAATTGCGGACCGCCTCGCCCGGAACAATGGGCTCCAGGGGGGCCGGCACAAAGCGGTCGCCTTTGACGGTCAGAAGATAAGGCGTCTTGACAGCCTCGCCCTTGGGATTCATCAGGGTCAGCCCGGTCACTCCCGGATAGTCGGTTATTTTTGCGAAAATCCGGACAAACTCCGCCCTGGTTTCCACATTGCCGCCCCAAAGAGCCTCGGCAACCATGCGGGAGGCATCGAAGCCCAGGGCCGCGAACAGTTCCGGGGGCTCGGCGTAGGTCTCCTGATATCTTTCCACAAAGTCCCTGACCTGCGGTTCCTCGGAATCGGGGAAAAAGACCGTGGGGATGATGGCGTCCTGAACATAGGGCCCGGCTTGCTCGATGAGCCGTTTTTCGTGCCACAGGTTGGTCCCCAGCAGAACAAAACCGCTCAGGTTGTAAAAAGAGAGCTGAGGGGCCACCTGGATGACCGCGTCCGCGTCTTCGGCGATGAACAGGGCGTCGTAGGGCAGCGGCTCCTCCCGGGGCGGCAGGTTGGGGCTGTGTCCGCCCAGGACCGTCATCTGTTCTCCCAGGTCATAAGTGCCGGGCGGGTAGGAGACCTTTTTCACCACTTTCCCGCCGTGGCGCCCCAGGGACTCGGCCAGCATTTCGGCCATTCTCAGGCCGTATTTGTTCTGAGGCTGGAGCACGGCCACCCTGGTCAATTTCAGATTTTCCACCGCCCGTTGGGCCAAGGCCTCGATCAACTCCGCGGGAGTGAGGAAATCCCTGAAAACCCATTTGGATCCGCCGGATATGTCGGTCCTCTGAGTCAGGGTGATCAGTGGCATCTCCAACTCGTTCGCCCGATCCGCCAGGGTCACGGCCAGGGAGCCGGAGAGCGGCCCGATGACCGCGAAAACCTCGGGGTTGGCGGCCAGATTGGCCAACCCCCTGGCGGCGGTCTCGGGATCGTTGGCCGTGTCCTCAATAAGGAGCGTAAAGCTGGAGCTCTGGTGGAACGAGTCCAGGGCCAACTGGATGCCCTTCAACAGTTTTTGGCCGTATCCGGCCAGGGGACCGCTAAGGGGCAGCAGGCAGCCGATGGTGTAGCTCCTCTGGGAATAGCCCTTGGCGGGTTCGGCTTTTCCCGCCTTCTCAGAGCTTTCCGGACCGGCTTTGGGCGGGATGAAGATGACCTCTCCCTGGGCCTGGCCCTCCGCCCGGCTGGGTTCGCCGCCCTTGCCCTCCGCCTCCCCGGCCGGGAACCGGCTGGCCACCTCGGCCTTGTAGTGCCTGACCTTGGCCCAGTCGTTGGCCGCAGCCGCTTTTTCGGCCAGACCCAGATATATCCAGAAGGAAGGGAACCGGGAGTTATAAAGCTTAGACAGCTCGTCCAGGGTTTGGAGCGGCCAGGCGGAGACAAAGGAGCTCAACCTCCGTTCCAGGGAGGTCTTGACCGAGGCATCGGCGGTTTCATGGGACCTGACCAGGGCCACCAGGGCCGCCTTGGGCTGATTCAAGGCGAACCTGGCCCGGGCGGTAAGATGATAGTAGTCCGTCTTTTCCCAGGGTTGGAGCTTCTTGACCCGGCATTCGGCCAGCGAGGCCAGGGCCGCCATGGGATTGTTTCCGGCCAGCTCCACCCCGGCCATGATCAGGTGGGCCTGGGACTTCAGGTTGGAGGGAGGCTCCGCCTCCAGAACATATTGAAGGCTCTGCCTGGCGCCATCCGGAAAACCGGACCAGAGCTGGATCTGGGCATGGCGCAGCCAGGCCAGGTCCTGTCCCTTTTGATCGCCGTATCTCCGCAAAAATTCGGTAAACAGCCTGTCCGCCTCGTAATACCTGGCCCGGCGGAACTCACCCTCGGCCCGGCCCAGAAGGTCCTCCGCCTGGCCGGACAGCTCGGCCGGCTGGGGCGAAGCCTGAGGCGGGATAGGAGAGGGGAGCTGTTTTTTTCCGCACCCGACAAGGCTCAACAGAACGAATACCAGAATGATCAGCAAGGCCGTTTTTTTCATCTCTTTTACTCCCTTAAACGACCCAAGCTTATTATTTGGATGATCAAACGGCAAGTCCAAATCAAAATATCGCACCTCGGCGGCCCCGATATCCCCGTGCGTTGTCGGTCTGAAAGTTTATTTCCGGCCCGGAGGCCCAAGCAGGAGATTGACATAACTTTAGGTTCATTGTAGGCTTTTTCCGCTTTTTAGCTTTAATGATTAGGGGAGACAAAAATGGCAAGTGTAGATTGGGCGGTAGCCTGGTCAATCGTGGCAAGAGGGATCGGACTGGTCTTCGGGATCATGATTCTGCTGGCCGCTATCACTGAAATCATGGGCAGAGTCGTTCAAGGATCGCAGAGCCGGAAAAAGGCTGAAGGGGAATCCAAATGACGGCCGCCCAACAAGCTTTCGGGACTACCCAGCAGTTTCTAGGTCTGCAGATGGGTTTTTTTGGACTGGATCTGGCGCACATCATCATGCTTCTGGTCGGCCTGGGTTTCATTTTCCTGGCCATCAAAAAAGAATGGGAGCCCTATGAACTCCTGCCCATCGGGGCGGGAATGATCCTGGCCAACCTGCCCTTTACCGGACTGATGACCGAACCCGCAGCCGGACAGGCGGCTGGCCAGGCCGGAATTCTGGGCATTATCCTTAAATACGGTCTGTACCAGTGGACCATCCTGCCCCAGTTTATCTTTTTCGGAATCGGGGCCCTGACCGATTTCTCACCTCTGATCGCCAACCCCCGGGCCTTTGTCCTGGGTGCGGCGGCTCAGATCGGCATATACACCTCCTTTATCGGCGCATTGCTTCTGGGATTCACCGTGCCCGAGGCCTGTTCCATCGGCATCATCGGCGGCGCGGACGGACCCACCACCATCTACACCACCGGGCTATTGGCCCCCGAGATAATGGGCATCACCGCCACTGCGGCCTACTCCTACATGGCCATGGTGGCCATCATCCAGCCGCCCATTATCAAACTACTGACCAGCAAGGCCGAGCGTAAATTGCAGATGAAACCGATTCTGCGCCCGGTTTCCAGGCTGGAGCGGATTATTTTCCCCCTGGTGGGCATGTTCGTGATCATTCTGCTGATCCCCAAAAGCGCGCCCCTGGTGGGAATGCTCTTCCTGGGCAATCTGTTCCGCGAATCCGGAGTGGTGGAGCGCCTCAGCAAGACCGCCCAAAACGAGTTGATCAACATCATCACCATCCTCCTGATGCTGGGGATCGGGGCCTCCATGCCGGCCGAAAAGGTCCTCCAGTTCAGAACCCTGATGGTGCTTCTCCTGGGCCTGTTCGCCTTCTGCGTGGGAACGGCTTTCGGAGTCCTCTTCGGCAAGATCATGTCCAAGTTCTCCAAGCAGCCCTTCAACGCCATGCTGGGCGCGGCCGGGGTTTCGGCCGTCCCCATGTCGGCCCGTATCGTTCAGCACATGGGTCAGAAATATAACAAGAAGAACTACCTCCTGATGCACGCCATGGGCCCCAACGTGGCCGGAGTCATCGGCTCCGCCGTGGCCGGAGGATTCTTCCTGGGCCTCTTCTAGGTATCAAAATTCAGACTCGGGCCGGCCTTTTCAGGCCGGCCTTTTTTATTTTTGGGCTCTGCCCCGGGGGCTAAAATATGATAGGATTTCAAACTTAAAGGATGAAAACAGCTGGAAGGCCAACCGTCCGAGCGGCCTTCTCGCCCGGTTTAAAGAGCGCCCAAACCATTAAACCCCTGCGGGGTATAAAACAATTTTGAGGGCGCAATCCGCCGGACCACCGGCTGCGGCGCCGAAACAGATCAAGCGGGCGTTGAGCCCAAACAACCCTAAAATCTTTCAGGGATCGAACGATGATGCCATCTTCAAAAAGCACAGCGGGTCGCCTGGCCTGGGTCTTACTCTGGGGGATGCTCCTCTGGGGAACTCTTCCGGCTCAGGCTCAGTCCAAAGACAGCTCATCCATGTTGCCCGAACCTGTTCGCCACAAGATCGAGCAACTCCTCAAGGGCGCGGAGGAGGACCTGGCCAACGGCCGCCTGGGCGGTCCCGGCCGAGAGGGCGCCGTCTCCAAGTATCAGGAGGTCGAATCCCTGGACCCGGGCAACAAAGCCGCTTACGAAGGGCTCAAGATAATCGCCGAGAGGGCCTTGGAACTGGCCCAAGACGCCCTGGCCCTGGGCGACCCCCTCCAGGCCGCCGAGTTTGTGGAAACGGCCGCCCTGGCCGGAGCTGATCCCAAAAAGGTGGCGGCCCTGGGACAAAAGGTCAAACCGGCTTTGACCGACCAAAAGAAGAGCGGCCAACCCGCGCCCGACGACAAAACAACTGCGAAAAACCAGGTGCAGCCGGAACAGGCCAAGGATTCCCCGGCCACGACAGAGCCCGCCGAGAGCCAAGGAAAATCACCGGCAGCGGAACAAACCCCGGCGCCCGTACATAGCCCGACCGAGCCCCGGCAGACGACACCGGTGCAGGGCGCCGAGTACGAGAGGGTCCTCAATGGAGAACGGCACATCAGGCGGGCTCTGGAGGCCTTGGCCGATGGGGATCGGGAGGAGGCCCGCTGGAATTTGGAACAGGCCCAGAGGCTGATCCCCGACGATCCCGGACTTAAGCGCCTGGAGGAGAGGATCGCGGCTCTGGAGCAGGACAGCCTCCGGCAGGCCGAATTGAAGCTGGACAAGGCCGAACTGCTCTTGAATGCAGGTCAGATTCTGGAAGCGGAGACCCTGGTGGACGAGGCCGCCGCGGCGCTGGGCTGGGGCGGCCGGGTGGCCGCGTTGAAAAACCGGATCAGGGAAGCCAGGCCCCCGCAGCAGACCGCGCCCGCTCCCAGCGGCGGAGGTCTGACCAACACCCTGGGCATGAAGTTCAATCTGATTCCGGCCGGCCGGTTTATGATGGGCAGCCCCGTGGAGAGCCTGACCAGGCCCGACGAACTGCCCTACCACGAAGTGGTCATCGCCAAACCCTTCTGGTTCGGGGTCGCCGAAGTGACCCAGGGCCAGTGGGAGGAGGTAATGGGAGACAACCCCAGCCGCTTCATCGACCCAAAGGGGCTCCGTCCGGTGGAGCAGGTATCCTTCGCCGAAGTTATGGATTTTTTAAACAAACTTAATACAATGGATAATAAGATCCATCACCGTCTGCCCACCGAGGCGGAATGGGAGTACGCCTGCCGGGCCGGGACCACCAGCCAATATTCTTACGGCGACGACCCCCGTGAGTTGATCAAATACGGCTGGTATGTGGGTTGCGCCGGATTCAGAACCCAGCCGGTGGGGCTTAAGAAGGCCAATCCCTGGGGGTTCCACGATGTTCACGGCAACGTCTGGGAGATCTGCTCCGATTGGTATAAGGCCGACTATTACAGCAAATCGCCTAAACAGGATCCCCGGGGACCGGAGAAGGGCCGCTACCGGGTCATCAGGGGAGGCTGTTTCCTGGACGGCCCGGCCACCTTGCGGTCCGCCCACCGGACCACCTTCAAGAAAAACATGAGAACCGGATTCCGGGTCGTGGCCGAGATGAGATAGGTTCTCTCTCCGGTCGTTCCGCAGGCCCAAAAAAAACCGCCCCCTTTCGGGAGCGGCCCATAAGCTCTCGGGGCTTTCTAGCCCAGCACTCTGTTCACTTCGTCCATCAACTCGTCCGGCTCCGGCGGCTTCTCGATATAGCCTTCCGGCTCGGGTACATTCTGCCCCCGGAACTGGTCCAGCAGTTTCTGGGAGTGGAGAAAGGTTTTCCGGGCCATGGCCGAAATAACGATGACCGGCACATCCTTCAGTTCCGGATCCATCTTCAGATCCCGGTACATTTTAATCCCGCTCTCCTGGGGCATCATTATATCCAGGGTGATCAGGTCCGGTTTCTTCTCCCGCACCCTTTCCATGCCGGCCTCGCCGTTGGGAGCCACCGCCGTCTTAAAGCCCTGGGACTCCAGCAGGGTTGAGATAAAGGTCCGGATATCCAACTCATCGTCAACGACAACAATTCTTTTAGCCATCTTGGGAACTCCTCTCTGGCCTACAGAGTGTACCGCTTTTCAGGATTGCGGATGGCCATTACATGGCAGGGGGCCCGGCGGGAGACGTTGGCCACGGTGGAAAGAAAACTGGTCTGGTCCTGTTCGCTTTCACCGGCCGAACCCATGACGATAAGATCGACCCCGTTCTCCCTGGCATACCTCAGAATCTCCACAAAGGGAACTCCGGGGATGACCGTCCAGGTGACTTCCGTAAGCCCTTCCAGGCGGGGCTGATAGCGGTCGATGACCCTTTTTTTGACTTTTCCGATCAACTCCGGAGAAGCGATCCAATCCTTCTCCAACTCCTCCGCCGGCTCCGAGGTCTCGTAGGGCGTGTAGCGGTGAATAGTATCCAAAATGTGCAGAACGTGGAGTTTGCTTTCGTATCTTTGGGCGAACTGGACCGCATGGATGAAGGCCAGATCAGCATCTTCCGAATAATCGGTACAGTATAAGATATTCTTATAGGCGACCATCTCGTCCTCCTCTTTGTCCCGCTCAGCCTCGCTACGACCCAATTAAAGGTTAATGGCCTGGGGGGAGGTGGTCAAGAAAAAATCTCAATTTGAGCTACTTGAGATGTTTTTGAATTGAAATTATTTCAATATGAGATCAACTCCCGGGAGTTCGCCTATGAGGGCAGAATCAGACGGAAAACAGCACCTCTGGGCCGGCGGGGAGCATACTCCACCCGTCCGCCGTGCTCTTTGGCTGTCTTGTGGGCCACCATCAACCCCAGGCCGGTGCCCGCCCCGCCCTTGGTGCTAAAAAAACCCTTGCCCATGTTGGCCTCGGCCTCGGCGGCCAGTCCCGGCCCGTTATCCTCGACTACAAAGGCGACCTCTCCCTCCCTCATTTCCAGCGCGACTTCCACCCGGCCGCCGGTGACCTCGGCCGCGGCGTCGACCGCGTTGGAGATGAGATTGATCAAGGCATCAAGGATAAGTCTTTTTTCCGCCCGCAGGGTCAAACCCGCCGGGGCTTCCGCCATCTCCAGGTCCACCACCTTGGCCTGGGCCTCCAGGCTCATTATCTCCACCGCCTCCCGGGCCACCGCAGCGGGATCGATATCCTCCACTTCCGGAACCCGCACCTTGGACAGGTTCAGCATGTCGGTGACAAAGGATTTTACCTGGCGCAGGTTCCGCTCCAGCATGTTCAGGCCCTGCCCGGTCAAAACCTGGTCCCCTTTTTTCCGCCCTTCCTGAACCAGGAAAACCCCGCCCCGCAAACCGGCCAGCATGTTCTTGACCGAATGGGCCACCTGGGCCACGGTCTGGCCGATGGCCGCCAACCTCTCCGCTTCGATCAACTTTTCGGTGGCCTCCCGGACCTTGCTCTCCAGGTCGCAGGTGTAGGCCGACAGTTCGCCCCGGAGCCGCAACCTCTCCTTGGCCCGTTTCAGGGCCACGTCCAGGGCCTGGTCGTTGATGGGCTTGGTGATGAAATCTCCGGCATCCAGTTGGAGGGCTCTGATGGCCGTCTCCATGTCTCCGTGCCCGGTAATGACGATCACCTCTGTCTCCGGAGCCTGGCTTTTGATCCTCTTCAAGACCTCCAGCCCGTCCAGGCCGGGCATCTTGATATCGGTCAGGACCAGATGGGGTTTCTCCCGCTGGAAAAGCTCCAATCCGGCCGGACCGTCCTCGGCGGTGCTGACCTCGTAGCCGTCCGCGGAAAGATCCAGGGACATCATCTTGCGGATCCCAGGCTCATCGTCGATCAGCAGAATGCGTTTAAAATCAGGCAGAAACTGGCCTTCCACGCTTCTAGTCCTCCGTTGCCGCGGGAAACTCCAGGGTGATCTCGGTGCCTTTGCCGGGGTGGCTGGCGACCTTTATGGTTCCGCCGTAATCAGAGATGATGCCGTAGGAGATGGAAAGCCCCAGCCCGGTCCCCTGGCCTACCTCCTTGGTGGTGAAAAACGGCTCAAAGATCCGGTCCTGATCCTGATCCTTTATACCGCAACCGTTGTCCAGGACAGTAACCCGGATCCTTCCCCGGCGGACCGCAGTCCTGATCTCGATCAGCCCCTCACGGGACGGATCGCCCTCGGCCTGGTCATTCTCCCGAGCCGATTCAATGGCGTCCCTGGAATTTATGATGAAATTGATAAAAACCTGTTCCAGCCGGTTGGCGTCCCCCCGGATGGGCGGCAAGCCCCCGTCCAGGTCCATAACCACTCTGATATTGCGGAGCCGCAGTTGCTGGCCCAGAAGGCTGAAAACGCCCCGGATGGGAGTATTCAGGTCCACCAGGGTATTCTCCACCTCAGATTTCCGTCCGAATTCGCGCAGGTGGTTGATAATTTTGGAGGCCCGCTCCACCTGGTCGGCCATCTCCTGGACCACCTCGGCCAATACATCGGGCTGGACCGTCTTATCCAGGGCCAACCTTTTTTTGACAAAGGAGGCCCCGGTGCCGATAACGGTCAGCGGCTGGTTGAGCTCGTGGGCCACCCCGGCCGACATCTCCCCCAGGGTGGCCATTTTGGAGGCCTGGATCAGCTGCTGCTCGGTCCTCAACCTTTCGGTGATGTCGGCCGTGGAGACGATGACCGCCTTCTGGCTCAGGTGCTGCCCATAGGAGGCCCTGATATCCACGAACAGCCTGGACCCGTCCTCCCGGACCTGCTTGACCTGCTGGACCAGCTTTTCACCGCCCCATAAGGCTTTTTCCACCCGGTCCCGCTCGGCGGGCTGGATCAGGTCCAAAAATGACCGCCCGATCAGGTCGAGGCGGGAGTATCTCAGATCAGTCAGGGCCCGCTCGTTGGCGTCCAGGATACTCAACCGCGAATTACTCAGCAGAAAAGTGGGGTTGGGGTCGTTGTCGAAAAGAAGGTGATACTTCTCCTCCGACTGTTTCAGCTGCATCTCCAGCCTTCTGATGGCGGTCACGTCGGTGGACATCTCCATGACCGAGGTCAAGCGTCCGTCCAGATCGTAGACGGGCGCGGTCAGGACCAGGAAGTGGATGGGGTTCCCGTCCTGGCCGACCCCCGTTTCCTCGGCCGCGTGGATCTGGCCGTCGGCCAGGGTCTTGGCCACGGCGCAATTGGGGCAGACCGAGTTCCGGCCCTTGTAGGCATGGTAGCAGTAGTCGCCCAGCTTTCCGCCGAAGTCCCTCTTGAACAGATCGTTGACCGCCAGCAGCCGGAACTCCCTGTCCTGAACCGAGATATAGCAGGGCACCTGCTCGAACATGGTCTTGAACAGCTGCCGGCTCTCGGCCAGGTCCTCGGTGTTGGACTTGACCCTGAGCCGCATCTGTTCAAAGGCCTCGGCCAGGGCGCCCATCTCGTCCCGGCTTTTCAGTTTCAGGGGCTGGTCGTAATCCCCTCGGGCGATTCTCCGGGTCCCGGCCAAAAGCGAGGACAGGGGCCGGTTTACGAAAAAGTAGATGAACAGGGGCAGAATGATCCAGGCCGCGCCGAAGATCAGGGCGGCCAGGAGCAACAGAGACCTGGTGGCTTCCCGGTGCTCCCGGTCCACTGCGGCCAGAGAGAGCCTCACCTCCGCCAGGCCCAGAACCGTGCGCTCCGGAGAGTGGACATGGCAGGACGAGGCCGAACAGGAGGGGTCGGCCGTTATGGGCTTGACCAGATCAAGAGCCCGGTCCGGGTCCTGGCCGTGGGGGGCGAGAACCCAGTGGTTCCGCAGCAGGGGCCGGGTCTCGGTGGGGTCCTCTTGGAAATGGCACCCGGCGCATATCTGGGCCTTCATGTCTACGGTGCGGCCCACCTCCTCCTCCGCGGAGGAGAACATTATCCGCCCTTTTTTATTGAAGATCCGGATCAGGTTAACCTGCTCGCTCAGGGTGATGGAGTTGATCATAGCCTGTAGTTCGGCCCGCTGGTCCTGGTGCATGGTGTCCCGGGCGCCCCACTCCACGGCCCGAGCCACCCACTCGGCCGTCTCCACCATGGACCGGATGGCCCGTTGGTGCTGGCCCCTGATGGGCAGAGCCACTAAAAAAGCGGCCAGCAGGGCCAAGATGAGGCCCAAGCTGATGGTCAGCTTAAAAAAGAGGCGATGAAAAGGGCTTATCCTGAGTCCCCGGCCCATTATCGCGCCTGTTTTTTTGCGGGAAATAGTCTTGCCCCCCTACTGCCCGACCCGTCCCTTCCGGCCCCGACCGGCGGGTCCGTCACCAGCAGTGTCAGTTTAGTTTGTCACGGCCGGGGTACTCCGTCAACCTTGCCTCCAGTTCCGGGGAATCAGGGCGGATAGGTTCTCCCGGAGAGCCTCCCTTGCAATTTTTGGAACGTATTGTGCCGGACATAATAAGCCATAAAATCTATCTGAAATATTTTTTTATATCATATTGAAATGTATTTCATATCTATTGTTTCAATATTGACAGCCTTGAAACGGCATGGTAAATGAACTAATTCATAAATGAAATATTTTCTCAAGAATTTTCCCGGGGACAGAATCGCCGGAAGTGATTATCCAGGGCGATTCCCCTACGGACTTCGGCTCAATGAGCCTCATTTTTTTGGGCCGGCCGGAAATCTATTTTCGATAGGGGGGCAAAGATGGAAGCATTCGCTGAGTTTGTGGAGGGTCCTTTACTGTGGGCGGTTTGGATCTTCTTTAGCGCCGGCATTATCTACCGCCTGATCGCCTTCTTTACTCTGGCCAGCAAAAGGGACCGGCCCGTCTTCAGCCATTTCAGCCTGGCCGCGGTGCTCAAGACCTGGATAAGGTACATCCTCCCTTTCAACCAGACAGTCAAAAAAAACCCGCTCTTCACCCTGGCCAGCTATCTTTTCCATCTCTGTCTGCTGGCCCTGCCCCTGTTCTGCGTAGCCCATCTCAACGAGTGGGAGGAGGGCTATCTTTGGACGGCCGGGATTTTTGAGTGGTCGGCCCTCTCCTGGGCCTGGATCCCGGACGGCTGGATCCAGCCCATGACCTGGATCGTGATCGCCCTGGGAGCCTCCTTCCTGATCAGGAGGATGGTGGTCCCGGAGGTCCGGATAATCTCCGAGTTCAGCGACTATCTCATCCTGATTCTGGCCGTGCTGCCCTTCCTGACCGGCTGGCTGGCCTCCCACACCGACTCTCTGGGAGATTACGGCCGGATGATCCACATCCTCACCGGGGAACTCTGGCTGGTTCTGATCCCGGTGACCAAACTATCTCACATGTTCTTCTTTTTCCCGTCAAGGGCGGTCATGGGCATCGAGTGGAACCGCCGCGGTTATTCGGCTTGACGGCCAAAGAGCAAAACTCAGTGAGCACCAAGACTAGGCCCATAAGGGAGCGGTCCAGATGGGACAGATAAATACCGATCTGCTACAGAAAGCCATAGACGAAAAGCTGAACGCCCGGGTCAAGATGTACCTCAAAATCTGCGCCCGGTGCGGGTTGTGCGCCGACACCTGCCACTACTACCAGGCCAACGACCGCAACCCCAAGTTTGTCCCCTCCCTGAAGATGAAGGGGCTTCTGGAGATCATCCGCAAGAAGGGCAAGGTCTCCCAGGAGTTTCTGGACGACTTCTTCGAGATGGTCTACGGCAGCTGCACCATGTGCCGCCGCTGCTCCCTGTTCTGCCCCTACGGGATCGACATCGCCTCCATGGTGGCCTTCATGCGGACCCTGATGGTCACCCAGGACATGCATCCGGCCCCCCTCAAGGAAGCTATCAAGAACTACCGCGAGACCGGCAACCAGATGGCCATCTCGGTTGAGGACTGGGTCGACACCTTGGAGTGGATGGAGGAGGAGCTCCAGGAGGAGCTGCCCGGAGCGACCATTCCCATCGACAAAAAGGGCGCCAAGATCATGTACACGGTCAACGCCCGGGAGCCCAAGTTCTACCCCATGGACATCCAGTTGGCGGCCAAGATATTCTATCTGGCCGGGGAGGACTGGACGGTTCCCTCCCAGCCGGGCTGGGACTCCACCAACCTGGCCATGTTCGCCGGCGACATCGCCTCGGCCAAGATCCCGGTCCAGCTGATCAAGGACCAGGCCCTCAAGCTGGGGGTCAAGCAGGTGGCCGTCACCGAATGCGGCCACGCCTTCCGCTCCCTCAAGTACGAATCCCCGGCCTGGTTCGGGGAGCCCCACCCCTTTGAGGTGGTCCACTCGGTGGAACTCTTCGCCAAGTATTTAAAGGAGGGCCGGATAAAGATAAAGGAGAAGTTCTATCAGGAGCCCATAACCTACCAGGACCCCTGCAACGTCTCCCGCAACGGCGGCCTGGCCAAGGAGGCCCGCTTCCTGATGAACTACATGTGCGCCGATTTCCGGGACATGATGCCGGACGGCGACGGCAACTACAATTACTGCTGCTGCGGCGGCGGGGGCATGATCCCCATGGCCGGCCATTTCCGGGAACGGCGTTTGATCGGCGGCAAGGTAAAGGCCGAGCAGATCAGAAAAACCGGAGCCGCCAAGGTCCTCACCCCCTGCCACAACTGCTACGACCAGGTGCGCGACCTGTGCCAGGAATACGAACTGGGCTGCACCAACCTCCAGTTCAAGGAGCTCATGGACGAGGGGCTGATCATCCCCGAAGAGTTGAAGGCCCAGGAAGAGTAGGACTGGTTTCAAGACACCTTTCATCCATTCCCGGTCCCCTTTAAAGGGGAGGGGAATGAGCGATCGGGCCTCTTTATAAAAGCGCTCTCAGCTCTTCAGCTCCTCCAGATCCTTGTACAAGTCCAGGGCCTTGGGGTTGCCCAGGGCGTCCCGGTTCTTGACCGGAAGATTGTGGATCACGTTGCGCACGGCCAGTTCCACCTTTTTGCCGGAAATGGTGTAGGGGATGTCGGCCACCTGGATGACCTTGGCCGGGACGTGCCTGGGGGTGCAGTTGGTCCGGATGGCGGTCTTGATCCTCTTGACCAGGTCCTCGTTGAACTCCACCCCTTCCGCGGTGATCACGAACAGGATCACCCGCACGTCGTTATCCCAGTCCTGGCCGATGACCAGGGAGTCGGTGATCTCCTTCATGTTCTCCACCTGGCGGTAGATCTCGGCCGTGCCGATGCGGACCCCGCCCGGGTTGAGGGTGGCGTCGGAGCGGCCGTAGATGATCACCCCGGCCGAATCCGTTATCTCGATGTAGTCCCCGTGGTGCCATATCCCGGGGTAGACGTCGAAATAGGCGGCCCGGTACTTCTCCCCGTCCGGATCGTTCCAGAAATAGATGGGCATGGAGGGGGCGGCCTTGGCGCAGACCAGCTCGCCCTTTTCCTGGATCACCGGCTTGCCCTCGGCGTCAAAGGCCTGTACGGCCATGCCCAGGCCCCGGGCCTGGAGCTCGCCGGAGTGGACCGGCCCGGTGGGGTTGCCCAGGGCGAAGCAGGAGACGATGTCCGTCCCCCCGGAAATGGAGGAAAGGCAGAGATCGGACTTGATGTCCCGGTACACGAACTCGAACCCTTCCGGGGCCAGGGGCGAGCCCGTGGAGGTGATCATCCGGAGGTCTTCCAGGTTCACCTCCCGGCCCGGCTTGTAGCCCGAGTTTTCCAGGGCGGCCAGATACTTGGCCGAGGTGCCGAAGATGGACATCTTCTCCTCCTGGGCCATGCGCCAGAGCACGCCCGCATCCGGGGCGAACGGCGAGCCGTCGTAAAGAAGCAGGGTGGCCCCGGTGGCCAGGCCGGTGACCAGCCAGTTCCACATCATCCAGCCGCAGGTGGTGAAGTAGAACAGCTTGTCCTCCCGCTTCAGGTCGCAGTGGAGCTGGTGCTCCTTGAGATGCTGGATCAGAGTGCCGCCGGCCCCGTGGACCATGCACTTGGGCAGTCCGGTGGTGCCGGAGGAGTACATGATGAACAGGGGATGGTCGAAGGGCAGCTGGGCGAACTCCATCTCCGGGATTTCCCCCTCCAAAAAGTCCTTCCAGGACACGGCCTTGTCCAGTCCCGAGATGTCCGGGTCCTCCTGGGTGTAGGGCACCACCACCACCTTCTCCAGGGAGGGGATCTCCTTCTCGATCCCGGCCACCCTCTCCAGGGAGTCGTGGGCCTTGCCGTTGTAGAAATAGCCGTTGGCCGTGAACAGGATCTTGGGCTGAATCTGGCCGAAGCGGTCCAGCACACCCTGGATGCCGAAATCAGGGGAGCAGGAGGACCAGACCGCGCCCAGGGAGGCGGCGGCCAGCATGGCCACGATGGTCTGGGGCAGATTGGGCATGAACCCGGTCACCCGGTCGCCTTCCTTCACCCCGGCCTGTTTGAGGGCCTGGGCGCACTGGCTGACCCGGGAGTAAAGCCGGGCATAGGTGAACTCCTGGCGGGAGCCGTGCTCCGTGGAAAAAACCAGGGCCGGCCGGTCGTCGCGAAAGCGGAGCAGGTTCTCGGCGTAGTTGAGCCTGGCCCCCACGAACCATTTGGCCCCGGGCATCTTGTCCGCGTCCTGGGCCACGGCGTCGTAGCCCTTGGAATGGACCACCCCGGCGAAATCCCACATGGCCTCCCAGAAATCCGGCCGGTTGTCAATGGACCACTGGTATAGCTCGTCGTAGGTGGCCAGAGCCTGGCCGTAGCAGCGGTTGGCCTGGAGCCGGAATCGGGTCAGGTTGGCCTGGGCGATCTGCTCTTCACTGGGTGACCATAGGGGGGTCTTCATGCTTTCCTCCGGCCTTTCAATTTTTGGAGCATTATTGTTTCGGTTGGATACCCGGAAGATAATTTAGCCTGGATAGGCCGAAGCGGTCAAGGGCTTGGGCTTTTGGAGGAGGGACTGACCAACGCAGTCAGGCCGGATCTGTCGCCGCTTTTTTCAGCCGCCCGCCAGATCCGCCACTTTTGCGGCCAGGTCCCGGATCTCCGGGTCCGGGTCTTTGGAAAAGCGTTCCAGGTGCTGGGCCGCGCCGGCGATGTGGGCCCGGTCCGCCCGGCCGATCCGGGCCACGGCCCGCAGGGCCGACTTGACCAAGGGGGGGAAGTCCGGAGAACCTGGGTCGTCCCGGAGTTGAAAGACCAGCACCGCGGAGAACTCACGGGCCAAAACCGGAACCCGGGCCATGATCTCGGCCATTCCCTCGGCCGCGCCCCAGCCCACGGCCCCAGACTCGTCGTTCAGCGACCAGGTCAGCCGCCGCATGATGTTCCGGGCCGCCTCCAGGCCTTCCCCTTCCTCGCCCTCTTCGGCCATATCAGCCACGGCCCGGCCCAGCATCTCCGCGGCCCTGCGGCGGACCTCCTCCTCGGGCCGGTTCAGGGCGGCCAGAAGGGCGTTGAGCAGGGCGGTCCGCTCCAGGGAGGAGAACTCCTCCCAAGAGGCTTGGGCCTTGAGAAGGGAAACGACCAGGGACTTTGTCTTGCGGGTGGACATGGGGGCTCCGGGGAATCAATGGGAGATTATTCCCTTTTCCGGTGTCGGGGGTGTGACCCCGACACCACCCAACAGTGGGAAACCCTTCCCAAAACCTTTCAGGGCACTATCAAGCCTTGCTTGATAGTGCTCCAGAAGTTTTGAAGGGGGTCTGGGGGAATCTTTTTCAAAAGATTCCCCCAGGTCCGAAAGGCTACCCTTCCTTAACCGCCTTGGCCACGGCCTGGCCCAGTTCGGTGCACTGTTTCAGGGATTCGTGGGTGGGCACGTACTGGATTTTGACTCCGGGGTGGACCAGCTTGACGCCCATCTCCTCCATGAGGCCGTTCAGCATCTTGACCGCCTCGCCGGACCAGCCGTAGGAGCCGAAAGCGGCTCCGATCCGGCCCAGGGGCTTGAGGCCCCGGACATAGTGGAGCAGGTCGGCCAGGTAGGGCATCATGCCGTTGTTGAGGGTGGGCGAGCCGAAGAGAAACGCCTTGGAATCCAACATCTCGGTCATGATGTCCGAGCGGTGGTTGACCTTGAGGTCCATGAACTTGACCTCCAGGCCCTCCTTGATCAGGGCCTCCATGACCGCCTTGCCCATGGTCTCGGTGGAGTGCCACATGGAGTCGTAGGCGATGGTGGCCTTGGCCTTGGTCTCCTGGCTGCCCCAGCGCCTGTAGGCCTCCAAGATGGCGCCGGTATTTTTGCGCCAGATGATGCCGTGATCCGGGGCGATGGTGTCGATCTCCAAGCCCAACTCCTGGACCTGGTCCAGCAGCTTGACCACCAGGGGCGAATAGAGGTTGAGGATGTTGGCGTAGTACTTGGCCGCGTGGCTCATGAGCTCGTTGAAGTTCACCTCGTCGTCGAACCGCTGGCTGGTGGCCCAATGGTGCCCGAAGGCGTCCGAGGAGATAAGCAGCTTGGAGTCAGGTATGTAGGAGAACATGGAGTCCGGCCAATGGAGCATCCTGGTCTCCAGGAAAACGATCTCGTGCTTGCCGGTAGATATCTTGTCGCCGGACTTGACCACCTCAAAAGGCCAGTCCTCCCGGTGGTAGTGGGCCAGAAGGGCCTTCTTGCCCATGGGCGAGCAGAACAGCTTCTTGGGTTTTATCCGCTCCACCACCTCGGGCAGGGATCCGGAGTGGTCCGGCTCCACATGGTTGACTACCAGGTAGTCGATCTTCTCCGGGGGGATGTGCTGGAAGATGCGGTGATACATGTCGCCGGTGAAACCCTTTTTAACCGAGTCGAAAAGGGTCACCTTGTCATCCATGAGCAGATAGGAGTTGTAGGTCGTGCCTTTATAGGTGGTGTACCCATGGAAGTCGCGGATGGACCAGTCCACCACGCCGACCCAGTGGACATCTTTCTTCACTTCTACCGAATACATTATTGCCTCCTTCTAATACCGAGCCGGGGCAGGCCGCCCGGCGCAAAGGGTCAAATTGAAAAACAGCTGGCTCGAACAGGTCCGCTAATTAGAAACACCCATAGGGGGCCATTATAAAAAATCGCTGACGATGACGGCCGACCGGGCCGAAAAGTATTCTAAAAAACCCCGGGGCGCCGCAAGCAAAGCCGGCCGGCGCCCGGGATGTGAAAAAAGAAAAAGGACCGGCGCCTTGCCTGTCCCGTTTTCCTATTCCTTTTCGAACTGATCCTTGGAGGCGCCGCAGACCGGGCAGGCCCAGTCGTCGGGCAGATCCTCAAAGGCTGTTCCGGCGGCCACCCCGTTGTCCGGATCTCCGGCGGCCGGATCATAAACATACCCGCATACGGAACAGACATACTTGCTCATTAATTCCTCCTTTAAGCCCCCGTGAAGGGCGGTTCTCTCCGCGGCTCGGTGCGAGCGGAAATTCAGGTTTTATTTTACACCACGCTTTTGGTAGCCAGGCGTACTATTTCAAACTCCGGTCAGGCCCATCCTGGCCGCCACCTCGCGGCCGTACTCCTGGGCCATCTGGACCCCGCCGCCCAGGCTGGGCGACTTCAGGCGCAGGGGCCCGGAGACCATGTCCATCTTCATCACGTTTTCCAGGGTGCCGAAAATCCGATCCACGGCCTCGCCCGACCAGCCGAAAGCGCCGAACGAGCCGCCCACCTTACCCTCCAGTTCGGCCTTCTCCACCAGAAAGAGAAGGGTCTTGGCCGCCTGGAGCATATCGCCGTGGTAGGTCGGGGAGCCGATGAGGACCGCGTCGTAGCCCTGGAGGTCGCCTTCGGACCTGATCTCGGAGGCGTTCTTGACCACCGCCTCGGCCCCGGCCATGCGCATTCCCTCGGAGATCAGCTGGGCGATCTTCTCGGTGTTGCCGCTTCTGCTGGTATATACGATCAAAGCTTTTGCCATCTTCCCTCACTCCCTGTGCCCGGGTGCGTCGCGCAAAGGCGCCGCACACCAATCCCGCTCCCCGGCCTCCTTGCGGTCCCCCGGAAAATTACCCTAATCCAACCGCCCGCCGGCCGCGATCCTGCGTCCGGCTGAATAAGCCTGCTCCAAGACCTGGGGAGAGGCGGCGATATCCCCCTTTTTCTCCATCTGACGATAGAAGAGCCCGCCGCCGTAATCCATATCCAGGGCGTCGAAAAAATACTTGGCCGTGAGCTCAGTGCCCTCAAACAGGTTCTTGCCTCTGGTGGCCCCCACGGCCAGAAGATACCCTGTCCCGCTTTCGTACTCCCCCCACCGGGACTTGGGCTTGTTCAACAGCCGCCGGGACCAGTGGGCCTGGGACCGGTCGATGACGGCCTTGACCTGGGCCGGCAGGGCGTAAAAAAAGATGGGGCCGGAGAGGATGATCGCCTGGGCCCAGTCAAAGAGGGGATAGACCTCCTGCATCTGGTCCTTGACCACACACTCCCCGGTCTTGTCGCATCCGCCGCACTCCAGACAGCCCGACATCTTCAGCGAGGCGGCGCGGATGGTCTTGACCTGGGCTCCGGAAGCGGCCGCCCCCTCCAGGGCCTTGTCCAACAGGGTGTCCGAGTTGCCGCCTTTGCGGGGGCTGCCGTATATGCCTAAAATCGTGCTCGCCACTGGATTAACCATCCCCTTGCCGGCCAGACCCGCCCGTCTGCCGGCCGGCCCGGCCTGATTCCGCTTAAACAAAGGGCCGGGGAAGCCCCGGCCCGGATCAATCGCTTATGATTTCCAGAGGCCGTGAACGTTGCAGTACTCCCTGGCGCTCAGACCGGAACCCTCGATTTTGAACCCCGCCTCGGGGGCGGCGCCCGGCTTCAGCCACATCCGGCAGAGCTTGTCGCCCTGGATAATTTCCACGAACTCGATAAAGTGCTTCTCCTCCATGGGATGGGCGACCGAGCCCACCTTGACCTTCACGCCGCCGGCGGCCGACTCGATGACCGGAACGTGCTTCTCAGTGGCCGCGTCCACCGTGTTCTCCTTCAGAAGCTCCATGTCCTCGCCGCAGCAGGCCAGGTTCCCCTGGGCCCCGTGCAGAACCTCGACAATATTTCCGCACTTGTTACACTTGTATATTTCCAGTCTTTCAGCCATCGTCGCCTCCTTGGTGATCTTGAATTATGCTGTTAAGTCCACCCGGCGTTCCGGCGTGGAGCAACGAAGAATCGATTATTTTATAAAAGTCCACCGGCCGGGCCTTGCCGGGCTCCTCGGCTCCTGTGGAGAAGGCCCCCGCCCGAAACCGGGCAAGGTTCGGAAAAGGGGGCGCAGTCCCTACCAGTTTTCTCCCAAAACCTCAAAATGGGCCTGGGGATGGGCGCAGGCCGGGCATGCTTCCGGAGCTTCGGTGCCCTCGTGAAGATAGCCGCAGTTGCGACAGCGCCAGACAATGGGTTTATCCTTCTTGAAGACCGTGCCGGCCTTGATGTTGGCCATGAGGTCGTTGTACCTCTTCTCGTGCTGCTTCTCGGCCACGGCTATGGCTTCGAAAACCTTGGCGATGGCCTCAAAGCCCTCTTCCCGGGCCACCTTGGCGAATCCGGGATACATCTCGGTCCACTCGTAGTTCTCTCCACCGGCCGCCCCGGCCAGGTTCTCCGCCGTGGTTCCGATCACCCCGGCCGGGAAAGAGGCCTGGATCTCAACCTCTCCGCCCTGGAGAAATTTGAACAGCCTTTTGGCGTGCTCTTTCTCCTGGTTGGCCGTTTCGGCGAAAATCTCTGATATCTGGACAAAACCCTCTTTTTTGGCCGCGCTGGCAAAATAGGTGTAGCGATTTCTGGCCTGAGACTCGCCGGCAAAGGCGGTCAGAAGATTTTTTTCGGTCTGGGATCCCTTGAGGTCCATGGCGACTTCCTTTCTATAGGCTTGGTAATTTGTTATTCTTGTTTTTATTCGGGGGCTGCTTCGTAGCCCGCCTCGGAGACGGCCTTGATAAGAGCGTCCAGGTCAACTCCTGAGCCTTCCACCTCGGCCCTGCCGCCCTCCAGGATGACTTTCACCGCATCCACCCCTGGCACCTGGGAGAGGGCCTTGTCCACTCTTGCCACGCAATGCTGACAGCTCATCCCCTTAACGGAAAGGTTGATCTTTTCCGACATACCTGATCCTCTTTACATCTTATTGTCAGAAACCGGGTACGGTCTAATTTCACGCCGCTCCGGCTTGACTATAAACATAAAACCACCTGGGCGGTTGTCAACCCCGCCGCAGTTATTTGGACAAATTTAGTCGATTTAGTCTTTAAACAAATTCCATAACCCTTTATAGGTTATGGCACCTGATCAGTTTTTGTCAATAATCGATCCCAGACGCGCGGCCAGGGCCGACAGGGCCGATCCGGCCATGGAGTCTGGCTGGTGCGGATAGAGGGGTTTCATGCGGTGAATGGAGAGGCGGACCTGGGGGTCGTAGGGCAGCTGACCCAGCAGGTTCAGTTCGAGCCCCAGCCTTCTGCGGGACAGCCGGTCCAGGGCCTCGGCCACCTTGGCCTGCCGGGAGTGGTCGACCATGTTGAGGATCAGCATGGGTTGAACTTTTCCCGTCGCTTCCCTCATCAGCCCTGCGGCCTCCGCGTCCAGGGAGGATATCTCCTCGATCAATTCCGGCAGGCCGCCCTGGCCCAGACCCTCGGTTCCGGCCACGGCTCTCTCCATGATCTCCCTGGCCGCGCCGAACTTTTTGGGCTTGAGGACGGTCAGCAGTTTGCGGAGGAGGAGGCTTTTGATAAAGGAGTAGGCGTTCAGTGCCGAAGTCAGCTCCGGGGTCAGGACCATGAGGCCGATGTGGGCCGCATCGTAGAAATCGAGAGTGTTATAGGTGGAGCCGGCCCCCAGGTCGGCGATGACAATCCGGGCCGGCAGCTCGCCCAGATGTTTTATGAGCTTGACCTTCTGCCACTGGAGCAGGTTGGCCAGGCCCAGGGAATCGGAGGAGCCGGGCAACAGGCGCAGCCCCTTGACCGGAGTCTGGTAAAGCAGGTCGGCCAGCTCCATATTATCGTTGATGAAGTCGGAAAGCCCCCTCTTCAGTCCGCTCAATCCGGCCAGGACGTGCAGATTCGCCCCGCCCAGATCCAGGTCGACCAGGACCACCTCCGGACGGGATTCGGCCAGGGCCGCGGCCAGGTTGAGGGCCAAAAAGGACTTGCCCACCCCACCCTTGGGTCCGGCAATGGCGATCAGTAACGGTTTCTTGGAATCACTCATAACCGGACTGGCTCTCCTCGTTGTTAGCGGGCCGGATTTTTCCGGCGGCCTGTTTTTTTGCAATAATGTTGGTCTAAAATACCAATTTTAAAGGAGCCAGACAAGATCTAGCCTCCGGACTTGACCCCTCCCCCTATTTTACCTATTCTCCAGGTGTCTTCCCAACTCCCCTGGGCCTTAATCCGGGCCCCGGCCGGAACAGGTGAAAGAACACCTTCAAGGGGGCTCCATGATCAAAAGCATGACCGGTTTCGGACAGGGCCTGGGCGTGTCCGGAGAAACCTCTTTCCGAGTGGAGGTCCGCTCGGTCAACAACCGCTTCCGGGAGGTCATCGTCAAGATGCCCCGGATGCTAATGCCCCTGGAGGATATGGTCAAGAACCTGGTGGCCGAAAAGGTGGCCCGGGGCCGGGTGGAGGTATTCGTCTATCTCGACGGGCCCAATCTCAGGTCCAGGCCCTCGCCCAACCTGGCTCTGGCCAGGAATTATCTGTCCGTGCTGCGGACCCTGAAAACCGAACTGGATCTATCCGGAGAACCCGACCTGGCCATGCTGGCCGCCTACCGCGACATCATCGACCTGGCCGACACCCCGCCGGATCTGGAAGAGATAAAACCGGCCCTGGAGTCGGCCCTGAACCAGGCCCTGGAGGGGCTGGTGCGGATGCGCTCCCTGGAGGGCGGACGCCTGGTGGCCGACCTGAGGGACCGGTTGGCCTTCCTGGCCCAATTCACCGAGGAGATGGACCAGGCCGCGCCCGAGGTGGTGGAGGCAGCCCAGCAGCGGCTCAAGGAGCGGGTGGAACTCCTCCTGGGCCAGGGATTGGAGCCGGAGCGGCTGGCCCAGGAGGCGGCCATTCTGGCCGACAAATCGGATATCACCGAGGAGTTGGTCCGACTCCGCTCCCACCTCAGCCAGTTCGAGAAGTACCTGGACAAGGGCGGTCCCGTGGGCCGTAAGCTGGATTTTCTGACCCAGGAGATCCACCGGGAGATAAACACCAGCGGAGTCAAGCTGAACCAGGCCGACCTGGGCCAGCGGGTGGTGGAGGCCAAGGCCGAGCTGGAGAAGATCAGGGAACAGATCCAGAACCTGGAGTGACGGCATCGGGATTCGGGGCGGCCGGGCTCCGGCCGGGCCGGAGGAGGTTAATAAAAACTTATGGAACGGCGGGGAATGCTCAATATCGGATTCGGCAATTTTGTGCCGGCCGAGCGGATCGTGGCTATCATCAACCCGGACTCCTCCCCCATGCGGCGGCTCCGCTCCGAGGCCCGGGAGACCTGGCGACTGGTGGACGCCACCCAGGGCCGCCGGACCAGGTCGATAATCGTCACCGACTCCAACCACGTGGTTCTTTCCACGGTTTTGGCCGAAACCCTCTCCCACCGTTACACCAACCTGGGCATGGCCACCACGGACCGGATCTCCGAGCCGGGGGCCGGGAAGGGCGGCAATTAGATGGGCGGCAATCTTTTCGTCCTGGCCGGGCCCTCCGGGGTGGGCAAGACCACCCTGGAAAAAAGGCTCTTTGCCGAATTTCCGGATCTGCACTACTCTGTTTCAGCCACCACCCGCCCGCCCCGCCGGGGGGAAAGAGAAGGAGTCGATTATTTCTTCGTCTCCCCGGAGCGCTTCGGGGAGATGCGCGGCCAGGGGGAGCTGCTGGAATGGGCCCAATTCTACGGCAACAGCTACGGCACCCCGGCCCGACCGGTGGAACAGGCCATCCGTGACGGCAAGGACCTGCTCATCGACGTGGAGGTGGAGGGCGTGGCCCAGCTGCGGCGGAGGTTCGGCCGGGAGGCCATCTATATTCTGATCATGCCGCCCTCTTTCGCCGAGCTCAAGGAACGCCTCTCGGGGCGTGGCAGCGAGGACCAGGAGGCCCTGTCCGCCCGGCTGGAGCGGGCCAGAATGGAGATTGACCGGCTCAAGGGGCTCTACGAGGACCACAACAAGGAACGGGCTCTGGGCCACGATTATCTGGTGGTCAACGACGACCTGGAGCGGGCCTTTCAGGAGTTGAAGGCCGTGATCGTGGCCACTCGGGCCGGGCTGGCCCGGCAGATCGGAGTTCTGGATCGGCTCCTGAGTCAAGCCGGATGAGTCGAATCGTCTACGGCCTCAACCCTGTTCTGGAGTGCCTCAAGGCCGATCCTTCCACCGTAGAGGAACTGATTCTGGCCCAGGGCCGGACCTCCGGACGGATGGAGGAAATTTTGAGCCTGGCCAAGGCGGCCGGAATCAAGATCCGCCGCCGGCCCAGAGCGGAGCTGTCCCGCCTGGCCGGAACCGAGACCCATCAGGGAGTGGTTCTCCAGGCCGGAGCATTCAGCTACACGGATCTCGACCTGATTTTGGACGACCCCGGGATCGATCTTCTGGTCATGCTGGACGGAATCCAGGACCCCCAGAATCTGGGGGCCATTGCCCGGACCGCATTGGCCGCCGGCGCGGGCGGACTGATTATCCCCAAGGACCGGGCCGCCGGCGTTACCCCGGCGGCCATGAAAGCCGCCGCAGGGGGCCTGAGCCGTTTGCCGGTGGCAAGGGTGACCAATCTCAACCGCACTGCCGAGCTGCTCAAGGAGAACGGCTTCTGGCTCCTGGGAACGGCGCCCCGGGCAAAGGTATCCCTTTTCGACCTGGCCGATCTCCCTGACAGGCTGGCCGTGGTCATCGGGGCCGAAGGCCGGGGATTGGGCCGGGTTCTGGCCGCCAAGTGCGATTTCATGGCCGCCCTGCCCCTGCCAGGGCCCATGGAGAGTCTCAACGCCTCGGCCGCCACGGCGATCATCCTCTTTGAACTGGTCAGGCGAAGAAGCGCCGGCATATAGATTTCCTGTTAATTCGGCTAAAATTAGAAATTTGTTTTCCAGCCTGTTTCCCATTGCCTAAATCAGAATATTTAACGATCCGACCTGAATATTCTTGCATTAATTCTCAAAATGAATTATTTTCCTCCATCCATTGTCCGGAAGGGTTACCCTTCCGGAATTCCCGTCGGTATTGTCGGGAGTTTTTAGACTTCGGCCTTTAAGGCCACTGTTTTAGGAGAGAGATAGAGATGAAGAAGATTTACGTCGGCAACCTGCCTTTCAGCGCCACTGAAGAGGAGTTGGAGGAACTGTTCGCTCAGTTCGGTGAAGTGATCTCGGTAAAACTGATCACGGACCGTGATACCGGGCGTCCTCGCGGGTTCGGCTTCGTGGAGATGGAGGACGACGGTGTCGCGGAGGCCATCTCCGATTTGGACGGCTCTGACATGGGCGGAAGGCAGCTCAAGGTCAGCGAAGCACGGCCCCGTGGCGATAGGGGTGACAGGGGTCCCCGGCGTCAGTATTAAGAAATATCCAACGGGCCGCTCCTGAAGAACGGCCGCGGACCGATCCGTAGCCTTCAAAGAGGCCCGTTCGAACAACAAAAACCCTCTCCCGGCTTCCCGGGGGAGGGTTTTTGTTGTTCTATGGAAAGTTCTGGGCCAAGCCCAGGACTTTATTTATAGCGAATGTCATAAATCTGTTCCGATTCGGCTGCCGGGGGTGCGACCCCGACAGCACCTCCAAATTAGAAAATGCTGGTCGCCCATGAACATGGGCGGCTTCCTTACAAAGCGGCCTTACATATCTTCAGCGCGGGCTTTCACATTGGAGCAGGGTTGCTCTAACTACCCCTCACCATGGAAAGGCTCTAACCATATCGAATCACCCCGAGAAGAATGTTTTTGGGAGAGCGGGGTTGGAAGGGGCCGGCGAGCTTTTTGAACCGCAAAAAGCGAAGAGACCCCTTCCCCTCTCCGGAGGAGACTCCGGACAGAAAAGGCCCTCCGCTTTTCTCCGCTGTCAGGGGCGCAGCCCTGACAGCACAAAATATAAACCAGAACGGGGCTCCTTCCCCTTCACGGAGGGGCCGGCGGAGGCAAAAAAGGAAAGCCCTGGGATTCGCCCCAGGGCATCGAAAGACCACCCCTCACCCCGTCCCCTTCCCCCTTGAAGGGGAGAGGAAATAGTTTCAGGCTACTGATAATTCCTGGCCCCGAAAATGGCCGAGCCCACCCGGACCAAGGTCGCTCCCTCCTCCACGGCCACCTCGAAATCGCCGGACATGCCCATGGAAAGCTCGGGCAGGGCCAGACCGGTCTTTTGCCGGGCCTCCTCGGCCAGGACGGCCAGCCGGGCGAAGTAGGGCCGGGCCCTCTCGGGCTGATCGAAAAAGGGAGGCATGACCATGAACCCCCGGACCTCGATTTTGTCCAGGGCGGCCACTTCCTGCAGGAGATCCATTGTTCCGGCCTCGTCCACCCCGCCCTTGGTCTCCTCCTGGGCCAGCTTGACCTGGATCAGGACATTGACCGTCTCCTCGGCCTTCCTGCTCAGTTCCCCGGCCAGTTTAAACCGGTCCACGGAGTGGATCAGGGAGAACCCTCGGACCACCTCCTTGGCCTTGTTGGTCTGGAGGCGGCCGATAAAGTGCCATTCCAGATACAGGTCGGCCAGCTCGGCCATCTTGGCCTTGGCCTCCTGGACGTAGTTCTCCCCGAAGAGCACGGCCCCGGCCCGGGCCGCCTCCTGGACCTTGTCCGCCGGAAAGGTCTTGGAGACCGTGACCAACCTGACCCCGGCCGGGTCCCGGCCGGCCCTTTCCGCTGCCGCCCTGATCCGCTCTTGAACCGTATTCAGATTTTCGGCAATGGGGCTCACTTTACACCTCCGGCCGGGCCGATTCCCTCCCCGGCCAAGACCTCGATAACCTCGGCCAGGGGCAGCCCGACCACGTTAGTATAGGAGCCTTTGACGGATTTGACCAGCCCGCCGCCCAGGTCCTGGATGCCGTAGGCCCCGGCCTTGTCCAGGGGCGAGCCCGCGGCCGCATAGGCCGCCGTCTGACCCGGATCCAGCTTTCGGAACAGAACCTTGGTGCAAACCACCTCCTGGTGAATGACCTCCTGGCCCCTGAGCAGGCAGAACCCGGTCAGGACCTCATGCTCCCGGCCGGACAGGGCGGCCAGCATGGCCCGGGCTTCGGCCTCATGAGCCGGCTTGCCCATGATCCGGCCCTCCAGGGCCACCACCGTGTCCGCACCCAGGACGATCCTGTCCGGGTGCTCCCTGGCCACGGCCCGGGCCTTGGCCATGGCCTGGGCCGCCACTAATTGGTCGGGGGAGAGACCGGGCAGGGCGTGGTTGTCGTCTTCCGGAGGGGCCACCACCTCAAAAGAGAACCCGGCCTGCTGCAGCATCTCCCGCCTGCGGGGCGAGGTGGAAGCCAGGATAAAGGAGGGGGGTTTCATCAGACCAGCCCGAACAATTTTTCCAGGTTGGCCGTGGTCCGGGCGGCAACCTCTTCGTAGTCCAGGCCCTTTATCCGGGCCACGGCCTTGGCCGTCTCGACCACGAAGGCCGGTTCGTTGCGTTTGCCCCGGTGGGGCGCCGGGGCGATAAAGGGGCAGTCGGTCTCCACCAGAAGCCGGTCCAGGGGCACGTAGGCGGCCACCTCCTGGGCAATGGCCGCGTTCTTGAAGGTCACGGAACCGGGCAGGGAGACATAAAACCCCATGTCCAGAACCTCTTCGGCCATGGCCGCGTCCCCGGAAAAGCAGTGAAACATACCCTTTTCCACCCGGCTCTCCCGGATCAGGTCCAGGGATTCCCGGTGGGCCTCCCGGTCGTGGATGATCACCGGCAGGGAGAGCCAGCGGGCCAGATCGAGCTGGGCCGCAAAGACCTCCCTTTGTTTGTCGCGGGGAGAGTGGTCGCGGAAAAAATCCAGGCCTATCTCGCCGATGCCCACCACCTTGGGGTGTCCGGCCAGCTCTTCCAGCCGGCCCAGGTCCTTTTCCGTAAATGACTTGGCGTCGTGGGGATGGCACCCGGCCACGGCCCGCATGAACTCGTATTGTTCCACCAGGGCCAGGGCCTGGTCGGCCCCGTCTCCGATCATGCAGACGTTGATAATCCACTTGAGCCCGGCCTTCCGGGCCCGCTGGATAACCTCCTCCCGGTCCGGGTCGAACTGGTTCATATCCAGGTGGGCATGGGCATCCGAAACCATCCTCGTTCCTCTTTCATCCTATCCAGCCGGCCAGGGCCAGGAACAGCCCCACCTCGGTCATCTCGTTGAGGGCCCCGATCATGTCCCCAGTGATGCCGCCCAGACGGCGGAAATAGTACCAGCGCACGGCCAGGGCGAACAGGGTGGCCGCCCCGAACAGGACCCCGCCCCTGGCGCCCATGATCAGCACGGCCGCGGCCAGGCCGGTCAAGGCCGCCGGAATCAGTTCCAGCAGGGTCAGCCCGTTCACAAAGGGCCGGGCCAGGCCGTCGTCTCCGGCCCTGGCGTAAGGGCATTTAAAGGACGCCCCCACCATGGCCCAGCGGCTGAGCGCGGGCACCAGGAGCAGGGTCTGGAATTTCAGAAAACCGGGCAGGGCCATGAGCGCCGCCCAGCGCAGCAACAGATCCAGGGCCACGGCCATGACGGCGAAAACCCCGGAGCGGGAGTCCTTCATTATCTCCAGGGCCCGCTCCGTGGTCACTCCGCTGCCCAGGCCGTCGGCCGTGTCGGCCAACCCCTCCAGGTGAAGCCCTCTGGTCAGGACCACGCCCAGGGCCACGGTGGCCCCGTCGGCCAGAACCGGCGGCCAGAAGCCCATGAGCCGGTTGGCCCAGGCCAGGGCCAGGCCCAGGCCCACCCCCACCAGGGGATAGAAGGCCATGGACCCGGCCAGATCGCGGTCCTCCACCCTGAGCCGCGGCCACACCGTGGCCACGGTCAGGAACTGGAGGGCCAGCACAAATCTTCTTAAAAAAACCATCACTCCTGCTTGTCGGTCACTCCGGCCGAGGCAAAGGTGGCCATCTCGGTCATGATCTTGACCGCCGCCTCCACCAGGGACAACCCGATGGCCGCCCCGGTACCCTCGCCCAGCCGAAAGTCCAGGTCCATCAGGGGATTGAGCCCCATCTCCCGGAGCATGGCCGTGTGGCCGATCTCCACCGAGCGGTGGGCCGAGACCAGGTAGTCGGCCGCTCCGGGGCACATCTTCACCGCCAGGAGAGCCCCGGCCGTGGAGATGAAGCCGTCCACCACCACCGGCACATGGGCCGCCGCTCCGCCCAGGCAGAGCCCGCAGATGGCACCGATCTCCAGACCGCCCACCTTGGCCAACACATCCAGGGGATCGTCCTTGTTGGGTTTATTGACCTCCAGGGCCCGCTCGATAACCCTCACCTTGGCGGCCAGACCGCCGTCGTCCAGGCCCGTGCCACGACCGGTGACCTTCTCCGCCGGCAGCCCGGAATACAAGGCCGCTATGGCCGAGGCCGGGGTGGTGTTGCCGATGCCCATCTCGCCCGTGCCCAGAGCCGAATATCCCTTGGCCACCGCCTCCTGGGCCAGGTCGATGCCCACCTGGACCGACTTTTCGGCCAGCTCCATTGACATGGCCGGGCCGCGCAGCATGGACTCCGTGCCCGGCGCCAGCTTGCGGTCGATCAACCCCTCCACCGGGCCGAAATCGTGGGCCACGCCCACGTCCACCACCCAGACATCCGCCCCGGCGTGCCTGGCCAGGACGTTCACCCCGGCCCCGCCGTTGATGATGTTCAGCACCATCTGGGCGGTCACCTCCTGGGGAAAGGCCGAAACACCGTCCTTGACCACCCCGTGATCGGCGGCAAAGGTCGCGATCAGAGCGGGCCGGACCGGGGGCTCCAGGCTTCCGGTGATGCCGGCCATCTGCTTGGCCAACTCCTCCAACCGGCCCAGGGAGCCGGGCGGTTTGGTAAGGTTGTCCAGCTTGTCCTGGGCCTTGGCCAGGATTTCGGGGTCGAGGGGTTTTATTTTTTCTATGGTCTCTTTTATTCCACTCATGGAATCTCGCTCCTTGATTATACTCGAACACACTTTCCCGTATCTTCGAGTCGCCCCCTGGGGGGGTCTTACGGGAGCGGCGCTGGCGGTACAGTCAATTCCGCGGACCGCTCCCTATTTCATCTTAAGAGGAATACCGGCTGCCACGAAATAAACTTCTGGAACTGCGTTTCCGACCATCTGATTCAACCTTCCCGCGTGATCTCTGTATTCCCGGGCCAGGGGGTTGGCCGGGACGATGCCTAGGCCCACCTCGTTGGCCACGATGATAAGACCGGCTTTCGATAAGCCGATCGCCTGAATCAATCTGTCCATCCGCTCCCGAACCCAGCCCCTGTCTTCGGCCATTACATTGGAGAGCCAGACCGTGAGGCAATCCACCAGGATCAGCCGGTCCGGTTCGGCCTCCTCGATTATTGCGTCAATCTCCAGGTGTTCCTCCACGGTCTCCCACGGCTTGCCCCGCCGCTCCTGGTGGCGCCGGATCCGGAGGCTCATCTCCTCGTCTCCGGCCTGGGCCGTGGCCAGAAAGCAGAGGTGCTTGTAGCGGCTGTCCGCCCGGAACTCCTCCTCGGCCCGCTTTTGGGCAAAGGCGCTCTTTCCGCTTTTGGCGCCGCCCAGGACAAAAAGCTTCATAACGGGGTGTTCTCCAATAAACGTTCAGGTGGTGAAGGTATCACCGGGCCGGAAACCAGTCAACCGGATCGGGGGAGGGGGGTGATTGGGGGAAGGGGAGAAAGGGGTTTTGAAAAGGGGGAAAAGGCCTGGTTGTCCGGCCCGCCCTGCCCTCTCATCTGCCTTTTTTCTGGCGCAGAGCCTTGGCCTTGGCCGGGGTGACGTAGAGCACATGGAGGAACTGTTCCGCCAGGGACAGGATATCTTTGGCATCGTCCTCTGTCACATCCTCACTTCCCGGATGGGCGGCATCGTTGCCAACCCACCTGACCACATCGGTCCATTCCCTTAGGTCAACCGTGATTGTGCCCTTGATTTGCAACTCGGCCATCTGCTCGGCCAAGTTCTTTTTCGTGGCCCCTTTGTCTATTGCCGCAGATTGCATCGCTCTCCGGGCCAGGACAGCCGCACCTCGCCACGCTGATACGGAAAAGCACTTCTTTGCCTCGACAAGATCACTGCGAATTTCTGTCGGTATACTTTTATCAGTAGGTTTTGGACTTGGATTTGGGAGTACTTTTTCTCCCATATTTAATACTAATACGGGTAGTTGGCAGTAATTACATACCCCCAACCACCACTTTTCTTTTTCATTTTTTTCCCAAATACATGCCTGATACCAACGGTCCCACTTGTGCATTATTGGGATTAAAGCAGGCTCAACGGAGGTACGTTGGTGGCAGTGTGGACAATAGATAGATACACTTCTCGAAGCCATTCGTTCCCCCAGTCGATGTTCAATCGAATTGATAGCTCAAAAGTAACTACCAACCATCAATCGGCAATCATCCCTCCTTCAAAAACCCTTCCCCTTTCTTCCCCCCCCATTTCCACCCAAACAATCATATTTCCCCCTCCCTTCCCCCTGTCAACTTCCCCTTCCCCGGTCCGGCCCGGCGCGCCTTGTTTTTTCGGCATACGAAAAACGCACTTGACCGGCCCCCACGTCTGGGGTATTTTATGAAACGGTTGTTTCAAGACCCACCCCAATTCAACGGTTGTTTCTATGCCTTTCCAGGATCTCCTTCTGGAGAGAATCCAGAGGTTACCCAATCTAACTCCGGGTGAAGCCCGGATAGCCGATTATTTTCAAAGGAATAGATCGTCCTTGGCCTTTGAGACCGCCACCTCCATCAGCCGCCGGACCGGGCTTTCCAAGGCCACGGTGGTCCGCTTCATCTCCCGCCTGGGCTACGACGGGTTCGCCGATTTCCAGGAAAGGTTAAAAAACGAGTTCATGGACCTTCTGGAATCGCCGATCAACCGTTTTACCGACAAACACGACCCGAACGGGCCCAACGGCAAGGACTACCTGGGCAGCACCGTGGCTTCGTCGATCAGCAATCTGCAGGAGCTCCAGGACCGTAACGACCCGGCCAAGATTACGGAGGTGGCCGGCCTGATGGCCCTCAATCCGGGCCGGCTTTATGTTTTGGGGATGCTGACCTCCTTCGGCCTGGCCCAGATTTTCTGGTCCCTGGTCAATTACCTCCGTCCAGGGGTGGTCCTGCTCGACAACCGCTATTCCTCGCTGCCCAACCAGATAGTCAACGTCACCGAAGACGATGTGCTCCTGGCCATCACCCACCGCCGCTACTCCCGGCAGACCGACCTGACCATCCATTCTTTTTCCGGCCTGGGAGCCAAGGTGGTACTGCTCACCGATTCGGCCCTCAACCCCATCGCCACCCTGGCCGACCACGTCTTGGTCTCGCCCTCCAACGGGCCGTTTCTGTTTGATTCGCACAGCACCGCCTTGACCCTGATCGAATGCCTGGCCGTGGCCATGGCCGATCATCTGGAGCCCAATATCCGAGACCGGTTTCAAACCATGGACGACCTTTTCAAACACTACGGCTCGTTCTCCCCTGGTCTCGACTACAACCTGGCCCAACGGGTCAGAAGCCACCGGGCCGAACAGCCGGGTCAAACCAGCCGGACGGGAGAGAGCCGGGAATGAGAACCTACATCATCAAGCGACTGATCCAGGCCGTGGGAATCTGCCTGGTTATCTCCATGATCTCCTTTTTCCTCCTTTTCCTGAACACCGACCCGGCCCTCCTGCTGTTGCCGCCCGAGGCCGAGGTGGAGGACATCGAGATCTTCAAGCACCAGACCGGGCTGGACCGGCCGGTGATAATCCAATACCTGGATTTTCTGCGAAAGGCGGTGCTGCACGGCGACTTCGGGGAGTCCTTCGTGGCCAAGGTCCCGGCCATGAGACTCATCGCCGACCGTTTTCCGGCCACCCTCAAGCTGGCCCTGGCCGCGCTGGTTTTCATCAATCTGGTGGCCGTGCCGGTGGGGGTCATCGCCGCCATCCGGCGATACTCCATCTGGGACAACATCGCCACCTTCACGGCCCTGGTGGGCCAGGCCATGCCGCTGTACTGGTTCGGAATCATGCTCATCATCATCTTCGGGGTCTGGCTGGGTTGGATGCCCATCTCCGGCTCCGACTCCCTGATCCACTTGGTTCTTCCGGGGATAACCCTGGGCTCCTGGATCGTGCCCATAAACATGCGCCTGGTCAGGTCGGGAATGATGGAGGTTCTCTCCCAGGACTACATCCGCACCGCCAGGGCCAAGGGCATGAAGGAGCGCAAAGTCCTTTACAAGCACGCCTTCAAGAACGCGGCCATCCCCCTGGTGACGGTCATGGGCATGCAGTTCGGGTTGCTCCTGGGCGGGGCCGTAGTCACGGAGACGGTTTTCGCCTGGCCCGGTCTGGGCCGGTTGGCCGTGGACTCCATCAGGATGGGCGACTACCCCGTGGTCCAGGCCATTGTGGTTATCTTCGCCATGTGCGTTGTTCTGGGCAACCTGGCGGCCGACATCCTGGCCGCCCTCATAGACCCCCGCATTAGGCTGGACTGATAAGGTTGAATCAAGTGGCAGAAACGACGATAGACAGAAATCGGATTGAGGATACGGAGAAGGAGCCCAGCGCTCTTTACCTGGTCCTGCGCAAGATGTGGCACCTCCGGATGGGGGTTATCGGCGGAGTGGTTCTCCTGATCCTGGTTTGCACCGCCGTGTTCACCCCGCTGATGGCCCCCCACGACCCCTACAAACAGGACATCATGAAGCGGCTTCTGCCTCCATCCTGGATGGAGGGCGGAGAGGCCGGGCATCTTCTGGGCACCGACCATCTGGGCCGGGATCTTATGACCAGGATCATGTACGGCACCAGGATCTCTCTGGTGGTGGGCGTCTCCGCGGTCATCCTCCAGGTGATCATCGGGGTGGGGTTGGGCCTTCTGGCCGGCTTCCACGGGGGGCGCATAGATTCGGTGATCTCCTTTCTGGTCAACGTGATGATGGGCTTTCCCTTCATCCTTCTGGCCATGTCTCTGGTGGCCGTGCTGGGGCCCTCCCTGGAGAACATCATCATCGCCCTGGGGGTCACGGGCTGGCCGGTCTTCACCCGGGTGGCCCGCATCGAGACCATGAAACTGCGGGAGAGCGAGTTTGTCCTGGCCGCCACCTCCCTGGCCTTCCGGACCGGCCGGATTCTGGTCAAGCACATTCTGCCCAACCTGCTGCCCTCTATCCTGGTGCTGTCCACGGTGGAGGTGGCCCGGGCCATCATCCGCGAGTCGCTGCTCTCCTTCCTGGGCCTGGGCATCCAGCCGCCCACCCCCTCCTGGGGCATGATGCTGGCCGAGGGGCGGGACTACATGCTGATGCAATGGTGGCTGGCCGCCTTCCCCGGCTTCGCCATCTTTCTGGCCGCCCTGGGCATAAACCTCCTGGGCGACGCCTTGAGGGATCTGGTGGATCCCCATCTGAGGAAATCATGAGGACCGCGACTCTTCAACCGGAAACCCGGACCGCGACCCCGCCGGGGATAGACGCCCAGGCCGACCATCTCCTCCGGGTGGAGGAACTGAAAAAACACTTTCCCATCAACAAGGGTCTTCTGGGCAAGACCGTGGGCCATGTGTTCGCCGTGGACGGGGTGAGCTTCGCCATCAGGAAAGGCGAAACCCTGGGATTGGTGGGCGAGTCGGGCTGCGGCAAGTCCACCGTGGGCCGCTGCCTGCTCCGGCTCTACGACCCCACTGCGGGGAGGATCATCTACGACGGCCAGGATATCGCGGCCCTCTCGCCCCGTGATTTGACCCATTTCCGGACCAAGATCCAGATGATCTTCCAAGACCCCTACTCCTCTCTGAACCCCAGATTGCGGGTCAAGGAGATAGTGGGCGAAGCCCTGCGGGTCCATCACCTTACCGGAGAGGAGACCTGGCTGGAGCGGGTGGCGGAGATGATGGCCGAGGTGGGCCTCCAGGCCGACCACCTGGCCCGCTATCCCCATGAATTCTCCGGGGGCCAGCGTCAGCGGATAGGCATCGCCCGGGCCCTGGCCATGAACCCGGAGCTGATCGTGGCCGATGAGCCGGTGAGCGCCCTGGACGTCTCCATCCAGGCCCAGGTGATCAACCTGCTGGACTCCCTCAAGGAAAAGCACGGGCTGTCCTATCTGATCATCGCCCACGACCTGGCCGTGGTGGAACACATCTCGGACAGGATCGCGGTCATGTATCTGGGCAAACTGGCCGAGCTGGCCTCGGACCGGGAGATATATCTCAACCCCAAACATCCCTACACCGTGGCCCTGCTCTCGGCCGTGCCCCAGGCCGAGGCCGGAGCCAAGGAGCGGCGGAAACAACGGCAGATATTGGTCGGGGACGTGCCCTCGCCCATCAACCCGCCCTCCGGGTGCCGGTTCCATACCCGCTGCCCGAAGATGAAGGATATCTGCATGGAAAAAGAGCCGCCCATGATCGAAATAGCACCGGATCATTGGGTTGCTTGTCATCTTTACAGCTGAGGCCATTGTGAGCGATCCTCTCCATAATTCCCAAACCCTGTTGCGTCTGAAAGAGGTCTCCACCCATTTCCACACCCCCGAGGGGGTGGTCAAGGCCGTGGACCGGGTCCGGTTCGATATCGCCCAGGGACGGACCCTGGGAGTTTTGGGCGAGTCCGGCTGCGGCAAGTCGGTCACGGCCCTGAGCATCATGCGGCTTATCCCGGACCCGCCGGGCCGGATCGTCTCCGGGTCCATCGACCTGGAGGGGACCGACCTTTTGAAGCTGTCGCCCTCGGCCATGCGTTCGGTGAGGGGGGACAAGATCTCCATGATCTTCCAGGAGCCCATGACCTCCCTCAACCCGGTTTTCACCGTGGGCGATCAGATCGCCGAGACATACCTGATCCACCAGGACATCTCCAAGACCGAGGCCCTGAACCGGGCCGTGGAGATGCTCTCCCTGGTGGGCATTCCGGCCCCGGAGAAGCGCGTCCGGGAGTACCCCCACCAGCTCTCCGGAGGCATGCGGCAACGGGCCATGATCGCCATGGCCCTGGCCTGCCGGCCCAAGCTGCTCATCGCCGACGAGCCGACCACGGCCCTGGACGTGACCATCCAGGCCCAGATTCTGGACCTCATCCTGGGCCTTCAGGAGGAACTCCGGATGGCGGTGATGATGATCACCCACGACCTGGGGGTCATCGCCGAGGTCAGCGACGAGGTGGTGGTCATGTACGCCGGCCAGGTGGTGGAGCGGGGGACCATCGAGGAGATGTTCACCCAGGCCCGCCACCCCTACACCGTGGGGCTCATGGCCTCCATCCCCCAGCTGGGCCGTAAGTTCACCACCGGCAAGGTGCCCCTGAAGGAGATTCCGGGGCTGGTTCCCAACCTGATCCGCCTGCCCCCTGGGTGTCTGTTCGCCCCCCGTTGCAGCCGGGCCATGGACCGTTGCCTTAAACAACGCCCCCGCCTGTTCAACCTGGGAGAAGGGCGGGAATCCCGCTGCTGGCTGAACGAATCGGAAGCGATAAATTAACCATAACCAGTTTATTTTACCGCCTAAAGGAGGTACGCATGAAACTCGGGAGATTGATGATCGTTCTTATGGTCGGGCTGAGCCTGGCCCTGGTGGCCGGTCCCGCCGCGGCGTATAAGAAGGACACCCTGCGGTACGGCATCCCGACCAAGTTCGCCTCCCTGGACCAGTACAAGTCCACCCAGAGGATAACCATCCAGATCGGCTATCTTATCTGGGACCCGCTGGTCAACAGGGACCCGGACACGGGCAAGATCAGCCCCCATCTGGCCAAATCATGGCAGACCATCGATCCCACCACCTGGGAGTTCAAGCTCCAGGAAGGGGTCAAGTTCCACAACGGCAACCCCCTGAACGCCGAGTGCGTCCGCTTCACGGTCATGGACCGGATCCTGGCCGAGGAGGCCAAATCTCCCCAGCGGGGCAACTTCAAGTGGATCCAGGACATCGAGGTGGTGGACGATCTGACCTTCCGGATCAAGACGGTCAAACCCTACCCCCTGGTCCTGGAGAGGCTCAACGTCCTGTTCGTCTACGATCCCATCGAGACCAAGGCCAAGGGCGACGCCTACATCTCCGAGCATCCCATGGGCACCGGCCCCTACAAGTTCGTCAAGTGGGACCGGGGCTCCCAGCTGGTCATCACCAAAAACCCCGACTATTGGATCAAGGGCGTTCCCAAGATCGACAACATCCAGATCAAGATTCTGCCCGAGATGTCCACCCGGGTGGCCGAGCTGATCTCCGGCGGCCTGGACATCGCCTCGGACTTCGGCCCGGACCAATGGGACGTGATGAAGAAGGCCAAGAACGTCACCCCCATGGACATCCCCATCCTGCGGGTCAACTTCTGGCAGTTCGACGGTGACGGCAAGGCCGGCAAAACGCCCCTCATGGACAAGCGGGTCCGCCAGGCCGTCTGGCACGCCATCGACCGCGAAGCCATCATCAAGACGGTCATGCGCGGATTCGGCGATTCTCTGGACGCGCCCATGAACCCCCTCCAGTTCGGTTTCGACCCCTCGGTCAAGGGGTATGAGTACAACCCGGAGAAGGCCAAGGCCCTGCTCAAGGAGGCCGGCTACGCAGACGGCTTCACCATGAAGGTGTGGCAGTACATGGGCTATCAGAACCATCCCAACCAGGCCGCCATGGGCTACCTCCAGCAGGTGGGGATCAAGGTCGACCTCCAGGACTACCGGGGCAACATCGGCCAGTTGATCAAGCTCCGCAACTCGGGCAAGATGGAAGGCGTGGGCAACTTCACCTGGGGCAGCTACAACATCTTCGACGCTGACGCCATCCTGCCCGCCTGGTTCCTTTCCTCCGAGAATAAGTGCTACAACACCGACGAGGAACTGGACAAGTGGCTCTCCGAGGCCCGGTTCTCGGTGGACCCGGAGCAGCGCAAGGCCCTCTACGCCAAGGCCCAGAAAAAGATCATCGAGGAGGCCTACTGGATGCCCTTTTTCGTGGTCCACACCATCTGGGGCAGGCATCAGAACCTGAACGCCGTGGTCGGCCGGGACGAGGTGCCCCGTTTCCAGTTGGCCACCTGGAAATAGCAACCTTCGGCAGGGGGTCCGGGGCGCGCCCCGGACCCCTTTTCCCCGTATCATAATTAAGAGCTGTATTACCGAAAAAGGACAATCGTCATGAAAATCGAGCGGGTGGATCTTATCGACATCAAGATCCCCATCGTCGGACACTTTGAGACCAGCTACGGCCGGATATACGAGTCCGCCAAGTTGATCCTCAAGTTCTACACTCCGGACTACACCGTGTTCACCGAATGCGTAGCCGGGACCGTGCTGGGCTACTCCTACGAGACCGGCCGGACCGCTGCGGTAGTCCTCAAGGACCACCTTTTGCCTGCGGTCATGGGCAAGGAGATCACCGACCCGGCCCAGTTCTGGGACCTGTGCGGCCGGTTCCGGGGCCACCCCATGGCCAAGGCCGCGGTGGAGAACGCCCTGTGGATCGGCAAGGCCGTTGAGCGGAACGTCTCCCTGGCCAAGCTCCTGGGCAACAACAAGGACCGGGTCACCTCCGGGGTCTCCATCGGCATCCAGGATACGGCCCAGGATCTGGTGGACCAGGTCCGGGAAAAGCTGGCCCAGGGCTACCCCAAAATCAAGATGAAGATCAAGCCGGGCACGGACGTGGAGCGGGTGGCCGCGGTGCGGAAGGAGTTCCCGGACATCACCCTCATGGTGGACGCCAACAACGCCTACTCCCTGGACGACATGGCGACCCTCAAGGCCCTGGACGAGTTCGGCCTGCTCATGATCGAGCAGCCCCTGGCCTACGAGGACATCTGGGACCACGCCAAGCTGAAGCCCCGGCTCAAGACCCCCATCTGCCTGGACGAGTCCATCCACGGCCCCTACAACGCCAGGATCGCGGCGGAGATGAAGGCCTGCCAGATCGTGAACATCAAGCAGGGCCGGGTCTCGGGCCTGGCCCGGGCCAAGCAGGTCCACGACATCTGTCAGGAGGCCGGCATCGGGGTCTGGTGCGGCGGCATGTTCGAGACCGGCGTGGGCCGGGCCCTGATCGTGGCCCTGGCCGGGCTGGACAACTTCATCTACCCTTCCGACATCTCCGCCTCCTCCAGGTACTACCCCCGGGATATCGTGGACCCCGAGTTCACCCTTAACCCGGACGGGACCATCTCCGTGCCCCAGGGGCCGGGACTTGGGGTCGAGGTCAACGAGAAGGTCCTGGACAGCTACACCGTGGGCCGGGAAGTCATCCGCATCTAATCTTACGGGGGAGGACCCCCTCCCCCTTTTTTTCATAGGGAACCGCCATGTCCCAAATCCGGATCATCAACCTGCCCCCGGGAGACCCGCTCGGCCGCGGCCGGGCCTATGGGGAACAGGCCCGGGAACTCATCCGCAAGGTCCGCGACACCTACGAGGAAACCTTCGGGCTGTTCACAGGGCAGACCTGGCCCGACCTGCGGGAACGAAGTAGGCCTTTTTTCGGCCCGGCCGAAAAGTTCGCCCCGGACCTGATCCGGGAGATCGAGGGTATCGCCCAGGGAGCCGGGCTGGATTTTTGGGATATCTTTCTGCTGAACGCCAGGTCGGAGATCATGTTCAGCCCCGAGGCCCTGGAGCGGATGGCTCCCGGAGAGTGTACCGCCCTCCTGGCCCTGGCCCCGGCCACAAGCGGAGACCGAACCTATCTGGCTCAGAACTGGGACTGGCTGCTGGGAGTCAGGGAGTGCCAGGTTCTGCTAAAAAAGCCGGGCGAGGAAGGCGGGGCGACCTTCGCCTCCCTGACCGAGGCCGGACAGGTGGCCAAGCTGGGGCTCAACTCGGCCGGGATAGGGTTGGTGGTTAACAACCTCAACACCGACAGACCCAGGGTCGGGGTGCCCTGGATCTTGATCTGCCGCAAGATTCTGGAGGCGGAGACCCTGACCCGGGCCATGGGCACGGTGCTCTCCACGCCCCGGGCCCATTCCATCAACTTCCTCCTGGCCAGGGTGGCGGAACAAGGGGCCGAGGGGGTCTCCCTGGAAACCTCGCCCACCGAGCCGCATGTGCTCTGGCCGGAACAGGGATTCCTGGCCCACACCAACCATTTCCTCCAGCCTCTCCAGACGGCTAGGGACCTGAAAGCCTGGAACTATCCCGACCCCTGCACGTACCTCCGTCATCGCCGGGCCACCCAGAGGCTGGCCCGCCTGGCCGGACAGATCGACGTATCAGGCTTGAAATCCATCCTGACCGATCACTTCGACAAACCCCACTCCGTGTGCATGCACCAAAACAAGGCCCAGGAAAGGGCGAGGCGGACTGTAACCTGCTTTTCGGTGATATTCGAACTGGAAGCCCGGGCCGTCAATTTGTGCCTGGGCAACCCCTGCCGGGGCGACTGGGAGCGGCTGGACCTGTCCGGATTCCTGTCCTCCTGATCAGGACCGTGGTAACATTCTTTTTCAGACCGCCCGATGCCTTCCCGGCCGGCCCCGGCCGGGAAGGCATGTAACCTGTCAAGCCATCCGATCCGGGAGGACCAACATGGAGTATCTGTTCGAAGGCGCAGAGATATATACCCTGGACGCGAGCGACCGGGTAGCCCAGGCCATGGTTGTGGAAAACGGGCTGGTCAAAAGAACCGGCTCCCGGGAGGAGCTGAAAAGGGACCATCCCCGGGCCAAGACCGTCTCCCTGGACGGGGGCTTCATCATCCCGGGCTTCAACGACTGCCACTGCCACATCACCATGGTCGGTTTTGAGCTGGCCAGGCCGGACTTGCGGCACTGCACCTCGGTAGCCCAGATCCAGAAAACCCTGCGGGCCTGGGCTGCCGAGAACCCGGAGGCGGAGTGGATTATCGGCCGGTCCTACGATCAGAACCGGCTGGCCGAGGGCCGCCACGTCACCAGGGAAGAACTGGACCAGGTCTCCCTGGACAAGCCCGTGTTCCTCAACCATGTTAGCGGCCACGCGGCCGTGGCCTCCACCCGGACCCTAGAGGCGGCCGGCATCACCGGGGACACCCCTGATCCGCCGGACGGGGTGATCGTCCGGGACGAGTCGGGCCGGGCCACCGGTCTGGTCCTGGAACTGGCCGTGCTCATGGTGGAGGAGTCCCAGCCCCAGCCGGACCAGGCCCAGTTGACCGAGGCCATCTACAACGCCTATGTTCACTACGCGAAGCGGGGCATCCTGGCCGCCTCGGACGCCTACACCGGCAAGGTTTTCGGCATGGAAAAGGAGTGGAAAGCTTATGCCGCGGCCCTGGACATGGGCGCCCTGGTCCGGACCACGCTCATGCCCCACGTGGACCCGGCCTTTGAGCTGGGCTGGCAGGAGCGCTCCCAGGTGGTCCTCCCGGCCCGGCACCCGGAACTCCGGCTGGGGGCCATGAAGATCCTGGCCGATGGAGCCCTGACCTCGCGCACCGCCGCCCTGTACGAGCCCTTTGCGGACCAGGACACCACCGGGATTCTGATCTACCCGGAGAAGGAGCTGATCGACCTGATCGTCAAGAGCCATCTGGGCGGTTGGCAGGTGGCGGTCCACGGCATCGGCGACCGGGCCATCGACCTCTGCCTGGACGGCATCGAAAAGGGCCAGCGCCTGGCCCCCAGGGCCGACGCCCGGCACCGCATCGAGCACTGCATGATCATGACCGAGTCCATCATGGACCGCCTGGCCGCCGGAAAGGTGGCGGCCTGCGCCCAGCCCGAGTTCCTGTACTGGATCGGACATGCCTATAAGATGGCGCTGGGGCCGAGAGCCGACGTGATGCAGCCCTACCGCTCCTGGCTGGAGCGGGGCATTCCGGTCTGCTTCGGCTCGGACCAGCCCGTGGTTCCGGGAGACCCCATAGTGGGCTGGCGGGCCGCAGTGGACCGCCGCACCAGCGACGGCCTGGACATGGCCCCGGAGGAGGGGCTGGACCCTCTGACCGCTTTGAAATGCTTTACCGCAGGTTCGGCCTGGGCTACCTTTGATGAGGCCATCGGCGCCCTGGATCCGGGCAAACAGGCCCGCTTCGTGGTCCTGAACCGGAAACCGGAAGAAATCATGGACGAATCAATGAAGGTTGTGGCCAACGGATATGAGCTGATGGCGGGGTAGGGCCGGATTCAGGCCAAGGGGAAGGGCCCCGGGGACTGCCCCGGGGCTGCGAACAGGGCCTCCTCCCCCGACGACATCCCCAGCCTTGATCTTGTTTTTTCCTGTAAATCAAACAACATATCACGTCTTGATTCTTTTTTGAGACGCCGAATAAGGAGCGACTTGGATGGACGAACTGTTCCAACCCACTGAAATAAACGGCCTAAGCCTGGCCAACCGCTTTGTCCGTTCCGCCACCTGGGAGGGCATGGCCTCCTCGGACGGTACGCCCGAGGAGCGGCTGGCCGAATTCTACGGCCGCCTGGCCGCCCAGGAGATCGGCCTGATCATCCAGGGCCACGCCTTTGTCCGGCCCGAGGGCCAGGCCGGGTTCAAGCAGCTGGGGTTTTACGACGGCCGCCAGCTGCCGGCCTATAAACGGATCGTCCGGGCGGTCCACGACCAGGGCGGGAAGATCTGTTTCCAGGCGGCCCACGCCGGGTTCCTGGCCCGAACCGACCTGAGCGGGCTGCCGGCCCTGGGCCCCTCGCCCCAAGTGGAGGGGCTGCCCCAGACGGCCCGGGAGATGACCGAACAGGACATCAAGGACGTGGTCCAGGCCACGGGCCTGGCCGCGGCCAGGGCCAAGGAGGCCGGATACGACGCGGTCCAGATCCACGCCGCCCACAACTACCTCCTGAGCCAGTTTCTCTCCCCCAGGTTCAACAAGCGGAAGGACGGGTACGGCGGGCCCCTGGAGAACAGGGTCCGGGCCGCGGTCGAGGTCCTGAACCAGGTCCGCCACGAAGTGGGCCCGGATTATCCGGTGCTGGTCAAGATCAACTCCTCCGATTTTTTGGAGGACGGCCTGACCGAGGAGGACTCCTGCCGGGCCGCCCAAATCCTCAGCCGGGAGGGGGCCGACGCGGTGGAGGTCAGCGGCGGCAACCAGATCGTGCCCAAATTCCGGGCCGCCCGGCCGGGCCCCATCACCCCGGAGAGCGAGGTCTACTACCGTGGGGCGGCCAAAGCCATTAAGGAGGCCATCGACTGCCCCCTGATTCTGGTGGGCGGAATCAGGTCGCCCCATACCGCCCTGGAGTTGATCCAGGAGGGAACGGCCGACTACATCGCCCTGTGCCGGCCCCTGATCCGGGAGCCGGGGCTGGTTAAGAGATGGCGCTCCGGAGACCTGCGCCCCTCGGCCTGCCTTCAGGACAACTCCTGCTACAAGCCCATCCTGGACGGCGAGGGGGTCTCTTGTCCCCTGGCCGGGCTGGGAGAGGACGGCGCGCTCTGAGCGGTCCAAACCACATTGGAGATTCTTGTGGTTTGATTCCGGCAGGGTTATAGTCGCGGTATGAGCAAGGATAAACTATACCTGGTCATGGTCGGCCTGCCGGCCCGGGGCAAATCCACGGTGGCCAATAAATTAAAGGTGAATCTGGCCAAGGAGGGAATCAAGACCAGGATCTTCAACAACGGCACTCTCAGGCGGCAGATGTACCACCGCTACACCCCGCATCCCTCCTTCTTCTCCGATCACAACCAGGAGGGGGTGGATATCCGCACCAGGCTGGCCCGGATAAACATCGACCGGGCCCGCAAGTTTCTGGCCCAGGACGGCCGGGTGGCCATCCTGGACGCCACCAATGTCCAGGCCGAACGAAGGGCCTGGATTCTGGAGACCCTGACCGACCATCCCCTCCTCTTCCTGGAGTGCATCAACGACGACCAGGCCATCCTGCGGGCCAGCATCCAGCGCAAGATCCGTCTGCCCGAATTCGACATGGTGGACCCCAAAACAGCGGAGCAGTATTTCCTGGAGAGAATCAAGTATTATGAAGCCAGGTACATCCCGGTATCGGGGGTTCCCAACCGGGTCAGGCTGGACACCCTCAACAATTCGCTTATTCAGGAAAAACTGTCCAACGGGCTGCCCTATTACGACATCATCCGGGATCTCCTGGTCACCGAAAACATCCGAAATCTTTATCTCATCCGCCACGGCGAAACCTTCTTCAACCTGGAAAACCGTATCGGCGGCGATTCGCCCCTGACCCCCCGGGGCGAAGACCAGGCCCGCAGGCTGGCCCGGCATTTCAGCAAAAAAAGGATCTCCGTGATCTTCACCAGCCAGAAGCGGAGAACCATCCGCATGGCCGAGTTCGTCAAGGAGCAGCAGGAGCGCTGCACCATTATCCCCCTAAAGGAGTTCGACGAGATTGACAGCGGAATATGTGAATGCATGAGCTATGAGGAGATCCGGGACAAGATGCCGGAGGTCTACAACGCCCGCAAGAAGAACAAGTTCGAGTACATCTACCCCCAGGGCGAGGGCTACGCCACCATGGACGGGCGCATCGACCGGGGCTTGAAGATGGCTCTCTATCTGGGCGACAGCACCAACAACATCATGATCGTGGGCCACAGGGCGGCCAACCGGATGATTCTGTCCCACTTCCTCTACCGCCGCCGGGAGGACGTGCCCTACATCTACATCCCCCAGGACAAGTACTACCGCATCGTCTCCATGCACTCCAAGAAGCTGTTTGAGCTGAAGCCGTTTTAGGGGGAGTGTCTGTTTTTTCGTGTGCGTCCCTCATTTGGTCCTGTCAAGGCTTAACCCTTCAGGGCGCCTTTGGCGGCCTTGACAGGACCAAACGAGGGACTGAAAATCAAGGGCGTCTTTGTTCAAAAAGAAAATTAAATCCCTGAGTTGTAATATCAGGCCAGGATTCGGCAAAGCACCGCTCGAGGGCCGCATAGGGCTGATAATTTTCTTTTTGAACAAAGACTTTATAAACCCTCATCCCCAAATTATCTGACACTCCCGTTTTAGGGGCAGGCTGGCGGTAAAACCGCGGCGAGCCGGAAGCTGATTAAATTTATTGTGGGTACTTGCCCATTATTAATTATCCACTGGAATGCCGCGGCGGTATGGCCGACCGCGGGCGTCAGGGTTGCAACTCTGACGCCTTTGATCGGCGGAACCAGGCGGTAGCGGGGTCACCCCCCCGGCAGCACATTTCGCTTTTGAACCGGAACGTTATTCTGACAAACACTCTAGTAACCACCGGAAAGCATTCCTTTAAATTTTGCGGCAGGTGCTGTCGGGGCTGCATCCCCGACAGCTGGACCGGAACACATCCTTGAAGACGGCTCCACATGGGTCATCGCCCATTCATCTTTGGTAACCCACCCCGGTCCCGGCCTAAACCCGCTCCAAAGCGCAGCCCAGGGCCCCGTTGAACTGGGGCTGGGGCGGGACGATCACCTCCGTGTCCAGCCTTTGGGCCAGCCGCTCCACCACCCCCTGGTTGAGGGCCACCCCGCCGCAGAAAACGATCCTCTCGGGCTTGTAGCGGCGGACCATCTGGGTCACCCGGCGGGCCACCGAGTCGTTTATCCCGGCCATGATCCGGCTGGTCTCGATCCCCTCCACCACCTGACCGATGATCTCGCTCTCCCCGAAGATGGCGCAGGTGTTGTTAATCCGGGTGGGGTCGGTCCAGGCCGAGGCCAGCTCGGCCAGCTCCACCCCCAGCAGGGCGGCCATGTTCTCCAGATAGCGCCCTGTTCCGGCGGCGCACTTGTCGTTGGTCTGAAAGTCGAAGACCCGGCCGCCCTTGACCTGGATCACCTTGGTGTCCTGGCCGCCGATCTCCACCAGGGTGAAATCGCTCAGGCCGGTCTGGTGGACCGCGCCCTTGAAGTGGGCCCGGATCTCGGTGATGGCGCTGACCCCGCGCAGGGACTGGCGGCCGTAGCCGGTCAGGACCGGGCTCTGGGCCAGGGCCCGGGGGGGCAGCTCCAGGGAGGATGGGTCCAGCCGGCCTCCGGCCATGGCCCGGCGCAGAAAAGGCACGGTCTCGGTCACGGTCGTGGCCCTTATCTCCCCCTCCTCCAGCCAGACCGCCTTTACCGCCCGGGAACCCAGGTCAAGTCCAAGCCCCATGGTCAGCTCCTCACCACGTCGATAAAGGCCTCCAGGCGCATCCTGGTCCGGGCGTCCAAGCGGCCGGGCCGGTCGCCCTCGATGGTCAGGATGGGCAGGTCTATCTGCTCCCGCAAAACCAGGTCCTGGATCTGGCGAAAGCAGAAGGACTGGGTGTAGTGGATCAGGCCTTCCAGGGATCGGGCTTTAATCTCCCGCTTGATGTCCCTGACCCGGCCGAACACGTCGTAGGGATAGGTGAAAGCCCCATACTGCTCCACCAAATCCCGGCTGGGGGGCGGCATGGAGAACTGGCGCTGGATCTCGTTGAAGACCACCCGGCCGCCGAATTCCTCCACAGCCTCGTAGAGCCCGTCCATGATGGGCGGAATGCCCACCAGGCCCAGCCTGGTCTTCTCCTTCAGGGGCGGCCGCTGCCCGGCCTCAGCCAGAAACTCGTCCAGCTCGGCTTCGAATTGGTCCGGGGCCTGGTTGAAGTCCGAGGAGCTGACCAGCCACAGGTGATTCTCCCATCCATGAACATGGTTATTCGCCCAGGTAAATCGATCCAGACGGGCCAGCTTGGCCCGGATCCGGTCCAGCTGCTCCTTGATTTGCTGGGCTTTAGCCCAGGTAGTTCCAAAACGGTCGATCAGCCGCTCGATCTGCTGGCTCAGCAAAATGGGCGAGCGGTCCGGAGGATAGTCGAACCGGACCACCTCCACCCTGTTGTGGAGGACCTCCACCAGGGCGTGGGTGTTGGAACAGTCGCCCTGGGTCACGGCCACCAGGACGGGGATGTCCTCCCTCTGGGCCAGCACGGCGTAGATGCCCTTGATCCAGGCGCACAGGGAGCGGGCGAAACCGTCCGCCTCGGCCCTGGCCACCAGGGCGTAGGGATCCGGGGCGGTGATGAAAACGTTGTTCAGGTCCACCGGGGTGTGCCCGGCGGCCAGGATCACCTCCACCGGGACCGAGGTGGTCAGGCCGATCAGCGCCACTTCCCGGCCTCCCCGTCCACTCCGGTCCGGCCGGAATTCATTCCACAACCACCCTGGCGTCCACGGCCATGAGCCCCTGTCCCTGAGGATAGGCCATGACCGGGTTGAGGTCGATCTCTTTTATCTCCGGGCAGGCGATCAGCAACTCGGCCATCCGGACTACGGCCTGGGCCAGGGCCTTTTTGTCGGCCTGGGCCTCGCCCCGGACTCCGTCCAGAATGGCCCCGGCCTTGAGTTCATCCATCATGGCCAAAGCCTCCCCCTGGTCGATGGGCGCGGCCCGCAGGGCCACGTCGCCCAGGACCTCGACCATTATGCCGCCCAACCCGAACAGGACCACCGGGCCGAAGTTGGGGTCCTGGCGGCCGCCGATGATCACCTCCCGGCCGGGAGCGGCCATTTTCTGGACCACCACGGGCCAGGGGTCTGAATATCCGGCCTGGGCCAGATTGCCCACCAGTTTTTCCACCCCGGCTTCCAACTCCTTCCCGTCCTTGAGGCCCAGGACAACCCCGCCGGCCTCGGTCTTGTGGCTTATCTCCGGGTTGGCCGTCTTGATGGCCAGAGGATAGCCCAGTTCTTCGGCCGCCTCACGGACCTCCAGCCAGCCCTTGGCCGCGCGCCAGGCCGAGACAGGGATGCCGGCCTCGGCGGCCAGGTCCAGGGAAAGGGGCAGTCCAGGAGGACTTTCATGAATGATCCGCTCCAGGGCTTCCCGGTTCAGGCCGTTCGCCGTTTTCTGGGGGGCCTCGGGGATGAGGCTGTTGCGGTGGACCAGGGCCGAAACGCGGAGGCAGTCGGCCCCCTCCTCGGGGCTGGCGAACACCGGGAAATCGAACTGGGTCTTCACATGGGTCATCTCCGTATCCTCCACCAGGAGGACCAAGGCCAGGGGCTTGCCGAAGCGGGAGACCATGTCGGCCGCGGCCTGGACGAACTCCCGGGATTGGGGCGTCTCGGCCCCCCGGTAGCCGTGGGCGAAAATCATCCCGTCTATCTCGTCCCGGCGGAGGATGGCCTCGGCAATGGTGGTGTAGACCGAAAAATCGAACAGATCGCCCAGGTCGATGGGGTTCTGGATCTTGATCACCCCGCCCCGGAAATGCTTCTCGAACTGGTCCAGGAAATCGCGGGGAAATGGGGGCAGCTCCAGCCCGTTTGCCGCGCAGGCGTCGGCCGCAATCACGGCGTGGCCTCCGGAGCGGGAGACGATGGCCACCCGGTTGCCCTTCATCCTGGGCTTGGTCAGGATCTTGAGGTAATTGACCATGTTCCGGGTCTCCTTGACCCGGATAATCCCGGCCTGTTCAAAGGCCGCGTCCACCACCGCCTCGTCAGTGGACAAGGCCGCCGTGTGCGAGGCCGCGATCCTGGCCGACTGGGGCGAGGTGTTGGACTTGTGGACCAGAATGGGCTTGTCCGTGGAGCGGGCCAGGTTCATCAACCTCCGTCCGTCGGTGACCGACTCCAGATAGAGGCAGATCACCTTGGTGCCCTCGTCCTGGATCAGGAACTCCACCAAGTCGTTTTCGTCCACGTTGAGCTTATTGCCCACGGAGACGAACTTGTTGACCCCTATCCGCTCGGAGTTTAGGAAATTGACGTAAGTCAGGGCCACCCCGCCGGACTGGGAGACGATGCTCACCTCGCCGTTCTTGAGGTCGGTGGAAATCTTGGGAAAGGGCAGGACCAGGCCGGTCTCCTTGTTCATGACCCCGATGCCGTTGGGGCCGATGAAGCGCATGTCGTATTTTTGGGCGATGGCCAGCAGTTCCTTCTCCAGCTCTTTGCGCGATTCGTCGTATTCCCCGAACCCGCCCGACTCGACTACTACCCTCTTGATCCCCTTTCGGCCGCAGTCCTCCAGCATGGCCGGGACCGTGGCTGCGGGAGTCAGGATTACGGCCAGATCAACCTCCCCCTCCACCTCCTCCAGGGCGGGGTGGACCCGGTGCCCGTAGACGTAGCCGCCACGGGGGCCCACCAGGGAGATGCGGCCGGTGTAGTGGTGGGAAATGAGGTTGGTTGTTATGGCTCTGCCCAGGTTGGTGTAGCGGGGCGAAACGCCCAAAACGGCAACGCTTTCGGGGTAGAAAAATCCGCGCATTAATTACAGCTCCTCTGAAAATATTTGAGCTCCTCAAACATGGGAAAACTCCAGGTCGGGCAACATCAGGCAGGTCAGCCCGCCGCCGTAGGCGGCCCCGGTGTCCAGGCCGATCAGCCGGTCCTTGCGGAAGGGCTTCCCGAAGGGAGTGTGGCCGAAAACCACGGCCCTGCCCCAATCGTACCCGGAGGAGAAAAATTCGTCCCTGATCCAGAGGAGATCCTCCGGATCCTGGTCCTTCAGGGGTATCCCCGGCCTCAATCCGGCGTGGACGAAGATGGCGTCCTGGGTTTCAAAGTAAAGCTCAAGTCCGTTTATGAATTCCAGATGATCCGGCGGCAGCTCGGCCTCCATGGGGTCCTGGCCGGGCCGGGCGTAGGACTGGAGGGTGGTGTATCCGCCGTTGAACAGAAACCTCTCCCGGTTGCGTCCGCTAAAATAATCCAGGAGCATTACTTCGTGGTTGCCCTTGAGGAACACGGTGTTGAACCCGGATTTATCCAGAAACATGAGCCGCTCCAGAACCCCCTTGGGGTCCGGGCCCCGGTCCACATAATCGCCCAGAAAGACCAGCAGGTCCTCCTTGGGCTCCAGGGGCAGTTGAGCCAGGAGCCTGTCCAGCAGCTTCAACTGGCCGTGGATGTCGCCCACGGCGAAAATCCGGCCTCGCGGCTTGGCTTTTTTCAAAAGAACCTCGCCGGATCAAAGGGCCCGGGCCTGTCCAGGCGGGTCAGGCCGGCGGAGAAGGCCTCCTTGACCGCCGCCCGGTGCTCCTCCCGGGTCACGGCCCGGGCCAGCTCCGGAAAATCTCCGGCCTTGGCGCAGGGGCGGTACTGGGCCATGACGTTGAGATAGGTCTGCGGGGAAAGGCCGGCCAGAAACTCCACCACCTTTTTCGTCCCGGCCAGGCCGTGGGGCAGGACCAGGTGCCTGACCAGGAGACCCCTTTGGGCCGCCCCATGTTCGTCCAAAACTAGATCCCCCACCTGCCGGTGCATCTCGGCCAGGGCCTCCCCGGCCCACCGGGGATAGTCGGCCGCACCGCAGTATTTCCGGGCTGGTTCGGGATCGCCGAACTTGAAGTCGGGCATGTAGATGTCCACGATCCCCTCCAGGAGCCTGAGGCTCTCCGGCGATTCGTAGCCCCCGCAGTTGTAGACCAGAGGCAGCCTCAGCCCGGCCGGAACGGCCAGGGCCAGAGCCTCCAGAATGGGCAGGAGCATGTGGGTCGGGGTAACCAGGTTGATGTTCAGGCAGCCCACCTCCTGAAGCCGGAGCATGATCCCGGCCAACTCCCCGGGTTCCACCTCCGTGCCCTCCCCTTTCAGGGAGATGTCCTCGTTCTGGCAAAACAGGCAACCCAGGTTGCAGTTGGAGAAGAAGATGGTCCCCGAGCCGCTCCGCCCCACCAGGGGAGACTCTTCCCCAAAATGAGGGTTAAAGGAAGCCACTTTGGCCTCCCGGCCGCTTCGGCAGAACCCGGCGGCTTCCCTGGTCCGGTCCACGCCGCATTGGCGGGGGCAGAGATCGCACTTTTTGATTCTTTCCCAGAGAATCCCGATCCGCTCGACCAAAAGGCCCCGGGCATGGGTTTCCAGGTAAAGAGCCGCCATGCCGGTTCTCCTTTAGGCCAGAATAACACAACCGCCGCAAACGCGAAACGGATTGCTGAGCCTCCACAAACGCCTTGGTCGGGCCCGGCAAAGGTGTTATTCTCTTTTGTCAATACGATTGCGGGCCCGCCCCGGAGCTCAGGCCGCCCCGAGAATCGGAGGCCCAAAATCCAGGACGGCTCCAGGAGGAATTGTGGCGGTAAATAATATCGATATAATGATCAAGGGTGGAACTGTTCTCACTCTGGACGGAAAGGGCACCCGGATAGACTCCGGCGCCGTGGCAGTCTCCGAGGGCCGGATTGTGGCCGTGGGCACAGAGGAGGAATTGCGGGAGTATAAGGCTACGGAGACCCTCTCGGCCCAAGGCGGGTTGATCATGCCCGGCCTGATAAACTGCCACACCCACGCGGCCATGACCCTTTTCCGGGGCATGGCCGACGACCTGCCCCTCATGGAGTGGCTCCAGGAACACATCTTCCCGGCCGAGGCCAGGCTCTGCCCCGAGTTTATCCAGACCGGGACCGAGCTGGCCTGCGCCGAAATGATCCGGGGCGGGGTGACCACCTTTGTGGACATGTACCTCTGGGAAGACACCGTGGCCCAGGCCGCGGACAAGGCCGGGTTGCGGGCTCTTATGGGCGAGGTCCTCTACGATTTCCCCTCGCCCCACTACGGCGATATATCCTCCGGGTTCGATTTCACCGCCGATTTCATGGCCCAGTATCGGGAGCATCCCCGCCTTTCGGTGATGGTCATGCCCCACGCCCTCTACACCTGCTCGCCCAGCCTCCTGGAGAAAGCCTGGCAACTGGCCGGGGACAACGGGGCGGACATGCACATCCACCTCTCCGAATCGGCCTTTGAGACCGCCCAGGTGCAGGAGGCCTACGGCCGCCGTCCGGTGGCCCACCTGGAGGCCCTGGGGTTGCTATCGGAGCGGCTCCTGGTGGCTCATGCCGTGGACCTGACCGACGATGAGATCTCCCTGCTGTCCCAAAGGGGGGTCCGGGCGGCCCACTGCCCGGAATCCAACATGAAGCTGGCCTCGGGCGTGGCCCGGCTGCCGGAGATGATCGCCGCCGGGATGACCGTGGGTCTGGGCACAGACGGAACCGCCTCCAACAACGATCTGTCACTGCTGGGCGAGATGCGCTCCTGCGCCCTGATCCACAAGGTGACCAAGATGGACCCCACCGCGGCCCCGGCCTCCCTGGTGCTGGACCTGGCCACGGGTGCGGCGGCCCGGGCCGTGGGTCTGGGGGACCAGATCGGCTCCCTGGCCGTGGGCAAAAAGGCGGACATTATCGTCCTGGACCTGGACCGGCCCCATATGGTCCCTCTGTTCAGCCCGGAATCCCACCTGGCCTACACGGCCCTGCCCTCGGACGTCCGCCACACCGTGGTGGAGGGTAAGGTCCTCATGGCCGACCGGGAGCTGAGAACCATCGACCTGGACAGGCTGAAACAGGCCGTGGTCAAGGCCTCGGAGGTTTGCCGGGTCTAACTCTGTTTGGGCTGGGATCACCTCTCACCCAGGTACCACCTCTTTTTTAGGGAATGACGCCACCCATGAACATGGGCGGCTTCCTTATATTACCGCCAATCGTTCCTTCAGCTCCAGCTTTTGGCCTCCCCGGAGGGGATTCCGGGCAGAAAAAGTTTGCATTCTGCTCGGCTGTCAGAGACGCAGCCCTGACACCACAGACATTCTCCGCTGTCAGAGGTGCGACCCTGACAGCACAAAAGATTGTCCTTACGCCTCACCCAGAGCATCAATAACCGCACCTCATAAACGCCTTTTACCCCCTCTCCCTTCTTCCACCTTGCCCCCCGGCCCCCTTTCCGCCATAATTTCGGCCATGGCCAAAACAAAAACCGTCTACCGCTGCCAGGAATGCGGCCGGGTGGAGCTGAAATGGTTGGGCCAATGCCCAACTTGTCAGACGTGGGATTCTTTCGCCCAGGAACTGGAGGAACCCAGGGCCAAGCCCGGCCTTCCCGCCCCGTCCCCCTCCAAACCCGTGTCCTTGGCTGAGGTCAGCGGGATGGACGGCGACCGGCGGACCACTGGTTCGGTCGAGTTGGACCGGGTCCTGGGCGGTGGGGTGAGGGGGGGCATGGTCGTTCTGGTGGGCGGCGATCCGGGCATCGGCAAATCCACCCTGATGCTCCAGTGCCTGGGCCACCTGGCCTCCGTGGATCCGCCGGTGTTATACCTCAGCGGCGAGGAGTCGGCCCGCCAGCTTAAGCTCCGGGCCAGCCGGCTGAAGATCGGCGGTAAGGGAGCCGAGGGGATTCTGCTCCACACCGAGACCACCCTGGAGCGGATTCTGCCCTGGGTGGACCAGATCCGGCCCAAGGCCGTGGTGGTGGATTCCATCCAGACTTTCCAGACCGAGCGCGTCAACTCCGCCCCCGGCAGCCTGGTCCAGGTCCGGGAATCTACGGCCCGGTTCAGCCGTTTGGCCAAGGAGCGGAACATCCCCCTTTTCCTGGTGGGCCATGTAACCAAGTCAGGAGCCCTGGCCGGCCCCAAGATGGTGGAGCACATGGTGGACACGGTCCTCTACTTCGAAGGACGGGAGAGCCAGGGCTACCGCATTCTCCGGGCGGTCAAAAACCGCTTCGGCTCCACCAATGAGATCGGGGTGTTCGAGATGACCGGCCTGGGGCTCCGGGAGGTGGAGAACCCCTCGGCCCTGTTTTTGTCGGAGCGGCCCCTGGACCAGCCCGGCTCGGTGGTGGTCCCCTGCCTGGAGGGCACCCGGCCCATTCTGGTGGAGATTCAGGCCCTGGTCACGCCCACCCCCTTCTCCCAACCCAAGCGGACCTCTTTGGGAGTGGACTCCGGCCGGGTCTCCCTGCTGGCTGCAGTCCTGGAGAAAAAGCTGGGCCTCTCCCTCTCCGGCCAGGATATCTATCTGAACGTGGCCGGCGGGGTGCGGGTGGTGGAACCGGGGGCGGACCTAGGTGTGGCCCTGGCCCTGGCCTCCTCTTTGCTGGACCGGGTGGTGGACTCCAAGACCGTGCTCCTGGGCGAGGTGGGTCTGGCCGGGGAGGTCCGTAACGTGCCCCGGCCCGAACTCCGCCTGGCCGAGGCGGCCAAGCTGGGGTTCGAGCGGGCCATTGTCCCCCAAAGGGCGGCCCGGGGCGGAGCCAAAGCGGCAAAAGGACTGGAACTCATGGGGGTAGAATACCTTAAGGAGGCCATCAGAAAGGGCCTGGGAAAGGGCTGAGGATAAAACCCCGCCCTCCCGGCATCTGAACCTATAAGGGCTTCCGGAAACCAACCCCAAAGGCTCAGAAGGTCAGCACGCTCCAGCCGGTCTTGAGGTACTCGGTCAGGGGCACGCCCATGTAGATCACCTCTATCCCCAGGGCCTCCAACTTGTCCGAGACGCCGTAGCCGTCGGAGCAGGCCTTGCAGGCCAGGAGCTTTACCCCGGCCTTCTTGAGGGCCTCCAACTCCTTCTGCAGTTCCTTGTTTTCGCTGATCAGCGGGGCCGAGGGACCCCAGACCACCAGGTTCACCGTCTCCCACCAGCCCTTGAGCCTGGAGTTCTTGGTGTACATAAAGACCATCTTCCGGGCCACTTCCGGGTCTCCGGAAGTCCAGATCACGGCCAGTTTGTCGAGTTTGCTCTCAGGGGCGCTCATGGAAGAATCCTCCAAGTTTGGGGTGGTCGATATTAAATTGATGCGAAATTGGAAACCGGCGCGGGCCGGGGGCTTTGGCATGGCTTTTTGCATTGTTGCAAAAAGCCATGCCAAAGCCCCCGCCTCCCCGGCCGTATATCCCCCCGGCTGGCCGTGGAGTGGTTGAGTTCAGGCTTGGGAGCCGTGTCTGAAAGAGTTCCGAACAAAATAAAGCCCGTTGTTTTCCAAGGAAAAATTAACCCTCAGACCTGGCTGATGTTAGGGCTGTCGCCCCTTTGCCCCAATCACCTTACCCAAACCGGCCTTGAAATTTTTCCTTGGAAAACAACCCTTATCATCCTCGGCTTGATCATTCACCTGTCAAGGCTGAAACCCTTTCAGGCGCATATGCGGCCTTGACGGCTGAATGATCAAGCCGTACCTGACAGTCCAATCGCATATTAAGCTGGCGCCTAGGGCAGATCCAGGTACGTCCGCGGATTCATCCCGCCCAGAAGGCACATCACCTCGTAGGGGATGGTTCCCCAGGCTTGGGCCAGGTCGTCGGACCGCAGGGTCTCCCCGTCCTGGTCGCCCACCACCACCACCTCATCGGCGGGCTCGGCCTCGGGGATGGAGGTCAGATCCAGGAGCGTCAGGTTCATGCAAACCCGGCCCACGATGGGCGCCTTCTTTCCCCGGACCAACATCCAGGCCCTGGACTCGCCTTCTTCCGAGGAGAGGCCGCGCGACAGGCCGTGGCCGTAACCTATGGCCGCCACGCCTATGCGCGACGGCCCCGGAGTGACGTATGCTCCGCCGTAGGAGAGAGGCTGCCCTCCCTCCATCTCCCTGACCTGGATGAGCCTGGTTTTGACCGTCATCACCGGCTCGGTCTCGACCCGGCTGGCGATCCCAGGCCCCGGCCTGGCCCCGTAAAGGATGATTCCGGGCCGAACCAGGTCCACATGGGCTTCCTTCAGGTCCAGGACCCCGGCCGAATTGGCCAGGGTGTTCAGATCCAAATCAAAGCCCTTATCCCGGAAGAGATCCATGGCCCGGTTGAACCTCTGGATCTGTTTGCCGGCCTCCGACTTGTCCTCTTCATCGGCCCGGGCCAGGTGCGAGGCCAATCCCCGCACGGACAGCCCCTCCAGAGAGAGCAGCTTTTCGGCCAGGGCATCCAGGTCCCGGTCCGGGAATCCCAGACGGCCCATGCCCGTGTCTATCTTGATCAGAACCTCGGCCGAGCGGCCCATGGTCCGGGCTGCGGCGGCCAGTATTTCGGCGTTTTCCATGTCGAAAACCAGGGGCAGAGAGCGCAGCCGCACCGCCTGGCCGGCCTCCCAGGGCAGCACCCCGGTGAGGATGACCACCGGCACGCCCAGACCCGCCCGGCGGAGTTCCTCCACCTCCTCCACCCGGCCCACTCCCAGGGCCGCGGCGCCCTCGGCCACCAGCCTCCGGGAGACGGGTATCAGGCCGTGCCCGTAGGCGTCAGCCTTGACCACGGCCATGATCTTGGCCTTTTGGGCAATGCCCTGAATGGCCTTGAGATTCCGCCCCAGGGCCCGCAGGTCGACTATGGCCTGGCGGTCGTTGTACTGATTCTCCATGGGTTCCACGACCATACCGCCTAACCGGCCACATCCAGATGGTCCAGCAGCAGGCTGGGCGAACCCACCGTGCCCAGGAAACGCAGATCGGTGCCCAGGGCCGAGATGCGGCTGAAAAAGTCCATGAGGTTGCCGGAGATGGCCGCCCCCTGAACCGGAAAATCCTTTTTCCCTTGGCTTATCCAGGTGCCGGAGGCGCCCAGGGAAAAATCGCCGGAGACCGGGTCGGCAGTATGGAGCCCCATCAATTCGGTTATCAGAAAACCATTCTGGACCTGGGCCAGGAGGTCGTCCAGGGCGCCCTGGCCGGGCTTGAGATAAAGGTTGTTCACCGCCCCGCCCGGGGGGGTCTTGAGCCCGGCCCGTTTCCCGTTTCCGGTGGAGACGCGTCCGGCCTTGCGGGCTTCGGTCCGGTCGTAGAGAAGGCCGCCCAAGGTGCCCTTTTCCACCAGGACCGTGGTCTGGTGGGGGGTTCCCTCGTCGTCAAAGGGCCGGGTTCCGGCGCCCAGGGGATAGAGCCCGTCGTCGATGATGGTCACCGCCGGGGAAAAAATCTTCCGGCCCTCTTTCCCGGCCAGGAGGGACTTGCCCTTGCGCACGTTTTCGGCCAGAAAGGCCGGGGCCAGGACCGACAGGATCATGGCCATGGTGGTGTTGTCGATCACGGCCGGGAACCGTCCGCTCCTGGCTTTCCGGGCCCCCAGGCGGGAGACGGCCTGCTCGGCGGCCCGTCTGGCGCACTCCTCCACCTCCAGCTTGGAGAACAGGGGCGAGAAGGAGAAATCGTGGCCCATCTGGCTTTCCTCCCCCTGTTTGGCCATGAGGGAGAGCCCCACCTCGAAAAGAGTCTTCTGGCGATAAAGGTCGGCCCCCCGGCTGTTCACCAGCCATACCTGGGAGGAGGCCTCCTCGTAGGCCGCATCCCGCACCTTGACCACCCGGGGGTCGAACTCCAGGGCGGTTCTCTCCAGTTTCAGGGCCGCTTTTTCCTTGTCCGCCGGGACGATTTCGTCCCAATCCGGGTCCACGGTCTGGACCTGGGGCAAGTCCCGGGGCGGACCGGCCAGCAGAGCCTCCGGGTCGAGGTCCCGGTCCGGGTCGCTCAAGGCGGCCAGTTCCTTGGCTTTGGCGGCCGTCTCTCCCAGAGCCTTGGCCGAGAGGTCGAAAGTGAAGGCCGAGCCGATCCGTTGATCCATGAAGGCCCGCATGGCCAGGCCGGTCTCCTGAGAGGCGGTGACCGTCTCCAGGCTGCCTTCCTTGGCCGAGATGCTCTTGCCCTCTCCCTTGATCAGAAAGACCTCGAAACCGTCCAGGTTCAAGGGGGACATTATCTCGGCCGCCTGATGGGCTTTCTCCAGGGGGGACCGGCTCATGGATTCACCTCCGGGGTTTCCAGATCCAGCATCATGGCCACCTCGTCGCACTGGGGAAACTTGACACAATGGATACAGTCCATCCAGATCTTTTGGGGCAGGATGGATTTGTCCACCTCCCCGAAACCCAGATATCCGAAATAATCCGGCCTGTAGGTCAGGGCGAAAACCTGGGTCAGGCCCAACTCGACGGCCTCGGCCAGGCAGGCCTCCACCAGTTTCCGGCCGATCCCTCGGCCACGGTAATCCTCGGTGACGATCAGCGATCTTATCTCCCCCAGGGTATCCCAGGAGATGTGCAGTCCGCAAAGCCCGTTGATGCGGCCTTTCTCGTCCAGCCAGACGTAATAGTCGCGCAGCCTGGAGTATAGATCCATCCGGGTCAGGGGCAGAATCAGCCCCTCCCGGCCGGGTCTGCCGGCCAGGGAGAAGATCTCCTCCACGTCTTTGATAAGGGCCTTCCGGATGCTCTTTAACAAGGTTTTATTATTCGGTTTTGTCATGCGGCATAATACCCTGGCCTGCGGACCCCGGTCAAGAACGGCAGAACCTCTTTCGAGCGGATCCGCCTTCACTGTTTCAAAAGAGACCCGATCGGCTTCGCCCGGCCCGAAAGCGTTTGACAATAGGCCTTTTGTTTTCGTAATTTGGTTCAGTTCCGCGAGAATGAAAAGGAGTTACAATGAAAGACGCGGTAATTGTCAGTGCCTGCCGGACGCCCATCGGGGCGTTCGCGGGAACCCTATCTGGAATCTCTGCTACCGATCTGGGCAAGATCGTTATTTTAGAGGCCATTAAAAGGGCTGGGATAGATAATCAACTGGTGGACGAGGTCATTATGGGCAACGTCCTCCCGGCCGGCCTGGGCCAAAATCCGGCCCGCCAGGCCATGCTCAAGGCCGGGCTGGACTTCAATGTGGGGGCAATTACCGTTAACAAGGTATGCGGTTCCGGCTTGAAATCAATCATGCTGGCCGCCCAGGCCATCCAGGTGGGCGACGCCGACGTGGTCGTGGCCGGCGGCATGGAAAACATGAACCTGACGCCCTATTACGTTCCCAAGGGCCGGACCGGTATGCGCATGGGCCACGACCAGATCCTTGACGGGATGATGTGGGACGGGTTGTGGGACCACTTCAACGACTTCGCCATGGGCATGTCAGCCGAATATTGCGCCGAAAAGTATAATGTGACCAGACAGGATCAGGACGAGTTCGCCGCGGCCTCCTACGTCAAAACCCTGGACTCCATTAAAAACGGACTGTTCAAGGAAGAGATCGTCCCGGTGGCGGTCAAGGTCAAAAAACAGGAAAAGTCCTTCGACACGGACGAGGTGCCGGTGCCCACGCCCCTGGAGACCCTGGCCAAGCTGCGCCCGGCCTTCAAGAAGGACGGCAGCGTGACCGCCGGCAACGCCTCCAAGATATCCGACGGCGCGGCCGCAGTGGTGGTCATGTCGGCCGACAAGGCCAAGGAGCTGGGTATCCAGCCCCTGGCCCGGATCGGAGCCCAGGGCGCGGCCGGGCTGGATCCCAAGTATGTGCTGGTGGCGCCCATGCTTTCCATTCCCAAGGTCTGCGCCAAGGCCGGGGTCAAACCTGCCGACCTTGAGCTTCAGGAGATCAACGAGGCCTTTTCCGCCTCCTCCGTGGCGGTCCAACGGGAGTTGGGTCTGGACCCGGCACGGATAAACGTGCGCGGCGGTTCGGTCTCCCTGGGGCACCCCATCGGGGCTTCCGGAGCAAGGGTTCTGGTGACCCTCCTTTACGCCATGAAGGACGCCAAGGCCAAGACCGGCATGGCCTCGCTCTGCCTGGGCGGAGGAGAGGCGGTCACCATGATGGTAGAGAACATGATGGTCTAATCGGGCGGGGGAAAGGCCGGGGCAGGTCTTTCCCCCGCCTCCCAACCGAGGAGTAGAAATGGCTGATGCGGTTATAGTCAGCGCCGCCCGTACGGCGGTGGGTAAATTCGGTGGTTCTTTGACGAACGTAAGCCCCGTGGAAATGGGCGTGACAGCGACCAAGGCCGCCTTTGAGCGGGCCGGGGGTCTGGACCCCGCCCTGGTGGACGAGGTCATCATGGGCAACGTTCTCTCGGCCGGACTGGGCCAGAACGTGGCCCGGCAGATTCTGATCCACTCCGGAATACCCAAGGAAAAAACGGCCATGACCATCAACATGGTCTGCGCCTCGGGGCTCCGCTCGGTCATGCTGGCGGCCCAGGCCATTCTCTGCGGCGACGCCGAGGTGGTCATCGCCGGCGGCGTGGAGAACATGTCCGATGCGCCCTATCTGATCCCCAAGGGACGGTGGGGGCACCGCATGGGGAACGGCCAACTGGTGGACCACATGATCCACGACGGCCTGTTTGATATCTTCGGCGGGTACCACATGGGCATCACCGCCGAAAACGTGGCCGAGCAGTATAACATCAGCCGCGAGGCCCAGGACAAGCTGGCCACGACCAGCCAGCAGCGGGCCGAGGCGGCCATCACTTCGGGCCGATTCAAGGACGAGATCGTGCCGGTGGTGATCAAGACCCGCAAGGGTGAAACGGTCTTTGACACGGACGAGCATCCCCGTTTCGGCGCCACCGAGGAGGCCATGGCCAAGCTCAAGCCGGCCTTTAAGAAGGACGGCACGGTCACGGCCGGCAACGCCTCCGGAATCAACGACGGCGGCGCGGCCCTGGTGGTCATGTCCGCCGAAAAGGCCGAGAGCCTGGGGCTCAAACCGCTGTGCAAGATCAGGGCCTACGCCCACGCCGGAGTGGACCCCTCCATCATGGGCACCGGCCCCATCGAGGCCACCAAAAAATGTCTGGCCAAGGGCGGACTGAGCGTGGCCGAGCTGGACCTGATCGAGGCCAACGAGGCTTTCGCCTCCCAGGCCCAGGCGGTCATCAACACCCTGGGGTTCAACACCGACATCGTCAACGTCAACGGCGGAGCCGTTGCCCTGGGTCATCCCATCGGCTGCTCCGGAGCCCGGATTCTGACCACCCTGATTTATGAGATGATCAAACGCGATTCCAAGCTGGGCCTGGCCACGCTGTGCATCGGCGGCGGCATGGGCGCGGCCATGGTGGTGGAAAGATAAGGAGGGGAAAGATGGCCTACGAGACCTTGAAGTACGAACTGGAAGACGGCGTCGGAATCCTGACCATTGACCGGCCCAAGGCCCTCAACGCCCTGAGCCCCCGGGTCCTGGAGGAGTTCTCCGCGGTCCTGGACGGGGTGGAAGGCAACGAAGAGGTCCGCGTCCTGATCGTCACCGGCGCGGGCAAGGCCTTTGTGGCCGGAGCCGACATTTCGGTGATGGCCAAGTTCGACAGCCTGGAGGCCAAGCGGTTCGCCCTGTTCGGCCAGGCCATCCTAAACCGCCTGGGCAGCCTGGCCCAGCCGGTCATCGCCGCAGTCAACGGATTCGCCCTGGGCGGAGGTTGCGAACTGGCCCTGGCCTGCGACTTCATCTACGCCTCCGAGGCGGCCAAGTTCGGGCAGCCCGAGATCAATCTGGGGGTCATCCCCGGATTCGGCGGCACCCAGCGGCTGGCCCGGCGGGTGGGCCTGGCCATGGCCAAGGAGCTATGCCTCACCGGGGACATGATCGGAGCCGAGGAGGCCTTCCGGATCGGGCTGGTGAACAAGGTCTTTCCGGCCGAGGAGCTGATGGCGGCAGCCAAAAAAACAGCCCTGGGCATGGCCCAAAAGGGCCGGGTATCCCTGCGCGAGGCCAAGACCGCCATTGAGCAAGGAATAGAAACGGATCTGGCCAAGGCCTGCGCCTGGGAAGCCGACCGGTTCGGAATCTGCTTTGCCTCGCCGGACCAGAAAGAGGGCATGACCGCTTTCTTGGAAAAAAGAAAACCGGAATTCAAGGGCGGATTTTAAGATAATAAGCCCCGATCCTGAACGGGGTCCCCGCAAAACCGGGGCCCCAGTCAGGCCCGGGTGATTAGACCCAAGGTTTACCTTGTCTGGAAAAATCATCATTTGCCTGGTCCCGACTCCGTTCGGGGTCGGGTCGCCAACGCCGGGCCTCCCGTTTAATGGGAAAGAAGGCCGAGTCGTAATATCGGCCTTCCGTTCCCGGTTCCGGCCTTGGTCCACTGCAACCGCGCCCCGTGCGACCAAGAATCTTTCCCGTCTCAAAGTTTGTTGCTCAGATACCCAAACCAGGAGGATGGGGCAAGCCCTTCATCCCCGATAATAAAGCTACGGAGGAAAAAATGAACTTCGCCTTGAGTGAAGAGCAGAAAATGGTAAAAGAGATGGCCGCCCGTTTGGCTGACGAGGCCATCAAGCCCATCGCCGCAGAGTTGGACGCCACCCACCGCCACCCCGAGGAGATCTGCAAACAGCTGGGAGAGCTGGGCCTCATGGGCGTGGCCGTGCCGGACGAGTACGGCGGAGCAGGGATGGACAACCTCTCCTACTCCCTCGCCCTGATCGAGATCAGCCGGGGCTGCGCCTCCTGCGGCGTGATCATGTCGGTCTGCAACTCGCTTTATTGCTTCCCGGTCATGGCCTTCGGAACCGAGGAGCAGAAAAAGAAATACCTCACCCCGGTGGCCTCGGGCCAGTACCTGGGCTGCTACGGCCTGACCGAAGCCGGAGCCGGATCCGATCCGGCGGCCATGCTGACCACGGCCGTTGATGACGGCGACTCCTGGATCATCAACGGGGAGAAAAAATTCATCACCAGCGGCAATGTGGCCAAATACGCCGTGATCGCGGCCATCACCGACAAGGCGGCCGGATATAAGGGCATCTCCTCGTTCGTCTTGAACCTGGAGGAGACCAAGGGTTTCAAGGTCGGCCGGGTGGAGGAAAAGCTGGGCATCAGGGCCTCGGGCACGGCTGAGTTGGTGTTCGAGGACGCCCGGATTCCCAAGGACGCCCTGTTGGGAACCCCCGGCGATGGGTTGAAGCAGATGCTGACCACCCTGGACGCGGGCCGGGTGGGGATCGCCTCCCAGGCCGTGGGTATCGGCCGGGCAGTGATCGAGGACGCCGTGGAGTACGCCAACGAGCGGGTCCAGTTCGGCAAGCCCATCTCCAAACTCCAGGCCATCCAGTTCAAGCTGGCCGACATGGCCATGGAGGTTGACGCGGCCGAGCTGCTGACCCTGCGGGCCGCCTGGATGGAGGACAACCACCTCAACTTTGAGTCGGCGGCGGCCATGGCCAAGTGCTTTGCCGGTGACTCGGCCATGCGGGCCGCGGTGGAGGGCGTCCAGGTTCTGGGCGGCTACGGCTACTCCATGGAATACCCCATGGAGCGCCACCTCCGCGACGCCAAGATCACCCAGATCTATGAGGGCACCAACGAGATCATGCGGGTGGTCGTGGCCAAGCACCTTTTGAAGAAACGGTAAGCTCCAACCAGCATTGACTGGTAAAAAGATAGCCGTCCATGAATATGGGCGGCTTCTTTATTTTGGGCTTCTCGTTCCTTCAGCTCTAAGCTTCACGGGGTTTGTAGGGTTGCTTCAACAACCCCATGGAAACGAAAGGCCCGGAGTGCAGCGAACCGCCCGGAAAAGAATGTTTTTGGGCGAGCGGGGTTGGAAGGGGCCGGCGAACCTTTTTTGATAAAAAAGGCGAAGAGGCCCCTGCCCCTTCCTGGAAGGGGCCGCCGGAGGTGAAAAGAAGAAAGCCCTGGGGCAGCAACCCCAGAGCATCATCAGGAGTCACCCCTCACCCCGACCCTCTCCCCTTGGAGGGGAGAGGAAACAAGGGGGGGAATTATAGTTATATGCGCCCCCGACAGCACCTGCCCGCATACCTTTCCAAACCCTACCCTGGCCCTCGCTCTGAGGCCCATCAATACATGGGTATCAGCCCATAAAAACACCGCCGCCGGGGAACCCCGGCGGCAGCTAGTTGATTATGTCTCGAACAAACTTTAGTTGGGCATTAACCCAGGAATTTTTTCAACCGGTCCATGGCCTCTTCCAGCCTGGGCACCGGATGGGTCAGGGCGATGCGGAAGAAGCCCTCGCCGTACTTGCCGTACATGGAGCCGGGGATCATCCACACCGCGATTTCGTCCAGGACCTTGAAGCACCACTCCTTGGAGACGGTCACGCCCTTGGGCAGGGAAGCCCAGACATAGAAAGTGGCCTTGGGGTTCTGGAGTTCGATGCCGCAGTCGTGCAGACCCTTGACCACCACGTCGCGGCGGTCCTGATACATCTTGTTGCGCTCGGCCATGAACTCGGTGGAGCCTTCCAGGGCCTTGGCGGCGGCCACCTGAAGGGGATAGAACATGCCCCGGTCCGAGTGGGACTTGACCTTGGTCATGGCCGCGATGATATCGGGATTGCCCAGCATCATCCCGGTCCGCCAACCGCAGGCGTTGTAGGCCTTGGACAGGGAGTTGAACTCTATCCCAACCTCCTTGGCTCCGTCGAACTGGAGGAAGGTGGGGGGGCAGTAGCCGTCAAAGCAGATCTCGGAGTAGGGGTTGTCCGAGATAACGGCCACGCCGTACTTGTGGGCCCACTCGATCAGGCGCTGGTAGAACTCGCCCGGGGCATGGGCCGAGGTGGGGTTGTTGGGGTAGTTCACCCAGATCAACCTGGCTTTTTCGGCCACACTGGCCGGAATAGCGTCCAGGTCGGGCAGGAAGTTGTTTTCCTTGAGCAGAGGCACCGGCTCGATCACTCCGCCGGCGATCTTGACCCCGGCCACGTAGGCCGGATAGCAGGGGTCGGGCACCAGGGCCGTGTCTCCGAAATCCAAGAGGCAGGTATGGATGTGGAAGAGCCCCTCGGCAGAGCCCAGCAGGGGCAGCACTTCCGTCTCCGGGTCGCACTTGACCCCGTACTGACGGTCGTACCAGTCGGCGATGGCCTGCTTCAAGGGCAGGGGCGAATAAAAACTGGGGTAGTGGTGGTTGGCCTCGTCCATGCAGGCGTCGGCCAGGACCTTACGCTGGTTTTCCGGAGGGACCACGTCGGGGTCGCCCAACCCCAGGTTGATGACGTCCTTGCCCTCCTCCTTCATCTTGGTCAGAATAAAATTCATGGCCGTACCCAGGTAGGCCTCGAATTCATCCAACCGTTTAGCCAGCCGCATAAAAACCTCCTAATTATGAACCGGGGCGGTTTTGGAAACTCCCCGGCGGGTTAGGGATTTCGGGTCAAATCGGATCAGACCATATCTTCGTCGTCGTAGACGTTGCAGATGCAGCAGAGGAAGGTGGCCTCCTCGGTGTCGCTGGTGTTCTTCATGCCGTGGGGCTCCATGGACGGGATGTAGATGGAGTCGCCGGGGTTGCAGATCACCTTCACCTCCATCTCGTCAGTCTCCGGGTTGAACTGCCAGCACTCGAACTGTCCGCTGGCGATGTACATGGTCTGATGATAGAAATGGTTGTGGATGGGGATCTCCCCGCCGGGCTGGGCGGTGAAGAACCGCAGGCCGTACTCGGGGTTGCCGTTGCCGTCGTCGCCGTTCTTGGAAAGCCAGCGCACGCTGATTCCCTTGACGTCGTACATCTTGCCCCGGTAGGGAAACTTTTTCACTATTACGTCTTCGCTGTCTTTCCAGTTGATGACTTCCATGGTCGCTCCTTTGTTGTAGCCTACTTAAGATATTAGTCTTTTTTCAACGAATCTGGCCCCGGCCAGAGATCCTCCTCGGCCCGGGGATATTTGATGAAGGAGAGCATTATCTCCTCCACTGATGCCGATATGTGTTCGTAGCTGATCTTCCTCAGCCGGGGCTCGTCCTTCTCCTCAATGGCCTCGATCAATCCGGGCAGGTATCCGAACAGGGCCTCCTTGTCTATCTCCCGGGGAATTGAGAGCCAGAAGCGGAGATAGTGGTACAACAGGCGCTCCAGGAGCTGGGCCAGCTGGATGTTGCAGGTGGCCTGGAAAATGGTGTGGTGAATCTTGAAATCCAGCTCCACCATCTCCCGGTTGGTGGCGCCTGGGCCGGTCTCTTGGGCTTCCCGGGCCAGGGCCCTGAGCTTTTCCAGGTCCTCGCCGTTCATGCGCCGGGCGGCCCAGACATAGGCCTGGATCTCCAAAACCATCCTGATGTCGGTGAGCTCCCTGATCCGGTCCAAGCTCAGGGGGGTGATCATGAAATGGGAGCCCTGGCGCAGGACCCAGCCCTCGGCCTGAAGCAGGATCAGGGCCTCCTTTACCGGAGTGCGGCTGACCCCCATGCTCTCGGCCGTTTCGCTGACGTTGACCACGCTCTCCGGAGGCAGGTCCAGCCAGATTATGCGCTGTTTCAGCTCCTCGTAGATCTTTTCGTGTTCCTTGGCCATGGTCCTGCTTTCCCTGGTCCCGGTGGACGTTGCCACAAAATTGAATCATACTTGAATTCAATTTGAATTCAAGCATGCGGCTTTGTCAAGATCTTTTCACCGCTCTTTGGAAAAGAGAGGATAAGAGCCTGTTGGTCATGAAAAAGAATCCGCGGCGGGTAGGGACAGGGGCCGGGCTGTGTTCAGGAGGGCCGGAAGCTTCGACCGGCCGCATGCCGGAGGAGGGGGGGGTGGACTGTCCGGCCGCAGCAAAGGAAGCCGAAGGGGGCTTGCGCCTACTCCACCCGGAAGTGGCTCTCCTCGAACTCGGGCCTGCCCGCGTACCTTTTCAGATACATCCCCGGCAGGGTCTCCATCTCCTGGAAAAACCGGGGGTCCACCTTGATCCCGGCCCGGTGCAGGGCCTGGACGATCTGGTCCGGCTTGGGGGGGCAGCCCTTGATGGGGATCATCTCCTTGATCCGGGGGTTGTCCTTATGGAGCTGGTACATGCATTTTCCCAGGAGGATGGTTTTCCCGGCTCCGGGCCGGGGCTCCATCCTCTTGCCGGTGAGCACCTCCACCCGGTCCCAGGGCCGGCCCTCCCAGGCCCGGGCCACGGCCGTGAGCACCGCGCCGTTGGCGTCGGAGCAGTAGGTGCACAGGGTGTTGTCGTACTTGTAGTAGGCCAGGCCCTGGAGTCCCTTTTTGGCCAGGGGCAGGGGCAGACTGTCGTCCTCGTTGTAGGGAAAGGACCAGTTGTGATAGCGAGCCAGGTCCTCGATCCGCTCCCCCCTGATCTCCAGGCCGGCCATGTCCGGGCCGCGGCCCCTGATCCGGGCGGCGTGGACCAGGTGGGGCACCTCCGCAGGATCGTGGCCCAGGAGGGCGGCTCCGGCCATGTCCGCGGCCAGCACATCCCAGGAGGCGGCCAGAATGTCGCTGCGGTGGACCAGGGCGTCGAATCCGGGGCCGTACTCGGCCGTGTAGGTCCCGTCGATCAGGGTCAGGACGGGCGGCAGGGCCCGGTCCAGCCGGGCCACGTGGAAATGGAGATCCCGCTCCGGGTCGGCGTTGTGGCAGGTCTTGCGGGAGTTGACGTCGATCAGCCCCTTGAGGTTCTTGATCCCTAAGCTGACCACGGTCTGGGCGTGGGTCTTCATCACCGGCAGGTCGATGATGAAGTCGCTCTCCAGGGCGTCCCGGTTAAAGGCCAGCTCCACCCCCTCTCCCAGGTCCACCCGGTCAAAGGGCCGTTTAAAGGCGTCGATCACCCTGACCCCGTAGCGTTGAGCCAGAAGGTTGTAGCCCAGGCTTTCAAAGGCGTGCTCGGCCGTGTCCTTGTCCTTGCCCGCGCCCAGGACCATGCCCTCGCCGATGGTCAGATCGTCCAGGCCCCTTTCCTTGAGCAGCCTGACCAGGTCGTGGACCAGCCGGCTGGTGGTGATGACCCCCCACTTGGGAAAGGCCGCCTTGGCGGTCCAGAACACGATGTTGGGTTTGATGAAAACCCGGGCCCGGGCCGGGATGCGCTCCAGCCCGCCGCAAAGCTCCAGGGCCCGGCGGACCGGTTCCAAGGGGCGGTCGTAGCGGACGATGGAAACCGGGATCTTATCCATAGAACACTCCTGGGGGGGGCGGCAATCGATAACCGGGCTTGCAATTGTTGACGGACGTTCAGCCAACGCGACCCAGACCGCTTGGACCTATCTGATAGCTCATATTTATACACCACTTGCCGAAATATCCCTTTGATTAATTTTCTGGTTGTCGGCCCAAGGACGCTCCGCGCGGACCCGGAGCATCTCCAAAGGTCTTGCCTCAAGGAGCGGAAAGGGATTTAATAGAATGCTTTGCCTAACCTTTGGCGCAACTGCTGAAGCCCGTGGTTGTGTGTTGATGTGGATGGGTTGAGCTGACAAAGGAGATTAAGGTCGGCCATGGAAAATCGAGCGGATATCGCCAAGATAGAAGAGAAACTGAGACAGGACGCCCGGGCCGTGTTCCAGGCCGCCATTGACCGGGTTCTGCCCGAGACCTGCATCCGGGAGTTCTGCCGCCGGGAGGGCCAGACCCTTTACCTGGGCGACCACGCCGTGGACCTGGGCCGGGTGGGGCGGGTAATCCTCCTGGGCGCGGGCAAGGCCTCGGCGGCCATGGCCGCGGCCCTGGAGCCGCTTCTGGAAGGCGCGGCCGTGGAGGGGGTGATCAACACCAAGTACGGCCATTTGGACAAGGTGGCGCACGTCCGCCTGGTGGAGGCCGGTCATCCAATGCCGGACGAGAACGGAGTGAAAGGCGCCCGGGAGATCCTGGACCTGGCCCGCTCGGCCAAGGCGGAGGACCTGGTCGTCTGCCTCATCTCGGGCGGCGGCTCGGCCCTGACCCCGCTGCCCGCTCCGGGCCTGACCCTGGCCCATAAGCAGGAGACCACCAGGGTGCTGCTGGGCTGCGGGGCCGCCATCCACGAGATCAACACCCTGCGCAAGCATCTCTCCGCCTTCAAGGGCGGCTGCCTGGCTCTGGCCGCGGCCCCGGCCCGGGTCTTCTCCCTGATCCTGTCCGACGTGGTGGGAGACGACCTGGACATCATCGCCTCCGGGCCCACGGTCCCGGACGCGGGCACCTTTGAGGACTGCTTCAGGATCATGGACAAGTTCGGCATTGAAGGCGATCTGCCCCCCGAGGTGGTGGCCCATCTCCGGGCCGGGCTGGAGGGGCGGGTGGAGGAGACGCCCAAGCCCGGGGACCCGGTCTTTGAGCAATGCTTCAACCTGGTCATCGGCTCCGCCTCCGTAGCCCTGGCTGCAGCCCGGGAAAAGGCGGAGGAACTGGGATATGCGGCCCTGGTCCTGTCCTCCCTGATCGAGGGCGACACCACCCAGGTGGCCCGGGTCCACGCCGCCGTCGGCCGGGAGATGGTCGCCTCGGGTCAGCCTGCGGCCAAGCCGGGGTGCGTTCTTTCCGGGGGCGAGACCACCGTGGTCCTGACCGGCTCGGGCAAGGGCGGCCGCAACCAGGAGTTCGCCCTGGCCGCAGCTCTGGACATTGCGGGCCAGGGGCCCCTGGTGGTTTTCAGCGGGGGCACTGACGGCACCGACGGCCCCACGGACGCGGCCGGAGCCGTGGCCGACAGCCGGACCCTGGAGCGGGCCGGGGCCCTGGGCCTGGATGCGGAGGCATACTTGAAAAACAACGACTCCTACCGTTTTTTCGATCGCCTGGGCGACCTAGTCAAGACCGGCCCCACCCGGACCAACGTCATGGACCTGCGGCTGGTCATGACCGGCTGAAAGCCGCGTTGCAAACTCATGGGCCCGGGTCGGAGAATAATCCGACCTCGGCGCGTCAGGAGACAAGATGCCTCTGAGCCCCGAACGCTTGAAAGCGACACGCTGGACCGCCAGGATCCTGGCCCTGGCGGTGCTGCTGTTCGGCCTGCCTTTTTATTTCGGGTACGGCAACCCCCTGCCCTTCATCAGCCCCGGCTATTCCCTGGTGGATAATGTCTGGCTTTCCATCTTTCCCCTGATGTTCCTGGGCCTGGCTCTGGGTTGGTTCCGGGAAAAGGCGGGCGGGTATCTGATCGTGATACCTGTGGGGGCGGGGCTTGTGTTGGGGTTAGTGGTGCACCGGGAGTTGGTGGTCCCCATGCTTGTCCCTTTGCTGGCGGGGGTCTTGTTTCTGGCGGCGGGTCACGGGAAGAGGAATTCCGGGTAAACGCACGGCCCGGTCCTGACCCGGACCGGGCCATTGGGAGCCCGACCCCGGCCGCCGCTAGGTTGCAGGCCCTTGGGCCCGGGCCGGCCTGGCAAGACCGGCCCGGGCCCGGGAGGGAGATGGAGCCCAGGGGCCGCGCTATCCCACCACCGAGAAGGACGAATTCTCGTTAATCTCCCGGAGGCGCGAAAAGAAGCCCACATCGCACTGGCGCTTGATGTACCTGTAGTCGAACTTGACCGGGTCCTTGTCGTGGTCCTGCCCGGCCTCCACCCTGTGGATCAGCTCGGCCATGAGGACCCCCACCACCGGACCGTTCTTGTACTGGTTGCCGGAGGTGCCCACGGCCATGTAGAAACCGGGCAGGTCCGACTTGTCGTAGATGGGCAGCCAGTCGTCCGAAACGTCGTAGAGATCTACCACCCCCTGGGACTTCTCAGGTATGGGCAGCCCTTTCAGCCGCTGAGCCACGCGCATGACCTGGGTCTTCCACTGGTCGGTGAAGCCCTTGTTGTAGTTGTCCGGATCGTCCACATACTCCATGGTGTCGCAGAGCGGATCCTCGGATCCGATCAGCACGTGGTTGCCCACCTCCGGCCGGGAATAGCAGCCCGTGTCCGAATCGCCGACGAGCATCCCCATTTTTTCGAAATCAAACCCCTGGGGCGAGGGCACATGGCAGACCTCCTGGCGCAGCGGCCTGGTCTTGATGTTCATCCCCTCCAGGACTCCGGCCATGGCGTTGATCTGGTAGGAGTGGGGCCCGGCCGCGTTGACCACGATGGGAGCCTCGATCTCGCTCCCGTCGGCCAGCTTGACTCCGGCCACGCGGCCGCCCTTTCTCAGGATGTCCTTCACCTGGGTGTTGAACATGTACTCCCCGCCGTGGGCCTCGTTGGCTCGCTGGACATTGTGGCAGCTCAACTGGGGGTCGTTGATCAGGCCCGACTCCGGGACGAAGATGGCCCCGGCCAGGCGGCCCCCGGCGGGCTGGCCGAACCGCTCGTCGGAGATGAGCACCGGGGGTCCGTAGAGTTGGGTATCCACGATGGGCAGCTTTTGAGTGATCCCCTCGCCGTCCAGCTCTTCGTAGACCACGTTCAGCTCGTCCAGGGAGGCCATGACGTTCTTCAGAAAATGGTTCTTCTCGTTTTTAAAGACCAGAGCTCCGGTGTTGATATATTTGATCATGCCGGCTTCATCGACCACCCCCAGGTAGCGGCTCCAGTCCAGCCAGTAGAAGTAGCCCTCCCGGGCCATGGCCACCCCGTCCGGGGTGGAGTAGTTGAGCCTGACAATGGCGCAGGAACCCCCCGTGGAGCCGTACCCGGCCGCCGGCAGTTTATCCACGTTGAGGGTCCTTTTGCCCCTTTTGGCCAGTTCGAATCCGATGCAGGTTCCCAGTATTCCGGCTCCGATAACGATCGCGTCATATTTCTTCGTCATACCTGTAACCTTTCTCCATTACAAATCTATCCCCAAGGGGGTAAAACCCTGCCTTTCAGCAGGGGTGGTCTGCCTTTTCAGTCTCGCTCCCGAGTCGTCCGCCCGGCGATAAAACCCGGGAACGGCCGGGCCCTGTTTACAAATACGCGTCAGGTTCCTCTTATCGTGGAGCAGGGTTGTATCCTCCTCCGGATTGCCTTCCACCACCAGCAGATCGGCCTCCTCCGGGGCCTTCACCTTCTCCTCCGGCCCGGCGGCTCAATCCTTCAAGGTGTAGCGGAAGTCGCAACGCTTGTGGCCTTCCATTACGGTCGCGGTCCTGACCAGCCTTATCTTGGAGTTGAAGCCCTCGATAAAGCCGATATCCCGGCAGCAGGAGATGCCGGTGCCCAGGTCGCGGAGGCCCAGTCTCTCGTACTCCTCGGCGTAACGGCAGCGGGTCACGTTAAAATGAAAGGTCCTGTCGGTCTGCTCCAGGAGTTCCTCCTCCAGTTCGCCGGCCGGGCTCCAGGAGCGGGAGATCTGGACCAGGTCGGCGATGGTGGCCGAACCCATCTCCTCGGCCAATTGCCGTCCGTACTCCCTGGCCGCCTCGGTGTTGGCCTGAGTCAGGATCTCCAGGGCCCGTTCCTTGCCCACCTCTTTTTCAAAGGCCCGGACCACCGGACCCAGCACGGCTGCTTCGATGGTTCGCCGCTCCAACAGGCTCAAGGCCATGGTTCACCTCGCTCTCGGTATTTTTGCGAAAAGCCGTTCCGACTTTCCTGGTTACCCTAAGAGTCCTCTCCTCCTCGTTACGGCTCCTTCCGGGCTTCCAGTATATAATAAATGTAGTTGTACCGATTGGCCAGAACGTTCGTTGAGGCTTGGTGCGGACAGGCGACCTTTTCCAGGGAAGATATCTTGAACCGGGCACCGGAGCGGTCCGGCTGTGAGCGGGCCCCGGGGGGCTATCCTTGGGAGACCTCCTTCAGCTTTCTTTCCAGGGAGCCGGCGCCCCGCTCCTTGAGGGCGATGAACCTCTTGCAATTCTTTTTGCAGATGGTCTTGGTGGCTCTCATGGAGGCGTGGGAATTTATGGTGGTGATGTAGATCACGTAATCCGAACGATTGACCAGCCCCTGGACCGATTGGCAGCCGTCCTTGACCCGGCCGCAATGAAACTCGAATTCGCCGCCCAGCCTTTCCACCACCTGACGGTAGACACTCTCCATGCGGTCCAGGCCGCCAATAACGGCCACCCGCCGGCCCGCAAGGGGGCAATCGCAACAGGAAATCCTTTTCTTGCAGCGGAGACAATCCGGTCCGGGCCCTTCCAATTCCTGGGGCAAAACAAGGTCGGTCCTGCCGCAGGGGCAGAAGCCGCCGCCCGCCCCGGCTTTTTCGGCCAGCTCCTGCTGAAGCAGGGCCACCTGGCGCCGCAGTTTTTTTATCTCCCGCTGCTGGTCCAGATTACCCATGGGGGAGAAGGTCCGGGGAGGCGCGGCCGGACTCTGTTCCTGGCGCTTTGTCAACATTGAGCGGACCTTGCCCAGTTCGGCTTTATGCAAGGTGTTCTCCTGGGCCAGGGTCTGGTGCCGTTTGCGGAGATCTTCGTAATCCCCCTGAACGGACAACCCCGGCCGATCCCCCAGCGACTCCCTGACCGCAATCCGGATCAGCTCATGTGCCATCAGACCTCCGCGGCGGCGCACCTCCTCCCGTTGGTCGGTGAGGCAGGCCCAGAGCAAATGGAGAGGACTGTCCACCTTTTGCCCCAAGACCCGGATTCCGTCCGGGTCGGCGGACCTGACCAGGCCGATAACAGCGAGAGACCTCTTGCTGATCTGTCTGGCGATCTTTTTGCGCAACCCCGGATCGACACCACAGGCCTTGCGGATATCCGCAGAGAGCCGGGCCTTGTCAGCAGGCGCCCCGCCGGGCCACAACCCGGCCTTGCGGCCATGCCGGGCCAGATCCTTGTGGCTGAGGCAGCCAGACAGGATCGCAACCAGGCTCAGGGGGTCTTCATACCAGGAAAAAGATGATCTATTTGGATCGTGGTTTTTCATAATTCCTCCGCGCAACCGTTTTGGTTGACGATTAACTTAAACGGATCAGCGCCCGGCCAGGCCTCATGGTCCAGGGCCAGCATCCGGAGCACCAGGGCCACTTCCTGGGAGTGCTGTTGGGTGTGGTCGTCCTTGGACTCGATGGCCTTTCCCAAAGATTAGGCGAACTGGTGAATCTCGGAGGTGATGTCGGGGGCTGGGCCCTCCACAAATATCCGCCTGGGCCAATTCTGATTGTTCGCTCCGATTAGTCATTGTTTTTTCTAACGAGTTTGCCCCTGCCAAGCCTGCCCCTCTTCCCGGCCAAAGGATTCGGCCGCGGTACCAGATGCGGGTTCGGTTTTGTCATCCATCGACCGGCCTTGTTTCCCTCCTCGGCAAACCGGGCCGGAAACGTCCCTTGGCCGAACCCTGTTGCTTCAGAACTTTTGAAAAACAGCCGCCCGGCTGAGCCTAACCAGTGGCTCGGCCTCCAGCCGGAGGCCCGTTTCCATGGTCAGCATTGATTCCAGGGCAAACCTCTTTCGGGACACATGGACAATCGGTTCGGCCAGGAGCAACCGGCCGCCCGGCTTGAGATAGTGGTGGATCCGGCCCAGAAGCAGGGGCAGATCCCGGGCCTCGTGGGCCATCCAAAAGGCCAGGGCAAAGTCTATGGCGCAGGGCAGGCTGAGGTAATCGCCCTCCAGGAGCAGGGTTCTGACCACACCCAACAGTCCGGAGGATTCTGCCCGGCCCGCGGTCTTGGCCAGCATCTCCGGCTGGAGGTCAACGGACAGGACCTGTCCCCGGCAGCCCACCATCCGGGCCATGGCCAGGGAGAAAAAGCCCATGCCGCAGCCCAGGTCCAGGGCTGTCACGCCCTCCCGGAGATAGGGGCCCAAAATTTTCCGGGGAGGGTGGAGCCGATTTCTGAAACGGTGGTCAAAGGTGTAGGCCAGCCACCAGGGGCAAACGTGGTTTTTCATCCACAGCCAATCCCACCTGGCCGCGCGTCGGGCTCCGGCCGCCAGAGTTCCCTGGCCGTTTTTAGCCGGGCAGAGGTAAGGGGGCTTCATCTTTTCTCCCTCCTCCGGTGTCCGGGCTGGGCGCCACTGCTCATTCACCGGTTCCGGCCGGATGCAACACCTGGTTTCGTTGCCGGGCCCGGGATTCCGGGCCCGGTCGGGTTATCAGAATTCCATCTGGGACCACAGGCCGAAGAGGACCGTGTCGCCCTGATCGGCCCCGGTCTCGTCCTCGCCGTGGTTGAACCAGGCCACCTCGGGAATGAAGGTGATCATCCCGAATTCGATGGCGTAGTTGGCGTAGGCCCCCATGGCGTAGGGGTCGTTCCCCCAGTCGTCCCGGCTGGCCGTGGTGTAGCCCGCGCCCAGGGAAAGACCCCCGACCCTAAGCTCGCCCCAAACGCCCAGCTGCTTCACGTCGCTCTCCACCACATTGTCGATCAGCAGAGGATCGGCGCTCACCAACGACCCGTTCTGGGCCGTGTTGATGCCGTAGTTGATGGCCGCGGTAAAACCCACCAGCCCGAAGTCGCCGTTGATCTCCAGACCCATGTCCAGGGAGTAGTAGTTGTCCTCGACCTCGTCGCCCTTCCACTGCACGTACTCGAAGTGGGCCCAGGGGTGGATCACCACGTTGCCGAAGCTCAGCTCCATGGCCCCGGTGAATCCCGGCAGCTGGTGATAGGAATCGCCGCCCTCCCAAACGCTCTCCTTGTAGGGCGCGTCTAAGCCGAACTGGAACTTGTATTTCTCGCCGTAGGTGAACCGGATCTGCTCGTTGGTGTCCAGCACGCTGTTGCCGTAGCCCTCCAACGCCGCCCCGTCGTCCAGGCACTGGCCAGGGCCGAAGGTGTCCGAGGTGTGACCGTCGAAGCCCAGCATCACGGACCACATCCCAGCGTTGTAGGCCAGGTAGGCCGCCCCGGTCTCCACCGTGTTGCCGTCGCTCCGGCCGTACATGGACAGCTCGGCGTAGCCCTCGAACCGCTTGTCGTCAGACAGGTAGCCGATGCCCAGGGTGGACTCCCCGGCCCCGAAACGGTACAGGCTGGTCAGGCTGTCGCCACCCCGGGCCTCAGCGCTCTCGTAGCCCCAACTGGTCTCCAGGGCCAGCCCGCCCGATATCTCCACCGAACCGGCAAAAGCCGGCGCGCCGAAGGCCAGGACTGCGGTCATCAGGGTTAACATCTTTAACATTCGTCTCATTTCCACTTTCTCCTTTTCCGCTTGGTCGATTAAACTGAAGGCGCAAGATGGGTGGGTTCGGCGTATTGTCCCACCAGTGGGACTCCGGACGCCGGAATGCGGCGGAGCCTCCTCCCTGCAACCTTCTGGCGATACAATGTTCTGGTTAAAAGCTGTGAAAGCCGGCTGGGGATTGCCGCAATTCCAGCCTCCGGTTTCATCCATATGCCCAAACACAACGGAAAGGCGGGGCCATTTCTCCCGGCACTCCGTCGCATCCAAAACGGAAAACTCCCGCCGGGGGAAATCTGAATTTGGCGGACCCGATGATGTCATGCCGTTCAATCTTTGGAGTATCAGATACACTTTGGTACACCAAACATTATTTGACTTCAAGACTTTTTTTAAATTTCCGACCTGCCCGGGCCGGATCACCCATATGGGAGGGAGCTGCAGCGGCTGAAAATCCGAAGGGCGCAGGGCCGGTCCGAGAAAAACCCGGGGCGGGCAAAAAAAGGGCCGCGCCGGGGAACGCGCGGCCTCCGAAGGGATTTTACCCTATTGTCGGATTCAGAGCGGGCTCAGGTGATCTTTGACGTCTCCTGCCTGACGTTGAGAATACGGACCAGGAGATGGAAGAAGATGATGGTGATGGTCAACGGCACGGCGCAGGTTACAATGGCCGAAGGTATGCCCAGGGCCTCGGTGGTCCTGACCCAGGTCCGGGCCAGGAACCGGTCCGAGTAGTAAAGCACGGGCCCCAGAAAGACCACCGCCCCCGCGGCCCTGAGCCAGAAGGCCGAGACCACCCACAGCCGCAGACCCTTCCGGGGCGGCTGGATGAGCCTGGGGTCCACGTCCGCCCTGAAAGCAGCGCTGGCCCCCAGGAAGCCGCCCCAGACCATGCAGTACCGGGCCAGCTCCTCGGTCCAGACAGGCACGCTCTGAAAAATGTAGCGGGCCACCACCTGGAACAGGACCACCACCAGCATGGCCGAAAAAAAACCGGAGGCGGCCAGCCGGCAGTACCTGTCGATAACTCTGCTGACCTTGTTGAGCTTTTTTATCATCTCCCCGGCCTACCTGTTCTTGTCTGCCGCCTCCACGAATAATTTGGCGATTTCCGGAGCAACTATGTTGTTGTATTCCGGTTTAATGGATTCGGCGAATTTGGCCTTGTCCTCGGGAGTATTGACGTAGACCTCCATGCCGGCCTTCTTCAGCCCTTCCAGAGCGCCCGCCTCGGAGGCCAGAACCCATTTCTTCACCGCCGCGTCGGCCTGTTTGACCCCCTCATCCACCACGGTCCGGTCCTGGTCGGACAAGCCCTTGTACCACTCCTCGGAACAGATGGAGACCCGCAGGGAAGGGGCTAGGTTGGCCGCGGAATAGTACTTCAGGACCTCGTTGTGCTTGAACATGACCGGGACAAAGGCCGGGTTCATGTAGCCGTCCGCGATGCCGGTCTGGAGTGAGTTGTAGATCTCGGCCCAGGGAATGATGACCGAGTTGGCCCCCCAGATCTCCAGCCACTTGGCCTGCTTCTTGTCCAGGGCCCGCATGCGGATGCCCTTGAAGTCCTCGGGGGCCTTGATGAACTTCTTGGTGGTGGCGATACCGGTCATGCCGCCAACGGGCACAATGGACAGGACCCGGACCCCCTTCTTGGCGATGCCCTTGTTGATGGCGGGCAGCAGGTCCGAATTGTCCACGGTGCGGTAGTAGTGGGCCATGTCCTCAAAGAGGAAGGGCAGGTAGAAGCCGAAGATGGTCGGATCCAGCTGTCCGGCCTTGTTGAGGTCGGAGTTGGATATCTCCAGCAGGCCCTGGGCCACCTGGTCCAGCTTCTCCTCCTCGGCGCCCAGGGCGTCGCGGGGGTAGAGCTTGGTCTGGAGCCCCTTGGAGGTCACGTAATCGGAGAAAACCTTGGACCACAGATAGGTCCCCGACTTGGTCTCGTCGGGCGGGCTGTCCAGGGCAATCTTGATCTCTCCGGCCAGGGCCGGAGAAGTCAAGCAAAGCGCCATGACAAGGATTGCGGCCAAGGTCGAAAAACTTATTTTCTTAGTCATTACCAACGCCTTTCCAAAAAATTGTTACATATAGCCCAGGGCTCTGGGCAGATAGAGCGTAATCTCGGGTACGAGGGTGAGCAGCACCAGAAGGGCGATCTCCACGATCATGAAGGGGAAGGCGGCTCCGGCCAGCCTCCAGTAGTTCTCCCCGGTAACGGCCGAAACCACGATCAGGCAGGCCCCCAGGGGCGGGGTGATCATGCCGATGGTCAGGTTGAGGCAGAGCACCACCCCCAGATGAATGGGGTGGATGCCCTGGGCCAGGCAGGCTGGGCCGAACAGGGGCACCAGCAGGGCCAGGGCCAGGGGCGCGTCCATGACCATGCCGGCCATGAGAAAAAACAGGTTCACCAGAAGCAGGAACTGGACCCCCTCCAGCCCCGAGTCGGTGACAAATTTGGCTATCTGCTGGGGCCACTGCTCCAGGGAGCCGATCCACCCGGCGCAGGCCGCAGCGGCCATAATCATGAAAATGGAGCCGGTGAGGACAGCGGTCCGCTCGATGCCCTCATATAGCGATTTGCGGCTGATGCCGCCGTAGAACAGCCCGGCCACCAGGGCTGCGGCCACGGCCACGGCCGCCGCCTCGGTGGGGGTGACGATGCCGAAGACGATCCCTCCCAGGATGACCACCGGCAGCATCAGGGCCGGCAGGGCCCGCCTCAAGGACGGCCAGAAGGGGGGAATCTCATCCTCCCGGCCGCCGGGATGATCGTGGCGGTGGGCGATGATCCCGTTGGCCAGGATCAGCACCGCGCCCAGAATCAGGCCGGGGAAAATGCCCCCGGCGAAAAGCCCGCCGATGCTGGCCTGCATCAGGGCGCCGTAGAAGATGAGGATGATCGAAGGCGGGATAATGGGCCCGATCACGGCCGAGGCGGCGGTCACCGCTCCGGCGTACTTGCGGGAGTAGCCCTTCTGGATCATGGCCGGAACCAGGGTGTTGGAGAGCGCCGCCGAATCGGCCACGGCCGAGCCGGAGACTCCGGCGAAGAAAACCGAGGTCAGGATGTTGACGTGGCCCAGCCCGCCCTTGAACCGGCCCACCATGCTCATGGAAAAGGAAACCAGGTTCCTGGTCACCCCGGTCCGGTTCATGATCTCCCCGACCATAATGAACAGGGCCATGGCCATGAGGGCGAAGACGTCGATCTGGGAAAAGATGCGCTGGGGCAGCACGGCCAGGTACCGGGCCTTGTCCGCAACCACAAAGGAGAGCACCGCCGCCGCGCCGAAGACATAGGCCATGGCCGAACCGGCGGCCAGGAGCAGACCCGCTGAGATGAGAACAAACCAGACCAAAGGAGCCCCCCAATCAGATGTTAGCTATGACTCCCGCCGGATAACTCGGCCCGAATCGACCCCTAAAACGCGGCTCCCCCGGACCGCGGCCCGGCCGTTGACAAAAACGTGGCTGATGCCCAGGGGCGGCCGGTCCGGCTCCTGATAGTCGCCCTGGTCGATCACTTTTTCAGGATCGAAGATCACCAGATCGGCGAAAAAGCCCTCCTTGAGCAGGCCGCGTCCCCTGAGGCGGAAAGTGTTGGCCGGCAGGGAGGTCATCTTCCTGACCGCCTCGGGAAGATCGAGCCACTTCCTCTCCCGGACAAACCGTCCCAGCACCCGGGGGAAGGCGCCGGTCATGCGGGGGTGGACCTTCATCCCGGCCAGGGAGGGCATCCCGTCCGAGCCGATCATGGTCAGGGGATGCTTTACGATCCGCTCGATGTCCTCCTCGTCCATCATGAAGATGACGATGCCGATGTTGTTCTGCTCGGCCATCAGGAGCTCGAAGAAGAGGTCGAACGGCTCCCGTCCTTCGGTCTCGGCGATCTCGGCCATGGACCGGCCCGAGTACCGGGGGAACTTGGAGGTAAAACTGATCTCCATGTTCTCGAATCCCCCGGAACGGATCAGATTGTCGCCGGGAAAGCCCCTGTCGTTCACGATGTCTTCCGCGACCCGCTCCCTTACTTTGGGATCCTCCAGTTTCGCGGCCCAGTCCAGGGGCCCGCCGGCGGTGAAAACCGGCGGCAGGCAGGCGCTCAGAAAAGTGCTGCCGGCCCGGTAGGGATACTGGTCCAGGGTCACCTCCATCCCCTCCTCCCGGGCCTGCTCGAACCGGGCCAGAGTGCGCTCGCTCATGCCCCAGTTGGCCTTGCCCGCGATCTTGTGATGGGAGATGTGGACCGGCACGCCCCCGGCCCGCCCGATGGCCAGGGCCTCCTCGATAGCCTCCATCTGGCGGTCGCCCTCGCTTCTCATGTGGGTGGCGTAGATTCCGTTATGGCGGCCCACCACCCTGGCCAGAGCGGCGACCTCCTCGGTTGCCGCGTGGGCGGCCGGATCGTAGATCAGGCCGGAGGAGAACCCCACGGCCCCGGCCTCCATGGCCTCTCCGGCGAGCCTCTCCATCTCCTCCAACTCCTGGGCCGTTGGGGCCCGGCCCTCCCAACCCATGGCCGCCACGCGGATGGTGGCGTGACCCACCAGGGGAGCCAGGTTGACCCCCAGGGGAACCCCTTCCAGAATATCCAGATAATCGGCGAAGCCGTTAACCTCGAAAAGCTCCGGCGGCATATCCCCGCCGCCCATTACCATCTTCATCCTGGCCAGATACGATTTGCCTTCTTCTCCCAGGGGCGCCAGGCTGAAGCCGCAGTTGCCGATGACTTCGGTGGTGACCCCCTGGAGGATCTTGGGGTCGCAGGCCGGCCTGGCCAGGATATAGCCGTCGTCGTGGCTGTGGCTGTCGATGAAACCGGGGCTGACCGTCTGACCGGCCGCGTCCAGGACCGGGACATCCCCGGCCTCTATCCGGGGCCGGATCAGGGCTATCCGGTCGCCGGAGAGGCCCACGTCGGCCCGATATTCCGGATTGCCCGTGCCGTCAACTATTATTCCGTTTTTAATCACCAGATCAATCGAATCGGACAATTCGGGCCCCCTTGAGCGGCTTTGATGATGAATTGTAATTAAGGGTGAAAAGGCCTGAAAACCCTGTTCAAACGAGCACAAAAACCTGAATCAGGCAACGAATATTTTTTACCAGGCTCTTTCCACCAGTTTGGCTTTGTATTCAAACTTGGGCAGGGATCCTGGATCGACCACCGTGACCCGGGCGCTGAAGATCAGCTTTTCCCTCAAAATGGTGGCGATATCCCCGGTCAGGACCGCCCTGTCGCCCGCCTCCGGACCCGCCGGAAATCCTCCGGGCTCAGACTCTCCATCTCCCGGTTCCACATCGCCCTGCGCGCGGCCATGGCTCCTCCTTGTCAGATCATGATATGGGCCGCCTTTTCCTCTATATAGGGCCTCAACACAGCCAGGGTTCCCCTGAAAGCCTCCAGGCAGGCCCCCACCTCGCTTCGGCCCATGGCCGTGGAAACCACGTACATGCCCCTGGGGGCGGAGTAGAAGCCCCGGTTGATCATCTCCAGGTGAATCAGGGGCAGCAGGTCGCGGGTTCGGGCCTTGACCTCCGCGGCCTTGACCGCGTCCTCCACAGGCCCGTCGGTGAGGTGGAGGCCCATCACCGAGCCCACCCCAATGGCCCGCCCCCGCAGCCCGGCCTCCCTGAAAATCTGATCAAAACCTTGACGCAGTTTATCTCCCAGAGCGTTGAGTTGCTCCGGCGCCTCCCCGTCGTAAAGTTTCATGGCCGCCACTCCGGCGGCCAGGCTGGCCGAATTGCCGTTGAAGGTCCCGCCGTGGTGGATGAAGCCGGGTCGGAAGGGGTCGAACAGGGCCATGATCTCGGCCCGGCCGCCAAAGGCGCCGATGGGGTATCCGCCGCCGATGATCTTGCCCAGAGCGGTCAGGTCCGGCCGGACCCCGGTGCGGAGCTGGAGCCCGCCCCGGCTGAAACGAAAGGTGATGACCTCGTCGAAGATGAGCAGCACGCCGTACTTGTCGCACAGCTCCCGCAGCCCGGCCAGATAGCCCTCCCTGGCCGGAATGCAGCCCGAGGCCCCTATCATGGGCTCCACGATCAGCCCGGCGATATTGTCCGCCTCCTTTTCAAAGACCGCCTCCACGGCCTCCAGATCGTTGAAGGGTACGGTCCGCATGGTTTCCAAAATGGCCCTCGGAACCCCGGCGCAGTCCAGGCGGGGGGATAGAGGGTCGCTTTGGGGAGCGGAGTTGACGCTCACCTCGGCGTAGTCGTGGGTGCCGTGGTAACCGCCCTCCATCTTGAGGATGAGGTCCTTGCCGGAAAAGGCCCTTGCCGCACGCAGGGCGAACATGGTGGCCTCGGTGCCGGAGTTGCAGAAGCGGACCCGGTCCACTCCGGGCAGCCGTTGGACCAGCAGGGCGGCCAGCTCTGAGGCCAGCCCCACAGCCCCACCCAGGGCGCATCCGGCCCGGGCCTGGGCCTGGGCCGCGGCCACCACCTCCGCCCTGGCGTGGCCGTGAATCAACACCGTGTAGTTGTTGAGGAAATCCACATAATCGTGCCCGTCCAGGTCGATCACCTGGCAGCCCGACCCGGAGGCCAGGTGGAGCGGATGGGGGGTGAAAAAGGTGGAGGTCCGGGTCTCGCCGCCCGGCATTACCCCCGCCGCGGTCTGGAAGACCTTGGCCGAGGTGGGGGTTTTGGCCGCATATCGGGACAGGATCTGTTCCTTGATCCCGTTTGCATCAGGTTTGGTCATATCTTTATCTCCTCGGGCCTCCCGGCTCAGGCGGGAGGTATAGCGGTCGACAATTCGCTGGCCAGGTCCAGCAGTTCGTCGGCATAGGCCTGCTCCAACCGGGCCATGGACTGGAGGGCCGTGGCCGAATCAAAGCTGATCGCGCCCAGGGGCCGGCTGTTCAGGGGGCTTATCACCGGAGCGCCCAGGGCCACCAACCCGGCCACATACTCCTCGTCGTTGGTGGAGTAACCCCTCTCCCGGATCAGGGCCAGCTCGGCGGCCAGAGCCTGGCGGGTGGCAATGGTCCGCCTGGTGCGCCGCTCCAGCCGCCCGGAGGGAAGCAACCGCTCCGCCTCCTGGGGCGGCAAAAAGGCCAGGAGAGCCTTGCCCAGAGCGTTGGAGTGGAGGTCGTCCACCGCCGGGGGCAGACGGAAGGTCAGGGTCTGGCGGCTCTCCCGGCGGTAGAGGATGAACAGCCCGCCGTTGTCCAGAAGAGCCAGGTCGATGGTCACATCCAGGCGATCGAAAACCCGGTCGATAATCGGTTTGACCGCGGTCAGGAGGTCGTAGCCCTGGATGAATTCCAGGGCCATGCGCAGAGCTTTGGGCCCCAGCCGAAGCAGCTTGGTCTGGGGGTCCTGGCTGAGAAACCCCAAATCCAGGAGGGTCCGGGCAAAACGGTGGGCGCTGGTCTTGTTGGTTCCTATCTCCCGGGCGATGTCGGCCTGGGTGAGGGCGGTCCGCTCCGGCCCGAACATGGACAAAACGGCCAGCCCTTTCTCCAGGGTGCTCAGGGAGTAGGGGCGCCGGGGCGGTCTGGAATCGGGACCGGCCATTCACTCTCCTCTTCTGAGCACCCGGCCCGGCAACCGGCCGGTGGGGCGGCCCTGTTCCAATACCGGCGCACCGTTGACCATGACCAGGCGCATGCCCCGGGACAGGGCCGGCCTGCCGTAATCGGCCTCCACGGAAAGCTCCTCGGGATGAAAAACCGCCACGTCGGCGGCCTGCCCCGGGGCCAGGGTTCCCCTGTGCTCCAGGCCGAATATCTCCGCCGGCAGGCCGGTCATTTTGTGAATCAAGTCTTCCAGGCCGATCAGCCCCTTGTCCCGCCAGTATTCGGTGAGCATGAAGGTGAAGGCGGCCCAACTGCGGGGATGGGTCTCCATGCCGCCTCCGGTTTGGCCCGGCGAGGTGGACACCCCGTCCGCGCCCACGGCGGCGCCGGGCCAGAGGAGCAACCGTCTGGTCTCCTCCGGGGAATAGATCCACAGCAGGTTTACGACCTTGAACAGCTCCGCCCCCTGCCCGGCCAGAAGATCCATGACCGCCTCAGCCGGCGAGGTTCCCATGTCCAAGGCTATCTCCCCCAGGCGCTTGTCCTGGTACCGGGACTCCGGGTCCGGCAGGATCGGCTGGTTGAGGCCCCAGAAAAGCTCCTGGTCAAGATGGCCGAAGGTGTCGTCCAGAGCGTTTTTCACCTTGGCTCTTTGGGTGGGATCGGCAAGCCGCTCAGCGGCCTCGGCCGCGCCGCCCTCGAAGATCCAGGGCGGCAGATGGGCGGCCAGGTCGGTCATGGCCGCCATAAAGGGATGCCCGTCGCAGGTCACGCCCCCGGATTCCTCCAGCAGTCTGATAATCTCCTCCACGCTGCCCTGGTTGGGGAACTTGGGCGGCAGGTGGGAGACATGGAGCCGGACTCCGGTTCTTTGGGCTCCTGTCAGAGCCTCCTTGAGCGAATCCACCAGGCCGGGCGCGGCCCGCACCGTGTCGCCCCGCAGATGGGTGGCGTGCAGGGCTCCGGCCCGGGCCACCCGCTCCAGCAGGAACTCGATCTCCCCGGATGGGGCGTTGATTCCGGGCGGATATACCAGGCCGGTGGACAGGCCCCAGGCGCCCTGGTCCAGGGCCCTGGCCAGGAGACGGTCCATGGCCTCCAGTTCATCCGTCGTGGCTTCCCGGGCGTCGTAGCCCATGACCGCGATGCGGATGGAGCCGTGCCCGACCAGGGGGGCCAGGTTGACCCCCAACCCGTCCCTTTCCAGCCGCGCGGCGTAGGCTTCCAGATCGGCCCAGGCCAGGTCCTGGGCGCTCTCCAGGCCAAGGCCCAGGAGATAATCGGCCAACTCCCCGGCCCCGGCGGGCTCCACCGGGAAACAGGACAGGCCGCAGTTGCCGATGATTTCGCTGGTCACCCCCTGGCAGAGGGCGCTTTGGGCCCGGGGGTTTTTCAGCAGGCTGCAGTCGGAGTGGCTGTGGGCGTCGATGAACCCGGGGGTCACCACCAGGCCGGCGGCCTCGATCAGCCGGCCCTCAGCGCCCTGGGCCAAGCCCGGCCCCAGACCGGCGATGCGTCCGTCCTCGATAAGAACGTCGCCGGGAAAGCCCTCTTGACCCGTACCGTCAACGATTAGCCCCCCGGCGATGATATAATCGGCCATCAGCAGGCCTCCTAAACAGGAGTTCAGGACAAGGACGCCCAGAGGCGGCCCCTACCCGGCATCGCTCAACTCCTGATTTTAGTTGCTATAATAGAAACCCATTTACTCTATATAAACCAACCTACGTGGCTTCAGGCTAGCTTGTCAAGAGGCCTTGCCATTTTGGAACAACGGAAGCCAAAGCGCCTTCCCTCTCTCCCCGATGTCAAACCAGGCCCCGGTCGTCAATCCGTTGGCGCATCTTCCTGCCGTCTGTCCCGCTTCAACGATTGGCCCCTTTGGGCCGAATCCCGCCGCATGGTGGGGATTAACCTGCCCGGACAGGCATCGCAATGCGCACCCGGCCCTGCCTCCCGAGGGCAAGGGGCGGATGCTTGCTTAATATTTATTACTTATTATTGAATATTTATTTAATTAATAATTTTGGCACAGAGGATGCATTTAGTTGAAACAACTGGTACTGAAGGAGAGCGATATGGAAGATAATAAATTAGCCCAAGCCATTCTGAGCGGACTTCGGGACAACGCCAAGACCCTGGAGGACAGCGGCATCGCCGTAGACGGCAGGCTCATCAGGGAGTTGAGCCAGGCTCTTTATGAAAAGGCCACCATCAAGGGATTGGATCCCAACCTGGCCCTGGCCTTGCGGCGGACGACCCTGGGCTCCGTGGCCGCCCGACTGGGCCTCTAGAGAGAATAGACTCCTTGCTCCGGATGGGACAGGCCGGTCAAGTCCTCGGGCTTGATCCACCCGGCCCCGGCCCCCTGAAAAAATCCCGTCCCACCTCCTTGATACACCTCATGACCGCATCCCGGTGAAACATAAATATCTCCGGTGGAATCCGGCTCCGGGCCATTTGTTGACAGATCAACTCCGGCTCGGTTTCGAGCAGATCGGCCAGATCGAAAATATCCAGGCAATCGGGCGGGCCCAGGGCCAGCTCCGGCAACTCCTGGACGAGCTTGTTCAGACGGGCCGGCATCTGTTCCGGATCGGTCACTTCAAGAAAAAATTCGGCAGGCCGGGGGCTTGCTCCCTCCTCGCGGCAGGCGGCCGGATCCCCGGCCTTTCCGCGGGCGGCCAAGGGCCCTGGCTTTAGTTTGATCAGGTCGAACGAATCCAGTTTCTTCAAGCTGGAAACCACGGCCGGTAAGGGTATGCCCAGGATTTCCTTGATCCCTTTTATTGCGGTGTCGTAATCCAGGACCACTATCCTGGATTTGCGGGTCCTGGGTTTGCCCTGGGGCGTCTCTTCCCGGCCGGCTCCCTGGGCCATGATCCTAAGCAGGTGGCAGATTGGACCTAGCGGATAATAGGAAGCCTGGGACTGCCCCCCGGAAAGGGTCTGGGCCGGCCGCTCCAAGAGCCCTTTGATAAAGGACCGGATCACCCCCGGAAGGCTGTCCCGAAGCTTGAACCATTCCTCCCGGGAGAGAATGGTCACCTCGGTGGGCTCCAGGGCCACGGCCCCGATGTCGGTGGTGGAGAGGCGGCGGGCGATAAGCGCCGCGGCCCCCATGATCCGGCCGGGGCCCAGATGGTCCACCTCCTCCACCCGGCCCCCGACCTGGCGGATGAGCTTCACCGAACCGGTCTCGATCAGGTAGGCCCGGTCGGCCAAAACGCCCATGGGGAAAATAACCTCTCCGGGTTTATAGTTCTGATTCCGGGACATGCTCTCTGTCGCAAATGGGGGTAATTTTTTTAATACAGGGAAACATACCCGAATGGCGGGAATAAGACAAGCGGTCGGAACAGGGGCGGATAGGCCCGGTTTTCTCTATGCTTTGACTGCTCCCAGGATGTACTCCTGGTTGCCCTTGGGCCCCTTTATGGGCGAGGGCATGGCCCCCAGCACGTTCAAACCGCTTTCCTCCACAAAGGCGCTGATCTTGGCCACGGCCCAATCCTGGTCGGCCCGGTCCCGGACCACCCCGCCCTTGCCCACCCTGTCCCGGCCCACCTCGAACTGGGGCTTGACCAGGGCGGCCAGCCAGCCTCCGGGGCGGAGCATCTCCAGGGCCGGGGGCAGGACCAGGGTCAGGGAGATGAAAGAGGCGTCGGAGACCACGGCCTGAACCGGCCCCTGGATCCGGGTCGGATCCAGGTAGCGGGCGTTGGTCCGCTCCATGACGATTACCCGGGGATCGTTGCGCAGCTTCCAGTCCAGCTGGCCGTAACCCACGTCCACGGCCGTGACCCGGGCCGCGCCCCGCTGGAGGAGGACATCCGTGAATCCGCCGGTGGAGGCGCCGATGTCCAGGCAGAAGAGTCCCTTGGGGTCCAGGGAAAAACAATCCAGGCCGTGGGCCAGCTTCAGGCCGCCCCGGGAGACGTAGGGATGGTCCTTTTCCTTGAGGCGGACTTCATCTTCGGGAGAAACCTGGTGGGCCGCTTTGAGGGCCGGGGCTCCGGAGACCAGGACCCGGCCGGCCAGGATCAGGGCCTGGGCCCGATGCCGCGAAGGGGCCAGACCCTCCTCCACCAGGCGGTTATCCAGTCTTTGCTTGCTTGAGCTTGGTCCCAACCGTGTCCACCCAGGTCCTGACGGTCTTTTTGATACCGGCCGCATCCAACCCGTAGAGACCTCTCAAGATCTCCTGGGAGCCGTGCTCCACAAACCGGTCCGGAATGCCGATCCGCTTCAGGGGCAGGGCCAGCCCGGCCTCGCTCAGAGATTCCAGCACGGCGGAACCGAAACCGCCGGCCAGAACGTTCTCCTCCAGGGTGATCACCCGGCCGCAATGCCCGGCCCAGGAGCGGATCAGTTCCGTGTCCAGGGGTTTGACGAACCGAGCGTCCACCACGGCTGCGGAGAGGCCTTCCCGCTCCAGCTCGCCGGCCGCCTCCAGGGCCTGGTAGAGGATCGGCCCCACCCCCACCAGGAGCACGTCGTCGCCTTCCCGGAGCACCTCGCCCTTGCCTATGGGCAGGGGCTCGGGCTCGGCCTCCAGCTCCACCCCCACGCCCTGGCCCCGGGGATAGCGCAGGGCCATGGGGCCCTCCCCCCGGACTGCGGTCAGGAGCATGTGCTGCAGAATATTCTCGTTGCGGGGAACCATCAGGGTCATGTTGGGAACGGCCCGCAGATAGGACAGGTCGAACAGGCCGTGGTGAGTCGGGCCGTCCTCGCCCACGATCCCGCCCCGGTCCATGGCCAGCACCACATGCACATTCTGAAGGCAGACGTCGTGGATGATCTGATCGTAGGCCCGCTGCATAAAGGTCGAATAGATGGCCACCACCGGAACGAAGCCCTCCAGGGCAAGTCCGGCGGCAAAAGTCACGGCGTGCTGCTCGGCGATGGCCACGTCGAAAAAGCGGTCCGGGAACTCGGTCCCAAAGGACTGGAGCCCGGTGCCCTCGGGCATGGCCGCGGTGATGGTCACCACTTTCTCGTCGGCGTGGGCCAGCCGGCACAGGGTCCGTCCGAAAACATCGGTGTAGGAGGGGGTCTTGTGGACCGGGGGCGGCAGCGAGGGCTCGGCTTTGGGCCAGTCCTGCTCGTCGTCCTTATAGAGTCCGAAGGAGCCGACCCCGTGGAAGTGGGAGGGGTTCTCCTCGGCCAGGGCGAACCCCTTGCCCTTTTTGGTCAGGACATGGATCAGAACCGGGCCGGAAAGGTGGTCCAGGTTGGAGAAGGTTTCGATCAGCTTGTCCAGCCTGTGTCCGCCGATGGGCCCCTGGTAGTCGAACTTGAAAGCCTCGAAGAGCATTCCGGGGGTAAAGAAGGACTTGAAGGCCTCCTCGCCCTTTTTGGCCCAGGCGATTACGTCCTGGCCGGAGGGCAGCTTTTTCAGGGCGTTCTGGAAGCGATCCTTGAAGTTGACGTAGGTCCGTCCGGTCAGCCTCCGGGACAGAAAGGCCGACAGGGCCCCCACGTTGGGGGCGATGGACATCTCGTTGTCGTTGAAGATGACGATCAGGTTCTTGTCCAGGTGTCCGGCCTGGTTCAGGGCCTCATAGGCCATGCCGCCGGTCAGGGAGCCGTCGCCGATGACCACGATGACCTTGCTGTCGTCGCCCTTCAACTCCTTGGCCACGCTCATGCCCAGCCCGGCGGAGATGGAGGTGGAGGCGTGGCCCGTGTCCAAGGCGTCGTAGGGCGACTCCGAGCGCTTGGGGAAACCGGACAACCCCTGGTAGCGCCGCAGGGTGTGGAACCGGTCGAACCGGCCGGTCAGAAGCTTGTGGGCGTAGGCCTGGTGGCCCACATCCCAGATTATCTTGTCCCGGGGGGCGTCGAAAATGTAATGAAGCGCAATGGTCAGTTCCACCACGCCCAGGCTGGGGGCCAGGTGGCCTCCGTTTTCGGCCACGGTCTTGATAATCTTGCGCCGCAGCTCCTGGGCCAGTTCCTCCAATTGGGGAAGATCCAATTTTTTCAGATCCGCGGGGGAGTTGATACAGCTTAGAAGCCGGGTCAAAGAGCAAAAATGGTGCATCTCTTCGGTTGACATAAAACCAAAGACCCCTATCTCATATATTCAGATCCGGCCTATGCCGGATTCACTTGCTACGGTTTATAATATAAACAGCCAAGACGCGCAAGGGTTCGGCCTCCCGGCCGAACGATTTTAGCGCCTCCAACCCTTCATTAATCAAATCTTTTGCCTTGCTTCTGGCAGCCTCCAGCCCAACTGCCGAGGGATAGGTGGCCTTGCCTTGGGCCTGGTCGGAGCCCACCGGCTTGCCCAGCGTTTCGGTGTCCCCCTCGATGTCCAGGAGGTCGTCGGCAATCTGAAAGGCGGCCCCGATTTTTTTGCCGAAACCCTCCACCGCCGCCAGCTCCTCCTCCCCGGCTCCGGCCAGCAGAGCGCCCGAGGCCAGGGATACGGTGATCAGGGCCCCGGTCTTGAGGGCGTGGATGAACTCGATATCGCCGGCCTGGAGCCCGGTTAGCCCTTCGGCCCGCATGTCGGCCACCTGGCCCCCGACCATGCCCCAGACTCCTGAGGCCCTGGCGATCATGGAGGCCGCCTTCAGGACCGTCCCGGGGTCGTGGGTCCGGGCCTGGTCCGCGATGATGTCGAAAGCCTCGGTCAAGAGCCCGTCCCCGGCCAGCAGGGCCGCGGCCTCGCCGTACTTGACGTGACAGGTGGGCACCCCCCGCCGCAGGTCGTCGTCGTCCATGGCCGGCAGATCGTCGTGGATCAGGGAATAGGTATGGATGAACTCCAGGGCGCAGGCCGTGGGCAGGACCGACTCCGGCTCGGCCCCCATGAGTTCCGCCCCGGCCATGCACAGGATCGGCCGCAGCCTTTTACCCCCCGCCATGAGGGAGTGGGCCATGGCCTCCTCCAGAATGGACAGCTCCGGGGGGAGCTTGGGCAGGCGGAGAAGGAGCTCGGCGTCCACAATTTCTTTTCGTTGTTTCAGGTATTCCTTAAGCTCAGAAGGTGTCATGGTCCTCTCCTTCCAGGTCGCCTTCCTCAAAAGGCCGGGAGGTTAGGCCGCCCTGGTTGTTTTTCACCAGCAGCTCCACCTTGTCCTTGGCTTGGGTGAGGATGTCGTTGAGCCGACGGCTCAGATTCACCCCTTCCTCAAAGGCGGCCAGGGCTTCCTCCAATTCCAGATCCCCCTCCTCCAGCTTCTTGACGATCTCCTCCAGGCGGGCCAGAAGGGTTTCGAATTTCTCCGGCTGTTCTTTTTTGGCTTTCTTGGTCATCCTACCATCCCGATCAAGGGGGTTGTTCAACCGCGCCTGCGGCGCTGCTTCGTCTTCATAGCGGACTCTCCGGCAGGGCCTTCCGGTTCCGGTCCGGGCCTGGTCTCGCTCACCAGGCAACCCAGCTCGCCTTTGGCCAGAAGCACATCCACCCGGTCGCCCGGACCCACCTCCCGGGCCGAGCGGAGCACTTTTCCGTCCGGCAGACGGGTCAGGCTGTAGCCCCTGGCCAGGATACTCAAAGGCGAAAGCGAGCCCAGCATCTCGAAAAGCCGCCCCGCTCTCTGCGCCCGGCCCCTCAGCGCAGTCTCCATGCGCCACCTTAAGTTTTCCTCCAGCCCCCGGAGCCTTTCCTCGCCCAGGGCCAGCCTGGTTCGGGGCGACCCGGCCGCCAGCCGCGCGGTCAGTCCCGCCCGGCGGCCCTCCCTGACCTGGAGGTACCACGTCCCGGCCAGGGCCAGACGGTCGGTGAGGTCGGCCACCCTCAGCCGCCGCCGCTCCATCATCCGCCGGGGATCGGAGAGGCGCCGGCTCAGGCCGGAGAGGGCCAGCCCGGACCGGCTGAGTCGGTGTTCCAGGGCGGTGCAAAGTCTGGCCTTCTGGTTTTCGATCTGGGCCAGCCACTCGTCCCGGGGCCGGATCAGAATCTCGGCCGCGGCCGAGGGGGTGGAGGCCCGCACATCAGCCGCGAAATCGCAAATGGTGAAATCCACCTCGTGGCCCACGGCCGAGACCACCGGAACCTCCGAGGCGGCCACGGCCCGGGCCACCTCCTCGGTATTGAAGGCCCACAGATCCTCCAGGGAACCGCCGCCCCTGGCCGCCACGATCACCTCGGGCAAGGGGTCCAGCCGGTTCAGATCGGCCAGGGCCTGGGCGATCATGGCCGGGGCCTCCTGGCCCTGGACCCGCACCGGGGCGATGAGGAGGTGCAGCCCGGGATGGCGGCGCCGGATGATCCGCAAAAAATCGTACAGGGCCGCCCCGGTGGGCGAGGTGACCACGGCCACCCGGCGGGGCAGAAGCGGGAGCGGCTTTTTCCGTTCCGGGTCGAAGAGACCCTCTTTGGCCAGTTTTTCCTTGAGCTGCTCAAAGGCCAGGGCCAGGGCACCCGCGCCCAGAGGCTCCAGGTGCTCCACAATGAGCTGGTACTCGCCCCTGGGCTCGTAGACCGTGAGCCGGCCGAAGGCCAGGACCGAGGTTCCATCCTCGGGCATAAAACCAAGATAGCTGAGCCTGTTTTTAAAAACCACCGCCTTGATCTGGCAGTCCTTGTCCTTCAGGGTCAGATAGAGGTGTCCGGAGGCCGGGCGGACCGGGCGGCTCACCTCGCCCTCCACCCAGACCGGACCCACCTGCTCCTCCATCATCTCCCGCACCAGGCGGGTCAGGGTGGAGACGGTATATACTCTCGGTCTTTGCCGCGACATCCCGGTTTCGGCAGTCCTTTATCCAAAATCGTAATCCCCGGACGGATGTTATCATACACATCCGGCCGTATTTTAGCAAAGGAGGCTTATGGCTCCCGAAACATACCTCCAGGCCCTTCCCTTTCCGGTTCACATCTCCTTGCCTCCCGCCTCTTGGCTTGCTAAACTCCCTCCATGTCACAAGCAAGATTGGAAATCGCCCTGAGAGAAGGGCTGTTCGATCCGGCCGGGGCCGGCCTGAAAAAGCGGGCCCATGAGTATTTCGGCATCGAACTGGAAGAGGTCCGGCTGATCCGGGTTTACACCTTTGACCTGGATCTGAGCCGGGATGAGCTGGAGACGGTCAGGACCCAGATTCTGACCAACCCGGTCACGGAGGTCTCCTCCTTCCGGCCCCTGGCCGCCGGGTTCGATCTCCTGATTTGGGTGGGCCTTCGCCCAGGAGTTAAGGACAACCCCGGCGACACGGCCAAGGAGGCCATTGCCAGCCATTTCCGGCGCAGCTTCGGCGACGGGGAAAAGGTCTTCACCTCCCAGCTCTTCCAGGTCAAGGGAGACCTGACCAGAGCCCAGGCCGAAACCCTAGCCAGGGAGCTGCTGGCCAACGACCTGATTCAGCAATGGCGGGTCTATTCGCGCGAGGAATGGGACCCGGCTGAGGGCCTGGGGCTTATCCTGCCCAAGGTGGAGCTGTCCACCCGGCCCACCTTCGCCCGGCTGGACATCCCGGACGACGCCGCCCTGCTGGCCCTTTCCCGGGAGCGCTCCCTGGCCGTGCATCCGGCCGACGCCCCGGTGATCCGGGCCTATTTCCAGGACCCGAAGCGGATCGCCGACCGGGGAAAAGTGGGCCTCGGCCCACAACCCACCGACGTGGAACTGGAGTATCTTTCCCAGGCCCGCTCGGACCACTGCAACCACAACACTTTCCAGGGTTTGTTCCGGTACGCCGAGCTGGGCGACAGCCCGGATAAAAAGCCTCCCCTGGTCATCGACAACCTGTTCAAGACCTGCATCAAGGACCCCACCCTGAAAATCCAGGCCAATAAGGACTGGGTGGTCTCGGTTTTGTGGGACAACGCCGGAGCCGCCGCCTTTGACGGCGAGTGGCTCTACACCATCACCGGCGAGACCCACAACTCCCCCTCCAACATGGAGGCCTACGGCGGAGCCATCACCGGCATCGTGGGGGTCTACCGGGACCCCATGGGCACCGGGCTGGGCTCCAAGCTGATCCTGGGCACCTACGGCTTCTGCGTGGGCCCCCGGGATTACAACGGCCCGCTCAAACCCAAGCTGCCGCCCCGGCGGCTCCTTGACGGGGTCATCGAGGGGGTCAAGGACGGGGGCAACAAATCCGGGGTGCCCACCGGGTTCGGGCTGGTCCATTTCGACGAGGCCTATCTCGGCAAATGTCTGGTCTATGTTACGGCTCTTGGTCTTATGCCCAGATATATCAAGGGCCGGGAGGCCTGGAAAAAGCAGCCCCACCCCGGCGACCTGATCATCATGGCCGGGGGCCGGGTGGGCAAGGACGGCATCCACGGGGTCACGGCCTCCTCGGAGGTTTATTCGGACAAGACCCCGGCCGGGCATGTCCAGATCGGGGACCCCTACACCCAGAAGAAGCTCCACGATTTCATCATGGAGGTCCGGGACGAGGGGTTGATCAGCTACATCACCGACAACGGCGGGGGCGGGCTCTCCTCCTCGGTGGGCGAATCGGCCCGGTTGTCCGGCGGGGCGGAGGTGCGGCTGGAGAAGGTCCCCCTGAAATACGCCGGGCTGGAGCTGTGGGAGATCTGGGTCAGCGAATCCCAGGAGCGGATGACCCTGGCCCTGCCGCCGGAGAACCAGGAGCGATTTTTCGACCTGGCCCGAAAGCACGATGTGGAGGCCACGGTCATCGGCGAGTACAACGACTCGGGCTGGCTCATGCTGACCCACGAGGGCAAGTGCTGCGCCCTGGTGGATGTGGACTTCGCGGACCAGGGATTCCCCCAGTGGGAGTTCGAGGCGGAGTGGATCCCGCCCCGGTTAAGGGGCCTGAGCGAACCGGTGATCCAGCTCGCGGGAAACTACGGTGAGATTCTGGCCGACCTTCTGGCCAGCCCCAACCTGGCCCAGAAAAACTGGATCATCCGCCAGTACGACCACGAGGTCCAGGCCGGGGCCGTGATCAAACCCCTGGGCGGGGTGGACCGGGACGTTCCGGCCGACGCCGTGGTCTACCGGCCGGTGCTGGACTCCGACCGGGGCCTGGGTTTAAGCCAGTGCCTCAACCCCTCCTACGGCCGCATCGACACCCGGGCCATGACCGCGGCCACCCTGGACGAGGCGGTGCGGCGGCTGGTGGCCGTGGGGGCCGACCCGGACCAGGTGGGCGCGGTGGACAACTTCTGCTGGCCCTCCATCCAGTACGACCCCCAAACCAACCCGGACGGCAAGTACAAGGCCGCCCAGCTGGTGCGCTCGGCCCAGGCTCTGAAAGAGACCTGCCTGGCCTTCGGCATCCCCCTGCTCTCGGGCAAGGATTCCATGTATGTGGACGGCATGCTGGAGGGGCCCTACGGCGAGCGGCGCAAGGTCAGCGGGCCCTGCACCCTCCAGATCACGGCCACCTCCATCGTTCCGGACGCCACCAAAGCCGTCTCCCTGGAGCCCAAGGCGGCCGGCGACCTGGTCTTTCTCCTGGGCGAAACCAAAGACGAGCTGGGCGGCTCGGCCTTTTACGAGCTGGTGGGCCCGCCGGACAACAAGCTGGGCCTGAACGCGCCCCTCTTGGACGCCGAGAAAAACCTGGCCCTGTACCGGGCCTGCCACGCCGCCATGAACAAGGGCCTGATCCGCTCGGCCAAGGCCCTGACCCGGGGCGGCCTGGCCGTGGCCGCAGCTTACGCCTGCTTCGGCTCGGGGATGGGGCTGGAGTTGGACCTGTCCCAGGCCCCCTGCCCGAAGGGGCTGGACCCAGCCCGGCTCCTGTTCAGCGAATCCTGCGGCCGGCTCCTGGCGACCGTGGCTCCGGAGGACCAAGAGGCCTTTGAGCAGGCCCTGGCCGGTCACGAGTGGGGCTGCCTGGGCCGGGTGAACAAGGACCCGGTGCTCATCTTCCATGGCCGCGGCCAAGACGGCCGCGCCTCCGAACCCCTAATGAATACCCCGGTGGCGGAACTTAAAACGGCCTGGGAAAAGCTCTTCGGAGGTCTCATATGAGCGCCGCTCCCAAGGCCCTGGTCCTGACCGGCTACGGCCTCAACTGCGACTACGAGACGGTCCACGCCCTCTCTACTTGCGGCTTCGCCCCCCGGAGGGTCCACATCAACGAACTCATCCAGGGTGCGGCCGATCTGTTCGATTTCCATCTCCTGGTCTTCGGTGGCGGTTTCGCCTGGGCCGACGATCACGGGGCCGGGGTCCTTCTGGCCCACCGGATCAGGGTCAACCTGGAAGCCCGGATCAAGGAGTTCGTGGCCTCCGGGCGGCTGGTCCTGGGCATCTGCAACGGTTTCCAGGCCCTGGTGAACTTAGGGATACTCCCCGCCCTGGACCCGGAATGGCGGCGGGAGGTGGCCTTGCTCGCCAACGATTGCGGTAACTTCCGGGACCAGTGGGTCACTCTGGCCTTCAACCCGACCTCGGCCTCCATCTGGACCAGGGGGATCAAGACCCTGGACCTGCCCATCCGCCACGGCGAGGGCAAGCTCTATGCCCGGCCGGAGATCCTGGAGCGGCTGGAAAAGGACAACCTGGTGGCGGCCCGCTACGCGGACCGGGAGGGCCGCCCGGCCCAGGGCCGGTTCCCGGACAACCCCAACGGTTCCCTTAACGATATCGCGGCCCTGACCGACCCCAGCGGCCTGGTTCTGGGCCTCATGCCCCATCCCGAGTGTTTCGCCCATCTGACCAACCACCCCCATTGGACCGCCCTGGCGGACGCCAAAAAACGCAAGGGGGAGGGGCTCGACTGGCGGGGCGGGGGGCTGAAACTGTTCCGGAACGCCCGGACCTACCTGGACGGAGGAGCGGGCTGAACAAAACAAGGAGGAAGCCATGGCCCAGGGAAGCCTGCGCTGGTTGGGACACGCTTTTTTTGAATTCGTCACCGCCCAAGGCAAAACCGTACTCCTAGACCCTTGGACCCAGGACGACGGCAACCCGTCCTGTCCCTTGACCCTGGAGGAGATCGAGGCGGCCGATCTGATCCTGGCCAGCCACGATCATTTTGACCACATCGGCAGCGCCGTGGCCATCTCCGACAAGACCGGGGGCCTGGTGGGGGCCGCGGTCCAGACCCTGGGCCGCCTGGTCCAGGAAGGGCTCCCCCAGGAACGGGCCGCGAACCACGGCATGGGCTTCAACCCCGGAGGCGGAGTGGATCTGGGCTGGGTCAAGGTGGTGGCCACCCAGGCCTTCCACTCCTCGGACACGGCCGCGCCCCTGGGGCTGATCGTCCAGGCCCAGGACGGGACCACCGTCTACCATGCCGGCGACACGAGCATCTTCGGCAGCATGGAACTGCTGGGCCGGCTCTATCCCCTGGACGTGGCCATCCTGCCCATGGGCGGGGTCTTTACCATGGACGCCTATCAGGCGGCCCAGGCCGCGGCCCTGCTCAAGCCCAAGGTGGCGGTGCCCATGCACTTCGGCTCCTTCCCCGTTATCGCCCCCGATGCCGATGAGTTCGTGGAGCTCTGCGCCAAATACGCTCCGGGGACAGAGGTCCGGGTCCTGGCCCCGGGAGAGAGCTTTAATCTTGGCTGAACCGAGACAGCTTGCCGGGCTGGCCGATAACGAGTTTGTTGAAGCCGAACTCCTGGTTCTGGAAAAAAGCCTCCAGACCACCAAGGCCGGGGCCGCCTATCTGGCCCTGGCCTTAGGGGACGCCGGGGGACGGATCAGCGGACGGGTCTGGGATCGGGCCGAGGAACTGGACGCCCTGTTCGATAGCGGGGATATCGTCCGGGTCAAGGGCCGGATAAACTCCTATCGGGGCCAAAAGCAGATCGTGGTCAATGGGCTGGAACCTCTTCCCAAGGAGGATTTGGATCTTTCCCTGTTCATGCCTGCGGCCCAGCGTCCGGAAGCGGAGATGACGGCCCAGCTGGACTCCCTGGTGGAGAGCCTGGGCGAGCCTTTGCGGACCCTTTGCCGCAACATCTTCGACGATCCGGAATTGGGGCCCCTGTTCCGCAAGGCCCCGGCGGCCAAGTCGGTCCACCACGACTATCTGGGCGGACTCTTGGAGCACACCCTGTCCGTGGCCGAGTTGACCTTGCTCCTGGCCGGGAAGTACTCCTACCTCCATCGCGACCTTCTCCTCACCGGGGCCCTGCTCCACGACGTGGGCAAGGCCCTGGAGCTGACCCTCAATCCGGGGCCGGACTACACCAACGCCGGGCGGCTGGTGGGCCACGTGGTTTTGGGGGTGAACGTGCTCCGGGACCACCTTCCCTCCGGCTTCCCCCGAACCCTGGCCGACGAGATCACCCATCTGGTCCTGTCCCACCACGGCGTCCTGGAATTCGGCTCGCCCAAGACGCCCCAGACCCTGGAGGCCCTGGCCCTGAACTTCTGCGACGACATCGACGCCAAGCTGACCTCTACCAGGGCCCTCCTGGACGAAACCGAAGGGGAGTGGTCGGGGTATAACCGGCTGTTCGAGAGGTTCTTTTACAAGGGCTCCCCGGACCGGCCCGCGCCTGCAAAGCCGGCGGACCCACAACCAGCCAAGACCAAGCCCAAAAAGACGGCTCCCGAGGCCGGGGAAAAGGCCGACACGCCCGGTCTGTTCGGAGAGGGCTGAACCCCGACCGTATCCACGCGCCAGGTGTTTTTTTCTACGACATAGGGTCTGCCTCGAAAAAGAGGGGGACGGATACGGCCGGATCAGCCCCTTGCCAAGGAGGCGTTTGAGTTTTACGGCAGACCTCCGGCTCAGGGGGCGAAGCCTGCTCTTTGGGCAGCCTGGCCGCCCCGCAGGGCTCTGGCTCGGACAACCACACGGGGGTCGGCCACCACTCCGCATCTGTGCATTTTTGGCTGGAATTTCCGCGGGGTGTGGTGTTAGGGTTTATGCTTTGCGGCATCGCTCGAATCGTGGAGGTAGACTTGATGTCCGTCTTTGACAGACGGCCCTATCTGACCGGAATCAAAAGGTTGGTGATAAAGATCGGAACCGGCGTCCTGACCGACCGGGCCCAACTGGACCGGCGGGTCATCGGCCGCCTGGCCGACGAGATGTCCCTGCTCAAGGAGAGCGGCCTGGAGGTGGTCCTGATTTCCTCCGGCTCGGTGGCCACCGGAGCGGCCAGCCTGGGCCTGGCCCGGCGGCCCCTGACCATTCCCGGGATCCAGGCGGCCAGCGCGGCCGGGCAGGCCAAACTGATGCAGGAGTACGAGACCTGTTTTGACCGCTACAACGTCAAAGTGGCCCAGGTGCTCCTGACCCTGGACGACCTGGTCCACCGCCGGCGTTACCTGAACGCCCGCAACTGCCTGGCCCAGCTGTCGGACTGGAACGTCCTGCCGATCATCAACGAGAACGACACGGTCAGCGTGGACGAGCTCAAGTTCGGGGACAACGACAATCTCTCGGCCATGATCGCGACCATGGTGGAGGCGGACCTGTACATCAACCTGACCAAAGAAGATGGTTTCTACACCGCCAACCCGGCCAGGGACCCGGAGGCCACCCTGATCCAGGTGGTGGACGAGTTGCGACCGGAGTTGGAGGACGGGGCCACCCAGGAAGGCGGGGCCTGGGGCCTGGGCGGCATGCTCAGCAAGGTCCGGGCGGCCTACAAGGTGGCCCTGGCCGGGATACCGGCCGTCATCGGTCCGGGCAAGCGGGAGAACGTGCTCCGGGAGGTATTGGCCGGGGAGCCGGTGGGCACCTTCTTCCAACCCCACAAGAGGGTCTCGGGCCGTAAGCACTGGATCGCCTTCACCCTCAAGTCCAAGGGTCGGGTGGTCATAGACAAAGGCGCGGCCAGGGCTGTCTGCCGGGGCGGCAAGAGCTTGCTCCCCAGCGGAGTGGTCCAAGTGGAGGGCCCGTTCGACGCCGGGGACCAGGTCCGGGTGATGGACCAGACCGGCCACCCCCTGGCCGTGGGCCTGACCAACTACTCTTCCACCGACCTGGACCTGATCAAGGGCCTCAAAAGCGGCCAGATCAAGGCCGCCCTGGGCCACAAACGTTACGACGAGGTGATCCACCGGGACAACATGTTCGTGCCCGACGAGGAGGACGAATCCCTATGCCAGCTTCTCTAGAGACAGACATGGCCGCCCTGATGGCGGAGACGGCCCGCCGGGCCGCCCAGGCTGCGCCCTTGGCGGCGAGGTTGGGCCGGGCGGAGAAAGACGCCTGGCTGGATGATCTGGCCGGGCTCCTGGCCCGGGAAAAGAAGGGCCTGCAGCAAGCCAACCAAGGAGACGTGGAGGCGGCCAGGGCCCAGGGAAAACCCGCAGCCTTCATCGACCGGCTGACCCTGAGCGACCAGGCCATCGACTCCATGATCCGGGGTCTGGGCCAGGTGGCAGCCCTGGAGGATCCGGTGGGCGCCATGGAGGGGATGAGTATGCGGCCCAACGGCCTGCGGGTGGGCCGGGTCCGGATTCCCCTGGGCGTGATCGGGTTCATTTACGAATCCCGGCCCAACGTCACCGTGGACGCGGCGGCGCTGTGCCTCAAGGCCGGCAACGCCGTGATCCTCAAGGGCGGCTCCGAGGCGGCCCGCTCCAACCGGGCCCTGGGCGATCTCATCGGACGCAGCTTGGAGCGGACCGGCCTGCCCCAAGAGGCGGTCCAGGTGGTCACTGTCACGGACCGGGCCGCAGTGGCCGAGCTGCTCAAGCTGAACCAGTACATCGACCTGGTCATCCCCAGGGGCGGCGAGGGTTTGATCCGGCTGGTGGCCGAGACGGCCCGGATGCCGGTCCTGAAGCACTACAAGGGGGTCTGCCACCTTTACGTGGACCGGGGCGCGGACCACGACATGGCCCTGGCCCTGGCCGTGAACGGCAAGGTCCAGCGGCCCGGGGTCTGCAACGCCCTGGAATGCCTGCTGGTCCACCAAGACGAGGCCCCGGCCTTCCTGCCCCTGGCGGCCCGGGAGCTGACCCGGCTGGGGGTGGAGCTGCGGGGCTGCGCCCGGACCCTGGAGCTGGTCCCCCAGGCCGTGCCGGCCCAAGAGGAGGACTGGTCCACCGAATATCTGGACCTGATCCTCAACGTCCGGGTGGTGGAGGACCTGGACCAGGCCCTGGCCCACATCGCGGCCCACGGCTCCCGCCACACCGAGGCCGTCTGCACCAGGGACTACAACCGGTCCCAGGAGTTCCTGGCCCGGGCCGACGCCTCTGTGGTCCTGGTCAACGCCTCCACCCGGTTCAACGACGGCGGGCAGCTGGGCCTGGGCGCGGAGATCGGGATCAGCACGGACAAGCTCCACGCCTACGGGCCCATGGGCCTGCGCGAGCTGACCACCACCAAGTTCGTGGTCTACGGCAGCGGCCAGATCAGAAGCTGAAGTTCTTCCGCCGGCCCTGTCCCTTAAATCCCATCAGGGGCCGCTCCGGGGGCCGGGAAACGGACCTTGGGTTTCACGGTGGGCCGGCTTTTCTTTGCTTGACAACCTTTCCTTTCTGCGTTGTTTAGAATAAATAGACTAAAGGTTTGAGAAACCTCCCTCCCGAGAGTCTTCATAAGGATAACGGAATAGCGCAATGTTTTTTAAAATCAGGAGAATTTTCGATAATGTTCTGCCGGCGGAGGTGGGGGCGATCGACCAGATCAAGGACATCCTCAGGGCCCAGTTCGAGGCGGTGGCCGACAGCGAGATCGAACGCCTGCCCGGATATCTGCACGACCCCTTTACCGCCAATCTGCGCTATTTCATTCACGCCGCCGAGGATCATTTCGGCCGGGTGCGCGGATTTTCCATACTGGCCCACGCCCCTGACCTGAACTTCTGCTTCCTTGACTACATCTCCACCGCTCCCAAGATGACCGGCGGCGGAATCGGCGGAGCCATCTACGAGCAGCTGCGGGATGAATGCCGGGTCCTGGGAGTGCTGGGCATCTTCATGGAGTGCCTGCCGGACGATCCGAAGCTGTGCCCCGACCTGGTCAGGGAGAACTCGGCCCGGCTGCGCTTTTACGAACGCTACGGGGCCAGACCCGTCATCAACACCGCCTACGAGACCCCCCTCCAGCCGGACGACCCCTGCCCGCCCTATCTGGTCTTCGACGACCTGGGACAGGGGCGGCCCCTGAAACGGCAGACCGCCCGGCGGATCGTCCGGGCCATCCTGGAGCGGAAATACGGCCGGCGCTGCCCCCCGGGCTACATCGACAAGGTGACTTCCTCTTTTAACGACAACCCGGTCCGCCTCAGGCCGCCGCGATACCGCAAGAGACTGACCCCGCTTGAACGGCCCGGAGGCGATGGTCCCATCGCCTTGCTGGTCAACGACCGGCACCAGATTCACCATGTCAGGGAACGGGGTTATGTGGAGTCTCCGGTGCGGATCAAGACCATCCTGGAGCGGATAATGACCACGGGCCTGTTCACCCGGCTCAAGCCGGAGCGTTTCGGCCTCAGGCACATCACCGCCATCCACGACTCCGGCTACGTGGCCTACTTCGGCAAGGTCTGCCGCAAAATTCCCCCTGATGCCTCGGTCTACCCCTACGTTTTCCCCATCCGCAACCGGACCCGCCCGCCTATCGATCTGCCCATCCGGGCGGGCTACTACTGCATCGACACCTTCACCCCCATCAACAACAACGCCTATCTGGCGGCCCGGCGGGCGGCGGACTGCGCCCTGACCGGGGCCGAGGCGATCCTGGAAGGCGGCTTCAGGCTGGCCTACGCCCTGGTCCGGCCGCCCGGCCACCATGCCGAGCCCAGCAGTTTTGGCGGATTCTGCTATTTCAACTCGACCGCGGCCGCGGCCGAACTGCTGAGCCACTACGGCCGGGTGGCGATTCTGGACATCGACTACCACCACGGCAACGGCACTCAGGAAATCTTCTACGAACGGCCCGACGTGCTGACCGTGTCGATCCACGGCCATCCCCGTTTCGCCTACCCCTACTTCAGCGGTTTCGAGGATGAGGCCGGCCGGGGACCGGGGATCGGTTTCAACCGCAATTATCCCCTCCCGGAAAACGGCATCGACGGCCGGGCTTACCGCCGCACCCTGGAAAAGGCCCTGACAAGGGTGGCCAGGTTCAAACCGCGCTATCTGGTTCTGGCCCTGGGGCTTGATCCGGCCAAGGGAGACCCCACCGGCACATGGCTTCTGACCGCCAAGGATTTCGGGGAGAACGGCCGCCTGATCGGCCGTCTGGGCCTGCCCACCATGGTGGTGCAGGAAGGCGGCTACAAGATCCGCTCCCTGGGCGGAAACGCCAGACAGTTCTTCCTGGGCCTCCATGAAGGCTCCGGGACCTCCCGGTGATCCCGTAATCTTTGAGGCCCGAGTTTCCACGGCAAGATGATCCTATTAGGCAGCCTCTTTGGCGGGACTGTCTCCCAAAGACCCTAATCAGGCCAAAAATTCGGAAATCCGGCTGTGCTTCTTTTTTATGCTGCTGATCATGAGGTCGTAGTGGTGCATCCGCATGATGGAGCGGATTACCAGGTAAGCCCCCAACCCCACCAGCCCCAGGCAGACGGCCAAAACCAGAACAAACAGGTGAAGCACGTCCGCCACCTGGTATTGCTTGGAAAAGGCGATCAGAAAACTGAACACGGACAGGGGCAGGACGAACACGGCAATCCCTGACCGCAACACGGCCAGGGCCGTTCTTTTCTCGGCCAGGATGAGCTGGGCTTCGCCCATAATTACGGCATCAGGATCGGAAGAGGCGGTAGTCTCCGTTTCCGGAGGGATCTTTTCCAAGGTTGAAATCTCCCTGTGGTCCTGCCCGGCTTCAAGGTTTGATTCTACTCTGTCGCCCACGGCTTTCCTTTCCCCACGGCTGCGGCGGGTTGACCAATGGGCTCCCTTCCCGTGGATCCATGTGGATTATAGCCCAATTCCGTTATCATCCGACAACCTTGATGGGTATTTTTACCCAGATGATAAACCGACCCCAAATCCGATAGTCAGCCTTATGGACACCCAGGGAACGGGACCACTAAAGTTTGTGGTGATTATGCTTTAAATAGGTTAGATAATATATCGGCTCCCTCATTAAATAATAACGCTACCGGGCCTGTTTCCCTTTTATCCGGGGGAAGGCGTCGGTTTCTACGTCAAAATAGGAGGACGCAGACATGGCCAAAAAGATCCTCATTCCCTTCCTTGCAGCGGTTTTTCTGGGAATGATCGTCCTGGCTGTTTCACCTGCCGTCAGAGCGGATCACCATAATTACGGAAAATCCGGGAAGTACGGCAAGGGTGCGGCCAGAAACCAGACTCTGGACCCGGTATATAGGGAAAATTGCGGGGGCTGTCACATGGCCTATCCGCCAGGTCTGTTACCGGGCCGTTCGTGGAGCGTTATCATGTCCAGCCTGGCCGACCACCATGCCGAGGCGGTGGAACTGGAGCCGGAGGTTGTTTCGGAGATCACCTCCTACTTAAAAAACAACGCGGCGGATGTATCCCGCTGGAAACGTTCCCGCAGGATAATGTCCAGCCTTGGCTCAGCCACTCCGCTCAGGGTGACGGAGGTGCCCTATCTTGTTAAAAAGCATCGGGGACATGATTTCCCGGCCGACGCCTTCACCCGCAAAAGCGTGGGCTCCATGTCCAACTGCCGGGCTTGCCACCCGGGAGCGGAAAAGGGAGATTTCGACGACGACCGGGCAAGGATACCGGAACCGTGAAAGAAAACCTGCCGGGCCGGGAAGGCCGCCGCATCACCTGGATAGGGGCCGGATTCAACGCCGGGTTGGTGGTGCTGAAGTTCCTGGCCGGGTATTTCGGCCGCAGCCAGGCCCTGATCGCCGACGCAGTCCATTCCCTGTCCGATCTGTTCACCGACGGGGTGGTCCTGTTCGGCCTGGCAGCGGGCCGCAGAGAGGCGGACGACCGGCACCAGTTCGGCCACGCCAGGATCGAGACCATGGCCTCTGCCGTGGTGGGTCTCAGCCTGCTGGCTGTGGCCGTTTATATAGGCTTGAAATCAGGACTGGACATATACCACCACAAGGAGTCGAAACCGGCCTGGCCGGCCTTGGCCGGGGCCGCCCTGTCCCTGGTCATCAAGGAGGTCCTCTACCGCTACACCGTCCGGGTGGGCAGGAGGATCAAGAGCCCGGCCGTGGTGGCCAACGCGTGGCACCACCGCTCCGACGCCTTTTCTTCGGTAGCCGTTTTCCTTGGCCTCCTGGGCGCCCAAATACACCCGAGCTGGCACATCCTGGACGCCTACGCGGCCATGCTGGTGGCCATATTCGTCGTCAAGGTGGGGGTGGAGGTTTTGATCCAGGCCTCCCGGGAGATGACCGACGCGGCCCCGGCCCAGGACGAAGTCTCCAAAATCCGGGCCTGCATCGGTTCCGTTCCGGGGGTGTTGGACTACCACGACCTTAAGATCAGATCCATGGGAGGATTCTACCTGATCCAGGTCCACGTTCTGGTGGAGGATCAACTGACCGTGCTTCAGGGACACGACGTCGCGGTGGACGTGGAGAAATGCCTCAAGGGTGAGGTGGAAAACACCGGGGAGGTGATCGTCCACATCGATCCCAAGGGACGCAAGTCCCTGAGCGGCTGAGCCCGGACATGCCGGAGTGGTTGATCTGGATAATAGCCGGCCTGGTAGTTTTTGAGCTGGGCGAGCATGTGGTTTTCCCCCTTATTTGGTCGCTGGTCCAGCGCAAGCGCCGCACGCCCGACCCCCTGGCCGACCTTGTGGGCGCCCGGGTCCGGGTGGCCGCTTGGTCTCAAGGCCGGGGGCAGGTTTACGTTGGCCGCGAGCGCTGGCTGGCCCGTGGACCGGTAGACCTGGTTGCCGGGGAGGAGGTCGTGGTCGGGGGCCTTCAGGGGATGACCCTCTCGGTCAAAAGAATTGATGCCGGCTCTAAATGAGACCAGGCCCCGGCCCGTTCAGAATTGGGCCGCCGAACTTTCCGCCTCTATCGCTTGCCCGAAGCGGACCTTGCTTCAGGTGTCGGGGGCGGGACCCCGACACCGCATATCGCTATTGCACCGGAGTTCATGTCCGGCCCTTATTCCGACCCGATCAATTATTCTGGCCCTGCCTGATCCACAGGGGGAGACAGGTGGACGGGTCGCGCAATTGGAGGCTGACCCCGTTGATCTGGATCGCCATGGCCATGTTTCGCTCCACCCCGTTGTAGCTGACCAGATAGCCGCTCACGGTGACCGTATCGCCCACGGCCGGACGGTCCACCCCGGCCCAGCTCCAAAATCGGATGGGCCCCAGCCCGTAGATGGTGATATTCTGGTCGGCCGTGGCGATGACCATGCCCTGGCCGGAGCCGGTGGAGGGAGCGGTGACCACGTCGCCGGTGTACTCAAAGGGTATTCCGGCGGTGCAGTCGAACAGGGGGCCGGAACCGTCGCCCGGACCGTAACCGTTTCCCGCCAGGGCCGCTCCGCCCGCCAGAGCCATGACCGCCGCCACCAGTACCGTTGTCATTATCGCCTTACGCATGGTCAAGCCTCCTTGATCCTCTTTTGATAGATCATAGAAACAGGCGGGGCCGGAATTGATCCGGACCCGCCCCATCTTATTGTCAGCCCTGGCAGGAGCCGTCGGCCGGTCCGTTGGGGCCGTGGCCTCCGCCATTCCCGTCACCGTCGCCGTCGCCTGGGCCGTTGGGGCCGTTTCCGCCCCCGCCGCCCGAACCGTCGCAAACCCCGGTGCCGGTGCCGTCGCCCGGACCGGCGCCGTTGCCGGCCAGGGCCGGCAGGGAGAGCATCAACCCCAGGACCACCACCATCAACGCGATCCAGCTCAGTTTCCTTAATCTTTTCATTTTTTCCTCCTCCTGCCACCGCAGCGGCCGAAAATTTTGATACAGGCGTTACTCTCCTGGGGATATAACACTATCCGTGCCAGAAATTCCGGGCCGGGAGACAGAAGAAATATTTTATTTAATTTATAAACTATACCAGCATATTATCATGGATCAACCGAAGCCAGAAAGCCCGGCTGGGCAGATGAATCAGGGGGCCGGCTCTCTTTTTTGCATATTTGCGAATTATTTTTGCTATATTGATAAAAACCATTGACCATTGAGGAACCATGGGCGGTCTCAACTCCATTCCGACCTTGCGCGGGTCCATCCGGCTTAAAATTCTCCTGGCCGTGGCCCTAACCACCCTGGTGGTGGTGGGCCTGACCGACATCCTTATCTACCGCCGTCTGGGCCAGGACATGGCCAGACGCTCGGCCGCAAAGGTCCAGACCCACTTGGGCGCCATCGCCGCCCAGGTTCTGGTGGACGGGTTATGGCTGGACCGGGTCAACCTGGAACGGGTAAAAGACTTCCACACCCGCCAGGTGGAGGAGATCAGGGCCGTCCAGATCTTTGATCAGCAGGGGACCGCCCTGCTGGAGTCCGCCCCTGCAGGTCTAAAATTGGAGAGTCCGGCCCGGCCCTACCCGGACCGGCCCGGGCTCAGGAATCTGGGGCCCGGACAGCTCTGGGAGGTCAGCCTGCCGGTGGTCCACGGCGGGGAGGTCCAAGGTGCAGTGGCCGGGCTGGTCCGCCTGACCGAACTGGACCGCCAGCTCGGGGCTCTGGAAGGGTATGTCCGGCTGATGGGGCTGTTCACCTGGCTGGCCCTGGTGGCGGTGCTCTACTGGAGCCTGGACCGGCTGGTCAGCCGGCCTGTCCGGCGGCTCTCCCAGGCGGCCGGGGCTCTGGCCAGGGGCCGGCTGGAGGTCCGTTCACCGGTCCAAAGCGGTGACGAGATCGGAACTTTGAGCCGGGGTTTCAACGAGATGGCCGACTCCCTGACCCAGGCCATCACCGGACTGGACCGGGAAAAGAGTCTCCTGGCCACGGTGGTGGACGCCCTGGACGATTATCTTTACACCGAGGACGAAGCAGGGCGGCTGACCATGATCAACAAACCCCTGGCCGCTCTGCTGGGGCTGCCCGTTGACCAGACCCTGGGAAAGCCCTCCGGGGAGGTGGTCCTCCTGGCCGGATTCTCCCCCGCTTCCCCTGTCGGGAACAGCGCCAACCCGGCCGGAGACGAGGGCCGGCTGAATCTGCCGGGCGGGGGGTCCGTCCCGGTGAGGCGCCAGGTCCGAGACATGGGAAAGGCCTCCAAGCAAGAGGCCGGCCGGGTGGTAATCCTCAGGGACATCAGCCCTGAAAGAGAACTGGCCCGTCTCAGGGCCGAATGGGACTCCTTTGTCCGCCACGAGATCAGGGCCCCCCTGACCCCGGTTCTGGGCTTGTCCCGGATGCTGGCCAAGGAGGACCAGGACCTGGCCCCGGAAACCAGAAACACCTATCTCCGGACAATCCGCGATTCGGCCGCCAGCCTGGCCAGGGTTCTGGACATGACCGAGGAGGCCAGGGCCTATGAGGCCGGCCGGATCGACCTGGAACTTCGGCCGTTCGATCTGGCCCGCACGGTCCGGGCCGGGGCGGATCAGGCCCTCCGGGAGGCCGCCCCGGATGCGCCGGACCGGAAATCGCGGATCATCCTGGAGACCCAGCCCGGTCTGGATACGGTGGTGGAGCACGACCCGGCCCGGATGCGGCGGGTCTTCAAGAACCTGGTCAAGAACGCCCTGGAGCACGATCCCGGCACGGTGGGGATAAACATCCTCAGCCCACCGGAGGAGCCGGGCTTTGTGGCCGTGAGCATCTCGAACAGGGGGGAGCCCATCCCTCCGGAGCGGCTGGCCGTCATCTTCGAAAAATTCAACACCACCAAGAAAAGCCGGGGCGGTACCGGCCTGGGCACCACCATCGCCCGTCTTTTTACCGAGGCCCAGCGGCCGGATAAGGGCTTCCTCCTCTCCGGAGGAGGGCATCGTCTTCACGGTAAGCCTGCCCCTTAAGCACACTCCGGAGGGTTGAAGTTTGTTCAGACTGCTCATCGTGGACGACGATCCCGGAACCCTGGTTTTTCTGCAGGCCCTGCTCACGGCCCAGGGCCAGACCGTGGACGCTGCGCCGGACGGGGCCACCGCTCTGGAGTTGGCCGGACAGAACGATTACGATCTGGCCCTTCTGGACATCAACCTGCCCGACTGGGACGGGCTGGACCTGCTGGAAAGGCTGAGCGAAATCCAGCCCCGGATGAGTGCGGTGATGATCACCGGCCAGTCCTCGGCGGAGACGGCCATCAAGGCCCTGCGGAGGGGCGCCCTGGACTACCTGCCCAAACCCCTGGACAACGATGAGGTGCGGCTCACTGTGGACCGGTTGTTGGAGCTGAAACGGCTCCGGGCCGAGAACACCGAACTGCGGCAACAGCTCCACGCCAGATTCGCCCCGGACAACCTGGTCGGCTCCGGCCGGGCCATGGCCAGGGTGCTCGATCTGGCCCGGAAGGTGGCCCCCTTTGACACCGGCGTGCTCCTTACCGGAGAATCGGGCACGGGCAAGGGGCTTCTGGCCCGGACCATCCACCACAACTCCCCCAGGGCGGAAGGCCCCTTTGTCAGCGTCAATTGCGCGGCCATTCCGGAGACACTGCTGGAGTCGGAGCTGTTCGGCCACAAAAAAGGGGCCTTTACCGGCGCCCACCGGGACAAGCCCGGTTTCTTCGCCCAGGCCCAAGGCGGAACCCTGCTCCTGGACGAGATCGGGGAACTGCCCGTCGGGCTTCAGGTGAAGCTGCTGGAGGCTGTCCAAGAGAAACGGATCGTGCCCCTGGGTTCCACCACCCCCCGCCGGGTGGACCTCCGCCTTTTGGCCGCCACCAACCGGGACCTGGCCGTTGATGTGGAGAGCGGGCGATTCCGCCAGGACCTCTATTTCCGGCTGAACGTGATCCAGATCCACCTGCCGCCGTTGCGGGAGCGGACCGAGGACATCGCCCCCCTGGCCAAGCATTTCCTGGCCCGGATATCGGCCCGTCTGGCCAAGCCCCTGGCCGGGATCAGTCCGGAAGCCCTGGACCGGTTGACCTCCCATTACTGGCCGGGCAATGTCCGGGAGCTGGAGAACGTCATCGAGCGGGCCGTGGTCATGGCCGAGGGGGAGTGGGTTGGGCCGTCCGATCTGCCCGACCAGGTGGGTTTGCCGCCGACAAAGGCGGACCTGTCTCCGGCCGGGACCGGGTTCCGGAACCTGGGTCTCAAGGCGGCCGTGGCCGCCTTTGAAAAAAGATTCGTCCAGGAGCGGCTGGAGGCCAACCAGGGCGACAAGGAAAAGACGGCGGCCCAACTGGGGATCAACCTGGCCACCCTGTACCGCAAGCTGAAGGGAGGCCCTGCCTGAATTTTTCATCCTCATCTAGGTCTCCGGCCCGAATTTTGCTTGTCTTTGTTTGGAGTAATATCGGAACCAAACAGGCCGCTGGTCCGGAAAGGTGAAGCTTTTGCCCCCAACCGCGTTCCGTCTGGGAATCGTCATGGTCGCCCTGCTGCTGGCCGGGCCCATGACCGTCTCCGGACAGGACCGGGGAGGGGATAAGCCCGTACCCTTCAGCCTCAAGGGGGACGTGATCTCCATCGACGTTCCGGGCCAGGGCATGCTTCTGGGGCTGGCCGACCGCAACGTGGCCGTCCACGGCCTGGGCCCCCTGTGGTACTGGGACCTGGCCGGCTGGGACCGGCCGGTCATCGGCGACACAGTCATCGCCCAGGGCTTCATCATCGAGTTCAGGGGACGGCCCACCCACGTAGCCGTGCGGATAAGCTGGCGCGACCGGGAGGTGGAGCTGCGCCGGGCAGATGACGGCAGGCCGGTCTGGCACGACCAGGGGCTCTACCGACCTCTGCCGCCGGGAGAAAAACCATGACCGTCAGGAACATAAGAAGCTTTTCCTGGCTGGCCCTTATCTGGCTGAGCCTGGCCTGCGGAGCGCTGGTTTGGGCTTCATTCTCCGCGCCGATGGTCCTGGCCGGCGGCGGGGGCGGCGCCGGCGGAGGCGCCGGAGGAGGCGGATCCGGCGGAGGCTCAGGGGGCGGCGGTCAGGGCGGCGGCTCTGATTTCGGGGGACACGGCGGGAGTCAGGGCGGCGGACAGGGGCAGGGCTCTCAAGGGGGCCAATCCGCCTCCCAGGGCTCAGGCGGCGGCCGGGATTTCACCCCGGTAAGGAATCCGGTCTCCGGCCGGGCTTTCACCCTGAGCGGGGAGGTGCTGAGCCTCATCAAGGATGCCCAAGGCCAGGGCCTGGTGGTCCTGTCCCAGGGCCGGGCCGTCACCGTCTACGGCACCGGGCCCGATCGTTTCTGGCGCACCCTCAACCTGACCCGGCCCGAGCCGGGGCAGAGGATCACTGTGACCGGCCACACCCTGGACTACCACGGCGTGGAGGTCAACCTGGCCTCATCCCTGGAGATATCCGGGCGCAGGATCAGATTGCGCGACCCGGACACGGGCCTGGCCCGCTGGAACTGATCCGACCGCAGCCGGACCGGGACCAAGCGACCGGTTCCTTTCCGGGCGGATGGGGGGGGGCCTCCTACCCCGCTCACCCGAAGAGCCACGGCCAGGATTGCTTAATCCGACGAAACCGGGGCGGGAGGAGCCTGGGCGACCAGGTGAAGGAAGGTGGCCACAAACTTCTCCAGATCCTTGAGCCCCTGCACGGTCATGTACTCGTTGGCCGCATGCATACGGCCGCCGTGGCCCAGCCCACCGGAGACCACCGGCAGACCCAAGGTCCGGGAAAAGGCGAAATAGGGCGCGCCCCAGGTGGCCATGGGCCAGACCTCCGGTTCGAAGCCGTGGGTGCGGTAGGCCCCCAGCATCTTCTGGACCAGAGGCTCGCGGTATTCGGTCTTGGACCAGGAGTAGGAATCCAACACCGTGATCTCGATGTCCTCGAAGCCGTTCAGGTTGAGAAAATCCCGGAAATTGTCGATGACCTCCTGGGGCTCCAGGTCCGGTCCGAAGCGGATATCCACCTTGGCCGCGGCCTTGCGGGGCAGAATGGTCTTGCTGCCCGGCCCCCCGTATCCGGCGTGGAAGCCATTGATGTTGACCACGGGCCAGTACAACCCCTTTTTAAGCAGTTCGTAGCCGTGAAGATCGTATTTAAAGCCCAGGCTGCGCATCTCCTTTAAAAATGACTTCTCGTCGAACCGGCCGGCCAGAACCTTCAACAGGTGGGAGTCGGTCCGGCTCAAAGGGGCGATCCTGGAGGCCAGACCCGGAATGCGGATGTTCTCCCTGCGGTCGGTGAGCAGGCTCAGGGCGTGGATCAGCCGCCACACCGGGGAGGAGACCCAGGCCGAGACCGAGCCGTGTTCGGCCGTATCCACCGGCCCGCCCTTTTTGCCTCTCCGGCAGACCAGGTTCAGGTAGACGATGCCCTTGAGGCCCAGGTGCATGGCCACCAGCCCGTCCAGGCCCTGGGAGAAGTCGAACTCGGCCATGCCGTCGCCTTGCAGCTCCTGGCGGTGCTCCCGGATGAAGGCGTCGAAGTGGGGGCTTCCGATCTCCTCCTCGCCCTCGATGGTGAAGATCAGGTTCAGGGGCAACCCGCCGGTTTCCTTGAGGCAGGCCAGAGCGTTGAACATCCCTGATAAAGCGCCCTTGGAGTTGACCGCTCCCCTGGCCACAACGCACTCGCCCAGCCCCGGCAGCCTCCTTATCTCCGCGGCAAAGGGCGGGCTTTTCCAGCCTTTCTCCTCGGCCGGCTGGACATCATACATGCCGTAGATAATCAGGGTCCGGGGCGTGCCCGCGTCGATCCGGCCGTAGACCAGGGGGAACTCCGGGGTCCCGGCCAGCTCCACCCGGCCGCCCAGGGCCTCTATCCGGGAGCCTACCAGCCGGGCCGTCTCTTGGATGCCCTCCCCGGTGGCCGAGATGCTGGGCTGGCGCAGGAAAGCCCGGCACGACTCCAGATGCTCCGGGAAGGAGCGGTCGATGGCCCGATGGGCGTCCCTTATCCTGTTTTGCATCTCTCTGTTCTTCAAAGACATTTTTCAGAACCTTACCTTTATCGGTAAAAACGCGCACCGGGACGCCGGTCGTTTGTGACGACCCCCCCGATGATATCTTAGCCTCTTTTAGACTAATTTTCAGAATAACATTCTGATTCAAAAGCGAAATGTGCTGCCGGGGTTACACCCCCGGCAGCCGAATCGGAACAGATTTATGACGTTCGCTATAGAATAATTTGTCAGGCCGACCGCAACCCGGAACCGCCCCGGAATTTGTCTCTCTTCCGGGAAGAGGGCGATTACTCCGCTCCGGCCTGGGCCGCCTTATCCTGATCCGCGGACTTCATATAGATGACGTTGTTGTCGCCCGGAGAATAAAAATCCGTGAGCTGGGCCACCACGCTGTATCCCCGGTGCCGATAGAACTCCCGGGCCGGGGTGTAGTCCGGACGGGAGGAGGTCTCCACATAGATCCTGGTTCCGCCCAACTCCATTATTTCCCTCTCGGTCTCCTCCAGCAGCCGGCGGCCCAGGCCGTGCCACCGGAACCCGGGCAGGACGGCGATCCAGTAGAGGTCGTAACTGTTCAGAGTGCAGGGGATGGGGCCGAAACAGGTGTAACCAGCGACCCGGCCCTCTGATTCGGCCAGGATGAAGCGGTAGCCGCTGGCCAGCCCCTTGGCCAGGCGCTCGGCCACCAGCTCCACCGCCAACTCCACCTCGGCCGCGGAAAAGACCCCGGCCGCTTGAACGATCTCACGGATGGAGACCAAGTCCCCGGCCGCGACCTCCCGCCGAAACGTCAGCTTCCCTGGGGCGAGGGTTCCCTCCCTTTCCCAGAGCACGGAGGATTTTGGCCCAGGCGACGTTTCCGAATCATATCGGGGATGGATATCCGACACTGCCCTTGTCCTTAATTTACCACGGCCGCCATGGGGGACCGCCCCCGAGCAGGCCAGGCCGATTTAGAGAAAACACACTCTTCCAGGGCCGATCGGATAATCATCTCCACCGCCCCTTCCAGCCCGATTCCCTGCTGCCGGGCCGCCGCGGCGAAGCCAGCGTCCGGAGAGAGGCAGGGATTGGCGTTCACCTCCAGAATCCAGGGCCTGCCCCCGCCGTCCACCCTGAAGTCCACCCGGGCGTAACCCTTTAAGTCGAACAACTGCCAGCACTCCCGCGACAGGTCGGCCAGTTCGTCCAGCAACCGGGCATCTCCCGCGGGATGGTCGAACCGCCTGGGGGTATGATGATACTCGAAGGACGACTCGTCCCATTTGGCCCGATAACCCACCACTCGGGGCTTGCCCGGGCCGAAATCCAGAAAATCGATCTCGGCCAGGGGCAGAATCCGGACCTCCCCTCCGTCCTGGAGCAGGGCCACGTTAAACTCCCGGCCCTCGATGTAGGATTCGGCGAACCAGGCCCCTTTTCGGTTTCGAAGCAAGGCCTGGATCTCCTCCGGCCCGGCCGGCCGGATGAGACAGTCGTCGCCCAGGCCCACCGAGCCGTGATCCCAGACCGACTTGATGATCAGCGGACCCTGGCCGGCCTCCAGGCGGCCGGAGCCGTCGGCCGTGAGCCAGTCCGGAGTGGGCAGCCCCGCGTCGGCCATGAGCCGCTTGGCCAGGGGTTTGTTGGAGGTGGCATACAGGGTCCAGGAGCCGGATCCGGTGTAGGCCAGACCCAGCTGGTCCAGCAGGGCCGGGGCCAGGTGGAGGACGTCGCCCCGGCCCTGGATATCGTCCACCAGGTTGACCACCAGATCGGGCCGGTACTCCATCAGCCGCCGCGCGGTGGAGGCGGAATCAAGGGTCATCTCCAGCCGCCGGACCTGATCGCCCAGACCGGTCAAAACCCTGGCCGCGGTTTCGGCCTGGACCAGGGAATCGGCCAGATCGGGCCGGGCGTCCTGCTCCAGGGCCCCATATATTATGGCCGTCCTCATGGTTTGGTCCCCCCTTCAGGCGGCCATCGAGGAGAGGGCGTCCGCACCCCTGTCGCGACGGCTCATCAATTCCACGGCCGACCTGATCCGGCCCGCAGAGTCCCCCTTTATCCTGGTCTGGGCCGAAGTGATGACGGCTTTGATCAGATCCACGAACTCCAGCCCGGCCAGGGTGGACAGGATGGGCAGGTCGGAATGGGCCGGATGGAGCCCGGCCAGGGGATTGATCTCGATGAAGTTGGGCCGGCCAAAAGCATCGGAACGGATGTCCACCCGCCCCGCGTCCCGGGCCCCCAGGACCCGGTAGGAGGCCAGGGCCAGGGCCTCGGCCTGCCGGGCTTCGGGGTCCTCCACCAGACGGTAGACCACCCGGTCCTCGCACTCCTCCTTGTTGAGATAGGAGTAGACCTCGGGCTCGGCCTCCCGGTTCAGGATTATCTCCATGGTGGCCACGGCCCGGGCCTGGTCCCCGGTTCCGGTGATGCCCACGGTGAACTCCCGACCGGGCAGGAAGGTCTCCACCAGGACGGGCTGGTTGAACCGGGACAGCAGGTCGAGGACGATGGGCTCCAGGGACTTTTGGTCCACGATCTTGGAGGCGCCGTCCACGCCCTTGCCCGTGCCCTCGGCCACCGGCTTGGCGAACAGGGGGAAAGGCAGGTCCAGGCCGGCCAGATCACGGGGGGACTGGATCACGACGAAATCGGGCGTGAGCAGCCCGGCGTCGCGGATGACCCGTTTGGTCATGCCCTTGTGCAGAGTCAGGGACAGGACCAGGGGATCGGAGAAGGTGTAGGGGATGCCGTAGGCCTCCAAGAGGGCCGGAACCTGGGCCTCCCGGCCGAACCCGGAGATCCCCTCGGCGAAATTGAAGACCAGGTCCCAACTGCGTCCGGCGGCCAGCAGGGCGGCCAGATTCCAGACGTTGCCTATCCGTTCGGTCCGGTGGCCCAGGCGGTGGAGGGCCTCCTCGATGGCCTGGGCCGTGTCGGTCCGGTCGAACTCGGCCGTCTCCTCCTCGCCGAAACCCAGGGCCAGGTAGTCGTCCCGCAGATCGCAGGTGATGCCGATATTCATGATTCGTCTCCTTTATCGTCCGGCCCGCCTCAGTGGAGACGACCGACCCTTTCTTGGGGGTAGGTGAAGGTCCGTTGCTCGTAATTTCTGAGCCGCCAGCCGTCTTCCTCTCTGGACTGGAGGTAGTCGGGCTGGAGGGGGATCTTGCCGCCGCCGCCGGGAGCGTCGATGACATAGGTCGGCACGGCGTAGCCGGTGGTGTGGCCACGCAGGGCCTCGATGATCTCCAGGCCTTTCTCCACCGGGGTCCGAAAATGGGCCGAACCCAGGATCGGATCGCATTGATAGAGATAGTAGGGCCGGACCCGGACTTGGAGCAGTCCATGGACCAAGCGGGTCATGGTGGCCGGGTCGTCGTTGACCCCGGCCAGGAGCACGGTCTGGCTGCCCAGGGGGATGCCGGCGTCGGCCAGGCGGTTGCAGGCCTGGGCCGTCTCCGGGGTCAACTCGTCGGGGTGGGAGAAATGGAGACTTATGAACAGGGGATGAAATTTCCTCAGCATCCTGGCCAGGGCCGGAGTGACCCGCTGGGGCAGCACGGCCGGAACCTTGGTTCCCAGGCGGATGATCTGGATATGGCGGATGCTCCTCAACCGGGCCAGAAGCCGCTCCAGAGCTGCGTCAGGGAGGGTAAGGGGATCGCCGCCGGAGATGAGCACGTCCCTGATTTCAGGATGGTTCTGGATGTAGGCCATGGCTTCTTCCAGCCGGGCCTCGCCGGCCGAGCCCCGTTTGCGCCCCACCAGACGGGAGCGGGTGCAGTAGCGGCAGTAGGTGGAACAGAAATCAGTGACCAGCAGAAGAACCCGGTCCGGGTAGCGATGGACCAGACCGGGGACCGGGCTGTCTTCGTCCTCGGCCAAGGGGTCGGCCGCCTCGCCGGGGCCCACCAGCCCTTCGGCCCGGTTGGGGATGACCATCCGCCGTATGGCCTGGCCGGGGTCGTCCGGATCGACCAGGCTGAGGTAATAGGGGGTCACGGCCAGGGGGAAGCGCACGGCCTGAACCTCTTCGGGGGTCAGATTGACAAATCGGCTCAGGGTTTCCAGGGTGGTGATCCGGTTGCGGATCTGCCAGCGCCAGTCGCCCCAGACCGGGTCGGGCACCTGGCCGAAAAATCGTTTCCGGAAAAGGAGGGTTTGGGATTCGCGGCCGGGGTCAGGGTCCGGCCAGGGCAGGCCAAAGGCCGCGCCAGCGGCCCCCGAACCTGGAGGTTCGGTATCGCTCAGGTCCACTTCGGACAGGGCGTTGGGAGGTTCGGCGTCTTCATTGGAGGACCGATCCCCCTGGCCGAGCATAACCCATTGTTTCATCGACTCTTCACCTTTCCAAAGGCCGGGTCGTCAAGACCCCGGCAAGATCCTGGGGCTAACCGCCGGGGCCGGCCGCATCCGGCCGGCTCCGGAGTTGAAACCGTTATTCGACGGGGGCGATCTCCGTTACTTCCATGACCATGTTTCCGGCCTCGTTTTTGCTCACTTCGCCGGTGGCCTTGACTTTCTTGCCGACCATGTCCTCCACTTCCCCTTCCAGGATGTAGAGACCGTCCTCGGCCTTAATCACGATGTCGTCACCCTGGGCCGCCACCGTTCCGGTGATGGTTTTGGCCTCGGCGAAGACGATCGCCGGGACCAGGGCCACACCCGCAATCAAGATGACCAGGCCAGCAATCAACCAAACCCTGCTTCTTTTGTGCTGAAACATTTCTCTGTATCTCCTTCTTGGTGGTTGAGGATCAATGATCCTCTGATTCAGGGGCGGCTGCCCCCGAGGGGCCGGGGTCGACCCGTTTGCGGCTTATCACCCGGCTTCTACTCTTAACCATGGCCTTGAGCAGCTCCACGGTCTCCCGATCCAGGTACCCGGTCTCGCCCAGGCCGTTGGACCCTTGGAAGAACCTTATTCCGCTCCGGGTCTTGGCATCCATCACCCCGGTCAGTTGGACCGGGATGCCGACCCTGATCAGGGCCACCTGAACAGCTCTAACCCTGGTCGCCTCGTTTTCCCGAGAAGGCGGCCTATTCGATTTCCGGCCCGGTCCGAACAGTCGAAGGGACAAGCTTCTTCCTCCGCTCCGCCTTATATCCAGGATTCGTCAGCGCCCATACAGGGCCTTAAGCAAATTAAGTGCCAACTTATTATCTTATTGTTTTTACGACTTTTTCGGAGGACATGGAACCGGATGAGGAAGTCCTTGTTCCGACGCCGGGAGAGCCTATGGCCGGGGTATCAGCGGAAATCTTCCTTGTGGATCGAATAGCGGGTCAAGAGGTTGTGGAGCTGGCGGGTGGAAACTCCGGCCTGGCGGGCCGAGCGGTCGATGCGCCCCTTGTTGGCCACCATCAGTTCGCGCAGATAGCGCCGTTCGATCTCTTCCACACCCCGGCGCCGGGCTTCGGCCAGGGTCAGCCCGTCCGGCGAATCGGACGTGTCGGCGGATCCGGAAAAGGCGAATATCTCGGCCGGAAAGCTCTGGGGCGAAAGAAACCTGCCGGTTTCCAGGATGTGGGCCCGCTCAATGAGGTTCTCCAGTTCCCTTATGTTGCCCGGCCAGGAATAACTGCTCAAGGCCTCCACCACTCCCGGGGCCATCCCGGCGATGGATTTGGCGTTCTGGCGGTTGAAGGTGTTGATGAAAATCCCGGCCAGAAGGGGGATATCCTCGGGCCGCTCCCGCAAGGGGGGTATCTGGATGGGGAAGACGTTGAGCCGGTAGTAGAGATCGGCCCGGAAGGCCTCCTGGTCCACCATTTTCTTCAGATCGGAATTTGTGGCGGCCACGATGCGGACGTCGGCCCTGATGGGGCTCTCGCCCCCCACCCGGGTAAAGACTTTTTCCTGGATCACTTCCAGCAGTTTTATCTGGGTCAGGGCGGAGAGAGTGCCTATTTCGTCCAGGAAGATGGTTCCTCCGTGGGCCACCTCGAACCGGCCCAGCTTGCGGCGTACCGCTCCGGTAAAGGCCCCTTTTTCGTGGCCGAACAATTCGCTTTCAATAAGCGAATCCGGGATGGCTCCGCAGTGGGCGGCGAGAAACTGGTTGTCCCGGCGGTTCGAATAGCGGTGGATTATCCGGGCGATGAGGCTCTTGCCCGTGCCTGATTCGCCGGTCAGAAGGACCGTGGCATTGGTGGGGGCCACCAGCCTGACCCTCTTGAAGACCTCCTTCATCAACGGGGAATTGGTGGCAACCAGGTCCTTGTCCTCCCGGTTCCAGGACTCCTCCCGGAGGTAATCCAGTTCCGAAAGCATCAGGGCCGATTCCTTCAGGCTGTGGAGAACGTAGGCCGCCTCCTCCGGGTCCAGGGGATAGGTCAGGTAGTTGCTGACGCCGTTCTTGACCAGGGTGATCAGTTCCCGGGTCCGGGCCTGGGGCGCCATGGCGATTATCTCGGCCGACGGGGAGGCGTCCCAGAAAGGCTTGAGGGCCTGGAGCGGGTCGTCGGACGGCGACTGGATGAAATCCAGGTCGATAAAGGTGAACTCCGGGCGCTTTTTTAGAAAAATTTCCAGCGTTTCGGCCGAATCTCCGGCGGTGAAGACACGGTACTCGCCGCCCAGGGCTCCTCTTATGGCCCGGGCCGTCTCCTCGGAGGCAGTGGCGATCAAAACAGTACGCATTTATCAATATTCCCCTTGGATCAGCGGAGTCAGGGCACGGACCGGATAGTAACCTTTCTCAAAGATATTTTGGAGGAAAAAATGGCCGGCCCGGCTCAAAACAGAGGCTTTGCCTCCTGACGGAATTTCCGGTTCCGAAAGCCCCGCCGAAACCGGAAGCTCGATTTCCGCAATAGCAGCCTCTAGTTAGCCAGTTACCCGCTATTTCAGGTAATTAGCGAAATGGCACAGAGTTTGCCATATATTTCGGTAAAAAATGGGGCGGCTTGGTCCGGTTTTTCACCAGCCGGGCAACGAATTTTTTTGCCCGCCCCGAGAAGGCGGCGGGGATGGGTTCCGGCAAAACGGCAAACCGGATGAATCTTCATAAGTTATCAGGATTACCAACCCACAGGAAAGACAGGTAAGGCTGATGAAGGCAGCGGAGAGACGCCACCGTATTTTTTTAAGGGCTTTGGTCAACAGATGTGAACCCTGCTCCACCCAAAACGCGGTCTGCGGCCTCAACGACCGGAACGCGGGGCGGGAATACCTGGTCGTGGACGAGGGGCTGGGGCAGGAGCTGGCCGGGTATGTGGGGGATGAGGTGGAGGTTCGGGGAACGATTCGGGAGCAGGACGGCAGTTCCTGGATCTCCGTGTTTTCCTTCAGGCCCTCGTCCAGCCAAGAAGCGGACATAGAAAGCGACTCCCGGTCCTGGGACAGAAACTCCTACCGCCGGGATGGGTTCCGGAGCAACGACCCGGAGCGGTCCCGGATGCGCTCTCACACCAAGGCCCGGCAGGCCGCCCGCCGGCTGAAAAACGATCAAAAATTCGGGGACGCCTAAAAGCCTCTAACCAAGGGACGATGTCGAAATGACGCCGCATAAACATGCCCGGGTTCTGCCCTGGGGAGCCGGTTTTCAGCTTTTTCCTCATCTGGACCGGCTGACCGCCCATGCTGACATGCTGGGCCGGGTGGCCTACAACCTGGCCCTGCTGACCCTGGGCAACGCCGTTTTCGTGTACGGGATGAAGTCGATTCTGATCCCCCACCGTTTTCTCAGCGGCGGGGTGCTGGGCCTCTGCCTGATCGTCAATTACCTGCTTCCGGGGATCAGTCTGGGGTTGCTCAACCTGGTCCTAAACCTGCCCCTCTACTGGCTCGGCTGGAAGCACATCAGCCGAGTCTTCATGTTCTATACAGCCTACGGCATCGCCATCTTCTCGGTCCTGGCCGAGGTCCTGCCGGTCAGGCCCCTGCCCGTCCACGAGCCCATGCTGGCCGCCATACTGGCCGGGATAATCTGTGGGGCCGGCTGCGGCATCTACATGCGCTCCCTGGGCAGCGGCGGCGGAATGGACATCCTGGCCGTCTACCTGGAAAAAAAGTTCTCCCTGCGCCGGGGCTTGACCGGGTTCATCTCCTCGGCCCTGATCCTGGTCGGGGCGGCGTTTATCTTCAACCTGGAGATGGCCCTTTACACCCTGATCTTCTCCTTTACCTGCGGCCGGGTTCTGGACGCGGTCCTGACCGGATTCAACCAGCGCAAATCGGTGCTGATCGTCTCCGACCAAGCTCCGGCCATTTCGGCGGCCATTTTGGGCGGCCTCCACCGGGGGGCCACCCTGCTCAAGGGCACCGGGGCCTATTCCGGAGACGACAAACCGGTGATCCTCTGCGCGGTGAGCCTGACCGAGATATCCAGGCTCAAGGAGCTGGTCCTGAACACGGACCCGGAGGCGTTTGTGATCATCAACGAGGCCATGGACGTCATCGGCCGGGGTCACGCCCAGCTTCGGGAGTATTGAGCAAAGGCCGCCGCCGTTCCTTTAATCCGGACCGAAACGGCGGCCCGGGCAGGTCCCGGCAAAGGAATAAACCGTAGCTCCTGGGGTCGTCGGCCGGCTCAACCTCGAACCCGGCCGGATGACCGTCCAAGAAGTCCAGCCCACCTTTGCCGGGCCGTCGATCCGGATCAATCCCTGAGCAGTTCCCCGGCGATGACCAGTTTTTGAATCTCGCTGGTGCCTTCGTAAATCCGGGTCACCCTGGCGTCCCGGTAGATGCGCTCAATGGCGAAATCCTTCATATACCCCATGCCGCCGTGAACCTGGAGGGACATGTCGGCCACCCGGCCCAACATCTCGGTGCAGAACAGCTTCGTCATGGCCGCCTCCAGCCTTATGGACCGCCCCTCGTCCTTTTCCCAGGCGGTCCGGTAGACCATCTGGCGGCCGGCAAATATCTCGGCGGCCATCTGGGCCAGCATACCCTGGATGAACTGGAATTTACCGATGGGCCGGCCGAACTGGACTCTCTGCTTGGCGTAGCCCACGGCAAGTTCCAGGGCCTTCTGGGCCATCCCGACCGAAGCGGCGGCCAGGGTCAGGCGGCCCTTGTCCAGAACCTTCATGGCCGTCTGGAACCCCCGGCCGATGAACTCCTCCCCGCCGATGATGTTGTCCACCGGTACCCGGCAATCCTCGAAGATCAGTTCTGAGGTGGTCGAGCCCTTGAGGCCCATTTTTTTCTCCAGCTTGCCGACCGAGAACCCCGGCCTGTCCTTTTCGACGATAAAGGCGGTGATCCCGCCCCTGGCCCTTTTCTCCGGGTCGGTAAGGGCGATAACCGTTACCAGATCGGCAATGGCCCCGTTGGTAATGAACATCTTGGCCCCGTTGATGATGAATTCATCTCCCTCGCGGACGGCCGTGGTTTTGATGGCCGAGGCGTCCGAGCCCACATCCGGCTCGGTCAGGGCAAAGGCGATGGTCTTCTCGCCAGAGGCAATTCCGGGCAGGTACCTGTTTTTCTGTTCCCCGGTGCCGTCGAAAAGAAGGCCCAGCGAGCCGATGCCGTTGTTGGTCGAGAAACGGGTCCGGATGGAGGCGTTGCCCCTGGAGATCTCCTCGTAGACGACGCACTCGCCCAAAGCGCTCAGGCCCAGTCCGCCGTACTCCTCGGGGATGGACATGCCGAACAGCCCCATCCCGCGCAGCTGCTCGACAAGGTGCTCGGGAACATCGTCCTCCTCTTCGATCCGGGTTGCGATAGGCTCGATCTCCTTATCCACGAATTTCCTTATGGTGGCCTGCATCAGGCGCAGATCCTCAGGCAGAACGAAATCCATTCTCTCCTCCGTATTGATCGTGATCCCCGAGCCGGGTTTCCGCATTCCGGTCAAGGCGCCGGGCCGAAAGCCCGGGGCGGTCCCCGGGAGAAATCTTTTTCGAGAACCGCCTAACAGGCCTTAAAGGCGGGGCGACGCTTTGCCAGGAAAGCCTGCACCCCCTCGTTCTTGTCTCCGGTCCCGCACAGCTCGGCCCACAGCCTGTTCTCCAGATCCCAGGCCTGGCTCAGGGGCAGCTCCTCGGCGGCGTTTACGGCCCGCTTGGCCGCCCGCACTCCCAGGGGGCCCTGGCGGTTGATCCGCCGGGCCAGGGCCCGGGCCGCCTCCCTCAGCTCGCCAATCGGAACCGTCTCCTGGACCAGGCCTGCGGCCAGGGCTTCGGCTGCGGTCAGGGTCCGGCCGGTGAAAATGAGATGGCGGGCCAGGCCCGAGCCCACCAGACCGGGCAACCGGACCGTGCCTCCGCCGCCGGGCATAAGGCCCAGGCCGGTCTCGGGCAGCCCCAGTTTCACATGGTCGGCCGCGATACGGATGTCGCAGGCCATGGCCATCTCCAGGCCGCCGCCCAGGCAGAGGCCGTTTACCGCGGCTATGACAGGCTTGTCCAGCCGGCGCAGCTTCTCGAAAAATTCACGGGCCGCCCGCACTCGGACCAGGGCCTCCTCAGGCTCCAGGGACAGGAGGGAGGGGATGTTGGCTCCGGCCATGAAGAACTTTTCTCCGGCGGCGGTGATAATCAGGCACCAGACGTCATCCCGTTCCGCCAGCTCCCCCACCGCCCGGTCCAACTCCGCCCGCACCTCCGGGGCCAGGGAGTTGGCCGGCGGAAAATCCACCGTGACGACGGCCGTCCGATCGGAGACCTCCGTTTTGAGGTATTGGAAACCCATGCCCCCTCCGTTCATTTCCTGGTCAGCTCCCGGGCCACGATGAGCCTCATAATCTCGCTGGTCCCCTCGAAGATGCGGAAGACCCGGGAATCGCGGTAGAGCTTTTCGACCATGTACTCGCGCATGTAGCCGTATCCGCCCAACACCTGGATGGCCTGGTCGCAGATCCAGGAGGAGGCTTCGGTGGCATAGTACTTGGCCATGGCGCTGGCTTTGGTGATCGAGCGGCCCTGGGTGGCCAGCCAGGCCGCATGCCAGGTCAACAACCGGGCCGCTTCGTAGCGGGTGGCCATGTCGGCCAGCTTGAAGGAGACGCCCTGGAAGCGGTTGATCGGCCGGCCGAACTGGTTGCGGACCCCCGCATAATCGACGGCCGCCTCCAGGGCCGCCCTGGCAATGCCCAGGGCCAGGGCGGCGACCATTATCCGGCTCTCGTCAAACATGCGCATGGAAAGGAGAAAGGCCTCCCCCTCCCGGCCGAGGCGGTCCTCTTCGGGAACCTCCACGTCTTCCAGGATCAGGTCGGCGGTATGGCTGGCCCGGATGCCCATCTTGTCTTCCTTCTTGCCCATGCCAAAACCGGCCGGTTGGCCGTCGATGATAAAGGCCGTCATGCCGTTCATCCCCTCGCTGCCCTCCATCCGGGCGTAGACCACGCTGACCTCGGCCAGCCCGCCGTTGGTGATGAAGGTCTTGCGGCCGTTGAGGACGTAGCGGTCGCCCTGTTTCCGGGCCGTGGTCCGGATGGACGACACATCGCTCCCGGCGTCTGGCTCGGTCATGGCCATGGCCGCCAGCACGGGTTGCTCCGGGTCGGCCAGCCGGCCCAGGAACCTGGCCTTCTGTTCCGGGGAACCCATGTTCAGAATGGGCGTGGCCGCCAGGTTGGAAGCCATCATGGCGATGCACAGGCCCGGACAGCCCCAGGACAGCTCCTCGCGGACCAGGGCCCAGGAAACGCGGTCATCCACGCCTGCCCCGCCGTACTCCTCGGGAAAATGGAACGAAATCAGTCCTGTCTGGTGCCCTTTTTTGATCAGATCGGCGGGGCACTCGCCGCTCCGATCGCATTCCAAGGCCAGGGGTCTGATCTCCTTGACCGCGAAATCGTGGGCTGTTTTCTGGATCAGGTGCTGCTCCTCGGTGAGGTCGAAGCCGATCATCTCTTTCCTCCTGAATAATCGTGATAGCCTCTTCCCGTCTTGCGCCCGTAGTGGCCGGCGTTGACCAGATTGACCATGGTCGAGGTCGGACGGTAACGTTCTCCGTAGGTCTCGAAAAGCCGCTGCCGGACCTTGAGGCTGGTATCCAGACCGGAGAAGTCGCTGAGCTCGAAGGGGCCCATGGGATGGCCGAAACCCAGGCGGCAGGCTTTGTCGATATCTTCGGCCGAAGCGATGCCTTCCTCCAAGATCCTGGCCGCCTCGGCGCCCCACAGGGACAGCATCCGGGTGGTGATGAAGCCTGGAGCGTCCTTGCGGCAGACTACAGCCTCCTTGCCCAGGTTCCGGCACAGATCCAGGGTGATCTCCAGGGTGTCGTCGGATGTTTCGAACCCGCGGACGACCTCGATCAGTTTCATGATCACCGCCGGGTTGAACCAGTGCATTCCGATGAACTTCCGGGGGCGGCTGGTGGCCGAGGCCAGGGCGGTTATGGAAAACTGCGACGTATTGGTGGCAAAGACGACCTCCGGCCGGCAGATCCGGCAGACCCGGCCCAGGATATCCCGTTTGATTTCCATCACCTCCGGAACGGACTCGATAACGTAGTCCACATCCGCCAAGGCGGCCGCGTCGGTAAACCACTCCACCCGGGAAACGATTTCAGCCGGGGTCTCCACCAGCTTGCCTTTTTCGTGGAATTTCCCCAGGCTGGCGGACATGACCCCCTTGGCCTTGTCAACGGCTTTGGGGGCGATCTCCAGGACCTTGACCCCGTAACCGCCCACGGCCAGGGCCTGGGTTATGCCCGCTCCCATGATGCCGGCGCCCAAGACGCCGACGCTTTTGATCTGACGCATGAATCCCTCCCCTTAACAATTCCGGCTCCGGACGCTCAGGACCGACCGTATGTTTCCCGCAGTTGCCTTTTTTTTATTTTGCCGCCAAAGGAATCCTTGGGCAGTTTCGAGGTGAAGATAACGGATGTGGGTTTCTTGTATCCGGCCAGACGCTCCCGGCAATATTCGATTATCTCGGCCTCGACCGGAGGCGGATCGACCCCGGGGACAACGACCGCCCGCACCGATTCCCCCCATTTGGGGTGGGGAACGCCGATGACCGCCACCTCCCGAACGCCGGGGTGGCCGAGAATGGTCTGCTCGACCTCCTTGGCGTAGACATTGAGCCCCCCCGACTTAATGACATCCTTGAGCCGGTCGACGAAATAGAGGAAGCCCAGGTCGTCGGCCCGGCCCAGATCGCCGGTGTGGAGCCAGCCGCCCTTCAGGGCTTCCCTGGTCGCGGCCGGGTCGTTGTAGTAACCGGACATGACGTTGGGCCCCCGCACCAGAATCTGACCCACCCGGCCGGTCGGGATCTGCCGATCGTTCTCGTCGGCCAGGCGCACCTCCAGGCTCATGTAGGGCCGTCCGATACTGGGCCAGGCGCGGGGCTTGTCCGCAGGCTTGAGAACCGTCACCCCGGGTCCCGCCTCGGTCAGGGCATAACTGGCGTACATGGCGGCTTGGGGGAAGAGATCGCGTTGGACCCGGTCCCGAAAATCGGGGCTGATGTCTCCCTGGGCGTGGAGCCAGGAAGCCACCGTCTTCAGGTCCCGGGCCCGGCGCCGATTCTCCTCCAGAAGCATATGCCAGATGGCCGTGTTGCCCACCACAAAGGTGCCGCCCTCCCGCTCCAGGGTATCCAGGTATTCCCCCGGATCGAACCGGGGCAAACCGGTGAAGGTCCCGCCGGCGTGGAGGGTGGCCAGAAAACGGCTCAACGCCCCGGAGTGGTATATCTGCATCGGGTAGCAGATACGGGCTTCGGGGCTCGGGCTGCCGTTTTCGGAGATAACGTTGATGGCGTTCCACATCAGGTTGCGGTGGGTCAGAACCACGCCCTTGGGCGTTCCGGTGGTTCCACCGGTAAAAAGAATAAAGGCGGGGTCCTCCTCATCGATGGAGACCCTCGGTTCGGTCTCCGCGCCCCTGGCGATAAGCGCCGGGATCGACCCGCCGCCCGCCGCCGGCCCCTCTTTCAGACTCAACCGCAGGCCGTCGGGTTCGAGAACCCGGCCGAGTTCTTCGGCCCGGCCGGCTTGGCCGGGATGGTGGACCAGCCCCCTGGGCTGGACCATATTCAGAAGTTCGGCATGGTCCGAGGCGGTGGACCGGGTGTCCAGGGGACAGACGACAATCCCCAGCTTAAGGGCGGCGAGATAGAGGGTCATCAACTCCAGGCAGTTGGGAGAAAGGGTGGCGATCGGGTCGCCTTTGATCAGCCCCAACCCGGCCAGGCCCTGGGCCAGCCGGTTGACCTGCCGGTTGAATTGGTCGTAGGTCAGGGAGGACCGGTCGTCCTGAACAGCCTTCTTGCCGGGATAGCGGGCCGCGCTGCGGACCAGCGATCCGCCCAGGGTCATGGCCGGATCAGGCGGCATGGTCCACCAGCTCGTAGATAACCGCCGTGCCCTGGCCGCCGCCGACGCACATGGTGGCCAAGCCGAAGCGGACCGACCGCCGCCGCATCTCGTGCATTAGGGTCACGGTCAGCCGGGCCCCGGTTGCGCCGATGGGATGGCCCAGGGCCAGGCCGCCGCCGTTGACGTTGACCTTGGACCGGTCCAGGCCCAGTTCCTGGTAGCAGGCCAGAGCCTGGGCGGCGAAAGCCTCGTTGAACTCGACCAGGCCGATATCGGCCATGGCGAGGCCGGACAGCCGGAGCACTTTCCGCACCGCCGGGATGGGGCCCAGGCCCATATAGGCCGGGTCCACTCCGGCCGAAGCCGTGGCCTTGATGCGGACGATAGGTCGAAGCCCCTTGCGCTCGGCCGCGGCTTCGGACATCACAATCACCGCCGCCGCCCCGTCGGATACGGGCGAGGAGGTGGCCGCGGTCACGCTGCCGTTTTCACGGAAGATAGTGGCCAGCCGGGCCATCAGTTCCGGGCTGGTGTCCTCGCGGATGGTCTCGTCCCGGTCGAAGACGACCGGTTCGCCCTTGCGGGAAGGCACCGGAAAGGGGATGACCTCTTCATCGAACCTGCCTTCCCGCCAGGCCCGGGCCGCCCGACCGTGGCTCTCCAGGCTCAGCTTTTCCTGGTCCAGACGGGAGATTCCGTATTTTTCGGCCACGTTCTCGGCCGTCTCGCCCATGCTGAACCCGCCGAACCGTTCGGGCGCGGCCGACCGGCCCCCGGCCAGGACCCGCGGCTTGATCGGTTCCCTGGTAAACCCCACGGCGGGTTTCTCCACATACCAGGGCTGACGGGTCATGCTGTCCGCTCCGCCGGCGATGATAAGCTCCGCCTCGCCGCAACGGATGGCCTGGGAGGCGAAAGCGACCGCCTGCAACCCCGAGGCGCAGTTGCGGTCCAGGCTCACGCCGGGAATTTGGGCGGGCAGGCCGGCCTCCAGCAAACACAACCTGCTGAAGCAGAGGTAGGCGCCCATGACGTTTCCCATGATGACCTCTTCGATATCGGCCGGATCGACGCCGCTCCGCTCCACCATGTGTTTGAGCAGATGGGCGCCGAAGATTTCGGCCGGAACCATGGCCAGCGCCCCGCCGGCACCCCCCCGGGCCACCGGCAGCCGGGCCCCGTCTATAATGACCGCATCCTGCAGCTCCATTCCGATCTCCTTTTCAGATCACGCCGTCATCTTTCAGCGCTTTAATTTCAGCGGGCGAAAAATCGAAGTCGTTCATGATCTCTTCCGTGTGCTGGCCGGGCAACGGAGCGCCCGGCCCATCCTTGAGCGGGGCGTCGCTGAAGCCCAGTGGGTTGCCCAGGGTGGCCACCCGGCCCAGCGAGGCATGGTCCAGGTGCCGGACCAGCCTGTTCTGCTCCACCTGCCGATCCTGGAACAGGGATCGATAGTCGTGGACCGGGCCGCAGGGCACATCCGCCTCCTCCAGGGTGCGGAGCCAATAGGCGGTGCTCCGCCGGGCGAACCGTTCGGTTAATATGGCCTCCAGCTCATCCCGATGGCGCAATCGGGCCTCGTTGGAGGAGAATCGCGGTTCGTCGACCTTTGCCTCGATCCCCAGCACCCGGCACAGCTTCCGCCAGAACTTGCCGTTAAAGGCGGCGATATTGATGTATCCGTCGGCGGTGGCGAACATGCCCACCGGGCAGGCAAAGGGGCTGGAATTGCCGGAGGGCTCGGGCAAGCGGCCGCTCAGGAGGTACTCGGTCAGGGACAGTTGCTGGAGACACATGGCCGCGTCCAGCAGGTTGACCGCGACCCTCTGGCCCCGGCCGGTCCGTTCCCGGTGCAGCAACCCCCCCAGCACGCCCTGGCAGGCGTACAGGGCGGCGGCCATGTCGGCCGCCGGCACCCCCAGCCGCAGAGGCCCCTGTCCCGGCTGTCCGGAAACGCTCATCAGGCCGCTGGCCCCCTGAAAAATGTGGTCGGTGCCGGGCTTGAACCGGTAGGGCCCCTCCTCGCCGAAAGCGGTCACGGAGAGATAAATGACGTCCGGCTTTTCGCGGCGGACTTCCTCATAATCCAGGCCGTAGGCCCGGCGCACGTCAGGTCTGAAATTCTGGATGAGAACGTCGGCCCGGGCGATAAGCCGGCTGAGAGCCCGCCGGCCGGCCGGCCGGCTCAGATCCAGAATCAGACTCCGTTTGTTGCGGTTGGCAGCCAGAAAAAGAACGCTCTGCCCCTGGACAAAGGGGCCGATGTGGCGCATGGCCTCGCCGCCGGGCGGCTCTATCTTGATCACCTCGGCTCCCATGTCGCCCAGCAGGCTGGCGCAGTAGGGGCCGGTGATGAGTTGGGCCAGATCCAGAACCAACCGCCCCGACAGGATGCCGGATTGATTCTTTTCCGTGTTCGTCATTTGGCTGTCATATGATGAGGAATCCACAAGGCCAGCTCCGGGAAGATGATTACTAGAATAAGGCACAGCGCCTGGAGAGCCACGAAGGGTATGATGGAGCGGTAGATATCGCCCATGGTCACGGAGTTCGGCACGACCCCCTTCATGATGAACAGGTTGAACCCGAACGGCGGAGTTATATAAGCCATCTCCATGTTTATGATGAACAGCACCCCGAACCAGAGCGGGTCGAAGCCCAGGGTTTCGACTATGGGCAGGAAGACGGGCGTGGTGATCATGATCACCCCGGCCGGATCGAGAAACATACCCAGGATGAAAAAGGTGAACTGCATGACCCCCAGAACAACCCACCGACTGGCCTCGATACTTTCGATCAGAGCCTTGGCGTGGAGATGCAGGCCGGAAAGGGCCATCAAATGGGAGAAGGAGATGGCCCCGATCATGATCCATAGAACCATGGTGTTCAGGCGCAGGCTGCTGAGCAGGGCGGAGTATAAAACCGCCCAGGTGAGTTTCCGGGAGATAAAGCTGCAGACGAGCGCCCCGCCGGCGCCGATGGCCGCCGCTTCAGTGGGGGTGCAAACCCCGAAATAGATCACCCCCAGAACGCTGAAGATTAAAAGAAGCGGCAGAATCACGCCCTTAAGGGCGACCACCTTCCTGAACAGGCGCGGGCTCTCCTGGATGGGAGGTCCCAGGTCCGGCTGTAACCAGCAACGGACGGCGATGTAGATGAAGAAAATGGCGGTCAGGAGAATCCCCGGAACCACCCCGCCCATGAACAGTTGCCCGATGGAGACCTCGGCCATGGAGCCGTAGATGATCATGATGATACTGGGCGGGATGAGGATCCCCAGCGCGCCGCCGGCGGCGATGCTGCCCACGGACAGATACTTGCTGTAGCCCCGTTTCTGCATCGACGGCAGGGCGATAAGGCCCATGGCCACCGTGGCCACCGAAGAGATGCCGGCCATGGCCGCGAACAGGGCGCAGATGACCACCGTGCCCAGGGCCAACCCGCCCCTGATGGGCCCCAGCCACAGATACACGGCCTGGTAAAGGTCGTCGGCCAGGTCGCTGGCCCCCAGCATGTTGGCCATGAAGATGTACAAGGGAACGGCGATGAGGAGATAGTTGGTCGCCTCGCCATAGGTGGTGGCGAAAAGCATGTACAGCCCTTCCGGACCCATCAGAATTAGGGTTCCCAGAGTGGCCACACCTCCCAGAGAGAAGGCGATGGGTACGCCCAGGGCGAGAAGGACCAGGACCAAGCCCAGGAGGATGATTATAGATCCAACACTAAGCATTTTTCCATTTCCTCTCTCACTGGAAGAGCTTTACCCCCGGGCGATGTTCGGCCCGGTCGGAGATTAGCTGGAGGACGTCTCTGATAAGCCGGACGATCAATTGGATAAGCATCAGGCCGACGCCCAGGGGCACGGTGACCAGAGGGGGAAAGAGCGGCAGCTCCAGGAGGGTCATGGACCGCTGGTCGTGAACCAGGGCCGCCGCACTCTCCTGAACTCCCAGCCAAAAGACCACCCCCAGGAAGGCCAGGGGAAAAACGGAAGTGATGAGTTCGACCAAGGCCTTGGTCCGGGTGCTGAAACGGCGCCACAGAATGTCCACTCTGATATGACCGTCTGTAAGAACACAGTAGGCCCCGCCGAACATGGTCAACCCGCACAGCAGATATTGATTTATCTCGTTGGCCCAGGTTGTGGGGGCGTTTAAAAAGTAGCGGCCCACGATCTCCCTGAGCAGGGCCATCATGATCAGCAGGGTGAACAGGGCCACCCCTTTGGCCGCCCACATGCTTATCCGGTCCATGACCCCCAAAGCCCGCCGGAGGGCGGAATCCCCCCGGGCCGCGTCGTCTCCGTCATGTCGCCTCATCGCCCCTCTCCCTCAGAACGCGTTTCAGCACCTTGCCCGAGCTGTTTCGGGGCAGCTCATCCAAGAACACAAAGCCGCCTTTGGGCAGCTTGTAGCCGGCCAGCCGGGCCCGCAGAAAATCCATCAGCTCTTCGGGTCCTGGCGCGGGGCGATCCGGCTCGAGGACCACAAAGGCCTGCGGCGTCTCTCCCCACAGCTGATGGGGCCGGCCGATCACAGCCGTGTCCATCACCGCCGGATGTTGAATCAAGGCGTCCTCTATCTCGCGAGGATAGATATTGAATCCGCCGCTGATGATCATGTCCTTTTTACGGTCAACGATGTAGATGTAGCCCGCCCCGTCGATGTAACCCAGGTCCTCGGTATGGTACCACCCCCCTCTGAGCGCCCGCGCGGTCTCCTCCGGCTTGCCCCAATAGCCCTTCATGACATGCGGACCGCGGACCACGATCTCTCCCACCTGGCCGGGCGGCAGGGGCCGGTCCTCCTCATCGAAGATGGCCACCCTGGCGTTAATGCCCTCCCGGCCGATGGAGCCCAACCGCTTCTCGCGTTCCGGCGAACCGTCCAGGATGTGGTCTGATTTATCCAGAAAGGCGATATAGGCCGGACCTGTCTCGGTCGCCCCGCAGGCGCCCATGAACTGCCAGCCGAAGCGCTCCAGGGCTTCCTTGAGCACCGGCACCGGCATGGGCGCCGCGCCGTAGACCACGCTTTTCATGCTGCTCAGGTCGTACCGTTCTATCTCCGGGCTACGGAGCAACTTGATGATCATGGTCGGAACGAAAAGGGCCGTGGTCACCCTTTCCCGTTCGATGGTTTCCATGACCTTCAGCGGATCGAAACCGTCCAAAATTACGATGGTGTTGCCCTTTAAAATGTTGCCCAGCATGCTGCCCAAGGCGCCGGACTGGTACAGCGGGGCCGTGACCAGGGCCGTCTCATCGACCTCCAGAACCCGGGAGTGAGCCGTGGCCCAGGCAACGCAAAGCAGGTTGCGGTGGGTCAGCATCACCCCCTTGGGCTGCCCGGTCGTGCCGCTGGTATAGATCAACAGGGCCGTATCCCCGTCGCCGGCCTCCGGCTCCGGCAACGGGCCGTTCCCATCCGCCATCAGGGTTTCATAGTCGGGAATAGGTCCGGACGGGGCGCCGATGACATACACCCTTCCCTCCAGGCCGGGCGGAGCGCCCTGGTCCACCTTGTCTTTATAATTTTTTCCCACAAAGAGAAACGAAGGCGCGGCATCGGCCAGGATGGTCGAGATCTCCGGGGAGCTGAGGCGGGCATTCACCGGCACGGCCACTCCGCCGGCCTTGATTATCCCGAAATAGAGTTCCACCAGTTCGATGGAGTTGTGCTGAACCACGGCCGCCCGCTGACCGGGCCGCAGCCCTTTTCGGAGCAGCGACGCGGCCAGCCGGTCGGTCCGCTCCTTGAACCGGGCAAAGGTGCAGCGTCTCCTCTCGTCAATGAGGAACTCCTTGTGGGGATAATAGATGGCGTTTTTGTCGACCAGGTAACCGAACGGCATCCGGTTGGCATCATGCATCGCGGCCGCCTCCCCCGCCCTGTTCTAGAGACCGATCTGCTTGGCGATTATATTACGCTGAATCTCGGAGGTACCCTCCCCTATGGTATAAACCAAGGCGTCTCTTAGGTAGCGAAAAACAGGAAATTCCGTCATCAGGCCGTATCCGCCGTGGATCTGAACGGCCTCCCGGGCCACCTCCACCGCCGTCTCGGAAGCGAACAGCTTGCATGTGCTGGCTTCCAGAACGCAGTTCCGGCCCAGGTCGATCAGATGGGCCGCCGACAGAACCATCAGCCGGGCCGCCCTGATCCTGGTGATCATGTCGGCCAGTTTGTGGGCCACGGCCTGAAACTTGCCTATGGGCTGTCCGAACTGAACCCTCTCCCGGGCGTATTCCAGGGTATCGTCATAGGCCGCCTGGGCCACCCCGACCATGTTGGCCGCCACCCCGACCCGACCCTCGCTCAAGGTCTCCATGATCAGGTTGAAATTGCCCTCCTGGTTTCCCAGAAGAGCCTCGTGGGGCACCAGGCAGTCCTCCAGGATCACCTCGCCCGTATCGGAGGACCTGATGCCCTCCTTGTCCAGTTTGCGGATGGTCACTCCGGGCGTATCGGCATCGATGATGAACAGGCTGATGCCGTGATAGCCGCGGGACCTGTCGGTATAGGCCGCGGTCAGCAGGTAGTCCGCCAGGGGGGCGTTGGTTATGAACGTCTTGGCCCCATTCAGAACATATCCGTCCTGCTCCTTCCGGGCCGAGGTTCTGATGGATTTGGCGTCGGACCCGGCATCCGGCTCGGTCAGGGCGAAAGCGCCGATCATCTCTCCCTTTATGGCCGGGACAAGGTACTTTTGCCGTTGCTCCGGGGTTCCTTTTCGATAGATGGGAAAGGTGGACAGGTGACTGTGGCCCGACCAGGAGGAGGCGATGCCCTGACAGACGCGGGACATCTCCTCCCTCAGGATGACGTCGGTGATCTTGTCCACCTCGGCTCCGCCGAACTCCTCCGGATACCGGACGCAGAGGTACCCCAGCCGGCCCATCAACGAAAAAAGATGACGGGGGAATGTCTGGGTCCGTTCGGCCTCATCCACCAGGGGGGCTATCTCCTCCTGGCAGAAGCGACGGAACTGATCTCTGAAGATGTGGTGATGCTCGTTGAAAAAGGGTTCCACGATCCTACCCGCCTCCACTGGAATTGGTTACATTTCTGAATCTAGCGGCGGACTTCACCCGATCACCGTTTCGGATTAAAGCGAGTCGCCTTGAGAGATTTCGAACCGGACTTCCGACCCAGGGCCCAACCCCTTCGGCCCCTGCAGATCCGGACGGCCGACAACCCCGATCGGCCGGAAGGGAGCCGGCCGAAACAGCAGCCGGCCGCCTCCCCAATGCCGAAAATCTATTTAAGATTATCCTGCAGTATCTTGACCGCCTTGGCCGACAGCTCGCTGCGCTGGGCCGTTTTCTCCCACAAAGGCAGGGTGGCTTTTCTGAACTGGGCCAGCGCAGCGGGAGTCAGCTTGTTGATCTTGACCTTGTGCTGAACGGCCATGTCGATGCCTTCCTTGTCCCAGGCCTTAACTTTCTCCGTGGTCCAGTGCATGGTGGTCTCGGCCGCCTTGGTCATGGCCTGCTTCAGTTCGGGCGAAAGGCTGTCCCAGACCTTCAGGTTCATCATCAGGTCGATAACGCAGGGGGAGTAGATGCCGGGGCTGATCACGTTGTCGACGACCTCGTGGAACTTATAGGTGCCGATGGTATACCAGGGGTAGATGGTCCCCTCGATGGTTCCCCTCTGGAGCGAGGTGTACTGCTCGTGGGGCGACAACGACACGGGGGTGGCCCCCAAGAGCTGAATGATCTTGGCCTGGGTGCCGATCCCCCGTATTTTCTTTCCCTTGAAATCGGCCATGGTCGTGGCCTCGAACTTGGTCAGGAAACCCAGCGTACCCATGGGGATGGGGACCAGATAGCGCACCCCGTGCTGGGCCAGGGCCTCCTGCATGACCTTGAGCAGACCCTTGTTCATATAGAGGTCGACGCACTCCTCGGCGTTGCTCCAGGTAAAGGGCAGCCATTCCCAGTTGGCCTCCTTGACCACCCCGGCGTAGTATATCAGGGCCGAGTACAGGCCGTCGACCATGCCCCTGTCCAGAGCGCTGAAGGCCTCCTTGGCTTTAAGGATCTGACCGACAAAGAAAAGCTGGACCTTCAGCTGGCCGCCGCTCTCCTTTTCCACCTGCTCGGCGAAATATTTCATGGTCGAGCCGCCATAACTGGTGCCTGGATAGTTGACTTGAAAGCGAAGCGTTCTCGGTTCCGCGCAGGCCGGTCCCGCGGCCAGGGACAGGACCACCGCCCCGACCAGGACCCCCAACAACCCCTTCCTAACCAAACCCCTTTTCATGACCCCTCCTTGGTTGATTTCCCTTGTAATCAGTAAGCAATATTGTTTACAATTTGTCAAGCATTTTATTGGACCGAAACATATCAATGATAGGAAACAATCATGGCCGTTATGACCCTGCCGGAACTCCTCGCCAGAAACGCCCGCAAGTTCCCTGACAAAGAAGCCGTTGTCAGCGAAAAGGGGCGCTGGACTTTTTCGCAATGGGAGGCCGAGGCCGCTCGCCGGGCGACCGCCCTGGCCGGGCTGGGCATCGGTTTCGGCGACCGGGTGCCGACCCTTTTCCTCAACGGCATGGACGCCCTGGCCACCTATCTGGCCGTGCTCAAGCTGGGCGCGGTCCTGGTTCCGCTCAACGTCCGGCTCTCCTCAAGAGAGCTGGACTACATCCTCCGGGACTGCGGGGCCAAAAGCCTGATCTTCCTGCCCCGCTTTTCTGAAACCGTCGCGGACATCAGAAAAAGAGGGGCCAGAATCGAGAACTACATCGTCTGCGGCAAAAACGACGGCAGCCCCGGAGGGGCTTGTCTGGATCTGGATCGGCTGGCCGCCGCGGCGAAACCGGGCGTTCCGGAAAACCGGAGCGTTGAAAAGGACCCGGCCTGCATCCTCTACACCTCCGGCACGACCGGCCGTCCCAAGGGCGTGCTTCTGTCCCACGGCAACTGCCTCTGGGCGGCGGTCAGCCTGGCCCAGGACAGCCGGTTCGAAACACACCACCGGGTTCTGCTGGTATTCCCCCTCTACCATTCGGCCGCCTTCAGCCTGCTCAACACCTGCCTATATTTGGGCTGCACCCTGGTCAGCATGGAACGGTTCGACTCAAGGGAGGTGATGGAACTGACCGTCCGGGAACGGATAAGCAAGATGGCCTTCCCGCCCACGGTGTGGAACCTGATTCTCCAATTGCCCGATTTGGGAAAATACGATACCTCCTCGGTGGAGTCCGTCTCTTCCGGAGCGGCGGCCATGCCCCTGGAAACGAAACAGCGCCTCATCCGCCTTTTCCCGCAGGCCCAGCTGGGCGAAACCTACGGCATGACCGAAACGGCCGCGGCCATCACCACCCTCAAGCCGGGCGACGTCATGGACCGGACCGGCAGTGTCGGGCGGGCCCTGACCAACACCGAGGTCAGGGTGGTGGACGACAACGACCGGGACCTTCCCCCGGACCAAATCGGCCAGGTGATCGTCCGCGGACCCAACGTCATGTTGGGCTACCTGAACCGGCCCAGGGAGACCGAGGCGGCTCTGCAAGGCGGCTGGCTTCACACGGGAGACATGGGGCGTCTGGACCAGGACGGATTTCTGTACCTGGTCGACCGCCTCGACGACATGATCATCTCCGGCGGAGAAAACATCTACCCCAGGGAGGTGGAGGAGGTTCTGTTCACCCACCCCAAAATCAGGGAAGCGGCCGTGGTGGGCCTGCCCGACCCGGTCTGGGGCCAGCGGGTCCACGCTGTCGTCTGTCTTTGCAAGGGTGAAGAGATGACCGGGGAAGAGGTGATCCGATTCTGCCGGAAACGCCTGGCCGGCTACAAAAAGCCGCGCTCCGTCGAGTTCGCCGACAGCCTGCCCCGTTCAGCGGTCGGCAAGGTGCTCAAGCGGCTGATCCGGGACAAATATCGGGCGGTTTGAAGAGCCTTGGGCGCAGTACATCCGGCCACCTTTTTCCCGGGCTTTGAACCGGCTGCCTTCAATACGGAAGGCCGCCTGCGGCCCCCTACCCGATCGGGCCGGCCGGGAGATCAGTTCAGCATGCCCATGGGTAGATTATTGCGAAGATGTTCCAGCAGATAGCCGGCGGCGGTGATGATATGCCGCTCGATCACCTTGCGGGCCTCCACTCCGTCCTTGCCCTCCAGAGCCTCCGCAATCTTGATATGCTCTTTTATGTTTTCGGGAATCCGGCCCGGGGCCGAGAGGACGATGAACCAATAGCTGGTGAACTGAACATTCTGCCTGATCAACTCGATGAGCCGGGAATTGCCGCACTTGAGGTTGATGACCCGGTGAAATTTCTTGTTCAAATTCTGCCAGGCCTGCACATCGCTGACGTTGACGGCCTGTTGTTCCTTTATCAGGTCCTTCAGCGTTTTTATGTCCTTGGGGGTCAGATGCTCGGCCGCCAGATAGGCGGCGTATCCTTCCAGCAGGGAGATGATCTGATAACTCTCCCGGATGCGCTTCAGGGATATCTCGGCTACGGCCGCCCCTTTGTAGGGCTCTATGGTCACCAGGCTGTCCGCGTCCAGTTGGCTCAGGGCCTGCCGGATAACCATCCGGCTGACGTTGAACAACTTGGCCAGGTCCTGTTCGACCAGCCTCTCCCTGGGCAGCCGAATACCGGAATAGATATCCACCCGGAGTTTGCGGGTAACCTTATCCACCTCGGCCTGAAAGGTTGTTTTTTTGGTTGCCGTCGCCACCGCATAACTCCGTTCGATTCCGGGCCCACCGGGGGAGCCTCAGGTTCGGTTGTCCCTCAGGCCGAACCGGGCCTCGATGTATTTTACCCCCGCATCAAGCGGCGAGCCGGCGGGGAAAACCTCTCCGACGCCCATGGCCTTGAGCCGGGTGATGTCCTCCTCCAGGATTGTTCCGCCGATGATGACTTCTATGTCTCGCGCATCGGCTTCTTCCAGGGCGGTCAGGACATTTTGGCAGATGCTCAGGTGCGCCCCGGAAAGAACGCTCAGGGCGATGAGGTCCACCCCCTCCTGAACCGCCGCATTGACGATCTCCCGGGGTCTGGCGTGCAACCCGGTATAGATTACCTCGAATCCGGCGTCCCGGAAGGTCATGGCGATCACCTTGGCCCCGCGATCATGCCCGTCCAAGCCTGATTTGGCCATGAGGATTCTTATTTTTCTTTCCATCTTTGTTCTCATATTCTCATACAATTTACCAGGCAATTCCATTTCTATCCAGCCGTCTCGGCCTCAACCGCGCTTTAATTATAGGAAAAGGGGTTCATCGTACCGGCCGAACCGCTCCCCCAGGACTTCCATGATCTCCCCCAGGGTGGCGTACTCCTTGACCGCCTCGATCAGGACCGGCATCAGGTTGGCCGGACCCCTGGCCTCTTCCCCGAGGCGCTCCAGACAACGGCGGACCCGTCCGTTGTCGCGTTCGCGGCGGACCCGCTCCAGGCGTTTAACCTGTCTGCCCAGAACCTGGGCGTCGTGCCGATGGAAGGACCTTTTTTCCTCGGCCGTCTGATCCTCCCGGAAGCGGTTGACGCCGACAACGACTCTCTCGCCGCTCTGTTCCTGGGCCGCAAAGCGGTAGGCGTCTTCTGAAATCCTTCTCTGCATGTGGCCGGCCTCTATGGCCCGGACCGCTCCCCCCAGATCGTCCACCTCCCGGATTACTTTTTCTATCCCCTTTTCCAGCTCGTCGGTCAGCGCTTCCACAAAGTAAGATCCGCCGAGGGGATCGACCACCTTGGTCACGCCCGTCTCGTAGGCGCATATCTGCTGCGTCCTCAAAGCCAGCTTGGCCGTCTCCTCGGTGGGTATGGCGAAGGGTTCGTCCAGGGCCGGATGGAGCATGCCCTGGACTCCCCCGAGGACGTTGGCCAGAAGGCCGTAGGCCCCCCGGATGAGGTTATTCTGCGGTTCCTGGGTTCGATAGAAACTGCCGCCCACCGTGCCGGTGAACCGGAAAAGCTGGGATGATCTCTTTTCGGCGCCAAAACGCTCCTTCATAATCCCGGCCCACAGCCTCCGGGCGGCCCGGTACCTGGCCGCCTCTTCGAATATCTGGGTTCCGGTGGAGAAGAAGAAGCTCACCCTGGAGGCAAAGTCGTCTATCCCGATTCCCCGCTCCAGAACGCTCTCGATATAGGCGATGGAGTTGGCAAAGGCGAACCCGGCCTCGTGAACCATGGAGGCCCCGGCCTCGCGCATGATGATGCCCCGGATATTGAAGGGATAGAAACGCGGCATGTTGCGGGCGCAATACTCGGCCACATCGGTGGCCAGCCTCAGCGCCCCCGGAACGGCGAAGACCCACATCCCCCGGGAGACATACTCGCAGAGCATGTCGTTGGACAGGGTGCCGCCGAGCTTGTCCGGCGAAAGGCCCTGCTTTTCGCCGAGCGCGATATACATGGCCAGGATAACGGCCGCCGGAGCATTTATATTGAACGACGAGACCAGGGTCTCCAGGGGCAGGCCGTCGTACAGGGTCTCCATGTCCCTCAGGCTGTCCACCGAAACGCCCAGGCGGCCGACCTCGTTCCGGGCATCGGGGTTGTCCGAGTCCAGACCCATCTGGGTGGGCAGGTCAAACGCGCAGGCCACCCCGTTGTTGCCGGCCGAGAGGAGGAACTTCCACCTTTGGTTGGTGTCCTCGGCCGTGCCGAACCCGGAATAGAGCCGCATGGCCCAGGGCCGAACCCGGTACATGGCCGGGTAGACACCCCTGGTAAAAGGGTACTGCCCCGGCAGGCCGATCCGCTCCAGGTAATCGATCCCGGCCGTGTCGGCCGGGGTATAGACGACCTTGAGCGGCCGCCCCAAATCGCTTTTGGCCTGGGGCAGCGAATCTATCCCGTTTTCGGCCTCCCAGCGGGCCGTCTCCTTTTTTATCCGGTCCAATCGGTCCATCCGGTTCTCCTTGATCGCCATCCGGGTCCTTGCCGCCCGGACTCAAAGTCCGGCCTGCTCCCGCAACCCGTCCCGGAAATCGGGGTGGGCCACGGCGATGAGGGCCTCGGCCCGTTCGGTCAGCGACCGGCCCCACAGCTCGGCCACGCCATACTCAGTGACCACGTATTGAACCGAATGGCGGGGGGTTGTCACGGCCGAGCCGGCAGGGAGCCGGGCCACGATCCGGGATATCTTTTCATCGGGCGTGGTCGAGATGAGGGCGATGATCGACCGTCCGCCCTCCGAAAAAAGCGCCCCTTCTAAAAAGTCGAAACTTCCGCCCACGGCGCTGAACTGGCGGCCCTTTATCGTTTCGGCGTTGACCTGCCCGCTCAGGTCCAGCTCAATGGCCGAAAGGATGGAGCAAAACCGGGGGATGCCCCCCACCACCCGCGGGTTTATCGTTTCCGGCAGGGGCAGGCCCCGGACCAGGGGGTTTTTGTTTATGAAATCGAACAACTTGCGGGTGCCCAGCATCTCGGTCGCCGTCAAGACGGGCCGGCCGTCGGAGGCAACGACCCCGGATTCGATCAGGTCCACCATGCGGTCGATGCCCATGCCGAAAAACCGCAGGTCCCGTTTCCCGCTCAGGGCGTCCAGAATGGCGTCGGGAATGGCCCCCAACCCAATCTGGAGGGTGGCTTCGTCGGGAATCAGGCCGGCCGCGTAACGGCCTATGGCCTCTTCCTTCGGGCCGGGCCGGCCGCCGGCCGGAAACTCGAGCAAGGGCCGGTCCGACTCGACCACCAGGTCCACCTCCGCCAAATTGATCGAGGCCCGCCCGCCGACCCGGGGCATCCGCCGGTTGACTTCAGCCATAACCAGACCGGCCGTCCGGGCCAGGGGCAGGGTGTGGCCGATGGACACGCCCAGACTTAAGTCGCCGTTTTCATCCGGCGGAGAGGTCTGGAGCAGCACCGCCCCCACCGGCCAGACCCCGCCTGGGCCGAAGACGCCCACGGCATCGCCCTGGCGCATGGGTACATACTTGACCCGGCCCGCGGCGACCAGATGTCTGATGGCCGGGGAGCACTGCCAGGTCCGGAAGGTGAAGGCGTTGCCAAGGGACTCGTCCAGAAAAGGGTAGGCGATCTGCAACCCGCTGATTATTTCCAGGCCCCGCAGGCGGTCATGCTCGGCCACCAGGGCCTCCATCAGCGTCTGGGGCAAACCGCAGCATAAGGGCAGGGATATCCGCTTCACCGATTCCAGTTCGGCTACGGCTTTCCGGGCGGACACCGTCTTCGCCTGTCTGGCGCTCATGAGCCCGCCCCCCTGTCCAGGCGGCCATGTCCCTCACCCCTGACCGCCTGTTCGCCCCGGCTGTTCTTGATGTACAGCTCGCACCGGACCAGCCTGTGCGGGCCGTCCGCCTCGACCTCGGATACGGTTCCGCCGATTTCGATATCGTCGCCGGGGCGGATGGGAGCGACGAAACGGACGTTGAGCAGACGGCCGCCCTCGGCCCAGCTGAGACCGAGATATTCCATCATCAACTCGTTCAAAAAAGCCAGCGACATGGGCCCGTGGGCGATGGTGCTTTTGAAACGGGTCTGGGCCGCATATTCCCGATCCACGTGCAACCGGTTGTAGTCGCCCGATATACGGGCCCACCGCATAATCCGTTCCTGGTCGATCGTTTTTCTTATGACCGGCAAGGCGTCGCCCGGTTTGATTTCCGCCAAAATGCCTCCTCCTGGTTCACCCGACCGCATCACCCCGGCCAGATGGCAAAGAGCTTGATTGTGGTAACCAGCTCTTCGCTCCGGTTTTTGGCCTCGATCAGGAAGTTGACCCGATTGCGGCCTTTCTCATCAACATAGCTTTCCCTTACCCTAGCCCTGACCGTAAGAGTTTCGCCGACATTGACCGCTCTGGAAAACTCGAACTCCTGTCTGGCCAGGACACCGCCCGAAGGCATGGAATGATCCTGGAGATAAGACAGCCGGGCGTAGATGGCGGCCAGCCCCGGCGGGGCGATGGGTTCGGCCGACGAGCCTTCCTGGTATTGCGGATTACGGTCGCCGACCGTGTCCATGTAATCTTCGATCAGCTCTCTGGTAATGGGGTAGGACAGCGGCCGGAACTCCCGCCCCGGCCACAGTTCGGCCTTTACCAGCAACGGCCTGTCGCTGTCGGACATATCATCTGCCTGGTTCATTGTTTTCGATCCTCTGCGATCCGCTCGGTTTCAGCCGAAAGTTATTAGAATCCGACCGGTCAAGCAGGCGTTGCCGTCCGATCGCAGGGAACGGATCTCCAGCGCCATGCGGTCTCTGGACGGATCGGATTCGACCACGGTCAGGCGGGTGATAAGGGGCCCCCTGTCCGGAATCCGCTCCCCGACCCTCAAGCGGCTCAGGTCCAGACTCAGCGCATCCGTGCGGGACCAGTTGTTTTCCAGGGCCTGGCGAACTATTGCCTCGGGCAGGGACCGCCGGTCGGTCCGGTCGCCGTCCACGAAAAAGAGCGACGGAGGAATCTCCTGGCCCGCACTCAGGTCGGCCGGGTTCAGGGCCTTCCGGCCCCGATGCTGAACCGGGCCGCTCCGGGTGACGTGCCCCAAGAGCGGCCGCCCGCAAACATCCTCGCCCAGCAGGGCCGTCTTTATGACCTCGGCCGGATCGAGCCCCGTTTCCAACCCCATCTCGGACATCATGACCACCAAGTCCTCGGTGGCCGTGTTGCCGGCATAGCCGTCGTGGTACTTCGGCCGGCGCGTGGCCGGCTGCCCGCCCAGGCCGCCCAGGGAGCAGTCGTGGAGAACCACGCCCTGCTGGAGCGCGGCCAGGGTGTTGGCCAGGCCCATGCCCCTGGTGTCGTGAAAATGGGCGATAAAATCGACCCGGGGATAACGCTGGCGCATAAGCCCGAAGACCTCGGCCACACCGGCCGGGTTAGCCTCTCCCGTGGTGTCTCCAAGCATTATCGAAGAGGCCCCCTGGTCCAGGTACCAGTCGGTCAGATCGATCAGCTTCTGCAGGGGTACATCCCCTGTCAGGGGGCAACCGAAGGCTGTGCCGATGCAGCCGATGACCGACAGCCCGGCCCGGCGGGCCCGTTTGATCAGATCGGCCAGCGGCGGCATGATCTCGCCGAGGGAACGCTCCAGGCTGGCCTGGAGGTAAGCCTCGCTGGCAGCCAGAATGGCGGTTATCTCGTGGACCCCGTAGCCCCGGTCGCAGGACTCCAAGAGACGGTCGAGCCCTTTGGAGTTGGGCACCACGGCGATGTAGGTCACGCCCTCGGGACGGTCGATCCTCTCCAGAACCTCCAGGGCGTCCGAAAACTGACGGACCAGCCTGGGGTGGGCGAAGGAGGTCGCCTCGATCCGCCTGAAGCCCACTGCGGCAAGCCTGTTTATCACCTCCACCTTCCTTTCCGTGGGGATGAAACCGTCCTCGCCCTGCAGCCCGTCGCGGGCCCAACATTCGCAGATGCTTACTTTCCTGGGTGTCGAGACGCTTTTCGCAACCATCGATTGCACCATTTTTCTAACAATTTTGTTTACAATATTATTTACGCCAACCGCCCCTCTTCAGTCAAGCTTTTTTTCCTTGGCTCAATGGCGACCTTGCCGAGAGAAATATTTCAGAAGTTTTTCGAATGTGGTCAAATTGGGGAAGACGGCAGCCTGCCTGGTCTTGCAGTTCCTGCGGTGGATCATCCGCTTCGGGTTGGCCGGGTCGAGAAGAGAGCGGGGCATCCGGGCCGAGAGGGCCGCAGGTTCGAGGCGGACACCGCCCCCAACGCTCCCTAACTCGGCCTGTTAGGGTCTGTTTTCACGGTCTGACAAAATGATCCCGGGGACCTTACTATATGCGGCTACCGAGTCGCCGGGAAAGGTCCTCGGTGCCCTTACGAACCAGTTCGGCCAACTCTTCCTGCTTGCCCAGGCTCATCCGGGTAATCGGCACGGAGATGCTGATGGCCGCGATCATCTGGTTGTTCTGGTCGAAGACCGGAGCGGCCACGCAGCTGACATCGATATTGGACTCGCAGTCGTCAAAGGCCAAGCCCCTATGGCGTACCGCTTCCAGGGCCTGGAGCAGCTCGGCCACCGAGGTGATGCTGTTGGAGGTCATCACGGGCAACTCCGCCAGCCCGTCGTACAACTTCACGACCTCCTGCTCCGAGAGGCTGGAGAGGAGCATCTTCCCCACTGCGGTGCAATGGGCGGGCAGCTTGGAGCCCACCCGTGAAACCAGCCGGACCATTTTGGAGCAGTCCGCTTTGGCCACGAAAAGCGCCTCGGTCCCTTCCAGGACGGCCATCTGGACCGTCTCGTCGCAGATCGCCATGATTTTTCCCACGGCCTGCCGCCCTTCGGCAAACAGATCGAAGGTGGACGCGTAAAGGCTGCCCAGCTGAAACAGCTTTGAGCCCAGGAAAAACCTGTTGGAGTGAACATCGTCACGGTGGAGATAGCCGCCCGAGACCAGGGTGTTGACAATCTCATGGGCGGTTGTCCGGGGAAGGTCCAATCGCGCCACAATCTCCGGAACGGTCATCGCCCTGGGCTCTCGCAGAAACAACTCCATTACTCTAAAAGCTCTGGTTAAGGCCGGAATTAATCTGGGCACGACTGGTCAACTGCTCCGTTAATGAAAGATGGTTCACTGTTTCCCTGTTCCAGTGAACATACCAGCAGCGGCCTTGGCTGTAAAGCTACTATCTATACGAAATTTCAGACAATGAATTATATACCGCACAATCACCCAAACTGACTCGAAAAAAATTTATACTATGCCCAGAATAATAGCGCTTTACATGCCAATACCGCTTTGATAGGCTAAATACGATATCTAGCACGTTGTACGAAATTTAGGACAAAATCCAACCTGGGGAAAAGGAAATAGTCTATGCCTGATGATAAGAATCCTGTCGGCGCCCCGATCACGGCCGGGGAAATTAGATCATTTGGTAAAATTCCGGTTCCGCGGCTGACCCCGGACCTGCTCCGGCTGGTCAAGTCGGGTGAGGTCTACAGCCTGGAACAGATATTGGAGCCGGGCATGCCCTTCTGGGAAGGGCACCCCCCCTATGTGATGGCCCCCTATATGCGTCACGGCGACATGCCCGAACTCTCCCCGGCCTCGGTGGGCAATGAAATCACCACCCTCCCCATTCACGGGGGCACCCATATCGACGCCCTCTCCCACATCGGTCTGTGGAAGGGCGAAGAGATAGAGCTGCACGGAGGGGTGAAAGTAAAGGAGGTGATGGGAAAAGAGGGCTACTCGGTCCATGGGGCCGAGAACTTCCCGCCCATTATCCTACGGGGAGTCCTGCTGGACATGGCGGCCCACAAGGGGCTGGAGGTGCTGCCCGACAGTTACGGGATTACAGGCGATGATCTGGCCGGTTGCGCCCAGGCCCAGGGGGTGGAGATCACTCCGGGGACCGCAGTAATTATCCGGACCGGATTCGCCAAATACTGGAGGACCGACAATCAGCGCTTCTCCAACTGCGGGGCCGGACCCAACATCGACGGGGCCCGTTACCTGGCCGGGAAGAAGATCGCCCTGGTGGGTTCGGACACCGAGGCGGTGGAACAGTGGCCCTTTGCCGAGGACGGCCCGCCCCTGCCGGTGCACACTTTCCTCCTGGTGGAAAACGGAATCACCCACGTCGAGAGCCTCTATCTGGACCGGCTGGCCGGGGACAAGGTTTCCGAGTTTCTGTTCATCGCCCTGCCGCTTCGGATCAAGGGGGCCACCGGCTCCCATATCCACCCTATCGCCATCGCCTAGCCGGCAAAGGAGGCGGTTTCAACCAGAGTCTTTAGAAAAAACAGAGGTGACTGAACATAACCTCGGAAAATAAGGAGTCAGGCTTTATGCGCGCTGCCGTTTGGTATGGAAATCAGGACATCAGAGTAGTCGACGTACCCGAGTCGCCCAGTCCGGGTCCGGGCGAGGTCAAGATAAAGGTGGCCTGGGTGGGGATCTGCGGAACCGATCTGCACGAGTTTTCCGCGGGGCCGATCTTCATGCCCCTGGAGCCCCATCCCCTGACCGGCAAATCCGCCCCCCTGATCACGGGACACGAGTTCAGCGGCCTGGTCCAGGAGGTGGGACCGGGGGTGGAAGGATTCAAGCCCGGCGACCGGGTGACCGCCGATTCGGCCACCTGGTGCGGCGAGTGCTGGCCCTGCCGCCACGAGGAGTTCTCCCTATGCGACAAGTGCGCCTTCCTGGGCCTGGGCCGGGACGGCGTATTCGCCGAGTACGTGACCATGCCGGTGGGCGGGGTGTTCCACCTGCCCCCGGAACTGCCCCTGGACATAGCCTCTTTTTGCGAGCCCACCGCCGTGGCCGTCCACGCCCTGCGCCGGGGCCAAATGATCCCCGGGGAGACCGTGCTGGTCATCGGCGCGGGCAACCAGGGGCTTTTGACCTGGCAGATCCTGAACCACTCCGGGGCCCACAAGGTCTTTGTGGCCGCCCGGAAGGGCATGCGCTCGGATCTGGCCCGGAAACTGGGGGCCGTGGTCCTGGACCCCACGGAAATCGACGTGCCCGAGGAGATCAAGAAGCGGACCAACGGACTGGGGGTGGACCTGACCATCGAGACCGCCGGCGTCCCCAACACTGTGTCCATGGCCCTTCAGGCCACCCGCAAGCTGGGCCGGGTGGTGGAGGTGGGCATCTTCGAGGAGCCGGCCACCTTTGACCTCAACGATCTGGTCTTCTGCGAGCGGACCCTCATCGGCATCTTCAACAACGGCGGAGAGTTCCCCCAGGCCATCCAGATGCTGGCCGACGGCCGGGTGGACCCCGGGCCCATGATCAGCAACCGGATCCCCCTGGAGGAGGTGGTGGAAAAGGGCTTCATCGAATGCGTGAAAAATAAGAAGGGCAACATCAAGGTCCTGGTCAACTGCAATAAGGACTTGGCCGATCTGTAGCCGACCGGACCCGGGCGGGGTTTTCCCGCCCGGGCAGGGTCAACTTTCTTTAGACCTTCACTCCGAAGGGTGCGGTTTTATGAAACAGATCATAAGAGCGAGCGGAATCACCAAGTCCTTCCCCGGCACCCTGGCCCTGAGCCAGGTTGACTTCGACCTTTGTCCCGGAGAGATCCACGCCCTGGTGGGGGAGAACGGGGCCGGAAAATCGACTCTGATGCACATTCTGGCCGGGGTCTACCAGGCTGATGAGGGTGAGCTGGTGATCGAGGGGGAGCCGACCCAGCTCCGCGACCCCAGCCACGCCCAGCAGCTGGGCATCAGCACCGTTTTCCAGGAACTGGCCCTCTTTCCTAATCTGAGCGTGGCCGAAAACATTTTCACCAACTCCCAGCCCACCACCCGGCAGGGGATTATCCGCCTGGAGGAGATGTGCCGGGCCACGGAAAAGGCCCTGGAGGACTTCGACCTCCAGATAGACCCCCTGGCCCCCCTCTACCGCTACAGCGTGGCCGTCCAGCAGATCATCGAGATCGCCCGGGCCATCCAGCGGCGGGCCAAGGTTCTGATCCTGGACGAACCCACCTCGGCCATCGGTGAGCGGGAGACCGAGAGGTTGACTAAGGTCCTCAAAATGCTCCGCGACCAGGGGGTCGGGATCATCTACATCAGCCACAAACTGGACGAGGTTTTCGCCCTGGCCCAGCGGATCACCGTGCTCAAGGACGGGCTGGTGGTGGGATCGCTCCCGACCACCGAGACCAACCAGGAAGAGGTGGTCCGGATGATGGTCGGCCGGGAGCTGAAGCAGATGTTCCCTCCCCGCGAGAACCACCGGGGCGAGACCGTGATGGAGATCAAAAACCTTTCCGGCCCCGGCTACCGGGACGTGAGCCTGCGGATCGCGGCCGGAGAGGTCCTGGGGGTCTTCGGCCTGACCGGCGCGGGCCGGACCGAACTGGCCCGGGGCATCTTCGGGCTCGAGCCCTGCACCGGGGGCGAGATCGCCATCCGGGGACGCCCGGTCAAAATGAGCACCCCGGTCCAGGCCATGAGAGAGGACCTGGCCTATATTCCTGAAGACCGCAAGGAAGAAGGACTTTTCCTGGAGATGTCCCTGCGGGAGAACGCGGCCGTGGGGTGCCTGAAGTCCATAAGCGGGCTTCTGTTCATCAACGCAACCAAGATGGAGGAGCTGACCCGGGAGTTCATCCGCAAGCTGAGGATCAAATGCCGGGGCACGTCCCAGCCTGTATCCAGGCTTAGCGGCGGCAACCAGCAAAAGGTTCTGTTCTCCAAATGGCTGGCCCGCAATCCGAAACTGCTCATCGCCGACGAACCCACCCGGGGGGTGGACGTGGGGGCCAAGGCCGAGATCCACTCCCTGTTGCGCGAGCTGGCCAATCAGGGCGCGGCGGTGATGATGATCAGTTCGGAACTTCCAGAGGTCCTGGGGATGAGCGACCGCATCGCGGTGATGCGGGAGGGCCGGCTGATCAAGGTCTTTGATTGCGATGAGGCCGGGGAGGAGAGCGTGGGGGCCTGCGCCCTGGGCGCGATCAACTCTGAGGCACTCTCTCTGGGAGAAAACCACAATGGGTGAGGGCACTCTTTTGGAAGGTCAGATCGAAATGAATCATACAACCGCCGATACTTCCACTACTGATCCGGAGAATTCGGGCCGGAGCTTCAAAGAAACCCTGGTGGGCTTCCTGAAAATCCGGGAGATGGCCATGATCCTTCTGATCCTGGTCAGTTGCGCCATCATGTCGATCTTTTCGCCCTACTTTCTCAGCCTGGCCAACTTCATCGCCATCGCCCGCGGATTCGCCATGGAGGGTCTGGTGGTGGTGGGCATGACCATGCTCCTCATCTCCGGCAACTTCGACCTTTCCGTGGGCTCTGTGATGGCCCTGTCCGGCATCTGCTCCGCCTGGCTCATGGTCCACCTCAACCTGCCTCCGGTGCTGGGGGTCGTGGGCGGGGTGCTGGTGGGCGGTCTGGCCGGAATGATCAACGGTCTGGTGGTCACCCGGATCAAGGTAAACCCCCTGATCGCCACCCTGGGCATGATGGCCATCGCCCGAAGCTGCGCCCTGGGCTTCACCTCCGGCCGTCCGGTCATCGGCGTGCCCATGGGTTTTGCCTGGATCGGCCAGGGCAGCATCGCCGGGGTGCCCATCCCGGTCCTGATCATGATCGTCATCGTCCTGGTCGCCGACATCCTGCTCCGCCGGGGCCGGAGTCTGCGCCAGCTCTACTATGTGGGCGGCAGCGAGAAAGCGGCCAAACTCTCCGGGATAAACGTGGACCGGGTCGTTTTCATGGCCTTTATCGCCTCCGGCATGTTCTCCGCCCTGGCCGGAATCATATCCATGGCCCGGCTGACCAGCGGGGTGCCGACAGCATTTGCCGGGGTGGAGCTGAGGATCATCGCCGCCTGCGTCATCGGCGGGGCCAGTCTCTCTGGTGGAGAGGGGACCGTGGCCGGGGCGCTGCTGGGTTTGATTTTCATGGCCCTGGTAACCAACGCCCTGACCCTGTTCGGTGTTTCCATCTACTGGGAAGGGGTGGTAACCGGGACCATTCTGACCCTGGCCGTCAGCCTCGACATGATCTCCCGCAGGAGACTCAGGTCGGCCTGAGCCGGGTGGAAAAGGGATAACTCGGGTTTCAATGATGGGAAGAATGGCCTTAGACATTTTAACTTTTTGGGAGGAGGAGTTTGATTATGTCCCAGGATGAGAAAAAGAAACAACTCCAGGTTTCCAGACGTCAATTCATGGCCGGATCGGCCCTGGCGGCCGGAGCGGCCGGGCTGACCCTGGCCGCGCCGGGAATCGGCCGGGCGGCCAAGAGCGACGAGACCTATGTCTGGCTTTGCGCGGTGACGGCCATCGCCTTCTGGGTGGACGGGCGCAAGGGCTTCGAGGCCGCGGGCAAGGCCCTGGGGGTCAAGACCGAGTTCATGGGACCGGTGGAGTACGACCCCGTGGCCCAGCTCAAGGTCCTGGAAGAACTGATGGCCAAAAAACCCGCCGGGATCATGATCTTCCCGGCCGACCACCAGTCTCTCAACGAACCCATGAAGCGGGCCATGAAGGCCGGCATCCCGGTGGTCACGGTCAACCACGACGTCAACGACGAGACCGCCCGCTACGGCTTTATCGGCCCGGACAACCGGGGGGTGGGGCGCACCGGCGGCAAGATGTGCGCCGAGATCCTCAAGGGCAAGGGCAAGATCGCCTTCATGACCACCACCAGCCCGTCCCACGGCATCCGGGTGGCCGGGTACAAGGATATCCTCAAGGACTACCCGGACATCAAGATCGTGGCCGAGGTGGACGAAAAATCAGACCCGGCCTACGGCTTGACCGTGGCCACCCAGCTGATCCAGGCCAACCCGGACCTGGACATGATTATCGGCATCGACGCCACGGCCGGCGCGGCCACGGCCAGGGCCCTCAAGGAGACCGGCAAGGCCGGCAAGATCAAGTGCGGGGCCATGGACCGCGACGACGACATGCTGCCCTACATCAAGGACGGGACCATCGAGTACACCCTGGCCCAGAACAGCGTCATGGAGGAGTGGACCGCGCTGCATTACCTTTACTGGCTCAAGCACAACTCCATCCCGGCCTTCCCGAGCTGGGAAAAGGCCGGCGCTCCCCAGTGCCCCTGGAGGACCGACACCGGCGTCACCGTGGTGACCAAGGATAACGTGGATTTCTTCTTCCATAAATAAAACAGCTGTTATTGTCAAACTGCTGGACCGGACGGGCCGAACCGCCTGCCCGGTCCAGCCTCCATAAGGGGGGAGGTATGGAAAAGATATCATCGGATTCGATTTTGAAGGCCGCCCGGGCCACCGGAGTGGAGATTGTCCGGGACCAGGGCGCGCTCCTCTGGCAGGGACCCCATGGAGGCCAGACCAAACCCCAAGGCCCCCTGGCCGGGAAAAGGATCGCCTGCCTTGCGGGCAGCGAGTTCAGCGATTTCCAGGCCTACTACCTGGCCTCCTACATCGGGGAGCTGGGCGGAGCCCTGGAGTTCCTGCTGGTGGACTGGGTGACCTACAAATTCACCCGGCCCAACATCCAGTCCAAAGGGGTGGTGGGGATGTGGGGCCTCACTTTAGACCCCATACCGGTCCTGGGGCCGGCCAAGCATTGCTGTAAGAACCTCAGAGAAGCCGATGCCGGGGATTACGACGCGGTCCTGATCCTGGGCGGCCATTCGGCCGACGTCATCGTCACCGAAAAGGAGGTGGCCGACTTCCTTAAGGCCGTGTCCTCCAAGGGGGGCGCGGTGGGCGGCATCGGGGCCGGGGTGCTGCCCCTGATCAGGGCCGGGCTGGTGCGGGGCAAGAAAGCCACCGGCAACCGCCTGGTCGACTTCATGCTCAAGAAGGTGGCCCGGTACGAGGACGTCTCGGTGGTGGTGGACGGCGGGCTTATCACCGCGCGCGACACCATCGACACCCCCGAGTTCGTCAGGGCCCTCTGCCGGTTTTTTAATCCCGGCTTTGAGGATGAACGCCAGGGCTGCCTGGCCGGCAAGAAGGGTCTGATCATCGCGGGCGAGGATTTCGAGGATATCGAACTGGCCGTGCCCTTCATGGAGTTCCTCTATCGCGGCGCCTCGCTGACCCTGGCCACCTTCGAGCCGGTGGTCCGCTCCCGGCCGCCCCTGGTGGGCCTGGACGTGGTCCAGGGCAACTTCGGAATCTCGGTGCCACTGCAGGAGATACCGCTGAGTTTCTATCGGCTCAAGAAGTTGGACAGCGTCTCCCTGGACGAGTTCGACTGGCTGTTCATCCCCGGCGCTTTCTGCCCCTGGAATCTGGTCGAGGCCGGGACGCCCCTGGAGTTTCTGAAAAAGGCCGACGGGGCCGGAAAGATACTGTCCTATCTCTGCCACGGCCCCATACCCATCGCCGCCGCCGGTTTGATCGACGGTAAAAAGGTAACCGGCTGGCAGGCTTCCAAGGATCCGGTGGAGATCATGGGCGGGCAGTACAATGAAGCCTGGGCCGCAGTGATCGACGGCCGTCATGTGTCCGGACGGACCCCCCCGGAGATTCCGGAGTTCGTAGACGCGGTGACCGCAGCTCTTTTGGGTTGAGGGGGACAAAAACAGACCCGGATGGCGGTTTCAACTTGATCAGGGTTCAATTGAACCCTGATCAAGTTGTATCTATTTTAACTCAGACCTTTTTTCTGTTCCGCCTTCCCGAGCATGGCCGCATTCAGTCTCAGCTCCGGCACAGTCCGGAAATTCTTTTGGGTATGCACAGCCACCCGGGTTTCAGGTCCGAGGTTGCTCTGGTTTATTCCACGGCTTTCTCCACGACCGCCAACGATGCTTCGAGGACTTTTCCCGTGAACCTCTCTTCCAGGGCCGCCCGCAGCACCTCCCGGTCCAGGATATGAGCGCCTTCCGCCATCACGGCCAGAGAGGCCAGGGCCCAGTCGGCCTGCTTCAGACCCTTGGCCTTGAAGTCCACGGATATTACCTTGGCCTTGGTGGGCGGTATCTCCACCCCCTCGGCCCGGATGACCGTCGTCTCTTCATCGAGTGAACCGAAAACCTTCCGCTTGTAGGCCACGCCTTCAGGCGCCAGGGCCAGGATAAGCCCGGGCGAATAGGAGCCGGTGTAGTCCACCTCCTCCGGGCTCAGAATCAGCTCGGTCACGGACATGCCCCGCAGCACCGTGATCGGGTAGGAGCTCTTCTGGGTGACGAACAGCCCGGACAAAAGCCCGGCCAGGCCCACGATCTCCCCGGCGGTCTGGATGCGCATCCCGGCCGCCCCCAGGAGCATCACCTCGGCCCGCTTTGAGATGGGCTTGGGAAATTTGGGGGCGATACCGGCGGGCAGGATTTTTTTCTGCAGGCCCGCGGCCACGTTGCGGTAGGCGCTTCCGTACTCCTCCCGGCTGTTGGCCTGGATCTCCCCGTCCGGACCGCTTCTCCCGGCCAGCTTTTCCTGGATCATCTTGGGGGTGAGCTTGTTCCGGCGGGTGTATCGGCCGGTGCAGAGGCCCTGGATCTCGACCAGGGAAAAACCCTTGAAGGAGACGGCCCGCTGAAAGGTCTCCACCAGATCACCATCATAGGCCGACCGGGTTGCCACAAAAGGGGCTCCCGCCGCAGCGGCGACAACGGAAGGTTCCACCGGCCGCTCCAGCCGGTTGAGGAAGACCGAGCCCACACTGGCCTCCGGAGGGGTGGTGGCCGAGTACTGGCCGCCGGTCATCCCGAAGTTGAAGTTATTGAGCAGCAGCAGGGTCAGATTCAGGTTGCGGCGACAGGCGGAGAGCAGGTGGGCCCCGCCGATCCCCAGACCGCCATCCCCCATGGTTACCACCACGTTCAGGTCCGGTTGGGCCATTTTTATTCCGGTAGCGTAGGTCAGGGCCCGGCCGTGAAGGCCGTGGATGGCGTGGGTTTTGAAAAAGGTGTCGAACAGGCCGGAACAACCGATGTCCGAAACCATGCATATCTGGGGACCGGTCAGGCCCATATTCTGGAAGGCCTTGTCCAGGGCGACCAGGACGTTCTGGTGGGAGCAGCCTGGGCAGAATGCCGGAGGCCGGGTTGGATTGAGCAGGCTCGAGGTGCTATTCATGGGAGATTTCCTTTCCGTAGGCTTCCACAATTTCGTCCGGACTTATAAGGCTGCCGTCCATCTTTCCGTGGAAGTGGACCGGTTTGTCATGCACCACCCGGACGATCTCCCGGACATACTGCCCCGTATTCATCTCAACCACCAGAATCCGGTCGACCCCCGCCGCAGCCTGGGTGATGACCTTCCGGGATACCGGCCAGAGAGTTTTGAGGGTAAGGTGGGAGACCTTCTCCCCCGCCGCCCGCAACCGGCGCACGGCCACCTTTGCGGCGCGTGCGGTGATGCCGTAGGTGACCAGCAGAGTGCGGGCCCCCTCCTCTTCATCATGGTCGTACAGGGCCAGGCGATCGGCCTGGGAGTCAATCTTCCGCTTGAGTCGGTCTGTCAACCTGCCGATCTCTTCCGGAAGGAGGGTGATATAGCCGCTCTCGCCGTGGGTCGAGGAGGTCTGCCGCGAGATCACCTCTCCTCCCAACGGAGCAAAACCCGTAATATCCCTGCCCGCCAAGGGCCGGAAGGGCAGATAGTCCCGGCCCGCTTCAGGGGCGAGTCGATCGATCGGCTTCGGCAGTTCTATAGTCGACAGATCCACCGTGTCCCTGGTCATGCCGATCTCCTTGTTGCTGGCCAAAAAGACAGGCACCCGGAACTCTTCGGCCAGGTTAAAGGCCAGGGCGGTGAGCTGGTAGCAATCCTTGATGTCCACCGGAGCGAGACAGATGATCGGCATGCCGCCGGAGTTGCCCCAGCGCATGAACTGCACGTCCCCGTCCGCGCCCATGGTGGCCGAGCCGGTCGAAGGTCCCAGCCTTTGCACGTCCACGATGACCAGCGGTATCTCAGAACCGATGGCAAAGGATATCTGCTCCGAGTAAAGGCTTATTCCAGGCCCGGAGGTGGCGGTCATGGCCTTCATGCCGGCCATGGAGGCGCCCAGGCAATACCCGGTCGAGGCGATCTCGTCCTCTCCCTGCAAGACGATCCCTCCGGCCGCCGGCAGGATATTCTGCATGGTATTCAAAATCGAGGTGGCCGGGGTGATGGGATACCCAGCGAAAAAACGACAACCCGCAGCAACGGCTCCCCATGCCACGGCTTCGTTACCCTCCATGAGAGTCATCCCCATAGTCATTTCCTTTCCGTAGATGATGACCCGGCGGTCATCTTCTGATCGTATCGGTTCACGCGGCCCGGATAGATTCTCCCTGGGCAAGCCCTGTTTTACCTCACAGCTTCAAAGCAAGCTGGCTTGAATCATGGCGGCCCTGATGTCCGATGTATTGGGTAATAGTTCCTTTATTCAGCTTCGGTGCTTCTAATAAAACAGCCTGGTAAATAAAATTTTTGGTAGAAAATTTCGTTTTAGAATCGCTCATACTCTTTCCCCAAACACGGCATTATTTCAGACCGTGAAGCGGGGTCCAATTGCGGAACGACAGGAGGCCCGCACGCAGCCGGACCCGCCATGATTTTGGCGCCTCCTCCTTGTTCGGTTTTGTCAATGACAACACCTTCCGTAACCAGCCCTGGTTACGATGAACTCCGGGATCGGCCTGGGCAGGCCCGTTAGGACGGATATGGGGGGGAGAATACTATTTCGTTCAGAACACGCCGGCATGCAATAGCCGAGGAAGCGAATCAGGATATCATCCAAATCCCGGGCCGGCCGTCCAGGCTGGTTCGACCGGTCACGACGAGATTTTAGCAGCGCCTCTTTGGTGGATCCGCCACCTGCATATTCCGCCTTACCTCAACACTCTATAATTACACTGAGATGCTTTACAGACCCCACAACACGCGTTTTTGAGGTCCATAAATGCCAGATCGGTTCAACACTCCCGTACAACGAGCATATCCGCCAACCTGGTTCACATCCCCATGGTAAAACCGGTAGTCTCATGTCTCCCCGGCCACACAAGGGCCCTCAACTCGTCTGCCCCATTCCTCCCGTCGCTCATTATCATTCAACTTCGTGGTCCAACTCTCTCCCCGCTGGACCCAAGCCCCGCACCATCCTCGTGATTTATTCTCGCCATCAGTTGGGAAGATTGAGGATCTCCTTGCACTTCATGGCTGCTCCGGGGGCGTCATAGGCGTAGCCGTCCGCACCTATCTGGTCCGCAAACTCCTGGGTGACCGGCGCCCCCCCGATCAGAATTTTCACCTTGTCCCTGAGGCCCCTTTTCTCGAAAGCGGCTATGGTGTTCTCCATCTCGACCATGGTCGTGGTCAACAGCGCGCTCAGAGCCAGGATATCCGGTTTCAATTCTTCCACCGCCTCAATGAATTTCTCGGGAGGAACCGAGACGCCGAGGTCGTGAATTTTGAAACCCTGGCCCTCCAGCATCATGGAAACCAGGTTTTTCCCGATATCGTGGAGGTCCCCTTTAACGGTGCCGATTACAATGCCCCCCTGCTTTCCGCCCTGGCCCTGGATCAGGAGATCCTTGAAGTGGTTCAGGACCTGGGACATGACGCTGGCGGAGATCATCATTTCGGGGATGAATATCTTCCCGGCCTGATACATCCCTCCAATCAGGGTCATGGCCGGGATGAGTTTTTCTGAGATCACACTCGATAGAGCTATACCCGAATCGACTTGAACGGAAATCCGGTCGATGATCTTCGATATCTCTTTGTTCATTAAGAGTTCGGAATAATCTTTGACCTCCTGGTCGGTTTCGGCCGCAACTTCTTTGCTCTTGGGCCCCGCCTGGTAGCTGGAGACCTTTCCCTCCACCTCTCCCTTGGTGAGGTTGATGGGATAGCGGCCGAACTCGAACCCGGCGTCGAACATGGCGATCATGTTTTCCAGCGGCACATAATTGGGGATGGAGTTGGAGGAGCCCAGCAGGTAACCGCCGCCGGGGGCGATGGTTCTGATGCGCTCGTGGACCTCCGCCCTGACGTCCTGAGGGGTTCCCAGGGTCAGAGTGGAATCCAGGTTGATATTGCCGATCAGGCAGAGCTTCCGGCCCCACTTCTCCTTGACCTCGAGAATGTCCATGGCGTTGGGCTGAATCGGGTTGAAACCCTTGAACCCGCAGTCCACGATCTTGTCCATGGCGGCCGTGCAGTCGCCGTCGCTGTGGAAGATGTAGCCCAAGCCCCTTTCGGCGCACAGGTCTCCCAGCTTTGTCAAGAACGGGAAAACATACTTCTCCAGGTGCCTGGGATGAATCATGAGGCCGCTGTTGTGGGCGATGTCGTCATTGACCAGAATGGCGCCCACGCTTTTGTGCTCGATGGCCCGCTCAATGATGCCGTACTGGATCTCTCCGACCTTTTTGAACATGGCCTCCAGAAGATCCGGGTTGTCGTCCAGGGCATAGTAGAAGGTTTCGGTACCCATGTACATCCACACCGGGGCCATAATCCGGCCGCACAGCAGAAGGCCCTTCATTCCATCCGGGAGAGCCTTGTCGAAATAGTCCCATTTGGAAAAATCCGCATCGTCCACGGTGGGCCAGATGTATTTTTCGAACTGCTCCCAGTTGGTGATTAGGCCGGAATGCTCCTGGACCCAGCTGCGCTGGACCTTCTTGCCGTATTTAGTCTTGAGCTCATTCCCCTGGACTCTTTCCGGAGCGGCCTTCAAACCCATGATATCCGTGGATAGAGGAATAAAGTCGAATCCGGCCTTGACCCAGAACTCGATCTCATCGTCCAGGGAGGCTACCTCTTTTTTAAGGAACCCCTCCTTGGCCAGGATGTCGATGGACCAATCTCCAAGAGGGACCCGGTCAGGCTCTTCGCAATTGAGAGCCTGCATAACTCTATTGAAATCCGGTCGATTATCTGTCGTCATCTGCCTATTCCTTCCCCGGAGCATGGCCCTGAATAACCATTATTCGGCCATCGTATTAGGTCTAGTTTAATTGATAAACTAGGATATTGATCCTGCAGCCTCGCGATGATAGCGAGTTATTTCATATCCTTAATTATTCCATCCTGTATTTCTTAAGCTTTTTCTCGTCGATTACCGCGCCGTTACCAGGCCTGTCCGACAGTACGATACAGCCATCCTTAAACGGCACCGGCTCGGCCAGAAGGTCGTCCTGCAGAAACAGGAAAAACGAAATTTCGCTGGGGTGCGACACCACCCGGCGGGCGGCTCCGAACTGAGCGCTGGCCAGGGTTCCCACGCCTGTTTCGCCTTGAGTACCCATGAGGCACGAGAGCCCCGCCGTTTCGGCCAGGTGGGCTATCTTCATGGACTGGGTGTAGCCTGTTCGCGGAGCCTTGATGCTGATCATGCCGATGGCCCCGAGTTCTATCTCCCGGGCCACGTCCTGGGGCGTGAACACGCTTTCATCCCCCATTAGGGGAATCGACAGTGCCTCGGCGAGCTTGAGCCTTCCCCGGCTGTTCCAAACCGGCATCGGCTCCTCGATGTAGGCCAGTCCGTATTCCTGCATCTTCTGAATGGTGCGGATAGCGATATTGGTATCCTCGTAGGCCAGGTTCGCATCGGCGTAGAGGAGGACATCCGCCCCCAGATTCTCCCGCAGGGCCTTTATGACCTCGATATCTTTTTCAGGATCCAGCCCCACCTTCACCTTGAAGGCGTTGATGCCCCTGTCCCGGAAGCCTTCGGCCTCCTGGACCATTTCGGAGACGGGCCGCAAGGCCAGCATCCAGCTGAGCCTGACCCGATCGGAGGCCCCGCCGAGCATCTCCCACAGAGGGATGCCCCGGCGCCTGGCCACGGCGTCGTAGCAGGCCAGATCAATGGCCCCCTTGGCCGTGTTGTTGGCCGGAATTCGGTCCAGTTGGACCCAGAATTTCTCGTAATGGGCCGGATCCAGTCCCTTAAACATGGGTTCGAACCAGTTCCTGACGGCATGGGTGATGGAGGCGGTGGACTCGCCGTAGATCGAAGGCCGGGCCGGCGCTTCGGCCACCCCGGTGACTCCTTCGTCGGTGTGGACCATGACCAGCACATGCTCCGCCGCCTCCATGTATCCGGCGAACCCCCACTTAACCGGGGCCTGCAAAGGGATTCTATATGGAATAGCTTCCACCCGAGTAATTTTCATTGTGCTCTCCATTCGGATATAAATGCCCAATCCGATGTCAGGTGCATCTATGAAAGCGCGGCAACAGCTTCATTGTCTCTTTTGTGGATTGAGTGGTTTTAAAATAATTTCAGACGAGACTTCGCCCCGGCAGCCTCATATCCCTATAGTCGGGGAGCGATACGGATTATCGCTCACGCAAGGCCCTTTCCCACTCGCCAGCCTAAAAGAGATCTACATAGTTGTCCTTTTCCAACAATTCACTCGCTGAGCTTTCCGCGATAATGCTCCCGAGCCTCATCACATAAGCGCGTGAGGAAATTTGCAGGGCATATTTGGTGTTCTGTTCTATCAGCAGGATGCTTACATTATACTCCTGGTTGATAAACTGAATCGTTTCCATAATATTGTTAACCATCAGAGGAGCAAGCCCTACCGATGGTTCATCAAGAGCCAGCAGCTTCGGCTGCATCAACAGGCCGATGGCGATGGCCAACATCTGCTGTTCGCCACCACTAAGGGTGGCCGCCTTCTGGTATTTTCTCTCTTCGATACGGGGAAATATCTTGAATATATTATCGAGTCGGGATTTGAAATCTCCCCTTTTCTGGGTATATTTAACAATTTTTAAATTGTCTATTACGGTCAGCTCGCCGAAAACCTGGTGACCTCCCGGGATCATTACCAGGCCCTTGGCGGCGTTATCCCATATCTTGTTCCCCGTGATCTTGTCATTCATAAACTCCACTTCCCCGCCATAGATGGGGAGGAGCCCGAATATCGCGTTCAAAAGGGTGCTCTTGCCGGCCCCGTTGTGGCCCAAAACAGAGACTATCTCGCCCTGTTCCAGGTTGATCGAGACGCCGTAAAGCACCTTTTTGTTCTTATAGCCAGACTCTAAATTTTTTACGTTCAATAACATGGTTCTGACTATGCTCCATAGAAAAAGGCACGTTTAAGCTCATCGTCGGTGCGCAACTCAATAGGGTTCCCGCAGGCGATGACGCTGCCTTCGTTCAGGCAGATGACACAATCGCACATGTCGAAAACCAGCCTTATGCTGTGCTCTACCAGAAATATCGTCTTTTTGTATTGCGAGACAATGTCTCTCATCAGCGGGGTGATTAGTTCAGTCACCGTTTTTTCATCCAGCCCGCTGGTCGGCTCGTCGAGCAATAAGGCCTCAGCCTCGGTGGCCAAAAGCCTTCCGATGACCACGAGTTTCTGCTCGGCGTACGACAGCTCCCTCACTCGCTGGTCCGCATGTTTATCCATATTTATGGTCTTAAGAATTTCCCGAGCCTTTTCAACCTTTTCCTTGTCTTTTTTCCAAACACCCGTGACCAATTTCAGGGGGTTTTCTTTATTTTTTTTGGGTATCGACATCACAATGTTTTCAAGGGCCGTCAGATTGTCGAACAATCTCAGCCCCTGCCACGATCTGGCCATGCCCAGGTGGACTATCTGGTGGGGCTTGGTCTTTGAAATGTCGATTCCCTTGAACAGCACCTGACCGTTATCCGGTTTGATGAAGCCGGACAGCACGTTGAAAAGCGTTGTTTTTCCTGCGCCGTTAGGTCCGATCAGCCCTGTGATTTTATTTTCTTCGATCTGGACATCGACTTGGTTAAGGGCGCGCAGCCCCCCGAAAGATTTGTCGATGCTTTTTCCAACAAGGATGTCCCCCATTTTAATCGCCCTTCAATCAGTTTGATTTACCCATTATGCCCTGGGGGCGGAATAGCATGAAGAAAAGCAGAATGCTCGCATAGATCAAGTCTCGCGTCCCGCCCAACATGGTACTGGGAAGATTAGGTATGAATCTCAGCAATTCCGGAAGAGCGGTCAACACCAGTGTTCCCAATATCACCCCTGGAATACTTCCTAATCCCCCGAATATGAGAGCAATCACGATGAAGACCGACATGTGCAGATCGAAATAGCCCGGCGAAATATAGGATATATATACCGCGATAAGAGATCCGGCCACGGCGGCCAACCCCGCCGCAACGGCAAAGGCCACTATTTTATGCAGGGTCACATCCTTACCTATTGATTTAACGGCTACCTGATCATCCCTTATGCCCTGGAGAACAAGCCCGAAAAACGAATTCTCCAAGCGATGGACAAAGTAAAGAACCCCTGAACATAAGATCACGCACAACAATAAGAAGGCCGGTTTTGACACGAATTCGAACCCGAAAATAGAGGCCGCGGGAATGCCTGCAATTCCCTGGGGGCCCCGGGTCAATTCCATCCAGTTTAAGATCAGATGGTAAACCACCATTTGGAAGGAAAATGCGAATATGACCATATAATCCCAATGGATTCGCAATCCCGGAATGGCGATGACCAGACTACAGAACGCAGTCAGCCCCATGGCGCAAACCATGGCCGGAAGAAAGGAGAACCCCGCATTTTTCATCAATAAAGTCGCGGTGTAGGCCCCAATCCCGTAAAACGCGGCGTGGCATAAAGCGAACACCCCCGTGTATCCCAACAGGATGTTGAATGACACTACCAGGATTATATTGATGAGAATCATTATAACTATGTGGAGCATGTAATCCATGGATTAAACCTCACTCTTCCAGTCACGGATACCCAAAAGGCCGTTGGGTTTGAATGCGATAATGAAAAACAGCACGGCAAACGAAATCAGCTCCTGCCACAAGGTCGGGAACTTCAAGACGGCGAATGTTCTGATGAGCCCGATCATCATCCCGCCCAAAAATGCCCCTTCAAAACTCCCGATGCCGCCCAATATCACAGCAATAAAAGCCGTAAGCATGCTTTGGAATCCTATGGACGGATATACGCCGGTGTCCGCGCAGACCAGAACGGCATCCAAACCAACCAGCGCACAGCCAAGACAAGTGGTAAGTATTATGATCTTTTCGGCATCAAGTCCGACCACTATGGACAACCGCGGATTACTGGCAATAGCCCGGCTTTTGATACCAAGAGGCGTTCTCATGAATACGAACTCGACAATCAGGAAAAGAGCCAAGGCGCACAATATGGTATAGAGTTTGATGTCTGATATTTGGACATGACCCCATTTGAAAATCCCGGCATCCCCCAGCCGCGCCACTCGTATTTCGCCCCCCCATATCATGGCGACGACCGCTTCCATAATCATCATGACAGCCATGCTGCCCAGCATGATGCTCACGGATTTATCCGATTTTTTTCTCAGCTGAGAGACGTACAGCTTCTGTACGACGTAACTTAGAACCAAACAAAATGCCAGGGAGATTATGGCGGCTAAACTTAGGGGCAGGCCCGAGTTGGCGGCCAAAAGCCAGAAAGCGAAACCCGTCCAGGTGTATATCCCGCCAAAGGACAAATCAAACATTCGCTGAGTATTGAATATCAGAGCAAACCCCATGCCTAGTATTGCATAACGGGAACCAGTGCAGATACCGTCAACAAACAAACTCAGAATTAAATCCATCGGTATGGCCTTTTCTAAACAGTTGGTATGGGTTTCGCTATTTCAAACTCTCAGCGCTCAAAGGTTTCCAAGATAACCTACCCGAAAGCTTCTTTCCCCTGAGAGGTCCGTAATTAGTCGTAAATTTCTTATCATGGGCTCGGCATCCAGCCGATCAAATCTTCCAGCCCGGTTCGAGCTATCCGGCCCGGTTTCGCAGAGTAGGAGGCCGCGGCGAGCTTTAACCGGCCCGCCCGTGCGGCTCTTCCCAAACACGATGGTAGAAGTCTCGTCGATCCTTGTGGTGCAAAGCGTTTTCATTTTACCCAACCTCACCGGATCGCGGCGGTTTGCCCTAATCGCGAACCGCCGCGATCCCCAGTGAAGTATTAATTTATTATTTACCCATTTTGGAGATCTCTTCAGCGGTGTAACCGCCGACATCCTTCCACTTCAGAGCATCTTTGTTGTTGGGGTCTTCCACCGCCTCGAAGAGCTGCAGGTTGCGATAGGCCAGGCCGGTGTCCGGATCAAAGGTGATTTTACCCATGCATCCGTCAAAGGTTTTGATTTCCAGCAAGGCCTGCCGAAGCTTCTCACCCTTCCAGTAATCGTCCCATCCTTTGCTCTTGCCGTATTCCAGCAGAGCCTTGACGATATAGGGAGCATCGTAGTTGCAGCCCAGATGACCGATCATGGAAGTCGGCCAACTGCCCACGCCGTAATGTTTTTCCCAGCTGGCCTTTACTTTTTTCAACCCAGGGTTTCTCTCCATGCTCACGTCGGCTGCGCCGGCCAGCGCCCCTTTGAATCCACCTCCCGCCTGGGTCAGATACTCTCCATAATTGTAAAAAGAGGCACCGAGCCACTGCGGGGTCCAACCTTTTTCCTTGGCCTGTTTGATGAGCGCCGGGCTCCGGTGGGCACTCACATAAATGGCATCGGCGTTCCAGCTTTTGGCCTTTTCGATCTGAACGCTGAAGTCTGAAGCGGCCAGGTCAAAAGCCTCGCTGCCGGCGAATTTGATCCCGACTTTCTTGCAGTGTTCCTCAAGGAAGTCCTTGACGCTGATACCCATGTCGTCATTGATGTGGATCAGCCCTATCGATTTGATGTTCTTATTCTTTTTTGCATAATCGATCATGCTCTGGATGAGGACCAGTTCGTTGGCCGGCAGATGAAACAGATATTTACCCGCCCCGGAAAGGATGGGGCCGTATGCTCCGTGGTTGATGAGCAAAACCTTGTTCCGGTCGGCCAAGGGAGCGCAGGCCATAATCGGGGCTGTGTAGCCGATGCTAACAGCCTGAACATGGTTGATACTTATCAGTTTATTAAAAGCCGCGACCGCCTCAGGCCCCTTGGCCTTGTGGTCTTCCCAAATAAGCTCCACCTTCTTGCCTAAAATTCCGCCGCTTTCATTGATCTCGAAAACAGCCAGATTGCCGCCATTGACCATGATGTCACTGGAGACGGAGTATGCCGGTCCGCTCAGGGTCTGCATTCCGCCCATGACGAATTTGGCCGGTTCTCCGGCGATCGCGCTTCCGCAAAGAGCGGCTACACCAATAATACCGGCGCACAGAATCATAAAGAGTTTCAGGTGTTTCATCTTTTCTCCTCTGATTAATTCACTCGCCAAACCACCAGCCATGCCGATGGGCCAACTAGTTTCAACCCCAATAATCCTTTGATATTCAACAAAAGGATCGACGATTCTTAGATGGCTAAATTTTCTCTTTCTTCCACGGCCAGGCGGACGTGATTCAGGACATGTTCGCGAACATGGGTAATGTCGTTCCTCATGGCCTCCTGGGCTTTTTCCAGATTTCCGTCTACGAGATAGTCCAATATTTCCTGATGCCTGTAGTTATATTGGTCGAGTGGTTTGGAGAACAGGAGATCTGGTTTGTACTTAAGATAAAGAATATCGAAGAGCTGACGCAGAAACCTCGCCGCTATCTGACCCCCGGACAATGAAGCCAGACAAAGATGAAAATCCATTGCGGTAATCAGACGCCGGTGTCGTTGTCCTTCGGCAATCGCATTCTTGTGCTCTTCAATATGTTTTCGAATACGCTGGATACCTTCATCATTCAAACTCTGGAGAATCTTGGGCAGAAAGGAAACCTCCAGCGTCTCTCGAAGATCATAGACCTCTCGAATCTCCTCAAGGCAGACAGGTTTGAGATAGAATCCCCGGTTGGTTTCATTGTGAACCACCCCCTGAAACTCAAGCCATTTGAGGGCTTGTATAACCGGCGTAGGGCTGGTTTTAATGCTCTTGGCCAATTCTCTGTAATTGATTTTTTGGCCCGGCATTATCTCATTTACAAACAGCTTCATTCTTATGGCTTCATAAACTTTTTGGGCCAAATTTCCCGGATTTGACGCCCTGCTGTTTAGATCATTTTTATTGAAAGAATGACTTTGCATGAATCCTGCCCAATTCCTCTTTGGCTTATGAATTCAAGATTGAATTCATTTTTGGATTCAAAATATGCTTCCCTCAAAACCATGTCAAGCTATTTCTGTCCGGAGAATGGTAATGCGGGATTATTATCCAATATTATGTGGTTTACGTGTAGAGCCGGCCCTGCCGTTGGCCCGGCTCAACAGCCGCCAAGGCAGCATCCGGTGGTCAGGTCAACCCCACGATGGCCAATAGGTACACAAAACCATGCCCTGCGATACTGCGGCCGATCTCCTTTTTCCTCTGTCGGGGTCATCGCCTGAAGGCCGGGCCGGGCGACAACCGGTGGAAAGCAGGTCCACCAACCGTCACCGCCCTTTTTTTCCCCTTGCCCGGGGAAGAAGACCGACACAACTGTTCGAAAGAAAGGCGTCACCGCCTTGCTCTGCGAATCTCTCCAATCACGATAGGGGCGGGCATCCGGGGATAGTTTTCCCCGGGTCTCTTTGGATTGCGGGAACCGGACAGCACCATCGATCGATCAGGGCCGCTCGGCCCCGATAGATCGATGGTGGCTTAACTTAATCCTCTCCCGCCCCGCCGGTCTGCTCTAAAAATTAAAAAGCAGGTTAGGCAGCCAGAGGACGAGCCCGGGGAACACGGATAGGAGAAAGATCAGGAACAGTATCCCGAAAAAGAACGGGACGATCCTTCGGAAAATGTCCGCCATGGGCACATCTGTGGCGATACTGCTCAGCGCAAAGACGTTGATCCCCACCGGCGGTGTTATCTGGCCCATCTCCATGAGCAGCACCACGACAACGCCGAACCAGACCGGGTCGTAGCCGAGCCCCACAATGGAGGGGTAGATGGCGGGCAGGATCAGCAGGATCATGGGGATGACGTTCATGATGCAGCCCATGACAATGTAAAAAACGACGACGGCAGCCAGGATAACGTAGCGATTGGCGTTGAGTCCGACAACCATGTCGGCCAGGTCAAAGGGCAAGGCGGTGGAAGCCAAGAAGTAACCGAGCAGGCCCACCCCGATGAGAATGAGCAGCAGGGAGGAGGTGACCCGGACGGTGGCTTCCAGCGAGGACTTGAAATTGGCCCAGGTGACCCGGCGACGGGCCAAGGCATAGAGAAATGTGCTCGCCGCGCCCACGGCTCCGCCCTCGTTGGGGCTGAACCAGCCAAACAGAATCCCGCCCAGAATGAGGGCGATCAGGGCCAGCATGACCACCACCCCCTTGGTGGCGCGGAGCTTTTCTCCCCATGTGGTGGCCTCGCCGCGCGGTGCGAGGTCGGAACGGAACTTGGCGAACAGCAGCAGGCTGATGATAAAAATAGCGGACAGCAGCAGACCGGGAATGATCCCGGCCACAAAGAGCTGCCCTATGGAGACCTCGGTCACCAAGGCATAGAAGATAAAACCGGTGCTCGGCGGGATGAGAATGCCCAGGGTTCCTCCCGCGGCCAGGGCCGCACAGGCCAGACCTGGATCATATTTCTTCTCGCGCATTTCCGGCAGCGCTACGGAGGCCATGGTGGCGGCCGTGGCCATTGAATCCCCGGATACGGCGGCAAAGCCTGCGCAGCCGCTGGCCGTGGCGATGGCCAGGCCCCCGGCAGGCGTCCCAGGCAGACATTGGCGGCGTTGAACAGATCCAGGCTGATGCCGCAATGCATGGCCAACTCACCCATCAGGATGAACATCGGAACCACGGTATAGACGTAATTTGAGGCCGTGTCGTAAGGCGTAACGCCCAGCATGGGAAAAGACGCATCGATTTTGGGATAGATAACGACCATTCCGATATAGCCCACCAGGGCCATAGCCAGGCCGATCGGCATACCGAACAGGATCAGAACCATCAGAAAAGCCATACCCGAACAGCCGAGCATCATCATGTTTTCCGCCAATGCGCTCTGTTTGACCATAAGGGCCAGGAACAGCATAAAAACACTGGCGATAACCGTCACGGCAAGGGAGGCATAGTAGCGTTTATCCAGCATTTCTCCCAGCGACCGGAGAACGCAGGAAAAAAGCGCCAGCGCCAGCGCTACGGAACCAAGGGTGGAGTAATAGGCAAATATTGAGAGGGGAATGCCAAGCATGCTGCTGACTTCCCCGCTGATCTGCTTATCCAATCCAGCGCGGTAGATGCACCACGTCATCAGGCAGACCAGGAAGAAGGGCGCCAAAACCCCGAACAGTTCCGAACTTTTCCGGGCGTTGTCAGGGAATTTTTCCACCACCAGATCCACGCGGATGTGCTCGCGTCGGTCCTGCATATAGCCAAGTCCGCCGAACACCAGGATAACCATGGAGAATTGCACGATTTCCATGGCCCCCACAATGGAGCGGCCCAGAATAAAACGCGACAGTACGTCGAGCACGGTGGGAATGACCATTAGGCGGCGGCAATGGTGCCCAGGATGAAAAGCCGCCGGTTAACGCGTTCAGAAAATTGGACCAGAAATACCCCTGGCCTTCCCAGGACTGCGGACATATGAATTCCTCCATGCGCTTTCCGGACTAGCCCGATTCCAGCGGGGGGCGTTGAATCCTGCATTTCCTTTGCTGCAGCTTGGTGTCCCGCCGGGCAGTCGGCCTCGGATTCCGCGGGGCGGGACACCAAGCTGTTTTCCATATGGCAGGCCATTCCGTTTGGTCGGCCGAAAACTCATAGTAATAGCGGTTTTTCGGCGGGCCCTTATTTCTTCATCACTCCCGCGGTAACCTCCGCACCGGTGGCACGGACCTCCTTGAGCAGATTTTCGGTTTCCTCTCGTGTGGCCGCGCCGAGCTTGACGACCTTGTCAACCCACCTTTGATCCAGCGGAACACAGGTTTTCACCCACTTGGCGTGCTCTTCCGGTTCCAGCGTGTAGAACTTCGCGCCGCACTTATCCAGGAGTTTCCGGCCGGAAATATCGCCGTTGTCCATGGCCTGCGACATTTTCCGAGCCCATTCCTCGCTGCAGCAGGTGGATTCAATGGCTTTTTGGATCTCCGGCGGGAAGCTGTTCCAGACATCCCAGTTCATTCCCATAAAGCGGACATCCTTGATCAGGCTAGCCACGGTAACGTGCTTGATGATATTCTGGATTTTGATGGATCCGGCGGCCAGCAGGGAAAAGAGCGTGGAATCGGCGATGTTGCGGGACAGGGTCAGGTAGATGTCCGGCAGGGGCACGATAATGGGGTTGCCGCCCAGGGTCGAAACCACATCGGCAAACGGCTTGCTGAGGCAGGCCACCCGGAGGCCCTTCATATCGTCCAGATTCTGCACGGCCTTGCTCTTGGTCATGACATGCAAGGAGCCGCCGCCCCAATAGCCGAGCACCTTGACCTTGGCCATCTCCTTCTGCAGGGCCGGGGTCTTGGTGTAAATTCGCCAGGCCGTGACGCCCTGGGCGGTGGAGTTGCCGGACAGCAGAGGCAGGACGAATACATCGTGCAGCGGAAACTTTCCGGCATTGCGGGCGTGGTCTATGGCGCCCATGCTGATGGCGCCCTTTTCGATTGAAGAGACAACCTCGTTGACGGGGCAGATGGTGTTCGGGTTGAAGTAGCAAATTTTCACCTGCCCGTTGGTGGCTTTTTCCACTTCCTTTATCCACGGCAGCAGACCGTTGGCCACGCTGGGGTGGCTTTCGAAATCGGAACCCGTAAAGCGTAAGTTCCACGTTTTAGCCTCTGTGACCGTTACAAGAGAACAAAGCACCAGAGAGAGGGCAAGGCTAACAAGAGCTATCTTTTTCGTCATATTTTCCTTATTTTTGTGATATACATAAATTGCATCGGGCGTGCTGTTCCGTGTTCGGGCCATCCGCTCGATGCGATCCTCAACTTCCGGATAATCATTTACAGCACCAGCGCGGCGTCGTAGCCCGTGGCGGTGGTGTCGCAAATCATGCCCACCTTCCTGCAGTCACCCACGGGAATGACATCGAAAGCAAGACCGCTGAACCGGTCCCTTTCAGCGGCCAGCGATTTCATCCCGGCGCTGAGAACCACGGAATCGGCCTCGATTTGGCGGCGCCTGCCTTCGCTGTCTTCGACAACGACGGCATTGTCGTTGATTTCCACGCCCTTGGTGCGGGTGCAGTAGGATACGTCCTTGTTTTCCTCGATATAATGCATCGTGTGCAGGCGTTCGGTATAAATTCCGTCCGGCGCCAGGAGGTCGAGCATCTCCACGATTTCGACCGCATGCCCCTTGGAGGCCAGGTGCAGGGCGGTCTCGCAGCCGACCATGCCCCCACCGATGACGACCACCTTTTGGCCCAATTTCTCCTCCTGCCCGAAAATGTCGATGGCTGAGAAAACGTGCGGCAAGCCTACCCCGGGGATGTTCGGAATGATCGGTTCGGCTCCCACCGCCACGATAGCCGCATCCGGCTGTTCGCAGCTCACCAGTTCCGGCGTCGCCGTCACGCCTATCCGCAGATCGATTCCCGCATTGCGGACCTGTATTTCAAGGTGGGCGCGGTAGCGTTCAATATCCCGCTTGAACCAGACATGCTTGGCATAGTGGAGCTGCCCTCCGAATTCTCTCTCCTTTTCGAACAGCACTACTTCGTGCCCCCTCGCTCGGGCGCTCAGGGCCGCGCTCAGGCCGGCGGGGCCTCCGCCGCCGACGACGACTTTTTTCTTTTCCGCCGCAGGGGGCAGGTTCTTGCGGCAGCGACCGTTGCCGAACAGCGGATTGACCGAGCATTCCGCGCGGCGGGTGGATTTGGGGAATTCGTCCCACTGGTTCATGAGATTGTGGGTGCTGGTGTTGCGCTTGCCCAAGGCCACATCAAGACAATGCATGCAGCGGATGCAGGGACGGATGTCTTCCGACTTGCCCGCCCGGGGCCTTGACGGCCCAGTCGGGATCGGCTATCCAGCCGCGAGCCATGAGCACATAGTCGGCCAAGCCTTCGGCGATGACCTTTTCCGCAAACTCCGGGGTGTCGATGCCGCCCAGAGTACCGATGGGAATTTTCACTCCCGATTTCTTGACGGTCGCCGCCAGATGGGCGTTATGGCCCTCTTCCACAAAGTGGGTGGGGTGCATGAGCGCCCGGCTCACCGGAACGAGCCTGTTGCCGGTGGAGATGTGGACAAGATCGACCAGGTCCTCCAGCATCTTCACGTTTTCCACGGCGTGTTCGATCTGGATGCCGCCAGGCTGGCAATCGTCTCCGGAAAGGCGGACTTCCAGCAGCAGGTCCCGGCCCACAGTCTGGCGCACCTTCTCCACAACCATGCGCGGAAAGCGCATCCGGTTTTCGACGGAACCGCCGTATTTGTCTGTGCGCCGGTTGAGAATGGGCGACAGGAAGCCGCCCATCAGCCAGCCGTGCCCGAAATGCAGCAGAACCATGTCAAACCCGGCGCGTTTCACCATGTTTGCGGCCTTGGCATAGATGTAGGCCACATACTCCATATCGTCCTCGTTCATCTCGCGCATTTCCACGCCGCTGGGCATGGTGATGGCCGAAGCTGACATGGGCTGAGAACCGTCACCCTGCTGCGGCATGGCAAAATGACCGCTGTGATTGAATTCGATCGAAGTCATAGCCCTGAAAATATGGCAGTACTCATTGTATACATTAAATGTCTTTAGACATTCTTCATCGATGACATTCATGTGGCTGTCATGCGCAACGCTGTTCTTCCGATCTAAAAGGGACTCGCCGATATGAACGCAACCGGCTCCGCCTTTTGCAAAACTCCCGTAATGTTCCACCCCGTCCGGCGTCATCAGGTTATTGAGTCCCGAAGAAAACCCGATGTGCGTCGGAGCGACGAAAATACGGTTCTTGAACTGAGACTTGCCAACCTGCATGGGGCTGAAGAGGTGGGGGAACAGCTGTTCGTAGGGATAGTCCAATTTTGCCATGATCTCACTCCGTTATTTCAACCTGTTAGCGCCGTATCCCGTTACGGGAGGGGGCGTGCGTTTCCTTCCTTCCGATATTGAGAAATTTATAACAAGGGGTCCCGGCCTGGATAGGAGGGAAAATTTTTTGGTTGCAAATAAATTTTGCAATAGCTTCGGAACTGATATCCTGGGTTTATAAATCTCTTTTTTAGGCGACTGCCGCGCCGTTTCGTCCGGACAGCCGTTGAGGCATATTCTGAAAGGGGTTCGCAGGAACCTTTGATGGGTTTAAATTATCATGCCGTTACGCCAACTTAGCAACTTTCTGACGGTTGCGGAATGCGGTTCCATCAACAAAGCTGCTACCCAACTTTCAATAACCCACCAGGCTTTGCGCGCCTCCATGGAGTCGCTTGAAAAAAAGCTGGGATGCGCCCTTTTCAAACGCACCCATCGCGGGATAAGCCTCACCCCCAGAGGCGAGAAAATTGCCGGCGATGTTCGCAAAATTATCGCCATTGCCAGTGATTGGGACAAGCTGGACACCTGGGACGGCCAGACCGAGGTCACGGTTCGCATGGCCGGCACATCCGCGCTGCTGAATTCGGTCCTGCCCCATTTCGTGCTCCAGGCTCGCAGACGATATCCCAACTTGGTTCTGGAACTGCACGAGACCCGCATGGAAGAGGTGTTTTCTCTTTTGGTGCGGGAACAGATGCCTGGCGTTGTGGGGTCGGTTCCTCCGGCCAGAGAGCAGCAATTTCGAATTATTGCGCGCAAAAACTCCCTGCGCCTGGAAAAGGTCGGCGCGGATGACTATCAGGTGGTGCTCAACCGCAGCCATCCTGCGGCGGCCAAGAGCTTCCTCCGGCTGGCGGACCTCGGTCAGTTCATGGTGGCCATGTACCCCCAAAACGGCCAAAACTTTCACTACCTCGACATTTACCGCCATTTCTCTCCCAACATGCCGTTTTTGTGTATGCGCAAGCAGGAGAACATTCTCTCGGTGGTGGCGAGCGAAAAAACCGTGGCCGCCGTTTTCCCCAAAAGCGCCATCGCGCGGTCCAGTGTCTGGGGGGAGACCCTGGTCAGCCTGCCGGTGGCGGATTTCCCCATGCCGGGGAGCATCTTCCTGGTCCATTCCGAGGAGGACAACTTGTCCTCGGCTGAACGTCTCGTTCTATCCCTGCTCCGAGATACGCTCAAGGACCTGTGAAGCGGCTCCTGTTTTTCGGTCGGGCTTGACATCCGCCGTCCGGACGGCCCACGGCCACTGGGGCGTTTCGGGTCCGAAACCTGTGCGGCGGCGGTCCGCGTATCTCCAACCGGTTCAATCGGCCGAACATATTTTCAATAAATCCTTTTAGTTAAAGACGGCTCGAGCGGCGTCCAATCCTTGCGGCTGAAAATCGCTTCGGCCTTCCTCCGACCAGGTTTCAGGGCCCGTCGCGGGACCCGTAAAATTGTATACAGAATGGTTGACCGGATCTTCCCTGGTGAGGTATGTTCAAAATTGGTTATCCACTACCCCGGCGGTTCCGGATGAGGGTCAATCACCATACGTCGCCAAGACTCAAGGTTTGGTGCTTAATTCGGGCCTTTTGGCCGGCCGAATGCGACCTGATTGCCGCCTGACAAAGGTTCTGCGGGTTAATCCAGGGGCGGTTCAAGATAGTGACCGGGGTTGGATTTGCGAAAGGGTTGAACGCCGACCTGGGAAATCCTGTCGGCCGCAATCGGTGATATCGGATCAAGGCCAATCCTCATCCGCGGCTGATCGGGTGGGCGCTAATTTCATGTCACCATAGGGAGGGGAAGATGCGAGCATTGATAATCGGCGGGTTCGGCGGCATGGGCCAGGGTGTTGCGCGAGATTTGATTAAGCAAGAGCAGATTGAGAGCGTGATTCTGGCGGACCTTTACCCGGACCCGGAGAGGTTGTCCGCCAAACTGCGCGACAGCGACAAGACCACCCTGATCAAGATGAATGTGGAAGATCATGACGCCATGGTTAACGCCTTCAGAAACGCCGATGTCGTAATCAATACGGCCGGTCCCTTTTATAAGACGGCTGTTCCGGTGGCCCAGGCAGCCGTGGAGGCCAAGGTTAATTATATTGATATTTGCGATGATTACGAAGGCACCGAAATTCTCTTTAACTCGGAGATCGATCAATTGGCGAAAGAGGCCGACATTACCGTCCTCACTGGAATGGGCTCGGACCCGGGCACAAACAATGTATTGGTCAAATGGTATGCGGACCGTCTTGACGAGGTGGATGAGGTTTATCTTTACTGGGTGGTCAGCATCGCCGAGCTTGCCGGAGCCGCCTGGGACCACAGTCTTCACATGACGTTGGGGAAAGTTCCCCAATATATCAACGGCGGACTGGTATATGTGGAAGGAGGAACCGATGTCGTGGCCGAGCAGTTCCTGGAGCCCCTCAATACCTGTCATGTCCGATACGTGGGCCACCCCCAGCCGTTGACGATCCCGAAGTACATCAAGGGAGTGAAGAATGTGATCATCAAGGGGGCCCTGATTCCCCTGTGGGTGGACGAGTTGATCAAGGAACAGAAGGAAACCGGCCTTCTGAACACGGACCCCCTGGAGGTCAAGGGCGTCCGGGTGACGCCCTACGATCTTGCCCTCAAGCTCTGGGAAACGATTCCCCAGGGCAGGGACAACGGCCCCCAGTCTTCCGGCCTCAAGGTCATCGTCAAGGGCAGAAGGGGCGGAAACGAGGTCACCTACACTGCGGATATGGTGGGGCGGATGGCCCCCGGAACCGGGCTTCCCGCATCCATCGCCGCGCTTATGATGGAAGCGGGCGATGTGAGTGAAACGGGGGTTGTGGCTCCCGAGGGCTGCATCGACCCGGACAAATTCCTCGAGGCGTTTATCGGTAGAGGGGCCAGAATCCATCAGACGGAAAAAGTCGCCTCCCTGTTCGTAACGGATGTCCCCGGCCTCATGAAGCGCAAAAATTAAAGCAACCGGATAAGTTCCCCATCAGCCCGGAAGCTGCGGACAGATTAAGGAGACTCACATGGAAGAAGCAAAAAAGCTCAACATCGCCAGGAGCCTTGAATTTTATGAAGAAGCGTCCCGCCTCGTACCCGGCGGGGTCCTGGGCGCCAGGAAACCCGCCGACTTCATTGCCGGAGAATACCCCATTTTTATCGACAGCGGTAAAGGCGGCCGGCTCATCGATGTGGACGGGAACGAAATTATAGACTTTTTGTGCGGGTACGGCCCTATTATCCTGGGTTACCGCGAGCCGGAAATTGATGACGCCGTGTATAAGCAGATAACGGAAAAAGGCTTCTGCTTCTCGCTCACCCAGAAATTCCAGAATGAGCTGGCCCGAAAGCTCAACGAGCTTGTCCCATGCGCGGAAATGAGCATCTTTTTAAAGACCGGATCGGACGCGACAACGGCCAGCATCAGGATCGCCAGGGCCCACACCAAAAAACTTAAGGTCATGCGTTGCGGCTACCATGGCTGGCATGATTGGTGTGTGGAAATGAAAGGCGGGATCCCGGAGAAATTCTACGAGGATGTTTATGAATTCCAGTACAACCATCCGGAGCAGCTTGAGGAATTGCTGGCCAAGCATGGCAGGGATACGGCCGCCATCATAATGACCCCCTTCGGCCACCCCAACCACCAGAAAATGCAGATTCCCCAGCCCGGATTCCTGGAAACGGTCCGGAACCTGGCTGATGAATACGGTGCCGTCCTTATCTACGATGAAATCCGGACCGGTTTCAGAATGGCCATGGGCGGCGCCCAGGAGTATTACGGCGTTTGTCCGGACCTCTCGGTCCTGGGAAAAGCCATTGCCAACGGCTATCCCATCTCGGTGGTCACCGGCAAAAGGGACGTCATGATGGCGGCCGCCGAGAAGCTTTTCATCTCCTCCACTTTTTTCCCCAACAGCGAGGCCTTTGTCGCGGCGCTCAAGACCATTGAAATCCTGCAGCGGGATAATGTGCTGGCCCACATATGGAAAAAAGGGGCGTGGTTCATGGGAAAAATCCAGGCGATCATGGACAGGCATGACGTGGGGGCCGAACTCACCGGCGTCGCCCCCATGTTCTATATCACCTTCAAAAAGGAAGAATCAGGAGCCCATAAGGGAAAGCGAAAAGACTTCTATACCCAGATGATCCGCAAGGGCTTTTTCTTCGCCCCCTATCACCACGCCTATATCTGCTATCGCCACACGAAAGAAGACCTGAATCTTGCTTTGACCGCCATCGATGAATCCCTGGCCTTAATCAAGGAAAAGTATTGACCGCCGAAATGGCTCAGAAACGATAAAGGCCCTGGCCGGCGCTCCCCCGCGGAACAGCGGTAAGCCGAAGGATCTCCCTCCGGCCTACCGCTGATTTTCTTAAAACTTGCCGGCACTGTTCCGTCAAGGGCCAAATGGGGCCGAGGGCCGTTGCGGCGGTCAAAACTCCCAGGACCGCAAACTCCCCGATCGCCGCCCCTTTCCGGTCCTGTTTATTCCAAGCGGTATTTGGTCGAAGCGACTGAGCGGCCCGGTGATTGACCGGATCGTCACGGGTGAGGTATGCTCACAATCTATTATCAGAGCGGTTTTTATAAACATGTTCCGGAAGAAGACCGCCTTAAGCGGGCCGACGGTCCGCCAAATATACGGAACTTATTTTGAAACTTACTGCAAGCTACCCGGCGCCTACGGAAAAGCCCTGGGTTCCATAAAAAACAGGATACCGAATTGAAGGCTGTCACCGACACCAGCGCCATTTCACCCCCGGCCTCGGACCGCAGGAGCGGCGAGGGCCGGCGGGATTACCACCCGAACAGAAGCTGTAAGGAGTTGGATTAGATGGAAGATGTAGTCATTCTCAGCGGAGTGCGGACCCCCATCGGAAAGTACGGCGGATCCCTCAAGGATATCCCGGTCCATGAACTGGGGGCCCTGGTCTTGGGCGAGGCCTTGCGGCGGGCCGGACTGGAGCCGGAGGCGGTCGACGACGTGGTGGCCGGCCAGGCCTACCAGAACGGCGAGTGCGCCAATGCCGGGCGGGTGGCCCTCCTGGCCGCGGGCTGGCCCGACTCGGTCCCGGCCCTGACCCTGGACCGGCGATGCTGCTCCGGGCTGGACACGGTCCTCATCGGCGCGGCCAAGATTATGAGCGGCCAGGCCAGCGTGGTGGTGGCCGCCGGGATGGAGTCCATGAGCCAGGCCGAGCTGTATCTTCCGGGACAGATCAAATGGGGCCTGGGAGGGGGCAAGGACCCCAAGTGGGGCTTCATGCCCAGGGGCCATGGTGCGCTCTCCATGTGGGGCCTGCCCATCCACGACCGGATCCAGCGGGCCAGGGTCATGTCCCAGCCCATCGGCCGCTACGGCGAGCTCAACTCCATGATGACCTGGGCCGAAACCGCAGCCGAGAAGGAGGGCATCTCCCGCACGGAGGCCGACCAGTGGTCTGCGGCCAGCCATGCCAAGGCCCTGGCCGCCTGGGCGGAAGGGAAATTCACCGAGGAGGTTGTTCCGGTGAGCATCCCTCAGAAAAAGGGCGAACCTCTGGTCCTTGACCGGGACGAGACTCCCCGGCCGGGCACCACCCCCGAAAAACTGGCCAAGCTTCGCCCGGTCTACCCTGACGGAGTATGCACCGCCGGCAACTCCTCCTCGGAGAACGACGGCGCCGCGGCCGTGGTCCTGTGCGCCCGGTCCAAGGCCGAAAAGGAGGGCCTGCCCGTGCTGGCCCGGTTCGTCTCCGGGGCCAACGGGGCCTGCGACCCCACCCTGACCTACCCTGCCGTGGCCGTGGCCGTGGGAAAGGCCCTCTCCAGGGCCGGACTGGGTATTGAGGACATGGCTCTGCTTGAAATCCAGGAGGCCTTCGCGGTCCAGCTTCTGGCCGACGCCAAACTGATGGGGGTCGACCCGGCCCATTATGACCGCAAGATCAACGTCAACGGCTCCGGGATCTCCCTGGGCCACCCCATCGGGGCCACCGGGGTGATGCGGCTGGTGACCCTGCTCATGGAAATGAACCGCTCCGGGGCCAGGTACGGCCTGGAAACCATCTGCGGCGGAGGCGGCCAGGGCATTGCGGCCATCTTTGAAAAGGTCTGACCCGGAATAAGGGAATACCGCTTTTGACCAGGAAGAGGCGGGTAGCGGTTCTCGCCGTCAGCCGCCCCTTCCGCTCCCGGGGAGGGGCCGGTCCGCAGTGGGCTTGCATAACCGCAGGAGGTGAGCCTGGATTTTAAGACGCCGGGGTACTTCTACCTTTTGCCAAGGGTCGGCTCCACCTTGGTGAACACCGGGAAAAGCATCCATTACATCGGACGATAATCAAGACGAGAGGTCGCTCCAACTCAGGCCCTGCCACCAGATAATCAAAACCAATCTGCCCGGCGGGCCATGGACGGCCCTCCTAAGAGCGGTTTTGCTCCAGCTCCTTTTGGAGCCGCTCCATCCACTCGGCCAAGACAACCTTCTCCTGGAGGGGAAAATCGTTTAGGTACGGCTTGATGTCCACCACCGGGGAACCGTCGATGGCGTCCAGGCCGGCCACCCTCAAGACGTTCTTCTCCCGCCCGCATAATCTGGCCACATTCAGGAGCACCGGGTTGGGCCGGGCCGGGCTGCAGGTGGAGAAAATCCCGGTCTGGGGGATCTCCTTTCGGCCCATGGGATGAACCCTGGTCAGGGAGCGGCTCTCCTCCGGCACCTTGTGGGCCCAATACAGGACCACCACGTGGGAGAACCCCTCCAGGCCGTCCAGGAGGTCCGCCTTGTCCTCTTGGATGATTATCTCCGATTCCTCCTGCCTGATTTCATGAACCCGCTCTATGACCTCGTCCAGCCGGCCCTCCATGTCCAGGCCCTGGCCGCTGGATTTCAGGAAGGGTTCCTTGGTCTTGTTTCTGATCGTTCCCACGGCCCTGAGGACCATCTCCCCGGTATCCTTTTCCTCACGCACCCTCGACTCCTGCGGCGCTTTCGTCATCATCCTCATCCCTTGTAGTCCAAAGCCGGTATTTTCTTTGGCCGTTCTCCAGGTTCGCTCCGATCTTCTCCATGCGGTGAAGGGTGGCCAGCTCCCGTTCCAGTTGAGCCTGGCCGAGGTTGGATTTCCGGGCCAGATCCTCCAGAGTCAACGGGCCCCGCCCCAGAATATCCAGGATTCCATGTTGGGTCTCGGTCATGCTCTCCTCTCCCTCCGAGAGCTGGGAGGCGCTCTTGGCGGCCATGGCGGCCCAGGGATCGCAGGGCCGGGCCGGTGACAGCAGATCCATGTAGCAATCCTCGCAAACCCGCTGTCCGTGAATTTCCCGAACCTCCTCCGGGGCCACACTCTCCCCGCACCGATCGCATTTCATAACCATCCTCCCCTTGGGACCGGCAGCAGAGCTAGACCCGGTCCGGTTGTTGGACGATGAATTGAACCAAGTAAGTATAACCCAAATCAAGGAGCGCGGATTTCTTAAAACCGCGCCCCTGCACCGCCTCTTCCACCTCCTCGGGGGCCAGACGCAGATGCTTGGGCGGGCCGAAGTTCTGCTCCTCTTTCTTGCACTCGAGGACGGCCAAACGGCCGCCCGGTTTCAGGACCCGTCGGATTTCCCCGAACAGGATCGGTTCTGCCTGGCGGATCCGGAAGATGTGCAGCACCGTGGACAGGAGGCAAAGGTCGACACATCCGCTTTCCAGGGGCAGGGGGGCGGTGATGTCGGTCTGGATCACGGTTATGTTGGCGCAATCCTCCGCAGCGATTTTTTCCTTGATCCGGTCCACGGCCTCCTTTTCCCGGTCCAGGGAGTATACCCGGCCGGAGGCGCCCACCTCCCTGGAGGCCCGGATGGAATAATCCCCCGGTCCGCAGCCCAGATCCAGAAAGCAATCTCCCGGTTTCAAGTCGAGACCGGAGAAAACCAGGTCCGGATCCTGCACCCAGAAACTGCTGGGGCCCCGTCCAGGCCTGTGGTGGGGCCACCTGTCCGGGTTTGTCTGGTCGGTCATCTTCCGCTCCTTACCGTTTGGGCCTATAAAAAGTGGATGAAGGAATCGACTTTGGCCTTGTTGGTTTCGTTCCGATTTCCGTCAAAGGTGAGTTCCAGGGTCGGCCTTCCGTTCTCCAGGCTCCGGGCCAGAACCCCCAGCGCTATGCCCGTGTTCTCGTAGATGGAGGCGGCGCAGATGGTTCCGTCGTGGGACATGGGTTGGCACAGCCGCCTGGCCAGCCTGTATCTGCCGTTGTTCCCGGCGTAGTAGCCCACCACCTTGTCGGCCCAGAAGATCAGATCCTCCAGCCGAAGCGCAAAGGGGCTCCCCTCCCCCATCTGGACGGCCAGGGCCTCAATGTCGGCCTTGAAATCCGCCAGCCCGCCGGGCCCGGCCGGCTTTGCTCCGTTGCGGCTGTGTTCCGCGAAATCCCGCCACAAAAGCCACATGTATTCGCTTAAGGGGCCGTAGACGACCCGGTGACCGCTCTCTTCGATCCGCCGGAAGGTTCTGTCGTTCAGAAAATCGTTGTGCAGGATGAACGGCTCGCCCAGGGCCAGGACCGTTTTGTCCGGCCCGGCCTTTTGCCAGTCGTCCCCGACCAGCCGGGCGACCTTCTTGAGGTTCCCCATGTCCAGTCGGTCTTGCTCGATCAGGGCCAGGATATGGGCCAGGCGTTCCTGGCGGACTGCGGCCGGAGAGGCCAGAACCACATCGCCGGCCAGGAGCCCCAGGCAGATCAGGCGGAAGGCCGCCGGCGGCCCCAGGATCGAGTCCTCCACAAAGGGGGTCAGGATCTCCACCCCCGGAAGCCCCTTTTCGTCCAGGACGGTCCTCAACAGCCGGCTGTACTGCCCGTCCACCTCGGCCCCCTCATTCTGGGGGATCAGAAAGGCCGGGGCCTCCTCCCCCTGCTCCGGCGCCTCGATCCGCTTCAGGACGTCGCCCAGCAGGGCGGTCAGGGACAGATACTCGTTGGTCATGGTATGTTTGCGACCCAGTTCAAGGGAGGCTCTGTCCGTGGGCTGCAGAATCCGGGCCCGTACCCCCCGGCCGGTCAGTATGTTTCGGAAAATCTGCGCGTAGGGATAAAGATGGGGCAGGTAGAGGGTGGCGTTATCCCCGAGCTCGCCCAGGCGGGTTTTCAGGTCCGCTTTCCGGGGGACGGTCCGATTGACGTAGCTCTCCACGGGTTCGGCCTTTTGGGGTGGGGCCTGCCTCAGGCTGCTGGCAAAGGCCTCCACCCGGGTGATCACCCCCACATCGGAGGAGTGTTCATCCACCTCGATATGGAGGTAGGGCTTATCACCCATTATCTCCCGGAAAAAATGGGTGATCACCGAATCAGGGCCGCAGCCGTGGTGAGTCAGCAGCACGGCGTAGAGGTTGGGGTGCCGCCTGACGATCCGGGCCGACTCCAGGATGTGCTGACCAAAGGGCCAGTACATGTTGGGGTGCTCCGGGGAAATGTCCCCCTCCGGCAGGTCGAAGAAGGAGATCACCTTGAAGCCCAGGTCCATCAGCCGGCCGGGAATGCCCATGTTCAAAACCGGATCGGCCACACCGTATATCTTGGAGATCAGGACGCAGGTCATCTCGTCGGGCTTGATCTCCCGGATAACTTTCTGGCTCCTCTGCTTGAGTTTATCCTCGAAATTATGAAACGACTCCATGCCCCGTTTCAGGGCCTTCAGGGTTTCCGACCGCGGCTTGCCCAGCCGCCGGCCCAGCCTGGCGAAGCTGTTGATCATGAATTCATGGCCCAGGGTGAAGCCGATGGTCGGAGCCAGCAGCTCCACCTCCTTGTCCTCCAGCTCCATGGCCTGCTTGACCAGTTTGAAGGCCAGCTGCATATAGGGGCAGCCGTAATCCCGGCGGGCTTTGGAACCCGGGTGCATCACCGTGTAGAGGTCCGGGAAAAAGATGTAGTCCACCTTTTTCTCCAGCAAATCGGCCAGGTGCCCGTTGATCAGCTTGACCGGATAGCAGGTCTCGTCCAGGGAGTATTCCTGGCCCAGTTGGACGGTCTTTTCGCTGCTGGGGTCGGACAGGATCACGTTCAGCCCCAACTCTTTGAAGAACGGATGAAACATGCAGAACATGCCGTAGGTGAACAGGGCCCGGGGCAGACCCACGGTTTTTCTGGCCGGGTCCCGGGAGCCGTCGTAGCCTTTGAAAACCAGCTGGTCCACCTGCCGGTCGAATTCAGCCGAGTTGGTGGCGAACGGGGCCGGACTTGTTTTGGGTTTTTCGGATCGCTCGGGCTCCCTTACCTGGAATCCCTTGAATTTGGTGGCTTCCCCTCCCATCTCCTCCCTGGCCAGCACGGCCGCGCCATAGGCCCCGCTCACGCTGAAAAAAGGCGGAACCTGGACCCGCTTTCCGGTGAGGACCCGGAAGGCGTTGACCACCCCCTGGTTGTAGGCCACGCCCCCCTGAAAGGAGATCTTGCGGCCGATGCTCTTCTGTCCCACCACCCGGTTGAGGTAATTCTTGGCAATGGAGTAGCACAGGCCGGAAGCGATGTCCTCTATCCCGGCCCCCTGGGAAAGATGGGCGGCGATGCTGGATTCGATGAATACGGTGCACCGTTCACCCAGATTGACCGGATTGTTGCTGTAAAGAGCGATTTCGCCCAGATCGTCCACGGCAATGTTGAATTTATGGGCCTGCTCTTCCAGAAAAGAGCCCGTACCGGCCGCGCAGACTTTGTTCATCTGGAAATCGGTCACCGCCCCCTTATCGAGCCTGATGAATTTGGAATCCTGGCCCCCGATCTCAAACACCGTATCGATCTCCCCGTCCATGACCGTGGCGGCCTTGGCCTGGGCCGTGATCTCATCCTTGATGACATCGGCCCCGATCACTTCTCCGATCAGGTACCGGCCCGAGCCGGTAATGCCCACCCCGGCGATCCGGATCTCCGGACCCAGTTCCTGCCAAAGCCGGCCCAGCCCCCGGCTCACCGCGGCCACGGGGTTGCCCAGGGTCCGGAGGTACTTGAAGGCGACCAGCTCGTTGTTTTCCCGGCACAGCACCAGGTTGGTGCTGGTGGAACCCACGTCCACCCCCAGATAGCAGGGCGACCCGGCCAGGCACCCCTGGGGCGCGGGGCAGGAGTGTTTATTCAGGCTGTCGCCGTTGCCCAGGGAGGCCAGCCGGGGCAGGGTGGAGACCTCTTCGGGCCGCTCCACAAACTCCCTGGTCCGGTCCAGGCTGTCCGCCAGCAGACCGGGCTCCAGCCCCAACCTTTCCCGCAGGGCCGCCAGGGCCGCGCCCAGGGCCCCTACCCCGCCGGCGTTGTCCGGCACGATCAGTTCCCCCGGCCCCAGTTTGAGAATCTCCTCCAGGACCCGGACAATGGTTATGTTGGCCGCTACGCCTCCGGCAAAGAGGATGGGTTTTTCCTGGGGCAGCTTCTTCATTATCGCCCCCCGGTAGTTCCTGACCACGGCATAGGCCAGGCCCAGGAGGATATCCTCCACCGGGGTCCCCCATTGCTGGTGGTGGGTGATGTCCGTCTTGGCGAAGACGCTGCACCGGCCCGCGATCCGGGGAATGGACCGAGCCCGGTCCGCAAGAGCCGAGTAATCCTCCATCTTCAGATTCAGCCGGGACAGCTGCTCCTCCAAAAAAGAGCCGGTTCCGGCGGAGCAACTGGAGTTGATGGAGATTTTGATCCCCGACTTATGGTTTTGACTGAACCCGGTCACGTACTTGGCGCTCTGGGATCCGATCTCGACAATGGAACCGACGTCCGGCCGGATTGACCGCGCGCCTTCCACCAGGGCCTGGATATGGTTAACCGGGTTCATGGCCCCGGTTTCGGTCAGCCACTCGGCTCCGCTTCCGGTTACCGCCCCCCAGGCGATCTCCCTTGGGTCAAACCGGGTAAAAACATCCTGGACAACCTCCTTCAGGACAGGCTTTACTCCGCCCTTGTGAGGGACATATCTATATAATTTTATTTGTGTTTCTTCGTCAAGCAGCGCCGTCTTGACCGCATAAGCGCCTATGTCAACACCCAGGCTAAACATAACTGTATCCCCTTAAATCAGCCGCACCCGGTCCGGCCCCGTCGGGTTCATGAGTTTCCGGAGATGGATGGAGCCGACACCTTGAACCCGACCCTCTCAGGGCCGCGTTTCGGGGCAGGCCGGCCCGGTCGTTCAATGGTCCTCTTTCCGGCTCAGGGGGCCCATATCCCCCGCCCATCCACCTGCCTGGCCGGTATCCCGGCACACTCGAAACAGAGCTCCCGGCTCTCTTTCCCGATCACAATTTTGGTGGCCATAACCTGCTCTTGGCAATCGGAGCAGACCGCGCTGGCGGTGATGGGGGCATAGTCGGGCAGCACCGGCCGGACCGTTCGGCTGACCAGGATCTCCCGGAAGGGCTCCTCCAGAATGGAGAAGGCGGCCTTCCTGGCCGTTTTCTTGAACAGAGCCTCTTCTTCCGCAGTCCCCTCCCGGGCGATTATAACTTTTTGCAACAAGGGGTAGAACTCCGGGACCGCCTGGGCGATCCGGGACTGGAAATCGGCGCGGACCCGGACCCGGACCCCCTCCTCCAGTCCCCGGTGGGCGAAGGTCACAGCGTGCCGGCCCAGGTCCCGATACACCAGGGCGTTGTTGCCCAGGGTGCACCCGGAGACCGTCTGGACCCCGTCGGCAAAGCAGGCGTTGGTCTCCACCACGGCCATGAGGTTCTCCAGGCCGTCCGAGGGCGGGGACCCCAGCCCCAGCTGCTCCAGGCCCCACATGGAGGCCATCACCCCCAAGGCGCTTCCGGGGCAAAAATGGCCGTGGATGGAGGCGGTTCGGAGGAGGCAGCGGATCCTGTTCCCGGCCTTGAGGGCCGCCGTCATCTCCTCCCGGGGGTTTTCCCTGATCCGTTCAAAGGCCGGACCGTCCGAGCCGAACCCGCCCAGGGAGGGCGCCACCCGTTTCAGGCCGTAGACCGGGCTCCCGTCCGGGAGGGCCGGGCCCCTTACCTCCAGCCAGTTCTCCCCGGCATCCAAGATTTCCACCCTGGCCGCATCCAGGCCCGCCGCTTCGCTCTTGTCCGGGTCGGGCCGGCCGAAAACGACCTGAATGTATTTGGGGCCGCCGGGACCAAGCAGGTCCGAGACAGACCCGTGGTCCAGCACCAGACGGCATTTCGACGGCGTTCCAAAGGAAGGATCGGATCGGGTCTCGACTGGATTTCTCACGGTTCCTAACAGACTCGGGTTCATGATCTATTCCCCTGCCGGCTGCTCTCCGGAAGTGCAGCCAAGTTTTTTATTAAGTTACTTAACCATTAGGCCAAAACTTCCCTGCCGAGAGGGGCTTCAGCCCTCCGACTCCGCATTCGCTTTTTCAGACCACGGGGGCCGCCCCGCCCTTCTCAGGCCGATTTGAGGCGTTCATCCAGAACGCCCTCAATAATGTCCATCAGAACCGAGGTAACGGCTATCTGATCCAGGGGGAAAGCCCCCAGGCGGTCGATGATTTCGGACACGTTCCGGCCGTGGTACTGCTCGTGGATCCGGTAGGCCCGCCAGCCCAGTTCCGTCAGCGCCAGCTGGAGTTCCTTGTCGTTGTGAGCGGACTTTCTCTTATCTAGAAGTCCCTTCCGGGCCAACTTGGTCGTTTTCTGCGAGGCCGCACTCTTGGTTATCCCAAAATATTCAGCGAGTTCGGTCACGTTCATCCCTTTGCTGTCCCCGATCGTCTGGATGACATGGATATCATTGTGGGTGATCTCCATGCCCCCGTCGAAGCGGATGATGGATTCCTCCATCCGGATGAACTTATTCAGGATCCGGTGAATCTTCCAGGTCAGGGCCTCAATGAATTCCGCTTTGGTGTCCATGCTCATATAGTAAAGTTGCTTAACTAAAATGTCAAGGATAAACTTTCATAAGCCAGCCAGGCCACCCTTTTCCCCTGGTTTTGGTCCGCCGATAAGGCGAGTATTCCGGTGAAATAAGGATAACTTGATAGGAGGATGTTTTGCCGTGAAGAAGGCCCGATTTACAGAGGAGCAGATGCCGTTCGCGCTGCAGCAGGTTGAGGAAGGGATCGTGGAATCCTTTTCCGGCTTCAAGAAACGTAACATCCAGGATCAGGGATCCCAGGCAAAGAAACTCCACGCCAAGATCGGGGAGATAGTGTCCGCAGGTGGTGGGTTCCTGGGGCTTTTGCACTCCAGCCGGCGTATCGTCACTGAGAAATTCAGGGCACGGGCTGAGACGCCATGATTGATTGACAGACGATAAGGTAGGGGATTATTATTTTTTTAAGAGTCGGGGATATTTGAAATGTATGCCCTATTTTTGGTTCAAAACGGCCAAAGGCTCTAATGGCAAGGCCTTCTGTTCCCTCCTTGAGGGGCGTCGCTCCAATACAGAGAGCATCAGGAGGTCAAAAGAACAGTGAAACGCGGCGATTGCCGCATAATCGGGGCTAAGATAAAAGGTTAAGCAGCCAGAGCGCAGGGGCATTTCAGGCCTCTGAACACAGGGAGTTATCCTTGGAAAGGAGTGCGAAACAGCACAGACAGAGAAAGCACGGCAATCTCCACCTAGTTCATGAACAATCGATTCCTTTTGATGAAAGAAAGGGGGTATCATGGGTGGATTACTAATTATGATAGTCGCATTTATAGGGTATATCGTCGCCTATCAATTATACGGAAGGTTCATAGGCAAAAAGATATTCGCCCTGTCGTCTTCCAACAAAACACCCGCTGTAGAGTATGAAGATGGCACCGACTATGTTCCCACCCGGAAAGAAATAATCTTCGGACACCACTACGCATCCATAGCCGGAACCGGGCCCATTGTTGGCCCTGCGATCGCCATCATTTGGGGATGGGTCCCGGCCATGATCTGGATCTTCGTGGGGTCCATTATCATGGGAGGAGTGCATGATTTTGGCGCTCTGATTATTTCCATGAAAAACCAGGGCAAGTCCATTGCGGAATACACCGCCAAATACGTCAACAGCCGCACGAAATTTTTGTTCTTCGTGATCGTGTTTATAGAGCTGTGGATCGTGGTTGCTGTTTTCGGCTTGGTTATCGCCATCATCTTCTCCATGTTCCCGCAATCGGTCATTCCCATCTGGTGCGAAATTCCCATAGCCGTCATCCTCGGCTACATGGTCTACAAGAAGGGCATGGGCGTGTGGTTGTGGTCCATCGTCGCGCTTGTAGTAATGTATTTGACAGTTATCATAGGAGCCTATGTTCCGGTCAAACTGCCGGCCAGCATAGCGGGGCTTCCCCCCACCGGCGTCTGGACCATCATCCTGCTCATTTACGCCTTCATCGCCTCTATTCTACCGGTGACGACCCTGCTGCAACCGCGGGACTTTATCAACTCCCACCAGCTGGTCGTGGCCCTTGCCCTCCTGGTGTTGGGGGTGTTCTTCGCCTCCTTCGCGGGGGACCTCCATTTGGTGGCGCCGGCGGTGGACATAAGCCCGGCCAAGGCGCCTTCCATGTGGCCCTTCCTGTTCATCACCATCGCCTGCGGGGCCATTTCGGGGTTCCATTCCTTGGTGTCTTCGGGCACCTCGGCCAAGCAGGTCCGCTATGAGGAGGACGCCCTGTTCGTGGGGTACGGCTCCATGCTTTTGGAAGGCGTTCTGGCCACTCTGGTGGTAGTCGCGGTCGCGGCCGGCATCGGCATGGGCTATGTGACCAAAAGCGGCGAAACTCTGACCGGCGTCGCGGCCTGGACCCAGCACTATTCCTCCTGGGCCGCTGCGGCGGGGCTGGGTTCCAAGATCAACGCCTTTGTGGTGGGTTCGGCCAACATGGTGGAGGCCCTCGGCATTCCTGTCGGGATAACCATCACCATCATGGGCGTTTTCGTGGCCTCGTTTGCCGGCACCACTCTGGACACCGCCACCAGGATCCAGCGTTATGTCATCTCTGAGATCTGCAGCGATTTGAAAATCAACTCCCTGACCGGCCGCTACCCGGCAACCATCATTGCGGTCGGCACCGCCATGTGGCTGGCCTTCGCCACCGGTGCAAGCGGCGGCGGCGCCCTGAAATTATGGCCCCTGTTCGGAGCCGTAAACCAGGTCCTGGCCGCCCTGGCCCTTACCATCATCACCCTCTACCTGAAAAGCAAGGGCGGCCTGAAGTGGTTGGTCGCCGGCATCCCGGCCATCTTCATGGCCATAATGACCATCTGGGGGGTCATCGCCAACCAGACCCAGTTCCTTGGCGCGAATAACATGCTGCTGAGCGTAATCAACGGCGCTATCCTCATTCTCGCCATCTGGATAGTCATCGAGGGTCTGATCAGGTTTTTCACCATCGGCCAGGAGGCCCCGGCCCAACCTGCGGAGGCGGTCGGATAGAACCATAGATAACTTCTGACAAACAACTCGTGGGAAGCAGGACCGGACGGTCCTGCTTCCCATGAACCAGGTACCAACCATTTAATTGTTGGGGCCGACAAAGTAGGCGCTTTTTGGAAACACAGCTCAAAAAGAATTATATGGCCGTGGTGGGGCCGGCGGCCGCCGGATTCATAATCGCAATCCTCATAAAAAATTTTGTCGCCATAGACACGGCAGCCTTCAAGTCATGGCAGCCGATTACCGGACCGGCCCTCTTTACTATATCCATTGTCTTTGCCGTGGCCCTTCCGCTTCTCAGCCGAACCCTGTTCGTCCACAAGCATCACCAGGAAAAAAGCATCCCCGAAAACGTTCTGCTGAAGTTTGAACGCAACACCATGTTCCTGGCTCTGGTGGCGCCTTATGCCGCCCTGGCAGCCTTTTTTCTGGAGATACCCCGTTTCCATCTCGGGGGGGCGATCCTGGCCGGTTTATATGCGGTCTATTACTTTTACCCCTCGCACAAACACATCCAGCACGAAAGAAGGATTTTCAGGGTAAAATAATGGCTTTCCTGGGACGGTTAAAAGACTCGGTGATTGAATTCTGGCAGATTGGCGACAGGGTGGGCCGCAACAAGGCCGTGGAGTGCATCGAAAGCGAAGTGGAGGAGCTGGAAAATATCTTCGGAGTCCTGGTGCTGGGTTCGTTTGTGGGCATGCCTGCCCCTCCCATGCAAATTTCGTTGGACTTGATGCCCCATATGGAAAAGGAACTCATCTTGATGATGGAAAAAGTGGATACGGCAAACGAACCGATTTCTCAGTTATTTTCCGTTTTCAGCATAGGTTAGGGGCGGGCATGGCCGTCAACGTTTTCTACCTGGGCAAAGGCGGGGTGGGCAAATCCACCTCTGCGGCGCTCAACTCCCTTTTCCTGGCCCAGCAAGGCGTTGAAGTTCTCATCGTTTCCCTGGACCCCGCCCATAACCAGTCGGATATCTGTAAAAACAAGCTTTCGGACAAGCCCAAGGAAATCGCGCCCCACCTCCAGGCCATCGAGATTGATCAGGAGCATTGGATCAGGAAGTATTTAAAGGACGTCCACGGGCAGATCAATCGGACCTACAGCTATCTCACCTCTTTTAACCTGGAAAAATACTTCAAGGTTATTAGATACTCCCCCGGTCTGGAGGAATACGCCCTTCTCCTGGCCTTTCAGGAAATCAGCCGCAAGTTTTCGGAACTGGACTTCATCATATTCGATATGGCGCCCACGGCCTTATCGCTCAAATTCTTCAATCTCCCCTCCCTTTCCCTGATCTGGATCAACCACCTCCTGGCCTTGCGTCAGGAAATCATCAAGAAACGGGAGCTGATCACCAAAATCAGGCTGGGGCGGAAAGTGATCGAAACGGACAAGGTTCTTTCCCGCATCCAGGAGTCGATAAGAGAATACACCGCCCTCAAGGAGCTCTTCGAGGATCCCGCCAAGACAAAGATTAACCTGGTCCTCAACCCCGACCTGCTCTCCTTTGCCGAGTCGATGCGCATCGTGGACGGGCTGAGAGCCGTGGACATAGGTCTGCACCAGGTCGTCATCAACAAAGTACAATGCTCTTCTTCCTGCGAACACATCAAAAAGGCCTTGCCCGACATCCCCGTAATCCAAGTTCCCCTTTCAGTCCCACCCCTGATCGGCCTGGATGCCTTGTCTCTCTTTTTGCGGGAAAATAACAAAATAATGGGGCGACAATCACTGCTGACGCTCTGAAGCGAGGGCTAGTGAATTTCAAGGCCTTGCAGCCACCAGCTTTTGACCTCTGATCCGGGGATACTTCCACAATCGGCCATCCCAACAGTTGACGCCTACCCTTTTAGGGACCTGCCGGCTTGAGTTTAGTCCGTAATGCTGCTATTAATTTTATTAATTTTAAAATGAGTTGCCCGGTACGCTCATAATGGTGCCCCATTTTATGGCAGGGCCTTGGCTATACATCCGAATGGCCGAACCATATTTTTATTTAGAATGTAATCCTGATAGGTTTGTCCGTTTCCTCTATTACCGTCGCGCACCCCCGGAGGAAAGGACATTATGGTGTATATTGATGGTAATGTAACTGTAATGTAAATTTTTCATATAGGTCATGGACCGACGGGTTTTTGATGTGTCAACAATTTTAGAAATCGCCAAGCTCGCCAATGTTTCCTACTCCACGGTTTCCCGAGCTCTGAACGGGCAAAAAGGGGTTAGCGAGGCAACGCGGGCCAGGATCGCTACCCTGGCCCGAGAGATGAACTACTACCCCGACTCCTCCGCCCGGGCTCTGGTGAGCAGACGACTGAACGTAATCGGCATTATTATCCCCCGTACCTGCGAGTACACCTTCACCAGTCCTTATTATTCCCACATAATGCTGGGCATAAGCGCCGTCGCCACGCAGCGGGGTTATCAGCTTATGCTCGTCATCAACGAGCAGAACAGCTACGCTTCTTTTTACCAGCGTCGCATGGTGGACGGCGTTATAGTGGTGGGCAACCATTTCGATGACCAGAGGATTTTCGCGCTGACCGAACACAACATCCCCAGCACCGTCGTCCCCGGTTTCCTGCCGGACTCCCCGCCCCATCCGCTGAGCATAAGCTCCGAAAACCACATGGCCAATTATCAGGCCATCGAACACCTCATCAACCTCGGGCACCGTCGCATCGCCTTTATCCTAGGCCATCCCAACTCCGTTTATTCCGTGGAGCGGATTAAAGCCTACAAGGACGCCTTCCGCGACAAGGACCTGGAAATCGTCGACGAATATTTGCCATACAGTGATTTCTCGGTAACGGACGGCTTCCTCCTGATGGGCCAACTTCTGGACCTGCCAAAGCCGCCAACCGCTGTTCTGTGCATCAACGATTCCATCAGCATCGGAGCCTTGAACCAGATCAAGGCTCGCAACCTGAGGATTCCCGATGATTTGTCGGTGGTGGTCACCTGCGCTTCAAACATGCTGGCCCATTATGATCCGCCTTTGACCGAAGTCACGGTGCCGGTGGTATCCGTGGGCAAAACTGCGGCAGACACCCTCATTCAATTGATCGAAACCGGCGCCGCACCGCCCGGGCGTTCTCCGCTTCTCGCCAGATTCACCATTAGAAGATCCACCGGGCCCCGCCCTCGCCCGGATTGAGATTGTTGCCAAAGCCAGGCGCGGCTTTTGCTAAATCTCGGGCTGAACAACCCGGAACTCTGCGGGCGATACTCCCAGAATTACACCGAGCCGGGCTTGGACGATGATCGTCTTGCAGGCAATTTTTAGCTGTTAGAGCCTGGCAGAGCGAAATTTAATTCCCTCTTGACTCTACGAAAACGTTTGTGCTTTGATAAATCCACTTGAAGAAGTCGCTTGATCGCGAAAATTAAGAATGGGCGGCCCTAATTCAGCCCATCCGCCGCTCTGCTTCACCATCACCCGATCCTGGACCGGGCTGAGTCGGGATAAACTCAGGGCTTCGGCCTAATCTTTGGAGGTGGGATTTTTCGCTGTTTACGCAAACGTTTGCGTTAAATTAAAAACCACTAGTCCGACTATTTCAGCCTAAGGAAGAACAAAGATGGAAGAAAGATCGCTACCCAAGAATAAAGTCGTTATAACCGTTGCTCAGACGGGTGCCGGTACAACCAAAAGCATGAATCCCAATGTTCCGGAACAACCCGACGAAATCATCGCCTCCGCCTACGAATGCTTCAACGAAGGTGCAGCTATTTGTCACATCCACGCCCGGGACAAATCCGGCCTGCCCAGCGCCGATACGGCGACTTATCAGGAGATCCACGACGGTATCCGGGCCAAGTGCAACATGGTCATTCAGGATTCCACGGGCGGGGGGCCCAACCTGAGCCAGGAGGACCGGATCCAATGCCTCAAGACCGACCCTGAGATGGCCTCCCTGAACATGGGTTCCCTGATGCGGATTGCCGGACCCTACAAGGGTATTGCCTGGTCCAACATGCCGCACGAGATAGACCATTACGTCAAGGAAATGGCCAAATACAACGTCAAACCGGAGATGGAAATCTTCAACCACGGCATGCTGGTGGATGTGCGCCGGGTTATTAAGGAAGGCCTGGTTGAAAAACCCTACTACGTCAACATAGTGCTGGGCATGAGGTACCAGGGGGCTGAACCGGCCACCCCCGAAACCCTTTACTCCATAGTCCAAAGCCTGCCGCCGGACACCATCTTCAACTGCACCGGCGTTGGCGCCATGCAGACCCCCATGGCGGTCATGGGCATGCTCCTGGGGGGCTGTGTCCGGGTCGGTTTGGAAGACAATATTTATTACGCCAAAGGCGAACTGGCCAAGAGCAACGCCCAACTGGTGGCCCGCATCGTCCGCATCGCTCGGGAAATGGGCAAGGAACCGGCCACTCCCGAAGAAACCAGGGCCTACTTCGGCCTTGCTCCGGTCAAAAGTTAAGGACGGTTACTCATGGAGATTAAGGACATAAAAAAAATCGCCGTAGTCGGATTGGGAACCATGGGGCCGGGCATCGCCCAGGTCCTGGCCCATGCAGGCTACCAGGTAAGCGGATACGACCTGAATAAGGACAGCTACCCCCTGGCCCGGCAGGTCATCACCAACAACCTCGGACTGCTCATCGAAGCCGGTATGGCTCAGCCCCAGGACCAGGATAGGACCATGGCCAACATCGACCTGGTCGATTCGCTGGAAGAAGCGCTCGACGGGGCCCAGATCGTGGCGGAGGTGGTTAGTGAAAAGCGGGAGGTTAAAAAAGCCGTTTACGAACAGATCGACCAACTGGCCGACCCCGAGGCCCTGATCTGGAGCAACACCTCCACCCTGAACATCTTCGACCTGATGATTCCCAGCCGTCTGCCCCGAACCATCATCGTGCATTGGTTCGCCCCGCCCCAGGTTCTGCCGTTGATCGAGGTGGTTCAAGGGGAGCAGACCTTGCCCGAGGTGGTGGAACTGACCCTCTCCCTTCTGGAGAAACTAAAGAAAAAACCGGTATTGATCAAGAAATATGTCCCAGGATTCATCATCAACCGCCTTCTGCGTATCCTGGGCCGGGAAACCTATTTTCTCTTGGACAACGGCTATGTCACCCCCGAGGATTTGGACATGGCGGTCAAGGCCAGCATCGCCCCACGCATGATGGTGCTCGGCCTGACCCAGCGCTACGACTTCACCGGTCTCGATCTGACTTACGCCAATCTGCACAACGAGGATTTCGTCGACGCCCCCGAGGACAGCGAGCCGGAGTTTGTTGTCTCCCGGGTCAAAAAGAATCATCTGGGGATCAAGACGGGGATCGGGGTATACGACTACCGGGGCCGCGACAAGGCCGAGGTTATCAAGGACCGGGACCGGTATCTATTGCAGGTAATAAACAATTTGCAGTTCTGTTTGGAAAAAAAGCGCCTGTTTTAATAGCGGATGTCTGTCCGGACGGCTGGCCGGTTAATTAATGACCAACCTCCCGGCGGAAAGGAAAATCCGGGTGGGACGGAGCCTACCCGGGGCTTCAAAATCAGTCGGAATGATTCGGCGAGGCCGGAAGGACGCAACGTTCATGGCAGGGCAGGTTCGTAAAGAGAGGATCGGAGAACAGACTTTCACCCAAAACTAAGTGCCAAACCTGATGCAGGAGGGAGTTATGACTCAGAGTCGTCTTTGGAAGATTCTCGTAGGAAGCGTGCTTCTGGTTTCCGTGGCTTTTATAGCCCCGGCTTTTGCCGGAACCTATCCGGAAAAACCCGTGAACCTATTAATTCCCTACGGCGGAGGCGGATCGACCGATGTCTGCGCCCGGATGTTGGCCAATCTGGCCCAAAAAACCTACGCCTCTCCTTTAGTGGTGGTTAACAAACCCGGGGGCGGCGGGGTGCTCATGCATGAACTTTTGGCCCAGGCCAAGCCCGATGGCTACACCTTGGGCGTGGTTTCCACCGGCGTGCTGACCCGCACCCCCTTCCTGCGCAAAGTCCGTTATGACCCCGAAAAGGACTTCACCTACATCGCGCTCTTCGCCCTGTGGCAGTACGGGCTGGTGGTGCAAGCCGACAGCCCCTGGAAGACCCTGGATGAATTCCTGGACTATGCCAAACAGAACCCCGGCAAGGTGACCTACTCCACAGCCGGCACCGGCTCGGCCCAATACCTGGCCATGGAGTACCTGGCCCAGGTCAAGGGGATAAAATGGACTCATATCCCCTGTAAGGGCGGCATCGCGGCCGTCACCGCCCTGCTGGGCGGCCATGTCAACGCCTGCGCCCAGGCGATAGAATGGAAACCCTACGTGGAGTCCGGCCAGCTGCGGATCCTGGCCGTGCTGGGTGGCCAGCGCATTGCGGCCTTCCCCGAGGTCAAGACCCTCAAGGAACTGGGCTACGACTACGAGGTGATTTCTGGTTTCGGACTGGCCGGCCCGGCAGGCATGCCCCCCGAGGTGGTCGAGTACATAACCAAAGCCTTTACCGAGGCCAGCAAGCAAAAGGAGTTCCTGGACCTGCTGAACAAACTGGAGTTGGTGCCTTACGCACTCGACAAGGCCCAGTTTGAGGCCTACATCAAGAAGTCCGTTCCCGAAAAAAGGAAGTTGGTTAACAGCTTAGGTCTTGGCTATAAATCCAAATAGCCTGGCAGACACTTGGTCAGGGGGCCGCGGCGCCCTCTGACCAAGGCCGGTGATGGGGAGTTACTGATATGTCAAAGCTCAATAACGATACCCTGGCTGGTTTGATACTGCTGGCCTTCTCCCTGTTACTCGCGTTCTACTTCACGCCCACTCAGGTCGAAATTCACCAACACATCGCCATCGTAACGAATTCCCCGCGGTTTTTCTGCTACCTCACAGCAGGAATGCTTGGGGTGTTGTCGGTGATATTGATCTTTTTGGGCCGCCGAAAGGACGCGCAAACAGCCGAAGCCCAGCCGGCGTCTTGGAAGCCTCTGTGGAGGGGCCTGTTATCCACGGCCATTGCCTGTTTGTATGTCATCCTGGCCAACTTCCTCGGCTTTTTTGTCAGCACCGCCCTGGCCATGACCTTCTTTCTCGTCTATTTCGGAATACGAAAATGGACGGGGGTTCTGCTGTTCTTAGTCATTGTTCTGGGCTTTATCTACCTGCTTTTTGTTCAGGCTCTAAAGGTGGTCATGCCCGATGGCCTATTATTCTGATTTGGGGCGTCCGACTCCAGGAGAAGCGTAATGGAAAACTTGATGGCCGCTTTTGATATGTTCTTCAAGTTTCACGTCATCGCCGGCGTCTTTTTCGGTGTGTTTTTAGGCATAATCCTGGGTTCCATCCCGGGACTGACCGCCACCATGGCCATTGCCTTGATCATTCCCATGACCTTCAGCATGGACCCGGTGGTTTCGGTGAGTTTGCTGATCGGAGCCTATAAGGGCGGCAACTATGGGGGCTCCATCCCGGCCATCTTGCTAAACACGCCAGGAACTCCGGCGGCATCGGCCACGTTATTAGACGGTTTTGAATTGGCCAAGCAGGGCAAGTCGGTCAAAGCGCTGAAAATGGCCATCTACGCTTCGGTAATGGGGGACACCCTCAGCGACATGGTCCTGATCATGGTTGCGCCCCCCCTGGCTTTGATCGCCCTTAAGATGGGCCCGCCCGAGATGGCCGCCCTGATCTTCGTCTCCCTGCTGATCATCACCACTGTTTCCGGTGAATCCATGATCAAGGGGCTTGTGGTCGGGGCCATCGGCCTCATTATCGGAACCATCGGGTTGGACTCGATCACGGCCGTCCGGCGCTTCGGATTCGGGTTTCCCGAACTGGACGAGGGCATCTCTCTGATCCCCATGCTCATCGGTCTGTTCGCCGTTTCGGAGTTTTTGATCAATACCGAGTCGATAGGCGTCGGCAAAGTCGTCCAGTTTTTCGCTCGCTCCACCAAGAAGGAAGACAACCGGGTCTCCGGCAAAGAGTTCAGGGCCTGCCTACCCCCAATCCTGCTCTCCACCAGCATCGGCACCCTTTTGGGAGCCATTCCCGGCATAGGGCCTTCGATCGCGGCATTTGCCGGCTACGCCCAGGCCAAGAGAATTTCCAAGCACCCGGAACGATTCGGCAAAGGCGCGCTCGAGGGAGTGGCCGCGGCTGAGTCGGGCAACAATTCGGTATGCGGGGCCAACCTTATCCCCTTGCTGACCCTGGGCATCCCCGGCGACGTTGGCGCCGCCGTCCTATTGGGCGCCTTTATGATCCAAGGCCTCCATCCAGGCCCCATGCTCTTCAAAAATAACATCGTCACCATCTACGCCATTTTCATGGCTCTTCTGCTGGCCAACGTCTTTAACTTCATCATCGGCACCTTTTACATAAAGTTCGCCAGCAAGGTCGTCCTGATCCCCAAGGGCTACATCTTTCCGGCAGTCCTGGCCTTCTGTTTCTTCGGCGCCTACGGCTTCAACCAGAGCCTTTTCGACGTCTGGATCGTTATCATCTTCGGCCTGCTGGGCTATCTGCTGCGGCGCAATGGCTTCCCCCTGGCCCCGATGCTGATCGCCTTCATGCTGGAACCGATACTGGAAGGTTCGTTCCGGCAAAGCATGCTTATGTCCGGCGGATCTTTTTCCATTTTTGTGACCCACCCCATCTCCGGAATCCTCTTGGCGCTGGCGGTGGTGGGCATCGTCTGGATCGCTATCAGCGGAATCAAGAAGAAGATTCATTGAGACCCAAAAGGGCGGAGAAAGGATCGTGTACCACCCGGCCGGCGAGGGTGCGCCCCGATTCTCGGCCGGGTAAACTTTTTTGGAAAAGATTCGGTCTGCCGCGATACGGCCGGCGGTTCCTGTTTATACATTGTCGGGAGGCGACAACCGGACCGAAAAAATTTGCAGAGAGGCTCCATCCCGATTAACGTGGAGGGCGTCCTGCTGTCCAAAGGCCACCCCGTCGGAGCCGCGGCTGGAAGCCAAGTGGCTTCGTGGTCTTGTAACCGCGTGGATGAGGCCGGGACCATGATTGAACCTATCGGGCATATCCGGAAAAGGCAGGAGCGGGCCGGGGCTTGTCCTCCCCAAGAAATCGAAGGAAGATAAATGAAAACCGAACAAGTTCGAACCATAGCGATCATCGGAGCCGGCACCATGGGCGCCGGCATCAGTCTCTGTATCGCCGGGGCCGGATATGATGTTCATCTATATGATATATCTGACCGGCAACTGGACAATGCCCTGAATCGCATCCGCAGTTGCCAGGATGTGCTTATCCAGGAAGACGTATTGAGCCAAGCGGATGCGCAAACGGCCTTGTCACGAATTAAATGCTTCACCGATATGGGCTTGGCCGCCGGTCCCGCCCAGTTCATCATCGAGGCGGTTCCCGAGGACCTGGAGCTCAAACGCAGGGTCTTCGCCCAAATCGATTCGGCCTGTCCGGAGGACGCCATCCGAGTGACCAACACCTCCGGGTTGAGCGTTACGGCGATTACCAAAGGCTGCCGCCGGCCGCAAGGTACCGCCGGGATGCATTGGGTTAACCCGCCGGAACTGGTTCCGCTGGTGGAGATTATTCGCGGCGAGGAGTCATCCGACAAGACCATTGAACTGATCTACGCCCTCGCCGAGAAATTCGGCAAGATGCCCGTGTTGATTCAGAAGGAAACTCCGGGCATCGGTTTGAACCGCTTGCAGTTCGCAGTGTTACGGGAAGCGATGGCCATGGTGGAGAACGGCGTGGTCTCCCCGGAGGACGTGGACCGCATCATGTGCTACGGCCTGGGCTTCCGCTATCCCTGGATCGGTCCCTTGAAAACGGCGGATTTAGGCGGCCTGGATGTTTTTTACGAAATATCCAAATACCTCTTCAATTCTCTTAGCGACACCAAGACTCCTTCCGCCATATTGAAAGGCCTTGTGGAGCAAGGTCACCTGGGCGTTAAAAGCGGCCAAGGATTCTACAGCTACGATCCGGAAACGGCTGGGGAGATACTACGCCGGCGGGACCGGGCTTTCATCCGTCAATGGCGACTGATCCAGGATATTGATGCCCAGAAAGGTTCCCAGGATTAACTACACGGGAGATTCCATAATGTTGAATAAAATAGGGCATCTTGGCATTGCGGTAAAAGATATCGAGCAGACCCTTGCGGCCTTCACCCAGGTTTTAGGGTTACCTAAACCGGTCATCGTGGATGTGGCGGAGAAAAAAATGAAAGTCGCGGTCTTGGAGTTGGAGGGAATCTCGCTGGAGTTCCTCCAGGATTACAGCGATGCCGGACCGTTGAAAAAGTTCATTGAACAGAGGGGTAATGCTATTCACCATTTTTGCATGGACACCCCCGATATAGACAAAGAGATAGAAGACCTCGCCTCACGGGGGATAGAGATGCGGGAACCCGAACCGCGAGTTGGACTTCGTGGGAAGAAGATCGACTTCATAGATCCCAAGGAGTTGGACGGCATCCTCGTTGAATTGTCGGAACCCTGACCCGTTCCCATCTTGGCTAAGGGCTGTCTCAAAATGACAGCCTTAGCCGAGGCATGCCTGCGGAGACGAGAACGCCGGCTCTGAAGGCAACCGCCTGTTTGCCGTAACCCATTGAAATACGTCTGAACGCCTCGACCTCGGCAAAGAAGCATTCGATCAGGCGCCGGTTCTTGTAAAGGTGTCGCCTAACCCCCGCCGGTTCGGCCGTAGACGGACAACCGGAATGAAGTCCTGCTTTTTAACCAAGGCGATGGCTCGATCGGCATCATAGACCCTGTCGGAGATGGCCAACTCGGCCTTCGGTTTTTAAGCTCCCCCCACAATGGATTTCATCTCAGGCATTTTCAACTTCATCAAACTGTTCTACAATCCCAAACGCTGCCGTTTATCTCCCGGATACAGGTCCCCAGCGGGCTGCGAGTTAAAAGTCAAGGCAGTTTAACTCCGTGTCCATTTTGCCGGGGGGTAAGGTCAGCATGGTTCGGCCCACGGTCCGGAGGCACCGAAATAGGCAGCTCTGATTATTGGTCTGGCCACTTGACGGCTTGGCCTCTGCCGTGATATTTTACAGTTAACGACATAGTTACCCGTTACCTCGGATATGGGCACAAAACACAGACAGTTGTATGCTATGAACCTAAAAATCATCGAATCCAAAAGGCTCTACCAACAGGTGGCCGAGCAGATCGCAGGGCTGATCGAAGGCGGGCTGTACCGGCCCGGCGACCGGCTGCCCGCGGAAAGGGAGCTGGCCCAGCAGCTGGGGGTCAGCCGGCCCACGGTCCGGGAGGCCATGATCGCCCTGGAATTGATGAACCTGATCGAGGTCAGGACCGGAGCCGGGATATTCGTTCTCGATTCCCGCAGCCCCGCCCCGGTGACCCTGATCGAGACCAACGACCCGGGCCCCAGCGCCTTCGAACTTATCGAAGCCCGCCGGGTGATCGAAGGCGAAACAGCGGCCATTGCGGCCGAGGTCCACAACGGCAACGACCTGGCCGGCCTTTGGGCGGCCATCGAGAAGATGGAAGCCGATATCGAATCCGGCAACCAGTCCGTCTCCAACCGCGAGGACGGCGACTTCCTGTTCCATTCCCGGATCGCGGCCATATCCCGCAATTCTTTTTTGATATCCATCGTCGATCAACTCTGGGCCGGCAAGCGCCATCCCCTGTTCGAGGGGGTCGCGGCCCTGGCTCATCTGCGCCAGAACGCCCGGCGCGCGTTGGGCGACCATAAAATGATCTACGATAATATTAAATCAAGGGACGCCGAGAAGGCCCGGGCCGCCATGCAGAATCACCTGGACCAGGTCCGGGATGTCCTCCTCAAGGCTGAATAGGTGAACGGCCCGCCGGACCCGGAATTGGTTATGCATGAAGACCGTCTTTTTCCGTCCGAGAAGGAGGCCCGGGCCGTCGCCCGCCGGCTCTACCGCGAAATCAAGGACCTGCCCATCATCAGCCCCCACGGGCACACCGATCCCCGGTGGTACGCCGAAAACATTAATTTCGACAACCCGGCCCAGCTCTTCATTATCCCGGACCACTATCTTTTCCGGATGCTCTACAGCCAGGGCGTCCCCCTGGAGAGACTGGGTCTGGCTCCCCAGGGGGAGGCCGCCCAGGCCGATCCCCGGGAGGTGTGGCAGTGCTTTGCCGAGCACTATCACCTGTTCAGGGGTACGCCCTCCCGGATGTGGCTTGACCAGATCTTTTCCGAGATCTTCGGCGTTGACCAAAGGCTTGGCCCGGACACGGGCGGGGACATCTACGACCGGATCGACGAGCAGCTGGGGCAACCGGAGTTCAAGGTCCGCTCCCTGTATGAACTGTTCGGCATCGAGGCCATCGCCACCACCGACTCGCCCCTGGACGACCTGGCCCATCACCGGGCCCTGGCCGTGGACCCCTGGCCGGGCAGGGTCGTTCCGGCCTTCCGGCCCGACCCGGTGGTGGACCCGGAGTTCGAGGGCTTCGCCCAAGGGGTCGGCCGCCTGGGCCGGATGACCGGCGAGAACACGGCCACCTGGTCCGGGTACCTCAAGGCCCTGGCCCGGAGAAGGCAGGATTTCAAGGAGCTGGGCTGCACCTCCACCGACCACGGCCACCCCTCGGCGGCCACGGCCGATCTGGGCGCGGCCCAATGCCAGGCCCTGCTTGACAAGGCCCTCTCGGGCCAGGCCGACCCCTCCGAGGCCGAGCTGTTCCGGGCCCAGATGCTCACCGAGATGGTCAGGATGAGCCTGGACGACGGGCTGGTGGTCCAGCTTCACCCCGGGCCCTACCGCAACCACAACCAGACCCTGTTCCGGCGCTTCGGCCGGGACATGGGGGCCGACATCCCCCGGGCCACCGAGTACGTGACCGCGCTCAAGCCCCTGCTGGACCGGTTCGGAAACGAGCCCGGGCTGACCCTGGTCCTGTTCACCCTGGACGAGAGCGCCTACAGCCGGGAACTGGCCCCCCTGGCCGGCCACTATCCCCTCCTCAGGCTGGGCCCGGCCTGGTGGTTCCAGGACAGCCCCGAGGGGATGCACCGCTACCTGCGCCTGGTGGTGGAGACGGCCGGATTCTACAACACGGTGGGCTTCAACGACGACACCCGCTCCTTTCTCTCCATTCCGGCCCGGCACGACATGGCCCGGCGGGTGGATTGCGCCTTTCTGGCCGGGCTGGTGGCCGAGCACCGCCTGGACGAGGACGAGGCCCTGGAGGCGGCCCGGGATCTTGCTTACAACCTGGCCAAGGCCGGGTACAAACTCTAACCTCGGCGGGAGGTCCCTCCATGTCCCGGCCCGACATCAACGGCTTTTTGGGAAACCTGTTCGGCCTGCGGAATAAAACCGCGGTGGTCGTCGGCGGCACCGGGGTGCTGTGCGGGGCCATGGCCAGGGGCTTCTGGCAGGCCGGGGCCAGGGTGGTCCTGGTGGGCCGCGACCCGGCCAAGGCCGAGGCCCATTTCCGGGAATGGGGGGCCGGAGATGAGGAGGCCCGGTTTTTTAAGGCCGACATCACCCGGGCCGGCCAGGTGGAGGCCGTCATCCCGGCGGTTACGGAACGGTTCGGGGGCATAGACATCTGGGTCAACGGGGCCGGGATCAACAGCGCCACCCCCTACCTGGAGATAACGGAGGAGGAGTTCGACCGGATCATAGGGGCCAACCTCAAGGCCGTACACCTGGGCTGCCAGGCCATCGGCGGGCATTGGATCAAGAACGGCCGGGGCGGCTGCATCATCAACCTCAGCTCCATGGCCGCTCTCAGGCCCCTGAGCCGGGTTTTCACCTACAGTCTCACCAAGGCGGCGGTCCTGAACCTGACCCAGAACCTGGCCCGGGAGTGGGCCCCCCGGGGCATCAGGGTCAACGCCCTGTGCCCCGGCTTTTTCCCGGCCGAGCAGAACCGCAGGATTCTGGACCCGGGGCGGGTCCAGGCCATCATGGGCCAGACCCCCATGAACCGGTTCGGCGAGGCCGGGGAACTGGTCGGGGCGGCTCTGCTGCTGGCCTCCGAAAAGGGCGGAAGCTTTATCACCGGCTCCAACCTGGTGGTGGACGGCGGCTTTGCGGCCACGGCCATCTGACCGGAGGCAGGGCATGAGCCTGAGCAGGAACCCCCTTATCCTGGTGGCGGACCTGGGCAGTTCCTCGGTCCGGGGGCTGCTGTTCGACGGCCAAGGCCGGGAAATCCCGGGCAGCGAGGCCAGGCAGCCCCTGGCACCGCCCTGGGCCGAGGGTGCGGAGCCGGGCCCGGAGGCCCTTATCCGGGGCGTCCTGGACTGCCTGGACCGGGTCGTGGACCAGGCTGGGGCAATGGCCCCCCGGATCGCGGGGGTGGGGCTGTGCACCTTCGTCTCCAACGTCATGGGCCTGGACCGGGAAGGACGGCCCATTACCGGCCTGTGGACCTACGCCGACACCAGGGCCGCGCCCCAGGCCGAAAGCCTCAAACGGCTGACGGATGAAATGGCGGCCCACCAGCGGACGGGCTGCCGTTTTCATCCCGGCTACCTGCCGGCCCAGCTGCTCCATCTGGCCCAGTCGCGGCCGGAGGTTTTCCGCCGGGTCAAGCGCTGGCTCTCCCTGGGCGAATACCTGGAGCTGAAGCTCTTCGGCCAAACCAAGGTCAGCCTGTCCACGGCCTCCTGGACAGGGCTGCTGGACCGGAACCGGTTGACCTGGGACAGGCCCCTCTTGGAACTTATCGGGGTGAAACCGGAACAGCTCTCTCAGTTGGCCCCGTCCGGCCATTTTCTGGAGGGGCTGAAGCCGGAGTTCGCCCGGCGCTGGCCGGCCCTGGCCCGGGCGCCCTGGTTCCCGGCCGTGTCCGACGGCGCCGCGGCCAACGTGGGCAGCGAATGTCTGGACCCGGACCGGGCCGCCCTGACCATGGGCACCTCCACGGCCCTGCGAATGGTTACGGACAGACCCCCGGAGAAGATCCCCGAGGGCCTGTTCTGCTACCGCCTGGACCATAAAAGGAGCCTCCTGGGCGGGGCCCTGACCGAGGGTGGCGGGCTGTACCAGTGGCTTCTTAATCTCCTGAAACCGGGAGACGAAAACGAGGCGGAGAAACTCCTCATGGAGATGGAGCCGGACAGCCACGGCCTGACCGTGCTGCCCTTCTGGTCCGGGGAGCGCAGCCCCGGATGGGCCGGCCGGGCCAGGGGCACCATGGAGGGGCTGACCCTGGCCACGGGCCCGCTGGAGATTCTGCGGGCGATCATGGAGGCGGTGGCCCTGCGCATCCTGGCCGTATACCGGCTCATGGAGCCTTATCTGGCCCCGGATCACGAGGTGGTGCTCTCGGGCGCGGCCCTGCGCAACTCCCCGGTGTGGCGGGGGATCGTGGCCGACGCCCTGGGCCGCCGGCTGGTCGTGCCCCGGATCGAGGAGGCCTCGGCCAGGGGCGCGGCCCTGCTGGTTCTGGAGGCCCTGGGGATCGTACCCGACCCAAGGGCCGTGGATACGCCCCTGGAATACACCCAGGAACCGGACCCGGTGAAACATAAGCTCTATTGCCGGGCCGGGCAAAGACAGGCGGATCTCTACCGGCGCGTGCTGGGCTCCTGAACAACAGGCCGGGGCGGCCTGATTCCCCGGCGGGAGATGATTGGAACTGAAATGGCGAAAAGCGACATCGGCCTGATCGGCCTGGCCGTCATGGGCCAGAACCTGGCCCTGAACATGGCCCGCAACGGCGGCCCGGTCTCGGTCTTCAACCGGACTGCGGAGACCACCCGGGAGTTCATGGCCCAGCGGGGGGAAGAGGCGGGCCTCAGGGGCTGCGAGACCCTGCCCGAGTTCATCCAAAGCCTGGAGCCGCCCCGGCGGGTTTTTCTGATGATCAAGGCCGGACCGGTGGTGGACCAGATGATCGGGGAGCTGAAGCCGCTCCTGGACCCGGGCGACCTGATCATCGACGGCGGGAACTCCCATTTCCTGGACACGGAAAGGCGCTGCCGCCAGTTGACCGGGGAGGGATTCCGCTACCTGGGCGTGGGCGTTTCCGGCGGCGAGGAAGGGGCGCTCAAAGGGCCGGCGGTCATGACCGGGGGGGACAGGGAGGCGCACGACCTGGTGGCGCCTTTGCTCACGGCCGTCTCGGCCAAGGTGGAGGGCCAGCCCTGCATGGCTTACATGGGCCGGGGCGGGGCCGGGCACCTGGTCAAGATGGTCCACAACGGCATCGAATACGGCGACATGCAGCTCATCGCCGAGGCCTACGACCTGCTCCACCACGGCTTGGGAGCCCAGGCCCCGGAGCTGCACCGGATCTTCAGCACCTGGAACTCGGCCGAGCTGTCCTCCTATCTCATCGAGATCACGGCGGACATCTTCAAGGTCCAGGACGAATTCGGCGACAAGCCCCTGGTGGAGATGATCCTGGACTCGGCCGGGCAGAAGGGCACCGGCCGCTGGACCGTGCAGAGCGCTCTGGACCTGGGGGTCCCGGTCCCGACCATCTCGGCCGCGGTGGAGGCCCGGATCATTTCCTCCCAAAAAGCGGAGCGGGTGAACGCCTCCCAGGCCCTCTCGGGTCCACTGCCAAAACCACCGGAATCAAGGGCCCAAATTATCAAGGACATCGGCTCGGCCCTTTACGCCGCCAAGATCTGCTCCTACGCCCAGGGGTTCGCCCTGATGCGGGCCGCGGACCGGGAGTACGGTTTCGGCCTTAACCCGGCGGACCCGGCCCGGGTCTGGCGGGGCGGCTGCATCATCCGCTCGGTTTTTCTGAACGACGTCATGGCCGGGCTGGCCGCCCAACCGGACACGGACAACCTGATGCTGATCCCCTTTTTCACCGAAATCATGAACCGGAGCCAGGCCGCCTTGAGGCGGGTGGCGGCCTTTGCCGTGGCCCTGGGCCTCCCCTGCCCGGCCCTGGCCGCCTCCCTGGGGTATTACGACTCCTACCGCGCCGCCCGGCTTCCGGCCAACCTGCTCCAGGCCCAGCGGGATTATTTCGGGGCCCACACCTATCGGCGAGTGGACAGGGACGGCATTTTCCACACCGACTGGCCGGCCCGGCTGGGCAGGAGCTAGACCCTATGGCCGTGGTCGGCAACGGACACCCGGACAGCCCCCTGCCCCCGGACCGGGTCCGGGCCATTCTGGAACAGGGTCTGGATACGGACGCCCTCAAGGGCCGCCGCATTCTGGTCCTGACTCCGGACGCGACCCGGACCGCCCCCCTGCCCATGATGGTGGGGCTGCTCCTGGAAATGCTTCTGCCCGTGGTAAAGAAGCTGGATTTCATGGTCGCCCTGGGCACCCACCCTCCGCTCTCCCGGGACCGGATCCTGGACCTGTACGGCCTGGACCGGGACAGGGCCGACGGCCCCCTGAAGAAGGTGGGCCTGATGAACCACCGCTGGGACCTGCCCGGCACCCTGGCCAACCTGGGCCGGCTGGAGCGGGACGAGATAGCGGACATCACCGGCGGGCTGTTCTCCCAGGCCGTTGAGGTCAGCATCAACCGGGCCGTCTTCGACTACGACCTGATCCTCATCCTGGGTCCGGTCTTCCCCCACGAGGTGGCCGGTTTTTCCGGGGGCTACAAGTACTTTTTCCCGGGCATCTCCGGCGGGGCCCTTCTCCACTTCACCCACTGGCTGGGCGCGGTGGTGACCTGCTGGGACACCATCGGCATCCGGGACACCCCGGTCCGCCGGGCCATCCACCGGGCCGCCGAAATGGTCCCGGTGGAGCGGCTGTGCATCTCCATGGTGGTCAAGTCCAAGACCGAACTGGCCGGGCTGTACGTGGGGGAGACCCGCGAATCCTGGGCCGCGGCCACGGACCTTTCGCGCCGGATCCACATCGTCTACAAGGACCGCCCCTATCACACCGTCCTGGGCGTGGCTGCGGGGATGTACGGAGAGCTGTGGGTCGGCGGCAAGGTGATGTACAAACTGGAGCCGGTGGTGGCCGACGGGGGCCGGCTGATCCTCTACGGCCCCCGGATGAACCGGATCTCGGACGTCTGGGGGGAGCAGATCCAGCGTATCGGATACCATACCCGGGACTACTTCCTCAACCGCCTGGACGATTTCCGGGACATCCCCCTGGGTGTGCTGGCCCATTCCACCCACGTCAAGGGCCTGGGGACCTATGAAAACGGGGTGGAAAAGCCCAGGATCGAGCTGATCCTGGCCACATCGATTCCGGAAGAGACCTGCCGCAAGATCAACCTGGGCTACCTGAACCCGGACTCCATAAACCTGGACGATTACAAGAACCGGGAGGAAGAGGGCGTCCTCTTTGTAGACCGGGCCGGAGAGGTGCTGCACCGGATAGCGGAGTAATCGAGGAAAACATAGGACCATTGTAATAGCCTACTCTGTCTACAATCCCCCCCCAGCCAAGAGAGACCCATCAATTGATTATCCTCTCCCCTCGAGGGGAGAGGATAAAGGTGAGGGGTGATTATTTTCCAAGTGGCGTCAGGGTTGCATCCCTGACACCCGCAATACAGATTTGCCTCCGGCGGGCGCTCCGCTATGGCCAAGGGGCCTCTTCGCCTTTAGAAGATCCAAAGGCTCGCCGGCCCCTTGGAACCTCGCTCGCCAAAGATCATTTTCGCCGTGCCGGCAAGGAACCTTTTTATCTTTTCTCGACCACCGGGCGATTGGAGCAACCCTACTCCAATTTGAAAGCTGAAACTGAAGAAACGAAAGGCCGCTTTATAAGGAAGCCGCCCCTGGTCAGGGGCGGCCTTCGAGTTTTATGAGAACGGGCTGGAGCCCCTAATAGACCCCGCATTCCTGCAGGGTCTCCCACATGGCCATGATGTTTTCCCCGGGGACGTCGGCCTGGATGTTGTGGATGGTGTTGAACACATATCCGCCGCCCGGGGCCAGGATGTCCAGATTGCGCTTGACCTGGTCCCGGACCTCCTGGGGGGAGCCCTGGGGCAGGACGCCCTGGGTGTCGACCCCGCCGCCCCATAGAACGATATCCTGGCCAAAGTCCTTTTTCAGGGCAGCCAGGTCCATGCCCGTGGCCGTGAACTGGATGGGGTTCAGGATATCTACGCCCATTTCGATGAAATCAGGGAGCAGTGGCCGGACATTGCCGTCCGAATGGAAGAACCGCTTGGCCCGGGGAGCCAGCTTTTTTTGGGCCTGGAGCAGCGCCGCCACCCTGGGCTTGATCTGGGTCCGGAACATGTCGGGCGAGATGAGCTGGGAGGTCTGGGTGCCGTAGTCGTCCGCATAGGTGACCACGTCCACCAACTCCCCCAGTTCGCCCAGGATGATCTCCCAAAAGGACAGCTTAAGCTCCAGCAGCTTGTCGAACAGGGCCTCCGCGGCCTTGTCCTTACGAAACATCATCATCAACAGATTTTCCATGCCCACAATGCGCTGGGCGAACTCGAAGATCCCGGCGAATCCGTCCTTGACCACCACGGCCAGGCCGGCCTCCCGGTACTTCCGGGCCAGATCCTTGAGCCCGGCCATGCGCTCGGGGTCCCCCACCCGGGGCCAGGGATGATTCTCGATATCGGTCGGGGTCAGGCCCGACCGGCCCAGGGGGACCTTGACCACGCTGAAATAGAGCCCGCCCTCCTTGGGCTTGTGATGGGTGATCCCCCACTCGTCGCGGTAGGCCCAGTTCTCCCCGGCGTCCTTCACCTCCACCTTCCAGTTGTGGCTGTTCAGGGCGAACAGCCCCCGGGTGTCGATCTTGAACCGCTCCACAAAATCGTCGTCGGGCAGGGCCAGCCCCTGGATGGCGTCGCAGATACGGGGTTCCACCCGGGGCAGGTCCAGGGCCGAGCGGACCTTTTCGTAGGCGATCTTATGGATGCCGGTGATCTGGGTGGAGCCCAGGTCAAAGGGGACCCGGTCCGGTTCGCGGTGGTCCAGGGCGGTGAGCAGGCGGTCGCGGGAGGTCATGGCGTCCCCTTTATTCAGCGGAAACTTTTGCGGTCCGGGGTGGCTTTGAGCGGCAGTTTCACCGGCCTGCCCTTGTCCAGGGCCGAGGCGTATACGGCCAGGATGATCTCCACGGACTTCCGCCCCTCGTATCCGTCCACGGCCGGTTTGCGGCCCTGCTCCAGGGCCTCGATAAAGTCCTCGAAGTTGAGCTGGTGGCCCACGTAGCTGATGGCCTTGGGGTCGGCGGCTCCGGCCCCCACGCCCTTCCTGGACTTGAACCGCTCCCGGATGGCCTGGTCCTCGGGGCCGGGCTCCTTGAAATCCCAAACCGTGAAGGCGTCGTCCTTCATGAAGATGGACCCGCCCGAACCGCAGATCTGGACCTCGGCCGGATGGCCGGTGTTGGAAAAGCAGGAGGTGGAGCCCTCGATCACCCCCAGGGCCCCGTTCTTGAACCGGACCACGGCCGCGGCGTTGTCCTCCACCTCGATCCGCTCGTGCATGGCCAGGTCGGCCAGGGCGCAGACCGTGTCCACCTCTCCGGCCAGATGGTAGAGCAGGTCGATGGTGTGGATGGACTGGTTCATCAGGGCCCCGCCGCCGTCCAGCTTCCAGGTGCCCCGCCAGGCCCCGGAGTCGTAGTACTCCTGGGTGCGGTACCACTTGATGTAGGCGTCGGCCAGGGTGACCCGGCCCAGCCGCCCGGAGTCGACGGCCTTCTTGAACTCCAGGGTGGACTGGTGGAACCGGCGGGGAAAGACCCCGGCCAGCATGACGTTGTTTTCTTCGCAGGCCCGGATCATCTCGTCGATCCGCTCCAGGGTCACCTCCAGGGGCTTTTCACAGATGACGTGCTTGCCCGCCCGGGCCGCCTTGATGCAGGGCTCCATATGGGCTCCGCTGGGGGTGCCGATGGTCACGATGTCCAGTTCCGGATTCTTGAGGAACTTGTCCAGGTTCTTGTGGGAGACGCAACCGTATTTGTTGGCCGCCCGGCAGGCCGCGTCCTCCACCTGGTCGGTGACGCAGACCAGCCTGGCGTTGTCCATGGCCTCGATGGCCTGGGCGTGAAACTCGGAGATCATGCCGCAGCCGATGATCCCGAAGCCGTATTGTTTTTTGGCGGACATATCGGTTTCCTCCTAAGTCGGGTACCGAAAGGTGCGATTGTTGCTACTCGACCAATTGAAGCCGGTTAGGGGAGCTTTTCTGATTGGGTCTGATCACCCCTCACCCTGACCCTCTCCCCTCCAGGGGAGAGGGGATTATTGGCGGCGGTGTCAGGGACGCAGCCCTGACCCCAAACAATAGATTCTTTTTCCTCATCTCCCTCTCCCCCACCGGGGGAGAGGGTCGGGGTGAGGGGGTTTCTATAAAAATTCAGATCCCTTAGGCCCGCAAACCGTTAACCGGGCATAGCCCAGCGGTTCAAAGGGCGAGGCCAGGGCCAGTTCGCGGGCCTCGTTCAACAGAGTGTACCGGGACAGGATGTTGGGCCCGGTCTCCGGCGGCATTCCGCCGTGGTCCAGGTAGCCCAGGAACTCGTCCCGGACCTTGCTGTGGTGCTGCTCGTGGGTGGTCCGCAGGGGGCCGGGGATGTCGATCCGCAAAGCCTCTCCCTCGTCGGCCAGGCTCAACCCCGGGTAGCGGCCGCTCCAGGCGGCCAGGCAATCCCGCACCGCCGCCCGTATCTTGCCCCGGTCTTCACGGGGAACAATGAGCAGTTCGGAGACGAAGTTCCGCTCCGGCGCCTGGCGGATGCGCAAGGCGGACCTGGCGCCCTGGACCACGGATTCGTGGGTGTCGCCGCCTCCCGGAGGCGGCTCCAGGTTCCAGATGACCCTGATGTGGACCGGGACACCCTGGACCTTGTAGACGAATTCGCCGTTGCAGAAGTAGTGGAGGACGTCGCCCTCCACGTCCGCCCTGATCGCCTTTGGGAAGGCCTCGTCGCCGGTGATCAGTTTGTAGCGCTCCAGGGGCACACGGGTGGGCCAGCGCCGGGCCCGGAGCAGCTCGATGTCTTGGCCGTAGTCCACCGCCTGTCCCGGGAAGAGCATCCAGTGGGTCATGTCCACCACGTGGGTGGAGACGTCCACGATGCCCTCGCCCTGGACCCCCACGTCGAAATACCAGGGGGGGCGGACCAGGGGCCTGCCCGTGACCAGCTTGTAGAGGTGGTGAAGGCTGGTCTTGGAGACGGTGGGGCTGCCGTCCCGGGGAACCAGGGGCTCCCCGAAGACCTGGGGGACGGCCATGAACTCCTTCTGGAGGATGGTGGTGATCTCGTACCGCTCGGTCATGATGTCCATCACCTGGGGCCGGTCCGGCCCCAGGGAGGCGGCCAGATGGCCCAACCCGGCCTTGGTCACCACCAGGGGCTTGTCGGACAGGACGCTGAACCCGGCCGCGGAAAGGGCGTCGATCTGGGCGATCTTGGTGTTGTTCTTTCCGGCCAGGATGGCCAGGTCGCCCTTTTTCTCGGCGATCATCCGCTCCAGGTAGTCCGGGCCGGTGTAGACGTGGAGCCGCCAGGCCGTGGGATCCTGGCTCCGGGAGTTGTAGGATTCGACGATGCCCTTGAAGGCGTCAAGCTCGGGCCCGCCGTCGGAATAGACGTACACCTGGTCCGACAGGCCGGGGTGGCGCTTGCGGAAGGTCAGGGCCGCGTGAAAGTGGCCGGGGTTGCAGATGGCCAGGGTATGCATGGTTGTTTCCTTGTCCTTGTTCCCAGGGGGCCCGGAGGCCTAGCCGGCCTGGGCTTCCATGATGCCTCGCAGATAGCCGATGGAGCGGGCCGCGATGGTCCGGGGATCGGGATCGAAATGGAAGACCTCGATGGAGAGAAAGCCGTCGAACCCACTGTCCGAGAGCACCCCCAGCAGGGGGCTGAACTTCAGCTCCCCGAAACCCGGGCCCCGGCCGTTGGGGTCGTTGATGTGAACGTGCCGGATCAGGCCCGTTTTCAGGGCGGAATCCAGGTCCCCGGTCAGATCGCCGGACCCGTTGAAGGAGACGGCCCGGCAGTCGAACATGGCCCGGAGATTGGGATGGCCGATCTCCTCCACCATCTGATAAGCCTCCTCCAGGCTGATCAGAAAATTGGTCTCCTGGGGGGGCAGGGCCTCCAGGCAGTAGGTCACCCCGCACTCTCCGGCCGCCTCGCCGCAGAGCGCCCAGGTTTCTCGGGCCAGTTTCCAGCATTCACCGGGGTCCCAGCCCTCCCGGACCGTGCGCTGCTGGGGCGAGCCGTGGACCAGGACCTTCCCGCCCAGGTCGGCGCACAGGTTGATCAGCTTTTTCAGGTAGTCCTGGGTCCTCTGGCGGACGGCCCGGTCAGGATGGTTGATGTAGAGACCCTCCGGCTGGACCAGGAGCCAGTGCAGCCCGGCGATCTCCACCCCGGCCCGGGCGGCCGCCGCCGCGATCTCCTTTCTTTGGGCCGGGGAGATGTCGTCCACCGTCTCCCCCAGGGTGAAGGGGGCGATCTCCACGGCCTCGAAACCCAGACCGGCCGCGTAGTCAAAGACCTTTTCAATGGGCCAATCTTTAAACAGCTCATTGCAGACGGATATTTTCATGGTGCTCCGCTTTTCCTTGTTTCCTTTCCCGGCTCCCCTTTCAACGGGAGCGTTTGAAGGGCCTGACCGCCGCGCTTTTAAGGCCGCCCACCGCCTTTTTGAAACGCCGGTTGCGGCTGAAAATGGTCAGCACGATGCAGACGATCAGGATCAGGCTGATGGGCCGGGTGAAAAACGGGGTCATGTCCCCGCTGTTCAGGATCAGCCCCCGCCTCAGGTTCTCGTCCAGCATGGGCCCCAAAAGCAGGCCCAGGATCAGGGGCGCGTCCGGATACTTCATTTTGCGCAGGGGGTAACCGATCAGGCCGAAGACGAGCATGACCAGGATGTCGAAAACCCGGCCGTTGATGGCGAATGAACCCACCGCGCACAGGACCAGGATGATGGGCATCAGAATGGTGGTGGGGACATGAAGCACCTTGACGAAAACCCTGACCATGGAAAGGCCCAGGATCAGCATGGCCAGGCTGGCCAGGAAGAACATGGCCGAGACTTCAAAAATGTAGTTGGGCGCCTCCAGGACCAGCAGGGGCCCCGGCCGCATGTCGTGGAGCCACATGGCCGCCAGGAGGACCGCCGCCGGAGGGGAGCCGGGCACGGCCAGAACCAGGACCGGAATGATGGCCCCGCCCACGCAGGCGTTGTCGCCGGTCTCAGCCGCGGTCAGCCCCTCGACGGAGCCCTTGCCGAACTTCTCCGGGTGCTTGCTGGCCCGCTGGGCGAAATCGTAGGCCACGAATGAAGCGATGTTCTCCCCCACCCCCGGGATGGCCCCCACGAACACGCCGGTGATCCCCGAGCGGATGATGTTTTTCCAGTTGCTGGTGATGTCCCTGACCCTGGGCAGGACCCGCTTGACCTGGATTATCTTGCCCCGCTTCTGGGCCTCCACCGTGGTCTGGATCACCTCGGTCATGCCGTAGATCCCGACCAGGGCCGGGATCATGGACAGGCCCCCGGAAAGGTCGATGCTGCCGTAGGTGAACCGGCCGTGGGCCTGGATGGCGTCCATCCCGATCATGGCCAGGAACAGGCCCAGGAACCCGGCGATCCAGCCCTTCAAGGGGTCTTCCGGGGCGGTCAGGTTGCCGCAGATGAGAACCCCGAACAGGGTCAGCCAGAAGAACTCGAAGGACTGGAAGTTCAGGGCCACCTGGCCCAGCCAGGGGGTGAAGAAGGCCATGAAGAACAGGGCTATGGTAGAGCCGAAAAAGGAGGAGGTGGTGGCGATGCCGATGGCCTCCCCGGCCTTGCCCTGGAGGGCCAGGGGGTGTCCGTCCAGGCAGGCCGCGGCGTTGGCCGGGGTGCCGGGAATGTTCACCAGAATGGCCGAGCGGCTGCCGCCGTAGATGGCTCCCACGTACATGGAGATGAGGATGACTATGGCGTTGGACGATTCCCACTGGAAGGTCAGACCGGTTAAAAGGGCGATGCCCATGGTGGCGGTCAGGCCGGGCAGCATCCCCACGATGATCCCCAGAAAGGTGGCCCAGAAAACCGACAGCAGAATGCTCGGGGTCAGCAGGTTCCAGATAGCCTGGGCAAGTTCAACGGCACCCACCTTGGTACTCCTTTAGGGCAAGGGAACCAGGAATATTTTGGTGAAGATGAGGTAGATGGCCCCCGAGGACAGAATGCTGACTATCAGGGAAATGTAGATCCTGTGCTCCCCGAAGGTGGCCATGAAGGCAAAAAGGACCAGAAAAGCTGCCAGATAGAAATAGACATGCCCCAGAATGAAAAAGAAGCCGAAAACATAAGCCATGGCCAGAAGCCATCTTCTGGTCTGCTTTGATTTAACGAATTCGATGAAAGCCTTGCGGGAGGGAACAACCCGGTGGCCGCCGCTCCGGATGGCCCGGATAAAGAGGGCGACGCTCATCATGAGGGTCACCACCCCCAGGATGAGCGGAACAAAGCCCGGGGCGGCGTAGAAGCCGCCCCAGTCTTTCTCATAGGTAGGGATTTGGAGCGATTGGTGGATGGCCGCCCCGCTGAAGGCCATCAGGATCAGGCCCATGACAAAATCGGCCCGGGGCATACCCGGCTTTTTCTTTCTGCCCGGTATGGATTCCACCTCTGCTCCCTCGTCCTTAATTGTCTACTCGCACTTGAACCCGAAGTCGGCCGGGTCTTTCTTGGCCACGCCGATGTCCTTGAGGATGCAGTTGACGTTGTTGCCCGTCTCCAGAGAGAGCTTCAACGCCTCTTCGCCCTTGTAGTTGACCACCATGCAGGCCTTGCTCTTGGCCAGCTTTTTGATGGAGTCGGAGGCGGCGGCGGCGTCAAAGGCCTTGTCGATGGCCGCGATGGCCTCGGCCGGGATGTCCTTGGGCACATACAGACCAAAGAGGTACTGCAGGGTGGCGTGGTTGGAGATGAACTCCTTGACCGGCGGAACCGAGCCGTAGCCGTCGATCACCAGAGGCATGGTGGACATGTTGGCCAGGGCCCGGAGCTTCTTGGCCCGGAGCATGTCGGCGACTTCCATGGAGAGCTGCATGACCACTTCGGTCTCTTTCTTAACCGTGGAGACCACGGCCGGGTAGCCGCCCTTGTAGGGCACGTGCAGATACTCGATGCCGGTGGCCTTGCGGAAGGTTTCGGCGGCCAGATGACCCCCGGCGCCCACGCCGGCCGAGGCGACCTTGACCTTGCCGGGACGGGCCTTGAACTCCTTGACCAGATCCTCCACGGTCTGGATCTTGGAGTCGGCCGGGACGCAGATGACCGGGGCGGTCAGCACGGCATAGTAATGACGCCAGTCGCTGGGGGCGATGTCGGGCAGCAGATCCAGAACCTGATAGGTGATCACGCTGCCGTCGGCGTTGCCGGTCCAGGTGTAGCCGTCGTGCTTGGCCGCAAAGGCGTTCTTCATGCCGATGGATCCCGAGCCCCCGGGCTGGTTGATCACCGGAATTTTCTGCCCCAGGGCTTTCTCCATCTCCCCGGCCAGGACCCGGCAGGTCTGGTCCGTGGCTCCACCGGCCGCCCAAGGAACGATCAAGGAGATGGGCCGTTCGGGCTTCCACTCGGCCTGGACGACCGCAGTGGTGAAGAGCAACCCAAAGACTATTAAAATAACCCCTAATTTCTTCATTTCGCTCCCCTTTATTTTAAAGTTAGTCGCCAGTGCCTAATAAACAACGCCCGCTTGACATCATAGTTAACATACTAATACAGTGGACAAGCTGTCAAGAGGCCTGACCAATTATGGCCATCTTTGACAATTTCCGGTGCATGTTTTCCTGTTTTGGGGCATAACATCTTGATTTGTTATTTAATTTACCAACATAATGACAATCAAAAAGGTCTTGTTCCCGATGAAAATTGAAGGAAAGACTCTTCTGGGCCGGAAGGCGACCGTTACCGTATCGGGTAAGCTTATCGGAGCGGTCCACCTGGCTGACGAGTCCACCTCTGCTGAGCCCGGTCAGACTTTTATCGGTCCGGGACTGGTGGACCTGCAGGTCAACGGCTTTGCCGGGGTGGATTTCAATCATCCCGGACTGGAGGCGGACCACCTGGAATCGGCCTGCCGGGCCATGCTCCACACGGGAGTCGGTTCTTTTTTCCCCACCCTGATCACCGCTGGTTACGACAGGCTGGAACACGCCGTCGGGATCATCAGGAAGGCCGTAGAAGACGGCGGTCTGGTCCGGGACATGGTGGCGGGCATCCACTTGGAAGGCCCTTTTATCAATCCCGAGGACGGCCCCCGGGGAGCCCATCCGGCCGAACATGTCCGGACCGCTGACTGGGCTTGGTTCCAGAGGCTCCAGCGAATGTCCGGGGGCCTGATCAGGCTGGTCACCCTGGCCCCCGAGGTGCCGGGCGGGCTGGATTTCGTCGGGCGGGCGGCACAAGCCGGCCTGGTTGCGGCCCTGGGGCACTGCGCTCCCTCGCCCGAGACAGTGGACGCGGCGGTGAAACTGGGCGCCAGGATGTCCACCCACCTGGGCAACGCGGCCCACATCAACCTGCCCCGCCACGCCAATTATATCCAGAAACAGCTGGCCCACGACGGCCTCATGGCCGGGCTCATCTGCGACGGGCACCACCTGCCCGACTATTTCGTCAAAAACGCGGTCCGGGCCAAAGGCGTCGACAACATCGTCCTGGTCACGGACGCCACCTCCGCCTCCGGATCGCCTCCGGGGAGGTACACCATGGGCGAGCTTGAATTGGAGTCCGGACGGGACGGGGTTCTGCGGCTCTCGGGCACGCCCTATCTGGCCGGGTCGACCCTGACCCTGGACCGAGCGGTGATCAACTGCGTCCGCTTCGCCCAGATCGAACCGGCCCAAGCCATGGCCATGGCTGCGGCCAATCCGGCCCGGCTTTTTAAGGAAACCGGCGGAAGCCTCCAACCGGGGCGGCCGGCCAACCTGATCCGGTTCAAGCTTCTGGAAGACCGGATCCAGGTGCTGGAATCCTACATGGCCGGCCGGTTGGTGTATACCGCATAGGGCCTGTCTGTAAATGGCGGGTTGGTGGATACGGCCTGATCATCCCCCTGTCAAGGCCGCATCCGCGCCCGGCAGGGTTTCAGCCTTGACCGGGGGATGATCAGGCCAATGATGAAACTTGTTGATTTTCAAGAAAAAACATTCAAGCCGGAATCAAGAAGGGCGATCGGGGGTGAAGGGCCGCCTGGCCGAAACCTTCTATGGCCTGGGCTTGATTTTTTCCTTGGAAAACAACATATGAAGATTTAGGACTGCTTTCATGGCCCTGCCCATGGATTCCGGAGGAGAAATGGAAATCAGAATAGACAAGGACAAGAGGGAATGTGGTATCGCGGCGGCGGACAAGGCCGAGGAGGTCCTGGAAAAGACCCTGGCGAACAAGGGGCGGGCCTGCTTTGTGGTGGCCACCGGGGCCTCCCAGTTTGATTTTCTGGCCTCCCTGACCTCCCGGAAAGGAATCGACTGGTCCAGGACGACCATGTTCCACCTGGATGAATACATCGGCCTTCCCGAAGACCACCCGGCCAGCTTCCGGCGCTACCTCAAGGAGCGGCTGATCGACCTGGTCCACCCCGGCCAGGTCCACCTGGTCGACGGGCAGGCCCCCGACCCCCGGGCCGAATGCGGCCGGCTCAAGGGGCTCATCTCCCGGGAGACCATAGACGCGGCCTTTATCGGCATCGGGGAGAACGGTCACCTGGCTTTTAACGATCCCCCGGCCGATTTCGAAACCACGGAACCCTACATCCTGGTGGAACTGGACGAAGCCTGCCGCCGCCAACAGCTGGGCGAGGGCTGGTTTCCGTCCCTGGAGGATGTCCCGGCCAGGGCCATCTCCATGTCCATGAACCAGATCATGAAGGCCGAAACCATTATCTGCACCGTGCCGGACCAACGCAAGGCCCGGGCCGTGAAAGACTGCTTTGAGGGCGAGGTGTCGCCCCTGCGGCCGGCTTCCCTGCTGTTGGAGCATGGCCGGGCCTTTCTGTTTCTTGATGAAGGGTCGGCCTCCCTGCTCAAGTAGGGTCCGTTTCCGGTACCCTAAGGCTTGGTTTTGATCTGGCTGCCCGGCCCCGGAAGCAAGAGACGCCATTTGCGGCCAACTCAACCTGGATTCCCGGGTTGCCGTAGGTCCTCCGGGGGCCCCGTGGACCGCCCTGACCAGGAAAGAGATGAGCAGGTCGGCCCGCAATTGTTTCTTACTGCGTTGCAGAACGTTCTGGCCCATATCCAAAATCTCTTGCAACCTGGGCGATGGTCATTCCGCCATCGGCTACCAGCTTCACCGCTTCAACCTTAAGCTCTCGCCTGTGTACTGTCCGCCCTTCCCGGCCGATGAACACCCCCTAAAACATCTTAGATGGTTCACTCAAGGCCCATCAAATCGGGTAAAGATCATGCGGCACATAAATATCAAGCGCGGAACGGCAAGGTGAAACTTTCCCCCAGAACCGTTTAGGATGAATTCTTCCTGCTCTTAAGCTATAACCATAGCCTCGATCTGAATCAGAGGCTGACCCAGGAGGAGTATTTCTACAACCAACGTCCACCGCATACTTTACTGAATGAAAAACCCCTTAGCTGTATTTGGGGAAAAGATAGATCATAGAGACCAATGTTTGGCGCGGCTCCAAAAATCACAAGCCTGCTGGTAGGATCCGAGGGCTACGCTGAGGGGCGAGGTCCCCTACCAACAGGATCTGAACATCCACATTCCCAGGGGGCGGAAGGCCCGCCTGCTCAAACGGGCCGACACCCCGGAGGAACGGCCGGGCTGCGGATCGCCCCCAGCCGCGGCCTGACCATCACCCTCGTCGGCCAGGCCGGGAGCGGTAAGCTCCATCCGACCATCTGCTTTGATCCGGAGGACCTGGCGGTGGCGGGCAAGGCTAACCGGGCCCGAAGAAAGACCTTCGTCCCGTCCCTGGCTTCGGCTGGCCCCTCGACCGGTGCGGGAGGCATGGGCCGGAACAAGGCCCGACTCACGGCCCAGGAGCAGGATCCCTCTGCCTTGGCCGTAATGCGGGACATCAAACACACTCCGGACTCCAAGAACATATTCAAACTGGACAAACGGACCTCTCCGTTTAGGAAAGCCCAGAGCTTGACCAGGAGATAACTATATGAATTTGACCATAGACCATGACCAGATAGACCAGATTTTCGAGATGGCCGTCCTTCAGGAACGGCGCCAGCTCTTTGAATATGAAAATTACGCCTTGCTCCAGGCCACCGGGGCCGAGTCCGTCCCCATGACCCGCCTCTGGGCCCCTGGCGAGCGGTTGGCCGACCAGGATATCGAGGCCTTCTCCGGTGACAGGGTGGTCCTCAAGGTGGTCAGCCCCTACATCGTCCACAAGTCCGATGTGGGCGGGGTGAAGGTGGTGGAGAAAAAGCCGGGCAAGGTCCGCTCCGGCTGCCGGCGGATGCTGGACCAGGTGGTGGAACAGTACAGCGCCTACCTGGAGGGCAAGCCCCACCAGTGCCCGGACCGCTACCGGGAGTTCGGCGGCGAGGCCCTGCGCCGGGCCGTGGCCAGGGACGTGGCCGGGATTCTGATCTGCGAATATCTGCCGCCCGATTCGGAGGCCTTCGGCAACGAACTGCTGGTCAGCCTCCGTTTGACCCGGGAGTTCGGGATGGTTATCACCGCCGGTCTGGGCGGAACCGACACCGAACTGTTCGCCGAGAGTTTCCGTCCCGGCCAGGCCGTGGTAAACGCCTCGGTGGAACTGGTGGACGGAGGGGAGTTTCTGACCCTGTTCAAAGGAACCATAGCCTACAAGAAACTGGGCGGGCTGACCAGGGGCGGCAAACGGCTGGTCAGCGATTACCAGCTCCTGGAATGCTTCAGCGTTTTTATCCAGCTGGGCCGGCGCTACTCCCCGCTCAACCCCCAGGCGCCTTATATCATCGAGGAACTGGAGATCAACCCCTTTGCCTTTTCGGATTACGAAATGGTTCCTTTGGACGGCCTGTGCCGATTCGCCCTGCCCCGGGAGATCACCCCGGCCCGCAGTCTGGAGCGAATTAATAACCTGCTCCGGCCCGAGTCGGTGGCGGTCATGGGAGCCAGCTCCTCCAAGGTCAACTTCGGCCGGAGCATCTTGCGGAACATGCTCAAAGCCGGTTACCCGGCCGGCCGAATCAGGGTGATCAGCCCTTCGGCCCAGGAGATCGACGGGGCGGGTTGCGTTCCCTCCCTGGACCGACTGGAGCGGGTGGATCTACTCATCGTGGCCGTGGCCGCCGACCAGGTGGTGGATATCATCGAACAGGTGGCCGAGGGCGATCTGGCCCAGAGCGTGATCCTCATCCCCGGCGGGCTCGGCGAAACCCAGGAGAGCAAGGAGCGGGCGGCCCAGGTCCAGGCCAAGATCCGGGCGGCCCATGCTCGTCCGGGCGGGGGCCCGGTCTTCCTGGGCGGCAACTGCATGGGGCTCACCAGCAGGCCGGGCCGGGTGGACAGTTTCTTTGCTCACGCCACGGTCTCCGACCAGGACCAGCCCGCCGGGCAGAGCAACCTGGCCCTGATCTGCCAATCCGGAGCCTTTGCCGTGGCCAGGGAGATGAAGCTGGTCACCGGCATCCCGGTCTACAACATCACCGTGGGCAACCAGATGGACCTGACCATCGGCGACTTCGCCAATTTCCTGGCCGAAGACGGCCAGGTGGGCGTGATCGGGATCTACGCCGAAGGCTTCAACTGTCTGGACGGTCTGCATCTCTGCCGGGGCATCCGCAGGGCCGTGCTGGCCGGAAAGGAAGTGGTGGTCTACAAGGCCGGACGGACGCCGGAGGGCAAGCTGGCCACCAGCGGCCACACCGCCTCCGTGGCCGGAGACTACGCCGTCTGTGTGTCCTGCCTGAAGCAGGCCGGAGCCCTGGTGGCCGACACGTTCGACGAATTTGACGGCCTGATGAACCTGGCCTCGACCCTGCATCACAAAAAAATCAGGGGCAACCAGGCGGCGGGCATCGGCTCGGCCGGATACGAGGCGGTCGGCCTGGCCGATTACCTCCAGTCCCAGGGCACCAACCTGGCCCTGGCCCCTCTTGGCCCCGAAACGGTCCGGGCCGTCAACGATCTGCTGATGGAAAACAGGCTGTCCGGCATCGTGGAGGTCAAAAACCCTCTGGATCTGACCCCCTCGGCCAACGACCTGCTCCACATTAAAGCCGTCGAGGCGATGGCCGCCGATCCGCAGGTTCACGGCCTGGTGATCTCCTACGACACCATGTGCCCCAACACCAAGGACAGGCCCGACCCGACCAGCCTTCAGGGCTACATCGACGCTCCGGACAGTTTCAGCAACCTGTTGACGGAATTATACAAAAAACTGGACAAACCGATCGTGGTCTTCAACGACGTGGGATGGGACTATCAGCCGCTCAACCGAAAGCTGGAGCGGGCCGGCATTCCGGTCTTCGACACCTCCGGCCAGGCCATGGCCACTTTTTCCCGCTACACCTCTTATCGTCTCAGACTGGCCCACCTGCGGGCCAGCAACAATAATGGGAAGTAAGACAATGCTTAGCGCATACATCGACATCGTCACCGCACATCCGCTTCTGACCGCCTTTATTCAGTTCACCATATTGGGGACTCTGGGCGAAATAATCTCTCACCATCTGTTCCTGGGTTCCGGGAAGCGCTTCTGCACCAAACCGCAACTGGTCGGCAAGATGATCGCCTGGGGGTTTGTGGGCATATTCACCAAATACGGCTTCGTGGGCATACACGGTTTTACCGACGCCCTGGTGACCGCCGGCAAACTGCCGGGCTGGTCCTCTTCGGGCTTCGGCTACGCCTTTACCACGGCCTTTCTGATGCAGCTCTTTGTGGGCCCCCAGTTGATGTTTTTCCACCGCATTGAGGACAACCTGGTCATGCGCCAATGGAGTTTCGCCGGCATATCCAAGGCGTTGTGGGCCCTGGCCTGGTTTTGGGTGCCGGCCCAGACCATCACCTTTATCCTGGACAAACCCTTCCAGATCGGTTTGGCTGCGGTCTGGTCGGTGGCCTTGGGGCTCATATTAGGCGCGGCCAAGCCCAAGGGAGAACAGGCCTTGACCACCCCGGGAACAGCCTGATCCGTAAAGGAGAATAAGATGAGCGCTTTTAGAGAGTTGTGCCTCGGCCCGGCCGGCCGGGCCGAAGTCCTCCAGGGCAACATCGCCTTTGCCGCCGGCGTGGTCCGGGCCGGAATACCTTCCGCCGACGGCTACCCGGGCACGCCCAGCTCCGAGGTGATCCACCGGGGCCTGGGTCTGGTCCAGGACCTGATCACGGTGGGCTGGAGCGTCAACGAGGCCGTGGCCGCCGGGGTGGGCCTGGGCCACTGTCTGGCCGGGGACGACTGTGTGGTGACCATGAAGATCCCCGGCCTGTACCAGGCCGGGGACGTGTTCACCAGCAGCGCCCTGTTCACCAGGGAGCGCGGAGCTCTGATCTACTACGTGGCCTCCGACTTCACCCCCAGTTCCACCCAGCACACCATCGATCCCCGCTATCTGTTCAAAAGCAGCTTCATTCCGGTGTTGGAACCCCGGAATCATCAGGAACTCCATGAGGCGGCCGCAATCGCCGTGGAGATCGGGCGGGAGCACAACGCCCCGGTGGTGATCCTGACCAGCGGAGCACTCTGCCACAGCGAGGGGCTGGTCCGGCTGAGAGAGACCCAGACCCGTCCTCCGGTGAACATGCCCGACGATCTGAGGCCCTACAACTGCCTGCCGCCAATCACCCGGGCCAATTACGACCTGGTCATGGAAAAGCGCATGCCGGCCCTCAGGGAGATGGTGGAGTCCAGCCCGTTGAACCAATGGATAAAGGGCTCGGGCAAGCGCGGAGTGATCACCTACGGGGTCAACGCCATGTACCTGGAGGAAATCAGGGAACTGTTCTACCCTGATCTGGACGTACTCAGCCTGGCCTTCACCAACCCGCTGCCCCTGGAGCTGATCCGCCGTTTCCATGAATCAACCGGCGGCGAGGTGGTGGTGATCGAGGACGGGTACCGTTATCTCCAGGGCGAAATGGCCGCCGCTGGATTGGCTGCGGCAGGCAAGGAAGAGTACAGCAAGATCACGGAATGGTCGCCGGCTTCCATAGCCGAGATGCTGGGGCGCAAGGTCCAGGCCAGAGCGGCCCAGACCCGGCCCGTACCCCGGCCGCCCATGATCTGCGCCGGCTGCCCCTACCGACTTTTCGGGGAGGAAGTGGCCCGGTTGAAGAAAAAAGGCAAAATCGCGGCCACGTTCGGCGATATCGGCTGCAACAGCCTGCTCTATTTCATGAACGCCATGGACACCGGGGTGGCCATGGGCGCCAGCGAGAGCAAGCGGACCGGCTTTGTGCTGAGCAAACCCGAGATGGCCTCAAAATGCCTGAGCATCCTGGGCGACGGCACCGAGTGCCACTCGGGCATGGACGCCACCCGTAACGCCGTGTTCCGCCACGTGGCCGGGGTCAAGGTGGTCCTGGACAACGAGTGGACGGCCATGACCGGCGGCCAGCCCGGCCCCACCAGCCCGGTCAACCTGGCCGGCCAGCCTCGCAAGATGAGCCTGGTCGATTCTCTTAAGGCCCACGGGGCCGGGGTGGTGGAGGTTTCCGCCTACGACCGCAAGGGCCTCCAGAAGGCGCTCAAGGATTCCCTGGCCCAGGCTGAAGAGGGCGAGTTTACCTGCCTGGTGGTCCAGGGTACCTGCATCAAAAAGGTTCCCCAAAGCCGATATGGCCAGAAGCTGACCGTTGACCATGAGACCTGCAAGAAGTGCGGGCTTTGCAACATCTGCCCCGGAATCACCATGGACGAGGAAGGCTACCCCCGGTTCACCAACCTCTGCACCGGTTGCGTCTCCCAGAATCCGGCCTGCCTGCAGATGTGCCCTACCGGCTCCATCAAGATAGCCGAACCCCAGGCCGATTCCGGCAAGGCCCAACCGGCCGCCGAACCGCCGCCGGTTCCGGACAAGCTGGAGCTGCCCGATCTGGACCGGGCCTCTCTGCCCCGGCGGCTGGCTCTGGCCATCCGGGGCGTGGGCGGGCAAGGGAACCTGTTCTTCGGCCGGGTTCTGACCCAACTGGCCTTTCTGGCCGGCTACGGAGAGAGCAACGTGATCAAGGGCGAGACCCACGGCATGGCCCAAATGGGCGGCCCGGTGATCAGCACCTTTGCCTGCGGCGCGGCCCACAGCCCCACGATGCTGCCCGGCAGCGCGGACTGCCTGGTCTCCATGGAGACCAGCGAAGTTCTCCGCCCCGGGTTCATCGAGATGCTCAAGCCCGGCGGCACGGTTCTCCTGGCCAGGACGGTCATAATCCCCCAGGGCCTGGCCCCGGGAGCCTACCCGGACCACCGGGTGATCATGGATCAGCTGACGGGCTTTAGGGTCATGGAACTGGACGTCCTGGCCGAGGCTGTAGCCCTGGGCGACGCCCACGGCCGCAGCGCCAACGTGGTCATGATCGGCACCCTGAGCAGGACCGCCCCCTTTGACCGGTTCCCTGAAGCGTACTGGCTGGAGGCGATCCGCCTCAACAGCCCAGGGCCGACCATCTGGCAGGCCAATCAGGCCGCCTTTGCGACCGGGCGCAACCTGATCTGATTGTCGCTGGGCCAACAACATATCATCATCCCCAACCGAGCCGGGCTTCCGTTCCAGGGGTTGAAGCCCGGCTCGCTGCTGCAACGGCGTCAACATGTCCAACGCCGGAGGAAGCGGGCCAGGGACTAGTGCTAATTGAGGTACAAGCAAACCGGTCAGGGTTGATCAGCCCTGACCAATTGACTGATGGATAGGATTTAGCCCCGAATTGATCCGCGAAAAAGCCCCACGGGATCCGTCACTGCAAGTATTTATCCCTCCCTCTGCAACTAACCGCCGAGACTCCCCAACCGGAACGTCGCGGCCAACCCGGGGGATGGTCTTTAAGCTGCAATGCTGCCTTTTAAATTCCTAACTCAGCTTTATTATTTACTAAAAAATACTACATGCCCCCACCCAAGTCTGACCATCAGGTTTTCTGATTTCCCGCCACCCTCCCGGCCTGCCCCCCTTAAACCGAGCCGGGCCAAGGGGGACCGGCGGGCAGCCGCCCCCCCGAACCAGGTCCGCTTGTGCAAACAGGAACCCGTCGCCGGGAATCATCTGCAGCCTATTCATAACCATCTTTCTTCTTTATTAATTCTCAAAAATTGGCAATTAATTTAAGAAGTTAAACTTTTGATCAGCTGAATTTATACGAAAACATATATTTTATTTGACATTACATTGTATATTAACCAGACTGATCGAGGTTAAGCCGATGCCGTATTCCAGAGGGACCGAGATGTCGCTGGTAGAACAAGCTCATGATGCCATCAAAAACTGGATAATCCGGTATCAGCTAAAGCCCGGGGCCAACCTGCGCCTGGACACGCTGTCGGAAGCCTTGAAGATGAGCCAGACCCCTATTCGGGAGGCTCTCAACCACCTGGCCCGGGAGGGCCTGGTGGTCCGGAAAAACCAAAAGGGGTTCCTGGTTCGCACCTTAAGCCTGCAGGGCATAGAAGATATCTATGACCTGCGGACCGCCCTGGAAGTCTTGGCCGCACAGCAGGCCGCCGAGCGGATTAAACCAGCCATTTTAAGAAAAATAAAAACCATTCTGGATAAAACCCAAAGGCTGGTAGAGCATCCGGGCGAGGGCCGGCCGGTTACGGAGGAACGCCGTTTCCATTCCCTGATCCTGGAGGCCAGCGGCAATCAACTGGCCTGCGAGATGGGTCAGGGCCTTTTGGACCGGCTGTGGATGATTCAAAACCTGAACCTGTTGTCCGCCAAACGGTTGACCTTGGCTCATGAACAACACCTCGCCATCTTCGCCGCCCTGGAAGCCAAAGACAAAGACAAGGCCGGGGAAGCCATGAAGGCGCATCTGATATCCTCCAAACTCTTTGTGGTGGACCGGATGAAGGATAAGACCGATTTCTTCTCCGGCATGATCACCGGACTACCCAATGAATTGCAGTAACGGTCGGGGCGTAAATGGCCTTGGCCCAGATATTGGAAAGGAAATTCCGTGCCGCTGACCATTCATCCCCTGGTGACCGCCGAGCTGGCCGCTGAAGCGGGCCGGCTGACCTATTTACGCAACTACGGACAGGAAATTTGGATTCCCTCGCCCTTTTTCGTGATCCTCGGCGGCGAGGAGCCGATCCTGGTGGATACCAGCGGCTCGGCCGAGGTGATGGGGGCCTTGCGGAGCGAACCGGTCAAGCCGGTGAGGGAGTTTACCGAGGCCTTGAACACCCTGGGACTTTCGGCCGCAGACATCAAGACGGTGGTCCACACCCATTTGATGTACGATCACTGCGCCAACTCCCATCTGCTCCCCAAGGCCAGGTTCGTGGTCCAGCAGGCGGAACTGGATTTCGCCTTTTCGCCGCACCCCATGCTGGCCGGAGCCTACCAGAAGCATCTGTTCGAGAATCTGAATTTCGAGCCGGTGAAAGGGGATGTGGATCTGGCCCCCGGCATCCGGTTGCTCTTCACCCCCGGTCACACCCCCGGCATCCAGTCGGTGGCCGTCTCCACGGCCAAGGGAGTGGCCGTGATCACCGGTTTCTGCTGTCTCATGGAGAGCTTCACGGCCGTGGAAAGCCCGGCCTGGAAGTCGACCGTGTCTCCCCTGGTCATTCCGCCCGGCATCCACACCGACATGCTTCAGGCCTATGCAAGCATGATGCGGGTCAAGGAACTGGCCGACATCATCATCCCCTTCCACGAACGGTCCACCGCGGAGATGGACTGCATTCCCGCTCCTGAGGGGAAATAGCCATGAAGCTTCCCCAAAAGGCCGTGGTGGTGGAGGTCGGGCCCAGGGACGGATTTCAGATGGAGGCGGAGTTCATCCCCACCGAGGTGAAAATCGAGATCATCAACAGCCTGGTCGCGGCCGGACTGAAGCGGATGGAGGTAACCTCCTTCATCTCTCCCAAAGCCATCCCCCAGATGCGCGACGCCGCGGAGGTGGTCCAGGGGATTCACCCCAGGTCCGGGCTGAAAGTGGCCGCCCTGGTGCCCAACCCCAAGGGAGCCGAGAACGCCGCCCTGGCCGGGGTCGACGAGATGGTGGTCTTTGTTTCGGCCTCGGAAAGTCACAACTCCAGCAATGTCCGCCGGAGCATCGCCGAATCTCTGGACGGGTTCAAGCAGGCGGCGACTATTGCCGATCAGGCCGGGATCTCCCTTCACGGCGCCGTGGCCGTGGCCTTCGGCTGCCCCTTTGAGGGCGAAGTGGCCCCGGAGCAGGTGGGCCGGATCGTGGAAAGCATGGCCGGCCTGGGCATCACCTCCGTGACCCTGGGAGACACCACCGGCATGGCCACCCCGCCGGTGGTGCGGACCTTGTTGGGATATCTGGCGGAAAATTTTCCGAGCATCGATTTTTCGCTCCATTTCCACAACACCCGGGGCATCGGTCTGGTGAACGTGTACGAGTCGCTGCAGCTGGGCCAAACCCGGTTCGAGTCGTCCATCGGCGGTCTGGGCGGATGTCCCTTCGCTCCCGGAGCCACGGGCAACATCGCCACAGAGGACCTGGTTTATCTGTTGAATGAATTGGGAATCGAATCCGGCGTTGATTTGGACACCTTGATCCGGGTGGTCAAAAAAGTGGAGCGTGCGGTCGGCAAAAGCCTTCCCGGGCAGTTGGCCAAGGCCGGACCGCGCCTGAATCTTCACCCCCGTCCCTAGGCTCGGAGGATTGGAGGCGATAATATTGGCCCCGAAACAACCAGTTTTTAACAACCGAAACCTCAGGAGAGATTCATGATGACGGCGAAACGATTAACAGTTTTTTTACTTTTAGTCTGTGTCATGGCGCTGGGAGCGACGGCCGATGTGCAGGCCAAACCCCGCCAATTGAAAATCAACACCATTTCCGCCACCGGCAGCATCTGGCATCAGGCCATGCAGAAGTTCGCTGCCATCGTTAAGGAAAAAACCAACGGCGACATCGAGGTTCTGACCTTTGCCGACGGCCAGTTGGGCAACATTCCCCAGACCCTGGCCGGAATGCAGCTGGGCAACATCGACATGGGCTACTTCGGCCTGGGCTCGGCCCTGTACCTCAAGGACAAGGCCAAGGCCATGCACGTGATGTATGTGCCCTACCTGTTCAACACCAAGGCTGACGCCACGCGTATCCTCAACGCACCTATTTTCCAGGAAATATATGACGGCCTGGCCAAGGGCACCGGAGTCCGTGTTTTCGGCGCCTTCGGAGACCGGTCCCCCAGGGCGGTTCAAACCACCAAAGGCCCCATCGTAAAGCCCAGCGACCTGAACGGGATGAAACTCAGAATCGCGGGCATGGACATCTTCCTCAACACCTTCCGGGCCCTGGGCGTGAAGTGCACCCCTCTTCCCATGACCGAGATCTACATGGGCCTGAAGCAGGGCGTGATCGAAGGACAGGACAACGGTTTTGACCTGGCCATTCCGCTGAAGTTCCACGAGGTGGCCAAGTACTGGTCCGCCACGGATCATTCTTTTGAAGTAACTGGTTGGTTTATCAGTGAAAAACTATGGCAGAGCCTGACCGGCAAAGAGCGGGAGATCTTCACCGCGGCGGCCAAGGAGGCCGGGTTGCTGACCACGGAACTATGCGCCAAGCTGGACCAGGAGTCCATTCAGACCATCAAGGACGCCGGCGGCACCTACACCGTTCCGGACGTGGCCGCTTTTAAGGAAGCCTTGAAGGACGTTTACAAACCCTTGGACGGCAAACTGTGGCCCAAGGGAACGGTTGATAAAATCAGGGCCATGCAGAAGTAACTGTCCGCCCTTAAGGAGAATCCCATGGTTTTGCTGGACCTGGTCACTACCTGGATAAAAAAGTTGCTCCGGTTGTACATAATCTTTCTGTTGGCCGCTTTGCTGGGACTGACTTTTGTCCAGGTTTTGGCCAGGTACGTGATGCAAAATCCTTTTACGGCCACGGACCAACTGGCCAGGATTGCCCTGGTCTGGCTCACCTTCATGGGGGCCGCCGTGGCCATGCTCGAAAATAAAAATGTCCGCATCGACACCCTTGAGCGACTTCTGCCCAAGGGTGTGCGGCATTTTTTGTCCGTGGGCTTTGACATCGTTCTGGTGGCCCTTCTGGCGATCCTGACGGTGAAGGGATACGAGGTCTACCAGGTGGGGGCCTTCCAAACCATTGTGGGGACGCCTTTCAGCTATCAGGCCATATTCTCGGCTCTGGTGGTGGGCGTCGCCTTGATGGGGCTGTTCGTGCTGATCCGCCTCATAAAAAAGCTTCGTTACGGCTCCCAGGTCTCGCTCAACACGGAGGACTAACGTGGTCGCCTTTTTGTTCATCGCCTTTATCGTACTGATGCTCCTGGGCCTGGATGTGGCTTTTTCCATGATCCTGGCCTCCTTTTTGGGGATCATGGTCAAAACCGTCCGGGCCGTGGACACCAACATCATCCCGCTTCGCATGATCGGCGGCGTGGACGTATTCTCTCTGGTGGCAATCCCCTTGTTCGTCCTGGCCGGGGAATTGATGAACAAGGGCGGCATCACCCACCGCCTGGTGACCTTCAGCCTGGCCTTTGTGGGCCATATCAAAGGCAGCCTGAGCCAGGTGGCGGTGATCGTAAACATGATCATGGCCGGAGTCTCCGGCTCGGGGGTGGCCGACGCCTCGGCCACCGGCTCCATCCTTATCCCGGCCATGAAGGAGGAGGGATACGAACCCCACTTTGCCGGAGCCGTCGTGGCGGCCGCGGCCACCGTTGGCCCCATCATTCCCCCCTCCATTCCCATGGTGATTTACGGTGTTTTGGGCGGCGTCTCCATCGGCAAACTTTTCATGGCCGGTTTGTTGCCCGGCCTGGCCCTGGGGATCGGTTTTATCCTTTTATGCTTTGCCCTGGCCCGATGGAGGGGCTATCCGCGCCGGGAGAGGGTCTCCTGGTCCGAGCGGATAAAGGCCCTCAAAAGCGCCAGCTGGGCCCTGATGACGCCGGTTATTGTGTTGGGCGGAATCGTGTTCGGCGTGGTCACCGTTACCGAGGCGGCGACCCTGGCCTGCGCGTACGCCCTGGTGGTGGGCATGTTCATCTATCGGGAGGTCCACATCAGGGACCTGCCGGAGATCTTCTACCAGGCCGGAGTCACCAGCGGGGTGATCATGATTCTCCTGGCCGCGGCCGGAATATTTGCCTGGCTGCTGGCCGAATCCCAGATCAACTATGTTCTGAGCGAGTTTCTGTTCAGCCTGTCCGACAACCCCATTGTGATAATGCTTCTGGTGAACGTGTTGCTTCTGGCCGTGGGCTGCCTGCTCGAGCCCATGCCCGCCTTGATTATTTTTGTCCCGGCCCTGATCCCCATCGGCCAGAAACTGGGCATTGATCCCATCCATTTCGGAACCGTGCTCGTTCTGAACCTCATGATCGGGATGCTGACCCCGCCGGTGGGATTTCTGTTGTTCGTGGTGGCGGCTATCGGAAAACTGCAAATGGCGCCTCTGGTCCGGGAGGTTATTCCGTTTTTGCTGCTGGCCCTGGCGGTCCTGGCCGTAGCCACCTTTATCCCGGCTTTCACCACCTGGATTCCCAGCCTGATGTAACCGGACCCCGGATTGTGTATGAAACAAGGAGATGATCGTTTAATGCCGCTTAGTGGAACTGTTGTTGTTGATTTGAGCCGGATTATCGCCGGTCCTTTCTGTACGGCCTTGCTTGGAGACATGGGCGCGGAGATCATTAAAATTGAGACTCCGGGAAAGGGAGACCCTTTGCGCAAGCAGGGGGCTATGGTGGACGGCCTGAGCTGGTATTACGCCCTTTTTAACCGCAACAAGAAATCGGTCTGCCTGAACACCAGAGATGATCAGGGCAAGGCTGTCCTGGCCAGGCTGCTGGAACAGGCGGACGTGGTTGTGGAAAACTTCCGGCCCGGCGTAATGGAAAAAATGGGCTTCGGACCCGACCGTCTGAAGGAGATCAACCCGGACCTGATCCAGGCCAGCGTTACCGGTTTCGGCTGCGACGGTCCCTACTCCAAGCGTCCGGCCTTTGATTTCATCGCCCAGGCCATGAGCGGCTTGATGAGTCTCAACGGCGAGCCGGAGGGAGGCCCGGTTCGAGATCCCCTGCCCATAACGGATCTCATATCAGGCCTTTACGCCGCCTTCGGGGTAGCCTGCTCCCTGGTGGGAAAACGCAAGGGGGGGGGCGGCGAAAAGGTCCAGGTGGCCATGGTGGACGGCATCATCAGCTTCTTCGCCTACATGTCCGCCAACTACCTGGCCACGGGGCAGCTTCCCCAGAGGACCGGCAACGATCATCCCATCGTGTCGCCCTACGGTGTTTTCCGGACCAGCGACGGCGAGGTGGCCCTTGCCCCCAGCAACGACGGCGTCTATCAGAAACTGCTGTCCGCCCTGGGGCTGGAGCGCCTCAATGATGACCCACGCTTTGCCACCAACGACCTCCGCATGACCCATCGTTCCGAAATCAACGCCTTTATAGAAGAGGTCACCAAGACGGAAACCAAAGCCCATTGGGTCAAGGTCCTGAACGAGCACGGAGTGCCCTGCGGGGTTATTCAGAACCTGGAAGAGGTCTTCAACGACCCGCAGGTGCTTCATCAGCAGATGGTCATGGACGTGGAACAGCCCGGCTACGGAACCATCAAAATGACCGGGTTCCCGGTGAAGCTGGAAAACAGGCCCTGCAAGGTGCATACGCCCGCTCCCGAACTGGGCCAGCATACCCAGGAGATCCTTACCAGGATCGGGCTGAGCCCCAAGGAGATGGCCGCGCTCCGGGAGAATGGCATAATCTGAACGGGCAAGGTTTTCATTCACCGGATAAGAACCCCGGCGGAGATTCCCTCTCCATTGGTAAGCGGACCTCGCTTCAGGCGACTATGCCGGGGGAAGAATTGATCTTTCCCCTCGATGATGGACACGGGGTTAAGCCGCCTTTGCATTCAGCCCATACTCCGCCGGGGAGCGGTAGCCGAGTGGCGAATAACCGTTTGGAATTCTATAACAGCTCGATGTAATCGGAAATATTTGGCTTAGCCCTGCCTGGTTTGTAGCTCCTGTGGTGGACGAGCTCGGCCTCGAGAGGGTGGAACTTCTCATGAGGATGTTTCCCGGCAATCTCCCTTCCGGACATTAAACAGACCATGCCGTGTCTTTGCAGCGGGTTTTGGTATTCCTGACTACAATGGGGAGTGGTTGGAGTCGGTGGCCGCCCCGAATTTACGTTTTTGCCTGGCCTGGATGCCCTGTTCCTTCATCAGGCCGGCCACCCGCCCCTGGTGATCAGCCTCACTGCTTCAGCTTTGAACTTTCGCCTGTACTGTCTGCGCTTTATGCCCAATGAACACCTCCTCTAACATCATAGATGCTCATCTGGTGTCCATCAAATCAAGGCAAGATAACTCAACGTCGCTCCTTTCCTGGATCTCTCCAGATTGCAGGGGCCCGAAACACCCGTCAATTGATCAGGGTTAAGCATCCCTGGTCATTTTGAATGTATTTTAATTCCCCAAAGGGGGTTTAATTCTCTGCGGTTTGCTGCGGGGCGGTTGATTCTAATCCCGACCCCCGTCCCAATTTTTCTAACCTCGGATGCAGAAAATTCCCAGGGCGGCCATAAATATCATTGATTAATTATTAGTTACACATATATCGACGGCTATCAGCTACGAAAAACCACGAAATAATCCGTTCGCGATTTTCATGTTGACAGCCGGTCGGTTCACGTGCCAGTGTTTTAGAACATTTGTTCCCGATTTAATATGAAATGGAATGAAGGTTCCAAAATGCTTACCGGCACACTTCTTGACCGTATCCGTCAGCTTGAAAAACTGACGTCCAGCGAAGCAAAGATCGCCCAATTTATTTCAAGGGTTTATCCCCTTATCGCCCTGGAAACCGTCACCTCCATCAGCGACAAAGCCGGCGTGGGCAAGGCCACGGTGGTCAGGTTTATTTCGCGCTTAGGGTATGATGGTTTTACGGATTTCCAAGAAAAGTTAAGAGAGGAACTGGTCCGGCGGCTGGAACCGCCCATCATGCGTCACTCCTCCAGGATGTCCCGCCTGGCAGATGAGGGAACCGATTATCTCGGGCAGCACATTAATTTGGCCCACAAAACCATGGATGAGGTTTACAAGAGAATAGACCCCCAGCAGATACAGGCTGCGGCCGAACTAATGGCCGGCTGTGAGGGGACGCTCTACATCCAAGGTCAAATGGACTCGCACTCCCTGGCCCACCTTTTTTGGACCCAGGTCATGTACCTCCGCGACCGAGTCCGGCTGATCAGTAACCTGAATTCCTCCCTCCCGCACCAACTAATAGACATCTGCGAAAAGGATGTGCTCCTGGCCATTTCCCGTCACCGCTACACCCAGGAAACTTTCCTGGTAACGCGTAGATTTGCCACGCAGGGAGCCAAGATAGTCCTGATAACCGACCGGGAGGTTTCTCCGCACACCGAATTTGCCGACGTTCAATTGGTGGTTCTCTCGGACGGTGTGTCCATGTTCGACAGCAACTGCACCCGATTGGTGGTCCTGGAGGCTTTGACCACGGCCATGACCCGGATATTGGACGACCAACTTTGGGAACGGGCGAGGGTCTGCGAGACTCTGTTCGAGGACTTCTCGACTTTTTTGTCTTACCCGGACGGCCTGCCCAGGCAAGGCAGCCTGTCCGATATGGGTCTGGCCGCCCACAACCGCAACCGCGACAAGAAAGACTCTGAGTGAGGAAAGGAGCCGGCGAAAGAATAGATCCTGTTGGCGGGAAAATGGGCGGCATCGGCCCTCACCGCAGACTGACGGATCGGCTTTGTTTAATTTTAGCATTATATCAAAATGATAGGCCACATTAGCGTGGTCCGAGGATAGGGAACCGAGAAGGAGATTGATTAATGACCGCAACCCCAGACGAAATCGAAAATGCCCTGCTGACCATGGAAGAGCTTTACGCCAAGCTCTACTTCCAGCTGGCGACCGAATACTGTAGAACCTTCAAGAAACCGGGAGAGAAAGCCCTGGCCGAGGCCATCCGCCGCTTCGGAGAGGATCGGGGCAGGGCCAACCGGGCCAAACATGAGGCCCTGGGTTTTCCCATCCACCTGCACACCCTTTTCACCGCCGGCGGATTCCCGGGCAAGGCGGGTTTCCGGCGCAACAAGATCGCCCTTGATCCTCATCAAAGGATATCCGAAACCCTCCAGTGTCCCCTCAACGACCACTGGAAAGCCATGGGGGGCCTCAAGGAAGGTCTTTTCTATTGCCAGGTCATCCACAAGGCCATGTGGTCCGCCTATGACCCTGGGATACAGACCAACCAGCCCAAAATAATGACCCAAGGCGACGATCTGTGCCGCTTCGATGTCTTTTTGCCCGAAGCGAAGGGTCGGCCCACCGCCCGGGACATCGCCCCGGGAGAACCGGTGGAGCACCTCCAGAACATGATGGATCTCCAGGCCAAGCTTTACTACTACCTGGCCTACGGGCTCATCAATGAGTTCGGCCTGGAAGGCGAGGCGGCCGTCCGCCGGGCCATCCGCCGTTTCGGCTGGGATCGAGGCCTCCAGATGCGCCGGAACCACCAGGCCCGCGGCCTGGACATCAACCTCTACAACCTTTTCACCTACTACGATCTCCCCGGCGACCCTCGATTCCGCCGTAACAAGATCGAACTGACCCCGGAAACCAGGCTGAGCGAGACCCTGGACTGCACCTTCTTCAACGTGTGGAAGGAATACCCGGACGGCAACCGTATCGGAAGGGTCTACTGCGAGGAGGTCCATCACCAGATTTTCGGGGCCTACGATCCCGCGGTTCAGATCAACCTCTGTCGAACCCTGACCCAGGGTGACGACAGATGCCGCTTTTCGATCTACCTCAGACCGGCCAACCAGATTCCCGAACCGGACTGGATAGAGTCCTACCAAAAGCAACGAGAGACGGTTTAGCGGAGGTTATTCGTGAGTGAGACACGTACCATGGCCGAGTATCTGGTGGGGCTGAAGTACTCGGACCTGCCGGCTGAGGTCATCGCCAAATGCAAGGAACTGATCCTGGACTCCCTGGCCTGCGGCATAGGTGGAAGCAGAAGCCCCCTGGGCCGGGTGGTCCGGGAGCTGGCTGCGGAGCTGGGCGGGAACCCGCAATCGTCGGTCTTGGGCACCGGCTCCAAGACGGCCTGCACCCTAGCCGCCTACACCAACGCTTCGTCCATCAACGCCCTGGACTACGACGACACCGGCAAGGGAGGCCATCCAGGGTCCAGCATAATTCCGGCGGTCATGGCCCTGGGGGAAAGGCTGGGCAAGGACGGCCAGTCGATCCTGCTGGCCTGCGTGGCCGGCTACGAGATCGGCACCCGGGTGGCGGCGGCCATTGAACCCACCTGGGAGCGTTACCGCCAGATCCACGGCGTGGGTACGGCTCAGACCTTCGGCTCCATGGCCGCTTGCGCCAAACTGCTCGATCTGGACCTGGATCAGGTCTTGAACGCCTTTGGCGTGGCCGGAACCTCGGCCCCGGTGGCCCACGCCGGCAAGTTCGGCTGGCACGACAAATCCATCCCCTTTGTCAAGGATAACGTGGCCTGGCCGGCCCAGGCCGGCCTGCAGGCGGCCCTCCTGGCCCAGAAAGGTTACGAAGGCAGCGAGTCCATCCTGGACGGCGACCGGGGCTACTGGGTCATGGCCGGTTCGGATCAGTGCGATTTCAAGATTCTGACCGACTTCACCGGTTACGAAATCATGAAGGTCTCCCTGAAGCCCTATCCCTGCTGCCGCTGGATTCACACCACCCTGGACGCCCTTGGAGCGTTGATCAAGGAGTCCCGGCCCAAAATTGCCGACATAGACAGAATCGAGGTTTTCGCCATCGAACCCTTGGCTGAGTTCTTCGGCAAAACCAACCCGCGGACCTTTTTGGATGTGGAATTCAGCATACCCTACAGCGTGGCTCTCAAATTCCACGCAACGCCCCACTCAGAGTGGTTTGAACCCAAAAACTGGACCAGACCGGAAATACAGACCCTGGCCTCCAAAGTGTCAGTAACCCTTGATGAGGAGTATCAGGCCCTGTATCTCAAGCTCAACAGACAGTCTTCCCGAATGCCCACCCGGTTGGAAGTTTTCTTTAAAGGCGGCGATAAACTGGTCGGTTACGCCGACGATGCCTCAGGTTCGCCCACCAACCCCCTGAGCCGGGAACAGCGCCTGGCCAAGGTGGAGGATCTCCTCCAAAAATCCTTTTCCCAGGGAAAACGCGAGGCCTTTATCGGCCTGGTGGAAAATTTGGAACAGACGTCCCACATCGGGGAATTGATGGGACTGCTGAAAGTTTCGTAACGCCGCGTTGGAAAGGGGCCCGGCAAGGGCCCCTTGGCGCGGGAAAGTATGCTGTTGTTTCCGTATTGACCGAAGGAGGTGGTTATGAAAAGTCACCCAAGAATCTCTATTTGGATTTTCATTTTTGCGCTGCTGATTGGGCTCGCGGCCGGCGGATCGGCCCTGGCCGGCACACCCAAGGACGTCTTGATCGTGGGGCACGTCTCGGACATCAAGACCTTGGACCCGGCCAAAGCTTACGACACCCGGTCCTACAAAATGGTTTACGGCGCCTATGAAACCTTGGTGGGGCACAAGCGGACCATCGACGCCCAGGGCAATGTGACCTACACCGGAGAATTCGAGCCGCTTTTGGCCGAGTCCTGGGAAAAGTCTGCGGACTCAATGACCTGGACCTTCAAGCTGAAAAAAGGGATCAAATTCCACGACGGCACCCCGTTCAACGCCCAGGCGGTCAAGTTCTCCCTGGACCGGGCCATGATCATGAAAGGCGGTCCGGAGTGGTACCTGACCCAGTGCCTGGAGCCCGAAAAAAGTATCGAGGTGGTGGATGATTATACGGTCAAGTTTAACCTGACCAAATCCCTGGCCACATTCCTGCCGGTCATGGCCCAGACCGTATCCATGATCGTCAGCCCTGCGGCGGTGAAGGCCCACGGCGGCGTGGAGTCCGGTAAGGTCAATGACTGGATGGCCAACAACGGAGTGGGCACCGGCCCCTTCAAGATCGCCAAGCGGACCCCCGGCGAGCAGGTGATCCTGGAGGCCAACCCTGACTACTGGGGCGGCAAGCCCAAGCTGAAAAAAATCGTCTACAGGGTCATCCAGGAGTCTTCCAACTTGATCATGCTCCTTAAAACCGGCCAGATCGATATGATCATGAGGGGCTTGACCTACAAAGATTACTCCGAGATGGAAAAGACCAGGGGCATCAAGCTCTACAAAAAGGAGAATTGGGGCGAGGTCCGTTTCTCACCTTGTTCCTCCAAGTGCCCCCCCATGGACAACCAGAAGGTCCGCCAGGCGATCAACTACGCCATCAATAAAAAGCAGATCATCGATAAGATCTGCTACGGTTACGCCGCGGTTTTAGACAGCCCGGTGCCCCCCGGCATGTGGAGCTACGATAAGAGCCTGTGGCCCTACGCCTACAATCCTGAAAAAGCCAAAGCACTCCTCAAAGAAGCCGGTTTCGCCGACGGCTTCTCCACCGAGTTGGGCTACCCGGAAGCCGATGCCGAGCGCCGGGAGGTGGCTATGATCGCTCAGTCCAACCTGCGGGATGTGGGGCTCAACGTCAAACTCTCCGGCTACAGCTGGCCGACCTATCTGGAGAAGTACTGGGCCGGCGCTCTGCCCCTGCTGATGGCCAAGTGGTCTCCTCTGCCCGATCCGGACTTCCTGCTCACCGCCCAGTTCCATTCCAAGAACCAGGGCAAGGGCGGAAACGTCTGCTTTTACAATAACCCCAAAGTGGACGAACTGCTGGACAAGGGCAAGCTGGAGCCGGACCAGGCTAAAAGAAAGGCCATCTACCAAGAAGTGCAAAAGATGATCCTGGAGGACGCCCCGTGGGTCTTTCTTTACAGCCCCATGCGCCTCATCGCCATGCGTGACAACGTAGTGGGCTATGCTATGCCGTCCACCGAGGTCTATCGCTGGGAAACGGTGTTCAAGAAGTAGCATGGTTATGACCTCCCTGACCGAGGATCCGGGCGGCCCATCGTCCTTTTCCCAATCAGGGCGTTTCGATCCTGACGGGCGGGTTTCCTCCCGTCAGGATCAACCAAAGTAACTGCCATGTCTAGATCAGGGCTTCTTTACTTTATTTTTCGAAGGCTGCTCATGCTGATTCCGGTCATTCTGGGTATCAGTGTGATCATTTTCATGTTGGCCAGGGTTATCCCCGGCGATCCTGCCCGATTGGCCCTGGGCGAGTCGGCCACTCCCCAATCCATCGACGCCATGCGGCACGAGATGGGCCTGGACAAGCCCATCCATGAACAGTACTGGATCTATCTGAAGGGCCTTCTGCAGGGAGACCTGGGCCGTTCCATCCGGACCAACCGGCCGGTGATGACCGATCTCTTGGCCTATTTTCCGGCCACCTTGGAGCTGACCCTGACGGCCATGGTCATAACCGTGGTAATAGCCATCCCTTTAGGCATAATCTCGGCCTTGAAACGAAACAGCCTCATCGATCACCTGACCCGGCTGGCGGCCCTGGCCGGAGTCTCCATGCCTATCTTCTGGCTGGGCCTTATCCTGATTTACGTCCTGTTCTATGTCCTGGGCTGGGCCCCGCCGCCCACCGGGCGACTGGGAATCCTGTCCAGCCCTCCCAAAACCTTCACCGGACTTTTCATGATCGACAGCCTTCTGGCCGGCGACTGGGCCATTTTCTGGGAATCCCTCCGCTACATCCTCCTGCCGGCCTTCTGCCTGGCCACCTGGTCCCTGGCCATGCTGCTGCGCATGACCCGCTCCGGGATGCTGGATGTTCTGGGCGAGGATTACATCCGCACCGCCAGGGCCAAAGGCCTGCCCCAAAAAATAGTGGTCTACAAGCATGCCCTCCGGAACGCGGTCATTCCTCTTTTAACGGTCTTGGGTATCATTTTCGGAATCCTGTTAAACGGGGCGATACTCACGGAGACCATATTTTCCTGGCCCGGAATGGGCCGCTACGTGGTCGAATCCATTTCCTGGCTGGACTATACCCCCATCCAGGGGATAGCCATTTTCGCCAGCGTCATCTATACCCTGGTCAATCTCCTGGTAGACATCCTGTACGCTGTCGTTGATCCCAGAATAAGAATCGTGAAGTCGGATTAGAGTTTCGGGCAAGCCGTGTTCAAGAGAATGAGAAAAAACGCTCTGGTGGTCTTCGGCGCCCTCATTATCGCCGTTTTGCTGGTTATAACTGTGGCGCCGGGGCTTATTTCATCCAGAAATCCGATCAAGATCAACCTGGACGAAAAGCTTACCCCGCCGAGCTGGCGTCATCTGTTCGGCACCGACGCCCTGGGGCGGAGCCTGTTTTGCCGGGTGGTCTACGGAGCCAGGGTTTCGGCGGCCATCGCCATCAGTTGCGTGGCCATCAGTTCGATCTTCGGGGTTATCCTGGGCGTGGTCTCGGGGTATTGGAGCGGCAAAACCGACGAAATCATTATGCGGGTCATGGATCTGATCATGTCCTTTCCATCGCTGATCCTGGCCATGGCCATCGCCGCGGCCCTGGGACCCGGCATCAAAAGCGCCATCTATGCCGTGGGCTTTGTCCAGATTCCCCGTTACGCCCGTATCGCCAGGTCCTCCACCCTGTCAGTCAAGGAGCAGACCTACGTCACCGCCTCGGTCTCCCTGGGAGACAAGGCCTACCGCATAATTCTGGTCCACATTCTGCCCAACATCCTCTCCCCCCTGGTGGTTCAGGCCACTTTGGGGCTGGGTTCGGCCATCCTGACCGTGGCCGGGTTGAGTTTTCTGGGGCTGGGCGCCCAGCCGCCCATGGCCGAGTGGGGGCAGATGATCGCCGAGGGGCGTTCCCTTATCGTTTCCGGAGAATGGTGGGTGGCCACCTTCCCGGGATTGGCCATCATGTTTACCGTCATGAGTTTCAATTTTGTGGGCGACGGTCTGAGGGACATTTTGGATCCCAGGCTTAGAGGAAAGTGAATCGTTAAAACGGGAAAGCGGACCACAAGTCAGATCATGGACGAGCAGAAAAACGACATACTTTTGGAGATCAAGGGTCTTAAGACCTACTTTTTCACCGAGGAGGGCACGGCCAAGGCGGTGGACGACCTCTCTCTGCTTCTCCGCAAAGGGGAAACCCTGGGCGTGGTGGGCGAGTCGGGTTGCGGCAAGAGCATGACCGCCCTTTCGATTATGCAACTCGTCCCCAATCCGCCGGGAAAGATAGTGGAGGGAACGATCAACCTGGCCGGATACGGCGACCTGACCAGGCTCTCCGAGGGCGATATGCTCAAGATCCGCGGCAAAGAAATCTCCATGATATTCCAGGAGCCGATGACCTCCCTCAACCCTGTTTTCGCCGTGGGCAACCAGATCGCCGAGGCAATGCGGTTCCACGAAAACATGTCCCGCAAGGAGGCCCTGGAGCGTTCCATCGAAATGCTCAAAATAGTCGGCATCCCCTCCCCCGGAAAAAGGATAAAGGACTATCCCCATCAGTTGAGCGGAGGCATGAGGCAGCGGGTCATGATTGCCATGGCCTTGGCCTGCAACCCCAAGCTGCTGTTGGCCGACGAACCCACAACAGCCCTGGATGTGACCATCCAGGCCCAGATCCTGGAGTTGATGAACAGCCTCAAAACCGAGGCGGGCACGGCTATTATTCTGATAACCCACAATCTGGGGGTGGTTGCGGAGATGGCCCAGAATGTCTGCGTCATGTACGCCGGGGTCATAGTCGAAGCGGCCGACGTCAAGAGCCTTTTCGCCACCCCGCTGCATCCCTACACCCACGGGCTCCTGACCTCCATTCCCAGGTTGGACGTGGATTCGGAAAAAAAGGAGCGACTCAATACCATCAAGGGAATAGTGCCGAGTCTTTTGGATCTGCCCCCGGGATGCCGATTCAACAACCGCTGTTCGCGCGCCCACGAGCCCTGCCGCCGGTGGGAGCCGCCCCTGGCCGCCGTCGCGGACGGGCCGTCCGGTTCCCATCTGGTGCGTTGTTGGCTCTATTCGGATCCGCCCGAATAACCATCGGTCAGAGTGAGACATCTTATGGTGGAGAAAGAAAACATCCTGGTTGAGGCCAAGGGCCTCAAAAAATATTTTCCGGTGGCCAAGGGCATGCTTTCCCGTACCGGCGGATCGGTCAAAGCCGTGGACGGGGTCGATCTGTCCATCAAGCGGGGCGAGACTCTGGGCCTGGTCGGCGAAAGCGGCTGCGGCAAAACCACTCTGGGCCGGGTGATACTGTGCCTGGACAGACCCACCGCCGGCCGGATTTATTTTGAAGGTCAGGATATATTGGCCTACGATTCCCAGCAGCTTCGCCAACTCAGGCGTCAGATGCAGGTGATTTTTCAAGATCCCTATTCCTCCCTGGACCCCCGCCGGACCGTGGGAAGCATCATCGGCGAGCCTTTGGTGATCCATCGTCTGGCCGATAAAAAGGAACGCCGGGACCGAGTTTACCAATTGATGAAAGTGGTCGGCCTCCGCCCCGAGCACTACAAAAGATACCCCCACGAGTTTAGCGGCGGACAGCGTCAAAGGATCGGCATCGCCCGGGCCCTGGCCCTCAATCCCAAGCTCATCGTCTGCGACGAACCGGTATCGGCCCTGGACGTGTCCATTCAGTCCCAGGTCATCAACCTGCTCAAGGACCTCCAGGAGGAGTTCAACCTGACCTATCTTTTCATCGCCCACGATCTGAGCGTGGTGGCCCACGTCAGCGGGCGGGTGGCGGTTATGTACCTGGGCCGGATTGTGGAACTGGCCACCAGCCGCGATCTGCATCGGTCTCCTTACCATCCCTACACCGAGGCCCTTTTGTCCGCCTCTCCCGTACCGGACCCCACGGTGGTTAGGAAAAGGATCATTCTGCGGGGCGACGTCCCCAGCCCCATAACGCCGCCGCCGGGCTGTTATTTCAACACCCGCTGCCCCCATGCCGTAGACCGGTGCCGGACCGAGCCGGGGCCCTCCTGGGAGGAGTACACGCCCGGGCACTGGGCCAGGTGCTGGCGGGTGAGGGAACTTCGCAACCTATAGGCCTGTCCCTCGGGACCCGGGGCCAAGGACCGTATCTTGGGAGTAAACGAGATGAGTACGGAAATAAGGACTTACCTGGAACAACAAGAAGCGGAGATGCGGGACCTTTTGAAAAGGATGGTTCTGGTTCAGAGCGGCAGCCGCAACAAGCCCGGCGTGGACCGGGTGGGGAAAATCGTGGCCGAGCTCCTGCCTGCCCTGGGGCTTGAGCTGACCACCTTCCCCCAACCGGAACTGGGGGATGTGCTCGTGGCCGCCACTCCCGCGGCAAGGCCGAGCGGCAACATCCTCCTTATCGGCCACATGGATACGGTGTTTCCGGAGGATACCAAGTTCAACTGGTACCGGGAGACCGAGGACAGGATCCACGGTCCCGGAGTGGCGGACATGAAGGGCGGCCTGGTGGTGGGCCTGTTCGCCCTCAAGGCCCTGGCCGCAAGCGGCGAACTGGACAGGATTCCCCTCAAATTCATTTTCAACTCTGACGAGGAGATCGGCTCCCCCGCCTCCGGCCCCATAATCGCCGCCGAAGCCCACCGTAGTTCCGCCGCTTTCGTGCTGGAATGTGGTTCCTTGAACGATTCTGCGGTTACCGGCCGCAAGGGCCGGATCGGCTATGACATCAAGGTCAGGGGCCGGGCCGGTCACGCCGCCTTTGCCGGTCCGGACAAGGCCAGCGCCATCGTGGAATTGGCCCGCAAGGTCATTGACCTGGAATCCCTCAACGGCCGCTCGCCCGGCCTTACCGTAAACGTGGGCACCATCCAGGGGGGCATCGGCCCCAACACCGTACCGGAGCAGGCCTCGGCCCGGGTGGACGTGAGGTACGTCACCTCGGCCGAAAAGGATCTGTTTTTAACCGAATTCGAGCGGATAATCAACCGGGCCGACACCCCCGGCTGCCGGATCGAGGCCGCAGCCAAACGCCCCCGTCCGCCCCTGGAACAGACACGGGGCAACCGGGACTTGTTCCGACTGGTGGCCGATCAAGCCAAGATTTTGGGCCGGCCCCTGATGGAGGAGTTCCGCCAGGGGTGCTCGGACGGCAACATCGTGGCCGATCAGGGCGCCCCGGTGCTGGACGGCCTGGGTCCCCTGGGCGACCAGGATCACAGCGACCGGGAGTTCATCATCAAGGAAAGCCTGGTCCAAAGGAGCCAGCTTCTGGCTCTTTCCCTGAAAGAGTTCTGGCGTCACCTCGGCCAGGGGATAAATCTTGGGGGTGACATGCGTCAGTGAAAGTAAGGGCGTACCAAAAAATTTTATTCACAACACCTGCCCCGCGCCAGCCTTCCACATCCGCCTTATACCGGTCAGAGAATGCCGCTAAAACCATTTTAGGATTCAAGCCCTATGCCCAGAAATAGCTATTTGACGGTGATCCTACCTCGAAACAACGGGCACTTTTAAGCAGCCATATCGGTTTCAAGGGCTAACGGGCTGATGGAGCTGTTGGCGCTGCGCCTCCCGGTTCGGTTGTAGTCAACTTCAATGCCTCGAAGACAGCCCGGCGCATATCTTCACGGGTGGCAATGCTCTCGCCGTGGATCAGCTCGACCTTGAGGGTCTGGTTCGCCGCCGCAGGCAAATCGTGCTTGGAATCGGTTGGGGCCCTGAACTTCCTGGCCGCCTTGGCCACCAGCCTTGCCGACGCGTGCTTTTGGCCACGGTCTTGCGGTTGTATGAATGCTCCCGCTCATCAAGATCAAGGGTCGGCCCCACCGCGCCGCTGCGGCCTTTGCGGGAGGCGGAAACCTCTGCAACCGGTCGGTCCAGCTTCACCCGATCCAATTGCCTTTGACTTGGGTTTTGAAGCCGATGCCGCCAGGCATATACAATATTTCAGAATATCGTTCCGATTCAAAAGTGAAATGCGCTGCCGGGGGCACCCCCCCCGGCAGCCGAATCGGAACAGATTTATGACATTCGCTATAATAGCCAAAACGTGGCACCCCAAATGCCTCGCCCTGGGGGCTGATGCTGAATTCGCCTGCATTCTCAACCATAAAGGCGTACTTCACGTCATGTTTTTCGTGAAGTACGCAGCCGCTTTAAAAAGATGGATAGCCCCTCGGACTGCTTGGCCGCACCGGATACTAGACCTGGCCGGCCAAGCCCAGGGCCTCGGCCTCGAATTCGAGCGAGTAGCGCCTACGTGTTGTTTGGGTCAGCTTTTTCTGGGGAGACATGGATCACCTCCGCTTCGCAATCTACTCGCTTAACGTAGTGTCCGTCAAAATTGGGTTAGGCCAAATTCAGTATTCTTAGAGAAATAGTCCTTTAAAAATATGTGCCCCTTGTCCAAAAGGTCCTGGCGACTTACATTTAAATTTAATCGAACTAGACGGACCAGGATCCGTGTAAATGTTGGAGAGCGCCATGACCGAACAAACAATTAGCCGCCTTACCAGGGTGGACGGCCCCGGTAAGCTTTTCGTACATGAATCAGGCCTTATCCGGTTAGGCATTCTGGCTATGACGGCCGCCCTGGTATCGGGGCTGTTGTGGCCCGGTACGGGATCGGCCCGGGAGATAAGTTTTGTCGAGGCCAGGTCCGCCATGATCGCCGCCAATGAGCAACTCCTGGCCGACCGGTCCGATGAAGAACGGATGGCCCACCTCCAGGCGGCAGCCAGGAGCCTGCACTGGCCCCAGCTGTCGCTCAGCGCCAAATGGACCAGGATCAACGACCCCATTGATCTTGATCTCAATCCGATCAGGGATGTCATCCTGGAGCTTAACCCCGATGTGCCGGAACAGATGATTCCGTCATTCGTGACCAGAGTCCAGGACGAGTCGTTTTTCAAAAGCCAGGTCAGCCTGACCTGGCCCATCTTCACCGGCGGTCGGATTATGGCGGCCAACCGGCTGGCCGACGCCAACCTGGAAGAAGCGCGTCACAAAACCAGGCATACCAGACAGGTTTTGACCTCTCAGTTGGTCAGCTACTACTTCGGGGTCAGGTTGACCAAAAGGGTGGTTGAGGTTAGGCAGCAGGTGTTCGAGGCCTTAGAACGCCATGCCTACGAGGCCCGCCGTATGGAGGAAGAGGGGCTGATCGCCCAGACGGAACGGCTTCACGCCGAGGTGGCTTTGGCCAACGCCAAACGGGAGTATCAGGCCGCCCAAAGGGATGAGGATATCGCCAGGGTGGCTCTGGCCAGCGTACTGGCTTTGGATAGCGAAAAGGTGGGGGCCTCATCGACGCTGTTTCTTTTGGCCCAGGTGGAACCGCTGGAATCATTTGTGACCGCTTCGCAACAGAACCACCCCATCCTGAGTCAGATTGAGGCCAAGAAAGACCAGGCCCACCAGGGGGTTAAGGTTGAGCAATCTCATTTCTATCCCGATGTCTACCTGTTCGCCATGCACGAACTCAACCAGGACGATCTGACCATCCTGGAACCCACCTGGGCGGCCGGAGTCGGTCTGAACCTGACTCTCTTCCACGGTCTGGAACGGCTCCACAAAACCAGGGCGGCCCGGGCCCTGGAACACAAGATCAACCTGCTGGAGCGGAAAGCCAAACGCGATCTGGCGGCTTTGGTCGAAAAGCGTTATCAGGAATTGATGAAAGCGGCCGAGCAGTTTCAGAGCCTGGAGTCCACCATCAATGTGGCCACCGAAAATCTGAGAGCCCGCAAACGGGCTTTTGAGGAAGGGCTGGCCACCTCCCTGGATGTGGTTGACGCCCAATTGTCTTTATCTAGTGCCCAGGTTCAGCGTCTGCAGGCGGCCTACGCCTATGATGTGGCCCTGGCCGCCTTGCTTGAAGCCAGCGGTCATTCCGAGAGATTTGAAGAGTACCGGCTTCGGGCGGACGTGGAGGTTGAATCGTGAGCGCGAGGAAAGGTTCGGTCGCGCCCTTTGTGGTGACGATCCTGATTGTTTTATTGTTGGCCGGGATGACCTGGTATCTTCGCCAGCCTGAGCCGACCTTTATCCAGGGCGAGATGGAGGCCACCCAGATCGATCTGGCCACCAAGATCGCCGGCCGGGTGTCGGAGTTAATGGTCCGCGAGGGGGACCAAACCCGGACCGGCCAGCGGCTGGCTATCTTGGACAGCCCCGAGATCCGGGCCAAGCTGGAGCAGGCCGCAGCCGCCAGATCGGCCGCTTCGGCTCAACGCGACAAGGCTCTGACCGGGGCCCGGGAGGAGGACATCAGAGCGGCCAAGAACATGTGGCTCCGGGCCGAGCACGGAGCCCAGCTGGCCGAAAGAACCTTTCACCGGATCGAGCGGCTCTATGCCGACGGCGTGGTGCCGGCCCAGCGTCGGGATGAGGCCGAGGTGAAATGGAAGACCGCCCGGGAGGCGACCCAGGCGGCCAAGGCCCAGTACGACCTGGCCCTGGCCGGGGCCCGCAAGGAGGACCGGGCGGCGGCCGAAGCCGTGGTGGAGCAGGCTTCCGGCGTGGTCACCGAGGTGGAGAGCCTGCTGGAGGAGACCACGGTCCGGTCCCCCCTGGACGCCGAGGTGGTCCAGGTCCTGGCCCAGCCCGGCGAGTTGGTCAGCCCGGGCTACCCGGTCATCAGCCTGATCGACCTCAAGGACATCTGGGCCACCTTCCAGCTCCGCGAGGACCGGCTGAGCGGTTTCAAGATGGGGACCGTCTTCAAGGGCCAGGTCCCGGCTCTGGGCGGAAAAAAAATTGAACTCAAAGTAACTTATATCTCTCCTTTGGGCGACTTTGCCACTTGGCGGGCGACCAACTCCTCGGGCGGCTTTGACCTGAAGACCTTCGAGGTCAGGGCCAGGCCGGTGAAGCCCGTGGAGGGGTTGCGCCCCGGCATGAGCGTGATCGTGCCCCTGGAAGCCATAGGGTTATGACCGCTCCCGTTGAACAGCCAGAGCCGGCCGAAAAGAGCCGGACCGGCTTCTGGTCGGTCATGGACCGGGAGATCCGGCGGATCGCCACCCAGCCGATCTACCTGCTGCTCCTGATCGTCCTGCCCTTGGTGGGCGGGTTTTTGTTGTGGGCCATCTTCCAGGCCCAGGCAGCCAACGACCTGCCGGTGGTGGTCTTTGACGGCGACCAGACCCAGCTTTCCCGCAAACTGGTCCGGATGATAGATTCCACCTCCGCGGTGCGGGTCAGCGAGCAGGTTACCCAGCCCAGTGACGGCTACGAGCGGCTGGCCACCGCCAAGGCCTATGTCCTGACCATCATCCCCCGCAATTTCGCCGATGACCTTAAAATGGGCCGGGCGGTTCAGGTGGTGGCCTACTACAACGCCCAATGGATCCTGCCCTCCAGTTTGATCATCAAGGACATCAGGGCGGCGGTGGCCACCATGTCGGCCGGAGCCGAGCTCCAGCTCCGGCAAAAAAAGGGCGCTTCGCGGCAAGGGGCCCTGGCCTCTTTGGAACCCATCCGGATTCAGGCCCACGCCCTGTTCAATCCCTTTCTCAACTATGTCCATTTTTTTGTGACCGCCCTGTGGCCGACCCTGCTCCAGATGTTCGTGGTCATGGCCACGGTCAACGCCATCGGGCTGGAACTGAAGCACGGCACCGCCCGGGAATGGCTGGACCGGGCCGGCGGGGCGCAATGGAAGGCCCTGCTGGGCAAGCTGCTGCCCTACACGGTCCATTACTGCCTCTTGGGGCTGTTCATGCTGGCGGCCATCTTCAAACTGCTGGATGTTCCCCAGCAGGCCCCCCTGCCGCCGCTGGCGGCCGGAACGTGCTTGTTCGTGCTGGCCGGGCAGGCCATGGGCGTGTTCATCATCGCCCTGACCATGAACCTGCGCATGGGGCTTAGCGGGGTGGCCTTTTTCACCGGTTCGGCCTTTGCCTTCGTGGGCATGAGCTTCCCCTTCATGGGCATGCCCGCCCTGGCCAAGGCCTATTCGTTATTCCTGCCGCTGACCCATTATCTGCGGCTGTTGATCAAGTTGAACATGCATGGCGCGCCGCTGGCCGCGATCCGCCCTGATCTTTCCTGGCTGGCCGGGCTTCTATTCTTCGGCCTGGCCGGATCCATAATGTTGCGGCGGGCCTTTACCGATCCGAAATTGTGGGGCCGGCAATGAGAGATATCTGTACGGTTTGGCTGGCCGAGCTGAAGAGAATCTTTACCGATCACGGGGTGACCCTGATCGCGGTGGCGGCCATCGCCATCTATTCCCTGGTCTACCCCATCCCCTACTCCAACCAGGTGCTTACGGAAACCCCGATCCTGGTGGTCGACCAGGACAACTCCTCCCTGAGCCGGAAGCTGATCCGCATGGCCGACGCCTCCGAACTGGTCAGCATCTCGGGCCGGGCGGGGAGCCTGGACGAGGCCCGTCAACAGGTGACCGCCAACCAGGCGGCCGGAGTGCTGGTCATCCCGGCCGATTTCGAGCGACGCATTCTCCGCGGGTCCACGGTCACGGTGGGGCTCTACGCCGACGCCAGCTATCTGTTGATCTATCGTCAGGCCCTGACCGGGCTTATGGGCGCGGTCAAAACCCTGTCCGCCGGGATCGAGATCCGGCGGCTGCAGGCGGCCGGTCTGCCCCAGTACCGGGCCATGACCGCCCGGGAACCCATCGGCTTTATCTCCCGTGCGCTCTTCAACCCGGCCGAGGGATACGCCACCTATGTGGTGCCGGGCGTCTTTGTGCTGTTGATGCAGCAGACCCTGCTCATCTCCCTGGGGATGATCGGCGGCACCTGGTCCGAGCAGGGACGCAGCCGCTCCGGTCAGCAGGGCCGGATCGGGCTGGGGGCCACCATGGTGGGAAGATCGGCCGCCTTCCTGACCCTCTATCTGGGCCATACCATCTTTTTGTTCGGCTTCATGCAGCGGTTCTGGGGCTTTCCCCAGATGGGCGACCTGGGCTCGATCATGCTCTTTCTGACCCCGTTTTTAACCGCCTCCATCGGGATGGGCCTGGCTCTGTCCACCCTGTTCCGGTCGCGGGAGACGGCCATGCAGATCCTGCTTTTCACCTCTCTGGTGGCCATCTTCATGGCCGGGTTCTCCTGGCCGTCCGAAGCCATGCCCGATTGGGTCCGGGCGCTGGCCTCGCTCTTCCCCTCCACGGCCGGAATCATGGGCGTGCTCAAGGTCAGCCAGTTGGGCGCGTCGCTGAAGCAGGTTCAGGGCGAGTGGTACTGGCTGTGGGGCCTGACCGGGTTCTACTACTTCTGCGCCTGGCTGCTGCTGCGAAGGAAAGGCCGTCCAGATCCGGTTGAAAAAAATGACAGACTACTTGACCCGGAGCAGCCGAAGCCCTTGGTGGCGTCTGATGAACCGTGACCCTTTCGACTTACTGATCTAACCCAATTTTGACGGATGCTCCATTAAGCGACTAGATTGCACAGTGGAGGTGATCAGTCCCAAGTTCGATAAAGTGGCCGGGACGTTCTCTGAAGGGCTGGTGGACGCGAAAATCGGCAAAAAGGAGGTTGCCATCGACAAGTCAGGGAAAACGCTTAGGCCAACTGTGATTTCATGATCCCTCGCGGTTGCGGCATCATCTCTATAAAAGTGGGAAAACAAAAGATATACGCCATAAAAGATGGCGCTGTCGTTTCAAACGGTCCTTTAGCCGAAGTGGACATCTGATTTATTTGCATTAGAGCGGTTTCCGAAAATATGTTCCGAAAGAAGACCGCTCTAAGCGGCCCGCAGGCGGGCCGCCGGTCGCGTAGCGACCGTGAGCCGGGACAAAACCGGAGGGTGTCAGTTGCTTTGTGTATGAGGCTGTTCGGGAGAGACTCTTTATCTTTAGAAGGAGGATGTTACGGACATGACCATCAAGGACGAGTTGCTTGACGAGCTGTTAGCGATTACGAGAAACCCGAGGACCTGCTGGGCAAGGACGGGGTATTCCAGGAACTGAAGAAACGCCTGTTGGAAAGAGCCTTGGGCGCCGAGTTGACCCACCATTTGGGGTATGAAAAGGGCGACCGCAACGGCAGCCGCAAAAAGAAGCTCAAGGCAGAGGACGGCGAGATGGAGGTCGCCGTTCCCCGGGACCGTGAGGCCGGCTTTGAGCCCCAAATCATCAGGAAGGGTCAATCCCGTTTCGATGGTTTTGATGATAAAATCATCTCCATGTACGCCCGGGGGATGACCGTCCGGGGGATTCAGGGCCACCTCAAGGAGATGTATGGCGTGGAGGTCTCGCCGGAGTTGATCTCACGGGTTAGCGGCGAGGTCATGACTGAGCTGAAAAACCGGGGCGTGAACGACCTGCTCATCACCGTGGTGGACGGCCTGAAAGGATTCCCTGAAGCCGTCACTTCGGTCTTTCTCGAAGCCCAGGTCCAGACCTGCATCGTGCATCCGGTCCGACACTCGCTCAAATTCGTGCCCTGGAAGGAGCGGAAGCTCGTGGCCGCCGATCTGAAGGCCATCTACAGGGCAAGACAGTGGAGATGGATGAAGCCAATCTGGCTGAATTCGAGACCAAGTGGGATGACAAATACCCGCCCATCAGCCGCTCCTGGAGGAGGAACCGGGAGCAGATCATCCTCTTTTATTCGTATCCTGAAGAGGTCAGAAAAGTTATTTGCACCACCAACACCATTGAGAGCCTGAATATGACCTTAAGGAATGGACCAAGGCTCTGAATCAGTTCGCCATTATCTTCGAGGATCGCCTGCCCACCTCACCTTAAGGTGAGGCGGGCATCATGAACCCGCAAATGGCCCGTACACAGAGGATCGGACACTACCGCAGCAGTTTGTCCAGGGACAGATCCGCCGCCATCTGCTTGAGGCGACGGTTCTCTTCCTCCAACTGCTTCAATCGGCGGACCTCGGCCACTCACAAACCGCCGAACTTCTTCTTCCAGTTATAAAAGGTCGCCTCCGAAATACCCATCTTCCGGCAGACCTCAGCAACTCTGGTCCCCGTCTCTGCCTGTCGTAAGGCAAAGGCTATCTGCTCGTCGGTTAACTTCGACTTCTTCACGGCTATACTCCTCCCCTTCAGAAAAGTCAGTATGCCGGATTCCTCTACTTTTGACTGGTACTGTTTTCCGGGAGAAGGTCACCTCCGCTTCGCAATCTACTCGCTTAACGGAGTGTCCGTCAAAATTGGGTTGGATCACCTATCTGACCGCCTGAATCGATTCGGGGCTGAGACAAGAACCACCCCCAAAGCAGACCCCGCAGGATCGGCTTTTTCCAGCCGTTCCACGGGAAACCGTTCCTTTACAGACTCTTGCGCGGAGTGGATGAAGAAGGCCAGACGGTTCTGCAGGTTGGCATCGCTGTTCCCGGCATCCATGTTCAGGGGAAGGAAATTGAGGTCCGGATACAACTCGGTCAATTTTTTTGAGATCCCCTTGGCCACAATATGATTGGCGATGCAACCGAAGGGCTGAAGGCTGACGATGTTTCGAATCCCGTCCTCGGCCATGGCCACCACCTCTGCCGGCAACAGCCAGCCCTCCCCGGCCTGATTGCATAGGTTGATTGTTTCCTTGGCTTTTTCGGCCAGTTCCTGGGCCGTGTGGATGGGCATCAGGGGCAGTTTGAACTGAGTCATCAAATCATTGGCCTTCCGGATTTTGCGATCGATTATCTTTTCCAGCAGGGAGACACTCGATCGGGCCAGACGGTTGTACGACTTTATATGGTTCTCCTGATTAAAGGGAACATTAGCCAAGGATTGGACGAAAAAGGTGATGAGCGGGGGCACATTGACCTCGACCCCCTCGTTGATGAATCGATCGACTATGTTTCCGTTGGCAAAGGGGTTATATTTGACATAAATTTCGCCGACTATCCCGGCCCTGGGATACTCACCCGGATAGGTCCGGATGCGATTAAATTCCTGGATTGCATCGGCCATGAGCGTCCAACTCTTCCTGACCGTCCATTGTCCGACGCTCTCCTGGGCCAGGCCTATGTGTTTATTAAGTACCGCCAGCGATTCGCCCCGGGTCACCTCCCTGACCGCGGTGGCGTGATACATCCGGATCAACTGGTCCACTACAACCAGCCCCGAGAGAATCAGGCTGTAGACCTTGGGCGTGTTCAGGGCAAACCCCGGCTGGTCGTTGTTGCTGGGAGTCCCCAGGGAGACGGAGATTACCGGAATCTGATGGCACCCCGCGTTGAGCAGGGCCTTTTTCAACAGGGAAACGTAGTTTGTGGCCCGGCACTGACCACCCGTTTCAGTCAGGGCCACGGCGATCCGGTCGGTATCGTATCGACCCGATTTAAGGGCCTTGATGATATCCCCGATGATTATGGTGGCCGGGTAGCAGATATCGTTGTTGGCGTACTTCAATCCCAGCTTGACCGATTCCCGATCCGGCGGCGGCAGAGTCTCCACCTTATACCCCATGGGGATGAAGGCCGACTGGGCGAAGAGGGAGTAGAAAGGTGAAAAATACGGGACCAGGATGGTGCGCCCCCGGTCCTCCTTTTTAAAAATCGCCCGCCGGGGACGGGAACTGAAGGACCTGTTTCGCCGGTTTTCCCTGCGGGATTCGATCAGGGAGCGGACCCGCAGCCGGGCTGAACCGAGGCTGGAAATATCGTCGATTTTCAGTACCACCGGGACCTTGTCGTAGGTCCGGAGGATTGTCCGGACCTCATCCATGACGATGGCATCCGGCCCGCAGCCAAAGGAGTTAAGTTGAACAAGCTCGGCCCCGGGCTCCCTCCCCGCCCAATGGGCGGCCCGGTAGAGCCGGTTGGAATACTCCCATTGATCGACGACCTCCAACCTTTCCGGAAGATCCATCTGATTCAGGGGCAGGGCGTCTTCGGGGATGACGTGGAGGCCCATTCTGGCGATCATCTCGGGAATGGCGTGGTTAATCATGGGATCGGCATGGTAAGGGCGGCCGGCCAGGACGATCATGGATTCATCCCGAGACCTGGCCTGGGCGATCAGTTTCGAACCGGCCTCACGGAGGGCCCGACCGTAGTCCGCCCTGGCTTTCAGGGCCTCGGCAAAGGCTTCCCGGAAGAGGGAATCCGGTACATTGAATTGAGCGACGTATTCCCGGCAGACCTTCCTCAGCAGATCGCCATCGTTGAAATTCAGGGGGGGGCTGTCCATGGAGATGCCGTACTTTTCCGGATCCAGGGAACTCTTTATGACATCCGGATAGCCGGTCACCACAGGGCAGTTGTAGCAATTGGAAGAGTCGCTGAACTTGGATTCCTCGAAGACCACCCGGGGAAAGAAAATCCGATCCACTTTCCTGTTGACCAGATCGAGGATATGGGCATGGGCCAGTTTGGCCGGGTAGCAGATGTTGTCGCTCATTATGGTCCGGGCGCTGGCAGCAAGATAGTCACCCGGTTTGATGGAAGATCGAACCACCCTGAACCCGATCCGGGTGAAGAAGGCAGCCCAAAATGGGTAGTTTTCATAATTATTTAGGACCATGGGCAGGCCGATGGTCAAGGCCGGGTTTCGAACCTCCTCTTGAGGACGGTTCAGAAGCAGATCGCGTTTTTGAGGATAGAGGTTCTCCCCCGGCCGAATCGAGTTGTCGCTATTGCTGAACATCCTGTCGCAACGGTTACCGGTGTAATAGCTCCTGCCGTTGGGAAACCGGAGCATCCTGACCTGGCAGTGGTTGGTGCAGCCCTCGCAAGTCAGGTTCCTCTTGATCTCCCGGCCGGCAAGGTCAAGGTTGCGGAAGACGGGATGTTCGGCCCAGTCTCGGTGACCGTTGCCCGCAGCCCTGCGGCGGGCCATGATCGCCGCGCCATAGGCGCCCATGTACTCGGCCAGATCAGGCCGGACAACCTCCCGGCCCAACAGGTTTTCCAAGGCCCGCAGTACGGCGGGGTTCTTAAAGGTGCCCCCCTGAACCACGACCCGCTCGCCCAGTTCCGAGTTATCCGATATATTAAGCACCTTATACAGACAGTTTTGAATGACTGAATAGGCCAGCCCGGCGGAGATGTCGGCCACTCCGCTGCCCTGGCGCAGGGCCTGTTTGACGCTGGAGTTCATGAACACGGTGCAACGGTTCCCCAGGTCCACCGGGTGTTCCGAGCCGCAGGCGAGTTCGCCGAATTCGGCCACGCTCAACCCCAGGGAATCGGCGAAGGTCTCGATAAAAGAACCGCACCCGGAGGAGCAGGCCTCGTTCACTTCGATATTATGAAGAAGCCCTTCCTGGATATAGATCGCCTTCATATCCTGGCCGCCGATATCGAGGAGAAACGAAACCCTTGGCTCGAACTTCTTGGCCGCGACGTAATGGGCCAGAGTCTCCACCACGCCCTCATCCACCTCAAAGGCGGCTTTGACCAAATCCTCCCCATAACCGGTGACCACGCTCCTCCCGAGCCGGGCCTCGATTCCCTCCGCGTCCAAACTCCGCCTCAGCTTTTTCAGCCCTTCCCGGACGCTCCCCAGGGGGTCGCCCTGGTTGACCTTGTAGTAGAGGAATAAAATCTGTTCGTCCTCGTCCACGACCACCAGTTTGGTGGTCGTGGATCCGGCGTCCAGGCCCAGGAAGATGTCCCTCTCGTGGGCCGAACGGAGACTCGACCGTGGAATTGAATAGCGCTTCTTGGCCTTTTTCCAGTCCGACAATTGGGTCCCGGAACAAAACAGTCTTTCATGCTCAGCGGTCAGATTCCCCGCCTCTGATTTTTCCTTCAGGATTCGGATCAACTCTCCCAGCGATTTGACCGGACCGGACCGGGCCGGGGCTAACAGGGCCGCCCCCTGGGCCGGATAAAGGTGGGGGTTTTCGGGCAGGATCGTCTCTTCCTCGGTCAGGGACAGGACCTCCCTGAACGAGTCTCTGAGGGACCGGAAATAATAAAGGGGACCGCCGATAAAAAGCACCGGGGAGAGGATATCGCTCCCCCGGGCCAGGGTGTTGATGATTTGGAGAGCGACGGCCCGGAAAACGGAGCAGGCGATGTCTTCTTTTGAGACTCCGGTGTTGATCAGGTTCTGGATATCGGTCTTGGCGAAAACGCCGCATCGTGAGGCGATAGGGTGATCGGGCGACCCCTTTTGGGCCAGGCGGTCGAACTCGGACAGGCTCACGGCCAGGAAGCTGGCCATCTGGTCGATGAAGGCCCCGGTACCGCCGGCGCAGTTGTCGTTCATGCGCATATCGGGCCGGGCCCTGTCGCCGTAGAAGATCATCTTGCTGTCCTCGCCGCCGATATCGAAAAGGACCTTGACCTCCTGATGTCGGACCCGGACAACCTCGGACGCGGCCACCATCTCCTGGATAAAGGGCAGGCCGGCCCGCTCGGAGAGACCCATTCCGGCGGAACCCGTAAAGGCGGGCCGAACGCTCACCTCGCCCAGCTTCATCTTCAGGGTATTCATCATATGGAGGAGGGTCGATAGGACGTCGGACTTGTGCCGCTGATAATCCCAGTGGCGGATCTCGCCGGTCTTGTCCAGAACGACTATCTTGGCGGTGGTGGAACCGATATCGATTCCGATCCGGAATACACCGGCGCCGGAATTATTTTTTAAGTAGCTGCCTGAACCAGATAGAGACACGGCACTCGCTCCTGACCGGTCTTTACCGTGATTATCGTTAACAACCTCAGCCCGCATTCCGGCCGAATTTTTTTAATACCGGGCTGAGGGCTGCATATCCTTCCCCGGTCTCCTCGGCCGGATCATCTCTCTTTAAAACCCCTCTCAGCAACATGTCAACGATACTGTCCTCCCGATCTAATAAAAATGATTTTTTATCTTTTATCTCCAGATCCAGAAGAACCTCGGCGATGGGCCTGGCCAGGAAAAAAACCATATTCATCCCGATAATGCTGATAAAGACCTGCCTGAAATCTATATCCCGGAAAATGCCCTGATCGACCCCCTTGCGGAAGGCCTGTTCGATTACTTCGCTCTCTTTGAAATTCTCGTTTTCAAAAGCGTTCAGAAAGGCCGAGCGGAGGTATTCCGGCTTATTGCTCAAGGCTTCCAGGAGCAGCTGGGTCCATTCCTTGCTTCGGGAGAAGGCGGAGAAATGGACCCGCACGAACCTGACCAGGACCTGGACCGGGTCGTCGGTCCTCTCCGTGGTCTCTCGCATGCCTTCGATAATCTCGGAGTAGGTTCTGTTGATGATCAGGTTGATGGCCTGCTGAAACAGGTTCTCTTTATTGGAGTAGTAATAGTAGACCATGGCCTTGTTGATCTTGGCTTCCGCCCCGATATCCTCCATCCGGGCTCCATGGGGACCCTTTTGGGCGAATACCTGAATCGCCGCTTCCAATATCCTGGTCCTACTGTCCGACGACATCTAACCCTCATCTAACGATTTAGTTAAACGATTAAGTTTATTCTATGCAAGCCCTACCTCACATGTCAAGCACGAATTGCTACTGCCGCATTATCTTATGTTTTTATTGATCATTTGCAGTCTGAACCGATTCTGGAACAGCGGACCCCAAGAAACCCGACAGTTGTGTCAGGTTGAATCGGCCATGAAAAAGGAGAGAAGAAATGGCCAAGAGGAAGCAGTACAGTGCAACGCTCAAGTCGAGAGTGGCGATGGAAGCCCTGTCCGGCGATCAGACCGTTTCCGATCTTCCCCCTAAAGAATGGACACGGGGTTAAGCCGCCATTGTGGTTAGCTCGTACTCTGCCGGAGACTTGTATCCGAGCGATGAATGGCGTCGTTTGGTATTATAGAATATTTCGATGTAGTTGAAAATATCTGAGATGGCCTCCTGCCTGGTCTTGTAGTTTCGATGATGGATCAGTTCGGTCTTGAGGGTGTGGAAGAAGCTTTCCATGGGGGCGTTGTCCCAGCAGTCTCCCTTCCGCGACATGGAGCAGACGATTCCGTGTCTGTTCAGCAGGTTCTGGTATTCCCTGCTGCAGTATTGGCTGCCCCTGTCAGGCTTTCTCTGCCAGATGGCCATGAGTAAGGCATCGATGACCAGTTGGCGTTTCATCCGGTTACTCATGGACCAGCCGACGATCTTGCGGGAATGCAGATCCAGCACGGCAGCAAGATACAACCAGCCTTCGCGGGTGGGAATGTAGGTTATGTCGGCCAGCCAGGCTTGATTGGGGCGTTGAGCCTCAAACCGCCGATCTATCCGATTGGGCGCCACCGGCAGGGAGTGCTTGGAGTGGGTGGTCACCCTGAACTTACGTTTCTGTTTGGCCCTGATACCCTGTTCCTTCATCAGCCTGGCCACCCGGCCTCGAGAGCAAAAAATGCCCTTTGCCGCAAGCTCGGCCTGGATTCTGGGGCTGCCATAGGTCTGGCGGGCGGCCTCGTGGACAGCCTTGATCTCAACCTCAAGCCGCTTGTTTTCTTTCTTACGGCGGCTTTCGGGATGCTTCAGCCAAGAGTAATATCCGCTACTCGACCCATCCAACGCTTTGGCCATCCACTCGACCCGGAACCGGCCGGCATTGGCCTTCATGGCCCGGTACCTCATTTCGGGCGATCCGAGCAGATGGCCACTGCTTTTTTAAAGATATCACGCTCCTGACGCAGCCTGGCGTTTTCCAGGCGAAGGCGACGTAGTTCCTCCGCTTCGGGCTTCAAATGCCCTTGGCCTGGAAAGGAGTGAACAGGATCGGACCTGCACCGCCTTTTCCAACGTTGCAGAACGCTTTGACTGATATCCAGATCCCGAGCCGCCTGGGCTATACTTACTCCACCATCCGTAACTATCTTCACGGCCTCAACTTTATACTCTCGCGTGTATTGTCTGCGCTTCCTGGCCATTGAGCACCTCCTTAAGCATCATAGATGCTTTTCTCGGTGTCCATCAATCCGGGGCAGGATCAGTCTTTTCATACTCCCTTAGCATGGTCGGCAGCTTGAGCTTTTTAAGATAATGCTTCAGCAGGACCTGGGGCGTCTCGGTCATGAGTCGGCCCCGGGCATGAGAGCCGTGTAGGATTTGGCCGAGGTGGTCTCGACCCTGGCCCTGGGCAGATGGGGGTAGTTTTGAAGGTCCAGCCGGGGCGTTTTATCTTCTATCCGGCACAGGACCAGATGCTTGACCGCGTCGTAGGAGACCGCACCCAAGCCGAGGGCCGCTTTGATCCCGGCCCTGACCTCGGCCTGGTCAAAGATCTCCAGCAACCTCAGGATCTGGATATACTCCCGCTTTCCCTTTTTCCCCGAGCGCCGTTCCAGGAGCCGGCGCAAGCGGTTGAACTCTTGGGGCGGCTCCCAGCCCTTGAGCGGCGCGGCCTGGTCCAGGGCATTTGGTTTACGCTCCAGGATCTTTAGAGTAAGCCTCAAAAACACGTTCCGTGTTTTTGAGGGACCGCCGGGCCAAAAGCGCGGTTTTGGCCCGGCTTACGGTCGCTTAGCGACCGGCGGCCCGTGTCCGGTCCGCTTAGAGCGGTCTTCTTTCGAAACATATTTATGAAACCGCTCTATATAGTGCAAGGGATTATAAACCAGGTC
>OY759351.1:0-1332500 GCA_963662305.1 Desulfarculia bacterium | reverse complement strand
TTCCTTGATCGAGGCTTAGGCTGCCTCTTTGGGCCGGCAGCCACGGTCCCTGATTTCAGCTTCTCCCGCAAGGCCGCGATTCTGGGATCATCCGGCCCGGCCTTAACGGCCCGCTCAAGCAGCCGCTCGGCCTTCTGCGTCTCTCCTTTGTTATAAGCGCCCTGGGCCAGGTTGACGTATACCGCCACGATCCGGCTGAGCCCCTCACGGGCCTCCCGGTTCTCCGGGTCCGCGGCCAGAACCGTGTTGTACTTATCCAGGGCGTTGTTGTCATCCGGAGTGGTCAGCCGCAAAGCCTTCATGTCCTCCTCGGCCGAGGCCAGGAGAGAGGCAATCGTAACCCCGTCCTCTACCTTGGGTTTTTCAGCAGGGGTCTGAGACTCCTCGGCCTCTGGCTTGGCCGCCTCGGCCGCCGGCTTGGTTTCCTCCTCTGCCGCATCGCTCTTGGCCGGAGCAGCCGGGTCCTGATCTTTCACTTCGGCCGAAGCGGATTTCTCCTCGGCCGGGGCCGTTCCCGATTCTTCCTGGCTTTTGGATCCGGCCTGCCCCGAGGCCAATTCTTTCTCCTTGGCCAGTTCCTCCTTGGCTTCCACCACCTTTTTCTCGGCCTCTTGCTCCTGGTCCGAGGCCTGCTCGTCCCCGGCGGCCCACATCTTTATGTTTATCTGAACCATGGCATCCGGGGTCACCGTCACCGGGGAGCGCCAGGTTCGATAACCCTTCTTGGAGGCCACCACCTCATGGGCGCCCACCGGCACGTCGCCGACCACCACGGCCTTGCCCGCCTTGGTCTGAAAGGAAAAACCGGCCAGCTGGACGGTCACGTCCGCTATATCGCAAAGTATCCGCACTTTGCCGACCACATCCTCCACCGCCTCGATTTTCGGACCCCCCGCCGCCGAAACGACCCCGGTCCAGATCATCACCGAGCTCAGCACCACTAATTGAGCAAAGCGCCTCATGGCCAGCCTCCGTTTTCCTTGTATTTTATATTTATCCAACCCGAACTACCCGTGTTGACCAAATACTACTAAAGAAATATATTGGCTCAAGGTCTAACCGTAGTCAACCTAGAGCCGCTAAATATTGATCCTAACCACTTTCAGGGCTCGTTCCGCTTCACGAGGCGCCTGTTGTTTCATAACAGACGGACGCGATACGTTTGCTCTGTTTGTCAGAGCAAAGAATCCGGTATCTATCTTTTTTTCGGTCTGGGCGGGGCCGGCCTTCCGGTCCGGCGGCTCCCTGACCGGGCAGCTATTGAATCGATCGCCTTTAGGACCCTGGTTTTCTTAAGTTACAACCTGTTAACAAACTTGACACCAGAACATTTTTCATAATAAATTAATAGGTTCTATGATTATTTGTAATCAGCCTAACTAGAACCGGTGAGTCCTAAAAATTACGCCGGGCGGTCCGGCTTGCACTTTGGTGAGGGGGAGATGGCAAATAAAAAAGCGGGAAACAGGTTCCTCAAGTTCATCTGGCGGTTGATCCCCTGGATCGCGGTGGCTCTGCTGGTAGTGATGGTGGCTCTGTTGATGGGCCGGATCCAGGACAAGAGCGCCCAGCAGAAAAAAGCCAAGATGGAGGCGGTCAAGGCGACCAGGCCGCCCACTAGAGTCATCGCCCTGAGGCTCCAGCCCCGCCTGCTCAAGGATGCCATCAATCTTCCGGCCGAAGTCCAGCCCATGGAGGATCTGATGGTCAGGGCCGAGGTGGGCGGCCGGGTGATGGACTGCCCCGTGGAGGAGGGCCAGGCGGTCAAGGAGGGCCAGGTCATCTGCCGGATAGACGACCGCGACTACCGGACCGCTCTGTCCCGGGTCCAGGCCAACTACAAGCTGGCCAAAGCGGAGTACAAAAGAATCTCGATCCTGGCCGAGAAAAAAGTCACTGCCAAATCCCAACTGGACAGCATGGAGGCCCAGCTCAAGGATCTGGAGGCCCAGATGGTGGCGGCCCGGCTGTCGCTCACCAAAACGGCCATTATCGCCCCCATAAGGGGCAGATTGAACAGGCAGATGGCCAACCCGGGAGATTTTCTGGCCAAGGGCGATCCGGTGGGCCAGATTCTCCAGACCGACCGAGTCAAGGTCAAGGTCGGGGTTCCGGAATCGGACGTGGCCGCAGTCTTTGATCTAAAAACCGCGGACGTCATCATCGAAGCTTTGGGCGGCCTGCGGGTCAAGGGCCGCAAAACCTTCCTCTCTCTCCAGCCCAGCTCCCTGGCCCGGCTGTACGACCTGGAGCTTATTCTGGACAACCCGGAAGGCAAGATCCTGCCCGGCATGTTCGTCCGGGTGGAACTGGTCAAAAAGATCATCCCCGGAGCCCTGGTGGTTCCCCTGTACGCGGTCATCACCGACAGCGGTCATCAGTTCGTGTACGTGGAAAAGGAGGGCAAGGCCTACAAGCGTCCGGTGGAGCTGGGAGTCACGGACGGTTGGCGGATCCAGGTGTCCAGGGGCCTCCAGCCCATGGAGAACGTGATCGTGGTGGGCCACCGCCTTCTGGAGGACGGGCAATCGATCGATGTGATCAAAACGGTCAACCATGCCAAAGAGATCGTAGAATCATGATCGTCAACCGGAAAGCAGTTGAAAAGCGGATCACCGTGGTGGTCTTGGCCGTGGTTATCCTGGTCTTCGGCTTCACCTCCTACAATCTTCTGCCCCGGGAGGCCTCCCCGGACATAACCATCCCCTATGTTTTCGTCTCCGCCACCTATCCGGGCGTCTCCCCCGAGGACGTGGAGCAGTCCATCACCATCCCCATCGAAAAAAAGCTGAAGGGGCTGGAAGGGGTCAAGCGGATCAAGTCCATCAGCTCCGAGGGCCTTTCCTCCATCAACATCGAGTTTGTGACCGAGACCGACATCGACGACGTTCTGCAGAAGACCAAGGATAAGGTCGATCTGGCCAAAGGTGATCTGCCCTCGGACCTGGAGGACGATCCGGTGGTCTTCGAGGTCAACATCTCGGAGCTGCCCATTCTCATCGTCTCCCTCTCCGGGCCGGTGGGGCTGGTCCGGCTGAAGGAGATCGCCGACAACCTGGAGGAGGACATCGAGTCCATCCCCGGCGTCCTGGAGGTAGAGATCACCGGCGGTCTGGAGCGGGAGATCAGGGTGGAGCCGGACGCGGCCAAGCTGGCCTATTACGGGCTGTCCATCGTCTCCCTTCAAAACGTCATCTCCCAGGAGAACACCAATGTCTCGGGCGGAGCCATCCGCATGGGCGACGGCCGGTTCCAGCTCCGGGTGCCGGGCGAGTTCGAGACCCCGGACGAGATATACGGGCTGGTGGTGGGGCTCCACAACGGCCGCCCGGTCTACCTCAAGGATGCGGCCCGGGTGGTGGACGGGTATAAGGAGGAGGAAAGCCGCTCCCGCCTCAACGGCCACCAGGCGGTCAATATCCAGATCAAAAAACGGGCCGGGGAGAACATCATCAAGATCGTGGACCAGGTCAACCGGGTCCTGGAGGAGCAGAGCCTCACCTGGCCCAAAGGGGTCACCTACACCAAACTGATGGACCAATCCAAGGACATCGACCTGATGGTCTCGGATCTGGAGAACAACATCCTCACCGGGCTGATCCTGGTGATCCTGATCCTCTTTTTCACCATGGGCTTCAAAAACGCGGTTCTGGTGAGCATGGCCATCCCCTTTTCCATGTTTCTCTCCTTCTCCGCGCTCTACGCCCTGGGCATAACCCTGAACATGGTGGTCCTGTTCAGCCTGACCCTGGCCCTGGGCATGCTGGTGGACAACGCCATCGTCATCATCGAGAACATCTACCGCTACATGGAGCAGGGCGTGCCCAAGCTCCAGGCCGCGGTCAGTGCGGCCTCGGAGGTGGCCTACCCGGTCATCGGCTCCACCATGACCACCCTGGCCGCCTTTCTGCCCCTGATCTTCTGGCCGGGGATAACGGGCGAGTTCATGAAGTTCCTGCCCATAACCCTGATCGTGACCCTCTCCTCCTCCCTGTTCGTGGCCATGGTCATCAACCCGGCCCTGGCCGCCATATTCCTGACCCCGCCCCAGGCCAACGGTAACGGGAAAGCCAAGTCCGGGGCCGAGGTGGAGGCCGCCGGGGAACAGCCGGTGGAGGTAAGGGGTTTTGTGCTCAAATCCTACCGCCTGGTTCTGGTGGGGGCTCTCAACAACAGGTTGGCGGTCATGGCCCTGAGTTTCCTGATCCTGGTCTCTCTGGCCCTGGTCTGGTACTTCCAGGTGGGCCTGGAAAAACCGATGGAGTTCTTCCCCAACGTGGACCCTCGCTCCATCTACGTCAACCTGGACATGCCCGAAGGCGCGGACCTGGAATACTCCGACCGCCTGGCCCGACAGGTGGAAACCATGATCTGCGGCAGCAACGGGGCGGCCCTGCCCCCGCCGGACGTGGACCCTCTGCAGTGCTACCAGACCGACCCGGAAAAGAAGCGGGTGCCCCTGTCCGGGGGCGAGGAGTACCAGGGCGTCAGCAACCTTTTAAACATCAAGTACATTTATTCCAAAACCGTGGCCACTACCGGAGGTTCCAGCGAGTTCGAGAGCAACTCGCCCAACCACATCGGGGTCCAGTTCTTTGACATGGAGGACCGGGTGGAGCCCTCACCCAAAACCATGGCCGAGATACGAAAGCGGGTTTCCGGCATTCCCGGAGCCAAGATCACGGTGGCGGCCCAGGAGGAAGGTCCTCCCACCGGAGCGCCCATAAACATCGAAATCGCCGGGGACAACTTCGCCGTCCTGGGCCGGATGGCCGGAGAGATCCGCAAGGTCCTGGAGGGGATGCCCTTTGTGGAGGACATCCGGGACGACTACCAGTCCGGCGCGCCCACGGTCAGGGTCAAAATCGACCGCCAGAAGGCGGCCCTGCTGGGCCTTTCCACCAACTCCCTGGGGTTCGCCCTGAAGGTGGCCTTTAACGGCTTCAAGGTTTCGAGCTTCCGGGAGGGGGACGAGGACTACGACATCACGGTCCAGCTCCCCGAGGCGGAGCGGAAGGTGACTGACATCCTCCGGGAGCTTCTTCTGCCCACCCCCCAGGGCCAGCTGGTCCCCCTTTCCACGGTGGCCAAATTCGAATTCACCGGCGGACTGGGCCGGATCAGCCGGATAAACCACGAACGGGTGGTCACGGTCAAGGCCAACGTGGATGAGGACCAAATCCCAGGCCCGGTGGTCAGGGCCCAGGCCGAGGAGATGCTGAGGACCATGCCCATTCCTCCGGGATACAAGGTCACCTTCACCGGCGAATTCGAGAGCCAGCAGGAAGCCGAGGCATTTTTGAGCAAGGCCTTTGTGGCCGCCATCTTCCTGATCATCTTGTTCCTGGTCAGCCAGTTCAACTCCGTGGCTCAGCCGCTGATCATCATGACCTCGGTGCTCCTCTCCCTGGGCGGCGTGTTTCTGGGGCTAACCATTATGAAACTGCCCTTCGGGATCATCATGACCGGGGTGGGGGTCATCTCCCTGGCCGGGGTGGTGGTTAACAACGCCATTGTGCTGATCGATTACACCAACAAACTCCGGGAGCGGGGCATGGAGACCAGGGAGGCCATCATCGCCGCGGGCTGCACCAGACTCCGGCCGGTCATCCTCACGGCCGTGACCACCATTCTGGGCCTGATCCCCATGGTCACCGGAGTCTCCTTCAACTTCCGCAAAATGGAGATATCCTGGGTCAGCGAGTCCTCCCAGTGGTGGTCGCCCATGGCTTCGGCGGTCATCTTCGGCCTGGCCCTGGCCACGGTTCTGACCCTGCTCGTGGTCCCGACCCTCTACTCTCTGGTCCACACTTCCAGCCTGGCCTCCTCCAGGTTTTTGAGGTGGATCCATCGGATGTACTGGACGCCCTATTATAAGATTACCGGCGTCAAACCGCCCCAGGAGTAGTGATGGAGCACCCCGGCCGGCCCCCTGAAATCGAGAGTCAAGATAACCATCCTGACCGGGCTGGTCAACATGGCCGGGGTGGCTGTGGTCATCGCCTTCTTTATTCTAACCGAAAGGGAGATGGCCCGGGGGATGGGCCTGTTCAACTACCTGGCCTCCGCCTTTCTGCTGACCCTGGGGATTCTGTGGGGCAACCTGTGGTCCAGGGAGGGGATCCGTTTCGCCCGGCTGCCCCTGGAGAAGCAGCTGACGCATCCCGAGCTGGAACGTTTCCAGGCCCAGGCCGTAAACACACCCCTGGTCACGGCTTTCATCTCCCTGTCCATCTGGGCCCTGGCCGGGCCGCTCATAGGAATAGTGGGGCCCCTTCTGTACGGAACCTTCGATCTTTCCCATGCCCTCCTGGAGATTTTCGGGATAAGCTTCATCGGCGGGGCCATCACCACCATCTGCGTCTTTTTCTTTATTGAAGCCCAGTGGCAGAAAAACCTGCCCCAGTTCCTCCGCCACCGTCCCATCCACACCATCCCCGGCGCGGTCCGGATTCCGGTCAAGGCCAGGATGGTTTCGGCCATTCTCCTGGTCAGCTTGATCCCCCTGTTGATTACGGCCATCACGGCCTACACCCTGGCCCAGGGCCTGGCCTCGGCCGGCCCCGGCGAAAGGGAGCCCCTGCTGCGCCACCTGTCCGTGACCGTGGCCTATCTGGTCCTGGCCTGCGGCGTTACGGCCGTGGGGGTGGCCCTGTTTTTGGCCAACTCCATAGCCGGCCCCCTGCGCGGACTGAGCCTGGCCATGGCCCGGGTGGCCCGGGCCGATTTCAAGACCAGGGTGGAGCCGGCCGGCAACGACGAAATCGGCGCCCTGGCCGACGGGTTCAACCTCATGATCCAGGGGTTGGAGGAGCGGGAGTGGATCAAGGAGACCATGCAGCGCTACCTGGACCCGGAGATCGCCCGCCAGATCCTCTCCGGCCGAATCAACGTGGAGGGCGAGATGAAGGACGTGACCCTGCTCTTCTCCGATCTGCGGGAGTTCACCGCCTTTGCCGAGCAACACCACCCCAAGGAAGTCCTGGCCAAGGTCAACCGCTACTTCTCAGCCATGACCGAGGTAATCCGGAAACACGACGGAACCGTCTTTCAATATGTGGGCGACGAGATAGAGACGGTCTTCGGCGCGCCCTTGGCCGACCCGCTCCACCCGGACCGGGCCGTGGCCGCGGCTCTGGAGATGAGGGAGGCCCTGGAGGAGATAAACAGGGAGTGGATTGGAAACGGGCAAATCCCGTTGCGGCACGGGGTGGGGATCCACTCGGGGGTGGCACTGGCCGGAAACGTGGGCTCCCACGACCGCCAGTCCTACGCCCCGGTGGGCGACACGGTCAACACCGCCTCCCGGGTGTCCGGGCTGTGCCGGGATTTCAAGACCGACCTGCTCATCAGCGAATCCACGGTGCAGCGGCTCAGTTCGCCCCGGGGCCTGACCCGCCTGGATCCGGCCGAGGTCAAGGGCAGAAAGGGCCGAATCGCCGTCTATAAGGTCTGAGGCCTGTTTAACAAAAAGCCCCTCTCCCTCGGGAATCCCGGCCGGGCCGGAAACGCCTGACTAAAACCGCCGAGCTTTCTTGACTGTCCATCGTCTAATGTATACTCTCAACCATCGGAATCGAATCCAGCAGGACGGGAAATAATGTTTGGAAATATTCTAAAAAAGGTCGTCGGCACCAAAAATGAGCGGGAGATCAAGCGGATCGCTCCCCTGGTGGACGCGATCAACGCCCTGGAGCCTCAGATACGGGCTCTCTCCGACGAAGAACTCAAGGCCAAAACCCCGGCCTTCAAAGAAAGACTGGCCAACGGCGAAAGCCTGGACGACCTGCTGGTGGAAGCGTTCGCCGTCTGCCGGGAGGCCTCGGTCCGGACCCTCATGATGCGCCCCTTCGACGTTCAGCTCATCGGAGGAATCGTCCTCCACGAGGGCAAGATCGCGGAGATGAAAACCGGCGAGGGCAAGACCCTGGCCGCGACCCTCCCGGTCTATCTCAACGCTCTCACCGGCAAGGGCGTCCACGTGGTCACGGTCAACGACTACCTGGCCCAGCGCGACGCCGAGTGGATGGGCCATATCTACAAATTCCTGGGGCTTTCCGTGGGCTGCATCCTCAACCCCCTCAACGATGAGGAGCGCCAGGCCGCTTACGCCGCGGACGTGACCTACGGCACCAACAACGAGTTCGGGTTCGACTACCTGCGGGACAACATGAAGTTCGAGCTGCCCGAGATGGTCCAGCGCGACTTCAATTTCGCCATTGTGGACGAGGTGGACTCCATTCTCATCGACGAAGCCCGGACTCCGCTGATCATCTCCGGCCCGGGCGAGAAATCCACCTCCCTGTACTACCAGGTGGACCGGATCATCCCCCGCCTGAAACAGGCCCACATCGACCCGGAGGAGAAGGACACCTCCAACGTGGACGGCGACTTCGTCATCGACGAGAAGGCCAAGAGCGCCACTCTCACCGAAGCGGGCGTGGCCAAGGTGGAACAGCTCCTCAAGATCGAAAACCTCTACGACCCCCGCAATATCGAGGTCCTCCATCACGTCCAGCAGGCCCTCAAGGCCCACACCCTGTTCACCAAGGATGTGGACTACATCGTCAAATCTGGCCAGGTGGTCATCGTGGACGAGTTCACCGGCCGGCTCATGGCCGGGCGGAGATGGTCGGACGGCCTGCATCAGGCCGTGGAGGCCAAGGAAAAGGTCAAGATCGAATCCGAAAACCAGACTCTGGCCACCATCACCTTCCAGAACTATTTCCGGCTCTACGACAAGCTGGCCGGCATGACCGGCACGGCCGACACCGAGGCGGTGGAGTTCGACCAGATCTACAAACTGGCGGTGATGGTCATCCCCACCCACATGCCCATGGTCCGCAAGGACAACCCCGACTCCATCTACCAAACCCAGGAGGAGAAATACGAGGCGGTCATCGACGAGATCGAGGATTGCCACGAGCGGTCCCAGCCCGTCCTGGTGGGCACGGTCTCGGTGGACAAATCGGAGATGTTGGCCAAGATGCTCAAAAGACGAGGCGTTCCGGCCGAGGTGCTCAACGCCAAGCACCACGCCCGGGAGGCCGAGATCGTGGCCCAGGCCGGCCAGGCCGGAGCCGTGACCATCTCCACCAACATGGCCGGCCGCGGTACGGATATCGTCCTGGGTTCGGGGGTGGTGGAGGCCGGCGGGCTCCACATCATCGGCACCGAACGCCACGAGTCGCGGCGCATCGACAACCAGCTCCGGGGCCGGTCCGGCCGCCAGGGCGACCCCGGCTCCTCCCGCTTCTTCCTCTCCCTAGAGGACGACCTGCTGCGCATCTTCGGTTCGGACCGGGTCAAGGGGCTGCTGGGCCGGCTGGGCCTGGAGGACGGGGAGGCCATAGAGCACTCCCTCATCTCCAAGGGCATCGAGAACGCCCAGCGCCGGGTGGAGGGCCATAACTTCGAGATCCGCAAGCAACTCCTGGAATACGACGACGTCATGAACAAGCAGCGCCAGGTCATCTACGCCAACCGGCGGATGATCCTGGAAGGGCAGGATCTTAAGGAGACCGTCCTGGACATGGCCCGGGAGTCGGCCCAGGAGATCCTGGCAACCCACATCGATCCCAAGGATTATGTGGATGACTGGGACCTGGCCGGGCTTTCCCAGGCTCTCCTGGATCGCTTCGGCATGGGCGGCGAGTTCGATCCGGAGAAGCTGCAAGAGGTGGGCTACGACGGGCTGGAGGAGATTATCCTGGAAGCCGTGGACCGGATCTACGAAAGCCAGGAAAAGGAGTTCGGCTCCGAGATGTGGCCGGACATGCAGAAATGGGTCATGCTCAAGCACGTGGACCATCAGTGGAAGGATCACCTCCTGGGCATGGACCACCTTAAGGAGGGCATCGGGCTGCGGGGTTACGGCCAACGGGAACCGCTCAAGGAGTACCAGCGGGAAGGGTTTGAACTCTTCGGGGAAATGATCGACCGGATCCGCAACGAGACCATCAGGGAGCTGTTTAGGATCAGGCTGGCTAGACCTGAGGACCTGGAAGAGATCACCCGGCAGGAGCAGGGTCCCATCAACCTCTCCCACACCGACGAGTCTGTGAGCCGGACAGTTAAAAAAGAGAAGAAGATCGGTCGCAACGATCCCTGCCCCTGCGGGTCAGGCAAAAAATACAAGAAATGCTGCGGCAGGAACGCGGCCTGACCGGATGGTGTCGGGGAGCATATTGAAATAGGTCTTTAAGGAAACCCCCTCACCCTGACCCTCTCCCCCTGGGAGGGGAAGAGGGGATTTGGGGAGGAATCCGCCTTGGTGGTGTCAGGGCTGCGTTCCCGACACCGTCACCGATAGGCCCCTCTCCCCTTGAGGGGAGAGGGCCGGGGTGAGGGGTGAAAAAAGACCCTTCCTCTCTCCTCTTAATCTGAAAGGATGTTTGTCCATGGGTTCCGATGTCATCAAGGGCTTCTCCTTCTCCGCCGTGGAGGCGGCCGTGAAAAAACCGGGCCGGCTGGACCTGGGCCTCATCCACTCGGCCGTGCCGGCCGAGGCCGTGGGCTTTTTCACCTCCAACGCCATCCAGGCCGCTCCGGTCAAGATCAGCCGCAAGAGGCTGGCCCAGGGCAGGCTCCAGGCCATAATCGTCAACTCCGGCAACGCCAACGCCTGCACCGGCGAACAGGGCCTCCTTGACGCCGAGGCCATGACCGAGCTGGCCGCCCGGGGTCTGGGCATCGACCGGGAACTGGTGGCCGTCTGCTCCACCGGGGTGATCGGCCGACCCCTGCCCCTGGACCGGATCCAGGCCCAGGGGCAGGCCCTGATCAAAGCCCTCTCGCCGCAAGGGCTGGACAGCCTGGCCCGGGCCATCATGACCACGGACACCGTCCCCAAAACCTCCCTGGTCAAGATGGACCTGGGCGGAACCCCGGCGGTCCTGGCCGGGGTGGCCAAGGGCGCGGGGATGATCCACCCCATGCTGGAGGCCGAACCCCACGCCACCATGCTGGTCTTTCTCATGACCGACGCGGCCGTGGCCTCGGCCGCCCTGCGCGAGGCCCTGAACGACGCCCTGCCCGCCTCCTTCCACGGAATCACCATCGACGGAGACACCTCCACCAACGATTCCCTGATCCTCATGGCCAACGGCCTGGCCGGAAACGCCCGGATCGAGGACTTCGGCTCTCCCGGAGGCTCCGCCTTTTACGGAGCGGTGGGCAAGGTCTGTCGCGACCTGGCCCGCCAGCTGGTGGCCGACGCCGAGGGCGGAACCAAGGTGGTGAACATCAAGGTCAAGGGCTGCGGGTCGGACATGGAAGCGGACATGGTGGTCATGGCCATCGCCCTTTCGCCCCTGTGCAAGACCGCCTTTTTCGGGGCCGACCCCAACTGGGGCCGAATCATCGCCGCAGCGGGGTATTCCGGGGCCAGGGTGGAGGAGGATAAGGTCCGCATCGGCTTCGACCAGGTGATCGTGTTCGACCGAGGCCGGGCGGCCGACGAGGAGACTCTGAAGAGGGCCGAGATGGTGTTGAAACAACCGGAGTTTTCCGTCACGGTCGATCTGGGTCTGGGCGATTTCGGGAGAGAGTTCACCACCTCCGACCTGTCCGTGGACTACGTCCGGATCAACTCGGAGTACACCACCTGAGCGATCGTATCACGGCCCCGCCGCAAACGGCGGGGCATGAATCCCCTCTCGGGGGTTCAAAATGAGACTCTTTCAAAAGCCGTTCTTGGGTTTTGAAGCCACGCCTCCCCAAAACACGGTTTGGGAAGGCTCGCGGACTCCCCCGCAGTTTTCCCGCCCCGTTCTACGGGCCGCCTGTGGTCCGTTTTTCGAGTATTTCGGACCACTTCCAAAATAAAATCCCCCCCTGGGCTTGACATTTTCACCTTTGATGTAAAATATACCTTCCGTAACAGTGATTCGCTTTTGCAATGGAACGGAACTCCGGGGGGAGCCGAAAGTTTACTCCGCGATTCGATCGCCCCAGGGGGCGTCAAACACGGAGAACACCCTAACCAACGCCTCCCTTCGGACGCTCCATGATCAAGGGCAAGGCCTAATCAAACAAAGGGCGGAAAGGAACAACCAGATGCTGGAAGTTACAACCGAGGCCAGCCAGGCCGTTCAGAACATAATGAGCGAGCGGCAGATGGACTCACCTCTAAGGATATTCTTGGCCGCAGGCGGCTGAAGCGGTCCCTCCCTGGGACTGGTTCTGGATGAACCTAAAGAAAGCGACGAAAAATTCGACATTGACGGCATCACCTACCTCTTGGATCGGGACCTCAGCTCCCAAACTGGTCAGATCAAAGTCGATTTCATAGACAGCGGCTACTCCAAGGGTTTCGCCATCACCTCCGAAAAGCCCATCGGCGGCGGAGGCGCTTGCGGATCCAGTTGCTCTTGTTGAACCATCACTAGACACCGGGGATGAGGCGCCAGCCGCCACACCCCCGGTGTTTACCCCAGCCCCGCAAACCTTGCCATCCACCAAGGCCCTTTATCTTCGGCGCATCCCAAGCCCAAGCCGCCCGGTCCGTCTGAAAATCGTCCAATGGCTCGCCGGGGCCGCATCCCGGCCGCGTGAAACAAATTGAATCTCCGGCAACCGCGCTACCTGGTCATAGTTATTTTGTAGTCCCAAGTGCACTGGTACCCCGAGGGGTGCCTGTAGACCGAACGGCCCCGGCCCGTGGCGCCTCGGCCCTCGAACCGCAGCTTGGCCGAGTTGGTCACTTTGCCGCCCTCATTGTCCACCGGCACGGTGGTGGAAAAGGTGCACTCGTTTCCCCGGCACTGACCCGGAAGATGGCAAACCTTGGGCGGACTGCAGACCATGCCCTGGACATAGGTCAGGGCGTAGCCGCCGGCGGTCTTGACGATGCTCAAGCTGCCGGAATTGTCCTGGCCCATGGGGCAGGTCCCCTTTATTCGGGAGTCAGTCAAGGTGAAATCATACCGGCCCACGGGATCAAAAGCCTGGGCCTGAACTGTTCCCCCGATCACAGCCGCAAACAACAAAAACACCACCACGGCCAGGACTGTTTTCATGCACCCCCTCCTCTCCCATCGGGACTTATAAGACGAACATTTCCTTCAATCACTCTAAATCACCGCCCATGCCCAGGTCAATCTCACCCCGGAGCCTGTTGTCCGTCTTGATCCCCTCCATGGCCGGTTCCTCTCCTTCAACCAGACCGGGCGCCGGCTTAATCCGAGGCGGCAGGCAGTTTGGGCGTGTCCCGGATAGCAAATCAGGATAGAATCAATGGATTATGACTCCAAATAAATATTGTCGCAACCTCCTGTGGGGCTTTACGCTTCTGGTATTGATCGCGTCCGCGGAATGCTCCTGGGCGGGCCGGGAGAGATACGAGGTTTTTTTGGGCGGCCACCGGCTGGAGGTGGAACTGGCCGTGACCCGGCAGGAACGGATGCAGGGCCTGTCCGGAAGAACCTATCTGGGGGAGAACAAGGGCATGCTCTTCCTCTACCAAAAACGAACGCCTCTCAGGTTCTGGATGGCCGGGATGAAGATCGCGCTGGATCTTCTCTGGCTGGACGGCCCCAAGGTAGTGGGGATTGAACCGAACCTCCAACCCCCCTCGCCCGGCCAACCGCCCAGAATGGTCTTATCCCCCGGCCCCGTGGACCGGGTTCTGGAGGTACGGGCCGGATGGACCCGGAAACACGGCATCAAGCCGGGAGCCTTGCTCAAGGGACTCCCTATGTTCTGATCACCCCCCCCTACGCCAGAATCTCACCCATCCAGGTCCATTTTGCCGGGGTTGAGGATATTGTTGGGGTCCCAAAGCCGTTTCAGGGAACGCATGAGGTTCAGGGAGGCGCGGTCGTGCTCCATTTTCATAAACGGCGCCTTGGCCAGGCCCACCCCGTGCTCGCCGGTGATGGTCCCTCCCAGACCGCAGGCCAGCTCGAACAGCTCGTCCACGGCCCGGTGGACATCGCGGACATGGTCCGGGTCCAGGGGGTCGTACATGATCTTGGGATGCAGGTTGCCGTCCCCGGCGTGGCCGAAAACCACATAGGGCAGATTGTACCGGGGTATTATCGCCGAGAAACGGCGCAGAAACTCGGCCAGCCGGGACATGGGCACGGCCACGTCCTCGGACAGGTTGCGGGGCCGCAGCTGGGCCGCGGTGCTGCCCGCCGCCTTGCGCGCCTTCCACAGGGCGGCCGACTCCGCCGGGGTGTCCGCGGTCCGGACCTGGGTCGCCCCTTTGCGATTAAAAATATCCACCAGTTTGGCCATCTGGAAGTCGGCCTCGCCTGCCGTGTATCCGTCGGTCTCGGCCAGCAGCAGGGCCTTTGCCTCGGGCAGGCCCATCCCCCCCAACTCCCGCAGCACCCGGATGGTGTTCTCGTCCATAATCTCCAGAACGCTGGGGATGACCCCGGAGTGCATTATGGCCGTGACCGCCTGGCCGGCCTGCTCCAGGTCGTCGAACAGGGCCTGGCTGGTCCGGGTGGCCAGGGGCAGGGGGTTTATTTTAAGGATCACTTCCGTGACCACGCCCAGGACGCCCTCCGAGCCGACCATGAGCCTGGTCAGATCCAGGCCGGAGGAGGTCTTCATGCACCGGCCACCCAGCCGGGTGATCTCCCCCGAGGGCAGGACCACCTCCAGGCCCAGGACATAATCCTTGGTCACCCCGTATTTAGCCCCCCGGATGCCTCCGGCGTTGGTGGCCACGTTGCCGCCCAGGGTGCAGGAGGCGCCGCTGGCCGGGTCGGGCGGGAAACAGAACCCCTCCCTGCCCAGGGCGGTTTGCAGGGCGGCGTAAACCAGGCCCGGCTCCACCACGGTCAGCCGGTCGCTGAGGTTGATCTCCCGGATGGCGTTCATCCGGGCCAGGTCCATGACCAGCCCGCCCTTGAGCGGAACGCAGCCCCCGGCCATACCCGTGCCCGCGCCCCGGGGCGTGACCGCAAAGCCGCGCTCATTGGCCAGCTCCAGAATAGCCGCCACCTGCTCGGCGCTGCGGGGCCAAGCCGCAGCCTGGGGCCGGTGGACATGGTCCGAAGCGTCTGAAGAGTAGGAGATCAAGTCTATGAGGGCGTCGGTAAAGCCGTTTTCGCCCACGATCAGCTTTATGTCGTCCAGGGGGGATGCGGTCATGGATCTTTTCCTGTGGGGTTGGTTTATTCTTGAGGAGAGTCGCTATCGTTCCGGACTGGGGGGGCTGACCCCTCCGGGGCCGGCGGCGCGGCATCGGCCTGGTCCAGCCAACGGTTTCGGCAGGTCAATTCGTGGCTGCGGTCCATATACGCTCCGGCAAATCCCAAAAGCACCCCGCGTATGTTGCAGGGCGCACCGTCTTCCGCCTCTTATTCTGTGCGGCAGGCTGCTTCCAGGCTTCCGGCCGATCCGAAGGCCCTTTGCCGCCGCCCTTTTATTTTAATATATCATAGAATAGAAGCTGGGATAGCGGGACGTTTTATCCTTTTCACCTGCCGGCAAGGCAGGCCGGTCCCCTGCCCGGACACCTTCCGGAAAACCGGAGATCCTGCAACCAAACCCTGGCCTTACCCCATCAGGAGCCCGCTCCGGATTTCCTTGCTGGCAGGGCTCGACCGCCCGCCCGACACATCCGGTATCTGCTCCTCGACAAACCGCCCCTCCCCCACGGCAACGCCTTTTCATCACCGGCCACCCGGTTTCGTCGATAACTCAAAGCCGTCCAACGGTTTCCGGGGACAAGGCCGGGCGGCCGTCTTTTACGTTTCGGGCCCGATCCGCCGGGAATTTCGGGTCGGCGAAAATATTTTTGTAACCGCAGAAGCGGAAGGCTCGACTAATGGAGTAAGGCCCTTCAGAGACTAGGGGCCCTGGTCTGGCGAGTCCGGCCCGTGAACAAAAACACAGGAACCCGGCTGCGGGCGGCAGGGCCCCCCGGGGCCCACCCCAGCCGAGGTAGGGATAGAAACAGTGGCCGGCCATGTGCTGCGTTTCAGTATGCCGGCCTGGAAGCCATAAAAATGCAATACGGAAACAGCTCTGCCTCCGTCAAGGGCAAAAGGTTTAAGGATGAAATACGTTAAGGGAATCGCCGTCATCTTGGCGGCTCTGGCGGTCATCTACGCCGGTAAGCGCTATTTCGGGCAGACCAGTCTGCCCGCCCGACAGGCCGGAACGGTAATCAGCACGGTGGAGGTGGAACCGGTAAGCCGGCGCCAGTTCGCCACGCGGATAGAGGCCCTGGGCACCGCCTCGGCCAACGAATCGGTAACCATCACCGCCTCGGTCTCGGAACGCATCAGCAAAATCCTGTTCCAGGAAGGCGCCAAGGTGGAACAGGGAGCTCCCCTGGTTCAACTGGAGAACGCCGAAGAACTGGCTGAGCTTGAGGAAGCCCAGGTGGAGGTGGAGGAGAATCGCCGGGAACTGGCCCGGGTCAAGGCCCTGCGCCAGAAAAAGATGGTCTCGGTGGAGGAGTTCGATAACCAGCAAAGCGCCACCCAGGCGGCCGAGGCGCGTCTGGCCCAGGCCCAGGCCCGGTTGCGGGACCTGGTCATCAAGGCCCCCTTTGCCGGGGTGTTGGGGATAAGACAGGTCAGTCCCGGAGCCCTGGTCACGGCCGGCACGGTCATCACCACTCTCGACGACCTGGACTTGATCAAGGTCGACTTCACCGTACCCGAAAAGCGGTTGGCTCAGGTCAAGATCGGGCAGGAGATCGTGGCCCAGAGCGCGGCCTGGCCGGAAACCACCTTCAACGGCAAGGTGGCGGTCATCGACTCGCGGGTGAATACCACCACCCGGGCCGTGAAGGTCCAGGCCCATCTGCCCAACCCGGACCTCCTGCTGCGCCCGGGCATGCTCCTGACCGTAACCCTCATCAGCCGCCCCCGCCAGGCCATCGCCATTCCGGAAAAGGCCATCCTGGCCTATGCGGAAAAGCAATACGCCTTTGTCCTGGGCCCGGATAACAAAGTGGAACGGCGGGAGTTGACTCTAGGAGTCCGCGAAACCGGATGGGTGGAAATAGAGCAAGGACTTAAAGAGGGCGAGAAGATCGCGGTCGAAGGCCTGATGAATCTGAAAGACGGAGCCCCGGTCCGGGTCGCCGAAACCCCGGCGGCCGAAAAGACCCAACCCCCCCAGTCCTCCTCCACCGAAAATTAGGAATTAACCGTGTTTCTAAGTGACACTTCAATAAAAAGGCCTGTTTTCGCCTCGGTGATCAGCCTGTTGCTGATCACCTTCGGGATCATCTCCTTCACCCGGCTGCCTCTGAGGGAATACCCGGATGTGGATTCGCCGATCATCACCATCAGCACCTCCTACACCGGGGCCTCGGCCAGCGTAGTGGAGACCAAGATCACCCAGATCATCGAAGGCAGCGTCTCCGGAATCGAGGGGCTCAAGACCATCGAGTCCAGCAGCGAGGACGGCCAGTCCTCGGTCAGTCTTGAGTTCGACATTGATACCGACATCAACGAGGCGGCCAACGACGTCCGGGACAAGGTCAGCCGGGTCTCCGGCGATCTGCCCGACGAGGCGGGATCCCCGGAGATTTCCAAGCGGAGCACCAGCAACATGCCGGTGCTCATCATCGGCCTGGTCCACCCCACCATGAGCCAGTTGGAGCTGACCGATTACGCGGACCGCTACCTGGTGGACCGGTTCTCCGTGGTGGACGGCGTGGCCCAGACCCGGATCTTCGGAGAAAAACGTTACTCCATGAGGATCTGGCTGAGCCGCAAGGCCCTGGCCGCCCGCAATCTGACCGTGGGCGACATTGAAGACGCCCTGAACGTGGAGAACGTGGAACTGCCCGCCGGGCGGCTGGAATCCAAGGACAGGGAGTTCACCCTCAGGGTGAAGCGGGGCTATCAGACCCCCGAGGATTTCCGCAAGCTGGTCATCAGCCGGGGCGACGACGGCTACCTGACCAGGCTGGGCGACGTGGCCCGGGTGGAGATCGCCGCCGAGAGCCTGCGCGAAAGCTTTAACGCGGACGGAAAGAACATGGTCGGCCTGGCCGTGAACCGCCAGTCCACGGCCAACACCCTGGCCATGATCAACGGGGTCAAGAAGGTCATGAAGGAGTTGGAGCCCGGCCTGCCCCAGGGCATGGAGATGATCATCATGCGGGACAGCTCCCTCTTCGTCGAGGCGGCGGTGCGGGAGGTGGTCATCTCCCTGGGGATCGCCTTGACCCTGGTGATCTGCATCATCTTCCTGTTCCTGGGCAATGGCCGGGCGGCCCTGATCCCGGCGGTGACCGTGCCCATCTCCCTGATCTCGGCCTTCATCGTCCTCTACGTCCTGGGTTTTTCGGTGAACCTGCTCACCCTGCTGGCCCTGGTCCTGGCCATCGGGCTGGTGGTGGACGACTCCATCGTGGTTTTGGAAAACATCAACCGCCACATCGAGGAGGGAGAACCGCCGCTTCTGGCCGCCTTCAGGGGCGCCCGAGAGGTCGGTTTCGCGGTCATCGCCACCACCCTGGTCCTGGTGGCCGTGTTCGTGCCCATCAGCCTTTTGGAGGGCGACATGGGCAAGCTCTTCACCGAGTTCGCCTTCGCCATGGTCGGGGCGGTCTGCTTCTCCACCCTGGTGGCCCTGACCCTCTCACCGGTTATGTGCTCCAAGGTCATTAAAAGCAAGGAGAAGGAGGGTTTGCTCGGCAGAACCGTGGAGGCTGCCTTCGCCCGGGTCATCAGCCTTTACGACCGGGTTTTAAAAAGGGTGGTCCGGCACCCCTTTGCCTGCCTTTTTGTGCTCATCCTGTTCTGCGGCTCGGTCTGGATCCTATTGGGGCGCCTCCAGTCCGAACTGGAACCCCAGGACGACCGGGGGGCCCTGATGGCCAGCGTCACCGCCCCGGAAGGAACAGGCTTCAACACCTCCCAGGGTTACATGGACCAGGTGGCCGTACGGTTGAACAAACTCATAGATAAAGGAGAAGCCCGGCATGTCCTGACCAGGACCCCCGGCGGCCGTAACTCCAACGGCGCGGTCAACAGCGGCATGGGTATCATAGAACTGAAACCTTGGGAGGAGAGGGACAGGTCAGCCTCCCAGATCGCCAGGGAGGTCTTCCAGGAACTATCCCAGGTGGTGGGGGTGAAGGCCTTTGTCATCCAGCCCCCGGGGCTGACCCACTTTTTCGGGCAGCCCATCCAGTTCGTCATCGGCGGGCCCACCTATGAGGAACTGGTCAAGTGGCGGGACATCATCCTGGCCAAGGCCAAGGAATACCCGGGCATGATGGGCGTAGACGCGGACTATAAGGAGACCACGCCCCAGTTCCGGGTGGCCGTGGACCGCGACCGGGCCTCGGAGCTGGGGGTCTACTCCCAGACCATCGGCCGGACCCTGGAGACCATGCTGGGCTCCCGCCAGGTGACCACCTATGTGGACAACGGCGAGGAGTACGACGTCATCCTCCAGGGCGAGGAGGACGAGCGCCGGACCCCCACGGACCTGGAGAACATCTACGTCCGTTCGTCCAGGACCGGGGAGCTGATCCCCTTGTCCAACCTGGTCGCCCTGGAGGAGCGGGCCGACGCCAGCTCCCTGGAACGCTACAACCGGGTCCGGGCCATCACCATTTCGGCCAGCATCGCCGAGGGATACTCCCTGAGCGACTGCCTCGACTACCTGGAAAAGAGCGTCCGCCAGGAGCTGCCCTCCACGGCCACCATCAGCTACAAGGGCATGTCCCAGAAGTTCAAGGAGACCAGCGGCTCGGTGGTGTTCGTCTTCGTCCTGGCCGTGGTGGTGGCCTACCTGGTCCTGGCGGCCCAGTTCGAGAGCTACGTCAGCCCCTTCATCATCATCCTGACCGTGCCCATGGGCCTCCTGGGCGCGGTCCTGGGGATGATCTGGTTCAACGTGACCCTGAACATCTTCAGCGAAATCGGCCTGGTCATGCTCATCGGCCTGGCCGCCAAGAACGGCATCCTCATCGTGGAGTTCGCCAACCAGCTGCGGGACCGGGGAATGGAGTTCGAGGAGGCGCTCTTCCGGGCCTCCCGGCTCAGACTGCGGCCCATCGCCATGACCGGGCTGTCCACGGCCATCGGGGCCCTGCCCCTGGTTCTCTCCTCCGGCGCCGGGGCCGCCAGCCGGATCGCCCTGGGAACGGTGATCTGCTTCGGGGCCACCTCGGCCTGCCTGCTGACTCTGTTCGTGGTGCCCATCGGATACTTTTACCTGGCCAGACACCAGGCCTCACCCAAGGCCCTGGAACAGAGGCTCACCGGACTGCGCCGGAAACACAGGCGCTCCCAGGCCTCCTCGCCGGAGGCCGGAGAAACCTCCCCCCAAGGAGGGGAATAAGACCATGACCTTCAAACCCGATTCCCGAAACATGAGCCTCCTGGTGGTGCTGGCGGCCCTTATGGCCGGATGCGCCTTTGGACAGCCGGCCTGGGCCGCCAGCCAGGAGATGAAGATAGAGCAGCTTCCGCCGGCCGTGCTGGAGAAGGCGGACCCGGCCGTCGCCGAGGAAGCCGCCCCGGCCGCCTCGAACCCCGGCCCCGTAGTGCTTAACGTGGAGGAAGCGGTGTTCATGGCCCTGCGCCAAAACGCCTCCTTCCGGGTGGACAGCCTGAGCCCGTCCATCACCCAAACCTACGAAACCCAGGAGGAGGCCGCATTCGACCCCACGGTCTCGGCCACCCTGTCCCAGACCTGGCTGGAGAACGATCCCGAGGACCTGAGCGAGAGCATGGGCCTGGAGGTGGGCCTCCAAAAGCAGATCCCGGCCGGGACCGCCATCCAGGCCGGAGTAAGCCGCAATCCGGCCACCATCAGCGCTCCGGCCTCCAACTCCTACGACCTGGAGATCACCCAGGCCCTGCTCCAGGGCCGGGGGCGCGAGGTCAACCTGGTGGGCCTGAGGCAGGCCCGGCTGGACACGGCCATCTCGGCCTACCAGTTCCGGGGGGTGGCCGAGGCCCTGGTGGCCTCGGTGGAGGAGGCCTACTGGGACAATGTCCTGGCCGAGAGGTCCATCGGCATCTATGAAAAATCCCTGGAGATCGCGAAGCGGCAGGCCGAGGAGGTGCGGGAGCGGATCAAGGTCGGCAAACTGGCCGAGACCGAGCTGGCCGCGGCCGAGGCCGAGTTGGCCAGCCGGAGGGAAAGCCTCATCGACGCCCGCAGCGACCTGGCCAAAAGCAGGTTGGCCCTGCTCCGGCTGATCAACCCGGGCGGAGACAGACAGTTCTCCCTGGACCTGAAGCTGACCCAGCCGCCGGACCTGAACATGGAGGAGCCCATGGCCGACACGGACTCCCACGTGGCCCTGGGACTGAAACAGAGGGCCGATCTGAACCAGGCCCGGCTGGCCCTGAGCCAGGACGAGCTGGAGGTGGTCCGGACCCGCAACGGACTGCTGCCCAAGCTGGGCCTGTTCCTGAGCCTGGGCGGAACCCAGTACACGGAGTCCTTCTCGGTCCTGGACGCCGATGAGTGGAACCACGGGCTAACGGCCGGGCTGACCTTTGAGTTTCCGGTGGGCAACCGGGCGGCCAAGGCCGAGCACAAACGGGCCGCCCTGGCTCTGGACCAGGCCCAGGCCTCCCTCCGGAACATGGGCCAGCTGGTGGAGCTGGGGATCAGGACGGCCTACGTGGAGGTGGAGCGGACCCGGGAGAAGATCAAAGCCACGGAGGCCACCCGCAAGCTGCGTGAGGAGACGCTGAACACGGAGACCGAGAAGCTGCGCCTGGGCAAGTCCACCACCCTCACCGTGGCTCAGGCCTCCCGGGACCTGGTGGAAAGCCAGATCTCCGGAGTCCAGGCCGTGATCGACTTTCGCAAGGCCATGCTGGCCCTGTTCCAGGCCGAGGGCTCCCTTCTGGAACGCCGGGGCATCCGGGCCGGAGAGCCGACCTTCTGAAGCGGGGCGGGAATTTAGGTCGCCCCGTTCCGGCCGTTTTTATTCCAACAATTATGGGTTATTGCCCACGGGATAATTCAGACTCTCTCCCCTGGGATATAACATCCCTACCCATGACCGGGCGGGCGGCTGTTTGTCAGGCGTCGGCCCGCCGACCAGATAGGCCCCGGCCCTTATCCCGGCCCGGAGCAGCGGGTTCGCGGCCAGCCTTCCCGGATCGGTCCGGGCCAGATACGCGGACACCCTGTCCAGCCCGGCGCGGATCAGGTTTGCAGCCCAGGGCCTGGCCTTGACCCAGGAGGCCCAGGAGGACCCGTAGCGGTAGTAATGGGCCACCAACCGCCGCCCAGCCGAAGTTTTGAGCAGAGCTTCGTCCCGGAACCGGCGCAGAGGGGTCAGCTCCGGGGCTTTGGAATCCCCGTAGACCGCCGTGGCCACGAAGCAGTTTAAATCCAGGGAGCCGAGGGCCAGGAGAAAGGCCTTGGTCAGCTCCAGGGCGTCCTGTTTGTCGGCTTGGGTCCAGCCCTCATGGATCGGCCCCATGGAGGCCGTGCCCTTGCTGCTTGAGATTTTGGCCAGTCCCCGTTCGCTGTCAAAGGGGATCCCGGAGAAAAGCTCCGAGGACTGGCCGGCGTTCCGCTGCTTTTCGATCTGCTCCGCCAAATCCGGTTCGGCGGCGAAAGCCTCCTCCCGGGTCCTGTAAACCGCTTTTACCTTGAGCAGCAGGGCTCCGTTATTGATGGTCACGCCTCCCCCCTCATAGGTCCTGGCGCTGAAAGGCATGGCCAACAGGTCTCCGGTTCCGAACATCTCCCGGGGATATTTCTTCAAGCCCTCGCCTGTTACCAGAATCATCAGGGGCGGGGCCGCGCCTGCCATCAGGGGGCCGATCGTGCACTGGGACAAGGTCAGGGTCCTGACATACTCCTTAAAGCGGCGCTCATTCTCCCGTTTGATTCTGTCCCGGGTGGCCTGATCCGCCCCGTCCGGAGCCTTTTTCCGCTCTGGGATATCCGTAGGGAAGGGCAGGTAGAGTTCCGCGGTGACATAAAAGGGTTCCGCCTCTTCCTCCCCTGGTCCCGGCCCGGGAGGAGTCGCCCCCAGCCCGGCCAGGGCGCTCTCGATCCGGGCCTTGGTCTCCGGGCAGCGGGCCTTCCCGGCCACAGAGGTCAATAGGTCTCTGGCCTGTTCGCTGCTGCCGGGGCCGCTCAAACCCCTGGGCCTGGGCCAGTTCGGTTCGCAAGCTCCGGATCCGGTCGCGCAGGGAATCGCACCTTGTCTTTCCCTGGGCCTGGCCCAGTTTGGCCGCCGCAGCATCAACACGGCAATTGCCCAGATCAATTCTGGCTCCATCCAGCAACCCCTCGGCCAGGGCCTCGTTTTTCGCGGCCGCTTCGGCCTTGGCCAGGGAGCCGACGAGGCTTTGGGTGTGCTTGTCGCAGACAGCCAGGCCCAGGGCTTCCTTTATCTTTTCCGCGGCCTTGCCGAATTCGCAGGTCCTATAGGCCGCCTCGGCTTCAGCGTAGAGGGTCCTAATCTTCTCCACGGAGTCCCTCGCCTCCGCCAGGGCAGCCTCCAGGTCCGACCTGTCCGGCCCGGCGGGAAGGCCTTCGATAAGGGTTGCGGCATCCCGGAAACGGCAGCCCCGGATCATCTCCCGGACCTGGTCGCCTTGCTCCCCAGCCTCCGCCCGGCCCAGCCTGTCCAGGAGATCCTCCAGGGGAATGGCGGCCGTCTTCTCCTTGAGCCGGTCCATGGCCCGGCCCAGACGGTTCTCCTGGTCCGTCAATCTGCTTTTAAGGTATTCCTTGAGCCGGAGGTACTGGGCGGGGCAATCAAAGACCGGTTGCTCTGCGTTCTCATCTTCCGGAGCAATATCCTCCCTGTACAGGTCGGGCAGGGAGTCGAACTCCTCCCTTATCCGGGCCAGTTGTTCGGACAGACGGGCCAGCTCCGCTTCGGCCGCGGCCAGATCCGAAAGCTGTCCCGACAGTCGCCGGGCCTTCTCCAGCTCCTCCCGGCAATCGGCCTCCGGCTGGGGCGGGGTTTCCTCCCCTTTGGTTTTGTAGTACTCCTCGAACTCCTCGACAAGCTTGTCCCGGCGTTCCTTGTGGAATTTGGACCGGGCCACGGCCGGGTTGGAGTGATACTTGTAATCCTCTTCCGAAAATTCGGCCTCGATCTCCTTCAAGGCCTCGGGATGGTTCTCCAGCCCCACAGAGTTGGCGTGGCGCCAGGCCTTCCGCCAGACGTGGTGACGGGAGACGATATTCAGAATCTGCTGATCGAAACCATCCTCCTTCAGGGCGGAAGGAGAGACATACTTGCCCTTGATCGCCTCCAACTCGGCGCGAACCTCACCTTTGGTCATCCAGGGCAGATATCGCCACCTGCGGTGGTCGGTCTTGTCCTGGTCGGCCTTGCCTTTCAGAAAATAGGGCCCGGTGATGAGCCTGAGCCCCCGGTCGTGGACAAACCCCAGGGCGAACTCGTCCTCGGCCTCCTTTCGGGCCTCGATGATCTCCAGGTAGGTTTCCAAGTAACGGACCATGGTCACTTCCTCGATCTTCACGAATTCGGACTTCTCGTAGAGTTCGTTCACAAAATATTCCAGCTCCGAGGACCAGAATATTCTCCAGGACTGGTCGGCCACTCCGGCCCCCACCATGCCGGCCACCTGGAACAGGGCCAAAGGCGGAACAAAGGTGACCATGGCGTCCCAGGCGGCCATGCCGTAGCGGCCCATGACGGCATGCTCGGTCACCGAGCCGAAGGGCACCCGGCGGCGTATGAATTCGAGGCCCAGGGACTTCCAGCCGCCCTCGTTGTAGGCCCTGATGTAGGCCGGAATCTCCTGGGCCAGGTTGACCGCGATCATGCCGGTCATGGTGGCCCGGCCCGCGGCCGAGGATTTTATGGACTCCCCCAGGATCATGTTCACGTTGCGGATCTTGCGGGCCACGCAGTTGCCGTGGAGCTTGTTGGTCATCCAGGTTTCGATCTCGGCCCGGATCGACTTCGGGTCGACCTGTTCCAGCCTCAGGCCGGCGGGCGGCGGACCGCCCCGGCCCTGCCGGCTCCACTCCGCCTGGAGTACTTGTTTCCAGGTGTTTCTCATGTATTTGTTGAAATCGGTGGTCTCCCCCCTGAGATGACCCAAAGTTTTGTCGTCCGGGATGTCCAGATAGGAGTTGACCCGCATCACGGATTCGCCACCGGTCCGGACCAGAGCCGCCACGGAGGTCTTGATGTTCCATTCCCCGCCCTGCTTGAGGAGGGCCTCCAGAAATCGATACTCCTCCATTTCGGGCCGGGTCAGAATCTTGAAGCCCCACTTTTTCATGAAGCCCTTGTGGAAGGATCTGAAATTATTCATCAGGCCCTTAACCGAGGCCGGCACCTCGCCCCCCACGTGGGAGTCATCAAAGAGAAGGAATTCAATCTCCATCATTTTCAGGACCGCGTCCATCTCGGCCTTGAGTTCGGCCGCGTCGCTGGGCCCGGCGACCTTCCCGGCCCTGGATCTGAGGCTGTCCAGGGTGGTTTTAAATCCGGCCTCGGCGTTCTTCCACATGGCGTCACGGCAGCGGGACCAGAAGGAGTCCAGGAGGGTCTTGTTGGCGAACAAGGTGACCCGGGACTTGCCTCCCTGGACCGGACCGAGCCTGGTCCCCCAGGGCATCTTCCCCCCGAAGAAGCCCTTGATGGCGTCTGCCTGGGCGGCCGAACCTTTGCTCTTCAGGTCCAGGAGGGTTTTCACAAAGCCGGCCAGTTCAGAGTCGGAAGAGGCCAGCCCAAAGGCCTTGGCAATGGCGTCGTTGGAGCGGAAGGTGTACTTGGCCGCTTTCTGGAAGGAGTCGATGTCGGTGTAGACCGGATTGGGCATGATGTCGTGGAGAAAGTGGCGGACCATCTCCATGCTGATCCCCGGCGCTGTGGGGGCCTTGCTGCCGGGAAGCTCCGGGACCCGGCCCATTTTTCTCGCATCCAGGGTGATGCGGGTCAGGACTTCGGGCCCCTCGATCTCTCCGCCGAACCGGTCCTTCTCCAGGTCGATCTCAAGGAGCTTCTTGGCGTCCTCCGCGCTCATGGCCCGCTCGGCGAAGATTTCGCCGTGGCGGCCCACATAGACCTCCGGCTCGGCCATGCCGTGAGCGGTGCAGACCGTGTCGGCCTGCTGGCCGGTCAGCCCCAGCCGGGCCTTGACGTAGGAGTCGAAGGCCAGCTTCATCTGCCAGGCCAGCATCCTGCTGCCGCAGATAAAGCTGAAGTCGATATCCCCCTCGAACCGCATCTGGTCCGGGGTCTCCTTGGCCCAGCCCCCGATTCCGGCGTAGTAGACCTTGAACTCGTAGCCGTCGATCCTGTTCCGGCCCTTGAATTCCTGCATAACCCGGCGGATTCCCTCCTTGACCATCTGTCGCCGCCAGGTCAACAGGATCTTTTCCACGGACGTACCGCCCCCGGAAGTGGGCTCCCCCAGGAAATACCTGAGGCCCTCGGGGCCCAACACGTTGCCGAGATCCTTCTTCACCTCCATGAGCAGAAAACGGGCCTCCTTGGGCAGGTCCATCTTTCCCAACCGCTTGTAGAAGGTCTCTGCGGGCAGGCCCATTTTCACTTGAAAAAGAAGCTGGGCGATCTTTATCCGGGCGTCGGGGATCTGGACCTGGCGCATCGGCCCGGTGAGGCGGAGCAGCTTCTCCTGGTCGGTCTCCGGCTTCGGAGAAACCAAGGTGGCGGATGGGGCGTTGGGGGTGGGAACCGTGTCGCAAAGGGCGGCCGACGGCCGCATCATAAAAAGAAGAATCAGTACCCAGACTCTAAAAATATACGGCCAGACCATGGTCCACCCCCGGATGGGCCAGTATCCTTACACCCTTAGACTAAAAATCGCGCAGAAGGTAAAAACCCTCCCCCCTCGTGAATTTTACCTTATCATCACGCGATCGCCGCCCGAAATTTTTCTGTCTGAATATTTTTGCCGATAATGTGGTAACATATTTCATTACTGGGGGAATGGCAGCCGCCCGGCTGCACAGGCGGAAAATAACGACCCGGTTCGCCGGGCTCCGTTCCGGATTCCACGGAAGCGCCGTTGTATAGCCGGGCCCGGTCTCTCCCGCGGATAATGCGGCCGGTTGTGCATGGTACAGCACTTAATATATTATAATTAGATAAGACCGTCTTTTTTTGACAAAGAGCGCCAGGGGCGGGTTATGGACGGGCCGCAAAATCCGGATTACGAGGAACCGATAAAAATCGCCGAAGACGTTTACTGGGTCGGCTTCTTCGACGAACAGTCGGGGCTCCACTGCAATCCCTATCTGATCATCGACAACGAAGAGGCCGTGGTCATTGACAGCGGCAGCCGGCCCGACTTCCCCACGGTGATGATGAAGATACTCCGGACCGGAATCGCGCCCAAACAGATCAGGGCGCTTATCTACCAGCATTACGACCCGGATCTGGTGGGCGGCATCTCCACCTTCGAGGCCATAATCGACAGCCCCGACCTTCAGCTCATCTCCCACCGGGCCAACCATATGTTCATCCGCCACTACGCCGTCTCGAGCCCCCTGGTGGACCTGGAGAGCCTCGACCACCGTTTCCGTTTTTCCTCGGGCCGGGAGCTGAAATTCCATGAGACCCCCTACTCCCACTCGGGCGGCAGCATCATCACCTTTGACCGAACCAGCGGGGTGCTGTTCACCAGCGACATCTTCGGCAGCTACGGCAAGCAGTGGGAACTGTTCGTGGAACTGGCCCAGGACTGCGCCACCTGCTCCGATTACAGCCACTGCCCCAGGGGGCGCCTCTACTGCCCCCTGCCGGACATCCTCTCCTTTCATCAATATATAATGACCTCCGCCAAGGCCCTCCGTTACGCTCTGAGACAGATCGCCGCCGTCCCCCGGAAAATACTGGCGCCCCAGCACGGCAGCGTCATAACCGGCCAGGCGGATATAGATCTTTTGATTGACAAACTCATGGGTCTGGACCGGGTGGGCATCGACCGGGTCTGTTGACGATCCGGGCCGGGATCGAGGCGACCTAAGCAATGGACATCAACAGCCTCATCGATGATTATCTCCACAGTGGCCGGGGCGGCGGCCGGATGGACCGGCGCGTCCTCCGGGACTCGCTGGCCGCCTGGGCCGACCGGGCGGAAGGCCAGGCCCGACTCCAGCTCCTCAACAAGCTGGTCCTTAACTACGCCGCGGCCGAGCGCAAGTTGGCCAGGCTGAACCTGGAACTGTCGGACAAGCAGCAGCGCCTGGACCAGGACCTGGCCGCAGCCGGGGAGATCCAACGCAGCCTTCTGCCCGACCGGCGGATGAGTCTCCCGGGGGTGGTTTTCGCCTGGCGGTTTATGCCCTGGGACAAGATCGGCGGAGACATTTTCAACCTGGTCCCCCTGGACAACCACCGGATAGCCGCCTACATGGTCGACATCAGCGGCCATGGCGTGCCCGCGGCCCTGGTGGCCGTATCGGTCTCCCAGCTTATCCATCCCCGCACCGGATTCATCACCCGCACAAGCGGGGAGGACCAATCCCGGATGGAGGCGGTCCGGCCCTCCCAGGTACTGGAAAGGCTGGACCAGGAGTTCCCCATCGAGCGGTTCGACAAGACCTTCTCCATGGTCTACCTGCTCCTGGACATCATCACCGGAGAGTTGGAGTACTGCAACGCCGGACACCCCCCTCCCCTGGTCATCCGCAATAACGGCCTGCTGGAGCCTCTGGACCGGGGCGGAACCCTGGTCGGTCTGGACGGTCTGATCCCCTTTGAGGACGCCCGGATCACCCTTGAACCCGGAGAAAGGATAATCCTTCTGACCGACGGAGTGACCGAGTACGAAAACTCCGAAAGACGCCAGTTCGGCCAAGAGCGGCTGGTGGAACTGATCGGCTCAGTCCGGCGCCGCCAGCTTCAGGAGATCCTGGATTTGATCTTCCAGAGCCTGATGGACTTCAGCGGCGGTCGGCCTCCCTTGGACGACGTAAGCCTTTTCGGAATCCAATTCAAAGACCATTGATGCCGGACCGGCCTTTACAACTATTGCCTATCGCCATATGATAAGATTAATGGGTCTCAGCTTATCCGGTCATTAAACCTGACCATTAATTGGATCAATAAGGGCGGCACAGGGGCGCGGAGGTTTCCTTGAATATAGAAACCCTTCAGCAGGAGTCGGTGGTGGTGGCCCGGGTGCTGGACCAGCGGCTGGACCTGACCACCGGTCGCGAATTCAAAAACCAAATGCTGGATCTGATCTCCGGGGGCGCCACCGGCATTGTTCTAGACCTGTCGGCGGTCACTTTTCTGGATAGCAGCGGCCTGACCTCCATCGTGTCAACCCTAAAGGCCTTGGGGCCCAAGGGCGGCATGGCCATCGGCGCCGTCTCCCCGCCGGTGGAAAAGGTCTTCAGGCTGACCCGGATACACAAGATCATCCCCATTTTCAACAGCATCGGGGAAGCGGCGGCATCGCTGGCCCTTGATCCCTAGCCGGGAGAATCATATTAGTCGAGGTGGTCCCATGTCCGGATCGGCCGGCCAAAGAATCTTCTTCCTGAGCGCCTTGCTGCTCGTGGCCGCCTCGACCTCGTGGGCCTACCATCACTTCCAATCCGGCTGGGTTCATTTCAGGGCAGCCGAAGCCAGGCTGGCCGCAGGCGATCCGGTCGGGGCCGAAGCCGTGCTCCGGGAAATGCTGCAAAAAGATCCGCGCAACCGCCGAGCCAGGCTGGCCCTGGCCCGGTTTTCGAGCCGGGCGGGGCGGCTGGAGGAGGCGGTCCGCCATTACAAGATCTATCTGGGAGAGGCTGATCCGGTCTCGAAAACCGGGAAAGGGGGTTGAGGTGGGACGTTTGGGGAAGATCACACTATCCCAGGGGCTGCTTGCCGGCCTGCTCGTGGCGGCCTTTGCCGGTTCCGTTCTGGCCGCGGACCCGGTCTCCCCCGCCCAGGGACCGGCCCCGGCGGCGGTCCAGCCGGCCCGGCCCGCCCCGAGCCTGGGACCCGGCCAAGACGAGGTTCCGGACTGGCAGGCCCGCCTGGAACTGGCCAGGGTGCTCAGCTATCTTAAGCGTTACCAGGAATCCATCGATCAGTACCGCCGGGTCCTCAAGGGAAAACCGGACCTCGTCGCGGTCAAGATCGAGATGGCCAGGGTCTACTACTGGAACGGACAGCCGGAGGAGGCCCTGGCCCTCCTGGCCGGGCTCGATCAGGCCGCCCTGCCCCCGGAGGAGCAGCTGCTTCTGGCCGATCTGCTCCTGGTCCAAAAGGAATACGACAAGGCCGAAGCCATTCTCCGGGCGCACCTGAAGACCAGCCCGGACGACCTCAAGACCAGGCTCAAGCTAGCCGAACTGCTGAGTTGGATTAAACAATACGACCGCTCGATTCAGCAATACGAGATCATCCTCAAGGCCAGGCCGGGGGACAAGCAGGTCCGGCGCAAATACGCCTTTGTCCTGATCTGGAGCGGCCGTCATGAGCAGGCCGCCCGGGAACTGGCCCGGACCCTGGAATAGACGGCCGCCGGAATGAACCTCCGTTTCTCCGAATCGGGTCTCATCCTGCCGTTGCTGGTTTTCCTGGCAATGACGGCCGCAGGCTCCCTCTGGCCCGTGGCGGTTCGGGCCCAGAGCCTGGTTCCACCCGAGGCCCATATCTCCGACGACCAGACCCGGATAGCCCTGGCCCGGAGTCTGGCCGTACTGGGCCGGATCCAGGAGGCGGTAAAAATAATCAGGGGCCAACTCGATCGCACCCCCGACAATTGGCGGCTGCTGATGGAACTGGCCGAACTGGAGCTCCGCCAGGGACACGCCAAGCAGGCCCGAGAGCAGTATCTGCAGGCTCAGGAACTGACCGACCGGCCCGCCCAGGTCCGTTATGCCCTGGCCGGGGCCATGATGGTCTGGGGCGACTTTCACGGGGCCGAGAAAATCTACCGGAGCCGGCTGGCCGGGCATCCGGACGAAACAGAGACCATCCTCAAGCTGGCCGGTGTCCTGGCCGCCGCCCAGAGGTACCCCGAGGCCGAGGGGCTATACCTGGAGTTGCTTCTGGACGACCGGGCCGAGACCGAGGCCCGCCTGGGCCTGGCCGGGATACGTTTTCTGGAAAAGGATTACCGGGCCGCCCTGGCCCATCTGATTGAACTGGACCGGCCCCCGGAAAAGGCGGCCGAGGTTGAATCCCTCAAGGCCCGGGTGCTGGCCGCGTTGGGACGTTACCAGGAGGCGGAACAGATCTGGACCGACCCCGGCCGCTCCGGAACCGGCCTGGTGGAGGGATTGGTCCGGGCTGCCTCCATGCGCCAACGGGCCGGGCGGGGGGACCTCTCACGGGAGCTGGCCGCCAGAGCCTTGGAGTTGGACCCGGCCAACCCGGAAGCCGACCTCCTGGCCGCCGGGACGGACCGGGCTCCCTCCCCCGGTTTCATCTCCAGAGTTCTGGACGATCCTGATCGAACCTCTCAAGGGCTCCTGGCCTGGGCTCAAACCTTTGCCGAATGGGGCCATTTTGATCCGGCTGTCGGCTGCCTTGAAAAAGCCCTGGACCTGGACCCGGATTTCTTTCCGGCCCGGATGCGGCTGGCCGAGCTGCTGGCCGCGGCCCACCGCTACCGGGAATCATTGGACGCTCTGGACGCCCTGGCCCGCGATTTTCCGGGCGCCTCCAAGATCCTCGTAACCAGGGCCAGGGTCCTGGCCTGGGCCAGGCAGTACAGCCGGGCCGTGGCGGCCTATCAGGAACTCATGGACAGCCTTCCCCGGGATCCGGTGATCCGGGTGGAACAGGCCAGGGTCCTGGCCTGGGCCAAGGAGATGGACCGGGCTCTGGAGGCCTACGGCCGCCTATGTACCCCGCCCGTGGACCAGCTCCTCGTCGACGCCCTGGCCCAAAGCGGTCAAAATTCCGGCCCGCTCCCTTACGGCCCGGAAAAGGACCCCCAAGAGGGCGGCGGTGTCTACGGCGATTATGAAACCCTCTGGTCCAAATTAAAGGATCTTTCGGCCGGGTTGAAGCCCGAGGCGGCCACTGAGTTGAAGCGGATAATGATCAGATTGCGCCCGGCCTATCTGATCCAAAAACAGGCCCGGCTGGAAGCCCTGGCCAAGGGCGCTTCCTTTAACCGGAAATTCGTCCGGGCCCTGTCCGCCTACGACCGGCTGTTGGAATTCCAGCCCGGCAATGAGGAGGCCGCCTTTGACCGGGCCCAGGCGCTCTGCGCCCTGGGGATGTGCGACCGGGAAAGGAAGGCCTACCAGGCCCTCCTGGCGATCGACCCCCTGCACAGCCTGGCCGGACAGGGCCTGGAGCGCCAGCGCCGGCGGGCCAATCCGGCCCTTAAGGCGGCCCAGTCCCTGTGGCGCGAAGAGGGCCGGGGGGACCTGTCCGGAATCACCCGCTGGCGCTCGGACCTGGAACTGGAAATCCCGCTCCTGTGCCGCCACAGCCTGACCCTCTCCCTCAACCGCTGGTCGGACGACCCCGAGGATGGTCCCGCGGAACAGGCCCTGGGCTTCACCCTGGCCGGGCAGGCGGTTTTCAACTCCTTTGTTTCGGCCCAGGGCAGCTACACCCGGAAGTTCTACGACCGCCTGGACGACCGGGATTTATTCCGGGCCGGCCTGTGGCTCAACCTCCTTGATCTGGTCAAACTGGGCGGGGGGGTGGAACGGGCCGAGGAGGTCTACAACCGCTTCGGCCTGGCCCAGGGGACCCGGTCCGACCGCTGGTGGCTGGAGGCCCGGAGCCAACTTCATCGCCGGGCCGACCTGATCGCTCGGGCCGCCTGGCTGGATTACAACGACGGCAACCGGGGGTTGCGGGCCGGACTGGATCTGGGTCTGACCCTGACCGACCATCCCCGGTCCCTGAAGCTGACCCTGAGCGGAGAGTACCGGGACACCGACGAAAAGGAGACCTATCTCTACGACAACGGAGTCCTGACCGGGATCATTCACCCTTACTGGTCTCCCCAGGACTACTTCAGCGGCCGGTTGACCTTGGAGTGGAACCACGACCTGTCCCGGCTCCAGTTCTGCGGAGCAAAGAAGCACAGCTATCGGCTGGCCCTTTCCGTGGGCACGGACACCGAGGACAACCCCACGGCCTCCTTGCGGGCGGAGTGGGACTGGGATTTTCTGGATCACTGGACCCTTCAGGCCCAGGGGCTGCTCAGCCGCTCCAGGGAATGGAACGCCGAGGGCCTGTGGCTTAGCCTGAACTATCGTTTCTGAGGGAATCATGATCAAGGCCAAGCGAAAAATAGGCCCCACGGGGCTGGTGCTCACCGCCCTGGTGGCCACCATGACGGTCATCTTCATCTACCTGATGGTCCGGACCTCTCTTTTCCTGGTCACCGACTTCCGCTGGTACGAAAAACTCCTGGCCGGGTTCATGCTCCTGGCCGAAGGGTTTCTGCTGGTCCACAGCTTCGGCTACTTCCTCAACGTGTTCCACGCCCTCTCGCCCCGGGACTCGGGCCCCATCGCCCTGGACAGCCCGCCGCCCCTGGCTTCCTACCCGCCGGTGGCCATCATCGTCTCCTCTTTCCACGAACCTCTGGAGGTGGTGGAAAACACGGTCACCTGTTTTTACAACCTGACCTACCCCAACAAACACATCTATTTCCTGGACGACACCCGCTACGACCGGCCCGGCCTGGACCAGGCCGAGATGGAGGCCTATCGGAACAGCATAGACGAGATGTGCCGCCGAATCGGGGTGAACCTGTTCCGGCGCAAATGGCACGGGGCCAAGGCCGGCATGATCAACGACTTCCTGGAGTTCGTGGAGGGAAGCCGGAAAGAGGGCTTCCAGTTCCTTCACCTGGACGGGATCCCCAGGGAGGAGAAGGAAAAGTACGTCATCGTCTTTGACGCGGACATGAATCCCTTTCCCGATTTCGTGGAACCCCTGGTGGCCTTCATGGAGGCCAACCCCAAGCTGGCCTTTATCCAGACCCCCCAGTACTACTCCAACTTCGAGGTCAACCGGGTGGCCCGGGCCGCGGGGTTGCAGCAGGCCATCTTCTACGAATACATCTGCGAGGGCAAAAGCAGGCAGGACGCCATGTTCGCCTGCGGGACCAACATCATCCTCCGTCGCCAGGCCCTCATGGACGTGGGCGGATTCGACGAGGCTTCGGTCACCGAGGATTTCGCCACCTCGCTCAAGTTCCACCTCAAGGGCTGGTCCTCGGCCTACTACAACAAGGTCTGCGCCTTCGGCATGGGCCCCGAGGACCTGGCCGGGTACTTCAAGCAGCAATTCCGCTGGGCCCTGGGCACCCTGGGATTGCTGCGGAGCATCCTGGGCATTTTCGCCCGCCGCCCCTTCAGTATGTCCCCGGCCAAGTGGTGGGAGTACGGCCTTTCCGGGACCCACTACCTGGTAGGCTGGGTCTTCCTGACCATGGTCGCCTGCCCCGTGCTGTTCCTCTTTTTCGGGGTGCCCACCTATTTCGCCCGGCCCGAGATTTACTTCATGTTCTTCCTGCCCTACTTCATCCTCTCGGTCTCCATCTTCGCCTGGACCCTGGACAAGCGTTACTACCGCATGACCGACCTGTTCTCCGGGGTGCTGCTTCAGGCCATCTCCTTTCCGGTCTACATCAAGGCCTCCATCCTGGCCCTGCTGGGCATCCGGGGGACCTTCGGCATCACCCCCAAGGGCGGCGGCCGGATTGTGCCCCTCATCCGGCTGTGGCCCCAGGTGGGGCTCAACCTGCTCTGTTTCGCGGCCGTGATCTGGGGCCTCCACCGGATCTATTACGAACGGGAGCCCCTCATGGCTCTGGCCGTGAACACCTTCTGGTGCGTCTACCATTTCCTCATCCTCTCCACGGCCATCTACTTCAACCGGCCCGAGGAAGGATCAGAGAAACCATGACCCGGCCCGGCTTGGTCGCCCTCCTGGCCCTGGCCCTGCTCATTGCATTCTCCACCCCGGCCCGGGCCAAAGGACCGGGGCCGGTCTGGGGAGTGGCCCTGGAGGGCGGGCCCCTGACCGTGGAGCGATTGGCCGAGGTGGAGAAGAAGACCGGGCTCAAGCCGGGGCTGGTGGTCTTTTTCCTCCAGTGGCCGGCCTCTCCGGAAAAGGGCTTCTTTCCCTGGGCCACGGTGGAGGCCGTGGCCTCCCAAGGGGCGGTCCCGGTCCTGACCTGGGAGCCCATGTACCACGAACAGGGCGAACAGGTCATCGACCACCACCGGATCTGCGGAGGCGGATACGACCCCTATCTCCGTCTTTTCGCGACCGAGGCCAAAAAATGGGGCCGGCCCCTGATCATCCGGCTGGCCCACGAGATGAACCTGAGCCGCTACCACTGGGGCACCGGGGCCGAAGAGTACGGTCCGGCCAGCCCGGACATTTATATCCAGATCCACCGCCACGTGGTCCGGATTTTCCGCGCCATGGAGGCGGACAACGTGAGGTGGGCCTTCTGCCCCAACGCCCAGTCCGTGCCTCCGCCCCGCTGGAACAAAAAAGCCGGTTGGAACACCCTGGAGGCCTATTATCCCGGTCCGGAGTGGGTCGACCTGGTGGGGTTGGACGGCTACAACTGGGGAACCACCCGGAGGGCGGCCAGACACGGCTGGACCAGTTCCTGGCAGGGCTTCAGGCGGATCTTCAAGCCCGGCTACCAGACCCTGAAAAACCTGGCGCCCCATAAGCCGCTGGTAATCTTCGAGACCGCCTCGGCAGATGGCGGCGGATCCAAGCCGGACTGGCTCCGGGAGGCCGTGGATACCCTGGACGGATGGGAGGTGGACGGGCTGGTCTGGTTCGAGGCCGAAAAGGAGGTCGACTGGCGCTTGAGAAGCGGAGTGGACGGGCGGGCGGTGCAGCAGTTGGCCCGGTTCTTCACCGCCGGGCCGGAAGGTCTGCTGCGCCGTCTCGGCTACAGGTCCACCGAACCTAGATAGATCAAGGCCAGGGTGTTATATCCGGAATAAAGCTTCTTCTCCAACTCCTTGATGGCCTCCAGGTAGGGATCGACCGCCGGGCTCTCCAGGGCGGTCCGGAACAGGTCGGCGTACAGTTCCGACTCCATCAGGGGCCGGAGCTCCTCCAGCACCAGCCTGGAGCCGATCTCCTGATCGCTTTTCAACTCCTTCGCCAACCGGGAATGGATCTCCCTCAGCTGGGCATGGTTTACCAGGAGCTGCGACTTGGCCTCCTCGAACAGGAAGTCCCGCAGCAGACTGTAGTCCCGGCTGGAAACCCGGGTCAGCCGGGAGAAATAGGAGACCAGGTGGTCCAGATAGACCAGCATCCCTTTTTTTAACAGGGCCATATCTTTAATGATCCTGATCACCAGCTGGTGGGCCTGTAACCCCGCCGGCAGATCCAGGCGGACCTCCCCGCTCCCCAGACGCATATAGGCCGGGGTGTGGAGGGGCGGCTTACGGATCAGTTGGACCCCGCAGATCTGGGAGTCGTCCTCCTCGCTCCATTTGGCCCAGGCCACCCTGCCCTGGTCATAGATCTCCTGGGCCAGCCGAAAGGGAACATGGAGGTTAATCAACTCGTCCACCTGGAGATAGTCCCGGCTGACCACCCAGCGGGGAATGGCTATCCGGGCGCCATGAACGCTGGTGTCCATCAGGAGATACTCAAAGGCCAGGTAGTCGCTCACCCGCGAGCCCATGAAGGGCAGCAGGGCCAAGGCGATCTCCTGTCTCCGTTCTCCCCTGCGTTGGGGTTCTTTTTGGTCCTGTCCGGCCATACTCCCCCCCTTTTCAGATTAACCCGCCCCGGCCCATTATGGCCATTAAAATATGCCTTCTCCACCCACCTTGTCCGTTAAAAACCCATACTACGGATAATCAGCCCGAAGTACGGCCCCTGCCCCGCCCTGGCGAAGGCGAAGGCGAACAATTTTGTTCTTGACTTGTATTAAAGTTGTATGACAATCTTTCTAATCATGGCCCGGTGTCAACCTTTCTGCCGCTAAAAGGAGACGGTTCCATCGTGGAAAAAAGGAATGGTCCCCTTCATCTTCAGATCGCCCGGGAGCTGCGGTCGGACATCGAGGCCGGACTTTACGCCGACGGCCAGCCTTTTCCCTCCGAAAGCACCCTCCAGTCCTATTACGGGGTCAGCCGGGTCACGGTCCGCTCCGCCCTATCCATGCTCCAAGAAGAAGGACTGATCGAGAGAAGGCAGGGCAGCGGCACTCTGGTCAAGAGCAAAGTGCACTACAAGATGCTCCGGCGCATCCTGGACTTTCACCGCGAGGCAGAGCTCATGGGCTGCACTCCGGGGAGTCGGATTTTGTCCATCCGGACCATCCCCAGCCGGTTCAGGGAGCGCATCGCCTTCGACCTTCCGCCGGGAGGAGAGGTGGTGGAGCTGCGCCGGATCCGTCTGCTGGACGGTGTGCCGGTAGCCCTCCAGACCTCCATCCATCCCCTGGAACTGCTCGGGGGCGTCACCCCGGTCCAACTCCAGGACTATTCCCTCTACGGTTTTCTGCGCAACCACAGGGGGGTGGTCATCCGGGATGCGGAACAGGTTCTGGAACCCTATTCCATCTCTGCCGAGGAGGCGGCCCTGCTGGAGGTTCCCGAGGGCACGGCGGTGATGCTGGCCCACCGGACCACCCGCGACGACCGGGGCCGGGCCCTGGAGCTGGCCAAGAACCTGATCCGGGGCGATTACTTCAAATACTCCTTCCAGATGCGCATGGACGAGGTGGAGCCGTGAACCTGATTCTGGCCTGCGACCTGGGCGGGACCGCCCTCAAGGGCGGCCTGCTGGACGAAAGCGGAAAACTGCTGCGCCTGGCTTCGGCCCCTTGCGGGATGCCGGTCACGGATCAACAGGGCCGCTCGGAGGTGAACCCGGAGGTCTGGTGGAGGGCGCTAAAGGACCTCATCGTCCGTCTGCTGAAACCGGGCCTGGAGGGCGACAGAATCGTGGGCCTGGCCATGGCGGGGCTGACCCGGACCCAGGTTTTCCTGGATGCCCAAGGCCGGGCGGTCCGGCCGGCCATAACCTGGGCCGACGGCCGGGCCGAAGACCAGGCCGCCAGGATCAGAAAAATCCAGGAACAGAAGGGCTACCGGGCCAGAACCTTCGGGCCCGTAAACGCCTTTCACACCCTGGCCCGGATGCTCTGGGTCAAGGAGAACGAGCCCGAGCTGTTCGAGACCGTCCGCATGGTTCTGGAGCCCAAGGACTACCTTAATTACCGCCTCACCGGAAAAAGCGCCGGGGACCAGGTCTCCCTGGCCCGGCTGCTTTTAATCTCGGACCGGACGCCCGCCGTCTCTCTTTTCGAATCCTTGGGCATTCCTCCCGAGGTCTTTCCCCGGCTGAAGGACCCCCGGGAATTTCTGGGGCCGGTCAGGACGGGGCTGGAACCTCCCCTGGACCGCCTGGCCGGAGTTCCGGTCTTTGTGGGCGGCATGGACGCCTGGACCGGGGCCCTGGGCACCGGAGCGGTCCGGCAGGGCCGGGCTCTGAACATCTCCGGCACGTCCGAGGTCTTCGGCGTGGTGACCCCCTCCTTCCATGAAGCTCCGGGGCTGGTCGTCCTGCCCTGGGGAGACGGCCTGTTCCAGATGGGGGGACCCAGTCAGTCCGGGGCGGACAGCCTGGCCTGGTTCGTCGAAGCCTTCCACCCGGGCGAACCGAAGGCCGCCGCCCACAACCTCCTGACCCGCTTCCCCGAGCAGGACCGCCAAGTCGAGCCGGTTCTGTTCTTCCCCTATCTCCAGGGCGAACGCACGCCCCTTTGGTCCCCGGAAGCCAGGGGTCTCTTCCTGGGCCTCAACCGCCGCCACAGGGAGGTCGACCTGCTTTGGGCCGTGGTGGAAGGGGTGGCCTACAACAACCGCCAGGTTCTGGAGCTGGCCTTGGGTAGCGGCGGAGACGATGTGGCCGAAATCCGGATCAGCGGAGGCGCCTCCCATTCGGATTCCTGGTGTCAGGTCAAGGCCGATGTGCTGGCCCGGCCGGTGGTCCGGACGGACGCCCAAGAGGCGGGCCTGCTGGGCGCGGCCATGATCGTCCTGGCCGGCCTGGATCGCTCCCTTCCCCTGGCCCGGCTTCAAGAGGACCTGGTCCGGGTGGAGCGGGTTTTCGAGCCCCGGACCGGGCGGGTGGAGGCCCACGACCGCTATTTCCCCGTCTGGCTGGAGGCCCAGAAAGCCCTGCTGCCTCTGAGCGAGAGGCTTACCCGAACATCCGCCCAAACCGGGGGCGACCGCTTAGACCGGCAAAAGACATAGACATTGAGGAGATCGACAGGTGAAAAAATTGTTTGAACGGGATTTCGACCACCAGCCCCTGATGATCGGCATGGTCCACACCCTGGCCCTGCCCGGCACGCCCAAATACGACCGCGCCGGGGGCATGAAAAGGGTGGTGGCCCAGGCCCTGGAAGAGGCCAGGATTCTGGAGGACACCGGGTTCCACGCCCTTCTCTACTGCAACGAATCTGACATGCCCTACCAGACCAGGATGGAGCCCGAGGTGGTGGCGGCCATGACCGCCGTGGTGGGAGAGGTCCAGAGCAAGGTGGATCTGCCCCACGGAATCAACATGCTCCTGGACCCCCTGGCCTCCCTGGCCATCGCCCACGCCACGGGCGGCCGGTTCATCCGCTGCTTCCTCTCCGGGACCTACGTGGGCGACCTGGGCTTCTACACCCCGGACGCTCCGGCCCTGCTCAGGCTGCGCAAAAACCTGGACGCCGAGGAGATCCGCCTGATCTGCAACGTCACGGCCGGTTTTTCGGTGAACCTGGACACCCGCCAGGTGCCGGACGTGGCCGCGGCCGCGGCCTTCATCGGCCTGGCCGACGCGGTCTGCGTCAGCGGCCCAGCCGCCGGCCAAGAGGCCGACCTGAGCCTGATCCGCCGGGTGGCCGAGCGGGTCCCGGAGGTCCCCGTGGTGGTGGGCACCGGCGTCTCGGCCGAAAACATCCGGGCCCTGGCCCAGGCGGCCGACGGGTTCATCGTGGGCACCTCCATTAAAAAGGGCGGGCAGACCCTGAACCCGGTGGACCCGGCCAAGGCCAGGGAATTTATGGACCGGGTCACCGGATAGGTTTAGGATAATGTTTTTTTTAAGTACAATATCTACAAAACCTTTGCCGGGAGGCAACCGGATGGCTCCGCTGGGACGGACGGCCGCCCATGGATAGGCGGGTCAAAACCTTTATCGGCAAGTACGGCACCGCCCTGGGCGGGTTGGGGGTCTTTATTTTTTTCGCCATTGCGGCGGACAACTTCCTCAACCCGGGCAACCTGCTCACCGTGCTCAAACAGATCAGCTACCTGACCATCCTTTCGGTGGGCTTTTCCTTTGCCCTGACCACCTCTGAACTGGACCTCTCCTTCGCCAACGTCTGCTCCCTGGCCACGGTGGTCACCGGCGGGCTGATCCACTACAACCATCCCATCTGGCTGGCCATTGCCTGCGGCCTGCTCACCGGCGGCACGGCCGGGTTCCTCAACGGCCTGATCGTGACCCGGCTCAAGGTGCCCTCCCTGATCGCCACCCTGGGCATGGCCTCCATCGCCAACGGTGCGGCCTTCTGGATCACCGAGGGGGTGGCCTACGTGGGCCGCTGGCCCCAGGCTTTTGTCTGGCTGGGACGGGGCGAGCTCCTGGGCCTGCCCATGCTGGCCGTGTGGATGATTCTGGTTTCTTTGGCGGCCCTGTTCGTGATGAAGCAGACCCGGCTGGGAATTCATCTGGTCTTCACCGGCGAGGCCGACGAGGCGGCCCGTCTGGGCGGCATCAACGTCCGCAAGATGAAGATCCTGGGGCTGTTTCTGTCCGGTCTGATGGCCGGCCTCACGGCCGTGCTCCTGGCCGCCTCGCTCAGCTCGGCGGCCCCCACCTCGGCCGGAGACTTCATGTTGACCACCATGGCCGCCGTGCTCCTGGGCATGACCATGATCGAGCCGGGCCGGCCCAACATCCTGGGCTCCCTTATCGGGGCCCTGACCATCGGGATTTTAAGCAACGGTCTGGTTCTTCTGGGCGCACCCTATTACGCCCAGGACATCATCCTGGGCCTCATCATCATCGCCTCGGTGGGGCTTTCGGCCAGCACCGTGACCAAAGCGGCCTTCAGTGTCTAGAGCTGTTCAACCTAACTTTAACAGGAGGATATGAAAATGAGATGGGGGCAATTAATCCGCTGGGCGGCAGTTACGACCATGATGCTCATTCTGGCCTTGCCGGGGGCGGCCCCGGCCAAGGAGCTTAAGATCGGCATCGTGGCCTTCCAGATGTCTTCCGAGACCCACGCCCGCACGGCCCAGGCCGCTGAAAAGGCGGCCAAGGAGCTGGGCTGGCAGGTGACCCTGCTCAACTCCCGGGGCACCCTGCCCGAGCACGCGGCCCAGATCGAAAACCTGATCCAGGCCAAGGTGGACGGAATCATCCTCTGCATGAGCAAGCCGGTCCAGTTCGACGCCCAGTTCGTGGAGGCCAAGAAAGCGGGCATCCCGGTCATCACGGTCATGAGCGGGACCAGCGTCAATACCCTGTTCGACATCACGGTCAACGAGTACCAGGTGGGCGCCCAGGCCGCATTGTATCTCCTGGGGGCCATGAACTACGAGGGCGGGATCATGACCCAGCGCTTCGAAAGCCACACCGGCTGCCGGATCAGGGGCAAGGTTCTGGATGTGGTCCTTTCGGAGAACACCCAGGTCAAGGTCGTGGGCACCCACACCATGGCTCGGACCAAGTCCTGGCGAGAGGATGTCAAGAACGGCATGGAGGCCCTGGCCCTCAAGAACAAGGGCAAGTTCCAGGGCATCTGGGCCTCTTTCGACGCCCAGGCCTTTATCATCGACGACATCCTGACCCAGCAGGGCCTGAAGAAGGGGGACGTGGTCATGGTCAGCATCGACGGCGGCCAGGAGGTCTTTCGCCGCATCCGCGACCAGAACAGCCTCATGACCGCCACGGTGGCCGTCCCCTTTGAGCAGATGGGAGTGAAGGCGGTGGAGTGCATGGACAAGATCGTCAACCAGGGGGTCAAAAGAGAGGAACTGGTCCAGGGGCCCTTCCTGCTCATGGACGCCGTGCTGGTGGACAAACACAACGTTCCCGAAGAGGGCAAGTGGCCCTGGTAGGGTAACGGCGCGGAGGCCCCGGCCGCTTTCCGGGATCCTCCGCGGTTACTATAGCGAATGTCATAAATCTGTTCCGATTCGGCTGCCGGGGGTGTGACCCCGGCAGCACATTTCGCTTTTGAATGGGAACGTTATTCTGACAAACACTCTAATGTCGCGGATGTAAAGAGGCGGATTGTGGGCGAACTACTCAAGGTAAAGGCCATCAACAAGGAGTACGGGGCGGTCCGGGCGCTGAGCCGGGTGGATCTGGAGGTGGCCAAGGGCGAGGTTCTGGCCTTGTGCGGCGACAACGGCGCGGGCAAGAGCACCCTGATCCGGATCATTTCCGGGGCCGAGCGGCCCACCGCCGGGGAGATGTATCTTTTCGGCCGGCAGGTCCGGTTCTCATCCCCGGCCGACGCCCTGGTCAAGGGGGTGGCCACCATCTACCAGGACCTGGCCCTGGCCCCCAGGCTGCTGGTCTACCAGAACGTGTTCATGGGCTCGGAGCTGACCAGGAGCCTGGGCCTGCCTTTCATAAAAGTGCTGGACAAGAAAACCATGAAAGAGGCCGCGGCCAAGTACCTCTCCCGCCTTAAGGTGGCCGTCAAGGACCTGGAGGCTCCGGTGGAGACCCTCTCCGGCGGGCAGCGCCAGGCCGTGGCCATCAGCCGGGCCCTGCGTTGGAACGCCCGCCTGGTCATCATGGACGAGCCCACGGCCGCCCTGGGGGTCAAGGAGACGGCCCAGGTCCTGGACCTGATCAAGCAGCTCCACGGCCAAGGGGTCACCGTTCTGATCATCAGCCACAACATGGAGCACGTCCTGGAGGTGGCCCAGAGGGTGGCCATCCTCAAACAGGGGGTCAAGGTGGGCGAGTGTCTGACCCAAGGACTGAACGCCAAGGACCTGGCCACCATGGTCATGACCGGAGATATGGGAGAACGAAACCTCATCCCGGCCGGGTGATCCGGTCCGGCCGGAGGCTTTGGGCTGTTTCCGAAGCCGCCCTCAAACAGGCCGGAGCTTTTGCAGGCTCGCTTTCCCAGGGGCGGGTTCCGGGGCACTAGGATGCATCATTAACCCATTTTCATGCCCGCGATTCGGCGGGCCATCCAGGGCTCGCCTTTAAGGCGTTTGACCGCTCTCACGATTTATCTTCTCAGTAACCAATCCCCTTTCTCAACACAACGCCGACACAGCCGGAGCCCAACAGACCCTACTCCGGCCGGCTTTCATGCGCCGATCCGGGCCCGGCAGGCTTCCCCTATAAAATAAGACATCGTCACACAATGCGAACGTTTTAATTCATGCCTCCAAATGACCCAGGACAAGCGACGCCCGCCACACGCGCCCCTTGCCGGCTATCATAATCACGCAATCCAGGGGAAAGGGGCCAATGGCCTATTATCTATTAATTGTAACGATATAAAAATACGATAGACGCCAGTCCGGCCTTGGAATCTTGGTCGATAACTTACCCTCTTTTACCATATTTCTATTTGACTTTATCGAGGAAGGCGGGCTAATATTTATATTATGAGACAGCGTCACATATTGTGAACGTTTTTCGAGAAACTAGGCTTTCAATCCACATAGGCATCGAAAAGAACCCTGGGAAGGAAAAGGCACTGGTGGCGAACGCCAAGAAGGAAAAATACTACCACATCGCCTCGTTGGAAAAAGGCATGCGGGTTTTGGAGCTGCTGGCCGACCATCAGCGCATGACCGTGACCGAGGTAGCCCGGACCTTGGGGCTGAACCGGGCTTCCAGCCATCGCTTTCTGGCCCACCTGGCCGATCTGGGATATGTGGTCAAGGACCAGGACAACCACTACATGCTCAGTCTGAAACTCCTGGAGCTGGGCCAAAAGGCGGCCAACAGGTTCGAGATCAGGAGCGTGGCCCGGAGCTTTATGCACGAGCTTTTCATGGAGTTCAGGGAAACCGTCAACCTGGGCTACTTCAACGGCCTGGACATCCTCCATCTGGACAAGATCGACAGTGTTGAAATCCTGCGCATAGACACCCCCCTGGGCTCCCGGGCCCCGGCCTACTGCACCGCCCTGGGAAAGGCCGTCCTGGCCCAGCTGAGCGGACCGGAACTGGATGTATATCTGGACCACGTTCCCCTGGAGAGGCAAGGCCCCAACACAATCGTCGACCGCGAGCGGCTCAAGGAGGAGCTGGCCGATGTTGGGCGACACGGTTACGCTCTGGACGACGAGGAGCTGTCGCCCGGGCTGCGCTGCATCGCCGCGCCTGTTTTCGACCACACTGGCAGGTCCTTCTACGCCATCAGCGTTTCGGGGCCGACCACCAGGCTGACCCCCCGCAGTATCGACGGAATCCAGATCAAAGTGAGGGAGGTCTGCGCCGGTTTATCTGCCAAACTGGGCTGTCCGCCGGACAAGACCGGCCAGATGGCGGCCGGGTGAACCGGTTGGTTCCCTTAGTCCAAAACGGTTTTATTCAACGGAGGAAACACAACCAATGTCGGAAACACTGAGCACCATCCGCTCGTTTATGGAAAATATGGGAATCCCCGGGCAAGACGCCCACGACCTGGCCGATTCAACCAAAAGCTTTCCCGACGGGGCCCACTTTCGCATCGAGATCGCCGGGGTGGAGCGGGCCTCCACCATGAAGGCCATGATCAACGAGGCCCGTAAACGCAAGGTGGTGGTCCACCGGGCCATCGCCACGGTGGGCGGCTCCACCTACTGCGATTTCCAGGAACTCAAGGAGATGGCCCGGATGGGCCGGGAAGAGGGCATCGAGGTGGTCATGACCGTGGGCCACCGCAAGGGCTGGGATGTGGGCGCCCGGGAGCTCTCCAACCCCGAGGGAGGCATGCAGGGCTGGCGGCTGCGCGGCTCGGACAACATGGCCTACCACATCGCCGACATCATGCGCAACATCGAGGCCGGACACCGGGGCTTCCTGGTCTACGACGAGGGCGTACTCCTGATCCTGAACCGGATGAGGCAGGAAGGGGTCATCCCGGTCGAGACTGTCCTCAAGTTCTCGGTCTTCGGCGGGTACTGCTCCCCGGCCGGAGCCAAGGTGATCGAGTCCATGGGGGCCAACTCCATGAACCCCTCCTCGGACGTGAGCGTGCCCATCCTGGGGGCCATCCGCAGGGCCGTGGACCTGACCCTGGACGTTTACGTGATCATCGTGGACGCCTTTGGCGGCGAGTTCAGGGCCTACGAGGCTCCGGAGATCGCCCGGGTGGCCTCGCCCTGCTACTTCAAGTTCGAGCCCGGCACCTCGGAGGGCGACATCTATAAACCCTGGGTGACCGAAAGCTTCCACGAAAACCTGATCCGGGAGAAGGTCAAGCTGGCCGGGATAGTCATGGAGCTTATGAAACGCCACGCCCCCCAGCTCAAGACCTCTGAAAAGGGAGCGGCCGACCTGGTTCTGCCGGTGGTGTAGCGATGAGCCTGCAAGACAAACTGGCTTCCAGAAACCAAGGAGTGGAATGGTCCGGCATCCGGGTCATGTTCGCCCTGGCGGATGAGATACCCGGGGTGGTCAACTTAGGGATAGGTCAGCCCGACTTCGACACTCCGGCCCATATCCGCCAGGCGGCCAAGGAGGCCCTGGACCAGGGCTACACCCGCTATCCCCCGGCCAAGGGGTTCGACGACCTGCGCCAAGCCGTGGCCGAAAAGGTAAGGCGGGAAAACAAGCTCATGGCCGACCCGGAGAAGGATATCTACATCGCCGTGGGGGCCATGCAGGTCATCTTCAATTCCTGCCTCCATTTTTTGGAGCCCGGAGATGAGGTTCTGGTTTTGGATCCGGGTTACGACTACTACTCCCAGATCCGGCTCTTCGGCGGGGTCCCGGTTCCGGTACGGGTCCGGGAGGAGAACGGCTTTAGGGTGGACCCGGCCGAGATAAGAGCCGCCGTGACAGATAAGACCAAGCTGCTCATCCTCAACACCCCGGCCAACCCCACCGGCGCGGTCCTAGACCGGGAGACCATCGGCGAGATAGCCCGACTGTGCCAAGAACGGGACCTTTTGGTCCTGTCCGACGAGCCCTACGAGCACATCCTGTTCGACGGAGCCGAGCACGTCTCCATCGGCTCCCTGGAGAACATGGCCGGACGCACTATCTCGGCCTTTACCCTCTCCAAATCCTATGCCATGACCGGCTGGCGGGTGGGCTACGCCGTGGCTCCGCCGCCGCTCATCGATGAGATGGAAAAGCTAATGGAACACATGGTCTCCGGAGTCACCTCGGTGGCCCAGCGGGCCGCCCTGGCGGCCATCACCGGGCCCCAGGACTGCGTGGCCCGGATGAGGGAGGCCTACGCCCGGAGGAGGGAGATCGTCCACCGGGGGTTGAACCAAATCCCCGGCATCAGCTGCATCAAACCGGAATCGACCTTTTACGCCTTCCCCAACATCAAGGAGCTGGGCCTCAGCTCCTGGGACCTGGCCAAGTACCTGGTCAAGGAACACCGGGTGGCCCTGGTTCCGGGCTCCATCTTCGGGCCCGGAGGCGAGGGCTACCTGCGCCTTTCTTTTGCCGCGGGAACCGATCAACTGCAGGACGGCCTGGCCCGGATCAAGGCCGGCGTCGAGGCCGTTGGAAAGATGGGAGCCTGATATGCCGGTATTCGACCGCGAGGAATATCTCGCCCGCATAGGGAAAACCAAACAGAGCATGGAGCGCTCCGGGGTGGAGGTGCTGATCTGCGCCGACCCGGCCAACATGAACTACCTGACCGGTTACGACGGCTGGTCTTTTTATGTCCCCCAGGTGGTGGTGGTGGCCCTGGACCAGGAGGAGCCCATCTGGATAGGCCGGGGCATGGACGTGAACGGGGCCAAGCACACCAGCTTTTTAAAGCCGGAAAACATCATCGGCTACCCGGACAGCTACGTCCAGAATCCGGTCAAGCACCCCATGAACTTCGCGGCCGACCTGCTCAAGGAAAAGGGCTGGGGGGCCAAGGCCGTGGGCCTGGAGATGGACGCCTACTATTTCACCGCCCGGTCATACCAGGAGCTGGTCAAGAGCCTGCCCCGGGCCCGGATCGTGGACGCCAACCTGCTGGTCAACTGGGTCCGCCTGGTCAAGTCCGAGGCCGAGATAGCCCTGATGAAGGACGCCGCCAAGATCGTGGAAAAGGTCATGGCCACGGCCATCGAAACCATCCGGCCCGGGGTGCGCGAGTGCGACGCCGTGGCCCGGGTCTACCAGGCCCAGATCAGCGGGCTGGACGAATTCGGAGGGGACTATCCGGCCATCGTGCCCATGATGCCCACCGGAGAAAAGACCTCGGCCCCTCATCTGACCTGGACCGACGAACCCTATGCGGCCGATCAGGCGGCCAACCTGGAGCTGTGCGCCTGCCGTCACCGTTACCACTCGCCCCTGGCCAGAACCATCTTCCTGGGCTCCAACCCGACGGAAAAGTTGCAGAAGCTGGCCGGAATCACCGTGGAGGGGCTGAACACGGCCCTGGAGGCGGTCAAGCCGGGACAGCCCTGCCAGGAGGTGGAACAGGCCTGGCGGGAGGTCATCTCCAGGGCCGGGTTCGAAAAAGAGTCCCGCATCGGCTACGCCATGGGGCTCAACTACCCGCCCGACTGGGGGGAGCACACCGCCTCCTTGCGGGCCGGGGACACCACCATCCTGGAGCCCAACATGACCTTTCACATGATCGTGGGCATGTGGATGGACGACTACGGGTTCGAGTGCTCCGAGTCCTTCCGGGTCACGCCGGGCGGCTGCGAGACCTTTGCCGACTTTCCCCGCCGGCTGTTCCTGAAGGACTAGGGCGGCCATGATCCTTCGCACCAGCCGGGGCCGGGTTTCGTCCGGGGAGGCCATCGGGATACTCCTGCTGGAGACCTATGTCCCCTTCATCCCCGGGGATGTGGCCAACGCCACCTCCTACCCCTTTCCGGTGCGGTTCAAGAAGGTGGAAGGGTTCACCGTGGCCAGGGCCCTGGCCGGGGACCCGGGCGTGTACCCCGCCCTAGCGGCGGCGGCCCGGGACCTGGTGGAACAGGGGGTCCGGGCCGTGACCGGAGACTGCGGGTTCATGGGGCTGCACCAGCCCCGCCTGGCCGAAGAGTTGGACGTGCCGGTGTTCCTCTCCAGCCTGCTCCAGATACCCTTCATCAGCCGGATTATCGGCTCCCGGAAAAAGATCGGGGTCCTGACCGCAAGCGGGAAAAACATCTCGGACCGGCTCCTGGCCGCCGTGGGCGTGATCGAGCCGGAGAGGCTGGTCGTACGGGGCCTGGAAGAGGAACCGGCCTTCCGGTCCTTCGCCCTGGAGGAGACCGGCGAACTGGACGCCGAGGCCGTGGAGCAAGAGGTGGTTAAGGCGGCCCAAGAGGTGGTCGGGCAGGACCCGGACGTGGGAGCCGTTTTGCTGGAGTGCAGCCTGCTGCCGCCCTACGCCGCCGCGGTCCAGGAGGCCGTGGGCCGGCCCGTGTTCGATTACCAGACCATGATCAACTTTGTGTTCTCGGCCGTGGTCAGAACCCGATACCGGGGGTTTATCTGAGATGGACCTGGACAAGCTGATACTGTCCTGCGAGGAGGAGGTGGTCCGGCTCCGCCGCGATTTCCACCGCCACCCGGAACTGGGCCTGGAGGAGCACCGCACCTCCAAGATAGTGAGCGACTACCTGAGCGGGCTGGGACTGGACCCGGCCCCCTGCCACGGCACGGGGGTGGTGGGCCTGCTGGAGGGAAGCCGGCCCGGACCGACTCTGATGCTGAGGGCGGACCTGGACGCCCTGCCCATAACCGAGGAGACCGGGCTGGAGTACGCCTCGGTCAACAAGGGGGTCATGCACGCCTGCGGCCACGACGCCCACACGGCCATGCTCCTGACGGCGGCCAAGGTTCTGACCGCGATCAGGGACGAGCTGGCCGGGCGGGTCAAGTTCGTTTTCCAACCCAATGAGGAGAACGTGGGCGCCCTGGCCATGATCCAGGAAGGGGTCTTGGAGAATCCGACCGTGGACGCCTGCCTGGGCCTCCACGTCTGGGCGCCCCTGCCCCTGGGCCAGGTGGGACTGACCCCGGGGCCGGTCATGGCCGGGATGGAGCACTTCGACCTGATCGTCAAGGGCAAGGGCGGCCACACCGCCACCCCCCAGTCGGCCGTCGACCCGGTTCTCTGCGCCGCGGCGGTAATCCAGGGGGTCCAGCAGATTCAGACCCGGGAGATCGACGCCCTCAAGGAACCCACGGTGATCATGTTCGGCCGGATCCAGGGCGGAACCGCCTCCAACATCATCCCCGACTCGGTGACCCTGTCCGGAACCATGCGCTATCTGTTCCAGGGCGACCCGGACGGTCCGGCCAGCCCCAAGAGCCGGCTCAAAGAGATCGCGGAGCACATCTGCCAAGCCCACCGGACCGGGTGCGATCTGCGCTTTCTCTACGGCCACCCCACCCTGGTCAACGACGCCCGGATAGTCGATCTGGTCCGGGGGGTAGTCCAAGCGGAACTCAGGGAACCTGTCCTGTTAACGGACCTGGTCACCCTGGCCGGGGAGGATTTCTCCGAGTTCAGCTCCCGGGCTCCCGGAGTCTTCCTCTTTCTGGGGGCGGGCAACCCGGCCAAGGGGGCCCTTTTCCCCCATCACCACCCCTGTTTCAACATCGACGAGGAGGCCCTGATCAAGGGGGTCGAGCTTCACGTGAAATCCGCCCTGGCCTTTTTCAGAAAAGCGAAAACGGAAAAGGAGGACTGAGGAACCGGTCCCGGACCCAAAATCCGGAGCAACCGGCATCAACAACATACACACATAACCACATCATAAAGGAGGGTTCCCATGAAAAGGGTGATCGTATTGGCAATCTCTTTGCTGATGATCTTCTCGCTGAACACGGCCCTGGCCGGAGAGTATACGGGTAAGGAGATCAAGGCCAAGTTCGCCTCCGAGGAGATCGAAGGCGACTTCATGACCGTGTGGGGCAAAAATTTTGCCAAGCACATGAAGGACTGGTCCGACGGCAAAATCGACATCACCGTCTACCCCTACGGCTCCCTGGGCGACAACCGGGACATCAACGAGCTGGCCCAGATCGGGGTGGTGGATTTCGTTTATTCCGATTACGCCTGGATATCCTCCTTTGTGCCCCAGGCCCAGGTCCTCTGCCTCAACTATCTCTGGCCCCGGGAAAAGGTGGCCCAGGTTCTGGAATGGGTGGTCAAGAACGGCAAGCTGATGCCCCTTTTAGAGGAGAAGTTCCGCAAGAATGGCCTGGTTCCCCTGGGCATCCTCTACGAGGGCTGGCAGTGGATCACCTCCAAGAAGCCGGTCAACTCCATGGCCGACCTGAAGGGCGTCAAGCTGCGTCTCATGGCCTCCAAGCTGCTGGTGGAGAACTACAAATCCTACGGCGCGGCCCCGACCCCCATGAGCTACGGCGAGGTCTACTCCGGACTCCAGACCGGTCTGATCGACGCCCAGGTCAACCCCCTGTTCGCCATCTACAGCATGAAGTTCTACGAGGTCCAGAACCACTGCTCCCAGATCTGGTCCGAGCCCTTCATGGGCATCCCCACGGTCAACATGAAGTTCTACGACTCCCTGCCCAAGAACGCTCAAGCTGAGATGAAAAATTTCTGGGCCGGGTCCATTGTGGGGGCCGCGGGCTGGATCGACAAGGTCAACGCCGACTGCAAGGCCAAGATGCTCAAGGCCAAACCCGACCTAAAGATCAACGTTCTGCCGGACGACAAGATCGGCGAGTTCAAGGCTGCAGCCGAGAAAGTCTACCCCACCTACGAGGAGATCGGCGGCGAGGGGGCCAAGGACGTCCTGGCCGTGCTCAAGGCCGATATCGCCGCGGCCAAGGAGGCCTTGGGAGTCAAGTAACGAACGGCTGAGCCAACCACCCGGCCACACGGGGACCGGCCGCCCTTGGGTCGAAGGTCTCCGGGCCGGGGGGTCTGGGAGATGGCATGGACCAGAAAGCCCCCCTCAAAGAGACTCTGCACAGGATCAATCATGTTCTGGGCGCGGTGGTGGACAGGTTCGAGGTGGGCAGCCTGATCGTCTGCGTGGGGTTGCTCACCATCCTCCTGATCGCCAACGTGGTGGCCCGGGAATTCTTCGTGAGCATCTATTTCGCCGAGGAGCTGTCCGAGTTTCTGATCATCTTCACCTCCTTCACCGGCCTGAGCTACGGCGTGCGCAAGGCCCGGCACATCCGCATGGGCGCCTTTCTGGACATGATGCCGGCCAAAATGGAGAAGGTCTTTATCATCATCATCGCCGCAGTGTCGGCCGCAGTGATGTTCATCATGGCCGACGCCTCCTACGAGTACCTGATGCACGCTGTTCGGCGGTCCCACCAGACCCCGGCTCTGAAAATGCCCTACTGGACGTTTTACGTCATCATTCCCATCGGTTTCGGCATCGCCGGGATCCAGTACGTCAGGACCATTATCAAGAACCTGATCGAGAAGGAAACCTGGATGTCGCCGGAGCAGCAGAGCGAATACGAAGCCGAAGATGTCGCGGGGGCCCAGCTATGACCCTTTTCACCATCAGTCTGGTGAGCATGCTCCTGTTCGGCTTCCCCTTTATGGTGGTCCTGCTGGGCTCGCTGCTGCTCTACATCTTCATCTACATGCCCGGGTTCAACCTGACCGTGCTGGTCCAGCAGGTCCTCACCGGCCTGACCCCCTCGGCCCTGGTCTGCGTGCCCATGTTCATCCTCTCGGCCAGCCTGATCACCCAGGGCCAGTCGGCCGGGCGGCTGATCAGGATGGTCCAGGCCTTTGTGGGCCATCTGCCCGGCGGGCTGCCCATCACCACCAACGCTTCGTGCACCCTGTTCGGGGCGGTCTCCGGCTCCACCCAGGCCACGGTGGCCGCCATCGGCGGAACCATGCGGCCCATGCTGCTCAAAGCCGGCTACCCCTCGCCCTTCACCCTGGGGTTGATCATCAACTCCAGCGACATCGCCTTTCTGATTCCGCCCTCTATCGGCTTCATCGTCTACGGGGTGGCCACCAGCACCTCCATCGGCCAGCTCTTTTTGGCCGGAATCGGTCCGGGGCTGCTGATCTTCTTTCTCTTTTCGGTCTACTGCTACCTCTATTCCAAGAAAAAGAACCTGGGCATGCTGCCCAAGGCCGGCTGGGCGGAGCGCAAAACGGCGGTCAAGCAAGGCCTGCCGGTTCTGGGTTTCCCGGCCCTGATCGTGGGCGGAATCTACACCGGCGTGTTCAGCCCCACCGAGGCGGCCGCCGCCTCGGTGGCCTACGCCCTGGTATTGGAAAAAATCGTCTACCGCAGCCTGACCCTGACCCACATCGCCGACGCCTTTCTGCAGACCGGGATAATCACCGGGGTGGTCTTTATCCTGGTGGGAGCGGGCCAGGCCTTTTCCTGGATGATCAGCTTTTTGCGCATCCCCCAGGAATTCATGCCCATCCTGTTCGGCCAGGACCCGACCATGCTCAGGGTCATCATCGTGGTGGTGGTCTCCTATTTCGTGGCCTGCATGTTCGTGGACCCCATCGTGGCCATCTACATCCTGAGCCCCATCTTCCAGCCCTACGTGGTGGGGGCCGGGGTCGACCCCATCCTCCTGGGAACCCTGGTCACCCTCCAGGCGGCCATCGGCAGCGCCACGCCGCCCTTCGGCTGCGACATCTTCACCGCCCAGCTGATCTTCCGACGACCCTATCTGGAGGTGATCAGGCATACCCCGCCCTTCATCATCATCCTCATCCTGGTCACCATCCTGCTGGTGGCCTTCCCCCAGATCGCCCTTTTCCTGCCCAACACCGGTCTGGCCGGCTGAGGGATCGGGCGGGGAGAGGAGACCTGTTTTTTGATCTATAATATTTGCCAGAACCGAGTTCTCTATCCGGGCTGAAGGGGTAACCCGGATACCACATCCCGTTTTTGTCCGGGCGCATCTCTGCCGCCTACTCTAAATAAAAATAAGCCCAATGATTTCAAAATTCCGGTCGCCCCTGAAAGGAGCGGCCTCTTTCTGCGGAAGCCATCTCCCCGGCGCCCGAACCGAAAGACGCTTGCGGCAATCACTCTAGTGGTTGGCTTTAACGGTAAAATTGGTATTATTAGGATGTCGCCTAATTCTCTCAACACGGGTCAGGGACCATTCTTACAAAAGTCCCGCTGGCGGTTAAAGTGAACCGGGAAATCTGCTATCTGGATAAGAACAAGGAGGGTTCCGCCTTTATTCTGGGACCGGCCGGGGAAGAGGACGGGCTCGGCCTGAAGCTCATGTACGACTGCTTCAACCCCAAGGCCGTGGCCCAGGGCCTCCCGCCCCAGGAACCGGATCAGTGCCGGATCTGGGTGGAAAACCTTCTCTGCCGGGCCGAGAACCTGCTGGCCTGGCAGGACGAGAGGGTGGTGGGTCATTGCGCCCTGATCCCGGACGCCTGCCGGAATGACGCGGAATATATCATCTTCGTGGACAAGCCCTACCGCAACCTGGGCCTGGGCACGGCCCTGACCCGGCGGGCCCTGGACCGAGCCGGGGCCCTGGGTCTGAAACTTATCTGGCTGTCCGTGGCGGTGACCAACTTCCCGGCCGTCCGCCTCTACCGCAAGTTCGGCTTCCAGTTCGTGGACCGCGAGGGGCTTGACCGGACCATGCATCTGAAACTGGAGCAGTAAACAGGGATGGCTTTCAGGGTGGGGCTGGTGCGGGACGAGCGATATCTTCTCCATAATACGGGCCTGGTTCACCCGGAACACCCCAACCGGCTCAAGGCTGTCCACAAAATGCTGGACCAGAATTTCAGCCAGGACTTCGTCACCGTCCGGCCGCGGACGGCGACCCTGGAAGAGTTGGAAATGATCCACACTCCAGCCTACATCAAACAGATCATGGCCACCTCGGGCCGGGACTTCACCAACCTGGCCCCGGACACCACCGCCTCCCGGCAGACCTATCTGGCCGCCTGGCTGGCCGTGGGCGGCTGCCTGGAAGGGCTCAAGGCCCTCATGGAGGGCCGGGTCCAGGCCTGTCTGGCCCTGGTCCGGCCGCCCGGACACCACGCTTCGGCCGACCGGGCCGGGGGGTTCTGCATCTTCAACAACCTGGCCCTTACGGCCAAGGCGGCCCAAAAGGTTTACGGGCTGAAGAAGATTTTGATCATCGACTGGGACATCCACCACGGCAACGGCATCCAGGAAGCCTTCTACAGCCAGCCGGGGGTCCTCTATTTTTCCACCCACTACCCCGGCCTCTTCCCCCACACCGGGGCCTGGGAGGAGACCGGCCAAGGGCCCGGTGCCGGCTGGACGGTCAACATCCCCATCCCCAAGGAGACAAGGGACGAGGAGCTGGTCCACGTCTATCGGGAAGCGGCGGGCCGAATGATCCGGACCATCCGGCCGGAGCTGGTCCTGGTGGCCGCCGGGTTCGACGGCCACCACCTGGACCCCCTGGGCCGGGGCAGCCTGACCCACCGGGTCTTCGGCTGGCTGACCAGCCTCATCCTAAACCTGGGCCGCGAAGAGGGCCGGCCGCCGCTGCTGCTGGCCCTGGAGGGGGGTTACGACACGCCTTCCCTGACCAAGTCCCTGGCCAGTGTGGCCGAGGCCCTTCTGAGCCACGGCCGGACCCGGCCGGGCCTGCCCTGGCGCAGGCGGCCCAAGCTGCCCCTGGCCATGACCGAACTGGGCCGGAAGCTCATGGAAAAATGTCTGGCCATCCATCGCCCCCACCGGGTCTGGACCAGATCTCCGGCAGGGGGCGCGCCATGATCAAGGCCCGAGTACCGGCCGAAAACCCGGCCTCTCTGATAGGCTCCTACCAGGAAACCAGGGCCGCCTTTGACTGGGCCGGGTTCGAAAAGGAATGGTTCGACTTCAGCCGAACCGGCCAGCTGAACCTGGTTCACGAGGCCGTGGACCGCTGGGCCGAGGACGGCCATGTCACCGGCCGCAAGGCCCTGATCCTGGAAAAATACGACCGGGTCCAGAGCCTGACCTACAACCGGCTCAGGGATGACTCCTGCCGCTGGGCCAACCTCCTGGCCCAGTACGGCTTCAACCCGGGCGACCGCCTGTTCATCTTTCTGGAGCCCTGCCTGGAGCTCTACCCGGCCATGCTGGGCTGCGCACGCAGCGGTATCCTGTTTTGCCCGCTCTATCCCAGCCTGGGTTTTGACGAACTCAGGCTCCGCCTGGAGAACGCCCGTCCCAGGGGAATTCTGACCCACCCCGACCTGGTGGAACACCTGCCGCCCGAAACCGAGCGGCTGGTGGAGCACATCTTCATCACCGGGGGCCGGGAGTCCGGCTTTTTCTACCAGGAGCAGGCCGTGGAACCCCAGTTGGAGCGCCAGTCGGTCTCCTTTAAAACCCACTGGGTGGAAAGGGACACCCCGCTCTACCTGCTCTACACCTCCGGCTCCACCGGCCCGCCCAAGGGCATTGTCCACGGCCACGGCGACCTGACCGGCATCCTGGCCACGACCCGGTATGTTCTGGACCTGGAACCGGGGCGGATCATCTGGACCGACGCCTCTCCGGCCTGGATCACCGGTCTGGTCTACGGCTTCCTCGGCCCCCTGTTGGCCGGGGCCACCACCGTTATCCAGACCTCGCCCTTTCAGGCCGCCACCTGGTACCGGACCCTGGAGCGCCACCAGGTAAACGTCTGGTACACCACCCCCCGCACCATCCGCCGCCTGAGCGAGGCCGGGACCGACCTGCCGGGCCGCTACGACCTCTCGGCCCTGAAGCACCTGGCCACGGTGGGCACCAGCCTGGGACCGGATCTTTTCTACTGGGCCCTCCAGAACCTGAGCCACACCCCCCACGAGACCTGGTGGATGACCGAGACAGGCATGATCTGCCTGGCCAACTTCGCCACCCTGGACACCAAACCCGGAGCCATGGGCAAGCCCGTTCCGGGCGTGGAGGCGGCCGTGCTGGACGAGAACGGCCGACCCCTGCCGGAGCTGACCATGGGCGAACTGGCCCTTAAAATCGGCTGGCCGGCCCTGACCCAGGGACTGTGGCAGGACCGCTCCCGGTCGGCCACCTACTACCGCCACGAGGGCTGGTTCATGACCGGCGATATGGCCGTGATCGACGAGGAGGGCTACTTCCACCATCAGGGCCGCAACGACGATCTGATCAAGGTGGGCGACCAGCCGGTGGGACCCTACGAGATAGAGAACGTCCTCCTGCTCCATCCAGGGGTGAACGAGGCTGCGGTCATCTCCCTGCCCGCGAGGCCCGATAACGACAGCCTGCCTTCGGCCGCCCAGCCCTTGGTCAAGGCCTTTGTCCGGGTGGGCCCGGGCTATCAGGCCTCGGTCCGGCTCAAGGCCGAGATCCGGGCCCTGGTTCGGGCCAACCTCTCAGAAGAGACGCCCCTCAAGGAGATCGAGTTTCTGGACGAGCTGCCCAAGACCGCCTCGGGCAAGCTGCTGCGGAGGGTGCTGCGGGCCAAGGAGCTGGGCCTGCCCGCCGGGGATACGTCTAAGTTGGGGTAGGGTCTGCCGGCCCCTAACCGGGCCAGATAAACCAACGGCCGCCCCTGAAAGGGCGGCGTCCTCAAGGGCTAGCCTATCCCCGCCCTTTCCGCGATCAGTTTGGCCAGCACCTCCGGATCGGCCAGGGTGGAGGTATCGCCCAGCTCGCTCACCCGTCCGGCCGCGATCTTCTGCAGAACCCGGCGCAGGATCTTGCCCGAACGGGTTTTGGGCAGGGCCTCGGCCCACTGGATCACATCCGGCGAGGCGATGGGCCCTATCTCCCGGCGGACCAGGGCGATAAGTTCGGCCCGTAACTCCTCGGTGGGCTTCACCCCCGACTTGGGGGTTACAAAGGCGTAGATGCCCTGGCCTTTGACCGGGTGGGGCACCCCCACCACGGCCGCCTCAGCCACATCCTCGTGGAGCACCAGGGCGCTCTCCACCTCGGCCGTGCCCAGGCGGTGGCCGGAGACGTTGATCACGTCGTCGATGCGGCCCGTGATCCAGTAATAGCCGTCCTCATCCATCCTGGCCCCGTCGCCGGTAAAGTACATCCCCGGCACCTGGGAGAGATAGGTCTCGATGAACCGCTCGTGATCGCCGTATAGGGTTCTGGCCATGCCCGGCCAGGGCCGCTTGATGCACAGGGCCCCCTCCTGGTTGGGGAAGGAGACCTCCTTGCCGGTGTCCAGGTCCAGGATGACCGGCTCCACCCCGAAAAAGGGGCGCCAGCAGCTGCCCGGTTTGATGGGGGCCACCCCTGGCAGGGGCGTCATCATGTGTCCCCCGGTCTCGGTCTGCCACCAGGTGTCCACAATGGGGGCCCAGCTGCGGCCCACCCGGCTGTAGTACCAGCGCCAGGCCTCGGGATTGATGGGCTCGCCCACCGTACCCAGGAGCTTGAGGCTGCTGATGTCGTGTTTTTGCACGGGCCCGTCGCCCTCCTTGGCCAGGGAGCGGATGGCCGTGGGCGCGGTGTAGAACTTGTCCACCCTGTACTTGGCCACCACCTGCCAGAACCGGTCGAACCCCGGATAGGTGGGCACCCCCTCGAAGATTATGCCGGTGAGCCCGGCGCAAAGGGGGCCGTAGACGATATAGGAATGCCCGGTGACCCAGCCGATGTCGGCCGTGCACCAGAAAGTCTCGTGGTCCTTGAGGTCGAAAGTGTAGCGGGTGGTCATGGTCACGTAGAGCAGATACCCGCCAATGGTGTGAACCACCCCCTTGGGCCTGCCCGTGGAGCCGGAGGTGTAGAGGATGAACAGCGGATCCTCGGCCTCCATGGGCTCGGGCTGGATATAGTCGGGCAAATCCGGATCGGCTAGCAGGTCGTGCCACCAGAACTCCCGGCCCTCCTGCAGCTTGGGATTCTTGTCGCAACGGTTAAAGACGATCACCCTCTTGACCCCAGGACACTGGGCCAGGGCCTGGTCCACGTTCTCCTTGAGCGGGACCACCTTGCCGGCCCGGTATCCGCCGTCCGCGGTGATCACCGTCTCGGCCCCCGAGTCCTTGATCCGCCCGGCGATGGACTCGGCCGAGAAGCCGCCGAAGACCACGCTGTGCACGGCCCCGATCCGGGCGCAGGCCAGCATGGCCACGGGCAGCTCCACGATCATGGGCAGATAGATGATGACCCGGTCGCCCTTGACCACGCCGTGTTTTTTGAGCGCCGCCGCGAATTTGTTGACCCGCCGAGACAGCTCGCCATAAGTGATGACCGCATCCTCCCGGGGGTTGTCGCCCTCCCAGTAAAAAGCGACTTTGTTCCGCAGCCTGTCCAGGTGGCGGTCGATACAGTTGTAGCTGGCGTTGAGGATGCCGCCCTTGAACCACTCTATCCGGCCGGCCTCCAGATCGTGGTCCATAACCTTGTCCCATTCCCGGTCCCAGGACAGAAACTCCCGGGCCTTTTCGGCCCAGAAGTCCTCCGGGGCCTCCAGGGAGCGCCGGTAGATCCTCTCGTACTCCTCCAGGCCCTTGACAAAGGCGATTCCCCGATATTCTTCCAGGTGAGTTTCATACCACTTGGGCGTGCTGCTCATGAATTCCCCCTAGCTCCTGATTCGGACTGACCCTTGCTGCGGTATAAGACTGTTGCCAAAGCCGGAAACGGCCTTTGCAACAGCCTCCTCATAGTAGAGCCTACCCGAAAAGGGTGTCAAGAAGGCAGTCCGGGGGGGCGAACTCCGGACCGGGCTGGTCCGGATCGCCCAAGGGGGGCGATCATTATGTTTCCATGGCAACCAGGCGAAACGCCGGAAATCTCTTTGGCGTGAAGGGGACAAAGTCCCGGAGGACGAGGGGGCCCCCCGCTACAATCCGGAAAAGCACGGAGCAGGGCGAAGCCCCCGGTTTTTGGGGAGACGGCCTTAGACCCCCGGTTCCGACCTCCGGGCGTACAGCTTCCTAACGGACTCGCCCTTCAGGTTCAGAAAGTGGGCCTGGTGAAGAAGCCGATCCATAATCGACCGATCGACCGCCGATCCGGACTCTTTTTCCGGCCACTCTTCCGGCGGCAGGGGAGACGCGACCAGGGTGGAGCGGCGGTTGTAACGGTCGTCCATAACGGCCATGAGTTCCTGCTTTTGCCAATCCTCCAGACCGGCCAGGCCCCAATCGTCCAGAATCAGGAGATCCACCTTGACCAGCTTTCGTCTGAGCCGGTCATAACCGCGGCTCTCCTTGGCCGAGACAAACTCCGACCAGAGGTCGATGGCCCGCCGGTAGAGCGCGGTCCTGCCCTTCAGGCAGAAACAAAGGGATAGGGCGCAGCTGAGGTATGTCTTGCCCACGCCCACCGGGCCGGAGATTATCAGATTGTCGCCGGAGGCCAGCCAATCCCCCTTGGCCAGCCAAAGAAAGTAGGCCCGGTCCAATCCGCGCGGCAGGTTGAAATCCACCTCTCCCAGTCCGGGCCGGTAGCGGAGTCCGGCCTGGCGGATCCGGGTTAGAACCTGTCGGCGCTCCCGCTCCCTTATCTCCTCCTGGAGCATCAGCCCCAAAAGATCCTCGAACCCCTGGACCCCGTCCTGGCCGTCCGGAACCTGCTCCTGCAGGACTCTGGCCATCCCCCCCAGCCGGAGCTTTTTCAGGCCGCTGATCACCTGGCCAGGCTCCCGCTCCTGAGCGCTGTTGAGGCTGATCACCTTGGACCGCCGGGGGGCTTCGGTTATCCTCAACCGCCCCAGAGCCTCGCCCATGATATCCGGCAGCTTCTCCCGTTTAGCCACAGCTCAACCGCCTTCCCTCGCCGCACTCCCGGACATGCCGGTCAGCCTCCAGCCGTCCCGGCGTTGCGGGGCTGCGGGCGGATCGACCGGGTCTGAATAAGCTCTTCGTCAGCGTCTCCAGCGGGGCTGGTCCACTGCAGCCTGGTCGTCAGCGGACCGGAAGCCGGACGAGTCGAGCCGTTGGCCTCCGGACCCGGCCCCGCTGCACCGGCCTTTAGTCCGTCCGGGGTTCCGGACCGGTCGGAGCGGACCATCTTGCTGATGAGCTGATCAATCTGCTTCAGGTCCACCTCGGTCCAGTTCCGGTCGGCGTTCTCCAGTCGGTCGATAACCCAGGTAAACTTGGCCCTGGACCGGGGCGAGGCCGACTCCTTGATTTTGAGCAGCTTTTCGATCAGTTCCTGTCTGGTCAATTTAGGCTCCCTCCGCGGCTCACCAGAGGCCGGCCGGCGAACCTCTCCGGTCAGGGACGCCAAGGCCGCGGGCCGAGGTTTCTCAGCCTCTTGGAGCTGCCGTATAATCTGCTGGCCCACGGGCTCGGGTCTGGCCTCGGGAGGGGGCGGCGCGGGGCTTATAACCGGAGACTCTTTCTTGATAATTTTGGCCTTGGCGACCGCCCCTCCCTCGCAGTCCCGCATAATCCGCTCGGTGAGCTGATTGTAGCCCTCGGCCGCGTTCCCTTTGGGATCATGCTCAAAGACCGTTTTGCCGTAGGCCGGGGCCTCCGAGGCTTTGACCGAATACTTGATCGGCCCGCTGACCAGATCCCCGTACCTTTCCCGGAGTTGGTTCAATATTTCGGTCGACTTCCTCACCCGGCCGTCCACAAAGGTGGGCACCACCCACCTGAGTCTGAGGTCCGGTTTGTATTTCTGGATGACCTGAAGCCGCTCCTCGAACCGGACCAGCCCGGACAGTGCCATGGGTTCCATGGAGACCGGGGAGAGGACGTTCCTGCTGGCGTAAAGGGCGTTCACCAAAAGGGTGTCCCAGCCCGGAGCGGTATCCATAATCATGTAGTCGAACTGGCCCTCAAAGATCTCCAACGCCTCGGTCAAAACAGCCTCCGAGGCCATCTCCCGCCGGGCGATCTCCATCTTCAGGGCGGCCAGGTCGTTGCCCCCGGCCAGGAGCCACAGATTCTCCCTGGCCTCGGTCAAGGAGCTGTCCGGCGAGCCCCAACCGGCCACCAGGTCGGCCAGGCCGCGCTCGGGCTCGAGCCCCAGCATGTCGCTGCAGTGGGCCTGGACGTCGGTGTCCACCAAAAGCACCCGCCGCCCCCTGGCCGACAGACCAAAGGCCAGGCTGACCGCGGTCTCGCTTTTGGCCACTCCGCCCTTCAACAGGCTGACCACAATCCGCTTCATTTTTTTTCCGGCGAAATATGGCCCGGCCGGACCGTTCCCGTTTTTTCTACTATTCAATCCCACATCAGCCTCCCGGGCGGTATTTTCTCCCCAGCCCGTTAATCGCAATCACCATGCCAGCCAGAGCCCGCCCCCCTGAAATTGCCGGACTATTAGGGGCAACACCCAAGAACCGTGAACTAAACCGGAATTTGAGGAAATTATACCGACTGGTGAATGGAGGCGGACCGGTTTCTTTTTCGTAATTTTTATTTCAGGATAGTAACTGATCCGTGCTGACGGACCAGTCCACTCTGCCGTGTTGACGGCCCGACCCGCCCCATTTCCGGCTGCTCCAAACTCTGGGAAGATGATCGGCAAAAGAGAAAAAAAGAAGCCCGCCGGGCCCACCCCCGCAGGAGGGGGGCGCTGGTCACGGCGGGCCGCCGGCAGGTCGATCCGGCTTTCTGCGGTCAAGGCCGCCGCCCCTCCCGCGCCGCGGTCAACCGTATATTTCGCCCAGGCTCTTCCACATGACCGCAGTGTCCTCGTTCCCATGGCCCTGGGACCGGGCCAGACTGTTGAGGTACTCCACGGTCTGGCCCAGGAGTGGAACGGCTCCGTTCTGGCGGGCCATCTCCACGGCCAGGTGAACGTCCTTGATCAGCAGGTTCACCGAAAAGGTGGGGTTGCTGTAGTCGTCCTGGGCGATCCGGGCCCCCAGTTCCTTGAACAGATTGCTCACCGTGCCGGCCCGGCTGGCGGTGATGGTCTCGTAGAGCAGCTTGGGGTCCACGCCCATCTTGTGGGCCACGGCCATCATCTCGGCGGTCATGGCGTTGATGGCCCCGAACATCATCTGGTTCAGGAGCTTTATCTTGTTGCCCGCGCCGGAAGGGCCCACGGGGAGGATGTTGCCGGCCAGGGCCTCCAGCACCGGACGGCACTTCTCCAGGGCCTCCGGGTCTCCGCCCACGGGCAGGGCCCAGTTGCCCACGGCCGAGGGCCGGCCCAGGACCGGCGCGTCCAGATAGGCCGCCCCGGCCCGCTCGGCCTCCTGGGCCATGCGCTGGGTGATGCCCGGGTCCACGGTGCTGTGGTCCACGATAATCAAGCCTTCCTTGGCCCCCTTGAGCAACCCCTGGGCTCCGGCCACGCACTCCTCCACCTGGGCCGGACCGGGCAGGAACATGAGGACCATCTCGGCCTTCTCCGCCACCAGCCGGGGCTGGGCCAGGGCCGGGGCCTTAAGGTGGGCCAGCCTGGTCAGGGATTTCTCCGACACGTCGAACAGGAACAGGTTGTGCCCGGCCCCGGCGATCTTTTCCGCGGCCACGGCGCCCATGACCCCTGTTCCCACTATCCCTATCTCGCTCAAATCACACCTCTCCCAGGCGGGGCCGGGCCCGCGAAAGGCCCGACATACCCGCCCCCTGGTTACTTCAAATGCAGATGGACCGGCATGCCCCCGGAGAAGCATTCCGGGGTGCACAGGATACGTGGGTTTTTGCCCACAAACATCCGGGCCCGCTGCATGGCCTCCTCAAAGGTGCTCACCGGGATGAAGCCCATGCCCCTGGCGTACTTGGGTTCCTTGGCCCCGGGCATGAACACGGCCGAGGTCCTCAGCGCCGGGACGCTGCCCCCGCTGATCATGGACATGGCGTGGAAGGGATGATAGGTGAAAAAGTTGGAATAGCTGAAACAGTACTCCGTGTCCGAGGCCAGATGGACGGCCTCCTCCGAGGTCAGAAACTCCGCCGGAGTGCAGTATTTTTGCAGGGCGTCGTAGGTTTTCCGGTAGGAGGGGAACCAGCTGTCGTTGAACCAGCCGTCGCAGGCCGATACGGCGATGACCACCCCGCCCTCCCTAAAGGCGTTCCAGCAGCGGGAGAGCTGGCCCCCGATGGCCAGGCTCATGAGGATGGGGTTGGTGCCCATGCCCGGGCCGTAGTGGAAATTGCGGGGCACACCCATGACCAGCACGTCGGCCGGTTCGTCCATATCCAGATACACGTTGGTCCGCTTGTCGGCCAGGGGCCAGGTGGCCTGTTCCACGGCCCCCAGCTCGCCCGCGACCACGTCCAAAACCTGGGCGAACTGACCCAGGACCGCGTCCACGGCAAAAACCTTTTTGCCCATGCCCTTTTCCATGGCCCGGCCGATGGACTTGAACTGGTAGCGCATGTGCGACTCGGTGGAGGCGCCCAGCCAGTCCGGGCGATGCATGGTCTGGGGGCAGTGGTGGGAGGCGATGGAGCGCCAGCCGGTAAAGCCGGTGACGATCATCTTGTACCCGCCGCTGTACCCGCCGTAGGGGTTTCCGGCGCAGTGGCCCACCACGATGGGCACGTCGGCCTCGGCCAGGAGGCGGTTGCACAGGACCACATTACCCATTTCGTCAGTGCCGAAATCCAACAGGTCCGGGGACTCGCCGTCGTGGTTGACCAGGCGGTCGGGATAGAACTGATCCACGATCTCCTTGCCCAGGTACCAGTACCATTCCTCCAGGGTGTTCTGGCGGTGGAGGCCCATGCCGCAGAGCAGGGTGATGTTCTCCATCTTGGTGCCGCCCTTGAGCAGCTCCTCCACTATCAAGGGAATGGCCACCCGGCGGTGGGCCGTGGGATGGGCCCCGCCCTTGACCCGGTCCGGAAAGCCGATGACCACCTTCTTGTCGGGCCCGCCCAGTTCCCGCAGGGGCGGAAACCCCAGGGGGTTCTGGAGGGCCTTCAGAGTGGCCTGCTGGTTGTCGATGGCCGGCAGATCCTGGTAGGTCTGTCCGCAACGGACCACCGTTGCCGTGCCGGGCAGCTCCACCCGCATTTTCTCGTCGCCGTAGTCCAATAACACTTCTTGCATTATTTACACTCCAATACCTGGGCCGGCTTATTTGCCGGCCCTTGAAATCAACCGTTTTGGCCGGATACTACGGCAATGTGTTCGCCCACTGCCTGTTCCAGCGAATAGCCGGGAGCCCAGCCCAGTTCCTGCCGGGCTGCGGCGTCGTCGTAGGCCGCGGGATAGGGCGACTGGTTGGCCCCTCCATCCACCAGGGTCACGGGCGCCTCCGGGCGCCATTTCCGGGCCACCTCCACCACCTCCCGGATGGAGTGGACTCCCCCGGCGATGTTGTATATCCGTTGCTCGGCCCGGGGAGCGTCCCACAGGGTCAGGATGGCCGAGACCGCATCCTTGACGTAAAGCCAGTCACCTTTCTCGTCCGGATTGGGCACGGTCAGTTCCTCGCCCCTGGCCATGGCGTCCAGGATGGCCGAGGACCACAGGGCCGTGATCCCGTTGACCCGGCCGGGCCCGTAGACCCAGGTGAACCGCAGCCCCCGGGTGTCCAGGCCGTGCTTGCGGGCATACCACTTCATAAGGTGCTCCGAGGCCAGCTTGGTCTGGCCGTAGACCGTCTCCGGGTTCTTCACCGCCCCGTCCGCCACCGGCTCGGTCACGTCCCGGCCGAAAACAGAGATGGAACTGATCATGAAAAATCGCTCCACCCCCAGGGACACGGAGGCGTCCAGCAGGGCTTCGGTGGACTGAAAGTTGACCTTGAAGCCCAGCACCGGGTTGTCCTCGCAGGGTCCGGCCAAAAGGGCTCCCAGATGGAAGACCCCTGTAGGGCGGTGGGTCATCATGGCCCGGTAGATGTCCGGCCCGGAGCCCAGGTCGCCCCGGACATAGGTGATCCGGTCCATCACCCCGGCCAGGGTCTCGGGCCGGGCGGCCAGATCAAAGACCACCACCTCCCAGCCCCGCCCCAGCAGGCGCGGAACCAGATAAGAACCGATAAAACCGGCCCCTCCCGTAACCAAAACTTTGGGCATCAGTTATCCTCTCTTCCCGGATTATGGGGGCCGGGTCGGTTGTCGTTTTTTCGCCCAGGCATTCCCGCCTCCCCGATTCAGCTAAGGACCTTGGACGCATCTTCCAGAATCACGGTGGGGTGATAGAGCGCGTCCTCGGCGTTGACCAGTTTTCCGGAGGGCATCAGGTACAGGTTGCCGGTGGAGGGGGGCGCATTCAGGGCGTACTCCCGGGCCAGGTCCCCGTCCCGGACCAGGCGCTCCTGCTCGGCCCGGTCGAAATCCATGCTCTCCTGGGCCAGGCGTTCCAATTTTTCCAAGGCCTCTTTGGCCGGGCCGGACGGGTTTAGGCAAAGATTGGTCTGCTCTCCGGGGTCCTCCTCCAGGTCGAACAACAGCGACGGGGCCCCCCGGAAACGGACATATTTGTACCGGCCCTGGCGGATCATCCGGAACTCGGTGCCCTCCCCCCAGCGGGGCATGAGGTTGTCGCAGAAAACGGGCCGCTCCGGCAAGGGCTTCCCGGAGGTCAGGCAGGGGGACAGGTCCGCCCCGTCCAGGCCTTCCGGACAGACCGCCCCGGCCAGCCCGGCCAGGGTGGGGAACAAATCCACCAGCCCCACCGGGGTGCGGAGCGCCGCGGCCGGCATCTCGCCCCAGCGCTGCTCCGGCAGGGAGATGATCAGGGGCACCCGGGTGCAACCCTCGTACCAGCCCTGTTTCCACCACACCCCGTGTTCTCCGGCCATCTCACCGTGGTCCGAGGCGTAGACGATGACGGTGTTGTCCAGAAGCCCGGCCTGCTCCAGGCGGATCAGGAAGTCGCCGATGATCTCGTCCAGGTAGCTCACATTGGCGAAATAGGCGGCCCGGGCCTTCATCATCTCCTCCGGGGAGATCTCATCCGCCTTGAACCCCTGGCGCATGCCCGCGCTCATGGGATGGTCGAAGGCGTCTCCGGTCGGGCCCACCCTGGGCGGGGTCACGCCCTGGGGCCAGTAGCGCCTGAAGTGCCGCCCCGGCGAGGTCAGGGGAAAGTGGGGCCGGCTGAAGGAGCAGCACAAAAACCAGGGGGTCTCGGGGTGCCGGAAGTGCTGCTCCCGGGCAAAGGCCAGCCCCTCCTCGGCCACCAGGTGTTCCTGCATCTGGCTCTCCGGGATTTCGGTGATCCCGGCCTCGGCGGTGCGGAAGCGCATGGCGTAGGGCCCGGTGCGGGGATCGTCCAGGGGCTCCCACTGGTGGCCGGTCAGCCCGGTCAGATCGCCGTAGGGGCGCTGGTCGAACCCGGCCGACTGGTGGGTTCCGCCCAGGTGCATCTTGCCCACCAGGCAGGTCCGGTACCCGGCCTGTCCCAGAGTTCGGGGCAGGGTGGGCAGCTCCGGCCGGAGGACCACCTCGTTCCACCAGGCCCCGCATCTCCTGGGCTCCAGACCGGTGAGCAGGCTGATCCGCGACGGAGTGCACAGGGGCATCTGGCAGTAGGCGTCGGTGAACCGGACCCCCTGGCCGGCCAGGCGGTCAAAGGCGGGGGTGGCCGTGGGTTCGCCGCCTTCCTCCGGCGGCACATGCCCCATGAACCGGAAGCTGTGCTCGTCGCTCAGGAGAAAAAGGATGTTGGGTTTTTTCGCGTTCTCGGTCATGGCTCCACCCTGGCCTGGGCCAGAAGACGCTGCTGATACTCGCTTTTTTCCTCGTGGCTCATGAAGTGCTCGGGCGGGAAGACCGACTCGGCCGACCAGTCGTCGTTGGTCCTGGCCATATGCTCGCCAAGCATCCGGTCCAGCCGGTCCTGCTGTTCCTTGTAATCAGGATTGTTCACCAGGTTGTTCAATTCGTCGGGGTCCTTTTCCAGATCAAAGAGCAGCTTGGGCGCCTCCTGGGTCCGGACGTAGAGCCACCTGGGGGTGCGGACCCCCCGCTCGGGAATGGGAAACCGCTCCGGCCCCTCCAACTCCTTGCAGATCTCGTAGAAAACCGCCTCCCGCACCGGAGAGGAATCTCCCCCCAGCAGGGAGAGGAAGCTGGTCCCCTGGACCTCCTCGGGGATGGGGATGTCGCACAGGTCCAAGATTGTGGGCATGATGTCCACGGAGACGTCCACCAGGGCCGGGACCTTGAGCCCGGCCGGAAAGCGGCGGGGGTATCGGACCAGGCAGGGCACCTGTGCGGCCTGGCGATAGGCCGTCTTCTTGGTGCCGCAGCGGTAGCCGTGCTCGCCGCACATGTCCCCGTGGTCGCTTAAAAAGATGACCAGGGTGTCCTCATAGAGCCCCTTGCGGTCCAGCCAGTTGAGGATGATGCCCAGGTTGTGGTCCACGTTGGCCACCATGCCGTAGTACTGGGCCATAAACTCCCGCACGGCCTGCTCGTCGTCCACCTGGATTCCGCCCCCGCCAATGCCCCACAATCCGCTGGCCGCCGGGAAGTTGTGGTCCAGGAGTTCCTGGGTAACCTCTTTCTGGAGGCCGGTGTCCCCGGCCGACGGCCCCAGGGGAATCTCTTCAGGGCGGTAGAGGTTCTTGAAGTACTCGGGCATGTTAAAGGGGAAGTGGGGCGCGCCGTAGCAGATGAAGCCAAAGAACGGCCCGTCCCCCCCAGAGACGCAGCTTTCCATGAACTCGATGAGGTGGTCGGTCTGGAAATCGGGCTCGTAGCGGGGGCAGTGGATGGGCTGGCCGTCGTCGCGGTAGTAGATGGCGTTCTGATAATAGTGGCCCCGGTTGAAGCCCACAAAGCTGTCGAAACCCAGCCGCCGCGGTCCTGGCGGCACAAACCCCGGCGCCACCCCGCCCTCCAGATGCCATTTGCCCACGTAACCGGTGCGGTAGCCGTTATCGCGCAGGATCTCGGCCAGAAAACTCTGGCCCAGGGGGATGGGGTGGTGGTTGGCGTGAACCCCGGTGGAGTGGTTGTATTTACCAGTGAACAGAGAGGCCCGGAAGGGGGTGCACAGGGGAAAGGAGGAGAAGGCTTCCTCAAAATGGACCCCTTCCTGGGCCAACCGGTCGCAGTAGGGCGTCTTGAGCACCGGATTGCCGGCGCAGCCCATGGCATCCCAACGCATCTCGTCGGGATAGATTATCAAAATATTTGGCCTGGTCGGGGCACCGGCCTCATTAGGGGCACTCACCTTTCACCTCCTGTTTCAATCTCGGGGAACATCTCTCCCCCCGCAGGGCCGCCGGACCGCCGAACGCAGTGAAACACGGCTTCAATATTCCGAGCGGCCGCAGCATTTTTTATATTTCCTCCCGCTGCCGCAGGGGCAGGGGTCGTTGCGCCCCACCTTTTCCGTCCGGGCCGGACCATCCGTCCCTCCGGGAAGGGGGCTCCTCTCCCGGACCTTCCGGGCCAGCCCTTGCAGGCCGGGCAGGGCGTGCTCGTAAAACGTCAGGTACCCCCGGCACAGGGCGCTTTTTTCATGGGGCGCGGACCGCCCTCCGTCCAGGCGGTGTTTCAGACAGTCGGCCGCGCAAAGGTCCAGATAAGGACAGGCGTCGCACTCCGGGTTGCGGTCGGCCTTGCGGGCTCCGAAGGCCCGGTACCGGGGGGAGGCCTGAAGAGACTCCCACGAATCCCGGGCGATGTTGCCCAGCTTCAACTCCGGCTCCACGAAAAAATCGCAGGGGTAGACGTCGCCGTTGTGCTCCACCACAAAGTACTGGCAGCAGTCGTCTCCCATATGGCAGACGTTGGGTGCGCCCTTGACCATCCGGTAGAGAATGGAGTCGAAGAAGCGGACGGAGACCTTTTCGGCGTCGTATTTTATCCACTCGTCGTAGACCTGGCACAGGAACTGGCCCCACTCCGGACCGGACAGGGCAAAGGGCTGCCGCCGGCCGGCCGGGTCGAACTCCACGCAGGGGATGTACTGGTGAAAATCGAACCCCTGGTCCCGCAGATAGCGGTAGACCAGCCCGCCGTGTTTCACATTGGCCTGGTTGATCAGGGTCAGGATGTTCACCTTGACCCGGTTGCGTCGCAACACCCCCAGCCCGGCCATGACCCCCTCGTGAGATCCCCGCCCGTCGGCATGGCGGCGGTAGCGGTCGTGAAGCTCGGCCGGGCCGTCCAGGCTGACCCCCACCAGGAAATTGTAGCGGGACAGATGGCGGGCGAACTCATCGGTTACGGCCAACCCGTTGGTCTGCAAATGGTTGGCCACGCCGGCCCCGAAAGCCCCGTATCGCTTTTGAAGCTCCACCACCCGCTCGAAGAACTCCAGCCCCATCAAGGTGGGTTCCCCGCCCTGCCAGGCAAAGGCGTACTGGGGCTGGGGGGTGGCCATGTAACCCTTTACCAGGGTTTCCAGGACCTCGCCGCTCATGCGGTGTCGTCCGGTTTCGGGATAGAGCGAGGCCCGGTCCAGATAAAAGCAGTAGGCGCACCTCAGATTGCAATCTGCGGAGGCCGGTTTAATCAATAGGGAGAAAGGGGTCATGGCTTATACCGCCGCTCAACGGCTCCCCCTGGTCCCGGCTGATTTTTCACGGGCCCGTTTTATCCGGTCCATCACCGGCTGGGTCACAAAGGTGAGCAACACCAGGCCGTAGATGATCAGGGAGATGGGGCGGTTTATAAAAACCAGCCAGCTCCCGTCGGAGATGGTCAGGGCCTGGCGAAAATTGACCTCGATCATGGGCCCCAGGACAAACCCCAATACGCAGGGGATGATCGGAAATCCGAACTTGCGCATGATGTAGCCGAAAAGGCCGGCCCAAAGCATCACCCACACCCCGAACATGTTGTTATTGATGGCGTAGGTCCCCAGGAAACAGAGCAGCAGGACCACCGGAATAATGATCCGATCCGGAACCTTGATAATCTGGGCCGCCGAACGGATGGCCCCCAGGCCCAGCAAAAGCATGATGATGTTGATGATGAACAGCCCGATAAAGATGGAGTACATGAGCTCCGGGGCTTCGTGGAAGAGTCTCGGCCCCGGAGTGTAGCCGTGGATCATGAGCGCTCCCAGGAGAATCGCCGCGGCTGCGCTGCCCGGCACCCCCAGGGTCAGGGTGGGGATGAGAGCCCCTCCGATGGTGGCGTTGTTGGCCGTTTCCGGAGCCAGCACCCCTTCGGGAGCGCCCCGCCCGAACTCCTCCGGATTTTTGGAGATGCGCTGGGCCTCCCCGTAGCTGATAAAGGCGCCCACGGCCCCGCCTTCCGCCGGGATGATGCCCACGATGGTACCGATGATGGAGGAGCGCAGCAGGACGCTCTTGTAACGGTAAATCGATTTGAGACCGGGAAACTTGATGTTCAAGGAGGCCTTGAGCAAGGCCCTGCGGGCCAGGTCTTCGCACTTGAACATCATCTCCGGAATGGCGAACAGTCCGACTAACAGGGGAATAAATGAGATTCCGGAGTAAAGGTTCACTGAGTCAAAGGTGAACCGCATGTTGGCGTTGACCGGATCTATGCCCAGAGTGGTGAGGAAAATCCCCAAAGCCCCCATCATAAACCCCTTGAAGGCGTTTTTACCCGACACCTTGCCCACGACCATGATCCCGAAGACCCCCAGGGCGAAATATTCCGAGGGTCCGAACTCCATGGCGAAGGTGGCCAGGACGGGCGCGATCAGAACCAGGCAGACGGCGCTGAACAGGCCGCCGATCACTGAGCCGATGAGGGAAAGAGTCAGGGCCTCCCCGCCTCGGCCGGCCTGCATCATGGGATATCCGTCCATGAGGGTGGCCGCCGCCGGGGGCGTTCCGGGTATGCCCAGCATAATCGCCGACACGCTGCCCCCGTATATGGCTCCGGAGTAGATGCCCAACAGCAGGGAAAAAGCCTGGATGGGGGTTAGATAAAAGGTAAAAGGCAGGGCGATGGCGATCCCCAGGGGCGCCCCCAGTCCGGGGATGATGCCGATGACGATTCCCAGCCCGACCCCCAGGACGAGCAACCCCATGTTCATGGGTTGAATCAACTGGGTAAAGGCCTCGACAAGGGCGGCTTCCGATCCCAACATCGTTTTTAATTCCTCTTCCCGACCGGGGGCCTACAGCCCCACCTTCAGAAGTTGTTCAAAAACCACGTACATCAGGGGCCCCAGGGCGGCCAGGGCGGCCAGCAGGACAACGCTCCTGGAGGCCATGAGCAACCCGGCGGCCAGCATGAAAAGGGGAGATGCGTACAGATACCCCATAGTCAACCAGGACAGGTAAAAGCCCAGGCAGAGTAGCCACAATCCCAGGGAGCGGGCCGCCTGGGCACCGCTCAGGGAGACAATGGGACCGGGCTCGGCCCGGTTCTTCTTCAGGCTGGGCTGGATTATCAGAATAACCGCCATGAGGGCGATGAAAATCAGAAGAAACCTGGGGAAAAAGGCGGACCCGTACTCCGAGGCGACCGGGCCAATCTCCTTGGGAAAGTTGTAGGTGTGGTAAAAGAACAGCGAGCTGCCCAGAAGCAGGATAAGGCTGATCAGCCGCGTCCCGTTTTTTTGTTTTATCTGCATCGCTTCTTACCGCATTCCCGGAATGGTCCCTGGGTTGTAAGCGCGGGAAGGGGGGCGGCCCCTTCCCGCCCGGTTTTACTTTTTCAGTCCTTCAATGATCTTGCTGTAGGTGTCGGCGGCGGATTTCCAGAGTTCCAGGGTCTGGGCGTGGTCCAGGCTGTACATCTTTATCCTGCGCTTCAGAAATGCGTTCTTGAACTCATCGGTCGCCATGGCCTTCTTGAAGGCCTGGGCCAGGGTGTCCTTGACCTCCTGAGGAGCCTTGATGTTGATGGCCACTCCATCGCGGACATAGCCCAGAACATCATAGCCCTGTTCCTTGGCCGTGGGCACCAGGGGCAGGTATTCGCTCCTTTCCGGCTCGAAAACCGCCAGGGCCCGGAGACCCTTGCCGTGGGAGAAGGCTTGGGGCTCATGGCCCAGAGCCGCCTGCACGTGTCCTCCCAGAAGCGAAACCACGGCCCCGGCCGAGGACTTGGAGGCTACATATTTGAACTTGGCCCCGGATTTCTGGGCCAGCTCCACCGCGGCCAGGTGGGGCAAGGCTCCGATGGCGTTAAGAGACATGTCGATGGTCTTTTTCTTGGCGTCGGCCAGAAACTTTTCCAGGGTGTACCAGTCGGACTTGTCGCTGACATACAAGACCAAAGTATTCCGCGAAACGTTGACCAGAGGATAAAGGTCGTTCAGGGTATACGGGGTTTTCCGCAAAAACGGCTGGGTGGCCACCGAGGGAATGGCGATCCAGACCAGGGTGTACCCGTCGGGCTTGGCCTGGAGAGCCTCGGTCACTCCGGGGATGGTGGCCCCGCCCGGCTTGTTGGTGACGGCCACGGGCTGCCCCAGGAACTTTTCGCTGACCTGGGCCAGCAACCGGGCCTGCACGTCGGCGTTTCCGCCGGGCCCCCAAGGCACAATCAGCTTAATCGGCTTGTCCGGAAAATCAGCTGCCAGGGCCGCCCCGGCGAAACACATCACGGCCAATGCAAAAGCAAAAACCACCAGACCGCAAATCTTTCTCATTTAAGATACCTCCTCGCCCCGGGGGGCTTAGCTGGGTAAAACTTTGCCATCTCTCTTTTGGTTAGTCGCCGACAAACGCCTTAAGGAGCCTCCGCCGTGGAGGCCCTGATGATCAGATCGGTATCAAGACAATACTGTTTCACTTTTCCATTGCCGCCCATGATCGCGTCATGAAGCACCTTGACCGCCAGAATTCCCATCTCCTTGGCCGGAACCCGGACCGTGGTCAGAGGCGGATCGCAGTAGGCCGAAAACTCCAGGTCGTCGAACCCCACCACGGAAATATCCTGAGGCACCCTGAGGCCCTTTTCCTTGATGGCGACAAGCCCGCCGATGGCCAGGCGGTCGCTGGCCGCAAAAACGGCCGTAGGGGGATTGGGGTCGCAAAGAAGCTGCTGCATGGCCTGCTTGCCTTCCAGCAGGTCCGGCTCTGTGGAGAGGACGATTGACGGGTCAAAGGGAAGGCCGTGCTCCTCCAGGGCCTGCTTATAGCCCTCAAACCGTTTTTTGACCCGGCCCACCTTTTCGTAGGGCCCCACGATCAGCCCTATCCGCTGGTGGCCGAGACTGACCAGGTGGTGAGTCGCTCCGTAGGCGGCCTTGAAATTGTCGAACCCCACATAATTGATGTCCAGCTCTTCCAACTTCTCCCAGATAACCACACAGGCGATATTTTGCTCCATCAGGCCACGAATAAACTGCTCCCCGCCGATGGTAAAGCCGGTCAGGATAATGCCCGCAGCTCTTCGCTCCTGAAACTGCTGCAACAGTTTCTTCTCGATTGTTTTGTCGTAAAGGGTGTTTCCCGAAATGGTGGAAAAGTTCAACTCCTGGGCCTTTTCCTGAATAGCCATCACGGTTTCGCCGAAAACGGACTTGTTGGCAGTCGGTATTAGGACACCGAGGATGTCGGTTCTCCGGCGGGACAGGTCTCCGGCCGCAGCGTTGTAAATGTAGTTTTGTTTTTCGCAGATCTGGAGGATGCGGTCCCGTACTTCAGGTCTGACCTTCTCCGGAGAGTGGAACGTCCGGGATACAGTGGCTATGGATACCCCGGCTAGTTTTGCGATCTGCGACATCTTCATGAGCGCAATCAATCCTATAATGTAACCGCTTACATCTTAGAAAGACCTCCCTTTCGGTGTCAAGGTATTTTTCCATTATCCACTTTAATTATGATTAATTAGGACTTTATTTATCCCTTTCGGCCCACTTATTTTTTCCTTCGGCCATCTCAATTTTCTCTAACATTTCGTTTTAATTAGATTATAACGCCTAAATATCTCGTGATCCCGTCTGCCAAGGTTCAATCTCGAGTCGCTCTTTTGGCCCAGTCATAAACCGGTTTCAATAGGAGCAAATTTATATGATTATCCATTATAACTTGTTTATATTACAAAATTTTTACATATGACTATAATTTTTTACCCCCGGCGGAGGTTATCTTTGAGATTATTAGTGACGGGGCAGTTTTTCGCAATTTTGCAAGCGATTACATTCCAGGACAGGGCGATTCCGCCAGGGGGTTGAGCCCCGGAATTTTTTCCGGACTTGGGGAAAACCATCTGGCCCCGTTCCTCTCGGGAACGGCCGACAAAGGCGTCTGAAAAATAATCAATAAGCGGGGTTGCAGAGGAAACGGCTGGGCCTCTCTGGAATGCCAGATCAGGCGCGGCATTCTGGCCGGCTCCCGACTCCGCCATTGACAAACACCCCGTTTCGGTCTATACAATCAGGTTCCCGGTCCCGACAGGACCGTCTTTTCCACTCCTTGCTCCGGCCGCAGGTGTGCCGGGGCTTGAAACCGTGAGGAGGTTTTCTTTTGCGACACTACGAAACCGTCTTTATCATGGTTCCCGACCTGCCCGATGAGGAACGGGAGGGGATCGTCGAGCGCTATCACAAGGTGCTTACGGATTCCGGCAGCGATATGCTGGTGGTCGACGACTGGGGCCGCCGAAGGCTGGCCTACGAGATCAAAAACTTCACCAAGGGTCACTACGTCCTTTTTGAACACGCCTCGGAGCCTTCCATCATCGCCGAACTGGAGCGGCAGATGCGCCTGGACGATCAGATCCTGCGCTACCTGACGGTCAAGATCGAGGATACCTTCGACAAGGCGGCCTACGAGGCCGAAAAGGCCCAGAAGGTGCCCAGCAAACCGGCGGATGAGCCCGAGGATGAAAGCGAGGATTCGACTCCTGAGGATGAAGATCGCGAAAAACCCTCCGAGGAAGCCGACGGGGAGTCGGATGAGAAGGGTGAGGACAACGAAGACGAGGAGGCGGAATAATGGCCTTTGTGAGAAAAAAGAAACGCACCTTTCATCGCCGCAAGGTCTGCCGCTTCTGCGCCGACAGCACCATCAAGATCGACTACAAGGATCCCCGAACTCTGCGCTATTTCACCACTGAACGGGGCAAGATGATCCCTGGGCGGATCTCCGGAAACTGCGCTAAGCACCAACGGGAGTTGGCCGTGGCCATAAGGCGGGCCAGGCACTTGGCCTTGTTGCCCTTTACCGCGACCCTGGTCAGCTAACCCCGTTGGATCGCTGCAGCGGTTCCTATCCTTGGGGTCGAACTTCGGCCCCGCGGCCGCGGCTGATGAACCTGGTCGGCCACGGCCCCAATGAGGAGGCGTAAAATGAAGGAGAAGATCATTCTCCAGTCGGATGTGGAACACTTGGGCCTGGCCGGAGAGGTGGTCGAGGTGGCCAAGGGCTATGCCCGTAACTACCTTTTGCCCAAGAATTTCGCCCTGGCGGCGACCCCTGCCAACGAGAAACTCCTGGCCGAGATGATGGCCACCGTGGCTGAGCGGAAGATGAAGCGGAAAGAGGCCGCCGAGGCCCAAGCGGCCAGGCTGGCCGAGGTCCTTCTTACCATTCCGGCCAAGGTCGGCGAGTCGGGCCGCCTGTTCGGTTCGGTCACCTCCATGAACGTGGCCGAATTCCTGGCCCAGGCCGGACACGACATAGACCGCAAACGGATCGATCTCAAGGCTCCCATCAAGGCCGTGGGCCTGCACGAGGTGCCGGTCAAGCTCCAGTCCGGAGTGATCGCCACCATCAGGGTGGAAGTGGTCAACGAGAACCAGGAGGAGGCCGAAGCCGAGGCCAAGGCCAGGGCTGAAGAGGCGGCCAAGTCGGAAGCCAGAGCCGAAGCTCTGGAGGAAGACAAAGAATAAGCCGAAGGTTAAGGGGAGGGAGCGGTATTGGCTGGAGCAAAGGAATCTGCTGGCCGGGTCCCTCCCCATTCCCAGGAGGCCGAGGTGGCCGTCCTGGGAGCCGTTCTCCTTTCCAACGACGCCCTAAACCGGGCGGTTGAGATTCTCCGGCCCCCTGATTTCTACGATCCCCGCCACGTCTACATATTTCAGTCCATGCTCGACCTGTCCGAAGAGCTGAAGCCGGTGGACGTGGTCACCCTGGCCGAAAGCCTGCGGGGCTCCGGCAAGCTGGAGGCCGTGGGCGGAGGGGCCTATCTGGCCCAGCTCAGCATGGCCGAGCCGACCGCCTCCCACATCGCCCACCACGCCAAGATCGTCAAGGATTACGCCCTGGCCAGGGAGCTCATCGAGCGCTCCGGACGGATCGCGGCCGAAAGCTATCTCCCCGGAACCGATATCGAGTCCCTGCTGGACAAGGCCGAGTCGTCCATCTTCGAGGTGGCTGAAGCCCGGATAAAGCCTTCCTTTCACCCCCTCAAGGAGGTGGTGACCAAGGCCTTCAAAAACCTGGAGCAGCTCTCGGAACGCAAGGAGTTGATCACCGGTGTGGCCACGGGCTTCAAGGACCTGGACAGCCTGACCGCCGGGCTCCAGCCCTCTGACCTGATCATCATCGCCGGGCGGCCTTCTATGGGCAAGACCGCCTTTGCTCTGAACATCGCCCTTTACGCCGCGGCCAAGGACCGCCGGGCCACGGCCGTCTTCTCCTTGGAGATGTCCAAGGAGCAGTTGGCCACCCGCCTAATCGGCTCCCAGGCCAAGGTGGACGCCAACAAGCTGCGGACCGGATTCATCGGCGACAAGGACTGGCCCCACCTGACCGACGCGGCCGGGGTCCTCTCCGACGCCCCCATCTGGATAGACGACACCCCGGCCATCGACATCCTGGAGATGCGGGCCAAGGCCAGGCGTTTGAAGAGGGAGCACGATATCGCCCTGGTCATCGTGGATTACCTCCAGCTCATGCAGGGCCGCCAGGGCCTGGAGAGGCGGGAGCAGGAGATCAGCGACATCTCCCGTTCCCTCAAGGCTATGGCCAAGGAGCTGAACCTGCCCGTGGTGGCTCTCTCCCAGCTCAACCGCAAGGTGGAGGACCGGCCCAACAAAAGGCCCCAGCTGGCCGACCTGCGCGAATCCGGGGCCATCGAGCAGGACGCCGACGTGATCATGTTCATCTACCGGGATGAGGTCTACAACAACAATCCCGACAACCCCAAAAAGGGCGTGGCCGAGGTGATCATCGGCAAACAGAGAAACGGCCCCACCGGCCTGATCGAGCTGAAGTTCGAGGGCCGCTTCACCAAATTCGAGAATCTGGAAAAAATCCACGCCGGGTTCTGAACCGGAGACAGAACACGCCCCGAGTAGACGGCAACCTTCAAGGTCTGAAACGCAATCAGCTTAAAAAGCTGGATAACCTGCTTCGCCGCCGGACAGATCCTCACGTCATCGTCTCCCCGGAGACGGCCAGGGCGGTCTGCGCCCTGTCGGCTGAGTTGGGCCGTCAGATCGGCCTGCTCCTGGACCGGGCCGGCAACATCGCCCTGGTGGTGGTGGGCGACTCCTCGAGCCTGCTCCTGCCGGCCCTGCCCCGCCAGAGGGGCTCCCACCTGCGCCTCCGGGGGCTGAGGCTGGTCCACACCCATCTTTCCGGCGGCGGCCTGAACCGTGACGACCTGTCGGACCTGGCCCTGCTCCGGCTGGATCTGGTGGCCTCGGTGGAGGTGGACCCGGAGGGCCTGCCCGGTAGGGTCCAGGCGGCCCACCTGAAGCCGGGCTCGGACATGGTCCGGGACGGAGCGGAGATGGTGGGCGCGGGCCATCTTTCCAGGCTGGAGTTCGACTGCATCGCCGTAATCGAGGCCCTGGAGGAAGAGCTGGCCCGGTCTCAGGGCGGGCTCAGGGTGGACGACGGCCGGGACCGGGCCCTCCTGTTCTCAGTCTCCGGCGAACCCCGGGACGCTCTGGAGGCCTCCCTGGACGAGCTGGCCGCGCTGGCCCTCTCCGCCGGGGTGGAGCCCGTGGGCCGGGTGATCCAGCAGGTCAAGAAGGTGGACCCCAGGTTCCTCATGGGCCGGGGCAAGCTGACCCAGGTGGCCCTGGAGGCTCTCAACTCCGGGGCCAATCTGCTTCTCTTGGACCAGGACCTCTCCCCCACCCAGGCCCGCAACTTGGGGCATCTGACCGAGCTGCGAATCCTGGACCGGACCCAGCTGATACTGGACATCTTCGCCCAGCGGGCCAGGTCCCATGAGGGCAAGCTCCAGGTGGAGATGGCCCAGCTGCGCTACCGGCTGCCCCATCTGGCCGACAAGGACAACGCCCTGTCCCGGCTGACCGGCGGCATCGGGGCCCGGGGCCCGGGCGAGACCAAGCTGGAGATAGACCGCCGCCGGACCCGGGACCGGATCACCCGGCTGGGCAAGGAACTGAAGAAGATCCAAAAACAAAGGGCCGGGCGGCGCAAAAGCCGCCGCGACGCCCTGGTGCCCATCATCTCCATCGTGGGCTACACCAACGCCGGCAAATCGACCCTGCTCAACACCCTGACCTCCTCGGAGGTCCAGGTGGAGGACCGCCTGTTCGCCACCCTGGACCCCACCACCAGACGCCTTCGCCTGCCCAAGGACCGGGAGGTGATCATCACCGACACGGTGGGCTTTATCCAGAGGCTGCCCCGGGAGCTGATTCAGGCTTTCCGGGCCACCCTGGAGGAGCTGGACGAGGCAGATCTGCTCCTCCACCTGGTGGACGCCTCTCAACCCGGGGCCGAGGATCGGATCAGGGTGGTGGAGGACCTGCTGGAGAGCCTCGAACTGGACCAAAAGCCCTGTCTCAAAGTCTTTAACAAGGCCGACTTGGCCGAGCCCCAGGCCCTGGCCGAGCTGACCCTCCGCCACCAGGCCCCGGCCGTCTCGGCCCTGGACCGGGAGTCCCTTCTGCCCCTGGTGGAGCGGTTGGTGGAGTGGTGCGAGAGGCGGGGGCCGCAAGCCTGAACCTGCCGACCTCCGGTTTCAAACCGAGCCTTTTAGCGCCGCTTGCGGTTGGGGCCGGTAGTTGGGTTTGCCGCAACTGGGGCAGGGCGGCCGGATGTTTTTCGTTGGCCTCGGCAAAGGTGGACCGGGCTACGGGTTTGGTTCCCAAGTGGTAGAGGTTGGTCAGCCTGAAACGCATGGATCGGGCCCCATTTCGGAGCGATACCCGGCCGGTAAGCTGGATGGCCATGAGGTGAACGAACTGGTCCCAGCGGCTGAATCTGCGGGCCTTACGTTCGGTCCCGTGGGCCTTGTCCAAGATGGCGAAAACATGTCTCGGAATGATTTTAAGTATCTGGGAAAAGATCGTGCCACAATGAACCATGGCCTGATTTATCCATTCCGATTAGTGGGTTATAAGCAACACCGATCATATCGGAAATCAGGGCGAATCGGGCCATTTTTTCTACCCTTCACCGGACAGGAATGATGTAAGATAGCCTCTTCCTTCCCAAGTAGACATCATCCGGGGGCAGGTTTCCCAAGGCCCCATGGTACCGTTTTGAGTTGTAATGGTCGATGAGGTCCTGGATCTCTTGGTATGGATCCTGTGGAGTCTCCCAGACCGCCAGCTTGACTGTCTCCTTGATGGAGCGCGATGGTAGCGTTTGATCCCGCCGTTGGTCTGGGGGTGATAGGTACCCACCTTAACAAACGCTCCAAGATTTGGAGTCCGCCTTTGGGGATTCGACCGGGTCGCCGGTCTACATATCCGCCGGTCGGCAGTGGCGTCCGCAAGAGGCGAAGGGCCTTGGGCGGGAGCGGCCTCACGGGAGCGGCGCCGCTCCCGTGAGGCCGCTCGTATTGTCGAGGTAAGCGTTGAGGCGAAGCAACGCGGCGGGCATGCGCCTTGGCTGGTTGAAAGAGGACGCAGCCCCACTCCAGCCATTTCGGCCGAAGGAATTAGATCTGTTGCAGGCTGCGGGCGATGCTGCTCACGGCGTCGCGGATGATCAAGTTGTCGATGCTGTAGGCCATAATGTTGATGCCCGCATCAAGCCACCTTTTGGTGCTTTCCAGATTCATGCATAACATGCCAGTAGCAATATGCTTACGTTGCGCCTTTCCCACGATCGTCCGTATGGCTTTTTCCACCTTGGGATGCTCCGCGTCACCAGGAACTCCCAGGGACATGGACATGTCCACTGGTCCAAGGAAGACTGCGTCAATCCCTTCGATGTCGAGAATTTCATCAATCCCCTCAATCGCCTCCTTGCCTTCCAGCAGCATCACCACGGCGGTTTCTTGATTGGCCCGGTTATAATAGGAGATACCCCCTTCGCCGAAACGGTTGGCACGCACCCCCGGGCATGCGCCCCGCATGCCCAAAGGGGCGTATTTCGAATACCAGATGACCTCCCGCGCCATTTGCGCATTGGTGATGCCGGGGCAGACAATTGCGGACACCCCGGTGTCCAGGGCCTTCATGATGGCGGTTTCCGTGCAGTCGGCCACCCGGATCAGGGCGCAGGAGCCGGCCGCGTCGATGGCGCGCAGCATGTTCTGGGAGATCGTCGCGTCTATGACCGAGTGCTCGTTGTCGATGATGAGGAATTCAAAACCACTGTAGCTGAAGATTTCAGCCACCTCAAGGGAAGGCAGTTGGAGAAAGGAGCCGAACAGGTGCTCCTTTTCCCGCAGCATGGATTTGAAATTCTTTGCCATGAGATATTTCCTTCTTACGTGTCGTTTAGAGTTGAGAGGTGACCCCACTCCTTTGGCCCACTTTATGGTGAATTAAAATGAACAAATTCGCGGATTACACCGCCATCCTTTGGCCAGTCGGAGGGGATACCCCTTCTGGCATGAATGCCTTTTGATATTCAGCCATATGCTTTCGGCCGTCAAGGGCGGAGTGGGGCCGACGATAGTTGTATAGGTCGAACCACCGGCGCATTGATGATCTGCTCCCGGTTTCCCCTCCAGGAGCGGCCGATGGGCGGGTATTTGTCATCCCATTTTTTCTCGACATCGGCCAGCTTGGCTTCCGCCATCTCCACCGTCTCGGCCCTGTAGATAGCCTTCAGATCGGCGGCCACGAGCTTCCGCTCCTTCCAGGGCACGAATTTGAGCGAGTGTCGGACCGGATGCACGATGCAGGCCTGGACCTGGGCTTCGGGAAAGCCCTTCAGGCCGTCCACCACGGTGATGAGCAGGTCGTTCACGCCCCGGTTTTTCAGCTCGGTCATGACCTTGAGCCAGAACTTGGCCCCCTCGGTCTGCTCGATTCAGAACTCCAGAACATCCTTTATGCCTTCCATAGTTAGCCCCAGGGCCAGATAGACGGCCTTGTTTTTGACCACGCCTTTGTCCCTGATCTTGACCCGTAAAGCGTCGAAACATCTCCTTGAGGCGGCCCTGAATCTCCCGGACGGTCATTCCCAGGACGTACATGGAGATGATCTTGTCATCAAAACCATCGAAACGGCTCTGCCCCTTACGAATGATTTGGGGCTCAAAGCCGGCCGCACGGTCTCGGGGAACGGTGACCTCCATCTCACCGTCCTCGCCCTTGACCTTCTTCTTGCTGCTGCCATTGCGGGTGTTGGGTTTGCAGCCGCCGTTGCGGTCGCCCTTTTCATTCCCCAAATGGTGGGTCAACTCGGCGTCCAGGGCCCTTTCCCAAAGGCGCTTCTTCAGTTCCTGGAATACCCCATCCTTACCGAGCAGGTCCTCGGGGTTCTCGTAATCGCTAACAGTTCGTCAAGCAACTCGTCCTTGATGGCCATGTCCGTAAAATCCTCCTTCTAAAGATAAAGAGTCTCTCACGAACGGCCTCATACACAAAGTAACTGACACCTTCCCTGATCTCGCCGGCCGGCTTTATAGCTTTCTTTCTATGACGTCCCTCAAGGCTCAGATCGGCGTACATTGGCTTCAAGCGCCGATTCTCTTCCTCAAGATCCTTTAGCCGCTGCGTTGAATATCAGAGGCCTCCATACCTCCATACTTGGACTTCCACTTGTAAAAGGTCGCGCTACTAACCCCGTAACTCGTGGCAGACGTCCTTGACAGACCTGCCGTTCTCCGCTTCCTTTAGAATCCGAATAATCTGGGGCTCACTGAATCTCGATTTCCGTATCCGTAAAGACCTCCTCGGCATACCGTTGTGCCAGATGTCTCTACTTATGCGTGGTCCTATTTTAAGGGAGGGTTGCTTTCGGCCGTCTTTCCGTTTCTTTAAACGCCCGGGGTTATTTCACCAGCAGGCCCGGCAGCCAGGTTATGAGCGAGGGGAACAGGATGCACAGGAAGACCCCGACCCATTGGATCCCCACAAAGGGAAAGACTCCCCGGTAGATATCGGTTGTTTTTACCTCCGGCGGGGTTATCCCCCGGAGATAGAAGATGGAGTAGGCAAAAGGAGGGGTCAGGAAGGAGATCTGAAGGTTGACCATCACCAGCACCCCGAACCAGACCTGATCAAAACCCAGAGCCTTACCGATGGGGGTGATGATCGGAACCACGATAAAGATAATGCTCAGCCAGTCCAAGAAGCTTCCCGCCACCACCAATAGCACCATGATGGCCAGCAGGATTCCCCATTTACCCAAAGGCAGGTCCAGGAAAAACTTTGATACGACCTCGTCGCCCCCTAGAGCCACGAAAACCGTGGAAAAGAAGGCCGCACCCACGGCGATCATGAGGATCATGGAGGTTATCTTCAGGGTCGAACGGCAGGCCTCGATCACGGTTTTCAGGTTGAGGCGGCGGTAGGCCGCAGCCAGGGCCAGGCTGGCCAGGGCCCCCACGGCGGCGGCTTCGGTGACGGCGGCGATGCCGAAAAATATGCTGCCCAGGACGGCAAAAACCAGGGCGAAGGTGGGCAGCACCGAAGTGGTCAAGATCCATAGTTTGCTACTCAGGGGAACCTGAGAACGCTCTTCCGGCGGCATGGGCGGCCCATCCTGGGGCCGGAGATGGCACCTAACGGCGATGTAGATGATATATAGCACGGCCAAGAGGATGCCGGGCAAAAGGGCTCCGGCGAAAAGCTTGCCCACTGAGATATTGGCGATAGGTCCGTAGATTACGATCATTACGCTGGGAGGGATTAGGATACCCAGGGTCCCCCCGGCGCAGATGGTCCCGCAGGCCAGGGATTTATTGTACTTCTTTTCCAGCATGGCCGGGAGGGCCATCAGCCCGATGGTAACCTCCGAGGCTCCCACCACTCCGGTCGCCGCCGCGAACAGGGCGCAGATGGCTATGGTGCTGATCCCCAGACCGCCCTTCAGGGGTCCCCACAGCATGTAAAGGGCGTTAAAAAGACGCTCGGCCACACCCGATTTTTCCATGAACACGCCCATGAACAGGAAGAGCGGCGCGGCCAGGAGGGTATAGTTACTCATGGTGCCGTAGAGCCGGACCACGAAATAGCCGAACATATCCGGTCCGATAAAGATCAGGCCGAAGATCATGGCCAGGCCGGAGAGGACAAAGGCGGTGGGGAATCCAATGAAGATACCGGCCAGGATGCCGGCGAACATCAAGACGACCGACAGTTCTGGGCTCATGCCGATTCTCTCTTCCCAAGGAGGACCATGAGGCAGCGCAGCGACTCGGCCAGCCCCTGCAGCAGCAGGAACAGGACGCCGAAGATCATGGTGGTTTTAAAGGGGTAGATGATGGGCTGCCAGAAGCCCATCATGGCTTTTTCCTGAATCCGCCAGGAGTGAATTACGTAGGGGAAAAGGTAGAAGCAGAGCCCGATCCAGACCGGAAAGAACAACAGAAGGTAGAGGATCAGATCGATCAGGGCTTGGGCCCGGGGCGAGAACCTGCTGTAGAAGATATCGATCCGGACGTGACCGCCGCGCCGCAGGGTATAGGCCGTACCCAACCAGAAAAAGGTGCCGCCAATCTGGTAGCTGAGCTCGTAGGCCCATTTGGTGGGGGCGTTGAACAGGTATCGCAGAGCCACGTCGTAGCCGATGACAAAGGTCAGGATCAGGACCAGCCAGCCTATGCTGCGGCCGGTCCACTCGCTCAAGGCGTCCACATACCGGCAAAAAGCTTTCACCCCTCGCATGATCCCCCAACCTCCTTCACTCTTCACGGTTCCGCAACCGATCGTCAGCCCCAAACCGGGACAAGGGGTGCGGAGGGAGGCCCCGCCAGACTTCCCTCCGCAGGCGTTACCCGTATATCAGTCCGTCTGGACTTCCGTGAACTTGTGATAGGAATTGTAGGCCTTCATGAAAGCCTTCTGGGACTCCCAAACCTCCTTGGTAAAGGCGTCTTTCTCGGCTTTCTGGTCGATGAGTTCGTAGGCCTGCTTTTGCAATGCCTTTTGGACATCGGGGGTCAAGCGGAAAAACTCAACCCCTTTCCCTTTCAGGAACTCCAGGGCGGCCATGTCGGAATTGATCAGGTTGGTCAGCATGTTCAGAGTGGTGGCCTGGCTGGCGGCCTTGACGACCTCCTGCAGGTCGGGCGGCAGGGCCTTCCAGTATTTCTCGTTGATCACGATCTCGAGCATGGTCGTGATCTGATGGACACCGGGACCCAGAACGTATTTGGCGATCTCGTAAAAGGCCAGGTCCTTGTCCATGCTGGGGATGGAGAACTCCCCGGCGTCGATGACCTTGCGCTGCAGGGACTCGTAGACCTCGCCGGCGGGCAGCATCACCACCGAAGCCCCGGCCTTGGAGAGGATCTCGCCCCACCAGCCCGAGGTCCTGAATTTGAGGCCCTTGAAGTCCTCCATGGTCTTGATCGGCTTGTTGGCCCAGGCCAGGTTCTCTATGGGCAGGATGCCACAGGGCAGGGCTATGCCCACGTTGTAATCCTTGTAAAGCTTCTGGTACAGGGCCATACCGCCCCCGTGGTACATCCAGGAGAGGTAGGGGATGGGTTCCATGGTAAAGGGATAGGTGCAGAAAAGTGGAGCGGCCGGCATCTTGCCCATCCAGTAGACGGCGCCTCCATGATAGCAGGCTATGGTGCCCATTTTGGTGGCGTCCAAAACCTCCAGGGCGCCCACCAGATGGCCGGCCCCGTGCACCTTGATCTGCAATCTGCCGTTGCTCATCTTGTTAACCAGGTCGGCGAAATACTCGGGACCCTGCTTCTGAAAAATGGTGCCCTCGGGCCAGACGGTGGCCATCTTCCAGGTGATCTTATCGTCAGCCGCCCAAGCTCCGGTTGTTATGGCCAGCAAGGAAAAACAAAAAACAATCCACAGCAAACGTTTTGCCTTCATGAAAAACCCCCTTACCCATCTTCGGTTTTGTGATTTGCTTGTTCCCGGCCCCGCATTATGTGGCAGATGGCCACAGGGATAACTCCCTGCAGCTCGGTCGAGAAAACACATGATCCATGGACAATAGGATAAGTATAGAAACTAATTCCAAGGTAAAGCAAATAAAATTTATGCATGGATCCCGCCACTTAGCCTAAAGATAACGATCATATGGACGCTTTCGGAAGCTGGAGGGGGTTGACCTGATCTCGAATTATCCCACAAACCCATTTCCAATCCACTAGAGCGAATGTCATAAATCTGTTCCGATTCGGCTGCCGGGGTGTGACCCCAGCAGCACATTTCGCTTTTGAATCGGAACGTTACCCTGAAAAATTAGTCTATCTGCCCCTGAAGCATGGCTACATGTACTTGGCGGCGACCATGGACCGGTACTCCCGCCGGGTGCCGTCATGGCGGGCCTCCAACACCATGGAGGCCGACTTCTGCGTGGACGCCTGGGAGGAGGCCCTTGGCCGGTTTGGGAAGCCGGGAAGAATGGTTCGATCCTTGACACTCGCCGCGATGTCACCAAAGAGGAGTTCAGGCAGCTCAAGCGGGAGCACGAGGACCTCCTAAAGGTGGTGGCCGAAGGCTCCTTTTAACCACAGAAAAATAGTTTGGAATTTTAGACTTTAATTTGAAAAACTCAAAAGATAGTTGACAACCAATAATATTTGGATTAACTAACTTTAAATGATAAACCAAATTCGCCATCGGGAAGACTGGATCACCCAATCCCGAAATGACATTACCTCGAACCCTAATATGGAGATTGTCATGTTCCGGAATCGTAAACGCGGTGGAAAGGGCAAACCTGAATTCTGCAACGGGGGCAAGGCGTTGAGCGCCTTTTCCTGCGACGGGCGGGGGAAGCGCCGCTGCCGGATCCTCAAGCACCACGCCAGGGGCGCGGTCCGCCAGCGGCTTTTGGACATGGGCCTGATCCCGGACACCGAGGTGGAGGTGCTTCGGGTGGCCACTCTGGGCGATCCCATGGAGATCAGGGTGGGCGACTCCTGCGTCACCCTTCGCAAGCGCGAAGCCGATCAGATCGAGATCATCGACCGCTGAGCCATTTATAAATTAAGGACACAAGCGCCATGGCAACGGAAACATCCATCCTGGCGGGTTTGGCCGGACAACAGAACTCGGGCAAATCCACCATCTTCAACATGCTCACCGGGGCCAACCAGCACATCGCCAACTACCCCGGGGTGACCGTCGATAAAAAAACCGGGGCCTATCGCGACGAGACCAGCCGGGTGGAGATCGTCGACCTTCCGGGAACCTACAGCCTTACCTCCTTCTCCCTGGAGGAGCGGGTGGCCCGGGACTTTCTCCTCGGGGAGAAGCCGGATGTTGTGGTCAACGTCCTGGACACCTCCCAGTTGAAGCGGGGTTTGTACCTCACCTTTCAGCTAATGGAGATGGGCCGGCCCGTGGTCCTGGTCTGCAACATGATGGACATCGCCGAGGCCCAAGGCCAGAAGGTGGACGTCTCCTGCCTGGCCGAGACCCTGGGGCTTTCGGTGGTGTCCACCGTGGGGCGCAAGGGGCGGGGCAAGGCCGAGCTGCGGCAGGCCATCCGTGACGCAGCCCAGAGCGGCTCCCAGGCGGAGCCGAAGGGAAACCGGACCGTCGTCGGGTACGAGGATCTGGAGGTTCACATCAAGGCCCTGGAAGAGCGGTTGGGCGACAGCGAAACCCCCCTCCCGGAGGCCACCCCTCCCCGCTGGCTGGCCGTCAAGCTGCTGGAGGGGGATGCCGAGGCTTTCCGCATTCTCAAGGGGTACCATCCCCGGGCCGAATCGATCCGAGAAGAGGTCGAGGAGATGGCCGTCTCCTTCGAGGAGGAGACCGGTCTCACCCCGGCGGACCACATCGTTATCTGCCGGGACAGGCTGGCGGCCAAGGTGGTCGAAGCCTGCCTGACCAGGCCCAAGAAGGACCGGGTCTCCCTCTCCGAAAAGGTGGACCGGGTGGTCTTGAACCGGGCCCTGGCTCCCTTTGTCCTGGTTCTTTCGGTTTACCTCATCTACGAGGTCTCCATCGTCCAGGGCTACAAACTGACCGGATACACCTGGCCCGTGCTGGCCTGGTTCCGCGACGCGGTGGCCTCGCTCCTGCCCTCGCCCGGCCTGCTGGAGGACACCCTGGTGCGCTCCCTGATCCTGTGGATGGTGGACAGCGCCAACACCCTCCTCAACTACGTCCCCATATTCTTCATTCTGTTTATGCTCATCGCCATCCTGGAGGACTCGGGCTACATGGCCCGGATCGCCTTTATTCTGGACCGGGTTTTTCACAGCTTCGGCCTGCACGGACAATCCACCCTGCCCTTTATTTTGGGCGGGGTTTTCGCCGGCGGCTGCGCCGTGCCCGGGATCATGGCCACCAAGGGCATCCCGGACGAGCGCTCCCGGCTGGCCACGATCCTCACCGTGCCCTACATGAACTGCCTGGCCAAGGTGCCCCTCTATATCCTCCTGGTGAACATCTACTTCGCTGCCCACAAGTCCTGGGCCATGCTTTTCATCTCCACCATCACCATCATCATGGCCCTGATAATCGCCAAGTTCCTGACCACGGTGGTTCTGCGGGGCAAGGAGACCGCGCCGTTCGTCATGGAGATGCCCACCTACCACCTGCCCACGGTCATGGGCGTTCTCAGACGGTCCCTTGACCGGACCTGGCAGTATATCAAGAAGGTGGGGACCATCGTGGTCGCGGTCTCGGTCTGCGTCTTTATCCTGCTTCAGTTCCCGGGTGTGCCGGACAAAAGCATGGAGGCCTACCAGGCCCGCATGGACCAGGCCATGGACAAGTTCCGGGCTTCGGCGGCCAAGCTGGGCGAGCACAAGTACAAGGACCAGATCGAGGGCGATCGGCTGGGCCAACTGGTGGTCCTCTACGATCAGTACCGGGCTGCCAAGATGGGCGCCGGATCCTCGGGCTCCAAGGCGGTGGACGAGAGTTTCCGTAAATCCCACCCCGAGGCCTATCCCCTCCTCGCCAGGGGCAAGGACAAGGCGGCCAAGCAGATCAACAAACTCCTGCGCAACCTCTCCCAGGCCCGCAAGACCGCCCGCCGGGAGATCCGCGGCGAGAAGATCCAGACCAGCTTCTTCGGCCGGGTGGGCCGGGTACTTGAGCCGATCACCCAGTTCGCCGGATTCGACTGGAAGGTCAACATCGCCCTGATCAGCTCCTTTGCGGCCAGGGAGTCCAGCGTGGCCACCCTGGGAGCCATCTTCCAGGAAAAGGCCGAGGAGGGGGCCACCCTGGAGCAGCGGATGCAGGCCGAGGGCCAGTCCGAGGGACGGACCCCCCTGGGAGCCCTGGCCATCATCATCTTCTTCGCCCTGTATCCGCCCTGCCTGGCCGCCACCATTATGGTCAAGGTCCAGACCGGCTCCTACAAGTGGATGCTCTTCTCCATCGTGTTCCCGACCCTCTTCGGTCTGACCGTGGCCAGTGGGGTCTATTCTCTGGGCGGCCTGATGGGGCTTTCCGGGGTTCGGGCCATGCTCGGCTTCTATGTCACGGCTCTGGTCGTGGCCGTGGTCCTGGCCTTTGTGCCCGACCCGGTTTTGGACAAACACCACCCCACCTACGTCCGACAGGTCTGATCCCGGGGGGCTTAATGCAGATCCGATCAACTCTCAGCCGTGCCCGAAAGGCGCACATTAAAGGACGATCCGAAAAGGAGAGAAAGATGAAAAAAACGATTATGTTCATGGTGCTGGCGGCTTCTTTGGCCTTTCTGACAGTCCCGGCCCTGGCCCACACCCCGCTTTGCTCCTGCTTTGACAACGGCGACGGTACCGTCTCCTGCGAGGGGGGCTTTTCCGACGGTTCCTCGGCCTCCGGAGTGAGGATGGTGGTCAAGGACGGTTCCAGCAAGGTTCTGATCGAGGGCAAGATGTCCGAAAACAGCGACTTTGACTTCAAGAAGCCCGAGGGCGACTACATGGTCATCTTCGATGCCGGAGAGGGCCATGCGATCGAGATCAAGGGCAAGGATATCGTGGAGTAGACCGACCCCCGCAATGCCAATCGGCGGTCGGGTATTCTCCGGCCGCCGCTGAATACCAAGACAAGGAGGAAACATGAAACGGTTACTGGCGGCGCTCGCCCTGACCCTGCTCATGGCCGCCCCGGCCATGGCCCACTTCCAGATGATCTACACCCCTGAGGTCGCTTTCGAAAAAGGCGAGGACGTGGAGTTCAAGCTGGTCTTCACCCATCCCTTCGAGGCCGGGCATACCATGAACATGGGTCCGGTCCAGGAATTCTACGTGGTCAAGCAGAGGGGCGAGGAGGCCAAGCCCGAGAAGGAGGACTTGAAGTCCTATCTCAACAAGATCACCTGGCAGAGCGTGACCAACTCCGGTGACGCCTACGAGGCCAAGCTGCCCAAAAAGATCATGCGTTCCATGGGCGACTATGTCTTCGTCCTGGTGCCCAGCCCCTACATGGAGAAAGAGGAGGACATCTACATCCAACAGATCACCAAGGTCGTGGCCAACGTGGGTGGGGTGCCCGGCAACTGGGGCAAGCCTGTGGGCCTGCCCACCGAGATCGTGCCCCTGGACAAACCCTACGCCAACTGGGTCGGTGGGATCTTCCGGGGGGTGGTCCTCTCCCAGGGCAAGCCCGTGCCCCACGCCGACCTGGAGGTCGAGTACATGAACCATCCGCCGGTCATGGACAAAAACATGTTCCAGAAAAAGGGCCTGGTGGAGTCTCCCCAGGACAGCTTCGTGACCATGGGGATCAGGACCAACGCCCAGGGAGAGTTCTCCGTGGGCATCCCCAGGGCCGGCTGGTGGGGCGTTTGCGCCCTGGGTTCCGGCCCGCAGAAGGAGCACGAGGGCAAGGAGCTTTCCCAGGACGCAGTGATCTGGTTCAGGGCCGTGGACATGAAATAAACAAGTAAATTCAGGGCAGTAATAACTGGAGTGGGCCGGACATGGATTGTGTCCGGCCCGTCCGCAATATATATCCTCAAGCTTTTTGCCGGGGCCGCGAGCCCCCGACGGCCCGGTTATTTACGGGCGATGTCCAGATCCATGGGCCCCATGTGGGTTTCGAAGGTCCGGGAACGAACCTGTTTGAAGCCGGTCCGCAACATGGTCTCGGCGATCTCGCCCTGATCGAACATGAAGTCCCGCTCAGAGCCCAGGGAATCCAGGAGGTGGCCCAGCATGGTCTCCGGTCTGGTCCGCTCGTCAATCATGCCCTCCTGGAAGCTGATGAAATATCCGCCGGGCTTGAGAGCCCGGTATATTTTGGCTATCACCTCCTCCAGCCGATCCTTGGCGAAGTTCAGGGTGGCGCTGGCGAAAACAAGGTCGTAATCCGCTCCGATGTCGCCGTTGATATAATCCCCGGGCAGGGCCGTGAACCTGTCCTCCAGGCCGTATTTGCGGCTGAACTCCAGGGCCTCGTCCAAAACGGGCGGGCGGTCCAGGACAGCCCCTTTCAGGGTCGGATGGGCCTGCAGGAGGTAGAGGGTGAACATGCCGTGGCCCCCGCCCAGGTCGACCATCCTCTCGAACCCGTCGAACCCGGGCAGCCCGGAGACGATCCCGGCGATGGTCTGACCCATCCTGCCCAGGACCCACTGGGCCCCGGCCTTGGTCCACTGGGCCCAGAACTCCGCGGCGCCCAGATCCTCCTCCGCCCCGGCCGAGGGCCCGTTCCGGATCAGATCCAGGACCCGGTCGAACCGCGAAACGGTCATCATGTGGGAGAGGGAGAGGAGATCGCCGGCAAAAGTGGGCGAAGTCCGAGACAGGAACTTGGCCGCCTGGGTGGTGTTGGAGTAGCGCCCCTGCTCCTTGCGGACCAGCCCGATCACGGCCAGGGCGTCCAGAAAACGGGCCGTGTTAAGGGAGTGCATCCCCATCTTATCGGCCACGGCGGCGGCCGATAGAGGCTCGGCCAGGTGCTCGAAGATACCGAGTTCCAAGCCGGTCAGCATTATCCTGGCCTTCAAGGCGGCGTTCAAAAGGTCATACAGTTCTTTAAAGCTATCGTTCTCTCTGGGCAGCAAGCTCATCTGATTCTTCTCCTTTATAAGGTGATCCTATCTCCGACGTCCCTATTCGAAACTCATCCGGATGATTCTCGAGGACATGTTGGCCCTGACCAGGGGAAGCATGGATAGATACCGGAACCACTTCCATCTGGCCCTGTGGTAATCGTACAGATTCCACTCCTCCAGGTATTTCAGGCCGCTGTTCCAAGACTCCATTTCCTTGGGTTCTTTAAGCCCCCACCTGAAATCGATATCGCCGTCGATGCTCTTTAACGAGTCGTGGTGCCGGCCCTTTCCGACCATGAAGGGGCAGATAACCTCAAAGAGGATCTCCGCTCCGGAAAAACTTTCCCCAAGCCGCCGGAAAAGAGGCCTGATCTCCTCCTCCGGAAAGTACATCAGCATGCCTTCCGCAATGAACAGGAGGGATCGGCCGGCATGGTCGATCTCCTGGAACCAGTCATAATCGAAGACTGATTTGGCGATGAACCTGTTTTTTTCGTTTTCCTTAAAGAACCGCCGCCTCATGTCGATGGCCTCGGGTACGTCCAGGTCGTACCAGCAGTGCAGGTGGTCGCCGGGCAGCCGTTCCAGTCTCGTATCCAAACCCGCCCCCAGGTTCACCACAACGGCCCCGGGGTTTTCATCCAGGAATCTGCGGGTGGCCCTGTCCAAGACGGCGGTTCTTATCGAGACGCCCACCTGGGACAACCAGGATTTTTTGAACTTATTGAAATCGTAATCTATTCCGGAAAGGATCTGGGCCGCTTTGGGGTCCTGGATTATAGGTTCGGGACGCTCCAGTTCCACCGCCCTGGCCCATAAGGGGATAAGCATGGTTTCCGGAATCGGACTCAGCTGTTGTGCCGTTTCCATCGTCAAGTCTTCCTTCTCCGTCTCAATCGTCACTCGGCGCCGGAGCCAAGGGATTGCTGAGGTTAATTTCCCGAGGGCGGCCGAGCCTGATCGGGGGATATCGCGTCACCCCCCGGAGGCCTGGCGTAGGGTTCGCTCCAGGGAATCGACCCCCCTCTGTTTCAGGGTGATGAACTTTTTGCATCCTTTTTTGCAGAAGGTCTTGGTCACCTTCAGCGCCGCGTGGGAGTTGATGGTAGTCATGAAAACCACATAGTCAGAGCGGTTGACGATCCCCTGGACTTTCCGGCAGCCGGCCTTGACCCGGCCGCAGTGGAACTCGAAACTGCCGCCCAGGTTTTCCACAACCTGGCGATAGGTCCCTTCCATCCGGTCCAATCCGCCGATAATGGCCACCCGACGACCCTTCAGAGGGCAGTCCCGGCAGTTTTCGGCCTTCCGGCAACGGTCACAAACCCCCTCGTCGCCCCCGTCCTCGCAAGCCGGGGACTCGTCCTTTAAGGCGCAGGAGCAGGCTTCATCCTCCCCGGCGGCTTGCAGCAGGACCAACTCGGCCTCAGCCTTTTCCAGGGCGTAGCGGAGCTTTCTTATCTCGCGCTGCTGGCCGACGTTGGCCGGAACCGGGGCCGGTGGGGAGGCTTCGGTCGACCTCGCGAAGCCCTTTTTGAACCGTTTCAGTTTTTCTCCGTCCTTGGCCAAGCACCTGGCCAGCCGCTGGTTCTCCAGGGCCAGGGTTCTGTTCTTCTCCCGCAGTTTTTCCAGATCGCGGTGGTCCAGATGATCCTGGGCCTCCACAAAGGTCTCCCGGACCGCGGTCCAGGGCAGGTCGTGGGTCAGTAGCCGGCCGTAGGCCCGGGTCTCCTCCCGGGGGTCGTTCAGGCAGGCCCAGAGCAGGTGGATCGGCCATTCCGTTTCCCGGCCGAGCTTGGCGAGTCTTCCCGGGTCCGCGGCCCGGACCTTCTGCATCAACCCCGGAAACCTCCTGTTGATCTGCTTGGAGACCGCCTTTCGCAGGCCCAGGTCGGAATGGCAGGCCTCGTGGACATCCAGGAACACCCGGGCCGGCTCCTCGGGGGGCCCCTCGGACCACAACCCGACCTTGGTGCCGTGCCTGATCAGGTCCTTTCGGCTCAGGCAACCGGACAGGATGGTGATCGTACTCGCGCAATCCTCGTACCAGTAAAATCCGGCCTTGACCCTTTCGCAGTTGTCCGTGTTTCCCCTGACTGATGCTTTTTTCGTCATACCCCTGTCCTATTGGTCGATAGTTTTTTATTTCTTATTGAGATTATCATTCGGATTATCCGCTCCCTCCCGGCATGGATCGGGATTACTTCAGGTTCTCAATTAGTTTAAAGACCATATCCGCATTCTGGCGAAAGGCCCTGGTCAATAGAGGACCGTAACGGTATCCGGCCAATCTGATGAGTTCGGCCTTGACAGTCTTATTCGTCATCTTGGAGCGATAGGGTCTTACCTGGAGTATTGCCGAGATCGAGTCGGGCACGGCGAATTATCCTCGCCCCCAATGGTATTCCCTCTCCTTTCAGGCCCTCTGGATAATCCCGGCCGTCATAGGATTCATGGTGATACCGAACCATCTCCACGATTCTGTTAACTCGGTGGAAATTGACCGGAGCGATAATCTCGGCCCCGGTGAGGGGGTGCTTCCCGATCCTGTCCCACTCCTCCTCGGTCAAGGGTTCTTTTTTATTCAGTAACCTGCTGGGGATACTTATCTTTCCGATATCATGCAGATGCGCAGCCATGTGAATGTGATCGGCCACTCCGGCGGGCGGTTTCATGGTTAGGGCCAGCACCTGGGCGATGATTGCCACCTCTTCGCTGTGCTGCCGGGTGAAGTGGTGTTTGGCGTCAATAGCGCTGCCCAGTGATTCCGCGAACTGATGAATCTCAGAGGTTACGGAAGGACACGAGATGCAGTATTCAGTGGGAGCAAATGCAGATTCTCGGAGCGTTTTGATCATAAGGCCGCCTCATTGTCTCAGCCTGGCCGTTTTAATTTGTTCTAATAAGATGATATTCTTTTCTGTACCCCCGGAGCCGGTTCCGGTTTCCGTCCGGTCCGGAGGCGTCCCATCCTTTCCCTCGGATGGGCTTCAGTTTTTTCTCAGGACCACCGCCCTGCTGAACCGGACCTTCGGTTCCGATTCGATCCGCAGCCCGGTCTCCATGGCCAGGAGCGTCTCCAATTTGAAACGCTTTCCGGAGACATGGACCAGCGGTTCGGCCAGAAGGAAGCGTCCGCCGGGGTTGAGGTGGTGGTGGACCCTCCCCAGCAGAAGGGGCAGGTCCGTAACCTCGTGGGCCATCCAGAAGGCCAGTCCGAAATCGAGGCCCCGGTCCAGGATCAGCCCGCCGCCCTCCAGCAAAAGGGGTTCAATCCGGGTGGCCAGCCCGGCGGCCTGGGCCTTAAGCACCGTCCGGCGAAGCATCCGCGGCTGGATGTCGGCAGCCAGGACCGTCCCCCCGGGACCCACCACCCGGGCCATGGCCAGGGAGAAGAAGCCCGCTCCGCAGCCTAGGTCCAGGGCGGTCATGTCCGGCTTGAGATAGGGCCCCAGAATCTCGCGGGGCGGATGGAACCGCTCCCGTAGAGAGGTGTCGGCGATCCGGGCCAGCCACCAAGGGCAGACGTGTTTCTTTTTCCACAACCATTCCCAGGTGCGGGCCGGCCGGCCGAGCACCGACGGGATCTTCGGGGCACCCCCGGCAGGGGCGGAACTATATGATTTCATTGTATCCTCCAGCTGTTGAGGCCTCCCGGAAGGGCCTTCCGGCCCCCGGGACGGGGGGTCCGGTTAAAACCGCCAGGACCTGGTTTTTTTCTGTTCCTCCCAGAGCCGGTAATAGAGATCCTTTTGTTTCATCAGGGATTGATGGGTCCCCTCTTCCACCACCCGGCCCTGGTCCAGAACGATGATCTTGTCCGCGCCCACCACAGTGTTGAGCCGGTGGGCGATGACCACTACGGTCTTGTTTTTGACCAGCTCGTTGATGGCCTCCTGGATAAACAGCTCATTTTCCGGGTCCAGGGAGGCGGTGGCCTCGTCCAGGAGGATAAGGGGTGCGTCCTTGAGGATGGCCCGGGCGATGGAGATCCGCTGCTTTTCCCCGCCGGAGAGGTTGGAGCCGCCTTCCCCGACCAGGGTCTCGTACTTGCCCGGCAGGGCTTCGATGAAGTCGTGGCAGCGGGCCTTCTTGGCCGCCTCGATCACCCGGAACCGGGTCGCCGTGCGGTTGCCGACCCGGATGTTGTTGATGATGGTGTCGTTGAAGAGGTAGACATCCTGGAAGACCATGGCCAGGGAGGCCAGGACATCGTCCGGATCGTAGGTGCGCAGGTCCCTGCCGCCCAGGAGGATGGTTCCCTGATCCAGGTCCCAGAACCGACCGATGAGCCTGGTCATGGTCGTCTTGCCGGAACCCGAGGGACCGACGATGGCGGTCAGGGCCCTTTCGGGGATGGTTATGGAGACGTTTTTGAGAACTTCCGCGTCGTAATACCTGAAGGTCACGTTCCTGAATTCCACGTCGTACCTTTGGGGTGCCGCCTTATCGTCGCCTTGCAGAGGCGGGGTCTTCCTGAGTTCCTCTATGCGCTTCACGCTGAGGCTGAAATATCTCAGCTCCCCGGTGAACATGAGAGCCTGGAGCAGGGGTTCGTAAACCCGGCTGCCCAGGATCAGGAACATGATGTAAACCGGCAGGGTCACCTCTCCGGCCAGGAGGAAGGTCAGTCCCAGGAGAATGATCACCGTGATCCCGCCGTGGAGAATGAATCCGGCCAGGATCATGGTCGGACCGACCCCTCCTTCCTGCTTGATGCTCATCACCTTGAGTTCGCGGAAGGTCTTCTCTAACCGATCGAACTTGGTGCCCCGCAAATTGAAGGCCTTGATCAGCTTAATCCCCTGAAGGTACTCGATCATCCTGGAGGCGGCCCGGACCCTGTATCGCTGGTGCTTCCGGCCGAAATGGACGATGATCCTCCCGGAGATCCAGGCCGCCGGCAGGGCCAGGGGGATCACCATTGCCGCGGCCAGGGCCAGCCTCAGGTCCATGAAGGCCAGGCCGGTGAGCAGAACCAGGGGCATGGCCGCGGCCCCGAAGATTTGAGGCAGGAGGTGGCTCAGGAGGTTCTCGATGTTGGCGTAGTCGTTGATCAGATAGGAGCCCACCTCGCCCGGGTCACGGGTGTTGAAGAAGCCCAGGGAGAGCCTGCGCAAATGCTCCCCGATGGCCAGCCGCCCTTTGGCGCCGATTTCGTAGCTGCCGTAATAGGTATGGGAGTACGATTTGCGGCTGATCAGCAGGAGGAGGACCAGGGAAACCAGGAAGGCCGTCCAGATAAGGGCCAGGGCCCTGGTATTCAGGGGCGTGCCCGGATTCTGGAGGGGCCCGAACAGGACCCAAACGGCCATCAGCAGGATTCCGTAGGGGGCTCCCCTGAAAGCGTATTCTAAAATGGTCCAGAGAATCATGGGCCTGAGCTGCTTGGGTTTCCCCAGGGTGGCCGCGTTCATTACCTGGGAGAGTGTCATTACGGTTGCCCCCCTATATCGATGGCCCAGTCCCTGGCCCTGGAGTAGGTCTCCCACATCTTGGTGTAAAGTCCCTGCTCCCGGACCAATTCCTCATGCCGGCCCTGCTCGACCACGGTTCCCTTGTCCACGGTGATGATCTTGTCCGCCGCGGCGATTGTGGAGAGCCTGTGGGCGATGACGATGACCGTCTTGTTCCTGGTGAACTCGGCGAATGCGGCCAGGATCTTGCCCTCGTTCTCCGGATCGGCAAAGGCCGTAGCCTCGTCCAGGACCACGATGGGGGAGTTTTTTAAAATAACCCGGGCCAGGGCGATCCGCTGCTGCTCGCCCCCGGAGAGATAGGTGCCTCCCTCGCCCACCAGGGTTTTATAGCCCTGGGGCAGGTCCGTTATGAACTCGTGGCACTGGGCCGCCCGGGCCGCCCGAACCACCTCCTCCTGGATGGCCCCGCTGTTGCCCATGCGGATGTTCTCCTCGATGGTGTCGAAAAAGAGGAAGGTGTCCTGGAAGACAAAGGAGATGTAATCCATTAGCTCCTCGGTGCGGATATCCTTGATATTCACCCCGCCCACCAGGATCTCCCCCTCCTGGACGTCCCAGAAGCGGGCGCAGAGGTGGCCGATGGTGGTCTTGCCCGCTCCGCTGGGCCCCACCAGGGCGGTGACCGTGTCGGGCTCGGCCACAAAGGAGATATTCTCCAAAACCGGAACGGTGTTGTAGGCAAAGGTGACGTTTTTAAACTCCAGGGCCGAATCGGCCGGCTGGACGGAACGTTCCGGTTCCGCCATTTCGGGCCGCCGGAGAATATCGTCGATCCGTTCCAGCCCGACCGTGGTCTCCCTCATCAGCCCCCCGGCCCACATCAGCTTGAAAAGGGGGAAGAACATCCCGCCGCCCAGGATCAGAAAAAGAAATACGGTGGGGATGTAGCCCGAGTAGGAGGCCGTCCTCAGGAGCAGAAAAACGGCCATGGGGAGGATGAACACCAACGAGGAGGAGATGACCGTCAGAAAAAGCGGATAGACCACCGCATACTTCCTGGTGATCCCGTTAGTGTAGTTGCGGTGGGCGTAGATGTTTGACTTAAGCCTGGCATAGGCGCCCACGGTCTGGTTGAAAACCTTGACCACGGGCATGCCCCGGACATACTCGACCACGGTGGAGTTCAACTTCTCCAGGGAATCGTGATAGCCCTTGTACATCTTTCTGTTGGCCGGGGAGGCGAACATCATGATCTGGACGGCCAGGGCCAGGGGCAGGGGGATCAGGGCCACCAGGGCCAGCCTCCAGTCCAGGTAGAACATGTAGCCGAAGACCACCAGGGGAAAGCAGACCGCGCTGGTCAGGTCCGGGATGTGGTGGGCCACGAAGAGCTCGATCCGCTCCACGTCTTCGGCCATTATCTTTTTGATCTCCCCGGAGGTCTTTTTGGTGAAGAAGCCCAGGGGCAGCCGGCTCAGCTTTTCGGCGAGCCTGACCCGCAACTCATAGAGAATATTGAAGGCGGCGATATGGGACAGCATCAGGGAAACATAGGTAAAGAGACCGTAAAGCGCCACCGCGCCCAGGCTCAGGTATCCCAGACTGAACACCCGGTCCCTGTTTACGGCCGTCAGATCAATGGCGTGTCGGGCCAGTTCGGTAATGATCAGATATACGGCCACATAGGGAACGAACTGGGCCAAGGCGCCAAGTACGCTGAACAACATGGAGAAAATGAGCCACCATTTCTTGGTCCCGGCTATCTCCAGAAGCCTTAAAAGCCCTGGTCCCGGTTTCTTTTCCGTTGATTTCTTGCGCCCCATCTCGAGTCCTCCCACCTGGCGACGGTTATTCGTAAGGGGTATCTTTAGGCCGGGTTGAACCACCCGGTCACAATCCTGTCGGTCCTCGCCCTTCCCATCGGAGATCCTTGCCCGGAACCAGTCCCGAACCTGGTGCGGGTCCCGGAGGTCCATTTATTTTTAGATATACATACATTATTTGGTTTACCTAACAACAGATGCAAAAAAAGGGGTCCAATAGCCTAAGGGAATCGCCTTTTGAACTCACTTCGATCATCTGCCAGATCCTGGGTCCGGGGCTCGGATATTCGGGCCCCGAAGGTTTATCAGAACTCCGTCTGGGTCCATAATCCGAAGAGGAAGATGCTCCCCAGGTCTGCCCGGCCTCGTCTTGGCCGTGGTTGAGCCAGGAAACCTCGGGGATGAAGGTGATCTTCCCGAACTCGATGGAGTAGTTGGCATAGGCCGCCGCAGCGTTGGGGTCCTCGGTCCAGCCGTCCCGGCGGGCAAAGGCGTAGCTCCCGCCCAAAGCCAGGCCCCCGACCCGCAGCTCGCCCCACAGGCCCAGCTGCTCGACGTTGCTGTCCACCACGTTGTCGATAACCAGGGGATCGCCGCTCACCAAGACCCTGTTCTGGGCCGTGTCCAAACCGTAATTGACCCCCACGCTGAAGCCCGCCAGCCCGAACTCGTCGCCGGCCTCCAAGCCCATGTCCGGGGAGTAGTAGGAGTCGTCCTCCTCCTCGCCCCCGTCCCACTTGAGCCGCCCCACGTGGGCCCAAGGGTGAATCACCACGTTGCCGAAGGCAAGCTCCAGGGCTCCGGTGAATCCGGGCAGCCAGCTGTGCGGGCCGCCGCCCTTCCAGTGGTAAGACATGTAGGCCGCCGAAGTCTCCACCGTGTTGCCGTCGGAAAGACCGCACGTCGACATCTCGGCATAGCCCTGGAAGCACTTGTCGTCGGAGAAGTAGGCGAACCCGAGGTTGCACTCCCCCACCCCGAAGCGGTACGGGCTGACCTGGTCGCCGCCCCCCCCCGCGCGCCTCCTCGTTCTGATACGACCAGGTCGTCTCCAGACTCAACGCCCCGGATACCTCCCCCTTGGCCTGGACCGACACACCCAGAACCATCACCAGACCAGATATGGCCGCAAAGGTTAGCAAACGTTGCATCTCTTAACTCTCGGTTTCCTGTAATTCGGTTCTCTCCGAGGTTTTGTTCGGGGATGGGCCCGCACCGCATCCCTGTTGACCGCTTCCAGCCGCTGATTGACAGCAGCTACAACCTCCTGCGCATCCTCCGTTCGCCCGTTGCCTCTGTTTAAACGTTCCCCTGTACCTGCGGATCAGGTAAAATACGGCCAGGACAACGATCAGAAGGACAATTCCGAATTCCAACATGCTTCCTCCTATCCGAGGCCAGACCTGGGGCCCGGCCGATGAATGTAAACTTCATTCCCCCACCCGCCCCAAATCCCGAAGCGGACGGCCCGTCTCTCCCTTTGCTTCCCGGCAAGGCCGCCCCCGAGGTTCTTTACCGGTTCGAGAATCCTCTCCGGGGCTGGCACGACAGTTGGTTGTTTAGAATACTTTAATTTGTTTGAAATTCTAAACATTGCAGGCAAAAAAACTCCCCTTAAGATCAACCCCCACCGGGTTGATGGCCCAGCCGGGATTCATTCGAATAACGATACCTCTTCAGACGGGTGAGCTTGAACCATGTCAGGGCTCGATTCGTTAAGCTTTGCGCCCGGTTTATGATTTTGCTTCAAGCAGTTTTCCAGGTTGGTCCGGTGTGGACGAGCGCCCACGATAAAATAGCTCAGTCGGTCTATAGTGGTCCGGCTGGGGGCGTGTTCCATGCCGCAGGCCTCCTTGTCGGCGACAAGAGCGGAAACCCATAGGGTACCGGTAAGAAAGGTCATCAGCAGAAGGTGACGACGGTGCATCTCCCGGGCTGTATATAGCCCTTTCTGTTTCAACTCCACAAATCCGTATTTTTCGTACCGGACCAAGCCCCGACAATTCGGTTTTTTGAGCATGTTGGTTACAGTGGGCATTTTGACCTTCACTCTGGTCGCGATATCCCTAACCCTCACCACCTTTTTCCCCCGGCCGATTTCATGGACGGCCTTTAGGTAGCCCTCCAAGATCGCTGTCGGCGGGGAGGGGCTTTCGATACTCATCTAAGTTTGGGTTTCCTAATTTAATTTAATAAACCAAATACTAAATTTTTCAGGGGCCGTCAAGTTTTTTTCAGAACCCTAAAATAGCAATATATGCAATATTTTATAATAGTTTAAAAAAGATGCGGGGGAAAAAAGGTCGAGGTGCAGAACCCCCAGGGAGCGGAGGCCCCCATTGGTCGGACAGTCCGGCGGTGGTACCAAGGTTGAATCGGCCGGTAATCATCACGCCGCCATCTTGGCCCTTGGCCATCCCTGGGCATGCCCAGGGATGATCGAAGGGAGTCCGAAATCAGTCCTGTCCGGTTAAGGGTTGAGAAAATGGCCCGATTCGCCCTGGTTCCCGGCATAATGGTGCTGTTTATAACCCACTAATCGGAATGGATAAATCAGGCTATGGTTCATTGTGGCACGATCTTCTCCCAGATGCTCAACATCATTCCGAGACATGTTTTCGGTACCCTGGACAAGGCCAACGAAAAACGCCCGGCCTCCTTCTTCGAGGCCTTTTTCGGGCAGGTCTACGGCCGCTGCCGACCCATCGCGCCCAAGCACAAATTCAGGTTCAAAAACAAGCTGTTTTCATTGGATGCGACCACGGTCAGCCTTTGCCTGAGCCTCTTCCCCTGGGCCAAATTCCGTAAGACCAAGGCGGTATCAAAATCAACACCTGCCACAAGGTCGTCCGACGCAACAAACCCAACCGCAGCCTGGGGTCATGTCCGATCAAACCATCTGGTTGATCGGACCCAAATGGGCGGATTATCCGGCCGCCCTTCGCCGAGTCGGCTACCGGGACAAGGAGACCGGCAAGCACTATGTCTTTTTGACCAACAACTTCAACCTCTCCGCAGGACCATCGCCGACATCTACAAGGAACGCTGGCAGATCGAGACCTTCTTCCGTTTCATCAAGCAGAACTTGAAGACGCACTCTCCAGGAGCTCCTTGGACCGCCAGTGTCAAAGAATGATATTACATGTGAAAACAACAAGTTAACCTTGCGTTTCGCTTAGCCGGGCAGAAATAGGGTCAAGTCTCAAAAGTGCTGGGAAATGATTGATCTGGATTTATCATCCCAGCGGATTTGGATTGATTTCAGTTAAGGTTCCCTTCGTTGAGCTCCTTTCTGCTTGATTCCAGCTGCCTGCGTTCGAACTGGGGCATAGAGATACGCCGCCATTTCTCCGAAGTCCGGGTCAGGGCGGCGTATATGAGTTTCAGGACCGGGCGTTCACCAAAGGCGTTGGGGATGATCTTTAAGCGGCGGCGTTCCTCCACGAACAGCCGCTCCAGCATGTTGGTCGTTCGGATGGCCTTGCGGTGGTTGACCGGAAATCGAAGATGGGCGATGCAGGCTTCTAAATCATCCTCAAAGCAGCGGGTAGCCGTGGGCAGATCGCGCTTGTAGGTCTTGACCAGCTCATCTCCCTAAGCATCCCGGCGAGCTCCCGCGATGGGGCCTGGTAGGCGGCCCTGGCCCTCTCTCGGGACTCGGGCCAGACATCCTCCGAAACCTTTTGGGATAGGTTCCTCATCCGGTGGGCCAGACAGCGCTGGCGCTCTGATCTGACAAAGCATTTCTCCACCGCCCGGGTCGGACACTACCCTTTTAGAATATCGCGTTCCTGCCGCAGCCTGGCGTTCTCCAGGCGCAGCCGACGAAGCTCTTCGGCTTCGGACTTCAGGTTCCCCTGGCCCGGAAAGGAATGAACGGGATCGGGCTTAAACTGCCTCTTCCAGCGTTGCGGAACGCTGCGGCTGATATCCAGGTCTTGAGCCGCCTGAGATATGTTCAGCCCACACTCCGTAACCAGCCTGACCGCTTCGATTTTGAACCCGCATCTGTACTGTCTGCGCTTCTTGGCCAATGAATACCTCCTTAAGCATTATAGATGCTTTTCTCGGTGTCCATCAATTCGGGACAGGATCGCTTGGATTTAAAACATAATAGAGTTGACATGAAAAAAGGGGCTTGGTAAAGAACCGTCATGCTTGGAAATAATATTTTTCCGCCGGTCAATGGAGCGAACGGTCTGTGAACCGTTCCAGGAAAAGGCCTGTCACCATCCCTTTGTCAGCTATTATCAAAAGACGGATGGAATTAATCTCAATCAACTCCGTACGCCTCCGAACCACCCTTACAGCATTTCTTCTGATCGGGCTGGTGTTGGGATCAGCCCTGTTGTTACGCCCCCATTGGCGTTACCCAATAATAAAGCAGACCCCCGCGGATGCTCCCTTGAGGACTATCGTTCCCTTGTTGTCCCAGACCGAGGTTGAGTATGCTTTTATGGCTCCTGAGGGCAACTTGGCGGGGATCGACATCTGCTTCGTTACCTATAAAAGGAAAAACGATTCAACCGTAAATCTAGTTTTAAAAAATAGAAAAACAGGCGCCCTCATTGCTCGGAAGACCATCCTGGCCTCCGAAGTCAAAGATTGGGAATATCATCCCTGGCGTTTCAAACCCAAGCCCTATATTCCCGGCAAAGAGTATCTCTTGGTTATCCAAGATAATGGCGCCGGACCGAGATCTTGTCTGGGATTGGTAGTACACGATCAACCATCCGAGGGCAGCCTGTATCTTAGGGTAAACGGTCAGGCCAAAACAAGTGAGCCCTTTCTGGCAATCATCGGGGCGGAGCCCATCCCGGTCTGGAATTCGCCGTTGGTCTGGTTTGCGGTATGGATCGGATTCTGTTTATTATGGCTCCTGCCCAAAGGATCCGCGTCCGATCCGCCTGCCGAGAAGGCGAAGCAGGGTATTACTTGGGTGGAATATTTCGGATGCCTAGTCATAATGGGCGGCTGCCTCCTATTTAGGGCATGGAGGGCAACCAAGGGGATAGACTTTTCCGATGAGGGGATGCACCTGGCCACGACCATGCGTTATTCTCTGGGGGACCTGCCCTTCCGCAACGAGATAATGAACACCTTCCGAATGTCCGATGTCATGATTTCGCCCCTGTTTGTGCTTTTCCCGGAGATAACCCTTCTGCAGATACGCCTGTTCGGCCTATCTATCCAGGCCTTTTCCCTGGCTGCGGCATTCCTGTTTTTCAAAAGGATGGTCCGTCCTCTGGTTCTGGCCGCTGTCCTGGGGTTGATTCTGGTGACTCACGATACCTACGGTCTTTCCGTTCCCTCCTATAACCTGGTTTCCGCTTTCTTCATTCTTCTAGGCCCCCTGGCCTGGCTCGAAGGTTTGAACGCAGACAGTAACCTAAAGCGGATTTACCTGTCCGCCTTGGCCGGATTGTTGACGGCCGGAGCGGCAATCTCATACTTCAGCTTGGTGGGTTTGGCGATCCTGCCCGCGGGAGTATGTCTGCTGGGGATATTTGAGCGGGAAAAACGGAAGACCCTCTTCGTCTCCGGCGGCTCTTTCCTCTTTGCTTTTTTCTGCGTCATCACAGCAGTGGCGATTACTGTTGTCGCAAAAGGGCTGGGGCCCGATTTCCTGGAAGTGGTCCAATCGGTCGGTTCCACCACAGAATTGATAAAAAGCGGGCCATGGGCAAAGCTGGGCCAAGTCTCTTTAAGTCTGGCCGAGTTTTGCCCCCAGGCCCTGTCGTGGCTGGGGGTGATAGTTGGATCTCTGCTTTTGGGCGGGATAAAACAATCCAGGGCAGGGCGCTTTTTGGGATTATTCCTATTGCTGGGAACGGCCGGATTTGAATTTCTGGGCACAAACCCAGAACTCCCTCGCCACGGAATCGACCAAAGCAATCTGTGGTATCTTGTCAAGTTACCATTGATGAGCTTCTCAGTTCTGTTAGGGCTCATAATTCTGGGATTGAGTTGGGTTTCTCCCCTCAAAAACCACCTCTCCCAAGAGACAAGGCTGAGTTACAGCTTGGGTATTCTCTGGGGTCTGGCGGCCACGGCAATTTACAGCCTTTCCACCAGCGCAATACAACCTCATGCCGGCTTTAACGGAGTCCCGGTGCTGCTGCTTTTTTCTCTTCTAGGCAGTTGGGCTTTGTGGGGCCGCAAAATTAAAAAACAGCTGGATTATAGATATATCTCCCTGGTCTTTGTTGCGGCGGCTCTGATTCTTACTTTTACAGCGGTCCGCGAAAGTTACGACGTGACTTATAGAGACGGTCCAGCCACTACGCTCAAGACCCAATCTACCCATCCCAAACTGGCTGGTCTGGTATCATCCGAAAGACGCATGGGAAGTTTGGATAACCTGCTTTACTATTTGGAGGGTCGGGTCAAGCCTGGCGACCTTTTCTTTGCCATGAAAAATCTGCCCCTGCTCTATTATCTTACCGGCACGAGACCGGTCCCCATTTCAGCCTGGATACCGAATGGTTGGTCGCAAGGCCTATACACCAGAATTTACGACAAGATCATAGAACAGGGAAGAATTCCTGAGTATTGCGTCAGGATCTCTGACAGGAATTCCCTTAAAACGGGAGTCGAGGCCGAATTTTTATCCAAATATTTTATACTGATAAATAAAATAGATATTTATGAGGTATGGCAAAAAGTCGGGAATTAACGTCTATCGGGCTTGACCGCTATTGAGAAATCATCAACAGCCCGGATTAGGGGTGCATTAGTCACGAATTGCGTTTACAGTCGGCCCTCCGGTAAGGAGATTTCAGCTTACCATGCGGCGTCCCTTTCTTTTACCCCATTCTCGAAGACGTGTTTCTGATAAAGTTCCAGGCCATCGGTGAAGGTCTATAAAGAGGTCCGGCCCTGGCAATACTTACTCTGGTTGGTCCGGTCGGTGTTGTAGATTTCCATGAAATCGCCCAACCCAATTCCCGGACCAGACATACAAGAGGGCCGGGGTAAGGGGGTGGGTCTTTTCTCAACCAAGTGTGGTGTCAGGGCTGCGTCCATGACAGCGTGAGTCACGGGCAGCCTCTCTCTTACCGGAAACCCCTCCGGGGAGGCCAAGGGGCCTTTTCGCCTTTGGCATTCAAAAGGCTCGCCGGCCCCTTGGAACCCCGCTCTCCAAAAAATATTCTTCTCCGGGCGATTCGATGCACTCGGGGCCTTTCCACCATGGAGGGTTGTTGGAACGACCATACACACCCCGTAAAAGAATGAGATAAAGGAACGAGAGGCCCAACACATTGATTCCAGGCCACTTTGCGGCCGGGTGCTTTCCGAACAAGATATTGGGTGTGGCTGGCGGGTTTACGCCTCTCGATCGTTCTCCATTAATCCGCTGCCCCTCCTCCCTCCCAAACCCGGTTGACACTTCTCCGGCCAATTGTATATAGTTGTATATACCAATATGCCAAACCATAAGGAGGCCTCCATGGCCCAAACCCCCAGAGAGAGGCTCATCAGGGAACTGAAGATCGGCTCCGGCAAACCCAGGCCCGTCAAGGCCCCCATTGGAACCGAACTCCACTGCAAGGGCTGGCACCAGGAGGCGGCCCTGCGAATGCTTTGCAACAACCTGGACCCGGCCAACGGCGAAAAGCCGGATGAGCTGATCGTCTACGGCGGGGCGGGCAAGGCGGCCCGCAACTGGCCCTGCTTCGACGCCCTGGTCCTGACCCTCCTGGATCTGGAGAACGACGAGACCATGCTGGTCCAGTCGGGCAAGCCGGTGGGGGTGCTCAAGACCCACGCCCACGCGCCCCGGGTGCTCATCGCCAACTCCAACCTGGTGGGCCACTGGGACAACTGGGAGCATTTTCACGAGCTGGACAAAAAGGGGCTGATGATGTACGGCCAGATGACCGCTGGGTCCTGGATCTACATCGGCTCCCAGGGCATTCTTCAGGGCACCTACGAGACCTTCGCCGCCCTGGCCCTGCGTCACTTTCAGGGCGACCTGTCCGGCCGGATAACCGTCTCCGGGGGCCTGGGCGGCATGGGCGCGGCCCAGCCCCTGGCCGTGACCATGAACAACGGGGTGGCCCTGGTGGTGGAGGTAGACCCCGCCCGCATCCAGCGCCGCCTGGAGACCGGGTACCTGGACACGGCCGTGGACGGCCTGGACCAGGCCATTGCCCGGGCCCGTGACGCGGCCCAGGCCAGGAAGCCGCTCTCCATCGGGCTCCGGGGCAATTGCGCCGAGATGCTCCCGGCCATGATCAAGGCCGGGTTTGTGCCGGACGTGGTCACGGACCAGACCTCGGCCCACGACGAGCTCAACGGCTACATCCCGGCCGGGCTGGACCTGGACCAGGCCGGGCAACTCCGCCAAACCGATCCGGACAGGTACATCGGCCTGGCCCTTGACTCCATGGCCGTGCACTGCCGGGCCATCCTGGAGATGCAGAAAAAGGGCGCGGTGGCTTTCGACTACGGCAACAACCTGCGAGGCCAAGCCGTGAAGCGGGGGGTGGCCGACGCCTTTGACTACCCCGGCTTTACCCCGGCCTTTATCCGGCCCCTGTTCTGCGAAGGAGAGGGGCCCTTCCGCTGGGCCGCCCTGTCCGGCGATCCCCGCGACATCGAGGCCACGGACCGGGCCTTGATGGAGGCCTTTCCCCACAAGGAGCGGATGGTCCGGTGGCTCAAACTGGCCGGGGAGCGGGTCCGGCACATGGGCCTGCCGGCCCGGATCTGCTGGCTGGGCTACGGCGAGCGGGACAAAGCCGGCAGGATCTTCAACGACCTGGTCAAGGACGGCAAGGTCAAGGCCCCCATCGTCATCGGCCGGGACCACCTGGACTGCGGCTCAGTGGCCAGCCCCTACCGGGAGACCGAGGCCATGAAGGACGGCTCCGACGCCGTGGCCGACTGGGCTCTCTTGAACTGCATGGTCTCGGTGGCCTCGGGCTCTTCCTGGACCTCCTTCCACGACGGCGGCGGGGTGGGCATAGGCTACGCCATGCACGCGGGCCAGGTCTGCCTGGCCGACGGCACCCCGGAGGGGGAGCTGCGGGTCACCACCGTGCTGCGCAACGACCCAGCCACGGGCATCATCCGCCACGCGGACGCGGGCTATGAGCGGGCCGTGGAAGTGGCCGGAGAGAAGGGGGTCAAGATCCCCATGATCAACATGTTCGGACAGACGGGGAAGCAGTCATGACCAAGATCATCGAGTGCGTGCCCAACTTCTCCGAAGGCTGCGACCAGGAGACCATCCAGGCCATTGCCGACGCCTTTGCCGATACTCCGGGCTGTACCCTCCTGGACGTGGACCCCGGAGCCTCCACCAACCGCACGGTCTACACCTTTGTGGGCGGTCCCGGGTCAGTGGTGGAGGGGGCCCTGGCCGGGGCCCGGACGGCCTGGGAGCGGATCGACATGTCCAAACACCAGGGCGGCCACCCCCGCTTCGGAGCCCTGGACGTGTGTCCCTTCATCCCCGTGGCCGGGGTGACCATGGCCGACTGCGTGGAGGCGGCCCGGGAGTTCGGCCGCCGGCTGGCCGAAGAACTGGGCGTACCCGTCTTTCTCTACGAGGAGGCGGCGGAACATGATTACCGCCGCAAGCTGCCCCAGCTCCGGGAGGGCGAGTACGAAGGCCTGGCCCGGAGGTTGCAAGACCCCAGGTGGAAGCCGGACTTCGGCCCGGCCCGGTTCGTGCCCCGCTGGGGGGCCACGACCGCCGGGGCCCGGATGTTCCTCATCGCCTACAACGTCAACATCCTGGGCACCTCCAACCAGGCCCACCGCATCGCCCTGAACCTGCGGGAGGCGGGCCGGGGCCCGGACCGGCCTGGCCGGCTCAAGGAGGTCAAGGGCATGGGCTGGTTCGTGGAGGAGTACAACCTGGCCCAGGTCACGGTCAACCTCACCGATTTCCGGGTGACTCCCATGCATCTCCTTTACGAGGAGGTCAAAACGGAGGCGGCCCAGCTGAACGTGGGCCTGGCCGGCTCCGAGATCGTGGGGCTGGTGCCTCTGGAGGCGGTCCTCCAGGCCGCCGAGTACTACATGGAGCGGGAGAACCTGTTCATCCTGGAGGAGGACCAGAAAATCCGCCTGGCCGTGGAGCGGCTGGGGCTCAACTCCGTGGCCCGGTTCGACCCCAAGGAAAAGATCATCGAGTACGCCGTGGCCCAGCCCCCGGAGGAGCCTCTGGCCGGAATGACCCTGCGGGAGTTCATCCGGGAGGTGGCGGCCCGCTCCCCGGCTCCGGGGGGCGGCTCGGTCTCGGCCGCGCTGGCCGCCCTGGGCGCGGGGTTGGGGGCCATGGTGGCCAAGCTGACCTACGGGGTGCGCAAGTTCGAACACCTGGACGCGGAGATGCGGGAGATAATCCCGCCCCTGCACCGCACGGCCCTGGACCTGATCCCCCTGATCGACGCCGACGCCCGGGCCTTCAATCAGTACCTGGAGGCCCTGGGACTGCCCAAGTCCACGGAGGAGGAGAAGAGGGTCCGGGCCCAGGCCATGGAGGAGGGGCTCAAGACCGCGGTCCGTGTGCCGCTGAAGACCATGAGTCTGGCCGACGTGGCCTGGGAGCCCCTTATCCTGGCCGCCAAACATGGCAACCCCACGGCCAGGTCCGACGCCCAGGTAGGGGCCCGGGCCCTGGAGACAGGAATCTGGGGGGCCGGCCAGAACGTGCTGATCAACCTGGGGCAGATCAAGGACCGGGAGTTCAAGGCCGAGATCCAAAATAAGGCCCAAAAGCTTATGGACCGGGCCCGGGAAAAATGTGCCCAGGTCCTGGCCGTTCTGGATAAAAGGGGATAGAGCGGCCTTAAAAAAACAGGTTCGCAAGGAAAACCGCCCGGAGCGGCCCGCATGGAGCGGTTGCCTTGCGGAACATGTTTCTGACAATCGCTCCAATAAGGAAGCCGCCCATGTTCATGGGCGGCCGTCGATTCATAAGGCTGAGTGGTGCCCGGGTCACACCCCTGGCACCACTATAATCTTTTTCCCTCTTTCCCTATTCCCCCTCCACCAGGGCCATGACCACCCGCTCCCCGCTCACGGGCAGTTCCTTGATGCGGACCCCCACGGCGTCGTAGACCGCGTTGAGCACGGCCGGGATGGTGGGCATGATGGCCCCCTCGCCCACCTCCTTGGCCCCGTAGGGCCCGTTGGGCTCGTTGGTCTCGATTACGATGGCCTTCATCTCGGGCATGTCCAGGGCCGTGGGGATCTTGTACTCGCCCAGGGTGGGATTCATGACCCGGCCCCTGGAGTCGAACTTGACCTCCTCGAACAGGGCCTCGCCCAGACCCATGGAGACCGAGCCCTCCATCTGGGCCTCCACCGAGGTGCGGTTGATGGCGAACCCGCAGTCGTGGGCGTCGGTCACGTTGTCGATAGTCACCTGGCCGGTTTCCTGGTCCACGGTGACCTCCACCACCTGGGCCGAGCAGCCGTAGGCCGGGGAGGTGCCCACGGCCGCGCCCTTGTACGATCCGCCCAGCTTGGGCGGCTTGTACTTGCCCGTGCCCACGATGCTGCCCCGCTCCAGGTAGGCCATCCGGGCCGCCTCGCCGAAGGTCAGGTCCTCGCCCTGGGGCCAGTCGGACCAACCCCGGTGCTCCTTGATGTAGCGGGTCCGCATCTCTTTGATGTCCGGCTTCTTTCCCTTGAACACGATCCTGCCGCCAAAGGCGTCCAGCTCCTCCAGGGGTACGCCCAGCTGCTGGGAGATGACCTCCAGGACCTGGCGCTTGGCGTCCTCGGCCGCGTCCTTGGTGGCGTGGCCGGTCATGAGGGTCTGGCGGGAGGAGTAGGCCCCCAGGTCCACGGAATAGTCGGTGTCTCCGGAGACGATGCGGATATCCTCCAGGTCCACCCCCAGGGCCTCGGCCGCGATCATGGAAAAGGTGGTGTCCGAGCCCTGGCCGATCTCGGCCGAGCCGGTCTCCACCACGGCCGTGCCCCCGTCCTCGGCCAGCTTGACCACCACCGTGGCGTGGTAGGTGTCGGAGCGGTAGATGGGGTAGCCCGCGCCGGAAACGAAAAAGCCGCAGGCCAGGCCGATGCCCTTGCCCGGCGGCAGCTGGCCTTTTTTGTGGGCCCAGTCCGAGCCGTCCCGGACCGCCTCCAGGCATTCCCGCATGCCCAGGGAGGACATGGCCAGCTCGTTGACGGTCACGTCCCCGGTCTGCATCATGTTCTTGAGCCGCAGCTCCACCGGATCCATGCCGATCTGTTCGGCGATCATGTCCAGCATCTGCTCGAACAGGGCCCGGGAGACGACCCCGCCGTGGCCCCGCTGGGCTCCGCAGGCCGGCTTGTTGGTGTAGACCCGGTAGCCGTCGTACTTCATGTGCTTGAGCTTGTAGGGCCCGCCCAGCAGCGAACCGGCGTAGTAGACCGTGGCGATGCCGAAGGAGGAGTAGGCCCCGCCCTCCAGATGGGTTTTGTTGTGGAGGCAGACGACGGTTCCGTCGTTCATGGCCCCCATGGTGAACTCGGAGCTGAACTGGTGCCGGGCCCTGGAGTATTGGAAGGACTCCTCCCGGGAGAGGGTGATCTTGACCGGCCGCCCGGTCCTGATGGACAGCAGAGAGGTGATCAGGTCCACGGCCGAAGCCGAGGCCTTGGGGCCGAACCCGCCGCCCACGTAGGGCTTGACCACCCGCACCTTGCCTATGGGCAGCCCAGTGACCATGGACACGGTCCGCTGAGTGTAATGGACCGACTGGGTGGAGGAGGTCAGGGTCAGGTAGCCGTGATGGTCGTAGTCGGCGATGGCCGCAAAGGTCTCCAGAAACCCGCCGTCCTGGCGTTTGTTGGTCATGGACCGGGTCAGGACGATGTCGCATTCCTTAATGGCCGAGTCAAAGTCGCCGAACTCCTGATGGACCTCGGCGCAGAGGTTGCCCGGAAACTCCTCGTGGATCATGGGCGCGCCCGGAGCCAGGGCCTCCTCCACGGTGAGCACGTGGCCCAGGGGCTCGTAGTCCACCTTGATCAGGGAGACCGCCTTTTGGGCCGTCTCCAGATCCTCGGCGGCCACGGCCGCCACCTCGTCGCCGATGTAGCGGACCTTGTCCACGGCCAGGACGTTCTCGTCGTAGCGGGCCGGAGAAACGCCGTATTTGGTGGAGGGCGCGTTTTTGCCGGTGAGCACGACCTTGACCCCGGGCAGCTTTTCTGCAGCCGAGGTGTCGATGTTCAAAATCCGGGCATGGGGCTCGGTGGAGTGGAGGATGGCCCCGTAAAGCATCCCCGGCAGGGTGATGTCGTCGGTGTAGACGGCCCTGCCGGTGGCCTTGGCCGGGCCGTCGACCCGGCGGGCCCTGGAGTTGAGGACGTTGTATTTAGCCATCACTTCCTCCTCCCGGACAGTCTCTGGGCGGCGTCTTCCACCGCCTCCACGATCTTCTGGTACCCGGTGCAGCGGCACAGATTGCCGGAGATGGCCTTGCGGATCTCCTTATGATCCGGGTGGGGGTTGGCGTCCAGCAGGGCCTTACTGGTCAAAATCATGCCCGGCGAACAGAACCCGCACTGGATGGCCCCGTGGTCGATAAAGGCGTCCTGGACCGGGTGGAGCTTGCCGTCCTGGGCCAGCCCCTCGATGGTCGTAACCTCCCGGCCGTCCACCTGGAGAGCCAGGACCAGGCAGGAGTTGACCGGCTCGCCGTCCAGAAGCACGGTGCACGACCCGCAGTCGCCCACCCCGCAACCGTGTTTGGCCCCGGTCAGGCCCAGATCCTCGCGCAGGACCTGGAGCAGGGTTTTGTGGGGTTCGATCAGAAGCTCTTCGGTTCTGCCGTTCACCTTCAGAGTCAAGCGCTGTTTCATGATCAACCCTCCACGGCCCGGGCATAGGCCTTGGCCAGAGCCCGTTTGGTCAGAACCTGAACCATCCGGCAGCGGTAGTCGGCCGTGCCCCGCTGGTCGTCTATGGCGCAGGCGTTGCCCACCGCAGCCCCTCCGGCCCGGGCGAAGAGGGGGTCATCCGAACCCTTGGGCCTCTCTCCCAAAAGCACCTTCTCGGCCTCAAAGGCCCGCAAAGGGGTGGGCCCCACCGCGCCCAGGACGATCCGGGCGTTTTTAATGGTCCCGTCCTTCTCCAGGGCCAGGAAGGCGGCCACGTTGACGATGGATATCTCCAGGGCTTTCCGGGTTCCCAGTTTTTCGTACCCGCCGCCGGAGCCCTCCGCCAGGGGAGGGATCAGGATGGCGGTCAGGATCTCCCCGGGGTTGATCACGTTTTGGCCCGGTCCCTTGAAAAACTTGTTCAGCTCCACGGTCCGCTGTCCGCTTTTGGACTTGAGCCTGGCTCTGGCCCCCAGGGCCATGAGCGGCGGGGCCGTGTCCGCGGCCGGGCGGGAGGCGGCGATGTTGCCGCCCAGGGTGGCCCGGTTGCGGATCAGGGGGGAGCCCAGTTTTCCGGCCGCCTCGGCCAGGACAAAAGCCGGCCCCAGGTCGCTCCGGCCGGCCAGCTCCACCATCCGGGTCAGGGGCCCGATCTTCAATCCGCTCTTGGTCCGACTCAGCCCGGCCAGGTTGCCCAACCCATGGATGGAGACCACCTGGGAGGCCTCATCCCGGCCGGTCTTCAGGTTCACCAGCAGGTCCGTTCCGCCGGCCAGGATCCTGGCCTTGTTTCTGAACCGGGCCAGCAGCTCCAGGGCCTCCGCCTGGGTCTTGGGGGCGTGGTACTCAAAGCGCGGCAGCAGCATCTGTCTTCCTCCCGAGCCGACGGATTATTATTGACCGGAGTATCACCCGGACTCCACCATAGTAAGCCTCAAAAATACATCCCGTATTTTTGACGGACCGCCGGACCAAAAGCGTAGCTTTGGCTCGGCGCACGGTCTCTTCGAACCCGGCGGCCCGGGTCCGGTCCGCTTAGAGCGGTCTTCATTCGGAGCATTTTTATGAAGACCGCTCTATCTCCACCTGGATGCCCTTCCCCTTGGCCCAGGCGGCCAGGATTGCCGCGTTGTCCGCAGCCCGGGACCACCTGGCCCGGAGCTGTTCCGGGGCGGACAGCCGGGCTGCGCTGAAGGGGGCGCATTCATAGTAAAACCATCCATTGTACCCCCCAAAAGGGGTTTCGTCCTTGGGCCTATTGCCGGCCATGACCCCCCGGGCTATCTGGATATCCACCGGCACCACCACATGGTAGACGGTACTGTCCGGAGAGAGCCCCAGAAAACCCAGGTTGCCGCTCTCCTCGGCCAGGGTGGCCCGGAAAACGTCGTTCAAGGGGATCTTCAATATTCTTCCCCCGCTGTGTTCAGGGGCCGGTGGTCCATCCTTGTCCAGTGGCTTCATGGTGACCCGTACCGTCGATCAATGGATGAATAATCAGTGGATACAGAAAAGCTATAATATAGCTACAGATATAGGCCACGGGAAGAACCCGGTCAAGGAAAAAGAGCCCGCCTATCCGGATTCCTCGGGCGGATTCATCACTCCAGTGGGAACCACCTTCTCCAGGAACAGGGGAACCATTTGGGGATCGTAGATTATACCAGCGTCCTCGCGCAGGATCAGCTCGGCCTCCTCCATTGACATGATGGCCCCGCTGGAACGCATGACCGTGACCCGCTCAAAGAAATCGACAATGCTGACCAGCCTGCCCTCGGCCGGGATCTCCTTGCCCTTCAACCCGTCCGGGTAACCGGAACCGTCGTAATGCTCGTGGTGGTGGCGGACAATGGGGCGGATCTCCTGCAGGGAGACCACCCTTCGGATCACCTTTTCCCCCAGCACCGGGTGGGCCTCCTGGATGTTGGCCTGTTCGTAGGTATGGTCTTCCTGGGCGTTCCATTTCTTGCGGGCCTGGTCCTTGATGGCCAAGTAGCCCAGGTCGTGCAGCAATCCGCCGATATAGACCCTTTTAACAACGTGTTTGGGCCACCCTACGGCCTGGGCCAGGGCCCTGGCTCCCTTGGCCACCCGTTTGGAATGATCCAGCAGGTCCGGATTCAATATCTCCAGAAAACCGGCGAAAACTCCGAAAAGGTCATACCATAATTTTTCTTGGTACTCCAATTCCTCGCCCATGGCACCCCCTTGGAGGAGATTTTACAACCGGATTTCGACACTCCCAATTTTATTTGACCGCCACCCGGGGGGAGAGCTTGGTGAAGATAAACTCCACCCTCCGGTTCTTGCCCCGTCCTTCGGCCGACCTGTTGGAGGCCAGGGGATAATAGGGACCGAAACCGATGGCCGCCATTCTCCTGGCCGAGATCCCGCCTTCCTGGTTCAGGTGTCTGACCACGGCCGTGGCCCTGGCTGCAGAAAGCTCCCAGTTGGAGGGAAACACCGCCGTTTTGATGGGTAAATTATCCGTATGCCCTTCCACGATAAGGTAAAATTTGGATTTTTCGAGAACCTTGGCCACCCCGCCCAAAAAAGGCTTAGCCGTGGCCTTCAGGTCGGCCTGGCCGGGCTGAAAAAAGAGCCCCCCCTTGACCCGCAGCCGGATCCCCCTGGGACCCTTTATCAATTCCACATCCTTGCTCATCCTGGTTTCCTGGATCAAGTCCTGCACCTTGGCCGCCATGGCTGCTGACTCGGCTTCGGTTTGCCTGGCGCTCTGGTCAGTGGGGGGAGGCGGTTGGAGGGGGGCTTTAAGATCCAGCTTTGTCTTCTGCTCCTCCTGCTCCTTTTTTTTCGGAACCACGGGCTGGAACTGGCCCCGCTCTTCGATCTGGACGCCGAAGGCGGTCTGGATGGAACCCAGCATGTCCCTGAATTTCTGGACGTCCATGGAGGAAAAAGAAAGCAGCAGGACGAAAAAGGTCATCAGCAGGGTGGACAGATCGGCAAAGGTGGCCATCCAGGGAGGGGAGCCTTTTTTTATCATCTTCTCAGCCATGGTTATTTTTTCTTGGCCGCCGCTCTTTTCTTGGCCTGCAGGCTGGAGCGCACTTCCGGCGGCATAAAGCCCATGAGCCGCTGCTGGACCTGGCGGGGGTTCTCGTTGCGGGCAATGGCCGAGGCCCCCTCGGTTATGAGCTTCATCTTCAGTTGATCCATCCCGGCCCGGTCCTCCAGCTTTGTCGCGCCGGGGATAAAGAGCAGGTTGGCCATGAGCGAGCCGTAAAAGGTGGTCAGCAGGGCCACGGCCATGGCCGGGCCGATGGCCGAGGGATCATCAAGCTTGACCAGCATCATGACCAGGCCGATAAGAGTTCCAATCATGCCCCAGGCCGGAGCCAGATCTCCCATTTTTTCTAAAATCTTGACCGCTTCGCTGGCCCGGTCCAGGGTGGCCTCTATCTCGATGGTCAGGAGGGACTGGACCTCCGGCGACTTGTAGCCGTCGGCCACCAGTTGGAAGGCCTGCTTGACGAATGCATCGTCCACCTTGACCTTCTCCAGGGCAATGCCACCGCCCGTTCTGGCGGTTTCGGCGCCCTGAATCAAGATCCGGAAAGTCTTTACAAAATCCACCTTGGCCGAGCCGAAAAGGCCCAGGGAGGCTTTGATGGTCCCTATGACCGAGCCCAGGGGGAAGGCGATGAAGGATGAAGCGAAGGTGCCCCCCACCACGATCAACAGCCCGGAGGCGTTGATGAAAGTCCCTATGGAGCCCCCTATGAGGATCGATCCCAGGGTAAATGCGGTTCCGGCCAAAATCCCGATTATGGTTCCGATGTCCACTCTGTGTCCCTTTGCTGAATCTTTCCTGTGGGGCTAATCCGTTTTTTCCAGCAGGTCGCCCAATTCAACCACCTCCTCTCGGTTTTGCGTCTCTTGGTCCGTCTCTGTTTCTCCCGCGGAGCCGGACAGGGCGTGGCCTTTGGACTCTCCCGTGTCTGCGGGCTGGCCTTTGAGCTCCTTGGGCTTCAAACCTCCGATGAGTATATCGTCGCCAGTCAGGTACTTCTTATCCGGCCCGGCCGAGCGGACCAGATAGAGATACTCTCCCAATTCCACCATCTCCACCCTAAGGGCGGTGTCCCAGGCGTCCTTGTGGTCGGCCAAAGCCCCTATGTGTTTCAGGTCGCCGGTGCCGATCAGGTCCCGCTCGACCAGGTTCTGGGTCCTGACTATGGCCTTGGAGGTCCAGGAGATGAGCGGGGTCTCCAGGGAGATGCCTCTTCGCAGCATGGTTTTTTTGGCCCGGGCATAAGCCTCGGTCTTGCCATAGGGAGCCATTTTTCGGGCCAGTCTGCAGGCCTCCAGTTCCCGGCCCTGATCAAGCCGGCCTTTGATCTGGGACCACAGCCGGGCCGCCTTTTTTTCATCCGGATTCGGCTTTTTTGCCAGTCCGGGAGAGGCCCAGGCCAGCACCGCAGCCGCGGCCAGCAAAAGGAACAGACCCTTAATGAATATTTTTGAAGACCTCGGCATCATCTCTCCATCTTACCAAAAGTCGGATAGGGGCTAAATTTCAATACCGCGATTTATTTCCGGGAGGCTTAAGATTATTTTCATAACTCGTTTTATTCGAAATTGCTTTTCCGGCCTTCCCGGCCGGCAAAAATCGCTCCACGACCGGTCCGCACCGGCTTATTTTCTGGGTCCCCGCTCAACTCCGGGCATAGGTTCCCATCAATTCGGACGTACCAAGGCAGGCCCCGGTCATCCGTTGCCTGAAATTGGTTTTGGTCAAGCCGCTTAGGGTACCCTCTTTCAGGGCGTAGAGGTAGAAAAAATAGCGATGCACTCCGGAAGGCGGACAGGGACCGCCATACCTGGCGTAGCCGAAATCGTTGACCACCTCCTTGGCCCCGGCGGGCAAGGGGCCTCCGGTCTTAAGCTCCCGTGTCCCGGCCGGGATGTCGTGGATCATCCAGTGAATCCAGCCGCCGGACAAGGGAGCGTCCGGATCGTGGCACAGCAGGGCCAGGCTGCGGGCGCCCCGGGGCAGATCGGCCCAGGCCAGATGGGGGGAGAGGTCCTCCCCGTCACAGGTGAATCTGCGGGGAATGGTCTCCCCGGGCTTGAAGTCGTTGCTCCAAAGTTTCACCCCCACCTCCCCTGCCTGCGGCCCCGGCCGCCCCTTTGGTTTACGGAAACGCTTCCTCGCGGCCCGGAAAACCGCCTCTATTTCCGCCCCAGAACATCCTTGAAATAGGCTATGGTTTTAACCAGCCCGGTCTCCAGGTCGATATGGGGCTCCCACCGGAGTTTCCTCCTGGCCAATCCGATATCGGGCTGGCGCTGAGTCGGGTCGTCAGCCGGAAGCTCCCGGTGTTCCACTTTTGAACTGGACCCGGTCAACCGGATAATGGTCTCGGCGATCTCCATAATGGACAGCTCGGCCGGGTTGCCCAGGTTGACCGGGCCGATGAACTCGTCCTGGCCCATCATCCGGACCAGCCCCTCCACCAGATCGTCCACGTAACAGAAGGAGCGGGTCTGGTCGCCTTGACCGTACACGGTCAGCGGCTCACCTTTGAGAGCCTGAACAATGAAATTGGAGACCACCCGGCCGTCGTTGAGAGCCATATTGGGGCCGTAGGTATTAAATATTCTTATTATTCTTATATCAACCCGGTTCTGGCGGTGATAGTCGGTCATGAGCGTTTCGGCCACCCTCTTGCCCTCGTCGTAGCAGGAGCGCAATCCGATGGGGTTGACATGGCCCCAGTAGGATTCGGTCTGGGGGTGGACCTTGGGGTCACCGTAGACCTCGGAGGTGGAGGCCTGAAGGATCCTGGCCCCGACCCTCTTGGCCAGGCCCAGCATGTTCAGGGTGCCCAACACGTTGGTCTTGACCGTCTTGACCGGGTTGAACTGGTAGTGGACCGGCGAGGCCGGGCAGGCCAGGTTGTAGATCCGGTCCACCTCCAGCATGATGGGTTGGACCACGTCGTGCCGGACCAGCTCCAGGTTGGGGTGGTCCAGGACATCCCGCAGGTTGGACTTGGAGCCGGTGAAGAAGTTGTCCAGGCAGATGACCTCCTCCCCGTCCCCAAGCAGCCGTCTGATCAGGTGGGAACCGATGAATCCTGCCCCGCCCGTCACCACAGTCCTAAGCGCCATAGACTAGTTCCCGCCTTCCTTGTCTTTGCGATGCCAGGCCCAGGCCGAGGCCACAATCTCGGACAGATCGGTTATCTCCGGCTTCCAGCCCAGGGCCTCCCCGGCCCTGGCCGGATCGGACACCAGCTCCGGCGGATCCCCCTCCCGGCGGTCCGTCTCTTGGACCCTGATCCTCTGCCCGGTGACCAGCCGGCAGACCTCCACCACCTCCCGGACGCTGTGCCCCCGGCCCAAACCCAGGTTAAAGCAATGGCACCCGCCCTTTTCCCTTAGAAACTCCAGGGCCAGAATATGGGCCTTGGCCAGGTCTTGGACGTGGATGTAATCCCGGACACAGGTCCCGTCCGGAGTCGGGAAATCGGAACCTAAGATCGCGACCTTCTCCCTTTGGCCCAGGGCCGCCTGGAGAACGATGGGGATCAGATGGGTCTCCGGATCGTGGGCCTCGCCCACCCTGCCCTCCGGATCGGCCCCGGCCGCGTTGAAATAGCGCAGGCTGACCGAACCCAACCCAGAGGCCCGGCCGTAGTCCTCCAGGACCCTTTCCAGGACCATCTTGGTGTAGCCGTAGGGTGAAATGGGGTTTAGGGGATGGTCCTCCGGAATGGGGACCTGTCGGGGCAGGCCGTAGACCGCGGCCGAGGAGGAAAAGACCACCGGAATCCCGGCCTCGGCGGCCAAGCCGAACAGGTTCAGCCCGCCCTTGAGGTTGTTCTCGTAATAGCTCTGGGGATCGGACATGGACTGGCCCACCTGGGAGAGACCCGCAAAGTGGATGATGCCCTCGATGGAAAATGACGCCACCAGGGCGAACAGGCCCTCCTTGTCCCGCAGATCCATCTCCACCAACCGCCCGGCCCGGACCGCCTCCCGCCGTCCCAGGGAGAGGTTGTCCACCACCACCACCCGGTATCCCGCCTCGGCCAGGGCCAGGACCGTGTGGGACCCGATATAGCCGGCCCCGCCGCTGACCAGGATCACAGGGACCAGTCCTTGTGGTTGAGGCAGTCGGCCAGGGCCCCTTCCCAGGGCCGGGTGACCACCCCCCGGGCGGCCAGTTTCTCCGTGGAGAGAACGGAATAGGCGGGGCGCGGGGCCGGGCGGTCCAACGCGTCGGATTTGATCCGGTTGAGCCGGACCCTGGTCTTGCTCAGTTCCAGGGCCTTTTCGGCCAGTCCGTACCAGGTGGCCTGCCCCCGGTTGACCAGATGGAAGGTCCCCCTGAGGTCCTTTTCCAGGATGGGGACCAGGGCCGCGGCCAGATCCAGGGCGCAGGTGGGCGAGCCGGTCTGGTCGTCCACCACGTTCAGTTCGTCCCGTTCCCGGCCGGCCCGGATGATGGTCTTGACGAAATTGGGGCCGTGGGGCCCGAACAGCCAGGCCGTGCGCAGGATCAGGTGGTCCGGGGCGGCCTCCCGGACCGCCTCCTCCCCGGCCAGCTTGGTCTGGCCGTAGACCGAGAGAGGCCCCGGGGAGTCGTCCTCCAGGTAGGGGCTGGTCTTTGTTCCGTCAAAGACGAAGTCGGTGGAGATGTAGACCGCCTTGGCCTTGGCCCGGGCTGCGGCCCGGGCCACGTTGGCCGCGCCCGCCCGGTTGACCAGGTCTGCGGCCTCGGCCTCCTCCTCGGCCTTGTCCACGGCCGTGTAGGCGGCGCAGTTGAGCACCGCTCCGGGAACGATCCTCTCCACCAGGTCCAGACAGGCTTGGGGATCGGTCACGTCCAACCTGACGATGCCGCAGGCCGGCCCCTGGCCCTCCACCATGTCGCAGGCCTGGGCCGGAATGGCCCGGCCGGCCAGGACCTCCAGCACGGCCCGGCCCAGCTGCCCACCGGCCCCCACCACCAGGACCGGTTTTTTGCCCTTGAGTTCAGCGGCGGCCATACTGCCTCTCGTAGTATTCCAGATAGTCGCCGGAGCGGATCTCCCGCCACCAGGACTCATGGCCCAGGTACCACTCCACCGTTTCCTCCAGCCCTTCCCGGATGGTCATCTCCGGCCGCCAGCCCAGCCGCTCCCGGGTCCGGTCAAAGGACATGGCGTAGCGCCGGTCGTGGCCGGGCCGGTCGGTGACGTGCTGAATCAGCCCCAGAAACTCCTCGGGCTCACGGCCAGTGGCCCTGGCCAGGGCGGCCATGAGGTCCCGGAGCAAGTTAAGATTGGCCATCTCGCAGGCCCCGCCGAAGTTGTAGATCTGTCCGGGCTCGCCCTGGTAGAGGACCAGCTCCACCCCCCGGCAGTGGTCGGCCACGTGAATCCAGTCCCGGACCTGCATCCCGTCGCCGTAGACCGGCAGGGCCTTGCCCTCCAGGGCGTTGGTCAGCATCAGGGGGATCAGCTTCTCCGGGAACTGATAGGGCCCGTAGTTGTTGGAACAGCGGGTGATCATCCCCGGAAAGCCGTGGGTCTCCACCGCCGCCCGGACCAGCAGGTCGGCCGAGGCCTTGGAGGCGGCGTAGGGGCTGTTGGGGGCCAGGGGGGTGGTCTCGGAAAAGGGCGGATCGTCCGGGCCCAGGGTGCCGTAGACCTCGTCCGTGGAGATCTGGACGAACCGCTTGACCCCGGCCCGGCGGGCCGCCTCGATGAGGTTCTGGGTCCCGGAGATGTTGGTCCGGATAAAGTCCGCGGCAGAGTCGATGGAGCGGTCCACGTGGGATTCGGCGGCCAGGTTGGCCACCAGGTCCACCCCCTCCAGGAGCTCCCCGGCCAGGTCCGGATCGCAGATGTCGCCTTTGACAAAGCTGAAGTTGGGATCGTCCCTGACCGGGTCCAGGTTGGCCAGGTTTCCGGCGTAGGTCAGCTTGTCCAGAACGACAAAGGTATCCTCGGGGTGGCTCCGGATCAGATGGTGGGCCAGGTTGGCCCCGATAAAACCGGCTCCGCCGGTGATAAATATTTTCATGTCTTTCTCCCAGCCAGATATTATCCTTCCCCGGACGGATAAGTCAACCGCAGGCCGCCCGCCGCAGCACTTGACAATTCAGGACTCCAGGAGCTTAAATCAGACCTATGGAAAAAATAGATTTGCGTTCAGATACGGTTACCAGGCCCGGCCCCGAGATGCGCCGGGCCATGGCCCAGGCCCCGGTGGGGGACGACGTCTTTGGCGAGGACCCCACGGTCAACCTCCTTCAGGAAAAGACCGCCGCTTTGCTGGGCAAGGAGGCGGCCCTGTTCGTGCCTTCGGGCACCATGTCCAACCAGATCTGTCTGCGGGTCCTGACCAGCCCCGGAGACGAGATTATCTGCGACCGCCACGCTCATGTCTATCGCAACGAGGCCGCGGCCGGGGCGGTGCTTTCCGGGCTGTCCTACTATCCCCTGGACGGGGACCAGGGCCGGCTGACCCGGGACCAGGTGGCTTCGGCCATCCTGCCCGAGAACATCCACTTTCCCAACACCAGGGTGGTCACCCTGGAGAACACCAACAACCGGGGCAACGGCTCGGTCTACGACCTGGACGAGATCAAGGCCATCAGCGCCCTGGCCCGGGAGAACGGTCTGGCCATGCACCTGGACGGAGCCCGGCTGCTCCACGCCTGCGCGGCCGGGGGCTACACCCCGGCGGAGCTGGCCTCCCAGTTCGACACCGTCTCCATCTGCCTCTCCAAGGGGTTGGGCGCCCCGGTGGGCTCGGTGGTGGTCTCGGACAAGGAGAGGATCACCAAGGCGGTCAAGGTCCGGAAGCAGTACGGCGGCGGGATGCGGCAGGCCGGAATCCTGGCCGCGGCCGGGATCTACGCCCTGGAACACAACGTGGAGCGCCTCACCGAGGACCACCGCCGGGCCAAAAAGCTGGCCCTGGCCCTGGCCGGGATGAAGCTGGTGGAGCTGAACCCGGACCACATCCAGACTAACATCGTCATCTTCGACATCTCGCCCACCGGCCGGACCTCGGAACAGGTTCAGGCCAGGCTGGAGGAGGAGGGGGTGAGGGTCATCCCCTTTGGCGGCCCCTTCCTGCGGGCGGTGCTCCACCTGGACATCAACGACCAAGACCTGGACCGGGCCATCAAGTCCCTGGGGAGGGTTCTGGGTGGCGGCTGAGATCGTCGACCTGGATGATTACAGAGTGGCCAAGGCCGTGGCCAGAGGCCGGGCCACGGTCAAGGGCCGGCTGAAAATAGAGCTCACCGCCGAGCTGACCGCCGCCGACCTGCCGGACAGGGCCCTGGCCTTCCTGATCCGCCCCGACCCCCTGGTGGCCAGCTATCTCCAGGAGTTGGTGACCAAAATAATGGGGCTGGGGCCCGGCTTCGACTCTCTGGGCCAGAACGATCGGGTCAAGGTCATCGACTCCCATCTGCTTCTGGCCGACCAGTTCCGGTTCGAGGCCCTGCGACGGCTGGGCTGGGTCCTGTCCTACCCCGGACAGGAGATTCCCCTGGTCCGGCTGGCCCTGGACCCGTTATCCATTCTCCCGGCCGGGAAGTCCCTGGAGCTTTCGCCCGACCACCCGGATTACCCCGAGTTCAGGCTCCGCAGGGACACCGACGGCCAGGTGGTCATCCGGCGGCTCATTCCCGAGGCCTCCAAGATCTTCATCGCCCTTCACGGGGAAGGCGGGCCAGGAACCCACTCACCAGCCTGACCAGCTCCGCTTCAAAGCCCCCGAAAAAGTGGTCCCGCCCCTCCAGCCGGACCAGCTCCGAGTCCGGAGCGATCTTGTTCAGCAGGGAGATTATTCCCGCCACCGGGCAAAAGGAGTCCCGGCCGCCGTAGACCACCAGGTCCGGGGCCCGGGTCACCTGCCCGGGCTTAAGGGGCATCATCCCCATTGGCGGGGCCACCCAGACACAGCCCGCCACGGGCAGCCCGCCGTAGTCGGCGGTGGCCGCCACCCACGCCCCGAAGGAGTATCCGGCCACCACCAGCCGGGAGAACCCCTCCGCCGCAAACATCTCCAGGGCCGCGCGGAGGTCATCCCGCTCGGCCGGACCCCGGCCATGGGTCCCCTGGCTGCCGCCCACGCCCCGGAAGTTGAACCGCAGGGTGGACATCCCGGCCTCTTTCCCGGCCCGGACCAGGGCCTTCACCACGTTGTTGTCCATGGACCCACCGTACAGAGGGTGGGGATGGGTAACCACCAGGCCCTCTTCCCCGGATACCCGGGAGAGCCGGCCCTCCAGCCGCACCGGGCCCTGGATGGTTACGCTTTCCTCCGCATATTCAGACATATTTTCAAGCCTCCGATATCGCGTCGACCGTGGAAATCGCCTCAAAATATAACGCCCCCGGGCAATAGGCAAGGCGGCTTCTTTTTCGGGGGCAAAAGCCTTGACAGGGGGACGGCCAGTGATAATCATTATAGTGACAACCCAAAGGGACCCCAAAGGCCCCTAGGCGTGCCGCCGACTCCGTTTCTTGAACGGGAAAAGGGGAGGTTTGCATGCGTTTTCTTATTAACGGAACCGCCGCAAACAGGGCGCAATCATATAATTCTCTATCTCAATCGTCATAAATGACCACAACCAGACCAGCGGCTCTTTGTTTTCGCCGGTCCTTTTCCTCATCGATCCGACCGCTTAAGGGAAACCCGCCTGGGAGGACCCTTGAAAACAGGTAAAATCAGACTGGAGCAAACATGGACCTGATGGAGATAATAGACGTCGACTTTAAAAAAGCCATGAAGGCCAGGGACAAGGACCGGCTTTCGGCCCTCCGGATGATCCGTTCCGCCCTGAAGCTAAAGGAGAAGGAGCGTAGCGGCGGGCTGACCGATGAAACGGTCCAGGCCGTGCTCAAGACCCTGGCCAAGCAGAGGGCCGACGCGGCCCAGCAGTTCGAGCAGGGCGGCCGCCCGGAGATGGCGGCAAAGGAGCTGGCCGAGCTGGACCTGATCAAATCCTACCTCCCGGCCGCGATTGATGAGGAAACCATCCGCCGCGTGGCCGCCCAGGTCATCGAGGAACTCTCGGCCTCCTCGCCCAAGGACATGGGGCCGGTGATGAAGGAAGCCCTGACCCGATTGGGGGCCGGAGCCGACGGCAAGACCGTCTCCGCCATCGTCCGCCGACTTCTCGGCCAAGCAGGCTGATGGACCACAGAACCCTCAACGTTCTGGAGTTGGACCGGGTCCTGGAGACCGCCGGCTCCTTGTGCCAGACTCCCCTGGGCCGGGACAGGACCTTGGCCCTGGGTCCCCTCCCGGAGATCGGGCAGGTGGAGCTGGAACTGGACCGGGTGGCCGAAACCGTCCTTTTTGTGGAAATCGAGGGGGGGCTGGATCTTTCCGGGCTCCACGACCTGACCCCTTTTGAGGAGCATCTGACCACTCCGGGAACCTTTCTGGGCCCCGAGGAGCTGGATTTTTTCGGCCAGACTTTGCGCTGCCTGGCCGAGAACCGGAAAAGGCTCTCGGCCAAGGCCGAGGAGTATCCCCTCCTGGCACGGCTGGGGGCGGGGCTTACCGACCACAGGGAGATCATCCGGGATTTTAAAAGAATCTTCGGCCCGGGGCTGACCATCGCCGATTCGGCCAGCCCGGCCCTGGGCCGGATCAGGGAGAGGACCGCCGGACTGAAGAGCGACATCCGCCGCGAACTGGAAACCCTAATGACCGATCCCCGGGCCGGGGAGATAGTCCAGGAGGCGATCGTCACCCAGCGCAACGACCGCTTTGTCCTGCCGGTCAAGGCCGGCCTCCAGAACCGGATGGAGGGCATTATCCACGACGCTTCGGCCTCCCGCCGGACCGTTTTCGTGGAGCCCCTGAGCATCGTCTCCAAAAACAACCAGCTGGGGCTCATGGCAGCCGAGGAGCGGGAGGAGGTGATCCGCATCCTCACCGGACTGACCGACCGCTTAAGGGAGATCTGGCCGGAGTTCAAAGGCCAGATCGAGACCGGGGCAAAGCTGGACTGCCTCCAGGCCAGGGCCAGGCTGGCCCGCAGGCTGGGGGCCGTGCGCCCGGAGATCGATCCGACCCGGCTCCACCTCAAGGGGGCCAGGCACCCCCTGCTCCTCCTGGGCGGAGGCCGGGTCATCCCGGTGGACCTCCGCTTCCCCGAGGGCAAGAGCATCCTGATAATCTCCGGGCCCAACGCCGGAGGCAAGACCGTGGCCCTCAAGACCCTGGGCCTGCTCCACCTCATGGCCCTCTCCGGGCTGCTCATCCCGGCCCAGGAGGGCTCCCGGGTGACCTTCTGCACCCGGGTGGAGGCCCTTATCGGAGACGACCAGGCCATAAGCGACGGGGCCTCCACCTTCTCGGCCAAGCTGAGATGGTTCAAGGAGGTCCTGGACTCCACCGGCCCCGGCTCCCTGGTCCTGATCGACGAACTGGGCGGCGGGACCGACCCGGCCGAGGGTGCGGCCCTAGGGCTGGCCCTTCTGGACAGGCTGGCCGGGAAAGGGGTCCGGGTTTTGGCCACAACCCATCTTTCCTTTATCAAGGCCTACGCCGCGGGCAACGAGGCGGCCGAGAACCTGGCCGTCCAGTTCGACCCCCGCACCAGGCGGCCCACCTACGAACTCTCCTACGGCCAACCCGGCCTCTCCAACGCCTTTGAGGCGGCCGCCACCGTGGGGCTGGATCCCCAGGTCACAGCCAGGGCCAGGAGCTACCTGAGCGACGACGAGGAGAAGTTCAAGGGGCTTTTGGAGGAACTCAACCGGCAGATCAACAAACGCCGAGAGGCGCTGGACGGTCTGGCCGTCCGGGAGGCGGAGCTGGCCCGGACCCGGAACAAGGTGGAAAGGCTCAAAAAAGACCTGGAGCAGGACCGGGAGAGGCTCATCTCCCAGGAGGGGGCCCGGATCCGGGAGATCATCGGCCGGGCCGAGGAGGAGCTGGTCAAGATTCTGGAAAAGGCCCGCTCCCAGGATGTCAGGGAGCGGGAACAGGCCCGTTACGGATTCTACGAGACCAAGGCCGGGCTGAAACGTTCCCTGGCCGGAGCGGGGTGCCCTCCCGCAACGGGCCGGACGGACCGGCCCAAACTCCTGTCCCCGGGCCAGGAGGTCCGGGTGGATGGTTTCAACCGGCCCGGGGTGGTGACCGAGGAAATCAAAAAGGGCCGTCTCGTGGAGGTCAGGCTGGCCGGCGGGGTAAAGATCCAGGTAGACCCGGACCGGCTCAAGCCCGTGGAAGGCCAGGCCCCCAAGCAGGACCGGACCTGGAAGTCATCCCCCGCCCGGACCGCCTCCCGACCGGCTCCGGCCAGCACCTGGCCCGAGCTGAACATCATCGGGCTCAGGGTGGAGGAGGCCCTGCCAAAGGTGGACAAGGCGCTGGACGAGGCGATCCTCTCCGGTCTGGCCCGGCTTTCGGTGATCCACGGGGTGGGCACCGGCGCCCTGCGCCAGGCGGTCAGGGAGTTTCTGGTGGACCACCCTCTGGTCAAGAATTTCTCCTCTCCGGAAGGGCTCCGGGGAGCCGGTCTGACCGAGATCGAGATAGGAGGTTAAGGAGTGAGACCGGGCATCCCCCAGGAAGTCATCGACCAGGTCAGGGAGGCGGCCGACATCGTGGAGATCATCGGCCGCCACGTCAACCTGACCCAGGCCGGATCGGCCTATAAGGGGCTTTGCCCTTTTCACCCGGAAAAAACACCCTCCTTTATCGTCAATCCGGAACGGCGGACCTACAAGTGTTTCGGCTGCGGCGAGGGGGGCAACGTCTTCTCCTTTTTGATGAAGCACGAAGGCCTGAGCTTCCCCGAGGCGGTCAGGGAACTGGCCCAGACCTACGGCGTGCCCCTGCCCCGGCCGGACCTGGATCCCCAGGAGGCCCGGCAGATCAAGGCCAAGGACCGCATGATCAGGCTCATGACCGCCGCGGCGGAGTATTACCAGTCCCGGCTGTGGTCCAGGGAGGGCGGCCCGGCCCGGGCCTATCTTCTGGAAAGATCCATCCCTAAGGAGACGGCCCAGGCCTTCGGTCTGGGCTGGGCCGAGGACCGCTGGGACGGACTGCTGAACCACTTCGCCAGGGAGCGGGTCAACCCCTCCCTGCTGGAGCAGGTGGGGCTGGTCAGTCCCCGCCGCTCCGGGTCCGGGCACTACGATCGCTTCAGGGGCCGTTTGATCTTTCCCATCCGGGACCATCAGGGCCGGGTGGTGGCCTTCGGCGGCCGGGTGATAGGCCCTGACCAGGAGCCCAAGTACCTCAATTCGCCGGAAACGCCCCTGTTTAAAAAAGGACGGATTCTATATAATCTCCACCAGGCCCGGCCGGCCATCAGAAAGAGGGGCCGGGTGGTGGCCGTGGAGGGATACTTTGACTGCCTTTCCCTGGCCGCCCACGGCATAACCAACACCGTGGCCACCATGGGCACGGCCCTGACCGGAGCCCAGGTCCGGGCCATGCGGGGGCTTGGCATCGACGTGGTTCTGGTGTATGATGGCGATTTTGCGGGGCTTAAGGCCGCCCTCCGGGCTCAGGAGATTTTTTCCCGGGAGGAGGTCCTGGCCCGCATCATGGCGCTGCCGGCCGGGCTGGACCCTGACGATTTCGTCCGGGAACAGGGTTCGGCCAGGTTTTTGGAAGAGCTGGAAAACGCCAAGCCCATGATCGGGTTCATGGTGGACAAGGTTCTGGAGAGAGATCTTTCCTCCCCGGAGGACAAGGCTGCCGCGGTAAGGGAGCTGGCCCCGGCCCTTTCCGGCATCTCCTCCCCGGTGGAGCAGGCTTCCTATGTGCAGCAGGTGGCGGCCAGGCTGAATCTGGACCAGGGGGTCATCCTTTCCGCCCTGAGCCGAACCGACAGGACCGCGGGCCGCATAAATGGTCCGGGAGACAGGACCCAGGGCTTGAGGCTTTCCAACCGGGGCGGGCCGGACCGCCGTTTTCTTTCGGCCCTGGTCAATCTTCCCTTCTGTCGCCTGGCCCTTATCGAAGCCGGGCTGGAGGAAATGTTGACCGATCCCCTGTGCCAAAGGGTGGCCCAGGAGGCGGCCCGACTCACCGACATGGGCCGGGACTGGCGGGCCGACGAACTGATCAACTACCTGGATCCGGAGGGGGCCCGGCTGGTGCTCTCCCTGGATTTGGACGACCGGCCCGCGGACGAGAGCCGGCACGCGGCCAGCCTGGTGGCCGGAGTAAAAAAAAGAATAAGGGAGAGGCGGATCCGGGAGCTCAATTCCCGAATCACAGCCGCCCAGGCCCTGGGCCAGGAAGAGGAAGTCCTGAGACTGCTCGACCTGCTCAGATCTGTCACCAAAGGGAACGCCCCGGCAAGGGGCGATGAAATTTTGACTTTAGAAACTGGAGGCCATGAGGCTGTATGAACGCCCAAAAGAACTCCACTGATTCCCGGAAGAATTCCACCAAGAAAAATGAAGAACCCCAGGCCGAGGGCCTGGTCATAAATCCGGATATAGCTGAAAATCCAGATGGAGGCGGGAAGGTCAAGCTGTCGCCGCCCTACCGGGCCCTGAAGAAGTTGGCCGACCAGAACCAGGATCAGGGGTTCGTGACCTACGACCAGATCAACGAGGTTCTTCCACCGGGCGCCTTTTCAGAGGATCAGCTCAACGAGGTGATGCTTTATTTCGAGAGCCTCAAGGTGGATGTCCTGGACGAGGATGAGAAGGTCGCCGCGGACAGAAGCAGCCAGTCCAAATCCGACCTGGCCACGGAGATGGCCGATACAGTCTCCCGTTCCTCAGATCCGGTGAAGATGTACCTCCGGGAGATGGGCCTGGTCTCTCTTTTGACCAGGGAGGGCGAAGTTGAGATCGCCAAAAGGATAGAGGCCGGGGAGAAGGAGCTTTTTGAAGCCCTTATGGAGTGCTCCACCGGGATCCAGGCCATGATTAATCTGGCCAAGGATTTTCGGGAGGACCGCCTCAAAATCCGGGACATCATCAAGGGCTCCGAGGATCTGGAGGTCGACGACGAGACTCAGGAAGACCGCCAGGCCAACTTCTGCGAGCTGGTGGACCAGGTCAGCAACCTCTACCGCAACAACCTGGAACTCACTCTGGAGCTGAAGAAAAAAGGCCTGGAGCCGAATCACCGGCGGCGGCTGCGCCGGGCCGTGATCCGCAACAAGAAGGCCATCGTCGATCTGATGAGGGAAATCCGGCTGGAGAAGAGGCACATCGACACTATAGTCAACCGCCTCAAGGAATTCCGGGCCGCCATGAACAGCCAGCAACGGATAATCGACCTGGCCGTGGAGGCTTGCGGCAACAGACCCCTGCCCCGGCTTCACGGATTCTTTGAGCGGGCCAAACAGTCGGAAAGGGAGCAGAACCAGATCTGCCGCCTTTTGGATCTGGAACCTCACCAGTTGGCCAACATCCACGACGGCCTGAACAAGGCCCTGGAGACCCTGTGCCAGATCGAGGACGAGGCGGCCATGTCCCACCTGGACATCAAGGAGACCCTGCGCAAGGTGACGGCGGCCGAATACAAGGCCCGGCTGGCCAAGTCCGAGCTGATCGAGGCCAACCTGCGCCTGGTGGTCTCCATCGCCAAGAAGTACACCAACCGGGGCCTCCAGTTTCTGGACCTGATCCAAGAAGGCAACATCGGGCTGATGAAGGCGGTGGACAAGTTCGAGTATCAGCGGGGCTACAAGTTCTCCACCTACGCCACCTGGTGGATCCGCCAGGCCATCACCCGGGCCATCGCCGACCAGGCCCGGACCATCCGCATCCCGGTCCACATGATCGAGACCATCAACAAGCTGATCAGGACCTCGCGCTACCTGGTCCAGGAGTACGGCCGGGAGCCCACCCCGGAAGAAATCGCGGAGCGGATGGACTATCCCCTGGAAAAGGTCCGCAAGGTCCTGAAAATCGCCAAGGAGCCCATCTCCCTGGAGACCCCCATCGGCGAGGAGGAGGATTCCCACCTGGGGGATTTCATCGAGGACAAGAAGGTCATCAGCCCCGGCGAGGCGGTCATCCGCCTCAACCTCTCGGAGCAGACCCGCTCGGTCCTGGCCACCCTGACCCCCCGGGAGGAGCGGGTCTTGCGGATGCGCTTCGGCATCGGGGAGAAGGCCGACCACACCCTGGAGGAGGTGGGCCGGGACTTCTCCGTGACCAGGGAGCGGATCCGCCAGATCGAGGCCAAGGCCCTGAGAAAACTGCGCCACCCCTCCCGGGCCAAGAAGCTGAAATCGTTCGTAGAAGGGCAGTAGGTCCAGAACCTGTAGGTGACGGCCGGAACTTCGGCCTAAGTTTCCAAGGCTCCGGCAGGGAAGCATCTTCTCTTGCCGGAGCCTTTTAATGATTATATCCTGTTCTCCTGGGTGGAATATCAAAACCCCGGCCCTAGCCACGATACCTGTTCAGACACGGCTGCTCGCGGGACCCAAGCCGGGCCTAATAAATTCGACCCACGCTCCTGTTTCCTCTGGCCGGTCAAACCGGCCCTCTCAGTAAACTATTTGAAGAACCGTAATATATTACGAAAACCGCCCCCGGATAAATATCATGATCCAAGGATTCACCGTCTTATGCGCCGTGTTGCCCTCTCTGCTGCTGCTGTGGTACTTTTACAAAAAAGACTTGAACCCCGAACCCGCCAAAGGATTGTGGATTACCTTCGTTCTGGGGGTTTTGATTACCGTGCCGGCGGGATTTGTGGGTTCCCTGGCGGATGAATTAAGGCCGTTCAGGGCCGGCCCGATATTTTCCGGACTATTTTCCGCTTTTCTGGCGGCGGCTGTTCCCGAAGAAATCTTGAAATACAGGGTCATAACCCGCTACAGCGCCAAACTCAAAGCCTTTAACGAGCCCATGGACGGTGTTGTTTACGGCGCTGCGGCCTCACTGGGATTCGCCGCTCTCGAGAATTTCCTGTACGTGGCGCAAGGCGGATGGGCCGTGGCGATCGGCCGGGCGCTTACCGCGGTACCCTCCCATGCCTGCCTGGGCGCCATAATGGGTTATTATGTGGGCCAGGCCCGGTTCAATCCCCAGTCCGCCCGGCCGGCCGAGCACGGCCTGTTGAGCGCCATCATTCTTCACGGCCTGTATGATTTTCCGCTTCTGGCCATCCACCACGCCAGGCAGCAGGCCGGCAAAACCGACACCGCGGGCGTCTTCTTCCTGCCCGAGGGCTGGTTGCTGCTGTTGTTTATCGCTGTCCTTGTTTTCGAATTTGTTTGGACGGCGCGTCTGGTCCGCCGCCTCCGCCGGGAGCAGATGCAGCTGAGCAGAACCGCTAAGGTTTTGCGATAGCCCGGCATGGACCGGCCCCGGACTCTCTCCTTGGCCGTACTGACCGAGGATGGAGAGGGGTTCTGTTTTCTGCCGGCGCCTTCACTGGGCAATGAAGGTCCGGAACAGGGCGGCCTACTCGGAGAAGGTTGCAAGAGTCCCGACCGCTTTTGAGTATACCCTGCCGTTTTCCCAAGATAATAAAAGCTGAAAGGGCCGGACAACTTCGGCAAACCCACGGCTCGAAACCACAAAATGGTATTAGGTTGAAATAGGATAACTTATTGACAGTTGACGGTATCAATATTGTTGGGTTATGCTCAGCCTGAATATCTGGCCGTCAGGGCGGGTAAATCCGCCATAGAGGATGGCGAGATCCGGCACCCTCGGTTCAGATGAAATGCCTCAATTTAAGGCAACTGCTTTGGAAAATTGGTGAACAGTCACAGGCGGATTAAAAAATATCGAGTTCGGCAATTCGGGACAAAACCGCCGAAAGTGGCAGCAATTACGAATAATGGACCCAGGATAACACTTTAACATCAACAATGTCCGATAAATGCAGGCCTCGTAAAACCGATTCTTCATGGATCGGAACCATGAGGACGACAACTAGGGATTAAATACTCCGGGCGGAGGACTAAATGAGAAAAATTGGCCTTGTTTTTTTTGTCTTACTCGTGTTTTCGTTTGGTTTGGCAGGGGTCTCCTTGGCCAAGAAACCGGTCTTGGGCGTTATCGATTTCACCAACGACACCTCTGCCGGGTGGTGGTCGGGATCGGTGGGCCGGGAGCTAGCCGACATGCTGACCAACGAGTTGGCCTCGGGCGGGGAGTTTCGTCTCGTGGAGCGCCACAAACTGTCGGCTGTCCTGAGGGAGCAGGACCTGGGCGCCTCTGGACGGGTGAGAAAATCCACCGCAGCCAAGATGGGGCGGATGACCGGAGCTCAATATCTGGTCACGGGCAGAGTCAGCGCCTTTGAATCAAATACCGAAGGAACAGGCGGCGGCATCCGCATCAAGGGCTTCTCTCTGGGCGGTAAGCAGGAGAAGGCCTATCTGGCCATCGACCTGCGGGTCATCGACGCCACCTCGGGAGAGATCGCCTACAGCCGGACCGTAGAGGCCACGGCCAAAAGCGGCGGGGTGAACGTGGGCGGATATTACAAGGGCGTGGGCGGAACCCTGGGGAAATACAAAAAGACCCCCACCGGCAAGGCTATCAGGGCCTGCATGATAGAATCTGTGGAGTATCTGGAGTGCGTCATGGTCTTCCAGGATAACTGCCTCGACGAATACCGGGAAAAAGAGCAGAAGAGAAGGCGCAAGACCAAGGGGGCCATAGACCTGGACGACTAAAGCGGGCTGCGTTTAGTTCCGCCGGCAGGGCAGGGCCGGAAAAAGGTTGGTGACAATAAATATCCACGGCCGGGGGACGACCTCCGGCCGTCTTTTGGTGTTTTTTAAAAGTTAAAAATTTTAAAATCGAACATCATGATTCATAAATCAAGCATAACTATTAGAACTATCGGTAGAAATGGGTTCCGATTCAAAAACGATACGTGGTGGCAGGGTCACCCCCCAACACCGGGGGCGTCCCCGTATTTCTGACAAACGTACTGACTAACCCCTACTCCAAGCCCAATTTTTCCCTCAGCCCTTTCGACAATTCCCGCACCATCGCAAAGGCCTTTTCCACGGTCTTCTCCCCGTCGCTGTTGACCAGGCAGCAGGTGGCCGGGGAAAGCAGGGAGCGGGAGAGGAGAAACCCCCGGTCGATGCCCTTTTTGTCCAGGGCCGCCCAGATGTCCAGCAACCGCTGCTCCAGGGCCTCCCGGTCCTCCTTTTCAAAGGGTTCGGAGTTGGTGGGGACCAGGCCCCAGACCAGGACCCCGCCCCGGTCCAGGAATCCCCGGATGGATCTGGCGTAGTTGGAGAAGACCTCGCCGTTGGAGTAGACATCCAGGGAGAGGATGTCCAGGTCCAGGTTGAGCAGAAAATCCCAGTCCGGGTTGCCGCAGAGATGGATTCCACGGGGACGCGGGATCAGACTGAAGAACATTTCCAGATCGACCTTGGCCGCCGTGTCCGGATATCCGGACAGGGCCGAGAACAGGAACTGCAGCCCCGGCTCGTCCACGAACATGAAGGCGTTGGGGTTTTTCTCCTTGAGCCGGGCCAGCTGCACCCCCACCCGCCGGGCCATGAACTCCAGCATAAAGGGCCGTACCGTGTCGTCGAAGAGGATGGGCCGGTCGTTCTCGTCCTTGACGTTGAGCCCGAAGCTGATGGGCCCCTCCAACTGGCCCCGGATGGCCGGACGGCCGGCCAGGTCCAGGTCCAGGAACTTGTGGTAGACCACCGAGTAGTCCGGGGAGATGTCGAAGAATTCCGGCTCCTCGAACCGGCCTAAAGCCTCCTCCAGCTGGGCCATGAACTTTTCCGAGGAGAACCCCAGGGTTCGTTTTTTCAGGTCCAGGACCATGCCGGGAAAGTTCTCGGAGGCCTGGACGTACATGTCCTCGTGGTAGTTCACCAGGGGCAGCTGGGGCCAGAAGGGGATGTCCAGGCTCAGGGCCGTCTCCAGGGCCCGGCTCACATCCCGGTGAGGCATCACCGCCATGGCCGTGGTCAGCAGGTTTCCGGGAATGGGCACGGGGCCTCCTCGGTTCCGGTTCCTTTGTCCGCTCTCTGCGCCTTATTGTACCCCTGCAAAAAGCTCCGGACAGCGCGGGACGCGGTTTTTCTCCAACATGGGTGGAATCCGGGCCCAAATGTCCTCTTGTAAACGAGTATCCGGTCTGGTAAGTTCATTCGGATCATGACAATCGCGGCAGCCGTCGATGTGGGTTCCAATACCCTTCGTCTATTGATCGCCCGAGTCGACCGGGGTTCCGGCCTCCAGACTCTTCTCTTGGACCGCCATGTAACCCGCCTTTCCCAGAACCTGACGCCCGGTGAACCCCTGGACCCCCGGGCCCGGCAAAGAACCCTCCAGGTGCTGATCCGCTTCGGGGAGTTGATCCGGGGGCACGGGGTGGAGCGGGTCTTCGGCGGGGCCACGGCCGCGGTCAGGCTGGCCTCGGACGGCGACGACTTTCTGGACCAGGTGGAGCGCGAGGCCGAATTCCGGATCGAGAAGATCAGCGGCGAACAAGAGGCCTTTCTCACCGCCCTGGGGGTTCTGTCGGATCTGGACTCCATACGGGGTCCGGTTCTGGTGGTGGACCCGGGCGGCCGCTCCACCGAGTTCATCCCGGTGGAGGACCGGAGGATCAAGCCCGGTCTCAGCCTGGACATCGGCGTGGTGGGCCTGTGCGAGGACTTTCTTAGCCAGGCCCCGGCCCCGCCCGGACAGCTGGCGGCCCTGGAAAAGGAAATCCGGGGCAAGCTGGAGCGGGCTCTGGCCTTCTACCCCCCGGTCCCCGGCCTGACCCTGGCCGGCACGGCCGGCACGGTGACCACCATCGCGGCCATGCTCCTGGAGCTGGATGTCTACCAGCCAGATAGAATCACCGGCTACCGCATTACAGCCGGCCAGGTCGAGGGCTTGATCGAGAGGCTCGCCCCCCTGGACCTGGAGAAAAGGCGGCTGTTTCCGGGTCTTGAACAGGGCCGGGAGGACGTGATCCTGCCCGGGCTGGTTCTGGTGCAAGCGCTCATGCGAATGTATAGTCAAGAGGAAATGAAAGCAGTGGACGCCGGTCTGCTGGAAGGGCATATTATCAATGGAATAGGGCTATCCCCAGACTCCTAAAACCAGACGGGTGTAAAAATGGATCCAACCGAAATTCCCTATGGGCTCACCTTCGACGATCTTCTGCTGCTGCCGGGCCACTCCACGGTCCTGCCGGCCGAAGTCGACGTCTCCACCGACCTGACCGCCACAATCAGGCTCAACGTCCCCATCCTCTCGGCCGCCATGGACACGGTGACCGAGTCGGACACGGCCATCTCCATGGCCCGCCAGGGCGGCCTGGGCTTCATCCACAAGAACATGGACCCGGAGCGGCAGGCTATCCAGGTGGCCAAGGTCAAAAAATCCGAGTCCGGGATGATCGTAGATCCGGTCACGGTGACCCCGACCACTAAGATCGCGGAGGTTCACCGTCTGGCCGGAGAGTACCGCATCTCCGGCTTCCCCATCGTGGACGGCGAGGAGTTGGTGGGAATTGTGACCAACCGGGACATGCGTTTCGAAACCGACCTGAGCCGGGAGGCCCGGGAGCTGATGACTCCCAAAGAGCGGCTGATAACGGTACCGGAGGGGATCAGCCTGGAGGAGTCCAAGACCAAGCTTCACCAGCACCGCATCGAAAAGCTCCTGGTGGTGGACAAGGCCGGCAAGCTCAAGGGGTTGATCACCATCAAGGATATCGAGAAGATCAAAAAGTACCCCCTCTCCAGCAAGGACGGCTACGGCCGGTTGCGGGTGGGCGCCGCGGTGGGGGTCAGCGACTGGGAAGTCCGTCTGGAGCCTCTGCTCAAAGCCGGGGTGGACGTGGTCACCGTTGATTCGGCCCACGGCCATTCCGAAAACGTGATCAAGGCGGTCAAGGGCCTCCGGGCGGTCCAGCCCGACCTGTCCATCGTGGCCGGAAACGTGGCCACCCCCGAGGGCTGCCTGGCCCTGATCAAGGCCGGGGCCTCTGCCGTGAAGGTGGGGGTCGGTCCCGGCTCCATCTGCACCACCAGGGTCGTGGCCGGAGTGGGTGTGCCCCAGATGTCGGCCGTGATGGACTGTGCCAAAATGGCCAAAAAACACGGCATCCCGGTGGTGGCCGACGGCGGCATCAAGTTTTCCGGAGATATCGTCAAGGCCCTGGCCGGCGGAGCCTGTGCGGTCATGATCGGCTCCCTGTTCGCCGGAACCCAGGAGTCGCCCGGCGAGACGGTCCTCTACCAGGGCCGGTCCTACAAGGTCTACCGGGGCATGGGCTCCATCGAGGCCATGGAGGCCGGGTCCAGGGACCGCTACTCCCAGGAGGAGTACTCCAAGCTGGTGCCCGAAGGGATCGTGGGCCGGGTCCCCTACCGGGGCACCCTGTCCGACAACGTCTTCCAGCTGGTGGGCGGAATAAGATCCGGAATGGGTTATGTGGGCGCCAAGAATCTGAAGGAACTGGGCGCCAAGGCCAGGTTCGTGCGCATCACCGCTGCGGGCTTGAGGGAATCCCACGTTCACGACGTAATCATCACTAAGGAAGCTCCCAACTACAGCGTGGAGGATTTCTGATGGAAGGCCTGACCGAGGAGAGGGTCCTTATCCTGGATTTCGGATCCCAGACCACCCAGCTCATCGCTCGCCGGGTCAGGGAGTTGAAGGTCTACTGCGAAATCCACCCTTTCAACTGGCCTCTGGATGAGATAAAGGCCTTTAACCCAGCCGCCATCATCCTTTCCGGAGGGCCTGCTTCGGTCTACTGGGAGAATGCCCCCACCCTGAACCCCGAGATTTTCGAGCTGGGAGTGCCCATTCTGGGCATCTGCTACGGGATGCAGATCCTGGCCCACCTTCTGGGCGGAAAGGTGGCCAAACCCAAAAAAAAGGAGTACGGCCGGGCCGAGCTCAAACTCATCGGCGACCGCCCGGCCCCCCTGTTCGAGGGCCTCTCCTGCGAGGGGGAGCACACCGTCTGGATGAGCCACGGAGACAGGATCGAGACCCTGCCCCAGGACTTCGTCTCCATCGCCTGCTCCGACAACGCCCCCTTTGCGGCCATGGGACACTTCGTCCGCCGGATCTACGGGGTCCAGTTTCATCCCGAGGTGGTCCACACCCCTGACGGGAAGCTGATCCTGGAAAACTTCCTGTTCAAGGTGGCCAAGCTCAAGGGCCTCTGGTCCATGGCCGGATTCGTCGAAACCGCGGTGGAGTGGATCAAGGAGAGGGTCGGCAAGTCCAAGATCATCTGCGCCATGTCCGGCGGGGTGGACTCGGCCGTGACGGCCATGCTCATCCACAGGGCGGTGGGGCCCAGGCTGACCTCCGTCTTCGTGGACAACGGACTCCTCCGGGCCGGAGAGGCCGAGCAGGTGGTCTCCCTGTTCCGGGACCGCTTCGGCATGAACCTGATCCCGGTCCCCGCGGCCGAGCAGTTTTTACAGCGGCTCAAGGGGGTGGTCGATCCGGAAGAAAAACGGAAGATCATCGGCAACACCTTTATCGAAATTTTCGAAAAGGTCGCCTCCAAGATCGGAGGGGTGGCCTATCTGGGCCAGGGCACCCTTTATCCGGACGTGATCGAGTCGGTCTCCTTCAAGGGCCCCTCGGCCACCATTAAGACCCACCACAACGTGGGCGGGTTGCCGGAGCGGATGCGGCTGGTCCTGATCGAGCCCTTGCGGGAACTTTTCAAGGACGAGTGTCGGGCCGTGGGCCGGGAGCTGGGGATGCCCGAGGAGATCATCAACCGCCAGCCCTTCCCCGGGCCCGGGCTGGGCATCAGGGTCCTGGGCGAGATCACCGAGAGAAACCTGGACGTCCTGCGCCAGGCCGATTCCATCGTGGACCAGGAGATCCGCCGGGCCGGCCTGTACGACCGGATCTGGCAGTCATTCGCCGTGCTTCTGCCCATCAGCACCGTGGGAGTCATGGGCGACGAGCGGACTTATGAGAACGTTATCGCGTTGCGCGCGGTGGACTCTCTGGACGCCATGACCGCCGACTGGACCCGGTTGGACCACGACCTCCTGGCCCTTATCTCCAACCGCATCATCAACGAGGTGGACGGGGTCAACCGGGTGGTCTACGACATCTCCTCCAAGCCGCCCTCGACCATCGAGTGGGAGTAGGCCCTTGTCCGCCGAATTCGTTCACCTCCACCTCCACAGCCACTACTCTCTCCTGGACGGGGCCATCAAGCTGCCGGACCTGGTCAAAAAGGCCGTGGAGTACGAGATGCCGGCCCTGGCCCTGACCGACCACGGCAATCTCCACGGCGCCGTGGAGTTCTACACCCTGGCCAACAAGGCGGAGATCAACCCGCTCATCGGCTGCGAAGTTTATGTGGCTCCAGGTTCCAGGACTGACAAAAACCCCCGGGCCGATGGACTGAACTACTACCATCTGGTCCTCCTGGCCGAGACCGATGAGGGCTATAAAAACCTGATCAAAATCGTCTCCGACGCTTACATCAACGGCTTCTACTACCGTCCCCGGACCGATCTCGAGGTTCTCTCCCAACGCCACCGGGGGCTCATCGCCCTGTCGGCCTGCCTCCAGGGCGAGGTCCCCCACACCCTGGCCCGTCAGGGAGAGGACAAGGCCCGGGAGGCGGCCGGCCGGCTGGACGACCTGTTCGGCCACGGCAACTTCATCATCGAAATCCAGGACGCCGGCATTCCGGAACAGCACGCGGTCAATCCCGGGCTCCTGAAGCTGGCCAAGGAGCTGGATCTTCTGGCCGTGGCCACCAACGACTGCCACTACCTCACCCGGGCCGACGCCAAGGCCCACGATGTGCTCCTGGCCGTGCAGACGGGCAAGACCGTGGACGACGAGTCCCGGATGAAGATGGAGACCGACCTGCTTTACTTCCGCTCTCCGGCGGAGATGATCGAGCAGTTCAAGTTCCAGCCCCAGCTGTGCCGCAATACCCTGGCCGTGGCCGAGCGTTGCCATGTGGCCATGGACCTCAAAAGCCACCATTTCCCGGGATATCCCTTCCTCAAGGGCCGGGACGTGGAGGAGGTCTTGCGGGAGCAGGCCGAGGCCGGTCTCAAGATGCGGCTGGTCAAGGCCGGGATCAGGGAGGAGGAGGCCGGGAAATACTGGGACCGGCTGGAATACGAGCTGGGGGTCATCGTCCAGATGGGCTTCGCCGCCTATTTTTTGGTGGTCTCCGAATTCATAACCTGGGCCAAGGAGCAGGGCATTCCGGTAGGGCCGGGCCGGGGCTCGGCCGCGGGATCGGCCGTGGCCTGGGCCATGAAGATAACCGACCTGGATCCCATCAAATACGGCCTCCTGTTCGAGCGCTTCCTTAACGTGGAGCGCATCTCCATGCCGGATATCGACGTGGATTTCTGCTTTCTCAAAAGGGACAAGGTCATCGAACACGTGACCGAACTCTACGGGGCGGACCGGGTGGCCCAGATAACCACCTATGGCTCGCTCAAGGCCAAGGCCGTGATCCGGGACGTGGGCCGGGCCCTGGGGATGCCTTACGGCGAGGTGGACAGGATCGCCAAACTGGTCCCGGACGTCCTCAAAATGACTTTGAAAAAGGCCCAGCAGGAGGAGCCCCGGCTCAAGGATCTGCGCACCAGCGATCCCAGGGTGGACGAACTCATCTCCCTGGCCGAGCGGCTGGAAGGGCTCAACCGCCACGCCGGAACCCACGCCGCCGGGGTGGTCATCGCCCCGGGGCCCCTGACCGACTACCTGCCCCTCTACCAGGATCAGTCCGGCAAGACGGTCACCCAGTTCGACATGAAGTGCACCGAGAAGGTGGGGCTGATCAAGTTCGACTTTCTGGGGCTTCGGACCCTGACCGTGATCGACACGGCCTGCCGGCTAATCAGGGAGACCCTGGCTCCCGAATTCGACATAGAGTTCATTCCCATGGACGACCAGGAGACCTTCAGCCTTCTCGCCCGGGGCGAGACCACCGGGGTCTTCCAGCTGGAATCCTCGGGCATGAAGGATCTCCTGATCAAATTCAAGCCCTCGGTCTTCGAGGACATCATCGCCCTGGTGGCCCTCTACCGGCCCGGCCCCATGTCCCTGATCCCGGACTACATCGAGCGCAAATTCGGCCGCAAGCCCGTGGAATATCCCCACCCCTCCCTGGAACCCATCCTCAAGGAGACCTACGGGATCATCGTCTACCAGGAGCAGGTCATGGCCATCGCCAACACCCTGGCCGGATACTCCCTGGGACAGGCCGACATTCTCCGCCGGGCCATGGGCAAGAAGATCGTGGAGGTGATGAACCAGGAGCGGCCCAAGTTCATCGAGGGGGCCAGGGCCAGAGAGGTGGACGAGGCCACCGCGGGCAAGATCTACGACCTGATCCTGGAGTTTGCCAACTACGGCTTCAACAAGTCCCACGCCGCGGCCTACGGTCTCATCGCCTACCAGACCGCTTATCTGAAGGCCCACTTTCCGGTCCAGTTCATGGCCGCCCAGCTGACCTCCTGGTCCGGCAACAGCGACCAGATCATGGTCCACTTCGCCGAATGCCGGGAGCATGGAATCCACGTCCTCCCTCCGGACGTCAACGCCTCGGGCAAGGATTTCGGAGTGGACGGCCAGGCCATCCGGTTCGGCCTGGCCGCAGTCAAGAACGTGGGGCAGGGCGCTGTGGAGGCGATTCTGGAGGCGCGAGAGGACGGGGGCCCCTACATCAGCATCTTTGATTTCTGCGACCGAGTCGACTCCCGGCGGGTGAACAAAAGGGTTCTGGAATCCCTGATCAAATGCGGGGCCTTCGACACCCTGGAGGGGCACCGGGCCCAGCTCATGGCGGTCATGGATCAGGCCCTGGAGCAAGGCAGCCGCAGCCAGAAGGAGCGGGAGGAGGGCCAGATGGGCCTCTTTGACGCAGCCCCGGAGACCGCCGCCCCCTTCACCCCCAGGCTGCCCGACTCGCCCCAGTGGGCCGAGACGGTCCGCCTGAGCTACGAGAAGGAGGCCCTGGGGTTCTACGTCTCGGGCCACCCCCTGGCCGACGTGGAGCACGACCTGCGCCTGTTCACCACGGTCAACGTGGCCGGGTTGAACGGGTATTCGGACGGGGCCAAAGTCCGCGTGGGAGGAATGACCGCCCACAAAAAGGAGATCAACTCCAAAAAGGGCGAACGGATGGCCTTTATCCAGTTGGAGGATCTGAGCGGCAGCGTGGAGGTGGTCTGCTTCCCCAAAATCTTCGCCGAGAACAGGGCCCTGCTGGAATCCGAGGAACCCATTCTCATAAGCGGCAAGCTGAACCGCAACGAGACCTCCCTGGCCGTGGTGGCCGACGAGATTGTGCCCCTCTCCCAGGCCGCGGAAAAAATGCAGAAGGAGCTGGCCCTCAAGTTGGACCTGGACAAAACCGGGCCCGAGACCCTGGCCTCCCTCAAAAGCATCCTGACCAGGCACCAGGGTCAGGCCCCGGTCTACCTCCATCTGGAACGGCCGGGCCGTTTTGTCACGGTCATCGAAGCCGATCAGAAATACCACGTCAAGCCAAGCCAGGATCTTCTGGATCAGATCCGTCAGCTTCTGGGGCACGACTGCCTTTGTTGAAAAGGTGACTCCTGGGCTAATCCACGGAGAACCAAGAGCCAACCCTTCTACATTATACGCATATTTTAGATTGCCCCGATGGGCTTGATTTTCCTGTCCATTATTAATATATTATTTTAAGTTAGACCTTGGAGGAAACGTTTGTTTCTTGAACCAATTCCTGGGGAATTGAAACCACTGCAAGGAAAAATAAAAGGAGAGGCTCGGAGCGGTGAACCCCATTGAAAGAATATTGACCCCTGCGGAAATCAGGGCGATACTTCAGACTGCCTCTCTCCCCATTCTATCCGCGGAAGAAGGTTCCCGCCCCTGGTCCTTGGATGTGATCATCCTGGACGATAACCAGATTGTGGCTGAAATGCTTCAGGGGATGGTCCGGAAATACTATTCCTGGGGGCAGGTCAAGGCCTTTACCAACCTTTCCCAGGCCCGGAGTTACTGCCTCGAAAGAGAGACCAGGGTGGCCATTTTCATCATCGACGTTTACCTGGAAAACGGCACCGGATTCGGGTTCCTGGAATCCCTGGCCCAGGAGTACCCCTTGGCGGCTGAAGACACCATAATCGTGGCCGGGTTGGCTAATGATGAGGTAGTGGAAAGATGCCTTGATCTGGGGATAACCCACCTCCTGGAAAAGCCGGTCAGCCCCTATGGACTGGAACTGGCGGTTCGGAGTGTTGTCGCCAAATACACCAAATTCCTCAAAATATTAGCGGAAGATCCCGGCTTAGAGGAGATGGTCAAAAATTTGGGCTGAGCGGACCGGCGGCCGCTCCGGAAGCGGTTTTGCGGAGGATCCCAAGCCTGAAACAAAACTGAGGCCGGCCCTACCTTTCTTCCTTTCTTCTATCTTAACCCCAAACTTTTCCCGCCTGATCAAGGCCGGGGCCCAAACAAGACCCGGTCTGCCGGACGCCTCCCCGGCTCGCCTAAATACCCCGCACCGGGACCGCCTGGGAGGACCTCAAAAGGCTCACAATCCGCTTCATAAAAATTATCTGGCGTAAGAGCCACACCCTGACACCGGTTACGGAACAGTATTTCGAACAAAACCTCTGACCCTCTTCCCGCCATCCGAGCGGCCCCGCAGCTCCCGGCCCCGGGCCTGACCGGGAGAACATGCAGGGCAAATCCAAGTTGTCATAATATATATATTAAATAATTTTTTACTTATTTAATGAAATACTTTCTCTTTTTGTTTATGACATTTCGTATACTCAGTCAAAATATCTCCAAAGCACTTCACGCCACAATCATTCTTATGCATCTATCAGATAATTTCCTTATCTAATAAATAGTTAGACTTACCAAATTATCTTTAGTCAAAAACAATTATTTGTTGTTTTCGAGCTTGACTCGAACTTTCTCAACGATAATATTAACTTCATTCAGCTGTTTACTTTGGATTATGAGTAAGCATATCGTTTTATAACAGATTTTGGTTGTGCAAACGGAATGGAGGTTGAGATGAAAAAAAGAAGAAGGCGATGCCTGAAATGCGGACGCCCCATTTTTGGATCCGCCTGGCTCTGCCAGGCCTGCCGCCTGGAAAACAGACAGATCGCCTCGGAAGCTGAAGGGGTCAGCGACCTCTATGGCGAGGAGGTTTGACCCGAATGCGGCCTTTCAGATCAGTAGGGCAGGCTCTTGGATTTTTCTTTGAACAGGCGCAAAGGCTATCCTCGGCCAACAGCCTGGCCCCAAGGCCCAAGGTGCAAGGCCTGGATGCAGGGGGCCGAGCCGCGGATGTCATGGCGGCCTACCTGTCCGTTTCCCTTTGCCTGGAGGTCCTTGGAGACGAGGAGAGGCAATGCCTTTTCCAAAGGTTCTGGCTCACCTCCTGCCGCCGGGAAAAAGGCCCAAACCGGATCTACCACCGAGCCATGGTAAAGCTGGGCAAGGAGATGCGACGGCGGGGGGTGGTCGGATAGAACCGGCTCAAAATCGCCCGCCTCTTTGCGGCCGGCTGATGATGGCGCGGAACTTTTTGGGAGTATCTGCCGTATCACTATTGCAGGGTTAGGAGGGACTGCATGGAAAAACTATATTCACTCTATCAGGTTGCCCGGATCTACAATGTCGACTATCAGACAGTGTGGCGGTGGGTCAAATCCGGGAAACTGCCCGCCTTCAAGACTCCCGGTAATCAGTGGCGGATTAAATCGAGCGAGGTCAGCTCCCGCATGGAACATGCTCAAACCAACGCTCTCCCGGTCTAAACCCTAATCCGCCATCCTTTTGCCTCGGGACCCTATAATATCGGTTCCGAGGCCGAGGTTAAGCCCACAGGATCGAGGAGCGCTTCTCCGGATGGGATAAACCAGTTAGACTAATTTTCAGAATAACGGTCAGATTCAAAAGCTAAATGTGCTGCCGGGGTCACACCCCCGGCAGCCGAATCGGAACAGATTTAGGACATTCGCTATAGTTGATTTTCATCATCTTCCTTTCTTTAATGTAATGTAATTACCATTTGGTAATTACATTACATTCCTGCCGAAAAAATATTATGGCTATTCAATTGGTTACCTACTTAATATCATTGGCTGATTTTTTGCAGATTAGTCTCGCCTGAAAAATCGAAACGGATTAGGAGCCCTGGGGAAGCGGGTTCATAGTCCGGCCTCCGGGCAGGTCGGAGTGGATTTTAAATCTAGAAGAATGCATTATGAAATGATAGCCGGGCCAGCAAAAAGATATATTCAAAGTTGGCGGCGACCTGTGGATTTCCTGACCAGAACCCTGGGCGCTCCGGTCAACGATCTTCCCACCCTGCCCGAAGTGGCCACGGAACTTATCCGCCTGGTCAACGACAAGGATTACAGCGTCGACACCCTGATCAGGATCATTGCCAAAGATCCGCCCCTGACCGCCCGTCTGCTCCGGCTGGCCAACTCCCCGGTATTCTCCGTGGAACAGGAGGTTACCACCCTCTCCCGGGCCGTCCTTCTGCTGGGGATAAACGAGGTGCGGGACCTGGCCTTGAGCCTGACCGTCTTTGTCTCGGCGGCCGGCGGGAAAGGCGGCTTGCGCCATGAAAACAGGCGGCGGTTGTGGAAACACTCGCTTATCGTCGGGCTCCTGGCCGAAACCCTGGCCGCCGAGGAATTCGGGATCGGCCCGGGCTATTATTCATACGGTCTGATCCATGATATCGGCAAGGTTTTGATAGACGCCTATCTCCCCGATGAATTTTCCCTGATTCTCGATGAGATGTCCAAAACAGGACGGCCCTGGCCGGAGATCGAGAAGGTTAGACTGGGGTTTGACCACGCGGTCATCGGGCAGGCCTTGCTGGATCACTGGGGGCTTCCCGAATCATTGTCCCAGGCCGTGGGTTGGCACCATCAGCCCTGGATGGCCGGAGAATACCAGCGGCCGGCCGGGGTTCTGTTCCTGGCCAATCTGTTCGCCAAGATGCTGGGTTATCACTCCTTTGAACATGAATACGAGATAGAGCTGCGGCGCATTCTGACCATGCAGGCGGTCAGTTTTCTGACCCACCAGGGCTGGGTGTTTGAGGGAAAACTAATTAAAAGGCTGGAGACCAAGCTGGAGTTGATGATAGATACTTTTGACCCCTTAGTCTGAAAGCGCCCCCGGCCCCGCTCACCTGTTTGGCCGGACTTCCGGTTGCCCGCCGCTCCCGGCCGGTTTGGTACATTCCCCTTCCTTGACCAGCCCCCCACCCAAAAAAAGGTGGGCAAGGCTCCCTATGGTGCGATTATAGGAGCCCCGCCCTTCCTCTTACTCGATCCGAGACCGGTTTTGGCGCCTTGCCTCAGATCGCATCCACCCCCATTTCTCCGGTCCGGATGCGGACCGCTTCCTCCACCGGCAGGACGAATATTTTTCCGTCCCCGATGCTGCCGGTCTGAGCAGACTCCTGGATCACAAGGAGAACCTTCTCGGTCTGGTTGTCTTCAATCACAACCTCCAGTTTAATTTTGGGCACAAAATCCACGGAGTATTCCGCTCCGCGGTAGATCTCCTTGTGACCCCGTTGTCTGCCGAACCCACGGACTTCGCTTATGGTCATGCCCACCACCGCTATCTCGGATAGGGCGGCCTTAACCTCGTCCAGCTTATAGGGCTTTATCACGGCCACAATCATCTTCATGACGCTCTCCTTTCCCTAACTCATTTCTGGACATAGGCCGAGGTCTGGAAGTCCGGATAGGCCGAACCGGCGTGCTCGGCCAGGTCCAGCCCGTCAACTTCCTCCTGCTCAGAAACCCGCAACCCGATGGTCAGGTCGATCAGCTTGAATACGATCAGCCCCGTCCCGAAAGCCCACACAAAGGCCGTACCGATGCCCAGGAGCTGGACCCCGATGATCTTGGCGCTCACCCCCTCGATGTTGAACAGCCCGGCGGCCAGGGTGCCCCAAGCTCCGCAGACCCCGTGAACCGAGATGGCTCCCACCGGATCGTCGACCTTGAGCAACTCGAAGAAAAGAACCGAGAAGACCACCAGGATTCCGGCCAGGGCCCCGATGATCACGGCGCTCAGGGGCGTCACGTTGTTGCAGGGGGCGGTGATGGCCACCAGCCCGGCCAGGGCGCCGTTGAGGCTCATGGATATGTCCGGCTTGCCGAATCTGAGCCAGGAGGTGATCATGGCCAGGACGCTTCCCGCTGCCGCGGCCAGGTTGGTGTTGACGAAAATCCAGGAGATATCCTTGGCTGCGGCGGTGGTGGAGCCGGGGTTGAACCCGAACCAGCCCAGCCAGAGAATGAACACCCCCAAGGCGGCCAGGGGCATGTTGTGCCCCAGGATGGCCTTGGGTTTTCCCCCCACGTATTTACCCAACCGCGGCCCCAAAACTATGGCTCCGGCCAGACCCACCCAGGCCCCCACGGAGTGGACCACGGTGGAACCGGCGAAATCGATGAAACCCAGACCCTCCAGCCAGCCTTGCCCCTTGTAAAGGCTGCCCCAGGCCCAGGACCCGAAGATGGGGTAGACCAGGGCGCTGACTATAAGAGAGTAGACCAGGTAGGCCGCGAACTTGGTCCGCTCGGCCATGGCCCCGGAGACGATGGTCGCGGCCGTGGCGCAGAAAACCACCTGGAACATCCAGAAGGCCAGGACCCAGGGATCGGAATCGCCGCCGGGCACCCAGTCCGACAGGAAAAAGCCGCTGGTGCCGAACCAGCCGGTGGAGGTGACCCCGAACATCAGCCCGAACCCGATGGCCCAGAACCCCAGGGACCCCACCGCGAAATCCATAAGGTTCTTCATCATGATGTTGATGGCGTTCTTGGCCCTGGTGAAGCCGGTTTCCACCATGGCGAACCCGGCCTGCATGAAAAACACCAGGGCGGCCGCCACCAGGGTCCAGACATAGTCGCCGTGGGTCTGGACCAGCTCTATGGCCGCCTTGTTGGACTCGGGGGTGGGCGGTTTCTCCTCGGCCCAAACCGTGGCCGATGTTGCCGCCAAAACCAACAGAAGTAGCAAACACTGAAAAAACAATCTCCTCGCCCGCATGGGGAACTCCTTTCAAAAGAAACCGACTATGATAACGGCCATCAAAAGAGCAAGGTCGATGCCATTTCGATAATGATCAATAAGCTCTCATTATTTAATTATTTTATATATATTGTCCGCCATTATGTTGGCGTACATTTTTGTAGATGGACTATGGTTTATCTACAATTTTGTTGTTTTTTTCCAATTAATGGTCTATCGGTATCGATTTTAAATTCTTTTATTATGATAATTTTATTTATTTGATTAGTTCTAAAACCAATATCCTGTTGACTATTCCTCGTGTATTTTTATATTTGACATTATATCAATAATTTAAATATTTTTGGCATTGCTACATTTTCGTATTATCGCCCAATCCCCGTGAAGCGACGGGAGTTAACTTCGCCATTATCAAGATCTAATTTTATTTGCCGTGGAATGGCGATGAAAAAGGAGCAGGACCAAAGGATATGGTGTATACTTCATCTTCTTTAAAGCCCGGCCGGTTATCTTATTTTTTGTTTTGTATGGATAGCTTCTCTGTTAGTGAGGCCGACGAAAGGAACGGATTTTGATCAGCAAGCTGGTTGACAATCTCAGAGGCGTGCTGGCCCTGAGCGGTTACGGCCTCAATACCCTTTTCTGGACCGGACCGCTGTTTCTTGTCGCTCCGCTCAAGGCTGCGGTTCCTTTCCGGACCTGGAAGAGGATCTGCAACCGGCTGGCCGACGGAATCGCCTCCAACTGGATCTTCGTCAACAAGATCAACATGCGCCTGACCAGCCGGACCCAATGGGACGTGCAGGGTCTGGAGGGGCTTAAAAGAGACCACTGGTACCTGGTCATGGCCAATCACCAGACTTGGGTGGACATCCTGGTCCTGCAGAAGATATTTCACCGCGAGATTCCGTTTCTTAAATTCTTTTTAAAAAAGGAACTGTTCTGGTTTCCGATCATGGGCCAGGCCTGGTGGGCCCTGGACATGCCCTTCATGAAACGTTTTTCTAAGGCCAAGCTGAATAAAAAGCCTCACCTCAAGGGCAGGGATCTGGAGATCACCCAAAAGGCTTGTGAAAAATTCAGATCCATCCCTGTCTCGGTCATGAATTTTGTGGAGGGAACCCGGTTCTCCCGGGAAAAGCACCGCCGCCAGAACTCACCTTACGTCAATCTGCTCAAACCCAATGCCGGGGGCATCGCCCTGGCCCTGGCAACCATGGGCCGCCGGATGGACCGGATCTTGAACGTGACCATCTCCTACCCGGACGGGGTCAAGGGGTTCTGGGGATTCCTGTGCGGCCAGGTCAGGCGGATCAGGGTCCGGGTGGAGTCCCTGGACGTGGGTCCGGAGCTGTTGGGCGATTACTACAAGGACAAGGAGTATCGGGAATGGTTCCAAGAGTGGCTCAACACTCTTTGGGCCGATAAGGACAACTGCCTGGAGTGCCTGGCCGGCCGACCGGACCTGTCCTCGAAACGGACTGGGCTGAGCGGTACGGCCGGATAGGGGGTCTCCGGGCCTTACCGCTCCCGCCCCTGCAATCCTACTCCGGACCAGCCTAATCCCGGAATATGGCCAAGCGACCCATTATGCCGGCTCCCGCCCCGCATGGGCCCGATAAGCTTGACACCCTGACAAATTGTGATAGTTTTTTGCATTTACCGGATCGTCCTATTGACTGAATCATTCCGCTCCTGGGGAGCGTCATCAACTTAAGGAGCTAGGGCCATGCAGGAGAAGCCCAACTACAAGGAAACTCTAAATCTGCCCCGAACCGAATTCCCCATGAGGGCCAATCTGGCCCAGCGGGAACCCGAACTTCTGGAGCGTTGGTACAAGCGTGATCTTTACGCCCTCATCAGGAAAAGCTCCGAAGATCGGGAGAAGTGGATTCTCCACGACGGCCCCCCCTATGCCAACGGAAACATTCACATCGGCACGGCCCTGAACAAGATTCTCAAGGACCTGATCGTCAAATCCCGCCAGATGGCCGGTTACGACGCGGTCTACGTGCCGGGATGGGATTGCCACGGACTGCCCATCGAGCACCGGGTCCAGACCGAGCTGGGGGCCAAGATGGCCCGGATGAGCCAGGTGGAGATCCGGGGCTACTGCCGGGATTACGCCACCAAGTACCTGGACATCCAGCGCGATGAGTTCAAGCGGCTGGGGGTCATCGGCGACTGGGACGACCCCTACCGGACCATGAAGTACGAATACGAGGCCGTGACCGCCCGGGAACTGGGCCGGCTCTACCTTCAGGGCGCGGTCTTCCGCTCCAAGAAGCCGGTCTACTGGTGCAACGACTGCCAGACCGCCCTGGCCGAGGCCGAGGTGGAGTACGGGGACCACACCTCGCCCTCCATCTTCGTCAAGTTCAAGATGATCGACGACCTGGGAGAGGCGGCCCCGGAGCTCAAAGGCCGGGAGGTCTATGCCGTCATCTGGACCACCACGCCCTGGACCATCCCCTCCAACTTAGGCATCGCCCTCCATCCGGAGTTCAAATACGTGGCCGTGGAGGTGGCCCAGGAAGGAGGGCCCCAGGTCTGGATCCTGGCCGAGGGGCTGCTCCAGGTCTCCATGTCCGACTTCGGGATCAGCGACTATAAGATAATCGCCCAGGTGGACCCCAAGGCCCTGGAATACAAGAAGGCCAGACACCCCCTGTTCGACCGCGAGTCCCTTTTGATCCTGGCCGACTATGTCACCCTGGAGGCCGGCACCGGGCTGGTCCACACCGCCCCGGGCCACGGCCGGGAGGACTTTGAATCAGGCCTTAAATACGGTCTGGAGATCCTCTCCCCCCTGAACGACGACGGAACCTACACCGAGGAGGCGGGTCCCTTTGAGGGGATGAACGTCTCGGACCCGGCCACCAACCAGGCCGTCAACGACGCCCTGGACCAGGCCGGGGCCCTGGTCCACCAGGCCGGCATCACCCACGACTATCCCCACTGCTGGAGATGCAAAAAGCCGGTCATCTTCCGGGCCACCCCCCAGTGGTTCGTCTCCATGGAAAACACCGGCCTGCGTAAAAAGGCCCTGGAAGCCATCCGGGGCTGCTCCTGGTGGCCCCGCTGGGGCGAGGACCGGATCTACGGCCTGATTGAAAACCGGCCGGACTGGTGCATCAGCCGCCAGCGGGCCTGGGGCGTGCCCATCACCATCTTCCGCTGCCAAGAATGCGGGGCCTACCACCTGGACCAGGCCGCCGTGGACAGAACCTACCAGGTCTTCTCCGAAAAGGGTGCGGATGCCTGGTTCTCCGAGCCGGTGGAAAGCTTCCTGGACCAGGGCACGGCCTGTCCCCAGTGCGGGGGTTCCTCTTGGGACAAGGAGACCGACATCCTGGACGTCTGGTTCGATTCGGGGACTTCCTGGGCCGCGGTTTTGAAGCTCCGACCGGAGTTGGCCTATCCTTCGGACATGTACCTGGAGGGGACCGACCAGCATCGCGGCTGGTTCCACTCCTCCCTGCTGTGCAGCGTGGCCGCGGAAGGCATCGCGCCCTACAAGGGGGTGCTGACCCACGGTTACGTGGTGGACGGCCAGGGCCGCAAGATGTCCAAGTCCCTGGGTAACTTCGTGGCCCCCCAGAAGATGATCAAGCGCTACGGGGCCGAAATCCTGCGGCTGTGGGTGGCCTCCGAGGACTACACCGTGGACATCAGGATCTCGGAGGAGACCCTCAAGCGGATGAGCGAGGCCTACCGCCGCATCCGCAACACCTGCCGGTTCCTCCTGGGCAACCTTCACGATTTCGATCCGCTGAAAAACGCCCTGCCCAAGGAGGGGATGCTTGATCTGGATCTTTGCGCCCTCCACGTCCTGGCCGAAAAGGCGGCCCGGATCGTCAGCGCCTACGACAACTACGAGTTCCACACCGTGTTCCACACCCTGAACCAGTATTGCACTGTGGATCTGTCCAACCTTTATCTGGACATCCTCAAGGACCGGCTCTACACCTTCCCGGCCGATTCCAGGGGCCGCCGCTCGGCCCAGACCGCCTGCTACCGGATCCTGGACAGCCTGGCCAGGCTCATGGCTCCGGTGCTCTCCTTCCTGGCCGAGGAGGTCTGGGACTACCTGCCCCAACCCAGGGAGGAGTCGGTCCACATGGCCCTCTTCCCCCAGGATCTGGAGCAGTACCGCAACCCTGATCTGGCCAGGCTCTATGCCGATATCCTGGCCGTCAGGTCCGAAACCACCCAGGCCCTGGAAACGGCCCGGTCCCAGAAAAAAATCGGCAACGCCCTGGACGCCCTGGTGGTCTGGCAACCGCCCCAGGGCAAAGAGGAGTTCTACCAGGATAACCTGTCCTCCCTGGTGGAGCTGTCCCTCATCTCCGAGGGCCGGATCGGAGAGGTAGACGAGGATCAAGCTGTGGCGGTCCATGATTCCGATAAAATCCAGGGACTGAAGATCGGGGTGATCGTTCACTCGGCCGAGAAATGCCCCCGCTGCTGGATGCGCACCGAGACCATCGGCCAGGACCCGGACCATCCGGAGGTCTGCCTCCGCTGCGCCGGGCACCTCAAAGAGGCGGCCGCCTAGTTGAGCGGCGCCAGGGGCATATTTGTCTGGGCGGGCCTGGTCCTCCTTCTGGACCAGGCCTCCAAACTCTACCTGGCCGCCCAACTCCCCCTTAACTCGGGTCTGACCGTAACCTCCTTTTTCAACCTGGTCCACATCCGCAACCCCGGCGTGGCCTTTGGGCTCATGTCCCAGACCGGAAGCCGGTACCTGATGCTGGGCCTGACCCTGGCGGCCCTGGCGGCGATGGTCTTCTTCATTTTCAGGCATCCCCTCAAGAACCGCTGGTCCGGACTGGGACTGGGGCTGGCCATGGGCGGCGCCCTGGGCAATCTGGTGGATCGGGTCAGATTCGGAGAGGTCACCGATTTTCTAGATTTTCACATACTTGACTACCACTGGCCGGTTTTCAATGTGGCTGATTCAGCTCTTACCTGTGGGTTCATCCTCCTGGGGCTGATAATAATCAGGCGAAGCTGATTTTTTTATTGTCAGGTCCAAAATCTACGGATAATCTTCCTTCATCGACCTTGACGGTCTGCAGTAAACCTAAAACCAGAGGCGGGTCGGGCGGCCTCTTTTTGAACTGAGTCTTGGTTAATTAATTATTCCACCAAGGTCCTCCGGCCCTGTATTAATATTTTAAAACCGGTCGCCGTCTGGCCTCCGGTTCCATCCGATGGTTACCGGCCATCCGGATATTTCATCAGGAGGCGCTCAGTGCTTCGCTTCTCGGACGATTTCCTTTACAGCAAAGACCATCTCTGGATTTTTCACGAGGAGGACAACCCGGTCCTCATTGGCGTAACCGAGGTTGTGACCACCCTCTCCGGCGAACCGGACGAGGTGGAGTTCCTGGCCGTTGAGGGAGAAAAGGTCAAGATCGGGCATCCCCTGGCCCGGATTTTGACCGAAGAGGACGAGTGGGAGGTCTTGGCCCCGTTTAACGGCACCATAGTAAGTTTCAACCTGGAGGTAGCCGATCATCCGGAGAGCGTGGCCGACGACCCCTATGACGAGGGCTGGCTGATCCGGATGCAACCCGCCAATCCTTCGAACCTGGGCCATCTTCTCAACGCCAATGATTATGAGGACCACGTGGTGGATCAGCTGGCGGAAATGGAAGACGATCTTCTGGATGATGAGGACGAATTCGAAGAGGACGAGGCCCTGGACGGCACCGGACACTACGACGACGATGAGGAAGAGGACGAGGAAGAGAACGAGGAAGAGGACGAAGAAGAGGATTATTGAATTCCCGGCTCGATTCCGGCAAGGGCCCAACCTAAAGGTTGTAGCTGCTTGATCATGGCTCGGAGTATTCCGTCTCGGGCAGCCGGATGCGGCGCGGCAAAGAGGCGATCGGATTTACGGCAGGCCCGAGGGTACGAGCCCCCTGGTGAGCGGCCTCGCCGATCAAGACCGCGATTCCTTCAGGTTATGGAAATCACTTTGCCCGCCACCTGAAGGCTGGTCACCACATCCAGCATGTTGGTGGTCTCGCCTGCAGCCTTCTGATCCAGAAGATCAAAAAAGGTCAGGCAGGTTCCGCAGACCAGGATGGAGACTCCGCTCTCTTCCAACTCTTTCAGGGAATCCAGGTTGGCGGCTCCGGCCACGGCCATCCTGACCGCGCCGTTGAGGAGAATGATCCGCCACAGATCGGGACCCATTTCCTTTAAGGTGGCCAGATAGGAGGCCATCAGCTTCATTCCCAGATCGTCATCGCCCAGGCCGATTCTGTCGGTGGTAATCAGGGCGCAGATTTTGGCCGGGTTCTCCGCCGGAAGTCCGCATTGATAGCTGGAAGGGTCGACCTGGGGAACCTGGGGCTCTCCGACCCGGTTTCCCGAAACCAAAAAATCCCGGCCCAGGGCCTCCTCACTGACCTGAAAACCCTGGCTGGTCAAAAAATGGGAGACATTGTCCGAAGCGGCCTGGTTGTCCACCCTGACCTTTATCTCTTTCAGGCCCTTGTCCACCTCCGCCTTGGTGTTCAACACGGGCTGGGGGCAGCTCAAACCCCTGCAATCCAATTCCTGCATTCCTATCCTCCGATCCTTATCTCTAAGCGGACTTATGATAGGGCCTCAGAATCGGCAAAACCAATATTTATTATCGATAAAGATCAATCAAGATATTCCCGGAGGCTATCACCGCCTTTGGGAGGATCGTCCGGGGGGACTTCCGGCCTCAGGGTATGGGCGCTCCCTGGCTCACCAGGTCTGGACCGTCTGGCTCACCGGAGCCCCCATCCCGGTTCGAGGCGCCTGCGGGGGCGGATCCGCCCGGAGCGGCCGGCTTTACGGGGGGTTTCCGGGAAGGCATCCTTTCACTCAACAGTTCGTCTATGTCCTGGAGTTCGACCTTGAGGATGGAGGTCCCCAGTCCGGGGGGCGGCCAGGGCCTCTGGTCCGGCGGCTTGGGATAAGGGGCCCAATTGGGGTCGAGGCGGTAGCGGGCATCTTCGTCTCTGAAACCGGGCGGTTCGGGAAAGGGCCAGGGAACCGGCAGGTGATAGGCTGATTTTTTTTCGCTCCGCGATCCGTTTGAAGATTCCATTCCCAAAAGAGCCCGGCTCAAAAGAGCCACGACCCGCTTCACAATAGAGCGGGTCCAATTAAGCTCCTCGGCCGGAACTTCCAGCCGTTGGGTTTCCCCGTCTCCCTGGGGCAATTGAAACAGGGCGTCGTTCAGTTCCTGGTTCTGGATGACGTCTATGGCCTCTTTGGTCCAGGTGAATCCGCCCTGGTGCCCCAAGGCCTTGAGAACCACATCCGTTTTGGCCCAATACCAGACTCGCCCGGCGCCCAGGGCCACCTTCACTGTGGCCAGCCCCAGAAAAGTGGCCTCGTAATCGGCCACGGCCACTCCCACCCTGAGATCATGGCCCACAATACCGCCCACGGCGGGCAGGTTTTCGTTCAGGTTGGTCTTCTGCTCCTCGGTCAGGGCCTGCCAGGAATCGCTCAGCATCTTTCTGATATTGGGATGAATCTCCTTGCGGCCGTTGACCAGATCCAGTTGGAGCACAAAATCTGGCGTCTCCAAAATCCACCAATGGATCGTCCTTTCCAGCCCCAGAGCCGTGTCCGTGCCTCTGATCTCGCGGACTTTGAGGACGCCCTTTTCGCTTTTTTTGGCGGCCAGCATCTCCTGGCCTTCGAACCTCCCGCTGAGACGGTATCTGACTTTCAGGGTCTTGGCCGGCAATCCGGGGTAAAAGGGATCGGAAAGCCCGTCCTCGGCCTTGTTTTTTCCCTTGTCCTGCGACTCGGACCGGCTCGAAGCGGCCATGGCGGCCGGGCTCAGCCAAACCATAATTATCATAACACAAGCCAGAATTCTCATCTAGTTCGCTTCTCCACGGGGCGATCCATGCTCCCCGATATATATCCTTCCAGGTCCAGGGCCACATGGACGAAGCCCAAGCTCTTTAACTCCTCCACCACCCGGAGCAGAAGAGGGGGCGCCAGGATCTTAGCCCACAACCCCGGGTCTGTCTCCAATCTGGCCAGGGAGCCGTGAACCCTGACTCTGAAAGATCCCAGCTCGGCTTTGATAAGAGCGGCCACTCGTTCCTCGGCCCGGGCCAGGGCCGCCAACAGTTCGGGCGTGAGTGGATCTCCGTAAGGTACTCTGGTGGCCAGGCAGGCCGAGGCAGGCTTAAGCCATTCCTCCACGCCCAGCCAAACCCCCAATTGCAGCACCTGTTCCTTGGTCAATCCGGCCTGGGCCAGGGGCGAGCGCGCGCCCGCCTCCTCCAGAGCCCTGAGCCCCGGCCGGTGGACGCCGGTGTCGCTGAAATTGGTCCCGTCCAGGACCAGGGCTCCCCGCTCCCGGGCCAAAGAGGCCAAGGCCGCCAGGCGACGCTTCTTACAGACATAGCACCTGTCCTCGGGATTGGTCGCAAACTCCTGGTGGGCTAAAGGATCTTCCGGGAGGACCAGGTGTTCAACCCCCAATTCCTTGGCCAGGGCTTTGGCCCTGGCCAGTTCCGCGGCGTGGTGGAGCGGGCTGTCAAAGGTGACCGCGACCAGGGACCGGCCCCGCCCGGCCCGGACCAGGGCCGCCAGCAGAACCGAGGAGTCGGCTCCGCCGGAATAAGCCACCACCAGGGGACGGTTGAACCGAATCCGGGGCAACAGGCTTCGCCACTGTTCCGGAGCCATGGTTCCGTTATTTTTTTCTGTAGGCCGGTTTTCCAAGACGGAAGTATTGTAGGGCCCTCCATCCACCTTGGCAAGTGAAAGAGGGGCTGGACGAAATCCTTACTTTTGGATAGTATACCTAGCCAGAAAAGAACTGCTGGGAGGACGGCCCCTCCAGTGCTGCAGGAGGGTTGACGGCCCCTCTGGGTGGGATTCTCACCTCAAAACCAATTTTGTAATAAAATCAAAGTGTTAATGTAGCTTTCCGGGGTGGTTTGGCCTTGACACCACCGGGCGGCCTGGATATGATTGCCTCAACTTAAACCCCAACACATCAGGAGGACGGGTTATCAATCCGCATAATCCAACGGGGCGGAACGACAACGATTCCGTGCCCACAAAATATATTTTTATTACGGGCGGAGTCCTCTCCTCTCTGGGCAAGGGCCTGGCCGCCGCCTCCATCGGTACCCTCCTGGAAAGCCGGGGCCTGTCGGTAACCTTCCAGAAGCTGGACCCCTATATCAACGTGGACCCGGGGACCATGAACCCCTTCCAGCACGGCGAGGTCTTTGTCACCGACGACGGGGCGGAGACGGATCTGGATCTGGGTCATTACGAGCGCTACACCACCACGGCCAAACTGGGCAAGCACTCCAACTACACCACCGGCAAGATATACCACCAGGTCATCACCAAGGAGCGTCAGGGACAGTATCTGGGCGGCACGGTCCAGATCATCCCCCACATAACCGACGAGATAAAGCAGGCTGTCCACTCCGTGGGCGGGCAGAGCGACGTGGCCATAATCGAAATCGGGGGCACGGTCGGCGATATCGAGGGGCTCCCTTTTCTGGAGGCCATCCGCCAGTTCCGGGCCGATGTGGGACGCGACAACTGCATCTATATTCACATCACCCTGGTGCCCTATATGAAGGCCGCCTGCGAAGTCAAAACCAAGCCCACCCAGCACTCGGTCAAGGAGCTGCGTTCCATCGGCATCCAGCCGGACATCCTGCTGTGCCGCAGCGAGGTGGAGCTGGATCAGTCCATCAAGTCCAAGATCGCCCTGTTCACCAACGTGACCCAGGACGCCGTAATCACGGCTTTGGACGTGGAATCCATCTACGAAGTCCCGCTCAACTTCCATCAGGAGGGCCTCGACACCAAAATTCTGGAGCTGCTCAACATCTGGACCAGGGCGCCCCGCCTGAAAAAATGGCGGGAGATGGTCGAACGATTCAAGAGCCCCCGGCACGAGGTCAAAATCGCTATAGTCGGCAAATACGTGGATCTCACCGAGTCCTACAAGAGCCTCAACGAGGCCCTAACCCACGGCGGGGTGGCCAACGACGCCCGGGTGGAATTGGTCTACGTGGACTCCGAGACCCTGGAGGGAAAAGTCAAGGTCGAGGAGGCTCTGGCCGGGGTGGACGGTATCCTGGTCCCCGGGGGATTCGGAAGTCGGGGGATCGAAGGCAAAATCAAGGCGGTCCGCTACGCCCGGGAGAACAAAATCCCCTATTTCGGCATCTGTTTAGGAATGCACATGGCGGTCATCGAGCTGGCCCGCAACGTGGCCGGGCTTAAAGGGGCTCACTCCTGCGAGATCGACCCCAAGACTCCCTACCCGGTCATCTACCTCATGAGGGAGTGGTTCGACTTCCAGACCCAGAAGACCGAGTACCGCGACGAGAACTGCGATATGGGCGGAACCATGCGCCTGGGAGCCTACCCCTGCGTTCTGGCCAAGGACTCCCTGGCCCGGAAGGCCTATGCCAAAGAGGAGATCTCGGAGAGGCACAGGCACCGCTACGAGTTCAACAACGCCCTCAAGGACAAGCTCCAGGAGGCCGGGCTGGTCATCTCCGGGACCTCGCCCGACGGCGAACTGGTGGAGATCGTGGAATTGAAGGACCACCCTTGGTTCCTGGGCTGCCAGTTCCACCCCGAGTTCAAGTCCCGCCCCATGACCAGCCATCCGCTCTTCAAGGACTACATAAAAAGCGCCCTGGAGTACCGTCTGAATCGGGCGGGAGGATAGGCCGTGCCCGGCTCAGTCCAGGTGGCCGGACATAACCTGTCCGGTCCCAAGCCTTTTATCATCGCCGGTCCCTGCGTCATCGAGGACCTGGAGACTTGCCTTGTGGTGGCCGACCATCTGGCCGGTCTGGGCCGGAAACTGGGCCTTCAGATCATCTTCAAGGCCTCCTTTGACAAGGCCAACCGGACCTCCATCGACTCCTTCCGGGGGCCGGGTTTGGAAAAGGGCCTGGCCATCCTGGAGAAGGTCGGTCAAGCCTCGGGGCTGCCGCTTCTGTCCGACATCCACCACCCGGAGCAGGCCGAAGCCGCGGCCCAGGTTCTGGATGTAATCCAGATCCCGGCCTTTCTCTGCCGCCAGACCGACCTTCTGGTGGCCGCGGCCCGCACAGGCAAACCCCTCAACATCAAAAAGGCCCAGTTCATGGCCCCGGAGGACATGGCCCAGGTGGTGGCCAAGGTCGAAAGCGCCGGCGGCCGGCAGATGATGTTGACCGAGAGGGGAACTTTCTTTGGATACCGCAACCTGGTGGTGGACTTCAGGTCCCTGGTCATCATGGCCGGACTGGGCCATCCGGTTATTTTTGACGCGACCCATTCGGTCCAGCGCCCCGGCGGCTTGTCCAGTTGCAGCGGAGGTTCTCCGGAGTTCATCGCCCCCCTGGCCAAGGCGGCCGTGGCCGCAGGCGTGGACGGGGTCTTCATGGAGGTCCACCCCGACCCGGCCCAGGCCAAATGCGACGGTCCCAACTCCCTGGAACTGGCCCGGGTGGAAGAAATATTGACCGTTCTGGTTCGTATTTCGGCTGCCGGACTCTGAACCCACAGGCTGTTTTGGCATATTCCGTGCTGTACAAGACCCGCCCTCAAAAGTATACTATGAACAACAAGGATTGGAGATCAACCGGGGAGTATGGCCGGAAAAATCAAATACATAATCCTGGCGGCGCTGGTGGCGTTTCTGGGATTGGGGGTTGGGTTTTCGGTCCTCCGGGCCAACCTTCTCAAGAGGCCGGAGCTGATTCTGGAAGAGGCCGCCCGGCGGATGGACCTGAACCTCAAGGATATCGACTACACCCAGATCAGCGGAGACCGCAAGGAATGGACGCTTAAAGCCAAACAGGTCAGCTATGAACAGAACCAGGACACCTTTAATCTCGAAGAGGTCCGGGTAATCGTCTACCGACCCTCGGGCATGGAGATCGAGATAAAGGGCAAGGTGGGTCTGTTCAACCGCAAGGAGGGCTGGGTTCAGGTCAAGGGCGACTCCGAGTTAAAAAACGACAGGGGATTCAAGCTGGAAGCCGAAACCTTCCTGTACAATCTGGACAAACAAGAGTTGACCAGCCCGGATATGGTTCTTTTGAGCGGCCCTGGCCTAAAAATCAGAGGCCGGGGGATAATGGTCGACGTGGCTCAATGGAAGGTCGTCTTCAAGGCCGAAGTGACCAGTGAATGGCACGAACCCACGGAGAAAAAAGGTGCGTAAAGCCCTATCTGTTATTGCAGTATCTCTCTTCCTCTGGCTGGGCTGCGGTCCTTTTGCCCAGGCCGAGGTGTTGAGGCCGTCCTCCAAACACCCGGCCCCGGCCGATCACTCACCCTCTCCGGACGAGTTGAAAATCCTGGCCGAATTGGAGGCCGAGCAGAAAGCTGCGGAGAAAAAAACGGTTGAAGCCAAGGCGGCCCCCACCGCTTCGGCCGAAAAGACAGCGCCGGAGAAACCCGCCGAGAAAGGCGCCGTTGACAAAACAGAGCCCGGACCTCCGCCCCCCGCGCCGAATCAAGCCCCCCAGGCCGGCTCGGGACAGCCTCCCCAGGCAGAATCAGGACAGACTCCCGAGAAAAAAGACCCCGCCCCTGCCGCCAAACCGGACAAATCCCCCTCGCTGGGCGACCAGGCAGTTTCCGACGAACCCATCAAAATCGTCTCCAACCGCTTGGAGGCCGATGACAAGGCCATGACCGTGAACTTCATCGGCCAGGTCAAGGCCGTCCAGGGAGAGACCACCCTGTGGTGCGACAAGATGGTGGTCCACTACACCAGGGAGGGCGCCGCCAACGTCGAGGATGTGGGCATGGGCGACCGTAAAATCAGGAAGATCGAAGTGTTCGGCCATGTCAAGGTGACCAAGCAGGACAAGGTCGGAACAGGCCAGCAGGGGCTCTACGAACTTCTGGAGAACCGCGTGGTCCTGTGGGGCAAGGCCCGCCTGGTCCAGGGCAAGAACACCATTGACGGGGACAAGGTGATTCTCTATCTGAACGACGATCGGGCTATTGTGGAAGGCGGCCCCCAAAAGGTCGAGGCGGTTTTGATTCCCACCCAAAAAGAGCCTCCCAAGCCCAAAAAGCCCGGAGGCCAAAGTTGAGCCGGACGCTGAGGACCGAGGACCTGGTCAAAACCTACCACGGCAAAAAAGTGGTGGCCGGAGTATCCCTGTTCCTGAACAGGGAGGAGGTGGTGGGGCTTCTGGGCCCCAACGGAGCCGGCAAGACCACCTCGTTTTACATGACCGTGGGTCTTATCCGGGCCGATTCCGGGCGAGTTTTCCTGGACGATGAGGAGATAACCGACGATCCCATGTACATGCGGGCCCGCAAGGGGATCAACTACCTTCCCCAGGAGCCCTCGGTCTTCCGCAAACTCACCGTGGCCGAGAACATCATGGCCATCCTGGAGACCCTCAAGCTGACCGCCCAGGAACGGCGGGACCGGCTGGACAGCCTGCTCCAGGAGCTGAAGATCAGTCACCTCAGGAACAACAAGGCCTACTCCCTCTCCGGAGGGGAGCGCAGAAGGCTCGAGATAACAAGGGCTTTAGTAACCGAGCCCTCATTCATACTCCTGGACGAGCCCTTTGCCGGAATCGACCCCCTGGCCGTGATCGACATCCAAAAAATCGTCCGGGACTTGAAGGCGCGGGGCATCGGGGTTCTCATCTCCGACCACAACGTTCGGGAGACCCTGGGGGTCTGCGACCGGGCCTATATCGTCAATGAGGGAGTGATCCTCGAAGAGGGGGACCCCCAGAAAATAGCCAACAGCGAGATCGCCCGTCGGATTTACCTGGGCGAAGAATTCTGTCTCTAACGGAGCTTAAATTTGGCTCTTCAGATTAAACAGGTCCAAAAACTCTCCCAGATGCTGGTGATGACGCCGCAGCTGCAGCAGGCGATCAAGCTGCTGCAGCTGTCCCGGTTGGAACTTTTGGACACCATCCACGAAGAGCTGGAGATCAACCCCATTTTGGAGGACGGCTCCCTGGACGGGCTGGAGGGGGAGATCGAGCAGTCTCCCGACGAGCCGGCCAAAAGCGAAGCCCAAAACGAGTACGAGCGGGACAACACCTCTCCGGTGGAGGTGGCGGAGAAGACCAGGGATGAGGAGATAGACTGGGACGCCTACTTCCAGGAGTACAACACTCCCTTCCAGGCGGCCACCCCCACGGAAAGGGAGGAGCGGGAGGATTTCTCCTTTGAGAGCGTAGTCTCGGCCCAGCCGGGCCTGATGGAGCACCTCCAATGGCAGTTGACCGTCCTGGACCTGAGCGACGAGGACAAGTTCATCGCCATAATGCTTCTGGGCAACATCAAGCCGGACGGATACTTGGATGCCGATCTTTCCCAGATAGCCCAGTCATGCAAAAGCACGGTCGAGGAGGTGGAACGGGTTCTGATGATCATCCAGACCATGGACCCGCCCGGAGTGGGGGCCCGGAACCTGCGCGAATGCCTTCTGATTCAGGCCGCCCAAGAGGGCTGGCAGGGGACTCTGGCCTGGGATATAATTGATCAAGGGCTTGATCTTCTGGGAAACAAGAATTACAAGGCCCTGGCCAAACTTTTAGGGACCACCAGCCAGGAGGTTTACGAGGCTGCGGAGCGGATTATATCCCTGGACCCCAAACCGGGACGAAATTTTTCATCCGAGACGACCCATTATATAAGTCCCGATATCAGCATCATCAAGGTGGATGGCGAATACCAAATCGTGCTCAACGAGGACGGGCTTCCCAAGCTTAAGATCAACTCCTTCTACCGCCAGGCCATGACCGATCCGGCCCTGGTGACCGACAAGGCGGCTAAGGATTTCATCAAGGACAAACTCTCCAGCGCGGTCTGGCTGATTCGTTCCATCCACCAGCGGCAGCGGACCATCTACCGGGTTACCGAATCCATCGCCAAACGCCAGCGAACATTTTTGGACCACGGTATCAGCCACCTCAAACCCATGGTCCTGCGGGACGTGGCAGAAGACGTGGGTATGCACGAATCGACCATCAGCCGGGTTACGACCAACAAATACGTCCACACCCCGCAGGGTATCTTCGAGCTGAAATTCTTCTTCAACTCGGCCATCAAGAGGTTTCACGGAGAGGACCTGGCCTCAGAGTCGGTCAAGGAGAGAATCAAACAGGTCATAGAGTCGGAAAACCAGACCAAGCCCTTATCCGACGATCGGATCAGAAAAATCCTGGCGGCCGAGAACATCAACATCGCCCGCAGGACTGTGGCAAAATATCGTGAAGTCATGGGTATACTACCCTCGAGCAAAAGAAAATCTCCGATTCTGGGCAAGGGCTGAACCAAACGGGCGGGATTTCCGCCCCCAACTTTCCTCTTGGAGAGGAGGACGTATATGAAAGTTTCGGTGACTTTCCGAAAAATCGATCCGTCGGACCACATAAAACAATACGCAGAAGACAAGCTCAACCGTCTGGACAAATACCTGGAGGCTGCGGCCGAGGCCCATGTTGTTTTGAGCGTGGAAAAATTCCGTCACATCGCCGACATCTCCCTGTCCGTGAACGGGCTCCATATAAAGGGCGTCGAGGAGACCGAGGATATGTACTCGGCCATCGACATGGTTATGGACAAGATCGAAAAACAGATCAAACGCCAGACGGCCAAACGGAAAACCAGGAAGTCCAACGACAATATAAAGAGCCTCAACTTCCAGATGAACGTGGTCAACCCGGAAGCCTTCACCCTTAGCGAAGAGGTTGATATAGTCAAAACTAAACAGATTCAGGCCAAACCCATGGACGTGGATGAGGCCATTCTGCAGCTGGAACTGGTTAAAAACGATTTCTTGGTATTCACCAATGCCCGATCCAAGGTGGTCAACGTGCTGTACCGCCGTAAAGACGGCCAGTTGGGCATTATCGAACCGATCTGATCAGGAGGGGCGGACGGGCAACCGTCCGCCCTCCTGCGGAGTAGCACATGAACCTTAGCGATCTCATTTCGCCCGATACGGTGATTCCCAGTCTGGCCTCCCGGGACAAGGTTTCAGTCCTGTCCGAGCTGGTAGAACCCCTGTGCCGCCAGAACCCTGATTTGGAATCGGACCAGCTGGTCCGGGTCCTCCTGGAACGGGAAAAATTGGGCTCCACCGGAATAGGAGACGGCATCGCCATCCCTCACGGGAAAGTAGACAAGTTGGAGCGCCTGTTAGTCTCTTTCGGCAGATCTTTCGAAGGCATCGATTTCGATTCCATGGATGACAAACCGGCTCATCTCTTTTTTCTGTTACTGGCCCCTGAGACCTCCGCCGGCTCCCACCTCACGGCCCTGGCCAAGCTTTCAAGGCTCTTGAAAAACACCTCTGTCAGGGAGGAGCTGATGGAGGCCGAAGACTCTGCGGCCATTCACCGGCTGATTGTGGATTCCGAGGAAGGCGTCTGAGTTTGGCTCTTCTGAGAAATGTCCGGGTGGTGATAATCACCGGGCTTTCCGGCTCGGGCAAATCCACCGCTTTGAGGGCCCTGGAGGATGCCGGTTTCTTTGCCGTGGACAACCTTCCGGTGGCCCTCCTGCCTCCTTTTCTGGATCTCAGAGACCAAGGCGAAGCGGCCAAGGTGGCCCTGGTCATGGATATCCGGGAGCCTGATTTCCTGAAAAATTACGAGAGAATTTTCAACCAGCTCCGGGAATCGGGGTTCAAGCTGGAGATCGTCTTTCTAGAGGCCTCCCAGGAGGCTCTGATCCGCAGGTTCTCCCAGACCAGGAGAACTCACCCGGCGACCCCCAAAGGCCCTCTTATCGAGGCCATCAGACAGGAGATCCAGGCCCTCAACGGATTGAAGTCCATCGCCGGGCTTGTCCTGGACACCACCGAACTTTCGGTCCACGAACTCAAGGCCAGAATAATCGAAACTTTTTCCTCCCCCTTGACCGATCGGTTGATGAGGATTACCCTGGTCTCCTTCGGGTTCAAATACGGTCCGCCCCCTGAGGCAGACATGATCCTGGATGTTCGTTTTCTGGCCAACCCATACTTTGTGGAGGGGTTGAAGGAGAAGGACGGAACCCAAGAGGAGATCGTGGATTTTTTGAACCGCTGGGACGAAACAGCCCGCTTCAAGGAGCTTTTCCTCGATCTTCTCCAATTTCTCCTGCCGCTTTACCAGAAGGAAGGCAAGGCCTATCTGACCATCGGTCTGGGATGCACCGGGGGCCGCCACAGATCCGTGGCCCTGGTCAACCAATTGGACGAACTCTTGAGAGAAATCGGTTACCGGCCCGAGGTCAGACACAGGGACATCAACCGGGACAGGGAGACTCTGTGATAGGCATAGTAGTAGTAGCCCACGGCCCTTTGGCCAAGGCCCTGGTGGCCACCACCGAGTTCATCATCGGTTCCCGCCTTGACGGGGTCAGGGCCGTGGAGGTCACCCCTAACGGCTCGCCCAAGGAGCTCAAATCCGCCCTGGTGGCCGCCCTGGCCAAAGTGGACGACGGCGACGGAGTCCTGTTGTTGGTGGATATGTTCGGCGGTTCCCCCTCGGACATGTCCATCTCCTTTTTGGAGCCCGGCCGGGTGGAGGTTCTCACCGGGGCCAACCTGCCCATGCTCCTGGAGGTGGCTCTGCGCCGCAACAAGATCACCGACCTCAAGGAGCTGGCCGAGGAAGCCGTTAAAAAGGCTGTCTCTTCCATCGCCATGGCCGGCGGCATTCTCAATCCGTAAGGCTGGCCGCTCGTGGCCAGGGTTTACGATCCTGATCCGGTTCGCAGCATCAGGCTCTCCTCCCGTTTTGCCCTCTTTGCCATGGAGGAATCCGACCTGGGTCAGGTCCTGGCCCTGGAGAGGGATTCCTTCCTCACGCCCTGGACCAGGGAAGGATTTTTGGTCTCTCTCCGGACTGATTTCGGCCGGGCCTGGGTGGCGCTGGACCGCGACCGCCAAAACCGGACCGTGGTCGGATATCTGTGCTGTTGGGTCAAACCCGGATCCGTCCGGCTGGTCAACATCTGTGTGGCCCGATCATACCGCAGACAGGGGTTGGGCCGGGCCATGATGAGGTTCCTCATTTCCCATGCCAAGCTCAACAACACCAGCAGAATCAAGCTGGAGGCCCGCCGGGGAAACCGGCCAGCCATTAAACTCTATCAGAAACTGGGGTTTCAAAATATCGGCAGCGCGTCCGGATATTATTTTGACACCGGCGAAGAGGCCCTGTTTTTCGAGTTGGATCTGTCAAATGACCGGCCGCCCGACCGGGTCGGATCCCGCTCCAAGGCGGTCAAAAACCGTTGACGATGCATTTCGGGGCGAGTAAGGTATTTCCATAATTCGAGGTATCTTATTATTTTAACTATTCATAATAATCTCTTAAACCGCTCTTCAAACCAGGTTCAATCTCCAGCACGCCGTGGAGGAGACAACCAAGGGGGTCTTGAGTGAAAAGCATAAAAGACATCGACGTATACGGCAAAACTCTCCTTATAAGGGCCGACTTCAACGTGCCCCTGGACTCCAACCTTAACATCACCGACGACTCCAGAATCAGAAGCGTTCTGCCGACCATCAACTACGCCCTGGACGAGCAGGCCAAAGTGGTGCTCTGTTCCCACATGGGCCGGCCCAAAGGAAAGAGAGTAGAAAAACTCTCCCTGGCTCCGGTGGCCAAAAGGCTGGGTCGGTTGTTGCACAAGGACGTGACCCTGGCCCCGGACTGCGTCGGACCCAAGGTGGAGAAGCTGGTCAAGTCCATGAAAAACGGGGACGTGGTCCTGTTGGAAAACCTCCGTTTCAATCCGGGGGAAACCATCAACGACGAAAAGATGGGCCAGCAACTGGCCGCCCTGGCCGATATCTTCATCAACGACGCCTTTGCCGTGGCCCACCGGGCCCACGCCTCGGTGGTGGGCGTGGCCAAGGCCAGTCCGGTCAAGGCGGCGGGCTTCCTCCTGGTCAACGAACTCAGTTACTTCCATCAGGCCCTGGAAGCCCCGGCCAGGCCCCTGGTGGCCGTTATCGGAGGGGCCAAGGTCACCTCCAAGCTGGGAGCGCTGAACAACCTGTTGGAGAAGGTGGACAAGCTGATCATCGGCGGGGCCATGGCCAACACCTTTTTGCGGAGCCAGGGGACCAATATCGGTAATTCGCTGTACGAACCGGCCATGGTGGAGGTGGCTGCGGGTCTGCTGAAAAAGGCCCTGGAAAGGGGCGTCAAGGTCTACATCCCCTGCGACTGCGTGGTGGCCGACAAACCTGAACCCAATGCCGCCACCAAGGTCGTCCCCGCCATCGAGGTGCCCGAAAACTGGTACATCATGGACATCGGACCGGCCACCTCCCTGCTCTACGCCGAGGCCCTGGCCAGCGCCAAGACCATCGTCTGGAACGGGCCCATGGGCGCCTTTGAGATGGACGCCTATTCCCGGGGGACCTACGCCATGGTCAGCCACGTGGTGGAATCGTACGCCCTGACCATCATCGGCGGGGGAGACACCGACGTGGCCGTTCACCGGGCCGGGGAGTCCTCCAAGGTCTCCTACATCTCCACCGGCGGAGGCGCCTTTATCGCTCTCCTGGAGGGACGCGACCTTCCGGCCATCTGCGCCCTGGAGGACAGGTTCGACGACATCAAAACCAACTGACCCCAGGGCTGAGGCTCAGGCCCCAGGGAAAGGGGGAGAAAATTCAATCCAAAAGGGGAGGTACGGCATGAGCGAGCGGACGGCCCTGATGGCCGGTAACTGGAAAATGCACCTGACCACCGCCAAAGCCGCGGAGTTGGCCCAGGAAGTGGGCCGGGGATCGTCTGACGACCAAGGGGTCGAGGTAATGGTGGCTCCGCCCTTCACCGCCTTGGCGGCGGTCTCCCAAGCCATCCAGGGCCTGCCGGTCAAGCTGGGCGCCCAAAATCTCTACCCCGCCCCGGAAGGCGCCTACACCGGAGAGATAAGCGCCCCCATGCTGGCCGACCTGGGAGTTACCTACGTCATTCTCGGCCACTCGGAGCGGAGGCACGTCCTGGGCGAAAGCGACAGCTTCATCCGGGACAAGGTGGCCGCGGCCAGAGAAGGGGGCCTGATCCCCGTGCTCTGCTGCGGCGAGTTGCTGGAAGACCGTGAGGCCGGACAGACCATGGAGGTTATCCAAACCCAGCTTGAACAGGGTTTGAAGGATATCCCCCTTGAAAATTCCTCGAATCTGGTTTTGGCCTACGAGCCGGTATGGGCCATTGGGACGGGCAAAACCGCCACCCCTGAACTGGCCCAGGAGGTCCACGGCCGTATTCGGGAATGGCTGGCCGGTCGGTACAACAAAGATCTTGCCAAGGGAGTGCGAATCCTGTATGGTGGCTCGGTTAAAGGTAGCAACGTCAAGGCCTTGATGGCCGAGGCAGATATCGATGGAGCTCTGGTGGGAGGGGCCTCACTGACTGGGGAGGCGTTTCTGCCCATTGTTAGGTATCGGCTCTGAGGAAGTATTGTGAATCTTGTAATTACCCTGATCCATGTCATCGCCTGTCTGGCCTTGATCGTCATTGTGCTCCTTCAGCAGGGCAAAGGCGCTTCCATGGGGGCCGCCTTCGGCGGTTCCTCCCAGACCGTCTTCGGCTCCAGCGGAGCCACTCCTTTCCTGGGGAAGGTGACGACCGTGGTGGCCGTGGTCTTTATGTTGACCTCGCTCACCCTGGGCTTCTTCTCGGGACGGATGACCATCGGGTCCTCTGTGGTCGATCAGGCCGCTACCGGGGCTCCGGCCCAGGAGGCACCGGCTCAGGCCGGTCAGAGCAGCGCACCGCAGGGCGGGGATAACCAGAATCAGCAATAGTGCCGAAGTGGTGGAAGTGGTAGACACGCCATCTTGAGGGGGTGGTGGCCAACGGCCGTCGGGGTTCAAATCCCCGCTTCGGCACCAGCTTATAAAGGGCTGCGGCGGAAACGCCGCGGCCCTTGTCTTTTGGGGCAAGTTGAAGTAAAAGAGCCTCTCGCTCGCCCCAGCGGGAATACCGTTGGCCCTTTAGCGCGATCGTCATAATTATGTTCCGTTTCGGGCGTCTCGGGCGTAACCCAGACACCCCCGTGTTGCTCTCGTATCGGAACTCCATTCCGGCACTTACGCTAAACGATAAGTGGTCGCCAGGGGCACACTCAAACACCCTAAGCGGGTCATTTTTCAGATAAATAGCCTAATTGCCCAGGGCTGGCCGACCGCCTAGCCAGATCTGCGCTCCCTCTTTCCGGCGACGACAAAAAGCCCGGCAAGCACTACTTGCCGGGCCTGCTGTGTTTTGGACTAAGGGTCCTATTCCACCACGAAGTATTCGACCCGGTGGTTGGACCTGGCGCCTGAGGGAGAGATCAAGGTGTAAACCACGGTGTGCGTTCCGTAGGTCATGACCTCCTGGGTGAAGGCGTAATTATAATCGCAACGCCATTTCCAGACCAGGCCGGAGATGCCGTCAAGACCGTCCACGGGCATACAGACCGAATAATGGTCGCCGTTTTGGTCCACCCCCCAGATGGTCTCCCCCATCTCGTCTCCGCCGGGATAATAAGTGGTGTTGGAACTTCCATCGGGGTGAATGAAGGTCACCTCCAGGCCGGGGATCAGCCCGTCCGGTTCGTTAAAGGACCAGGACCGAAACATCCGCATGACCCCTTCGTCGGTGGGGTTCCAGCGGCTGATCCCGGGGCAGGTCTCGTAGTTGTCGTGCTGCCAGTTGTAGGTCCGGCCCATGATCGGCCCCTCGGTCTCGGCCCAGGAAAAGACGAACATGTTGTCTTTGAGAAACTCGAAGTGGTAACTCCCGTCGCTGTCCATGCCCACCCCCAGGGGATAGGGCGTGTTGGGCGAGTCGGGATCGTCCAGATCGTAGGCGGTGAAATTTCCGCTCTGGTCGAACATGACCCTGAAGGTGCGGCCGGTAAAGGCGGTGGAACTGGCCGCCGCAGTGCCCTCTATGGTTATATCGGCCTGTCCGGGGCTGGGCAAATCAAAGGTCAGGTAGCCGTTGATTATGGAAACCGAGCGGGCGTCTCCGTTCATGTCCACCAGGCAGGAACCTTCGGGCAGGCGGGCGAAAGATTTGAGGATATCCTCCCGATCCAGCCTCTCGAATGTTCCGACCATGACCTTGACCGTCTCAGCCGAGACCCGGCCGGGGATGATCAAATAAACAGCTGCAAACAGACCCAAAGCGATCAATCCGAATTTGCGTCTGAATCCACTCTTCATCGCATACTCCAGTCAATCCAGTTAATTCTAAATAATCATATTTAGTTAGCCCGTCCTGGTCAACCGATTTCGACAATCCGGCTTTTATGGATAGATCGAACTCCCCCGATTTCACCTCACCGGTTCGTGATTCTGACCTCAATAATGGGTGTTCCTATCAGCCTATAAATTTGAGGGGAAGTTCCTGGAAACCACTCCCGGCGGGATAGTCCATGATCATGAGGGTGGAGGTGGCGAAAGCGATCAATCCGCCCGTGTCGCCGTCCTCGGCCCGGGCCTGGGAGAGGCACAGAGTGCGGCCCGTCTTAATGGACTCGCCGCTCACCAGAAGGTTCAATCCGGGAGGCGCAGGGGCCAGGTAGTTGATCTTCAGATCGGTGGTGGTCAGGGCGTCGCCTTGCTCCAACTGACTGAAGGCAGACCAAAAACAGGCCGCATCCAGAACCGAAGCCAGAGCCCCCCCGTGGGCCATCCCAAAGGGCTGGAGATGACGCCGGGCGGTCTCCAGCCGGAAGAGGCACCGTCCCGGCTCCAGGCTCTCCATAACCATTCCTATGAGGTTGAAGTAGGGCGCTTCCTTAAGAAGCTCCCGGACGGCTTTGACGTACTCCGGATTCAAGGAGGCCAAGGGCTATTCCTTTTTTCCTTTTTCATCCTTTTCCGCCGGGCGCTCGGCCGGGGCCTCCTCGTCCGTCTCCGGTTTTTTCTTTTTGCCGAAAAATTTGGCCACCCAGATGGAAATCTCGAACAGGACAATCAGCGGAATGGCCATGGCCACCTGGCTTATCCAGTCGGCCGGGGTGAGGATGGCGCCCACCACAAAAGCCATCAGAAAGGCCCACTTTCTGTTCTTGCGCAGAGTTTTGTCGGTGACCAGACCCATCCGAGCCAGGATGAAGATTACCACCGGCAGTTCAAAGGTGGCTCCGAAGGCGATAAGCAACCGCACCGTGAGGGAGAAGTAGTCCTTCAACCGGGGCAGCAGTTCAATGTCCTGGGTCTGGAGGCTGGCGAAAAACTGGAATCCGAAGGGAAACACGACGCCGTAGCCAAAAACGGCCCCGCCCAGGAACAAAAAGGAGGAGGCCAGGACGAAAAAAGCAGCGTATTTTTTTTCGTGCTGGTAGAGCCCCGGCCCCACAAATCTCCAGATCTGGTAGAAGATCACCGGCATGGCCAGCAGGATTCCGGCCAGGATGCTGATCTTGAGGTAGGTAAAAAAGGCTTCCGGCAGAGCGATATAGACCAGCTTGGTCCCTTCCGGGAGAACCGCCTTCAGGGGATCGATGATAAAAGCCAGGAGCTTTTCCTTAAAAGGAAAACAGATGCCGAACCCCACGGCCACGGCCAGGACGCTGTAGATTAGCCTTTTGCGGAGTTCCACCAGATGGGCCATGAAGGGCATCCGGCCGGCTTCCAGCTCTTGTTCCTTTTCAGGCGTCTGGTTTTCGATCTGTTCCATGGGCCTCGGTGGGGTTGGGCTTGTTATCGGTTTCGCTTTGGGCTTCGACCTGTTCCTGGTCCCGAGGCTCGGGCGGACCGCCCCGGTCCGGTGCCGGTTCTATTCCGGGGGAATCGACCTTTTCCTCTGATTTTTGTCCTTCGCCGCCGGCCTCGGCCGGGCCCTGGTCGCCTTCCGCCGGGGGATAGGGCTCATTGTCCAGGTCCGGGTCCCGCTCTTCCTCTTCCTCTTCCTCTTCCTCGTCTTCCTTCTCTTGGTACAACCCGGACTTCATCCCCTCCTGCATGGCCTGTTCAAAGGTCTGCTTGACGCTGGCCAGATTCTCGTCTCCCTCCAGGGTCTCCTTGATCTCCGAGGTAGCCTTGCGAAACTCGCCCACGGCCCGGCCGATGGCCTTGGCCAGATCGGGCAGCTTCTGGGGGCCGATGACGATCAGGCCCACGGCCAGGATGATCATTAATTCGGATGTGCCGATGCCGAACATTAGCGCCTTCTCCGGGTTAGGGCCTGACTTTACGGGAATCAGGGGTCAGGTGTCAATGAGATTGAGGCTCATTCTTTTTGCCATGCAGATGGTCGTGAATTTTTTGGGCCAGGGCCGGGGAGATCCCCGGAACCAGTGACAGTTCGCCTACTCCGGCCGACTTGACCGCCTGGAGTGAACCCAGGGTTTTCAAAAGCTCCCGGGCCCGCTTGGGCCCCACCCCGACAATGCTCAGCAGCGCTGACTTGGTCAGTTTTTTAACCCCCGAGCGGCGGTGGGCGGTGATGGCCCGGCGGTGGGTTTCGTCCCGCAACCGCATGAGCAGGAGCCGGGCCGGGCGGCTCAGGGACACCGGATTCTTGCGTCCGGGGATGAACAGCCGGTCCTCGTCCGGAGAGCCGGGGGTCTTGGCCAGGGCGGCCAGGGGCTGCTCGATCAGCCCGACCCGGTCCAGGACCGCCTTGGCCGCCGAGAGTTGGCCCTTGCCTCCGTCCATGACGATCAGATCCGGGAACTCGATCACCTTGGATGGCCCCCCCCCGGCCGGAGCCTTGAAGCGGCGGCTCAGGACCTCGGCCAGCATGGCGAAATCGTCCTGGCCCTCCACGGTCCGGATCTTGTAGTTGCGGTACTTGGAGCGGGCCGGACGGCCCTCCTCGAACCGGACCATGGCCCCCACCGGGTTCTGGCCCTGGTGGATGGAGATATCGTAGCACTCCATGGAAACCGGCGGCCCCTCCAGCCCCAGCTTACGCCCGATCTCCTCCAGAGCCTGGGAGGCCACGGCCTCCGGAGAACCGGCCAGCAGGGGCAGGGCTGAACTGGCGTTAGCCTGGGCCATACTGATCAGCTTGACCCCCTGCCCTCTCTGGGGGGTGATGATCCTGACCTTGGCGCCCTTCACCTCGCTGAGCCACTCCTCCAGCAGTTCCCGGTCCTGGCACTCCCCGGGGATCATGATCTGATCCGGCAGGGCCGTCTTGCCGGTGTAGAACTGGCTGATGTTCTGGGCCGTGAGCCCGGCGTCGGCCTCCTTCAACTCCTTGAGGAAAAAAGACCTGGACCCCACCAGGCTGCCCGAGCGGACAAAGAGCACGGCCACGGCCAGACCGCCGGGCCCGGCCCCGTAGCCGAAGACGTCCCGGTCCAGGCCCCGGCTGGAGACCACCACCTGCTTCTCCAGGGTCCGCCTCAAGGCGGTCAGCTTGTCCCGCAGAACCGCCGCCTCTTCGTATCTCTCCCCCCCCGCGGCCCGCCACATGGCCTTCTCCAGCCGGGTGGAGATTTCCTTGAGCCTCCCGGACAGAAATGCCACCGCCTCCTCCACCCAGTGATTGTACTCCATGGGGTCCACCGGTAGGCAGCAGGGCCCCAGGCATTGGCCCAGCTGGTGGTGCAGACAGGGCCGGCTCCGCCTGGGCGGTTGGGGCCCCTTGCATTTGCGCAGGGGAAACAGTTGGCCCATGAGGCGCATGGTGGCCCTGGCCGCCCCGGCCGAGGCATAGGGCCCGAAATAACGATGGCCGTCCCTGGCCGGCTGGCGGACGATGGCCAGGTTGGGCCACTGGAGCCCCTGGGAGACCCGGATCAGGGGGTAGCGCTTGTCGTCCCGCAGGGCCACGTTGTAGCGGGGCCGGTGGCGCTTGATCAGGGTGGCCTCCAGTATCAGGGCCTCTTTCTCCGAGCCCACCACCAGAAAACCCACCTTGGCCACCCGGCCCACCAGGGCTCTGATCTTGGGGGTGTGGTCGCGGCTTTTCTGAAAATAGGAGGGGACCCGCTTTTTCAGGTCCTTGGCCTTGCCCACGTAGATGACCTTGGCCTTGGCGTCCTCCATGAGGTACACCCCCGGGCTGTGGGGCAGGGAGCGGATCAGCTCCGTGATCTGGTCGGAATTGAGAGCCATGGCTTAATATTTAGCGGGTCTTGCCAAAGGCTGCAACATAACCTTGGCCGCGCCATATTATTCCTCTCCAGGCATAATAATTTTTCTCAGGTAAAGGTTATTTTATTTTCGGCCGGAACAATCACAAATTGCAACGCGTTTACGCTCGAAATTTGGTGGGGCGCCAACGGCCAGCCAAGAGAGTGTTTTTCAACCCCTCAAGAAGGGGTGGTTCCCCGCTCTTTGCGGCGTGGTGATTGATTGTGCTCAACTAACATCCGGACCAGAGTCCGCTATTTCTTTCGGCCCCATTCCCCCGTGGATCAAATGATAATCCCTACCCTTGCCGGGGATCAAACAAGACCGATCCCTCCGCCCCGGCTTTCGGCCGCCGTTTGGAGACGGGGCGCCCACCCGGTTTCGACAGCTCTTTCTCTCCTAATGTTTCATTGACTCAGCTTTCCTGCCTGGTAAAATTAGCGGTTCGGGAGGTTTCCGGCCTTGGATATTGAGCTTTTCCTGGTGCCCAATTGCGGGCGCTGCCGCTATCTGAAAGAGCTTCTCCAGGAGGCGGGGCTGAGCTACAAGCCGGTGGACGTTTCCACCGGCCTGGGGCCGCTCAGGCGGCTGCGGCGTCTAAGCGGGGAGGCTAATGTCCCGGTTCTGGCCGTGGGCTCAAAATGGTGGCCGGCCCTGGACCCGGTCCAGGCCCGCCGGGCGGTCCGGGAAGCGGCCGGATTGATCCGGGCCGTCAACAAAACGTAACTCCCGCGAACCAATAATCCGCATCCAAAGGCCTTCAGGCTTCGGGATGTTTTGGAGAGGATATGAGTCAAAGACCTATTATCGCCCTGAGCGGCGGAGATCCGGCCGGAGTGGGACCGGAGGTAATCGTCAAGGCCCTGGCCCGGCAAGACGTGCACGACCAGGCCCGGATCGTGGTCCTGGGCGATCCCGGAGTCATGGCCAAGGCGGTTAAACTCCTGGAGCCCCCGGTCGGGATAAACATTATCGAGGACCCGGATCAGGGGTTGTACCAGCCCGGAACCATCGACCTGATCCCCTGTTCCCATATCGACGTGGACAAGCACAGTTTCGGCCATACGGGACGGGCCTGCGGCGAGGCGGCCTATCAGGCCGTGGTTAAGGCTGTGGAGCTTATCAAGGCCGGCCGGGCCGAGGCCCTGACCACCGCGCCCCTGGCCAAGTCCAGCCTGCATCGGGCCGGGCACAAGTATCCCGGCCACACCGAGCTTCTGGCCGAGTTGAGCAATGGGGCCGAGCCGGTCATGTGTCTGGCCGGACCCCGGCTAAAGGTCACCCTGGTGACCACCCACCTGCCGTTCCGGGAGGTCCCCCAGACGATCGGCTTTCACAAGATCGTCCGGGTGGTGGAGCTGACCGCGGATCTGCTCGAACGGCTGGGTCTGGAAGCCCCCCGCATAGGCGTCTGCGGGCTCAACCCCCACGCCGGGGAGGAGGGCCTGTTCGGCAACGAGGAAAGGGAGATCATCGCCCCGGCGGTCAGGGAATGCCTGGACCGGGGGCTGTCCGTCTCCGGCCCGGAGCCGGCCGACACGGTCTTTGTGCGGGCCTCCAGGGGCGAGTTTCAGGCCGTGGTGGCCATGTACCACGACCAGGGTCTCATCCCCCTCAAGCTGCTCCACTTCGACAATGCGGTCAACACCACCCTGGGCCTGGATCTGGTCCGGACCTCGGTGGACCACGGCACCGCCTTTGACATCGCCGGCCAGGGGAAAGCCGATCCTTCCAGCCTGATCGCGGCTCTGCGCATGGCCGCGGCCCTGATCAGCCCCGGGGAGAGGAGAGGGGTGTGGGATTAGAGCGGATCACCATCCAGGGGGCCAGGGAACACAATCTGAAGAACGTCAATCTGAGTCTGCCCCGCAACAAACTCATCGTGGTCACCGGAGTCTCCGGATCGGGAAAATCCTCCCTGGCCTTCGACACCATCTATGCCGAGGGCCAGCGCCGCTATGTGGAGTCTTTGTCCGCCTACGCCCGCCAGTTTCTGGAGCAGATGGACAAGCCGGACGTGGACGTGATCGAGGGTCTCAGCCCGGCCATCTCCATCGAGCAGAAGACCTCCTCGCGCAACCCCCGCTCCACCGTAGGCACGGTCACCGAGATCTACGACTATCTCCGCCTCCTCTTCGCCCGCATCGGTCAGCCCTACTGCTACCAGTGCGGCCGGGAGATCAAGGCCCAGTCGGTCCAGGAGATAACCGACCGGGTCCTGGAGCGGCCGGAAAAGACCCGGCTCCAGATCCTGGCCCCGGTGGTCATGGGCCGCAAGGGCGAGTTCGTCAAGCTCTTCCAGGGCCTGATCAAGGAGGGTTACCTCCGGGCCAAGGTGGACGGCGAGCTGTACGACCTGGCCGAGGTGCCGCCCCTGAACAAGATGCAGAAGCACGACATCGACGTGGTGGTGGACCGGCTGATCCTCAAGGAGGGGATCTCCTCCCGGCTGGCCGAATCCTTGGAGCTGGCTCTCCAGCTCTCCGACGGGCTGGTCAAGGTGGACCTGGTGGAATCGGGCCAGGAGCTTTTCTTCTCCTCCAAGAAGGCCTGCATCTCCTGCGGCATCTCCTACCCGGAGCTTTCCCCCCAGATTTTCTCCTTCAACTCGCCCCAGGGAGCCTGCCCGGCCTGCGCCGGGCTGGGCCTCTCCCAGGTTTTTGACGAGCGTCTGATCGTGCCCAACCCCGACCTCTCCATCCGGGAGGGGGCTCTCCACCCCTGGCGCAAGCGCAACTCAATGGGCTACTTCAACTACATCGAGGCCATCGCCGATTACCTTAAGATCGACCTGGACACGCCCTGGAAGGACCTGCCCGAACGGGCCCGGCACGTCTTTCTATACGGCTCGGGCACCGACCGGATCTCCTTTTTCTGGGAGACCGACAACCGCAAGAGGTTCTACGAACAGCCCTTTGAGGGGTTGATCCCCAACCTGGAACGTCGCCACCGCGAGACCGGATCGTCCTGGATGCGGGCGGACCTGGAAAAGTATATGACCACCTCGCCCTGCCCGGTTTGCCAGGGCACCCGGCTCCGGCCCGAGGCCCGCTCGGTCAAGGTGGGCGGCACCGAGATCTTCAAGGTCACGGGCATGTCCGTGGCCCAGGCCCTGACCTGGGTCTCCGGCCTGAGCTTGAGCGACCACCAACTGACCATCGCCCGCCGGATTCTCAAGGAGATCGAGGAGCGGCTGGGATTCCTGAACAACGTGGGGTTGGACTACCTGACCCTGGACCGGACCTCCGGGACCCTTTCCGGCGGAGAGGGCCAGCGCATCCGGCTGGCCACCCAGATTGGCTCGGCCCTGGTGGGGGTCCTCTACATCCTGGACGAGCCCTCCATCGGGCTCCACCAGCGGGACAACCGCCGTCTCCTGGACACCCTCATCGGGCTGCGGGACCTGGGCAACACGGTCATTGTGGTGGAGCACGACTCGGACACCATCCTCACCGCCGACCACGTGGTGGACATGGGCCCCGGAGCCGGGGAGCACGGCGGGGAGGTGGTCTTCTCCGGCCCCTCGGAGGATATCCTGGACTCGGAGACGTCCCTGACCGGGCGATACCTCTCGGGCAAGGACGAGATCCCCATCCCCAAGAAACGGCGCAAGCCCAAGGGCGGGCTGGTTCTCAAAGGGGCCTCCCTGAACAACCTCAAGGAGGTGGAGGCCGTCTTTCCCCTGGGCAACCTGACCTGCGTCACCGGGGTCTCCGGCTCGGGCAAGTCCTCCCTGGTCATCGACACCCTGTACCGGGCCCTTTCGCAGAAGCTGCACCGGGCCAAAACCCGGCCCGGGCCCTTCCAGGCTTTGGAGGGACTCAACCGGATCGACAAGGTCATCGACATCGACCAGACCCCCATCGGCCGGACCCCCAGGTCCAACCCGGCCACCTACACCGGCACCTTCACCCCCATCAGGGACCTGTTCGCCCAGCTTCCCGAATCAAAGATCCGGGGCTACAAACCGGGCCGGTTCTCGTTCAACGTGGCCGGGGGGCGGTGCCCTCAGTGCCAGGGCGACGGGATCATCAAGATCGAGATGCACTTTTTGCCGGACGTTTACGTCAAGTGCGATTTATGCAAGGGCAAGAGGTACAACCGGGAAACCCTGGAGATAAAATACAAGGGCCAGAACATCTCCGAGGTCCTGGAGATGACCATTTCCCAGGGCCTGGAGTTTTTCGAGGCCATCCCCTCCATCAAGAACAGGCTGGCCACGCTGCGGGCCGTGGGCCTGGGCTACCTGCGCCTGGGCCAGCCGGCCACCACGCTATCCGGCGGCGAGGCCCAGCGGATAAAGCTCTCCAAGGAGCTTTCCCGCCGGGACACCGGCCGGACCCTCTACATCCTGGACGAACCCACCACCGGGCTCCACTTCGACGACATCAAGAAGCTCCTGGACGTGCTCAACGAGCTGGTGGACCGGGGCAACACGGTCATCGTCATCGAGCACAACCTGGAGGTGATCAAGTCGGCCGACCACATCATCGACCTGGGCCCTGAAGGCGGGGACCGGGGCGGGCAGATCATCGCCCAGGGCCGCCCCGAAGAGATCGTGGAGGTCAAGGAGTCTTACACCGGGCAGTTCCTGAAGGGGATTTTAGGGAAGTAGGGGTCAGACATTAGGGATACAGCTCTGACACAACGTTCAAGGTTCCTTTTCGGCTGTCGGGGGTGTGACCCCGACAGCACTGTTTTGTTTTCTCGAAAGCGACTGCCATCAATCCAGATCGACGGCCGCCCATGAACATGGGCGGCTTCCTTATAGAGCGGCCTCTCATTCCTTCAGCTCCGGCGTATACGGGGTCTGTAGGGTCGTTCCAACAACCCCATGGTAATAAAAGGCCCGGAGTGTATCGAAACGCCCAGAGAAAAATGGCTTTTGGCGAGCGGGGTTCCAAGGGGCCGGCGAGCCTTTTTCCGAAAAAGGCGAAGAGGCCCCTTGGCCATAGCGGAGCGATCGCCGGAGGCGAAATAAAAAAAACGCCCCGGGCATTACCCGGGGCATCTGAAAACTACCCCCCTTACCCTGGCTCTCTCCCCCACTGGGGGAGAGGGAATATATGGGCTTGGGTGTCAGGGACGCAGCCCTGACACCACGAATATTCCCTGGCTGTAAGCAAAGCCAGCCTAGTTAGAACAGCCGCCCATGTTCGTGGGCGGCTGTCGATTTCTGTACGGGACATCGGGGGGTAAGGCTAGACGCGTCCCTTAACCAACACCTCCACCAACTCCCCCAGATTCTCGAAAACCACATCCGCCCCGGCCAGGTCCTCCCGGCCCATGCGTCCCGTGGGCAGGCCGCAGGTCCAGGTCCCCACCGCCTTGCCCGTGGCCACGTCCATGGGGTGGTCGCCCACCATGAGGGTCCGCTCCGCACCGGCCTTTAGTTTTTTCAAAGCCAGGGAGAGATGTTCGGGGGCGGGTTTGGGCTTTGGGGCGTCGTCCCGGGGCAGAAACAGTTCGCACCAGCCGTAAAGATCCGGGAAGAGGGTTTCCACGGCCCGACGACAGTTGCGGGTGATCACGGCCCGGCTGAGCCCGGCCCGGCCCAGGGCCTCCAGCCCCTCCCGGACCCCGGGGAAGAGCCTCCCCAATTCAGCCGAACTGACCTCCAGATCCACGATCAAATCCTCGGCCCCGGCCTTGAACTCCGCGCCTTTGGGTCCCATGGCGGTGGCGGCGACGTCGATGGCCTCCAGCACATAGGGTTGTCCGGTCTGGTCCAAATCGTAACCGTATTCTCGGGCCAGTTCGCCGACCAAACGTCTCATCTCGCCGAAATCTATGGTCAATTCAGCCAAAGTTCCGTCAAAATCAAAAACGATCAGATCCAATTGCCCCGGATCGAAAAGAACCGGAGACGACGGCTTGGGGGGATGGAGCGGCAAAGAGTCTCTTACTTGTTCAGGATGAAGCGGCTGGGGTTGGTGGGCACGCCGTTGAGGCGGACCTCGTAATGCAGATGAGAGCCTGTGGAACGACCGGTGCTGCCCATCTTGGCGATTTGCTGGCCCCGTTTGACCGCCTGCCCCGGCTTGACCAGGAACTTGGACAGATGGGCGTACTTGGTGGAAAGACCGTAACCGTGATGGATGGTGATGCAGCGGCCGTAACCGTTCTCCCAGCCGGCTTTGGCCACCACCCCTGAAGCGGGGGCCACGATGCTGGTACCCTTGCGGTTGGCGATGTCCAGACCCTTGTGAAACTCCCGTTTGCCGGTAAAGGGCGAGCGCCTGTTGCCGAACCCGGAGGTAACCCAACCCCTGGTGGGCAGAATGGAGGGCGTGGCCGCCAGGATCGATTTGCGGGACTGAAGATAGGCGTGCAGTTCCTGCTGGGACTGCTCCACCAGACTGGCTTCCTGGCCCAGGGAATCGAGATCGTCGTGCATCCGCCTGATCATCTCTTTTTTCTGGTAGGAGAGCGCGGTCCGGGGGTTGGACAGGGCCGGATCGGGACCGCCCTGACCAACAAACGTATCCGAATCCTGAGCGGAAAGAGCAACTATATTTTTCAGCTTCTTATTGAACTGATTGAGCTTCTCCATCTCGCCCTTAAGCTGGGCTATCTTCTGGGAGAAGGCCATTATCTGGGCCTGCTGGTGCTGATTCTCTTTTTCCAGCCTGGCCACATCGGGCATGTCTTTTTTGATGGTCAGGTAATCCCGGCCGTAAAAATAGGCTCCCCCGGAAAGCCCGACGATAACTATAATGGCGAAGATAAGCGGAGCGGCTCTCAACCGCATTTTGCGGATGGAGTGTCCTTCGGAGGGAACGAATATAAGCGTTAAGCCTCTACTGAACAAAAGCTGCCTCAATATGAATTCGGTCTTCTATCTACTACCCCATCCTCACGACCCTTGTCAACCGGCTTGTCAATATTGGTTCCTCTCTGCTAAACTTGGCTGCTTGGGTCGACGTGCCAGGGGAACTAGTATCTATATTTGATATAATTACCTCAATAACAAACCCAAAAGGATGCCTAACAGGTCTGCTCCTGATGCTTTTCCCGGAACACTACATTCTCGTCCCCGCAACTGAGGTAGAAAACCGAATCGGGAGAATTATCCATTTGCTTGAAGACCGGGCCGGGTTGTTCTGTTGGCCGGCCGATCTTATTTATCTCACTGGTTCCAACCAGATAGGCTATCTTGTCCTAAAAAATGGTTTTGATCCGCTCTACCTGGTTCGGCGATCCCCCCAAAGGGCCCGGGCCGAATCTCCCCTGCCGGTCACTCCCCTGGGCAGCTTCCGGGATCTGGGCCGTCTGATCAAACGCCATTTGGGGGGGAATCCAGAACGGTTGGGCCTCACTCTGGACACCCTGCCTGCTCTGACCGCCCTGGAGCTGGAGCATGCCCTGGGGCGGCCCCAGGTGACCAACCTGACCCCGGTCCTTCTGGAAATCCGGTCTCAAAAAAGCAACTGGGAGCTGGACTGTATGGCCAGGGCCGGCGAGATAGGCCGCCGGGTCTTCGCCGGGCTCAAGGGCCTATTCAGGCCCGGGATGAGCGAACTGGCCCTTAGCGGCGCACTCCTCGCCTCGGCCTCCCAGCTGGGCAGCCAGGTTCTGTCCCGGTCGCGCTCCTTTAACGGCGAGATGTATCCCTGGCATGTGGTGGCCGGCCCAAACGGCCTCCGCTCCAGCCGGGTGGAGGCCCCTTTCGGCGGCCTGGGCCTCTCGAGTTCCTTCCCCCAGGGGCCGTCCCTGGACCCCATCCGCCCCGGAGAACCCATTGTGGTCGACTTCGCCACCTGCTACCTGGGCTACCACATGGACGTGACCAGGATGTTTTCCTGGGGGGAGCCCCAGCCCCAGGTAGTTCGGGGCCTTGATGCCCTCAAAACAATCGAAGCCGAGTTGCTGGACCGGCTGCGTCCCGGAGCCGCCGGCCGGAGCCTCTACCGCCTGGCCCTGGAGACAGCCGCAGATCTGGGTTATGAGCGGGAGTTCATGGGGCTGGAGGAATCCAAGGTGAATTTTGTGGGCCACGGCGTGGGGCTGGAGATCAGCGAGCCGCCCTATCTGGCCGCCGGGAGGGATGACGAGTTGAAGGAGAATCAGACCCTGGCCCTGGAGTTGAAGCTGGTTCTGCCGGGGATAGGGGCGGTGGGTCACGAGAACACGGTGGAGGTCACCTCCCAAGGCGGCCGGAAACTTTCCCCGGCCGACGAAGGGTTGACCATCATAGGCTAACCGGCAAAGGCCGGGAGGTGTGGCAATGAGCGGCAACAGGTTTCTGGACTGGTTCTTCCGCCTTCTCTTTCCCGCGGTTCTTACGGGGGTCATCGGCTACTCCATCCTGGTCCAGCCGCCGCTCATCTCCTCCCCGGAGGTCAAGGCCGGATTCGCCGGGTTCGGCAGCCGCCCCGGGTATCTGGAATATGTGGAACCGCAGACCGGGCCCTGGCCCGGCAGCCTCCACCCCCTGCTTCTCAAAGCCCTGGTCAGGTCCTTTGGGCCGAGCAGGCCCCTGGTTGAATCCTTCTATTACTTCGGCACGGCCAACCGGGAGCTGTGGGGGCTAAAGGCCCCGGTGGGGTTCGAGGCCCTGCTCCTGCCCGGTTCGGGATATTCCCGCCAGACCAGCCTCAGCGCCTTCAATTTTCATCTGGCCCTGTGGCAGACCGGGATGAGAGCGGACCGGGCCTGGTTCAAAAAAAACGGGGCGGCGGGCCCGGCGGACCCGGACAAGGCCCAGGCCGCCTATCTTCTGGAACAGGCCGCCCTGCTCCTGCCCCTGGCCGGGGACGGGTTCGTTTTTGAGGACAACGGCCCGAACCGAATCAAGGCCGGGGTGGGCCAGGGGCGCGTTCTGGAACTGGAGTTTTCCCACGACCGGCTGCTCGGGGCCGCGATCGGCGAAAATCGGATCCGGGTGGAACACTGGGTGTCCTTCAGGGATTATCTCATCCCCTCGCACTGGAGCGGCAGGTGGGGCCAGGAAGGGCTTTCGGCGATGGAGATCCAAGGTCTGGTTCTCAACCCGCCCTTTGCCGAAGAGGCGATGGATTCGGCCGCCCGTTAAAGGGGAGCCGATGACAGGCCGGATTTGGATCGGGGGGCCGGTTGGCTTTGGCATGTGTTTTTGCATCCCTGCAAAAACACATGCCAAAGCCAACCCTCCGCCCCGCCCTCAGCCCTCCCGGATGAACCGGTCCAGGGCGTGGCTCACTATCTCCCGTGCGGCGGCCAGGGAGAGGAGGTCCGCTCCGCCTTTGCGCCGGGGCCACAGGGCCAGGGCCGCCTCGTACTGGGTCTGGCCGGGGGGACGCTGATCCAAAACCGAGCAAACCAGATGGGCCTGGAGCAGGGCCTCGTGAGCCGCGGCCAGGTCCGCCGCCTGGGAAGGGCTCAACAGCCCCAGGGCCGCGGCCTTCTTCAACCTCCCCCCGGTTGTCCGGCCGGTCCAGACCCCCTTGGCAAGCAGCAACCCGTCCACCAGACGCCCCAGGTCGTCCAGGCCGCCGGGGTTGGCCGCCGGGTCGAACCGTTCCTGGGGCCGGGCCCGGAGCCTACTCAGGGTTGCGGCGATCAGGGCCCGGTCCGAGAACCTTTCCAGCAGCATCCTCTTGACCTGTTTGACCACCTCGTGGCCCAGTCTTTTCTGCCCGGCCAGGGGGGTCATCCTGGTCAGGCTGAAGAGCTGGGCCTGGTCGGCCTTGTGCTGAAAAAAGTCGGTAAACCGGGCCAGGGAGTTGATCTGGGGTCCGATAAGGGCCTGGGACCAGCCATCGGGCGGAGCCGTGGACAGGGCCGGGCCGGCCGGGTGCTCCATGCCCAGAAAGGTCAGCACCCGACCCGCGGCCTTGAGCACGTACTCCCGCAGGATGATCATCTGCTTGTCCTGGCTGCGGGCCTGGTCCAGGTCCTCCTCCGACCGGGGCCCGGCAAAACCCGGACTCCGGCTGAACAAAAAAAAGAGCCCCACCGCCTGGTTAAAGGCCGCCTCCCGCCCGGCCAAAGGACCCCAGGCCAGGACCGTGACCGGCCCCAGTCCCCGGGAGAGGGGCAGCAGCAGGGGGTGGTGGAACCTCTCCCGCAGGGACCGGTCGGACATGACCAGGGCCAGGTCCACGGCCCGGCCCACCACTCCGGCCAGGCGGTCCAAGATGGAAACCGGCCGGGGCCGGCCCGAAAGGGCCGCCATGTTCAGGGCCACCAGCTCCCGGCCCAGCCAGAGGCGCAGGTCGGCCTGGGCCGTTTCCTCGTCAAAGGGCTCCCTCAGGGCGGGCGGCTCCTTGGGTCCCTGCTTGCCGGGCGCCTTGTCCAGCCCCATGAATAGCTGGGGATATCTGGCCAGCCAGGCGGCCGCGCAGCTGTTTTGGGTCAGCAACCACCGGGACAGGATTTCATAGGCCTCGATCGGTTCCATCTCAAAGGGCCTCCATAACCATGTCGTAGGCCCGGCCCACTTGGAGGCTGACCTGGCGGGTCCGGGCCGGGTCCTCCCCCGCGCGTTTGATATCCTGATCCGAGTAGCCCACTTTTTCGCCGCCCCGGTCGTGGATCAGCCTCAGCCTCCGGTCCAGCAGCCTCAAAAACCGATAGCCCTGATACAGATCGCGGTAAGTCTCCGGCCCGATGATCCCGGCCCGGTCCAGGGCGCTCAGCCCTCTCAGGATATGGGGCGTCCTGAGTTCCGGCCTGGTCCGGCCGTGGATCAGCTGCAGGGCCTGGGCCGCGAACTCCACATCCACCATTCCGCCCCGGCCCATCTTCAGGTCCAGCCCCGAGGAGGCGGCCCTCTCCTCCAGCATCTTCAGCCGCAGCCGCCTTATCTCCCCGGCCCAGCCCGGCTCCAGTTCCCGTTTAAAAACCGCCTCTTGCACCGCCTCTTCGGCCGCGCGGCAGAGTTCCGGGTCTCCGGAGACGGTCCGGCTCTTGAGCAGGGCCAACCGCTCCCAGACCTGGCTGGTGCGGTGGTATTCCCGGAAGGAGTCCAGGGAGACGCACAGGGGTCCCTGGCGGCCCGAGGGCCGCAGCCGGGCGTCCAGCTCGTAGCCCGGGCCTTCGGCCATGGGCACGGACAACAGGGAGATGGCCCGTTGGGCCAGCTTGATGGCGTATTCCGCCGGGGTGAACCGACCGCCTTCCTGCCCGGGCCGGGCCCGGAACAAAAAGAGCACGTCCAGGTCGGCGTGGTAGGCCAGTTCCCGGCCGCCCAATTTGCCCAGCCCCAGGACCGCGAACTGGGGCCGCCCCTGCTCGTAATCCCGGCCGTAGCGACGGGCCAGGTTCTCCCCGGCCAGCTCCAAAGTAGTTTCCAGGACCGCCTCGGCCAAATCTGAAAGCTGATCCGAAATCCGCTCCAGGGGCAGTCCCTCGGTCAGGTCCTGGACCGCGATGCGGACCGTCTCCTCGGCCTTGAACCGCCTGATCAATCCGGCCCGCTCCTCCTCGTCCTCCACGGGCCCGGTCAGCTCGTGCAGCTCCGCCTGAAGTTCCTCCCGGCTCTTCACCGTCCGGGAACGGCTGTCGATGAGCCCGTCCAGGATGCCGGGATGGGCGGTCAGAACCCGGGCCAGGTAGGCCGAGGAGGACATGAGCCTGACCATTAGCTCCAGGGTGGCCGGGTTCTGCAGCAGAAGCAGGAACAGCCCGGTCTTGGGGCCGATCCTGGCCAGGAAATTCTCCAGCCGGACCAGGGCCGTGTCAGGATCGGCCGAACGGAGAATACCCTCCAGGATGGCCGGCAAAACCTTGTTCAAAAGGCTCCGCTGAGATTCAAGGGAACTGGACAGGAAAGAGTCGGCCCTTAGGTCGGCGATGATGGTCCTGGCCCGGCCCGGGTCCCGGAAGCCGGCCGTGGCCAGAATGTCCAGGGCCTCGTCCCCCTCCCCCTGGTCCAGGGCGTCGATCAGCCCGGCCAGGGGCCGTTCCTCGGCCTCCTCGCCCTCCTCCCGGAGCAGGGACTCGAACCGCTCCGCCACGGCCCCGGTGTGCCTCTGCAGATCCGCCAGAAAAGCGGAGGCCTCCCCGGCCGGGTAGCCCATGGACCTGGTCAACCGGACCAGATCCTTCTCCTCCAGGGGCAGAGACTGGGTCTGCTGGAGAAACCTGAGCTGGAGCCGGTGCTCCGCCGTTCTCAGAAAAACGTAGGCCTGGTCCAAATCTTCCCGGTCGGCCGGGGTAATGAGGCCCTGGTCCATCAGAAGGGAGAGGGCCTCCAGGGTGGAACCGGATCTCAGCTTAGGGGAACGTCCCCCGTAGATGAGCTGGAGGGTCTGGGCGAAAAATTCGATCTGGCGGATTCCGCCCCGGTCCAGCTTCAGATCAAACCCGGCCGGGGTCCTGGTGCCGGGCCGGGAGGCGATCTTTTTTTTGAGCCGCCGCAGTTCCTCCAGGGCGGTGTAGTCCAGGTGGCGGCGGTAGACAAAAGGATATGTCTCCTCCACCAGATAGGCTCCCATATCCCTGTTACCGGCCACGGGCCTGGCCTTGATCAGGGCCAGCCGCTCCCAGTCCGCGGCCCGGTAGATGTAGTGCCTCCGGGCCGCCTCCAGGGTGGGGACCAGGGCTCCGTCCTTGCCGGCCGGACGCAGGTCCAGATCCACCCGGAAGACCAACCCCTCTCCGGTGGGCCGGGACATGACCCGCCCGATGAGGGCCCCCAGGGCTGCGGCGGTCTCTGCTGCGGCCGGATGATCGGGGAAAGGCCACAGCTGCGGGTCGTAAAGGTAGATCAGGTCTACGTCCGAGGAGTAGTTCAGCTCCCGGCCGCCCAGCTTGCCCATGCCCAAGACGCAGAAAAAGAGCGGGGCCCCCTCGGGCCAGGGCGGCAGGCAGCGGCGTTTGAGCAACAGCTCCAGCCCCTTCTCCAGGCTCTGTTCCAAGGCCAGTTCGGCCAGGTGGGTCAGAGTTCGGGTCGCCTCGCCCAGGCCGGCCCTTCCGCCCAGGTCCCTCAGCCCCAGGTGGACGAAGACCTGTTCCTTGACCCGGCGCAGGAGGAGCATGAGTTTTTCCTCGTTCTCCTGGTCCGGCCCGGAGCCGAGACGTTCCGCCTCGGCGCGGAAGAGTTCCCCTATGGCCTCCCGGTCCAGGGGTCGGTCCAGAAGTCTGTCGGGATCCCGGCCGGCGAACAGCTCCTCCTGCAGTTCCTCTCTTGCGGCCAGGGCCTTGGCCAGGGGCGGAGAGTGCTCCTCCAGGAGGCCCAGGGCCTCATCCAAACCCAACGCTGCAAATGAGGGAACTGGTGAAAACATATGGGATTCTACCTTTCCCGGCGGTCCGATATCAAGCCCTGCCGCATCCCCCCGGCCTGCAGTCCCCGAAAAGATGCCCGGCTCAGGCCAGGTAATAACCCGTCTCCTGGCGCTGGGTCGGATCCAGGCCCTGGACCTCGTCGTCCTCTGAGACCCGCAAACCCACCAGGCCGCCGATCATTTTCAGGATCAGGTAGGTCAATCCAAAGGAGTAGCCCACGGCCGCCGCCGCGCCCAGGAGCTGGATCCCCAGCTGGGCGGCGTTGCCGTAAAAAAGCCCGGTTCCGCCCACCGAGGCGAACAGCCCCGTGGCCAGGGCGCCCCACAGGCCGCCCACTCCGTGGACCCCCACCACATCCAGGGAATCGTCGTAGCCCAGCCTTTCCTTGGCCAGGATGGCGGCGTAGCAGATCAGCCCGGCCGCGCCGCCGATGACCAGGGCGGCCAGGGGCTCCACAAACCCGGCCGCCGGGGTTACCGCCACCAGCCCGGCCAGGGCGGCCGCGCCGGAGTTGATATGGATCACCGTGCCGCCGGCGAAATCAAGGGCGCCCAAGCGGCCCAGCCAGCCCCCGCCCCAAACCCAGTGGCAGACCGGGAGATAGACCAGGATGGTCCACAGGGTGACGAAGGCCAGGTAGGCCGAGAATTTCATCCGCTCGGCCACGGCTCCGCTGATCAGGGCCGGGGTGATGACGGCGAACATGAGCTGAAAGGCGCAGAAAAGAAGATGGGGGATGGTCTCGGCGTAGGGCCCGGGTTTGAGCCCCACTCCCCTTAGGCCCAGGTAGTCCAGGCCGCCGATGAATCCGCCCAGGTCCGGGCCGAAGGCCAGGGAATAGCCGAACAGGATCCAGATGAGGGAGACGCCCCCCAGACAGATAAAACTCTGAAGCATGGTCCCCAGAACGTTCTTGGTTCTGACCAGGCCCCCGTAGAAAAGGGCCAGCCCCGGGGTCATGAGCATGACCATGGCCGTGGCCACCAGCATGAAGGCCGTATCTCCGGCGTTTACCATATAGGTCCTCCCTCCGTGCCTCCCGACCCGGCAAAAACACGTTCAGCCGAAAAGTGAAAATGGCGGTGAACCAGGCTCTGAAGCGACGCCCCTTCCGGCCGGTGAGCGCCCGCATGGGTGCACCGAGCGCCAAAGCGCTCACTCGGCCGGCAAAAGCGTGGTTTGCCGGCCGAGAGCCCAAAGCCGCTTGCGGCTTTGGGCGGTATCCATATTAGATATCGTAATAGAGAGCGAACTCGTAGGGGTGGGGCCGCAGCCTCATGGCGTCCACCTCATTCTCGATCTTGTACTCCAGCCACATATCGATGACGTCCGGAGTGAACACGTCGCCCTTTAACAGAAAGTCATGGTCCTCCCTCAAGGCGGCCAGAGCCTGCTCCAGGGAACCGGGGGTGGAAGGCACGCCCTTGAGTTCCTCCGGGGAGAGGGAGTAGATGTCCTTGTCCAGGGGCTGGCCCGGATCCATCTTGTTCTCCACCCCGTCCAGACCGGCCATTAGCAGAGCGGCAAAGGCCAGATAGCCGTTGCAGGAGGGATCCGGGAAGCGGACCTCGACCCTCTTGGCCGCCGGCGAGGCGGAGTACATGGGAATCCTGAGCGCGGCCGAGCGGTTGCGCGACGAGTAGGCCAGGTTCACCGGGGCCTCGTAGCCGGGCACCAACCGCTTGTAGGAGTTGGTGGTGGGGTTGGTGAAGGCGCACAGGGCCGCGGCGTGCTTGAGAATGCCGCCCATAAAATAAAGCGCCATCTCGGACAGGCCGCCGTACCGGTCGCCGGCGAAGAGGGGTTTGCCGTCCTTCCAGAGAGAGATGTGGACGTGCATCCCCGAGCCGTTGTCGCCGAACAGGGGCTTGGGCATGAAGGTCGCGGTCCGGCCGGCGTTCTTGGCCACGTTCTTGATGATGTACTTGAACAGCATCAGGTGGTCGGCTTGGTTTACCAGAGGAGCGTACTTCATGTCGATCTCGGCCTGGCCCGAGGTGGCCACCTCGTGGTGCTGGGCCTCCACGGTGATCCCGCAGGACTGCATGACCAGGGCCATCTCGGTGCGCAGGTCCTGGAAGGAGTCGGTGGGAGAGACCGGGAAGTAGCCCTCCTTGTGGCGGGGCTTGTAGCCCAGGTTGGGGTTCTCCTCCCGACCCGAGTTCCAGACGCCTTCCACCGAGTCAAGATAGAAGAAGGAGTACTGGGGGGCGGTGTCGAAGCGGATGTCGTCCAAGATGAAGAACTCGGCCTCCGGACCGAAATAGGCGGTGTCGCCCAGGCCGGTGGATTTTAGATAGGCCTCGGCCTTCTGGGCCACGTTGCGGGGGTCCCTGGTGTAGCGCTCCTTGGTAATGGGGTCGGAAATATTGCAAACCAGGGACAGGGTCGGGTGTTTGGTAAAGGGATCCATCATGGCCGTATCCGGATCGGGGATGACCAGCATGTCCGAGGCGTTGATGGGCTGCCAGCCCCGGATGGAGGAACCGTCGAAGCCGAACCCGTCCTCAAAGGAATCCTCGTTCAGCTCGGCCACCGGAACCGAAAAATGCTGCCAGCTTCCCGGAAAGTCCATGAACTTGAGATCGACCATAACGGCGCCGTTCTCTTTCACCATCTCCAGTACTTCTTTCGGGGTCATTTCGTCTCTATCTCCTTTCGGTTTATTCCAAAATAGCTTTCAAGGCTTCCCGAACCTCGCTGATCTGCTCCTCGTCCTCCACCTTTCCTCCGTCCAGACCGGTGACGTAGAAGGCATCGAAAACCTGGTCTACCTTGGTCGATATCTTGGCCAGATGGATCTCCAGGTCCAGATCGTAGAAAACCTTGGTTATGTCGTAGAGAAGTCCCAGGCGGTCGTTGGCCGCCACCTCCACCACGGTATGAAAATCGGAGATGGAGTTATCCACCTCCACCTCCACCGGCCTCTTGGGGGCCCGGGCCAGATCGGACTTGACCTGGGCCAGTCTCTGGGCCACCCGGACATGAAGGGCCAGCCTGCCGGAAAGGGCCTTTTCCATGTCCCGGCCGACCTTCTGCTTCTTGTCCTCAAAGGCATAGCGGTCCACCGGCAGTTCGGTCTGGAAGACCAGGATGGTGGCGTAATCCTTGCGGTTGTGGACCTGGGCGCCCAGGATGTTGAGCCCGTTCAGGGTCAGCACTCCGGCCACGCGGGAAAAGACGCCCCGGCGCCTCTTGGAGACCACGGTGAACTGGCAGTAGCCCTCCTTCTTCTTGGCCTGGACGTCGAAGACCATGCGCCGGCCGCTTAAAGACTCCTGGAGGAGCATCTGCTCGGCCACCACCTTCGGCTCGGTGGAAAGGCGGTACTGGGTGGGCAGGTTGTCCAGATGGTACTCCACCCGTTCCCGGTCCAGGCGCCCCTTGAGCAGGTCGGTCACCGTGTCGGTCAAAAGGGCCAGGCGCTCCGGGGTCTCCAAGACGTCCACATCCTTGCGGATCATGATGGCCAGGACCTTGAAATACAGCTCGGCCAACAAGGTGGCCTGCCAGGAGGACCAGGCCCGGGGGCCGGTGGCGTTGGAGTCGGCCACGGTGAGCAGAAAGAGCATGGCCAGCCGTTCCTCGTCGCCGATCCGACCGGCCAGGGAGAAGAGCATGTTTTCGTCGTGGATATCCCGCCTCAGGGCGGTCTCCATGAGGAGCAGGTGGTTGCGGATCAGGAACCTGACCAGGTCGGCCTCCTCCTCCTTCAGGTCCAGCCGGTCCATTATGGGCTGGGCCATCTTGGCCCCCCGCTCGGAATGGCCCTTGCCCCCACCCTTGCCCAGATCGTGGATCAGGGCGGCCAGGCAGAGCAGCCGGGGCCGGGAGAGCTGGTTTAAAAGATCCCGGACCACCTCCCCGCCCAGGGTAGACCCCCTCTCGCCGCTCTTCATCTCGGCCAGGAGATGAACCGTCTCCAACAGATGCACGTCCACGGTCAGGGTATGGAAGGCATCGTGCTGGGGCAGCTGGAAAACGCTGTCCAATTCCGGGATATAGGCGTTCAACAGGCCTGAGCCGTGAAAGGCGAAGATGGCCCCGGCCCCGGGTTTGGGTGGTTGGATGACCGTAAAGAAATCCTGTCGCACCTCCGGGTCCCGGCGGAAGGCCTCGTCCACCAGGTGGCGTCTTTGGCGGACCTCCTCCCGGGCGTGGTGGCTGACCTTGATCCCGCTCCGGGCCGATACGGCGAAAAGCTTCATCAGCAGTCCGGGGTTCTGCTTCGCCGAGTCTGGATCGGTCAGGTGGAGCTTCTCGTCCCTAACCAGGAAGTCATCCTCCAGTTTGCGGCTTTTGGAGGAGGAGAGAGCCAGCCGGTCATGGGACCGCTCGAAGAAGATCCGCTGGATGTTCCGGAGATGATGGGCCCTGGTGTAGAAGTCCCGCATGAACCAGTCCACCCCGGAGAGCCCGTTCCTGTTGCTGTAGCCCAAAAACCGGGCCACCTCCACCTGCCACTCGAAGGTGAGCTGATCGTCGTGGCCCTTGGCCAGGTAGTGGAGATGGTTTCTGACCCGCCACAGAAACTCCCGGGATTCGCCGATGAAGGCCACCTCCTCGTCGGTCATGAGGCCCTGTTCCACCAGCCGGTATAGCTTACCGGCCTTGAAACAGCCCAGGCCCACCCAGTTTATGGTGTGGATGTCCCGGAGTCCCCCCTCCCCTTCCTTGAGATTGGGCTCCAGAAGGTAGGGGGTGTTGCCGTATTTGATCTCCCGCTCCCGGTCGGCCTTTCGGACCTTTTCCAGGAAGGCCCGGCGGGCCTTCAGGGAGTGAAGGGCCTTGTCCAGCATCTCGTGAAGGCGTTCGACCTGCTCCCCATCACCGGCCACGGTCCGGGCGGTGAGCAGGGAGACCAGGACCGAAAAGTCCTCCTTCCCCATCTCCATGCACTCGGGCAGGGTCCGGGCCGCGTGGCCCACGTCCAGCTTCAGGTCCCACAGGGGATAGAGGACCATCTCGGCCAGCCGCTCCATCTCCTTTTTGATTTTGGCCGGATAGATGAACAGCAGATCCACGTCCGACTGGAGATTAAGCTCCCCTCGGCCGAAACCGCCCACGGCCACCAACCCCACAGGGCCGTAGACCGGATACCTGGCCAGAGCCTCGCCGTAAAGGCGCTTGATCACGCCCTCCACCCAGTCGGTGCAGCGCCGGACCACCACCGTGCCGGGCAGGCCGGAGAGGTGGTCCATATAAAGGCGTTCCCGGGACTTGCTCAGTTCGCCGATGAGCCCTTTGGGATGAGTGCTGAGCATTTCGTCTTAAACCGCGTCCGGCCCTTTTTCCCCGGTCCGGATCCGGACCACTTCCTCCACCGGAAGGACGAAAATTTTGCCGTCCCCGATCTTGCCGGTCTTGGCCGACTCGGTGATGGCCTCCACGGCCCGGCCCACCAGGTCGTCTCCGAGAACCACTTCTATTTTTATTTTAGGTAAAAAATCAACCACATACTCGGCTCCACGGTAGATCTCCTTGCGTCCCTTCTGGCGGCCGAAGCCCCGCACCTCGACGACCGTCATGCCGGCCACACCCAAGTCGTTGAGAGCGTCCTTTACTTCATCCAATTTAAAAGGCTTGATGATGGCCTCGATTTTTTTCATGGCTGAACTCCTTTCGAATCAAAATAATGCAAATATTGAGCCAGGCTTTTATTTATTAATTATCAAGTTATTACAGCTAATTGAATATTAATAGCCGGTCTCGCGGTTTGTACAATTTTGTATCACTCAAAAGATAAGCGACATTTTTGTATCATTTCCAAGACCGATTCCAGCCCCGGTCGCCCCCGGGGCTGCGGGACCGCCTTGAATTTATTTCTCCAAGGCGACTTGTAATGGCGTTCCTTTTGAAGTATTACAAAAATGTCATGGCAAATCCGGCCCAGAAAAAATTGGACTGTCTCTACCGCCTCTCTGCGGTCCTGTCCCATCCCGGGGATCTGGAGAAGGCCCTTCACGATACCCTGGAACTCCTCCACCAGCACCTGGGGTTCAGCCGGGGGGCCATCAGCCTGCTCAACTCCAGAACCGGACGGATCAACCTGGAGGCAGCCTACGGTCTCAGCCCCAAGGAGAAGGCCCGGGGCAGCTACGGCCTGGGCGAGGGGGTGACCGGCCGGGTGGTGGAGACCGGGCGGCCCATGGCCGTGCCCAAGATCTCGGAGGAGCCTCTTTTCCTGGACCGGACCGGAACCAGGAAGGGAACCGGGGAGGACATCTCCTTTCTGTGCGTCCCCATCAAGGCTCCGGAGAACGACCTTCCCGGCGCCGGGGCTTCGGCCGGTCAGGCCAAAAGCCTGGGCGCCCTGTGGGTGGACCGCCCCGGACTGGCCCAAAGCGACCTGGACCAGGAGGTGGAGTTTCTGCTGCTGATCGCCTCCCTGATCGCCCAGTCGGTGGCCCGGCTGGAGGCCCTGCGGCTGGAGGAGGAGAACCTGCGTCTCAAAAGCCAGCTGACCACCCGTTTTTCCTCCTCCAACCTGATCGGCCATTCAGAGGCCATGTACGAGGTCTTCGCCCTGATCGAGAAGGTGGTCCGGTCCAAGACCACTGTTCTGCTGCGGGGCGAGTCGGGAACGGGCAAGAGCCTGGTGGCCGCGGCCATCCACTATTCCTCTCAGCGGGCCGAGGAGAGCTTCATCAAGGTCAACTGCGCGGCCTTGCCCGAAAGCCTGATCGAGTCCGAGCTTTTCGGCCACGAAAAGGGAGCCTTTACCGGAGCCCTCAAGGCCAAGCCGGGCAAGTTCGAACTGGCCCAGGGAGGAACCATCTTCCTGGACGAGGTGGGTTCCCTGCCCCTGGAGGCCCAGGCCAAGCTGCTGCGCATACTTCAGGAGAGGGAACTGGAACGGTTGGGCGGGGAGCGGACCGTTAAGGTGGACGTCCGGGTCATCGCGGCCACCAACCGGAACCTGGAAAAGGCGTTGGAGGACAGCGGATTCAGGGAAGACCTCTACTACCGGCTGAACGTCTTTCCCATCAACCTGCCCCCTTTAAGAGAGCGGAAGACGGACATCCTTCTGCTGGCCGACCATTTCGTGGACAAGTACAGCCGGGAGATGGACAAGGACGTCCGCCGGGTGGCCCCCCAAGCCCTGGACCGGATCCTCTCCTACCACTGGCCCGGCAATGTCCGGGAACTGGAGAACTGTATCGAACGGGCCGTGCTTTTGACCGAGGGCCAGACCATCCTGCCCGAGCACCTGCCCCCCGCCCTTCAGGCCGAGGCCCCGGCCATGGTCACCTCGGCCCTGCTGACCCAGGCCGTGGCCGAACTGGAGCAGGGCCTGATCAAGGCCAGCCTGGAGCGGACCGGGGGCAACCTGGCCAAGGCCGCCCGGGAGCTGGGCATCACCCAGCGAATGATCGGCTACAAGGTCAAGAAATACGGGATCGATCCCAAGCCCAATTCTTGAGTTCCCCCTGATTTTCTCACTTGGCCTGTTCCCTCCCCTTTGCGGGCCTGCTATAGTTTTGCCATGATTCGGACCGGGTCCACCTCGCCTTTCCGCCGCGCCGACAAAAGGACTGATCTCCTTGTCCCGGCCCTGGTTTGTCTCTGCCTGCTTGTTTTTCCGTCCGCCGTGTGCGGAGCCGGCTGGCGGGAGCAGGTCAGGCGCCTGGCCGGCCCGGGCGGGGTTCTGGTCCAGGATTCCCAAGAAAAAGTCCTGTTCGGCCATAACCAGGACAAAAAGTTTATCCCAGCCTCCATCCTGAAGATTGTCACCGCCCTGGCGGCCCTCCGGGGTCTGGGGCCCGATTACCGCTTCGCCACTGAGTTCCGGCTGACCAAGGAGAACGACCTGATCATCTCAGGCCGGGGCGATCCCCTCCTGATCTCGGAAGAGATCGCCAAGCTGACCCGAAGTCTCAAGAAGAACGGCCTCGCTTCTGTCCGGAACATCCTGCTCGACTCCTCCTTTTTCGCCCCCGATCTGGTCCTGGACGGCACCGCCCGGAGCCTGAACCCCTACGACGCCTTTAACGGGGCCCTGAGCGTCAACTTCAACACCATCATGGTCCACATCGACCAAAAGGGCCGGGTCCGCTCCGCCGAGAAACAGACCCCCTTGACTCCCCTGGCCCGAAAGATGGGCCGCAGAAGCGGAGCCCGGGGCCGGGTCCGGCTCAACCTGGCCGACAGCCCGGAGACCTGTCTGCTTTATGCGGGCCAACTGTTCCAGGCCTTTCTGCAACAGGCCGGGGTCCGGGTGGAGGGGAAACCCGAGATTGCCGGAAAGAATCTTCCGGGCGGAAAGCTCATTAAGCTTCACCGCTCCTCCTTCCCTCTTTCCCAGGTGGTGACCAGGATGATGGAGTACTCCAACAACTTCATAGCCAACCAGGTATTCCTGACCATGGGCGCGGAAAAGCTGGGGCCGCCGGCCACAGCCCCCAAGGCCGGGCAGGCCGCCGCCCGGATCCTGACCGGTCTGGGCCTGGACGGAGTCAGGCTGGCGGAGGGCTCGGGATTGTCCCGCAAGACCAGGGCCAGCCCGGCGACGATGGTCAAGGCGCTGAATCTGTTCCGGCCCCACGCCGGGCTCTTGAAGGCCCAGGGCTCCTGCCGGGTCAAAACCGGAACCATGACCGGAGTCCAGTCCCTGGCCGGGTATCTGCCCCTGAAAGGGGAACCTCCCGCGGCCTTTGTCATAATGCTAAACGGGCCGGAGGCTGTGCCCGGGAAAAGGGAGCGGGTTTTGAGAATGCTTCAAATGGGATTTTCACCCGATGGAATCTGATAATCAAAACCGCCGGCGCCCATGACTTTCAGGCATGCTTCAACTATGGTTGCCCTCATGACCCGGCGGATGTATTGTTTGCCTAAGGGGAACGGGCCGTCAGGGGACCGCGCCTCGGGAGGTTACAAAAGGGAGCCTCTGACGCTCCCTAAACATCACAGGATCATTACCCCTTTTACGGTCCGCCGGGGAACCTAACCCCCGGCGGGGATTGAAAGATTGATTTAAGGCAGCGAAACAGGGGGCGGCGGTCGCCCGGAAAGAGACGCCGTCCCTCAAGGAAACCGAGATGGCCGACGGTAAAAATCGCAGCAGGACCAAACCCTGGCCGGTGAGAATCAAGGGGACCCTCAACAAGTCCCTGATCAAGGCCCTCAATCGGGTCGACTTCATCCGCCTTTTGGAAAAAATTTCCCATTCCCCCACGGGCGCCCCTTGGTACTCCCTGTATCAAGACCTGAAACCCCATTGGGCCGACCAGGAGGAGGTGGCCCGGCTTGCCGTGGATCTGACCCTGGCTCAGCTGCGGGAGGAGGGACTCCAGCCGAAAAGGGCGGACATCCAGGCCCTGGTGGACAACATCAAGGTGGCCTACGATCTCAAGGCCCACCTTTACGGCCAGGCCGGGCTGTCCACCATTCTGAGCGTCGTCTTCAGCCATCAGGACCCCGCCCGGCCCTTCATCTCCCCGGACAGCCACGAGATCGCCCACGTGGAAAAGCTGAAGGAGTACCAGGACCGGGGCCTGGGCGTTCTTTACCTGATCAACCATTCCTCCCATCTGGACGAGTTCCTGCTGGACTGCGTCTCCGGCTACAGCGGGCTGGACCTGCCCATCTTCGCCGCCGGGGCCAACATGATGGTCATCGGCTCCCTGGCCAAGCTGCTCATGAGCGGGTCCTATGTGGTCCAGCGCCGGGGATCCATCCGGCCGGGCCTGGCCTCCCTGTTCAACTACTGCCGGGCCATCTCGGAGACGGGCCACCAGCAGGGTATTTTTCTGGAGGCCTGGCACGGCGGGGCCAGGTCCAGGGACGGCGGGTTGCGCTACCCCCGCCGGCTGGTGACCCTGCGCGGAGCCCTGGACGGGGAAAAGGACATGGTGGTCCAGCCCGTGGCCCTCTCCTACTCCGTCGTTCCGGAGGATCTTTCCCTGGCCGCCAGGCAGGGGCCGCGGTGCTGGGTCCGGGGCGCCGGGACGGCCAGAACCATGGGCCTGGCCGCCATCCACCCCCTGAGTTTCTGGTGGAGAACCATGGAGAATATCTACGGCCGGGCCTATCTGGCCATGCCCGAGCCTCTTCTGCTGAGCGATCTAAAAAAAGCCCACGCCGCCGCCAGAATCGAGTTGGAACTGGACGAGTACGTGGGCCTGACCACCATCAGGGAGATCGCCAAGCACAAAAAGATAATGGCCTCCCAGCTGACCGCCCGGGGACTGTGGAGGGCCGCCAGAAGGGGCGAGAGCAACCTGGTCTCAGCCACGGAACGGGAACTGGAGCGGCTGACCGAGTATCATAAGGCCACCTTCGGCCAGGAGCCGGATCTGGAGGACTTCATCCTCAACCACTCCATCCCCGAAATACTCCAGGACGGGTTGACCACCCTGCGCAAGAGGGGGGTGATCGATTCCTTTTCCAAGCGCCTGTTGACCAAGGAAAAATCCGTCTCCAGAAAGCTGCCCCAGGTCCTCACCCACCGCGGGCTGGCCTTTTACGCCACCCACGGGGACCGGAGGATATACTCCCCCACCGCGGACAAGAACCTGGTGGTGGTGGGCGGCGGGGACTGGAGCTTCGCCCTGACCCACCTTATCGGGCACCGCATCCTGGAGGAGAAGTCCTACCTCAACGCCAGCCTGACTCTGTTCGACTCCAATCCGGAGACGGCCCGGGAGATGAACGTGATGCGGACCCCCAAGGGCCGCTTTGAGGAGGTCCGTCTGCCCCGCAACGCCTTTGTCACCAGCGATCCGCCCTCGGCCTTCCGCCAGGCCAGCGAGGTCATTCTGGCCTCCCCGCCGGACGAGATGGTCCAGCAGCTCAAGACCGTCCTGACCCAGAGCGAACAGCCGCTGCGCCTGGTGGTGGCCTCCTGCGGATTCGAGCCGGAGAGCGACCGCCTGCCCTGCCGGGTGGCCCTCGACCTGGCCGCCGAGATGGGCCGCAGCGACATCGAGGTCTACGCCCTGGTGGGGCCTGTCTCGGAGGACGATCTGGTGGAGTTCAGGCCGGCCACCGGGGTTCTCGCCGGCCCGGAGCGCAGTTTGTCCGTGGTGGCCGATCTGTTCAACTGGCCGCCGGTGGGGGTGGAGCTTTCCACCGATCCCCTGGGAGTCCAGGCCGCGGCCGGGCTGGCCCGGGTCTACTCTCTGTGGGGCAACATCCTGACCCGTTCCGGGCAGATGAAGGGCGCCGCCACCCTGGGCCACTACATGGCCCGCAGCGCGGCCGAGGCCACCCAGTTGGGGCTGGCCCTGGGGGGCAGCAGCGAATCATTCGCCGCCTCCTCCGCAGCCTGGACCGCCACTTTTCTGACCGAGGGACTCTCCGGCCCGGCCTACCGCTTCGCCCACAAGCTGGGCGGGTCGATCAAGAAGAAGGAACCCCTGGTCAAGGAGGCGGCCAAACTCCATCAGCAGATGGAGGCCGCCGGGCAGGATATTCCGGCCTACCGCGACCTGCGCTCGGCTCTCCGCCTGGCCTGGAAGCACAAATTGGATCTGCCCATTCTGTTCGCCGCCGGGGAGGTCATCTGGGGTGAATAGCAGGGACAGGGGTCTTCTTTTCAGGTCGCCGGGCTGGTCCCCGGCAGCTCCGGCCGGGCCGTCGCCGCAAGGTTTTATCACCGAGTATGGTGTGCTCGGAATATTAAAGTCGCACCACTGGACTCGGGGGTTAACCCATGCATACCCAAGATTACATCAAACTGGAGGATCTTTACGGAGCTAGGAACTACAAGCCGCTGGACGTTGTCCTGGACCGGGGCCAGGGAGTCTGGGTCTGGGACGTGGAGGGCAACAAGTACCTGGATTGCCTGTCCGCCTATTCGGCGGTCAACCAGGGCCACTGCCACCCCAAGATTCTGCAAACCCTCATCGACCAGGCCGGCCGGCTGACCCTCACCTCCAGGGCCTTCCGCAACGACCAGTTGGGGCCTTTTTACCAGGAACTCTGCGAGCTGACCAACTCCCACCTGGTTCTGCCCATGAACTCCGGAGCCGAGGCCGTGGAAACGGTCGTCAAGGCGGTCCGCAAATGGGGCTACCAGGCCAAGGGCATCCCCGACGGACAGGCCGAGGTGATCGTCTGCAGCGACAACTTTCACGGCCGGACCATCACCATCATCGGTTTCTCCACCGAGGAACAGTACCGCCAGGGGTTCGGACCCTTCACCCCCGGATTCAAGGTGGTTCCCTACGGCGACGCCCTGGCCCTGGAAGAGGCCATCACCCCCAACACCTGCGGATTCCTGGTGGAGCCCATCCAGGGCGAAGCCGGGGTGATAGTGCCGCCCCAGGGCTATCTCCGCCGGGCCCGGGAGCTCTGCCGGGAGAACAACGTGATGCTCATCCTGGACGAGATCCAGACCGGGCTGGGCCGGACCGGCAAACTCCTGGCCGAGGAGCACGACGGCATAGAGGCGGACGCGACCCTCATCGGCAAGGCCCTTTCCGGAGGGTTCTATCCGGTCTCGGCGGTCCTCTCCAACACCGATGTCCTGGGCGTTTTCCTGCCCGGCGACCACGGCTCAACCTTTGGCGGAAACCCCCTGGCCTGCGCCGTGGCCCGGCAGGCCCTGAAGGTCCTGGTGGAGGAGAACATGATCGAAAACGCCACAGTCCAGGGGGATTATTTCTTCTCCAGGCTGGCCGCCCTGGACTCGCCCCACATCAAGGAGGTCCGGGGCAAGGGCCTCCTGATCGGGGTGGAGCTCAAAGAGGAGGCCGGAGGAGCCCGCTCTTTCTGCGAAAAGCTCAAGGGCAAGGGGTTGCTCTGCAAGGAGACCCACGACAACGTAATCCGCTTCGCCCCGCCCCTCATCATCGACCGGGAGACCATAGACTGGGCCCTGGAGAAAATCCGGGGAGTGCTGGCGGGCTGACCTCTGAACAATAAGGATCCTGATCCTTTGACCACAGACAGAACCTCCCCCGCGCCCTACGGCATCCGGGTGCGGGAGGGGTTTTTCATTCCTGAAAATCCTTTGGGCGGTCGCCGCTTTCCCCCCGACCTTCAATTGAGGTTCGTCATTTACACTCGGTTCGGGTATTTTAAGACTACCGTCCGGCCCAACCGATAGCCGCAGCGGAAGCAACCATCTGCTCAGACCGTTCAGGTCCTTTTATCAACCGGAGAAGAACATGTCCGACCCGGAAAACAAAATCGTAAGGCTGGAGAGACACCGCCTGAACAAGCAGTTCGCCCAGGTTATCAAGACCATGAGCGGCAACCTCATGCCCTGGAAGAGCGGTATCAAAAGGGGAAGCTTTTACATCACCGTGGACGAGGTCGGCATGGTCTACGGCGAAATCCTGGAGTTTCTCGGCGGCGACTCGGCCTCGGACCCGGACGGGCTGTCCCTGATCGCGGCCAGCACCCACTACTCGGCCAAGCACCCCCAGGGCCGGCGGGAGGAGATATTCATCGCCCAGGTCTGGGGGATACTGACCGGGGAACAGTTTCTCCGGGCCAAGGAACTTGGCTGGCCCTCGGCCAGGGGCCGGTTTCTGGACGAGGTGGTCACCGACGACCCCAGATACACGGTCATCTTCAGCCCTTCGGCCGCAGACTTTCAGTAAGCCGGGTAAGCCCCGGAGGGAGTGGGAGGAGGTTAACTGTTAAAAAGACTGAGGATCGAGGTCAACCTGGCGACAACAAAGCAATCATCTCTTGACAGCAACCAACCTTTTAATCCCTTGGGACTAATTCTCCGAAGCTTGCTTCGGCTCATGGAGGCTGTCCAACACCATGGAGGCCGACTTCTGCGTGGACGCTCTGAACGAGGCCTGACTCGATACGGGGTTCCCGAGATCTTCAACACCGACCAGGGTTCCCAGTTCACCAGCCGGGAGTTCACCCGGGCGCTTAAAGACGCCGGTGCCCCGATATCCATGGACGGCCGGGGCCGCCGGCCGGATATCAAAATGTCCTCATTCCAGAGGGAGCGCTTCCTCTGGCCTGCCAACGAAAAGCGGCGTGACCCATAAACCGGTCCACCTTAACTTCGCCGCAAAGTGGTCAAATCAAAGGGGTCCACCTCTCCCCTTGGATAAGGGTGAGGTAAGCAATTCTCCGCTCGAACGGCTCCATATAACGTATTATTGTTACTAATTTATGTAGTTATAGATAATCAAAAATCACTTGACGAATGTATCTTTGTATGCCAGCATACAATCTAAGAATAAAATATTTAGGGAGCACGTCCAAACCATCTTAAGGGAACCAGCGTGGCAGAAGGAATTACCCCAGGAAAGGTGGATAAAATTTCGGAGAAGGTGAGGCGCGCAATGGACATGGGCAGGCCAAGATATCGAAGGGTATGATGAGGCGGTCCGGCATAAACCGTTAATCGATCATTAACAAGTCTGATTTCAGCAAAAGAGGAAGGGCTTTTCAGTCAGCGCGATTTGACGATACCCCAGGTTAAATTCAGGCCAAAGGGGTAAGTGATGAATCGTACAGACAAAGCTGGAGGTAAGGTTCGGGAGATCAGATCCAAGATCCGCCGGACATACTCGGCAGCTGGAGGAGACCTGCCGTTACCGGGCAGGCGCTCTCCGGCTTCCGGTAATTTTGGTCCACGGTCGTTCGGGTGACCGGAAAGATGAAGCAGGTTTACTTATAGCAACAGGAGGTCGTTCCACTAAAAGATGTATTTAAGGTCGCTGGCGAGTAATTGGCTTCAGCTGAAATTACCGGTTTTCAGCCGTAACTGAAATTCATTTGTTTTAGCAGGTAGAGGTTTAATCAGTTCGCTCTTTTGCCGCCGAAGGAGGAAATCATGAGGTTAAGTCAGTGTTTGAGGAATAAAAAATCCCCTATCGTGGTCCTAGCCGCTTTGGCGTTCCTTTTAAGCGTGAATACGGTATGTGCAAAAACCTTAAATCCCACCAAAGAAAAACCGCTGATCCTGAAATTCAATACATATGCGGCTGATACCACAATCATCGGCAAAGAGCTTGCCTGGTGGGGTCAACAGCTGGAAAAAAGGACCGATGGCAGGGTCAAAATTCAATTTTACTGGGCCCAGTCCTTGGTCAAGGTCGGCGAGTCTATTGACGCGGTGGCCAGAAACATAGCCCACATGTCCTTCATTCCGGTGGCCTATTTCCATGGTAAGCTGCCGCTATCTTCAACCACAGAGCTTATATATTTTACGGATAAGCCGGACGTTCAAGCCATGGCGTGCACCGAACTCTACAAAACCTACAAGCCTTTCAGAGAAGAGTGGGAGCGGCGGGGAATGCATGTTACGCATTTCCATAACAGCTACAGCTCGGTGTTGATCAATAAGAAAAAGGTCGAAACCCTCGAAGACCTCCAAGGATTGAGAATCAGAGGCCTGGGCCTGATCAGCGAGGCCATAAAACTCCTCGGCGCCGTACCGCTGTCCTTGCCCGGCACGGAGATCTACAGCGCCATGGAACGAGGCGTTATCGACGGTGTTTGCGGCGCCGCCTTTGACTGGACCATCAGCATGCGGATGCCCGAGGTGGGTCCCTACATCACCGACCCCGGCGTAGGAATCTATATCACCCTGGCGAGTGTTATCAACAACAAGCTTTGGAAGCAGTTACCCGATGATATCAAGGCTGTCATAGACGACTTGGGCAAGGATTTCCCCGTTAAAACCCTCGGAATCGCGATGGAAAAAAATAAGTTGTCGGTAAAGAGCGCGATTGAGCAGGGGGCCGAACTATATCTGCTCTCGGACCAGGAAAAGAAGCGCTGGAAGGAAAAAGTCACTCCGGCTCTATGGAATAACTGGCAGAAAACAATGGAGAAAAATAAGGTTAACATTTCGGAATGCCTCACCAAATACAGGGAGATCCTTTCCAAATACGAAGGGACGTCCAAGTTTGTCAGCCCCTTCGAGCAATATAAGCAAATGAAGGCGAGCGGCGAGATTAAGTAGCGCCAGAGACCCGGTCCGTATCCGTCCGGAACGCACCAGATTCCGGGCGGATACGCGGGGCCGGGACTCGGCAGCGGAATCGCTTCAGGGTTCCGCAGGCTGAAAGTTGATCGTTTCCATGCAGAAAAGATCTTTTGCAGATGGAACACCAACAAAGGCTGATCCAGCCTGGTGAGGGTGATGAAATATACTCCTGCAGCAAAAGCCTCAAGATTCTTTTTGCCGCTGCCAGGGTAATTAAGGAACGGCAACCAATAGCGCGGAGAAAGACGGGTCTCCTGGGACCTGTACTTTTAGGTTATGGAGTTACCATTCAACCGTTTCCGGTAAGGGCTTAAGATCCATGAGAGCAATAGAGACTTACACCAGAGTTGTCAGGTGGTTTTCCAAACTGTTGTTGTACACGTCGAGCGTAATCCTCTTGATCATGATGTTCAGCACAGTTGCGGACGGTTTTCTTAGATACTTGATTCACTTCCCCATTGCCGGGGTTATCGAGTTGAACGAGGCTTTCATTGTCGCGGTGATATTTCTTTGCCTTTCCTGGACCCAGATAAGAAAAGAACATGTTTTTGTGGAGCTATTTACAAAAAATATGCCACCCAGAAAACGTGAGATTGTCACGGTTATCGGTTTGTTTCTGGGGCTGGTTGTGTTTGCCGCACTTACCTATCAAGCGTTCATGGCCGCATATGAAGCCTGGGAAATAGGCGATTTCCGGCAGGGTGCGGTCCGTTTTCCCCTCTGGCCCGGCAAGGCGACCATCGCCTTGGGGGCGGCTACGCTGTGTTTTGAACTGATCTCAGAGATATTGCAGGGTATGGTCAAGATTCTATCCGGAGGAGAGGATCAAGATTCATCCCCCAAACAGGGCGACGGGTTGTGTGATTCCGTCCTGAATAGCGCGGCGGAATGACGGATCGCGGGAAAGGGAAAAATGTATACCACCATCGTCAGTATCATCGCCATCCTGGTTCTGCTTTTCCTGATCTGCATGCGGATGCCCGTGGCCTTTGCCTTGGCCTTCGTGGGGCTCGGCGGTGTAATTGCGCTGCAAGGGGTTGATTGTGCGTTGGGGCTGCTTTTTTCCATCCCCTACGAGAGTACCGCCTCATGGGTTTTCATATGTGTTCCGCTCTTTGTCCTGGCCGGACAACTGGCCCTCTACGCGGACATAAGCACCGATGCCTACGATATCGGGAATAAGCTCTTCGGACGCCTGCCCGGCGGCCTCGCTATCGGTACCATAATCGGTTGCGGCTTTTTCGCGGCCACTTCCGGGGTGAGTGTGGCCACCGCCGCAACCATGGGATCCATAGCCATTCCCGAGATGGAGAAGCACGGTTATGATCCAAAACTCGCCACCGGTTCCGTGGCTGCGGGCGGTCTCTTAGGTATTATGATCCCCCCCAGCGTACCGCTGGTGCTGTATGGTTTTATTACCGAGCAATCGATCGGCGCACTCCTGATCGGAGGAATAATTCCGGGAATCATGACGATCGTTGTTTTTTCGCTGGGGGTCGTGGTGATGGTGATGCTGAACCCCCGGTTAGCCCCGTTGGGCGATGTGTCGTCGCTTAAGGAAAAGATTAGGGCTCTTCCCAAGGCGTGGCGGTTTCTCTTGATTATCGGCGTTGTTATCGGGGGTATCTATTCAGGCGTCTTCACCGTAACAGAGGCGGCGGCAAACGGGGCATTCTGCGCTTTTATCCTGCTCCTGCTGCGTCATGGTAAAAATAGTTTTAAAGTTATGCCCCAGGCCCTAGCCTTAGCGGGAACGGTTACTTCCATGGTCTTCATCATCATGCTGGGGGCCACCTTTTTTACCACCTTTCTTTCCTTGGCGAGAATACCCCATAACGTGACCACCTTTATGACCTCGCTGGATGTCTCTCCATATACCTTGCTCGCCCTGGTTTTGTTAATCTATATTCCCCTGGGGATGTTCCTCGATACCGTGTCCATAATGCTCATCACCCTTCCGATTGTCTTTCCCATTATTCAAGCACTCAACTTCAGCGGCATCTGGTTCGGAATACTGATGATCAAGATGTGCGAAATAGGGCTTATTACGCCGCCCGTGGGGTTGAACGTCTATGTGATCAGCGGGATCGCGAAAAATGTGGATCTGACGGACATATTTAGAGGGGCCTCGCGGTTCATCATCCTGGAGTTTATAACCTTGGGTCTCTTGATCCTGTTCCCCCAGCTGGTTCTCTATCTTCCGGGGCTGCTTAGGTAACAAACTGCAATCGACAAAAAAGGCGTTAAAAATCAGGTGACGTCTTACAACATACAAAGAGGGTGTGATGGTAATATTACCGCAAATGGAGGAAAGTATAGCCAGGATTGGAGCGGCTTCCACCGGGTTGGCGGACAGGGTTCCGGTTCTCGGCCAGATTAACGAAGGGGCTCGGAAATACTGCAGTTATAATGCCCAGGAGTACTACCGGAACGCCGCTATTTTTTTCGAAAATCAACTTCTTGTCTCGGAATATTTGGAATTGGACTTCCCGGGAACCGAATATTACGACTTGTACAACATCGAAGCAGAGGCGCTCGGTCAAGAACTCACCTGGTTTGAAGATTTGGCTCCGGAGATCAATCATAAGAACCATCTGATTAGGGAGGCCGCGGATCTGGACCGGCTGATCCCCCCGGATCCTAAAAAATCCGGAAGGATGCCGTTTGTGTTGGAATTAAAAAAACGCGCCCTTGACGCGGGGTACTTTCCTGGCGTGCGCTACTGCGCTCCTTTCAGCCTTGCGGCCAACATCTGCGGGCTCCAGGAATTGATCGTTGGCATTATGATGAATCCCGGCTTTTATCACCGCCTCTTTACCTTTCTCACGGACGAGGTGCTCGCGCCTTGGATCTATGAACAGAGAAGGGTGACCGGCGGGGAATCAAACGCCATGGGTGCGGATGCGTACGCCTCACTGCCCATCACGAATCCGGTTATTATTGAAGAATTCGCTCTGGCGTACGTCCTTAGACTGCGAGAAAGCGTAGGTAACGTGAGCGCCAGGGGTTGGTGGGGCGAGCGGTTTGTAAAAGACGACCCGGAGGGCCTGACCCATTTCATGAACATGAAGCGTGACGCGGCCATGCCTGGATATTATCTGGCCCTGGATCCGGACATAGAGACGGTCGGGCTCGAAGTTTTCCGAAAATATGTGGACGACAACAACATGCCGCTGATGTTCGGTATCGAGGCCACCCTGGTTTCCGAGGGACCTCTGGAGCGGATTGTCGACCGAGTGAAGAACTATATCAGAGCGGGCGGAGAGGAAGGCCGCCTGCTGTTATTCTTGAACGAGATCACCAAGGACACTCCCCCTGAACACGTCCATGGAGCCGTACAGGCCGCCAAGCTTTACGGCAGTTACCCCTTTGAACCAGGACAGTTCGAGCGGAAATTCGAACTGGCGGCGGTTCCTTCTTTCCAGGAGTTTCAAAAAGGATTGGCCGGATGATCCGGGACCGCCGACCGACCGCCCATAGATCGGCAACCGAACCGGAATCTGAATGAGGTTTCGCCCAAGGGCTGAAGGGCGGCCGATTCGGCGGCGGGGATTCCATCCTGAAAAAGAATAGCCCTCAAGGGACAACCGCCGGCCTGAGAAAGACATTACCGCGCAAACAGAACATCAAATGGAGCACGGACCGTATTTTAACAGGACAAACAGCTTGTACCAATGCCGCTGAAGATGTACAATTTTTATTATTGATGTGCCCGCCTCCGCACGCCGAAGGGTGTAGGTGTTCTGTTCTTTTTTGGTGGACCTGCTCTTCTCCAAAATGATCATTCTGTTTAACAGACCGCGGTCGAATCTTACCCAATCTCAGGGAATAGGATTCGGGGAAGCAACTCACCCGGGAAAACGGTGCCACAATATCGGAAATCTCTATCTCTAAGCTGGCACTGCTGAGCGGTGGAGGCAAGCCGGAAAGGTATTTAAGGATAAGGTTGCACTTTGGGTGCTTATAGGTAAATTCATCGGCAACTAAGACGATTATCCCGTATATTGGATGATATTATAATAATGAGTATATTATCGTTCTACATAAGATTTTTTCGGAGGTAAATTCAGATGGATCATCCTAAATCGTCCCCCTTGTTCATCCAAGTAGTCAATACTATTAAAGCTAGAATTGATGCCGGGGAATATAAACCCGGGGACTTTCTTCCGGCCTACAAGGACATTGCGGAGGACCTGGGGGTCAGCATGATAACTGTCCGCAAGGCCATGGATATTTTGGCTAATGAAGAAGGCAGGATCATATTGCGGCAGGGGGTGAGGGCCAGGGTCGCCGAACCGAACAAAGGACTAGTCGAAATTGATATTAATAAAGATTACAACCATTGGGTCGAGATGGCCAAAGGGAAAAAGCACAAATCGCGAATTGAGCTTTTGGACAGGATGGTGATCGACTGCCCGCCTCAGATCGGAAAAATCTTGCGCCTGGCCCCCGGTGATCGCGTGGAACGATTCAGACGGGTATTCAGCCTGCAAGACAAGCCCATAATTTATTTGGTAAACTATTCTCACCCAAAATTGATGTCCCGGATCCCGACCAAGGATTTGCTTTCCGAATCATTCGTTGAATCATTTCAAAAAAACACCGGGGTCGAATTCAGGGAGATGGAGCAGCGTATCCAAGCCGCCACCGCAGATATTGATTTAGGAAAAATAATGAAAGTCAGCTTCGGCTCTCCTCTTATTTATGTTCAAAATATATATTTGGGAGCGAACGCTATCCCGACGGCAATCAGCCATATGCACTATGATGCAGAGCATTTCGTTTACACCATCAAAAGGAATTTAACTAACGAGTTTTCCTGACAATCAGCCCCGAAGGGTTAGGGAGATTTCTGCGGCGAGGCCTTTGCCCCCAAGAGGGGGTTAATTCACCGCGGCTGGCCGCGAGCGCCGTTGCTGTTTTGACCTGCCATAACCCCACTACTTGCGGCGGGACGGTTGATTCAGCAGGTTGTTGAAAAACAACTTGATAGGCGGGCCGGGGGTGGCCCGCCTAACGGGGCTTTCTTAAAAGTCTCGCCCGCGTCTTCTTATTCACTATTTCCTTTTTGGAATTCATTCCGCCTCGGAATCAATCAAATAGTTTCGAACTCGGTCCCCGACGGCATTGGTTCCGGCCCCCATCCGGCCTGCACTCATACTCTTCATCGTAGGTATTGTTTTTATTACCGCGCGCTCAACGGCGGCAGCGGCTTCTTTCTCGCCTAAGTAATCAAGCATAAGTCCTGCCGAGAGGATGGCGGCAAATGGATTGACCACATCAAGGCCGGCGTACTTTGGCGCGGATCCGCCGATTGGTTCAAAAATGGAGGCTTTTCCGGGGTTGAGATTACCGCCGGCGGCCAGGCCCAACCCTCCCGCGATAATGGCCCCAAGATCGCTGATTATGTCGCCGAAAAGATTATCGGTGACGACGACGGAAAATTTTTCCGGATTTTTGACCATCCACATATTCGCCGCATCGATATGATTGTAGTCTGTCTCCACTTCCGGATATTCCCGGCTTAAGGCATGAAAAACTCTTTCCCAGAGTCCGGACGCATAGGCCAATACATTTGTTTTAGCCACCAGAGTTAACTTCTGGCGCTCACGATGCTTGGCCAGTTCAAACGCATACTGCAGACAGCGATAAACGGCTCCGTAGGTATTGACCGATTCCTGAACGGCGACCTCTTTATCCGTATCTTTAAACAGGCTTCCTCCTACTCCCGAATACAAGCCTTCAGTGTTTTCGCGAACGATCACCAGATCAATATCATCCGGCCCTTTTCCTTTCAGAATCGACTCGATACCGGGGAAAAGTTTGATCGGTCGTAGGTTGATATAAAGATCCATTTTAAACCTTAAATATAGCAGAATGCCCCTTTCCAGAACACCGGGCGGCACATCCGGGTGGCCAATGGCGCCTAAGATGATTGCGTCCTGGCTTTTCAACTCGGTTAATGTCTCCTCTGGCAACAGTTGCTTTGTTTTAAGAAAATGATCTCCACCCAAGGGATACCTGGTGAAGTTTAATTTGAATCCGAAGAGCTGCTCGGTCGCGGTCAAGGCTTTCTCGGCTTGGGTTATGACTTCGGGCCCGATTCCGTCGCCGGGGATGACTCCAATGTTGTATTCCTTTAACATGGTTTGCTCCTCGTAATATTTTCAGGAGAGATCTCAGGTTAAGGTTCTTTTTATAGTGCAGACGAAATGTTCACCGTGGTAGTACATGTAGGTTATTGCTACTGGAATGTATTTAGCCGCTAAATATGAATTTTGGACGAAAATGAGGGGAGCGCCGAAGTTTAATTTAAGTATTTTACCCAAATCGATGTCTGTGGTGATTGCTTGGATGCGCTGCTCCATTTCCTCGATCTTTATCCCGGCGTGCCGCTGAAATGATTCAATGAAAGATTCGGAAAGCAAATCGTTGGTCGGGATCCGGGACATAAACTCTGGGCGAGCATAATTTATTAAATAAATTATCGGCTTATCCTGCAGGCTGAACACCCGTCTGAACCGCTCGACCTGTTCGCCGGGGGCAAGACGCAAGATTTTTCCGATCTGGGGCGGGCAGTCGACCACCATCCGGTCCAAGAGCTCAATTTTGTGTTTTTGCTTTTTCCCTTTGGCTGTCTCCACCCAATGGCGATAGCATTTATTAATTTCAATCTCGACCGGTCCTTCGGTCGGCTCAGCGACCCTGGTCCGCACCCCTTGCTTCAATATGACCCGGCCCTCATTAGCCAAAATATCCATGGCTTTCCGGACGGTTATCATACTAATTCCTAACTCATCCGCAATATCCTTATAGGCGGGAAGAAAATCCCCGGTTTTATACTCACCAGCATCAATCCTTGTCTTTATGGTTTCAGCTACCTGGATGAACAAATGGGTTTGTTTGTTTTGGATCATCTGGGTTCTCCCTTTCAAGGGATGAGAGGGCGGCCCTGGAAGGTGAAATTAATATCATCTTTGTATATGAACATACAATCACCAAATAAACACGTCAAATACAATTTTGGGCCTTAAATTAATTTGTCCGAAGCGGTCCTGTTTGTTTCAGGGCAGAGAAAATCCCATGAATTTATCCAGGCTCTTTAGCGATTGCGGTTAAATTATATATCAGTCCTGTCCGTTTAAGGGTTGAGAAAATGGCCTGATTCACCCTGGTTTCCGATATAATGGTGTTGCGCATAACTCACCGATCGGAAAGGACAAATCAGGCCATGGCTCATTGTAGCACGATCCTCTCTCAGATGCTCAAGATTGTTCCGAGACATGTTTTCAGCACCCTGGACAAAGCCCACGGGACCGGACGTACGGCCCGCAGATTCAGCCGCTGGGACCAGTTCGTTCACCTCATGTCTATCCAACTGACCGGCCGATCCTCGCTCCGGGACGGGGTCAGGTCCATGCGCTCCAGGAGCAATAATCTCTACCACTTAGGTACCCAACCAGTAGTCCGGTCCACCTTTGCCGAGGCCAACGAGAAACGGCCGGCTTCCTTCTTCGAGGCCCTGTTCGGGTATGTCTACAGCCGCTGTCGGCCCATCGCTCCCAAGCACAAGTTCAAGTTCAAAAACAAGCTCTTCTCCTTGGATGCGACCACGATCAGTCTCTGCCTGAGCCTCTTCCCTTGGGCCAGGTTTCGAAAGACTAAGGCCGGCATTAAAATCAACACCCTGCTGGATCATGACGGCTATCTGCCTGCCTTTGTTTCAATTTCCGAAGCCAAACGTCATGAGTCCAAGACCGCCCGAGCAATTTACCTTCCCAAGGGTTCGATCGTGGCCATGGATAAAGCCTACATCGCCTTTGCCTGGCTTTTTTCCCTGACCGGCCAAGGTGTCTTCTTCGTCACCAGGATGAAAAAGGGCGCCCGCTACAAGGTCGTCAAGCGCAACAGAGTCAACCGCCGTTTGGGCGTCACCTCCGACCAGGTCATTTGGCTTACAGGGGCCAAATGGGCCGATTACCCAGTGGCCTTGCGAAGAGTCGGCTACCGCGACAAGGAGGCCGGTAAGCATTACGTCTTTTTGACCAACAACTTCGATCTCTCGGCCAGGACCATCGCCGACATCTACAAGGAACGCTGGCAGATAGAGACCTTCTTCCGCTTCATCAAGCAGAACCTGAAGATCGAATCCTTTATCGGCAACTCCCCCAATGCCGTTCTTTCTCAGGTCTATGTGGCCTTGATTGCTTACCTTTTGCTCTGCTATCTCAAGTTCCTTTGTCGCCTCGGATTAAGCCTTCAGCAACTGGCTCAACTCCTTCAACTCAACCTCTTCAGACGCTGCACCATCCAGAAATTACTTCAACCGCCCAGCTTTAATAATCATTTAACCCACAATAACAATCAGTTAAATCTATGCTTCGCTTAGCCGGACAGAACTGATCCCAGACCTTGGATCACCGGTTCCATAGCGGAGACCTATGTCAAATATCCTCACATCGGGACCCTGCTGCCGGCCATGGGTTACGGCCGGGCCCAGGTAGCCGATCTGCAGGAAACCATCAACGCCGCTGAGTGCGATGTGGTGCTTTCCGCCACCCCCATAGACTTGTCCAAAATCATCCAAATAGAGAAACCGCTCGTCCGGGTCCGGTATGAATATAAGGACGTCGGCGAGCGGACTCTGGCCGATATCCTCAAGGGGCGTATCAAGTAGCCATAATCGATTAAGCCGGGCCCGCCCGGGCCCGGCTTTCGGGAAAGGAAAGCAGCCATGAATTCGCCCAATCCAAGCAGACCAACTGTTCTTGTGGCCCTGGGCGGCAACGCCTTGATCCAGAAGGGGCAAAAAGGTACTTTTGAAGAGCAGTCTGAAAACCTCAAGGTGCCGCTTCGCCAGGTCGCCGTTCTCTCTCAAAAATATCGGCTGATTATCACCCACGGCAACGGCCCTCAGGTGGGGGCCCTGCTTCTTCAGCAGGAAAGCTGCACTCAAACGCCCAGGATGCCCCTGGAGATTCTGGTTGCCCAAACCCAAGGGCAGATAGGCTATATGATCGAATCCACCTCGGACAACCAGCTCATGGAGTTGGGGTTAGACGCGGTATCTCCTCTTATCACCACCGTCCTGACCTACGTGGTGGTAGATAAGAACGATCCCATGTTCGCCAACCCGACCAAACCCATAGGGCCCTCCTTTACGGCAGAGGAGGCGGCCGGGCTGCCCTACCTGGTTGCTGAAACGGCCAAGGGCTTTCGCCGCATGGCGGCCTCGCCGGAGCCTCTGACCATAGTCGAAAGAAGGGAGATCAAGCGGCTTGTTGACGACGGTTTCATCGTCATCTGCGGCGGGGGGGGAGGCATCCCGGTTATTCGGGAGGGCCGGGGGTTCAGTGGAGTAGACGCAGTTATCGACAAGGATCTTGTCTCGGCCCGGCTGGCCACGGAGAGCGCCGCCGATGTCTTTATTATTGCCACCGATGTTCCCGGAGTATATAAGGATTTTAGTAAGATGGGACAAACATTGGAAAAGCGCATAAGCACGGCCAGGGCCAGGGAACTGTTGAGTCAGGGTCGGTTTCATCGTGGCTCCATGGGCAACAAAATCGAGGCTGCGGTTCGGTTTATCGAGTCCGGGGGACCGCGGGCGGTCATCACTTCCGTTGAGAAAATCCAGGAGGCCGTGGCGGGTCTATCAGGCACTGAGATCATCGCCGGGGAGAATAAGTGAACGAGGCCCCTTTTAAAGCTCTCAAACCGAACCGGGCCTTTCAGTTGGTGGTGGAACAGATAGAGGCGTCCATCCTGGACGGTCATTACTCCCCCGGCGATAACCTGCCTTCGGAACTCCAGCTTAAGGAAATGTTCAAAACCAGTCGCGGAACGGTCAGGGAAGCCCTGCGGGTACTGGAGGAAAAAGGCCTTATTGAGATTAAGCCGGGAGCGGGCGGGGGGCGACCGTTAAGAAGCCGGAACACGATAAAATCATAGAGAATTTTTCATTACTGCTGCGGTTTCAGAGAATATCTTTTGATCATCTGGCCGAATTCAGAGAGATGCTCGAGGGCCAGGCGGCCGCCTTGGCCGCCCAAAGGGCCAAGCCGGGACATATCGAAAAGCTTCGCACGCTGATAAAAGAGGCTAAGGATATACTGGCCCAAGATGAATGGGACACCAAAAAGCTGGCCAGGCTGGATATGGAGATCCACTTGGCCGTAGCCCAAGCCACCGAAAACCCGGTTCAAGAAGCGGTCCATCGGATGATCCACGAAAATATCCTGGAAAGATATGAAGCTTTCAGCATGTCTGGTTGTAATGTATTCAAAGAAGACTTCAATGACCTGGAGGCGTTAGTACAAGCCATCGCAACGGGAAAGTCGAAGCTTGCCGATACCCTTGCCCGAAACCATGTGAGACGTTTTAATAATTATTTCAAACAGGGTGTCTTAAAAGATGAAACGTAATTTTATTTGCTTCGCCAGACAATTATGCTCATGATTGCAGCGAGCTACCCAATTTTGACGGACACTACGTTAAGCGAGTAGATTGCGAAGCGGAGGTGATCCATGTCTCCCCAGAAAAAGCTGACCCAAACAACACGTAGGCGCTACTCGCTCGAATTCGAGGCCGAGGCCCTGGGCTTGGCCGGCCAGGTCTAACAGGCTGTTGAAAAACTCGGTTTACCGGTTGAAAGAACAGGTATTGGCTGCTAGCCTGGTTTCACCTTAAGGAGGAGACCGGGATGCGGGGAGTCAAAGATAGCGAAGAGGGGATGTTCAGCTACCTATCGCCAGAACAGCGTGTTCCAAAGAATCATCCTCTTCGGCCAATCCGGGATATGGTTGATTCGGCATTTGCGGAGATGTGGTCGCAATTGGAGACGATTTATTCATCGACCGGTCGTCCTTCGATTCCCCCGGAAAGCCTTCTTAAGGCGCTGCTGCTGCAAATATTTTATTCGATCCGCAGCGAGCGCCAACTGATGGAGCAGATGGATTACAATCTCCTCTTCCGCTGGTTCGTTGGTCTGAGCATGGATGATCCGGTCTGGTATCACTCGACCTTTTCCAAAAACCGAGACCGGTTTCTTGCCACCGATCTGGCCGAGTCTTTTTTCCGTTCCATTTTGGCTCAAGCCGAAGAATCCAAGTTGCTGTCCGAGGATCATTTCAGCGTTGACGGAACGCTCATTGAGGCATGGGCGTCGATGAAAAGCGTCAGACCCAAGGATCAATCCCCGGATGAGCCGCCCAAAGGAGGCGGACGAAATGGGACAGTTGATTTTCGCGGCCAGAAGCGGAGGAACGAGACCCATGCTTCGACCACGGATCCCGAGGCCAAATTGTTCCGCAAGGGTAAGGGCAAAGAGACCAAGTTGTGCTACATGGGCCATGTTCTGATTGAGAATCGCAACGGGTTGGTTGTCAACAGCCGGTTGACCCAGGCCAGCGGTAAGGCCGAGCGTGAAGCGGCGACAGACATGATCTGCGATCTTAAGGGTCAACACAGGATTACTCTGGCGGCTGATAAAGGTTATGACGCCAAAGAGTTCGTCCACGATCTCCGCGATCTTGAAGCGACCCCGCACCTGGCCCAAAACAATACCAACAGGCGCTCGGCCATCGACGGCCGAACCACTCGCCATAAAGGCTACAAGATCAGCCAACGATTCCGTAAACGAATCGAAGAAGTTTTCGGTTGGGCCAAGACCGTTGGTAATATCCGCAAAGTCAAACACCGGGGCGTCAAGAAGGTAGCTTTGAATTTCACCTTGACCGTGAGCGCCTACAACCTGGTCAGGATGAAAAACCTCCGGGCCCAGGTCGGACCATGAGCAAAACCATGTTGGCCGCCACTCTCCTTACCACAAAGGAGTCCTGGCGAGAACCTATAGCATAGACTCAACGTTTATGCAGCGAACGCAGACACTGCATACTCACATCACTTTCTGATTCTGACCCACATGTGACCACTCATTGGTTACAAAAGGATGCTTTTTCAACAGCCTGATAGTATCCGGTGCGGCCAAGCAGTCCGAGGGGCTATCCATCTTTTTAAAGCGGCTGCGTACTTCACGAAAAACATGACGTGAAGTACGCCTTTATGGTTGAGAATGCAGGCGAATTCAGCATCAGCCCCCAGGGCGAGGCATTTGGGGTGCCACGTTTTGGCTATTATAGCGAATGTCATAAATCTGTTCCGATTCGGCTGCCGGGGGGGGTGCCCCCGGCAGCGCATTTCACTTTTGAATCGGAACGATATTCTGAAATATTGTATATGCCTGGCGGCATCGGCTTCAAAACCCAAGTCAAAGGCAATTGGATCGGGTGAAGCTGGACCGACCGGTTGCAGAGGTTTCCGCCTCCCGCAAAGGCCGCAGCGGCGCGGTGGGGCCGACCCTTGATCTTGATGAGCGGGAGCATTCATACAACCGCAAGACCGTGGCCAAAAGCACGCGTCGGCAAGGCTGGTGGCCAAGGCGGCCAGGAAGTTCAGGGCCCCAACCGATTCCAAGCACGATTTGCCTGCGGCGGCGAACCAGACCCTCAAGGTCGAGCTGATCCACGGCGAGAGCATTGCCACCCGTGAAGATATGCGCCGGGCTGTCTTCGAGGCATTGAAGTTGACTACAACCGAACCGGGAGGCGCAGCGCCAACAGCTCCATCAGCCCGTTAGCCCTTGAAACCGATATGGCTGCTTAAAAGTGCCCGTTGTTTCGAGGTAGGATCAGTGGTACATTGACTGGGCGCAGGTCAGGGCGGTATGTTCGGAGGAGATGGCTGTTGTTCGGCGGCCAAAAAAAACCGCTGGACCGCGTTTATCGGGTGGGGGACTTATACCCCGTTTTGGCAGGACTGAAAAATCGTTAAATCCCCGGGAGAAAGTGATGATCTCGCCTGAGACCTACCAGCAGATTCTATCCGATAGCATGGATTTTTGTACAAATGTCAGGAAGATCGACCCCAAGGAATCTCTTGATTTCATAATGTCAGATGGATATTTACAGTCTCAGGCCGAATTCTATCAATCCGTTCTGTTCAAACTGGGCTTGGATCCGGAAGGAAAGAAAATTCTGGAGATCGGGTCGGGTTACGGATTTTTCATGGTGTATGCGATTGCCAAGCTGGGCTGGAACCTCCACGGTGTCGAGCCAGGAGAAAACGAGTTCAGCGGACGGTATGAAATCGGTCAGGATATCCTCACCCAAAATAACATTAATAAAGAGAGGCTCACAAAAGCGACCGGCGAAAACACCCACCTCCCGCCGGGCAGTTTTGATATTATTGTTACCCATGATGTGCTGGAACACGTTTCAGATCCAGAGGGAGTGCTTTTTGAGTGTGCCCGGCTTCTCACCCCCGGAGGAGTTTTAATCGCCGGTATGCCTAACTATAGATGGATATACGAAGGGCATTACAATATGCCCTGGTTTCCGTTTTTCTCGAAATCATTCGCCAAAAAATATGTATCCCTGGCGGGACGCGATAAATCATATATAGACAGCCTGCATTTTCTGAACCCCAAAATGGTAAAATCGATCGTAAGGCGCATATCCGGAATTGAGGTCTGTTTTCCTCTTGAACACGGAGGTTACGGGGTGATGATGAAGAAGGTGCAGGCCTACCTTGAATGTGCAGAACAAAGAAAAAGGGGCGGCCTGAAACTTTGGCTCATAAGGATTATCAAGGCCCTGGGCTCGGTGAAAATAACCGAAATGGGTTTTCTGGCCTGGGCGCGAACAACCGGGATATATCATGAGATGCACCTGGTGTTCAAAAAGAACTTAAAAATCGGTGAAGGTCTGTAAGGGGGTCCGCCCCTGGCAGTACTTGCCCTGTTTGGTCCGATCGATGCTGCAGGTAACCATGAAATCGTCCGTATCGGCCTGGATTTCTTCCGGGCTGGCAGAGATCTTCTTCCTGAAGGCTATCTAATAGAACTCTTCCTTGATGGTCTGGTTGAGCCTCTCCGCGGAGCCGTTGGTTTGGGGATGCCTGACTTTGATCAGGGAGAGGTGGACCCATCTCATTGGACCACATTGCGGCGAAGTTAAGGTGGACCGGTTCATGGGTCACGCCGCTTTTCGTTGGCAGGCCAGAGGAAGCGCCCCCTCTGGAATGAGGACATTTTGATATTCGGCCAGCGGCCCCGGCCGTCCATGGATATCCGGGCACCGGCGTCTTTAAGGGTAGTGTCCGAAATACTGTGTACGGGCCATTTGCGGGTTCATGATGCCCGCCTCACCTTAAGGTGAGGTGGGCAGGCGATCCTCGAAGATAATGGCGAACTGATTCAGAGCCTTGGTCCATTCCTTAAGGTCATATTCAGGCTCTCAATAGTGTTGGTAGTGCAAATAACTTTTCTGACCTCTTCAGGATACGAATAAAAGAGGATGATCTGCTCCCGGTTCCTCCTCCAGGAGCGGCTGATGGGCGGGTATTTGTCATCCCATTTGGTCTCGAATTCAGCCAGATTGGCTTCATCCATCTCCACTGTCTTGCCCTGTAGATGGCCTTCAGATCGGCGGCCACGAGCTTCCGCTCCTTCCAGGGCACGAATTTGAGCGAGTGTCGGACCGTGTGGACGATGCAGGTCTGGACCTGGGCTTCGGGAAAGACCGAGGTGACGGCCTCGGGAAAACCTTTGAGGCCGCCCACCAGGCGATGTTTGATTGGGTGCGGCATACCCCTAAATTGCCCACCCCAGAGAATGAATCGCCCACAACAACCACGACCGCCACGACTACAATCCCTTAGATAATGCCACCGTATACATACGGCGATTTAGCCTGGACAAATACGGGATTGTATTTATGTAGCGGCGATAGTTGCTCTGTAAACGCTATCGGCTGCGTTTATCAAACCGATCCACCGAGTGGATGCAACCGCCCAAGTGGGAGCAGCCTCTGTTTCAGATAGTCTGTAGAAGATGGCTTCTAAGTCAGGCCACCAAGCCGACGGAGAAAGCCAGCAGGAACTGGCCCAAATAATAGAGCGGCAGGCCCAGGACCCTGTTGATCCAACCGGGGGAGACGAACCGGTCCCTGGCCACGAACAGATCGGAGAGATAGAAGGCCGCAGCCCCGACCAGGAGCATCCTGGGGCCCCGGGGGGAGAGGGTTGGTTCGTTGTAGACAGCCCAAGCGCCCATGACCATGAGGCTGATGACAGCGATGTAGGCCGCAACCGGCAGGAGCATCCGGCCCAGGTGGGGCCTCAGCCACAGAAAGACGCCTCCGGAGGCCGCCGCCACAACCAGGCTTCGCCAACTCACCAGGGCGGACAGGGAGGCCATCCCGGAAAAGGCGACCAGGTAGGCCACGTGGCCCAGAAGAAAGGCCGCCAGACCGGCCTTGAAGGCGGCCTCTTGGTTGAGGGCCAGGCAGACATCGCCCGCCAGGCAGAGAACCAGGCCCAGGACGATCCAGAGCCAATAGGAAAAAATAACCTGGGGCTGGATCAGCCCCGTCAGGACGAACAGGGCCGAGAGAGGGGCCTTGAAGGCCAGCTTGAGTCCGATCCCCTCCCGCCATTCGGCGTAGAGCAGCCCGATCAAGAGGAACATCCCGATCTTGAGTACCAAAAACGGGGTAATCACCGGAGGCCTCCTTTCCCTGCCCGGTTCAGATCCCGACCCTCACCTTTTGGGGTTCCAGCAGCCGTTCCAGGTCGCGGGGCGACATCTCCACCAGCAGCCCCCGCTTACCGCCGTTGATGGCTATCCGGTCCAGCCCCAGGATGCTCTCCTCCACGTAGACCGGCAGATCGGTCCGGGCGCCGAAGGGCGAGGTGCCGCCCACCTGGTAGCCGGTCAGCCGGTTCACCTTTTTGGGATCGCAGGGGGCTATGGACTTGCGCCCCAGATCACGGGCCAAGTTCTTGGTGGAGACCTCTCGGTCGCCGTGCATCAGGACGATCAGGGCCGAGCCGGTTTCGTCCTCCAGAACGATGGTCTTGATCACGGCGTGCTCCTCCATGCCGATGGCCTGGGAAGCCACCCTGGTGCCGCCGTGATCCACATATTTGTACTCCCGGGGGAGATACTCCACTCCGGCCTGTTCCAGAACCCGGAGGGCCGGGGTCATGGGAATCTTCTTCTTGGCCACGATTCCTCCTTTCGGCCCCGGCTTCAGACCCGCCCTCTCAGGGCCAGGCCCACCAGGGCGTGGACAAAGGTCCACACCGCCAGGTGGGAGGAGCGGTGGTGGGGGTCCTGAAGGGGATAGACCTCCACCATGTCCATGCCCCGGATGCCGGCCCGGGTTACCTGGTGTACCACCTGGAAAAGCTCGTGGGAAGTCAGCCCCCCAAAATCCGGCGGACCTCCCGGATTGTGGGCCGCGTCCAGGATATCGGAGCAGATGGTCAGGTAGACCGCCTCGGTGCCCTGGTGGGCCAGGGCAATGGCCTCCTCAACGGCCGGACCGACCCCCAGGTCCCGGACCTCCTTCATGGTCATGACCCGGGCCCCCATCTCCTGGGCCAGAGCCGCTTGATAGGGCGAGTTGCGCGGACCCCGGATTCCGAAATGAACCACGGCCTGGGGCCGGACCCCCTCCAAGTGGAGGATGCGGTACAGGGGCGAGCAGCGGGCATAGGGGTCGTCCTGGTACTGGTCCATGTTGTCCAGGTGGGCGTCCAGGTGGATCACCCCCACCTTTCCGGAAACGGCCCCGGCCAGGGCGGCCACCGCCTCGGGGGTGTAAGAGTGGTCCCCGCCGAACATAAAGGGCATGGCCCCCCGGCGGTATATCCTTTTCGCGGCCTCCCGGACGGCGGCCATGGTCGCCTCCGGGTCGCCGGGGGTCACGGCCACGTCCCCGGCGTCGCCCCAGCTCAGATGCCGGGCAGCGTCCACCCCGTACTCGGGCAGATAGGCCCCGTACCGGGCCGAGGCATGGCGGACGGTCTTGGTGGCCAGCTCGCAGGCTGAATATCCGCCCCAGGTCAGGGTCCCCTCCCAGGGCACGCCCAAAAAGACGATCTCCGGGCCGGCGCCTTCCCGGCTCAGGTCTACCGGTTCTCCGCCCAGCATGGTCGGCAGGTCGCCGAACAGGGTCGGCAGCTGAGCCCGGCTGCGGGGGTCCATGGGGCTCCGGGTGGGCTTGGGGCTCTTGGCGGGGTCCATCTCAACCTCCTATCTGGTGTTGACGAGCGACAGGCTTTCCAAAAACGACAGGGTCTCCCCCAGAGCCAGGTCTATGGCTCCGGGAATGGTCAGGGCGTGGTCGGCTCCCCTGACCACCACCAGCCGAACCGGATGGCCCAGGGCCGTTGCCAGGGCGTGGGCCTGGGCCAGGGGGACGGTCTCGTCCTTTTCGCCGTGGACGATCAGGCAGGGGAACAGGCCCCTTACCTGGGAAATAATGTCCAGGCCGGAAAGGTCGTCGAAAAAAGTCTGGTCCATCTGGTACTCCAGCTCGTCCCGGCGGTCGGCCAGGGACTGGAAGTCGCAGGGGGCGGACCAGGAGACCACGGCCTTGACCCCGCCCCGCCGGGCGGCCAGGAGCAGGGAGGCGGCCCCGCCGAAAGAGGAGCCCATGAGCACCGGCTCCCCGCTGATCCGGGGGTCGGCCAGGATATGCTCCAGGACCGCCCCGGTGTCCTCCACCTGGCCGCTGAGGGTGGTGGCCTCTATGCGTCCGCCCGACTCGCCGCAGCCCCGGCTGTCGAAACGGACCGCGGCCAGGCCCAGGGCGGCCAGGGCGGTGGCGGAGCGGACGTGTTTTTCGCTGGACTTGGAGGAGAACAGGCCGTGGGTGATGACTGCCGCCCGCCAGGGCGGAGGGGCCGCGGGAAGGTGCAGCACGGCGGCCAGATCGTATCCGGGACGGGTCAGAATGAATCGCTCTTGTTCCATCAGCTCTCCGGTTGACAGGCAGGGCAGAAATAGGACGCGGTGGAGCCTATCTTAGCCTTTTCAATGGCCCGTCCGCAATCGGGGCAGGGCCGGCCCTCCCGGTATCCCACCAAAAAGGCCTCCCGGTCCCAGTCTCCGCGGCGGCCCCGGAAATCGTACTCGAAATAGTTGATGCCTCTCTCCACGGCCGAGGAAAGGGTCTCCTCCACGGCCCGGTGCAGGCCGTCCCGCTGATCCGGGCTCAGGTCTCCCAGCCTGGCGCCGGGGTGGGCTTTAATGCGGAAACAGATGTCGTGGACATAAAAATTCCCGATCCCGGCCAGGTTCTTCTGGTTTAGCAGAAAAGCCTTGAGTCCGGTTCCTTTTTTGCGTTCCATGACCCGATTGAGGGCCGCAGGGGTGAACCCTGGGCCCAGGGGGGCCGGCCCCAGGCCTCCGCCCACCTCCGCCTCCCGTCCGGGCCGGGCCAGGCGGAGATAGCCGAACCACCAGAAGCGGATGGAAAACCCCCGGCCCTGATCAAACCTGAACAGGAACTGGGGCGGCTTGGCGGCCTTCACCCCCAGAGACAGCAGATCCATGCCCATGCCGGGGTGGATCATAAGGTTGGGCCCCGGTGGGGCGAATTCCAGGACCAGCCATTTGCCCAGAGGGCGAACCTCGACCAAAAGGCGATCCAGGAGATTTTCCCGGAACTCCCCTGGGGATGCGTTCAGCGGTTTATTAAGCCCCAGATCCGTCTCTTTCAGAATTGAACCGGACAGGTCGCGGCCCATCTGCCGGGCCAGAATAATTATCTCCGGGAGTTCGGCCATGATAACCGGTTATACCGGGATCACCGGGTTAATGGCAACCGCCATCTGGAAAACAGCGCAGCACCGAAAAGGAAAAAAAGGGAGCTGTCCCGGGGGGAGCTATGTTAGAGATTGGCCGCGACAAAGTCCCAGTTGACCAGGTGGTCGATAAAAGCTCGGACATAATCACCGCGTCTTTCCTGATAATCAAGATAGTAGGCGTGCTCCCACAGGTCCATGGTCAAGAGCGGTTTCAGGCCCAGGGTGAGGGGGGTGTCGGCGTTGGAGGTCTTGATGAGGCCCAGCCTGCCCCCATCCTCCACCAGCCAGACCCAACCCGATCCGAAAACAGAGTCGGCCGTGGCCCCGAAGGCCTCCCGGAAGGCCTTGTAACTACCAAAATCCCGGTCAATCTTCCGGGCCAGGGAACCCTGGGGAGGGCCCCCGCCCTTGGGCCTCATGCTGTTCCAGTAAAAGTTGTGGTTATATATCTGGGCCGCGTTGTGGTAGATGGCGGCCAGGTTTTCCTGACCGGCGCTCTTCCGGATAATCTCCTCCAGGCCGGAACCCTCCAGGGTGCTGCCGCTCAAGGCCTGGTTGGCCTTGGCCACATAGGCGGCGTGGTGCCTCCCGTAGTGAAAATCAAGGGTCTCCTCGGTCAGGTAGGGTTCCAGGCCGATCAGGGCGTAGGGCAGTCCGGGCAGGCTTAAGGGACCGCCGGCCAGCACCTCTCTTATGGGGAACAGTCTCCTCAGGCCGAATCCGGCAAGGGCCGCCAAGGACGCGCTTAAAAACCTGCGGCGGCCGAGTTGTGCCTCCATATGTCTCTCCTTTGGCACCAAGAGGTCCTTCCGGTGAGTTATCGGGCCCTCCCCAGGGCCTGCCATTTCAGCGGCGCCCTCTCATCAGTAAACGCCCAAACCGAATTTCGCTCTGAATAACTTCGGGATCGGACTCTCCCCTGACCCCATCCGGCCGGTTGGGTTTTCACGGATTTTACCTCCGATCGTATTCAGAGTTGCAACATATCATCATTTCTTTAAATTTCCAAATTCGTGGCTGGATATCAATTTTCGCCCTTCAAAGCCCGCACTACACCTCAAGGGCGACCGAACAAAGGCTCTGCCAAGGTCTGATCCGACCCGGTTCCCGGCTGACGGCCTCAAATCACCCCAGCCTCTAAGAGATGGGCTTAGTTATGGTCAAATTCGCAGAAATCAACAATCCTTTTTCTTGCAGCAAAATAGTCTTCCCATATGGCGGTGGTTTTCTAACCGTCCCAACATAACCAACCATTACCCTCGGGTAGGACTGGCGCCTACAATATTAACTTGAAAAAATTTGAAAAAGGTTGCTATAGAAATTTAAACGGGGTATAGGATTTGATGAACATAGGGAAGGGATTGCATGGTTCCGGAGTGAAGTAGATTTGGTCGGCGCGAGGCTCTGGAACTTTCCCGCCTCTAATATGCACGCCTTTCAGTCTCATCGAGCCATCAATCCGCTGTTGCCGAATCAAAAGGGTGGAAAAAGGAGAGGTCATGACCATTTTCGTGGGCAATCTACCTTTCAGCGCGTCTGAAGAAGAGGTTGGCGAACTTTTCGCTCCTTTCGGGGAGGTTCAGGCAGTGCGGTTAATCACGGACCGTGAAACCGGTCGCCCCAGAGGTTTCGGATTCGTGGAAATGGAACAGGATGGGGCGCAGGCTGCCATCGAGGCGCTCAACGGAAGCGAGATGGGTGGTCGCACTCTAAGAATCAACGAGGCCGAAGAGCGGAAACCACGCAGACGTTCCTGGTAGGCTTCCGGCCGGAATTCCGTTACGGAAGGCCGAAACTTAACAAAAGCACCCGCCGCCTCGCCAACGCGGGGCCGGTGGTGTTGTATTTTTTCCGTCCCTGGTCTAAATTAAACACAATGACCCGACCCGTTCGAGCCCGTTAACTTCGTCTAGCTAACGGCGGGTTGGCTGTATCCGTATAGAAGACGGACGATTAAGAGGATTAATGTCGGAATTTTTAACCCAGACCAGATTCGACCATTTCGACCTACCCGACCAGGTTCTGGCAGGATTAAAGGACGCCGAATTCACCCGGTGCACCCCCATCCAGGCCCAGACCATCCCGGTTACTCTTTCCGGAAAGGATGTGGCCGGCCAGGCCCAAACCGGAACAGGAAAAACGGCCGCTTTTTTGGTAACCCTGCTGTCCAACCTTCTCAAGGCCGGGAATCTGCCCCAGGATCGTCCCTCGGCCCTGATCGTGGCCCCCACCCGGGAGCTGGCCCTCCAAATCTACGCCGACGCCAAGATTATCGGCGGGCACTGCGGTTTCCGTCTGGCCCAGGTCGTGGGTGGAATCGATTACCGTAAACAAGCCGACATCCTAAGGGAAGGCGCGGATATCGTCATCTGCACCCCCGGCCGGGTGATCGACTATATCAAGCAGGGCATTCTCAAGACCGACGCCATCAACACCCTGGTCATCGACGAGGCCGATCGGCTTTTCGACCTGGGGTTTACCAAGGACATGCGCTTCATCCTCAAGCGTCTGCCCCACTACGACAAGCGCCAGTCCATGCTCTTTTCGGCGACCCTCTCGTATCGCGTCCTGGAGTTGACCTACGAATACATGAACCTGCCCGAGGTCATTACCGTGGAACAGGACGAGGTTACGGTGGAGGGGGTGGAGCAGACCCTCTTCCATGTGGGCCGCAAGGAGAAGCTGGAGCTCCTTCTGGGAATCCTGGAACGGGAGGACTGGTCCCGGATGTTGATCTTCGTCAACACCAAATCCGGAGTGGAATGGCTGGCCAAAAAACTGATCGGCAACGGATATCCGGCCGAGGGCATCAGCGGAGACCTGCATCAGCGCAAGCGGCTGAGCCTGATGGAAGGATTCAAAAACGGCAGCCTCAAGATCCTGGTGGCCACGGACGTGGCTTCCCGGGGGATCCATGTGGAAGACATCAGCCACGTGGTCAATTACGACCTGCCCCAGGATCCGGAGAACTATGTCCACCGCATCGGCCGCACCGCCAGAGCCGGGAAAAAAGGCCGGGCCATAACCTTTGCCTGTGAGGATTATGTCCTCCACCTGGAGCCCCTGGAAAAATTCCTGGACTTCAAGATTCCGGTGGAATGGCCCAACGACGACTCCTTCTTGGAGGACAAGGCCGGCCCGGTCAGCACCATCCGCAGGAGATCGGGGACCAGCCGGTCAGGAACCGGAGGCCCTCCCGGGAGGAGCCGCCCGACCGGACGGAGCCGCAAAAAGAAGCCATCTCGAGGACCGGAGAGACCGCCGGCCGAAACAGCCGCGCCGGCCTCGCCCCCCCGGGAGCCCACCCCCAAGCCGGCAGCGCCTCCCAAGGCGGCCCAGGAATACCCGCCCCGGAGCAAGGCCGCGCCCACCCCGGAGCCCCAACCCGTCAAGCCCCCGCCCAGTCAGGCCCCCAAAAACCAGGGCTCAAAAAAGAAAGGCCCCAAATACGGGGGCGTCTTCGGCTTGGGCAAGGGGGTGCTGACCCTGGAAGACGTCAAGCAAGGCCCCGCTGCGGAGAGCAAGCCGGCCCCTGCCAAAAGGCGCCGACGTCGCAAGAAAAAGCCGGCGGAGAAACCGGATTAGAACCGTCTCGGTCCGGCCGGGAGACATGACCCGGCCGGACGGCTCATGGTCTCATCGCTCCCGTCTCTCCTGCAGGGCCTTTTCAAACCTTTCCATCTGCCTCTGGAAAAAGGCCCGGTCGTCCGGGTCAAGGGCCAGGGCCGCCCTGGACCAGCGCACCGCCTCCTCAAAAAGTCCGTTGACATAGCAGGCCTCGGCCAGGGTATCCAGAACGGCCGGCTCAGGTTTGAGCTGGGCCGCCCGGCGGGCCAGGGCCAAGGCCCGGCGCGGGTCCCGGACCTCGTCAGGACCCGTGGCCAGCAGCCAGGCCAGGTCGTTCAGGGCCGTGGGCTCCTCCGGGGCCATGGCGAGGGCCTTCCCGTAGGCCCGAGCAGCCTCGGCAAAACGATCCAGCCGGATCAGAATCATGCCCTGGTAGAGGCGCAGCCGGGGATCAAGAGGCTGTTCCTGGATGGCCTTGTTCAGGCCGCCCAGGGCCAGCTCCAGATTAAGTTCCTCCGGACCCTGAAAGAGGCCGGTGGGCAGCAGCAGAGCCGCCAGGACGGCCATGGCGGCCAGATATCCCAGCAGAGCCTTATTCAGCCGCCGTCCGTGCCGCTTCAGGAGACCCGGATCCCGTTCCATCCGGGAGAGGAACTCCACCCGCTGGGCGATGGAGAAGTGGTGCCAGGAAGGGGCCTGGGGGTCGATTCCGGATTTGAGGGCGATGGTCAAGAGGGCCTCCCGGACCGGGCCCGGGCCCACCTTCCGGGCCGCGAAAGCGTCGGCCTGGCGTTCGAAATTGCGCATGAAATAGGCGAAGATGAACCGGAAATAGACCACCATCAGGAGCAGCATGGGGGCCGAGATCAGAACCGAGAACCAGCCCCCCCCGCCCTGGCCCGGGTTGTCCAGAAGCAGCCCGGCCACCGGCTCGAAGCCCAGCAGCCAGGTCAGGGAGAGGCCCCCCAGGGCGTAGGCCAGAAAAACATAGCCCAGGAAAAAGAGCAGATAAAGGTACAGGTGGCGGTGTTTGAGGTGCCCTGCCTCGTGGGCCAGAACGCCCAGCAGTTCCTCTTTGCCGACTCCCTGGATCAGGCCGGGGGCGATGAGCAGGTAGCGCAGGGAGGGGATGAGCCCCATGACCCCGGCGGTAAGGAGCCTGCCCCCGAACAGGGGCCACTCCAGAATCTCCCGGACCCTGACCCCCTGGTCGTTGAGGAAACCCTCGGCCAGGTCGCGCACCGGCCCCTTGGGCAGCGGCCGGCAGCCCCAGGCCTTGGTCACCAGCGGCGGCATCAGGACGGTCAGCCCGGCCATGACCACCGCGATCAGGGCCAGTTCGCCCAGACCGGTGCCGGTCCAGCGGGTCAGCCAGGGGGGCGCCAGCAGACCGAGGAGGTCGTAGAGCAGGGCCATGATAAACCAGGGCATGAGCAGGGGCAGGGTCAGACGCAGCTGGGATTGGAAATGATCGCTCCGGCGCAGCTCCGGCTCGCCGTTGTTCCGGAGCCCGGTCAGGCTTTCGGACCAAAGCAGGAGCAGGTACAGGAAGTAGAACCCCAGGCCGAACAGCCCGTTGAGAAAGGTCATCTGGCCCGTTCCGGGAATCAGCCGCACCAGGCCGGGCAGTTCCAGAAGATAGACGTCCACCCCGAAAAACATCACCGCCAGCCAGCCCAGGCGGCTTTCCAGCCTGACCAGGGCGTTGCGGCCCCGGATCCGGCTCATGGTCCGGCGGCACAGGAGGCCGTAGGCAGCCAGGCCCACGGCCAGGAGGGCCAGGTGGAGAACCGGCTCCTGGGGCGGTTTGGCCCCGGGCAGCCCCAGGTAGATGAAGAGCACGATCAGAAACTGGATGATATAGCTGAAAAACAAACCTTCTCCCTTCCGGACCGGCCCACGCCATGATGGACAAACTCTCCCGGGGCACGGTCCGGCCCTTCCCGAACCTTCTACCCCATGACGGCCCCTTTGCCAACAGCCAGCCGCACAGTGGTTGATCGGAAGCCTTCTTTGGCGTAAGATTCTCTAATCATGCGCAGCACCACCATTGACGGCGTTGTTTTGTATCTGGCCCATCCGGACGAGCTGCCCTTTTCCTGGGTCGGCCAGGAGGCTGTCCTGGAGCAGGTCCTGGCCTCCTGGCTCTGTCTGGAGCCGGGCGACCTGCCCCTTAACCCGCGCCTGATCGGTAAGCCTGGAGTGGGCAAGACCACCCTGGCCTATGCCGCGGCCAAGCGGCTCAACACCCAGGTCTACCTTTTCCAGGCCACCATGGACACCCGGCCCGAGGATCTGATCATCTCTCCGGTCATCGGGGACCAGGGCCGGATCAAGTACGTGGCCTCGCCCCTGGTCACGGCCATGCTCACCGGCGGGGTCCTGGTCCTGGACGAGGGCAACCGCATGTCCGAAAAGTCCTGGGCCTCCCTGGCCCCGCTCCTGGATTCCCGGCGTTACGTGGAGTCGGTGGTGGCCGGGATAAAGATCAAGGCCTCGCCCGAGTTCCGCTTCTGCGCCACCATGAACGACGACTCGTCCACCTTCGACCTGCCCGAGTACATCGACTCGCGGCTCCAGCCCAGAGTCTTCATCGACTTTCCCGAGGCCGAGGAGGAGAAGGCCATCCTGGCCGAAAACCTGCCTTTCGCCGATGAGACCATCCTGGAGTATGTAACCTCTTTTCTCCAGACCGCCCACCAGGCCGACGAACGCTACACGGTCCGGGACGGGATCAACATCGGCCGTTACGCTCTCAAGCTCCTGGCCGCCGAGGCTGAAACCAACGCCTTCCCGGCCCTGGCCAGGTCGGTGGAGTCCATCCTGGGCCGGGAGGCCCTGGTCTATCTCTAACCCGTCCTCCCTAAGCTGAGGCCGTCGCCGGTATGCCGGTACCCCGGAGGGAGCCCTGATGGAGCATGGAACCGCGCCCCGCACGACAGAGGAACTGAAGGACCTGGCCCGTAAACTGGGCGCCGGGGAGGCGGCCCTGATCCCGGCTGCGGAGATCAAGGTCCAGGACGAGCTGGCCGGGTTCTGCGGGGAGCCCCGCTGTCCGTCCTACGGCCTGGCCCCCGGCTGTCCGCCCCATGTCTCCGGACCGGACGGGTTCCGGAGGATGTTGTCTTTTTACGGCCAGGCCCTGGTGCTCAAGATCGACGTGGACATGGAGATCCTGCTCACGGAGAAACGCCACCAAGCCATGGGCCGCCTACAGGAGATCGTGGCCGGGGTGGAACAGGCCGCCCTGTTTCGCGGATTTTCCAGAGCCCGGGGTTTTGCCGGGGGGTCGTGCAAGATGATCTTCTGCCGCGAGCACGCCTCCTGCCGGGTTCTGGAAAGCGGCGGGGAGTGCCGGTACCCGGACCTGGCCCGGTCCTCCATGTCCGGTTTCGGCGTGAACGTGGCCCGGCTCATGGCCTCGGCCGGGCTGAGCTACAACAAGGCCCTGGGCCGGGAGAACCAGGAGCAGAACTCCGTGGGCAGCCTGGTGGGGCTGATTCTGCTGGGGTAAAGCCGGTTACAGCGTCAGGGGTGTGACCCTGACGCCACTTTTTTCGGCATGACCGGGCGGTTCGGCTGTCAGGGTCCCGCCCCCGATACCCTAATCACCTGAACCTGCCTTAGAAATCCCCGGTTTCCATGATCCAGGTCCGGGCCGCGGCGATCCACCGGGCCATGTAGGGCGCCACCGCCAATTTCCGTTCCGGGGGCAGCTTGGTCCGGCCCATGAGGGTTCCGGCCAGGGAGAAGAGATAGGCCCCCTCCGACCCGCTGAGGACAAGCGACTGCCGCAACAGGGAGGCCTCCAGGCGGTTCTTGAGGATCCGGTGCATCTGGTCCACCAGGTCCGGGGCCGTTTTGCGGGTCTGTTCCAGGATGGCCTTGTCGTCCGGGCCGTGGGGTTTGAGCAGGGCCCCGTCCCCGCCGGCGGCCAGAAAGGAGGCCAGGTCCACGGACTGGGACTTGCGGGTGTAGGCCAGGGCCACCGTATCCGGGTAGTGCCTCCGCACCTGGGAGAGGTTGTAAAGCCCGTAAGCCCTGGTCTGGTCGGCCAGGGCCGCAGTCTCCAAAAACAGCGTTGACCAGCCCGAAAGAACCGAATAAAACCTTTTCAAAAACTCATTGGGCACGTCCCCCTGAAAACCGTCCAGGCCCTCCCAGACCGACTCCAGGTTCCGGATCTGGGCGGCCTTTCGGGCCAGCTCCTGGGGCGAGATCAGTTCCGGCTCGGCCGAACCCAGGGGATCGTTGCCCCACAGGTCCAGGAGCCAGAGCAGGGGAACCCTGTTCCCCAGCATCTCCCGGGCCTGGGCGAACGTCTCGGCCACCACCGGGTCCCAGCCCGGGGTGCTGCCGTAGACTCTGGCGAAGAGATCTCGTTCAAAGGGGGAGTCGTCGATGAAGCAGACCGTAAGAGCCAAGGCGGACCTCCATTCTCGATTCAGCCAGGGAGAGGTCCGGCGGGATGGGGTAGGCTGAAGCAGGTCTAACCCCGGGCCAGACCAAGGGCCTCCCCCAGGTCCAGGGTTCCATCGTAAAGGGCCTTGCCGGTTATGACCCCGGCCAGTCCGGAGGCGGCCAGGGGCAGAAGGGCGCGGATGTGGTCCAGGGTGGAGATCCCGCCGGCGGCGATGATGGGGATGTCCACGGCCCGGCACATCTCGGCCGTGGCCTCCACATTGACCCCCTGGTGGGTTCCGTCCCTGGAGATGTCGGTGTAGATTATCGTGGCCGGAGCGTGCACGGACAGCTTCACGGCCAGTTCCACGGCGGTTACCGGCCGGGTCTCCCGCCAGCCGGCCACGGCCACATAGCCGTCCCTGGCGTCGATCCCCAAAGCTACCCGGCCCGGGAATTCGGCGCAGGCGGTTTTAAGCAGATCCGGGGCCTCCACGGCCGCCGTGCCCAGGATGACCCGAGAGGCCCCCAGTTCCAGATAGGCCTCAATGCCTTCCAGATCCCTGATCCCGCCCCCGATCTCAAAAGGGATGTCCAGCGCCTCGGCGATGTCCCGGACCGAGTCCCGGTTGACCGGCCGCCCGGTCTTGGCCCCGTCCAGGTCCACCACATGAAGCCAGGCCGCTCCTTTGTCGCGCCACTTGAGGGCCATGGCCGCCGGGTCCTGATGATAGACCGTCTCCTGATCGAACCGGCCCTTGTAAAGCCGGACGCACTGGCCGCCCCTGATATCGACCGCGGGTATGATCTCCATTATTCTTCGGCGCTCACTCTCATCCGGGAAAGGAGCTTGATCATCCCGGCCTCGCTCAACTCGGCCGCGCTCAGCCATTTTCCGCCCCGCTCGAAAAAATCGCCCATCCGGAAAAGGTCTTCGGTGAGTGATTTCTGGGTCTCCCGAAAGGTTCCCTGCCACAGGATCTTGGCCGTTTTGGCTTCGATGGCATAGAGGTTGAAGTAGACCGAGGCCGGCTGTTTTATCCCGGCCGTACCCCCGATCCGTTCCTGGTAGCTGAACACGGTCCCCGCGATCACGGTCTGGGCGCCCACCTTGCGGGCTGCCTGGGCCAGGGCCTCTCGCACGGCCTGGCCGGAGCGGCCGGGTTGCACCGGCAGGGCGCCGGCCACTGTTGAAGGCAGGACCAGGGGGCAATGGAACACCTTTTCCACGGCCACCGGGAGTCTTGAAGTCAGCTCCACCCTGGCCGCCGCCGGAAGGTCCGACTGAGGGAAAAGTTCGCCCGTTATGGGGCAGGAGACCTCCATGGGCACGTCGCAGGCCCAGGGGATCTGAAAGGGGGCGATGGCCAGTTTATCCACCGAACAGGGTCTTTTGGCCGGGGAGGTTACGACTTGCCTTTGTTGCTGGGCGCACCCCAGGAAAAAGAAGACGGCCGCGGCCGCCAGGCATACCGACGCCATCCGGACGATGAATCCTCTGGTCATAAAACCCCCTTGGTGGATGGAATATCCCGCCGACCCGGAACCAGGGCCGCGGCCTGGCCCAGAGCCCGGCCGAAAGCCTTGAAAAGAGCCTCCACGGTGTGATGGGTAGAACAGCCGTACCAGGCATCCAGATGGAGGGTGGCCTTGGATTCGGTGGTCAGAGCCTGGAAAAAGTCGCGGATCAGGTAGGCCTCGAAGTCTCCCACCCGGTCCTGGGCGAACTCCACCCGGAAGGCCAGAAAGGGCCGGCCGGAGAGATCTATCACCGCCCGGGCCAGGGCTTCGTCCATGGGCACATAAGCCTGGCCGTAACGGGCTATGCCCGCCTTGTCGCCCAGGGCTTCCCGCAGGGCCGCGCCCATGGTCAATCCGATATCCTCCACGGTGTGATGGCCGTCGACCTCCAGATCGCCGCGGGCCTTGACCGCCAGGTCGAACCTGCCGTGGGCCGCGGCCAGGGAAAGCATGTGGTCGAAAAAGGGAAGCCCCGTGTCAATCGCGGCCTGACCGGTTCCCTCCAGGGTCCAGTTGACCAGGATGGAGGTCTCCTTGGTTTTTCTCTCCCGGCGGCCCGTTCTGCCGGCCGGTTTGTCTTTTGTCTCCGGCACTCTGGCTCTTCCCCCTGTTAGGATTCCTGATTAGAGTATGCCAGCCAAGGCTTCCAGTCAAGTTCAGTTGGCTTGACACGCAAGGTCCTGACCGGCTAATTTTGTAAGTCTGTATTGTCTGTAACAGGAGTAGAGAATGCAGAGGGTTATCTCCGTGTGCCCGTTTACTTTGTTGATCATCTTTTTATCCCTGTTTAACAATTCCGGGTTGGCCGGAGCCGGAGAGATCAGGGCCCTGTCCCTGGAAGAATGCATCCGGTTGGCCTTCAAGTCCAACACCGATCTCAGGAAGGATCGACTGAACCGAAAACTCTCCCTGCTGGACCGGCGCATCGGGGAGGACCATTTTCTCCCGGATCTGTACCTCACCCCAGAGACGGATTATCGCACCGCCGACGACGGCCGGTCCCGGTTCATGTTCGGGACGGAGCTGGTCCAGCGGATCCCCACAGGCGGGGAGTTGTCCTTACGGTGGAGCGAGAGTTATAACAGATACACCGGATACGGGGAGGACGACTGGACCTCAAAATTTTCGGTGAAACTGACTCAGCCCCTGTTGCGGGGAGCCGGATTGGAGGTGAGCACCGCCCCGGTGGTCCTGGCCCGCCTGGATGACGATTATGATTTTAATAGCTATCTTTGGCTCATCACTCGGCGTATAACTCAAGTAGAGAAACGCTATTGGGATCTGGCCGAAGCCGATCAGAATCTGTCTCTGGCCCAGGCTTTCCTGGACGACACCAGGACCCTGGCCCGGAGGATAGCCCGGGAAACCGGGATTGACGACGATCCGGAGTGGCTGGCCGAGATCGCTAACCGGGAGCTGGATATAGCCAACGCCCAACAGGACTGCACCGAGGCCAACCTGGCCCTGATCGATCTTCTGGATCTGGGGGGAGTGGACCGGGTCAGGACAACCACCCGGCTGTGGAGCAAGCCCAAGGATAAGAACCGGAGAATAGAGGATCACCTGAACCTCGCCCTGGAACAACGGCCGGACCTGAAACAGGCCTCCCTCTATGTGGACAGCACCAGGATGCGGGCGGCGGTGGCCAGATCCAACGCCCTCCAGGATGTGGACCTGGCCCTGACGGCCTCCACCTCGGCCACCGAGGAGGAGTTGGGCGAGTCCATCCACGACGCCTTTGATCTGGAGGAGGAGTTCATCGTCAGCCTGGGCGCAGAGATTCGCTTCGGAGTGCCGGGCCGAAAAAGAAGCGCCATTGCCGCGGAGTATAGCCATCAAAAGGCCAAGCTCGATTATTTAGAGCGGAAACAGGCCGTTGAAAACGACGTGGTTACCGCCCTGGGCGCCCTTAAAACCTCCCACCACTCCTTTCTGAAGGCCGTTGACGTGGAGCGGCTGGCCAGGCTTAAACTAGAAGCGGCCTTAAAAAAACTTGACGTGGGAGGGGCGGACAATCTGAAATTGATCATCTACCAGCGCGACCTCAACACGGCCCAGTCAAGGGTCTACCAGGCCGCCCTGGATTACCTATACGACCTGGCCGATTTGGACGAGGCCACGGGATCAACCATTTCCAAATGGGGACTAGAAGTCGTCTTGAAGGCGGACGGCTAAAGGAGTGATTAATGGAAATATCTCATACCTATGAAGCCTCCGTTCGCTGGTCGGGGGAGCGGAGGGGAACTCTGGTGGTGGAAGGCAAAGCCAAGCTGGATGTCTCCACCCCTCCGGAGTTCGGCGGCCCTCCGGGAGTCATCTCCCCGGAGGATCTGTTTGTCGCCTCAGTGGTGAGCTGCTACCTGACCACCTTTCTGGCCATGGCCGATAAGGTAAGGGCTTCGTTCGTAAACTTCTCCTGCAGGGCGGAAGCCACCCTGGAGAAGGTGGAAGGGGTGGGTCTGGCCTTCACCACCATAGTGTTGAAACCCAAGGTCGGAATCGCCGATCTGTCAGAAGAAAGGTCGTTGAACCGGGCCATGAAACTGGCCATGAAACACTGCCTGGTGACCAATTCCATGACCTGTGAGGTCGTTCTCGAACCGACCATCCAGGTGGTCTGAGCCGCCCGGTCCCGGTTCGCCAGAGGATGCTGATTTTCTTCGACGCCCGGGTTCTGACCCCGGAAGCCTACCACGGCATCGCCCGCCATGGATTGGGACTCTTAAGGGAGCTGTTCAAGGATCCCGGAAGCCACCGCTTTCACGTTATGGCCGCCTCCCCGGAGGCGGCCGCCTGGCTGTCCGGATTCCCCAAGGTGGAGGAGAGGTTTGAGATCGATTTCATCAACCTCAAGGCCTACCGGATCATGGAGCAGTATTACCTGCCCCGGATGCTGGCCCGGATCAGGCCCGACCTTTACTACTCCCCCACCTTCATGCCCCCCGTCCTGACCCGGACTCCGGTGGTTTTCACCATCCACGACCTGACCCAGATCGAACTGCCCCGGGACCACCCCCTGCGCCGCAAGGTGGTGTGGTGGTACCTGATCGGGCCCAAGGCCAAGAGGTGCCGGGCCCTTTTGACGGTGAGCGACTGGGCCGCGGATAAGATCTCGGCCTGGCTGAAGATCGACCGGTCCGCCATCCGGGTCATCGGCAACGGCCTGGAAGAGGCCTATCGCCCCCGCTCCCGCCGGGAGGTGGAAGCCGCAGCCAAAAGGCTCGGCCTAACAGGCCCCTATTTCCTGCTCATGGGCAACCCCATGCCCCACAAGAATCTGCGGCTGGGCACGGCCGCCTTCCAGCAATTGTGCGGAAACGGTTTTAAAGGCTCCCTGGTGGTGGTGGGGGCCAGGGACATGGAGCTGCCGGAGAGCCCGGGCCGGGTGATCAGGGCCGAGGGCCTGGACGACGATCTCCTGGCCGCCCTGCACAGCGGGGCTCTGGGCACCCTTTTCCCCAGCCTGGCCGAGGGGTTCGGCCTGCCGCCCCTGGAGGCCATGGCCTGCGGAGCGCCGGTGGTGGCCACCGACCTGCCCGTCTTCCGGGAGGTCCTGGGGGCGGAGGCGGCCTATCTCATTCCCCCGGACGGAGGCGGGACCGGGCCTTTGGCGGAACGGATGGCCTACCTGGCGGCCCAGCCCCCGGAGGTCCGGGAGAGAGCCGAGGCCAACCTGGCCCTGGCCCGACGGCACACCTGGTCCCGGGCCGCGGCCAGGCTGCGGGAGGTTTTCGACCTAATCGAGGCCGAGCGTGAGTTCTGATCCTCTCCAGGGGTTGCGGGTGGCCCTGGTTCACGACTGGCTCACCGGGCTGAGAGGGGGGGAGCGGGTCTTGGACTGCCTGGCCCAGGTTTTCCCCCAGGCCCACCTGTTCACCCTGCTCAAGACCGCCGAGCTGACTCCGGCCATAGAGGCCCTGGACCTGACCTGTTCTCCGGCCCAGCGGCTGCCGGGGCTGAAGCGGTATTACCGCCACTACCTGCCCCTCTACCCCTGGGCCGTGGGTCGGTTGGACCTCCGGGGCTACGACCTGGTCATCTCCACCTCCCACTGCGTGGCCAAAGGGGCCAAAGCAGCCCCCGGGGCCCTCCACCTGAGCTACGTCTTCACCCCCATGCGCTACATCTGGGACATGTTCCCCCTCTACTTCGGCCGGCGGGGCCCCCTGGTCAGGACCGCCATGGGCGCGCTGGCCCCGTTCCTGCGCTCCTGGGACGTGCGGACCTGCAAAAGGGCGGATGTCATCTCCTGCATCTCCCACCATGTGGCCCGGCGCATAAAAAAACACTGGGGCATCGAAGCCAGGGTGATCCATCCCCCGGTGGAGTTGGACCGCTTCTCCCTGGGGCCGTCCGGGGATTACTATCTCATGGTCTCGGCCCTGGCCCCCTACAAGGGGGTGGAGTTGGCCGTGCGGGCCGCCAACATGGCCGGTTTCAAGCTGAAAATTGCGGGCGACGGCCAGGAACGGCAAAGACTGGAGAGCCTATCCGGGCCCACGGTGGAGTTTCTGGGCCGGGTGGAGGATGGGGAGGTGGCCCGGCTCTACGCCGGATGCCGGGCCTTTATATTCCCCGGCGAAGAGGACTTCGGCATCACCCCCCTGGAGGCCCTGGCCTCGGGCAAGCCGGTCCTGGCCCTGGGCCGGGGGGGGATCTGGGAGACGGTGACCCCCCTCAATCCCCAGTCGCCCCCGCCCGAGGCGGTCGCTGAACCGGACCGGGCGCCGGGAGGGGTGTTCTTCTACCAGGAGGAGCCCCGAGAACTGGTCCGGGCCCTGGAAATTCTGGATAAATCCTACCACCTTTTCGAACCCCGGCAGCTCCGCCGGAGCGCTTCGGCCTTCGACCGGCCGGTATTCAAAAAACATTTCAGGTCCTTTGCGGCCGCCTCCTGGTTGGCTCACCAAAACATAAGCTGAACCGCACCCTTTACACACCAGGACAAGGGGCTTATATTATAACGCTATTCCCTGTCGCGCTCCCGGCGCTCCGGGCCGCGAGGCGGATAGTAATTTTGCCTCAGAGGAGTATCAGATGGCTCTTTTGGATATCAAAACATTTCCCGATCCGGTTCTGCGGGAGGAATGCCGGGAGGTGGAAGTCATCGACGAAGAGCTGAAGAGCCTGGCCCGGGACATGGCCGAGACCATGTATCAGGCTCCGGGGGTGGGTCTGGCTGCGCCCCAGGTGGGGGTTCCCGTGAAGCTGATCGTCTGCGATCCGTCTCTCAAGGACGAACCCCCCCAGCTGATCACCCTGGTCAACCCGGAAATCGTGGAGGAGGAAGGCGAGGCCTCCATCGAGGAGGGCTGCCTCTCCTGTCCGGACATCCAGATCCCGGTGGAACGGGCGGCCAGGGTCAAAGTCGAGGCGCTGGATTTGAACGGCCAGCCGGTGACCATCGAGGCCGACGAGTTTCTGGCCATCATCCTCCAGCACGAGATCGATCATCTGGAAGGAAACCTGATCGTGGACTACCTCTCCAGCCTGAAAAGGTCGCTCTACCGCCGCAAGCAGAAGAAAGCCAAAGCCGAGGAGGAGGCCGAGTGAGCCTGCGGGTCGTTTTTTTCGGCACCCCGGAGATGGCCCGGGCCGCCCTAAGCGCCGTGATCGAAGCCGGGCACCAGGTTCTGGCCGGGGTCTGCCAGCCGGACCGGCCGGCCGGCCGGGGGCGCAAGCTCAAGCCGCCCCGGGTCAAGGAGGCCTGCGACCTGCTGGGGGTGCCGGTGCTCCAACCGGAATCCATCAGAGACTGCGATTTTTTCGACCGCCTGGCCGCGCTCGAGCCTGATGTCCTGTGTGTGGTGGCCTACGGCCGGATCCTGAACCGGAAAATTCTGGATATCCCCAAGATAATGCCGGTCAACCTCCACTTCAGCCTGCTCCCGGAGTTGCGCGGAGCGGCCCCCCACAACTGGGCCCTGATCCGGGGACTGACCGAAACCGGGGTGACCGCCATCAAGATGGTCGAGCGGCTGGACGCCGGACCCGTCCTGGCCCAGCTCCGGACCAGGATCGACCCGGCCGAGACGGCCGAGGAACTCCTCTCCCGGCTGACCGGGCTGGGGGCCCGGGCCCTGGTGGAGACCCTCAGCGACCTGGAAAGAGGCGCTCTCAACCCTGTGGCCCAGGACGAGGAACGGGTCACCTACGCGCCCATGTTGGAGCCCAGGGACGGCTGGCTCGATCTCTCTCTGCCGGCTCAAGCGGTTTACGACCGGGCCAGGGGGGTGGTTCCCTGGCCCGGCCCCAGCCTGGCCTACGGGGACAGAAGGTTGAAGGTCTTTGACCTGGCCTGGGACGGGGAGCCCGTGCAGGCCGAGCCGGGCACGGTGGTGGACCTGGAGTCTCGGGGCTACCGGGTGGCCTGCGGCGGAGGCAGCCTTGTGGTGGGCCGAGTCCAGCATCCCGGCAAGAAGCCCGTCCAGGCAGAGCAGGCTGCACGGGGGTCCGGGCCCAGGGTGGGAGAACGGTTGGCATGAAGAAGTTCCTGGATCAGACCCCGGCTGGTACGAGGGCCTTGCCCGCCCCTGATGGTGGGCGGTGAAGAACGGACTCACCTCGCGGAGGATGGCCTGGATGGCCCTGGAGCAGGTGGGCCGGGGCCGGAGAGTGGAGCAGGCCCTGGAGGAGACCTTCCGGGGGCTGAACCCGGACCCCAGAGAGAAGGCCCTGGCCTGGGAGCTGGCCTACGGAGTCTGCCGCTGGCAGAATCTTCTGGACCACCACCTGGCCCGGTTCTCCAACAAACCCATAAACAAGCTCTCCCCCGAGGTTCTGATCCTGCTCAGGATCGGGGCCTACCAGATCCTCAAATTGGACCGGATTCCGGACCGGGCCGCCGTCCACGCCACGGTGGAGGCCGCCTCTCAGAGCCTGCCCAGGTGGAAATCCGGATTCGTCAACGGAGTGTTGCGAAACCTGGTCAACCATAAAGACCGGGTGGAGCTGCCCAATCAGGAGAGCGACCCGGCCGGTTACCTGGCCGTGGCCGAATCTCATCCCCGCTGGCTGGTGGAGCGGTGGATCAGAGAGTTCGGTTTCCTCAAGGCCCAGGCCCTGCTCCGGGCCCACAACCAGCGCGCCGGGCTGTGCCTCCGGACCAACCCCCTGGCCGGGAACCGGGAGGACCTTCTGGCCCGCCTGCGGGAGGCCGGCCTGGAGGCCCATCCCGGAAAGTACAGCCCCCAGGCGGTGATGGCGCCCGGGGGGTCCGCCGCAATGCTGGACGAGATTCTGAACTCTCCGGGCCGAGTTCTGTTCCACGCCCAGTCCGAGGCGGCTCAGACCGTGGCCTTTTTGGCGGCCCCCCGGCCCGGGGAAAGAATCCTGGACCTCTGCGCCGGAGTGGGCGGCAAGACCCTTCACCTGGCCGAATTGAACCACGACCAGGGCCGCATCACCGCCCTGGAGATCTCCCCCGAGAGGATCGCCGTGGGTCAAAAGGCGACGGCCGAGGCCGGACTCTCCTCCATCCGCTACCGTCAGGGCGACGCCCTGAAGATCGGCCCGGACCGGCTGGGCGGAGAATCCTTTGAGACGGTTCTGATCGACGCACCCTGCACCGGATCAGGAGTCCTGGCCTCCCGGCCCGACATCCGCTGGCGGCTCCGCCCGGACAGTCCGGCCCGGATGGCTCCTGTTCAGGACGGACTGCTGGAGGCCGGAGCCGGGCTCACGGCTCCGGGAGGAGTGCTGGTCTACGCCACCTGTTCCCTCTTTCCAGAAGAGAACCGGGAAAGGGTCGAGGCCTTCCTGTCGCGCCACCCGGAATTCGGCCTGGAGGACCCCCGTCCGCTGCTGCCGGACTCCCTGAAGACTCTGGTTAACGGGGATGGTTTTCTCTCCACCGACCCGGCGGAGCACGGCCTGGAAGGCTTTTTCGGAGCCAGAATGAAGCGCACCCTATAATCATTTCCCAGGGAAGCCGCCTCCCTTTGCCGCGGCGGCCTGGTAAAACAATCTGATGAACTCTCGGATGCGGCCAGATCATCCCCTGTCATGGCCGCATCAGCGCCCATATGGGTTTCAGCCTTGACAGGGGATGATCTGGCCGAGAATGAAACTATTTGTTTCCAAGGAAAAATATTTAAGCCCCGGTTCAGGCGAGGCGGTTGGAGTTCAAGAGCGCTTCGTCGAACCCGATTCACCCGGTCCGCCGACTATATTTTTTCTTGGAAAACATATTAAATACAACGGGTAAGATTGTGAGCGACACCCCTCAAGGTGAACCCAGAGAGGAGCAACAATGGCCCTGAAGATCGCCCCCTCGATTCTGTCGGCCGACTTTGGCCGGCTGGCCCACGAGATCGGCTCCGTGGCCCGGGCCGGAGCCGATGAGATCCATGTGGATGTGATGGACGGAAGGTTTGTGCCCAACATAACCATCGGCCCCCTGGTGGTGGAGGCGGCCCGTCGGGCCACCGACCTGCCTCTGGACGTGCATTTGATGATTGAGGACCCGGACCGCTTTGTGAGCGAGTTCATCCGGGCCGGAGCCGACTGGCTGACCGTCCATGTGGAGGCCTGCGTCCACCTGGACCGCTGTCTGGCCGAAATAAAAAGACAGGGGGCCAAGGCCGGAGTCTCCCTGAACCCGTCCACCCCCCCTGAGACCCTGGCCTATGCCCTGGACAAGGTTGACCGGATTCTGGTGATGTCGGTCAATCCGGGGTTCGGCGGCCAGAAGTTCATCCCCTCCTCCCTGGCCAAGTTGACCGCGCTCAGGGAGATGATCTCCTCCTCCGGCCGGGCCATAGACCTGGAGGTGGACGGCGGGGTGAACCTGGAGACCATCGCCTCCGTGGCCGGGGCCGGGGCGGATACGGTGGTAGCCGGATCGGCTGTATTCGGCACCGAGGATTATGGACGGACCATCACGGCTCTCCGCCGGGCTGCGGCCCCGGAGTGCTGAAATAATCGGCCGTAACGCCCAGGCTGAATGCTCCGCGGTAGTTACGATGAAGCCGAAAAATATCATTATTTTATCAGTCCGCCCTTGAGCCGGGCGGTCTCTCTCTGATCGGTGGGCGCATACCCAAAAAAACAGAGATTAATTCAAAATATGCTAATCATATAAATATGTTATGGCATTTTAAGGCCTTCCCCGAGAAAAAAAAAGACCGCCCCCAGGGTGGGTCAGACCCTGTAATGGGGGCGGTTGGGGTTGGGGGGAGGGTGATTCGTTAGAAGAGAATCACCCTTTGGGGAACTCCAAATTAATGCTGCGCCCCCCGGATGTCAAGTTTTTTTGTGTATTATTTTTATACGAACAACCTTTTTTTTAATTTGTGGGAAATTTTGATAACATTTTTTTGTTGGGGCAACCCAATTATGGCAGAGCACTAATGGCTTAGCCGCGAGTGAAGAAAATCACACAAAATGGAGGAACCCATTGATCAGCATTCAGGGGAGGGTCGATATTTCAGCGGAACGGACCCTTGTTTTTCAGGAATTCAGCCGGATCGAGAGCTGGCCGGAGTGGTGGACCGATTGCCGTGGGGCGGAGTTGGTCCCCGGTTGGCAACATGGCGCGTTTATTAATATTTCGCTGATCCCTCACAAAATGTCCATGAGGCTGCGGGCCCGCGTCAGCGGCTGGAAGCCCCCCCGGCTGATCGCCTTCGATTGGCGTAAATTGGGCGTAATGGGTCGTTTTACCTGGATTTTCACGGAACAGGGGCAGGGCTGTCTGGTGGAGGAGCGGTTGGACCTCAAGGGACCCGGGTTGTTTATTCTGAGAGGTTTGGGCCAGGCGGAGGCCCTGGGCCACATGGTCCAGCGCAACCTGGACGGTTTAAAGGGTCGGGTGGAGAACCCGGCCACCTGAACCGGGAGGAGACGCTCCGGCCTAACCGGGCCTCAATGGCCGCAGCCGCAGCTTTCCGCGTCCGGCCCCCGACTGTCGGCTGCTCCCGCCTTGCGGCCGAACCGGCCGGACAGCCTTTTGGCGCTGCCCAGGACCGGCCCGACCGAGAGGGCCAGGAGCAGGACGGCCCCCCCAAGACGGGCCCAGGGGGGAATGAATTCCGTGGCCTGGCCCAGGGCGGCCTGGGCCGAGATGCCCAGCCCCAGGTAGATCCGGTCCAGGGCCAGACCGGACAACACCCCCACCCCGGCCACGGCGGCCAGGTAGATGGCCGTGGCCCTTTTGCCCAGCAGGCCCAGAAGCACAGTCAGGGAGGTGATGTTGGTGGCCGGTCCGGCCAGGAGAAAGACCAGGGCCGCGCCAGGGGAGACCCCTTTCAGGATCATGGCCGCGGCAATGGGGGTGGAGGAGGTGGCGCAGATGTACATGGGAATTCCCGCGACCAGCATCAGGAGCATGGAGGGCAATCCCCCGCCCAGGTAGCGGCCCATGACCTCCCCGGGCACCAGGGCCGAGATGGTTCCGGCGATGAGAAGACCCAGCAGGAAAAGTCCGGCCAGATCGGCCCACAGTTCGCCGTGAGCGTAAACTATCCCGGCCCGCACCTTTTCCGCCAGGGTGTGGTGTTTTTCGTGTATCTCGGGGGGGCAGTCCAGACCGTCGCAGCAGCCGTCCACCGGGCAACCCAGGTCCGGCCGGACCTCCTGGTCCTCTTCCCGGCCGGCCAGGCTCTCCCCGATTCCGGCCGCCACCGCGGCCGCAAATCCGGCCAGGGGACGGGCCAGGGTCAGGAGGGGGTCCAGCAGGGCGTAGCTCAGGGCTATGGAATCCAACCCCGACTCCGGAGTGGAGATCAGAAAGGCCGTGGTGGCGCCCTTGGTGGCGCCCTGGCGCTTCAGCGCCGCCGCCGCGGGCAGGACCCCGCAGGAACACAAAGGCAGGGGGATGCCCCACAGAGCCGCCTTGAGGACCGGGGCCACCCTGCCCCGCCCCAGATGCCGGGCCACCGTAGCAGGATTGAGAAAGACCTTTATCAACCCTCCGATCAGAACCCCCAGGAGCACATAGACCGCCGAATCCTGGAGCAGATTCCAGGACTCCCCTAATATCTCAAGAATCAGATCCATTACCTCGCCCTCTATGGGGTTCACTCCCTGACATGGTCCAGGCCCAGGCGGAGAAGCCGGGCCACATGGTCGTCGTCCAGGGAGTAATAGAGCACCGGACCCTCCCGCCGGTTCCTGACCAGGGCCGCTTCACGGAGACGCCGGAGCTGGTGAGAGACGGCCGACTCGCTCAGGTCCAGGGTCGCGGCCAGATCGCAGACGCACATCTCCCCGCCCATGAGGGCCGTGACCAGCTTCAATCGGGTGGGGTCGCCCAGAAGTTTGAAGATCAGACTCAGGCGGTCCAGTTCCCGGCGGCTCAATGAAGCCTCACGAGCCAGGGCCACCCGGTTCAGATGGACCATCCTGACCCTGCAGCCCTCCTCTTCCGCCATCTTCGACCTGCTGATGACCATGCGATTCTCCTTTTGTTCATCTGCACATTTGTTCATATAATAATATGATCGTCGTGTCAACCCAAGGATCACAAAAACCGGTGAAATGGATTTAATTCTGGCTGGGTTTGGGGGGTTCTATCCCGGCCCGAGGCAACCGGGCGGAATTTTATGGCGCGGGGCGGGTCTGCGGCGGCGAACCGCCGGATGGATCAGCGGCCGGCCAGACCCTTGGCCGCCTTGGCCGCGACCAGGCCCTGGAACTTATTCTTGTCTACCACAAATCGCTCGTGGGTCCCCTGGGCCACCCGGTCCTGCTCGTCCCAGGCCTCAACCTGGAAGACCAGCCTGCGGCCTTCCACCTCCGTCAGCCGGGCCTCGGCCGTGACCGTAAAGCCGGGAGGAGTGGGGGCCTGGTGAAAAAAGTCCAGACGACTGCCCACGCAGATCCGGTCCGGGCCCAGTCCGGCTTCAATGGCCTTCAGGGCGGCCTTCTCCAAGAGCGTGGCCAGAACCATGGTTGCCAGGACCCTGGCCTCGGGGTTGCCGTAGGCCGAAGCCAGGTCGGATTGCTCCACCAGCTTGCTGGCCCGGCCGGTGGCTCCCGGTTCAATCACTTCATTCACCAGCGGCTTTTTTCCCTTCGGCGCAGTCCACGCAGGTCAGGATGCCCACCGGACCGCCGCCATCGAACAGAGATTCGTTGCCGTTGCGGTTGAATATCTCCAGGGCCAGGGAACGCCTTTTCAGGCAGGCCTCTCTGGTTATTCTCGGCTGTCCCGGCAGTTCGGGACAGGTATACATCTCGCATTGATGGGCCTGCAGCCAGGCCTCCACGTCGCTGATCTGGCTTTTGGGTGCCGGCTCCACCAGCACATTCTGGTTCATTAACGGACCTCCGGGGTTGATCTATTCGGGACAGTAGCTTTTAGGCGTTTGCCACGATTGCGTCAAGGAAAAAAAGGCGATTCATTCTTTTTTTAGGGAGACCCCGAGTTTGATGGCCTGAGAGCCGAACCGGCCCAGGATGTCGTCCAAGGCCCGGTCCACCCGGCCCCTCCGGCGTCCTCCTTCCGGAGGCGGGAAAAGGGAGCCCTGTGAAAACCCCGGCTCCTCCAGATTGGTCAGTCCCAGGCCGATCAGGCGGACCGAGGTTTTAAGCCGGTAATCGTGGAGAAGATCCAATCCGGCCCTGAAGATCACTCCGGTCTCGTCCACGGCCCGGTCGAGGCTCCTCGACCTGGTCACCTGTTTGAAATCGCTGTGCTTGAGTTTGAGGACCACGGTCCTGGCCAGAAACCCCTCCCGCCGCAGGCGGCGGCTTACGCGCAGGGCCTGGGCCGCCAGGAGGGGGACCAGGACCTCCTTGTCGGCCGTGTCGCGCTCCAGGGTCTGCTCGGCCGAGATGGACTTGGATTTGGCGGGCCGGTGAAGGGGAGTGTCGTCGATCCCCCTGGCCGTCTCGAACAGCCGCTCCCCCATGGAGCCGAAAATCCGGGTCAGCTCCTCCTGGCTGAACCGGCGCAGATCGGCCACCCGGTCCACCCCCACCGAGCGGAGCCTCTCGGCCAGCCGGGGACCCACCCCCGGAAGACGGCGGACCGGCAGGGGGGCCAGAAACCGGGAGGCCTCCTCGGGAGGGACCACCACCAGCCCGTCGGGCTTGTCGAAATCGGAAGCGATCTTGGCGATGAGCCGGTTGGGGGCCAGCCCCACCGAGCAGACCAGCCCGACCCCCTCCCTGATCAGCCTCTTGAGACGCAGACCGGTCTCCCGGGGCGGGCCGTAGAGTCTGGAGGTGCCGGTCAGGTCCAGATAGGCTTCGTCCACCGAGACCTGCTCCATCTCCGGGGTGAAGGTCCGGAGCAGTTCCATGACCCCCCTGCTGATTTCCACATACCGTTCCATCCGGGGGTGAATGAAGATCCCCGGGGGGCAGAGCCGTTTGGCCTCAAAGGTGGGCATGGCCGAGCGGACGCCGTAAGCCCTGGCCTCGTAGGAGGCCGAGGAGACCACCCCCCGCTTGGCCGTGCCGCCCACGATGACCGGGCGGCCGTCCAGGGCCGGGTCGTCCAGGGCCTCCACGGCCGCATAAAAACAGTCCATATCCAGGTGGGCGATAAGTCTTTCCATCACTTCCGAGTTTACCCTCAAGGGCCTTGTCTCCGCAATCGACCGCCGGATTTTGGGGGGAGAGCTTGACAGAAAAAAAAGCGGCCTTATTTTTTGTTCATGAGGGAGCGGCTGAAAAACAGCTTGTTTTGCATAAAAGTCAATTGCTTGAGAGGGAGGCAAAAGACATGAACGTATGGAGATTGAGAAATTATCGGAATCCGTTGTCGGAGTGGGAGCGGATGGCTCGGGAGATGGACCGGGCCATGAAATCCTTCTTCGGGGAGGAACCCGGAATTTCCTCCGGGGTCTATCCGCCGGTAAACATCTCCGAAGATGAGGGGGCTCTCTATGTCAGGGCCGAGCTGCCCGGAGTGGCTGCCGGAGACATCGACGTTTCGGTGGAGGGGGACAACCTCATCCTCAGGGGAGAGAGAAAGATCGAATCCTCCCAGGAAGACAACTACCACCGCCAGGAGAGGACGGCCGGGACCTTTCGCCGGATCATGAGCCTGCCGGTACGGGTCGATCCCCAAAAAGTATCGGCCGCGGTCAGGAACGGGGTCCTGAGCATCGTTCTGCCCAAGGCGGAAGAGGCCAAAACGCGCCAGATAAGCGTCAAGGAAGCCTAAGGAGGAGAAGATGAACGACAAGGATATTACGGTCAGCCACAAGGTGGAGGCTCCGGCCGAGCAGGAGCGGACCAAGCCCGGGCCGGTATTCATTCCGGCCGTGGACATTTTCGAGTCCGAGCAGGCCCTGACCCTCATGGCCGACATGCCCGGGGTGGAACCGGGTTCGGTGGACGTGGACCTCAAGGACGGCGTCCTGACCCTGACCTCCGAGGCCGTGGACCCGGCCGGGGCTAAGGAAAGACCTCTTTCCCGGGAGTACCATTACGGTAGATATTACCGCCAATTTTCCCTGTCGGAGCTGATAGATCAAGACCGGATAGAGGCCAAGATGAAGGACGGGGTTCTGGAGTTGATCCTGCCCAAGGCGGCAAAGGCCCAGCCCCGCAAGATCTCGGTCAGCCAGGCCTGACCCCCGCATCAAACCCCATCACCCGCAAAGCCCCGGCCCCAAGGCCGGGGCTTTCTTGGGGCCGCTGAGCCGGCCCGGCCTCACTCCTGCTGGGCCAGGGCCACCTTGAAACCGTTGAAAACATAAACCGCGGCTTCATCGTCAACAAAGTCCGGGGCCCTGCCCCCGGCGATCGAATCAAAAGCCTCCCCGGCCGCCGGCAGCATTTCTTTGGGCGCCGAGGCTTCGTTGTGGGCCGGGCAAAGCAGGCTCACCCGGTCCAGAAGGCCGCAGAGGTATTTCAACGACTTCCGGTACTCATCGAAATCAGACTCCTCCAGGTGGACCCACAGGGTCCCGGGGTAGAACAGATCTCCGGTGAACAGAAGTCCGTGGCGATCGTCGTGGAGGCAGACGCCGCCCGGCGTTTCGCCGGGGGTATGAAGGACAGTCAGGTTCCGCCCGCCCAGGTCAATGGCTTGAAGGTGGCGGAGCCTTTGCACCTTTTCGGTTCCGGGGATGCGGTAGGTTAACGGATCAAACCCCGGCGGCAGGTCCAGGTATGAGCCGGGCGGCATGAACGCGCGGCACTGGTCCCGGTTATAACCTCTCCTGATACGGGATATCTCAAAGTCGTTGTCGCAGGCCCGGACATCTTGGAAACGGCTGTTCCCGCCCACGTGGTCGTAATGAAAATGGCTGTTCGCGGCCGTGACCGGCAGACGGGTCAGGGCCTCCACCTCGGCCCTGATATCGGCGATGCCCATGCCGGTGTCGAACAGCAGAGCCCTTTCCCTGCCCAGGATCAGATAGGAGATGACCTCCTCCCGGTGGTTGGGCTCGCACAGGGCATAGGTGTCTTCTTCTACCTTATGGATGGCGAACCAGGGCGAAACGGGCTCGATCCGGGGCAGACTTTGATTTCCCGGCCGGGGCAGGACCTGGGGCCAGCCGCTGTCGATCATGCCTTGAAACCTCTTTAATCTGGGTGGGGGGATGGAATGGAAGAAAGGTTCACGACCCGGAAATCACCTTTCCTCCGCCGCTTAAGCGAATGTTATCTTGAATTTCATCCCCCAAAGGGGACCCGGACGCCGATCGCATTCCTGCTGGGACAGGCCGTCAGGTTTGGGCTTGCCGAACCTCCCGGAATCCATGCTACCATATTGTTATGAGGGATACCCGATAATGAGAGGAGGACCGCATGGGCGGATTCCAACCGCGCGTCCTTGGCCGGACCGGGCTGAAGGTGGGGCCGCTGGGGGTATCGGGAGGCTACGGTGCGCCGGCCGAAGCTTTTGAGGAGGCCTTTGAGCGGGGCTGCAATTATTTTTACTGGGGCTCCCTGCGCCGGGACGGAATGCGCCGGGCTATCAAAAATCTGTGCGCCCAAGGCAAAAGGGAGGAGCTGGTGGTCCTCCTCCAGTCCTACTCCAGATTTCCCGGATGCATGGAGTACACCTTTAAAAAAGGGCTCCGCTCCCTGGGGCTGGAAAGGGCCGACATCCTGCTCCTGGGCTGGTACAACAAGACCCCCTCGCCCCGGATCATGGAGCGGGCCGTCCGGTTGCGGGACCGGGGTCTGGTCCGCTTCCTGGCCGTGTCCGGCCACAACCGGGAGGCCTTTCCCCGGATGGCCGCCACGGGGATGTTCGACGTCCTCCATGTCCGCTACAACGCCGCCCACCGGGGCGCGGAAAGGGAGGTTTTCCCCAAGCTGCCCCAAGAGGACCGGCCGGGGATCGTGACCTACACCGCCACCCGCTGGGGCAACCTGCTCAACCCTAAAAAGACGCCGCCCGATGAGGGGCCTTTGCGCGCCGCGGACTGCTACCGTTTCGTTCTCTCCAATCCGGCCGTGGAGGTCTGCATGGGCGGTCCCAAAAACCTGGAGCAGCTGCGGGAGGCGCTCACCGCCCTGGAGGCCGGCCCCCTCGGCCCGGAGGAGATGGAACGGGCCCGGAGAATCGGGGAGTGGGTCCACAACAAGGGCCGGGGCGGTTCCTGAGGGGAAGACTCGGGGGACCGCCCGGAATCAGATCAGGAAGCCGTCCTTGAGCGGATCGTCTGGCTCCACCAGGTAAAGGTTCAGGCCGGTGATCCAGGCCGGGCCGCGCACCTCGGAGACCACCGCCGGGATATCGCCCACTGTTGTGGTTCTCTTTATGACCGCCTCGAATTTGGTGTCCAGCATGCCGTAGTTGACAAAGGGCTGCTCCACCTCCAGCTCCCCCCGGTGGTGGAGCAGGGCCAGTTTGGCCGCGGTCCCGGTCCCGCAGGGGGAACGGTCCAGGTGGTGCTCGCCGTAGACAATGGCCCCCCGGCCCCTTAGCCGGCCGTGGCCGGCGGGGTCGTAGAACTTGGTCACATCCACGGTGGTGACCTCGGGCCGGGTGGGGTGGCGCACCGTCAGCTGCTCATTGGCCGCCTCGATCACCTCCATGCCTAGGTCGATCAGAACCTGGGCGTTGGCCGGGGTCAGGTCCAGCCCCAGCTGGTCGCTGGAGACCATGACGAAAAACCCGCCGGTGCAGACCGTGTCCACCACCAAAGGTTTCCTTCCGGGGAGTTTGAGCTCCCGGTTCTGTTCATAGACAAAGGAAGGCACGAACTCCAGCCCCACCGAGTCCACCCCCTGGGGACCGCCGTAGGCAACGGTGGCCATGGGCCCGGAGGGGGTGTCCACCAGGATTTCGGTCCGGGGCGGCTCAAAGGGAATCAGACCCAGCCGGATGAAGGTTATCACCGCCCCGATGGTGGCCGTGCCGCAGAGAAAAGGATAACGCCGGGAGTCCATGTAGACCAGCCCGAAGGCCGCCCCGGGAGTGACCGGCCGGGTTAGGGCCGCGGCCATGATGTCGCGGTGCCCCCTGGGCTCCAGACAGGCGGTCCGGCGGACCCAATCCAACTCGGTCATCATGTATTCCCGCTTGCGGGCCATGGTCTCTCCGGGGACCTCCCCGTAACCGTGGATGATGATCCGGTTGATCTCCCCGGCGGTGTGGCTGTCCACCCCGGTCAGACGGGTTTGGACCTCCAGGGGCGATTTAAACGTTAATTCGCGGAGCCGGTCGAAATCCATGGTTGCTCCCCTCATATTCCCCCAATGCGGCCAAGGAAGACCCCGAGTCGGGCGGCTGTCTGTAATATTTATCAGAAATATGTTCCCGCGCCCGGCGTCAGGGGTGCAGCCCTGACACCGGGTGGCCCTTTTGCCGGAACGCATTCCCGATTCCTGCTCTAAGCCCGGTAAACCACCTTGCCCCCCACCACGGTCAGAACCGGCCTGGCCAGATGAATCTCCGAGGGGTCGATCTCATATATATTGCGGTCCAGGACCACCAGGTCCCCCAGCTTGCCCTGGCTCAGGCTGCCCAGTTCGGCCTCCCGGCCGCTGACCAAAGCCGGCCCCATGGTGTAGGAGAGGACCGCCTCCTCCACGGTCAACCGTTGGGCCGGGTACCAGGCGCCCTCCGGGGTGTTGTCCCGCCGCTGTCTGGTCACCGCGGCGTGGATACCCCACAGGGGGTTGGGGTCGGAGACCGGGCAATCGGAGCCGCTGGTCACTCTGACCCCGGCTTCCAGCATCTCCTTGAAGGGATAGACGAACCTGGACAGATCGCCCAGATAGCGGTCGTGGATGGAGATATCGTCGGTGATGTGGAGGGGCTGGACCGAGGCGAAAACGTTCAATCCGGCCAGCCTCTTTATATCCTCCGGGCGCATCATCTGGGCGTGCTCGATGCGATGGGGGGCCCAGGGCAAGGGGGTTTGGCGCCGCTCGTTTTTGCGGGAGGCGGCCAGGTCGGCATGGATATCCACCAGCTTGCGCACGGCCCTGTCGCCGATGGCGTGAACCGCCGTGGCCAGACCGTTCCGGTCGGCCTTCCCGATGCTCTCGGCCAGCTCGTCCAGGGAGCAAACCGCTATTCCGTGGCCGCCGCAGGTAAAGGGATCCAAAACCCAGGCCGTGGTGGAGCCCATGGAGCCGTCGCTGAAAAACTTGAGATGGCCCACCCGCAGGTAGTCGTTGCCGAACCCGGTCCGCAGCCCCAGGGTGACGGCCTCCTCCAGATAATCCCCGGCCAGGTTCATCCAGCACCTCAGGCTCAGCCGGCCCTCGCGCCAGAGCCTCTGCCAGGCCCGGAAGGCGGGCTGGGCGTCGTATCCCTTCCAGATCCTCTGGTCCTGGATTCCGGTCAGGCCCAAAGAGCCCAGGACCGGCAGGGCCTCGGTCATGGCCTCGAAACACTCCTCCTCCGTGGGCGGGGGACAGATCCGGCTGATCAGGTCCATGGCCTGCTCGCGCAGGACTCCGGTGGGCCGGCCGGACTGGTCCCGGTCGATGCGACCCCCCTCCGGATCGGGCGTCACCTCCCCCACCCCTGCCAGGTTCAGGGATCTGGTGCTGGCCAGGCAGAGGTGCATGTCCCGGCGGTAGAGCAGCACGGGCCTGCCCTTGGCGGCCTGGTCCAGTTCCTCCAGGGTGGGGAAGCGCTGTTCCGGCCATCCGGACTCATCGAACCCGCGACCGGTGATCCAGGCCTCCGGCCCGGCCTTGTCCGCCCCGGAGGCGATCATCTCCAAAAACTCTTTCAGCGATCCTGCCTGGCTCAGGGGCAGGAGTTTGCGGTTGATGGACCAGTCATGAAAATGGAAATGAGAGTCTATCAGGCCGGGCAGAACCAGATTGCCCTTCAGGTCCACGGCCTCCACCCCCGGCCGGGCCAGCTCCCTGATCTCGTCGTCCCGGCCCAAGGCCCTGACGCGCCCGTCCAGGATGGCCAGGGCGCCGGCCTGGGGCAGGGCCGGATCCTGGGTTCTGATATCACCGTTGTATAAAATCAGATCTGACATCTAATGCTCCCGTAATGTTCCAAAAAACAAGGCCTCCCCTATTCTCCCGTCCAAGGGCCGATAACCGCTCCGCGAAGAGAGAAATAAGAAGGTCTCCCCTAAACCACGACTGAAAACTATACCATGAAACAGTCGGGGCACAGCTTTCAAAATAACACCGTCCCGGCCGGGAAGAAGACCGGTCCGCCTACGGGAACAACGATATTTTTTCTTTAAGCGAAAAACCTCTTGACATGTCACCGCAGGGTTACTTATATATGTCACCACATAGTGACAAAAGGAGACGCAATGGCCCGGGACAGTGAGAAGACTAAGAGGAAGATTCTGGACGCCTTGGCCCTCCTTCTGGCCGAGGGTGGTTTTGAAGGGGTGGGCATAAACGCCGTGGCCCGGAAGGCCGGGGTGGACAAGGTTCTGATCTACCGTTACTTCGGCGGCCTGGACCAACTGCTGGCGGCCTACGCCCAGGAGGGCGGGCTTTGGCCCACCTGGGAGGAACTGACCGGATTGGGGCCGGAAAAGATGGGCCGGACCGGGTTGCGGGAACTGACCCGGCTGATCATGACCGGCCATCTGGACCAGCTCCGTTCCCGGCCCCTGACCCAGGAGATCATGCGCTGGGAACTGACCGCCCGCAATGAACTGACCGATCAACTGGCCCGGGCCAGGGAGGAGACCACCGGATTGCTGATGGAGATGATGGGCCGCTCGGACCAGGAGCCGAGCATGGCCCGGATGCTGGCCGCCGGAGCGGTGATCCACGCCGGCATAACCTACCTGATCCTGCGCGCGGCCACGGCCGACCTTTACATGGGCGTGGACCTGACCACCGAGCAAGGCTGGCAGCGGATCAGGTCCGCGGTGGAAGAGATCATGGAAGCTTACTGGGACAAAGTGGAGGGCGAATTCCCTCAAAAGGAGAAAGAAGATGAACCGTAGAGTATTTGTCAAATCCGCAGCCGGGGCCGGACTGACCCTGGTCCTGCCCGGTTGTTCCGGGTTGGGTTTAAGCGGGCTGGTGCGGGCCGATCTGGACAGAAACAAGAACGGGCAGGAGGTTCCGGCCTGTCTGACCAAGGAGGAGGAGGCCATCCTGTACCACGCCTCCCTGGCCCCCTCGGGTCACAACGCCCAGCCCTGGTTCGTGCGGGTGGAGGAGCCGGGCCGCTGGACAGTGGGCCTGGACCCGGAGCGGCGGCTGCCCCGGGTGGACCCCCGCGACCGGGAGGCCCTGCTCTCCTTGGGGGCCTTTGTGGAAAACCTGGTCCTGGCCGCAGGGGCTTTGGGCCAAAAAGCTGAGTTGGAAGTCCTGGCGGATACGCCCGTGGAAAAGGGATTCATCCGAATTGCGCTTAAGCCGGAGCAACCCAGCGGGTATCCCCTCCAGCGGCTGACCAAACGGCGCACGGTCAAACACGGGCTCAAGCCCGACCCCCTTCAGCCGGACCACCTGAAAATCCTGAGCCGGGAAATGGACGGCCGGATCCACTATTTTCCCCCAGGCTCGGCCCATGCCGCCTGCCTCGCCCAAGGAACCGTGGAGGCCTTCCGGGCCCAGGTCCAACGGGATGAGGCCATGATCGAATCGGCCCGCTGGACCAGGTTGTCCAATAAAGAGGCCCGGCAAAACCGGGACGGGCTGACCACGGCCGGAATGGAGATCACCGGTCTGGCCGGATTATTTGTCCGCAATTTCATGGATTCCAAGGACGCGGCAGGCCCTAAGTTCCGCAAGGAGGCCCTGGACCTGACCGCAAAACTGGTCCAAGAAGGGGGCGGCTGGCTGATCCTGACCGGACCGTCAGAGTCTCCGGCGGACCTGATCGGGACGGGCCGCGGCTTTCAGAGGATGGCCCTGCTGCTCCGGGAGATGTGCCTGGCCGTCCAGCCCATGACCCAGATTCTGGAGGAAAAGGTGGGGCAGGAAATGGTGCGGGCCAACCACCCGGGTTCGCTGGAACCCCAGTTCATCCTCAGGGTCGGCTATCTGGACAGGTACCCGGACCCGGTGAGCCTACGCCGCCCGGTGGGCTGGTTTGTGAGGGGCTGACAAGTGGTTGAAGAGTCGATGGGGGTGGTTCCTGAGCAACCAAGGGTTTGGGGGTGCGGCCATATTATCCCCAGGTCAAGGCCGCATCCGCGCCCGCAAGTGTTCTGTCTTGACCGGGGTGATTGACCGAACAAAGAAAAGAGTTCTGGAAATTTAGGGACAGCCCCCTAAACCAGGTGGCAGGCCACCTGGTGGCCTTCTCCCATATCCCGCAGTTCCGGTTCCGTCTCCCGGCAGATATCCTTTTTCAAGGGGCAGCGGGTGTGGAAGTTGCAACCCGGCGGGGGGTCGATGGGGCTTGGAACGTCCCCGTGGAGGATGGTGCGCTGTTTCTTGTCCCTGGGGTCGGGCGAGGGGACAGCCGAGAGCAGGGCCTGGGTGTAGGGGTGAAGCGGATTGTTGTAGAGTTCCTTGTAATCGGCGGTCTCGACCACCTTGCCCAGATACATGACCGCGATCCGGTCGCAGATGTGCTCCACCACGGCCAGGTCGTGGGCGATCAGAATAAAGGAAAGATCGAACTCGGTCTGGAGGTCGATCAGCAGGTTTATGATCTGGGCCTGGATGGAGACATCCAGGGCCGAGACCGGCTCGTCGCCCACAATCAGGTCCGGGTTGAGGGCCAGGGCCCGGGCGATGCCGATCCTCTGGCGCTGCCCGCCGGAGAACTCGTGGGGATAGCGGACCGACTGTTCCGGGGTCAGGCCAACCTTCTCCAGGAGGTAATCTATCCTCTCCTGGCGTTCCTTGCCCCCATAAAGGCCGTGGATTTTCATGGGGTCGCCCAGAATTCGGTTGACCGTCATGCGGGGATTCAGGGAGGAGTAAGGGTCCTGGAAGATGATCTGCATGTCCCGCCGAAGGGCCCTTCTCTCGGGGCGGGCCAGTTCGGCCATGTCCCGGCCCTTGTACCAGACCCTGCCGGCGGTGGGGTCCACCAGGCGCAAAATGGCCATTCCGGCGGTGGTCTTGCCGCAACCGGACTCGCCCACCACACCCAGGGTTTCCGACTTGGCCAGGGTCAGGTTGACCCCGTCCACGGCGTGAACATGGGCCACGGTGCGGGAAAGGAGTCCCTTCTTGATGGGGAAATGGACCTTCAAGTCCTCGACCCTGAGCAGTTCCTCCACTGAAATCTCCCTGTTATCGCTATTTTTACCGGGCGGCGAACCGCCGGGACGCCGGACTCAGGCCGATTCCAACCAGCAGCGGACCTGGTGGGTCGGCCCCGCCTCGGTCAATGTGGGCAGTTGCTTGCGGCAGATGTCCATGGCCTGGGGGCAACGGGGGCTGAACACGCAGCCTTCGGGCAGCGCGTAGAGGCTGGGCACGATGCCCTCGATTTCATAAAGCCGCTGCCGTCCTTTCTTGGATCTTTCGCCCAGCCTGGGGATGGAGCGGAGCAGCCCCTTGGTATAGGGATGCCTGGCCTCTTCAAATATTTCCAGGTTGGTCCCCTCCTCCACCACCTTGCCGGCGTACATGACCACAATCCGCTTGGCGATCTGGGCGATGACCCCCAGGTCGTGGGTGATCATGATAATGGCCGAATCGAACTCCTCCTGAAGTCCAGCCATGAGATCCAGGATCTGGGCCTGGATGGTCACGTCCAGGGCGGTGGTCGGCTCGTCGGCTATTAGAATCTCCGGAGAGCAGGCCAGGGCCATGGCGATCATGGCCCGCTGGCGCATTCCGCCGGAAAGCTGGTGGGGATACTCCCCCGCCCTCTTGGCCGGGGAGGGAATCTGAACCTTCTCCAGCATGTCCACAGCCCGGTCCAACCCCTCCCTCTTGTTCAGGCCCTGGTGCAGAACCAGGCTCTCGGCGATCTGCTCGCCCACGGTGTAGACCGGGTTGAGCGAGGTCATGGGCTCCTGGAAGATCATGGAGATCCGGTTGCCCCGGATGGCCTGCATCTTGTGGAGGGGAATCTTGAGCAGATCCAGGCCGCTGAAGATTATCTCACCCCCTTCGATCCGCCCCGGAGGGTTGGGGATAAGTCTCATGATGGACAGGGAGGTGACGCTCTTGCCGCAACCGGATTCACCCACTATTCCCAGGGTTTCACCCTTGTCCAGGTGGATCGAGACGTTGTCTACGGCCTTGGCCACCCCATCAAAGGTATGAAAATAGGTTTTGAGGTTGTTGACCTCTAGAAGGTGATTATCTCGGGACATGACTCCGCTTTCACAGGTATGCAGGACGATTTTTCCGGAATTTTGATCCAAGGTATTGTAACACGGCGCAGCTGGTTTGTCATGACCATACTTGAGCCGGCGAGGTACGCACCATCAAATAGCCGGATTAACACTAAATCAAGGCGACCGTAAGCGAAAACATTGACACCTGCGCCTTAAAAGGGGTATTTTTTTAGAGGGTGCATTCAAAATTTATAATGTAAATACACTTAATAATCCAGGGAGGTGGAGTAATGAAGAAAATTGTCCTGATTTTACTATCAATTATGGTGTTGACCGGGCTCGGGGCCGGTGATGCTTTCGCGGTCAGGGCCGGGGGCACCCTCAATTTCATGGCCCCCTACGGAGGCGACCTGGCTTCGCTGGATCCCCATAAATCGGAGCGGATCCAGGACTTCCTGGTAAGCATGAACATCAACCGGTCGCTCTACCGCTGGTCCGCAGCCGAGTCCAAACCGGTTTTGGAACTGGCCGACTCGGTGGATATCTCGGACGACGGCCTGGTCTACACCTACAAACTCAAAAAAGGGGTCAAGTTCCACAACGGCCGCGAGGTCAAGGCGGACGACTTCATTTACTCCTACCACCGGATCATGAACTCGGACATGGCCTCTCCCTCGGCCCGGTACGTCAGGGTCATCAAGGGCGCGGCAGAGTTTGAGCAGAAAAAGGCCGAGACCATCTCCGGCCTTAAAAAGATAGACGACTACACCCTGGAAATGACCCTCAAGGATCCCATCGACCCCTCCTACCCCCTCTACGAGCCCGGCACGTCCATCGTACCCAAGGAGGAAGTGGAAAAAAGGGGCGAGGGCTTTTCCACCGATCCGGTGGGCTGCGGTCCCTTTGTCTTTGAAAAGTGGGTCAAGGGCAGCGAAGTCGTCCTGAAAAAATTTCCGGACTTTTACGAGGAAGGCAAGCCCTATCTGGACAAGGTCGTCTACAAGATCATGTCCGAGGCGGCCGCCCGGGACATGGCCTTCAAGGCCAAGGATCTGGACGCGACCATCGTGGGTTCGGTCAACTATCCTGAATACAAAGCCGACCCGGTCATTTCCAAAAACCTGATCGAGGTTCCGGAGCTCTGGACCAGGCTGGTCTGCTTCAACATGGACTACGAGCCTTTTAAGAAAAAGGAAGTCCGCCAGGCCTTCAACTACGCCATCGACGCCTCCCTGATCAACAAGAAGCTCCTCAAGGGCAAGGCCTTTGACTGCGTGGGCTACCTGCCCCCCACCTCCCCGGCTTTCTCCAAGGAGAACAAGGGCTACACCTACGATCCCGAGAAGGCCAAGGAACTGCTGAAGAAAGCCGGATACGAGAAGGGCTTCACCGTGGAGTGCATCGGCACCAACAACGGGGCCTGGGGAGTCAAGGCCGTTGAGGCCACCATCCCCTTCCTCAAGGCCGTAGGCATCACCATGAAGCCGATTCTGGTGGAAGGGGCGGCCATGGCCGACAAGGCCGCCAAGGGTGAGCTTCAGGCCCTTATCTGGTCCCTGGACGCCGGTCCGGACCCGCTGGTGGCCCTGGGCCGCTGGAAGTCCGACAACCCCCGCAGCGCGGGCAACTACGCCGCCTATAAGAACGCCGAGTTCGACTCCCTTCTGGAGCAGGCCGCCAAGGAGCGGGACCCCAAAAAGAAAATGGATCTGCTGGCCAAGGCCGACGGCGTGCTCATCGCCGACCCGCCCATCTGGTTCTACAACTACAACAAGGCGGTCATGGCCCATCACCCCTGGGTTCACGGCTTGAAGGCCGTGGCCGTGGAGATGATGTATCAGGATATGACCGATGTCTGGGTGGACGACAAGTCGCCCCGGGCCGGCGGGAAATAGGCCCTAAAACGCGTTTCCGTCGCTTCAGGCCCGGCCGGACGGATCCGGCCGGGCCGGCCTCATCCCCCGGACGGGCCGCCCCGGGCCGCAGAGGGCGGAGAGTGTCCTGAAACTTTTTAAACGGCCCTTTCGCAGCCCTAACGGGAGATGAACCTCATCCGCCGTTACGATCGCCCGATCTAAGGAATATTCCATGTTTGCCTACGCCCTGCGGCGCATAATTCAGTTTATCCCGACCATTTTTTTCATCACCATCATAATTTTTATCCTACTCAACGTCCTGCCCGGCGACGCCACCCTCATGTCCGGCAACATGCGCAAACAGCTGGACGCCGAGACCGCGCAGCTGATGAGGAAAAAACTGGGGCTGGACCTGCCCCTTCACGTCCGTTACTACAGGTACATGTCGGACCTGCTCAAAGGCGACCTGGGTCGGTCGTTTTTGAGAAGGGAGAAGGTGGGCGGGCTGATCGGAGAGCGGATGTGGCCGACCCTCAAGCTGGCCATCGTGGCCATGATCATCGCCGTGGGCATCGGCATCCCCCTGGGGTTCCTTTCGGCTCTGAAACAGGGCACCTGGCTTGACACGGCCTCCATGATCGGAGCCGTGTCGGGGATCTCCCTGCCCCAGTTCTGGCTGGGGCTGCTGCTGATGTACTTTTTCGCGGTAAAGATCCGCCTTTTCCCGCCCCAGGGCTACGGCGACGGAGCCTGGAACCACCTGATCATGCCGGCTTTCACCCTGGGGGTGGGCTACATGGCCCTCCTGGCCAGAACCACCCGGGCCGCGGTGGTGGAGGTTCTGAACCAGGACTACATCCGCACGGCCAGAGCCAAGGGCCTCTCCGAGCTGCGGGTCAACCGCAAGCACGTCTTCCGCAACACCATGATCCTGGTCCTGACCACGGCCGGGCTTCAGTTCGGAGCCCTGATCGGCCAGACGGTCATCGTGGAGAAGCTCTTCTCCTGGCCCGGCATCGGCTCGCTTTTGGTGGACTCCATCTTCCAGCGGGATATCCCCGTGACCCAGGGTTGCATTCTGGTGATCATCATCGTCTTTTTGGTGGTCAACCTGTTTGTCGACCTGGTGTACGCCTTCATTGACCCCAGGATCGAATACAAATGAGCAATAACGCCATCAAAAAGCTGAAAAGACAGCCAAGTCTGATCGTCGGCGGTCTGCTGACCATCTTCGTCATCCTAATCGCCATCTTCGCCCCTTGGCTGGCGCCCTACCACCCCATCGACGACGCCAACCTGATGTACTCGGAGGAGCCGCCCCAGGCCAAGTTCTGGTTCGGCACGGACGAACAGGGCCGGGACATTCTCTCCCGGATCATCTACGGCTCCAGGATCTCCCTGGCCGTGGGGCTGATCAGCCAGGTCCTCAACTCTTTTATCGGGGTCTTCCTGGGCCTTACCGCCGGATTCTTCGGCAGATGGTGGGACGACCTGGTCATGGGCCTGACCAACATCATGCTCTCGGTTCCGGCCCTGATCTTCGCCCTGGCGGTCATGGCCGTGCTGGGGCCGGGGCTGGTCAACGTCTTCATCGCCATCGGTCTGACCAACTGGTCCTACACCTGCCGCATCACCCGTTCCCAGGTTCTGTCGGCCCGCTCCCTGGACTACGTCAAGGCGGCCCGGGCCCTGGGCTACGGCTACACCCGAATCATGTTCACCCAGATCCTGCCCAACATCGTGGGGCCCATCCTGGTCATCGGCACCCTGGGCGTGGCCTGGGCCATCCTCCTGGAGGCCTCCCTCTCCTTCCTGGGCCTGGGCACCCAGCCGCCCATCCCCTCCTGGGGCGGGATGCTGGCCGCAGCCAGGGAACAGATGTTCACCGCGCCCTGGCTGTGCATCTTCCCCGGAGTGGCCATCTTCATCACCGTGCTGGGGCTCAACCTGTTCGGTGACGGCCTGCGGGACATCCTCGACCCCCATATCACCCGTAAGGGGAAATAGAGGGCCGGGAAAGGATTAACCAAAGGTTGGGAAACCCTTCCCAAAAACAGTATCCGCAGTATCAAGCGAAGCTTGATACTGCCGGTAGAGATTTTGAAGGGGGTCCGGGGGAAACTTCTACAAAAGTTTCCCCCGGTTCGCAACCAGATAAAGGAGAGAACACGTATGGATCTGATCATCCTGAACGCCCGCATTTTCACCTCCGGCCAGGCCGAGCCCTGGGCCCAGGCCCTGGCCGTGAAAGACGGCCGGATCGCGGCCCTGGGCCGTACCGACGAGATAAAGGGTTTGAAAACCAAGGGCACCCAGGTCCTGGACCTGCCGGGGCGATTGATCACCCCGGGGTTGACCGATGCCCACACCCATTTCACCATGTTCGGCCAAAGTCTGCGGACCGTAGATCTTAAGAACACGCCTTCCTGGGAGGCCTGTCTGGCCAAGGTTAAAAAGGCGGCCCAGGGCCGGCCGGCCGGGGAATGGATCACCGGCTGGGGCTGGAACCACAACGACTGGGCGGACAAATCCGAGCCCACCAAGGAGGGGTTGGACCGGGCCGCGCCAGATAATCCGGTGATGATGGTCCGGGCCTGCGGCCACATCGTGGTGGTCAATTCCAGGGCCCTGGCCCTGGCCGGGGTGACCAGGGACACGCCCGATCCCGAAGCGGGCCGGATAGAACGGGACTCTTCCGGAGAGCCCACCGGGCTGCTCCGCAACGCCCGGAAAATCTTTGAACGGGTTATCCCCGAACCCACCCTGGAAGACCTCAAGCAGGACGCCCTGGCAGCCCAGGAGGCGGCCCTCAAGGCCGGCCTGACCGGCGTCCACAGCATCGAGCTGCTGCCCCAGTGGGACGCCCTGGCCGCTCTGGAGGAGGAAGGCAAGCTGAGGATGCGGATCCATCATCTGCTCCGGCCGGAAGACCTGAAGGAAGCCGCCGCCAGGGGCATGAAGCCCGGCGCGGGCAGCGACCGGCTCTGGTTCGGGATGATCAAGCTCTTTGCCGACGGCTCCCTGGGCGCAGGCACGGCCCTGCTCCACGAGCCCTACCAGGACGACCCCGGCAACAGAGGGCTGGCCTACACCGAACCGGAGGAGTTGCGGGCCAAGGTGGAACAGGCTTACGCCTATGGCTGCGACGTGGCCATCCACGCCATCGGCGACCGGGCCGCCACCAACGCCCTGGACGCGCTGGCCCTGGGCCGGAAAACCCATCCGGGCCCGTGGCGGGACCGGGTGGAGCACGTTCAGCTTTGCCGGGCCGAGGACCGGGCCAAATTCAAAGAGATGGACGTCACCGCCTCCATTCAGCCCGTCTTCGTGCCCACGGACTGGGCCACGGCCGAGGCCAAGTGGGGCCCGGAGCGCTGCACCGAAAGCGGTTATGCCTGGAAATCCTTGGTGTACATGGGCATCCGGGTCCAGTTCGGCTCGGACGCGCCGGTGGAACCCATCGACCCCATTCTAGGGCTCAAGGCTGCAGTGACCCGCTCCTGCGGCCCGGACTCCGCGGAATGCTGGCTGCCTGAGCAGCGCCTCTCCCTGGCGGAGAGCATCGTCGGGTTCACCCGCAACGCGGCCTGGACCTCCCGCAAGGAGGACCGGCTGGGCTCCCTGGCTCCGGGCAAGTACGCCGACCTGACCGTGTTCAGCCGGGACCTGTTCCAGGTTGAGCCCCAGGAGTGGCCCGGGGTGGAGGCCGAGATGACCATTATTAACGGCCAGATCGAGTACCGGAAGTAACAAGGTCAAGGACGAAAACCACAGAGTGCGGTCAGGGTTGCATCCCTGACCGCTAAACCACGACACCACTCAACCCGGAATAACCAAAGTATCATGCGCGCCATAAGCATCCTCAACCAGGTTCTGGGGCCGGTCATGCGGGGGCCTTCCAGCTCCCACACGGCCGGGCCGTTGCACCTGGGCCTCCTGGCCAGGGGCCTCCTGGGCGGCATCCCGGCCAAAGTCGGGCTGACCTTTGACCCGGGGGGCTCCTTCGGCCGGGTTTTCCGGGAGCAGAATTCGGACAAGGGATTCGCCGCCGGGCTCATGGGCTGGGACATCCTGGACCCCCGGTTTCCCCAGGCCCTGGAGCATGCCGCCCAAGGGGGCCTGTCCCTGGAGTTCACCCTGGAATCATTGTCCTCCTGGGGTAAGACGGCCGACCACCCCAACGCGGTGCGGATGGAGCTGGAATCTACGGAGGGCCGGTCCCTGGACCTCCTGGCCCGCTCAATCGGCGGCGGGGCCGTGGAGATCATGCTCCTAAACGGCCTGCCTGTATTTCTCAACGGCGACTCCTTTGCGGCCCTGGCCTTGATCCCCGAGGGCCGGGCCCCGGAGGCCGAAGCCATCCTGGGCCGGGACGGTCTGGTCCTGGGTCGGACCCTGACCCAAGACGGGCAAGATGGGGCCTTGATCTCCGTGCGCCGGGCCGAATCCTTGAGCGAACCGGATCTGGCTGCCCTGCAAAATCTGGCCGGACCGGACCGGGTCTGGGTCGCACCGCCGGTCTATTTTGTTCAAAAGGGCAGGCCGCTCTTCGATTCTTCCGCCGCGGCCTTAACTCTGGCGGGGAAGCGGAAACACTCCCTGGGGCGACTCGGTCTGGCCCACGAGGCCTCTCTGCTGGAAATGCCCGGGGAGGAGATCCTGGCCGAGATGGGCCGCCGCCTCGGGGTGATGGAGGAGTCGGTGGACCGGGGTCTGGAACCTGACGGCCCGCCCTTGGGCCTGATGCGGCCCGTGGCCGGGAAAATCATGGCCGCGGAGCGGGCCGGGGCTTTGGCTCTGGGCGGAATCACGCTTCGGGCAGGAGCCAGGGCCATGGCCGTGATGCACCAGACCGCCCGGGCCGGGGTGGTCTGCGCCACGCCCACCGGAGGCTCCTCCGGGGTCCTGCCCGGCACCGTGGTCAGCCTCGTCAGGGATATGGGGTTGGACCGGGACCAAGCGGTCATGGCCCTCATGGCCGCCGGAGCGGTGGGAATCATCATGGCCGCCCGGGCCACTTTCGCCGCCGAGGTGGCCGGGTGCCAGGTGGAGATAGGCATTGCCCAGGGCATGGCCGCCGCGGCCGTGGTGGAGGCTGTGGGCGGCAGCGCGGCCCAGGCCCTGGACGCCGCCTCCATCGGGCTCCAGAACGCCATGGGTTCGGTCTGCGACCCGGTCCAGGGCCTGGTGGAGATCCCCTGTCACACCCGCAACGCCGTGGCCGCGGCCTCGGCCTTTACCCTGGCCGACCTGATCCTGGGCGGGTACCAAAACCCCATCCCCCTGGACGAGGCCATCGACGCCGCGGCCCAGGTGGGCAAGCTGATGCCCTCCTCCCTGAAATGCACCGCCCTGGGCGGCCTGGCCGTCTGCCCCTCGGCAAGGAGCCTGAAACAATTGGATAAAGAGGATCGGGAGCTCTGAGCTTGGACGGCAACACTCATTGCCCTCTCCCCGAAATCCGACAAAAGACGGCCGTCCATGAACGCGGGCGGCTTCTTGGCAATAGGGACGAACAATTTTTAATCTTCCCCTGGAACCATTTTGAGCTGACTCTGCCTCTTTAAGCCTTTTCCTTACCCCCTTTGCGCCAAGCGTACTAACCCTCCCTTCCCCAGCCCCTCTACCTTTGTAGAGAATCAATTTTTCCGGACAGGCCATCGAGCCCGTCCCTAAAGAGGGGGGAAGGAACCATGACCAAGTTAACCACCATCATCATCGTGGGCGCCGCGACCATGGGTCTGCTGTTGGTCCTCGGAACCTTGGTTTCGGGAAACAACAGCGACAATCTGGGCTGCCTGTCGGCCGAGATGGAAAACCTGTGCGACGAGGTGAAGGCTCTGGGCAGCCTCCAGTTCATCGTTGAAACGGACGCGGAGACGCTCCTCAGGCTGGTCGATTGCCACGATCCCACCGTCCGCCGGGGGGCCGTTTACACCTTGGGAGAGCGACGGGTAAAGGCGGCGGTGGGGGCGCTGATCAAAAGACTCCAGGATCGTGACGGCCACACCCGCCGTATCGCCGCCAGAGCCCTGGGCAAGATCGGCGCTGCTGGGGCCTCCCAGGAACTCATCCAGGTCTTAGAAGACAGGGACGAGACTCCGGCCGTCAGATGCGAGGCGGCCTGGGCCCTGGGAATGATCAGGGATTCCCAGGCGGACAGCTCCCTCACAACCGTGGCGGCCGCCTCGCGGGGGCGGCTGCGGGAGGCCTGTCTGACGGCCCGGAAAAACCGCGACTTTCCGTTCGTCGAAGAGGCCGACTGAAGCGAACGCCGCTCAGGCCCCGGACCGCCGACCGGCGGGCCGCCCCGTCCTCGCCGGACGGGGCGGCCCGCCGTGGCTCCAGCGACGGGGCCGAGCGGCGCTCCCTCCCTCAGGACCCTCCAACCGTCCCCGACCGCCATTCAGGGCGCAAATGGTAATTTTAGTCTTTACTTATAACCTCCGATTGGTGGTATATTATTTTTATCAGCCGGTTATCCGGAACGGTTAAGGGGTCTGTTTGGCTCCTTCTCCTAATCCGATTAAGGTTCGAGTCCGCCGAGGAAACAACCCCTTAACCGCGAGCAGGGCCGGCCCTGTCCGGCCCGACCCCAACTTGCGACCCGCGATTCACTGTACGGAACCTGCCCAGACGAAACGAGTGGGGGTCAGTCGGGTCAGGAACTAATTATGTTCCCGGAATTGATACCAGCCAAAAGTATAGGCCCCGGCATCGGCCTGGTGGCCAATACGGTCTTTTTTCTGCTGTGCGCGGTCCTGGCCCTGTTCTACCGGAGCCGGATCCTGTTCCGCAGTCTGGCCTTTTTCTATCTGTCCTGTCTGCTGTTCTTTCTCGGCTACTACGTCTACTCCTCCCACCCAAGGGTGGATTCGGTTCTGTTCTGGTACGGCCTCAAGCAGGCGGGCCTGGCCTGGATGCCTTTCACCTTCAGCTGGGTGGGGGTGGACCTGGCTCAACGCCGAAGGGGCCGCCTGGCTGCGGCGACCCTGGTTTTCGCCCTGGTCTATACTCTGGCCCTGGTTTTCATCCGTGATCCCGCCGTGCTGGCCCCCCCCTCCGGCGACCCCTCTTCGCCCTGGCCTCTGCGGCCCGAATCATGGCTCTTCCGGCCCGTCCTTTACGTCTATGCCATGGCCGCGGGGATGGTCTACCTCTACGCCCTCTATTTCCGCTGGTGGTCGGGAAAACAGAAGCCCAAGTTCGTCCTCCCCTTGACCCTGGGAATCAGTGCCATGTTTTTGAGCGGGGGCCTGGATATCCTCAGGTCCTGGGGGCTGATCGGTTTCCTTGACGGACCCATCCTGTGGTTGGGCACCATCGCCATGTCCCTTGGCCAGACCGCGGCCGCGGCCATGCAGTTCCAGGGTCTGGAATACGATCTTGTCCGCAGCGAGGAGAAATACCGGACCATCCTGGAGAGCATCGAGGAGGGCTATTACGAGGTGGATCTCCTGGGAAATCTGACCTTTTTTAACTCCGCCCTGGGGCGGATCACCGGATATTCCCCCCAGGAACTGAGGGGCCTCAACAACCGGGCTTACATGGACGGGGAGACAGCCCAAAGGGTTTTACAGACTTTCCAGCGGGTCTACCGGACCGGTCAGCCGGAGGAAGCCTGTGACTGGCCGCTCATCCAGAAGAACGGGGGACGGCGAACCCTGGAGGTTTCGGTGGGGCTCATCCGCAATTCCCAGGGCCGGCCCGGGGGCTTCCGGGGCCTGGCCCGGGACATAACCAGGCGGAAAAAAACCGAGCAGGAGCTTCTGACCAGGAGCGAACAGCTCCGCTCCCTGGCCGTGGACCTGGCCCGGACCGAAGAGCGGGAGCGGCGGCGCCTGGCCATAGACCTGCACGACGGGGTGGGGCAATATCTGGCGGTCTGCAAGCTCAGGCTCAGCCGCCTGCAGGAAAAGGCCGGGCCCCCCTGGGAGGGACAGCTGGGACAGGTTATGGACCTGCTGGAAACGGCCATCCATGACACCCGCTCCCTGACCTCCCGTCTCAGCCCCCGGGTTCTGCACGAGATGGGTTTGAAGGCCGCTCTGGAGTGGCTGGCCCAGGAAAGGCGGGAGCATTACGGTCTGGACATCGAGGTCAGAACGAAAGAGAACCTGGCCGAACCGGGGGAGGACCTGAGTACCTTTATTTTCAGGGCGGTTTCCGAACTGCTGCACAACACGGCCAAGCACGCCCAGGCCAGGAGGGCCGTTATCGTCCTCCGCAGCAACGGGGAGGGGTACACCGTGGAGGTCAAGGACGACGGCGTCGGAATCGAACTTCTGGGTTCGGACTCGGTCCCGGGCCACGGTCTGGGCCTCTTCAATCTTCGGGAGCGCCTGGAGTTCATGGGCGGAAAGTTGATCCTGGAGAATCCTCCCCCCGGCGGTGCCAGGGTGACCCTGTTTCTGCCGTTGGAAGACCCGGGCCAACGGCCCGAGGAAAACTTATGAGCATACGTCTGATTCTGGCAGATGACCACCAGATCGTGCGCGAGGGTATCCGGAACATTCTGGAGGAGGAGCCCGGCTTCGAGGTGGTGGGCGAGGCCGCCCAGGGCCAGGAGGCGGTGGAGCTGTGTCGCGGATTGACTCCGGATTTGGCGGTCATGGACATCTCCATGCCCGGCCTTAACGGGATCGAAGCCACCCGCCAAATCGTGGCCGAACTGGGCCCCGTCAAGGTCATGGCCCTGTCCATGCATCGGGACCCCCGGTTCGTGGCCGGGATCCTGGAGGCGGGAGCCAAAGGATATCTTCTCAAGGACTGCTCGGCCAAGGAGCTGGTCTCGGCCATCAGACAGATTTGCGCAGGAAGGACCTTCATCAGCCCCGGCATCGCCGATATCGTGGTGGACGGCTTTTTGAACCGGCTCGACCTGGGCCAGTCCAGTCTGCCGGCCTCGCTCCTCAGCCCCCGGGAGCGCGAGGTCCTCCAACTCATCTCCGAGGGACACAACGTTAAACAGGTCGCGGCCAAGCTCTGCCTGTCCCCCAAGACCGTGGAAACTCACCGCCGAAATATCATGGAAAAATTGGACATCGACAACCTGGTCGATCTTATCCGCTACGCCATCCGGGAGGGGGTCATCTCCCTGGATAACTGGCTGGACAATTGATCGGGCGGCTGGATCGTCTCTCTCTGTTTGAGGAGGTACGTGGCGAATTCTCCGGGAGCTATTCGAAGCCAGAGTATAGGAGACAAAGCTAAGAGTTTTATTAATGCGCCGCATCTCGCCAACCTGAGCAGAAAGACAAGAAACGCGTAAGCATGAAAAGGCCGAGAAGCGATGATCCGCCGACCCTTATTCCGTTCTGTATTTTTTAAAACGGTTTGTCATGGGGAAGCAGAAACAAATCGGCCCATTTCCGGTTAAGGGTTAAGAAAATGGCCCGATTCACCCTGGTTTCCGATATAATGGTGTTGCTTATAACTCACCGATCGGAAAGGACAAATCAGGCCATGGTTCATTGCGGCACGATCTTCTCCCAGATGCTCAAAATCATTCCGAGACATGTTTTCGGTACCCTGAACGAGGCCCACGGAACCGGACGTGCGGCCCGCAGATTCAGCCGCTGGGATCAGTTCGTTCACCTGGTGGCCATCCAGCTTACCGGCCGGGTATCGCTCCGAAACGGGGTCAGGTCCATGCGCTCCAGAATCAATAATTTTTACCACCTGGGCGTCAAACCCGTAGCCCGGTCCACCTTTGCCGAGGCCAACGAAAAACGCCCGGCCGCCCTACGACGGGTCGGCTACCGGGACAAGGAGACCGGCAAGCACTATGTCTTTTTGACCAACCACTTCGACCTCTCCGCCAGGACCATCGCCGACATCTACAAGGAACGCTGGCAGATAGAAACCTTCTTCCGTTTCATCAAGCAGAACCTGAAGATGCACTCTCCAGGAACTCCTTGAACCGTCAGTATCAAAGAATGATATTACACGTGAGAACAGCCAGTTAACCTTGCACTTCGCTTAGCCGGGCAGAAATAGGTCGGATATTTGAAGCGTTATTCTCCGGCCGGTCCAACCGACCCTTTAAAAGATCGGTTATTTACATGCTGTTATTGCATCCCGGCTTGACCGGGCCATCGGTTTGATGACAAACTGTAGCCTGGATTGCTGGTGCAATCTCGCCAAGGATAAGAATTAATATTTTCAACAAGTTACAGGTCGGAATTTTACGGGGGAGAGAAAAATGAAAAAATGGATAATGATTGCCGTGGTGGCGGTGTTGACCGCAGCCTGTCCGCCGGCGGACGCCCACACACCCAAAGGCGGTTTGGGAGACGCAGCCCTGAGCCCGGACGGGAAGATATTGGTGGTCGGAGGGGATACCAGGGTGCTTTACATTCTGGACCCTCAGTCATTTGAAGTCAAAGAACGGGTCTATCTGAAGACCAACATTTACGAGATGGAATTCAACAAGGACGGTTCCGTCCTCATCGTGGAGGACGTCAAGGAGAACCTGTATTTTCTTGAAACCGGATCGTGGAAGGTCAAGACCGTGCTCAAGGATTCGGGAAATTTCAGCGCGGCGCCCCAGGCCGACCTTGTGGCCTGCCTCCAGTCCGGATACAAAAAAAGCAGCATTGAGCTGCGCTCCATGAGCGACGGCTCCTCCCAGGCCAGAATCGAATATCCGGGTTCGGTAATCATCGTCGCCCTGAACGGAAAGGGCGACCGGTTGGTCACCCTGGCCAAGGGCGAAAAGGGCCTGGAGGAGAAGAAGCCCATCCCCAAGGACCTCAAAGGCGAGGAGAAGGACCTGTTTCAGCAGCAGAACGACGGCGAAGTCTCGATAATTACCGAGTACGAGATACCCTCGGGCAAGCAACTCAACCAGCAGATCGTCTTTTACCGGCCCTCCAATCCCAAGGCCATGCTGGCGGGGGACCAGGGAGTGTTCATTTTGGCCTACAACAACATCAACGCCAAGTGGGCCGACAACAAAACCAACCTGTTCAAGAGCGGCAATTCATACAACTACGGAGCCGGGGTGTCCCAGGACCGGAAGACTTTTATCACCGGCGGACTGGCCGAAGGGGCCCATGTGCAGGTGGACGGCATGAAAACCACAGCCTTCAAGGTTCCCTCCCTGCCCGGCTGGCCCGAGTACTTTGAGGGCTTCGGGTTCGGCCCGGACGGAACAGCCTACGGGGTGACCACGGCCTACCGTCTGGTGGTGATCGACAACCAGGGTCAGTTCAAGAAAGCGGTTCCCATTTACTGATTCCCGGCCAGTTCAAGGCCTCGTCCGCAGGGCGAAAACACCGCGGCGCCGGGAAAGAACCCCGGCGCCGCGTTTTGTTCTCGGATAAGGTTTTAAGACGGCCTTATTCCGGCTCTATTCCACGGCCGAGAGCTTCAGGTAATAGCTGTCTCCCACCGCCGCTCCCACGTAGGGCGGAGCCTTTTTGACCCCTTTGTATTCCTCGGTGAGCATGCTCATGTTGTAGGCCCGGACCAGTCCGGCGGCCTTGTCGCTCTCCCATTCCTCGGCCACGTAGACCGGCAGGCCCCACTGGATCACCTCGCCCAGGATGTTCTTCTTGAAGATTTTCCAGGGGCCGATTACCACCACGTTGACCACCCGGCGGGGCTCCTTGCCCTTGGCCGTCTCCTTTTGGGCCTCTTTCCGGAGAAAGGCGAGGGCCGCCTCGGCCAGCTTGGCCGCGTCCTGGGGGGCGTCCGCCGCCTGCTTGGGCCAGGCGGCTTTGGCTATCTTGCCCTGGAGTACCTCGGAGTCCTTTTTGATCCACTCCTCCAAGCCGCCCTGGAACTCCTTGACCCTGGGGTTTTCGGCCTGGAACCGAGAGGCCAGCTCGGCGTATTGCCTTATCTTGGCCTTGTTCTTGAGGCGGTAGAAATCGTGGATCCCCTTGGCCGAGGTCTCCTGCATCTGCCGGGCCTTTCTGATCAGGTCGTCGGCCATCACCTCCCGGGTCTTGGCCACCTTGGCCAGGCCGTCCTTGAGCGAGGTGTAGAAAAAGCCGGCCCGTTGCCCGGAGTAGCCCATGGACTTGGTCTTTTCATCTATGGCCTGCTCAGTGGCGCCGTACTTGGCCGAAAAAGAGGCCAGGCTCTCCTGGACCGGCCCCTGCCCGGTCTTCTCGAACTCCTCTATAACCTTAAGCAACTCCTGGGCCGGAGGAAGGTCGTTGTAATAAATCGCATTTCCCCCGGCCTTGCGGAAGACCGGATCGACCTTTTGATATAGATCCTGGATGGCCTTGACGTCGGCCGCGACCTCCCCGGCCTGAGCCTGGGCCTGGGCCTGGGCCTGGCCCAGGCTTTCCTTGGCCTGGGCCAGGCGTTGTTCGGCCTGGTCAAGTTCGGATTGGGCCTTTTCCAGGTCGGGATGGGATTCCACCCCCTTTTCCGCGGCCGCTTTCCTGGCCTGGGCCAGCAACTTGCGGCCTTCGGCCAGGGTCTGGTCCGCGTTCCCGACCAGCTGGCTCTTGTCGCCCGGGTATTGCGGATCATTCATCCGGCCGATGTAGGAGTCGATCCGGCCCGGAGTGGAAGTCACCTGTCTCATGAACTGCCGGGCCCCGTAGGGCAGCTTTTCGCTTTTCTGGCCGGAAGCGGCGGCCGGGGCGCCGGACTGGGCCGTGGAGGTCTGGGCCTTGGGCATCTTGGAGGCCAGGTTTTTCTCTATCCTGGCGGCGTTGTTGGTGAGCGAAGCCAGCCTTGAATTCTGGGGGTCAGCGGCCTTCAACTTGGCCACCAACTCCTTGGCCTGGTTCAGCTGCTCCAGGGCCTCCTGGTTCTGGCCCCCGTGCATGGACCGTTCGGCCTGGCGCAGGAGTCCGTCGGCCTGCTTGGCCAGGTCCTGGCCGCCGCCCGCCTGGGCGGCAGAGGAATCCGCAGCCTTTTTCTCGGGCATGGGTTTGACCTGGGGCTTTTCCGCCGCGGCCGGGCCCTGGCTGGACGATTTGGCCGCGGTCAGGCTGCCCCCGCCCAGGTCCTTGCCGGTTCTTCTTTCCAGGTCTTTGACCAGCTTCTTATATTTGTTTTCATAGGTTTTCACCTTGGGATTGTTGGGATCGGCCTCCTTGGCCCGAACGAGCAGATCCCGGATCCCGTCCAGGGCGGCCACGGCCTGGTCTTTGTTCCCGGCGAACATGTCTTTCTGGGCCTGGCGAAGCTGTTGATCGGCCTGTTTATAGAGCGCCTTGACGTCATCGGCCAGGGCAGGAATGGAAAGGACCAACATCCCGGCGATCAGGAGGATCGGAAAGACCAGGAGGCCAGGGGTTCTATCTTTGACAAAACGGCATAATATGGACATTTTCCAACAGCCTTTCGTTATCTTCAATTGATGACGGGTACTATATCCGGGATCGTTAACAGATAACAAGATAGTAAACGATTCATCAGTGTGTCAATAGACAAAACCCATCCTCCCCGTCTCCCCTTGTTTCTGATTTCGGATTCCAATCTCTCACCGGCCTATCCGATGGCTCAGAGCGGGCAGGCAAATTTTTAGCTTGACAAAATGAAAATATTTGATCCAATATATGATTATTGAACGAAAACGGTCATCTCCAACACAACAACATAGTGCGGTCTGTAAAAAAACGGGACGTTCCTCCCACGTGGTCAAATAAATTAGGACTAGGAGACCGGGATGCCCACCGAATCGGCTTTTCCAACCAATGCATCAGGCGAAAAAACTATCATCGTTACCGATCATGAGCGAGTCCGTCTGTTTCGCTTGAATCGTCCAGAAGCCCTGAATGCCTTGGATGTGGACACGATGATGTTGCTCAGGAACAGTTTGCTGGATTTTCAAAATAATACCGACAGTTGGGCGGGGGTCATCACCGGCACCGGCGATAGGGGCTTTTGCACCGGGGCCGATCTGCGGAATACCGCCCCGCCTGAACTGCCCATTGCCGCAGCCATTCTGGAACCGGAGGAATCATCCATCCTCAACGGTTTCTATGCCCGGTCCATTCAGCTCAGCCGCCTGAATAACCACAAGCCGCTGATCTGCGCCATCAACGGTCATGCCGTGGGAGGCGGCCTCGAATTGGCCCTGGCCTGCGACATTCGTGTTTGCAGCGCCAATGCGACCTTTGGCCTGCCCGAGGTAACCGTCGGCAGTCTGGCCGGAGGAGGCGGCATTCAAAGGCTTCTGCGGACCCTGCCCCGCACCGCGGCCTTGAAAATGATTCTGACCGGCGAACGGATCAGCGCCGATCAGGCGCTTCGTCTCGGCCTGGTCAGTTCGGTCCACGACACCCCGGAGGAGGCTCTGGAGGAGGGCCTGGCCATTGCCCGAAAAATATGCGCCAACGCACCCTTATCAGTGCGGGCGAGCAAGATGCTGGCCGACGTCGGCCAGAACATGGCCCTGGACCAGGCCATTGAAAACGACCAGTTGCTGTGGGCCCTGTTGTTGAACACGGAAGATCGGATAGAGGGCCGTCAGGCTTTCGGCGAAAAACGCCCGCCCAGGTTCAAGGGACGTTAATCGATAGGTTTAACAAGATAAACAAATTGTCAGGAGAGATAGATGGAAATGGGCGAATGCACCCGACCCAAAGCCTGGGAACGAGACGGCGCAGGAGAGGTCCGATTGCTGGCAACCTACGAGCCCGGAAAGGACCGCTATGTTTTCCCGCCCCTGCCCGATCACCTGCGGGCTGAGGATGCCCAACTGAGGCCCCTGCCCAGCGTTGGTCGACTTTATACCTACACCTTGAATCCGCCCAACCCCAAACGCGGCACCCCCCAGCGGGCCTTTGCCCTGGTCGATTTTCCAGATCACAACCTCCGCGTGTTCGGCCGGCTGCGGCTGGAAGGGGACATCCGGCCGAGCCTGGACAGCCCGGTCAAGGTTCACTTGGAAGAATATAAAAACGATGAAGACTATATATTCTCTTGCCTGGAAGGGAAGTAGCGATGAAACAGGTCTATCTTTCCGGCGGAGCGATGATTCCCTTTGCTCCTTACCCCGAGGCGCTGGTGGAAACCTTGGGACAGTTGGCGGTTCTCAAGGCCCTGGCCGACGCCCAGGCGGATAAAAAAGAGATCCAGGCCCTGTACTGCTCCAATGTCATGGGCGGCATGCTGCCCGGCCAAAGGGTCTTTCTGGAAATGGGGATGACCGGTCCGCCCGTGATAAATGTCGAGAACGCCTGCGCCAGCGGCGCCACGGCCATCGATCTGGCCTGCCAGGCCCTGCAGCTGGGCAGATACGAGACCGTCCTGGTGGTGGGCATGGAGAACCTCAGCAACCTGGGCGGCGGAACCCTGCCCTTGAACAACACCGACTGGAATAATTACCGGGGTTTGACCTTACCCGCAAACTACGCTTTCCGGGCCCAACGCTATCTGCATGAGCGCAATGTGGGGCCGGAGGTGCTGGCCGGCGTTTCGGTGAAAAGCCGGGCCAACGGCGCCTTGAACCCATACGCATTTTTCCGGGAGCCGGTGACGGTGGAGCAGGTGCTCCAGTCCCGGGTTATCGCCGATCCCTTGACCCTATTGCAGTGCTGCCCCTCGACCTCCGACGGGGCCGCAGCCTTGGTGCTCTCCACCCGGAAACCGGCCAACGGTCGTCGGCCGGTGTACGTGGCGGGCTGCTCAATCCAGAGCGGACAGCAAAAATACATGATAAACGATTTGCTGGACGGCGAGATAACGGTCCGCACCTCCAGGCTGGCCTACGAGGCGGCCGGCATAGGCCCCGAGGACCTGGACCTGGTGGAATGCCACGATGCCTTCACCATATCTGAATTGATGTACTACGAGGCTTTCGGTCTCTGCCCGCCGGGCGAGGGGCATAAATTAATCGCCGAGAAAGAGACCTCGATCGGCGGCCGCATTCCGGTCAACCCCAGCGGCGGATTGATGTCTCGCGGCCATCCCGTGGGCGCTACCGGTGTGGCTCAGGGGGTTGAAATCATGTGGCACCTGCAGGGAATCGCCGGGGATCGCCAGGTCGAGGGGGCCAAGGTCGGTCTGGCTCATGTCACCGGCGGGGGCATTGCCGGCACCGATCACGGCGCTTGCGGCGTGGTGATCTATAAAACGTGACGGGAAGCTGGTAAAGACTTCTAGAAATCGAGGTGAATGGTGAGTGATATCAAAGAGCTGATTACCGTAGTCACCGGCGCCGGCCAGGGCATCGGCGCCGGCATCGCCGAGGTTTTCGCCCGGCAAGGGGCCCAGGTCGCCCTGTTGGACATAAACCCCGACGTGCTGGAGGCCCAACGCGATAAAATGACCCGAGAGGGTTTTACGGTTATGGCCGAATTGTGCGATGTCACCCAAAAGGAACAGGTGACGAGAGCCGTGGGAAAGGTGGCCGGGCAATGGGGCGGCCTGGATGTCCTGGTCAACAACGCCGGGGTCAACCGCGATATGAGCATTTTAAAAATGCGCGAGGAGGATTGGGACGACATAATAAACGTTAACCTGCGCTCCCAGTTCCTTTGCTGTCAGGCCGCCATTCCTTACATGCTGGCCAAAGGCTTCGGCCGTATAGTGAATATCTCCTCCCGGGCCATGAAGGGCAACCGCGGTCAGACAAATTATTCGGCGGCCAAGGGCGGCGTGGTCAGTCTGACCAAAAGCCTGGCCATGGAGTTCGCCCACCGGGGCATCACCGCCAACGCCATCTGCCCGGGTCTTATCGAAACGCCTCTCTTCAGGGCCGCACCGGAGGATCTCAAGGAAAAACTGATCAAAACCAGCCTGGTCGGCCGTATCGGCCAGCCTGGGGAGATCGGGCGCACGGCGGCTTTCTTCGCCAGCCGGAACGCAGGATATATTACCGGCCAGTTCATCTTCGTCTGCGGCGGGAGGAGTCTCTAAGCGATTTATTCAAGGAGAGCCCGGCGGGCCGCCGATGCCTCGTCGGCTTGACCGCCAACGGCCCCCGGGGGTTGGGCCGGCCAAGCCTGCCGCTCTCGAGGATCGCCTCCGGGGATCAGGCGCCGGAAAGCCGGATCGGGGCCGGGGCCTCAATTTTTAAGATGGCAGGGCCGGCAGGCCCAGGGGCGGGGGACTCAGTGTCTATTTTAGGTGGTTTCAAAATCCTGGAGTTCAACGAGGCCGACGCTCAGGAGGTGCTCCTTCTGGCCGTTTCCTTTGCGGCCAAAATCGCCGGCGACTTGGGAGCGGAGGTGGTCAAGGTGGAACCGCCTCTGGGCGAAAGGATCAGACGGCTGCCGGTTCTGCCGGATGAAAAGATCGATTCCGACCGCGGCGTCCTGTTCGAGTTTCTGAATACCTCGAAAAAATCGGTGGCGCTGGACCTGGAAAAGCCCGGTGAGACGGACCGGTTGCGGCAGCTGGCCGAAAAAGCGGACGTGATCATCACGGGCAGCGACCGGTTCGATGATTTGGTCCGGGATGATATGGCCGGCGGGTCCAGGTCCGTTGTCAAAGTCCGGGCTTTTCCGCACAACAGTGAATATCGTGATTCCCCCGCAGCCGAAATATCGATCCTGGCCCTCTCTGGGTTGATGGATCTTATCGGCAATCCAGGGCGGGAGCCGTTGATGCTGGGCGGCCGCCAGGCCAGCTTCTCCTCGGGGTATGCCGCCTTCACCGGACTCATGGCGGCTCTGGCCTCCCACCGGTGGCAAGGACGGGGAGATTTGATCACCCTGGACATGTTGAGCGTCATGACCTGGGTCAATTGGAAGGCTGTGGCTGGCAGCAAGTTCGGCCTGAGCCTCACCCGGGAGGGTTCCCTGGCCGAATGGCCGGTTGTGCCCTGCAAGGATGGCTACGTCGCCTTGGTTTACGGCTTTGACAAAGACTTCGGCAACCTAATCGGGGTGGTGGATGATGAGCGATTGGCCGGGCCGAAATTCTCAGATTTCCAGAGCCGGGCCGACAACAGACAGGAATATATAAATATTCTTACGGAATGGTCTCGCGACAAAACCAAGCAGGAGATCTATGAATTGATGCAGGGCCGACGGGTTCCCTGCGGTCCCGTTCTAACCCCGCGGGACCTGATCGGCGACCCGCAGTATAAAGAGGCGGCTTTCATCGCCCAGGTGCCGGCGGCCTCTGGAAAGACGCTGCCGCTGCCCAAGGTCCCCATGCAGCTCAACGGCCAAGGTTTCAACCCCACCGCCGCACCGGATCTGAACAGCGCCGGGGAGGAGTTCTGTTGATGTCACCGACCAAGCCCCTGCACGGAATCAAGGTCCTCGACCTGGGCATAATAACCGCCGGGGCGGCCACTTCGGCCATGCTGGCCGATCTCGGCGCCGACGTGATCAAACTGGAGACCAAAAGCCGGCCCGACCCCTTTCGCGCCTGGGCCGGAGCCCTGGACGAGGATTCTCCGTTTTTCCGCCTCAACAACCGGAATAAGCGGGGCGTCGATGTGGATTTGAAAACGGAATCCGGCCGAAAGGTGTTCTTGGCGCTGGCGGCCGAGGCGGACGTGGTGGTCGAAAATTTCAGCCGGGGTGTTTTGGAAAGATTGGGGCTGGGCTTCGAGACCCTGAAAAAGGTCAACCCCTCCATTCTCCTGGCCTCGATCACGGGTCAAGGCCTGACCGGACCGGGGTCCGGCTATGTCTCCTACGGCTCCACCCTGGAGGGGGTGGGCGGGATCAGCTCCTTGACCGGATATCCCGGGGAAAGGCCGGAGATAAGCGGTCGAAACCTCAATTATCCGGACCAGATCGTCAGCCTTTTCGCCTCCGGAGCCATAATTGCGGCCCTCATGAACTGCCGACGAACCGGGAAACCGGCCCATCTCGATGTCTCCCAGAGACAGACGGCCACCTTTGCCCTGGGCGAATACCTCTCTCTGGCCGGTCTCGCGGAAAACCTACAGGAGAGCGCTTTCAGACGGGGCAACAAAGGCTCCCACGAGTTGCTCCAGGGAGCCTTCCCGACCAAGGATGATCATTGGCTGACCGTATCGGTCGCCACCGAGGCTCAACGGGAAAGCCTGGCCGCCGTTTTGGGGCCAACCCAGGAACCCGAGCCGGTCGAGTTGGAAGAGCGGCTCCGGGTCTGGGCCGCCGCCAGACCGGCGGAACAAGCCCAACAGGCGCTCTTGTCGGCGGCCATCCCGGCCTATAGAGTCCTTAACGGACAGGAGGCCGCCGATTCCGAGGCCGTCCGCCGGGGAACCGCCCTGAACCGGACCCCGGCCGGCGATTTGTCCAAGGGCTTTCCTTTTCAGCTGCGCCGCCAGCCCCAGACCATTTTCTCGGAATCACCCAAAGTGGGCGAACACACGGCTGAAATCATGGCCCAATGGTTGGGAGATTGAACTGGATGACCGCTCCCGAGGATAACCGCCGCGGCATGGGTCGAGTCGGGCCCGGATGCAACCGGGTCGGCTTTTTCGCAGCCGGATTAAGCCCCGGGACAATAACGGAACGATAGGAAAAAGTATGCAGCCCAACTCCCATTACCCCCATTTGTTTCAACCGCTTGATCTGGGTTTCACCCGTTTGAAAAACCGGACCATGATGAACTCCATGCACACCGGCCTGGAGGACCATCCGGAGGCATACGATCGTGTGGCCGCCTATTTTGAAGAGCGGGCCAGGGGCGGGGTCGGGTTGATTGTAACCGGCGGCATCAGCCCCAATGAAGAAGGCTGCATGTTTGAAGGGGGCGGCAAGCTGGTCACCGCAGCCGAGGTGGCGGCCCACAAAAAAATCACTGCGGCGGTCCACGCCTCGGCGCCGGACTGCAAAATCATTCCCCAGCTTCTTCATGTGGGCCCGTACAGCTATCAGTCCAGCTGCGTCTCGCCCTCAGGGATAAAATCCCCCATCTTCCCCTGCCAGCCCAGAGCGATGACCGCAGAGGAGATAGAACAAACTATTCAGGATTTTGTCCGCTGCGCCCTCCTGGCCAGGGAGGCCGGCTATGACGGCGTCGAAGTAAAGGCCTCGGGGGGGTATCTGCTCAACCAGTTCGTGGCGCCCCTGACCAACAAACGGAACGACGGGTGGGGCGGCAGCTTCGAAAACCGCATCCGCCTGCCCCTGGAGATAACCCGCCGTATCAGGGCTGCGGTCGGCGACGATTTCATTATCACCTACCGCCAGCCGGTCATAGAACTGGTGCCGGACGGCAGCACGCTTGAAGAGCTGATCGCCATTGCCCGGAAGGTGGAAGAGGCCGGCGCCGACATTCTCAACACCCACGTCGGGTGGCACCAGGCCCGAATCCCCACCGTGGCCTCCTGCGTTCCCCGGGCCGCCTGGACCGACTTTATCGCCGAAATTAGACCTCACCTCAACATCCCGCTGGTGACGACCAATCGCATAAACACCCCCGAGGTAGCGGAAGAAATTCTGGCCTCGGGCAAGGCGGATATCGTCGCCATGGCCCGCCCTTTTCTGGCCGACCCGGAGTTCGTCAATAAGGCGGAGGCGGGACAGGCGGATCAGATCAACACTTGCGTCGCCTGCAACCAGGGCTGCCTGGACCGTGTTTTCAAACACAAGATCGTGACCTGCATGGTCAATCCCCGGGCCTGCCATGAAACGGAACTGCGCTATTCCAGAGCCGATAAAATCAAGAAAATAGCCGTGGTCGGCGCCGGTCCGGCCGGTCTTGCCGCCGCCTCCGTGGCCGCGGAACGGGGGCACAAGGTCACGCTTTTCGAGGCCCAGCCCGAAATCGGCGGGCAGTTGTATCTGGCCAAACGAATTCCCGGCAAGGAAGAATTTGGGGAAACCTTGCGTTACTTCGGCAACCGGCTCATCCTCACCGGAGTTAATCTGCGGTTGAATACCATGGCGACGGCCCGGTTGTTACAAGAAGAAGAGTTCGATGAAATCGTGATCGCCACCGGGGTGAAACCGCGTCAACCGGATATTCCCGGCATCAATCTGCCCCAGGTGATGGGTTATCGGGATGCGCTGTTGGATCGGCGACCTGTCGGCCGCCGGGTGGCCATTATCGGGGCCGGAGGCATAGGGGTCAATTGCGCGGAATATCTCTCCCATCAGGGCCCCTCGCCCAGCCTGGGCAAAGCGGCGTTTTACAAGGAATGGGGCGTTGATCCCGATTTTAAAGCCCGGGGCGGAGTGGCGGGCATTAAACCCTCTCTGCCCCCGTCCCCGAGGGAGATTTATTTATTGCAGCGAAAAGAAGACAAGGTCGGCACCGACCTCGGCGCGTCCACGGCCTGGATCCATCGCGGTATTTTGAAACGCAAGGGGATCCTCATGCTGCCCGGCTGCCGTTACGAGATGATTGACGAGGCGGGCGTACACCTCACCCATAAAGGAAACCGCCGTATCCTGGAGGTCGATTCGGTGATTCTCTGCACCGGCCAGGAGCCTCTGCGGGAATTATACGAGATGCTCAACGCCTCCGGGGCCAAGGCAGTCCTTATCGGCGGAGCCGATCAAGCCTCCGGGTTGAATGCCAGACGGGCCATCAGACAGGGCGCGGAGGTGGGGGCGACGTTGTAGAGACGGCTGTGAACGAAGTAGAATGCACCAGGCCGATGGTCTGCCGGAACAGGACAATTCACCAGGGCAGGCGGTACTTTTGGGGATGAGGTAGCCATGAAGGATGCATTTAGGAAAGATGAATATCTTTCGGCCGGCGATGTCGCCTTTGACACTTTGTCATCGATGATATGGGGCGGGCAGTTTTCGCCAGGGCAAAAATTAATATTGAGTGATCTCGAAAGAATGCTCCGGATGAGCAAAACGCCCATCATGGTCGCCTTGGACCGCCTGAGCAAAGAAGGGTTGGTGGCTCATATAAAATATCGGGGCTATTTTGTTGAGGACGGTAAGGTCCTGGAGCTCAAATCGCGCCTGAAAGGCGATGAGGCGACTCCGGCCGGAAGTGGCAATTTGATAATTCCTGACCATGAGGTCGAGTTTCATCAGTCTCCGACGAATTCGGTAAACCAGACGACTTATGAAAGGATCAGAGAGTTAATTCTGACCTCTGAATTCGCCCCCGGCCAGAAACTGATCTACGCCGACCTGGAAGCAAAACTTAAGGTCAGCAAAACCCCCGTTACCAATGCCCTGACCCGCCTGGAGAGTGAAGGCTACGTCTATCTCAAGAGGAACGCGGGCTATTATGTCAGAAATATCAAAGCCGACGAAATTTATGAAATGCTGGAGGCCAGGCTTAAAATAGAAGTCGCTAACATAGACTTTGTCATAAACAACATTACGAACAAGGATCTGGAGAACCTTCATAACATAAATAAAATTCATAGTTTGTACACTCCAGATTACTACGATAAGCGTAAATCACAATTCAATGTGGATTTTCATTTGGAACTGGCCCGGATCGGCAAGAACCGGTTCATGCTCAGATACATGGAGCATATATACGGCTGGTTTTCCCTGCGAGGCCGATTCAGCGTCGTACCCTCCTCCCGGATCATTACCAGCGGCCTCGAGCACAAGGAGATTCTCCAGGCCCTGGGCTCACGGGACCGGAGACGGACAAAAATGTTGCTGGAAAAACATCTTAAGGGACCCATAAAGGACATGTTGGACAACGCCAAGAGATAATTTTCCCGACGGCATCGAACAGGCCGATTTTTCTCGGCCCGTTCGATTTGTGAACAGCGGCGCTAACCCGAGACAGCGTGCAGGAGGGTCAAGTGCGTAAAATACTTTATAGAATTACAACCATATTCAGTTTGGCGATCTGCGCCTATATTATTTACGCCACCATTTGGGGACCTTATAAAACAACAATTGTTCATCGGGCCATTTTCCTGGGGGTGATGCTTGTAATTTATCTTTGGGCCTCGAAACCTTTAGGGAGCAGCCGTCTTTGCTTGGCGATAGACACGATCCTGGTCTCGGCCTGCGTGGCCTCCTTGGGATATGTGGTCATTTTTTGGAAAGATATTTTGGGGGCCATCGGCGGGGCCTTTCTCAGCCCGGTCCAACTCGTTGTCGGCTCCATAATCATCATAGCTTCCCTGGAGGCCGTTCGGCGGGTCAGCTGGCCGCTCTTGGGCATAGCCCTGTTGGCCGTTTGCTACACTCTTTTTGGCCAGTATATCCCGGGCGAACTTTCACACGCCGGGATGAGCTTTAAAAGATTCATCTATCTCACCGCCTTTTCTCACGAAGGAATTTTCGGTTTGGGTCTGGCCGTGGCCTCGACCTATCTGTTCATGTTCATGCTTTTTTCTTCGGCCCTGCAGAGAACCGGCGCCTCTGATTTTTTCCTCCGCTTCACCAACGCCCTGGTCGGTAAAACCAGGGGCGGCCCGGCCAAGGGTGCGGTTATAGCCAGCGGTCTGACGGGAATGATGGTCGGATCATCCGTGGGAAATGTTGTCACCACCGGGTCTATCACCATCCCTATGATGAAGCGTAGCGGATTCAAACCGGATACGGCTGCGGCAATAGAGGTCGTAGCCTCGGAGGGCGCCCAGTTGATTCCGCCGATCATGGGCGCCGGCGCTTTCCTGATGGCTGAGCTTACCGGTATTCCCTACTGGACCATAGCCATCGCAGCCATCGTCCCGGCCCTCCTCTATTATCTGTCGGTTTTCATAGTCGTTGACATGGAAGCCGTTAAAAAAGGCGTGGCCCATGTTTCCAAAACCGAAACGTTGGGGACGGTGCTCAGGGCGGGCGGACACAATCTGATTCCGGTTATCGTTCTTTTTTTCCTGCTCCTGGTTGTTCATTTATCGCCGACCTATGCGGGGATCATTACCATTTTCATTACGGTGGCCCTCAACCTTTTTAAAAGAAAAGACCGTCTGACCCTCAAACGGCTGATTGAAATTTTCGACAAGGGCGCCCGGAGTTGCGCCTCGATCACCGCTCTGATCGCGGTTATCGGAGTAGTTCAACAAGCCTTCACCATTACCGGCCTAGGGCCAAGGCTGTCGGAGCTGCTGGTCATGGCGGCCGGAGGGCAACGGATCTTGATCCTGATCATGGCCATGTTCATCGCTATCATCCTGGGCATGGGTCTGCCGACCCCCATCGCCTATCTCATCTCCGGGATTTTCGTGGCGCCGGCTCTTGTTGAAGTCGGATTCCCGGAACTGGCCGCCCATCTGTTCGTTTTCTTCTTCGCCATCAAGTCCGGATCGACCCCTCCCATCGCCATGGTCGCGGTGGTGGCGGCCGGCATCGCCGAATCAAACTGGTTGAAAACCGCGTGGTGGTCCTTTGTCTATTCCTGGCCGGGCTTCATTATCGCGTTCGCCTTTATGTATTACCCGGGCTACCTTTTGATGGGGCACTGGACGGGCATAGCCATAAGGCTTGTCTGCGGCTGTATCGGCTGTGCCGGCCTGGCTTACGCAATGCAGGGACGCTATCTGGTTAAGCTGCGGCCTTGGGAAGTATTTCTAATGGGCCTGGGCGCCCTGATAATTATTCTTTCTCCGGCCTCATTCATCCCTATCGGCTTGGTTTTAATAAGTCTGGTTGCCTTTCCCCAATTTAAAAAAAGACAACTCATTTATGGGGATAATGTTGTCCCCTCTCCTGGTTCCTAACAGCCCAAGAGTCGGAAGGACCCAAACAGTAACAGGAGGGCAGGTCGTGAAAAAATTGGTCGTACTTTTGTCAATGTTAACTTTTGTTTGTCTGGCATTCTCAGCGGCGGTGGCCAAGGAAAAAGTAAGCATGGGCACCTCCAGCGCCGGATCAACACCTTACGTTTTGGGCGGCGCTTTTTCCAAGGTGGTAAACGAGAGACAGGATGCGGTTCAGGTTTCCGCCCAGGCCACAGCGGGCTACAACGAAAACGTCGCCCTTGTCTCGGCCGGAGAACTCAGCATCGGTCAGTGTTTCGCTTCAACCTTTCTCAATGCCTACAGCGGCAAAGGGCCATTCGAGGGTAAACCGCAGAAACGGCTGCGGATGATGTTCACTATCCTTATAGCCCCCTATCACATCATCACCCGGGAGTCGGCCCATATCAACACCGTCTCGGATTTAAAAGGGAAAAAGATAAACATCGGCGTACCGGCCCAGAGCACCAGGGCGTATAACGAGAAATTTCTGGAATCAGCCGGTATCGGCATGAATGATTTTAAAATGTATGAAATGTCGACCGGACAGACCTTCCGCGCCATGCAGGACGGTGTGATCGACGTCACGCTCAACTTCCTGACGCCCGGCTCCGGCAGGCTGGTGGAGCTGACCACCAACACCAATATCAAAATTCTGGGCCTGTCGGATGAGCTGACCAAAAAAGTTCAGCAGAACACCATCGGCACAAAACCATATACCCTCCCGGCCAAACTCTACAAGGGGACCGATGAGGCGGTGAAGACGATTTCCATTCAGGCAGTTGTATTCTGCCGGGATGACATGACCGACGAGGTCGCCTATCAACTCACCAAGAGTTTTTGGGGCGACATGGCTGCTTTGAACAAGGTGAAAGTCTTCAGAAGCCTAACCCCGAAGGATGCCGATCCGAATGGATATCCGGTGCCGTATCATCCCGGGGCCTTGAAGTTCTTCAAAGAGGTCGGTCTGGTCAACTGACCCGATCTCCTCAATCATTACCATAGGCCGTATCCGGGATGCCTTACAGGAAATAGAACCGGAGAGGGGTTGGGGGTGCCCGATACGGCAACTATCGGAGTAGATCACCGGGAGGTCTGGCCCCGGAACCCCCTAAACAGCCCCGGCATGTCTCAACGCAGTTTTCGGATCTGTCAGGCGGATAGGCGCCATTAGCGGGATGTTGAATGCGGCCATCCGGGTCTTCTTCAACCCACCTTATAAAAATGCGATTTTTGTAAGGGGGACAGATTGCTTGGTTTCTGAAGGCCACTCAATTTGGCCGGCCTGATCTTCGCCAGAAATGATGGAATCGTTGGTAAGTCGCCTTTGCATTTAATCGGAAAAGATGTTTTGCCGCTGAAAAAAGGAGCACGGCGGTGTGGGTAGGACCGAGCTGCGCTGGTTAAAAATGCTGGAGGACAAGACTCTGCGATTGGAGAGACTCGCGACGGATCTTTTTCTGGACAAGGTAATGTGTGACTTTTCCGACTTCGCTGGACAGTGATATTCATGATTGCAGCTTATGTCTGAAAGTTTCGCAAGGAGTTTTTCCATTAAGAGAGGTATGGGGTCGGCAATAGTTGTAGAAATCCTCCCACTGGGGCAATTTCTGGTTTAGATCAACATCATCGGTATAGCTTAAAAGCTGATAGAATTCATCCTTATCGGTTCTGCGGGAGCGCTCCACCATACCGCTCAACCTGGGTGCTCGGGGCTTAATGTATACATGACGCATCCCCAGGTCCTCCACATGCCAATGGAATTTGACCTGGAACTCGCGGCCGTGATCCGTACGCACCGTATGGATTCGGCAGGGAAAGCGGTCAACCGCATTAATCTATGGAATCATCAGACCTTCTTCACCCTTTTCTTCCTGGGGCTTCTTCCGTTGATAATACGATTATCTTGATATCCCGGAATATCTGCAGGCCTTGGAGACGTTGCCGATCTCCTTGGCGTATTCCAGAACCAGCGGCTTTCGTTTGATATCCCTCGGGGCTCGGGTCATCCACAACTTCCTATGCTTTTACCGATTACTTAAGCATAGTCGTTAAGCGAAGTCGTGAGATTCACAGTTATAGCGAATGTCATAAATCTGTTCCGATTCGGCTGCCGGGGGTGTGACCCCGGCAGCACATTTAGCTTTTGAATCGGAACGTTATTCTGACAAACACTCTAATACAATTCAGGTCAGAGGGGGCGCGTCCTCTGACCTGATCCGGCGAAGTGAAGTGGATTACTGGTTGGTTCAGCTGAGAATTGCCTCACGCGTTCTATACTTTAAAATACCATCTCCTCGGCCGATTAACCGGCGACCAGAAGCTGTTTGCAGACCTTCACGGCTTCGGAGGCATCGCGAGCATAACCATCCGCCCCTATGTTATCGGCAAAGGCCTTATCCACTGGGGCGCCGCCCACGATAACCTTGACCTGGTCCCGCAGGCCCTTGCCGTCCAGGAAGGCCAAAGTGTGCTGCATCTCGGGCAGGGTGGTGGTCAACAGGGCGGACATGCCCAGGATGTCCGGCTTGATTTCATCGATCTTCTCGGCGATGGACTCGGCGGCCTGGTCAATACCCAGATCAATTACCTTGAATCCATTGGCTGATATCATCATGGATACGATGTTTTTACCGATATCGTGAAGGTCGCCTTTGACCGTGCACATGAGCACGGTACCTAAGGTCTTCATCTCGCCCCCTTGCAGATGGGGCTTGAGAGTATCGAGGCCCATCTGCATGATCATGGCCGAAAGCATCATCTCCGGCACGAAGATGGTACCATCGGAGAATCCGCGTCCCACCTCGTCCATGGACAGAATCAGGGCGTCGTTGATGATTGTATCCGGATCCAGGCCCGCCTCCAGGGCGGTATTCACCAGGTTTTTTATCTCGTTGTTGTTATGGTTTATTACCGCGTCTTTGATTGACTGAAGAAGATCACTCATTTTTAGGTGTCCCCCTTACAGGCCGATCGGGTAAGCCCCATATTTGAGGGCCGTTTCGCGCATGGCCATATAGTTTTCGAATTTCGCCCAGTCCGGCACCGAGTTCCCTGAACCGACGCAGTAACCGCCGCCCGAAGCGCAATTTCGGAGCAGATATTTGGTGTACTCGGCGACCTCCTCCGGGGTCCCGGCGCGCAGCATTTCGTTGGACACATTACCCACGATGCAGATGCGCTCCCCGTACTCCTGCTTGGTTTTGGCGATGTCCATGCAGGAAGGATCGATGGGCTGCAGCACATCCACCCCCACCCCGATCAGGTCCTCCATCAGCTTGGCCAGATCGCCGTCGGAGTGGAAGACCAGGAGCCGTTCCTTTTCGTGGCAGCGCAGGGCCAGTTTCTTGTACCAGGGGAAGAGGTGCTCCCGGTAGGCCGCCGGCGAGATCATGGGGCCGCCGCCAAAGGCCAGGTCGTCGGTGGCCCACAGCGCGCCCACGTAATCCTTGGCCATGATCCTGTCCAGGGCGCTGAGCTGGATCTCGGCCACCTTGGTAAAGACGTCCCTCACCAGGTCAGGCCCCAGAAGCAGCTTCAGGGAGAAATTCTGGAAGCCCATGAGCATCCAGGTCAGGGTGAAGATCTTGCCGGTCAGAACGATGACCTTCATCTTTTCCGGGAGCATGTCGCCCACGGCGTCCAGCTTGTCGTACTCGATATCCGCGACCTCATCCCAGGGGAAGCGGTCGAAATCCTCACGCTCGTGGATAAAACTGGAAAGCTCCAGGTTCCAGGCCGCGGGGTTGGTCTCCTCCGGGTTCTTTTCCTGCACCATCTTGCGCAGCACCCGGGTGATCTTGGATTCCTCGGTCACCTTGCCCGGGACCATGATGCTCACCGAGATGGGAATGTAGTCGTAGCCGGCCTTGGCCCAAAACTCCACCTGGCCGGGCAGGTCGTCGGCCGTAACCTCGCGGCCCAGAAACTGGCTCATAATGCCGTAGCCCACCAGGGATTCGCACAGGGGCACCCGGTCGGCCTCCTGGTGCATGGCAGCTTTGCGAAACCTTTCGAAATCAGGATCTATGTTCATCAAAAACTCCTTTTCTTATGCCACGATACAGCCACCGGGTCAGCGCCTGTCAAAGGCTTCTGGGGAACCCGTTGCCTCCCGCCTATAATTCTTTGGCCAACTTCGGGGGCCAAACTTAAGGCCCCTGGATTTCTCATCTCTCCCGCCGGGCTGTATGTCACTTGCCCATCATCATGCCGGGCAGCCACAAAGAGACCTGGGGGAAAGCCACGATGATGGCCAGGGCCACCACGGTCAGCCAGAGGTAGGGCATGTTGGCCCTGTAGATCCGGTTAACGGAGAACTCATCCCCCACCACGCTCTTGAGGTAGAAGATGGAAGGTCCGAAGGGCGGGGAGAGATAGGAGACATGCATATTCATGCAGAAGACCACTCCGAACCAGACATTGTCGAATCCCAAATCCAAGATGATCGGTACGAACAGGGGCATGGTCAAAAGGACGATTCCGATCCAGTCCAGAAACATGCCCAGGAAGATCATAATCAGCTGCATGCCGATGATGACGCCCCATTTACCGAATGGAAGAGCCATAACCGAGTTTCGGACGAACTCGTCTCCGCCGGCCAGAGTGTAGACGCCGATGATGGTCTGGGCCCCGAAAAACAACCAGGAGAGCATGCAGGTGACCTTGGTGGTCTCCCACAGCGCATCCTTGATCCCCCTCCAGGTGAGTTTGCGGTTGATGGCCGTGGTGACCAAGGCCCCCACGCAACCGATGCCGGCCGCCTCAGAGGGGGTGGCCACGCCGGCGTAGATGGACCCCAAAACCACCAGGCCGAGAATGCCGGGGGCGATCAGGCCCTTGAGCAGCAGGACCTTCTCCCGCAGGGGAACGTTGAGTTCATCTTTGGAAGCAGCCGGAGCCCTTTCGGGATAGCGCCAGGCGGTGTAAACGATGTAGCCCACAAAGAGGGCCACCAAAAGCAGGCCGGGGACGATGCCGGCGATGAACAACTCCCCCACCGAAGCGCCGGCGGTCATGGCATAGACTATGAACACCACGCTGGGAGGGATGAGGGTGGCGATGCCGCCGCCGGCGCAGATGCTGCCCAGGGCGATGCGCTCATCGTATTTACGCTCCAGCATTCCGGGCAGGGCCACCATGCCGAAAGTGACGATCTCGGCCCCGACTATGCCCACCATGGCGGCCATGATCGTGCAGGAGATGATGGTGCCGATGGCCAGGCCGCCCCGCAGGTTTCCGGACCAGACGTGAACCGCCTTAAACAACTGGTCGGCCACGCCCGATTGTTGGAGCATCACCGACATGAAAATGAACAGCGGCACGGCCACCAGGGTGTAGTTGAGCATCATGCTGTAGACCCTGGAGACCAGCATCACCATTACGTTGGGCGCGAACAGGGCCAAACAGAAAATTACCGCGGTGGCGCCCATGGACCAAGCCAGGCACAGGCCGGAGAAAAGAAGAATTATAAAGGTCCCCACCAGCAGCAGGGTAATCATCTCAATGCTCACAGCTCAACCCCCTTGACTGCCAGGTGCAAATCGCGGATGAATTTGGCCACTCCCTGCAAAATCAGGAGGAAGACTCCCAGCACCAACGAAATCTTGATGGGGTAGACCGGCGGATCCCATGCGGTGCCAGAGGTTTCCAGCAGCTCGATGGAACGCAACGCGTACTTCCCCGAGGCCCACAAAAAGACAAACATATAAAGAGCAAAAAAGATAAAGGTGATGGAGTCAACAACCGCCCGCTTTCTCGGGCTGAGGTGACCGTAGATCATGTCTATCTTTACGTGGCGGTTATCCTGCAAGGCCCAGGCCGCACCCAGGGCGTACAAGACTCCACAGCCGAATACAATTATCTCGCTGGACCAAAAGGTGGGGCGGTTGAATACATAGCGCATGGCGATCTCGTAACTGACCGCCAGAATTACCACCGCAGTCAGCCAACTGGCGGCCTTTCCGGCAAAGATGGAGATCGCGTCAATAGCTAAGACCAGCTTTTTCACTTATCTTCTCCTTGGGAGAGGGAAGCCGAAGGCCTCCCTCTCTTGGAAATACGTAACAAGGGTCCTACTTGATGCGTCCCAGGTCTCTCAGCCAGGCTTTCTTGGCGTCGATAACCTTCTTGGCTTTAGGGCTCTTCTGAGCGTAATCGTCCCAAACGGTCACCGCCACTTGGCGGACCTTGGCCAATTCCTCCTCGCTCCACGACACGGCCGTGATGCCCTGAGCCGCCATCTCCTTGACCGCCCTCACGTCATCCGTGGCCACCCGCTCAACAGTGTCAATACCCCATTCGCGAGCCGCTGTCTTGAGGATCCGCTGGATGTCAGGAGGCAGCTTTTTCCACTCTTTCATCCCCACCACAAAGTCGCCGATGGGCATGGAGTGGAATCCCGGATAGGTGAAGTACTTGGTTACCTGGAAGAATCCCATGCACTGGTTCATGGAGGGGGTGCCCCAGTCGGTGGCGTCAACCACGCCCTTGTCCAGGGCCGAGTAGGCCTCGCCGCCGGGCATCACCACCACGGAAGCCCCCAGTTTCTGGAACAGGGAGGAGCACATGCCCGGAGGTAGACGCATTTTCGTGCCCTTGAGGTCGGCCACGCTCCGGAGAGGCTTTTTGGAAGGGATGGACTCCATACCCCACAATCCGACCTCTACCGGGTAAACTCCGAAGGGTTCGTATAGCTCCTCAAGAAGCTTCATGCCGCCTTTGTAATGGAACCAGGCGTCAACCTGCCAGGGCTCGCTCCAGGCCGCGGACAGGTCGCAGATGGCCGCGAAGGCCGGTTCTTTGCCTGCCCAATAGGCCGGCGCGGTATTGGCCGCCTGGATCACGCCGTTTTCCAAGGCATCCAACATTTCGAACACCGGCACGACAGCGTCGGCGGGATATGGTTTGATCTCCAGCCTGCCGCCAGTGAGGACTTTAACCTTCTCACAAAATTCCACAAAACATTTGTAGGGCAACTCAGCTGCGCTCCAGAAGGCCTGCGCTTTCCACTTGATGGTATTCTCGGCCGATGCGTCGCTTGCAGCAAACGACCCGATCATCACCATTACGGCCAAGATTGCTATCAGCTTTTTACCTACCATCCTCATTCTCCTTCCTTGTTTCCTCATGATTATCCGGTTATGTGTTTTGGGGCTCAGATGATGGGCTCGTGTCATCAAAACAGCACCGCTCAGGAGCAGCCGCCTCCGCCGGACAGGGCGGCCGGGGCGCTCTCAGCGATTCCGAGAAGATGCTGAAACAGGTGGTTGGTTTGGGGGCGAAATGGGTTTGCGGTAGATTATTGGGTGTTGTGTCAAGTTCCAACTTCAGCCGGAACCGGGTCGATAGCAGGGTCTGGCGTAATTGCCGGATCGGGTTTAAGGCAACCCTTTCTGCCGGTCCAGATCCCCACCTAAAGGCCATGCTTGATATCCATTCCCAGACTTGCCTTCCGCCCGCTTGGCCCTGATAGCGTAAACCGGGCACTCTGTTTGGCAAGTTGCACACTTTGTTAAATGCCGATCGCCCGCACGGGCCCCGTTCTCTGGGCATCTACGACTGATTGCCCGTCTAGCCCGGGGCAGCCTGATCCTTAAGCTTAAGTCCGGTCCTTTGATACACTAATGCGGTTCATCGAATCCTGCAGGGCCTCTCCCAGGTCACGGGCCGTTTCCTGCACCATGCGGGTGAAGTTGTCCCCGTTGGGTTCGAAACGCTCACGGGGAGCTGATATGCTCAAAGCGGCCGTGGCCCGGCCGTCGACGAGGATCGGCGCAGCAACGCAGCTGAGCCCTAACTCGATCTCTCCATCGTCCACGGCGAAGCCCTGTCTGCGCACCGTCTCCAATACCGGCAGGAGCTTGTTCCAGGTGGTTATGGTGTTTTTGGTGAAGGGGAGCAGCCCGGTTTCCTCCATGGCCGCCTTGGACTCCTCCAGGGGCATGCTGGCCAGGAGCACCTTGCCCAATCCGGAGCAGTGGGCGGGCAGTTTGTGCCCCACCCGGGAGACCACCACGCGGATGGTGTGGTTGCTCTCTATTTTATCGACGTACAGGGTCTGGTTATGATGCAGCACGGCCAAGTGTACGGTTTCTCCGCTCTGCTGGTTCAACTTCTGCAAAAAGGGCCGGGCCACGCTCTTCAGGTGCTGGTAGGGTTTGACCAGATTCCCCAGGGAAAAAAGCCGCATGCCCAGCCGGTACTTCCCGTTGTCCGGGTTTTTATCCAGATAGCCTTCCTCTTCCAAATTGGAGATGATCCGGAAGACCGTGGTCTGGTTGTACTTGAGCATTTGCGTGATCTGGGCTGCGGAGAGTTCTTCCACATCTTCGTTGAAGAGCTCGAACAGTCGGAAAACCTTCCGAAGGACCTTGATCTGATATTTGCTTATGTTTTCCGCCTGAAGAATATTCATATTATGAATATCAACCTAATCTACCGGCCTCCGCTTTCCGGTTTTGGGAATGATCGCGCCTGGCGGTCCCAGGCCAGGCCGGCTGGCCGGGGACAGCCAAGGGGGCCCTGGCGCCCCGGATGCCGCCCCCGGGAAATCCGGGAAAGCGGATGAGCCGCCCACGGACCGCTGGCCGCAGAGGGAGAAAGCGGAACTCCGGCCAGAGGCGATCGGTGGATGATTCTGCTTTTAAAACAGTCAACCGGGAATGACCATCGGGGGAGCAAGGGTAAATCAGGTCGCGAAATGAGCGGATAGAAACTACCCAATTGCATAGCGAGGAGCAAATGAGCGAGCTACAACCGAATTCGGCGGAAAGCAATAAGGAATTTTTACTGGGCAACGAGGCCCTGGTGCGGGGCGCTCTGGAGGCGGGGGTGAATTTCGCGGCCGCCTACCCGGGTACCCCCTCGTCCGAGATCATTGAACGCCTGGCCCGCCAAGCCAGGGACCGGGGTATGCACGTGGAGTGGTCCACCAACCAAAAGGTGGCCTGCGAGGGCGCCGGCGCGGCGGCGGTGGCCGGCCTCACCAGCCTCTCCGCCTTGAAAAACGCCGGACTGGCCGTGGCCCTGGATTTTTTGACCCACTTGAGCCTGACCGGTCTGGGGGACGGTCAGGGCAGCATGGTGGTGGTGGTCTGCGATGACCCGGAAGCCCATTCCAGCGGCGACGAGACCGACACCCGGTGGCAGGCCCGATTCGCCTACGCGCCCATGCTGGAACCCACCAGCGTCCCTGAAGCCCGCGAGATGATCCGATACTGTTTTGATCTGTCCCGCCGGCACGGCTGCTTTGTGTTTCTGCGTTCCTATACCAGGCTGTCCCACGCCTCCAGCATCCTTGAATTCGGCTCTACCCCCGGTCCGACCGGCTCAGGCCCACCCCGACCCCACCGTGGCCCTGAACCCCTATCTGGGACTGGACCACCATAAGGCGGCCCTTAACCGCCTGGAAAATATCAAGAAAGAATTCGAGGCCTCGGACTTCAACCAGTATTTCGGCCCTGAGGAGCCCGAACTGCTGGTCATTGCCAGCGGCAACGGCCTTTCCTGCGCCCAGGAAGCCCTGACCATGCTGGGGCTTAACGACACGGTGGGGTTGCTTAAAATTGCCACTATATGGCCTTTCCCTGTTGAATTGGTACGGCGCAACGCCAAGCGGGTCAAACGCATTCTGGTCCTGGAGGAAGTGGACCCCCTGGTGGAGGTCCTGGTCAAGGAGTCGGGACACGTGCCTGTTTTCGGGGAGATAACCCCGGACCGGGCCATCAAGGCTCTTCAGGATATCACCGGTGCTCCAGGCCAGGCCGTCAGCGTCGCCTATGAGTCCAGACTCCGGGAAAAGTGCGACGAACTTCTGGTGGGCCGGGGTTTCACCTGGTGCCCGGGATGCCCCCACCGGGCCAGTTTCTGGGCCTTGGAGAAGGCGGTCAAGGCCGAAGGCGGCGAGGTCTTTGTGACCGGCGACATCGGCTGTTACACCCTGGATGTGTTTCCGGGGGGCAAACATCAGATAAACATGCTCCACGCCATGGGTTCCAGTATCGGCCTGGCCAACGGTTTAGGGCAACTGGGCAAGTTCGGCTGGAACAAGCCCGTGGTAAGTATCTGCGGCGATTCCACCTTCTTCCACGCCGCCCAGCCGGGGCTGATAAACGCCATCTACAACCAGGCCAACGTGATCCATGTGATTTTGGACAACGGGGCCACCGCCATGACCGGTTTCCAGGCCCATCCGGGGGTGGGATTCAACGCCGTGGGGGAATCCGCTCCCCAGGTGGATGTGGTCCGGCTTTGCGAGGCCCTTGGCATTTCCGTGACGGTGGCCGACCCCTTTGATCTCAGGGAAACCGCCAAGGTATTGCGGAAGCTCATGGCCGAAAAAGAAGGGGTCCGCGTTCTGGTACTGCGCCGCGCCTGTGAATTGGTGCGCATGAAGAAACAAAAAAACAAACCCTTTAAGGTCACGGTCAACCAGGACAAGTGCAAGGGCGGCGAGTGCGCCACCTGCTACAGCAATTTCCGCTGCCCCGCCTTTGTGCGGGACCCGGAGACGGGCAAGGCGGGAATCCGCGAGGATGTCTGTTCCGGCTGCGGCGTTTGCGCCTCGATCTGCCCCTTTAAAGCCATAGAGATTCAGGAGGTGCCCCAATGAGCCTGCCCTATGATCCCTACAACCTGGTCGTCTGCGGCGTTGGCGGACAGGGCAACATCCTCATCGCCAGGCTTATCGGCCGTATTCTGGTGGAACACGGCTATCACCTGACCATCGGCGAAACTTTCGGCGCGGCCCAGCGCGGAGGTTCGGTCTTCAGCAGCCTCCGCATCTCCAAGAGCAAGCCCTACGGCCCCTTGATCCCCCAGCACCGGGCCAACCTGATCCTGAGCCTGGAACCCTTGGAGACCCTGAGGTTGCTCTCCAAGTTCGGCAATGAGGAGGTCGTCACTCTGAGCAACACCCAACCCACCATGCCCGTGGGGGTGTTGGCCGGACGGAACCGCTACCCTGACGATGAAAAGCTGCACGAGGCCATCCGGCAGCTCAGCCATAAATCGTGGTTTGTTCCGGCGACTGATATTGCGCTTGAACTGGAGGCCCCCATCGTCTCCAACATAGTGCTGTTGGGAGCCCTTGTCGGTGCCGGGCTGCTGCCCCTAGGCCAAGAGGAAGTAAGGGCGGAAATGCGAAAGACGTTTCCAGCAAGCAAACTTGAACTGAATTACCAGGCCCTGCAAAGAGGCATAGAGGCCTGCATCTGAAATATACCCCCCCACCTCAGGTCGGCGACCGGGCCGATCCTGGGGTGTGGGGGGTCGGCTTTATGGGGGCCACCGCTATTCGGGACAACATGGGGAGCCGGTTATTTTGCACTCTCATGTCGACCTGCTACTTGTTTTTTGACAAAATGGTGCACCTGCTTCGCCCCTTTTGTCAGAAAATATAATATCATTCCCCCTTCCGCCAGCATTCACCCATAGTTCCATATAAAAATTAAGACAAAAAATTGGCTTGGAGCTTGCTAACGATTCATACAAAAATGATGAGCTATCGCCATCGAATTGATATTTTTAGTATTTTTATTGATTTGATCGATAATAAAACAGTTACTGGCTTTAAACGTTGACCAGAAAGCCTCGGATCACCGAAACAGGGTTTCCCGTATGGCCGAAAGCAGGGAAGCGAAGACCGGAATTAGCCGACCGCAGCCATCCATTAATGTTGAAGGAGAACATAATGACTCACCGAGAAAGAATATCCGCAGTTTTCAGGGGAGAAACCGTGGATGTAATCCCCTGGATTCCGCGCATAGATCTTTGGCATAACGCTCATGAGTTGGCGGGGACCCTGCCTGACAAATTCAAGGGAATGAAGGTGGAGGAAATACATCGCTCTCTGGGTTGGCCCCTGCACAAGGTGATACCGGAGTTCCTTAAACCCGAGAAACCGGAAGACATCTATCATCGGGGCATAGGTTTGTACGATATCAAGGAATACCCTTATACCTTTGAGTTTTCCAGCGACGTGGACATCCGAGTTTCCATTGAGGAGGAAAGCGACGAGGTGATGACCCACGTGGAGTATCACACTCCGGTGGGGATGGTAAGCGTGCGCCACGGATTGACCGCTGAGATGGAAAAATCCGGCGCCTCCATCAGCTGGGTCAAAGAACACGCTGTCAAGGGGCCGGAAGATTACAAGGTGCTGGCTCACATCTTCGGCAATCTCACCCTGAAGCCCTGTTACGAGCGCTACAGGGCCTGGCGGGCCTCGGTCGGCGATGACGGGTTGGCCGTGGCCCAGGGGCTGGGCATCGCTTGCACCAGCCCCGTCCACTTTATCCAGAAAACCTTGCTGGGCGCCACCGAGTTTTACCTGCACTTCAATGATTACGCCCGGGAGATGGCCGAACTGGCGGAAGCCCTGGAGCATCCTTACAACCAGTTGCTGGACATTCTGGCGGAGAGCGGGGCGGACGCGGTATTGTGGTCCGCCAATGTAGACGACATGATCACCTATGCCGATCTGTACAGGGAGCACTTCCTGCCCTGGTGCTGGAAAGCGGCTGATAAGCTTTCACCCAAGGGCATTTTTTTAATGCAGCACCCGGACGGCGAAAACCTGGGCCTCATGGATCTTATCGCCGAATCCAGGATGGACGTGGCCGACGCGGTCACCCCCTATCCCATGACCAAGGTCAAGATAGAGGAATACTATGACCGCTGGTGCCGCACCGATAAGCTGACCATTCACGGCGGCATTCCGGAAACAATGCTGTTGGAAAAATCATCGAGTTGGGAAGAGCTCAAGGAATATCTGGATCACCTCTTCAAGGTCATCCACCCGGGAAAACGTTTCGTCGCCTCCATCGGCGACACCACGCCGCCGGCGGCTGATTTCGATCGCCTGATCTACATCGGCGACCGCATTGAAAAGGAAGGCCGGTTGTCTTCTCTGGCTGGATCCTTCCGGCCGATCAGCCGGGAGCGTCTGGATTCGGCCAAAGTAAAAACCGCCGCTGGGCCCGTGAAGAAGCCCGGCTCCCTTGACCCAAATCCCCTGGCCGTGGTGCTCAGTGACGTTTTAGCGGGTGACGAGAAAAAGATCGGCGGCGACATCGAGGAGTTATTGGGCCAAGGCTTCCAGGCCAATGATATCCTTAATAACGGCATGCTGCCGGCGATGGAGGTAATCGGTTCCAAGTTCACCGACGGGACCGTTTTCATTCCGGAAGTACTGCTGTCCGCCAGAGCCATGAACGAGGGCCTGAGGGTGCTGGAACCCCACCTGGCCAGCGACAGCAGGGAGGAAGCGGCCAAGATAATGATAGGCACCGTCAGGGGGGACTTGCACGACATCGGTAAAAACATGGTAATCACCATGTTGAAGGGTGTTGGTTTTGATACCATCGACCTGGGGGTCAACATCAAGGTAGAGGATTTTGTGAGCCAGGTTGCGGAACGAAAACCGGACGTATTAGGTCTCTCTGCTTTATTAACCACCACCATGCCCCAGATCAAAGACATTATCGAATCTCTCACCGAAGCGGGGCTGCGGGACAAGGTGAGGGTCATTATCGGTGGGGCGCCGGTTAACCAGAAGTTCGCGGACGAGGTGGGTGCAGACGGTTATGCCGCCGACGCCGGCGATGCAGTGACCTTAGTCAAAAAATTGGTATCAAAGTCATAACAGGGGTGGTTACCGGTCCGGACGGGGCCTCCGGCCGCCGGGCCGGTAGCTCCCAAAATCGAACAATCGCATAGGGAACGTTCAGCTTTAAAATTTCGGGGCAAGACCCTGTTCGGCCCATAAGGAGGGAACCCCAATCCAACTTTCCCCAACAGGACTGACCTATTAGAAATAACAGCGAATTATCGGGGCGTCTGGCTTCTTAATTACCAGCGGGGGGCGAGAAAGACATTAAACGTTAAGCCGGACGCCTAGGCAACCAGAGCCAGGTCTGCTTCCTTTGAAGCTGAAATGGTAAGGATCCCGGCCTTGCCGGGAGGACTCTATAATGAAACTGTTGAAAAAGCCGTTCCTGGCCTTTTCAACCACGGTCTACAAAAATCGTGGTTTTTCTAAGCCTCACGAATTGCTCGGGTTAGGAAAACCATCGCCCTTCGGCAGGCCTTCCATGCCCCGCTGTGAGAGTGTTTTGCAACACTCTCACAATAGCGGTCCGGACAGAACCCACCTTATTCAGTCCCGCCAAAACACGTGCAAACTATTGCATCATCCGGAATGATAGCGGACGAAAACCATGGCCGTATCAAGGGTCGAACAAAAGGCCGGAACTCGCCCCACGCCTTGCCATTGAGTTCTACGTTAAGATATTCTTGGTGCATGTTGCTAGCTAGACGCCCTGGTTCGGAGAATAATCAGGTTCGGGCCAGTCTATGTGGAGGCAAGTGAATGACGTCGAATCTATGTCATGAGTTATTGCAGTCAGCCGCCAACCTGACGCAACTCTTAGGCGAATGCGACGGCCCCGGCCCTGAACTTGACAGGGCTGTGAATTATTTACTTTATATCCTGGAGTGCGAATACTGCTCCCTTTACTCCCTGAAAACAGCCGCCCACAAGTCCAGCTCCTACATAAGATTAAACAGGCTAAAAAAAGGAGAAGAAAAAGTACCGGGATTATTTTTTAATAAAGACGCCTTTTCTGTTTCTTCAATCAGCGCTCGGCAGGCGAACCGATTAAACAGGGGGGAGGTTGTACTTCTCTCCGAGGACGCGCTTGAAGATGCCCAGCCGACTTGGAAAATATGGGGCGCTTCCATCAAAATCAGGAGGGAGAACTTCGGGTTGCTGGTTGTGGCCGGGAAAACGAAACAACTGCCGGACCGGACCGCATCCCTGTTTCTGAAGCTGGCGGCCGAATTGTTCGGCGCCTGGCTGGCCCGCCTCAACACGGAACACCGGCTCGCCTATATCCTGGAGTTTTGGCCCTCCCCCACCATCCTGTTGAACGCGAACGGCCAGGTCACGGTCTGGAACCCGGCTTTTGCGGAACGGACCAAGGTGCCGGCCTCAAAGATAATGGGTAAGGGCGGTTACCTGCACGCCGTACCCTTTTACGGAGAAAGGCGGCCCATCCTGCCGGACCTGGTGATGAGGCCCGATCCGTACTGGGAAAGCACCTACCATGAATTCAACCGGAAGAAGGATATCGTTACAGGGCTGGCCCTTTGTCCCGCCACGGAGGGCGGCCCGATCTTTCTGACTTACAAGACATCCGTTCTGCGGGACATTTGCGGCCGGGTGACCGGGTCGATTCATGTGGTAAGGGACGTGACCCATGACCGGGAGGTTGAAATAGAGCTTAAACGTTCCGAGCAGAAATACCGGCGCATCACCAAATTTGCCAGCATAGGGATACTGCTGCTCAAATATGACGAGATAATATATCACAACCAATATATTAAAGATCTTTTTGGGGAAATGGGGAGGGAGGTGAGCCTGAAAAACATGAGACAGCTGATCCATCCGGATGACCGACAAACGGTGGAAGAGATCATGGGCAGTGTATTCAAATACAGTAGCGAAGCGGAAACTTTTGAATTCCGGATGCACAACAACAGCCGAATCCGCTTTTTACGGGGCCATGCCAGTTTATTGGAGTATGAGGATAACCCCACAATTCAGGTTATTTTGGATGATGTGACCGAACAAAAGGAATTGGCCGAAAAGGCCAGGATCAATGAAATTCGATTATACCACGACAGCCGATTGACTTCTTTGGGCACAATGGCGGCCGGAATCGCCCATGAACTGAACCAGCCCCTGAATACGGTCAAAATGATCGTGGAGGCCATTTTAATGGGCCGGGGAAAGGGCTGGGGCCTGGATATCACGGAACTCTACGAAGATATGGAGATGAGTCGAAGGCAAGTGATACGCATGGACGAGGTCATCCAGAATATTCGGGATTACGCCCGCGAGGATCAAAATGCAGATATGGGGAAGGTGGACGCCAATGAGGCGGTCAGGAATATTTTTTCCATGATCGGGCGTCAACTGGAGGCCAAAGACATCCTGTTTGAAAAGAACCTGGCCAAGAGCCTGGCTCCGGTGATCGCCAACCTGCACCGGCTTGAACAGGTCATAATGAATCTCATCCTCAACGCCAGACAGGCCTTGGAGGGGTGCCAGAAAAAACTGAAGCAGCTCAGGGTCTGGACCGAAAATCTTGACCGGGATATTGTGATCGGGGTGGAAGACAATGCCTCGGGCATTCCGCTGGAGATCGCGGAAAAAGTGTTCGCCCCTTTTTTTACCACTAAGGAGGTCGGGCAAGGCACCGGACTGGGACTCAGCATAAGCAGCTCTATTCTGGCTGATTTCGGCGGACATCTGGAGTTCTGCAACAACGCCATAGGGGGTGCGACCTTTAAGATCTATTTACCGATATGGGAGCAACCGGAATGAAGATATTGGTTGTTGACGACGAACCGGATGTGCGGTCAGTACTTGGGAAGATCCTCTCCAAATTCGGTCACCAGGTAAAAACCGTGGCTGACGGCTGTGACGCCCTGGATGCGCTCCATGCGGAAAATTTTGAAATCGTCATTACCGACATCCGGATGCCCCGGCTGGATGGTTTGGAATTGCTTAAGCGGTTAAAGGAAGTCGAACGCTCCCCTGTGGATGTGATCCTGATAACCGCTCACGGGGATATGGACAACGCCATCGCGGCGATGCGTTCCGGCGCATTCGACTACCTGCGTAAACCGATTAACCTGGAAGAGTTGGAGATAACCCTGGAGCGGATCGCCGGCTTCAGAAACCTGATAACCAAATTTAACCGGTTAAAAGAAAATTTCGACCAACACTTGGCAGCCAAAACCAGCGCCCTGCATCTGGAGGTGGAACGGTTAAGGCATCTCTACCTTGAGGAAGTCGGTTTAGGGGAACTGGAGATCTATTCGGATGCAATGCGGAACGTTTTCCGGCTGGCCGAAAAATACGGCTCGGAGCCTGACCTTAATGTGTTGATCCTGGGGGAAAGCGGTACCGGTAAGGAGCTGCTGGCCAGGTACCTGCACTATTTCGGTTCGGCCGATCCTTTGAGCCCCTTTATTCCGGTAAACTGCGGGGCGATTTCCCCGGAGTTGTTTGAAAGCGAAATTTTCGGTCATGAGCCGGGAGCTTTTACCGGAGCCAACCCATCAGGCTACCGGGGCAAAGTCTCGGCGGCCGAAACAGGCACCCTCTTTTTGGACGAGATCGGCGAGATGTCCGAGGCTAACCAGGTCAAACTTTTAAGAATTCTGGATGGAAAAAAATTCTATAGAGTCGGCGGGAACACGGAATTTACGGTAAAAGCCCGTATCGTCTGCGCCACCAACAAGAATCTGGAGCGTGAAGTCCAAGAGGGCAGGTTCCGCCTGGATCTCTTTTATCGCATTAATACCGCCGTGCTGTATATCCCCCCCCTGCGGGAGCGGCGCGAGGAGATTTTGCCCCTGGCCACAAGACTGGCGAGGCGGGCTGCCGCCAAAAGAGGGCATAATTTCGGGCGCTTCAGCCCGGGGGCGGAGAAACTGTTGTTGAACCACCAGTGGCCGGGCAATGTGCGGCAACTCAAAAATCTGATGGATAGGTTGGCCCTTTTCGGCCCCTGGGAAGTGGTCAGAGCCAGCGATATTCCCTTCAGCGGCCAAGCCGAAGTCAGGCGGGAGCCCCTCATCGCCTCCAAAACCTCCAAGCCTGTTCTGGGCCTGGATGAATTCGCCATGCCTGAGGAGAATCTTAACCTGGACGGTTTAACTAAAGAAATAATAATAAGGGCTTATGAAAAACACAACCGGAACATAAGCAAAACGGCGAGGTACCTTGGACTGACCAGGAGGGTCCTGCAGACCAGGCTAAAAAATTTGGGCGACTTATGAGATCGTCCCTCTATCTCTCCAATTTTCCAAGAGATCACCCCTGCACCATCCCGTCAATTTATACTCACGGTTTGACAGTTTGGTACAATTCATCCCTTCGATTCCGTGCAACACCTCCGTCGGGGTGAGGTCCTATCGCCCTATCAGTAGCGATAGCAAGGGGAATATCGGCTACCCCGCCAGGTGGCTTGAGGTTTGCATCAGTGTATCCAGTCGATATTGAGCGCAACCGGGGACCTGAAACAGGGGGCTGATTGTTGTCAGACCATTCACATCGACTCGCTGCCGAAGATAGACCGCCAACCTTTGCCATAAACAACGGAGCACGGAAAGGTCCGGAACGGGACTGGCGGATGATACCCGACCTGAACCTATCTCTTCTTGCTTGGAGTTTATATAAATGGACCCATGGAAAAATGTACTTCCCGTCGATTTCCACCCACAGCACCGATTCCTCAGCCTTGTCATAAAAATGAGGGCTGAGCCTGCTTTCTTAATGTCTTCCGTCGGTCCGGTAGGATCGAGACACCCCAGAGTCCTCGCCAATCGAACCGGTTGTTTGATTGTTCCCTAAAGGTAGTTAGAAATAACAAGTCTTTCAATCTCCAAAGGAGGCGGCAAATGAAAAAACTCATGACCATGCTCTTAATCTGTTGCTTGACTCTCTCCCTGGTGGCGGTCGCCGGGCCGGCCGCAGCTAAAACGTACCGCTGGAAAATGGCCACCGCCTGGCCCACCGGCATCCCGGTTTACAAGGAAATGGCGGAGGTTTTCGCCAGTACCGTCACCGAGCTGAGCGGCGGCCAGTTCAAAATTCAGGTCTTGCCGGGCGGGGCCGTGTGTCCCCCCCTGGAGATAACAGACAGCGTGCGCAAGGGTATTGTCCAGATGGGCCACAACTGGCCGGGCTACGATATCGGCAAGGGCCCGGCCACCGCATTGTTGGGCGGTTACGCCGGCGGCATGGAGAGCGTACCCATGATGCACTGGCTGTACACGGGAGGAGGCGAGGAGCTGTGGACGCAGTATCGTCTGGAAAAATTTGACGTCGTCTCCCTGCCTTGCGGAATTCGTCCCCCCGAGATCTTTGCCCACTCCCATAAGCCCATCCGCTCCCTGGAGGACTTCAAGGGCCTGAAAATGAGGACCGTGGGCGCCTGGTCTCAGATTCTGCCCAAGCTCGGGGCTTCGGTGGTTACGTTGCCCGGCGGCGAGGTTTTTCAGGCCCTGGAGCGGAAGGTTATCGACGCCACCGAATGGTCCACCCCCGGTGAGAACGTGGTGATGGGGTTCCACGATGTGGCCAGGTACATAATCGTGCCCGGAGCGCACCAGCCTTCGGCCCCCTTTGAGCTGAGCATCAATAAGAAGGCCTGGGAGTCCTTGCCCAAGGAGTTGCAGTCCATCTTTAAGTTAACCGCCAAATATGTCACCTGCCACAGCTGGATGAAAATCGGCGCCCTTGATGTGGCCGCCATGCAGACATTCAAAGATAACGGCAACGAAATCATCTACTTGAAACCGGAGGTTCAGATCAGGGCCAAACAACTGGGCAAGGAGTGGGCCGCCCAGAAAGCCGAGGGAAATCCTTGGTTCAAGAAAATCATGGATTCCCAGAACAAGTACGACGCGGACTGGGAAACCGTGGGCAAGATCCGTAACTTCTCCTATTCCGAGTAGACGGTCCGTATCCCGGAGCCGTGTCGTCCCGGCACAGGCTCCGGGCTGTTTTTTTACTGTTTATGCCAAAAGGGTGACACATGAATACGGTCAGTAGGTTACTGAAAGGGATAGACAAGATAAGCGTGTATATGGGTTGGGCCGCATCCATGCTGGTGGCGCCCCAGGTGCTTGCCTTGATCTATGAAGTCTTTGCCCGCTATGCCCTGGGGAGCCCCACCATCTGGTCCTATGACACCACCTACATGCTCTACGGCACTCATTTTCTCTTGGGGGCCGCATATACCCTGCACGTTAAGGGACATATCCGGATCGACGTTATCTACGGACGCCTCAGCCCACGCAGGCAGGCCTGGATTGATATCATCTGCTACCTTTTCATCTTCCTTCCTGTTATGTGGGCCCTGATCTGCGGCGGGTTTGAATACGTGGCCGACGCCTACAATATCAAGGAGGTCTCTCAATTCAGCCCCTGGCAACCCAAAATGTGGCCGTTCAAGGGCTTGATCTTTATCGGGATAGTCCTGCTGGCCCTGCAGACGTTGGCCGAATTCATCCGCCAGGTTCACATTGCATTTAAAGGGGAGCCGATCTGATGGAACTCATCCAGGGAATTATTTACAGCGATTATTTCGTGTTGCTCATGTTCCCGACCGTTTTGATCACGATTTTGGTGGGCTTTCCGGTGGCCTTTTCCCTGATGGGCTCCTCTCTGCTTTTCGGGCTCATCGGTTTCGGGGGCGCTGCTCCGGCCATGTTGATCGGTCGGGTCTGGGATGTGGCCAACAACTATGTTCTGGCGGCCGTACCCCTGTTCATCTTTATGGGCACCATGCTGGAATCCAGCGGCATAGCCAAGCGGCTGTTCGAGGCCATGATCCAATGGACCGGCCCCCTCCGGGGGGGAATGGCCATCGGCACCGTGGTCATGTGCACCATTTTCGCCGCAGCCACCGGAATTATCGGGGCCAGCGAAGTGGTCATCGGCATGCTGGCCATTCCGGCCATGATGGCCCGCAAATTCGACAAGGGGCTCATCTGCGGGACCATTTGCGCGGGCGGCTCCCTGGGCACCATCATCCCGCCCTCGGTGGTCATTGTGGTCTACGGACCGGCCGCGGGTCTCAGCGTGGGCAAGCTTCTGATGGCCGCCGTGTTTCCGGGAATCCTGCTGGCCGGCCTATATATCGTCTACATTCTCATCCGCTGCTGGCTCCGTCCCCAGGACGGCCCCGGGCTTCCCAAAGAAGAGCGGGGCATGCCTTTGGGCGAAAAGCTGAAGATGACCTTTACCGCCCTGTTGCCCCCGCTGCTGCTCATCTTTTCAGTTATGGGCACCATCCTCCTGGGATGGGCCGCACCCACCGAGGCGGCGGCCCTGGGAGCCGCCGGGGCGGTGCTCCTGACCACGGTATACGGCAAAATGACTTGGAAGGCCTTTAAAAACGCAGCCATAACCACACTGCGCATCAGCGCCATGATAATGCTCGTCCTCACCGGGGGCACCATGTACACGGGTGTTTTCCTGGGCCTGGGCGGGGGCGCGGCGGTGGACGGCCTGTTGCAGGGGATCGGGTTGTCCCCCTGGGCCATGTTGTTTCTCTTCCTTCTGGTGGCCTTTATTTTCGGCTTCCTCCTGGACTGGACCAGTGTGCTCCTGATTTTCGTGCCGATTTTCGTTCCTGTTATAACCAGGATCGGTTTCGACCCCATCTGGTTCTCCATTCTGTTCCTGGTGGTGATTCAGACCAGCTATCTTACTCCACCCATGGCCCCGGCCATCTTCTACATGAAGGGGATAGTGCCGCCGGAGATCCAGGTGAAGGATATGTTCAAGGGGGTTGTGCCTTACATCTTTCTGCAGATGATAGGCATTCTCCTCATCGTCATATTCCCGGGGATAGCCCTGTGGCTGCCCAAGATAATGAGCGGCTTTTCTCAATAAGCCGTCACCGAGAGGTGAGGCTAGGCCCCCTTTATACGGGGCTCGCTCCTGGCTGAGCAGCCCCGTATTTTCACGCCTGACCGGCGGCGGACCAAATGAACATAAAGGATATATCTCATGATCGTTATTGCCGAAAGAATAAATTCCAGCCGCAAAACCATCGCCCAGGCGATTGAAAATAAAGACGCCGCCTTCATCCAGATGGAGGCCAAGGCCCAGGCCGATGCCGGGGCGGATTATATCGATGTAAATGCCGGCAGCTTTGTGGGCCGGGAGATTGAATATCTGAAGTGGCTGGTGGAGACGGTGCAGGAGGCGGTCTCCACCCCCCTTTGCCTGGATTCGCCTGATCACCAGGCCATCAAGGAGGCCTACCCCCTCTGCCGGGTGCCTCCCATGGTCAACTCCATCACTCTGGAAGAGGAGCGTCTGGAGGGTCTGCTGCCCCTGGTGGCCGAAGAGAAACTGAAAGTGGTGGCCCTGTGCCAGAGCGGCGACAGCATGGCCGAAAGCGCGGCGGAAAAGATCGACCTGGCCGGCCGCCTGGTGGAAAGAACCTTGGCTGCCGGGGTGCCTAAGGAAAACCTGTTTATCGACCCCCTTGTCTATCCTGTCTCCACAAACACGGAAAGCGCCGTGGCCACCATGGAGGCCATAAAGGGGATCATGACTCAATACAAAGGTGTTCACACCACCTGCGGACTCACTAATGTATCCTACGGGATGCCCAAACGCAAACTGATCAACAGGACTTTTTTATCATGCGCCGTGGCCTTCGGTCTGGATTCGGCCATTATCGACCCTACCGACGATAAGCTTTTTGAAGTGCTCACCGCAACCGAACTGGTTATGGGATTTGACGACTTCGGGATGAATTATATTAACGCTTTCAAGGCAGGCAGATTATAGCCGTGATCTTACCTTAAAAAAATGGTCAGGTGGTTAAGTAGGCCTGAGTTCATAGAGTCTTAGGAATATTGACTTAAGCTTTTCCGGAGTGAGTAGCGTACCCTTGCTCACAATGATGTCGTTTATTTCCAGGGCTGGGAGGGCGTCTGCCACGCCGCGGCGACCATGCTCCAACATTTCCGTAACCTGAAATACCGTTGCATCAAATTTATATTTACGGATCAGGCCGAGAATCTCTATTTCAGTAGTCTTCAACCTGTTAACGTCCGAGTCAAATACCCTGAAAACCAGCCGCACGACTCACTTCCCCGCTTACATCCATTTCAGCAATGAAGCATTATTTGCGTAAATAACGTTCCGCGCACAATGCCGCGATGGTTCCGTCCGCCATGGCCGTGGTGATATATCGAAAGTTCTTCTGCCGTACGTCACCCGCGGCAAACACCCCCTCCACATTGGTTTCCATATTTTGGTTGGTCGGAATGTAACCTTGATCATCCAAGGCGATTTCATGGGCAAACATATCGGCGTTGGGCTTTTGTCCCATGAAGACAAATACACCATCGATCGCCACCGTTTCTGTTTCCCTTGATTTGATATTCTCCAAGCGCACGGCTTCGAGCCTGTCCTTTCCGATCAACTCCCTCACCTTGGTCGAAGTCGTGGCCGTTACGTTCTCATGGGAAAGAAGCTTTTTCTGCACAGATTCAGCGGCGAAAAAACGGTCCATTATTTCAACCAGTCTAATCTCCTTTACGCCCAAGGAGAGGAGATAAAGGGCCTCGCCAAAACCGCTGTTTCCGCCGCCCACCACCAGGATTTTCTTGTCCTTGTAGGCGGAGCCGTCGCAGACCGCACAGTAGTGGATCTGCTCCAACCCACCGGTATTAATCCCCAGGGGAATCGGTCTGCGTCCGGTGGCCAGGATGATGGCCTTGGAGCGGTAAACGCATTCCTCAATCTCAATCTCCTTTACGGCCCCCCTGAGGCCCAGGCTGGTTACTTCGGCAATCTCCTCCACCGCCACTCCCAGGGCACCCACCTGATCGGCTACTTTCTGCATCAAATCCATGCCGTGAATGGATTTGCGAGAGGGAAAATTCTCCACCATAAAGGTAGAGTTAACCAGTCCGCCGCAGATGTTGGTTTCAATGATGGCGCAGCGCATATTGGCCCTGGCGGCAAAAATAGCGGCGGTCATGCCTGCGATACCTCCGCCCAGAATGGTGAGATCAAGGTTCTTCCGTGGTTTCATATAGCCCTAACTTTCGTAAACCCAGTATCGGATCATTGGGTAATGCACACCCATCGGCCAAAGGCCGCTTTCTATCAGGCGTTTTGATAGAATGCGGCCTGCTCCCTGGGGTTCATGAGACCGATTTTAGCGGCAACGGCCTTACCTTTTTTGACGATGATAATGGCCGGTACTCTTTCTACCTTTAGCGCCTTCATGCCCTCTGGATTCTCTTCGCTATCCATACGCATCAACGAAACCTGGCCATCACTTTTGGCCATGAATTTATCAATGACCTTTTGCATGTTCTGGCAGTGGGGGCATAGCTTCTTGTAGATCAATATAATGCCGCTTTGCGTACCCTCGATCGCCCCGCTGAGGTCACTGTCAGTTATGATTGTAGCGTCCATCAAAGTCTCCCCTACCAAACCGAAAAAGTTTTAAAGGACACCCTGCCGCAGCTCCGGCAGGGCATCCTTGTCTCTCGATTCAGCTACAAAGTGCGCAGCTCGCCGATAAACAGCTTGAGTCTCTTCAGGCGTTCCTTGGCTTCCTCCGGTTTGCTTTCTATGATGTTCTTCAGCTGGAAGGGGTCGGTACGGCGGTCGTACAACTCGTCCTTGTCGGGAATCGTCACATCGGCATGAGGAGTGCATGTCCACATATCATCGCTCTGCAAGTCCCTGGTGGCCTCGCCGGCGGCATGCCCGGAGCTGTCATAGACCCTCTTGAGAGCGTCTTCAGTGGAATCGCACTCGTTGGGGAGCCAATGGACGTAGCTGTAATCATCGTCGATCAGACTCCAGGAGAAGCCGTAATAGCCGGTGATGGCAAAATCGCGGACCTTTTCCTTCTCGCCGGTGACCAGGGGCAGAACGCTTTTGCCGGTCATGTCGTTTGCCGTTAGAGTGCTCCTCGCTTTGAAGCCCTCCTGAATTCCACCCTTCTTTTCCAGATGGCCTACCCAATCCAGCACCGTGGGGCCCACGTCGCAGGATTGGGTGAACGACTTCACCCGTTTCCCTTCGCCCTCACCGGGCACCCTGGCGATAAAGGGCACGTGGACCAACTCTTCATAGGGCCAGGGTCGGAACTTGCGCATAAGGCCGTGGCCGTGTTCGCCGTTGCCCAGCGGTTGGCCGTGATCGGAAGTCAGGATAATCATAGTGTTATCCCAGAACCCCAGCTCCCTTACCCTGTTGAGCAGGTTCCCTACCCACTTGTCAACCAGGGTGACCTTTTCGGCATACAGCATGCGGATGTGGTGGAGTTCCTCTTCGGTAAAGCGGTCATCGATCGGTCCGGGGATGGGAACGATCTGGTCCTTGCCCTTGAAGCCTGAGTCGTAGAGGTAGTCCCGATCAGGCTCCCACACCGAGGGCGGATCCCAGGGCTCGTGGGGATCAAAGGAATCGACCCATAGGAAAAGGGCTTGGTCCGGTCCACGCCCTCTTCAAGGTACTTCATGCTGTCCTTCATCACCGTGGCGACCTGGCTGTCCTCATCGCTGCGCCAATGCTGGCGATGCTTGAGGAGGTTCTCCAATTCGTATTTCAGGGATTCCACGATAACCGGGTCCACGCCTCTGGTGCTGCGCTCGGTGAAATAATCATCGACGTTAAGTCCGTATAGGGGATCATTCTCCCAATACTCCATGTCCAGAGAGGTGGCCCCATTTCTTTGGACCACTTTGCGGCGCATTTAAGGTGGACAGTTTTATGGATCACGCCGCCTTTCTTTGGCAAGCCAGAGGGGGTACCCCCTCTGGCTTGAAGGCCTTTTGATATTCGATCATCGGCTTTTTTCCGTCAAGGGCGGAGTGGGGCCGACGGTAGTTGTAGAGGTCGAACCACCATCTCAGTAAGCCGCGCAACTGGCTGAGGGTCTCATCTTCCCTCAGATAAACGCATTCGTATTTCAGCGACCGCCACAGACGCTCGATCATCACATTGTCCAACCAACGGCCCCGGCTATCCATGGATATTCTGGCCCCGGCGTCTTTGACTCCTTTAGTGAACTCCCGACTGGTGAACTGCGAGCCCTGGTCGGTGTTGAAGATCTCGGGAACCCCGTAACGGGACAGGGCCTCGTTCAGGGCATCCACACAGAAGTCGGCATCCATGGTGTTGGACAGCCGCCAGGACAGCACCGCCCGGGTGTGCCAGTCCATGATCACCACCAGGTACATATAGCCACGTCTCATGGGAATGTACGTTATATCGCTGCACCACACCTGGTTGGGCCGATCGATCGCCAGGTTCCTGAGCAGGTACGGATAGACCTTGTGGTCAGGATGCGGCTGGCTGGTTTTGGGCTTGCGGTAGATGGCCATCAGCCCCATCTTACGCATCAACCGCTGAACCCTTTTGCGGCCCACTCCATAACCCAGATCGCGCAGTGAAGTCCGTATCTGCCTGGAACCATAAAAGGGGCATTCCAGGAACAGCTCGTCGATCTTTTTCATCAACTCCAGGTTGCACGGTGACTCACCAACAGGCTTATAATAATAGGAAGATCGCCTCATGCTGAGAATCTGGCATTGCCGCCGGATGCTCAGTTCGGAATGGGTCCTATCAACCATACCCCGCCTTCGCTCTATACTCATATCTTGGCGAAGGCTTTGGCTAAAAATCATTCTCAACCGTCAACTGCCCGATCTTGGCGTGAAGCTCCTTGACCTGGGCATCTTTGTCCTGGGTATCTCGCTTCCTGCGGCCGGAAAAGGAATCCACAATCCCTTCCTTGGCCTGCTTCTTCCAAGTCGAGATCTGGTTAGGGTGGACTCCGTACTTGGACGACAACTCCGACAGAGTCTGCTCACTGGATAAAGCCTCCAGGGCCACGCGTGCCTTGAACTCAGGACTGAAATTTCTACGCTTGCGGGACATATTCAGTTCTCCTCAGATGCTGATATGTCCACCTTAGCACCTGGTCCAGTTCTCCGGGTCCACCTCTCAGTTCCTGACCGTGGGAGAACTTCACATAGTCAAACCCCCGGCTGTACCCGTATTTGGGCAACCCCATGGGCGCGGTGTCGTATACCAGAGCGCTCTGCACGCCGGTTCCCCACAAAATATCGGCAACGGAGGTATCCTCGGGGAGCAGGGGCGCCCAGCCCACCGTGGGCAGGGTAAATCGGCCGGTGAGCATGGAGCGCCGAGCGGGCACCGTGGGCATGGCGTCGCCGTAGCAATTCTCGAACAAAGTAGCCTGCAAGGCGAAGCGGTCATAATTGGGGGTTTTTATCCAATCATTGCCATAGCAGCCCAGGTAATTGAACTGCAGGGTGTCGGTCACCACTACAATTACGTTCTTGATGTCATTACTCTTCACTTTTCACTCCTCTTTAATCTTGGTCCTTGGGTGATTCCAGCCACTGTGGATCAACGATGAGTTCCCCAGTGTTATCTCCAGCTACCATCTATCCGATTTTGGCCAGGGTTTTTAGAGTGTTGGCTAAAAACAGGGCGACATCCGGGAACAGCACCAAGATGACTATCATGAAGATCTGGGCCGCCAGAAACGGGATAACTCCCTTGAAAACCGTGCCCATGGGTACATCTTTGGCCACACCGGAAATCGCGAATACGTTAATGCCCACCGGCGGGGTAATCTGCCCCATCTCCATCATGATGACGGTGACCACGCCGAACCATATGGGGTCGAACCCCAAGGCCTGGATAGTGGGAAATATGATGGGCATGGTGAGCATGATCATGGGGATGATGTTCATCATCATGCCCAGGGCCAGATAGATCAGCAGAACCACGGTAAAAATCACATAGCGGTTGACCTGCAGCCCCACTATCATATCCGACATGCGCAGGGGGATTTCAGTGGCGACGATGAAATATCCCAGGATGGACACGCCGATGATGATGCAGGATATCATGGCGCTCATCTGCATTCCCTCGTCCAAGGCTTCCATCAGTTTCTTCCAGGACATCCCCTCCCTGGAAAGAAACGCGCAGCAAAGCGCCCCGGCCGCCCCGACGCCTCCCGCCTCGGTGGGGGTCATTATCCCGGTGTATATTCCTCCGATAACGATGATGAAAAGAAGGACGATCAACAAGACATCCTTGAGGGCCTTGATCTTTTCACTGAATGAGGTCTTGGGCCCGGCAGGACCCAGTTCCGGATTGAGCCGGCAACGGACGTAGATGATGGTCCCGAACATCACGGCCAGAATGACTCCCGGACAGATGCCGGCCATGAAAAGCTTGGCCACGCTGGTTTCGGATATGAAGGCGTAAACGATAAAGCCGATGCTGGGCGGGATGAGAATCCCCAGAGTTCCGCCGGCGGCCAGGGAGCCCGTGGCCAGTGTAAAAGGCGGAGAGAAAATGTACCAGTGGACGGCCGAAAAGGAGGCGAGAAGGCCGGTTGAAAAATGTACCACTGGCGCCCACTCCATAGTTCGAGTTGAATCGAGCGTTGGAGGGGTGGAGGATGTACGGCATGGAGATATACGGGAAGGTCCGCCGGGCCTGTATGGTGGAGGGGATGAGCCGCCGGGAGGCGGCGCGTAGATTCGGGATAGATCGCCGGACGGTATCCAAGATGCTGGAGCATTCGATTCCGCCGGGATATTGTCGAGAGAAGCCGGCCAGGCGGCCCAAAACGAGGCCATTCCTTGGGATAATCAAACAGATATTGGAATAAGACAAGGATCGCCCGAAGAAGCAGCGTCACACGGTGAAGCGGATCTTCGAGCGGTTACGGGACGAGTTCGGATATACGGGCGGCTTGACAATGGTCAAGGATTACGTCCGCGAACTGCGCTTTTGATCCAAGGAGATGTTTGTGCCCTTGGATCATCCACCGGGCGATGCCCAGGTCGATTTTGGAGAGGCCCGGGTAATAATCGACGGCGTTTTACAAAAGGCCCATTATTTATGCCTCAGCCTGCCCCAGAGCGACGATATGTCCGTGACCGCGTTTCCGGCCGAGAGGATCGAGGGTTTGTGCGAAGGGCACAATCTGGCCTTTGCCCATTTCAGTCGAGGAGTCAACCAGGGTCCGCTCAACCTCTCTGGTCCGATTCAAGGCATGCGACTACTCGGTCCCGTCTGTTTACGGCCACCAGGAAGTCCTGGTCAAGGGCTATGTCCACCAGGTGGTGATCGTCTGCCAAGGCAAGGAGATCGTCCGTTATCCCCGGTCTTACGAAAAAGAGGACCTGGTTTATAATCCCTTGCACTATATAGAGCGGTTTCATAAATATGTTTCGAAAGAAGACCGCTCTAAGCGGACCGGACACGGGCCGCCGGTCGCTAAGCGACCGTAAGCCGGGCCAAAACCGCGCTTTTGGCCCGGCGGTCCCTCAAAAACACGGAACGTGTTTTTGAGGCTTACTCTAAAGATCCTGGAGCGTAAACCAAATGCCCTGGACCAGGCCGCGCCGCTCAAGGGCTGGGACCTGCCCCAAGAGTTCAACCGCTTGCGCCGGCTCCTGGAACGGCGCTCGGGGAAAAAGGGAAAGCGGGAGTATATCCAGATCCTGAGGTTGCTGGAGATCTTTGACCAGGCCGAGGTCAGGGCCGGGATCAAAGCGGCCCTCGGCTTGGGTGCGGTCTCCTACGACGCGGTCAAGCATCTGGTCCTGTGCCGGATAGAAGATAAAACGCCCCGGCTGGACCTTCAAAACTACCCCCATCTGCCCAGGGCCAGGGTCGAGACCACCTCGGCCAAATCCTACACGGCTCTCATGCCCGGGGCGAGTTCATCAACAGGCGGGAGAATGTCCTGGCCGTGGGCAACTCCGGAACAGGCAAGACCCACCTGGCCTTGGCCCTGGGCCTCAGCGCCTGTCAGAACGGCTTTAAGGCCAAGTTCACCACCGCCGCCGCCCTGGTCAACGAGATGATCGAGGCCAGGGATGAAAAACGGCTCCTTAGGCTTCAAAAACAGATGGCCGGGGTTAATCTCCTGATTATCGACGAGCTGGGCTTCGTGCCCTTCTCCAAGACCGGGGCTGAGCTGCTCTTTGAACTGAGCTCGCAAAGATATGAACGCGGCTCGATCCTGATCACCACAAACCTGCCCTTTGACCAGTGGCCCGACGTGTTCGGCTCCGAACGCCTCACCGGTGCTCTCCTGGACCGCCTCACCCATCATGTTCACATCCTAATGAACGGCCACAGCTATCGCCTCAAACAATCCAAACGGCTAAAAGGCAATACCTGATGCACGCCTCTATCCTCATCAGGCGGCCTTAAGGCCCCCTGATGATCAACTTCAAAACCGGTACACTTTTACTCCGCCCCACTGGTACATTTTTACTCCGCCCTTGACAGGCCCTATGAAGTGAATGGGGAGTCATTCCGGGAGAGCATGGTTTACGTGCTGAAGGCCTACAGGAATCATCAGCCCATAAAAGTTAAACAATCATCCACTGTCGATAATGCTCCGGGCCATCTGCCCAAGGCCATTTTGTACCTCCCGTTGAGGATTCAAGAGTCGGTACTCGGCATCCTGTACCACGACACCATGTATAGCGAAGCCGCCTTTGATTTTTCGAGCAACACCCTTGTCGAGATTGGCCGCAGCTGGGAACCTATGTTTACCGGATTCAGCAATACTGCCAGAACATGGCGGAAAAGACCGTGTCGGCGCTCAGGGAAACCACCTCCGGCGGTCAATTGGACGGCAGGGGGATCATCTGCCACAGCCAGACCATGCAAAAGGTGCTTGCGCAATCGGACAAGGCCGCCAGATCCGACGCTCCGGTATTGATCCTTGGCGAAACCGGAGTCGGCAAAGAGCTTCTGGCCAGAAGAGTTCACGGCATGAGTTCCCGTAAAGTGGGCCCCTTCGTTGCCGTAAATTTATCCGCCGTACCGGAGATGTTGCTCGAAAGCGAACTGTTCGGCCATGAAAAAGGCTCGCTTACCGGGGCGGTTAACCAGAAGCCGGGTCGTATGGAGTTGGCCAACATGGAAACTTTATTTATCGATGAAATAGGCGAAATTTCCCTGCCCGCACAGGTCAAGCTATTGCGTGCTTTGGAGGAAAAAGCCTTTTTCAGAGGGGGAAGCGTAAAAAGTATTGGCTCCAATTTCAGACTGGTGGCCGCCACAAACCGTGATTTGGTAAAAGACGTCGGTAACGGCAATTTCAGGGAAGATTTATATTACCGACTTAATGTAGTTCCCCTGGTGGTTCCACCGCTGCGTATGCGGGGTAATGACGTCGTCCTCCTGGTAGAATATTTTTTCAATAAATATGCCAAAAAATATCAAAAACCTCCCCAGGAGCTTTCCCATAAGAACCAAACCATACTGAGGGCTTATCAATGGCCGGGCAATGTCATGGAATTGCAAAACGTCATTGAACGCAGCGTAATTCTGTCGGACGGCAAAGATCTTGAGCTGGCGGTTCCCCAAACGCGTGGCGGCGCAAACCAGGGATATCAATTTCATGAAAATTTACTCACGGATCTCCCCACCATGGATGAATTGCAACGTCGCTATATTACCCACGCCATTAAAAAGTGCGGCGGCAAAATAAGCGGTGCGGGCGGCGTAACCGAGATTTTGGGAATGAAGCGGACCACACTGTACACGCGCATGAAGAAATTGGGTATTGTTCGCCAACCGGCAGCCGCAAAGATAGCCTCACGGCCAAATAAACGCGTCTTAAAGGGGGCAGAGTACGAGAGGTGGGTGCAGGTAATTATAGTTACAGCTTGGCCCCATCTTCCCACTCGACATTTGGTCAGCGATGTAAAATAAGATCCCCTGTCGCCATCGGAGCCGGTAGCGTCGGCCTTTGGGGAGGATTCAAGCTGTCCAAGCACGGAAGAAGGCCTCAACATCGACAAATGGATCTGAAACCTGGTGTTTACCTCTCCATGGCCCCGCGGCAGCGGGCCAGAATGCTGAGAACCTCAAATGGCTGCTCAATGAGGGGGTAGGTAGGCACCCCATGCGGTTCAAGAAAATCCCGGGCCGCATCCATGTGCTTTTTCTCTCCGGAAAAGGTGATGTAAATGGGCTTGTCCGGGTGCGTATCGGCCAAATCGAGAATAAAGGTCAAATCCGGTACCCCTGTTTCGTCGGTCATCATCAAGACCGGAACCACGGCGTCGATGTTCGGGTCCTCCAGCACAGCCTTCATCCCTTCCCGATAGGCGAACTCCACCCCGCTGACGGCGGCGGCCGGCCAGATATCGACCGGATTGCGCATCCGGATATAAGAGGGGCTGATCTCCTGCAACCGGGCTCTGGTCCGCTCCTCCACCCGGGGCACGGTTAAGCCCAGTTTCAGCCGGCAAAGATCGGTCAGAGCCACCAGCATGGCCCCTGAAGGGGCCAGAAAAGCGACCCGGTTGCCCCTGGGGGGGGGCATCCGCACCAGAGCCTTGGCCGCCAGAATCAGGTGGGAGTATTCGTGGATCTGGACAATCCCGACCTGCCGTAAGGCCGCGTCCATTATCCTCCGGTCAGAGGCCAGGGCCGCCGTGTGGGCCACCGCAGCCCGGGCGCCGTCCTCCGAACTGCCTCCCTTGAGCATCACCACCGGCTTCTTTTTGGTTACTTCGGCCGCTGTTTCGAGAAACAGACGAGGCCGGGCCAGGCTTTCCAGATAGCAGAAGATGGCCTTGGTCTCCCGGTCCTGGGCCAGGTAGGCCAGGGCGTCCGTCTCGTCAAAATCGATCTTGTTGCCCAGCCCGATCACCCGGGCCACCCCGTAGTATTCGGTGGACATAATGGAGCGCATGGTATGAGTGGCGAAATTACCCGTCTGGGCGATATAGCTTATGGGCCCTTTGGGCAGCCTGCCCAGGGGGAAAAAGCTGGAGGTGAAGTTGTGGGGGGTGGAGGTATGGCCCGAAGTGTTGGGGCCCAAGGCCCGAATGCCGGTCTCGGTCACCGCCCTGGCCAGCTCCTCCTGGAGGGAGGAGCCGTTTTCGTCGACCTCCGCAAATCCACCCGCCGCCAGAACCACGGCCTTGATCCCCTTGGCGGCGCAGGCTCGGATGGCGTCCGGATTGGCCTGGGCCGGAAGGATGATGATGGCCTGGTCGATTCCGTCCGGAAGGTCCTCGATGGAGGCCGCCACCCGGCGGCCCATGATTCGGCCTCCCTTGGGGTTGACCAGATGGAGGTCGCCCCTATATCCGTTGGCCAGAATGTTTTTGATTACGTCGTTTCCGGCCTTGCCCTCCTTGGCCGTGGCCCCGATAACGGCCACCGAGCGGGGTTCGAACAGGGCCCCCAGGCCCTCTGTCCTGACCCCCCGGTCAGCCTCTTTGGGGACCTCCCGGTCCAGGATCACCAGGGCATCCACAGCCACGGGCCGTCCTTCCCGGATGACCAAGGGGTTGATGTCCAACTCTTTGATCTCCGGGTGATCCAGGCCGATCCGGCCGAGCCCCATTAAAGTCTCTATCAGAATTTCCCGATCGACGGCCGGCTGTCCCCGAAACTCGCCCAGGATCTTGGCCGACCTTAGTTCCTGGAGGAGCTGCTCGGCCTGGGCCCGGGAAAACGGGGCGACCCGGAAGGTCACATCGCCCAAGGCTTCGGTCATAATCCCGCCCAGGCCGAACATGATGCAGGGGCCGAAAAGGGGATCGCGGATCAAACCTGCGACCAGCTCCCGATCGCCCCTGATGAACCGCTGAACCAGGAACGCCCCCTCCAATCCGGTCTCAGCCGCCAGGGAGGAGAGCCGCTCAAAGGCCTCCTTTAGTTCCTCCGGATTGTTCAGATTCAGAGCGATCAGTCCCTGTTCGGTCTTGTGGGTCAGTTGGGAGGAACAGTACTTGAGCACCACCGGCCAACCCAGGTCAACGGCCGCCTGTAGGACGTCTTCCCGCTTCTCGGCTAGAATCTCATCCACAACCGGGATGCCGTACTCGGCCAAAAGCCGTTTGGATTGATACTCGGACAGTTGACCTGCGGCCCTGGACAATGCGGCCTCAACCGGCTCGCCCGCTGAATTCATGCCCTCTCCTATCGATTATAATGTTTTCAGGAACCTGCAGTGCGCTAACCCTTAAACTTCGGTTCGGGCAATCCCTTGAACTCGACCTTAACGGCGAAAATTCCGCCGGCCAGAGGTTCCCGGACGAGCTGCTCCTCGCTTAAGCCTATTCTGGCCGAGGTTATATAGAGCGTGCTCAAGTCATCGCCGCCGAAAGCGACCATGGTGGGCTGGGTTACCGGAAGACTGATCTCTTGGCTGACCTTGCCGTCCGGGGTGAACCGGAAAACCCGGCTGGAATCGAAAACGGCCAGCCAGTAGCCACCTTCCTCGTCGACCGCGGCGCCGTCCGGACGCCCCAGCTCTCCCAGTTCGAGAAACACCCGGCGGTTGCTCAGGCTTCCCGTCTCGAAATCAAAATCGTAGGTCCAGACGGTTTTGCGCCGGGAGTCGCCGAAATACATGGTCCGGTTGTCCGGGCTCCAGGCCAGACAGTTGGAGGTCCCGATCCCCTCCTCCATCTTATGCCAGCTCAGGTCGGGATCGAGTCTATACAGGCCGGCGACCGGCTGGTTGCGGGGCTGGGGTTCATACATGGTTCCGGCCCAGAACCTCCCGGCCCGGTCGCATTTGCCGTCGTTGAAAATATTGGTCTCGATCTCGGCCTCGGGATCGACCAGGTAGTCAACCCCGCCGCCGTTCAGGTCGATATGGGCGAACCCGGAACGCATGGCCGCCACCACACCCCCGGTTTCCCGGAAAGCAAAGGATCCGATATCCTCGCCCACGGGCCAGACCCTGTTCCGACCCGATGCAGGGTCAAAACGGTTGAGGGTTTTCCCCTGTATGTCGATCCAATAAAGGGCTTTCCCCTCTATATTCCAGACAGGACACTCGGCCGTCGTGGCCTTGGCCTCGAAAACGCATTTCACGTCGCTCATCGAAAACTCTCCCTTAAGAAACATCTTTCATTTCAGTCAGGGACATGGAAGCCAGCTTCTCAGTCGTTCAACTCCATGAACCCCTGTAAATATTCGGCTACCTTCTGGATGGACCAGTCCATGAATTTGCGACCCTTTTCGGCGCTGCCGCAGGTGGCGTCTCCCCGGACCACGGGCCCCGAGGAACGATAAAGCGAATCGACCATAAAGGCCGGCCCCGGAGCAAACATATCCTCCCACTGATGCTTCAGTTTGGGCCGGATCGGGTTTGAAACCGCCTTATCCATGTGGACCAGATCGGGTCGCAGGTAAAGCTCCACCGAAGTCTCCATCTCTCCGGCGTGGCCCATGCTGCCCGGTCCCCCCTCCCGTATCTTTTCCACCTCGGCCCGGTCGATAAGATACCAGTAGGTCAGCACCAGCAGCCTGATCCGGTATTCCTTGACCAACCCGCGGACAACAGCCCGAAGCGGCTCCTCGTTGGCCCCGTGCCCGTTGAGCAGCACCATCCGCTTGAAACCGTGTTCGGCCACGGCGCCGATGATCTCCTGGATCAAGGAGGCGTAGGTCGAAAGAGAGAGGGATACGGTCCCGGCCGCAGATTGGTGCTGGGGCGAAAAGCCGCACCACAAGGTCGGCATTACCACGGTCCGTTCTATCTTTGACGCCGCCTGACGGGCCACGTTGGTGATGATGTCGCTGTCCGTGTCCACCGGGAGATGCCACCCGTGCTGCTCCAGGGAGCCGCAGGGCAGAACGACAAGATAATTCTCCTTGGCGCACTTCTCTACCTGAGGGGAGGTCATCTCTGACCACAGCATAGTTTCCTCCTCTGAATATCCCGTCTCCCCTGACCGAACCCGATCAGGCCTCCGATCACCGGACGGATGTTTTGGGGTCGCCGCCAATTTCAATCCACTCGCCTTATTTCATCAGCAAATCAGGCAAAAATGTGGCTATCTGGGGGAATATCAGAAGCAGGGCCACGAAAACCGTCATGGCGAGCCAAAAAGGCATGATGCCCTTAAAAATATCACCCATGGGTACGTACTTGGCCACACCCGAGATGGCGAAGACGTTCATTCCGATAGGCGGTGTGATCTGGCCCATCTCCATGATTATCATCATCACCACCCCGAACCAGGTAGGATCGAAACCGAGCGTCTTGACGGTGGGATAGATCAGCGGCAGAGTCAGGATGACGGCCGGCAGGACGTTCATGACGCACCCGATTATTATGTAGAAAATCATTATGATGATGATTATCACGATGGGTGCGGTCTGGATCTCGGTCAGAAAATTGGCCATCATCATCGGCAGTTTGGTGGCGGCCAGAAAATGATTCAGGATCGTGGCCGGGATGAATATCAGAAAGACCATCGAGGTCGTCTGGATGGTCTGGTTGAGGGCGTCCAGGAACCTTTCCCAGGTAAGCGATCTTTTTATCAGCCCGAGGACCAGCGCCCCTGCTGCGCCGACCACGCCGGCTTCGGTGGCGGTAAAAACGCCGCCGTAAATACCCCCGATAACGACGACGAATAAAAGAATAACCCCCCATGTTTTTCTCAGGGATATCACCTTTTCCCTGAAGCCGACCTTTTCGCCCCGGGGCCCCATGGCCGGGTTCAGCCGGACCATGATCGATATGGTCGCGGCGAAGAGCAAAACCAGCAGAATGCCGGGGACTATGCCGGCGATAAAAAGCTTCCCGATGGATTCCTCGGTCAGCAGTCCGTAGATGATGAAGCCTATGCTGGGGGGGATCAGCACCCCCAGGGTCCCGCCGGCGCAAACAGCTCCGGTGGCCAGTTTGGGATCGTAGTTGTAGCGTTTCATCTCCGGCAGGGAGATCGAACCCATGGTCACCGCCCCGGAGAGGGTGTCGCCCGTGACCGCGGCAAAACCGCCGCAGGCCCCCATGGTCGCGATGGCCAGACCGCCCGGCTGATACCCGACCCAGGCGTAGGCTGTCTCGTATATCTCCCGGGCCATGCCGGTGTTGGAGGCCAGATAGCCCATAAAGACGAACAGCGGGATAACGCTCCAGGTGTAGCTCGAGGCCACCGATTTGATGGTGATTCCGGCCAGGCTGAAGCCGGCCGTATAGTTGACCAGAAAGGACATGCCGATGACTCCGCAAAAGGCGATCGCCAGTCCGATGTGCATCCTTAAGAACAGAAGAAGGAAAAGACCGCTCAAAAAGATTATCCCGATCGACTGGCGGCTGATGTCCGGCCAGAGCGATCTGCCCCACCACGGCACCAAAAAGAGAGCGGCGACCGCAACGACCGAAATCAGGACCACGGCCCAGGAGCCTTTTCCCCGGGCTAAAAGTTCTCGAACATATCTGTAGTACTCGATAAATAGGACGAAACACAAAAGCGAAAGGCCCACCGCCATGAGGTAGATCATGGGATATACGGGAAGCCCCAGCATTCCGGTTCTGTCTCCGGCCAACTGCATGTTGTGGGCCATGACGAACGACTGCCAGACCAGGATGAAGGTGATACCCAGACTCATGGCTCCGACAAAGACCCTCAGCACCGCTTGAGTACGGGGAGACAGCTTATCCGTGAGGATGTCTATCTGAACGTGACGGTCGTTTATTTCGGTGTGGGCCTGGCCGGCGAACATCACCATGATCAGCATCAGTTCCACCGATTCCAGGGCGCCCACAAAGGTCATGTGGAACATCCGCCGCAGGAATACGTCTATCAAAATGACAAGCACGATTCCGAGAAGGCAGATCGCGCCCAATCTGCTGTACCACAGGGCGATTCGGGTTATGGTGTCGTTGAATTCCCGGTTCATTGGCCTGATCACTCCCCTATGGACCTGATCGGGAAGAAATAATCGTCACCCCGATCAACTCCAAGGCGCGTAAGCGCTTGATTGGCAGAGTTGATCATCCTGAAAACGGACAACCCACCCTGCAGTGATGAGCCGACAGCTCCGGTTAGATGGAAGCACCGGGGCAAACCGTTTTATAGATGTCGATGAATTCGTTCTCAGTGATGGCGCTGCGTTTTTCCATTGATTTGGCCTTTATCAGATCGACCATTCGGCGCACCTGGTCTTCGTCGGCCGCCAGACTGAGCCGGTCCAGATGCCACATCACGTTGTACTGCCCGGCTTTTTTGCCCAGGTCTATCCGGAATTCACCGCCCACCAGATCGGGACGGTAGGGCATCACATTCAAAGGCAGATCATCCTTGAAAAGCCGATAGGAGAACATGGCCGCTATTCCCGCCTCGTAGGCAAAGGAGTTTGCTCCGACAACCGGCTTGTGGCCCGTCATTTTCACCCCGGAGACGGACTCGAATACCTGGGCCGTCTTCTTTACCTTTTTCAGATCCACACCCGTATCCAGGCCGTAGATGTATTCCAGGGCCGCAGCTGCCTCTTCCGTGGGCACTCCTCCCGAGCGCTCTCCCAGTCCGAGCATATTGGTGTGGACCGCAACCGCCCCGGCCTCCACGGCTGACAGCGAGTTGGCCAGCCCCAGCCCGAAATCGTTGTGGACGTGAATCTCCACCGGAACCCCGCTCCATTCTCGAACTTTTTTGACAAAGGCGGCCGTTCCCATAGGGTTCAACCGCCCGAAGGTGTCCACCGCGGTCAGGGAGTCGATGTCGGTCCTGGGGACGACCTCTTCGATAATCGACTTCAAAAAGGACGGATCGGCGCCCGAGGAATCGATGAGGAAGAAAGTGGTATGGAGGCCTTTACCTTTGGCGTAGTTACAGGTTTTGATGGCCTTGCCGACCACATCCTCCCGGGTCCACTGGTATCCTTTTTCGATGAGAGTCTGGTTGGAGGGGAGCTCCACTATCACCCCCCACGCCCCGGCCTCCACGGCCAGATCCACATCGCTTTCCAATCCCCGGCAGAAGACCACCACATCGGACTTAATTCTTTTAACGATCTCGCAAACAGCCTCGAAATCGTCCTTTGAGACAGCCGGCATCCCGGCCTCCAGGCGGCTTATGCCCAGATCGTCGAGGGCCTCGGCCAGGCGAATCTTGTCTTCCTTGGTAAAAACCAACCCGGGGTATTGTTCACCGTCTCTCAGGGTGACGTCGTAGATCGTCACCTGCCCGGGCAGACTAAGTGATTGATTGGCCTCGTATGTCCAGGGGCTGATGAAGGCCCTCTCACTGATCCAGGGGCGTTGTGTATTGGCTGCCATTAGTTTGCCTCCGTATCCAAAAAGAAATTCTAGCTCCCACAGGTGACCAGTTTTTCAGCGATCAGCCCTGAAAGGCCCTCACCGCCTCCAGACCGGCCCTGAAGGCGGTTATGATCTTGTCCAATTCGGCCTCGCCGTGAGCGTAGGTCAGGCCGTGGTGGAACAAGTACCCCGCGCTCATCCAAAGCCCCTTGTCGCTGACGGTCTCGAAAAAGATCCGGTAGCTGTCCTGGTCGGCGGAGCAGGCGTCGCGGTAGTCCTTGATCTCCCGGTCTGTGAAATAGATCTGGAACTCGCCGCCGCATTGGTATATGCGGGCTTTTACTCCCACCTCAGCCGCCTCCCTTTCAAACCTTCGGCAAAGGGTCCGGCCTATTGTATCGAGGTGTTTCTGGACCGTTCCGTCCTTCAGTTTCCGGAGGCAGACCGACGCCGCAGCCAGGGCCGAATACTGCCCGTTGTAGGTCCCGCCATAGGTCAGACGCCGGCCCGGCCGGGTCAACTCCATCAGATCCTTGCGGCCGGCTAAGGCTGCCAGGGAGTACCCGTTGGCAATGGCCTTGGCAAAGGTACTGAGGTCCGGAACCGCCCCGAAGAGTTCCTGGGCCCCTCCGGGAGCCAGCCTGAAACCGGTAATCACCTCGTCGAAGACCAGAAGCACGCCGTATTTTTCGGTCAGCCGCCTGACCTCGGCCAAATATCCCGGCTGAGGCATAATGCAGCCGCTGTTGAGCACCACCGGCTCGATTATCATGGCCGCAACCTGGTCCTTGTTGGCCTCCAGGGTCCGCTCAAGCGACTCCGGGTTGTTAAAGGGAACGACCAGTACCGATTCGGTTGTGTTATGTCTGATACCCGAAGTCTCAAGAACCGGGATCGGGGCATCGGCCGGACCGGACTCCTGCGGATCCGGATGGACGCTCACCTGGGCCTCGTCAAACCAGCCGTGATAACATCCCTCCACCTTTATTATCTTTTCCCTTCCGGTGAAGGCCCGGGCGACCATCAGGGCCTTCATCACCGCCTCGGTGCCGGTATTCGCCAGCCGGACCTGTTCGGCCGAGGGGATCATCTCGTGAAGCTGTTTGGCCACCTCCAGGCTGAGTTCGGACTCCAGCCCGACGGTGAGGCCGTTGCTCATCGTTTCTGTCACTGCCGCAGCGACTTGCGGGTCGCCATGTCCCAAAATGCAGGCGCCGTTGTTGATCACGCAATCAAGATATTCGTTGCCGTCAACATCCCAGAGATAGGCTCCCTGGACCTTCTTGAAATAGACCGGCCGACGGAAATTTGAGTGCACTCCTCCCGGAACGATGCGGTCATATTCGTTGAGCAATGCCGTCGATTTGTCGTTTTTCATGTTTTCCTCCGAAGAGTGAACGAGAGGCTGTCGAAACCTGGGCCAGGTCGGATATGGATCAGTCGGAAACCAAATCGACCTGCATATCAACAACAACGGCCAGGTTTCTGGGTAAAACGGGCACGCCTATGGCTGTCCTGGAATGCCTGCCCCGGTCACCGAAAATATCAATGAGAACCTCAGAAGCGCCGTTCATTACCTTGGGCTGGTCAAAAAAACCATCGGCACTGTTGACAAAACCCCTGACCATGACGACCTGGGAAATTTTGTCGAGCGTACCCAGCAAAACCTTCAGAGAGGCCAGGCAGTCAAGAGCACAAAGTCTTGCCGCCTCGTAGCCTTCATCAATGGTGAGGTCGATTCCCAGACGGCCGGTGAATGCCACCCGGCCCTGGGAGTCCTGCGGACCGTGAGCGGCCACAAAAGCCTGATCGCCGACCCGCTTGGCTTTTTCGTAGACCGGCGTCCGAATCTCCGTCCTGGGGGCCAGAACCAGCCCCAACTCCCTTATTTTTTTCTCAGCTTCTCCCACTGGAGCGCTCCTTTATGCCGGTGCGGCGGAAAGCGGTTTTCAGATCCTAAGCGGACCCAACCCTGACGATCATGTCTACCTCAACCGGAATGTTGCCGGGCAGGGCGGAGGTGCCGATGGCTGTCCGGGTGTGGCGGCCACGGTCCCCCAATAGGGCGATAAGGAATTCCGAGGCGCCGTTTAAAACCTTGGGTTGATCAAAAAAATCAAGGGAGCTGCTTACATAGCCCCTGACCGAGACGATTTCCTCGATTTCATCCAGAGACCCGACCATGGCCTTTACCGAAGACAGACAATCGAGGGCGCAGAGTCTGGCCGCCTGGTACCCTTCCTCCAGGCTAAGCTCTGCGCTGACCCGGCCCGAAAAAGCCATCTTCCCATCAGGGCCGAGCGGTCCGTGTCCGGAAACGAAAATTAAATTTCCCGATCTGGTTGCTTTGTTAATAACAGGCGCCTTGACCTCCCGGTCCAAATCGAGCTGGAGCCCCATCTCTTTCAGCTTATCTTCAACAGACATCTATTCTCCAATCTGTTCCTAATCGAACAAACGTTCTATTTCGTCAAAATGCCGTTCCATGATCTTGGCCGCTCTTTGCCCGTCTTGGTTTTTTATGGCCTCAAAAATCTCTTCGTGAGACTTAACGGTCTCCGACAAATGATCCTTGGAATTGCTTGCCAGAAACTGTTTCTTGATCTTGGTCCAGAGTTCCTGCTCCATCACTTTCATGAGGGACTTGAGGATTCTTTCCAGAAGCGTATTTTTGGCCGCGACAGCGATAGCTTCGTGAAATTCGCAATCGGCTTCGAGCAGATCGTCTATCTCCTTATCGCGGACGGCGGCAACGATCCGGTCAAGAGTCAATTTGATTTTTTCAAGATCCTGCTGATCCCTTCTTTCAGAAGCACGCCTCACGGTATCTGCTTCCACGGTCCGCCTGGCCTCCAGGGCCTCAAAGGGGTTGTCGCCCTCCTCCAGCAGCGAAAGGGCGGAACTTTCCCGCTGCAACGTACTCGGGTTGGCCCATTCGGTGTTCTGGACGTAGGTGCCGTCGCCCGGCCTGCTCTCCACTATGTCCACGATTTGTAGGGCGCAGATGGCCTCCCTGATGGCCGGCCGTCCGACCCCCATCTGCTCGGCGAGCACTCTTTCCGGCGGCAGCTTGGAACCGACCTTGTATTCGCCGGCTTGGATTTTTTCCACAATGATCTTGGCGATGAGAGAGCTTCTGTTCTGAAATGTTCCAGGGGCTATTTTTTCAAAGGCCATACCGTCATCTCCTTACCGGTAGGATATCCTTACCGGTCTTACCAATTATATGTCCCTCACATTTATAGTCAAGAATAAATTCGAGTTGCCATTTGGGAGAAACATGCTTCATGCCTTCAGTACCGGACCACGAGCAGGATCGGACCTGTGGGCCGCAACAAGGATTGTGAATCGCGGTCTTCGCCGAATCCCGGCTTCATCCCCGCCCCTTTTCCCAGATCATAGTATTCGTCTGTCCCCGAGATTCCCGCCAGGGATTCGAGCCCCTGGATATCCACTTCCACCCCGTCCCGGTTTGACCGGTCGGGCAGGAGCAGGAGAAGCGTTTCCCCTTTTCCGTCAAGGCCCAGCACCCGAACCCCGTCAAACTGAAAAGGCTCTCTCGGACTGTACTTTCCGCCGCTATTGAAAAGTATGGTGTTCAGACAACTGACGGCCCTGAAAGCGGGACGGGGATTGTCCAACCGGTCGAGCAGCCCGAAGGCGGCGTCCATTGTCCGGTCAAGGTCGATTACGGGTTCCAGGAAGATGCGGGAGTCGCCCAAGGCGGCCCCGGCGAACAGGGCTTCGGCCGCCAGGGCCGTCTGCTCCGACTCGTCCGTGGTCTGCATTTCCACCAGCCAGTCGATCGCAAAGGGGCGGTCCGGACGGGATGCCCACCGGCCTCGAACAACGGTCTCCCAAGGTTCGATTCCGGGTTCAAGGCGGGCTGTGATCCGTCCCGGACCAGGCCGGTTTTTGCTCAGATGGTGAATCAATTCCGGCAACTCGCCTGGCAGAAATCCGAATCTGGGACGATCATGCTGTTTGCCCCGGACACGCTCGTTCGGAATCAGGGTTGAAAGGGTCGTTTCCAGACCTGATTGAGAGACCAGGGCTGCCATCAGGTCCAGACACTCCGGCCCCGGCTTGGTGAGACCGACCAATTGAATCTCCATCCCGTCCAGAAGATCCCTGAAGGGCAGGATCGCTGAAACCAAATCAAGTCCCTCGGACCACAACCAAAAAGCGGTCAGGCCGACACCCTGGTTCCTTAAGATGGTCAACCTCTGCCGTTGAAACTCATCTTGAAAATCGGCCGCCGGAACCCGGAGGTGCCTGCAGCCCAGTTCGGTGATAGCCAACATCTGGCAATCATTACGAACTTTCTGGCGGATGGTCGAGGGAAAGGCGATCGGGACCTCGCTTCTCCAGGACAGGGGATGCCGAAGCGTCAGCCCCATCGGCGAATCGGGATATTCCGAGGAAAGGCAGGGAACGATCTTCTTATAATCCGGTTCGCTTCCCAGGGCTGCGGTCTCCCCTCCGGTTCTGATAAAGTGGACCTCGATGTTGTCGCCGCCGACCCGGACCAGATAAAATCCCAGCTTGCCTTGATCATTGCGACCCCTTTCCGGGGGAGGGCAACTGGAAAACATCTCCCCGAATCCCGGCCGGGTGAAAGAAGGCGAAGCGGCCACGTAATATTTCGTCGCTCCGATATTATCGAAAAAGGGGTAGTGGCTGTGGCCGGCGAAAACCAGCTTTACCCCGTACTCACGGATCAAACTAAGCAATCTCCGGCGGGCCGGCTGACCGATATTGTCATAATGCCCCAAATCCGGTTCGGCCTCGTTTTCCAGATAAAGCGGCAGATGCATGAACATGAAAACCGGCCTGCCCCGGTGGGCCGCCAGATCTTCTTCCAGCCACTGATTCTGGGCGGCGGCCTGGGGCAGGGCGGAATTCAGTATCTGTGAATTTAAGACCACGAAATGGCGGCGATTCCGGTCCCAGCTATACCACGAAGGGCCGACAACGCGGTGATAATGGGAGAGCCTTTCTTCAGAGACCCACTCTGTGGGCATGGTCGGATCGGGCTTGTCCCCCACATCGTGATTACCGGCCACGAACCGCCAATTCAGGTTGCGTTTCTTGAGTTGCCCCAGGGCCTGGTCGAGCGAATCATGATAGCCTTCGGCCTCGGGGTAATTTTGGGTCAGATCCCCGAGGTGAACCACAAAATCGACTTCCAGGGATTCAACCAGCCCCAACACCCTCTCGATTCTCGCCGTCTGGAGACGGCGGGACTGGAATTCAACCTGCTCGGAACCCGGGTCCTGCATGTAGTGGGTATCAGCCAGGACGGCGAATTCAAATTCGACGGCGGGCAGGAATGACCGTTCGATCATCTCACTTCGTCCCATTCGTAAAACCCCGGGGTTTGAGTTTGTTGAGACAACGGCCAACTCGCGCACCTCTATCTAAAATAAAAAGGCTGAGCCGGAGGCGGATTTTTCGCCTGCTTCAAAAATTATTTTTCCACGAACGGCTTGTGTTTCCCTCCGGGCCGTTGTCGCTTTCAAAGCGCTCCCAGCAGAGCCCGGCCGCCTCCGACTGTTTGTCAATTTCCTGAACAGCAGGGCCTGCCGAACCTTCACAGGGCCCCGCAACGCCCGGCTGTTCAGTACTCCTATGAATTTTTGTATTTTTCTATCAACCTTAGCAGATCGTCCAGAATCTTTTGCCCCGGATAACCTGCCTTGGTGACCTCAGCCACCCATTTGTCCCAAATAGGCTTATAGGAAGCGGTGGCCTTTGCCTTATCATCGATAGACAATTCGTAGAATTCGTGCCCTTTTTCCTTTGTCGCCTCACGCGCTAAAACCATGGAGCGGGTGTTGGCGTTACATCTGGCGGTCAGGTTCGGGCCCAACTCCTTGCTCATCATAAGAATAGCGTTCTGGTCGGCCGGCGAAATCTTGGCCAATTTTTTCTCGTTGGCGATGTAGGCCGAGGTGACGGGGGCGATGTGCAGCAGGGTGTGGTGTTTGGTCACCTCGAACAGGCGCCAGGACCAGTAGGTCCCCCAGGCCACCACTGCGCCGTCGATAACGCCCCGCTCCAAGGATGAGTAGGCCTCGGCGATGGTGATGATGCTGGCGCTGGCCCCGAGCGCCTTAAGGGCGCTGGCCGAGGCGGCGTTCTGGCAACCGATGATCTTACCTTTTAGATCGCTCAGGCTTTTAATGGGCACCTTGGAATGAAGATCGGCCGGCATGTTGACCGAGGCCCATAAAACCTTGACCCCTTTATACTGCTCCAGGAACTGCGGGTACATCTCCATGAGTTCCCGGTAGGCCTGATTGGCCACCGCCTGGTTGGGAATAATACCGGGCAGGGTGAAGATATCGGCCAAAAGGAAGCGCCCCGGGATGGCCTGCTCTATGAGGTGATTGACATCGGCAACGCCACTGACGGTGGCCTCAAAGGCATCCGGTATCTTATTCAGAGACTGAGAGCCGAAGAGAGTATAGGTCACCCGACCCTGGGTAATGGATTTAACAGCCTCACCCCAAGGTCCGAAGACGTCTGCACCGAATCCCGACTTGGCCTTGTCCGGAAAGGAAACGCTTAATTCCACCTTGCCGGAATCCGCTGAACATACTGCCGACACAGTAACTGAAAAAATCAAAGCCGCTACTAAAAAGATGCTCTTAATCCCTGCTAATCGGTACATCCCTTGTCCTCCCTTTTCATTCATTTGGTATGTCAGGCGGCCTTCCTCATCTTACCGGTAAGATTATCCGACCGGTCTTACCAATATGCATAACCTGTCCTGTTGGTGCGGTCAAGCATATTCCGGAATTTGCAAAGTGAATTTAAGCAACCACCCCGCAGCAAGCAGCGGGGTATGGCAGGAGAAAACGGTGGTTGCACTCGCGGCAAGCCGCAGGGAATTAAACCCCCCTTGGGGGATTAAAAGGCTCACGAGGGAGCTGAGTGGCGTCGCTTGATTTTCAATGTTAGCAGTGAGCTCTCCTTGGGCAGGTTTACAGGAAAATCATGAAAGGATTTACACGCATAAAATCTTATGCTGATCAGCAAATTCAAAGGAATTGACCTCTCCCCGAATTTTGGTCCAGCGACAGAGTGATCTTGCCTTGAAATCATTTCTGCCCGGCTAAGTGAAGCACAAGGTTAACTGGTTGTTCTCACATGTAATATCATTCTTTGATACTGGCGGTTCAAGGAGCTCCTGGAGAGTGCATCTTCAGGTTCTGCTTGATGAACCGGAAGAAGGTCTCGATCTGCCAGCGTTCCTTGTAGATGTCGGCGACGGTCCTGGCGGCGAGGTCGAAATTGTTGGTCAGGAAAACGTAATGTCTGCCGGTCTCCTTGTCCCGGTAGCCGACCCGGCGCAGCGCGGCCGGGTAATCTGATCATTTGGAGCCGGTCAACCAGATGGTCTGATCGGAAGTGACGCCCAGGCGGCGATTGGCTTGGTTCCTTTTGACGACCTTTAAACGGGTGCCCTTTTTCATCCTGGTGACGAAAAAGACGCCCCTGTTGTTCAGGGCAGCGAGCCAGGAAAAGGCGAGGTAGGCCTTGTCCATGGCCACGATGGAACCCTTGGGCAGGCGAATTGTTCGGGCGGTCTTGGATTCATGCTTCCTTGCCTCTGAAATTGATACAAAAGCAGGCAGATAGCCGTCATGGTCGAGCAGGGTGTTGATCTTGATCCCGGCCTTGGTCTTGCGGAACCTGGCCCAGGGAAAGAGGCTCACCGTGGTCGCGTCCAGTGAGAAGAGCTTGTTTTTGAACTTGAACTTGTGCTTGGGAGCAACGGGTCGGCAACGGTTATAGGCCCGCCCGAAAAGGGCTTCGAAAAAGGAAGCCGGGCGTTTTTCGTTGGCCTTGTCCAGGGTACCGAAAACATGTCGCGGGATGATTTTGAGCATCCGGGAGAAGATCGTGCCACAATGAACCATATCCTGATTTATCCATTCCGATTAGTGGGTTACAAGCAACACCATTATGCCGGGAACCAGGGCGAGTCGGGCCATTTTTTCTACCCTTAGCTGGACGTGAATGACTCTGTTTATAATATTTTAAAAATTCTATTGAGCCGCGGAAACTTACGACAACCAATCGAGACAGAGCAGTATACTGTCATGGCTCTTCTGCCTATCCACGTAGCGTCAATTATTCAGCAGCACCTATCGGCATCAACAAGGATTGCTACAGGTAGGCAATTACGATGTTTAACAGTTGGCCCAAGTGGTAATTATAAAGACTTGTCTGACATCCCCTTCAAAAGGCTCCAGACGGAAGAGGACGGAGGCTAAGTAAAGACTAATAGGCTACCTCAACCCGGCCTTGCGCAGTCCGGTCAGGCATCTCTTAAGGTCGGCAGGGTTCTTGAACGGATAGCGCTTCTTGACCAGCTTCAGGGAAAAGCCGGGGGCCAGGCTAAGAAGCCTTTGGGTCTCCTCCTTGGCTCGGTCTTTCAAACCCTGTTCGGAGAAGACCATGGCCCGGATGAGTATGGCCCCGGTAAACTCCCTGCTCAGATCCAGGGCCGCCTGAAGGTGGTTCAACGATTCCTGGTAGCGTCTGGCGTAATAGGAGACAAAGCCCAGGCTGAAAGCGTGGAGCAGCCGGTTCTCCGGCTCGTAACGGAGGGCCGTCTCCACCAGCCCGGCGGCCTTGTCGGAAAGCCCGGTGAGGGTCAGGGCCAGGGCGGCAAAGGCGGCCCCATCGGCGTTGGCCGGCTCCAGATCCAAGACCCTGGTTCCGGCGGCCAGGGCCGGAACATACTCCTTCTGCCACAAATGAATCCAGCCCAAAAGAAGCTTGGCCCTGACCGAGTCCGGCTCCTGGATCAGCGCCTTGCGGGCTGATTCCTGGGCCTTGTCCAGGACCCTGGGATTGTTGGTCCAACCCCACAGCCACTCCATGAGATAGGTCCAGCCCAGCCCCACCAGGGCCTCGGCCCGATCCGAGTCCAGACGCAGGGCCCGCCGGTAGAGAGACCGGGCCTCCTGGTTGGCCTGGCGGGTCAACCTGGACGAAACCGCATTGGCCCGCCTGGTGATATCGGTGGGAGAACCGCCGCCCCCTTCCAGAACCCCCTCCACGGTCTCCCAGATTTTGCGGGGCAGGCCCTGGGGGGAAGTGGATACGCTCTCGCTCAGCTTCTTTTTGAGGATCTGGAAACCTTCTCTGAAATTGGCATGATAATCTTCGGTGGAGAACCGGTCCTGATGGCCGGACACCCCTCCCGGCCGACCGGAAAAGGAGAAAGTCTCCCCCTCATCCCTGAGGGGCCGGTCCAGGCCGTTCTCCCGGCCCAAGGCGATCTTATAGCTTCTGACGGGTCTGGAGATATTCTTAACCCGCAGGGGCCCCAGGGAGATGTAGCGGTAATCCAGCTTGGTCTCGATCTGATCGAAAACCGTGCCGGAGATGCAGACTCCGCCGCCGTCGGCCAGACCTTCCAGCCGGGCCGCAATGTTGACCCCGTCGCCGTAGATTCTGTCTCCGTCCACGATCACGTCGCCCACGTTGATCCCGATCCTGAACTCCATGCGGCGGTGGTCCGGCAGGACGGCGTTCTCCTGTCCCAGCCGGTCCTGAATCCGGGCCGAACATTCCACCGCGTCCACGGCGCTGGCGAACTCGGCCAGAAGGTTGTCCCCCGGCGAATCCACCACCCGGCCCCGGTGCTCCTCCACCAGAGCGGTGATAATCTCGCGGTAGGAAGTGATGGTCCTGACCGTGGCCAGCTCGTCGTCGCCCATGAGACGGCTGTAGCCTTTGACGTCGGCGCTCAGGATGGCGGCCAGTTTTCGTTGCACCTCTGACGGGCTCAAAAGGACCTTCCTTTGGTTAATCCGCTTTGGAAAAAACAATTTTGATTTAATAAATATTACAATTTCTGCGGCCGGTAGGCCAGCCCTAATCGGTCCGGCGGGAACCGGCCAATCCGCTAACATGGCCGAAACCAGACCCTAACTCCGCAGGCCTGGCCCGGCGGTTTTCCCTTCAGGCTCCACAAGGTTCTCGCTCTTCCTGGCGGGCGGCGAAGTGTCGTGGTCCCGGCGGCCGCCCCTCCGGATTTTCCACCTTTTATTTTCTTTATAATCAAATGCGCTTACGATTCAATTACCCATTAATTCGTTTTTTAAACCATAAACGATCTTTCACCGGTTAATATTGTAGGGGCCAATTTAAAAGGAGGGGGGGAGGGATGAACAGCCAAGGCAGCCCCAAAAATGGCTGGAGAATAGTCGAGGTCCTGGGAAAAATAATAACGCCACTGATCGTGGCCGCACTGAGCGCGGGGCTCGGATACTATTTTGAAGAAGTCAGCAGATGGACCAACAGGAAAGCTGAAATATTGCAAAAGACAGCCCCGTATCTACGCAGTGACGACCCCGAGGTCAGGTATGTGGCGACCATCTTTTTAACCGGCTTCGAAAACGAAAAAAAGATGATCGAACTGTTTTTCGATTATATCGAGACCAAGGAAAATAATTCGGCCAAGAGCACTGGGAACAAAAATCCGGGTCACCTAATCGAAAAGCAGTCGGATAAGGTAGCCGAGATAATGACCGATACTGAAAAGCCGCCGGACGGCAGAACCTGTCAGCAAAAAGTTTCTACCGTCTCGGAACCCGCGGGCGGGGGAGGAGGGAACGCTCAGGCCGTGCCGGCCATGGTGGAAAAATTCGGCTGGGTCTTCATGGGCAGATACGACACGAAGGTAGCCTGCTGGAACACCAAGCAGTTTAATTTTCTAGACCACCAGTCGCCCAAAGATCTGGTGGATAAAACCCTGCAGACAGTAAAGGACAAAACAAGCGTCTGGGACAGGCCGCCCAGCCCCTTCGGGGTCAAGGGCGAACTTCTTTGTATTCTCGGCGATGGCAGTGAATTCAAGGTGGTGGATCACAAAAACTGGGCCGGGGCCGGCTACATCTGGGCCAAGGTGGCCTACCAGGTCAAGGCCGACAATCCGGGATAGACTCCGGGCTCTTTTAGCAATCCGAGCCCGTTACCCGGTCTACCCCAAGGCCACGTCCAGAATCATCATCACCGTAAAGCCCACCAGCAGGCCCATGGTGGCCAGGTCCGGATGGCCGGACTGGTGCGATTCCGGGATAAGCTCCTCCACCACCACGTAGATCATGGCTCCGGCGGCAAAGGCCAGGGAATAGGGCAAGATAGGCCGGAACGCCAGAACCAGCCAGGCCCCCAGGACCCCGGCCAGGGGCTCCACCACCCCGGAGAGCTGGCCGTACCAGAAGGACCTGAACCGGCCCAGGCCCTCCCGCCTCAGCGGCATGGCCACGGCCGTGCCCTCGGGCAGATTCTGGATGCCGATGCCCAGAGCCAGGGCCACGGCCCCCCCCAGGGTGGCCGAATCCAGGCCGTGGGCCACCGCGCCGAAGGCCACCCCCACGGCCAGCCCCTCGGGAATGTTGTGCAGGGTGATGGCCAGAACCAGCAGGGTGGAGCGTTGCCAGGTGGTCTTGATGCCTTCGGCCTGGCCCTTCTTCAGACCGGGGTGGAGATGGGGCAGGAGTTGATCCACCAGCCGCAGAAACAACCCGCCCAGCATGAATCCCGCCGCAGCCGGAAGCCAGCCCGGAAGCCCCATCCCTTGGGCCATCTCAATGGCCGGAGCCAGGAGGGACCAGAAGCTGGCCGCGATCATGACCCCCCCGGCAAAACCGAGCATGGCGTCGAACAACCGCTGGTTCAGAGTTTTGGTGGCGAACACCAGGGCCGCCCCGACCGCCGTCAGACCCCAGGTGAACAGGGTGGCCAAAAGGGCCTGGGTAACCGGATCAAATCCGACCAGGAGCTCTATCATGAATAAACCTTTCCACCCTCAAAGCGCCCTCAAAGGCCCCCGAAGCGGACTCAGGAGACAAACCCCAGAATCACCCCCATCCGCCCGGTGACCGGGCCCTGGCCCCGGTGGGAAAAAAACAGGTCGCCCTGGCAGCGGCTGCACAGACCCAGGGTTTTTATGTTCCCCCCCAAAAGCCCCTGGGAGATCATCTGGTCCCTGGCTATGGCCCACAGATCGAAATGGTCCCCGCCGTCGTTGTAGCTCCAGTACTCTTTGGGGAACTCCTGGCGATAGTTGACGAATTCGGCGCAGCAGGGCCCCAGGCTGGGCCCGATCCCGGCCAGGAGGTCGGCCGGAGCGCTGCCGAAGTTGGTCTCCATGGCCCGCACCCCGGAGATGACCGCTCCGGCCAGAAGCCCCCGCCATCCGGCGTGGACCAGGCCCACCGCTCTTTGGACCGGGTCCACCAGGGCCACGCCCAGGCAGTCCGCCGTTTTCAGGATCAGGCCCAGGCCTCTGTGGGCGGTGACCAGACCGTCGGCCCTGGTCAGGGGCCGGAAATCGTCCAGGGGCAGGTTTCCGTCGGCCAGGACCACTCTGGCGCCGTGGACCTGGTGGACCGTGGCCAGGCGCTGGAACCCGAACCGGTCCCGAACCGCCTTGAGATTGGCCCGCACATTGGCTTCGCTGTCCCCGGTGGAGATCGACAGGTTGAGGCTCTCCCAGGGCGCGGGGCTGACCCCGCCCAGGCGGCCCAAAAAGCCGTGGGCCAGGCCCTCCACCTCCGCGAAATGGTCCATGGTCCAGGTTCTTATCTCATCCATCAGATCGTTATCTCCACTGTATCTCCGTCCTCCAGCACATGGCCGCGATTGACCGTCCGGCTGTTCTCGCGGCCCCCGGTCCAGACCTTGGCCTGTTTCATCCTGGCGGCCACGTCCTGGTGGATCTTGACCGCCAGATCCTCCACCCTGCCGCCCTGTTCCAGAACAAAGGGGTGCTCCCTGTCCGGCGGCTTGCCCGGCTGTTTGGTGTAGACCCTGATTATTTCCAGGGCCTGGAAGCTGGGCCGGCCCAGTTCCTCCAGGCCCTGGCCGCTGACGGTGGAGACCGGGGAAAATTCCAGCCGATTTTCCACCAACTCCCTGATAAGTTCTATGTTCTCCCCGGTCTCCTCCAAATCGGCCCCCGTGACCACGGCCAGAGCCGGAAGATAGGTCCAGCCGGCCTCCAGGTCGCCCGAGAGGCCCTCCCCGGCCGGATAAAGGGCGATCCTCCGTCCGGCCAGAACCTTCTCCACAATCTCCAGCTGGCTGAGGGGACCGGCTCCGGCCAGGACCAGCCAGACCAGATCGGCCCGTCTGATGAGTTCCCACAGCCAGGGTTCGTTGTAATCCTCGGAGACCGGGGGCAGATCCAGGAGCTGGAACATGATGTCCTGGTATTCCATCATCCCCGGCAGGGGCTCCCTGGTGGTGCGAGGGTAGTCGGCTACCTCCGGTTGGGCCTTGGTCAGGGACTTCAGCAGGGACGACTTGCCGCTGTTGGCCGCGCCCACCAGGGCTATCTGGCCGGCCCCTTCCTTGGGCACGATTTTCGAGGGGGCCCGGTTGGGCCCCGAGGGCTTGGCCTGCTCCCGGCGGAGTTTGGCCAGGCGGGATTTCAGATCGGCCTGAAGATGGTCCGTCCCCTTGTGCTTGGGCATGATCCGGAGCATCTCCTCCAGGATCTCTCTTTTCCGGGAGGGGGTCGCCGCGACGCGAAGCCGCTTCTCCGCATCGTAATATTGAGGAGGCAGGTTGGCCGGCATGGCATGACACCCGGATGAGGTCTATGATTAATGGTCTCCGGGCCCGAAACCGGATTGAACTAGACGGCTATGCTTAGGCAACGGGCCGAAACTCCGGTTCAAGTCTAATCCACTAACAGTCGGGGTTGTCAAGCCCGCTTTCATTCCTCAGCGTCAAAGGGGCGGATGGGGATCACCTTGGCCTTATTCCTGGGCTGGCATTCCGCGCAATTCTGTTTGAAGGCAAGGTCTGTTTTTAATTTTTTTACATAACCGGACAGCTTGGGTGATTGATTGATGAGGGATTCGATCTGCTCATCCATCTCCGCCTTGGCCTGGCTGAGGGTATTCAGGTCCATCCTGGGCCCGCCCAGGGCGGAGATCAGCTCGATAACCCGCTCCACTGTGCCGAAGTTGCCGGTCTGGACATAGACCGGCGCATGCCCCCACAGGCTGACCACGTTCATGCCCCTCTCCCGGCAGGCCTTATAGAGAAGGGTGTGAATGGAGACCGGCCCCATGTATTCCCCTGGGCTGCCGCCCCGGCCGATCAGCCCCTCGGCCAAGACCATGTCCTCGGCTATAACCGAAACCTTGGGAGGGTCCGTATGAAGCCTTTCGTCGTAGGTCCCGCCGATGGTCACCACCAGATCCACGTCGAACCTGCCGAGGAGGTCCAGCATCTCCTGAACAAAGGTGGGCCAGCACAGATGGGGTTCTTCGCCGCGGAAAAGAATGATCGAGCCGCGATCCTCGGCCCGGTGATAGGAAAATTCGTTTCGGGGCAGGGTCAGGCTCTCCAGCTGGCCCGCCTTTATCCTGGCCCTGGGCCGGTGGACCGCAAAATCGTAGTAGGAGTCCGGGTTGAACCTGGCCAGGGGCCTGGTCACCAGGCCCTGCTCCAGAAATTTCAAGACCGAGGTGGCTATCTCCCCGGCATTGGCCCAGCCGCCGAAGCCGATCACCGCAAGAGGCTTTTTCAATTGGGGTTCGGCTATTATTTTAATAGTTTCCATGTGTAACAAATATATCCCAGAGGCGGTAAACCGTCAATATGAAGGGGTTTAATAAGCCCGGCTTTTGCGTATCAAAAATTGCGCGCTACGGCCTGAGGGCCGTTATGAATTATGATTGCCGGGAGACGGCGCTGAAAGGGTGGGAAGGAGGAGGCGAATTTAACCGGGCAGGCGGTCCAGGTTGAGCAGCGGCCTCTTGGGGCGGACGGCGTCCACGGGCCGAAGATAGGCGGCCTTCAAAGCCTGAGGGGAGACCGGCCGGCCGGTCCGGGCCTGCTCCAGGCCCATCAGAGCCACCACCCCGGGCCGGATGGACCACTGCTCCTCGGGGGCCAAAACAGCCCTGGAGCCCAGGCGACCCAGGAGGAAGTCTCCGTAGGAGGCCAGCCCCCGTCCCACCAGAGTGAGTTTGTCCTCCCCTTCGTACGGGGCAAGTTCCTGGGCCCAATCTTCCGGAGTCAGGGCCCGGTCCGGGCTCAGCCTGACCAGCCCGCCATTCGGCCCTGGCCTGAACAGCGCGGCATAAATCAGCCCCCGCCGGGCGTCGAACAGGGCGGCGATGGGGCCCGACGCCGTCGCCCCGCAGTTGCGGGCCAGAGCCTCCAGGGAAGAGACCCCCACGCATTTCAGATTCAGGGCCAAAGCCAGCCCCTTGGCCGCGGCCAGGCCCACCTTCAGCCCGGTAAAGGAGCCGGGGCCGGAAGTCACGGCGATGAGATCCAGGTCGGCCAGGGCCAGGTCGCCTTGGGAGATCAGGTCATTGAGATGGACAAAGATGGCCTGAGCCTTGGAGTTGGGCCTGAAATCGGTTCTTTCCAGGATAATGCCCTTCTCCCCGGCCAGGCCCAGGCCCGGGCTGAGGGAGGCGGTCTCGATTCCTAGACAGAGCATCCCCTTACCTACTGGGCTCCCAGGGGCCCGGCCACCAGGCGGAGGATGTCGTTGTAAAAAACGAACCCGAAAAAGACCAGCAGAAAGACCAGCCCGGCCTGCTGGGCCCTTTCCCGGATTCTGAGGGAGACCGGACGGCGGAAGGCGGCCTCGATGCTGAAAAAGAGGAGGTGCCCCCCGTCCAGGACAGGAATGGGCAGGATGTTGAGAATCCCCAGGTTGACTGAAAGGAGGCCCATGAAGAAAAAGAGATTGACCCACCCGCTCTTGGCCTGCTGCCCCGCGGCCTGGGCGATGAAGATGGGCCCGCCCAGGGTGGAGAAGGGAATTCTCCGCTGGATCAGCCGGACAATGGTCTCCCAGGTCAGTTTGGCCACGGACCAGGTCTGGACAAAGCCGCCGACCAGGGCCCGGCCCGGTCCCAAGGACTGAACAATGGTCTGTCCCGAGGGGGAGATGCCGATCATGGGCTTATTGATCGTCTCCCCGAAGATATCGCTGGATTCGCCCATCTTGGGAATCATGGTCAGGTCGAGGAGCTTCTTCTCCCGCTTGACCGTGACCTTGACCGGCCGGCTGCCGTTGGAGCTGATGAACCCGGCCATTTCCTCCCAGGTCTTAACCTCCCGGTCGTTGAGGCCCACGATCAGGTCGCCTGTCTTGATCCCCGCAGCCTCGGCCGGGAAACCTTTCAGAACCTGGCCCACGTGGGGGATAAGGGTCGGCTGGCCGTAAAAGAAGAGGACGATGCCGAAGATGACCACGGCCATGACAAAGTTCATCACCGGACCGGCGGCCACGATGATCAGGCGCCGTCCCACCTTCTGGTGGGCGAAGGAGACCGCCTCCTTTTCAGGGGGTGTCTCTTCGTCCAGGGATTCGCCCTCCATTTTGACGTAGCCGCCCAGAGGGACCAGGGACAGCCGGTAGTCCGTGGGGCCGCGTTTGAACCCGGCCAGGCGGGGTCCGAAGCCCAGGGAAAAGGCCTTGACCTCCACTCCGCATAGCCTGGCCGCGATAAAATGTCCCAGTTCATGTATAAATACGCAGCCGCCCAGAACAAGCGCCGCGGCCCATAGACTGGTCATGAACCCGGCTCCTTTATGATCGAATAGGTATGTTCCATATTTCCGGTTTTGGATTCCTTGAGGTTAATGGATAGGGGTTTTGTCAACCTTAACCATCATACACTATTTCGGCGGCCTTGGCTCGGGCTCTCCGGTCCACTTCCAGAATGGTCTCCAGGTCAGGGAGGTCCACCAGCTGGTGAGCCTCCAGGGTCTTCTCCACCACCCTGGAGATGTCCATGAATCCGATCCTGTTTTTCAGGAAGGCCTCCACCGCCACCTCGTCGGCCGCACCCAGGACCACCGGAGCGCTGCGGCCGGTCCGGCCCGCCTCCAGGGCCAGGGCCAGGCAGGGAAAACGCTTCAGATCAGGCCGCTCAAAGCTTAGAGGCCGGGCCGCGAAAAGATCCAGGGGCGCCGGGTCGTCCAGTTTAAGCCGCTGGGGATAGGCCAGGGCGTAGGCGATGGGCAATCGCATGTCCGGCACGGCCAGCTGGGCCACCACGGAACCGTCCACATACTCCACCGCGGAGTGGACAACGGAGGTGGGGTGGACATGGATGGAGATATTCTCCGGGCTCAGGCCGAACAGCCAGGAGGCTTCGATGGCCTCCAGGCCCTTGTTCATCAGGGTGGCGGAATCAATGGTGATCTTGGGTCCCATGTCCCAGTTGGGATGGGCCAGGGCCTGGGCTGCGGTGACCCTCTCCAGCCCGGCCGGGTCCATCTCCCGGAAAGGCCCGCCCGAGGCGGTCAGGATAATCCGCCGCAGGTCCTCCCTGTTGTGCCCGGCCAGGGACTGGAAGATGGCCGATATCTCCGAATCGATGGGCAGGATCACGGTCCCGGCCCGCCGGGCCGCGGCCATGACCAGGGCGCCCCCGGCCACCAGGCATTCCTTGTTGGCCAGGGCTACCTGTTTTCCGGCGGCCAGGGCGGCCAGGGTGGGAGCCAGCCCGGCGAACCCCACCACGGCCGAGACCACCAGGTCGGCCTCCTCCATGCGGGCCACCTGGTCCAGCCCCTCCGGACCGCTGAGCAGAGTGGTGGAGGACCGGGAAAGCCCCGCTCCGGCCCCGTTGCCCAGGGAGGCCAGCCGGGGCTTGAACCTTTCGATCTGGGCTTCCAGTAGCCGCGCATTGCTGCCCGCGGCCAGGCCCACCACCCGGAACCTTTCCGGAAAGCGCTCGGCTATCTCCAGGGCGTAGCGCCCGATCACCCCGGTGGAGCCCAGGACGGCCAGTTTTTTCGGTCCGTTGTTCACACCTGTCCCCAGATCCGCCAGATCAGATAAAGCCAGGGCCCGGCCAGGATAAAGCTGTCCAAACGGTCCAGCACCCCGCCGTGACCCGGCAGGAGGGACCCAGAGTCCTTGACTTTGTAGTGCCGTTTGATCATGGAGACCATCAGATCCCCGATCACCCCCAGCCCGGCCGCGCCCAGGCCCAGGGCCGGGCCGATGAGGAGGTCCGGGGGGTCTCCGTCCAGGATGCCGCCGCCCAGGCCCACCAGGGCTCCGCCCAGAAGGCCGCCCCACAACCCGGCCCAGGTCTTATTGGGGGAGATGGTGGGGCAAAGCTTTTTTTTGCCCCAGGCCCGGCCCGCAAAATAGGCCCCGGTGTCGCCGGCGAAGATGGCTGCCAGCAGAAAGAGGAGATAGAGCCGCCCGGTAAAGCCTTCCGTGGCCATGGCGGACATGGCCCCCAGGGGGATGAAGACCAGGGCCAGACCCAGCCAGGAGTGCTCCACCTGGGACCAGATCCCCGGGTTCCGGGAGTGGAGGGTCACCGCCGTTAAGGCGAAGAGGGTCAACCCTCCGGCAAAGACAAAGACGGTCCAGGGATACCACCCCAGCCAGGTGAAGAGAATGAAGCCCAGCCCGCACAGGAGACCGGGGACCAGAAACAAAGGATGAAGCCTTCCCACGATCCGGCCGTATTCCAGCCAAGCCAAAGCAGCCAGGAGGGCCAGGACCAGAACCACGCTCCAGGCCGGACCGAAGATGACCAGCCCCAGCAGCAGGGGCAGTCCGACCAAGGCGGTTAAGACCCGTTGTCTGAGCATTACGTCTTGTCTTCGGCCCCACCGGGGACCAAGCCGAAACGGCGGTTCCTCTGTTGGTACTCGACCAGGCAGGAGACGAGTTCCTTTTCGCGGAAGTCGGGGAAAAGGGTGGGGGTGAAGATCATCTCGGCGTAGGCCACCTGCCACAACAGGAAGTTGGAGAGGCGGACCTCGCCGGAGGTTCTGATCACCAGATCGACCTCGGGCAGCCCGGCGGTCTGGAGATGGGCGGAGAACAGGTCCTCGTCGATCTCCTCGGGCTCCAGTTCGCCCTCGCGGCATTTGCGGGCGATCTCCCGGGCGGCCCGGGCAATCTCGTCCCGGGAGCCGTAGGACAGGGCCAGGTTGCAGACCATGCTCTGTCCGCCGGAGGTCCTGTCCATGAACTCCAGAAGAGCCTTGCGCACCCCCTTGGGCAGCCGCTCGGTCTGCCCGATGGTGGTCAACCGGATTCCCTTATCCAGAAACTCATCCAACTCGCTTTTGAGAAACCTCTTCAAAAGCTCCATCAGGCCGCTGACCTCGGTTTTGGGGCGGCCCCAGTTTTCGGTGGAAAAGGCGTAGAGGGTGACCGCCGGAACACCCAGTTCGTGGCAGGTTCGGGCCAGGGTCCGGACGCTTTCTGCCGCTTCGCGGTGGCCGTTTATGCGGCTCTTGCCCCTGGCCGTGGCCCATCTGCCGTTGCCGTCCATGATGACGGCCAGATGCCGGGGCAAGGACTCCCCGCGAAGTTCGGGCCATTTGGCGGCCCAGGGTGGTTTGGGCATGGTAAAACGGAGGCCGGAGTATTAAAACTCCATTATCTCCTTCTCCTTGGCCGCAGCCACGTCGTCCGCCTTGGCGGTGTACTTGTCGGTCAATTTCTGGACTTCGTCGGTGGCCTTGTACATCTCGTCCTCGGAGATCTCTTTTTCGGTCTTGAACTCCTTGAGCATCTCGTTGGCCGAGCGGCGGGCGTTGCGCATGGCGATCTTGGCCTCTTCGGCCATCTTTTTGGTGACCTTGACCAGCTCCACCCGCCTCTCCTCCGAGAGCGGGGGGATGGAGATGCGGATTATCTTGCCGTCGTTCATGGGGGTCAACCCCAGTTCCGACTTAAGGATCGCCTTTTCGAGATCGCCGATAACGGACTTGTCCCAGGGCTGGATCAACAGCAGCCTGGGTTCGGGGGCGGACAGGGAGGCCACCTGGTTGAGGGGCGAGGCCGCGCCGTAGGCCTCCACCGTTATCCCGTCCAGCAGGGCGGTCGAGGCTCGCCCGGTTCTGACCCTTTTGAACTCCCGTTCCAGGTTGGCCAGGGATTTTTCCATGGACTCCTTCAGGTCGGCGAATACCTCGTCGGTCATTGTACCTCTCCTTATTCGGCGTCTCCGACCAGGGTTCCCAGCCCCCGGCCGGCAAGAGCCGATTTAAGACCGCCCCGAGTCAGCTTGAAGACGTATATGGGCAACCTCGACTCCCGGCAGAAGGCCACGGCGGTCTGATCCATGACCCGGAGATTGTTGATGATCACGTCATCGTAATCCAGCCGGTCGAAACGTTTGGCCTCCGGGTTCTTGACCGGATCAGAATCGTATACCCCGTCCACCTTGGTGGCCTTCATAAGAACCTGGGCCTTGATCTCCACGGCCCGCAGCGCGGCCGCCGTGTCGGTGGTGAAATAGGGCAGCCCGGTGCCGGCCCCCAGGACCACCACCCGGCCGTTGTCCAGCAGCTCCAGGGCGTCGGTCCGGTTAAAGGGCTGGGCGATGGGCTCCATGCCCACCGCGCTCATAACCCTGGCCGGAACGCCCCGGCCGTCCAGGGCCTCCTTGAGGGCCAGGGCGTTGATGACCGTGGCCAGCATGCCCATGTGGTCGGCCTTGACCCGGTCCATTCCCCGGGCAGCGGCCGAGACGCCCCTGAAGATGTTGCCGCCGCCCACGACCACCGCGATCTGCACCCCGGTCTCGTGGGCCTGGCCTATCTCCTGGGCGACCTCGTCCACCACGTCGCCGTCCAGGCCGAATGCTTTATCCCCCATCAAGGCCTCGCCGGAGAGCTTGAGGAGGACTCTGTTGTATGGCAGCAGCCGGCTCATCCGGCCCTCAATCCAGCTCTTCGCCCAAGACGTAGCGGCAGAAGCGGCGGATCTCCATGGATTCGCCGGTCTTGGCGATGGTCTGGTTGAGGTAGTCGGCGATGGTCATGTCCGGATCCTTGACGTAGGGCTGCTCCAGGAGGCAGCTCTCGGAAAAGAACTTTTTGAGTTGGCCCTCCACGATCCGGTCCAGAACTTTCTCCGGCTTGCCCTCGGCCAGGGCCTTCTCGCGGTAGATGGTCTTCTCCTTTTCCACCACCTCCGGGTCGATCTCTTCTTTCTTCACTGCGATGGGGGCGGCGGCGGCGATATGCATCGCCACGTTCTTGACGAACTCGGAGTATTCCTCGGTCTTGCCCACGAAATCGGTCTCGCAGTTGATCTCCACCAACACCCCGATCTTGCCCCCGGCGTGGATATAGGAGCCGACCTGGCCCATCTTGGATTCTTTGCCGGCCCTTTTCTTGGCCGTGGCCAGACCCTTTTTGCGGAGATAGTCGTTGGCCGCCGACATGTCCCCGCCGGATTCGGTCAACGCTTTTTTACAATCCATCATCCCGGCCCCGGTCTTCTCCCGGAGTTCCTTGACCATCGCTGCAGTGATATCCACTTTCCTAACTCCTTAATAAGGCCGCTCGAGTTTACTCCGAAGCCTTTTCCTCTGTCTGTTCCAGTTCGGCCTTGGCAGCCTCTATCGTCTCCGGCTTGGGCTCGGCCTGGGGCCTTTCCTTGCGGTCCACGGCGACCTCCTGGCCGTCGGCCGTGGTGATGACGCTCTCTCCCTCTTCGGCCTTGGCGGTCTCGGCCGGGGAGGCGGAGTCGACCACGGCCTCGCCCTCTTTCTGGGTCATCATCCGTTTTTCCCGGAGGTCCCGGCCCTCCATGCAGGCCTCGGCGATCTTGGCCGTAATCAGGCGGATGGCCCGAATGGCGTCGTCGTTACCCGGAATCAGGTAATCGATATCGTCCGGATCGCAATTGGTGTCGACGATGGCCACCACCGGAATCTTGAGCCGGTTGGCCTCGGCCACGGCGATCTTCTCCCGCTTGGGATCCACCACGAAGATGGCCCCGGGCAGCTTGGTCATGTCCTTGATGCCGCCCAGGTTGCGCTCGATCTTGGACAGCTCCCGCATCAGGGAGAGCTGCTCTTTCTTGACCCGCTGCTCCAGAGCTCCGGTGTCCCGCAGCTCCTCCAACTCCTTGAGGCGGCTGATGGATTTCTTGATGGTCTTGAAGTTGGTCAGCATCCCGCCCAGCCAGCGGTGAAAGACGCAGTACTGACCGGCCCTCTGGCTCTCTTCGATGATGGCCTCCCGGGCCTGTTTCTTGGTGCCCACAAAGATGACCCCGTGGCCCTGGGCCACGGTCTCCACGATGAAATCGTAGGCGGTCTTAAAAAGGCCCACGCTCTTTTGGAGGTCGATGATGTAAATACCGTTGCGGGCCCCGAAGATATAGGGTTTCATCTTGGGATTCCAGCGGCGGGTCTGGTGTCCGAAATGGACCCCGGCTTCCAAAAGGCTCTTCATGCTGATCTGAAACAAAGAAATTCTCCTTTCGTGTTAAACCTCCGCGTCCCCGTCCCAGAAGGGAAATCCCCGGCCGCAGCACATACGACCAGGGACACACGACAATCGGCCGAGACGCGTGTGTTCTTGTAAGGTGGCTATGTACCACAGGAAGACCTTAACGGCAAGGAGAAACAGACCGTTTCCCGGCCTCCGGGGGGTTATGTGCGGGTCCGGTTAACGGCTTCGGCTCAGCCCGGTCCGGACTTCATACCCGGTCCCGGAGGAGGATACGGTCAGGCCGCCCCATGTGTTGGTGGCCAGAACCTCCACCCCGGCCTGTTCCAGCCTGGCCAGAACCTCGGGATGGGGCCACTTGCCCGGTCCAGGACCGCAGGAGGCCAGGGCCAGCTCCGGCCCAACCCTTTCCAGGAAATCCGGGCCGCTGGAGGTGCTGCTGCCGTGGTGGGGCAGATAGAGAATCTCGGCGGAAAGATCCACGGTCCCCTGGTCGTGGAGCCGGCACAAGGCCTCCTCGGCCCGGGACTCGATGTCGGCGGTGAACAGAAAACGGACCCGGCCGTGGGTTATCTTGAGGACCAGGGAGGTCTCGTTCAGATTGCCGTACCACTTTGGCCGGGGTGTCTTCCCCTCGAAATCCGGAGGCGGCCACAGGGCCCGGATGGAAACCGGGCCCAGATCCAGGCCCCGGTGCAGGGCGGCCAAGGAAAGGCGGGGGATACCGGACATCTCTATTTTCTTCAACAATTCTGAGTACATCAGGGAACCGTCCCGGTGTCCGGGGTGGACAAACCGGCGGGGGTTGAATTCCTCCACCAGAAAGGGCAGTCCGCCGCAGTGGTCCGGATGGGGATGGCTCAGGACCACGGTATCGACCCGGTCCGTCTTGCGGGACCACAGGGCCGGAGCCACCGCCGAGCGGCCCACATCAAACCCCCCGGACGAGCGGAATCCGCCGTCCATGAGCCAGGTTTCCCTGCCGGGCAGGCGCATCAGCAGGGAGGTTCCCTGGCCCACATCCAGGATCTCGACCACCATCCTGGCGTCGTGGTTACGGTGGTGCCACCAGGCCCCGTCTCCGATCAGGGCCAGGAGGCCGGCCGCCACAAGGATAAGCCCCCGGCGGCTGGTACGTCCGGAAGCAGCCAGGACCCCGCCCCCCAGAACCGCGTACATCAGAACCGCTTCGGTCAGGGTCAAGCCCATTATTCTGAGGCTGACCCAGTCCCACTGGGAGGCTCCGGCCACCAGGTTCGCCCCGGCCAGGGCCGTCTGGGCCGCAAGGGAGAGCGGCCAGGTCCCCAGGGCCGGATGGATCAGGCTCAGAAACAGACCGGCCAGGCCCAGGGGCACGGCCAGGAGGGTGTATAGCGGGATGAGGACCATGTTCAGGGCCGTCCCCAAAAGAGGCACCCGACCGAAGGAGAGGGCCAGAATAGGGGCCAGAAAGACGGCCATGAGGATGGAGGAGACGGCCAGCCCCGCCAAATAGTTGAAGCCCCGCAGAGCCGTCCGGCGCCAGGGGCTCAACCTCCCCCTCCCGGCCGGATCAAAACGCAGGCGTTTTTCCAGGGCGCCCCCCAGAGACATGAGCACGGCCACGGCAATGAAGCTGAGCTGGAACCCGGTGTCGAACAGGGCCGGCGGCCAGAGCAGGGTGATGATCAGTCCGGCCAGGGCCAGGGCCGAAGGGCCGTCCATCCTCCGCCACAGGGCCAGGGCCGCCCAGGCCGTGGCCACCAGGACAAAGGCCCGCCAGGTGGGGATGGACAGGCCCGAGAGAAGGGCGTAGCCCAGGACCGGCCCAAGGGCCAGGAGCCGGGCCAGAAGGATCACGTTGGTCCCCAGGCAGAGCCGGACCGAGCGGGTCAGCAGAAAACGGAAGAGGAGCCCGGCCAGCAGAGCGACCATGGTCAGGTGGAGCCCGGAGACAACCAAAAGGTGGGCTGTCCCGGTTTTTTGGAAGGCCTCCCGCAGGTCTTTGTCTAACCCGTTCCGGTCGCCCAGAAGAATGGCCCCCAGAAGACCGGCCGAAGGTTGCGGCACGGCCCTTTCAATGAGGTCCCTGGCCCTGGCCCGCCACCCTTCCACCAGCCGCCACAGGGCCCATCCGCCCGGGCGGCCCAGGACCATCAGGGCGGCCGGGTTGCTGATTGAAGCCCTAAGATGGACCGCCCGGTCGGCCAGATAACGACGGTAGGAGAACAGGTATCCGCCTGGCGGACGGTTGGCGAAGTCGCGGATGGGGCTGAGCCGGGCCTGAAACCTGATCAGGGAACCGTAGCCCAGCTTTGGCCAGGGCTCCCCCCTGGAGCCCAAAAGCAGCCGCACCCGCCCGGAAGCCGGGCGCTCCGCCCTATCTCGATCCATGGTCAGGACCGACCGGGCCCGGACGGTCAGATAGGTTCCCCATTCCCGTTTCTGGGGCTGAGCCGCCACCATAGCTTCGATGACCACCTTTTGCCCGGCAAGGTGGATCAGGTGTCCGGAGGGAAGTTGGGAGAGGGGTTTCTCAAAGGGCCAAATCAGGGCCAGACCGGTCAGGACAAAAACCGTCAGGGGCAGAACCAGGCGGGGCCGGGTGTTTCGCCGCAACAGGACCAGCCAGGCCAGGGTAGCCCCGGCCGCAGCCGCCCAGAACGCCCATGCGGACCAGGCGGGCAAGGCCCAGGGCTGGAACCGGCCCAGGACGAGCCCGGCCCAGAGCGCGGCAAGAACAACGGGCAGGGGCCTTTTTAGCCATCGCACCGGCTCTTTCCCAGTTGCTAACTCCATGGCTGAATCGTCTCCGCATCGGCCGGGGCGATCATCTGGCTAAGAAAAGCTGACCTTCTATTTGTCCTTCTCCCGCCGGATTTCCGCTCCTGCGGCCGAGAGCTTGCGCACGATCCGCTCGTAGCCCCGGTCCAGGTGGTAGACCCGGCGGATGGTGGTCTCCCCCCGGGCGGCCAGCCCGGCCACGATCAGGCAGGCCGAGGCCCGCAGGTCCGTGGCCATGACCGGAGCCCCGGAAAGGTGGGCCACCCCCCGGACCACGGCCCGGTTGCCGTCCACCTGGATGTCGGCCCCCAGCCGGGCCAGCTCCTGGACGTGCATGAACCGGTTCTCGAAGATGGATTCCTTGATCACCGAGGTTCCCTGGGCCAGGGACACGGCCGCCATGAGCTGGGCCTGCATGTCCGTGGGGAATCCGGGATAGGGCGCGGTGGTGCAGTCCACTGCCCGGAGGCCGCCCTGGCGGGCGTCGATCTCCAGGCGGTCCGGCCCCGTCTTGAGCACCACCCCGGCCTCCCTGAATTTGGCCAGGACCGCACCCAGGGTCTCGGGCCGGGCCTTGGTCAGGCTCAGCCGGGAGCCGGTAATGGCCGCCGCGGCCAGATAGGTCCCGGTCTCGATCCGGTCGGGCATAACCCGGTAGTCGAAGCCCTCCAGCTGGTCCACCCCCTCAATGGTCAAGGTGTCCGTGTCCAGTCCCTCTATCCGGGCCCCCATCCGGATCAGGACCCGGCACAAATCAGCCACCTCGGGCTCTCTGGCCGCATTGCGGAGCACCGTTTCGCCCCTGGCCAGGACCGCGGCCATGACCAGGTTCTCGGTTCCGGTCACGGTGACCTGGTCAAAGGTGAAGTCCGCGCCTTTGAGCCTCCTGGCCGAGGCCACCACATAGCCCTCCTCCAGCTCGATGGTGGCTCCCATGGCGGCCAAGCCCTTGAGGTGGAGGTTGATAGGCCGGGCCCCGATGGCGCAGCCTCCGGGCAGGGAGACCCTGGCCCGGCGGTGCCGGGCCACCAGGGGCCCCAGGACCAGGACCGAGGCCCGCATGGTCTTGACCAGCTCGTAGGGCGCCTCCACGGTGGAGAGATTGCCGTCCTTGAAGGTGACCGTCTCGGCCCGGGCCATCTCCGGAGTCACCTCCACCCCCAGGTGGGCCAGAAGCCGGGCCATGGTCCGGACGTCCATCAGTTCGGGCACGCCCCGCAGGGTGCAGGTGCGGTCGGTTAAAAGGGTGGCGGTCATGATGGGCAGGCAGGCGTTCTTGGCCCCGGAGATAGGGATCTCCCCCTTGAGGGGCCGGCCTCCTTTGATTACGATTCGATCCAAACAATTCTCCCGGAAGTGAAGTTCAGCGGCGGATGGAGCGGCGGCTCGAAAGCCCAAATATAGTCCGTACCACCCCACCGGACAAGGTTAAATTGGAGCTGCTCCTCGGCCCTCACGGGAGGATTCCGGAAAGAGCGCATTCGATTCCTATTCGCTGTCATGGACGCAGCCCTGACGCCACTTAATCGAGAAACCCCCCTCACCTTAATCCTCTCCCCCAGGGGGGGAGAGGGGACATTTTTTCTCTGTGTCGGGGTGTGACCTCGGCAGTCGCACCCAAAATCTTGTCCGTAAAGCACCGGCCATGAAATGGTCGGGAAACATTATTTTGGGCTTCTCGTTCCTTCATCTCCAGCTTTCACGGGGTCTGACGGGCTGCTCCAATCACCCTTTCGGTATGAAAGGCAAAATTGGTTTGAGGCGCCCGGAGAAAAATGGTTTTCGCAAGCGGGGTTCCAAGGGGCCGGCGAGCCTTTTCCCGGAAAAGGCGTACAGGCCCCTTGGCCATAGCGGAGCGACCGCCGGAGGTAAAAGGACGATTGCCTAACCCCATACTCAGCTTCCAAGCAAGGTGACGCAGAAAATCTGCCCTTTGTTCACAGGGCCTGATCGGTTGTTCCACCGGCCTCTAAAGCACCGCCCAGGGCCGGGGCAGGAACAGCTTGTCGTACAGGTCCAGGGCGTAGCGGTCGGTCATGCCGGCGATGAAGTCCACCGCGGCCTGGGTGCCGTCGTCGCCCGCCCGGACGGCTACCGCTCCGCCGAACTCGGGCCTCCCTGGTTCCTCCTTCACGGCCCGGAACAGGTCGGCCAGGACCTTCCTGGCCCGATCGAAATCCCGTTTGATGGTCCGGTTGCCGTAGACCTCGGCGTAGAGGAATTCGCGCAGCCCCGCCATGGCCTGGGTCATCTCCGAAGTCAGATGCAGGTCCCCGTCGCCGACCTGGAGGGTGGTCATGATCAGGTCCCGGACCATGGTCCCGATCCGGCTGGAATGGGTCCGCCCCACCAGGTCGGTGTATTCGGCGGGCAGGTCCCCCTCGACCAGGACCCCGGCCCGGAGGGCGTCGTCGATGTCGTGGCAGATGTAGGCGATGATGTCGGCCACCCGGACCAGCCGGCCCTCCAGGGTCCGGGCCATCAGCTCCGGGTCGTTGTCCAGGATTTGGCCCTTGCCCTTGGAATGCTTCAGGATGCCGTCCCTGACCTCGAAGGTCAGATTGAGCCCCTCCAGGATATCCACCACCCGCAAAGACTGTTCGTTGTGGCGGAACCCGCCCTCCACAATACTGTCCAGGACCGACTCCCCGGCGTGGCCGAAGGGGGTGTGGCCCAGGTCGTGGCCCAGGGCGATGGCCTCGGTCAGGTCCTCGTTGAGGCGCAACGACCTGGCCATGGTCCGGGCGATCTGGGCCACCTCCAGGGTGTGGGTCAGCCGGGTCCGGTAGTGGTCCCCGGTGGGGGAGAGAAAGACCTGGGACTTGTGCTTCAGCCTCCTGAAGGCCTTGGAATGGAGGATGCGGTCCCGGTCGTGCTGAAAGGCCGGGCGCAGGTCGCACTCCGGCTCGGGCCTGAGACGGCCCCGGCTCCGGGCCGACCTGGCGGCCAGGGGAGAGAGGGTCTTCTCCTCCACCTCCTCCAGAACGGAACGGATGGAACGGTTGCTATACGTGTAGTTCAAGCGATTTTCCTTTTTTCGGCCTGACCGTTTATCAGCTGGGCCACCCTGGCCCCCTCCCCTGCCGCGTCCAGGATCTTGCCCGGGGTAAGAGCGTCGCCGATGAGGTGGACCGGCAGATCCACCTCCTCCAGCTCCAGGGCCAGCCTGTCCTGGGGACGCACTCCCAGGGCCACGATCAGGCTGTCTATCCCGGTCAGCTCCTGGTGGGTCCGGCGGCCGTCGTTGAGATAGCGGACGTAGGAGACCCGGTCCGAGTGGACCCGGCGGATCTTGCAGCTGACCAGCCGTTTCAGCTTCAGGTCCCGCAACTTTCTGTTGAGCAGGTACCGCCGGGCCGGGCCAAGATCCCGGCCCACCTGCTGGCCCATCTCCATGACGGTCACCTCCCGGCCCTGGCTGAGGAGGAGATAAGCCGTCTCCAGACCCACATTACCCCCGCCCAGGATGACCACCCGGCGGCCCGCCTCCGCCTCTCCGGAGAGGACCTGGTGGGCCGTGAGGATCCCGGGGTCGTCCAGTCCGGGCAGGTCCGGCTTCAGGGGCACCGAGCCGGTGGCCACCACCACCTCGTCGGGGTCCAGATCCAGTACGGCGCGGGCGTCGGCCTCCGTGCCCAGACGCAGGTCGATGCCGCTTTGTTTCAAAACCTGCCGGTAATAATCGATGATGTAGCGGAATTCCTCCTTGCCTGGGGCGCGGCTGGCCAGGTTGACCTGGCCGCCGATGCGGTGCTCCTTTTCCAGGAGGATGACCCGGTGACCCATCCGGTCCAGGGCCCTGGCCGCCTCCAGGCCGGCCGGACCGGCCCCCACCACCACCACCCGTTTGGACCGGGTGCAGGGCCGGGGGGCCAGCTCCCGCTCGTGGCCGGTGCGGGGGTTGTAGAGGCAGGTCACGGGGCGGTCGGAAAACATGTGGTCGATACAGCCCTGGTTGCAGCCCACGCAGCGGCGGATGGTCTTCCACCTGCCCTCCCGGGCCTTGCGGGGCCATTCCGGATCGGCCAGCAGGGCCCGGCCCACGGCGATCAGGTCGGCCTGGTTCCGGCGCAGGGCCAGCTCGGCCTGGGCCGGGTCGATGATCCGGCCCACCCCCACCACCGGCCGGTCCACCCTTTTTTTCACTTCGGCGGCCAGGTCCAGGTGGGTCCCCCGGGGGGTGTCCAGGGGGGGGATGAGCTTGTGGGGGGTCTCGTACAGCCCGGCCGTGACCGAGATCAGGTCCACCCCGGCCCGGACCAAGGCCTGGGCAATGCGGACCCCCTCCTCGATGGTCAACCCGCCCGGAACATAATCCGAGCCGTTGAGCCGGAAGGACAGAATCTCGTTTTTCAGACGCCGCCTGATCCGGGCGATGACCTCCAGGGGGAAGCGGAGCCGGTTCTCCTCGCTGCCGCCGTAGTCGTCCGTGCGCCGGTTGCAGTAGGGCGAGAGGAACTGGTGGATCAGGTACTCATGGGCTCCGTGAAGCTCCACCCCGTCGAAGCCGGCTTCCAGGGCTCGCTCCGCGGCCCGGCCGTAGGCCTCCACCATCAGCTCTATCTGGTCCAGGCTCATGGCTTCGGGGGTGACCCGGCTCACCGGGCTGCGCAGGGCCGAAGGGGCCAGGGGGGGCCGGCCCGAAACCCGGACGTCGGTGTTGCGGCCGCCGTGGTGGAGCTGGAGCAGGGCCACGGCCCCGACCTCCTTTATAGCTCCGGCCAGGTCGGCCAGGCCGGGAATCAGCTCGTCCCGGTCGGCGCAAAGCTGAAAGTTGAAACCCCGGCCCGAGGAATGGACCGTGGTTCCCTCCACCGTCACCAAGGCCACCCCGCCCCTGGCCCTGGCGGCGTAGTGGTCGATCAACTCCTGGGTGACCTCGCCCGTGCGGGTGGGCAGATTGGTTCCCATGGGGGGCATGACCAGCCGGTTTTTAAGGGTTATGGAATTTATGTTAAGGGGACTGAAAAGCAACTTGTAAGGATTCACCTTCCGCCTCCCAGTATCCGGGCCGCCCTCCCTGACCGCAGTTGAAGCTCAATCAGAAAACGCCGCCCCACGGCGCGCTGACCGGGGTGAACACAGCGCATCCGGAAATTCAGAACGATCGCTACCTGTTCCGTTCCAGGCGCCGGGGCGGGGCCCCAGCGCTTTTCAATTTTCGCAGCCTACGCCTTGGCCCGGAACCTCCGGGTCACGGCTTCCGCCCCAGGCGGTATCCTAAAAAAACGATATCGTTGCCAGGGCCGGGCTGTCAAGGAAGGACAGCCCGGGGGATTGGGCCGCAACCGCAAGCCGCCGCTTTAGTCGGCTCTATGAAACAACCTCCCCGGTGCCCCAGGCCGGATCGTGGCAGGCCAGGATCAGATCCGCCTCGGCCTTGACCCGCTGGGCCGAATCATAGGCCGCCAGGGGGTCGGTGTGGACCCCGGAGCAGACGGCCGGGCCGCTGGCCGGGAAATTTTTGGCGTTGCAGCAGAATCCGGTGATGACGGCCCTGCCGGCCGAAGTTTGGATGGCCACGGACTGGCCGCCGGGAGTGTGGCCCGGAGTGAATAGCAGCTCCAGCCCCGGCTCCACCTCATAATCGCCCCTGATCAGGGTCGGCTCCAGGTCCTCCAGCAGATCCGGGAAATAGCGGTGATCCAGGGGGTGGGGAGATAAGGCGAACTCCCACTCGGCCTGCTGGACCAGGACTTCCGCATTGGTGCACTTGTAGGAGTTCTCGCAGTGGTCGTTGTGGAGGTGGGTCTGGATGAGCAGGTCTATCTTCTCCGGGGTCAGGCCGTGGCGCTCAAGGGCCTCCTCGAATTCCAGGATGGGGAAGCCTATGCTCTCCTCGGCCCCTTCCGGAACCATGAACTCCTCCATGCCGGTGTCCACCAGGACGGTCCTGGAGGCGCCCTTGATCAGCCACATGTAGATGGGCAGAAGGATTCTCTGGCCGTAGCCCCGCTGGTAGGTCATTATGCCCTGGTCGGTCTGGTTGATCCCCACGCAAAGGGGTTGGATGGAAAGAGGCATCTCTCACTCCTGTTCGATCGCTTATATGCCTGGCGGCCAATCAAGAGCTTCGCAAAAAGAGAGGGTTTTGTAAAGTCCGGCCACCTGGCCCCCGGACCCGCATCCCGGGCCGGTTATCGCTGGGAAACTTCGAAACTTCTGGTAGACTCATAGAGTTTTCATCTCCTGGCAAGACAAGCCCCAAGCGGCGGAAAGGCGCAAGATGCTTTTTATCGACAATCTGAACAAGACCTCCCTGGATTTCCTGGCCAAGCTGGTGGAAAAAACCGGGGGCGACACTACGGTCAACATCTCCATGTACGAGATCGGAACCGAACTGGGCCTGGACAAGGAGGGCACCCGCCACACGGCCGAGGACCTGATCGGCCGGCACCTGGTGGAGATAGTCAGCCTGGGCGGGACGGTTCGCCTCACCGACAGCGGGCTGGAAGGAGCGGATAAGCTGGGCCTGGCAATCCCGGCCGCCCAGGGCCAGGCCCAGGGCGGGCTGATCGCGGGAAAAATCCCTGTCCCGGACACTGACCGGGAACTTTCCGTCCTGGGGCCCAAAGGGATCGAAGGATTGAGAGGCCTGGCCGCCGATCTGCTGGGAGCGGCCCCTGCCCAGGCCCAGGCCGACGTGTCCGGACTGCTGGCCCATCTGGGCTCGGCCCGCCCCAAGGCCGGGGTGGCGGCTGAGCTGCTGCTGTCCGTGGCCGTGGAGCTGGGGGAAAAGGAACTCAGAGACAGGGTGATGGGCTGGGTTGAGAAGCTGGACTAATCCCCCGCCCCACCCTAACCGGACAAACTCCTTAGGATTGACGGCCGCCCATGAACAGGGGCGGCTTCCTTAATGGTCGGCGTATCGTTCCTTCAGCTCCAGCTTTCACGGGGTCTGTATGGTTGTTCCAACAACCCCACGGTAATGAAAGGCCCGGAGTACAGAGAACCGCCCGGAGAAAAATGTTTTTCGCGAGCGGGATGGAAGGGGCCGGCGGAGGCGGTCTCCATTGTGGGCCTCGGGGATGCAGCCCTGGCACCGCCTGTTAAGAGCCCCCCCGTCCGAATCCTTTTCGTTTAAAGAGCAGGGAAGGACTTACAGCAGGATTATCCCCCCGCTCCCTCCTTGAGCTTCATGGTCGGCTCCCCGAAAAAGGAGAACTTCATCCAGTCGAAAGCCAGGGCCAGAAGCTTCTCCTGGTCCTGGGCCGCCTGGTCCATGAATCCGGCTTCCAGCTCGAACAGGGAACCGAACTTGGGGGTGGAGACGAACTCCAGGAAGCGGTCCAGGTTGTAGGAGGCCAGGTAGAACATGCCGACCTTGGCCTTGGTCTGGGGGCCCTCACCCGGACCCTGGGGATGAGTCAGAATCTCCATCCAGCGGTCGTTCCAGTGGTGGTACTGAACAAGCCCCTGGTCGGCCACCCAGGCCTGGATGGTCCAGGTCTCCCGTTCCTTGAAACCGTGGCAGTGGGCCTCCTCCACCAGGAAGAACCGCTCGGCCACCTGGCCCTGGGCGTTCTTCTGGGCGGCCCGGGCCAGGGGATAGGTCCGGCAGGCCGAGGGCCGGTCACGGTAGACCCGGCAGCCCTCCGGAACCAGAAAGGGACAGCGACCCTCCTCTCCCGCCTCCATCTTGAGTCTGACCAGAGGCCACCGGGAGCGCTCCGGAGCGGCCGGGAGGATGTGCTTTTCCAAAAAATCGGCCGCGGTCATGCCCAGGGCCTTCTTCAGCCTCAGGATGTCGTAGGGGGTAAGGACCAGGTCCAGTTTGTGGCAGCAGACCCCGAAACAGTCCACCCCGGGGTGGCAGCCGAACCGGAACTCCCGGCCCACCGGCTTCAGCGATCCGGCCGGGCTCTCCACCCGCTCACCCACCTGCCTTTCCCCCTGTGGCCTGGGGTTTGATCTTCAGCGTCTTTTCCGCGAAAAGACCGAACTTTACCCAGTCGAAGCCGAACTTGAGCAGTTCCACCTTGTCTTTTCTGATCCTCTCCAGCCGCTCCTCCTCCACCTCGAACTTGTCCAGGAAGGAGGATTCGAACACAAAGGCCTTGAACCGGTCCAGATTGTAGCAGGCCAGGTAGACCATCTGGGCCACCTTGGGGTTTTCCACATCCATCCCGTCCAGGGAGGGATGGTTGGTGATCTCCTGATAGGCCGCGTCCATCAGCGCCGACTTGTCCACCCCCTGGCTGTGGAGGTAGTCCAGCACCGGCTGGTTGAAATCCTCCTCCAGGCCCTTGCAGAAATCGGACTGGGCGATGGTCTGAAACTCGTTCTTGCTGATCTGGTCCAGGGGGAACATCCGGCAGGACCAGGGCCGGGAGTCGTAGACGGAGCATCCCTCGGGGGTGACCAGGGGACAGGGCAGGCCTTCCTTGTCCTCCCGCATCTTCAGCACCACCAGAGGAATGATCGGCCGGGGGCCGCTCAGGACCATGGTGCATTCCTTCAGAAAAACGTCCGACTCCAGCTTAAGGGCCTGGCACAGCCGGACCACGTCAAAGGGGGTCAGATAGATGGTTACGTCGGCGCAGCAGGTGGTAAAACAAGAAACCCCCGGATGGCAGCGGAACTTGAAGCTGTCCTTGAAACTCAAAAGGTTCTTTTTTTCGCTCACATCGTTTCCTAACATAGGCTTTAATACAGTACAGACGATGAGCGCGTCCTAAACGCACTCACAGGCGCTCGGTTCTCATTCCCCGGCCTCGGCGGCAGGGGCGGATAGGCCCGCCGCCGCAATCAGCCCGGTCCTTAATTTTGAGGACAAGGGGTTTATATACTCTACCACCACTACGAGTCAATCTCTTTGGCTGTCGGTTTTTTTTGACAACTAGTAACTGATTCTGTTAAAAACGGATTGGGTACTGCTAGTCTTCAAATGCACCAGTTACATTCTAAGTTAACCTTTTAAAGGGGGTTCCTTATGAAAAGGGGTGTGGTTATTTGTCTGGCTTTGTTGCTGGTGACCTTAGGGTTTGCCGGGCCGTCTCCCTGCGAGGCCAAAAAATTCAAGATCGGGGTCACCGTGATCGTCTCCCATCCGGCTCTGGAGGCGGATCAGAAAGGTTTTGAAAAAGCCCTGAAGGACGCCGGAATCGAGGCGGAGTACGATTATCAGAACGCCCAGGGCGAGATGGCCAACGCCCAGACCATCGCCCAGAAGTTCGCCGACGACCCGTCCATCGAGATGGTCCACGCCATCGCCACCCCCACGGCCCAGGCCGCCTGCAAGGTGGTCAAGGACAAGCCTGTGGTCTACTCCTCGGTCACCGACCCGGTGGGCGCGGGCCTGGTCAAGACCATGGCCGCCGATCCGGCCAACGCCAACGTCACCGGCGTCTCCGACGCCTGGCCCATTGAGCGGCAGATAAAGCTCTACCACGAGCTGGTGCCTAAGGCCAAGAAGTGGGGCACCATCTACAACGCCGGGGATCAGAACTCGGTCAAGTCCATCGACTGGACCAAAGAGGCCATGGAAAAATTCGGCCTGGAGCTGATTGAGGTCACCATCTCCTCCTCCAACGAGGTCTACACCGCGGCCCAGTCCCTCATCGGGCGGGTGGACGGCATCTATATCACCTCGGACAACATGGTCGCCTCGGCTCTCCAGTCGGTGACCAAGGTGGCCAACCAGAACAAGATTCCCTTTTTTGTGGGCAATACCGACCAGGTCAAGCTGGGGGCTGCGGCCGCCCTGGGCTTCGACTACTTCCAGGTAGGCTACACCGCCGGCAAAAAGGCTGCGGAGGTGCTCAAAGGCAAAAAGCCCAGCGAAGTTCCTTCCGGCCAGACCGAGCAGCTCAACCTCCACCTCAACCTCAAATCGGCCAAAACCCAGGGCGTTATCATCCCCGAGGACATGATCAAGACCGCCAAAGAGGTTATAAAATAATCCACCCTGGAGCATACCGTCCGGGAGGAGCGCGCCCCCCCGGGCGGTGGCCCGACCTGAGGAAAATCTAAAAATGCTGAGTGCGGTTCTTCCCATCACCCTGGAGCAGGGGCTTTCCTACGCCCTGGTGGCCCTGGGGATCGCCCTGACCTTCAGGGTCCTCTCCTTTCCCGACCTTACCGTTGACGGTTCCTTTCCCCTGGGAGGGGCGGTGGCGGCCAGGCTGATCAGCGAGGGCCTCTCTCCGGGAATCTCCTGTCTGGCCGCGATCGGGGCCGGCTTTATGGCCGGCTGTCTGACCGGCCTGCTCAACACCAGGCTCAAGATCAACAGCCTGCTGGCCGGAATTCTGATGATGACCATCCTCTACTCGGTAAACTTGAGGATCATGGGCCGGGCCAACATTCAGCTTCTGGACGCCACCACCGTCTTCACCTTCATGGAGAGCTGGCCGGGCAACCGCTATTTACCGATAGTTCTGTTTTTTATGGTGGTAGTATTTCTCTGCAAGGGCCTGACCGACGTGTTCCTGCACACCGAATACGGGCTGGCCCTGCGGGCCACCGGCGATAACGAGGACATGATCCGCTCCCTGGGGGTCAACACCGACACGGCCACGGTCTTCGGGCTGGGCCTGTCCAACGCCATGGTGGCTCTCTCCGGGGCCCTCATCTCCCAGGACCAGGGGTTCGCCGACGTGGGCATGGGCATCGGCATGATCGTGGCCGGGCTGGCCTCGATCATCATCGGCGAGGCCATGGTCAAGCAAAGAAAGGCTTACGGCGCCGGCTTCACCGGAGTGCTGGGGCTTTGCACCGTGGTCGCCTTCGGGCTGTCCTACGCCCTGCCCTGGGAGAGCGGTAATCTCAAACTGATGGTCGTCGGGGTGGGGCTGCTGATCGCTTTCGGAATGATGGTGATCAACACCCTTATCGAGATGCTGGCCAAGCCCGACGATGTGCTGCGGCTGACCATGGCCGCGGTGCTGGGCTCGGTGATGTACCGGGCCATTATTGTGATCGGTCTGCGGCTGGGCCTGGCCCCCACGGATCTCAAACTGGCCACCGGGCTGATGGTCATCCTGGCCTTGGGCGTCCCCGCGATCAGGGGCCAGAAAGAGGCCAAGATCCACCTCAGGGGGGTTTAGCCGTGGCCCGCTCGCTGCTGTCGATAAAGGACGTCACCAAGATTTTCAACCCCGGCACTCAGGACGAAAAAAAAGCCCTGGACAGGCTCAGCCTGGAGGTCCGGGAGGGGGATTTCATCACCATCATCGGCTCCAACGGGGCCGGTAAGTCCACCCTGCTCAACGTGGTTGCCGGAACTCATCAGCCCGACGGGGGAAACATTGTCATCGGCGACGAGGATGTGACCACCTCTCCGGACTACTGCATGGCCTGCCATCTGGCCAGGGTCTTCCAGAACCCGACCTTGGGCACGGCCGGACAGATGTCCATTGAGGAGAACCTGGCCATGGCCGAACTCCGGGGCAAAAAACGGGGGCTCCGATGGGGCGTCACCAAATCCCGGCGTAAACGCTACCGGGAGATCCTCAAGATCCTGGAACTGGGCCTGGAAAACCGGCTCAAGGACAAGGTGGGGCTCCTTTCCGGGGGCCAACGCCAGTCCCTGTCCCTGCTCATGACCACCCTGACCCCGCCTCGGCTGCTTCTCCTGGACGAGCACACTGCGGCCCTGGACCCCAAGACGGCCAAAAAGGTCATGGATCTGACCGAGAAGATGGTGGCCCGGCATAACCTGACCACCCTCATGGTGACTCACAACATGAACCAGGCCATCCGCTACGGCAACCGGATGATCATGCTCCACCAGGGCCGGGTTCAGATGGACGTGGAGGGGGAGGAGAAAACCGGCCTGACCGTGACCGAGGTGGTCTCCAAGTTCGGTCAGACCCTCAAGGACGAGACCCTGTTCACCGCCGGGGAGGAGTAGGGCGGGCCTCAGAAACGCGGAATTGATTGTGGACCCGATTGCCCCGGCCCAGGCCTGGTGAACCTGGCTGGACGCCGATAATGAGCCCGGCCGCCCCACTCCCCCCCCAAAAAAAAATGATGCCCGTTACCCTTGTGGAATCAATGGAACAAGGGTACATTCGGGGCGGATGCGATGCGCCCCCACCATGCGCCGTCTGGCCGGTTCGGCCCAAGCCCTGGGGAAGCGCGCTCTGGAAGATATTCCTTACAGACAATCAAACTCCCGGCCGCCGACTGGTTCGGGAATCCTTTTTTCCATGAGTGGAGGATGAATTGGAACTGACTTTCGCCATCATCAAACCCGACGCCGTAGCCGCCGGAAACGCGGGCCCCATCCTGAGCGCCATCACCGCAGCCGGATTCAAGCTGGCCGGGATGAAGCTTCTGCACCTGACTAAAGCCCAGGCCCAGGGTTTCTACGCCGTGCACAAGGAACGGCCCTTTTTCGACAGCCTGACCGATTTCATGTCCTCCGGCCCCTGCGTGGTCATGGTCCTGGCCGCCGAGAACGCCATCAAGAAATGGCGGGAGACCATGGGCGCCACCAACCCGGCCGAGGCTGCCGAGGGAACCATCCGCAAAAAATTCGGGACCAACGTGGAGCAGAACGCGACTCACGGCTCCGACGCGCCGGAGACGGCGGCCTACGAGATCGGCTATTTCTTCAACGCCCTGGAGATAGTCCGGAGTTGATCCTCTTTACCCGAACGGGTAGGCTACACATGCGGGCCCAGCTGCACCGTTGCCGATCCGGGAAGGGATAGGGGAGCCGGTTCCGGACCAGCACCGGGCGGCGGAAAGGAAATGGAGATCCGGATAAGAAAGGAAAAACCTGAAATCTTTCGACCCGGAGCGGACCTGAGAAAACTCGTTTCCGTCCTGGCCCTGTTTCTATTTCTGCTGCCTTGTCCCAGCCTGGGCCAGGGTCCGGTGGACCCGGCCCCGGTGCCGGAGCCTCCGGCCCGGAGCGCCCCCCGATTTCATTTTCCCATCTACCAACTTCCCACCAAGCTTGAGCTCTGCGGAGAGCCGGTCCCCATCCATCGTCAGGCGGTCTACGAGATGCTGGACCGGGAGTTCCAACTGGCGGTCTACGATCAGGCTCAGGTAATCATGTGGCTGAAACGGGCCAACCGCCACTTCGAGTCCATCTCCAGGGCTCTCCGCCAGGCCGGGCTGCCCGACGACATCAAATATCTGGCCGTGGCCGAGTCGGCCTTGAAAACCTACGCCTATTCCCCGGCCGGAGCGGCCGGATTCTGGCAGTTCATCAAATCCACAGGGCGGCGCTACGGCCTCCAGAAATCCCGGCACAAGGACGAGCGGCTGGACCTGGAGGCCTCCACCAGGGCGGCCCTGAGCTACCTCAAGGATCTCCACGAGATGTTCGGCTCCTGGGCCCTGGCCATGGCCGCCTACAACTGCGGGGAGAAGCGGGTCGGGGAGGAGCTCGAGCAGCAGGGAGTAAACGACTACTTCCTCCTAGACCTGCCCCTGGAGACGGAGCGGTATATCTTCCGTATCCTGTCGGCCAAGATAATCCTGGAAAATCCGGAAAAGTACGGTTACGACCTCAAGCAGATCAGGCTCTATCCTCCCCTGGAGGTCAAGACCGTGGCCCTCAAGCTCAAGCGGAAGACTCACCTCCGGACCATAGCCGAGGCCGCCGGAACTTATTACAAGGAGATAAAAGAGCTGAACCCTGACATCCAGGGCCGCTATCTCCAGCCCGGACTGCACTGGATCAGCCTTCCCCAGAAAGGCGCGGATGGATTCGAGGAGCGGCTGGCCGGACTCAGCGGCAAATATGCCTCCCCGAGCCCCAGGGAGGCTGATCCCAAGAAGCAAACATCGAGAAAGAGATACGTGGTCGTGGCCGGGGACAACCTGACCAAGGTGGCCCGCCGCCTGGGGGTCTCCCCAACCCATCTGGTGGGAATCAACAACCTTAAAACCACCACCCTGCAACCCGGACAGGTTCTATATTACTGAGCCTTTCGCCGAAAACAGGTTCAACCTCAGTTGCCGGAAGGCGCTTTCCAAACCACGCGGAGGCATTCCCCAACCGACCTGTGGTCCGGTCGCGAACATCGTTTACTCCTTGTCGATCAGCTGAATAATTTTCATAAAGACTCCTCGGGCAGGTGGTTCGCCGGGAAACGACACCGAAAGCGGGTTCATCCTTTATTGGCCCGATAATCTGAGCAAGAATTTTTTTGGCAAGCGGAGTTGCGAAGGGCCGGCGAACTTCGGGACATCTAGAGCGAATGTCATAAATCTGTTCCGATTCGGCTGCCGGGGTGTGACCCCGGCAGCACATTCAGCTTTTGAATCGGAACGTTATTCTGACAAACACTCTAAAAAGCGTAGAGACCCTTTGCCCTCCCCAAAGGGACCGCCGGAGGCATCCGGAAAAATAACAGTCGGACTGGAGAAAGCAAAGACACAGAAACCGGCTCTGCGTCTCTATCTCGGGCCGGAACCGCAGCACCGTATTCGATTTTGTTAAAGCACAGCATGAATATTTTAGGTCAGCCCTGTCCGGTTAAGGGTTGAGAAAATGGCCCGATTCATCCGGCATTCCGATATAATGGTGTTGCGCATAACTCACCGATCGGAAAGGACAAATCAGGCCATGGCTCATTGTAGCACGATCCTCTCCCAGATGCTCAAGATTGTACCGAGACATGTTTTCAGCACCCTGGACAAAGCCCACGGGAGCGGCCGCAAGGCCCGCAAATTCAGCCGCTGGGACCAGTTCGTTCACCTCATGGCCATCCAACTGACCGGCCGATCCTCGCTCCGTGACGGGGTCAGGTCCATGCGCTCCAGGAGCAATAATCTCTACCACTTAGGTACCCAACCAGTAGTCCGGTCCACCTTTGCCGAGGCCAATGAAAGGCGGCCGGCCTCCTTCTTCGAGGCCCTGTTCGGACGGGTCTACAGCCGCTGTCGGCCCATCGCTCCCAAGCACAAGTTTAAGTTTAAAAACAAGCTGTTCTCCTTGGATGCGACCACGATCAGTCTCTGCCTGAGCCTCTTCCCTTGGGCCAGGTTTCGAAAGACTAAGGCCGGCATTAAAATCAACACCCTGCTGGATCATGACGGCTATCTGCCTGCCTTTGTTTCAATTTCCGAAGCCAAACGTCATGAGTCCAAGACCGCCCGATCCATGCGCCTTCCAAAGGAGTCGATTGTGGCCATGGACAAGGCCTACATCGCCTTTGCCTGGCTTTTTTCCCTGACCAGCCAAGGTGTCTTCTTTGTCACCAGGATGAAAACAAACACTCGCTACAAGGTCGTCAAGCGCAACAGAGTCAACCGCCGTTTGGGCGTCACCTCCGACCAGGTCATCTGGCTTACAGGGGCCAAATGGGCCGATTACCCGGTGGCCTTGCGAAGAGTCGGTTACCGCGACAAGGAGACCGGCAAGCATTACGTCTTTTTGACCAACTACTTCGATCTCTCGGCCAGGACCATCGCCGACATCTACAAGGAACGCTGGCAGATAGAGACCTTCTTCCGCTTCATCAAGCAGAACCTGAAGATCGAATCCTTTATCGGCAACTCCCCCAATGCCGTTCTTTCTCAGGTCTATGTGGCCTTGATTGCTTACCTTTTGCTCTGCTACCTCAAGTTCCTTTGTCCCCTCGGATTAAGCCTTCAGCAACTGGCTCAACTCCTTCAACTCAACCTCTTCAGACGCTGCACCATCCAGAAATTACTTCAACCGCCCAGCTTTAATAATCATTTAACCCACAATAACAATCAGTTAAATCTATGCTTCGCCTAGCCGGACAGAACTGATTTTAGGTATTTTGTTTTCAGATCAACAATAAATCAGGTCATAGCAACGGCTCAACACACAATTAGCGTGCCTATGGTCATCCTGCCCCCAACAAATAAAATGCTGCGCCGAAGCTTGGATGCTAACCTTTTAGTTTAACCCTGCAATTTGGGCAGTGAGCAGAAAAAGACAAAGGGTGGGGCGGAGGGGAGCAGGCTGCGCAAAACCATCCTCCGCAGCTGGGACAGCGGGCGCATTTTTTCTTCTTTCCGCATCTCTCACATACAGTTACCATTGCCATCGCCGCTTCCTCCTTTTTGCAATGAACTGATTAATGTCAATTTTCCCTTTAAATCAACAACAGCCTTGTCATGGCCCTCTTTAGACGATACAAACCACCTGATCCTCATCATCTTCGGCAACACACTGCGGGCGCCCTGGAGGTAAATATTATTTAAATCTAAAGTCCGCATACCCGTCCTGTCAATCATAAACAATTAATATTTTACTTTATGGAGAGCGGTTAGATGATTGTTTCGTTAATCCGACTATCAATTTAATATATTTCCGGAGCCGGAGACATGCTCCATAAACCGTCTAGTGACAATAAATCTGAAGGCGGCCTCGCCTTTTGTTCTGGCTGTTATCCGGCAGAAGACCTATTTCCACCTCAACTCCAGTTCCTCCAACTTCCTGATCCGGTCCCGGAGCACGGCTGCGGTCTCGAACTCCAGCTGCTCGGCCGCGTTTCTCATCTCTTTTTTCAGCTTCTTGATCTTCTTGGGCAGCTCGTGGGGCAGGATGCCCTCGTCCTCTTCCAGGGGCACGGTCACGTAATCCCGCTCCTCCACCGAGGTCAGCAGATCCCCGATCTTCTTCTTGACCGTCTCCGGGGTGATGCCGTGGGATTCGTTATAGGCCTGCTGGATCTCCCGGCGACGGTGGGTCTCGGTCATGGCCCCGTCCATGGCCGCGGTCAGCTTGGAGGCATAAAGCAAAACTTTCCCCTCCACGTTCCGGGCGGCCCGGCCCGCGGTCTGGATCAGGGACCGCTCCGAGCGCAGAAAGCCCTCCTTGTCCGCGTCCAGGATGGCCACCAGGGAGACCTCGGGCAGGTCCAGCCCTTCCCGCAGCAGGTTGATCCCGATGAGCACGTCGAACTCGCCCCGGCGCAGGTCGCGCAGGATGGCCACCCGTTCCAGGGTGTCCACGTCGGAGTGGAGATAGCGGACCTTGACCCCCACCCCGGAGTAGTACTCGGTCAGCTCCTCGGCCAGCCGTTTGGTCAGGGTGGTGACCAGGGTCCGCTCATTGCGAGCCGCCCGCTTGCGGATCTCGGCCAGAAGGTCGTCCACCTGGGTTTCGGCCGGTCGGATCTCCATGAGCGGGTCGGTCAGCCCGGTGGGGCGGATGACCTGCTCGGCCGTGACCCCTTCCGAAACCTCCAGCTCGTAATCGGCCGGGGTGGCCGAAACATAGACGAGCCGTTTGACCAGGGTGTTGAACTCCTCGAACCGCAGGGGCCGGTTGTCCAGGGCCGAGGGCAGCCGGAAGCCGTACTCCACCAGGGTTCTCTTGCGGGACTGGTCGCCCCTATACATGCCGATGAGCTGGGGCACGGTGATGTGGGACTCGTCCAGAAAGACCAAAGACTCGGCGGGCAGATAGTCGATCAGGGTGGGCGGGGGCTGGCCCGGCTCCCGGCCGGTGAGGTGGCGGGAGTAGTTCTCGATGCCCTGGCAGTAGCCGATCTCCTTGAGCATCTCCAGATCGAACCGGGTCCGCTGCTCCAGGCGCTGGTACTCCAGGAGCCTGTTCTCGGCCTTGAGCACGGCCAGCCGCTCCGTGAGCTCCGCCTCGATGGAGGCCGTGGCCTGCTTCTTGGTCACCTGGCCCACCACATAGTGGCTGGCCGGGTAGATGGTCACCAGGTCGAATTGATTGAGGACCCTGCCCCGGAGGGGGTCGATCTCGTAGATGCCCTCCACTTCGTCCCCGAACATGCTGATCCGAAGCGCCTTCTCCGATTCGTAGGCCGGGAATATTTCCACCGTGTCGCCCCTGACCCGGAAGGTCCCCCGGTGGAAGTCGGCGTCGTTGCGCTTGTACTGGATCTCCACCAGTTTGGCCAGCATCTCCCTCCGGTCCACCTCCATCCCCTCCCTGAGCTGGAGGATCAACCCGTAGTAGGCCTCGGGCGAGCCCAGGCCGTAGATGCACGACACCGAGGCCACGATTATAACGTCGTTGCGCTCCAGAAGGGAGCGGGTGGCGGACAAACGGAGCTTGTCGATCTCCTCGTTGATGGAGGCGTCCTTTTCGATATAGGTGTCGCTGGCCGGGACATAGGCCTCGGGCTGGTAGTAGTCGTAATAGGAGACGAAATACTCCACCGCGTTTTCCGGAAACAGGGATTTGAACTCGGCGTAGAGCTGGGCGGCCAGGGTCTTGTTAGGGGCCATGACCAGGGCCGGACGCTCCCCGGCGGCGATGACGTTGGCCATGGTATAGGTCTTGCCCGAGCCGGTGACGCCCAGGAGGACCTGGCGGGGCTTGTTGTTCTCCAGTCCCCGGACCAGGGCCTCTATGGCCCGGGGCTGGTCGCCCCGGGGGCGGTAGTCGGAGACAAGTTTGAATTTATTGGGCATCTATTCTCCGGGATCGTATTGAGAAAACCTGTTGCGGCCTTCAGATTCCCTAAAGCAAACCGGCAGTACGACTATTACGCCTTGTTAGAAAACACTTCAAATCGTTTCGTGGCAAGGACGAGCGGATTTCCCAGAGGCAAGGCGGCAGGTCCAAAACACTCGCAGTCGTAGCTAAGCTACGGCGAGAATGTTTTGGGCCTGCCAACGAAGTCTCTGGGAAAGCAAGCCGTCCGCAGCAGAATTGATTTGAAGTGTCTTCTAACCCTTAAGCTTCCAGGTGGTCCCTTCCGGCGAATCCAGAATAACCACGCCCAGATCCACCAGCCGGTCACGGATCTGGTCGGCCTTGGCGAAATCCTTGTCTTGGCGGGCCCGGGTCCGCTCCTCCACCAGCCTCTGGATGGCCTTGGGGTCCAGCCCGTCCCGGTTCACCAGCAAGGCCTCCCGCTCCGAGGCGAAATCTTCCGGGGCGTGGGATAGGAGCCCCAAGACACCGGCCAATTCGGTCAAGGTCTCCGGCACGGTCTGGAGGCCGCCCAACTTTTTCCCAGTCTCCAGGGCCCGGTTAGCCGCCCTGGCCAGAGAGAAGAGATGGCCCATGGCCTGGGCTGAGTTGAAGTCGTTATCCATGGCCGCCAGAAAAAGCTCACGCGTCTTGGCGGCCAGATCGGCCAGGGGCCCGCCCTCCGCGGGCCGCTCCACGGCCAGCTGGGTCTGGATTCGGGCCAGGGTCTCGTAGAGGCGGCTCAGCCCCTCGTCAGCCTCGGCCATGGCCTCCTGGCTGTAGTCCAGGGGGGAGCGGTAGTGGGCCGAGAGCAGGAACAGGCGCAACACCTCGGGGTGATATTTTTTCAGGATATCCTGGATGGTCAAAAAATTGCCCAGGGATTTGGACATCTTCTCCTGATCGATACGGACGAATCCGTTGTGCATCCAGTAGTTGACGAAGCGGCCGCCGGTGAGGGCCTCGGCCTGGGCTTTCTCGTTCTCGTGGTGGGGGAAGATCAGGTCCTCGCCCCCGCCGTGGATATCGAAGGGCAGCCCCAGATACTTGGAGGACATGGCCGAGCATTCGATGTGCCAGCCGGGCCGCCCCCGGCCCCAGGGGCTCTCCCAGGAGGGTTCACCAGGCTTGGAGGTCTTCCACAGGGCGAAATCGTAGGGATTGCGCTTGCGCTCGTCCACGGCCACCCTGGCCCCGGCTCGCATGTCGTCCAGGTTGCGGCCCGACAGATCGCCGTAGGCCGCGTAGTTGTCCACCGCAAAATAGACGTCGCCCTGGGATTCATAGGCCGCTGCCTTGTCCACCAGCCCGGATACGGCCTTGATGATTTCGGCGATGTGCTCCGTGGCCCTGGGCTCGACATCGGGCCGGCGCAACCCCAGGGGATTCATGTCCTCGTAAAAGGCCTCGATGTTCCTCTGGGCCACCTCGGCCGAATCGATCCCCTCCTGGTTGGCCCGGGCGATTATCTTGTCGTCCACGTCGGTAAAGTTGCGGACATAGGTGACCTTGTAGCCCAAGTATTCCAGGTAGCGGACAATGGCGTCGAAAACCACGGCCGAGCGGGCGTGGCCGATGTGGCACCGATCGTAGACCGTGACCCCGCAGACGTACATTCCCACCCGACCGGGGACAATGGGTTTAAACTCTTCCTTTTTACGGGTGGCGGTGTTGTATAGGGTCAGCATGGGCCGGGTTCTTCCTTTGCGCCTGGATCCGCTCCCCGGCCCTGCAACGGCCGGGGGCGGTCATCAATATGAAAGCAATGCAAAACCCGGGGACGGCTTTTGCAACAGTCTCAATATAGTTGTTGAAAGGGGGGTTGGCAAGCGGCCAAGGGCGGGAAGAGCCCGTAACCGTCCTATCCCTTTATCTCCTCAACCAGGACCACGGCCAGGGCGGCCAGGCCCTCCTCCCGGCCCACCAGTCCCAGCCCCTCGGTGGTGGTGGCCTTGACGGAGACGAATTTCGGGTCAAGGCCCATTGTTTTTGAGAGGCGGGCCTCCATCCGCCCGCGGTGGGGGCCGATCTTGGGCCGTTGGGCCAGGAGGGTCAGATCCGCGTTGACCGGGCGGAGATTTTTCTGCGCCAGCAGGTCCACGACCCTGGCCAGGAGCAGGATGGAATCGGCGTCCTTGTACTGGGAGTCCGTGTCCGGAAAATGAGCCCCGATGTCGCCCAGGCCGGCCGCTCCCAGAAGGGCATCGGCCAAGGCGTGGACCATTACGTCCGCGTCGGAATGGCCTTCCAGCCCCAGGGGATGGTCCAGCTCCACCCCGCCCAGGACCAGCTTCCTGCCGGGAACCAGGCGGTGGACATCAAACCCCTGTCCGATGCGCACCTAGACCCCCCGCAGCCCGACAATGGCCTCGGCCAGCTCCAGATCGTGGCGGGTGGTGACCTTCAGGTTCAGGGGAGAGCCTTCCACCACCATCACCTCGTGGCCCATGCGGACCACCAGCCCGGCCTCGTCCGTACCTATATGGGCATCTGCCCAGGCTTTATTGTGGGCCTTGACCAGGATGGGCCGCCAAAAGGCCTGGGGGGTCTGGACCTGCCACAGCCTGGCTCTGGAGGGCATGGTGGAGATGTGGGAGTGCCTGTCCACCTCGGCCAGGGTGTCCTGGACTTTGATGGCCGCCGTGGCCGCGCCGTGCTCCCTGGCGGCCAGCATGACCCGGTCCAGGATGGCCTGGTCCATCAGGGGCCGCACCCCGTCGTGGACCACCACGTAGTCAAAAGAAGGATCCAGCTCACTGAGGCCCAGAAAGACAGACCCCTGCCGGGTATCGCCGCCCGCCACGATGGCCTGGATCTTGCCGATGCCGTAGCTTTTGATCAACTCTTCGGTCCGTTGGATCTCGTCGGCCGGGGCGGCCACCACTATCCCTTCCAGGCTGGGACAGGCGGCCAGGCGGGCCAGGGTGTGGATCAGGATGGGGCGGTGCCCCAGGGTGATATACTGCTTGGGATCTCCGCCCTTCATTCTGGCGCCCAGCCCTCCGGCCGGAACCACCGCGCCCCAACGGGTTCTTCCAGTCTCGTCCTCCACGGATGCCTCCGTTTCGCCAAAGGGCTTTTTAAAGATCTATTCCGGACGGCGGTCCTGCCGCGGACCGACAACGCCACCTCTGAAAATGTACGGGCCGGAGAGGGCCGTAAGCCGAGTTCTGTTCCCCGGCCGATAAAGGTCCGGGGCGGCGACCATTCCTCTAGGACGCCGGTTACCCGGCGCCTCCAGCAACCTACCCGGGGACTCGGACGGGCCATCCTCCAGCGCCCCCCTATATGGTCTTGCTCCGGGTGGGGTTTACCAAGCTTCCGGAGTCGCCCCCGGAACTGGTGAGCTCTTACCTCGCCGTTTCACCCTTACCCCGGCCCTGCCAGGCAGGATCCGGGGCGGTCTGTTCTCTGTGGCACTGTCCTTGGGGTCGCCCCCACTGGCCGTTAGCCAGCACCCTGCCCTGTGGAGCTCGGACTTTCCTCCCGCCTCAAAACGAGGCCAGCGGCCGCCTGTCCCTCTCCGGCCCGCGTTCATTCAACCTCCGCCGGCGTCCAGGGCCTGATTGGCCAGTCCGTCGGCGATGCGGTTAAGTCCTCTTTCTACATGAACAATATCATAGCCGGAGAACTCTTTCAAGGCACTCCTGGCCTGGTCGAAAAGAGGCTTCAGCTTGGAGTCTTTGACCTTGTAGCGGCCCTGGATCTGGCGGACCATGAGTTGGCTGTCGGAGCGGATGGAGACCTGATCGAAGCCCAGCTCCCGGACTAGCTTCAACCCCAGCAGAAGGGCCTGGTACTCGGCCTGGTTATTGGTCTTGATCCCCAGGGCCCGGGAAAGGGAGCCGACCTGGTCCTGGCCCAGAAAAACCGCCGCGCCGGCCGCGGCCGGACCCGGATTGCCCCGGCTGGCCCCGTCGGTGAACAGGACCGGCCTGGCCGGCTGGTTTAAGGGCTCTTGACGGGGGGTGGCGGAAGGCTGTTCGGGCGCGGTTTTCGTTCCGTCCTCGCCAGGAAACTCCGGGGGTTCCCCGCAGTCCGGGCGGAAAAGACGCGAGGCCTCTTCCAGAACCGACCGCCATTCCCGGCGGTCCAGGCCCGGCTCCCGGGCCATGGCCCGGTCCAGATCCAGCTCCCTGGCCAGAGCGGCCATCATCCTCGATTTTTTGAGGTTATCCAAGGGACCCCGCCCGGACGGCCTATTCTTCACCGGCCCAGTAGATGATCCTCTGGCAGTTGGGACAGTTCATCATCCGGTCCATTCGCTGCAGTTCGATGGCCTGCTGGGGGGTCAACCGCATGTGGCAGATCTGGCAGGTGCCGTCCAGCACCGGGGCCACCGCGGCCTCGTTGAGCCGCTTGCTGATGAACTCGTACTGTCCCAGGAGCTCCGGGCTGATCCGGGACGCATTCTCTGCCCTTTCCTTGGTCAGCCTTTTGATATCGCTGTTCATCTTGTCCACGGTGGCATCCAGCTCGGCCTTCTCATCCTCCAGAGCCTTGACCGTCTCCTCCAGGGCAGGAGCCAGCGCCTCCACTTGGGGATTGACCTCTTCCAGGTTCTCCAGGATCTCCAGGATCTCCTCTTCCAGGTCTTCCTTGGCCAGTTTCAGGTCCTCGATCTCCTTGAGCATGGCTTTGTGCTGCCGGACGTTCTTGATCTCTGACAACCGTTTCTGGCTGCGCCCCGTGTTCCTGGTGTTGTCGTCGATCTTCTTCTGCAACTCCTTGCGCCTGGCCTCCAGCTCTGACTGCTCGACCTTCAGGTTGTCCAGGGTTTCCTGTTGTTGGTCACGGCGCTTCTCCAGTTCAGCCACTCGCAGCGGAGCCTGATCTCTTTCCTCGACCAAAATCCTGAGATGAGTATCCACTTCCTGGAGTTCCAGCAAATTTTTAATCTGTTCTTTTATCTCTGACATCCGTTCCTCGACCTCTTGGCAGAACGCCCCGGACCCTAACTGGGAACGTAGGGCGCCCTCTCTTCTTCGAAAATACTTACCGCCAGCGGAAATCCCGCCGCGTTCAACGCTTCTTTAAGTCTGCGGGCCAGAACCGGCACCACGGGAACCTCGGTGGCATAGTGTCCGGCCTCGATCAGAGCCAAGCCCCTGAATTCGGCCTCCCGGGCGTGGTGATGGGCCGCCTCACCGGTGATGTACAGGTCGGCGCCGCTGTCCCGGGCGATTCCCACCAGCTCACCGCCCGCCCCCCCACAGAGAGCCACCCGCCTAATGGTCCGTTCTGAGAGACCGACCATCCGCAACGAGCTTATTCCTAAGACCTCCTTAACCTTGGCCGCCACCTCGCCCAAGGTCAATGGAGGGTCCAGGAGACCCAGGCGGCCCATCCCTGCGCCAACCCGGTCCACAGCGGGAATGAGCGGAGCGGTCTCCTTGAGCCCCAGCAGGTCGGCCAGGGCGTCGTTCACCCCGCCTTGGGCCGAATCCAGATTGGTGTGGGCGGCCAGGATGCCGACCCCCTCCCGGACGGCCCGGTAGACCACCGCACCCGTGGGAGTTGAAGGGTCCACTGAGGAAAGGGGTTTGAAAAGGAGGGGATGGTGAGTGATGAGCAGGTTCAGATCGGACCGTCGAGTCGCTGCCACGGCTTCCACGGTGGGGTCCAGAGAGACCATTATACCTGTTACAGGGTCTTCACGAGAGCCGATCATCAGGCCCACGTTGTCCCAACTTTCGGCCAGACCGGAGGGGGCCAGATCTTCCAAGAGCCCCATTATAAAACCGAGCCCGACCGGTTTCATCCAATCCCCCGGAAAAGAGATGGGGCGCCCCGTCCGCCAGGGCGCCCCATGTGATCTTCTTCGGTCGAACCCGACTGTTTTGCTGAGAGTTCCAACTCGGCCCACTCCCGCCCGTGAAAATTTTTGTGGTGGGCCCACCTGGCTTCGAACCAGGGACCTACCGGTTATGAGCCGGTGGCTCTAACCAGACTGAGCTATGGGCCCACCGGAACCTCTTATCCTATCCTTTCCTGGGCTTGTGTCAATTAAAAACCATTCCCAAATCGCGGCGCGGCGGCCGGAATGACGCCCGGTCGGCAGGCGGCTGTTGGAAGGTATTCATCATATCCATCCAATCGGCTGTCGTTCCAGAGGATCGCAGGCGGCAAAAAACAGCCGCCTGCCGACCGGGCCGACCGAATCCTCCAAGGCCGAGCCGGCGGGCCGCCCCGGGACCGTACTCCGGCCTTGACAGGGGCCTTATAGGACCCATCTTTAACATAATCGACCGGGTGAGAGCGGGAAGCCGGAAAACCCGGTTTCAGACCACGAAAGAGGAGATTGAATTTGCCGGAATTACCCGAAGTGGAAACCGTGGCCAAGGGGCTGCGCCGCAAGCTCATCGGCCGAAGCCTGGAAAAGGTGGAGGTAACCCTGGACAAGATGGTGGACGGAGATACCGCGGAGTTTGCCAGCAGGCTGCGGGGAGCCCGGATAACGGACGTGACCAGGCACGGCAAGGTTCTCTTTATCCACACTCCCGAGTTCCTCATCGGGGTCCACCTGCGCATGACCGGGACCTTCACCTTCGCCGCCCCGGACCAGCCCCGGCCCAAACACACCCATCTCTGTTTCCTCTTTCAGGATGCGGAGTTCCAACTGCGCTACCGGGATGTGAGGCAGTTCGGCTGGTTCCGCCTCATCAATCCCCGGGACCTGGACTCCTGGATGGACCGAAAGGGGCTGGGGCCGGACGCCCTGGAGATCAGGAAACAGGAGTTCCTGGACCGGCTGGCCGGGAGAAGAGGCCGGATCAAACCCCTGCTGCTTAACCAGGCCTTCATGGCCGGACTGGGCAACATCTACGTGGACGAAACCCTGTTCCGGGCCGGACTCCATCCCCTGCAGACCGCCGAGACCATCTCGCGGCCCAAGGCCAAGGAACTTTTCCGGGCCATGAAGGAGGTCCTGTGCGAGGCCGTGGAGTGCGGCGGCTCCTCCATCTCCGACTTTGAGGACGCCGAGGGAAGTCTGGGCTATTTCCAGACCAGACACAAGGTCTACGGCCGCAAGAACAAACCCTGCCCGGTCTGCGGCCGCCTGGTGGAAAGAACCGTGGTGGGCGGACGGTCCACCTTTTTCTGCCCCTCCTGCCAACCCCTGAGAACGAAAAAAGCGGTCAAGGGGTCTTCAGCCTGACCAGGGTGGCTCCGGGATTGGCCGGTTCCACGGCAAAGGAGTCTACAAGTGGGTGTTTGCCCAATATTGAATGGACCCGGGGCCGCAGCACTCCCTTGCCCCGGCCGTGGATGACCCTGGCTTCGGCTATCCCGGCCTCTTGGCAATGGGCCAGCCAGTCGGCCATGAGGTCGGCCACCTCCTGGGGCCGGAACAGGTGCAGATCCAGGGTGTCCCCCAGCTCCACCTTCACCGGTTCCGGAAAGGGCGACCAGTCGTCGTCCATGAGCGCTCCCGGATTTTGGCGTCGGGTACGCAGCCCTGACGCCACCTGATCAAAATAGGGATGGAGTAGATGATGTGGTGTCAGGGCTGCGTCCCTGACGCCATGGAATAAATGGGGCTTTACCCACTTACGCGGTGTCGGGGTCGCACCCCCGACACCGCCAAGGGCCGGCGTTACATTACTCCTCCAGGGTGAACTTCCAGGCGCAGTACCACTCCGGCGGATGCTCGTCCGGCGGACAGCCGATGCACTCGGTCTTGATCCTGGCATCTATGGCCGAGGCGAAATAGGGGTACTCCACGTTGCCCACCGAGTGGCAGGGGTAGTCGGGCAGCCCCTTGCGCTTGCGGGCGGCCTGGACCCGGCAGTCGTTCATCTGGAAGATGAACCCGCCGTCCTCCGTGTCGTGGATGGACTGTTTGTTGACCATGGCGTAGGTCCGGAACCCCAGGGCCTCCTTGAGCCCCTCCAGGCCGCTGCGGTCGCCCAGGTTCAGGAGGGCCTTGATCCGCTCCGCCTCAAAGGGGGAATAGCGGGTCCAGCAGGTGTCGTTGAGGCGCTTGGCCGTGGCCATGCTGTACCCGTTTTCCACTCCCTGGAACCAGACCCCGTCGTTGGCCAGCCAGTTGACGGATTGGGCCTGGGCCAGTTCCAGCAGCTCCCGGTTATCCATCTCCGTAAGCCGGGCGGGCACGCCGTCCTCGTTTATCTCAAAGCCCAGGATCTTGGACAGCCGCTTCATCTGGATCTTGAAGCTGGTCTTAAAGACCTGGTCCTCTGTTTTGGCGGCCGCTTTCAGGCCCAGGTTATACTCGGCCTCCCTCAGCCAAAGGCCGTAATGAACCACGGTCCGGTGAAACACGTCCACCACGAACCGGATCAGTTCCTCCTTGTTCAGTTTTTCCACCGAACGTAACTCCGAACTCATTATTCCTCCTGGTTGTACTCAACTCACGGGGCGGTTTTCATTTTCTGTTTCCGGATCTGCTGCAATCTGGCCCAGACCTTTTCCACCTGGACCCTGGTCTCCTCCAGGGCGCCCCCGTTGTCGACCACATAATCGGCGTAGCCGACCTTCTGGTCAATGGGCAACTGGGAGGAGATGATCCTGGTGGCCTCCTCCAGGCCGATGCCGTCCCGTTGGGCCAGCCTTTGGGCCTGGCTCTCCGGGGAGAGGTAGACCACGATGAGCTTGTCGAACAGGTACTGCATGTTCACCTCGATGAGCAGGGGAACAGCCACCTGGATCACGGCCGCCGGGTCCGAGGAAGAGATCTCCTCCACCCGGCGGAAAAATTCCTCGTAAATGCGGGGATGGGTGAAGCCTTCCAGCTTCTTTCTCTTTTCCAGATCGCCGAAAACGATGTCGGAGATCTTCTTGCGGTCCAGGGTCTCGTCCTCATTGAGAACCTGCTTGCCGAAATAGTCCACGATCTCCTTGTAGGCCCGCCGTCCCGGCTCCACCACCTCCCGGGCCAGGATGTCGAAATCGATCAGGGGCGCGCCCAGCTCCTCCAACATGTCGGTCACCGTGGATTTGCCGCAGGCGATGGAGCCGGTCACCCCCACCAGGGTCCTTTGGCCGTCGCCCCGGACTTTTCCCATCATCTCCTCCAGGCCCAGGTAGGCCGGGGGAAACTTGGCCGCCATGTCGCTCTCGGCCCCGGCAAAGCTGATGGGGTAGCGAACCCCCTTGCGGTAGAGGGTCTCCAGCCCGGCCAGGGCCTTCTCCATCACTCTCCGGGGCAGGGCCATGACCAGGTCCTCGTCCTGGGCGTGACCGTAGCGCCGCTCGCCGTAGCAGGGGATGGTCAGGGAGGGCCTATCGTCGTTGTAGCAGCGGGCGATGGCGTCGGCGCAGGAAGATTCGCCCACGCAGTAGAACTGCATGACCTCATAGTCCTGGAACTGGAGGGCGTTGATCAGGACGATCATCTGGGCCGGGTTGGCGTAGATCAAAACAATGTCCGGTTCAAAGGGGTTGTAGACCAGGGGGGCCATGGCCACGGCCTGGTATTTGTCCAGGGGCAGCCTGGGGATGGCCGCCTCGTAGCGGCGCGCATCCTCCTTGGTCTGGACCCAGACGATGTTGCGGAAGGTGCCGTCCCTGTTCACCTCCGGCACATCGCACAGGCCGATGACGGCGGGGCAGGCCGGGAAGATAAAATCCTTGAGCTCGGCCCCCACGGTCCAGTCGAAGTTGCGCACCTGGGTGATCATCTGGCACAGGGTCACCTTGGACTCCGGCCGGCGCATGAAGGGGATGCCCTCCAGCTGGGCCTTGTCCTCCAGCATCTTGAAGGCCACGGGAAAGGACTTGAGGCGGAGGAGCTGCTCCATCCGCCGAATCAGCTTGGTCCAGTCGATCTTTTCCGGCTCGCTCATGACCATCTTTCCTTCTCAGTCTGCCCCAAAATCCAAAACAGAATAGCGGCCGCTCCTGAGGGCCGCCACCAGTTCCTCTTCGTTGCGCACCGGCTCTTCAAAGCAGGTGGCGTAGCGGCCCACCTCGCCCACCTGGTGGGCGTCGCTGCCGCCCAGGGCCGGAAGGCCCAGGGTCTCGGCCACCTGCTGAGCAAAGGCGTTCTCCTCGGCCGTGACCTTGCCGTTGCGAATCTCGAGGCCGTCCACCATGGCAAAGAGCTCCCGCTCCACGGCCCGCTCCACGGTCAGGCCCAGCCCGCCCACGCCCAGGAGCAGAAACCCCCGGAAAGGATGGGCCGCGGCCATGAAAGCCCCGGCCGCCAGGACGTCCTGCCGCAGTTGGGCCAGGGGGGTGATGCCCTTGATCTCCTTGTCCAGGCCGTAGACCAGCATGTCCCCCTGGTCGGTGGTAACCTCGTTGCCCCGCAGGACCAAAAAATCGTGTTTCCGGCGCAGTTCCTCCACCGCATCCGGGTTCCAGACATGGTTGTGGTCGGTCAGGCAGACGGCGTCCAGGCCGCTGCGTTTGGCCTGCCGGATCAGCTCGTCCACCGGGGCCGAAGAGCAGGGCGAAGCCTGGGAGGTGTGGACGTGAAGGTCGATGACGAATCCCTCTCCCCTGCCCCTGGCCCTTTTTCCCACCTTCACCGGCCGGGGCGGCCGGCCAAAGGAGGCTGTCCGGGCTTTGGGGGCGGTCTCACTCTTTCCGGCCTGTTCCTCATCCCTGGCCTTTTCCGCCTCCTGTTTCAGAATCTGGGCGGTCCCGCGCAGGCTCTCCCCGCATTCCACCAGCAGACTGGCGTAGTGCTGGCAGGACCGCCGCCAGATGGAGCGGTGGACCTGGCGGGGGAACTCCGGATCGTCCACCTTGAGCCCCACCGCCTCCTGCAAAAAAACATCGGCCTGGGGACACTCGGGGGTGGTGTAGCGGTCCAGATGGCCCTGGATGGCGGTGATGGTCAGGTCCGGCAAGCGGACGGTCACCTCCAGACGCATTCCGTAGATGTCGTCCATCAGGGCGCCCCTGGCCACCAGGGTCTGCCCGTCCTTCTGTTCCACGCCGACGGTCTTGCTGCGCATGAAATTCAGCACGGTCTGGTTGCTCCTTTCCGGCCTATGCCGAATCTGGTTCAGGGGGTTTTGTCGGGCGGGGTCATGCCCTCCACCAGAGGGCTGTCCGGCTTGAAGGCGGCGCACTGGTTGTAGAGCCGGACCGCCTTGCGGACCATCTTGGAGAAAAAGGCGCTGCTGTCCATGGGCTCCCGGGGAGCACGGGCCAGGATGCCCTTGGTCATTGACAGGATCACCGACTCGCAGCACTCCTCCACCATGTAGCACAGCTCGGCCTTGTCCGGCTCGTGGCCGATGAGCCCCTTGAGGATTTTGAGCATGCCCGGGCCCACCCGGACCCCGACGATCTTTTCGAGCAATGGGTCGGGATCGAGCGGTTGGGCAAAGGGACATCGGATCATCTCCCCCTTGGCCTGGGTGATGTTCAGGTCGGGCAGGGCAACCCGTATCTCCACCCAGGCCTCGGTCAGGGTGTCCTGAAGGCGGCAAAGGGACAGAAGGGAGTTCCGGGAGGATTCCTGGACGGTGGTGCAGCGGTTCCGGGAGTATTGGTTGATATAGGCCAAAACGGTTGCTCCTTCCGTGATGGGCAGGGGGTCGGTAAAATAATTTTCAGAAATCCGTCCCGTATTTTTGACGGACCGCCGGGCCAAAAACGCGGTTTTGTCCCGGCTCACGGTCGCTACGCGACCGGCGGCCCGTGTCCGGTCCGCTCAGAGCGGTCTTCCCGCAAAACCTACTAATGAAACCGCTCTATTGACCGGTCGACACTATACCAAATTTTGACGAAAAATGGCGGGATCCCCGATATTCGGCTTTAATCCCTCCGTGTTCTCTTGCGGAAATGGATTTTTACCGGAATCCGGTCCAGGCCGAAGGCCTCCCGGAAACGGTTCTGAAGATAGCGGGAGTAGGAAAAATGAACCTTGTCCGGGGCGTTGGTAAAGACCACGAAGGTGGGCGGCCGGGTGGAGACCTGGGTGGCGTAGAACAGCTTCAACCGACCCCGGCCGATGATGGGGGCCTGGTGGTGGCGGACGGACTCCTCCAGAACCCGGTTCACCTCCGAGGTGGAGGCCCGGTAGGTGTACTGGGCGTAAATCTCCTCGGCGGCCTTGAATATTTTTTGCATGTTGCGGCCGTTCTTGGCCGAGATGACCAGCCAGGGCACGTAGCTCAGGAACTTGAGCTTGTAGGCGATGAGGTCCTTGAACTCCTTAAAGGACCGGTCCGGGTCCTCCATCAGGTCCCACTTGTTCACGGCCAGGATCACGGCCCGGCCCCGCTCCAGAGCCAGCCCGCAAACCCGGGCCTCCTGGTCGGTGAGCCCCTCCACGGCGTCGATCAGGACCAGGGCCACGTCGGCCCGGTCCATGGTCTTCATGGCCCGGACCACCGACCATCTCTCCACCCCCTTCTTGATCCGGCCCGGTTTTCTTATCCCGGCCGTGTCCATGAGGAGGTAATCCCGGCCGTTTACCTTCACCGGAGTGTCCACCGCATCGCGGGTGGTCCCGGGCACGTCCGAAACCACCATCCGCTCCTGGCCCAGGACCTTGTTGATCAGGGAGGACTTGCCCACGTTGGGCCGGCCCACCACGGCCAGCCGGATGACCCCCTCGGGCGGCTCGGCCTCTATTCCACCGGGAGGCAGCAGCTCCGTCACCGCTTCCAAAAGTGGGCTAACGCCCAGACCATGTTCCGAGGAAACCGGGATGAGGTTGTCCAGGCCCAGGGAGTAGAAGTCCGTCACCTGGTCGTACATCCTGGGGTCGTCCAGCTTGTTGATGGCGGCCACCACCTTCTTGGACCTTTTGCGCAGAAGGCCGGCTATCTCCATGTCCATGGGGGTTACCCCCTGGCGGCCGTCCAGAATAAAGATCACCACGTCGGCCTCGGCCACGGCCGTCTCCACCTGGGCCCGCATCAGTTGGGGCAGGCCCTCCTCGGCCGTGGGCTCGAACCCGCCGGTGTCGATGAGGGTGAAGGAGCCCTCTTCCAGTTCCACCCGGCCGTAGTGGCGGTCACGGGTGACCCCGGGCTCGTCGTGGACAATCGCCTCCCGGGTCCGGGTCAACCGGTTGAACAGGGTGGACTTGCCCACGTTGGGGCGGCCCACCAGGGCCACATATCTTTCGGCAGATTCTTGCATGGTCAACAGCTCTCCAACCCCAGGGAACGTACGAATCCCTTCAGCACGGGGCAGGCGATAAATTCAGGTTCGGCCAGGATTTCCTTGAGGTTCATCAGGGCCGGTCCAAGGTACTCCCGGAATCCGGGCCGGTTTTTTTTCAGGGACAGAAAGGCAAAAGCCCCCAGCATCTGCATGGTCCGGTGCAGGGCCAGGTAGAGGTAGTCCTTTTCAAAAACGCTCCGGTTGAATCCCGGCAAATCCCCGGCCCGGTCGAGGTAGTGAGTCAACAACGCGCCGCGCTCATCTGGGCATAAGCCCACATAAGGATCAAGGAGGAGCGAGGCCAGATCGTAGCCCGGCGGTCCCAGACGCCCTCCCTGGAAGTCGATGATCATGATCCGGTCCCCCTGGAGCATGATGTTGCGAGACTGGAAATCCCGGTGCAGAAAGAGAACCGGTTTGCTTTGAGCCGCCCGGCCGGCCAGGAGGGCCAACTCCTCTTCCAGCCCGGATGGCGGTTCTTCTTTCTCGCAATATTTCTGGGCAAAAGCCCGCAAAAAATAACAAGACTCGTACTTGAGGACCATCTCCCGGTCGTAGTAACCGGTCTGGGCGCACCAACGGGTTTGAAACCCCTCCGCGCCCCTGGTCTGCATCTCCAGAAGCAGATCGATCACCCGGCCGTAGAGCCGCTCCCGCTCCGCCCCGGAAACGGCCTTAGCCCGCCGGGTCAGCAGTTCGTCTCCCAAATCCTCGATTAGAAAGAACCCCTTTTCGGCGTTCTGGGCCGCGATCCGGGGTACGGGGACCCCTTGGGCGGCCAGATGGCGGCCGATGTGCAAAAAAGCCGAATTCTCCGGAAAACGGGCCGGCTCCAGGGAACTCCCGTCCACGGCCACCAGGCTGCCCCCCGTCCAGGTCAGGCGCCAGAAAAGCTTGTCCGATCCGTCCCCGGCCAATCTGGCCCAGCCTGTCGCCCTGCCTATCTGGGCCTCGGCCCACCTTAACAGCTCGGGCCGGACCTCGTCCCTCAAAGCTCGTAGCCCATGCGCCGGACCAGGTGGGTTTTTTTGGTCCAATCCTTCTCCACCCGGACGAACAGTTCCAGAAAGACCTTGGTCCCCAGCAGCCGCTCCATGTCCGCCCGAGCCTCCTGGCCGATCTCCTTGAGCCTGGCCCCCCGGGCCCCGATGATGATCCCCTTGTGGGACTCGCGCTCAACGTGAATAACGGCCCGGATGTAGATCAGCTCCTTTTCCTTCCGCTCCTGGAAATCGGTGACGCTTACGGCCACGCCGAAAGGCACCTCCTGGCCGGTCTTGCGGAAGACCTTCTCCCGCACGTACTCGGCCGCCAGGAACCGCTCCGGCTGATCGGTGAGCATGTCCTCGGGAAACAGCGGCTGCCCCGGGGACAGATGCCGGCCCAGCTCTTCGGTGAGTTCCTTTAGGCCCTCGCCCTTGAGGGCCGAAATGGGCACGATGGCCCGAAACAGCTCCATCTCGGCCAGCCGCTTGATCTGGGGCAGAAGCTTGGGCGGTTCGATCCGGTCGATTTTGTTGAGAGCCGCCACCACGGGGCTTTCCACCTTTTTCAAATGGTCCAGGATTATCTTCTCCTCGGGCCCCCGCTCCTTGAGACAGTCGACCACCCACAGGACCAGATCCACCTCCGCCAAAGCGCCCAGAGCGGCCTGAACCATGGAATGGTGGAGTCTGGACTGGGGCCGGTGGATACCCGGAGTGTCCAGAAAGATTATCTGGGAGCCGGGGCGGTTCCAGACCCCCAGAATACGGTTGCGAGTGGTCTGGGGCCGGGAGGAGGTGATAGCCAGCTTGGTGCCCAAAACTTTGTTGAGAAAGGTTGACTTGCCCACATTGGGGGCTCCCACAATAGCCACGAACCCACTCCGGTGGGTTGTCTCATTCTCCATCTTCCACCCTCTCGCTCCCGCCCAGATCCTCTCCATTGAGGAGGTTTTCAAAAGCCTTGGCCGCCGCGTCCTGCTCGGCCTCTTTTTTAGACCGCCCCCGGCCCGAGGCCAGGGCCTCTCCCCGGGCCCGGACCTCCACATAGAAGGTCCGGCAGTGATCTGGACCCTCGCTCCTGACATGACGGTAATTGGGGGTGATCTTGTTTTTCTCCTGCATCAGTTCCTGGAGCATGGTTTTGTGATCCTTGAGGGCCGGACGGCCGGGCCCTTCCCGGAGCAGGCGGCTCCACAGTCTTTGGACCAACCCGGCCGCGGTTTCATATCCGGCGTCCAAATAGACCGCCCCCATCACCGCCTCAAGGCAGTCGGAAAGAATGGAGGGCTTGCCCTCCCCGCCGCTGGCCAACTCCCCCTTGCCCAGGAGGATGAACCGCCCCAGGTCCAGCCCCCGGCTCAGTCCGGCCAGGGACTGTTCGTTGACCAGGGCGGCCCGGAGCTGGGTCAGGCGTCCTTCATTCATTTCAGGATAACGGTAGTGAATAAAGGAAGTTATAGCGAGTTCCAGAACGGCGTCTCCCAAAAATTCCAGCCGCTCGTTCTCCCGAAGCCCCAGATGCAGATTCTCATGGGTATAGGAACGGTGGCACAAGGCCCGGAAAAGAAGCGTGGGCCGATTAAAAAAATACCCCAGCCGCCTTTCCAGGTCGGCCAGAGGCGCTCTCAAGGGGGGGATTGTTTCGAAACCTGCCTTCATGGTTTCCCATGATAACCCCACTTTGTCTCAAGTCAACACAAGAGGCCTCAGAGCCTTGATTCCGGACGATAACTTGGGAGAGGAGGGATCTCTCGGGGGGAGTTAGATCTCCAGGCTGAGGCCCACGGAAAGAGCCAGGACCTCCATTTTGGAGCCAGCCTCCAGGGCTCTTCTCCGGCACTCGGCCACGATCCGGTCCAACTGGTCGTCGGTCCGGTTCTGATTGTGATGGAACAGGGCGAACCGGCCCACCTCCGCAGCCAGGGCCAGATCGAGGGCGTCCGTGTAGGACGAATGGCCGTAAAGAGGATACATCTCGTATTCCTCGGGAGTGTATTCGGCATCGTGGACCAGCAGATCCGCCCCTCGGCAGAACCTGACATAGTCCTCATAGGCCGCCCCGTTGGGGTGGCGGTGGCCCAACTGGTTGTCGGTCAAAAAGACGAAGGTGCGGTCCTGCTCCGTGAACTTGTAACCCACCCCGCCGTTGGGATGGGACAGGGGAATAGCCTCCACGGTCAGGCCGGCCACCTGGAATTTTTCGGAACAGATCTCTTGAAAATCTATTTCGGCCTTGACCTCGGCCAGAGGCAGGGGAAAATATGGCGGGGTCATGGTGTATTCCAACATATTTTTGACGAATTTGTGGGTAAAGGCGCAGCATATGACCGATAACCTGGTCGACTCCCGGTGGACCGGGCGGAAAAAAGGAAACCCGGAGATATGATCCCAGTGGGCATGGGTCAGAACCAGGGTCCCCTCCACCCGGCCCTGTCGCTCCAGGTGCTGCCCCAGCTTGCGGGCTCCGGTTCCGGCGTCGATGATGATCAGCTGACCTTCCCGGCCCCTCAATTCCAGGCAGGCGGTGTCTCCACCGAAACGATTATACTCCGGCCCTGAAACGGCGATGGATCCTCTGGCACCCCAGCAGGTTATCCGCACCTCAGCTCCTTATCCATCTCAACAGGCGCCCCTGGCCCAAACCTTTTGCTCCCGCCTTCCGGGACGGGAACGACTTATCATCTCCTTGCCGCACCAACCGCAAACACCGTCATCAAGCAGCCGGGAATTCATCTCAGGTCTGTTAACCCTATCGTCATGCTCGCTTATCTGTCAAGAATACAGTTGCCCGGCCGTCCGGGATAAAACAGATCAATTTATTCGGCTGCCCCGGCGGCATTACCAGGCCCCCCCGAGGTTTAAACAACGGAGGACAAATAAAGCAAAGGAGCGGCTTAGAAGCGGTAGGTCAACACCCGGCCCAGGGCTGCAACCTTCTCCGGCAGGCAGGCCCTATCCATACTCCGGCCCCAGGCTAAGGGGGCCTCCCCGGGGCTGGAGATATTTCGGGTCTGAAGCGGCCCCTCCAGCCACTTCAAGGGCGAAATCCGGATCCTGGTCGGTCCCCCGGGGCGGTGCAAAGGCTGGACCGCCGGGGGCTCTTCTTTTTCCACCTTCTTCAGGGGCGGCGTCTCCCGGGGAGACTCCGGAACAGGCAGGTTGACCGAGCGGATGATGCGATAGACCTGCTTGTCGGTGCCCGGGATGGGGTAGACCGTGAGCCCCGGAACCGGGCCCAGGTCCTTTTTGGCGCCGGTGAAAAGGACCTCCACCTGGACCGACTCCTCATCCAGATAGCTCATGGCCGGAAAGATGAGCGGTTGGGCCTTCTCGTTCTCCCGTCTGGATCTGAGCCACTGCCCGTCATCCACCGGGAACTTGCCTTCGAACCAGAGGGACAAGTTCCTGCTGTCCAGGGAGGCCCTTTTGGCTTCCCGGCTCTCCCCCTCGCGAAACAGTCTGAACAGGCTGACCTGAACCCCGTTGCCCTCCACCGGCAGATTGGTGGTCCCCCTGACGGCGATGGTTCGGCCCTGCCTCACCGTCTCCAGGATGAAAACCGCCTTCTCCCCCCGCTTGAAAGGCGGGACCGCCTGGGGAGGCGGGATGGTCAGGTCGCCCACCCTGAGCGGCTTCTCCAGTTCTTCAAAAGGCCTTTCACACTCGGGGGGTTCTTCTCGGCCTGGTTCTGGGGGAGATACCTGGGCCAGATCCTGTTCCGCGACCCCGGATGGACCGGTCTGGGAGGAGATCGGGGGCGTCGTTTCCATTGTGGGGCTGGATTGCGCCACAGCCCGGGCCGGCTCCTCTCCGGTCAAAGGGGATTCCGTCAGAGGCGGTTTCTGGCGGGGCAGGGTCGAGGGGATGGGCAGGGTTATTTCGAATCGGCCCTGACTTATCTCCGTGGCGGCGGTGGACACGGGAAGCGCCTCCGGTTTACCGGAGACGGGAATTTTAATGGTGGTGGTCTGCTTCCGGGGTTCCGGCACGGCCGGCTCCCAAGAGGCATACCTCCAGCCCAAGTAGATCGCCCCGCTCACCAGCACGACCACCAGAGCTGTCCACAGCCAACGCAGATTCCACCTCCGGTTGCCACCATAAGGTCCATATTTCAGGGGCAAGGCCCCAATTACGGCCCTTTTGGTCTCAATTATCCACCCGACGGCGGATATATGGTTATTTTAATTATTTAATATACCATATTTAGTAGAGTCAAGACAAAAGGGCCAATGTCTGGGCTTTTACCCGTTTTAGTTTTTTCATAAAAGCCCCCCCGCCCTTAAAAGGGACATGGTCAGATAAGGTTTGACTGGGACAGGTCAAATAGTAGAATGAGATGTTAGACCTTTATTGATCAGGCTTTGTTTTTTTACGGTTCCGCGGAGCAGACGGAAGCCGGAACGCATAAAGAGCGATTAGACGGTGAGTGAAAAAAAGAAAACAGCAACGAACGAGAAAAAATCAAAGGTGGACCAAAAGCCGCCCCAGGAAGCTTCTCAGGGCACCAAGGCTCTGGCCATCCACCCCCCCACGGAAGTCACCATCGCCGATCCTTTGCGGCGTTATCTATGGGAGATCGGCAGGTTCGAGCTGCTGGACCGGGATCAGGAGGTGGATCTGGCCAAACGTTATCAGGAGCAGGGGGACGCTGAAGCGGCCGCTTCCCTGATCCGGGCCAACCTCCGCCTGGTGGTCAAGATAGCCATGGATTTTCAGCGGTTTTGGATGCGCAACCTGCTTGATCTGATCCAGGAGGGGAACATCGGGCTGATGCAGGCCGTAAAAAAGTTCGATCCCTTGCGGGGCATCAAGTTCTCCTATTACGCCTCCTTCTGGATCAAGGCCTATATTCTCAAGTTCATCATGGACAACTGGAAGCTGGTCAAGGTGGGCACCACCCAGGCCCAGAGAAGGCTTTTTTACAACCTGAAAAAGGAGAAGGAACGCCTGAGGTCCTTGGGCTACGAACCGACCACCAAGCTCCTGGCTCAGAATCTGGAAGTCCGCGAGTCGGAAGTGATCGAGATGGACCAGCGGCTGGACGCCTGGGAACTATCCCTTGAATCACCCTTGCGGGAAGACAGCAAAGACCAGTATAAAGATTTCATCCCCACCGGCGATCCCAGCGTGGAAGAGGAGGTGGCCGGGGAGGAGTTGCGAAGCCTGCTGGCCGGCAAGCTGTCCCGCTTCCGGGAGGAGCTCAGCGGCAAGGAACTGGTCATCTTCGACAAGCGGATCATGGCCGAAACTCCGGCCACCCTCCAGGAGGTAGGCGAGGAGTTCTCCATCTCCAGGGAAAGGGTCAGGCAAATACAGGCCAGGCTGGTCAAAAAAATCGGCCAATACCTGGAAGAGGAGATACCCGACTTTGAGGAGTCCTACCGTAATTTAAGGGACTGATCGGGGCGGAGCGGCTGAGTCAACTTTTAATCAAAACCGCGGTGAGGTAGTCTTTGCGTTTTAAACCTGGGTACCAGACATCAAAGGCGGGATCGGGCCGGAGGGGGCGTGGACTGGCCCTGATTCCGGTCTTGGGAATTTTCCTGGCCCTGACCGGAGGAGGGTGCGCCACCCTTGTCCAGGACTGGACCGGCGCGGCCGAACCGGCCCGTACCGGGCCTGTCCCGGAATCCAAACAGGCCCAGGCCTACCAGTCCTTCGTGGTCTCCCAGATGGAGTTGAAACAGGGGCGGAGGAACGAGGCCGTGGACTCCCTGCGCCGGGCGCTGGAGAACGATCCCCAGTCGGCCACCCTGAGGGCCGAGCTGGTCTCCCTGCTGGTCCAGGCCGGGCGGATGGATGAAGCCCTGAAGGAGGCCAAGGAGGCCGTGGCCAGGTCGGAAAAGGACATCAGGGCCAAGCTCCTTCTGGCCGGTATTATGGCCACCAAGGGCGACATCAAGGGGGCCGAGAAGGTCTACCGCCAGATCCTGGAGATAGACCCCTACCACGGTGAGTCGCTGCTTTTCCTGTCCACCATCCTGGTTCAGGAGAAACGCCGCGAGGAGGCCTTGGAGCTGTTGAAGCAGCATGTGGCCCACGACCCCGGCTCGGTCATGGGCCATTACTATTACGGCAAGGTGCTTCTGGATTTGGGGCGGCTCAAGGAGGCCGAGGAGGAGTTGAAGCGCGTCATCGCCCTGCGGCCCCGTTTTGATGCGGCCCAGTTCGAGCTGGCCCGGCTCTACCGCCGCCTCTCCAGGCCAAAACAGGCGGAGATGATCTACCGCGAGCTCATCGAGCAAAACCCTTACTCCGAAGCGGCCCGGGAAGAACTGGCCCGGTTGTATCTGGGCCGGGGCGACGAGGCCAAGGCGATCGAAATTCTCAACGGTGTGCCCGGCCGCAAAAGCGAAGGCGCCCTGAGGCTGGGGCAGCTCTACCTGAAAGACAAGAAGGTGGACCAGGCCATCAGCGTCTTCGAGGAGATCCTGGCCTCTGAGCCGGACAACCAGACCGTCCTCTTCTACCTGGGTTCGGTCCATGACGAGGCCAAGCATCCGGACGAGGCCATCCGTTACCTCTCCCAGGTCAAACCGGAATCCGAACACTACGAGGCGGCTCGGTTGCGGATGGCCTTTGTGCTCGAAGAGGAGGACCAGAAAGAGAAGGCCAGCCAGGCCATAATCGAGGCCCTGACCCATCTGCCTGACCGGCCCGACCTGTACCTGGCCCTGGCCACCCTGCGCGAGGGAATGAACGAGCTGGAGGCCGCCCTGTCCACCGTGGAGGAGGGGCTTGGGCGTGATCCGGAACACACGGAACTTCTTTTCCGCAAGGGCCTTATTCTGGACAAGATGAAACGCCGGGAGGAGGCGTTGGTGGTCATGCAACGCGTCCTCGAGATGGACGAGGGTCACCCCTACGCCCTGAACTATGTGGGCTACACCTGGGCCGACAAGGGAATCAGGTTGGGCGAAGCCCTGGAGATGATCCAGAAGGCGCTCACCCAGAGGCCCAACTCGGGCTACATCACCGACTCTCTGGGTTGGGTCTACTATAAGATGGGGCGTCTGGACGAGGCCCTGGAGGTCTTGCACAAAGCCGTAAAGCTGGTCCCGGACGACCCCATAATAATCGAACACCTGGCCGACATCTACCTGGCTCTGGGCAGAACCGAGGAAGCCAGGGCCCGCTACCGCCAGGCCCTGGACTTGAAACCGGAGGACAGGGCCAAGATCGAGCAGAAACTCGAGGCCTTAGAGAAGCCGGAGAGCGGCAAAGATTAATCGGGCCGTAAAAGGGGGCCCAACGGACGCCCCCGCCCGGACCGGCCAATCCTGCGACCGGCCCTGGTTCCGACAGCGTGTCCTTCCCGCTCACTTCCGTTTCAAGGGCGACCTCCGGAAAATCACCTCAGACTGGGAGTGGTGGTGATTCTGGATTGACATCCTTCTTTTCGGGGGTGTCAGTTTATCTGGGTGAGTCAATCATTCGGTCCTGTCAAGGCTCAACCCTTTAGGGCGCCTTTGGCGGCCTTGACAGGACCGAATGATTGACTGAAAATCAAGGGCGTCTTTGTTCAAAAGAAAATGATAGCAAAGAAGTGAAATGTTGGGCCAGGATTCGGTGACGCACCGTTTTGAGGGCTGCCTCAGCCTGATTGTTTTCTTTTGAACAAAGACTTAACAAACCCTCACCCACAAATTATCTGACACCCCCTTATTTTCTGGTGGCAATGCAACTGGCAGTCGATGAAAACCTGGGCAAGCTGGCCCTGTGGCTGCGGGTCCTGGGCCTGGATGTGGTCTACATTCGGCCCGGGACCGGCCCGGTGCGGAAAACGGTCCTCTCCCGGAAGCGGATTTTTTTAACCAAGACCCGCCGCCAGCCTCTGCCCGGGGCCCTGGTCATCCAGGCCGAAGACCCCTTCCAACAGCTCAAGGAGGCGGTGCGCAAACTCTCGTTGGAGTTGGACCGGACCGAACTTTTCAGCCGCTGCCTGAGGTGCAATACTCTCCTCAAAACCGTGACCAAAGAGGAGGCAGCCGGAGCCGTGCCCGAATATGTACTGGCCACCCAGACCGTTTTTAAGTATTGCCCGGACTGCGACAAGTTCTTTTGGCCGGGCACCCACCGGGTCCGGATGACCCGGTGGATAGAGGACCTCAAGCGCGAAATTTCTTGACGAGACCAACAACCAAAGGTATTTGAATGGTTCCATCTTAATTTAAATGTCCCAGGAGGCACCTTGGCATGAGTATCCCCGTTGACACTGTCCGGACTTTCGCCCTCATCGGCCATGGCGGCGCCGGCAAGACGTCCCTGGCCGAAACCCTTCTCTTTGACGCCAAAGCGACCAAAAGGCTCGGCAAGGTCGACAACGGCTCTTCGGTGCTCGACTATGAGCCGGAAGAGGTGGCCCGGCAGATATCAATCTCCGCCGCCTTTCACGACCTCACCTGGAAGAAGCATCACTTCTACCTGATCGACACCCCGGGCGACGACAACTTTCTCAACGACGCCAAGGCCAGCCTCCAGGCCTCGGACGCGGCGGTCCTGGTGGCCGACGCCATGGACGGGGTGAAGATCCAGGGCGAACGGGCCTTTGAGTTCGCCACCGAGTTCAACTTGCCCAAGCTGGCCGTGATCAACAAGCTGGACCGGGAGCGGGCCAATTTCGAGGCCGCCCTGGAATCCATGTCCACCGCCCTGGGCGTGGATGCGGTGCCGGTGGCCCTGCCCATCGGGCTGGAGGCCGGGTTCAAGGGCATGGTCGATCTCTTGAGCGGCAAGGCCTACACCTTTGCCGATGACGAGTCCGGGAATATGACCGAGGGGCCGGTGCCCGATGATATGACCGAGGCCGTGGCCGAAGCCAAGGAGAAGCTGATCGAGCACATCGCCGAGGCGGACGACTCCCTATTGGAGCGGTACCTGGAAGGTGAAACCCTCAAGCCCGAGGAGATCGCCGCGGGCCTTCGCGCGGCCGTGCTGGCCGGGACCTTCCTCCCGGTCCTGCCCTATTCCGCGGCCAAGAATATGGGCGCCCCGCTGCTTCTCAACCTGATCAAGGACACCCTGCCCTCCCCTGTGGACCGCGGTTCGGCCAAGGCCACGGGCCCCGGCGGGGAAGAGCTGGAGATCGCTCCCAACCCGGAGGACCCTTTTGTGGGGCTGGTCTTTAAAACAGTGGCCGATCCCTACGCCGGGCGGCTCTCCATCATCCGCATCTTCTCCGGCCGGCTGAGCGGTGATATGGGAGTCTACAACGCCTCCAAGGAGACCAAGGAACGGTTCGGCGGACTGTTCGCTCCCCAGGGCAAATCCCAGGGGAGCATCGAGGACTCGGCCGGTCCCGGAGCCATTGTGGCCGTCTCAAAACTCAAGGAGACGGTTACCGGAGACACGCTGTGCGCCGACAAGCCGGGCGTTCTTCTGCCCCGGGTGGAGCCCCTTCCCGCGGTCATCTCTTACGCCATCGAGCCCAAGGAAAAGGGCGACGAGGAAAAGGTCTTCGCCGGGCTGACCCGGATCATCGAGGAGGACGAAACCCTCAAGCTGACCCGGGACGCCCAAACCAAGGACATGATCCTGTGGGGCATGGGCCAGGTCCATCTGGAGGTGGCCCTGGAGAAGCTGAAACGCAAATTCGGCGGAGAGGTCATCCTCAAGACTCCCAAGGTGCCCTATCTGGAGACCATCAAGAAAAAAGTCACCGACATCCAGGGTAAATACAAGAAACAGTCCGGCGGGCGCGGCCAGTACGGCGACGCCGTGGTCAACATGGAGCCCACGGCCCGGGGCGAAGGGTTTATCTTCGAGGACAAGATCGTGGGCGGGGTTATCCCCCGGCAGTATATCCCGGCCGTGGAAAAGGGCATCGTGGAACGCTCGGTCCAGGGCGTCCTGGCCGGATACCCCATGATCGACTTCAGGGTGCAACTGATCTTCGGCTCCTACCACTCCGTGGATTCCTCGGAGATGGCCTTTAAGGTGGCCGGCTCCCTGGCCTTCCAGAAGGCCGCCGCCGCGGCCCAGCCCACCATCCTGGAGCCCATCATGGCCCTGGAGGTGATCATCCCCGAAGACGCCATGGGCGACGTGATCGGCGACCTGAACTCCCGGCGGGGCAAGGTCCTGGGCATGGACTCCAAGGGGACCAACCAGATCATCAAGGCCCTGGTCCCCATGGCCGAGGTGCTCCAGTACGCTCCGGACCTCAAGTCCATGACCGGGGCCAGGGGCTCCTTCACCATCACCCAGGACCACTACGAAGAGGTCCCCGCGCAGCTCCAGGAGAAGATCATCGCCGAGGCCAAGGCCGAGACGGAATAGGGGTTCTCTGGTTTTTAATTTTAGGGGGCCGGCCGCCTGGGCCGGTCCCTTTTTTTTCCTCAGCAAAGGGGTTAATCATGGCCTTATCAGCTCCCTACAAAGCCGGGGTCATCACCATCAGCGATACCGCCTCCAGGGGTGAGCGGGAAGATTCGGCCGGGCCGACGGCGGCCCGGATCCTGGAGGGGGCCGGGTTCGGCCCGGTGCCCGTGGCGGTCCTGCCGGACGACCAGCAGCTCATCAGCCAAACTCTGATCCGCATGGCCGACTTGGAAGGATTTAATCTGGTGGTCACCAGCGGCGGGACCGGCCTCTCCCCCTCGGACCGGACCCCGGAAGCCACCCTGGCCGTGATCGACCGCCTGGTTCCGGGGCTGCCCGAGGTCATGCGCCAGGAGGGGCTGAAAAAAACGCCCCACAGCGCCCTCTCCCGGGCCGCGGCCGGAACCAGGGGGCCTTGTCTCATCGTCAATCTGCCGGGCTCGCCCAAGGGGGTGGCCGAGTCCCTGGAGGCGATCCTCCCGGCCCTGCCCCACGCCCTGGACAAGCTCACCGGCGACCCCACCCCCTGCGGAGGCTGAAGTTCGGCCATGATGCCCCTCCAACTGGGACACACCCCCCGGGCCCACGACCTTTTCCTGGTCTCGGCCCTTATCGCGGACGAGATCGACAGCCCTCTTATCTTCCAGGGGGTGGAGGCCGGCCTGCTGCCCCTGGACCAGTGGGCCGAAGAAGAGAGGCTGGAGGTGAGCCGCCTGAGTCTGGCCGGACTGGCCAAGGCCCGAGGCGATTACGGTCTGCTCAACTGCGGGGCGGTCGTGGGAGACGACCTGGGGCCGTTCATCATCGGCCCCAAGGGCGAAGCCCCGCCGGATCCGGACCGGGCCGGCGGCATCATTATTGGGCAATCCACCACCTTACTTCTGCCTCTTTTTTTATATTTGGGTAAATACCCATCTTCCATAAAGCCGGTTCACGATACCGTGGCCGCCGACCTGGCCCAAGGCCGGGCCGGCCTGGGCGTGATCACCGCCGATCAGCTTCCCCGGGCTCTTGAATCGGGCCTGGAGGTGTCTGTGGATCTGGGACAGTGGTGGCGGGCCGAAACCGGGCTGCCCTTGCCCCTGGAGGTATTCGCGGTGCGGCGGGCTCTGGGCCAGGAGGCGGCCCGAACCGTGGACGAGGGGCTGAGGCGTTCCTTGCTCCACGCCCAAACCGATCCCAAGGCGGACCTTCCGCCCCTGACGAATCCCTTTAGCGCGGACATGGGAGACCAGGGGCGGGAAGCCGTGGAAGCCCTGATAAAGAGAGCCGAGGCTCTGGGACTGGTCCCGGAAAACCGCCTCCCCCTGGCCGCCTACTGAGGCGAAACCGCAAGGAGATACAAGGGGATGACCCAACGATCACCCAAACAACCAGAGTCCTGGCCGGTGGTCTCTTCGGAAATCATCGCCGAGACCAGGATTTTCAGACTGAGGGCCGATCTGGCCCAAAGCCCCCGGACCGGCCAAGTCCACCCCTTTCAGATCCTGGAATCGCCGGACTGGGTCAATATCGTGGCCCTGACCCCGGACCTGGAGATGATTTTCATCAGGCAGTACCGGTTCGGCACCGGAGAAGTGACCCTGGAGATCCCGGGCGGACTGATCGACCCCGGAGACACGCCCCAGGGGGCGGCCTTGCGGGAGCTCAGGGAAGAAACCGGATACGAGCCGGGGCGGCGCAACGGCAAACCCCTGGTCCGGCCCATCGGCCGAATCAGGCCCAACCCGGCCTTTATGAACAACACCTGCTACTCTTTTCTGGTGGAGGAGGCGGTCCCCAACGGGAGCCAGCACCTGGACCCGGCCGAGGACATCACCGTGGAGCTTCATTCCGTGGAAGAGATACCGGAGCTGATCCAAAGCGGCCGGATCGACCACGGAATCGTCCTGAACGCTCTTTACTGGTGGGAGCTGAGCCGGGACAAGACAGGATAGGCTATACCCCGACTCCGGTATCCTCCTTTGGATCTTCCTTTCGCCTGGCCAGAGCCAGATAGAATTCCGGCTCATCCTCAAACAGGACCGGTTCAAAGGGAAACGGGGAGATCATCCCCAGCCACTCCTTCTTGGCGGGCAGCAGATCCAGGTGAAATTTCACATTTTCCCTAAGCCTGCAGATGAACTCCCGGCCCTCGGGGTGGGAGACCACCATCCGCCCTCCCGGACGCAGCAGGAAGACCAGCCTGGCCAGGGCCGCCGGTTTGTCGTAGATGTTGGAAAACATCCCGTTCATAAAGACGACATCCAGGCTGGCCCGGTCCAGATCCAGGTCGATCACGTCCGAGTTGAAAGTTTCCACTCGGGGATATTTTTGGGCCACCCGTTTCAGCATTTCGGTCGACAGATCACAGGCCAGGATACGATAGGGCTTATATTCCAGGATCAAGGGGATCAGCGCCCCCACGCCCGTGCCCACGTCCAGAACCACATCTCCAGGTTCTATCTCCGCCCGGGCCACGATCCTGCGCAGGCGGTCCTGGACCGACTGCTCCAGGGGCGCCTCAAAGACATGGACCAGCCCGTCGAAAATTTCCTGCTGAAGCCGGTTGTGCTCTTTGCGGTCGGTCATGTAGACGATTATAGACCAGACCCGGACAGACCCCAAGCAGAGTCATTCCTCCCGGCCGCCGCAATCGGCCCGGCCGGCCGAGAACAGACCCAGCCCTGCGGCCGAATCGGGCCCGATCGGCCGAAACGGAAGGACCTGGCCGCCTTGCGGCCGTTCAGCCGCTCTTGACCTCCTCGGCCTCGATCTGGTCGCTGGTGTTCTTGCCTTCAGTCGCGGCTATCTGAGCGCAGGTAGTGGAGCAGTATTCGCCGTCCTGGTAGATTACGGCCTGGGCCGGATCGAAACTTTCGCGGCAGATGGGACACTCGATCATGGCGTTTCCCTCCTGGGGCCTTGCTCGTAAAAAGGCCTCCTCCAAGAGTTGATGGAGTATCCTGGCCGTGGCGCCCCAGATAAGGTCGCCCCGGCGGTTGAAGCTAAAATCCAGACCTGACAGGCTCCCCCCGGTCTGGCTCCCCGCCTCCTCGATCAGTTGGGCCAGCGGGAGTTTTATGAGCTTGTCCACCTCGAACCGGTTGAGCTTGAACTCGTAGGGATAGGGGATGATGCCCACAAAGGGGTGAACCAGGAAGTCGGTCACGGTCACAATGGGATCCAACCGACCGAGCACCTCTATCTTCTGGCGGCCCACCCCGATCTCCTCCTCGGTCTCCCGCAGGGCCGTTTCGGCAAAAGAGGCGTCCTGGGGCTCCCTTCCTCCGCCGGGGAAGGAGATCTGGCCCTTGTGGGTTTCCACCTTGTCGGTTCTTTTGGTAAAAAGGACCCCCCACTGGGAACCGTCATAATAGAACGGAACCAGCACGGCGGCCGCCTTGTGGCCGTTGAGCGGAGGCCGGTTGACCTCCTTCCATCTCAAGACCTCCTTGATGCGTTTCATGGGATCGTTCAAATTCAACTCTCCGACACCAGGGTGGGGCCCGGAGGGGCCTTCTCCAGGGAGGCTATGATTTTGCCTTTGTGAAACACCGAGACCGAACCCGAGGACTCCGAAATAGCCATGGCCACGGCCTCGGTCACTGCGGTTATGCCTGCCGCGGCGTGATGCCGGGCGCCCATCCCCTGGGGCAGTTCAAGGGAGGCCGAGGAGGCCTGGATGTGTCTTCCCGCAGCCAGAAGCACCCCGTCACCCCTTATTATAAACGCTCCGTCAAGGCTGGAAAACTCCCGGACCGTCTCCTTCATCACCTGATCCAGGATGGACAGGTCGTCCTCCGGATAGCCGGCAAAGGGGTTGAGCACGGCCTGGCGGGAGAACTGGAGCACCTTTTCGTGGTCCCCCAGAACAAAGATGGTGCCGATGGGCCTGCCCTCCCGGCCCTCCTGGGCCAGTTCCACGGCCAGGTTCAGCACCCCGTTGAAAACATGGGCCGCGATGGTCCCCTCCGAGGGCCCGGTGTAGGTGGTGCTGACGGCCGGTCCGGTCTCCCGGATGCGGGCTATCTGGATGGTGTCCACTGCGGATTGGCTGCAGGGTCCGGCCAGACAGACCACCAAATCGTTGGGCTTGAATATGGACTTGGACGAGGCCGCCAGCACTCCCAGGGTTATCTGGGCTTTCCGGGTCAGCATGGCCTTGGGAACGATAACCACCTTGTCGGATATCTTCTCCGCCTGGCTACGCCCGGTTTCGCCCCGCAGAACCAAAACCAGGTCGATCCTCTCGGCCGCCTGCTCGATCCCGACAAAGGAACCGATCTGCTCCCAATAGGCCAGCACCCCCACCGCCTGCAGCTTCTCCGCCAAGTCAACGGCCTCGGCCAGCATTATCGATCCGATGTCATCCACGCCCACACCCTTCCATCTCGCCATTATTCATTATGATGATACCACATTCCCCGGCTCCGGCAGGCTGATTAGATATTATTTCCGAATCCTTTGGGTAATACCGGGGCAGGCCTGATTTTCCCGCCGCCCCGGCGAACCGCTCATCGAAACAGACCGTAATCCTCGTTCACGGGCAGAATAAGGTTCTCGTGGTCATTAGCGGGCTTGTTCACTCCGCTGGAAACCCGGTAGCCCTCCATGGCGCTGGAATCAAAAGGGTTCAACAGCTCCGCCAACCGCTCCGGACCGGCCGCCCGGTCAAGCCATTCCCGGCGCCCCCGGGCGTCCAGGATGACCGGCATCCGGGGATGAACTCGGCCCACCACCTTGTTGGCCGAGGTGGTAATTATGGTGTAGGTCAGGAGAGCCGGACCCTGCCCTTCCGACCAGGCGTCCCACAGCCCGGCCATGGCAAAGGGCCGGCCCTCCCTCAGCACAAAGCGGTAGGGCGCCTTGGCCTTGCCGCCCGAGTCCTGTCGCCATTCGTAGAATCCGTCGGCCAGGACCAGGCACCTCCTGGTTTTGAAGAGCTTCTTGAAGGCCGGCTTGGAGTCGATGGTCTCGGCCCTGGCGTTGATCATCCTGAACCCGACCTTCTCCTCTTTGGCCCAGGACGGAATCAGCCCCCACCTCATTACCCTCAGCTCCGGCAGCCCTTCGTCGGCCGGGACGGCCACCGGCCCCATCTGCCCAGGGGCCAGATTGTAGCGGGGCTGCACCTCGATCTTGCTGGGGGCCAATTCGAACTCGGCCAGCAGGGTCTGGGTATCCGCCGTCTGGGAGTAGCGTCCGCACATTCAACAATCCTAACCCAGGCTTTGCGCAAAAGGTTCCCTTCAGGAGGTCTGGCTCCCAAGCGCCTCCTTTACATCCACCACCCTGGAGAAAAACCAGGCCCGGATGGCGCAGACCGCCCGGCGGACCGTCTCTGCGGGAATGTCCCCCAGGGCCGCGGGGCTTTCTTCCGCCACTTTCATCCTCCTCATTTTTTTATTTTATCAAGCCATATTAGCCGCTACCAGGCAATCCGGTCAATGCCCCCCCCGGAAAGGCGGCCTTAATTTTACCACAAAGTGCAAAGTAACGCTTGACGCTTTATCGGACCTATTCTATGCTGCTTCCGTATCCCGGGACAATGAGTCGAGGCGGCAGGAGCCCCTGCCCCCCGCCCGGGAAAGGGACGCCCCGGTGGGCCCTGATCAGGCCGGGAAGCAACAGGAGGCCGTCATGACCTTGAGATTGATCATATTCGGAGTGGTCACCATATTCATTATTGTGGCCACCCTGACCGATATCAGAGTGAACAAGTACTGGGCAGGAGCCAGGTTTTTTCTTTTTCTGTTCAACCTGGCCCTGGTTCTGATCAACCTACCCTACTGGACCGTGGAGCCCCTTTCTCCGCCCCAAATAGTCTCTTGGATCTTTCTGCTGGCCTCCTTGTTCATGCTCTTCCACGGGGTTGTGCTGCTGATTCTGAAGGGCAAGCCGGACGGGCAGTTCGAACGGACCACGGAGCTGGTCACCAGCGGGGTCTATCGCTTTATCAGGCACCCCATGTACGCCTCGCTGGTCTATCTGACCCTGGGAGCGGTTCTTAAAAACCCTAAACCCCTGGTGCTGGTCCTGGGGCTGTTCTCCCTGGCCGCCGCTTTTGCCACGGCCCGGCTGGAGGAGAAGGATAACCTGGCCAAGTTCGGAGTGACATATGCCGAGTACATGCGGGGAACCAGGATGTTCGTCCCCTTTATCTTCTGACCGCCCTGTTTCCTGATAGTAAGAGAGGTTCTCTTGAAAGGTGACAAACCCGGACCAAAATCCGGCCCAGACAAGAAAAAAGGGCTGAGGATGAGCGACCTGGCCAAGGCCAGCGGCCTGCCCAAATCCACCATCCTCCACTACGTCAACGAGGGGCTGCTGCCCAAGCCGGTCAAGACCAGCCCCAACATGGCCTATTACGCCCCCATCTGCGTGGACCGGCTGCGGATGATCCGCCACCTTCAGAAAAAGCACCGCCTCTCCCTGGCCCAGATAAAGGCGGCCCTGGAAGAGGCGGAAGTGAGCGGCGACATGGCGGCCATGGTCCAGCTGGGCGAGGTGATATTCGGAACCGGTTCCGGGGAACATTTGAGCCGGGAGGGGCTCTGCCGGGAGACCGGCTTGAGCGCCGGGGAAGTGGCCGAGCTGGAGGATCTGGGGATGCTCCTGCCCCTGGAGACGGGGCTGTACGATCTGGACGACCTGAACGCGGCCCGGTCCTATTCCCGAAGCGCCGAGCTGGGGCTCAAGGCAAAGGACGGGGTCTTCTATACCCGGCTGGCCAAGGAGATCGTGGATTATGAGATGAAGCTGCGCCGCAGGCTGACCCGGGACCTGGCTCCGGCCCAGGACGCCATGGTGACCATGGAGATGACCAAGACGGCCCGGACCACCCGGAACTACATCATCGAGCGGACCTTTCAGAAAAGGGTGCTGGCCTTCAAGACGCTGAAGGAAGAGGAAGGCGACCGTGATTAGGCCGGCAGAGACGGCCATCTACCTGGGTCTGTCCGGATACTTCACCGCGGCCCAGATGGTCGGGTACCGGATCGGGCCGGTTCGCTGGATCGCCCTGGGCGGATTCCTTCTGGTGGGCGGAACCACGGCTCTGCAAATGCGGCGCGGCCGGGCCTCGCCCGTGGACAAGTACATATCGGTCTATCTTTTGTTCTGCCTGGCCGGCTTTCTGGTCTGGCCCCAGAGCCTGGGCCGGCTCCTGGCCGCCTATCCCCTGCCCCTGCTCTACGGCGTCTTTTTGCTGGGTTTGATCCTTACGCCCCTTGTGGGGGGCGATCTGTTCACCCTTTTCTGGGCCAGGCGCTGGACCGACCCGGCCGTGTGGGATACGGACATTTTCAAGACCGTCAATCGCCGCATGACCCTGGCCTGGGGCGGACTGTTCGCCCTGTGCGGCCTGGTCGGCCTGATCCCGGAGCTGTCCCCCGCCCTGGACGGTGCCCTGTGGCGGCTCCTCTTGGGCCTGGGCGGGCCCCTGCTCATCCTGGCCGGAGTGGGGGCGCCCTTTAACAAATGGTACCCCGACCACCACCTGCGCGGCCTGGGCCTGGATCCAGACATCAACCGCCCTGGAGCGGGGCCCGTGGAGGACCGCCCCGGGGCCCGGGAGTTTTCCGGCTCCGAAAAACCCAAACCAGCTGTTCCCAAGGAGGATAAAATGTCTGCCAAACCCCTGGTGGTGGCCGTCAACGGCTCGCCCCGTCCGGATATCAGCAACACCGGGCTGCTTATCGAAATGTTCCGGTCCACTCTGTCCCAGGAGGGGTTCGACCTGGAGGTGATCAACCTGGCCGAAAAAAAGATTAACTACTGCCTGGGTGACGGCTGGTGCCTGGACAAGGGCCAGTGCTGGCAGCGCGACGATCAGAAAGCCATCATGGGCCGGATTCTGGAGGCCGACGCAGTCATCCTGGGCAGCCCGGTCTACTTCATGAACGTCACCGCCCAGATGAAGACCTTTCTGGACCGCTGCCTGCCCCTGGGCCACAAACCCAGGGAGTTCTGGAAACCGGGCCTGGCCGTCTCCGTATCGGCCGGGTTGGCCGAGACGGAGGTGGTCAACTACCTGGCCGGCTGCCTGAGGGTCTTCGGGGCCTTTTCCCTGGGCACCCTGACCGCCATCGGCTCGGGCGGCCCGGCCCAGCTCTATGGACTGGAGCACGCCGAGACCAGGGCCTCGGACCTGGCCCTCGACCTGGTCAGGGCGGTCCGGGAGAAACGGCGCCTTCCGGCCACCGATATGGATCTACGGTTTTTCCAGTTCATGGGCGGGCTTATCAAACGGTCTCATGAATTCATGCGCCACGATTATGACCACTGGCAACAATTGGGTATAATGGACGACTTTAAAAAGTACGCCCAACAGGAGATGAGTTCTGGCTCGATGATGGATCCGCAATTGCGCCAAGCCTGGTTCAAGGAGCTGATCGCCAAACACCAAGGAGGAGAGACAGAGATGCGCCCTGAAAGCGACGGACTCAAGGAAGCGGCCGACGCCAAAACCTGCAAACAGTTGATCGAGATAATGCCCTTGGGATTCCAGCCTACGGCGGCAGGGGACCTGAAGGCCCTGATCCAGTTCGAGATAAGCGGGGACGAGGATTTCACCGCCCATCTGGCCATCGCGGAGGGCAAGGCGGTCCACCACGACGGCCCGGCCGAAAATCCGGACCTGACCGTCAAGGCCCCGGCCAAAATCTGGCTGGGCGTCTCCCAGGGTAAGATCAACGGCCAGATGGCCTTCATGACCGGCAAGTTCAAGGCCAAGGGCGACCTGGGCCTGTTGATGAAATTGAACAGTCTGTTTAAGGGCTGAGGAAACCAGCTGGTCAGGACGGCTTGACTTGTGGGGCCGGGGATGCCGCCCCGGCCCCTCCCAAAAGCCCACAGGCGATCCGGACACAAGGGGCCGGCGAGTCTTTGATAAGCCCTTGAGTTAGAGGGCGGAGGCAAAGAAATCCCGGGCCTGTAAACCCGGGTCATCTTTAAATTTGTTAAAGCGTGCGCCTTTTGGCGGCCTTAATCTACTCCCCCAAATAGGCCTTCCTAACCTCTTCGTTGGTGAGCAGGGCCGAGGCCTGGTCGGTGAGGGTGATCTCTCCGGTCTCCATAACATAGCCCCGGTGTGAGTACTGGAGGGCCATCTGGGCGTTCTGCTCCACCAGAAGAATGGTTATCCCCTCCTTGTTGATCCTCTTTATGGTCTCGAAGATGGCCTCCACCACCAGAGGGGCCAGCCCCAGGGAGGGCTCATCCAGCAGAAGCATCCTGGGACTGCCCATGAGGGCCCGGCCGATGGCCAGCATCTGCTGCTCCCCGCCGGAGAGGGTTCCGCCGTGCTGTTTGCGACGGTCGCCCAAAATGGGGAAGATCTCGTAGATCTTGTTCAGATCATGACGGACCTCGGCCTTGTCCTTGCGCAGAAAGGCGCCCAGCTCCAGGTTCTCCTGAACGGTGAGGAGGGGAAAGATCATCCTGCCCTCCGGAACCTGGCAGACCCCCGAGGCCACAATCTTGTCCGGGGCCAAGCCGGTGATGTTGCGGCCGTGGTAATAGACGTCTCCCTCAACCGGTATCAGGACCCCGGAGATGGTCATCAGGGCCGTGGATTTGCCAGCGCCGTTGGCGCCGATCAGGCAGACGATCTCGCCCTCCTCGACCTCCAGGGAGATGCCCTTGAGGGCCCGGATATTACCGTAGTATGTTTTTACGTCCTTAAGCTCAAGCAGCATTGACCGCACTCTTTCCCAGGTAGGCCTCGATCACGGCTGGGTTGCTCTGGACATCCTGGGGCTCCCCCTCGGCCAGCCACTGGCCGTGGTTGATAACCACCACTCTTTCACAGATTCCCATAACCACCTTCATGTCGTGCTCGATCAGGAGAATGGTGATCCCCTTGTCCCTGATACGGTAGACCAGGTCCATCAACTCCCGGCTCTCCTGGGGATTCATCCCGGCCGCCGGTTCGTCCAACATGAGCAGTTTGGGCTCGGTGGCCAGGGCCCGGGCTATCTCCAGCCGCCGCTGATCGCCGTAGGCCATGGAGGAGGCTATCTCCTTCCCCCGGCCGGCCAAACCCACAAAGGCCAGAAACTCCTCCGAGGAGGCGGCGATGTCGGCCTCCTCCTTCCGCTGCTTCTTGGTCCGGCCCACGGCCCCGAAGAAATTCGACTTGGTCCGACAGTGGCGGCCAATTTTGACGTTGTCCAGAACGGTCAGGTTGTCAAACAGGCGAATATTTTGAAAGGTCCGGGCGATGCCGATGGCGGTCACCGTCTCCGGCTTCTTGCCTCCGATCTCCCTGGTCGTCTCCTCCCAGGTAAAGACGATGGATCCGGTGGTGGGCTTCTCCACCCCGGCCACACAGTTAAAAAGAGTCGTCTTGCCCGCCCCGTTGGGACCGATCAGACCGATGATCTCCTCCGGGTTGATATCGAAGGAGATATCCTGGAGAGCCTTCAACCCACCGAAATTTTTGGATAATTTGTCTATGTTCAGGATCGGTTCCATTATTTCAGCCCCGGAGTTTTGGGAGCTCGTCTTCTCTTGGTCCGGGCCACCTTCATCTGGGCGGCCACCGCCGGGATGGGCATGATCCCGGCCGGTTTGAACCTCATCATGATGACCATGATCAACCCGAAGGCCAGGAATCGGCCCTCCACCGGGAGCCCCAGGACCGGCAGGATCTCCCGCAGCACCTCGCTCAAGCTAACCAGCACCGCCGCGCCGGCCAGAACCCCCCAGATGTTGCCCATGCCTCCCAGAACGATCATGCACAGAATCAGAAAAGACTCCCAGAACTTGAACATGTCCGGGGAGAGGAAGGTGACCCACCGGGCGAAAAAGGCGCCGCCCACGGCCCCGAAGGCGGCCGAGATGGCAAAGGCGATAACCTTGTAGTTGAGAAGATTGATCCCGCACGATACTGCGGCCGTCTCGTCGTCCCGGATGGCGAACCAGGCCCGGCCCAAGCGGGAGTCCTGAATGCGGTTCATCACGAACAGGGTCAACAATACCATCACCAGGATCAGGTAGTAGTACGGTATCTCCCCGCTGAACTCATAGACGGGTCCGCCCAACCAGGAGAGATCCAGGGAGGGCGGGGCGATGCCGGGCAGGCCCAGAGGGCCCCTGGTCAACCAGATCTCGTTGGTCAGCAGCAGCACCACCAGCTCCGAAAAACCAAAGGTCACGATGGCGAAGTAATCGCCGGTCAGCCGCAGGGTGGGAGCTCCGAGGAGAACCCCCCACATGGCCCCGTTCAAGGCGGCCAGGGGGATGATCAGCCAGAAGGAGAGACCGAACTTCAGGGTCAACAGCCCGCCGGTATAGGCTCCGATGCCGTAAAACCCCACGTACCCCAAGTCCAGGAGACCGTTGAATCCGGGAACGATATTGAGCCCCAGGGCCAGGATCATGTAGAGATAGATAAGGATGATCACATGGAGCATGTACTCGGAGATAAAGGGCATGAGGGGCAGAATCAGGGCCAGGCCCAGGATTCCCAGTTTTATCTTATCCCCTTTGGTGAGATTGCCGATACTTAATCCGCTCATTTTACATGCTCTTCTTGGATTCTTTGAGGAGTTTCCCGAAAAAACCGGCCGGGAAGAAGATAATCACCGCGATCATGACCGCGTAGGAGATCCCGTCCCGGTACAGGGAAGACAGATAACCCGCGCCCAGGGCCTCGGCGATGCCCAACACAAACCCGCCCAGCATGGCCCCGGGAACGGAACCGATGCCGCCCAGGACGGCTGCGGCAAAGGCCTTGACTCCGGCCACGTAGCCCATGGTGGGGAAGAGAGAGTTGTAGTAGACCCCCACCAGGATTCCGGCCGCGGCACCCATGGCCCCGGTCAGAGCAAAGGTCAGGGTGATGACCCGGTTGACGTTGATCCCGGTCAGGGCGGCCATGGTCTTGTTTTGGGCCACGGCCCTCATGGCCCGGCCCATCTGGGTTTTTTTGATGATCAGGTTCAACCCGGTCATCATGACGATAGTCACAGCGAAAATGAACACCTGAAACCAGGACAGGTTAAAGCTGGAAAAGGCGATGGCCGTCTTGTTGAATATTTCCGGCACGGCCTTTTGGGGAAAAGGCAGGGGCCGGGAGCCCCAGATGATCATGATCAGGTTTTGGAGAAAGATGGACATGCCGATGGCTGTGATCAGGGCCGCCAACCGGGGCGACTGGCGCAGGGGGCGGTAGGCCACCATGTCCAGGAGCATGCCGCAGACCGCGCAACAGGCCATGGCCAGAAGAGAGGCCGTAAAGAAGTCCAAACCCAAAAAACTAACAAAGGTAAAACAAAAAAAGGCGCCCAGGGCATAGATCTCCCCATGGGCGAAGTTGATCAACTGGATGACGCCGTAGACCATGGTGTAGCCCACGGCAATGAGAGCGTAGATGCCGCCCAGGGTTAATCCGTTGAAAAGTTGTTCGAGAAACAAAGGCGGGACCTCCGAGTGGAGCGGCTGACGGAGCGTCGGCGGTCTCCCGCTCCGGCGCTCCGCCATCTGATCTTTAGATTACTTCATCTGCTTGGCGGGAACAAACTTACCGTCTTTGACCGTCTTGACCGCGGCCGCCTTGGCGCAGTCCCCGTTCTCGTCAAAGAAGGTGGCTCCGGTCAGGCCGTTGTAAGCCTTTTCGGGGCTGTTGTAAGCGGCCAGGCCGTCCCGGATCTTCTGGCGATCGGGACCGACCTTGGCGATTACCTCGGCCAGGATGCCCAGGCAGTCATAGGCGTTGGCGCTCATCCAGTCCATGTCGCGCCCGGCCACCTCTTTGAACTTGTCGATGATCTTTTTGGCCGACTCCGGAGCCGTGGCGGCCAGGAAGGGAACCGTGCAGTAGGCCCCATTTGCAGCCTTGCCGCCGACCTTGATGAAGTCCTCGTTGTCCAGACCGTCGGCCCCGAAGAGAGCCCCTTCGAAACCGGCCTGGCGGGACTGGCCGGCGATAAGTCCGGCCTCCTGGTAATAACCGGAGATGAAGATGCCGTCCGGGGAGCCTGATTTCAGCTTGGTGATCTGGGGTTTGAAGTCGGTGGTACCCTTCATGTAACCCTCGGCCCCCACGACCTCCAGGCCTTCCTTCTTGGCCGCGGCCGCAAAGGCGTCCTTGAGCCCGATGCCGTAGTCGTTGTTCTCATAAAAAACGGCGACCTTCTTGAGGCCCAGAATCTTGGAGACATAGGCGGCCAGAAACTCGCCCTGATAGGTGTCCAGATAGCAGTTCCGGAAGAACCAGCCCTTGCCCACCTTGCCGATGGTCGGGTTGGTGGAGGTGGCCGAAATGGAGACCAGGCCGGCCTTGCGGTAGATGGGCAGGGCGGCCAGGGTGGCCGAGGAGCAGACATGGCCGATGACGGCCACGATAGATTTATCGGAAGCGAACTTGGAGCCCACAGTGCCGGCCTCTTTGGGCGCACACAGGTCGTCCCCGTCAACAATCTCGACCTTTTTGCCGTTGATGCCGCCGGCGCCGTTGATCTCTTCCAGTTTCAGCATCACCCCGGCCTTGATGTTGTCGCCGTAGGCTGCCGCATCACCGGTGAACGGAGCGGCCAAACCAATCTTGATGGTGTCCGCCATCGCTACCCCGCCCAGCCCAAGCATAAGGCCCAAGGCGGCAACGATCGCAAACAAAAATCCCCTTTTACTAATCATTCCTAACCCTCCCGTTAATATTGATTAATACTCTTGTCCATCCAGATGATTGGGTTGCCCGGCACCCGTGAATTTGCCTAGGCAGGCCATAAATTACACAACCCTGTCAACCTTGTCAACGGCCCTGTTCCAAATGGCAGAAACAAGCAGCTGGACCTTTCGATAGATATACGCCGGGGCTGAAGTGCTCCAAGCGCATGGCGCTGACTTGACCGGAGGGTGATCCGGCCTTGTCGGCAACCCCGGTTTTCCCGCAACCGCCTCAGACCGAGGTTGCCAACCCCTATCGGGCGTGATAGAAACCTTTTTGGCGGATAATCAACAATCCGATCCGAGAGGAGAGAACTCCAGTATGCCCAAAAACGGATTCTACCCGGGTCCGATTGCGGATCTGCCCAAGATAGATATTCCCTTTGAGGGCGTGGTGGGGCATCTCCTCCAGGGCGTGGAGAGCCAGGTCGTATTTTTTGAGCTCCCCGGCGGAGCCGAGGTCCCAGCCCATAGCCATGAGGCCCAGTGGGGCATCGTCCTCGAAGGGCGGATCGAGATGGAGATTGGAGATGAGACCAGAGTCTACAACAAGGGCGAACATTATTTCATCCCCGAGGGGGTGGTCCATGCCGGCCGCCCCCTGACCGATTGCAAGGTTCTGGATGTTTTCTTCACCCCTGCAAGATATAAGGCCAAGGAATGATCCACCGGCCCCCAAAACTGTAACGGAATAGAGATGGACCGACTTACCGACGCCCACCGGCGAACCATAAGCTATCTGCGCCTCTCGGTCACGGACCGCTGCAATCTTCGTTGTCTCTACTGCACCCCAGTTTCCGGATTCGAGAACATCCCCCACCCGGAGATTCTGACCTACGAGGAGATGACCCGGCTGACCAGGCTCTGCCTCTCCCAAAACATGACCAAGGTCCGCCTCACCGGGGGGGAGCCCCTGGTCCGCAAAGGAATCATTGATTTCGTCAGGCAGCTGAAGGCGCTCCCGATTCCGGACCTGCGGCTCACCACCAACGGCACCCTGCTGGGCCAGTACGCCCAAGACCTTTTTACGGCCGGGATAAAGCGGGTCAACGTCAGCCTGGACACCCTGGACGAGGCCAAATACAAAAAAATAACCAGGGCAGGGAGTCTGCACCGCGTCTGGGAAGGCCTTAATGAGGCCCGGGCCGTGGGGATGGACCCCATCAAGCTCAACGTAGTGGTTATCCGGGGCCTCAACGACGACGAGATAGAGAATTTCGCCAAACTTTCCGGGGAGATGTCCTTTACAGTAAGATTCATCGAGTTCATGCCCCTGGAGCGCAACGGCTGGAAACCAGGCCGGGTGATCACCAGCGAGGAGATCTTAAACCGCCTGAAAAAACTGGGGCCTCTTAAGGAGATCGACCCGGAGGCCAGCGCCGGGCCGGCCAGGAGATTCAAGCTGGGGGACAACCCGGGCGAACTGGGTTTGATCAGCCCCATCTCCAATCATTTCTGTCCGGCCTGCAACCGGCTGCGGATCACCGCCGACGGCAAGCTGCTGACCTGCCTCTTCTCCTCCACAGAGGTGGATCTGAAGGGCCTCCTGCGTAGCGGGGCCGGAGACGATGAACTGCTCGCCATCATTAAAAAAGCCGTGGCCGAAAAGCCCCAGGGACACCATCTGGCCGAGGGGGAGTCAACCGTTCACTCCCGCCCCATGTCCACCATCGGCGGCTAGATGAAACAGTCTCCGCCCGGTCGGATCTCTCGCCGGGCCGGTTCCAGCCCGGAGGGGAAAAATTATGCCCGAAACACTGATCTATGAGCTGAAAAACCATACTGCGGTCATAACCCTGGCCCGGCCCAAGCTGTTGAACGCCCTGGACGAGAAGTCGGGTCTGGAACTGGTCCAGGCCCTGGAGACGGCCGGGGCCGACCCGGAGGTCAGGGTCGTAATCCTGACCGGGCAGGGCAAGGCCTTCTCGGCCGGGGGAAACGTCCAGGCCATGCACCAGTTTCTGCTGGACCACCCCGGGAAAGGGGCGGCTCCCTTTTTCTGGCGGGTGGTGGACCTTCTCAACCGGTCGGTCATGGCTATCCGGCGCATGAAAAAACCGGTCATCGCCGCGGTCAACGGCGTGGCCGCGGGCGGAGGGCTGGGTTGGGTTCTGGCCAGCGACCTGGTGGTGGCCTCGCCCCGGGCCAGGTTCGACACGGCCTACATCCGCATCGCGGTCAATCCCGACGGGGGCAACAGCTTTTTCCTGCCCCGGATGATAGGTCCCTGGCGGGCCTCGGAGCTGTTCTTCCTGGGCGGGGCCCTGGATGCGGAGAAGGCCCTGGAGTGGGGTTTGGTCAACCGGTTGGTGGAGGAGGACAGGCTTTTGGACGAGGCCCTGGCCCTGGCCGCAGAGCTGGCCGCCCGCAGCGAATCCGGGCTGGCCCGGACCAAGGAGCTGCTCAACGCCGCAGCCTACCCCGGCCTGGCCGAGCACCTGGAAAAGGAACGGGAGTTTATCCTGGCCTCGGCCGACGGACCGGACTTCGACGAGGCCGTCAAGGCCTTTTTTGCCAAGAAAGATTGATTCGAAACAAGGAGTGCCGGGCCGGGCGGAACTCCCGGACCGGAACCCCCCTGAACTGATCAGACCTCCAGGACCAGCCCTGAGGCCGTGGGCACCAGATCGGGCCCGAAGGCCTCCTTCAGCCTGTCCAGGGCCTCCTCTCCGGTGCAGTGCCCCACCACCAGGCGACCCGCCAGCCGGGTCTTCAGCTCCTTCACCGTGGCCGCGATCCTCTCCGGGGAGGCCTCCTTGAGGTGGAGCCCGCCCAGGACCACCTTCAGGGGCTTGGCCTGGATCACCTCCTCCACCCTCTTAAGGATGTTGACCACCCCCGAGTGGGCGCATCCGCACAGCACGGCCAACCCGTCCTCCACCGCCACCACCAGGGCCTGGTCGTCAATGATCATGTCCGGCTGGTCCCCCTGGGGGTCCAGGAAAAAGGGCCCGCCCGGATCCTCGTAATCGGTCAGGCGGGGGATCTCGCCCAGGGAGATCACGCCGGGGGCCACCTTCTCCGGCTTGCGGCTCAACTTCAGGCTTACCATGGCCTCTATCTCGTTGCGGCTGATCCGGGCGCCGATCTCCCTGACCTCGTCGGCCCTGACCGCGTAACGAGGTTCAAAGGCCTGGGGGTGGGCGTAGACGATTGTGTTGGGATAGCGGTTCAGCCAGGCTCTCAGGCCCCCGGTATGATCGTAATGGCCGTGGCTCAGAACAATGGCGTCCAGCCGGTCCGGGAGGCAGCCCAGTTTGCGCCCGTTGGCCAGGGACTGATCGCTGGCCCCCGTGTCGAACAGGATGGTTCTGTCTCCGCTCTCCACCAGGACCGAGAAGCCCCACTCCGTGGCCAGACCCTTGCTCAGGCTCGTGCCGTCCATAAGAACCGTGAATTTAGCCATCTTCTCCTCCCCGCGCCGGGACCCTCCAGGAGCCCCTCAACAGATCCGCATTCATGGCCTTCCATACCGGCCTGGACCAGGCAGGACAAAATCGCCCCCGATCGTTGGCCTGGATTTACGAATATCAGAAAAGTGTCTGGGTTCCAAGGCGTTTCAGGTCAAGGCCCGGGTTTTGGCCGCCAGCCTGTCTCTCAGTTTTTCGGATTCAAGCTCCTTGAGCACATCCCGGGCCACCCATTTCGCTGCCGGGCTCCCCAGGTCCGCGATCTCTTGGGCGGTTTCCACGGCCCGCTTATTAAGGGCCAGGTTACGCTTGCCCATCTGGCGCAGAGCCCAGGACACGGCCTTTTTCACTAAGTTGCGGCCGTCCCCGACCTCCCGGAGGATAAGCGGAAAGAATTCATCAAAATAAGAGTCGGGTTCCTTTTTGCGGCTCAGGGCCAGCTTGGCTATGAGAGCGAACCCGGCCCGCTTCACGAACTCCTCCTCCCGGCCCGGCCATTCCAGGGCTTTCTCCTTGGCCAGGGCGGTATCCTGGAATAGGTCCTGGCAGAGATAGTCGCAGACATCCCAGGAGTACAGATCCAGGACCCAGGCCTCCATCTGAGTTTCGTCCACCAGGGCCGGGTCGTCGATCATGGCCGCCAGGATCCTGGTCTCCCGGGCTCCGGCGGTCCACAACCGGGCGGCCAGTTCGTGGTCTTGGCCGATCTCCTTGGCCAAAGCCCGCAACACCGGCATCCTGATTCCGTAAACCTGGACTCCCACGATTCCGAAATCAGCCATGCCGGCCGCAGCCTCCGGGTCGGCCAGGGATTCCAGTTTTTGGATTATCTTCTGCAGTTCCACTTCCGTCCTCCTTAACCGCTCAGCCCCACTTTGGAGAGCCCGTACTCCTTGATCTTGTTCTGGAGGGTCTTTCGGCTCACCTCCAATTGCTCGGCGGCGTGGGTCCGGTTGCCCTTGGTCTGCTCCAGAGTCCACCGGATCAGGGCCTCCTCCGATTCCTTTAGGGTCACGCCCGGCTTGAACCAGCCCCCGGAGTTCCGTCCCCCGCCCCGGATTTCGGCCGGAAGCTGGTCCGGGCCCAATTCCTCTCCGGGGCAGAGCACCACCCCCCGCTCGATCACGTTTCCCAGCTGGCGCACATTTCCCGGCCAGTCAAAGGCCGAGAGCAGCCGCAGGGCCTCCGCGTTGATGCCCCTGACCCGGCGGTTGTTTTTCCGGTTGGCCTGGTCCAAAAAATGCTCGGCCAAAAGGGGCACGTCCCCGGCCCGCTGGTTCAGGGGCGGCAGGGTCAGGGAGACCACGTTGAGGCGGTAATAGAGGTCCTCCCGGAACTCCCCCCGCTCCACCTGGCCGGCCAGATCGGTGTTGGTGGCGGCCAGGACCCGCACGTCCACCGGATGGGGGGTGTCCGAGCCTAGAGGCTCCACCTCCTTCTCCTGGAGAACCCGCAGAAGCTTGGCCTGGGTGGGCAGAGGCATGGAGCCCACCTCGTCCAGAAATATGGTCCCTTCCTGGGCGGTCAAAAAGCGGCCCAGCCTCTTGGCCGTGGCTCCGGTAAAGGCCCCCTTCTCGTGGCCGAAGAGTTCCGCCTCCAGGAGCGTCTCGGGCAGGGCCGCGCAGTTGACTTTCACAAACGGGGCCGAGCGACGGGGGCTGTTGTGGTGGACGATGTTGGCCACCACCTCCTTGCCCGTGCCGGAGGGGCCCAGGATCAGGACCGAGGCCTCTGAGGGAGCGATCAGCCGCAGATCGTCCACCAGGGCGACCATGGCCGGAGAGGCCCCGATGAGCCCCTTGAAATCGAACCGTTCGCCCAGCCGGGCCTTCTGGGCCTGGTTCTCCTCGGTCAGTTCCCGCACCTTCAGGGCCTGGCCCACCTTGAGGACCATCTCCTCCGCGTCCAGGGGCTTGGTCAGATAATCCCAGGCCCCGGTGCGCAGGGCCTTGACCGCGTCCTCGATGGTGCCGTAGGCGGTCATCATGATCACCGGCAGCTCGGGCCGGAGAAGGAGCAGCTGGGCCAGGGTCTCCTGGCCGCCCATAACCGGCATGCGAACGTCCAGCAGAACCAGGTCCGGGGCCTCGGCCTGGGCCGTATCCAGCCCCTCCCGGCCGTTGGCCGCCTCCAGAACCCGGTACCCGGCCTCAGTCAGATGAAGCCGGATCATGAGCCGGTGAGCCTGCTCGTCGTCCACCACCAGAACAGTCCGTTGCTTTTTCATGCTCTTATCCGTCTTTCGAAATCTGTTTCCGTAATTTCTTTACCCCAGGGGCAGCCCCATCTCGAAGACCGCGCCTCGGTCCGACTCCTTCAGCTCCAGGGAGCCGCCGTGCTCCTCCACGATCCGCTGGCTGATGGCCAGGCCCAGCCCCGAACCCTCGGCCTTGGAAGTGACAAACGGCTCGAAGATGCCGCTCCGGTCTTCGCTCCGGACCCCTGGCCCGTCGTCGCAAACCCTCAAAACCGCCCGGCCCTCTTGGAGCCCGGTGGAGAGAACCACCCGGGAGGCCCCGGACTGGAGGCCGTTGAGCACCAGATTGAGGATCACCTGGGTCATCTGGTCCGGGTCCAGATTCAGGGGCGGCAGATCCGGGGCCGTTTCCAGGTCCAGGGCGATGCCCTTGCCGGCGGCCTGCTCCCTGACCAGCTCGACCACCCGGCCGGCCAGGCCGTTAAGATCGGCCTCGGCCCTTTCCAGGGGTCTGGGCCGGGCGTAGGCCAGCAGATCGGAGACCACCCGGTTGAGCCGGTCCGCCTCCTGGATCATGACCTCGGCGTACCCGGCCTCGTCGGAGCCGTCCTCCATCTTGGATTTGAGGTACTGGGCCAGGCCCCTGATGGAGCTGAGGGGGTTTCTGATCTCGTGGGCCACCCCGGCCGATAGCCGGCCCACGGCGGCCAGCCGTTCGGAGCGGCGGAGGGCCTCCTCCAGATCCTTGACCTCCCGCAGGTCCCTGATCAGAAGAATGAATCCGGACGGGTCCTCCGCCGTGGGCAGAATCCGGACCACGGACAGGGCCGCCGAAATCTTCTGGTCCTTGCCTATCAGCACCGCGTCGTGGCGGGTCAGGGTCTGGTCCGGCTCAAGGTTCATGATGGCCCTGGTAAAATCGGGTTCGAGAATATCCTCCAGACCGAGTCCGATCAGCCTGTCCGAGTCCGGGCCCCAGATGGCCCTGGCCTCCCGGTTGGCCGTGATCACCCGGCCGGCCTGGTCCATGGCCAGCAGTCCGGCCGGCATCTGGTCCATGAGATGGCCGGTCTTGGTCCGGAGATGGCCCAGCAGACGACGGTCGTTCCAAAACAGGAACAGGGCCACCAGGGCCAGCCCGCCCCCCAGCAGCCCCACCCCCAGGCCCGCGGACTGCCGGATCTCAGCCTGCCGGGCCTTTGAATACTCGTCCAGGGGCAGCAGGACCACCCCCAGCAGGGGCAGCCGCTCGGTCAGCCAGGCCCCCGGACCGGAACGGCCTCCCTGGCCGCCGCCCATGCGTCCCTGCCCCGGCTGGATGTTGGCCACCGGCCGGATCATCAGGAAACCTCCGGGAGTAAACCGGCCCTGGACCCGCTCACCAAGCTGGAGCCTTCTTTGATACTCCAAGGCCAGGCGCCATAGCTCCTCGGCCTGGGGTTCGGCGGAATCCACCTTGGATGGATCGGAGTGGGTCACCACCCGGCCCTCCACGTCGATCAGGTAGACGCTCTTGACCAGCCCCACCTCGGCCATTTCCTCGGCCAGGTACTGAAGCCTGCTGTTGCTCCCGGACTGCATGTGCCGCATACCGGCCCGGCCCATGGCCCGGAAAGAGGCCAGGATATAAACCCCCTGCCGGGTCAGCGATTCCCGCCACAAACCCCTGGCCTTATCCAGGCGGTTGAAGGTGAACAGGGTTAAAAGCCCGATCAGAATCAGCCCGCTCAGAATTAGGATCAGGAGTTGGTGACCTCTTTTCATGATCTCCATTGAACCACAGCCTCGATACCGGGACAACCTGAGTCCACGGCATTACCTCGGAAAAATAAAGCGGCGGCCGGTAAGTCGAGCTTTTCCGGCCGCCGCATTGGTTAGGGTGGAGAGAGACGCTTAAAAGTTACTGCCAGCAGTAGCCGCCGCCGAATCCGGCTCCCCGGGCCTGGCCGCGTCCCCGGCCATGGTGCCAATCGTTATCCGGGCCCATGCCGAACCCGCGGCCGAATCCTGCGCCCAGCTCGGGAAACTGCTTTTTCATTTCGATCCGGTGAACCAGGCGCTTCTCGCTCATCTGGTTTCTAAAGGTCTGGAGTTCCTTGTTCTTGGCCAGCAGGTCGGCCTCTTTGGTCTCCGGGTTAAGGAACAGGGCCCTGAGCTCGGCCCGCTTGAGTTGAATCTGGTTGCGCAGGTCCTGGGTCTCGGTGAAGAACTTCTGCCGGGCTTCCTGAAGAGCCTGAGCCTTTTCCTCGCTCATTCCCTGGACCGCGCCCGGGCCGAATCCCCTCTGTCCGGGGCCCATGCCGTAGCCCTGTCCTCCGCCCGGGCCCTTGGCCAGGACCGGCAGGGCCGCCAAAACCACGATCACCACCGCGCTGCTGATAATTGCCGCTTTTTTCATTTCCGTTTCTCCTTCTTTCCTTTGCTTATCTGTTTTTGTTCCGCTTTCATCTATCTTTACTGTATTTTAAAAACGGCCTCTGGAGTTGGGGCAGTTTCCGAAGCCGCGGTCGTAGTAAGTGCGGGACCGGAAACCGGAACCATAGGCCGAGCCGTTCAGGTCTCTTTTAATTGGTTTGGCGAACCGACTCTTTTCGACCCGGGGGACGATCCGCATCTGGGCCGGCCTGGTGATCTTCCAACCGTGGCGGCGGTCTTCCCGTCCGCCGGGACCGGCCAGAACGGTGGTGGCCATCAAGCCAAGAGCCGCGACAACTGCTATTCCCGTCAAAATCTTTTTGGTCATCTTCGTTCCCCTTTCTTTGTTGGTCTTGCCAGGGGATAGAGCACGACCCGTGCCAAGATAAAAAATTTTGATTTATAACGTTATACAGATACATTAAAAACAGCAGCCCAATTTACCAAAGACCCTCCGCATAACATTTACGCACCCCTCCCCTTGCGCCGGAGACTTTCTGCGCAGCAGACCCGGCTTTTCAGAAGGGCGGGGCTGCTGATATAAGGGAGTTTGAGCAAAAGAGCCCTGCCGGCCTCACATCCCAGTCGAGAGGAGTCAGTTATGATCAAGACCCGGATCACGGAAATGCTCGGTATCAAGTATCCCCTGGTGGGGGGCACCATGGCCTGGATCTCCAACGCGGAGTTTGTGGCGGCCATGGGCAACGCGGGGGGCATCGGCGTGCTGGCCTCGGCCAACTACGACAGCAAGGAATCCTTTGCGGCCGCCATCGACCGGATAAGGGAGCTTTCCGACAAGCCCTTCGCGGTCAACATCAACCTCTTTCCCTCCATGCGGCCCGTCGACAACCAGGAGTACACTGAAGTCCTCGTCGACAAAGGGGTGAAGGTGGTGGAGACCTCGGGTCACGCCGCCCCGGAGGAACTGGGCCGGATGTTCAAGTCGGCCGGGTTGACCTGGATCCATAAGTGCGTGGGAGTCCGCTACGCCAAAAAGGCCCAATCCCTGGGCGCGGACATCGTGACCGTGGTGGGGTACGAGAACGGCGGGGCCACGGGCAAGCTGGACCTCGGGACCATGGTTCTGATCCCCACTGTGGTCGACGCCGTGGAGGTGCCGGTCATCGGCGGTGGAGGCGTGACCGACGGCCGGTCCGTGGCCGCGGTCCTGGCCCTGGGAGCCCAGGGGGTAATCATGGGCACCCGGCTGCTCCTGACCCGGGAGGCCCCCATTCACGACAAGCTGAAGGAGGCCCTGCTCCAGGCCACGGAGTTGGACACCCAGCTGGTCATGCGCTCCATCGGCTCCACCCACCGGGTTTGGGCCAACGAAGCCGCAGCCAGGTGCCTGGAGTTGGAAGGCAAGAGCGCGGAGCTGGACGAGATCCTCCAGGTGGTGGCCGGAGCCAAGTCCAAGATCATGTACACCACCGGCGACCTTACCGCCGGCATCATCGCCTGCGGCCAGGGCGTGGGCCAGATCAAGGAGATACCGACCATGAAGGAGCTCTTCGACCGGATTATGGCCCAGGCCGGAGAGATCGCCGGCCGGATGGGCCGGGGCGACATGGGCTGACCCCCACAGCTGATATAAAGGGCGCCCCGGTTTCGGGAAAAAAACGGGGTGCCTTTCCTCCTCCCCGATCGATCCGGCACCGGCCGGGCAGCCCCCCTCCGACACAAGACAAAACCCGTTCAATACGATATTTCGTGGCCCCAGGATGGTTGAAAACCCAAAGCGCGGAGGCCCTCCCCCCTTCGACACCCAAGCCGTTTATTATAGATTTCCCGCTGGTTGCAAGACATTTCTAAATGGCAGTAATCAGCTATCAAACCGTTATAAAATTAGTTGACTTCTCCTCCGGAAGCGACCTAATAAATATCTTTGAGGCGTTTTATATTTATACTCGGAACGATAATATGGCACTCCTTCCACCTCCTCCGCCCAAGCCTCCTGGTTGACCATCCGAACCAAAGGAGACGCTGAGATGACCAAGTATTTTTCGATATTGACACTATCCGTATTTCTGCTCGGCGGATGCGCCGGATTTGATCTGCTCAACATGCAGAGCGGAGTGCAAGACACGCTGAAGGAAAACATCCATTCGGCCAATTGCCTGAAAGAGTGCCGGGTGACTGTGGTAGAGGAGGCGGCTGAAGACAAATCGCTCTCCGCCTTGGCCGGGACGCCCGATTCGGACCTCTTGACGAAATTGTCGGCGATCAATCGATTTTTCATCGTATCGGGAAAAAAGGAACCGCCCCAAACAATATTATCCAGGGGCGAAATCGAGGATTTTATCAGAGCCGTTTCGAAAACTCTTTTCAATCCCTGGTTCTATGTCTATCCGGAAAAGTTTGCGAAGGAGCGAAAAACCCTCGGGAAAAATATACCCCTCCTGACGATTTTCCAGAAATATTACGAGGCCTACCTGGATGGTAAGTTCATCGACCGTTTCGGCAACCAGATCGGCAAACCCAAGTTTGGGGCCAGCATCAACAACGACACCGTAACCGGGGCCATAACCGTATTTTTCGAGGCCGTCCTGGATTATCAGCTGAGAACCCCGCTCCTGTACACCATGAAGGACGAAGAGAAAAAGTACGCCTTTTGCGAAAAAGGGACCCCGACCTGCGCGGAACTCGATCAGGAGGAGGACGGCTTCTCCCTGAGGAAAATCATGCTGAAGTCCAACCAGGAGTGCTCCTCCTGCGGGGTGACCGAGGGAGAGTCGAGGGCCATCAGATACCTCTCCAGCCTGGCCGGGGAAATGAGCGCCATTCTGGGCGGGTTGGTGGTGGAGTCCTTCGGCGGATTCGAGGTCTCCCTGGTGGTGGGGGGCTATTTCTCGGTGGGCGACAACCAGACCCTGGCCGTGGCGGCCAAAAAGATAATAGAAATCTACTCCCGCCGGCTCACCGAAAGGCTGGCCTTCGACTACTTCTGTTCCTATGGCTATGAAGTCCCTCCGAAGGGCCAAAAGGGGGGAAAGATGGTCGAAAAACCGCGGGACGACAAAAACAGGCTGCACCACGGCCGAACGACCGGTTTTATCAATAGGTTCAAATAGCAAGCCGGCCGGTTGGGGCGGGGCAGCTCTATTATATTCAACGCCCCTCAATACTCGCGCTGTATTTTCCGCTCCTCCACCCGGCAGTAGCTGATCCGGTACTCGTAAGGCTTCTCCTTGTGGGTCAGGGCCTGCATTTCAACCAGCAGGAGCGGCCGGCCTTCCTCCACGGCCAGAATATCCGCCAAATCCTTGTCGGCTGAAACGGCTCCATAAAGATCCCGGTTCTTCATGGTCGGAATTCCGAACTTCTCCTCCAGCAGAATATACAGGGCGTTTTTCTCGAAGTGGTCGGGGGCGAATTTTTCCAGGCCTTTCACCAGGTCATAGGGCAGATAGGAGACGCTGTAGACGGTCGGTCGGCGGTCGACATAAACAACCCTCCGCAGCTTATAGACGTCCTCATCCGGCCGAATATTGAGATACTGATCCACCGGCTCCTCCACGCGCTGCCGCTCAAGGCCGAGGAATTTGATATTTAGCCGGCCGAATTCTCCCTGAAATCTCTCCACCAGGGAATAATAGCGGATATTTTTCCGCCGCAGCTCGGTGTTGGCCACAAAGGTTCCTTTGCCCTGGATACGGTACAAAAAACCTTTCTGGGCCAGGTGTTGAAGGGCGTTGCGGACGGTGGAGAGGCTGAGCCCGTTCAACCTTGATATGTCTCTTTCGGGCGGTATGGGATCGTTGGCCGCCAGGCTGCCGTTTTCGATGCACTCCTGAATGGCCTTTTCCAGCTGATGATATACCGGGACCGGGTCGTCGCTGGACAGATCGAAGACAAACCGCTGAGTCGACATATTGATAACCTGCTTATCGTGCTAATAATCCAAAGCAACAGGGCTCTCATAGAGCTCCTTGCCCAAAGCCTCCCTGTTGCTCCGGTAGTTTGCGAACAAAGCCAAACCCCTTTTGGACGTCTGCTTGCCGAGGCGATATCCGCCTGGCGGAAAGAGGCTGGACTGCCAATCCGTGTCCCTGCCGAACCAGGTTAAAGGTTATAAGCGGTAGAACCTTGACCAAATACTACCCTTCAACCACCGGGAGAACAAGATGGGAGGCATATCGGGCGTCGTGGAAAATAACCTGGTCCGCCTCTATAAACCTGGAATCCCTCTCATTATCGCCCCCGGTATTAAGATTGCGGTTTATCCGGGGGAAGTTGCTGCTGGATACGGCCAGGGCGATGCGGTGCCCGGCCTGGAACTCGTTGCTGGTGGACCACAGGTCTATCTCGTAGCGATAGACCTGGCCGGGGTGGATCAATTCCGGTTTGTCCAGGCCGTTGCGGTACCGGGCCCGGACCACCCCGTCGGAGATGAGACGGGCGTCGCCGGAAGGGGCCACATCCATCAGCTTGGCCGTGAAGTCGGTGTCCTTCGCCGAGCTGGCGGCGTAAAGAACGAGCTTCAACACCCCGGTGACCTCCAGGGGCCGGTCCAGGGGATCGCTGTAATAGGTCAGCACATCCGTCCGGTAGAGGGTCACCTGCTGGTCTCGGGGACCCCGCTTCATGGGCAGGGCCGTGGCCGGGGCGCTGTTGGCCCCGCCCCAGGTGGGAACGGGATCCGCCGGATCATAGGTGAACCGGTCCGGTTTTTCCTCCTGGGGAGGCTCCGTGGAAAGTCCGCCCCTCCTCCAGGCTCCGCAAACATCCCCGTCGCTGTGCAGGTAGAAAGAGGTCTCCCTGGCCCGGGACAGGGGCCACTCCTGCTCATCCCGCCAACAGTTTTTACCCATCACAAAAATTTTCACGGGCGGCAGGCTCCCGCTTACCCGGTCCCCTTTGAGGTGGCGGGCGAAAAAGGCCTCCTCGATGGCGGCCAGGTCCAGGATGGAATCCGGACCGAAACCGTATTCTCCGGCCGCATCGCCCGCGGCGCTGTGGTCCCAGGGGCCGATAATCAGGTGAGTGTTCCGCTTCTGCTCCTCAGGGGCGTAGGCCATGGTGTCGGCAAAGAAATCCAGGGGGCCGGTGCCGCAGTGATCGTACCAGCCGGTGACCATCAGGTTGGGGGTACGCAGGGCTTTGAACTCAACGGCCTTGTCTCGGCTCCGGCCGTAGACGCCGTGGGGTTCGCTCACGAAATCCAGATAAAGATCCTTCGGCCCGCCCAGTCCGCCCATAACCGAGGTTAGGGGCAGCTTGAATAAATGGGGGGTCCATTCCACCTTCTCGAAATCCTTCAGTTCCGGACCGCTCTGGGCGAAGTAGAGCCACTGGGCCACCTGGCTGAACATGAAGGCCCCGCCCAGGTGGTCCATCATGCCGTAGGGCAGGACCGCGGGGGCCATGGCCAGATGGGCCGGATGGGCCAGGAAGGCCGTGGATACCTGGACCCGGGCCAGGGCGGAACGGCCGAAGGTGCCGATGCGCCCGTTGCACCAGGGCTGGGCCGCCATCCAGTCCAGGGTGTCGTACCCGTCCAGGGGAAAATCGCCCCGCCCGGTGGGCCCGCCCTGGGAGGCGTGCCGGCCCCGGACGTTCTGGACCAGGACGGCATAGCCGGATTCGGTATAGGCCGTGGCAATATCGGCCACCTTTTCGGTGCCGTACATGCACCGCGCCATCAGGGACGGAAACGGCCCCCTGCCCGAAGGCAGGTACAAAAAACTCTGGAGCCTGGTCCCGTCCCGCATTTCGATCATTATCTCAGTGGGATTCATCGTTAACTCCGCTTTCCGGTTCAAGTTTATTCCTGGTATCCGTTTGTCTGCGGTGCCCCTACGCGGCCTTTCCCGCTGATTCGGACTTATCAGCCGAATACAAAAAGCAGCGGACAAAATGCCCCTGGACGGCCTCCTTCATGGCCGGAACCTCCTCCCGGCACACCGGCATCACCTGGGGGCAACGGGTCGAAAAATGGCACCCCCGGGGCGGGTTGATGGGGCTGGGCACGTCCCCCTGGAGAATGATCCGGTGGCGGTCCCGGCGGGGTATCGGTATGGGACAGGCCGACAGCAGGGCCTGGGTGTAAGGATGGAGCGGCTTGCCATAGATAAGCTCCCGGGGCGCCAGCTCCACCAGCCGGCCCAGATACATAACCGCGACCCGGTCGCTGAAGTGCTCAACCACGCTCAGGTCGTGGGAGACGAACAGATAGGTCAGATCGTATTCATCCTGCAGGTCGGCTAGCAGATTGAGCACCTGGGCCTGGACCGAGACATCCAGGGCCGACACCGGCTCGTCGCAAACGATAAAGGCCGGCTCCAGCATGAGCGCTCGGGCGATGCCCACCCGCTGGCGCTGCCCCCCGCTGAACTCATGGGGATAGCGGTTGATGAAGTTCTGGGGCAGGCCCACCTGATCCATCACCAGCCTGACCTTGCGCAGCTTCTCCTGCCGGGTTCCCAGATTATGGATCAGAAAGGGTTCCCCGATGATGGTCTCCACGGTCTTTCTGGGGTTCAGGGAGGAGTATGGATCCTGGAAAACAATCTGCATCTGGCGGCGCAGTTCGATCTGCTGCTGACGGGAGGCCTCCGAGAGGCGGATGTCCCGAAAGAAAACCTCTCCGGCGCTGGGCGATTCCAGGTTCAGGATGACCCGGCCCAGCGAGCTCTTGCCGCAGCCGCTCTCCCCCACCAGGCCGAGCGTTTCTCCCTTGTAGATGGAAAGATCGACTCCATCCACAGCGCGAACATGGTTCAGGACCCGAGAAAACACACCCCCTTTGAGCGGGTAGTACATTTTCAGGTCGTTACACCGGACCAGGGCTCTTTCCATATCAGGCATATCTCCAGCACCTGACCGTGCGTCCGCCGGATTGCGGAATCAAAGCCGGCTCTTTCTGGTAGCACTTCTCAACGGCCTCGGGGCATCGCTGGGCGAAACGGCATCCGGGGGCGATCCTGAGCAGGTTGGGAACGCTTCCCGGAATGACGTTGAGGCGGTGCTTTTTCTTGCCGCCCCCGCCCGGACGGGGCACGGAGAGCATGAGCCCCTGGGTGTAGGGATGCAGCGGTTCCTGAAAAAGAGAGAAGGTGTCGGCGTATTCCACCAGCTGCCCGGCGTACATGACCGCCACCTGATCGGCGTTTTCGGCGATGACGCCCAGGTCATGGGTTATGAGGACGATGGCGGTGCCCGTCTCTTTCTGGATCTGATCCAGCAGAGACAATATCTGGGCCTGGATGGTCACGTCCAGGGCCGTGGTGGGTTCGTCGGCGATGACCAGCTCAGGCTTGCAGCAGATGGCCAGGGCGATCATGATCCGCTGCCGCATGCCGCCGCTCATTTCGTGGGGATAGTCGTTGATCCGGATCTCCGGCTCCGGGATGCGGATGGACTCCAGAGCCTCGATCGCCTTGCGCCTGGCCTCCTTGCGCGGCAGTCCGTAGTGGAGCGAGATGACCTCGATAATGGTCTCCCCCACCCGGCGCACCGGGTTCAGGGAGGTCATGGGTTCCTGGAATATCATCGAAATCCGGCGGCCCCTGATGCGTCTCATGGCCCGGTTGTTCAAGCGGAGCAGATCCCGGTTTTCGAAGTATATCTCCCCCCCGCTTATCCGCCCCGGCGGACTGGGGATCAGCTTCATGATCGACAGGCCCACCGTGCTCTTGCCGCACCCCGACTCTCCCACAATGCCCAGGGTGGCCCGGGCCGGGATCTCCAGGTCCAACTTGTCCACGGCCCGCACCACTCCCAGATCGGTTTTAAAAACCGTGGTCAAACCGCGAACGCTTAAAACAGAGGCTGGTTCCATGGAGGCTTCACTTTCAGTTCAGCTTGGGGTCCAGGGCGTCCCGCAGGCCGTCGCCCACGAAGTTTATGGATATGGTGGCCAAGAATATCATCAGCCCCGGAGGCACCCACATCCAGGACATGGACTCCAATATGGACAGCGACTGGGCGTCGTTGAGCATATTGCCCCAGCTGGCCGTGGGGGGCTGGACGCCCATGCCCAGGAAGCTCAGGCCCGCCTCGATGAGAATGGCCCGGGCCACGCCGAAGGTGGAGTCCACGATAATCGGGCTCATGATGTTGGGCAGCACGTCGGTCAGGATGATCCGCCTGGAACCCGCGCCCACCGCCCGGCTGGACAGAACGTACTGCTCCTCCCTCACGGCCAGGATCTGGCCGCGCACGATCCGGGCCACCTGGGGCCAGCCCAACAGCCCCAGGACCAGCATGATGTTGAACAGGCGCGGCCCTAGAAGCCCCACGATGACCAGGATCAGCATCAGCGGCGGAAACGAGAGTACGGCGTCGATCAGGCGGCTGATGATCATGTCCGCCCAACCGCCGAAATAGCCGGCCAGGCAGCCCAACAGGGTCCCGATCAAAACTCCGATGGCCACCGCCACCAGGCCCACCGAGAGGGATACCCGGGTGCCGTAGATCAGCCGGCTGAGAACATCGCGGCCCACCACGTCGCAGCCCAGGACATGCTCCTTCGAGGGGCCTTCCCGGGCGCTCATGATATCCACCCGGTTGGGGTCGCGCGGGGCCAGCCAGGGGGCCAGGACGGCCATGAGCACCAGCACCACCACGATCAGGGCGCCGATAATAGCCAGATGGTGACGCAGGAACCGACGCCAGGCCAAGGCCACAAATGATTTACGGGGGATGTCCTGATCAACGGAGGCGACTGCGGCCGGGGTCATTTGGCACCTCGGGACAGCCGGATGCGGGGGTCGGCGACGCCGTACAGGATATCGGCCACCAGATTCCCCAGGAGCACGATCACCGCCGTGCAGAGGGTCAGCCCCATCAGGACCGGATAATCGCGGCTCAAGATGGCCTCGATGGCCAGGCGGCCCATCCCCGGCCATTGGAATATCTGCTCAATGATCACCACCCCGGCGAACAGCCGGGGGATAGTCAAACCCAGCATGGTTATCAGGGGCAGCAGCGCGTTTCGGAGCCCGTGGCCGAAGATCACCCTCCACTCGGACAGCCCGCCGGCCCTGGCGGTGCGGATGTAATCCTGCCGGACCACATCCAGCATGCTGGACCGGGTGTAGCGCACCAGGACGCCCACCTCCCTGAAGGCCAGGACCAGACCGGGCAGGAGGAGATGGTAAAACCGGTCGGCAAAGGAAAAACCCTGCCCGATGGTCTCCAGCCCGCCGGTGGGCAGCCAGTTCAACACCAGGGAAAAAATGTAGATGCCGACCAGGCCGGAAAAGAAATTGGGGAACGAGACCCCGCAGAAGGCCAGGGCCGTGGCCAGATAATCGATCCAGGAGTACTGCCGGATAGCGGAGATGACCCCGATGGGAACAGCCACCGTGTAGGAGACGATGACCACAAAGAGCATCAGGGTAAAAGAGGGCCCCAACCGTTCCACCAGCCGGTTGACCACCGGTTGGCTGTCCATGAAGGAGTATCCCAGATTGCCTTGCACAACCTGGCCCAGCCACTTGGCGTACCTGACGTAAACCGGCTGGTTCAGACCCAGCCGGACCCTGATCTTCTCGACCTCCTCCGGGGCCAGGGCCTGTTGTCCGATCAGCATGTCCGTGGGCTCCCCCGGGGCCAGATTGAGGATGCCGTACATGATCATGGTGATCAGCAACAGTACGGGGATGGCGATGAGCAGACGCCGGATGATGTAGGTGGTCATGATCCTTTATTCATCCCCCACGAGCCGCCCAGAGGGCGCCCGGTCCGGAGCGGCTGGAGCCTGCCTGGGCAGGTCCAGCCACGCTGAGTGTTATTGGATCTCCCATTCATGCATATTGCGGGTCAGCGGCAGGATGGAGCTTTTGACTCCCTTGACCCGCTTGTTCACCGCAATGGCCGAAGTGGGGCACACAATGGGTATGACGGGCAGCTCCTCATAGAGTTTGGTCTGTATCTTATCAAAGATCTCGGCTCTCTTGGCCGGATCCACGGTGGCAGCGCTGGCGTCTATGAGCTTATCCATTTCGGGATCGTTGTAGTAGAGCAGGTTGCCTCCAGGGATGCTCTCGGAATGAAAGCGCCGATGGTAGTACATGTAGGGATCCATGTAGTTCTGGTAGCCCACAAAAAAGGCGTCGATCTTGTCGGGGGTCCCCCGCAGGACCTTAATCATGGTGGCGATATCCATCTGCTGCAGGTCCACCTTCATCCCGATCTCGGTCAGGTTCTGGTGGGCCACGGTGGCCCACTGCATCCGCTCCTTGTTGCCGGTGGGCACCACCAGGCGCAGGACAGTGTCCTTTTTCCACCCGGCCTCCTGGAGCAACTTTTTGGCCAGCTCGGGATCGTAGGCCTGGGCTTTGAACGCATCGGCCTTAAAGTAAGGATAACCCACGGCCCGGGGAATGGGGGTCACCACTCCGCCGCCCATCAATATTTTCTGGACGATGCCTTCCCGGTTGATGGCGTGGACCAGGGCCCGACGGACCCGCAGGTCCTTCAGCTTCTCCTGGCTGCAGACCAGCATCAGGCCCTGGGTGGCCGGGCTGGAGGCGAACATGACCTCCAGGGAGGCCGCCTTCTTGACCCGCGGTATTTCGATGTTGGGAATATTGGCCAGGGCCTCTCCCAGGACCAGATCCAGCTCCCCGTTCTCCAGCTGGGCGATGGCCGTATCCGGGTTGACGATGCGCAAAAAGGCCTTGGCGATCTTGGGTTTGCCCAGGAAAAACTTATCGAACCTGGCGAACTCGATATATTGATCCGTGGCGTACTTGACGAACTTGTAGGCCCCGCACCCCACGGTGGGGTTGGCCGCAAAGACGCTGGTGGCCATCTCCTTGACCGGGGTGTCCTTGAGGATGTGATGGGGCAGGATGTGCATCTCGGTGAAGCCGTCCAGCAGGGGCGCGAACACGCCGTCCGATTTGACTTCGAAATTCTTGTCGTCGATCGCCTTGAAGCCGGTCAGTTCCTTGGTCTCGCCCTTTTTCCGGGCCTTGGCCCCGGCGATGCCGGAGACGATGTTGAAGTCCATGAAGGAGTAGTCCGGATCGGTCAGACATTCGATGGTAAAGGCCACGTCCTTTGAGGTGACCGGCTGGCCGTCGTGCCAGAACGCGTTGTCGCGTATTTTGAACCTATAGGTCTGACCGTCAGGAGAGATCTGATAGGATTCGGCCATGCGGGGAACGATTTTGCCCTCATCGTTCCATTCCAGCAGGGGGCTGAAGACGATCCGGAACACCGCCCTGGCATACCCCAGGGAGTAGAAGTGGGGCAGCAGGGAGTTGCCCGGCGAACTCCACATGCCCATGACGATGGTGTCCTTGTCCGCCGCCGAGGCCCCCTGGGGGCCCAGGCCCGGTACGGTCAAGGCCAGGACCACCACCCCCACGGCCAGCAGCCTCTTCAGTTGATTGCCGCCCAAAAAGTGCCTCTTTCCCATGACATGCTCCTTTCCCCGTTTATTGCAAAAATTAATAATCCACCGCAAAACAAATCTCACCGGACCACCTGTTCGCCGCTCAGCGAACCAGGTACGGCATCCTCACCGTGAGGGCCTGGACCGGGCATTCAATTTCACAAGGCAAGCAATACCAGCACGTCTTATTGGCCTCAAAGGCCCGTCCGCAGCTGAGACACCTTTCGGCCTCCCGGCGGGCCCGGGCCGGGCTCAGGGTTAAATCCGTCTCCTGGTGCAGGGAGCGGCTCTCCAGGGGCAAGCGGCCGACCTCTTCCCGCGCGCCGCCGGCCCGGCGCTCGGGGAGGACCTCGTAATCCGTGGAAAGGCCGTTGACCGCGTAGAGGTCCCGGCCCTGGATCAGGCTTCTTCCGCGCAGAAAACGATCGGCCGAAATAGCCGCTTCCCTGCCGGAGGCCATGGCCTGAACCACGGAAGAGGGGCCGCTCACCCCATCGCCGCAGGCGAAAACCCTTTCCCGCCCATGTGTCTGCAGGGTCCTTGGGTCGACCTTGACCCGTCCGAAGGCCTGGTCAAAGATATCTTGGGGCAGCCTGCTGCAGTCCACCTTCTGCCCCGCGGCCACCACCACCAGATCGGCCCGCCTCAGCCACGGCGGGCAGTTATCGTCCAGCACCGGGGCGAACCGGCCCGCCTCATCAAAAACGGACAGGCACCTGGCCAGGGCCAGCTCCACGCCCCCGCCCTCGGCCGGCCTCATGGAGCGGACCCCCCAGCAGTTTTCAATGACGATTCCGGACTCCTGGGCCTCCCGCAATTCCTGCTCATAGGCCGGCATCCGGCCGCGGCCCTCCAGGCACACGATTCCGACCTCTGAGGCGCCGCTGAGGCGGCAGGCCAGGGCGCAGTCCACGGCCGTATTGCCCCCGCCGATCACCAGAACCGATTTTCCGGCGCAGTCAGGCCCCCTCCCGTCCCTTATTCCGGCCAGGAGATCCAGGCCCTGGACAACGCCTTCCACCTCCAGCCCCGGCACTCCCGCCGAAGCGGCGGCCCCGGCTCCGATGGCCACGATCACGGCCCCGTAGGAATCCAGGTCCTCAAAATCGAGATCCGCGCCCACGGCCCGCCCTGTTTTGAACTCAACACCCATACTGGAGAGTTGGTCCAGAGCCCGGTCCACGATTTCGGTGGGCAGCCGGAAAGGCGGTATGGCGGTCCGCAGAAAACCGCCCGGCTTTTCCGAGGCTTCAAAGACGGTCACCTCGTGGCCGTCGAGGGTGAGTTGGTAGGCCGCCATCAGGCCGGACGGGCCGGAGCCGACCACGGCCGCCTTCCCGCCGCCGGACGGCCTTTCTTCCGCCGCCGGGCTGTTGACGATGTGGGGATACGTATCCGAGAGGTAGCGCTTCAGGGCCCGGATGTGGACGGCGCCGTCGCCGATGCCGGCCTCCCGTTCGCAGGCCGCTTCGCAGGGCCGGGAGCAGACCCGCCCCAGAATTTCGGCGAAGGGAGTGTATTTGCGCAACTCCTGGGCCGCCTCCTCCTCCCTGCCCTGGGCCAGCAGACGAACATATCCCTGGCAGTTGAGGTCCAGGGGGCAGGCCTGGCGGCAGGGCGCCACGGACAGACGCAGGTTGTCCATGATGCAGCGGTCCACGCACAGGCCGCAGGTGTAGCACAGATCCCGGTCGACCTTGATGTTGATGTCCGATATCATCTTGTCACCGCCTTTCCGGCCAAATCTTTCAGCGGTTCCTTTTCCACCCGTATCTCCCTGGAATCCTCGCCCCGGCAAAGGGTGATGTGGCAGAGGAAACCGACGTCGTCCTGCTCCGGAAAGTCCGTCCGCTTGTGGGCCGATCCCCAGCGGCTTTCCCGGCGGGCCAGGGAGGCCTGGGCCGAGAAATCGGCGCATTGGACGATGTGGTCCACCTCATACAGTTTGGACAGCTCGTGGCCGCTGCCCACGGCCACATTAGTTTCCATCTCCTCCTTGAACCGTTCGGACCATTCCAGCCAACGGTTGAGCTTGTAGGCGTTTTTGGGGGAGATCACATAATCGCTGATCAGCCGCCGGACCTTGTGTTCCAGGTCCTGGACCGGGATGTCCCGTCCGGCCCTGGCGGACCGTCGGTCCCGAAGAGCCGCAGCCTCTTTCAGTTGATCCGAGTTCCGCTTCACCGAGCGGTTGCGGGCGATGAAGCCCACCGCCTCCTCGGCTGCCACCTCCCCGAAAACAAAGGCCCCGGAGAGGTGCTGTTTGGGCACCGAGGCCACGTCTCCGGCCGCGTACAGCCCGGGAACGTCGGTCTCGGCTTTGGGATTGACATAGAGGCCGCCCATGCCGTGGCCGCCGCAGATCTGGGCCTCGGTGGGCCAGAGCTCGATATCCCGGTTGCGGAAATCGACCCCCCGGCCCTTGAAAAAGCGTTCCTGCACGGGCCGCTCGGTGGAAAACAGGATGTGCTCGATCTCGTCGATGAGTTCTGGCTTGAGGTGGCTGAGCTGGATCCGCAGGGGGCCCCATCCCTTATCGTAAGCCTCATCCATCTGGCCGATGTTGGCGCACTCGTTCTCCATGATGACATGGTCGAAGATATCCATGACCCGGCCGCCCCGGGTTACGGTGATGGCCAGCAAGGGCATGTTGGCGTCTTTGATGAGCATGGTCTTTCGCGAAAACTCCATGCTGGCCAGCCGGGCCCCGGCCTGAAAGCCCATAACGTAGCCGTCGCCGCTATTCCCCGGATAATCGAAGGTTCCGTAGAGGTATCCCGAATTGGGCAGAGAGAACCGGGCCTGCCCCCCGGCGGCCAGGATGACCGCCTTGGCCGTACAGGCCACAAGCTCCCCGGTGCGCACGTTCAGGCCCACGGCTCCGGCCGCCCGCCCGTTGTCCTTTAGCAGTTCCAGGCTCATGACCCGGTTCACCGCCATTGCTCCCGCCTGCTGGGCTTTGCGGGAGATGATGATCTTCAGATCGGGCTCTTCCATGGCGGTCTGGAACTCGCCCTTGATGTGGTATTTGAGGGTGCGGTAGTTGCCGCCGTCGTCCACCGGAAAGTAAACTCCCCAGCTCTCAAGTTTTTTGAGCAGGTCGAAGGAGCGGGCCGCCAGCAGGTGGCTGGGCCCCTGATCCAAGACGCCCCGGCAGCTTAAGCCCAGGGACTCCAGGTACAATTCCGGGGTGGTGAAGTTGGGGATGGCCACCACGTTAAGGGCGTCCATGCCCCGGGCGATGGATCCGCTGTATTTGATGTCGCCCTTCTCAAAGATGACGACCTTCAGTTCCGGATTCAGCTCCAAGGCCCGGATCGCCGCCATGCAACCGGCGCTTCCGCCGCCTATGATCAGCAGATCGGCCTCAATGTATTCGCAATCCATGGTCACCTTATCTCCTCTGCCGACTGATTTTTCCCTGCCGACAGCCCTTAAAGCGGCCGACCCAAATCTCAGAGCAAAGCTTATCGGTTCATCTCTCGACAGCTCAATCCCTGGACCGCATTACGCGGGTTCTAATGCCGCGGCCTTCCGCCTGTCCCGGCATACGATGTTCCATAAGATCAAATTACGTCTCGATCGCCTTCCCTGACCGATTACGTATCAATTTCCAAAATTGATACGGTCTTTATAATTATATAATCAATATCAAAGACCGGCCTTTGTCAAGGTAAAACATTCGGCCGGCCCGATTTGGGAATAAAATCTGCGGTAAAAAATTTTCCCTGACCCTTTTATGGATATTTATAAAGCCATTGCTTGACTGGACGCCACAAATTTTATGCAACTTTGGGACAAGTTGAGCACCTCCGGCCCACGGTCACGGTTGGACACTGTATTCCGGGATAGTCGGGCGATTCGGGTAGGCAACGTAATGTTTTCAAGAACGATAAACAAAGGGGAGGCCTCATCCTGGGAATGACCGCCAAACCCATGGTCCAACGCCTTGAGGTGCCGATGCCCTACCAGGGCCTCGCCTCCAAAGAATGGTATTATAGCGAATGTCATAAATCTGTTCCGATTCGGCTGCCGGGGGTGTGCCCCCGGCAGCACCTTTAGCTTTTGAATCGGAACGTTATTCTGACAAACACTCTAATTTAATTCGGAACCAATGTGGCGGGGGGTGATCCGGCAGGCCTATGACCTCCAGGTTGGAACACGGTCGCCATGGCCGAAGGGGATGCCAGGCTGTCGAGTCAATCGAGGACCCGTTTTGGCGTTCTGCCAACCTATAGTGATTGTTATAATTATGTTCCGCTTCGGGCGCCGGGGACGCGCCCCCGACACCATTCGCCGCTTTTGTATCGGAACGCTATTCCGGCACTTACTCCAATGGCGGACTGTCCCCGGGGGAGGGAGCCGGGGCGGGTTCCGGAAATATGTTTCCCTATTTTTGGAACCCGCCCGGATCAGCCTTACCCCGGACCGTGTATCTCTACTATCGGCCAGCCCCGTTTTCAGGATGACTGTCGATCGAAGCTCTCTTTCTGTGTTTTCCCATGGCCCGGTAGATCAGCACGTAGAACAGCGGCGCAAAGATGGTGACCAGCAGGGTGGAGGTGATCATTCCTCCCAGCACCGCCGTGCCGATCGCCTTCTGGGCGCCCGCGCCTGCGCCGGTGGCAAGGGCCAGGGGCAGAACGCCGAACCCGAAGGCCAGCGAGGTCATCACAATGGGCCGCAGCCTCAGCTTGGCCGCTTCCAGGGTGGCTGTAATCAGCCGGGCCCCCTCATCCACTCTGGCCCTGGCGAACTGGACGATCAGAATGGCGTTCTTGGTGGTCAATCCCAGGGTGGTCAACATGCCGATCTGGAAGTAGACGTCGTTGGGCATGTGCCGCAGGTTGGTGGCGATCACTCCGCCGATGACCCCCAGGGGCAGGGTCAGCAGGATGGAGATGGGAATGGGCCAGCTTTCATAGAGCGCGGCCAGGCACAGGAAGATGGCGAAAATGGAGAAGGCGTAGAGCAACGGCGCCTGGGAGCTGGCCATCCGTTCCTGGTAGGACAGCCCGGTCCAGTCGTAACCGATGCCCTGGGGCAGCTTGGCCACCAGTTCCTCCACGGCCTCCATAGCCTCTCCGGAGCTTCTGCCCGGCGCCGGCTCGCCCAGGATGTTGATGGACGGGAAGGCGTTGTACCTTTCCAGCTTGGGAGAACCTATGCTCCATCGTCCTGTGGCGAAGGAGGAGAAGGGAACCATCCGGCCTGCGTTGTTGCGGACGTAAAGTCTATCCAGATCCTCGGGCAGCATGCGGTAGGGTGCGTCGGCCTGGACGAAAACCCGCTTGACCCGCCCGCCCTGGATAAAGTTGTTGACATAGGAGCCGCCGACGGCCGCCGCTATGGTATTGTGGATGTTGGAGATGGGGATGCCCAAGGCGCCGGCCTTGTCCCAGTCCACGTCGATGTAGTATTCGGCCACATCCTCCATGCCGTTGGGCCGGACCCGGACCAACCGGGGATCCTGGGCGGCCATCATCAGGAACTGGTTGCGGGCCGCCATGAGCTTGGCGTGGCCCAGGCCGCCCCGGTCCTGCAACTGAAACTCGAACCCGGTGGCCGTGCCCAGTTCGACCACCGCAGGAGGCGCAAAGGCGAAGACCATGGCCTCCTTTATCTGGGAGAAGGCCCCCATGGCCCTTCCGGCCACGGCCCAGACCTTCAGGTCCTCCCGCTGGCGTTCCTCCCAATCCTTGAGCCTCACAAAGCCCAGGGCCATGTTCTGGCCCATCCCGCCGAAGCTCATCCCGGACAGGGACATGAAGGACTTGACGCTCTCCTTTTCATTCTGATCAAAATAGTCCTTCATCTTATGGACCACGGCCTGGGTCTGCTCCAGGGTGGAACCGGACGGAAGAATGGCCTGGACCATCAGGCTGCCTTGATCCTCGTCCGGAAGGTAGGAGGTGGGCATGCTATGGAAGAGGTAGACCATGGCCGCCACGATGGCCACAAAAACGAAAAGGTAGCGGAATTTCTTTTTCAGAACCCGGCCCACCAGCCTGACATACAGGTCCCTGGACCAATAAAAGGACCGATCGAACAAGCGGAAGAAGGGCCGCAGGAAAAACACGGCGTTGTCCGCCGGTTGATGCCCCTTGGGCACCGGCTTGAGAAGCGAGGCGCACAGCACCGGGGTCAGGATCAGAGCCACCGCCACGGAAAGCAACATGGAGGAGATAACCGTCACCGAGAACTGGCGGTAGATGGCCCCGGTGGAGCCCGGGAAAAAGGCCATGGGGCCGAAGACCGCGGAGAGCACCAGCCCGATGCCGATCAGGGCGCTGGTGATCTGATCCATGGATTTGGCCGTGGCCTCCCGGGGCGGGAGACCCTCCTCGCTCATAATCCGCTCCACGTTCTCCACCACCACGATGGCGTCGTCCACTAAGAGCCCGATGGCCAGAACCATGGCGAACATGGTCAGCATGTTGATGGAGAATCCCAGAAAGCTCAACACCGCAAAGGTCCCCAACAGGACCACCGGCACGGCGATGGTGGGGATGAGAGTGGCCCGGAAAGTGCCCATGAACATGTACATGATCACAAACACCAGGAAGATGGCCAAAAACAGGGCCTTGATCACCTCGTTAATGGAGACCTGAGTAAAGGGCGTGGTGTCGTGGGGATAGATCACCCTCATGCCGGGCGGAAAATACTGGCTCAGTTCCTCCAGTTTCTGTTTTACGTTCTTGGCCGTGTCCAGGGCGTTGGCCCCGGCGGCCTGGCGGATGGCCAGGCCGCCCACCGGATGGCCTTCGAATTCACCTATAAAATCATAGCGTTCCGTGCCCAGTTCGGTCCGGCCGATGTCCCTGACCCTGACCACGGAACCGTCCGGATTGGTCCGGATGGGGATGCCGGCGAACTCCTCCGGGGTCTGGAGAAGGTGCTGGATCACGATGGCCGCATTGAGCCTCTGGCCTTCCACGGCCGGGGCGCCGCCGAACTGGCCGGCGGAAACTTCCACGTTGTAGGCCTGCAGGGCCCCGACGATGTCGGCCATGGTCAACTGGTAGTTGGTCAGCTTGTCCGGGTTGACCCAGATGCGCATGGCGTACTGGCTGCCGAAAATCTCCACCTCGCCCACCCCCGGGACACGGGAGAGGATCTTCTCCAGGTTGGACTGGGCGTAGTCCTGCAGGTCGGCCCGGTCCATGCTGTCGTCTTCGCAGGTCAGGCCCACCACCATGAGGTAGTTGCGGGTGGATTTGCTGACCTTGACCCCCTGGCGCTGAACCGAGTCGGGCAGGCTGGCCATGGCCAGCTGGAGCTTGTTCTGGACCTTGGACCAGGCAACGTCCGGGTCCGTGCCCGGGGCAAAGGTCAGCTCTATGCGGGAGGAGCCGGAAGATGAACTGGTGCCGGAGAAATAGAGCATGGAATCCAGCCCGGTCATCTTCTGCTCGATGATCTGGGTCACCGTGTTTTCCACCGTTTCGGCCGAGGCCCCCGAGAAATAGGCCTCGACGGCGATGGACGGCGGCGCGATGGGCGGATACTGGGAGATGGGCAGGCTGTAGATGGCCAGGCCCCCGGCCGTCATAATTATGATGGCGATGACCCAGGCGAAAACCGGCCTGTCCAGGAAGAACTTCGACAGCATCAGGCGTCGCCTCCGCTTTTCTTCCGGGGTTGGTCGCCGGCGTCCGCCTTTGGCCCGGTCTGGGTCTGGGCCTCCTTAAAGGGCACGGCCTTGACCACTGTGCCGGGACGCAACATCTGGGTACCCTCCATGATCACCTGATCTCCGGGAGTCAGACCGTCCGAAATGAGCCAGCTGCTGCCCACGGTCCGGTCGAGATCGAGCATGCGCACCTGGGCCTTGCTTTCGGCGTCCACGATCCAGGCCATGGGATACCCCCGGGGGTTCCGGGCCACGGCCTGCTGAGGGATAAGGACGGCCTTTTCGTCTATGCCTTCCCTGATCACGGTCTTGACGAACATACCCGGCAGAAGCATGCCGTCCGGGTTGGGGAAGACCGCCCTAAGAATGACCGATCCGGTGGTGGAGTCTACGGTGATGTCGCTGAACTGGAGGGTTCCTTCGTGGGCGTAGGCCGTTCCGTCTTCCAAGATCAGCTTGACGTTGTTCTGGTCCGTTCCGTTCTGGTTGAGCTGTCCCTCCTTCAGGCTTTTCTTCAACCGCAGCAACTCGGTGGTGGACTGGGGCACATCCACATAGATGGGGTCCAACTGCTGGATGGTGGCCAGGGCCAGGGGCTGGTAGGCCGTGACCATGGCCCCCTCGGTTACATTGGACCTGCCGACGCGTCCGGCAATGGGGGCCGCGACCTTGGTGTATCCCAGGTTTATCCGGGCCGTTCTCACCGCCGCCTCGGCCCGCAGAATATTGGCCTGGGCCATGGCCACCGCCTCCCGGTTGCTGCCCACCCTGGCCTTGGAGGCCTGCAGCGCGGACTCGGCTTCCTTGGCCGCAGATACGGCTTGGTCGCGCTGATTGGCCGAGGTGGCCTTTTCCCTGAACAGGGCCTCATAGCGCTGGCGGTTCTTCCTGGCGAAATCTGCGGAAACCTCCAACCGCTCCACATCGGCCAGGCTGGCCTTAAGGGCCTCCTGGGCCTGCTGTACGGCCCCCCGCGAGGCCGTCAGACTGGCCTCGGCGTTGTCCAGGGCAGCCGGGAAGGAAGCCGGGGCGATCTGGTACAGGGGTTGGCCGGCCTCCACGTCGGAACCCTCCTCAAACAACCGTTTCTGCAACAGGCCGTTGACCTGGGGCCTGATCTCGGCCACCCGAAAGGCCGAGGTCCGTCCGGGCAGTTCGGTGGTCAGCACAACCTTTTGGGTCTGCACCGTAATCGTGGAGACTTGTCGAACAGGCTTCTGCTGAGGGGCCTGCTGTTGCGGCTGCTGGTCGCATCCGATCAGCAGGAGACCGGGCAGCACAGCCATCAGGAGCATCCGCCATCTTGTCCGTATATATTCATTTTTATTGCGCTGCATCAACTATCCTCCAAACACTCAATTTCTAAAACCAATTGGAGTGCGGCGTCCAAGATATAATTTCAGTCCTGTCCGGCTAAGAGTCAAGAAAATGGCCCGATTCATCCGTGATTCCGATATAATGGTGTTGCGCATAACTCACCGATCGGAAAGGACAAATCAGGCCATGGTTCATTGTAGCACGATCCTCTCCCAGATGCTCAAGATTGTTCCGAGACATGTTTTCACCACTCTCGACAAGGCCCACGGAACCGGTCGTGCGGCCCGCAGATTCAGCCGCTGGGATCAGTTCGTTCACCTCATGGCCATCCAACTGACCGGCCGATCCTCGCTCCGTGACGGGGTCAGGTCCATGCGCTCCAGGAGCAATAATCTCTACCACTTAGGTACCCAACCGGTGGCCAGATCCACCTTTGCCGAGGCCAACGAGAAACGGCCGGCTTCCTTCTTCGAGGCCTTGTTCGGGTATGTCTACGGTCGTTGTCAACCCGTTGCTCCCAAGCACAAGTTCAGGTTCAAAAATAAGCTGTTCTCCTTGGATGCGACCACGATCAGTCTCTGCCTGAGCCTCTTCCCCTGGGCCAGGTTTCGAAAGACTAAGGCCGGCATTAAAATCAACACCCTGCTGGATCATGACGGCTATCTACCCGCTTTTGTTTCAATTTCCGAAGCCAAATGTCATGAGTCCAAGACCGCCAAAGCAATTCACCTTCCCAAGGGCTCCATCGTGGCCATGGATAAGGCCTACATCGCCTTTGCCTGGCTTTTTTCCCTGGCCAACAGGGGCGTTTTCTTCGTCACCAGGATGAAAAAGGGCGCCCGCTACAAGGTCGTCAAGCGCAACAGAGTCAACCGCCGTTTGGGCGTCACCTCCGACCAGGTCATTTGGCTTACAGGGGCCAAATGGGCCGATTACCCAGTGGCCTTGCGAAGAGTCGGCTACCGCGACAAGGAGGCCGGTAAGCATTACGTCTTTTTGACCAACTACTTCGATCTCTCGGCCAGGACCATCGCCGACATCTACAAGGAACGCTGGCAGATAGAGACCTTCTTCCGCTTCATCAAGCAGAACCTGAAGATCGAATCCTTTATCGGCAACTCCCCCAATGCCGTTCTTTCTCAGGTCTATGTGGCCTTGATTGCTTACCTTTTGCTCTGCTATCTCAAGTTCCTTTGTCGCCTCGGATTAAGCCTTCAGCAACTGGCTCAACTCCTTCAACTCAACCTCTTCAGACGCTGCACCATCCAGAAATTACTTCAACCGCCCGGCTTTAATAATCAATTAACCCACAATAACAATCAGTTAAATCTATGCTTCGCTTAGCCGGACAGAACTGATATAATTTTTTGTAAGTCAATTAAAGTGATTATAAATTATTTTTCGGATAGCTCCTTATTTTATAAATAAAAACTACATTCAAACACCTTTCTTAAGCCAAGCGTTATCAAACAAATATTGCGACCACAACCGAAAGGCTTGGTCTTTTCCCTTGCAGGCCGCAGAAATGAAGAGTGGAATTAAGAAGCCTTCTGACCTGGAAGCTCTGCAGGGCGGGATGTAGTGTATCAGGTTTGTATTTGTTTGGAAGATGTTTTGTCAGGCGGTTGGATAATTTTTTTACCTAGGATAATAATGACTTTCCGGTCATAAAATACCCTTTTGGGGGGAAGCTTATATCATTTCTGCTAAATCCAATCAAGATCCGGGTTTGACAACTCCGGGGCGGTCTTGCCCCAAGCGGACAGCCCGATCTTTGATGGACTTCGTCAGGACCGGCCTCGGCCGCTTCTGCGGCTCCGGCCTTGCGGGCGCCCTCGAGCCGGCCGCCGCCGGCTTCCGCTCCTTGTGGACCGAGGAAAAAAATTGAGGACCGAAAGGACCGCACCCGGGCCCTAATCCGCTCCGGCGATACCCCCTTTGGGAAAGTTACTAAATCCTTCAAATCGCCAGCCACGCCCACCCCGTTAATGGCTTAACCACAACTTTTTGCTATAACTCCTGGGCCCACTACATCACACTCCTTGTTGACATTTAGTGGCCCCCCTGTATATATTCTTTTTTGCTCCAAAACGATTAGCGTCTGATGGAGCTATTGAACTGTCCAAGAAAAAGAGGGACGGCCAAGATCCCTTTTTCTTCAGTGCCGGGTATTTCCTCGGATGGCCCGGCCGGGAGATATTACATGACACAGACCGAAACCGGCTGGCAGGTCGATTACTCCTATCTGGACGAGGTTCAATCCGGATCGGGGGTCGAGCTGGCCTCTTGCTACCAGTGCCGCAAATGCTCCAACGGCTGCCCCGTCTCATTCGCCATGGATCTCAGACCCGAGCAGCTGGTCAAGCTTATTCTGCTGGGCGACCGGGAGAGGGTGGAAAATTCCCACACCATCTGGATCTGCGCCTCCTGCCAGACCTGTCTGACCCGATGCCCCAACGACGTGGACATCCCCCGTCTGGCCGACTACCTTAAGGAAAGCTTCCTGGCCAAGGGCGGCCAGCCGCCCGAGCCCAAAACCGCCCTGCTCCACAAGGTCTTCCTCAAGGAGATCGACAAAAGGGGGCGGGTGTTCGAGGGCGGAATGATGGGCAGCTTCTACCTCAAGAGCGGCGACCTTTCCGTGTCGGCCATGATGGACAACGCCAGGCTGGGCCTGACCATGTTTAAAAAGGGCCGGCTGTCCTTAATACCCAAGGGAATCAAGGCCAAAGGCGAGGTAAAGGCCCTGTTCAGGCAGCTGGGAGGTGACAAATGAACCGGGTCGGGTACTATCCCGGCTGCTCCCTGCACGCCACGGCCAGAGATTACCAGGAGTCCATCGACGGCATCACCGCCCTGCTGGGGCTGGAGCTGGCCGAGATTCCTGACTGGAACTGTTGCGGGGCCACGGCCGCCCACGCCATCGCCCATGATGTCTCCTTAGGTTTATGCGTCCGCAACCTCCACCGGGCCGAGCAGCAAGGTCTGGATGTGGTGGTGCCCTGCGCCCTTTGCTTCCATGAGCTCAAGGTGGCCCAGAAGGCCGTTCTGGAAGACGGCTGGAACAAGGCCCCCCAGTTTCCCTTTGAGGGCAAGATTCAGGTCTACGACCTGCTGGCCTTTTTGGCCCAGGACCAGTGGCTGGACAAATTCAAGGAAAGAGTCGTCAAGCCGCTCAAGGACCTCAAGGCGGTCTGCTACTACGGCTGCCAGGTGGCCCGTCCCCCGGCAGTGACCGGCTCCAAGACCCCGGAAAACCCCATGGACATGGAAAAGGTGGTGGAGGCCTGCGGGGCCCGGCCCCTGGACTGGTCCCACAAGACCGACTGCTGCGGGGCCTCCCACTCCATCCCCCGGCCGGACATCGTCTATCGCCTGGTGGGCGACATCTACGACCGCGCCCTGGAGACCGGAGCCCAGGCCATCATCGTTTCCTGCCAGATGTGCCAGGCCAACCTGGACATGTATCAAAAAGAAATTTCGGCCGAGCGGGGCAGGGATTACCTCATTCCCATAATCTACTTCACCGAGCTGATGGGCGCGGCCGCCGGGCTGGACGAGACCAAGGTCTGGATGGGTCGGCACTTCGTGGACCCCAGGCCGATACTCGAGGTTTCATAAATGAGCGACAAAGGCAACGGCAAGCCGGTCGGCTCCGCGGTGGTGGCGGGGGCCGGCATCGCCGGCATGGAGGCCGCCCTGGACCTGGCCGCCCAGGGAATCAAAGTCGACCTGATCGACCGGGACATCTCCATCGGCGGGGTCATGGCCCAGCTGGACAAGACCTTTCCCACCAACGACTGTTCCACCTGCATGATCTCACCCAAGCTGATCGAGGTGGCCTCGGACCCCAACATCACCATCCACACCCGCACCGAGATAAGCGAGATCCGGGGCGAGCCGGGGGACTTTAAGGTCCACCTTCACAAGGAGCCCCGCTTTGTCGATCTGGACATCTGCACCGGCTGCGGGGAGTGCATCGAGGTCTGCCCCATCGAACTGCCGGCCGACTTCAACGAGGGGCTGAACAAGCGCAAGGCCATCTACAAGCATTTCCCCCAGGCCGTACCGGCCCAGGTGGCCATAGACAAACACGGCCAGTCCCCCTGCAAGATGGCCTGCCCGGCCGGCATCGCCGTCCAGGGCTATGTGGGCCTTATCTCCCAGGGCCGCTACAAGGAGGCCTTGCGGGTCATCCGCCGGGACAACCCCATGCCCGTGATCTGCGGCCGGGTCTGCACCCATCCCTGCGAGACGGCCTGCATGAGGGGCCAGGTGGACCAGCCCATCGCCATCCGGGACCTGAAAAAATTCCTGACCGAGTGGGAGATGGCCCAGGGCGAGATGGATCTGCCCCAGGTCAAGGACAAGCGCGAGGACAGGGTGGCCATCGTGGGGGCCGGTCCGGCCGGGTTGACCGCCGGCTACTACCTGGCCCTGGAAGGCTTCCAGGTCACCATCTACGAGGCCCTGCCCGTGGCCGGAGGAATGCTCCGGGTGGGCATCCCCGACTACCGCCTGCCCCCCGAGATGCTGGACTACGAGATCGAATACATCCAGAAGGTGGGTGTGGAGATCAAGTACAACCAACGCCTCGGCGTAGACTTCACCATCGAGGACCTCAAAGCCCAAGGCTATGCGGCCGTGTTCGTGGGCGTGGGGGCCCAGGAATGCCGTTTTCTGGGCATCCCCAACGAGGAGGCCGATGGGGTCTACCCCGGGGTGGACTTCCTCCGGGACGTGGCCCTGGGGCAAGCCCAGTCCCCGGGCAACAAGGTGGTCGTCTTCGGCGGGGGCAACGTGGCCATTGACGCCGCCCGCTCGGCCCTGCGCCTGGGCAGCGAAGAGGTGACCATCCTCTACCGCCGCACCCGGGCCGAGATGCCGGCCTACGACGATGAGGTGGAGGAGGCCCTGGAAGAGGGCGTCAAGATCGACTTCCTGGTGGCTCCGGTCAAGTTCGCGGTGGAGAACGGCCGCATCACCGGGGTGGAGTGCATCCGCATGGAACTGGGCCAGGCCGACGCCAGCGGCCGCCGCAGGCCCGTCCCGGTGGAGGGCTCCGAGTTCACGTTCCCCTGCGACGGGGCTTTGACCTCCATCGGTCAGTGGCCCGACGCCGGGTGCCTGGACTCCTGTTCCCTGGAGGTCAACCGCTGGAACTGCCTGGAGGTCGACCCCATCACCTTCCGGACCAACATCGAGGGCGTGTTCGCCGGAGGCGACGACGTCACCGGCGCGGCCACGGCCATCGAGGCCATCGCTGCGGGCAAGGAAGCGGCCATCTCCATCCAGCGCTTTATCGAAGGCCGGGACATGAGCGAAGGCCGGGAGAAGAACTGGGTGGCGGCCGAGCCCGATACCGAAGGCGTGGCCAAGAAGCCCCGCAGAAAACCGCCTTCCCTGCCCCCCGAGGGCCGGACTTCCGGCTGGCAGGAAGTGGTGGGGAGCTTAAGCGAGGAGGAGGCCAGGGAAGAGGCCTCCCGCTGCCTGGCCTGCGCCGGCTGCTCCGAATGTCTGCTCTGCGAGGTGACCTGCAAGGTGGGAGCCATCCGCCACAACGACGTTCCCAGGGACGAGGTGGTGGAGGCCGGGGCCGTGATCATGGCCCCCGGGTTCGAGGTCTTTGACGCCGGGCTCAAGCCCGAGCTGGGCTACGGCCGCTATCCCAACGTGATCACCTCCATCGAGTTCGAGCGGATCAACTCCGCCTCCGGCCCCACCGGCGGCCATGTGGTCCGGCCCTCGGACCAGACCGAACCCAAGCGGATCGCCTGGCTCCAGTGCGTGGGCTCCCGCGATCCCTCCATCGGCCAGGACTACTGCTCCTATGTCTGCTGCATGTACGCCACCAAGCAGGCCATCATCGCCGGGGAGCATCTGGGCGAGGTGGAAACCTCCATCTTCTTCATGGACATCCGGGCCCAGGGCAAGGGTTTCGACCGCTATTACGAGCGGGCCAAGAACGAACGGGGGGTGCGTTACGTGCGCTCCCATATCTCCCGGGTGACCCAGGATCCCCGGACCATGGACCTGCGGATCCACTACTTTGACGAGGCCGGGGAACTCCAGGAGGAGGTCTTCGACCTGGTGGTCCTGTCCGTGGGCCTGCGGCCCCATCGGGCGGCCCAGGACATGGCCCGGCGGCTGGGCCTTGAGACCGACGAGTTCGGCTTCTCCAAGGTCCAGGACGTGAACCCCCTGCTGACCAACAAGGAGGGGGTCTTTGCCTGCGGCGTGTTCCAGGGGCCCAAGGACATCCCCGAGACGGTCACCCAGGCGGCCGGCGCGGCCGGACAGGCGGCCGAACTCCTGGGCGCGGCCCGGGGCTCCCTGATCGAGACTCCGGTCTATCCGGACGAGCTGGACATCCTGGACCAGGAGCCGCGGGTGGGCGTGTTCGTCTGCCACTGCGGGATCAACATCGCCAGCGTGGTGGACGTGGAAAGTGTAAGAGAATACGCCAAGACCCTGCCCCACGTGGTCTTTGCCGACGACCTGCTGTTCACCTGCTCCACCGATTCTCTGGACGGGATCGCGGAAGCCATAAAAGAGCAGAAGCTCAACCGGGTCATCGTGGCCTCCTGTTCGCCCCGGACCCACGAGCCGCTGTTCCGGGACACCCTGCGCAAGGCCGGGCTGAATCCCTATCTGTTCGAGATGGCCAACATCAGGGACCAGTGTTCCTGGGTCCACCAGGGGGACCACCCGGCGGCCACGGAAAAAGCCAAGGACCTGATCCGCATGGCCGTGGCCAGAGCCCTGATGCTCCAGCCGCTCCACGAGATCACGGTCAAGGTGGACCAGAAAGGGCTGGTCGTGGGCGGCGGCGCGGCCGGACTGACCGCGGCCCTGTCCCTGGCCGACCAGGGCTTCGAGACCGTCCTGGTGGAAAAGAGCGACAAGCTGGGCGGGCTGGCCCTGCGCCTGTCCAAGACCCCCCAGGGGCTGGACATCCCCGCCTACGTGGAGGGGCTCATCGCCAGGGCGAAGAGCCATCCCAGGCTGACCATCATGACCCAGGCCGAGGTGGCCGGGGTCAAGGGCGCCATCGGCCGGTTCACGGCCCGCATCAAAAAAGGTGGAGAGACCATCGAACAGGGCTGCGGCGCGGTCATCCTGGCCGTGGGCGGCTCCGAGTTCCAGCCCCAGGAGTACCTGGCCGGCGACGAGCGGGTGACCACCCAGCTGGTCTTCGGAGAGGAACTAAAGGCCGGGGGAGAGTTGCCCGACAAGGTGGTCATGATCCAGTGCGTGGGCTCCCGGGACGAGGAGAACCCCTACTGCTCCCGGGTCTGCTGCACCAAGGCCTGCCTTAACGCCCTGGCCCTTAAGGAGGCCAACCCCAAGGCCCAGGTGACCATCCTCTACCGCGACATCCGGACCTACTCCACCAAGGAGAAGGTCTACCGCGAGGCCCGCCAAAAAGGGGTCCGCTTCATCCGCTACGAGCCGGAGGAAAAACCCACGGTGGAGGCGGCCGAAGAGGGGCTCCTGGTGAGCGTCTTCGACCAGGGGCTTAGGGAGCGGCTGCTCATTCAGGCCGACCGGCTGGTTCTTTCGGCCGCGGTCCGGCCCAACCCCGAGGCCCACCAGGTGGCCTCCAAGCTCAAGCTGCCCCTGGACTCGGACGGCTTCTTCATGGAAGCTCACCTCAAGCTGCGTCCCGTGGATTTCGCGGCCCAGGGATATTTCCTGGCCGGACTGGCCCACGGGCCCAAGTTCATCGAGGAATCCGTGGCCCAGGCCAAGGGCGCGGCCGGCCGGGCCGCGGCTGTCCTCTCCCAGGAAGAGCGCCAGGTGGGCGGAGAGGTCTCCGTCATCGACCCGACCAAATGCGTCCGCTGCCTGACCTGCCTGCGGACCTGCCCCTACGACGTGCCTCTGATCGGCCCGGATAACTTCCCGGTGATAGACCCGGCGGCCTGCCAAGGCTGCGGCAGCTGCGTTTCGGCCTGTCCCCGTCAGGCCATAACCCTGGGGCATCACACTGACGGCCAGATTCTGGCCAAAGAAACGGCCTTGCAAATATGACAGACAACGGTTTTAATCCAAAAATACTGGCCCTGGTCTGTACCTATTGCACCTACACCGCGGCGGATATGGCCGGATCCATGCGGCTCCAGTATCCGCCCAACGTTCGCGTGGTAAAGCTGCTGTGCACCGGCCGGGTGGATATCAACCATTTACTCAAGGCCTTTCTGGCGGGATGGGACGCGGTCATGGTCTCGGGCTGCGAGATCGGGGACTGCCATTTCCTGGAGGGCAACTTGAGGGCCAAAGAGAGGGTGGAACACGCCAAGACCCTCATCGAAGAAGCCGGCCTGGAACCCGAGAGACTGGAGATGTTCCACATCGGCGCCTCGGACGCCCCCAAGTGGGCCGAGGCCGTGGAGATGATGACCGAACGAGCAAAAAAATTGGGGCCCAATCCACTCAGAAGAACGAATTCAGATTAGGAGTGTGCGATGATCGTCGCCGAGCGAAAACCTTTCGAGGAGATCAAGGATCTGTTGGCCGACTACCAGAAGGTTCTGGTGGTGGGCTGCGCCACCTGCGTTGCTGTCTGTCTGGCGGGAGGCGAAAAAGAGACCGTCATTCTGGCCAACCAACTGGAACTGGCCTACAAGGCGGCCGGGGAGGATCGCAAGTTCGACACCAACATGGCCCAGCGCCAGTGCGACATGGAGTTCATGGAGCACCTGGACGAGTTGGTGGAGGATTACGACGCCGTTCTGTCCCTGGCCTGCGGGGCGGGAATCCAGTTCATGTCCGATCGTTTTCCCCAAAAGGTCGTTCTGCCGGCGGTCAACACCACCTTTGTGGGAGCCAATGTGGATGTGGGCGTCTGGGAGGAGAAATGCCGGCTGTGCGGTAACTGCGTCCTGGGCCGGACCGGGGGCATCTGTCCCATGACCCGTTGCGCCAAGAAGGTCCTCAACGGCCCCTGCGGCGGAACCCGCTCCGACGGCACCTGCGAGGTCAGCCCGGACCAGCCCTGCGCCTGGTATCTGATCTACCAGCGCCTCAAGGAGCAGGGCCGGCTGGAGCTCATGGAGGAGATGGCCCCCATCCGGGACAACCGGGTCGCCCAGTACCCGGCCAGGCAGGTGGCCGCCGCCTATGAGAAGCGCTATACCGCCCAGGAATAAACGCCAGAGAGCGTCGAGGTAGAATACCGCCCTTCCGGCCGGGTCGCTGACCTGAGCCGGGAGGGCTTTTTTTGACCTGGGAGTTTTATTCAATATATGACTAGGTAATGTGAACCTGCTCCCGGTTTTTGAATTCATCCGATTAAATGGCTTTTCCCCTCCCGCTAAAGGAGGGCTGTCATGGGCGGGGAGAAAACCAAGGGCGCCGGTTTGGCGGCAGGCTTTGCCAGGAGGAGGTCAGAGGTCCCTTGGGGAACCCGGACCAGTCTGGGGGTTACTACCAGATAACCGGCCGTCGGCCCCGGTCCGGACCTGGCTGGGGAGATTGACCATGGGGCACGCCAAAGGGGGGTAATTAATTTGGAAAACGGCATCAGAGCGATTCTCAAGCTGGGCCGCAACAGAGGATACGATCAGGCCCTGGCCGCCTACAACGAGGGAGGGTATGAGGAAGCCTTGGCTGGCTTCGCCAAGGTGGAGGCTGAAGCTTCTCACACCACTCTCCACGCCATTCTGGCCAGATTTCACAAAGCCCTGACCCACCGCAATCTGGGATTGCTGGATCTGCACCAGGGCCGAAGCAAAAGCGCGGCCGCTCATTTCCAAGAGGCGTCCGGCCTGCTGCGGGATGATCCCCGCTTGGATTACCTCCGAGCCGTGGCCCTCAGCCGGGCCGGAGAGCACGAATCCGCCCTGGCCAGAATGGAACAGGCCGCCCTGGGCCTCAAAGGCATGAGGATCCAGGTGGCCCTGGCCGTGGCGAACCTCAATTCGGGTCGGGCCGAAGCGGCCTACCGCATCCTCAACCCCTTGGCGGCGGGAGACCCCCACTACCCGGACATCAGGTTCTATTTGGCCCGCGCCCTTATCCGCATAGGGCGCCCCAGCCAGGCCGTGGAGCACTTGGAGACCGCCCTCCGGATCAACCCGCTCTACGAGCAGGCCCGGGCCACCCTGGGCCGGGTCCTGGGACTTCTGGGGCAGGAGGACCGGGGCCTGGAGTTCCTGGAGGACAAAGAGCCCGACCATGAAAGATGGAAAAAGGAGTTGGAGGCGCCCTGTCCCGTGGCTCTGGAATTAGGCGAACTCCTTTACCGCCTGGACAAATCGGACCAGGGTCTCTCAAAAACCCTGGCCCTGATTTTCGAGGAGGACCTGATCGAAAACCCCCACTGGCCCGACCTCCACTACAGGCTGGGCCTGATCTACCGGAACCTGGAGATGTGGGAGTTGGCCCTGGCCGCCTTTAACCGGGCCTGCGAAATCAATCCCTACTACGCCAGGGCCTGCGAGGAGTTAGGCGACCTGCTCCAGGAGATGGGCGGGGGCGACTTGCGGCCGGATAATTCACGGGAAGAGCCCTAGGGGGTTCCGCCGGAGCATCCGCCGAAAGCACGGCCAGGCGGGAAAAACAGGCGGCGTCATGGTTACACCCCGGCAACCGCCTCAAAAGGCAACGCTTGGGGGTCGGCCAGGGAAAGGCGGACCGCCGCTGGAGAAGACTGGGTAAAATTTTCACTTCCTACCCGCCGCGAGTTGCGCCGACTCGTGGGAGAACAGTTTCAGGCAACTGAAGACGAAGGCAACGACTCGGACTCCGATGCGCATGAAGCCATGTATGACCTTAACGATCAGATGGTGAAGCGCTTCATGGAAGGAATCGCAGAGAAAACGGAAACCTTTCTGCAATGCTTCGTCAAGGATGGCAAGGGTTGTGTGGATGAGCTTCTGGAGGCCGTGGGCTACAAAGATCTTCAGGATTTACGGGGGCTCCTTGGAGGTATTACGCGCAGGACTCGGAAACTTTTCAACGATCCTGACGCTTACATCATTGGTTGGCAGGGCGACGAAAGCGACAATAGCCACAATGGGTATTATTTTGTGATGGAAGGGACGCGGCAAGCTCTTGAAAACTATTTCAAGTAATTCATCCTTCATTACTTTCCGTGTGGAAAGGGGATGTTAAAGGAGGATCTTCTTCAAGCTCCTCCTTGTTATTAACGTACGCCCTCAATCGCTGTGGATGGGCAGCCCCAGAGCCACTTCCACGGCCTCGTGGAGGGCCTCCGGGTAGGTGGGGTGGGCGTGGATGGTTTCGGCCAGGTCCTTCAGGGTAAGCCCCATCTTCACGGCCAGGGTCCCTTCGGCGATGAGGGCCGAGGATTCGGGTCCCAGGAGGTGGACCCCCACCACGGTGTCCTTGTCTCCCTGGGCCACGACCTTGACCAGGCCGTCCAGGTTGCCGTCGGCCGTGGCCCGGCCCAGGCCCCGGATCAGGAAAGTCCCGGTCTTGACCTGGCCGTACTTGTCCTTGGCCTGGTCTTCGGTGAGCCCCACCCAGGCCAGCTCCGGATCGGTGAACACGGCCGAGGGCACGCACTCCGGGGTCACCCGGGCCTCCTTCTCCCCCAGGGCGTGGTGTACCGCCACCAGGCCCATGTGGCTGGCGTAGTGGGCCAGGAGGTGCTGGCCGGTGATGTCGCCGATGGCGTAGATGTGCTTGAGGTTGGTCCGGGCGCGCTCGTCCACGGGCACGTGTCCGCGGCCGTCCAGCTCCACCCCGGCCTCCTCCAGGCCCAGGCCGTAGGTCAGGGGGCTGTGGCCGATGGTCATGAGGGCCAGCCGGGACTGGACCTCCTGGCCCGAGCCCAGCTTGGCCGAGATTCCCTCCGGGCCCACCTCCGCCTCTTCCACGGTGTCGCCGAAGAGCATCTTATACTTGCGTTTTTTGAAGGTCCTGGTCAGGATTTTTTCAATATCCGCATCCAACCCCTTGATGGGGGAGGTGGAGCGCTTGGTCATGGTCACCTGGGTCCCCAGGGAGCTGAACACCTGGGCGAACTCGCAGCCCGAGACCCCTCCGCCGATGACGAACAGGCTCTCCGGGACCTGGGTCAGGTCCAGGATGGACCTGACGTCGTGGACCACCCGGTTGTCCACCGGGATGCGGGGGTGGGGGGCGCATTCCGTGCCCATGGCCAGGATGATGTTCCTGGCCGTGAGCGTCTCGGCCAGGCCGGGGCCCACCACCCGGACATGGGTGGGGTCGGTCAGGTAGCCGAACCCGGCGAAGACGTCTATCTTGCGCTTGGCCAGCAGTTTGGCCAGGCCGTCCCGCAGGGTGGTCACCACCTGGTCCTTGCGCCGGATCATCTTGGCCAGGTCCGCCGTCAGCCCCTGGGCCTCAATGCCGTACTGGTCGCCCTTTTTCAGATCCTGGAAGAGCTTGGTGGTCTTGTAAAGGGCCTTGGTGGGGATGCAGCCCCAGTTCATGCAGACCCCGCCCAGGTGCTCCTTTTCGATCAGGGCGGTTCTGGCCCCCAGGACCGCGGCCCGGAGCGCGGCCACATACCCGCCCGGCCCGGCGCCGATGATGATGATGTCGTATCCGGCCATGATCTCCTCTCAATCCGCGGAACCGCCGGTTGAAACTGGCTGGTGCCGGGGGTGTGACCCCGGCACCACAGGTATTTGGGATGGTGATGCCGGGGTCGCACCCCCGACACCAGGGCGTTTTTCAGGCCTCCTCCACGTAGCACAAGTCCAGCTTGCGGGCCGCGCCCACCTCGTCCAGACGCCCCACCGGGGTGAGGCAGGGCGAGGCGTGGAGGGATTCCGGATCGGACTCGGCCTTGTCCGCGATCCTGGCCATGGCCGCCACAAAGGAATCCAACGTCTCCTTGGATTCGGTCTCCGTGGGCTCGATCATGAGCGCCTCGGGCACCACCAGGGGGAAGTAGACCGTGGGCGGGTGGAAGCCCTCGTCGATAAGGGCCTTGGCCACGTCCAGGGCGCTGATGCCGTATTTCTCCACCTTGTCCTTGGCGCTGAAGACCACCTCGTGCATACAGGGCTTGTCGTGACCCACCTGCCACCTGTCCCCCAGTTTGACCCGGAGGTAGTTGGCGTTCAGGACCGCGTTGGCGGCCACCTTCTTGAGCCCCTCCGAGCCCAGGGCCTTGATGTAGGCGTAGGCCTTGAGGATGACCCCGAAGTTGCCGTAGAAGGGGGCGATGTAGCCGATGGATTTGGGATAGTCGTAGCTCAGGGCGTAGGTCCCGTCGTCCCGCTGGACCACTCTGGAGACTGGCAGGAAATCCCGCAGCCGGTCCACCACGCCCACCGGGCCGGAGCCCGGACCGCCCCCGCCGTGGGGGGTGGCGAAGGTCTTGTGGAGGTTCAGGTGGACGATGTCGAAGCCCAGCTCTCCGGGCTTGGCGTAGCCCATGATGGCGTTGAGGTTGGCCCCATCGTAGTACATCAGGGCGTCCACACCGTGGGCCGCGTCGGCGATGCGCTTAATGTAGGGGTTGAACAGGCCCACCGTGTTGGGGTTGGTCATCATCACCCCGGCCACCTGGTCGTCCAGCATGGACTCGAAGGCCTCGGGATCCATGACCCCGTCCTTGGAGGGCACGGTAACGACCTGGTATCCGGCCACGGCGGCCGAGGCCGGGTTGGTCCCGTGGGCCGAGTCGGGAACTAGGATGGTGGTCTTCCGGTTGCCCTTGTCCCGGTGGTAGGCGGCCATGAGCATGATCCCGGTCAGCTCGCCGTGGGCCCCGGCCATGGGCTGCATGGTGAACTCGGCCATGCCGGTTATCTCGGAGAGGAGCCGGTCCGTCTCGTAGAGCACCTCCAGGGCCCCCTGGGCCAGCATCCCGCCCCGGCGGAGCTGGGGCAGGAGGGGGTGCAGCCCGGCGAAACCGGGAAGGCGCGAGGCCGCCTCGGTGAACTTGGGGTTGTATTTCATGGTGCACGACCCCAAGGGATAGAAGCCCACGTCGACTCCGAAGTTCATCCGGGAAAGGTTGGTGTAGTGGCGGACCACATCCACCTCGGCCACTTCGGGCAGGGCCGCCGGCTCCTTGCGCAGCAGTTCGGCGGGAAGCTCAGCCGCCTGGGCCGCAGATTGGGGTACGTCCAGCCGGGGCAGTTCCACTCCCCTCCGGCCGGGAACGCTTATCTCGAAGATGCTCCTCATAGTACGGCCTCCAATCCCTCGGCCAGGATTCCGATCTCCTCCTTGGTCCGCTTTTCGGTCACGGCCACCAGCAGGTTGTTGGGTTGATCCGGGTAGTACCGGCCCAAGGGGAACCCGGCGGCCAAGCCCTTGTCGATAAGGCGGCTCACCGCAATACGGGCGTCCAGGGGCAGGCTGATCCGGAACTCGTTGAACCAGGGCCCTTTGTCCACCAGCTCCACTCCGGGGATGGCGGTCAGCCGCTCCCGGGCGTAGGCCGCCTTGGCCATGTTCAGCTCCGCCAGCTCGCGCAGGCCCTCCTTGCCCATGAGGGACATGTAGACCAGGGCGATCAGGGCGCACAGGGCCTCGTTGGAGCAGATGTTGGAGGTGGCCTTCTCCCGCCGGATGTGCTGCTCCCGGGTCTGGAGGGTCAGGCAGTAGCCCACCTTGCCGTCATGGTCCACGGTCTTGCCCGCCACCCGGCCGGGCATGGCCCGGATGAACTTTTTGGAAACGGCCATGTAGCCCAGATAGGGCCCCCCGAAGGAAAGGGGCAGCCCCAGGCACTGGGCCTCGCCCACCACGATGTCGGCTCCGGCCTCGGCCGGGGTCTTTAAAAGGGCCAGGGCCAGGGGGTAGCAGACCGCGATGGCCAGGGCCTTGTTCTCGGAGGCCAGGGCGAAGTAGGGCTCCGGGTCGAAGACCCGCCCGAAAAAGTCGGGGTATTGGACGATCACCGCAGCGGTCTTGTCGTCGACCAGCCCCTTCAGGTCGTCCGCGCTCGACGCATCGGCCTCGACCAGTTCAAGGGAGAGGTTGACCGTGTAGGAGCGGAGCATGACCCGGTAGATGGGGTTGACCGAGTTGAGGACGACCAGCTTCTTTTTGCCGGTCTTGCGCACGGCCAGCATGGCCGCCTCGAAAAGGCCGGTGCCGCCGTCGTAGAGGGAGGCGTTGGAGGCCCCCATCCCGGTCAGGCGGCAGATGGCGGTCTGGTATTCATAGATGGACTGGAGGGTCCCCTGAGACATCTCGGCCTGATAGGGGGTGTAGGCGGTGTAGAACTCCCCCCGGCTGATCAGGGCGTCCACCGCGGCCGGAATAAAGTGGTCGTAGAACCCGGCCCCGGTAAAGCAGGCCAAGTCGGCCGCGTTTAGTCCGGCCAGATGGGCCAGGTGGTTGGTGACCTCCATCTCGGAGAGTGGGTCGCCCAGGTCCAAGCCCGAGGTGCGCAGCTCGGCCGGGATGGAGTCGAACAGCTCCTCCATGGAGCGCAACCCCAGGTCGGCCAGCATCAGCTCCCGATCCCGATCGGTGTTGGGTATAAAGTCCATCTCAGAGGCCCTCGACCAGGTCCTTGTAGGCGGCCGCGTCCATGAGGTTGTCCAGTTCCGCGTCCTTGCAGTCCTTGAGCTTGCACATCCAGCCGGCGCCGTAGCAGTCCTCGTTGATCAACTGGGGGTTGTCCTCCAGTTCCTGGTTCACTTCGGCCACGATCCCGGACAGGGGGCTGAAGAAGTCGGCCGCAGCTTTGACCGATTCCACCACGCCCAACTCGCCCATCTGCTCCAGCTCGGCTCCCACCTCGGGCAGCTCCACGTAGGTGATGTCGCCCAGCTGTTTGGCGGCGTAGTCGGTCACCCCCATGACCGCCAGATCGCCCTCCATCTTGACCCATTCGTGTTCCTCGGTGTATTTCCTGTCGTCCATGATTTTTGCGTCAGCCACAATCAATCCTCCGTCTCTAGAGACTGTTGTCGTTGTTTATGTTTTCCCTGCTCCTCGAGCCGGGAATCGTTTCCGGGTTCCTCCACCAGAGAGGTGGCCCATTTGTTAATGGACTTGAAGATAACCAGCGACTCGGCCGTGGCCACGTCTTCCACCTCGGCCAGCTGCTTGGTCACGAAATCGATGAAGCTGGTCTTGTTGGGCACCAGAATTTCGGCCACCAGATCGTACTGCCCGGCCACGGCCGAAACGGTGTTCACCCAGGGCAGCCGGGAAAAGGCCCTTACCGCCCCCAACAGGTCCCGGGACTTGAGCCGGACCAGGACGTAGGCCGAGAGGTAGTCCGGGTCCTCGTAGAGGTTAACCAGGGCCGTGACCCGCAGCAGCCCCTTTTTTTTGAGCTTCTTGATCCGGTTGCGGACGGTGCCCTCGCTGACATTCAGTTCCTCGGCAATGGCCCGGTTGGAGAGACGGCCGTCCACCTGAAGCAGGCGGAGGATATTCCGGTCGATTTCGTCAGTGCTTTGGATGAAGCTTTCCGGGGGCATTTGGTCACCAGCCTTCCTATCCGCATGCGTACCATTTTAGCCGAATCAATTCGTCATCCATATTATTTCATAAATAATCTTGCGGATGTCAATAATAAAATGAATTATTCCTGAAGTGGACTCAGACCGGGCGGGCCGGAGGGCCGGCGGGCGGGAACGGCCTTGGCCAGAGGGGGATGGGACAGGGAATACTATACGCCCTGAGGGGGAGATAACAACCGGCGCCGGAGACTCTCTCCGGCGCCGGAGGAAGGGGCGGGCTCTGGGCCGGACCATGGAAGCCGCTATCGGGGGCGATTTTCCTCCGACCCGCGGCCGATAGGCCCAGCGGAGACGATCCGGCCCCGGTCCAGACAGGCCTCGTGGGTCAGGCAGGAGGCCAGTTCGTCCGGGTAGTGGCTGGCCTGAATCAGGGTCCGGCCCTGGGCGGCCTGGGACTCGATCAGACCCAGGAACTCCTTCCGGGAGGCGGAGTCCAGGCCGCCGGTGGATTCGTCCAAAAGCAATATCTCCGGTTCGATGACCAGAGCCTTGGCCAGGAGAACCCGCCGCAGCTGGCCGTAGGAGAGGGTGGTTATGTCCCGTTCGGCCTTTTCCCCGAGCCCAAAGTGGTCCAGCCAATGGAGGGCCTTGTCCACCTGGTCCGGGCGGGGCTTGAAGCTGACCCCGATACCACCCAAAAAGCCGCCCAGGACCACCCTGAGGACGCTCTCCGGAAAGCGGTGGGCGGCCTGGTAATGGGCCGAGACCAGGCTGATCCGTTGCCGCAGGCGCCACAGGTTTTTAAGCTTGGGATCGGAGAACCGGACCACCACCCCGCCCAGGGCGGTGCGCAGGTCTCCGGCCAGAAGCCGCATCAAGGTGGACTTGCCCGAACCATTGGGCCCCAGGACGGCCCAGTGCTGGCCTTGGCAGACGGTCCAGTCCAGGTTTTTCAGGATGGGTCGGTTGTTGATGAAAACATCTACCCCTTTCAGACGGAACAACTCATCTTTGCCTAAAGAGGGGCTTCCCGCCCGGACCGGCTTGGCCGGCCCCGATTGGATCCCGTCGGCGACCCTTTTGGGAGCCTGTTCCCTGATCCCGGCCACAGCCCCCCCGGCCTTGACCTTCCCCTGCTCCAGGCGGAGGTAGGACCCGGTGGCCGGGATCAGTTCCTCCAGACGGTGGACCGCCTGAACCACCTGGACGCCTTCTTCGGCCTCCTCCTGGACCTGCTCCAGCAAAGCCTTCCGGGAGGCGCTGTCCAGGCCCTCGCAGAGCTCGTCCAAGAGCAGGAGTTCCGGCCGGGCCATGAGGGCCCGGGTCAGCAGAACCCGCTTGGCCTGGCCCTGGGAGAGGGTCGCCATCCCCGCCTCCGAGAGCCGGGCCAGCCCGGCCCGCTCCAGGGCCTCCTCAGCCGCCGCGATCCGCTCGGGAGTCGGTTTGTCCTGGAGATAGACCGTATCCTCGAATCCGCTCAGGACCACCTCCAGGCAGGACAGGTTCCAGCCGTTGCGGCGGTAGGCGTCCAAAAGATCGGAGGAGACCAGCCGGGTCCGCTCCCTGAAGCCTATGGGGCTCCTTTGGGCCGCGCCCCTGGCCCAATAGGCCCACCGGCCCCGGCCGGGAAAGGGCATGATATCGCCCCGGATCAGCTTCAACAGGGTGGACTTGCCCGACCCGTTAGCCCCCAGGACGGCCCAGTTGCGCCCCGGCTCCAGGGACCAGGTGAGATCCTCCAGGGCCTCCTTCCGCCCGTATCTGACCGAGACCCCCCGAAACTCCACCAGGGGTTCCCGGCCCTCCGCGATTCGCGTTTGATTTTCCATGCTCATTTCAATCCATCCCTTTATCAGGCTTGTTATATTGATCAATGGCCCCTGCCGGCTCTCCCCTGCGGGCAGCCTTGGGGGAGGCAGGCGGTTTTCGGACCACCCACCACCCTGGCCCTCTCCCCCTCCGGGGGAGAGGGAACTATCGTTTTGGTGTCAGGGATGCGACCCTGACGCCACGCAACCGCTCCTTTTTCCCCAACCCGGAGAGATCATCCCTGATCACTCCCTCTCCCCCCAGTGGGGGAGAGGGGCGGGGCGAGGGGCACTTCTCAATGTGTCTCCTCAGTCCAGCCAGCCCATCATGGCCCGCATCCGGTCTCCCACCTCATCCAGGTCCAGCTTGGCCTCGGTCTCCATGAGGGCGTTGTAGACCGGCCGGTTGGCCTGGTTCTCCAGGACCCATTCCCGGGCGAATTCGCCGTTCTGGATCTTGGCCAGAATCTCTTTCATCCTGCGGCGGACCTGCTCGTCAATGACCCTGGGGCCCCTGGTCATGTCGCCGTACTTGGCCGTGTCGCTGATGAACCTGCGCATCCGTTTCATCCCGCCCTGGTAGATCAGGTCCACGATCAGCTTCATCTCGTGGCAGCACTCGAAAAAGGCCATCTCCGGGGCGTAGCCGGCCTCCACCAGGGTCTCGAACCCGGCCTTGATCAGGGAGCTGATGCCCCCGCAGATGACGGCCTGCTCGCCGAAAAGGTCGGTCTCGGTCTCCTCCTGGATGGTGGTTTCCACCACCCCGGCCCGGGTGGCGCCCAGCCCGTGGGCGTAGGCCAGGGCGAACTCCTTGGCCCGGCCCGAGGCGTCCTGATGAACGGCGATGAGGCTGGGGATGCCCTGCCCCATCTTGTAGAGCTCCCGGACCAGGTTGCCCGGGCCCTTGGGAGCGACCATGATCACGTCGACCTCGGGCGGGGGGACCATCTGGCCGTAGTGGAGGTTGAACCCGTGGGCCACCAGGATGATCTGGCCCGGCTTGAGGTTGGGGGCCACCAGCTTGTTAAAAACCTCCGGCTGGGAAGGGTCGGGAAACAGAAAGGCGATCAACCCGGCCCCCTGGCAGGCCTCCTCCACGGTTCCGGCCGGGATCCCGTCGGCCTTGGCCTGGTCCATGGTGTTTCCGCCGGGGCGGACCCCGACCATGACCTCGAAACCGCTGTCCTTGAGGTTCAGGGCGTGGGCTCGGCCCTGGGAGCCGTAGCCCAGGACGGCTATCTTCTTGTCGCTCAGGCAGGCGGGGTCGGCGTCTTTGGCGTAATAGATGTTCAGACTCATTTTTCTCTCCTTTAAGGTTTCAATTTTTAGCGGTTATGGTTTTTCTCCGGAAATCCGGAGGGATGTTTCCTGTTTTCCGGGGTTGCGGCGGATCTCCTCCGCGGCCTTGCGGCAGCGGGCCATGCTCACCCGGCCGGTGCGGGCCAGCTCCATGATGCCGAAGGGGCGCAGGGCCCGGACAAGGTCCTCCAGCCCGGTCCCGGGCCCCACAAAGGCCAGGATCAGCTCCCGGGGGCCGGTGTCGGCCACCCGGGCCTGAAAGCGGTTGGCCGCGTCGATGATCCGGCTCCATTGGGAGGCCCTGGCCGCCACCTTGATCAGGGCCGCCTCCATCTCCAGCCGGGGCTGGTGAAACAGGTCGGCCACCTTGACCACCTCCACCAACCGATCCAGCTGCTTACGGACCTGCTCCATGTCCGGCTCCCTGCCCCGAACGCTGATCGTCATCCGGGACAAGCCGGGATCGGCCGTCTCGCCCACGCTGAGGCTTTTGATGTTGAAGCCCCTCCGGGAAAGCAGCCCGGCCACCCGGGAGAGGACCCCCGGTTCGTTGCGGACCAGGACGCTGAAGGGATGGATCTCCTCTTTCATGACCCTTCCTCCCGGCAGGGGATGAACTCGGCGTTGGCCCGGCCGGCCGGAACCATGGGCAGAACCATGGCCTCGGGATCCACCCGCACATCAACCACGGCCGGCAGCATCTTTTCCCGGGAGGCCTTCAGGGCCCAGGACAGGGCCCCCTCCAGGTCGTCGGGGCGCTCCACCCGCCTTCCCAGAGCCCCGAAGGAACGGGCCACCCGGTCCAGGGGCGGCAGGGTCAGGGTCGTCTCCGAAGTCCGCTTGTCCAGGAAGAGGGTCTGCCATTGCCGGACCATGCCCAGGGCCGAGTTGTTGAGGATAACCGCGGTCACCGGGATACGGTGGCAGACTGCGGTGGCCAGTTCCTGGACGGTCATCAGAAAGGAGCCGTCCCCGTCCAGGCAGACCACCCTGGAGCCGGGCCGGGCGATCTGGGCCCCCAGGGCCGCCGGAAAACCGAAGCCCATGGTCCCCAGGCCGCCGCTGGTGATAAGCGAGCGGGGTTTCTGGAATCGGTAGTACTGGGCCGCGAACATCTGGTGCTGGCCCACTCCGGTGGTGACGATCGCCTCATCGTCCAGGAGCCCCTCCAGGATCCGGACCACATCCTGGGGGGCGATCCGTTCCCCGGAGGAGCAGTAGGTCATGGGGTACCTCCTGCGCCACTCCTCTATCCGGCGGTGCCAGGCGGACAGGTCGGGTCGGGACTCCCAGGCGGCCACGCCCTGGACCATAGCCGCCAGGACCGGCTTGAGATGGCCCACAATGGGGATGTCCGCCTCCAGGTTCTTGCCGATCTCCGAGGCGTCGATGTCCACGTGGACCAGCCTGGCCTGGGGCGCAAAGCGGTCGGTCCGCCCGGTGAGACGGTCGTTCAGGCGGCTGCCCAGGCAAAGGATCAGGTCGGCCCCGTGGAGGGCCAGGTTGGCCGGGCCTTGACCGTGCATCCCGGCCATCCCCAGGAAAAGGCGGTGCCTTCCGGGGAAACCGCCCAACCCCATGAGGGTCGAGGCCACCGGAATTTCCAGCCCTTCGGCCAGGGCCAGGACCTCCTTCCAGGCCTCCGCCGCGATGACCCCTCCGCCAATGAGGATGACCGGACGATCGGCCTTGCCCAGAAGGGCCAGGGCTCTCTTGATCTGGAGGGCGTGGCCCTGGCACACGGGTTTGATTCGGCCGGGGTCGGGTCCTGGGGCCCGGTCCGGGACGAATCGGTTCAGGGTCACGTCCTTGGGCAGGTCCACCAGGACCGGTCCGGGGCGGCCGCTTACGGCCAGGGCAAAGGCCTCGGCCAGGACCCCGGGCAGATCCCGGGCTCTTTTGGGCTGAAAGGTGTGCTTGGTGATGGGGCAGGCCAGGCCCCTGGTATCCACCTCCTGGAAGGCGTCCCGCCCGATCAGGCCGGTGGGCACCTGGCCGGTGAGGGCCACCAGAGGGATGGAGTCCAGCATGGCGTTGGCCAGTCCGGTGGTCAGGTTGGTGGCGCCCGGACCGCTGGTGGCCAGGGCCACCCCCGGTCGGCCGGTGGCCCGGGCCAGCCCCTCGGCCATATGGATGCCGCCCTGTTCGTGGGCCACCATGAGGTGGTCGAACCCCCTGTCGCCGTAAAAGGCGTCGTAAAGGGGCATGGTGGCCGCGCCGATGACCCCGAAGACGGGCCCGGCCCCGAGCCCCTTGAGGGCTTCGACCACAATTTCGGCTCCGGTGCGGGGAGGGCTTGCAGCATGGGCCCAGGCGGCCCCGGAAACGGTACAGCTTTCCATGGTATCGTCCTCCATGCCGCCCCTGTCTCGCCTTTGGGCGGTTTGGGGGGCGGTTAAAACTCGGTTGGCTGTCTTTGACAGGGAGAGATAGGCCTTTCCGGAAATGGATCCGGGCCTTGAAACGACAATGGCCGTCCCGACGGCTGAACCGAGGGGCCTCAGGTCCCTGAACGAAAATCAGATTGTGAGGGAAATTGTCTTAGTTGACTGATACGGGTACCAAAGGTACCGGGGCTACAGCCAGGGCGGCTGAGGAGAGGACGGCAGGGCGGGTGGAGAGTTGGGGCATGCAGGGGAAACAGGGTTCGGGGCGGTGTCTCCCGGATAAAAATGGGTTTGAATGGCCCCGTGAACGAGCGCCTGGCATGGCTGGCCTCCTTTTGGGTTGATTCGGGGCAGCTTACACGCCAAGCGGGCCGTGTCAACAAAAATATGGGACGCCGGCGCCCACTGCCCCGCCGGACCGCCGGGGGAAAACCGGTTCCTCCGCAATAACCCCAACCGGGGTTTAACTCCCTGCCGGTTATGGTAGAATTTGTAGACGCCGTGTCTCGAGGCGACGGCCGGGGGGGGGATTGCGGAAGAGTGTCAGGCGACCAGGGGAGGGATAAATGGACCGACGGAACTTTATGAAGACGCAACTAAAAGCCGGGCTCGCTCTATGCTCTATGGGCTCCGGCCTGTTTCTGCCCCGGCTGGTTCCGGCCGCGGCCGAGCCGGACCTGGCCGTGGTCAAGGGCGCCCCCGGCCCGGCCGCCAGGGCCGCGGTGGAGCTCCTGGGCGGTATGAAAAAATTCGTCAAGCCCGGCCAACGGGTGGTGATCAAACCCAACATGTCCTTCTCCCGGCCGGTGGAGGCCGGGACCAACACCCACCCGGAGGTTGTCCGCGAACTGGCCGCCATGTGCAAGGAGGCCGGAGCGGCCAAGATCCTGATCCTGGACAATCCCCTGGCCCCGGCCGAGGCCTGTCTGGAACGCTCGGGGATTGCGGCGGCCTGCCGGGTCATTGAGGAGGGGATGGTCCACCAGGTGGACAACGAGCGCCATTTCCAGCAGACCCAGGTGAACCGGGGGCTGAGCCTGAAAGCGACCGAGGTCATGAAGGAGGTCCTGCGGGCCGACGTGCTCATCGCCGCACCCGCGGCCAAGCACCACTCCTCCACCGGGGTGAGCCTCTCCATGAAGGGCATGATGGGTCTGGTCCTGAACCGGAGCCCCTTTCACTGGAAGCTTGACCTGGACCAGGCCATCGTGGACCTGGCCGCCCATCTCAATCCGGCCCTGATTGTGGTGGACGCCAGCCGGGTCCTCTCCTCAGGCGGGCCCAACGGCCCGGGCAAGGTCCTGGGCGCCAAAACGATCCTGGCCTCCACCGACATGGTCGCGGCCGACGCCGCCACGGTGGCCATGTTCGAGTGGCAGGGACGGAAGCACCAGCCCCGTCAGGTCCGCCACATCAGGCTGGCTCATGAACAGGGGGTAGGCCGGATGGATGTGGAGAACCTGAACGTCAAGACCGTCAGCCTCTGATGATCCTCCGCCGCACGATTCAGCTTACCTGTCTGGCTTTGTTTATGGGGGCCCTGGGGGCGGCCGTCTTCTCCTGGTCCTGGTTTCTTCCGGCGGACCTGTTTCTGCGGCTGGACCCCGTGTTGGTCGGAGGGACGATCTTAAGCGCCAGGCAGGTCACCGCAGCCGCTCTGCCGGCCCTGGCGGTGCTGCTCTCGGCCCTTTTTCTGGGCCGGGCCTTCTGTGGCTACGTCTGCCCCCTGGGGACCACCCTGGACGGCCCGGACAGACTCCGGGCCAAAACACCCCGCCCGGGCGGACTGGCCCGGCTGCGTCCGGTCAAGTACTGGCTCCTGCTCTTCATCCTGGGCGGGGCCCTGGCCGGGATCTCCCTGGTCTTCCTGGCCTCGCCCCTGTCCCTGGTCACCCGCTTCTACGGCCTGGTGGTCTACCCGGTCCTGGCCTTTTTGGCCGAGGCCGGGCTGGGACTGGCCCAGCCGCTCATCGAGGGGCTGGATATCGACGCCCTGCTTTTCGTCCAGGTGCGGACCCCCCGTTTCGCCACCCAGCTTTTTGTTCTGGTTTTTTTCGCGGCCCTCTTTGCTGCGGCCTTTCTCAGCCCCCGGTTCTGGTGCCGCTACCTCTGCCCCGGAGGCGCCCTGCTGGGGCTCTTGTCCCGAAAGCCCCTGGTCCGCCGCCGGGTTTCGAAGGAGTGCATCGACTGCGGCAAGTGCCGTCAGGCCTGCCCCATGGACGCCATCCCCGAAAACCCCCTGGCCACCCGCCACCAGGAGTGCCTGGTCTGCCGGACCTGCCGGGAGGTCTGCCCGGTGGCGGCCGTGTCCTTCGCTCCGGAAAAGAAAAAGAAGGGGTTTGCCCTGCCCGGGGTCTCCCTGGAGCGGCGGGGTTTCCTCCTGGCCGGGATGGGCGGCCTGGCCCTGGGCCTCACCGGCCGGACCGGGCTTCACGCCGCCCTGGCGCCGGAAGGACCGGGCCGGGTCAATCCGCCGGGGCTGATCCGCCCCCCGGCGGCCCTGCCCGAGGGCTTGTTTCTGGCCCAATGCGTCCGGTGCGGGGAGTGCGTCGCCGCCTGCCCCACCAACACCCTCCAGCCGCTGTGGCTCCAGGCCGGCTTTTTCGGTCTTTTCAGCCCGGCCCAGAACCTCCGGCGGGGCCCCTGCGATCCCCGCTGCCGGGTCTGCGCCCAGGTCTGCCCCACCGGGGCGGTGCGGCTGGTGGAAACCGCCCAGCGGGTCTGGGCCAAGACCGGCACGGCGGTCATCGACCGCCAAAGGTGCCTGGCCTGGGAGCAGGACCGGAAGTGTCTGGTCTGCGACGAGGTCTGCCCCTTCAACGCCGTGGAATTCCGCCGGGAAGAGGGCCTCTCGGTGACCGTACCCCATGTGATCGAGGACAGATGCGCCGGGTGCGGTTTCTGCGAGCACCACTGCCCCGTCCAGAACCGGGCCGCCATCACGGTCACGGCCCAAGGGGCTCTGCGGCTCAAGGCCGGTTCCTTTGAAGAGGAGGCCCGGAGCCGAGGGTTGAGCCTCTCCCTCCGGGAGGAGAGCGGCCCCGCCTCTCCCGGCCCGGGGAACCCCGGCGGCTATCCTCAAAACAAAGCCGGCGGTTCCGGATTCACCGACTGAGCGCCGTTCTGGTCGGCCGCCCCTTTCTCCGTCTTGATTTATCTTCCCTCTGCCATTAGATTTAGAGTGGTTTTAAAAATACGTTCCGGACGAAAACCGCTCATAGTTGGCCGGAGGTGGTCCGTCGGTCGCAAAAAGCGGCCGGGAGCCGAGTAAAAACCCAGCTTTTGGCTTGGTGATCCCCCAAATGAAATGCGGAACGTATTTTGGACAGTTATTATAGAGAGCCCGGAAGAGTCGCCCAGAACCGGCTTTTCAACGGCCCTACTCGAATTAGCAGGGAGGTTTGAGAAAATGACAGAAGAGAAAGGTCCCGATTTCGTTGTCAAAGACAAACGGCGTTTCGATTCGGGGGGCGAGTCTCTCTCCCGGGAGGAAAGCCCCAAGGAGGCCGCTCAGGGCGATCCGGCCCCCGAACCGGAACAGAAGGCCCGGGCCGAGGCCCCGCCCCAAGACGACCGGAGCAAGGGCGGTCCGCCCCTGCCCGAGATGAATTTCGCCACTCTGGTCTTCTCCCTGTCCTCCTCGGCCCTGGTCCATCTGGGCCAGGTCCCGGATCCGGCCAACGGAGAGCCCAGGGCCGATCTGCCCCTGGCCAAGCAGACCATAGATCTGCTGGGGCTGCTCAAGGAAAAGACCAAGGGCAACCTGGAAGAGGACGAGGGCAAGCTGCTGGAGGGGGTTCTCTACGATCTCCGGATGGCCTATGTTCAGGCCGTAAAATCCGGCCCCAAGAGCGGAAGCTGAGCCGGGGTGTTCTCCTCCGGCGCCGGGATCACCCTCAAGGCCCCGGCCAAGGTCAATCTCTGCCTCAAGGTCGTCCGGAGGCGGGAGGACGGCTACCACGACATCGAGAGCCTCTTCCAGCCCCTGGAACTGTGCGACACCCTGATTCTGGGCAGGACCCAGCGGCCCGGGGTCAGCCTGGACTGCCCGGGCAGCGACCTGCCCTGTGACCGCCGCAATCTGGCCTACAGGGCCGCGGAACTCTTTTTGGAGAAAACCGGACGGGACGGTGGACTATCCATAATACTGCATAAAAGCATACCCCTGGCCGCCGGACTGGGGGGCGGCTCCTCGGATGCGGCCGCAGTTCTGAAAGGGGCCGACCTGCTCCACGGCCGGAGGCTGACCGACAGGGCCCTGGAAAAACTGGGCCGGGAGTTGGGGGCGGATGTGCCCTTCTTCATCAAGGCCGCCCCGTCCTGGGCCGGCGGCGTGGGTGACATCCTGCGCCCGGCTAGACTCCCCAACTTCCACTATGTGCTGGTAAATCCGGGATTCGAGGTGGCTACGGCCTGGGTCTACGGGGCGCTTAGAAAGCCCTTGACACTATCCCGAGGGCTGGATACATTCAGAGCGCGAACCGCCGTTTACAACGGCTGGGAGACTCTGGCTCAGGAAGATCTGGTCAACGATCTGGAAACCGTGGTGGAAAAGGCTCATCCACTGATCGGACGGATCAGACAGGAGCTGATCTCGGCCGGGGCCAGGCTGGCCCGGATGAGCGGTAGCGGCCCCACGGTCTTCGGCCTGTTCGAGGGTGAAGAGGAGGCCCGTGAGGCCGCCGAAAGGATGAGGAAGTCCTCCTTGCGCGGAGACAGGCCCTGGAGGATAATCCTGACCAGGGGCCTTGTCTGATTTTGGGGTGTCGTCAAGTGGTAAGACACGGGACTTTGGATCCCGCATCGCAGGTTCGAATCCTGCCACCCCAGCCAATCCACTCGTATGCTCCGGGCGTGTTTCAAAACTAAGTCAAAGCCTAGTTTAAAACGGAACCGGATTCGAGCCCGGCGTCGCTCCCGCTCAGGAGCGATAATGCCCGAGGATAGTCGAGATTCATTCCGGGTAGCGGCTGGGCCGGAGCAAATGGTCCACGGTTGAGGGACCGTAGTTAAAATTACTTAAAACCTCAAGACCTTCGGGGAAATATGATGTACCACAGCATCAAGCTTATCACGGGGAATTCCAATCCGGAACTGAGCCAGGCCATCTGCGAATATCTGGATTTGGCCATAACCAAGGCCGAGGTCAAGAGGTTTTCCGACGGCGAGATCTGGATCGAAATAGGGGAGAACGTCCGCGGCTCCGACGCCTTTGTGATCCAGTCCACCTGCTCCCCGGTAAACGACAACCTGATGGAGCTGCTGCTGCTGATCGATGCTCTGAAAAGAGCCAGCGCCCGCCGGATCACCGCCGTGGTGCCCTATTACGGCTACGCCCGCCAGGACCGCAAGGTCAGCCCCAGGGTGCCCATCTCGGCCAAGCTGGTGGCCAACCTGATCACCACCGCCGGGGCCGACCGGCTGCTCTTCATCGATCTCCACGCCGGCCAGATCCAGGGCTTTTTCGATATCCCGGTGGATCATCTTTTCGCCGCTCCGGTTCTGCTCAACTACCTCCGCCTCAACCTCGACGACGACCTAGCCGTGGTCAGCCCCGACGCGGGCGGAACCGAACGGGCCAGGGCCTTTGCCAAGAGGCTTCATGCCGGTCTGGCCATCATCGACAAGCGGCGCGAGAGGGCCAACGTGGCCAAGGCCATGAACATTATCGGCAACGTGGAGGGCAAGGTCACCATCATCCTGGACGACATGGTCGACACGGCCGGGACCCTGACCGAGGCGGCCGAAGCCCTCAAGAACGCCGGAGCCAGGGAGGTCTACGCCTGCGCCACCCACCCGGTCCTGTCCGGGCCGGCCATCGACCGGATCAACAACTCGGGGATCAAAAAACTGGTGGTGACCGATACCATCCCCCTCTCTCCCGCCGGCAAGGATTCGGAGAAGATCGTCTCCCTCTCCGTGGCCAAACTCCTGGGCGAAGCCATGAGACGGATTCACCACGAGGACTCGGTCTCCAGCCTGTTCGAGTAAGGAACGGCGGCCCCCGCACCAAGGGGCCGCTTTAGAGTGTTTGTCAGGAAAACATTCCGATTCAAAAGCGAAATGTGCTGGCGGGGTCACACCACCGGCAGCCGAATCGGAACAGATTTATGACATTAGCTATAGAACGGGCTTTGGGTGAAAGATAACTCCGCAGGAGTCAAGCGATCTTCGCCTCATCCAGCCGAAGGGACCAGCCTGCCGGGGAGAACCCGGCTTCAGCTTCTTCGTCTGTCCGACTGAATTAGCGTTTTGTCGGAAATATATTCAACCCGTCAGCTTACCGAAAAAAAAAGAGTTATGGCCTGATTGCCAAAACCCCCTGATATATCTGGCGCGCCCGGCAAGATTCGAACTTGCAACCTACGGATTCGTAGTCCAATAAAAGCCATTTTCACGGACCTTCACCTATACCCACTCAATGCCCAAGAAACTCTTGACATAAGGGAGTTTTATTGTAATTATAGCTTCACTATGGATCACTCAAAAACACCCTGTATAGCTCAAAAGTGGGGGACAGGTGGGGGACTGGAAGCGATCAACGGATTTTACTCCTGCCAAAACCCCAGGTGGGGGACTGGCCGGGGGACAGGGTAGGTAGGTATGGCCAACGCCTGGAATTCAACCAATTATCCCGGTGTCCGATTCCGGGAACACCCAACCCGGAAGCACGGGGTCAGACCGGATCGATATTTTGCGATCCGATATCGATTTGAGGGCAAACGGCGCGAAGAAGGCTTAGGCTGGACAAGCGAGGGGATGACAGCGGTCAAGGCGGCGGGTTACCTGGCCAAACTGAAAGAGGCTCAAAAGACCGGTCAGGGGCCCCAGACCCTCAAAGAGTCCCGAGAGATAAAGGCGGAACAGAGAAAAGCTCAAAAGGCAGCCCTTAAGCAAGCTCAGATTGATTGCCTGACTGTTTCGGAAGTCTACACGGAGCACTATTTACCCCATGCCCAGGAGAATAAAAAGTTCAAGACGGTACAGGCCGAAGACAGTCATTTTCGAAACTGGATCGATCCTGCCATAGGGGAAAAGCCCATCAAGACGGTCAGTCCCTTTGACGTTGAGAAGATAAAAAAGGCGATGGCCGACGCGGACCTTTCCCCGCGGTCAATTCAATACTGCTTGGCCACGACAAGACAGCTTTTCAATCACGCTTCCTTCGTTGGCCTATTCGAGGGCGGAAATCCGGTCCGCAAGGTCAAGATTCCGACTCCCAACAATAAGCGGATTCGGTTCCTCTCCGAAGCTGAGGCCGATCTACTCCTAAAAACCCTTGCCGGGAAGAGTACCCAACTTTACGAAATAGCACTTTTCGGGCTTGATACCGGGGCACGGGCTGGGGAGATATTCAACCTGACTTGGGGCGATGTTGACCTTGAAAGGTCCCTGCTTTCGATCCGGGACGCGAAGGGGGGCAAAAGCCGATTTATCCCCATGACCAACCAGGTCAGGGAAATGCTGTCAGGCAAACCCGGGGGCGAACCTACGGCATTGGTTTTCCCGAGCCGGAAGGGTGAGAAGATCCAGCAAGTAAGTAAGGTTTTTTATCTGACGGTGAAAGAACTTGGGCTCAACAAAGGGGTGGTTGACCCACGGCAAAAGGTCAATTTTCACACGCTGAGGCACACTTTCGCGAGCTGGTTGGTTGAAAGGGGAACTGACCTATACACGGTCAAGACGCTTTTGGGACATTCGACAATCCAATTAACCGAGCGATATTCACACCTTGCGCCGGACGCACTAAGGCAGGCGGTCAAGGTCCTGGAGCGGGAACGGGAGCCAGCGGCGGCGAAGATTGTTAACCTGGACACCGGGGGCGAAAAATGAGCGCCTACGAACTCAAAGTCCTGCACCTTCCCGAAGAGTACGCCCTAATTGAAATCAGCGCCATTATGGCCTATCCCAGTCAGGCCGACGAAGAGAAGCGGCACGGCCTGGCCCTTCGCATGTTATTGAAATTGGCGGCGGCCCGGGAAGATTCCCCGCCGAAAGAGTACGCCGAACGAGCGCCGGAGTTTTCGCAACTACTCGGATCTACTCTCGGCGGGCTGTCAGTGCTTCACGGAGGATGGTCTAAGTTGTCCGAGGTCTCGGCCGGGCCGGGGCAGAAGAAAGGTGTCGAGGATGAACTTTGGGATCGATACCAACGGGGATTGGCGATTGGCGAAGTCTTGAAGTTCGCGCTATTTTGGGGACTTAGCTTTCGGGGGGCGGCTAAACAATATTGCAGCGATGACGCTATCCAGCGGTTGAAGAAGACAGGAAGGCCGCAATATTATGACCCGAAATCAATCGCAAATTTCTGGCCATTTTTTCAGCCAGCAGCCCACCTGTGGGCGGCCCTTGTCGATGGGGAGCGGAAGACGGACCCGGTTGACCAATATTTTTACGACATAACAGGGCTTTCTGGAATGGCGCTAACGACCTTTATCGACTGGGCCGAAGGCTACCGGCAGGAGGCGGCCCGGCGAATGCCACCACGAGGACCCAGGCGGCCGATTATTGACCTGAATGAGAGCTGGATAATAACCTAAATATTTTTTCGTGAATCCTTCCGACTACCACTATTTATCTAAATAGGTAGTCACCACACCAAGATAATCCCACCTGCCACATCTCCGATATAACCACAAATTAATATACCAAGCAATTACCGGTAATTGAAAAATATCCATACTTCGGTCTATGGCGTTTTATTGGTTCCGCCTCGGGCCTATCGTCATACGTGAACGCAGTGACGAAAGGAGAAAACAATGGATTTCATGGAACTTGAAGCGGCGTTACCGCCCGTAATCGCCAGGTCCCAGATTGATAGGCTTTTTGGGGGGATCATCGCGGGACGGACGATTGCGAACGCAGACTCCCGAGGCACCGGCCCCGGGGGGAAGTTCTACGTGGGTCGGCGGGCCTGCTATAAGACCCATGATCTTTTGGTGTGGCTTTCGGGCAAGGTCTCGGTTGCCGGATAACCCAGCAACAAACCAGACGAACGCGGCAAGCAGCTGCGAGGCGACTGGAGCAGGCCGGGGACACCCGGTCAAAAGAGGACTTATGCAGTCCAAAAACAGGAACAAAAATCGCCGTTCAAGAAAGAACGTCATGCGAGCCCAGCGGCAGCGGACAGAGCGACCCGAGCTTTATAAAAACCGGGTCCGGGACCAGGTGACCCACCTTTTAAATAAGGCGCGGTGCTCGGTCGGCTGGGACCCCAAAAAGGCCGGGACCGGCCAGCGGCAAAAAATGGCCGTTGAGTTGGTTCAAGAGGACGTGGAGGCCCTGTCAAATCCGGTTTTCCGGCGCGATGTGATAGCGGCCCTGGAGGGCCAGGCCGGGGTAGAGCTGGCCGGGGTGATCGAGAGGGCCGTGTCGGGCATGATGACCCCACCAGGCGGAGCAGTCAAGCCGAGGGGCAAGGTCCGGATCGGAAACGGGCTTCGGTCTGAAGGTGTCGTCAAACAATGAGGGTCTGACCGTGAAATGGTTACAACATCACACCAATGCAAGCCGGGATGAAGACCTTGTAGAGATGTTCGCCGAATTTGGACACAAGGGTTACTCCGTCTGGTGGCTTATCCTTGAAAGAATAGGGGAAAGAATAGACGAAAAGGGAATTTCCGAACTGACCTACCGGGAGAAGATCTGGTGTCGCTACCTCACAGTTAGGTCGCAGTTCTTGCGTAACTACCTCGCATTCATGACGGAACGGGGAAAACTTACGTCACAACTTAAGGATGGCTATCTTACAATAGGTTGTCCTAAATTGCTGAAATTGCATGATACTTACACAGGGAGACACCTTAAGAAGAAGTCTCAAGGTTCGAACACAGTTCGAACAGACTTTGCGTTAGAAGAGAAGAAAAGAGAAGACACCCCCCCTACCCCCCCCAAGGGGGGCTTTTTTGAAAATGACAAAAGTCAAAAACGAAAGCCCAAGGACCATGACCCCGATGGCTTCAATAGATTCTGGAACGCCTGGCCACGGAAGGTCAACAAGTCGGCGGCTCTCAAGTCGTGGAACCGCCTCAAACCGGATCATGAACTGCAAGCGGTAATCATCGCGGACGCGGAGGCCAGGACCAAGGGCGATCCGGTCTGGACCAAGGACGGCGGAAGGTTCATCCCCCACGCGAGCACCTACCTGAACGGCCAGCGATGGCTTGACGAATGGACCCCGACCCTGGCCGGAGATGACAGCGAGGGCATGAGCCCGGCGGGCCCAGAGACCCGAAAGGTCCGGGCTGAGGACCAGGCCCTTTTTGAAAAAATGGCCCAACGATACCGCGAGGCAAGCCAATGAACCACGTTCAGACAGTTGAGGTTGAATGCTCGGTCTTGAGCGCCATGCTCCAGAGCCGGAAGGCGATCAGCCAAGTCCCATCAATCCTTGGAGATGCCGATTTTTCCGAACATCGCCACGGGGTCATTTTTTCTGCCATTCGGGGCTTGTACGAAAAGGACCAGCCGGTTGACGTGGTGACTGTAGCGGAGGCCCTGACTCATTCCGGCAAGTTGCAGCAGATCGGCGGCGGGGCATACCTGGGGCACCTGTTCAACTTTGAGCCGACCCTTTCGCACGTCAAACATCACGCCAAACTTGTTAAAGACCAGTCCATCATCAGACGCGCGGCAGAGATTGGCCGAAAGATCATCGAACGGGCAAAGTCGGGTGAGAGCGGAGCCGAGTTGTTGCGCTGGGCAGGTCGGTCCATCTCTGACCTTTCGTCAAGCCAACACGCGAGCGAGGCACTTGACGCCCATTCCCTGGTCAATGGGGCCTTAAAGCTCATGGATGCGCGGGTCAATTCCGATATCCCACCGGGGCTAAAAACCGGATTTTCGGATTTGGATTCTCGGTTGCTCGGTCTTCAAAATGGTGACCTGATCATTTTGGCCGGGCGGCCTGGATCAGGGAAAAGCGCCTTTGCCTGGCAGACATGTCTCAATGTAGCCAAGGGGGGTGACCCTGCCTGCTTTGTGTCGTTGGAAATGTCAAAAATCCAGTTGGCGGACCGCATGGCGGCACTTGAAACCGGAATTGATCTAACCAAGATACGCGCGGGCGACCTGACCGACTCGGAGGTTCAAAGGGTGACGGACAAGCTGTCAGAGCTTGGACAGATTTCTCTTTTTGTTGAGGAGATGGGAGCGCCTACGGTTGAGCAGATAAACGCAGCGGCGATGCAACTACATGATCGGGTGGGCCTGAAACTGCTTTGCATTGATTACTTGCAGTTGTGCCAAGGCCGGGGCGATACCGCAAATAATCAGGTAGCCCATGTTTCCAAGCACCTGAAAGGACTTGCGAAAAAGCTAAACATTCCGGTCCTTGTCCTGAGTCAGTTGAATCGAGGAGTTGAGGCGAGGCCCGATAAAAGACCCCAACTGCGCGACTTGAGAGACAGCGGCGCGATCGAGCAAGATGGAGACGTGATTCTCTTTATATATCGAGGGATTATGTACGATGACGAGGACAAGAAATTAGGTCCTCATGCAGCGGAAATACTCATCGGCAAAAATCGCCAAGGTTGCACGGATACAGTAAAGCTCCGCTACATTCCACACCTGACGAAATTTCAGAACATCGAATGGGGGCCTTATGCCTAAACAATCAAAACACATTTCCGACTTTCCCCACGGCCCGAGCATCCAGCACGGGCCGAACCTTTTGGGGGCCGGGAGGATCACACCGGAGCGGGTCGGCCGGTTGCTCCTGGCCAAGATCGAAGAGGCCGACGCGCGGAAGGATTGGGATGAATCAATCCGGCTCTTGAAGATCTTGAACCGCGTCAACCGGATCCGGGCGCGGCGGCTGAGGAGGGCAGCATGAACGGAGAACGTGAGCGGAACCGGCCCGACCTGCTACCCGGCGACCTGGCCGGGTGCCTTCAGGGGTGGCGGTTGGGCCGAGCAATCGAGGTCATGAAGCGGGTAGACCGGCCCGGCTATGACGCGGCGGCGGCCTTGGGCGCTTGGAGCGGGATTGACCCCAACACGGCCGGGGACCAGGACCTTGCAGCGGATATCTGGGCCAAGGCCCAGAAAGACCCCCAGAAGTGGCGGGCGATCTTCGAGAGCCTGCGTGACGCAACCTATCAAGTTTTAACCCAGGGCCGGGCGGTGAACCCCACAAAGAAGGCCCTGGCCTGGCTTTTCGCCGGAGCCCAGGCGGGCCGGGAGATCGGCGAGGACCTGGGACTGATCGAACCCAGGCAGGATGACCGGCTAAATGAGCCGTTTCACGAATACAAGAACTTGTATCATAAAATGTGAGGCCGAATGGCCAAAGGAGAATAACCAATGACGGTTGAATTTACCGCCACGGTCCAGGACCAGGGCGACGAAAAAGAGCCGGTTGTCCGGATTGAGGTCCGGGGCAGCCTGCTTGATTTGGTTGGGATGGCCCCACCGGAGGTTACACACCACGGGGGGCTGATCATGGGAACATACCCCGTCCTGACCTGAGGACGGACAGGAGGTCAGAAAATGAGATTCGGAGACTGGACAAAATTGGTCCAAGTAGAGGCCGAACCATCCGGGCGCAAGCGGGAAATCACCTTGCGCATGGAGATTGATAACGACGGGGAAATCCGGTGGGTTGAGGCCCGGTTGCCCCTGAACCAGACCTTGGGCCGGGATTCAGCGGGATGGCACAACGGCGGCCCACGGCCTGACGTGAAGTTGCGCTTTCTGCCCGTTGGCTACCAGCCCGAGGACCAGGGCCAGGACCAGCAGCCCGAAGATAAACCCGAACCGGCACCGGCCAAGAGGAAGGCCCGGCCGAGGGAGAAAAAGAAATGAACGATGTTCAATTTACCGGCCAGGGCTGGGCGATGGAGCCCGGGGCCCTGAAAGAACTTGCGGCGCGGTCGATCGACCTTGAAGCCGTTTCGGTCAAGCAGGGCACGCCTTTGGCAAGGCCCCAGAGCGTTGAGGTCCGGGACGGTGTGGCCATTCTGGAGATCACCGGACCCTTGTTCAAGCGCGGCTCCTGGATTTCATCGCTTGTCGGCGGATCGAGCATTGAGCAGCTGGCCAGGGACTTTAAAACCGCCCTGGATGACCCCAAGGTCAAGGCGATCATGCTTGATATCGACAGCCCCGGAGGCCAGGTCAACGGCCTTGCCGAGTTGAGCCGGTCCATTCGAGCGGCCCGTGATCGGAAGCCGATTCTGGCCTACGTATCGGGGTCGGGGGCTTCCGGCGCTTATTGGCTTGGCAGCGCGGCCAGCCGGATATATGCCAGTGAAACCGCTATCTTGGGGTCAATCGGGGTTGTGAGCAGCTACCTCGACCGGTCTAAGGCCGATGAAGCGGCCGGGATTCGCCGGATCGAGGTTATCTCAAGCCAGAGCCCGGACAAGAGGCTGACCCCGACCGATGACAGGGGCCTGGCAGCCGAGCAGGAGCTTGTTGACGATCTGGCAGCCGTCTTTGTTGCCCAAGTGGCCGAAAACAGAGGCGTTTCTGAGGAGAAAGTCTTGTCCGATTTTGGGCAGGGCGGGGTTAAGGTCGGAGCTGCGGCGGTTCAGGCGGGCCTGGCCGATGGCCTGGGCGACTTCGAGAGCGTCCTTGCTTCCCTGGCCCAGGGGAAGACCCCAGAGCCCCAGAGGGTGGAAACCAGGCAGGACTTCATGTCCCTGGTCGAGGCCCACCAGAAGGCCCACGGATGCACTCGGGGAGAAGCCTATAAGGCCATGGCCCGGAAGCACCCGGAAGCCTACAAGGCCCATGAGTTCGGGGGAAAGGAGCAGGACCGGGAGCCCCAGCCCAAGAGGGACAACAGCGGCTTTATGACCCTGGTCCAGACCCTTGAGAAAAACCGTGGCATGACCAGGGCCGAGGCGATCCGTGAGGCAGCCCGGCGGTGTCCAGAGGCCCACAGGCGCTATATCGAAGAGTACAACCAGATAGGAGGCTAAAAATGAGTACCAGAAAAACCGTTAGACATCTGAACGGATTGTCACAATTGGTTGTGGGCTCGCATTCAATACATGTCTGCTCGACAACCGATGGAAAGGTCAATATCCACTATACCAGCGGGTCCAATAAAACAGAATTCATTGTAACCCCTGAAGATGCACAGTCCTTTGCTGGTGCCATCATAAAGGCTGCACATGGCGAAATATGACAATGTGGTTATGTTATGACCTTGGATTCTGAATATCCGCAGGACTTGCATTTATAAACCCTGCGTATACCCCCCAGATCCCCAAATGTTTCATCGGGTGAGGATGATTCGACAAACCACGCCCGCTCCCCACATTTTGGGCACTGATCCTCTGACACCGGGCCGGACATCTTTTTTTCAAGGGCGGCTATTCGCCGCTCAAGGCTGTCCGTGCGGTCAGGGAGGTCCTTTAGCTTCGCCCAAACTGGGATTTGTTCTATGGCTTTCATAACGTCGGTTAACATCCCCATTGTCTTACCTCCACAACGCAGTTAATGCCTACTGTGGAGTGTAGTTCCACTGACAACCAACGGTCAATCCGATATTTTCTGCCTCATGATTTAAGTAGCATGGGGATACCAAGAAATAAGTAGGAAATATCATCACATAACATCCAGACAGGAGAAATACGGTGAACGATAAAAAGATTACGGAGATCCGCGCGGAGATCATGAAACGGGCGGCCAAGGAGTCCAAGCCCCTTGAGGCCAAGATCAAGGATATCCAGGGCCGGATTGACACCCTGCGGGGCCGGGAAGAGTCCGAGGCCCAGCGGAAAAAAACCCTTACCCAGAAGATCGGCCAACTGAGGGATAAAGCCTTATCCGCGCTCAAGGGCGGAGGTGATCCGCTTCCCAACATGCGGGAGGCGGTCCAGGCCGAGGCGGATTTAGAGGCCCTGTCCGAATTGCCGGAATTGACCCAGGAGGCGGTTGCCGAATTGGAGCAAGAGCGCGACAAGGCCATGTTGGACTTGTACCACGTCTTAGGCAAGGCGACGGCTGAGGTTCGCCGGGAGCAGAACGCGGAATTTACCCGAAAGCTGGCCGGGCTCCTGGAAGATCAAGAGGCCTGGCGGGAGGCGGTCGGGTCCGTCAACGTGTGCGGGGTTGTCCCCTACCAGGCACCGATAACCAATGAGGGCGGGGTCAGACCCGGGAACGACGGTATTCTTAACCTGGCCTGCCTTCACGGCGGGGTCAAATATCGGCTGGAACATCTGATCATGCGGAGTCATCCCGAACCGAATTACAAAATAGACTGAGGCCACGGGCCGGGTTGTCTTGGGGATGATCCGGCCCAATAGGTTTACGGGTCCTTCCAGAGGCCCCCCCCCCATACGGGTAATGCGAAGGCCCCGAGCTTTTTCCAGCGTTAAAAAAAATATACGTCTTAACTTAACTCAGAGGAGTCACCATGCGAGACGTAATCACGAAAAGCGGCCTGGCCAAGCTGATAGGAATCAGCAAGGCACGGGTGTCTCAATACGTTCAAGAGGGAATGCCGGTTCGGCCCGATGGAAAATTGAACCGAGCCGAGGCCCTGGACTGGATCGACCATTATATTTTCCGCCCTGACCGGCCTTCGGCCAAGAGGCAGGCAGAGCTTCAACAGTTGGAAGCGCACTTCCACGAAACGATTGAGGCGGCCCAGTTGAAGGGCATGCAGGACGCCATAAATGCCCTACGAAAGCCAGACGCCAAGCGGGTTATTGGTGAGACGGCGCGGGCCTTGGGATGTAGTCCGATGCAAATTTACGGCATAGTCCAACACTACGATCTTGCTCTTGCAATGTGGATGCCGGTTGAAGATGAGAATGATTCCTGTATCGAGCTATACCCTGATCCTGACTGGTCGGAGATAATGCCCGAGGGGGTCAAAATTGAACCGGACGCCTGGCATAAAGAGGCCAAGCAGTTGATTGAAGCCGCATTCACCGAGGGCGATTAAGCGGGCCCACAACCCAGTTAAGCCTCGGTTAAATAGTTAAGGCCGGGGGGTTAAACAGTTAAGGCGGCCTGGTCCTACAGGATTGGCCGCTTTCCTTTGCCCGGCTTCCCCCAGGCCCGGCCATGGTCACACCCCGTGAACGGCCAACACGCGGCCGAGCCCCTTCCCCAAACAGGAGACACCATGGAAAACCCCAAACGGTGGGAAATCCGGTTGACCGTACCGGTCCAAGCCCCAGGCGGGCGGCCCTGGCGGTTAAGAAGGTGGCCGTGTTTGCGGCCAGCATGGCAAACATTGCCGGATCATTCAAGACCATCGGCGGGGCCAAAATGCCCAAAATGCCGGGGTTTGGGGACCCGGCCAGCATGGTTAAAGGCTTCGGCAAGGGCGGAATGCCGGTCTATGTCACCAACATGGGGCCGGGTGGGCTTAAGGGTGCCCCTGGAGGGCCAGCCACGGGGCCGGGTGTGACCACCACCACGGGCGGCAAGACTCCCAACGGGATTTTGGGGCAGCCTGACCGACTGGCACAAGGGCATGTCTGAAAAATACGGCCAGCCGTCAGAGAATGACTTAAGACCGGTCCAGGTCCAGAAGAGCGAAACCAAGGTTCAGGTTGACTTTAAGAATATGCCACGGGGGGCCAGGATTACGGAGGTTCAGAATACCGGACCGGCCCAAGTGGACGTAAATTCTGAAACCTGGGACAACTGGAAACCACCGGGGGGCCTACGGGCCCCACAGATCAAGGCTAGGAAATGACTACACAGAAAAAACAGACCGGCCCGGTGATCATCGTAGACACACGGGAGCAGGACCCCTTGAGCTTCACCCTGCCCACGGAGCGCGGCGGCCTGGTTACAGGGGACTACAGCATAAAGGGCCTGGAGCGGTACCTCGCTATTGAGAGGAAGTCCATTGACGACCTGACCGGGAGTCTCCAAGGCCAGAACCGAGAGCGGTTCGAGCGGGAGCTTTCCCGAGGCCGGGGGTTGGAATACTTCGCCCTGGTCATCGAGGCCGACCTTGCAGAGATTGCAGGCGGCCAGTACCGGAGCCAGATGAACCCAAAAGCGGTTATTCAAAGTCTGATGGCGTTCTCGGTTCGGTATAACCTACCCGTCTTTTTTTGCCCTGGCCGGGAGTATGCGGCCCGTGTGGTGGAGAGTCTGCTATTGAAGTATGTCCGGGAGGTGGAGCAGCGGTGGCGGGCGGTGGGGTAGATTGGCCAGCGGGGTTTGTTATTCTTGACAGAATTAAGGGAATATTCATAGACTCAACCCAGGTGAAGGGATGTTTTTCGGTACCTGGTCCAAATAGATGATGATTAAATGATATTTCGGTTCCAGCCGTAAGGGTATTGGAGCTATGCCCTCCTTTTTTGGGAAGAGCTTGGTAACGGATTGACTGGGGATAACCCTCTACATTCGATTCACAGGGGAAATTTTGTCCAAGGATGACGACAGATACCTTTGGCTCCATTTGGAGGGGCCAGCTACCCGAGGCCATGGTGTACCCGTGGCTGTTCTAACAAAGGCTTTAGAACAGATGCAGCGGGTTGTGCATCTTCTTGCTTTGTTTGAAGAAGGTCGTACTGTCAAACAGCGTGTCAGGATTCCTCGTGAAATTGAAAACCGATACCAATTAATTTGCGGTATTCCGGAAGAGGGGGGATATGCTCAGCCTTTAAAGATTGGCACGGAGGGTACGGAACTTTTTGATGGGCAGAGCATAGACAGTGTGGCCCGAAAAACAAAAACCGTAATTCGTGTAATTGACAGCGGGGACAAAGAAGATCTCGAAAGAGAAATACCGGAAGAGTCTTTCCGCAAGAATGTTGTTTCCGCATTTGATTCTATGATTCCCCATAGGCGCTACGGGGTTGTAGTAAATATAGAAGACCATAAAAGAGAGAGAATACTAAGCGGTAAAAAGGCACGCGATAGTATCACACGCCTTCGTATAAGACCCGAACCGGAGCCGGAGGCAACATTAGCCTACGTTACCGGCGTATTGATCGAAATGAAATTTGAGGAGCGCAGACTTCGTTTAAAAATGCCGATTTCCGGTAGGGCGTTAGATGCAACCTATGGTGACGACTTTGAGCCTGTTTTGCTTGATCACCCGCGTGAGATGATACAAGTTCACGGCAATGTTACATTTGACGATGCCGGACCTGTTTCTATTTCGGACGTAGATGAAGTAATAGAGGTTGATGAAAGCCCAATTGAAATGCAATCGTTTGATTCAAATAGCATAACATTGCACGCCATAAAGCCCCCGGTATTTAATGTAAGGTTTGATAATGACATTTTATCATATGAATTAATAGGCCCGTTTGATGTGTATCTTTATGCTGAAACTCAGCCTCAACTCGAAATGCTCCTTCAAGAGGAAATGGCGATGCTTTGGCAAGAATATGCAATGGCTGATCCTGAACTACTCACAGAAGCGGCAAAGAAACTTCGTGAAGAACTTCTGGCTACATTTGAAGAGGTGGAGGATGGCTCTTAAGGCACGTGAGATAGAATCGGCCCTAAAAAGTAAGGGCTTCATTAAGTCAGAAAATGATCATTCATATTTCATATATTATTCCCAGGAAGGCCGAAAGAGTCCAGTACGCACAAAGATTTCCCATGGGAGCGGAAACAAGGACATTTCGCATGGATTGCTTTCTGCCATGCAAAGACAATGTAAATTAAACCGAAATGAATTTCACGGCCTTGTTAAATGCCCTCTTAGTAGATCAAAATACGAAATGATTCTGATTGAGAAAGGTTTGGTTGACCCCCCGGCAAGACAAAACTAACTCACGGTTTTTACATCTTCAATTAAATCCTGCTTTACCCACATTAAAGCGGGGCGTTTCTTTATCACAATAGACCAACGACAGGGTAAGTATAGGAATGGAAATGCGATTGAGGCTATCTAAGATAAGGTATTTAAGAGATACTATCTCGCATGACTGGGATTATTTTCAGGAATTTAGGGATTTTATTATTCGAAACATTAAAAGTGAAAGTGTCATTATCCGAAATATGGCTGAAAGAGCTAAACAGGAATTGAGTCCAGAGGATTTTGAACTATATTCTGAGGACTTGGCGGGCGAACACCATTTAATTACACATAGTTTTGCTCAAATGGCATGCAGATCAATGATTGTAATGATATGGGCAGCCTCCGAGAGGGCGTTCAACAGACTTTGTGATGTAGTACAAAAAGAACGGTCTCTTGCCTTGAACCTCAGTGATATGGCAGGCAGAGGGCTTGATAGGCATAGAAGGTACATTACCAAGGTATTAGGAATTGATTTGACCCATGAAAACCAACTGTGGACAGAAATTCGTTCTCTTAACAATATCAGAAATTGCATCGTTCATCATGCCAATCGGCCGAATGATAAAATAGTAAATCATTCGACATGGAGGGAAATTTGGGAGGAAATTGGTGACGAATACTTAGATCAAGATACCATAGAAGCAAGATTTATCGGTGCGATTAAAAAACCATATGATGAATACTATGGATCCCAAAAGCTATCATTTAATCACTTTGGGAAGAGTCCGGGCGAGATGTTATTCTCGGTTGAATTTATTAATTTGGCCTTAAAGAATACATTGAATTTTATAAATAATACTATGGATTTGATTATTCAGGAGCTAAGACTTCAGTAATCATCACCAACCCTTCCCTAAACAACCAAGCAACACTCTATTTTGGGCTAATTTTAAGTCCTGTCCATTCCCCACTAAACCCCAATGCGTCGGTTCAATCTCTACTTGTTTTTTCGAGCCGATAAAACCTACCTGTCTTCATTTGCCCTAGCCGGGAGTATGTGGTCCGAGTAGTGGGGAACCTGCTGTTGAAGTTTGTCCGTGATGCGGAGAAAAGGTGGAAAGCGGTTGCGTAAACCGTAGTTGACCAGCCCCGACCTTTTCCATATTCTGATTACGATCAATGGAGCCGCAAAGATCACAAGGCGTTCAAGACGGGGGTTTTATCCGATGGCCTATCGATCCAAAACGGTTGGGTTCTGGGTAAGGGCTTCAAGAGCCCTGATCGTTTTTTGCGTCTTGATCCTCTGGGAAGCTGATTCAAGGGCGGGTAAGAACCAATTGGCCTGTCTGAATCTGGATGACCCCGCAAGCTTGGGAACGGTCATCAAGGGTGCCGGGGGAGAGATTGGAATAACCACAAAAGGGCCAGCGACAATATGCCTTGGAGTCGTGAACAATCCCAATGCTGAAGATTGCGTGTTGATCTATCAGGCCCAAGTGAAAAGCCAAGGCTTACAGGGCAAGGCCTATCTTGAGATGTGGTGTCAATTTCCCGGTAAAGGTGAGTACTTCTCCCGGGGATTAAAGAATGCAGTGTCAGGAGATACCGGTTGGACCACTATCAAGACCCCATTCATTTTACAGGCAAATCAAAGGCCGGAAGCAGTCGTACTCAGCATTGCAATCGCAGGCGCGGGAACGGTTTGGGTGAAGACCCCGGAACTGGTTAAAGAGCCTAAACCCTAACGCGGTCGGGCGAGAGCGGTCTGTATACTGGCCCGGACCCCCTTCCGCCATAGCCAGGGCGGGATAGGATTGGGCAGAGCCCAGAGACCCCGTTTCTGTTTCCGGGCTTTTTTCTCTTCATGCTCACAGACCCCGCATTCAGGCGCGTATTTCCTGAACCACCAGGCATGGCCCATTTCTATCAGGTGGAGGTTGAGCGAGAGGCCATGTTCTGAGTAGACCCCGGCCAGGAGGCGGCCGTTTCGGTCCTTACCCCGGGGGGCTATTCTGACCCGCCTACCCTGGATCAGTAACCGGAGGCTTTCGGCGGCGGTCTTACCATAGGGTTGGTCCAGCTCGGGCGCGTCTATCTCTATAAGCCGAACCCGGATATCCTGACCGGCTTCATCCCGGACAACAATACTGTCTCCATCGATTACCCGGACCACCACTCCCCACCAGGAGCGGCCAGCCCAACAGGTAGTTGTCAGACCCAAGACCAGACAGATAAGGGTTGCCTGGAGGAGCAAGCCCCGGGGGCGGATCGGTCTTTCCTTGCGGCCGGGTTCCATTACAAGAGGATAACCCACCCTGCCGGGCCATGGCCAGGACGATCACGGGAGGCAATATCTCACAATGAGAACCGACTACCCCAAGCAGTTGAACAGCCGCCTAATCTACCTGTTTTTCAAGTGGGCCAATTGGATATCCACGGCGGGCACGGCTAAGAGCCGTTCCGGGGCTCTGGAGTATATCGGCCAGCTCGGCATAAGGCCGGACAAGACAGCCCAACCACCGGGACCCTTCGGCCTGACCGGCTTCGGCGCGGTAGTGGCCACCCTGACCGACCTGGAGCAGCTGCTTTTGTTCAGCTTGGTCTTTTGCGATGACGAACCATGGCTACGGGGTAAGCGGTGGAACCAGGTTATTGAGGCCACCCTACACAAGGGAACAAAGGAACCGACCCGTGCCCAGATGGACACCTATCGAAAGGCATTCGGTCGGATGCTGGCCGGGGCGCTCCTGCGGTTGGAGGCCGAGGCCAGGGCAAAGGGGTATCTGGATAACTAAATCACTGTTCAAGAAAGGGCCTTAGTATATACATTATTGTAAACCATTATTAGGGGCCAAAATCATTTTTAATTCTAATGGTTTAACTTGTGAGGTGTGCCCGAAGGTCTGCCCCTGGGGTATGCCCTTACTGATTTTTATACCCAGGCAATAGCCTGTATTCATTGCATTTATTGATGATTGGGGGTGTGCCCTTGAGGTATGCCCTAAGGTCTGCCCTTGCACGGGTAAGGTCAAAATGACCGGCCGCGGTCAAGCCAAGCTGGAGGCCACGGAGCAAGGGCCAGGACCGAGGAAGAACCGAATTAAGCCACAGCGCCCAGCCTGGCCAACAGAACCGGCCCAGGTGAGGCGATCACGGGCCGACCCTAACCCACCTATACCCCAAACCAAGAAAAGCGATCCTGAGAGATGGAGCCCTTTCCGGAGAGCCCCACAAGGGAGGTTTACCCCATGACAACAGACCGACAGGACATGAACATATCAACCTACATGCTCGCCATTCGGGCCAAATGCCTGGAGTGTGTAGGCTACCATCGGAGCGAGGTTGAGGTTTGCACGGATCACGACTGCGCCTTGTATCCCTTCCGGCTGGGGACCATCCCCTTTGACCGGCCTTCCAGGTTGAGGGCGATTCGGAAGCATTGCCTGGAGTGTATGAACGGATCGGCCGAGGCGGTCCAGGATTGCACGTCCGGGCCGGGCCTGGCCGAGGGTGAGCCGGGTTGTCCGGTCTTTGAATTCCGGTTTGGGAAGAATCCGAAGCGGAAGGGAGTGGGGGCAGACTCCGAAACCATGGCAGCGATACGACCCAAAAGGGCCAGCAGGGGCAATTGAGCCAGTGTTATTTTTCCCAGGAGCCCTTTTCTCGACCCGACCTATACCCGAAGTAAGGGTAAAAAGGAGATCGGCCCTTACAGGGCAAATACGGAGGCCGGACTCCGTATGGGGTGGACTAAAAATGGGCCTGCGGGGTAACCTCTGGTAATGATCATCAACAGCCTATGGAACCTTTTAAAGGGAGGTTTTGCCATGAAGAGACTAAAAGCATTTGCCTTGCCCGGAGCCGTTCTTCTGATCCTGCTCCTTGTCTACCCCATAAGCCCTTGCCTCGCGGACACAACCCCACCCGAGATCCATTGTAAGCACTTCACCCACGGCTACCCCTTGAACTCACCCGCCACCAACGACCTGGTTATTAGGGACCTGTATGCCTTAAGTTCCAACGATGAAACCAAGTTCGCGGACTGGGTTTGCTACAAGCTCACCCCACACGAGACCATGGGGACCCTGGACCTTGAGCGGGGATGGCATACTGACCCATGGCTGGCCGAAAATGAGACCCTTGAGGCTGGGACAAAGGAAAAGGACGACTACTTCAAGGCCAATAAGGAGAGTGACTATCAGCGGGGCCACCTTGCCCCCTTGGCATCCTTCAAGGGGTCCCGTTATGCCTCTCAGGTCAACTTCTACAGCAACATTACTCCCCAGAAATCCGCCCTGAACGGTGGGCCGTGGATGAGGCTTGAGGGCGCGGTACGGAACCTTGTGGTCAAGTATCAGGAGGTGTGGGTGATGACCGGGCCCCTCTATGAGGGCGACATGCCAGCCCTGTCAAATGCCGGGGAAGCCCATAAGGTGCCAAGCGGTTTTTGGAAAATCATCGTAATTGAGGACGGCGAGCAGACCAGGGCAGCGGCTTTCATCATGGGCCAGGACACCGACAGGAAATCAAAGGTTTCCACCCATCTGGTAAAGATCAAGGATGTTGAGGACAGAAGCGGCCTAAAGTTTCTATGGGAGTTGCCGGATCAGGAGCGGGAGGGTTTGATTAACGCCCTGCCTTCGGCCTGGGTCGGGGGGTGGGTTGGAGATTAGGGCCGGGTCAGTCTGAGACGGGTTTCTGGGGAGCTTTCCAACCGTACTTGGTAAGTAGGTCCTGGATGGCTTCCTCTAAGAGGTCATTGTGTCTTTTATCAACCTGAATAGACAGAATACGGAGGGCCTTAATAAGGTCGGCCCTGATATTGGTGTGATAGCCTTTTCTTTCTTGATCCATAGGTACTTGATAGCACAACAAGGAAAAAGAAACAACAGGGGTTGACATGTAGATTATTAATGATGTATTAGTGTAGACAGAACATAGCAGAAGGTCAAACCGTGACAAAGACCGTCTTTCAATCAGCGCTCCAAGGGACCCCGGATTTTATCCGGGCGGGTGTCACGGCCCGGACCATCCCTTGGGGCGCTTTTTTTATTGCCATGGCGGCAGGAGATCCGGCCAGGAGAGGAGGTGGGGGCCGGGAGATGGCCCACGCGGCCCAGGAGGCCCTTGACCTTGACGATGAACCAAGGCGGGCCCACCCCACCCCCACCCCCGGCCCGGAGATCCAGGCGGAAGCCACCGGCCAGGCATAACCACCCCCACCGGCCCGGCCCTTCGGGGGCGGGTCTTTTTTTCCTTCGTGGCCCGAAAACGGGGGACAGGTGGGGGACAGAGAGTGTTTCTGCAAAAAGAAAGGGTCAGCCGATGTCGGCTAACCCCTTGCATTCTCTGGCGCGCCCGGCAAGATTCGAACTTGCAACCTACGGATTCGTAGTCCGGCACTCTATCCAATTGAGCTACGGGCGCGTGGGTAGATTAGTAACACAACCTGCCCGGTTCAGCAAGTCTCAATGGCCTCCCGTCCACACTTAGGTCAAGTTTTGGGCACCATAATCCTCAAGAATCTGGGCATGGTCAAAGCAGAGATTGGAGGGAATCTCCGACCAGGCGAAAACTCTGGCCTCGGCCGCATCGTCACCGGCCAGAAGGGGGCCCTCTGCAGAGCCCGAAAAAACAACGGTTAGGGTGTGATGCCTGGGGTCCCGATCAGGTTCGGAGTAGACCCTGAACTGGGTCAGCCCCCTGACCTCCAGGCCGGTCTCTTCCTTTGCCTCCCGTAAAGCCGCCTCTTCCGCCGATTCACCATATTCGATAAATCCGCCGGGCAGAGCCCAGCCAAAGGGAGAGCGGTTCCTTTTGACCAGGACCACGCCTTTGAGTTCGTCCTGAGCGTAATAGCTGATGATAACGTCAGCCGTGGGCAAGGGATTCCGATAGGTCTTCACCGGCCGGCCACAGCCCGGACATATGATATCTTTTCCAGGCACGGACTATCGCCGGTAGATCACAACCATCTGCCCCCCGCTGTCGCTGACCAGGCGGTGCTTGTGCCGGGCGTCGAAATAGAAGGCGTCGCCCTCCGCGAGCTCCACCCTTTTGTCTTCGAACTCAACGGTGGCCGACCCTTCCAGCAGGTTGTAACCCTTATAGTTATCTTCCTGATTCCACTCGCTGTTCCCGCCGGGCTTGATCTCAATCAGATTAATTCCCAGGTTTTCCGAGATCACATCCTTGGGAAATATGGCCTGTCCGTTGAAGGTCCCATTCTCCCAAGACTTAATCCTGCTGGATTTCAGCCTGATCAGGGTTCTGTCCTTGTCCATTATGAAATCGGTTATGGGACGACCCAAAGTATCCGCGATTTCAACCATCAACTTAATGGAGGGGGATACCTGGCCGGTTTCGATCCGCTGAAGAGTCATTATGGAGATACCGATCTTCTCCGAAAAGGTCTTCAAGGACCACCCCCGGTCTTTCCGGGCCTGTCTGATCGTATGGCCTAGTCTGGAACTCATTGTAACATCCTCATCCTTTTAGAACCACGACCGCTTTGACCCCATTGTTGCTCTTGATCTTCTGTCTGAACCTGGCGTCAAAGTAAATAGTCTCCCCGGCCTGAAGCCGGACTTTCCTATCGTCGAACTCTATCTCGGCCTGGCCGTCCAGAACATGGGCCCCTTCGTATCGTTTATCCGAAGCCCAGTCTATGACCCCTCCCGCGTCGAGATCATTAATCCATACCGAGAGCCCCTCGGCAACCGTGTTCTCCGGGAAGAGGCATCTTCCCGACTGCAGGCTATCATTCTGGGTGGACAGTTCTTCGGCCTTCAAGTGAACCATCACTCTGTTTTTATCTCTGACAAATTCCGTGACAGGAAGCCCAAGCTGATAAGCTATTTCGGTAAGGAGATCCACCGAGGGGCTGACTTTCCCGGTTTCAATCCTTTGCAAAGTCATGATTGACACATCTATCAAGCTTGACAACTTTTTTAGCGACCAACCTTTGTTTTGTCTCTCTTTTCTTATTCTCTGTCCGAGATTGATCATCACGGCTCCTTTTTCTGCTATCATAGATAAATAGCCATTAACTAATTGTAGACTTATACTCTGGGGCTTTAACAGTGTCAAGATTTTTGTCAAAACGGCATCGTGTCCCATTATTTAATATTATTCTATTTATCAGACCAACTCTTCCCGGCCTCTCTCGGCCCCGCCTCTCAAATAATATGATCTCAAATATTTTATTTTAATTCATCAAACCTAAAATAATCATTATCTCTTACTATTTTATTCTGGATGGCTATGGTATATTTGATTTACATTTTTCCTACCATTATTCTACAATAGTCAATATAGCTGACCTTAAATTAATTTTATTTTGATATAATTATTTAATTTTGTTGTTATCATTAATTTTTACTTATTCCCTTGGACACTGCTTTTTTCATTAAGTGGTATGTGCTTGCACAATTTATATTTTATTATCCGGCATTGTACGCTTGGCCTTGTTCCCATATAATTAGGTATAATATCAACCTATTGGATATTCTTTTTGGGCGGTAACTGTTTCCGGTCAGGACAACGTCCAATTTTTTGGCCCGGCCATCCCTTCGGTTTGACCGATCTCAGGCTTTATCAGAATTGGATGGGAGGTCGAAGCCAAAGAAAACGGCATACCCGATCGCATCAATTTTCCGATTCTGTGGCAGGATTGGAGCCGCTCTTCCGGAGTCCGATTTGAGAATGGAAAGCCGGCCCCGTTCTAACATCCATCCAGGTCGGAGATCTGTCTGAGGAGGCCCCCGGCGCCAGAGGCCGGAGTGGTGGTCAGGTGTTTGTTCCCGATTGTAGGTCGCGGATATAACCCTGACGCCCAAACCGATTTTGTTATAGAAGGTTTTCCCGCCTTTTTATCTAACTTCCGCAGTGGACTGAAGCGGTGAAAAAACAGGGGTGATTGCGGGTCGGCCAGACACCCGCCCATGAGTCCCTCCGCAAAGGGGCCGCCGCGGTAAAACCGGGCAGCCCCTTTGCGGTACGTCGAGGCCGGATTATCTCAGGCGGCCCTCGCTTTCTCCCGAGATACGTCGATCAGGGGGCCTAAGCTCAGGGCCCACTTCCTTATGGCCGTCCAGTCGCGGTAATCTCCCTCCCTGACCCCTTTCGACCACATCTTGTATCTCAGGACCGTTCTCATTCCGAATCCGAATTTGGAATAATCCAGCACGCCGGCGAAAAGGCCCAGCCCCAGCGGTCTGACCTCCGGCACCTCCTTCAGCAAGGGCTCCATCATGGCCCGGGCCATCCTGCGGGGCTCCTCCCCCGGTTTGGCCAGGGTCAGGCAGGATAGAAAATAGGCCACCGGAAGGTTTCGCAGCCTCTTCCTGTTCTCCCGCAGAAAGCTCTCGGCCTCGGGAAGCCACCTGCTGCTGCGGATGGCGCTGCCGATTATCACCGCGTCGTAGGTGGAGATATCCGTTACCTTTCCGATCAGGCGGATGTCCACGGTGATGTTCGGGCCGCACAGGGCCCGGCCCACGGCCCCAGCCACCTCCCCGGTGGAGCCGCTCATGCTGGCGTAGGCCACCAGGATGGACCTCCGGTCCCCATTCGCCGGGCCGCAGTTGGACTCGGGAAAGTCGACCCCGGCCGCTCCGGCCGGCAGGGGCAGCAGGGCCCCGCCGGCAGAGGCGGTAAGAACCGCCGACCCCAGGAGGACGGCGCCGTCGCCCATGAATTTACGCCTGGTTATCTCGGCCATAGCTAACCCCCCCATAGGCTTTCAGCTCTCTGTCATTCCGTCTTTCCGCCCCAGGGGCCCGGATGTCCGGGGCGATGGGGTTTTTCCAGATGCTCCCGGGCCTTGGCCAGGACCTGTTCTTTCTGCTCGGCGTCCAGGATACCGTAAAATTCCACGAAGTGGTCAACCCCCAGGCCGACCCGATCCTGGAACCGGCCCATCTGGGTTTTTATCAGGGCGGCCACCGCCTTCATGTCCGGGGCGTCCCTGTTCAGCTCGGTCTTGAGCTTCTCGAAAAACGCCCGGCCCTCTTCCCGGCCCGACTCCATGGACTTCTCGATCCGGACTCTGATCTCCGCAAATTTCTCTTTCTGGGAATCGTTCAGGTTCAGCTCCTTCACCTTCCCGTCCATCCTTTCCAGAAAAAACTCCGGCCCCCGCTTAAAGGGAGAATTATCGTAGGCCGCTCCCAGGGCCAACCCCGCCGCCACCAGTCCGGCCAGCAAGAACACCCCCCCCAGCGCGGCCGCCTTCCTACCTCTGGTCATCTCTTTTCTCCTTTCACTTTCAATCTTCTTTTCGGGAAATACCCGGTCTTCTCTGTTTCTGAGGATAGGGCCGGACGGTAAGAAAAGTTTTGGGGGCGGGGGCCGAATTGTAAAATTTGTGTAAAAGTGGTTTATATGGGGCCGGAGATTGTTATTAACCTGAATTACCCGGCAGAGTTGATCGGAAAGATACAACATTTGGCGTAACAAGCTGATATGATGAGCCAAACCGTTCAGGGGGCAGACTTTAAAGATGCACGGTAATGGTGAAGCTCAAGAACATATCATTCGGCCAGAATTCAATCGATCCATTCTAATCGATTTCCTTGGAGCCAAGATCACCTCTGATGCCTGGTTCCTGGTCGTGAGAGAGATTGACGAACGGTTCAAGGTGACATCCCCTATGGGCGGTGAAATTGATGATCCAAGATCGCCGGTTCACCTCAGGCATTCCATGGTCGAGATGATCAGGCAGAGGGTTTACCAGATTGCCGCCGGGTACGAGGATTGTATAGACGCCGATCAATTAAGGATCGATCCCGCTCTTCGCTTGGCTATCGGCAAAGATCACAAGCAGTGCGCCGGTCAGTCGATGATGTCCAAGCTGGAGAACGATTACCTGGGCAACGGCCAAGGTCTTATGGCCCTGGAAAAAGCCTTGAGTCGTTCAGCGGACGCTTTGCTTCGGAGAAAGAACAAACGGAGACTGATAGTTGATTTCGACTCAACCGAAGACCCAGCCCATGGGAAGCAAGAGAACGTCGTCTACAACGGCCATTTCGGGAAGAACTGCTTTCATCCCCTGTTTGGTTTCACCAGCGAAGGCGACTGCCTGGCGGCCAACCTTAGGCCGGGCAACGTTCATTCGGCCGATGGAACGCTGGATCTGTTCAAGCCCCTTGTTGAGCGTTACCGTTCCTGGTTTCATCTATTCTGGTTTAGGGGTGACGCCGCCTTTGCTGATCCGAAGATTTACGAGTTCTGCGAGGATCCCCTGAATCGAGTCACCTACTTCATCCGCTTACCGGCTAACCAGAATCTACAAAGGCTGGTCAAGCCCCATCTTCGGCGTCCAGTGGGCAGACCACCCAAGAGCGGGATTCAGGTCAAATTCGTTGATTTCCATTATCAGGCCAAGAGCTGGAAAAAGCCTCGCCGGGTGATCTGCAAAATCGAGTGGCATCAAGGGGAACTCTTCCCCAGGGTCAACTTCATTGTTACCAACTCCAGGCTGTCCAAGGCCAAGGTGGTCAAGGTATACAATGGCCGTGGTGAAGTGGAGAATCGGATCAAGGAGGGCAAGAACACCCTTCGCTGGGACAAGACCAGCTGCCACCGGTTCGAGGCCAACCAGGTCAGGCTTTTCATGGGGGTCATCGCCTACAACCTTCTACACATGTTCCGGTCCTTCTATCTCAAGGGCGAGGAGGTCCGACGGTCCATGGAATGGATCATCAAGCGGCTGGTCAAGGTTGGAGCCAAAGTGGCCTACCATGGCCGGAGGTGGCAAGTTCACGTAGCTTCGGCCTTCCCATTGGTCCGACAATATGAAGCGGTTTTTGGATGACAGCCTTCGAGTACCGAGCGGTTGACTGATTAGTAAATGGTGAGGTACGCTCAGACTCGGCCATTTAGCCTGCATGGCGACTCGGAGGGATGGAAAAAAGCTGAGTTTCATCAGAGTCGAAGGCTTGGGGCTGAATTTGAGCTGCGGGAACGGTTAAAATGGACTGTTGATAGGTTGGGAACGTGTTTGCGGGGTAATCTCGGATAATAGCTAAACAATGGCGGGGCTAGACATGGCATCCAAGCTGCTCCTGGTGGACGACGACCTCAAGCTCCAGGGTCTGCTCAGGGAGTACCTGGAGGGTTACGGCTTTGAGGTGGAGTCCCTCCATGACGGGGCTGGAGTTCCGCAGAAGGTCGCGGAGCTGAAACCAGACCTGGTGGTTTTGGATATCATGCTGCCCGAGAAGAACGGGTTGGACGTGCTGGCCGAATTGAGGGCCGAGTCCAAGACCCCGGTGATCATGCTCACCGCCAAAGGGGAGGACGCCGACCGGATCGTGGGGCTGGAGCTGGGGGCGGACGATTATCTGTCCAAGCCCTTCAACCCCAGGGAGCTCCTGGCCCGGATCAGGGCGGTCATGCGCCGGGCCCAGGCGGAACCGGAGGATGTCGGCCGGGAGGCCCAGGACCGGGCTCTGCGGGTCGGCGGCCTGATGCTGGACCGGGCCAGAAGGTTGTTGATCGTGGAAGAGCGGGAGTTGGAGCTTTCCGCCACGGAGTACCGGATCATGGAGGCCCTGATGACCCGCCCGGAGACGGTCTTCACCCGCGATCAGCTGCTCAATGCGGCCCGGGGCCGCGACTTCATGGCTTTCGACCGCTCCGTCGACGTGCACATCAGCAACCTCAGGGCCAAGCTCAAAGCCTTTCCCCGTTTCCGCAAAGCCATCAAAACCGTCTGGGGCGCCGGCTATCTGCTTCAGGAGATACCATGAGGCTCAAGAGTCTGTACCTGAAGATCTTCCTCTCCTTCCTGGGGATCCTCATCCTCACCGAGATCCTGATCATGGCCCTGTTCGTGTTCGGGGCCGGGCGTCATTTCAAGGAAAAATTCGAGGGTTACACCGTGGCCAAGGCGGAGATGGCCGGGCTCTACCTGGAAAACCTGATCGGAGACGGGGGCGGCGGCCCCCCGGCGGTGGAGGACTTGTCCCGGCCGCTGGCCCGCATCGGGGAGATCTACAAGGCCCGCCTGTGGATCGAGGACGAGGCCGGAGTCTTGGTGGCCAAGTCCTTTGCGGGAGAACTTCCGGCCAAGGATTCCTTTTGCCGGGGGCTTCCGGTCTCAAGGACGGACCGGGTGGAGCTGCGCAAAAACCGCCGCTTGCCCTGGGAGTTTTACGCCCAGGGCCCCCTGACCCTGCCCGGAGGTCGGCCGGGGAAGCTCCATATCGTCTTCCGGGCGCCCCCCTCGCCGGGGCATGAGGGGGCCTTCCTCCTGGGCCTTATCGTCATCGGAGCCATGGTGGCCCTGCTGACCCTCCCCGTCTCCCGGCTCATCACCAGACCGGTCAACCGCCTCCGCCGCTCTGCCGTGCGCATCGCCGACGGCGAACTCTCCCACCGGGCCCTGGTCGATTCCAGGGATGAGATCGGCCAACTGAGCCGGGCCTTCAACCACATGGCCGACCGGTTGGAGGAGATGATCAGGGGCGGCAAGGAGCTGACCGCCAACGTCTCCCACGAGCTGCGCAGCCCCCTGGCCCGGATCAGGGTGGCCGAGGAGCTGATCCGGAGAAAGGCCGACCAGGAGGGGTGTCAAGGCCTGGCAACCCACCTGGACGACATCAAGGAGGACATCGAGGAGCAGGACCGGATTATCGAGCGGATAATGATCCTCTCCAAGATGGATCTCTCCGAGGAGCCCCTCCGGATGATGGAGCTGGACCCGGTGGAGCTGGTGGAGGAGGTCCTAGAGCGGTTCGCCCCCCTTATCCGGCACCGCGGATTGGAGCTGGTCACCCGGTTCGACCGGCCGGGGCCGGTCTTTTTGGACTCCCAGGCCCTGGCCGCGGCTGTCTCCAACCTGGTTGACAACGCGGTCAAGTTCACCCCCCAGGGCGGCAGGGTGGAGGTGGGGGTATACCGACAAGGGAGCAATCTGGCGCTGAGCTTCTCCAATACCCTGGCCGGACCGCCTCCCCTGAGCCTGGAGGAGATCTTCGAGCCCTTTCACAAGAGCGAGCGGAGCGCGGGCGGAGGAACCGGGCTGGGGCTGGCCATTGTCAGGAAGATCGCGGCCAAGCACGGCGGCCGGGTCGGAGCCGATTATGGGGCGGGGATCTTCTCCGTCCGGATGGAGCTGCCGCTATCCGGCTGAACGGCAAAAAAAGCGGAAGGGAGCTCTTTATCTTTATTGCAGCGCCGGAAGCGGTCTGCCGTCAGATACCACTATGTGGCGCTCAGCCGGAGACCGACGGTCTTCACCACGGCTGGAGCAAACGTCGTAAATATGCTTTGATTCGAACGGCGGGGGATGACCCCCACACCGCATATCGCCTTTGCATCGGAACCTTATTCTGGCAATAGCTCCATCAATACCCACGAGGAAGGGAACCATGGATGCCCCGGCAATTATCCGGATCGAACATCTGATCAAGCGCTTTCCCGTGGGCGGGGGGTTCTTCACCGCCCTGGACGGGATCGACCTGTGCTTTGCCAGGGGCGAATTCGCCGGGCTGGTGGGGCCCAGCGGTTCGGGCAAGACCACCCTCCTGAACATCGTGGGCTCCCTGGACGCGCCCACCGAGGGGGAGGTCACGGTCCTGGGGAGTTCCGTGGGGGAGCTGTCCCAGCGCCGGGCCGCAAACTTAAGAAACCGCCATATGGGCTTCATCTTCCAGACCTACAACCTCCTGCCGGTCTACACCGTGTTCGAGAACGTGGAGTTCCCCCTGCTCCTGCTGAAGACGGAGAGCGGGGCCCGGCGGCGGATGGTCCTCCAGGCCCTGGAATGGGTGGGCCTGTTGGATAAAAAGAATATGAGACCGGCCCGGCTCTCCGGCGGCGAGTGCCAACGGGTGGCCATTGCCCGGGCCATGGTCAAGAAGCCGGAGCTGGTCCTGGCCGACGAGCCCACGGCCAACCTGGACGCGGAAAACTCCCACCACATCCTCCAGACCATGGCCGCCCTTAACCAAGAGCTTGGAACCACCTTTCTCTTCGCCACCCACGACGACAAGGTGATCAAGTACCTTCAGCGCAAGATAACCCTGGAGGACGGCCGGGTGGTCTCGGATCAGAGGGCGGGGGAGGCGGCATGAGAGTGGCCCTGAAACTGGCCTGGCGCAACCTGGCCGGGGCCGGGCTGCGGACCTGGCTGAACGTGGGGGTCCTGTCCTTCATCTACGTCCTGATCATCTGGCACCAGGGGTTGTTCAACGGAATGTACGCCCAGGCCAGCCGGGACATGATCCGGGACGAGGTGGCCGGGGGCCAATTCCGGCACCGGGGCTACGATCCCTACGACCCCCTGACCCTGGATGAGAGCCACGGCCCGGTCCCCCCGGAGTTGGAAGCTCTGGGGGAGCAGGGCCTGGCCGCCCCTGTCCTGATCCGCCAGGGCAGCGCCTACCCCGGCGGGCGGATGCAGTCGGTTTTGATCAAGGGCATCGATCCCGGCCAGAAGATCCTGGGCCTGCCCACCGCGGAACTGGACCAAGAGGGCGAGACCCTGCCGGTCCTGATCGGCAAAACCATGGCCCAAAAAAACTCCCTCCGCAAGGGCAGCCGCTTTACCGTGCGCTGGCGGGACGCCCAAGGGACCTTCGATGCCCTTGACGCGGAGGTGGTCCGGATCATGGAGACCAACGTCTCCACCGTGGACCGGGGCCAGATCTGGATCTCCCGCAAGAGGCTGGAGGAGATGGCCGCCCTGCCGGGCGAGGCCACCCTCATCATAGTCAGCCCGGAGGTGAAAACCCCGCCCCGCCCCGAGGGCTGGGCCTTCAGGAGCCAAGCCCGGCTGATGAAAGACCTGACCGAGATGGTCAACTCCAAGCGGATCGCCTCATCCTTCATGTACGCCATCCTCATGCTCCTGGCCCTGCTGGCCGTGTTCGACACCCAGATCCTGTCCATCTTCCGGCGTCGCAAGGAAATCGGAACCCTCATGGCTCTGGGCATGGTCCGTTCCAGGGTGGTGGCCCTGTTCACCCTGGAGGGGGCCATGCACGGCCTCCTGGCCCTGGCTGCGGCGGCCGTTTGGGGCATTCCGGTGCTGATCTGGTCGGCCCGCAAGGGCATCCCCCTGCCCGGCATGACCGGGGATTACGGCTACGCCATAGCCACCCGGCTGTTCCCGGCCTACTCCCTGGGCCTGGTGGGGACCACGGTCCTGGTGGTCATGACCGCGGTGATCATCGTCAGCTACCTGCCCAGCCGCCGGATCTCCGGCTGGAAGGTCACCGAAGCCCTGAAGGGAAAGCTCCCATGATCCGGTTTCTGCTCAAGGGGCTGCTGAGGGACCGCACCAGGAGCCTTTTCCCGGTGCTCATGGTCTGCGCCGGGGTTTTTTTGACCGTCTGCGCCTACAGCTTTATCAGGGGCGCGGCAGGGGATTTTGTGGACACCAGCGCCCGTTTCGACACCGGGCACGTCAAGATCACCACCCGGGCCTACCATGAGGCGGCCGACCAGCTGCCCAATGACCTGGCCCTGCTGGGTGTGGGGGAGCTGCTGGCCGACCTGGAGCGGGATTATCCTGAGATGCGATGGGCCCCCCGGATCCGCTTCGGCGGGCTGCTGGACGTTCCGGACAGATCCGGCGAAACCAGGGCCCAGGGACCGGTCCTGGGTCTGGGAGTCGACCTGCTGGATTCCGCCTCCGGGGAGATCGGGACCCTCAACCTGAAAAAGGCCCTGGCCCGGGGCCGGCTGCCGGAGCGGGAGGGCGAGGCTCTCCTGAGCGAGACCTTCGCCCGCAGGCTCGGGCTGGACCTGGAGAAGACCGCCACCCTCCTAAGTTCCACCATGAACGGAGCCATGGCCATGGCCAACTTCAAGGTGGTGGGTACCGTGAATTTCGGTCTGGCCGCCCTGGACCGCTCGGTCATGGTTGCCGACCTGGAGGATGTCCGCGCCGCCCTGGACATGGCCGACGGAGCCGGAGAGATAATGGGCTACAGCCGGGACATGGTTTACCGCGATCAGGCCATGGCCGCTCTGGCCGAAAGGTTCAACGGCCGCCATGCAGCCGGGGAGGACGGATTCGCGCCCCTGATGGTCAGCCTCAAAGCCCAGGGGGGATTGGCCGAATATCTGGAGATGATGGACCTGGCCGGCAGCCTCATCGTGGCCGTATTCGTCCTGGCCATGTCCCTGGTCCTGTGGAACGCGGGGTTGATGAACGGCATCCGCCGCTACGGCGAGATCGGGGTCCGGCTGGCCCTGGGCGAATCAAAGGGAGACCTTTACCGGGCCATGGTCCTGGAGGCCGGGGCCATCGGCCTGGCCGGTTCCACGCTGGGCACGGCCCTGGGGCTGGCCCTGTCCTACTGGTTCCAGTACGTGGGCCTGGACCTTAGCGAGGCCATGAAAAACTCCACGGTCATGATCTCCAGCGTTATCCGGGCCAGGGTGACCCCGGGCAGCTACCTGGTCGGGTTCATTCCCGGAGTGGGGGCCTCGGTTCTGGGAACCGTTTTTGCCGGTCTGGGCATATATCGGAGACAGACCTCGCAACTTTTCAAGGAGTTGGAAGCATGAGACGGATTGCGGCTCTGGCCCTGGGGCTGGCGCTCCTGTGGCCCGGCGCGGCCATAAGCGGTCCCGGCGGAAAGGAGATTCTGGCCCGAATAGACGAGAACATGTCTTCCCGAAACCGGGTGTTGACCTCCGGGATGATCATCCACGGCCGCCGGACCTCCCGGACCATCCGCTCCAAAACCTGGGCCCAGGGCGACGCCAAGGCCTTTACCGAATATCTCTCCCCGGCCCGGGAGCGGGGCATCAAGATGCTCAAGCTGGACGACACCCTGTGGACCTACTCCCCGGACACGGACCGGACCATCCGCATCTCGGGCCACATGCTCCGCCAGTCGGTCATGGGCTCGGACCTGTCCTACGAGGACATGATGGAGGATTCCAGGCTGGTGGATCACTACCAGGCCCGGGTGAGCGGCGAGGAGACCCTGGAAGGCCGGTCCTGCTGGGTCCTCCTCCTTACGGCCAGGACAACCAAGCCGGCTTATCAGTCCCGCAGGCTGTGGGTTGATCGGGAGCGTTTCGTGCCCCTGCGCGAGGAGCTGCTGGCCAAAAGCGGTAAATTGTTGAAAAATATGGATCTGAGCGATGTAGTCCGGCAGGCGGGCCGCTGGTTCCCCCGGCGGATGCTCTTCAAGGATATGCTGAAAACCGGCCGGGGGACCGAGTTCATCATCGAGACCATTCTGTTCGATCAGGAGATCCCGGACTATATTTTTTCCAAGGCCGCCCTGAAAAAATGAGCCGCCCCCGCTTCCGGGGTTTCAGTCCAGCAGATCGCCCCGGTCCACCCGGACGGGTTTCGGGCGGGGCTTTTGGTGGTCGTTGTCCATCAGAATCTCGGCGAAGGTGATCGAATCCAGGACGTTCTCCAGCCCGGCCTGAGCTCTTTCCCAGATGGGATGGATAGGGCATTTCTCGGACCGGTCGCAACGGGAGGGCCGGACCAGGCATTGATTGAGGGCCAGGGGGCCCTCCACCGCCGTAATCACCTCCAGAAATGTTATCTCCACCGCGGGCCTGGCCAGACGATATCCGCCCGCGCTGCCCTTGAAGGAGCGGATGATCCCGGCTGCGGAAAGCTGTTGGAGAATCTTGGAGAGAAAGCTCAAGGGTATATCCTGAGCCTTGGAAACGCTCTCTCGGTCGGCAATCTCGTCTTTATCTAGTGAAGCCAGGTGGAGTACGGCTCTGGCGGCGTAGTCACCTGCTCTTGTCAATCTAATCAAACTTGTTAAGCCTCCAACCTCCGGGAGCTCCTCCGGACACCATAAGGGCCCTGATAAAGCCTACCCCCATATCAGAAACTGTCAACAAACTCTCTCTGTCCCCTAACTTTACCGATCCGATCCACCGCCACGCATTCCGCTCAAGACTTCGTCCAGTCCGATAGGCCCTGGATAAAGGCCTGTCGATCGACCATTGTCTTCCCGGGCTTGCGGGCCCTGGTCTTAACCCTCCGGCTCTTATGCCCGGCCAAGCCGACCTCCCCATCCCTCCTGCCGCCTTGATTATGGGCCCAGCCCCCCGCTTTTGCAATCGGGCCGGCGCATTTCGCCTTAGGGCTGTTTTCTTCAGCCAGCCTGGCGTAATGTTGCCGGCTCCGGAGCAGGGCGATAGACGGGCCTGGGGTTGTTCGCCCGCCTCTCTTGTCTCTTGGCGGTCCCATAATCATATCTTCTCGACAGCCCTAAGAGTCTTTTCAGCCCCATCCGCCTGCAGATCCGTCAACAGTCATCTCAAGGCCTCCTGGATCAGGGTCTTGAAAATGGGCATGAGCCGTCCGGCGGCCCCTTCCACGGTCCTGGCCGCCTCCAGATCCTGCTTGCAGGTTTTGTTCACCAGGTACATGGCCTCCCCCTCCATCAGGACCTCGTGTTTGAGAGAGATAAGACTCCTAAAGGCCCTGGATTTTTCGGGGTTGGCCGGAGAGGAGCCGGTTATGCCGGATTTGTAAACTGTGGCCAAAATGTCGAAGGAAGACAAACCCAACCAGAAATCATCGGCCGGGGAGGAGGTGCAGTCGAGATTGTCGGCAAAAGCCCCTCTGATGGAGTTGAGCAGGTGTCCCTGCATCTCGGCCAGGAGAAGCACCTCCCCGATCCGTTTCCGGTTCTCGGGGTCGAGGCTGTCCAGCCCCATCCTGCGGACCAGATTGCGCAACAGCTGCCGGGCCGCATAGACGGTCTGGAAGGCAGCCTTCTCCAGGGGTTCTAAATCGTTACGCCCGATTTTATGACCTTTTTTACGGTTTTCCAGGAATCTTTTTCCGGCCTTTTCCAACGTTCTTTTGCGGGTCAGGAGTTTGTCGAAATATCTGGTGGTGTTTTCGGCACCCGGAGGGCCGGCCTGGAGCAGAGGTTTCAGTTCCCTGGCCAGGCGGTCGAAGGCGTTCAACTGGGAGTCGAAATCCTGTTCCACCCCTTTGAAGTTGAGAACCGCATCGCCGTAGACCCTGATAATACTCCGGAGAAGGTGGGCCTGCATCTGGCTGGTCCACAAAAGAGACTCCAGCCTGGGCGGCTGGGCCGCGACCCGGCCCGGCCACCCCGCACAGCCCAGAAAAGCCATTAAAATCCATATGGTAATTCGTTTACTTTTTACCATGCGGCTCCTGATTGTTGGCTAGGGCTCATTAATGATGACAGAGGCCAGTCTAAACCATCGACCCGGACGACAATACGGGAAGGGGGCCGAAACTTTGCTCCGAAACCGCCTGTTAGATGACTGGACCAACCGCCGTTTAGTTTAACCGAAAGATTCAACCTAACAAAAAACGGATGAATGGTGAACAATAAATTGACACACCCGCCTGATTCCGTCCGGATATTAAGTCGCCGTTTTCTAGTTCCCATCCCAGGGGGGATCATCCTTCAGCCGTTTACCGAGGCTTAGGACCCGGTCGTCGGAGAAGCCCAGGCGGGCATAAAAGTCCACTGCGGCCCGGTTGGTCTCCCGGACCTGGAGGTTGATCTTGGGGCAGCCCAGGGCCCGCAGCCTTTCCTCGGCCTCGGCCATGATCCGGGAAGCGTAGCCCCGTCGCTGGTGTTCGGGGTGGACGCCCAGGTAGTTTATCCAGCCCCGGTGCCCCTCGTATCCGGCCATGCAGGTGGCCGCCACCCGGCCCCCCACCAGGCCCACCAGAAACAGCTCCGGCTGAAAGGCGACCTTGCGGCGGATGTCCTCCCCGGGATTGTTGTAGGGCGCAAACAGGCCGGTGGCGACCCAAAGGTCGATGACCTGGTCCCGGTCCTCCTCCCGGTAGGTCCGGACCGTAAACTCCCCGGAAGCCATCAGTCCCGGTCCTTTTCCCCGAAGACCTGGGCCTCGAAGGTCAGGATTTTGGCCTGGGGGTCCTTCCAGCAGCCGGGGTCCAGGCCGGCCTTGATGCAGGTCTGGTCCAGAAAGGTTACCCGGTCCCAGCCCTGTTCCGTGGCCACCTGGGGCAGGAGCACACCCCGGTTTAAACCCTTGATGATGTAGACCCCGTGCCGCCCCACCCGGACGTCCTCCGGGTCGGTCTCGACCAGGGGGGACAGGGCCGAGATCTCGAAATCGCACTCTTCAAGTTCCTCCAGGGAGGAGATAGGCGGGAAGCGGGGGTCCTCAAAGGCGGCCGCCCCGGACATCTGCCGGATTGTCTCGGCCAGGCTGCCCTGCCCGGTGAAGTTGCCGATGCAGCCCCGCAGGTAGCCCCCCAGGTGGAGGGTCACGAAAGCCCCCTGGTCCTGTCCCAGGCCTTTGTCGGCCTCCTCCAGGGGGTCGGGATCTCGTCCCAGGAGCCGCGCTTCCACGGCCCGGCGGGCCAGGTTCAAAAGACGCTTTCTGCCGTTGCTGTCCAGACCCATACGCCCTCCTCCTCGGCCCCCTTCCGCCCGGGGCACCGGTGCGTGAATTTGGCCCTTATCGATCTTTTCAGCCTAACCGAGACCGCCTGCCGGGTCAATCAAGGACCATCGGGCCGGTCCTTCTTGACGGTCTATCCCATTCTGGTAACATGATATCTCCCTTTACGAGGATGATATGTCCAATAAATTCGACCGGCCGCCCGAGACCTTCGTCGAGGAGCCGCCCGACCCCAAAGACCTGCCCGAGGAACTGCCCCTGCTGACGGTCAGGGACGTGGTTATTTTCCCCAATATGGTGGCCCCCCTGTTCGTGGGCCGCGACATGTCCGTGGCCGCGGTGGAGGAAGCCGTGGCCAAGGACAACTATATTCTCCTGGCCACCCAGAAGGACCCGGAGCTGGAGCTGCCTGGTCCGGAGGACCTGTTCGGGGTGGGCACCCTGGCCTCCATCCTGAAAGCCCTCAAACTGGCCGACGGCCGGCTCAAGGTCCTGGTTCAGGGCCTCCAGCGGATGACCCTGTTCCCCAAGATCACGGAGAAGTATCTCAAGGCCGGCTTCGAGGCCTTTGAGCCTACCGAGCCGGGCCAGGAGTTCAGCCCCGAAAAGGAGGCCCTGATCCGCTCGGTCAAGGAGCAGGCCGAAAAGATCCTCTCCCTTCGGGGGCTTTTGACCCCGGATGTGATCGGCCTTCTGGACAGTCTGGAGGAGCCGGGGCGGTTGGCCGATCTGGTGGCCTCCAACCTGAGGCTCAAGCTGGACGAGGCCCAGCAGGTCTTGGAGACCGGGGACGAGTTCAAGAGGCTGAACCTGGTTCACGACCTGCTCAACCGGGAGGTGGAGGTCTCTTCGGTCATGGCCCGGATCCAGACCCAGGCCAAGGAGGAGATGGGCCGGGGCCAGCGGGAGTACTACCTCCGGGAGCAGCTCAAGGCCATCCATCGGGAACTGGGCGAGGACGACGAACGGGCCGAGGAGATGGCCTACTACAAGGAAGCCCTGGAAAAGGCCAGGCCCGGCAAGGAAGTCCTGGAGGAGGCCCACAAACAGCTCCGCCGGATGGATCAGATGAACCCGGATTCGGCCGAGGCGTCCCTGATCAGGACCTATCTGGACTGGATCGTGGAGCTGCCCTGGTCCAAATCCACCCGTGACAGGCTGGATCTGAAGCAAGCCAAGGTGATCCTGGACGAGGACCACTACAATTTGGAGAAGGTCAAAGAGCGGATCCTGGAGTTTCTGGCCGTGCGCAAGCTCAACCGCCGGATGAAAGGGCCCATCCTCTGCCTGGTGGGCCCGCCGGGGGTGGGCAAGACCTCCCTGGGCCGTTCCATCGCCCGGGCCATGGGCCGCAAGTTCGTCCGCATCTCCTTAGGGGGTGTCCACGACGAGGCCGAGATAAGGGGCCACCGGCGGACCTACGTGGGGGCCATGCCGGGACGGATCCTGGCCGGGCTGAAGACCGCCGGGACCAACAACCCGGTCTTCATGATGGACGAGATCGACAAGATCGGGGCCGATTTCCGGGGCGACCCCTCGGCCGCCCTGCTGGAGGTCCTGGACCCGGAGCAGAACGACAGCTTTTCCGACCATTACCTCAATCTGCCCTTCGACCTCTCCAAAGTCATGTTCATCACCACCTGCAACATCGTCGACACCATCCCCTCGGCCCTGTTCGACCGGCTGGAGATAATCGAGCTGCCGGGCTACACCGAAAACGAAAAGGTCAAGATCGCCCGCCGCTTTCTCCTGCCCCGCCAGATCAAGGAGAACGGCCTCAAGTCGGGCGACCTGAAGATCAGGGACAAGACCATCCTGGAGATTATCGATCTCCACACCCGGGAATCAGGGCTGCGCCAGTTGGAGCGGGCTTTGAGCCAGGTCTGCCGCAAGACGGCCCGGCACAAGGCCGAGGGCCGCAAGATGCCGTTTTCAGTGATCCCGGCCAAACTGGACAAGCTGCTGGGGCCGCCCCAGTTCCTGCCCGAGATGGAGCTGGTCCGTGACGAGGTGGGGGTGGTCACCGGTCTGGCCTGGACCTCGGCCGGAGGAGAGGTCCTCTTTGTGGAGGTCTCCCTCCTGAAGGGCAAGGGCTCCATGATGATGACCGGCCAGCTGGGGGAGGTCATGAAGGAATCGGCCGAAGCCGCGCTGTCCTACATCAGGGCCCGCTCGGCCTGGCTGGACCTGGCCGACGACTGGTACGAGAACCTGGACATCCACATCCATCTTCCGGCCGCGGCCATCCCCAAGGACGGGCCCTCGGCCGGAGTCAGCCTGACCACGGCCATGGTCTCGGCCCTGACCGGAATTCCGGTCCGGTGCGACGTGGCCATGACCGGCGAGATATCGCTGCGGGGGCAGGTCCTGCCCGTGGGCGGATTGAAGGAGAAATCCCTGGCCGCGCTGCGGGCCGGGATCAAGAAGCTGATCCTCCCGGCCAAGAACCGCCGCGACCTGGTGGAGATTCCCCGGGAAGTAAAAAAGAAAATACAGATCGTAGAGGTGGAGTCAATGGACCGTGTTCTAACCGAAGCTCTGACCGCCCCCCTGCCCGGCCCGGCCCCCGGATCCGAGCCCGGACACCTTCTGGCCCGCCGGGAGACCGCCTCGACCGACCCGGTGGCCTGCAGACCGGGAAGACGAAATTCATGACTGAGAGACTAGCCTATCTGGACCCGGCCGGGGGCCTGTCCGGAGACATCTTCATCGCCGCCATGATCGCCGCCGGGGTGGACCCCCGTGAGCTGGAGGCTGTGTTAAAAAAACTGGACCTGGGGCCCTGGAAATTGGAACAGGAGGAGGTCCGGGTCTTCGGTCTGAACGCCCTCCGGATCAACTTCCGCACCGATCCCTCTCCACCCCACCGGACCTATGCCCATATCCGGGACGAAATTATCGGCCCGGCCGATCTGCCGGACCGGGTCAAGGCCTCGGCCCTGGCCGCCTTTGAGGCCCTGGCCCGGGCCGAGGCCCAGGCCCACGGGGTGGAGGTGGAGAAGGTCCACTTCCACGAGGTGGGAGCCGACGATTCCATCCTGGACCTGGTGGGCGCGGCGGCCTGTCTGCATCTGGCCGGGATAAGCCGCCTGGAGTCGGCCCCTGTTCCCTTGAGCAGGGGGGTGGGCCGGGCCGGCCACGGGCTGCTGCCCCTGCCCGCGCCGGCCACCCTGGCCCTGCTCAAGGGCAAGCCGGTCCGGGGGACCGGTTCCCCCACCGAGCTGGTCACCCCCACCGGGGCGGCCATCCTCTCCTGGGCCGACTCCTTCGGGGAGATGCCGGGGCTGGTCCTGGAGGCCGTAGGTACGGGGGTGGGTCAGCGGACCCCGGAGCTGGGTCTGACCAGGATCTGTCTGGGCCGGGCCCTGGAGGAGTCCTCCCCCGACCTGGGCCGGAGCGAGAAGACCGTGGTGTTGACCACCTCCATCGACGACATGAACCCGGAGTTCTACGGACCCCTGGTCAAGAAGCTTCTGGATGAAGGAGCCCTGGACGCCACCTTGGAATCCGTTCAGATGAAGAAGAACCGGCCCGGCACCAGGCTGGAGGTGCTGGCGCCTCCGGAGCTGGCCGATGCCCTGGCCGCGATCATCCTGGAGGAGTCCACCACCCTCGGAATCAGGTGGCGGGTTGAAAACCGCTACTGTCTGGACCGCACTCCGGGCGCGGTGAAGGTGGAAGGGCTCGAGGTGGGCGGCAAGTGGATCACCCGGCCCTCCGGCCGAAAGGAATTCAGGCCCGAGTTCGAGGACTGCCTGGGAGTCTCTATCTCCTTGGATAAACCGATCAATATGGTCTATAATCAAGCCCTGTCCGAGGCAAAGGAGGAATAGGGAAAAGACATGCGCCTCAAAACCATGATCGCCGGTCTGATCCTGGCCAGTCTGGTGGTCGTTACCGGGATCTTGGGCTACATGATCATTGAGGACTGGTCTTTTCTGGACTCCGCTTACATGACCATCATCAGCCTGACTACGGTGGGCTACGGCGAGACTCATCCGCTGTCCACCGGGGGCCGGCTGTTCACCCTTTTTCTGATCATAGTCGGGGTGGGCCTGATTCTGATGCTGGCCACCAGGATCAACGAAGTTCTGATCGAGGGCAATATCCGCAAGGTTTTGGGGAGGAGAAGGATGGACACCACCATCTCCCGTCTAAAAAATCATTTTATTATCTGTGGTTATGGCCGTCTAGGCCAGAAGATCGATTCCATCCTGCGCAGCCGGGGCATGGAGACGGTGATTGTGGAGCGTTCTCCCTCGGCCACGGCCGCCATGGAGGACAAATCCATGCGATACGTGCTGGGCCAGGCCACCGACGACGAAATCCTGAAAAAGGCGGGCATCGCCAGCGCCAGGGGGCTGGTGGCCGGGGTCAACTCCGACGCCGACAATGTCTATATCGTCCTCTCGGCCAGAGAGATGAGACCCGACATTTTCATCTTGGCCCGGACCGCCGACCCGACGGCCCGGCGGAAGATGCTCCGAGCCGGGGCGGACAGGGTCATCTCGCCCATCGAGATCGGGGCCCGGCGCATGGCCCAGTCCATCCTCCAGCCCAATGTGACCGACTTTCTGGATCTGGCCATGGCCGACGACCGCCATGTCCAGGTCCAGATGGAGGAACTCCCGGTGGGGCCCAACAGCACCCTGGCCGGGCTGCTTCTGCGGGATTCGGGGATAAGGGCCGACCTCAATCTGATCGTGGTGGCCATAAAAAGCCCCCGGGGGCAGATGCGGTTCAACCCCGGCCCCGATGACGCCATCGAGGTGGGGGCCACCCTGATCGCCATCGGCCCCACGGACAAGCTCACCCAGCTGGCCACCCTGCTGGATTCCACCCCCAACCGGGACCACCTCACCCATTCCTGGGAAGGAATGATTAAATAAAGCTTTCGACATCTTGGCCGAAGATCATCCACTTGCTTAAGACACACAGGAGAGAGAGTTGCACAGATTCATTGCCCCCAAGATGAAGCGGATCAAGCCCTCCAGTCTGGGACATATCTGGGACCGGGCGGCCCAACTTGAACGCGGCGGAAAGAAGATATACCACTTCGAGATAGGCCGTCCCGATTTCGATACGCCGGCCCCCGTCAAGGCCGCCGCCGTCAAGGCCCTGGATGAGGGCAAGGTCCATTACACCGTGCCCCGGGGGATCATCGAGCTGAGGGAGGCCATCGCCCTGGACCTGGAGAAGAAGACCGGGGTGACCTACGATCCGGAGACCGAGATCACGGTCACCATCGGCGCGGTGGAGGGCATAACCGACATCATGATCAGCCTCCTCCAGCAAGGGGACCAGATCCTCTCTCCGGACCCCATGTACCTCTTTTATCTGGAATGGGGCGAGTTCACCGAGGCCGAAACCGTTTCCCTGCCCACCCGGGCCGAGGAGGGCTTCCAGATCACCCCCCAGGCCCTGGCCGCAACCGTGACCGACAGGACCAAGATTCTCATCGTCAACAGCCCCCACAACCCCACCGGAGCGGGGCTCTCCCTGGAGAGCCTGGAAGCCCTGGCCAAAACGGCCCGGGAGCGGGACCTGCTGGTCATCTCCGACGAGGTCTACGACCGGCTGACCTACGCCCCCTTTGTGCACCGCTCAATCGCCTCCCTGCCCGGCATGAAGGAGCGGACCATCATCGTCAACTCCTTTTCCAAGCCCTTTGCCATGGACGGCTGGCGGATCGGCTACATGGCCGGACCGGCCGAGCTTCTGGAGGAGCTGGACAAGGCCCATCTCCGGGCCGCCACCTGCGCCAACACCATGGCCCAGTGGGCCGCCCTGGAGGCCCTGCGACTGGCCGACGAGCTGGTGGAGCCCATGATGGCCCGCTACGCGGTACGGCGGAAGCTGGTTCTGGATATGATCGAGCAGGCCCCGGGGCTGTCCGCCTTCCGCCCCAACGGGGCCTTCTACATCTGGCTGGACTACGGCAAAACAAAGCTTAGCGACGAGGAGGTGGCCCTGGAGCTTCTGGAGAAGGCCGGGGTGGCCATCACCCCGGGTACGGCTTTCGGCCCCCTAGGCAAGGGCCACCTGCGGATCTCCTACGCCGCCGGCAGCAAGGAGCTGGAGGGTGGCATCCCCCGGCTCATCGAGACCTTGCAGCGGCTCAAGGATTAGAGCCCCTGGTCGGAAGTATGGCCTGCATGCGGCCTCAGGGATGTAACCCTGAGGCCGCATGTCGTTTTTTTAATCCGGAACGCACGTCCGCCCCTTGCTATTACAGCTGAAAAGCCCTCCCCGGCCTGGCCGGAGAGAGCTTTCGAGTTTCAGGGGCAAGGCCTCGCGGGGATCAGCCCCGGAGATCAGAAATCAACGCACAGCCCGGCGCCGTAGCGGGTCTCCTGCTCCATTCTGAAGGTTCCGGAGGGATTGTCGCCGTTGTAGTAAAAGCCGTACAGCCTGAGGCCCAGGGCGGTGTTCTCCCCGGCGATTTTAATTCCGCCCTCCACCGAGGTGGAGACCTCCCAGTCGGTCCGCTCCCGGAACTGCAGGTCCAGGGCCAGATAGGGGGTCAGGGGAGAGTTTTCCAGATCGTATTGGAGAATGAGCCCGGTCTGGAGATCGCCCTTGCCGGCCCAGTCGGTGTGGGTCACATACACACTGCCCCCGGCGTAAAGGCGAAGCCAGGGGATTCCGCTCCAGGAGACGGTCCCCTTGAGCACCTCCCAGGAGATCTTATCCGCCTCAATGTTTTCGTTCAGGAGGGTGTGGTCTCCGGGGTGAGAGGAGAGGTGGGCGAAGACCAGGCGGGCCTGCCAGGGCCCCTGGGAGAAGGTGGTGTTCAACCCCACCCAGTAGTCCGTGGCCCGGCTCTCCAGATCGCCGCCGTTGGCCCAGTCGAACAGGGCGAAGAAGGAGGCCTCCAGCCCGATCCGCCAGGTCTGGCCGCGCTCCGGGTTGTAGTATCTGGCCAAACCCGCATCGACCCCCAGGCTGGCTTCGGAGCCGGTGCTGTCCCGTTCCTCCACCCCGAAAACCCTGAACGCATTCTGGGGGTCCCGCAGATCGGCGGGAAGACGGTCGAAATTGCGATCCAGGGTCAGGAAGGACCAGCCGGCCGGAGGCTCTTCCCGCTTCTCCTGGGCTCCCGCCGGCAGGCCAAAGGCCAGAATTAGGATAAGGGATAAGGCTGAACCCATCAGTAAACGGCGGGTCGACATGCTACCTCCTGGGCCGGGGGGAAAAGGCGGCGTGAAAAAACGGCGGGTCATCCGGACCCTGGATAGGTAATGGGAACCGCCCGAAAAACACCTCGGCCGCTCGAAAGTAATAAGAAAGGGTCTTGGGGTCAAGCCCAATCTGGAGCCCGCTTGACCCGGAGCGGGGAGGACCGCTATGATTGGCCCTTGGCAAATGCCTTGAAAACGGACGGGCAGGCTTTGAAAATAAACCAAACACCCCCCTGCAAGCTGCGGGAAACAGACCCCTTTGGGGAGGTTCAACAGAGATGGGCATAATCCTCAATCCGGGGGCCTGGACGGCCGATCTGCATATCCATTCCCATTACTCCAGGGCCACGGCCAGAGACCTGAACCCCGGCGTCATCACCCGCTGGGCCGCCCGGAAAGGGCTGACCCTGGTGGGAACCGGCGACCTGACCCACGCCGGCTGGCTGGCCGAGCTGGAGGAAAGCCTGGAGCCGGCCCCGGCCGACGAAAGCGGGGACGGGCTGTTCCGGCTGAAAGGGGCCGGGGAAGGGGAGGCCGGGGTCCGGTTCGTGCTCAGCGGGGAGGTCTCCTGCATCTACAAACAGGGCGACCGGACCAGGAAGGTCCACCTGGTGATCCTCATGCCCGGGTTCGAGGCGGCCCGGAGGTTCAACGCCGCCCTGGAGGGGGCCGAGGTCAACCTCGTCTCCGACGGCCGGCCCATCATGGGCCTGCCCGCGGTCCGGGTCCTGGACCTGGCCCTGAGGACGGACCCCCAGGCCGAGGTGATCCCGGCCCACATCTGGACCCCCTGGTTTTCGGTCCTGGGTTCCAAGTCCGGGTTCGAGAGCCTGGAGGAATGCTTTCTGGACCTGAGCCCGGAGATCCACGCCGTGGAGACCGGCCTCTCCTCGGACCCGCCCATGAACTGGCGGGTCTCCTCCCTGGACCGTTATTTTTTGACCTCCTCCTCGGACGCCCATTCCCCCTCCAAGCTGGGCCGGGAAGCGACCCTCTTTTCCGGACCGGTGACCTACTCCTCCCTGATCCAGGCCCTGCGTACCGGCCAAGGGCTGGAGGGCACCTTGGAGTTCTTCCCCGAGGAGGGCAAGTACCATCTGGACGGCCACCGCAAGTGCCGGATAAGGCTGGAGCCCGGGGAGACCAAAGCCCGGAACGGAATCTGTCCGGTCTGCGGCAAGCCGGTTACGGTGGGGGTCCTCAACCGGGTGGAGCATCTGGCCGACCGGACCGAGCCCCTGGGGGGGGCGGCCAAGAAACCTTTTGAATCGCTCATCTCCCTTTGCGAAATCATCAGCCAGGCCGTGGGGGTGGGCCCGACCTCCAAAAAAGTGGCCGGGATCTACCGGGAGATGCTGGCCGCCCTGGGCCCCGAACTGGAAATTCTGAGAAAGACCGGGACGGACCTGATCCAAAAGGCGGCCGGGCCGGTAATCGCCGAAGGGGTGAGCCGGGTCCGGGCCGGCCGAGTCCGGGCCCTGGGCGGATACGACGGCCAGTTCGGAACGCTCTCCCTGTTCACCCCGGACGAACTGGCCGAGATACAAAAACAGGGCCGCCTTTTCGCCATCGGTCCGGCCCCCGAGGCCAAACAGAAGCCTGCCGGGCCATGGCCCCCCATCGAACCCCTGGGTCTCTTTCCCGAACTGGAGCCCCTTCCGCCCAAGGTCCGGCCCGACCCGGACCAGGAGGAGGCGGTCATGGCCGGCCCCGGGCCGGTGATGGTTCTGGCCGGGCCGGGTGGAGGCAAGACCGGGGTGCTGGTCCGCAGAACCGAACGGCTCTTGAGGACAGGGAGCTCACCGGAGCGGGTCCTGATCCTGACCTTCACCCGCAAGGCCGCCCAGGAGTTGAAAGAACGGCTTTCCGCCAGACAGCTCACGGCCCAGGTGGAAACCTTCCACTCCCTGGGTCTGAACCTGCTCAAGAATTGGGGGCACGGGAGGACCGTCCTTTCCGAGGAGGAACGGCTGGAGCTGATCCAGCCCCTGGCCCGGGCCTCCGGACTCAGGAAAAACAAGGCGGCGGATCTCATCGCCCAGGCCAAGCTGGGCCGCGACCAAGAGGGGCTCTGTCCGCCCCTGCTCTTGAAAGCCTACGGTGAGCTTCTGAAAGACGAGAAGGTCTTTGATTACGAGGACCTGATCGCCCTGCCCCTGGAGATGATTCAAGGGAAGGACGATTTGCGAAAGGACCTGGCCGGCCGGTTCGACCACATCCTGGTGGACGAGTTCCAGGACCTGAGCCCGGCCCAGTACCGCTGGCTGGATTTTCTGGCCCCGGACCCGGAAGGATCCCTGACCGTGGTGGGCGACCCGGACCAGTCCATCTATGGCTTCCGGGGCGGCAGCCCCGAATTTTTCGGGCTCCTGGCCCGGACCCGTCCCGCCCTGCGGACTTTCGAACTCAAGACCTCCTACCGCTGCTCCGGCCCGATTCTCTCCTCGGCCCTGAGCCTGATCCGGCGCAACCCTGGCCGCCACCTGGATCTCTCCCCCATCCAGCCGGAAGGCTCGAAAATTATCTCGGCCGCCCTGGCCACGCCCAGGGCCGAGGCGGTCCATATCTCCCAGGAGATAGAACGGCTCCTGGGCGGTACCTCCCACCTGGCCCAGGCCATGGCCGGGGCCGACGGGAGGGGCGGCTACGGTCTGGCCGAGATAGCCGTGCTGTTCCGGCTGCACCGCCAGGCCGAGGCCATAACCGAGGCCCTGGACCGGACCGGGCTGCCCTTTCAACTGGCCGGGACCGAGCCGGGCCGGGAGACGGACGGGCTGGACCTTAAGGCCGAAAAGATCACCTTGCTGACCTTCCACGCGGCCAAGGGCCTGGAGTTTCCGGTGGTTTTCCTGACCGGCCTGGAGGAGGGGCTCCTGCCCTATAACCCCCCCGGCGGGGAAAGCGATCCGGAAGAGGAACGCCGCCTCCTGTTCGTGGCCCTGACCCGGGCCCGGGAGCGGCTGATCCTGACCCGCTCCGCCACGCGGACCCTTTTCGGCCGGAAAGCCAGGCCCGGCCCCTCACCCTTTCTGGCCGAGCTGCCGCCGGAGTTGGTGGATAAAGTGGAGCCGGTCCGCCCCCCCAGGCGCCATATCCAGGGAGAGCTTTTTTAGAGGCCGCCCAAACAATAAGGCAAGGCTTTCGTTACGTCCGCCCTGCCCCTGATCTCCCTGCTTGAACCTGTCTAATAAACCGCCCGCCCCGGCCTGATTTCCACGGCCAAGGGCTTCCTCCCCTTTCCCCTCTTAAAGTATGCATGTAAATTGTACTTGAAAAATACAATTTAATGGAGCAGGATAGACATTGTACTTATTAAAAACAATATTCATATTTATATTATTTACAACATGTTAACCGTCCGGCTTCCGCCTAACCATTTGTTAATGAATACTAATCATGCTGTTGATGAAAATTTATGATTAATTTAGCATATTTGGTCTTGCATAAATTAATCAGGCATTACAATATGGAATAGGTCCTACCTAAAGAATCACCGATAAGGAGGTGGCTATGGCCGTTAAGAAGGTATTTCTGGGTGAGGAGTTTATGCCCAAACAATGGTATAATCTCAATGCTGATTTTCCCAATCCCATGCCTCCGCCCCTTCACCCGGGAACAGGCCGGCCGCCGACTCCTGAGGATTTCGCGCCTATTTTCCCCATGAACCTGGTGGAGCAGGAGATGATCCCGGACCGTTGGGTTGATATCCCCGACGAAATTTTGGGGATTTATAAACTCTGGCGGCCCACCCCCCTTTACCGGGCCGACCGGCTGGAGAAGGCCCTGGGCACCCCGGCCAAGATCTACTTCAAGAACGAGGGCGTCTCCCCGGCCGGATCTCACAAGCCCAATACGGCCGTGGCCCAGGCCTATTACAACAAAGAGTTCGGGGTCAAGAAGCTGACCACAGAGACCGGGGCCGGACAGTGGGGCTCGGCCCTTTCCATGGCCTGCCAGATGTTCGGACTGGGTTGCAAGGTCTACATGGTCAAGGTCTCCTTCCAGCAGAAACCCTACCGCCGGTTGATGATGATGACCTGGGGAGGGGAGTGCGTGGCCTCGCCCACGGACACCACCGAGGCCGGTCGCAAGATTCTGGCCAAGGACCCGGACTCCCCGGGCAGCCTGGGCATCGCCATCTCCGAGGCGGTGGAGGAGGCGGTCCAGAGCGAGGACAAGCGCTACTCCCTGGGTTCGGTTCTGAACCACGTCATGCTTCACCAGACCGTAATCGGTCTGGAGGCCAAGAAGCAGTTCGAGGCCCTGGGCGTGTACCCGGATATCGTTCTGGGCTGCGCCGGGGGCGGGTCCAACTTTGCCGGGGCGGCCTTCCCCTTTATCGCCGACAAGATCGCCGGAAAGCAGGTCCGCATCGTGGCCGCCGAGCCGACCTCCTGCCCGACCATGACCAAAGGCCCCTACGCCTACGACTTCGGCGACACCAACCAGACCACCCCCCTGCTGCCCATGCACACCCTGGGTCACGACTTTGTGCCGGCCCCCATCCACGCCGGCGGACTGCGCTACCACGGCATGGCCCCCATGGTCAGCCACGGTATCCGGGAAGGCCTGATCGAGCCTATCGCGGTGGACCAACTGGACACCTTTAATGCAGGGATAACCTTTGCCCGGAGCGAGGGTTTCATCCCCGCCCCGGAGACCAACCACGCCATCGCGGCCGTTATCGACGAGGCCATGAAGGCCAAGGAGGAGGGCAAGGAAAAGGTTATCTTCTTCAACTGGTCGGGCCACGGGCTGGTGGACCTGGCCGCCTACGACGCCTTCCTGAGCAACAAGCTGACCAGCTACGCCATGCCCCAGGAGGATATCGACCGGGCCCTCAGGGCCATTGAGGGGCTGCCCAAAATAGGTTGACGCTTTATCCATTTAAGCCGTCCCGGGCTATTACGGTCCCGGCTGGAAACACACCGGCCGGGACCGGGCCGGGCGGCCGGAGGAACCATGGCCCAGCCCCACCCTGTCGAGGTATTCGACCGCATTGAAATCAGGTGCCCCCAACTGGGGGGCGAGGTTCTGTTCGGGTACTGCCGCAAAGTAAACCAGGGCCTGCCCTGTCCCAGGGCCCTGGTCTGCTTTCAGCTTCTTTTTCCGGTGGAGTTGTTCTTCCGCAAGGTGCTCAAGGAGGAGACCTTCAGGAACATTTTCGAAAATCCCGGCGAGGGCAGAATGGAGCGATTTCTAAAGACAGTCAGCGAGGCCAGGGAGAGAACCTCCCGCTGAGCCGCCCTCCCCCCGGCGCCTGGAACACCAGGCCGCGATAAAACGAACCGACCCCATTCCAGAAAAACCTGCCGGCCATCCTTGAACCGGGTTTCAGTACGTCGAAAGGAAATCCAACCGCCTATCTCCACGTATCGGGATAAAAAAAAGGAGCGGGCCGCCGAACCCGCTCCACAAACTCTTCAGATGGGAAAAGGAGAAGAGAGATGCTTCTTGCCATGGGAACAAGCAAGGGCTATGCCAGGTTTATCACATACCTCGTTACCAATTGTTTTCATTATACTTATTAGCTTCAAGATCAGGCCTTTCGGCCCCTGGACGACCCCCTGCAGAGTACAATTTTTTGTACCCGGCAGAGGCGGAAACCGGTTACTCCGTATAACATCCTATTATGATTTGGTTTTTATGTATTTATGGGCCCTATCCAGGATTTTGTACCGGGCCGGGGCCGGATCAATTAGATATCATTTAACTTATTGATATTACATTAATTATCCATAACATACCAGGCGGTGCAAAATTTTGGCTCTTTCCGAAAGCAGGCTCGATTCGAGTCTGTCTCCGGGGCGAACCGATCTGGAGCAAAGGGCAGGCTCCACCCCAAAAATATAGAAGCGGCCCCGGAGGGCCGCCTGGTACGGGTCCGGCCCGAAACCGGGCCGGTCAATTTTTCAGTTATCCGGGCTAGGGGCTGACCTGGGTTCCCTGGGCGAGCTCCAGGGTAAAACGTTCCAGGGTCGCCCGGTGGGCCGGGCGCAGTCCGGCCGGGCCCATCTTGGCCAGGTCGGCGGCCATGGCCTCGATAATGGCCGTGGGCTCCTTCTTCATGGAAGGGGCGATTCCGGCCCGGCGGATACGCTCGGGGTCGACCCCGGCCTCCACCAGGAGGTTCTTGAGGTGGTCGGCCCGGTAGCCCAGCCAGGTGTTGCCCTTGAGGGAGAAGCAGGCGTCCTCGAAGCAGGACAGGGCCAGAACCCCGTCAAAGCCTTCGGAAAAGGCCTGGAGCACAAAGGCCGGGTCGATCTTGGAGATGCAGGGCACCTGGATGAAGCGGGCTCCGGCCGGGGGAGCCCAACCCTCCCGCCTGGCCCTGGCCAGGGCCTGGGCGGCCGAGTTGGCGCAGACGAACACCAGCAGTTCCGGCGCTCCCGCATCCTGGGTCGCCTTGGCCGCGCTGATCTGGGAGGTGTAGACCTCGTCGCTCTGGTTCCGCATCCGGATGGCGTCCTGGGGACACTCCGAGGCGCAGGTGCCGCAGCCGGTGCAGGCCAGGGGGTTGCTGGCCGGCTTGTCATAATCGGTGATCATGGCCCCTTCCGGGCAGACCCGGACGCAGGTGAGGCAGACGGCGCATTTGCCGGTATCGATGATCTCCACCGGAGAGGCCAGGTTCAGTTGGCCGTTTTTAAGCAGGTTGCGGATCTCCATGGCCGCGGCCTGGGCCTGGTTCTTGCGCTCCTCCAGGTCCACCCGGCCCTGGGCCGGCCCGATGACAAAGACGCCCTTGCGGGGGGTCAGGATGGGCAGGGCGTTGACCTGGTCCGGCTGAAGGAAGCCGTCCGGGCTCACGGCCAGGCCCAGGGCTCCGGCCAGGGCCGCATAGGCCGGGTCCGGCGCCGGGGCCTCGTCGATAACCAGAAGGTCCAGTTCCTGGGCCACGTCGCCCACCAGGATCTCGTCGTAGAAGGTCAGCTCCACGGTCTTGCCCCGGTCCACGGCCGAGACCTTGGGCTCGGTCTGCTTGGCTATGAGGACGCCGTCCTTCTTGGCCTGCTCGGTCGTCTTCTCCAGATCCGGAGCGGCCACCTTGGCGTTGCCGGTCAGGAGCAGGGCCTGGCCCTTGAGGTCGTTGACCACCTTGAGACTCAATTTCAGGGCGGCCCGCAGGTTCAGCGGCTCGGACTCGGTTCCCACTCCGGAGACAACGGCCACCCGCAGGGGCTCATCGCCGGAAGCCAGGGCCTTAAGCTCGTCGTCGCTTAAGGAAGCGGCCTGGGACAGGGACAGGACCCTCTGGGAGGATTCCACGCCGAAGGTGGCAAAGTCGCCCTTAAGCGGCGCGCCCTGGGCCGCCACCACGGCTCCCACCTCCAGGCTTTGGGCCCGGCCCTCGCCGTCGGCATAGAAGGCCTGGAACCGGCCCACCGCGCCGCGCAGGCTTTTCAGTCTGGCCGGGGAGATAAGGGTGATGCTCTCTTGGGCCTCGGCCTCCTGGGCCAGCTTTCTGGTCCAGGCCTCGGCCTCAACGCCCAGCAGAGGGGACCCGGCCGGGAACTCCTGACCGGGGTTGAGGAGGGTCACCTTGTAGCCGGAACCGGCCAGCTCCTTGGCCGCGGCCAGGGCCGACAGGTTGGCCCCCACCACCAGAACGTTGGTGGACACGGTAAAGGACTCCAGGGGCGGGGTTTCCCTTCTCATCTGGCCGGCCAGGGCCTGGGTGACGGCCAGCTGGGCCTGGGGCTGGGCCAGATACTCGTCCAACCTGGCCTTGGGTCCCAGATCCAGGAAAACGCCCATCTCAGGGAAGAGCCCAGCCTTCTCCAATTCCTTGAAGATCGCCCCTTCCCCCTGCAGCGGGGGACAGACCGCGGCCACAAAGCCGGTCAGGCCGTTATCCTTGATCAGCCGGATCAGTTCGGCGGTTCCTTTTTCGGTGTCGGGATGGGCGGTCCGAAACACAGGGCCTTGGGCGCCTTCGCCGCCCGACCAGTTCAGCTGGGTTGCTTCCGCGGGCTGGTCGCCCTGGCACAGAAAGAGTCCTACTTGGGCGGCCATCTCAATTCTCCTCCAGGTAGCTGATCGTTTCCTGGGCGGCCCGTTCGGCACTGGCCACCACCTCGGCCACGTCCAGGGGTTTTACCGCTGTCCCGGCCAAAAACAGGCCGGTCTTGTTCTCTCCGGCGGTAGGCTCGAAAAAGCCGTAATCGTTCAGGGTCAGTCCGGCCATCTCGGCCAGGGCCTTGTTCTCCTTGCCCGGAGCCAGGCCGATGGAGAGGATCAGCATCTCAAAGGGCTCAAATTCCGAAGTTGCGTCGGCCTCGTTGAAATATTGGACCACCACCTGGCCGTCCTCCCCGGGGAAGACATCCGAGGGCATGGCCCGGACCAGCCGCAGTTCCTGCTTGGCGGCCTCCAGGGTGGGCTTGTAGACATGACCGAAGTTCTGGATGTCCATATAGAAGACGGTCACCTCGGTGCCGAAGCGGTGGGTCAGCATCCGGCCCATGCGCAGGGCGAAACCGCAACAGATCCGGGAACAGTAGTTGTTGCGCAGGACATCCCGGGAGCCCACACACTGGACAAAGGCCACCTTTTTGGGAACCTGGCCGCTGACCCGGTTGGTGATCTGGCCGGTCTGGCGCAATTCCACGTCCAGTTCCAGAACCGTGGCCACGTTCTCGAATCGGCCGTAGCCGTAGCGGGGCTTGCCGGCGGCCTGGTAGGGTTCGTACCCGGTGGCCAGGACCACCGCGTCGGCCTTGGCCTGGCTCTCCCCGGAGCCTCCGGTCAAGCCTATGGCGAATCCGTCTCCGTTTTTACTTATTGAGCTGACCGTGGTGTCGGTAAGAATTTCCACTCCCGGATGGGCCTGGGCCTTGACCAACCGCGGCTCCACCAGGCAGCCGTTGCATTTCTGGCACTTGTCCAGGGCCATGCAGGCCAGGTGAGCGGCGTTGCCTCCGATCCTGTTCTCTTTTTCAACCAAAACAACCTTGCACCCGTATTCGGCCAGCTCCAGAGCCGCCGTCACCCCAGCTATGCCTCCGCCGAGAACCAGGATAGTCTTCTCTTCAACTGCCACGTCAATCCCCTATCCTAAAAGTATGACCGGTCAATTGGGAAACCCGATCCGATTTACTCCGGACACGCGTCGCCGCATACGACGCGCCAACGTTTTCTATACACTTCTAGTCGACTTTCGGTCAAATAGAAACAGCTAATTAATTTTTTGCATTTCAAATCGAAACCCTATTTAGAAATTATGGGTTTTTACCCGAGATCGCAGGAATCTCCGCCCCGCTTTGGCAACACCTTCAAAGACAGGTTGATATCGAAGGGCCCCGGCCCCCGTTTTTTTGGGGCGATCCTTCTCTTTTCCCCGGCCCTTCTTTTTGTAGACCTGTTTTCACTCTGTCCCGTCATTACCCTACAAAGGCCCGCGAGCCAAGCCGAGACCAAGAAACGACGATACTAAAGAGGGAGAAGACGACTAATGAGGAGGCTCATAACAGCGGGGATTCTGTCGCTGACGGCGGTACTGGCCGCAACCCCCGCCCTGGCTCAAGGCCCGGGTCCGGGAGGGCTCCCCGGCGGAATGAGACCCCCGGTGGATCAGGCGGTTATGAAGGAGGTCCAAGAGGCGGATCAAAAATTCTGGACCGACAGTCTGGAATCGCGCAAGCAGATACGCCTGAAGGAGGCCCAAATCCAGGTCCTGTTTTTGAAGGCCGGGACCACTCCTGAGGAACTTCTGGCCGCCAATAGGGAGCTGCAGCAACTGATCGACCGGATGAACGATAAGGAACTGCTTTATCGATTTGAGCTGAGCAGAAAATACCCCCAACTGGAACTGTTCCCAGGCCCCGGGCCCCAGTTGGGTCCGGAGGGAATGGGTCGGCCGGGCCCCTGCCGTCCCGCCCCCCAAATGGGACAAGGTCCGCAAGGACAAAGGCCGGGCAAGGGCGGGCCGCCCCCAAAAATGGAGTGCGACCGGGACCAGGAGAACGGAAGGCCTGAGATGTCTGACCAGGATCGATCCGGGATGGAGAAATCCTCAAGGGAGGCAGCCCAGCTGCACCGCGATATCCGTTTGAAAATGGCCGAGTTGAGGGCCCTGCTTCTGACCCCTGGGACCACCACCCAAGCCCTTTTGGCCAAGAACAAGGAAGTCCAAGAGTTGAAAAACAAATTGGATGAAGGGAGGCTGCTGAGACGCTTTGAAATGACAAAGAGACACCTGGAATCGGCTCTTGAGCGGGAGGGCGATACAAAGCCATAGAGAGCTCGCTTAAAACCTAAAACCGCACAAGAGTCATGTAGGGCGGGCTTCCTCCCCCGGGGCCCGCCCAAACTTTGTCCTTCTTCCCCGTCTCGTCCATGCCGTGTTGTTTCTGCCTGCGGCCATATTCATGAAGCTGCGATTTACCATCACCACAAATTATTATTCATTAAATATCTTTGGCAAACTCATCTATCACCGCTTATCATCTGTTTTATGCAGCACTAGTGCGTTCCCGCCCTGGGTGTTCCCGGCCAAAAATTCCCCGCAATCGTCGGATCGGAGCATACGCCAAAGGAATTTATTATGCCACGCAAACTATTGGGAATTCCTTTGTTTATGCCGGTTCTTGTTCTTGCCGCTTTTCCCCTGCTCTGCATTTTCGCCCTGCCGCTCCCCACCCGGGCGGCCACCATCACCGTGACCAATCTGAACGACTCCGGGGCCGGATTCTTGCGCCAGGCCGTGGCCGACGCCAATTCCGGGGATGATATCCGCTTCGAGGTAACCGGAACCATCACCCTTACCTCGGGCCAGATCGCCATCAGCAAAAATTTGACCATCACCGGTCCCGGGGCCAGAACGCTGACCATTGACGGTAACGGAGATAACAGGATATTCAACCAAAGCGCCGGCACCTTCAGCCTCACCGGGCTGACCCTGACCAATGTGAATGGCACCGCATGTGTATATTCAAATAACAGCGCCATCCGGATCGCGGACTGCCGCCTGGAAGGAATAAGCGGAAGAGGTGTTTATTTAGATGGGGGTTCCGGTGACTACACCATAGCCAGATGCTTGGTGACCAACTGCTATGCAGGCTCCGGCAATCCCGGAGCCGGGATTGCCTGTAGCTCCAGATCCGATAGTGTCATCAACTGCACCATTTCCGGAAATACTGCCGAGGGCTCTGGAGGTGGAACGGTGATTGTGGGCGGTACAGCCAAGATATCCCACTGCACCATTGTGGGGAACGAGAGCAAAAGTCTTTATGGCGGAGGAGGAGTTGCCGTCTGGTCGGGAGGCACAGTCCGTCTCCGCAACACCATCGTGGCCGGAAACACGGACTCCTCGGTCAACAACCGGCCCAACCTGTCCGGGACGATTACCAGCGAAGGATACAACCTCGTCGGCGACGACACCGGGGGCACATGGTCCGGGGGGCACCCAGGTCACGGACACGGTGGATGTGGCCGACCCCGGACTGGAAGCTCTGGCCGACAACGGCGGCCCCACCGACACCCACGCCCTCCAGGAAGGTAGCCCGGCCCTGGATAATCGACGGCAATCCTGTTAATACCGACCAAAGGGGCACCAGTAGGCCATCCGGGGCAGGCTATGACATAGGAGCCTTCGAATATCCCAGCTCTAATACCGTCAATCCGGGCGGCGGCACCGGAGACGGATCGGCCGACCCGGACCCCACCCCGCCGGGCGGGCTGCCTGGACCTGGGCCCGGACACGGCCTCCTTTTCCGTAACAAGAGCCGCCCCTGTCCCACGTTCGCCTCGGAACTGACCTTCAAGGTCCAGCTGTCCTATTTCAACGAAAGCATCGGGTTCGTGGACCGGGTCTCCTCGGGCATGTGCATCGTGGAAACCGAATCCGGAACTTGGGGGGGCTTCCCCATCGCGGACGGACTGTTGACCTTCACCATTCCCTTCGGCGTTACTTCGGAGATCGGATTCACCTCGGAGGTGTTCAACGGGACCAAGACCGTGCGGATGGAGTTCGTTGACGGGTACATGTACTGCTTTGACCAGGACCATAGGGATGCGGAGGTGGAGGTGTACCAGGACGTTGACGGGGAGTCCTACGCCATGGAGTATTACCAGGATCTGGTCTTACATCTGCAACCAGGGGAGGACCCGGACGGGCCGATCCTGGGGAGGATGTACGGGAAATAGGGCGGCCTCGGGAGGTTTGCCGGCCTATCCTTCCAGCTCCTCTCGGTGTTCTTCAAAGATATCCTCAAAGGCGGCCGGAACGGCGGAATGCAGCTCGCGCAACAGGGGCAGCATCAGCTCCCGCATCTGGGGGTGGGAGCCCCGGCCGCAACGCAAGGCCAGGATGTGCCGCCATTCCCTGATGTTGGCCGTGACCACCACCTCGGTCTTGAGGCTGTTGGGCAGCACCGAGCGGGCCTCCTCGGCCTTGGCCCCGGCCTTGATCAGAGCCAGGTAGGCGGCTTCGGCCGCTTCCATGGCCTTTCCCCAAAGCCGGTACTGCTCCGAGTCCTGGGCCCAGAAAAAGGGCCGGATCACCGTTATCTCCCCCCCGAATTTGTCTTTTGAATAGTTGGCGTAGCGGGTGGACTCCTGGGAAAAGGAGGCCAGACGGTGGCGGACCAGCTCGTGGGAGACCCCCCGGTCGCAGGTAAAGCGCACGGTGATGGAGGCGTGTTCGATAACGCTGTGGTGGCCGGATTTGATCAGCCGCCGGATGAAACCTTCAGCCGACTGGGGGGTGATCTTGTCCTCCGATTTGTAGCAGGTGCGCCCGGCCAGTTCCAGGTTTTCGATGATCTCCCGGCCCGGGGGCATGAACATGATCTGGTGGGAGGGGGGGATGACGCGCATTTTTTGGGCTCCTGGTCTTATGTTCGTACCTATTCGTAACTATATAAATAGACCTTATCCCGGCGCGAGTAAAGCGGAGCCGGCCGGGCCCGGCCGGGCGGCGAGGATTGGGGAGGGAGGAGGGCCGGCTTTGGCATGGCTTTTTGCATTGTTGCAAAAATGCAGGCCAAAGCCGGCCGGCACCACAAGCCTGAACGCGGATTCACGGCTGGTCATAAAAGTGCTGCTCCGCGAGTTGACAGGCCTGGCCGGCTCACCTATGCTCCATCCTAGTGTGAAAACCGGTCCTTGCCCGGCGGAAATCCCGTCCTTCCGAGGGAGACGATACATGTCCAGTCTTTTCAAGACAGTGGTCCTGGGGGCCGTTTCGGCCGCCTTGCTTGTGGCAGCCCCCACCCCGGTCCCGGCCCAGGAGGCTTCCCTGAGCGAAGCCACCCAGGCCTGCCTGGAGTGTCATTCCGGAGCGACCCCCGGTATCGTGGCCGACTGGCGCAACTCGGCCCACGCCCGGACCACCCCGGAATCGGCCCTGCAAAAGCCCGCAATGGAGCGCCTCTTTTCCGCCCCCAAGGTCAGGAAGGAGTTCCAGGGAGTAGCCGTGGGCTGCGCCGAGTGTCACACCCTCCACCCCAGGCAGCACCAGGACACGGTGGAGCACGACGCCTTTCAGGTCCACCCGGTGGTCTCCCCGGCCGACTGTGCGGCCTGCCACCCCGCGGAGGCCTCCCAGTTCGACAAAAACAAGATGGCCTGGGCCTATCCCGACCTGATGGGCAACCCGCTGTACCTGGATCTGGTCGATCACATCAACGGGGAATACCGCTTGGAGAAGGGGACGCTGGAATACTCCCGGCCCAACCCCGAGACCCAGGCCGATTCCTGTCTGTTCTGCCACGGCACCAAGGTGGAGGTGAAAGGAACAATTGAGCGCGAGACCGACTGGGGCGAGTTCACCTTCCCGGTCCTCACCGGCTGGCCCAACCGGGGCGTGGGCAGGCTCAATCCCGACGGCACCAAAGGCTCCTGTTCGGCCTGCCACACCAGGCACGCCTTTTCAGTGGAGATGGCCCGCAAACCCGCCGCCTGCGCCGAGTGTCACAAGGGGCCGGACGTGCCGGCCTACAACGTCTACGGCGTCTCCAAGCACGGGGCCGTCTACGAAAACATGTCCAAGGACTGGGATTTCAAGGCCGTGCCCTGGGCCCTGGGGCGGGATTTTTCAGCCCCCACCTGCGCCGTCTGCCACATCAGCCTGACGGTGAATCCGGAGGGGGAGGTCATCAACCAGCGGACCCACCGCATGAACGACCGCCTGGATACCAGAATCATGGGCCTGATCTACACCCACGCCCAGCCCAAACACCCGGATACCTCCAGGATCAAACACAAATCCGGCCTGACTCTGGCCGTGGACCTGGAGGGCAACCCCGCCGCTGAATTCCTCATCACCCCCGCGGAGCAAGAGAAAAACAGGGAGGCCATGCAACGCACCTGCCTGGGCTGCCACTCCCGCAGTTGGGTGGAGGGCCATTTCCGGCGGCTGGAGAACACCATCAAGACCACGGACGACTCGACCAAAACCGCCACCCGGCTGCTTCAGGCGGCCTGGAAGGAAGGCCTGGCCCAGGGACCGGACCAGGGCGGCAGCCCCTTTGACGAGCCTCTGGAGCTGAAATGGGTGGAACAGTGGCTCTTTTACGCCAACTCCACCCGTTTCGCCTCGGCCATGATGGGGGCGGACTACGGCGTATTTGAACGGGGGAGGTGGAAGATGCATCAGAATATCAAAGAGATGGCAGAGTGGCTTAATCTACACCGGGCCTTGAAGCAGAAATAGTGTCCGGCCGCGACCATATTCCCCGGGCAGAGCCGGGGGATGTAAACAACCTGGCCGGGTTCTACGACCGGCGCTACAGCGATTACTACATGGAGGAGATCCCCGCCTTTGAACTGGCCAAGCTCAGGGATGTCCTGACTCTCCTGCCTGACAGTCCCCGCCGGATTCTGGATTTCGGCTGTGGCCGGGGACGGCTGATCGGGCTCCTGGGCCGGGTCTTTCCGAAAGCCGCGATCAGCGGCGCGGATATTTCCCCCAGGGCGCTGGAGATAGCGGCCCGGAGCTTTCCGGACAAAGAGTTCGCGCCCCTTGCCGGAGAGCGGACACCCTTTGAGGACAGGAGCTTCGGCCTGGTTTTCTCCTATCACGTTCTGGAACACGTGCCCGAGCCCATGGTCAGCGTGGCCGAGATGGCCCGGCTGACGGCCCTGGGCGGAGCGGCCCTGGCTTGTCTGCCTTGCGGCGACCAGGGGTCCCTGGCCTTCCGCATCACGACCCTGGTCCGGAACGGGAGGGAGAGAACGCCCACCGGGGAGGAACGGTTCTTCTTCGAGGACAAGGCCCACCTGCGCCGGATGACCAGCCTGGAACTGGTCCGTATTTTCGCCCAAAACGGGTTCGATCCGGTGGCCGGTTTTTTTGCCAATCGTTTCTGGGGCGAACTGGAGTACCTGGCCCGGGGCGGGTTCTCCCGGGTGGGCAAAACCTTTCCCCTGACCCGGGCCAAAACGCCGCTGTCTTTCCTCAAGCTTTTCAGCCTGGCCCTGCCTCTGTTCCTGCTGGCCCTGCCGGTCAGGCTCCGCCTCACCCCGGTAGGTGAAAGAGCGCGAACCGCCCGGGGCTTCCCCAAAAAATTGATGTGGCTGGCCTTTATCCCCCTAAAGCTGCTGTCTTATCCCCTGGCGGCGGGACTGGAGGGATTGGCCCGGCGGGAATGGAAGAATCGCCGCCGGGAACCGGGCGGCTCGGCCCAGTATTTCATTTTCAGGAGGCGAGATTGATCTTCACCCAGACCGGACACGTGGGCTCGGGGTTCCATGCCCTGGGCGAAGCTTCCATGCCGACCTACCTTCTCACCGGCGGAGAGCCGGTTCTTTTCGACGCCGGACTGACCTGCCTGGGCCCGGTGTTTGAAAAAGCCGTCCGGGAGACCCTGGGCCCGGACAGCCCCGGCATCCTGTTTTTAACCCATCTCCATTTCGACCACTGCGGGGCGGCGGCCCATCTGCAAGAGGCCTTCCCCGGCCTGCGCATCGCCTCTTCGGCCAGGGGGGCGGCCATTATTCAGCGCCCTGGAGCGGTGAAGCTGATAAAAAAGCTGAACCGGGAGGCCACGGAGATGATCCGGGGCTGGGGAGTAAAGGGGACCGGCGACGAGCCCTTCCGGCCCTTTGAGGTGGATCTGGTCCTGGAGGACGGCCAGGAGGTGGATATCGGGGGCGGGTTGAGGGTCCGGGCCATCTCCACCCCCGGGCACACCAGGGACTTCATGGGTTATTACATCCCGGAGAAGAAAATCCTCGTCGGCTCCGAGGCGGTGGGCTGCGCGGCCATGAACGGCTATGTGGTCTCCGACTGCCTGGTGGACTACGACGGGTTCACGGCCTCTCTGAAAAAACTATCCCGGCTGGAGGTGGAGATTCTGGCCCAGGGCCACCACTTCGTTTATACCGGGGAGGACGTGCCCGCCTTTTTCGAGCGGTCCATCCGCTCGGCCGAAAGGTTCAGAGAGATGGTCCTGGAGTTCTGGGAGGATGAGGGCGATCTGGGCCGGATCATGTCCAGAATCAAAGCCGTCGAGTACGATCCCCAGCCGCCGCCCGTCCAACTGGAACAGGCCTATCTGATCAACCTGGAGGCCCGAATCAAGGCCGCCGGAAAGGGCCTGATCGAGTTCGGGGATTGAGGTCCCGGAGCCGAAAAAATCCGGTAGGGCCTTGTTTCGCAAGGCCTGTAGGTGGTAATGATATAGAGATTCCGCGGGGGGGTCAGCGAACCGCGGAGCGGAATTGGTCGTCCGCTGGTAATCGGGGAAGCCGTCCGGGGAACGGAATGGGTTGCCGGTATCTTTTATTATAACAATATCAAGTTGGTCGTTGCGAAATCGGACAGGTCTCCCTGGGTTTAGATTCCGGTCGAGGGAATGTTTTTTGCCGGGCCCCGGCCCACCGCCGACCAAGGTCTGCGGTTCCGGAGGGGAGGAGTCTATATTCTGCAATAACAACCAGTTAACACCAAATCAGGGGAGGGTGGACATGACTAGAAGCATCTTAAGGGTCGTCATCGCCGCATTGGTCGTTCTGGCTTTGGGGACCGTACCGGCCCAGGCTAAAAAGCTCAGGCTGAAGGCCTCCCATCAATTCGCCGAAGGCGATGTCCGGGACCAGGTGATCAGAAACTTCGGCAAGAAGGTGAGCGAGAAGCTCAAGGGCGAAGTGGACATCCGGGTCTACCCGGCCAAATCGCTTTACGGTCCCCGGGCCCAGTGGGACGCCATGAAGCAGGGCGCCCTGGACATGTCCCTCTTCCCCCTGGATTACGCCGCAGGCAAGGTTCCCCAGTTCTCCATCACCCTGATGCCCTGCATCGTGGATTCTCTGCAAAAGGCCCAGGACTGGCGGAAAAAGGAGATCGGCAAAAAGATCGAGGCCCTAGCCGAGGCCAACGGAGTCAAAATCCTGCTCTGGGTCTGGCTGCCGGGAGGCCCCGGCTCGACCGCCAAACAGGTCAAGTTGCCGGAGGACGCCAAAGGTTTGAAGATGAGGGCGGCCGGCAAGAAGTTCGAATACATGCTCAAGGAAGGCGGGGCCTCCATCACCTCCATGCCCTCCTCCGAGATCTACCACGCCCTGGCCACCGGGGTTCTGAATTCGGCCCTGACCTCCACCGGTTCTTTCGTCTCCTACCGCCTCTACGAACAGCTTAAGTTCATCAACATCCCCCGCGATTACTCCATCTGGTTCATGGGCGAACCGGTCTGCATGTCGCTCAAGTCCTGGGCGAAACTGAGCCCGGAGCAGCAGAAGGTTTTCTCCCAGGTGGCCGAGGAGATGAACGAGAAGGAGATCGTGCCCCTCATGGCCTCCACCACCCAGGCCCAGATCGAGGCCTACTCCAAGGCCGAGGTGGAGATCCACTACATGACCAAGGACGAGTTCGGCCAATGGCTGGAATTCGCCAAAAAGACCGCCTGGAAGAACTTCGCCGACACGGTCGAAGGCGGGCAGGAGCTTCTGGATCTGGCCCTCAAGGCCATGGACTAGCCTCGACGCCCCGGCCGGACCGGTTCACTCGGCCGGCCGGATAAATGGCCGGACTGATCCGCCGGTTCGGTCCGCCTGGAGTTCCCCGAGGACGAAGCCCGGCAAACTGCGGGTCTGCCGGGTAAGTAAATAATCAACCTGATGGATTGCGAGGAGAGGCCATGTCGGACCGGGCGGAAGAAAGCAAGGGCGGGTGGGGCCGTGTTGTGGGGAAGCTGAGCGAGGCCACAGGGCTGATCGGAGCCTTGGCCATTCTGGCCGCCGCCCTGATCGTGACCGAGGGGGTCCTGGTCAGGAAGGTTCTGGGGCAGTCCACCATCTGGCAGATAGAGGCCTCCATCTTTCTTTTGATGTACGCCTGCTTCGTGGGAGCCGCCCTGACCCAGAAAAGAGAGCACCACCTCAACGTGGATCTGGTGGTGATCCACCTCTCGCCCAAAGCCAGGGAGGTAGCCCTTCTGATCAGCGCGGTGGTCTCCTGCGTCTTGTGCCTGGTCATCGCCCGGTTCGCCTGGCCCATGTGGTGGCAGGGGCTGATCGCCAACGAGCACTCCGAATCTCTATGGGGCCCGCCGCTGTGGATCCCTTATCTGTTTCTGCCCCTGGGCATGAGCCTCCTTTTTTTCCAGTATGTGGTCCAGATAATTCGCAAGTTCAAGGCGATAAAGGAGGGCACCTACGCCGTGGAGGCAGTCCGGACCGAGTTGAAGGAGGTGGAAATACCTCCCGCGGCCGAAACCCCGGCCGGGGAGGGCAAAGATAATGGATGAACAGCTTCTCTCTGTCCTGGTCTTCGGAAGCGCCTTGGTCATCCTTCTTTCGGGAATCCCCATCTGGGCCGGACTGGCCGGGGTGTCGCTGCTCTATATCACCATCTTCAACCCCACCCTGCTCGCGACCATGCCCCACATTCTTTTCGGGGCCATGGACAGCTTCGCCCTGCTGGCCATCCCCCTGTTCATCCTCCTCTCGGCGCCCATCGCCGCCTCCCGGGCCTCGGCAGATCTGTACGAGGCCATCCACCGCTGGCTCTATCGTCTTCCGGGGGGCTTGGGGATAAGCTCCATGCTGGCCTGCGGGGTCTTCGCCGCCCTGTGCGGCTCCTCCCCGGCCACGGCCGCAGCCATCGGCGGCATCGGCATCCCCGAGATGCGGCGGCGGGGCTACCCGCCCTCCCTGGCCTGCGGACTCATCGCCCACGCCGGAACCTTCGGCATCCTTATCCCGCCCTCCATCACCATGATCCTCTACGGCATCGCCACCGAGACCTCCATCGGCAAGTGCTTCATCGCCGGCATTCTGCCCGGACTGCTGGAGATCCTGCTGTCCTGCATCTGGGTGGTCTTCTATTTCCGCTACACCACTGCGGGACGAAGGATAAAAGCCGACGAGTTGGAGATAAGCCGCCATGAGGCGGTAACAAAAGCCGGGGGCCTGGGCGGGAGGGTCAGCCCGGACGGGGTCTGGCGGGAGCACTTCACCCTGCGCCAGCAGCTCTCCTATCTGCCCCGGGTGCTTCCCTTTATCCTGATCATCTTCGGCATAATGGGGTCCCTTTACGGGGGCTGGGCCACCCCTTCGGAGGCGGCCGGAGTGGGAGCGGTCCTGTCCCTGGTGCTGGTCATGGCCATCTACCGCATCTACCGCTGGAAAGACCTCCGTTTCATCCTGACCAAGGCCCTCACCGAATCCAGCATGATCCTCATGATCATGGCCGCGGCCCTCCTGTTCAGCTTCGTCTGCTCGGACCTGTACGTCACCCAGTCCCTGGCCGAACTAATCCTGACTCTGCCTTTGGGCAAGTGGGGAATCATCATCGTCATCAATATCCTGCTGCTGATCCTGGGATTTTTCATTCCCCCGGCGGCAGTGATCCTCATGGTCGGGCCGCTCCTCCTGCCGGTCATCACCGGTCTGGGGTTCGATCCGGTCTGGTTCGCCGTGATCATGACCGTCAACCTGGAGATCGGGCTGGTCACTCCGCCGGTGGGGCTGAACCTCTACATCGTCAAGGGCATCGCCCCGGATGTGCCCCTCTCCCAGGTGCTGTGGGGGGTGCTGCCCTTTGTCATCATCGAAGGGATCGTCATCGCCTCGGTCTGCATCTGGCCGGAGCTGGCCCTGTGGCTGCCCAACAAAATGATCGGATAGGGAATGAAGAATTTTGGGAAACCCTTTTGAAAAAGGGTTTCCCAAACCCATCCCAAAACTTTTACCGCTTTATCAAGCCAGGCTTGATAAAGCGGAATAGATGTTGTTTTAATGGCCGATAAAAGTTTTTGGCGGAGGAGCGGTTCATTATCCTGTAATTACGTTGAGTCGGCTTGACCGAGCCTTGCTCGATCAAGCCGTGATGATGTTTTGAAGGGGGGTGCGGGGGGAATCTTTTACAAAAAGATTCCCCCCGTCTGTTCCATCAATTCTCACAAGGAGGCGGCCATGTATGCCTATGCCCCGGGTCTCAGGGACGAGGAGCTTTACTCCGGCCAAGGCCGGGTGGTGGCCGGCGCGGCAGTCGGGATCATCCTGTTCGGCCAGGCCGGTTACGCCCTGCCGCCGGGCAGCGTGGAGAACGCCACCACCTTCAACTATCCGGTTCTATATACTTCCATCCCGGCCGCCTCGGTGGAGAGCGTTGTTTCTGACCGTCCCGACCCGAAGGTCCTGGCCCAACTCATCCAGGCCGGAAAATATCTGGAGCAACAAGGCTGCCGGGCCATAGTGGGGGCCTGCGGCTATTTCGCCAATTACCTCCCGGAGGTGGTCAGTGAACTGAACACGCCCTGTTTTTTCTCCAGCCTGCTGCAAATCCCCCTGATCCTCCGCTCCCTGGGGCCGCGCAAAAAGATCGGTATCCTCTGCGCCGACGGAAAAGTTCTTAAGACCGCTCCGGTCCTGAAAAACTGTGGGGTGGAGGACCGATCTCGTTTGGTCATCAGCGGGGCCGAAATCCTCCCGGAGATGGAAAAGATTCTGAAGGGGACGGGCCATTACAACGCCCATAAACTGGAGCAGGGCTTGTTGGACCTGGCCAGGGGGATGGTCAACCGGGAGCCGGAGATAGGGGCCTTTCTGCTGGAGTGCAGCCTCTTTCCGGCCCACGCCTGGGCCGTGCAGGAGGCGGTCCGGCTTCCGGTCTACGATTTCAGCACCCTCATCGACTGGGCCCATTCAGCCGCGGTCAGGCGGCCCTTCGGTGGATATCTGTAGGTCGGCCGCGCGGCTTGGAGTAAAATGCTCCTGTCCGCCCAACGCCATGACAGGGGGCGAAAGCCGTGAGCAAGGACAGGCTGTTTCTTCTCAAGCCCGATTTTAAGGATAAGGGGGAGCTTTACTTCTGCCCCGGCTGCTCTCTGGTGGAAGGGGTCCTGAGCTATTATCCCCATCTCCGGGGGGAGCTGGAAATCAGCTACGTGGACTTCAGCCGGCCCCGGCCGGCCATAGTCAGGCTGCTGGGCGAGGAGAACCAGTCCGCCCCGGTGGTGGTGATGGCCGGCAAACCGGAACAGGGGGAGACGACCGGATACACGCTGCAGGAGTACAACGGGCGCTATTTCGTGGCCGAACCCTGGGATGTGGCCTACTACCTGGCGGATAGGTACGGAGTGGCCAGGCCCCATTACTTGTCCGATTTTTTAAGGTGAGGGGCTCCTTACAGGGTGCCTCCGGCGGTTCGACCCCATAAGAATCTTTTTCCCCTGGGAGGGGAGAGGGTCAGGGTGAGGGGGGATTTTTTCTCATCCAAGTGGTGTCGGGGTTGCGTCTCTGACACCGACAATACAGTCTGCCTCCGGCGGTCGCTCCGATAGGGCCAAGGGGCCTCTTCGCTTTTTGCGGTCCAAAAAGCTCGCCGGCCCCTTGGAACCCCGCTCGCCAAAACACATTCTTCTCGGGGCGATTCTAAACCAAAGTTGCCTTTCATACCGAAGGGGTATTTGGAACAACCCTACAGACCCCGTATACGTTAGAGCTAAAGGAAAGATAGGCCGCTTTATAAGGAGGCCGCCCATATTCATGGGCGGGTGTCAATACGGAAAGATGAATTTGTAAAAGGTGAGGCCATATTGAGCGCAGCTCAATATGGCCCTTAAAGGTTTTGGGAGGGGCCCGGGGGACTCTTTTGCAAAAAGGGTCCCCCGGGTTCCCGAAGTTATAGGTTCAGTCTACCAGCCCCAGGTCAGGTAGTCATGGATGGAGTCGGCCGCCTGGCGGCCCGCACCCATGGCCAGGATGACCGTGGCCGCGCCGGTGACGATATCGCCTCCGGCCCAGACGCCTTTTTTCTTGGTTTTACCTGTGGCCGGGTCGGCCTCAATGTAGCCCCACTTGTTCAGGGCCAGGTCCGGGGTTCCCCGGGTCAGGACCGGGTTGGCTCCGGAGCCCACGGCGATGATGACCAGATCGCACTCCATGGTGAACTCGGAGTTGTCGATGGATTCGGGGCGGCAGCGGCCCGACTCGTCCGGCTCGCCCAGTTCGCACTGGAGGCACTCCATGCCCCGGACCCGGCCGTTCTCGTCGCCGAAGAACTGGGTGGGCATGGTCAGCAAGTGGAACTCGATACCCTCGTCCTTGCCGTGGTGGATCTCCTCGGCCCTGGCCGGCATCTCCTCCTGGGAACGGCGGTAGACGATGCGGACCTTTTCCGCGCCCATGCGCAGGGCGGTCCGGGCCGAATCCATGGCCACGTTTCCGGCTCCGAACACGGCCACGTTCTTGCCTTTGACAATGGGGGTGTCGTACTCGGGGAAGCGGTAGGCCTTCATCAGGTTGGACCTGGTCAGGTATTCGTTGGCCGAGTAGATCCCGATGAGGTTCTCGCCGGGCACGCCCAGGAAGCGGGGCAGTCCCGCGCCGACCCCCACGTAGACCGCGTCGAAGCCCTCTTCGTTCATCAGTTCGTCGATGGTCTGGGTCTGGCCGATGACCGAGTTGAGGCGGAACTCCACGCCCAGCTTGGCCAGGTTGTCCATCTCGTTCTGGACGATGGCCTTGGGCAGCCGGAACTCGGGGATGCCGTAGACCAGCACCCCGCCGGCGGCGTGGAAGGCCTCGAAGATGGTCACGTCGTGGCCCTTGAGGATCAGGTCGCCGGCCACGGTCACGCCCGAGGGGCCGGAGCCCACCACGGCCACCTTATTGCCGGTTTTGGGCGGGATGGCGGGCATCTCAAAGGCGCCCTGGGTCCTCTCCCAGTCGGCGGTGAACCGCTCCAGGTAGCCGATGGCCACCGGGGAGTCCTTCTTGCCCAGGATACACTGGGCCTCGCACTGCTCCTCCTGGGGGCAGACCCGGCCGCAGACCGCGGGCAGGGCCGTCTTTCTCTTCAGGACCTCGATGGCGCCCTTGAAATCGGCCTCGGCGATTTTGCCCACGAAGCCGGGAATGTCGATCTGGACCGGGCAGCCGGTGACGCAGGAGGGATTCTTGCACTGAAGACAACGGGAGGCCTCCAGCACGGCCGTCTTCTCGTCGAATCCCTGGGGCACCTCCTGGAAATTGGCGCGGCGGACTTCGGGTGCCTGCTCGGGCATCTTCTGGCGCGGTATCTTCTCTTTCTTGGCCATGTTCAAATACCCCCTTACTTCCCGCAGGTGCAGTGGTGATCTTTACCCTGGAAGATGTCCATGGACCGGGCCTCGTCTTCGCGGTAGGCGGCCAGCCGCTGGGTGAGCTCGTCGAAGTCCACGGCGTGGCCGTCGAATTCGGGCCCGTCCACACAGGCGAACTTGGTCTTGTCGCCCACGCTGACCCGGCAGCAGCCGCACATTCCGGTTCCGTCCACCATGATCGGGTTGAGACTGACCATGGTCTTGACCCCGAAGTCCTTGGTCATCAGACAACAGTACTTCATCATGGGCACCGGCCCGATACAGACCGCCAGGGAGGTGTCCGGATTGGCCTTGAGTTCGCTCTTGAGCACGTCGGTCACAAAGCCGTGGTGGCCGTAGGAGCCGTCGTCGGTGCAGACATGGAGGTTGTGGGAGGCGGCCGTCATCTCCTCCTCCAGAATGATCAACTCCTTGGTCCGGGCGCCGATGACCGCCGTCACCTGGTTGCCGGCCTTTTTAAGAGCCCTGGTGATGGGGTGCAGCACGGCCACTCCGGTGCCGCCGCCCACGCAGATGACCTTGCCGGTCTTCTCGATGTGGGTGGGGGTGCCCAAGGGACCGACCACGTCCTTGTATTCTTCTCCCACCTTGAGGCTCTTCATCAGGGCCGTGGTTTTGCCCACCACCTGGTAGATGAGGGTGATGGTCCCCTTGTCGGGGTCGGTGTCGGCCATGGTCAGGGGAATCCGCTCCCCGGTGTCGTTGACCCTCAGGATGACGAACTGGCCCGGCTTGGCCTTTTTTGCCACCAACGGCGCGGCGACCACGTTTTTGACCACAGTACCCTGGGCCAACTCCTCCCGTTCCAAAATCTGGTGCATTTCTCCTCCTTAGAACCCCGATGCCCCCCGGACAGTTTAATTAAAACAAATTTTAATAGCACGGATGGGGGGATGGTGTCAAAGGTCAGGGCATAACGGAATAAGATTGCAAGGATATATAAATACTATCCGATGATGCGTTGCTTTCCGGATTTGCAGGTTCGGGTCCGATACTTTGGCCTGGTCGGGAAAGTTTGACGTCCTGGGGCGATTGCCGGAGGTATCTATAAGTAGGTTTCAAAAATACGTTCCGTGTTTTTGACAGACCGCCGGGACATGGCCGAGGCCGGCGAACCCAGGACTCATCCTCTGAAAAATATGGGAGCAAAGACCATCAACATCCCCGGGGAAAACCCGGAGTCCTCATTTGGCCCCCCTCATTCTTTACAATAAATGTTGTTGATACCATAATCGCGGTAAGCCGCCACAATAGATCCCCTTTAAGAGTATATGCTCATTGATCCGGAGAATTGATTCGTTATCTTTATTTGGCATCATGACAATTTGGGGTTATTATAGAACAACCTTTTTACCCTGACCAACTCATTTAATCATCAACCATATCCGGACCCGATAATTCCCGAGGGGATTTTTAGGAGGGCGGCATGAGGCGAATCAGGTGGACTTTGGGGACCCGCATGCTTTTCGGTTTCGGCGTGGTCCTGGTCCTGGTGGTGGTGCTGGGATTGCTGGGCTACCTGGGAGTGGGGGGGATTGTGGGAAACTCCAAGTCGGTTATCCAGGGCAACCGGCTGGACGGGGTTTTGGCCCAGAAGGAGCTGGACCACGTTGACTGGTCCCAGAAGGTGGTCGATTTCTTAACCAATCCCGCCGTCAGAGAACTCGATGTCCAGATGGACGATCACCAATGCGCTTTTGGCCAATGGCTGTTCGGACCGGAACGCCGGCAGGCCGAGACTCTGGTCCCGTCCCTGGCGCCCCTGTTGAAGCAGATCGAGGCCCCGCACAAGGTTCTCCACGATTCCGCCAAGGAAATTAAGGAAATATATCAAAAACCCCACCCGGGTCTGGCTCTTAACTTGTCCATCACAATGGGGGAGCAGACCTCCTGGCTGGCCAAGGTGGCCCTGAAACTGGCCCAGGCCGCTGTGCAGGGGGGAGCCCCCGAAGAGGTGAACCTGGGGGTCAAGTTCGATCCGGCTGAGTGCAGCCTGAGAAGATGGCTCAGGGCCCAGGAAACCCAGGAGATGATGAAAAACTTTCCGGAATTGAAGGCGGCCGTTGAAAACCTGCGGGAACCCCACGCCCTGTTCCACGAATCCGGTCGCAAGATCCAGGATTTGATGTCCGCCGGGAAAACGGATGAGGCCCTGCAGGTCTTCCAAACCGTGTCGTTGGTCAATGACCGGGAGGTCAAAGAGCAGCTTAAATCGGTCATCGCCGCCGAGGAGGATCTGGTTTCGGCCACCGACGCGGCCCTGAGCATATTCAACGAGGAGACCCTGCCCGCCCTGGCGGCCATCAGGGAGCTCATTAAAAAGATAAGGGTCGAGGCCAGGGCCAGAATCATAAGTGACCGGGCTTTGTTGGGATCCGCCCAGTCGACCAGGCTTTGGATACTGGTGGTGGGTCTTGCGGCCATTGTGGTGGGCGTGGCCATCGCCCTGCTCATCTCCCGGACCACAAGTCGGTCCATGAAGCGCCTGACCGGCCGTTTGAACCGAGGCGCGACCAGGGTCCAGACCGCTTCGGAGGAGGTGGCCGCGGCCGGGCGTAAACTGGCCGAGGACGCTTCGGCTCAGGCCGCCTCCATAGAGGAGACCTCGGCCTCCATGGAACAGATGGCGGCCATGGTCAAATCCAACGCCGGGAGCGCCTCCCAGGCCGATTCCCTGATGAGGGAATCCTCCTCCTCCCTGGCCGAGGCCAACCAGGCCATGACCGAGATGGCCGAGTCCATGTCCAAAATAGCCGAATCAGGCGGGCAGATAGCCCATATCGTAAAGTCCATCGACGAGATAGCTTTTCAGACCAACCTCCTGGCTCTGAACGCCGCGGTGGAGGCGGCCCGGGCCGGCGAGGCGGGCGCCGGTTTCGCCGTGGTGGCGGACGAGGTCCGGGCCCTGGCCATCAGGGCGGCGGAAGCGGCCCGGAACACCCAGGAACTTATAGAGGATACCGTAACCCGGATAGAACGGGGCACCAAACTGGTGGACCTGACCAGGGCCGGGTTCGAGGGGTCGGTGAGCCGTTCGGAAGAAGTGGCCGCGTTGATAGCCAAAATTGCCGAAGCCTCCCGGGAGCAGTCCCACGCCATCGACCAGATAAATAGCGCCGTGGCCGCCATGGACCGCATTGTCCAGGATAACGCCTCCAGTTCCGAGGAATCGGCCGCCTCGGCCGAGTACCTCAAAAACCAGTGCCGCGATACCCGGGAGGCGGTGGATGAACTGGATTCCCTGGTGGGGGGAACCGCCCTGGTCCAACTGGAGGGGGATGCCTTGCCAAAAGACGCACAGCATTCCCCCCGCATGTTGGAGATTCCCCTGGAGGACGAAGAAGAGGAGGATTTTTAAATCCCCGGCGGCCGGATACGGGTTATATCAGACTCCGGACCTGTTTCCTCAACCGGACCCAGGATGATATTGTCTTTATAGCGGGATTTCGTAGGAAATGCCTACCTTATAGCCTTGGCCAGGCTGGCCACGGCCGCCACCCGGTAGACATAGCTCAAAACCGAATAGGGCAGGGCCTCGATCTCCCACATCTGGTTGAAGGTCGTGGTGTTGGTCTCCTTCATGGCCTTCTGCAGCTTGGTGGGGCCGGTGTTGTAGGCCACCAGGGCCAGGGACCAGTCGTCGAAGCGGTTGTACATTCTGAGCAGGTAGTCGGCTGCGGCATAGGTGGATTTGATGGGGTCGGTCCGCTCGTCCAGATATTCGTTCACGATAAGTCCCATGGCCCGGGCGGTGTGGGGCTGGAACTGCCACAGACCCACCTGCCCTCCGGGCGACTGGGCGTCTATGGTGAACTGGCTCTCCACCATGGCCACGTAGGCCAGCTCGGCGGGGATGCCCTTCTCCTGGAATATCTCCTGGATCAGGGGCACGAAGCTTCCCGATCTGGCCAGCCCCTCCAGCAGAAAGCGGCGGCGGTCCTCTTCATGCAGAAAACGGTTGACGTGGCGATCGAGTTTTTCCGGCACCAGGGTATCGAAAGGATCGGAGCGGAGGGCGAGCTCAAGCTCGCCTTGAACTTGAAAGGGTTCTACAGGGCTGGCGGCCAGGAAGGTTCCCAGCACCAGCCCGGTGGATAGCACGGCTATGGTTCGCATTCGTTATCCTCTTAGGACTGCACATCGCAGAAAATACTTTACGATCCGTCCATATCTTGGGTTCGGCATCTCAAAGATGCGGACTATATAGGCTGCCACCGGGGAGGGCAAGCCCTTTTTGCGCGGATTATTGATAAGTCCTGGAATTGACAAGGATAACCACCCGAGGGGAAAACCCGGAGCAATTCCGCATAAATTTCATGAATCGGTTCCTTTTTCCCCTGGAGAAATTCGGGCGCCCCTTTCCCGGAAAGGCTCTCGGGGCGAAACCGGACCGGAGCCAACTGAGCGCCCCGGGTGGTCCCGGGCATGCCAGAGGATGTCGAAAAGTTTACGTCGTTTCCAATTGGAAACAGCCCGCCCACCCATCGGGCCGGGGAGCCGGAGGCATATTGCACCACCACTTCTTTGCTTCCAATCGGCTTGACTCAATTCCGCCCCTGTGTTAAAAAATCGCGTTTGTGTGGGTTGTTGACTCGACAACCCCGGGCCCACTCCGCCATCAGGCTTATATAGTGACGCAGCCATGATGTCTTAGGCGTGGCGGCTTCACACGGGATAAACACAGCTCAATATACACTCAAGGAGGAATTCAATGGCCCTTCCGGATCCGACCAAACATCAGGATTGGGAGATCGCGCTAGCCGCCGAGCCCACCATGAAAAAGTTCAATGAACTGGCTGACATGCTCGGACTGACCGATGATGAACGCCTGCCCTATGGACATTGGTACGGCAAGGTCGACGCCAAAAAGGTCCTAGACCGGTTGGCCGACAAGCCTGACGGCAAGTACGTGGATGTGACCGCCATCACTCCCACCCCTTTGGGCGAGGGCAAGTCCACCTCCACCATGGGTCTCCTCCAGGGCATGGGTAAGCGCGGGGTCAACGTCACCGCCGCCATCCGCCAGCCTTCCGGCGGCCCGACCATGAACATCAAGGGCTCGGCCGCGGGCGGCGGGCTGTCCCAGTGCATCCCCCTGACCCCCTTCTCCCTGGGGCTCACCGGCGACATCAACGCCATCATGAACGCCCACAACCTGGCCATGGTGGCCCTGACCTCCCGGATGCAGCACGAGCGGAACTACACCGACGAGCAGCTGGCCCGGCTGTCCAACATGGAGCGGCTGGACATCGACCCCACCAACGTGGAAATGGGCTGGATCATCGACTTCTGCGTCCAGGCTCTGCGCCACATCATCATCGGCCTGGACAACGGGGTCAAGGCCAACGGCTTCATGATGCACTCCAAGTTCGGCATCGCCGTTTCCTCCGAGATCATGGCCATCCTGGCCGTGGCCAAGGACCTGAAAGACATGCGCGAGCGCATGGGCAAGATCGTGGTGGCCTACAACAAGAAAGGCGAGGCCGTGACCACCGAGATGCTCCAGGTGGCCGGAGCCATGACCGCCTGGATGGTCGAGGCGTTGAACCCCAACCTGCTCCAGTCCCTGGAAGGCCAGCCGGTGTTCGTACACGCCGGTCCCTTCGCCAACATCGCCATCGGCCAGTCCTCCATTCTGGCCGACCGGATCGCCCTCAAGCTGTCCGACATCCACCTCACCGAGTCCGGTTTCGGGGCCGACATCGGCTTTGAGAAGTTCTGGAACCTGAAGTGCCGCTTCTCCGGCCTCAAGCCCAACTGCGCCGTGATCGTGGCCACCATCCGGGCCCTCAAGTGCCACGGCGGGGCCCCCATCCCAGTGCCCGGCAAGCCCATGCCCAAAGAGTACCAGGGCGAGAACGTGGCGTGGGTTGAGAAGGGCTGCGAAAACCTGGTTCACCACATCAAAACCGTGCGTAAGGCCGGGATCAACCCCGTGGTCTGCCTCAACGCCTTCTACACCGACACGGACAACGAGATCAAAAAGGTCCGCGAGCTGGGCGAGGCGGCCGGCGCCCGGGTGGCCCTGTCCCGTCACTGGCAGTACGGCGGCGAAGGCGCCTTGGAATTCGCCGATGCCGTTATCGACGCCTGCAACGAGCCCAACGAATTCAAACTCCTCTACGACCTGGAGATGCCGGTCCGCAAGCGGATCGAACTCATCGCCAAAGAGGTCTACGGAGCCGACGGCGTGGACTACTCCGATGTGGCCGCGGCCAAGGCCAAGAGGATCGAGGCCGACCCCGAGCTGTCCAAACTGGGCATGTGCATGGTCAAGACCCACCTGTCCCTCACCGACAACCCGGCCCTCAAGGGCGTACCCAAGGGCTGGCGTCTCCAGATCCGCGACGTCCTGACCTACGGCGGCGCCGGATTCGTGGTCCCCGTGGCCGGAGCCATCTCCCTGATGCCCGGCACCGGCTCCAACCCGGCTTTCAGGCGGGTGGACGTGGACACCGACACCGGCAAGGTCACCGGCCTGTTCTAAACTGATTCGGAAATCCGGGGAGGGGGAAACCCCTTCCCCGCCTCTTTACGAGAGCCGCCGGATTTCCGGCGGCTCTTTTTTTAGGCTGGGGCGCCCTTTGGAAAAGGGCGCCCCAAACCCCTCCCAAACTTTTAGGCGCATTATCAAGCAAAGCTTGATAATGCTGATAAGGTTTTGAGGGGGATGGAACTTTTACAAAAGTTCCCCCGATTCCAATAAACCGTAATGGGGGCTCTCATGAGCGGTTCACTGGCCGGATATACGATCGAGGAGGTCTGCCGGATCATCGACCGAAGCTGGGCCGGGTGGCGGCTGAAATACACTCTGGCTCCGGGAGTGCGGGAAATCGTTCACCCGGATGCCAAGTCGGTGATCTGCGGGTTGGATCTGCCCAACGTCAACACGGTCTTCCAGGCCGATCTGAATCCGGCCGGGCTGGACCGCAGGATCAGGGAAATCTCCGCCCCCTACCTGGAAAGATCGGTGGGCTTCACCTGGTGGGTAGGCCCATCCACCAGGCCCGATGATCTGGGCCAGACCCTCATAGAGGCGGGCTTCACCCCAGGCCTGGATCTTATGGGCATGGCCGGGGACCTGTCCCTGCTCAGCCTGGAAGGCGCGGCTGCTGAGATCGAACCGGTCCGGATCAGGGGGGCGGAAAATATGGCCCGCTTTTGCCGAGCCTCGGCCCAGGCCTACTCCTCAAGACCAGGAGCCGCCCAGTTAGCCCTGGCCGCCCAGATCAGGCTTGACAGCGGAACGGATGGAAAAATAGCCAACTTTGCGGTCCGCCTCTCCGGAGAAATCTGCGCCACCGCCTCCTTGGTCGTGGAGGGGGACTGGGCTCTCCTGGCCGGGGTGGGGACCATCCCCGGGACCAGGGGCCGGGGACTGGGCACGGTCGTGACCGTGAGGGCTCTCAGGGAAGCCCGGGACCGGGGCTGTGGCCTGGCCGTCCTCCAGGCCAGCGAGGCTGGCAGGCCCATCTACGAAAAACTGGGATTCAGGGAATACTGCCGCCTGAGGAGATTTGTTCTGGCTCCGTGACGGCCTGTGAATATAGAGGTAAGCACATGAACAAAAAGAGCGGAAACGGGAATGAGTGGATCAGGCTGTGCGAAGACTGCATGTGGATCACCCTGCGCCGCCTGCTGGACCTGGAAGACATGGAAGGTGCCCAAAAGGAAGGCTTGACCTGGATCATGACCTCGGACCGGAACGACGGTTACAACTGCGTTTTCGATCTGGACCTGGACCCCGAGCCGGCGGACCGGGAACTGGACCGGGCCTTGAGCCGGTTTCGCGATAGGGGACGGCATTCCTGGTGGTGGGTGGGCCCTACGGCCCAGCCCAAGGACCTGGGCCAAAGGCTTGCGGCCAGGGGGTTTAGGAAGGATGAGAACCTTACCTGCATGGCCTTGGACCTGACCAAGCCCCTGCCTCGGGCGGCCCGGCCCAAAGAGCTGGAATTGACTCTGATCCGGGATACGGAGCTGCTTCAGCGGATGATGGATGTTTTTTGCCCGGCGGTGAACATCCCTCCCGCTCAGGGCCGCCAGGCTTTTGAATCCATCCTGACCGAATCAGGGCAACCCGATCCGGCCTATCGCCACCATGTGGGCCTGAAAGAGGGCCGGGTGGCCTGTTCCTCCTCTTACTTCCGGATGAAAGACGTGATCGCCCTGGACTATGTTTCCACGGACCCGGATTTCCGCAGAAAGGGCTATGGCCGGGCCGTGTTTCTGAACGCCCTGAAAGGGGCCGTCCAAGAAGGTTGCACCGGGGCGGTGCTCCTGGCCACGGAAATGGGGCGGCCTTTATATTCGTCCCTGGGTTTCCGGGAGGTGGGGACCATGACCATCTGGACCGACAGCCCCCAAGAAAAGGATGTTCCGGCCTGATAGCGGGGAAAAAACTGGAACGAACAGGGCCGCTATCCTCATAACCCTCGCCATATGGTAGAACTAATTAGGTATCCGGCCATTTCCGGAGCCAAAATAAGGGGTCTGCCGTTGGACTTTGACAAGCCTGCCGGAGCAGCCGGGTGAGAGTGCTGTTTATCAATCCCGGATTCGGCTCCCTGATCAGCCGGGACCGCCACAACCGGCCCTGGCCGCCGCTGGACCTGCTGAACTGCGCCGCCGTGGTGGTTCAGCAGGGCCACCAGACGGCGCTGCTGGACCTGCGGGCCCGGCCCCGCTCCCCGGAAAAGATCCGTAGGGAAGCCGCCAAGGCCGGCCTGATTATTCTGACCACCTCCCCCCTGGACCGCTGGCAATGCCCCAACCTGGAGCTTGAACCTGTGCTGGATCTGGTTGATCTGCTGCCCCCTGAGCGGCTGTTCCTGGCCGGAGTCCAGGGGACCCTGTTCCCCGGAGAAATGCTGGAGGCCACAGGGGCCCGGGGGGTGATCCGGGGCGAGTATGAGCAGGCTGCCGGGGAACTGGCCCGATCCCTGCCTCTCGGGAAAATTCCCGGTCTGACCTGGCGGGAGGGGGAGGAGGTCCGGACCAACCCGGAACGATCCCCGACCGATATATCCCAACTGCCGGCTCCGGCCTATCACCTTCTGGACCTGGCCGATTACTCTTACGAACTCATAGGTAAAAGGCTGGGGCTGATCGAAACCGGCAGGGGCTGCCCCTTTCACTGCCCTTTCTGCCTCAAGGCCATGTACCCCCCTGGGCTGAGGACCAAACCCCCGGAACGCGTTTTGGAGGAGGTCCGATGGTTGGTAAAGGACCAGGGGGCACAATCCCTCTACTTTTTCGATCTGGAGTTCACGGCCCGGCGGGATTTCACGGTCAGGCTCTGCGGGGATCTGGCAAAAGGGCCTGTGCCCCCCTGGGCCTGCCAGACCAGGCTGGACGCCCTGGACGAGGAACTGATCCGTCTAATGGCCCTGGCCGGCTGCTCCCTGATCCATCTGGGAATCGAGACGGCCGACGAAAAACTCCAGCAAATATCAGGGAAGCCCATCGACCCGGACCGGGCCAAAAGCCTCATGGACCAGGCTCGCCGGGCCGGGATAAGGACGGCGGCCTTCTTTCTCCTGGGCCTGCCGGGCCAAACCCCCGAGCAGGCCGGGAGGACCGTGGACCTGGCCAAAAGAATAGAGCCCACCTACGCCTCCTTTCACCTCCACACCCCCTACCCGGGAACTCCCTGGGGAGATGAGGCTGAGTCCTGGGCCGCCTGGGCCGGGGCGCAACTCCGCCGTGAGTCCCAATGGGCCGGAGAGATAAGGCGGGCCTACCGGCGGTTCTATCTGCGGCCCGCCTATCTGGGTCGGGCCCTGGCCAAGGATGGCGGACTGAAGCAGGGGTTGAGGCTTTTCCGGAGGCTGGCCGGATGAAAGGGGTCAGCCTGTTCATTCCGGCCTTTAACGAAGAGCGGATCATGGAGCCCAACCTGAAGCGGCTGGCCCGGTTCATGGAAAACTTAAGCCGGCCCTTTGAGATTATCGTGGGCTCCAACGGCTCCTTTGACCGGACCGAACCTCTGGGCCGGAGCCTGGCCGCCCAGGATCCCAGGGTCATCTTCTTCCATCTTCCAGCCAAGGGGCCGGGCGCGGCCTTCCGGGAGGGGCTCAAGAAGGCTTCCTTTGATCTTATCCTGACTCAGGACATGGACCTCTCGGTGGATCTGGAGTTCATCCCCAGGGCCCTGGAGCTTCTTGAGGGGTACGATCTGGTGATCGGCTCCAAGAAGATGGGCACCCAGCGCCGCTCCTGGATCAGGATCACCGGCTCCGGGCTGTTCATCCTCTGCGCCCGGGCCATCCTGGGCCTGGGCTATCAGGATTACTCCCTGGCGGCCAAGGCTTTCAGAAAAGACCTTATCCTCAAAAACCTGGGTTGGGTGGGCCCCTCCACCGACTACATCCTGAACCTGACCTACCGGGCCCAGCTGGAGGGAAGGGCCATAAAGGAGATCCCGGTCTTCTGCCACGACCGCCGGGGCAGCCGGTTCAACCTGATCCGGGAAGGCGTCACCCGCTTCGCCCGCCTGGGCCAGCTGTGGCTCTACCACAAACTGAACCGCAAGCCCCCCTGGCCAAGTGAGCTTTAGGAACCCGGGGAACCCTTTTTGCAAAAGGGTTCCCCGGACCCCTCCCAAAACCTTCAAGGGCAATACCAAGCTGCGCTTGATATTGCCAAACGTTTAACCTGGGGCATCTTTTTGATTAATGGCCGTCCATGAATATGGACGGCCTCTTTACAAAGCGGCTTTTCCTTCCTTCAGTTCCAGCTTTCCCGGGGTCTGTAGGGTCGCTCCAATTACAACCCAAGTTGGAAAGGCCCGGAGGGCACCGAATCGCCCGAAGAAGAATGTGTTTTTGCGAGCGGGGTTCCAAGGAGCCGGCGAGCTTTTTGGACCGCAAAAAGCGAAGAGGCCCCTTGGCCCTAGCGAAGCGTCTTCCGGAAAGAAAAGTTTGATTACTGTCTTTGCTGTCATGGGCGCAGCCATGACAGAACTCATTAATCTTAAGGGAGGGTGTCAGGGACGCAGCCCTGGCACCACCTGGGATAATCTGTTACCTATCTCCCCGAACGGGTGTTACCCATGTCCCCGGTCTGTACAGAAGGGGAGAGGGGGTTAAATAGTTGAGGCCTTATCAAGCTTGGCTTGATAAGGCCCCTGCGTGTTTTGAAGGGGGTGCGGGGGAATCTTTTTCAAAAAGATTCCCCCGCTTTCCTTTTAAAAACTCTCCTTATACCTTTCCCAAAACTCCTCCTGGGTGAAGCTGTGCTCCTGGGTCCCGTGGTACTCCACGGCAAAGCTGCCACAGACCGTACCCATCTTGGCCGCGGTCTCCAGATCTTCGCCCGTAACCAGGCCCTTGACCAGCCCGGACCGGTAGGCGTCCCCGGCGCCGGTGGGGTCGTTGACGACTTTCGGCTTGGCGGAGGGGATGATCACCTCGCCCTCGGCCGTGGAGATCCGGGAGCCATCCTCGCCCAGGGTGGTGATGACGGTCTTGCCCATGGCCAGGATCCTCTCTTTGGTCAACCCGGTGGCCTTAAGGATCATCTCCAGTTCGTAATCATTGGTGATAAGGATGTAGCAGCCCTCGATGGCTTCGAGCATCTGCTCCGCGGTCAGGACCGGGATCTGCTGGCCGGGGTCGAAGATGTATTTGATACCGTGCTCTCTATACTTGCGCGGATAGCCGACCATGTCGTCCAGGTTGCCCGGGGCCACCACGGCCAGGCACTCCTCGGCCGGGATTCCGTTGAAATCGTAATCCGAACCGTGCTTCATGGCCCCGGGGTTGAACCCGGTGATCTGGTTGTTGGCGGCGTCGGTGGTGATGTAGCAACCGGAGGTGAACTCCTCCTCGATCCGGCGCAACCCTTCCAGGGGCAGCTTGAACCTGGTCAGCCGTTGGGCGTAAGAGTCGAAATCCTTGCCCACGGCGGCCAGAATGGTCGGGCTTTCCCCCAAAAGAGCCAGGCTGTAGGCGATGTTGCCGGCCGTGCCGCCGTATTTCTCGATCAGCCCGTTGACCATGAAGGAGACATTCAGGATGTGTATTTTTTCGGGAAGGATGTGATCTTTGAACTTTCCCTGGAAATCCATTATCCGGTCATATGCCAAAGAGCCGGATACATATACTTTCATGTTTACTAACTCCGAATCGTTCTCGATAATGATAAAGATCGCTTTACGCCCACTTCGAATTCCGTGGGGTGCTAAATCTCATCTCCGGTTTACACCGCTGAAGAAGCAAGGAGAGAAGATAGCATTTTATTCCGGGGGTGGATAGGGAAAATTTGACTGAAGGTTGTCGACTTGTCGCCTTGACAAGGCCTTATTCAGGCTTTAAGGTGGGCACCGTTGTTCAAAAAAGGTACACACAAGGAGAAGATATGATTGAGATTCGCTTGCACGGCCGGGGCGGCCAGGGCGCCGTCACCTCAGCCGAGCTGGTGGCCCAGGCCGCCATCGCCCAAGGCAAGTATGCAATGGCCTTTCCCTCCTTCGGTCCCGAACGCAGAGGGGCCCCCGTGGCCGCCTTTGTCAGAGTCGACGAGGAACCGATCAAGACCAGGGAAAAGATCTACGAACCGGATGTGGTAGCTGTTTTGGATCCCAGCGTCCTTCAGATCGCCAATGTAACAGACGGGTTGAAGGCCGACGGAACCTTGATCATCAACGCCCCGGTATGCGAGGAGACCTGCCGGGCGGATTACGGTTTCAGCGGGAGACTGGCCTTGGTGGACGCCGACAAGATCGCCAAGGAGGTCCTGGGCGTACCGATCACCAACACCACCATGCTGGGGGCCATCCTCAAGGCCACCGGGCTGATGAAGCCGGAGGACATGAAAGAGGCCCTGGACAAACGTTTCGGTCGGATCGCGGAGAAGAACTTCAACGCCTTGAAGACCGCCTATGAGACGACCCACATCCAAGAGAGAGCGTAAGGAGGCCCCATGGGCAGGAAGATTGAAGCCGTCTGCCGGTGGCAGGATCTGGAACCCGGTATTCTGATCCTTCAACCCGGCTGCGCCGCCGAGTTCAAGACCGGCGACTGGCGGACCGGACAGAAACCGGTCATAGACTACGACAAGTGCGTCAAATGCGGGCGCTGTTATATTTATTGCCCCGACCTGTCCTACGAACTGCGGGAGGACGGGAAATACGACTGGCTGGCCGACTACTGCAAGGGCTGCGGCATCTGCGCCGTGGAGTGCCCGGCCGGCGCCATAACCATGGAGGATGAGTAGATGGCCAAGCGTATCGGACTGGAGTCTTCTCTGGCTTGTTCAGAGGCGGTAAGACTGGCCGACGCCGACGTCATCGCCGCTTACCCCATCACCCCCCAGACCCACATCGTGGAGCACCTCTCCGAACTGGTGGCCGACGGGAAACTGGACGCCGAGTTCGTCCCCGTGGAGAGCGAGCACAGCGCCATGAGCGCCTGCGTGGGCTCCTCGGCGGCCGGGGCCCGGACCTTCACCGCCACCTCCTCCCAGGGCCTGATCCTGATGAGTGAGATAATGTGGATCGCCTCCGGGATGAGGCTGGCCATGGTCATGGCCATCGCCAACCGTTCCCTGTCGGCCCCCATCTCCATCTGGAACGACCACTCGGACATCATGTCCATCCGCGACTGCGGCTGGATTCAGTATTTCTGCGAAAACGGCCAGGAGGTCATGGATTTGACCATCACCGGTTTCAAGATCAGCGAGGACCCCAGGGTCATGCTGCCGGTGGGGGTCAACCTGGACGGGTTCAACCTGAGCCACGTCATCGAGCCCATCCTGATCCCCGAGGCCGACGAAGTGAAAGCCTATCTGCCTCCCTTCAAACCGCCCTACAGGCTGGACCCCAACGACCCCAAAACCTTCGGTTCGGTGGGCGTGCCCGAGGTCTACGCCGAGCTGCGCAAACAGCTGGAGGAGGCCCTCCAGGATTCCCTGCCCGTAATCGAGGAACACTGGCAGGGCTTCGCCGACCGGTTCGGCCGGGCCTACAAACCCATCGAGACCGACTTCATGGACGGAGCCGAAGTGGCTCTGGTGACCATGGGCAGCATCAGCGAGACGGCCTACACCGCGGTCAAGGAGATGCGCGAGGCCGGGAAAAAGGTCGGCTTGATCAGGATCAGGCTGTGGCGGCCCTTCCCGGTGGAAGCCTTCATAGAGGCCGTCTCTGCGGTCAAACAGCTGGTCGTCATGGACCGCTCCCTGTCCTACGGCGGAGCCGGCGGTCCGGTGGCCACCGAGCTTAGGGCCCTTATGTCCGCCAGGAAGAACATGCCCCAAACGGCCAGCTACATCATCGGCCTGGGCGGGCGGGACGTGACCCGGGGCGATTTCAAGGAGATGGTCGAAGCGGCTCCCTCCCAGATCGATGCCGGGCGCGTTTACGACTTCTTCGGCGTGAAGGAGGATTGATCATGATGGACAAGATGAGCGCAACAGAGGCGCTTAAGGATTTCCAAAAATACACGCCCAAGGACTTTCCGGCTTACGAGGCCTTGGTCCCTGGACACCGGGGCTGCCAGGGCTGCGGTGAGATCCTGGCCCTGCGCCAGGTCCTTAAAGGCATGGGCGGGCCCATGATCGTCACCAGCGCCACCGGGTGTATGGAGATCATCACCTCGCCCTACCCCCACACCGCCTGGAACGTGCCCTGGATTCATGTGGCCTTTGAGAACGCCGCGGCCGTGGCCTCGGGGATCGAAGCGGGACGCAAGGCCATGATCCGCAAGGGCATCCTGCCCGCCGAGGAGGCCGATTGCAAAATCGTGGCCTACGGCGGCGACGGCGGCACGGCCGATATCGGACTCCAGGCTCTTTCCGGGGCCATGGAGCGGGGCCACAACATGGTCTATGTCTGCCTGGACAACGAAGCCTACATGAACACGGGCATCCAGCGCTCCTCCTCGACCCCCTTCGGGGCCAACACCACCACCACCCCTCCGGGCGAACTCTCCTTCGGCCAGGCCACGGACAAAAAGGACATACCGGGCATCATAGCCGCCCACGGGGTGCCCTATGTAGCCACGGCCTCCCCCTTCTACTACACCGACCTGATGAACAAGGCCAAGAAGGCGGCCACGGTCAAGGGTCCGGCCTATCTGCACGTCTTCGCCCCCTGCCCCACGGGCTGGCGCGCGGCCCCCAGTTCGGCCATGACCCTGGCCAAGCTGGCCGTGGAGTCCAAGTACTGGCCCCTGTACGAGGTCATCGACGGCAAGTACGTGATCAACAAGAAGATCAAGAAAGCCAAGCCTATCGGCGAGTACCTCAAGCCCCAGCGGCGTTTCTCCCACCTCAACCCGGCCCAGATCGAATACATCCAGGCCCAGGTGGACGCCAAGTACGACCGGCTGATGTACCTGGCCGGAGAGGCCGAGGACGAATAAGACCTCGTCGTTCCAGCTAAAATTCGGAATAATCCGGGGGGCCGGGGAGATAAAATCCTCGGCCCCCTTTATTTGGACCCCCGAATCGGTTATAAATCCATAGCTAGGATCAAAACTCGCCGAACCCCCTTGATCCGTTTTACAGCGGAGAAGAGCAAACTCTATGCCTCCCCTTTTGGCCTTTTCCGGATTTTCCCAGAGCGGCAAGACCACCCTGCTGGCCAAGGTAATTCCCCTTTTGAACCGGCGCGGGTTACGGGTCGGAGTGGTAAAGCACCACGGCCACGCCGGAAAGGGCAACGATTCGATCAACCCCAGCGGCAAGGATTCCAACACTCTTCTGGAGGCGGGAGCCGGGGCCGTGGTTCTGACCATGAGCGGCCAGGAGGCTCTCTACCAAACGCGTAGCGGAGACCGGGGCCCCCTGGCTGCGGCCGCTTCTATGCCCCCGGTGGACCTGGTCCTGGTTGAGGGGTTCAAGGGCTGGGCCGGGTTCAAACTGGAACTGGTCGGCCCCCGGAAGAAGCCGGGCCTGAGAGAGGACCCCTATCTCCTGGGGGTGGTCTCGGAACCGGGCGACCGGCCGGAAGGAATCCGCTGGTTCGACCGGAACGACGCCGAGACGGTGGCCGCCTTTGTGGGCGACTGTCTTCTGCCCCCGGGCCGGCTCGGCCGGGTCCCGGACCGGGAGGAGTGTTTGGGTCTGTGGGCCCGTTACGAGATGCGGCCCAACATCATGCTCCACAGCCTGGCCGTGACCGAGGTGGCCCGGAGGGTCGCCGCGGCTCTGGTCCGGGCCGGACATGTCCTGGACCTGCCCCTTGTGGAGGCCGGGGCCCTGCTCCACGACATCGCCAAAACCGAGTGTCTGGGCCAGAGATGCGACCATGCCCGGCGGGGCCGCGAGATCCTGACCGAGTTGGGCTTGGCGGGGGTGGGCGCCGTGGTGGCCGATCACATCAACCCGGCCCTGGTCATGGAAAATAGGGGGCTTTTCGCGCCCTCCACGGTGGTCAACTACGCCGACAAGCGGGTCCGCCACGACCGGGTTACGGCCCTGGACGAGCGGATCGAGGACCTGGTGGAACGCTACGGCGTCGGCCCCGAACAAAAAGAGCGAATCAGGAAGATGGGCCAAGACAGCCGGACCATGGAGTCCGGGCTGTTCCGAAATCTGGACATAAGCCCCAGCGACCTTCTGAAAATCAACGAGCTCTTCGCCGGAATCGGCTGAGGAAGAATAATGGGAAAAAACATGGTGGTTATTCTGGCCGGGGGCTGGTCCCGGGAGAGGGAGGTCTCCCTGGCCGGTGGAAAATCATGCGCCGAGGGACTTCGCCAGGCCGGGAGGAAGGTGGTGATCCTGGACCCAGCCTCTGAACTGGACCGGTTGATGGAACTGGCCCCCAGGGTCAAGGCGGTCCTGCCCATCCTGCACGGGCCCTACGGCGAAGACGGCCGCATCCAGGGTTTTCTGGACTGCCTGGGGCTGCCCTATCCGGGGGCCGGGGTGACCGCCTCGGCCCTGGCCATAGACAAGGCCCTGGCCAAGGACATCTACCGCAAGGCCGGGCTCAAGGTGGCCAGGGACGCGGTCCTGACCGCGGGCCAAGAGTACGACCCCGCGGAAGTGGCGGCCCGGGTGGGGCTGCCCGCCGTGGTCAAGCCGGCCAAGGAGGGCTCCACCTTCGGCATCGGCGTGCCCGCCACCGTGGCGGAACTGCAGGAGGCGGTGGAAAAGGCCTTTGAGCTGGATACTCGGGTCCTGGTGGAGCAATGCCTCCAGGGCCGGGAGATCACCGGCGGGGTTTTGGACCTGCCGGGCAGAGGTCCCACGGCCCTGCCCCTGATCGAGATCATCCCCAAGGGCAAGACCCTGTTCGACTACGAGGCCAAGTACACCCCCGGCGGAGCCGAGGAGATCTGCCCGGCCGACCTGGACTCCGGGATCGAGGCCCAGGCCAAGGAGATGGCCTTGACTGCCCACCTGGCCCTGGGCATCGTCCATTTTTCCCGGACCGACATGTTCCTCCAAGAGGGGGAGCTCTACGTTCTGGAAACCAACACCCTCCCCGGCATGACCGAAACCAGCCTCCTGCCCCAGGCTGCGGCCGCGGCAGGGCTGGACCTGGCCGCTCTGCTGGATCGCCTGGTGGAACTGGCGGTGCGGGACCGGGGCCGATCCTAGCCGGACTCCGGCCAGTCCGGCCGCCCGGATCAGCGGGCGTGGGCCAGGACCACCCGGCCTTTCTGCCCTCCCTTGAGGATCAACTCTATCTCCCGGTCCAGGCCCTCCAGGGGGACCTCCCTGGCTATCTCATCCAGCCGCTCCGGTTTCCACTGGCCGGCCATGAGTTCCCACAAGGGGAGGCGGACCGACATGGGGGTGGAGGCGGAGTCGATCCCGATGAGCCTGACCCCCCTGAGAATGAAGGGGAAGACGGTGATGTTCAGCTCCGCCCCGTCCACGTTGCCGCAGGTGGTCACCACGCCCCGCTGGGTGGTTGTTCTCAGGGCCGTGGCCAGGACTCTGCCGCCCACGGTGTCCACCACCCCGGCCCATCGTCCCCGCAGCAGGGGCCGCGGGGATTCGTCCAGGGCCTCCTCCCGGGGGATGACCTCTTCGGCCCCCAGGGCCAGAAGATACTGCCGCGCCTCCGCCTTGCCGCTGGAGGCAAAGACCCGGTAGCCCAGCTTAGCCAGAAAGGCCACGGCCAGGCTGCCCACCCCGCCGCTGGCCCCGGTGACCAGGATCGGCCCCCGACCGGGCTCACCGCCGAAGTCGACCACGGCCCGGACCGACAACCCGGCGGTAAACCCGGCCGTGCCGTAGATCATGGCCTCCCTGAGGGTCAATCCCGGCGGCAGGGGCACCACCCAGGAGGCCGGAACCCGGATATACTCGCCGAAGCCGCCGGAGGTATTCATGCCCAGGTCGTAGCCGGTGACGATGACCCTGTCTCCGGGGCTGAATTGACCAGAGCCGGATTCCTCCACCACGCCGGAAGCGTCCGCGCCCGGGGTGTGGGGATAGTTCTTGGTTACCCCCCTGTTGCCGATGGCCGACAAGGCGTCCTTGTAGTTCAGGGAAGAGTAGTGAACCCGGATCAGTACCTCGCCCGGAGGGAGGTCGTCCGTGTTCCTTTCGGCTATGGTCCGGCTGAAACCGGAGTCTTCGTCCCCGGAAACGACCATGGCTTTAAAACTTGAGCCGCCCAATGTGGTCCCCTTGTGCGCTCCGGCGGCCCCGACCGGCCCCGGACAAAAAGATTATCCTCCTCGGACGGAGGTTTCGGCCCGGCTTCTTTGGTCGATCCAAAAACACATTCCAAGCCGACCCCGTCGCGACCTGCAAAACCACTCCCCTTCGGCGGGGAGAATGCCTTACCGAACTTCCTTAAAGGCCATGAGCGCCCGGATGTTCTCCAGGGGCACGCCCTTGGGGAAATCGCAGCCCACGGTCAGGATGAACCCCGGATCCTGGCCCCAGATATCCAGGCAGGCCCGGGCCTGGGCCCTGACCTCATCGGGGGTGCCGGTGAAGAACTCGCCGGAGGGGGGGATGTTGCCGGCCACACAGATCTTACCCCCCAGCTTCTCCTTGGCCACCCTGAGGTCCACCTTGGATTCCAGGCTGTAACCGTCGGGCCCGACCTCCAGTATATTATCCAGAACCGGGGTGCTGTTGCCGCAGATGTGGATCATGGAATACTTGCCCGCGTCCTTGAGCCGGGAGACCAGGTCGGCCAGCACCGGTTGGACGAACTTCTCGAACATGGGCTTGGATATAAGGTCTCCGGAGGCCACCGGCTCGGAGAAATTGATCCCCGGAAGGTCCTTGTGGTCGGTCACCCTCTGGGTGATGGACCAGATGTACTCCTTGGTGAAATCCATGAGCGCGGCCACCCCGTCCGGGTCGGTAATGGTGGCCATCATCAGCTTTTCCACCCCCAAAATCCGGGCCGCGGTGGTAAAGGGACCCCACTGGGTGGGCATGATGAAGGTCTCTTCTCCGATCCGGTCGGCCAGGATGTAATGGGCTTTTACGATGGCTTCCATGATGGGGTTGGCCAGGGCCCCCTCTGGGGAGAGCTTGTCCAGTTCGCCCAGGTCTTTTATGGCCGTGCCCTCCAGGGCCGGGGAGTTGGTGGAGTCGTCCTTGATGGGGCAGCCCAGGCAATGGGCCGGGTAGTTCAGGAGACCGGCTCCGGGCCAGATCATGTCGTGGCCGATGGTCTGGAAGGCCTTGACATAAACTTCGGCCATTGCCTCCGGGTCGGTCTTGACCCGGCCGAAGATCGCGCCGGCGTGATCAAAATACCACTCACCTCCAGCGATCAGGGTCACCGGGTTGCGGGGGGGTAGTTTCTGATCCAGGGCCATGGTGATTACTTCTCTACCTGTCATAGGGATCTCCTTTGATCGATCAGTGCGGGTTAGCCTAACTCCAGACTGGTAGGGGCTCATTTGTCATTGCCTCAAATCTTGATTGAAAACAGGGTTAAGGTCAAAGAAAAATGAAGTTTGGCCACCCCCACCCCCCGTTTGGAATAATCCTGCGCCTTTCCGGCGGAAAACAAGAAGAGTTTTGTTTATAAACGCGCTATGGCAGATTGATCTGCCCGGCCGTGATTGACACCCCACTCCCGCCCGTATAACCTATGAGACCGAGCCATGCTCAAAACCGCCTTCACATACAAAGCCCTCCGGTTGCGGCTGTTCCTGGGGCTGCTGATCATTCTGACCCAGGCCGGGGCATTGGCGGCCGCTCAGTCCACCGCTCTGCCCGTCCTCAAGCCCAGGCCGCCCCGGGTGGAGCGGCCCAAACCGCCCCGGGTCAAGGCGCCCAAAGCCCTCTCAACGGCCGGGGCCGCCATCCAGGCGGCGCCCCTCCCCGGCGGAGAGTTTCTTTCTCCGGAGCTCCTGGACAGGATCAGGGAGGACCAGCAGGGGGTCGACTTCAACCGCCTGGCCAAGGTGTATCCTTCGCTCAAGACCATCGTCCTGCTGGCCTTTGACCGGGAACTGGAATTCGATCACCTGATCAGGCTCCACGGTTTGGAGGCCTATCCGGTCAACGGCGACAACGTGGACTACCTGGGCCGGACCCACGGCATCTTCCACACCCGGGCCGGCAACCTGGAGCGGTTGAGAAAGGCCCCTGGGGTAAAAACCCTGGTCCCCCTGGCCCGGTTCCGGATGAGGGGGCTCTACCGGGTCCACTTCCAGATAGTGGAGCCCGGGTTCTCGGGCCCCCTGGCCTTCTCGGTGACCGCCCCCCGGGATTCCTTCGGCAAAAGGCTGCTCCAGGAAGCCAGCTTCGTCTACCCCCGCAACCCCTTCCGGATCCGGGTGGACGAGGCCGGGAACAGGTGGCTGGAGACGGTCCTGGAGGGCGCCGGGGAGGGCGGCCAGCTGAAGCTGGATTTCTCCTTCATTTACCAGGTGGAGATGGCGGAGCTGATCAACCACGCCATCCTCATGACCCCGCTCAAACCCTCGGAGGCTGTGGACTGGGCCGACCCGGCCGCGGTCTTTCTGGAGCCCGGGCTCAAGATCACCCCGGGCAGCCAGGAGGTGGCCGCCCTGGCCGGGGAAATATTGGGGGAGGAGCGGATCCCCCGCCGGGTCTGGGCCCGGATAGCCAAGTACATCAAAGACAACATTCCCTACGATCACCAGAAACGGGCCGAGTTCTTCGGGGGGCGGAAGGTCTACCGTTCCATGGCCGAGATGTACGACCCACCGGCGGTGATCCTGAACAAAAAGGTGGGGGCCTGCCCCGAGACCAGCCTCCTGGAGGCCAGCCTGTTCAGGGCCGTGGGCATCCCGGCCCGGACCGCGGGCAGGTGGGCCCATTTCTTCACCGAGGTCTACCTCCCCGGCCGGGGCTGGGTCTCCACCTCGGTCACCCCCACCGGAATCCCCCTGGTCAGGGATGTGGACGCCGAGCACCTGCCCTTTGTCTCCTGGGACCGGGAGGCGGCCGTAAAGACCACCCGCTGGACCGGAGATATCAGAATTAAAGTTAGGGGTCTGCCTTGAACAGCTTCGATTTCCGCGACCTGACCATCTGCCCTCTGAAGGAAGAGGACCTGAAAGAGGTCCGGCAGCTTCTGCACCATTATCCCCACAAGGATTTTCAGCTCCAGCAGTTGAGCATTCCCAAGGAGAAGATGGTCTCCTTTCTGGAGCGCTCCCTTTTCGCCGACCACACCCGCCAGGCGGTCCTGAGGGAGGGCGGCAAGCTGGTGGGGCTGATCGGGATAGGGGCCCTGCCCTGGATGTCCGGTCTGTTCGGGGTCAAGATGTTCACCCTGAAGCACTTTCTCACCGCAGACAAGTCCCAGGGCTATTTCCAGACCATGATCCGCTACGTCCTGGACCAGATGTCGCTGGTGGAGTTTCTGGACTGCCGGGTGGCCTCCGGGGACATCCAGGCCATCCACGCCCTGGAGAACTCCGGGTTCAGGTTCGTGGGCAACGAGGTCTACCTGGCCCGTTCCCTGGCGCGCAACCCGGTGCCCCAGGAGTACGGCCGGACCGACTGCGTGCCCTGCCCCGACCGTCTCCGGCCCCAGGTTCTGGAACTGGTGGAGCAGACCCACGTCCACAACCGGTTCATGTACGATCCGGAAGTGACCGAGGAGCAGGCGGCCAACATCTTCCGCAAGTACGTCTCCGGCATCGCCTTCGAGGAGGGCTACCGGATCATGGTCAAACACCAGAGCGGGGTGGTGGATGGGTTCATCATCTACAAATTCAATCCGGGGCTGTCCGAGGCCGTGGGCGGGGCCTACGCCTCCCTGGATTTCATCGGGGTCAACCGCGACTCCCAGAACAGGGGCATCGGCGAGGACCTGAACAAGGCCGCCCTGCACGATCTGGCCGCCAGCAAGGCCGGCCACGTGGTGGTCCGGACCTTCGCCTCCAACTACCCGGCCATCAGGATCCTGCACAAGGTGGGGTTCAAGATCACCTCCTCGGATCTTCACTTCCATCACTGGATGAAGAGATCCCTCTGAAAACCGCCTCCCCCTAAAGGCCTTCAGCCAACTCCATGGGGTGTTTTGGGGAGGACAGGCGTCCGGTCCAGCCGGTCCCCTATCCTCCTGGCGGAGAGTAGCCCCTGGAGGCGTCGTCCAGGACCAGGATCCAGTCGTTGCCGTCCGGGCAGGTGAAGGTGGCGCTGCCGCTGTTCCCGTACTCTCCGGCGGCAGCGACCGCACCGGTGCGGGGGTTGTACCAGCGGGCCTTGAGGGTGGAGCCGGAGAGTTTGTTCAGCCTGACCTTTACCTGGCTCCGGGAAACGGGGACGTAGATAAGGGCGAAGCTCCTGTCCGACCCCACCGAGGCCTGGATCCGGTAGTCCCGGACGCCCTGGTCCGAGGCCAGGATCTCCTGGCCCGGAACCCTGGTCAGGAAGGGCCGGGACTGGATCAGGTTTTTCAGGTGGACCATCTGGGAGGAACCCGGGTACTGGCTGGCCGTCTCCCACACGTCCGGGTCTCCGAACTGGCCCGCCTCGTCTCCCTCCCTGGTGAACTGAAAGACCCCGTTGGCTCCGTAGGTGTGGCCGAAGGCCCCGGCCAGAACGGCCTGGTAGGCCCGGTTGCGGACGTCGGCCGCGGTGTAGACCGGGTTGGCCGGGTTCAGGTCCCGGGGCATCCCCTCGTAGGCCGGTTCAGCATCCAAAACCGGTTTGGCGGGGCCGAGGGCGTAGTCGTTGGCGATCAGATCATAGGTCGGGCTGTAGTAGCTCCGGTGGCCGGACTGGACCATGTTGAAGTCCAGCCATTCCTTGCCGTGGAGCCAGATCGAGGAACTCATTTTTCCGGAGGCCGTGGCCGGGTGAAAGGTCATAAGCAGGCCGGACTGGTCGCCGCCCGCAGCCCCCTGGGCCAGGCCGGCGGCCATGGCGTCCCACACGGCGGTGTAGTCGGTTCCGCTCCAGAGCGGGTGGATGTCTCCGCCCAGAACCCAGATGATGTTGGTCCGGTGGGCGTAGCGGGACCCCAGCCAATTGCCGAAGAATCTGGCGCTGGCCTGGCTGAAGATGGGCCGGGTGCTGCTGTAGCCCCAGCTGACGTTGTCTCCCCAGGTGGGCAGGAGAGCCACATAAAGGCCCAGCTCCTCGGCCAGGTCCAGAATCAGGTCCAGGTGCCGAAAATAGGCTTCGTTGGGCCGGGCCGGATCGCAGGAGATCAGGGGCGGGACCCCGTAAATATTGGCCGAAGCGCCGATCCGCAGGACCACCGTCTGGATCACGTTGAACCCCTTGGCGGCCCGGTCAGCCAGGTAGTCTTCGGCCTCCTCCTGGGTGAGCCTGGTGACCAGGTCCCAGGCCGTGTCCCCCAGCCAGAAAAAGGGCGAACCGTCGGCCTGGACCAGGAACCGTTTCCCTGATTCCACCTCCAGGGGCTGCAGGGCCCGGGTCGGGGATGCGGTCAGGAGGATCAGGCACAGAAGAGATAGAACGGCGCACAGCGCTCTGGGAAAAGATCTCATGGTTGGTCTTGTTATCTCCTTTATCGTTCATTCTAGGGCCGGCCCCGGCCCTGTCAAGGCCAATCGCCCCGCCCGGGAGCGGCCGAGAAGCGCCCCGTCCTTGACAATCGGCGGCGGGCCGCCCAGAATTGCGGACAGACCTTCCCTTCCCGGTTATCAGGGGGAATCCGTAGAGATGCGGTTCCGGATAGAGGAAACGGCAGACTTTCCGGGAGGAGACCCTTTGAGGCTCCCGGAGCAGGTGATCTTCTGCCTGGTGCTGGCCACCTCGGCCCTGATCATCGAGGGCTATAATTACGCCCTGCCCGGAACCGACCAGATCCAGCAGATCCCCCTGATCATGAGAATCATGGATCCATCTTTTCTGGAAAACGATTTTTTCGTCAACTCCTCCATGGCCTTCGGCCCCAGGTATTTCTACATCGCGGCCTTGGGCTTTCTGGCCGGGCTGGTCCCCCTGCCGGTTCTGATGCTCGTTTTGACCTGGGCCTGTTACGTCTTCATCGCCCTGCTCACCTATCGCGCCGCCCGGCGGATCTTTTCCGGGGACGATCTGGCGGCCATGCTGGCCTGCGTCCTGGTCTTCGGGGTGGAGGGCCTCATGATCGGGGAGAACGGCCACCTCCTGGAGCCCTATCTGATCCCCCGCATGGCGGCGCGGCCCCTGATCCTGTGGGGGTTCTGGCTGGGCCTGAGCGGCCGGCCCTTGGCCTGCGGACCGGTGATCGCCCTGGCCGCCCTGATCCACCCCCTGGAGTCGGTGGGGGCGGGGCTCCTGGCCCTGGGCGCCCAGGGGCTGGCGTTGTTGGGCGGAGTATGGCGCCGGAGAAAAGGACCGGAGCTGGTCCCCCTTATCAAGACCGGGGGAACGGCCCTGGGGCTGGTTCTGTTCATCTACCTGGTCTTTCTGATCCGCCAGGATACGAGCCTGGACGACGCCTCGTTCATCCATTACTGGGCCGTGTTCCGCCACCCCCATCACTACATCCCCTCCACCTGGCCCCGGTCCGAGTTCCTGGCCGGGGGGGCCTTTGCCGCGGCCCTGGGGCTGTCGCTTTACTGGGGGGCGAGGGACGGGAGGCTGGAGCCGGCCCTGGCCTGGAAGACCGCCTGGGTGGCCGCGGCCTCGGTCGGGCTCTGTGTGGGGGGCTATGTCTTTGTGGAACTGATCCCCTCCCGGACCTGGACCATGGCCCAGACCTACCGCTTTCTGTTCGCCCTCAAGTGGCTGGGGCTGATGGTCATGGCCGGGAGCGCGGCCCGGGTTTTCCGGGAGGACCGGCCCTGGCCGGAGAAGCTGCCCGGCCCCATGCTCCTGGCCGGGTCCTTCCGCAACCAGCCCTTCATGATCCTGTGGGGGCATCTCCTGGAGGGAGTGCGGCTGCTGCGGGGGCGGCCCTTTCCCCGGCCCTGGCTCCTGCTGTGGTGGGCCTGCGGCCTGGCCGGGGCCTGGCTGATCATGAACCAGTTCGGCTTCCGCTACCGGGAGATGTTCAAGGTCTTTCTCTTTTTCGGGATGGCCCTGTGGTTTGTCCTGGCGCCCTGGGCCCGGATAAGGGCGGCTCTGCCCCTGGCCGGAGGCATGGCCCTGGCAGCCGCGGCCTTCCTGGGAGTCTGGCCCGGGCTGGCCCTGAAATGGGACGGCCAGGCCGTGGCCCATCTGGGACCCCCGGACGAGATGGCCCGCTTCCGCTCCTCCCCGGACCAGTTCGCCCCGCCGGCCGGGCTCTGCCGCTGGGTCAGAGAGAACACCCCGCCGCAGGAGACCTTCATCGTGCCGCCCCTGTTCGGCAAATTCCGGATCAGCGCCCGCCGGGCCGTGGTGGTGGATTTCAAGTGCATCCCCTACACCGACTCGGCCATCAAGGAATGGGCCAAGAGGCTTGAGGACTGCTACGGCCCGCCCCAGGGCAACGGTTTCGCGGCCGCGATTGCGATGGCCGAAAGCTACAAGAAGATCGGCGATTCCCGCCTGATGGGGCTGGCCGCCAAATACAGGGCCGGTTATGCGGTTCTGTTCGGCCGGACCCAAACCGCTCTTCCGGTTCTTTTCCATCAAGGGAAATACAAGGTCGTCCGGGTAAGGGGCCCCTGAAGCCGACTTTTCAACCCCTTTTACTTGGCCCCCTCCCCTCCTTCTGGTATTAACCATACCCATGAGATGGGGCAAGCTTAGTCTGAAAAATAACCTGGTCATGGCTCCCATGGCCGGGTGGACGGATCTGCCGTACCGGCTCATGGTCAAAAGCCATGGGGCCGGGCTGGTCTACACCGAGATGGTCTCGGCCGTGGGGCTCTCCCGCCGGGAGCCTAAAACCTGGTCCCTGCTGCGCTCCTGCCCGGAGGAGCGACCCCTGACGGTGCAGCTCTTCGGCTCCGATCCCAGGATCATGGCCCAGGCCGCCACCCTGGTGGAGGAGGCCGGCTTCGAGGCCGTGGACCTAAACCTGGGCTGCCCGGCCCGCAAGGTGGTCAAGAACGGGGCCGGGGCCATTCTGATGCGCAAACCGGAGCTCATCCGGGAGATTTTCGCCCGGGTCAGAGCCGCCACCTCCCTGACCTTGACCGTCAAGTTCCGCTCCGGATGGAGCCGGGAGGAGGGCTTCGTAGCCCCGGAGATCGCCCGTCTGGCCCAGGAGGAGGGGCTGGACGGACTGGCCTGCCACCCCCGCTACGGCCGCCAGGGCTTCGGAGGACGGGCCGACTGGGAGGAACTGCGGCAGGTGGTGGAGGCCGTCTCCCTGCCGGTGCTGGGCTCGGGCGACGTGACCGGACCGGCTTCGGCCAAAAGGATGATAGAGCAGACCGGCTGCGCCGGGGTCATGATCGGCCGGGCCGCCCTGGGCCGGCCCTGGATATTCCGGCGGATAGAGGCGGGCCTGAGAGGCGGGGAGGTACCGGAGCCGGGCCCGGAGGAGATCAGCCGGGCCATGGCCCGCCATCTGGCGATGCTCATGGTCCATTACGGAGAGATGACCGCCCACCGGATCTTCAAGGGCTGGGCCGGCAAATATCTGAAAGGGCTGACCGGGGCCAAAACCTGCCGGGAGGACCTGAACCGGAGCCGCTCCCTGGCCGAGATGAGAACTGTTTTGGATGAATATTTTTACGGCCGAACAATTCCGGAACTCCGGTCCGTCCCGGCCCAAGGAGTTTGCTGATGAGGGTAAAGCTGGCCAAGACCGCCGGCTTCTGCATGGGGGTCCGCCGGGCCGTGGAGATGGCCCTGGAGGAGGGCAACCGGGCCAAAGAACCCATCGTCACCCTGGGACCCTTGATCCACAACACCGAAGTCCTGAACCTCCTTTTGGACAAGGGCATCCGGGCGGTCGAGGATCCGGATTCCATCGCCCCCGGAGAGACGGCCATCATCAGAGCCCACGGAATACCGCCTGACATCAAGGAAAAGCTCGCGGACAAGGCCCACCGGGTGGTGGACGCCACCTGCCCCCGGGTGCTCAAGGTCCAGGTCCTGATCAAGCGCTACACCCAGAAGGGCGGCCAGGCCATCATCGTGGGAGACAAGGACCACGCCGAGGTGGTCGGCCTCCTGGGACACGCCCAAAACGGCCGGGGCGTGGTCGTCTCCGGGGTGGAGGAGATTGCCGCCCTGGAGGACTACAAGGAGGTCATGGTGGTGGCCCAGACCACCCAGTCCGTGGCCCTGTTCGAGGAGGTGGCGGCCGAGGTGAGGAAACGCTGGCCCGGGGCCCAGGTCCACAACACCATCTGCCCGGCCACCCATGAGCGTCAGGCCGAAGTTATCTCCCTGGCCGGCCAGGTGGAATCCATGGTCGTGGTGGGCGGCTCCTTTTCGGCCAACACCCAGCGGCTGGTCCAGATCGCGACCCAGACCGGAACCCCGGCCTTTGCCGTGGAGACCGAAAAGGAGCTGGACCTGGAGGCCCTGGGCGGATACAGGTCGGTGGGGGTCACGGCCGGAGCCTCCACCCCCAACTGGCTGATCCGAAAGGTGGTGGAGGAGCTGCGGGGCCGGCGCTCCAAGGGCGAACCCAGGGTGAACTCCTTTCTTTTCCGGATCTACCGCTTTCTGCTCAAGTCCAACTCCCTGCTGGCCCTGGGCGGGGCCGGCCTGGCCCTGGCCGGGGGGCTCTCCCTGGGCCTGACCCCCTCGCTCTCCATGGCCCTGGTTCCGGCCTTCTACCTCTACGCCATGCACATCCTCAACCATTTTCTGGACCGGGAGGCCGTGGCCTACAACGACCCGGACGGGGTCCGTTTTTTCGCCAAGCACAAAGCCTACCTGGTGACCACGGCCGTGGCCGCGGCCCTGATGGGCCTGATCCAGTCCTACCGGCTGGGGTTGGACTCCTTTCTGACCTTTCTACTCCTCTCCGTGCTGGGGCTGGCCTATCCGGTCCGGCTGATCCCGGTCCGTTTCGAACACCTGACCCGTTATGTCCGTCTCAAGGATTTTCCCGGCTCCAAGCCCCTCTCCATCGCCCTGGCCTGGGGCGCGGTGGGCGGGTTGTGGCCGGTCATCTCCTTCAGCGGGCCGGTCCGGATGGTGGACTCCCTGGTCTTCGCCCTGATCGCGGCCCTGGCCTTTGTCCGGGCCGGATTCGTGGATGTCCTGGACATCCAAGGCGATCTGGCTGTGGGCAAGGAGACCCTGGCCATCCTCCTGGGGGAGAAAAGGGTCTACCGGCTTTTGATCACCATCAGCCTGGCCACGGCCGGGGTGGGCCTGGCCGCGGTGGGCACGGGAGCCATCGGCCCGGCCGGAATGACCTTCTGCCTGGCCCCGGCCTGCCTGGGGGCGGTCATCCTGGCCTGCCGGACCAAGAAGGTTCTGCCCGGCATCTTCATGGACGGCCTGGTGGAGGCGGGGCTGCTCTCGGCCGCCATCCCGACCTGGCTGATCCTGCTGCTGCGTTGAACAGGATAATCGGAATCAACCCCCGGCAGTCGCGTTTCTGCACCCGAGGCCGGGGAGGTATTTTTTGGAGATCACGATAATTGACAAACCCATCGGCCTTTCGCATACTTGTCGAGCCATGCCTGATATAGCTAAACGCCGCAGCCGTAAGATCACCCTGGGGGGCTTAAGCCTGGGCGGGGAGGCCCCCATCCGGGTCCAGTCCATGACCAACACCGACACCCGGGAGGTGGAGGCCACCTGCGCCCAGATCGACCGCCTGGTGGAGGCGGGCTGCGAGATAGTCCGGGTGGCCGTGGTGGACCAGCAGGCCGTGGAGGCCCTGGCCCGGATCAGGGAGAGGGCCCCGGTGCCCCTGGTGGCCGACATCCACTTCGACCATCGCCTGGCCGTGGCCTCGCTGGAGGCCGGGGCCGACGGAGTGCGGATCAACCCGGGCAACATCGGGGGCCTGGCCAAGACCCTGATCGTGGCCCAGGCCGCGGCTAAAGCAGAAGGCTGCCTGCGGGTGGGGGTCAACGCCGGGTCCCTGGAAAAGGAGCTCCTGGAAAAATACGGCCGCCCCAGCGCCCGGGCCCTGGCCGAGTCGGCCCTCCTCTCCGCCCGGGAGTTGGAGAAGGCCGGTTTCTACAATTTCAAGGTCTCCCTCAAGTCCTCCTCCGTGGACCAGAACATCGAAGCCGCCCGGCTTTTCGCGGCCCAGTCCCGGGCTCCCCTTCACATCGGGCTCACCGAGGCCGGCCCCCTGATCCCGGGGGTGGTCAAGTCGGCCCTGGGCATCGGTTTTGTCCTGGCCCGGGGCATCGGCGACACCATCCGGGTCAGCCTCACCGGGGACCCGGTGGTGGAAGTCAAGGTGGGCTACGAGATCCTGCGGGCCCTGGGCCTGAGAGAGAGGGGGGTGGAGATCATCTCCTGCCCCACCTGCGGCCGGACCGAGGTGGATCTGGTGGACCTGGTGGCGCGGGTGGAGCAGGGCCTGAGCCACATCGAGACGCCGCTCAAGGTGGCGGTCATGGGCTGCGTGGTCAACGGACCAGGCGAGGCCCGGGAGGCCGATATCGGCGTGGCCGGGGGCCGGGGCACGGGCCTCTTGTTCAGGCGGGGCCAAAAGGTCAGAAGGGTGCCCGAAGAGGAGATCGTGACCGCCCTGGCGGAGATGGCCGAGGCCGAGGCGGCGGAACGCTCGGAGTGAAGGCCGGCCCGCCAAGGGAAACAGATAACAGCCGGAGACGGTTATTGATACAGTTACCAGCTCATCAAAGCGTCCGTTAGGAGGAGCCGTTGCGTTTATCCAAGTATTTCCTGCCCACCCTGAGGGAGGTCCCGGCCGAGGCCGAGGTGGTCTCCCACATTCTCATGCTCAGATCCGGAATGATCCGCAAGCTGTCCTCCGGGATCTACTCTTTTCTGCCTTACGGCTTCGCCGCCCTGAAAAAGGTGGAGCAGATAATCCGGGAGGAGATGAACCGGGCCGGGGCCATCGAGATGTTCATGCCCGAGGTTCATCCGGCCGAATTGTGGCAGGAATCGGGCCGGTGGGAATATTACGGCAAGGAACTGCTCCGGTTCAAGGACCGCCACGGCCACGACTACTGCCTGGCCCCCACCAACGAGGAGGTCATCACCGACATCTGCCGCAAGGAGATCCGCTCCTACCGGGACCTGCCCGTCAACCTTTACCACTTCCAGCAGAAGATGCGCGACGAGGTCCGACCCCGGTTCGGGGTCATGCGGGGCCGCCAGTTCTGCATGAAGGACGCCTACTCATTCGACGTGGACGACGAGGCCTCGGCCGAGAGCTACCATATCATGCACGAGGCCTATTGCCGCATCTACGACCGGCTGGGGCTTAAGTACAAGGCCGTGGAGGCCGACTCCGGCTCCATCGGAGGGGCCTTCTCCCACGAGTTCATGGTCCTGGCCGAGACCGGCGAGGACGCCGTGGTATCGTGCACCTCCTGCGATTACGGAGCTAACATCGAGCGGGCCCCGGTGATCTACAACGGGCCGGAAGAACCCCAGGGAGAGCCGGGGGATCTGGAAAAATTCGCCACCCCCGGGGTCCACACCATCGACGGGCTGGCCCAGTTCATGGGCAACACCGCGGCCGACCTGGTCAAGATCGTCATCTTCGAGACGGACAAGGGGCCGGCGGCCGCCTTCTGCCGGGGCGACCACGAGATCAACCCGGTCAAGGTCCAGCGGGCCCTGGGCGCGGAACTGATCGAGCTGGCCTCGGCCGAGACGGTCCGGCGCCTCACCGGCTCCCCGGCCGGGTCCTGCGGCCCGGTGAACATCAGCAAGGAGACCCGGCTGCTGACCGACAACGCCCTGCGGCCCTTCAGGAACTGGATCACCGGGGCCAACGAGGACGGCTACCACCTCAAGAACGCCGTGCCCGGCCGCGACTTCCCGGAGCCGGAGTACCTGGACATCAGGGAGATCAAGGAGGGCGACCCCTGCCCCAAATGCGGCGGAGAGGTGGAATTTCTGCGGGGCATCGAGGTGGGCCACATCTTCCGTCTGGGCGACAAGTACTCCCGATCCATGAACGCCACCTACCTGGACAAGGAAGGCAAGTCCCACTACATCATCATGGGCTGTTACGGCATCGGGGTGGAGCGGACCCTGGCCGCGGCCATCGAGCAGAACCACGACCAGCACGGGATGATCCTGCCCGTGCCCGTGGCCCCCTTCCCGGTGATCGTGGTTCCGGCGGGCAAAGACAGCGAGGTCCTGGAAAAGGCCGAGGAGATCTACAACCAGCTCACCGACATGGGCGTGGAGACCCTCATAGACGACCGGGATCTGCGGCCCGGAGTCAAGTTCAAGGATTCGGAGCTGATCGGAGTTCCCTTCCGGATTACCGTGGGCCGGGCCCTCAAGGAAGGCCTGGTGGAGTTGATGGTCCGCCGGACCGGGGAGATCATCTCCCTCCCCGCGGATGAAGCCCCGGCCAAGGCGGCGGCCCTGGTGGCTGAGAACCGAAAAGGTTGATCCGCTATAGCGACATAGCCGACGCCGTCTCGGAATACCACCCCAACCCCGACCTGGGCCTGATTCAACGGGCCTACGTCTTCGCCGCCAAGGCACACCAAGGCCAGGTGAGGCTCTCCGGAGAGCCCTACCTGGCCCATCCTTTGGAGGCGGCCCTGATCCTGACCCGGCTGAAACTGGATATGGCCTCCATTGCGGCGGCCTTTCTCCACGACACGGTGGAGGACACGGACACCACTCTGGAGGATATAGAAGACCTCTTCGGCCCGGAGGTGGCCGGTATCGTCAAGGGCGTGACCAAGATCTCGGCCATGGAGTTCACCTCCCGGGCCCAGGCCCAGGCCGAGAACATGCGCAAGATGATCCTGGCCATGGCCAACGACATCCGGGTCCTCCTGGTCAAGCTGGCCGACCGCCTCCACAACATGCGGACCCTGGGCTTCCAGAAGCCCGAGTCCCAGACCAGGATCGCCCAGGAGACCCTGGAGATCTACGCCCCCCTGTCCGGACGGCTGGGGATCTACTGGATCAAGAGCGAGCTGGAGGACCTCTGCTTCTACCATCTGGAGCCGGAGGCCTACCGCCGCATCTCCGACGGCGTGGCCCAGCGGTTGGATCAGCAGAAGTCCTACATCAAGACCGTGACCGCCATCCTCCAGAACAAGATGTCCGAGAACGGCATCGCGGCCTCCGTCTTCGGCCGGACCAAGCATTACTACTCCATCCACCGCAAGATGGTCACCCAGAACCTGCCCCTGGACCAGCTCTTCGACATCTACGGTTTCCGGGTCATCGTGGACAACCTCTCGGCCTGCTACGAGGCCCTGGGTGTGGTCCACAGCCTGTGGAAGCCCATCCCGGGCCGATTCAAGGATTACATCAACCTGCCCAAGGCCAACCGCTACCAGTCCCTGCACACAGCCGTGATAGGCCCGGAGGGGATCAGGGTCGAGATCCAGATCCGGACCGAGGAGATGCACCAGATCGCCGAGCAGGGCATCGCCGCCCACTGGCGCTACAAAGAGGGCGGCCAGCCCATGGAGCAGGCCGAGGTGGACCGATTTGCCTGGTTGCGCCAGCTCCTGGAGTGGCAGAGGGAGCTGGACGACCCCCAGGAGTTTCTGGATTCGGTCAAGGTGGAGCTTTACCAGGAGGAGGTCTACGTCTTCACCCCGGCCGGAGAGGTCAAGGTTCTGCCCAAGGGGGCCACGCCCCTGGATTTCGCCTACTCCATCCACACCGAGGTGGGGCACCACTGCAGCGGGGCCAAGGTGGACGGCAAGCTGGTGCCCATCCGCCAGGAGCTGTTGAACGGCCAGGTGGTGGAGATAGTCACCGACAAGAACCGCAACCCCTCCCACGACTGGCTCAACTTCGTGGTCACCTCCAAGGCCCGCCAGAAGGTCAGAGCCTGGATCAAGGCCGAGGAGCGGTCCCGCTCCGAGACCATCGGCCGGGAGATGTTGGACAAGGAGCTGCGCCGTTCCGGGCGGTCCCTGGCCTCGGCCCTGAAAAACGGCGATCTGGAGCGGGCCGCCGAAATTTTCAGCCTGAAAAAGGCGGACGACCTTATCGCCGCGGTGGGCTACGGCAAGCTGACCGCCCGGCAGGTGACCAACAAGATCGTCCCTCCCCAGGAGGAGGAGGTCAAGAAAGAGACGGCCCTCCTAGACCGGATGGTCAAAAAGATCCGCCGCAAGCCCAAGGAGGGGATCAAGATAAAGGGGATAGACGACATCCTGGTCCGGTTCGCCCAGTGCTGCAATCCCCTGCCCGGCGACGACGCCATAGGGTTCATCACCCACGGCCGGGGGGTCTCGGTTCACCGCCGGGAATGCCCCAACATCATCAACGCCGACCCCAACCGCCTGATCGAGGTGGAATGGGACACGGCCGAGGTGAGCAGCCGGCCGGTCACCCTGGATATAAAGGGGACGGACCAGTCCGGCACCCTGGCCAAGGTGACCCATGTCATCTCCGCCTTTGAAGTCAATATCACCGAGGCGCACATCCAGACCCAGGAGGGCAAGGGATCCATCACCGTCACCGTGATGGTCAAGGACCGCCACCAGTTGACCAAACTGATCAAGGAGCTGAAATCCCTGAAGGAGGTGGGCCAGGTTATCCAGCTCAGCGGGCCGGGAGCGGAATAGGGAAAATCGCGGAAGCAGCCTTGACAGAGGAAAGATGAGGCCCTGCTGACCGATCTGCGGGAGCAACGGCACCGAAGTTGTTCAACGGCAAAAACCGGGCGGCCTGATCAGCGGCGGCCGCCCGGGGCCACGCCGGTCTAAAGCTCCGGGGCTCCCTTGGGAATGCAACAGACGAAAACCAGCAGTTCATCGTTGTTGTTTCTCATCTGGTGCTCCCTGTTGGCGGGGATATAGATAACCGATCCGGGGCCCAAATCGTGCCACTGCTCTCCATCCCAAGCCTGGCCATGGCCGGCGTGGACAAAGACCTGGTGTTCGTAGTTGTGGCTGTGCTTGGCGCTAAAGCCCCCCTTGCCGACCTCAAAGACCCGCATACAGAAGCTGGTGTCGCCGTCGGCCTGGCCGATGACCACCCGGCCAAAGGCGTTCTTGGCCAGATCGCTGGGGTAATCCCGCCCGGGTTGGTCCTTGTAGTGGATAAGTTTCATTTTCTACTCCTTTTCAGAGGAAATGGCCGAAAGAGGCAGCCTGCCTCCGCCGGAGCTTTTTTATTCAATGAAATCGAGGCCGAACATCGCTGCCGGGCAAAGGGAGAGGCAGGCAGACTGTTTCAGGCCGTTGCGGCAGATGCGCAACGATGGCGAGAATAACCCATTGCTGCTGCCGTAGTCAACATCTGGACAAACCTAAAAAAACGGCGAAAACCTTTCTCCTGGACGGCCGGCCCGGGATATCCCGCGCCGCCCCCCGCGAACTCCCGGCGCAGGGCCCTTTCACCACTCCTCCGCCAAAAAATAATTGCCCCGGGGCCGATGGGAGGCCAGAATCAGAGGTGGGGAGAAGACCATATCCAAATCCGGAGCTGCAGGATTTTGCCGATTACCGAAGCCGTGGAAATAAAAAAATCATACCACGCCGATCCGGCCAAGGCCTCCCTCCGGGGATTTTATATCCTCAGCACGGCCTCGGTGTTGGTCGGATTCATCATGGTGGCCCTGCTCAACATGGCCACCCCCATAATTTTCTTCAAGGATTTGATGGGCTACTGGATGGAGGTGGACCGGACCGAGATTGCGGCCGGCTTTCTGCGTCTCGCCGCCGTTCTGCTGTTCATGAGCGGAGTCCCGCTGCTGGCCGTCCACCTGTCCGCCCGGCCGGTGGCCGAGTACATTCGGCATCTCCGGTCAGGTTCCGACATCCCGGAGAGCCTCCGGGAAAAAGGCCGGCGGAGACTGCTTAATCTGCCCTTTCACCTGGCCCTGACCCTCATCCTGTTGTGGGGGATCGCCCCGGACCTCGCCGCCTGGACGGTTTACCTCATGGGCTATCTGGATCTGAAGACGGGCTTTTCCATCTCCGCCCGGGCCAGCCTGGTGGCCCTGGTCTCCTCCGGACTGTGCTTCTTTCTTATGGAACTCTATTCCCGCCGAAGTCTGATCCCCCTCTTTTTCCCGGAAGGACGGCTCTTCCTCCAAAAAAAGACGGTCAAGTTCTCCATCGCCCGCCGGATCCATCTGAGCTACACCATGGGGACCCTGTTCCCCCTTCTGGTCCTGGTGCTCACCCTGGAACTGCTGCACTGGGAGGTGGAAGCGACCATGGTCGGAGCCAAGGAGTTCATAAACGAATTCAGGGTGTTTACTTTAGTCTTGGCCGGGATATTCATCCCCGGGGCCCTTATCCTCAACCGGCTGGTGGCCCGCACCATCGAGGAACCCCTGAACGATATGCTGGAGTTGGTGGACCGGGTCCGCCAGGGCGACTACGGGGCCAGGGTCAAGGTGGTCACCAACGATGAACTGGGTCTCCTGGGCGACGCCTCCAACGACATGATCGGAGGCCTGGCCGAGAGGCAGAGGCTCAGAGAGGAATTCGGCAAGTATATCAGCCCCCAGATCAGGGACGAGATCCTGGCCGGGCGGATTCCCCTGAACGGCGAGCATCGGGAGGCTACCCTTCTCTTCTCGGACCTGAGAGACTTCACCTCCTTTGTGGACGACAACCGCCCCGACCTGGTCATCTCCTGGATGAGGGCCTATTTCACGGCCATGCACCGGGCCATCAGAGAACACGACGGATTGGTCCTGCAGTTCGTGGGGGATGAAATAGAGGCCGTCTTCGGAGTACCGGTCTCCTATCCGGACCACCCCGACAAGGCCGTCTCGGCCTCCCTGAGCATGCGCCGCAATCTGGAACAGCTCAACCGGGAGCGCACAAAGAAAGGCTGGCCCGTCTTCAACCACGGGATCGGCATTCACACCGGAACGGTCCTGGCCGGCAATTCGGGCAGCGAAGATCAGCTAACTTATTCCCTGATCGGTTCCACGGTCAATGTGGCCTCCCGGATCCAGGATCTGACCAAGGAGTTCAACTGCGATATCCTGATCAGCAAGAAGACCGCCGAACGGCTGCGGACGAACCGCCGCCTCAAGAAACTGCCCGCCCAGTCGATCAAGGGCTACTCCAAGGAGATTCGCATCTACCGCCTTCTGGGATGAGGATTATGAGCATCACCGAAAATCGGCCTGGTCGGACAATCGTGGGGCCGACCCTGATTGTGGGCTGGTTGGTTCTCATCATCTCCGGGTGCGCCCTTATCAAACCCCTCCCGGATAAGGTGGGCCTGGAGGACCGCCTGGCCGCCCTGCCCCGGGAAAACCTCCCCCTGGACAAGCCGGTCAGGATCCGCTGGGACGATCACCTGATCCCCTTCATAGAGGCCCAAACCGACAGCGACCTGGCCTTTGCCCTGGGTCTGGTCCACGCCCATCTCCGCCTGGCCCAGATGGAACTCTACCGGCGGGCCTCCCAGGGCCGGCTGGCCGAGGCCTTCGGGCCCTACTTCACCAAGGTGGATCACTCCCTGCGCATCCTGGGGCTGGGCCTGGCCGTGCCGGAAATGGAGAAGAGATTACCCCCCTCCAGCAGGCTCTGGCTGGCCAGATACGTGGAAGGGATAAACACCTACCTGGAGCGGACCCAAAAGCTGCCCCCCGAATTCAACCTCATGGGGTTGAAGCCCCGGTCCTGGACCATCGCGGACGTGCTGACCCTGGGCCGCCTTTTCGGCGCGGACGTGAACTGGCTCAGCTACGCCGGGCTCCTCCAGGCCCGCGGGGAGCCGGACTGGGACAGAGTCTGGGCGGCCCATCTGCGGGCCGGGGAGAGTTCCATCCCCAGCTTTGAATCCAGGGAAAGTCTGGTCTCGGCCCTGTTGGCCGGGCTCTCCAAGTCCGGCTCCAACTCCCTGGCCGTGGGCTCCCCAAAGACGGCTACGGGATCGGCCATTCTGGCCAACGACCCTCACCTGGGGGTAACCTTGCCCAACATCTGGCTCATCGCCGGATACCGCTCGCCCTCCTATCATCTGGCCGGGCTCATGGTTCCGGGGCTGCCCTGCGTGGTCCTGGGGCGGAACCCGCACCTGGGCTGGGGCGGAACCAACATGCGGGCCGCCTCCTCGGACCTTTACGACATCTCCGGGATGGACGGCTCCCGGCTGACCGGGGAAGAGGAGACCATCGCGGTGCGCTGGTGGTTCGACAAAAAGGTCCGGATCAGGCGCTCCCCCCTGGGCCCGGTGATCACCGACGCGCCCCTGCTCAAGGACTACGCCGGCCCGCCCCTGGCCCTGAGCTGGGTGGGCCACCGGGCCACAGACGAAGTCACGTCCATCCTGGCCGCCAACCGGGCCCGGAACTGGGAGGAGTTTACGGCGGCCTGGCAGACCTACGGGGTCTCCAGCCAGAACATCCTCATGGCCGACGACAAGGGCAACATCGGCCAGCTCCTGGCCGTGGCCCTGCCCGGCCGGACCTACGCCTCGCCTCCGGACCTGATCCTGGACCCCAACGACCCGGCCCAGGCCTGGGGCGAGCTGATCCCCTCCACCCGGCTGCCCCAGGTCCTCAACCCGGCCCAGGGGTTTCTGGTCTCGGCCAACAACAAGCCGGTGGAGCACAACCCCAGGGTGGGCTTCTCCTTCTCCTCCAACGACCGGATCCGGCGGCTGACCCGGCTGCTGAGCCAGGCGGGAAAAATAGACCTGGCCTTTGTCCGGGATTTGCAGCGGGACGTGATGTGGCCCTCGGGGCTGGACCTGGCCGGGACGACCAGGAACATCGCCGGGCCGGACCGGCTCCGGCAAAGCCCCCTGGGCGCGGCCCTGCTCGCCTGGGACGGCCGCATGGAGGCCGGCTCCCGGGGAGCCCTGGCCTTTGAGCTCCTGGCCTTTCACCTGTCCCGGGAGATCCTGGACAAAAGATTCTCCCCCGGGGCGGCGGCCTATTTCCGGCGCTCCAGCGATCTGCTGGGCTTATTGGACCGGGAGTTGAAGGGGATGGACCGGGAGAAGGCCGTCCAAGTGATCCTGGAGGCCCTGGACCGGGCCGGGGAGGCCTTTGCAAAACACCGCACCTGGGGCGACATCCACCACCTGGAGCTGAGCCACCCCTTCGGCCGGATCCCCCTGGTCGGCAAGCGCTACCGCTTCGGCCGATACCCCGTGGACGGGAGCCTGACCACCCTGATGAAGACCGCCCACCAGCTGACCGACAAGCCCCACACCGTCTTCTACGGCTCCCAGGCCCGCCACATTTCGGACATGTCCGATCCCGATGAAAATTATTTTCTCCTTCTGGGCGGACAGGACGGGCTCCTGAACAGTACCCGTCTGACCGATATGGTCCCCCTCTGGCTGAAGGGCGAGTACGTCAAGGTTCCCCTGCGTCCGGAGAGCGTCCGGGCCGGCTTCCCCCACCGGACCGATCTCCAGCCCGGCGGATAAACGGAGAACCACCAGGGCCGGACCGGTTGACATGTCTTGACGCCGATGTCATCATTAACCGCCTAAACAAAGGGATACGAGTTGAAAGCTGGATTGAACCGCAGCGTTTTTTTCTGGACGCTCCTGGCCGTCGTGTTTCTGCCCTGGGGTTCGGTCTGCCGGGCCCAGTGGGATGGTTTTCTGGTGGATCTGTCCAACTGCGTCTCCATCGGCACCCAGATCGCCCTGGACCGGGACAACTGGCCCCACGTGACCCACTACGACGCCACCAACCAGGCCTTTAAGTATACCCGTTTCGACGGTTTTCACTGGCACGGAGCCCTGATCGACACGGAGCGGGGAGCCGGGAGGGGCTCCGATATCGCCCTGGACAACCTCAACCAGGGCCACATCAGCTACCGCCGCCGCAACGGGACCCTGATGTACATCCAGACCCAAGGGCGGGTCCACTCGGCCCCGGAGACGGTCCTGGAGGGCGCCGGCCAGGGGGCCACCTCCCTGGCCCTGGACCGGGGCGGCAACCCCCACATCGCCCTTTTCATCGACGGGGAGCTGACCTATGTCCGCCGATCCGGCGGGGATTGGATCACGGAGCGGTTGGGGGTCTCCGGGAGCAGACCCTCCCTGGCCCTGGGACCGGACAACACCCCCCACCTGATCTGGATCAGCCGGGAAGGCTCGGAGGCATGGGGCCGCCTTTATTATTCCGCCAGAAGCCGGGGAGGCTGGGTCCACCAACTCCTGGACCCGGAGGCCCATGTCAGCGGCGATACGGCCCTGGCCGTGGACGGCGCCGGGCAGGTCCATCTGGCCTACCTGGACTGGCTGGACAACATGGTCAAATACGCCCTGGGCAGCGGAGACGGCTGGGCTCTGACCACCCTGGCAAACAATGCCGACCGGGACCAGGGCCTGGATCTGGCCCTGGACTCCCAGGGGCGGCCCCATGTGGTCTACACCGCCACCGGACCGGTCTCCATGGTCAAATACGGCCGCCTGGACGACGACCTGGGATGGGTCTTCGAGGTGGTGGCCGACGGAGCCGGACCAGCCTTGGACATAGATGTCTACGACCGGCCCCATACCGCCTTTTCCCAGGACGGAACAGACCGTGTTCCAGGACCATGGCCCATCAGCGACTGCCGGGTGCTCTACTATTCTTTCCGCAGATAGGCCGAGGGCATAATATCTTTATTTAATAAATCAGTTATTGTTTATTATATTTACATAACTGCCTATGTGTATCTTAATTAGACAATTCAGCCAGTTGATCGGAATTTCAATTCACGCCACACAAAAAAGGGGTGTTTTATTCCGCCCACATATTTGCTATGCTGGATTACAGGCTGCCGCTCCTTGAGGAGAGGTGCAGCCTGAAAACCGAGAACAGCGGTGCCCGAAGGGGGCCCGGCCCCTGCGACCGGACCGCGCGCCGCGCCTGGACCAACCCTCTCCCCACTGGCCGGATAGGTTAGTCAAAAGGAGGATGACCGATGCAAAGGTGGATCTTAGGAACCCTGCTGGCGGTGCTTCTGCTTCCGTTGGCCGCAAACGTCGCCTGGGCCGGTTGGGAGGGCAAGTTCGCCGATGATTCCAACTGTGTGGCCGTTAATCCCCGGATCGATCTGGACGGGGTGATGTACCCCCACATCTCCCATTATGACGTCAGCAACCAGAGCCTCAAGTACATCTTTTACGACGGCGGCAACTGGAACAGCGTCCTCATAGACCCGGGCCACAGCGGCCGGGTTTCGGATCTGGTTTACGACGTCAATGGCAACGTCCATCTGGCCTATGTCCGCGACGACGGTTTGGGCTACGGGATCCGGGCCAGCGGGGTCTGGAATTACGGTCTGCTGGTCTCCAATCTGGAGGCGGGCGAGTCCTCCACGGCCCTGGCCGTGGACAGCATGGGCGTGCCCCACCTGGCCTATGCCTCCAATCTGGACGGCGGGGTGATGTATCTCACCTACAACGGAGCGGACGTGGTGGTCGAAAACCTGAACATGGCCGGCACCAATGTGGCCATAGGGGTGGACAGCCTGGGCAACCCGGCCATAGCCTTTGTGACTCTCCCCGGCAGGCGCGAGACCTACGGTCATCTGGTCTGCTTCAGAAGGGTCGACGGAGAGTGGCTCTCCCAGGCCGTGGATACCGGGGTCCAGGTTTACGGAGCCATCGACATGGAGGTGGACAGCGGGGGCCGGATCCACATCGTCTACCGCAACTGGCTGGACAGCGAGTTGCGCCACGCCCTGTTCGACGGTCGCAACTGGGGGCTCCAGTCGGTCTCGGCCAATGCCGGCGCCACCGGAATCCAGCGAATCGCCACCGACTCCCAAGGCAATCCCCACATCATCTACTCCACCGCGGCGGGTGAATCCGGAGTCCTGCGATACGCCAACCGCGACTCCGACGGGGCCAGCTGGATCAATGAGGACATCACCACCGGCCTGGACGCGGATATCGTGGTGGACCCGCTGGGGCGGCCCCACGCGGCCCACGGGCAGATGGCCGGGGACAGGGTCCCGGAGCCTTGGCCCACCAGCACCTGCACGGTTTTGAAGTACACCATCAGAAAGTAATACAGCGGCGGATCGCTTTGGTTTTATTCCTCTTTGGGCTTTGCTATAATCTCTTGGAGGTGCTCCCGGAGGAGCCCAAGAGAGGATTAAGTTGAAAAAAATTGCGCTGTTGCTGATTACGGTCTGGCTCTTTCTGCCCGGCCCGTCCTCTGCGGAGTGGGCCAGCTGTTTCGTGGACATCTCCGGCTGCGTGGGAGTGGAGCCCAAGATCGTCGTGGACGCCACCATCTACCCCCACATCATCCACTACGATGTAACCAACATCTGCCTCAAGTACGCCTTTTACGACGGCGCCGCCTGGCACCACCAGCTCCTGGACGAAGGCAACGACAGCCGCAACGGCGACCTGGCCCTGGACTCAACCAGCCGGGTCCATCTCTCCTACACCCGCAGCGACGGCCTGGCCTACGGGCTCAGGGATAAAGGGGGAGAGTGGAATCTTGAGGTGGTGGGGCTGAACCCCGGCGCGGGCGCCCAGTCCACCTCCCTGGCTCTGGACGGGCTGGATCGCCCCCACATCGCCTATGCGGCCAGCGGAGGTCTGACCGGGGGCGGGGTGGCCTACTATCATTTCGACGGTTCGGCCTGGGTCTCCGAAAACCTGGGGGTCCAGGGCACGGAGGCCTCCCTGGCCCTGGACAGTATCAGCCGGCCCTATATCTGCTACATTCAACCCTCGCAGGACGGCAGCGGTTTCGGAAAGCTGGTTCTGGCCCGCAAGCCGGCCGGAGAGTGGATCTTCGAGAGCCCGGACGAGGCCGCCCAGGTAAAGGGCCAGACCGACATCGCCGTGGACGGGGAGAACAACATCCACCTGATCTATCATGACTGGCCGGCCGGTCTGATCAAATACGCCAGGTTCAACGGCTACAGCTGGGAGATACACGTCCTCTCCACGGACGGGGGCTTCACCGAAGGCCTGGGCCTGACCCTGGACCGCCAGGGCCGCCCCATGGTGGTCTTCAACACCAAGTCCTTCAACCTGGTCTACGGAATCCTGGAGGAGACGGGCTGGACCTTTGAAGAGGTGGCCACCCACGGCGGAGCTGACGTAACCATCGATTACGTCGGGCGGCCCCATGTGGCCCACGGTCAGGATGCCGAAGGCCGGGTGCCCCAACCCTGGCCCATCGGCAATTGCGAGGTGCTCAAATACTCGGTCCGGCGCTGAGCCGGGCATCGACCCCCCCCACGGGGAAACCAGCTTTGGCCCGCCGCGGGCCAAAGCATGATTTCCCATGGCGCGTCTTGCCGCGGGGCGGTTGAATAAAGCCGGGGAGTGTTTGATCCTCGAACCCGGACCGGAGAGGGGGGCTTCTCCGTGATGCGGGCCTGGGGATAAGATAAAATCCGTCGGGAGATCGGGGCGCGCTTCGAGGGCGCCGGGGGCGGGGTTCGGCCGTTTTCAACCGGAGGCCCCCAGGACGGGCCCGGGTCCGAGGGATAGGATTGCGAGCCGTCAGGGCGAACCAGACGATCTTTTCCCAGCTCGATCAAGGAGCCCCGGCGGCAACTCGGGACACGGCTTCAAAAGGAGGGGGAATGAGCCGAACGGCCGCCAAGAGGTTGTCTTTTCTGGACCGCTATCTGACTCTGTGGATTTTTCTGGCCATGTTCGCCGGGGTGGGCTGGGGCTGGCTCTGGCCCGGGGTGCGCCGGGTCGTCGACCTGTTCAGCGTGGGCGCCACCGACATCCCCATCGCCGTGGGGTTGATCCTGATGATGTATCCCCCCCTGGCCAAGGTCAAATACGAGCAGATGGGCCAGGTTTTCAAAAACTTCAGGGTGCTGGCCCTGTCCCTGGTCCAGAACTGGATCATCGGGCCGGTCCTCATGTTTCTCCTGGCCGTCGCCTTTCTCTCCGGGCATCAGGAGTACATGGTCGGCCTGATCCTGATCGGCCTGGCCCGCTGCATCGCCATGGTCATCGTCTGGAACGACCTGGCCGCCGGAGACAGGGAGTACTGCGCCGGTCTGGTGGCCTTCACCTCAATATTCCAGGTCCTCTTTTTCTCAATCTACGCTTACCTGTTCATCACCGTCTTCCCCAAATGGCTGGGTATAGCCGGCATGGCCGTGGACATCTCCATGGGCCAGATCGCCGAATCGGTCTTCATCTACCTGGGGATACCCTTCCTCGCCGGGGTGCTCTCCCGGATCGTGGGCCTCAAAACCAAGGGCCGGGAGTGGTACGAGCGGTTTTTATCCCCAGAATCAGTCCCATCACCCTGGGGGCCCTGCTGTTCACCATCCTGGTCATGTTCTCCCTCAAGGGCGAATACATAGTCCAAATGCCCCTGGACGTGGTCCGGATCGCCATACCCCTGTGCGTCTACTTCGTGATCATGTTCTTCATCTCCTTTTACCTCTCTCTCAAGGCCGGGGCCACCTATGAGCAGTCCGCCACCCTCTCTTTCACCGCCGCCTCCAACAACTTCGAACTGGCCATCGCCGTGGCCGTGGCCGTGGCCGTCTTCGGGATCGACTCGGGCCAGGCCTTTGCCGCAGTGATCGGGCCCCTAGTGGAGGTGCCGGTTCTGATCGGCCTGGTCAACGTGGCTCTGCGGTTCAAACGCAAATACTTCCCCTACGCCCTGGAGACCCCGACAGGGGTCTGCCACGTGAGTTATGAGCCCTAATATGGCTTGAAAGCCCCACTTTACATCCTCAACAAATATTTTCTCTCCCTTGAGGGGAGAGGATTAAGGTGAGGGGTTTTTATTAAAATACCCTGGGGTTTTCCTATCCCTGCTCCGGCGTTTCCGGGTATCCGGTCAGGTCCATGATGGCGCGGTAGGTTCCCTTGAGGCGGCGGTAGAGCCGGCGGTGGACCTTGGCGTAAAGGCCGTCGTAGAGGGCGGCCGCCTCGGGCCTGGGCCGGAAGGTCCGGCCTTGGCGGACCATGTGCGCCACGGCCGTCTTCAGGTCCGGATGGAGACCCACCCCCCTGGCGGCCAGGATGGCCGCGCCCAGGGCCGAGGCCTCATCCAGACCGGGCCGGGATGTCTCCAGATTGAAAACGTCGGCCGTGATCTGCATCATCAGGTCGCTTTGGGAGCCGCCCCCGCAGGCGGTGAGGCGTTCTATCTTGCGCCCCGTCCTCCGTTCTATCCGCTCCCGGCCCGACCTCAGGGAGAAGGCCAGCCCCTCCATGATGGCCCGGTAAAGGTGGCCCTTGGTGTGGGCGCTGCCCAGGCCGATGATGGCTCCCTTGGCCTCGGGCCCGGGATATCTGACCCCCGGAGTCCAGTAGGGCTGGAGGCTGAGGCCCAAGGCTCCCGGCGGAGTCGCGGCGGCCGAGAGGTCCAGAAGAGCCTCGGCCGGAAGGCCCTGTTCCCTGGCTGCGGCCTCCTCGATCTGGCAGAACTGCTCCTTGAACCAGGTAACCAGCCAGAATCCCCGGTAGGTCTGGACCTCCAGGTTGTATTCTCCCTTTTTGGCGCTGGGGTAGGGCGGCACCAGGGGTATGGGCTCGATGTAGCGGGGCGAGTTGACGTTTATGGTGGCCGTGGTCCCCAACCCGACGCAGCCGTGGTCCGGCTCCAGGCATCCGCCGGCCAAAACCTCGCAGGCCTTGTCCGAGGCCCCGGCGACCACCGGCAGGGAGCGGGGCAACCCGGTCAGGGAGGAGGCCTGGGAAGTGATCCGGCCCAGGGTTTTGCCGGGCGGGATCAGCTCGACCATCTTGTCCCGGACCCCGGGCAGGGCCGCGCTCTTCCACGACAGGGGGGAGGACCAGCAAAAACGCTTGTAGTCAAAAGGCAGGTAGCCCACCTGATTGGCCACCGAATCGGCCATAATCCCGGTGAGTTTGTAGTTGAGGTACCCGGACAGAAGGCAGATATGCCGGGATTCTTCCAGAATCCGGGGCTGGTGTTCCCGGATCCAGTTTATCTCGGCTTCGGCCATGAGATGGCGGACCGTGGAGATAAGCCCGCTGGGATAGAGGACGAGCCGCCAGGGCAGGGGCAGGCGGGGCAGTCTCGTGGCCCTTCTCTGATCCAACCAGATAATGGCCGGCCTCAGAGGTCTGCCGTCCTGGTCCAGGTTCACCAGGGTGCCCCGCTGGCAGGTCAGGGCCAGACCGGCCAGGCCTTGGGGCTCCACTCTGCCGGCCCCCCACAAACGGCGGCAGGCCTCGCCTATCTTGAGGAGGTAGTAATCCGGGTCCTGCTCGGCCCAGCCGGGTTTGGGGGAGAGGTAGGGCGGATCGTAGGCGAGCCGGACGCCGTCGGCCGCCCGGCCCCGAGCGTCGAAGGCCACAACCCTGAGACTCTGGGTGCCCACATCAACGGCCAAGACCAGCTCGGGTTCCGCCCCGCTTCTTCTCATCTTTCCGTCCTTAGCGGTTCCGCCGGTCCACGCCCCGGAAATTTATGCACCGGAAAAGAACCACGCGGTTGATGTTCTTACCGTCGGGACCGGCCAGGTCCCGCACCTCCCCCCGGTCCACCTCCTGAAAAAGCCCGGCCAGCTGGAAGCGGTAATAGGAGACCGGCTCCAGGTCGAAATCCAGCCCGGCCCAGAAGAGCCTCTTGGTCCCGCCTCCGCGGGAGAGCTTGATCACCCCCAGGCCGTCCCGGCCCTTGAGCTCCGCCGGATCAGACCAGTATATATACTGATTGAAGCGCTCGCCCGGAGGAAAAAGACAGACCGTCTCCGGCCGGCCCTGGGCATAGAAGGCGGCCAGCCCGGCCAGCTGATAGCGGGTGGAAAAGATAAAAGGCTCCCGGGCGTCGGTCCAGCCGGCCAGGTTCCCGTCCAGGGCCGGACCCAGCTCCGGCCAGCCGTACATCTCGGCTGCGGGGTTCTGCTCCGGCTTCAGGTCCAGGGCGGCCAGGACGGGGCGGTGGGCGTATCCCAGGCCCAGAAGGGCGTAACCGCAGACCAAGGCGGCCAGGGCCCAGCGCCTCAGCCCAACCGAGCTTCTGAGCGGACCGGCCAGGGCCCCGCCCGCAGCCAGGAAGGCCCCCACGTAGCCGGGACCGGTCCAGTTGCCGTAAACCTTGGTCCAGATGGACATTAGGGTGAACAAGGCCAGGGCTGGCAGGGAGGTCCACAGCAGGAAGCTCTGGACCGGATCTCCGGCGGCCGCTCTTTTCCAGGCCCTGACCAGCCCCAGGACCAGGATAACGAACAGGATGGGCCCCACCAGCAGGGCCTGTGTTCCCAAAAACTCCGGGGTCTGGAAGCGCCAGCCCCCTCCATTGCCGTGGGAAAGGCCCAGAACGTGCCCAAAGGCCGCGAAACCGTTGGCCAGGTTCCAGAGCAGGTTGGGCATAAAGGCCGCAAAGGCCGCAGCCAGGGCCAGATAGGGGCCCTTCCGGGTTAGCAGCCGGCGATGGCGGGGAGAGAAGATCATAAAACCGCCCAGCCCCAGAGCCAGAAGCAGGGAGGAGTACTTGGCCAGCATGGATAGACCCAGAGAAAGGCCCAGGGCCAGCCAGATAAGATTTCCGGAGTTCTGACTTTCAATAAAAAACAGCCTGACGGCCAGATCCAGGGCCAGGGTCCAGAAAAATATCTGAGGCAGGTCGTAGGTGGCGAAGAGCCCCCCCACCCCGAACAGCAGGGTGGAGTTGACGGCCAGGACCAGCCCCAGGCCAAGCCGCCGGTCCCTGAAGAGCAGGCGGGCCAGGTCGTAGAGGAGGAGGCTGGCGCCCAGCCCGAAAAGAAGGCCGGTCAACCGCAGGCCCAAAGGAGTCTGGCCCAGGAGAAGGGTTCCGGCCCGGAGGGTGAAGGCCACCAGGGGGCCGTTGTCGTAATATCCGGCGGCCAGGTGGCGGGACCACTGCCAGGAGTTGGCCTCGTCCGGCAAAAGGGGCAGACTCTGGACGAAAAACAGCCTGATCAGCCCCAAGGCCGCCAGAAACAGGACCACCGTCAGATCGGTTTTGGTCTCGCTCTTCATTCCGGTCGCGTCTTCTCCTGTCTGGGGGAACCCCCTTGCTCCACCCGCCCGGACTCAGGAGATACCATCATGGAACATCATTATTCAAGGTTTTTCCAATTATGGCCCGGGGTTGTTTACGGTTGACAAGACCCCCGGCCCCGTCTACTCATGGAGCTGATACATATATTATTCCAGGCCCGCTTGGGGAGCGTTAGGCACTGCTGCCGCTCAAGGTGAAAAGCGCCGTGGCGGGGCGGGCTTTCCGTCTTGGCCGGCCACTCCCGGCTCACGGGCCGGCCCGGGCAAAGCCTTGAATCCGGGAAGCCAGATGCGCCTGATTATTCACCGCTATATCTTCAAATCCCTCTTAAGCCCGCTCTTTGTCTGCCTCCTGATCTTCACCTTCACTTTTTTCGTCTACCGCATCTTTCAGCTTACCGATCTGATGATCAACAAGGGGGTGGGCCCAGCGACCATATTCCAGCTTTTCCTCTTCGCCTCGCCCTCCTTTTTCATGTTTACCATCCCCATGTCGGTCATGTTCGCCGTGCTGACCAGCTTTGTGAGAATGCGTTCGGACAATGAACTGACCGCCCTCAAGGCCGCCGGGGTGAGCCTCTACCGGGTCCTGCCTCCGGTGGTGCTCCTTCTTGTCTTGTCCTGGCTGGCAACCTTGTTTCTCTCCACCGCTCTGCTTCCCAAGGGCAACAAAGCCCTGCGCGACATCTTTTATAAGTTGGCCAGCTCCCAGACTGACGCGGCCATCAAAGAACAGATTTTCATCAAAGATTTCGAGGGATTGACCATCTTTGTCCGAGCCGTGGACCAGACCAGCGGAGAGCTCTCCCAGGTGTTCATCTACGACGACCGGCAGGCCGAGAACGACGCCGCCATAATGGCCCAGCGGGGCGTTTTTCTAAAGGACCCCCAGGCCGCCAAGGTGGTCCTGCGGCTGTTCAACGGGGTGATCGACCAGTTGGCCAGGGACTGGTCCGAAAACCAGTCCATCACCTTCACCACCTACGACCTGACCATCAACCTCAAGGCCCTGGCCTCGGAGCAGCGGAAATCGAGCCACCGCTCCGAATGGTCCATGGCCAAGCTGCTGAAAAGAATGGACCAATACAAGGGCTGGAAGCGCCGCAAACTGTCCCGGGATTTCCACGAACGGCTGGCCATACCCACGGCCTGCCTGGGCCTGGGGCTTCTGGCCATCCCCCTGGCCGTGGGCCGGAGAGGAGCCGCCGCCTCCCGGTCCAGGGGAATGCTCCAGGGAGTGGTGGTCTTTCTGGCCTATTATCTGCTCTACACCACCTTGCGCAGCTTTTCCGACAAAGGGTTCATGCCCCACTGGATCGGTCTGTGGCTGCCCGACCTGTTCAGCCTTTGCCTGGCCATTGTTCTTATCGTCCGGACCGCCCGGGAAAAACAGAGCAAGACGTTGGACAGCCTGACCCTTTCGCCCGCCTGGGCCGGTCTCCGGAAAATTTTTTCAAAAAAAGTCTAAAGTTTTTCTCGCGGGCTGCCGTAAACAATTTTGGTTAATTTTGTCGGGATCGAGCAGCGCCCAGGCCTCCCAAGGCCGGAGAAGGCCGGGCGGTATTGGGGCAAAGGGAACAGCTATCCCCTCTGCCTATGGATGCTTTGGAGGTCTTTCCTGATGAGCGATACTTCCTATTTTATCGGCAACACCCAGTCATCCTTACTGGATGGCTCGGACTCCCTCAAGTCGGGCCCCACCCCCCGAGACGTGGAGGTGCTGGAGCGCTGGCACCGGAACCGGGTCCACGCCCAACGGGGAGATCCCAACCAGGCCCACCAGATCGGCAGAGCGGAAAGCGCCGACCTGGAACCCAACCGTTTTCACGGTGCGGCCCAAAGTTCCATAATGGATGTGGTGGCCTGAAGTTAGAATCCCTTGAAAACCGCGTGCCAGGCCTGGTAGGATGGGGGGAGGTTGGATCGGCCTGTCCGATCCGATCATTTTTCTTTCGAGGTTGCCGTGAAACGAATCATCCGGGCCAAGGGAGGTGGCACCAAAAAAGTGGACCTGACTCCCATCAGGGCCATCCGGGCTTTTTGTCTGGAGTGCGTGGGGCATCAATCCGGGGCGGTGAGGACCTGCGCCGACGATCTTTGCCCCCTCTGGCCCTACCGGATGGGCCTGGACCCCGGTCGGGAGAGGGCCGAGCAGAGGGGACTTGTCCCGGCCTCGGCGGAACCCAAGGAGGGCGAGCCAGGTCCGCCGAAGAAACCCGCCGGAGAGCAGGGTGCCTTATTCTAATAGCCCGGCTTCCGATCGGCTGCGGAGGGGGAATGGCCCAGTCAGAACCGGGGACCGGACAGGCCTCATGGACCGAACGCACTATCCTTGATTTTATCAAAACCTCGCCGCTGAACACCCTGGGCCCGGGGTTGCCGGAGCCGGCTTGGGAGGAGGCCCTGGTGGGATTCTCCCGGGGAGACGATCCTCTCTACCAGGAGGCCAAGGACTTTGTGGGGGCGTTCCACTTCAGCCCCCTGGAGATATTCTCCCTCACCTTCCCGGAAATCCGAACCGGGGCAGAGGACCTGACCGTGATCAGTTGGGTCCTGCCCCAACGGGAGGCCACCAAGGCGGACAACCGCCGGGAGAAAAGCTTCCCTTCGGAGCGTTGGTTGCGGGCCAGATTTCCGGGAGAGGGATTCAACCAAGTCCTGCGACGCCACCTGGTGAAGATCCTGGCCGAAAACGGCATCCCGGCCGTGGCCCCGGTTCTCTCGCCCCATTGGTCGATCCTCCAGGACACCCCCTTCGGCTATGCCTCCAAATGGTCCGAGCGGCATGTGGCCCACATCTCCGGGCTTGGCACCTTCGGCCTCTGCGACGGCCTCATAACCCCCAAGGGCAAGGCCCACCGGGTCGGATCGGTGGTGGCCCGGATAAAAATCGAACCCACCCCCAGGCCCTATCGGGACCACCGGGCCTACTGCCTTTATTTCGCGGACGGCGGCTGCCGGGCCTGCGCCAAGAGGTGCCCGGTGGGGGCCATCGACGAGACCGGACATAACAAGATTATCTGTCGGGAGTACCTCAGAGGACCGGTCAACCGATACGCCAAAGGGCTCCTGGGCGAGGACTGGTACGGTTGCGGCCTGTGTCAGACCAAGGTGCCCTGCGAAAGTGGAATACCGGTAAAACCAACTAAAATCACTTAAGATTAACCGATCTGGGCAGATCGCCCCAGGACGACCGGAAATATCAGATATATCAATTAAATTGACATTAGATAGGTTTTGTATTGCCTTTTATCCCGTTTAATTCCATAAAAATGCTGGCATTTATCCCGTCCGGTCGGTCGTTAAGGCGGGCCGGGGCGATCGGGACGGGGCCTTGTTACCCCTTTCCGCATCCAAACCCCGGATCAAAATCAACGGTGCGGAAAATATTTACCCTGGAGGAGAAATGAAATTTAAACGCACTTGGGTACTGTTGAGTCTGGCACTTATCTTTGTTTGGGCCGGCCTTTGTTACGCGGACGGCTTCAGTTACTCCAAAAAAGAGCATCCCGGCGGCGATCTGACCCCCGGCGAGGCCTATGAAAAGGTTTTGGCCGATCCTCAGAATAAGGTCCTGGTCGATGTCAGAACCAGGGCGGAATATGTTTTTGTGGGACATCCGGTCATCGCCTACAACCTTCCTGTCAAATACTATGACGCTCCGGTGGGCAAATCGGGCTGTAAGATGGTTTCCAACGAGAACTTCGCCAAAGAGCTGGCCGCCAAGTTCGACAAGGAAAAAACCACCTTTATCTTCATGTGCCGGAGCGGCGGCAGGTCGGTGGACGCCCTTAAGATCTGCGTGGAGGCCGGGTTCAAGGCCGATAAGCTGTTCAACGTCCTGGGCGGCTTCGAGGGCGGCAAGGTAAAAAACAAGAACAGCGCTTACGACGGCAAGAGGGCTCTGGGCGGCTGGAAGAACGAGGGTCTGCCCTGGACCTATCATGTGGACGAAAAGCTGGCCTACTAAGCCGCCAAAAGTCGTTAGGCCGTTGTCGCGCGGGGATCTTTGGGGGAGGAGATCCCCGCCTATAATCAACCTTCCGGCAGCAGGCAGCGGGGAATGAGACCTTCTTTGGGGAGGTCAACAGCTGAAAAAGCCTGACCCAGGGCCGCCGGGAAACCTTGATCTCTTTTTTATTTGCGCTGTATTGTTTATTTAGGCTGCGGTCAACAAGAGCCATATTTGGTATAATATGGCCTGTTGAATATCAGCGGGGAACTGGAAGTATAATATAGCCTGTCTTTGGAGTATATAGTCTCTGATTTGTCCGACAAGGGCGGGGCGTTCATGGACCCCGAGGAAAAAGGCGATGGCAAAGGTCGGAAGCAAAAACAAAGGAGTCGACATCCAACTGGAACTGGACTATCAAGAGGACCGGCGCAAGTATTTCCGAATCAGTACCGATCCTAAAAAACCGGTTTTTTTCGCGGATGAGTCAGCCAAGTATCTGGTCGCTGAGATATCCGCAGGCGGAATGGCCTTTGAGGCGGGCTCCTTTACAAGGGGCAAGAAATATCAGGGCCGATTGTTCCTCCCTGATCGGACTCCCACCAACTGGATCACCGCTGTGGCGGTCCGTTCGGTCGGAGGGGGGCTTGTGGGGGCCGAGTTCAAGGCCATCCTGGAGGACGATCGGGAAATAATCCACACCTATGTCCACCAGCGCCAGAAAGAGGAACTGAAAAAGGCGAAACAGAAAGACCTGGAGCAGGCCTAAGTTGCTCGGGGCGAACTTGCCCAGCCGGGAAATAATTCTTCCTGGGGGATGAGCCCCTTTATCATCCTTCCCGAACCCAAATCTTGCCCGGAATATAGGCCCGGCCCGGATCGGCGGCGTTGGCCTCCGGATCAGGAACGGGAAGTTCCGAGGGCGTTTTGGTGGTTTTTGTAGCCCAGCCGCCCGGAGGCCAGGGCGGCGGTGCGGATGACCTCTTTTTTAACCAGCGCCCTTTTCTCCCCGGTGAGGCGGTAGACCGGCACCGAGACGGAGACGGCCGCCTCGACCCGGCCCATGTGGTTTTTGACGGGGGCGGCCAGGCAGAACATGCCCATGACGACCTCTTCGTTATCCTCTGCAAAGCCGTCCCGCCGGACCTGGTTCAGTTCCTCTTCCAACTCCCGATAGTCCACAATGGAATGTGGGGTGTAGGGCTTCAACCCGACTGAGTCGATGATTTTTTTCAGGGTCTTCGGCTCCAGTTCCGAGATCAGGGTTTTGCCCAAGGCGGTGCAGTGGAGAGGCATCCTTTCCCCGATCCGGGAGATGATGCCGATGGCCTGGGGGGCCTCCTTTTTGTCTAGGTAGAGGACCTGGTTGTGGTCCAACACAGCCAGGTGGGCGGTTTCTTCGCACCGCCGGACCAGTTCGGCCAGATAGGGTTCCACCGCCTTGATGAGATCGGTTGATTTGAGTTTGCTCAGGGCCAACTCCAGAACGGCCGAGCCCAAGGAGTACTTGCGGGATGTCGGATCCTGGTCCACCCACCCTTCGAATCTGAGAGTATCCAGAAGACGATGGACCTTACTGCGGACGTATCCCTCTCGGACGGAAAGATCGGCCACGCCCAGGGGACGGCCTTCCTCGGCCAGGGCCCGGAGGATGTTGAAGGCGTCGCCGATGGTCTTCAGATAGTACTTGGGCTTATCCATCATCTACCTTTGCGAAGTCCAAACCCCACGACCAGACAGAGCTAAAAAATAGCATAACCCGCGTTAAAAAGCTTCCTCATTCAGACGGAATGCAATGCTCGAACCCAGACAGCCGATCATCCGGGAGGAGGGAGATTGCTCCCCCAATGTGGGGCACCCCCCCGCCAGGCCCGGTCAGAGACAGGATTCCCCCTCCTCCTTCTCCGGAGGGATTAGAGCCGGGTCGTCCTCAGCAGGCCCCGGGGCGGAATGAAGCGATAACCATACTTGGGATAACCGATCATCATGGCCCCGTAAACCTGTTCCCCCTCCGGCAGGGAGAGGGCTTCCCTGAGGGGCTCATATTGGGCGGCGGCCATCATCAGATAGCCCACCCAACAGGTCCCCAACCCCAGCGAGAAGGCGACCAGATCCAGATAGGTCAGGGCGATGACGCAGTTTTCCCGGGCCATGGAGGCATCCACCCTGGAATGGGTCAGAACCACCTGGGGCGCTCCTCTGAAGATACGGTCCTCGCCCCTGTCCCAGCTTTCCACCACCGGTCCCAGATTCATCCGCCGGGACCAGTCCGTGTCCCGGGCCAGCCCGTCCCGCATCCAGTCCACCACCAGGCCCGCCAGGCGGTTCCTGGCTTCCGCGTTCTCCACCACTATCCAGCCCACGGACCGGGAATTGGACCCGGTGGGGGCGAAGCGGCAGGTCTCCAAGAGGCGATCGAGGACCTTGCGGTCCACGGGTTTGTCCTGGTAGGCCCGGATGGAGCGGCGGGCTTTTAGAAGCTGATCGACGCTCTCCGGGGAGGGAATCAGGCCCCGGTTAAGTAACTCCCATTGCGCCGGGCCGGTGCCGTTGAGGGTGATGGCACCTCCGGGGCAGGCGGCCGCGCAGTGGCCGCAGTCGATACACATCTCCCCGGCTCCGGTTACGGTCTCAGGGATTTTGGCCTCTTGGTCGAAGATAAACAGCCGGCGGGGGCAGACCTCCGCGCAGATGCCGTCATGCCGGCACTTTTCCGGATCTATCGCGATCTGGATCATGGCTCCTCCATTTTCGGAATACTGGATTCCCTTGGTTCATGTTTCGGTAAAGCCATGATCGGATATCCGCCGCTCCAGGGCAACCCCTTTCAGTGGCCCACCCGCCGCCCATCCGGGTTCACGCCCTGATCCGCCCGAAAAAGGGGGGATCGTCAACCCCGAAGCTGCTCCCGGGCCCAAGAGACGATGGACTGGGCCGGCATGGCCCCGGAGATCCGGGCTTTCTCCCGGCCGCCCTTGAACAGGACCATGGTCGGGATGGATTGGATGCCGTACCTGGCGGCCAGTTCCCGTTCCTCCTCGGTGTTGACCTTGGCCAGCCTGAGCCTGGGGTGGAGCATCCGGGCCGCCTCCTCAAAGGCCGGGGCCATGTTCTTGCAGGGGCCGCACCAGGGGGCCCAAAAATCCACCAACAGGGGCAGTTCCGATTTTTGAAGGTGCCTGGCGAAACCCTCCCCTTTTAGTTTCACCGACTCGGCTCTCAAAAGGGTCGCGTGGCATTTGCCGCACTTGGGCTCCTGGGCCAGCCTTCCGGCCTGAACACGGTTGACCGTATGGCACTTGGGACAGACCAGATGTATTATCTCCGCCATGGTATCCTCCTTTGAAACGCCGGTCCCGCCGGACCTATAAGATATTTACCTACCTGAATAAGCTAATCATTCCCACCCCGATTTCCAGACCTCGTGAAACAGGAAAGCTGACTCATCAGGCCGAAGCCCGGTCCGTTTGGGCGCCTTCCGGAACCCTCGGCCTAAACCTTTTCCGGGAGCTCTCCGGCCGAATTACGGCTGATTCTCGGCCTTGGTTTCTGGCTTAGTCGGCCCGGTTGTGGTATTAAAATACTCCGTCTCTTTGGGAGGCGAACATGCTTTGGACTTGGTCGTCCGGCAGGGGCCGGGAGGTTTTGGGTAGATGAAAATCAGGCTGTTGGATACAGGGCTCCTCTCCGGGGCCGAGAACATGGCCCTGGACGGGATCGTTTTGGAAGAGGTGGAGTCCGGGGCCTCCCCGCCCACCTTCAGGTTTCTGCGGTTCGATCCGCCGGTGGCCCTGGTGGGCTACAACCAGGATATCAGCCAGGAGATCAGGGAGGAGTACTGCCTCGAGGAGAACATCGAGATCAACCGCCGCCACACCGGCGGAGGAGCCATTCTGTTCGAGGCCTCCATGCTGGGGTTCGAGCTGTTCTGGCCGGTGGACCTGCCCGGTCTGCCCTCCGGATTCACCCGGATAACCGAACTTATGGGCCGTTTGGGCGCCCAGGCTCTGACCAAACTGGGGGTCCCGGCCGAGTTCAGGCCCCGCAACGATATCGAGGTGGAGGGCCGGAAGATCGTCGGCACCGGGATGAGCTTTCTCTCCCGGGCCTGGATGTTCCAGGGCTCGGTCCTGGTGAACAACTGCCTGGACCAGATGCTCCGGGCCCTGCGGGTGCCCCTGGAAAAACTGAAACGCCGGGAGATTCAGAGCCTCCTCCAGAGGATCACCTTCCTGAACGAAGAACTGAAACCGGCCCCTGATATGGGTGAAATCAAGGCCGCCTTTGCGGAGGTATTCGCCCAGGGTCTGGATCTGGAGCTGGAGCCGGCGCCCCTGACCGACCGGGAGCGGGATCGGCTCAACCTGGAACTGCCTTTCTACCAGTCTCCGGAGTGGGTCCACCGCCGAAAGGTGGAGGGGCTGGCCCAGGATGTGCTCCGGGCCCGTTCCGGGCGGCTGCAGGTGACTCTTATGGCCGACCTGAAAAACAGGCGGATCAAAGAGGCCGTGATCACCGGCGACTTCTTCACCCGGCCCAAAAGGCTGCTCATGGATCTGGAGGCCACCTTGCGGGGGGTGCCTCTGAAACCACGGATAATCGCAAGGGCCTTGGAGGAGTTTCTGGAACCCAAGGAGGAGGCCTTTGAGGGAACCGGACCGGAGGAGATCGTCCGGACCGTGGTGGAGGCGGCCGAGAAAGGCTCCTCCCCCTGGCCTGATTTCAGGGTGGATGAGCTGAACATGGTCCACCCCCTCTGCCAAAAGATGGACCTGGAGGGCTGGTCCCGGCCGGACTGGCTCCTGCTGCCCTACTGCGCCAAGTCCATGGAGTGCGCCATCCGCTACCGGGACGACTGCTACGAGTGCGGGCTGTGCGATATCGGGGACATGTACAAGCTGGCCGTTAAAAAAGGCTTGTACCCCGTGACTGTAACCAGCTTCGAACATCTTATGGATGTTTTAAACTGGCTGGCCCTGGAGCACCCCGGCGAGACCTACGTGGCATCCTGCTGCCAGGCTTTCTTGGCCAAGCATCAGCACGAGATGGAGGACTCGGGGGTGAAGGGCATCATCGTCAGCCTGGACTCCCTGACCTGCTACGATCTGGGCAAGGAACAGAACGCCTACCGGGGCGATTATGAAAAGCAGAGCCGTTTGGAGACGGAACTGATGACCAAGGTCATCGATTTTCTGACCGGACCGGAAAGGAAGACCGGATAGGTCATGGAACCCGACCTTAAAGAGGGATACGACCTCCTGGTGGCCGGAGGCGGCCCGGCCGGGGCAGTAGCCGCCCGGACCGCCGCGGAAAAAGGCCTCCGGGTGCTGATGGTGGAGGCCAAGGATAATCTGGGTGAACGGTGTCACTGCGCCGAATGGGTCCCCAGCCTCCTGGCCCTGGAGGTGGAGATCGGGGCCAGGGTCCGTTGCGCCGAGCTTTCCCGGCTGGTCAACCGGGCCGGGTCCAGGACCTCGGAGGCCCGGGTCTCCGGGCTGGTCCTGGAACGGAAGATCTGGGAAAAGGATCTGGCCCTGGCCGCGGCCCGGGCCGGGGCCGAGGTCCGCTCCGGAATCCGCTTTATGGGCTGGACGGAAACCGGCCTGGCCTTGCTCAGGGGACCCTGGGGCCGGGCCGAGGTCCGGGCCGGGAGCGTTGTGGCTGCGGACGGGGGTCTCTCCCGGGTGGCCTCCTCCCTGGGCTTGGCCCGCAATCCCGGAGTTCCGGCCGTGCAGATCGAAGTGGACGCCGGACCGGAGCTGAAAAACGGGCTGGTCCTGTTCCGGGAGGACCTGTTCGGCTACCTTTGGCTCTTCCCCAAGGGCAAATCGGCCAACCTGGGCCTGGGCGGAAAGATGTGGGGCCAGACCGGTTTGGAGGAGATGTTGGCCCAGTGGCGGGCCGAAGCCATGGGAGAGGGCTTGATCGGCCCCTCCATCCTGCGGCGGGGTGGCGGGTTCATCCCCGTGGGAGGACCCCGTGAGCGGGTTCTGGGCGAGGTCGAAGGGACGCCGGTTTTCCTGGCCGGGGACGCGGCCGGGTTGACCCACCCCACCACCGGCGCCGGAATCCCCCAGGCGGTGCGCTCAGGTATGATGGCCGGAGAGGCGGCGGCGGGGTATATTCAGGGCCGGAAAGAGGCCCCGGCCGAATATCAGGAATCGGTCCGCCGGTTCCTGGGCGGGTATCTCAGACGGGGGCTGAAGCTGCGGGATAAGGCCGCCGGGTTGTGGGCCCGGGATTTTGAAGAGGCGGTAAAAACCTATTGGCCGCCTTGGCCCAGGCGGGAGAGAGATGGAAACCCTTGAACTGATAGAGCAGGCCGGAAAAATCTCCCGGCGGGAACAGGGGAACGGGGTCGGCTTTTATGTTCCCGGCATGTTCGTCTATGACGGCCGGAGGGGCCGCTTCCCGGCCCTCAGCCTTACCGGCAGGGAGTGCGGACTCAACTGCGAACACTGCGGGGGTCGGCTGCTCCTGACCATGACCCCGGCCGTTCGCCCCGGAGAGCTGCTGGCCGCAGCCAAAAAGGCCGAGCAGGGTGGGGCCCTGGGCATCCTGGTTTCCGGAGGATGCGATTCTGAGGGACATCTGCCTTGGAACAGGTTCAGGAACGACCTGGCCCGGATCAAGGAAGAGACCGGACTTTTCGTGTCCGTCCATTCCGGATTCGTGGACCGGGACCAGGCCCGGGGGCTGGCTTCGGCCGGGGTGGATCTGGCCATGATCGATATAATCGGAGATGACGGAACCGCCCGGAGGGTATATCATCTTTCTGGTCGGGACCGGGTGGAGAAGAGCCTTGAGGCCCTGCTGGAGGCCGGGCTGAGGGTGGCTCCTCACGTGGTCGTGGGCCTGGATTACGGCCGCATGAACGGTGAGGAGGCGGCCGTGGAGATGGTCGCCCGGGCCGGGCTGGAAAATATCGTCTTTGTGGTGCTCATGCCCCTGAAGAAGACAGGGATGGAGGGGCTGGCCCCCGTACCCGTGGCCGAGGCGGCCAGGCTCCTGGCCCGGACCAGAATAAGCCACCCCCGGATGAGCCAGAACCTGGGCTGCGCCAAGCCCAGGGGAGCCTATCACCGGGAGCTGGACTGCCTGGCCTTGAGGGCCGGGGTCAACCGGATAGCCATCCCCGCCCCGGAGGCGGTGGAACTTGCCTCTGGATTGGAACTAACACCCACCTGGGCCGAGACCTGCTGCGCTGTGGGAGCCTGGCCCGCCTTGGAAAAAGATAAGTAAAGGACACATCATGGACAGCCCCGATTATCTTCGTCTGAGCCTGGCCGCGGCCATGGAACTCGGTTTTGTCAAGGGTTTCTTCTACCGTGGAGCCCGGCTGCATTGCATCAATCTGCTTTTGACCTATGAAGACGGCTGCCGGGCCAACTGCGCCTTCTGCGGCCTCTCACGGGAACGGTCCGGGCTCTATCCGGAAAAAAAATTCATCCGGGTGGAATGGCCCACCAAACCCACCGCCGAGATAATCGAAAGGCTGCAAGAGGTCCAGGAGGGCCAGGTGGTTCAGCGGATCTGCCTGTCCATGGTGACCCACAAGAGGTCAATGCCCGACTCACTCCAGCTGATCGAACTGCTGACCAAAGAGACCAGGCTGCCCATCTCGGCCCTGATCAGCCCCACGGTGATGAAGGTGGACGATTTGAAGAGGCTCAAGGACGCCGGGACCGAAAGGATCGGCGTGGCCATAGACTGCGCCACTCCGGAGCTGTTCGACCGGCACCGGGGCAAAGGAGTCCGGGGACCCCACAACTGGGACCACTACTGGAAGATCTACGAGGCCTCGGCTGAGATTTTCGGGCGGATGATGACCGGGGTCCATCTGATCTGCGGCGTCGGCGAAACGGAGAAGGAGCTGGTCCAGGCCTTCCAGAGGGCCCGGGACCTGGGCGGGTACACCCACCTGTTCAGCTTCTTCCCCGAGGGCGGTTCGGGACTGGCCAAGACCCTGCCTCCGCCCCTGCCGGTCTACCGCCGGATCCAGCTGGCCCGCTACCTGATCGACCACGGTCTGACCTCGGCCCCGGATATGGTCTTTGACGGAAAAGACAGGATTATCGAGTTCGGGACCGGCCAGGCCACCCTGGACCGGGTCATGGACGATGGGCAGTGCTTCATGACCTCCGGCTGTCCCGGAGCGACCCTGGAGACGGCCTGCAACCGGCCCTTTGCCAACGAGCGGCCGGGGCCGGAGATCAGAAACTATCCCTTCTTTCTGGAGGAGGCGGACAAGGCTCTCTGCCGCTCCCAGGTGTGGGCGGACATGGCGGAGACCGATCTGCAGACGGCCGAGGTGCGCTGAGGACGGGGCGGCCGAAGGCCAGAGGGCGGATTTTGATCCGCCCGGGAAAAAATGGGCCGGGGCCGGGGGCTTTGGCATGGCTTTTTGCGGATAGTGCAAAAACACATGCCAAAGCCCGCGTGTCCCGGCCTTTCCATTTCTCTCGGAGCCTGATTAGACGCCCGTGATTAGGTCAGGGGGAAGACGGCGAAGACCACCGCCGTCCAGAGAGAATGGGAGACGACGTTGGCGGCCAGATTGTCGTAGCGCCAGTACATCAGCCCCCAAAAAACCCCTGCCACGGCCGCGGCTCCGATGAGCATGAAGTTAAGGGTACACAGATGGACCCCGGTGTAGAGGACCGTGGCAATGAGCCATCCTTTTGGCTTGCCCCAGCGCTCGCTAAGGCGGCGCTGCAGAAAACCCCGCCAGTAGATCTCCTCGGCCGGGCCGGTGATAAAAAAGAGAATCAAAGCCACCTGCCAGGCCGTGAACCCGTGCCCTATCCCGTAGATCCCGTGTATTTGCCCTGGAGCAAAGGGAAAGATCAGAGTGGAGACGGTCTTACCCAGCCAGAAGATGAAGTAGAGGGCTGCGGCCGCACCTATTCCCAGCAGGATTGACTCCTGATTCAGTCTAAACCTGCTCCTGATGTCCGATTGCAGCCAAAGGGCCAGGCCGGCCAACAAGGCCGCCGACAGGGCGATCTTGATCCAGAAGCTGGGCCCGCCCAGACGGAAGGCCCCAAACCAGAGGACCGCGGCCAAGGCCGCGGTCCCGGTCAAGACTGCGGGGGCGGCTTCGCTACGGTTCAAAAGAAATTGCCCAGCACCAGGGAGGCCACCAGCAGCACCCCGAACCCGGTGTCCAGCTTGGCCGTCCGGGCGTCCATATCGTCCGTAATGTTGAGCTGGACCGAGCGGACCAGGGGCAGGGCCAGGGGCAGGGAGAGGAGCACCAAAAGGGACCAGATGGGCAGGGGGCCCAGCACGGCCATGGCCGAGACGGCCAGATAGGCCAGGGCGATCAGCCCGATGAAGAGCCGCAGCCCGTTGCGGGCGCCCAGCACGATGGGCAGGGTCTTGATCGCCTGCCGGGTGTCGGTCCGGGCATCCCGGATGTTGTTGGCCAAAAGGACCAGGGCCACCAGGGCGCCAAAGGGGATCGAGACCAGCAGAGCCGGGGTGCTGAAGGTCTGGCGCTGAACATAATAGGACCCCAGAACCATCAGGGGGCCCCACAGCAGAAATACTCCCACCTCTCCCAGGGCCTTTGATTTGAAATTAAAGGGCGGTCCGGTATAGGTCCAGGCCCCTGCCGCGCCCAGCAGCCCCACGTACAGGACGACCCAGCCGCGGGTCACCGCCAGATACAGGCCGATGGCCGCGGCGGCCAGGTACAGGACCAGGACCACGACCATAAAAGAAGCCTTCTCTATTTTTCCCTCCAACAGGGGATGGGGGCGGTAGATGGCCGTGGAGGTATCCAACTGGTCGATCCCCGAGCGGACATCGAAGTAGTCGTTGGTCATGTTTCCGGCGGTGTGAAGGATGATCATCCCCACCACGGTCAGAAGATAAAGACCCCAGTGAAACGGCTCCCCGTCCATGGCGGCCATGGTCGCCCCCACGCTCACCGAGATGACCGACATGGACCAGGACCAGGGCCTGGCCGCCAAAACCCAATCCTTGCGGCTGCTCATATTGACGCTCCCCAATTGGCTTAGTTCAGGCTGTTGCCGCGGTCTCCCCGGCTTCGGCAACGCCCTCACTCTTTATCATCCCGGTCAAAAGCTCCTGTCCAGACTGGTCTGTTCTTCCGTTACTCGATAAATCCAACCGGAACGAAAAGGAAACCAAAGTTCCGACCGGGCAATACCCCAAATTTAACCAGGGCTGGGGTCAGTGACGGGCCCTGACCTTCCGCCGCGCAACTCTCGCCTTATCCCCGGCTATTGTAACCTTTATTCTTTTTCTTTCAAAAAAATGCCCTGGGTCAGGTTGCGGCCGTTCTCCTTGGCCCGGTAAAGGGCCTTATCTGCCGCAGCCACCAGGTCCTTGGGTTCCAACCCCAAGGACGGCACCACCGTGGAGAAGCCCAGGCTCACGGTAACCATCTCCTCGGATTCCGGACCGGGGTGGGCAATCAATTGCTCGGCCACGCTTTGGCGCATGTTTTCGGCCATCTCCCGGGCGCCCTCGAAATTTGTGTTGGGCAGGACCACGCCGAACTCCTCCCCTCCGTAGCGGGCCACCAGGTCGCCGGGGCGGTGAAGGCAGGAGTTGAGAATCTGGGCCACCCTTTTAAGGCAATCGTCTCCAGCCAGATGGCCGAGCAGATCGTTGAAACTTTTAAATAAATCTATATCTACCATGAGCAGGCTCAGGTTCTGTTTTTCTCTCCTGGCCCGTTTCCACTCCTGGTCCAGAACCTCGTCGAAGTATCTGCGGTTGGCCGTGTTGGTCAGGGGATCGATGACCGAAAGCCTCCTCAACATCTGGTTGGCCCCGGCCAGTTTCTGGGTCAACTCCAGTAGATCCCTTTCCTTGGCCTTGCGCCGGTCCCGTTCTGTTTTCAGGGACAGGGCCGACCTGATCCGGGCCCTCATCTCGATCTCGTCCGGCGGCTTGACCAGATAGTCGATGGCCCCGGCCTGGAAAGCCTCCTCCAGGCTCTCCCGGTCATCCTTGGCGGTGACGATGATGATCGGGATATCCTTGAGGTGGGGATAGTTGTTGATCAGGCGGCAGGCCTCCAGGCCGTTGATGTCGGGCATGACCACATCCATGAGGATGAGGTCTATGTCGGTCCGGGCGGAGAGGATGGACAAGGCGTCCGAGGCGGAGTCGGACAGAATGACATCCTCGTACCCCGCCTTTTTGAGGGTGGCCTCCATGGTCAAGCGCTGGAGTTCGGAATCGTCGACGACCAGTATTTTCATTTTCCTGTCTCAAACCAAGCCGAGTCGTGTATCATCGCTACCATCGCCGGGAGAATTAAACTCAGGGTTTCCCCCTGTCCGAACCGGTGCCCCTGTCTCGGAAACATCCACAACTTAGTTTTTTATCTCTCTTTTCATGGGGATGAACCTCATCCCATTTTCATCAATCTCTGCACCGCGTTTCGCAAACCCGAGCTTTCCGTAAAACAGCGTGGCATTGGGAGTGGAACTCACCGTTATCCATCCCAGGCTCGGATCGTTTGTTAAACACTCCGATACGTCCGCCTCCACAAGGCTTCGCCCGATGGCCCTTCCGTGGTACCGGACGTCCACAAAAAGAAGGGCCATGTGGTTGGTCTTGATGACCGACAGCACGCCGGCAAGGCCCCCTTCCGACTCCGCCACAAGGGTGAACCGGGTCGGTCCGGTCTCGCCCAGGAAACCGGGGGAAAGCATTCCCGGAAAGGTATCTCTTCCCTGCGGCGAATAATGGGGGGCGACATGAGAATCGAATACGCCCAAGGATCAATCGGTACGCTTGGTCCTCCTCATGGGGCCGCAGTGGACGGATCGCAATCTCGCTCTTCATTCTCATGGGTTCATCGTAGTTTAGCGTCTGAATATAACAGAGGGGTCGGCAAGCCGCAACAAGGTTGTAGTCTCTTCTTCAAGAACCGGGGATTCTTTCCTTGAGACCGATCAAAATATGGCCCTTTACTCTATTCCCGGTCCAGGCAGTGAATCTCCGGGTGGAATGGTGCTGGATGTGGAAACCACCTGAACTGAAAAGTTTTTCCAACTCCTCCCAGGTGTAATGGCGGGCGATGAACAGGGTCTCTCCGGTTTTGGGGTCCCGGGCCGGAAAGGCTCCCCCATCCACCTCCGGGCCTCCTGGAGGCTGCTCAAGTTCAGGTCCAGCCCAAAATAGTCCCGGAAGCCTTTATCATACAACTCCAGGCAGGACCGCCGTAACCGCAGCCCGGATCCAGGATTCTGTCCTCCGGCTCAAAATAACGGTCGAAAACCGGCCGGAGGCGGAGACTGGCCGGGATCTTCCGGCCTTTGTATCTTCGCCAGGCCGATTTTTCCGTCATCTCTAAGACCTGTCCCCCCACAGCCGGACTTGATTTAGATTGGAAAGCAACATGTCTCATCACCAGTTGGAGAATCCGCCCTTCAAGGCTGCATTCGCGCCCGACAGGGTTCCAGCCTTGACCGGTGGATTATCCGGCCGTACCTGTGCGCCCACCTGTTTTTGGAACAGCCTCTATCGGACCTTGATCTTGGTGGCCTTGCGGGGGGTTTCCTCCTCCCGGCATTCCTCCAGGCGGTCGTCGATCAGGGAACGAAAGGCCTTCAGCATCTCCGCCTCGGCCTGACGCAGATGTCCGAAAAACTCCGGATGACGACTCTTCCGCCGGTTAAGGACCCCCAAGGCCGCGCAGAAAGGGCATTCCGGATCAGGCGAACGGTCGAACTCCCGCTCCCTTTCCTCTTCGCGGTATTCTTCTTTTCCCTGTTCCTTTTCGGATTTTGTCTTAGACATCGATCCCTCCAAAATCAATAACCAACTCTCCCTCCTCCAACCGGGCCTCGGTAGGTTCCAGCCTGGCGAAGCTCCTGGGGAGGATAATGTTCTTCCTGAAATTGCCTATTTTAATAATCAGCTCATCGCTGATCTTGGACAGGTCTATCTCCTCCCTGGCCACAAAGGGGAGGTGGAGCCTGATGGAGTTGTGGCCGTTTTCCCGGTGGAAACTGTAGGTGGGCCTCACATGGAAAACCTCCGTCGGATCCTTTTCCCCGAACAGATCCCGGGCCATCCTCTCCAATTTGTCCAGGCCCAGCACCTCGGAGCGGTAGAAGGGCAGCTCGAAGATGGGCATAGGGGCGAAGAAGGTCCGGGCCAGGGCCATGTACTCCTCCTGCCGGGCCTGCCAGGCTTTGAGGTAATCACCCTCCACCTCGGCCGGAAAGACCCGGTTGACCACAATGGCGTCCACGGTCAGCTCGTGGAGGCTGAAAAACATAAAGGCCCGCTGGGTCTCCTTAAGCACCATTTTTTCGGCCTGGGTCACCAGCCGGGCCGTGGTGATTCGGGGATCGGTCAGGATCTTGTCCACCCCCCGGAGCTTCTTGTAGAGCCGCTCGATGGCCACGAAATAATTGTCGTCCGGAACCGGCACATCGGTGACCTTGGAGATCACCGGCCGGGCGTATTTGAGGAGCTTCCGCTCCAGCTTGAATATCTTGGACATATACCAGTCCAACGTCTTGGGCAGGCTCACAAAACGCAGCGACTCGGCCGTGGGCGCGCAGTCCAGGATGATCAGGTCATAGGTTTCCTCGTTGATGTAGCGGTTGATGTGGAGCAGGCTGGAAAGCTCCTCCATGCCCGGCAGCACGGCCAACTCCTCGGCCAGGATGTCATCTATGCCGGTGGTGTTCAACAGAATGGAGAGGTAGGAGTGGATCTCGCCCCAGTTCTTGCCTATCTCCTCGTGGACATCCAACTCCTGGATCTCCAGGTTGTCGGCCACTGCAAAGGGCAGGCCCTGGTTCTTGTCCATCAGGGTCCGGTCCAGATCAAAAACGTCGGACAGGGAGTGGGCCGGGTCCAGGGACATGACCAGGGTCTTCAGCCCTTTCCTCGCCGCCGCAACGCCGCTGGCGGCCGCCACCGAGGTTTTGCCGACCCCGCCTTTGCCCGCGTACAGGATTATTCTGGTTTTGCCCAACTTTTCCTCCCTGTCTAGGGGTACCCCATCCCCTCGGCCATGGTTGCCGTTGAGATGGCCTCCCAAAGTTCTGATCATAAACCGGGCCCCCCGGATCTGATCCTGGGGCAGGTTCTCCAACTGACCTGCCAGCCGTTGGCAGTTTTGGGACAGAAAATTCAGGTAGCCCTCGAAAGCCGTCTGCCCCAGGGCGGTTAGGCGGAGGCTGAACCGCCTGGTCCCTCCCAAGTCCCGCTCTTTTGTTACCAGCCCTTTCTTCTCCAGCCGGGACAAGAGCTGGGAGACCGCCCCCTTGGTGACCCCCAGCTTGAGCGACAGCTCCTTGGCCGAAAGGCCCGGCCAGCGGGCGATTATCTCCACCCCCTGGATTTCGGCCGGGAAGAGTTTCCGGCCGCAACCGTAATCCCTGGCCGCCATGCCGGATTGACCGAAACGGGGGATCAATTGCTGCAGATCCCGGATCAGGCCGGTCAATTCGCGGGAGATGGACATGGTTTATAGTTTAGCACCTAAACCGAAAAGTCAAGAAGAGTCTATCGGGAAAGGGACCGATCAAAACTAGGCAAATAGATATCCATCCCGGGGGCGTAGAGCCGAACCCGGTGCAGGAGCTTAAAACACATTCCAGGTCCTCTTTATCGGCCTAAATACCTTGACTCGCCCTTAATACGGGACGACAATGCCTGGCACCGCAAAAAATTATCGGGCCCGATTTTCAGCCCAAGGAGGATATTGTGGCAATGGAGCTACGGGGCGTAGTGCCCCCCGTAATAACCCCATTTAAAGACGAGGAACCGGACCTCCGGACCTTGAAGGCCGACCTGGAAATATGGAACAGGTTCGACCTGTCCGGCTATCTGGTCTTGGGCTCCAACGGTGAGGGGATCTTTCTGGACGACGCCGAGAAGGAGCGGGTGGTGGCCGCAGCCCGGGAGATGATCCCCGCAGACAGGTTCATGATGGTGGGCACCGGGCAGCAGTCCACCAGGGCCACGGTCAGGTTCACCAGGAGAGCCGCCGAGCTGGGGGCCGATTGCGCCCTGGTGATTTCGCCCTTCTACTTCAAGGGGCAGATGGGTCCCCAGCAGCTCAAGGCCCACTATGACCGGGTGGCCGAGGAGAGCCCCATCCCCATCCTGGTCTACAACGTGCCCCAGAACACGGGGCTGAACGTCCCCGCCGAGACGGTGGCCGCCCTGGCCGAGCACGAAAACGTGGTGGGGATCAAGGACTCCTCCGGCAACATCGCCCAGCTGTCCGACATCATCCGGCTCACTCCGGACGACTTCATCGTCTTTACGGGCAGCGCCCCGGTGCTCTTTCCGGCCCTCTGCCTGGGGGCCGTGGGCGGCATCCTGGCCGTGGCCAATGTGGCCCCCCAGGTCTGCATCGACATCTACAACCTGGTTGCGGCGGGCGGGCTCGAAAAAGCCCGGAAGCTCCAGCAGGACATGACTCCCCTGGCCAAGATGGTCACCCAGACCTGGGGCGTAGGCGGGTTGAAGGCGGCCATGGCCCTGGCCGGATATCCCTCCTGCCAGGCCCGGTCGCCCCTGGCCGTTCCTGGCGATGAGTCCGTTCTGGAGGCCCTGAAGGCCGAGCTGGTCAAGCTGGCCCTCGCCTAAGGCCGGACCAGCCGGGTTTTCGCGGGCGCCCTGGCAATACTTTGTCCAATCAAAATGCGGCGCCGGGGGCACCCCCTGGCGCCGTCTAATCGGGAGCATTGGTCGGCGGGGCCAACCCGGACTCTTCCTGAAATTTAAGCAGCAGGGCGGCGGTATAGCCCACGGCCAGGGGGAACAGCTCCCGGCCCCAGAGCTCCACCAGGGTGGCCCCCTCCGGGTTGGCCTCCCATTCTCCGGCCACGGTCCGGAAAATCCGGGGCGCGGCCTCCACCGCATCCTGAACGTAGAACTGGCCCTCCACCCTGATCGCCAGGCCGTCTCCGTCCCGCTCCACCACGGCCGTCTCAGGGGTGGGGTACCAGGAATTGGCCTCGATCAGGGACTGATCGGGATCGTAATCGCCCACCCCCCCTATCCGAAAGACCCCGTCCCCCCAAAACCCCGATTCAATGTAGGTCAGCTCCGGGAACATCTCCCCGAACTCCCCCTGTCCCGGGCGGTCCTCCCGGGGGCGCAGCTCTCCCGGCCAGGCGCTGACCCCATAGGTCAGAGCGGCCAGGCCGGCGGTCAGGTCCCAAACCGAAGCGCTCCAATCCGGAACGACCACGCGGTCAGGCTCCACCTGGCGCTCCGAGGCAAAGGCCCAGGCGGAGTAGGTCTCGAAATCGTCCAGGTCGAACAGGAAAGGGAAGTGGTCCGGGTCAAGGCAGTGGTTGTCCAGGTGGACATGGGCCACGCTGGTCATGTCCTGGACCAGATGGGCCGTCCGCCCCAAAAGATGGAAGGGCGACTCATCCTCCGCGTCGTTGTCCAGGCTGCCTTCTGTCCTTTGGGCTAAAACGGACAGGGCCCGGTCGTAATGCTGCTGGGCCGCGGCCGGGGCGATATGGGTGGTGGTGCCCCAGAAACCCTCTCCGGTGGCCGGGTTGTAGCCGTGCCAGGTCCGGGTCCGGCTGGCGGGAGGCAGGATGACGAAGCGGTCCTCGTCCCGGCTGCCGGCGGCAAAGGCCTCCAGCCGGATCCGGCTGTACAGGTGCTCGATCACCCCGGCCGCGTTGAGAGACATCCGGGGGTGGGTGGGCTGGGTAAACAGTTTCCAGTCGCCGAAACTCCAGCCCAAACCCGGCTCAAAACACTCACCGACAGCGGGCCCAAAAGCCGTAGGGAGAAAGACCAGCAACCACAGGACCGCCATCCTTCTCATGGGGCCACCCCCCTGGCCAGAAGCCTCCTCCGGGCCGTCAGGCCTGTCCGGGTGGGCTCCCCGGCCACGGAGCGGAGCATCCCGAAGGCCTCGGGGGTCCCCAGGTCGGCCAGGGTCCGCACGGCCCACAGGCGGACCATCCGGTTGGAGTGATTCAGCAGTCCGGCCAGGAAGGCCTCCTTGGCCCCGGCCGCGTCCTCCATCCCGGCCAACTCCCGGGCGGCCAGGGAGACCGCCGCCTCCCGGCGCCACACCTCTCCAGGATCGGAAGTCATCTCCTCCAGCCTGGCTCCGGCCTTTGGATCATCGAAAAAGCGGAGCCCGTAGACCGCCTCCAAACGGACGGCCCGGTCCGGGCTGCGGGAGCCCTCCCAAACCAGGCCCAGGCCCCTGCTTCGGCCCAGGGCGGCCAGGGCCGCAGCCGCGTCCACCCGGACCAATTCATCGGAGTGATTGAGAAAGGGCGACAAGACGGGCACCGCCCCGGCCTCCCCCATGAGCCCCAGCCCGCAGATCAGGGCTCTGGCCAGGGGCGTGTCCGGTTGTCCGGCCAGAAGCCGCTCCATCTCCGGCCGGGCCGCTGCGTATCGCAGGCGTCCCAGGCTCAGGGCGGCCCGGCGGCGCACCCTGGGATTGGGATGATCCAAGAGGACCACAATATCCGGACCGGATTCCCGGCGGCCCATCTCCACGGCCAGGGCCAGGGCCATAAGCGTGTTCCGGTCCGAGTCCCCGGCCAGGCCGGACCGGACCAGGGCCAGGGCCTGCTCTCTTTGGGCCAGCAGGTCCAGGATCGCCTCCTCCCGGGCCGGACCGGCGGCCGGTATGGCGGAAAGGCTCAGGGTTTCGGCCACGGCCGGGCGGGGGCTCGGCCAAAACGCGGCCAGGGCGGACATGAGCAGGGCGAACCCCACGGCCCATCCTATTCCGGCACACCTTCCGGCCTCTGGGTTCTTGTACTGCATAGGCTGTATTATACTCTTGGGCCGGGCGCCGGGAAACCCATACCCGCCCCTCAAAAGGACCGGGCCGGCCGTATTTTCCAGGGGGCCCGCCGGGAACTTGGAGGGTACGCCCGCCCCGGGCATAAAATCTCCGCCCCGGATTCGATCCGGGGCGGAGAAGGGAACTGTCGGATTTTTAATAGAAGTCGTAGGTGCCGTCGCAGGTCCCGGAGAAGCTTACGCCCACGAATTCCGCGCCTTTGGTCACCTCAACCGTTCCACTGCGGGGGTAGGCGCAGATCTGCGGCTCCAAAACCACATCATCCACGACGATGTAGTAGTCGCCGTGGACCACAAAGTAGGGGGGCACGGTGCTGACCCGGTAGTATCCGCCCACGGGCGATTCCACCAAGGCCGAACCCTTGATGGTCCCCGAGGATGTCCGCAGGTTGGCCATGATGTCGAAATTTTCGGTGGAGCCCTGGCGGGTGGAAACCACCGTGCCGCTGTGGATGGCGTAACTGCCCGAGAGGAGCAGGACGTTATAGGACAGGGTCAGGTCATCGGGGGTCACGGTCACCTTGTCGATATTTTGCTCAAAAAGGCCGATCTCCCCCACAGCCACCACCCTGACCGACCCGGAGAGGGTGGCGAACTCGCTGACCGAGAGCCCCGGGGTGGTGACAAAGACCGTGAGTTCTTGGTCGCTTCCGGAAGAATCCAGACTCAGGTATCCGGAGAGGGTGCCGTTGGAGATAAGCATCCCGTTCTGGGTCAGTTCGCTCATGGTAAAGGTGAAGTCGGCGCCGATCTCGGTGAACTCCTGCACGATGTCGGTCAGCTTCAGCTTCCAGGAGCCGGACATGGTGGAGCCGTCTTCGGCCACGCAGCCGGAACCGTAATCGACCGTTACGGTCAGGGTCCTGGGCAGGACGAAACCGCTGATGGGCGGCGAGACCGTCACCACCGGACAGGTTCCCCCGCCGCCGGTCAGGATCATGTCGAAGGCTCTACTCAGCTCGGCCATCAAGCCGTTTCCGGAGCCCTGGACAGTCGGCAGAAAACCGAAGATCATATCAAGGTAAAATTCAAGATCATTCTGGAGGGCCTGGGGCACGATCTCCGTGCCGTTGAGAATGCTCACTGTGACGGGATTGGCCTTCTCCAAATCAAAGGCCTCACCCCCGGCGGGGAAGCCTATGCAAAGGCACAACAATAAACCTAAAATCAATATTTTTTTCATGTTTTCCCCCAGGGCGGAAAAAGTGCGCCGCCCACCAAACGGTCTTCGCCCAAAAACCGCTGTACCGAACCCTTTGACTCGAGATACCTCAGCGGACTATTCAAGGTTATTGTTTATGGTTAATCTTGTCAATTTAAATTAACCCTCCCGGGGCGGCAGGCCCAAGTTGACAAACGGACTCCGGGGGGTATATAATTAGTTTAGAAAATAATAATCGCAGCCGGGGCAAAGGATCTGCCCCGAGGAAAATGAGCTAAGGATAGGCCTCGGGGGGACATCATGTCCACAGCCCTGGGCGGAGCAAACCCAATCTCTCCGGCCGGGAAACCGGCCAATCCCAATCCAATCTCCACTCCCGGTTCGCCGGCTGCGGCGTACGGCGGCGTGCCTGCGGCGGATTATGTGACCGGCATCCTCTCCCGGGAGATGAAACCCGCGGAGATCAGGGAGTTCAGCCCCCGCGATTTCCGGGAGTTCGACCCCCAGGAGATCCGGGTCTGTCGACCCGAACCGCTGGATCAGCCGGAGCCGGACAAGGTGAAGATCCGCTCCTTCGACACGGTGGAGTACAGGTCCCTGGCTCGGGTGGAGGCCCGGGAGGTGGAACGATTGGATATCCGCCAGTTCGATTTTCCGGACCCGGCCGAATTGCGGCCCCGGGAACTGAAGGATTTCAGTCGGCCTTCCGTGGAAGGGCCGGAGATGGCCGCCATCGAGGCCTCGGAACTGAAGCCGGCCCTCAGGTTCGAGGATCTCTTCTTCCAACCCAGGGACTACATCCAGCCGGAACCGTTCGAACCGGCGGAGATCGAGACCATCAAGGCGGAACCCTATCGCGGTCAGACGGCCCAATATCTGGACGTGGCCGATCCGGACACCTACAACAACGAAGCCAGGGGCCCGAAGTTGCACCCCAGGGCGGCCCAGGCCTACCAGGACAGGGACCGGGTGATCCACAAGTATTCCCACCAGGCCATGTCCCACTGGCACTACCACTACCAGGCCGTGCCCGCGGACGATGTGCCGGCTCCCCGCGACCGAAGCGTGCACTTGAGATAGACGCGCCCCGCTGCGGCCAGCGGGGGACCGGGCCGCAAAAGGTTTGGCCCATCCGCCAAAAACCGCCCTCCCCGAAGGGAGGGCGGTCCGGATTGGTCAGGTTGTATTCCGGTTGCCGGAAATCGATTCCGCATCCGGCCGTAAGGGGCCCAATCCCCAGGCCGGATGCCGCTGTTCAGCCGAAACCATTTTCATCGTCCACCGCAAACCGGCGGTCAACGACTCGCGGTCTCCGTCCGGAATCAATCAAAGGCCTGGGCGACCTTCCACTCCTTCCAGACATTGCCCACCAGATCCTCGCCCGGCGAGAGGACCGCCTTGCCCGGCTTCCAGCCGCTGGGAGTGGCCTGGGTGCCCTTGCTCTCGCGAACCAGCTGGAAAGCCTGGATCTGGCGGAAGGTCTCGGACACGTTGCGGCCCACCGGCGGGGTCAGGACCTCATAGCCCTGGATAATTCCGTCCGGGTCGATCAGGAACCGGCCCCGGTTCTCCACCCCGGCGTCCTCGTTATAAACGCCGTAGACCGAACCGACCTTGCCTCCCCCGTCGCTGAGCATGGGGAAGCCCACCCCGCCCTCGACCATCTTGGAGAGTTCGTGGTCGACCCACATCTTATGGACGAAGGTGGAATCCACGCTCATGGACAGAACTTCCACGCCCAGTTTCTGGAACTCGGAGTATTTCTCGGCGACCGCCGAGATCTCGGTCGCTCAGACAAAGGTGAAATCGCCCGGATAGAAACAAAGAACCACCCACTTGCCCAGATATTCGCTGAGTTTGACCGAAGCGAACTCCCCGTTGTAGTAACACGGAGCCACAAAATCAGGGGCTTTTTTACCTACCTGCACCATCTTCTTCACCTCCCTGGCCGCCGGAGCGGGGGCGGTCTTTCCGGGAGCCTTCTCCTCTCCCACCACACCGCCCGTGGGTCGGGCGCAACCGACCGGTTTCTTTTCCGGCATACCGTCCTCCTGGAATTATTCTTTACGAGTCATAAAAAGGTTAGGTTGAACACCATTTCTTGGTTCCGGATTCACCCTCTTGCGGGCCGTCCTCAGGAGGCCTCTTTCGAATACTTTGTCTTCAATCAACAGGAACCATTTTCAAGAGGGTTGTTCTGAGCCTTTCACCGGCCGACCGGTGGTTTTAATCCGTTTATAAATATAGATAAAATCAATATGCGGACCGTTAACTGTTAGAAACATACCATTTAATCGGAGTGCTTGTCCGTTACATAATCATGATATGAGGTATGTCTCAACTCGATATCCTTTCAAACAGAAACCTTTTCGGGAAGGACCGGCTTGGCCGACAGGATTCAGCCAGCGGCCGGCCGGAGGTTCTGTTTCTGAAAACCGCCTGGGGGCAAGCTGGCCGGCCCGTTGGTGGGCCATTGTGATTTTGGAGGTCTGCGCGAACCCCCGGGAGGAAATCCCTGCTTCAACGCCCTGCATCTAATCGGCATTGGGAGAAATTCATCGGAGACCGTAATGGGAATCAAGGATGAAGATCGTTACCCGTGCAAGGCGGACGGAACGGACGGTTCCCTCCGGCCGCCCGTGAATCCCGGTTGGACGGCTAGGCCCCTTTCTTGCCCAGGGTGGCCCAGATTCCCCCGGCCAGAATCAGTCCGCCGAAGATGTAATGGGCCGGCCCCAGGTCCTCGCTCAGGAACACGGCGCCCAGGATGGTTCCGTAGAGGGGCAGCATATTATAGAAGACCATGGCCCCCCCGGCCCCCAGGGTTCTGACCGCCCGGTTCCAGGACCAGTAGCCCACAATGGTGGGGACGATGCAGATGTGGGCGATGGCCAGCAGGGTGCCCGGCCTCAGGAGCAAGGGGATGTACTGCAGCTCCACCGCCGCCGCGGCGATCAGGATGGGCAGGACCATCAGGTTCGACAAGGCCGTGGCCGAGGCCGGGGAGCGGTTGCGCATGACCCGCCTCCCGATGACCGAATAGAAGGCCCAGATCACGGCGGCGGCCACCAGAATCAGATCCCCCGGATTGATTTGAAGCTTGAGAAGATAGGTCAGGGACCCGCCCGAGATAAGCCCGGCCACCCCGATGAGCCCCAACAGGGCGCCCGCCAGTTGCTTCCGGGTGACCGGTTCCTGAATCAGCACCCCGGCGATAAGGGCCGTGATCAGAGGCGAGAAGCCCTGGATCAGGGAGGAGTTGACCGCGGTGGAGTAGCGCAGGCCCAGGTAGAGCAAGGGGCTGAAGCCGACCACCCCGCACAGCCCCATGGCCAGAAGCAACCACCTGTCCCGGCCGTAGCGCCGCTCCGGCTGGGGTTGGCGGCGCAGCATCAGGCTCAGAAAGAGGGTGGCCACGCTGAACCTCAGGGCGGTAAGGGTAAGGGGGCCGATATCGGCCCGCAGCCAGCGGCCCAGAGCCGCATTGCTGGCCCAGGCCAAGGTGGCCAGGTTGACCAGTAAGATCCCCAGGCCCCTGGCCCGCCATCCGTCCGCTTGATTCAATCTATCTTCTCCATATCAATTTTGGCGAGACGCCGAGAAAACCCAAGGCTCCACCTAAGGCCAAAGCCTTCCTCCGCAGGTTTAGACCACCCCGGAATTCTCCACCCGGCACTCCGGAGCGATCAATTTCAGAAAACCCTCTATATCATTAAGATGGGCCTGGATAATCTCCGGGGGCAGGTCCGGCACGCCCCAGGCCACAAAAAGAACATTCACCGTTTGGGGCCGGATCATGGTTCTGAGGTCCGGACCGTAAATAATGGAGCCCGCCGGGCCCCGGGCATCCAGAAGAATGATGTCCCCGCTTTTAACCGAGGCTTCCTTTCCGGCCAGCGTGGTGAACGTCTCTCCGCCCCGGGCCGAATCCATGGTGAGCGGCGCGTTCATGGCGTCCAGGTCGTGGCCGGAGGTGAGGACCATGTTCTTAAGCTCGGCCATGAACATGGCCTCCACCAGGGCGGCCACCTGGGGGATGGAACGTCCCTTGAGGGCGATGGAGGCGACCTGGTTGAGAACGTGGTAAGTACTTTTAAACCGCTTGTAGTATTCCCGGTAGATCCCGATGACCGGTTCGTCCTTAATGGCGGCCCTGTCCTCGTATTTGGCCCGGAGGTCCTCCTCCAGGGCCTTTTTGGCCCGCTCCAGCCGGGGGCAATGCTTGGGGTTTTCCGCGGCCCTGACGGCCAGCAGGCCGACCCTCGTCCCCGGATATCTTTCCCTGAAACCCTCACATAGTCCGATCATGACGGCGACCTTTCCCTTCGCTCCCTGGGCTGGCCAGGGCCAATAGTTTGCGGGGTGTCATACAGAATTACCAAAGAGATACCGTCCTGTCCATGCCCTCCCCGGCCAGGATTAAGACGAACCTGCATGTTCAGGCTGTCGCTTCGGCCGTCCCCTGCCCGCTTGGAAATACTCCCCAACACCCTTATGCCGGCCGGTGAAGTCCCGTGGACCGTATTTCCCAAAGAAAGATGGCCTCCTTTCAATCAGAAATAATTTATAGATCTCCATTTATTTCAAACACATCATCTTGGGGTGGGGTTGGTCCGAAGAGGCCTTGCATGCCAGAAAGCTTGACATGTAAATAAAACATGATCTATTTTTAATGTCTTTTTTTCGCTTCTTGGCTTGAGGGCGGTTCAGGCTTGACAAGCCACCAAAAATTTACCCAGGCCTGAAGGTCGGATTACGGTTTGCTTACAAGGAGGGGCTAACTGTGGGTTTTGATATCAGTAAGGTTCAGTATTCAGGCAGCATAGGGGAAACGGTCATAGGCCAGGGAGAAAAGGCCATTACCGTCGGCGGGGAGACCTGTTACCCCTTCCACAACTTTGAGGGCGAGATGCCCAATACCCCCCGGGTGGGAATGGAGATCTGGGACCAGGTACCGGAGGAGTGGCCGGCCTGGTGTACCGAGCCGTTCAAGGACGTACTGGCCGACCCGGTTGCCTGGGCCAAAAAATGCGTCGATGAATACGGAGCTGACTTTATTGTGGTCAAGCTGGTCTCCACCGACCCCAACGATAAGGACGGCTCGCCCGAAGCCGCCGCCGCAGTGGTCAAGAAGGTCACCGAGGCGGTCGATGTTCCGGTCGTGGCCTGGGGTACCGCCAGCCCGGAAAAGGACGCCGCCGTGATGGCCGCCGTGGCCGAAGCTTGCCAAAAAGTGAATCTGGTTCTGGGACCGGTGGAGGAGAAGAACCACAAGCAGGTGGGCGCCCAGGCCCTGGCCTACAAACACGTTATCTCGGGCAACGCCCCCATCGACGTCAACCTCTCCAAACAGCTGAACATTCTCTTGGGTAACCTGGGGGTTCCGGCCGATAAGATCCTGATCGACCCCACCACCGGCGGCCTGGGCTACGGCATGGAGTACTGTTATTCAGTCATGGAGCGGATCCGCATGGCCGCCCTGACCCAGGACGACGTCAACCTGACCATGCCTATGATCAACAACTTCGGCAGCGAGGTCTGGAAGGTCAAGGAAGCCAAACAGACCTTGGAGGAGGCCCCGGAATTGGGAGACCCCCTCAACCGGGCGGTCTTGATGGAAGCCGTGACTGCGGTCTCCGTTCTTCTGGCCGGGTCCGATCTGCTGGTCATGCGCCATCCCGAATCGGTTAAGCTGATCAAGGGCTACATCGCTCTGATGATGAACGGCGGAGCCTCCCAGGCCGAGGCCCTGGATGTCAAGGATCTGCCCGCGCCCGCGGCGGAGGCCACTCCCCGCGAGGAGGCCAAGGTGGCGGCGGCCAAACCGGCTCCGGCCAAAAAGGCCGCTCCGGCGGCTGCGGCGCCAGCGCCCAAGCCCCAAGTCAAAGCCGAGGCCAAACCCGAGCCCAAACCCGAGCCCAAACCCGAAGTGAAAGTCGAGGCCAAGCCCGAGCCCGTGGTCGAGGCCCCCAAAGAGGATCCCGAGGCCAAGGCCAAGGCCGAGGCCGAGGCCAAGGCTGCTGCGGAAGCCAAGGCCAAGGCGGAGGCGGAAGCCGCGGCCAAGGCCGAAGAGGAGGCCAAGGCCAAGGCGGAGGCGGAAGCCGCGGCCAAAGCCAAGGCCGCAGCCAAGGCCAAGGCCGAAGCGGAAGCCAAGGCCCAAGAGGAACTCATGACCCTGCGGGCCCAGAGAAGGGCCGAGCGGGAAAAACACGTCCACGACGATGCTGAGGTGGAGATCTCCAAGACGGCGGCCAAGGGCCAGTTCGGGATGGTCGACAAGTTGGTCGTCTCCCTGGCCCGGGTCCATAAGCGCGGCTTCGGAATTGACGTAGAAACGTTCATGACCATGGCCCAGGCCGAGATAGCCCCTGAGAAAAAGGCCAAGGCCAAGAAAAAGTAGGGGAGGCTAAGATATGGCAAAGAAAGCCAAAAAAGAGAAAAAGAAGACTCCGGCCGAGAAGCAGCTCGATCTGGTGGGCAAGCTGACTGCCGGGCTGGCCAGGGTTCACAAGAGATAAGTTTAACGAAAAGGGGAGTTTAAGCTCTCTTTTTTCCCAGAAGGGAGGAAGCCTCTAATGGCAGACGTGAAAGAGAAGAAGAAGCGGGACGTGAAGGAGGTCAGCGTAGATCCGGCGAGTCAGCAGATGATTTTGAAGGCGCGTGCTGACGGAGTGGAGACCATATTCGACCGGGCGGAGACGATGAAGGCGTGTCCCATCGGGGCCACGGGGACGTGTTGCAAGAACTGCAGCCAGGGGCCGTGCCGGTTGACCATCACGGAGAAGAACCCCAACCCGATCGGGTTGTGCGGGGCCACGCCGGAGACGATCGCGGCGCGGAACTTTGCGCGGATGGTGGCTGGCGGAGCGGCGGCGCACTCGGACCACGGCCGGGGCGTGGCCGAGACGTTTTTGGCGGCGGCGCGTCGGGAGACCGAGGACTACGGGATCAAGGACACGGTGAAGCTGCGGGAGATCGCGCCGGACTTTGACGTGGACATCACGGTGACGGACAAGGACGGGAACGTATTTGACCGTGACATCTACGAGATCGCGGAGGAGGTAGGGGTCAAGGCTCTGGCCCAGTGGGGCCAGCAGAACGGCGAGGTCTACACGGCCAAGCGGGCGCCGGCGGCGCGGTACGAGGTCTGGCGGAAGCTGGACGTGGTGCCGCGTGGTATCGACCGGGAGATCGTGGAGATCATGCACCGGACCCACATGGGTGTGGACCAGGACTACCGGAACCTGCTGAAGCAGTGCTCTCGGGCGGCCATCGGCGACGGCTGGGGCGGCTCCATGATCGCCACGGATTTACAGGACGTGATGTTCGGGACGCCTTATCCGATCCAGGGCGGGATCAACTTTGGCTGCCTGCGGGAAGAGAACGTCAACCTGATTGTGCACGGCCACGAGCCTCTTTTGTCGGAGATGATCGTGGTGGCGGCGCAGGATCCGGAGATGATCGAGTACGCCAAATCCAAGGGGGCCAAGGGTATCACCCTGGCCGGGATGTGCTGCACGGCCAACGAGATCTTGCAGCGCCACGGTCTGCCCATTGCGGGTAACTATCTGCAGCAGGAGCTGGCGATCGTGACCGGTGCGGTGGATGCCATGGTGGTGGACGTGCAGTGCATTATGGAGAACATCGCCAACGTGGCGGACTGTTACCACACCAAGGTGATCACGACCAACCCGCGGGCGATGATGGCCTCGGGGCATACGACCCACATCGAGTTCGACGAGCACACGGCGCTGGAAGACGGCAAGAAGATCGTCAAGCTGGCCATCGACAACTACCCCAACCGCAAGGCTGAGGTGATGATTCCCCCGCATCGGGAAGAGCAGGTGGTGGGCTTCTCCTACGAGTCGATCAACTACCACCTGGGCGGGACCTTCCGGGGCTCGTATGTGCCCCTGAACGACAACATCATCAACGGCCGGATCCGGGGGATTGCGGGCGTGGTGGGCTGCAACAACGCCCGGACGGTGCACGACTCCGCGCATTTGACCGTGGTCAAGGAGCTGTTGAAGAACGATGTGATCGTGCTGACCACGGGCTGCAACGCCATGGCCTGCGGCAAGGCGGGTCTGCTCCAGCCCGAGGCCGGAGCGGTCTACTGCGGTTCGGGGCTGGCCGAGGTGTGCGAGACGGTGGGTATTCCGCCGGTGCTGCACATGGGCTCGTGCGTGGACAACTCGCGGATACTCATGGCCGCGGCCGAGGTGGTCAAGGCGGGCGGACTGGGCAAGGACATCTCGGATCTTCCGGTGGCCGGATCGGCTCCGGAGTGGATGAGCGAGAAGGCCATCTCCATCGGCCATTATTTCGTGGTCTCCGGGGTATACACCGTGTTCGGAGTGACCCTGCCGGTGACCGGTGCGCCGGTGTTCCAGGACTACATCTTCAAGGGTATCGAAGAACTCTACGGCGGCATGTGGGATCTGGAGATTGATCCCTACGAGCACGCAGCCAAGATGATCGCCCACATCAACAAGAAGAGGGCCGCCCTGGGCCTGGACAAGGGCAAGGAAAGGGTTCTCATGGATATGGCCGACCGCCAGAAACTGGACGCGGCGTAACAACGGGCCGCAGCTCCCCCAAGAAGGAGGAAGACACGAATGTCGAAAATGGTAGCTTTCGCCGCTATTCAAGGCGGTTACAATATCGTGGGCAAGGCCGAGGGCAAGCTGAAGCAGGCTTTGGAAACCTACGGCGGATCGCAGAAGCTGGAGTTCCCCAACACCGCCTACTACCTGCCGATCATCTATTCCCTGCTGGGCATCAAGGTCGAGACCTTAGAGGACGCCATCAAACCCATGGAGTTCGCCCGGTCCCTGCTGCCCCCCCACATTAAGAACTTCAACTATCTGCCCTACCTGGGACCCCTCCTGGACGCGGGCATGGCCGCCCTCTTCGCCGAAGAGATCGTGGAGGCCATCCGCTACGTCGAGGATCCGGATTTCTACTATGTGGCCGAGGAGTGCGACCCGGACAACGGCAAGATCTGGCTGGGCGCCGCCGAGGATACAATCTTCCGGAAACGCGGTGTAGAGTTCGTGGACGGCACCGCCCCCGGCTTCGCGGCCATCGTGGGCGCCGCCCCCAACCCGGAGATCGCCAAAAAGATCGCCGAAGAGTATCAACAGAAGATGATCTACGTCTTCATGGCCGCCAATCAGAACGGGACCACCTTTGCCGAGCAGTTGGTGGAGGCCGGAGTCCAGATCGGTTGGAACGTGCGCCTGGTGCCCTTCAGCCCTGATATCTCCGGAGCCGTCTTCGCCCTGGGCTTCGCCAACCGGGCGGCCATGGCCTTCGGCGGGATCGAGCCGGGCGACTACAGGAAGATGCTCCTCTACAACAAGGACCGTATCTTCGCCTTTGTCAACGCTTTGGGCGACGTCAACGCCGAGTGGGCCGCCAACGCCGCCGGCTGCGTCAACTGGGGCTTCCCCACCCTGGCCGACACCGACATTCCGGAGATTCTGCCTACGGGTGTGTGTACCTACGAGCATGTGGTGGGCAATGTAACCCACGACGAGATGGTTCAGAAATCCACCGAGATCCGGGGCCTCAAGGTCACCGTGACCAAGGTCGACGTACCCATGGCCTACGGCCCGGCCTTCGAGGGCGAGCGGATCCGCAAGGACGACCTGGTGGTCGAGATGGGCGGCGGCAAGACCCAGGCGGTGGAGCTCTGCTCCATGGCGGACATGGACGAGATTAACGACGGCGAGATCAAAGTGGTCGGTCCTGATATCGACAAACTGCCCGAGAAACCCTTCCGGTTGCCCCTGGCCATCACGGTCAAGGTGGCCGGACGGAAGATGCAGACGGACTTCGAGCCCATCCTGGAGCGTCAGATTCACCATCTGATCAACTACGCCCAGGGCGTCATGCATATCGGCCAGCGCGACATCGCCTGGCTTCGGGTGGGACAGGGCGCTCTGGATAAGGGCTTCACCCTGAAGCACATCGGCCAGATCATCCACGATATGTTCCACAAGGACTTCGGGGCGGTTCTGGATAAGGTCTCCGTGACCCTTTACACCGAAAAGGACAAGGTCGACGAGATCACCAAGCAGGCCCGGGCCATCTACAAAGGCAGGGACGAGCGGGTCGAGGGCATGACCGACGAGGATGTGGAAACCTACTACTCCTGCACCCTGTGCCAGTCCTTCGCCCCCTCTCACGTCTGCATCGTTTCGCCCGAGCGGACGGGACTTTGCGGCGCCTATAACTGGTTCGACTGCAAGGCCGCGTTTGAGATCAACCCCACCGGCCCCAACCAGCCGGTGGAGAAGGGCGAGGTCATCGATCCGGTTCTGGGTCAGTGGAAGGGCTGCAACGACTTTGTGTTCAAGGCCTCCCGCCAGAAGATCGATCACTACAACTTCTACTCCATCGTCAACGATCCCATGACCACCTGCGGTTGCTGTGAGGCCATCGCGGCCATGCTGCCCATGTGCAACGGGATCATGAGCGTTAACCGGGATTACACCGGTGAGACGCCCTGTGGGATGAAGTTCACCACTCTGGCCGGAGTCATGGGCGGCGGACAATCCTCCCCCGGTTTTGTGGGCCATTCCAAGTACAACGTCGTCCAGAGGAAGTTCATCTCCGGCGACGGCGGCCTGGCCCGTATCGTCTGGCTGCCCAAATCCTTCAAGGAAGAATTGAAGGATAAGCTCATGGAGCGGGCCAAGGAGATCGGGATTCCCGATTTCTACGACAAGATCGCCGATGAGACCGTCGGAACTGACGAGGCCACGGTTTATGAGTGGCTCCAGAAGGTCGGTCATCCCGCCTTGGAGATGGATCCCCTTATCGGATAAATGATAATTGAGGCCGCCTTCTGAATATTCGGAGGGCGGCTTTCCCAAAAGGAGCTGGAATAATGGCCCTGACCGGAATCCAAATTTTCAAGCTGCTGCCGAAAACCAACTGCGGCGAATGCGGGACGCCGACCTGTCTCGCTTTTGCCATGAACCTGGCTGCGGGCAAGACCGAGTTGGATCTGTGCCCCTACGTCTCCGACGAGGCCCGGGAACAGTTGGCCGAAGCCTCTGCCCCGCCGATCCGTTCGGTTGCGATCGGGGCTGGCGAGACCGAGGTGAAACCCGGCGGCGAGACAGTAATGTTTCGTCATGAAAAAACCTTCTACAATCCTTGCGGCATAGCCTGCCTGGTCACCCCGGACCAGAGCGATGTGGACGCCCAGATCGCCTGGTTCAACGCCATGAAGTACGAGCGGGTGGGGTTGATGCTGCGTCCGGAGATGTTCTGCGTCAAGGACACCGGCGATGCGGCCGCCTTCGAGGCCCTGGTAGACAAGATCGTGGCCGAGTGCGACGCCTCCATCACCCTGATGAGTGACAATGTGGAGACCTTGAAGAAGGTCGCCGACAAGATCAAGCAGTACAAACCCCTGCTCTACGCCGCCACCGAGGCCAACGCCGACGACCTGGGCGCTTACGCCCTGGAGAGCGGGCTGCCCCTGGCCCTGAAGGCCGAGAATATCGAGGGGGTCCAGGCCCTCACCGAAAAACTGACTGGCATGGGGTTGAAGGATCTGGTTATCGATACCGGGTCCCGGGAGCTGAAAGCCGCCTTCGAGGACTCCATCGCCCTGAGAAGGGCCGCGCTGGTCCAGCAGAACAAGGCCCTGGGTTTCCCGACCATCGTCTTCCCCTGCGAGATGACCCAGAACTACCTGGAAGAGGCGTTGATGGCCTCCACCTTTGTGGCCAAGTACGGCGGGATAATCGTCCTGTCGGCCTTCAGGGCCGAAACGGTCTTCCCCCTGCTGCTGCAGAGGCTCAACATTTACACCGACCCCCAGCGGCCCATGACCCAGGAAGAGGGAATCTACGAGATCAACAACCCGGGTCCGGATTCGCCCGTGGCGGTAACCACCAACTTCTCCCTGACCTACTTTATCGTGGCCGGAGAGGTCGAGGCCTCGCGGGTGCCCACCTGGCTGTTGATCAAGGACTCGGAGGGGCTTTCGGTTCTGACCGCCTGGGCGGCCGGCAAGTTCGCCGGCGACGACGTGGGTATGTTCATCAAGAAGTGCGGCATCGAGGAGAAGATCAACCACAAGTCGGTGATCATTCCCGGATATGCCGCGGCCATTTCAGGAGAAATGGAAGAGGAGCTGCCGGGCTGGAATGTCCAGATCGGACCCCGCGAGGCGGCCCATCTGCCCAAGTACCTGAAGGATTGGTCGGCCTAATCGAGACAACCCCGACTCCCGCAGCACCCGATCGCAGGAGCCCGGTCCAGGGGGGCGGTGTCATAAAATACTTGAACCGGCGGCCCGGGACAGTTAGCTTAAGGGGTGCCGAGCGATTTGGTTGTTCATTAATTGAGGCAAGGAGTGGTTATGAAGATAATTGGGGAAAACCTTAATGTAATGGGCTCGGTCGTCGGCCGGGCCATGAAGGAGAGGGACCCTAAACCGATCCAGCAGGTTGCCCTGGAACAGAAAGAGGCTGGAGTGGACTGGATCGACATCAACCTGGGCCCGGCCAAAAAAGGCGGTCCGGAGCTGATGGAATGGGTGGTCAACACCGTCCAGGAAGTGGTCGACGATGTCCCCTTGGCCCTGGATACCTCCAACATCGACGCCATCGAGGCCGGGCTTAAGGTCTGCAAAATGAGGCCTCTGGTCAACTCCATCATGGCCCGGCCCGAAAGGTACACGGTCATGATTCCCCTGGTGGCCAAATACAACGCCCAGGTAGTGGCCTTGATGTGGGGTCCGGAAGGTCTGCCCCGGGACGAAAACGAGCGGGCCGCTCTGGCCGCCGAACTGGGCTACGCCATGAACGAGGCCGGCATTCCGAACGAGGACATCTTCTTCGACGGAATCGTGACCCCGGTGAGCATTCAGCAACCCCAGTTGATGAGCCTACTGGCCTTCCAGGAGATGGTCCAGGATATCGCCCCCGGGGCCAAATCCACCTGCGGGCTGTCCAACTGCTCCAACGGAACACCCAACCGGCCCATCCTCAACCAGACTTACATGGTTATGCTGGAAAGCAAGGGGATGTTCTCCTCAATCGCCGATCATGAGGACAAGCAGCTCATGGCCATCGCCAAGGGCGATCGCCCCGACATAGTTGAAGTCATCACCCAGGTCATGGGCGGGCAGAACCCCACTCCTGATTCCAAGGAACTGGTCGACTACGTCAAGACGGCCAAGGTCCTTCTGGGCCATACTCTCTATTCGGACAGCTACCTGGAATTGTAACCGGCTCCTGTCTTCGGACAGCAGATCTCAAAGTAAACCCCCCGCCAAGGGGGGTTTCGCTTTGAGAACACGCCCGAACACCCAAGGCGGAACTGCGCTGGGCCGGGCAGCAGCCCCTGTCGAAGGCGGGCTCGGTTCGCTTTCGGGGGGCGGGAGTTCCCCCTCTGGAATCAGGGCGGGCCTAAGGCAGGCCGGCGGCCCGGCTCGGGGATGTATTCCCGATCTGACTCTTTCTTAACCAGGCCGGGAACTTCTCCGCCCATGCGGCCAGGATTTACCGTGGGCATAAACCCACAATATCATGATTAATTTAGTTTACCCGCCGCTCCCATCCCCTGAGTTTTGGGTCCCAAGCGAGAATATGGTTAAAAACCCACTTGACTCACAGGCCGCCTTGGTTCAGAATACTGTTAAATAAAAATCAAGGACATCAACATATTGCGGTCCAATTTATATAATTTTGGGAAAAATTCAAGAGCGGGATCACCCCCGCCATTCCTCACGCTTTATCTGGGAGGAGTATAATGCGATCAAGGCGTCGATTGTTTGCGGCCGTCCTCGGCCTGGTCTCGGTCATGATTTTTGCGGGTCCCGCCGCCGCCGCAGTCTCCTTTGATCCCGGCGAGGTGGACGGCGTCTGGATGATGACCGCCTTTGGAGGCTACGACGTACGCGGCGTCTCCTACTACGGCCGGATCACCTTTGATCAAGGAGCGGTGGTCAGCGGCGTCGGAGGGAACAACGGCACCTCCACCACCTGGACGGGCGGGGGCTTAAGCGTCAACGCCATTGGTGGGGTGACGGGCGTACTGACCGGGAACTCCGGACGGTCCCTCCAGATTAACATCAAGGACGGTCGCATGGATGTGGCCAAGCAGGTTATCACCTTTGTCGGCGAGGACCAGCTTGGCGTTCAGCTCATAGTGCATCTGACCAAAGCCTCTACCTTGGGCGATTACACCCAGGAGGACCTGACCGGGAACTGGAACTTCTTCGCCATGGGTTACTATGAGGTCTTCAGCACCTACAACTGGGGCAGCGTCGTTTTGGATGCGGATTCCGTTTCCGGCAGCGGAGCCCATCTGGGCACCCAATGCACCTACCGGGGCGCGCTCAGCGTCGACGCCAACGGTCTGGTCAACGGTCAGGTGGATGGCATCTTTGACTCAAACACCTTCTCCTTCTCCTTTTACCAGGGCCAGATGAACGCCAACAAGGACACCATCATCAGCACGGGCCACTACAGCGACTCGATCAGGTCCAGCTGGATGGAGTCCACCATCATCATGATCAAGACCAATTGATCCTTCCGGCAGAGGGCAAGTCCGGGATGAACGATCAATCAGATAGGGAGATTAGGAGGAATAAATGAAATTACGTCTGTCCCTGACCGGGATGGTGGTCCTGGCTCTCCTTTTGGCCGTGGGAGGTCCGGTTGCCGCCCAGCAGACTTTTGTGCAGTCCGACCTGGAGGGCGACTGGTCCATATACGTTTACGGCGCGTACGATGCCTACACCGAATCCTTTTACGGCGACATGAACCTGAGTGCGGCCGGCGGCCTGTTGACCGGATTCGGCTACTGGCGCTCCGTAGACAGCTGGATGCTCCACGGCCAGTTGCTTCTGGACGCCTCCGGAGGAGTAAGCGGCATCCTCCAATGCGAGCATTCCAAGTGGCAACTGATATACGCCCGGATGAGCCAGCGCAAGAACGAGATCTCCGGCATGGCCGAGGGCAAGCGGTCTTACGTCATGATCAGGCTGGTGAAATACAACGCCGATCCGGCCGCCCTCCCCGGCGATGACGAGGCCATCGACGACAGTACGGACGATGCGGCCCAAGGGGATGATGAAACCGCCCCGGAGGAGACCGAGGAAGACGAGCCGGAAGATGATGGTTCGAACGGGGGCTTCGATGGAGCCGCCGAAAGCCCCGGCCGCAGGAACTAGCCTCCCGCTTGGGTTTTCGGTTCGGAGACGGGGCCAGCTCGGCTCTTTGAAACAACCAAAATTAAAAAAAGGCGGCCCGGTCCACGACCGGCCGTCTTTTTCTTTGGGTCTCTCCTGCGCCCGGCCTTATGAAACGGGCCAAAGCGTCAATCTCAACTCATGCCTTTCGGGTCCATTCCGGGGCCCAGGCCGTTCGGCGCTCCAGGAACCGGCGGATAAGCCGCTGATGCGGTCTGGAGCGGGAGGTCTTTCGGCGGAACTGGGACAAGAAGATGCGCTCCTATGCAAAACCGACATGTGGCGTCATAGTCACAACACTGATACCGGATAGAAAAGATAGTTTCTGAAAAACATCAATTCTCCCGGCCCGGTCACGGCCGCCCTATTGATTGGGATCCGGTCAGTCAAACCAGGCTCGCCCCGGACGTCTTCCCGACCGAGGCTAAACGTCGCTTCTGTTCAGGCCGGTTCCAGGAGGATCCTGTGGTCCACCAGAGCCATGGATTTGATCTTGGCCTGAACCACTTTCTGCTCCCCGAAGATGGAGACCAGTTTGATGTTACCGTCGCCCTCCGGTTCGACCAGATCCACCCCTTCCAAAAGCAATTCCTCCTGGCCGTCCTTGACCATATAGGCTATGGCTTCACACATTTTTCATAAACTCCTTTAATCTAAGAACCAGTTTTTCCACCAGATGGGGCAGCGGTTCCAGGGTCGCGCCCACCACCTCCACCCGCTCCCGGGTCAGGGGCAGAAGCAGCTTCAAGGCCGGCGACGAAGAGACCGCCTCGGCTATCCGGGGAGTAACCTCGCCCATCATGGCGTTGGCTAAAATTATCCCCAGGGGCCCGGTGATCACATCGGCCCCGGCTACGGTGAAACAGACGGCGTTTTCTCCGGAGGCGCCCATGTTGGCCCTGGCCTTCATCATCTGGCTGGTGGCCGCCGCGTTGGTGCCCAGAGCCAGAAGCTCCACCTCTTCGCCCAGTTCGGCCCGGATAGCCTTTATCAGGACGCTGCCGATGCCGCCTCCCTGACCATCGATAACGCATATCTTCATGGCCAGTAATCTACACTGAGCACTTCCGCCCGGCAAGACAAAAGCATGAACCGGCAGACGGCCTACCGCCCGGCCAAAGGAAGAGGGAGGAAACAAAAAGAAGCGGAAGTATCAGAGAATCGCTTCCAGATTGATATGCCTGATCAGAGTTTTGAGAAACTGATTGGTCCTCCGGACCAGCCGGCTTTCCAATATTTCGGAGACCCCTTGGAAAAGAAGATAACCCATCTCCTGATCCTCCTCCATCATCTCCTGAAGATCTTCGCCGGAAGTGGAAAATACCTCTGACTTCTCGGTGCACACGGCCGAGGAGGTGTAGTTGCGCCCTGGTATCAGGGCCGACCAGCCCATGGAAAATCCTGGTTTAATAGAGCCCAGGGTAATGGTCAGGTTCTCGGAGGCCTCCACCCGGAGCAGGATTTTGCCGGACTTGAGCATCATGAACTCCCTGGCCGGCTGCCTTTCCTGAATAATCGTCTCCCCCCGGTCGAAAACCTTGAGTTCCGCCACCTGGGAGACCTTTTCCAGCATCCTGTCGGTGAGGAGCTGCATCAGGAATATTTTTTTAAGTTCGTCCACGGCCACCATGGTCAACCTCCTGTCTTGCCGGGAGTGATTGGGGGTAACGATTTCATCCCCCGCCCAAAACCGGGCCCTGCAGCCTTGGGCTGCCGACCCCTCCGGTTCCGAGCCAAAGGAACGTTTTGGGTTTATTGCGTCTTAATCTCCTCTACAGCCTCCCGATTATGAACAGAAGCAACAGCCCGGCCACCCCGGCTGCGGCCCCCAGCCCCACCGGCAGGGCAGAACCGCGAACCATAGAGGCCAGCCTCAGCTTGTGACGCAACAGGTCATCGCCGTGTATCCTGGCGAACCAGTAACCTACAGCACCTAACAGAACCGCCAGCCGGGCCGGGCCGTCATTAAAGAACCGGGCCAGGGCTCCAACCGCTCTCTGGGCCACAAGCCTCTCGGCCAGTGTGTTAATGCCGTTGAGGACAAGGTCGAAAAGGCGGTAAAAAATCCCTGCCGCCTTGATGTAGAACCAGTCCGTATCAAGGAGAATCCCAGGCCTTCCCAGGGAAAGGGCCTTGATCTTCAGCAGGACCCAGTAACCGGCCAGGACAAAACCCATAACCTGGAATTGCTCCAGCAGATGGGGCGCGGTATAGGCCTGGTAGGGCCGGTCAAAGGGCAGAAGCCGGTACAATTGTTCGGGAAAAATTCCCACGGCCAGACAAAGGGCCGAGGCCAGGGCCATGGCCAGGATCATGTTGAGCGGTGAGTGTTTGGCCTTAACTTCCCTGTCTTTGCCGAAAAAGATTCCGTGGGGCAGGCGCAACCCCACTGCGGCGAATACCCCGGCCGAGGCTGCGTTCAGGGCCAGCCAAAGGAGCAGCCGGTGCTCCTCCCCGGCCGCAGTGACAATCATGGACTTGGTGGGGAAGCCGGCCAGAAAGGGAAAGGCGGAAATGGAGCCCGCGCCCAGGGCATAGAAAGCCACGGTCAGGGGCATGGATTTCCACAGCCCCCCCAAAGAGCTCAGGGTGGAACGGCCGGTCATCTGAATGACCGCCCCCAGGGTCATGAACAGCAACCCGTCGTAAAGAATGTGGGCAAAGGCGTGGGCCGCGGTGCCGTTAAGGGAAAGGGGACTGCCCAGCCCCACCCCCACCAGCATGAACCCCACCTGGTTGACCAGCACATAGGCCAAAATTCTCCGGATGTCGTCCTCGACCAGGGCGTAGACCAGAGGCACCAGGGCCATGATCGCTCCCAGGAGAATCAACTCCGGCGTTCCGGCGAAAACCCGGGCCATGAGGTAGACGGCACTCTTGGTGGTCAGAACGGAGAGAAAGACCGCCCCCGTGGTGGTGGCCCTGGGATAGGCGTCGGTCAGCCAGGCGTGGAGCGGCCAGACCGCCGCGTTAACGGCCACCCCGATGAAGATCAGCCAGGAGGAAACCGAGCCCAACTCCAGCGCGGTCAGGGCCAGGCTGCCGGTCTCGGCCAGATGAAACATGATTCCGGCCAGAAGAATCAACCCCCCGGTGACGTGAACCAGGATATAGCGCAGCCCGGCGGCCCGGGCTCCTCTGGTCCGGGCGGCCAGGATGATGAAGGCCGAGGCCACGGCCATCAGCTCCCAGAAGATGTAGAGGGTCAGCCAGTCCCCGGCCAGGGTTACCCCCAGGGCCGAACCGGCATAGATCAGGGAGCTGACGTTCTGCCAGTCGTCTTCGACCTTCAGGGCGAAGAGCACCCCCAACCAGGTCACCAGGGAGAAGGCCAGACAGAAGACCCGGGCCAGGGCGTCCATCCGGCCCAGGACCAGGCGGTAGTCCAGAAAACCCAGGGTCCAGAAGGCCCCTTCCGGGGTGACCGCCACCAGCCACAGCCCCAGCCCCGGCAAGAACAAGCGGTAGATCGCCTTGACCCGGCCCTCCAGAAAGGGCAGGACCAGGGACCCCAGAACCAGAACCAGCCCCGGATGGAGACTATCGGCCATAGTAATCCCCCTTCCGGCCCAGGACTATCCGGAGCAGACCGGCCAGCAGGATCAGGATCACGGCCGCCGAAAAACCCAGCAGGGGAAAGAACAGAGGGACCTTCTCCACGCCGAAATGGGGATGGCGGTGGATCAGAAGCTCCGGCACGGCCAGGATGACCAGGAACAAAATTCCCAGTATGATTAATGAGTTCCTGTTATTTCCGGGGCCGGGCATCTAACCTCCTCCGGTAAAGGTTCGGGCCGCGGCCCGGGCCAGGGCCAGAAAAGGCTGGGGATAGAAGAACAGAACCAGGGAGATCAGGGCGGTGATCACCGGGGGCAGATAAGCCCACAGCGGCCCTTCGTTCCTGGGGCCCCGGCAGTCCCTGTCCAGAGGCGCGCAGAAAAAGGCCCGGTAGACGATGGGCAGAAAATAAGCCGCATTCAAAAAGGAACTGACCAGCAGCACCGCCAGAAATGGTTCTTTCCCAGGCTCCAGGGTGCCCAGAAGGAGGTTCCATTTGGAGATGAACCCGCCCAGGGGGGGCAGACCGATCACGGACAGGGACCCGGCCAGGAAGGCCAGCATGGTCCAAGGCATCCTCCGGCCCAGGCCGTCCATCTGGCTTATATGGGTCTTGCCCGTGGCCACGAAAATGGCTCCGGCGCACATGAACAGGGTTATCTTGCCGAAGGCGTGCATGGCAATGTGAAGAAAGCCGCCGGTGAGCCCGGCCGGGTTCAGCAGGGCCGCACCCAGGATGATGTAGGAGAGCTGGCCGATGGTGGAGAAGGCCAGCCGCCGTTTCAACCCGTCCTGGGAAAGGGCGATGAGAGAGGAGACGATGATGGTGAAGGAGGCTATCCAGGCCAGGACCGTGCCCAGGTTCAGACCGGCCAGATGGTCCACCCCCAGAATGCCCGTGACCACCCTGAGGATGGAGAAGGCTCCCACCTTGACCACGGCAACGGCGTGGAGCAGGGCGCTGACCGGGGTGGGGGCGATCATCGCCGCCGGCAGCCAGGCGTGGAAGGGCATCACCCCGGCCTTGGCGAAACCGAAGACGAAAAGGAGCATGAGCAGGGCAGTCAGCCCCTGGCCCGTGGTGGAGCCCATGATTCCGTCTGGCCCGAACTCCAGGGTCCCGGTCAGGGCGTAGCAGACCACCATGGCCGGGAGAACCAGGCCGATGGAGGTGCCCAGAATGTAGACCAGGTATTTGCGACCCCCGGTCCGGGCCTCCGCGTCCTGGTGGTGGGTCACCAGGGGATAGGTGGCCAGGGAGAGCATCTCGTAAAAGAGATAGAGGGTCAGGAGGTTGGCTGAAAAAGCCACCCCCACGGTGGCTCCCAAAGCCACGGCGAAGAAGCAGTAGTAACGGGTCTGGGAATGCTCCTCCAGGCCCCGCATGTAGCCCACGGAGTAGGCCGAGGTGACGATCCAGAGACTGGAGGAGACCAGGGCGAAGAGCAGCCCCAGGGCGTCCACCCGGAGGGCCAGGCCGAGATGGGGCATAATCCGGACCATCTGGAAAGCCGGGCTTTTTCCTTCCAGGACCGCCGGAACCATGGAACCCACCACCACCAAGAGCAGGGAGGCCGCGGCAAAGGTCCAGCCTTCCCGGACATTGGGGTTCTTGGCCGAAAGAATTCCCGGAATCGCAATAAGGGGGATCAGGACCGCCAGGAAGGGTTTTATGGAGACCAGGGCTTCCATGATCAGGACAACCCTCCGGGCAGAATGGGCAGAATCAGATTGACCACGATGGACCGGGTGGCCAGACCCAGGGCCACCAGCCCGGCCGAACAAAGCAGCAGGGGGACCAGCAGGGACAGGGGGGCCTCGGCCAGGCGCATGGGAGGGGAGGACCCATGTCCTTTGTGCCCGTGGTCCTGGTGGGATCCGCTCTCCTGGCCTTTCTCATCTGGGGCCGGGAAAAGGGCCGTTTCGAAAAGGCGGAAGAAGAGGACCGCGCTGACCAGGCTGGAGAAGATCAGAGCAACGGCAAACTGCCACCGCCCGGCCTGGACCGCCCCCAGGAGGAGGTACCACTTGGAGAAGAATCCACAGAAGGGCGGCACCCCGATGACGGCCAACCCGGCCGAGGCCAGCCCAGCCATGGTCCACGGCATCCGGCCGAACATGCCCCTGAGGCCGCCGATGTTTCGCCCTCCCATGCCTTGGATGAGGGCCGAGGCGGCCAGGAAAACGGTCAGGGTCATGGCCACGTCGTTGACCAGGTGGAGGATGGCCCCGGTCAGGCCCGTGGCGTTGCCCAGCCAAAGTCCGCCGATCATGTAACCCACTTCGGCCACCACCACATAGGTCAGCATCCGCTTGAAATCCCTTTGGGCCAGGGCCATGACCGCCCCGGCCACGATGGCCGCCGAGGCCATCCAGACCATGATCGTCTTCAATCCCAGGCCGTGGAAGACGTACTCCGGGGTGAAGACCGAGATGGTCAGCCGGATCAGGATGTAGATCATGACCTTGGTGGTCAGGGGGGCCATGAGCACCGTGGCCGCCGAAGGGGCGTGGGTGTAGGCTCCGGGCAGCCAGGTGTGGACCGGGAAAAAGGCCATCTTCATGCCCAGGCCCATACCTATGACCAGGAAAGCCACCAGCAGGGAGGTGGAGCCGTAAAGAGGTTGCAACCGCAGGGCCAGATCGGCCATGTTCAGGGTCCCGGTCTGAATGTAGAGAATGCCCACCCCCAGAAGATAGAAGGTGGCCCCGATGGTGCCCATGAAGAGGTAGTTGAGGGCGGCCAGGGGGGCCCGCTGGTCGCCCATGGCGATCAGGGCGTAGCCGGACAGGGCCGCTATCTCCAGAAGAACGTAGAGGTTGAAGGCATCCCCGGTGACCACAATGCCCAGCAGCCCGGCCACGTTGAGCAGATAGAGGGCGTAGAAAATCCCGGCCTTGCCGTGCTGCTCCTGTTCGATGTTGGTCCGGGAGCCGATGAGCCCGATCAGGGCGCTCAGACTGACCGCCGCCAAAACCAGACCGTTGAACTTGTCCACCACGTAGACTATGCCCACGGGCGGGTCCCAGCCGCCCAGACGGTAGAGCAGGTCGGGGCCGGTGAGGACCTTATAGAGGATCCCCAGGGCCGAACCCGCCGCTCCGGTCAGGCCGGCCAGGGCCAGGGGGAAACAAAGAGAAGGCCTGAACCACCAGGCCATGACCATAAGGCAGGCCGCCAGCAGCGGCAGGACCACCAACAGAGCCGGGAACTGGCTGCTCATTTTTCCTTCAACTGTTCCAGAATCTCGTCCTCCTCCAGGGTTTTATGCCTGTCGTAGATCCTTATGGCCAGGGCCAGGGCCACCCCCAGGGTGGCCACGGAGACCACGATGGCGGTGAGCATCAGGACATGGGGCAGAGGGTTGATGTAATCCGCCGCCCGGATGACCTGCTCACCGTGGCCGTGGCCCGTGCCGTGGCTCAGGATGGGAATGCCGGCCCCTGTTTTGTAGGCGCTGGAGATGTAGTAGAGGATCACCGCGGTCTGAAAGATGGACATGCCGATGATCTTCTTGACCAGGTTGTTCTTGGCGATCATGGCGTAGAACCCGATCATCATCAGGGCGATGTAGGCCAGGTAGTTGTACTTGGCCGCGATCTGGGAGACGATCTCGCCCATCCCCTACAACCCCTCCTCCATGCGCCCACCCGAGGCCACATTGTTGTAGATCAGGACCATGGTGGCCATGACCGCCAACCCCACCCCGATCTCCACGAAAAGAATACCCAAGCTGCGGGCCGTCACCGGGTCCACCATCAGAATCCCGGCCAGCCCGCCGTAATCCAAAAAATTGAATCCGCTCAGGAGGCAGAAGGCCCCCACCCCGGCATAGATGAAGACTCCCAGGGCGCTCATCAGCCCGGTGCTGGATTCCCTGAGCCTGGTTTTGGTGAAGCGCAGGTCACGGGAAAGGGCCAGGAGGATCAGGGCCGCGCCCAAAATGACCCCGCCCTGGAATCCGCCTCCCGGAGAGTGGTGCCCGTGGGCGATCACATACAGCCCAAACAACTGGATAAAGGGGATCATGATCCGGCAGGCGGTCCGGTTGATCAGGTCATCCGGCACCCAGTCGCTGTCGATGGGGGCAAAGTCGTCCCGGGGCATCCTTTTGAGGCCGTTTCCCCGGACCTCCACCACCGTCCCCGTGGGCAGGTGCCGGAAATATCTGGTGGCCGGCGGTTTGGTCCTGAAAACCCGCAGGAGAAGCAGACAGGCCAGACCGGCGGCAAAGACCACGGTGGTCTCGAACATGGTGTCGAATCCCCTGTAGTCGGCCAAAACCGCGGTGACGATATTGGGCACCGAGGTCTCTTCCAGGGACTTCTGGATGTAATGGGGCGAAACATGGGTGGCGGCCGGAGAATTCCCATCCCCCCAGTCGGGGAACTCCAGGGAGGCGTAAGCCAGAACGCTTCCGGCCAAAAAGACCAGGCCCGCGGCCAGGGGTTTGATAAACTTAGGGCTCAATCCGAACTCTTTCTGGAGGTTCTGAAAACGGCGGCCACAAAAAAGACCGTGGAGACCCCCGCGCCCACGGCCGCCTCGGTGAAGGCCACATCCACGGCCCCCATGACCGCCCACAGTACGCACATCATGAAGCTGTAGGCCCCGAACAGGATGGCCGCGGACATCAGGTCCTTGACCATGATGGAGGCCAGGCCGCAGATGATCACCAGGCTCAACACGATCAGGTCCAGCATCCAGGCCATCAGAGGCTCCCCGTCCCCTTGTGGTCCGCCTTGGTCCAGGGAGCCTGGCCGGCCCGAAGCCCCGCGTCCACGATGGCGTGGGTGGCCGTGGGCGAGGCCAGGTAGATGAACAGGACGATGAGAATCAGTTTGAGGCTGGTCAGAACACTGCCCAGGGTGAGGGGTTCCAGGTTGAACAGGGCCAGGCCGATCATCATCAACAGAATGGCCAGAGAGTCCAGTTTCCCGGCGGCATGGAGCCTGGTGTAAAAATCGGGCAGCCGGATCAGGCCCACCACTCCTCCGAAAAAGAGAATCAGCCCGGCTCCCATCAGAATGGTGACCACGATGTTCATCTCAAACCCCTTATCCTCCTTTGATCCACGGGTCTTTCCTCTCCGCCGAACCGGAGCTATTCTTCTCCCAGCCCTCCTCTTTTCTGAAAGTACCGGCCCGCGGCCAGGACGGCGATGAAGTTGAGCATGGCGTAGGCCAGGGCGATATCCACGAACATATCCACCTGCCCGTAAAGGAGTCCGATCAGGACCAGCAGGACGGTGGTCTTGGAACCGATGGCGTTGACCCCCACCAGCCGGTCCAGAACCGTGGGCCCGACCACGCCCCGGTAGAGCGACAGGATCATCAGCAGGGCCAGAATCAAAGCCGAGATCACGAAAACCTGGTTCATGTTTCCTCCCGGAAGGCCCGGGCCACCTTCCGCTCCATCTCCTTAAGCCCCTCCGGATCCCCTGATTTGGCGTCGATGGCATGGACCATGAAAGACCCGTCTACAGTGACGCGCACGGTTATGGTCCCCGGGGTCAGGGTGATGGAGTTGGCCAGGGTGACTAAAGACAGTTCACTTTTCAGGGAGGAGCTGAAGGTAACCAGATGGGGGTCTATCTTCTCCATCATCCGGGGGCTCAGGCATATTTTGAGGACGTGCCAGTTGGCCAGACAGACCTGGCCCAGGATCCAGGGCAGATAAGCCAGATAGCTGAATACGATGGGCGCCGCGGCCTTGGCCGGGGGTCTGTCGAAAAGGAGATCCGAGGAGAAATAGGCCACCAGGAGGCAGCTGATCAGCCCCAGCCCCATGTGGAAATAGTCGAACCGGCCGGAGAGAACCAGCCAGACGACCCCCATGATGAGAAAGGTCAGCCAGAAGGCCGAGGTGGTGATCTTTTCTCTAAAGGAGGGTTTCTCCCCCCCGCCTTGAAGGGGAGCCAATCTCTCCAGGTTGGATTGATCCATAGAACCTAATTTTCCGTCCAAGTGGATTTCCGGTGCCAGAGGCGAAAGAATCTATCGCCTATTTCAGGTCTAACGGTTTTTATATAAAACCGGCGAAACGTAACCCCGTCGCTAATCAGCCCCAAACCTTCGATTGACCCGAACCCAGTTCCTGTCTGAAATTGTGAACCATTACTCGGCCGATGGCAAGAGAGTGCTCAATTTTTCCGGCCGGAGAGTTTGTCCAGTCTTACTTTTGGACCGGGCCGGGGCTGGCCTTTTCGACCGGGATAAGCTACTATTACCGGGCTTTGGGAATATTCGCCCCGCGGGTAATCAATTGATAATCAGCAGAGTTATCTATATCGCTCTGGCCGGAGCCTTGGGCGCCTTGGCCCGTTACGGCCTGACCGGCCTGGTCCAGAGACTGACCGGGGCCGCTTTCCCCTGGGGCACGGCCGTGGTCAATCTTTCCGGCTGTTTTCTGTTCGGCCTGGTCTGGATCTGGTTCACTGAAAGAACCTCCCTGCCAGGAGATGTGAGAATCATCGTCCTGACCGGGTTCATGGGCGCCTTCACCACCTTTTCGACCTTTATATTTGAAACGGGAGGCTTGGTCCAGGACGGCCAGTGGCTGGCCGCCGGAGCCAACCTGATCCTCCAAAATGTGACCGGGTTGATTGCTCTTTTGCTGGGAACGGCCCTGGGCCGGATGATGTGATAGGGAGGAGAAACCCATGAGACTGCCCGAGGAAGCCGAGCTTCTGAGGATCTTCATCGGCGAAGCCGACAGATATAAAGGCCGTCCGCTCTATGAGGTTATCGTGGAGGAGGCCCGCAAACGGGGCATGGCCGGGGCCACCGTGTTGCGGGGGATTCTGGGCTTCGGAGCCAAGAGCATGATCAAGTCCTCCAAGATCCTGCGCCTCTCCCGGGATCTGCCGATCATTGTCGAGATCGTGGATTATCCCGAGCACATAGAATCATTCCTGGCCCGGCTGGAGGGGATGATGGACGAGGGTCTGGTGACCCTGGAACGGGCCAACGTGATCGCCTACCGCGGCAATCAGGGCAGTCTGGATTGACGGCGAAACATACTATGCTCCGGCCCCATCGTCGTATTTATCATTATATTTTAATATTATTAATTAGTTATCAATAATAGACCGTAAAAAACAATATTTTCCTACGATTTGTTGCCAAGCTGCAGACTAATCGTGTAACATATTTATTCTGCCTGTTACATCTTTGACCCACAAGAGGAGGGAGCGGTATGAAGAAGATCGCAATTTTGTTGGCTTTCGTCTTTATCGTGGCCTTGTCCGGTACGGCTTTGGCAGCCGATCCGGTCAAGGGCGGAACCCTGGTTTTCGGCCGGGGAGGTGATTCGGTCGGCCTGGACCCGGCATATGAGACCGACGGCAACTCCTTCCAGGTTTGCGACAATATCTTCGAGGCCTTGATCTTCTACAAGGACGAATCCACGGCCCTGGAGCCGGGTCTGGCCGAATCCTGGACCATCAGCGATGACGGCAAGACCTACACCTTCAAACTTCGCAAGGGGGTCAAGTTTCACGACGGCACGGAGATGGACGCCAACTCGGTGGTCTTTTCCATCGGCCGGATGATGAAGGAGCCCAGCGTCAAGTGGCAGGGCAAGGGGTTCGAGATTCCCAAGCAGGAAAGGCCGCCCGAATACTGGGTCTCCATGGAGATGGACGACACCATCGGCTCCATCGAGGCCGTGGACAAGTACACCGTGGTCTTCAATCTGAAGAGGGTCGAGGCCCCCTTCCTGGCCAACATGGGCATGGACTTCGCCGACATCATCAGCCCCACGGCGTTCCTGAAAAACCCCGGCGAGTTCCTGCGCAACCCCGTGGGCACCGGTCCCTTCAAGTTCGTCAAGTGGGTCAAGGACGACCGGATCATCCTGGAGGCCTTCAAGGACTACTGGGACAAGGACAAGGGCCCCTATCTGGACAAGGTCGTCTTCCGGGCCATCCCCGAGAACTCGGTCCGTTTCCTGGAGCTTAAATCGGGCGGCGTGCACGTCTGCCAGTTCCCCAACCCCGGAGACATCCCCCTGGCCGAGAAGGACCCCAACCTCCAGGTCATCTCCCAGCCCGGGATGAATGTGGGCTACCTCTCCTTCAACCACACCAAGGAACCCTGGAAATCCAACCTCAAGCTGCGCCAGGCCGTGGCCCACGCCATCAACCGCAAGGCCATTGTGGACAACATCTACCAGGGCATGGGCCAGGTGGCCGCCAACCCCATCCCGCCCACCATGTGGGGCTACAACAAATCCGTACCGGGTTACTCCTACGACCCGGACCTGGCCAAAAAGCTTTTGGCCGAGGCCGGATATCCCGAGGGCAAGGGGTTGCCCGAGATCACCCTGTGGTCCATGCCCGTGCCCCGGCCCTACAACCCCGAGGGGTTGAAGGTGGGCATCGCCATGATCGGCGACCTGAAAAAGATCGGCATCAACGCCCGCATCGTCTCCTACGACTGGGGCACCTACCTCAAGAGGCAGCGGGAGCAGCCCGAGGACATGGACCTCTTCCAGTTGGGCTGGACCGGCGACAACGGCGACCCGGACAACTTCCTGGCCGTGCTCTTCGACGGGCTGGCCTCCGAGAACATCCGGACCCAGTGGCACAACAAAACCTACCACGAGCTCATGCTCAAGGGAAAACAGACCATCGACCAGGCCGAGCGGGATAAGATTTATCAGCAGGCCCTCCAGGTCATCTTCGACGAGGTGGGGGCTATCCCCATCGCCCACTCCACGGTCAAGTGGCCGGCCACCAAAAAGGTCATGAACTTCAAACTGCATCCCACGGGTTCGGTCAGGCTCAAGTCCGTCTGGCTGGCCAAGTAGTCCAAAGCTGACAACAGGGGGAGGGGCGGCCCTCCCCCGCCCGGGTCATCGCCTGATATGCTCAGTTTTATCATCAGAAGATTTTTAAGCGTTATTCCCACCCTTTTTGCGGTTTCCATAATCGTTTTTCTGATGCTCCGGCTGGCCCCCGGCGACCCGGCCGAGCTGCTCCTGGGGGAGCGGGCCACCACCGAATCCCTGGCCGCCATGCGGGACCATCTGGGCCTTAACAAACCCATCTACACCCAGTATCTGATGTTTCTCCAACGGCTCATGAAGGGCGACCTGGGGGAGACCATCTGGTCCCGCCAGAAGGTCAGCCAGGAGATCAAGGAGCGTTTCCCGGCGACCATCGAACTGGCCCTGGCAGCCATGATCCTGAGTTCCTTTTTCGGGCTGATCCTGGGCATCATCTCAGCCACCCGGCAGTACTCCGTCTTTGACTACCTGTCCATGCTGGGTTCCCTCATCGGGGTCAGCATGCCGGTCTTCTGGCTGGGGCTGGTGCTGATGCTCATCTTCTCGGTCTGGCTGGGCTGGGTGCCCATGTCCGGCCGGCTGGGGGTGGCCTTCGACGTGAAGGTGATCACCAACTTCTACCTCATCGACACCCTCATCGCCGGAGACTGGGCCGCCTTCAGGGACGCAGTGCGCCACCTTATCCTGCCGGCCGTGGCCCTGTCCACCATCCCCCTGGCCATCGTGGCCCGGATGACCCGCTCCTCCATGCTGGAGGTGCTCCGCCAGGACTACATCAAGACGGCCAAGGCCAAGGGACTCTCCCAGTTCAAGATCGTGATGAAGCACGCCCTGCGTAACGGGCTCATCCCGGTCATCACCGTGGTGGGGCTCCAGTTCGGCATCCTCTTAGGGGGGGCCATCCTGACCGAAACGGTATTCGCCTGGCCCGGGGTGGGCAAGTGGATCTTCGACGGGGTGGTTAAACGCGACTACATGGTCATCCAGGGCGGAACCCTGGTGGTGGCCACCAGCTATGTCCTGGTCAATCTTCTGGTCGACGTGACCTACGCCGTCATCAACCCCAGGATAAGCGTCAGATGATCGCCTTAGCCAAGAACAGGAACATCGAGGACCGCCATCCCTTCTGGGACCAGGCGGAGAAGCTGGTCAAGAACAAGACCGGCCTGGCCGGCCTGATCATCATCGCCGTGGTGGTTCTCTCGGCCCTGCTGGCCCCCTGGATCAGCCCCCACGACCCCATCGAGAACTCCCTCTACGACCAGCTCAAGCCGCCGGTCTTTTTGCCGGGCGGGACCTGGAAGAACATCCTGGGCACCGACGACCTGGGCCGGGACATCCTCTCCCGGCTGATCTGGGGCGCCCGGCTGTCGCTCATGGTGGGGGTCCTCTCCGTGGGCATCGCCTTCATGATCGGCTCCCTGCTGGGAGCCGTGGCCGGCTATTTCAAGGGCTGGATCGACAACCTGATCATGAGGATAATGGACATCATCCTGGCCTTCCCCCACATCCTCCTGGCCATCGTCATCGTGGCCTACCTGGGGCCGGGGCTGAAGAACGCCATGATCGCCATCGGCATCATCACCATCCCCCGTTTCGCCCGGATCGTCCGGGCCAGTGTGCTGGAGGAATACGAGAAGGATTACGTCATGGCCTCCCGGGCGGCCGGGGCCAAGGACCTGAGGATCATTTTCTCCTCCATCTTTCCCAACTGCCTGGCCCCCATCATCATCCAGGCCTCCCTGGGCTTCGGCTCGGCCATCCTGGACGCGGCCGGGCTGTCCTTCCTGGGCCTGGGAGCCCAGCCGCCCACGCCCGAGTGGGGGGCCATGATCGCCATGGGACGGCAGCTTATCCTGCGGGCCTGGTGGGTCATGACTCTCCCCGGAATAGCCATCCTGTTCGGGGTCCTGGGCTTCAACCTCCTGGGCGACGGGCTGCGGGACGCCCTGGACCCCAGGCTGAGGGACTGAGTGTGGCCCTCCTGGAAATAAACAACCTTACCGTGGAGTTCCACATCCGGGGCGGAGTGGTCACCGCCGTGGACAACGTCTCCCTGGCCATCGAGCCCGGCCAGACCCTGGGCCTGGTGGGCGAGTCCGGCTGCGGCAAGTCGGTCACGGCCTCCTCCATCATGGGCCTGGTTCCCTCCCCTCCCGGAGTCATCGCCGGGGGCGAGATTTTTTTCGAGGGAGAGGACCTCCTAAAGTACTCTGAAAAACAGATGCGCAAGATCAGGGGGAACATGATTTCCATGATCTTCCAGGAGCCCATGACCTCCCTCAATCCCGTCTTCCCGGTGGGGGACCAGGTCTCGGAGGTGATCCGGCTCCATGAAAAACTGGACCGCTCCCAGGCCAGGCAGAAGGTGATCGACGTCTTCAAGCAGGTGGGCATCCCCGCGCCGGAGACCAGGATCGACGACTACCCCCACCAGATGTCCGGGGGGATGCGCCAGCGGGTCATGATCGCCATGGCCCTGGCCTGCAGCCCCCGGCTGATGATCGCGGACGAGCCCACCACGGCCCTGGACGTGACCATCCAGGCCCAGATTCTGGAGCTGATGAACCGGCTGAAGCGGGAGACCGGGGCCTCCATCCTGTTCATCACCCACGACCTGGGGGTCATCGCCGAGATGGCCCAGCAGGTGGCGGTGATGTACGCCGGAAAGGTCATGGAGGCGGCCGACGTGGAGACTATCTACGAAAATCCCAAGCATCCCTACACCGTGGGTCTGCTCTCCTCCATCCCGGTTCTGGGCCGGGGCAAGGAAAAGCACCGCCTGGAGACCATTCCCGGAGTGGTCCCCTCCCTGTTCAATCTGCCCCAAGGGTGCCGCTTTTCGGAGCGCTGCCCGGATGTGTTCGACAAATGCCGGAAAGAGAACCCGGAAATGATCGACCTCTCGCCCGGCCACAAAGTCAGGTGTTTCAAGTATGCCTGAAGCGCTGTCCCCAAAACCCTGGTCCGCGGAGGACCGGCCCCTGGTCGAGATAATCGACGCGGTCAAGCATTTCCCCATCACCGGCGGGGTTTTCCTGCGGGAGGTGGCCCGGGTCAGAGCCGTGGACGGGATCAGCCTGACCATCAACAAAGGCGAAACCCTGGGGCTGGTGGGCGAGTCCGGCTGCGGCAAATCCACTCTGGGCCGGTTGATCCTGCGGCTGGAGGAGCCCACTTCGGGCCAGGTTCTGTTCGAAGGGGAGGACATTCTCAAGTACGGCCCGGGACAGCTGCGCCGGCTCAGGCAGGAGATGCAGATCATCTTCCAGGACCCCTTCTCCTCCCTGAATCCCCGGAAAAATGTGGCCCAGATCATCGCCGAACCGCTTCTGGTCCAGGGGGTCCGCTCCCGGTCGGAGCGCAATCAAAGAGTCCTGGAGCTGATGGAGGTGGTGGGGCTCAAGCAGGAGCAGATGCGCCGCTTCCCCCACCAGTTCTCGGGCGGACAGAGGCAACGCATCGGGGTGGCCCGGGCCCTGGCCCTGAACCCCAAGCTGATCATCTGCGACGAGGCGGTCTCGGCTCTGGACGTCTCCATCCAGGCCCAGGTCATCAACCTGCTCCAGGACCTCCAGGACAAGTTCGACCTGACCTATTTGTTCATCTCCCACGATCTGTCCGTGGTGGAGCACATCTCCGACCGGGTGGCGGTAATGTATCTGGGGCTCCTGGTGGAGACGGCGGCCAGCGGGGAACTTTATCAAAACCCCCTCCACCCCTACACCCAGGCCCTTCTGGCGGCCTCGCCCATCCCGAACCCCAAGGCCGAACGCAAGCGGACCGTGCTCCTGGGCGATGTGCCCAGCCCCATCGACCCGCCCCCGGGCTGCCGCTTCCACACCCGCTGCCCCCTGGTCCAGGACATCTGCCGCCGGGAGCGGCCGGAGATGCGGGAGGTCCGCCCCGGCCACCATGTGGCCTGCCATCTGGTCAGATAGTTTCGGCGCCGATCTGCCCGGATGTCGGCAACGGCCCACACACACACAGGGGGGTGTCGGATAATTTGTGGAGGAGGGTTTTTAAGTCTTTGATTTTCAGTCAATCAGATAAACCGACACTCCCCCCCCACAGCGCTTCCCGCTTTTATGTCAGAACCTGCTCAGGCCCCGTCCTCCATCCGCTTCAGCTTCTTCCACAGAGTCACCCGGCTGATTCCCAGCAGCGCGGCCGCTTCGGTTTTGTTTCCTCCGGTCTTTCTCATGGCCGCCCTGATCCGTCCCTCCTCTTCCGGGGAGAGCCCGCCCCCGGAGCCCGTCCGCTCCGTCGGGCCGCGGCCGGCGGTACCCGTCAGCAGGTGGGCCGGAAGATGTTCCGGAGCCAGGAGGCCTTCCGGGCAGAGGACAAAACCGTACTCCAGGGCGTTGATCAGCTCCCGCACGTTGCCGGGCCAGGAGTAGGCCATCAGTATCTCCATGGCCTCCCTGGAGGCCCCGGTGATGTTCTTGGAGGTCTTGAGCCTGATCCTGTTGATGAACGTCTCGGCCAAAAGGGGGATATCCTCCCGCCGCTGGGCCAGGGGCGGAATCCTGATGGGCAGGGCCGCGATACGGTAGTAGAGGTCCTCCCGAAAGCGCCCCTCGGCCATGAGCTCGCTCAGGTCCTGATTGGTGGCGGTTATGATCCGGACATCGATTTCGATGGGCCGGTTCTCCCCCACCCGCTCGATCTCCCCTTCCTGCAGCACCCGCAGAAGCTTAATCTGGGTGGCCAAGGGCAGGTCTCCGATCTCGTCCAGAAAGATATCCCCGCCGTCGGCGGCCTCGAACCGGCCCTTGCGCTCCCGGTCCGCCCCGGTAAAGGCCCCCTTGGCGTGCCCGAACAGTTCCGATTCCAGAAGGGATTCGTTGAGGGCGGCGCAGTTGACCTTGATGAAGGGACCCTTGGCCCTCGGTCCCAGGCTGTGGATGGCCTGGGCGGCCAGCTCCTTGCCCGAACCGGAGGGGCCGGTGATGACCACCGGGGCGCCGGAAACGGACACGGCCGAGATCAACTGGAAGAATTTTTTCATAACCGGGGAGGTGCCGATCATGCCCTGGAAACCGTCCTGTCCGGAGAGTTCCTGGCGCAGGGCGGTGATGACCCGATCCCTGGCCTCCAGTTCGGAAAGGTCGGTCAGGGTCTCCACCCCGCCGATGACCCGGCCCGCGGAATCCTTGAGCACGGCCGCGTTTTTGATCAGAGGCACCACCCGGCCGTCCTTGGTCCGGAGCATGGTTCGGCAGCGCCGGACCCCGCCGTCCCGGAAAAGGGCGCAATGGTGAGCCCCGCCCTGGGCCCTGGCCCGCTCGCAGGTATCCAGATCCAGGACGGCGCAGGAGCGGCCGATGAGTTCCTCGCGCCGGTAGCCGCTGATCTCGGTCAGGGCCCGGTTCAGGGAGACGATGATCCCGTCGGTGTCGACCACCATCAGGGCGTCGGTCATGGTCTCCACCACGGTCCGCCAGAACTGGTTATACTCGGCATAGACCTTGGGGCCCGGGCCCCCTTGGGCCAGCCAATCGCCCAACGGTGGGGGAGATGTTTCTCCTCGATTCCCGCTTTCCACCCGGACCACTCCCTGCCGCAAAAGGTTAACCCTGAACGCCATAGCGTTAACTATCGTTAAGTTACATTCTTAACGATAGCTGGTCAAGGTTTGCCTGTCCATTGTTGATACCACGCTATTTCAGGTAGTTATCAATTTTTTTAACTCCGCTCCAGGCTGGCACCAATCTTGATAGTATTGGAACCGCGGATGGAGGCGACCATGGATTCAAAATGTCAGACAAACCCAGGAGTGCGGCCCGGCCAGGCTGTTCTGGACCTCAGGGGCGGCGGCTGCGCCTGGTGTATCCTAAAAATAAAGAGCCTTCTAAAAGATATGAGGCCCGGGGAGATTCTCGAGGTCCTCATCACCGATCCGGCCACCATCGAGGATCTGACCGTGGTGCTTGCCGCCGGACCGGACCGGCTGGTAAACTCGGCTCAAGAGAACGGGTTTAAACGAATATATCTCCGGAAAAACTGAATCGTCACTCAACCAAGGAGTAATCGCAATGGCGGATTTATCCCGAAGATCGTTTTTAAAGGCAGGGCTGGCCACGGCCGGGGCCGTGGCCGCATCCACGGTGCCGGCCTCCACGGCCATGGCGGCCAAGGACAAGCACCTGGCCACCTTGCTGGACATCCGCAAATGCATCGGCTGCGAGGCCTGCGTGGAAGCCTGCAAGGAGTCCAACGAGGAGAAGTTCCCGGTGGTGGACATGTCCAAGATACCGACCATGTATCCCACCAAAAGGGTCAAAATATCGGACTGGTCCGAGAAGCAGGACGTCATGGACCGGCTGACCCCCTACAACTGGCTCTACATCCAGACCGCCGAAGGAACCTACCAGGGCAAGGAGTTCTCCCTGACCATTCCCCGGCGCTGCATGCACTGCCAGAACCCGCCCTGCGTCGACCTTTGCCCCTTTGGCGCGGCCCATCAGCAGGATAACGGCATCGCCATCATCGACTCGGAGATCTGCCTGGGCGGAGCCAAGTGCAAGTCGGTCTGCCCCTGGCACATCCCGGAGCGCCAGAGCGGGCTGGGCATATATTTGGACATCATGCCCGAGTTCGCCGGCAACGGGGTAATGTACAAGTGTGACCGCTGCTACCAAAAGGTGGCCGAAGGCGAGCTGCCGGCCTGCATCGACATCTGTCCCGAGAACGTCCAGAAGATCGGACCCCGGGACGAGATCATCAAGGAGGCCCACGCCATCGCTGAAGAGATCGGGGGGTTCATCTACGGCGAAAAGGAGAACGGCGGGACCAACACCATCTATGTCTCCCCGGTGCCCTTTGAGGAGTTGAACAAGGTTATTGAAAAGGGACCGGGCAAGCCCCATCTCAAGCCTGTGGCCGACACCATGGCCCACTCCAACAACCTGATGAAGGCCCTGGCCATCGCCCCCATTGCCGGAGTCGCCGGAGCGGTGGGAAGGTTCGTCAGCCTGGCCAAGAAGAGCGAGAAGGCCGGGGAGGAAAGCGGGGAGGATAAATCATGAATCAGGAAAGAGTGGGGAAAAACCTGAAGGTCGTCTATTTCGCGGCTCTGGCGGTCATGGCCTTCACCGGTTTCGGCCAGATGCCCATCGTCAAAAGGTACTACATCAACGAGATCCCCGGCCTGGGCTGGGCCGCCAACTTCTACACCGGGCTGGAGGTCCACTACTACGCGGCCATGGTTCTGCTCTTCACCCTGTTCTATTTCGGGACATGGTACCTCATCTCCAGGATCAAGACCGCCCGCCTGACCTGGAGCGGCTCGGTCCGCCTGGGCTTCCTGGTTCTGATTTTGGGCAGCGGCCTGATCCTGCTGCTGGACAACCTGCCCGGCATCAATTTTTCCCAGAACCTGCTGATCGTCTCGGACCTGATCCACGTCTTCGGGGTAATGACCTTTCTGATCTTCGCCTTGGTCTGCCTGATCTTCCGGTTCAAGTGGCTCAAACCGGTCTGAGCAGAACTTTAACAGGAGAGCGGCGGGACCCGGCGCGGTCTCCTCTTCCTTAAAGACTAGGGGGATAGGCATGGACACCATTTACGATCTGATTATTCTGGGAACCGGCCCGGCCGGGCTTCAGGCCGCCATCCACGCCTCCCGGGCCAAGGCTTCGGTCCTGGTCATGGGCCGCCCCCAAAAATCGAGCCTTTTCCGGGCCCACGTGGAAAACTACTGCTGCACCCTGGGCGTCACCGGCCAGGATCTTCTGGAGAGCGGCCGTGAACAGGCCCAGACCTCCGGTGCGGTCTTCCTGGACGAGGACATCATCGGCCTCGAGGCCGGAGAGGGGCGGGTCGCGATCCGCTCCGAATCCGGACAGGAGATCAAGGGCCAGACCCTGGTTCTGGCCATGGGCATCTCCCGCAACAAGCTCAATGTACCGGGGGAGAAGGAGCTTTTGGGCAAGGGCGTCTCCTACTGCGTGGACTGCGACGCCAACTTTTTCCGGAACGCGCCCGTGGCTGTGATCGGCTCGGAGAGCGCCGCCGTCTCCGGGGCCATGACCCTCCTGTTTTATTCCAGCCAGGTTCACCTGATCTGCGACGACCTCAACGTCACCAACTCCCTGGCCGGGCAGGTCAAGGCCTCCGGGGTGGTCATCCACAAGGGCAATCCGGTCAAAAGCATCAACGGCCAAACCCAGGTGGAGAGCCTGACCCTTTACGACGACTCCGAGCTGGCCGTGGAGGGCGTCTTTATCGAACTGGGGGCCAAGGGGGCCATCGAGCTGGCCGCCGGCCTGGGGGTGAATCTGGATCCGGAATCCTTCCGCTACATCGTGACCGACAAGAAGCAGCAGACCAACATCCCCGGCATCTACGCCGCCGGGGACATCTGCGGGCCGCCCTGGCAGATGGCCAAGGCCGTGGGAGAGGGCTGTGTGGCCGGGCTGGAGGCCGCCGCCTATGCCAAAAAGCAAAGATAATACTCAATTTCAATAAGATAGGAGAAATATCATGCAAAAGCTGTTGTTCGTTCTGTCCAAGGGTTTGGAAAAAGCGGGCGGCGCCACACGGGCCATCCAATTCGCGGCCATCGCCGCGGAAAAAGGCCATGAAGTGGAGGTTTTCCTGATCGACGACGCCATCCATTGGGCGCAGCTGGGCATGGCCGAGGGCATCCGCTCCTCCACCGGCGAACACATGAAAGAGCTCATAGACAAGCTGGTGGAGCACAAGGCCCCCATCTACGTTTGCAAGGCTTGCGCCGACAAGAGGCTGGTGGGCCCGGACGAATGCCTCACCGGCACAGCCATTGAGGCCGGACCAGCCCTGGTGGACAAGATGGCCGACTCGGCCTACAAGGTTTTTACCTTTTAATCAAGACGTATTAGCCGGAAAGGGGTTCCATCACCCCTCACCCTTACCCTCTCCCCTCAAGGGGAGAGGGAATTTTTTTAGTGATGTTGTTGGGGCAGAATGAACAACCGGATTCAGGGGCGGCACTTTTCAATGAGCATATATTTTAACGCTTTGAGGACTGGAAATGATCCCGGCAGGCCTGATCCTGGCCCCGTCAAGGCCGCATCCGCGCCCGATCAGGGCTGTTTGGAGATAAACCGCAACCCGCAGAACGCCACGTCCGTCCGTCCGACCAAATTTTTCCTCGGAAAACAACCACCGGAAATAATTCCAGCCTTCGAACAGCCGTTATTAAGATCCCTGCCGGGCCTTCTCGTGGAGAAGGAAAAACTCTTCCTCCACTTTTTGCCTCAACGCCTCCATCTCCTCCTTGGAGGCCTTGGGCGGGACAAAGATGGGCTCGCCAAAAGCGATCCGAACCAGGGCGCCCGGCTGGGGCAGATAGGTCTGGTGCCACGTCTTTTTGAAGACCCATCTCCGGTCGGCCCAGGCCGCGCCGGGAAAGACGGGCGCCCCGCTCAGCCGGGCCAGGGTGATCACCCCGGCCTGGACCCGGGCCCGGGGTCCCCTGGGCCCGTCCACGGTCAGGCCCACGTCCCGTCCGGAGCGGACCACCCTGACCAGATTCCGCAGGGCCTGTCCGCCGCCCCGGGAAGTGGAGCCCCGGACCGTGGCATAACCCAGCCGGGTCATGATTCCGGAGAGGAGATCTCCGTCCTTGGAGCGGCTGACCATCATGGTCAACCCCTTGCCGGCAAAGGGAACCAACAGAGCCAGGTCATCGCCGTGCCAGTGACACAGGATGACAGGCCCGTCCTTCCTGTGGGCCAGGACCTTGTCCCAGCCCAGATACTCCGTTTTCAGAGTTTTGCTGTAGAGCTTCAGCGCCCCGGCGGCCAACCCAGGCCCCAGACTGTCCCGGAGCGTCCGGCGGAGTTTTTTGCCGGGGTTCAACCCCATGACCGGTCCATTTCACCCTGGTTGGACTCCAGGAAACGAGCCGCCTGTTCCCTGGTGGGCAGGGCGGTCCGGCCGCCCAGGGCGGTGCAGTTGAGAGCCGCCACGGCCGAGGCGAAGCGCATCCTCCCGGCCAGGTCCAGGCCCTCCAGCAGGGCGTGGATGTAACCGCCGTTATAGGCGTCGCCGGCCGCAGTGGTGTCCACGGCCCGGACCGGAAAGGCCGGCTGGCAGACCGTCTCCCGGCCGTCGAAACCCACCGACCCGGCCCGGCCCAGGGTGATGATCGCTACCTTGGGCCCCAGGGCGCGCAGTTTCCGCACCGCCTCCCGGGGCTTCATCTCCGGGGCAAAGGCCTCCTTAAAAACCTCCGAGGCAATGACGTGGTCCACCTGCCCGATCAACTCCAGGGTGTGGTCGCGGAGAGTGCCCACGTCCAGGGTCACCGTAACCCCGGACTGCCGGGCCGCCCTGGCCGCGGCCGGAGCGCCCACCGGGTCCAGACCGTCCAAATGGAGAACCCTGGCCCGGCTGATGAAATCCCGGGGAAGCTGGTCTTCCGTAAGGGGCGCGCCCGTGCCCCTGATCCAGTTGATGGTCCTGGTGGAGCGCAAAGGATTGGCCAGAATAAAGGCGAACTGGGAAGAAGCTCCCGGCCGGATGAGCAGATGCCTGGTGTCCACCCCTTCGGCTTCCAGACCGGCCCGGATCTCCAGGCCGAAGGAGTCGTCTCCCACCACTCCGGCTATCCCGGTCCTGCGGCCCAGCCTGGAGAGACAGACCAGGGCCGTGGCCACGGGCCCGCCGCCCTGGATCAGCAGCCTGCGGAACTCGGCCTTGCGGTCCTCAAGCGGATACTCATCCGCCAGGGCCAGATAATCCAAACAGCATTGGCCGAACCCGACAATCTCTACCAAGGTCTTTCACCCCTCGGGCTCAGAATACTTGGTTTCAATTTTAGGGTCAAAGGGCTTGTTCGGCGGAAAGAAAGTCTTCTCCGCCCAGGAGCAGGCGGATGCGTGAATTGATCAGTCTCTTTACCAGGACCGATAATGGACCGGAGGGGCTGTACACCGCCAGGGACTCCCAGAGACGAGAGTTAGGAATGAGGGCCACGGAGGCCAGATTCGCGGACAAGAGCAGAATCCGGTCGTCCCAATCCGGCTCCGCCTCGAAAACCTGGATCCCGCCAGGCCGCAAACAGTGCAGAAATACAGCCCAGAAGCCGGTGAACAAGATGGAGTTGTAATCCAGGCGGCGATTCACGGTGACAACCGGAACGCCCTTCCTGTGGAAATAAAGCCCCTGGCAGGGAAAGGGCTCCACCAGCAGGATAAGGCCCTGTATGCGGCAGGCGGCCTCTAAATCCTCCATTCCCAGAGAACGCCTGTTGAACCCTGCAATTTCTTGCTCAAACACCCCGACCTCACGATTAAAGGCCAACATAGGCGCTCCGTTCCTTTCTGTTTTGTCTTGGTCTTTGAAATCACATTCCAGCGACCATGAGGACGGAACCGGCCAAGGGGGCGCCGCTCTTCCTTTAACGCGTTTAACTCTATATAAATACGCATCTTCCCTAAATCGTTCCCTCATTCCGTCCGAGGTCGATTTTAACTGGGGTCCAGCTTCTCCTCCACCATTCTGTTGACCAGCTTCCACCAGGCCCTGATATCCAACTTGTCCCGATCATTCAACGAAGCGTATTTTTTCAGGTTGCGGTATAAAGAGACGAATTCGGGTTCATTGAGGAGTTCGGAAAAGGCCTCGGCCGCATCGTCCCTTTGGTGCTTTTCCGCCCCGCTCAGGTGGCCCAGATACTCCCCGACCAGCCTCAGCAGTTTGTTTATCCGCGGCTCCTCGGTAAAGTGAGACTGGATCCCCGTCTCGGGATCAACTTGCCACGAAACGAGATATCGTACAACGTACCCGGCCAGTCGTTCCTCCACAAACTCCCGGGCGCCTATCTCCTCTTTTGCTCTCAGGCGGGCCTCTTTTTCGTCCAGACTCTCCTTGTCCATGAAAAACACGCAACCCCAAAAAAGGATGGCCGATCTTTCGTGGGGCCCCAGAGCCAGCCCCTGCAGGTCTTCAACCACCACCCCGGTCTCCGGTCCGGCCAGCTTGGATAACAGAACCTTCCTCATCTGGGGGAACCGCGGTTCGATGGAAAGAATCGTCCTGGCCGCCTCCTGGTTTCTCTCCCGCAGGGCCCTGGTCAGGATCTCCTTGGAATCCAGCCCCAGGGCCTTGGCCAAAGCGATCAGCTTGTCCTCTTTGGGAATCTTACCCTGATGTTCGATCTGCCTTAAATATTCAGCCGAGATCGCGGCCTGTTCGGCCACCTCCTTGCGAGTTCTACGGCCCCTAACCCGCAGCAAAAACTCACCGAAAGTCTCTTTCATTGTGGCACCCCCTTTTTGTTTTAATTCTATTATACGAATATATGTTAGCATATAATATATAACAAGCAACTATTTTTTGGCCAAACAGTATTTTTTTGTGGTTTCACTGAGGAGACTTTTAATTTTGGCAGGACACTTGCAACATTTCACCCCGAAAAGACACCCGCCGGCCCACCCGGCCGGGACAAAGACTCAAGCAGGATGAGCATGATCGTTAACCGCATCGTCAACCGCATTGAAATTCCGCAGGAGAAGGGGAGTTCCCCTTCCGAGAGGAACATCAGGGCTCCGGGCGATAAGGCCGGGCCGACCAACCGGGTTACCCGCCGGATCGACGCCGGATTTTTTCGTATTATACAAAATATCAATAAATTTACCGGAAGCATAAAAAAACCAGACGCTGCCGCAAAACCCGCCCGAGAACCCCTCCCCTCCCCCGGAACCCTTGGAGAAACCGGAATCAGAATGCTCCTGGACAGGATCGAGTCTTCCCTTTCCGGCCAAGCTTCGGCCCCGGAGAAAAATTCCGGCCCGAGCTCCAGACCCCGCACCACCCGTCAGGAGATTGACAGGCTCATCAAAAAAGTGGCTGCCCGTCACAACCTGCCGGCCAGACTGATCAGGGCCGTGGCCCTGGCCGAAAGCGGCCTGGACCCCACCGCCGAATCTGCCAGGGGAGCCCAGGGGCTGATGCAGCTGATGCCGGAAACGGCCAGGGAGATGGGGGTCGAGGATCCTTTCGAACCACTCCAAAACCTGGAGGGCGGAAGCCTCTATCTGAAGAGGCTGCTGACCAAGTACGGCGGCGATCTGGAAAAGGCCCTGGCGGCCTACAACTGGGGACCCGGACGGACGGACCGGCTGGGTATCTCCAAAATCCCCCTGGAGACCTCGGCCTTCATCGCCCGGGTGATGGCCTTGAGCCGAAGTCAGGGCTGAGGGATATTTAAATAAATTCGGGCCTGGAAAATCGTCCCCAAAAGTTGCCCTTGCCGGTTTTGGTGTTGTAGAATCGCTGATAACAGGGGGTCCCTTTGGACTCCGCCTTAGAGATGAACCACATCCGGAGAAATCCATGAAAGTACATGAGTTCCAAGCAAAGGAAATATTCAGGCAGAACGGGATTCCCGTTCCTCAGGGGCAGCTTGTCCAAAGCCCCGAGGAGACGGCCCGCCTGGTGGACCAGATGGGCGGCAAGGGTGTCGTAAAGGCCCAAATCTACGCCGGCGGACGGGGCAAGGCCGGGGGCGTGAAGGTGGTCAACGGGCAGGAGGAGGCGCAGGCCGCCTTTCGGGCCATCAACGGCATGACCCTGATCTCCCCCCAGACCGGGCCGGAGGGAAGGCTCGTCAAAAAGGTAATGGTGGAGGAGACGCTGGACATCAAGTCGGAGTTCTACCTCTCCCTGCTGGTGGACCGGGCCACGGCCCGGCTGGCCATAATGGCCTCCGCCGCGGGCGGAATGGACATCGAGGAGGTGGCCGCCACCCAGCCCGAGAAAATTTTCACGGCCAAGGTCGACCCCATTATCGGCTTCAGCCCCTATCTGGCCAGGGAGTTGGCCTTCGGACTGGGCCTTGACGCTTCGCTGTCAAGGCCCTTCCAGTCTCTGGTGGCCAACCTGATCGCGGTCTTCCAGAAGATGGACGCCTCCATGATCGAGATCAACCCCCTGGTCCTGACCGCCCAGGGCGACCTGTTCGCTGCGGACGCCAAGTTCACCTTTGACGACAACGCCCTTTTCCGCCACAAGGAGATCGCCGGGCTGGCCGACCAGGACGAGGCCGATCCCCTGGAGTGGGAGGCCAAGCAGTCCGGCCTCAACTACATCAGGCTGGACGGAAACATCGGGGCCATGGTCAACGGGGCCGGACTGGCCATGGCCACCATGGACCTGATCAAGCAGGCCGGGGCCGAGCCGGCCAACTTCCTGGATGTAGGCGGCGGCGCCTCCAAGGAGATGATCGTCAAGGCCTTCAAGATCATCCTCTCCGACCAGAGGGTCCAGGCCATCCTGGTCAACATCTTCGGCGGAATACTCCGTTGCGACGTGCTGGCCCAGGGCCTGGTGGAGGCGGCCCGCGAGGTGGATCTGAACCTGCCTCTCATCATCCGCATGTCCGGAACAAACGTGGACCAGGGAAAACAGATTTTGGCCGAATCCCAATTGGCCTTCAAGGTGGCGGACGACATGGCCGAGGCGGCCAAGCTGGTCGCCGCCCAGGTGGGAGGCGTCTCATGAGCATCCTTATCGACAAAGAGACCAAGGTCCTGATCCAGGGCTTGACCGGGAGGGAAGGCTCCTTCCACACGGAACAGATGTTGGCCTACGGCACCAAGGTGGCGGCCGGTGTGACCCCGGGCAAGGGCGGCCAATCCCATCTGGGCGTCCCCATCTTCAACCGGGTGGCCGACGCGGTCAAGGAGACCGGGGCCACCGCCTCCTGCATCTTCGTCCCGCCGCCCTTTGCGGCCGACGCCATAGTGGAGGCGGCCGAGGCCGGCCTTCCGCTGGTGATCTGCATCACCGAGGGCATCCCGGTCCTGGACATGCTCAAGGTCAAGCCCTATCTGGACGCCAAGGGCACGACCCTCATCGGCCCCAACTGCCCCGGGCTGATCAGCCCCGGTAAGTGCAAGATCGGGATCATGCCCGCCCCCATCCACCAGGAGGGATCCATCGGGGTCATCTCCCGTTCCGGGACCCTGACCTACGAGGTCGTGGACCAGCTCACCAAGAACAACATGGGCCAATCCACCTGCATCGGCATCGGCGGCGACCCCATCGTGGGCCAGTCCTTTATCAGCCTGCTCGAGCGGTTCAGGGACGACCCGGGGACCAGCGGCGTGGTCCTTATCGGCGAGATCGGGGGCACGGCCGAGGAGGAGGCGGCGGAGTACATCAAGGCCGAATTCAACAAGCCGGTGCTCTCCTTTATCGCCGGCCTGACCGCTCCTCCGGGCAAGCGGATGGGCCACGCCGGGGCCATCATCTCCGGCGGAAAGGGCAAGGCCGAGGACAAGATCGCGGCCCTGGAGGCCGCCGGAATCACCGTGGCCAAGGATATCGGCCGATTGGGCCAGGTTGCGGCGGAAGTCTTTAAATAACAACATAAAGCCCGTATGGCGGGATCTTCCCCCACTGGGAAGATCCCGCATTTTTACGTCCGCGGAACAATTTATCCCGCTTTTCGGCGCAACTCTGGCTGCTGACATCAGGTCTTTGCTAATCCTTTGAGGCCGCAGGCTTTCCGCACCGCCCCAGAAGGGGCGGATGCGGGTCCGGTGATGGTCGCGGTATATTTGGTGGGCTATGAACCAATTTTTCAAGAAAAAGTTTCTTCTTTTGGGGAAAAGTTGGTATATTATTTATTAAATAATTGTAGATACTCCCCTACTTTGGGCAGGTGATATTTCGCCCATAAAATGTAGCATCAACCTGGGATAATTTGTTATCGCAGGATCAGGACCAACATGAAGGGGTGGACAATGGATACACGGGCGGACAGCCGGGTCTTCAAGAGGGTTAGGCTGACCCTGCCGGCCATGTGCGAAACAACCGACCGGAACAACCAAAAAATAGCTTTCGGCTGCTGGACCCGGGATGTGGGCGTGGGCGGGGCCTGCGTTGTCTTGAAAAAGGACTTGGATTTCCAGGTGGGCCAGAGAATCGACCTCTCCGTGGAGTTTTCCAAGGATGCCCAGCCCGTGAAAACAGGCAGCAAGATCTGCTGGCTGGGCCGGGAGCCAAGTCCGGAAAACCGCCAGGTCCTGGGCGTGGAGCTGGAGGGAGCCACCCTGCCCCTTAACTACGAGAGATGGCTGGAGATGCTGGGGCAGCACCTGCTCAGACCGGTTTAATCCAACCCCTTCCCCGGTGTAAAGCCGTCCTTGCAATATTGCGCTGCCGACCGATTTCGGCCGGAAGCCGCCCCTTTCGTTCCTCCCGCAGCTTTATGCCGCCAGATAGACCATATTTTCCGTCCCCCGGTTCAGATCCTATTTTTTACCAGGTCCCGGTAGGCCGGAATCAGCCCCAGGCCGTCGGCTTCCATCACCGCGTTATTGACCGCCCGGGCCAGGACCCGGGCCCCCATCAGCCCCAGGGTGTGGGGGTCCGCCTCCAGCTCTCCCTGGGACAGGGCGATGACCAGGTCTCCGTCGAACAGGGTTCCATAGGGCCGGATGACCCGGAAGAGCCCCTGGGCCGAAGATCTGGCCATGCGCATGCAGGCCGATCGGTTCAGCTTGGCGTTGGTGACCACCAGGGCCAGGGTGGTGTTGCGAAAGGCGTGGGGCACCTCCTCGCAGGTCTCCATGAGGTGGGCCTCGGTGTCCACAAACCGGTTGGAATCGGGCGCGGTCCTGGCCCCGGCGATGATCTCCCCGGTCTCGTGGTGGCGGATGTCACCAAAGGCGTTGAGGGCCACCAGCCCGGCCACGATCAGGCCGTCCTTGGCCCGCAAAGAGGCCGTGCCCACCCCTCCCTTGGTGGCCTGTTCCAGGCCGTGGAGCTTGCCCACCGTGGCCCCGCAGCCGGCCCCCACCGAGCCCTGGGCGATCTCCCCGCCGTTTGCGTTCAGGCAGGCCTGCCTGGCCATGGCCGGGTCCGGACGGACCTTGGCATCACCCAGCTTAAGGTCGAACAGAGCGGCCGTGGGCACAATGGGCACCCGGGTCACGTTTACGTCAAAGCCCACCCCCTGTTCCTCCAGGTAGCTCATCACCCCGGCCGCCGCATCCAGCCCGAAAGCCGAGCCGCCGGTGAACAGGACCGCGTGGACCTTATCAACCACATGCCCCGGGGTCAGCCCCCCCACCTGACGGGTGGAGGTGGAACCCCCGGTTATGGCCAGTCCGCCCACCGCCCCCTCGGGGCAAAGCACCACCGTGCATCCCGTGACCGCCTTCAGGTCGTGGGCATGGCCCACCAAAAATCCGTCGATATCCGTCAAACCGCTCATTTTTTATCCTCTACCATAACCCGGTTCATCCAGTAGATACCCCCCCATTCATTGTTGTCAAGGCTCTGACTAGACAATCGGCCGGCTTGCTCTGGCTGTGGAGCTGGGTTAAGATCCCCTGCAAGTAGAGGAGGTGGGCCGTGACCGAGATAAGGGTGGTTCTGGTGACCGTACCGGACGAGAAGACCGGCCTGGAGATGGCCCGAAGCCTGGTCGAGGAAAACCTGGCCGCCTGCGTTAACCTTCTGCCCGGAGTGAGATCCATCTACCGTTGGGAAGACCGTATCGAGGATGATCCGGAGCTGCTTCTGATCATCAAAACGTCAGCCGCCTCTCTGGAAAGATTGAGCCGCCGGGTCGCGGAGATCCATCCCTACGACGAACCCGAAATCATCTCCCTGCCCGTGGATGGAGGCAGCCGGGGTTATCTGGACTGGGTTCTGAAGGAGACCGGGGGCCTGGAGTAAAAATCTGCGCTCCCGGTCCACGCCCTCTGCCTACGAACCCGGCCGCGCCGCTACAACGAAAGTATGGGCTATGAATTCATCCACAATAGATTTTGACCAGGAACTGATCCAACAAGCCCTGGAGGGCGACTGGACCCAGGCCGAACGTATCTGGCCGGGACTTCTCTCCCGGATCCTGGCCGCCGTCCAGTCGCCGGCCCGGACCAGGGAGCTGGCCGACTCCCTAAAGCAGGAGAGCTGGTACCAGGAGACGGCCGGGGCCTGGGGAGACCTGGACCCCGGAGAACGGAAGCAGACCTGGGAGGATTTGACCCAGAGGCTGATCAGGGCGGCCTACCGGACCCGGCCCCACTGCATCCGCTGCGGACAGTGCTGCTCCTCCGGTTCGCCCGCCCTTCTGGCCGGGGAGGCGGAAGCGGTCCGGCCTGGGGGAATCTTTCACCACAAGGCCTACACCATCAGGGCGGGCGAACCGGTGGTGAACAACCTGGCCGGAGGGGTCGCCCTGGCCCTTCACGAGTTGATCAAGCCCCTGGATCCTGGGGGAGTCTGTTTTTTTTACGACCAGGGCAAGGGCTGCCGCGTCTACGATGACCGGCCGGCCCAGTGCCGCGCCCTGGCCTGCTGGGAAGAGCCAGGCGGGGCCACGGAGTTCGAGGGGCCTTTTCTGGACCGGGCTGCGGCTTTGGAGGGCCAGGGGCTTAAGTTGGATTATGCCGCGGCGCACCAGGCCCGCTGTCCCTCCTCTCGGATCGTGGAACTGGCCCGAGCCGCCCTGCAGGACGACAAGAGCGCTCTGACCGGGCTGGAGGAGATGATCGCCTTTGATCTCCACACCCGGCTTTTCGCTAAGGATAAAGGCCACCTGGAGGAAGATGAGCTCGATCTGGTCCTGGGGCGCCCGGTGGCCGTTATCCTAAAGCCCCTGGGCCTGGAAGTGTGGGAGATCCAGGGCCGGATAAGATTACGACAAAGCCCTTGACAGCCCCCGGTCCATACCCGAAATTTAGAGTAGGTGACGGTACGCTGAAGGGGAGATATGGTTTTGACCTTGAACCACGAAATCATAGGGCAGGCTCTGCGCCTTCTCCAAAACCAGGAGGAGGCCAGCCGCAATCGCTCTTTTGATGATTTCACCCACAAAGCCGGGCAGAAAGCCCTGCGCCTTTACCGCCTCACCAAATCCCTCGAGGATGAATTCAAAATCTCGGAAGGGTCCGGGTTTTTCGAGGTGGGCTCGCCCCAGGAGAACATCGTGGAGATCCGGTTCAGCAATCCGGTTCTTCACTACACCAGAATCTGCTACCTGCCCCAGGAGCTTTTCCGCTGGCTGGCCGCCCGCCTGGGGGTTCTGGGCCACCCCCTGGAGGCCCCTGGCAGCTGACCCCGGTTCTTTCCCTCCGGAACGGAACAGTCCTTCCGGTTTCTGAACAGGCAAGACACCCTCAGAGCCCCGGCTCAAAGCAAAAGAGGCATTCTTGACCCAGTACCGCCAAACTCTGGTCCGCCTGGCCGGAAGGCCTGAGGTAGAAAACAGCTCCGTATCTCTCAGAGCTTTTGCCTGATCTGCTCGGCGAGCCCGCTGATCTCGCCCATGTCTCCCGGCTTGAGCTCCCAGTCCATGCTTTTGGAGAGTCCGTCTCCCGGCCAGCGGGGGATGAGGTGGAGATGAAAGTGATCGATGACCTGGCTGGCCGCCCGGCCGTTGGACTGGATCAGGTTGAGGCCCGGCATCTCCAGAGTCTCTTTCAAAACCTGGGCGATCCTTTGAGCCGCTTTGAAAACCGCGTTTAAATCACCTTCCGGTATGTCGAAGACGGTGGGATAATGGTTCCTGGGGATCACCAGCAGATGCCCCCGCCCCACCGGATTGATATCCATGAAGGAGAGCACCTCTCCGTCCTCGAAAACCTTGGTCGAGGGAATCTCGCCGGCCACGATCTTACAGAATATGCATTGGGAATCGGTTATCACGGTTCACCTCCACGTATTGGATAAGTTATCCCCACCGGCCCTTTTAGAAAGGCCAGCGCAGCAGGGCCCACAGCACCCCGCCGAAGGCCAGAAACGGCCCCAGGGGCAGGGCCGTCTTGAACCCGGCCCGGCCCAGGGCGATGAGCCCCAGGCCGTAGAGGGCGCCCCCTCCGGCGCCGAAGGCCAGGGCCAGGAGCCCCGTCTGCGGGCCCAGCCAGGCCCCCAGGGCCGCAGCCAGCTTGGGGTCTCCCCCGCCCAGGCCCGGCCTTCCCCGGACCAGGCGGTAGCCCAGCCCCACCAGCCAGACCCCTCCGCCGCAGATTGCCAGACCCAGGGCCGACCATCCCCACCCAGGCCCCACGGCCCAGGACCAGGCCAGGCCCCCGGCCAGAAGCGGCCAGGTCAGAGAATCGGGCAAAAGGCCTTGTTCCAGGTCGATCACGCCCAGAACCACCAGCCCCGCGACCAGCAGCAGCAGGACCAACCCGGCCGGGGTCAAATCCAGCCGCAGGGCGATCAGCCCCCCCAAGACCCCGATGGTCAATTCCACCAGGGGCGTCCTGAACCCCACCGGCCGCCCGCAGCTCCGGCAGCGACCCCGCAGGAGGACGAAACTGAGCAGCGGAATAAGCTCCCACCAGGCCAGTACCCTTTGGCATCCGGGGCAATGGGATCGAGGCCGGACCAGGGAGGCTCCGGCAGGCAGGCGGTCGGCCACGGTGTTGGCGAAACTGCCCAGTATCAACCCCGCCGCAAAGCCGACAAGGCAGGCCTGAGGCCCGGTTGCGATCTGAAAAACCACCTGAACACCTCCCCCTTGGGCAAGATGGTGCCTCTGCCCGGAACACAAGTCAAGGTTCTTGAAATATGGGGAAAGGCCGTCCCCGAAACCGGCCTCCCCGGTATTTCCGCCCGGCCCTCTCCTTACCGGGGCGGCGGGCCGGATGAGCCCCCCAGGCCTCTCTGGCTTTCAAGGCTCGTCACCCGGCGGGTGGGTTCCTGAACAACAGTAGCGGTATTTTGATTCAATTTTAAATTCATCAGCCTTTGTCTTTCCTTAAAGCCATTGCTCCTTAAGGCGCGATGGGTTATATTAGGATTTGCCGATAACTGACATAGGAAATATACTATGGACCTTCATCGTCTTGCGGTTTTCGTCAAGGTTTACGAACTGAAAAGCCTTTCCCGCTCGGCCGAGGCGGTCTACCTGTCCCAGCCCACGGTCAGCGGCCACCTGAAAAAGCTGGAGGACGAACTGGGAATCCGGCTCTTTGACCGGCTGGGGCGGGGGGTGGCTCCCACCAAGGCGGCGGAGACCCTTTATGAGTATGCCTTGCGGCTTCTGGCCTTGCGGGACGAGGCTCTCCAGGCCGTGGCCGAGGTTGAAGGCAAAATCCAGGGCAAGCTCAACGTGGGCGCCTCCACCATTCCCGGCCATTATCTCCTGCCGGGCTATCTGGCCCAGATCAACTCCCTCCACCCGGAATTGAACATCACCCTTCTTTTGGGGGACACCTCTTCGGTGGGGGGCATGGTGGAGCGGGGGACGGCGGAATTCGGCCTGATCGGGGCCAAGCTTCAAAACGCCAACCTGCAGCAGAGGATCTGCTGCAAGGACCGTCTGGTCCTGGCGGTCAGCCCCTCCGACCCTTTGTCCGCCAGGAGCAGAATTTCGGCCGAGGAACTCAAGGGCATGCCTTTTCTATTGCGCGAATCCGGTTCCGGAACCAGGATGTCCCTGGCCCGGTCCCTGCGCGAACTTGGGGTGAAGCTCACCGACCTGAAGGTGGCGGCCGAGATGGGTTCCACCGAGGCCATAAGGCAGGGCATCCTGGCCGGCATGGGCGGCTCCGTCCTCTCCCGGCTGGCCGTGGAGGACGACTTTGCGGCCGGGCGGCTGGTCGAGGTGGAGGTAAAGGGGATGAATCTGGAGCGGGACTTCTACTTGATTACCAGAGCCGGACGGTCCATGACTCCGGGAGCGAAAAGACTCATGGGCCTGATCATGGAGGAGGAATAAAATGACGGAAGAGGAAAAGCTGCGTCTCTCCGAGACGGTCAGCGCGGCCGGTTGAGCGGCTAAACTGGGGCCGGGGGACCTGGCCCACATATTAAGTCAATTGCCCCTCCAATCCGATCCCCGGCTCCTGGTCGGCCGGGAGAGTTCGGACGACGCCGGAGTCTACAAACTTACCGACGAGATAGCCCTGATTCAGACCATCGACTTTTTTACCCCCATGGTCAACGACGCCTTCCACTTCGGACGCATCGCCGCGGCCAACGCCCTGTCCGATGTTTACGCCATGGGCGGAACGCCCCTGACCGTACTCAATGTAGTCTGTTTCCCCATCAAGACCATGGACCACGGGATCCTTCTGTCCATCCTCCAGGGCGGCATGGAGGTGATCCGCCAGGCCGGAGCCCTTCTGGTGGGGGGGCATTCCATTGAAGACAAGGAAATCAAATACGGCCTTTCCGTTCTGGGTACGGCCCATCCCGACCGGATCGTAACCAACTCCAAGGCCCGGGAAGGGCAGGTTCTGATCCTGACCAAGCCCCTGGGCACCGGAATCCTGTCCACGGCCCTGAAGGGCCGGCTCCTGCCGCCCGGACTGGAGGAGAGGATGATCGAGGTCATGGCCGACCTCAACGACCGGGCGGCCAGGGTGATGACCGCCCACGGGATCAAGGCGGCCACGGACATCACCGGGTTCGGGCTCATGGGCCACGCCCTGGAGATGGCCCAGGCCTCCGGGGTGGTGCTCACCCTGAAAACCTCCCGGATACCGGTTATCGAAGGGGTGGAGGACCTGGCCCGGATGGGCCTCATCCCCGGCGGCAGCCACGCCAACCGCAACTACTGCTCCCACCAGGTGGAGGTGGACGAGGGCGTCGATCCCATAATGGTCAACATAATCGCCGACGCCCAGACCTCGGGCGGACTTTTGATGGCCGTCCCGCCGGAGAAAGAGGGGGTTGTTTTAAAGCAACTGGCGGCCGAGGGAGTTACAGCCGCCACCATCGGAGAGGTCAGCGGCTCAGGGGAGGGGCGAATACTGATCCGGCCTTAAACAATCCCCGCCGCAGGCGGCGGGGCACGGCCGGGGAAGGCGCGAATTGAACCGGGGCCGAATCGGGCGGCCCGGATATGCTCCACAGGTATTCAGTCTGCCGGCTTCGCCTCCAGCAACTCCAGGATGTTCTTTCCCAGAGCCTCCTTGGAAACCAGCCCCGAGGATTTTCCGCCCAATTGTCCCTCCCGGTTTACCAACAGGATGGATGGGACGCCCTTAATGGACCCATATGCCTTTTTTTGATCTGCGCCGTATACGGCCACGGGAAATTCGAGCCCGCGATCGGCCGCGAACCGGACCACATTGGAAGGATCGGAGTTGTAGGCCAGGCCCACCACGGAAAGCCCCCTTGTTCCCAATTCCTTCTGGAGTTCGATAAGGTATCCTATCTCCTTGCGGCTGTGTTTGCACCATGTGGCAAAAAACAGGATGGCCACCACCCGGCCCTTGTAATCGGACAGCCTCCAGGGTTGACCGTCAATGGTGATCAGGCTCAGGTTGGGCAGGTCAACCGCCCGAACTGGAGCGGCGCCAAGGCAACCGAGGATAAGCACTACGGCCACCGCAACGAAAACGATTTTTTTTACCATAAAAACCTTCCTTGCAGGCTGAAAGCGCTCAATTTTGCCCCGGCCGCTGCACTCCGCCGACGGTTACAGCCCCCCGGACAAGGCTTCCCTTTTCCAAGGCGGGTAGAGGCCGGTTTTTTATTTTGGCGGGCGGTCCGGGAAAACCCGTTATTGGCCTCCGTCGGGCCGGCCCAGCAGCTCCAGGATCTTTTTTTCAAGGGAATCCTTGTCCAGCAGGCCCTCGGCCCCCCCGGCTATCATGCCTTGACGATCCACCAGAAAGGTGGTGGGCACGGCCGAGACGGTTCCGTATTTTTCGACCTCGTCCTTGCCGTACATGGCCACCGGATAATTAATGCCGTACTTGGCCGCAAACTTGGCTACGCCCTCCGGATCGGAACCAACGGCCAGGCCTACTGCGGAAAAACCCTTTGATCTCAGATTGTTATGGAGGTTGACCAGGTCCGGAACCTCCTTGCGGCAGGGGCCGCACCAGGTGGCGAAAAAGTTGATAAGGACCACCCGCCCCTTGTAATCGGAGAGTCTCCAGGGTTGGCCCTCGATGGTAATCAGATCCAGATTGGGCACCTCGGCCCCTGTTTCAGCCAGGGCTACCTGGAAAAAGACGAGGATTAACACCGCGACTGAACAGCTGACAAACCTAATTTTTTTCATACGGGAAGAATAGGGTCCCCCGGGGGAGTTGTCAACATCACCGGGTTCGCAATTCTCTCTTGCAAACTGTATCTATGATATGTGAATATGGTCTGAAAAATGGTTTTGCTATGATCGGTCTGACTCAAAACAGACCTCTTATCAAAGGAGGCTCGGATGTTGGTTAAAGGGTGGATGTCAGCGGATGTGATTTCGATTGATGAAGAGACTTCGGTGATGAAGGCCACCCAGTTGATGAAGGAGAACCATATCAGGCGTCTCCCGGTGGTTAAGAACGGCAAGCTGGTCGGGATCGTGACCGACCGGGACCTGAAGGAAGCCTCCCCCTCCAAGGCCACCACCTTGGATGTCCACGAGCTTTACTACCTTCTGTCGGAGCTGAAGGTAAAGGATATCATGAGCCGCAACGTGGTCACGGTTCACGCCGAGGAGACGGTGGAGCTGGCCGCGGTGAGGATGCTGGAGAACAACATCTCCGGCGTCCCGGTGTTGAACCCCAAGGACGAGCTGGTCGGGATGTTGACCATGAACGACGTCTTCAAGGTCCTCATCTCCATCACCGGCATCTACCGGGGCGGAGTTCAGTTCGCCTTCGCCCTCCCGGACAGGCCCGGCTCCATCGGCGAGGTGGCCAACGTCATCCGCAAACACGGCGGCTCCATGGTCTCCATCCTCTCCTCCTACGACTCGGCCGAGGAGGACTCCCGCAACGTCTTTATCCGGATAAGGGAGATGCCGGAGGCCAAGCTCAAGGCTCTGGTGGAGGAACTGGAACAGAACTTCGTGCTCCTTTATTCGGTCAAGGACCAGCTCAAGAACATCTGAGGTTCCAGCAACCGGGTTGATCAAGGGCCGGGCGACCCCGGCCCTTTTTTTATGGCGCCATGAAACCCACCGATCAGCATATTTTCGACGACCTGAGAGCCCTGATCAGGGCGCATCCGCTCCTGCGCCTGGCCGCCAGGGAGGCTGGGCCGGGCCGGGTTTTTCTGGTGGGCGGCCTCATCCGGGATCTGCTGGCCGGCCGAAGCGCGGCCGGACGCAAGGATGCCGACCTGGCCGTCAGCCGGGGAGTTCTGTCCCTGGGCCGCACCCTGGCCCGCCTGGGCAAGGCCCGGATGGTGCTCCTCTCCGAGAAGGACAAAACCGTCCGCCTGGTGGGGCCGGTCCTGGAGGTGGACCTGACCCAGTTCCGGGCTTCCTCCCTGGAGGAGGACCTGCGGGCCAGGGATTTCACAATCAACGCCCTGGCCCTGGACCTGCACCTGGCCGAGCGGGGAGAGATCCGCCTCATCGACCCCTGCCAAGGCAGGGCGGATCTGGAGCAAGGCATCCTCCGGGCCGCAAACCCGGACGCCATGACCCAGGACCCTTTGAGAATCCTGAGAGCCTACCGCCTGGGGGCGGAACTGGGGCTGACCCTGGCGGGCGGCACCCGAACCCTGATAAGACGAGCGGTCCGGGATTTGGACCGGATAGCCGGAGAGCGGATCAACGCCGAGCTGACCAGGCTTCTGCAGACCCCTGATTCGGCTACCTGGCTGCGGCTGATGGAAACGGACGGAGTCCTGGGGGCGGTCTTTCCGGAAGTAGCCGCTCTGGAGGGGGTAGCCCAGAACCGGTTCCACAATCTCAACGGTCTGGAGCACACCCTGGAGGCGGTCAGGCAGGCGGAACTTGTCCTGGCCCGAGGTGAGCCGCCCTGGACCAGGGAGATAAAGGCGGGGAACAACCGCGCCCTGATGGTCAAGCTGGCCCTGCTCTATCACGATACGGGCAAGAAGGACACGGCCGCGCCCAAGCCGGACGGCGGCATTTCCTTTCTGGGCCACGACAGCCTCTCCCGCGACCTGTGGCTGAAGGCGAGCATGAGGTTGCGCTTTCCCCGGGAGACGGCCAAGGCGGTGGGTGGGCTGATCCGGGCCCACATGCGGCCCCTGTCCCTGCTCCTGGCCCCCAGGGTGACGCCCAGGGCCGCGCGGAGGCTGATCCTGGCGGCGGGAGGGCGCCTGTTGGAGCTGGGGCTGGTCTGCCTGGCCGACTCCCTGGCCACCCAGGGACCGGAAAAGGACCCCCAGGCCGAGGACCGCCTGGTGGAGCTGTGGGCCTTGCTCCTGGAAACCGAGAGCCGTTTGGCCGTCCAGGCCCGGGAGCCGCTCCTGCGGGGCGACGACCTGGTCCGGGAACTGGGGCTGGAGCCCGGCCCCATGATCGGCCGTTTGCTTAGCGGGGTCGAAGGGGCCCGCCTGGCCGGAGAGCTGAATACGGGGGAAGAGGCCCTGGAGTGGTGCCGTAACGAATCCGAGCGGCTTTCAAGATAACGTTCCGCCCGCCTTATCCCGATCGCCCCGGTCCTGCCCAGGCCCTCCCCTGTCTAGTCCTCCACCACTCCCACCACATAGGGTCCTTCCGGCACCACGATGATGCTCTCGCTCTCCGCCGCTAGCCGGTCCACCGTGGCCTGAAGGTCCTCCTCCACCTTGACGATGCCCAGGGGCTTGAGGTCCTCCCCTGAGAGCTTCGGGGAAAAGACGTGCACCTCTCCGGCGTGGTCCATGGCCTGGAGGGTGGTCTGGACGCACCACTGGTCGATGACGAAATTCTCCACCTTGGAGTAATGGTCGTAGAACTCCTGGGGCAGCAGGCCCTTCCTGATCAGGGCGCAGTATTCCGGGCCGCCCATGCCCTCCTTGCACTCGCAGGTGATCAGGGCCTTGCCCCCGGGCTTGACCATGTTGCGGGCCGTGGTCAAGCCCTTGGAGACCTGGTAGAAGGTGGCGTCCAGGGGCGCGCCTCCGGCCGAGGTGATGACCAGGTCCGCCCGCCCCTTGAGGCGGTGGACGGTCTGTTTTTCCACGAACCCGCACCCGGCCCGGTGGGCCTGGGTCAGGTCCCCGGCGTAGATGCCCACCATCTGCCGTTCCTTGTTGATCACGGCGTTGAGGATGAAGTCCACGCCCACGGCCCGGGCCACCTTTTCCCCGGCCTCGTGAAAGGGGTTGCCGTCCAGGACCGCGTTACTGCACATGGGGTGGTGGATCATGGCGAAAGAGTGCATGAAGGTCATGGTCTTGAAGGAGGAGATGCCCGGCAGGATGGACTTGCGCCCGCCCGAGTATCCGGCGTACATGTGGGGCTCGATCAGCCCGGTCAGTATCTTCAGGTCCGCGTCCAGATAATGGCGGTTGATCTCGATGGGAGCCCCGTCGATCTCGGTGACGAACCGGACCTCATCCTCCTTGCGGCAGAAGTGGTTGACGATGCGGTAGTTGGCCATTATCTCCCGGCCCACCATGGACTCCAGCTCGGCCCCTTCGTTGGGCCGGTGCATCCCCGTGGCGATGAGGATGGTGATCTTGTCCCGGGCGATGCCGGCCTCCTCCAGGGTTTTTAAAAGGGGCGGCAGGATGACCTTGTTGGGCACGGGGCGGGTGATGTCCGACATGACCACGCAGGCGTTGTCGCGGCCCTGGGCCAGCTGGGCCAGGGGCGGGGTGCCGATGGGCTCGGCCAGGACCTTGGCCGTGGCGGCCCGGGGATCGGCCAGGGGCGGCAGGGCCTGGGGCTCCAGGACCACGGCTCTGTCCGGAACATCTATGGTCAGGGCCTCACGGCCGCACAGGACATCTACTTTCATCATGACCTCCTTGGGTCCCGGTCAGGGGTTCATCCCCGGCCGGGCGAGAGAAGCTGATCGAAGAAACCACCGGGCCGGGGTTCCGTGACTTTTAGGCCAAGGTATTTTAGCCCTCCCCCTGGCCGTGAGTCAAAGACCCATTGATCCAAAGGGTTATAATCTTCGGCAGGGGGATTTTTCAGGCCCAGCCAGGTTCGGCCTCGCTTGTGGACAGGGGCCCTGGCATTTGGTAAAAACAATTAACCGGAGCGATAAACCTCCTTTGAATTTTACGCCTTTCGGCCGAGGCGGCGGGGGAATAAACTGATTAAACCATGGAACGATATCGGAAGATAAAGCCCAAGAGCGTCTCCCAGCAGGTCTTCGAACAGTTGCGGGAGCTGATCTACCGGGCCCACCTCCAACCCGGCGAGCAGCTGCTGCCGGAACGGGAGCTGGCCAGGGTCCTGGGCGTCTCCCGGCCTTCCCTGCGCCAGGCCATCCACAAGCTGGTGGACCGGGGGCTGCTGGACCACTGCCAGGGCCAGGGCACTTTTGTCCGCTCCCTGGAGGCCGGCCAGGAGGACAACCCTCTCACGGCGGTGATCGACGACCACGAGCCCTCCCTGCTGGAGCTCCTGGAGGTGCGGCTGGGCCTGGAGTGCAACGCCGCGGTCATGGCCGCCCGACGGGCCGCGCCGGAGGACAATCTGGCCATCTCCAAGGCCTGCGCCGACATGGCCGAGCGGGTGAAAAAGGGCGGCCGGGGCACCTCCGACGATCTGGCCTTTCATATGGCCGTGGCCTACGCCACCAAGAACCAGGTTCAGATCAACATCATGAAAAATCTCCACGACATGGTCCAGCAGGCCATCCGCAGGACCCTCTCCCGTTTCTACAACAATCCGGATACGCTCCGGGCCGTGGTGAGCCAGCACCTGGCCGTAGCCCGGGCCGTCAGGGACAAGGACGAACAGGCCGCCTTCAGGGCCATGCACGACCACATCTCCTTTCTCATCGCCGAGGCCGGGCTCAAGGAGTAAACAGGGTAAGCCTGCCTTTGATCACTTGGGTTGGCTTCCTTTTTTGCCTGTTTCCAGGGCAAAGGTTGTTACCTCGGGCGTGGGCGGCGATTAGAAGTATATTTGATTGGTTAGGTCGGTCGGAAGGGCTGTTGCCCTACCCCCTTTCCCCTGGAAACAATACCACCAGTTTTCGGTCCGCCTTGGGTTGCATAGGCCGCTTGAAATACGTTATAGGCAGCTCAGTGGAAACGCAATTAGCGTGGTGTCGGGGCTGCGTCCCCGACACCGGAATCGGACCAGCCTCGCCTCGAAACCCTAGTTCTGGGCGTAGGTCAGGACCGTGCCGCCGTCGAAGAGGAGATCTCCACCCACCAGGTAGTCGGCGTGGCGGGACAGGCCGAAGAGAAACAGGTTGCCCACCTCAATGGGGCTCATCATCTCCTTGACCCGGGAGTGGCCCATCATCACCTCCCGGACCACCTCCTCAGGTTCGATCCCCCGGGCCCGGGCCTGGGCCGGGATCTGGTTCAGGGCCAGGGCCGTTTTGACGAACCCGGTGGAGACCGTAAAGCCCCGGACCTTGCCGTCGCCCTCGGCGGAGATGGACTGGGCCAGGGCCCTGAGGGAAAACTTGGCGATATTGTAGGAGGTCTTGGCCACGGTACAGATGTGGGCGTGGATGGAGGCCATGTTGCCCACCACCCCCCGGCCGTCCGGAGTGGACTTCATGTGGGGCAGGCAGAGCTTGGAAAGGTAGAAGGGGGCCCGGACCATGAGCCGCTGCATGAAGTCGAACCGCTCCAGGGGGAAGTCCTCGATAAAGTCGATGTGCTGGACTCCGGCGATGTTGAGGAGGTACTTGAGGGTCCCGGCTCCGGCCGCCGCCTCCACGCAACCTTCCAGATCGCGGTCCACGGTCAAGTCGGCCGCATGGGGGACCACCCTGCCCCCCAGCTGCTCGGCCAGGGCCGCTGTCTCCTCCAGACCCGGGGCGTTGAGGTCCACGCCCAGGACGGTGAGCCCGTTGGCCGCCGCGGTCAGGGCCGAGGCCCGGCCGATTCCCGAAGCGGCCCCGGTGACCAAACAGACGTTTCCAGGGTTGAAGGAAGGGTCCTCAAGAAAGATAATATCCCCTTTGGTGACAACAGGTTCAGCGATGTCGTAGGCCATGATTCCCTCCCCGTGGTTTAGCGTGATCGCCAAAAATTTGTTCCGGTCCGGCTGTCGGGGATGCAACCCCGACAGCACCTGTCGTAATAATTAACGGGACTTTTTTCGGCCCTTATTGTAAAGGCCGGTTTGTTGAACCGGTTACTGAAATGGGCGACCCGACCGGGGTCACGACAGTTAAACCTTTTTCGGGCTGGGTTGTCCAGAGGAACGGTAGGTTTTGTTATCAACCCCATAGTGTCGTACACTGAAACATGTCTCGAAAAACAGTGGGTGCTTAGATACGGCCGGATCACTCCCCTGTCAAGGCCGCATCCGCGCCCGATATGTTTTCAGGCTTGACGGGGAAATGATCCGGCCGAAAATGGTAGTTGTTGTTTTCAAGGAAAAACATTTAAACCTGAATCAGTTCTGTCCGGCTAAGCGAAGCATAGATTTAATTGATTGTTATTGTGGGTTAATTGATTATTAAAGCCGGGCGGTTGAAGTAATTCCTGGATGGTGCAGCGTCTGAAGAGGTTGAGTTGAAGGAGTTGAGCCAGTTGTTGAAGGCTTAATCCGAGGGGACAAAGGAACTTGAGGTAGCAGAGCAAAAGGTAAGCAATCAAGGCCACATAGACCTGAGAAAGAACGGCATTGGGGGAGTTGCCGATAAAGGATTTGATCTTCAGGTTCTGCTTGATGAAGCGGAAGAAGGTCTCTATCTGCCAGCGCTCCTTGTAGATATCGGCGATGGTCCTGGCCGAGAGATCGAAGTAGTTGGTCAAAAAGACGTAATGCTTACCGGTCTCCTTGTCGCGGTAGCAGACTCTTCGCAAAGCCACCGGGTAATCGGCCCATTTGGCTCCGGTCAGCCAGATGACCTGGTCGGAGGTGACGCCCAAACGGCGGTTGACTCTGTTGCGCTTGACGACCTTGTAGCGGGCGCCCTTTTTCATCCTGGTGACAAAGAAGACACCTTGGCCGGTCAGGGAAAAGAGCCAGGCAAAGGCGATGTAGGCCTTATCCATGGCCACGATCGAACCCTTGGGAAGGTGAATTGCTTTGGCGGTCTTGGACTCATGACGTTTGGCTTCGGAAATTGAAACAAAAGCGGGCAGATAGCCGTCATGGTCCAGCAGGGTGTTGATTTTAATACCGGCCTTAGTCTTTCTGAACTTGGCCCAGGGGAAGAGGCTCAGGCAGAGGCTTATCGTGGTCGCATCCAAGGAGAAGAGCTTGTTTTTAAACTTGAACTTGTGCTTGGGAGCAACGGGTTGACAACGACCGTAGACATACCCGAACAAGGCCTCGAAGAAGGAAGCCGGCCGTTTCTCGTTGGCCTCGGCAAAGGTGGATCTGGCCACCGGTTGGGTACCTAAGTGGTAGAGGTTGGTCAGTCTGGAACGCATGGACCTGACCCCGTCCCGGAGCGATACCCGGCCGGTCAGTTGGATAGACATGAGGTGAACGAACTGATCCCAGCGGCTGAATCTGCGGGCCGTACGCCCTGTCCCGTGGGCTTTGTCCAGGGTGCTGAAAACATGTCTCGGAACAATCTTGAGCATCTGGGAGAGGATCGTGTTACAATGAGCCATAGCCTGATTTGTCCTTTCCGATCGGTGAGTTATGCGCAACACCATTATATCGGAATGCCGGATGAATCGGGCCATTTTCTCAACCCTTAACCAGACAGGACTGAACCTTAATTGAGCAAGGCAACCGGCGTAAAAAATCACCCTCCCCGATGGCGCCCCCGGCCTGGAGTTGATATTTTTCCTTGGAAAACAAGCAAAAATAGATTACATCAGCCTATTTTAGAGACAGCACATAGTGGAATAACAGTCTCTCCCAGGAGGAAGCATGGGTCCATCCCCCAAGAAAATCTGCCTGGTCACCCCCGCCTATCCGCCCCAGGACTGGGGCGGCCTGGCCCGGACCGCGGCCCGGCTGGCCGGGCACCTCCGCTCCCTGGGCCTGGAGGTCCAGGCGGCCGAACTCCTGGCCGAGGATTCGGATACGGTTCTGCTGGACGAAAACCGGGAAACCCTGGTGGTGGACGGGGTGACCCTCCATCGGATCAGGGCCGGGCGGGAATTTTTCGGCGGGCGGAACCGGACCATCTGGGACTGCCCCCACACCTACACCCTGCGGATGTGGCACCAGTCCCTGGCCCTGCTCCAGGAGCAGGAACGGTACGACCTCTTGTGCGCCTTCTTCCTCTACCCCATGGGCTACCTTACGACCATGCTGGCCCGCCAGTATGGGCTGCCCTCGGTGGTGGGGCTCATGGGCAACGACATCAAGAAGTACCTCTTCTCCCCGGAGAAGGTGGGCATGTGCCGGGCCGGGCTGGAGGGGGCGAGCCGGATCGTCTCTCTCAGTCAAGAGATGGCCGACATGGCCCAGGCCCTGACCCCGGTCCGAGACAAGACCAGGCTCGTCTACGGCAGCGTGGATCCGCCCGGAAGGGCCTGGCAACCCCGGCCACGGGCCGGGCGGCCCTTCCGGTTCGGCTTTGCCGGATCGTTCAAGTATGCCAAGGGGCTGCCCTATCTGTTCAAGGCCCTGGGGGAGCTCTCCCAAAAATTCAGGGTGGAGCTGGAGCTGGCCGGAGAGGTCCGGGAATCGGAGCAGAGCGTCTACGAGACCGTGAAGGAGCGGGCCGGGGTGGAGGGGCTGGTCCGCTTCAAGGGCGCCATCCCCCACCAGGAGATGGCGAACTGGCTCCTCGGCCTGGACGGATTCGTCCTGCCCTCGGTCTCCGAGGGCTGCCCCAACATCCTCCTGGAGGCCATGGCCTGCGGCCTGCCCTGCGTCTCCACCCGGGTGGGGGCCACCCCGGTAATTATGGAGGACAAGGTCTCCGGGCTCCTGGTCCCGGCCGGCGATTCCAGGACCCTGGCCAGGGCCATGGGAGCCCTGATCGACCGGCCCGACAAGGCGGCGGCCCTGGGCGCGGCGGCCCGGGAGAGGATCCGGGAGTTTTTCTCCCCGGAAAAGGAGAAACAGGGCTGGGAGGCCGTCTTCCGGGAACTGATCGATTTCTGAGCGGGGCGAAGTCCGGGCGGGGATGGAGTCCGTCTCCTGTTCTTACCTGGACGGCCTTTATTTCATTTAGAATTAAGCTGATAGGGCTCCCACGCCAGGAACCCCGATCCGGTTTCTCCCCGGCTGTCGAACCAGGTCACCCGGCCCCGGCCGTCCAGCAGATACAGGGCCTCGTGGGGTACGTTTACGCCCAGGGCCTGCTCCCGGGTCAGGTTCAGCCAGGCTTTGAGGAAGCTGCGGTTGATGGCGAAGTGACCCACCACCAGGATGGTCCCGGAGAGCCCTCTGAGCTTTTGGACAAAGGGGGCCAGCCGGACCGTGCCGTCCTGGTAGCTCTCTCCTTGGGGAGGCCGGAAGGACCAGTCCCGGCGGATAAGGTCGCTCTCCCCCACAGCCTCCCTGCGGTGGAGGCCCTCCCATTGTCCGGCCGACAGCTCGGCCATCTCGTTCCTCACCTCAATCTCCAGCCCCAAGCCGCGGCACAGGATTCCGGCCGTGTCCCTGGCCCGGCCCAGGGGGGAGGAAAAGGCCCTGGAGGGTTTCAGTCCGGCCAGGACCGAAGCCAGCTTTCGGGCCGATTCGCGGCCCCGGGCGGTGAGGGGGGAGTCTACGCTTCCCAGGATTTTCTGGTCGCGGTTGTGTTCCGTTTGTCCGTGTCTGGCCAGGATAATGCTCATCTCTAAGCTCTTTCAACGCCGCCTCTACCCTGCGGGGCAAAGACGGTTGATAGTTCCACATAATAAAAGATCAGGACAACGCCGGCGGTTATGGCGGCCGAAGGTCCGGTCTGGTGGCGCCCTTCATTCTCCCTGGGGGATCTGGGCCGGATCTCGCGGGGATCGGGCAAAGATATGTTATAATTCCTCGAAAGACAATAGAAGCCATCACAAAAAAAAGGTTTTGCGGCGGGACCGGGCAGGTCTTCCGATGGCGACACAGTCACCGGAACGGCAAACCCAACGCAGCAAAACGGCTTTTGGGATGGCTTCAACTAAAGGAGGACCGGGATGGAAGCCGCCCCCTCGGACCGCAGGCGTCTTTTCGTCTACATCGTCTCGGATGCCACCGGCATCACGGCCGAGAGGGTCATCAACGCCGTCCTGGTCCAGTTCAAGCAGGGGGTGGAGCCGGTCTTCGAGCGCTATCCCTTTGTCAAAAACGCCGAGGAGATCCGCCGGGCCCTGGACCAGGCCCAGAGCACGGACGGCATTCTCATTTATTCCCTGGCCTCGGACACCCTGCGCAAGGCCATTCAGGAGCTGAAACGGCAGCACCGGGTCATGGTCATCGACCTGCTGGGGCCGCTTCTGGCCCAGGTGGGCAAGCTCATAAACCTGGTCCCGGCCTTCCGGCCGGGGCTCATGGAGCAGTTCGGAGACCACTCCCTCAGGCTGGCCAAGTCCATCGACTTCACCTTGAAGCACGACGACGGCCGGAACTTGGAGACCATCCACCAGGCGGACATCCTGATCCTGGGCGTCTCCCGCACCTCCAAAACGCCCACCAGCCTCTACCTCTCCTGCAACCACAACCTCAAGGTGGCCAACGTGCCCATCGTCATGGGCATGGAACCCCCTTCCCAGATCTTCACCGCCCGATGCCGGCGGATCGGATTCAACATCTCCGCGGCCCGGCTGGCCTTTCTCCGCTCCCAGAGGTTCAAGGCCGGAGCCCTGCGGGAGTATACCGACAAACAGACCATCCAGCAGGAGCTCCGGTTCTGTCAGCAGGTCTATCAGCGCATCCCCGGCCTTCAGGTCGTGGACGTGACCAACGTCTCCATTGAAGAGGTGGCCAACCGGATCATGTAGCCATAGGTCCGTTTTATTTAGCGACAAAGGAGTCTCGGATTTGACTTTTCCCCGTGGAACTGCCTTTATCCTCACCTTCTTGTTTTTTCTCCCGGCCCTGCCCGGCGTCTCTCCCGCGGCGGCTCCGCACCCCGGGGCCAAGCTCCTCCAGCCGGAGTTGCTGGAGCGCAACAGGCAAGAGCCGGTCCGGGTGATCGCCCTGCTCAGGGGCTGGGAAAGCCTCACCGGATTGAGCCTCGGCCAGAACAAGGCCGCGGAGAAGGCCCTCCGGCAGGCCGTGGCCCGGCTCCAGGAGGAAGTCCTGACCGGGCTGGGGCCGGGCCTTCTCCGGGTCACGGCCAGGTATGCCAACCTTCCGGCCCTGGCCCTGGAGGTTCCTCCCGGGGCCCTGGAGCGTCTGGCCCGCCTGGGGGGGGTGGGCCTGATCGAGGCCGACCGGCCTCTCTTCGCCCAGGGCGGGGAGAAGACCCCCGCGCCCGGCGAGTCGCCCCCCCTGGCCCGGGAGCTGACCGGCGCCGGGGTGGCCCTGGCCTTTGTGGACACCGGGGTGGATTACAACACCGTGGGCCCATCCGGGTTCCCCAACGACAAGATCATCGGCGGGTACGACTACGGGGACAACGATCCCGATCCCATGGACTGCGACGGCCACGGCACCGGAATGGTCCTCATCGCCACCACCTGGGTGGCCCCCGAGGCTAAGGCCTTTGCCTTTAAAATCTGTCCCGGCTGCTGCCACAAGGACCCGGACTGGATCTCCAAGATGCTGGCCGCCTGGGACTGGTGCGTGAGCCAGAGAAAGACCGACCCCACCTACCCCATCGTGGCCGTCAATGTGAGCTGGGACAACAACGTCTATTCCGGGGAGATCTGCGACAAGGCCTATCCGGCCGTGGCCGCCGCCGCAGCCACCCTGGCCGCTAATGGAATAGCCGTCTTCGCCGCCTCGGGCAACAACGGATACTGCGACGGCCTGACCATGCCCGCCTGTCTGAGCCAAACTATCTCGGTGGGAGCCGCCTACCAGAAGAGCGTCGGCCCCAAGGAGTACTGCGTCAGCAGCAGGTCGTACTGCAAGAGAAAAGGAGATAAATGCCGCCATATCTGCCGGGACGACCCCACTGGTGAGGATCTGGTCTCCTGTTGCAGCAACTCGGCTGATTTTCTGGACATCCTGGCCCAGTCCGGGGGACGCACCTCCGGTGCGGCGGCCTACGCCACAGGCGCGGCGGCGGTGATCCAGGGCTATTTCAAACAGACCAGAGGCTGGTTGTTGAGCGTGGACCAACTCAAGGAGGCCATGATCAGGATGGCCGAGCCGGTCCGGGACAGGAGGAACGGCCGGGTCAAGCCCAGGATCAACATCTACCAGATCCACCACCGCCTCCGGGAGATGTACCCGGCCCCGGCCCGTTGACCAAGGCCCGGACCGGGTCTCCGGCTCATTGGTTGCGGAACAGCGCCACCCGGGCCTCCAGGTCGCTCCCCTGGGTGTCCAGCCCCAAACCGGCCTTCTGGGCCGCCTCCAGGGTATTCTGGAAATCCTTCGGCTTCACGTGGCCTTTGGGCTCGATGGCCAGGAGCCGTCCTCCCGGCTTGAGGACCCGGCTAATCTCCTCGAAAAAAAGGCCCTGGTCCGGAACCTCGTGGATCAAATGGATGGCCGCGGCGAAATCCACCCGGCCCTCCAGGTCCTCCACGCCCAGGGTCCCGTTTTCGACCAGCCTGGTCTCCACCACCCCGGCCAGGCCCGCCTTGGCGGCCCGGCGCTCCACCGCCCGGATCATCCTGGGCTGGAGATCCACGGCCACCACCCGGCCCCGGGGCCCCACCATGCGGGCCAGGGGCAGGGTGAAGTAGCCCATGCCGCAGCCCGGCTCCAGGACGGTCATGCCCGGCTCCAGGTACGGCCCCAGGATTTTTTTAGGGTTTTCCAGCAGCCTCCTCAAGGGGTTCAGCAGCAGGTACCCCACCCACACCGGACAAACTCGATCAGCCATGCCTACCTCCATCCGCGGGAACGCTTCAAGGCGCTTCCCGATATATTTGTAAGTACTTGCTTAATTTAGCAACAAACTGTTCTGTTTCTTATTTATCTCTATTTTACTTCTTCAGACCGCCCAGGAAAATTTTGACCAGAGTTTCCACAGCCTCCTCGTGGGAGGCGGGAAAGGGGGCTGGATCTATTTTCAGAATATGGTCGGTCACATACATGACCACCGCGTTTCTAAAGTGGCGGACCGCCGCTTCCGGGTTGGTTTCCTTGAACCCTCCGGCCCGTATTCTTTGGCGGAAATACTCCACCAGGGCCGTGTCCGCCGGTTCCCAGTCCTCCTCCTCCCCATTTACGGGATGGTGGTCCGAGTGCTTGCCCAGGCGGACCCCCTCCAGTCCGCTGTAGATGATGAGCCGGAACATCCTCTCGTCCCGAAGACCGTGCTCGATCATGTGCTCGGCATAGGCGGTCAGAACCCCCCGGTCGTCCTGGCGCTCCATGTGGCGGACGATTTCCGGAACCATGGGGTGGCCCTTGAGGGTCTCTTTCAGGGCCTCGTTATAAAGCCCCTCCTTGGTCTTGAAATGCTGAAAGATCAGGGCTTCGCTTATCCCGGCCTTTTTGGCGATCTCCTTGGTCCGGGTGCCGCTGAAGCCCTTCTGGGCGAACAGCCGCAGGGCCGCGTCCACGATCTGGGCCTTCCGTTCATCTGCGCTTAGTCTTTTTTTGGGTCCCGAAGCCAATGCCGCTACCTTTCTATAAGTAAGTATTTACTTATTTAACTTGTAGAAGCGCCCCTGTCAAGGGCTAAATTCGTTTTCAGCCGGGAGGAGCGGCGCAAGCGGCCTGGACCGCCGCTGAAGATTCTGTTGCGGGATTGGAAACGGCTAGTCCGTCGTCCACCTCTGCAGGGCCTCGATGATCTTGAGGGCCTGGTCCTTGGAGGAGATGTTGAACTTGGATTGGGGACGGTACTGCCCGTTCATCTTGCGGTAACGGCGGATGGTGTACTTTTCCGGGCTGTACTCCTCCTTGGACGGCTGCCACTGCCGGTAGCGGAAGATGATAGTGGCCCAGGCGCCCTTGGAGAGAATCACCTTGTCCAGCTCGTCCACCACCTTGATTCCGTCTTCTTCATAGTCAATAGTCAGTTCGTCCACGGTCGAGGCCATGAGGGTTCTCCTTGGAAAAGGTTGCCGGTTTTCCCCTTGCCGGAGTTCACAGGTTCAGCTTGATACCATCTCCGGGCCCGGGGGGCAAGGAGGAGGCGCTATTTTAGTCCGGAGTATCCCCTTTGGGCACGCGCTCCGGCCCGGAGACCACGGGTCGGCCCACGGCCTGGGCCAGTCCCCGCAGGAGGCCCTTGAAGACATAGAAATGGAGCGGCTTGACCGCGTACCAGTAGAGCAACCCCGGCAGCCCCCGGGGCAGGTACTTGGTGATCATGCGCAAACGGGTAAACTCCCCGCCCAGCCGTTCCACTCTGAACTCCAGGGTGGCCTCGCCGGGCAACTTCATCTCGGCCAGGAGGTTCAGCTTGCGGGGCGGGACCGCCTCCAAAACCCGCCAGAAATCCAGGGCGTCGCCGCTCTGAAGGTGGACCGGGTGACGTCTGCCCCGGCGCAGCCCCACCCCGCCGGCCAGCTTGTCCATGGACCCCCGGACCCGCCACAGCCAGTCGCCGTGGTACCAGCCGGTTTTGCCCCCGATGCGGGTCACCTGGTCCCAGACCTCCTCCGGGGCGGCCCTCATTACCAGGGAGAACTGCTCCTCGAAAAGGTCGCCCCCGGCGTAGTGGACGTCTCCGCTGTGGACCCATTCCGGAGGGATCAGGGCTCCTGCATCGGTCCAGTCGGTCTCCACGATCCGCAGCTTTCTCTTCTCCAGAATCCGGTGGATGGAGCCGCGGCAGTCCAGCAGCTCCTGGGGGATGATCCTCCTGATGCTGTTCTCGGAGCAGACCGCCTCGTTGCGCAACCCTTCGGCCAGGGGCCGGGCGATGGAGGAGTGGACGGGAGTGACCAGGTGGATCCAGTAGGAGCTGAGCTTGGGGGAGAGGATGGGAACGGGGAGGATCAGCCGTCTGGCCAGCCCGGCCTCCTGGGCGTACATCTGGAACAGCTCCTCGTAGGTGACCACATCCGGCCCGCAGATGTCGAAGGTTCGGCCCTCGGTCTCCTCCTTCTCCAGGCAGCCCGCCAGGTAGTTGAGCACATTGCGGATGGAGATGGGCTGGACCAGGGTCCGGACCCAGGAGGGGGTGATCATCAGGGGCATGCGGTTGACCAGGTAGCGCATTATCTCGAACGAGGCCGAACCCGAGCCCATGATCATGGCCGCCCTGAGCCAGGTCAGGGGAACCTTGGAGCTTTTCAGAATGCGGCCCACCTCGGCCCTGGATTGGAGATGGCGGGATATCTCGGGTTCGTCGGGGATGACCCCGCCCAGATAGATCATCCGGCCGACCCTGGCCTGCTCGGCCGCGGCGACCATGTTCCGGGCGGAGCGGCGGTCCGCCTCGGCAAAGTCCATGTTAGCGGGGTTCATGGAATGGACCAGGTAGAAGACCGGGCCGCAGCCGGCCAGGGCCTCGTCCAGGCTGGTCCGGTCCAGCAGATCCACCCGGACCAGCTCCAGCAGAGGGTGCCCGGCCCAGGGCCGGGAGGCCAGCTTTTCCAGGGACCGCCCCGCGGCCCGGACCCGGTATCCGGCCTCCAGCAGCTTGGGCACCAGCCGGCCGCCCACATAGCCGGTGGCCCCGGTCACCAAAACGGGTCGTTTGATCATGTTTATATTATGTTGCCTGGCTCTGGAGAAGGCAAACCGGAAAGGGGAAGAAAAAGGTCGGGGCTTCCCCTTGACGCGGGCGGCGGGCTGATGTTTAACTTGAGCGCCTGGCGACAGACCGGAAGCAAGGAAAGGCTGAGAATTGTCCGCAAAAACCATGAAAATCCACCTTGTCGGCATCTGCGGCACGGCCATGGGCGCCCTGGCGGCCATGCTCAAGGAGCAGGGCCACCTTGTCACCGGCTCTGACCAGAACGTCTACCCCCCGGTCTCCGACTTTCTGGCCGCCCGCGGGATAGACATTTTCCAGGGCTACCGCGCCGAGCACCTGGACCGGGCCGGGCCGGACCTGGTAATCGTGGGCAACGTGGCCCGGCCCGACAATCCGGAGGCCGTCCGGACCGTGGAGCTGGGCCTGGAGTACTCCTCCCTGGCCAAAACCCTGGGGGAGAGGTTCATCGCCGGGCGGGAGTCGGTGGTGGCCGCCGGAACCCACGGCAAGACCACCACCACGGCCCTCCTGGCCTGGCTGCTGGAACGGGCCGGGGCCGACCCCTCCTTTCTGGCCGGGGGGCTCTGCCGCAATTTCGACTCCAACTATAGGCTGGGCGACGGCGCCCATTTCGTCATCGAGGGCGACGAGTACGACACGGCCTACTTCGACAAGGTTCCCAAATTCATCCACTACCGCCCCAAGTGGACCGTGCTCACCGGGGTGGAGTTCGACCACGCCGACATCTACCCGGACCTGGAGGCGGTCAAGGAGGCCTTCCGGATGCTCATCCGGCTGCTCCCCCCAAAGGGGCGGCTGATGGTCTTCTCCGGCTCGGCCACGGCCCTGGAACTGGCCCGGGACGCGGCCTGCCCGGTGTTGACCTACGGCTTTGATTCAGGCGACCACACCCGGGCCGAGGAGGTGGAGACGGGAAACGGCCGGGTCTCCTTCCGTCTTTTCCACCGGGGCCAAGACATGGGCCGGTTCTCCTCGCCCCTGCCCGGCCGTCACAACCTGGCCAACGCCCTGGCCGCCCTGGGGTTGCTCCTGGAGATGGGCTTCAAGGCCGAAGACCTGGCTCCGGGCCTGGAATCCTTTCTGGGAGTCAAACGCCGCCAGGAGGTGATCGGGGATATCGGGGGGATTTTGGTGGTGGACGATTTCGCCCACCACCCCACGGCGGTGCGGGAGACCCTGGCCGCGCTAAGGGAGTTCTACCCCCGGCGTCGCCTGGTGGCCCTGTTCGAACCCCGGTCCAACACCTCCCGCCGCAACTTCTTCCAGGAGGAGTACGCCCGTTCATTCGATCCGGCCGACCTGGTGGTCATCCGCGAATCCACCCGGGACACGGGCCTGAGGGCGGAGGAGAAGCTCGACTGCCCCAGGCTGGCGGCCGATCTTGCCGAAAAGGGCAAGCAGGCCTTTTTCTTCCCCGAGACCAAACCCATTCTGGCCCTCCTGGGAAAAGAGGTCCGGTCCGGGGATCTGATCGCGATAATGTCCAACGGGGGATTTGACAACATCCACCGCAGAGTTTTGAAACTGCTGGCTGAAAAGCCTCAAGGAAAGGGAATAAGGAATGGAGTGTAACAAGGAAAAAAATCTGGCGAACTGCAACTGCACCTACGCCGGCTGTCCCCGCCAGGGGATCTGCTGCGAATGCATCGCCTACCACCTCAAGAGCCGCCAGCTTCCGGGCTGCTGCTTTCCGCCCGAGGCCGAGGCCACCTACGACCGCTCCTTCGCTTATTTCGCCAGATTGGTTAATGAGGATAAAGTTTAGGGCTGTTCCCGATAAAATCTATCAGATAGTCCTGGCCGGATCTTCCGAAAACAGCCCCTGGACGGTGGGATCAGGCGCGTTTCAGCAGATAGGTGAACCAGGTGGATTGATCCTGCCAGCCTTCCATCGGCTCGAACCCGGCCTCCTTGGTCAGGTTACGGATGCATCCCACCTGGGATCGGGTCAGGCCTGAGAGAAGGAGGTGGTTTCGTCCGGAGAACCCGCCCTGCCTGGCGAAATCCTCGATCACTCCGGCCTGGATGTTGGCGATGGCCAACCCCGCCGGTTCGGCGGCCAGCTCCAGGGCGTCACCCTGGAACACGGCGACCCTGTCTTCCAGCCGGTTGAGGCGAAGATTGGCCCGGATGGTCAGACAGCACAAGGGGTTCAGGTCTGCGGCCAAGACCTTGGCCCCCAGGTGGGCCGCGGCCAGGGAGAGAACCCCGGTGCCGCAGCCCAGGTCCAGAACCCGGCCGTCCAGCTCCCCCGCCTCGGCCAGGATCAGCAGCCCCCTGAGGCAGTCCCTGGTGGTGGGGTGGTTGCCCGAGCCGAAGACGAGCCCCGGATCCAGCAGAATCTCCTCGCCCTCCCGCCAGTGCCGGGGCCGCTCCACCCAGGGCGGGCGGAACCGCAAGCCGCCCACCTGAAACGGCTCCACGGCCTGGCCGCCCTGCCATTCCAGGTAGGTCATCCGGTATTCATCCCTGATCCGGGCCTTTCCGGCCAATTCCCCGGCGGCCTCGGAGCTGGGCCGATCAAAAAAAAGAAAGGCCGACTCGCCTTCCACCCAGCACCCCAAAAAGCCCGCCTCCCCATCGGGTTCCGGCGGGTACAGGGAGCCTTCCAGTTCGTAGATCCAGAGCCGGTCGTAGGGACAGTCCATGGCGCATTGATATATCAGATCGCGGCCTGGGTCAAATCTTTGGGAGGCCTTCGCCTATTGCACAGGCGGCCCTTCCGGGGGGTGTCAGATAATTTGTGGATAAGGGTTTTTAAGTCTTTGTTCAAAAGAAAATAATCAGCCCGAGGCAGACCTCGAAGCGGTGCTTGGCCGAATCCCGGACCGGCCTTTCAACTCTTGGATATCATTTTTTTTGAACAAAGACGCCCTTGATTTTCAGTCAATCATTCGGTCCTGTCAAGGCCGCCAAAGGCGCCCTAAAGGGTTAAGCCTTGACAGGACCGAATGATTGGCTCACCCAGATAAACTGTCGCTCCCCTTTCAGGGGGGTCTTTATCCGGCCCTTTTCTTCCGGCCCATTAATCTTTTCCGGCCGAAAAGGGCTCCCCGATTCCCGCCGGCCTCAACCGTATAATTTTTCAAATCAACCTGACCGGCGCCTTGTTTTGAGGTAAACTTCCTTCTCAACGCCATCTCGGCCCACTAACTCCCTGCGGCAGGGCAACCGCTCCGACAAACCAGGCCCCACCAGACAAGACCCCATTGGGTGGAGGATCAGATTTTGGCGACGAGTTCTCAAACCCGCACAGTACCCGTCTCCTGCCCCCTGGACTGCGGCGGAGGATGCCCCCTCCTGGCCCAGGTCCGGCGGGGCCGAATCAGGCTCATCACGGTCAACCCCCTGGGCGGAAAGTTTCTCCAGGGCTGCCTCAAGGGTTTCCGGGCCGCCCGGACGGTCGAGGCCCCGGACCGGCTGCTCCACCCCCTGATCCGGACCGGTCCACGCGGTTCCGGAAGGTTCCGCCAGGCCGGCTGGGACGAGGCCCTGAACCTGATCGCCGACCGGATGCTGGAGATACGGAGCCGCTACGGGCCTGAAGCGGTGCTCAACCTGGGCGGCTCCGGCTCCTGGCGAGCCGCCCTGCACACCACCTCGGGCCTGACCAAGCGGTTCCTGGCCCTGTTCGGAGGCTACACCGGCCGGATCGGCTCCTACAGCTCCCAGGCCTACTCCTTTACCGCGCCCTATGTTCTGGGCACGCTCAAGGCCGGGTCGGACCCGGCCACCATAGAGGACTCGCGGTTGATCCTGCTGTGGGGAGCCAACCCGGCCGAGGCCCGCATGGGTCCGGAGTGGATGCCCCGGTTGCGGCGGGCCAGGGAGAAGGGCGCCCAGATCGTGGTCCTGGACCCCCGGAGAACCGGGACGGCCAAGCAGCTGGAGGCCCGCTGGGTGGGGTTGCGGCCCAATACCGACACGGCCCTGATGCTGGCCCTGCTCCACGTGCTCGTCACCGAGAAACTCCTGGACCTGGAATTTATCGACCGTTGCAGCGTGGGCTTCCAGGCCATCGAGGACCGGGTCATGGGCCGGGCGGGCAAGCCCGCGGCCACGCCCCAGTGGGCCGCCCGGATCTGCGGGCTGGGCCCGGAAACCATCATCGGCCTGGCCAGGGACCTGGGCCGGGCCAAGCCGGCGGCCCTGATCCCCGGGCTGTCTATCCAGCGGACCCTGGGCGGGGAGGATACGGTCCGCCTGGCCGTGACCCTCCAAACCGCCACCGGGAACATCGGCCGCAGCGGAGGATGGGCCGGGGTCTTTCCCTACGGCGCCACCTCCTCGCCCCGCCTGGCCTCCCTGCCCCATCCGCCCAACCCAAGCGGCCTGGAGATCCCGGTCTACTCCTGGGCCGACGCCGTGCTGCAAGGCCGGGCCGGGGGCTGGCCCAGCGACCTGAAGGCCATCTACAGCCTGGGGGCCAACTACCTGGTCCAGGGGGCCGACCTGGCCAAGAACATCCGGGCCTTTGAGCAGGCCGAACTGACCGTCTGCCACGACCTGTTTATGACCCCCACGGCCAGGTACTGCGATGTGGTCCTGCCCACGGCCCATTTCCTGGAGCGAAGCGACATGGTCACCCCGGCCGGGGGGGACTATCTCCTCTATTCCGGCCGGGCCGTATCCCCCCGGGCCGGGCTGCCCACCGACTACCGAGGCCTGGCCCGGCTGGCAAAATTAATGGGCTTCGGCCCGGAATTTACCGAAGGCCGGACCTCCGGGGAGTGGCTGGAGCGGCTGATGGAGGATTCCGAAGTGGGGGACCCGGAGGAGTTCAAACGCACCGGGCTGTACCGCCGCCCCGGTCCGCCCCGGGTGGGCTTGGCCGCATTCGCGGCCGACCCCCGGGCCCATCCCCTGGACACCCCTTCCGGAAAGATCGAGCTCACTTCTCCGGAGCAGACCGGGGCCGGGTTCACCCCCGTGCCGGACCACCGGGAGTGGACCGCCGGGAAGGAGTACCCCTTCCGCCTGGTCACGCCCAAGACCCTGCGCCGGGTTCACTCCCAGGGGTTCAACTTGGACTGGTCCGGCGGGCCGGAGGAACAACGCCTCTGGCTGAACCCGGCCGATGCGACGGTCCTGGGCCTCTCCCAGGGGTCGGAAGCCCTGGTGGAGAGCGAGGTGGGCCGAGTCCGCGTGTCGGTCCGGGTCACCGGGGACATAAGGTCCGGCACGGCCTGCCTGATCGAAGGGGCCTGGCCCCTGCTGGACGGTTCGGGGGTGGAGCGGGCCGGGTCGGCCAACGCCCTGACCTCCACCAGCCCCACCAGGCCCAGCCGGGGTTCGCGGACCCACTCCGTGGCCGTGAGGATCAAGCCGGTCGGGAAAGACGGCGGTCCTGACCGGGACGCCTGAACTCGGGGCGGTTCCGCCCGGAGTCTGCCTTATAAATAAGGCGGCCGGACTTCCGTCCGGACCGCCTTGATGGGTTTTCAGACCGCTATGTCTAGCCGATCACCGAGAAGGAGGAATCCTCGTTGATCTCGCGCAGGCGGGAGAAGAAGCCGATGTCGCACTCACGGCCGGTGTACTTCATGGTGAACTTAACCGGGTCCTTGTCGTGATCGCGTCCGGCCTCGCAGGCCTCGATCAGCTCGGCCATGAGCACTCCGGCCACCGGGGCGTTCTTGTACTGGTTGCCCGAGGTGCCGACAGCCATGTAGTAACCGGGCAGGTTGGACTTGTCGTAGATGGGCAGCCAGTCGCTGGAGGCGTCGTAGAGATCGACCACGCCCTGGCTCTTTTCCGGGATGGGCAGCCCCTCGATCCTCTGGGCCTCGCGCATGACCATGGTCTTCCACTGGTCGGTGAAGTTGCGGTTGTAGTCGTCCGCGCTGTCCTGGTACTCCATCTCGTCGCAGTCGGGGTCTTCCGAGCCGATGAGGATGTGGTTGCCCACTTCGGGCCGGGAGTAGCAGCCGATGTCGCCGTCGGAAATGATCAGGCCCAGGTTGTTGTAGTCCATGCCTTTCGGGGCCGGCACATGGGCCACCTCCTGGCGCAGCGGCCTGGTGGTGATGTTCATGTCGCCCAGCACGTCGGCCATCTGGTTGACCAGGTAGGAGTGGGGACCGGCCACGTTGATGACCACGTCCGCCTCGACCTCGGTGCCGTCCTTGAGCTTCACCCCGGCGGCCCGGCCGTTCTTCTTGAGCACGTCCACCACCTCGGCGTTGAACAGATAATCTCCGCCGATGGCCTGGTGGGCCACCTGAACATTGTGGACCGACTGCTTGGGATCGGAGATCAGTCCCGACTCGGGCACGTAGATGGCGCCTTTGATGCTCTCCCCGGTGGGCTGGCCGAACCGGGGATCGCTCATGAGCACCGGCGGACCGTACATCTTGGTGTCCACGAGGGGGAACAGTTTTTTCATGCCCTCGGGGTCCAGCTCCTGGTAGACCACGTTGAGTTCGTCCAGGGAGTCCATGACGTTTTTAAGATACTTGTTCTTTTCGTTCTTGATGACCATGCAGCCGGTGTTGATGTACTTGACCATCCCGGTCTCGTCCACCGTCCCCAGATATTTGGGCCAGTCCAGCCAGTAGTAGTAGCCCTCCCGGGCCATGGCCACGCCGGCCGGAGTGGAGTAGTGGAGCCGGATGATGGCGCAGGAACCGGCCGTGGAGCCAAGGCCGGAACCGCCTAATTTGTCGATATTAAGTACTGTCTTGCCTCGCTTGGACAACTCGAAGCCCACGCAGGCTCCGATAATACCGGCACCTATTACTACGGCATCGTACTTTTTAGACATTCTCAATTCCTCTTTACTTTGGTTTTAGTGAACATAACCGGCCAGACGCGGGATGAACAGGCACAGGTCCGGCCAGTAGGTGGTTAAAAACAAGACCGGCAGCATCCCGGCCCACATCAGCACCAGGGCCGGACGGATATACTCCTCGGCCGGACAGTTGCCTATCCTCCCGGCCAGAAAGAGCATGGGCGCGGTGGGCGGGGTGACCGTGCCCAAACCCAGGTTGACCCCGGTTATGGCGGCGAAGTGGTAGGGGTCGATTCCGGCCACCTGGGCGATGGGCCACAACAGACCGGCCGAGAGCACCGTGCCGCTGAGGTCGTTCATCATCATGCCCATGAGCAGCAGAATGATGTTGAGCATGAGCAGGGTCGCGGCCTGGCTGGGCGAATGGGCCACGATGAACTTACCCATCTCCTCGGTGATACCCTCCATGATTAGAATCCGGCTGGCCGTCTCGGTGAAATAGAACATCAGCGTCACCGCGCCGCTGATGACGGCCGTGGAGATCATCGCCTCCTTGATCCCGCTCCAGTTCAGGGCCCTGTAGAAGTAGCCGATGGCCACCACATAGACCACGCCCAGCACGGCCACCTCGGTGGGAGTGATCAATCCACTGTAGAGCGAGGTGAAGATGAGCACGGGCAGCAGAACCACCGGAAAACTGCTTTTGCCGGTCTGCCCCAACCGGACCACATAATCGCCGAAGGAAGCTGCTTTCGGCTCCCGGACAATGGGCATCTTGCGGGTCATCAAGGCGTTGAGCAGGATGTACATCAAAATAATGACTATGCCCGGACCTATGGTCGAGAACCATACGCCCAGGATGGAGTTGCCGGTGATGATGGCGTAGAAGATCATGGGCACGCTGGGCGGAATCAGCTGGCCCAGAATTCCGGAGCAGGCCACCAGGGCGGTGGAGTGGCCTCTTTTGTAACCTCGCTCCACCAGGCGGGGGATCATGACCGTGCCGATGCAGGCGATGGCGGCCGAGTCGGTCCCGGAGATGGAGCTGAACAGGGCCGTGGTGACCACCGTCACCGCCCCCAGTCCGCTCCGAAACTTACCTATGAGCAGGCTGACGAAATCGACCATCTTCCGGGCCAGGCCGGTGGCATCCAGCAAGGACCCGAACAGAATGAACAGAGGGACCGACATGAGCAGGATGGTGTCGATTCGTTTATAGGTGACCTCCACCAGATAACCGGCATCCTGGCCGGTCCCGACCAAAAGAATCAGGGTCAGAATCCCGAAGGCCATGGCTATGGGCACCCCGATAACTATCAGAACGAGGCATACGACAAAACCTATCAGAACGTATTCCATTTTATGATCCCCGCCCTAATCGCCTTCAGAGGGAATAAACGGTTTGTTTTCTTTTATACAGATCACACAGTCGACCGCCTGCCAGATGAAATAAATAGTCATCAAAATACCCCCTATGAAAAAAGAGGCCTGAAAGATAACTTTGGGCACCGGGTAGGCCTGGGTCTTCTCTCCGATTTCCATGCTGTACAGGCAGAGATCATAGCTCCACTTGGTGAAGATGGCCGACATGACGGTCGACACCGAAACGGCGATTAGACGGATGTAATGACGAATCTTGTCGGAGCGGACAAAGGCATTGATGAACTCGGCCTTGATGTGAGATCTTTCGTGGGTGGCATAAGACGACCCCACGGCATAAAGCCAGACCGAGGTGTAACCGATGAAGTCGGACAGTCCGAAAATGGATTGGTTGAAAAGATAACGAATCACGATCTCCAGTAGCATGGCCAGGGTGAGTACCAACAACAGGTAGAACAGGAAGGTCCTTTGGACCTTGACCATTATTGCACCGGCCTTCTGGACTCCAGTTATATAGGACATAAAAACCTCTGAATTGAGCCTTTCCCGGTGGAGTATTGGGGCGCGGCCGTCGAAGACGTTCTCCTCCGGCCACGCCGCGCAATCAGGCCAGACCCCTTACTTGGCCACAGCCTCCTGGAGCTTCTTGATATTCTCGGCGCCCGCTACCGGGACCATCTCCTCCCAGCAGGACTGGCAAAGCTTCTGCCACTTGGCCAGATCCTCGGGATGTTCCTTGGCCATGTCGACGATGGTCCAACCGATCTCCTTCAGCTTGGCCTGGTTGTCCATCTCCTCTTTTTCCACCAGGGCGAGGTGCTTTGCGATAACCTTGTTGCTCTCCTCCTGGATGATCTGACGGTACTCCTCCGGCAGTTTCTTCCACTTCTTCAGGTTGAAGGTGACATGCCAGGTCTCGGGAGAGTCGTAGGTGGCCACCAGCACCTTGGCCACGTCGCGGAACAGGTCGTACATGTAGACCGCGCCGCTGCCGACCCAACCGTCGACCAGTCCGGTGGCCACTGCCGTGGGGGCCTCGGCCCAGGGAATGGTGACCGAGGAGAAGCCCATCTTCTCCACGAGGCATTTGTAGATCCCGACCGGGGGAACCCTGATCTTGAGGCCCTTGGCCTGCTCCGGATTGGTTACAACCTTGCTCTTCATGCCCAGGCTGCCCAGGTTGTTCAACCAGGGGCCGATGTATTTAAGGCCCTTCTCCTCGGCCCAGGGAGCGCAGACTTCGTCCATGACCCCGCCCTTGACAAAAACCTTGCGCACCTGATCCCAGGTGCTGACCGAGAACGGCAGCGAGGCGTAACTCCAGCGGGGATCCAACCCGGTATCGAACGAGTTGAACTGCATGTCCACCATGCCCCGCTTGGTCATCCGCTCCAGCTCGGTCCAGTCACCGACCTCAGGTCCGTAGACCTTCCAAGTCACCTTGCCGTCGGTGCGCTTGGTGACCGCGGCGGCCATCTCCTCGATCAGCCTATGGGTCAGGCTGGTCTTGGGCATCATGGCCTGTCCGACCTTCAACTCCATCTTGGGCAGCTCCGCGGCCGTGGCCCCGCAAGTAAAGATAAACAACACCCCGATCAGCGCCAAAGCCAAACCGCAACTACGTCTTTTACCCATCTCGTAAACCCTTTCTTTTATAGTGAATAAATATCTTTGACTTTCAATCTATCCTCCTATTCGGGTTAGGGGAGCTCCCTCCTTTTAATCTCGCAGCAGTGGCTTTGTGTCTGAGGACAACCTCTGCGCGAGTCTTCGGAGGACAGATGCTACCCCCTCATCAGTTGGTGGTTGGCGGGCCGACGAGGCCCCAAGGTCCATTGATCCAATTGATTTAAAGATTAGGTCATTCTTTCAAGGGGTGTCAACTTTAAATATTGACCGGAGCCCTCCAAAACCGAAATTTTTTCAGAGTCTGCAGAACCCCCAGAAACCATGAGACAACCTGTCCCTCCCGGATCGGCCTTCCTTGGGCGGTCGGTCTCTTTTTCCGCCGTCACCGATAGAACAGAAGCCTATCATGGGTAGTTTTGAAAATAGACCCCCATCCGGCCGGATCAGCCCCGTCGAAACCGCTTAATGCCTTTTAAGGATTTTGGCCTCGGCCGGAGATGATCTGAAGAAATTGTTTTCCAAGGGAAAAATCGTTTTGAAAACAAGTACCAAAATATTGCGGCCGGGATTTGGGGGAAAACAGCAGGCTAGCCCTTTTCCTGCTCCATATGGATCTGGAAACGGTAAATGTGGCTTCGGGTGATCTGGACGGCCCGGTCGGGATCTTTGCTTTCAATGGCTTCCAACAGTTCGGTCCAGTCATCGAAGGCTTCCTGGACCTGTTCGTTGCTGCCCGGAATGAACTCGGTGGCATACCCGAAGAGGTTGTTGTGGATCGGCAGAAGAACCGCCTCGTAGACCTTGTTCCGGGCCAAGGCGATCATGCGGCGACGACAGTCGGCCTCGATTTTGAGAAACTCCTTCCAACCCTCATGATCCCGGCCCAGGCATTTTTTGTATTTAGGCAGGTATTTTTTCAACCTGGAAATCTGCCTGTCGGTCGCCCTGGCGATCACCAGCCGGACCAGCCCAGCCTCTGCGTCCTGCCGGAACTCGGCCAGTTCCAAGGGTGATATCTTCATCTGTCGGATCAACAGGGCCAGGCCCTCCGAGACGGGTTCGGTGGTAGCCTCCCTGATGAAAATTCCGCCCTTGGCTCCCTTCTTGATCCTGATCAGACCTTTTTGTTCCAATATGGCCAGGGCCTCGCGGATGGAGCCCAGGCTGGCCCCCAGAATGGTCTGGAGTTTCCTGGTCGGGGGCAGCTTGTCGCCCGGTTTGAGTTCACCGGAAAGGATGGAATCCTCAACCTGCCGGACCATGTCGTCAACCAGACTGGAGTTGTGAATTTTTTTCAACATATCGGCCCCATAATTTTAGATTAAATCATTTAATCACGGTCTGCGTCCACGGTTTTTTAAATTACACCGAATCCCCTGTCGGAATATGGAATTCTGGGCGACTATTCGTCGCCCCCCGGCCGGCGACAAACAAGCATATCCGGACAACCTTCACCCGATTACCCACCCGGTCCAATTCCAGTTGGCCGCCGGGCCGGACCGCATTTTGTTTCTCCGCCCCGGTCAGGCCGGGGAGGTGCGGCGATAACTCCAGATATGAGCCTCATTCTCTGCCGGTTGCCCTTTTTCCCGCTTCAATATGTTCTTATTGTCCTTTTTGCGTGTTGTCTATGACCATCGTCCAGTTCTTAAATTTACCCAGAGGCATCGATATGGCCCGGATCATAGGTCGTCTCCCATCCGGCCGCAACCGCCGGATTTATGGCCAGCATTATATGAAAGACCTGCCGGATCAGGAGCCTATGTTTGGGAGCACCAGGCGGACGGTTGCCAAGAAGACCGCAAAAAAGAGCGCCGGCCAGCCGGGGAAAATGGCCCATACCATATCGGCTCCGCTGGATCCCAAAAGTCGGGTCCGTCTCCGCAGGCTCATCTATTGTATTTAGCGTTGCTCCTTAAATCCAGCGTTTATATTATAGTGAGCGGGCTGACCAGACCCGGCGGTTTCTGTTGTCATAAGGACCGCAAAGATAATAATTCAACCTTCCGCGCCTTCCTCAATTCGGCTAATTATCCCATTTCAATATTATCCCTAATCTGTTCGCCCTATTTAGATTGTAAACCAAGGCTTAACAGTGTCCTCTCCGGGTTAACACCGCCTCTTCCCCGTAAACACCCGGCCGCCTGATTAAGATCTTTTTATGCTCATAATATCGCACCCCTGCTCACATCAATAATTTCGGCAGGCTGGCATTAAAGTTGCATAGATACGACAGCGCGAGTTTTCCGAATGCTGGGCCTGCTGTGCCCGGAGCAGGATCGATGAAGGTGACCTTATATATTCCCGTTGAAGGCGATAGCGGCCGGTTTATCACCGATAGGATTGTAATCGCGGAGCGCGGCTACGAGGTGGTGACCACCGCGGACCTTGCCAGGTTGGGAAAGGAGTGGGCCGCCAGCTCACCCGATAAATCGCTTTTTGTCTTGTGCCCGGCGGATTTTCAGGAGCTTCTGGCCATTCAAGCTTCCCTGCCCCAATCGCTCAACCCGCCCCTGGTATTTATCCTGCCGGATAATGCCAGGGAAACCCGGGACGCGGCCTACCGCAGCAGGCCCCGGTTTGTCTTCAGCAGGGACGACAATTTCAGGGACATCAACTCTGTTCTATTAGGGATGTTGCAGGCGAAAAAGACCGCTCGGGTCTAATGGGGGATAAAAATGACCGAAACCGACGCCAGCCATCCGGAGTCCCAGTCCGGCGCCGCCCCGGAGGGGAAATATCTGACCTTCACCCTAGACCGGGAGGGGTATGGAGTCCCTATCGTCAAGATTAAGGAGATAGTTGAGCTGTTGCCCATCACCCAGGTGGGTAATATGCCCTTCTACGCCAAAGGGGTCATCAACCTGCGGGGCGAGGTGATCCCCATTGTCGATCTGCGATTGCGTCTGGGATTGAAGGAAGCCTTGCCCGGCGACCGGACCTGTATCGTGGTGGTCGAGGTGGAGGAGAAAGGAGCGAAGAGACAGGTGGGGATGCTGGTCGATTCTGTTTCGGAGGTTCTCCACATCAAATCCAAGGAGATAGAGGAGCACCTGCCCTGGCGGACCCATCTTAAAAACAGCTATGTCCTGGGTCTGGCCAAAACCGCCAACCGGAGGAAGATCCTTCTGGACGTGGATCATGTCCTGGGTGGCCAGAGTTGGTCCGCCTAAGCCCTGGATCGTATGGCCCGGACACGCTCCCGGCGGCTTTCCGGGGTTCGCCCGATCATCGGCCGCCGGTGAAGGCGGGCCGCTTTGGGCGAAGCAAAAGACCCGCCCCTGTTTGAAGCCTTCCCCTGCCCCTCCAAACGTGGTACAAATCCATTATGCCAACAGCCGCTTTAATCCTTGCCGCCGGCAAGGGGACTCGATTCAAGTCAGCCCGGGCCAAGGTTCTCCATCCTCTCCTGGGGAGGCCCTTGGTTCTTTATCCCATTGATCTGATGCTGGCCGGAAATGCAGATCCGGTGGTGGTCGTGGTGGGCTACCAGGCCGAGGAGGTGAAGGCCGTCTGCTCGGAACGGAAGGTCACCTTTGTCCATCAGACCGAACAGAAGGGGACAGGCCACGCCGTGGCCAGTGCGAGAAACATCCTGGAGGGCTTCCCCGGTTCGGTGCTTATCCTTTCGGCCGATGTCCCGCTTCTAAAACCATCCACTCTGGAGGCTTTTCAGGAAGCTCACGAACGAGCCCGGGCCGACGTCTCCTTTATGTGGTCCCGGGTCAAAGACCCCACGGGCTACGGGCGGCTGGTGCGGGGAGCCACCGGGTACACCATTGTGGAGCACAAGGACGCCGGCCCGGAGCAGTTGACCATCCGCGAGATAAACGTGGGCCTCTATCTGGTCAAGGCGGACTACCTCTTCGAAGCTCTCAAGGAGATCGGCTGCGACAACGCCCAGGGCGAATACTACCTCCCGGACGTGATCAACCTGGCCGGGGACAGGGGCGCGGTCTGCCGGGCCTTCGAGGCCTACGACGCGGCGCGGGTCCTGGGGGTCAACGACCGGTCCCAGCTGGCCCAGGCCGAGGCCAGGCTCCGCCAGGAGATGGTCACGGATCTGATGCTGGGGGGGGTCACCTGCCAGGATCCGGAGGCCGTCTACCTGGACTACGGGGTGGAGGTGGGCCGGGACACCTATCTGGGGGCCGGGACCCAGCTGCTGGGCCGGACCAGGGTGGGTAAGAATGTGGTCATCGAGGGCAACTGTTATATCAGGGACACGGATATCCCCGACGGCGCGGTGATCCGGGCCGGAAGCAGGATGGTGAGGGAGAGCGACTAGGGGCCTTGTTCAGAACCTCGGCCCCAGGCCGTTTTTATGGTTTCGACGGCCGCCCCTGATCATGGGCGGCTTTTTTTTTGCCTCCGGCGGTCGCTCCGCTAGGGCCAAGGGGTCTGTCCGTCCTACCTTTTGACGTGGTTGTTCCCATTCTTCTATCTCCTCTCCCCTTGAGGGGAGAGGATTAAGGTGAGGGGTGATCTTTTTCCGATCTCCACTCCGTGGGGGCCAAGGGGCCGGCGAGCCTTTTCCCGGAAAAGGCGAAAAGGCCCCTTGGCCCTATCGGAGCGACCGCCGAAGATAAAAAAGGAAAGCCCCGGGGCACCGTACAACCTCTCCCCGATCCCTTCCCGACCCGCTCCCCTTATCCTTGACCCCACCTCCCCATTCTGTTAATTTCAGGGGTCTGGTTTTACCCCCAATCCTTGACGAAAGGAGCCTGAATAATGGCCGCAAAAATTGTTAAAGGAACCGATATCGCTGCCCAAATCCGTGAAGAGCTGAAAGCCGAAGTGACGGAGATGAAGGAACAGAAGGGGGTCGTCCCCGGATTGGTGACCATCCTGGTGGGCGAAAACCCGGCCTCTGTCTCCTACGTTACGGCCAAGGGCCGGACCGCCAAGGAACTGGGCTTCAACTCCATCCAGGACGATCAACCGGCCGATATCTCCCAGGAGAATCTTCTGGCTCTGATCGACAAGTACAACGCCGATCCCGAGATTCACGGCATTCTGGTTCAGCTGCCCCTGCCCAAGCACATCAACGAGACCGAGGTCCTTTATCGAATTAATCCCGAAAAGGACGTGGACGGATTCCATCCGGTCAACGTGGGCAAACTGATGATCGGCGAAGGCGTATTCCTGCCCTGCACCCCGGCCGGCATTCAGGAGATGCTGGTCCGCTCCGGGGTGGAGATGAAGGGCGCCGAGGTGGTCGTGGTGGGCCGCTCCAACATCGTGGGCAAGCCCATCGCCAACATGCTCATCCAGAAGGGCGTGGGGGCCAACTCCACCGTGACCGTCTGCCACACCGGGACCAAGGACATCGCCTTCCACACCAAGCGGGCCGACGTGATCATCGCCGCCGTGGGCGTGGCCGAGTTCATCAAGGGCGACATGATCTCCGAGGGCGTGGCCATCATCGACGTGGGCGTCAACCGGGTGGGGAAATCGGAGAAGACCGGCAAGGCCATCCTCAAGGGCGACGTGGCCTTTGACGAGTGCGTGGACAAGGCCTCCATCATCACCCCGGTCCCCGGCGGGGTGGGCCCCATGACCATCACCATGCTCATGAAGAACACGGTCAAGGCCGCCAAGCAGGCCGCCGGGCTGCTGTAATACGAGGATAAAAGGGGTCCGGCCTTTGGGCCGGCCCCGGAATAAAAAATGTCTCTTTTCGTCCGCTGGCTGATCAACACTTTCGCCCTGGCCGTGGTGGTCTGGCTGGTGCCCTCCATCCAGGCCCACGGGTTCCTGACCCTGCTCCTCACCGCGGCCGTGATCGGGTTTTTGAACGCCTTCTTAAGGCCCTTTCTGATCATCCTGACCCTGCCCCTGAACATCATGACCCTGGGGTTGTTCACCTTTGTGATCAACGGGCTGGTTCTGCTTTTGGCCAGTTCCATCATGGGCGCCGGATTCGTGGTCCAGGGCTTCTGGTCGGCCTTCTGGGGGGCGGTGATCCTGTCAATCGTCTCCTGGATTATCAACTCCTTTCTGGAACCGGGCCGAAAAACCACCTTCGCCTTCTGGGCCGGAAGAACCGGCGCCGGCAGTCGAGGCCGCCCCGGCCCGGGCGGACCGCACCGTCCCGGCCGAACCCAGGTGGGAAGGCCCGGATCCGGGGACAACGAGGAGATCATCGACCTCAACCAGGACGACAAGGGCAAGTGGAGCTGAGCCACACCGACAGCATCCTCCATCTCCGGCTGAACTCCTGCCTGGAGACGGTTCTGGAATTCCAGCGGGTCCTCTCCCGCTCCTCTCTGGCTCCGGAATTGGACGGGCGGTTCAGCGAACTGATGGACCTGGTGAGCGGGCTGGATTCCTCGGCCATGGCCGAAAAGGAGGTCGCGGAGGTGGAATCCGCCACCAACGATCTCCTGGGCGTCATGAAACCCTTTCTGGATCTGACCGAGACGAATGGCGTTACGGACCAAGTCCTAAATTGACCGGACCCCCGTCGTCGGCCGAAGGCCGGCCCGCCTTTCTTGACTCTCCACCGCCCCCCCTGTACACTTCCTTAGCGAGGTAAGGCATGATCGGAATCTCAAAACTATATTGCGGCACGGTGGAGGCCTCGGACCCCATCCGCTACGGCCGGGAGTCCAAAAAACTCCCTTCTCATCTTCTCCAGTTTTCGGTGGACAAGAAGCCGGTGGTGGTCTGGAACGTGACCCGGCGTTGCAATCTCAAGTGTCTTCACTGCTACGCCCAGGCCACCGTGGAAGGCGCTCCGGACGAACTCTCCACCCAGGAGGGTATGGCCCTGCTGGAGGACCTGGCCGCCTTCGGCGCGCCGGTGATCCTCTTCTCCGGGGGTGAGCCTCTGATGCGGCCGGACTTGACCGAGCTCATAAAAAAAGCCGTATCCCTGGGCATGCGGGCGGTCATCTCCACCAACGGGACCCTGATCACCCAGGCCAAGGCCGAAGAGCTGAAGGACCTGGGGCTGTCCTATGTGGGCATCAGCCTGGACGGGATGGAGGAGGTCAACGACCGCTTCCGCAAGGTCAAGGGGGCCTTCAGGCAGGCCCTGGCCGGGGTCGAGAACTGCCAGGCCGTGGGGCTGAAGGTGGGGCTGCGCTTCACCCTCAACCGCTACAACATCAACGAGGTGGACGGCCTGTTCGACCTGATGTGGGAGCACAGGATCCCCCGTATCTGTTTTTACCACCTGGTCTATGCCGGGCGGGGCTCGGAGCTGATCAAGGACGCCCTGCAGCCGGAGGAGACCCGGGCCGCGGTGGACCGTATTCTGGAGCGAACCAAAGAGCTCCACGCCAAGGGGCACAAGGCCGAGGTCCTGACCGTGGACAACCATTGCGACGGGCCCTATGTCTATCTCCGGCTGCTCCAGGAGAACCCCAAGCGGGCCGAGGAGGTGCTCCAGCTCCTCCAATGGAACGAGGGCAACAACACCGGCCGGGGTATCGGCTGCGTCTCCTGGGACGGGGAAGTTTACCCCGACCAGTTCTGGCGCCACGAGACCCTGGGCAATGTGCGGGAAAGGCCCTTCTCCCAGATCTGGACCGATCCGGAGGTAAAACTCCTGACCGACCTGAGGAGAAGAAAGGAGCTCCTGACCGGACGCTGCGCCAAGTGCAAGTGGCTGGCCGTGTGCAACGGCAACTTCCGGGTCAGGGCCGAGGCCATGACCGGAGATTTGTGGGCCCCGGACCCGGCCTGCTACCTCACCGATAAAGAGATCGGGCTGGAGTAAAAGAAACCTCCGCCGGGGAGTCGACCAATGAATCTGCCCAAGGAACTGGAAGCGGCCTTTTCCGCCGGGGCTTTCGGAGGGCTGGTCTCCGCTATCGCCTTCTGGCTGGCCGGACGGCTGGGGCTCCTGGCCGCCCTGGGAGTGAAGTTGGCCCCCGGGCTGAGCCCGGCCGGGCTCTATCCCCGTATCGTCTGGGGCGGGCTGTGGGCTTTTTTGTTTCTCCTGGGCTGGCCCAGGGGGGGCGCGTGGAAGCGGGGCCTTGTCCTGGGCCTGGTTCCGGCCCTGTTTCAGCTGCTATATGTCTACCCGGTCAGGATGGGCCGGGGTATACTGGGCCTGGAGCTGGGGCTGCCGACCCCGGTTGTGATAGTGGCCGTGAACATGGTGTGGGGACTGGCCGTGGCGGCCTGGTTCAGGCTGGCCGGCCAGAGCGCCTGAAAGCTTTTTCCGGGCCGGCGTAAACGCCGCCGGTTCCGGCCGCGTCCTACAGTTAGTTTCAAAAATACGTTACGTATTTTTGACGGACCGCCCGGCCGAAAGCGTGGCTCTGTCCCGGCTCACGGTCGTTGCGCGACCGTCGGCCGGACCGGGTCTGGGCCTAAACGATAATATGAGGAAGATCCCATGTCTTTCCCCTTTGACCGCCCCCGCAGACTGCGGGCCACCCCGGCCATCCGCCGCATGGTCCGGGAGACCAAGCTGACCCCTGACGACCTGATCTATCCCCTTTTCGTGGTGGAAGGTCAAGGCGTCAAGGAACCCATCGACTCCCTGGCCGGGCAGTTTCATCTCTCCCCGGACATGGCCGCCCAGGAGGCCGAAACCGCCTGGAAGGCCGGGGTGCCGGCGGTGATCCTGTTCGGCCTGCCGAACCACAAGGACCCCCAGGGCTCCGGAGCCTGGGCCGAGGACGGGGTGGTCCAGCAGGGGGTCCGGGCCGTCAAGGCGGCCGTGCCCCAGATGTGCGTCATCTGCGACACCTGCCTGTGCGAATACACCGACCACGGCCACTGCGGGCCCCTGTGCGGGGAGACCGTGGACAACGACGCGGCCCTGCCCCTGCTCACCCGAACCGCCGTGTCCCAGGCCAAGGCCGGAGCCGACATGGTGGCCCCCTCGGACATGATGGACGGCCGGGTGGAGGCCATCCGGGCCGGGCTGGACCAGGCCGGGCTCCAGGATACGGTGATCATGGCCTACTCGGCCAAGTACGCCTCGGCCTTTTACGGCCCCTTCCGGGAGGCGGCTCAGTCCGCCCCCTCCTTCGGGGACCGCAAGGCCTACCAGATGGACCCGCCCAATGTCCGGGAGGCCCTGCGCGAGGTGGCCCTGGATGTGGAGGAGGGGGCCGACATCATCATGGTCAAGCCGGCCCTGCCCTACCTGGACGTGATCCGGGCCGTGGCCGACAATTTCGACCAGCCCCTGGCCGCCTACAACGTCTCCGGGGAGTACGCCATGATCAAGGCCGCGGCCCAGCGGGGCTGGATCGACGGGGAGAAGGTCATGATGGAGACCCTGCTGTCCATCCGCCGGGCCGGGGCCGAGATGATCATCACCTATTTCGCCGTGGATGCGGCCAGGATAGTGGGCTGATGGCCGGCCATCCGGGCCACCCGGGGGGGAACCACCCGGCCGGACCGGGCGAGGGGGCGCCGCCCCTGCGGGTCCTGGCCTGGGAGGTTACCCGGCGCTGCAACCTGTCCTGCATCCACTGCCGGGCCGGTGCCCGGGACCAGGTCTACCCCGGCGAGATGGACACGGCCCAGGCCCTGGACTTCCTGACCGACCTGGCCCGGTGGGCCAAGCCCATCGTCATCCTCACCGGCGGGGAGCCGCTCCTGCGGGAGGACATCTTCGAGATCGCGGCCCACGGCGACTCCCTGGGCCTGCGCATGGTCATGGCCCCCAACGGAACCCTGCTCACCAAAAAGCGGGCCACCCTTGCTGTGGAGGCAGGCATCTCCCGCATAAGCGTCTCCCTGGACGGGGCCACGCCCGAGAGCCACGACCGTTTCCGGGGCCAGGAAGGGGCCTTTGCGGGGGCCCTCAAGGGGATCCGGGCGGCCGGGCAGGCCGGGCTGGAGTTCCAGGTCAACACCACTATCGCCCCCCAAAACCTGGCCGAAATCGAAGCCATCCACCACCTGGTCAAGGACCTGGGCGCGGCGGCCCACCACATCTTTCTGCTGGTGCCCACCGGCCGGGGCCGGCGCATGGCCGGGCTGGAGGCCCTGGAGTACGAGCAGACCCTTAACTGGTTCTACGACCAGCGCTCCCCGGAGATCCACCTCAAGGCCACCTGCGCCCCCCACTACTACCGCATCCTGCGCCAGCGCTCCAAAGAGGAGGGGCTCAAGGTCACTTTCGAAAGCCACGGCCTGGAGGCGGCGACCAGGGGTTGCCTGGGCGGCATCGGCTTCGCCTTCCTGTCCCACGTGGGCCAGGTCCAGCCCTGCGGCTACCTGGATCTGGCCGCCGGGAACATCAAGGAGACGCCCTTCAAAGAGATCTGGAAGAATTCGCCCCTGTTCAAGGACCTGCGCGATTTCTCCAAGTACGAGGGCAAGTGCGGCAGGTGCGAGTACATCAAAGTATGCGGGGGCTGCCGGGCTAGGGCCTATGCCGCCACCGGCAACTACCTGGCCCAGGAGCCGCTGTGCACCTACGAACCCCGGTAAAGCTGATAGGCAACGGGCAGCGGGGGCGACAAGATGGATCAGCACGACCGTGACATTCTGAACATAATCCAGTCGGGCTTTCCCCTTGCGGCCCGGCCCTACGCCAAGGTGGGTCGACAGGTGGGGCTCTCCGAGGAGGAGGTCATCCAACGGGTTCGGGACCTCAAGGACAGGGGGATTATCCGCCGTATCGGGGGCAACGTCTGGGCCCCCAAGGTGGGCTACGTCTCCACCCTGTGCGGAGCCAAGGTCCCGGAGGAAAAGCTGGACCTTTTTGCCGAGACGGTCAACTCCTTTCCCGGGGTGACCCACAACTACTGCCGCGACAACGAGATCCTCAACGTCTGGTTCACCCTTATCGTCCCCTCCCAGGAGGACCTGGAGGCCACCCTAACGGCCATCCAAGAGAAAACCGGAATCCTGCCCCAGAGCTTTCCGGCCCTCAAGACCTATAAGATCAAGGTCGATTTCGAGGTCTGAGATCGCCCCCTCCCTCATCAGCCCGGAATTGATCCCCCTGACCGAGCAGGTCCATCTGATTCCCAGCAAGACCAGGGGCTGCTTTCCTTTCGCCCACTCCTTTCTGGTCAGGGGCGAAACAACGGCCCTGATCGACACCGGAGCCGGGCCGGAGATAATGGCCGCGGTGAACCGAGCGTATAGGCCCGACCTGATTATCAACACCCACGGCCACCCGGACCACATCGCCGGAAACGCCCTCTTTCCCCAAAGCCGGCTGGCCGCCCCTTTCGAAGGCCGCGAAACCCACGGCCGCCAGGACCTCATGGCCCCCCGGCTCATGGAGCCGGGCCCTTTGGAGGCCATCTGGAAGAACTTCGTCACCGCCACCCTGGGCTTTGAGGACCGGGAGCCGGACGAACTGTTCTACGACGGCAAGGTCTTTGACCTGGGGCGGACCCGCCTGACCGCCCTCCACACCCCGGGCCACTGCCTGGACCACTACTGCTTTTTCGAGGAACGGACCGGGCTGCTGCTCCTGGCCGACCTGGATCTGTCCCCCTTCGGGCCCTGGTACGGCCACCGGGAGTCGGACATCGGCCAGACCCTTCAGTCTCTGGACAATCTGGCCCGGCTCAGGCCGGCCCTGGCCGTCTCCAGCCACGAGGAACCCATAGAGGAGGGCTTTGGGGAAAGATTGCGGGCCTACGGCGAGATAATCGACCTCCGCGACCAAAGAATCCTGGCCCTGTTGGGCCGAGGCGCGGACCTGCCCGCCCTGGTCCAAGCCTCGCCCATCTACGGCGGCCACCCCTTTATCCCGGATCTGATCCGCTACTGGGAGAAGCAGATGATCCAAAAGCACCTTGTCCGCCTGGAAGAGCGAGGCCTGATCAAGGCCGAGGGAGAAACATGGCTGACCTGCTGCGCCGTAGAATAATCATATGGACCCCCCGGATTTTTTCCGTGGCCATTGCCTTCACCTTCGCCCTTCTGGCCACGGACGCCTTTCATCAGGCCGGCAACAAGATCATCCAGTTCGGCGACTTCATGCTTTTCCTGCTGCCCAGCCTCCTGATGATCGGGGCCTCGTTCGCGGCCTGGTATTGGCCCCGGGCGGGCGGGGCGGTCATGATCCTGCTGGCCGGATTATACGAATTGTCCGGCGGCTGGCAGGGAGGAGCCCAGGCCCACCTGATCGTCACCCTGCCCCTGGTGGTTTGCGGGGGGTTGTTTGTGGTCAGCGGATATTGGGAGAGGCGAAAGGGGAGTTGATACGTAAAATCGGCCTTTTTTCTCAAATTACATAACTATATAGTTTTCTTGGCCGGTTCCGGCGGACGCTCCGCTATGGCCAAGGGGCCTCTTCGCCTTTTGCGGTCCAAAAGGCTCGCCGGCCCCTTGGAACCCCGTTCGCGAAAACACTTTTTTCCCCTGGGCGGTTCGGTGCATTCCGGGCCTTTCCATGGTTGCGGCGGGTTGGAGCAATCATTCAGGCCCCGTGAAAGCCGGAGCTGAAGAAACGACAGGCTGCTTTAAAAGGAATGCCGCCCATGGTCATGGGCGGCCGACTATTTTTTCCGTTCAGCTATTGTTAGAGCGATCTTTAGGGGTTTGTTCCGAAAACAAATCGCTCTAACCGATATGAGCCGATAAAGCTTTACAGCAGCCTGGCCCCCAGTTCGGCCACCTCCGAGCGTTCGCCCTTGACCAGGGTCACGTGCCCGGCGATCTCCTGGCCCTTGAGCTTCTCCACCAGATAGGACAACCCGTTGCTGCTGGAGTCCAGATAGGGATGGTCGATCTGTTCCGGGTCGCCGGTGAAAACGATCTTGGAGCCCTCGCCCACCCTGGTGATCAGGGTCTTGACCATGTGGGGGGTCAGGTTCTGGGCCTCGTCGCAGATGATGTACTGGCCGGGGATGGAGCGGCCCCGGATGTAGGTCAGGGCCTCCATCTCCAGCAGCCCCTGTTCTTTCAGTTCGGTCTGGATGCCCCTGGGATCCTCGGCCTGGTGAAAAATGAACTCCAGGTTGTCGTGAATGGGCTGCATCCAGGGGCGAAGCTTCTCCTCCTTGCTGCCGGGCAGAAACCCCAGGTCCTCGCCCATGGGCATCACCGGGCGGGTGATCAGGAGCCGGGAGAAGGCCGCCTCCTCCAGAACCTTTTCCAGCCCCGCGGCCACGGCCAGCAGGGTCTTGCCCGTACCGGCCTGGCCGGTAAGGGTGACGATGGAGATGGTGTCGTCCAGGAGCAATTCCAGGGCGAAGGACTGCTCCTTGTTCCGGGCCCTGATCCCGGAGGGCGCGGCCTGGCTGAAAATCAGCTGCTGGAGTTCCCCTTTTCTGAACTTGGCCAGGGCCGACTGGGAGGGGTTATCCTGGGCCTTGAGCACAAAGAACTGGTTCTCCCGTGCCCCGTTCTCCTGATCCAGCTTCAGGGCCTTGTCCTTGTAAAAGGTCTCCATCTGGGCGGAGGAGAGGGGAAGCTCGCCCACCCCGCCGTAGAGTTCGGTATAATCGACTTTGTCGGTGAAATAGTCCTGGGTGGTCAGCCCGATCACGTCGCCCTTGATCCGCAGGTTCAGGTCCTTGGTGACCAGGATGGCCTTCCGGCCCGAACGCTTGTGCAGGTTCATGGCCACGGCCAGGATCAGATTGTCGGGCTTGTCCCGGTCCACCCCCGGCGGCAGGTTGGTCAGGTCGTGCTGGTTGAGCTCTATCCGGATGGTGCCCCCGTTGTCCAGGGCCAGCCCCTCGGACAGGGGCCCCTTGCCACGCAGTTCGTCCAGCCGCCGGGCCACCACCCGGGCGTTGCGCCCCACCTCGTCGGGCCGCCTTTTGTGGTCGTCCAGTTCCTCAATGACCAACAGGGGGATGACCACTTCGTTGTCCTCAAAGGCGAACATGGATTCCGGGTCGTGGAGGAGAACGTTGGTGTCTAGGACATAGGTCTTGATCATTACCTCTCCCAGGAAGGATTACAGGCATGAAATGTCATTAAATCATATCACCAATCAACTGCTTTGCCCACCCGAATGTTGTTGTTCACTGATTTTCATCCACAAAATGTTGGGTGCCAAGACATCTTAACCCCAAATGTGGTTGCCGAAGGACCTCGCCCCCCTCCCGAAACCCCAGGGGTGGATTGATAATATTAAGGGGCGGATATACAATGCTTCTTCCCGAGGTCGCTTTTTAAACCTGGATAAAACCGGAGGTGGTTATGGTTGCCAATAACTCCCCGATCGAGATCCGCAGCCTGGAAAGCCAGGAGGAAGCCCTGGACTGCGCCCGGTTAATGTCCTCCTCCCAACCCTGGATCACCTTGGAGAGGAATGAGGAACAATCGTTGTCCATTATCACCTCTCCGGACCGGGAGGTCTATCTGGCCCGGATCGAGGACGAGGTGGCCGGGTTTGTGATCATCGTCATGAGCGGCGCCCTGGTAGGCTATATCCAGTCCATCGCCGTGGTCCCGGAGAGGCGCGGACAGGGTCTGGGCACGGCCCTGATGGAGTTCTCCGAGAAAAGGATTTTCTCCCAGTCCCCCAACTCCTTTATCAACGCCTCCTCCTTCAACCCCGGGGCCAGGCGGCTTTATGAACGGCTGGGCTACAAGGCGGTGGGGGAGTTCCGGGATTATATCGTGCCCGGCCACTCCGAGATCCTGCTGCGGAAAACCCTGGGGCCCATCAAGGGCTACAAGCCTTCCCCCGGCGGCTGAGCGGCCGGACCGCCTCACCTCCCGGCCCCGGAAAAGCCGAAGATGCGCTCCCGCATGTTCCGGGGCAGGCGCAGCCCCTCCGCAGGGCAGTGTTCCAGGCAGCAATAGCACTCGATGCACAATTTCCTGGAGACCACCGGCCCGTCCCGCTCCAGGGTCAGGGCCCCCACGGGGCAGACCTCCACGCACAGTCCGCACCTCTGGCAGGCCCCCCTGACCGGCCTGGGCCGAGCCTCTTTGAGGAAGTCCAGGGCCCAGCCGCTGAATCTCCTGGGCAGAATCCGGGCGGCCAGGCGCTGGACTCCGGTAAAGGGAAGCCAGAATTCGGCCGGGGCCGGACCGTCCTGGTCCATTCCCGGGAGCCGGATTTCAGGAGCATCCACCCGGCCCAACCCGGCCTCATGGGCTAACCTGGTGGTTTCTATTTTTATTGGGTCAAAGCCCATAATACGTGAAGCCACCGCATCCAGGGCCACCCCGTCAGGGGAGGCCAGCAAGATCTCGGCCTGTTTGGGGCTGCCCTGGGCGGGGCCGTGGCCTTCCATGGCGATGATGCCGTCCATGAGGTGCAACCCGAATCCTGTTTTGGCTAAAAGCCCGGAATAGATATCCACCAGGGCCGAGGACATGGCCTCGGCCCTGGGCGCGGCCGCATGAACCTCTCTTTTTAATGATCCTGGTAAAAGGCCCAGACAATTTTTGACCGCCCCGGTCATGCCGGTGAGGAGGTGGGTCTTCATCTTGGGCAGGTTGACCACGGCCTCCACCTCATCCAGAAGGGCCGTGGCCTGGAAGGTCTTGAGCACCGCCCCCCTGGGGCTGCGGATTTGGATCAGGCCGGTCCGCTCCAGGTTCACCAGCTCGGCCCCGAGCTTCTGGGCCACCCGGTCCAAGCCCATTATTTCATAGGCCTTCCGGCTTCGGCCGTAGGAACCCAGGCCGCCCGAGTCAGCGATGACCAGGCGGACCTGGTGGTTCTCCTTGAGGTACCGCCCCACCGCCTCCACCACTTCGGCCCGGGTGTTCACCGGCCGGTCCGGTCCGTCGTGGCAGGAGAGACAGTTGGGCTTGAGCAGAATCCGGCCGCCCCGGGGCAGGTCCAGGGGCTCCAGCGTTTCCAATAAATGGGCGATCGCCCTATTTAGTCCGGGAGAATCGTAGCCCCGGCACCGGGCCAGGGCCACCACGGCTTCCCCGGCCACTCAGGCCACCCCGTGGTCCCGGGCCATCTCCACCAGGTAGGCCTGGATGAAATCGTCCAGATCCCCGTCCAGAACTGCGTCCACATTGCCTTTTTCCACTCCGGTCCGCACATCCTTGGCCAAGCGGTAGGGCTGGAGCACGTAGGAGCGGATCTGGCTGCCCCAGGAGATGTCCTTTTTGGTGGCGTGGAGCTTGTCTATCTCTTCCTGGCGCTTGGCCTGCTCGTGCTCGTAGAGGCGGGAACGCAGCACCCGCATGGCCATGTCCTTGTTGCGGTGCTGGCTTTTCTCGTTCTGACACTGGACCACGATGCCGGTGGGCAGATGGGTGATCCTGACCGCGCTGTCGGTTTTGTTGACGTGCTGCCCGCCGTGGCCGGAGGCCCGGTAGGTATCGATCCGGAGATCTTTGTCGTCGATGACGATATCTATCTCGTCGTCCACGTCCGGATAGAGGAAGACCGAGGCGAACGAGGTGTGGCGGCGGCCGGAGGCGTCAAAGGGGGAGATCCTGACCAGGCGGTGGATTCCGATCTCGGAGCGAAGGTAACCGTAGGCGTTCTCCCCTTCCACGGTCACGGTTACCGACTTGATCCCGGCCTCCTCGCCGGGGTTTATCTCCAGGATAGTGTTTTTGTATTCGTGGGCTTCCGCCCACCTGAGGTACATGCGCAGGAGCATCTCCACCCAGTCGTTGGACTCGGTGCCGCCGGCTCCGGAGTTGATGGTCAAGATGGCCGAGCCCCGGTCGTTGGGGCCGGAGAGCAGCCGGGCCATCTCCTCCTGGGCGATGGATTTCTCCAGTTTGCGGGCGGCCCGTTCGGCCTCGCCGGCGGTCTCCCGGTCATCTTCCTCTTCGGCCAGCTCGACCAGAATTTCGATATCCCCCAGTTCCTGATCCAGGTCATCCAGTTTTTCCAGGGGCGAGTTCAGGGCGGCCCGGCGCTGGGTTATCCCTTTGGCCTTCTCCTGGTCGTCCCAGAAGCCGGGTGCGGCCATCTTCTTGTCCAGCTCGGCCAGTTCGGTCCTTGTCCCAGGCAGGTCAAAGACAACTCCGAAGATCGTTGAGCCGGGCCTTGAGGTCGGTTATAAGGTCTTTCAGGTCAGGTGAAATCATATCTCCTCCCCAAACCGGCCGCGAGCAGCAGGGCCCCGGCCGCGAAAAAACAAGCCGGCCAAATGAGCCAGCCGAATCTGTGATAGATACTCTTTTCCTTATAGATTGGCAATACGCCGCCGAGCTGTCCCTTTTCTCCCAGTTCCAGGCGGGCAATTATCCGGCCGGCCGGGTCGATCAGGGCCGAGATGCCGGTCTGGGCGGCCCGCACCACGGCCCGCCGCTGCTCCACGGCCCGCCAGGTCAGCATGGCCAGATGCTGATAGGGAGCGGAACTCCGCCCGAACCAGGCGTCGTTGGTCATATTAACCAGGAGCACCGCCCCGGCCGCCACCTTGGCCCTGGCCAGTTCCGGGAAGATGGTCTCGTAGCAGATCAGGGTTCCCACCTTGCCGAACCAGGGCTCCACCACCCCGCCGCCCGATCCGGGGCTGTAGTCCCCCACGTGCTCCACGATCTTGCCCAGAAAGGGCATGTACTTCTTAAGCGGAACGTACTCCCCGTAGGGCACCAGGTGTGATTTGTCCACCTGTCCGGCCACCCCGCCCCCGGAAGTCAGCAGCCAGGCCCGGTTGTAATAATTTGCGCCGTCTTCCCGGCGCTCGTAGGCCGGGGCCCCGAACATGAGCCAGAGTTCCTCCTCCCCGGCGAAATCCTTCAGCCGCCGGTCCTCCGGCCGGCCCTGGCCGAAATAGTAGGGTACGCAGGTCTCGGGCCAGACCACCAGCCGGGGGAGGTCGCTCCCGGCCTCCCGGGTCAATTCAAAATATGCGTCCAGGGTGGCACCGATAAAGGCCTCGTCCCATTTGCTGTCCTGGTTGATGTTGCCCTGAACCGCCTGAACCGCCACCTTGGGGACCGCACGGACCTGCTCCCGGACCCAGTCCAGCCTGGCCTGGCCGTAAAAAAAGGCCCCGCACCAGGCCGCCCCCAGCAAAACCAGCCCCGCAGCCCTCCGGGGCCCGGCCAGGAGCTGGGCCAGGCCCAGGTTCAGGGCCGCCACCAAAAGCCCGGCCAGGGCCACCCCGCCCAGGTCGGCGCACTGGACGAAAATCTTCCAGGGGGTCAGCACATAGCCCAGGTCCATCCAGGGGAAGCCGGTCAAAAACCAGGAGCGGACCCACTCCAGACCCACCCAGGCGGCGGCCCCGGTCCAGATGAACCAGCCCGGTCTTCGCCACAAAAAGGCCACGGCCACAGCCCACAGCAGGGGGTAGACGGCCATCAGGGCCAGCAGCAGGAGGAGGATCAGCCCGGCCAGCCAAAAGGGCAGATGGCCGTAGTGTTCGATCACCCCGGAGATCCAGTAGAGGACCCCCAGGCTCTGGGCCAGGCCGTAGGTCCCGCCCAAAAAAGCGGCCTGTCTGGCGCTCGCGCCCCTCAGGGCGAGGAGCAGCGGTACCAGGCCGAACAGCCCCAGGAAAGCCAGGCCGAACCTGGGCAGGGCCAGAACCACCAGAAGAGCCGAACAAAGGGCGGCCGCCGTGCGGAAACCCATGGAGCCGAGGGGCCTGGGACCCGGATGAAGAGACGACACAAAAGGTTTCATAGCAGGCCTGCGGGGAGGGGGTGAGTCAGGCTTCGGCGATTCGCCGAACCTTTATCTTCTTGATCCGCCGCTCGTCGGACTCCTCGATGACGAACTCCAGGGGACCGAAGCAGATCACCTCCCCGGTTTGGGGGACCTGGCCGGTCAGGGAATTGAGAAACCCGCCCACCGTGTCGAAGCCGTTCTTGGGCAGCTCCACCGAAAAATAATCGGCCACCTCGTCGGCGTCCAGCCGGGCGTCTATGCGCAGCTCGTTCTGGTTGAGCTGGATCATCTGGGGGTCCTCGGAATCGTGTTCGTCCTGAATCTCGCCCACGATCTCCTCCAGGATGTCCTCGATGGTCAGGATCCCGGCGGTGCCGCCGTACTCGTCGATGACCACGGCCAAGTGGCCCCTCTTTTTCCGCATTTCGGAGAGGAGATCGGTGATCCGCTTGGTTTCGGGGACGAACAGGACCGGCCTCATTAGTTTGCGCAGGTCCAGGGTCTCGGCCCCCCATAACGGCAGGGCGTCCTTCACGTGAAGCAGCCCCAGGACGTGGTCCACGTCCTCCTCAAAGACCGGCAGCCGCGAATGGCCGTATTTATCCACCGCCTCCAGGATGTCGGGGACCGTGGCGTCCACCGGCAGGGCATGGATGGCGATGCGGGGCACCATTATCTCCCGGGCCAGGGTTTCGCCGAACTCCAGGAGGGACTCGATCATGTCCCCCTCCTGGATGGAAATCAGTCCCTGCTCCTCCAGATTATGCACCGACCGTTCCACGTCATCCGCGGTCTGGGGGCGTTCCCTCCGGGTGATACGGAAAAATAATTTTTTGAACCAGGGACTTCGGCCAGAATCGTCTTCTTCCAAAGAAGCCCTCCCAGGGTTTATTGCCACCTAATATTCACCGATTCGGGCGGATTTGTCAATGGGCGGAGGGAACTGAGCCCGCCTCTCCGGCTCGGCCGGGATCAATCCTTGAAAACGCCCTTTTCCTCCACCACCGTCTCCTGGTACGCCACCCCCCGGTCCTTCAGCCCGGACAAAATGAACTCAAAGAGGGCGTCGTTGCCGGCCAGGCGCTCCGGGGCCAGGACCCCCTTCTGCTCCACCATCCCCGAGGCCAAGGCCCGGGCCATGAGGGCGCAGGGGAAGGCCGTGACCCGGGCCATGGAGGTCCGGCCGCTCTCCTGATCGAAATAATCCACCAGGTCCCAGGTATGGGTCACCCGGTCGTCGCCCTTGCGGCCCTTGACCAAGACCCGCATCACGGTCATGTCCCGATCGCCCTGGGAGGGGTCCATGCGCCAGGACTTGAACAGGAGCTCCGAGGTGAACTTAAGCGGGGCCATCCGGCACCCGGCCACTTGCCTCTCCTCCGGCTCAAAGAAGCCGGCCTCCCGCAGGGCCTCCATGGCAGACGCGTGGCCGGGCCAGCGCATGGTCTTTTCGGAGATGGTTTGGGCTTTGATGTTGCTCACCAGGGAGCGCAGACCGTCGGTGTAGAAGGCCTCCAGGGTGCCGATGCCGGGGAAATGGACCGTCTCCAGTCCGGACAGGGCCGGAACCTGAACCACCCGGCCCCCCTCCACCATCCTCACCGGACGGTTGTATTCGTCAATGGTGTCCTCGGCCGAGAAGACCACCTTGAAGTTCCAGGGCGGCTTGGGCTCGGCCGGGATGCCCCCCACCAGGATCCGGGCCTCCTCCACCTCATTTAAGAGATGGGCGCCCCGGCCCACCAGGAGGTGGCACATTCCCGGAGCCACTCCGAAGTCGGGAACCACGCCGATGTCCCGGTCCCTGGCCTGTCCGTCCAGGGCCATGAAATCCTCGGGCATGAAGGAGATATCGGCCACGGGGCGGCCCATCCCAACAAGCATCTCCAACATCTGGTAGCCCAGCCGGCCCGGCACGGCCCCGCAGACCACGTCCGCGCTCTCCACCTCCGGCCCCACCACGGCCGGGTCCAAAGCCGAACCAGCCACGGTTTTCAGGCCCGGCACTCCGGCCAGGCCCTCCAGAGCCCGGCTATCCAGGTCGATCACGGTCACCTCGAAGTCAGCGGCCAAATCTAGAGCGATGGCCCGACCGACCATTCCGCAACCCAATACTACTGCTTTCATCCTTACTCCCGAATACGGCGGCCCGGCCGGAAAGCCGGCCGGGCCGGAGACATGTTTCTCAATCCTGATGGCGGTACTGGATCAGCAGGGAGAGCTTACGGATCATCGTCTCCAGTTTCTCCGCCTCGGAGATGATGGCGCTCAAGCGCCGGTTGAGTTCCTCGTCCTGGGAGTTAGTCAGCTGCATTATCTCGCTCTGCCCCAGAATCACGGTCAAGGGTTGGCACATATCGTGCCCCAGCTTTCGAATCTCCTGGAGCACCTCTTCCAGCCTCTTTATCTGTTGGTCTCCCGCCCCTTCCAAAAGACGCAGTTCGCCCGCGATCCTATTGGATTCCGGCAGATTTGACAAGATCAGATCGCACAGGGGACCGTCCTGAAGTTTAACCATGGTTTTGAGGGGTTCAAGGCCGGAGTGACCTTCACCCCGGATGTAGAAGTAAACGGAGTCGGGAGGCTTATCAAACGCATCGAGCAGATTATCCCAAGGAAGGCTCTTCAGGTCGGACATCACCTTGTTTTTATATAATATTATGCCTTCCCGATCTATTACGAAAACGGCTTTGGGCCAATTCTCGAACAAGCTCTCCCAATCAATCATTCCCGTGGTTCTCCGCTATGTGGGTTGACCCATTTATATTAACATGCTTTGAATATTCCCCACAACCTCAAGGAGTTATAAATACGGGACCAGCCGCCCCTCCTCCCCGGGGTGAAAGACTGGACGCCGTGACGGCTTTCTGATACACAGACATTGACTCAAAATAACCGGCCCTTATGGGCACTAGAAAAAAGGAGGCCCAGATGCGGCAACCCAAAATTAACCAGACCATGCCGGGCCCTGAAGCTGAAAAATGGATCCAGACCGACAGTCGTTATATCTCCCCCTCCTACACCCGGGGTTATCCCCTGGTGGCCTATAAGGGACGAGGCTCCTGGATCGAGGACCCTGACGGCAACCAGTTCCTGGACTTCACTTCCGGCATCGCGGTCACGGCTACGGGCCATTGCCATCCCAAGGTGGTCAAGGCCATCCAGGACCAGGCGGCCAATCTGATTCACATGTCCGGCACGGATTTTTATTATACCCCCCAGGTCAAACTGGCCCGGAAACTTTCCGAGCTGGCCCCGGGAGGGGGAGACAAAAAGGTCTTCTTCTGCAACTCCGGGGCCGAGGCCGTGGAGGCGGCCTTTAAGCTGGCCCGCTGGAAGACCCAGCGGGAGCTGAACATCGCCTTTTTCGGAGCCTTCCACGGCCGGACCATGGGGGCCCTGTCCCTGACCGCCTCCAAGGCCATCCAAAAGAGGCACTACAACCCCCTGGTGCCGGGCATCACCCACATCCCCTACGCCTACTGCTACCGCTGCCCCTACAACCAGACCTACCCCTCCTGCGGCATAGAGTGCGTCAGATGGATCGAGGAGACCCTGTTTAAGACGACCATGCCCGCCGAAGAGGTGGCCGCAGTGTTCGTGGAACCCATCCAGGGCGAGGGCGGCTATGTGGTGCCGCCGCCGGAGTGGCACAAGAGGCTGCGGGAGGTCACCCAAAAGTACGGCATTCTCTATGTGGCCGACGAGGTCCAGGCGGGCATGGGCCGCACCGGCAAAATGTTCGCTATGGAGAACTTCGGGGTGGAGGCGGACATCTTCACCCTGGCCAAGGGCATCGCCTCGGGCATGCCCCTGGGGGCCATGGTGGCCGGAGCAGACCTGATGACCTGGGAGGCCGGGTCCCATGCCTCCACCTTCGGCGGCAATCCGGTCTGTTGCGCCGCGGCCCTGGCCACCATTGACCTGCTTCAGGAATCCATAATGGCCAATGCCGTGCAACGTGGTGAGCAGCTCCGGGCGGGACTTCGGGAACTTCAGAAGGACTTCGAGGCCATTGGCGACGTCCGCGGGCTGGGGCTCATGGTCGGCGCCGAGCTGGTAAAGGACCGGGAGACCAAGGAACGGGCCCCGGAACTGGTGGGACGGGTCATTGACGAGGCCTTTAAGAGAGGGCTGCTCCTGCTCTCCTGCGGCCAAAACACCATCCGCTTCTGCTCCGCTCTGACCGTCTCCGCCGAAGAGGTGGATCTCTGCCTGAATATCCTGGCCGAGTCCCTGAAGGCGGCCGGGGCCTGAGAGCCGGTCACCCAGTCCGACATTAAAAGGGGGGCCTTCGCCAGAAGGCCCCCCTTTCTTTTCCCGGAATAAGGCTATGATCCGGCCAGTTTCAGGATCAGCTGCCAGCCCGTCTCAAAATCCTCCTTGGCGGCCCGGAAGATCTGACATCCCTCTTGGATATCCACCAGCTCCACCAGATTCACGCTCCGCAACAGGTCCAGATGGGCGTAGGCCTCCCGTCCGGCCAGGAAGTTGAATTCGTCCGGGGCCACAACGATGTCGTAGTAGCCCTTACGGGTGGCCACCTGCCAGGCCGAAACCGGTTCGGCGCAGGCCTCGAAAGTCTTCTTCAGGCGCAGATGGTGGTGCTCCAGCAGCGACCCGGCCCGGCCTTTCAGGTCTCTGATCTCATCTCCATGGGCCGGCAGGGTCAGACCCACCCCTTCCAGGCCCCGCAGCCGGAGCAGGGTCCGCAGGTAGGGCAGGAGCTCGTGGGGGATGGGCGAGATGGGGGCCAGGATAACATCTCCGGAGATGAGAAGCCGCTCCCTCTCCCGGGCGCCCACCAGAAGCCCGATGCTGCCCGGGGAATGGCCCGGCAGGTTGATCGTCTCCACCATGGAGCCGCCCAGGTTATCCGGGAGAGGTCCCTCCCCGTTGAGGGGGCGATCGATTCTCAGGCTCAGCTTCATCACCTCGGAGCCGAAGCGGCGGACCGTCTCCTGGTTGAGGGACGGAGGGGAAGGCATACCCATGCCCCGGGCCTCTTCCCGGCGCGATTCCCAAAACAGCAGGAGGGCCCAGGGGTTGCATATCCTGGGGGTGTCCAGGAGGTGGGCCGCGATCCGGGCCTGGCAGCGCTCCATGATGGCCCGGGCCAGCATGAAGTGATCCCAGTGTCCGTGGGTCAGGACCAGGAGGTCGATATCCTCAAGGGCGTAACCGGCCAGGTTGAGTCCGGTGGTCAGCTCCCTCAGGCTCAGGTCCTGGGGCAGGTCGGCGAATCTGGAGGGCACCGGCTGATGAAAGGCATCGTAGAAAAGGGGCTTGACCAGCTGGGTGGGCAGACCGGTATCCACCAGAATCAACTCCCCGGCCTCTATCAGATAGAGGTGGGTCGCTCCGGGTCCGACCCTGTCCGGGCAAAAGGTGGTTATCTGGGTAACGGCCGCCGGGGAGCCTTCCTGGGTTATTTTGCGGACCAGACCGCTGCCGTGTTTGGCCCGGGGTCTGAGGATCGTTTCCTTGATATTCATAAAATCCCTTTTCGTTCGGGACAGCGGGGCTCATCTCCGCCCATAATCGGACAATTTTCGGACCGGCAAGGGCGGCCGTTTATGGCGAAGCCGTCTAACCGGGGTAAAAAGGATAGCAGCTTCCAGGTCCTCGGTCCAACCGATTCGGGCCCGGACCGGGCGCGGCTGTGGGGGCGGTTACGGCCTCCTTCCGGAGTGCGCTCCGTTTAATAAAGGCCCCCGGACGTCGGGAATACCCCCAGGCATCACGGCAAAAGGCCAGGCTATGGTCCATTTCCCCACAACCGGCATAGAAGGATTGCCGGCTGTTCGGTTTTTCGGAAACAGCCCCCGATCGCCCTGGCGAGACAAAGATAAGGAGCCCCTTGCCGGGCAGGAAGCTCCTTTCTTTGAACAGATCAAAACGGGTGGATTTTCTACTCGTTCTCCAGGATGATGGAGGCTCCCATGCCGCCGCCCACACACAGGGTGGCCAGGCCCAGATCAACGCCCCGCCGTTTCATCTCGTAGAGCAGGCTGATCATGATCCGGCAGCCGGTGGCGCCCACGGGATGGCCCAGGCCCACCCCGGAGCCGTTGACGTTGGTGATCTCCCGGTTCAGACCCAGCCCCTGTTCCACGGCCAGGTACTGGGCCGCAAAAGCCTCGTTGAGCTCGATGAGTTTGATGTCGCTCAGGGACAGCCCGGTCCTCTTCAGGGCCTTTTCCGTGGCCGGAACAGGTCCGTAGCCCATGTAACGGGGGTCCACCCCGGCCACGCCGTGGCCCACGATCCGGACCAGGGGCACGGCTCCCATCTCCTTGGCCTTGGCCCGGCTGGTGACCACCATGGCCGCCGCGCCGTCGTTGAGGCCCGAGGAGTTGCCGGCCGTGACCGAGCCGTCTTTCTTGAAGGCGGGCTTGAGCCTGGAAAGGTCGTCCATGGTCAGGCCGTAGCGGATGTGCTCGTCGGTATCGACCACCGTGACCTGGCCCTTTCTGCCGGGAACCTCCACGGCCACGATCTCGTCCTTGAACCGGCCCTCCTTGGTGGCCGCCTCGGCGTTGTTATGGGAGCGCAGCGCGACGACGTCCTGCTCCTCCCGGGGGATGGAGTACTTCTCGGCCAGGTTCTCGGCGGTCTGGCCCATGATGTAGCCCTTGCCCGGGCCCTCCAGGAGGTTGGTCCCGGAGTGGAGCAGCTCCCACATGGCGTCCATCATCACCCCGTGCTGGAGCCGGGCCCCCCAACGGGCCGCAGGCAGGACATAGGGGGCGTTGGACATGGACTCGCACCCTCCGGCCAGGACTATCTCCGAGTCGCCGCACATGATCTGCTGGGCCCCGAAGATGACCGCCTGCATGGCCGAGGAGCACTGGCGCTGGATGGTGGCCGCCGGCACCTCCACCGGAATCCCGGCCGCCAGGGCAGCGGTCCGGGCCGTGTTGGCCTCGTCCGGAGCCTGGACGCAATCACCCATGATCACATCGGAAAGGTCGGCGCCCTCCACCCCGGCCCGGTTCATGGCCTCCTTCATGGCCACCACGGCCAGCTGAAAGGCCCTCAACTTGACCAGGGCGCCGCCAAAACGGCCGATGGGGGTTCTGGCGCAGCCGATTATTACGATGTCGTTATCCTGCTTCATGTGCCTGCTCCTTGATGAAAAGAAGGTTTCGCTTAATGTCTTGCGTGCTGACAGGGTAGTCCTAATCCATACCTCAAAACGGGTTAAAAGAGCAAGTCCCTGGTCCTCCTGGGGCGCGGAAAGGGCTGAACGGTTGTGGACCGGAGGCGAATCGTATATAAAGAATCGGGCCGCCCGAGGGACGCCCCGGAAAGATATAAAGGTCGGTTCCCATATACCAGCGGAACCTCGCCCCGACGAGGCCGGGACGGGATTACCTCCCGAGAAAGGTTGAGTCCATGATCAGAAGCCTGACTTTTTTAGTTTTCGTGGTCACCTTTATCCACGTCTCCGTCCTGGTGGGCGCCCTTAACCGGGCCCCGGTTATCGGCTCCGCCTTTAAGGCCGGCGCGGCCCAGGACGACCGGCTTTATGTCTCCATACCCATGAAGGCCTACGGTTCCGTAGGCGCTCTCTTGTGGAAAACCAAAGCCGCCGCCGGGCTGATCAAAGAGGTTTACGCCAAGATCTTCAAGGAGGGCATCCAGCGCCTGAAGCCCGGGGAGTTCAAGGGCCTGGCCGATATCTACCTCTGGAACAAGGTGGTCCTGGCCAGCCTGGGAATCTTCTTGGTCCTGACTATCCTGCGAAGACGCCGGAGTTGAGGAAGATCAAGGAATCCCTTGGAGATTGAGCTGACTATCTGGATCGACGCCGACGGCTGCCCCCGGCCGGTCAAGGACCTTGTCTTTCGGGCCTCGGAACGCTTAAGCCTCCGGGTGGTCCTGGTGGCCGACCGGCCCCTGTCATTGCCGCCCTCTCCCCTGATATCCTCTCTGGTGGTGGCCAAGGGGATGGACAGCGCCGACAAACGCATCGTGGAGGAGGTCCGGGAATGCGCCCTGGTGATCACGGCCGATCTGCCCCTGGCCGCGGCCGCGGTGGGAAAAGGGGCCACGGCTCTCAACCCCCGGGGCGAACTCTACACCGAGGAGAATGTTCGCGAGCGTCTGTCCATGCGCGATTTTCTCATGTCCCTGCGGGAGACCGGGGAGAACCTGGGCGGCCCGGGACCCTATACGGTTAAAGATAAGGCCCGTTTTGCGGCGGCGTTGAACGGGTTTTTGATGGGAAGGGTGGGTTAATCAATTCCTTAAGGAAAACCTTCAATACTCCAACTTTAACAAGCTTGGCGATGTGAATTTCCCAATTGAAGGTGTTGATCTTATCCAATTCATTAAATCCCAATCAGTTCTGTCCGGCTAAGCGAAGCATAGATTTAACTGATTGTTATTGTGGGTTAATTGATTATTAAAGCCGGGCGGTTGAAGTAATTTCTGGATGGTGCAGTGTCTGAAGAGGTTGAGTTGAAGGAGTTGAGCCAGTTGCTGAAGGCTTAATCCGAGGCGACAAAGGAACTTGAGGTAGCAGAGCAAAAGGTAAGCAATCAAGGCCACATAGACCTGAGAAAGAACGGCATTGGGGGAGTTGCCGATAAAGGATTTGATTTTCAGGTTCTGCTTGATGAAGCGGAAGAAGGTCTCTATCTGCCAGCGCTCCTTGTAGATATCGGCGATGGTCCTGGCCGAGAGATCGAAGTTGTTGGTCAAAAAGACGTAATGCTTCCCGGTCTCCTTGTCGCGGTAGCCGACTCTTCGCAAGGCCACTGGGTAATCGGCCCATTTGGCCCCTGTTGGCCAGGGAAAAAAGCCAGGCAAAGGCGATGTAGGCTTTATCCATGGCCACGATCGAACCCTTGGGAAGGTAAATTGCTCGGGCGGTCTTGGACTCATGACGTTTGGCTTCGGAAATTGAAACAAAGGCAGGTAGATAGCCGTCGTGGTCCAGCAGGGTGTTGATTTTAATACCGGCCTTGGTCTTTCGAAACCTGGCCCAAGGGAAGAGGCTCAGGCAGAGACTGATCGTGGTCGCATCCAAGGAGAACAGCTTGTTTTTAAACTTGAACTTGTGCTTGGGAGCAACGGGTTGACAACGACCGTAGACATGTCCGAACAAGGCCTCGAAGAAGGAAGCCGGCCGTTTCTCGTTGGCCTCGGCAAAGGTGGACCGGACTACTGGTTGGGTACCTAAGTGGTAGAGATTATTGCTCCTGGAGCGCATGGACCTGACCCCGTCACGGAGCGAGGATCGGCCGGTCAGTTGGATGGCCATGAGGTGAACGAACTGGTCCCAGCGGCTGAATCTGCGGGCCGTACGTCCGGTCCCGTGGGCTTTGTCCAGGGTGCTGAAAACATGTCTCGGAACAATCTTGAGCATCTGAGAGAGGATCGTGTTACAATGAGCCATGGCCTGATTTGTCCTTTCCGATCGGTGAGTTATGCGCAACACCATTATATCGGAAACCAGGGTGAATCAGGCCATTTTCTCAACCCTTAGCCGGACAGGACTGACAAAAAATCAATAAATAAAATGGTAAATAAGCGATGATGTTCCGACGTGCGAAAATATACAAATTGATCGGGATCTTTTCCTCTTAATTCAAACAACCCATAGTTGATCATTGAATCAAGAGCATCAACAGAAGCCTTTAAATAAATGACTTCATGTTCTTGCTTGGTGAATGACATTTTTAGCAAACCCTACAAAATATTGGTCAATGCGCAAAAACAAACAGGCGGTCAGGGATGTGACCCTGACCGCACCATGCCGTGGTGTCGGGGTCACACCCCCGACACCAGGCAATCAGGGAAACACCCCTCTCCCTTAAAGGTGAGAGGGACAATCAAAAGGGTTCCCCGAGAATCCCTACTCTCCCAACTTCCCCTTCCCCTCCTTGTCCTTGATGGCCTGGAGGACCTTCTCCGGGGTCAGGGGAAAGTCGTCCAGCCAGATCCCGGTGGCGTTGCAGACTGCGGCGGCGTATCCTTGCGCTGCGGACATGGCGATGGACATGCCCGCCTCCTTGGCTCCGAAGGGGCCGGTGGGGTCCAGGGACTGGACGATGATGTTGTCGATGTGGGGCATGTCGCAGGCCAGGGGGACCTTGTACTCCAGTTGGGTGGGATTGAGGACGTGGCCCTCGAACCAGCGGTGGGCCTCGGTGAGCATCCCGCCCTGGCCGCCCATGGCCACCGAGCCCTCGAACTGACCCTCCACAATCATGGGGTTCAGGGCATAGCCGCAGTCCTGGGCCGCCACCACGTTCAACACCTTGACCATGCCCGTCTCCGGGTCCACCTCCACCTCGGCCACGGTGGCGCCGAAGGAGAAGGTTTCGGATAGCTGGCCTTCGGGGTTCTTGACCCATTCCCGGCGATGGTTCACCCGGGGGGCGAAATGGCCCTTGCCCATTATGGGCCGGCTCTGGATCAGGGCCAGCCGGACCACCTTGGCCAGGGGCAGGGCCGTATCCGGGCTGCCCTTGACGAATATCCTGCCCTCCTCCAGGACCATGTCGTCCGGATTGGCCTCCAGTTTGTCGGCCGCCACCCGGAAGAGCTGCTCACGGGCGTCTTCGGCGGCCAGGCGGACCGCATTGCCCCCGGTAAAGGTGGACTGCATGGAGTAGGCTCCCGGATCGTTGGCCGTGGACTGGGTGTCGGCCGAGATCAGCTCCACCGCATCCAGGGGCACGCCCAGGACCTCGGCGGCGATGGTCACCAGCATCATGTCGTTGCCCTGGCCGTTGTCCACCACCCCGGAGGTGACGGTCACCCCGCCGTCCTCGTTGAATTTGATAAAGGCCTGGGAGCCGCCCCTTATCCCTAAGGGGAACCCGGTCTGGACCGAGTTGGTGCCCAGTCCGATGCCCCGCCACTTGGGCAGCCTGCCGTACTTCTCCTTCCAGCCCGCTTTTTCGGTGGCCTTTTCGATGCACTCGCGCAAGCCGCAGGACTGGACCAGGGAGCCGGTGGGGGTGTACTCCCCGGTCTCCCGGGCGTTGATCAGGCGGACCTCCACCGGGTCCTTGCCCAGTTCCTCGGCGATCCGGTCCAGCTGGGTGTCCACCCCGGTGGCCCAGGCCCGGCCGTGGCAGCGGTACATGCCCCGGATGGGTTTGTTGGTGTAGACCCGAAAACCGTTGTAGCGGACGTTTTCCAGTTTGTAGGTCTGCTCGTGGCACAGAAAGGGCACCGAGGTGGCGATGGGCCCGGTGGAGGAGTAGGCCCCCCCGTCCATGTAGGCGGTCACCTCCCGGGCCAGGACCAGGCCGTCCCTGTTCACCCCGGTCCTGATGGTCACGGTCATGGAATGGGCCTGGCGGGTGGCGATGGAGTTCTCCTCCCTGGAGTAGACCAGCTTGACCGGCCGTTTGTTGCGCAGGGCCATGAGGGCGGTGATGAACTCTCCGGGAAAGACGTCGGAGCGGCCGCCGAAGGCCCCGCCCTGGGCGACCTTGCGGATGTGGACCTTGTTCAGGGGCAATCCCAAGGCGTTGGAGAGGGCCTTGGCCTTCTGGTGGGGCGCGGCGTTGGCGAACCAGGCCTCCAGCCGGCCGGAGCTGTCGCAGTCGGCCACCACGGCCAGAGGTTCGGCCATGAAGTAGGAATCCTCTTCGGACGTGTAGGTGTCCTCCCGGATCAGATGGCTGGCCGCGAACCCGGCCTCCACGTCGCCCACGTCAATGGGCACGTGGACGTTTATGTTCCCCTCGTATCCTTCGTGGAGCTGGGGCGCGCCCTGGGCCATGGCCTCCTCGGGCGTAAACACGGCCGGCAGGGGCTCGTAGTCCACTATGATCCGCTCCATAGCCTCCTGGGCCGCCTCCTCGGTCTCGGCCACCACGGCGGCCACCTCGTCGCCCACGTAGCGGACCCGCTCCGTGGGCAGAAGCTCCTGGTCCCTGGTGTAGGCGAAGACGCCCCACTTGACCCCGGCCGTGTCGGCTCCGGTGACGATGTCCACCACCCCCGGCACCTGCCGGGCCCGGGAGAGGTCGATGTCCAAAATCCGGGCGTGGGCGTGGGGCGAGCGCAGGACCTTGCAAATCAGCATCCGGGGCAGAACCAGGTCGGCCGCGAAAAGGGCCTCGCCGGTAACCTTGGCCAGGGAATCCACCCGGGGCAGCCTCTTGCCGACAAGGGAATGCTCACTCATAATCGCCTTCTTCCTTTTTCCCGCCTTCGGGGTCCTTCTCCTCCGGCCGACCGGCCGGGGGATCGTGCTTTCAGGTGGCCAGCTCGCGGTAAAGCTCCACGATGATCTCGCGCATCTCGTCCGGATTCATGGACTTCAAACGTTTCTTGATATCTTCTTTTTTATGGACTTTCATGACGATCAACCTTGCTTAACCTTCACACCTCTATGATGAAATATCCTCACTGCCCATGGGATCGCCCGGTCAAAAGCGTGGTTTTGACCGGGCTCCGGCCGCTTATGCGGCCGGCGGGCCGTTTCGGCCCGCTAAAGGCCTCTCAAACTCTTTCCACCTGGGCCTTGAAGAGTTTTTCCACCAAGTCAGCAGCTTCGAAGATTCCCCCAGACCCCTTTCGAAACTTTTTCTACTTTATCAAGCTGAGCTTGATAAAGCGGTTAATGGTTTTGGGAAGGGTTCGGGAAACCCTTTTGCAAAAGGGTTTCCCGATTCAAAATGTCACTCCCCTTCCCGTATGGCCGCAGCCGCGGCCAGGACCGCCTCCACCATCTTGGCGTAGCCGGTGCAGCGGCAGATGTTTCCGGACAGGGCGTAGCGGACTTGGCTCTCGGTGGGGTCCGGGTTTTGGGCCAGAAAGGCGGTGGCGCTGAGGATCATCCCGGGGGTGCAGAACCCGCACTGGACCGCGCCGTGGTTGACGAAGGCCTCCTGGACCGGAGTCAACTTACCGCCCTGGGCCAACCCTTCGATGGTGGTCACCTCCCGGTCCCGGGCCTCCAGGGCCAGGGTCAGACAGGAGCGGACCGGAGCGCCGTCCAGAAGCACGGTGCAGCTTCCGCAGGCCCCCTCGCCGCAGCCCTCCTTGGCCCCGGTCAGGGCCAAGTCCTCGCGCAGCACCTCCAGGAGGGTGGAGTTGGAATCCACCACCACATCCCGGCCCACTCCGTTCACCTTGAAACTCAAAATCAGTTTGGACACGGCCACCTCTATTCTTGCCGGAGCCCGACCCGGCTCAACTTTGGACTTGACCCGCTCCGAGAGGCTGGATTATTGTATACAGTATACAACAGGTCTCAATTTAACCCATCCCGGAGATCGAGTCAACCACATCGAAGCGTCGCTCAAAAAGGAAAGACCTATGGATGTTTTTACTGATATCACGGTCCTCTCGCTGGAGCAGGCCACGGTTCTGCCCTATCTGACTTACCGTCTGGTTCAGGACGGGGTGCGGGTCATCCGCCTGGAACATCCGGTCTACGGCGACCCCAACCGGATGATCGGCGACAACGCCCTGGGCGAGGAGCGGATGAACACTTATTACCTGTGCATCAACTCCGGCAAGGAGGCCCTGACCCTGAACCTGGGCGAGATAGAGGGCCGGGACCTGCTGCGGCGGCTGATCGTGGAACTGGGGGTGGATGTCTTCGCCACCAACCAGCTGCCCAAGAACTACGACAAGCTGGGCATCAGTTACGAGATCCTGTCCGAATACAAGTCCGACCTGATCTGGGTGGGGGTGACCGGGTTCGGTCCGGAGCACGACGAGGCCGCCTACGACCCCATTCTTCAGGGCCGGGGCGGGCTCATGGAGCTGACCGGCGAGGCCGACGGCGCGCCCCAGGTGGTGGGCATTCCCCTGCCGGACATGGGCACCTCGGAACACGCCTACGGCCAGATCATCAAGGCTCTTTACAAGCGGGCCGTAACCGGTCAGGGCACCCGGATCGACCTTTCCATGCTGGCCTCGGTGACCTCCTGGCTAACCGTGCCCATCACCCTGTCCCAGTCCTTCGGCCGCAAGATCAGCCGGCGGGGCAACACCCACGAGTTTTTCGCCCCGGTCTCGGTCTACCCCACGGCCGACTCCTTTGTTTACCTGGCCGTGGGCAACGACAAGCAGTGGGCCAATTTCGTCAAGGTGCCAGGGTTCGAGTCGCTGGGAAACCCGGACTATGTGAAAAACTCCGGCCGCATCGCCGATGTGGACAAACTCAACAAGAAAATTGAGGCCCTTACCAGAACCAGGGAGACGGCCGAACTGATCGAGACCCTGAAGGCGGTCGGGCTGGCCATCGCCAAGATCAACACCATCGACGAGGTGGCCCAAGATCCCTATATCGCCCCCAACCTGCTCCGTTCCAAGGACGGGAAGACCGGCCAGGAGCTGACCCTGGCCCCGCCCCCGGTCATGACCGAGTTTCTGGCCCAGAACAACCAGAGCTTAAGCTTCCCGCCCCGCTTCGGAGAACACAACCGGGATATCTATGGAGGAACCCTGGGGCTCTCCGATGATGAACTGGCCCGGCTCAAGGACAAGGGCATTATCTAGGGATATTCAAAAGAGTCATGCCCTGGGCGTCGGGGATGCAACCCCGACGCCACGTGAAAAAGGAATCAACAACCACTGACGATCAACAAGAATCAGGAGAAATTAACCTTGAAAATATTCGTCCTGATCAAGCAGGTGCCCAACACCACCCAGGTCAAGCTGGACAAGAGGACCGGCAACCTGATCCGGGAAGGGGTGGAGGCGGTTTTGAATCCGGAGGACCGCCACGCCTTGGAAGCGGCCGTGCGGATCAAGGAGGAGCAGGGCGGCAAGGCCCGGGTCACGGCCCTGACCATGGGCCCGCCCCAGGCCGTGGACGTGCTCACCGAGGCCTTGGGGCTGGGCGCGGACTTTGGCGTTCTCCTGACCGACCGGCTCTTTGCCGGGGCCGACACCTGGGCCACCTCCACGGTCCTGGCCAAAGCGGTGGAGCACCTGGGCGGGGCCGACCTGGTCCTTTGCGGACGCCAGGCCATCGACGGCGACACGGCCCAGATCGGGCCCCAGGTGGCCGAGGCCTTAGGTGTAAACCAGGCCACCTATGTCCAGGGGTTGGAGCTGAACGGCGAGACCCTGACCGTGACCCGCAAGCTGGACAAGGGCTCCCAGGAGCTGGAGCTGAAGCTTCCGGCCCTTTTAACCGTGCTGGCCGACCTGAACAAGCCCCGCCACCCGGGAGTGTTGAACCTTCTGACGGCCTGCGAGCCCAAGGCCCCCATCAAGGTCCTGAACACGGCCGACCTGGGGCTGACCCGCAACGAGGTGGGCCTGCCCGGCAGCCTGACCCAGGTGGTCAGGACCTTCAGCCCCAAACAGGGCCGGGAGACGGTCATGCTTGAAGGCGAGCCCAAGGAGATGGCCCGAAGCCTGGTGGAGAGCCTGATTAAGGCCAAGGTCATCTCCCGGTCCGGGAGCGCCGCGGAAGGGGGGGCCTGATGGCCGTACTGGTCGACCTGGAACTCTGCACCGGCTGCGCCCGGTGTTTGCGGGCCTGCCCCTACCAGGCCCTGGAACTGGCCGAAGGCAAGGCCCTGATCAACGAGCGCTGCACCCTGTGCGGAACCTGTATCGAGGTCTGCCCGGAAGGGGCCCTCAGCTCCGACGCGGAAGAGAAACCCATCCCCGATTTTTCCGACCACTCCGGGGTCTGGGTCCTGGTGGAGCACCATCAAGGCCGGCTCCATCCGGTCAGCCTGGAGTTGCTGGGCCGGGCCCGGGGGCTGGCCCAAGACCTGGGCCAGGAGGTGGCGGCCTTGCTTCTGGGCAGGAATGTTGAAGGCCTCTGCCCCGCGCTCATCGCCGGGGGGGCCGACACGGTCCACCTGGCGGAGCACGATCTTCTGGAGAACTACCTGACCCTACCCTGGGCCAAGGCCGCGGCCCGGGTGATCCGGCAGGCCAAACCGGAGATCCTCCTGATCGGGGCCACCCACCAGGGCCGGGACCTGGCTCCCCGGCTGGCCCGAAGGCTGGGGTTGGGCCTGACCGCCGACTGCACCGAGCTGGCCATCGATCCGGAGGAGAGGATCCTGTGGCAGACCCGGCCGGCTTTCGGCGGCAACGTCATGGCCACCATCGCCTCCCGCTTTTCCCGGCCCCAGACGACCACGGTCCGGCCCGGAATCATGGAGGCCCTGAGGCCGGACCCGAAAAGAACCGGCCAAGTGGTCCGCCATCAGGCGGCCCTGGAGCTTTCGGAGCTGGGCGCGGTGATCAAGGGAACCATCGCCGCCCGGACCGAGGGAGTGGATCTGACCAAGGCCAAGATAATCGTGTCCGGAGGCCGGGGCCTGGGCGACGCGGAAGGGTTCGGGCTGCTGGGAGAGCTGGCCGGTCTGCTGGGCGGCCAGGTGGGCGGGACCAGGGTGGCCTTCGAGGCCGGCTGGATCCCCTACGAGCGCCAGATCGGCCAGACCGGGGTGACCGTCCGGCCGGAGCTGTACATCGCCTGCGGACTGTCCGGGGCCATCCAGCACCGGGCCGGAATCCTGGACAGCCGCTACATCGTGGCCCTCAACAAGGACCCCGGCGCATCAATTTTCGAGGTGGCCGACTTCGGGCTGGTGGGGGACTACAAGGTCCTGGTCCCGGCCCTGATCCAGGCGATAAAAGGAAACTGACATGGCCCAGAAGAGCCTCAAACCCAGCCCCAAGCAGGTCCCGCCCATCCGCTCGGACAAGTTCGAGACCATCCAAAGGACCTTCCGCCGTTTCGTCCAAGAGGAAGTGGCCCCAAGGGCCCAGGCCATCGACGAAGGCAAGGACGATTACAAGGATCTCTTTTTGGGGCTGGGCCGCATGGGCGCCTTCGGCATCCGCTACCCCGTGGAGCGGGGCGGGTCCGGGGGCAACAACACCCTCTACTGCCTCATTTGCGAGGAACTGGCCCGGGGGCTGGTCTCCCTGTCTGCGGTCTACGCCATGCAGTGCCTCATGGGCACCAACTTCCTCAACTACTACGGGTCCGAAGAGCTGAGGGAAAAGTATTTCTTCCCGGCCATGAGGGGCGAAATGGTCTCGGCCTTCTGCCTCACCGAACCGGACAACTCTTCGGATCTGACCGGCTGCAAGACCGTGGCCCGGCAGGAGGGCGACCACTGGGTGGTCAACGGAATGAAGTCCTGGATCACCAACGCGCCCATCGCCGATTTCTACACCGTGCTGGTCCAGACCGCGCCCGGTTCCAAGGCCAAGGGGCTCAACTTCGCCTTTATCCCCCGGGACATCCCCGGGGTCAGCGCCTCGCCTAAATTCGAGACCGTGGGGACCCGCTCTTCCAAGCTCTCGGAGGTGGCCTTTTCCGACGCGGTCATTCCGGCCGAGTGCATGCTCATCCCCCAGGGCCAGGGCATGCGAGCTCTCTTGAGCATCCTGGCCGAGATCCGGACCATGACCGCGGCCATCGGCCTGGGCCTGGCCAAGGCGGCCTACGAGACCTCGGTCCAGTACGCCAAGGAAAGGTCCCAGTTCGGGAAGGTGATCAAGAACTACCAGCTTATCCAGGCCCACATCGCCAACATGAAGACCCGCATCTACGCCTCGGAGCTGATGCTCTACGATGTCTGCGCCAGGATAGACCGGGGAGAAATGCCCTTGCTTGAATCCTCCATAGCCAAATATTATGTCTGCGAGACGGCCTGCGACGCGGCCGATAGATCAACCAGGGTTCTGGGCGGGTATTCCTATTCCATGGAGTATCCGGCCCAGCGCTATTACCGGGACTCCCGCTTTCTGCTTTACGGCGGGGGAACCCACGAGATATTGCAGGCCAATATCGGCCGGGAGTTGCTGAAATAATGTCATCCAGACGTGCAAGACCAAAACCCATGGGCGAGGAGATTTTCGTCTCTCTCAGAAAGGACATTCTCAGATCCGATCTGGCCCCGGGAGAAAGACTGATAGAGGAGAAGATCGCGGCCCGATTCGGCGCGTCCCGCACTCCGGTCCGGGAGGCTTTTCTGCGGCTGGAACGGGAGGGGCTGGTCCAGCGGAGGGACAAGGGCGGGTTCGTGGTGGGGGCCGTGGTCCTGGAGGACATGGAGGAGATCATGGACATGCGGGCCGTGCTGGAGGGTCACGCCGCGGCCCGGGCGGCCCGGCGGGCCACTCCGGAGCTGGTCAAACGCCTCCAGGAGGCCCTGGACAGGTATGAGGAGGCCATGGCGGCCAACGATGTCCCCGGGATGGTGGCCCTCAACACCGAGTTCCACGACCTGCTCTACCAGGCCTCGGGCTCCCAACGGCTGAAAGCCATCATCCAAGAACTGAGAGATTATTTCTACCGTTTCAGGAGGCACATCCTGGGGCTTTCCGACATGAGCCGCCGTTCCCACGAGGATCACGTCAGGATGGTCCAGGCCATCGCCCAGGGCGACGACCGCTCGGCCGAGGAACTGACCCGGGAGCACATCTCCCGGGCCCGGCATAAACTGAGGCAGGAAAGCACCAGGGGCAACCTGGAGTTGTAGGGGGAGCTTGAAAAGCCGAACAGGGTTTTCTTAGGCGTCCTTATTAAGGGGGATCCATGGCCGCAAAGGTCAGAGTTTTGGTGGGCAAGCCCGGTCTGGACGGTCACGACCGGGGGGCCAAGGTGGTGGCCCTGGCCCTGCGCGAGGCCGGGTTCGAGGTGATCTACACCGGTCTCCATCAGACCGTGGAATCCATCGTCTCGGTGGCGTTGCAGGAGGCCGTGGACGTGATCGGGCTGTCCATCATGTCCGGGGCCCATCTGCCCATCTGCGAGAAGACGGTCCGGCTCTGCCGCGAAAAGGGGCTGGACGAGGTGCTCCTCGTGGTCGGGGGGGTCATCCCCAAACAGGATATTCCGGCCCTCAAGGAGATGGGCGTCCACGGCGTCTTTCCCGGCGGTACGCCCTTTGCCGAATTCATCGGGTGGATAAAGGAGAAGACGGCGGGCAGGCTTGATTAGTTGAGTTTGGTCAGCGGCCAGGGACCGCTCCATAGGGTTTTGGGGAACAGTCTTTAAAGCGGGTTGAGGAGATTAATCGTGGGCGTGGCCAGGTATTTCAAAGACGAGAAAGACCGGATTCAAAAGGTGGAGCTCCAGAGCGGGATCGAGGTGAGAAACTCCTACGGCCCCCAGGATCTGGAAGCCGTGGGGTTCGACTATGCCAAGGACCTGGGCGGGCCCGGGGAGTACCCCTACACCCGCTCCCTGCATCCGGGGTCCTACCGCTCCCGGGCCTGGACCACCCGTCAGTACACCGGGTTCGGCACCCCGGAGGAGACCAATACGCGGTTCAAGCTGATGATCTCCCAGGGCCAGACCGGGCTGAACGTGGCTTTCGACCTGCCCACCCAGATGGGCTACGACTCGGACTCGCCCATGTCCTTCGGCGAGGTGGGCCGGGTGGGCATGGCCATCGACTCTCTGGCCGACTTCGAGACCGCTTTCGACGGGATCGACCTGCACCGGGTGGGGGCCGGGCTGACCATCAACGCCGTGGCCTCCATAATGCTGGCCATGTACCGGGCCATGGCTGAAAAAAAGGGCTTCGACCCCCAGAAAATATCGGCCACCCCTCAGAACGACATCCTCAAGGAGATGATCGGCCGGGGGGCCTGGATCTACAAGACCCACGACGCGGTCCGGCTCATCGGCGACACCCTGGAGTACTGCATCACCGACCTGCCCCGCTGCAATCCGGTCTCGGTCTGCGGCTATCACATCCGGGAGTCCGGGGCCACCCCGGCTCAGGAGATCGGCTACGCCATCGCCATCGCCAACGCGTACATCGACGAGGTGGTCAAGCGGGGCTACGAGGTGGACCAGTTCGCCCAGCGAATCACCTTCAACTTCAACGTCTTCGGCAACTTGTGGGAGCAGGTGGCCAAGTTCCGGGCGGCCCGCAAGCTGTGGGCCAGGAACCTCAAGGAGCGGTACGGCAGCTCCGAGCCCAAGACCCAGTGGCTGCGGGGGCTTTTCGGCGGGGGCGGCTACGGCCTGACCAAGGCCCAGCCCGAGAACAACATCATGCGCGGGGCCTTCTACGGCCTGGGCGCGGCCCTGGGCGGGGCCCAGACCATCGCCCTGTGCTCCTTCGACGAGGCCTTCACCATCCCCACCGAGCGGGCGGCCATGCTCTCGCTTAGGACCCTGCAGCTGATCATGGACGAGGTGGGGTTGCGGGACACGGTGGACCCCCTGGCCGGGTCCTACTTTATCGAGACCCTGACCAAGGAGATGGAACAGAAGATCGCCGAGGAGATGGCCCAGGTGGAGAAATGGGGCGGCATCGTCCAGGCCGTGGACGAGGGCATCATCCAGCGCAAAGTGGCCTCCCAGGCCTACGCCTACGAGAAGGCCGTCCAGGACGGGGAGTTGATCAAGATCGGGGTCAACAAGTACGTCATGGACGAGGAGGACGTGCCCGACGTGGAGCTCCACCAGTACGACAGCTCCACCCAGGACCGCCAGGTGGCCCGGCTCAAGGAGGTCCGGCGGACCAGAAGCGACAGGGACGTGGCCTCCGCCCTGAAGAACCTGGAGCGGACGGCCAAGGACAAGGCCAATGTTATGCCCGCGCTGGTGGAGGCCTGCAAGGCCTACTGCACCGTGGGCGAGATGGCCGGGGTTTTCCGGGAGGTCTTCGGGGAGTTCCAGGAACCGGGGTTGTTTTGAGGGATTACTGTCAGGGGTGTGACCCTTACAGCACTTGTAATTTATATGGAATCTCAAACCTATGGCTGCAGATAAGACACACTGGTTAACAATAGCTGGCTGGATTGCAGCACTGCTTACTTTATTCGTAGTGAACAGGATTGAGAAATGGATTGAAAATTCGAAAAGAAAGAAAAAAGGGAACCAATTACTTTCAATAGCAATCCGGGAGGCTGAAGAGGGAATTCAAAGATGTAGGATCATAATGGGTCATGAACAAAACGGTAAGATCTCTTATTCAAAAGTCTATACCGGGTTCTGGGCGTCAATAAAAACTGATTTACCACTATACGTTGATGATTTAGAAACTATAGCTCTACTTCATAAAATTCATTATCGTTTTGAATTGGTAAATTTTAATTTCGAATTAAACAGGCCAGGTCCTGCAGCGGCTTTTGCCAGAACTTTTATAAAGGAGATGGAAAGCAATCTTTCTCTACTTAAACAACGAAATGGATTGGTGCCAGGGATGCAGCCTAACACCACACAACCGCGAGGGAGTCGCATGAGCTACAAGATCGGCATCGACGTGGGCGGGACCTTCACCGACTTCCTGCTCAGTTTCGAGGACGGAACCTCGGAGATATACAAGGTCCTTTCCACCCCGGACGATCCCTCCGTGGGGACCATGACCGGGCTCTCCGAGATGGCCGCCGACCAGGGGGTCTCCCTGGGCGATTTCCTCAAGGACGTTTCGGTCATCGTCCACGGCACCACGGTGACCACCAACGCGGTCCTGACCATGACCGGGGCCGTCACCGGGATGGTCACCACCCAGGGCGTCCGGGACGCCCTGGAGATGCGGCGCGGCATCCGGGAGGAGCAGTACAACAACCGCTACCAGAACGTCAAACCCGTGGTCCGGCGCTATCTGCGGCGGCCCGTGGACGAGCGGCTGGACGCCCAGGGGCAGGAGCTGAAGGCCCTGCCCGAGCAGGACGTTTTGGACGCCTGTGCGATCTTTAAAAAGGAAGACGTCAAGGCCGTGGCCGTATGCTTCATGAACTCCTTCGCCAATCCGGCCCACGAGAAAAAGGCGGCGGAGATCATCCGGCGGGAGCTGCCGGAGGTCTACCTCTCGGTCTCCACCGAAGTCCTGCCCTCCATCCGGTTCTACGACCGGGTTTCCACCACGGCCCTGAACGCCTACGTGGGCCCGATCCTTAAGCGCTACCTGGACGCCCTGGTCAAGAAGCTGGAAGGCCAGGCCTACCAGGGCGTGCTTTTGATCATGGCCTCCAACGGCGGGGTGGTGGCGCCTCAGTCGGCCGTGGACACGGCGGCCTGCACCCTGCTCTCCGGCCCAGCCGGGGGGCCGGTGGCCGGGCTGATGTACACCCGGGCCCAGGGCATGGACGACTGTCTGACCGTTGACATGGGCGGGACCTCGTTCGACGCGGCTTTGGTGAAGGACGGCAAGCCCTTTGTGACCACCGTGGGCGAGATCAACCGCCTCCGCTTGGCCCTGCCCATGCTCAATGTGGTCACCATCGGGGCCGGGGGCGGCTCCATCGGCTGGATCGACGAGGGCGGCCTGCTGCGCATGGGCCCCCAGTCGGCCTCCTCCAAACCCGGCCCGGTCTGTTACGGCATGGGCGGAACCGAGCCCACCTGCACCGACGCGGACCTGGCCCTGGGCTATTTGGAACCTGGCTTCTTTGCCGGGGGCCGGATGAAGCTGGACAAGGCCGCTGCCGAAAAGGCCATCAAGGAGAAGATCGGCGATCCGTTGGGGTTCGACACCACCCAGGCCGCAGCCGGGATGTACAATGTGATCAACGTGAACATGGCCGCCGCGGTCCGCGAGGTGGCGGTCCAGCACGGCCAAGACCCCCGGGATTTCCCCATGATCGTGGCCGGGGGGGCCGGACCCAACCACGCCTGTATGATCGCCCTGGAGCTGGAGATCCCCACCCTGCTCATTCCCCGGGAGTCCTCCATCTTCTGCGCCGCCGGTATGCTTATGTCCGATTTGCAGCACGATTTTGTCCGTTCCTACCCGACAGTACTTGTCGAGGCCGGCAAGGACCGGTTCAAAACGGTCTTCGACGAGATGCGGGCGGAGGGCGGAAAACTCCTGGATTCGGAAGGAATGCGGCCGGACCAGGTTCGCTTTGTCTACTCCCTGGATCTGCGCTATGTACGCCAGTACCACGAGGTCACGGTGGAGATTCCCGAGGAGGAGATAAAGGCCCTGGACTTCGCGGCCATGGCCGCCCGGTTCCACCCCCAGCACTTCCAGCTCTACGGCTACGAACTCAAGGAGGAAGGCACCCCGGTGGAGCTGATCAACATCCGGTTGCGGTCCATCGGGGTCACAGACAAGCCCAAGTTTTTTGAGCAGGAGCCGGCCGGGCCGGACAGCAGCCATGCGCTTAAATCGAGACGGGAGGCCTACCTGCCCAGCAAGCAGCGGTTCCGGGAGGTTCCGGTCTTCGACGCCTTTGCCCTGCGCTACGGCAACCGGATCAAGGGCCCGGCCATCCTGGAGCAGGTCAACACCACCATCTTCGTCACCCCGGAATACCGAGTCCTGGTCGACCGCTACGGTTCCTACACCCTTTATCTGGATCCGGTCGCAGACGAGGTCGAAGGGAGGATTCTCCAGTGAGCGCCCTAGCCAACGAAAACAAGCTGGACAAGGTTCTGGTCTCCATCCTCTCCCGCCGGCTCAAGTCCATTACCGAGGAGATGTCCATCGCCCTGGCCATGACCACCCGTTCGCCCATCCTGTGCGAGGCCAAGGACTTCGTCACCGGGCTCTACGACGCCAAGGGCAAGATGCTGGAGCAGACCGAGAACCTGCCCATCCTGGCCTTTTCCCTGGGCCCGGTGTGCGAGTACATCATCGACTACTACGGCGACGACATCCACGACGGGGACGTGATCTTCCACAACGACGTATTCTCCATGGGCAACCAGAACAACGACGTGGCCGTGTACAAGCCCATCTTCTGGGAGGGCCGACTGGCCGCCTGGGCCGCCTGCAAGGGCCACCAGGCCGACATCGGCGGCAACGTCCAGGGGGGATACAACCCCGAGGCCACCGAGATCTGGCAGGAGGCGTTGCGCATCCCGCCCATCAAGGTCTACGAAAAGGGCAAGCTGCGCAAGGACGTCTGGGACCTGATCTTCGCCAACATCCGCCTCCCCATCGTCTCCGAGGACATGCGGGCCGAGATAGGATCGTGCGTGGTGGGCGAGCGGGGCATCAAGTCCATCCTGGGGCGCTACGGCCGGGAGTCCTTCGAGCTGCACAAGGAGCACCTCTTCGAGTCCACCCGCAAGATGATGGCCGCCGAGATCCGCCAGATCCCCAACGGGGTCTACGTGGGCGAGTCCTACGCCTTCTACGACGGCAAGAATCCGGGCTCCAAATACAAGATCAAGGTCACCATCACCGTGGAGGACGAGCACGTCACCTTCGACTACACCGGGACCGACGCCCAGACCAACGGATTCGTCAACGGGACCTACACCTCCTCGGCCTCGGCCACGCTGCTGACCTTCCTCCAGATGGTCAACCCCAACCTGCCCCACAACGACGGCATGGTCCGCAGCTTCGAGATCATCATCCCGGAGGGGACCATCCTCAACGCCTCCTATCCGGCGGCCACCACCTACGGCAACCACCTCTGCCCCAACAACGCCGACGCGATCATGCGGGCCCTGGGGCCGGTCATCCCGGACCGGGTCACGGCCGAGTGGGGCGAGCTGTTGTGCTCCCTGACCACCGGGATCGACCCCCGGAAAAATCAGCCCTACGTGGACATCGGCTTCATGGGCCTCAAGGGCGGCTCCGGGGCCATCCAGGGCTGCGACGGCTACGACCACATCGGCATGATCGACGCCTCGGGCGGGGTGTTGGACCAGGACTACGAGATGTTCGAACAGCAGACCCCCCACCTTCTGCGCCGCCACGAGTACTGGACCGATTCGGCCGGGCCGGGCCGCTGGCGCGGAGGCCTGGGGGTGATCACCAAGTTCGTCATCGGCTCGGACGCGACCAGGGTGGTCACCTTCGGCGACGGCGACGTGGAGCCGGCCCGGGGCTCCCAGGGCGGGGGCGACGGGACCCTGAACAAGATCGAACTGCACTACCCGGACCAGCGGGGGGTCTATCTGGCCACCACCAAAGACCTGATCCGGGACGTGCCCCAGGGCACGGTCTATTACCAGGAGGCCGGAGGCGGGGGCGGCATGGGCGACCCCAGGACCCGCCCGGCGGAGAAAGTGGCCGCGGAGGTCAAGGACGGCAAAATCAGCATCGAAGCTGCGGAAAGGGATTACGGCGCGGTTGTGGACCCAAAGAGTTTGGAGTTAGACTGGGAGGGGACCAGGGCGTTGAGGGGTTGAACAGGTAGTGGAGAGGAGTTCCTGTGGCTGTACCTGATTTCCAGTCCATATTCCTTCCGATGCTCAAAATTGCTTCGGACAAGGATGAACATTCCTTGACTGATGCTCGGGAGGAACTTGCAGCGGTGTTTCAACTAACAGATGAAGAGCTGAAAGAGGTCCTCCCCAGCGGTCGCCAAAAGGTTTTCGTTAATCGCGTTGCTTGGGCAAAAGTATACTTAACCAAAGCGGGACTGTTGGAGCACACAAAACGTGCTCATTTTCGGATTACGGCTGACGGACTAAGGTTATTAGAAAGAAAACCCAATCAGTTAAAGATAAAAGACTTAAAGGAATACCCTGCGTTCAGGGAATTCAGGAGAAGTGATAGAGGATCGGAGCAAAGGCCCGCAGATTCTGAAACGCTGGATTCGCCGGAAACCCCTCTTGAATCAATCGAAACAGCTTACTCGACCTTACGGTCCGAACTTAAAGATGAGCTTAACGCAAGTATAATGGGATGCACCCCTTCGTTTTTTGAAAACCTTGTTCTCGACCTCTTAACCAGTATGGGTTACGGCGGGTCTCGGAAAGATGCGGCTGAAGCCGTTGGGAAATCTGGTGATGAAGGGATAGACGGGATCATCAAGGAAGACCGTCTCGGTTTGGACGCCGTCTATATCCAGGCCAAGCGGTGGGAAGGGTCTGTGGGCAGGCCTGAGCTACAGAAGTTTGTCGGGGCGCTTAAAGGGCAGAGAGCTGATAAAGGCATATTTATTACCACCTCTTCCTTTACCAAAAATGCCGTCGATTATGTCGCGGGCCTGGATATGAGGGTCGTTCTCATCGACGGTGACAAGCTGACCGAATATATGATCGACCACGGCGTGGGCGTCTCAGTGGTTGACCGGTATGAAATCAAGAAAATCGACATGGATTATTTTACGGACTGAGGCAAAGGGGCTAACTCATGGACCCTAAAACAATCCTCATCATCGGCGGCATCCTTCACCTGGGCTGGGCGGCTTTCCATCTGGGGTTTCCGCGCCTCTTCAAGTGGGAGTCCGCCCTGGCTTCGCTGGACATGGTCCAGTCCGGGATCATGAGGATCATGAACCTCTGTCTGGTCTTCGTCTTCCTGGCCCTGGCCTACCTCTCCCTGGTCCATGCTTCGCTCCTGCTTGCGCCCGGGCTGGGGCGGATAATCCTCTCCCTCACGGCCGTGTTCTGGCTGTTCAGGCTCGTCCTCCAGCTGGTTTACTTCAAGCTCGGGCATCCCGCCTCCGCGGCGCTTTCGGTTTTTTTCATTCTTACCATGGCATGTTATGCTTACCCATTCCTTAGAGGAGCGGTTTAATGACTCGACCGAAGACCTTCATGCCCGCCTTCGCCTCCCTGGACGAGCTCCAGGCCCATCAGCTGGAGGGTCTCAAGTGGACCATAGGACACGCCCGTAAAGGCTCGGAGTTCTACCGGGCCAGGCTCGACGACGCCGGGATCGGCCCGGATTCCGTCAGGAGCCTGGACGATATCCAGAAGCTGCCCTTTACCTCGGCCAACGACCTGCGGGAGGGCTACCCCTTCCCCCTGCTCTCCGTGCCCCTGGAGAAGGTGGTCCGGATCCACGCCTCCACCGGGACCACGGGCAAGCGCAAGATCCTGACCTACACCCGGAAGGATATCGAGGACTGGACCTATTTCTTCGCCCGCTGCTACGAGATGGCCGGGCTCAGCCAGAAGGACCGGGTCCAGATCGCGGTGGGCTACGGGGTCTGGACCGCCGGGGTCGGATTCCAGCTGGGCTGCGAAAGGTTCGGGGCCCTGGCCCTGCCCGTGGGGCCGGGCAATATCGACATGCAGTGCACCTTCCTGGAGGACCTCCAGGCTACGGCCATGTGCTGCACCGCCTCCATGGGCCTTCTCCTGGCCGAGGAGGTCCGCCGGCGGGGGCTGCGGGACCGGATCCACCTCAAGAAGATGATCTTCGGCTCGGAACGCTCCTCCGAGGCCATGCGGGACCGGATCAGGGAACTGTTGCGGCTGGAGGACATGTTCGACATTCCGGGCATGACCGAGCTCTACGGCCCCGGCACGGGGCTGGACTGTCACCACCACACCGGCATTCACTACTGGGCCGACTACTACATCCTGGAGATAGTGGACCCGGTCACGCTTCTGCCGGTGGAGCCGGGCGAGGTGGGGGAGATGGTGGTGACCACCCTGAAAAAGGAGGCCTCGCCCCTGATCCGCTACCGCACCCGGGACCTGTGCCGGCTCATCGACGGGGTCTGCCCTTGCGGCAACATTCTGCCCCGGCACGACCGCATCCTGGGCCGCTCCGACGACATGATCATCTTCCGGGCGGTGAACCTCTATCCCTCCCAGATCGACGAAATCCTGTCGGTCAGCCAGGGGGTGGGCTCGGAGTACCAGATCCACCTCTTCCGCAGCGATGAGGGCCGGGACATCATGCTTCTCAAGGTGGAGCGGGAGGAGGGCCGCAGTCCGGACGAAGACAACGAGCTGGCCCGGGCCATCGTGGCCGACGTGAAAAGGATCCTTCTGGTCACCCCGGAAGTGGAGATAGTGGGTTACGGCGATCTGCCCCGGTCGGGCCGCAAATCCAAGAGGGTTTTCGACAACAGGATAGATTGAGGGCAGGGCCGCAGGCTCGGCGCGGGCGGGTTCGGGTCGATCCGTCCATTAACGGAATTAAAAAGCCTGGGGAGGCTTTTTAAGGGATTACGGTCAAGGGTCATCGCCGATATTCGGCTTTTGGAAAAAAGATACATTATCAACCTTTTGGGTTAGGGGGTAATCATGAAACGGGTAACGGTCCTCATCGGATTCTTAGCCATCCTTATTCTGGCCGTGGGTCTTGCTTCTCCCACTCCCGGCGCGGCAGAGGCGATCAAGCTCTCCTACGCCAACTTCCCACCGGCGCCGACCTTCCCCTGCGTCCAGATGGAACGCTGGAAGACCGAAGTGGAGAAGCGGACCAAGGGCGCGGTCAAGGTGGAGACCTATCCCGGCGGAACCCTCCTGGGAGCCAAGGGGATGATGGACGGAGTCATCGCCGGCCAGGCCGACATCGGCAACCTTTGCCAGGCCTACCAGCCGGGCCGGTTCGTGGTCTCCAACGCCACGGCTCTGCCCCTGGGCATTCCCAACTCCAAGGTGGGCAGCCTGGTCCTGTGGGAGCTCTACAAAAAATACAACTTCGAGCCCTTTGCCAAGGTCAAGGTCCTGACCATGTTCGCCACGGCTCCTTCCAACATCATGTCCAAAAAGGCCATCCGCAACCTGGACGACATCAAGGGCGTGAGCCTCAGGGCCTCCGGCGGGGCGGCCCAACTCCTCAAGGCCTGGGGGGCCAACCAGGTGGGGATGCCCATGTCGGCCGTGCCCGAGGCGCTTCAGAAGGGAACCATCCAGGGGCTCTTCTCCTCCATCGAGGTCATGAAGGACTTCAAGTTCGCCGAGATTTGCAAGTTCGTGACCATGACCGACACGGTCATCTATCCCTTTGCCGTGGTCATGAACATGAACTCCTGGAACAAGCTGCCCAAGGACGTCCAGAAGGTCATGGACGACCTCTCCCCGGAGCAGGCGGCCTGGACCGGAGAATACATGGACAACCATGTCAAGGAGGCCATGGCCTGGTCCGAGAAGGAACAGAAGGTGGAGTTCATCAAACTCTCGGCCGAGGAGAAGGCCAAATGGGACGCCAAGCTGGAGTTCATCGTGGCCGACTGGATCAAGAAGGCCACGGAAAAGGGCCTTCCCGGACAGCAGATCGTGGACGACATAAAAGCCCTGATCAAAAAACACTCGGGATAAGGTTGTCACATACAGAAATAAATAATCCGGGGAGTTGATAATAACCCCCTCACTCTACCCTCTCCCCCACCGGGGGGAGGGTAGATAAGGGGGGCTTCCACCCGGAGAGAGACACAACACTGGAGCTGGAATGAAAAGCCTTAAAAAATTGAGCCTGCTTCTCAGCAGGCTTCTGGTCAAGGCGGGCGGCCTCTTTCTGGTGGGTATGATCCTTCTGACCTGCGCCAACATCTTTCTGCGCCTGGTCTGGCTCCCGGTGCGGGGCACCTTCGAACTAATGGGCTTTTTCGGGGCCATTGTGGTGGCCTTTGCCCTGGCCCAGACCCAGATTCTCAAAGGCCACATTGCCGTGGATGTGCTCCTGAACACCTTCTCCTCCGGCAAAAAGCGGCTCTGCCGGGTAATCAACAGCCTGGCCTGCTGTCTTTTCATGATCCTGTGCACCTGGCAGCTGATCCTCAAGGGATCCATCCTCCGGGAAACCGGCGAGGTCACTGAGACCCTCAACATCGCCTACTACCCCTTTGTTTACGGGGTGGCCCTGGGCTGTCTGGTTCTGGCTCTGGTTTTTCTCTCCGACCTGGGCGAGGCCCTTGGTCAGAATAAAGGTGGTGCCTGATGGAACTGGCCGTGGTCGGGGTTATGGGCATCATCGCCCTGCTCCTGGTCCTTTTTCTGTTGGGCATGCCCGTGGGCTTCGCCATGGGGATCGTGGGCTTCGTGGGGTTCTGCTATACGGTCTCCTTCCAGGCCGGGCTGAACATGCTCAGCTCGGTGCTGTGGGAGACCTTCTCCAAATACGGGTTGACCGTCATCCCCCTATTCATATTCATGGGCCAAATCGCCTTCTACTCCGGGGTCAACGAAAAGCTCTACAAGGCCGCCTACAGATGGGTCGGCCAGATCCGGGGCGGCATCGCCATGGCCACCATCATGGCCTGCGCCGCCTTTGCCGCCATCTGCGGCTCCAACGCGGCCACGGCCGCGACCATGACCAGCGTGGCCCTGCCCGAGATGAAAAAATACAAATACGACGCCAGGCTGTCCACCGGGGCCATCGCCTGCGGCTCCACCCTGGGGGTGGTCATCCCGCCCAGCGTGGTCCTGATCGTCATCGGCCTAGCCACGGAGCAGTCCATCGCCCGGCTGTTCTACGGCGGCATCGGAGCCGGGATCGTCCTGGCCCTGTTTCTGACCCTGTCGGTCTACCTGGTCTGCCGCCTCCACCCCTCCTGGGGGCCGGTGGGGCCCAGCGCCACCCTGGGCGAAAGGTTCAGGGCTCTCTCGGGGGCATTCGAGATGCTGACCCTTTTCGGGCTGGTCATGCTGGGCCTCATGTTCGGGTTCTTCACCCCTACCGAGGCCGGCGCGGCCGGTTCCTTTTTCGCCGTGGCCATAAGCCTGGCCCAGGGACGGCTCTCCTGGAAGGGATTTGTCTCCTCCATCACCGACACCTTGCGCATCTCGTGCATGGTCATCGTCATCATCGCCGGGGCCATGATCTTCGGCCGCTTTCTGGCCGTGACCCGGATTCCCTTTGACATCGCCACCTGGGTGGTCTCCCTGCCCGTGCCCAATGTGGCCATCATGGCCATCATCTTCATCATCTACGTCATCGGCGGAGCGGTCATGGACGCCCTGGCCCTGCTCCTGATCACCGTGCCCATCTTCTTTCCGGTGGCCACTCAGCTGGGCTACGACCCGCTCTGGTTCGGGGTGACCATCACCGTGATCACCACCCTGGGGGCGGTGACCCCGCCGGTGGGGGCCACCACCTATGTGGTGGCCGGCATGGCCGAGAACGTGCCCATCAAGGAGGTCTTTAAGGGAACCACCTATTTTTTGCCGGCCTATCTGGTCTGCGTGGTGGTCCTGATGCTCTTTCCCGGACTGGTGACCTATCTGCCCGGCCTGATCCGGTAAGGATCGAGATCAGCCGCCGGTTGTTGACAAAAAGAGAATCATTCCTCCGGCCGGGACCCGGAAAACCGCCGGAGGCCCATACCCCTGAGGGAGGTTATAAGCGCAATGGATTCATTCACCCTTCTCAAGCCCGCTTCCCTGGACCAGGCCCTGGACCTCTTTTGCCAGGCCGACGGAGAGGCGGTCTACCTGGCCGGGGGAACCGACCTCCTGGTCAGATACCGCCACGGCAAAATTTCTCCCAAGGCGGTCATCAGCCTGCGCTCCATCCCCGCTCTGGGCGGGATCAGGGAGGAGGAGGGGCGGGTCCTCATCGGGGCCGGGACCACCCTGCGGGAGCTGGAGAAGTCCCCTCTGATCGCCTCCCGCTTTCCCGTGCTCCTGGACGCGCTTTCGCACATGGCCTCCATCCAGATCCGCAACACGGCCACCATGGCCGGCAACATCGCCAACGCCGCGCCCTCGGCCGACACGGCCCCGCCGCTGTTGGCCCTGGGCGCCTCGGTGAGGCTCGCCGGACCCACTGGGGCGCGGGAGGTGAAGCTGAACAATTTCTTTCTGGGCCCCTCCCGGACGGTCATGGAGCCGGGCGAGATTCTGACCGGGTTCATCCTGCCTCTGCCCTCCCGGCCGGCCGGAGGGGGCTACGCCAAGGTCTCGCGGCGCAAGGCCATGGACCTGGCCCTGCTGGGGGTGGCGGTCCAGATAGGGTTTGAGGAGGACCGGGCCACCTGCAAAGAGGCCCGCATCGCCCTGGGCGTGGCCGGGCCCACCCCCCGCCGGGCCCCGGAGGCCGAGGAGGCCCTCCAAGGCAGGGTGGTGGAGGCGAAGAACCTGAAGGACGCCTGCAACCTGGCCGCCAGCGAATCGGCCTGCCGGACCAGCCTCCGGGGAGAGGCCTGGTACAGGCGGGAGATGATCCGGGTCCAGGTCAAGAGGATGGCCCTCCTGGCCAGGGAACGGGCCGGGTAAGGGGCAGATACCCGGATCAGAGTATTTACGACTTTTCCCGTTGTCAGGGATGCAACCCTGACACCACCAAGGTTATGGGAGTCAGGATCGCACCCCTGACACCCATCGATTCCTTTTTGAACGGAATGTGTTTCGGCTCTCACTGAAAATACCAACGAGGAGATTCGATGAAAACGGTTGTCAGCCTGATCGTCAACGGCGACCCCACGGAGATGATGATTGAATCAGATTGGACCTTGCTTCATGCCCTGCGATCCCTGGGGCTCATGGGCGCCAGGGAGGGCTGCGGAGTGGGCGAGTGCGGGGCCTGCACCGTCCTTATCCGGGATGAAAAGGGTTCCCGGACCGTCAACTCCTGCCTGATGCTGGCCGGGGAGGCCGAAGGGCTGGAGGTGACCACCATCGAGGGGCTGGCTCAGGAGGGCAAACTCCATCCCCTCCAGCAGGCCTTTATCGACCACGGCGCGGTCCAGTGCGGGTTCTGCACTCCGGGGATGATCATGTCGGCCAAGGCTCTCTTGGACGAGAACCCGGACCCGGACGAGATGGAGGTCCGGGCCGGGATCGCCGGAAACATCTGCCGTTGCACCGGCTACAACCAGATTGTGGAGGCCATCCTGGCCGCGGCCGAGATCATGAGAGGAGGCAAGTCGTGAGCGAGGTGATCATGACCGGCGAGGGCCTGGAGCTGAAACACGTGGGCCGGAGGCTGCCCAAGGCCGACGCCCGGGACAAGGTCACGGGCCGGGCCGGCTACATCAACGACCTGGAGCGGCCGAGCATGCTCCACGCCAAGATCAAGTACTCGGACCGGCCCCACGCCAAAATTTTGAGTATCGACGCCTCCCAGGCCGAAAACCTGGCCGGGGTAAAGGCCGTGCTCACCGCGGCCAACACCCCGGAGATACGCATCGGGATGATGAAGGACAATCCGGTCCTGAAGGGCGACATTGTCCGTTCCTACAAGGACGAGATCGCCTGTGTGGCCGCCGCCTCGCCCAGAATAGCGGATAGGGCCGTGGAGCTGATCAGGGTGGAGTACGAGGACCTGCCCGGTGTCTTCGACCCCCTGGAGGCGCTGAAGGAGGACGCGCCCCTTATCCACGAGCTGGGCCCCAGGGGCAAGCCCAACAAATCAAACAAGCTGCCCCTGCCCTGGAAGCTGGTGGCCGGGGATGCGAAGCGGGCCAGGGAGGAGTCGGCCCACGTGGTGGAGGACAGCTTCGAGGTGACCTGGGTGGCCCACTGCTGCATGGGCGCCTCGGGCTGCGTGGCCGAGTTCGACGCCCAGGACAACCCCATCCTCCACTCCATCACCCAGATCCCCTACCTGGCCCAGAACGATTTTAACCGGGCCCTGGCGGCCATGGGCCTTCAGGGCAAGGTGGTCCGGATCATCGGCCCGGCCATCGGGGGCGGTTTCGGCTCCAAGCTGGACACCCACGTCTACGAGTATCTGGCCCTGCTCCTGGCCCACCGGACCCGGCGGCCGGTGAAGTTCATGTTCACCCGGGAGGAGGAGTTCCGGGCCCAGCCGCCCCGCCAGCCGGCCCTCATCAATATCGCCCAGGGCTGCGACAAGGAGGGCTACCTGACCTTCCGCAAGATCGACATGATTCTGGACAACGGAGCCTACACCTCCTGGGGGGCCACCACTCCCTCGGTGATGATGAACCCCATCTCCTCCCTCTACCGGGTGCCCAACATCAGCTACACCGCCACCTGCGTCTACACCAACAACATCTACTGCCAGGCCATGCGGGGCTACGGCAACCCCCAGGCCACCTTCGCCATCGAGTCCTCCATGGACCAGCTGGCCGAGAAGGCCGGGATCGACCCCCTGGAGTTCCGCCTCAAAAACGCCAACAAGCCGGGGGATATCTCCCCCCAGCGGCTGAAGATAACCTCCTGCGGGTTGGTCGAATGCCTGGAGGGCGTGGCCGAGAAGCTGGACTGGAAGAAAAGCAAGGCCGCACTCAAAGATGAAAAGTCGGTCAAGGCCAGGGGGGTGGGCCTGGGCTCCCTGATCCACGTGGGCGGGGGGGCCCGGGTCTACAAGTCGGACGGCCACGGCATGATCATGAAGATGGACGATTTCGGCAAGGTCTCGGTCATCACCGGGGCGGTGGAGATCGGCCAGGGCTCGGAGACGGTCCTGACCCAGGTCACGGCCGAGGTGCTGGGGATCAGCCCCGAGGATGTGACCGTCGTCCACCACGATACCGACATCTGCCCCTGGGACGTGGGCACCCACGCCTCCCGCCAGGCCTTCATCTCCTGCAACGCGGCCATCCGCTGCGCCCTGAAGCTGAAAGCCCAGCTCCAGGAGCTGGCCGCCCAGGCCCTGGAGGCCCAGGCCAGGGATATCGAGCTGGCGGACTGGGCCTGCTATATCCGGGACGACAAGGACAATCCGGAGTGCCGCATCGCCCTGGACAAGGTGCTGCGCCAGGCCCATTTCTCCCGCCAGGGCCGGATGCTCATGGCCGAGACCTTCTACGACCCGCCCAACGAGATGCTGGACCGGGAGTTCAAGGGCAACCTCTCCTGCGCCTACGCCTTCGGCACCACCGGGGTGGAGGTGGAGGTGGACCGGGAGACCGGGGCTGTGGAGATAACCAAATACATTGCGGCCCACGACATCGGCCGGGCCCTGAACCCCATGCTCCTGGAGGGCCAGGTCCACGGCGGGGCGGTCATGGGCGTGGGCTACGCCCTGACCGAGGAGCTGAAGCTGGACCGGGGCCGGGTGGTCAGCGACAACTTCCTGGACTACAAAATCCTGACCGCCATGGACAGGGTTCCGGTGGAGCCCATCCTGGTGGAGACCATCGACGAGGCCGGGCCCTTCGGAGCCAAGGGCGTGGGCGAGCCGGGCTGCGTGCCCGTGGCCCCGGCCATCGCCAACGCCATCTACGACGCCGTGGGGGTGCGCATCAAATCCCTGCCCATCACCCCGGAGAAGGTCTTAAGAGCTATCAAGGAGAAGGAGGGGGTCCCGATAGACTGCGATTGGGCATAAATTTTTGAGATAGCAATAAATGTGAATACGGCCGCCGGTTCCGCGAAAGGAGCCGGCGGCTTTTAATGGGCAATAAGTTAATGTTCAGGTTGTATAATGATGAGGTCGTGAGAACTCGATTGCCGCATTTATCTCCGGGCGCTGCCGGGGTCACACCCCCGGCAGCCAAGGCGGGAAATATTGACAGCAGTCGTTTCAGGCAACAGATTTTTTACGATATGGAAGCAGAGGTCTTTACCATGGAAAATAAGGATATCCTCATGGAATATGAGCTGCTGGCCAAGTTGAGGTCTGATGGCAATAGAGATTATCATAAATTAAGCGCTACCCACATAACATGCAATTCTTTATTGATTACCGCAATTGCGTTGTTTATTGGGGGAAATTTCAATTCAACCATCTGTAATAATATATCATTAAAGGATTTATTTGGGCTTATTCTATGCCTTATAGGTGTTTTATTGTGTATTCAAATGTATAGCGCGCAAGCGATATTCCGCGCAAAAAATAGAACTTGCGAGGCAATACTTCGTGATCTTGAGGACTCTACAGAAAGTGACAAGATTAAATATTTTAATCAAATTAAAAATACTATGGATCGGGGATATAGAATAAATAGTGACGATAGCATTGATCCAAGGTCCCGCCTGGAGCGTGTTGTCATTAAAAAACACGGAGCTTTTATTATTTCGCGCATGAAATTATTTCCGTATATATTTTGCTTAATTTATCTATTATTAGCCTGCGTAATTTTTATAAATATGAAACAATCGCTCTGTATTAAATTAATTATTACCACCATAGTTATAATTATGATTACAGCTATCGTAGGCTATTTTATTGTGAAAATAAACCGTATTTCAAATGAAATAAATAAAAATATCAACTCTCACCAAGGCGAAAACCGCACGAGGCGTTAAAGTCCTCGCCCTTGGAACCATATCCCCCCATTCACTCCCCCTCCCCTTCCTTCAGCCTGAGCAGAAGGCAGGTTCTCCGGTCCAGGCCCAGGAATACCCCCTTGCCCCGGACCAGGCTGGAGTAGGGCAGCTTCCGGACGACCTCGAACCGGCTTTTCAGCTCCGGGTCCATCTTCTCCCAGTGACGGGCCATGGTCACGGCCAGGGTCGCCCTGCCCTTTCGGCCGAAGGCCAGCTGGTCGTAGATGATCCCTGAGGGGTCGTCCAGGACGTAGCGGGTCAGGGGCGTCTGGCCGCCGCGGTCCAAAATGGGCAGGCAGTCGGCCCAGTGCATCCCCAGGCAGAAGACCCGGACCTTCCCAGGGTCCAGGGGGGCCAGGTATATGGCCGAGAGCCGGGCCACGGCGCCTCGGTTGCCGGCCACGTTGTAGTTGCGGTCGTAGGCGCCGTTGACCAGGATGGAGAGGCAGGCCAGGCAGGCCACCCAGCCCACCAGGACGGCCCGTTGCCGGAAGACCCACAGCAGGACCACCAGCCCGGCGATGAGCAGGGCCGAGGGCAGGAGCAGGGCGGTCCCGTCCGTGAGCCGGCCGCCGTACCTGAAGCCGCCCGCCGCCAACGGGATCAGGGCCGCCCCGAAGACCAGGCTCAGGACGGCCAGCACCCCGGGCAGGGCCTTGTTTTTCAGCCGCTCCGGGCCGGCCCCCAGCCGGGACAGCCAGACCCCGGCGGCAACGGCCAGGGCCGGGTAAAGGGGCAGAATGTATCTGCGGGCCCAGGTGGGGTTGACGAACACGGTCAGGACCACGGCCCCGGCCCAGGCAGCCAGGGAAACCCAGGCCTCGCGGTTCGGGGCCTCCTTCCCCTCTCCGGAGAAAGGGGCTCCGGCTGTGAAAATTCCCAGGATCAGCAGAGGCCACCAGGGCAGGGCCGTGGTCAGCATGGCCGGGAGGTAATTGCCCGCGTTTTTGATCAGGTTCCAGAGCAGATTGCCCCCGGGGCCGTGCCTGGCCATGTCCGTCATGACCAGGCCCCAGACCGCCTTGGTGTGGACCGCCACCAGGGCCGCATACCAGACTCCGGCCACAGCAATAAAAAGCGCCAGTCCCAGGGGGTGGAGCAGGTAGCGGATTCTGGGTCTGCGCCGGGGCAGGATCAGGGCCGTGGCCAAGGCCGGAAGGAGGGGGTGAAGCAGGCCGTAGGGGCCCTTGGCCAGAAAAGCCAGGGCGGCCAGGAGGTATCCGGCCAGGGTCCAGACCAAGGGCCTTTGGACGGTAAAAAGGACCCTGGCCCAGGCATAGATTGCAGCGGTGATCAGAAACATGAACAGGGCGTCGGCCCGGCCCTGGTGGCAGGTCAAAAAGACCTCGGTGAAGCCCAAGACCGCGATCCCGGCCAGGGCCGCGGCCCGAATCGAATTGAACAGCAGCAGGCTCAGCATGAAAACCAGCCCGGCCGTGCCCAGGGCGGACAGCAGGGAGACGGCCCGCTGCAGAGCCAGGCTCGGCCCGCCGGCAAGCTTAAAGGCCAGGGCCGTGGCCCAGGTGTAGAGGGGCGGCTTGTGGACCCTGAACCGGGAGAATTCGTCTTTGGGGGTCAGCCAGTCCCCGCTCTGGACCATGTGGTGGGCGCTGAAAAAATAGAGCCGCTCGTCCCCCCGCACGGTCGGGCCGGTGAGGGACCAGACCTGGATGAGCATAAAAAAGGCGGCCACCAGGATGAATCCCCAAACAGCGGCCCTGTCGCCCATGCCCCGCCCCTCAGTCCAGCACTTTTTTGAGACGGAACAGATAGGCCGTCTCGGTCATCAGCTGGATGCGGTTGGCCTTGCCCACCACCAGATAGGTATAGCTGCGCCGGTCAGCCATTTCGAAACCCTTCAGGAATCCCTCCGGGTATTTTATCAGCTTGTAGGGCCTTCCCAGAAAAAGGATCTCCTCTCCCCGGGCCACCCGCTCCCTAATATTCTGCTCCGGCCAGACCACCCGGTCTCCAGTCCACCGGAACCGGCCCTTGAGGTAGTGCCCGCTGTTCTCCAGGACCAGGGGCCACTCTCCCTCGGTGAGCCCCAGGTCGTAGACCGTGGTGGTCTTGGGGTCGTAACTTTTCAGAACCTCCGCAGCCAGCTTGACCAGCGAGGCCCGTCTGGATTTGGGGTCCAGGTCCCGAGCATAGGTCCCGTTGGCGATGATGGAAAGGCAGGCCAGGGCCGCCACCGCCCAGACGATTCTTTTGCGCCTCCACTGCACGGCCATAAAAACCACCAGCCCGCAGAAAAGCAGGACCGCCGGCAGCAGAAAATGGAAGGGGTCGGAGAGGAGGTCGTGAAAGTTGAACCAGGCCGCGCCCAGGTATCCGGCCCAGGCCAGATAGATGAGCCCTTGGGCCGCCACATAGATGGGCAAAGCCCTTTTCCAGAGCCAGCCGGCCGGGTTCGGAGGAACGCTAAGCAACCGGGCCGCGACGAGCCCCAGGCACGGGAGAATGACCATCAAATATCTGTAATAATTTGATTTATTAGGTAAAATCGTGATCAGGGCCAGGCCCAGCCAGATCCAGACAAAGGTCAGGGCGGGCCGTTCCTGAGCCAACCCCTCCCTGAAGGCGCAAGACCTGGAAGCCGCCAGGAAAAAGGCCGCCAGGGGCCACCAGGGCAGGGAGGTGACCAGCCCGCCCCGGATGAAGATCCGCAGGTTTTCGAGGACGACCAGCAACAGATTGGAGCCCGGTCCGTTTTTGGCGATGTCGCCCATCAGCAGCGGCCAGACCTCCGGGCCGTGGAGGCCCACCATGGCCGCATACCAGGGCACGGTTACGGCCAGGAACAAGAGCCAGCCCAAGGGGTTGACCAGATGTTTGAGATTGGGCCTCAGCTCCCGGTGGATCAGGGCGGTGATAAGGGGAACAGGCAGGGTGTGGAGCAGCCCGAAAGGCCCCTTGGCCATGAAGGCCAGGCCCATGGCCAGATAGGCCAGCAGGGTGAAGGCAAAGGGCCGGGGTCGCCCCAGCACCACCCTGGCCAGGCAGTAGTTGGCCATGATTATGAATAAAATAAGCATGGAGTCGGGCCGGCCCTGGCCGCTGTTGAGGTTGAACTCGGTGAAGCCGAGCATCATTATCCCGGCCAGGATGGCCGCCCGGCGGGAGCGGAACAGAACCCCGGCCAGGAGGTAGAGAGCCCACCCGGAAAGAGCCCCGGCCAGGATGGCCACGGCCCGGAGGGAGGCTATCCTGGGGCCGGTGAGTTTGTAGACCAGGGTGGTGAGCCAGGTGAAGAGTGGGGGTTTGTGGATCCTCAATTCGCCGTACTGGTCCCGGGGGGTCAGCCAGTCCCCGCCGCTGTTCATCCAGTGGGCGGAGAAGAAATAGTGCCGCTCGTCGTCGGTGGTGCCGGGGCGGAAAGCGGTCCAGCCCTGAACCAGGACAAAAACCAGAGTGACCAGGAGCAGAATCCGCCAGGAACGCGAAAACACCTCGGAAGACTCCTCCGGGGCGGGACTCACCCCACCTCTCCCGGCAGCTCCCCGCCGGCCGCCTGGGCCTTCTTCTCCCGGTGGATCAGATACAGGTTGCGCGCGTAGATCAGAAAACCGGTGGACTGTCCCAGGATGAAAACAGGATCCTTGCGCCACACGGCATAGGCCAGAAGCATCCCGCCGCCGACGAGGGAAAGGTACCAGAAGGCCAGGGGAATGACCGACCGGCCCTGTCTCTCGCTGACGATCCACTGGACCAGGAACCGGGCCGCAAAAAGGGCCTGGGCCGCAAAACCCAATACCAGCCAAATCTTCTCAACCATCCCGGTCCGCCTGATCAGGGCCGAAGGTTCGGGCCAGACAATACTTGGCCGCCCGTTTGCGCAGCCAGAGCACTCCCAGGGTGTCGATCAGCCCCACCCAGAGCCGGTCGTTGATGCCGTATTTGGAATCCCCCTTGAGCCGGGGACGGTGGTTGACCGGAACCTCGACCATGGAAAATCCCCTCAGGCTCACCAGGTTGGGCAAAAAGCGGTGCATCCCGGCGAAGAGGGGCAGGGACTCCACGCACTCCCTCCGGAAGGCCCTGGTGGAGCAGCCCACGTCCGAGACGGTCCGCCCGACCACCAGGTTGCGAAAGGAGTTGGCGATTCTGGAGGAGACGCGCCGCACGGCCCGGTCCTGCCGCTTGGCCCGGAAGCCGTTGACCATGTCGCTCCGGCCGGAGAGGACCAGGTCCACCAGGGCCGGCAGGTCGGCCGGATCGTTCTGCCCATCGGCGTCCATGGTGGCGATCACCCGGCCCCGGGCCGCCTTGAACCCGGCGTAAAGGGCGGCCGACTGGCCCGCGTTCCGCTCAAAGGAAAGCACCCGGTGGGCCCCGTCCTCTTGGGCCAGCCGCTTCAACACGCTCAGAGAGCCGTCCGTGGAACCGTCATCCACCCAGATACACTCCCAGGCCCACGGTTGAGCCTCCAAAACCCTGTTCAGTTCCCGGGCCAGGGGTCCGATGTTCTCAGCCTCGTCTTTGAGCGGAATTACTATGGAAACCTTGGCCATGCCGTTATCTGTTGTCCAATCGGTCTTACCCAGGCTGGTCTTATCCGGAACGCCGGATTGAGGGGATCCGGCCCGACGGGAACCGCAGGGTGCTTCTTTCTGCCAGCTATAGCAGACTTTGAAAGTCAAGTCCACGAACCAAACCCTTCCCCAAAGGGGCGGGATCGGATAATATCCAGGTGGCCGGACAGGGGAGCCGACTCCGCGAAAGAGACCCTCTCGCGGTCAGCTTTTTTACTCCGGCTTCTTTCACGGAAAAGGGGACGCGTCAGCTTCGGTTCCGGTTTACAGGGAAGGACGGGGCCGGAAACCAAGAGTGCCGTTTCTCCGGGAATCAGAACGGGTGAGTCCGGGTTTCGGGGAAAGGACCCTTGGGTGAATCCCGGAGCTTTTTTCGGCTGGGGATCCTCCGTCGGCCGGTCTGGAATCGTCTTTAACCCGGGGCGCTTTTCAAAATACGGCGGCGTCCCTTAACAACCACTGCGTACCTGGGGATAATTTGGAGTCCATCCCGGACAACGGCAGCCGCAAGTCCATGTTCGACCTTATGGGCGGCAGGTTGGGCCCGGTCCCCTTCTGGGTCTGGCTGGCCCTCATCTGGGCCGCCCTCTACCTGCCCCCGGTGGGGTTCCGGTCCCTTTACTGGGAGGAGGGGCGCCGGGCCCTGATGGCCCTGGACATCCTCCGGGAGGGCCACTGGCTCCAGCCCCGGGTTCTTGGCGTGCCCTACCTGAACAAACCTCCCCTGCTGCCCTGGCTCATCGCCCTGTGCGGCTGGATCAAGGGTGGAATAGACGTCTGGGCGGTCCGCCTGCCGCCCCTGCTCATGACCTTGGCCGGGGCGCTCCTGGTCCAGAACGCGGCCCGCAGATACACCACCAGGGGTTATTCCCTCCTGGCCGGGCTGGCTTTTCTGTTGTCGCCCATGATCCTGGAAAAAGCGGCCGTGGGAGAGACCGACACCACTGTGACCGCCGCCTCCTTTGCCGCCTTCCTGACCTGGGCCGGGGGCCTGGGCCGAACCCGCAACGGTCTTGGACGGTGGATAGGCTGCTCCCTCCTTCTCTGCCTGGTCGCCCTGGCCAAGGGGCCCATCCCCCTGGCCTACTTCGCCCTGGGAGTCTTTCTGTACGATCTCGCCGCCGGGCGACGGTCCGATCTGGCGGGGTTGGTTTTGGCCCTGCTGCCGCCGCTGGCCCTGGTGGCGGCCTGGGCCCTGGCGGTTCACCAGCCCGGGGATACCCACGTCTGGCTCAAGGAGATGCGGCTGGTGATCTATCCCAAGCCGCTGTGGTTCTATCTGGCGCGGCCTTTCCTTTTTCTGGGAGAACTGCTCCTGGTCCTCTGCCCCTGGCTCATCCTGGCCTCCCCGACCCTGGCCCCCAGGGCCTGGCTCAACCGGAAGCCGGGGCAGGAGGCCGAGACGGATCTGACCAGAGCCCTGATCTGCTACGCAGCCGGTTTTTCCGCAGCCCTGCTTTTCTGGCCGGACAGCCAGACCCGCTACGCCATGCCTGCGGTTCCGGCCCTGTCCCTGGCCGTGGGCCTGGCCGGGGGAAAAATCAGGTGGAGCAGATGGCTGCGCCACCTCATGATCCTCTCCCTGATAGGGGGTATCGGATACCAGCTGGCCCTGAGCTATGTCCACTTGCCCCTCAACCAGGAGCGCTACACGGCCAGCAGAAGGGCCGGCCGGGAGCTGGCCGCGATTCTGGACAAGGCTCCGGGCCCGGCCTATCTCATGGCCCTGGAGGATCATCACAACGTCATGTTCCACCTGGGCCGCCCGGTCCGGGAGCTGGAGCCGGAACAGGCCGACCGACTCCGCGGGCCCGGCTGGCTGATCCTCTCTCCCCGCTGTCTCAAGGACGTGGCCGACTTCCGGGCCGACAGGACCGACCGACTGGTGGGCCGGGTGGAGGGCCGCAAGGGGCGGATGCTGTTGGTGCTGCGCCTGGATGGGGACCCGGACGAACCGGCCCGGGCCGAGGACCGATCCCCCTAAATGTACCGGAGCCCACCATGTCCCTGTGGCTGAAAGCGGCCCAAGAGAAGCAAGGGCTTATCATCGCCCATCGAGGAGCCAGGTCCCTGGCCCCGGAGAACACCCTCACGGCCGCCGAACTGGCCTTCGGCCTGGGGGCCCACGGCTGGGAGCTGGATATCCGTATCACCGCCGACGGGGTGCCTGTGGTGATCCACGACGCCTTTTTGCGCCGCACCTCGGACGTGGAAGAACATTTCCCTCAGGATTATCCCTGGGAGACGGACCGCTATGATTATGAAACCCTCCAGGGGCTGGACTTCGGCTCCTGGTTCAAGGAGACCGACCCTTTCGGCCGAATCAAGGCCGGGGAGGTCAGCCCGGCTCAGCTGGGTGCCCATCGGGGCTGCCCCATCCCCACCCTGGACCAGGCCCTGGAACTGACCCGGAGCTGGGACCGGCTGGTCAACCTGGAGATCAAGGATCTGACCGGCCGGGAGGGAGACGCCTCGGTGGCGGAGAAAACCGTGGCGGCCGTGGCCCGGACCGGAGCCCGGGAGAGGGTCTTGATCTCCTCCTTTAACCGGGATTACCTGGACCGGATCAGGTTCCTGGACCCGGACCTGCCCCTGGGCCTGCTCCAGGACCGTTACCGGCCCGATCCCCTGAACCTGATCAGAAGGAGCCCGGCCCGTTTTTTCCATCCCCGGATCGATTCCATCACCCCGGAGCAGCTCCGGGAGCTGAACCGGGCCGGGGTCCCGGCCCTGGTCTGGACCGTCAACGACCCGGCCCAGGCAAGGGAGCTCATGGGCGCAGGCGCGGCCGGGGTGATAACCGACTTTCCCCAGTTGTTTAAGGGAATTGAACTATGAATCCCCAACCCTCCTTACCCCGGCTGGTGATCTTCGACTGCGACGGCACCCTGGTCGATTCCAGCTTGAGTAACCGTATGTTCTACAACAGCATCAAGGCCGCCCTGGGGCTGCCCCCTATGGACCCGGAAGAGGAGGCCTTCTCCTTTGTCCAGACCATTCCCCGGAGCATCAGGCGGATTATCCCCCCGGAACTCATGGAAAAGGCTCTTGAGGCGGCTACGGCCGTGGACTGGGACAAACTAGCCGGACACACCAGGCTCCAGGAAGGGGTGGCCGGGTTCATCGATTTTTTATGTCGGGCGGACGTGTTCCGGGCGGTCAACACCAACGGCGGCGGGGAGGTCCGGCTGGTTCTGGACAAAACGGGGGTGGGCGACCGGTTCGACCTGATCGTCTCCGCCGACGACGTGGAGCGACCCAAGCCTCACCCGGAGGGGGTCCTGTTCATCCTGAACAAGCTCCAGGTGCGCCCCGCCGAGGCGGTCTACATCGGCGATTCGGCAGTCGACCAGCAGACCGCCATGGCGGCCGGGGTGGTCTTCTGGGCCTACGAGCACCCGGAGCTGGAGGCTGATTTCCACTTTGACGATTACCGGGAGCTGAAGGATTCCCTGGGCGGTTGCAACCGGACGGTTTGCGACTGATCCCGGCGGCCGGACAGACCGTCCGCCATTTCGGGTTACGGTTAGACCAGCCCCAGCCGTACGGCCATGACCGCGGTTTGGGTCCTCTTGGTGGTGCCGAATTTGTTAAACAGGCCTATCACGTGGGTTTTGACCGTGTGGGGGCTGATCATGAGTTCGTCGGCTATCTCGATGTTGGTCATGCCCCTGGCCAGCAGGCCCAGGACCTCCCTCTCCCGGGGGGAGAGATCCGACTCCAGGGCGGCGTTGACCGGCTGAAAATCAGGGGCGTGATTTTCGCGGCCGGGGAATGGGGCCTTGTTTTGCTCCAGCCTCTCCCGGCCGTTCTTGATGTGGTGGCCGATCTTGATGACCCGGTTCAGACTTCCGTCCGGGTTGTGGATAGGGTAGGCCCAGACCTCGGTGTGAAACCAGAAGCCGGAGCTGGGTTCCGCCTTTTTTTCCATGACCGTGGGTCGGCCAGATTGAAAAACCTCCCGGATGGGACACTCCCGGCAGGGCGTTTCCCGGCCCATGAAAACCCGGTAGCATACTTTGCCTTCGACCCGCAGAGCCTCCTGGCCGGGCTCCGGGTCCGGGGCGTTGGTCCAGACAACCCGGTAGTCCCGGTCGATGATGTTCATGGGATCGGTCAGGTTCTGAAGCAGCTCGCCCAGGTCCAGGTCGCAGACAGACCGGGAGAAGGATGCGGGAAGCGGGGCCATGGTTCCCTCCTTTGATAAAAAAGCCAAGAAGGCCGGGACTATCTCCAGTCCGGGCGCGCCTTCTTGGCTTCGATTCGTTTCTGTGAGGCCAACGGGTCCGGTGGTCCGCCCATCTTCTTAAGATCAGCCATACAATAACCGCAGGGATAATGCAAGCCGGGGCGGGGGCGGACTTGCCCGGTCCTCAATCGGTCTGGAAGCGGTAGTTGAAGCGGCGGTTGGGGGCGGAGTCGCCCTCGAGGGCAAAAGCGGTGATGTCGCCTGCGTTCTGGATGTTGTCGGCCCAGTGAAAGTCGAAACTCAGGGAACCGTCCGAAAGGCCCAGGGCCGAGCGAGGCACGGCCAGCTCCAGCTCCCGGCCCGAGACCCGGAGGCTGATGTCGTTGCGCTCCAGGTCCCAGCCGCCCTGGCCGTCGCTGGCCGAGAGGCTGGTCCGGGTTCCGCTCTGGGGCTCCAGATTGACCAGATAGTCGTACCCCTCCCAGCCCGTGAACGGGTCCTGGTCCGCGTCGATGTAGAGCAGCATCCAGCCGCCCTGTTCCAGCGCGGTGATGTCGCTCTGGGTCCGGGCGTAGAAGTAGACGTAGCGGCTGTCCCGGGCAGCCTTCAGCTCCACGAAATCGTTGCGCCCGGTGGTGTTCACGTACATCCCGGCCTCTCCCCAGCCCTGCTCGTGGCGAAGGGCCGTGTCGCCGGGGGTGTCGAAAAAGGAGGGTGCCGCCTCCTCCCAGTCCGCGAACCTGCCGTCGATGGAGATGCTCCTGGCCGGGCCGGCCTTCTCCGGCTCCCGGACCCCCTTGAAGCGGCGGATGCCGGCCGCCATCTGAAAGTAGTAGTTGTCCCCGTGGCCGCCTCTCATGGGCTCGATGTCCCGGCTGTACTCCTGGTTGTAGCAGTCCACGAAGATGCCGCCCTCCGGGTCGGTGAAGTGGGAGGCCCCGGTCCATTCGTTGGTCCGGGCCGCCACCCACTCGTTCCAGCCGGTGATGAAGATGAACGAGGGGTCCAGCTCCAGGGCCCGCTGCCACTGCTCGGCAAAGTTGTAGCCCTGGTTCACGGCCTCCTCGCCGGGCGCCTGGGCCCCGGCGGCCTCCTGCCAGGAGCGGCCCTTGGCCCCCCGGAGATCGCTCATGGGGGCCAACCCGTCGCCCACGGCGTTCTGGGCCACCCCCACCGCGACCTCCTCCATTGCGCCCGAGGCGTCGTAGAACCCGTGCTGGGGCCAGACCTCCAGCCAGCCCCACTGCTCCGGGCCGGTGGGGCCGTCGAAATAGGAGGGCTGGGGGGTGCGAAAGGTAAAGAACCCCTTCAGCTCCCAGTTGAAGACCGAGGGATCGGCCAGCATCAAGGGCTTGCCGCCCCAGTTGAACCACAGCTCGGAGTAGAGCCCCGGCGCGTACATGTCGGCGTAGAGTTTCTTGGCCGCGGTGTGGGCGTTGACAGTCCAGAAGGGCAGCAGAAAGGCGATCTGGGGGGTGGCCCCGCCCTCGCCCCGGATGGCCAGGTAGGTCTGGCACAGCTTGTGGTACTGCTCCGAATAGGTGAAGCCGTTGGTCACGTCAAAGATGATCACATCCACCCCGGCGTCGGAGAGCATCTGGGCGTGCTTGCGGATGACGTACTCGTCCGTGGAGAGGTAGTAGCCCAGCTCCGGCTCGCCCCAGTGGTGGGGCCGGCCCAGGGGACCCCAGCGGGGGTTGTCCGGGTCGGCGGCCAGGATATCGGAGATGTTGAAGGGCCCCTGGGTGCCGTGGGCCCCCAGCCACAGGAAGTAGAAGACGCCCACGGTCTTGCCGGCCCTGGGCGGCCCCGCTTCATCGTATCCGGGCAGGGACCGGCCCACGGCGTCCGTGGCCGTCCAGGTGTCGGATTTCAGGTCAGTGGCCGCGGCGGTTCCAACCAGGGACAGGATCAGGCTTGAGAGAAGAATAAGGACCGCGACCGGACGGGTCATCTGAAGGCTCCTTTTATAAAATTACCCCCTCACCCCAACCCTCTCCCCCAGTGGGGAAGAGGGGGAATAAGAGCGATGATTGATCAAAACATACTATTTCTATGGCGGAAAATTCTCGGTATCCACCCAACTCTTTAGGGAGCCCCTCTCCGGCCCGGCTTGACTGGGCTGGACTTTAATTTTATCATTAATGCCGTGGGTTAAAAGGATTTTCCGGAAGAAGGGAGACGCCATGAAGCCGCGGGCGGGAGTCTTTGCCGCGCTGCTGATGCTGTTCTGGGGCGGGGCTGCCGGGGCCGTGGAGCGGCCCTTGCTGGACTTTTCCTTTAACGGCGAACCGGAGGGATACGCGGTGGCCGGTCCGGTCAAGACCCTTGACCACTACGGCATTCCGGACCGGGCCTACCTTTTCGACGGGGAGAACGACTTCATCGACCTGCCCAACATCTCCACCTCGGCCTACACCGTGGCCGTGTGGGTGTTGATCGGTCCCGGCAATACCGGCCCGGACCAGATCAGGATCGTGGACGGCTGGTCCGACGGAGAGGTCCTGGGCATCTCCTATCAGGAGGCCTGGCAGGCGGATCTTTTGCCCGAGGAGTTCATCGGCTACCAGGGCGTCGGAGACTATCTGGTGGGCTCCTTCCATCCCTGGGTGGATGAGACCACCATCTACAACGAGCGCCATCTTTGCTTTCCGGTGGACCTCCGGGACGGGGCCTGGCACCATCTGGCCATCAGCTTTGACGGGGAGACCGGGCGGCTTTATCTGGACGGGGAAGAGGTCCTTTCCTGCACCTTTGGCCCCCATGTGCCCAACGACGCGGTGGATTACACCGAGGCCGACATTTTGGCCGTGACCGACCTCTCCCTGGGCAGGTTCAAGCGGCTGAACACCTATTTCTCCGGCTCCCTGGATCTGTTCAAGTACTGGGCCGAGGCCCTCTCCCCCCGGGAGGTGGCCGAGCTGGCTCTCCAGTGATTTGGGGCCGTGGGGGATAAGGGCGGCCGAAAGGTGGAAACCGTCTTGCCTTTATGGTTATAACGCGGCCATAGTTATCGTCGCACCATGGTTGAAAATTATCCGGGTCCCGCTATACCGGGGCAAAAAACGGAACCGGACGGTTCCTTCGGGAAGGGGATAAATCATGCCCGTGAAACAGAGGCCCTTGGGCGACCGCATCAGGCTGGCCCGGCAGGATAAGCAGATGTCCCTGGAATACCTGGCCAGGGAGACCGGCAAGACCGAGGAGTACCTGACCAGAATAGAGTCCAACGAGGAGTTTCCCCCGGTGGGGATGCTTCTTCAGCTGGCCCGGGCCCTTCAGGTGGACACCGGCACTTTTCTGAATCCCGACGGCACCGAGGAGCAACTCCCGGCCGACCGGGAAAAGAGAACGGACAACTACATCTACCAGCTGCTCACCGAGCCCTCCTCCGGCAAGCATCTCAAGGCCTTTGACATCAAGATACCGCCCCGCACCAGGGCCCGGGAGGGGATCGGCTACCGCCACTCGGGCGAGGAATTCGCCTACGTCCTGGAGGGAATCATGGAGTACACCGTGGGCGAAAACGCGACCCGTCTGGAGAAAGGCGGTTCAATCCACTTCAACTCCAGCATCCCCCACAACCTGACCAACGTGGGCGACCGGATGGCCCATCTCATAGTCATTCTCTACACTCCATAGGCATTCTCTTTTCGGGGTCGGCCAACCGGCCCCGAAATTATGTTGGGGGTCCCATGTCATATCCGTTAACCGAAGAACAGCTCATGATTCAGGCCATGGCCCGGGATTTCGCCCGGGAGGTGCTTCAGCCCACCGCAGCCGCCCGGGATCTTTCCAGGGAGTTCCCTAAGGCCAACTTGAAACAGATGGGCGAGTTGGGTTTTCTGGGGATGATGGTCCCCGAAGAGTACGGCGGGGTGGGGCTGGACACGGTCTCCTACGCCGTGGCCCTGATGGAGATAGCCTACGCCTGCGCCTCCACGGCGGTGGTCATGTCGGTCCACAATTCGGTGGTTTGCGGACCCTTGCACCTTTACGGCACCGAGGAGCAGAAGCGCAAATACCTCACCGCCCTGGCCTCCGGGGAGATTCTGGGCTGTTTCGCCCTGACCGAGCCGGGCGCCGGGTCCGACCCCTCCAGCCAGAGGACCACGGCCACCAGGGACGGCAATGAGTGGATCATCAACGGGACCAAGCAGTTTATCACCACCGGGGCCAACGCCGGGGTCTGCCTGGTCACGGCCGTAACCGACTCCTCCACCAAGCACCGGGGCATTTCGGCCTTTATCGTGGAGACCGACAATCCCGGCTACCAGGTGGGCAAAATCGAGGACAAGATGGGGCTCCGGGCCTCGGACACGGCCGAGATCGTCTTTGACGAATGCCGTATTCCGGCCGGGAACATCCTGGGCCGCGAGGGGATGGGTTTCGCCATCGCCATGAGCTCCCTTGACGGCGGCCGTATCGGTATCGCGGCCCAGTCCACCGGGGTGGCCCAGGCGGCCCTGGACGCCTCGGTGGGCTACGCCCAGGAGCGGGTCCAGTTCGGCCAGCCCATCGCCCGCCACCAGGGGCTGCGGTTCATCATGGCCGACATGGCCACTCAGATCGAGGCGGCCAGGCTGATGTGCCTTTCGGCCGCGGCCCAGAAGGACCGGGGAGAAAGATACACCCAGGCCGCCTCCATGGCCAAGCTGTTCGCCTCGGAGATGGTGAATGCGGTCTGCTACCAAGCCATCCAGATCCACGGCGGCTACGGCTATGTCCGCGATTTTCCGGTGGAGCGCTATGCCCGGGATTCCAGAGTCTTCACCATCTACGAGGGCACCTCGGAGATCCAGCGGATCGTCATCTCCAACCAGCTCCTGGGCAGGTGAGAGGCGGGTTTTTTATCAAGCCGCGGCAGGAGGACCAGGCCGAATTGAAGGCGATAGGGCTGTATGTTCGATCAACTGGAAAAAATGGCTCGGCGGCCCCGCCCATTTGAGGCCATGACCACGGCCCTGCTGTGGACCGACGAGTACGTCTCCAAGAAGATGCTGGAGTACCACCTTAACGAGGAAGTGGATGCGGCCTCCCGCAATCCCGGGTTCATCGACCGCTCGGCGGCCTGGCTGATCTCCCGGTTCGGCCTGGGGCCGGGCAGCGCGGTCTGCGATATGGGGTGCGGTCCGGGGCTCTACACCAGCCGGCTGGCCCGGAGCGGGACCAAAGTGACCGGAGTGGATTTTTCCCGCCGGTCCCTGGAGCATGCCCGGTCCCAGGCCCGGGAGGAGGGGCTGGAGATAGACTACATCCACCGGAACTACCTGGAGTTCCGGACCGACCGGCGGTTCGACCTGGTCACCATGATCTTCTGCGACTTCTGCGCCCTGAATCCGGACCAGCGGAGCCGGCTTCTGGGCGCTTTCCGGGAATTGCTCAAACCCGGAGGCGCCGTGGTCCTGGACTACTTCTCCCCGGAATTCTTCTCCGCCTTCCAGGAGAAAGCCAGCTACAAATACCTGCCCCCCGGCGGATTCTGGTCGCCGGAGCCCTACCATGTCTTTCAGTTCAACCACAAGTACCCGGACCTGAGGCTGACCTTGAGCAAGTATGTCATCTACGAGAAAGATCGAACCCGGGAGATATACAACTGGCTCCAGTGCTTCTCCCCCGAGTCCATCGAGGAGGAGTTCCGGGGGGCCGGGTTCGGGACCTTGGAACACTATGGCGATGTGGCCGGAGGCCCACCCGCCCCGGATTCCCCGGAACAGGCCCTGGCGGCCTGGAAACAGTCATAGTCCTGATCCTTTATCCGCCGGGGAGTTCCGCCCCCTCCGCTTTGGATAATTCCATCTCCGGTCCGACGTGATATTATGAAATTTGTCAGGGACAGGAATGACAAGGTCCCTTTATCGGTGTAATTCCGGCCCAGGGAGGTTCGATGGGTTTGTCCGCCATAATCTGGTATCTGGCTCTGTTGGGGTTCTGCCTCTTATGCTCGGCCTTTTTCTCTTCCTCGGAGACGGCTCTCTTGAGCCTGCCCCGGGCCAGGGTGATCAAACTGGCCGAAAAGGGTCCCAAGGGGCAGCTTATCAAGAAAGCCGTTTCCAAGCCTGACGATCTTCTGGGGGCCATCCTTTTGGGCAACAACCTGTCCAACGTCCTGGGGTCGGCCCTGGGCACGGCCCTGGCCCTGGGGCTGTGGGGGGAGAAGTCTCTGGGCCCGGCCGCTCTGGTTCTGACCGTCCTGTTTTTGATATTCGCCGAGATAACCCCCAAGACCGTGGCCGCCTTCAACCCCGAGGGCGTATCTCTGCTGGTAATCAAACCCCTGCGGCTGTTCGTGGTGGTCTTCCGGCCGGTGATCATGGCCCTGACCGTGGTCTCCCGCTTTATGCTTAAGACCACGGGCCAGTCCACGACTGGTTCCTCCAGGGTCACCCGGGAGGATCTGGTCACCCTGGTTCTCTCCGGCCGCCGGGAGGGCTACCTGGAGGGCCAGGAGCAGAAGATGCTGCGGGGCATTCTGGAACTGGGCGGGCTTTACTTGAGCGAGATAATGAAATCGGCCAACCGGATAAAATCTTTGGACGGCGAGACCACCATCCAGGCCGCCCTGGCCCTGGTGGCCCAGTGGCCCTACTCCCGCTACCCGGTTTTCGAGAACTTCCCCCAGAACATCATCGGCTATGTCCACCTCCGGGATCTGATGAAGGCCTCAGATAAGGACCTGGTTCGCGAAATCGTTCATGAGCCCTCCTTTGTGCCGGAGTCCCGCTCAGTCCACGACCAGCTGATGGCCTTCCGCCAGGAGCAGTCGCACCTGGCCTTTGTGGTGGACGAGTTCGGCCGGGTGGTGGGGTTGGTAACCATGGAGGACGTCCTGGAGGAGATCGTGGGCGAGATCCTGGACGAGTACGACACCCGTACCGCGCCCATAAAAGGCATCAGCGGCGGCTGGCTGGTCAACGGCTGGCTGACCATCCGGGATATCAACCGGCTCACCGGGATCGATCTGCCCGAGGGGCCCTACCACACCATCTCCGGACTGATCCAGGCCCTGGCCCAGAGGATTCCGGTCAACGGTGACGAATTCGTCTGGAAGGGTTACCGGATGAAGGTGGAGCGGATGGACGGCAAGGCCGTGGGCCAGCTGCGCATCAGCCCTCTCCAAAAGGAAGGCCAAGAGGCTTGAGCCGGGCTCCGATCTGGTTGATTCTTACCCTGGCCGGTCTGGCGGTTCTGGCCGCAGCCTGGAGCCAGTGGCCGGAGAAGGGCCTCCCCCCGGACAGCCGGGTCGACCGGGTGGTAATTCATAAATCCGCCCGGAGGCTGTCCCTGTTCAGGGATGGAACCTTGCTGAAAACCTACAGGGTGGCGTTAGGTTCCCAACCCCAGGGACCCAAGGCCTGTCAAGGGGACGGCCGGACTCCGGAGGGGCTCTATCGGATAGCGGTCAAGAACAGGCAAAGTCGCTATCACCTCTCTTTGGGGATCTCCTACCCCGGCCCGGCCGACCGGAAAGGGGCCCAAGAACTTGGTTGCCCTCCCGGTGGGGATATCATGATCCACGGGCTGCCCAGAGGGCTGGGCTGGCTGGGCCGGTTCCATCGCCTGGTCGACTGGACCCAGGGCTGCATCGCCGTGACCGACAGGGAAGCCGAGGAGTTGTTTCAAGCCCTGCCCTTGGGCCTGCCGGTGGAAATCAGGCCCTGATCAAATCAATTCGGCCGGGGCTCGCCCAGCTGTTTTTTCAGAGCGGCCAAAAGGCGCTCATTTTCTCCGGGCATACGGACCGAGACCCGGAAGTACCTCTCGCCCAGCCCCCTGTAGTTGGCGCAATCCCTGATCAGGATGAGGTCTTGGGCCAGAGCCCCGGCCAGTTCCTCGGCCCGAGGCTGATCCGGCCCCAGCCGGACCAGGAGGTAGTTGGCCCGGGAAGGAAAGACCGTCAGCCCCAGGCGGGACAGCTCCCGGGAGAGGACCTCCCTTTCCCGGGCGATGAGCTCTGCGGTTCTCTGGGCGTGGAGGCGGTCATGCTCCAGACAAAACCGACCCGCCTCCTGGGCCATGATGTTGACCGACCAGGGCGGCTGAAACCGCCCCAGGCGCCCCACCGGATCGGAGGAAGCGGCCAGAAACCCCAGCCTGAGCCCCGGCATGGCATAATATTTGGTTAATGACCCAAGAATTATCAGGGCCGGGTGCTCCGGGATGAACTTCAGAAGCGATTCCTGGGGACAGAAATCGATGAAGGCTTGGTCCAGGACCAGAAAGCCGTGCTTTCCCTGGGCCCGGGCCAGCTCCTGGACCATCTCCAGGGGAGTCGCGGCGCCACCGGGGTTACCGGGACGGCCCAGGTAAACCAGGTCGTAACCCTTCTTCAATTTACCCAAGAGAGCTTCCCGGTCGCTTTCGTCCGGAACAAAGAGGGAGTCCTCTCCACATATATGGTCATCCGCCCACCAACCGCAAGCGGCCAACCCGGCCCGGTACTCGCTGAAGGCCGGTTCCACAATCAAGGCCCGCCCGCGAGGCTTTAAACGGGGCAGCAGATGGATTAGCTCGGTGGAGCCGTTTCCGATCATGACATTATATGGGTCTACGCCCAATTTATTCGCCAGGTCTTCCTGGAAATACTCCGCTCCGGCCGGGGGATAGTGGCGGATCCAGGATTCCAGACCCTGTTTAAGGGCCTCGGCCAATCCCTCCGGCGGTCCCAGGGGATTAATGGAGGCGCTGAAATCCAGGACCTGGGCCGGGTCCACCCCCCGCTCCGCGGCCAGGGCCTGGACTTTTCCGCCGTGCCCGTTTTTCACTGACATGGTATATTGCCCATAATTACTTCGTTCACCTCTTCCCTGGGGTTTACCCCATGGCCGCGCCGGGGTCAAAGATAAACTTGCCGGGCCCGGCTGGAGCGGGGCAAAGCTTTCATAAAAGCCCCGGAGGCCGCCCGCCGTCTTGACAACAAGTTGATTAAAGCCTAATTTGACCGGACTTTAAAGATTATCAACTCCCGCAAACGGTGCTGCCGAGATGGAAAAAAACATACCCCAATTGGATTTCAGCAAGTTCGACGGCCTTCTCCCGGCCGTGGTTCAGGATTGGAAGAGCAAAGAGGTTCTGATGGTCGCCTTCATGAACCAGGAAGCCTGGGAGAAGACCCTGGAGACCATGGAGGGCTATTACTGGTCCAGATCCCGCCAGGTTCTGTGGCACAAGGGCGGCACCTCCGGGCATGTCCAGAAGGTGAAGGAGATCCGGGTGGACTGCGACAGCGACACGGTGCTCCTGCTGGTGGACCAGATCGGGGGAGCGGCCTGCCACACCGGACATGTCAGCTGTTTCTACAATAAACTCAATGAAAATTTCGGATTGGACGTGGTGGGCGAACCCGTCTTTGATCCGAAAAAGGTATACGGCAAATGAGCGTGTTAAAACTGGGCATACCCAAGGGCTCCTTGCAGGACGCCACCTTTGAACTGATGGCCAAATCGGGCTGGCGGCTCCGGGCGGCCCAGAGATCCTACTTCCCCACGGTGGACGATCCGAACCTGGAGTGCAACCTCCTGCGGGCCCAGGAGATGTCCCGCTACGTGGAGAGCGGCACCCTGGACGCCGGCCTGACCGGCAAGGACTGGATCGAGGAAAACCAGTCCGATATCCAGGTGGTCTGCGACCTGGTTTACTCCAAAGCCACCCAGAAGCCCACCCGCTGGGTTCTGGCCGTGGCCAAGGATTCGGAGATAAAGTCCCTGGAGGATCTCCAGGGCAAGAAGGTGGCCACGGAGATGATCAACTTCACCCGGCGCTACCTTGAAGAAAGGGGCATCCAGGTGAGCCTGGAGTTCTCCTGGGGCGCCACCGAGGCCAAGGTGGTCAACGGCCTGGCCGACGCCATCGTGGAGGTCACCGAGACCGGTTCCACCATCAAGGCCCACGGGCTGAAGATCATCCATGAGCTGATGACCTCCCACACTCAGCTCATCGCCAACCACGAGGCCTGGGCCGACCCCTGGAAACGGGCCAAGATAGAGCAGCTGGCCCTGCTGCTCCAGGGGGCCCTGGCCGGTTCGGAGCGGGTCGGCCTGAAGATGAATGTACCCGAAGAGATCATGGAAGAAATCATGCCTCTTCTGCCCTGCCTGGACGGACCCACCGTGGCCGAGATCTACGGAAAATCGATGAAATCCGTGGAGATCGTGGTAGAGCGCATCCAGGTCAGGGACCTGGTGCCGGAACTGCGGCGGCGGGGTGTCCATGGTATAATTGAATATCCTCTGCACAAGGTGATCTGAGATGAATATCTGCAAAAAAGCGTTGGATCTGCCCCCTTTTATCGCCATGGACGTCATGGAAAGGGCCCAAGAGCTGGCCCGCCGGGGCAAGGAGATAATCCACCTGGAGGTGGGCGAGCCGGATTTCGACACCCCTGAGGTAATCTGCGACGCCGCAGCCGAGGCCATGCGCGCGGGCCGGACCCACTACACCCACTCCCTGGGCGAGTGGAGCCTGCGGGAGGCTATCGCCGGGCATTACGAGCGGGAGTACGGGGTGAAGGTGGAGCCGGAGCAGGTCATCGTCACCTCCGGCACCTCCCCGGCCATGCTGATTCTGTTCGGGGCCCTGCTGGAGGCCGGGGACGAGGTCGTAATGTCCGACCCCCACTACGCCTGCTATCCCAACTATATCAACTTTTTGGGCGGCCGGCCGGCCAAGGTCCGGGTCAGCGAGGACGACGGCTTCCAGCTCCACGTGGAGGCGGTCAAGGAGAAAATCAACGACCGGACCCAGGCCATCCTGATCAACTCCCCCTCCAACCCCACCGGCCAGCTGCTTTCAGCCAAGCACATGGAGGGCCTGGCCGGGCTGGACCGATTGATCGTCTCCGACGAGATCTACCACGGCCTGTCCTACGAGGGCCGGGCCCGCTCCATCCTGGAGTTCACCGACAACGCCGTGGTCATGAACGGTTTCTCCAAGTTCTACGCCATGACCGGCTGGCGGTTGGGCTATCTGATCGTGCCCCAAAAACTGGTCCGGCCCATCCAGAAAATTCATCAGAATTTCTTTATTTCGGCCAACGATTTTGTGCAGGCCGGGGGTGTGGCCGCCCTGACCCTGCCCCAGGCCAGGGAGGCGGCCGAGGAGATGGCCCGGCGCTATGACGCCCGCAGAAAGCTGATGATAGGCCGCCTCAAGGAGTTGGGTCTGGGGATCAAGGTGGAGCCCACCGGAGCCTTCTATGTGCTGGCCAACGCCAAGCACCTGAACCCTGATTCCTACAAACTGGCCTTCGACATCCTGGAAAAGGCCCTGGTGGGGGCGACCCCGGGCATCGATTTCGGAGAGGGGGCCGAGGGCTATCTGCGGTTCAGCTACGCCGCGTCCAGGTCGGCCATCAACGAGGGCCTGGACAGGCTGGAAAGGTACATCAAGGAGAGAAGCTGAAACACCCCGAGGCCTTTCCCGCGATTCGGACCGGCCCTGAATAATTGTCGACCAGGCCCATTTGGGGTAACCTTCACCAGGCAAATGGAGGAGAGGAATGTACAGCAATATCCTGATTCCCCTGGACGGTTCTGCGCTGGCTGAAAAGATGCTGGGAGAGGCCAAGGAGACGGCCAGACTGCACAAGGCCTCGATCGCCCTGCTGCGGGTAGTCAGGGCCGTGGTGGTGCCCGGAACCGACCCCACCGACAAAGAGGTGGAGGTGGTGGAGAAGGCCCAGGCCTACCTGGACCGGGTGGCCGAGGGGCTGAGGGAGGACGGGTTCACCGTAACCACCCATGTGCGCTACGGCCATCCGGCCCGGGAGATAATCGACGCCTCCAAAAAGGCGGACCTGGTGGCCATGTCCACCCACGGCCGGAGCGGCCTGGGGCGTTGGGCCCTGGGCAGCGTGGCCGACAAGGTGATACGGCATTCCGTGAAGCCAGTTCTTCTGATCAGGGCGGCCTGAGGCGCATTGTCCGCATACCGGCCCCCAGGAAGCACCACCAACCCCGCCGCGGGAATGAGGGTGAGCCTGGCCAAGCGATCCCCGGACTCGCGAAAAGCTGCGGGGAATAATTCCCTCTGGGCAGTCAATATCTGCTCAAGACCCCTTCCGCCCGGAGATGGGCCCCTAAAACACCTACCTTATAGTGGTGCCAGGGATGTAACCCTGACACCACCTGCTCCCTTTTGGCCGGGATGTGTTTCCGCCGCTTGCCGCGGAATCCCCCGCCTAACCCCTGTCTTCAATAAACTGGGCCGGGCCCATCTTGCTGAAGGGAAAGGCGTGGAAAACAGAGTGCCCGTCGTAGTCCAGGATCCTCAGGTCGTCGTCCTCTTTCACATCGTTCTGGATGATGTCGAACTTCTGGCCGTAAGTCTCCCGGCACAGATCCAGGTTCACCTCCGAGGCGATGAACTTCTTGATGCCCTTCATCCTCAGCTTCTGGATAAATCCGGGCGTGGTGAAAGAGTTGAACGAAGTCAGAACCAGGATGGGCCCCGTACCGGTAAAGATTACCCCTGCCTTCATCTTCTGCCCCCTTTCGCGGTTGGGTGGTGAAAAGATCCGGACTCCGGGGTAAAGCAAGGATAGGGGATTAAACCCGTGGGGATCAGGGCGAAGCACCGGGAGAGGACGAGGTTCCAGCCCCGAAGACCCTATCTGTCCTTAGTTTATACTTTTGGACTGGCGGCCGCAAGACGAGCCGGGGCGGCTCAACCGGCCAAGGGCAGCCACTGCAGCGCGGTGTACACGGCCCCGGAGGGCCGCAGGTCGGAGCTGAAAAGGACCAGCTCCCGGGCCGCGAATTCCGGACCCCGGTAGTCGACCAGATCCAGGACCGCTTCGATCAGCTCCCGCTTGGAGCGGTTGGACCTGACCCGGCCCAGGGTCAGGTGGGGGCTGAACCCCTTTTCCTCGACCGGGAAGCCCAGAGAAACCAGGGCCGATTCCACCTCCTGGGCCAGGTTCCTTAAGTCCTCCAGATCCCCCTCCAGTCCGGCCCAGACCACCCTCGGGTTTCGGGGCGCGGGGAAAAATCCGGCGGAGCGGGGGCGCAGGGCGAGAACGGGGCATTTCCCCGCCGCAGCCCGGACCGCCGCGGCGATCTCCTCCACCCGCTCCGGGGCCACCTCGCCCAGAAATTTCACGGTCAGGTGAATGGACGGAATCCTGACCCAGCGGACGTCGGCCCCGGTGCGCTTGAGGCCGCGCTGGATCTCCTCCAGCGATTCCCTCACCGGCCGGGGCAGTTCCAGGGCCAGAAAAAGCCGGAGCGGGTCGGACATGGGTCTTTTACTCCTGGGCCGTGAGATGGCGGCGGATCATGTTCAGGACCCAGGCCGCGGCCTGAAGTTGGACCCAGTGCCTGGGGCCGATGAACCTCTGTTTTTCCACCACGGTCCGGTCCGCCGCAGCCAGGCCGAAATAGACCGTGCCCACCGGCTTCTCCTCGTTGCCGCCGTCCGGCCCGGCGATTCCGGTGATCGACACGGCCAGGTCCACCCTGGCCCGCGCTCTTAAACCCTCAGCCATGGCCGAAGCCACCACCGACGAGACGGCCCCGTGCTCCTCCAGATCATGGGGGCTCACCCCCAGGAGGGATTCCTTGGCCGAGTCGGCGTAGGTGACCACGCCCTGGATGAAATAGGCCGAGGAGCCCGGTACCGAGGTGATCATCTGGGCCACCCGGCCGCCGGTGCACGATTCGGCCGTGGCCAGGGTCAGGCCTTTTTCGTCCAGCATCCGCCCCACGGTCCGGGCCAGGGTCTCGCTGTCCCGGCCGATGATGTACCGGCCCAACCGCTGTTTCAGGTCCGCCTCCATGCGGTCCAGGAGTTCCTCCAGGGGCGCCTCCTCCTCGCCCTTGACGGTCAGGGAGAGATGGACCTCCGGAAAGTTGGGATAGGAGCCCAGGGCCGCCTGGGGATATCCTTCCGCAAACCCCTGGAGCCGGGCGCTGACCTCGGACTCGGTCAGGCCCAGGAGCTTGATCACCCGCTGGCGAAAAAAGGGCCGGTCGGCGAACCGGGCCGTCAATTGGGGCAGGACCTTGCGCTCGAACAGGTCCAGAACCTCCTCGGGCACCCCGGGCAGGAAAAAGAGCAGACTGTCGCCCTGGGTCAGGTGAAACCCGCAGAAGTGCTCGTCCGGAGCCAGGGGCACGGCCCCCTCCGGCAGCCAGGCCAGCCGCTCCAACCGGCCCATCTCCCGGCCCCGCTGGAGGCAGACCTGGGCGATGTGCTCCAGAACGCCAGGGTGGCGGGTCAGAGGCCGGGCAAAGGACTGGGCCGCCACGGCCGTGGTCAGGTCGTCGTCGGTGTGGCCCAGGCCGCCGGTGACGATCACGAAATCGGCCAGCCGGGCCGCGTGGGAGAGGACCCGGCCCATGACCTCCGGCTCGTCGCCCACCACCGTGATCCGGCTCACCGGCAGGCCCATCGAGGCCAGCCGGGCGGCCAGACGGCTGCCGTTGATGTCCCGGACCCGGCCGTCCAGAACCTCGTCGCCCACTATGATTATTTCACCGCGCATGTGGTTTGCTCTTTTTGTGTTAGTCGTTTGAATTCGCGTTCGGATATTTTAGTTATGAAAGGGGCGGTCGAGCCCCAAAGGTCGCTGTTAGTCGGTTCGCGCCAATCTATCTGTAAGTAAACCTGAACAGGTTGTAATGCGTTTTCCGATAGTACTTCGATTACGACTATCGCTGTTTCACCCCTCAATATTTTCCCCGGAAAAGAAGCTCTTGTTGGGTTGGTTTTTAATAGGAAATGATCTTCATTTTCCCATACACGGCCTATTGAAAAATTGTCGTAGGTCGGGATGTAACTTAAATATGGTGGATCATCGCCTGGAGTAGCCGCCCAAATAAAGTGAAGAGGGGCTGGAGGTGTTACTTTTTCGATACCAGAACTATTCTTCTTGATCAAGAAAAGGACTCGTGCCCTTACCCGTTTCGCTTCGGTGGCTTTTGTATCATTCCAAACCCTAATGGAGTAGTACCTGGCGTTTATACTTGAGTTCTTTGGTCCAGCCGTCGTTATTTCATTTACATACTCTTTTGTGTTATGTCCCCATGGTTCATGAAGTTCGACTCTAAGTTTAGGGCTATTCCTTTTCTTTCTTAACCAGTCTCCACAGTATGCGTAGAGCGCAAGCAAACCGGTAAATATGGTCCCAAAGATAATCGCCCAATCTACCGCTTTAGTTGGCCATTCCACTAAACAGCCCCCAAATCCACTTCACCCCGCCCAGAAAATCCCCTTCAACCCCCACGCCATCCACAAAAAACACCCCGCATACACCCCGGCCAGCAGATCATCGGCCATGACCCCGGCCCCGCCCGGGATCCTCTCGGCCCAACTCATGGGCGGGCATTTTAGGATGTCGAAAAAGCGGAACAGGAAAAACCCCAGGATCAAGGTAAAGGGGGAAAGGGGCACAAAGAGCAGGGTCACGGCCTGGCCGGCCACTTCGTCCACGATGATCTGCCCCGCATCGTGGCCCCAGACCTTCTCGGCCTGGTGGGCGGCCACGGTGCCCAGCAGGGCGGACACGACCAGCAGCCCCACCCCGCCCCAAAAGGGAAAGGCCAGATTGAGCAGGGCGAACAGGACCACGCCCAGGGCCGCGCCCCAGGTGCCCGTGGGGCCGGGCAGGAGCCCCACGCCCAGATGGGAGATAAAAAGCCAGATTTTCATCCACCCATTTTCGGCCATGGGCGGGGGGAAGGTCAAGGAAAGAGGGACAACGATTTCCAGAGGGCGGTTGACATATATCGACCTTTTCCTAAACTGGGTAAGGAGTCGAAAGTTGTTGGCCAAACAGTTGCGTTTTGAGACGCTTTTAGAGGGCCATCCCATGGCCCTCCGGTCGCGTGAGCGACCGTGAGCCGGTAAAAACCACGCTTTTTACCGGCGTGATTCTCAAAATGCAGCCCACATTTTGAGAATCTTTACTCATGAATAGACCGGACTGTTTCAAATGCCGCTATTTGGTCATCACCTGGGACAAGAACAGGCCCTACGCCTGCCAGGGCATGGGCTTCAAATCTAGGCAGATTCCCTCCATCGTGGTCCGCCGCGATTCGGGCGAAGACTGCCGCCTGTTCACCCCCAAACCGGACCGCCACGACTAGAGCCCGTCCCCGCCCAGGGGCCGACCATCCTTCCGGGCATGATTGGCACCCTAATCCCTTGAAAAATAAGTCCGCAAACCCGGTGGATGGATGGCCGCCGGGTGTGTAAACTTACCGTAACTTTATCGTAACTTTTTTGTAATAATCCCTTGCCCCCGGATGGCTGGTTGGTTATTCTCCCGGTGAAAATAGCCTACCCCTGGAAGAGGTAAAATTGTTACAGGTATTGATCCAGACCGTCGGCGGCCTGGGGCTTTTTATCTTCGGCATGAAAATCATGTCCGATGGCCTCCAAGAGGTGGCCGGGGACAGAATTAAAAAAATTCTGGCCGCGGTCTCCTCCAACCGCATCCTGGCGGTGATAACCGGCACCGGGGTGACCGCCCTGATCCAGTCCTCCTCGGCCACCACGGTCATGCTCATCGGGTTCGTCAATGCCGGGATGATGTCCCTCCAACAGGCCGTGGGGGTGATCCTGGGCGCCAATATCGGGACCACCATCACGGCCCAGCTGATCGCCTTCAAGATAACCGACCTGGCCCTCCCGGCCATCGCCCTGGGAGTGGGCCTCAAGTTCTTCTCCCGCCGCCGCAAAAACCGCTATGTGGGGGATGTTGTCCTGGGCTTCGGCCTCCTTTTCTTCGGCCTGCTGACCATGAAAAGCGGCCTGGCCCCCATCAGGCACGACCCGGATTTCGTCACCTTTTTCACCCGTTTTTCAGCCGAAAATCTGGGGGGCATCCTCCTCTGCGTGGCCACCGGGGCGATCCTGACCATGATCATCCAGTCCTCCTCGGCCACGGTGGGGTTGACCATGACCCTGGCCATGCAGGGCCTGATCTCCTTCCCCGGAGCCGTGGCCCTGGTTCTGGGGGAAAACATCGGGACCACCATCACCGCCCAGCTGGCCACCATCGGCTCGGGCAAGCACGCCCACCAGGCGGCCAACGCCCATACCCTGTTCAATGTCATCGGGGTGATGCTGATAGTTGCGGTCTTCCCCTATTTTATCGAATTCGTCGAGTACCTGACCGGCTTGATCGGCTCCGGCCCGGTGGATTTGATAGCGGGAGAGGAAAGACCCAACGTGGGCCGCTATATCGCCAACGCCCACACCATTTTCAACGTCATAAGCGCCATCGTCTTTACCATGGGCCTGACCTGGCTGGTCAGGGTGGCCACCTGGCTGACCCCTCACAAGGAAGAGCCCCTGGAGGACTTGTTCCGGGCACCCAAACTGGATCCGCGCCACACCGACAACCCGGCCCTGGCCCTGCCCCAGGTCCGGGCCGAGGTGTTGCGCATGGCCCAGGCGGCCATGACCACCCTGACCGACGTGACCGACTGCCTCTCCAACCGCAACCTGAAAAACCTGTCCCGGTGGCGCAAGCGGGAGGACTCCCTGGATCTGATGCAGCGGGACATCAGCATCTATCTGACCACCCTCTACCAGGACCACGTCACCCAGTCGGAGGCCCAGGACATCCGGTCCCTGCTGCGCATGTCCAACAATTTCGAACGCGTCGGCGACGCGGTTGAAAACGTGGCCCTGATGATCGAGGAACTCATCGAGAACAACCTGTCCATGTCTCCCGAGGCCGTGGCCGACATCCTGTCCATGACCAAGAGGGTCAAGGATTTTCTGGAGCTGGTCACCGAATCCATCGTCATGCCCATTCCCGGCCTGATGAAGACGGCCATTGCCATCGAGAACGAGCTGGACCTGATGCGGGAGGAGAAACGCCAGGGCTACATCCAGCGTCTCCGGGACGGCATCTGCATCTACGACACCAGCCTCATTTTTCTGGACATGATGTCCTCCCTGGAGAAGATGGGCGACTACTGCTTCAACATCGCCCAGGCCGTGGCCGGGGAGAAGTAGCCCCGCCCCATCCAGATTTACGACCCGGTAGAACCCGGTCCGTGCTATGGTTGGGCCGATTCATCATGACCGATACCCCAGACCATATAAACGCTCCCCAGGTGATTCTGTCCGTGGAGAGCCTGGCCTTCGGCGGAGACGGAGTAACCCGCTACCCAGAGGGCCACGATTCGGCCGGCAAGGTCGTCTTTGTCCGGGGTGGGCTGCCCGGGGAGGAGGTCTCGGTCCGGATCACGGAGCAACGCAAGGATTTCGACCGGGCCGAGCTGGTGGAAACGCTGACTCCCTCCCCGGACCGGGTGGCGCCGCCCTGCCCCCTGTACGGCCTTTGCGGCGGGTGCCAGCTTCAGCATCTGGCCTATCCCGCCCAGGTCCGGATCAAGACCGACTGGACCAGACAATTCGCTCTCCGGGCCGGGTTTCCGGCCGAAATGGTCAAACCGGCCATAACATCCCCCCGGGAATACGGCTACCGCTTCCGGGTCAGGCTGAAGGTGGATCCCAAAGGCGGAATGGGCTTTAACCGGGCCGGTTCCAATGATGTTATCCCCCTGGATTCCTGTCCGGTCATGTCCCCGGAGCTGAATTCCCTTGCGAATCTCCTGTCCGGGCTGTTTTCAAGCCATCCGCCCGGAGTCCCCCTGGAGTTGGAGACCGGAGCCCTGGAGGGAAAGGGATTCGTACTTGTCCGGCCCCTGGCCTTCGGGAAAAAAAGAACCGGAGGTTACCTTCACCGGCTTCGCAAGACAACCGAACAATTGAGGGACCACTTTAAAGAGACCGGGATCGGGATTTATTATAATCGCCCGGGACTGAAAAGAAGAGGGGCCGACTCTCCTCCCGGGAGCCTGGTCCTGCCTTTGGAGAGTCTGGATCTGACCCTCTTTCCCGGCGTCTTTGCCCAGGCCCAGCTGGCCCAGAACAGGGCCCTGGTCCGGACTGTAGTCGACCTGGCCGGAATCCGGACAGGGACCAGGGTCTTGGATCTCATGGCCGGAATGGGCAACCTGAGCCTGCCCATGGCCCTGGCCGGGGCCCAGGTCCGGGCCGTGGAGCTGGACCCCCTGGCCTGCCTCAACGGCCGCCACAACGCCGTCCGGGCGGGCCTGGAGGTGGATTTTGCCAATTTTTCCGCAGAGACGGCCCTCAAGGATCTGACCACCGCCGCCCCCGGCGACCGCCCGGAGGTGGTGGTGGCCGACCCGCCCCGCAGCGGGATCAAGGGCCTGACCGAACTCCTGGCCAAGCTCGCCCCGGAACGGATCGTCTACATCTCCTGCAACCCGCCGGCTCTGGCCAGGGATCTTAAGGCTCTGAGCCGGGAAGGATACCGGGTCCGGGAGATGGCGCCTCTGGACCTCTTCCCCCAGACCTTTCATCTGGAGACGGTCAGCCTTCTGGCCCGCTCCTGAACCAGGCCTCTTGCCGCAGGCCCCCAAGAGGGACTCCCTTGGGGTTTGGCGATTACCGGCCGCCTGCCCGTCTGTTCTTCCTGAAATTTTTCCCAAAAGACAGCGCCCATTAAATTCATACCCCTCGGGGGTGCGGCCGCCGGTTCCCCCCCGCCGCCGGCCAACAGGTACCGCCCAAATGTTTTAGTGACGGATTGGTGATTATTTTCGGAAAGAGGACGCCGGAAGGGCCGATTGCCCCTAAAGTTTTCAGTCCCAGGGACCGCAATATAGATAGAATGGAGTTGCGACTCCAACTTGGAATTTCCCAAAGAACAAGCCTGGTCAAAAGGAGATTTCGCGGTGTTGCTTGGCCCGGCCCTGACAGGAACAGACGGCCCAGAACTCCAGTGCGTGATTCTGCCGGCGCCCCTGGGCTCCCCTACCGGCCTGGGGAACTGCACGGCCGGCGGCCCCGGAGCCATCCTGGCCGCCCTGAACCGGAACGGAAATTCCCCGACAAAAGATATTCTTTCCAGGGTCCACCAGGCGCCCCTGCTGGATTTCCGTAAGGTGGACCAGGCCGGTGCCGTGGTCCTGGTTCAACGGGCCGTCTACTCCTGGCGATCAAGGGGCCGGTTCGTTCTTCTGCTCGGCGGAGAACACACCGTAACCCTGGGAGCCACCCGCGCTCTTCAGGAATGCGGGGAAACTTTCGGGGTGGTCTATTTCGACGCCCATGCCGATCTAAAGTCCGGTATCGGCTCCTATCGCCTGACCCACGCCACCGTGGCCCGCAGGCTGGTGGAGGACGGCTTGGGGGTCGCCGGATTGGGTTGGCGCTCCTTCGACGCCAGGGAGTACGAGTTCTGGCGGCGGAATGATCTTGAGGTGTGTCCCTGCTCAGACCTGACCCCGGACTCCGACGGCTTCAAAAGGGCCTTGGATTCGCTTCCGGAAAAGGTTTATCTGTCCCTGGACGTGGATGTCCTCGATCCGGCCATTATGCCCGCCACAGGCGCACCGGAACCTGATGGCATCTCCCAGGAAACCCTCCTGTCTCTGCTCCGGAGAATCTTCGACACCAGACAGGTGGTTGGGGCCGACCTGGTGGAACTCTCTCCCTGCCCCGGCAAAATCGGTTCCGTTTCTACTGCGGCCTGTCTAGGGTTGAGCATTCTGGAAAAGGCGTTGGGCCAAAGAACCTCCGGACCGGCTTTCCCGCCGCTAATCCCCTTTCCCGATCCGCAATGGTCTGAATCAGGATCCTGCGGTAAGAGTAGGCCGGGGGTATCCCTGAGATGATGGTCACCGAGTTCGAAAAAATCTGCGCCGCCATAGAGGTAGACCGGGCTGAGGACCTGTTGGAGATTTTTCAGCAAAACCCTGGGGCCGTGGCCTTGCGGGACGGAGACGAGGCCACCCCCCTCCACTGGGCCGCCTCCCTAAACCGTTGCCAGGCCCTCCAACTGCTTCTGAGCCGGGGCGCTCCGGTCAATGCCACGGACCGCCTTATCGCCACGCCCCTCCATCTGGCCGCCGTGTGGGGGCATCTGGAAGCGTCGCAAGTCCTGGTGGAGCGGGGAGCCGACGTCAACGCCCGGGCTCTGGACGGCCTGACTCCCCTTTTCCTGGCCGCGGGGCGGGGGCATCTGAAATTGATGGACTATCTGATCAAGTCCGGAGCCGATCCCCTGGCCCGGGATACGGCCGGGCAATCCGTCTTTCATTGGGCCGCACTGGGGGCCGGACCGGAGGCGGTTCCCTTTCTCCGCCGTCTGGGCTTGGATATGGACGACCGATCCAGGTTCGGCCTGACCCCCCTGGCCAAAGCAGCGGTGGTGGGCAACCTGGAATTCGCCACGGTGCTTCTGAGGCAGGGCGCAAAGGCCTCGGCCACCACCGATGACGGGATGACGCCCCTCCACTGGGCGGCCAGCACCGAACAGACGGCCCTGGTCAATCTGCTATTGGATCACCGGGCCGCTATCGACGCCCTGGACCAGCACGGTGAAACGCCTCTCCATCAGGCCGCCAGGGAAGGCCGCGAGGAGATCGTCCGGACCCTGATCCTGCGGGGGGCCGTCCTCGACCCCCGGGACGAGGCCGGCGAGACTCCGCTTCACAAGGCGGCCCTGTGGGGCCATACCTGGGTGGCCGAAGCCCTTTCCCGCTACGGCGCGACCGTAAACGCCCTCTCCCTGAAAGGCTCGAGCCCCCTCCACCATGCGGCCATGGAAGGCCATGCCCTGCTGGCCGTGGTCCTCCTCAACAGGGGGGCCGACCCTTCCCTCGAGGACAAGTCGGGGCGAACCCCTCTGGACCTGTCCCTGGCCGAGGGCCATGGAAAAGTGTCCCGCCTCCTCTCCACCAGAACGGATCGGTCCTCCGGTTCCGCCCGGACAACGCTCGTTCAATTGGCCGTCAACGCCGGAGAATTCCCCTTGGATTGACCCGACCCCGATCGGACGTGATAAGTTTATGGGGCCGGGCGATTCCACACCCGTTCTTCAGCGGGGGATGAACCTCGGCCTGTCGGGGTGCGCCTTCGATGAATTGTCGATATTTTCAAAATAAGTCTTGCGATGGGGGTGGAGAAGGCTTACCTTCTGCGCTTTTGATCGGCCGGAGACCGGCCGCATCTATTGGAGGTGGAGAGACATGGCTAAAAAAGTAGCCAAGAGATTATTTTCCAGGGCATTGGTGAAGATTCTCATCAACCTGGCCCTATTGACCGCTGGGAGCCTGGTCTTGGCCGCTTCGGTGGATACGATCCTGGTCCCCAAAAAGTTCATGGCCGGGGGTTTTCTGGGGCTCTCCCTGATCTTCCACTACCTCTCCCCCGGTCTGGGCATAGGACTGTTATACGCCCTTTTGAACCTGCCCTTCATGATCCTGGGCTGGTTCAAGATCGGCCACAAGTTCACCTACTACACCGCATTCGGAATCGCCGTCTTTTCCCTGGCTTCGGGGTTGATCCATCTCCCGCCCCTGGAACTGGATAACCTTCTCCTGGCCACCATCCTGGCCGGGGTGCTCAGCGGGGTGGGCGGAGGCCTTGTATTCCGCTCGGCCGGCTCCCTTGGCGGGGCCGACATCCTGGCCGTCTACCTCAATAAACGCTTGAGCTTCAGGCTGGGCTGGACCTACCTGCTGATCAACGTCTTTGTCCTGGGGGCCTCGGCCCTGATCTTCGACCTGGAGATGGCTCTTTTCGCCATGCTCTACACCTATGTCTCCAGCCGGGTCATGGACTCGGTGATGACCGGCTTCAACCGGCGGGAGTCGCTCCTGATCGTCTCTGACAAACCGGACGAGATAGCCCACCAGATCATTACCAGGCTGAGGCGGGGAGTAACCTTTCTCCACGGCGAGGGGGCCTACACCGGACAGTCCAAAAAAGTGCTCATGTCCATCGTCACCCTGACCGAGCTGTCCAAGATGAAGGACCTCGTTTTCGACATCGACCCCAAGGCCTTTATGGTCATCAACCAGACCTTGGAGGTCCTGGGCAAACGTCACGGCTCCCGGCGGGTGTACTGATGATTACCCCGAACCTGGCCGTTTTAGGCCGGATAAACTCTGGGCCGGCCACTGAAATCCCATTACTGTTTGCCACCGCCGGTCCGCCTTTGGTATGATCCCCGAGGAGTCTTTTTCCGGCCCGGCCTTAAAAACCGGGTTCGGGAGAGGTACTGTTTATGCCGACGGCCCCAACGGACCCATCGGCCCAAGCCCGCGACAAGGAGAATGGAGCATGGTTAAGGTAGGCATCAATGGCTTCGGCCGGATCGGACGTCAGGTCCTCAAGGCCGTCATGGAACGCCATCAGGACTCCCTGGAGGTGGTGGCCGTAAACGACCTGGTGGATGTGGCGACCAACGCGCACCTTTTCAAGTACGATACCAATTACGGTGTCTTCCCCGGAGAAGTGAAAGCGCAGGGGAATTCGATCATCATCGACGGCCAGGAGATCAAATCGTTCTCCCAGAGGGACCCGGAGGCTATTCCCTGGGGCGAGGCCGGGGTCGATATCGTGGTCGAGTCCACCGGGCTGTTCCGGGCCCGTGACAAGGCGGCCATGCACCTCAAGGCCGGCGCCAAGAAGGTGATCATTTCAGCCCCGGCCTCGGACGAGCCGGACGCCACCATCGTCATGGGCGTCAACCACGAGGATTACGATCCGGACAAGCACCAGGTGGTCTCCAACGCCTCCTGCACCACCAACTGTCTGGCCCCGCCGGCCAAGGTGGTCAACGACGTCTTCGGCATCGACAAGGGGCTGATGACCACGGTCCACGCCTACACCGGCGGCCAGAGGCTGGTGGACATGGCCCACAAGGACCTGAGAAGAGCCCGGGCCGCGGCCATGAGCATCATCCCCACCACCACCGGCGCGGCCAAGGCCGTGGCCCTGGTCATCCCTGACCTGGCCGGCAAGTTCGACGGCTACTCCCTGCGGGTTCCCACCCCCACCGTCTCCATCGTGGACTTCGTGGCCTTCCTGAAAAAGGAAGCCACCACCGAGGAACTCAGAGCGGCCCTGACCCAGGCGGCCGAGGGACCCATGAAGGGCATTCTGGGAATCGAGTCCAAGCCGCTGGTCTCCACCGATTTCAAGGGCGACGCCCGCTCCTCCATCGTGGACGTCCAGTTCACCCAGGTTATGGGCGGCAACATGGCCAAAGTGGTGACCTGGTACGACAACGAGTGGGGCTACTCCTCTCGGGTCTCTGATCTGGCCGCCCTCATGGCCCAGAAGGGACTGTAGTCCGGACTTTTCACAACAAGCCGGCACAAGGCCGGGTTCGAACCATATAACAGACTCGGCCGGGGAGCATCCCCGGTCGAGTCTGTTTTTCCCAGGCGTTGCAGCGCGTTGGGTTTTTGTGGCGATAAAGATCGCCGGAAGCCTTATAGGACTAGGGGGCCATCAGCTCCATCATGTTCTTGGCCTTCTTGTATCCGGCCGGGGCCTTGAACATCTTGGCCGGGGGCTCGCCCTCCTTGATGTTCCGCAGTTCCTGAAGGGTTCCCTTGTCGGTCTTGGTCCGCAGAGGCATGGAGAACTTGTCCGACTCCCAGGAGGTCATCTTGACCGTTTGTTCCTGGCCCATACCGCTGATCTTACGGACTACCTTGTATTTGGTGCATTTGTAGCCGCTGACCTTCTCCGTGCCCAGTCTTTTGCGCTCCAGGTCGTTGGCCGGGTCCAGACCGGGCCAGTCCTTTTCGTCAAAGGGCATCTCCAGGTAGGCCTCCTTTGCCTGGCTGATCATGATCAGCATTTTTTCTTTTTTGTTGTAAATATAAACCATTTCACCCAGGCCGGGCTGGTTCATCTCCATGCACATCTTGCCGGAGCTGTAGTAGATCTTGCTTTTCATCTGCTGCGACTGACTCAACGAGGTAATGTGGTCGGCGGTAAAGGACGTGTCCTTGCCGGCCCGGGCCGGGGTTGAGAACAGAATAAGCCCGCTAATCAGTAACATACTAAACAACACGGCAATCTTCTTCAGGTTCCTGGCCTTCATCTTTCCTCCTCTGATTAAAGTTGTTCCAACAGATCTCGGAGCTTACCCCTGCCAGACCGGCCGGGAATGTCTTTAATAACATGCCAGGAAAAATTTTTCATCGTCCTGTCCCTTCGGGGCCGGGGAAGAGTCTCCTTTTTTAGACGGACTCTTCAGCCGAACAGGACCACAACCGCGGAAAGGGAGATCATGGAAAGGAGGGTAGTGGAGGCGATGACCCCGGCGGCCAGGTCGGCGTCGCTGCCCAGCTGGGAGGAGAGGATATAGCTGGAGGGGGAGGAGGCCAGGGCGAAAAAGACCATTCCCACCCCCAGATTCAAGTCCGAGACGGCCAGGGCCTTGAGCCACACAAAGCCGATCAGGGGCATGAACCCCAGCTTGACCAGGCTGGCGGCCAGGGCCGGTTTTATCCGCCGTCTCATCTTGACCAGGGACAGTCCCCCGCCGATGGAGATCAGGGCCAGGGGCAGGGCGGCCACGGTCAGGAGGCCCAGGGTGTTGTCCACCATCTCGGGAAAGGGGTGGTTAAGCTGGGCGTAGGCCAGGCCCAGGAGACAGGCCATAATCAGGGGGTTGGTCACGATGGAACGGACCACCAGGCCGACCTTTCGGCCCAGGGTATAGGACCGGCCCGAATGCCAGATCAGGGTGGAGACGGCCAAAAGGTTGATCACCGGGATGCCCAGGGCGATGATGGTCCCGAAGGCCGAGACGCCGTCGTCCCCGAAGGCGGAGAGGCAGACGGCCAGGCCGATGTAGGTGTTGAACCGGAAACAGACCTGGGAGAAGGCCCCCACCTGGCCGGCCGGAAGGCGGATCAGCCGGGCCGTGAGCAGGCTCAACAACCAGCCGCAGACGATGGCCCCCAGAGTGGCCAGAACCAGGCCCTGGTCCAGTCCCTCCCCGGTGCGGCCGCCCACCTTCCAGAAGAGCAGGGCCGGCAGAAGCAGAAAATAGGCCAGCCGGTCCGAGACCCGGCGGAATTCCTGGTTGATCAGATTGAACCGGTTGAGGACCACCCCCAGAAAGATGACCGCGAAGACGGGCAGAACGTTGTTGACGATCTGGACCAAGAGTGATGTCCGTTGAAGTTGGTGTTCCCGGATCGGGGACCCCTTTTGAAAAAGGGTTCCCCGAACCCTTCCTAAAACGCTTTAAAGGATTGATCAAGCTTTGCTTGATCAATCCTGGAAAAAGTTTTGAAAGGGGCTTGGGGGAAACTTTTCCAAAAGTTTCCCCCACATCGTTCGCTACCTCACCTCGGCCCCGGGTTCGGCATTCTTGGGCGCCTTGATCAGGCGGGACCCCTTGGTTGATTCGGCGGTCAGGATCATGCCGTGGGACTCCAGCCCCATCATCTTGCGGGGCTTGAGGTTAACCACCACCAGGACGGTCTGGTCCTTCATCTCCTGGGGGGTGTAGACCTCGGCCAGCCCGGTGAGAATCTGGCGGTGCCGGGCCTCGCCCAGATCGATGAGGCAGCGCAGCAGCTTTTTGGAACCCTTTGGCTGGTCGCATTCCAAGATCCGGCCCACCCGGATATCCACCTTCAGGAAGTCGTCAAATTCAATGGGCTCCTTTTTGAAAACCACCTTCTTGGCCTCGGGCTTCTGGGGCTCCAGTTGCTTGGGATCGATCCGGGGGAAGAGGGCCGGTCCCTTGGTCACGTTCCAGCCCTTGGGGTCGATGCCCGAGCTCAGGATGAAGGCCAGGCCTTCGGGGCCGATGTTCAGGGAGGTGCCCAGCCGTTTCAGCATCTCCTCGCCAGTGGCCGGCATGACCGGCCAGACCATGTAGGCCACCCGGACCAGTCCGAAGACCAAGTTGCGCATGACCCGGTCCAGCTCCGGCTTGCGCTGGGGGTCCTTGGCCATGTCCCAGGGCTCGCTGCTGACGATGTAGCGGTTGAGCTTGTTGATGTACTCCCAGACAGCCTTGAGGGCCAGGTGGAAGCTTAAATTTTTCATCTCCTTGCGATAGATTTCCACGGTCTCGTGGGCCCAGTCGATGAGGGCCTTTTCGGCCGAGCCGGCGGGCAGTCCCCGGGGGACCTTGCCGCCGCAGTATTTCTCGATCATGGCCGTAGCCCGGGCAAAGAGATTGCCCAGGTCGTTGGCCAGATCGCCGTTGAGGCGGGCCACCAGGGCCTCCTCGGAGAAGGTGGCGTCCAGCCCGAAAGACATCTCCCGCATGGTGAAGTAGCGGAAGGAGTCGGGCCCGTACTTTTTCATCAGGTCCAGGGGGTCCACCACGTTGCCCACGCTCTTGGACATCTTGCCCGATTCCATGATCCAGTAGCCGTGGACATTGAGGTGCTGGTAGACCGGCACCCCGGCGGCGTGGAGCATGGTGGGCCAGTAGATTCCGTGGGGTTTGAGGATGTCCTTGGCCACCAGGTGCCAGGCCACGGGCCAATATTTGTTGTAGTTCTCCCCCTCGGGCCAATCCAATCCGGTGAGGTAGTTGATCAGGGCGTCGGCCCAGACATAGGTCACGTAGTTTTCATCAAAGGGCAGGGGGATGCCCCAGGGCAGCCGGGAGGCCGGGCGGGAGATGCACAGATCCTCCAGGGGCTCCTTGAGGAAGGCCAGGACCTCGTTGGCGTAGCGCTGGGGCCGGATGAACCCTTCGTTCTTCTTGATGTGGTCGATCAGCCAGTCCTGATGGTTGGACATCTTGAAGAAGTAGTTCTTCTCCGAAATCCAGGTGGGCGCGGTCTTGTGGTCCGGACACTTGCCGTCCACCAGTTCCCGCTCCAGGACGAACCGCTCGCAGCCGGTGCAGTAGTATCCGCCGTAGTCCCCGAAGTAGATCTCGCCCCTGTCGTTGAGCATGTCCAGGATCCTCTGGACCACCCGGATGTGCTCCTGGTCGGTGGTCCGGATGAACCGGCTGGGCTGGATGTTGATCTTGGGCCAAAGCGAGCTGAACATACCGCTGACCCGGTCCACGAACTGCTTGGGGGTCTCGCCCTTCTTCTCCGCCGCCGCCAGAATCTTGTCCCCATGCTCGTCGGTCCCGGTGAGGAAAAACGCCTCCGCCCCGTCCAGGCGGTGGAAGCGGGCCAGAACATCGGCCACAATGGTGGTGTAGGCGTGGCCCAGGTGGGGTTCGGCGTTGACGTAGTAGATGGGTGTGGTGATGTAAAATGGTTCCTGGCTCATGTCCACTCCAAAGATAGATCGCCCCGGATCATTCTTATTGTGTCCGCGGCCCCCGGTTGGGGGAGCGGGGTTGCCTTTGTTTTTTGGGCTGCTGAGGCGGCGGGGCCGGCACCGCCTCCTCTGCCTTGAACTCATACTCCCGGCCTTCCACATTGACCGTCACTTTCCCGGCCATGACATTCTGACGGACGACCTTGCCCAGGCCTTCCGGGCAGTTCACCCGCCGGCCGACCTTGGGCATGTTCTTTTTGGAGGCCATGTAGGTGGGGAACTCGTAAGCCAGACAGCACATCAGCCGGCCGCACAAACCCGATATTTTGTTGGGGTTCAGGGACAGATTCTGCTCCTTGGCCATCTTGACCGAGACCGGGGTGAAGTCGTTCATGAAGGTACAGCAACACAGCTCCCGGCCGCAGCCGCCCACGCCTCCCAAAATCTTGGTCTCGTTGCGGACCCCCACCTGGCGCATCTCCACCCGGCAGCGGAACCTCCCGGCCAGGTCCTTGACCAGGGCCCGGAAATCGATCCGCCCCTCGGCGGTGAAAAAAAAAGTCATCCTGGAGCCGTCCAGGCAGCGTTCCACCTTGGACAGATCCATGCCCAGCTTGCGGGCGGCGATTCTCTCGGAACAATAGAGAAAGGCCTCCCGTTCCAGCCTGGCCGAATTGTCGAACCGGGCCAAATCCTCCTCCGTGGCCCTCCGCAGGATACCGGCGGGGCCTCTGCCCCCCCGCTCGTCTACCTGCTGCTCGGCCTGGAGACAGAGCAGGGTGATGACCCGCCCCAGCCACTGGCCCTGGTCGTCCTCCAGGACCACATTGTCTCCCACCTGGAGCTCCAGCTCACCGGAATCGTAGCGCGCCACCTGGGCCCCCTCGTTGACCCTGACTCCGATCACCCGCCTCGACCGCTCCCGGATTTCCTCAGGTTCCATCATCAATTCTCCCAAACCACAGAGCCCAGCCTCAGCATCATGGCTTCCAGGGTCAAGCGCCGATTGGCGTAAGCGTCCAGGGCCGCCCGGGCGGCCAGAACGGTCTCCAGCCGCTGGGCCCAATCCGGGGGAGTGCGTTGCCCGGCCAGCCCGGCCAGCCGGCCGGCCAGATCCCGGTTTACTGTCTCTCCGCTCCTCTGGGTCTCGGCCGTAAAAAGAAGGTCGCGCAGGCATATGGCGCCCAGATCCAGAAACAGCTCGGCCGCCCCCTCCCTATCCGCCACCTCCCGGGCCAAACCGAACAGCCGGTCCGTTTCCAGGCCTCCGTTTTCGCGGCAGAGGCTCTCCAGAACCATCTCCCGCCCGCTCATCACCTCGTCCCGGTCAAGGGCGCAGGCCGCCTCCAGATCGCCCTGGGCCAGAACCGCCAGCAGCCGGGCCGTCTCGCTGTCAAGATTCATTCTCCGGGCGATCCGGTCCAGAAGCCAGCCCTCCTCGGGCTGGGGAAAAAGAAAGCTCTGACAGCGGGACAGGATGGTCGCCGGGAGGGCCTCCCGTTGGGAGGTGGTGAGGACGGTGAGAGTGTCGGCGGGCGGTTCCTCCAGAGTTTTTAAGAGGGAGTTGGCCGCTTCCAGGGAGAACCGCTCCGCATCGGGGATGATCAGGGCCCGGCGGTCGCCTTCCAGGGGCGGATAGGTCAGCCTTTTTATCACCTCCCGGGCCTGATCGATGGCGATCCTCTTCTTGCCCTCCTCGGGCTGGAGGATGATCAGGTCGGGATGGGAACCGGCAGCCAGCTTGACGCAGGAGGGGCAGGCCAGACAGGGCTCCCCCTCTTGGCCCCGGGGGCACAGACAGGCCGAGGCCAGAGCCAGAGCGGCCGCCTTTTTGGATGACCCCCTGGGCCCCCAAAAAAGAAAGACCCGCCCCCCCGGCCTTTGGGCGGCCAAGTGGAGGAGCCGCTCCCCGAGCTTCTTCTGACCCGGCAGAGCCCGCAACGATAGGGGTCCTGATTCAAGCATGTTTGCAATATACGGTAGTTGAATAAAATAGGCAACTTTAGGCTTATCCTTCGCCGAACGATTGAAATTAAGTCGTTTTTAATAACTCCCCCAAAAACAGCGTGCCGGGGAGAGCGGAAGGAACCGACCAAATTACGCCGGCGGCCATATTTCCCGCTTTTCAGGCGCGATGCGGAATCTAATTACCGTAGAACTGAGTTGAAAAGGATCGGATGGAAAGCGTCCGGCCCACGCCCCGATAGTTCGCCGGGCCACACCCTCACTTAAATGGCCGGTTAAAGGGGTTAACGGTTTGACCTCCCCCCGCCCACCAGCTACAATCCTGTACCATGGAAATCGCAATCGGGATAGCTCCTCTGTGGATCCTCTTGATCGGGCTGTTCATTACCACGGCCGGATTAAAGCTGTCGTTCCGCCTGGTCGGAGCGCCCACCTCCTGGGCCCGGGCTTTTCTGGCGGTGGTCATCATCTACCCCACCGGCATGTTCGTGACCTTCATCTCCGCCTTTATCCTGTCCCCGCCTTTGGGGCTGCTCGTGGGCCTTTTCGCGGTGCTGGCCGTGCTGAAGGCGCTTTTTGGAGCCACCTGGCCCCAAACCCTGCTCATCTGGCTGCTGATGACGGTCATCCAGATCATTCTAATGGTTGCCGCCGGTCTCCTGGCCGGATGGGGGCTCCAGGAACTGATGAGACAACTGCACCACTACCTTCCCAACCGGGAGATCGAGATCGGCCTGGGCCGGTTTCTCCTGGGAATGAACTGAAGGCATGGCTCGGTCCAAACCACCGGAGCGGGTCACGGCCACCGCCCCCTGCCGGATCGACTGCGGCGGGACTTTGGATATCGACCCCCTGGCTCTGGCCCTCAACCCCCTCCACCCGGCCACCTTCAACATCGCCCTGGATCTTAAGACCCGGGTCACGGCCGCCCTGACCGGCGATGGAAAAACAAGGGTGGAATCGGTGGGGTTTCAAAGCGTTACCCTGGAGTCCGGCCAGGAGGCGGACTATACCTCGCCCCTGGGATTTTTTCTGCTGGCCCTGGATTATTTCGGCCTCAAGGGGGTGGAGCTGACCATCTCCTCCGCCTCGCCTCCCCGCTCGGCCCTGGGGGGTTCCTCAGCGGCCATCCTGGCCACGGTGTCAGCCCTGGCCTGTTTGAGCGGCCGCCGGATCTCCCGGTCCGAGGCGGTCAACCTGGCCCATCTGCTGGAATCGGCTCTGTTCATGACCTCCTGCGGACGTCAGGATCACCTGGCTGCGGCCTACGGAGGAGTGCGGCTGTGGACCTGGACGCCCGGATTCCGTCGGGGTTACAAGAGCCGGAAGCTGATCAAGGGCTCGGCTTATCCGCGCCTTGAGTCGCGGCTTTTGATAGCCTACCCTGGTCAGACCCACTCCTCGGCCGAGGTCAACTCCAGCTGGGTCAAAGATTTCATCGCCGGGGAAACCCGGCCCACTTGGAGGCGTATCGCAGCTCTGGCCGTGGAGCTGGCCGAAGCCGTGGAACAGGCGAACTGGGCCGAGGCCGCAAAATGCTTGCGGGCCGAGACCGGACTGCGGCTGGAGCTGACCCCCGGGGTGCTGACCGGCACCGGCCGGGAGCTCCTGCAGGCGGCCGACTCCTGCGGCGCGGGGGCTCGCTTCTGCGGAGCCGGAGCCGGGGGCTGTCTCTGGGCCCTGGGGCCTAAGAAAAACATCTGCGAACTGGAGCCCATCTGGAACCGTATTCTGGAACCCCTGCCCCAGGCCCGTCTCCTGCCGTCACTCATCGACCGGACCGGGCTGGTGGTGAGGAATGCCCGGGGCGAGGCTGGTCAAGGAGGCGGTTACTCCCGAAAAAGCGCATAGGTCTGCCTGGAAACGGCCATGTCCCCCTGCCCGAGGCGCCGGGGAAACGCCTCCCAAGCCAGGTCCCCAAAGACAGGTCGCCTTTTCCCTTGACAGGGTGGGCCGAAAACGTGTTTAAAGAGTTAAATCCCTTGCAACAATCTTATTAGAAGGTAAAAAAGCGGTCCCGGGCGACGGTGTTTTTCAAGGCGATGTACATGCTATCAAGCGTCCGAAATTTTCCGTTACGCCAAACCAGACTTTTTGTTTTTGAACCGAGATAACAAACACCCCTATGGCACCATTGACGGAGCATGGCCATGGATTATCCGATGATCGAAAAAGCTGCGGGCAAGGCGGATTTCCTGGATGATTTCCTGGCCCTGGAGACGGACCCGGGGGGAACGGAATCCGCCTCCTGGCAGAGTCTGGTCTGGAGTTACGGAGACGATTTTTTCTCCCTGGCCATCTTTCATCTGACCCGCAAGCATTTTCCTCCGGAGGAGGCCAAGACGCAATGGGGCAGGCTGCTTGGCCACCGTATGGAGATAAAAGCCTCCCTGGGACGCGACGTGGGGCTCCGGGTGGCGGCGGCCGACTATTTCGTGAACATCAACCCCCAGATCACCAAGCCCCTGATCCTGGAGAGCGAACTGGTCCGCCAGCAGGACCGGAACGCCTTGACCGACGCCCTGACCGGGCTGTACAACCGCCGCTTCTTCAACCAGATACTGCAGAGGGAGATGTCCGTCTCCCGCCGCCACAACCAGACCTTCTCCCTGCTCATGATCGACGTGGACAACTTCAAGTTCTACAACGACCATTTCGGACACCCTGCCGGAGACAAGGCCCTCCAGGGCATCGCTCAGACTCTCATGAACACGGCCCGCTCCCACGACTATCTGATCCGTTACGGCGGCGAGGAATTTGCGGTGATTCTGCCCAAGGCCAGCCGGAGGGCGGCCTCCATAGCCGCGGAACGGTACCGCAAGGCCGTGAAGGAGGCCCACTTTTTAAACCAGGCCCAGATGCCGGGCGGCAACCTGACCATCAGCGTGGGGGTGGCCAACGTGCCCGAAGACGCCTTTCACTCCTCGGATCTGGTCAACAGGGCCGATCTGGCCCTCTACGAAGCCAAACGGGGCGGCCGCAACAGGATCCGCCTCTCCGACCCGGAACGGCGCCGGCATCCCCGGGTGGACTACCGGGCCCAGGTGGACTTCCGCTATTTAGACGCCGAGCGGACCACCTTTCAGGGGGAAACCATGGATATCAGCCTGGGCGGGGTCCGCATCGCCGTGGCTCAGCCCGTGGACAAGGGCCGCCCCCTGGAATTTCTGATCCACACTCTGGAAGAGCAGGCGGCCATCAAGCTGGAAGGCAGCGCGGTCAGGGTCATCGGGGATCAACCCGCCCACTCAAGCTACGCCCTAGGGGTTGCCCTGGCCCCAAAGGCCGATCTCTCCTCTTTCCGCGACCTGGTGGAAAAACAGATCGCCTCGGTCCACTGAGCAGCCTAAAGGCGCTGTTTCGGAAAAAGCCCCTTGCGCTTCCCGTAGATTGTTTTCCGGGGGAAAATATTCGTTTTATTCTTGATCGTGGCATCCCCCTGTCTAGGAATGAAACCCTTGCGGGCGCGCATGCGGCCTTGACAGGAGGATGATCCGGCCGCATTCACACGCCTGCCTTTTCGGGGGGCAAGCCTAGCCCGCCTCTTGGGCCAGCACCTCCGCAAATATCTCCAGGCCCACCTCCATCTCCTCGTGGCTGATGATCAGGGGCGGACAGAAGCGCAGGGTGGAACGGCCGCAACTCAAAAGGCAGAGTCCTTTTTCAAAGCAGCCCTCGATGATCCTGTTGCGGATTTCGGGGGCCCGCTCCTTGGTCTCCCTGTCCTTGACGAACTCCACGGCCTGCATCAATCCCAGGCCCCGGACATCGCCCATAACCTGGTACTCGCCCTGGAGACCGGTCAGCCAGGTCTTCATCTGGCGTCCCCGCCGGGCCGCGTTTTCGATCAACCCGTCCTGAATCAAATCCAGGGTGGCCAGGGCCGCGGCGCAAGAGACGGGGTTGCCCCCGAAGGTGGAACCATGGGCTCCCCGGGGCCAGGTCATGACCTCCTCCCTGGCGATCATGGCCGAAAGGGGCAGCCCCGAGGCGATGCCCTTGGCCACGGTCATGATATCCGGCTCCACCTGGAAGTGCTCGATGGCGAACATCTTGCCGGTGCGGCCCATGCCCGACTGGATCTCGTCCGCCAGGTAGAGAATGCCGTACTTTTCGGCCAGGTCTTTCAGCGCCCGATGGTAGTCGGGGGGCGGCACGATGTAACCCCCCTCGCCCTGGATGGGCTCCACCACGATGACGGCCACCTCCTCCGGGGGCAGGCGGGTCTCAAAAACAGCCTCCTCGATGTAGTCCACGCAGGCCAGTCCGCACTTGGGGTAGGTGAGGTTGAAGTCGCAGCGGTAACAATGGCCGTAGGGCAGGTGGAAGACCCCCGGAACCATGGGGCTGAACCCGCCTTTCTGGATGGACTTGGAGGCGGAAAGGGTCACGGCCCCCATGGTCCGGCCGTGGAAGGCGCCCAGAAAGGCAATGGCCCCCAGCCGGCCGGTGTGATGCCGGGCCAGCTTGAATCCGGCCTCCACCGCCTCGGCCCCGGCATTGGCCAGAAAGACCCGTTTGGAGCCCTCTCCGGGAGCGATTTCGCCTAATTTTTCGGCTACCCGGATCATCGGCTCGTGATAGAAATCGGCCCCGCAGGTGTGGATCAGCCGGGCCAACTGGGCCTGGGCCGCGGCCACCACCTTGGGGTGGCAATGGCCCGTGTTACAGACCGCGATGCCGGAGGTGAAGTCCAGGAAGTCGTTGCCGTCCGGATCGGTGATCCAGCAACCCAGGGCTTTGTCCAGGACCAGGGCGTACTCCCGGGGTAGGGAGGGGGAAGTCACAACCTCGTCCCGGTTGATCAGGGCTGCGGCCTTGGGGCCCGGCAGGGGTGTTTTGATACGGGGTCTTCTCATGTTCATCTCCTCGCCCGGGCGGTCGCAAGTACCGCCAAAAAGTATAGAGGTGGTTTAACGCTGTGGACCCGTCTTCGACAGGGGTTTGCCGCAAAAGCCGTCTCCGGCTTCCGCAACCCCGATTTCCAATAAGCTTGATATTGGTAATACTCGGGAATCACAAGGCATTTTTGATATTTGCGGTCTGGCGGAACGTTTCCGGCCCGCCAGGAGAGTGCTTCCCAACGCTCTCATAGTAAGTTTCCCAGGCGGCCTCTTGTCAACAAATATATGCGGTCCGGCCCTTCCCGGGAAATGGAATCAAACCTCAACGCCACCCCTATCGGGGTCCTGGCCTTGGGTCTGTAAGGAACTATCAGCCGGCCCCGCCGGGGGGCGTCAGGGAAATTTTCCCGGAGCGGTTCTCCACTTGGTCACGGCCGCTTCCGGCCTATTCCGGTACGCCCGACCGCCTATATCTTCAAAGGAGGGCATGAAACTCTGCCCCCTGAGGCGCTCAGCCTGAGCCTGGAATTCGGCCCGGTCTCGGTATCTCCGGAGCGGCGTTTCCCAGCTTTTCCACCAAGTCGACCAATTCCCAAAGCGAATTGCGGGTGTTGCAATCGGCCAGTCGGGCGGCCGCCTCTTGAGCCACAATCTGGTCGGGAAAGACAAACACGCGATCGTTGAAAACCACCTGTTCTCCCAAAAGGTGGGGCGGTCGAGAAAGGTATGCCATCTTGGGCCTCCTTGCCACAAAATACGAAACAGCCTCCTTGCCGTTCCATATTCTTTACGGCCCCTTTCCTGGGGGACTGAAGTCCAAAAAGGCCTGTTGCTGTTTCCGGAAATCACCCGGCTCGGATGGCTGTTTTCGAGGCAAGACCCGTCGGCCATATTGGGGCCGGCCACCTGTCAGGCATGCCGCCTCTGAGGACGGCCCCCCCATCGTCCCCATGGATGCTTTTCCCGGTGCCCGCCAAACCGGAACAAGTCCGGCTGGCGGTAATTTTTTAGATTGTCCTGGACGGCTCAATGGCCTCTTGGGGGCAGACCAGCAGACAGCTGCCGCACTCGTCGCACCGGGAGCCCAAAACCCGATACGGTTCGCCCGGCTCGATGGCCTTAAAGGTGCAGGTCTCGGCGCATTCACCGCAAGCGATGCAGTCTTCGCTGATCCGGACGCCGGGTTCGCTGTGGGTCTCCCCGCCGAAGGAGAACCGGGTCCGCTCCAGTTTGTGATCCCGGCGGGCCATCTCAAAGTCGAAATCGAAAATCTCGCCTTTGCCCCGGTAAATGCGGAACAGTCTGGTGGCCGGATAGCGGGCCGCATCCTCCAGAAAATATTTAAATAGTTGAACTCCGGTTTCGGCCTTGGCCCTGATCGTCTCTTCCGGAACCTCTTCAGCCTCTCCGCTGAGGCGGAAGGTGTAACCGGGTTCAAAAGCCGGCTGCCCCACCGCGTTCTTGCCGGTGGGTCTGGAGGCCGGATACATTCCGCAGACCGCCACCTGGCTGTTGAACTTCAGCTGGCGATAGAACGGTTTGCTGTCCATGGTCAGGAAATAAAGCCCCTCCTCGTCGTACCCCAGGGTGTGGACTATCCGGCTGTGCAGGGTCCCGCCGTCCAGGGTGGTGTACGACAGACAGCCGATCTTTTCCATGGCCTCGCTGATTTCTTTAATTGTCACGGGAAACTCCTCCCCCCTGGGTTAACACCGGATACCCGATCATAATTTTACCGCAGACGGCATTCTTCGGCCGGGAAGAACGGAGCCGAAGACCCCCCCCCGGCCTTTTCAACGGATCTTCCACAGCCTCTTAGAACAAGGGATGCTTGCTCTTGGTCTTGCTCAGCTTGACCATGGCGCTGGCGCTCCAATGCTCCACGATTTTACCCTCCCGGTTGAATCTGAAGGAATGTTCCACCAGCATCCGGGCGGGAGAACCGTCGTCAGGGGCCTTTATCTCATTGCGGAGTTGAAAGCAGACCAGGTCGCCGTCGGCTATCACATTGTGGAACTCGAGCTTGCGATTGGGCCGGTTCTTGAACCGGGGATTCGTCTCCAAAAATTCAATCAGGGGTTCGATGCCATCGGGGACCTTGGGATCGTGCTGAATAAACCCGTCCACGTACTTCCTGGCGGCTTCATAATCGCGATCGCCGATGAGACACTGGAAGAATTCCATGGCCGCAGCCTTATTGGCCTGTTCCCGGGCCATCAGGGCTTGGCAGTCGTCGGCCGCCGGTGCGGACCCCGCCAAACCCAGCATTGCGGCGAGGGTCAGAAACATTACCAGTCGTTTTTTCACGTTCGTGTCGTCCCTTTCATCGGCGGTAGGATTGAATGAGGAGCGGGGCCGGATTTTCCGCCTGAGCCCAATGCGGAACTGCGGGAACGACCTGGCCGTTCCCTACTCGGCCTCGCCCACGACAACCACCTTGTATCCCTTGTCGGTTATGTTGCGGGCCTCGCCATGGATCATCACAAAGTCCAGATAGCGGCCGGCCTCGGCCGGTTGCAGCACCAATTGGACCACCGCCTCGGCTCCGGCCTTCACCACCAGGGGCCCGCCCTTCTCGGCTGCGTCAAAATATACGGTCTTGAACTTTTTGGAAACCACCTTGGTTATGCTTAAGTCAGCATCGCCGGTGTTTTTTATCTTCAACTCCCTGGTCGTGGCCCGGCCCAGGGGCAGCCGCCCCAGCGGCACCTTGCGGGGATCGACCGTAAGAACCCCCATGGGCACCTTTTCCACGAACCCGACCATGGTGATGACGCTTTTGGTCTTGCCGGCCGGACCGCTGAAGACGGTGACGTATTTTTCAAACTTTCCCGGAAACTTCCAGGTGCTGTAGAGGATCTTGAGTTCGGTGCTCTGTCCTGGTTTCAGTTCGCGCTGGCCCAGCGCGGTGGATGTGCAGCTTCAAGAGGTGGTGACGTTGGCGATCTTCAGTGGACCCTCTCCGGTGTTGGTCAGAACCACAATCTTCTCGGCCTTGATCCCTTCCTTCATCTTCCCGAAGTCCAGCCGGTCCCGGTCTAGGGTAAGGCCGGCCCAGGCGTTGGCCGTCAGGCTCATGGCCGCCGCCAGTCCGGCAATGATTAAGGTTTTAAGCTTCATGACGTTTTCTCCTGAAATAAACAGACTGCCTATTGTGGGTGAACCAGCTTGCTCTTTTGGGCGTAATCGAAATTTTTGTCCTGCCCCTCGGTATGGCAGGCTCGGCAGGAGGCCTCAGCCGGCTTGGAGATGATAGGCCCCTCCCCTTCGCCCTCCGCGTGTTTCCGCCCCGGCCCATGACAATTCTCGCATTGGACGTTGATGAACTCGGGAGTCAGGTCCATATCGATAAACCCGCCGTCCTGTTCATAGGCCACCACGTGGCACTTGATACAACCCGGGATCGACTGCTTCTCCTTACCCTGGGTCTTGAGCGAATCCCAGGCCCGGGCATGGGCCGTCTTACTCCAGGAGGCGACATGCTCCTCATGACACTCGTTGCAGGCGTTGACCGTCACGTAGTCGCCCAGGATCTCAGCTTGGGCAGGCGGGGAGAAGATCAACATCCCCAGGCCCAGGACCGCCAGGGACAACAGGCCGGCGAAACGGTTTCCCAACATGACCTCTCCTCTACCGTCCTACTTAACAGTTGCAGTCGGAAGCTTTTTCCAGATAGATAACTTTTTTCAGTATCCTCAAAAGCTTGTTGTCAACCCCCTCGATATCGAGGAGTTCTTCCAGATCCACGAATTCGCCGTTCTCCTCCCGGGTCTTAAGGATCTCATCGGCCACCTCGGGGCTGAGCTCCTTGATCTTGGCCAGGTCTTCCTTGGTGGCGGCGTTCAGGTTGAGTTTGCCGTCCTTGAACTTATTGATCTTGGCGTCTCCCTTTTTAGCCGGTTCGCCGGTCTTGGAATCTGCGGCCCAGGCGGACCCCATCCCCAAAGCCAGCCCCGCGGCCAGTATAACCAGACAGACGATAATTTTCTTGGTCATTGTTCGCTCCTCCCAACTACCAACGCAGGTAGTGATAGCTGTACATGAAATACCAGGCCACTCCCGAGAAGGTGTAGGAGCACAACCCGGTTAAGGTTTTATAGGCCAACCCCCGGCCGGGTTTGTCGGCTTTGAAGATCCCCATGTAAACCGCCGCGCCGGAGGCCAGGAACAATATCAGGGCCAGCATCCAGAACACTATTAAGTCAAACACTTGGATCCTCCTAGTACAGGTTCCAGTACTGGCACAGAGTCAGGACCACGATTACGGCCAGGGCGATGTACATGCCGCAGAAGTCGCGGTCCTGCTCCTCCCGGCCCTGGTTGGCCATGAAATCAAACCCGCTCTCATTTGTGGTATGCGGATGTCTACTCATGGTTCCTTGTCCTCCTAAACCGGCAGCAGCCCGGCCTTGACGCAGACGGCGATGGCGGCCAGCAAAAGGGCGATTCTGATCAGGCCGCTGATAACGGTCACCCCGAAGCCCTTCAGCCCCCAGGAGCCGATCTCCCGGAAGGACATGCTCAGGCCCAGGGACGCGGCGGCCAGGGAGAAGTCCCATTTAACCATATTGAAGATGGCGTGGTGGGCCGGTTCCTTGAATACATGCAGCCCGGCCAAAATCCACAGGCCGATGAACACCCCCAGCCAGAGGGGGAACTTGTTGATCCCCCGGGTGGCCATGATCGTCTCGTCGGAACGATGCTTAAGCTTCCTGATGAACATGACGACGAAGACGTAAATGAACCCGGCCGGCATTATCACATGGCGGCCCACGTCGAAATATTCGGCGTATCGTCCGGCCTCGTAGCCGTAGCCGAAGGCGGCGAATTTGGCCTGAGCGCCGTTGCCCACGCCCAGGACCGAGGCCAGCCCGAAATATTTTTCCGGCAGACCGATCCATCCGCCCAGGACCGGGAGGAGGTTCATGGCGATCAGCCCGAACACCAGGATGCAGGCCAGGGAGTTGGCCACCTGGCCGCCCTTGGCCTTGATCAGCGGCATCAGAATGGCGCAGACGTGGGGGTCGCCGGTGGACAGCCCGCCGGCGATGATCGAACCCTGGCGGTCGTCCAGTTTCAGCCAGCGGCCGATCAGGAGGGTCAGGCTGGCCGTGATGATCAGGGAGGCCACGCAGATCAGGATCGGCGCAGCGCCCAGCTTGAAGGCGCGGAAGACCATGAAGTGGGGCGCCAACATGATGATGCCCAGGGGCATGAGCATGTGGATGTAGCTCAGGCCCCGCTTCCATCTGTCCGGCACTCCGAAGATGTTGCCGATCAAAAGCCCCAGCAACAGAGGATTCCAGACGAAGTTGGAGTTCATTATCTGAAAGAAGGGCTGGTGGTTCAGGGGACCGATGACCCCGTCCAGCCAGTAGAACAGGTTCTCCAAGGTAAAAGAATTGGGCACACCGGGCAGGTTGTTGGCGAATACCGCGATCATCAGCATGGCCAGCAGACCGGGCAGCACCGCCTGGAACCCGTAGAGCGAACTCCAGATCGATCTCCTGGCCCGGTCGTAGGTAACAGCGCTCGTGGACATATGCTTTTCCGCCTCTATGGTATGATTCAGGCCGTCAGCGGCGGATATGCGCCGAACCGCCGGTGTTAACGTTGCCGGATAATTTATGGCTGGGCCCCTTGGCCCCGGTCCGCCAGTACTCCATGAAGCCCAGCCGGGGCAGCATGGACAGCCTCAGGAAACCTTCTATGGTGCCGGTCACGCCCAGCAGGACATCCAGGTTTTTGCGGGGGCGGAAGGCCAGGTTTTCGGTCTGGTGAGTTTTTTTCTTGAACTCGGTCTCGATGTGCCAGGCGTGGATCATCTCCCCGTCGAAATCGTCCACCACCAGTTTGAACAGTGGCTTGCCGTCCTTGCCTTTGGGCCCTTCGTAGACCGGGTTGTCCATGTCCAGAATGATCGGATCCGGGTTGTCCAGGAGGATCTCGTTGAACTGGTAGCAATGGCCGCACACGTCGGGCCGGACCATAAAGCGGTCGTCAAACTCAAAGGGGGTGTCCCGCTTCAGCTCCTGGATGCCCGAGAACATCCAGATGTTGGCCTTGTCACCCTTGAAGGGCTTGCGCATGTCCCACTCGAACTGGATATCGTCGCGCATGAGCTGCAGCGAGCGGGCCGCCTCCATGTCCTGGGGCATCAGGGCCAGGTTGGCCCCCTTGAGCGGACCGAAGACTTTCTCCTCGACCACGGCCCCGGAGCTGTCCAGCAGATTGGCGTTTATGGTCATGGCCCCCTTGTCGATGGCCGTGATCTCCAGCTGGTACTTGCCCAGCTTGGCCTTGTCGCCCACGCCCAGGACCTTTTTCTTCGGCTTCTTGTAGGTGAAATTGAGGGCCTCGATGGAGGGCGTTCCGAACTCCTTGATCTTGACGTAGTTGGAGCCGATGTACTCGGGCACGATCCAGGTGGCCCCTTCGCCGAACAGATCGGACATCTGGTAGCGGTTGCCGACATCCGGATCCAGCCCCTGGGCCAGATAGAAATGGGCCCCCCAGCGGTTGCCGGAATATTTCATCAGGCTCAGCTCGGCCACCGGGCGGTCGTCCAGATATAAATGGCCGGTGTAGCGCAGGGTCTTGTTGCGCACGCCCAGGAGCTTGTCCTGCCAGTAGGTCAGGTTGTCGCCGTCCATGGGCTGGTTTTTCCAAAAATCAAGGTCGAAGTTCTGGAGCACATAGGTGCTGGAACTGAAGCTGGTGATGTAGGCCCTGCGGCCCAGCATAAAGAAGGATTCGTTGGCCAGCGTCCGGATATTGCGGGCGTTGCGGGAGCTGTAGCACAGCCCGGCCGGGGGAATGACGATCTCGCCCTTCTTGTAGTCAACATAAGAACCCCGGATAAAGACCGATTCGGAGGAGAGCAACCGCTCCTTGAGCCGGTTGCGGTCGATCTTTCGCTGGAGCCCCTTCAGGCGGGGCACGAACGGGGCGGTATGATCCGGCTCATAGAAGGAGGCGTTGGGGATGACCTGGGGATAACTGGTGAAGCGGGAGCCTTCCACCACCGTGCCCAGGCTGGAGTCGGCCAGCCGGGTCAGGAAGGTGTCCTCCAGAATCGGCTCCAGCACCGGCGAGGACCCCACGAAAAAGTCTATGTTCCCCCGGCCCTCCTCCTGATAGAAGACCATCTGGTCGGTCCGCATGAAAAAGTAGTCCCGGACGTAGAGGCCGCGGACGACCTTGCCTTCTATATCGTCCACCACCACGGTAAAGGCCGGCCGGTTCCAGAAGTCGGACCACTTGACCGGTCCCTTGTAGGAATCGTGGTCCTTGTCAAAGGTGATCTCATGGGCGTTTTCCAGGACCAGCCGTTGGAGCATGCCGGTCTTGGCGTTGGGCTCCAGCCCGACCTTGTAGCGCTCGTCCAGGGGCCAGGGCCGGCCGTCCTCCACGGTAATCAGGTTGCGGTAGATGACAAAGGCCAGGTAGCCGTTCTGGTAGCCGTGGGACTTGCCGGTGGACCAGGGCACAAAGTCCGAGTGCTTCAACTTGGTGGAGTGAACCATGATCTCGATGCGCAGGTCCTCTTCCGGAATGGTCAGGTGATAGTTGTCCTTGGCGTCCATCCGGTCCTGGTAGCCCTGGGAGGTGACCGGTTTGATCAACTTCTCGCCCAGCACCTTGGTGCCGCTGAAGTTGGTTACCCTGACCAGCAAGCCGTCCGGTTTTCTGAAAGCGTAGATCCGCTTGTTAAAATAGAACCGGTAATCTTCCTGGCGCACCTCCAAGGCGATGGGCCTGGTCATGGAGAAGACCGCCTTGGTGATCAACGGGAACTGGATCTCCTCGAACCGGGCCTTATCAAAGTCTATGCTTTCGGCCTTGTACCGGCTGGCCCCCAGAAAGTACTCCTTATCCAGAAAAAACTCCTTGATCTGGGGGTTATGGCCGGGCTTGGAGGCCGGCAGCTTTCGGGCCTCTTCCCGGCTGGGGAATGAGGTTGAGATGGGGAACTCCAGAGGCCAGCCCCCGGAGGGCGAGATGACGGCGAACTCGGCATAGGGCCGTTCAAAATGATCGGTGGCGTAGTCGAACCAGAGCCGGTAGCCGGTATCCTCCAGCATCACCCGGCCCCCCTTGTCTATCTCCACGTCGCGGACCGTCCTGGTCCTGGTGTCCAGATCGACCAGATAGGCGTGCTGCCCCAAAACCAGGAAGGGATCGCGGACCAGGGGCCTGGCCTCCTTGGCCGTCTCCGAGATGTAGAACAGCCCGCCCGGGGGAACGGTCACCTTGCCGTTCTCGATGGAACTGCCCCGGAGAACAATGGCCTCGGACAGGGAGTTCTTGTTGCCGTACTCATCGCGGTACGTCTTGTTGAGCAATCCGGGCAGGTGCGGAATAAAGACCATATCCCTGGCCGGAGCCAACCCGTGAAGGTCTTCCACCGCCGCGGCGGACGACAGAGGGCTGGTGAGCCAGGCGACCGCCAAAATGATCAGAATCGTTTTTATAAAGACGCTTTTGAGCATTATTCTCGGTTCCCCGTGAAAAAGTAGCCAAGTTGGTAAAAAGCCGCCACCGGCGCTCACCACCTTCTTTAATCAAGAAGCGTACCAAGTTGTCGTCTGTCTCTTTTTCAAGATAAATCAGATTATTACCGCACAAAGACAGCCGGCCTGATTTGCCCCCCTCCGTAAATGTACGGGAGGCCGCACACAAGCCCGGTGGCAATGTGCGAGATCGGATCCGGACAAAAAAGAACGGGGTGGGCCCTACGGCGGCTCACCCCATCCGGTAAGTCCGACTAGGTCGGAGTTGTCAGCACTTCGAAGGAGCCAGGGCCGGCTCGGCGTCGGGGTCGTAGAAGACCTTGCCGTCCTTGACCTGGGGGTTGAGATCCTCCATGAAATCCTGAGTCATGCCGGGAACCTTAAGAAAATCATCGGCCTTTTTGAAAGGGCCGTTCTTTTCGCGGTACTCCACGATGGCCTTGGCCAGGTCCTCGGGCATCTCGAACTCTTCGATGGCCATCAACTGCTCGACTGTGGCCGTATTGAGATCGATCTTGCCGCCCTCTCCGGCCAGGGCCAGGGAAGCCAGCCCCAGGCTCATCACCAGGGCCAGGCTGATCAGTAACGTTTTGCTGAATTTGTTAGTCACTGCTCTCCTCCTCTTTTAGCTTTGGGGAGCGATACGGAACGTGGTGTTTTCCGGAGGAATCACCGCCTTCTCCTGGGGTTTCTTGGCCTGTGGCGCGTAGTCGTAGGGAATCCGGTAACACCGGTAGACCAGGTTGTATTTACCCTTCTTGTTGTAGTAGGGGCTGATGTACTCCCACACGATCTCGTGGTCCGGGGTGACCTCCTGGAACTGGCCCACGGCACCGTTGGTGATCAGGGTGTTGCCGTTGGGCAGCCGCTGAGCCGAAGAAACATAGTCGCTGTAGAACTGATACTTGTTTCTCATGCCCATCTGCTTGGCCGAGTGCTCCCAGACCATCTTCAGGGAACGCGGATCGAACTCGATCACCCGGGAATAGTCCCGACGGGCGTCGGACCAGCCGAAGTGGGCCCCTGGGTTGCGCGGACCGTAGCCGGCGTAGCCGCCGTTGTCGTAGATCATGATATTGCCTTCGCCGGGCAGGCCCTTGGGAATCATGTGGGTGTGGTGCTGGCCGACAATCTGCTCCAGCTTTTTGTAAGCGCCCTTGTACTCCTCGCCGTTGAAGACCCACTTACTGTCACGGTAGTAGTAGGGGCCGATCTGCCAGACCACCTTGCCGGAGCTCTTCTCGATAATACAGCTGGTGTTGGTCTGCCGGTTGCTGATGATCACGTTCTCCGGATTGAAGACCTTGTACTTGGCCGGATCCTCGTCCCACCACTTGTTGGGTCCCAGGTAGGAGGCGCTGTTGACGTGAATCCAGTCCCCGCCCTTAACGCCCGGAGTGCGGGTCATGGAGAAGGTGGGATACTTGCGCATGGTCTTTTTAAAGGGCTCGTCAAAGTTCATCTCGTCGAAATGATCCGAGGCCAGCCACTCCCAGATGATCTTGCCCTGGGCGTCCAGCTCGACGATATAATCATCATAGAGCTGCTTATTGGTGATCTTCTCGTTTTTGACTATCTTGTGACTCAGCACCAGCATCTTGCCCTTGTAGTTGGCCACAGGGGCGCCGGGAACATGGTAGCCCACCGGGTTGCCCTCGAACTGATAGTCGTGGTGCATGCCCGCCTTGGGGATATTGCGGACCACCTTACCGTCCCAGTCCACCACCACCAGGTCGGTGGAATGCTCGTCGCCCCAGATGCGGCCTTTCTTCTCCGGGGCGGGACGCTTGGTTCCGGCCAGGAAACCGCCCTTGATCATCTTGGGCGGATGCTCGGCCTGGCAGATGTCCTTCCACTGACGGACCACATTGCCGTTCATGTCAATGAGGACCGTTCCCTCCTCCGCCACCTCGGTGCCGAATACGGTAAATCCGTTGAAGCATTTATCCGGCTTGTAAATGGTGGTTCCGTGCGGAAACACGGTGGGGAAGGAGAAGGCCTTGACCGGACTCATGGCCAAAGCGGCGGTGCCAAGGCCGGCGATGCGAATGAATTGACGTCTTTCCATGTTCACTCCCTTGAAATAATCGTAACTTGTAATGGGCCCGGCTCCAGGTCTTTTCCCGGCCACATTCGTCATTGGAAACCATCACTGGGTAGTATTGCAGATAACGGGCCAAAGCTGACTGGATTAGTAAAATAACCATAATAACATATAATATTTAAATAAATTTGCCGGGATATATTTGTTGAAAGTGGTCCCCGCTAAAAATCGCAAAGAACTGTGCGATTCCCCGCATAGCATTCCCGCCCGTGCGTCCCCCAGCCCGCACACTGGCCAAAAGCGACGCCGCAATCCCGAAGGATTGCGGCGTCTATTCAGGGAACCGGCTTTGCCAATGGCTTAATAGGCGTGCATGGCCGGACCGTCCTCGCTGTCCTCCTCTTCCTCGGCCTGCTCTTTTGTGGCCGGCTTAGCAGCGCCAGCGGCCACCAGGCCCTTCTTGTAGACCTTGAAGAACTGGGGGCATCCGGGGGCCAAGGGCTCCTTGACGCTGAGATCCTTGCCCTGCAGTCCGGGATAGTCCGGGCCGTAGCGGAAGGCTCGGTGGAGCATGTTCATCATGCCATTGATATGCCGCTTATAGGGCATGGCATCTTCCTGGCCGAGCACGCATTTGGTCTGACAACCGCCGGCGACCGGGCTGACGAACTCCCAAACCACCTCTTTTTTGGGATTGACCTCAATGACGTGCCCACCGTGGGTGGAGCAGATCAAGGTGTTGCCGTTGGGCAGGCGCTGCACCCCACCCTGGCGATAGGAGAAAAAGCTGTTGCTATGCCTGGAGCGGTACTCCCAGACAACCTTACTGGTCTTGGGATCGACCTCCACGGCCCTAGAGCGCTGGCCCTCGGGCCGCTCGGAACCGTTGTCGAAGACCAGGATATTGCCGTTGGCCAGGGGGGTAGCGCAGTGGGAGCCCCAGAGCTTCTGGTCTCCATCATCATACCAACCCGGTTTCTTGGCCTTGGGATCGTAGGTGGTGGGGTTGCCCCAGCGATATTTGATCTTCCCGGTCTTGTGATCTACCAGGTAGAACTCGCCGAAGTTACGGGAGTTCATGACGATGGTGTCGGTCTCGGGGATGTAGTCTACGGTGTTGAAGTGGGACCAGTCATAGCTCCAGTACATCTCGCCCACCGGCTTGGGCAGGGTGTAGTTGAAGTCCAGCTTGTCCGGACCCTTGCCCATATGATCGGCCGTGCGCCATTTCCAGACCACCTCGCCTTTTTTGTTGACCTCGTAGACAACGTCGTTCCAGAAGCCGTAGTGAGGAACTCCGCCATAATGCATGGGTTTGTCGGCCGGAGGAAGCAGCTTGGGATCGCGGCCGGCCTTGATGGCTTCTTCCTGGGTCATGTATTCCCAACCCAGAACCAGGGTGTTTCCGTTGGGCATCCGGTGGGCGGTGTGGTGCTGGATCACCTTGTAGGGTTCGGCCATCCGGTATTCCCAGACCACGGTGCCGTCCCAGGCAATCTCCTGGACCATGCCGGAGGCGCCGCCGATAGCGCAGTATTGCTCCTTTTTCTTGGCGTCTTTTTTAGCCTTGCCGATGGCCACCAACTGCTCGTGCTGGTTGACCTTACCGGTCCTGAGCAGGTTGCCGTTGGGCAGCAGCTCGGCGTAAAGCCCTGGCGGAGTCTGGCATTTCCACTTGTGGACCACGTTGCCTTCCATGTCCAGCAGATAGGTCATATTGCAGCCGACCATGGGGGAGATAAGGGTGTATCCCTCAAAGGCCTTGCCTTTTTCATACTTGAGGACACCGGTGGGGCCGGTGACCGCCTCATAGGCCAATGCGGATCCGGCCAACCCCATGAACAGGCCAACGATGGACAGGATAACCGCCACTTTTTTGTGAATTTTCATTCGCGCCTCTCCTTGGCTATGGATATAACTAGACAATTCAAATATCGCTGAATACAAGGCTTATGCCAACCGGCCGGGCCAATGCCTTTGTTGTCAGCCCTACTTCCATTTTTTCGGCTGATTTATTAATTAGTTAGTCTCATATCAACGAATTCGGGGTTTCTTCGGAACCGGGCGAGCAGGTATCGGACAGCCACTATTAATCGATCCGGGGGCGGTCCGGCTCTGGGGTGTATACGCCCGACCGCACACTTGGCGGTCCGTGTGTCCCCCAGCCCGCACACTGGTCAAAAGCGGCGCCGCAATCCCGAAGGATTACGGCGTCCATTCAGGGAACCGGTTTTAAGGATCCAGTTTTGCCGGCGGCTTAATAAGCATGCATGGCCGGACCGTCCTCGTCGTCCTCCGCCTCTTCTTGCGCTTCCTTCGGCTTATCGGCCTTTTTGGCGCTGGTGGCTACCAGGCCCTTCTTATAGACCTTGAAGAACTGGGGGCATCCGGGAGCCAGGGGTTCCTTGACGCTCAGGTCCTTACCCTTCAGCCCGGGATAGTCCGGACCGTAACGGTAGGCCCGGTGGATCATATTCATCATGGCGTTAATGCCCACCTTGGCCGGGAAGGCGTCTCCTTCGTTGAGCACGCACTTGAGTTTGCCCAGGACTATGGGGCTTACAAATTCCCAGACCACCTTCTTGTCCGGGGTCACCTCGATGAGATGGCCGCCGTGGGTGGAGCAGATCAGGGTGTTGCCGTTGGGCAGGCGCTGGACCCCGCCTTGGCGATAGGAATAGAAGCTGTTGCTGTGCCGGGAGCGGTATTCCCAGACGACCTTACCGGTCTTGGGATCGACCTCCACGGCGGCGGAACGGTTACCCTCGGGACGCTCTGAACCATTGTCAAACACCAGCACATTGCCGTTGGCCAAAGGAGTGGCGCAGTGGGAGCCCCAGACCTTCTGGTCCCCGTTATCGTACCAGCTCGGTTTTTTGGCCTTGGGATCGTAAGTGGTGGGGTTGCCCCAACGGTACTCGATCTTCCCGGTCTTGTGATTGATGAAGTAGAACTCGGCCAGGTTCCGGGAGTTGAGGACGACGGTGTCGGTCTCCGGAATGTAACTGACCGTGTTGAAGTGGGACCAGTCGTAGGTGTTGTACAGATCGCCGACCGGCCGGGGCAGAACGTAGTTGAAGTCCAGCTTGTCCGGGCCCTTGCCCAGATGATCCTTGACGTGCCATTCCCAGACGGTTTCGCCCTTTTTGTTTACCTCGATAACGAAATCGTTCCAGAAGCCTTCGTATTTGATTTTCTTGGAAACGACCGGCCCGGGCAGGAAATTCTTGGGATCGCGGCCGGCTTTGAGGGCCTCCTCCTTGGTCATGTATTCCCAACCCAGGATCAGAGTGTTGCCGTTGGGCATACGGTGGAAGGTGTGATGCTGCATCACCTTGTACGGCTCGGCCAGGACGTATTCCCAAACCACCTTGCCGTCCCAGTCGATCTCCTGAATGGTGCCGCCGGTGCCGCCGATGGCTACGTATTGGACCTGGTCGCCCTTCTGCTTATATTTTCCAATGGCCGCCAGCTGCTTTTTCTGATCGGCCTGGCCGGCCCGCAGCAGGTTGCCGTTGGGCAGCAACTCGGCGTAGAGCCCGGGAGGGGTTTGGCAGTGCCATTTGTGAACGACATCGCCTTCCATGTTAAAGAGGTAAACGTCCTTGCAGCCGATCGTCGGTGAAATAAGAGTGTAACCCTCAAAGGCCTTGCCTTTTTCATACTTGAGGACACCGGTGGGGCCGGTGGTCGCCTCGTAGGCCAAGGCGGATCCGGCCAACCCCATGAGCAGGCCGACGATGGACAGAATAACCGCCACTTTTTTATGAATTTGCATTCGCGCTTCTCCTTGGCTGGTGATGTAACAAATCGGTTCCATAAAGGAACAATTACAAAGCCTGTGCCAACCCCAAACCCCAGATAGGATTTTTTCTATATGATCCGCCCTTGCCCGTACATCTACCCGATTTATTAATTAATAAGATTATTTTCAATCTATTGAGGCATTCTATAGAACGAAGCAGGACGGTGCAAGGCAGGCGGTTTTGGTCAAACGCAGCCGGGTTGGCAGGAGGATGCATACGCCCGACCGCACACCCTGCAGTTCGGGCCGTACCAAAATCCGCACACCACCATTCCTGGCCCGGTCCGATTCCAGTCCCACCTTAGGGCTTCTGGGATTTGGGCGGGTTATTCCAGTCCGTAGGCGGACAGTTTGTCGTAGAGGGTCCGGCGGCCGATGCCCAACCGCCTGGCTGCGGCGGTGCGGTTCCCCTCGACCTCCTGCAGAACCTGAGCTATGGCCATCTTTTCCGCCTCCTCCACCACCTTTTTCAGGGCCACCGGGCCGGCCGCTTCGATTTGAGACCTTTGCGCCTGATGCGACAGACTCAGGTTGTCCGCGGTGATTACATCGGAATCGGCCAGGAGAACAGCCCGCTCGATGGTGTTTTCCAGCTCTCTGATATTGCCTTTCCAGGAGGAGGCCAGCAGGAGGTGGGTCACCGTTGGATCGATGCGCGAAACCTTTTTTTTATAACGCTTGTTGAACATCTCCACAAAGTGGTGAACGAAGATGAGGATATCTTCTTTTCTTTCCCGCAGGGGCGGCATGGACAGGGGAATAACCGCCAGGCGAAAATAGAGGTCTTCCCGGAAGCGGCCGTCTTCAATCTCACTTTCCAGATTGCGGCTGGTGGCCGAGAGGAACCGGACGTCGATCTTGATGGTTTTGTTGCCCCCTACCGGTCTGATCTCCCGTTCTTGGACCGCCCGTAACAGCTTAACCTGGGTGGAGGGTGAAAGTTCGCCGATCTCATCCAGGAAAACGGTCCCGCTCTGGGCCTCCTCCAACAGGCCCCTCTTGGCCGCCACCGCGCCGGTAAAAGCCCCCTTGACATGGCCAAACAGCTCGCTCTCCAATAGATTTTCGGCTAAAGAGGCGCAATCTATGGTCATGAAATCCTTATCGGCCCGGTCGCTGATCTGGTGGATGTGTTTGGCCAGCATGGATTTGCCGGTACCGGTCTCTCCCAGGATGAGGATCGGCACCTCCGAGTCGGCCACCTTTTGCACGGTCTGCAAAACATCCCTCATACCCCGACTGGTTCCCATGACCAGGGAGCACTGCTCCTTTTCCAGGCAGTCGTTCTCGGCCAGGCGGCGCTGCATGTTGGCGCTTTCAATGGCCCGGTGGACCAGATTGTCCAGGTCATGGGGATTGAACGGCTTGGTTACATAGTGGAATGCTCCGAACTGGATGGCCTCCACCGCGCTTTCGATGGTTCCGGCTCCGGTCATGATGATCACCGGCAGGTTGGCGTCGGTCTGCTTGATGGTCTTGAGCAGGTCCAGACCGGAGATATCCTCCATGGCCATGTCGGTGATCACCGCGTCAAAGGCGGTTTCTGACAGCAGCCCCAAGGCCTCCTCGCCGGAGGCGGCGGTATGCACCTGGTAGTTTCCAAAGGAGAAGTAGCTTTCGAGGACCTGTAAAAAGTCAGGCTCGTCGTCGACCACCAACAATTTGTTTATCATGTTTCACCGTTATCATCGTAATCTGTTCCCGGGCCCCTTACCGGAAGCTCAATAATAAACTGAGCGCCCTTGCCGACGTCTGATTCTGCAAAGATCATTCCATGGTGTTTTTCAATTATCAGGCGGGAGATAAACAAGCCCAATCCGAAGCCTTCCTTCTTTCCCCGGGAGAAGAAAGGTTCGAATATCTCGTTGAGGAGTTCCTTTTCAATCCCCGGCCCACTGTCTTCTACGCGCAGGCACAGGATGTCATCCACGGTGCCGGAACAGAAACGGATCAACAGGCGGCGGACTTGGCAGTCCTTCATGGCCGTACCGGCATTGAGAAAAAGGTTTACCAAGACCTGCTGCAACAGATTGGGGTCGGCCATCAGGACCGCCGGGCTGTTTGGGCGTTCCTGGATTATCTCAATGCCCTTGAGCTGCCCGCTCATCATGCGCAGGGACAGGTTGATGATCTCTTCAAGGTTCACCTGTCGCATCTGGAGCTTTTTGGGCCTAGTCATGGCCAGGAGATCCTGAGTGATCTGTCCGGCCCTGATGGAATTGCGCCGAATCGCCTCCAGGAATTCCCTGGATTCCGGGAGGTACAGTTTTCTGGCCAGCAAAAGCTCCACATTGGCTTGGACGATACCGATGGGGTTGTTGATCTCATGGGCCACCCCGGCCGCCATCTTGCCGATGGTGGCCATCCGGTCGGCTTGCACCAGCTCCCGCTCCATGTTGTTGCGCTGGGTCACGTCCCGGGCGAAACAGCAGATACGGAGATCTTCTCCATCCGGCGTGGGCAGCACCCGGGCGGCCACGTCCACTTCATGCACCACCCTCTTGTCGTCCACGAATTTGAACTCGCGCCTGCCCCGCCCCTTAGTTGTGGTCAGTTCAATGAACTCGGCCAGGGCCGCCCGTTGATCCGCCTGAACGGAACCGCCCAGTTCCGATCCGACCATGGGTTCCCCGGGTGAGCCGAGCACTTGATCGGCCACCGGATTGGCATGCTGGATCAGGCCCTCCCGGTCCAAAACGATGACCATGTCCGGGGACGCATGAATCAAGCTGCGGTATCGTTCCTCGGAATCCAGGAAATCCTTGCTCACCTTGGCAAACCTGGACCTGAGGCGCAGGTTCACAAAAACCTCCAACAGCAGCCAAAAGACGACCAGGGCCGCGCCCACAAGGCCCAGTTTGAAAACCTTGCGCCAGGGGTTGGGCTGGTAGTTAACGTCGTACCATTTTTCATGCAGCGTTCTAAGCTTGCCGGATCGCCTCAGGCTTAGGATAGCCTCTTCCAAAGACTGCTTCAGTTCCAGATTATCCTTGCGGACGGCCAGGTTCATGTGGATCTGTTCGATCCTCAAACCGACTTTCACCACGTCGTGCAATCGCTCTTGATTGATGATATTTTCGGCCGTGCGCGCCGAGGGGGCCAAATAGGCGTCCACCCTGCCGTTGTTAAGAGCTTCCAGGGCCTGGTTGGGGCTGTCCATGATGACAATAGTCGAGCCCAGGGCGTTGGAGAGATGGGGCATGTAATTATCGCCCTTGATTACGGCCAGGCGGACATTGACCAGGTCGTCTACCGAAAAAATATCCTTGCGTAATTTATGAACAAACAACTGGCGGTTGATATGCAGGCCCAGGGATACGAAGTCTATGAACGGCTCCGAGGTGAATTGGGGACTGTCAAAGGCGATAACGTCGATCCTGCCCTGTTTCAGCAGCACCCTTCGTTCCACATGGGTGGAGCTGACCACATACACAATCCGGACCTTCAGCAAAGGCTTGAGCATGAGCATGAGCTCATGGATGACCCCGTTGCCGGTCGACCTTACAAAAATCCTATCCAAGAGGGACGGCTTGTAATCCATGCCCCGCACCCCGACCCGAAGCGTTTTCTCGCATTCCTCGGCCGCGGAGCAAGGATAAGGCACGACGGACAAGGCCAGCCACACCAGGCAGGCAACGGCAGCGCCGTGTTTGGGTCGATAAATGGTATCACCTCTCAACAGCATAGATATACTATCACCTTTATATGTTAGCACTCTTTGCCTCAAGACCAAAGATCGAAGCCCGCCCTCCGCAATCAACTTGATCGCTTCAATTTTGAACTCGCGCGGATACGGTCTGCGCTTCCTGGCCAATGAACACCTCCTTAAGCATCTATAGATGCTTTTCCCGGTGTCCCTCAAATCGGGGTGGGATCAGCTCGGATCTGTTCATCGCGGGAGGCGATTAAAATCGGTGGGGAACCTCTTCCGCTCTCACCCCCCGTCCGGAAGCCTTTTCATTCCAAACAAAAACCGCAGCGAGTTAAACCGCCGGACCAGGAAGTGGTACAGGGCCATGATGATGGCAAAGGAGACCCCGGCGATGAGGAAGAACTTGGCCGTCACCGAGGCGTCCGTCTGGATGACGTAAAAGCCCACGATGTACATCACCGTGTGGTGGAGGATGTAAAAGGGCAGAATAGCCTCGGTGGCGTAATCCAGGAACCGGTTGTCCGCGGTCAGGACCCGCTGACCCAGGCCCAGCAGGCCCACCACCCAGCACCAGGCGATCAGCCCCCGCATAGCCATGAGCCCCGCCAGAACCCAGCGGTTAAGGGGGATCACGGCCCCGTTGTTGAGGAGATCGTGCCGGGTGATGCCCGGGATGGTCAGGGTTATCCCGAAGTGGGAGTCCACATAAAGCCAGGTCAGGACCGCGGCCGCGGCCAAAAAGGAGAGCCCTTGGGCCCGGACTGCCTTCACCAGCCGGGGGTTGGAGAAGACTGCATAGCCCAGGGCGAAGAAGAGCAGATAGGGCAACGGCGACCACCCGCCGGTGATGCGCAGGAAGCCCAGGCCCAGGGCCTCGTTAAAGGCCGCGGCGGCCGAGACGGGCAGGAACAGCAGGAGCAGGGCCCGGGGTCCCTGGATTCTTTGGGCCAGCCGGGCCAGGAGGCTCTTGCCGGACCGGCCGAACCTCACGAACATGGGCAACAGGAGCAGGGAAAAAACAAAGAGGTACATCAGGTACCACATGTGGGTGCCGAAGCCCAGGGGGGCGAAGTTGCCCCCTCCGTCCGGGATGTAGATTCCCTGGAAATAAAGGGGGATCCACAGCAGGAAATTGCCGCTGAAGTCGCCATCGAAAAGCCGGGTGAGGTAGACCTGGGGCGGGTTGATGACGAACGTGCCCAGGATGGCCAGGGGGACGAGGATACGCAGGACCCGCTCCTTGAGGAAGCCCCCGGCGCCGCGCGACTTAAGGGAGAAATGCACCGCCGCCCCGGAGATGACGAAGAACAGGGGCATCATCCACAGGGCGTTGGCCTCCCGGAAGGCCGAGGCGGCCAGGCTGCGGGCGGGGTTGAACAGGGTGAAGGAGTCGAAGTCGAAGAACTTGGCCGCGTGGTGAAAGAAGACGGCCAGAATGGCCAGCAGGCGCAGCCAGTCCAGATGGTATTCCCGGCTGGCTTGAACCGGCTTCCCGAACCCGGTGATCATGGAGCTCCTCCCCTCTGTTCCGTGTTTTCAGCCTCGGGTGGCTCGGGTGGCTCGGGTTGATTGGGGTTTCGGGCCCGGCGCTTCCGGCTCCCCCTGGGCGGATCGGGAGGGGCTAATCCCCCGCCGAAATCAGGGCGGTGAGGGCGGCCGGGCCCGGTTCCTTTTTTTCCCTGGTCTCCCGGTCCTTTTTCCGGCCCGCGGCCTTGAACAAGGGCCCGAGCCGCCAGCGGACCAATCCGGGCTGGAGCCCCAGCCGGGCGGCCAACTCGTCCAAAATCAGAACCACAAGCACGGCCAGGAGCCCTCCCCAAAAAATGAGCATTGTAATAAATACGGCGGACATTTTGCTTTCCTCCCCGGAGCGGACCTGCCCTGTCTTCGGGCGCACCCGGAGCGTCAGGGCCGGGGCTCTGCGATAAAAACCGGGATGGGGATTATGTCAGCTTACACAAGAGAGGCGAGAGGGCGGAGAAGCCCCCTCCGCCCTCCCCCTCAGGACTGGTCGTAACGTCTTTCCCAGTCGAACTCCTTGGCCGTGACCGAATCCTCCAGGTTCTGGAGACGCTTGTTCAGCTTGTCAAAGGTCCGCTTCAGGCTCTCGGTGGCCGCCTTGCGCTCCTCGGTGAAGTTCCGGCCCTCGTAGTCCGCCTCCCGGGTTCCGGCCTCGGCCCTGGCTTCCTGGCGGGCCTTCTCCCGGGCCATGCGGGCCTTCTCCTTTTGGTACTCCCGCTGATACTCGTACTCGGCCTCGTTTTCGGGCAAGGGCGGGATGCTGTGGGCCGGACGCATCAACAGCGCGGCCAGCAGGTAGATCCCGACCAGGGGCCAGAAACCGGTGAAGATAAGCAGAATCACCGCCCCGATTCTGACTCCCCTTACTGACAGGTCGAAGCGTTCGGCCAGCCCGGCGCAGACCCCCAGAATCCTGGCGTTGGCCGAACGGCGGGGGGCCCGCCTGAGATGGAGGGAATTCCAGTCGAACTCCCGACGGCTCTGCCGCCAGCCGCGGTGGGTATAGTATCTATGTCTTCTCATTTAGAGCCTCCCTGCCTGTCCCGGTCCACCAGGATCGTCTCCAGGGCTTCTATTCTTTCCTGCATCCGAAGGAGCTCGCGGGACAGGTCCTGCATCATGGCGATCTCTTCACTCATGGCCTTACGATCTTCGGGCCTGGGTCCCTGGCGCAGTACGGTCAGGATCTTTATTATAACCCACCCGGAAACCGCCACTAGTGGTATCGCGAATACCAGAAGAACAGTCAGCTGTCCCGTATGCATCTCTCCTCCCAACTACAAAATCCACTTGCCGCATCCGTCCGGGCAGGCTCCAGCCGCGGTGGGCTAGGCCTTCTCCGGTCCGGCCTGGGGCTCCTTCGCAGAGTCCCGGGCCCCGCTCTCGGGCTTGGCGTCCTTGGCGGTCTTGGCCTGGGCCTTTTTCAGGGCGGCCAGCTCCCGCTCGATCTCTTCGTCCTCGGCCAGCCTGGCGAACTGCTCCTCCAGGGAGGGCTGGCGGCCGTAGTTTACCAGATCGGCGTCGCTTTCCATACGCTCAATCCGGTTCTCCAGGGATTCGAAGCGGGACAGGGCGTCGGAGGTCTCGAAGCGCCGGATCTCCTCCTGAGCTTTCCGCTTGCGTCGGGCGTGGATGTGGCGCTGAACCAGATTGCGCTGTTTCTCCCGGACAGAGGCCAGCTTCTCTTCGAGCTGTACTATATCGGCCTGGTATTCGTCAACCAGGGTCTCGGCCTTTTCGTACTCTTTGGTCAAAAGTTCCACCCTGTCGGCCAGGGCCCGTTTTTCGGCCAGGGCCTCCCTGGCCAGATCCTCCCGGCCCTTTTTCACGGCCAGCTCGGCCCGGGCGGCCCACTGATCCACCTTCCCGGCCGTCTCGGCCAGCCGCCTCTTGGTCTTCTTGGCCGAAGCCATGGCCCCGGAGCAGGAGGCCTTGATCTCGATCAGGGTCTCCTCCATCTCCTGGATCATCAGCTTAATCAGCTTTTCGGGGTCCTCGGCCTTGTCCAGCATGGAATTGATGTTGGAATTGACGATATCCCGAAAGCGTGTGAAGATTCCCATTTTTCCCTCCTAGGTTCCTTTGTCCTGGCGGCCGTTTCGTGGACCGCTGCCGCACTTAGAAGCATCAGCCGTGCCAAAACCATAGTCCTAAATTATCACCAAGATATTGATAAGTTATTGGGCAAATGAAAAATTTACGTAAATTTCTTGATTGGTCTAATAAACTAATACATGGCAATTTGGCTCAATAGTTGGTAAATTTTACTCATGGCAGCAAAAGGCTCAACTTCCGGACCGGTGGAGGCCCTGGGCCAGTCCGAAGAGTTCCTGGATTTTCAGGAGCGTCTCTCCAGGGTGGCCCGGGTGGACCGACCTATTCTCCTCATCGGGGAGCGGGGCACCGGCAAGGAGCTGGCCGCGGCCCGGCTCCACTATCTCTCGGCCCGCTGGCAGGCCCCCCTGGCCGCACTCAACTGCGCGGCCCTGGCCCCCTCCCTGGTGGAATCGGAGCTGTTCGGACACGAGGCCGGGTCCTTTACCGGCGCCACCGGCCGCCGGGCCGGCCGGTTCGAGGCCGCCGACGGGGGGACCCTGCTCCTGGACGAGATAGGGCTGATTCCCCTGGAGGCCCAGGAAAAGATCCTGCGGGTGGTGGAGTACGGGGTCTTCGAGCGGGTGGGCGGCTCCCGGCCGGTGGAGGTGGATGTCCGGATCCTGGGCGCCACCAACCTGGATCTGCGGGTCCTGGCCCGGGAGGGCAAATTCAAGCAGGATCTTCTGGACCGGCTCTCCTTCGAGGTCCTGACCCTGCCGCCCCTGAGGGAGCGGAGGGGAGACGTGGTCATTCTGGCCAATCACTTTGCCGGACGGATGGCCCGGGAGCTGGGCCGGGAGGAGCCCCCGGCGTTCGCCTCCTCGGCCCTGGAAAAGCTGGAGGCCCACCCCTGGCCGGGCAACATCCGGGAGCTGAAAAACGTGGTGGAGCGGGCCGTCTACCGCGCCGCCACGGACCGCATCAGGGAGATCGTGTTCGACCCCTTTGGTCCTCCCCCCGTCCAGGAGAGGCCCATCCCTGGGCCGCCGGCAGCGGAACCGGCTCCTGCGGCGGATAAGGCCGGACCCAAAGAGCGGCCCGGCCCCTCCTTCGATCCGACCGAACCCCTGCCGCCCTTTACCGAGACAGTCCGGGAGGCGGAGAAGCGCCTGCTCCGGGCGGCCCTCAAGAAGGCCCTCTTCAACCAGCGCCGGGCCGCCGAGTTGCTGGACCTGACCTACGATCAGCTGCGGGGGTTGATCAAAAAGCACGGCGGGCTCAAGGGCCTGGAATAAACCGTAAGCCCCCGGACTTCCCCCCAACCCCCTTCTTCCACTCCACCTCGGCCGCATGTTATGCTGGTCCAATCCGTTTCCAGACAATTGGAACAAGCACCGAACCTTGACGGATCAGCCCGCCCCGGAGGTAGACCATGCCCCTGAAAACCGGAGAGCAGTACCTCGACTCCATCCGGAAACTGAACCTGACCACCAACGTCATGGGCCGGGACAGCGCGGACGGACCGGATCATCCTCTGATCGCGCCCTCGGCCAGGGCCGTGGCCGTGACCTACGACTGCGCCGGGGCGGCGGACACCCGGGAGCTGTTCACGGTCCGCTCCGCCATCTGCGACGCGGACATAAACCGCTTCACCCACATCCACGCCACCCCGGACCAGCTCCGGCTCAAGGTGGAGATGCTGCGCCACTGCGGCGGCCTGACCGGGTGCTGCTTTCAGCGCTGCGCGGGCATGGACGCGGCCAACTCGGTCTACAACACCACCTTTGAGATCGACCGGGCCCACGGCACCGAGTATCACCAGCGGTTCAAGGCCTACCACCGCCGCATCCAAGAGGAGGACCTGGTCCACTCCGGGTGCATGACCGACCCCAAGGGTGACCGTTCCAAACGGCCCACCGATCAGGTGGACCCGGACCTGTTTCTGCGGGTGGTGGAGCGCAAGTCCGACGGGGTGGTCATCCGGGGGGCCAAGCTCCACCAGACCGGCATGGTCAACTCCCACGAGATCATCGTCATGCCCACCATGGCCATGCGCCCGGGAGAGGAGGACTACGCCGTCTGCTGCGCCGTGCCCACCAACGCGGAAGGGGTCGTCTACATCTACGGCCGCCAGGCCTCGGACACCCGCAAGATGGAGGGTGGGACCCTGGACCAGGGCAACCCCCTGTTCGGCGGCCAGGAGGTCATGACCGTCTTCGACAACGTCTTCGTGCCCCACGAGCGGGTCTTCCTCAACGGCGAAACCGAGTTCTGCGGCCCCCTGGTGGAGCGGTTCGCGGCCTACCACCGCCAGTCCTACGGCGGCTGCAAGGCCGGGGTGGGCGACGTGCTCATCGGGGCCGCGGCCCTCATCGCCGAGATGAACGGCCTGCTCAAGACCGGCCACATCCGGGACAAGCTGGTGGAGATGGTCCACCTCAACGAGACCCTGTTCGCCTGCGGCCTCTCGGCCGCGGTCAAGGGCGCGGCGACCCCGGCCGGGGGCTACGAGGCGGACCGGCTTCTGGCCAACGTCTGCAAGCTCAATGTGACCCGCTTCCCCTACGAGATCGCCCGGCTGGCCACGGACATCGCCGGCGGGCTCATCGGGACCCTGCCCCCGGCCAAGAGCCTGGACGACCCGGTGGTGGGCCCTTATGTGCGCAAGTATCTCCAAACCGCGGCCGGGGTGGACCCCCTGGACCGGATGAAGGTCCTCCGGCTCATCGAGAGCCTGGTGGCCGGGGCCGGGGCCGTGGCCTACCTCATCGAATCGGTCCACGGAGCCGGGCCGCCCCAGGCCCAGAAGGTCATGATCAGCCGCCAGGCCGACCTGGAGGGCAAGGCCGGAAGGGTCAAGGAGCTGCTGGGCATCGGCTGAGCAATTATCATCCGCCCCGATGTGGGCAGGTTCCCTTTGCCTCTGCCCCTTTCTTGGTGTTATTAACAAGGGAAATACGGCCGGGCGGATCGGCCGTTGTCAACCCGAGCGGAGAAATCCAAATGCTTTTGCTGGTTCTCAATTGCCTGCTGGATGAAACCCTGGCCCAGGATTTCAACTTGGCCGTAGAGCACATCGTGGCCCAGGCTGCTCCGGGCGCGGAGTACACCCTCCTGCCCCTGCCGGAACTGGGGCGGGAAGACCTGGAATTTGACAAGTACACCCATCTCCTAGTCTCCGGATCGGAGGCCTCGGTGTTGGACGACAACCCCTGGGACGGGGACCTGGCCGGGCTGATAACCTCCTTTGTACAAAGCGGCCGGTGCGTTCTGGGGATCTGCTACGGTCACCAGTTCATCGTCCGGACCCTGGCCGGCCGGAAGTACGCCCGGCACAGGAGCCGCAAGGTCTGGGGCTGGCTTCCCCTGGAGTTCGCCGCCAACCCCCTGTATGAAAACACGGGCCGATCGGTCTGCCTTACGGTCAACAGCGACGAGGTCTTCGACCTGCCCCCGGAGTTCAAGGTCCTGGCCTCCCTGGACCACTGCCGGGTCATGGCCTACCAGTACGGCGATCGTCCGGTCTGGGGGGTCCAGTTCCACCCCGAGTACGGTCTTGCAGACGGGGATAGAGTCATAGAGGTGGTCCAGAGCTACGCCGATCCGGAATCCTACACCATGATCAGCGGCCGGGTCGATGACGAAATCCTCCAAAAGAACACGGCCATTTTTGAGAGTTTTTTTAAGCGGCTGCCCGACTGAAGGCCCATTTCCCGAAAACAATCAAGACGCGGGAGTGTCGGTTTATCCGGGTGAGTCAATCATTCGGTTCGGTCAAGGCTTAACCCCAAATTATCTAACACTCCCCAAAACGCGGCCGCGGTCCTGACCGGGATGGCCCGGCAGATCGTGGGTGGCGTGGTTTGTCCGGCAATTGGCCCTGAATTAAGGAATGATCAACAGCTGATAAAGAATATTTAAAAATTTTATTAGATCTATAGTCCCATCCATCGAACAAATTATTCCTGGAAAATGGGTAAACCAAGCCGGGCAGGCCAAATTTTTGTGGGCGCCCCTTTTTGTCTGGAGGAATTTGTTCGACTCCGGCCCAAACCGTTTTCTGGGGCGATTTGAAGGCGAAAGCCGGGAGCCAATAAAGTGATTGACCGGAGCGGGATCGACCCCTAACAATGTAATTATGGCGTAATGCCTGGGGACGGAAGGGATAAAGTATCCAGCGTCAGCCTGAACGGCACAGGTGTTGGTGGCTGAAATGCTTATAAATCAGGGTGCCGGCGCAGGGGTTGAAGCTCAGGCGCGGAGGGACGAATACCCGGGAGGACTCCCGAGAACTCCTTTGTGCGCCGAACCGTCCGGTACTTTCCTTATCCACCCCGGCCAAGACAAACCGCCCTTTTATTTTTTCCCATCCATCATCCGTCAAGACGTCGTCCTTCCCAAGTCCGGCCCCGGGAAGGGCGCCCAGTTAACCTCTTCCGGTGCGCCGGTCACCGCAATTAACAACAAAAGGAGTCTTCCGTGATTCCCCCCGTGATGAAGGAGTTCATAAACGGTCACCTGCCCGAATCCCTCCTGGAGACCAGGGTGATTCGGGAGAAGGACGGCAAATGTAGACTGGAACTGACCCACCAGGATGAGCAGCTGCTCTCCACCATAGGCATAACGGCCGACAAGCTGGGACCCTATCTGGTTGCTCTTCTGTGGGACGAAGCCTCCGATCTGGAGATCGGGGGGTATATGGTGGTGGACAACCTTTCCATGGGTACCCCGGCCATGGGGGGGATCCGCATGCTGCCCGACATCACCCCTCTGGATATTCACAACCTGGCCCGGGGAATGACCCTCAAAAACGGGGCGGCCAACCTGCCCTTCGGAGGCGGCAAGTCCGGCATCGTGGCCCCGGACCGGGCCGTGGGGCCGGAAGAACACCAGGAGATAGTGCGCGGCTGGGCCAAGCTGCTAAAAAAATACACCAAGATCTATGTACCCGGCCCGGACGTGGGCACCAACGACGCCGACATGAAGACCGTGGCCGTGGAAAACGGCATGGACTTCGCCCTGTCCAAGCCGGCGGACATGGGCGGGAACCGCATCGACGAATTGGGCGGCGCGGCCGGCGGAGTGGTCATCGCCCTGCAAACCCTGCTGGAGGTCATGCCCCGGCTGAAGATGCTTCCCCAGTTCGGGGACCTGGAGGTGCCAGGCCCGGACCAGGTGACGGTCATGTTCCAGGGTTTCGGGGCGGTGGGCGCCCATGCCGCGCGGATTATGTTGGAGCCCGACCGGCTGCCCCAGGCCAAGACCGTGGGCCTGAGCGACGCCGAAGGGTATCTCTACAACCCCGACCGGCTGCCGGTCGCGGACCTTTTTCAGATGTGGAAAGAGAAAGGCGTGGTCACCAGGGCCTTCTACGAGACCCAGGTGGCGCCCCAGGGCCGCAAGAGCCCCTATAAATTCAGCACCAAACCCAACGACCTGCTCCGGGAAGACGCCTTCTGCCTGGTGCCGGCCTCGTCTTTGTTCCGCTACCTGGGCCTGGAGGAGTCGGAGGGTGCGTCAATGCTGGTCAGCCGCATGGGCGACTACCGCCTGATCGTGGAAGGGGCCAACACCTACAGCCCCGACCCCATCAAGAAAGCCCTCCGCGCCCGCATGGAGCAGGTGGTCTATCAGCAAAAAGGGGTCATGATCGCCAACGACTATCTGGTCAACTCCGGCGGGGTTATCTTCGCGGCCCAGGAGTATGTGGTGCCCACCCCCGAGCACTTGCAGATTCCGGCGGACCGGCTGGGCAAACCCCAGGCGGTTCAGGAATGGCTGGGCCAAAACGCGGCCGAATACACCGAGCTTTCCGACCGGCGTAGGGAGTCCGCAGAGGCTTGGCGGGAAAAGGTGATCCGGACCAACATGATCGAACTGGTGGATCTGCTGACCACCAACGCCGAGATGCTGCCCTGCAAAGCGGCGGAGCAGATCAGCCTGGGCCGGCTCAGCGCCAAGGATCAGAAACGCAGCGCCAGGGACATCATGATCCCCATCGCCACAGTGCCCATAACCGCCCAGTTACAGGAGGTCGCCAGGAAGATAGTGGAGTCCGGGCGCAGCCTGGCCGCGGTGGTGAACGAGGGGGGCCTGATGGCGGGGGTGATCAACACCTGGGGTATCACCCAGTCCCTTTCACATTCTTCGGAGTGCGCTTCCCTGCTGGTTCGGGATGTCATGACCAGCCCGGCGGTGACGGTGGAGCCTTCGGATCCCATCGCCGCCATTCTGGCCAAGCTGGAGGAGAACCGGATCTCGGCGGTGCCCGTGGTGGAGGGCGGCAAGGTGTTGGGGGTGATCAATACGGATATCCTGGCCTCCCGGTACTATCGGACCGGTTTGCAGTAGCCGGATCGGCCGGGCGGTTAAGGATAATTACAAGAGATAGTCGGCCTTGAAGACGAGGTCGGAGCCGGAAAAATATGGCGGTCGGTGCCGGGTGAAACGACCCGGCTCCGGCCGCGGTTTTCGGTCTGTTCTTAAAAGGATCGAGTCCTGGCTGTCAGGGCTGCGGCCTGGAACCTGTTTCATTATCGGCGCCGGGGGGCGGCCCCGGCGCCGGTTGCCGCTTGCTCACCGGGGGCGGCATTTCCACAGGCGGCAAAATCCGTTCAAGTTCCCCCGATAGAGCCTTCTATTTCAAGGCATCCGGAACTTTTACGCCTTTCTCCTCCCAGAATTTGACGGCGCCGGGATGGAGAGGCACCGAAGCGCCCTTGAAGTTGTTATCCAGGTTCATGGACTTGAAGGTCTTCTTGCGGGTGGTCATCTCTTTCATGCCCTCCTCGGACCAGAGCAGGGAGGCCACCTGGTAGACCAGGTCGGCGGGCATGTCCTTATGCACGGTGAGGAATGTGGCGTCCTGGAAAGAGGAGCACTCGGCCACGCCCTTGTAGGTTTCGGCCGGGATGGTCATGGGTTTATAGAAGGGCAAAGCCTTGTAAAATCCGCTCTTGACCGCGTCGTCGCCCACGTTGATGAGCCTGATCTTGGCCCGGGAGTTGGCCTCGATGACCGACCGGTTGGGGTAACCCACCAGCAGCCAAAAGGCGTCCAGCTTGCGGTCCAGGAAGTTCTGGGCGGCCTTGGAGTAGCCCAGGAACTGCTTCTTCATCTTGTCCCACATTTCGATATGCCGGAAGAACCTCTCGCAGGAGGCCGCCGCCCCGGAGCCGGCGTTACCCACCGCCACCCGGGCTCCTTCCAGGTCGTAGGCGCTCTTAAATTTGCTTTCGGCCCGGACCACCAGCTGGGCCGGAGCCCCGTAGAGGTAGCCGATGATGCGGACATCGTTATATTTTTTATCATCTTTGGGCAGCTTGCCGTTGGCTCCCAGCCACAGATCGCCACCGTAGGACAAGGCCATGTCCGATTCCTTGGCGTGGACCCGCCTGACGTTGGCCACGGATCCGCCGGAGCCCACCGCGGTGGCTACGATGTTGGCGTCCTTTTTGGGCAGATAGACCGCCGCGCCGCTGGCAAAGGCGTTGAAGGTCCCGCCGGTGGGGCCGCCGCCGATCTTTATCTTGGATTCCGCAGCGGATACCGGATCGGCCGCCAACCCAAGACTCAGGCCCAGCGCCAGGGCCACCATGATGACCAGGATCTTTTTCATGACTTCCTCCTTGAAAACTTGCGAGTTGCGCCAGTGCGACAAGAAATTACAACCCTCCCCCGGCCCCTAACAGCCCCGGAAGGGTTCGGCCTCAGCTCTTGCGAATCTATTCTCGACATTTTATAAGATCCGGGCTCCCGGCCCCCAAAAAACCGGGAGCCCGGCAGAGAAGGACAAATGGGGACCGATGGTGCTAATCAGATTAGGGGCCGGGGGTAGAGGTGTAAATTGGAGGAATACTGATTTTAGAGTCAAAAAACTCGTACCATGGGTGTAGGTAAATTACCTACATTCCCTCCGGTAGGGAGCCCTTCCCCGCTTCCACGGCCCCCGGTTCCGCCATCCGAGCCGCCTCAACATCGTGTGCAACACGCACCCCGGCTTAGGTAATCCGTTTCCAACGCCCTTGAACGGCAGGCCCTGTTTGGGGCCATGACCGCTTTATTCGTCCGGCCCCGTCAGTCCGAATCAACCTGGCCCCGATAGGATTTGACCCGGGCCCGGCGACGTTTCTCCTCCAGCCGTTTTAGCCTGGAGGAGCGGGGAACGCCCGAAGCCAAACGGGGCTTCGGCTTTTGCGAAGCCCTGAGGATCAGTTCGGCCAGCCTCTCCCGGGCGTCCTTGCGGTTGGCCTCCCGGGTTCTGAACCTTTTGGCCTCGATGACCAGAACCCCCTGCTCGGTCATCCTCCTTCCGGCCAGCCTGATCAGCCGGGATCGAACCCCCTCGCTGAGGGAGGGCGAGGCGGCCGCATCGAACCGCAGCTGGACCGCCGTGGCCACCTTGTTCACGTTCTGGCCGCCCGGTCCGGAGGCCCGGATAAAATCCTCGCTCAACTCATCCTCGCTGAGGGAGATATGGTCGGTAATTCTGAGCATGCCCGAAGAATAGTGATCCGGACGCCGGGGGTCAAGCCCCGACCCGGACCGGAACCGGGTTTCCGGTGTTTTTGGACCCTTGCGGCTGATATATCTCCGGTTCGGTCCCGGCCGTCAGGGCTTTACCAGTCCATTCTGGATAGCGAATCTGGACAGATCGGCGTTATTGCGCAGATTCAGCTTTTTCAGCAGCCGGAACCGGTAGGTGTCCACGGTCTTGACGCTGATGTTATAGCTTTCGGCGATCTCCCGGTTGGTCCGGCCCAGGGCCAGGGAGCGGAGCACCTGGATCTCCCGATTGGAGAGAGGGTCCAGGGGCGAGCTGCCTTTCTCTCCCCGGGCCACCCGCATGGCCAGCAATTCGGCCGCCTCCTGGCTGAGATAGCGGCCGCCCTGGTGGAGCTTCTTGATGGCCTGGACCAGCTGCTCCGGAGCCGAGCGTTTGGTAATGTAGCCTCTGGCCCCGGCGCCGATGGTCCGGATCAGGTACTGCTCCTCCTCGTGCATGGTCAGAACCAGGATGGGGAGGTCGGGCTGCTGCTCCTGGAGCCGGGCGATAACCTCCATTCCGTCCATGACCGGCATGGAGATGTCGATTACGGCCACGTCCGGCCTGACCGCCAGGGCCTGTTCAATGGCCTCCCGGCCGTCGGCCGCTTCCACCACCACCTTTATCTCCCCGGTGTCGTCCATGATGGACCGCAGCCCGGCCCTGACGATGCTGTGGTCGTCGGCCAGAAGAACCCTGATCATGCCACCTCCCCATAGCGGTTTCTTAAAGGAATCCGGAGCAAAACCACGGCCCCCTGCCCCGGACCGGAAATAATCCGCAGCTCCCCTCCGGCCAGAAGAGCCCGCTCCCGCATCCCGGCCAGCCCCAGGCTGTCCCGGTCCGATTCCGCCTCCGGATCAAACCCCCGACCGTTGTCCTCCACCCGAACCTCAAGAGCATCGTCTTCCAGCCTGAGTGCAACCTCCACGTGGCTGGCTTCCGAATGGCGGGCCGCATTGGTCAGGGCCTCCTGGACCACCCGAAAGACGGTGATGGCCTTGGACTTATCCAGGGGCGGCAGGGCGGCCCGGGAAAAGACGCAGACCAGGCCGGTCCTCTTTTCATACTCCGAGGTGTACCACTCCAGGGCGTCCCCCAGCCCCAGATCATCCAGAACCGGAGGGCGCAGCCGGGTGGCGATGTGGCGCACGTCGCTGATGGTCTTGTCGATCAGGTCGCACATGTTCATGGCCCGGGAGGCGGCCTTGCCGTCGGTACTTCCCAGGCGGTCCCGCAGCCAGACCGCGTCCATCCTCAGGGCGGTCAGGACCTGCCCCAACTCGTCGTGGAGCTCCCTGGCGATGGCCGTACGCTCATTCTCCTGGCTGTTGATAATCCCCCCCGAGAGCTTGCGCAAACGGTCCTGGGCTTTTTTCAGGTCGGTGATGTCCACCGAGATGCCGCACAGCCGGGTCACGTCCCCGGCCTCGTCCAGGATCGGGAACCGCACCGAAAGGTAATTGTAGACTCCGCTTTCCAGGGAAAACCGCTCCTCGGCCTGGCGGGGCAGCCTGGAGTTCAGGACCAGCAGGTCGTTGCCCCAGAATATGTCGGCTGTCTCCGGGGAGAAAACCTCATAGACCGACTTGCCCTTGACCTGTGCGTCGGTCAGCCCGAAAAGATCCTCCCAGCGGGGGTTGACCATGGTGTACTTGCCCTGGCAATCCTTCATGTAGACCAGGGCCGGGGTGTAGGTCAAAAAGCTGGTTATCTCCAGGGTCCTTTCCCGGACCTGCCTTTCCAGGTCCCTGGAGTAGTGCTCGAGCTTCTCCTGGGTCAGGCGGAGGTCCTCCTCCACGGCGGCTCTGCGGTCTATGGCCAGACCGGCCTTGCGATGGAGGTAGTAGACCGAGCCCCCGGCCAGGAGGCAGAGGAGGATTACCGCCAGACCCGTGGTCTTGGCCAGGGGGCTTAAAACGGCGGCGCCGGCCGGCTGAAGGTTTTCCAGATGGACCACGTTCCAGCCGAGATAGCCGGTCAGCTCCAGGGAAAAGATGAGAAACAGCTCCCCGGTCTCGTTCACGGCCAGGGTGGATGACTTGCGGGTGAAGCCGATCCACTCCCAGGGTCCTTTTCCAAACTGTCTGGACTCCGCCACCTGGGCCGTCTGCCAGGGCGTCTTGCGCCACAGGGCGCCGAAAAGCCACTGGGGGCGGTTTGAGCTGAAGATGATGTCGTGAGGGCCGGTCAGAAGGGTAATCCCCTCAAAGGAGTTGATAACCTCCCTTTCCATGATCCGGATGGGGGCCTTGATCACGGCCACGCCCACAATCCGGCCGTTGTCTCCTACCCGGACCGGGTAGGAGTAGTAGGCTCCCCTTTTCTTGGAGGTCAGCCCCAGGGCCAGGTATTTGCCTGCTTTGCCCGTCAGAGCCTCCTTGAAGTAGGGCCGGAAGCCGTAGTTGTCGCCCACGAAACTGTCCGGATCGTGACGGTTGCTGGAGGCCAGGACCAACCCCCGGCTGTCCATCAGGTAACAGACATCCACCTCCAACGATTCCTTGAAGTGGTCCAGGCGCCGATTGGCCCGGGCCAGTCTTTCCCCTTCCGGTCTCTCCAGGGCGGACCCGATCTCGTCCAGCCCGGCCAAAGCCCGGACAGATTTAAGATTTCCGGCCAGGTAGGAACCCAGCTGATCCCGGATCACCTCCGTTCTGGCCGCAGCCCGCCAGCTGGCCTTGTTGAACTCCCGCTCCCGGAGGGAGAAAAAATAATAGAACCCCCCCACTGCGGTGGAGATGGAGGCCAAAAGGGAGAGAACCAGCAGGATCGTCCTAAGTCGCATGGAGCTCCGTGTTTTTTAATGGCATTTTGATGATACTACCACAACCGTCCCTAGGAGCCACGGAAAGGTTGCCGGGGGTCAGCCGGCAAGCCCTCCCAACGGTCCGGCGGGGAAAGGAACAGGCCGGGGCGGGTTTTCATTTGCTCTTTGAAGATATCGCTCCTTGACCTATAATGGAATATGAATTCAGGAGCGCCGCCACCCAGCCGGAGATGAGATGGCCCATCAGAAAAATCACCAACTTGAGCCCTATCATTATCATCTCCGCCCAGGATACATATTCGCCAATTCAGAACCATCATTGATTACGGCCCAGTTGGGTTCGGGGGTGGCGGTCTGTCTCTGGGACAGGGTCCTGGGGATAGGGGGGATGGGCCATTTCCAATTTCCCCGGCCTGGCTCCCAGGACAAGCCCACGGCCAAATTCGGGGCCATGTCCGTGGCCACCCTGATCAAGATGCTGATCAAGATGGGAGCCCAAAGAGAAAACCTGGAGGCCCAGATATACGGCGGCGGCCACCGCTACAGCTACGCCAAGGACATGGGCCGTCGCAACCTTAAAGTGGCCCGCCGGATTCTTAAAAAAGGCCGCATCAGGGTCGTCTCCGAAGACACGGGCGGCGCCCTGGCCCGCCGGGTCCTCTACCACACCCGGACCAACGAGGTCCTGTGCATGAAAACCCCCAAGTCGAGCCAGCGGGATTGGTACCCCTATTACGCCTGAGAACTTTAGGACTGTTCCCGCCGACACCTCGTCCAAATGGTCTTGTTTTCCCCGGAGGACAATCCTCGAATCGCGTTTTCCCGACCAGCCGAGGTCCCGCCCCGTGACTCGTTATCAAATACTTAGAGGGCGATTTATTTTAGACGTCTCATTAGCCCTTAGATCTCACGATAGATACAATATATAGTGATATAATAACAGCGGGCTGAAACCCTCTTCCGGCGGGCCATGGGCGGCCCCCGGGTCGCAAGCGTTAAAATCACGCTGTGGGGGGGCGGCCGAGAATGCGGGGGGGGAGGCTTGGGCGACAGTCTCATTACCGGGGTCAAATCATTCAAGGAGTCATAAACCGGAGAACGATCTTGGAGTAAGCGGCAGAAATGCGTTCCGATGCAGAACAATACGTGGGGGCGGGGTCACACCCCCGACACTCGAATCGGAGCATATTTCGGACAATCACTCTAACTCAGGGTTTAAGGGGGGAAGACATGATGAGTAACAAGTCAATCCGGGTGGCGATTTTCATTCTGACATTGGTCCTGGGGGCCGGGATGGGCGGACCGGCTTGGGGGGCCTCATCCGGGGGGGTTACCAAGGAGGAACTTCTCGAGCTCTATCAGGAGGTCCGGGAGACCATTATGAAGGAGGACATCGCCGCCTTTGAAAAGATGGTCATCCCTCCCAACCCCGAGGCCAAGAGGATGACCAAAGAGGACCTGACCGAGGCCAAGGGCTTTATCGAAGAGATCTTTCCGGACCCGGCCAAATCAAAATTCCTCAAATTCGACCGCAACGACGAGGAAGCCCTGATGGTGTTCCAGACCCACCTGGAGGACAAGGAAAACATCTCCCTGAGCGCGTTCAGGTTCAAGAAAAAGGACGGCAGATGGATGCTCTTCGCCAAATTAGTGGGCAAGTCCTTCAGCGCCCAGAACCCCGCCGCCGACCAGGAGCAGATAAAAAAGACTCTGGACCACAACGCCTCCTTCAGACTGGAGGCCGAGGTCAAGGAGGGGGCCGGGCAGGCCGGCTCGGCCGAAACCGCCGGACCCGGCAAAACCGGATCCGGCGCCCTGACCGTGGCCCAGAAGACCTACAGCTTCGCCTACGCCTTTGCCTTCAGGAAAAAGGCTCTGGGGTATGAAGACCGGACCAACGTCCACGTGGTCCTGACCGAAAATCAGATTCCGCTCCACGAGATCCAAAACCAGCTGCGCGAAAATGACGATTGGTCGGGGTTCGTCAACAACCTCCACCTAACCTTTGATCCGGATATGAAACCGGAGGGGGTTTCCTTTTGGGTCAAACACGAATCAACCAGTTTTTCGGGTTCGCCCTTTAACGTGAAATCCCAGGCCGAGGTGAAAGGGGACCGGATAAAGGGCGCCGTGAAAATGGAAAAGCCGAAGAAGATCTTCGGCGAAAACTACATCTACGACGTGGCTTTTGACGCGCCGATCATCTCCAAGTAGGCGCCTCCCGGGCAGGGGCGGGGTCTAGTCTTTCAGGTTGTCCGGAATGCCCTCCACCCAGGCCCGGATCTCGTCCCTGATCTGGCGGTAAGGGGCGAGGATTTCCTCTTCGCCGACCGCCCCCGCGGCCATGACCTGAACGGCCCGGGGGTCCACCTCCTTGGGCGTCACTCCGGCGCTGTAGGGCTCCACCTGGCCCCCCAGGAGTTCCCTGGCCCAACCTTCGGCCATCTGGGAGCGGCAGGAGTTCCCGGTGCACAAAAAAAGGATGGTTACCGGTTCGCCGTTCATAATTTCCTCCTGAATAGGCTCGGAACCAATTTTAACCTCTCCTTTGTTACGGGCAAGACCCCAAGACGGGCCCAAAACAGAAACAAGTTGACAAGAGAGCCCTGAAAGGCGAGAAATATCGGGCAAAAGAGGAGGTATCGGCAATGATAAACGGGTTAAAGGTGGCCGTGGCCGGGGCCACCGGAGCGGTCGGCCGTCAGATGACGGCCTGTTTGGAGGAAAGGGATTTCCCTTATGAGAATCTAATCCTGCTGGCCTCGGAGAGGTCTGAGGGGACCACCATCGACTACCAGGGCAAATCTCTCACCGTCAAACGGCTGACCCCCGAATCATTTGAAGGCATAAAAATCGCCATCTTCTCGGCCGGGGCCGGCCCCTCTCTGGAGTTCGCTCCCGAGGCGGCCAAGCGGGGCTGCGTGGTGGTGGACAACTCCTCGGCCTGGCGCATGGACCCGGAGGTTCCGCTGGTGGTGCCCGAGGTCAATCCCCGGGACATCGCCCTGTTCAAGAACAAGGGGATCATCGCCAACCCCAACTGCTCCACCATCCAGATGGTGGTCGCCCTGAAGCCGATCCACGACAAAGCCGGGATCAAGCGGATCGTGGTCTCCACCTATCAGGCCGTCTCCGGATCCGGTCACAAGGCGGTCAAGGAGCTGGACGAGCAGATCCGGGCCCTGCTCAATTTTCAGAAGCCCGAGAACAAAGTCTATCCCCACCGCATCGCCTTTAACGTGCTGCCCCACATAGACGTCTTCCTGGATAACGGCTACACCAAGGAAGAGATGAAGATGGTCAACGAGACCCGCAAGATCATGGGTGACGATTCGATATTGGTTTCGGCTACCTGTGCCAGAGTGCCGGTCTTCTACGGCCATTCCGAAGCGGTCAACCTCACCCTCAACAACCCCTTGACTCCGGATCAGGCCAGGGAGGTTCTTAAGACGGCCCCGGGGGTCACGGTGGTGGACGAGACGGCCCTGAACCGCTACCCCATGCCCATCGACGCGGCGGGCCAGGACCAGACCCTGGTGGGCCGGATCAGGCAAGACCCCTCCCAGCCGGAGGGCTACGGCCTGGACATGTGGATCGTGGCCGACAACATCCGCAAGGGCGCGGCCACCAACTCGGTCCAGATCGCCGAGCTTCTGGCGGCCGAGTATCTTTAGGGCCAGCGCCGGAAAGGGTCGGCAGGGTGTTTCCCGGCGCCCTGTCAAGGCCTGAGAGAGGGCGAACCCCATGCGGATAGTGGCCGGGCGGTTCAAGGGACGGCGCCTGAGTGCACCCAAGGGGATGAAAACCCGGCCCACCACGGAAAAGGTCCGGGAGGCCCTTTTCAGCCTCTTGGGCGGGGTGGAGGGTTACCGGGTGGCCGATCTGTTCGCCGGCAGCGGGGCCCTGGGCCTGGAGGCCCTGAGCCGGGGAGCTGCGGAACTGGTCGCCGTGGAGATGTCGGCCGGGGCCCTGGCCGTGCTCAAGGATAACTTCCGGCTCCTGGGGCTGGGGCGGGAGGCCAGGGCGCTCCGCCGGGATCTTTCAAGAGGGTTTTCTTTTTTGGACGACCTGGGACCCTTCGATCTGATTTTGGCCGATCCGCCTTACGGCCGGCAATGGTATGAGGTCATCATCCGCAAGATGCCCCTCGGGGCCCTGGCCCAGGGGGGACGGCTGGTCGTGGAGACGGGACAGGGGGAGAACCGGGGGATGGCTGATCCGGCCGGAAATTTATGGAATGTACAAACCAAACGTAAATACGGGCAAACCGAGATATCAATCCTGACACCGGAGATATTATGAACGCAGAAGGCAAAAGGACGTTAGCCATCTATCCTGGTTCCTTCGACCCCATCACCAACGGACACATCTCCATCATCAAGCGTGGGTTGTCCATCTTCGACCGGATAATCGTGGCCGTGGCCGTCAACGCTTCCAAAAAGCCCCTTTTTAAAATACCGGAACGGATGGACCTGATCGAAAAATCCCTAAATCACAATGAACGGATCGGGGTGGACAGCTTTGACGGGCTTTTGGTGGACTATGCCGAAAGCAAAGGCGCCGAGGTGGTGGTCAGGGGCATGCGGGCCCTGTCCGACTTTGAATTCGAATTCCAGATGGCCCTTATGAACCGCCGGCTGAACCGCAATATCCAAACCGTGTTCATGATGACCGATTATCGTTGGCTTTACGTCTCCTCGACCATCATCAAGGAGGCCGCCTCGCTGGGCGGTTCGGTGGCGGGTATGGTGCCTCCCCAGGTGGACCAGGCTCTCCGGGAAAAATACGGCTCCCAGAAATCGATCAAGGCCTGATTTGGCCTGAGATCCGGCCGGCCTGTCCGCCGGCCGGAGTGAACCTGGCGGGCGGAAGCGAGCCTTTGGCCCGGCCGGACAGCGGCAGTAGTCGAAAGGCCCGTCCCCGGCCCCCAGGGCAGGCTGTTCGGGGGCAGCCTGCCGCAAAGGGGCGGTATGTGTTTTTTAAACTCACCAAAGAGATGGGGAATCGTCATGGATGAGCTGAGCGGATTGACCGCCCGCCGGGCGGTGGAATTTTTAAAAAAGGGAGAGGTCAGTCCCCTGGAGTTGATAGATGCGGCCGAGAAGAGAATCGCCCAGGTGGATCCTGCGGTCAACGCCCTGCCCACCCACTGCTTTGACCGGGCCAGAGAGGAGGCCCGGCGGCTCATGGCCGACCAGGGCGGCGACCGGCCGCCCTGGTTCCTCCACGGCCTGCCGGTGGCCATCAAGGATTTGGAGGACGTGGCCGGGGTGCGGACCACCTACGGTTCGCCCATCTACAAGGACCACATCCCCGAGACCTCGGACATCTGCGTCCGGATGCTGGAGGAGAACGGCGGGTTGGTCCTGGCCAAGTCCAACACCCCCGAGTTCGGAGCCGGGGCCAACACCTTCAACGAGGTCTTCGGGGCCACCCTGAACCCCTGGGACACCTCCAAGACCTGCGGCGGCTCCAGCGGCGGGGCCGCGGTGGCCCTGGCCACCGGCCAGGCCTGGCTGGCCCAGGGCTCGGACATGGGCGGATCCCTGCGAATTCCAGCTTCCTTCTGCTCGGTGGTGGGGATGCGGTGTTCCCCGGGCCGGGTTCCCCGGGGGCCCCAGAAGACGCCCTGGCAGACCCTTTCCGTTACCGGCCCCATGGCCCGCAACGTGGCCGACGCGGCCCTCATGCTGGACGCCCAGGTGGGCCAGGTCCGCTCCGACCCCATCTCCTATCCCCGCCCGGTCAGGTTCTACCTGGATGTGGTCGACAATCCCGTCAGGCCGGCCAGGCTGGCCTTCAGCCCCGACCTGGGGTTGGGCTTCCCGGTCCAGGCCGAGGTGGCCCAGGCCGTGATTGATGCGGCCCAGGGGCTGGAACGGTCCGGGGTCGCGGTGGAGGAGGCCTGCCCCGACCTGAGCGGCTCCCTGCGGATTTTCAAGGCGCTCAGGGCTGCGGCTTTTGTGAGCGGCCCCGGACAGCTCATGGGAAAACACCGGGACCTGCTCAAACCCGAGATCATCGGCAACGTGGAGATGGGACTGGACCTGTCCTGCCGGGATGTTATCGAAGCCGAGCTGGCCCGGGGAGAGCTGATCCAGAGGGTCGTCTCCTTTTTCCGGCGTTACGACCTGCTGATCTGCCCCGTGGTCCTATGCCCGCCCTTTGCCGTGGAAAAGCGCTATCTGGCGGAACTGGACGGATACATCTTCGAAGATTACGTGGACTGGATGATCATGACTTTCGCCATCACCCTGACCTCCTGCCCGGCCATCTCCATCCCCGGCGGCTTTACCGAGGACGGGCTGCCCCTGGGGATCCAGATCGTGGGCCCGCCCAGGGGCGAGGCGGAAGTGCTTAACGGGGCGGCCTTGATCGAGGAAATGCTGGGGCTGGCCCATAAAACCCCCCTGGACCCCCGGCCACCCAAGGAGGTGTAGCGTATGGGTTTCCCTCTCGACCCCCTGGAACTCACCCGGGATCTGATCAGAATCCCTTCGGCCCAGCCCTCGGACAACGAGGAGGCCGTGGCCGATCACCTGGCCCCCATATTGGAGCAGGCCGGATTCAGTCTACGGCGATATCAGTTCGCCCCGGGCCGGACCAACCTCATCGCCCGTCTGGAAGGCTCCGGGGCCAAACCGCCTCTTTGTTTCACCGGCCATCTGGACGTGGTCCCCCTGGGCCAGGCCCCCTGGTCCTGTCAGCCCTTCGGCGCGGAGTTGGACGGGGAAAAAGTCTACGGCCGGGGCTCCAGCGACATGAAATCAGGCCTGGCCGCCCTGGTCCACGCCTCCTGCCGGCTGGCCGGTCTAACCGAAGCTGAACGGCCGGGCCTGGTACTGGTACTCACCGCCGGGGAGGAGAACGGCTGCGAGGGGGCCCGTTTCCTGGCCGGACTGGAGGGTGCCCTGAATAAGGCGGGAGCCCTGGTGGTGGCCGAGCCCACCTCCAACCAGCCCATGCTGGGGCACAAGGGCGCCATGTGGTTCAAGGCCCGGACCAGGGGCAAGACCGCCCACGGCTCCATGCCCCTGACCGGGGACAACGCCATCTACAAGGCGGCCAGGGCCATCGTCAAATTAGAGGAGTACGGCTTTGCCGTGGGGGATCATCCCCAGCTGGGGGCCCCCACCCTCAGCGTGGGCACAATCAGGGGGGGCGTCGCCCCCAATGTGGTGCCCGACCTGGCCGAGTTCGAGCTGGACATCCGGACCGTGCCCAGTCAGGACGGTCGGGAGGTGATCGACCGGATCAAAAAGGTCCTGGGCGAGGAAGTGGAATTCGACCCGGTGGAGCCCGCCTCCGGGGTCTGGACCGATCCGGAGCACCCCTGGGTAAGGTCTGTTTTCAACATCCTGGAAGGCCTTTCCGGCGAGAGGCCAATGGTTCGGGGAATCAGCTACATGACCGACGCCTCCTTCCTCATTCCGCCCATGGGCCGTCCGCCGACCCTTATCCTGGGGCCCGGCGAGGCCTCCCAGGCGCACCAGACCGATGAGTTTTGCTTTGTGGATAACATCCGCCGGGCTGCGGAGATATTCTTCGAGATAGGCCGGGCCTGGGTTGTTTAAGCTGCTCCCCGCTCGCGGGGGGGGGGTGAAAAGGAGGAGAAATGCCTTACGTCAATATCAGGGTGACTCCGCCGGGTTTGACCCTGGAGCAGAAGAAAAAAGTGATCGAGGGGGTGACCCAGGTTCTGGTGGACGTTCTGGGGAAAAATCCGGACACCACCTTCGTGGTCATCGACGAGGTGGAGACGGACAATTGGGGGCTGAGCGGCAAGACCGTGACCGAGCTGAAGTCCGGCCGATAGAACGATCCTCCTTGAGTCTAAATAGAAGGCTCCCTGCTGCGCAACGCAGGGAGCCTTCTATAGGAGGTATTCCTCATCTATTTTTTCGCCGAATCCCAAACCGGGCCGACAATCCTGGTCCGTAGCGCTTATTAACGGTATTCGGCGCTTAATATTTTTTCCAGCACCTGGGTGACCCACCCCTGATCCTCGTCGGTGTATCCCAGATACCGGGGATGAAGGCGATGAGCCTGGTCTATCCAGCCCCACCCGTCAGAAGGCAGAATCAGTATCACCTTGGCATCTTCCAGCCAGTCTTTGAGCTTTAGGAGATCGTTCAGATCCTCATCCGAGGAGGCCACCAGCAGGACGATGAGGGGTTTTAGCTTGGGTTTGCTCACCCTTTCGGTTAAGACGGATAGGTCTTCGGTGATAAAGGCGGAGGGTCGAATCGTGGTTTTTATCCGGAGCGCCAGACTCAGGCCGTAATCGCTTCCCGGGCCGGTATAGATCAGAAGATCCTTGGTCAAACCCGCGTCTGCTTTCTCTCTTACCGAATTTATTATGTCCATGCCTGATTAGTAAGCAATATGTTTGCCAAGTTGTCCCGAAGATAAATTGTGCAATAACTGCAAGTAATATTTACCGATTAATCGGTACGGTCTTATAGTCTCCTTTTTTAAGAATAGAAAACCGTCCAATAAAAATACATAACTCCGAAAATATCGGACACAAATCCGCCGCCCCACTCTGAAACTGAAGAAACCCCCAGCCGGGTTTGGGGTGTATCTGGCGATTAGACCTGGCGGCCGGACCGGCCGTCCCCCTGAGCAGCAGGCCCGTCTGTCCCGGCCCATAAAACCATTTATGCTTTATAATTCATTGTAATAATAGTTAATTAGGCTCAGCACGGATCCGGCGGGGTGAAGAAAGGGGGTTGAAATGTTTCCCGGTTAAAAAGGCCGGGCCTAAGCCGATCGGCCCTTGCGCCCCAACCCTCATATGGCAGTCGGATGAGGGCCGTTTCCGTCCGATAATATCGGACAAGAACCTTATTTGCAGCTAAAAGGTTGGACAAAAGGTTTCTTTTAAGCAGGTCTTCCTTCTCCGTGCCCCCCGGCGGGTCATACCCGGCCCGCCCTGGGGGTTTTCCTGTCGCAGCTGATTTTAAGAAATCGGGCTAACTCTGGTCAAAGGGGGAGGCGGGCAGGGTCTCCTCCACCTGGAGGTTGAGCCCCTTGAGGATGGCCCGGTCCGGCCAGAAGTCCAGGATATTGAGGCAGGCGTAATCCTGGGCCAGGTTGAGCACCCGCCCGATGGGCATCTCCAGGACACGAGCCAGGATGAGGCGGTTGACCCCGCCGTGGGCCTGAACCGCCACGGCCTGACCCCGGTGTCCCTCCACGATCTTCTCCAGGGCGGTCCAGGCTCTTTGCTGGACCTCGCTCATGGTTTCGGCCGAAGGCAGGCGGTAGTCGGCCAGATCCGCGTACCAAGCCTGGGTCTCCCTGGGAAAACGTTCCCTGACCTCCTTGAAGTGGAGCCCGTCGGCCTCCCCGAAATCCATCTCCCGCAAGCCCTCTTCGATTCGGGCCTCCACTCCGAAGGCCCGGCTCAGAACCGCGGCCGAATCACGGCAGCGCTGAAGGGGGCTGGAATAGATCAGGTCCGGAGGGGCGGATTTGAGGTAGCCGGCCACCCGGCCGATCTGGGCCAGCCCCTCGGGGTCCAGGGCGGCTTCGGTCCGGCCGTTGAAACGGTCCCGGCTCTCGGGGGCCACCAGGCCGTGGCGGATGAGATAGATTCTGGTTCTTTGGGAGGTGTCCAGTTTGAAGCCGGAAGAGCTCATTGATCAACCTTTCAGATAGGCGGCCAAGCCCTCCTCCAGGGGAACCTGGTCCAGGCCCAGGGTCTGGTAGGCCAGGGAGCCGTCGGCCGCGTTTCCCTGGAGGAGCATGGTCAGTTGGGTGGTGGTGAGGGGGAAGAAAGAGAACCGGCCCAGGAGTCCGGCGGCCAGCCGCACCGGCCAGACCGGCAGATGGAGCAACCTAGCCCGGCGGCCCATGACCTCGGCCATGGTTTTTATCAGCTCGTTGTAGGTGTAGGGCCGGGGGCCGGTCAGGTCGAAGCTGGCCCCCTCCGCGTCGGGATTTTCCAGGGCCGCCCGGAAGGCCTGGGCCACGGTTTGGACCCCCACGGGTTGGAGGAGGTAGCGGCCATTCCCGATGACCGGGACAAAGGGCAGCGTTTCGACCTGCCGGGCGAGCATGTTGAGAGAGAGGTCTCCGGGGCCGTAGATCAGGGACGGCCGGAAAATGGTCCAGTCCAGGCCCGAGACTTTGACCGCCATCTCGGCCGTGGCCTTGGTCCGGTGGTAAGCCGAAGGGGAATCCTCGTCAGCCCCCAGGGCCGACATGTGGAGATAGCGTTTCGGGCCCACCGTTTTTATGGCCGAGATGACATTGAAGCTGGCCTGAGTGTGGAGCTGCTCAAAGGTGACGCCCTTCTTGGGGAACTCCCTGATGATGCCCACCAGATGGATCACCGCCTCACAGCCCCGGATGGCCTCCATGAGGCTGGCCGGATCCAGGACGTCTCCGGGCAGGAGGTAGATCTTGCGGTAGGGACCGGGGGAGGCCTGTATCTTGCTCTCGGAACCGGGCCGGACCAGGAGAACCACATCGTGGCCGGCCTGGAGAAGTTCGGCGGTTATCTGACGGCCCACGAATCCGGTTCCGCCTGTGATAAGGACTCTCATCCAAACCCCCCTCCCAGATAGGCAAACAAAACATGGATAGCCAGGGGAGGCCCGAAAAGGGCCAGGCCGATCCGCAGGGTGCCCCTGCCCTGGAGGATGGACAGGGCCATGATATAGATGGTCAGGCCCCAGATGGAGCCCAGGAGCGGGCCCACCGTGGGCAGCCAGATGAAAAGCGCGGCCGCCATGGAATAGGAAAGGGCTCTGGTGGTGGCCTCCAGCCCGTTGGAACCGGCCCGGAAAACGATCAGCCAGAAATGGCTCCACAGCGCCTGCAGAATCATCCCCACCAGGACCAGGAGGGGGGCCAGGAAAATCAGGGCCGCTGTCCCGGCCACTCCCGTTCCGTTATCCGGGGTGATCCGTCCTGGAGGGGTGGGCAGCAGAAGCGCGGTCAGGGCCGGCCGAAAAAAGGACAGCATCAATCCGGTGGTTCCAGCGGCAAGCCCGAAGATGAAGGGAGCGGCCGAGCCGGATCCGGAGCGGTGCCCCCTGAAAAACCGGGATGGGTTGAACAGAACCCCCCTCAGGGTTCGGCCAAGGGAGGGCCACGGGCTTAATCTCTTGTCCTCCCAGGGGAAAAGGGGCCGGGCGTCCACCTCTACCAGCGATTCGTCCGCGGTTCCGGAGCCGAGCCTGAGCAGAGGAGCCAGGGGATGGTCCAGATCCAACTCCGGGGTCATCCCCGCCTGCCTTTTGAGGATTCCCGGAGGCGGTTGGTTTTGAGGGTCGACCACCGTCGGAAGCCCCTGACCACCCGCCCCACGGCCGTGTTCCTGGCCAGTCCGCCCTGCTCCACGGCCGCCCCCTGGGGCGAGACCAGGGCGGCCTTGAGACACTCCACCTTGATCTCGCAGGCCAGACACTCCGGCGGAGATTCCCGCAACCCGTCCGGTCGCCGGGGAAAGACCACCTCCATATGGCCAAAACAGTCCGGTTTCAAAGGGTCACTTCCCCATATCTGGTGAAATCGCCAAGAATCGGCTCCGGCTCGCCGGAATCCGGGCCGAAGATTCGGATTACCTTATACAGACTAAGGCCGCCGGGGCATTTGATCCAGACCTTCTCGCCCACTCGGCGCCCCAACAATCTCCGACCCACCGGAGAGAGGACCGACAGCCGTCCCGATCCCACGTCGGATTCATAGGGCCCCACCATCTGAAAGACCTGGGCATGCCCGGTCAGGATGTTTATAACCTCCACGAAAAGCCCAAACCCCACCCTTCCGAAAGCCAGGGGGGGCGTCAGGAAGACCTCGCATTGGGCCATCATCTCCGACAGCTGCCGGATGCGGCTCTCCACCAGATGCTGTTTCTCCCGGGCTGTTCGCCATTCCAGGTTGCGGCTGGTCAAGCCCGACTCCCGGGCCGCGGCCAGGGCCCGCCGGACCTCCCGGCGGGACTCCCTAAGCAGGTACTGGAGCTGCCAGTAGAGCCTCTCATAGCCATCTCGGGTAATGGGTACCTTGGCCATAATCAAGATATAGCATCCGCCCGGAGGCCAGGCAAGGTCGGCCAGGCTTTCTTTGACCGGGAACAAAAATAGGTCTATAACCAAGATTCGGACAAAGGAGGGGTCGCCCCTCCTTGTCACCATTGGAGTCCGGGGGGCATTGTCGGGCTGACATTTTGCTGACGGCGGAGGCGTTCGGCTCCGTCCGGAAGCGTTTATGGGGGTAGGGCGTGTCGGGATTCAGATTCTCCACCAGGATCCGGCCCAGGTTCTTCGATCTGGACGTCTACCGCCATGTCAACAACTCCGTCTACGCAACCTACTGCGAGGAGGCCCGGGTGGCCTACTGCCGCCACCTGGACATCTTCCAGCCGGGCCGGGGGATGGTCGGTTTCGTCATCGCCAGGGCGGCGTTCGAGTTTTTGTCTCCGGTGACCCTGGGGGAGGAACTGGAGATATCCATCAGAGCCGAGGAACTGGGCCGGGCCAGGTTCGAGTTCGCCTACCGCATGGTCAGCCCGGCCAGGGACAAAACCGTCTTTACGGGCCGGACCACCTGCGTCTGCTGGGATCTGGAAAAGCACCGGCCGGCCCCCTTGCCGGCCAGGGAAAGAAGGATCATGACCGGCTTCGAGGAAGGCGACCGTGGCTGAACTGCAGAAGGACCTGGATCTCCGGGGAGCATTGACCCTCACCATCCTGTGCGCCTCCTGGGGCCTCAACCAGGCGGTAATGAAATATGCCTACCAGGACGTCTCTCCGGTTCTTTCGGCCGCCATCAGATCGGCCATTGCCGTGCTCTGCCTGGGGGCCTACTGTCGCTTCAAGGGCTATTCGCTCAAGTGTCCGGAGCTGGCCTGGCGCCACAAGGCGGCGGTGGTAATCCTCTTTTCCTCGGAGTTCATCTTCCTCTACATCGGCATGGACCTGACCCTCTCCTCCAGGGGTTCGGTCCTGCTCTACTCCCAGCCCTTTTTCACCGCCCTGATGGCCCACTTCATGGTGGAGGACGATCAACTCAACTTCTTCCGCTCCGTGGGGCTGCTTCTGGCCTTCGCCGGAGTGGCCTTTATCCTCATGTCCCGCCCGGCCACCGGCCAAGCCTCCCTGCTTGGGGACCTGTTCTGCACCGCGGCCGGTTTTCTGTGGGCCCTGACCAGTATCTGGATCCGCAAATACACCCTGGGCAAGGCCAGCGCCTTCCACGTTCTTTACTGGCAGCTGCTTTACTCGGTGCCGATTCTGGTGGGAGCCGCCTTCATCCTGGAAGATCCTTTTCTGCGGATAACCGTACGGTCCACCTGGACCCTCCTCTACCAGGGTGTGGCCGTGGCCTTTGTGAGCTATCTTATCTGGTTCTCCATGTTCAAACGCTACAAGGTGAGCAGCCTGGGGGCCTTCACCTTTTTGGCTCCGGTCTTCGGGGTGTTCACCTCCAAGATGCTTAACGCCGAGTCCCTGACCATCGGACTGATCCTGGGGCTGATGGGGGTTTCTCTGGGGGTGTGGCTGGTCAACCGGAGTTGATCCCGGCGGAAAAGAACCGAGACCGAGGGCCCGGCCCCGGAGAGGCCGGGCCGGGCGAAACGAATACGGGGCAGGCTTGGGAGTGCGGCGGTCAGTTCCGGGTCAGATGGTAGGCCAGCTCGTCCAGCTTGCCGGCGAAATCCACATTGGCCAGATAAACCCCCCGGGGAACGTGAAGCTGAGTCGGGGCGAAATTGAGAATCCCCTTGATGGGGACCTTGATGAGCAGGTCGGCCACCTCCTGCGCTTTGTCCATGGGAGTGGCGATCGCTCCTATCTTGATCTCCCGCTCCCGGCAGATCCGGACCATCTGATCCACCGGTTCGATCTCCAGATCGCAATCCAGATTCATGCCTATCTTGTGGGGATCGTTGTCGAATGCGGCTACGAAGCGATAGCCCCGGTTGGCGAAGTTGCTGTAGCAGACCAGGGCCTTGCCCAGGTTGCCCAGGCCCACCAGGGCCAGGTTCCAGGGGTGGTTCAGCCCGATTATCTTGTGGATCTGGAAAAGCAGTTCATCCACGTAGTAGCCCACCCCGCGAACGCCGAACTCCCCGAAGTAGGTCAGATCCTTGCGGATCTGGGCCGGGTTCACATGGCACAGTTCAGCCAGGCGGTCCGAGGAGATGACGCTCACCTGGGAGATTTTCAGTTTCTCCAACTGCCTGGCGTATAGGCTAAGCCGGGTGACGGTTGCCGGGGGGACTCTTCCAGGCCGATTGGGCATGCTAAAAAATCACCTTATGTTGCAAGACAAATGGTCAAAAAAAGACCGCCAAGAATACCCCGGCGGTCTTTTTCATCATCGCTCAGCCGATCCCGATGAACTTGGCCACGGGAGCAGCCATGGGATAGGCGTAAAGCAGGATCAGGGCCACGACCAGGGCGTAGATACAAAGAGACTCGATCAGGGCCAGACCGATAAGCATGGTCACGGTGATCTTGCCCGAGGCCTCGGGGTTGCGAGCGGTGCTCTCCACCGCGCCCTTAACCGCGATACCCTGGGCGATACCGCAAGCGGAGGCGGCCAGACCGATGCCGAAGCCGGCCGCGGTCACGGTGGCCACAAAGAGTTTCATCCCTTCCACCTGCACGGCGGCGTCGGCGGCCAGGGCGATGGCGCTCAGACCCAGGACCAGCAACATGGTTAACAGCGCGGTTACGACAATTCGCTTCATCTCTTATTTCCTCCTTGGAAATAGCAACAGTTAAGGAGCCAGCCTTCTTCCGGTTATGATCAGGGGGAACCCGTCTAGTGGGATTCCTCCAGCGATCCGCTGATGTACATAATGGTCAGCATGGTAAAGATGAACGCCTGGACAAAGGCGTTGAACATGAACAAAAAGAACAGGGGGAAGGGGGCGAAGAATTTCCCGGCCAGGAAGATCAGAATGATCATGACCAGGTCCTCGGCCATAAGGTTTCCGAAAAGACGGAAAGACAGGGACAACACCCTGGCCAGATGCCCCACCAGCTCGATGGGTATCATCAGCGGGGCCAGCCACCAGACCGGTCCGATGAAGTGCTTGACGTACTTAAACCCGTGTTCCTTGATCCCCACGGCCTGGAAGGTGACGAAGACCACCAGGGCCATGGACAGGGTTGTGTTCAGGTTGGCCGTGGGCGAAAGCAGCCCCGGCACCAGGCCGAAGAGGTTGGCCACAAAGATATACAGAAAGAGGGTGCAGATCAGGGGGAAGTAGGGCCGGCCCTTGGGGCCGGTAACGTCCACCATGAAATCCTCCAGACCGCCGACGAGGGGCTCGAAGACGTTCTGGACGCCCTGGGGAACCATCCGGAGGTTGCGCGTGGCCAGCTTGCCAAAGACGATCAGGAGGATCATGATCGCCCAGGAGTTGAGGACATGGGGATACTGGTGGGCGAAGTGGCCGAGGCCGAACAGTTCAAAAAGCTTCACCAAAAATAGAATGGGGTGCTCCATGCCTACAGAGCCTCCTTTGCAAGGGCCCGCCGGGCCAATGAAAACCCGGACAAGGTCAGGTTCAAAACAACCACTGATAGACCAACCAAAAGGGCGATGGGGTTGACCAGATCGAACTTGAGGAGAATCAAAATTATCACCCCGGTGGCCGCGAAACGGAGATAGGACCGCCCCACCACGCCCATGACTGAGGGCCGCCGGCCGTAACCGAACTGCTTTTTTAGGGAGCGATGGAGAAAGCGGAAATTGACCACGGCCAGAACGCCTCCGGCCAGTATTCCCAGGCTGAAGTCCAGGTTCCACAAAACAAGGCTGGCCGCCAGGAACAGCCCCAGAAGGGGCAGGTTCCATTTAAAAACCCGGTCCAGCAACTGTTCCTCAAGACTTATCATCGTCTTTGGTGGCCCTTTTGCCCATGATGTAGATATTTCTGAATCCCGCCACTATACCGACCACTAAAAATATCAGGGTCAACCACGGCTTGGTCCCGAACAACCCGTCCAGCCAAAGCCCGAGCGCCAAGCCGATAACCGTGGCCAAGACCATGGCAATACCCATAGAACTGGCCATGGCCAGAAGACGCCATTCTTTTCTTTTTTTTTCTTCCAGGGGCAGATTCCCTGCGGGCTAAAAATTGAGTTCGACTACAAAGTGCTCTGTTTTGGCTACCATTCCAGGGCCTTTATTGTCAAGTGATTTTGCGTACTATCTTCCGGATGGATATCCCGCCGACCGCTAACCGTCCTTGCCAAGCTCCCTTTGCTAGTGATATATCCAGGGACTAGCAAGGCCGTTTCCGGAAGACCGAAAGACAGCCGGTACGGCCTTATATCCCCTGCCGAGGCCTCGTCCGCAGGTCAAGGGCTCACCCCCGACAGGGGAATGATAAGGCCGGTGAGGGGCGGCATTGTTCCCGAGGAAAAATATTGGGGTCGGCATCGACCGGTCGGTCGGGGACGCGGAGTATCTCATCCCCAACCCCACAAAACCCCCGGACCTTAATTTTTCCTCATGAAACAAGCAGAATCGGACTATTATACCGGGGGCTTGGGGAAACGGCCCTTAAGCCTTTCAAGGATCGACAATCCGCGGCAGGTGCCCGGTGGCGGGCCCGGCCGGGTCTTTAGGGGAGCTCAATGGAATTCGAAACCGTAATCGGCTTGGAGGTTCACGCCCAGCTCAAGACAGACTCCAAGTTGTTCTGCTCCTGCTCCGCCTCTTTCGGAGCCGAGCCCAACACCCAGGTCTGCCCGGTCTGCATGGGCCTGCCCGGGGTGCTGCCCGTGCTCAACGGCAAGGCTGTGGAGTACGCCCTGCGTCTGGCCGTGGCCACGGAGTGCGCCATTCCGCATCAAAACGTCTTCGCCCGCAAAAACTACTTCTACCCGGACCTGCCCAAGGGCTACCAGATCAGCCAGTTCGAGCTGCCCCTGGCCGTTCAGGGGCGGATGGAGATCAAGGTCAAGGAGACATCCAAGACCATCGGAATCACCCGGATCCACATGGAGGACGACGCCGGCAAGCTGGTCCACGACGAACACCAGCCGGTCTCCTACGTGGACTTCAACCGCTGCGGGGTGCCCCTGATCGAGATCGTCTCCGAGCCGGACCTGCGGTCCTCGGACGAGGCCGTGGCCTATCTGAAGAAACTGCGGGAGACGGTCCGCTACCTGGACATCTGCGACGGCAACATGGAGGAGGGCTCGCTCCGCTGCGACGCCAACGTCTCCCTGCGACCCCGGGGCCGGGAAAAATTGGGTACCAGGGCCGAGCTCAAGAACATGAACTCCTTCCGGGCGGTCAAGAACGCCATCGAGTTCGAGGTCCGGCGCCAGCGGGCCCTTTTGGAAAAAGGGAAGCAGGTTATTCAGGAAACCAGGCTGTGGGATGCGGACAAGGGCGAGACGTTTTCCATGCGGGGCAAGGAGGAGGCCCACGACTACCGCTACTTCCCTGACCCGGACCTGGTCCCGGTGGAAATCCCGGAGGAGCGGGTCAGGGAGATCAAAAAGAATCTGCCGGAGCTGCCCGAGCCCAAGAAACAGCGGTTTGTTAACCAGTACGGCCTGCCCGAATACGACGCCGAGGTCCTTTGCGCAGACCGGGAACTGGCCGACTACTTCGAGGTCGCGGCCCAGGAGAGCGACAACCCCAAGGCCGCCTCCAACTGGATCATGACCGAAATCCTGGCCGCGCTCAAGGGCGACGAGAACCTCTCCGGGCTCAAGGTCACGGCCCCCAACCTGGGCCGCCTGATCCGGCTCATCGACGATGGAACCATCTCCGGCAAGATGGCCAAAGAGGTTCTGGAAGAGATGGGCAAAACCGGCCGGGGGCCGGAGGAGGTGGTGGAGGCCAAGGGGCTCAAGCAGATCTCGGACGAGGGCGAACTGGAGACCCTGGTGGACCGGATCCTGGCCGAGAACCCGGACAAGGTGGAGAAATTCAAGGGCGGCAAGACCAAGCTCATGGGGTTCTTCGTGGGCCAGGTCATGAAGGAGACCCAGGGCCAGGCCAACCCCGGGACGGTGAACGAGTTGCTGGCCCGGAAACTGAAGGGCTGAACTCTCCCGCATCATGGTTGAGCAAAGGGCCGGGCGGTTGTTTTGGTTACGAATATCCGATTTTTTAACGCGGCGGGGGGGGGGGTTGAACAAACTGGACCGGGCAGCGCCCCGGCCCGGATTAACGGGGAGGATACATGGCTGAGTTAAAGCAGGTGGCGGTAATCGGAGCGGGAAACATGGGCGCCGGGATCGCCCAGAAAACAGCCCAGGAAGGGCTCGACGTAGTCCTGATCGACCTCAAGGAGGAGTTCGTCAAAAAAGGCCTGGACAACATCGCCTCTCTCCTGGACCAGGGGGTGGAGAGAAAGATCTTCTCCCCGGAGCAGAAGGCCCAGACTCTCTCCCGGATTAAAGGCAGCGCCGAGTTGAAGGACGCGGCCCAGGCCGATCTGGTCATCGAGGCGGTCTTCGAGGACCTCCAGGTCAAGTCCGGGCTCTTTGCCCAGCTTAACAAGGTCTGCAAGCCGGAGGCGGTCCTGGCCACCAACACCTCCTCCTTCAAGGTCACGGACTTGGCCGCGGCCTCGGACCGGCCGGACCGGTTCGTGGGGCTCCACTTCTTCTACCACCCGGCCAAGAACCGCCTCCTGGAGGTGGTCCCCGGCAAGGAGACCTCGCCCCAGGCCCTGGCCCTGGCCCGGAAGTACTCGGCGATCACCTCCAAAACCGACATCGAGACGGCCGACGCCCCGGGGTTCGCGGTCAACCGCTTTTTCGTGCCCTGGCTCAACGAGTCGGTCCGCATCCTGCGCGAGGGGTTGGCCGACATCCCCACCATCGACGCCGCAGCCAAGGAAGCCTTCCAGATCGGGATGGGCCCCTTTGAGCTGATGAACATCACCGGAATCCCCATCGCCTACCACTCCACCCAGACCCTGGGTCAGGAGCTGGGGGCTTTCTATCAGACCTGCCCCCTGCTGGCCAAACAGGCCGGAGAAGGCCTCTGGGACCTTTCCGGTACCGTGGACGAGGCCAAGAAGTCCTCTGTGGCCGGGCGGCTTCTGTCCGTGGTCTTCATGATCGCCTGCCAGTTGGTGGAGGAAGGTGTGGCCACCATGACCGACACGGACATCGGGGCCAAGGTGGGGCTGCGCTGGCGGGTGGGGCCCTTTGAGCTGATGAATCTGGTCGGGGTGGATCAGGCCTACGACCTGGTGGCTGCGCTGGTCAAGAACTGGCCGGGGATGAAAATGCCCAGGCTCCTGGAGGAACGGAAAAAAGCCGGGCAGCCCTTTGACCTGCGCTACGTCACCCTGAAGGTGGAGGACGGCGTCGGTTGGATCACCTTCAACCGGCCCGAAGCCATGAACGCCCTCAACCCGGTTGTGGTCCCCCAGCTTGACGAGTGCATCGACCAAGCCTGGGACGACCCCGCAGTCAAGGCCCTGGTTCTCCAGGGCAAGGGCAAGGCTTTTGTGGCCGGAGCGGATATCATCTTTTTCGTCAACTCCATAAAAAAGGACGACTTCAAGTCCATCTACGACTTCACCTCCTTTGGCCACGAGGTTCTGAAAAAGCTGGAGCGGCCGGAGAAACCCACCATCGCCAAGCTGGACGGCCTCTCCCTGGGCGGAGGGTCGGAGGTGGCCCTGGCCTGCCAGACCATCGTCACCACGGAAAAGGGCCTGATGGGCTTTCCCGAGACCGGACTCGGGATCTATCCGGCCATGGGCGGGACCCAGCGGACCACCCGGCGCATTGGCCCCAACCTGACCAAATACCTGGTCCTCACCGGCAAGAGTCTGGGCGGCCGGACTTTGGTGGATGTCGGCCTGGCCGAGTACTTCATCCCCTCGGCCGAGGTGGATGAAAGGATCAAGGAACTGGTCGCTTCCGGCGAGATGATCACCAAGTTCGACAAGACCCAACCCGACTTGAGCGGGCCTCTGGCCGAGGCGGCCAATCTGTTCCAGGACCCCAATGCTCTGGAGAACATGCTCAAGGGTTCGACCACCGGCGAACTGGCGGCCAAGGTGGCCAAGACGCTGTCCTACAAGGCCCCGGTGGCCCTCAAGTTCGCCAACCGGCTCATCGACGAGGGGCTGAACCTGGACCTGGACGAGGCCCTGGCCACGGAACTGGTCAACCTGGAGACCATCTTCGGCACCGAGGACGCCCTGGAAGGGCTTTCCAAGATGGGCCGGGGCCGACCGGAGTACAAGGGCAGGTAGAGTATTTGGCAAAAGCGTCAGGGGTGTGACCCTGACACCACATAATACATCTTGCCACTAGAGCGAGTGTCATAAATCTGTTCCGATTCGGGTGCCGGGGTTCTGACCCCGGCAGCACATTTTGTCTGGGAGCTGGCCCGTATTCCCGCCGCTTGCCCTATCGGGGACCGAAGCGGCCGTAACGCCCCAGAAGAGTTCCGGCGGCCCGGAAGGTGAGAACGAAATCCTCCACACTGTGGGGCTCCAGGGTGATTCCGGGAGAGAGGCCCCTTTTCCCCAGCCACCCCATCAGCCCCTGGAAGTCGAAACTCCCCCGGCCGATGGACAGGTGCTGGTCAAAGGAGCCGTCGTTGTCGTGGAGATGGAGCCGGGCCAGCCAGGGCGCCAAAGCCTCCAGCCACAGGTCCAGGGGCCTGCGAGACCAGGTGTTGAAGTGGCCGGTGTCGAAGCAAGCCTTGAGCCGGGGGTGGGCCGCCTGTTCCAGAACCCGGCGGATGGGTTCCGGCTCCCTTTCGTAGACGTTCTCCAAAAGGACCACCAGCCCGAAATCCTCTCCGGCCTCCAGGACCTCCACCCAGGTCTGTCCGGATATCTCCACCCAGCGGTCCAGGCCGTGGGGGTAACGGCGGTATTCGTACCCGGCGTGGCAGACCATGGCCCGGGCGCCCAGCAGGCCGGCATTGCGGGCGGCTTGGCAAAGGCGGCGGCGGGCCAGGCGGACCACCTCCGGGTCCATTCCACCGGGGGATAGATCCAGGAAGGGGGCGTGAACCGTCACTCGCCTTCCGGAGAAAGCCCGGGCCCAGACCCTGAAGGCCTCCTCCGGGGTGTTGTCCAGGACGGCTCCGCTGAGGCCTATCTCGGGTTGCAAGCCCTTGTCCAGGAAAAACCGGCCGTACTGCTCGATCCGGTCGAAAGGCAGGTTCACCTGAACACGGTTCCTTAAGGAAAACATGGCCGGAGGTTAACCGCCCCCCGGCCGGCTGTCAATCCGGGGCCGGCCCGGCGGCCCCCTCCCGGGCCGGAAGGCCTCTGATTCGTCCTTGCCTTTACCTAAAATGTCAGCTTATTGTATTGGGTTAGTGATAATAGCTCTATCCGGTCCGTTCCGGGCCCGACCTTTTGGGGAGGCGAGATGAGAAAGATGAGCGCCCGGGGCCAGAAGTGGCTGAAGAGTTTCCATGTGTTTTTCAACTGCCTCTGGGTGGGGGCCGCCTTCAGCCTGACCCTGGGCCAGTTCTTCCTGCGGGCCTCGGACGGAATGGAGCTCTACGGGGCCACCTTGACCATGAAATTTATCGACGATTTCGTGATTATCCCAGGGGCCCTGGGGTCGCTCCTGACCGGGCTGGTTTATTCCATATGGACCAACTGGGGCTGGTTCAAGCACCGCTGGATCGCGGTCAAGTGGTTCATCAACGTGGCCGGGGTCCTGTTTGGGACCTTTTTCCTGGGCCCCTGGCTCAACAGCCTGTCCCCCCTGGCCAAGGAAAAGGGGCTGGCCGCCCTGTCCGACCCGGCGTTCGTCCAGAACCGAACCTATCTGCTTGTTTTCGGCACGCTCCAGATGTTGACCATAATCTTCGCCGCCTTCATCTCCATCCTGAAACCCTGGAAAAAGGCTAAACGGACCGCGGGATAGGCCGGCTCCTTGGGGATATCAGTTTATCTGTGTCAGCCAATCATTTGGTCCTGTCAAGGCTTAACCCTTTGGGGCGCCTTTGGCAGCCTTGACAAGACCAAATGATTGGCTGAAAATCAAGGGCGTCTTTGTTCAAAAGAAAGTGATATCAAAGAGTTGAAATGTCGGGACAGGATTCGACGAAGCACTGCTTCGAGGGCTGCCTCGGGCTGATTATTTTCTTTTGAACAAAGGCTTTAAAACCCTCGTCCATAAATTATCTGACACTCCCGCCGCCCTTGAATCGGGGAGAGTTCAGTCTTCCAGGTAATTGTAAAGAAAGCGGATCCAATCGTTGTAGTTATCCAGGTCCAGATCGGTCAGGACCACCCCCACCCTGAGGGAATCGTTTTCCCCCTCCACCACGGCCAGCCAGCGTATCCGCCCCTCCAGTTTCATGGGAGTCTTGCTGTCCGGTTCCAGGACCCTGATATCCACCGCATCACCGGGTTTGATTCTGCTCTTCCCTTCCAGCCGGAGCTGCAGCCCGGAGAGGGCCAGATCTATGGTCCGACCCACCAGGGCCGGTTTTTTCCGGATAAAGCCCTGGGGCCTGGCCGCTACCGGGAGATTTACCGGGACCCTTCTGTTAAGACGCCTGTCCTTATCGTTTTCCACTGTTGTCCACCACCAGATTGGTTTGGTTGGGAGCCCGGGGCCAGACTTCCCGCAAGAGGGGCGTCGCCCGCCCCAAAGTGCCGACGCGGGGCCGAGCTTATCCTCCTGCGGTGTTTTGAATAGCCAGCCTCTCTAATTCAAGCACTCCCAACCGTAAAATAGAAGCGTAAAAAATTCAAGCCGAGCGGCTGGCTGTCAGAGGCCGGGAACCGGTTAACAGTCACCCGTGTTAGGAGGCACAATGTTGCGGTTTCACTCGTCAACGGGTTGTTGATTTAAAAAAACCGGTCTGCTAACCTGATTTCCTCGTAACCCAAAACAGCAGGTTGTAAAAAAATGAAACTGGCCGTCACCCATCAGGTCTCCGAGAGAATAAACGAGTGCGAGGTGAATTATCGCCGGCGGGAGCCCATTGATTACCTCCTGGCCCGCAGGCAGCACGGTGATTATTGCGGCTGGCTCCGAAGCATCGGGGTTGAGGTGGTCACGGTGGCTGTCAATCCGGACTATCCGGACTCGGTTTTCGTGGAGGACACCGCCGTGGTGGTGGACGAGGTGGCGGTAATGACCACCATGGGGGTGGACTCCCGCCGGGGCGAGGTGGCCGGCATGGAGAAGGTCCTGGCCGGATACCGGCCCATCAAGAGGATCGCCGAGCTGGGCTTTGAAGGGGCCAGCCTGGAGGGCGGCGACGTGCTCCGGGTGGGCCGCGATTTTTACGTGGGCCTGACCACCCGTTCCAACCTGGCCGGGGCCCAGGCCCTGGCTGCGGCCCTGGAACCGTTCGGCTACACCGTCACTCCGGTCCGGGTGAAAGCCGGACTCCACCTCAAATCCGCCGTCTCGGCCCTGGATCCGGAAACTCTGCTGATCCATCTTCCGGCCCTGGACCCGGAACCGCTTAAGAGCTACTGCTTCATCCAGGTCCCCGAGGACGAGCCCCGGGGGGCCAATGTGCTGGTCATCGACGGCCAGGTGGCCGTCTATTCGGGATATGAAAATACCCGGACCCTTTTGGAGAAAGAAGGCTACGCCCCCACTCCCATCGACATCTCGGAGCTGATCAAAGCTGACTCGGGACTGACCTGTTCCTCCATTGTTATGAATTACCGATAAAACGAAGACCTCTTTTTAATTAACCGCATAACAAAAACCCAAGCCGTCCGGCGAAACCGGGACGTGAAAATGAACGGAAATCATATTTATTCCGCCGGGATCGGCTTGATCTGATTGACATGGGGTAAGCGGTTATCTATACTACGATGGGTTCCAATAAATGGAATCATATCTTTAATAGGGTAAGCTCATGGGCAAGATCGAACCGATTGAGGCTGTATGCCCCAAATGTGGAACGACCAAGATTTTTTACCTGGAGCGGGAGCCGATACCCAAGTGTAACCAATGCGGCCGGGAGATGGTCATCAAGGAGATCCTCGTTGAGGGCAAGCGTGACTGACCGGGCGCGTATCGTTTGTTTAATTATTTGAATTTTATGGAGGAGTTTATGAAACGCACGGTGCTATTTGCGGTGGCGGTGGCGGTAATTATTTGTTTCTCCGGGATGGCCTTGGCCCAGGACGCGGAGATGGCCAAAAAGTCGGTCCTCAACCAGATCCTTAAAAAGGGTGAGTTGACCGTGGGCCTGGAAGCCGGCTACATGCCCTTTGAGCAGCGCAACAAAAAGGGCGAAATCGTAGGCTTTGACGTGGACGTGGCCACGGAGATGGCCAAGGCCATGAAGGTCAAACTCAAGATCCAAAACACCGCCTGGGACGGCATCATTCCGGCCCTGGTCACCAAGAAGTTCGACATCATCATGTCGGGCATGACCGTCACCCAGGAGCGGAACCTCAAGGTCAACTTCTGCAACCCCTATATCACCGTGGGCCAGACCATCCTTGTCGCCAAAAAACACGAAGGCACCATCAAGTCCTACAAGGACCTGGACGATCCCAAGTACACCATCGCGGTCAAGCTGGGCACCACCGGCGACCTGTCCACCCAGAAGTACATCCCCAAGGCCGCGCGCAACGCCTTTGAGGACGAGCGGGTGGCCGTCATGGAAGTGGTCAACGGCAAGGCCGACGCTTTTGTCTACGATCATCCCATGTGCGCCGTGAACAACGCCAAATACCCCGGCAAGTTCGTCTTTTTGGACAAACCCTTCACCTTTGAGCCTCTGGGCTGGGCTATCCGCAAGGGCGACCCGGATTTCCTGAACTGGCTGAACAACTTCCTGGCCCAGATCAAGGGCGACGGCCGCTACGACGAGATCTACAAGAAGTGGTTCCTCTCCAGCGACTGGCTGAAGGAACTGGAATAATCTTCTGAACCGAGCCCCCGGCCCCAACAGACCGGGGGCTTTTTGATGAATCGGTCAAGATTATCTTTCAAAACCGGTCGGCAGGCTCGGCTGTCTTCCAAAACGGAAGTACCGCTTTGAGGGTGAGCCGTTCCCGCCGCGCCCGGCCGGACCGGGCGCCAAAGCATGGCCGGTGCTTCTTTAAGGTGGCCGTAAATTGACTAGCCGAGAAAGTCCTCTTAGTACATACTTCAATGTTCTTCTCCTGGTAATCTTCCTGGTGCTGCTGATCACCCTGACCTGGGTGGCCCTCAACCGGGTGGATTATATCTGGTCCTGGTACCGGGTTCCGGACTACCTGGCCTTTCAGGACGACAACGGGGTCTGGAAGGCCGGCCTGCTGGCCAAGGGGCTGGTCCTGACTCTGGAGATCTCGGTGGTCTCCACGGTCATGGCCATCATCATCGGTCTTTTCACGGGCCTGGCCCGCATCTCCAAGACACCTTTTCTGCGCTGGATCGCGGTGGGCTACATCGAGCTCATCCGGGGCACGCCCCTGCTGGTCCAGATCTTCATCTTCTATTTTTTCGTGGCCGACGTTTTCGGATTGTCCCGCTTCGCCGCCGGAGCTTCGGCCTTGGCCATCTTCGCCGGGGCCTATGTGGCCGAGATCGTCCGGGCCGGAATCCAGTCCATAGACCGGGGCCAGATGGAGGCGGCCCGCTCCCTGGGCATGAACTATTTCAAGGCCATGCGCTACATTATCCTGCCCCAGGCCCTGCGGCGGATTCTGCCGCCCCTGGCCGGGCAGTTCATCAGCCTGATCAAGGACTCCTCGCTGGTTTCGGCCATCGCCCTGACCGACCTGACCAAGGCCGGCCGGGAACTGGTCACGGTCAGTTTCGCCGCTTTCGAGGTCTGGTTTACCGTGGCCGGGCTCTACCTGGTCCTCACCTTCTCCCTGTCCATGCTCATCCAGTGGATGGAAAGAAGATACGGCGTCGGGGAGAGGTAGCATGACAAAGATATCCAACCAAGCCATAGTCGAAATAAATAACGTCTCCAAGACATTTCGGACCAGCATTGTGGTCAAGGCCCTGATTAATGTGAGCCACGAGGTGGACAAGGGCGAGGTGGTGGTGGTCTGCGGACCTTCCGGTTCCGGCAAATCAACCCTGCTGCGCTGCATTAACCAGCTGGAGAGCATCGACGAGGGGGAGATCATCGTCGACGGGGTCTCCCTGACCGACCGCAAGACCAACCTCAACAAGGTCCGGGCCGAGGTGGGGATGGTCTTTCAATCGTTCAATCTCTTCCCCCACCTGACCGTGGAGAAAAACGTGACCCTGGCCCAAAGGGTGGTCCGCAACCGGGGCAAGGAGGAGAGCGTCGAAAAATCGCTGGCCCTGCTGCAGAAGGTGGGCATCCGCGACAAAGCCGGCTCCTATCCCACCCAACTCTCCGGGGGCCAGCAGCAGCGGGTGGCCATCGCTCGGGCCCTGGCCATGGACCCCAAGATCATGCTCTTTGACGAGCCCACTTCGGCCCTGGACCCGGAGATGATCGGCGAGGTTTTGGACGTTATGAAAACCCTGGCCAAGGAGGGCATGACCATGTTCGTGGTGACCCACGAGATGGGCTTCGCCCGGGAGGTGGCCGATCGGGTGGTGTTCATGGACGCCGGGCAGATCGTGGAGGTGGCCCCGCCCAAGGAGTTTTTCGCCAACCCCAAGGAGGAGCGGACCAAGCTGTTCCTGTCGCAGATTTTGTAGAACCGCCGCAGTCCTGAGATCAAACCCCCGGAGAATGCTCCGGGGGTTTTCTTTTGGAGCACCCCTCAACCTGCCCCTCTCCCCCTTGAAGGGGAGAGGGGCTTGCGGTTGCTGGCGCCAGGGGCGCAGCCCTGGCGCCGCGGTTTGGTTTTACCCAAAACGCTTGCCGTCTGTCCGGATCGATGGCCGCCCATGAACATGGGCGGCTTCACTACAGAGCGGCCTTTAATGACTTTAGCTTCAGCGTCTACGGGTTCTGTATGGTTGTTCCAAACACCCCGTAGAAACGAAAGGCCCGGAGAGTATGGAACCGCCCGGAGAAAAATGTGTTTTCGCGAGCGGGGTTCCAAGGGGCTGGCGAGCCTTTTTCCTAAAAAGGCGAAAAGGCCCCTTGGCCTTAGCGGAGCGACCGCCGGGGGGCATTATACTTGGTGGGTGTCAGGGACGCAGCCCGGACACCACTTAACTAAGAAACCCCCTCACCCTGACCCTCTCCCCCCAGCGGGGGAGAGGGAATAATTGTTGAACTTCTTTCCCTTATTGGGGAAGGAGTGAACTGTAGGAGGACCCGTTCCCCCGCGATGGCAGGAAACGATAAGCTGGGTACCAAGCCTCCCCCCCAATCCCCCCTGGCCCCCTTTCCTGAACCGTGGTATCAATTAGGCACAACCATTAAAAACAGACCCCGGAGAAACCATGTCCCAACCCCGATCCATCTGTCTGATCGACGCCTCCTCCATCATCCACCGGGCCTTCCACGCCATCCCCAACCTGTCCACCCGGGAGGGTTTCCCCACCGGAGCCGTGTTTGGGTTTGTGCGGATGCTGCTCAAAGTTCTCAAGGAGAGGGAGTGCGACCAGGTGGCCGTGGTCTACGACTCCAAGGGCCCCACCTTCCGCCACGGGATAGACCCCAACTACAAGGCCAATCGGCCGCCCATGGACGAAGACCTGGCCGTCCAGATCCCGGTCATCAAGGAAATTGTGGGGGCTCTGGGCCTGGCCGGGCTGGAGCGCCAGGGGTTCGAGGCCGACGACATCATCGCCGCCCTGGTCAAAGAGGCCGGGAACGATGGCCGGGAGGCGATCATCGTCTCCGGGGACAAGGACCTGATGCAACTCCTGGGTCCGGGAATCTCCATGTGGGACACCATGAAGGACAAGACCTACGGCGTGGATGATGTCCGGGAGAGGTTCGGAGTGGGGCCGGGCCGGCTGCCGGACGTGTTCGGGCTCATGGGCGACAGCGTGGACAACATCCCCGGTGTGCCGGGCATCGGCCCCAAGATCGCGGGACAGTTGATCCAGGAGTACGGCGACCTGGAAACCCTTTTAGGGAGGGCCTCGGAGATAAGGCAGCCCAAACGCCGTCAGAATCTGATCGATTTCGCCGACCAGGCCCGCCTTTCCAAGACCCTTTTCATCCTGGACGGAGAAATGGATATGTCAGGCCTCCGGGAGGGGCTCACCCCGGGAGAGCCGGACAGCAGTCGGCTCAAGGAACTCCTGACCGGCCTGGAGATGGCCGTCCTGGCCGCCGAACTGGGCGGGGAGGACCGATCTGTGGAGGCCCTGGAGGTGGTCAAGACCAAGGACCCGGACGGATTTCTCCGGAAAATCCGGGAGAAGGGCCGGGCGGCCCTGTGCCTGACCCTGTCCGGCCAGCGGCCCACCCGGGACCCCATAGTCTCCCTGGACCTGGCCCTGGGCGAGGAGGTCTTTTCCCTTACGGGCGGCCCCGACTCCTGGCCTCAAGGGGTCAAGGATCTCCTGGCCGACTCCGAAACGACAAAGGTGGGCTTCAACCTCAAGCAGGCCTGGGTGGCCCTGAACCGGGCCGGGGAGGAACTTCGCGGGCGGCTGTTCGACCCCTTTGTGGCCGACTATCTGCTCCAGCCGGGCCGCCGCTCCAGCGAACCCGGGGCCCTGGCCAGGGATTATCTATCCCCCGGCTGGAAAGTCGAGGCTCCGGCCAAGGAGGCGTCCACGGCCTGGCAAATGTACGAACCCCTGACCGAAAAATTGGAGGAGGCTCAACTCGGCGCGGTCATGGAGGAGATCGAGATCCCCCTGCTGCCGGTCCTGGCCCGGATGGAGGCGGTCGGGGTGGCCCTGGACCGGAAGGCCTTGGAAGACTTCTCCCAGGACCTGGGGCAGAGGCTGGAGGAACTGCACAAGGCCATCATGGAGGCCGCCGGACATGAGTTCAACCCCAACTCGCCCAAGCAACTGGGCCAGGTCCTGTTCGACGAGTTGGGCCTGCCCCAGGGAAAAAAGACGGCCAAGACCAAGGGCTATTCCACCGGGGTCTCGGTCCTGGAGGGGCTCAGGGGGCTCCATCCCCTGCCCGGGCTGATCCTGGAGCACCGGGGCTTGAGCAAGCTCAAGTCCACCTACGCCGACGCTCTTTTGGACCTGGCCGACCCGGCCACGGGGCGGATTCACACCACCTTCAACCAGACCGTGACCGCCACCGGACGGCTCTCCTCCTCGGACCCCAACCTCCAAAACATCCCCATCAAGACCGTGGAGGGGCGGCGGATCCGTAAGGCCTTTGTGCCCAGCCCGGGCAGGGTCCTGCTTTCGGCCGACTACTCCCAGATCGAGCTGCGTATGCTGGCCCATTACTCCGAAGACCCGGCCCTGATCCAGGCCTTCCAAGAGGGCAGGGACATTCACACCGAAACCGCGGTGCGGGTCTTTGAGGTCATGCCCGGGATGGTGGACTCGGAGTTGCGGCGCCAGGCCAAGATAGTCAACTTCTCTCTTATCTACGGCAAGACCCCCTACGGGCTGTCCCAGGACCTGGGCATCTCCACGGCCCAGGCGGCCAAGTTCATCGAGGCCTATTTCCAGCGCTTCAGCGGGTTCAAAAACTTCCACGACCAGGCCCTGAAAGAGGCCCGCAAAAACGGGTTCGTGACCACCCTGTGGGGCCGCCGCAGGTTCATCCCGGAAATCAACAGCTCCAACCGGATGAGCCGCCAGGCCGGTGAACGGATGGCCATCAACACCATCTTTCAGGGCTCGGCTGCGGACCTGATCAAGGTGGCCATGATCCGCCTGGACCAGGCCCTGGACAAGGAGGGCCTCTCGGCCAGGATGCTCCTCCAGGTCCACGACGAGCTGGTCCTGGAGGTGGAAGAGGGCGAACTGGAGCGGACCAGGGAGTTGGTCAAGGAGACCATGGAACAGGCCGGGGCTTTAAGGGTGCCCCTGGTGGTGGAACTGGGGTGGGGTAAAAACTGGGACGAAGCCCATTAGGGAGACCTCAAAAATGTTCTCCGATCCACTAGATTCTTCCTCCCTTCAAAGGGGAGAGGGTTAGGGTGCGGGGGTATTCTTAGTTAAGTGGCGTTAGGGCTGCGTCCCTGACACCCACCAAGTATAATGCCCCCCGGCGGTCGCTCCGCTATGGCCAAGGGGCCTTTTCGCCTTTTTAGGAAAAAGGCTCGCCGGCCCCTTGGAACCCCGCTCGCTAAAAGCCATTTTTTCTGGGCGGTTCGCCGCGCTCCGGACTTTTCCTTACTGCGGGATCTTTGGAACAATCACCCAGACCCCGTAAAAATTATAGCTGAAGATATGGAAAGCCCCATTATTTGGAAGCCGCCCATATTCATGGGCGGGTATCGCTTAATAGAAAATTGGTTTTGGGGACTGGTTAGGCTTTATCAGGCAAAGCCCGATAAAGCTCATGAGGTTTTGAAGGGGGTCCGGGGGAATCTTTTTCAAAAGATTCCCCCGGCTCTTACTTGCCCGCCGCCCACTTAAGCACCTCCCGGGCCACGATGTCGTAGTAGGCCGCGCTGGGGTGGCCGTCCCGGTCGGCCTGGTTGAACAGGATATTTTCCTCCTTCTGCTCGGAGATGACAAGAATCTCCACCCCGGCCTGAATGAGTCTGGCCTTGAATTGCTTCATGGCCTGCTCCGGGATGGGGAAACCCCTCCCCTGCCACAGGATTTGGGGGGTCATGATCACCACGAACCTGCCTTGGAACCGCTCATGGTAACTTTGGGCGGCCCGGATGATCAGCCGGGCCGTGATCTCGGCCGCCTTCTTTGGGGAAACGAAGATCCGGGGTTGGACGATCGACCAGAGATACTGGAAAAGGGGCGAGAACCGCATCCCTCGGTGGAACCAACGGACCACCCGGTGGGCCTTTGGGTCATCCTGGATCAGTACCGGGCCGGTCAGGCGTCCATCGTGATCCAGGCCGTAGTAGATGGACCTGGACCAGGTCTGGATCATGGTCGGCAGGTCGTAGAGGAGCACGTTGCGGGCCAGGTGGTGGGGGATGAACCAGTAGCAGGCCAGGCCGCTTTTCTGGGCCACGTCGCCGAAGTCGGCCCCGCCGGCCAGCTGCTCCTTCATCTGCCCCGGCCCGTAGGCGTCCAGGGCGTAGCAATAGGCTTGGTACCGCCCCGGGGAGAGGCCCTCCAAGCGGGCGGACAGGGACTTGGGCCAGTCCAGGCCGTGTCCGAAAGCAAAGGAGCCGCCGAAAACAAGGGCGTGCTCCTTGCCGCTTGCGGGCCTTCCCGGCCCGGTGCGGCGGCCCTTGCGGTCGAAGAAATAGCCCACCTCCCGGAAGATGTCGGTTCCCCGGAAGTCGGTCTTGGTCACCAGGGCCCTGGCTCCGGGAACGGCCGACCAGCCCAGGGCCGGGTCCGGCCGGCCGTAGGGCGCGGTAGTGCGGTAGATCTCGGTTCGGCTGAACAGGCTCCGCTGCAGGGCCAAGCCGCCCTCGGCCAGGGCCAGGCAGGCCAGAATGGCGGCCAGAGAGAGGAGAAACCCCCTGCCGGTGCGAAAAGCGGATAGGGCGGCCGGAACACAGAGCCAGGCCCACAGGAAGATGGCGCCGTTGTCCAGGGGGAGTATCCTGTAACCGAACAGAAGCAGGCAGGCCGTGCCCAGGGCCAGCCAAGAAAGGATTGGTTTTCTTCCCCAGGTTCTCATTTCAAAAAATATTCTCCGGGCGGTTCTCTCTGCTTTAAGCGGATCATAACCCCCCTCTTACCTGGAAAACAACCTCCCGCCCGGGATGGTCAGCTCTTGGGTTTGGCCTCCCCTTCAACCTTCAACAGAATCCAGTCCTCGTTCTCCAACCAGGTGAAGTACCTTCTTTGGGCCGTAAACCGGGCCCTCAATTTTTCCACCAGCCGCCAGTCGTAGGCCCGCCTGAAGATGTAGGCCTTGCGCTCCGCCTGGGCCACGGCCCGGGCATAGGGCAGGTAGCGGATCAGGTGAGTCTCGAACTCCGGTCCGGGGGTGACGATCAGCCTTTCGTGGGTCAGGTTGGAGGCGTTGTAGGCCACCCAATAGTCGGCCAGACCGTACCTCAGTCCGGCCTCGTTCATGAGCTTCTCCAGGGAGGCGTACCGGGCCCGGTCCGGGACATGGGTCCAGACTTCGGGCCAAGACAAATTGGCCCCCTGGGACAAGGTGAGCAGGACCAGGGGTAAGGCCAGAAAAACGACCCCGGCCGGTTTTGATATCCGGCCCAGGCGGACCCCCAGCCTGATCAGGAGAAAGGGCCACCAGGCGATCAGGAGCAGAAGATAGCGGTAGCCCACCTGGTTGATGGCGGCCTGGGTGAAAAGAACGGCCCCCAGCAGCCCGGCGGCGGAGAGGGCGTAGGCCAGATCCAGCCGGTTTTGGTCCAGCCACCGGCCCCACCCGCTCCGGAACAGGGCCAGGAGCGCCTCCCCGCCGATCCACAGTATGGCCAAGGGCACGGGTGCAAACAGCGCCCAGACGGCCGCCCACCCCCTCAGAAAGGGAACGCCCAGATCAAAAGCCTGGGGTACGAAATAGCGGCCCAGCCAGAGCCAGCGCTCCGCAATGTCTGACCAGTTGTTGAGTCCCAGCGAGGGCCAGATCCGGAAAGGAGCGTAGGCGGCCATGGAATGCTCGCCCCAAAGGTAGACCAGCCTGGACAGGACCCACCCGGCCAGGCAGATCAGGAGCCACAGCAGATGGGGCCGGGCCCTGTCCCAAATCAACCGCAGTCCGGCTCGCCCCGACCGATAAGCCAGCAGCAGGGCCGACCCGGCCAGGATCAGGGCCAGGGACCGGGGTAGAAATTGACTAAGGGCGGTCTGGGGCGAAGGGGAGGCGAGGTGGATTCCGGCCACGATCCAGGTATAGCTCAACCCGCCCTGGCCCACGGCCAGAGCGTGGGCCAGATCGGCCGCTCCCAGACCCAGGAACGACAACCCCCCGTATTTGAGCCTCCTGTTTCGGTGAGCCACCGGCCGGCGGCGGCAGACATCCAGAACAACTGAGCCTGAGGCCAGAAGACTGAGCCCCAGAGGAGGCAGAAGAAAGAGCCACATGACCGTGTAGGTCCAAAGCCCTGCTCCGGCCAGGACCGCGCCGCCCAGAAAGAGCAACCAGGGCCGCCGGACCGGACCGTTCAGGAGGGCGTTCCAGACCATCAGGGAGGCTGTCCCGAAAACCAGTACGGCGCAGTAGCCGCCGAAACCGGAAGAAAACCACCAGGCCATGGCCGGGGGAGCCAGGGCGGTGAGCAGAAGCACGGCCAGACCCTGTCCGGCCGCGGCCTGTTTGCGGATCAGGGCCGCGTTGAGCCAGGCGAACAGGGCGAAGAGGGCCAGGCTGGCCGCGGACTGGACGGCCAGGGAGCGACCCCATATTTTGAAAAACAGGGCGGCCAGATAGGCCTCCCCGGCGCCCATGTAGCCCTGGCCGTAAAGATATGCAGGAAAGTGTTTTCCCTGGGCAATGTGGGCGGCCATGAGCCCCACCAGGGACAGATCGGAATCGGAACGCAAAGGGGCCTGGAGAAGATAGGGCAGGCGCAGAAAAATAAGAAGGGCGACCAGGGCCAGGCCCGCCAGGACAAAGCGGCTCGGGGCCATCGATCTGCCCATTTTATCGCGGCGTTGTTTCAACTGGTTGGCCCGGTCCGTTAGGGATTACATGAGGTCTCCGCTCGGATAATTTCTGTCGGAATATACGAACCGAGACCGGTGGTCCTGACCTTCTCGGGCCTAGTCCAGGGACCTTCCGCTGAGCATGGGTTTGATCTCCAGAAAGGGGTAGAAGTCGGCCTTGAGGTTGAGCATGGTCGCGGCCGAGGGCAGGGGCCAGACCAGCATCCTGTCCCGGACCAGAACCGACAGAAAACGGCATCCGGCCCAGTCCAGAACCAGCAGCCGAAGAAGGTAGCTGTCTCTGATCTCACGATCTCTGAGAGCCGGAAGGATGGCCTCCTGGGCCAGGGCCATGGACTTGGCCATCTCCTTCTCGCCCACGCCCACGGCCTGCCAGTCCTGGCCGGCCCGCTTGAGCCACACTCCGGCCCGCTGATGCCCGGCCACCCGCACCGGCCAAAAGACCAGTTCGGTCTCTTTGAAGATCCCGCCCAGCATTCCGTCCCTGGCCTGGACCAGGTCGGTGCGGGAGATGGTATACGCCGGAAGGGGCCTGCCCAGGGTAATATTCTTGGCGTTGCCCACGCCCAGGCCCAGATGGGATTTCTCCCAGGGGGTCAGCACTTCGGCCAAACGCACGGCAGCGGCCTGGGCCTTGTGCCGGCCCGACTCCACCTCCTGGGCCAGGCCCGGCCGGGCCAAAGCCAGAAGGACAAGGAGGACGAAAACTAATCCGGGCAGGAAACATCGAAACCCGGCCATCTGACGAAAAGCCAAGCCACTCGATCCTTTCCTGTCCAGAGAAGCGTTGTTTATCGATCTCGGCCGGACCTGCATGAAAACCTCGGAGTTCGCCGTCCCGGATTCAGGAAGCTCTGAAGGCCTTGGCCCTCATCGCCTGGGCCAGGGCGACCATCTCCTTGACCTTGGCCAGAGATTCCTCCAGGGCCTCCACAGACACCTCCAGGGTGATGGTCTGGTCGTAGCCGCCGGCCACCAGACCGGTCAGGACCTCCTTGATGGGGACCACCCCCTGGCCCACCGGCAGATGGATGTCGTCCTTGGGAGACCTGCCGCCGTTGTTGTCGTGGACATGAACGTGCTGGATTCTCTCCGGCATGCGGGAGATGAAGTTGAAACAGGTATTCTGGCGCCGCATGAGCTGGCCGTGGCCGATATCCAGGGTCAACCCTACGTCCTTGACCTCGAAGAAGGGCAGAATGAGATCCTCCACCTCCTCGCTCAGGTTCTCCAGAAAGACCCCGATCTTTTTGGCCCGGCCATACCCCACCATCTCGTCCAGAAGCTGGATCTTGCCCTGGAGGGTGGTCTGGTCCACATAGCGGCGATCGAACCAGAGATGGATGGTGGCCGAGCGGGCCCTGATCCGTTGAGCCAGTTCCAGACACTTTTTGACCTTGGGCATGTACTCGTGGCGGATGGCGTAGAGATCCTTGGGGTTCCCTTCCTCCGGCCCGTGAATCATATAGGCCAGGCCCAACCGGGTCTTTGTCCGGTTTATCAGGGTCAGGCTGCGGTGAACCCAGGATGGCTCCTTGAGGTTCAATTCTACGAAATCCAGTCCCAGTTTCCCGGCTGTTTCCAGGTCTTCAGGGCCGAAGGCTCTCATTCCGTATTTCATCATTCTTCCTGGATGGAACAAAGGTTGGAAGCGGAATCAGTCAATTCCTCTTCACGCTTACCACACTTGAACCTTAAACAAAAACATTTTCGAGGTATTTCCGCTGAATTTTAGGACTCCGGCCGGGGTCCGACCCCCTCCGGTGTCCTGCCCCGACCGACAACCCGGCCGGGCGGCGGTAACTCCCTATAAAATCTATACTCCCCAGCCTCCGCTAACCGGAATGGCCGCTCCGGTGATGTAAGAGGAGGCCGGAGAGGCCAGAAAGGCGACCACCTGGGCAATCTCCTGGGCCTCGGCTATCCTGCCCAGCGGCGTGGCGGCGATGATGGCCTCCTTGTAGCGTTCGGCCATGGCCGTCTCGATGGTCGGGGTCCTGGTCAGCCCGGGCAGCAGGGCGTTTACCGTAACCCCGAAAGGCCCCCCCTCCTGGGCCACGGAGCGGGTCAGGCCGATAATCCCGGCCTTGGCCGTGCAGTAGGCCACCTCGCCCTTGGCCCCCCGCTCGCCGTAGATGGAGGAGATGTTGATTATCCGGCCCCAGCCCCGATCCCGCATGCCCGGCAGGACCAGCTTGATCATGTTCAGCGCCGCGGTGAGGTGGATGCCCAGGACCGCCTCGAAATCCGGAAGGGCGACCTTGGCCGCCGTTCCCGGCCGGTCGAATCCGGCGTTGTTGATCAGGACCGTGATTGGGCCGCTGCGGGCCGAGACCTCCTCGATTGTCCTAGCCGAGGCGTCGTAATCCAGCAGATCTGTTTTGACCCACTCTACTTGGGCCCCGACCCGGACCGCCTTGCCGGCGGTCTCCTCCAGGGTCTTCCGGTTCCGGTCCACCAAAATCAGGTTTGTTTCCGGGTCGGCCAGGGCCAGGGCGCAGGCTCGCCCGATGCCCTGCCCTGCTCCGGTCACCAGGGCCGTCCGGGGTGGTGTCGAGGTCATGTTCATCCCGCTTTTTGAGGTTACGGTCAGGCCGGTTCCCTGGGGATCCGGGGGCGATCCTGAGCGCGGAACCGGGGGGTTTTCGATTCAAATGAACTGATCGGCCATGCGGCGGAGGATCTCCTCCTCACGGCCCGGATGGGCCTCTCTGATCTGGCGGAGAATCTCCTGGGCCCGTTCCCGGCCGGGCCCGGCCAGATCGTGGGGACCCCGGAACAGGGCGGCCCGCCGACCCACTCGGTAAAGCAGCCGTTCTTCCTCCGGCAGGTCGAAATAGTCGTCGATCAGGGCCAGCATGTTCTCCTTGTCCCGGGGCAGTTCCCCGCCGACGGTCTCCATCAGGTTCATGATGTGGTCCGAGACCACCTGGGAGCTTATCCCTTCCAGGTTGGCCAGGAGCAGCCGAATCTCCTTCAGGCACTCCTCGTCCCCCAGCATGGTGAACCGACCGGCTTCCACCTCGGCCCGCAAACCCACCTTCCGGGGAATCCGCAGGGTCCTGAGGCGGATAAAGTGGGGGTTGATCCGGTTCAGGGCCAGGGCCGTGTCCAGGGCGTGGCCCTTGGACATCTCTTTGCCGCCCAACCCGGGCATGACATATTCGGACAGCTGGAACCCGGCGGCCACGGCCTTTTGTCCGGCCTCTATCTGCTCCGCGGCGGAGACGCCCTTCTTGATGTATTGAAGGAGCGGATCGTGGCCCGTTTCCATTCCGATATGGATCCGGTCCAGGCCGGCCTCCCGGATACGCCTCAGATCCTCCGGCTTTTTCTGGCCCACGGACTTGGACCGGGCGTAGGTGGTCACCCGGGTGATGCCCGGAATCCTGGCGTGAAGGTACTCCACCACCTCGGCCAGGTCGCCGGCCTTCATGATGAAGTTGTTGGCGTCCTGCAGGAACACGGAGCCCTCGCCGTAATAAAGCCAGGCCGCGGTGTGGCGAAAGGAGTCCGAGTAGGAGGCCGAATGGAAAACCTGGGAGACGACCCGGTCGTCCACGGGCCCGGAACCGGCCAGGTCCTTGATGTGGGCGATCATCTGGGCCGCGGTGTCGATGTCGGCCTTGATCTCCTCCACGCTACGCAGGGAGAACTTGGCGCGCTTGTAGACCGAGCAGAAGAGGCATCTGTTCCAGGGACAGTTGCGGGTCAGACGGATAAACAGGGACCGGGCCTCGGAGGGCGGCCTGATGGGGCCCTGCTCAATGGCTAAATCTTTTACGGGGAAAGGCATATTGCTTAGCGGAGATCCTCGGCCCGGTTAATCCAGTCCCTTGGGCAGGGGCATTTTCATGAACTGAACCCCCTCCTCTTTGAGCATCTCTTCCTCCACCTCGGTGGAAGAACCCCTTATGTTCCGGCTGGGCTCGACTCCGTAGTGGATCTTTAGAGCCTCCTTGGCGAACCCGGCGCCCACATCCTCGAAGTTGGTCTCCAGAAAATTCTTGACGGCCTGCATAAGCTGGCGGGTCTGGACGGCCTTCTCCCTGGCCGCCTTGTCTTCCCCGCTTTCGGACTCTCCGGTCTGATTGTACCCTAAGGATCTGATGGGAGAGAGAATTTTGGTGATATTGGGATCCCCGCAGATGGGACACTCCACCATGTTTTTGGATTTCTGGTCGTCAAAATCCCGTAAAGAGTCGAACCAGCCTTCAAAACAATGGCCTTTGCCGCATTTAAGATCAAACGCAATCATACCTTAATCCCAAACAGGTCGATGAAAAGCAACCTGTTAAACGGGCCACGGACGGCCCGCCAAATTGCGCAGGTTTTTCAGACCAAGCAATCAATTCACCCTGCAAAAATTGCGTTTTTGAAAAGTGAATTGAAAAAGGCCCGGCCGGCCTTTTTCAACATCTTGCCAATGGACTAGATGTTAACGCAGGGCCCGAGCCCTGTCAATTAAGGCCGCCCGGCTTGGGCGGTATTTCAATTTTTGGGGCCCCGTTCGTCCGCCTTCTCTGGTCCGATCTTTTGCAGGGGCGGAAAATCAAAACCCGGGCGGCTTTTATTTTCCATTGGGCTGCTGAACCAAATTGGGTAGAATTAAAGTATAGGGCCAGTTTGAGGGGCGGTTTTGCCGTCCGGCCTTGATTTTCTTAAGCCGCCGAGTTTGGACCTCAGCCGTAACCAGGTTGGCTTGTGGGGCGGCGGATCGCGATTTCAGCGCCCGTTAAAAGGGTTGAAAGGGGAAGATGAAGATAATGAGAAGACCGGTTGTCATGTTGGCTTTAGCTATTCTGCTGGTTCCTGTCTCGGCCTGGGCCCTGAAGCTGCCCTCCATCGGCAAGATGCTCAAGGAGGAGAACAAGCGCGGTGCCGTGGTGAGCTATGAGGAGTTCGTCAAGATGGCCAAGTCATCGGCTCCCAAGGAATTCAAGTTTTCCGGGTCGGCCGAGCTGGAGGAGGACGACGAGACCTACAAGGGCGGGGGTTACGAAACCCAGTTCATGAAGGGCAACGAGACCCTCAAGTACGTTCTGGTGATGCGCTCCACCGATCCGGGCGGCGCCGGGGTGGGCGGCGAGACCTTCTCCTGGCAAGGGGAGAACGCCACCTACTGGGTCAACCGTTTCGGGCCCAAGGTCACCCGGGTGGCCGTGCCCCTGAAGAACGCCAACGCCACCCTGATCATCAGCCGCAACGGCAAACACGAACGGGCCGAGATGGAAAACCTGCTGAAAGCCTTCCCCTTGGACAAACTGGCCAAGTCCGAGAAATAAGGAGAGCGCCGTCATGACCAGACCTGACCCGGAGATGACTCCGACCCGCTTTCGCGAACTGATCCGCAAAGGCGAGTTCACCGGTCCCACCCCGGGGCAGTGTCCCGGCTACGCCCAGGCCAACCTGGTCATCCTGCCCCGGGAGCACGCCTTCCATTTCCTGCTTTTCTGCCAGCGCAATCCCCGGCCCTGCCCGGTCCTGGAGGTATTGGAGCCGGGTTGCTACGAGCCCAAGGCCATGGGCCCCGGAGCCGATATCCGGACCGACCTGCCCCGCTACCGGGTCTGGCGCAAGGGCGAACTGGTGGACGAGCCCACGGAGGTGAAGGACCTTTGCGGCCCGGACATGGTCAGCTTTCTGGTGGGCTGCTCCTTCTCCTTTGAGGAGGCCTTGGAGAACGCCGGGGTGGGCCTGCGCCACATTGAGGAAGGGGTCAACGTACCCATGTACCGGACCAACCGGCCCTGCGCTCCGGCCGGCCCCTTTGAGGGCCCCCTGGTGGTCTCCATGCGGCCCCTGGCTCCGGACCTGATTCCCCGGGCCGTGGAGGTGACCGAGCGATATCCGGCCGTTCACGGCGCGCCGCTGTTCGTGGGCGGAGCCGGGGAGATCGGGATCGAGGACCTCTCCAGGCCCGATTTCGGCGACCCGGTGACCATCAAGGAGGGCGAGATCCCGGTCTTCTGGGCCTGCGGGGTGACCTCCTCCATGGCCGCCCTGGCCATCAAGGCAGAGCTGGTCATAACCCACGCTCCGGGCCACATGTTCGTCACCGACAGGCTCAACAAGGACATCGCCCAGGGGTGAGCCGAAGCGGATATTTAACCACGGGAGGCCGAGCCATGGGCAAAGCCAAAATAACGCCGGGGATGCAGGTTCTGGAGGTGATCCGCCAGTACCGCTCCACCGAGGCCGTGTTCAAGGAATACGAGGCCCGCGTGGGGGCCTGCATCTGCTGCGAGGCCCTGTTTGAGACCGTGGAGGGCGCGGCCGAAAAGTACGAACTGGACCTGAACCGGCTCTTGCGGGACCTGAACGCCAAGGCCGAGGCCGGAATATCTTGACCCCAATCCCCGATTTTGGTAAACAGGGAGGCTGAAGGGCAAGAAGCCCCAATCGCAAGAAGCTGAATATTTAGTTTGTTTTAGAGCCACGAAGGCGCGTCCCCGGCAGGGGATCGCTCTCGTGGTTTTTTATGCTCAAGGAGGCCGGTATGATCCTCAAACCCTTCAAGCGCGAAGGGCTTATGCCCCTCCCGGTGACCTTCATCTCCACCCGGAGCGCGGACGGGGTCCGCAACATCGCCCCCTGGTCCTGCGTCATGCCCGTGCTGCGGCCCCTGGACCTGATCGCCCTGGCCTCGGCCAAGAAGCGGGACACCCTGAAGAATATCCGCGACACCAACGAGTTCGTGGTCAACCTGGCCGGGGCGGAGCTGGCCGACAAGGTCATGCCCACGGCCCGCTTCAGCCGACCCGAGGAGGACGAGTTCGTCCTGGCCGGGTTGGAGGAGAAACCCTCCCGGGAGATAAAGGCCCCGGGCATCGCCGGGTGCTACGCCTGGATGGAGTGCCGGCTCCACAAGGCCTACGAGGAGGAGAGCCACGTCCTGCTGCTGGGCCGGGTGGTCAGGCTGGAGGCCGACGACCGGGTCATGACCCCGGAGGGGGCCCTGGACATTACCAAGGCCCAGCCCCTGATGATGACCGGCAGCAACAAGGGAATGCACTTCTGCACCCTGGCCGACCTGGACCGCCACGAACAATTCGGGGCCATGTTCCCGGACGGCCGGGACCCCCTGGCCGAGGAGTACCGTTTCTGACCGCTGTTTCCGCCGTTGAACCCGAACGCCGCCTGAACCAGGCCCGCAGCGGGCCTGTCCGGCATGGAGGAAGAGATGAACAGGCTGTTTAGATTTTTGCTCTCCGCAGTAACGGTCGCCCTGGTGCTCTGCCTGTCCCTTTCCGCACCGGCCCCGGCCCAGGAAAGGGTGCAGGAGATCCGCATCGCCGACTCCAGGGGCGACTGGGGCTTCCCCACCCCCTACCGCCACTACCCCCGGGGCCCGGGCTACATCCGCATGAGCTGGGTCTTCGACACCCTGGTCTGGAAGGACCAGAACGGCTACATCCCGGCCCTAGCCCGGGAGTGGTCCTACGACGCGGCCAAGATGGCCTTCACCTTCAAGCTCCAGCCCGAGGCCGAGTGGCACGACGGCCGGCCCGTGACCGCCGAGGACGTGGTCTTCAGCCTGGAATACTACAAAAAGCATCCCTACCGCTGGATCACGGTCACGGACGTGGACCGGGCCGAGGCCGTGGACGCCCAGACCGTAGTGATCTACCTGGCCAGGCCCTACGCTCCCTTTATCTCCGACATCGGGGGGACCATGCCCGTCCTGCCCAAGCACATCTGGTCCAGGGTGGACAAGCCCAAGGAGTTCAACGCCCCCGAGGCCTTTATCGGCTCCGGGCCCTATGTGTTCAAGGATTTCAACAAGACCCAAGGCAGCTATCTCTACGAGGCCTTTGAGAACTACTACCAGGGCAGGCCCAGGGCCGATCGGCTGATCTACGTCCGGGCCGGCAAACCCCTGGTCTCCCTGGCCACGGGCCAGGTGGACCTGGCCAACATCAAGCCGGAGATGGCCGAGCCCCTGAAGAAAAAAGGCCTGGTGGTCCTGGAGAACGAGCGGGGCTGGAACAAGAAGCTGATGATCAACCACAAGAAGGCCCCCTTTGACCAGACCGGGTTCCGCCAGGCCCTGGCCTACGCCATCGACCAGCAGGAGCTGATCGACAAGGCCCACCGGGGATTTGCCACCCCGGCCTCCTACGGGCTGCTGACCATCGACCACGAGTGGTACAACCCCGACACGCCCAAGTACCCCCACGACCCGGCCAAGGCGGCCCGGCTCATCGAGTCCCTGGGCTACGCCAAGGGCGCGGACGGGATCTTCCAGAAGGGCGGCAAGCCGCTTAAGATCGAGCTGCTGGCCTCCAACATCACCGTGGCCGGGGAGCGGGTGGCCGACCGGGACGGCGAGATCATCAAGAAGCAGCTCCAGGCCGTGGGCCTGGCCGTGGATCTGATCAACCAGGAACAGGCCACCACGGACAGTCGGGTCAGGAGCTGGAACTTCGCCCTGGCCGTCTCCGGCCACGGCGGCCTCTCCGGCGACCCCCGGATGCTCAGCGAGATGGTCCTCTCCTCCTACGGCGCGGGCTCGGTGAACAGCGCCCGCTACGACGCCGACCCGGAGTTGAGCGAGCTGCTGGAGGCCCAGATCAAGGAGATGGACGAGGCCAAGCGCAAGGAGCTGGTCTTCAAGATCCAGGAGGTCTACGCCAAGGATCTGCCGGCCATCTCCCTGTACTATCCGGATTCAATGGTGGCCTACAACCCGGCCAAGGGTGTAAAGTGGTTCTACACCAAGGGCGGCATCTGCAAGGGCATCCCCATCGCCCAGAACAAAATGTCGCTGGTAAGATAAATCATGGCCCAGGGCCGGTCTCCGGAAAGGGGGCCGGCCCTGGGCCGGTTTGGATATGGCCCTGAAGAACTCCGCCAAAAATCCCCTGATCCTGATCCTGGTCTACCTGGCCGCCGGGGCGGCCATGATCTTTCTGAGCTACAGCCTGCCCCGGATGCTGCCCGGCGACTTTATCACGGCCATGTACGCCAGCTCCCACGTGACCCTCAACGAGCAGCAGGAGGCCGAGCTCAAGGCCTACTACACCCAAAGCCAGGGCTTCGCCGCCTATGTGGGCAAGCTCTTCGCCCTGGACTGGGGCTACTCCTACGCCTTTCTGACCCCGGTCTCCAGCCTGGTTCTGGAGGCCCTGCCCTGGACCCTCCTGCTCATGGGCGGGGCCCATGTGCTGTCCATGGTTCTGGGGTTTGTGGCCGGGGTGGAGGCGGCCTGGCGCCGGGGCAAGGCCTCGGAAAAGGCCGGGGTGGGGCTCATGACCCTCCTGGAGGGTGTTCCGGAGATCGCCTCCGGGGTGATCCTGCTGCTGGTCTTCGCCCTTTACCTGGGCTGGTTTCCGGCCGCCGGGGCGGAGACGGTCTATGCCCGGCAGACCTTCCTCCAGCACCTGGGCGACATCGCCCTTCACCTGGCCCTGCCCCTGGCCACCCTGATCATCGCCTACTTCCCGGGCAACTTCCTCCTGGCCCGGGGCAGCCTGGTCATGGTCCTCAAGGCCGATTTCATCCGCACCGCCCGGGCCAAGGGGCTGCCCCCCCGGAGGGTCCGCTACGCCCACGCGGCCCGCAACGCGCTTTTGCCCATGGTCACCCGGTTCGGGCTGCGCATCGCCTTCATGATCACCGGGGCCCTGGTGGTGGAGACCATCCACTCCTACCCCGGGCTGGGGACCCTTTTGTTCAACGCCATCTCCATGCGGGACCTGCCCCTGATCCAGGGCATCGTCCTGTTCTCCTCCCTGCTTATGCTGGCCGTGAACCTGGGCCTGGAATTCTCTTACGGCCTCCTGGACCCGAGGTTGCGCCATGCATCTTGAGGCCGGAAAGCACCTCCGCAAGGATCCCTGGTTCCTCATGGGGGGAACGTTCCTGGTCCTGCTGGCCGGGCTGGCCCTGCTGGGCCCCCTGTGGGGTCCCCTGGACCCCTACGACATCTCCTACATGCCCCTGAGCCCGCCCTCGGCCCAGCACTGGCTGGGGGTCAACGACGGGGGCATGGACATCCTCTCCGAGCTGCTGCTGGGGTTGCGCAACACCCTGGTCTTCGGGCTCCTGGCCGCCACGGCCGGGCTGATCCTGGGGGTGGGGGCGGGGTTGACCTCGGCCTGGCTGGGCGGGCTGGCCGACCAGGTCCTGATGCGGCTGGCCGACATCGTCCTGGCCATCCCCTCGGTCATGATCCTGATCCTGCTGGCCGCCTTTTTCCGGCCCTCCCCAACGCTGCTGGCCCTGACCCTGGCCCTTCTGGCCTGGCCCACCACGGCCAAGGCCATCCGGGCCCAGGCCCTGGTGGTCAGGTCCAGCCTCCATGTCCAGGCCGCCCGGCACATGGGCGGGTCCAGCTTCTACATCATCCTGCGCCACCTTCTGCCCGAGCTGTTCCCCCTCTACCTCATCGGCTTTGCGGCCAAGGCCAGGATGGCCATCTTCATGGAGGCCTCCCTGGCCTTTCTGGGGTTGTTCGATCCGGGCCGCAAATCCCTGGGGCTGATGATCAGCTACGGGCTCAAGTACTACTACCTGGACGTCTGGTTCAACTGGCTCCTGCCGCCCATTGTGTTCCTGACCCTGCTGATCATGACCTCCACCTTTCTGTCCATCAGCCTGGAGAGGGTCTTCGACCCCCGCTTAAAGGAAGCCCTGTGAAAGTAGAGATCCGAAAGCTGACCGTGACCTACCAGGACCACGACCACGCCCTCCTGGCCGTGGACCGGGTGGACCTGGGCCTGACCCCGGGCCGGGTCACGGCCCTGGTGGGCGAATCCGGCTCGGGCAAGACCACCTTGGCTAAGGCCGTGCTGGGGCTTCTTCCGGAGAACGCCCAGGTGAGCGGCTCCATCAGCCTGGACGGGAAAGAGGTGGTGGGGCTTTCCGAGGAGGCCCTCAACGGCCTGCGCTGGTCCCAGGCGGCCATGGTCTTCCAAAGCGGCGCGGCCAACCTGAACCCGGTCCACCGCCTCATCGACCAGGTGGCCGAACCGTTGATCCAGCACCGGGGCGCGGACCCCCGGGAGGCCCGGGGAAAGGCCCGGGAGGCGCTCCTGGCCATGGGCCTTGAGCCGGACCAGGTCCGGCGCTTTCCCCACGAACTCAGCGGCGGGCAGGTCCAGCGGGGGCTTTTGGCCATGGCCCTGATCCTGGACCCGCCGGTGCTGATCCTGGACGAACCCACGGCCGCCCTGGACGCGGTGACCAAGGCCTTTATCTCCGGGGTGGTCCGGCGGTTGCGGGAGCGGGGCAAATCCATCCTGCTCATCACCCACGACCTGGACCTGGCCGCCAACCTGGCCGACGACATGGCCGTGCTCTACCTGGGCCGGATCATGGAGACCCTCCCGGCCCGGGACCTGTTCCTGGAGGCCGGACACCCCTACACCCTGGCCCTGGCCCGGTCCTATCCCGGCCTGGAGGCCTGCCGGGAGCTGGGCGGGATCAGGGGCGACGCCTTCTACCGCTTCGTCCACGCCCATGCCCAGGAAAACGGGCCCGACCACCGCCACAGCCATGTGGCCGCCCCCGAGTCCTGGCACCGGGACGGCCACGCCCCGGCCCGGGGCTGCCTTTTTTTGCCCCGCTGCACCCAGGCCCTGGAGGAATGCGGCCACAAGGAGATAGATCTGGTCCCGGCCGGCGGGCACCGGGTCCGCTGTCTGCGAGGCGGCATCGTAGACCTGCTGGTCCTCAAGGGGGTGGCCAAGTCCTACGGCGACACTCAGGCCCTGCGGCCCGTGGATCTGAATATCAAGGCCGGGGAGGTTTTCTGCCTGGTGGGCGAGACCGGTTCGGGCAAGACCACCCTGGCCCTGACCGCGGCCGGAGACCTGGTCCCGGACCAGGGGAACCGCCTCTACGACGGCCGGGACATGGACGTGCTGCTGAAAAGGGAGCGCCGCTTTCTGGCCTCCCGCATCGGGATGATCCACCAAAACCCGGCCCAGGCGGTCAGCCACCGCCTCTCGGTCCTGGACCTCGTGGCCGAGCCGCTCAAGATCCAGCGCCAGGATCTTTCCAAGGGTCAGATCAAGGAGCGGGTGGTCAAGGCCCTGTCCGAGGTCCACCTCTCCACGGCTCCGGAGTTTCTGCGGCGCTACCCCCACGAGTTGAACATGGGGGCCATCCAGCGGGTCTGTCTGGCCCGGGCCCTGGTCCACGATCCGGTGCTCCTAGTGGCCGACGAGCCCACCAGCGCCCTGGACCCCAGCGTCCAGGCTAAGGTTCTCAAGATCCTGCTGGACCTCCAGATCGAAAAGGGCCTGACCATGCTTTTCGTGACTCACGACCTGGGCCTGGCCCGCAAGGTGGCCGACCGCATCGGGGTCATGCTCAAGGGCCGAATGGTGGAGATGGGCCCCGCAGCCCGGCTGATCAATAATCCCGGCCATCCTTACACCAGGCTGCTTCTGGAAAGCGCCAGGGGCCGAGCGGTTTCCGCAGCCGGGACCGATCTTCCGACCGCCCCGGAAAGCGGCTGCCTGTTCAGCAACAGATGCGCCCATGTGACCGAAGAGTGCCGTCTCGATTCGCCCGGTCCCGTCCACCCGGACGGCAAAGGCCACCAGGTCTGGTGTTTCCGTCCCCTGAACCTCGGGGCCGGTGAAACCGGGGACAAACAAACAGGGCTGCACCTCAAGTTTTAATAATGGATTGCAATACTCTCAGGAGGTAAGGAATGGGTACTTCGATAAGCCCCGAACAGGTGGAGGCCACCATCGCCTTTCACGGCCACTGGTGCCCCGGACTGGCCATGGGCATCCGGGCCGCGGAAGTGGGCCTGCGCGATTTCGGCAAGGCCGGAGACGAGGAGATCGTGGCCGTGGTGGAGACGGATATGTGCGGCGTGGACGCCATCCAGTTCCTGACCGGCTGCACCTTCGGCAAGGGCAACCTGATCTACCGCGACCACGGCAAGAACGCCTTCACCTTCTACCGCCGCCGGGACGAGAAGAGCGTCCGCCTGATGGCCCGTCCGGGCCGGTTCTCCGACTCCATGCCCGATTTGGGCTGGCTCAGCGCCAAAAAGGAGAAGGAGGGCCTCACCGAGGAGGAGACGGCCAAGTGGAAGGAGCTCCGGGAAGAACTCTCCCGGCGGATCATGGAGGCCGACCTGGAGGACCTGTTCGAGGTCAAGAAACCTACCTGGAGCATCCCCCGCAAGGCCAGGATTCTGTCCACCCTGGTCTGTGAGGAGTGCGGCGAGCCGGTCATGGAGTCCCGGACCCGGAGACTCCGGGAGCGGACCCTGTGCATCCCCTGCTTCGAGAGGATGGACAGACAGCTTTAAGGGGAGGCCGCCTTTCAACCGGACGGAAGCCGCTTTAAATCAACCACCCCGCAGCAAGCAGCGGGGAATTAAACCCCCTTGGGGGGATTAAAGGCGTCAGGGGGCGACCCTGACGCCGCAATATATTCCGCCACAAAAGCGAGGTGGGGAGTCGGGGGCGCACCCCTGATGCCGGATGCGGAACATATTTCTGACAACTCCAATACACCTTGGTAACAAATCAAAGCCTACCTCTTTTGCCTCGAGGCCCAGGCCGGAGAAACCGCCCTGGAAGCTAGTCTCCCATGATCTCCCCGTACCTCTCCAGATCATCCAGCCTCACATCTTCGGCCCCGATCCCGTCAAAGGGGTTCTCCAGCCCCTCCTGGATATTGTCCAGGCTGACCAGGACCAGGGAATAGGCCACGGCCACTCCGTAGCCCACGGCCGGATGGCTTTTGTCGCCCAGATAGGCGAAGTAGGGCCCGAAAACGATGGGGAAGATGTTCAGGAAGACCCGGGAATAGGCCCGCAGGGCCAAGGGGGTACGGTAGTAGAGGATGTTCAGCATCTTCTCGAAGTCGATGATCATGGCCCGCAAATACTGGTTGGCCCGGGACACCTCGCCCGCTGACATGCCTTCCCGGCGCAGGACCTCGAAGGAGGACGAGAAGCGGGAGAAGAGCCCGTAGATCTGGGCCCGGCTTTCCTCCGCCATTTCCCCTTTGGCCCGGAAGCAGGTTTTCAGGGCCTCGAAAAGCTCCCTGGCCAGCCTCCTGAACCCGGCCTGATGCTCCTTTTGAGCTCCGTTCTCGGTGGGTCGGGCCCAATCCCGATGGATGTAGTAGAGAGCCAGGGCGTGGGCCTTGAGATCGGACAGGAGTCCCAGGGCCGTCTCCCTCCTGCGGTAGGCGGCGTTGATGGAGAAGACAATGGGAAAGACGATGGCCACCCCGATCAGTCCGGAAGGCATATCCCCCCCAAAGCCCATGCGGCGGCAGAGCCAGGTGGACAGCAGGGCCAAAAAGGTTACGGCCAGGGTCTGGAAGTCGATAATCCGGATAAAGTGTCTGAGGGTTAACAATGAACGGCCCCCTTTCCAGCAAACAGCCTAACAATTACAGATGCAGCCATCTCCGGCCGGCCGAGGATGTTGGCTAGCTTCTTTTTAGGGCGAGATGGGCTCCAAGTCCGATCAGCACAGCCCCGCTGATTCGTTGCGATATTATCCCCATACGGCGGTTATTTCTCAAAGCGGTGGTCATGAACGAGGCCGAATAGGCCAAACAAAGGCACCACATTGCGCCTGTGGCGATGAAGGTGCCCCCCAGTATCAGGAACGGAAGCGGGCCGTAGGTGTTTGCGGGATTGATAAATTGGGGCAGAAAAGTCAGAAAGAAAAGCGCCACCTTGGGGTTGAGCACATTTGTCAAAACGGCCTGGCGGTAAACCCTCAACAGGTCCGGGTGATTGCAAGCCTGCCGAGCATTCTCAAACAAGACGTTTTTATCCAGAATCATTTTGAGGCCCAGGTAGATAATATAAGCTGCGCCCAGATACTTGACCGCCATGAACAGGGTTGTCGAATAAGTCAAGATGATCGACAAGCCCAGCGCCGAGCCCAGGGTGTGGATAAAGCTTCCGGTGCCGATGCCCAATACCGACACCAGCCCGGCCTTTTTACCCTGGGCGATACTTCTGGTCATAATATAAACTGTGTCCGAACCCGGGGTAAGGTTCAGCGCTATCCCGACCAAAAGGAACCCGGTAAAATTTTCTATGCCGAACATCTGAGTTGCTTAATAGTCCAGTTGCCGCGGAACCATCAACGGTACCACTCGGGAGTATTCCTTATCTCTTATCCAACCCTAGTTCGGCAAGCTTTTTCGGGCTGACCAGACCGTCCTCATCCCAGCCCCGGAGCCCGTAATAATCCTCCAGCATCTCCTCCAGATGACAGACCTGGCCCTGGGCCGGTCCCTCGGGCAAGGGCTCATTGAGGATCCGGGAGGGCAGGGTGTCCTGAGCCCGGCTGAACCCGACCCGCTCCAGCCACAGCCGCTCGGCGTTGACGATCCGCTCTCCGGCCCGTTCCAGCTCCTCCAGACTGTAATCCGCCCCCGTGGCCGCATTCAATAATTCTAAAATACCGATGGGGGGAACCATGATCTCCGGCTCCACCAGGTTGCGGATGGAAAAGAAGACGCACAGCCCGGCCGCATCGATGATGGCGAAAAGGTCCTGCCACTTGGCCGTGTATTTGGCCTTGCCTTGCCACTCCTGGGGATCGATGGTGGTGGGCACCCCCAGGAGCTCGAAGTAGGCCGGATCGCCCCGCATGTGAGACCCGCCGATGGGCGAGGTGGCGTAGGCCAGGCCCATGGCCTGGGAGCCCCGGGGCTCATAGCCGGGGAACTCCTGGCCCTTGGCCACCATGGCCAGCTCGGGATGCCCATAGCGGGCGGCCATGCGCAACGAACCCTGGGCCAGGATGTCGCCGAACCCTTCCCGGAGACCGGTCCGCCGGGTCAACTCCACCAGGGCCGCGCCATCGCCCCAGGGCAGATCCATGCCGACCTCCTCCGCGGTAAGGTAGCCCCCCTGAAAGAGTTCCATGGCGCAGGCCACGGTGGCCCCCATGGTAATGGTGTCCATGCCCAGCTCGTTGCAGATGTAGTTGGCCTTGGTGATGGCGGCCAAGTTGTCGATGCCGCAGTTGGAGCCCATGGCGTAGATGGTCTCGTACTCGGGGCCCTCGCCCTCCCCTTCGAATCCCTCCACCTCCACCTTGGTCACCCGGCCGCAGCCGATGGGGCAGGAGAAACAGGCCGAGTTTTTGACCAGGTACTTCTCGGTGAGGGTCACCCCGTAGATTTTCTCCCAGCCGTCAAACTGGCCGGTCTGCCAGTTGCGGGTGGGCAGGACCCCGAAGTTCTGGGTGCCCACGGCGGTCACGGCCGTGCCGTGGAGCCGCAGGGGGGGCGGATTATCCTTGGCCGCCTCGTTGAACTTGCCCAGGATCCTTTTATTGGCCGCCTTGAAGACCTCGGGGTCGGCCAGCTCTATCCGAGCCTCACCCCGGACAGCCACTGCCTTGAGGTTTTTGGAGCCCATGACCGCCCCCACTCCGGAGCGGCCCGCAGCCCGGTGTTTGTCGTTCATGACCGCGGCGAAGAGAACCCCCTTCTCCCCGGCCGGCCCGATGGCCGCCACCTTGGCCTTGTCTTCGGTCTCGCCGCGCACCGCCTCGTCCGTGGCGTGGGTGTCCAGGCCCCAAAGATGTCCGGCCGGTCGCAGTTCGGCCCGACCCCAGTCGATCCACAGATAGACCGGTTCCTGGGCCCGACCCCTGATAATGACGGCGTCAAAGCCGGTCTTTTTGAACTCGAAGGGGAACTTGCCCCCGGAGTTGGAGCAGGTCAGGGCTCCGGTAAGGGGGGATTTGGTGGTGATCATGTAACGGGCGCCGGTGGGGGCCTTGGTCCCGGTCAGGGGGCCCGTGGCCAGGACCATCATGTTTTCCGGCCCCAGGGGGTCGGCCTTGGGGTCCAACTCATCGAGGAGGTAGTGAATCCCCAGACCCCGGCCGCCGATGAAATCCCTGGCCGCCCCGGCGTCCAGAGGTTCTTCCCATATTTTGCCCCTGCTCAGGTCCACCCTGAGCACCTTGCCCATCCAACCCTTCATGCGCTCTCTCCATAATTCTGAATTTTATTGAACCAGATCAGTATAGCAAGCCCGACCCGGGAGTCCAAGGAACTTGCCCTGATTTGAAGAAGACCGGAAAGGCTACCATGATGCAGGGGCTGGCTGGCTGGCGGTAAAGGTGTTGGCGCAAGGCCCCCCTGGCCGGGGGAGATCGCTAGGCCATGTACGCCTTCTGAAGCAGTTGTTCCAAGACGCCGGGGGTCCGGTCGGCCACCTCCAGCCAGGAGGGAGACAAAAGTAATTTAAACCCTGTTTTTTGCCGGGGAGGCTCTCCTGCCTGGGGCGTTCGGCCCAAAGGAGGCAAATCGCCATCGAGAAGGCCACGGCTGTAGCTATCTGGCCCGTGCGAGTCACTTTTCAACCGCAGCTCACTCATCAACTTTTCGCCGGCCGAAATGAGCGCCTGTTGGAACAGGGCGTTGACCATCCCGTATTCCGCGGTCGAATCAAATTCGAATCCATTGAAATAAGCCTCATCGGCGTATTTTTCAATCAGACACTTTGCGGCAACTGAATAGGAAGCGGCCAGTTCTTCGAAAAAATCAGGGGATATGGTTAAGCCCATATGCTCTATGAGATAGCCGAGGAGAGTCTCAACAATATCAAAAGCCATTCCGCCCAACGATTCGCCTTCTCCGGCCGCCAGCAGGGGGTCGTGGTGCTTATGGTCGTATGGGCTCAGAGTCAAGTGGACCTGACAGATCGATGATGCCTTACGATGAGCCTCCAAAAGTGAATATATCTCCACCCCCCAGTTTACAGGGAATCTCATCCTCACGGCTATTGCTGATTTTATGGCAATTTCGCCGGATAGTTGATATCTAATCGAGAGCAAAAAATCGGCAAGTTGCCCTAAAGCCGGGCTGGCATCTCTTGATAAAATATCCTTAAGGGCCAGCAACAAGGGGTCCAGCAGGAGCCTTTTGACTCTGCCGTACATTCGATTATCGGTTACTCTTGAATAGTAACCCTTGGAAATATCGTAATCGAGCGCCGCCACCGGAAACATAAGCCTGTCGACCATAGAGGGGGTGAAACTCCTTATATCCGCATCCATCACCCCCACCGCCCCGGCTTTCAAGGCCGCCGCCAGTCCGAAACACATAAACAGATTGTGCCCTTTGCCCCCTAAACCAGGGGGTACTCCACATGATCCCAGTTCCTGGTAGACGTACTCCAGGCCTGGATTGTCGTTCCATTGGATAATGCCGTTATCCATTCCAACCCCACGGATAAGCCGTTGAAGCAGAAGCACATCCTCTTCCGCGCCGCTATCAAGCCCGAAAATAATATGCTTAGGGTAGGGAATCGTTACCAGGCCCCTTAAAATATTTTGGAACACCCTCCGACTGTCGGGTCGGTTAAACTCCGTGGCAAGGCAAGGTATTATTAATACGGGGCTTAAAGAGGAAGAGGCCGAATTTAATTTTTCCCTGATATGGTCTGTGGCGTTGTTTAAAATATGTAAGGTGGTCACCCTTGGGGAGACCTGCGCGAAATCAGACAATAGAACCTCCGTATTCCACCCAATCCCGTCTAATCTTTACCTGGGGTGGTGGGCTTGTCCGCGACTGGGGGCGACCTCCCGCAAGCCCGGACAAAAATCTCCAGACCTTCCTTCGCAGACTATCCCTCGTTGTCCTCATGGGGCAAAAAAACCGACGAGTAAACCGCGACAACCAAACGCGTATCGAGGGTAGCCTGATTTTCGAGGCGCCAGGACCGCAACAGAGCCTTGCGTGCCTCACCCTGCATTAAATTTTTCCCTGTCTGTTCTGAGGTAAAACGTTTTCGGCTGCAGGCAGTTGGGGTTGATATTTATAAGCGGCCTCTTTTTCGAAATCGGCCTCCACCGCTCTCAAGGGTTTATGGGCCGCGGATAAGGGCAAAGTGAGCCCTAACACCAAGGCCAGCTAAATAATATCAAAAGCCCGCCCCCTGCGGGCTTAGGGGGAAAGCCAGGCGCCGTGTCCTCGACCTTTCAGATTGTTGAAAAGCAACCCGGCAAACGAGCCCTGGGCGGCCCGCCATCTTGGGTGGATTTTATGGACAATCGATTGTTGCGCCTTGCAAAAATCGGATTTTTATGGGGTGGGCAGAAAAAGGCCCGGACGGTCTTTTTCCACATCCTGCCGGATGCATGGCTTCTTGGTTCCAGCAGGAAAGGCCTCATTCCCTATTTGATAATTTGGTAATACGTATGTTCCCCATAGGGGACCGATTCCCATTTCAGAGTGCCGTTTTCGATGATGCGGTGGACGTAGCTGAACGAATCCATCAATACCTTCAGGCGGTTCATTTCGTGTTCGCTTTGGTTGGTTCTCTCCTGTAGAGCGTCTATTATTTTGTGCAAGGCGTCCATTTCCCTCATCAAGGTGATGTAGTTTTTGGCTGCTTCCTCATCCTCATCCTTCTCAGCAAACAGACGGTCCTCTTTACTCTGCTTGTCCTTCAACTGTTTTATCGCCTCATTGAGACGGGCTATGTCGCCCTCATACAGAAAGTCCATAGCCGTCACATCCTGTCCAAGCTCTTGGCACCGCGCATCAATATCTATTTTTTTGAACTCATCGTAGAAACTTTGGGCCATGACAATGTCTATTTGCTGACCCGACCCGGATTCCATCACCTGCTGAACTTCCTCAACAGGCTTCCGGCCCAGCAGGCTTTTGGCGTCCAAGGCCTCCAACTGCATTTTGCCATGACTTAGGGCGAATCGGCAGGTAACGCCCTGAAAAATCCCCCGGGACAGATAATCATGCAGCCTCAAGGCGGTGTCCAAGGCCAAAATAGGAGAATGGACAAAATAACTCAGGGTCTTGCCAGGACCTAAAGTGGGAATATGAGTCCCGAACCTTTCCGAAACCAGGGTCGCCAATTTGGCCTGAAATATGCCAAGACGGTTACGGTTTGAATCATCGCCGGAATCGGAGTTCAATCCTTCAATTTTTGATACCAGTAAAGAACCGGTAAAAACGGTGTCGTCCCCATCCATTTCGTCGAGATGCATCATCTGAAAAGCTTCGGAAACGGCGTGGCAAAGATGAACCCAATTGTATGGTTTGGTGACAAAGCAGTACAACTCGCAATCAAGCAATCTGGATTCCCAATTTATTTCATCCGCGAAACCGGTGAGCATTATCCTCCTGGATTTGGGTGAAGATTCCCTGCTCTGCAGCAAAAAGTCGATCCCGGTCATGTTCGGCATACTGTAATCGGAAATAATCACATCGTATTCTTCACCATCTCGGCTTTTTGTGTCCTCAAGGTGTTTGAGCGCATCCTCCGGGTTGGTGAAAGCAGTGACTGAACAGCCGATGCAGCGTTCCAGGTCCTGCTGAATTATGGTCACGATATTAGAATTGTCGTCGACACACATTATTTTCATCATTTTTACCCCTCCGACCCGATTCTAAAAAGAGCCCTTACCGGGGCAATCGAACTGTGAAAGTCGCCCCCTTCCCCGGTTCACCGGAGGCCCCTATGGTTCCGTGATGCATCTTCACAATATCCAAACAGGTGGCCAAACCGAGACCGGTCCCGCCCTGTTCCCTTTTGGTGGTGTAGAACTGGTTGAATAACTGCTCTTTCTGGCCAGGTTCAAACCCCATCCCAGTATCAGTTATTTCAAACACCACTTCGGCTTGTTGTTGATATAGGCTCAGGTGGATATCGCCTCGGTAAGTCTCGCCTTCCACATTGGCTAAATCCTGGATGCCGTTTTTGATAAAGATGGAATCAATGGCATTGTTGACCAGATTAAAAATCAACAATAGGAGATCATCCCCGTAGCCGTTAATTTTCGGCACTCCTTCAAGGTGCAGATGCACTTTGATGCCCTTTTTCAATCTCACATGGAGCAGACCTTTAACCCTATCAATCAATTCCGACAGGTCCACCTGGGCCGGAACGCCGCCATGATTGTTCCCGTGGGCATTCGCCAGCCGGAGCATCGTTTTTACGATTTTACCCATAACTTCCGAGGTGTTTTGCATCTCCTGCAGACTGTTTGGGGTATGAGTGAATGCATTATTTACAGCGGCCACCTGTTTCGGGTTTTCAACGGTCGACGGGTCCTGTTTCATCATGACCGCTCTTCGATAGCCCCGGACCGATAGGGCGACTATATCAAAACTCTCTTTTAAATTACGGCTGTACCCTTGCAACACCTGCAATAAATTATTCAGCTCATGTGCCGCCCCGCGGGCCATTGTGGCCACGGCATTCTGTCCTGCAGCGCGGATGTTCTCCTGGAGCGAGTGGGCGGTTTTGTCCGCCAGGTCGGACAGGGCGACCCTAAGGGTCTCCACCTCGCTGTCGGCGGTTTTGGCCTCTCTGATCTCCTCGGAAAGGGACAAAAACTCCTCCGGCGTTTTACCGCCAAACGAGCCGGCCAGGCGGGAAAGCTTCAATAAAGGATCGGTGATCCGCTTGGCAATCCACCAAAAAAGGACCATCCCCAACCCCAAGGCCAGAACCACTATCGCTATTATGGCCTCTATGGTCCCCGTTCTGAGCTGGTCCAAAACCGTTACGGTATATTTTTGAGCCTTCTTCAACCTTACGGCGTTGACGGTAACGGTAACTTTACCCCATTCCAAAAGGCCGTTCTCGGCATGCAGGTAGACCGACATGGTCCGCCTCTCCAGGTCAGTGGGGCTATGGTAACCAATATTCGCCCGAGCCGGCTTATTCTTATCGTTTCGTAAATACACAATCGGACAATCGGAGCTTTGTCCCATGGCCCCCCAAGGCTTGAAAAACCTGAAGACCAAAAATTGCCCATCCTTCAATGATTTAACCAGCTCGACGCCCTCTATGGATTCATTGAAGGTCACCTTGTGCCAAATATAAGAAAGAAGCGTCTGAAGTGCTTGGGACATTGTCCGCTCTTCGCTCGGGTCGTTCCCTGATCCTTTTTTCAGGTCCTGGAAATCCCACTCCGAACTTTTGCAGTAATCAAGAGTGTTAATAAGTGGTTGGCCGGCGCCTCCCCGATCATCCGTTTTTGCCAGATAAACCGATAATTTTTCTAAATTGGACAAGCCGGAAATTTTTGATAGCTGATACGCCGTAATCCGGGCCAGCATGTCGGTTTCCTGATCCACGGCCTTCGACATATATTTCCCGGTTTTTTCCTCCAGAATATCGATCTGTTTGTCTGCAATCACACAAAAGACGACCAGGGAGCAGAATATTACCGCCAGAAGACTGACCCCGGTCAAAATTAGCTGAGTGCGAAGCGGTAGCTTATTCACGGAAAAGGTCTCCCAATTTCTGGCATAACGAATCTGCTGCCATGTCGGCGGTATAGCCATATTCCGTTAATAATTTTGAGAGTTCCTGGTTAAACAGGTTTATGCAATCCCTTCTAAAGGGGCGCGATCTAAGATGCACCTTAAAGCACCGACCGGCAAAATTCTCTTTATTGTGGAATAATCGCGAAATTTGTTGGTGCCTGCGGTCAAGCTCCTTGGTCAGCCTTCCCCGCGAAGGGATAAGACCAAACTTGAGTGCGATTGTTTTTTGAACGCATTCGTTGGCAATTACTTTAAAGAATATTTTTACAATACTTTTTACATTATCATTGTCTTTGAGGGCCTGTTTGTTTACTCCCCAAGCAAAGGAACCAATGTTTACATAATGAGTGTCGAAGCCTTCACCGCAGGGTATGGGCAACACTCCAATCTGCTCGGGAGAGATGAATCCTTTCGGGTCCTTATCTTGTCGTCCCGACTCAATTCTGTGCATTTCGATTAAATCATGAAGCCTTGTGTTCCAATTAATCATAAACAAGGCTTCACCCCTAAAAAATGACTCTCTCAATGCTTTCGACTTTCGGAATTTGTCAAATTCAGAGGATGCTGGGGATAAGCCCGTACCACCCCCTTCGGGGTAGACGAATTCTTTTAGAGTTTTGAGGGCCTTGATCAATCTTGTTTTATATTTTTTTTGATCCGCCCCATCCACAAGGTTTTCTATCTCCAGCCCATATCCCCAAAATATCGGCAAAAAATCATTAATAACATTATCGATATGAAACAGCAGGCCATATTTCAACGCTGCATTCGGTTTGGTTTTTCCTTCTTTGAGTATTTTTTCAGCCAATTCGGTCAGGCCGGCCCAGGTTTTTAGCTCGGAGGGGTCCGGAATAAGGTCTTTTCGGTAAAACAAAATATTGCCCTTGATAAATTGCGGGAAGGCCAGCCTTTGAATCGATCCGGTCTGATCGGTATTTGTCCCCGAAAGATTTCCGTTGGGATTTGAAAAGGCCTCCCTCAAAGATGCGGGCATATCATCATAAGCTTCAGCAATATCGACGCAATCATTGTAGCCTTTATCGTTCAACAGACTGACGTCCAGCCAATTTTCCTTATCGCCGTAATAACGAACCCAGGGAGCGTCAAGCAATAAAAGCGTAGGAACCAGGCTTCGTGTGCTTAACGCCACCACATAGGGTTCACTTTCCCACTCCTTCTCCGGTACGGTTAAGGCGTGCAGCTTTTTTCTTAATATTTGCAGGTTCGTTGTGAGGACCGGATCTTCCAGGCAGCATTCGCTGGTCTCGAATTTATCGCTGAGCAGATAGGCTATTTCCTGGTTGGAGGTATATACTAAAGCGGTTTGGCCCTCCGTGCTCGATTCATTTATGTCTCCGCAACCGGCCTGAAGCGCAGCCAGAAAGACCAACAGAAGCAATTTAGAAAAACGGAACAAATAGTTATCAACCATGGTTCCTTTGTCCTATAGCCTTATAATTTGGTCTTTCAGTCCGGATCATCAACAAAGGGACAAGACAACACAACAAACCAACTGCTTCCAAGAAAAATATAATAGCGTAGCTATAATGGGCAGGTAAAGACAGAATATTTAGCCAGTCTCTTAACACGCCTCCTACACTTTCACCTGAAGCGATAGATAGTCCGGCCACCATGTTCCATAACCCCATGAAAGCCCCGCTGTTTTGCTCTCTGACCAGCCTCATGGTAAGGTCTGAGAGACCGACATTATAGAGGCCTTTGCTCAACCCGAAGACCATGATCGATATAAATACCAGCCACTCGACTTGTCGTAGGGAGGTGGCGGCAAGCAGCGAGAGGGCAAGGCTTCCCAGGATGAAACTATACCCCAACCCGACCCGGCCCAGCCTTCTGCCCTTTTTTGAAATCGCAGTTGTGAGAATGATCATCCCGATTAAAACTCCGGACGCCCAAAAAAGATTGAAGGAGGTGGTAGTTGAGACAATGTAACCGAGCACTTCTCCACCGTAGGGTTCCAGAATGAATTCCTGCAGGAAAAAGAAGAAACTGCTCATGGCTAAAAAAATGCAAAACCAGACCAAGGAACGGTCGGAGACAAGACCCAGAATACTTTCACGTAATCGCTGTTGGTCCTTTTGGGGTCTCCTTCTATGAGCGGGTTCGATCCTCCAACCTCCTATCATCCCCAATACGACAACTATAGCGGCGATCGTCCAGGACGCTCTTATCAAACCCTGCCGGCTATAGATGGGAAGAAGAATCTGGGAGATCAGGGACCCGACTATGAACCCCAATAAGGTCATGATCCACACCAGGGCCATGGCCCTGCCCCTATGGGGCTTGGGCACCAGATCAACCAGTAAGGCATTGACGCCTGTTGCCGAAACGGTAACCCCCACCCCGAACAGGGCAAAAATCGTTACCCCGGTTAAATAGGTCAGGCAGCTGTCTTGTTTGTAATAAAGAAGGTCTGAAAGCCAGGGGAACAAAGGCAGGACCATGGCCGCCAAAACCAGACCGCCTAATATGTATGGAGAGCGGCGATAGCCCCGGAAACTGAATCTGTCTGAAAGGTGCCCCGAGAGTATACCCACGGGTGTGACAAAGTGTTGAACGGAAAAAAGCAGCCCCACCAGACCTGCGGAAACGCCTAACTCGGCGACCATTACCCGGTTAAGAGTGCCGCTCACCAGGACAATTAATACGGAGGTAGCAAGCCGAACCAAACCCAACCGCCAAACCGCCGTACTGCTCATTACCGCCTCATAGGTCTATATTCAACTGTTCATCATAAAGCTCAAGGTATCTACTTATCATTAAGTCGGCGTCAAATAACGACTCTGCGCGTTGCCGGCAACCGGCCGGGCTGAGCTTTAACAACTCCGGCCAACGATCAGTAAGGTTGGAGAGAGATTCCTCCACGATTCCCGTGACGCCGTCGGCGACAATCTCCGTTACCGCGCCTCTGTTGAGTGAGGCGATGGGGGTGCCCGAAGCCAGGGCCTCGACTAAATGCAAGCCAAAGGCTTCCGGGCTGTCGATCAGGTTCAATAAGGCCGTGGCCTCTGAGAGCAGTCTGGATTTCTCACCAAATCCGACCGGCCCCAAGTACTTAATGTCAAAATTATTGATATGGGGCGAGATGCTTCTTTTGAAAAATTTCCGATCAGACTCATAGACGGGACCGGCCAAAACCAAAGGCCGCCGCACGTTCCTGGCAAAGCGAATAGCCTTATCCGCCCCTTTGGATGGGCACATCCGCCCCAGATACAACAGGTAGGGCTTTTTTTCTTCCTGGTAATGATAGGCCCCGACATCTATGCCGTGGTTGATTACTCGAGTCCCGGGAACGGCGTTTTTCAAAAGATCATACATGGCCCGACTGGGAACCACGCAGGTCAGCTTCGGGAATGCCCGCAAAAAATCACGTATGGCCTGGGTGACAGGTATGTGGAGGGTAAGTACCAGCGGTCGACGCCACCCCAGTAATTTATGGTGGACGGCGAACGATTCCAGATGGGTGTGGACGATATCCGGTTCAAGTTTGGGTATCGCCTTTGCACAGGACATTAAAAACAGCTGCTCGGAGTATTTTTCCGGCAGACTTTGGATGGCCACCTTTCTGCTATGCACATGGACCTTGAGCGTCGAGTCGCGGCAAAACAAATGGACCCTGTGGCCTAGCTTTTGCGTTCCTTCCGCCAAAAGTGCGGCGACCAATTCCGTGCCTCCGTAGTCCAACGGCGGCGTTTGGATCCAAGGAGTGGAAATATGCACTATTTTCATTTCCACCAGACCCAATCGTATTGCTCCTTGATCCGGGTCAGGTCATAACCCGGCCATGCCTGAAAACGTTCTCACCTGTTATCCAATTCCAACAATCGTAAAGACCAGGTCTGGCCTTGAGGCGTAAAGACGGCGGGGCTCCCGGCGTAGACATGGTTTGTCGCGTTCTCGGCAACCCAGTAGACAAACTCGCCATTGGTAAGCCGAAAACACAACCCCTTTTCCGAATCGAACAAAACCCCATCATCTCCGCATCGCTCAGGGCACATCAGGCCATACAGCTCCGTCGGTACCTCCTTAAAATTATCATCCCGCCATGTTGATATAAGATAGCCGGTCTCCGCGTTCCAAGAGCAGAGCATGGGCCCCGAACACAAAGCGCATAGTCGCCGGCCCTCTGAATCAAAGGAGATCCGATCGAGGCTGACACATTTTTCAGGTATAGGGTTCACCCATCTGGGCCCAAGCTTTTTTCCCACGGTCTTCGAAGGCAGATCCCATACCGAGATATTGCGGTCTTCCGATATGGCGGCCAACCGCCGTCCGCTATTGTCCAGTACCAAATTTTTAATCCGATATTCCGTTTCGAACCCAGCGGACTGTTCCCGGTTTTTGATGTGTCGCACGGTCAGCCTTTCCCGGTCCTTTAGCGGAGTGGAATAAGCAAATAGACTGCATTCCCAATTCCAGGTAAGAGCCTTTAAGGGAGTGTAGGATTTGCGATCATTTTTAGGCAAAAGATCATTCATCAACCACCGCTCGGGTTCTTGGTTGCCGTCTTTTTCTTTGCCTGAATCGGTTGAACTCGATTCTGATTGTTGACTTAAAGTCCAGGTCCGGAAATTGTCGCCGTATGCGGCCAGGCAATTCAATCCGTCCGGCGAAAGTCCCATCCACTTTGGATAACCGCACGCTGGCCAGAGGACTTCCTCCCTGAGTTCATCCACCCGGCCCGAGATCAGACATAGGGACGCATCCTGGATTTTATACCCCAGAGCCGTCAGGGTGTTGTTATCCCAGACCAACCCATCGGGCGACCACAAATATCCTTCCGGCAGGACGCCGATGCAGCTCCCGTCTTCGGAGTTCCATAGCAGCAGCTCCTGCCAGACTCCAAAGTCTCTACAGGAGGCCACGCAACTGCCGCCGTCTAAAAGGGCTACCCAGGAGGGCTTCCTTTGATGGCCACGAACAGAACGGTCCGTAGCCTGGGCATCCAGCCGCCACATGCATACCTTGTTTCCAGATCCGCCTGTGATGGCAAACTCATTATCTGCATTTATGTTCACACAAAGAACCGGGACTCCGTGAGTACCCAAAAAAACGGGATCAGATTCCGGCGCCAACTTCCATATCCTGACCGCCCCGGAATTGTCCCCACAGACGATTGCTTCCTGATTTGGGAGGGCGGCTAAACAACTCACCCCGCTTACCTGGTTTTCGGTTATTATCTGTTCCGGAGGTTTCAGATTTTGGGCGGGCCAGGCCACCAATCGTCTATTTAGATCTATTCCCACGAGAGTTTCCGACACCGGTAACCGGGATAACTTTGACAGAGGGTTGCAGTGTTCTTTCAGAACAATAACCCCTCCTTTATCATTTATTTCCCATAGTAAGGTTTTGTTGTCCATCCCCGTGGAGACCAGCCCTTTGGAACACCAGACAAGATCGGTTATCCTCCCTTTATGGCGGCGGCCGACTTTTTTTTCCGTCCCTTCTTCCAACGACAGGATATTTATCTCTCCGTTGTCGAAACCCACAGCCAGAAGCCTGCCCTCGGGGTCGAATTTGAGCCTGGAGATAGTTTTCCCCCTAAAATCAAACCGGGATAGTTCCAGATGGGCGTCAATCCGAGACACTATCACCAGCCCGCTTCGGTCGCCCGAGGCCAGCAATCCTCTATCCGGGGAAAAATCAAAACTGCGAAGGGAGCTTTGATGCTCATGCAGGTATACTGTGTTCAATTGATCCGACACGTCCAAGACCTTCAACGTATTGCCCGGGCTGCCCGCAATTAAATACCTGCCATCTAATGAAAAACAAAGGTCGTTAACCTTGTCGTGATGGACCTGGCGTTCCTCCATCCAGCCCCCGCCGCCGGTGATCCAACAATAGACCCATCCACTTGCGTCGCCTGCTGCCGCGTACCTGCTGTCTTGACTTATCGCCACCGACCAGGCGGGCGATCTGGTGGAGAATACATTGTATAAATAGCCCGACCCCCGGAATGAGGGCCGCTGGCTATGTTTGGAGTGCAACCATGGTACCTTCCAGTACTGTTTCTCGATCCATTTCTCAAAGGCTGCACTGATGAGGCTGTCCTGGGCATGCTCCCAACCTGTTTGAAGAAGAATCTTTTCCGAAGGCCAGGCGAGGTCGCCTTTGAGCAGAAGGTGCTCCCGGGTTCTCCAAAAATCCTCCCAAACCGTGGCCTCCCCCTCGACGCTCGCATGAAACAGGTCCCAATCGAAACTTATCTGGCGAACTCCCATTCCGTTGGGAAGCATTTGCAGCCTATCCATCAGATATTCGGGCCTGCAAAGCAGACTCAGCGCCGTTTCGGCTTGACCCTGATTCGCTAAATGCTTGAGACCCCGGCGAAAGATGTAGCGCCGGAGGCTGGGTTCGATTACTTTTTCATTATCGGCCAAGCGGCTGAAGGTCCTCCTGGCCACCTCTATCAAGGGGCTGCTTTCGGTGTTATTCCAAAGATGCTGCCCGAATGTGTCATGGAACAGGGTGTAGCCTTCTTCGCCCTCGGGCGTTAAGGCTGAAGTCACCACCGAACCCAGCGAGGCGATTGATTTTTCAACCACCTCAAAGGAATCCCTGTCATCTACCAGGTCCCGATGAAACATCAGTTCGTATAAGGCCCCAACCGTTAAAGGCTCTTTTGCCACGGCAATGGTTGACGCGAGCGCTCCCCTTAAAAAGGCCTTTTGGCTCAGGTCCAGGCCCTCCACAAGCTGGTCGTGATAGCGGTCGAGTGAGGGAGGAAGCTTGTCCGGTTCCTGGGGACTGATCCGTTGTTTTGAAAGGTCCTCTATCAGATAGGTGAGGTATATCGGCAAACCGTGGGAAGCCTCAATCACCCGTTGAATAAAAGTTGTTATCGCTTCGGAATCGTCTTGGGTGTCCATGCTCAGCATTTGGTCACGGACTGGAGCAGGTATCCGGTTGAGAAGAATACTTCTAACATCCGCCGCGCTCATCTCCAATTCATTGGGAGCGTAAACATTGGTGAAACCGTCCGGCCCCAGATGCAAAGGCGGAAGGTTCGTACAGCCGGTAAGTATCCAGACCGCATGGTCGACCATTGGAAGTTTTAAATTAATAAGTAAGTTAGGTTCACTGCGGATAATTTCGTCTACCCCGTCCAAAACAATTATCAGTTTGTATTTCCGGCCTTGTCCGATTTCCTTAATCAGCCGACATACAATGGTCAGTTGCTCATCTACGGCAAGCGCTTCAATGGATTTGCCGACATTGTATTTCTCTGAGTATTGCACCAGACGTTCATAAAGATATTGAAAAAATTGAACAACTGTGCAACGAGGGTCGCCCGGCTGAAAGCGGTAGGGAAACACCAGGAATTCGTCATTGTACTCTATCTGGTTGGAATCGGGTCTGGTTCCCGGTGGCAACAGAATCTTTCCCGGCGCAGTCTGTTCGTTCATCAATTCATTAACTAACCAGGAAACAATATAAGATTTGCCGATGCCGGTTGGGCCCTGCACCCAAAGAATCCGTTCGGCTTCCGGGGCATCGGGCTTCAGGGCATTACGGAATAACTCGCAAAGTCTGGATATCTCCTTACTTCTGCCCAGCAGGTCCTGGGCCTCCTTCCGCATTTCAAGCTCAAAGCCTCTCACCCGGAAATATTTTTTCCGGATTCGCGGCAGGTAACCCTGGAGGGCGTTAAAGGCCCTGTTGTCCGAGAGGGTCATTAGTTGGTCTGGTTCACCGAAGGGGGCAAGCATCAGAGAAGCTGAGTGACACCGCAGATACATCTGCAAGGTCTTGCCCGACCCATCCTCGCCGCCACCGCCGGAGGAGTGGTCATATATCAGAAAAGGCCACAGGCTGACCGTTTTTTCTGTCGACAGTAAAATAACTTCCTGTCCAAGTTGAGTTAATTCCTTGGCCTTGGACGGATCCGCTATACGGCTTTCAGATAAGGGCTCAGGCTCCCGGTTGGGGCCGATGAAGACGCCGAAGGATGATTGACCGGTCCGTACGGCCAATAGGTAATCCCTCAACCATTTGAGGCTGAGAATGCACTCCTCGGCCGGTTTCTGGAATTCCTCCAGGATATTGACAGCGGAGTCCGTGGTGATAAAACTGTGGGCGATCAGGTTGCGAATTGCTCCGAAACCCCGGTCCCTGCGTCCACCCGGGGCCATAAAAGGCAAAAAGTTATTTTCGAGCGTTGATCTCCATTCAGGAATAATCGTCGGGCTGTTGGCCAACTTCCGATCACATAGGATTTGGGCGATGCTGATCCAGGAACCCAGGGTCGGTTTTTCAATATTCCAAGCCAACGAATCAGCCACTTTGGCTGGCAGGGGTCCATGGTCCAATAAATCCCCGATGGCGATGGTGGCTATCATTTTGAGGCCGATTTCGATCAAATCAACCATATGCCAAACCATGAGTGTTGGTTGGCGATGATTCTGGTATTCCTGGATAGCGTAGGCCAGAGGAGTCGGCCAGCGTGAAGGATCCGGCTTATGGCTCAGATGATAAAACGGTTCCCGGTTAGTTGTTTTTTTAGAGGGGGCCATCGCTCGGTCTATCTATACTTGCGATAATAAATAAGACAGGCAGCCAGCAAGGCTGAAAAGCCGAGAGTGGGTATGACATACTCCCAGCAAAGACATTTTAAATAAGGCACCCCCATCAATCCGCTCCATATTACTATCGGCAGAAACACAGTGCCCAACCGATCAATATAACGCTGACGATCAGTATGGATTAGATTATCCAGTTTTTCGGATTTTGTTTTAATCTCCTCGTAAAGTTCTTTTATCTTAAAAGTATTTTTCCAGTATCGGTAAACTTCGTCATACATGGTCACATTGCTGGCAAGCGTTACAGGGGTCGCCAGATAAAATTCGGCGATAAGGATTCGATATCTCCGCAAGCCGGCCCTGTCCCTCCTGTCGATCCTTTCATCCGCCAGTATGCCGTTAAACCTGGACAAGGTGCCGGCGAAGCTGAGAAGGGCAAACCGCTGGTATATTGAAAACATAAACAGGAAAAAATAATTATTTTTAGCGTTATCCCACAGCCGTTTTCTCATCTCTTCGCCGATCAGCAGACAGCATCCTCCCTCCAGGGAAAAGGAATGATATACATGCTCAAATGGATGATAGACGCTCGGGTTGTTTTCGATCATCACTTGTTCATCGGATGGATTGTAATTCTCGCTGTAGAGCCTGGATAAACGAAAAACAAACTTTGTCAGTGATTCGGGCTCGGAGAATGATGAATATACGGAGTAGCCCAACAGGTAACGGTTGAGCAACCATTGCACTTCGGCGCCGGATTGGATCCTGATAATCACAGAGAGCAGGCTGAAGAGTTCGAACATCGTAAACCCGGCGGAACTATATTCATAATAGGAGGAGCCATTTTTATCGGGCGGGCGGGACGACTTGGGGTCTTTTCGCCACGAAAAGGCCTCGAAAAGCCTTCGTTTCGCAGCCGAAATTGCGGCTTGCTTCGCTATGTCGGACATCCCCGGCGTTAAGCCCTCGGCTGAAACTAGGTCCCCGTTTGCCTGCCGCTGGTTTTGGGGAAACATGCGGGCGACCCGGTGGGTCTGCCTTTTCTCCAACAACTTCAGCCTGTATATCATGTCGAGAAGATGTGAGGCGGTCAATTGAGCGGTAGATAGAATTTCCAGTTCCAAGACTAGGATCATTATACCGCTCGAGAATACGATTAACTCTATGTTGCGCAGATGAATATCGCCGAGAACAGTTACCCCTTGGTTTTGGTCCAACTGCTCGTTTTTTTTCTCTTTATGAGGCTGGTCCCCGTAAACCACTTTCAAGGTTCGGCCCTGCTTCTTCGAAGAGATAAATAATGCCTCCCAGCCCTGTCGAGAAAGAGTATAGAACTGGGTTGTCAATTTGCTATCGGCTTTGCCGTCCATATAATTGGACGGTCGCTTCTTTCTCTTACCGTTTGCTATCGGGCTTTTTTTAAGTTTCTCCAGGCCCAGCATATATCGAACGTGAGAGGTCAGAGAGGCCCCGTAAAGCCATTGTCTGGTTGATTGGGTCCACCATCCGGACTCCTGCAGACCGTTGTTGATCCGGGCCGTGATGTCGGAGGTTCGGCGGATTTTTTTGTTGTTGAGTTCATATCGGAGGGGTAAGGCATAGAAGGTGCGGTGCGCATTTTCTGCTTTGATCGCGGACATAAATTAATGCTCCGATACAATGTGCAGTTAGCGGTGGCAATCTTGTCACCTAATGACTATGGGGTCAAGTTGTTATTAACCTGAATTACCCGGCAGAGTTGATCGGAAAGATACAACATTTGGCATAACAAGCTGATATAATGAGCCAAACCGTTCAGGGGGCAGATTTTAAAGATGCACGGTAATGGTGAAGCTCAAGAACATATCATTCGGCCAGAATTCAATCGATCCATTCTAATCGATTTCCTTGGAGCCAAGATCACCTCTGATGCCTGGTTCCTGGTCGTGAGAGAGATTGACGAACGGTTCAAGGTGACATCCCCTATGGGCGGTGAAATTGATGATCCAAGATCGCCGGTTCACCTCAGGCATTCCATGGTCGAGATGATCAGGCAGAGGGTTTACCAGATTGCCGCCGGGGACGAGGATTGTATAGACGCCGATCAATTAAGGATCGATCCCGCTCTTCGCTTGGCTATCGGCAAAGATCACAAGCAGTGCGCCGGTCAGTCGATGATGTCCAAGCTGGAGAACGATTACCTGGGCAACGGCCAAGGTCTTATGGCCCTGGAAAAAGCCTTGAGTCGTTCAGCGGACGCTTTGCTTCGGAGAAAGAACAAACGGAGACTGATAGTTGATTTCGACTCAACCGAAGACCCAGCCCATGGGAAGCAAGAGAACGTCGTCTACAACGGCCATTTCGGGAAGAACTGCCTTCATCCCCTGTTTGGTTTCACCAGCGAAGGCGACTGCCTGGCGGCCAAGCTTAGGCCGGGCAACGTTCATTCGGCCGATGGAACGATAGATCTGTTCAAGCCGATTGTCGAGCGTTACCGTTCCTGGTTTCAACTATTCTGGTTTCGGGGTGACGCTGCCTTTGCCGATCCGAAGATTTACGAGTTCTGCGAGGATCCCCTGAATCGAGTCACCTACTTCATCCGCTTACCGGCTAACCAGAATCTACAAAGGCTGGTCAAGCCCCATCTTCGGCGTCCAGTGGGCAGACCACCCAAGAGCGGGATTCAGGTCAAATTCGTTGATTTCCATTATCAGGCCAAGAGCTGGAAAAAGCCTCGCCGGGTGATCTGCAAAATCGAGTGGCATCAAGGGGAACTCTTCCCCAGGGTCAACTTCATTGTTACCAACTCCAGGCTGTCCAAGGCCAAGGTGGTCAAGGTATACAACGGCCGGGGTGATGTTGAGAACCGGATCAAGGAGGGTAAGAACACCCTTCGCTGGGATGACCTGCCCCCAGTTAATGTACCAGTTCCAAAGTTAGAGATCGATCTGTTTTGAGCCAAGGAGGAGCCATGTCCTCCCATCCAGGGGGTACCCCCTGGATGGCCTCAGGAGCGGGGGGCCGGTAGTCAAGGGAACTGTGGGGCCTGAGGGTGTTGTACTCGACCCGCCAGCGTTCGATGAGCACCTGGGCCTCCTTGAGCGTGTAAAAGATTTCACCGTTAAGCTTTTCGTCCCTCAGCTTGCCGTTGAACGACTCTATGTATCCGTTCTCCCAAGGGCTCCCCGGTTCGATGAAAAGCGTCTTGACTCCAATCCGAAAAAGCCATCTCCTGACCGCCTTAGCCGTGAATTCCGAGCCGTTGTCCGACCGGATATGATCCGGGATACCGTGTTCCAAAAACAGATCCGCCAAACAGAAAAGAACGTCTTCCGATCTGAGCCGCCTCTCAACCACCAGGGCCAAACACTCCCTGGTAAACTCGTCGATCACGGTCAGGATCTTGATCGCCCGACCGTCGCGGGTCCGATCCATCACGAAATCATAGGACCAGACATGGTTCCTGTGAGTCGGCCTCAAACGGACACACGAGCCGTCATTGAGCCAAAGCCGCCCCCTCTTGGGCTGCTTCTTGGGTACCTTAAGCCCTTCCTGACGCCAGATACGTTCCACTCTTTTGTGATTCACCCGCCAACCCATCCATTCCAAGAGAGCAGTGATGCGGCGATATCCATACCGCCCGAAACGTGTAGCCAGCTTGATAATCGCTTCTCTCAGGGCCTCCTCATCATCTTTTATCTTAGGTCGGCGACGTTGGGTAGCGGTGGACCCCATTGGTCGGACAGTCAGGCGGCGGCACTAAGGTTGAATCGACAGATAATCATCACGCCGCCTTCATGCCCCTTGTCCATCCCTGGGCATGCCCAGGGATGCTTGGCGGGCTTCCGAGATATACCTCGTTCGGGGTGCGGTCGTCCAGGCTGGAGTGTCCCCTCTCGAAGTTGTAGAAGTCGATCCAGTTCCCAACTCCCGTCTTCAGTTCCTTTCCGTTTGGGAAATCATTGAGATAGATACATTCATACTTCAGCGACCACCACAGCCGCTCGATGAAAACATTGTCCATCCAGCGGCCCTTGCCGTCCATGGAGATGGCGATGTTGTTGTGTTTAAGCACATCGGTGAACTCCAGGGAGGTGAACTGGCTGCCCTGGTCGGTATTGAATATTTCCGGTTTCCCGTACCGGCCAAGGGCATCTTCCAGGGCGGCTACGCAGAGGTCGGCCTCCAGAGTATTGGAAACCCGCCACGACAGCACCCGACGGGAGTACCAGTCCATGATCGCCACCAGATACATGAAGCCACGCTTCATGGGCAGATAGGTGATGTCGCTGCACCAGACCTGATTGGGGCGATCCACGGACAAATCCCGCAGCAGATAGGGATAGATCCGGTGCTCGGGATGGGGCTTGCTCAATCTCGGTTTGGGATAGACAGCCGAAATACCCATCTTTCTCATCAAACGCCTGATCCGTTTACGGTCAACGCAGTAGCCTCTTCGGCGAAGATGTCTGGTCATGCCCCTGGTGCCGAAATGGGGCGCTCGCATCCACTGACGGTCGATCAGGCGCATCAATTTCAGATTCAGGGGCGACTCCCCCTGAGGCTGATAGTAGAACGTCGAACGGTTGATCCTCACCAACCGGCATTGACGGGCAATGCTGAGCCTCTCGTGATTGGGATCGATCATCTCTTTCCTCCGGGCGCGGCTCAACGACCGAAGGCTTTGGCCAAAAAATCCCGCTCCACCGTCAACTCGCCGATCTTGGCGTGAAGCTCCTTGATTTCGCCCTGGTGGCTGGTTTCCTTGGCCTGGCGGCCCTTACTGGAGAACACGTCGGCAAGACCATCTACGGCCTGCTTCTTCCATTTGGTTACCAGCGTCGGATGAATCTCGTACTTGGCCGCCAATTCGGCGATCGTTTGATCCCCTCGTAGGGCCTCCAAGGCCACTCTCGACTTGAACGTTGCGTTGTGCTGCTTCCGCTTGGCCATCTCTTCTCTCCTATTCTCATGGCCGATTCAACCTAACACAACTGTCCGATTTCTGGGGTCCACCGCTGGTCGACCTGGGCTGCCCGATCACCCGGCAGAGTCTTCGCTCAGACACATGGAGTTCGACCTTCAATCGCTCCACGCATCTTCTCCGCCGGGCCGGGCTCAGTATTTTCCCGACAAGGCCTCCTTCAGGATTACTTTGTCCAGGCTCAGATCAGAAACAGCCTTCCTCAACCGGGCGTTCTCTTTCTCCAAATCCTTCAGCCTCTTGGCCTGACTGACTTTCAGCCCCCCGTACTCCTTGCGCCAACGATAATAGGTGGTGGGGGTGACTCCCAACCCACGGCAGATCTGCTCGATGCTCTGACCCTGACCGTTAAGAACTTCCGCTTCTCGAAGCATACCGATTACCTGCTCCGCACTATAGCCTCGCTTCGGCATAAAAACCTCCCATCAACATCCAGGTCGAAACAGTATACAACTCTCAGCCTGGATCGAAATATGGGGGGCAGGTCAAATATGACTGTACATATGCTCACTCCCATCCCCTGTCCCACTTTCACTGACGTTGGACAGGGGATAAGGTCATGCTGTCGGTGATGCCTGACAAATGTAATACGCTTCCTTTAGCAATAGTTAGATGCTTTTCCCGGTATCCATCAATCCGGGTCAAGATCTACACCCAATTTCTTCATCCGCGTGTATAGCGTGGTCCGTTTCATCCCCAAAACCTCAACGGCTCCGCCCGCACCGCTGATTTTACCGTTGGATTTTTTTATGACGTGGGTAATATAGCGACGTTGCAATTCATCCATGGTGGGTAGATCCACGAAGAGATTTTCCTGAAATTGAGATTCCTGGTTTACGCCGCTATGTGTTTTGGGACCCGCTATCTCGAGGTCTTTTCCGTCCGATAAAATTACGCTTCGTTCAATTACATTTTGCAGTTCCCTGACATTACCCGGCCATCGATAATCCTTCAATAGAGCCTGGCTCTTCTGTGAAATTTCTTGGATGGGCTTCTGATATTTTTTAGCGTAGTAATTGATAAAATGATCCGCGAGGAGAACCACATCATTACCCCGCATTCGCAGCGGTGGAACCAGTAGGGGAACCACGTTAAGCCGGTAATATAAGTCTTCCCTAAAATTACCGTTGTTGACTTCTTTAGCCAAGTCACGGTTTGTGGCAGCCACCAGCCTAAAGTTGGAGCTGACACTTTTCACTCCCCCAACCCTGAAAAAGGCCTTTTCCTCCAAAGCACGCAACAGTTTGACCTGTACGGGCAGTGAAATATCACCTATCTCATCGATAAAAAGAGTTCCCATATTGGCTAACTCCATGCGGCCCGGCTTCTGGTTGACCGCCCCGGTGAACGAGCCTTTTTCATGGCCGAACAGCTCACTTTCAAGCAACATCTCCGGTATGGCGGATAGGTTAACAGCAACGAAGGGGCCCATTTTGCGGGAGCTCATGTTGTGTACTCTTCTGGCCAGAAGCTCTTTGCCAACTCCGGTTTCGCCGAGGATCAATACCGGGGCGTCGGATCTGGCGGCCTTGTCCGATTGCGCCAGAACCTCTTGCATGGCCTGGCTGTGACATATGATTCCTTTGCCACCCAGTTTCCCGCTGGAGGTGGTTTCCCGGATCGCCGTTACAGTCTTTTCCGCCATATTCTGGCAGTATTGCTGAATCCGGTAAACATGTGTTCCCAGGCTGCGGCCAATCTCAATAAGGGTATTGTTCGAAAAATCAAAGGCAGCTTCGCTGTACCTAGTGTCGTGGTACAGGATCCCGCGCACCGAGTCCTGTATTCTCAAGGGAAGGCACAAAATGGCCTTGAGCAGAAAGCTCGGGGCATCATCAAGGGAGGATGATCGTTTCACTTTTATTGGCTGGTGATTCCTGTAGGCCTTCAGTACGTAAAGCATGCTGTCCCGGAACGCCTCACCGTTCACTTCCTGAGGCGTGAGATTGTAGTATGTCTGCAAGAGAGGGTATGATTTGGGTCCACTACCGCTCGCCAGAAAAAGGGCGCCCCGCTCCGCCTTGAAGAACTTGCTGGTAAGCGCAACCAGGCGGGAGAGAAGTTCATTCAAATCGGCACTGGGGACCAAATCGCTCAACATGTTCATGTAGCGGCTAAGTAGTGAGCCGTCTTCTTCACGCACTGTGATATTGACATTGCTCTGATTTATCAGGGGCCGTAATTCTGGCGGAAAGAATTCGATTCCAAGACAAGATAACCCTTCCCAGGCCTGCAGGGTCAACTCCTTGGCTTCGCCTTTCCGACCCTGACGGAGTCGAAGGAGGGCCATCTCCACTTTGGTTCTCGCCAGCCCCATGGGAACCTGGGCATTCCTTAGGTCTTGCTCGCTTTTCAGTAGAAGTTCCTCGGCCTGCGCCGTATCCTGGTGCCCAGTTTTCAGGACACACCGCTTGGCTTGTATTCTATAAGCGGTACCCCGAAGATGAATGTTTACCCCCTTGAGGGCATTATTAATCTCTCCCTGAAAATCACAGGCCGGAATCGGCTGGAATCCCCGCAGGTGGTATTGGAAGAGCAACTCCAAGACCCACGGAAAGGCATAAAAAGGTTTTTGCAGGCCCATCTGTGAAGATTCATTGAGGCATTTCTTTAACATCTCATAGGATCTCTCAGGCTCATTTTCTAAATAAAAGTAGTATGCCAGGGCCCTTTGAGACCATACCAATCCGTAGACATTTTTGTGGTTTTGGGATTCTCGCAACGCCTCATTGAGATGGGTGAAGGCCTCCTTTCTCTTTCCCGCCATCAACAGGATGTTTCCCAGTTGCGCCCGGTAAAAGGGTGCCGACAGATAGTCCGACTTTAAGGAAGCGCTCCGCCAGCTGGAGTCCATCACCCCGATGGCGCGATTGAAATGGCCGGAGAAGGCAGCTGAGCTTCCGAAAATGATGGGGATCATCCGGTTGAATAATCTGCCTTCCTGATAAATATCCGCCAGGGACATGGCCTGTTCCAGGTAATCAAGGGCCCGGTTGTGTTGCCCGTGAATAAAATGGAAGAGCCCGGAAAATTCAGCCGACTGCAGCTTAATGTCATCATCCCCCAGTTTTTCTACCTCGGTAAGGCCTGATTCGAAGAGCCTTACCGCATCGCTGGATCTATTAAGGAAATGATAGATACGGCCCAGGTGAAGGTTAAGCAGTGCCCAGTTGCGGTTGTCCCCCAGCATTTTAGAAACATCCTTGGCCTGATGTACGATCTGCAAGACCTCGTTTTGCCTTTTTCTGACACTTACACATAGATCCGACAGGCTGAGCGCCACCGAACGAAAAAAAATGGCGCAGTCCGGGTCTTCCAGATGCCGGGAAGCAAAGGACGCCGCCCTGAGGTTTTGCTCCATTGCGGCTTCAAGATTTCCCGTCTTGAGCAGGCGGACAGCATTATCAAAAGCGTGTAGTGCCGCACGCATGGCATCTTGGTCATGCCTCATGGCTCCTATCCCCTTTCTCCGTCAGACCTGCCATCACCGTAGCGCCGGCTGCAGTCGTCGAGGCAGCCTTGCACCTTTTACCTGCTGAAGAGGTAACACATCGATTCCCGGTGGACAACAGCTTTGTCGTTATGTTGGACACTGTCTGTCTCAATAAAGACATAAAGGATCTCAGCATACCTATATCTTATCACAATTATCATTAATTACAATATATTAGCTAATTTGTAATTTTTGGAACGTTTGATGCAAGTCATGGCATTTAGATGTCAGGCGGCTTTAACCGAAGAGCGGTAAGTCAGATATAAAGGAGAAACCTGATGAAGACAGTCAATTCGATCCTGCTCACTATCGTAATTTTGATTTTGGGGATCTGTACGGTTCCCGGTTCTGTCCTGGCTAAGGAACCAATAGTACTCAAGGCGGCCACCTATCATCCTGTGGCCCATTACCTTACTGATGACGCCTTCAAACACTTTGGCGATGAAATCGAGAAACGCACCAACGGACAGGTGAAGTTCAAATGGTTCCTGGCCGAATCCCTGGCCAAATCCATCCAGATGTATTCCGCGGTTGAATCCGGCCTGGCCGATATCGCCTTTGCGGGGACATATGCGATCATTCATAAGATGCCTGTCACCGCCTGGCTCGAGCTTCCTTTTGTAATAGATTCCTCCAGACATTCCGCCGATGTGGCCTGGGACATGTATACTCAGATACCCGAAATGGCGGCTGAGTATAGCTCGGTAAAAGTGCTCGGCTTTTTCAACACCTCCATATGCCATATGTCCACCCTGGACGCGCCGATCAAGACTTTGGAGGATCTGAAAGGAAAACGGATCGCCACGCCGTCGGCAAGTGGAATTAACATAATGAAATTACTGGGTATAACTCCTCAAAGCATGCTCCCGGGCGATCTTTACATGGCGGTCCACCGGAACATGATCGATGGCGTCATGTTTCCCTTCGCCCCCTTGCGTTCCTACAAGCTGACCGATTTGTTGGCCAACCATACCATTTGCTCGGTTTATAACGCCACCAATGCCATCATCATGAACAAGGCAAAATGGGACAGCCTGCCCAAGGATGTCCAGCAGGTCTTTGATGATCTGCGTCAATCGGCCGGCTCTCTCTGTGGACAGACCCTGACCACCGAATCCGGGTGGATTCTCGAAGACCTCAAGGCCCGCGGAGACAAGGTTTATTATCTTACAGCCGAGGAAAAAGCCAGGTGGAAGGAAAAAGTCAAGCCTCTCTATAAGGAGTGGATCGACAACTTGAATTCCAAGGGCATGGACGGCCAGGCCCTGTTCGACAAGATCTCCAAAATCAGCCAGGAGAGAAGGGAACATCCCTATCAGGTTGACTCTTGGTGGGGCAACGCGGGTAAAAAACGCCAGAAATAGCATTGAAGGACCCTTTTAAAGGCGGTTGTTGCGTGGGTTGGCGGTGAGCAAGAAAAATCCGCTAATCTACGCAACTCCGGAGCGTGCTCCAGCCTTCATGCAGTCCACAATAATAAGGGAGTTGTACCTTGTTCGATAAAGAAGAACGTGCCTCCGCCATTGAATGTGGCCGGCATGACAGCGCTCGCGCCCTGGCGAATATTGCCGATGCCCTCTCCAAATGCATGGCTCGTATAAGTCGCTACATGAGCCTTACAGGCTCAATATTCGCCATGATCATGGCCTTTCTGCTGGTCTTTGCGGTCATCAGCCGACATCTGTTCAACTTCCCCCTTCCCGGGGCCATCGAGCTTGAACAGTTCATGCTGGCCACGGTGGCTTTTCTGGGCCTTTCCTGGGCCATGATCAACAGCAGCCACGTTCGGGTCGATCTTTTGGCCGGTAAACTATCGGAGCGGAGCCGGGTTTTCCTGGAATGTCTATTCAGCCTGTGGGGGCTGTTTCTGTTCGCCATTATAATCTGGCAGACTTCACTCCGCGCCGTAATCGCCTTTCAGGAAAACGAGATAGGGATTACCACCGGCGTGCCGTTGTGGCCTATATTGGGCGTGGTCGCTCTGGGCAGTCTGGCTCTTGCCGCGGTTCTCCTGGCCAATTATCTGCGAAACCAGGCGGTGCTCATAGAACTTATGGATTCGCCACTGCTCTCGGTCGCAATCATCCTTCTATCAACCGTTCTGGTGCTTTCAGTCCCGATTATTCTGGAGTTATCCGGGGTCAGCCTCAGCCAGTTGACCACGGGAGTAATCTTTATCGTCGGCCTGTTGATCATCATGCTCCTCGGTTTTCCCATCGCCTTTGCCATGGGCCTGATCGGTTATCTGGGCATGTGGTTCATCAACTCTGCGGATACGGCCAACGCAGTTATCAAGATGGCGGCCTACGACAGCGTGGCTGACTATTTTCTTTGTGTGATTCCTCTGTTCGTGCTTATGGGCATGTTCTGTTTCAAGTCCGGAATCAGCAACGACGCTTACAACACGGCCTACAAGTGGTTCGGCTCCATGCCGGGAGGACTGGCCATTTCCACTGTGGCCGGATGTGCCGGCTTTGCCGCCATCTGCGGGGACAGCATGGCCACCGCGGCGACCATGGGTTCGGTCTCCTTACCGGAAATGAAGAAGTATAAATATCAGGATGCGTTGGCCACAGGGTCTCTGGCCAGTGGCGGGACCCTGGGTATCCTTATTCCGCCCAGCATCGGGTTTATCGTTTACGCCTTCATATCCGAAACCAGCGTGGCCAAGCTTTTCATGGCCGGCATCGTTCCGGGAGTCTTACTGGCCCTGATGTTCGGGACTATCATCTACATCCGTTGCCGGCTCCACCCGGAACTGGGCCCCGCCGGGCCCGGGACTTCATTCAGTGAAAAGATAAAGGCCCTCAAGGATGTCTGGTTGATCGTCCTCCTTTTCATCATCGTAATCGGAGGAATATACACCGGGATAATGACTCCCACCGAGGCGGGCGGCGTCGGTGCGACCGGGGCGCTGGTCTGCGCCTTTCTTTCAAAAGATGGGATGTCCTGGAAAAAATTGATGGAAGCCTTGGACGAAGGCATGCAAATGAGCGCCATGATTTTCGGGATCATCGTCGGCGTCTCAATCCTGGGATATTTCGTTGTCGCCACTGAAATCCCCCTGCGCATGTCGGATATGATAGTCGGACTGAACTTCAACCGCTATGTGATTTTCACCGTGGTTCTGCTGATCTATCTGGCCCTGGGCATGATGATGAACATTGTCCCCATGATCATGCTCACCATGCCCATCATCTTCCCCACCATCCAGGCCTTGGGATTCGACCCCATTTGGTTCGGTGTGGTCACCGTCATCATGATGGAGATGGGGCAAATCACACCGCCGGTGGGCATTAATGTATTCGTAATTTCAGGTGTGGCGAAAGATGTGCCCATGAGCACTGTTTTCAAGGGAGTTCTCCCGTTTCTGATCGCCCAGATTGTCATGATAGTCATCTTGGTGCTGTTCCCGGATATCGCTCTATTTTTAGCCGATACCATAAAAACACTGGCGAAAATCGGATAGACGACAGCTTGAGACAACAATAGGGGATCCATCGTTGATCCAGAGTGGCATTAGAAGGAATCAGTTAAGGACCAAAATGGAAGAGGAGAAAAAAGTGAAGAGTGAAGAAATCAAAAACGTGATCGTAGTGGTGACCGACACCCTACAATTCAACTACCTGGGCTGCTATGGCAATGATTGGATAAAGACCCCCAATTATGACCGCTTTGCTTTGCAGGCGACTCTATTCGAGAATTGCTATTCCGACGCCCTGCCCACGGTTCCCTGCCGGCGTTCCATGCTTACCGGCAGATATACCCTGCCCACGGTGGGCTGGGCTCCCCTGCTCCCCGAAGACACCACCATTTCAGATATTTTGTGGGGTACCGGAGTGCAGAGCGCCCTGGTGTTCGACACCGCGCCCATGAGACTGCCCAAATACGGCTACAGCCGGGGGTTTGACTATGTGAAATTCTCCCACGGGCAGGAACTGGACACCGAGTACTTCGAAAAAGACCCCTTGTTCGGCTATGACGCCGACGACTATCTCACCGAACGCAGCACCAGAGGCGTGGATCCGGCAATCGTGGAATCCCTGAAATCGGATGTGGAAAGCCTCCTCAAACATCGCCAGTATTGGCGCAGTGACGAAGACAGCCAAGTGGCCACGGTGATGAAGGACAGCATGAAATATTTGGAGGAAGGGGTGGATCGGACCAGGCCCTTCTTCCTGTGGATCGACTCCTTCGATCCCCACGAGCCTTGGGATCCGCCCTCAGTGTGGGAGCCGGACCGGGACTACCTCTACAACCCCGGGTACAAGGGCAAGGATCAGATCGTTCCCATCCCCGGGCCCATCGACGACCGCTTTACCGAAGAGGAACTCCACCATATCCGCATGCTGTATGCCGAAAAGATCACCCTGGTGGACAAGTGGGTGGGCAAACTGCTCCAAAAGGTAAGAGAACTGGGGCTCTGGCATAACACCATGATAATCCTTACTTCCGATCACGGCCAGCCCCTGGGCAACGGCGAACACGGACACGGCCTTATGCGTAAGTTTCGGCCCTGGCCCTATGAAGAGCTGGTGCATGTGCCCTTTATCGCCAGAGTTCCCGGCGTGGGCGCGGGGAAGCGGGTGAGATCGTTCGTCCAAACCTGTGATGTGGCTCCCACGGTGCTGGATTGGCTGGGCTATCTGGAAAAGGAGGCGGGAGCCCGGGAGGGCTTCAGGATCAAGAGTTCCCTAACGGCAAGCGACATGACCGGCAAGAGCGTCATGCCCATTATCAGCGGCGAGAAGGAAAAGGTCCGCGATTTTGCCCTCACCGGATATTACGGCTTCTCCTGGAGCCTGATTGATGATGATTACAGCTACATCCACTGGCTCCCCAATGAGTGCGACACCACTGAAGACGCCATCAAGAGAGTCTATGACAGCGGCGGACAGGCCGGCGGCGAGTATACCAAGGACTTGCAGACCGATGATATGTGGACGTGTACTCCTCATGCCGAGGTGTCGATTCCGGAAAAGGACGAGTTGTACGACCGTCGCACCGACCAGTTCCAGCTAAAGAACATCATAGAAAAAAAACCGGAAGAGGCCAAGGAGCGCCTGAAAAAGCTCAGGCTGTTTATCGGCGAACTACGCACACAATAATTGAACTGACAGGCAAGGATATCCTGCCGCGCGGCTGGCAGGATATCCCCTTAACCTTTCGGGTTTGAAGGAGAGTCTTTGGTGGACGCTACTATCATAACTGACGTTGATTTCAGCGGGGCGATCAAGGCTACCCAAAGCGGCATCATACTGGTCTACAAGAAACTCTGCCCACATTGCCAGAATATGCAGAAAGTCATCGATAAATTCATGGCCAAAAGTGATGGCAAGGTTTTGGCAATGCTGATGGATAGCGAAGAGAATCCAGAGGCCATGAAGACGCTAATGATCGAACGAGTACCCGCCATTATCATTATAAAAAACGGCAAGGCCGTTGCTACGAAAATCGGCCTAATGAACCCCAGGGAGTTGGCTGCATTCTATCAAAATGCCTGACAGAAAGCGGTCGCAGGTCGAAGGACACGGACTCCCCAATGATCCGATACTGGATTTGTGAAAGACAAGCTATATGAAACCAAGCAAGGACCTTGACCTGACTATTCTGGGCGGAGGTATCGCAGGCATGACCGCTGCTATTTTTGCCGCCAGGGCGAACATGCGCTGCGCCATCATTGAAACCAACATCTGCGGCGGGTTGGTTAACTCCACCTATATGGTAGAGAACTTTCCCTCACACAGGTCCATTCACGGCATGGATTTGATGCAGAAAGTAGCTGATCAGGTGGACGACCTTGGAGTTACGGTGGAGGAGGTTGCCGAAATTACCAGTCTCGGCCTCAGAGGATCAGTAAAAGAAATAGAGACAGAGGATTGCCTTTACCGGTCCAACGCAGTCATTCTGGCCACCGGACGCATACCGATCCCACTGGGGATCAATACCAGAGGCCTGGAGCAGATCCATTACTGTGCGGTCTGCGACGGCTCCGCCTATAAGGACAAGAAGATCCTGGTGGTGGGCGGCGGCAACAGCGGTTTTGACGAGGCCCTATATCTCCTCTCCTTGGGGGTAAAGGAGATTAGACTGGTTGAAATAATGGACCGCTTTTTTGCCGCTGAATCGGTACAGAAAAAGCTCCTTTCGCATGAGAATGTAATTGCCACGACCTCGACCAAGGTGGATGAGTTGATCGGAAAGGACAGGCTCAAAGCAGTGCGCTTGGAGAATACTAAATCAAGGGAAGCTGAAACGGTGGCGATCGACGGTGTATTTGTCTTCATGGGACAAAAGCCCAACACGGATATGTTTGCCCATGAGATTGCCTTGGATGATCAGGGCTACATCCTGACCAATCAAGACATGGAAACCAATTTGGAGGGAATTTACGCCGCGGGTGACGTACGGCAAAAGAATTTTCGATATATCACCACGGCCATGGCCGATGGAACCATAGCGGCATTAAACGCGGAACGATATTTACGCAACTAATGCTCATTTTAGAAACAGATGTAAGCGAGGGCGTAGATCGTGCGGCTGGTTTTCAGGATATTTGACTCGGATATCAGCAGGCTGAAGACTACTGAAATCAAAATTCTCAGCTTGATCCGTAAATATAAATTTGACGCAACAGTATTCCAGGTTACGGAAATGTTGGAACATGGCCGATATGGCGCAGCAGACGCACTCCCCGCCCTGGAAATAAACAATATCATTGTGAGCAAGGGTACGCCGCTCACTCCAAGAAAGCTCGACTCGATATTTCAGAAACTATATGAACTTGGGCCTCTGGATTAGTGGTTGCCCGTTTACTCGGATCGCTTTGCGGTGTAGTTAAAGATGGACTTGGAAGCCCCCCGAAATGGATCAAGCATTAGGTGATCCTCCTGACCAGCCCCCCATATTTCGATCCAGGCTGAGAGTTGTATACTGTTTCGACCTGGATGTTGATGGGAGGTTTTTATGCCGAAGCGAGGAAATAGTGCGGAGCAGATAATCGGTATGCTTCGCGAGGCGGAAGTTCTTAACGGTCAGGGTCAGAGCAACGAGCAGATCTGCCGTGGGTTGGGAGTCACCCCCACCACCTATTATCGTTGGCGCAAGGAGTACGGGGGGCTGAAAGTCAGTCAGGCCAAGAGGCTGAAGGAATTGGAGAAAGAGAACGCTCGGTTGAGGAAGGCTGTTTCTGATCTGAGCCTGGACAAAGTAATCCTGAAGGAGGCCTTGTCGGGAAAGTACTGAGCCCGGCTCGGCGGAGAAGATGCGTGGAACGATTGAAGGTCGAACTCCATGTGTCTGAGCGAAGACTCTGTCGGGTGATCGGGCAACCCAGGTCGACCCAACGCCATTGCCCCAAGGTCAAGGATGAGGAGGAGGCCCTGAGAGAGGCGATTATCAAGCTGGCCACACGTTTTGGGCGGTATGGATATCGCCGAATCACGGCTCTCTTGGAGTGGATGGGTTGGCGGGTGAATCACAAAAGAGTGGAACGCATCTGGCGCCAGGAAGGGCTTAAGGTACCCAAGAGACAACCGAAGAGGGGACGGCTTTGGCTCAATGACGGCTCGTGTGTCCGCTTAAGGCCAAGCAAAAGGAACCATGTCTGGTCCTATGATTTCGTGATGGATCGGACCCACGACGGCCGGGCGATCAAGATCCTGACCGTGATCGACGAGTTCACCAGGGAGTGTTTGGCCCTGGTAGTTGACCGGCGGCTCAGATCGGACGATGTTCTTTTCTGTTTGGCGGATTTGTTTTTGGAACACGGTATCCCGGATCATATCCGGTCGGACAACGGATCCGAATTTACGGCTAAGGCGGTCAGGGATTGGCTCTTCAGGATCGGGGTCAAGACCTTGTTCATCGAGCCGGGGAGCCCTTGGGATAATGGATACATTGAGTCATTCAATGGCAAGCTGAGGGATGAGAAGCTGAACGGCGAGGTCTTTTACACACTCAAGGAGGCTAAGGTGCTCATCGAACGCTGGCGGGTCGAGTACAACACCCTCAGGCCGCACAGCTCCCTTGACTACCGTCCACCCTCTCCCGAGGCCATCCAGGGGGTACCCCCTGGATGGGAGGATATGGCTCCTCCTTGGCTCAAAACAGATCGATCTCTAACTTTGGAACTGGTACATTAACTGGGGGCAGGTCAAACCATGGACGCCAAATTTGCAATGCTATCTTTTTTGTACCCGGCTAGTACCATTTTAATTGATAGATAGACAACATCGTTGTAATCATGTCTGGCAAATGCATCCTTTAACATATCATATGAAGCAGCTATAAAGTCATCTCGCACGTATGCACACCTGGAAAGTGCCCTTTCGCGACAATAAGTGCATTCATCAACATGGTCAATAAATTCCACCTCTTCATCAATGCTCATTAGAGGTGGCCCCATTTCTTTGGACCACTTTGCGGCGCATTTAAGGTGGACAGTTTTATGGATCACGCCGCCTTTCTTTGGCAAGCCAGAGGGGGTACCCCCTCTGGCTTGAAGGCCTTTTGATATTCGATCATCGGCTTTTTTCCGTCAAGGGCGGAGTGGGGCCGACGGTAGTTGTAGAGGTCGAACCACCATCTCAGTAAGCCGCGCAACTGGCTGAGGGTCTCATCTTCCCTCAGATAAACGCATTCGTATTTCAGCGACCGCCACAGACGCTCGATCATCACATTGTCCAACCAACGGCCCCGGCTATCTATGGATATTCTGGCCCCGGCGTCTTTGACTCCTTTAGTGAACTCCCGACTGGTGAACTGCGAGCCCTGGTCGGTGTTGAAGATCTCGGGAACCCCGTAACGGGACAGGGCCTCGTTCAGGGCATCCACACAGAAGTCGGCATCCATGGTGTTGGACAGCCGCCAGGACAGCACCGCCCGGGTGTGCCAGTCCATGATCACCACCAGGTACATATAGCCACGTCTCATGGGAATGTACGTTATATCGCTGCACCACACCTGGTTGGGCCGATCGATCGCCAGGTTCCTGAGCAGGTACGGATAGACCTTGTGGTCAGGATGCGGCTGGCTGGTTTTGGGCTTGCGGTAGATGGCCATCAGCCCCATCTTACGCATCAACCGCTGAACCCTTTTGCGGCCCACTCCATAACCCAGATCGCGCAGTGAAGTCCGTATCTGCCTGGAACCATAAAAGGGGCATTCCAGGAACAGCTCGTCGATCTTTTTCATCAACTCCAGGTTGCACGGTGACTCACCAACAGGCTTATAATAATAGGAAGATCGCCTCATGCTGAGAATCTGGCATTGCCGCCGGATGCTCAGTTCGGAATGGGTCCTATCAACCATACCCCGCCTTCGCTCTATACTCATATCTTGGCGAAGGCTTTGGCTAAAAAATCATTCTCAACCGTCAACTGCCCGATCTTGGCGTGAAGCTCCTTGACCTGGGCATCTTTGTCCTGGGTATCTCGCTTCCTGCGGCCGGAAAAGGAATCCACAATCCCTTCCTTGGCCTGCTTCTTCCAAGTCGAGATCTGGTTAGGGTGGACTCCGTACTTGGACGACAACTCCGACAGAGTCTGCTCACTGGATAAAGCCTCCAGGGCCACGCGTGCCTTGAACTCAGGACTGAAATTTCTACGCTTGCGGGACATATTCAGTTCTCCTCAGATGCTGATATGTCCACCTTAGCACCTGGTCCAGTTCTCCGGGTCCACCTCTATTACTCAGGAGCCGAGTTCCATCCCCAGATCTATCAAGGCTAACGTTTTCAGCACCATCTGTTTCCCGGTCACCGGCGTCGAGGCCAACGAGATCAGAGCCACTCTCAACCTGAGCGAGGAACGCTTTCACCATTACCGGGGAATGTTGGAACTGGGACCGGGTAACGCCATTGTCCAGTACGGGGGATTGAGCGAGCCTTTCCCGGTCTACTTCCCCTATGCGGGCGATCCGGAAAAATATCCTGACGAGTCCAAGATTCAGACGAATAAAAAACGTTTTCTGGAACAGTACGGTGTGAACAGATATGAGCCCCCCAAAGGATATAACTTCAGTTCCCCAGACAAGAGGGAGGCGCCTCCAGAGGCTGCCATTAAAGTCAATCATCTGTCGGAGCATGAACGAACCCTTCTGGAAGCCAGCTTCGAGCACGAGTTTCTGAAGTACTCCGACCTGATCCAGAAAGCAGGGCTCAATACCACGCAAGCCCAAAAGGCCAAGGCTTCGCTGATCGACGAAGGGCTCATTGAGCCCAAGAAAATCAAAATTCGCCCTGGGGGAGGAGCCGCAGCACTCTATCTAACCCCCACTGAAAAGGCCTACAAGGTCCTTGGCCGGAAGAAACCCCAAGCAGGGAACACAAGTTTTGAGCACCGTTTATTTGCCCACACTGTGGCCGAATACTATGAGCGTAAGGGATATACCACCCGACTTGAGCACAAGTTGGCCAACGGACACCCGGTTGATGTCTTTGCGGAAAAGGATGGGCAGGTGATCCTCGTCGAGGTCACTCTCTCCTTCAGCAATCTCAGTCAAAACATATCCTTGTGCCGGGGAGAAGGCACTGACAACCCCCTCGTTATCGTGGCCAAAGACAAAAAGGCACTCAGAAAGTGCCGGTCCATAGTCAGTTCTCGGGAACAGATTGATTTTAAACTCATTCAGGATTTTGTCTGACCCATAGGTGGCTGGTTGACCGATGAGCAGCGTCCCTGAGATAATGACCCCGAGGGAGGTCGCCGAGTATGTTGGCAAAAGCCTTAGTTGGGTCTACAAAAATGCCGATGTGCTGGGCGCGAGAAGGCTCGGGGGAACACTCCTTTTCCCATCAAAGGAGGATCTCTATGAGCGTATTTTTGGAGAAGGGAAGGGGTTGGAAATACGACTTCGTCCTAAGAAAAAAACGGTATGTAAACGGCTATTTCAAGACAAAGAGCGAGGCCAGACAGGCCGAAGCTTTGAGAAAGGAGGAAATACGAAACCCAAGGCCGATGGAGACGGTGTGGACCGACATAACCTTTTATGATCTGATCAACCGCCGCCTTGATCATGTCCGAGCATATAACTCGAAAACCCATTACCGTGATTATCGGTACATGGCCAAGCGTTGGGTCGCGCGATGGGGTGACCTGAACACAGCCGACATCAGCCAGCCTGAACTTGAATCATACTTCCTACAACGACGTAGGAAGGTACGAGCCTATACTGTCAACCAAGAAATCAAGTACCTCAAGGCGGTGTTCAACTGGGGCATCAAAAAAGATCTGATTGATCACAATCCGGTTAATGGTATCGAGTTCATGCCGGTGGAGGCTAAGCATAAGTACATCCCACCGGTGGCCGATGTTGACGCTGTGCTGGCCATAGCTGAAGGCGATATGGTGGATTACCTATGGCTGGTTCGAGACACCTTAGCCAGGAAACACGAGATCAACAACCTGACCTGGGAAGATGTCAACTTGGTTGAAAGGTATGTGACCCTTTACACCTGTAAGAAAAAAGGTGGGCACCGGACACCAAGACACGTACCAATGACCGCCAAGGTGTACTCAATCCTGGAACGACGCTATGCCGACCGAGATCCATGGAAATCGTGGGTATTCTGGCATAGTTACACGAGCAGAATCACAGGTGAGGAAGTGACTGGCATCTACGGCGACAGGAAACGTGCCCTTAAAACACTGTGCGAGAAGGCTGGTGTGAATCCGTTCGGATTGCAACCCTTCGTCATATCGGTGCATCACTTATGGAACAGGGCAATATTTCCATCAGCTCGATCCAGCGCATCCTTGGTCATGAGAATAGGAAGACGACCGAGATCTATTTGCATAGCATCGGCCATGCTGAGCGTCACGCCATGTCTGTTTACGAAGAGGCGGGGCAAAAGTCCCACTCAAAGTCCCACTCAGAAAGAAGAAAAGGGTTACGACTTGTGTCGTAACCCGTTGAATTCTTTGGTGGAGCTGAGGGGGCTCGAACCCCTGACCTCATGACTGCCAGTCATGCGCTCTCCCAGCTGAGCTACAGCCCCAGAAAGCAGGGTCTTTATATAGCTTAAGTTACTCCCGCTGTCAACCATGTCGGGCCTGAGCGAGTTTTTTATAAAAACTGCCTGGGCGGTGTGTGAGATACACCCACAAGCATACCGCTTTTCAAGGTTTTTATTCCATCACCGAATCTGACAGGAAAAGGACGGTTGTTCCGGCCGCCGTTTAATTTCACTTCCATGCATCCTGCCGCGGGCCCGCGCACGCTCCCCATGGTCATTTTTGAAATTGACTCCTATCTACGATATAATGATTTAATGAATATGGATCCCCGTCCTGCAGGAGGAGCGGATGTCAAAAAGCGTGGGTAGTGTTGCGGCAAAAAGCGCCCTTCCCCAGGGAGCTCTGGTGCACGTGGGCGAATCCGCAGGCCTGAAAGCCTCGGTTTCCATCATCCGATACGGACCGGAGAGCTTCTCTGAAACAGAGGGGGATGCCTGGAACGCAACGACATTGGGGGAGGATGCTGCCCAGGTTACCTGGCTTAGGGTCCGGGGCATCTCCGATCTGGATAAAATCCGCCTGGTGGGGGAGAGGTTCGGCCTGCACGCTCTGGTTCTGGAGGATGTTATAAACACCGACCACCGCCCCAAGCTGGAGGATTTCGAGGACTATCTTTTTCTGGTGGGCCGGCGTCTGCAAATCGCTCCCGAGGGGATGAAGGTAACCAAAAAGCAGTCCAGCCTGATTCTGGGCCGGGGCTGGGTGATCTCTTTCGGCGAGGATGCCGACAGCACCGCCTATTCGCCCATGGTGGAGCGTCTGCGAAAAGGAGTGGGCCGGTCTCGCAAGCTTGGAGCAGACTATCTTTTTTCGGCTTTGCTGGACATCATGGTGGACAGCTACTTCCAGGTGGTTGAGGCCCTGGAGGACCGGGTCGAAGAGATAGAAAACGAGGTAATGGACCAACCTGACGAAAGGGTTCTAACCAGGATCTACCACCTCAAACGTCAGGTTCTGCAGCTGCGCCGGACCATCTGGCCCATGCGGGAGGCGGCCAACGCCCTGATCCGCGACGAATTTCCTTTGATCGGCGAGCAGGTTCTGCCCTTTGTCCGCGATATCTACGACCACACCACCCATGTGCTGGAGGCCACGGACGCTCTCCGGGAGAATCTCTCCGCTCTGCTGGACCTCTGCCTCAGCCAGGCCGGAAACCGGATGAACCAAGTCATGAAGGTTCTGACCATTATCGCCACCATCTTCATCCCGCTCACCTTCCTGGCCGGACTCTACGGCATGAATTTCAAATACATGCCCGAGCTGGACTTGGCCTGGTCCTATCCCGCATTGCTGGTGGTGATGTCCTTGATGGCCCTGGTTATGATATTGTTTTTCAGAAGGAAAAGATGGCTGTAGCGGTCCAGCCTTTGATGAAAGGGACACATTCGAATGGGTTTTAGCCGGTTCGTTGAGGAATATCTGTGGAACCCGGAAACATTGACCGGGGCCCTGTTCATCGCCCTCATATTTTTCCTCTTGGCCTGGCTGGCCAGTTGGCTTCTGGACCGGATCATAATCCGGGGCAAGTGGCTGAATATTCTCCTCGGCCGGAAAATGGACCCCACGGTGATCCGCTACACCCAAAGGGTCAAAACCGTTCTGGTGTTCATTGTGGCCGGGCTGTTTTATGTGAGCCTCATCCCCGGCCTCAAGGGTATCTTCAGCACCCTTCTGGCCAGCGCCGGGTTGACCGCCCTGGTCTTTGGCTTTGCGGCAAAGTCAACCCTGTCCAACTTCATCTCCGGCACGGCCCTGGCCATCTACCGCCCCTTCCGCATCGGCGACAAGGTCAAGATCGAAGAGAACGTGGGCACGGTGGAGGACATCACCCTGCGCCACACCATCGTCCGCACCTGGCGGGGGGAGCGGCTGATCATCCCTAACGAAAAAATCGACAACATGACCCTGATCAACTACAGCATCATTGATCAGACCATGCTCTGCACCGTGGAGTTGGGGGTCAGTTACGACACCGATCTGGATCTAGCCCGGCGGCTGATCCTGGAGGAGGCGGCTCAGTGCCCCCATATCCTCCAAGCTCCGGACGAGCCTTGGGTCAGGGTGGTGGGCCACCAGGATTTCGCAATAGCTTTGCGGCTCTATGCCTGGACGGCCAACAAGGACGACGACTGGGCCACCCAGTGGTGGATTCTGGAACGAATTAAAAAGCGTTTCGACGCCGAAGGGGTGGAGATTCCCTTCCCCTACCGCACCCTGGTTTACAAAAAGGACCTGCCGCCTCCGCCCCATGAACCGGAATCGTCCGGGAATTAGCCTCCGGAGTATTGTCGTCGGTCCTGCGAACCAGCAAGACCGGTCCGGGCCTTTCCTTCTTCGGGAGTTCCACCGATAGGCTGCCGGACCAACCATCTGTTTGCCGCTATATTGAGTAACTAACCGGACAGGACGGTTACACGATGAATTAATTTTAATGTGAAAGGATGAGGGTGAATAAAGGAAGAAGGGCCCGGCTGAAAATACGAAATAATAAAACAGGGCTTCAGGAGAGTCCGGCCTTTTCCCTGCGGTTGGTGAAGAACCGGTCCACCGGGCCCACAAAGGCCACGGAGATGAACAGGGGAATAAAGTAGATCGCCGCCAGGACCGAGGTCAGGGGGTCGCCCAGTTCGGCCCCCAGGACGATGATCAGGACGTTGTTGAGCCAGATAAGGGAGCCCATGGCGGCCAGGCGGTCTTGGGAGGGGCCGGAGCGGAAGACCAGCCAGCCCATGACCAGATGAATGAAGAACAGGACCCAGGAGATGAGGGTGGCGAAAAGGACCTGGGAAGGGTTGCCGGTGAGGTAATCGGCGTAGCGGCCAAAGGCCCCGAAATTGATGAAGCTCATGACCAGGAGGGAGAGGAAATAGGACCGTCGGTTTATCTCCTCCAGCACCCGGGGGACGATCAGCCGCCCGATCCAGACCACGGCCAGGGGGGTGAAGATGATGGCCATGAGCAACAACGCCATGCCGATCATGTCGAACTCGAAACTCCGCCCGGCCATGATCCGGCACATCAGGGGCAGGCTGAAGGGCAGCACCAGGTTGCCACCCGCGGCCATGACCAGGGTCAGGGCCACGTTTCCCCCGGCCACGGAGGTGAAGAAGGGCGCGGTCACGCCCGTGGCCGTTCCGGATACCAGCAGCAGGGCCAGGGCGTATTCCGGAACCAGCAGCCGGGCCATCAGATAGACCAGGGCTGGGATGATGAACAGCTTCAGGACGCCCAGCACCACCAGGGCTCCGGGCCGCTGCTTCATGGCCGACCAGACGTCCCGGGGCTGGATTTTGAGAAAGCTGAAAAAAAGCATGCACCCCATGAGGTAGCTCAGGTATGGTGAGATGAGCGCGGCCGGTTCCGGCCAGACCACCCCGGCCACCGAAGCCAGGGTAATTACAGTCAGAAGAATGATTTCTTTGGATCTCACAGTGGGAGTAGAATAACGGATGAAAGTTCCCAAGTCCATATCCGGAATCATGGCCGAGGAAGCCTCCCGGCCGGAAGAATCACAAACGGCCAAAGTAATGGCCGTTTTGGGGCTGATTCGGATTTGGCCGGAAATCGTGGGCGATCTGGCCGCGGCCCACTGCCGCCCGGCCGGATTCCGCAAGGGCTCGTTGCTGATCATGGCCGAAAGCCCGGCCTGGACCCAGGAGATGTCCATGCTGGCTCCCGATATCCGGGAGAGACTGGACCAGGCCCTGGGCCAAAGGGTGGTCACCGAGCTGCGGTTCAAGACCGGCAAGGTTTCCACCCGCCGCAAAACCCCGGCCCACCCAAAGGCCGGCCCCAAAGCCCCGGAAATGCCCCAGGCCCCGCCCGACCCGCTGCTCAAGGCCCGCCTGGAGCGGGAACTGGCCAAGATAAAGGACCCGGAGCTGAGGGAAGTTTTGATGAGGGTCAGGTTGGCGGCGGGGAGGTAGAGAGGGAGAAACTAAGGTATTATCTATGGGGAACACTCGATTTTTTAATTATTGTCCCTAAGTAATTATAATTACTAAGTAATAGTTTTACCGTTCCCGGTGGATTATTATTCTTGGGTCCCAATATAACTTCTTTTATTAGATCATCTCGCTTTGGTTGATTGAAAATAAAATATGGTATCACCCTATTATCAACATTCCGAAAATAAACCTTCTTACCTGTATTATTATATAATTTTTCGCTTTTTTCTGTATAATTTTCTGGTGTCGAATGATGACCAAAATGTAAATCAGGCCTGAAAATCAATCTCCATTCAGTTTCTTCTTTATAGCTTGGATTTTTAAAAATGCAGGATAGTTTATAGGCTTCGATTAGCATATTAGCTACATCATTAACATTATTTGGCGAAAATTCATTAAAGACCTTCTCGATTGTTGTTTTTTGAATCTGTTTATTATAAACTACAGAGCATAAACCAAAACCATCTACAGAGTAGCTTTTATTACCTGGTACTCCTACAGGAATACCAAATTTCGCTAAATCAAACCCGATAGTAACTCCTTTTGCATCATCAGCATAGACTTTCCACTGACTTAATGAATCTCCTTTTGTCGAAAAGCAAAAAATGTAAGATTTAACACTATCAAATAGAATTTTCCTGGCTGAATCAAGAGTCTCATAAACTTCTTCCCAATCTTCTGTGTTTTTATTAAAATCATCCAATAAATCTTTAATTATTTTATCAAACCAGATGCCTTCCGAGGGATCGTTCAAACACCTATAGTTTGAGAGCCAAAGCTGTCTTGATTTAATTATTTCTATAAAATAATTCATGGAACAATAGTGGTATAGAATAGGTGGGATAGCCTGTGCCCCTTCGCCATAACCTTTCGTTGAGTTATCATTAAATGCCATATGAGTTGGCCTTTCTGCGGGAGATGTTATTGTAACACAGGCTGGGTAAAAAATGGTCAACACAAAACAATTGGCTGCGCAGTTTTGTGGAAATTTGGAAAGATTTCGGGCGGCTTGCGCCGCCCGTTTAATATCCTGCCCCTATCCCACCAGCTCCTTGATCCTGGCCACCAGGGCCCGGGGATCCACCGGTTTGTCCATCCAGTCATCGGCCTCCAGGGTCATGGCCGAGTGATGGGGCGAGTAGTTGGTGGCCTCGATGTTTTCCACCACAGCGGTGAGCATGATCTTGGGGATGTCCTTGGCCCCGTCCATCCCGGACAGCTCCTTGGCCACGGCGAAGCCGTCCTTGTCCGGCATCATCACATCCAGGATGATCAGATCCGGCTTCTCGGCCACCACCTTTTGGATCCCCTCCTCGCCGCCGTAAGCGGCCAGGGGAACCATCCCCTCCGACTCCAGCAGCATGCTTACGGCCTCGACCAGATCAGGGTCATCGTCAATGATAAGAATCTTCTTCCCAGACATGTCCTCCCCCCTTCACCCCAGGTTGTAATGAACCCACAAAGCGCCCATTAAAATTATATCAATCATTTTCTTGGGCTGTCAACGCGCCCCAGTTCCGGACAGCTTGTTTTTCCTTATCCCTCAATCCGCCCGCCGGCTTCGCCCAAACCCCCGGGGCAGGCCCTGAGGGAGCTTTATTCCACCTTTAAAACTGTGGTATCCTATTATTCAGGGTTTGTTTGTCGAGGGTCGAGGGAAATCGGGGCGGGTCATGGGTTTCCGTAAACTGCTGCATCCCCGGAAGGGGCAAGACCGGCTGAGGGCCAGGATCGCGGAGCTGGAGCGGGAGCTGGGCCTGGTCACGGCCAAGGCGGTCGGGCTGCGGCGGGAGCGCGACTTTCACGAAACCGTGGTCAACAGCCTCATCGACGCGGTCTATGTGGTGGACGCGGAAGACTGCCGCATCGTGGACTGCAACGACCTCTTCCTTCAGGAGTATGGTCTGGAGCGGGAGATGGTCCTGGGCCACCATTGCTTTGAGGTGATCTGCGGCCGGGAGACCCCCTGTACCCAGCCGGGCAAGCCCTGCCCCGCCTTCGAGGCCATCACCACCGGGAAACCGGCTGTCTATGAGAACAAGTTTATTTTAAGCGACCCGGAGCCCCACTACATCGAGTGCCGGACCCTGCCGGTGCGGGACAAGACTGGCAAGATCGCCCAGTTGGTCCACTTCGAGCGGGACATCAGCCCCCGCAAGCGGATCGAGGAGGAGCACCGCCGCACCAACAGAGAGCTGCAGCGGACCAACGCCTTTTTGAAAAACCTGCTCATGAGCTCCGCCCACGCCGTGATCGCCGCCGACATGACCGGCCAAATCGTCATCTTCAACGAAGCCGCCGGGCGGATCACCGGCTACACCGAAGAGGAGGCCCAGAACCGGATCACCATCCGGGACATCTACCAGGGCGATGGGGCCAGGGAAATCATGGCCAAGCTGCGGGGGGCGGACTACGGCGGCAAAGGCAAGCTGGAGGCCCACAAGACCGAGCTGCTCCACAAGGACGGCTCCCTGATCCCCATCAGCCTCTCGGCCTCCATCGTCTACGAAGAGGACCGGGAGGCGGCCACGGTGGGCTTCTTCTACGATCTGCGGGAGCAGCGGCGCATGGAGCGGGAGCTGGACCAAACCCGGGGCCAGCTTCTCCAGGCCGAGAAGATGGGCTCCATCGGCAAGCTGGCCGCCGGGGTGGCCCACCAGATCAACAACCCCCTGGGCGGCATAATCCTCTTCGCCCAACTGGTCCTGGAGGAGTACGAGTTGGAGGAGAAGCTCCGCTCGGACGTGGAACGGATCCTCTCGGACGGGGAGCGCTGCCGGGACATCGTCAACGAGCTGCTCACCTTCGCCCGCCAGACCAACCAGAAGACCAGGCTGGAGGACATCAACCGGGCCCTGGACCGGACCCGGTTTCTGCTGGCCAACCAGGCCCTTTTCCAGAACGTGGAATTCGTTTTGAACCTGGCCCCGGATCTACCCCCGGTGCCGGCCGATATCCAGCAGCTCAACCAGGTGTTCATGAACCTAATCCTCAACGCCGCCGACGCCATGGAGGGCCGGGGCCGGATAACCATCACCACCACGTCCCGGCCCCGCCGGGGAAGCGTCCGGGTGGAGATACGAGATACCGGCCCGGGCCTGGCCCAGGAGGACATACCCCACCTGTTCGAGCCGTTTTTCACCACCAAGGAGGAGGGCCAGGGCACCGGGCTGGGTCTGAGCGTGGCCTACGGCATCATTCAGAATCACAAAGGCCGGATCCGGGCCCGAAACGCCCCGGAGGGCGGGGCGGCCCTGATCATCGACCTGCCCCTCCAGGGGCCCATAGACGAGGAAAGCTATGCTTGAGGCCGGAAAGAGACCGGCGGCGGTTCTGGTGGTGGATGATGAAAAGGACATCCGCGACGGGTGCGAACGGATTCTGACCCGGATGGATCTGATGGTCGCCAAGGCGGACCACGGCCTGGCCGGGCTGGAGGAGCTGGAGCGGGGCCGCTACGACCTGGTCCTGCTGGACCTGAAAATGCCCGGACTGGACGGACTGGAGGTCCTCAAAAGGATCGGCCTGGACCACCCGGAGATCCTGGTCGTCATCATCACCGGGTTCGCCACCATCGAGACGGCCATCGAGGCCATGAAACTGGGGGCCTACGATTTTATCTCCAAGCCCTTCCGGCCGGACCAGCTCCGCCTGACCGTGGACCGGGCCCTGGAGAAATTGAGACTGCAGGCCCAGGCCCAGCGGCTGGAGGAGGAGAAGAAGAGAACCCTCCTGGATCTGAGCACCCAGAAGAGCCGGACCAGGGCCATTATCGAGGCTCTGCCCTACGGCGTGGCCGTGACCAACACGGTGGGCCAGGTGGCCCTGATGAACCCGGCTTTCAATCTTCTCCTGGGCCTGGACAGGGACATCCCGGCAGGGCGGCCCCTCTCCGAGTATGTAAACGACCGGGAGCTGTGCCGCCTGGTGGAGGAGGTCTCCCAGGGCGGGGGAACCCGGCCCGGAGCAGAGCAGGAATCGGCGGCGGTGGAGTTCTCGCCCGGCCGGGAGAATTACCTTCTGGCCCAATGCACCCGGGTTCTCAACGAGGAGGGGGAGGGCCTGGGGGCGGTGCTGGTGGTCACGGACATCACCCAGTACAAGATGCTCGACCGGCTCAAGAACGAGTTTCTGGCCAAGGTCTCCCACGAACTCCGCTCACCCCTGTCCACCATCCATCTCCAGCTGGGGCTTCTTCTCAATGACGGCATCGCCGCCCAGAGTTCCAAGGGTCAGAATCTCCTTTCCCGGGCCCACGAGCGGACCATGGGGCTGATCACCATGATCCGGGATCTGTTGGATATGTCCCGCATCGAGGCCGGAGCCGGAGAGGAGCGGGAGGTGGACCTTAACGGCCTCCTGGAGGCGGTGGTGGAATCGGTCCGCCCCCAGGCGGACAAGAAGGGCCAGGGCCTGAGCCTGGAACTGCCGGAAAAGCCCCTGCCGCCCTTGACCTGCGACCCCACGTCCCTGGAGAGCGTTTTCACCAACCTGGCGGCCAATGCGGTCAACTACACCCCGGAAGGGGGTCGGATCACGGTCCGGGCCGGGCTGGGGGAGGGGCGACTGAAAGTGGAGGTGGCCGACACCGGCCTAGGGATAGAGCCGGAGCATCTGGAGACCATCTTCGAAAAGTTCTACCGGGTCAAGAACGAAAAAACCCGCTACATCACCGGCACGGGCCTGGGCCTGGCCATCGTCAAGGCCACGGTGGAGAATCTGGGCGGGCGGGTGGAGGTGGCCTCCCGGCCGGGCGAAGGAAGCACCTTCACCGTCCTTATTCCGCTCCCGGAGCGGTGACCGCAGCCCGTCTCCGCCGTCCCGGCCAGGGCAGGCCCAGGGCCAGAACCATGATTCCCAGCTGAATCAGCCAGGACATCTGCAGCCCCCGGGGGGTCTCCAGCCAATAAGCCAGGCGGGAGGGACGGCGGTCGTAGCCCAGTTCCAGGGAGATGTGGCCCTGGGCCGGGTGAGGAACCAGCAGCCCCCGCTCCTGGGTAAACAGAATCTGGGCCGAACCGGCCGGCCAGTCCCGGGAAGAATCCAGCCAGACCGAGAGGGGCCGATATCCGCCGGACCGGGGTACCCGGGAGACCACCAGGTATAGCCCCTGTCCCGGACTCAGCCGTAGGGGCGGCAGGTCCCAGCGGAAAGGCGCGTTGTCCGCCAGCCGTTCCGCCCGGAAGACCTTGCGGGCCAGATAGCGGCGGTTCAGTTCCGTTTCCTCCAGGGGCGCTTCCCGCCCCTTCAGGAGGCGCAGCTCCACCCGGCCGTCGGCCTTTGCCAGATAGGTGCCGAAGCGCAGGGTGAGAAAGGAGAGCCGGGGGGCGGGCAGCTCTAGCGGCTGGCCCAGGGACTGTCCCGGCAAAAGCAGGGGCGAGGCCGCGCCCGTGCCGCCGTGGGCCCTGCTCCACTGGACGGCCGGGGCCTGGGCCGAGGAGGCGGCCCAAGCCGCCAGTCCTATCAGAGCGGCCCCGGCCGCCGCCCTGACGCAGATCTTGATCACAGGCTTGAATCCGCCCCTGCGCCACAGATGGGCCAGCCCGTAGCCGCCCAGATAACCCAGAATCAATCCCAGGATCACGTCCGAGGGGTAGTGCTTGCCCAGGGCCACCCGGCTCACCCCCACCAAAAGGGCCACAGCCAGGGAAGTCCCCCGCACCCAGGCCGGGGAGTAGAGCCGGTGGATTACCCCCAGGCCCACCCAGGCGTCCGTGGTGTGGCCCGAGGGCAGAGATTCGAAATGGGTGTCCGAACTGAAGGGCTGCCAGGACAGGGCCCCGTGGGTCTCCATGAAGGGCCGGGGCCGGCCCAGGCTCGTCTTCAAAAACTTGGCCAGGAGAACGCCGACCAGCAGGTTGGCCAGCAGGTACAGCAGGGCCGCGCCGGCCGTCTTTTTGCGGCCCCGGCATAATTCCACCACAAAGAGCAATCCGAAGCCGAGATAGAAAGCCCAGTGGGCCTGGCGGACGATCAGGCGGACCAGGTAGGGCAGACCCATAAACCACTTGTTCATGGCCCAGCCGTGGACCCGGACCAGCTCGTCCCCCCAGAACCAGGCCAGAGCCAGGGCCACGGAGGACCAGACCAGAAAGGGAAAGGGGTTTAAAAGCCCCGATTTACTTTCGCGGATGATCAAGTCAGGCCCTCCGGTCCAGGGGGGCCAATCTGCGGATCTGGTCTGCGTACTGGGGATAAGCCCTTATCAATTCGTCCGGGTCCGCCAGTTCCAGATCCGGCCAGTCGAACCCGGGAGCCATGGTCGTTCCCAGGAGAGCGTAATCTCCGCCCGCCTTGAGGCGGCAGCCCTGCCAGACCCCCTTGGGCACCACCCACTGGACCTGCTGTCCGGCGGCCACGTCGGGGCCCAGGATGACGGTCTCGGCCCGGCCCCCTGGGTGGAGATTGAGCATCCGGACCGGGTCGCCCAGGTGGAAGTGAAAAACCTCCTCGGCGGGCAGCCGGTGAAGAGCGGAAAAGGTCTCCGGGGTGAGCAGGTAGAGAATCGCCGTGGAAAAGGGCCGTGGGCCCTCATAGCCGGGCGGCAGGGCTTCCCGACTGATCATTTTGGAGGAGCGATGGGTCCGGGCGTAGAATCCGCCCTCTCCGGGCAGGGGCTCCAGGCCGAAGCGGTCGATTATCTCCCGAACCCCGGGCCGGGTTCCGGGGCGGTCTGTCAAAGGGGGCACCGGTCCGGAAGTCATAGGCTTTTCCACCTTTCATTTCCTTTCCAGGGCGGTTTTCAGCTTGAGGATCCTCAGCCCCGCCTCGTCCTCGAGTTCGAAGATGTGGCGGACGATCTCCTCCGGCTTGGGGGTGGCCCCCTTCAGGGCCGGAGCCAGGACCAGCTCCACCTCGTTGTCGAAAACCAGAGTCATCTCCCGGACCGGTTCCCGAAGGTCGAACTCCTGGATTTTGTCGGGGCGTTCCCGGCGGTAGAGGACCTCTCCGGCGGCCATGAACCGGTCCAGAAGTTCCGGCCGGAAGCGGGGCGCTTCCCGGCCTTCTCCCGGTTCGGGGCTTATGCGGTAATGCATGGATTCCAGCTTGTATCTGGTCTCGGGAAGAAGGATGGAGGTCGCCTTCAAGCCCTCGGGCAGCTCCCGGTTGAGGGCTTCGGCGATCCGGTTCAGGGGCCGCTCGTCCAGGGCCTCAACCTCCAGCCACTCCTCCAGACTTTCGGTGCCCACGGGCAGGGCTCCGAAAAAGGCGGTCTTGGGCTGGGGATGGAACCCTAAAGAGTAGGCCAACTCCATTCCGGCCCGGCGCAGGGCCCGCTGAAAGACCAGAACCATCTCCAGATGCCCCAGAAAACGGGCCGGCCCCAACTTATGGTAGGAAATCAGGAATCTCTTGGCCGAACCCTTTGGCGATGGAGCGACGGGGCCGGGGGCCAAGGCTCTCGCTTCCATCTCGGCTCTCAGGGGGGCCACGGTCTTGAGATCGCAGCTGCCGCAGCCCTGGCATCCGGCCTCCCGGCAATCCGGGGTCTGGATTCCGGCATAGGCCTTGCGCCGTTCCTCCAGGAGGAATTTTTTGGAGACCACGGCCAGGTGGTCCCAGGGCAGGGGTTCGGATTCCTCCCGGGGGCCCAGGTATTCCTCCAGGCAAAGGCCCTCCTCCTGGAGCGCCTCCAGCCAGGGTTCCAGCTTGAAGTGCTCGGTCCAGGCCTCGAACCGGGAGCCCTTGGACCAGGCCCGGCGGATCACCCCGGCCAAGCGGCGGTCCCCCCGGGAGACAAGCCCGTCCAGAACGGCCACCCAGGGGCTGTTCCACTTGATCCGGACGCTTTTAAGCCGCTTCAGGCCGTCCCGGATAAAGAGCATCCGGGCCTTCATCTCCTCGGCCGGGACCTGGGCCTCCCACTGAAAGGGGGTCTGGGACTTGGGCATAAAACCGCCCAGGGAAACGTTCAGCTTGACCCCGCGGCAGCGGCCCGAGATTTTTTTGACCAGCTCGATCAGCTCCTCCAGATCCTCCTGGGTCTCGGTGGGCAAACCGACCATGAAGTAGAGCTTGATCAGCCGCCAGCCCGAGGAGGAGGCCTGGACGGCCGCTTCCACAATCTGCTCCTCGGTCAGGTTCTTGTTGATGACCTCCCGCAGTCTCTGGGAGCCGGCCTCCGGGGCCAGAGTGAAACCGGTCATCCTGACCTTGCGGATCAGCTCGGCCGTCTCACGGGTCAGGGTGTCGGCCCGCAGGGAGGGCAGGGAGACCGAGACCCTGGCCCGCTCCAGCCGCTCCATCAGGGCTGATAGAAAGGGGATCAGGCAGGTGTAGTCCCCGGCGGACAGGGAGAGCAGAGAGAGTTCGTCGTAGCCGGTCCTTTCCAGGGCGGTGGCGATCTGTTCCAGGAGCTTCTCCGGGCTTCGTTCCCGGGAGGGCCGGTAGATCATGCCCGCCTGGCAGAAACGGCAGCCCCGGCCGCAGCCCCGGGCCAGTTCCACGGCCAGGCGGTCGTGGACCGGCTTGCCGTAAGGGATGATGGGGCTGACGGGGGTGAAGGTCCGGTCCAGGTCGGGGATTGTCCGTTTGGCCAGGGGCTTGACCGGCCCGCCCTGCCCGTCCTCCAGGCCGGCGAAGCGGCCCCGGTGGTAGCGCGGGCGGCTCTGGGAGGGGATATAGGCCCCCTGGATCCCGGCGATCATTCGAAGCATTTCGGCCCGGCTCAAACCCTCCCGGCGGGCTTGGGCCACGGCCCGCAGAACCTCGGCCGCGCCCTCCTCGCCGTCGCCCAGAAAGACGGCGTCCAGAAAATCGGCCACCGGCTCGGGATTGAAGGCGGCCGGTCCCCCGGCCAGGACGATGGGGTCCCCGTCGCTCCGCTCCGCAGAGAGGAGGGGCAGCCCCCCCAGGTCCAGGAGGGTCAGGAGGTTGGTCCCGGCCAGTTCGTGGGGCAGGCTGACCCCGATCAGGTCGAACTCGGCGAAGCTGCGACCCGACTCCAAACTTTTCAGCCCCAGACCCTCTTGCCTAAGCTGCTGCTCAAGCTCCGGCTCGGGAGAAAAGGCCCTCTCGCAGAGCAGGTCGGGCTGGTCGTTCAGGGCGTGGTAGATGATCTTGAAGCCCAGGTGGGACATCCCCAGATCGTAGTGATCCGGGAACAGGAGCAGGGCCTGGCCAAGGACCCCGGCGGGGTCCTTGGCCACGGTGTTGACCTCTGAGCCCAGGAAACGGCTGGGCCCTTGAATTTTTTCCAGAATTTTATCGTTCATTTCAGGGAGTGGCCGGGCCGGGTTCAACCTTCGGACCAGATATCGTCCCAGCCCACGGTCTCATAAGAGAATTCCTCGATGTCCGGGCGGGCGTCCAGATCCTTGTGAATGCATTCCTCGCAGGTGAATCTTTGCCACCAGTTGGATACGGCGATGTCCAGACAAAAGATATAATTGGGACAGAAAAGATTCCTCTCCCCCGGCTTATCCACAGGGTTGGGCGACATTTGATCCTGGGTCAGGTTCTCCTTGGGCCTTTTTTTCGAGGGCATCGCGCCTCCCTTGCCTGCAGTTCTAACCCAGTTTTTCCCGCAAGCGTCGAACCTCGCCGACTCTGATCGTCACACCGGTTCGATCATAGTACTCGGCTAGGGGTATCAAAAACTTGCGAGGTAGTCCAGTCATCTCCTTAAATTCCTGGGTGGAAACTTCACCTTTTTCCAAAAGAAGGGCCCGCAACCGCTCCTCCAGGCCCTTTAACGCCTCTACGGTAAAAAAGAGCTCCTCCTTTACCTTTGCCAGGCTGCCCTCCTTGACCAGCAGAGATAGAACATCCTTTATTTTAGCCCCGCCCAGTTTTTCGGCCAGGGCCTTGGTGGTGGGAGGCGAAAGCTGGCCTTGGCGGTAGGCCTCCAGGATCTTTTCCTTTAGTTCCGATTCGTCGCCCCCCAGGGAGACCCGGTGCCCGCCCAGAGCGACCAGGTCTTGATCGGCGTCCAGGATTCCCTCCTCCACCATCCGCCCCACCTGAAAGTTGATGATCTTGGGGTCGGCGTGGAGCTTAAGGCGGCTTTTGATCTCCTCCTTGGGCAGCCCCGGCTTGAGCGGATTGGCCTGGTGAAAGGAGGCGACGAACTCTTTGATCCTCTCCGTAAGATCCTCCAGAACGGCCTGGTGGACGTAGCGCTGCCGCTCCTTGTCGTAGCGCACGATCCGCCGCTGGGAGAGGAGTTCGGACAGGGGCCTGTCCAGTTCCTTCGCGGTCATGCCCAGGCGGGACATGAGCTCCGCCCTGGACAACCCCATAAGCCGGGATTCGGCGGTAAGAAGGGCGATGCACTGGGGCAGATCCCCGCCGTCCAGAATCTTGAGGGCTTCCAGGGCCTCGGGATCGAATCTTTTCCTGCGGGGGGGGGCCACGGCCAGAACCCGGCCGCCGCCGATGGTCAGGGGCGGAGAGTAGGACCGGATGGCGAAGCGGTCGCCGGGCAGGCAGGAGGCGTCCTCCTCCAGGATGAGTTGGACATAGTCGCCCTGGCCCGGTTCGATGGTCTCCTGGGAGAGGGGCACCACCCTGGCCAGAAGGTCGGCCGTGCCCACATGGAAGTGAACCGAGGCCCTGTTCTTGAGCCCCTTGGAGGCCGAGGGGAGAAGGTTCAAGACGGCGTCCAGACGATCGGCGGGCAGAAGCGAGCCGGGAGCAGCCAGCACATCGCCCCGGACCACCTCCTGGCGCTCCAGCCCGGCCAGGTTTACGGCGGTGCGTTGCCCGGAGGATATCTCCTCCTCGCTTTGGCCGTGGACCTGGAGCCCCCGGACCTTGGCGGTGAGCCCCCGGGGAAAGATCTCCGCGGTCTGGCCCACGGCGATCCGGCCGGAGAGGGATGTTCCGGTGACCACGGTGCCGAACCCCTTCATGGTGAAGGAGCGGTCCACCGGCATGCGGAAGGGGCCGCCCTCCCTTCTCTCCTCGATGGAACGGCACTTTTCCGTGAGCAGCGCGCGCAACTCCTCCACTCCCTGGCCGGTCTGGGCCGAGACCAGGGCCAGGGGCGCTTCGCTCAAAAAGGTTTGGGAGAGGTACTCGGAGACCTCCTCCCTGACCAGTTCCAACCAGTCCTCCTCGACCATGTCGATCTTGGTCAGTACAACCACCCCCTGGCTGACGCCGAGGACGGTGCAGACATCCACATGCTCCCTGGTCTGGGGCATAACCCCTTCGTCGGCGGCGATGACCAGCAGAACCAGATCCATGCCCGTGGCCCCGGCGACCATGGTCCGGACAAACCTCTCGTGGCCGGGCACGTCCACCACCCCCACGCTCTGGCCGTCGCTCAACTCCAGGTGAGCGAAACCCAGCTCGATGGTGATGCCCCTTTTTTTCTCCTCCTTGAGCCGGTCGGTGTCGATTCCGGTCAGGGCCTTGATCAGGCTGGTCTTCCCGTGGTCTATGTGGCCGGCCGTGCCGAGGACGATTCGTCGCGACATATAAGATACCTGTGATCCCGGATAATTTGCCAACTTATGGGCTTGAGCCCGAGATGTCAACCCTATTCGCCCAGACCCGCCAAGGCCTCTTTTGGCCTGAGATTAGATTAGATTGGACTATGAGGCCCGCTCCGGTTATTATCGGGGGTCGGATGGAAACAAATAAGCCCAGTTTGTTGAGAACCTGCTTGGCGGCGTTCGTTTTTTTTGTGATGACCATCTGGTGCAGCATCACCGTTTTGGTGTTGGTTCCGCTTAGGATCATGGGCGGTACTGGAGCGCATCGGGTTTCCACGGTGTGGGCCGCTTCGGTCTGCCGGGCGGCTGGAATCAAAATCAAACTGGAGGGGGCGGAAAACCTGCCCCGGGAGCCGGGTTACATCATCGCCGCCAACCATCAGGGGGTGTTCGACATTCTGGTTTCTTTTGTGGCCCTGCCCGTGGAATTCCGCTGGCTGGCCAAGCTCTCCCTGTTCAAGATCCCCCTAATGGGCTGGGCCATGACCCGGGCCGGACACCTGCCCGTGGTCCGGGGGGACGCCACCCAGACCCCCAGGCTGCTGCGGGGCGCGGCCAAGGCCATCCGCTCCGGGACCAATGTGATCATTTTTCCCGAAGGCACCCGCAACCGCACCCCGGAAAAAGGGTTCCTGGAGTTCCACAAAGGCGGCTTCGTGCTCTCCACCCTGGCCAAGCGCCCGGTGGTTCCCCTGGCCCTCATGGGCACCGACAAGGCCCTCTCGGTCAAACCCCTGAGGGTCCATCCCGGAACCGTCACGGTTCGGGTGGGTGCGCCCCTTTCTCCGGCCGACTACCCCAGGCGGGGCCTGGACCGCTTTGCCGAGGACGCCCGCCGAAGCCTGGCCGGCCTGATGAACTACAACCAAGGAACCTCATGACCTGGGCCGAACCCTCCTCCAAGAAAGACAAGCTCAGGCTCTATCCTTTGGGCGGGCTGGGCGAGATAGGGCTGAACATGACGGTCCTGGAGTGCCGGGATAAGATCGTCATCATCGATTGCGGGGTCATGTTCCCGGACAGCGATATGCTGGGGGTGGACTTGGTCATCCCCGATCCGGCTCCGCTCCTGGACCGGTTGGAAAGGATCGAGGCGGTGGTCCTGACCCATGGCCACGAGGACCACATCGGGGCCCTGCCCTTTATCCTGCCCCTGATAGAAAACCCTCCGGTCTACGGGTCCTCGTTCACCCTGGCCCTGGTCCAGGAGAAGCTCAACGAACACCAGATCGAGGCCGACCTCCGCCCGGTGGAGGCCGGAGATCGGGTGGAGCTGGGGCCCTTCGGCTTCGAGTTCATCCAGGTGGCCCACTCCATTCCCGAGGGGTTCGCCCTCAAGATATCCACGCCCCTGGGGGTGGTGGTCCACTCCGGCGATTTCAAGGTGGACTACGGCCTGCCTCCGGAGGAGGCCACCGACCTGAGCGGTCTGGCCCGGATCGGGGAGGAGAAGGTCCTCCTGCTCATGGCCGACTCCACCAACGTGGAGCGGGAGGGCTCGACCCTGCCCGAGGAGACCGTCTCCCGCAGTTTCGAGCAGATATTCAGGGAGAACAAGGGCCGCATTCTGGTGGCCTGTTTCGCTTCCAACATCCGCCGGGTCAGAGAGGTGGTGGAGCTGGCCGGCCGGTTCGGCCGCAAGGTGGCCTTTACCGGCAAGTCCCTGGTGACCAACGTCAGGATCGCCAGGGAGCTGGGGCTGCTTTTCATTCCCGAGGATCAGGAAGTCACCTTCACCCAGCTCAAGGACCTGCCCAAAAGGCAGATCTGCGTCATCTCCACCGGATCCCAGGGGGAGCCCCTGGCCGCCCTGACCCGGATCGCCCGGGGCGAGCACAAGCAGATCGAGGTGGAGGAGGGGGACGTGGTGGTTCTCTCCTCCCGGGTCATCCCCGGCCACGAGCGGGCCATAACCCAGGTGATCAACAACCTCTGCCGGCGGGGAGCGGATGTTCTGTACGAAGGGATGGCCGCAGTCCATTCCTCGGGGCACGCCTATCAAGACGAGTTGAAACTGCTGCTGCGGCTGATCAAGCCCCGCTACTACCTGCCCGTCCACGGCGAGATCCGGCACCTTATCCATAACGGCCGATTGGCGGTAAAGATGGGCCTCCCCGAGGAGCGGGTTCTGCGCATCGAAAACGGTGATGTGGTGGTTTTCGACGGCCGGGGCGCCGGGGTGGCCGACAGGGTGGAGAGCGGCCGAATCATCGTGGACGGCAAGGGTGTGGGCGATGTGGGCGATGTGGTCCTAAGGGACCGGCGCCATCTCTCCTCCGACGGGGTGGTTTTCGTCCTCCTGGTGGTGGATCACACCTCGGGCGAGATCATCTCCGGCCCGGAGGTGGTCAGCCGGGGTTTCGTCTTCGAGGAGGAACAGGGCGGATTGTTGGAGGAGGCCAAGGAACTGGTCTCCCAGGTGATGGACGAATTGAAGGAGCCGGACTGGGCCGAGGCTCAGAACCTGATCCGACGGGCCCTGCGGCGCCACTTCAACCGGGCTCTGGAGCGGCGGCCCATGGTCCTGCCCATGATCCTGCCCATGTAACCGACTGGCACATCAGGCGGTGGGTCATAATTACGGGGGCTATCGGGTACGGCGGTTGTAGTTAAAGAGAGCCTTGTTAAAAACCGACACCCCCGGCCGGGTGGCGATATTTTTTCCTGGGAAACAAACGAATAAAACGGGCGGAGCTTCTTTGAGACAGCCCTTGAGGAAAGTAGAGGTAACAAGTGGAAGAAGTAACCATCCGGGAGTATTTTTACGGTCCTGTTTTTATCTTAGGCACCCTGCGTTTCGTCTGGTTCTCCGAACAGCTCCTGAACGGCACCCCGGAGGGAGCCAAGAAGATCGGGCAGGACCTGTCCGCCGGATACGATAAAGCCGAAATTCCCATCAAATCGGCCGGGACCGTGGCCAAGTTCAGCTCCGACGGCAAGTACGTCATGGCCCAGCTGGGGCCGGAGGAGGACCAGCGGCCGGTCATCGCCCTAAATCCACAGGACGCGGACAGTAAGGAGTTCGACCGGGGTTCCTCCCAGCAGCAGGAGGCTGTCTCCCAGATGGACAAAGTGGAGGAGATCCCCTACGACCAGATCGGCGACACCACCTTCATCAAGTCCACCGAGTGGTAGAGTAACGGCCGGAAACATATTCCGGGGCGGTTGTCAGGGGTGCGACTCTGAGCCTGTCTGGCCCATCTGCAGCAGAGCGCATTTTCGCCGCTTGCTCGAAATATTTCGAAAGATTTTTCAAAAAAGAGGCGGACAGGGTAGTCGGATGTTGAATTTCTTTTTTTATGTCTCGACCATCCTAATCTGGGGATCCACCTGGCTGGGCATCAAGTTCCAGCTTACTGGCGTGTCGCCCATCCTCTCGGTGAGCTACCGCTTTCTCCTGGCATCCTCGATCCTTTTTCTGTACCTCCTAATCCGGCGACGCAGCCTCAGGTTTTCCTTGGCGGACCATCTGTTCATGGCCGGCCAGGGGCTCTTTCTGTTCGGCATCGGCTACTGCCTGACCTACTTTGCCAGCAACTACCTGACCTCCGGGCTGGTCTCGGTCATCTTCTCCATCATGCTCCTGGCCAATATCTTCAACCTGAGGCTGTTCATGGGCCAGAGGGTGGCCTGGCGGGCCCTGTGCGGGGGGCTGGTGGGCCTTCTGGGGTTGGGCCTGGTCTTCTGGCCGGATCTGCGCCAATTCCAGGCCAGCGCCAGCCTGATCGGCTTCGGCCTGGGCCTGATGGGGACCTACTTTTGTTCCCTGGGCAACATCATCGGCTCCCGCAACGCCAGACACAGACTACCGGTGACCCAGACCAATGCCTTCGGGATGGCCTACGGCGGAATCCTGACCCTGCTCTGTGGGTGGTGGCTGGAGGGCGGGCTCTCCTTCGACCTTTCGCCGGGGTACCTGGCCTCCCTGTTCTATTTGGCCGTGTTCGGGTCCGTGGCCGCCTTCGGGGCCTACATCACCCTCCTGGGCCGGATCGGGGCCGAGTACGCGGCCTATGTCATCCTGGTCACGCCCATTATCGCCCTGACCCTGTCCACCATGTTCGAGGGCTACGCCTGGAACGTTTTTTCCCTGGTGGGGGTGGTCGCGGTCCTGCTGGGCAACCTGATCATTCTGAAACCCATCAGGGTGGGTAACGCCGGCCGGAATTAGGGCGAGCGGCCCCAGCAACCTGAAATTATTTGGCCTCTACCAACCGCGGGGAGCCCCTATCCGTAGGATTGTCGGAGCATCACCCTGGCGGAACCGCTGGATATCCAGGTCCACGGTCCTAGGCCCTTATCCGGGCAGCCCATCAGGCCTCCACCAACTTCCTCCTCGCCTGTCTTTTCCCCAATTTTTTTGCCTTGCGCCACGCATCAAGCGAACGGCTCCGCAGGTCAAGCTGCCCGGGCCTTCTTTCCCAGTTGCCGATGGTGGGTGCGCTGACACCGAGAAGCCTGGCGAACTCCCTTTGGGACATGCCGAATCTGGCCCGTAGTCCGGCGACCTCCCTGCCGGTGGGGCGACCGGCGCTCGTGGCTGCCGGCGACGATTTACCCGGCCCGGCCTTACACTGGGCCGTCTTCTTGGCCCTGGCTTTGGCCATTCCGCCTTTCACCTTGGGCCCGACCGGGTGCTCGTCCGCGAGCCTTGAACTCTTTACCGACTTTGGCGCGGTCTTTTCCCGGCCCGTGGCGGCGGGCGCCGCCTCCTTGGTTATATCTATGCCGAACACCTCGGCCAGGTCGTCATCCGCGATACGCCTGCGCCCGCCTTTTGTCCCGATAGCTGTGACGGCCAGACCGGCCTCGGTGCTGATCAACTCTTCATGGTCGACTCCACGGAGCAGAAAAAGCAACGCCGGCTCTTCGTCGAGCCGGGCGCCCACCCCGTAGAGCACTGCGGCCACATGCTTGCACATGACGGCCCAGTCGGGGCAGCTGCACCTGAAGCTGATCTCCCCGGGTTGGGGAAACAGGCCCTTGTTCGGGTCGGTCATAACGGCCATCACATTCCCGGAAAGCCTGCCTTGAAGCAGTTCCAGAAGTGAGCCGACCTGTCCGGCGCAGCTTTTTTTCAGGTCCAGCCATTTGTTTTTGGGGAGCGTCTCGATGGCTATTTTAACCGAATAGATCTTGGAACCGCTGACCAAGGCGCTGATTAAGCCCCGGCTATTTCCAGGTGACACACCGAGCCGTTACGGACGTAGGTCCGGCCTCGGGGCAATCGATTTTCATAGTCGCTGAATGATTCGAGGTGACCGCACCAGGCCTGGCCCCAAAAGGTGCGGGCGATCTTTCGTCCCCTGATCTCCACCGGCTTCACTTCTAGCCCCTGCCTCCGGAGTTCATCCATCTTCTCCAGAGCCGCGGCGCGACGTTTTGCCACGGGAACGTATGGTCTCCAAACGTATCGACGCACCGTCCAGTTCCTACAGCCTGGCCCGATTGATATCAAGGGCCACGACCTTAAGCAGTTCCTCATTGCTCATCTCCGTCAGCAGGGACTCGGCTCGGACCTCAATGAGATTTTCGGCAAGATTTGTCTTTTCCTCGATCAGGGCGTCGATCTTCTCCTCGATGGTTCCCCGGCAAACAAACTTGTGCACCACCACGTTTCGGTGCTGACCGATGCGGAAAGCCCGGTCCGTGGCCTGGTTTTCCACGGCCGGGTTCCACCACCGGTCGAAGTGGACCACATGCGAAGCGGCGGTAAGGTTGAGACCCGTTCCGCCCGCCTTGAGGGAGAGCACGAAAAACGGCGGTCCATCCTCTTTCTGGAACAGGTCGACAAGGGCCCTGCGTTTCTTTACCGCAGTCCCACCATGCAGGACCAGGCCCTCCCGACCGAAGATTTCCCCCAGAAAGGCGGCGATCGGCGCGGTCATCTCTCTGAACTGGGTGAAAATAAGAACTTTTTCCTGTCTCTCTGCGATTTCTTCGCAGATGTCCTCCAGCCGGGCGAACTTGCCGCTTGCGGCCGGTTCGTATCCGCCGTCTCCGGTAAACTGGCTGGGGTGATTGCATATCTGTTTGAACCGCATCAGGTAGGCCAGCACAAGCCCGCGCCGGTTCATGCCGTCCAATCCTTGGAGCGCCTCGGCCAGTTCCGCCACCGACCTGGCGTACATGGCGGCCTGTTGTTTCGCCAGACCGCAGAATACCTTCATTTCGGTCTTGTCAGGCAGGTCGGCGATAATGCCCTTGTCGGTCTTGAGCCGTCGGAGAATATAGGGCGCGATCAAATTCCGGAGAGGTACGTAACGGTCATGCTCCCGCGCTTCCAGGCCCTTGACGAATTTTTTGAACCCGGGGGGCGATCCGAGCAGCCCCGGACAGAGAAAATCAAACAGGGACCAGAGATCGGCCATCCTGTTTTCAACAGGTGTGCCCGTGAGTGCGATCCTGGCGTCCGCCTTGAGCCGTTTGACCGTTCTTGTTTGGCCTGTTGCAGGATTTTTGATGGCCTGGGCTTCGTCCAGAATAACCAACCCCCATTCCACCTCGAGGAGCCATCTCTGTCTGCGGAGCAGGCCGTAGGTGGTCAGGACCAGATCGGTTCCGGCCAGGGCCTCGCGGTGTTTTTCGGGCATGGCGTCCAGCGCGGTTTTTTCCATTTCCGAGGGGTGAATCAAACAGGTCTTTAACGTGGGCGTGAAACGCCGTATCTCGGCCTTCCAGTTGGCCAGGAGCGAGGCCGGAAGCACCAGAAGGGACGGCTTTGCGGACGGCCTCGTCTTTTCCTTCAAGGCAACAAGAAGGGAGAGGACCTGAACGGTCTTGCCCAGCCCCATGTCGTCGGCCAGGCAGGCGCCCAAACCCAGGCTTGACAGCAGCCGGAGCCAATCGTGCCCGGTCTCCTGATAAGGGCGCAATTGGCCGCGAAAGTCCCTGCTGCGCCCGCCTGTGGCCAGTCTCTCGGGGTTGCGCAGGTCGGACAGAACATCGGAAAGCCATTGGCCCGCATTGACGAACGACCACCCAGGTTCTCCGCTTTCGGGCAACCCGTCACCCTTCAGGTCTTTGGGCGCGCCGGCCAGGAGGCGCATGCCCTCGATAAACGAGATGCCTTGCCCGGCCGCGTCGGTCTCCACCTGCTTCCAATGCTCCAGGGCTTGAGACAGTCTTTCCCAGTCAACTTCGACCCAATGCCCCTTGACATAGGCCAAGCCGTCTTCAGACTTCATCAGGCGGCGGAACTCCTTTTCGGTCAGGTTCTGGTCTCCCAGGGCCAGGCCGACCTTGAAATCCAGCATGGCCTCAAGGCCCAAACGGCTCCGCTTCTTTTGACCGATGGTCACTGTCACCCGGGGGCGGGGACGCTTCCGCCACCAGTCCGGGAGCCGCACCAGGAGACCGCTTTCTTCAAGGACCGGCAGGCTCTTAAGAAGGCGGTATGCCTCGTTGGGAGACCAGGCCAGGGGGTGGAAAATGTCGCCGGAATCGACCATCTCCCGGACAAAGCCGAGTTTCTCGGAAGCCCGCTGCACTGGTGTCAAAAGATTGATCAACTCGTTTTTGTTTTGTTCACCCGCATATTCCTGAAGGGCCTTGCCCAGGGGCAGATACTGAACCCGCCCGCCCCGGGAAAGTTTTGGCGCATAGGTAGCCAGAAAGGCGAAGGGCAGTTCGGGGTCTCGCTTGTTCTCCGCCAGATGAAAGCAGACCCGGCCCACCTGATGCCAGATCGGGGCGTGCTTCTTCAGCCACCCGCTTGGTCCGCTTTTTGAGGCGGCGATCTCCCGATGGGCCCAGGAATCCAGGTCGTCCCAAAGGTGGAGAAGCACCTCCCTGTTCAAATACTCCACCCCCCGCATGGGCGGCGCAGAAAGAAGCATGGTCGTCAGCTCGGACTCCCAAGGCGGCTCAACCGGCGGGACCTCCCTCCCGCCGGACTCCGGGGTGCGACAGAGCCGGGTCAGGTATCGACCGCCGAAATCCCGCCAGTAGGAGAGCGATAACGGCGGCGGCGTATCGGGTCTGGTCGCGGCCAGAGCAAAAAGGCCTTCAGCCGGGGATGCCGAAAAAGCCACCACCGCCCTTCTCATCCAGGCGTCGGTTGCCGTCTCCTCATCGTTATTGGTTTCCACCAGGTGAAGGCGGCCGGAAGGGGTCAGTTTAAGATCGTAGTCCATTCAATTCTGCAAACGCCATCAAGGGTATGGTCTTTGGGGTAAGGCCATCGCCTCGCCGCAAGATTGCCGTTCAACCCCCAAAATGTCTTTCAGGATATCAAGACGGGGCGAAATGGCCAAAAACATTTCAGGGAAAGCGGCGCCTTTTGTCCCCGGCCCGGCCGTCTCTCCATCAAGGCCGTTTCCGGGTCCGGGGGGTTTCAGCCTCGGCGGGAAATTAGGGGCGGCATTTGTTTTTTCCGTTGGTTAAAATGACGTCAGGCCCCCCTCCCGTTTCAATGGCTGAAGGAGAAAACGAACATGGCCCCCTTGCCCGGGGCGGAGAAGCCGCCTTTCCCCTCCAGTCCCGGAACGTCCCGGTCCGGGTTGGCGAAGCCGATCAGATAAAAGGTCCATCTGTCGTAGACTCTCTTCCAGCTGACCTGAAGGTAGGCCTCCTCGCCGGTCCAGTCGAAATGGGCGATGAGCCCCAGGCTGTCGTGGAGCCCCAGGGAGTAGCTCAGGGACAGGGCCGAGAGGGACCGGCCCTGGTCCAACTCCCAGAAATCGGCCGAGAGATCCCGGACCAGGTGTTCCAGGATCAGACCCAGGCCGTTGCCCAGAGAAAAAGTGTAGTCCAGCCCCAGGGTCAGAAACTTCTCATAGCGGAAAAGGGCCTGGTCCGTGTCCCGACAGGTCAAGGCCGCCTCAAACCACAAACCGACCCCCGCATCCCAGCGGCCGTCCAGCCCCAGCCGCAACTCGGAGGCGGACGGGGCCGAGATCTCTTTCAGATCCGCCCGACGGTGATGGAATACCGCCCCCACCTCGCCCCCGAGCAGGGGCAGTTGAACCCGGCCGCCCCACTCCGCCGATTCATCCAGGGTGGGGAAGGTCTCCCAGCCCTTGGTCTCCTCGTTTCCGTAGAGCCCCCACAGCCAGATGTTGGCGTTGTTCAGAAAATAATAGCGTCCCAGCAGGCCCCAGACCCCCTCGGTCAGGCCCAGGGGGTCCCGGGGATCCAGCTGGTCGAACCACCTCAGGGACCTCAGCAGCCGGGCCGGGCCGAAGTTGATCTTCTGGAGGCCCAGCCTGATCTCCGTCTGGGAGGAGGAGAGGCGAGCCCAGAGACGGTAGGGATCCACTTCGGCCCGGTGGTCCAGGGAATCAAAGGAGGCGGTGGACAAGGAGGCCTGGATATCCAGGGAGACCTGGGCGTCCAGGGAGTAATCCCGGCCCAGGCCTTTTTGGACGGACAGGGCGGGGAGATAGCGGAATCCCATCCGGAGGCCCTGGTCGTTTCGGGAACCGGCCCCGGCCCAGCCCCAGAGGCGGCCCTCCAGTTGCAGCTCCCAGGCCCCGGCCGGGGAGGGCAGAAAGAGCGCGGCCAGGGCCAGGGCGGCTAGAGCCGGCCGGAGGTTCATCCCCGTCGTCCCCCCCGGTTGCGGATTTTCTCCGCCGCCGGCCGCCCAAGACCTACTCGCCGGGAAAGCAAAAGGTTTGTCTCCCCCTCGGCTGTCGGTTTGGAATTATCCGGATTACGCATGGTCCACCGTCGCCGAACTAGGAACATTGTGCGATCAGTGATAGTTACAGCGATTATCGTATAATTGCCGAGATAACGTGTCAACAGTCCAAAGGCGGCCGGAATGCCTTCCGCTGCAGAACCGACTTGCGGCGGCCGGTTGCCTGGTCAGGGCTACGGCCGCGTTCCTATCTTTTTTCCAAAATGGGAATCAGCAGCAGGCTGCTCAATATAAGTATGGCGGCTGCGGTCAGGCCCCAGCTGAAGGAGCCCAGGTCGGCCAGGGCCCCGATGCCCGCCGGGACCAGGCCCGCCCCGATCACCGAAGAGCAGGCCGTGGCCCAGGAGACCACTATGGCCTTTGTTTCCGAGGATCCGGCCCGGGCCATGGCGGACAGGGCCGGAGGCCAGAAGATCCCGCTGCCCAGGGCCTGGGACACTACGCAGGGGGGCATGATCCAATCCGGCCCCAGGGCCAGCAGCAGCAGGGCCGACCCGGCGACCAGGATGCCGCCGGCCAGGGTCCGCCTCCAGCCCAGCCGGTCGCTCACATAACCGGCCAGCAGGACTGCGGCCAGGGTGGGGATCCGGGAGAGCCCCACCAGATAGTTGGCCTGGGTCAGGGTCAGTCCCCGCTCCGTGACCAGGAAAAGGGGCAGCAGGTTGTAGATTCCCACCTCGGCGGCCAGCCCCACGGAGAAGAGGGCGCTCAAGCCCCACATCTCGGACCGGGTGAGCGCCTGGGCGATATTGGCCCGGTTGGGCCGGGGGGCCTTGAATTGGCCGCCCTGCCCGAAGCGGGACCAACCCGCGGCCGTGACCAGGCAGGCCGCGGCGGTCACGAACAGCACTCCGCGCCAGGACAGGCCGCCCAGCATGAACTGGACCAGCAGGGGGGCGCTGATCAAGCCCAGGTTGGGGGCCATCTCGTGGACGGCCATGGCCCGGGAGAGCATGGCCGGGGGGATTATCTTCTGGATGATCACCAGGGCCGAAGGGATATAGAGCCCGGTGGAGAGCCCCAGCAGGACAAAGGTCGCGACCATGGCGGGCCAGGAGCTGCTGGCTCCGATGGCGAACACAAACAGTCCCATGGCCAGCATGCCCGTGGTGATGGTGCGATGATAGCCGATCCAGGAGAGGATGAAGCTGGAACCAAGCAGGGAGATGGACCCGCCCAGGGAGAAAAAGAAGAACAGCAACCCGCTCCGGGTGTGGCTCAGGCCCAGCTCCGCCTCCATCAGGGGCAGAAGCGGGGCGATCATGGACCGGGTGACGAAGTTTATGAAAAAGGTCAGGGTCATGAGCAGGATCGGCCGGGACAGGGGCCTGGCCGATCCGGGGTTGGTCGAGGCTGTTTCCGGTGGAAGAAACGTCATCGTCCGATAATAGAGCCGGCGGGCCTCGTGAAAAAGTAAAATACGCCGGGCAGCCTTATTCGCGGCCCTTTTTGATTTTCAGGGCCGGTTTCCGGTCCGCCTCCCCCGCTCCCTGGGCGAAGACTTGTAAAACAATCTCATTGTCTTATACTGCCTTTTGGAGGTGAGATATGATAGTTAGGGTTTTCATCTGCCAGGCCTGCGGCGCCGAAAACGAAGTCGGCGAGGCCATCAGCCGCCGGGATGTCTGCCAAAGCTGCGGGGCGGACCTGAGAGCCTGCCGGCAGTGCCGCCACTACGACACCTCTACGGCCGACGACTGCCGGGAACCCCAGGCCGAGCCTGTCCCGGACAAGGAGAAGGCCAATTTCTGCGATTTTTACCAACCTGCCCGGGGAGGCCCGCAGCAGAGCGGCGGGACCATCTCCAAGTCCGAAGCCGAGAAGAAGTGGGAGGAACTGTTTGCCAAAAAATGAGACCATCCTGAAATCCACCGCACCCGCACCGAACCGGGATCCGGCCCCCGGCGGCTGCTCCGCCTACCGCCTGGGGCTGGTCCTGGGCGCCCTCCAGAAAAAGCTGACCCAGGCCGTAACCGAGGCGGAGAAAGACGAGATCAGGAGGGAGATAGAGACCCTGGAAGAAGAGATGGGGTTCTGACCGGCATGTTGCACCTGGTTCTGTTCGAGCCCCGCATTCCCCAGAACACGGGCACCATCGGGCGACTTTGCGTGGCCACCACCACGGCCCTGCACCTGATCGAACCCCTGGGCTTTTCCCTGTCCGACAAGTACCTCAAGCGGGCCGGGCTGGACTACTGGCCCCATGTGGACCTCCACACCTGGCCCGACCTGGAGGCCTATCTTCGGGCCCACCCGGAGAGGAGGATTGTGGCCGCCTCGGCCCGGAGGGGAGAACCACATCACACCTTCAACTTCCGGCCCGGGGATTCGCTCCTGCTGGGGCCTGAGGACACAGGCCTGCCCGAGGAGGTCTGGTCGCGCTTCCAGGACCTGATCCGGATTCCCTTCTGGGGCAAGGTCAGGAGCCTGAACCTGGCCAACGCCGCGGCCGTCCTGGCCTATGAGTTCTATAACCGGGTGGGGCGATTGGATGAATAACCCACAATCGCCTCGTTATTTGGCAGGGGAATTGTCTGAAAAAACCGGGGGCGTATGAATATGGCCGGATCATCCCTTTGTCAAGGCCGCATCCGCACCCGAAATGGTTTCCGGGGGTTGTTTTTCTTTCTATTCGCTCCGGTTATTATTAGGCATATAAGCCGGTATTTGGGTGGATTAACCTCTTGCCGGTTTTGTTTCGTTTCTGGGGGTAAGGTGCCCTATGACCTTCCCCCTGGATACTGGTTACTTCTTGGTTATCCACTCACCGAGCAGACTAAAACAAGATCCCCATGGGCGCCCCCAGAGAAATAAGGGCCTTTGGGCAATACCTCACCGTGAGGGCGCTACAGGCGAATCAGCCAGCTATCCTCTTCCCGGCTTTACTCTATTTTTGGCGACTGTAGACGAAATTGGTGGATTTGGCCTTTTTGTGGCAATTAAGACAGCCAAAGACCTTTCCCTCCTGGTGGACCTTGCCCCCGGGGGTGTAAATGCACCAGAACCAGTCGCCGGCCTCTGGGTTGTAGCCGTCAACCTTGTACATGGGCGTGACGGAGACGATCTTTTCCTTGTCGGTACCGTAGTTGACCTTGACCATTATGGTCCCATTGGGCAGCGGTTGGCCGGCCTTGTAGGCCTCCAGCCCGATCCGGTTTACGAACAGCTCCACAAAGCGCGAGTGGGGGCTCTTGGCCCGGGTGATGCCGTCCTCGTATCCGGGCAGATGCTCCCACTTTTGGTAGGGATCAACCTGGCTGATGTGCTCCCACAGGGCCTTGCCTTCCGGGGGCGGGACCTGATCTCCGCTGGCGGCCAAAACGGGGAAAGCCACCAGAACCGCCAGCAGCAGGGTGAACCAATTGATCTTATAATTTTTTAACAAAACATCTCCCTTCAGCCCGGCCGATGGGGCCGGGCCAGTTCCATAAAACAAAGGCTGCAGCTCAAGGCCGTCTTCCTGATTTTCAAAGGGGCCGGAGCCCCCTTGGGGCGCGCCCCCGGCCCGGCCCTTTTTCAGCCATCCAGAGGCGCGCGGCCCGGTTTACGGCCTCGGGTCAGCGTTTGCCGCCCCAGACCTGGCCGAACAGGCGCAGCATGTTGCCGCCCAGAACCTTGCGGATAACATCGTCGTCATATCCGCCCTTGATCAGGGCCTCCACCAGGCAGGGGAAGTTGGACCGGCTGGTCAGCTCGGCGATATACCTGTGCTTGGGGGCATTGCCCGCTCCGGCGTTCTTCAGGCTGCCGTGCAGGATGGCCACCTCGGCCGCGGAGCGGCCCTCGCCCACGTCGAACCCGAAACCGATATGGTCGGGCCCGATCAGGTTCAGCAGATAATCCAGGTGCTTCAGCCAGTCCTCGAGGTGGGCCCCGATCTGACCACCGTCCTTTTTCAAAAAGGCCGAGTAGGCCGAGATGCAGAACACCCCGCCCTGGTCGGCCAGGGCCTTGAGCAGATCGTCGCTCATGTTGCGGGGATGGTCCAACAGGGCCCGCGCCCCGGCGTGGGAGTTGATCATGGGCTGGGTGGACTTGGCCAGGGCGTCCTTCATGACCTGCTCGCTGGCGTGGGCCAGGTCGATGACCATGCCCACCCTGTTCATCTCCTCGATGACCTCGTAGCCCAGCTTGCTGAGCCCGGCCCCGCAGGGTTCGCCGCAGCCGTCTGCCAGGAGATTGCGCTTCTGATAGGCCAGCTGCATGATCCGCAGGCCCATGCGGTAGAGCACCTCCACAAAGCCGGGTTCGTTCTCCACGGGCGTGGGGCTCTGCATGTTGAGGATAAAGCCCACCTTGCCTTCCCGTTTGGCCCGCTGGATGTCCTCCACCTCAAAGACCAGAATCTGGTCCCGCTCCCGGACGCGGCGGTACCAGGCCGCGAAACTGGCCGCGGTGTCTCTCAGGCCGTCCTCCACCCAGGCCGGGTCCACGCAGATGGAGGTTATCCCGCTGGCGGCCACGGCCGGCCAGTAATCTTCCTTCTCGTCCTTGGTGTAGCGATGAAGCAGGAAGGTCGGATCACGGCCGTCGATGATGATCGCCTCGTCCAGAATGGTTTTGGCCGGGGCCGATGCCTCTTTCCCGTCGCATTTCATTTTCCACATTCCTCCGCTGAATAGGTTCTTTCTGTTATTGGTCAAAGGCCGGATCGCGACCCAGAAGGTCGTTCAAGGAATCCATCTTTTCCAGCTTCTCCACGGCCATGACAATCCGGATCAGCTCTTCGACCCGTTCCTGGGAATAGGCCAGGCCCAGCAGCTCCCTGGCCTTGGCGGTCACCTCGTCCGTACTCAGGGGATTGCGCCTGTCGCCCTTGGGATGGTCCACCTGGAAGCTGTGGGAGGCGCCGTCCCGTTTGATCACCTCCACCCGGGCCGAATATTTGTCGGGCCAGTTTTCGGCCATCTCCGGATCCACCCTGACCTGGGTCCGGGCCAGCAGGTCCCGGACCTGGGGCCGGGCCGCGAACTCATCCGAATACTGGTTCAGGGCGACCTTGCCCTCCAGCAGGGTGGCCACGGCGGAGAACTGATTGGAGAACCTGACCGCCACAAAAGAGTCGGGTTGGGCGATGGAGACCTGGGCCCCATGGGCGTCGGTGTAGATGATGATCTTCTCCACCTGGTCGGGGGAGAGAGAGTTATTCTCCACCAGGGCCAGCATGGCGTCGATAGTAGCGTGGGTCACCCGGCAGGAGGGATAGGGTTTGAAGTAGACGTCCCGGATGCGGTACTCATCCTTCTCCCGCGTGATTTCCCGGACCTGGCCGGCCATGGCCTGGCAGAACCCCAGCTCGCCCTCCAGGATCTGGGAGGCACCGGTGTAGCCGGCCCGGGCCAGCTGGGCCGCCAGGAGGCCGCGCCGGGTGGCCTCGCCCACCATGAGATCCTTGTCCATAGTCCCGGTCAGGTTCCAGCTCCGCAGATAGCCCGAGGCGCTGGCGGCCAGGGCCAGGGTGTGGCTTATTTGCTGAGAATCCAGGCCCAACACCCGGGCCGCTCCGGCCGCAGCCCCGAAATTGCCCAGGCAGGCGCTGGCGCTGAAGCCGATGTCGTAGGCCTCGGGAATGACCGCCTCGCCCACGAAAATCATGGCCTCGTAGCCGGCCAGAATGGCGTTCAGCAGACCCCAACCGTCGGTCCCTTGCATCTCGGCCGCGGCCAGAACCGCCGGGATGATCGACTGGCCCGGATGGCCGATAATCTTGTTCTCCCCGTCGCCCAGTTCCAGCACCTCGCCGGCGATGCTGTTCACCAGCGCGGCTCCGTCGGCCGGAACCCTGCGGCCGTCGGCGATGAGGGTCGCCTCGGGCCGGCCCCCCTGGGCCGTTATGTAATCGGTTATTATCTTCACCGAAGGCAGCTCCAGGGCCACTCCGGCAGCCGTGGCGGCCAGATAGTCCAGCAGGCATAGCTTGACTTTCTCCACGACCTCCTTCGGCGCCGAGGCCGCGTTCATCTCTGCTATAATCCCTACCAGCCGGCCGGTCATGGTTCTTCTCCTTGATTGCGTTTCTTAAGCAGGCCCAGCATCCTTTCCGGCGAAATGGGCAGGCGGTCGGGGAAGATCCCGGTGGCCTCGGCCACCGCGTTGGCGATGGCCGGAGCGATCATGGTGGCCGTGACCTCGCCCAGCCCCTTGGCCCCCAGCGGCCCTTTCCGGCTCGGTTTCTCGACGATGATGGGTTCCACCATGGGCACGTCCATGATGGTCGGAATCAGATACTCATGCAGGCCCGAAGCCGCATTGCGGCCCCCCTGGAAAGGCGGATACAGATCCTCGGTCAGGGCGTAGCCCAGGTTCATAATCGCCCCGCCCTCGATCTGGCCCTCCACGGCCATGGGGTTGATGGCCTGGCCCACGTCCACCGCCGAGACCAGCCGCTTGACCGTCACCCGGCCGGTCTCCGTGTCCACCTCCACCTCGGCCCAGCAGGCGGCGTAGTTATACTCCTCGTAGGGCTTGCCCAGCCCCTTTTCCTCGTCCGGCAGCCAGGTCCGGGCCTGGTAGACCCCGGTGGTGTTCATGCCCCGGCCCTGGCGGTCCGCCTCCACGGCGATCTGGGACAGATCCAGGCATTGGTCCGGCCCGGGCCCCAAGACCTGTCCCTCCCGATAGGTCAGCTCCGTTGTTTCCAGGCCCCACTTCTGGGCGGCCACTTCCAGGGCCCGGTTCCGGATTTTTTCCACCGCGCGGACAATGGCGTTGCCGGTCAGATAGGTCACCTGGCTGGCGCCGGACCCGGCGCAGGCCGGATAGAGGCTGGAATCGGCCAGGGTGGCGCTGATCCGGGATTCCTCGATCTCAAGAATCTGGGCGGCCAGCTGGGTGAACACGGTCCTGGCCCCCTGGCCCAGGTCGCTGGTGTTGACGGCCAGGGTCAGAAGCCCGTCCAGGGCCAGATAGGCGTTGACCGCCACCGGGGCCGTGCCGGCGGTCAGGCCGATGGGCATGACCCCCAGGGCCAGGCCCCGGCCGCGCCGCAGGTTTTTCCCGGGCCGCCGCACCGGCGGATCGGCCCTGAAAGAGGGTTCCGCGGCCTTGAGGCATTCGATCACGCTGACCCGGTCGTCCACGGGCTGGCCCCGGAAGCCCGGATCGTTCTCGCGCAGGGCGTTCTTGTAGCGGAACTCCAGGGGGTCCAGGCCCAGTTCGGAGGCGATGCGGTCCATGTGCCCTTCGCAGGCAAAGGAGACCATGGGCACGGCAAAACCCCGCAGGGCCGCGGCCGGAACCTTGTTGGTGTGCACCGCCCAGCCGTCGAACCAATAATTAGGCAACCGGTAGGGACCCCCGGCCACGGTCCCCTGGCGGTCCAGGGAGCGGTTGCCGCGGTAGCAGAAGGCTCCGATGTCCTGGATGGACTTGACCGACCGGGCCGTGATGGTCCCGTCCTTCTTGACCCCGGTCTTATAATAAAGATGGAACCCGCCCCGGTTGGTGGGCAGCCTCAACTCCTCCTCAAAGGTCCAGCGCCATTTTACCGGCCGCCCGGTCTTGAGCGCGGCCAGGGCGATGACCGGCTCCACGGAGACGTCCGACTTGCCCCCGAAACCGCCGCCCACAATGCCGCCCACGACCCGGATCTTCTCCATGGGCAGATCCAGAACCTCGGCCAGGGAGGAATGGATCCAGTGGATGGACTGGCCCGTGGAGTGGACGAGCAGCCGGGACCGCTCGTCAAAGGCGGCCACGCCCACGTGGGTCTCCAGAAAGGCGTGGGACTGGACCGGGGTGACGAAGCTGTCCTCGAAGATGTAATCCGCCTCGGCAAAACCGGACTCCACGTCGCCGATCCTGATCTTGCGCTGGCCGGTGGGGCTCAATTTAAAAATGTTGCCGTGCTCCCGGACCTGGGGAGCGCCTTCCTTCATGGCCTCCAGGCAGTCGAACACGGAGGGCAAAACCTCATAATCCACCTCGATCAGGTCCGCCCCCTGCTGGGCCGTGACCGCATCCTCTGCCACTACGGCGGCCACCAGCTGGCCCGCGTAACGCACGAAACCGTCGGCAAAAAGGTGATGATCCCCGGCTCCGCCGAAGCGGTTGCGGGGGATGTCCTCGGCGGTCAGGATCAGGTGCACCCCGGGCAGGGCCGCGGCCTTGTCCAGCCTCATCTCCAGAATCCTGGCGTTGGCGTGGGGGCTGACCAGGGGCCGGACATGGAGCATGCCCGGATACCTCACGTCGTCCACATAAACCGTCGTCCCGGTGACGTGGCGTTCGCCGTCGTAGCGGGGGATGCTCTCACCCAACATGTTCGTTCCTCCCGGCCAGCTTCCGGGCCGCCAGTTTAACGGCGTCCACAATCTTGACGTACCCGGTGCAGCGGCACAGGTTCCCGGAGAGGGCCTCCAGAATCTGCTCCCGGTCCGGATCCGGATTACGGTCCAGGAAGGCCTTGACCGTCAACAACATGCCGGGGGTGCAGTAGCCGCACTGGGTCGCTCCCGCATCCAGAAAGGCTTGCTGGATGGGGTGCAGCCGCCCAGGACGGCCCAAGGACTCCAGGGTCTCCACCCGGCGGCCCTCCACCATGGGAACCAGAAGAAGGCAGGATCTGACCGCCTCCCCGTCCAAGAGAACCGTGCAGACCCCGCAGTCGCCTGTGTTGCAGCCGTATTTGACGCTGACCACACCCAAATCCTCCCGGAGCAGCTCCAAAAGGGTCTGGGTGGGTCTGGCCAGGACCGAGACGGCCCTGCCGTTCAGGGTGAAATTGACTTGCATTTTCAAATTCCGCTCCCGCACCTGCTGCAACGGTCAGGTTTTTGTATTCGGCCCGGCCCCGAGGGCCAGACCGGCGGCCTGGGTCAGGCAGCGCCGGACCAGCACGGCCACCAGTTCCCGGCGGTACCAGGCCGCGGCCCGGATATCGCCGATGGGGTTGCACTCCTGGGCCGCAATCTCCGCCGCGGCCGCGAAAAGGGTCTTGTCCGGCACGGCCCCCTTCAGCTTCTCCTCGGTTTTCACGGCCCGCAGGGGGGTCGGGGCCACCGAGCCCAGGCTGATCCCGGCCGCCGCGATCCGGCCCCCCTCCGGCTCCAGCCAGAGGGCCGCCGCGCAACTTACCAAAGCGATGCTCATGGCCTGCCGGGCCCCGAACTTCTCGAAACACTGGCCCTTAGGCAGGCCGGGTTTAAGGGGGATGCTGAAAGAGCGAATGAGTTCGTCCCCGGCCAGAGAGATCCGCCCCGGCCCCACAAACAGATCGGTCAGGGAGACCGTCCTCTGTCCGGTTGGTCCCTGCACCCGGGCCCGGGCTCCCAGGGCCAGCAGGGCGGTGGAGACATCCCCGGCCGGGGAGGCCGTGCCCACATTGCCGCCGATGGTGCCCTGGGTCCGGATGGCCGGTCCGCCCACCCGGCGGGCCGCCGCGGCCACAAGAGGGGCCGCCTCCGCCACCAGGGGGTCGGCGGCCAGCCGGGCATGGCTGACCAGGGTTCCCAGAATCAACTCCCGATCCTGGAGTTCGATCCCTCTGAGTTCGTCCAGAAGGCCCAGGTAGACCAGATGGGCGGGGCAAGGGCCCCGCCGTTCGTTCAACTGAACCACCACGTCCGTGCCCCCGGCCAGGAGGCGTACCCCGCCTGAAAGACCAGTCAGCAGACCGATGGCTTCCTCCACCGAGGCCGGGGTGTGGAACTCTGTCTCAATCATTTCCTGCCGCCTTTCAGCCGGTTCCCAACAGTCTCATTTGTCCAGAAAGACGTGCTCGAATTCCCGGAGAACCGCCTCCATGGGCTTGATGGCGTTGGGATAACCGCATACCTGGTCGTAGGTTTTACGGGTCATGGTGAACTCGATGGGCACCGCCGTGGCCGGGGTGGGCACCCAGGCGAAACAGCCGGCCGGCATGGGGCTCACGTCCACGCTGAAGACCAGGTTGCCGCCGGGCATGAAGCAGGTCTTCTGGCCGGCCGCGGTGAGCCTGATCCGGCCGTCCATGACCGCCTTGACCACCTCGGGGGAATGGTCCGGATGAAGGGCGCCGCGCACCCCTCCGCCCACGCCGCCCACGTAGATCACGTTGGCCCGGGCCTCTTGGCAGTAGCCCCGCATGAAAACCAGCAGGTTCTCCAACTCTTCGGTCAGGGGCTGCCGGACCGGTTCCAGGTTATCGTCCAGGACAAAGTAGCCCGCTCTCTCCGCCCTGGTCTCGGTCACCAGAATCCGCAGTCCCGGCCAGGCCACCTCCTTGTCCACCGCCACAATGGCCTCCCGGGGATCGGTCACAAAGGTGCCCCCCCAGCCGTCCCCCGAAGGAACCAGGTACCGGCCCGGGGTGCTCATCTTGCCGCAGGGGGTGATGCCGCTGGGCTTGGCCCCCGGCGCGGCGTGGTGGTAGGCCATCTGGCCGGTGATGCCCGGGTCCAGCATGATGCAGTCGTCCACCACCTGGAGCAGGTGGCGGGAGAAGAGCTTGCCCACGGAGGAGCCGCAGCCGAAGGAGGTCCGCTCGATCTCCTGGCTGTTGATCTTGGGCGACTGATCCACGGCGATCTCCATCTTGGCCCCGTCCTTGACCTCCAGGTCGACCCACTCCTTGTTGGCCAGCTGGGTCATGGTCCGGGCCACGGTGGGGCCATGGGGGCCCTTGAGCAGGGTCACCCCGCCCACGGACATGTTGCGCGAACCGTACTCGGTGGCGGTGACGTAGCCCACCACCTTTTTCCGCCTCAGCACAGGGCTGCCCTCGGCTCCGATGTAGTCGTCCAGGTCCAGCTTGACCCGAACCCCGGAAAACGACAGGATCGCCTCGGTCACCGCAGTGACCACCTCGACCCCTTCGATCATGTCCTGGGCGATGATCCGGGCCGGGGCCAGGGGACGGTTGGTCCCGGCGCCGACACCGGTCAGCAGCGGCCGGGTGGGCAGATTGTCGATGGGGTCCATCCTGGTCCCGGACTTGTCGAACACGTGGAGCGGAACCACCCGGCGTAATTCGCCGCCTACGTTGCGGTAACGCTGACACGCGCCCACGTCGTTCAAAGGCACCTGGCAGTGAACCGGGCAATGATCGCAGACCACCGTTCCCGGAGCCGGCCGGTCGGCCTTGATGGCGTCCACGGGGCAGAGCTTGACGCAGATCCGGCAGCCCACGCAGCCCTCGCCGATTCTTACCTCTTTCTTGGAGACCCGCTGGATCGCCCCCTTGGGACAGTCGAAGATACACTTCCCGCAACCGGTGCAGACTTCCGGCTGAACTTTCATCAATGCACTCATTTGTTCCCTCTATCAGGGTGGTTTAAGGCCGGCCTGATTCCCGATCGAATCAGGCCCGGCCTGAATTTAGTAACAGGTTTATGGTACTAGGCAGCCGCCGGCTGCTTGTCCTTGCTCAGATCCAGGGCGTGCTCGGTCTTTTTGACATTAACCACCCGGGGATCATACTTAAAGGTCAGCCAGCTGACTCCGAAATAAAGGACCAGGGCCACCAGGTCCCCCAGCATGGGGGCTTCCATCCAGCCCAGCTTTCGGGACAACAGGCCCCAGGCGCAGACCCCGCCGCCGCCCAGCATGGAGGCGATGGCGCCGGTTCGGTTACCTCTCCAGAAGATGGAGATGAAGACCGGACCGAACAGGGCTGACTTCAGAGTGCCCACCCCCAGCGTACCCAGGAAGACCAGGAAGAAGGGCGGGGAGAATAAGGTCAGAAGCATGGTCAGCACACCGGCGCAGGCCACCGCCACCCGGCTTAACATCAAGGTTTTCTCTTGAGCCACAGGCTTGCGGTAGATGGTCTTGCGGAAATCGTAAGAGATGGTTGAGGAAATGGTGTGCAGGACCGAGTCGCCGGTGGACATGATGGCCATCAGAATAAAGACGGTAATAATCGCAGCCCATCCGGAACTGAGATAAGTGTTCAAGAACATGGGCATGGCCATGTCGGCCTTGGCCAGAGGAGTCATGTAGGCCCGTGTGGCAAAGCCCACAAAGGGCAGCAGCTCCCAGATGATCATGATCGGCAGGGCGGCCAGGGCCATGTGGTACCACTTGATGTCCACCTTAACCGACATGAATCTGACGGCGATGTAGGGCGTGGACATTATTCCGACCAGGCCGTAGGGAATTATAAGCAGCAAGGCGTACTTGCTGGAACCGTAAGGGGCTCCGGTGGTGGGATTGACCAGCTCCGTGCTGATGTGGTTGAGGGTCTCGGTCAGGTTGGCGAAACTGCCCAGCTTGAAGACCATAATGATGCAGATCAGGGCGCCGACGGTCATGCCCAGAGCCTGGACCGTGTCGGTGTGGGCCACCGCCTTCATGCCGCCCAAAAGGGTGTAGACGGTGATGACGCTGCCCATGATGATGACCGTGGTGGCCATGCTGGTCCCCAGCACCGGGGCCATCAGATAACCCATGGCCTTCATCTGGGCGACCATGAAGACGATCATCAGCAGAAGCGACAGCAGGGCCGAGGCAAAATGGACGAAGCTGCTGCCGTGCACCTGCCCGGCATACTCGGGGATGGTCAGAGAGCCCATCTCCGCGGCCTGTTTTTTTAGAAAATTGGCAAAAAACAGAATGGCGATCAGCACCGGCGGGACCCATCCGGCCCCGGCCAGGAGTTGGCCGTAGCCGTACTTGTAGGCCACCCCGACCGAGCCCAGGAAGGCGTAGCCGCTCCAATAGGTGGCCGCCAGGGTGCAGGCCGCCACAAAGGGGCCCAGGGTCCGCCCGGCGATGAGGAACTCGCTTTCGTTGGTAACGCCGCGGCTGACCCAGACACCGTGGGCGAGAATAAGGACTATGGCGATGATAACGATAAAAATAACCATTTCTGGGCCCCCTTAGTCTTCCTTTTTACGGGCTTTGGCGGTTTCGTAAATAACCACGATCACCGTACCTACGACACAGATGGCGTATATCCAGATTGTCCATGTGACTGGCCACGGCATGTCTCTTCCTCCCTTTCGTTGCTAAACTGTTTTGTCCTTGCACCGCCCCGGTCCCCTACCGGCCGGTGTGGTGAAAACGGCCCTCTTTATTTTCAACGGGCTGGTCCCCCGGGGGCTCCAGCCCGTATAACTCCATTCCGTTCTGGCGCAGCAACCGCAGGGCGATCTCCCGGCACAGGTCCAGGCCGTAACGGCCCTGGGCCATCTTCTCCTCCAAAACCGAACTCAAAAACTGTTTGGTCAGCTTGGCGTGGGCGTAGACCTCCTCCACCAGGACCGCATCGCCGCCCCAACTGATTTTGGTCATGGGCACCAGGTCCAACAGTTCGGAGAGATATCGTTGAAATACCCGGCCTGAAAGGGCCGGCAGCCAGTTGAGGTTGACAAAGGCGTTGGGCATGGCCTTGACCATGGCCGCCGCGTGATCCAGGTCTGGATATCCGGCGTGGAAGAGGTCGAATTTGGTTTCGGGATTGGCGCAGAGCAGAGGAACCAGCTCCTTGGGGTCCGACTTGAGCGGATACCGGGCCCCGCAGCAGGACAGCCCGGTGTGGATCTGGAAAGGAAGTCCGGCGGCGGCGGCCAGCTCGGCCAACCGCCAGACCACGAAGTCGACGAAGCAGCGCCGCTCGGCCGGGGCGGCCTCCGGCCCGGCCCGCCAGGCCCGGGCCGCCTTCTCCCGGTCCGGGTCCACATGAGCCAGGCCCGTGGTGTAGGCCAGAAGAGACTTGATGGCCTTAAAACCGCGATTGGGCAGGTCCAGGATAAGACGGTTCAGGAACTCCTCGAACTCCTCGAACTCCCCGACCCGTTGGCCGAACTTCTCCTCAATTGCTTCGCGCCCCCCCGGCTTGAAGGCATGGGCCAGAAGGTCGATCCTAAGAACCGGACGGAACAGGTCGTAGTCGGTCGCCTCCGGCGACTCCTTGGTCCAAGAGCCTTCAGGCGAAACCGTTCTGGCGATCTCTATCTCAAAATCGGTGGATTGGCCCTTGTCGATGAGGCAGAGGTCGACCTTGGAACGCTCCTTGAGGACGTAATCGTACCACTCCCGCCCCCTGGCCGGGGTTTCGCTCACCGGACCGGAAAGGTCGCCCCACTCCTGATCCAGCAGGTCGCCCCGGATCCCGAACAGATCGGCGAAGATGAGGCCCAGGATCTGGAAGTAGGTGGTGTTTCTGGTCCTGGCCAGGTGCTGCTTGAGACGGTCCCATTTTTCCCGGTCGGACAGAGGGGAGCCGAAAAAATCCCGCTGGAGGCCCAGGGACAGGAGGTCATCCCGAATATAGGCCCCGGCGACAATATCCAGGGCGGTTCTTTTGGACTGGGAGAAGACCTCCGGGGAGGAAAGGTGGTCGTGGGTATCGACCGGTCTAATCCCGTCAACGTACCGCCATAGCTGCTCCGTTTGTCCGGTCAAGCGTTTACCTCCCTGATAATAAATCTATCCTTTATGTGGCTAACTAAAAAATGGGTCTGCTTCTCCCGGGGTGGTTTTTGTAATGGAAATTCATCTTTCTCCGATCCAAAATTAAAGAACTTTTCATAACAGTTTGAGTCTGCTATACAGACATTAATGTCTACATTGTCATAAGAGGACTTAACCTTGTCAAGGGAAAAAAGAAAAGTAAATAGATACTGTGTCAATCAGAACTGGGTATAATGGAAAAAAATCAATGACTGCAGGGTGATTACGCTGTGGCAGGGAGAGATGGGTTGTATGGGTAAAGGAACCAGAGAAGCTGACCGCCACGTTGAAGCGGTACTCAAAGCCATGGATATCTTGGAGTGTTTTTTCAACAAACCGAGCCTGTCGCTGAAAGAGATCGTGGCCTTTACAGGACTGAACCGCAGCCGGGCCATCAGGCTGATCGGTACCCTGGTGGCCAGAGGGTACCTGCAATATTCCTCCGAGGAACGCCAGTACTCCCTCAGTTCCAGGGTTTTCGCTCTTGGCAGAGTCTATGAGTGCAACAATATCATGATAGCCTTGAGCCAACCGATCCTGAAAAGGCTGTCCAAGGAGACGGGCGAGGCGAGCACCTTGTGGGCCCTGGAGGGGATCGAACGGGTGATCCTGGGCCGGTCCCAGGAGGAAGCGGCGCCCCTGTTCCCCTTGAGCGTGGGAACCCGCCACAATCTCCACGCCGGTTCCGCCGGCAAGGTGATCCTGGCCCACCTGTCTCCCGAGGCAAGGGAGGCGGTTCTTCAGGAGCGGCCCCTGGTGGCCTATACCGACAACACCTTAATTGATCGTGAAAACCTGGACCATGAACTTAAAAAGATCCGGCAGCAGGGCTTCGGCATAAGCATTGGTGAAATTTCGGCCGGCGTTTGGGCCGTGGCCGCGCCGGTTTTCGATTATAAAACCCAAATCTGTGGGGCCATCACCCTGGCCGGTCCCATAGCCCGTTTTGACCCCTCCCAAAAAGATCTCTGTAAGCGGCTGGTTATTGAAGCTGCGGCCGAGCTTTCCGATGGGTTGGGACACCCGTACCTGGAATAAGCAGCCATGCTCCGAATAGCGTCCACACCCCGCTGCTTGCGGCGCGGTGATTGATTTGCGCTGATCCGGTCTGGTCAGTCCGGGGAACCCGGCACCGGAATCGGAATCAACCCGGGGGGCCAGACTGCCGTCTCGCCTTGGACAAAGATCACCGCAGCCGAAATCAGCCCTTTCTCGATCAACTCCCTGGCCTTGTTCTGCCCCTTTTTAAGAGCTGTGGCCATGGCCCAGGGAGGAAGCCGCCCCACACCCACGGTCACCCACAAATGAGGTATGTCCGTACCGGGATAGAGACGATGAGCCGGTTCCCGGTCTATCTGGGGACAGGCCACGTCGGTGAAGTTGGCGATAAGGGTTGAACAGGCGTCGGCGCCTGCGGCGTTCGGCCCCAATACCACCACCGCGTCGGCTATGCCGGTGGTCAGGCTCCTTCCGCCCAGGCCGCTGGTGGTTACTCCTCCCACGCCATGGTCATGAGTCAGGGGCAGATAATGGCTCGGCGGTGCGCCTCCGGCCCGGGGCGAAAGGCCGACCCTGGTTTCCTCTCCGGGGGCAAGTCTGAGGGCTATATCTCCGCCGTTATTGACGATCACCTTGGTCGCCCCGCGCTCAACCAGGGCATCGGCCACCAGGTCGGCAAAGGCTCCGGCCACGGCGGCCATGGGGGTGAGACTTTCCTCGCCCGTGGCCCTGACTGCGGCCAGCATCTTTTTCAACACCAAAGGAAAGGCGGGCTCCTCAACCAGTTGGGGCCAGGGTTTTCTGGCCCACTTCAGAAATCCGACCAGCCCTTCCAAGGTTTCCGGAATAAAGGCGACGACCTCCCTGATGTGCTCATCCATGGGCCGGCCCTGGGAGGAGGCGGCCACCACCAGTTGGACCGGGCCGCATTCGAAGTAATACTTGCCGACCTGGATTTTTTCCAGAAGGTACTCATCCGGAGATGATACGGCCCCTCTGGAGGAACCGTCGCCACTCCGGCCTGGTTTGTTTAGGCTGCGATCTGACGTGACTGACTCCCATTATATTCAGGTGATTATAAAAAATTAGGGCCTGATTTATCCGCTTCCGATCTTATCAATCACAGTTTGGAGGCACCACCCCTTCGATCTCCTCCCGGATCAGCCCCACGATCTCCTCCCTTCTTGCCATGGTCATCCTGGTCTGGATGGCGGCCACCGAAACAGCGGCCGCGGTCTCACCGGCCATGCTTGACAAAGGAAGTCCCACGGCGCATACATCCTGTGAAATACCTTGATCGTTCCAGGCGTAACCACGTTTGCGGGTGGCCTTGACCCAGGATGAGACATTCTCTGCGGTGAAACTGAATTCGGAATACCCTTTTCCATTGCCGGCCAAGATGCGTTTGATCAACTTGTCCGGCAAATAAGCCAGGATGGCCAGGCTGCCGGCTCCGATGCCCAGAGGCCGATAGTCACCTTCGTTGGTGCTCAAGGCCCTGACCGGGTAACGGCCTTCGACTCTTTTCAGGCACAATCCGGCCGAGCCCATTTTCATAAACAGGAAGACCGAGTCTTCCGTCTGCCGGCAGATGTTTTCCAGGGCTTGGCGGCATGAGTCTATGAGAGCCAACTTATAGGTTCCCAGCCCAAGATTGGCAAGCTCCAGTCCCACGAAATACTTTTTGGTGAGGTTGTCGTAGGAGGCAAGCCCCTCGCCCACCAGAGTCGAGAGGAGCCGGTGGGCGGTGGTGATATTAAGCCCCAGCTCCCGGCTGAGGGAGGTCAAGCGCATGCCATGGCCGCCGTTTCGGGAGATCGCCCGAAGCAGTTCAACTGCGCGATGGATGCTTTGCACCCCCGAAGAGCTTCTTTTCGACGGGCTGCCCCGGCCGGTCGAAACCATCGACTCATTCATCCTTCATATCCTTTAAGGCAACGGGGCCAGGATAGGCAATCCCAAAAGGCGTGTCAATTTTTTTCCGCATTATGAAATTTTTATTGATTTATTTGCAATAATTTGACACAGCCATGTCTCCCGGCTAAACTCGATCTGTTCCAATAGGAGATGCAAGTCTGTAGATGAGCCTTTTCGGAAAGACGGCGAGAGATAAATATTTATCCGGGGAGATAAGGGCTCCGGTTCTTATGGCTGAATCTCGCCCTAATCTGTCTCCGACCTGCGGGTCGGCGAGGGAGTGTGTAAAATGGATAACAGTGGACTATACGGCAACGCGGCCCAGGTGGAGCCCAAGGGACTGCCCAGTCTGAAGAATACCCAGCTGCTGGAGCTGGTCACCCCGAAAAAGCATGGGACCCCCTTTTCGTTCAATATCCTGAAGATGCTTCCCGGGGGCGAAGTGGCCGAGCAATCCCACCCCGACCAGCACGCCGTCTTTATCGTCGAGGGTCGCTGTGGGGTCCTTCTGGGCCAGGACTGGGTTACCCTGGATGCCGGCGGCTATGCCCATATTCCGAAAGATATGACCCACTCCTTCAGGGCCGACGAAAAGACGGGCGCGTCGGTGCTGATACTGAAGATCTAACCTAACCACTTAACTGGCGGGAGAGAAGACTAAGATGGCTGTTCTGGAAGAAGTCAAGAGCAACTATGGTCGGTTGAAGCTTTACATGGACAACGAGTGGGTGGAGTCCAAGTCGACCGACTTTCGGGAGGACGTGAACCCCTTTAACGAGGAGGTGATCGCCGAGTATCCGCAGGCGACCCAGGCGGAGGCCCGGGCGGCGGTGGAGTCGGCCCAGAGGGGTTTTGTGGCCCTCAATCAGATCGCGTTGCGGGAGCGGGCCCGGATGCTCTTTGACATGCGGCAGGCCTTTGACGCCAAGGCCGAGGAGCTTTCGCGGGTGTTGAGTCAGGACCACGGGCGGACCATCGGCGAGGCCCGGGGCTCGGTGCGGCGGGTCGTCGAGAACATCGAGTCGGCCTGCTCCGCGGCCTACGGGTTGGCGGCCCGCAACGAGCACCTGGACAACCTGGCCACCGGGATCGACATGTGGCTGACCTGGGAGCCGGTGGGTCCCTGCCTGATCATCACCCCGGGCAACATCCCCATGCACGCCTGGTCGTCCTATGTGCCCTACGCCTTGGCCGCCGGCTGCTCGGTGGTGGTGAGCCCCTCCCGCCAGGATCCGGTGGCGGCCGAGTGGGTGGTCCGGACGGCCATGGAGGTGGGCTGGCCCAAGGGGACCATCAACCTGGTCCACGGGGGCCGGGAGATCAACAACTACATCTTGGAGCAGCCCGAGATCCAGGGGATGGGCTTTATCGGCTCCACCAAGGCCGGCTGGCAGCTTTTCAAGAAATGCGCCGAGTCGGGGATCAACTCCTCCATCAACGGCAACGGCAAGAACACGGTGGTGGTCATGCCCGACGCGGAGTTGGAGACCAGCCAGGTCTACATGCGCCAGGGCTGCTTCGGCATGACCGGCCAGAGGTGCCTGGGTTCGGACAACGTGGTCATCGTGGGCGACATCTACGACCAGGTCAAGGAGGCGTTTGTGGCCCAGGCCAAGGGCATGAAGCTGGGCTGCGGTCTGGACGAGGAAACGGGCATGGGCCCATACGCCACGGCCGCGGGCCGGGACAAGGTCTCGGGTTGGGTGGACCGGGCTCTGGCCCAAGGGGCCAAGATGGTCTACGACGGCCGGTTGAACGTGCCGGACAAGGGCTTTTTCATGGGCCCCACCATCATCGAGGATGTCGAGTACGGCATGGAGATCGCCAAGGAGGAGTCGTTCGGCGCCGTGGCCGCCCTGATTCGGGCGGAAAGCCTGGAGGAGGCGATCGAGCGGATCAACACCAACGTGGATCTGGGTCACTCGGCCTGCATCATGACCGCCAGCGGCAAGAACGCCCGCAAGTTCGCCCGGGAGGTGGACACCGGCAACATCGGGATCAACGTGGGCGTGCCCCAGCCGTTCGCCTTCTTCCCCCTGGGCTCCAAGCGCAAGTCCTTCCTGGGCGGGGCCAAGACCAGGATGGCCTCCATGAGGCTCTTCCTGGACGAAAAGACCGTCACCGCCAGGTGGGTCTAACCGCCGGGCTTGACTGACCACTGAAAACCGAAATGAGCGGGGCGCCGGAGGAGATCCGGCGCCCCGCAGCCGCTTAAATCCGGATAGCAGACCTCAATTCAACAACAATCCAACCTACCGCTCCGCCTTAACAAATGGTCCAGTTCCTGGCGTCCGCCTCTCTCCTGGTCCGGAGATGATATCTTCCCCTGGAAAGCAACCTACGGCAATTGCATTCGGCTTTTCGTGACAAATCTTAGTCGACCAGAACAAATCCGTAGCGGTCGGGGGTGTCCTCCTTGCTCTGGAGCACGTTGACGGGCAGCCCCTGGTGGCGGACCGTGCGGTAAACGTCTATCCCGAAGGCCGCCTCGCAGGGGCGCAGTTTTTCGGGCATGAGACAGGGCCTGCCCTCTTCCACCCGGCATTTCCGGCAGAGGTGGCAGGCCCGGACGGTGAAAGCCAGATAAAGGCCGTCCAGAAAGGCCCGCCGCTCAATCTCCAGGGTCATCCGGCTCAACTCGGTGCGGTCGTGGCTGTGGACCAGAAGAATATGACGGTAGCCGCGGACGGCCTGCTCCCCCTGCTCCGGGGAGAGGTCCCGGAGGCCGCATTTGCCTGGCTCCCGGTTGCAATGATACTCGCAGCCCCAGCGGCATTTCAGCAGCACCCGCCGGTCAAAGAAGATTTCCTCCGGGGAGATCAGCCGGGCGTGGACGGCCCCCAGCTCCCGGGCCAGATCAATGTATTTTTCCATGGTTCCGTTCCTCCTGGGCCGATTTGACTTGACCCCAGGGTAGTCCGGGTTCACTATCATGTCTAATGATTAATAATGAATCAATCGTTCACTATTGGTGATTGCTTATCAGAAGGAACGGCCATGGAGTTCAATACCCTGAGGATATTCGAAGCGGTAGCCCGGGAGGGCGGGGTTACGGCTGCGTCCCGGAGCCTCAACTGCGTCCAGTCCAATGTCACGGCCAGGATCAGAAACCTGGAGGAGGAGCTGGGGGTGGTTCTGTTCCGTCGGAGGCCCCGGGGCATGGTCCTCACTCCCGCGGGCCGGGAGCTGCTGGACCGGGCCAGGAAGATCCTGGGGCTGGTGGAGGAGAGCGTCCGGGCCGTGAAGGACGACGGCAGGCCCAGGGGCCCCCTGACCCTGGGGGCCTACGAGTCCTCCACCGTAATCTGGCTGCCCGCCCTGCTGGCCCGGTTCCACGCCCTCCACCCCCTGGTGGAGCTGTCCCTGCAGAGCGGCGAGGCCGAGGCCATGATCGAGGGGGTCCTGGACTACACCTACGACGGCGCGTTCATCACTCCCAGGCTGAACCATCCGGAGCTGACCCAGGTTCCGGCCTTCACCGAGGAGCTGGTCCTGATCACCCCCCCGGAAGTCCGCTCCCCGGGGGAGATCGTGAACCCCACCCGGCTGGTCTTTCCCCGGCCCTGCGCCTACCGGGACCGGCTGGGGGATTGGTTCCGGCAGGCCGGACTGCGGCCGGTGCGGACCCTGGAACTGGGCTCCCTGAACGGGATCATCGGCTGCGTGGCCGCGGGCATGGGCCTCAGCCTCATCCCCCGCCTGGCGGCGGAAAGGGCCGCCCGGGCCGGGGAGCTGGCCCTCCACGCCATTCCGCCCGACCTGGCCTACCTGCCGGTCTACCTGACCTTCCGCCGGGCGGACCGGCCGCTCTCGGCCCTGCGGGCCTTCATGGAGGTCCTGGGGGAAAAGAGCGGAACGGAAACCCGGGCCGCCTGAAGGGCGATTGGATTCCTTTTCCGGGAAACCGGCACGCCCCGGCCGGGGGTCTGCCGCTGTCCGTCCAAGGCTGTCGGGCGGCTCGACCATCCTTCCATCATTCCGAGGCAAGACCAGACTCTGTTTACATCCCCAATCGGGTTCGCTTATAATCCCTCCAAAAACCAAGGAGAAGCGCGGTGTATTCTGATTTTAAAGTTATCTCGGCTTATTACGACGATCTTTACGTCAACGGCCAGGAGTATGCACCCGAAGCCGCCAAGGTCAAGGAGCTGCTGGCCAAGCACGGCCTTCCGGCCCAGGCCGAGCTGCTGGTCCTGGCCTGCGGCACGGGAGGACATATTCCATACTTCCAGGACGATTACCGCGTTTCCGGGCTGGATCTCAGCCAGGACATGCTCGGCCTGGCCAGGGAAAAGTTTCCCGGCATCGGGTTCCACCTGGGCGACCTGATCGATTTTAACCTGGAGGCCGAGTTCGACGCCCTGATCTGCCTGTACGGGTCCATCGGGTTCGTCAGGACCGTGGACAATCTGCGGGCCTCCCTCAGGCGCATGGCCGCCCATTTGCGGCCCGGGGGACTGGCCCTAATCACGCCCTGGAGCACGGTGGAGGAGTTCCAGGACATGATCGTGGTGGATGCTGTTGACCGGCCCGGCTGGAAGATCGCCCGCCTGGAGCAGGTCCGCCTCAAGGAGCCCAAAATCGTGGAGGTCACCTTTCACCATCTGCTGGGAAAAGACAACCAGGTGACCTACCACAAGCAGTCCATGGAGATAGGCCTCTTCTCCCGTGAGGAGTACCTTACGGCCCTGACCGGGGCCGGGCTGAAAGTCGTGGAGGAATACAAGGGACCGGACGTGCGGGGCGGGGCCTATATCGGCAAATTATCCGAGTAACACGCAAGGCATAACCCGAGGATCTTCGGATAAGGGCGGCCTCCTTGTGGATGATCGGTCGGAGAACCGCCCTAAAACCGGGTGGTGTCAGGGTCGCACCCCTGACACCCGTACCCCCGCCCCCTCAGCTGCCCAGGGGACAGAACCTCTCCAGGCCCAGAACCTCGGCCGCACCGGCCACAGTAACCCCGTAAAAGATAGTGGGCTTGTCTCCCAGCATCTCCGTGACGCTGGCGTTGGAGAAGGTGGTGCCGGTGACCAGGGCCAGATCGCACCACTCCAGGATCTCCCGGGTCTTTTCCGGGTCCTCCACGGTAACCCCGAATTTCTCCGCCCCGATGTTGTCCCGGTCCATGTCTGTTATCCGCAGGGGGAATCGGGCTCCCAGGGCCTGGGCCATGCGGGGCTGCAGCCCCACCAGGGCCACCTTGGGGTTTCCGAATCTTCCGCCGACCATTTCGGCCAGGGCCGCGGCGCACTGGGGCGGGGCCTCGTCCTTGCAATGGATGGTCTTCTCGGCCCGGCCCCTGGCCCGCAGCACCGCGTTGAGGGTGGCCAGGAACACGGCCCGCCGGAAATTGTTGGCCAGGTCCATCCCGGCCACCTCCTCCAGGGAGCCCTGGAAATCCCCGAACTGGTCGGTGAAGGCCTGGCCCTGGAAGCCCCTGAACCCGGCGGCCATCATCCGCTCCCGGCCCTTGATCAGGGGATAGTCCTGATGCTCCGGGTCGCCGATGGCCTCCTGGGGGGTCAGGGTCCGGACCTTGACCCGGACCTCCTCCCGCCCCCAGTCCTGGGACTCCATGGTCTCGGTCAAGGCCCGGCGCAGTTTCGCATAGGTATCCATATCAGTATCTCCTTAACTCAACGCAGAAAACAGGTTCACTCCGGCCGCAGGCATTCCAGGGGAATGAAGCCGTGGACCGGATCTCCCTCTTCCAGGGGTTCCCTCTCCCAGTCCCGGCGGCGGATCTCGGCCCGGAGCTTCAGTCCTTGGACGGTCATCTCCACCCTGGCCGCGTCCCGGTTCACCTCCAGGCTGCAGACCCGGCCCCGGAAGCGGTTGACCTCCGGCCCCCCCGGGGGGGTCCGGCTCACCAGGATGTCGCTGGGCTGAACCCGGAACCGGCCCCCGGGACAGCCCCGGTCCAAGGCGAACAGCCGCAGCCCCTGCCACTCCAGCTCCACAAGGCCCTCCTTCAGGGTCCGCAGGGTCCGGCAATCCAGGCGGTTGGGCACCTCCAGAAAGGCCTGACCCTCTCCGGGGGCGGCCTCCTCCGCGCAGAGCCGGCCCTTCTGGATCACGGCCAGGCCGTCCCCCAGCTCCCGGGCCTCCTCCAGATTGTGGGTCACCATCAGGGTGGTCAGCCCCAGTCTCTGCTGGAGGAGCCTGAACTCGGCCCGCAGGTGCCGCGCGGCCCGGAAATCAAGCTGGTTGAAGGGCTCGTCCAGAAGCAGCAGCCGGGGCCCGGAGGCCAGGACCCGGGCCAGGGCCACCCGCTGCTTCTCCCCGCCGCTGAGGCTTACCGTGTCCCTTCCCGCCAAGTGGGAAATGCCCAGCAGCTCCAGCAGCTCCTCCCGGCGGGCGCGCCGCCGGGCTTTGTTCCAGCCCAGCCGGGTCATGCCCAGGTCCAGGTTGGCCTCCAGGCTCAAATGGGGGAAGAGGTAGGGCTCCTGGCTCAGATAGCCCACGGCCCGGCGATGGGGGGGCAGGCGGCCGATCTCCCGCCCCTCCAAGAGGATGCTCCCCTGGTGGGGGGCCAGCCCGGCCAGGATGCGCAGCAGGCTGGTCTTGCCCGCCCCGGAGGGCCCCACCAGCACGAACAGGGAGCCGGGGGGTACGGTCAGGTCCAGGGGCCTCACAAAACGGTTGCCTACCCGGATCAGGCGGAGCTCGGCCAAGGTCGGCTCCTTTTCACCGCGCCCCCGCCGGGGGTCAGGAATCGCAGGCAGACCAGGACCCCGAAGCAGACCGCCAGGAGGACCAGGGCGCAGGAGGCGGCGATGCCCAGCTCGCCGCTGGCCAGGTTCAGGTAGACCGCCACGGGCAGAGACTCGGTATGCAGCCGGGTGGCCCCGGCCACCATCAGGGTGGCCCCGAACTCGCCCATGGTCCGGGCCCAGGCCAGGATCACCCCGGCGGCGATGGACCGCCCGGCCAGGGGCAGGTTGACCCGGAAAAAGACCCGCCAGGGGTTCAGCCCCAGGACCATGGCCGTCTCCTGAAAGCCGGGATCCACGGATTCGAAGGCGGCCTTGGCGTTGCGCATGACGATGGGGGTGGCGATAAAGGCCTGGGCCGTCACCGCCCCCCAGGGGGTGAAGATCAGCTCCAGTCCCAAACGGGCCAGAGGCTCGCCCAAAAGGTTCCGTCCGAAGAGGAAGAGGAGGCCCACCCCGGCGATGAGGGGCGGCATGACCAGGGGCAGGTCCAGCAGGGCGTCCACCAACCGCTTGCCCGGGAACTCCCGGCGGGACAGGTAATAGGCCGAGGCGATGCCCAGGGGCACGGCCAGGACCATGGCCCCGGCCGAGACGCTCAGGGAGAAGCGCAGGGCGAAGAGGGTCTCCTCGGAGCAAAGGGCCTGCCACAGCTCGGCGGGCGAGACCTGGATGGCCAGGGCCGTGACCACCCCGGCCACCATGAGCCCCAGGAAGACCAGGGGCAGGGCCAGCAGCCCGCCCAGCCCGGTTCCGGACCGGATCATTTGACCGGCAGGAAACCGAATTTGCCGAAGACCTCCACACTCCGGGGCGAGGAGAGGAACTCGGCCAGCTTCCGGGCCTGCTCAGGCTGCTTGGAGGCCTTGAGCACCGCCGCGGTGACGATCTCCGGCTTGTACCAGGAGGGGTCGATCTCGATCATGCCCAGCTTGTCCTTTTTCTGGACCACGTCGGCCCGGGCCACGATGGCCGCGTCCACGTCGCCCTTGAGCAGATAGAGAACCAGCTGCTTGACCGTGGCCGCCCGGACCACGGTGTTTTTGCGGACGGCCTCGCCCAGGCCCGAGGCGGCCAGGATGTCCTCGGCGGTGCGGCCCAGGGCCATGGCCTTGGGATCGCCCAGCCCCACCTTGACCCCGGATTTGGCCAGGTCCTCGAAGGAGCCGATCTTGACCTTGCCGGTCAGGGGAAAGCCCACCACCGGGACGTGGAGGACCACCTGCTTGGACCAAGTCACCTCCTTCTTGTCCTTGAGCTTGTTCACGTAGAAATGGGAGCCGGGCAGGAACACGTCGCCCTTGCCCGAGGCCAGGTAGCGGGTCATGAGCTGGCCCGAACCGGCGAAATCGATCCGGACCTTGATTCCGGTCTCGGTCTGGAATTGCTGGACCAGCTCCTCCACCGGCTGGCGCAGCCCGGCTCCGCTGTAGAGAAGCAGCCCCCCTTCCTGGGCCGAGGCCGGAGAAACGGACAGGACCAGGGCAAAAACCAAAAACATCACGACGACCAGGGATCGGAGAGAGCGGTGAATGGACATTTCGGTTCCTTTCTAAGCGGGTCAGGGAATATGCTAATTTTAGCATTGTGCTTTTTCCAGCATAATGGCCTCCAATCCAATCCCCGTCAAGCTTCAAAAATGAAACCAGCGTAACTTGTGGAAAAACTATCGTTTAAAAGGCAACAGATGGGGCGGCCCGGAAAACAGTCCCGCAGCGGGCTCCCCCTGTTACAGGGGGACCGCCTCTAAATTCCCACCCGGCGGTTGAACTCGGCGATGAGGCGGTCGATCTCCTCCAGCTGGGCAAAGGTCCCCTCCCAGTAGTTCTGGTGGTCGTACCATTGGGCGTTGAGTTCTTCCACCTCCCGGCCCTGCTGCTCGATCCAGGTGAAGTACTTGAGGTTGTGGATGCTCTTGGCCTGGTAGTGGGTCAGCTCTTTCATGTGGTCCAGGGTGATGCTGAAAAGAAGATCCAGGTCCCGCTGGGCCTGGGCCTGGGTGTAGTCCCCCCGCTCGGCGGTCAGTTCGGCCAGGCGGGATCCGTAGAGCTGCATGGAGTCGGTGGCCACGGTGACCACATACTCATTCTCGTTCAGCTCCAGGTACTTGGCGAACTTGATGGAGGCGATGAGGTTGGCCACCCCGGAGATGCCCAGCAGGTCCAGGCTGTCCGCCAGTTCCGGGGGGACTCCTCCGGCCTTGAGCACGGCCCGGCCCAGGGGCTCGTTGAACAGCCGGAGCAGGCGCATGGGGGCCTCGTCGTCCACGTCGATGATAAAATCCGTCTCCTTGCAGTCGTGGACCCAGGGCACGTGCTTGTCGCCGATGCCCTCGATGCGGTGGCCGCCGAAGCCGTTCAGGAGCAGGGTGGGGCACTGGAGGGCCTCACAGGCGGCCAGCTTGGAGCCGGGGAAGATTTTCTTCAGATAATAACCCGCGCCCAGGGTCCCGCCGGAACCGGAGGAGGAGACATACCCGGCCAGCCTTTGGCCCGGAGCCAGGTACTTTTCCAGAAGTTCCTCCACCGCGCTGCCGGTGACGTGGTAATGCCACATGGGGTTGCCCATCTCGTCGAACTGGTTGAAGATGGTCAGGTTCTCCCCCGAGTTCCTGAGTTCCCAGCACTTATCGAATATTTCCTTGACGTTGGATTCGCATCCCGGCGTGGCGATGACCTCCCCGGCCACGGTCCTGAGCCAGTCGAACCGCTCCTGGGACATTTCCTCGGGCAGGATGGCCACGGCCCGGCAGGCCAGAAGGGTGGAGATATAGGCCCCGCCCCGGCAGTAGTTGCCGGTGGAGGGCCAGACCGCCTTGGTCTTTTGGGGGTCGAACTGGCCGGTGACCAGCCGGGGGGCCAGGCAGCCGTAGGTGGCGCCTACCTTGTGGGCCCCGGTGGGGAACCAGCGCCCCACCAGAACGATGATCGGGGCCCGGCAGCCGGACAGCTCCGGGGGAACCACGAAGTGGTTGACCCCGCCGAACCCGCCGCCCGAATCCAGGGGTTCGTTCTTCCAGGTAATCCGGTAGAGGTTGGCCGGGTGGATGTCCCACAGCCCCACGGTCTTGAGGGCCTCCCTGATCCGCGCCGGCGCCTTTCGGGGGTCCTTCATCATGGCGAAGGTGGGCAGGGTGATGCCCCGCTCCCGGCAGTAGGCCACGGTTTTGTCCAGTATTTTCGAGTTGATATGCAGATCCAGCATAGACTACTCTCTCCTTAAAGATCGTCCAGGGAGCGGATGGTCCTTGGGGGCAATTCCACCCCCTGCACGGCCGCGTCGATGTCTTTCAGGCCGTTGCCGGTGGCCAGGACAACGACGGTGGTCTCCGGATCGAGTTCCGGGGATAATTTTAATAACCCGGCCAGGGCGACGGCTCCGGCCGGTTCGGTAAAGAGCCCGGTGGTCCGGGCCAGCCTGGCCTGGGCCGTGATAATCTCCTGGTCGGAGACGGTGATAACCCGGCCCCGCAGATCATTTAGCTGTTTCAGGGCGTGGAGCCCGTTGCGGGGCACGGCCACGCTGATGGAATCGGCCACGGTTCGGGCGGGCCGGGGTGTAAAGACCCCGCTCTCAAAAGCCCGGGCCAGGGCGTCCGAGCCGCCGGCCTGGACCGCCACCAGGGTGGGGACCCGGTCGGCGATACCCAACCGGACCAGGTCCCGGAAGCCCTTGGCCGCCCCGCCCAGGATACACCCGTCCCCGGCGGGGATGAAAACGTAATCCGGAACCCCTCCCAGTTGCTGGAACAGCTCCAGGGAGACGGTCTTCTTGCCCTCCAGGGTCATGGGGCTAAAGGCCGTGCTGCGGCTCAATCCTCCGAAGCGGCGAACGTATTCCAGAGAAAGATCGTAGGCCCGGTCGTAGTTCCCCTCCACCCGGAAGACCCGGGCCCCGTACTGGAGGGCCTGGACCAGCTTGGCCCGGGGGGCGTCATGGGGCAGGAACAGGATCACCCTCTGCCCGGCCGCGGCCCCCACCCCGGCCATGGAGGAGCCGGCGTTGCCGGTGGAGGCCAGGACGATCTCTCTGATCCCGTGCCGGGCCGCCAAAGCCGAAACCAGAAAGGAGGCCCGGTCCTTGAAGGAGCCCGTGGGGTTGGCCCCGTCGTCCTTGAGGTACAGGTTGGGCAGGCCCAGCTCTTGGCGCAGGCTCCTGGGCTCCCACAGGGGCGTCCCCCCCACCGGCAGGGGCGGGAAGTACTCCGCCTCCAGGGGCAGAAGGTCGGCGATCCTGAAATCAGGGCCCGCCCTGCCGGTCAGCTCCACTTCCAGGACCCCCAGCAGGGGCTGGTCCGGCTCCTGGCCTGCGGCGCAGGCCGGACAGACCATGATCTCCGGGCCGATGGGGTAGGCCTCGTGGCACTGGGAGCAGACATAGCGGAACTCCATCAGCCCCTCCGTTCCGGCTTGGAGCTGGTCAGGGAAAAGGGCGGGGCTTTCCGGGCCAGCCTGAACAGCAGGGCTGTCTCCACTGCGGGCAGAAGGTTCAGCTCCATGGGGTTCTCTTCCTTGAATACCACCCGCTCCGCCCGGAGGTCCCGGCCCAGAAAGACCTTTGCCTGGTCGCTCTCGTAGGCATACCCCCGCTCAGTTGCAATGAGGGAGGCCCGGAAGCCGTCCTGCTTGACCTCCAGGAGATGGGGCTCCGGGAAATGATAGCCCCTGGTGTCGGATTCAAAGCTTTCGGCCGAAAGGTGGAACCGGGCCTTGTCCTGGTAGGGGGCCCCGGCGGTGGGGCAGAAGGTGGCGCAGTTGCCGCACTCATTGCAGAAGTCGGCCAGGTTGACGATTTGAAACCGATCCTTCAGGCGAACCTCCTCCAGGGTCCGGATCCGGACCTCCTCCCCGTCCCGGAAAGCGGCCTGGATAGGGAACGTCTGCGGCTCCGTCTCCAGGGCCAGGTTGGCCCGGTTGGGGCAGACCGAAACGCAGATGTTGCACAGCAGGTCGCATTGCAGGCAACGCCCGGCCTCGGCCTGGGCCTGGGCCTGCTCCGGCTCCAGGGCTTTTGTCTCCAGCCCAAAGCCGGGTTCAGCCTGGGGCGAAGCTTCAAGGGCGGGCGGTTCGGGACTGCGGCGGGCCTGGCGGAAGGCCAGGTCCTTCCAATCCGGTTCCCGGTCATCCGGGGGGGAGATGCCGGGCGGCGGGTCCAGCCCGGCCTCCCGGATGACGGCCTCGGCCGCTTTCTTGCCGTCGGCGATGGCCTGGATCAGGCTGGAGGCTCCCCGGACCGCGTCGCCCCCGGCCAGGACCCGCTCCAGCCCGGTACGGAGGGTGGGGGGGTCCATCGCCAGCCGGCCTTCGGGCAGAAAATCCAGGACCACCCGCTGGCCGATGGCCTGGATCAGGCTGTCCAGCTCCACCGTAAACTGGGAGCATTCCAGCTTGACCGGCCGGGGCCGCCCCGAAGCGTCCGGCTGGCCCAGCTCCATGCGGCTGCACTCAAATCCGGCCACCCGGCCCTCCCGGAGGATGACCCGCTCCGGGGCGCAGAGAAGCTCCAGCCCGATCCCCTCGGCCAGGGCCTCCCGGATCTCCTCCGGATCGGCGGGCATCTCCCTTTTGGTGCGGCGGTAGAAGATGGTCACCTCCCCCTTTGGCCCCACCAGCCTTTTGGCCGTGCGGGCCGCGTCCAGGGCCGAGTTGCCCCCGCCCACCACGCCCACCCGGCGGCCCAGTTCCGGGGCCCGGCCCCGGGCCACGGCGGCCAGAAAGGAGAGCTGGTCCAGGACCCCCTGTCCCTCGATTCCGGGAATATTTAAAGTAAGGCTCTCCTGGGCGCCCACGGCGATGTAGACATAGTCGTGGCTTTGGCGAAGTTCCTCGAACTCCCGGGGGCCGATCCGGCGGCCTTGGTGGAAGTTCACCCCCAGGGAGAGGATCCGGGCCGCGTCCTGTTCCAGGCTTTGCCGGTCCAGGCGAAAGGAGGGGATGCCGCGCGCGGCCATGCCTCCGGGCTCCTCCCCGGCCTCCCAAAGGTCCACCTCCACCCCGGCCAGGGCCAGGTAATGGACGCAGCTCAGGCCCGAGGGCCCGGCCCCGATCACCGCGGCCTTGATTCCCGGGGGAGGAGCGGGAGCCAGGGCGGGCTCCTGCTGGTGGCTCTGGGCGGCGAAGCGCTTGATCTCCCGGATCATCAGGGGCCGGTCGTAGTTGATCCGGGTGCACTTGGTCCGGCACTGCCGGTCGCAGACCAAGCCCTGGACACGGGGCAGGGGGTTGGTGGCCAGGATGGTTGCAAAGGCCTTGTCTGTCTCGCCCCGGGCCATGAAATCCAGATAGCGGGGGATCTCCTGCCCGGCCGCGCAGGCCTCCACGCAGGGCGCTCCCGCGCAGTCCAGCAAGGGCAGCTCCCGCCCGGTCTTGACTGTGCCCCAGGGCCGGGCGGCCTTGGCGTAGCGGGGCAAACCCGCCACCTGGGCGGCGTAGGCCCGCAGGTTCCTGAGCCCGGCCCGGCGGAGTTCGGTTTCTCCGGCCCGGGCCAGGATGAATTCCTCAATCGAGCCGGCCCCCTGTTGGGCCATGGCCCGGCCCAGCTCTTCCAGGTACTGGGACAACCGGCCGTATCCGCCCGGCTTGAGCAGGTCCGAGCAGACCGTAATCGGGGCCAAACCAGCCGCTAAAGTTCGGGGAAAATTATAACAGTCCACCCCGGCCGAGAAGGACAGGTCCAGGGCTCCCCCGAAGTCCTCCTGGAGCCGAGCGGCCAGGTTGATGCCGAGGGGGTGCAGGGGCCGCCCGCTCAGGTAGACCATGGCCTCGTTGGGGGGCAGGTCCCGTCCCTGGTTGGTCGTCTCCAGGGTGTTGGTCAGCTTGAGGTTGAACTCCACCCCCGCGGCCTTGGCCTCCTCCCCCAGGGTCCTGATCAGGGCCGCTCCGTCGGGGTATTTCAGGTCGTGCCCAAAGGCCGCCTCCGGGACCTCCACCGGATAGCCCAGCCGGTGGTTCAGTATCTCCCGGACTCTGTCCCGGCCCAGGAGGGTGGGGTTGAGCTTGATGGTGGTGTGAAGACGGCGCTCCCTGATGAAGTAGCGCCCGATTTTCTCCACCTCCTCCGGGGGGCAGCCGTGCATGGTGGAGACGGTGACGCTGTCGGAGATACGGTCCGGGATGTCCAGATCCCCTATCCGGGGGTAGATCCCGGCCAGCTGGGCGATCAGCTCCGCCTTTTCCGCGCCGCAGCCGACCATCTTGTCCAGGAAGCGTTGAACCGGGGGGCTCTTGATTCCTTCCAGGTTGTAGCCCACGCTCATGTTGAAGATGAACCCCGGCTGCTTCGGCTCTCCCCAGCCCAGCCTGTCCCTGAGCAGATGGATCAGGATCCAGGCCTTGAGGTACTCCTGAAACGACTCCTCCAGCCTCAGTTCCTGGGACCACTCGCAGTTGTAGCCCTCGTCGGCCATGTGGATGCAGGGCTTGGTCACGTTGAGCTCGTCCAGGACCTGAACCGTCTTCAGCTCCAGGTACCGGGCCCCGGTGAGCCAGGCCGAGACGATGTTCTGGGCCATCTGGGTCTGGGGCCCAGCGGCCGCGCCCAGGGGGGTCTCCAGAACTTGGCCGTAGCGGCGGATCTTGAAGGGGTTGCTCCGGGGCGGGACAAAGAAAAGCCCTTTTGCAATCCCGAAGATTCGCCCGGCCTTTTCCTCCTCCAGGATCCAGTCCAGGAGAAGCCGGATATTGACCGGCCAGAACCTGTCTCCGCCCATGCTGCGCCCCCGTTACCCGTCTCCGGGCCGTCTGTGCCGTTAAGAGGTTACAGCCTGATTTTCCAGTTGCTTTTCAAAGAGAAAATGAACTGCGGAATCGGGGACGATGGTGGAAAAGGTCTTCCCCATCTCCACCCGCCCCGTCGGTTAAGATTTTTCCTTAAAAAACAACTGGCTTCATCTTCGGCCGGGCTCCCCCCCGTCAAGGCTGAAACCCTTGCGGGCGCGGTCTTGACAAGGGGTATTGTCCGGCCGCATCCGCAACCCCCCCTTATCAGGTGTGCTGTCGGGGTCACACCCCCGACAGCCGAAGCGGAACATATTTATGACAATTACTCTACATCTTCTCCCACAGCTTGCGGCCCATCTCCCGGGCCAAGGTCAGGACCTCCCCCTGGTCCACCAGGGTGGGCCGTCGCTCCTCCACGATAATCCGGCCTTGGCTGATCACCGTCTCCACATGACGGGGCTCGATGCCGAAAAGAAAATGCCCCAGGAAGTTGGAGGAGTTCAGCTCCGTGGGGGAGTCGTAGTCCAGGACCACCAGGTTGTTCTCCCCGTCGCCCCGGGCCCCGAATTCCTTCAGGAAGCGGTGGACGGCCCGGAACCGCAGGTAGGCCTTTCCCAGGGGCAGCCCCTCAGTGGCCTGCCCGGCCAGATAGGCCGCCTTGGCCGAGCGGAGCATGTCGCTGTGCAGTCCGTCGGTGCCCAGGAGAACCCGGCCCGGCAGCCAGGTGTAGCCGCTCAGGCCCACGTTGTTGTTCTGGTTGGACTCCGTGTTCTGGACCACCCAGGCCGGGGAGTTCTTGATCAGCCGCCGTTCCTTGGGTTCCAGGTGGAGGCAATGGACCAGCAGGGTCCCCTCCAGATCCAGGACCCCGGCCTCGGAGAAACGTTCCACCACCCGGACTCCATATTTGGCCAGACAGCGGTCCTGGTCGGCCCGGTCCTCGGCCACATGGACGTGGATTCCGGTGCCGTGCCTGTGGGCCAGTTCCACGGCCCGGTCCAGGAGCTGCTCGCCCACGGTAAAGGAGGCGTGGAGCCCCACCTGGCCCTGGTTCCCGGCGGAGAGAAAGGCCCCGGTCTCGGCCAGCCCGGCCTCCCGGGGGCCCTCTCCGTCCCGGTCGGAGATCTCGTAGCAGAGCAAATGGGAAAGCCCCACCTCTTCAAAGGCCCGGGCGATGGCGAAAAGGGAGCCCTCCACGGCAAAGGGCGAGGAGTGGTGGTCGATGACAAAGGTCACCCCGTTTTTGGCGCAGTGAACGGCCGCGGCCAGGGCGCTGGCCCGGATCATCTCCTTATCCAGCCGCTTGTCCAGATGCCACCAAACCCGTTCCAGGATCTGGACGAAATTGGTGGGGGTTTTGGACGGGCCGGGCATGCCCCGGGCCAGGGTGGAATAGATGTGGTGGTGGCCGCAGGCAAAGGAGCGGGTGACCACCTTGGATCGACAGTCCAGGATCCGGTCTTCCGGACCCGGTTGGGGGATCTGGTCCAAAAATGTGATTCCGCCCTGGTCGCCCTCCTCCACGGCCAGGTGGGTCTCCTTCACCTCCAGACTCAACCAGTCCACAAAGGTGGCGTTCTTCAGGTACAAGGACATCAAGTCATCCCTTCATTTTCAGCGGCTTCAGGGGCAGCTTGCAGCGCCGCTCCCGGTCAAAGGCGAAATAGGCGTTGGCCAGGGCCGGGGCCGTGGGGATGTTTCCGATCTCGCCCACGCCCTTGGCCCCGAAAGGACCCAGAGGGTCCTCGAATTCCACTCCGATAACATTTATTTCCGGAATATCGGGTGCTTTTAGCAGTCCCAGCCGGGACATGCGGTCCGAGACCGGCACCCCGTTCTCCAGCTCCAGTTTCTCGCTCAACCCGTAGCCCAGCCCCATGACCACCCCGCCCTCCACCTGGCCCTGGAACAGGGCCGGGTTGATGATCCGGCCCACGTCGTGGGCCGCGTGGACGCTCTTCAACCCGCCGGATTCGTCCAGGCAGACCAGGTGGACGGCGTAACCGTAAGAAAAATGGCTGACAATCTCTCCTTTTGCCTCCGGTCCGGTGGTCCAGTCCACCACGAACCGGCCCTCGTACTCCCGGCCGGCCAATTGGGCCAGGGTCTTATTTTTCAAGTCGGATTTCAGTTTCTGAGCAGCCTCCATGATGGAGCGGCCCAGGAGCACGGTGGCCCGGCTGGCCGTGGTCATGCCCCCCAGGGCCCCGCCGTCGGTGGAGCACTCCACCGCGATCTCCACGCTTTCATCCAGGTCCAGGACCTGGGTCAGGATCTGCCGGGCCACGGTGTGGACCCCCTGGCCCATCTCGGTCCAGCCGTGGAACAGGACGATCCGCTCCGGCCCCTCCACCCGCAGCCTGGTTTCGCTGACCTCCGGGAGCCCGTTGCCGATGCCGCAGTTCTTGATGGCGCAGGCCAGCCCGGCAAAGGGCGCGGCCCGGAAGGGCTTCTCCACCGCCTCCAGGCACTTTTTCAGCCCCACCCCCGGCCCCAGAATCTGGCCGGTGGTGGTCATGAGCCCCGTGTCCAGGGCGTTGTCGTAGCGGAACCGCCAGGGGTCGAAGCCGCCCTCCGCGCAGAGTTGGTCCACCAGGCTCTCCATGGCAAAGGTGGCCTGATTGACCCCGAAGCCCCGGAAGGCCCCGCCCGGGGGGTTGTTGGTGTAATAGGCCGAGGCCCTCACATCCACGTGGGGCACATGATAGGCCCCGGCGGCGTGGGTCCCGGTGCGGGCCACCACCTCCCCGCCCACCGAGGCGTAGGCCCCGGTGTCGCCCAGGGTGCGGGCCTTGAGGGCGGTGAGCCGGCCCCAGGCGTCGCAGCCCAGGGCGTAGTCCATGATCATGCGGTGGCGCTTGGGGTGCATCCGGATGGACTCGGGCCGGCTCAGGCGGACCTTGACCGGACATTTAAGCAGGTGGCTGTACAGGGCGGCGTGGTGCTGGACGGTCAGGTCCTCCTTGCCCCCGAAGCCGCCCCCGGAGGAGACCTGGACCACGTCCACCCGGTCCTCGGCCAGCCCCAGAACCGAGGCGATCTGCTCCCGGTCCTTGAAGATGCCCTGGCTCTGGGAGAAGACCCGCAGCCGGCCCCCCTCGATCCCCAGGGCCACGGCCGCCTCGGTCTCCAGAAAGGCGTGCTCCACAAAAGGGGTCTCGAAAACGCCCCGGACCACATGGGCCGACCGGGCCAGGACCTCCTCCACCGGGTCGCCCCGCCTGATCACCGTCTCCTTGAGCAGGTTGCCTTTCTCGTGGACTTTAATGGAACTGGCCGCCGCCTCCGTCATCTCGGTGAGGGGTTCCAGAACCTCGTATTCCACCCGGACGGCCTGGGCCGCCTGCCGGGCGGTCTCCTCATCCCGGGCCGCCACCCCAGCCAGGACGTCGCCGATGTAGCGGGTGGTCTCGCCCTTCTCCACCATCATGGGCCAGTCGGGCACGATCAGGCCCTGGCGCCTTCGGCCGGGGATGTCCGCGGCGGTGAAAACCCGGACCACCCCCTCCATCCGCTCCGCCTCCGTGGTGTCCAGGGCCAGAATCCGGGCCCGGGGGTGGTCGCTGAACCGCAAGGCCCCGTGGAGCATCCCGGGAAAGGAGAGGTCGGCCACAAAGGGGGCGCGCCCCAGGGCCCGCTCGTAAGCCTGGTACTTGGGGTATGATTTGCCGATCCCGGCCCCGCTCTCCCAGGGGATCTCCCGGTGCTCCCGCAGGGCTGCGGCCGCCTCCAGGAGCGCCTCCACGATCTTGACGTACCCGGTACAGCGGCAGAGGTTGGCTTTCAGGGCTTGGGCCACTTCATCCCTGGTGGGGTTGGGGTTGTCTTGGAGCAGGATCTTGGCCCGGGTGATCAGGCCCGGAGTGCAGAATCCGCACTGGACCGCGCCCCGGGCCACAAAGGCCCGGCCCAGGGTGCGGCGAACCTCCTCCGGAAAGCCCTCAATGGTCACCACCTCCCTGCCTTGCACCCTTTTCATGGGCGTGGAGCAGGACAGGGCCGGCCGGCCCGAAAGCTCCACCAGGCAGGCCCCGCAGGCGGCCTGGCCGGAACAGCCGTCCTTGACCGAGGTCAGCCCGGCCTCTTCCCGGAGATAGCGCAGCAGGGTCCGGTCCTCGGGCCCCCGGTAGATGGTGTCCTGGCCGTTGAGCTTGAAGCGGATCATCCGTCTCCCTCCTGGCCCTTTCCTCGGGTTGCTATTCTTCTACCGGTCCTTTCCCCGGAGGTTCCTTTATCCGGCCCGCCTGGGCGCACCCTCCCGAAGCAGCCGGTCCAGGGCGTCGGCCGGGCGGTCCGACCGGGCCAAGAGGATCATGGCCGCGATGAGGTAGGGTTTGTAGCCGGCCTCTTGGTAGGTCTGGACCCGGTAGCGCTCGAAGACCGAGGCGGCCACCTCTCCCTGCTGGCAGCTGACCCCGCTGATGTCCGCCGGGAGGCAGTGCATGTAGAGGGCCCTGCCCCCGGCCGTGGAGGCCATGAGCTCCTCGGTGCACTCCCAGTCCCGATGATCGGCGTTCCGGGCCAGGAGTTCCTTTTCCAGGGCCGCGATGCCCTCCCTGTCGCCCTGTTCGTACAGCTCGGTCCGCTTCTCCATGGCCCCAAAGGGGGCCCAGCTCTTGGGATAGACCACGTCCGCGCCCTCAAAGGCCTGGGCCATGGAGTCGGTCCGGGAGAAGGCCCCGCCGCTCTCTTGGGCGTTGGCCTTGGCCACCTCCTCCACCTCCCCCATGACCTCGTAGCCCGGGGGATGGGCCAGGACCACCTCCATCCCGAAGCGGGTCATCAGCCCGATGATCCCCTGGGGCACGGACAGGGGTTTGCCGTAGGAAGGGGAATAGGCCCAGGACATGGCCAGCTTTTTGCCGTAGAGGTTCTCCACCCCGCCGAAGTGATTGATCAGGTGGAGCAGGTCGGCCAGAGCCTGGGTGGGGTGGTCGATGTCGCACTGGAGATTGATCAGGCTGGGCCGCTGGGCAAGGACCCCCTCCCGGAAGCCATCCTCCACGGCGGCGGCCACCCGGCGCATGTAGGCGTTGCCCTTGCCGATGTACATGTCGTCCCGGACGCCGACGACCTCGGCCAGGAAGGAGACCATGTTGGCCGTCTCCCGCACGGTCTCGCCGTGGGCCAGCTGGGACTTGCCCTCGTCCAGGTCCTGGACGGCCAGGCCCAGCAGGTTGCAGGCCCCGGCAAAACTGAACCGGGTCCGGGTGGAGTTGTCCCGGAAGATGGAAACCCCCAGCCCGCTGTCGAAAATGCGCGGTGATATCCCGTTGCCCCGCAGCCCCCGGAGGATCTCGGCGCCAAGGAAAAGGGCGGAGATTTCTTCTTCGCTCAGCTCCCAGGTCAGCAGAAAGTCACCCTGAAAAAGGTTCTGGTAGTCGCACCGGGCCAGTTGGCGGATCAGCTCTTTTATCTTCAGGGCGTCCATCTCTCCTGCTCCTTGGAGGGGTTAATCCTTAATGCGGCCGGTCCCGCCTCCCTTCAGATAGACCAGGGGCAGGGCCGCGTAAAAGGCGGCGCAACGGACCAGGTCCGCCTTCCAGGTCTTCTCGTCGGGGGCGTGGGCCTGGTCCTCCCGGCCCGGACCGAAGCCCAGGCAGGGGATACCGAACAGGCCCATGATGGAAACCCCGTTGGTGGAAAAGGTCCATTTGTCCACCTTGGGCTCCTTTTCAAACAGCCGCCGGTAGGTCTCCACGGCCGCTTTCAGGGCCGGGTGATCCGCGGGCAGGATCCAGGAGGGGAAGTAGCATTCCGTGGGATAGACCAGTCCGGTGTAGGAAGGTTTTTCGTAGGTGTACATGGAAACCTGGGCCTGGGCCGCCCGGGCCGCCGGCAGCTCCCGGATCTGGTCCAGGGCCAGGTTCCGGTCCTCGCCCGCGGTGAGCCGCCGGTCCACGGACACGGCGCAGCCGTCGGCCACGGCGCAGCGGGAGGGCGAGGTGTAGAAGATTTCGGAGACGGTCAGGGAGCCCCGGCCCAGAAAATCGTCCGCCTTCAGCCGGCCGTGCAGTTCCTCCAGCTCCGAGAGGATCCGGCCCATCTTGAAGATGGCGTTGTCGCCCCGCTCCGGGGCCGAGCCGTGGGCGCTTACTCCCTCCACCTCCACCTTGATCTCCATGCGGCCCCGCTGGCCCCGGTAGATGTTGCCGTCGGTGGGCTCGGTGGAGACCACAAACTCGGGCTTAAGCCCCATCTCCCTGACCAGGTACTGCCAGCACAGCCCGTCGCAGTCCTCCTCCTGGACCGTGCCGGTCATGACCAGGGTGCAGCCGTCCAGAAGCCCCAGCTCCTTGATGATCCTGCCGGCATAGACCATGGCGGCCATGCCGCCCTCCTGGTCGCTGGCCCCCCGGCCGCCGATGGTCTCCTGGTCCTCGCAGCCCTGGTAAGGATCGAACGTCCAGTTGTCCGGGTTGCCCACCCCCACGGTGTCGATATGGGCGTCCAAGGCCATGAGCCGCGAGCCGTGCCCGATGTAGCCCAAAACGTTGCCCATGGGGTCCAGCTCCACCCGGTCGAGGCCCACCTTTTCCATCTCCGACTTGATTCGGGCCGCTACCTCCCGCTCTCTACAGCTTTCGCTGGGCAGGGCGATCATCTCCCGCAGAAAGGCGCTCATCTCCGGGAGATATTTTTGGGCCAACCGGTTGATCTCCCTGAAATCCAGGCTGTCCATGCGACCCCTTCCTCAAAGGTTGATCCGCCACGGTGCGGCAGAAGAACGGCGCAATTTTCTCCAGATAAGTATAGACCCTATGGGGTGAGGCCGGAAACGGATTTTGAGAGTGGTGGAGAAGGGGATTCCCTTTCAATTGCCCGGACCGGCACAGGACCGCCCCGGCTCTGGTGGGCTAAAGCAAGAAATTAAAAGGCCCGGGGATCTGACCGGGCCTGTACTCGTCTGGGAATGTGGTACTGTAAGTCCCGCCTTCTGTCTGGGCGCTGTTCAGGAATAAATCAGCCCTGCATTAGCATGGAACTCAATAAAACAAACAAAGACCAACTAGGCGACCGGGTACTGTCCGCGGTTTCCAATTGGCTGTTTCTCAGTCCGGCTTACCCGCAGCCCACAATGAGGGTGATGGCTACCAGGGACATGACCCCGATCACCAACCCCAGCCAGACCGAAAAGGCGATGCCGCCCCCGGCCGAAAGCTCCTGCAGCTGCTCGCCGCCGGTGGCCGTCTGGGCCAGTTCGTCAAAAGCTGCGGAATGGCCGTCGGGCGCCTGCTGGACCATCTTGGCCTGGGCCGTCGCTCCCCCGCCCAGGACGGCGTGGCCGAGGCCCAGAACCGTCAGGCAGAGAAACAGGACAAAAGACATCCGGCCTAATTTTTTCACCGTTTTCATGATACCCTCCGTAAGGAACCTGTTGATTAGGGCTCGCTAAATAAATGCCACAATTTGTTGGGCCAAGACAAGGAAAAAATGAAACAAGTACCATAATTAGACCCGGCTCTCCCGCCGGCCTCTATCCCTACCCGCCAGTTGGTCCATTAACCTCGGGTTATTCTGATCCGGACCAGCCGGCCGCTCGAAATATTTGCCCGGGGGGGTTGAAAATCGGCAGATGGTGCTTATCAGGGAAAGGTGCGATATTCGAGGGTCGAGCGCCCCCCAAGGGTCGGATGGGCCCTGTAGATAAAGATGATTCCAAAAATTCGAAAAGGAGAACACGCAATGAATCTTAGGCCCTTGCAGGACCGGGTTATCGTCAAGAGGCTCGGAGAAGAAGAGAAGACGGCCGGTGGAATCATTATCCCCGACGCGGCCAAAGAAAAACCCCAGAAAGGCCAGGTTTTGGCGGCCGGCCCCGGAAAGGTTAATGACGACGGGTCTGTTCAGCAGATGACGGTCAAGGCCGGGGACAACGTTCTCTTCGGCAAGTACGCCGGAAGCGAAGTCAGCCTGGACGGCGAAGAGGTCTTGATCCTGAGGGAAGACGACATCCTGGGCGTTATCGAATAGCCGCCGGAGTGAACAACCAACCGAGTCAGGAGTTTTAGGTAATGGCCAAAGAAATTAAATACGGCGTGGAGGCCCGCCGGGCGGTAATGCGGGGGATCAACACCCTTGCTGAGGCGGTCAAAGTGACCCTGGGGCCCAAAGGCCGGAACGTGGTCATCCACAAAGCCTGGGGTGCGCCCAATATCACCAAGGACGGGGTGACCGTGGCCAAGGAGATCGAACTGGAGGACAAGTTCGAGAACATGGGCGCCCAGATGGTCAAGGAGGTCGCCTCCAAGACCTCCGACGTGGCCGGCGACGGCACCACCACGGCCACCGTGCTGGCCCAGTCCATTTTCAAGGAAGGCAGCAAACTGGTCGCCGCGGGCCATAACCCCATGCCCATCAAGAGGGGCATCGACAGGTCGGTGGAGGTGGTGGTCGAGGAACTGCGGAAGGCCTCCCGGGCCATCGAAAACGAGCAGGAAGTGGCTCAGGTGGGGGCCATCTCGGCCAACAGCGACGCCGCCATCGGCAAAATCATCGCCGACGCCATGTCCAAGGTCGGAAAAGACGGGGTCATTACCGTCGAGGAGGCCAAGGGCATGGAAACCGGTCTGGAGATCGTGGAGGGAATGCAGTTCGACCGGGGCTACCTCTCCCCCTACTTCATCACCGAGCAGGAGAAGATGGAAGTCGTCCTGGAGGACCCCTACATTCTGATCCATGAAAAGAAACTGAGCGCCCTGGCCGACCTGGTTCCCATTTTGGAGAAGATCGCCCAGTCCGGCCGGGCCCTGCTGATCATCGCCGAGGACGTGGAGGGTGAAGCCCTGGCCGCCCTGGTGGTCAACAAGCTCCGCGGCGCCCTGAAGATCTGCGCGGTCAAGGCCCCCGGCTTCGGAGACCGGCGCAAGGCCATGCTGGAAGATGTGGCCGTCCTCACCAGCGGCAAGATGATCAGCGAGGACCTGGGCATCAAGCTGGAGAACGTGACCCTGGACGACCTGGGTCAGGCCAAGACCGTACAGGTGGACAAGGACAACACCACCATCGTGGACGGAGCCGGGGACAAGGCCGACCTGGAGGGCCGCATCAGGACCATCAGGGCCCAGATCGAGGAGACCAGCTCTGATTATGATCGGGAGAAGCTCCAGGAAAGGCTGGCCAAGCTGGCCGGCGGCGTGGCCGTGATCAAGGTCGGGGCCGCCACCGAGCCGGAGATGAAAGAGAAGAAGGCCAGGGTGGAGGACGCCCTGAACGCCACCCGGGCCGCCGTGGAAGAAGGCGTTGTGCCCGGCGGCGGGGTGGCCCTGCTGCGGTCCGTCAAGGGCCTGGAGAAACTGAAGGTGAACGGCGAAGAGGCCTTCGGGCGGGACATCGTCCGTAGGGCCTTGGAGGAGCCGCTTCGCCAGATCGCCCAAAACGCCGGGGTGGAAGGTTCCATCGTGGTGGGCAAGGTCCGGGACGGCGAAGGCGGCTTCGGCTACAACGCCCAGACCGGGGAGTACGAAGACCTGGTCGCGGCCGGCGTGATCGACCCCACCAAGGTGGTCCGCTACGCCCTCCAGAACGCCTCCTCCGTGGCCGGGCTGCTGCTCACCACCGAGTGCCTGGTGGCCCAGAAGGAAGAGAAAAAGGACGACGAGGAGGACGAGGGCGACGAGTAGCTCGAAGTTCCGCCCTTTTTTCGGGGCGGAACGTCCTAAATAATTGCAAAAGGCCGGGGAGGATTCCCCGGCCTTTTTTGTCGGTATTGTGACAGATCTAGTGCCAGTCTTCCGGGTGTGGATGATGGCTGATCTTTCTCTTTTTGATCTTTTTTATCCGCTCGTTAAGGTTGTCGCGGCGTGTACCTATCTCCTCCTGGACAACCGAGGTAAAGGTTTTCCAGGGGTCGGCCTTTGGTTTTACGGTTTCTGAAAGCTGTGTTTTTAAAGGCCCGTCCCCCTCGCCCTGGTGGCCCGCTTCCAGTACGGAAACCGGATGGAGGCCTCCATTCTTTTTTTCCTGATACAATTTTATGCTGGCGGCGTTCAGGTCCTCGTCCAAAAATACGGCCATCCCGCCTTGAACAGTTTGAGGGTGGACCTCGTCGACAACCCAGCCCCCCGTGTTGTAGGTGTCCACCCAGGTTGGATATCCGTCGAACTCGGTCATGTCCTTGGCAAAAGGTTTGTGGGTATGGCCAAAGGTAAAGACCACCCGGTTGTATTTTCTTTTGGTCTTGTTCATCTCCTTCTTTAGATAAACGTCCAAATAGGTATGCAGGCCTTTGTTCAGCTTATCGCTCATGGCCGTATCGATAACGGACCGCTCCATCCCCGCAATCTTTTTATAGGCGAATTTGAGTAAGAAGGTTAAACCCTTGGTGGTCAGCCAACTGGGCACCTTATCGCTGTATATGGTGAGGATGTTTTTGGCCAAATTTTCGATCAACTCCTCCGTTTTTTCTTCGGACCTGAGGTACTCGTAAACCATCTCCACCGACTCCCCGGCGTCTCCCGAACGCCCTAGGGCAGACCAAAAAAAATCAAGCCAGGCGAAGTTATTACCCTCTAATATGTCTATGGTCTCCGGCATCCCGGAGCTGAACAGCAGGTCCTTCAGGATGGAGACTCCCTTATAACCGCTTTCCAGATAATGGCCGTGGCTGAACATGGCCAACCTGTCATCCTTGACCACTCCCAAATTCGGATAGCGGATGGAGACGTTCACATCCTTCCAACGCTCGTCGATCACCGCCAGCCGGGCCAGAAGTCCGTTGATGAAGTCCGATGGAATCTTGTGCCGTTCATGCTCCTGGATCAGGGGGGTGATGTGTAAGGGCGACTTCAGCGGGCCGCCTTCGCCGGCATGTCTGGTGAACCAGTTGACGTACTGGGTCTCCCGGGCCATCTCCCAGAGGTGATGGTCGTGGTTGCCGGGAATGTAGAAAATGGATTTGTCGAAAAGCTCTTTTCCCGGAGTCATGGTCTCTTTTAGGAAAGTCTCGAAGGCCATGCCGGCTACGTCCATGGAGGCCAAAGCCAGTTCCATGACATCCCCGCCCAGGATCAGGACAGGCTTTTCCTCCTGGTCCTTGAGCACCTCCCGCAGACACTCCACCAGTGCGCTCAACACGGGGCTTACGTTTTCGGGTTTTGCCTTACCCTCTTCGTTTATCCCGGTCAGGAGGCTGTCCTCCTCGCCCAGGTGGAGATCGGAAAGGCAGACGTATTTGATGGCCATCCTTCACCTCTCTGATAAAGTGAACAATATTACATTATATTGATGTATTAAAATTATCCGCAACGAAATTATCCCCATCCGGCCGGAAAGCCGAGAGCCGCGGATCTTCTACGCGGATAGGCCGCCCTGCGAAACTTCGTTCTTGTCCGGGCCATGACCCGCCCCCGAAGGGTCCGGCTTGATTCGCGGCCCGCGACATATTATGGTGTATTCCTCCCCAAAGGGGGCCGGGTCGCTTCGAAGTCGAGTCAATGGAATAAGGCAGGTGCGCTTGGACCGTAAACGGGACGTGATCATCGTGGGCGGCGGGGTGGTGGGCGTTTCCGCGGCCTATTTTTTGGCCAGGGAGGGCCTGGACGTCCTGCTGCTGGAGCGGGGCGGGATCGCCTCGGGCAGCTCCTACGGCAACGCCGGGCTGGTGGTACCCTCCTTCACCTCGCCCCTGCCCACTCCGGAGGTCCTGTCCAAAGGTCTCCTCTTTCTCCTGGACCAAGAGGGGCCGTTGCGGATCAAGCCCAGGCTTGAGATGGGGTTCATCGCCTGGATGTGGCGCTTTGTGCGCTCCTGCAACAGGTCTCATTTTCGCAAGGCGGTGGAGGTGTTCAGCCGCCTTAACCGGGAGGGGCTGGCCGTGCACCGGGAGCTGGCTGACCTGGGCGGAGCGGAGTTTGAATTCAGCCAACGGGGGCTGCTCTACCTTTTCCTGACCGACAAGACCCGGGACCATGCCTTCAAGGAGGCGAAGCACCTTAAAGAGCTGGGCATCCAGGCCCAGCCCCTGAGCCGGGAGGAAGTCCGCGGGTTGGAGCCGTCCTGCGCTCCGGAGGTGCGGGGCGGGCTGTTCTACGGGGAGGATTGCTCCCTCAGACCGGCCGAGTTCGTCCATTGGCTGGCCGACAGGGCCAGGGAGGCCGGGGCCCGGATCGTAACCGGGGCGGAAGTCTTCGGGTTCGAGACGGATCAAGGCCGCGTCCGCGCCGCCCGGACCACTCTGGGGCGGTTTTCGGCCGAGAGCTTTGTTCTGGCCGCCGGGGCCTGGCAGCCGGTTCTGGCCCGGCTCCTGGGCCGGAAACTGCCCACGGAGGGGGCCAAGGGCTACTCCCTGGCCCTGCCCCTGCCCGACCCCTGTCCCTCCCGGCCCCTGATCCTGGAGGAGAAGCACATCGCCGTAACCCCCTACCGCGGCTTTCTCCGCCTCACCGGCATCCTGGATCTGACCGGCCTGGACCTCACCATCAAGAAACGGCGGCTGGATCTGGTCCAGGCCCAGAGCGCCCAGTACCTGCCCTCGGTGAACGGGCTGGAGTCCAGGGAGGTCTGGCGAGGGCTGCGGCCCTGCTCCCCGGACGGCCTGCCCATCCTGGGCCGCCTGAGCCCCTGGTCCAACGCATATGTGGCAGGAGGCCACGACACAAAGGGCATGAGCCTGGGTCCCCTGAGCGGCCTTTATATCAGCCGCCTGATCATAGGCCAAGGATTGGACGGCATGGAGCGTGTACTGAGTCCGGACCGATTCTGAATTCCGGTCGGGCGGTTTCCCAACAAGTGGAGGTATTTCCTTGAAGACGGCGGTGCTGGTGATCGACATGGTAAAGGACAACCTGGAACTCTCTCATTTCCCCCAGATAGCCGACCGGGCCAAGGCCCTGGTGGAGCCCATCAACCGCCTGATCCAAGAAGCCAGAGGGCGGGACTGGCCGGTGATCTTTTCCACGGATTCCTTTTTAAAAGGAGACGCCCTGTTCCAGGCCAGGATGAAGGAGCACTCCATCCGGGGCACCCAAGGAGCCGAGGTGAGCGGGCTGCTGGAGATGGAAGACGGCGACATGTGGGTGCCCAAGCGGCGCTTTTCGGCCTTCTTCAAGACCGATCTGGACCAGACCCTGCGCTTCATGGAGGTGGGGCGGGTGGCGGTCTGCGGGATCATGACCCCCTACTGCATCCTGACCTCGGCCCTGGACGCGGTGGCCCAGGATTTCCGCGCGGTCATTGTGGAGGACGCGACCACGGCCTACCGGGACGAAGCCCACCAGAACTGCCTGGAACTTTACCGCAACGGGCCGCTTTATCCCCTGCTGGAGATCAAGACCGTGGCCGAACTAATGGCGGAATAGGGATCACCTTATACCGCCGGCGGGGTCTTCCCTCCGAATCTCCACCGGTCCCGGTTCAGGCCTCGCCCCGGACCGATGCCGGCCCCTGGGCGGGGATTATCAGGGTAAAGACCGAGCCCTTGCCCGGGGTGGAGTCCACCTCCACCCGGCCGCCATGAAGCTGGACGGCGTGCTTGACGATGGCCAGCCCCAGGCCGGTGCCGCCGTTCTCCCGGGAACGAGCCTTGTCCACCCGGTAGAACCGTTCGAAAATGCGGTCCACATGCTCGGCCGAAATGCCCGGCCCGGTGTCCAAGACCACGAACCTGACCTCTCTGTTGTCGAATTCGGTGGCCACCCGGACCCGGCCGCCCGGTTCGGTGTACTTCACCGCGTTGTCGATCAGGTTGGCCAGGGCCTCCTCCAGCCTGGCCCGGTCGGCGAAGATATGGACTCCCTGGGCCGGGGTCTCGGATTCGAGAGCGACTCCTTTGTCCTCGGCCATACTCCTGCTGGCGCTTAATCCCGCCTCCAGAAGCGAGGCCACCTCCACCTGTTTGAAGTTCGCTCCTTCCAGCCCTCGTTCCAGGCGGGCCAGGGAGAGCAGGTCTTCGGAGAGGACCTGGATGCGGTTGACCTGGCGCTCAATCATCTTCAGGAAACGTTCGGCCTGCTGCGGGTCCTTTCCCGCTCCGGAGAGAACCGTTTCCACCGCGCCCCTTATGGCGGCCAGGGGGGTGCGGATGTCGTGGGAGAGATTGGCCACGAAGTCGCGCCTGATCTCGTCGATCTTCTTCAACTCGGTGACGTCGTTGAAAACCACCACCGAACCGCCGTTCCCGGGACCATCCGCCAGCCGCACGGCGTGAATGTCCAGGGCTCTTCGCTCCGGGCCCACGGTCCAGATCTCCTCGGTGGCGTGGGCTTCGCCCTCCAATACCCGGGAGACGATCTCCACCACCTTGGCGTGGCGGATGATCTCTGAAAAGCGGTGGCCTCTGGAGTCGCCGGACAGGCCGAAAAATTCTTCCACCGAGCGGTTGGCCAAAACGATGCGCCCCTCCGCATCCAGGACCAGGACCCCTTCCACCATGGCCTTGAGAATGCCCTCTATCCTGTTCCGGCCATTGGTGGCCTGCCTGATCTCCTCCTCCAGGTGGTCGGCCATGCGGTCGAAGGCCCGACCCAGGATCCCGATTTCGTTGGCCGGGTATCTCCTGACTCTGGTGGAATGCTTGCCCGCCGTGATCAGCCTGGTGGTCCGGGTCAATTCCCGGACCGGGCGAGAGATCCTCAAGGCCACCACATAGGCCGCGGCCAGGGAGAGCAGGACCCCCAAGAGAGAGATAACGAGAATCCGCTTGCGGACCCCCATAAGGGTCTGCCGGACCTCCCTGAGGGGTAGGGCCAGCCGGATTATCAGCTTGGGGTTCTGGGGGGTGTTGAGGGTGGTGGCCAGGTAGAGCAGATCCACCCCCAGGGTGGCCGAATGGCGGATGGAGACTCCCTGCCCCTGGTCCAGGGCCTTGAGCACCTCCGGCCTGGCACCGTGATTATCCAAGGCGGCCAGGCTGTTGAAGGGCACCTCGGAATCTCCCAAAACCGCGCCGTCCGGTCCGATTAGGGTGAGCCGCATGTTCAATTTGCGGCCCATCTCGTCGGCCAGGAAATCCACGGTCTCCGGGGGCAGCTCCGGCGCCCAGCGGTCGCTTAAGACCTCCCTGAGGATAATGGCCTGCTGGCCCAGGGCGGACTCGTACTGGGCCAGCATCCTCGGCTTGAGCTGATAGTGAAGCAGAATTCCGGTGAAGGTCAGGGTGGTCAGAACGACCGCCAGGCATCCCAGAAGGATGGTGTTTTTAAAAGAGAGAGCTACGGTCAATCCTCCTCTTTGAACCGGTAGCCTACCCCCCTGACCGTTTCGATCAGGTCCTGGGCCTCCCCCAGTTTCTGGCGGAGGCGGCGGACGTGGGTGTCCACGGTCCGGGAGTAGCCCTCGAAGCTGTAGCCCCAGACCCGGTCCAGAAGGACCTCCCTGGTCTGGACCCGGCCGGAGTTGGAGGCCAGATAGTGAAGCAGTTTGAACTCCGTGGCGGTTAGCTCCACCGGCTCGTCCTTGACGGTGACCCGGTGCTTCTCCGGGTCTATGGTCAGCATCTCCGTCTTAAAGGGCCCGGCCGGGGCCTTCTCCGCCTCCAACCGGCGCAGGACGGCCTGGACTCTGAGGGCCAGTTCCCGCACCGAGAACGGTTTGGTGATATAGTCATCGGCCCCGATCTCGAACCCGATGATGCGGTCCACCTCCTCGGCCTTGGCCGTGAGCATGATGATCGGGGTGGTTTTAAGTTCGCCGTCCTGGCGGACCCGGCGGCAGACCTCCTTGCCGTCCAGCCCGGGCAGCATCAGATCCAGGAGGATCAGGTCGGGCCGCTCCGTCCTGGCCAGGCGGAAACCCTCCAGGCCGTCCCCCGCCCGGATGACCCGGTACCCGGCCTGGGTCAGGTTGAAATCCACCAGATCCAGGATGTCCCGCTCGTCCTCGACTACGAGGATACTCTGTCTAGACATGTTGCGCCTTCTTAACGTAACGTCCCAAGGAGCCCCCGGCCCTCCAAGGCCCAAAGCAACCCCGGTCCTGTTTCTGTAAAGATCCCTTCTTCGGGGTCCGGTCCCGGCGGTCGATGTAACATCAGACCCGGACATTAACCTTCTCTACCGACCCTATGTTACAAACAGGTTACGATTTTGTTCCGTTTATCGCCCCATCATAAACCGAAATAAACAGACTAGGCCAGTCTTGTCACATCCTCGGTCACCTGGGGATACTCTTCGGCCATCCTTTTATCATGGCCGGGAAAGATCAGATCCGGGGAGGAGGCCAAGCTCTTGAGCCGGTCAAAGGACCGGAACCAGGCCGGCAGATCGAAAATCAGGCAGGAGGGCCGGGGCTCGCTGTAATTCTGAAAAACATGGCCGCAGTCCGAGCCCAGAACAGCGCGTCCTTTCTCGGTCTCCACAGCCACGGCCTGGAGTCCGGGGGTGTGGCCCGGAGCCGGAATGCAGCTTAGGCCGGGGAGGATCTTCTTTTCCCCGTTAAGAAGGACCAATCGGTCGGTTCCTTCCAGCCCGGCCAGATGGTCCAGGGCGGGGCGGGCCGCCAGGGAGGCCAGAACCGGGTTGTCCAGGAGGGGGCTTTTCTGCCAGAAGTCGTATTCTTTCTGCTGAACATAGAAGGTGGCCCCGGGAAAGAGGGAGCAGCCGTCCATGTGGTCCCAGTGGAGATGGGTCAGAATCACGCGGCGGACCCGGTCGGCCTTCACTCCCAAGCGGGCCAGAGCCACGGCCGGGTTGACATATCCCCCCAGTTCCCTCTCTGCGGCCAGGGCAGGCCCCACCCCGGCGTCGACCACAATATCCTCTCCCCGCCCCCGAATGAGCCAGATGAAATAGTAGATGTGCTCCGTTTTGTCGAAGTCTCCCAGCCACAAAAGAAAGGCCTCCGGGCGGGTAAACGGACCGGCGTATCTGCAGGCGAATATCTGGTAGAATTCCATCTGTTCCTCCACGATTGGCGGGTGGGAGCCGGGCGAAGCCGACTTCGGCCCGAAGATCTTTTGTCTTCCCGCAACGTAACACGGCAGGGGCTCTTTGTTGAGGGTTGATCTGGAGGGAGGTTTGTGGAATCCTGGGCCGGTCCGGCCGGGAGTTCTGTTTTCCATTCCGGCAGGAAGGGATTATCGGTCCTGAATGCCGGCGGCTGACGGTTTTCATCCTTCACCAGAAAAACCTCCGCTGATGCGGAGAAAACCCGAAAGAGGTTAGAGATGTCCCTTGACTTGGAACTTAAGGCCTTGGTTTCCGATGAGGACTTCAGGGGCGTGGAGGAGATCCAGCGGGCGGCCTGGGGGTTCGACGAACTGGCCATCATCCCCGAGCACATGTTCAAGGTCGTCTCCCGGTTCAAGTGCGGCTTTGCCGGGGGCGCCTTTCACCAAGGCCGCATGGTCGGGTTCGTGCTGGCCTTTGAGACCGCGAACAAGGAACTACACCACTCGGATATGGTGGCCGTGGATCCCCAGTGGCAGTCCGGAAACCAGGGCGTCAGCGTGGGCTTTCAGCTGAAACTGCTGCACCGGCAAGAGGCCCTGAAGATGGGGGTCAAGATCATCCAGTGGACCTTCGACCCCCTGATGAGCAAGAACGCCAACCTCAACGTCCGAAAGCTGGGGGCCGGATTCGCCGAATACCTGCCCGACTTCTACGGCGCTTCGGTGGCCGAGGGGCTTTATGCCGGTATCACCACAGACCGGGTCCTGGTCCATTGGAGGCTGGAGGATTATCCGCCCCGCCAGGGCAGAACCGCCGATCTGGAGGCCGCGCCGCTGGTCCAAGGCGCGGAGGATGTCCGGGGCGAGAGGTTCCGGGTGGAGATACCCTACGACCTGAGCGAATTGAAGCAAAAGGACCTGGAGGCGGCCAAGGCCTTTCGCAAACGCACTGCGGCCGTCCTGACCAGGGCCTTGGCCGCGGGGTATCAGGTCAAGGGCTTCCGCGCCTTTTCCGGGGAGCGGAAGAGTTTCTATCTGTTCGAAAAATGCTGATTGGATAATTACTGAGCCGACCTTTCCGGTTTGTTTTCAGGGCAGCTCCGGCTCAGGTCGGACCTCGGATGAACCAGCCACTTCCGTAAAAAGGGCCGCCCCTTTCGGGGGGCGGCCCTTTAATCTGTTTTGGGGATTAGTCCGGGTTGTTTTAAACAGCCGCTAGAACGTGCCCAGCAGTTTTTCCTTCAGCTCATCCAACTGGGAGTCCCTGAAACAGTATTGCAGCTCCAGGAAGTCCTTCCGGAGGGCGGCCGCCTTGTCCTTGACCTTGACGCCCCTGGCCAGGACCTCGGCCATGAACCCGGCCACGGTCTCCATGTCGGCCTCTTTCATGCCGAAGCGGGTCATCTCGGAGACCCCCAACCGCAATCCGGAGGAGGCGGTGAAGCCCTCATCCGCCGGCAAGGCCTGGTAGTTGACGATGATGTTGTTCTCCTCCAGGGCCCGAGCCGCTCGGATACCCTCGGCGTAACCCACCTCCACGATGACCTGGTGGGTCTCGGTGTAGCCGGTCTCCTTATCTCCGCAGACCTTGACCCCGGCGGTGGCCAGCCCCCTGGCCAGGGCCTTGGCGTTTTTCAACACCTGGACCTGGTAGGCGTCCTTGAACTGGTTCATCTCCACGGCCGAAGCCAACAGCCCCAGAAGGCTGCCCAGGTGGTGGTTGCTGACCATGCCCGGAAAGGCCCGCCGTCTGATCCCCTCCCACAACTCGTAGAGGGGGGTGTTCTCCGGGATGGAGCCCCCGACAATCCCCCGCTGGGTGCCGAAAAAGGTCTTGTGGGTGGAACCGGTGACCAGGTCGGCCCCTTCGGCGAAAGGTTCCTGGAAATGGGGTCCGACCAGGCCCAGGACATGGGCCATATCGTACATCAACACCGGCCGGTTCTTCTTGGCCTGGACCATCTCCTTGACTTGGGCTACCGGCTCCTTGTGCAACACCATGGACTTGCCGAAGACGATTAACTCCGGATCGTTCTCCTCCAGGAGCCGGGCCGTTTCAGCCAGATCGACCCGGTAGGGGTTCTCTTCCAGCACCGGGAAGTTGATCACCGCGAACCGCTCGGTCACGGGGTCCTTGGCGATATAGTCGCGGAGGGCTCCCATGGGCTGGGCCGAAAGGTGGCCGCCCCGGCCGATGTGGTTGGTCAAGGCCTGGGAGATGCGTCTGGGCTCGACCTTGAGGTCGGTCCGATTCTTCCAGGAGACCAGGGCCGAGAAGACGGTCATGTTGGCCATCTGGCCGCTGATGGGCCGCGCTTCCACCTGGGTGCAGCCCAAGTAGCGGGCCATCTCGGCCAGGAGCCGCTCCTCCACCCAGGCGATGAAGTCCGTGCCCTGGTAGTAGTAAACCTCCTCGGCGAAGGCGGCCTCCATCTCCCGGTGCTCGGCGTAGCGGCAGACCGGATCGGATACGGAGAGAAGCCTGACCAGGGGCGAAGGGGTCTGCTCGGAAGGAATCAGGTTAATGCACTCCTGCTGCCGCCAGAGATGATTGGCCAGGCTCCTTTGGGCCAGGTCCCTCATCGCGGTCAGACCGTCGGTCATGGCTGCCTCCCTCGACCAAAACCAGAACCGCCCGCGTTTCCGGGCGGTTGGTCTCGCCTAACTGTAATAGGGGAGGTTTTGGGGCCGCAGCCTCCCCTTTGAGATTATTCCCCGTCCGCGGGCAGGGCGTGGAAATAGGGCGGGGCGTCGGACCGTCCGTGGAATTTTACCACCCGGGCCCTGATCCGCTTTTTGCGGACCTCTATCTCCACCTCGGTCCCGGGAACCACGGTGGAGTCCAGATAGGCCAGGGCCAGGGAACGGAGGGCCGATTCCTCGCCGGGCTCTACCATAGCACCTTCCCCGACCAACTTCCAGTAGGGGCAGGAGGTCCCGCTGGAGACCGTCCCGATTTTTTCACCGTCAATATACACCTGGTGGCCCTGGCGGGCTATGCCCCGGTCCAGAAGGGCCACGGACATGATTCTTTTGGGCAGGGCCGCGGGCGGTTTTTCGGCCCCGGCGCGGATCTCCTTGAGGGCCTCGAATTGCCGCGCCAAAGCCTCCCGGCCGATAAAGTCATCCTTCAGGTCGGAAAAGCTGACCGCCACAGGGGCCAGGGGGATGGCGAAGATGGGGATCTCCTTGTCCTCCAGGTCCAAGCCCAGCTCGTGGCCGTAGAGAGGCATGGAGGCCTCCAGGCGCAGGGTGTCCCGGGCCCCCAACCCCACCGGAACCACCCCCTTGCCCTTGCTCTCCTGGTACAGGGCGTCCCAGATCTCTTCCGCCTTCTCGGTCGGGACGAACAGCTCGAAGCTGTTGGGCTCCCCGGTGTAGCCGGTCCGGGAGAGAAGAATCTCCGCGCCCAAAAGGGAGGTTTGGGAGAGGTTGTTCTGCCTGGGCTGGGGCATGAACCCGCCCCGGCACATTTTTTCCAGAGCCTCTCTGGCCAGGGGGCCCTGAAAGGCGATCATGGCCACGGTCTGGGAGTGGTCCTCCAGGGCCAGGTCCTTGAACCCGGCGGCCTGCTCCTGAAAATGGGCCCAATCCTTTTCCAGGTTGGAGGCGTTGACCACCATCAGGTAGTCGTCCTCCCCGAAGCGGTACAGAAAGGCGTCGTCCAGGGCCCCGCCGTTTCCGTTCTGGATGATGGTGTATTGACTCTTCCAGGGTTCCAGTCCCTGGCAGTTGTTGGTCATGACCTTCTGCAGAAAAGGAATTAAATCCTTTCCCTTGAACCGGAACCGGCCCATGTGGCTGACATCGAACAGCCCGCCGTAACGGCGGGTGGCCAGATGCTCCTGGACTATCCCGGCCTGGTACTGGACCGGCATCTCCCAGCCGCCGAAGTCGACCATTTTACCGTCATGTTCTACATGCCACCGCCAAAAGGGCGTTTTTTTAAGCTCGCCGTTTTTTTCCATGTCCCTAATCCTTTTCTTGATATGCGTAAGGAAAATGGGTTATAGTTATTTATGTTGATAGTATATTCGCCTATATTAAACGAAGTCAACACAAATGTAGCTATTATTTGCGGAAACCGATTTTAGCTAAAACTAGGTTCGCCACCGGGATAAAAAGCCCGGCCGGGAACCCCGAAACTTCTTTGCGGCGGCAACGGGAGAGAGAGCATGGCCCTTATCGCGGCTTTTAGAGGGCTCAGGTACTGCAAGGCTTTGGCCGGTTCCATGGGCCGGCTGGTGGGACCTCCCTACGACCCGGTCACGGAGCAGGACCTGGACCGCTACCGGTCCAGGCATGAGCGCAACATTACCTGCCTCCTTTACGGCCGGGATGAATCCCGAAACCGGGCCCAGGGGACGGCCCTGACCCTGCGCCAGTGGGTGGGGCGGGAGGATCTGGTCCGGGATAAGCGGCCGGCCATCTACCTCTACCAGATCGACTACCGGATGGCAGAGTCCGGGCCCACCCTCACCCGGACCGGGTTCATGGCCCTGCTCCGGCTTCAGGATTACGATATGGGCATGATCCGGGCCCATGAACGTACCTTTTCCGCAATCAAAGAGGAAAAACTCGAGGCCCTTAACGCCTGCCAAGCCAATCTCAGCCAGGTCTTCACCTTTTACGACGATCCCAGGCTGGAGGTGACCGAGGTCCTGGCCCAGGGCGCTCCCTCCCGGCCCGATCTGGAGTTCCGGGACCCGGAAGGGATCACTCACCGGCTCTGGCTGGTCACCGACCCCCAGGCCCACCTCCAGGCGGCCCGGTTGATGGCGCCCAAATCCATCTATATCGCCGACGGCCACCACCGCTACGAGACCTGCCTGGCCCACCGCCGACGGATGCGACATTCCTTTCCCACGGCCGACCCCCGTTCCCCCTTCAACTACACCCTGGTCTACGCCTCGGCCCTCCAGGATCCCGGACTGGCCATCCTGCCGGCCCACAGGCTCATAACCGAACTGCCCGGATTCGACCGGGGGGAATTTTTGTCCAGAGCCGACCGGTTCTTCCGGATCGTGGATACGGGTTTGGACCCTCTGGCGCCGGAGGCCCCGGCAGGTTTCAAAAAGCTTCTCGAAGGGCGGCCCGAAGGTGAGACGGCCTTGGGGTTTCTTGCCGCCGGGGCTCCGACCTTTATCCTGCTCACCCTCAAGGAGGAGATCCGGTCCCGCCTCCAAATACATCCGGCGCTGAAGGAGGTGGATGTGGCCATCCTCAGGGAGGTGGTCTTCCGCCGCTGCCTGGGGCTGACCAAAGAGGCCCTGGGCGACGAGGGGCTGTTCCGTTATGACTACGAGCTGTCCTCAGCCGCGGCCAGGGTCAGGGCCGGCCGGGCAGAGGCCGGATTTTTCCTCAACCCGACCCGGGTTTCCCAGGTCAAGGCGGTGGCCGACGCCGGTCTGGTCATGCCCCGCAAGTCGACCTTTTTTTATCCCAAGGTGACCACCGGGCTGGCCATGAGTCCCCTGGTCCACGGCGAACTGGTGGCCGATCTCTTAAGGGTTTGACGGCCCACGCCAAAACAACGCAAGCTCTCGTCCGCGCCGGCCGCACCGCAGGGCACCCGAAGCCGAGGGGGGGATTCTCCGGGCCCGATTTCGGCCGCCGACCGGTTTCACAAATCGTCGGAAATGCACCTTTTCAAGCCCTAATCGGCCCGACCTGTGGAGAAAAACGGGAAAGCTTTATGGTTGACACCTTGAAACCTCTGCCCTACATTAGCAATCTGAGCCATGCCAGGGGAGGTATGGGAAACAAATTTAACTTCAAGGAGCAAAGAACCAACGCCGAGTATCTAGCCCTGACCATGCAGTTGGGGCTGACCATGGCCGGCTCCATCGGCCTGGGATTGGCGGTAGGATATTTTTTAGATCGCTGGTTGGGCACAAAAGGTATTCTGCTCATAGTGTTCATTCTGCTGGGTGTCCTCGGGGGGGGAGCCACTTGTTACCGGCAGATCATGGACCTGAATAAGGACCTCAAGCCGCCCGGCCGGAATAAAGAACAGGATCAAGGTTGATGACTTCCGCCGCAGGGGTGGCGAACCGCCCCTCCACGACTGAAGAACAAGGGGTGGAGTACCGCCGCTTTGTCAAAAACCGTTGCCGCTGGGCTCTGTTGCTGACCCTGGCTGCGGCTGTCATTCTGATCTTGTCCGGGTCCAAACCGGCCGCCAGGGGTGTCGCCCTGGGCGGCCTTTTTTCGGTGCTCAATTTCCTGATCATGTCCCGGACCCTGGCCGGCCGCATGGCCCGGTCCGGCTGGTCCGGACGTTCCTTCGGGTTCATCTGGATTCTGGCCCGGCTGGGGCTCACGGCCCTGCCCCTGATTCTGGCCTTCAAAACCGATTATCTGAATGTCGCGGCCACGGCCGCCGGGCTCTTCGCCGTTCAGGCGGCCCTGCTGCTGCAGCCGTTGATCTCCCGGATAGCGCGGCCCAACAGAACGAGGCGATAAGTGGAAGAGCTGACCAATCTGCCCCAATGGCACCTTAAGATCGGGGAGTTGACCATGGCCTTCAACTCCCAGACCCTGATCATGACCTGGATCGTGATGGGGGTCATGATCCTCTTCGCCCTGTTGGCCACCCGGAGGCTGGGCCTGATCCCCAACCCTCTCCAGACCATGGGGGAGTTGATGGTGACGTCCTTCAAGGACTTGGCCGACGACGCCCTGGAAGAGAAGGGCCGAGCCTATTTCCCCATGATTCTGACCCTCTTCCTTTTCTTGGTGCTGTCCAACTGGCTGGGGATCATTCCCTTTCTGTCGGAGCCCTCCAGGGATCTGAACACCCCCCTGAGCCTGGGTCTTCTGGGGTTCGTGATCGCCCACTATGTGGGTATCAGGACCAAAGGCATCGGAGCCTACCTCAAGGCCTACGCCGAGCCCATCTTTTTCATGGCCCCCCTGAACATCATCGGGGAGCTGGCCAAGGTGGTTTCCATCTCCTTCAGGCTCTACGGCAACATCATGGGCGGCTCGATCATCATCCTGGTTGTCTCGGACCTGGTCTACCATCTGATTCTGCCGCCTTTTCTATACGGATTTTTCGGGCTATTTGTGGGCACCATTCAGGCCTTTGTCTTCACCATGCTGACTCTGGTCTACATCTCGGTCCAAATGAAATAGGAGTATTTCGTTTTGCTTGATATCCAGGCCGTCAGCTATTTTGCCGCCGGCATCTGCATCGGGGCGGGCGCCATCGGAGCCGCCGTGGGCGAAGGATATGCCGCGGGCATGGCCAACCAGGCCCTTTCCTCCAACCCCAAGGAGTCGGGCAATATCCTCAAGACCATGCTGGTGGGCCAGGCCATCGCCGAATCGGCGGGCATCTTCGCCCTGGTGGTGGCCATGCTCCTTATCTTCGTACCCACGTCCAAAGAGGGCCTGTCCGGAGCGGCGGCCATGCTGGGCGCGGGGCTGGCCATGGGGTTCTCGGCCGTGGGGTCGGGCGTCGGTTCGGGCTTTCCGGCCGGCGCGGCCTGCCGGTCCATCGGAGCCCAGCCCAAACTTTCCGGCCCCCTGACCACCAACATGCTCATCGGCTCGGCCATCTGTCAGACCCCCACCATCTTCGGTCTGGTGGTGGCCTTCATGCTCATGTTTCTGAACCTGGGCCACTGGTCCTCGCCCATCGCCCCGGCGGCCCTGCTGGGCGCGGGGCTGGCCATGGGCCTGGCCGCCATCGGCTCCGGAGTGGGGGCGGGCATGCCCGCCGGGGCGTGCTGCGACGGGATCGGCCGCCAGCCGGCGGTCTCCACCCAGTTGACCACCAACATGCTCATCGGTTCGGCGGTCTGCCAGACTCCGGCCATCTTTGGTCTGGTGGTGGCCTTCATGCTCATGTTTATCGATTTCTCCACCAAGCCCCTGTTCCCCACGGCTTTCGCTCTGCTGGGGGCCGGGCTGTCGGTGGGGCTGGCCTGTATCGGCCCCGGCATCGGCAACGGCTTGACCGCCATGGAGGCCAATGCCGGTATCGCACGCCAACCGGAATCCTACGGGCCGGTGACCACAACCATGCTGGTAGGCATGTCGGTGGCCCAGTCCACGGCCATCTACGGTTTCTTGGTGGCCCTGATTCTGATCTTCAAAACCTTTGAGCCCTCCACCTCCTGGACCGCCTCGGCGGCCGTGCTGGGGGCGGGCCTGGCCATGGGCTTCGGCGGCATCGGCCCCGGCATAGGCGAGGGCATCACCGCCGCCTCCACGGCCAAATGGGTGGCCCGCAACGTGGAGGAGTCGGTCCTCTTGACCAGAACCATGCTGGTCGGCCAGGCTGTGGCCGAATCGACCGGCATCTACTCTTTGATTGTGGCTTTACTCTTGACCCTGACGGTTTAAGGAAATTTTTGGGAAGAAGGAGAAAACGATGGAAGGCGCGGATATCATTAGAGCGGCGGCCCTCTTGGGCGCGGGAATAGCCATGGGGCTGGGAGCGATCGGACCCGGCGTGGGCGAGGGTTTCGCCGCCGGCAAGGCCTGCGAGGCCATCGGCAAGAACCCCAGGGAAGCGGGTCTGTTGACCAGAACAATGCTGGTCGGCCAGGCCGTCTCCGAGTCCACCGGCATCTACTCCCTGGTCGTGGCCCTGCTGCTTATTTTCGTGGTCTAACTGGCTTAGGAGCTGGGTTTTGATTAGCATTAACTTCACCCTCTTCGTCCAGATTCTGAACTTCCTGGTTCTGGTCTGGGTCTTCAACCGGATCTTTATCCGGCCGATCATGCGGAATATGGAGGCCAAGGAGCAGGCTTTGGCCGACCGTCAGGGAGCGGTGGAGCTTCTCCGGGACGAGACCGCGGACCGGGAGACGGCCTATCAGGAAAAACTGAAGAGCGTCCGCTCCGTGGCCATGGCCAAACGGGAGGAACTCCAGAGTCAGGCCGCGGCCGAGGCCAAAAGGCTGCGCGGCGAGGCCGCCAAGGAGGCCGCCGGGGTCATGGCCAGGGTCCGTTCCGAGATCGAAAGCTCGGTGGAGGTGACCCGCAAGGCCCTGAAGGAGAAGGAGGAGGTTTTGGCCGGCCAGTTGACCGAGGCTGTTTTGGGGAGGAAGGCATGAGAGTCTATTGGTCCGCCCCAAGGCGGAGGGCCTTGATCAACGGAGCCGCCCTGGCCGGTTTGGCCTTGGTGGCGGCGCTGCTGGTCCTGGAAAGCGGTCCGGCCTGGGCTGCGGAGGCCGAAAAATCAGCTTTTCAAGAGTACTGGGCCCTGGGCTGGAGAATCGTCAACTTCCTCATTCTGGCCGTGGTTATTTTTAAGGTGGCCAAGGAGCCGGCCCGTAAGTTTTTCAAGGGCAAACGCCAGGAGGCCGAGGCGACCCTGGCCCAGCTGGAAGAGGCCAAAAGTGTGGCTCAGGAGGAGCTTGGCGAACTCAAGGTTAAGCTGGAGAAGGCCGACCAGGAGATGGACCGACTGGTTGAGCAGTTTGCCGAAGCGGCCTCCCGCGATCACGACCGGATGATCAAAGACGCCGGAGCAAGGGCCGAGGAGATCGTGGCTCAGGCCAAGATCGCCGCGGAGACGGAGCTGAACCGGGCCGTGAAGAGACTGACAGTCGAGTCGACCCGAATGATCGTGGCCCGGGCCAAGGAGATGCTCAAGACGACCCTCACCCCCGCCGACCATCAGCGCCTGGTCGACGAAAGCCTGAGCAAGATGAGTTTGACCACAATGGCCCGCTGAAAACAAGCCAAGGGGTTTTGCCAACCGGGGGCGGAGGCTGAGGGCCTTCGCCTTTCTTGTTTGATCCGGCGCGATAATCCTTTATGATGATTCGGACTCATATTCGGAAAGGTCGGCGGGGGCGGAGAAACGGGAGCCTGCTCGAAGATGGATATATACAACAGCCTTGCGGCTTGCGCCGGGGCGGTTTTCAGGTTGCTCCCGGTAAGGGTCTTGCCATTCCGCTCTCGGCTGTGATAGGAGTGACTCATGGTCAATAAAGTTATACTGATCGGAAATTTGGGAGCCGACCCGGAGATGCGCTACACCCAGTCCGGAACGGCCGTGGCCAATTTCAGGATCGCCACCTCGGAGCGGTTCAAGGACCAGTCCGGGGAGTGGCAGGAGCGTACCGAGTGGCACCGGGTGGTCTTTTTCGGACGGACCGCCGAAGTCTGCGGCGAATACCTGACCAAGGGCCGGCAGATCTATGTGGAAGGCCGACTCCAGACCCGGTCCTGGGAGGACAAGGAGGGCGCCACCCGCTACACCACCGAGGTGGTGGGCCGGGAGATGAAAATGCTGGGCCAGAAAGGCGACGGCGGATCTCCCCGCAACAAAACCTCCCGTCCAGCCCCTCCCCCGGAGCCGCCGGACGATTTCGAGGACGACATTCCCTTCTAGTACAAACCCGGATCAGATGATGCTGGGGGAGGCCTGGGGTCTCCCTTTTTTCGGCGGTTCGATCTGGGGTCAGGCCTTTTTGCCTTTGTTATCCCGCGCCACGACGCCATTTGTCCAGAAGTTGCCGGTCGTCGTCGGCCATAGAGGTAATTCTAAGGAAATGGACCGGCCCCGAGGGGCCCTCCTCCACCTGGATCACCTTGGCGTAGATATCCTGAAAACAGTGGGCCTGCAGACAGAATTCCAGCCGCAGCAGGACGTCCTGCATTGGCTCCAGGGGCTCCTCCAGGCGGACCCGTAGACTGCTGCGGTTAAAGGTCAGGGTCTCCCCGCCGCAGGAGCGGCCGGCGACCCTCTTGTCCTCCAGGAGCCAGCAGCTAAGCGGCAGGTTAAGGTTGATCTCCTCCTCATTTTTCTCCGCCGGAGGCAGCTCCAGGTCATAGGGAGGCCCCATGGCGGTCACCGGATAAAAGACCAGGGGCCGATGGATTCCTTTCATCATGGCCGTCTGGGGCTTTTCAGCCCTGACCGTCTCCCTGGTCAACTCGTAGGTCGACTCCCCGATCAGGACCTGGCCACCCAGGGAATTGGCCTCGATCCGGGAGGTGGTGTTGACCGCAGCGCCCACCACGCCGTACTTAACCCGTCTGGACGAGCCGATATTGCCCAGGATGACCGGCCCGGTGTTGATCCCGATCCCCATCTCCAGGGGCGGCCAGTCCTCCCCCACGATCTCCCTATTCAGTCCGGCCAGCTCCCTTTGCATGGCCAGGGCGCAGGCCACGGCCCGCAGGGGATCGTCCCCCTTGGGGGCGGGAGCCCCGAAGATGACCATAATGGCGTCCCCAATGAACTCGTCGATAAGTCCCTGATAGCGACTGATCACTTCGGCCATCCGGCCCAGATAACGGTTCAGAAGCCGGACCACCTCTTCCGGGTCGCGGTCCTGGGAGAAGCGGGTGAACCCCCGCAGATCAGACATGAGGATGGTCACCGTCTCCCGCCGGCCGCCCAGATCCCGGCTTTCCGGGTTGGAGAGGATCTCCTCCACCACCTCCGGGGAAACGTAACGTCCGAAAACCTCCCGCACGGACTCCATCAGTCTGAGCCGCTCCGCGGAGACCTCCAGGAGGGTGTCGAGCATCCGCCCCCGGGTGGCGGCGATGTCCCATATCTCGCGGGGGGTTTCCCGGGGCAGGACCAGACATTCCGGGCTGGGCGTGGAGCTCTGGTCCATCCTCCGGTTGGCCTCGGCGATGGTCTCCAGGGGCCTGATGATTCGGGAGGTCAAAAACCTGCGCAGGGTGAGCCAGACAAAGGCCACGGTGATTCCCACCAGGGCGATTATCCTCAGGGCATAGAGGGAAAGTTCCAGCAGGGTACCGCCTTCGGCCGCGCACCGCCAGACCACCAGGCAGGCCAGAAGAACGGCCTCGATTATGACGATTCGCCAGAGCACTCCAGAGAGGAGAATGCTTTTGACTCCCCGGTTCTGGTCGACCCGGCAGACCGGCTCTGAATTTTCGTTGTTCATCCTGAGTTGAGCATAGAGTCGGGAAAGGGGGCTGTCAACCGAGACCGGGAAAGGGTATAACTATAGATAACCAGGACGGGTCTCGGTTAAAGGTAAAATTTGACATCCGCCACCGACTTGGTAATTCTCTTAGGCGGGGAGATCCATTTTCGGAGGAGATCGTATGTCGGGCAAGACGCCGGAAGAAACCGTGGTTATTCTTAGCCAGGAGATGCTGCCCCAGGATACCAATCCGGCCGGCAACGTCCACGGCGGGGTGATCATGAAGCTCATCGACAGCGCCGCCGGGGTGGCGGCCCGGCGGCATTTCCGGGGCAACGTGGTGACCGCCTCCATAGACAGCCTCAAGTTCCGCAGCCCGGTTTTTGTGGGCGACTTGGTGATGCTCAAGGCCTCCATCAACCTGGTGGGGCGGACTTCCATGGAGGTGGGGGTCCGGGTCGAGGCCGAGGACCTGGACACCGGCGAAGTTCGGCATACGGCCAGCGCCTATCTGACCTTCGTGGCTCTGGACCCGGGCGGGCTTCCGACCCAGGTGCCGGAGCTGATCTGCCGCAGCCCGGAATCGCAAAGAAGGAACCGGGAGGCGGTGGAGCGGCGTCAGGATCGCCTGGCCCAAAGGGAGAACCGCAAACGGCAGAACCAGGGCCGCTGATGAGCAGTCTTCCTCCACGGACCGGCTCCGTCAAAAGCCGGGTCCGGGCCGGGCAGAATATTTTGGTAAGGCGCAAGATGGCCCTGGGCGATGTGGTCTGGGCCACGCCCCTGGTCCGTGTCCTGAGGGAATTCCTGCCTGATGCGAAGATTTATTTTCAGACCGACCTCCCCGAGGTATTTGAAAACAATCCATACCTGGACGGGGCCGCGAGCCTGGAGCCGGACATCTCGCCGGACCGGACCATCGATCTGATCTATGAAACGACCCCCCATCTGCACCTTTCGGAAAGCTATTTCAACTCGGCCAGGCTGGAATTCACGCCCCGGAATCCCGAGCTGTTTCTGAGCCTGGAGGAAAAAAAGCGGGCCAGACAGCTGCTTTCCCGGTTCAATCCGGGAAGGGGTCCCCTGGTCGGCCTTCATCCGGGGGTGAGTTGGCCGGAGAGGACCTGGGACTGGTTCAAGTGGGACAAGCTGGCCCTGGAACTGATCCAGGATTTTCAGGCCGGGGTGGTGGTCCTGGGCCGCTCTCCGGATTTTTTCCCGTCTCCCTGGCCTAATCTGCTCAACCTGATCGACAAGTTGAACCTGAGGCAGTTGATGGCCGTGGTCTCCCAGTTGGACCTTCTGGTGGCCACAGACTCCGGGCCCCTCCACTTGGCCCCGGCCCTGGAGATTCCGGCGGTGGGCATCTTCGGCTGCGTGGATCCGGAGGTGAGAAAACCCTTTGAGGGGGTTTTTGTTCCCGTTTACAAAGAGCTGGACTGCCTGGGTTGTCTCCAGCGCCGACCTGTTCCCAGCCTGACCGCCAAATGCGAGAGCGGAACCTACGAATGCCTGAGAGAGCTGTCCCACGAGGATGTGCTGGGCGGGGTGGAAAAGGCCCTGGCCGCCTCCGCCTCGTCCCTTGACCGCACTCCCGGAGAAGGAAGACCTCCGGGGTCCCGGGTGGACCGGGAACCCCTTCCGGAGCGGGTCCGCCTGGGAATCGGCCCTGCGGGATACCCCAACCTGCGGGTCAGGGACGCTGCGGGAAAGTGGTCCCATCTTCACTCCGGGCGCGACCCCGTGGCCGAGGGCCTGAGCATGGTCCGCCCCCTGCCGGAGGACAGGGATGTGGTGATTCTGGGCCTGGGCCTGGGCTATCATCTGGCCGCCCTACTGGAAAATCCAAGCCGCCGGGGCCGGGTGGCCGTGGTGGAACGGGACGCGGAGGTGTTCCGGGCGGCCCTGGAGGCCGGAATCATCGCCCCCCATCTGAACGACCCCCGGCTCTTCCTGATCGTGGGGCTGGAGCCGGGGGAGTGCGCCTGGCGGCTGAAGACCACTCCCCTGGACCGGCCGGAAGCCCTGATCCATCGGCCCTCCTTCCGCTTGAACCCGGTCTACTACAGCGCCCTGGCCGAGCACCTGAGCGGCTGAACCGGCCCCCCCTTCCCTGATCCGTCTTAAAGGAGAGAGTTGGAAGCCGCCGTCCTTGCCGCTCCGGGGGGCGGCTTCAGAAAAATCAATTCGGGCGCAAGATCCGGATTGCCGAAACCTGCTACGGGCTTCAAAATCGAACTCAACCGATCAAAGGAGAATCAGATGGCCGAAGCGTCCGGGACAAGAATGAACACCAGGGAATGGCTCATGCTGTTCTCCCTGGCCCTGGTGTGGGGCGCGACCTATTTTTTCAACGAAGTCCTCCTAAGAGAGCTGAGCACCCTGCTGGTGGTTCTGGGCAGGCTGGCTTTGGGCGCCCTGATTCTGTTGGCGGTCATCCTTCTGCGGGGCGTCCACCTGCCCCGCTCCTGGAGGATCTGGGGCTCCTTCATGGTCATGGGTTTCATCAACAATGTCCTGCCCTTCACCCTGGTGGTCTGGGGCCAGAACCACATCAGCGGGGCCCTGGCCTCGATTCTGAATTCCACAACCCCCCTGCTCAGCCTTTTCGCGGTCCGCTACCTGGGAGACGGTGAGCCGATCACCGGCCTCAAGGTGGGGGCGATTCTCCTGGGGCTCGCCGGGGTGACGGTTCTCCTGGGCCCAGAGGTCACAGGCGGCGCAGGCTGGGGGCTGCTGGGCCAGCTGGCCGTTCTGGGGGGAGCCTGCTCCTTTGCCCTGGCCGGGGTCTACGGCCGCCGGTTCGCCTCCCTTCCGCCTCTGGTCACGGCGGCCGGGCAGCTGGCCTCCGGCGCGGTGATGATGTTCGTTCTCATCCTGATCAGCCCCGTCCCCTGGCCCCGGGCCTTTCCCTCTCCCTCCGCCTGGGCCGCATTCCTGGGCCTGGCCTTATTCAGCACATCTCTGGCCTACATCCTCTACTTCCGGATTCTCAGGTCGGCCGGGCCCACCAACGTCCTCCTGGTGACCCTCCTGGTGCCGGTCTCGGCGATCATCCTGGGAGCCGTGGTCCTCCACGAAGTGCTTATGTTGAGGCATCTGGCCGGAATGGGGCTCATCGCCGCAGCCCTTCTGGCCCTGGACGGCCGGCTGGTGGAGACGCTCGCTCCAAAGGCCCCGGCAGCCGTGACGAAAAAGAGCGGCGGCCGGTCCTAGAAATGGGGGGAAGGCCGTGACGGAACAGCAAAAACAGCCAACGCTCGGATTCCGATCAGAGGAGGACCGCTGGAAGGCTGTCCTGAGTAGAGAACCGGCGGCCCATTCCGCTTTTGTCTACGCCGTCCAGACCACCGGGGTCTACTGCCGGCCCACCTGCCCGGCCCGTAAGCCCAAGAGGGAGAACGCGGTCCTGTTCGACCGCCCGGAAGAGGCCGAGAAAGCCGGATTCCGGCCCTGCAGGCGCTGCCGTCCCAATCAGGAATCCCCGGGGGTGGACGAAAGGGTCGTTCGGGCCTGCCGCATCATAGAGGAGGCCCAAGAGAGGCCCACCCTGGCTCGGTTGGCCGAAATGGTCGGGCTCTCCCCTTTCCACTTCCAGCGGCTTTTCAAAAAAACCTTGGGCCTCAGCCCCAGGGAGTATGCTGCGGGGCTCAGCCGGACCAGGTTGCAGGAAAGCCTGGAAAAGGGGTTGAACGTCACCCAGTCCGTCTACCGGGCCGGTTACGGCTCGGGCAGCCGGGTCTACGAAAACTGGGCGGCGCTTCTGGGCATGAACCCGGCCAGGTACGGCCGCGGGGGCGAATCGATGGAGATCGGATACGCCCTGGGAAGTTCCGCCCTGGGGCCTTTTCTGGTGGCAGCCACGGCCCGGGGGATCTGCCGCATCGACCTGGGCGGTAGCGGGGAGGATCTGGTGGGGCGGCTCAAGGACCGCTTTCCCAAGGCCCGGATACGGGAAGGGGATGATAGCTTTCGCCGACTGGTGACCCTGGTGGCGGAATTAATGGCAAACCCAGGCCGAGGCCTGGACCTGCCCCTGGATATCCGGGGAACCGCCTTTCAGCACAGGGTGTGGAAGGCTCTCCAGGATATCCCGCCCGGCACGACCGCGTCCTACGGCGAGGTAGCCGCCGGATTGGGCCGACCCCGGGCGGCCCGGGCCGTGGCCCTGGCCTGTGCAGCCAACCCCGTGGCCCTGGCCGTGCCCTGCCACCGGGTCGTCCGGGCCGACGGCGGGCTGGGGGGATACCGCTGGGGACTGGAGCGCAAGGCGGCGATCCTTGAGAAGGAATCCGGCGAATGAGCGGTGGGCGAAGGCCGGGTGCGGAAATATGTTCCTTTCGGGTATTGGGTCCGGCGAACCCGGCCGCCTAAGCCCCGGACCCTCCCAATCCTCCTCCACAGCGGAATCGCCGGAGAGAATTACCGCCTATTATTGATTTATTTATCGATCGGTCCGAAGGCCCAAAGTGGAACTATGCCTTGACAGGTCCGGAACGGGTCGGGCAAGCTATAAGGAAATAGGATTTACTGTCACTCCCAACGATTCGCGAAATCGGTTTTTATGCTCACGGCCTTTCGACACTACGCCGGTTTTCAATTCCGTGGCCCCATCTCCATCAAACTACTGGCTGAGACTGGGGCGGTTTCGCGGCTTCGTATGTGGTCCGGAAAGGTCCAGGCATGATCAATCCCGGCGCGGTGCAAAACAAGTCTCCCTGTTTGCGCATCCTAACTGAGGATCAGATCTATGAGATAAAGAGGGCCGCCTTTGACGTGCTCTGGGCCACGGGGTTCAAGCTCCTTCACCCGGGGGCCCGGAAGATGCTCAAACAGGCCGGGGCCCTGGTCCGGGAGGACCGGGTCTATCTGCCCGAACACATCGTCCTGGAATGCCTGCGCACCGCGCCCAAGGGCTTCACCGTTTACGACCGGGACGGCCGCCGGGCCATGGAGGTGGAGGGCCGCAAGTCCTACTTCGGCACCTCCCCGGCCAGCCCCAACACCAAGAACGCTCTCAGCGGGGAGGTCCACCCCACCCGGGTGGAGGATATCGCCTTGGCGGCCCGGGTGGCCGACGCCCTGCCCAACATCGACTGGGTCATGCCCATGGGTTCGGCCCAGGATGCGCCGGCCCTGGCCGCAGACCTTTACGAGTTCCAGGCCGTGGTCGGGAACACCTCCAAGCCGGTGGTCTTCATCGGCTACTCGGCCCGGGGCGCGGAGCTGATCTTCGAGATGGCCGCGGAGGTAGCCGGGGGCATGGAGGAGCTTAGGCAAAGACCCTTCGCCATCCTCTACCCCGAGCCCATCTCGCCCCTGGTCTGCCCCCAGGAGGTGGTGGACCGCATTTTCGTGGCGGCCGACCTGATGATGCCCCAAATCCCCGGCCCGGCGGTCCAGATGGGGGCCACCGGGCCCATGACCCTGGCCGGGACTATCGTCCAGATCACGGCCGAGGCCCTGATGTGCCTCGTCCTGGCCCAGTTGCGCCGCCCGGGCTGCCCGGTCTGCCTGAGCGGCAACGTCCAGGTTCTGGACATGCGCTCCTCCCTGGTCAGCGTGGGCGCGCCCGAACTGTCCCTGGGCATCGCGGCCCAGGCCGAGGTGGCCCGGAGCTTCGGCCTGCCCACCTGGGGCTACGCCGGGTGCTCGGATTCCAAGCTGGTGGACGCCCAGGCCGGGCTGGAGGCCGGGTTCAGCTGTCTGGCCCAGGCCCTGGCCGGGTTGAACCTGGTCCACGACGTGGGCTACCTGGACAGCGGCATGATCTGCTCCCCGGCCCAGCTTGTCCTGGGCAACGAGGCCGCGGGCATGGCCAAGCGGTTTGTGCAGGGCATCCGCATCGACCAAGAGAGCCTGGCCCGGGAGGTTATCCAGGCGGTGGGGCCTGGGGGTCATTTCCTGACCCAGCGGCACACCCTGGACAACTTCAAAGAGGAACTGTGGCGGAGCGACCTGCTGGTCAAGGAGGGTTGGGAGACCTGGCAGGCCCGGGGCGGCAAGGACACCGCCGGGCTGATTCAGGACCGGCTCCGTAAAATAATCGAAACCCATAGCTGCAACCCCCTCCCGGATAAGACCCGACAGACCCTGGAACGCCTGAGACAAGAAGGCGAAAAGGAGCTGACCGCCGGGGGAGACCGGGGAAACAGCGATAAAAAAAGAGGACTGAGGAACCTCACCAAATAAAACAAATCAGCCTTTATCATTTAATAAGGAGGTAGGATATGGCCAAGCAGAAAAAACACCCTTATTTGGATTATCTTGAAAACGAACACAAAAAAGGCAACCTTTCCCGCCGCGATTTTATCCGCCTGGCCGCCTGCCTGGGCGTCGGCGCCGGGGCGGCCCTGAGCATGCCCGGCCTGGTGGGGACGGCCCGCGCGGCCGCGCCCAAGCGGGGAGGGGTGCTCAAGGTCTCGGCCCAGATCCAGAAGGTCACCCACCCGGCCCAGTTCTCCTGGATCATGCCCTCCAACATCATCCGCCAGGTGGCCGAGTACATGACCTACTTCGGCGCGGACAACGTGGTCAAGCCCCTGCTGGCCGAGAGCTGGCAGGCCAGCGACGACCTGAAGACCTGGACCTTCAACCTGCGCAAGGGAGTCAAGTGGAACAACGGCGACGAGTTCACCGCCGACGATGTGGTCTTCACTCTCAACCAGTGGCTCACCGAGGATGTGAAGTCCTCCATCCTGGGCCTCATGGGCGCCTACCTGGACAAGAGCGGCATCGAGAAGGTGAACCCCAACCAGATCAAGCTGCACCTGAAAAAGCCGGAGATCGCCGTACCGGTCCACTTCTTCCACTATCCGGCCATCATCCTCAACGCCAAGACCTTTGAGGGCGACTTCCTCAAGGCTCCCGTGGGCACAGGCCCCTACACCCTGGAAACATACAAAGAAGGCGAGATCGCGGTCCTCAAGGCCCGCCAGGACTACTGGCAGAAGGGCGCCGACGGCAAGCCCCTGCCCTATCTGGACGGCATGGAGTTCATCGACATGGGCAGCGACCAGGCCCCCCAGATCGCGGCCCTGAAGGCCGGCGAGATTCTCCACATCGACAACTCGGACAGCCCCGGACCGGCGGTCATGAAAGCGGTCAAGGGAGACCCCAACGTAGCCGTGCACCCCGTGCCCACCGGCACCACCCGGGTGTTGCGCATGCGGGTGGACGTCAAACCCTTCGACGACGTCAAGGTCCGCCAGGCCATCAAGCTCTGCCAGCACCGGGAGAAGATCCTCTCCCTGGCCTACATGAACGAGGGGCTCCAGGGCCAGGACACCCACGTCTATCCCAAACATCCCGAATACTGCCAGGTCCCCACGCCCAAGTACGATCCGGAAAAGGCCAAGAAGCTTTTGGCCGAGGCCGGGCATAAGGACGGGCTGGAGGTGGAGATCAGCGTGGGCAGCGAGTGGACCGACGTGGTCCGCTACGCCGAGGTGCTCAAGCAGGACGCCGCCCCGGCCGGCCTGAACATCAAGATCAAGACCATGCCCGTCAGCCAGTACTGGGAGAAATGGACCGAGGTTCCCCTGGGCATCACCCCCTGGACCCACCGGCCCCTGGGGACCATGATTCTGAACCTGGCCTACATGGCCGACGACAAGGGCAAGCCCGTGGCCTGGAACGAAACCAAGTGGGTGGACAAGGAGTTCAGCGAACTCCTTAACCAGGCCAACGGCACCGTGGACGTGGAAGCCCGCCGCAAGATCATGTGCAAGCTGGAGGCCATCCAGCAGGAGCGCGGATCCATCGGCATCGCCTACTGGATGAACACCTGGATGTGTTGCGCCAAGAAGCTCAAGGGCGTGGAGGCTCATCCCAACCTGTACATGCTGTTCAACCAGGCCTACCTGGAAGAATAGGGCTTAACCGTACCCGAATGGGGAGGGAGGTTTCGGCGGGTCGAGGAGACTGATACCGTTTTAAGCGCTACCTGCGGCGCCGGGTTTTTATCCCGGCGCCTAGGTGCGATGTGGTATGTGGCGTCAGGTTCTCACCCCTGACCCCCTGAACGGGATATTTTTCACCTCTCGCTGAGAACCCTCCCCCCCCCGCCCGTGAGGTTCCATGGCCAAGTTCATCGTCCGCCGGCTGATCATGCTGGTCATTACCATGCTTCTGGTCTCGGGGGCGGTTTTCATCATCGCCGAGGCCAGCCCGGGAAACATCGCCCGCAACGTGCTGGGGGCTTTTATCACCCCCGAGCAGGAGGCCTCCTTTTTGGCCCAGCAGGGCATGGACAAGCCCCTGTGGCTCCGCTACGTCTACTGGCTGGTGGGCTCGGACTGGCACGCCCGGCAAAAGACCGGCCTTAACCTCAAGCGCATCACCACGAAGCAGGGTTTTGAGGAATGGTGGGTGGCGGACAGGGACGGCTCCCTGCTGCGATGGGAGCTTGTCGGCGAGGATCTGATTCTGCGCCGGATGACTCCTGACGGCAAGGTGACCAAAACCAAGGACAACGGCCGCTGGTCCCCCGGCCCGGACAAGGGCGAAATCTTTTGGGGGCTGGATACCCAGAACCACGTCGTACTGTGGGAGAAGGGCAAGGACAAGAAGGTCTGGACCTTTATCATGGGTTCGGGCTGGAAAGAGACCACCGGCGGCCCGGTGGAGTATCTGCCCCTGAAAAAGGGCTTTATCCGGGGCGACCCGGGCATCTCCCTGCGCACCGCCCGGCCGGTGGCCAACTCCCTGTGGGTCCGGCTCAGGAACTCCCTGGTCCTGGCCGGCATCGCCTTTGTCATCGTCATGCCCCTGGCCCTGTTCCTGGGGCTCATCGCCGGGCTCAAGGAGGGCTCCCTCCAGGACCGGGTGGTCAGCGTGGGGGGCATGCTCTTCAGCGTTATCCCCGAGTTCGTCACCGGTATCTTCCTCATCCTCATCCTGGGGCTGTGGCTCAAGGTGGTGCCTCCGGCCTCGGTCTTCGGCGAGTCGGCGCCTTGGCAGAAGCTGGACATGCTGGTCCTGCCGGTGCTGACCCTGACCCTCATCGAGCTGGGCTACGTCATGCGCATCACCCGGGCCAGCATGGTGGAGGTGATGCGTTCGGCCTTTATCCGGACCGCCTTCCTCAAGGGCCTGCCCTACTGGAAGGTGGTCTTCAAGCACGCCGTGCGCAACGCGCTTCTGGCCCCCATCACCGTAATCATGCTCCACGTCAACTGGCTTCTGGGGGGGATCGTCATCGTGGAGGCGGTCTTCGGCTATCCGGGGCTGGGCAAATACCTTCTGGATTCGGCACTTAACAAGGACGTCAACGGACTGGAGGCCGGGGCCATGATCCTGGTCATCCTGGCCGTGGGCACCCAGCTGGTGGCCGACATCATCTACACCTTTTTGAACCCCCGGATTCGTTACTCTTGACAGGGTCGATTATGACAAAAGAATCGAAAAATATAGAGCCGGCCCCTTCCAGACAGCGTACCCTGGGCGACCGCTTCCGGGACGGGATGCGGATTCTCTTTTCCTCCAAAGTGGCGGTGGTGGGGTTGTTCCTGGTCCTGTTCTGGGTCTTCTGCGCCGTGTTCGCCCCCTTCCTGACCCCATACGGCCCCATGGACCAGGACTGGAAGGCGCCCAACGCCGAACCCTCCTGGTCCCATCCCCTGGGCACCGACGAGTTGGGCCGGGATCTGTGGTCGCGCCTGATCCACGGGGCCCGGGTGGTCCTGGTGACCCTGCCGGTGAGCGAGGATTTCTGGCTGCCCGGGGGCACAGCCATCTGGGGCGTCCTGGCCTCCCTTCTGGCCGGGGCGACCCTGGGTCTCATCAGCGGATACAAGGGCGGCTGGCTGGACGAGATCGTGATGCGCCTGCTGGACGCCATGATGAGCGTGCCCATCATCCTCCTCTACCTGATCATCGTGGCGGCCATCGGGGCCAGCGCGGTGAACGTGGTCATCGCCATCGCCATTGTGGGCACCCCGGGCATAGCCCGGCTGGTCAGGGGGCTGACCCTGGACATCCGCACCCGGGACTACATCCGGGCGGCCGAGACCCGGGGGGAGAGCGCCTGGTACATCATGTTCGTGGAGATTCTGCCCAACGCCAGGGGGCCCATCATCATCGACGCCATGCTTAGGGTGGGCTACGCCATTTTCGCCATGGGCACCCTGGGTTTTCTGGGGTTGGGCATGCCGCCGCCGTCGCCGGACTGGGGCTCCATGGTGGCCAAGGGCCGGGAGTTCATCCTCCAGGGCTCGCCCTGGGCGGCCCTGTGGCCGGCCGTGGCCATCGCCTCGCTGGTGGTGGGGCTCAACCTCCTGGCCGACGGGTTGCGGGAGGAGAGCATGAGGTATCAGTAGGAAATTATTAAGATAACCCCTCAAGGAAAGAGTTTTCATGAGCGACGACCGAAACGACGGTGCGACTCCCGTCCTAGAGGCCCAGGATCTGGCCATCTCCTACAAGACCCGCAAAGGGGAGGTGGCCGCGGTGCGCGGGGTCTCCCTGAAGGTCTATCCCGGGGAGACCGTGGGCGTGGTGGGCGAGTCCGGCTGTGGCAAGTCCACCATCGCCTTCGGCATCGTGGGCTACCTGGGGCCCAACGGATACATCAAGGAGGGTTCGGTCAAGTTCGAGGGCGAGGAGCTGGCGGGGCGTAGCGACGCCGAGTTGAACCGGCTGCGGGGCGACCGCATCTCCATGGTCTATCAGGACCCCATGCAGGCCATGAACCCCTCCCTGTCCATAGGGGAACAACTGACCGAGGTGCTCACCTGCCACCACCGCGACATCGCCAAGGAGGAGGCCTGGGAACGCTCCGTGGCCATGCTTAAACGGGTCTACATGCCCGACCCGGAGAATATGATGACCCGCTACCCCCACCAGCTCTCCGGAGGGCAGCAGCAGCGCTCGGTCATTGCCATGGCCATGCTCAACAACCCCAGCCTGCTGTTGATGGACGAGCCCACCACCGCCCTGGACGTGACCGTGGAGGCGGCGGTGCTGGACCTGATCGAGGATCTGAAATCCGATTTCAACACCGGAATCATCTTCATCACCCACAACCTGGGGGTGGTGGCCAGGGTCAGCGAAAAGATATGCGTGATGTACGCCGGGGAGATGGTGGAACGGGGCCTCATCAGCGAAGTTTTCAAGGAGCCCACCCACCCCTACACCAGGGGGCTGATGCACTGCGTGCCCCGGCTGGGGGAGTCCAAGGAGGCCTCCCGGCTGTTTCCCATCCGGGGCCGGGTGCCCCCGCCCAAGGAGCGGTTGAGCAAGGCCTGCATCTTCGCCCCCCGCTGCGACTACTCCGAGGAGAAGTGCTTTAAGGAACGGCCCGAACGGATTGATATCAGCGCGGAACACACGGCCCGCTGTTTTTTCTCCCGGGAGATCCTTTCCGGAGAGCGGGATTTCACCGTGGACCGGGAGCGGGTGCTCAAGGAGCAGGAGGAAGAGAGCAAAAAGATCGAGGAGTTCCTCCTGGAATCCAAGGGCCTCAAGATCTACTACGAGCACACCTCCGACTCCCTGGCCAGCCTGCTGGGTCTGGGAGAGAAGAAGTACGTCAAGGCCGTGGACGACGTCTCCGTGCGCTTGGCCAAGGGCCGGACCCTGGGCATCGTGGGCGAGTCGGGCTGCGGTAAGTCCACTCTGGTCAAGGGCCTCATCGGTCTGGAGGACGTCAAGGACGGGGAGATGCGTTTTCTGGGGGTGGATGTCAACCGCCCGGTTCAGGACCGGGACCGCAAGTGGATTCAGGAGATGCAGATGGTCTTCCAGAATCCCGACTCCACCCTCAATCCGGCCTACCCGGTGGGCCGCCAGATAGCCCGGCCCATCAGACGGTTCAAGACCGTTAAACCAAACCAGGTCAAGGCCGAGGTCCTGAGGCTTTTGCAGGCCGTGCGGCTGGACGATTATTATTACGATCGGCTGCCCCGCCAGCTCTCCGGCGGGGAAAAGCAGCGGGTGGGCATCGCCCGGGCACTGGCCAGCCGGCCGGATCTGGTGATCTGCGACGAGCCGGTGAGCGCCCTGGACGTGAGCGTCCAAGCCGCCGTGTTGAACCTCCTCCTGGAGGTCCAGAACATGCTGGGCACGACCATGATCTTCATCGCCCACGACCTTTCCGTGGTCCGCTATTTTTCCGACGACGTGGCGGTGATGTACCTGGGCAGGTTCGTGGAGATCGGCCCGGCCGAGTCCATCTACGCCCCGCCCTACCACCCCTACACCGAGGCCCTGCTCTCGGCGGTGCCCATCCCGGACCCGGAGGCCGAGCAGGCCCACATCCGCCTCTCCGGCAACGTGCCCAGCGCCCTCAACCCGCCCTCCGGGTGCCGCTTCCACACCCGTTGTCCCCGCCGGGTAGACATGCCCGACGGAGGTGAAAAATGCGTCAAGGAGGAACCCCCCTGGATAGAGACCAGGGGCGGACACCGCATTCGCTGCCACCTGCCCCTGAGTTACCTGGAAGCCATGGCGCCGGTGGTCCACCAGTATCAGGAAACCGGATGAATCCTGGAGAAAAAGCGCGGCCGGACAGGCGTATCCCGATATGACCATATTATCCTTGCGCGATTTCCTCCCGAGCTGTTGCGGATGAGCCTTCCGGCAGCGACTCCAGAGGGTAACCGTGCAATAACGGACTGTATGAAGAGCAGTTGACATCCGTCTTCAAAGTCCGTATAGCCTGACTGGTTGCGGAGGTTACGAAATATTGAACCCGTTCGGGATTCTCAAAATCGATCTGGACAAAGGCCGCTGCTCGTTGGAGAAGTTGGCCCCCCGCCTGGTTAAGGATTTCCTGGGCGGCCGGGGGTTGGGTTTCCGGCTGATGCGGGAATATCTGACTCCAGGTTCGCTCCCCCTGGCTCCCCAGACCCCCCTTATTTTCAGTACCGGCCTCTTGGCCGGCACCGGCGCTCCGGCCTCGGGACGGCTGCAGCTCACCGGCCTCTCCCCGGCCAGCGGGCTTCTGGGCAGCTCCAACGCGGGTGGTTACCTGGCCGCCCACCTGGCCACCAACGGATTAATGGCCCTGTTTATCACGGGGCAGGCCGAAAAACCGGTCGTCCTTCGGATCAGTAACGGCCGGGGCGAACTCCTCCCGGCCGGGGGACTTTGGGGCTTGGATGCCTGGGAGACCGGGGAAAGGCTGGGGGAGAGCAGAAAGGTCCAGGTGGCGGCCATCGGTCCGGCCGGGGAGAACCTTGTTCCCCTGGCCTGCGTCATGCTGGGCCGCCACAGCGCCGCCGGGAGAACCGGCCTGGGCGCGGTCATGGGGGCCAAGAGGCTCAAGGCCGTGGTGGTGGAGGCCGGGCCTGCGCCCAGGGAGGCCATGCCGGCGGAGGCCCGGGAGGCGGTGGGTCGGTGGCTCAAGGAACTGCGTCGTAACGAGCTGTATGAAAAGACCTCCCAGGAGGGCCAGTCCGGATACCTGCCCTGGGCCCATGAGATGGGGGTCTTGAGCACCCGCAACTTCCAGGAGGTCAGCTTCTCTCAGGTGGAGGCCTTTGACTCGCCCCACATGCTTCGGCACAGGGAGAAGCGCCGGGGCTGCGCCCGCTGCCCGGTGAACTGCAAGGCCGACATGAAGATTAAGGGCGGGGCTTACGGCGGGCTGACCGGCCCCCGCCCCGAGTTCGAAACCCTGGCCTCCCTGGGCCCCCGCTGCGGCATCCACGAGCTGGAGGCGGTCTGTAATTTAAACAACCGTTGCGGCCAGTTGGGACTGGACACCGTCAGTGCCGGGGCTGCGATCGCCTTTGCCATGGATCTTTTTGAACAGGGGATCATCGGCCGTGAGGAAACCGGAGGGCTGAACCTAAAATGGGGCGATCCCCGGACGGCGGAGCTGGTCCTGGAGCAGATGGCCCTGCGCCGGGGATTCGGCGGAATCCTCTCCCAGGGGGTGGTCCGGGCGGCCCAAAAGATAGGCGGCCGGGCCCTGGAGTTCGCCTACACGGTCAAGGGCCTGGAGCTGACCGCCTACGACCCCCGGACCCTCAAAGGGACCTCCCTGGGTTACGCCGTGGCCGGTCGGGGTGGTGACTTCGGCTCTTTTTTCTCCAATCCGGAATACCGCTGGTCACCCCGGCAGGCCAGGGAGGAATTGGGCAAGGCCGAGGCGGCCGACCGGTTCAGCGATCTGGGCAAACCCCAGCTCATCCGGCGCGGCCTCTTGGTCAACGCCGTGCTGGACTCCCTGGGGCTGTGCAAGGTCCCCTCCCTGGGGATTATGAGCGACTTCTCGCTTAGGTGGGAGGCCAGGCTGGTGACCGCCCTGGGGCTGGGGGATTATGGGGCCGCCGATCTGCTCAAGATCGGGGAGAGGATCGTCAACCTGGAGAGGCTCCTCAACTTCCAGCTGGGCGCCGGACCCCAGGACGACCGGTTGCCGGCCCGCTTCTCGACTCAACCCGCGCCCTCGGGTCCGGCCCAGGGCCGGACCGTGGACCTGGAAGGCATGCTCCAGAAGTTCTACAGCCTCATGGGCTGGGACGGGCAGGGCCGGCCTACCTTGGAAAAACTCCAGGAACTGGGCTTGGAGCCTGTTACGGATACGGCCCGGCGCCGTTCCGTCTGACCCGGTTAACCGAATCAAGGATATGCAATGAACCAAAGTTCCTCTAGCCTGCCCCGCCTTACCCTTCTGGAACAGGAGGACAAGAATCGCCTCAGCGGTGCCGTGATTGAGATTCTGGAAAGCATCGGCATGGAGGTTCACCTTGATGAAGCCCGGGATCTGCTTATAAAGGGTGGAGCCCGGGAGGACTCGTCCGGCCGGATCTGTCTGCCTCCGGTCATGTTGGAGGCGGCCCTGGTAAGCGCGCCCAAGAACGTGCTCCTTTTCGACCGGGAGGGAGAACCCGCCCTGGACCTGGGGGAACGCCGAGCCTATTTCGGCACCGGGTCCGACCTGTGGTACCAGATCGACCTCCAGAGCGGGGAGCGCCGGCCCTCGGTCCTGGAGGACACGGCCCGGGCGGCCCGGCTGGCCCAGGGGCTGGACAACCTGGATTTCGTGATGACCGCGGCCCACGCCTCGGATGTGGAGCCGGAGCGGGCCTACCTGGCCGAGGTGGCCCAGCTCATCCTCAACACCTCCAAACCCATGATCCACATCGCCAAGGACGTGTCAGACCTGGCCGCCATGTGGGAGCTGGCCAGCCTGGTGCGCGGAGGAGAGGAGGGGGCCAGGGTCAAGCCCTACATGATCCACTACGCCGAACCTACCAGCCCGCTGAAACACGGCCGGGACAGCCTGGCCAAACTGCTCTTTTGCGCCGAAAAGGGCATCCCTCTGGTCTACTCCCCGGCCCCCCTGGCCGGGTCCACCGCGCCTTTGACCGTGGCCGGACACGTAGCCCAGGGGTTGGCCGAGGGGTTGTTCGGGCTGGTCCTCCACCAGCTGAAAAATCCCGGCGCGCCCTTTATCATGGGCATGGGCCCGGCGATCCTGGACATGGTCACCACCCAGAGTTCCTACAACGCCCCGGAGTATTACCTGGGCTATCTTACCGCTGTGGAAATGAGCCACTATTACGGCCTGCCCTCCTTCGGCTACGCCGGGACCTCGGACGCCCAGATACCGGACGGCCAGGCCGCCCTGGAGTCCGGGCTGCTGATCTACCTCAGCAGCCTGATCGGAGCCAACCTGAACCACGACGTGGGCTACCTGGATTTCGGCCGCACCGGAGCCCTGGAGTTCATGGTCATGGGCGACGAGTTCATCTCCCAGGCCCGGCGGTTCATGCGCGGGGTGCCGGTCAACGAGGAAACCTTGGCCCTGGAGGTAATCCGGGCCGGGGCCCAGGGCAAGCAGTACCTGACCAATCCCCACACCCTGCGCCACTGCCGCAGCGAACAGTGGCGACCCCGGCTGCTCAATCGCCTGGGGTATGAAAAATGGCGGCGGTCCGGAGCCCCGGACCTGCAGGAGGCGGCCCGAAAGAGAGCTTTGGCGATCCTGGATGGAGGCCCGGGAAAGCCCCCGGCCCCAGACCTGGCCGGGCGGGTCTTGCGGGTGGTGGATAAGTTCAGGCCCTGACTGCGTATTTTTGAAGAACCGGCGGCGGCCAGGGCGGAGGCGCTCCCGGTACAACCTCGCTCATCACCAAAACACGTTTTCAAAAACATGGCCCTAATTTTCCGGCGGCCTCGGAAAAATTTATCATTGCTACAGAAAGTTGTTGCCAATCCAGATAAATTGTTTACAGTCGGTTTGAATTCAGCTCAGCCCCAAAAAGGAACGCAGTGGGGGTGCTTTGGGTCTCCGGCCCGGATCAACAGGCGGCCAGGGCGGATTATGGATTTCCGGGACAACGGGAAAACAGACGCCGGACCTCTCACCTTTCCGCCGGACCGGCCGGTTCAGGAAAATCCCCGGGAAACACCTTTTAGTTATAAAAATTTGTTCATGCTTCCCGGCTTCATTTCGACCAACAGCCATAAATAAGGTCCGATTATTGCATAAATATGCCAATACACCAGGCCCGGAGCACGGCCCTTGGCGAGCCCTACCTCCGGACCGTAACCCTTTCAGACCGATCGGGGGGTCGGCTCCGGCTTTCCTTCCGGCGGCGGGGGCCGAAAATTAATGAGGATACGCGTATTTCAGACCGCGCCCAAACTCCTGGATCTCCAGGCTAACCTGGATCAAGTGGTAGATCTGATCAGGCAGGGATGCCAGGAAGGGGCGCAGCTGAACATCTTCCCAGAGCTGGCCCTCACCGGCTATTTTGTCTCCAAGCGGTACCACGAGGTCGCCCTTAGGCTCGACTCTCCGGAGGTGGAGCGGCTGGCCCAGGCCTCCCAGGGCACCGCCGCCGTGGTGGGCTTTATCGAAGAGGGCCCCTCCATGAACTTCTACAACTCGGCCCTGGTTCTGGTGGACGGCGAGCTGGTTTACTCCTACCGCAAACTTAATCTGCCCAACTACGGCGATTTCGAGGAGCGGAAGATCTTCAGCCCGGGCAGCCGGGTCCGGGTCTTCCGTCTGCACGGCTACACTGTGGCGGTGCTCATCTGCAACGACATGTGGCACCCCAACATGCCCTATCTGGCCGTGACCCAGAAGGCCGACATCATCGTGACCATCATCAACTCCTCGGAGAGCGCCATGGGGGACGAGTTCTCCAACATCGAGTCCTGGGAGGTGATCAACAAATTTTACGCCCGGATATTCGGAATCTACCTGGTCTGCGTCAACCGGGTGGGTTTGGAGCAGATCCTCTCCCGGCCGCCCCTGGTCCTGCCCGAGGAGATGGCGGCCAACGGCAAGGCCGGTTCCGAGGCCCACCGCTTCTGGGGCGGCAGCGAGATCATAAACCCCTTCGGCCAGGTCATGGCCAAGGCCGCCCTGTTCGAGACGGACACAATCTCCGCCGACCTGGAGCGGGAGCTCTTGCGAAAAAAACGGATCCTTTTGCCTTACCTGCGCCAGGACGATCCCTATTTCACCAAACGCGAGTTGGACCGTATTCTTAAGGACAGAGACAACGGCGAGCCGGGTACGCCTCACATCGGTCTGCCGGAGTAACCCGCCCCGGCTCATCTGAGAACCAGCCGGGCAGCCCGGACGGCGGCGCGGGCTATGATAAGCGAAATCAGTCCCCGTGTAATCAGGCGGGGCGCCGAATCCCCAGGAGGGGATAAATCCCAAAGCCTTTGGCTGAGAGCGAAAGGAGTCATGGAGGCAACGGCATGAGAAGCGCTGGCCAGACAGGCGGGCAGTACAAACCTCTAACCCCCTACCAGGTGGAGACCATCCACAACGCGGCCCTGGATATCCTGGAGCAGGTTGGGTTCACCTACGAATCCGGCCTGGACGAGACCCTGGCCCTGCTCCGGGAGGCGGGCTGCACCCACGACCCGGACAAGCACAGGATTTTCTTCCCCCGGGAGCTGGTGGCGGCCCAGGCGGCCCAGGCCCCGTCCCGGGTGGTCCTCTGCGGCCGCAAGGAGGGTGCGGACCTGGATCTGAGCAGGGACCGGGTCCATCTGGGCACCGGCGGTTCGGCCCTGAAAATCCTGGACCTGGAAAGCGGCCGGGTCCGCCGAACGGTTCTCCAGGATATCTACCGGATTGGCCGCCTGGTGGACAAGCTGGACAACATCCACTTCTACCTGCGGCCCTGCATCCCCCACGACATCCCCGAGACCGCCTACGACGTCAACTCCCTGTACGCCTGCCTCAAGTCCACGGGCAAGCACGTCATGGTGGGCTTCACCAACCGGAAAGGGGTCCGGGACGGAGCCGAAATGGCCGCGATCCTGGCCGGGGGTATGGACAGGCTCCAAGAGCGGCCCTTTATCTCGGCCATCGCCTGTTTCGCCATCAGCCCCCTGAAGCTGTGCACCCAGTCCACCCTGAACATGCAGGAGGCCTGCCGCCTGAAAATCCCGGTGGCCCTGTCCGTGGCGCCCATGGCCGGCTCCACCTCGCCCCTGACCATGGCCGGAACCCTGGCCCAGCTCCACGCCGAGGAGCTGGCCGGGCTGACCATCGGCCAGCTGACCAGCCCGGGCGCGCCCCTGCTCTACGGCGGCATCCCGGGCATGGCCGATTTGCGCAGCATGGGCTACTCCGGCGGAGCGGTGGAGTTCGGGATGATGAATGCGGCCATCCATCAACTGGCCGCCCACGTGGAGGTGCCCAACTACAACTCCTCGGGTCTGTCCGACTCCAAGCTGCCCGACGCCCAGGCCGGTTGGGAAAAGGCCTCCACCACCCTGCTGGCGGCCATGGGCGGGTCCAACTACGTCCACCACGCCGCCGGCATGCTGGAGTCCATGCTCTGCCTGGCCTACGAGCAGTTCGTCATGGACGACGAGATCATCGGCCAGGCCTGCAAGGTCCTGGAGGGGATCGCCGTGGATGAGGAGCACCTGGCCCTGGAGACCATCGCCCAGGTGGGGCCCGGGGGCAACTACATGATGGCCCCCCACACCCTCAAGCACATGCGCAGCGAATTCTTCGGCGGCAACGGGGCCTCGGACCGCAGCCTGCGGATCAACTGGGAAAAGGCCGGGGGCCTGGACGCCCGGGAGCGGACCAGGGAGATGGCCCGCCAGATCCTGGCCCGGCCCGAGGAGCCCTACATCTCCCCGGCCCTGGACGCCGAGATACGAAAGAGGTTCGAAGTGTTGCTGTAGCGATAGGGGGCGGGGGATGAACCTGCAGACCCGCAGCAGCCCCCAAGGGGGCTGTCCCTCCCCCCCGCCCTCCTCTGCTCGGTAAAGGGGTAAACTCTCTGTGCGGCCCGAAACCGTTTGTTGCTTTTCGAACGGATTGTGTCTCAGCCGGTTGCCGTATCAAAAGATCAAGGCCGCGAGGTGATTGCCCGAAGCTAAAAAAGGCGGGGCGTTTATTTATGGATAAAGCCCCGCCTTTAAGCCTCGGCGGTTCGTCGTCTACTGGATCTTGCTGCCCACATCCCTCTCGTAACGATAGATCTCGCCCAGTCCGAAGAGGGAGAAGACCAGGGCGATCCGGGAATCCTCGGTAGAGCGGTAGTAGCTGGCCGCGATCCCCCAGCATTGGCGCTGGAAGCTCAGAGAGAGGGTCTCGGAAATGGATTTTTCGGCGGCCAGGTCATAGATAAGCTGTCCGCCGGCGGTCCATTGGTTGGTTATCTTTAGGCGGGCGTTGGCCACCAGCTGATGCACATCCACCAGGTCGGTGTCTTCATTCCAGGTCCGGCGCCACTGGATGCCCAGGTAATCGCCCCGGCTGTCGTAGATGTCGGTGTAGACCGCAATCCGGGCGAACTCGCCCTCATAGAGGTTGTACTCGGCCTGGGCCCGGGTGGAGAACCGGTCGGTGGGAGAGAAGGTCAAATCCCCTTTAATATTGGAGAAGGGCCTCTTGTCGCCGCTGCTCTCCAGCCTGGCCTCCCGGATGTCGAAGGACTGGGACAAGGTCAGCCGAAAAAACTCCCGGTAGCCGAAGGTGGGGGACCGGTCCAGTCTATGCAGCCGTAAGCGCCTCTTGTACTCGTCTTTCAACTCCTCGTCCGTGGTTCCGGCATAGGTCTCCGATTTGGTGGCCCAGTTGGCCAGAGCGCCCAGGTACCTGCGCCGCCACATCTCGTCCTTGAGATCGGTTATGTTGCTGATGCCCTGCACCTCCTTGGCGGTCAGGGTGGTGGTCAGGCTGTAGTCTATCGACTCCTCGGCGCTGATTCGGCTGGAGTACTCCGGGGCCGGGTCGTTATCCAGCTCGGGGACGTAGGTCAGGCTGACGGCCGGGCTGATCTGGTGCTTGATCTTTTTCCATTTCAGGCCTTCCACGTCGTAGATTCTGAAGATGGTGGTGGACAGATCCAGCCCCGCGTACCAGTAGTACCGGGAGCGCCATTCCTCGAAATCGTCGCCTTGTTCCGTTCCGTTGGCGTCCACATGCCAGTATGTGGCCCGGCCGCTCAGTTTGGGCTGCAACTCCAGGTAGGGACCCACATCCAGCAGGGCGTAGATGTTGAACAGCCCGTCCGCCTCCTGCCCCCGTTGGCCCTCGTCGCGTTGGTTGTGGGTGGCATCCACCGAAAAATTGTAATAGACGCTGGTGTCGCCGATGGCGGTGTCGGAATAGGTATAGTTGAAATGGGGCAGGTACTGGACGATGTCGTCCGTCTCCCCCTCCCTGGGGTCATATTGGTAGCGGAACTCCAGGCTGGCCGACTGGCTGGTCCAGGATTTGGAAAGAAGGGCCCGGTTGAGGCGCCGGTTTTCGGTGTCGTCCCTGAGGGACTGGCCGAAAGTATTGGTGAAGCGGCTGTTGATATTGGGCAGTCCGGTCTCCCAGTAATCGAACTCCGAGATGAAATCCGGGTCTGAGGGATAGTCTATCATCAAATTCAGGGAGAGGTCCCAGGGCAGGAGCTGATCAGCCCTCATTATGCCCCGCAGCCAGTAGCGCTGTTTGGTGTTGGTGGAGTTCTCGCCCAGGAGGTACTGCTGCTCCGCATCCTTGTCGTCCAGGTAATCGAAATAAAACAGCCCCCGGTCCCGTTTCTGGCCGAGCATGAAATTCAGCTCCAGGCCCAGGCCCTGGCCCCTTTGGCCGGAGTGGTGGAGAAAGAAGGTAGTCTCCGCCCAGTCGGACCAGGCCCAGTAGTAGGGCAGCTCAAAGGCGAAACCGTCCCGGCTGGAGGTGATCAGCACCGGGGCCAGGAAACCTGACTCCCGCTTGTTCTTGATGGGGATAATCCCGTAAGGCATGTAAAAAATTGGCACCTTGCCGGCATAGAACCGGGGATTCCACATATGGCCGTAACCGTCGATGGTCACATTGAGGGTGGAGGTTCTGACCAGCCAGTCAGGTTTGGTCCCGTCGCAGGTGGTGATGGTGCAGTCCTTGATGACGTAGGATTTTTTACCGGTCTTCTCGATCTCCCGACCGGACATGTAGAAATGGTTGGCGGTGACGAAAACCGAGGCCTTGAAGGCCTTGCCCATTCTGGTGTCCAGGTTGACCTTGAGCCGTTCGGCCCTGAGCACATCGCCCTCGTGATCCCAGACCACGTCGCCCCAAGCTTCCACATTTTTGGCGGATCTGTCGTAGCGCATGTGCTCGCAGGTTATCTTTTCGTCTTCCCGGCTGAAGACGACCCGGCCGTGGGCCTCGACTACATTTCCCTCCTCCAGGGAGTTCAGGTTTTCAGCCTTGATCCGCCAGGTATTGTCGCCTTTCCCAGGATTGGCCGCCGAAGAAGGCAGGGAGTAACCCAAACACAGCCCCCCCATCAGGATCATGATCAGAATCAGGCGGATGGGCGTCGACCGCTTCACACAATCTCCTCTTCAAAGGGGCTTATCCCAAGCCCTTCCATGACCTCGCCTACCACAAAGAGAGATCCGGCGATAACCACCAGGTCCGAGTCGGAGGCCTGTTCCCGAGCCTGGGCCACGGCCTTCATCAGGTCCCGCTCCACCCGCTGGTTGAACCCCATCCCGGCCGCGATGCGGGCCAGCACTTCGGGTTCGGCCGAGCGCTCATAGACCGGCCTGGAGAAGATGATCTCCCTGGCCAGGGGCCCCAGGACTTCGATCATGGGCTGGTGGTCTTTGTCCGCCATGGCTCCCATCACCAGGATCAGCCCGGTTTTCTTTTCCTCGGCTAAAATTGCTGAAAGCGCCTGGGCCAGGGCCCGACAGGCCTGCGGGTTATGGGCTCCGTCCAGGATGGTCAGAGGCCTCCGACCGATCACCTGGAGCCTGCCCGGCCAGGACAGCTCGGCCATGCCCCTCCAGATCGCCTCCTCGGCCACGGCCGGACCGGAGGAGGAGAAAAGTTCCAGGGCGGCCAAAGCCACGGCCGCGTTGCGGCCCTGGTAGGGACCAGCCAGACCCATCTTAAGGCCTTTCAGGTTTAAGCTCAAGCCCCTGTAATCCGTTTCCGGCCCGTGCCAGTCGGCGCCGAAGTCGCGGCCGTAAAGGTACAGGGGGGCCTTTTTCTCAGCCGCTATTTTGTGGATCACCTCAGCGGCCGGACCGGGGACCCGCCCCACCACCACCGGCGTGTTTTCCTTGATTATCCCGGCCTTCTCAAAGGCGATTTCTTCTATGGTGTGGCCCAGATACTGGGTGTGCTCCAGGGTCAGGGTGGTTATGACCGAGACTCTGGGCCGGATAATATTGGTCGCGTCCAGCCGGCCCCCCAGCCCGGTTTCGATGAGGGCCGCGTCCACCCCCTCCTCGGCAAAGTAGAGAAAGGCCAGGGCCGTGGTGAATTCGAAAAAGGTAGGCGGTTCGGTGGGGTCCGCCACCTCCCTGACCCGGCGCATATAGCGGACCAGCTTCTCCCGGCCGGGCACCCTCCAATTTATCAAAAATCGTTCCCGGAAATCGACCAGGTGGGGGGAGGAATAAAAACCCACTTTGAGGCCCGATTGTTGGAGTATGCTGGCCAGGAACGCGGCCGTGGAGCCTTTGCCGTTGGACCCGGCGATGTGGATGGTCTTCAGTTCCCGGTGGGGATTTCCCAGCCTGGAGAGGAGGGTCTCGGTGGAGGAGAGGCCCAGCTTGATCCCGAAGAGTTGGAGATCCAGGGCCCACTTGGTCAGTTCTTGATAGTCGGTTGGGTTTTGCGATTTCATTCTAATCTCCGACCGGACTTAGCGGAGCGTAGTCCAGGTGAAGAGTTTTGTGTCCGTAGTCGGGGAAGAGAATTACGATCTGTTTCTCTCCCAGATATCCCGCCACCCGGCCTTGCCCAAAGGCGGGATGTTCTACCGGCTGCCCCACCGAATAGCCGCCCTGGGGCGGTTCCACCAGGGGCCGCTCGGCTTGGGGTTGCGGTTCGGGGTGGTGACGGGGGCGGGGCTGTCTCGGTTTGAAGGGGTTCAACTGGGCCCGGGCCTCGTCCAGGAAACGGGAGCGGGTGTGGAAGATGGTGCCCTGGTGAAGGGAGTAGGACCGCACCGGGGAGCAGATGTAAAGATGATCCTGGGCCCTGGTGATGGCCACATACATCATCCGCCGCTCTTCCTCCAGGGCCTCCTCGTCCTCCAGGGCGGGCCCGGCCGGGAACCGCCCCTCGGTGGCCCAGAGGATGAAGACAGCCTTCCATTCCAGTCCCTTGGCCGAATGGACCGTGGACAGGACCAGTTTCTCCCCGTACTCCCGGCCGGAGTAGAGATTGGAGGGCGGGTCCAGGGCCAGATCGGAGAGGAAGCGGTAGGTGGAGTTGTAGTTAAGGGCCAGGTCGGTCACCGTCTCCAGGTCCTTGGCCCGGCGGGGGTGGTCGTCGAAACGCTGAACCAGGTAAGGCCGGTAGAACTCCATGACCAAGTCCGCCTCGGCCGCCGGGCCGCGCATCTCGGCCGCCTCCAGAGAGGACATCAAAGCGGCCACCTCGGATAGGGGCTCCTGGTTGGCCTTGGTCTTGCCCGGGAACTGGTCCACCTGGGCCAGGGTGGAGCCGCTCTCCCTGAGCCAATCGATGATATCCTTTGATTTCTTGGGCCCCACCCCGGGCAGGAGCATCAGGCAACGGGCCAGGGAAAGGGTGTCCTTGGGGTTCAGGCGGGCTCGCAGAAAGGAGAGGACATCTTTGACGTGGGCCGCCTCCACGAATTTGAATCCGCCATACTTGACGAACCCGATCCCCGCCTTGGCCAGTTGAACCTCCAGGTCAAAGGAATGAAACCCGGCCCGGAACAGGACGGCCATCTCCTCGCAGTCCAGCCCCTCGCTCCGCAGGGCCCGGATCTGGTCGATGATGAAACGGGACTGGTCGCCCTCGTCCTTGGCCTCGAAAAAGACCGGAGCCGGACCGCCCCCCCGGTGGGCCTGAAGGCACTTGGTGAAGGACCTTCTGGCCGGGGCGATGACCGCGTTGGCCGTGTCCAGAATGGGCTGAACCGAACGATAGTTGGTCTCCAGCTTTATGACCTTGGCGCCGGGAAACATTTTCGGGAAATCCAGCATATTCTGAAGATCCGCGCCCCTGAAGGAGTAGATCGACTGGCTGTCGTCGCCCACGGCCATGACCCGGTCGTGGTCCCTGGCCAGGAGACGGACCAGCCGGGCCTGGATGGGGTTGGTATCCTGGTACTCGTCGACCATGATGTGGCTGTAGCGGGAGGCGACCTCCGCCCGGACCCCATCGTCCTCCTCCATGACCCGGGCCATTATGACCAGGAGGTCGTCGAAGTCCATGAGCCCCGCCTCCTGCTTGTAGGCCCGGTAGGCCTCCCTCAGGGAGACAAGCTCGTCTATCCATTGCAGGAGGTGGGGATAGTCCGAGGAGAGAAGCTCCTCCAAGGGGATCTGGCGGTTGACCGTGCGCGAGAACAACTCCCCCACGGTCCTGTTCTTGGGGAAGGTCTTGGACTTGACCTTCATCTCGGCCTTGAGGGAGGTGAGCACGGCCTCGGTATCGGGCCGGTCCAGAATGTGGAACTGGCGGGGGTATCCTATCCTGGGGGCCAGGCGGCGCAGCCACTGGTGGGCCAAGGCGTGAAAGGTGCCCCCGGTCACCCGCTTGCAGGAAACCTCGGACAGCTCTCCGGCCCGGTGGAGCATCTCCTCGGCCGCCTTGCGGGTAAAGGTCAGCAGCAGGACCTGTTCGGGGGGGATCCCCGATTCCACCAGCCTGGCCAGGCGAAAGATGAGGGTCCGGGTCTTGCCGGACCCGGCCCCGGCCACGACCAGCACCGGCCCGTCAAGACTTTGGGTCGCCTCAAGCTGGGCGGGGTTCAGGAGTCGCGCGTAATCGATCATTGATTATGTTTCAGCCCTGGCCGGGATTGGGATCTCAAAAACCCGCCCTGGGTTCTGGGTGGAAGTCGTCCGGGGAGAGTCCAACCCTGGAGATGAACAAAAAACAGAACCCCCAAATTGATCGGGTTGATGGTTCAAAGCGCCGGGAATACCTCCTCCGGGTAGATATTGAGGAGAGCCCCTCCCCCATCCGGTCGAACTAACCACAAGATGTGCCATTTTGATAGCTCATTATCCCGAAATATGCAATACCTAAGCGCCCTCTCCCGCTCCATAAGAAGGGCCGGGGAAAGGCGCTCTCCTTCTGAAAATAGGGAGGGCGGGGAACCGATGACAGGGCGTACGGAATGGTTTGGGGGGTAGGCTCAAGCCTCCATGACCGGATAGAGAACAGCCCCTTCGGCGATCACCGTCCCGTTTTTGATCAACTCCTCCACCACTTGGTCGAAGATCGGCCGGGGCCGCTCGTTGCCGAAGAAAAGGGCGGCCGTCTCCCCGAACCAGGGCGCCTCCATGATGTTGTCGAAAAGGGAGCAGGCAGGCAGGCCGCCCTTCATCAGGAGGGTGAAGACGATGATCTTTTTGATCTGGTCCCGGCCCTGGGACCTGGGATCCTCCAGATAGCCCCGCAACCTGGATCTGGCCCCCTCCAGGGCCTCCTCCACCTGGGTGATGGGACCGCCGTGGCCGGGATAGATAATCCCGGGGTTCAGTTCGGCCAGACGGTCCAGACTGGCCAAAGCCCGGAAGACGCAATCCAGGCCTTCTATCCTTGGGGTCAGCACCCCCAGATCTCCGTCCCAGAGGGCGTCGGAGGAGAGCAGGATCCGCTCCCGGGGTTCAAACAGGGAGATCATTCCGGCGCTGTGGCCGGGGGTGTGGATGACCTGAAAGGATAGTTCGCCCAGCCGGAGACTGTCCCCGTTGTTTAGATCCTCGTGGGTTTCGAAAAATTCGGCCTGGTGGTCGTAATAGCACCACCAGGTGCCCCATCTGTTCCGGTGGTCGATATGGTGTCTGGAAACGGGGTGGAGACAGACCCGGCAGCCCGAGGCCTCCTGGATGAAGCGCACCCCTCCCACATGATCGGAGTGGACATGGGTCAGGACAATTTTTTCGACCGCGGAGGGTTCGACCCCCAATCTGGCCATGATCTCCAGGGTCTCTTCCAGCCCCGAGTGGTAGCCGACATCGATCAGGGTCGGTTCTGATCCGTTGTAGATAAAATGGTTGGCGTTCAGCCAGCCCCGTTCCGCAAAATGAAGATTTGGCCCGATTTCAATCGTCACTTGAGTCCTCAGCCTTTGGTTGCCAGGTTAAACCGTTGTCATGGCGAAATAAAAATACGCCGTTTGCCGTCTCCGGGTCTGTCAGGTCTGATCAGGGAAGCGAAAGCTCGGGGCTGATCTAATGCAAATCCGGCCTCTCCCGGCCAGGAGCCTGGAAACCACTTGACACCTGGAGCGGCCTGGCTTATATAAAATCCATTCGAGCGGGAATAACTCAGTGGTAGAGTGCGACCTTGCCAAGGTCGAAGTCGCGGGTTCAAATCCCGTTTCCCGCTCCAAAAAGAAAATCACCCCGGGGCTTCCCGGGGTTTTTTGGGGCCTGTTCCATGGTTGCTCGGCAAAAAAAACAGGCTCCAGGTCCGCCCCCTGGTCCTGTGAATCCTTGGGAGCATCCTCCTGCGGTTCGCTCATTCCTGCTCCACCTGCTCATCAGCAATTTTGCGGCTGCCTTCCTTGGCGGCCGCTTTCTTTTTGGCTCGAAGCCGCCAAATGTAGATCACGGGTCCGGAGGCCAGGTAGAAGAACAAGAGTAAGAGGCCCATCAGCACCGGGCGGTAGGCCACGAGGCTGAAGATAAGCACCCCTGTCACCAGAAAATTGAAAGATTTCCGGGGGGTTAGGTCAACTTCCTTCATGGAGCGGTAGGGCATGGTGGAGACTTTGAGGAAAGAGAGAAGATAGAGCAGCACCAGGACCACCACCCCGACCCGGTCGGGCCGGACATGGAACTGGGTGGCCCCCAGGACAACCACGGCCAGAATAACCGCCGCTGCAGGAATGGGCAGGCCCACGAAATAGCGGGGGTCCTTGGTTCCGGTCTGGACATTGAACCGGGCCAACCGCAAGGCGCCACAGACCATGTAGAGGCAGGCCGCCACCCAGCCCAACCTGCCGAAGCCGGTCAGGGTCCACTTATAAACCAGGAAAGCCGGGGCCACCCCGAAAGCGACCACGTCGGCCAGGGAATCATACTCCACTCCGAATTTGCTGGTGGAGTTGGTGAGGCGGGCCACCTTGCCGTCCAGTCCGTCCAGGACGGCGGAAAGAATGACGGCCATGGCTGCAGTCTCCCAGCGTCCCTGGGAGGTGGCGATGATGGAATAGAAGGCTGCAAACAGGGAGCCGGTGGTGAACAGGTTGGGCAGAAGATAGACCCCCTTGCGGGTTCTGTCCTTTCTTTTTTTTCTTCTACGGGCTGAAGTCAATTGATGCTCCCTATGATAGTCTCGCCGGCCCTTACCCGCTGGCCCACTCCGGTCCTGATCTCGGTTCCGGGGGGCAGATAGAGGTCCACCCTGGACCCGAAGCGGATAAGCCCGAAACGCTGACCCGGCTCCAGAACATCGCCCACCTTTACATAGGAGGCTATCCGGCGAGCGATCAGACCGGCTATCTGAACCACCTCCACCACGGATCCATCTTCCCCGGTCAGGGCCAAGTGGAGCCTCTCGTTGTGTTCGGAGGCCTTGTCCAGGGAAGCATTGACGAATTTACCGGGAACATAGCGCAGGGCGCTGATCCTCCCGCCTACCGGAGCACGGTTCACATGAACGTCGAATATGTTCATGAAAATGGATATCTTCACTGCCTCTCGGCCCATGAGCGGAGAGGCCGGCACCGTGCTCTGGTGAACGATTTTACCATCGGCGGGGCAGACCACCAGCCTTGCGGCTTCATTTTCTTCGCTGGAATGAATGCGGGCCGGGTCCCTGAAAAAGTAGGTTATGAAACAGGTCAGAGCGAAAAAGACCAGCCCCAGCCACATAACCCCACCCAAGGTAAGCAAAAAGGCCAAGCAGACGGGCGCGAGGATGAAAGGCCATCCCTCCCTGGCCACGGGTACGCCAGCCCGTTCATAGGGAAGGAGCACTCCGTCAGCCCTGATTTTCCATAACCCGGTGTTCGGACAGAATAACCTCGATCCGGTCCCGCCCGGCCAGTTTCATCTTCTGAATCGCCTTGCGCTCTATCTGCTCCTCGGGTGACAGATAGATGCGGCGGTTCATGTCATCCAGCTTCTCCTCAAAAGCAAGATGCTCTTTCCAGAGGTCGGCCAGTTCCTGATTTGATTCGATAAGTTCCTCTATTAACTGCTGATCTGTCTTTTCCATGGCACCCTAAAGTTAGTTAATTTTTACCCTTCCGTCACTAGAAACACTACCCGAGGGGCCCGGCCCAGTCAAGGAAAAGGAGAGAAAAGGGGGGGCCCCTTAAATATCTCAAGGAATGATTTCATAATGATACTTAAAGTTGCATCATGGGATATTTTGAAATCATCCTCAAAATTCATATTGTCGTATTTATGGATTGTATCGGCCTTTGAAACCTTGGCACGTTACTTGTTAGGAAAGCGGGCAAGGGCGGTTCGTTCGCCCAAGTTCCTACGGCCGAGGTCTGCAGCATCCATTCCTGTGGTATCAGATCTGCCTCGGGTCCTAATGGGGCGTACGTCTCGACACAATCCTCCCCCCGGACGCGTGTCGCGACAAGGCTGTTAGGGACGACGGACCGCAGAACAAACCCCAATTCCCCCAAGGGGGCCGGATTTATACCCGGCCCCCTCCCTCCTTAAATGACCGGGCAAGGAATTTGTTGGCAACAGGCCTTAAAACTGCCGGGATTTTGCTGCTCGGAGCTCGATAACCTTGACGGAAGGAGCGGAGGTGTTTAAATAAGGGCGAGAGGAGCGGATATGCCTATCTACGAATTCAGTTGCAACCAGTGCGGTCGGGTCTTCGACCTGATGGTTCTGGGCGCAGGTCAAGTGGAGATGAAATGCCCCGATTGCGGTTGCCAGGAGGTAACCAAGCTCATCTCCGCCACCAGCCACACCGTGGGTCTTTCCACCTTGCGAACCGGCGACGGAGGACAGGGCGGGGTCACCACCAATAAATGTGGTTCCAACTCCTGCACCACCCTGGACATCCCCGGCAGGACCGCTTGATCCGCTCCGGGCGCAAACCCCTATCGGCCCCCCAGGGGGCCGCCCCAGGCTCAGCCCCATATTGACCCGGGTTAATATTCCGGGGTATGGTTATGCGGAACAGGTCCTTGAACCGTTGGCGGAAAAATTGAGCCCTGTTCAGGAGAGGGGTAGGGGGCTTCTGTCCGGTCTTTCCGGAATAAGCGATTAAGTTAAAAATTTATTCTCCTTTTGCCTGATACCTCCCCTTTCCGAGTCGGGCCGGCCTCCTGTCAAAAGGCCGCCTTTAGGATTAAGGCCTGTCCGGATTCAATCCGCGGAGGACGCACTTTGGTGCGTCATGCGTCAGGGTCCAGGACATCAACCAACGGGGAGGATGACATGCAAGACAAGGGGTTTTTCGGATCGCTATTAGATTTTTCCTTTAGTTCGTTCATTACCACCAAGATCATCAAATTGCTCTATATCCTGATAACCATCGGCTGCGTGGTTTGGTTGGTTGCGGCCACAATTATGCAGGGCTTCATGGGCTTTGTGGGCGGGGTAATCGGGGCGGTGGTGGTCTTTCTTCTGAGCCGGATCTATCTGGAATTGATGATCGTCGTTTTTCGCATGGCCGAAAACCTGGAATTGATCGCCGGCCGATCCGGCGGCAAGGAGCCCGAGTTGCCCCCGCTCAATCCCGGGGGGCCGGCCCAGGCGGAATAGAAGGGTTGCCGAGCATCTGTTTTGTTTCGGGTGTCGCGGGGTAGCCCTGACGCCGGATGTCGAGTTGAGAAGGGAAAAAAGAGGCGGCCCCCCGGCCGCCTCTGCCCAAACCCGCCACCCCGGAAACCGTTGGCGTCCGCCGACCCGGATCGGGCAAAACCCCTGCGGGGGCTAATGGCGGCCCCCCTCCTTGACCTCTTCCTGGGATTTCACGGTCAGGGGTTGATCTCTCCAGGCAGGTACCGAATCCCGGGGGCCTATGGTGGCCAGGTTTTTAAAGTCAGGGCCGACGAGGCGTTTCAGCCACAACGGGAAGATGTCCTTTTTAAAAAGAAACCGGGTGTTTTTAAAAAATCCTTTCTCCATCTTACCCAGGGAGTCCATCCGGGGGATCACCATCTCGGCGTCTCCGTCTCCGTTCAGGTCCAGGTAAAGTCTCTTCTTGGAATCGCAGAAACCGCCGCTCTGGCACTGAATTAGGCAATCCTGCCAGGCGAAGGGTATCTGCCTGCCCTCCCGGTCCATCAGGGACAGTTCGACATAGACAGACCCTTGGGGACCGCAGAAAACGGACTTCCAGACTCGTACTTTTTCGCGACAAACATAGACCTCATTGCCCTGGAGGCGGTCCCTGTGGGCTCTGCGCCACTCGGCGAAGGGAGTTATATGGGGAGGAAGGTCCGGGAACCCCGAGGGCGAATATTCACCGCCCAGGTCCTTGAAACGGGCCACTTCTGCCTGGAATTCACTGGCCGAGATGAGCTCGACGGCAAAGGGGGCATCCCTCTCGGGGACCAGGATCAGGCAACCCAACAGCGCTAAAAAATTGGCTAATTTCAACCACCGGGGAAAGGCCATGGCTATTCCTCCAGTCAAAATAATATCCTTACCGCTTCCGCCGGGTCAAGCTAGTCGGACCAACGGCCGGGATGAACTTCCCGTCTTCCCTGCTCCCTGATCCGGAAGACAGGCTCGATCCAGCCGGCCCCCGGCAATACGGCGTCTGGACCGCCTTTGGGGGGGCCGCCCAGCTTTCTTTCAATCCAGGCCGGAATCAGGTCTAGGCTGAACATTCGCATCTTCACCCCGTCTTGGTCCACCACCCGGCTTATCTCCCCCACCGAGGCGAACTTGACCTCGGGGTTCCCGTCGCCGGTGATGTCGATGTATAGGGGATCGGAATCCGAGGGCTCCCCCCCCTCGGAGCAGAGCAGAGCGGGGTCCTGCCAGGCAAAGGGCAACATCCCTTTATCCCCGCCGGGCAGCCACAGCTCCACATAGATGGTCCCCCTGCGCCCGCAACCGAAGCTGTGGCCCACCAGGACTCCGCTACGGTCCTGATAAAGGAGCTTACCCCTGTGCCTTATCAGGGTCAGCCGGCTGTAACCGTATCCGGGATGGCCGAAAAAGGGCGTCTCCCTGGAGGGGAATTCGTCGAACCCCCGGGCCCGATAAATCCCGCCCAGGGCCTGGTAGCGGCTCGCTTCCTGTTTAATTTCCTCCGGGGTAAGCTCTGCCGACTGGGAAAAGGCCGGGCTCAGGAACAATGCGGCCGCCGCCGCCATGGCCAAGGCTATTCTGAAAAAAATTTTAAGGCTCATGACCACCTCCCTCCAACCCTTGTCGGGGTGCGGCCGCAGCGGTCGCGGCAACCGGCTGCCGTTCATTCAATCCCCGGAGTATTGACTAGACAATGAAATTGATTGCGACTTATCAACACCGGGGTGTTGCAGACTAAACTCTATGCTAAAGATAAGCCCGAACAGGTTGCGGTCAATCGAGCCGTGATAATTAGTTCAAAGTCAGGGAAGGCGGCAGGATTCTCCGGGGGAGAGGGACTATCGGCAGGGTCCGGTTGGAATCATTCCGCAGAGCGCCCGGCCGGCCCTGTTTCGACCAGGGCCCAGCCGTCGAACAGGGGCACGTGCCGCAGGAGGAAAACCCGGTCGTCCTCCAGGCGCACCTTGAAGTAGTGGATCACTTCCCGGCCTGCCTCGCGGGGGCCCTCGTACCAACGATCCAGGATCTCGGCCACCCGGACTCTGGTGTTGCCCAGGACCACCCAGGCCGGTCGTTCCAGACCCTTGTGGCCTTCGTGGCACTCCACCATAATATCGGTCAGATTCATCAGCCCAGTCCGGCCAGCAGCTCTATCCGGGCCTTGACTCCCCTGGGGTTCTCCACCCCCCAGAATCTTATCTCCGGGCTCTCGTCCCGCGGCTCCAGGATGAGGTTGCCCACCCCCAGGGCCCGAGAGGTGATTCCGGCCACGACCTTCACCCCGGCCAGATTGGAGGTGGGCCAGGTCAGGACCCTCCGGTCGATAAGGCCGCCCTCGCGGGTTATGGATTCCTGGGTCACCACCAACACGCTGGTTTTGGATTTGATGACAATGCCCAGGGCGATGACCATGGCCAGGACAAAGGCCTGGAGCGGAGAGAGGACGGCCTCCGGATTGGACAGGGGCCCGGTACCCAGAAGAAGCATGGCCAGGTACCAGACCCCGAAAGCCCTCCAATGGGGCTTGATTCGCAAGAGTTCGCGATCGTGCTCCGTTTCCATGTCCGTTATTTTTCGGCTTCGAGGAGGTTGTCCACGATCTCCCGGACCGTTTTTTTGACCTCGGTCTGCCGGTCATAGGGGGAGACACCCTCCAGATCAGCCTCGATGACCCCCTGGTCGTAGGGCAGGAACCCCAGGAACTGGAAGTCGGAGAGGGCCTCCTTAAGAAACTCCCGGTCCTTATCGTTCCTTATTTTGTTGCCCACCAGGACCACCTGGCTGATGCCCAGATCTTGACCCAGCTGCCTGATGTGTCTGGCTGTGTCCATGGAACGGCGGCCCGGCTCCACCACCACGATGAGCTTGTCCACGGCCCGGGCCGTGGCCCGGCCCAGATGCTCCACCCCGGCCTCCATGTCCAGAACCAGGTGTTCGTTGCGAAAGAGCAGGACATTGGTCACCAGGGCCTTGAGCATGGTTGACTCGGGACAGATGCAGCCGCCTCCGCCGGACTCCACTCCGCCCAGGACCATCAGCTTGATCCCGTCCTTGACAAGGGACAGGGTGTCCGGCAGGTCGTCCACCTTGGGGTTGAGCTTGAAGAAGGTTCCGTACGATCCGGGCTGGGATTCGGTCCGCTCGGCGATCAGTTCCCGCATTTTGGAGATGGGGGTGATCTCCTCCCACTGGGGCATGCCCAGGGCCTGGCCCAGGTTGGCGTCTGGATCGGCGTCGATGGCCAGAATCTTGAACCCCCGCTCAGCCATGTTTCTTATTACCATCGAGCAGACGGTGGTCTTGCCCACTCCGCCTTTGCCGCTGACAGCCAGTTTCATTTATGCGCCTCCTTGGCCTTGGCCAGGCCCACCAGGGGATAGATGACCCGACCGGCAATCCAAGCCGCATCCTCTGAAGACATGTAGCCGGGTACGGACCGGTCGAACAAAACATTGGCCTCGGCCCCGAAATCGTCGTCCCCGGCCCACACCTGGAGCATCAGGGGAACCCGGGGAAAGGCCCGGACCACGATCGAGGCATCGCCGCCTTCACCTGCCTGGGGAGCCATGAAGGCCGCCAACTCGGGCAGAAGGCCGGGGTTTCCCGCGAATCCGGCCAAAAGGGGCTTCATGGCCCGATTGTAAAAGGCGGCGTGGTAAGACTGGGCTCCGGGAATCTCCCTGAAAGCGATCCACTCGCCCCTCACCGGACGGCCGTCTGCCTGGGTCAGGTAATGGAGGATCAGAACCTGGTCGGTCAGGGGAACCTCCCTCCCTTCCGGCCCGGAGACGACCACCGGGTCCAGAGTCACCCCTACCCGCTGAGCCACGAAGTCGAAGGAGAAGGCGCCCCGGCCCAGTTCCACTCCGGCCGCTTGGGCCACCTGTTCGGGATCCCTTGCTTGCAACTCCCGGGCCGCAATTTCGAAAGCGGTTTTATAATCGTCTACCCTGGGCAACAGGCCCTCCTTGCTGTTCGGTTTAATACAGGCGTCAGCCCGGAAACAGGGGGCTTGAGTTTAGGCTTAATATAGTCATTCTCCGGAAGGATGTCCACCGGGCCCGGCAATTGAGGCGGCCCCCCGTGTCCGGACCGGGTCCAAAGGCCGCGCCGGCCGCCGGAGGACGGAGCGCCTAGTCCCGGGGCGGGTAGATCTTCACCGAGGAGATGGAGTCGTTGCCCACATGGGAGCCCTTGAGGTTCTCCACGTCGTGTTTGAAGGTCTCGGCCCGGCCCTTGAAGTCGGCGTGCTCATAAACCGTGACCACCCAGCCGGGCGGAACCCGGAGGGAGGAGACGGCGTCGTTGCCCACCTTGGTGTCCTTGAGGTTCTTCACGTCTTTGGCGAACCTTTGGGCCAGGCCCTCGAACCGGGCGTCGGAGAAGAGGGTCACCCCGTCGTTAAAGGAGCTTTGCCCCGGCCTGGGGGGCGGCCCGGCCGGCTTTTCGGCCCGGCCCGGCCCGTGGACCTTGATGGACTGGCCCTGGCGGTTCCCCAGTCGGCTGGAAGCCAGGGTGGGACGGTCCCGGTCAAAGGTCTGGTGGCGGCCCTCGAAATTGGTGAATTCGTAGATGGTCACGGAAAAGCCTTTGTCCACCTTCAGGGACTGGATGGCGTCGTTACCCACGTAGCTGCCCTGGAGGTCGGATCGGCTGGAGTGGAAGGTGTCCCGGACGCCCTGCCAGTTGGGCTGGGTGTAAAGGGTGACCCCGCTGGCCTTGAAGGTTCCCGGCGGATGGACCCGCAGGGACATGATTTTGTCGTCCCCCAGATCGGTGAACCCCAGGTTGGAGATATTGCTGGAAAAGGTCTCGGAGCGGCCCTCGTACTCCGGGAACTCGTAGACCGTGACCGACCAGCCCTTGGAGACCTTCAGGGAGGAGGCGGTGTTGGGGGCCACATAGCTGCCCTGGATGTCCGGGTCGTCTTCGGTGAAGGTGTGGTGAACCCCCTGGTACCCGGGGGATTCATAGAGGGTCACGCCTTTTTCGGCCAGGGCCGGCCAGGCGGCCAGGACCAGCAGTAAAAGGACGGCCAGGCATAATCTCCGGGGGGACATTGAATACCCTCCTTATGAAATTGGGAAAATGATAGTTCGATTATGGTGGAATAAGGATTTTTGTAAAGGAGGAAGGGGGATGGGAAGAGGTGAGCCGCCAGGGAGGGCGGAACAGGCTGGTCGGGCAAAGCTGCCTCGGGCGCTACTGCCTAAAAAGGTGCCGAACCAGCTATGTCGTCAATTAGTTTGAGATGATTTTCCCCCGATATCCGGACCGGCCGAGTATAATCCCTTACAGTTGCGGGCTCGTTTGCATTTTGATCATGCCGCAGAGGTGTTTGCCGTGGATAAGGAGATAGTGGGACAGGTCCTGAACTTCATAAGATGGGACGGAACAACAGACGCTTATGTCAGGTTTCTGACCCTGGAGGACGGGGGGGAACTGGGTGATCAACTAAAAACCAGGGATGCTTTCAAAGCGTACTTAAGCAAAAAGTTCGAACCATGGTCTCCCGAATTCAAAGATGATGTCCACTCCAAAAGCGCGGTTTGGAAGGCGGCCTCAAAGGTGATGGCCGAAGTCCGTTATGGGGATTTGGATAGGTACCAGGAGTATCTCCCCGACCTGTTCAATAAAGAAAAAGGCAGAGAGAGCAACATAAAGTTCAACCCCGTGTGCAGACCCAACGTGGGCTGGTGGAAAGACACAAAAGCCGAGGAGTACACCGGGTTGGCCAAAAAAGAATACGAAAATCTTTGCTGGCTGGCCAGGCCCCGCATCCTTTTCGACAAATTTAGTGCAATCGGGAAGGCTAACCGGCACCTCTACATTATTCTCTACGGAGAGTGGGCCTGGATGCAGGTCCTTGCGCTGCTGTTTCCGGATATCGACTTTTTGGCTACGGTCACCGAAAAATCTTCAGCCCAGACCAGAGCCAAGGTTTATTACCGTTACTACTTCGATTCAAAAGGAAAGCTTCGCTTTGCCTACTTGAATATCAACCAACCCAGCAACGAGAACATAAGGCAATTCTGCCAGGGTCTTATAAAGCACGACCAAAAATTGAAGGAGCTGTAGGGGGAGAATTGAATCCGGACCGGTCCCCTATTCTCCTGCGGCCGTTTCCGTCTCCCGGTAAAGAACCACCCTGTTGCGGCCCTTGGCCTTGGCGCCATAGAGGGCCTGGTCAGCCGCATTGAGCAGGTCGGCCGAGGATTTGATCTTGGTGGGGATGGAGACGGCCACTCCGATGGAAACGGTGATGCTCCTTTTGGGCGCAGCCGGGTCAAGATCGATATCGGAGCCGATAACGGCCTTCTGGATGGACTGGGCCACCTGGAGCGCCCCCTTGCTGTCGGTGTTGGGCATCAGGATGACGAACTCGTCCCCTCCGTATCGGGCCACAAAGTCGCCGGGGCGGTGGAGGGTCTCCTTGAGAATCCGACCCACCAGCCTCAGGCACTCGTCCCCGGCCTGGTGGCCGAAGTTGTCGTTGACCGTCTTGAGATAATCCACATCCAGGATAAGGATGCCCAGGGGCCAGACCTCGCGGCTGGCTCTTTTCCACTCTGTGGAGATCATTTGATCGAAATAGCGGCGGTTGCCGATTCCGGTAAGGGGGTCGATGAAGGAGAGCCGTTCCAGGTCGTTCTTCTTGGTCTGAAGGGCCTTAATGGTGTCGGCCTGGTCCAGTTCGATCTCCTTGCGCTCGGTTATGTCCCGCAGAAAATGGAGGGTGGCCTCCCGTTCACCCCACCGGGCCGAGGTTCCGGAGGCCTCCAGCCAGATGGTCCGGCCGCTCTTGGTCACCCCTCTGAATTGCATATATCCGCTGAAGAGGCTCTTGTGGATGCAATCATCGAGGAACCGGGACAGCCTGGGCCTGTCCTCCTGCCTGGCCACGGTGAAAAGACTGTTTAAAATCAGCTCCTCTTTGGGATACCCGAAAATCCGGAGAAAGGTGGGATTGACGTACTGGATTATGCCGTCCTGGAGAATCAAAACGCCCTCGTGAATTCGTTCCAGGATATTGGCCGACTCCGGGCCCTCTTCCAAAGCGCTTTTTCGGGTGAAGGGGCCCAGTTGATGGAGGGTGGCTTTTAGCTCATTCTTATTGAAAGGTTTTTTTAAATAGATCCTCGCCGGTTGGCCCTCTTGGGCCCCGCCCGCCTGGGGTTGATCGTAGGAGACCAGATAGATGACCGGAATGGAAAGCCGGGATCGGACCTCTCCCGCCACCTCCTCTCCATCGATCCCTCCGTTCAGGCCGACATCCAAAAAGACCAAGTCCGGCTTGCAGGTTTCGGCCTCCTTCAGGGCCTCCTCTCCGGTGGTCGCAATGGAGCAGACCTCATGCCCGAGGCTGGCCAGGCTCAGGGAGAGGTCCAGGGCCACAATGTATTCGTGCTCGCCAATGAGGATATTCATCTATCCCTTAATCCGCATATTCCGTCCGGGTAGGTCCAGACGCCGTTTCACTTAAAAATAAATTTTCCCTTCGGGTTCCAGCTGAGGCAAAAGCCTTGTTGATTTCAGCCGGAACCGCGCTCCCTGGCTCCCAATTGTGGGGTCTTAAATACTGAAAGAAATCCTGAAACCTGTCCCCCCGTTCCGCTGGAGCCGGACTGATCCCCCGAGCTGTTTGCGGGCCAGACCCAGGGCCAGACTCAGGCCCGGAGATTGGATCGTCTCAAGGTCCATCTCTTCCGGAAGCCCCACTCCGTTGTCCCGGATGTAAAGCTGCAGTTCTCCCGTCTCGCCGGTTTCCATGCTGATCGAAACCTGCCCGTCCCGGCCCCCGGGGAAGGCATGCCGGACCGAGTTGGAGGCCAGTTCGGAGATTATGAGGCAGACCGGGACGGCCTTCTCCACGGGTATGTCTATCTGATCACAGCTTACCTTGAACTCGATGTACTGCTCCTCGGGGATGTACATGGATCTGAGTTTGGCGATAAGCTTGTTCAGGTAGTCCCGTAGATCGATGTAAAAATCGGTCCTGGCCTGATGGATGGTCTCATAAATCAAGGCGATGGAAGAGACCTGCCTCTGGCTTTCACCCAGGACCGTCGAGATATAGCTGTTCTCGGCCCGGGCCGAGATGAGGCTGAGGAGGCTGTTAACTACCTCCAGGTTTTTCTTGAGCCGCAGGTTGTTGTCCGCGATCAGCTTTTTTTCGCCGGCCGCAGCCTGTTTCAACTCCTCGATAAAGTTTTCTTTGGTCGCCAGCTGGGAGACCAAGTCGCGGTTGGCCAGCTCCAGACGGTCAATCCTCTGGTGGACCATCTCAGCCAACTCCTCCTCTTCCTCCGAGGACGCCCGCACGGCCGAGCCGTTTTCTCCCAGATCCACAAAGAAGGAGTAGATCCGGTCCGGAGAGACATAGGCGTAGGAGGACAGGAATCGGCGTTCTCCGGCCGAATCCAGGGCCGGAAAGGTTATCTCTTCGGTAAAGCTGTTTCGGCCGTTATAGCAACGGGCGATATTGGGGAAGATGGCCAGGCCCATGTTCCTGGCCTGGCTGGCCACGATGCTGCCGACCGGGCCGACCTCTCTCTCCATCAGCATCCTGCCGGCCGCATTGTAGTCGGCCAAAACGAAATCGTCGCCTTCCTTGCGCCAGGCGACCACCGGAGAGGGACAGCTCTGGATGATTAGGTCCAGCTTCCTGTTGCCGTTCTCGTCGGCCTTTCGAAACTCTCCCGTGGCGTCGATCAGGGCGGCCTCCTGCTCCCGCTTCTCCTTGAGCAGTTGGGCGTATTTATTGACCTCCAGGCGAAGCAGAAAGGCCTGGATCACGTTGGCCGCCACTCCGGCCAGGAGGAGCAGATCCCTCTTGCGGTAGTTGTCGAAGGGTTTGGAGCGGACAAAGGAGATATTGAGAACCCCGATCTGCTCCGTGGAGGCGGTCAGGGGCATGCAGGCCAGGGATTCCGGCACCGTGGCCGCCGAACCGACCGGTACCAGGGCGGCCCCGGAGGGCTCCTTGTTCCAGAAACGGGGGGAGTTTTCCAGAAACACTGTTCCGGCGATGCCCTCTCCGGGGGCGAATTTCAGGTTTTTGTTGTAGCCGCCCCGGGGCTCGCCCAGCAGGTCGGCCTGGCCGCTGGCCGCCACCAGGGCCAGGGACTTCTGTTTGGGATCGTACAGCAGCAGGGAACAGGAATCCACCTCCTCCAGTTCCTGGACCAGGGTGGTCAGAATTTCCTTGGCCGCCTGGGACAGGTCCCGGACCCTCACCGGAAGGGAACTGATGTTGGATACGGCTGAGAGAAGCTGGATGGATGATCTCAGCCGTCCGCCCATCTCCTTCAGGGCGGGGTTGGGTTTGGCGTCCAAAGGGGCGGTGTGGTTCATTTCAATGCACCCCCAGGGGAAGGACCCGGCGCCAGCCGGAGATGAGCGGCGGAAGTTGAGCCCTGGCCTGGCGGGCCACCGTTTTCAGCCTGGCCAGGTCGAGGCCGGCCGCGCCCAGAGCCGCATTGATGTCAGCCTCACGCTCCTTGTGGACCAGCCCGAAGCCCTGGGATTTGGCCAACCCGTTGGCCAGAACCACCAGGGCGGTGCGGGGCTCCATGCCCTCCCGTCCGGGAGTAGCGTGGTGATCCCGGATGGGCAGGGTGATGGTTTCCGGCAGGCCCCACTTTTTGGCCAGCCAGTAGCCGATAAGGGAATGGTCTAACCCCAGCAGGGATTCGGCCTGGTAGAATTCCCGGCCCTGGGCGAGTTGCCGCCGCAACAGAATTGCTTCGGGTTTGAGGTGCGACAGGACCGCCAGCTTGCCCAGATCGTGGAGCAGAGCGGCCGCCGAGATCTCATCGGGCTCCCCGATACCTGCGGTCAAGGCCAGCTTTCGGGCAATCCAGGAGGCGGAAAAACAGTGGATCCAAAATTCTCGCAAGTCGAAACTGCTGTCGGCGAAATCCACCTCCGCCGGGTCCATGGCCCCCACCCCCAGGGCCAACAGGGTTACTTCGCCGAGGCCCAAAGCGGCCACCGCCGATTCGACGCTGGCGATGCGCCGCGGATAACCGTAGTAGGCTGAATTGGCCATTTTCAGAATCATGGCCGAAAGGGCGATATCAGATTGGATCAATTCTTCCATATTCAAGATGGATTTAAATTCGTCCAGGGCCGCGTCTTCGATCTCCACGGCTATCCGGGGCAGAACATTGATTTCCTTTATCGCCAGAACGCGCTTTCTGATTTCGCCTGAATCGTTCATTTTTCCCTTCCGCCCGGAGCCCGAAAAAGACTTCCGGAAGGTCGTTCAGTTGCAGCCGTCCGCCACGCAGTTGAGACCCTATCTGCCGCCGATACGATTCTGATTTTCGGTTGAAACGTATAAACGCAATAACGGGATGAGCCGGGATTATCACAAGCCCCCCCCCCTCGATCTCCTTGCCATGGAACTTTAGCCTATGTTTTCAGTCCCGCCCTTGTCAATAATTTAAAGGACGGATTAATGAACAAAATCTCCAAAATTTGGATACCATTACGAAAAAATCGCTCTCCTTCAGCATCATTCTCCGACTATTTTCCAGATGAAAAATCAGGTTGTCGCCTGCTGGATATAGCCGGGGCTGTCCCGCCCCTGGATTGGAAGACTGGGTCGGTCAGAAAACGCTTTTGCCGGAGCGCCTCCCTGTAAGGCCTGCAGCCCCCAAAGGGGGTCGTCTTAAGCGGTTCGCCGCAGGTCCAATTATCGCCTTCCGGGGTCCTACCGCGCCGCCCGGGCGGAAGGCTTGATTATTTTTTGGACATTCCGAGAGTGACATATTTCAAGGAGCCCATTGTTTTTTCCTGCAACGTAACCACCATCGGCCTGAGAGACACTGTTAGCGGCCTTGCAGGGCCTATTTTTATAACATCAACGCGCCCGGCTCCGGTCTCTCTCCTCAAAAATCACTTTTAGAATAAAGAGCGCTATGCTTGGCAGACATGAGCCGTGTCCCCTGGGACTAACAAGCGGCCCTTGCCAAAAAAACCTTCCGCCGCCACGCTCGGGGGACAAAAGGCCATATCACTCTCATTTAACTCCCCTTTTTGGGCAAACACATTGTGTAAAATAATATAACACATCTGGACCACCGGAAAAAGCGGATTCGTTCTTTTTTGTCGGCCCGATCGATAAATTTCAGGAAGGATGTTTTGTGAGGCCATGGCCGGCAAAAGCCCGCCTCCTGTGGGAAATAGATCGCTAATCACATGATGTTAAATAATATAGAATTAAATCCGTCCCATAGCTTAAAGCCAATACTTTGAGCGTTGTGGGCGCCAGCCTCACCTCGCCCTGGCCAAGTGCCTGAAACTTTCGCTCTGGAATCAGTTCAGCCCATCGCTGCTTTTAGAGATATTTTTCAAAGGGGCCTACTTAAAAAAGACGGGGTGTTGTAAGCTGAAATCAGGGTCAGGGGTCCGGTTGAACCCCCAAGGGAGGGTTTTTCCCTACGGCATGCCGCGCGTCCGATCGGCGCTCTCTATCACCATCCCCCGCGGCTTGCAGCGTGGTGGTCGATTCAGTCCACCGGGTAAAGGGGGCAAACCGTAAATGGGTTGCAATCGGGCCGGGTTCCGGTGTCACGATTCAACACTAAATGGTTTGGGGGGGTATCATGAGCCGAGGGGATTTGAATTTCCGACCCAAGTTGACCGTAATCAACGACAAACAACTCGAAAAGATCCACTACGCCACGCTGGAACTCCTGGAACGCACCGGGGTCAAGATGAGCCACAAAAAGGGGCTGGAGTACCTGGACGGGGCCGGGTGCAGGGTGGATGGCGACCGGGTCAGGTTCCCCTCCTGGGTGGTGGAGGAGGCCGTGCGCAAAGCTCCCTCCCGTCTGGTTCTTGGCCAGAGGAACGGGGAGCGGACCGTGACCCTGCAAGGAGACGCCTCCTTTTACGGCCCCAGCCTGGACTGCATCGATTATTTGGACCCGGCCGACGACAGCCGGGTTTCCTTTACCGCCGACCACTGTCGGGTCACCGCCTCCCTGGCCGACTGCCTGGAGAATTTCGACTGGACCATGACCATCGGCATGGCCGGCGACCAGCCCCCGGCCATCGCCGACAAGGTCATCGCCCGGCAGGCCCTTACCTTTTGCCGTAAGCCCCTGGTCTTCTGCTGCAACGACCTGGAAAGCGAGAAGGCCATCTACGAGATGGCCCTCCTGCTGTGCGGGGGCAGGGAGAATTTCGCCCGGGCCCCCCTGGTGGTCCAGTACTCCGAGCCCATCACCCCTCTGGTCTACTACGATCCGGCCGTGGACAAGATCATCTTCACCGCCGAGAACCACATCCCCCTGATCAACTTCCCGGCCCCCCAGATGTGCGGCACGGCCCCCGCCTCCTTTGCCGGAACCGTGACCCTGGGCTCGGCCGAGTCCCTCTCCGGGCTGGTCCTGGCCCAGGCCGTCCGGCCCGGAGCGCCCTTCATCTACGGCGCTTTTGCCACGGTCATGGATATGCGGACCACCATCTTCTCCTACGGTGCCATGGAGCTGAGCCTCATGTGCGGCGCCTTGGCCCAGATGGCCCAATTTTACAACCTGCCCTTTTTCGGTACGGCCGGGGCCACGGACGCCAAGTTCAACGACCCCCAGGCCGCGGTGGAGGCCACCTTCCAGACCCTCATCTCCGGAGCCGTGGGCTCCGGCCTGGTCCACGACTGCTCGGCCTGGATGGACCACGGATCCATGGTTTCGCCGGCCTTCATGGTCCTGGTCAACGAGATTCTCCACCTGGTCAAAAACTTCCTCAAGGGCATGGAGGTGAGCGAGGAGACCCTCTGTCTGGACCTGATCGACCGGGTCGGCCCGGGCGGCAACTTCCTCCAGCAGAAACACACCCTGGCCAACTTCCGCCAAGTTTTCTACTCCGATCTGTTCGACCGCCAGATGAAGGACGTCTGGGAGAAGAAGGGGGCCAGGAGGTTCGAGGAGCGGCTGCGGGAGAAAACCCTGGCGGCCATGGCCCATGAGCCCGAGCCCCTGCCGCCGGAGATCGTCAGGGAACTGGACCGGATGCAGGCCTCCTGGATGAGATAGCCCCCGGCCAGGTTTTATCTGAGATGAGCGGAGTCAGGGGTGCAACCCTGACACCACGAACAGGAGATTGTTACCCGCCCAAAAAAAACATGGAGGGAGCCATGAAGATAACCAAAGTCAAGGCCACTCCGGTCAACATCCCCCTGGAGACGCCCTTTCACTGGTCAATGGGGCTCTATCCCGGAACTTCCAAGACCGTCATCCAGGTGGAGACCGACCAGGGGCCCACCGGCCTGGGCGAGGCCCCTTCCTGGGACTGCGCCGAGATAATCAACCGGGCCATGGCCCCCCGGTTGATCGGGCTGGACCCCCTGGATATGGCCGGGTGTGAAGCGGTCTGCCTGCCGGAGTGGACCGTTGTCCAGAACACCGACGACGCCGGGCCGGTAAAGGCTTTCGGAGGAATCGAGATTGCCCTGTGGGACATCCGGGGCAAGGCCTGGGACCAGCCCCTGTATCAGCTCCTGGGCGGAGCGGTGCGCAAGGAGATCCCCTTTACCGAATACTTCGCCTTCCGCCGGGAGAGCGGCGGCAGGGGCGGGGAGATGAGCGCCGAGGCCGTGGCCGACTACTGCCAGCGCATGGCCCAGGAGCACGGTTCCACCATGTTCGAGGGCAAGCTGACCTTGGGCGATCCGGAGCTGGAGATCAGGACGGTCCGCCTCCTGCGGGAGAGGCTGGGGCCCAGGGCCATGATCCGGCTGGACTCCAACATGGCCTGGTCCCTGGCCACGGCCGGATACATCCTGCGGGAGATAGAGCCCTGCAATATCCGTAATTACGAGGACCCGGTGGCCACCTTCGAGGAGATGGCGGAGTTAAGAAAGCACTCCTCCATCCCCTTTTCCAGCCATGTCCCGGACCTTAGAAGGGCCGTGGCCCTGGGCGCGCCGGACACATTCGTGACCAACTTCGCGGTCCTGGGCGGAATCAACCGGGCCGTCCGTTTTATCGGGGCCTGCCAGGCCATGGGCGTGGGCTTCTGGTGCTACTCCGGCGACGCCGGAATCTGCACCGCCGCCTATCTGCATGTGAGCGCGGCCACCCAGTGGATCCACGAACCCAGCCAGTCCCTGTTCCGCTGGCAGACCCTGGACGTGATCAAGGACGGCCCCTTCCGCCAGGAAAACGATGTCATCCCGGTGCCGGAAGGTCCGGGCCTGGGAGTGGAACTGGACCCGGACGGGTTCAGGCTGGCCCATGAACTGTTCCGGGACAACGGCCCGGTGAACCACTACCACGATCCCTTTAATCCGGGACGGATGAGGAGGTTGCCGCTGGGTTAGGGGGGATCTTTTTCCGGAGACGTTCAGCAAAGGCGAAGGGGCCCCTTCGCCTTTGCTTGGGGCGAAGCCCCAAAGCGGGACGCACCGCGGCCCGCCGCCCTTAATTGACTTATTCGTGCGCTGTCATGGCTGCGTCCATGACAGCGAATACTCTTTTGTGCTGCCGGGGTCACACCCCCGGCAGATAAGAAGATTTGTAGCTCACTCTTTCCGGAGGCGCTCCGCTAAGGCCAAGGGACCTCTTCGCCTTTGGAGGATCCAAAGGCTCGCCGGCCCCTTGGAACCCCGCTCGCCAAAGATCAAGCTGGCCGTACAGAAAACTTACTCTGTCTTTCCCAAGCACCCCGCCGGGTAGTTGGAACAAACATACAAACCCTTTGAAAGCTGGAGCTAAAGATATGCAAGGCTGTAATGTAAGGAAGCCGCCCCCATTGTGGGCGGCCAACTATTTTTGGATATAAAGACTGCCGGGGGTGCGTAACCCCTTTGGCGTGTTAGGAAAAATAAGTGCTGTCAGGGTCATACCCCTGACAAAAAATACCAAAATCCTTTTCCGGAAAGCACCGGCCACAATGTGGCCGGGAAACATTATTTTCAGCTTTCCATATCTTTAGCTCCAACGCACACGGGGTTTGTTCACTTGCCTGGAGTCGCCCGGGCTTTTCGTCTCTGCCTATAATGCCTCAACTACCAAGGAGGCCAATGGCTTTTCGCAAGCGGGGTTCCAAGGGACCTCTTCGCCTTTTTCGGAAAAAGGCGAAGAGGTCCCTTGGCCATAGCGGAGCGTCTTACGGAAAGAACGAGTATCCGATATACAGGCCGCCGGGGGTGTGACCCCGGCAGCGCAAAAGAACAGCCCTCATGCCAACTTAAAAACCACCACCGCCCTTTCCCGGTCGGTGTAGTCAACCTCGGCCGGCCTGGTTTTTCCGGACACGCCCACCGGCTTGCCGATCAGGTCGAAACCGGCCTGGTCCGGGTCCACGCCTTCCAGAAGGCCCAGAACCCAGGGCCCTTCCGCCAGTTCGGCCAGTGCAACCACATAGGGCGGCTCGAAACCCACCGGCCCGGTGCGGATCACGGTAAAAGATCTGATGGTCCCCTGGGGCTTCAACTCGCCCGGGTCCAGGGCCCTGCCGCCGCACGACGAGCAGACCGGCTGGGGCGGGGTGGTCCAGGAACCGCAGTCCCGGCAGTGAAGGCCCATGACCCGGCCCTGGGCCAGGGCTTCCTTGTATGTCGCGTAGCTCAAAGGATATTCTTTCATCTCAGCCTCGCCTCAGGATCAGGTTGCAGATGGTGCCGAAATCGCCGCCCAGGGTATCCACGACGCCGACGGTCGCGCCCTGGACCTGCCTGGAGCCGCACAGCCCCCGCAACTGGTTGGTTACTTCGTAGGTCTGGGCCGCGCCCGTGGCCCCGATGGGATGGCCCTTGGCCTTGAGCCCGCCCGAGGGATTTACCACCGGTCGTCCCCCGCCGCCCAGGGCGGTCTTTCCTTCCAGGCAGGCCTTCCAGCCCTCCCCGTCCGGGAAGAACCCCAGAGCCTCGATGGCGATAATCTCGGCGATGGTAAAGCAGTCGTGGAGTTCGCAGACGTCCACGTCCTGGGGGCCGACACCGGCTTGGGCATAGGCCTGAGCGATGGACGCCCGGCGGGCCGGGGCCAGGGTCAGGTCCTTCTGGACATAGGTCGCTCCGGCGTGGGCCTGGCCCACTCCGGCGATGTAAACGGCCGGGTCGATCCGGTCCTTGAACTTGTCGGCCGAGGCCAGAACCACGGCCGCGGCTCCGTCCGTGAAGGGGCAGCAGTCGAACAACTGGAGGGGGTCTGCGATCATGGGGCCGTTCAGGACCTTGGCCTCGTCGATCTCCTTGCGGAACTGGGCCAGGGGGTTGTCCACTGCGTGGCGATGGTTCTTCACCGCCACCCGGGCCATGGCTTTTTTAAGCTGGCTCAACTCCACCCCGTACTTGGAGGCGTAGAGGTGGGTGGCCAGGCCGAACACGCCGGGGAAAGTGAGCCCGGCCGGAGATTCGTAGTCGGCCTGGCAGGCCATGGCGAAAGTGGTGGTGGCCAGGGTGGTGTCCGTGGCCATGGCCCGCTCCACCCCGCCGCAGATAACCACATCGTGAACCCCGGCGGCGACCATCAGGGCCCCGTGGCGGATGGCCACCGTGGCCGAGGCGCAGGCCCCCTCGAACCGGGTGGCCGGGGCCGAGACCGGCAGGCCTATATCAGAGGCCAGGAAGGGGGCGATGTTGGACTGGCCCTCCTGAAAGGGCCCAAAACACTGGCCCACGAACAGCCCCTCCACGTCCTTGGGCTCCAGGCGGGAGGAATCTAGGGCCTCCAACGCGGCCTGGGCGAAGAGTTCGCGTAGGGCCAGTTGATCGTGTATTCCGAAAGGCGTCATGCCCACGCCAAGAACAACTACTTCACGCACAATCAGCTTCCTCCCTCATGATATGGTTGTATTTCGCTAACAAGGTAAACGTATTGGGAGCTTTAAAGGTTAACCGGGGTATTCGTGAGTTTCATTGCATGGCCCGTACGGGTCCCAATTAACGGGCCGGGGGAAGGCAGCAGTAAGACCCCAGTCTTACCTTCCGCCAAGATATAACTAGCTGAAAAACAGCGGGTTGTCAATACGCCGAACAGGGCCGCCCCGCGGATAGGGCAGGGCCGAGAGACGCCGGGAGCGAAGTTCCGGCGTCTCCCTTGTCGGTTTTTCGGGGAATGGGCCCGCTTTCTGCTCCGGCTCAGCCGGCCTTGACCTCCTCGGCAAAACACTGATCCAGGATCTCGATACCTTCGTCGATCTCCTCCCTGGTGATGATCAGGGGCGGGGCCAGCTCCAGGGCCTGGCCCATGAGCTTGATCATCAGGCCTTTTCCCCCGGCCCGGTTCACCAGGGACTGGAGGCGGGACATGGGGAACATGGCCCGGGTCTTCTTGTCCATGGTGCAGTCGATCCCCAGCCAGCAGCCGGTCCCCCGGACCTGACCCACGACGGGATGCTTCTCCAGGGCCTTGAGGCCTTCCAGAAAATACTTCCCGATCTCGGCCGAACGGGCCACCAGATTCTCCCCTTTTAGGATCTCCAGGTTTTTGACGCCTCCGGCGCAGGAGACCGGATGGTTGGCGTAGGTGTGGAGATGCTCAAAGGAGTCAACGGGCTCCACCACCCGGTCGGTACAGCCCAGCCCGCCCAGGGGAGCGTAGCCCGAGGAGATGCCCTTGGCCATGGTCATCATGTCGGTCTTGATTCCGAAGTGCTGGATTCCGAACCACTTGCCGGTCCGGCCGAATCCGCAGATGACCTCGTCGTCGATGAGCAGGATGCCGTACTCGTCGCAGATCTGCCGGATAAGAGGCCAATACTCGGGCGGGGGAGCCAGCGCTCCGAAGCCCTGCTGGATGGGCTCGCCGATGAAGGCGGAGATGGTCTGGGGGCCTTCGAACTCGATTATGCGGCGGAGATCCGTGGCGCAGGCCAGGTCACAGGAGGGATACTCCAGATGGAGGGGGCAGCGGTAGCAGTAGGGCGACTCCACAAAAACCGCGCCGGGGGTAAGCGGCTCCATGGTCTGGCGCATGGGCAGGACCGTGCCCAGGGCCCGCAGGGCCAGGGAGGTCACCCCGTGGTAGGCTCCCCGCCGAGAGATGACCTTGAAGCGCATGGGTTCGCCCTTGGCGGCGTGAAAGTGCTTGGCCAGTTTCATGGCCGATTCCACGGCCTCGGAGCCGTCGCAGACATAAAGGAAGTTGTCGATTCCCTCGGGGGTTATCTCCTTCATCCGGGAGGCCAGCTCCACCGCCTGGTCGTTGGTGAAATGCATGGGGGTGAAGTAGGGCAGCCGGGCCGCCTGATCACCGATGGCCTGGGCCAAGTCATGGCGGCCGTAACCCACATGGACCGGCCGGGTCACTCCGGAGGTCAGGTCCAAATAGGAGTTGCCCTGGTTGTCAAAGACCCGGCAGCCCTCGCCCCGGACCATGACCGGAATGCCGGCCTCGATCACACTCTTGGGAGTGCGACAGAGAATCAGGCCGGAACCGTTCTTGTTTTTTAAGACCGTCATGAAAACCTCCTCAACTGGTGGAGCGGGAATCGGAAACGACTTTCAGCGTGATAGAAAAAGGCCGCTTCGCTTTTCGACTCTGCCCGGCAGACAGTGTTGTGAGTCATCGGCGGAACTCTCAAATTGCTATCTGGATTGGCGCCTCCTCGCGGTGATGTGGGAGCACTGCAAGATTCTCTCCCGGTGGGCCGGAAACAGCCCGCCCAGGCCTGCTGGTTCAGCCACAGTGAGCCTAGGACTTACCAGAAACCAACGGCCGGGATCAAGCCGGAATTATCAGGAGAAAGAACTTTAGCCTGCCAGGGGAGGAATGGCGGAAACGGGGATAAGGGAGACGGTTTATTTTGGGACGATCTGCTGGCCAGTTTGGGCGATTGCGGTCCCCGATACTTTTATTTCTCCGCAACTACCATGCAGCGCCGGATGAAAATGCAATAAGCAGAAAATAAAACGAATTTTAACTAGGGGCTGTTTCCAAAAAGATCATTGGAGCCAAGCCATGCATGCGGCGATGAGTACGGCAGCCCTGAAGGTAACAGCCAATTTGTCATAACGTGTTGAAATACATCTGTATACCTTTATCTTGGCAAAGAAGCATTCGACCAGATGGCGCTCCTTATATAGGCGCCTGTCAAACCACCTTTGCTCAAGCCGATTCGATTTGGGCGGAATCACAGGTTCGGAGCCCTGTTTCACGGCCAAAGCGATAAACCTGTCTGCGTCATAAGCCCTGTCGGCAATGGTCCAATCGGCTTTGAGGCCGGTGATCAAGTCGCAGGCGGGTGTGATGTCGGCACCGTTTCCAGCGGTCAGGTGAATCCTGATCGGGTTGCCGAGAGCATCGACCACGGCGTGGATCTTGGTGGTCAATCCACCTTTAGAGCGACCGATTTCCCGATTGAAGTGCCCCCTTTTGCGCCAGTTCCGTGCTGATGGAGCTTAACAAAGGAGCCATCAATCATTATCGCCTCTGGATCGGCATCTCTGGACAACTCGGCCAGAACCTCGTCCCAGATGCCGAGATTGGCCCACTGCCAAAACCGCTTATAGACCGCTTGCCAGGCACCGAATTCTGGCGGTAAGTCGCGCCAGGGCGACCCGGTTTTCATGATCCAAAGAACAGCATCGAACATCTGGCGATCATCTTTTGATTTACGGCCCCTGGGGTCTTTCCGCCGCTTGCTCAACAGCGGTCCAATGATCGCCCACTTCTCATCTGATATGGCGTGTCTGTTCATCCTCCAGTATCAAACATATGAAAAACAAAATGTCTAGAACTGAATACTATTCATCTTTTTGGAAACAGCCCCTATGAATATGCGGCTGGATAGGTTTAATCCTTAATTAAACCACCGGCTCGATCGGTGGTCACTGATTTGACCAGATCATATGGAGTGAGGTATGTTTGGGAACGGTAATATAGACGTCGGAGAAGGTCGAAAGGGTTTGCGGCGAATAAAAACGCGGCTTAAACCCAGAGTGTTCGATTATCGGTGAATATTAATAACCAGTTGGCGTTTCATCCGGTTACTCATGGACCAGCCGACGATCTTGCGGGAATGCAGATCCAGCACGGCAGCAAGATACAACCAGCCTTCGCGGGTGGGAATGTAGGTTATGTCGGCCAGCCAGGCTTGATTGGGGCGTTGAGCCTCAAACCGCCGATCTATCCGATTGGGCGCCACCGGCAGGGAGTGCTTGGGGTGGGTAGTCACCCTGAACTTACGTTTCTGTTTGGCCCTGATACCCTGTTCCTTCATCAGCCTGGCCACCCGGCCTCGAGAGCAAAAAATGCCCTTTGCCGCAAGCTCGGCCTGGATTCTGGGGCTGCCATAGGTCTGGCGGGCGGCCTCGTGGACAGCCTTGATCTCAACCTCAAGCCGCTTGTTTTCTTTCTTACGGCGGCTTTCGGGATGCTTCAGCCAAGAGTAATATCCGCTACTCGACCCATCCAACGCTTTGGCCATCCACTCGACCCGGAACCGGCCGGCATTGGCCTTCATGGCCCGGTACCTCATTTCGGGCGATCCGAGCAGATGGCCACTGCTTTTTTAAAGATATCACGCTCCTGACGCAGCCTGGCGTTTTCCAGGCGAAGGCGACGTAGTTCCTCCGCTTCGGGCTTCAAATGCCCCTGGCCTGGAAAGGAGTGAACAGGATCGGACCTGCACCGCCTTTCCCAACGTTGCAGAACGCTTTGACTGATACCCAGATCCCGAGCCGCCTGGGCTATGGTCATTCCGCCCTCGGTCACCAGCCTCACCGCTTCAACTTTATACTCTCGCGTGTATTGTCTGCGCTTCCTGGCCATTGAACACCTCCTTAAGCATCATAGATGCTTTTCTCGGTGTCCATCAATTCAGAGCATGATCAGTGGTGAGCTGTTTCATTTTTATATTTTTGGTCCAGCGTGTCCTTGAGTTATAAATCCCTCTTGTTTTTAAAAACAACCCTCCGTTCAGATTATGATAGAGTCAAATATTAATGAAGGCCTTTATTTTGAAAATTTTTTCATTCAGCGGTCCAGCCAAACAACTGACCGGACGGCTCATTCTTCCCCTGGCCCTGATCGCCCTTTCCTTTATCGGGGGGACCCTCGGGTTCTACATCCTGGGCTATTCCAAATGGTCCTTTCTGGACTGCCTTTACATGACCTCCATTACCCTGACCACAGTGGGCTACGGCGAGGTTCTGGCCGAAATGGACAGTTCGGCCAGGATCATGGCCATGGTCCTTATGTGGGTGGGTATGGGCATGGTCCTCTATGCCGTATCCACGGTAACGGCTTTTGTGGTGGAGAGAAACCTTTCCAAGTATTTAAGGGAGCGGAGGATGGCAAAGAAAATTTCATCCTTTAAAAATCATCTAATTGTCTGCGGGCTCGGCTCTACCGGAGTTCAGGTGGTGAGGGAGCTTTACGCCTTTGGCCATCAGCCGGTGGGAATAGAAATTGATCAGGCTAAAATTGACCGGGCCGCGGCGTTGTTTCCTGATCTACCCATTCTCAAGGGAGACGCCTCTTCCGAGGAGTTTCTGCGAAAGGCCGGGGTTGAAAGATCAGCGGGCGTGCTGGCGCTACTCCCTGATGATGGGCAGAATCTTCTTATAACGGTGGAAGTTAACTACATCAACCCCCAGGTCAAGATAGCCGCCCGAACCTCGGAAAATAATCTGGCCGATAAATTCCTCCGGGCCGGTGCAGATTATGTGGTAAACCCCGCCTATATCGGAGGGATGAGGCTGGCCAGCGTTATGGTCAGGCCCAACGTGGTAAATTTCCTAGACAAGATGCTCAGGGGGAAAGGACCTTCAGTCAGGGTCGAGGAGGTTACCGTCAGGGCGGGCTCGCGCCTGGTGGACAAAACGATTGGGGAGGCTGACATTTTCTTGCAGACCGGTCTTAGGCCCGTGGCATTGAAGCCACACCGTTCAGAGGCCTACATCTACAATCCCTCGGACGAAGAGTTGCTCAAGGAATCCATGGTTATCATCGTCATCGGCGACCTGGCCGGGATAGAAAAACTGGCTCGTCTCTGCGGACGCTGAACGGAGACTTACTCTCTCCGCTCATATCCCCCGCCGTTATGGTTTAGGCTAATTTTTAGAATAACGTTCCGGTTTAAAAGCGAAATGTGCTGCCGGGGTCACACCCCGGGCAGCCGAATCGGAACAGATTTATGACATTCGCTATAGAAGGTCCTACAGCAGGACACCAATCTCTTCCCAAAAAAAGAACCGCCCCAAAAAGGGGCGGCTCCACTAAAAACCACGGAGTATCCAGACCGGTTTGAATAACGGAGTCAGACCCGCTCTACCCCCGCCAGAAATCTTTCATTGACCACGTTAATGGGCTTGCCTTCCTTGAAGGCGGCTATATTCTCGGCTACCTGGCGCATCAGACGGCGGCGGGCCTCCATGGTGGCCCAGGCCATGTGGGGGGTGACGAGGATGTTCTTGGCCCCCAGCAGGGGGTTGTCCCTCTTTATGGGCTCCTGGCTGACCGTGTCCACCGCGGCTCCGGCCAGCCAGCCCCGGTTCAGGGCCTCGGCCAAGTCAGCCTCCTTGACCAACCCGCCCCGGGCAGGGTTTATCAAAAAAGCGTTCGGTTTCATTTTTTTGAGAAGTGCTTCGTTAATGAAACCAGCGTTATCCGGGGTCTGGGGGCTGTGCAGACAAACCACGTCGGCCTTGGTGAACAGCTCTTCGAGCTCGGCCCAGGCAAAGGGCTCATAGTCCGGGGCCGGGCCGGGAAAGGGATCGTAGGCCAGGATGTCCATGCCCAGGGCGTGGCCAAGCTCGGCCGTTTTGCGCCCGATGCGGCCGTAGCCCACAATGCCCATGACCTTACCCCTGAGTTCGATGAGTGGGGTCCTCCAGAAGCACCAGTCAGGGTCAGCGGCCCATTCGCCGTTTTTGACCGCCTTGTCATGAAGAGCCACATGGTGGCACAGCTCCAACAGGGCGGCCATGGTGTACTGGGCCACCGAGTCGGTGCCGTAGACCGGCACGTTGGATACGGCTACGCCCCGCTCTCCGGCCGCGTCCACATCCACGCAGTCATACCCCGTGGCGGCCATGGTGATGAACCGGAGGCTGTCCAGCTTGGCCAGCGCATCCCGGCGGACCGGGGTCTTGTTGACCACCAGCACTTGGGCCCCGGACGCCCTCCGGAGCAGCTGGTCCGGCGCGGTGCGGTCGTGGATTTCAAGCTCACCTAACTCCTCGACCTTGTCCCAGGGATTGTCGCCTGGGTTCAGAGTGTGGCCGTCGAGTACAACAATTTTCATTTTTTTCTTCCCGTTTCGATAATCACTTAGGAGATTATGCGCGGCGGGTCCTGGTTTAGCGGCTCGGGCCGCCCGCACCCCCAAAGGTTATGATAAATCCATCGACTTAGCCCGCCAACCTTGTGGAATGACGTCTACAAAATTTCCGTCTGCCCGTGGTCATGAGCATATCTCAGCCCCAATGATCCGGTCAACCGCAGTCTGATGAATCAACCATTACCAGAACCGGACTGATTTCTTCCAGTCATTTTTTTATCAATTTATTTTTAGATTAATTTCTAACTAGGGGCTGTTTCCAAAAAGATGAATAGTATTCAGTTCTAGACATTTTGTTTTTCATATGTTTGATACTGGAGGATGAACAGACACGCCATATCAGATGAGAAGTGGGCGATCATTGGACCGCTGTTGAGCAAGCGGCGGAAAGACCCCAGGGGCCGTAAATCAAAAGATGATCGCCAGATGTTCGATGCTGTTCTTTGGATCATGAAAACCGGGTCGCCCTGGCGCGACTTACCGCCAGAATTCGGTGCCTGGCAAGCGGTCTATAAGCGGTTTTGGCAGTGGGCCAATCTCGGCATCTGGGACGAGGTTCTGGCCGAGTTGTCCAGAGATGCCGATCCAGAGGCGATAATGATTGATGGCTCCTTTGTTAAGCTCCATCAGCACGGAACTGGCGCAAAAGGGGGCACTTCAATCGGGAAATCGGTCGCTCTAAAGGTGGATTGACCACCAAGATCCACGCCGTGGTCGATGCTCTCGGCAACCCGATCAGGATTCACCTGACCGCTGGAAACGTTGCGGTGGCCCCCAAGAATCGGACAGTGGTGTAAGGTTGAGTCGGCCGATTATTGAGGGCCGCCGCTGGGGGGAGGGTTACAAATGACGATCCGGGCGGTGAAGATCACATAGTCATGCGCCCCGAGCCCAACCCGCGCCGAAAAGCTCCAGCTTGGGCTCAAGCTGTGAGACCCGATCACCGCGGCAGAGTCCAGGCAAACCGGACCCTCCCGATTCAGCCCAGGACGGCCCGGTTTCGGTTTGTCCGGTTGGACGGTCTATCCGACCCTATTCCCGCAGGCAAGCCTTCCGGGCACGCCCTGCGGCGCCCTGCCCGGATTCGGCAAACCTATTCAGATCCAAACTCCGCCGCTCCGGCCACCGCCCTGGCCGGACAGCTGTTTTTTCTCAAGCCTCAACGCGGCTCTCGGGTTGCCCAAAAATCGCATCCAGGGTCCGGGCCACGAGTTGGTAGAATTCACTCTCGGCGTGCGCCCCGAGCTTCTCTCCCACCGCATGTGAAAAGGGACCGAGGTGGGACTCCAAAACGATCCTCTGCAGACTGCTGGCATACTGTTTCCGTTCCTTGTCCTCCGGCTGGCGGCTCATGGCCTCGTGGAAACAGAGGTAGGCCATGAATTCGAGTTCCACGGCGATGTGGTCCGGGGGCAGCTGGAAATGCTCCTCGACCTTCAGACCGGCTTCGTAATACAGCCGGGCGATTTGAAAGGTCGACTCCTGGAGCAGCTTTCCTTCCTTGTAAACCGATTCGAAAAGGTAGACCTGCCGCGGCTTGGATGAAAAGCACATCCGGGTGTACTCCCGCTCCAGCAGCAGCAACTGCTCGGCGGCCGGAAGATCCGATTCGGAATAGTGTTTGCCCAGGGCGATAGTCTGAGCGGCCAGGTCTTCCCGTTTAAGTTGCTCCAGGGCTTCGGCCATGGAGGAACAATAGTTGCCGGAGCACAGATCCGCCACCAGGGCCGCATCCGGATAATTGAGGGCGCGGGATAATCCGTTGTAGAAATTGCCCCGAATACCGGCGTCCACCGTTTCTATACGTTCACAGACGGCATCCATTTCCAAAACCTTTCGCTTGCCGCCCCCCGGGATTCACCCCCTTGCCGGAGGTGGAATCGCCGGGGGACGGTTTTGATTTACTTCTCGGTTTCGACCCGGTGTCGCCGGTCGCTGAATTTTTTCAATCCGCCAACAGCCAGGACGGCCAGCGCCGGAGCGGTGACACCAGCCCCGGCGACCCGCACCCCCTTGACCGAGCGAAGCTCCGCCTTGGGATATCCGGCCTTGATCGGTTCGGAGGCCAACACCAGGAAGTGCCCTCCGCCGTTTTCCTTGAGGCCGTATATCGTGAGCTTCTGCGCGGCGGCCCGTTCCTTGGCCTTGGCCACGATGTCCTGGTATTCACCGAACATCAGGGCCCCGGTGGGACAGGCTTCCACGCAGGCGGGCTCGCGTCCGTCCTGAAGGCGATGGGCGCACATGCTGCACTTGACCATCTTTTGGGTTTTCTGGTCGATCTTCGGCACTTCAAACGGACAGGCGTCCGCGCACGCCTCGCAGCCCACGCATAGCGAGATGTCGAAAAGGACCGGTCCATATGGAGATTTGGTGAGCGCGTGCTTCTCTCCGTTGGCCTCCTTGCAGGCCTCCACGCAGGACGGCTCCAGGCAATGCATGCATCGATGATGATACAGCCCGTGGTCGTTGATTTGCACCCAGGTGCGGAACATTCCTCGGGAGGCCAGCTCCTCGGTCCTATTTTCCTGGATGCACTTGTACATGCACGTATTGCACCCTGTACAGTAGGTGCTGTCGAGCAATATGGCGTATTCTTTCATTGGTCGCCTCCTGCCTAGGCTTTACTGATTTTTACGTGGACGTCTTCGACCCAGCCCATACCGGTCGCGTCGTGCTTTTTGACCAGTTCCGGATTTTTCTGGGGCACCAGATCGCCGTCCCGATATCCCCAGCCCTTGCCTCCATACCGCAGGTTCTTGGCCCGATGACCGATGCCGTGGAAGGTGAGCACACAGTTTCGGCTGACGCGCTCGGTCAGATGGGCCTTGGCCAAAACCGGCCGGGGCAGCTGGGTCATGAATTTGGGGTTGTTTTCCAACCGGATCTTGTCTCCTTCCTTCACCCCTACTTCCCGGGCGCTGTCCGGATGAATCCAGACGCAATCCATGAAGTTGCGCTCCGTCAGAACCTTCAGGGCCGGGTTGTTAATGAAGTTGGGATCGGCGTGCATAATCCAGGGACCGCGAGTGACCAGCATGGAGAACTTGTACTCCCCCTCGGGTTCATGCCACCGTTGGGACCAGTGCGGCGTGGGATCATATCCGGCCTTTACGAACTCATCCACGTAGATCCGGACCCGGCCATGGGGCACCCCAAAGCTGAGCTTGCCGATGTTGCCGTAATTTTCATAGGGTTTTGACTTATCGATCCAGAAACCGCCCTTTTCCATGAACTCCTTGTAGTTGGCGGCCGCGCCGACCGCCTTGACCGCCTCATCGGAACGGGTGTCCTTGATCATTTTGGCCGGATCGCGGCTGCCGTCGGTGGTCCAGTAATCGGGAGCCAGTTCCAGGCCGATCTTCTTGGCCAGGGTTCCCCATCCGATCTGGTCGCCGGGTGATTTCTGAACCGCCGAACCGCCGACCAGGCAGGGATATTTCGGGTAGTAGAGCCGAAGGTCGAGCTTGCCTCCCTCGTACTGATGACCCGCCGCAAAGACGTAGTCGCACCAGTACCCCAGGTCGTCCAGGTACAGGTTCCAGTCCGCCACCAGTTCCATCTTTTCCAGAGCGGCCTCCAGCATCTGGGGCTGGATCATGGAGAACAGGCCCCGATGAGGATTCCGGAAAAAGACGACCTTGGTCTGGGTGCCGTTGTACAGCATATAGCCCAGGGTCCCGTAATGGCCCGGAGCTGAGAAGTCCTTCTTGCGGTAAATATCCCAGGTTACGGGGAAATTGTTACGTCCGTCCGCCGGGTGTTCCGGCTGGGGCGGATAGGGCTTGCGCAGGGGGGCCACATCGTCCAGCCACGGGATTTTGACGTCGTGCAGAAGCAGCACCCCGCCCTCGTGGTCCATGGCGCCCGTCAGGAAATTCATGATGTTGATGCAATGGCGCAATTTCCAGGAGTTGGCGTAGTTGGGCCCGGCCGCATCGCGTTTCAGGGCCGGGACAAAGGCCCGGGGGGCCGCCGCCGCGAACTCCCGCGTGATCCGGGCTATGTCGGCCGCCGGAACGCCGCTGATCTTCTCCGCCCACTCGGGGGTGCAGTTTTCGGCGCCTTTCAGCAGATGGGCGAGTACCGGTCGGGCCGTAACCGATTTTCCCTTCAGAGTGAAGGTGAATGGTCCGCCGTCCAGAGCCGGGTCCTTGCATTCGTCGATGTTCACCGCCTTTTTCCCGGACTCGGACCAGGCCAGCCAGCGTCCGTCCTCGGCCTGCAGATGAAGGCCGGTCTTCTCGTCAATCAGGGCTGGCGCGTCCGAACAGGTGGTCAGGAACTGCCGGTGATAGAGCTTTTCTTTCACAATGATCCGGATCATGGCCAAGGCCACGGCCAGGTCCGTTCCGGGACGGATATCGAAGAGCTCGGTGGCAAAGGCGTCGGCGACCGTTGTCCGAAGGGGGTTGAACATGACCCGCTTGCAATTTTTGGCCTTGCTTTCCGCCAGATGATTGAGCACCCCGGCCTTGCCCGCCTTGGCAAAGGAGTCAAACCCAAACCAGATTTCGTATTTCGAACCGCTGAAATCATATCCGGCGATATGATGGCTCGGGGTGTAGGTGCTGGAATACACCGCGTTGGGCGGGTTGGTCACGGTCAGGCAGTTGATGTAGTAGTGGGTCCCAAAGCATTCGGTGCGTTGGTCGGCCCGGGTAACCCCCATGGACTGGGCCAGCCGGTTGGTATAGGGATCGCCGGGCGAGCACATGACCATTTCTTCGGGTTTATATTTTTTCAACCGGTCGATGAATTCGTTCACCGCCGTCTCGGTCTTCATGACCACCCAGCCGGGGTCTTCGTTGATCCCGCGTTTGGGGTTGGTCCGCTTGAGGGTGACCATGAGCCGGTCGGGGTTGTAGATGGAATCCACGAACCCCAGACCCTTGATGCAGTATTTACCCCGGGACACCGGATCTTCCGGACGGCCCTCCAGGGTGATCGCCCGTTCCAGGCCTGTGGCCGGATCCACGGCCATGACCACGTTGTAGGCGCAATCGGCCTCGCATGCCCGGGCGCAGACCTGAGGAATTTTTTTCGTAATCCGATACGGAAGCTTTTCCTGGGGATGCTCGCCGAACGCCCATGCGGCCTTCAGGTTCCGAAAAGGAAATCTTGACGACAACACCAGGCCGGCGGCTCCCGCCGTTCCTGCGATGAAACTGCGTCTAGAAATATCCATAGCGTTACTCCTGTTTAAAGTTGGGTTCGCTTTGTTCCCATTCCGTGGTGGAGGGTCCTGTCTCCGGACTCTTAATCCGATCGATCGCCCCCCTCCTTTCTTCATGGCCAACGCCTCCCGTCCGTTGTGGCGAACCAATCCGGTATAGGTAGACAGCAAGGGGCGTTCCAATGTTGTAATTAATCGAATTTATGGGATGTTAATCGTGAAGGCGGCCCCCGGAGGGGGCCGCCCCGTGCGGGAGCGGGACATGAATGTCCCATTTGGAAGGGAATTCTACCGTAACTGTGAGATATTAAATGAAATTATTAAATTGGGACGAAAATGTCCCCAATAAGCACATCCATGGCGGGTGGGCGTCCTCCCGGCTTGTTACTTCGGACCACAGGCCCAAGGGGGCGGCCCGGTCAGTCGAGGCCCAGGGCTCGGATTTTGCGCAGCAGGGTCCGGCGGTCCACGCCCAGTATCTTCGCTACCTTGGTGCGATGCCAGTGGTGCCGGTCAAGGAGCCTGCGGATGTAGCGCTTTTCGAATTCGTGCACCGCCGCGCGCAGCGTCTGCCCATCCCCGTCGGGGACCCATAGGTCGTCCACGGGCGTCGGCGCTTTCCCGCCGGCCACATTCAAAAAATCGAGGGTGCGCGTGCTCATGTACCGGTGGAGGGTGTTTTGCAGCTCCCTGACATTGCCCGGCCAATCATAAGCCGCCATCCGGCGCAGCGCATCGCTGCCGGGGGGCGGCGCGGCGACAAAATCGTTGGCCTGGAGAAACCGGTCGATCAACAGGAGGATGTCTTCCTTCCGATCTCTCAAGGGCGGCATGGTGATGGGGAAGACATGAATACGGAAGAAAAAATCCTCGCGCATCTCGCCTTTTTCCACCAATTTTTTCAAATCCTTGTTGGTGGCGGCGATGATGCGGAGGTTGGGGTGCTTCTCCCGGCGACCGCCCACCGGGATATAACCTCCCCCGTCGATGACCCGCAGCAGTTTGACCTGCCCGCTGAGGCTGATCTCCCCCACTTCATCCAGGAACAGGGTTCCGCCGTCGGCCACGTCCAGATAGCCTTCGGCGTCTTTTTCCGCGCCGCTGAAGGCGCCTTTTTTATAGCCGAAAAATTCGCTCTCGAATATCGCCTCGGGAACGGCCCCGCAGTTGACGGGCACAAACCGCCCGCCGGCCCGGGCGCTCAAACGGTGGATATGTCGGGCGGCCAACTCCTTTCCGGTGCCCGATTCGCCGTAAATGACCACCCCGACATCCAGTTCGGCCGCCTGCCGGACCAGACGGTAGACATCGCGCATCGGCTCGCTTTTTCCGACCAGATCGCCGAAGGCGCAAACCCCGGCATCCGGAGACCGGAGCAGTTCGTTTTCATTTCTGAGCCGCGCTTCCCGCCGGCGCAGTTCCTGTTCCATCTCCTTGTGCCGGGTGAAGTCGGTGACAAACCCCTCAACGGACAGAAGAGCGCCTTCCTTGGAGTAGGTGCCTCCGCCCTGTTCCCAAACCCATTTTTCCTCTCCCGAAGCGGTCCGGATGCGGTAGGTCGCTTGAAACGACTTCTTTTCGCGCAGCGCGCGCGCCAACGCGGCCAGGATGGTCTCGCGTTCGTCCGGATGAATCAGGTCCGCATAGCTGGGGCCCTGTCCGGCGGTCAGCTGTTCGGGCCGGTAACCGGTCAGCCGGAAGCAGCCCTCGCTGGCAAACTCAAGGATATATCGCCCGTCAACCCTGTATCGGTAGGCCATGCCCGGCAGGTTGTTCATCAGCGCCGTCAGCCGCTGCTCGCTGCGCTCCAAGGCCTGCTTTGAGCAGACCAGATCCGTGATGTCCATGAACGACAAGACGCTGCGACCGGTTCCGGAAATCAACTGGGCCCGGACGGCCATATACCGCAGCCCGTTCTCTGGGCTGGTAATGCGGCACTGGTAATCGAGGGGAACCTGCCGGCCCCGGCGGCGGTCCCGGTGGTATTGCCTCAGCCGCTCCCTGTCGTCCGGATGGACGAAATCGATAAGTTTCATCCGGTCTTCGACCCTGCTGCGGGGCAATCCTGTGATGGCTTCGAAGCCGCCGTTGGCCAGGGAGATGGTCATGTCCTCTTCGATGAGGATCGTTCCGGTCCCGGTATTTTCAAAAACGCTCCGGAAGGTCCGGTTCTTCAATTTCGAACCGTCAACCTCCAGACATTCCGTGGCCTCGGGATCGTGTCTCGAATCTCCGGCCGCACCCTTTGCAGACATACATCACCGCCGTTATAATCCAAAACATGGTGGGAAAAGGCCGCCCCCCTTTTGGGTGGGCGCCTTTTTCTCCGGTGATATTTTCGACAACCGGTCGTCCCCTGTCAACCGATCTTTGCCGGGTTGGCTGTACCAAGCCGCCGTGCTGGATCTGCATTCGCGCAGGATCGTCGGCTGGTCCATGAGCAACCGGATGAAACGCCAACTGGTCATCGATGCCTTACTACAGGGGCGGCCAATACTGCAGCAGGGAATACCAGAACCTGCTGAACAGACACGGAATCGTCTGCTCCATGTCGCGGAAGGGAGACTGCTGGGACAACGCCCCCATGGAAAGCTTCTTCCACACCCTCAAGACCGAACTGATCCATCATCGAAACTACAAGACCAGGCAGGAGGCCATCTCAGATATTTTCAACTACATCGAAATATTCTACAATACCAAACGACGTCATTCATCGCTCGGATACAAGTCTCCGGCAGAGTACGAGCTAACCACAATGGCGGCTTAACCCCGTGTCCATTCTTTAGGGGGAAGATCAATACCTCGTTCTGGGTGCGGTCGTCCAGGCTGGAGTGTCCCCTCTCGAAGTTGTAGAAGTCGATCCAGTTCCCAACTCCCGTCTTCAGTTCCTTTCCGTTTGGGAAATCATTGAGATAGATACATTCATACTTCAGCGACCACCACAGCCGCTCGATGAAAACATTGTCCATCCAGCGGCCCTTGCCGTCCATGGAGATGGCGATGTTGTTGTGTTTAAGCACATCGGTGAACTCCAGGGAGGTGAACTGGCTGCCCTGGTCGGTATTGAATATTTCCGGTTTCCCGTACCGGCCAAGGGCATCTTCCAGGGCGGCTACGCAGAGGTCGGCCTCCAGAGTATTGGAAACCCGCCACGACAGCACCCGACGGGAGTACCAGTCCATGATCGCCACCAGATACATGAAGCCACGCTTCATGGGCAGATAGGTGATGTCGCTGCACCAGACCTGATTGGGGCGATCCACGGACAAATCCCGCAGCAGATAGGGATAGATCCGGTGCTCGGGATGGGGCTTGCTCAATCTGGGCTTGGGATAGACAGCCGAAATACCCATCTTTCTCATCAAACGCCTGATCCGTTTACGGTCAACGCAGTAGCCGCTTCGGCGAAGATGTCTGGTCATGCCCCTGGTGCCGAAATGGGGCTTTCGCATCCACTGACGGTCGATCAGGCGCATCAGTTTCAGATTCAGGGGCGACTCCCCCTGGGATTGATAGTAGAACGTCGATCGGTTGATTGGCACCAACCGGCATTGACGGGCAATGCTGAGCCTCTCGTGATTGGGATCAATCATATCTTTCCTCCGGGCGTGGCTCAACGACCGAAGGCTTTGGCCAAAAAATCCCGCTCCACTGTCAACTCGCCGATCTTGGCGTGAAGCTCCTTGATTTCGCCCTGGTGGCTGGTTTCCTTGGCCTGGCGGCCCTTGCCTGAAAATACTCGGCCAGACCATCTACCGCCTGCTTTTCCCACTTGGTTACCAGGGTCGGATGAATCTCGTACTTTGCCGCCAATTCGGCGATGGTTTGATCCCCCCGTAGGGCTTCCAGGGCAACTCTCGACTTGAACGTTGCGTTGTGCTGCTTACGCTTGGCCATCTCTTCTCTCCTTTTCTCATGGCCGATTCAACCTAACACAACTGTCCGATTCTTGGGGGCCACCGCTCCCCTGAAGCTATCCGCCAAAAGATTACCTCTTGGCCTAAACGCGCCTGATGTCCATGGTGCGCCTACCCATGCGGAAGGTGCCGGCCTTGGCCAGGACCTGGTCCACGAACTGCTCCGGCACATCCACAAAGGAGTGGCTGTCGTGGATCGTGATCCGGCCCAAAACCGAACCGGGGATATCGGCCTGGTGGGAGATGGCGCCGACCACATGGCTGACCATGAGACCGTCGGCACTGCCCCGGGACAGAGAGAGGCGGACCATGCCGGTCTCGCGGTCCCGGCCGCCCTGGTCAGTTGAGCGGCCGTCGGGGCGGCGGCCGCCGCCTCGTTGCGGCCTCTTTGCGCTCCACTTGCCCCGCCGGTTGCCGTTGCCCCGGTCGAATCGTCCTTCCGGGCGCGGCCCCCAATCCTTGATCTCGTTGATGGACGAGATGGGCCCCTGGTTATCCCCACCCCGGGCCAGTTTCATGGCTGCGGTGGCTATCTCCATCTGGTCATGGCCCGCCTCGGCCAGGAGACGGACTATCTCCCTCTCCCGGCTGCACCGGCCCCTCTTAAGCCAGACTTCAGCCTGTTCCAACAACCTGGCGTCCCGCAGATCGAGGATATCCTCGATGGTGGGCAGCTGGGCCCTGGTCAATCTCTGCCCCGCGAATTTTTCGATACGCTGCAGCAGCCACCTTTCACGGGGGGTGACCAGGGAGAGGGCGATGCCAGATCTTCCGGCCCGGCCGGTCCGCCCCACCCGATGGACGTAGACCTCAGGATCCTGGGGCAGATCAAAGTTGACCACGTGGGAGATGTCGTCGATATCCAGCCCCCTGGCGGCCACATCGGTGGCCACCAGAACCTTGATCCGCTGGTGGCGGAAGCGGGCCAGGACCCTCTCCCGGGCCTCCTGGCTCAGGTCGCCGCTGAGGGCCTCGGCCGGGAAACCGTGTCGGCTCAATCCATCGGCCAGTTCGCCGGTGGCCTGCCTGGTCCGGGCGAAGATCAATACGCTGGTGCTCTCCTCCATCTCCAGAAGGCGGACCAGGGCGGCCGGCTTGTCCGACTCGTTGATAACGTAAAAACGCTGGTCCACGGAGTCCACGGTCAGTTGTTTTTGGTCCATGGTAAAGGGCTGGGGGTTGCGCATGTGGCGGGAGGCGATGCGCCGGATGGCCGGGGGCATGGTGGCGCTGAATAGGGCCGTCTGGCGCTCCTGGGGCGTTTTTTCCAGAATGGACTCGATGTCGGCGATGAAACCCATGCTCAGCATCTCGTCCGCCTCGTCCAGAACCACGGTGGAGACGGCTTCCAGGTTCAGGACTCCGCGGTCGATCAGGTCCAGCAACCGGCCCGGGGTTCCGACCACCACGTCGACCCCCATTTTTAGAGCGCGGATCTGTGGGCTGTAGGGTTGTCCTCCGTAAACGGCCAGGGTCCGAACTTTTGTGGAAACGCCGTACCTGGACATGGCGGCGGAAACCTGTTTGGCCAGCTCCCGGGTGGGGGCCAGCACCAGGACCTGAACATGTCCTCTGTCCGGGGTCAGGTTGTGGAGGATTGGTAAGGCAAAGGCAGCTGTCTTGCCCGTTCCGGTCTGGGCCTGGCCGATCACGTCGGCCCCTTCCAGCAGGGCCGGAATCACCGCCGCCTGAATCGGCGTGGGTTGGAGGTGGTCCAGTCCGGTCAGGGTCTGCACCAGGTTGGGGTGTAGGTTCAACAGGGCGAACTCGGTCGTCATGGTCGATACTCCTTCGGAAACATAAACTAATGGATCCGCTGTTCGGCGCAACCCTTTCGGGTTGTGCGCTCATTTTTCCGTCAACAGCCGACCCGTTCCCGAATACCTGAGTCCATCTGTTGCACCCAAAACCCCGGCCTTCCTGGCCGGGACCGTAATAACTATGTCCTGCCTTTCCCGCCTCGCCCGCCCCGGGAGCTGATCCTCTCCATCATTTAGGTCAGCCATTCCCCGGAGGAGGTGGAGGCCCTGGAGACCACGGCCACCAGGATTGCGGTGGGCGAGGACCATGAATCCGACTTACGGGATCTTTTCCGTTCAATAAAAACCGCTCTGCCTCAGCTCTCCGGACTTCGTCTCTCGAACTCATAGCCAAAGCAAAGCCACCGAACCTCCCCGACCGCCGTAGCTGCGGCCCACTCCTTCCCTGGATCTGGTTAGGCCCAAACGCAAAATATCCAGGAGCGGCACGCCCTCCTTCAGGGCTTGATGGGCCATATCCTGGACGGTCGGGGGATCGAACCATATCACGGCCCGTCAAAAAAAGTCAAGATTATCCGGTATAACTACCATCAATTGGCCACCATCTCCCAACCGGTGGGGCCTTTTCACTCCGGTCATACTCGGGAGGTGGCCCAATACGTTCTGGCCGTGCACGCGTCCAACTATCCCACCCAGGCTTCCGGCGCGTCGGCTAGACCCATTACCGCAGGGGTGGCCGTGCCCTTCACGGTCCGGCTGGTGCCCAAAGGAGGTCACCGGGCTTGGTCTTGCCGGAACGACGGAAAGGCTGGCTTGGGTTATAATAAAGACTATTTTCACCAAGGCAAATAAAAGGGCTGATTCAAACCCCCGTAAAAAAGCCGGGGGATTGCCCCGGCGCTGTACCGGATAGGTGGACCGCTTTGCGACCAGCCTGGATCGTCTGCCTAAACCTGCATGGGCATGATCACGGCCAGGAATTCCTCGTCCCCCGGTCCGCTGAGCTTAACCGGCCGGTTGGACTCCACCATAGCGAAGGTGACCTCCTCGGAGCGCATGGCCTTCAGGGCGTCATTGATGTATATGGAGTTGAACCCGATCTCAAATGAATCTCCCGAATAACCTGCTTCCACGCTCTCCCTGGCCTCGCCCAGTTCCGGGTTCTGGAGAATAATTGTCAGACTGTCAGGTTCGATACTAATTTTTACTCCCCGGTATTTGTCCGTGGTGAGGATGGTCATCCTTCTCAGGGCCTCCAGTAGATCCAACCGCTTCGCGGTGAAAACGATCCCTTCCGCATCCTGGGGGATAACCTGGCGATAATCAGGATATCGCGCCTCCAAAAGCCTCATCATCAAGGTGGACTGGCCCGCCACCAGAACGGCGGCCGAACCCTTTACCCCAAAACGGGCCTCGTCCGATTCCTCCAAAAGACGACTCATCTCCAACACGCCCTTGCGGGGAATTATAGCTCCCTTTTCCAGATCCAACTCATCCAAACCGGAGACCTCCCGGTCCACCAGACTAAGCCGATGTCCATCGGTGGAGACCATCCGGAGTTTCCCCTCCTCTTCCAGCTTTTCTAAATAGACCCCGGCCAGATTGTAGCGCCCTTCTTCGGAAGCCATGGAATAGATTGTCTTGGCCAGCATCTCCTGGATCTGACCAACCTCTATCTTAACCAGGCTTATTTCCTCGTGCTGAGGCAGAGAAGGGTATTCGTCTGCAGGCAGTCCGGCCAGATGATACTTAGCCCTGCCTCCCTTAATAAATACCCGCTGGTTCTCCTCTTCTCGAAGGTATATCTCCTCAGAGCTCAACTCCCTAACTATACTATGAAAGGTCTTTGCTGGAAGGCAGACCCGGCCGGGAGTGATTATCTCCGCCTCCAGACTACCTCTAAATCCTATCTCCAGATCCGTGGCGATTACATCGAGACCCGGCCCTGAAGCGTCCAGCATAAGATTGGAAAGAATCTGCATAGAAGAACGTTTTTCGGAGATGGCCTGGGCCCGTCCGGTTCCCTTGAGGAGTTCTTCCTTTTTTATCTTCAATTCCACAGGCCTCTCCTTATTAAAAAAACAGACAGCCCAAGATTTTCTTTCGGCGATGTTATCACAAAACCGCCAATTTAGATATGGTTATCGAAATCACTACGCGATCTTAAGCCGAAGGCTCAGAATGACTAAATATATAAACATATCAAAGACAAGTCAATTATATTGTCCTGTCTTGAGGTTATTGCGATCAAGTCCATATACTGCTGTAAAAAGCGTGGGCGATAATTGAGATGGCCACCGCGCTCCGTTAGGTTTGGTAAAGCAAAAACACCAGACCTAGGGAGGAAGAAGCGATGGCCGATTATGAGGTTACCCTTTCCGGATCGAAGCTGAAAGAATTTTTGACCCGAGATGACGGATTGCAGGGCTTGGTGGAGGATGTTTTGAGCCAGGTTCTGGAAGCCCAGATGACCGAGCACATAGGGGCCGGGAGGCACGAGCGGAGTGAGTCCAGGCAGGCCTATCGCAACGGGCATCGTCCGAGGCGGCTTTACAGTCGGGTGGGGCCACTGTCCTTGCGGGTGCCCCAGAGCCGCGACGGCGGCTTTTCGACCGAGATATTTCGCCGCTATCAGCGGTCTGAGCAGGCCTTGGTTCTGGCCTTGATGGAGATGGTGGTTAACGGGGTATCGACCCGCAAGGTGACGAACATAACCGAGGAGCTTTGCGGGGCCAGCTTTTCCAAGTCAACGGTTTCCCGGCTTTGTATGGAGTTGGATCTTAGGGTCGAAGCTTGGAACGAGAGGCCTCTGAACGAGACCCGCTATCCCCTGGTGATCGTGGATGCTTTGGTGATCAAGGTCAGAAAGAACAAGGCAGTCAGGCCCATCAGCGCCTTGATCGCCATCGGGGTGAGCGAAACCGGCCATCGGGAGATCTTGGGGATCAGGCTGGGCGACAGCGAGAACGAGGCCAGCTGGAACAGCATGTTTTCGTGGCTGAAACAGCGGGGCCTGAGGGATGTCTTCCTGATCGTCTCCGATGCCCACCAGGGCTTAAAGAACGCGGCCGACGCCACTTCCAGGGCGTAATCTGGCAGCGATGCCAGGTCCACCTGAGGCACAATGTGTTGGGGCTGACGCCCAAAAGCCTACGGGCAAAAATGGCTGGTTTACTGGAGAGGATTCTGAAGGCCGAGGACCGTGAGGAGGCCTTTAGGGCCTTTGGCCTGTTGGCCGAAGAGATGGGCGACAAAGCGCATAAGGCGGTAGACGATCTGGGAAACGGTCTTGAAGACGCCCTGGCCGTGCTGATCCTGCCGGATAAGTACCGTAAGCGGCTCAGGACCACCAACATGGCCGAACGGCTTAACGAGGAGATCAGACGCCGGGAAAGAGTCATTCGCATCTTTCCCAACGAGGACTCGGCCGTCAGACTGACCGGCGCCCTGCTGGCCGAGCAGCATGAAACCTGGTCCACCGGCAGGCGCTATCTGGACATGACCGACTTCCTGGAATGGGAGCAAGAATGGAATAGGGAGAACATGGAAATCTCAGGCCAGGACAAGATGAAAGCAATGCCGGCCTGATGCCAGACTGGCAGAGGAGAATTTACAGCAACTTCTGGACTTGACCACAGGAAGCGTGAGTGCTCTCTCTATAATACTATGAAAATTTTAAATAAAGCTAAGTCCAAGTAGTGATGTGAAAAGGTAGATAAAAAATGTTTAGAACCGGATTATGGGAAAATAAAAGTGACAGCCTGGAAAATCTTCGCCAATGCCCGGCTAAATAACTAAATAGGTTGTAACTATAATATATTACGTAAAATTAAAAAGCTATATTCTGACATCCGAAAAAGGTGATAGGAATATTCTGACAGGGGATTTACAGTCTTTTGACACTGCTGTTGATAAGTATGTTGATAAGGGAGGGAAAAGAATAGATTTCCACGGGTAAACCCGTGGTCCTTTAACTCACCGATCGGAAAAGGACAAATCAGGCCATGGCTCATTGTAACGCGATCCTCTCCCAGATGCTCAAGATTGTTCCGAGACATGTTTTCAGCACCCTGGACAAAGCCCACGGGAGCGGACGTGCGGCCCGCAAGTTCAGCCGCTGGGACCAGTTCGTTCACCTCATGTCTATCCAACTGACCGGCCGGGTATCGCTCCGGGACGGGGTCAGGTCCATGCGCTCCAGGAGCAATAATCTCTACCACTTAGGTACCCAACCGGTAGCCAGGTCCACCTTTGCCGAGGCCAACGAAAGGCGGCCGGCAGCCTTCTTCGAGGCCTTGTTCTGACATGTCTACGGTCGTTGTCAACCCGTTGCTCCCAAGCACAAGTTCAGGTTCAAGAACAAGCTCTTCTCCTTGGATGCGACCACGATAAGCCTCTGCCTGAGCCTCTTCCCCTGGGCCCGGTTTAGAAAGACCAAGGCCGGTAGCAAGATCAACACCCTGCTGGATCATGACGGCTATCTGCCCGCTTTTGTTTCAATTTCCGAGGCCAAAAAGCATGAGTCCAAGACCGCCCGAGCAATTTACCTTCCCAAGGGCTCCATCGTGGCCATGGACAAGGCCTACATCGCCTTTGCCTGGCTTTTTTCCCTGACCGGCCAAGGTGTCTTCTTCGTCACCAGGATGAAAAAAGGCGCCCGCTTAAAGGTCGTCAAGCGCAACAGAGTCAACCGCCGTTTGGACGTCACCTCCGCCCAGGTCATTTGGCTTACAGGGGCCAAATGGGCCGATTACCCAGTGGCCTTGCGAAGAGTCGGCTACCGCGACAAGGAGACCGGGAAGCATTACGTCTTTTTGACCAACTACTTCGATCTCTCGGCCAGGACCATCGCCGACATCTACAAGGAACGCTGGCAGATAGAGACCTTCTTCCGCTTCATCAAGCAGAACCTGAAGATCGAATCCTTTATCGGCAACTCCCCCAATGCCGTTCTTTCTCAGGTCTATGTGGCCTTGATTGCTTACCTTTTGCTCTGCTATCTCAAGTTCCTTTGTCGCCTCGGATTAAGCCTTCAGCAACTGGCTCAACTCCTTCAACTCAACCTCTTCAGACGCTGCACCATCCAGGAATTACTTCAACCGCCCGGCTTTAATAATCAATTAACCCACAATAACAATCAATTAAATCTATGCTTCGCTTAGCCGGACAGAAATGTGAAGAGATATAGAAGTATGTAAAAAGAAGGAAACAAAGGAATCAACGATTGAAACTGTACCTTCTCATGGAAACATTCATGATGAGGCCCAGGCCGATAAGGATTACCACAACCGAGGAGCCGCCGTAGGAGATAAAGGGAAGGGGGATGCCCACAACTGGAAGAAGACCAGTAACCATGCCGATGTTGATAACCATCTGCCAGAAGATAATGGTCATGACCCCGAAGGAGACCAGCCTGGAAAAACGGTCGCGGGCGTAGTAGGAAACACTCAAAGACCAGAGAAGAAGAAGCGCAAAAAGACCCAAAACAACCATTGAACCCACAAAACCCCACTCCTCCGCCAGTACGGAAAAAGCAAAATCAGTATGATGCTCGGGAATGAAACGCAATTGGGACTGAGTCCCATGGGTGAAACCCTTGCCCCACTTTCCCCCGGAGCCCACAGCGATCTTGGATTGGATGATGTGATAGCCTGAACCGAGAGGATCCTTCTCCGGATCGAAAAAGGTCAGGATTCTTTGGCGCTGATAATCCTTAAGGTTCTGCCAGACAGGAATGAGCGCGCCGAAAAAAGCCAAACCAAGAACGGAAAGGGTCTGCCAGCGGATACCGTGGAAAAGCAGAACGGAAACACCGATGGCCGCAAGAAGAAGGGCTGTTCCGAGATCCGGCTGCTTCATTACCAAACCGGCCGGCAGAAGAATCAAAATAAGAGGAAAAAGAAGGGTTTTAAAGTTAAAAAACCCAAAATTTTCCTTAACATGACAATATCTGGAAAGGGCCAGGATAAGCGTTAACTTCATAGTTTCAGAGGGCTGGAAGTTTAGGGGCCCCAGAGAAAGCCAACGCCTGGAACCGCCCCCCACAGTACCCAGGAAAAGCACGGACAGAAGGGCGACAATGTTTATGAAATAAAGAATGTAGGCGGCAGAGTATATTTTCTGATAGGGAATGGCCACCACAAAGATCATGACCGCCAAACCGACGCCCAGGTTAGAGAGTTGGCGGAAATAAATACCGGTCTCTGACGTGGCGGAATAAAGGTTAACTAAGCCTACCCCGGCCAAGAGAAGGGTTAAAAAAAGGAGGACCCAATCAAATCTAACAATGAATCTTCGCTCCGGACTTAGCATTGATTAACCTTCGGGAGCCATAAAGGAGCCGACTCGCAGGGAATCATTAACCTTAAGATCGAAAAACGCCTCGAGGACATGCTTGGCCACAGGAGCAGCCTGGGAACCGCCGTGACCGGCATGCTCCGCAATAACCGAAACCACAATCTGGGGATCGTCCACCGGAGCAAAGGCCACGAACCAAGCGTGGTCCCGGTACTTGTAGGGGATTTCCTCGATATTCTTGACGCCCTTGTATTTCTCAAGGGTGATTACCTGGGCCGTACCGGTCTTCCCCCCGACAATAACATTTTCCAGGCGAGAGTTCCGGGCGGTGCCCCTATCCTCGTTGACCACACCCGACAGGGCCTTTTTAACAATACCAAGAACGGAAGAATTCAGCTTAAGATTGGGGCGGACCGTAGGTTTAAACTCCGAAACAACAGAACCGTCGGCTTTTTCAACTCGAAGAACAGCTTGAGGACGGAGCAGGGTGCCGCCGTTAACCGCAGTAGCAACCAGGTTAGCCAATTGAAGAGGGGTTACCAGGTTGAAGCCTTGACCAATTGAGACGGAAAGGGTTTCGCCCTCCTGCCAGGGGACGCCGAAACGATTTTTCTTCCATTTGGAGGTAGGGACAAGTCCGGGACGCTCCGGATGGAGACCAATTCCGGTAGGAGTACCCAGGCCCAACGCCCTGGCATATTTGGCAAGACGATCTACGCCCAGCTTCTGGCCGACCCTGTAAAAAAAGACGTCACAGGATTCAACCAGAGCACGGTGTACATTCAAAGTACCATGGCCGGATTTTTTCCAGCACCGGTAGTCTCGACCGCCAAAATGATAATGACCGGGGCAGAAGAAGGTAGTTTCCGGGGTGATAACGTTTTCCATAAGGCCGGCAATGGCGGTAACAATCTTGTATGTGGATCCGGGAGGGTATTGGCCGCTTAGAGCCCTGTTCTCCAGAGGATGTAAAGGATCATTGGACAACAAGTTCCACTCCTTGGAGGATATCCCCCTGATAAATTTAGTCTGATCAAAGGAGGGACTGCTTACCATGGCCAGAACCTGACCGGTCTTTGGATCAAGGGCGACAACGGCCCCGGCTTTATCGCCCATGGCCTCCTCGGCCGCTCGTTGCAGCCTGGCATCAATGGTCAGGATGAGATTATGGCCGGGCTGGGCCGGAATCTCCTGGATAACATTCAACCTTCTACCCGTGGCGTCTACCTCAACCTGACGGCCCCCGCGTCGACCGGCAAGCACCGACTGCCAGGACTGCTCTACTCCATATTGGCCCACCCGGTCACCCATCTTGACCCCTTTAAGGTGGCCGGTGGAAAGTTGACGTTCGGAGACCTGGCCGGTATAGCCGATAAGGTGGACCGACAATTCGGGGAAAAGGTAGTAACGACGAGGCTCTGTGGAAATATAGAGACCCGGATTTTCAAATTTATACGTTTCCACCCTGGCCAGTTCCTGACGGGTGAGATCGGGCTTTATGGTTATGGGAACAAAAGGAGGAGAGGTACGGAACTTGGATAGCTTTTCACGGACATGAGAGGAGGGAAGATCCAGCAGGGTTTCCAGGTTGGAAAGTAATGCCGGCATCTCCTCGACATCTTCGCGGATAAGACTGAGGTCGAAAGAGGGTTGATTATCCACCAAAAGAACGCCGTTACGATCGAAAATCATACCCCGGGTAGGAGGAATGTCCTGAAGACGGATCCGGTTGTGTTCCGAAACTTCGGCGAAATAGGAGCCCTGTTTCAGCTGAAGATAAGCCAGCCTGGCGGTAAGGGAAAAAAAGGCCAAAAGAAGAAACATACCCGCGACCAGGTAAGGTACTTTAGAGGCCGAAGATTCGTGATTTGATAAAACTGCCATAACTCAGTCAATGGACTTGGGGTTGGAAAGACGGGCGTAAAGAGATTCCAACCAGGTAAAAAATAAAACAAGAAAAGGAGCCACCAGGGCGGTGAAAAAAACGGATAGCCATTGGATAATATTGGGAAAAGAAGAGCAAACAAGCCAATTTTGAATAACCATAAGAAGGCTTCCGGAGATGAAAACGATGCCCATGAGGAAGAATGGATGGACAAGGGAAAGAGCTCGACTGAAAAGGGAACCACCAAAAAAAATAGGGAGATAGAAAAGAGAGGACCAACCGGCAGGGGCACCGGAAAAGGTGTCCTGGATTAGTCCAAAAAAAAGGGTAAGAATCCCTCCGGTGAGGAAACGGCCTGAACCAGAAAGATGCAGAATAAGAACGATAAGGATGTTTTGGTGGCCAGTTTTGGCCAGAAGGGTGGTTTGGAGAATAATAATCGCCAAACCCAGGGGTATATGAACCGGATAAAAATTAATTATTTGAGACAACGCTCTTACCAGGTAGGAAAGGATTGGGGGTCAGAACCAAAAGAACCTCTTCCAGACGATCAAGATCGACAGAAGGGGCGACCTCTATGGTTTGGAACATCCCCTGACCTTCAGCCGCCAGTTCCACTTTGGTCACATCGCCAAGAAGAAAACCCTTGGGAAAAGCAGCGGCAAGGCCGGAGGTAATGACTAGGTCTCCCACCTTGACGTCGGCGTTGCGGATGACGAACTCCAGCAGACACTTTCCCGAGGGGCTCCCTTTAAGAATACCACGGGCCCGGGATCGTTGAATGAGGGCGTCGATAGAAGAGGTTCGATCGGTGAGTAGGAGAACCTTGGAATGGCTAGGGCCTACCTCCACCGTACGGCCAACGATACCTTCGCTGGTGACAGCGGCCATGCCCTGGGTAACCCCATGATCGGTTCCTTTATCAACAATGATGGTCATAAACCAACCTGAGGGATCAAGACTGACCACCTCGGCCGCAGTCATATTGAGGGTGGACTGTTCCTTAAATTCAAGAAGGCGGCGAAGACGTTGGTTGGCCAGGTGGGACTCCTGGAAAAGAACCATTTTGCTTTTGAGATCGGTTAACTCGCCTCTCAAGCGGGTATTTTCTTCGGAAGTCTCGGTAAGAAAAATATATTTCCGGCCGATATCACCTATCCCATTTATAACACTGAGAATACCCTTTTGAACTGGAGAAAATATTTCGATAGCGAGCCTCTCTGGCGGAGTGAGCTGTCGGGATTTATCTATGGAAACCGCCAAAATCACCAAGGAGGCCAAGACAAGAAGAAGGGCCAGGGTGAGAGTTCGGTAGCGATGCCAAACGTTCAATTAAAGCCCTCCGGGCATAGCAAGTAGGGTTAAGTTATCATCACTTCCTTAAGAAGAGAGAGAGAGTCCAAAGCCCTACCTGAGCCGAGAACAACGGTGGATAGAGGGTCATCGGTAATGGTGATGGGCAGGCCGGTTTCCTCTCTCAAAAGGTCATCAAGATTACGGAGCAAGGCCCCGCCACCGGTGAGAACGATACCCTTGTCCACAATATCGGCGGCCAACTCGGGAGGGGTCTGCTCCAAAGCGATACGGGTGGTTTCCACGATTGTTTCAACCTGCTCGGAAATGGCTCGACGGACTTCTTCAGAGTCGATCTGAAGAATTTTGGGAATTCCGGAGACAAGGTCGCGTCCCTTGACCTCGATGGTCATAACCTCCTCTGTAGGATAGGCGGTGCCGATTGAAGTCTTGATATACTCTGCGGTTCTTTCCCCAATAAGAAGATTGTATTTCCTCTTGATATGCTGGAGAATAGCCTCATCCATTTTATCGCCACCGACACGGACGGATTTGGAATAAACTATGCCCGCTAAAGATATTACGGCTACCTCCGTGGTGCCGCCACCGATATCAACGATCATGTTGGAAGTGGGTTCCATGATCGGGAGGCCGGCACCGATGGCCGCGGCCATCGGTTCTTCTATAAGATAAACTTCTCTAGCCCCGGCAGACTCAGCGGATTCCTTAACTGCTCTTTTTTCGACTTGGGTGATGCCTGAAGGAACGCAGATTATTATTCTGGGCCTGACCAAGGCCCGGCGGTTGTGAACTTTACGAATAAAGAAACGGAGCATAGCCTCCGTAACCTCGAAGTCGGCGATAACGCCGTCCTTCATGGGACGAATCGCCTTTATGTTTCCGGGAGTTCGGCCTAGCATCATTTTGGCCTCTTTACCGACAGCCAGAATCTTTTGGGATCGGCCGTCTTCCCGGACTGCCACAACGGAGGGTTCGGAAAGGACTATGCCTTTACCCTTTACGTAAACCAGGGTATTGGCCGTACCGAGGTCGATCGCAAGATCGCTGGAAAAAAAACCTAAAAGAGGATCCAGGAACATCAACCCGCCTCCGCTGGATGGTCCTCAGAATAGAACCAAAAAGGATTTAATTTGAGGACAAAGTACAATGTACTTATGCAAAAATCAAAGAAAAATTAAAAAAACGGGGGACCGGCCAAAATGATGGCCAAAACCAAAAGAGAAACGGGGTGAAGAACTTGACAGGAAAGGATAAAGAAGCTTAAAGAATGGGTGAGTGCAAGCAAAAATCTTGACACTGGCGAAGGACTATGGTCTATAGAAGGCTTTGAATTAGAAAGAGAAAGGTGTCGAATAATGAAAAGAACCTACCAGCCCAGCCGAACAAAGAGAAGCAGAACCCACGGGTTTCGGGCCAGGATGAAAACGAAGAACGGCCGTGCCGTCATTAACAGGAGAAGGGCGAAAGGACGCGCCAGGTTGGCAGTATGAAGTAAGGAAAATTTTGGACCAAAAGCCGACAGAAGGATTAAGTAGAAAAGAAATACTTAGAACGTCGAGCGACTTTCGGAGTGTTTTCAAAAAGGGAGAGCGCCGGCGAACGGAACATTTCAATATCTACCTGAATCGAACAGACGGCTGCACCCGGATAGGCTTGACCGTAAGTCGAAAAATCGGGAATGCAGTGGTACGCAATACGATCAAACGAAAGATAAGAGAATACTTCAGGAAGAACAAGATAAGGTTCCAAAAGACGGACACCGTAATCGTAGCCCGCAAAGGTTGCGGCAACATCTCTACCCAGTCGGTCCAAAATGAACTTGGCAAAGCCCTCCAGAATAAACGACAATAATGCGATAAAGCACCAGGGAATAAGCAATTGAAATTCTTGGGCATGGCCATAATAAGGGGGTATCAATACCTGATATCCCCTTTACTGGGCGCAAATTGCCGGTTCGTGCCAAGCTGTTCTAACTACGCATACGAAGCCATCGAGATCCACGGAATCCTAAAGGGAACATACTTAGGTCTCAGAAGGTTACTTCGGTGCCACCCTTTCAACGCTGGTGGATTTGACCCTGTACCACCAAAAAAGTGCAGCAGGAGCAACAAATAAATGGAATCAAAACGGGCGATACTGGCAGTAGTACTATCTCTGCTTGTCCTTATTTTATGGACTCAGTTGTTTTCCCCGAAAAAGTCTACCGAGCCTGTAATCAAAGAACAGAAGCAGGAAGCAATTAAGGGGGGCGAAGAAAAAAAGATAAAAGAAAACCTCGCCCAAGAGGAAGAAAAAAAGACGACCGTTGAAAAGACGGTGACGGTAGAGGATAAGCAGAACAAACAGCAACAGGAAGTAGACAGCAAAAACGCCCGGGTAGTAGAGATCAGGAGCAGGGTAGGCATATATCGCTTCAGCGAGATTGGCGGAAAGCTTATAAGTCTAAAACTAATAGGGATGAAAGAAACCACTGATCCCGGGTCGGAGTTGAAGGAACTTATAAAGGTCCAAGAGGGAACCGGAACCCTGGAATTGATAACTAAGGACAATTCTATAGGAAATTTAAGTAGGGCGGTATATAAAGCAGAAACAGACTCATATAATATAGATGCTACTAACGCGGAAAAAAGAATCGAATTTAAGTGGACATCGGCAAGCGGCGTAGAAGTAAAAAAAATATTCACCATAAAGCCGGACGACTTTCTGTTCGACATGGAGATAGTGGCAATTAACAATAGCAACAAAACTATTGACGACAATATTGGGATAGTTTTGAGCGCAAAGAGAAACACGGACGAGGGCGGAAACTACGCCTTCAGGGGTTTCGGGGCATATGTAGACGGTAAGCTGAAAGAGCTGGACCTGGGGGATATTAAAAAGCAGGAAGGTGTAGTTGCCGGAAAAATAAGCTGGGGAGGATATGAAAACTCTTACTTTCTCCAGGCAGTGCTTCCCACAGGCGAAAAAGGGGATCCGCAGAACGGAAGTCTAAAGGCGGAGGTCAAGAGAGGCCAAGAAGAAATAAAAAATCCCGAGATAAAAATCACCTACTTGGCGATGCCCCAGAAGATCGGGCCAGGCGAGAAAAGCATAACACAATTCAAGGTGTTCTTCGGTCCTAAGCGGATAGAATTGCTAAATAAGGCCGGATACAACTTGGATAAATCCATTAATATGGGTTGGTTCGATATAGTGGCAAAACCATTCCTTTATTTCCTCAATTTCACCTATGGGATGGTTAAAAATTTCGGGCTATCAATTATCATATTGACCATAGTCGTTAAGTTAGTCTTCTGGCCATTGACCCAGAAGAGCTATAAGTCAATGAAAGCCATGCAAACCCTTCAACCCCAAATGATGAAACTGCGGGAAAAATACAAAAGCGACAAACAGAAATTAAATCAGGAGATGATGGGTCTTTATAAGGCCCACAAGGTAAATCCAATGGGTGGATGCTTACCCATGGTTATTCAGATCCCGGTATTTATCGCGTTGTACCGTCTTTTGGATTACGCTATCGAACTTAGGCATACGCCTTTCATGTGGTGGATACAGGACCTTTCGGCTCCGGACAGGCTTTTCAGATTTCCTTTCAGCATTCCACTGATGGAACCCCCATACGGTATTCCCGTACTGACCCTGCTGATGGGGGCCTCAATGTTTATAACCCAAAAGATGACACCCACACCAGGCGATCCCACCCAGGCGAAGATAATGCTCCTAATGCCCATTGTCTTCACCTTTATATTCATTAATTTCCCCTCCGGACTGGTTTTGTACTGGTTGACCCAAAACATACTGTCTATTGGACAGCAGTATTGGGTGAACAAGAAAAAATAGCCGGGAACAAGGAGGCGGAAGGAGAAGTTGGTATGCCAGAATACATAGATATCGAAGGGAAAACCACCCAGGAGGCACTGGATATTGCTGTCGAAAAAACGGGAATTTCGCCTTCGAACATGAAATTTGAGATTCTTCATCCAGGCGGAGGGGGAATTTTCGGAATAAGTTTTAAAAAGGCGAGGATAAGGGTCTTTATTGAAGGGGAAGAAGAAAATACCGAAGGTAAATGTGAGAAAAAAGCCGTAGAAAAAGAGGAAATGAGCTCCGAGGATATATGCGAAAAAGAGAAAAAGGAAACCAGCGGGGCTGTTATTGATAAAGAGGAATATCCTAAAGAAGAAATAAGGGATCAGGAACCGCCAAGATCAACATGGGCGAGACCCACAAGCAAGGCCGAAATTCCAAAGAAAAAAATTAGGCAACTTACCCCGGAAGACCTTTTAAAACCATCCGTCCCAAAAGACCGGATAGACATCGATCTAAGGGATGAAAGTGATATCAGAAGGGCCGAAAGGAAAAAGAGCAGAAGAGAGAGGCCTAGTAAGCCAAAAAGGTACGCCCCGGAAAAGAGAGTCAATATAAATCGGGCGAATACGGATATTGACGATCAGGCCCCCAAGGATATCGAAGAAGAGCATAGGGAAATGGCGGCCCAGTGCCTTAAAGAACTTCTGGGTTACTGGATGGAAAAGACCGAAGTAGAGTCCGGATGGAGAGACGGCAAAATATATCTAAATATAATAGGAGACGGATCGGGGCTGTTAATAGGGAGAAAAGGACAAACTCTGGATGCTATCCAGTTCATTATAAGTAAAATTGTTGATAAAAAAGCCGGAATGCACCTTCGGCTTAACATTGATACTGAAAATTATAGAAAAAGAAGAGAGCAAAGCCTGGAAAGAACAGCCCTTCAGTTAGCCGAAAAAGCTCTTAGCACCCAAAGAGGCCAGACCACAGGCCCCATGAACCCCCACGATAGACGAATTATTCATATTACTCTTCAGGACGACGACAGGTTTAGGACTAGGTCCAGAGGTGAAGGTACCTATAAAAGAGTTTTGATAAGTCTGAAATAATAAGATAAAGAATGACACACATAAAAAAGGGGGGGGCACATAGCGAGGTGTCCCCCCCTTTGTGGTTGGAATGGGAAAAATGGTTAGGGAAATGCGTAGTCTGAACGATACCATAGTTGCTATATCCACGCCGCTGGGCCGGGGCGGGATAGGAGTAATAAGGATATCGGGTCCTGACGCAATTTTTATGGGGAAGAGCATATTCAGACCGGCAAGGCCAGATTTAATAAAAGAAAGAAGGCTTAGTTTCGGAAGAGTGGTCGGGGAAAATGGGGAAACAGTTGATCAAGCAATGACCGTGTATATTAAGGCACCGCATACATACACAGGACAAGACACATACGAGATACAAGCACATGGAGGAAACGTGGTTCTGGAAGAGATTGTGGAGCTCTGCCTTGAGAGAGGTGCCAGATTGGCAGAGGCAGGAGAGTTTACCTACAGGGCGTTTATGGCTGGGAAAATGGATGTCTCACAAGCCGAAGGGGTTGTAGAGCTAATTAACGCGAAAACGCCGATTGGGTCAAAGATTGCGGTTAAACAGATAACAGGGGCTTTAAAACAAGAGATAGGAGCCCTAAATGACGAAATAAAAGAAATTTATGCTGACGTGGAGGTGAGGATAGAATTTATTGAAGAGGATATGGGATCGGTTGATTACCTGAAATATGAAAAGGCATTAACTCAAATAATCAATAATATAGATAGGTTAATTAAAAATGCCCGAATCGCTTCTTCAATAAAAAATGGAATTAGGATTGTGCTTGCGGGACGGGTTAACGCGGGAAAATCAAGCTTGATGAACAAGCTATGCCGGCACGAAAGGGCAATAGTCAGTGAAAGGCCTGGAACGACGCGAGATTATTTAGAAGCGGAGATTGATATTGGAGGGATGAACATAACCCTGGTGGATACGGCGGGTTTGCGACAAAGAAAAAATCAGGAAATGGATCAAATAGAGTTCCAAGGTCAAAAAATAACTGAAAAAATGATGGCAGAGGAGCAATTAATAATTTATTTAATCGATTCATCAAAAAGAATAAGTATAGAAGAAAAAGAAATTATTAATAAGTTAGACAAGAAAAAAGTATTAATAGTTTATAATAAAATTGATTTGAGACCAAAAGAAAATGACCCAGGGAGATATAATCCCAAAGGAGTTGGAGAGGTTCGAATATCAGCAAAAACAGGCGAGGGAGTAGATAAACTCATAGAAATTATTAAGAAAAAGGTAATTGGAGAAAGGGTGAAACTGGAAACGATAACTTTCTTACCAGGCAGACGGCACCTATCGGCACTGAAAAACGCAAAGAGATCGTTAGTGGGAGCAAAAGCAGCAATGGCTGAAGAAAGGACCGCCGAAATTGTTTTGATTGATTTAAAGGAGGCCATGGATAGATTGGGAGTGATTACTGGTGAGAACCTTAACGAAACGGTATTAGACCAAATATTTAATAAGTTCTGCATAGGAAAATGAAAAACATATCCCCAGAAAATTTAATCCGAAAGTGCGCTAAAGGCGGATATAAAATAAGCGACCAGGAAGCGGCCAGGATAAGTAATTATTTAGGGTATTTACTATATTGGTCAAAAAAAATTAATTTAATTGGACCTGGGGCAAAAATCAGGATATGGGAAGATCACTTATCGGAGTGCCTTTGGCTAAACTCGCTTATGAAAGATGAATCCCCCATATGCGATTTCGGATCGGGGGCGGGGTTTCCCGGAATCATTTTGGCCTGTTTGAACTCCCAAAGGGAGGTACACCTCTATGAACGGAAAAAAAGAAAAGCATCGTTCCTTAGCTATGTGGTGAACAACATACCATTAAAAAATGCAAAAGTAATTTGTGAAGATAATAGTAAGAAATTCAAATGGAAAGAAGAGCAATATCCTATTATAGTCACGAGAGCTGTAAGCAGAGTGGATGAAATTATAAAAACAGTTAATGAATTGGGCAGAGAAGGTTGTTTGCTTTACGCACTCATAGGAAAAAATGATCTTGATAATATTGATGGGATTAAATTAAAAGTTAATGACTATGGCTGGAAAATGGAGGAAATTATTAAAACAATAAATCATGGGAAAAATAAAGGCGTCATCGTATTAAGAAAATGATAACCAAAGCCTAAGGCTGCTGGATGTTCCACGTGGAACAATTGGGATGGATGCTGGCGTAAATTCTGCTTCAGGGAAAAGCGGGAGAGAATAATGGCTAGAGTAATTTGCGTAGCCAACCAGAAGGGGGGGGTGGGAAAAACCACCACGGCGGTTAATTTAGCCGCATCTCTGGCGGCTGCGGAAAAAAAGACGCTTCTGGTTGATTGCGACCCGCAGGCCAATGCTACCAGCGGAGTGGGTTGGGCGGGCGATGAGTCAGAAATGGGAATTTACGATATTCTTGTCGGCCGGGCGGGTCCGGAGGATGTTGTCTATAAGACCGATTTACCCTTCCTCAGTGTGCTTCCGGGGACAATTGATCTGATCGGCGTGGAGGTCGAATTTGTAGACGTTGAGGACCGCCATCTTAGATTTAAACGGGTGATCGATGCGGTTGAGGCGGATTTCGATTATATTTTTTTAGATTGTCCCCCTTCCTTGGGTTTAATAACCCTCAATGCGCTGGTGGCTTCCAAGTCGGTGCTTGTTCCTTTGCAGTGCGAGTATTACGCTTTGGAGGGTCTTTCCCGAATTGTGGCTACGGTAAATAGAATAAGCGATAGCCAAAATAACGGGCTGGAACTAGAGGGTATCCTTTTAACCATGTTCGATCCCAGAAATAATCTTTCCCACCAGGTTTCCGCAGAAGTGAAGAAATATTTTGGCGATAAAATGTTCAAAACGGTAATTCCCCGGAATGTTAGGCTATCTGAGAGTCCGTCGTTTGGACAACCGGTTTTGCTGTACGATATCCGGTCCAAGGGCGCCCAATCATATCTGGAGCTGGCTCGGGAGTTGCTGGTGCGGCATGGATCCAATTAGCTGACGGAGGTCCCATGGCGAGAAAAGCGCTGGGTCGGGGGTTGGATGCCCTGCTGGCAACCGACGACAAGAAGGCTGCCGAAGATGGGCGCCGGGAGGTCAAAACATCAGAGCAAAAGGAAAAATTCATGGGGAACGAGTTACCCATGGACATGGTGAAGCTCGAGGAGATTGAACCAAACCCGGATCAGCCCAGAAGCGAGATGGATAAGGAGGCCCTTGGCTTATTAGCGGAATCAATCTCGGCTCAGGGGATACTGCAGCCGTTACTGGTAACCAAAAAACCAGAAGGCGGATACTACCTTATCGCCGGGGAGAGAAGGTGGCAGGCGGCTAAGTTGGCCGGGCTGGAACTGGTTCCGGTGTTGGTCCGGGAGGTCACTTCTGATGATCGCCTGGTACTGGCCCTGATAGAGAACGTTCAGAGACAAGATTTGAACGTTCTGGAAGAAGCTTCCGCCTATCGCCGTCTGATGGAAGAGTATCAATTTACACAAGAGAAAGTTGCCGCAGCCGTGGGCAGGGATCGGGCTACTGTGGCTAACTTAGTGAGATTATTAAGGTTGCCAGAGGCGGTTCAGTCCGATGTGTTGGCGAATCGATTGACCATGGGTCATGCCAGGGCCCTTCTTTCTTTGCAGGATGATACGGCGAAGTTGCTTAATGCGAGAAACAAGGTTTTAACCGATTCCTTAAGCGTAAGGCAGACCGAAAAACTGGTGGAGCGTTTGAAGAATCCAGCCAAGCCCAAGATCCCACCAAAAGCTGCGATTCAGATGAAAGCGGAAGAGGATAGGCTACGAAGAAAACTGGGAACAAAGGTATCCATAACCAAAAAAGGGAAGACAGGACGTATAGTTATCGAGTTCTATTCAAACGACGAGTTGGAGACGATCATCTCTCGCATAAAGGGAGCCTGAAAACGGCCCGACGACCGGTAAAGGGCCGCTAAACAGAGGTTATGTTGGATGAAAAAACGAGGATTGGTCCAGATCTACACCGGAGAGGGAAAAGGAAAGACGACAGCCAGTTTGGGGTTGGCTTTTAGGGCCTACGGCCGAGGGTGGAAGGTCAGGGTATTTCAGTTTTTGAAGGCTCCTGAAACGTCGGGGGAGCATTTTGCGGTAAAGGGCCTTGGTGACAATTTCAAGATAATCCCTGTCGGTCGTAAGGGGTTTATTTTTAAAAAAATACCCTCAGAAACGGATATCAGGCTGGCCCAAGAGGGGCTTGGGCAGGCCAGGCAAGCACTGGAGAGCGAAAAGGTCGATCTGGTCGTCTTGGATGAGATTGATGTGGTTGTTTCCTTGGGGTTGGTGACGGAAGAGGAAGTTCTGGCTTTGATAGAATCCAAAGCCGAGAGTACCGAACTGGTCCTAACCGGCCGGAACGCCTCCCCAGGTCTGATGGAAAAGGCTGATTTGGTAACGGAGATGCGGATGATAAAGCACCCTTTCCAGGAAGGGGTTATGGCCAGAGAAGGGATTGAGTTTTAGCAAATAATTTAATAGCGGTCTGTTTAAAGGGGCGTGTGGTTTTTGCGAAGCGCGCCCCTTATTTGATTAAGAATAAAATTCAAATACTTCCCCGAATAACTACCTACCCGTAACCAGACCAAAAGATCGATATTGACAAAACCGCCAGAGTTACGTTGATTTTATTGGATAAAACGTGAAAATTAATTAGTATAACTGATAGACATTTAATCCTTTGGGAGGGCTTTTGTTTACCAAAGCTAAACAAAACCTGCTGGTCGATAGTGTGGTGGAGCAGATAGAGGCGGCAATCATTAACAGGAAGCTGTTGCCGGGCGATAGGCTCCCCGGCACGGAGGCCTTGCAGGAAAGCTTTGGTGCCAGCCGGGGAACTTTGCGCGAGGCGTTCAGGGTCCTCCGCCAAAAAGGGCTCCTAAGGACAAAATCCGGTGCGGGTGGAGGCGTGTTTATCCAGTCCATGACGACGGATCCGGTCAAAGAAGAGTTGGGTCTTCTCATCCGGGCGGGGCGTATAGAGTTGGAGGCCTTGACGGAATTCAGAGAAGGGCTGGAGGGCTGTGTGGCCGAGTTGGCTGCTCGCGGTGATAAAATATGTAATTACAAAATATTGGATGGCCTTAAGGATCGATTGAACACCCTCGCCCAAGAGGGGCCGGGAAAATGGGAAGAGTTCCATTCCGTGGAGGCGGCCTTGCACCGAGGTCTGGTCCGGCTCATAGGAAACCCGCTTTTCGAGCTGAACATCGACACCGTTCATGAAAATATCGGATGTTACTATCGTCGTTACCTGCCCAAAACCAGAGAGGTTCTGGAGCGAAACTGCCGGGACTGGGACAGGTTGCTTAAAGCGTTGAAAGCGGCCCAAAGAGAGGAGGCGGGGAGGATCATGCGGGAGCATATCCGTTGGTCCAATGAGGAGATGATTTCCTCCAGGGGCGTCATATCCAACCGATCGGGCAGATCGTGACAGCGGGGAAGGGAATTATATTCAATATAATGAGGTTCTCCACAGAGGACGGACCGGGTTTGAGGACCACTATCTTTCTCAAGGGCTGTCCTTTGGCCTGCAAGTGGTGCCACAACCCGGAGAGCCAGCACCCCTTGCCGGAGCTGATTTTTCGGCCCACGTACTGTATAAATTGCGGGGCCTGCCTAGAAGTATGTCCCCAGAAGGCCGCCCATTCGACGCCTGGAGGGGTGGTCCAGGATCATGAGCGCTGCCTTCATTGTGGAGCCTGCGTCAATGTCTGTTTCACCGGAGCAAGGGAAATGGTGGGCCGGGAGACCACAGTGGCCCAGGTGATGGGCGAGGTGATGAAGGATTTGGCTTTTTACGAGGAATCAGGCGGCGGGGTTACTTTCGGCGGAGGCGAGCCTTTTTATCAGCCGGAGTTTTTGCTGGCTCTGTTACAGGCCTGCAAGAAGGAGGAGCTCAGCACCGCCGTGGATACCTCGGGGGCGGTTTCAACGGAGGCGATCAGGAAGGCGGCGCCGCTGACGGATTTGTTTTTATATGATTTGAAGCTGCTGGATGAGGTGCGCCATCTGTCCCTGGTGGGCACTTCACCGGACCTCATCCTGAAAAACCTGCGGACGCTCAATGATATGGGAAGCCGGACGGTTGTTCGAATGCCTTATATTCCAGAGGTGAACGACGGCTTGGATAATTTAAATGGATTGGGTAACCTGTTATTATCATTACCTAATATAAATTCAGTGGAACTCTTGCCGTATCATTCCGCCGGGGTGGAGAAGTATCACCTGCTGGGGCGCGGCCCCGAGGTCATGAAGACGAGTAAACCCAGGCCGAAAAACCTCCAAAGGGCCAAGGAGGTTCTCTCCTCTTACGGCTTGGACGTAACCATAAGGGGGTATGAATCATGAACGAAAGAGTTGCCGCGTTGAAAAAGGCCTCCCTGGCCGCCAAGGAACAAATTTCTCCTGAACGGGCCAGGCTGATAACGAGGTTCTATAAAACCGCTCCCCTGCTTTCCGCTCCCATGATGCGGGCCGAAACCTTTCGCCACATTTTGGAGAACAAGACGGTTGTCATCCTGGACGGTGAGTTGATAGTGGGTGAACGCGGACCGGCGGCCAAAGCCACCCCTACCTGTCCCGAGTTGTGCTGCCACTCCCTGGAGGACCTGGAAATCCTGAACGGCCGGGAGAAAATTCCCTACCTGGTGGACAAGGAAACCAGGGACATTTTCGAAAAGGAGATAATTCCCTTTTGGAAGGGAAGAACCATCCGGGAGAGGATATTTACGGAGATGACGCCAGAGTGGCTGGACTGTTACCGGGCCGGAATGTTCACCGAGTTCATGGAGCAAAGGGCTCCGGGGCACACTGTTCTTGACGGAAAAATTTACGCCAAAGGCTTCCGGGATTTTATCGCCGAAATTGAGGAGCACCTGAACCGGCTTGATTATTTCAATGATCCCGAGGCGTTTTCAAAAGAGCAGAACCTTCGGGCCATGAAGGTCGCGGCCCTGGCCATGATAGGTTTTGCCAACAGGCACGCCCAAAAGGCGGAGCGGTTGGCGGGCCGGGAGTCCGACCCGGTCCGCAGGGAGGAATTGCTTAAAATAGCCGGTATCTGCCGCCGGGTTCCGGACCAGGCCCCCGAGAGTTTTCATGAAGCTCTCCAATATTACTGGTTCGTTCATCTGGGCGTGATCACCGAATTGAACCCCTGGGACGCCTTTAATCCTGGCCGGCTGGACCAGCACCTCCGGCCTTTTTACGAGCGTGAACTGGCCGCAGGTACCCTGACCAGGGAGGAGGCCAAGGAGCTTCTGGGCTGCTTCTGGGTGAAGTTCAACAACCATCCGGCCACGCCCAAGGTGGGGGTCACCGCAGCGGAGTCGGGGACCTACACTGATTTTGCCAATATCAACACCGGCGGCCTCAGGCGGGACGGCTCCGATGGGGTCAACGAGGTGACCTACCTTATCCTGGAGGTGATAGAGGAGATGAGGCTCCTCCAGCCCTCTTCCAACATCCAGCTGTCCAAGCGAAATCCGGATAAGTTCCTCAAAAGGGCGGCCCGCATAATCCGCCAGGGTTGGGGCCAGCCCTCGGTATTCAATGCAGACATGGTGGTGGAGGAGTTGCTGCGCCAGGGAAAGACCATTGAGGATGCCAGAGAAGGGGGCACCTCCGGCTGTGTGGAGACCGGGGCTTTCGGCAAGGAGGCCTACATTTTAACCGGATATTTCAACCTGCCCAAGGTGTTGGAACTCACCCTGAACAACGGTTTCGATCCCCGGACGGAGAAACAGCTTGGCCCCCAGACCGGTGACCCCAGGTCATTCAAAAAATTAGACCAACTCAAAGAGGCCTATAAAATTCAATTAGGCCATCTCATCAACATCAAGATAAAGGGAAACGCGGTAATCGAAAGGATCTTCGCCGAACATATGCCGGTGCCGTTCCTTTCCCTCCTGATCGACGATTGCATCTCCCAGGGCCGCGATTACAACGCCGGTGGAGCGCGTTACAATACCAGCTACATTCAGGGGGTGGGCATCGGAACCCTGACCGACTGCTTCTCGGCCATAAGAACCCATGTTTTCGACAAAAAGACCGTGACCATGGACGGCCTTCTTTCGGCCCTGGCCGACAACTTCCAGGGGGCAGAGCCTTTGCGCCAGGCTCTTGTGAATAAGACACCCCGCTACGGCAACGACGACGACCGGACCGATTCCCTAATGGTGGAGCTGTTCGACGCTTTTTATAAGGAGGTCAACGGCAGACCAAACACCAGGGGAGGACAGTATCGAATAAATATGCTGCCGACCACCTGTCATGTATATTTCGGTTCGGTTACCGGCGCCCTGCCCGAGGGACGCCCGGCCGGGGTTCCCGTCTCCGAGGGGATATCCCCGGTGCAGGGGGCCGATCGACAGGGCCCCACAGCGGTGATCAAGTCCGCCTCCAAGATGGACCACGCCAAAACGGGGGGCACCCTGCTGAACCAGAAATTTTCACCTGATCTTCTGGAGGGGGAGAAGGGGTTGAACAACTTAGCCAGCCTGGTGCGGACCTACTTCAAACTGGACGGTCACCACATCCAGTTCAACGTGGTCAGAGCCGAAACGCTCCGCTCGGCCCAGGAGAAGCCGGACGATTATCGGGACTTGATCGTAAGAGTGGCGGGTTATTCCGACTTTTTCTGCGATCTGGCCAAGGAACTCCAGGACGAGATAATTCATCGTACCGAGCACCGAATTTTCAGTTAGGTAGGCCGTTGGTCCCCCTAACATAGCGGGGGAATGACTTTATCAGGATTCCCCGGTTAGGGGCGCCTTAGCGGCCAACGAAAAAGCCTTACCAGCCGCTGCCTCCGCCCCCGCCTCCACCCCCGCCGGAGGAGCCTCCTCCACCGCTGCCGGATGAGGACCCGGGCGCGGTGGAGGACGAAGAGACAGCTCCGCTGAAGGAGCTGCCCAGGGCTGAAGTGAATCCGCTGACATTACCGGGGTCCCAGTTCCGGCCGGTATACCAATGGGGGTGGTAGTTCCCCTCGCCGGCCGCTGCGTTGGCCAAGACGGCGGCGAACCTCTCGCCCCACGCCACTTCCACATCCAGGGCCATGGCGTAGGGCAGATATTTTTCGAAAAGTTCGGGGGTCTCATCCGGAGGGTTGAGTATATTGATCCGATCCTTTTCGGCGACGGTCAGGTATTTTTTAAACCCGTCGATCTGGTCCAGCAATTTTCGACCGGCTCTGGTGGGGGCCTTCAACAGGTTAAAGAACAGCACGTTCAAAAAGGCCAGAACAGCGGCGATGATTATGCCCTGGAAGGAAATGACCGAGGACAGGATAAACAGCCCCACAATCTCTCCGCCGAAGAAGGGCAGGGCAAAAAGGGTGAAGAGCAACGAGCCTACCAGATCTCCCTTGCGGAGGCCTCCCCGGAAGGTGTTCTGCCAGGCCCGAAAAACGATAACGGCCAGGAAGGTGCAGCCGAAGGTCCACATGCTCAGCCAAAGAGAAATGAACCCCCCGGTGGCCAGGTCGGGGGAGGACAGGATCATGGCCGCCATGACCCCCAGGGTAAGCAGAAGCCCGATGCCGAAGTATCCCCTATTGGCCATGAAATAATTTTTGCCGTATTCGCTCTTGAGGGCTTTATGAAATTCCCCTATGGCCTTGGAGACGGTGCGGTGGTTCTTTTTTTTGAGGACAATCTTATCCGTGCCTCTGAAAAAATTCTTAGCCAGCTTTTTTTCTCCGGCAAATAGTTTAGCGACAATCTCCCCGGTGCGGTGCAGGGAGTAATCCCCGTCATCCTCCCTGATGGTCAGATATTTTTTAACGGCCATGTCGATAAGGGCCACGGTGGCGGCCTTTTGGTCGATTCCCATCCGGGCGATGAACCGGACGGCGGCGGGGGACATGCCCGACGGAGGCTCAAACAGGGGGATGATGGTTCCTTTTTTGGGGTCCTTGCCCACAATGGACCAGAAGATAATGAAATATAAAAACACAACCAAAAGACCGATGATCCCTACCAGGGTAGGACGATAGAACCGAAGAACGGTATCCACGGCGCTGGGTTGGGCCACCAGGCCCTTGGGCCAGGAAACGGCCACAGTCAAGCCCTCTTTTGGGCCGAGAGGTCTGGTGGTGGTAAAGATAATCCTGCCGCCGGAGTTGTTTACCCTGAAGTCCTTGCCCTTGGCGCCCTGCGGACCGGTGTAGCCGGCATGGTTCATTATTTCGGCGCCGGGGGGCAGGGTGATGTCGGCCTGGGCCCGGTCGATGGCGAAGGTCCATCCGTTACCGGTGGCGTTCCAATACAATTCGTCGTAATTTTTGAAATATCCCAGCTGCCTGTCCGTTTCGTAAACGATGGTGTAGGTGTAGGCACCGGGTTTAAGAAAGACATTACTTTTACCGATATAGATGGCTATCCCGTTGGAGATGTTTTTGGTGTGGAAGCCCTCGGTTTTCCCGTCCCTTAAAATTTTTCTGATGGTGAACCCCACCTGGACCGTGCTGCCGAAGGCCCCCCGATATTTAGTGGGAAATTCGCGGATGATTCCCCGTTTTATCTCCTTTCCCAGGGCCATCACCTTGATCGTCTCGGTTACTTCCAAAGAAGAGTCCGCCCGGATGACCACGGAACTTTTGAAATCGAGAATGCGTTCGGTTTCGGCCCCTGCTCCGCCGGGCCTCAGGGCAAAAACAAGAACCAGCAAAAACCAGGTTGCTGTGAATCTCAATTTCATGGCGGCCTCCAGGGGTTTATGAGTCTGGAATGATTAACGCTCTTCCCCGTAATTGGCTCAACCGAAGTTCACTTGAGGAACGGCCCGGTCACCGGGATCCTCGAGCTCGAAAAATTCGGCCTCTTTAAAGCCAAACCGGGCGGCCACTAGATTGGCCGGGAAAGATTGGACCGCGATGTTTAGGTCCCGGACGGCACCGTTATAATATCTCCGGGCCAGTTGTATCTGCTCTTCAACTTCCGCAAGGGAATCCTGAAGGCCCAGAAAGTTCTGGTTGGCCTTAAGGTCCGGGTATCCCTCGGCCACGGCCAGGAGCTTTCCCAAGGCGCCTCCCAGGGCGTTCTCAACAGGCCCCCTTTGGGCGGGGGGACCGCCCTGGAGGCTTTGGCTGCGCAGTTGGGTGACTTTCTCTAAAACGCCGCGCTCATGTCCCACATAGCCTTTTACCGTTTCCACCAGATTAGGGATGAGGTTAGATCTCCTTTTAAGCTGAACCTCTATTCCGGACCAGCCTTCCTCGACCATGTTCCGTTTTCTGACCAGTCGGTTGAAAATGGAAACCAACCAAAGAATAAGAACCGCAACGATAGCGATCAAAACATATAAACCGATCATTTTTAGATCCTATCCCCCGGGTGTTCGCACCAAGTTTCCTGGTTGTATGAAAAACCAGCCGCACAAAAAAGCCCGCCACCTGAAGCCTTCATTAGAACTCAGAGCTTAAATGTCCACTAGGCCAGATAGATTTATCAACAATTAGATTACTATGAACCGCTGTTAATCTTTATGTCAAGCCTTTGAAAAGTATTTGGCAATAGACAGCCAAGGTTCCTGTGGGTACCGGAGTGGGGGCGGCGTCAGGTGCATGAAAGCGATCAGGAACTCTTTTCCTGTATAAAATAAAAACTAACCGTGCAGGCTTGTTTTTCCAGCCAATTTCACACCTTCATATTCATCCAGGATACCCCTCACCACCTCCGCGGCAGGCTCCTCTCCGCCAGGGGCCACGGTCAGTTGGACCAGTCCGGTTCTACGGTCCAGGGTGGAAGCGACCAGCAGTCCCTCGAAACCTTCGGCCAGGTAATGGACGTCCACTATATGCCGCCGGGGTACCCAAAGGTAAACCCGCCCGGTTTTTGAAGGTCCGGGAAAGGCCTGAAGCTGACTTTTAGACACAGGAACGGAAGCCATAATATGATATGATAAACCAATAAACTGATCTGGTCCATAAATGGAAATTAGAATGAATTCGGAGCAAGAAAATAAACAGGAGAAACCCCTTATCTCCTTGATGGTTCAGGCCGGGATGGCCGGTATTCTGGTCGGCGGTGGGCTGTTGCTGGCTCTGATAGCGGTCAAAGGGTGGCTGGTAGGGTTGTTGAATTCCGCCTATTGCGGGGCCTGTGGGGGGTTGGCCAGCGGCCTGTTTTTTGGGGGTAGGTTCAGGGGGCCTGACGGATTCAGGCTCATTTACGCCGCTCTGCTGGGAGTTCCGGTGGGGCTTGGACCGCCTCTGGCGTCCTGGCTTATCGCCCCACTGAGGGGGTTCGCTACCGGCCCCTTCTCTTTCATCTCTCAGGTAATGCTGGGTTTGGCCTGTGGCTGGGTGGGGGCGTGGTTGGGCGGGCGTAAGTCGCGCCTGCCGGAGACCATGGAGGAAATCAGAAGCCGTCGCCTGGCCGATGGAAACAAAGACCGGAACGAGTGGAGCGGGAGAAAGTAAGAATGAGCTTCGATCTTGGTCCCCTGGGACCCAATAAGAGCCTTGAGCCCAAGAAGGATATCTCAGAAAATCTCAATATTTCCCTGGATTTAACCTGGTTTTTTGATGCCCCCAACCAGCCCGTTTCCGTTACCAAAGGCATGGTGGAGAACCTAGCTCCGGCCGCGGTCCAGGCCTTGGAGGATCTCCTGGCCGGCCGGGGCCGTAACAGGGATGGAGAGACGGTTATGTTGGGCTGGCAGGATCTGCCCTCCCGACTGGACCGGGCCTATCTGGGGGGGATAAAAAAAGCAGCCGAGGAGTTATCCGGGCGGATAGACGCCTATGTATCCCTGGGTATAGGAGGCTCCTATCTGGGGATAGAGGCCACGATCAGGGCCCTGCAGCACAATTTCGCCAACCAGCTTCCCCGCGCGGAAAGGGGGGGGCCAGAGATATACTTCCTGGGGCAGAACCTGGACCCGGATTTCATGAGGGACACCCTGGATCTTCTGCGGGGCAAAAGGGTCGGGATAAACGTCATTTCCAAATCAGGGACCACCACCGAGACGGCCATAGCCTTCAGAATATTGCGTTCCCTGCTGGAAGACTCCTGGGGCTCGTTGGCCCGGAAGCTGATTCTGGTTACGACCGACGCTCAAAAGGGCGCCCTGCGGGCCTTGGCCAAAGAAAAGGGTTACCGGACCTTCACCGTGCCCGACGATGTGGGCGGGCGCTTCTCGGTTCTGACCGAGGTGGGGTTGGTGGGGTTGGCTGTGGCCGGGGTGGACCTGGAGGCCTTTGTTGCCGGCTTCGAGGCCATGCGCCAAAGGACCATGACCACTGATTTCTGGAAGAATCCGGCCCTGGTCCATGCCGCCTGCCGGGTGGCGGCGCACAACGCCGGAAAGCAGGTGGAGGTGGCGGCGGTGAATTCGGCCGGATTCTACCACCTGGCCCGCTGGATGGAGCAGCTCTTTCCCGAATCAGAAGGCCACGCGGGAAAGGGCCTGTGGGTCTCTCCGGCCATGTTCTCAGAAAAACTCCACGCCAACGGGCAGATGATCCAAGACGGGCGGCGTAACCTTATGGAAACCTTTCTCTATCTGCAATCCCCCGACAATTCGGTGGCCATCCCCCACGATCCGGAGGACGTGGACGGGCTGAACTACCTCTCGGACAAGGGGGCGGCCATGGAGGATTTGAACCGCCTTGCCCTGGAGGGCCCGGCCTATGCCCATTTCATGGCCGGAACCCCTTCCCTGAGGATCAATATTCCCCGAAGGGAGCCTTATTGCCTGGGCCAGTTCTACTATCTGATGGAGCGGTCCGTGGCCCTTTCCGGCTACATGATGGGCCTGAACCCCTTTGTCCAGCCGGGGGTGGAGGCCTACAAGAAAGCTGTCTTCGCCCTGGCCGGCCGGCCAGGTTTCGAGAAAAAGTCCCGAGAGATCCAGGATGCGCTGGAGGAGCGGGAGCGGATAATCATCTAGTTTAAAGCAGGCGGTAAAGACTTGCTCAGGCTTGTTCCATGCTGGAAAACACGGATATGCAGGATATGAGGGTGGGGCCGTGGATAAGCCCGCCATTCTGATAATCGACGATTCTCCCCGGACGCGCCGCTATCTGTTGGAGATCCTATGCGGTTATACTCCCCTGGCGGCGGCCTCCGGCGGCGAGGGGTTGGCCCTGCTGGCGGAGCGGGGAATTGACCTGGTCTTGATGAGCGCATCACTCGGAGACATGGACGGGTTCCAGATCTGCCGGACCATCAAGAGCAGACCTGAATACCGGGAGTTACCCCTCATTTTCATCTCCGCCCGGAACAACCCCCAGGACAAGATCCAAGGCCTGGATTCGGGTGCCGCTGATTTTATCTGCGAGCCCTTTGACGCCGGAGAGATTTTGGCCCGGGTCCGGACCCAGTTGGAACTCCACAGCCTTAACCGCCGCCTTCGCCAAGCCAACGAAAAGATATCCTCGGCCCTGGTGGAGATCAGAAACCAGAACCGGATCTTACGGATCGAGCTGGAGGCGGCCGCCGCAGTGCAAAGGGCCCTTCTGCCCGGTCCGGTTTGCGATATTCCCAATTTGAACCTGGAGTGGCGCCTTGCACCATCCGCCAGCGTGGCCGGCGATCTGCTGGACTGGTTTGTTTTGGACAAATCCAGAATCGGGTTCTACCTCGCCGATGTCTCGGGCCACGGGGCGGCCTCCGGGCTCCTGGCCGCCTCCATCCATCAGGCCCTGACCCCCCGGCCGGACCGTTCCTCACTGGTCCGGGCCCTTATCCCAGATGGCGGTGGATGGGTGGCGACAGAGCCCAGGGAGATCGCTCAGGAGCTGGAGAAGTTTTTCCCCTATGAAAGGTTTGAGAAATATTTCACCATGGTTTACGGGGTTTTGAACCACCGGACCGGTCTGCTATCCTATCTCACCGCAGGTCATCCCCGTCCTATTGTGGCTGGAGACAAAGGCGGATTCAGAGAACTGGAGACCACTGGCCCGCCCATCGGCCTGAAGGCGGGAGAGTTCGACCCGGCGGAGACGATCCTGGAACCCGGGGACCGCCTTTTTGTCTACTCGGACGGCATTACCGAAGCTGAAGGCGAAACCGGATTATACGGCCGAAGGAGGCTCCTGGATACCATCCTATCCGCACGTGGAAAGAATTTGGGGCGGTCCTTGGACCTGGTGCTGGAGGATTTGAGCGGTTTTTGCGAGGGGCGGACGCTTCTGGACGATGTTACTTGTCTGGGGCTGGAGATGAGCCGGGAACAGGGGCGTTTGTTCTGAAAATCGATGAGTTAAAATTCAGGGTTAGATATGGGCACCTGCAATGATCACTTAAATCACGATGTCAATGTACTTCCCCTTGGTGGGGAGCACGGGTTTTGACGTTTGAGCGTCAGATATCCGACCCACCCGTTCCCGGTCAGGATGATTCACCAGCCGTCCGGTGGTGATGTTTTCAGTCTTAACCATGGTTAAATATTGGTTCCATACCTGGTTGTGGACGCTCTCCATGAGGGTCTCCCCCTGTGGTGTTCTAATAATACAGTCCTGACGCCTTCTTTCTCTTCAATGGCTGTGCCAAAATTCAGGATCATTCGGGAAAGTAAATTCCGTCGCGGTTCTGCCGGGAGATGATAGCGCCCTGGATGCGGACCCACCAATCTGCCGGAGCCGGACTCTAGGAAGCTATGGAGAGAAAAGATAAAGGATGGACCGGGCTGGGCTCAGTTTTTCCTTTTGTCCCTTTCGATGTAGGCGTAGGCGCTGTGGTTGTGGATGGATTCGAAATTTTCCGTCTCCACGGCAAACCAGGTGAAATTGTCGTCTTCCGATAGCTTAAGGGCCACTTCCCTAACCACGTCCTCCACGAACATGGGGTTTTGGTAGGCGGTTTCGGTCACGGCCTTTTCGTCGTCTCTTTTGAGCACGGAGTAGACTTCGGAGGAGGCGCAGGATTCCATAAGGGACAAAAGATCCTCGATCCAGAAAAATGATTTGTACCGTACGGCCACTCTTATCTCTCCCCGCTGGTTGTGGGCGCCGAAGGAGGAAATCTCCTTGGAGCAGGGGCAGAGGGTGGTTATGGGGGCCCGGACCTCCACTATCCGGTCAGGCTGCTGGTTGCCGTTGATGGAGCCCCTGAAGCAGCAGAGATATTCCATCAGGCCCGGCGCGCCGCTGACCGGGGCGCATTTTTTGATGAAATAGGGAAAGGTCATCTCCAGGTGGGCCGATTCGGCATCCAATCTGATTTTCATTTCCTCCATTATCCCGGTAAAGGAATGGAGATCCAAAGACTTGGTATCGGTGAATTCGGAAAGAAGTTCCACAAAGCGGCTCATGTGGGTGCCCTTGTACTGGTGGGGCAGATTGACGTACATGTTGATGGAGGCCACTGTCTTTTGGAGACCTTCGGCTTTGTCTTTGACCGTGACCGGATGGCGGATGTCTTTGACTCCAACTTTATCTATATCCATGTTCCGGAAATCAGGATAGTTCTGCACGTCGCGCATGGTTTGCGTCTCCGTATTCTTTGAAAAGGAGCCGGAAATCCGTCGGCCCTGAAAGGCTCCAAAGGTCCAATCGATAATAAGCCGTTATCGTGATGCCAATCGGAATCATCCTATACCATAATCTGATCCGGCTGTCTTTGTTTGGTTTAACACTCCGGGTCAAAGCCCCGATTTGACGCTGGAGCTTAAGGAAAATGAGAAGGGCAGGCCAACTTCATTTCCAGTAGGCTTTGTCCAGCCGGAGCATTGTGTCGGGCCGAAACTCCAAAACCAGATTTTCCCTGGCTCCGTATATGGAATGGTTCAGGTTCAGGGGCAGCCAATAGGCCTGGTCCACAATCCTTCTTTGAGCCGAAGAGAACAGTCTTTGCCGTTCAGCGTGATCCAGGGTGGTCCGGGTCCGCCTTAGCCAGCGGTCCAGATCAGGATCCGGGTTATAGCACCTGGGTTCCTTGAGCAGAAACCAGGAGGGCAGCACAGCGTCCGCGTCGAAAACAAAGATGGAACCCCAAGTGAAGTTGCCGATCCCCGTGACTCTGCCGCTATTGAGAAGTTTGACCAGGTGGCCCACATTTCCCCGGTAATCCTTAAGGTTGAGCCTTATCCCCACATCAGCCAGGTATCCGGCCGCAGCCTGATTGAACATTCCCTGAAAGCCGTAGTTGTACCAGATGTCCAGGTCGAATCCCTGCCCGTATCCGGCCTCCTTAAGCAGGGCCCTGGCCTTGGCGGGATCGAAATCATAGGCCCGGACCGTGGAATCGAATCCGAAATGGCCCGGAATGGCCGGGGAGTCCGCCATTTGCCCCCTGCCCTTGAGCAGGACCCGAAGGATGGTCTGCCGGTCCACGGCGTGGCAGATGGCGCGCCTGACCCGTAAATCCGTCAGAGGCGTCTTCCCGGCCCGGCCGGAACCGTCGAACTGCCAGAAGTTGAGGCGAAAGGTGGGACCGTCCAAAATCTTCAGGTCCGGCCGGCTTTCCACCTTTTCTATCATCTCAGGATCCAGATTTGCGGCCAGATCCACTCCGCCGGCCAGCAGCTCGGCCTCCCGGGTGGAAACCTCGGGAATGACCCGATAGACGATTTTTTTAATCCGGGGCAAGCCCGGGCGCCAATATCCGGGGTTGGCGGTAAGGACGAGTTTATGTCCCCGTTCCCATTTTTGGAAAAGGTAGGGGCCGGTGCCCACGGGCCGGGTGGCCACGCCCTCCGGCCCGGCGCATTTAACGTACCCAGGTTCATAGGGGAAAAGATAAGTCATCCTCTCCAGGACCAGAGGATAGGGCTTATGGGTGATCAGCCGGAAGGTGTAGCGGCCGGTCACCTCCGTACTTTTCAGCCAACTGAAACCTCCGGCCAGAGGCGAGCGCTTGTCCGGGTTAAGAATGAAATCCATGAGGGTGAACCGAACGGCCTCGGCGGTAAGTTCCACTCCATTATGGAAATAGACCCCCTGGCGCAGGGTAAACTCCCAGGTAAGGGGGTCCACTCGGCGCCAGTTCAGGGCCAGAGCCGGCTTGATGCTGTTGTCCCGAGGGTCGCGATCAACCAGCGGGTCGTTGACCTGAAAGAAAAGGTTGAGGAGGTTGATCTGGACCGAGGCGTATATATCCATGGAGGCGAATTCACCATCCACGGCGTAGATCAAGGTGCCCTTTTGGGCCTGGGCCTGGCCGGCCGCGGTCCAGAGCAGCATCATTGCCGCGGCGAAGACGATATGGATTTTTAGAGGTTTCATCTGATCTGGCTGGGGGGTGTTGGCGGAAGGAGGTCAGATTCCTCGGGCGGACCCCGTCAATCGGTGAAGGGTCCGGTATTGCAAGCCGGATTGAGAAATAATGGATCTGAATTCGCCGGTCATGTCGGTCGTCACTCCGTTTTTATTCCCATACTCCAACCGGGGCCGTATGTCCATCCCCAAAGCCGGGCCGGCGTTACCCTTGAGGAGACCGCGTCATCTTATTCTCAAAGGGGACGATGTTTGGTAGGATTTCCGTCAAAAGGGCCAATCGGGGTCGATTTTTCGGATTAAAGCGGGTTGCCATGGATTTACAGGGAAAACGGGAATATCTGGAGCGGATAAGAACGGTCCTGGACTATATTGACAGCCATCTCAGCCAGGAACTTTCCGTGGAGACCCTGGCCGGAGTGGCCTGCTTCTCCGTATTCCATTTCCACCGTCTTTTCACCGCCATCATGGGCGAGAGCCTGTACGCCTATATCCGCCGCCTGCGTCTGGAATGGGCGGCCAATGTGCTCCGGAGCCATCAGGAGATGTCCGTCACCGAAGCGGGTCTGAACTGCGGATTCTCCTCCTCGGCCTCCTTTGCCAGAGCTTTCAAGCAGCATTTCGGCCGGAGCGCCACGGAATGGAGGCGCATGCAAAGCAAAAAAGGAAAAGAAAAAAGCAAGAAAGGCCAAACGGAAAGCAAAGCCGGCCAAGACTCCTCCGGCAAGGGTTTATATAGTGGTTCCGGAACCAGGAGAGTCCACCCTAACCTTGATGGAGGAGAAAAGAGAATGGAACTGAAGGTTGAAATCCAAGAGTTGAAGCCCCTGACCATGGCCTATGTCCGCCACCACGGCGGATATGACGAAAAGGGAATCCACCGGGCCTACGAGGGGCTCTACAAGTGGGCCAACGCCAGGGGCCTGTTCAGGCCGGAGACCCGGGTGCTGGGAGTTTCCCTGGACAATCCCGAGGTGACCCCCGCTTCCAAATGTCGCTACGACGCCGGAATCACCGTGCCCCCGGAAACGGAAGCTAAGGGCGAGGTGGGGGTCCGGGAGGTGCCCGGCGGCCGCCATGCCGTATTCCGCTACCAGGGACTCAAGGAAGGGATCGCCGCCTTCTACGACGCCATATACGGCCGGTGGCTTCCGGAGAGTGGATTTCAGCCGGCCGACCGCCATGGTTACGAGATCCATCATAAGGCCGCAGAGGCCAGCACGGGTGACGGCAAGTGCCTGGAGGAGCACGACCATTATTTTGATTTCTGCCTGCCGGTGGAGCCCGTTTGATTGGCCGTTTGCAAGCGGATCCAACACCATTTTCCAGGGAGTCGCCATGACCGCCAAGACGGATTTGAAGAAAGAACACAAAGATCTTTACCGGGCCGCCAAGGAGCCGGCCCTGGTCCTGGTTCCGGCCTTCAACTATCTGGCCATCGACGGCAGGGGAGACCCCAACACCTCCGCCGACTATGCCGCCGCCCTGGAGGCCCTGTTCAGCCTGGCCTATACGGTCAAGTTCCTGCTCAAATGTGGTCCCGAGGCCTTTGATTATGTGGTGATGCCCCTGGAGGGCCAGTGGTGGGTGAAGGACATGGCGGCCTTTGAGTCCACGCCCAAGGATGAATGGTTGTGGACCATGGCAGTCCTGCAGCCCGAGCAACTCACCCCGGCCCATGTTGAGGAGGCAATGAAACAGGTCCGGAATAAGAAGAATCCGTCCGCCCTGGACAGGGTCCGCCTGGAGCGGTTCGAGGACGGGCTTTCGGCTCAGGTCCTGTATGTGGGGCCCTATTTTCAGGAGGGCCCCATCGTCCGGCGTCTGCACCAGTTCATCCTGGACAGCGGTCATGAACTGTGCGGCCGGCACCGCGAGATCTATCTTTCCGATCCCCGCAGGACCGCGCCGGAAAAGCTGAAGACCATCATCCGCCAGCCCTGCCGCTCCAAGGCCTGATCCTTGAACGGGATCGGCCAGGTATGGAGAACTGAAGGAGGAAGAGCATGACCCCATCGAGTTTCAGGATAGATCCCCTGGGCCAGGTCCGACTTAGCGACGGCCGGCCCAGGTTGGTCATAGATAAGGAATTCATCGCCGCCCTGGAAGGGTTGGAAGGCTTCAGCCATGTCATCGTAGTTTTCTGGTGCCATTTGAGGGACACCAAGAAAGATAGAAAAGGGCTCGTTTGCCGAAAACCTTACACCAAGGGCCCGGACAGGCTGGGCGTTTTCGCCACCCGTTCCCCGGCCAGGCCCAACCCAATCGCCCTGACCGCGGTCCGCATCCTCGGGCTCGACCTCTCCACCGGGACAATCCATATTCCCTTCATCGATGCGGAAGACGGGACTCCGATCATCGATCTCAAGCCCTACAGTCCTTCCCTGGACCGGGTCCGGAAGGCGAGGACGCCCGAATGGTGCGCCCATTGGCCCCAATGGGCCGAAGATTCGGCCGACTTCGACTGGGAGGCGGAGTTCGCCCTCTGAGATAATCAATCTCCTGGAATTCATGGTCATAGGCCATATGCGATGCTGCCGTCGGGGTTGTGACCCCGACGGCACTGTTTTATGCGGCGTAACTTTCTCAACCTGCTTACGATAACAGCCGGATGCCCATTGCGGAAAAGGTCCGGTATAATTCAACGTCAACAGATCATTCAGCGGAGGAGCGGATGAGAAGGCGGATGGGGTTTTTCGGGCTGGCTCTGTTCAGAGCCGCCCTGGTTTTGCCGGGTAACGGCCTGGCCGCTCAAAGAGCGGGAGAAAGAAGCCCAGAGCGCGGTCCTGGCCTGGCTGGGCCTGGGGTGGACCAGGGGCGGTACGGCCAAAGCTGGGAGCAGTCGGCGGCCCTGTTCCGGGGGGCGGTGGTGAGTCGCGTTTTCAATTCGGCGGAGTATACTAGAGCGGTTGTCGGAAATACGTTCTGATTCAAAAGCGAAATGTGCTGCCGGGGTCACACCCCCGGCAGCCGAATCGGAACAGATTTATGATATTCGTTCTAATACCCTGCCCGGCGCGCCGGACGGCGAGTATGTGGTGATCAGGTACCGGACCGAATTCGAGAATAAAATGAAGGCGGTCGAGACGGTGACCCCCATGCTCGAGGCGGATGGCGCCTGGCGGGTGTCGGGATATTACATCCGCTGACCACAAGGCCGATTTCACCGTTAAGGCAAAAAGTTCGGCTCGGTAACAGGGGAAGCGGTTTTGTTGAAGCGGAGCCTGATTTCTCCCTTTAGCCTTGAAAGGCCCACCGGCTTGATCCAAAATGCCTGCCACAGATCCGCCGAGGCAGAGGGGACCCCTGTCCGGGGCGGACTATGAAAATTTATTGCCCAGAGGAATCAACCAGATGAATAACCAAGCCCGGGTGGCGGCAGGAAGTTCCGAGGATAGCCCGAATCTTAAGCGTTCCGCGCTGATCCTGGCCGTTATCGGATCTTTTGTCCCCCCTATCCTCAATTCGTCCCTTAACCTGGCTCTGCCCAGCATAGGCCGTCATTTTTCCCTGAACGCGGTGACCATCTCCTGGATTCAGACCACTTTTCTCCTGACCACGGCCGTGGCCCTGCTTCCGGCCGGGAGGCTGGCCGACATTCATGGCCGCCGGAGGTTCTATGCCGTGGGCATGGCCGCTCTGGGCTCGGCCTGTGTGGTGGCCGGATTGGCCCCCAGTGTCCATGCTCTGTTCCTGGGCATGGTTTTAATGGGCCTGGCCTGCGCCCTGATCTTCTCCACGGGCATGGCCATTCTCACCTCTGTTTTCCCCCCGGGAGAGCGGGGCCGGGCCTTGGGCATATCCGTGGCCGCGGTCTATATCGGGCTGTCCCTGGGGCCCTTTGTGGGCGGGCTTTTAACCCAGTATCTGACCTGGAGATCGGTCTTTTTCATGGGCTTGCCTTTGAGCGCCATGGCTTTCAGCGTGGCCATGTGGGCTATTAAGACGGAATGGATCGAAGCCAAAGGGGAAAAGTTCGATTTTACAGGCTCCTTCTTCTACGGGGCGGCCCTGGTGGTTATCATCCTGGGGGTGGGACGGCTGCCCGAGCTGAACGCCCTATGGGTCATTATGGCCGGGTTTGCGGTGTTGGGGGTCTTTGCGTGGTGGGAGGGCCGGGTCAAGGCCCCGGTCTTTGAGGTGGATCTGTTTAAAAACAACAGAGTCTTCGCCCTGTCCAGCCTGGCCGCTCTGATCAACTACTGCGCCACCACCGCGGTAATCTTTCTCCTGAGCCTCTTTCTCCAGCACGTCAAGGGCATGAGCCCCCGGGAGGCGGGTCTGGTGCTGATCGCCCAGCCGATCATGATGGCCCTGCTCTCGCCCCTGGTGGGCCGCCTCTCGGACCGGATCCAGCCTCGGCTCCTGTCCTCCCTGGGCATGTTCCTGACTGCGGTGGGCCTTTTCCTGTTCTCCTTTCTGGACGGCCAGACCGGGATCCCCTACATCATCCTCTGCCTGGTGGTCAACGGCACCGGGTTCGGGATATTCTCCTCGCCCAACATGAACGCCATCATGTCCTCAGTCCCCAAGAGATATTACGGTATCGCCGCCGGGGCCGTCTCCTCCATGCGCATTCTGGGCCAGATGGCCTCCATGGGCATCGCCGTGTCGGTCATCGCCATCTATGTGGGCCGGGTGGAGCTGGGGCCGGAGAGCTATCCCGGGCTGATCGCCAGCCTCCGGGCCGCTTTCCTGATCTTCTGCGGGCTTTGCGTTCTGGGCGTGGTGGCCTCCATGACCCGGGGCCGGTTGAACCAGGAGGGTTAAGGTCGCCTCCGGGCCGGCTTCCTTTTACGGAGCCAGTTCAGCGTTATCGGCCGGCCACCCTCCGCCCCAGCTCGAAGGCCCTGCGGCAGTCCTTGGGAAATACCTCATCGTACCGCCGTTTTTTTTGCTCCTGGTCGAACATGGGCGCGTCGTACAGGGTATAATCCTTGAATTGCATGGTATCGGTGCAGAGAAGCAGTTCAGCCGAACCGAAGATCAAATCCAGGACCCTTTGGGTATTGGCGAAAACCCTGTCCCAGCCGAAATTGGGGATCGCCTCCTCCTTGACGTTCATGGTGTAGATCAGCCCGGTCTTGATCTTGCGGGGGAACAGGCTCCGGTCGTCCGCGGCGTAGCGCAGGTTGGGGAAGAGAAGCCGCTCCATGAACTGGCGCATGCGCCCGGTCTCGGCGCCGAAATAGACCGGCGTGCCCAGGATCAGCCCGTCCGCCAGGTTGGCCTTTTCCAAAACAGGCCGCAGCTGGTCCTTAAGGGCGCATCTGCCGTAACTGGGGCCGTCGATCTTTTTGCAGGAAAAGCAGCTGAGGCAACCGCTGAATTCCAGGCCGTAGAGATGGACCAGCTCCGTCTCCGCTCCGGCCTGGGCCGCTCCTTCCAGGGCTTTTTCCAGCAGGGTGGCCGTGTTCCATTTTTTGCGGGGGCTTCCGTTAAAGGCCATGATCTTCACGAGTCGTCTCCTTTTTTTCTTATCCGCGATGCTTGAGGACTCCCATCGATTGTACGCCGGGTCTTCTTTCCGCGCCATTTACCTGGCCAGGAGGGCGGCTCCGGAGAAGAGGAGCAGGCAGTAGATGAAGATCCGGAAGCCTCTCTCGTTGATTTTGCCGTGAAACCACTCTCCGGTGAGGATGCCCAGGGGCAGCAGGGGCAGCAGGGAGGCGGTCATGGCCAGGCTGCCGCTGTTTATCCTGCCGTTGCCCAGGAAAATGCAGATCATGATGGTGTTCATGCTGGCCCAGACCGTACACATGGTGGCCCGGAACACGCCCTTGGGCAGATTGAGCCGGGAGACGGCGTAGACCAGGGGCGGGGCTCCGGTGGTGTAGAAGGCGTGGACGATGCCGGCCAGAAACTGCCAGCCGCCCGAGACCCAGAAGGAAAAGGGTTTGCCGACTTTTTTTCTGGTTTTAAGAAGAATAAGCTCCCTGGCCGCAAAAACGGTGATCACGATTCCCAGCAACCATTGGAGTGGAGCGCCTTTGACCAGGGGAAAAAGGAGCGTTCCGGCCGCCACACCGCAGCCCATGAAGGGCAGAATCTGCTTAAGCAGCAGGTCGGCCTTGATCTCCCGCCGGTTACTGACGGCGATGTATCCGGTGACCAGGACGTTCAGCGGCACCAGGATGGGAACCAGCTTGTCGATGGGGTGGAAGTGGGCGCCCAGGGTTACGGCCACCAGGGCGGCGCCGAAACCGCTGAGGGCTTCGGTGGCGTAGGCCAGGAAAACAAAAGGAGCCAGGATGAAGACAACGGGATCCATCTGTCAACAACCGATCAGGTTCGGGCCGGCTCCGCGGACGGTCCGAAAAATAACCGAAGGTTAATAAAATTCGGGACCGAGTCTCTTTATCATCATCCTTTGGTAAAGGGAAGGGCAGAATCTGGATAAAAAACGGGTCGTTTTGCCGATTCCGGTAAGGACGACCATCCTCTGCGGCTTTTCAGCAACTCGAAAGATCTTCTCGGCCACCCGGTCCGGAGCGGCCACCCGCCCCACGGTGACCTTGTCCTGCCTTACCGGCAGGCCGTCTCCGCCCAGGGCGCTGTTCTCCAGGGGCGTGGCCGTGAATCCGGGGCAGACCAGAGAGACCTCCACTCCAGTGGACTTCAGTTCGGCCCTGAGGGTATCGAAGAAGCCGTGCAGCCCGTGCTTGGAGGCGGCATAGCCGCATCGGCCCAGGATGGGGGCGAAACCGACCACGGTGGAAACGGCCATGATCAGCCCCTGTCTCTGGATCAGGGCGGGCAGGGCGGACTTGGTCAGGTGGATGGAGCCCATGAGATTGACTTCCACGACCCTCCGGATCACAGTCAGGTCCGTGTTTGCGAACAGGGAGCGGTGGCTCATCCCGGCGTTGTTGATCAGGCAGTCCAGGGACCGGAACCGCTCCAGAGTCCGGCCCACCGCGTTTTCGCAGGCTTCGGGGTCGGTCAGGTCCGTCATAAGGGTCAGGTTGTCCATATCCTGGCGGTTCAACTCATCCGAAAGTCGGGAGAGCCCGTTCCCGTCCACGTCCAAGAGGGCCAGGCGGGCCCCGGCCCGGCCGAAGCGGAAGGCCAGTTCCCGGCCGATGCCCCCGGCCGCGCCGCTGATAAGCACGGTTTTGCCCCTGAAATCACGCCTGGTTCCCAAGCCGGCGGCCCTCCATGAAGTATTGAAAGACCTCCTGGCTGGTCTTTCGGGGGATGTAGCCGAACTCCTCTTTCAGCCGCCGGTTGGAGAGTACCGGGCGAAAGCGGAGAAAATCCACCTGCTCCGGCCCGTATTGGCTCAATCTCAACCTTTTGGCCACAGCCAGCCCCAGACGGACCAGCCCCACGGGCAGGGGCAGGAACGGTTTGCCCAGAAGTTCGGCTATGGCCCGCATGGTCAGGAATCCGTCTCCGGCCAGGTTATATATGCCGCTCTTTTCCCCCATCAGCCCCCGGACGATTATGTGGGCCACATCCTGGTCCCAGATAAAGACAAAGGGCGTGTCCGCGCCCCGCAGCCCGATGATCCTCTTGGCGTCGAACAGGTCTGTGATCTGGTTTCTGGTGGCCGCCCCCAGAATGGTTCCGGGGCGGAGGATGAGCTGCTTCAGTTGCGGGTGCTCCCGGCGAAACCCGGCCAGCATCTCCTCCACCTGCCTCTTGTGGTCGGAGTAGGCGAATTCGGGATTGCCCCGGATGGGGTCGTCCTCATCCAACCAATCCGGATTGTCGGGATAATAGCCGTAGGCCGCCCCGGAGGAGGCGACCACGATCCTGCCCACTCCGGCCCTAAGGCAGGCCTCCAGGACGTTGGCCGTGCCCAGCACATCCACCGAATATTCGAACTCGCGGTCCGATTTTTCGCCCGGAGTGACGATGGAGGCCAGATGGACCGCCGCCTCGACCCGGTGTTGAGCCAATATATCGGCCAAACCCTGGTCCCGAATGTCGCCAACCAGGTATTGGACCCCTTTCAGGCGTTTATCTTTAGGAATCTCCCGGACATCAAGGGCGATGAGGCGGGACAGGGCGTATTTCTTCCCGGCCAGGCAGGGCGCCAGGGCGGCCAGAGTGAGGCCGCCGATGTAGCCTCCGGCCCCGGTGATCAGGACCGAGGCCGGACCGCTTACCTTTCCGGTCATCCGGAGACGCTCTGTGCCCGCCCCGGGCCGGTCTCGCCCGCTCCGCGCCGGGACCACAAAAGGCCACGGTAAGCCCGGCGATGAGGTGCCAGACCCCCCACCAGGCCGCGATGACGGCCATGCCGCCCAAGCCATCGAAGAAGTTGAAGATCAGGATCAGCCCTAAGGCCGCGTTCTGGATCCCCACTTCGATGGTCACGGCCCGGACGTCCCTTTCCGGCAACCTGAAGGCCCGGGCCGAGGCGTAACCCAGGGCCAGGGCCAGCAGGTTGTGGATCATGACCACAAAGACCACCAGGCCGATTACCTGGAGAAAGATCTCCCAATTGGCCTTGAGGGTCAGGGCGATGACGGTGAGAAAAATCAGAACCGAAAAAACCTTGAATGGCCTGCGGACCCGGTCCACCAGCCGGGGCCACAGCCGGGAGGTGGCGATGCCCAGGATCAGGGGGATGCCCAGGATCAGGAAGATGGTCTGGAAGACGTCCCAGGGGGAAAGATGGACCTGGCGCAGGATGGGTTCCGTGGCCGGATTGAGACCGCCCCACATGGCCAGGTTCAGGGGGGTCATGAATATGGCCGCCGCCGTGGAGACGGCGGTCATGGAGACGGACATGGCCGCGTTGCCCCCGGAAAGGTAGGTCATCAGGTTGGAAAAGTTGCCTCCGGGACAGGCCGCGATGAGGATCATCCCCAGGGCCATGGAGGGGTGGGGCCTGATGAACCAGGGTCAGCAGGGTCTGGGGGTTGAAATTCAGCCGGACCAGGTCTATCGCGCCGGCGTCCATAGGCCTATCCTCCCGGTTCCTGGTGCATCTTTTTGAAGTGCATCAGACCCGGCGCCCACATGTGCTTGACCGGGTCCACCTCGCACTGGATCACGGCGCACTTGCCCGAGGCCGAAGACCTTTCCAGGGCCGGGCGCAGCTCCTCCGGGCTCTGGACCCTTTCCCCGTGGGCGCCCATGGCCCGGGCCACGATGTTCCACTCCACCGGGCCCAGGTCGGCGTTGATGGTCTCTTCCGGGGAGAGGGATTTTTTGATCATGGTTTTTAGCGGCTTGAAGGCGATCTGCTGGGTCATTTTGACCATGCCCCACTGCTTGTCGCAAGCCACCAGAAATATCACCGGCAGTTCGTTGCGGATTGCGGACTCGATCTCCTGGGGGTGGAAGCCAAAGGCCCCGTCGCCGATGATGCAATAGACTGGGGTTCCCGGCCGGGCCGCGGCCGCACCCAGGGCCTGGCCCAGCCCGGCCCCCAGATGGCCGAAATGGTGGGTCCCCAGCTGGGTGTTGGGCACCCTGCACTGGTGATAGAAGTTGGCCCACACGGCGGTGTTGCCCCCGTCGAATACGGCCACCGCGGCGTCTTGAAAAAATTCGCGACAGACCGCGCCCAGGTGGGCCGTGATCATGGGGCTGGCCTTGTCCTCCAGTTTTTCGTCCAGCTTGTCCCGGTCCTTGTCCCGCCTTGTCCCGGTCCTTGGCCAGGGCGCTCACCTTGGCCTGTCGCCCGGCCAGGTCGATCCCTTCCGCCCTTTCCCTTAGCCGCTCCAGAAGCAGCTCCAGGAAAATCTTGACGTCCGCCAGCACGGCCACCTGGGCCGGCTTGTTCATACCCAGGACGTTCTCGTCGATATCCACTTGGATCATCTCCTGTTGGGCGGGACTGCTCCAGCTGGGGGGGCGCCCCCACCAGTCTGTCTCGCCCAGCCGGCAGCCCAGACACAGCACCACGTCCGCATCGTTGTGGACCTGGTTCGCGGCCTTGACGTGGACCATGGGCCAGGAGAGCTCGTGGGTCTCGGGCAGGACCCCCCGGCCGGACCAGGAGGTGGTCACCGGGGCGAGGAGCAGCTCCGCCACCCGGCGCAGTTCCTCGTAGGCCGCGGCGTGGATCACCCCGGATCCGGCCTGGATGGCGGGCAGATCGGCTCGGGTGAGCATGGCTGCGGCCTGCTCCACCAGTCCGGGAGAAGGGTGGATGGGTTCACTGAGGCGGTAGGCTCCCAGATCCGGAGCCTGGGCCATCTTGACCTTGGTGTTGAAGACGTTCTCCGGTATGTCCAGATGGACCACCCCGGGACGGTCCTGATAGGACAGCCTCAAGGCCCGGCGAAGCAGATCCGGGACCCGGTCCAGGGTGGGGGCCAGGGCGGACCATTTGGCCATGGGCCGGATGACCCCGACCTGGTCGAAATACTGGTAGGTCCCGCCCCGGTCCGGGTAAACGATCTGGGGCCTGCGGCAGGAGGTGATCAGCAACACCCGGTTGCCCTCGGCGTTCTCCACGGCCACCCCGGGCAGGACATTGGCCGTGCCCGGACCGTTGCTGGCCAGGCAGACCCCAAGTTTACCGCTCAGCCGGGCGAAGGCTCCGGCCATGTGGGCGGCGGTGGTCTCGTGGCGGGGGGTGATGAGCCGGATCCCCAGCTCCTTGAGGGAGGCGGTGAGGGCCAGGTAGGTTCCGTCCGCAATTCAGAGAACCGTTTCAACTCCGGCCTGTTTGAGCATCCTGGCCACCACCGCGCCGCCGGTATACGACTCCATAGACCTCACCTCCGCAGAGCAAGAAGGAATGCTTTTCCGGAACAAGGGGGAACGACCCGTCAAAAAAGTATAACATCATCCACCCCCCCGGCGGCCAGAACTTTGAGCCCAAAAAAGGATCAAGGGATGGCGCGGTGGTTTTCGTCCGGAGAGCCGGGGCCGGCCTCTCACCGCCTGGCCCAAACAGGTAGGGAGGGTTATACTGAACATTGTCATGCCGATTGTTTTTCCAGAGCGCGGGTTGTTCCGGGCCGGAGAGGAATTCCGCTTTCTCCAGGAGAGGGGCTATCCTCGGGAACAGTCCCTGACCCTGGTGGGGAACCGCCATGTCCTGAACTCCAGGGACAGAAATCTGCTGCGCCGGGCCGTCATGGCCCCGGCCAGAGCTGAAACCAGGAAAAGGAAACTGCTTCGGCTAAAGGACCTGGCCGGGGCCATGACGGCCCTGGACGGCCACAATGTTTTGATTACCCTGGAGTCGGCTCTGGCCGGAAAGGACCTGGTCAAGGGAGACGACGGAGTAATCAGGGATATTGCCGGGGCGGGCTCATCATATCGCCCCGCGGACTTGACCCGCAGGGCCCTGGGCCTTATTCTCCAGACTTTGACCCTAACCGGGGTGGGCCGGGTGGATTTTTATCTGGACCAACCCCTTTCCCGTTCGGGTGAACTGGCTGGACTGATCCGCAGGGAGCTGACCGGGGTGGGTTTGGAGGGCACTGCCCAACCCCTGCCTGTCCCGGAAACGGAATTGAAGGTTCATGAGGGGCCAGTGGCCAGTTCCGACGGGGAGCTGATAGATTACTGCGCCCGGCCCCTGGATCTGGCTGGACTGATAATCGTGGAACGGTTAAAGGAGACCGAAATTATTGAGTTTACGTCTTGACGAACAGGAAAAACCGATCCGGGCCCTGGGCCTGACCTCCGGGGGATTGGACTCGCTCCTGGCTCTCCTGGTGATCCGCAACCAGGGCATCCAGGTCCAGGGCCTGACCTTTGTCAGCCCTTTTTTGAAACCGGACAGCGCCATCCGGGGCTGCAAGGCCCTGAATATCCCCTTGCGGGTGGAGGACTTCACGAAGCAGCACCTCCAGGTGGTCAAAGACCCCAAGTTCGGCCACGGCAAGAACATGAACCCCTGTCTGGACTGCCATGCCCTGATGTTCCGGCTGGCCCACCGCATTCGGGAGGAGGGCTTCCACTTCATCTTTTCCGGAGAAGTCATGGGCCAGCGGCCCATGTCCCAGAACAAGCAGTCCCTGGGGGTGGTGGCCCGGGAATCGGGAGCCCCGGAATACATAGTTCGGCCGCTTTCGGCCAAGAATCTGCCGCCGTCCCTGCCAGAGGAAAAGGGCTGGGTGGACCGGGAGAGGCTTTTCGATTTCCAAGGCCGAAGCCGCAAGCCCCAGATGGCCCTGGCCGAGAATTTGGGACTGAAGGAATACCCCACCCCGGCCGGAGGATGTCCCCTCACCGAGCCGGGATTCAGCCGCCGCCTGAAAAACCTGCTGGCCATCCAGCCCCTGGCCGGGCCGGAGGAGATAGAGCTGCTGCGGCTGGGCCGCCATTTCGATCTGGGGGGCGGGCATAAGCTGATTCTGGGGCGGAACCAGTCCGAGAACAACAGGATCGCCCAGCTTATCCCTCCGGGAGGACTCTCCCTGAAAGCGGCCGGGGTTCCGGGCCCCACGGGCCTGCTCTCTCACCCCGGCCTGGAGGCTCCGGACCTGGATCTGCTCAGCCTGGCCGGCCGGATCGTGCTCTCCTACGCCGACGCCCAGGGCTCCGAGGCGGGACTTATGATCATTTCCGGTGAAACGCAGGAAACCTTGGTTCTGCCAGTGGAAAAAAAGATCGGCTTCGCTCAACTGATGGTCAATTAGGTTGATTGAAGAGCCTTAAAAGGCTCAACTTCCTCCCAGGCGGGCCCTGACTTCTTCGATCAACTCCCAGGCCCGGAAAGGCTTTCTCAGCCGGGTCGCCTCTTTCAGACCCGGTTCGTCGGGGTCGAGGCGGTCCACCCCGGCCGAAAGGAAGATGAACCTTGGGGCGATCCGGGGATGGATTTCCCTGGCCAGGCGGAAAAAGCCGAGTCCATCCAGACGGGGCATCTCCAGGTCGGTGACGATAGCCTTGTAGTAATGGCCTTTCAATAGCCCCAGGGCCTCCCGGCCGTCCCGGGCCAGATCTATCCGTCCCTCGGTTTTGAGGACGCCGGACACCAGTTCCCGGATGAGGGCTTTATCGTCCGCGACCAGGACCGACTCCTCCCAGATCAGGGGCAGGGCTTTGAGCCGCCGCAGCCTGGGGTGTTCAAGACCGGTCAGTTCGAGATAATCGATTATTCTCTGAAGGTAACTATTGATTCGAACCGGGGGATAAAGTGATTCACCGCTGATTTTTTGCAGGCACGCCATAAAGTAGATGAAGATCGGGTTCCACTCCGAGAATTCTGTGGTGACGATACATTCCAGCACCTCCCTCTCGGAGAGCGGCGCTTCCCCGGTGCGGTTGAGAATCCGTTGAAAGGGGCCCTCCACCCGCTCCCTGGTCCGGAGATCGATCTCCAGGTCGGAGGGAATATTCTCCCATCCCTCCAGGAGGCGGCCCGCTTTTTTTATGGCGTTGAGATGCCAGGCCTCCTCCTCGGCGCAGTCCCTTAAAAACTCCCCCAGGGAGGAGCCGAGCCCCGGCGACTCCTGAGCCGCTTGAAAACATTGAAAGGCCATCATCTCGACCCGGCCCAACCACTGGGCCGTCTGGATCAGATTCCCCAGCATAAGCCACTCGCTTTAATCTGCGAACAATGACCGACCCTGAACTTCAACCTACCCAGTTATAGCAAGTATAATTCTACTATTCCAAGAAGCACTAGCTTTACTGGAATTTTCAAGAAAAATCAGAACGGCGGCGCGAGGGGCCGGGCCTGCAGGGCGAGTTATGTTTAACTGCCAGGGTTTTCCGTGTCCTCCTCCTCCTCATCAGGGTCGGGCAGGGGCGGCGGAGCGCCCTGGTAGACCCGGCCCACCAGGTCCACGAACCAGGGGGGGCGGGTGATGGCCACATAGGCCCCCACCACGGCCAGGACCGGAAGGGGGACCACCGTGTCGACCACCGCCATGAGGCTGAAAAAGGCGATGACCTTGCTCCGGCTGGTCAAGACAAGGTCTCCTGGTCCAGGAAATAGATCCCGGCATTGAAGCTGAGCAGCCTTTTGCCCTGGGGATCGGTCACCTCCGCCTCCATCAACCCCAGAGTTCGCCCGGCCTGGATCACCCGACCTTCGGCGGTCAATTCGGTTCCCACCTCCGGGTTGCCGAAAAAATAGGCCGTGGACTGAGACATGATAGCCCTCCGAGAGAGAGAGTTGCCGGCCACGGAGCCCACGTGGTCGGCCAGGGCGTAGAGGATGGCTCCATGGGTCATCCCGTAGAAATTGGTGTGGTCGACGGTGACGGTCAGCCGGGCCTTGGCATAGCCCTCACCCACCTCGATAAGCTCCAGCCCCACCAGCCGGGCCAGTCCGGATTGGTCGGCGGCCTGGGAGAGGGTCTTCAGATCGGTTATGTTCACCTGGCGCAAGCCTGCCTCCTCCTGTTAGAAAGTGTAGAACCTGTCCAGGCCGCCCAAGACCCGGCATCCGCTCTCGGTGATCAGGGCCATGATTTCCAGCCTGATTCCGCCCCAGCCGGGGAGATAGATGCCGGGCTCGATGGTGTGAATCATTCCGGGCAGCAGCCTGGTGGAGCGCAGGGGGCTGATATTGGGCTGCTCGTGGGTGGCTAGGCCCACCCCGTGCCCCAGGGAATGGCCGAAGGCTTCGCCGTATCCGGCCTTCTTGATCACCTCCCGGGCCAGAGCGTCGGCCTCCACAGCGGTCATCTCCGGCTTGATGCCCCGGATGGCCGTCAGCTGGGCCTCCCGGACCACGGAGTAGACCTCTTTGAACTTGTCGCTGAACGGCCCCAGCCAGGCGGTCCGGGTGATGTCGGAGCAGTACCCCTCCAGCCTGGCCCCCGCGTCCATGACGATGGTCTCTCCCTCCCGGATCTGCCTGGAACCAGGCACCGCATGGGGTTTGGCTCCGTTGGGTCCGGAGGCCACGATGGGGTCGAAGGCGGTTCCGGCGCCCTTTTCCCGCAGGCTGGAGACGATCCGCCAGGCGGCCTGGTCCTCCCTCATGCCCGGATGAAGGTCCTCCATCAATTCGTCCAGGACCTCCTCGATGAGGGCCAGGGAGGCCTCCATGGCTTCCACCTCGGCCGGTTCCTTTATGATCCGCAGGTCGGCCACCAGATCCGGGGTGGGCTTCAGCTCCAGCCCCTTGAGTTCCTGGGTCAGGGTCCGGTACTGCCGGTAGAGCAGGTAATCCTCCTCAAACCCCAAGACCTTGAATCCCAGCTCTCCGGCCAGGTCGGCCAGCAATTTGGCCAGGCCCTGGTTGTAGACCCGGATCTGGTAGCCGTCGGTCTCCTCCTGGGCCTCCTCCTGGTAGCGGAAATCGGTGAGAACAAAGGCCTCCTCCTGGGTGAGGAGCAGATAACCGGAGGATTCGGTCAGAGCACCGTCCTCGGCCTTGAATCCGGAGATGTACCGCCTGTTCTCCGGGCGGCTGATCAAAAAGGCATCCAGGCCGGTCAGGCTCAGGTTGCGACGCAGGGCGGCTAATCGGGCGGGGTGATTCATAAGCGTACCTCTACTTCAGTTCCCGGTCCCAGCCCCAGTACCTCATCGGCCCGGCCCTGGTTGAGGGCGATCTCCAGAAGGTCGAAGGAACCGATCAGGGCCAGGGGCTTTCCCTCGGGGACCTCGGCGTATGTTAGATGGAGCCCGTTCAAGGTCAGGTCTCCGATCCTGATCCGGGGGGATTTGGGGGCCGGGATTTTCAGAATCAGATCGGCCGGGATGTCGGTGACCAGGTTGCCGAACCGGTCCGCAAAAAGAACCTGTCCCAATATTCGGCCGTTTTTGATCCTGGGCACGGGCCAATCAAGGAGCAGCGGATCCTTGATCCGGGGGCCCAGCTGGACCGGAGACACTCCGGAGGCCAGGCGCCCGGCGGCCCAGGCGAAGACGTCCCGGCCGTGAAAGGTGGGGCTGATTCTGGGACTCAGAAGCTCCTGGTTGAGGATGACCCGGCATTTAGCTTTAGCTGCTGTTTTGATGATGTTGGTCAGGAGGCCGTTGTCCGGGGCGATGAAAAACCTGCCGTCGGCCTGGACGATGATGGCCCGGCGGGCGGTGCCCACCCCCGGATCGACCACGGCCAGGTGGATGGTCTCCGCCGGGAAGTGGGGAGCCGAGGTGGAAAGGATCACGGCCGCCCGTCGCAGGTCGTGGGCCGGTATCTGGTGGCTCAGATCCACCAGTTGGGCCTGGGGGCAGAGGGTCAGCAAAACCCCTTTGACCTGGCCCACATAAGGGTCGGTCAGGCCGAAATCGGTAGTCAGGGTGATGATGGGCATGGTCGGTGGTTCAGGCCCTTTCGATCAGCCGGGGCATGATCTGCCCGGCCGGTCCGATAAGGGAGAAATCGGTCTGGTCGGTGTTGGGGGTCGGTTCCAGATTGATTTCGATGACCACCGCCCCGGAACGCTGGGCCAGGGGGGTCAGCGAGGCGGCCGGGTAGACCACAGCCGAGGTCCCCACCACCAGGAAAACATCGCAATCCCTGCAGGCGCGGGCGGACCTGTCCAGGATCTCCGGGTCCAGGCTTTCCCCGAACCAGACCACGTCGGGGCGGACCATGGTTCCGCAATCGGGACACAGGGGCGGGTAGGGCACCTCGGTCCGGCGGTCTTCCTCCAGGCGGCCGCAGGAGGGGCAACGGGTCCGCCACGTGTTGCCGTGGAGTTCCAAGATGTTGCGCGATCCAGCCTGGGCGTGTAATCCGTCCACGTTCTGGGTGATCAGCACAAAACCGGGCTTGGCCTTTTCCAAGGCGGCAAGAGCCAGATGGGCCGGATTGGGGGCGCATTTGCTGAGGAGTTCTCTTCTCCAGTTGTAGAACTTCCAAACCAACTCCGGATCCTGGGCAAAGCCCTCGGGGGTGGCCAGCCTGGTAACGTCACGGTCTCTCCATACTCCTCCGGCCCCCCGGAAGGTGGGGATTCCAGACTCGGCCGAGATGCCGGCCCCGGTCAACACGGCCACTTTCTCCCCCCGGACCAGGGCCGATCGGGCCCCTGCAAGAACCTTCTGATCCACAAGGACAGCACTCTGGTCCGAAGGTTGAGAAGACATGAAAGGCCTCTCCTTGGAGTGGAAACAAATCGCCTCTAGAACGAAGATCCGTTCTTTTGTTTACACATAATTGGAAGCGGTGTCAAAAGGGTAGGGCTGAAACCGGAGGCGGTCCGTATCCTATTGCGGTCTTGGGGCTACCAGATCTCCACGGGCCAGGGACTCTAAAACCTCCTCCAGCCTTCCGCTGACCCAGGAATAAAGGCGGATTCCGTGGGCCCGGAAGTGCTCCTCCATCCAGGGTTCGGCTGCGCCGCAGACAAGGTTGTCCACACCTTGCTCGCGCAGACACTGGGCCCTCTCCGGGATGGTTTCTTCGTCCCAGTGGATGGATGCCCTGTAATGGAGCGTAGCAGAGGCCCCGTTGCCCCTCTCGAAGATTTGAACTTCCCGTGATTGATCCAAACGGGGGGATATACGATTTTGAAAGACAGAGACCCCGATTTTCATTACAGACCTACATCAGATTATTGATCCTATGCAAGAAGCACAACTCATGCCAAAAAAAAGATCAACTATTAATCGTATTTAGTAATAATTAAGCACAATTATAGTTTCAACCGGAAAAGATTCGTTGCATATAGAAACAACTGGAGGTGCTTGGGGAGCCGAAAAGGGGGTGGATCGGAGAGAGGCCTGCTCCTGATCCAGGGCTAGACAAGACCGAACTCTTTCATCCGCCGCCATAGGGTGGTGGTGGATATGCCCAGGTGGTTGGCCGTCTCCTTGCGGCGGCCGTTGTGGCGCTGGAGGGCCTCGATGATCAGCCTCCGCTCGGCCTGGCGCAGGAGTCCGGTGGCCTGGTTTTCTTCCGATTCGGCCTTGACTTGGCTCATCTCGGTGGGCAGGTGTTCCAGGTCGATGGCCCGGCCCCGGCAGAGAACGAAGCCGTGTTCCAGAAAATTTTCCAGTTGGCGCACGTTTCCGGGGAAGGGGTGAGCCATGAGGGCTCCCATGGCCCTGTCGGTTAGGGCGTATATCTCCTTGCCTGTTTTGGCCCTGAGCTTGGCCAGGAGGGCCTCCACCAGGTAAGGGATATCCTCCCGCCTTTGGGACAGGGGAGGCAGGTCCAGCCTGATTATGTTCAGGCGGTAGAACAGGTCGGAACGGAACTTACCGCAACGGACTTGCTCCTTGAGGTCGGAATTAGTAGCCGCCACCAGGCGGACATTGCTGGAGCGGGGCTCGTTGGAGCCCAGAGGCACATAGGCCCGTTCGTCCAGAACCCGCAGGAGCTTGACCTGCACGGCCGGGGAGATCTCGCCGATTTCGTCCAGAAACAGGGTTCCGCCCTGGGCCGCCTCGAAGCGTCCGGGCTTGTCGGTTCTGGCGTCGGTAAAGGCCCCCTTGACATACCCGAACAGCTCGCTTTCCAGGAGGGTGTCGGGCAGGGCGGCGCAGTTGAGGGCCAGGAATGGCTTGTCCTTCCTAAAGGACATGTTGTGCAGAGCTCGGGCGAAAAGCTCCTTTCCGGTGCCGGATTCGCCCTGGATCAGGACCGTGGACTCCGACTCGGCCACGTCGGGCAGGATGGCGAAAAGAGACTGCATCACCGCCGAGCGGCCCACGATATCGCCGAAGGTGTACTTGCCGCTGAGTTCCTTGCGCAGGGCCGTCTCAGTGGACAGATCGCGGAAGGTTTCAACCCCACCCACCACGATTCCGCCCGGCCGGACCAGGGCCGAGGTGCGGATGCTGATGGGCTTTTTTTTGCCCTTGGAGTTGATGATATCCACGGTCTTGTCCAGGAACACCCCGCCGGTCTTGATGGACCGGTCCAGGGCGCAATGGCCCTCGCAGAGGCTGGCCCGGAAGACCTCGAAGCACTTGGCCCCCATGGCTTCCTCGCGGGAGACGCCGGTTATCTCTTCCGCGGCCCGGTTGAAGGTGATGATATTCAGGTCCGGGTCGACGGTAAAGACTCCCTCGGTCAGGGAGTCCAGAATCATCTTATTGGAAATCAGATCTGTGTCAGCCATTATTTCTCCTTGAAAGATTCGAGTATCACTTTTTATCCCAGATTGCAATACGCAAGAAGGAAAAGGCGTGATTTTAGGTGGTTGAAGGGGTAGGAGAAGTAGGATACGGCTGCAAACGCTATTTTGCGGGGCAACCCCGCCAAGACCGTTTCTTCCGCCGGCAAAGGGGCCCCAACTAAGGGGAATATATTATTTTCTCAGAGAGATGTCCTATGATCGCCGGGCCAGCTTGTTGGCCAGGATGGAGATGAGCCCGCCCAGCATGATGTAGCCCAGGATGACCTCGAGGGTTATCCGGAAGGCACCCCTAAGACGCAAAGGGGGTTATACCTCCGAAGTTGATAGCGGAGGTGATGACGGCGGGATAGGGAAGTATAGTTTTGAAAAGGGAGACAAAAAGTAAGCAGGGAAAGAAAGAGCAAAAGAAAGTCTCTACGAAGTTAAGAAGTTACTTGGTCTTACATTCGTTGCATTGCTCTTTTGACGGGCGCGTATTGGTTTTTTTCCAGCCGGGGGCGGGATAATGGTTTTTTGAACATGAGGTTTCCCAATGATAAGTATCGGAGCCTTCCTTGTAGTAATATGGTGCGGTGGGTGCGGACATTGTGCATCACCTCCTTTCATATGAAATAGCCAGTCTTTATGGCCATTTTTCCCTTGCCGGGGAATGATAACAGTATGTTCGGAAGAATTATTAAAAAAGGAAAACAAAATTATATTACTCTTGTGATTTCCATATGGCCGCAATAGAAGGAAAAGATCGACGTTGAATCGCATTCTTATATTTTATGTAATATTGGCAAGATAAATGACAATATAGATTTATAGATAGCCAAATAATAGGATAGAGAGGAAGGTAAGGGAGTCTATTTGATATATCGAAGTTTTATAATTATCATAGATAAATTAGTGAAAACGGGCACGATAAATCGTTGTTTGTTGCTATTGCTCGGGGTCACGCTCAGTTTCATTCAAAAGAACACCCCCGCAAAAGGGCGTTCCTCCCTCCTTTCAACACTCCTCCGAACTTCCTCCGCCTATCGGGGGACCCCGCTCAACCCAGCCCTTCCTCCTTCTCCACCCTGGACAGGGCCTCGTCCAGGATATCCACCATATGGTCCATCTCCTGCTCCGAGATGGTCAGGGGCGGGCCCAGGGTGAACATATCCCCGTATCTACCCCGATCGCATCCATTGGAGGGCAGGACCAGGAGGCCCAACTCCCTGGCCTGACGGTAGAGCTTCAGGTAAATCTCTCGTTCCGAGGCGAAACACTCCTTGGTTTGTTTATCTTTGACCAGTTCCACACCCCGCATCAGCCCCATGCCCCGGACATCTCCCCCCGAGGGACGGGCCCGGAGGCTTTCCAGGCGTTGGCTCAGGTATTCCCCGGCCGCGGTGGCCCGGGTGAGGATGTCCTCCCGCTCCATGTAATCCAGCACGGCCTTGCCCGCGGCCATGCCCACTGGGTGGCTCGGGGGAACTTGGGGAAAGGGTGTTGATTCAAAAACGGAATGTGGGGGTGAGGGTTCCATTCCGAGATCTGACGACAGACAGGTTGCCGGTCATCGTTCCTTAGCGAGCGGGTCAGGTAGAGTTTTCGGCGACCTCCTCCCCGGTGGCGTCCAGGACCTCCCTAACCTTGGCCAGGAGGCTGCCGAGGCGGTAAGGCTTGCCCAAAAAGCCCTTGGCTCCGGCCCGGTCCACTTCCCGGATCTGTCTCCGGTCGTTGTAGCCGGAGGCGACGATAACCCTCGCTTTAGGGTCTAAGGCAAGTAAACGCTCCAGACACTTGAAACCGCCCATGCCAGGCATGCCCAGGTCCAGGATTACCAAATCAATCTCCTCGCCTTTCTGCTGGTAGACTCGCAAGGCCTCCTCGCCGTTCGGAGCCAGATAAACCTGGTAGCCGTGAGCGCCCAAGAGGTCCTTGCTGAGGGCCCTGACAGCGTCTTCGTCGTCCACCACCAGGAGCGTCTCTGTTCCGCCTGAAGACAGGGCCATATCTGGATGCTTTTTTTCCTCTAAAATTATCCCTTCTTGGAGGACCGGCAGATAAATTTTAAAAATAGTACCTTTCCCGGGGAGGCTGTCGCAATAGATGTAGCCGCCGTATTCCTTGATGATGCCATAGACCGAGGAGAGGCCCAGACCGGTTCCCCGGCCCACCCCCTTGGTGGTAAAAAAAGGCTCGTAAATGTGGCTCATGGTCTGGGGATCCATACCCCGCCCCGTATCGGAGACGGTCAACTCCACGTAATCTCCGGCCCTGCCCTCCAGGTGTTGTTCCGCGAAGTCCTGGTTTGGGCTGATATTTCTTGTTTTAATAGATAGTAGTCCTCCATCGGGCATGGCATCCTTGGCGTTGATCCCCAGGTTCATGAGAATCTGTTCCAGTTGGCTGGGGTCGCCTTTTATCAAAGCCAAATCCGGTTCCAGATCGGTTGTTATGCTAATCATCCGGGGGATTATTCTCTCTATAATTTTGACCGTGGCGGTGATCTCGCGGTTAAGCTGGACCGGGACCAGGGCGAATTTCTCTTTGCGGGAGAAGGTCATCAGTCTCCGGACCAGTTCCGCGGCCCGGTCCAGGACCTGCCTGATATCCTGGAGGTGCCCCTCAAGACGGGGAGTGCTCCTGGATTCGGTTTCCATCAGATCGAGATAGCCGGAGAAGGCCTGGAGGATGTTGTTGAAATCATGGGCCACTCCCCCGGCCAGGGTACCCACCGCCTCCAGCTTCTGGGACTGGGTCAGCTGGGCCTGCAGGCCTTTTAGTTTTTTGGCGGTCAAAACCCGCTCGGTTACGTCACGCCCCACTCCGCTGATGTAGGCCTGCCCTTCCCGGGGCCTGACCAGGACCGATTTGTACTCGATGAAGACTTGTTCCCCGGCCCGGTTGAAATACAAGGTGACGCCCTGGTACTCCCCCTTTGTTTTCAATTGGTTCAGGTATTCGGTCTCGAAGTAATCTATTGTCTCGGGTCGCATAAAAGCCTTGGGGGTCTTGCCGATGAAATACTCCCTGGGGTAGCCGAAAGATTTGGCCACCGCCTGGTTAAGAGTGATGAACCGGCCCTCAAGATCCTGGGTGTAGATTAGGTCCGAGACCGAATCAAACAGGTCCCGGTAGCGTTGTTCCGATTCCCGCAGGGCCGCTTCCGCTTTTTTTCTTTCGGCCAGTTCCTGGCTGAGAAGGGCGTAGGATTTGGCGTTGGCCAGGATGATGGAAGCCAGTTGAGCGAACCGGGAGAGCTGCTCCGTTTCCTCCTCGGTGAAGCGTGGTTCTCCCTTTTCCCGCCCCACGCCCAGGACCCCGACGAAGTCGGCTCCCGAGTAAAGGGGAATCCCGGCCATGACGGAAAGGTTTTCCAGATGCTCCCTGGCGGGATGGGGAAACGGTTCGAAGGAGTCTATCACCACCCGCCGGTTTTGCTCCCAGGCAAGACCCGAGACCCCTTCGCCCTTTTTCAGCTCATTTCCGATCAGGTCTTCATATACGCCCACGCCATATCTGCTGATCAGCCGGTCTCCGGACTCGTTCAGGGTCACTATCCAGCCGTGTGGCGCCGCCATCAACTCACAAGCTCTGGTGACTATGGACAGAAGAAGGCTATCCGGATCCGTTTTTTCGATAAGCCCCACGGTGGTTTGGTGGAGGGCCTCAAGGTATTTGTTCTGTTGTTTGAGCCTCTGTTCGACCTTCGCCTTGTCGGTTTCATCCCGGTGGATGGCCAAATAGCCGGTGATCTGGCCGTTGTCGCCCCTTATGGCGGAAACCACCGTTTCCGAAATCACGGTTGTTCCGTTTTTATGCCGGTAGGGCCACCGACCCCGCCAGGAGCCCATTTCCGGCACTTGGGGATAGACCTCTCGGCCGAATTCCCGGAATTTTTCCTCCGAAAGATGAAGGATCCGGGGCGAGTGGCCCTTGATTTCCTGGCTGGTGTAGCCCAGTAATTTTTCTATGGCCGGATTGCACTCCAGGATGGTCCGGTCAATATCCATGGACAGGATCGGATCATGGGAGCTTTCGACCAAAACCCTAAACCGGTTTTCGTTGTCGATCAGCCTTTGTGCGATTCCTTTCAAATATGCGGCCACGGCCACGACCAAGCTGAAGGAGAACACAATGGAACCCGACCAGGAGAGAAGGATGCCGAGAGGAGCCCGGATAATTCCCATGGCGACCAGGGCATCGTGGACGATGATTAGAAACAGTAAACCGGTTGAAATGACTACGGGCCTGGTCAGCAGGGGCGAGGATAATTCCTTTCGTCGCTTGAGGGCCAAAATATACAGGGAAAAGAAGGTGGATAATAAAGTGAAGGTAAAAATTACAGGGCCGCTGAGGTAGGCTTGGGGCCGATAGGCTTTCAGCAGAGGCATGTAACTAACCGGTGCGCTTATAATTGCCGGATGGTTTATAAAGATCAAGGCCAAAGAAAAAAAGGCGCCCAGGGTCAAATTGATCCTTATAAGCCAGCGCAGTTTTTTCCCAGTCAGTTCATGGGCCACCCAGGCCCAGCCCGTCGGCAGCCAGACGATACCGAGAAGCATGACCCGATGCCAGAAAATAATCGCCTCGGTGTTTCCCTGAAGCGGATATAAGTACAGCCCCAGGAAGAACAGGGAGGAGAACACGTAAAAGGCGCACAGGCTGCGGAAGATGCTGAGGGGGCGGGCGGCGAAGCTCAGGACTAGGCTGACCAGAGCCAGTGCGCTGTTGAACAACAGGGCCAACAGATTGAAGGCGTTGATCGAAATCAGGGTTCCAAGGTTCAAGGATACCCCCTTCCCCCCGGAGGACCTGTGCCGGCTGGCGGGGTCCCCCTGCTGGAGGGGCGTCCGGATGGAAAATGATCATGGCGGGTGTTCATCTTGGCCCGGTTTGGGTTCCAGTAATAATTCACAAAACAAGGCCTCCTGAAAAAGATTTTCCAGAACGGCCCATCTGGGGAGTCGGCTTGCTCGGACCCTCATGGGCTTCGACCTTGAGCCGAACGGGCCCGAACAATATTATACCCCTCTATCCTTTTGGGCCCTGGGTCACGCCATGGCTTTGAACTTGCTTATTACCGCGCCGCAGACGGGACAGTTTTGGGGAGCTTTGTCTTCAGCCACATATCCGCAGACCTGACAGACGTGGTACTGGGTCTGGGTCTCCGCAAGCATGTCGTTCATGGCCTTTTTATAAAGCTCGGCGTGGCGGTCTTCCACGTCCCTGGCCTGGGATAGGGCTTTGACCACGGTCTCCAGGCCCTCCTCGGTGGCCTCTTGGATGAGTTTGGGATATTCCTCGGAGTTGGCCTTGATCTCATTGGAAAAAGCGGTTTCCAGGTTCTCCTCGGTGGTGCCGATTTTTCCCCGGAGATGCATCAAGAAGCGCCGGGCGTGGACCGCCTCGGCTTCGGCCACGGCCCGGAAGAGGCGGCCGATCTGGTCGTATCCTTCGGTATCGGCTTTTTGGGCAAAGGCGCTGTTTCTGGCGCTGGCTTTGGATTCGGCGGCAAAGGCGTAAGCCAAGTTGGCCTCGGTCTTGGAAGCCATCATTATCCTCCTTAAAATGGTATAAAAGCGCTTAGGGGGGATTATAGCGCATCCGGAGGGGAATGTTTAGGAGATATCAAGTTGAGACTATTGCCAAGGTCCTCGCTTGCCTTTAAATTCCGAGTTCGGAAAATCCGGCTTCCGAAACGCTCCCGAATCGCGACTCATTTTCAACGTTCGCCTTCCGGAGGTCGTCTCCGGACCGCCGTAAGAGCGTTTTCAACACCCTGGAGTTAAAAAAAGGAAGTGAAAATCGGGTATGCGCCGGGGCTTCGGAGTTCCCGCATTTTGGGCATTGGGTCCGTGGTGTCGAAGGAAACGCCTGCGGGCCGGGAGATTCCGGCTGGTTCCGTAAGGGCTTCTTTTCCCGGTCGGGACCTTTTCGGGGGGCCCGGCCCCGGGAAATGGGGGGCGTCTCCTTTTCCAACGGGGCGGCGGGATATTTCCCGGGCCAAAGGCGGTCCGGATCTGCTATAATTTCGTGACAAAGAGTTGGTTAAACTGAAGCCGTAAGGTAACTTATAGAGGACATAAGAAGATTGGTCAAAAGGACGTTCACCGGTCAAAATCATCGGGACCCGAAGGTAAAAGAGCACCGGGCCCCTGGGAGGCCAAGACATGGGGAAGTCTGACATCCAGCCGATCTTTAAGCTGAGGCTTCCGGCCAAGGGCCCCCTGGGGTCCCGGTTCGCCAATCTGGCCGGGGGCGCCCTGGAGCAGCTTCTGGCCCTGAACAAACTGGACGAGATATACGCCAGGGTCTGCCACGAAACCGACAGACTGTTGTTCCTTAATAAGGTGTTGGAGGAATTCCGGGTGGGCTGCCGGGTTGATTCCGCGGATCTGGCCAGAATTCCGGTCGAAGGCCCCACCGTGGTGGTGGCCAATCATCCCTTTGGCGGAATCGAAGGCATAGTCCTGGCCCAACAGCTGCTTAAGCTCAGGCCGGATGTGAAGATCATGGCCAATCATCTCCTCTCCCGGATTCCGGAGTTGAGGGATGTGTTCATCTTTGTGGATCCTTTCGAGAACCGGGACGCCGTCCGGTCCAACCTCGGTCCCTTGAGGGAAGCCGTCCGGTGGGTTAAAAACGGGGGCATGCTGGCCGTTTTCCCGGCCGGGGAGGTGGCCCACCTGGACCTCAAATCCCGGTCGGTGATCGATCCGGAGTGGTCCCGGGTGGTGGCCCGGATCGTGACCAAGACCAAGGCCTCGGTGGTGCCCGCCTACTTCGACGGTTCCAACGGCCACCTCTTTCAGGTCATGGGCCTGGTCCATCCCCGGTTGCGGACCGCCATGCTGCCCCGGGAGCTTCTGAACAAGGCCGACAAGCAGCTGGACCTGAAGTTGGGCGGGCCCATCTCGTCCAAGCAGTTGGCCGAGTTCCAAGACGATCAGGCCCTGACCGCCTATCTCCGCTGGAGGACCTATTCTCTGGGTCTTGTATCCAAAAAACTGGTCAAGGGCGCGGTTGCGATCCGGCCCATCAAAAAACCCAAGATGCCGCCCGTCGAACCCCCGGCCCCGGCCTTGGACAGAGAGCGTATCATCGCCGACGTGGCCGCCTTGGACCCGGAGCAGACCCTGGTCAAGAGCGGTGACTTCCGGGTCATCCACGCCTCCAAGAGCATGATTCCGGCCCTGATCCACGAGATCGGCCGGTTGCGGGAGATCACCTTCCGGGAGGTGGGGGAGGGCACCGGCAAGGCCCTGGACCTGGACGAGTTCGACGAATACTACACCCACCTTTTTCTGTGGAACGACGCCCAGGAGGAGCTGGTGGGGGCCTACCGCCTGGGCCGGGCCGACGAGATAGTCCGGGCCCACGGTCCCTCGGGGCTCTACACCTCCACACTGTTCAAGTACAAGCCGGCCTGGTTCAAACACCTGGGCTCCTCCCTGGAGCTGGGGCGCTCCTTTATCCGCAAGGAGTACCAGCGCTCCTACTCCTCCCTGCTCCTGCTGTGGAAGGGTATCGGCGCCTTTATCGTCAAGAATCTCCAGTACCGCTACATCTTCGGCCCGGTCAGCGTCAGCAACAACTACCAGCCCCTGTCCCGCCTGCTCATGGTGGAATATGTCAGCATCAACCACTCCTCGGACCTCTCCTGGCTGGTCAAACCCCGCAAACCGGCCCGCCTGAAGATACGCAAGGGCTTGGATTACAAGGCATTTGTGGAAAACATGCCGGGCCCGGAGGGCCTTTCGGAGGTTATCTCCGACATCGAGGGCCAGGGCCAGGGGGTTCCGGTGCTGCTGCGCCACTACCTGAGCCTGTCGGCCAAGGCCGCGGGCTGGAACGTGGACCCGGACTTCGGCCAGGCCCTGGACTGCCTCATGCTGGTGGATCTGCTGGAGACCGACCCCCGGACCATGAACCACTACATGGGCCGGGAGGGTTACCGGGCCTTCCTGGACTACCACTCCAAGGACGGCGGGGACATCTCCGAAGCGGCCTGAGGGGCATGTGGACCTTTTGGGGGTTCTTGTCGTGCTTCTTTTGAGCGGACCTTCAGGCCGCGTTAAAATCGCTCTTTCCCCAACCGCACCCGTCCGGATAAGATGACCATGGCCGGGTAGGCGATATCCTTGCCACCTCGCCGCGGCCCCTGTTTTTCATCGCATAAAGGGGGGTGAGATTTCCAGGGAGAACCGCAATACCCCGGAGCAAGGCTGGCAGGAGAGCGAGGAGAGGTTCCGCTCGGTTTTCGACGATCCGGCGGTGGGGATGATCATCTTCAGCCCGGAGGGCCGTTTCCAGGAGGCCAACGGCTACATCTGCCGGATGCTGGGGTTCACCCAGGAGGAACTCAGGGGCAGGCACTACCGGGAGCTGACCCATTCCGAGGACGTGGACCTGTCCCTGAACACGGACCGGGACATCCTGGAGGGCAAGATCCCCTTTGCCTGGTTCGAGAAAAGGTACATCGCCCGGGACGGCTCGGCGGTGTGGGTCATCCTCTCCAGCTCCCTGGTCCGGGACGGGAAAGGCAACCCCCGGTACTTCATCAGCCACGTCCAGAACATCACCCAGCGCAAAAAGGCGGAGCAGGAGGTCCGGGACCAGGCCGAGAAGCTGAAGCAGCAGGCCGGGCGCCTCCACGAGGTCAACACCGCCCTGAAGGTCCTCCTGGACCACCGGGAGAAGGAGAAGCAGCGTCTTCAGGAGGACATCCTGGCCGGACTGGACAAACTGGTCAGGCCCTATCTGGAGCGGCTGGCCTCCGGGCGGCTGGACCGGGAGCAGCGAACCCTGGCCGGGATAGCCCTGGGCAACCTGGCCAAGGTGGCCCAGCCCTTTGCCGCCCGGTTGAGCGGCCCGGAGTCGCGGCTATCCCCGGCCGAACTGGAGGTGGCCGACCTGCTCCGCCACGGCAAGACCACCCAGGAGGCGGCAGAGCTGCTCAGCGTTTCCCCCACCACGGTAGCCTTTCACCGCCGCAACATCAGGGCCAAGCTGGGCCTAACCGGCAAAAGGGTCAACCTGAAGGTCTATCTGCGCTCCCTGGGGTGAAGCGGGTCCGTATCCGTCGAATTGGATCAGTCCCGGCGGGTGAAGCAAGATCGACGGGCGATACCCGTCGATTTACCCTCGGTTAATTGCCGAAAACCGATTCCTTTCCTGTGCTAAGCTAAAATTAACAGCCGGGTATTCACCCCGGTGGTTCAGGGTCGAAGCAAAAAACGGGGGGAACCATGAAAACGCAGGCCAGGGTTGTGGTCATCGGCGGCGGTGTGGCCGGGTGCAGCACCCTCTACCATCTCGCCAAGCTGGGCTGGTCCGATGTGGTCTTGGTGGACAAGAACGAGCTGACCTCCGGCTCCACCTGGCTGGCCGCGGGCAACGTGCCCCAGTATTCCCGCTCTTACAACATGACCAAGGTTCACAACTACCCGGTGGAGCTTTATCCCACCCTGGAGGAGGAGACCGGCCAGCACACCGGGTGGTGCCGCTGCGGCAGCCTGCGGCTGGCCCTGGTTCCGGAGCGGATGCTGGAGTACGAGCATGTGGTCCAGAAGGACAGGACCCTGGGCATAAATTCCCACCTGGTCGGGCCGGGGGAGTTGAAGGACCTCTACCCCCCTGATCGAGACCAGGGGCGTTCTGGGCGGGCTGTTCCATCCGGACGACGGCCACGTGGACCCGGCCGGGGTGACCCAGGCCCTAGCCAAGGGAGCCAAAGCAAAAGGGGCCGAGATATACCGCTTCAACCCCGTGACCGCCATAACCAGAACGCCGGGCCGGGAGTGGCTGGTCCGCACCGAAAAAGGCGACATCACCTGCCGGTACATCGTCAACTGCGCCGGGCTTTGGGCGGCCAGGATCGGAGCCATGGTGGGACTGGAGCTGCCCATCCTGCCCATGGAGCATCAGCACATCCTGTTCGGGGACGTGCCGGAGCTTAAGGACACCGGACTGGAGTTGCCCCTTTTGCGCGATCCGGACACTTCTTACTACATGCGCCAGGAGATGGCCGGGCTTTTGATCGGGCCCTACGAAAAGGATCCGGCGGCCTGGCATCCCGAGGGCGTGCCCTGGGATTTCGCGGCCACGGCCCTGCCGCCCAGCCTGGAGCGGATTCAGGAGATATTGGAGGGGGCCGTCCAGCGGGTCCCGACCCTCAAGGAGGTGGGCATCCAACACCAGGTCAACGGGCCCATCACCTACACTCCGGACGGCGGCGCCCTGGTGGGCCCGGCTTTTGGGGCGCCGGATTTTTTCATCAACGCGGGCCACTGCTTCGGCATAACCGAATGCGCCACCTTCGGCCTGTGGACCGCCCAGTGGATTGTGGAAGGCCGTCCGGAGGTGGACATGACCTTCTGCGATCCCCGGCGCTACGGCGATTACGCCAACTCGGCCTATCTCTTCCGCAAGGCCAGGGAGACCTACCGGATGATGTATGCCATTGAGTTTCCCCACCAGGAACGCCCGGCCGTGCGCAGGGTAAAAACCACGCCCCTGTATGACATCCTGGAAAAGCAGGGGGCCTCTTTCGGCCAGACCTACGGCTGGGAGCGGCCCAACTGGTTCGCCCCCCAGGGGGCTGAGCAAGAGTACAGGCTCACCTTCAAACGCCCAGGCTGGCACGATCACGTGGGCGCGGAGTGCCGGGCCGTGCGGGAAAGGGCCGGGCTCCTGGATCTGTCCGGTTTCGCCAAGTTCGAGGTTCACGGCCCGGGGACGGAAGTCTTCCTGGATTACCTGTTGGCCAACACCCTCCCGGACCGGGTGGGCCGGATCAGGGGGGGCCACATGCTGGACCGGGCGGGCGGATTCAAAACCGACATGACCGTCACCCGCTTAGGGAGGGACAGGTTCTACGTGGTCAGCGCCGCGGCCGCGGAACGGCTGGACCTGGACTGGATGCAGAAGCTCATGCCCCGGGACAACAGCGTGACCATCGACAATGTGACCTGCCGCCACGGGGCCCTGGTTCTGACAGGCCCCAGATCGCGGGAGATCCTGGCCCAAACCACAGGGGCGGATCTTTCCAACCGGGCCTTCCCCTTCCTCACCATGAAGGAGATCCTGGTGGGGTTCTCCCCGGTCAGGGCCTTGCGGCTCGGGTTTGCCGGGGAACTGGGCTGGGAACTGCACCATCCCCTTGAATACTCGAGGGATATCTACCAAACCCTGATGGAGGCGGGAGAGGAGTACGCCTGGTAAACTACGGCCTCAAAGCCATGAACTCCCTGCGCCTGGAAAAGGGTTACCTGGTCCTGGGCGGGGAGATATCCTCGGAAAGGACGCCCCTGGAGGCGGGGCTGGAACGGCTGGTGGATTTCGGCAAACCCTTCCTGGGCCGCCAGGCCCTGCTCAACCAGCGCGAGGTGGGCCTGACCCAGAAACTGGCCCTCCTGACCGTGGAAGCAGTGGACGCGGACGCCATCGGCGATGAGCCGATCTACTGCCAGGGCAAGATGGCGGGCCGGGTCGCCTCCGGCGGGTACGGACACTGCGTGGGCCGAAGCCTGGCCCTGGGCTATCTGGACCTGGACTGTATTGCCCCGGGAACCGAGTTGGAGATACCCATCTTCGGCCGAACCTGCGCAGCCAAGGCAGTGGCCTCGCCGCTCTACGATCCTGAAAACAAAAATCTGAGGATGTAGCTTGAATTTGTTCTAAAGGAGGAATCTATGGCCAAAGAGTTGCCTAAACAAGCCGGTGTGGTGGTGATCGGCGGGGGAATCGTGGGCTGCTCCACGGCCTATCACCTCACCAAGCTGGGTTTCAAGGATGTTCTGCTCCTGGAGAGGAAGGTCCTGACCAGCGGCACCACCTGGGCCGCGGCCGGGCTGGTGGGCCAGCTCCGGGCCACCCCGGCCCTGACCCGGTTGGCCACATACGGGACCAAACTCTACGCCGGGTTGGAGGAGGAGACCGGCCAGGCCACGGGCTACAGGGCCAACGGCTCCATCATGGTGGCCGGGACAAAGGACCGGGTCCACGAGTACGAGCGGAGCAGGGCCATGGCCCGCCGCTTCGGCATCGAGATGAACCGCATCTCCAAAAAGGAGGCCCTGGAGCTTTGGCCCCTCCTGCACGTGGACGACCTGGAGGCGATCTATTATTTCCCCAAGGACGGAACCACCTCGCCGGTGGATGTGACCCAGGCCCTGGCCAAGGGGGCCCGCCTGGGTGGAGCCAAAATATTCGAAAACGTCCGGGTGGAGGGGATCGACCTGAAAAACAAGGCCGTGGAGGCGGTGGTCACCGACCGGGGACGGATCAAGTGCGACTACGTGGCCAACTGCGCCGGGATGTGGGGCCGGGAGGTGGGCCGCATGGTTGGGGCGGCCATCCCCCTTCTGGCCGCCGAACACATGCATATCGTGACCAAGCCCCTCGAGGGGGTCTACCGCGACATGCCCTCCCTGCGGGACATGGACGGTTTCGTCTATTTCCGGGAGGAGGTGGGCGGGCTGATGATGGGCGGGTTCGAGCCCCAGGCCAAACCCTGGGGCTTGTCCGGCATTCCCGTGGATTTCCAGTTCACCGAACTCAACGAGGACTGGGACCATTTCTCGGTCTTCATGGACAACGCCATCACCCGCTGCCCGGCCCTGGCCCGGGCCGAGGTGCGCCACCTGACCTCCGTGCCCGAATCCTTCACCCCGGACACGTCCTATATCCTGGGCGAGGCCCCGGGAGTCAAAAACTTCTTTGCGGCCTGCGGCATGAACTCCGTGGGCATCGCCTCGGCCGGGGGCGCGGGCAAGGCCGTGGCCGAGTGGATCGCCCAGGGCTACCCCACCGAGGATCTTTGGGACGTGGACATCCGCCGCTTCCACCCCTGGCAGATCAACGCAAACTACCTCCACCACCGGACCACCGAGGCGGTGGGCAACCTCTACGCCCTTCACTGGCCCTTTAAGCAGCCCCGCACCTCCCGGGGAGCCCGGCGTTCCGCCTTCCACGACCGTTTGGCCGAATGGGGCGCCTGTTTTGGGGTGGTGGCCGGGTGGGAAAGGGCCAACTGGTTCGCTCCCCAAGGTGTGGAACCAAAATATGAGTACTCCTGGGGGCGGCAGAACTGGTTTGAACACTCTGCCCGGGAGCATCTGGCCGTGCGGAACGGGGTGGGAGTCTACGATCTCTCCTCCATGGCCGTGTTCCTGATGCAGGGGCCTGATTCGGAAAAAGTCCTCCAGCGCATCTGCGCCAACAACGTGGCCGTGCCCAAGGGCAAGGTGGTCTACACCCAGCTTCTCAATGACAGGGGCGGGATCGAGGCAGATCTGACCGTGACCCGGCTGGAGGAGGACGAGTATTTCATGGTCACCGCCGGGGCGGGCGAGACCAGGGATTTCGACTGGATCAGGCGCAATATTCCCCAAGGGGCGCGGGCCTGGCTGACCAACGTCAGCTCGGTCTATTCCATGCTGGGGGTCATGGGCCCCAAAAGCCGGGAGCTGCTCTCCGCTCTCACCCCGGAGGATCTCTCCAACCAGGCCTTCCCGTTCGCCACAGCCAAAAAGATCGACCTGGGCCTGGCCCGGCCCCTGGCCCTGCGCATGTCCTACGTGGGCGAACTGGGCTGGGAGCTCTACATCCCCGCCGAGTTCTCCCTGAACGTATGGGAGGCCCTGACCGAGGCCGGAGAGAGGTTCGGGCTGAAGCCGGTGGGCCTCCACGCCCTGGATTCGCTACGGTTGGAAAAAGGGTACAAACACTGGGGCTCGGACATCGGCCCGGACGATACGCCCCTGGAGGCCGGGCTGGGCTTTGCGGTCAAACTGGACAAGGTCGATTTTCTGGGCCGGGAGGCCCTGCTCCGCCAAAAAGAGGAGGGGCTGAACCGCCGTCTGGCCCTGTTCAGCCTGGACGACCCCGAACCGCTGCTCTACCACGACGAGCCCATCTTCCGCAACGGCCAGCTGGTCTCGGCCAACACCCACGGGGCCTACGGCCACCTTCTGGGCCGCTCTCTGGGCATGGGCTGGCTGGAGAAAGAGGGGATTAACGAAGACTGGATTCTCTCCGGCAAGTACGAGATCGACGTGGAAGGGGAGATGGTCCCGGCCACGGTACATCTGGCTCCCCCCCTCGATCCCCGGGGGGAACGGCTTAGGAGACAGGAAAGAGGGGGTGGAAATGACAGTACCTGGGCGGTCTTGCCCAGATTCTTCCTGTCCTCCCCAGGGGCCGGCTGCCGGGAGGACACCCCCGTGGCGGGTTTTGCAACCCCTAAAGACCGAACCGGGCGGCAAAGAAATCACGGAACCGGGCAGCGTACCGGTTCCGGAATCCCGGATCCGTCATCCGGATATCTGTCTTCGGCAAGGTCCAGGCAAACGCCGGGGCAGCTGAAGCCCGCGTCCGTTGTTTCGCTTACGGATCACGCCGAGGCAAATTTCGGAAGGCTCCTGCGCTCAATTCGAGATCCCAGAATACGATCGATGGCCCGAACCATTCCCGCGTCTTCCTTGGTGATCAGGGTGTAGGCGTCCCCGGTGCAGGAAGCCCGGCCGGTTCTTCCGATACGGTGGATGTAGGCTTCGGGAGTGGACGGAATATCGTAGTTGATAACATGAGATATCTTCGAGACGTCGATCCCCCTGGCGGCGATGTCGGTGGCGACCAACACCTGATACCTCCCGCTCCGAAAACCGTCCAGCGCAGCCTGGCGTTTTCCCTGGGACAGGTTGCCTTGCAGCGATGTGGAGCGGTAGCCGGCTTTGGCCAACTGCTCACCGAGACGCTTGGCGCGATGCTTGGTTCTGGTGAACACAAGGACCGGGCCGGTACCGGTTTGGCGAAGCAGTTCAATCAGCAACTGGGTTTTTTTCTGCATAGCCACCGGATAGAGGGCGTGACGAACCGTCTCGGCCGGGGCGGTTGTCCCTATTTTGATGCTGAGCGGGTTTCTCAATACTTCGTTGGCCAGATGCAGAATCTGTTTCGGCATGGTGGCGGAGAACAGCATGGTCTGCCGGTTGTTGGGAATTTTGCTGATGATTTTGCGGATGTCGGGAAGAAAGCCCATATCAAACATGTGATCGGCCTCGTCCAGAACCAGAATCTCAAGTCTGGAGAGGTTGACCGTTCCCTGCCCAAGGTGGTCCAGAAGCCGGCCCGGACAGGCCACGATAATATCCACCCCGCGCCTCAACATCTGTTTCTGGGGATTTATGTTTACGCCGCCGTAGATGGAAATGCTCCGAAGTTGGGTTTTCTGGCCCAGCTGAACAAAAGACTGGTGAATCTGCTCCGCCAGTTCCCGGGTGGGAGTGATTATCAGGGCCCGGGGCTGCCCCCGTTTGCCATTCATCAGCTGATTGAGAATGGGCAAAGCGAAAGCCGCTGTTTTCCCGGTTCCGGTCTGAGCCAGGCCCATGAGGTCTCGACCGTTCAGGGCGGGTGGGATGGCGTCCTTTTGAATAGGGGTCGGGCTGGTATAACCCGCTGCCGTCACGCCGGCTGCAACGGCGGGGTGTAATCCAAACTGTTTAAAGGTCATCTAATTCATCTTTCTTATGGGCCAAATAAAAAAACCCCGGAGAAATTCCGGAGCTTACGTCTGACTGTGGTCACTGTAATTCAGGAACTTTGATCGAAAATCGATCCGAACCAACTGAGGTCAAGATAACCTCTATGGAGCAAATGTCAATCTTAATCAATGGTTTTTTTGAATTTATCAAGAGTTAGAGTAAACAAGGCCTCTGGCCTGGCCATGGTTTGAACGGAAACGCCCCTGGGGCAATACATAGTTAAGGTCTCCGATAAAACTAGGATTTTTTAATTTAACATGATAAAATGATTAATTACTGTATCCCGAGCCGGGGAGGAGCCTCTCAACTCTATTCGTAATATCTTTTTTCGATTAAATATGGCTATAGGTCTTGCATCCTGTCGAAATTACTAGTTAAGATACGGTAATTATAAACAAAGGGGGAACAAATGCGGCGTAAGGCGGGGTTAGTGGCCCTATTACTGATAACCTTTATGGCGGTCGGCGTCTGGGCTGCAGGCAAAACGGTCAGCATCCAGGTTCGCCGAGGCCAGATAAGGAGCCAGCCAAGCTATTTGAGCAAAGTGGTGGAAAATTTGGCCTACGGAGAACAGGTTTCTAATCTCGGCCAAAAGGGTGACTGGCTGAAGATTAAAAGCCGGAGGGGCTTGACCGGGTGGATTCACCTGTCGGCCGTGACCGAAAAGAAGGTCGTCCTCTCCTCGGGCAAGTCCAAGGCCGACCTGAAGGCCTCCGACGAGGAATTGATCCTGGCCGGCAAGGGCTTCAACCGGGAGGTGGAGCGTAAGTACCGGGCCTCCAATCCCAAAGCGGCTTATAGATGGGTGGACAAGGCTGAAAAGGAAAACAACCTGACCCCGGCCCAGGTCACCGCCTTTTTAAGGGACGGCGCCCTTAAACCGATAGATATAGCCCTGAAAGCCCCAAAAAGGCCGCCGTCCCAGTCCGACGGAGGGAGGAGCGGAAATGTTGATCCGTAAGATGTTTATGGTGTTCCTGCCAGCGCTGGCCCTGGTTTTTTCAGCCCTGCTATGGGGAGAGGGCTTAAATTCCGCCGAGGCCATCTCTCTGGGGGGCATAGTCAACAAGGCCCAGAAGGCGGTCAAGGTGGGCCAGGCCGTGAACAAGGCCGCCCAGGACTTTACCCCGGAGCAGGAGTACTACATCGGCCGGGCCGTGGCGGCCAACCTTCTGGCCACCTATCCGCCGGCCGACGAGCCGAAGCTCAACGCCTATCTCAACAAGGTGGGTCAGGCCCTGGCCCTGGCCTCGGACAAGCCCGAGACCTTCGGCGGCTATCATTTCCTGGCCATGAAAACCAGGGAGGTCAACGCCTTTGCCTGCCCCGGCGGGTTTATCCTGGTCTCCAAGGGGCTTATCAACCTGTGCCGCAGCGAGGACGACCTGGCGGCTGTTTTGGCCCATGAGATCGCCCACATCCAGCTGGAACACGGAATCAAGGCCATCAAAAAAGGGCGGCAGAGCGAGGTGGCCGGGCTCCTTATCTCGGAGGCGGCTAAGGAGATTACTCCAGGTCAGTTGGGCCAGCTGGTGGGTCTCTTTGACAAAAGCATCGGCGATGTGGTCAAGAAAATGATGGTCAACGGCTATTCCCGGGAGCAGGAGCTGGAGGCGGACTACCAGGCTCTGGTGATAATGAGCCGGGTGGGCTATCACCCCCGCCATCTGGTCCAGGTTCTGGCCCAAATGAAAGCCAAATTCACCCAGAAAAGCACGGGATTCGCCAAAACCCACCCTTCACCGGAACTTAGGATGAAGGAAGCGCAGGGATACCTTCCTCCGGGAAAGGCGCCTGATTCGCCCCAACGCAGGCTGGCCAGGTATAAGAAGGCCCTTACTGGGCCCAGATGATTTTTGGGGAGGACGCCTCCCCGGAGGTGGGCGATCCTTGGCCGGACGGCCCGGCGGGGGAATAGGAAGAGAGTACGCTTGAGACCCTTACCCGCAAGAGCCCGCAACGGTCTGATCCTGGGTCTGGTCACTGGTGCGGTCTGCCTGGGAATGTGGTGGCTGGGTTTGTTCGACGACTGGGAGAACGTGACCTGGGACTGGCGGGTCCGGCTCCTGGCCCGCCCCTCTCCGGCCACGGAGCAGATCGCCCTGGTGGTCCTGGATCAGTCCAGCCTGGACTGGGCCAAGGAGGAGTTGTCCCTTTCCTGGCCCTGGCCCCGCCAGGTCTACGTGCCTCTGGTGGAGCAGGCCGGGCTTTCCAAGGCCAGGGTCATGGCCCTGGATGTCATCTTTACCGAACCCTCCTCCATCCAGGGCGATGACGAGCTGCTGGGTCGCTCCTTCCAGGGCTCCCTGCCGGTGGTTTCGGCGCTCATCCTGGGCTCCGGCACGGGCGGGGCGGCCAGATGGCCGGAGGGCCTGGGAGCCAAACTCCCGGAGGTGGCTGGCGCCGGGAGCTGGGCCGCCGGGGCCGCTCCGGAGGTGGCGGCCGACAACGTGGTCCTGCCCATAGAACAGGTCTGGCTCAACTCCCATGCCCTGGGCAATGTGGGGGAGATTCCGGAGGAGGACCAGGTGGTCCGCAAGGTCAGCCTGGTCAGGTATTTCGACGGCCGAGCCGTCCCCTCCCTGGCTCTGGCCGCCTTTTCCGCGGCCACGGGGGTGAAGCTGCGGCTGGAGCCGGGCCGGTTGTGGCTGGGCGACCGAGCCGCGCCCCTGGACCGCGCCGGCCGGGCCATCGTCAACTACCGGGGCCCGCCCGGAACCCACGCCAAGTACTCCGCCGCCGGGGTCATCCAGTCCTTTCTCAAGCGCCGGGAGGGACAGAAGCCCGGCCTGGAGCCGGAGGCGTTCCGGGACAAATACCTTTTTTTCGGGTTCACCGCTCCGGGGCTCCATGATTTGCGCGCCTCGCCCCTTTCGCCGCTCCATCCCGGGGTGGAGATCCAGGCCACGGTCCTGGACAACCTGCTCCGCAACGATTTCATCCGCCCCGCCCCCGTGGGCATGGCGGCTGCGGCCATCCTCCTCCTGGCCCTGCTGGCCGGCCTCGGCGTGGTGGCGGCCGACCAGTTCCGCCAGACCTTCCTGGCCTTCGCCCTGTTCATCCCCCTGCCGGTGGCGGCCGGCCTAGCCGCCTACAGGGGGGGCTGGTGGTGGCCGGTGGTGGGCCCGGAGGCGGCCGCCCTGCTGGGGCTGGTGGCCGGGGTCTACTTCAACTATCTCACCGAGGGCCGCCAGAGGCGGTTCATCAAGACGGCCTTCCGCCACTACCTCAGCCCCGAGGTCATAGAGCGCATCCTCAAGGACCCCTCCAGCCTCAAGCTGGGCGGGGAGCGCCGGGAGCTGACCATTCTCTTCTCCGATCTGGAGGGGTTCACCAGCATCTCCGAGGGGCTGGACCCGGCCGAGCTGACCCATCTGCTCAACGACTACCTCTCGGACATGACCGACATCATCCTGGACGAGGGCGGGACCCTGGACAAGTACGAGGGCGACGCCATCATCGCCTTCTGGAACGCGCCCCTGGACCAGTCCGACCACGCCCTGCGGGCGGTCCGGGCGGCCCTGAAATGCCAGGCCAGGCTGACCGAGCGGAGAGCCGAATTCAAGGAGCGCACCGGGGCCGAGCTGAGGGCCAGGCTGGGGCTCCACACCGGGGTGGTGGTGGTGGGCAACATGGGCTCCCATCGCCGCTTCGACTACACCGTCCTGGGCGACGCGGCCAACCTGGCCTCCCGTCTGGAAGGGGCCAACAAGGTCTTCGGCACCTACCTCATGGTCTCCGAGGATACCTGGAACCAGCTCAACGGGGAGATAGCGGGCCGGGAGCTGGGCCGGCTCAGGGTGGTGGGCCGCCGGACTCCGGTGCGGGTCTTCGAGCCCCTGGGCCCGGCCGGGGAGAAAGAGACCGACCTGCCCGAAAAGACGGCCCGGGCCCTGGAGCTGTGCCGGGCCGGACGCTGGGCCGAGGCCCTCCGGGAGTTCCGATCCCTGGGGGACGACCCGGTGGCCTTCAGGTACGCCCGGCGCTGCCGGGAGGAACTGGGCAAGGAGGGAGATGCCTGGGACGGAATCTGGAATCTTGACAAAAAATGAAAGGCCGGTCAGATTAGCTGTTCCGGTTTAACGAGATACTTTCAGCCCAACCAGGCCGTTCGCGCAGGAGCCCGCCGAGCGGCCCTGTATTTCAGCGATCCAAGGAGGACCAGAGCCAATGTCAAAAATATACGACCACACCTCTCCGGGCAAGCTGATCGTCGGCCCCGGAGCGGTCAACCGCTTTGCCGAGCTGATCGACCCCAAGGAGACCTATCTGATCGTGACCGACCCGGGGCTGTCCGCGGCGGGCATGGCCCAGCGAACCGCCAAGGCCTTGCAGGACGCCGGGATAAAGGCGGAGATATTCGACCGGGTCAAGTCGGACCCGCCCTTTGAGGTGGTGGAAGAGGCGGCCCGTGTCTTTAAGGACAAGTCCTGCTCGGCCCTCATCGGGTTGGGCGGGGGCTCCTCCATGGACGCGGCCAAGGCCGTGGCCGTGCGGGTCTCCAAAACGGACCGGGACATCATGGACTACACCAAGGGCGAGTGGGTGGAAGGCCCCCTGGTGCCGCTCTACGCCATCCCCACCACGGCCGGAACCGGCTCCGAGGCCACCAGGGTGGCGGTGATCACCGACTCGGCGGCCAACGTGAAGACGGCCATCCGGGGCGAGGAGCTGCTGCCCCGGGCCGCGGTTCTGGATCCCCTGCTCCTGTCAGAGCTGCCCCCCAGGGTGGCCGCCGAGACCGGGGCCGACGCCCTGTGCCACGCCGTGGAGGCCTACGTCTCCCTCAACTCCAATATCTACACCGACGCCCTGGCCATTGAGGCCATCGGCTTGGTGGGCCAGTACCTCCGGCGCATGTCGGCCAATCCGGCCGACATCGAGGCGGCCGAGGGCATGCTGGTGGCCTCCTGCCTGGCCGGGCAGGCCTTCACCAACGCCGGACTGGGGTTGATCCACTCCATGGGCGAGCCCCTGGGCGCCTTCTACCACATCAGCCACGGCCTGACCTGCGCCCTTTACATGCCCGTGATCATGGAGTTCAACCTGCTCGCGGCGGAGTCCAAGTTCGCCGACATCACCGCCGCCCTGGGCGAGGACACCGAGGGCATGTCCCTGACCCAGGCGGCCAAGCTGGCCCCGGAACTGGTCCGGGAACTGCTGGACGATATCGGCATCCCCCTGACCTACGAGCAGCTGGGCATCGACTTCAAGCTGGATCCCCAGATGGTGGATGACGTCAAGCCCCAGTTCTCCACCACCTGCAACCCCCGCAAGGCCGACGACGACCAGATCCGCCAGCTTTTCATGGCCCCCCTTCAGGAATATTAGGCGGTTTGGCAGGGCCGGCAGACAGCCGGCCCTGCCTTTCAGACGGCGAAGCTTAGGCATCGCTGGTATAATAACCCGTTGGGTAATCAACGGGGGGGGGCCAGTCCCGGTCTTGACCGGGGAGGAAGGGCGTGTCGGGGGCATCCTTTTCAACGCCCTTACGTTTCTGGGCCAAACTGGGGCTGATCAGCTTCGGCGGTCCGGCCGGCAGATCGCCATAATGCGGCAGGGGCTGGTGGAGCGGAAAGGTTGGATCCCGGAGGCCCAGTTTCTCCGGGCTCTCAATTTCTGCATGCTCCTGCCGGGGCCCGAGGCCCAGCAACTGGCCACCTACATAGGCTGGCGGCTCCACGGCACCTCGGGCGGGGTGGCGGCTGGGTCCCTGTTCGTCCCGCCCTCGGTCCTGATCATCCTGGCCCTTAGCTGGCTGGGCGCGTGCGCTCTTCTGTGGTTCTTGCCCGTGGCCCTGCTGGTTCTGGGGCAGGGCTCGGCCGGGGTTCTGGTTCGGGAGGCCCTGTTCTTTACCAAGGCGGCCTTTGTCATCTTCGGCGGGGCCTGCGCCGTGCTCAGCTACATCGCCGACTTTGCGGTGAACCAGTCCTGGCTCTCCCCCGGCAGATGCTCATCGGTTTGGGCCTGGCCGAATCAACCCCCGGCCCCCTGGTCATGGTCACCCAGTTCGTGGGCTTTTTGGGCGGCTGGAACCAGGCCCCGGCCAATCAGGGGCTGATCGCCGTAAGGGGCGCCCTGATCACAGTCTTCGTCACCTTTCTGCCCTGCTTCTTCTTCATCTTCGCCGGGTCGCCCTACATCGAGGCCCTGGCTGGAAATCCGCGCCTCCAGGCCGCCCTGGGCGGGGTCACCGCCGTGGTGGCGGGGGTGATTCTCAACCTGGGCCTCTTTTTAGGGGAGAAGATGCTTTTTCTTCCCGGAGGGGGGGACATTTTCGCCCTGACTTCGTCCCTGGCGGCGCTGGTGCTGCTGGGGACCAGAATCCCCCTCCATTTTTTGGTGGGGGCCGGAGCCCTGTGGGGCATGGTCTGGCGGATCTTTATCTCCTGAACAGGGCGGAGCCTGGAGCGAGGGAAGGGATTTTGACAGCCCTTCCGGCGATCTGATTCGGGCCCGGATGGCCGGGTCCGGAACCCGAGAAAGGGGGCGAATAATCAGGAGGGGGGCTCCTCGTCCTCCCGGTCGGGGTCCTTACGATCCTTTGGCTCCTCTTCCTTTCCCTGGCTTTGGGGCTTGACCCCGAGCTGCTGCAGCCACCGTCTGCCCTCCTCCACCTTGGCCTGTTCCTTGGCCACTCGCCGGAAGGCCTCCCGAGTCTCCTCCTCGGCCAGACGGTTTTCCTCATCTGCCTCTTCAGGAGAAAGGGCCTCCCTCTGCGGGGCGTCCGCTTTTATCCGCTCCGCCTCCTTTGAGGTTTTTCCCTGTTTCTTCTCCGCCTGGCGGAGACGTTCCTCGGCTTTCTGGAGTGCGTCCAGAGCCTCGGCCACCTGGGCTGCCTTGCCCTCGTCCGGCTCGGCGGTCAGGTCCAGGTCCGTTCCCGCCAGGACCAGACAGGTAACCGGAAGCTTTTCAAGAAGGGAGGCTATCTCCGGGCCGAAGGGTCCCAGGATGTCGTTTCCCGCAAGCCGGAAAGGCAAAAAAAGCAGGCCGGACTCGCGGCACAGCTCGCTCAAGACCTCCGGACCGGGATTCTCCAGGGTCACCACCTCGGCCCGGATACGATAATCATCCAAAAGCCGGTCCAGGTTTTCCCGGTCCTGTTCCCGGGCGAGTCCGTTTCCGGGGTTGACAACCCGGATGGAGGCCTCCGCCCAGAAAGGAGACCTGGTGGTCAGGTAGGCCAGCAGGAGCATCAGCCTGCTGGTGGCGTCGCCCGACCACCACACCTCGATTCGTCTCTCCGCCGCGGGCCGTTCCGTCAGAGCTTTCCACTGCTCCTCCCGGGCTGAGAGGACAGCCACATTGTAGCCCAAACGGTAAACACCTCTCAGGCTGGAGCCGTAGAGCAGCCGCCGGGTCGGGCCTTCCTGGCCGCCCTCCCCGCCGAGCCAGTTGACCAGGACCAGATTTGCCCTCAACGGGCCCACCCCATAGGCCTGGACCAGGATCTGGAGTCCCTGGTCCGGATCCGGGGCCACCACCGCCAGGGGGAATGCGGGCAGATCGCGGGCCAGAATATCGCCGGCCAGTTCCTCCTCGGCCTTTTCCCGGGCCCGAACCATGGCCGCTCCCCGGGCTTCCGCCAGCCGGACAAGGGTGACGATGCCGCTGCCTCCTTCCAGCCATCTGGCGAAGCGGACCAGCGGCTCCCGTCTGGCCGGGTCAGAGGACAGGGCCAGCACCTGGGGCCGCCAGTTACGGGGATGGTCCACCTCGCGGGAGGCGGCGATGAGATGCTCCCGCACCTGCTGGAGGTGGTGCGATTTTTGGCTGTCGGCCCAGCGCAGGGGCAGCGCCAGCCTTTTTAGATACTGGTGCAGCCCGAACAGCAGGGCTGCGGCCACCGCTCCGGCTGCCGGGTCGATGGCCAGCATGATCCCCAGGCAGGCCAGGCCTCCCAGTAGGCTGAGGCGGGAGTCGAACCACCGGAAACGGGGCCGGAAAGACGGACTCTTGGCGCGGGCCTCGTAGTAGGTGGCGTAGTTTAACAGCCCGTAGGAGATGAGGAAGAACATGGTGACCACCGGCGCGATCAGGTTGAGCCGTCCGAACCCGACGGCGGCATAGGCTATGACCGCCGTGAGCAGTACCCCCCGCCTGGGATTGTTGGCCGGACCCGCCCCCAAGGCAAAGGGATCGAGTAGCTTGAATATCTTGTCCCCCGCCAAGGACTGAAGGATTCGCGGAGCTCCCAGGAAGGAGGCCATGGCCGAGGAGACGGTAGCCGCGATCACCCCGGCGTCCACCAGTGGCTGGAACAAAGCCACCTTTTTCAGGGCCTGGTAATCACCGGCAAGTTGAGTCAGGGGCAGGGTTGCGGCCAGAATCAGGGCTGTCCCGAAATAGATTATAATAGAAATACCCACCGCCCAGAAGGTGCCTACCTGCAGGCTCCGTCCCGGGTCCCGGAGGTCGCCGGACATACTCACCCCCTGGGTGAATCCGGTAACCGCCGGGAAAAAAATGGCGAACATGGCCCAAAAGGGAGGTCCGTTCTCCGGCGAGGCCCAATTGTGGGTAAGCCGGGTCAAACTGGCCAGGGGAAGGCCGCCCAGGAAAAAGGAGACCAGGGCGGCCCCGAGCACGGCCATGACCACATACTGAAATCTGGTGGCCCAATCGGCGCCCAGCCAGGCCAGGACAAACAGAAATGAGACTGCAGCCAGGGCTATAAGCTGGACCCGCCAGGTGGACCCCTCCCCCCAAAAGGAGCTGACCACCTCGCCGAAGCCCAGGCAGTAGAAGGCTATGGATACGGACTGGGCCAAAAAAAGAACGATCCCGATGGCTCCGCCGAACTCCAGGCCCAGAGTGCGGGAGATCAGGTAGTAGACCCCTCCGCCCTTGACCTTGAAATTGGTCGCCACGACGGAGAGGGAGATGCTGGTCAGGACGCTGATGGTGTTGGCCAGGCCGATGACGATCAGAGCCTTCCAAAGGCCGGCCGAGCCGACTACATACCCCAGGCGAAGAAAAAGGATGATCCCGAGGATGGTCAGAATGCTGGGGGTAAAAACCCCGGCAAAGGTGCCCATCTTCGCGCTGGTCGATTCCGGTAGGTTGTCCTGTTTCATGATTCTTGACCCGGAACCATCATAACAGGAGTGTCGGCCTAAATCATTTAATATCGTTGCGCCGGAAGGACAACCTCCTGGTGCGCTTTCTCGGGGGTTTTAGACAACCGTCCCATCCCGTTCGCAGGGGCTACTGGAGATCTGACTCCGGCGGTTATCGCCCCAAGAATAGGGCAGGCTAATACCCCAGCTCTCTTTTCATCTCCTGGAAGTGGTCCCGGTCGATTTCGCCGGCGGCGTAGCGGCGCTTGAGCACATCCAGGGCGCTCTCTCTATTGACGGCGCCGGAGGTTCCGCCCTTGCCCAGGGCCCAGCGCAGGCCCAGGAAGATCGCCACAATCAGGATCAGCCAAAGTAAAATCATGGGTATGCCTCCCCACCATCCCCCGCCCCCGCTGAAAGCGGGACACCACGAATTCCACCTGGTAAAACCCTGCTGAGCCAGGGCCGGGAGGGGGAAGAGGTATCCGGCGCCGAGGATGGGCAGGGCACGGACCGCTGCTTTCAGGGACATGGTGTTTCTCCTCTTTGATGAAAATCCGGCCGCAGCCGGGGTATCTGTATAAGTAGAAAGTTTGCAAGCCCTGTGCCGGGTAGCCCTACAAGGTGACGGGAAGGTCCTACCGGTCTCCGGCGGCGTTGTGAGCGATACGGCGGAAGGTGTAGATTATCCGTTATATATCATTTGGTTGGACATAATCAGGTCGATTGCCGTAAAGGATATTCAGTTCGGGCGGAAAGCCGCACATCTAACTCGGCCCCCCAGGGAGCCGAGTCCGGTTATCTCAACTTCAACGGCAGGCGGATAATATTTATGCGGCCGATTAACCGTTGCCGGATAACCTTTACCCAGTCGAAGAGTGAAGGAAGGGAGGGTCTCAGGCGATGACGTCGATGATGTGGCCCAGCATTGCGTCCTCGGTCCGGAGGGTCTGGAGATTGGCCTTGAAGGTCCGCCCCGAAACGATCATGTTGACCATCTCCTCGGCCAGGTCCACGTTGGAGGGTTCGATAGGCTCGCCGGTGGCGGGGTCCACGGGGCCCGATATGCCCTGGGCGTCCACCTGCTGGATCTCGGCCCGGACGCCGCCCACCTGGGCTGAATTGGCCAGGTTCACGGTCCGGCTTTTCTTGAACCCGGCGGAAAGGACGTTGGCCGTGTTGTTGGCCGTGACGTCCATCTTCAGCTGGGCTGCCTGCAATCCCGAGAGACTTACGCTGAAAGACATCGTTTCCTGCCTTGTTAAAGGCCTAGCCTATCCGGGGTGCCGTTCGGATTTACAGGAGTCCTCCCGGCGCCCCGAAGGGGCAATTAATTATTTCATCAATATACCATTTTGTTTCCAAATCGGCCAGCCCGGCCCACTTTGTTCAGGGCAGTGCCGAAAGGTTCTATTCATCGGTCAGGCGGTAGGCCTCGAGGGACGATATGAGATGCAGTCCTGCCGCCCGACTGAGTCCCGCCGCCTTCAGTTGCCGGGCCACCAGTCCGGCCAGTTTTTCGGCCTCAACCAGATCCCCCGGAGAAACCTGAGCCGCTTTGCGGACCTGGACCGCCAGAGGGTTCTCCGGCGCTTTAAGGCCAACCATCGCCAGGGTACTCATCTTGTTTTCCTCATCAGGGTCGCCATGAAACAGGCCCCTTTTTCGCTCCGCTCTCCTGAAGCACACCCCAAGTTAATTGTCTTAACGGCAATTCGGCTTGATACTTTAGTATTTTTTAAAGTTTTGCTTTATTTTTTTCTAAAAATATGTTTTATATCCGCAATTATAATATGTTACGCGTTCATTTCTGCCTGTTTGGGCGAAGCACGCGGTTAACGGACCGTTTTCGCGGGTGATAGCTATCAGGGATGGTGCGGGTCAAAGATTTTCTGAAAAGGGCCTCGCTTGAAGAGGTTTGATCTTGTCCTGAATTGATGGACACCGGGAAGAGCATCTATGATGCTCGAGGGGTGTTCATTGGGCAAGGAGCGCAGGAAATATACACGCGAGTTCAAAATCGAAGCGGTCAGGCTGATGACCGAGGGGGTGAGTGTTGTTCAGGCGGCTCGAGATTTGGGAGTCAGCCAGAGCATTCCGCACCGCTGGAGGCGTCCATTATCATCCACCCCCGTCCACGCTTTTCCAGGGGTTGGTCACCTGAAACCAGAGGCAGGGGAGCTTCTGCGGCTTTGATTAGAGGACACCAGGCTGTAAGCAAGGAGCGAGACATCCCCAAAAGCCACAGCCATCTGTCCGGAGCGTTCGAAGTGAGGAGGTGGAGAGGCTCAAAATCAGACCTCTAATTCCATACTGCTTCATGATGAAAAAAAAGGGTCAGGCCTTTTTGACCTAACCCCTTGATATTCTTTGGAGGCGGCGATCGGATTCGAACCGATGGATAACGGCTTTGCAGGCCGCTGCCTTAGCCACTTGGCTACGCCGCCTTAACCGCCTTTACTACCCCAATACCGGGTTTAGGGCAAGGGAAAAGGGTGAAAGGCCCTCTCACGGCCAGGCCTAGTAGGACTGGCAGACCGCCCGGGGGCTTGTTCCGGGCCGGTCCCCCGGAGGGGCGCGATCTTAATCTGCGCGCTGCTTTGCCATGGGAGGGCTGCCACGCCGCTTTCTCGCATAGGGTATCGCCCTGTCCGGAGGAAGATAAAGCTGGCAGGCTCTTGGCTTTTGACCCCCCAAGAGCACTCTTTTACAAATAGGTCTTACTAAATCGAAATTTAAGCCACGGGACGCTTTCCACTCAACCCTTCCCAACCTTCCCGGTTTCTGAAAACGCCACCTTGTTATTTTTTATAATAATCTGATTATATTGTTTTAATTTCCAAAACCAGGCCGGACCAGAAACGGTTCTTCCTTTTATTGGGGCTGGCACCATCGTTGCATATTTGGGGCACAAAGACTTTATTCCGGCCGGTTTTAGGCCCTTGCAAAGGTCATCCGATATCAAGGCTCACGGGAGGTATAAATGGTTGTCGTCGAAGCGGTCAAGGAAGGGGGATCGGTCCATCGGCCTCCGGTCCAGGAGATTGTAACCAAAACCCGTTCCCTGCCTTCTCTTCCCGTCATCCTGACCCGGATAATGGAATTGATCAGCAATGACAGATCAGATGTAAGGGAACTGGAAAACCTTATCAGAAGGGACCAGTCTCTTTCCTGCAAGGTTTTGGTCGCGGCCAATTCGGCCTATTGTGGGCTCACCCAAAAAGTGGAAACCATCAGCCGGGCCATCGTTGTCCTCGGTTTTAAGAAGGTCAAGGAGTGCTGCCTGGGGGCCGGTCTTATGGGCGTCCTGTGCCATGGTTCGTCCCTAAACCAAGAGGAGGCCGAATCCCTGTGGAAACACTCCCTGGCCACGGCAGAGGCGGCCACCCTGGTGGCGGCCCGAACCGGGCGAGTGAATACGGAGCTGGCCTTTACGGCCGGGTTGCTCCACGATCTGGGAAAAGTATTGATGGTGGCCTATCTGGCCGAGTTTTACGGACGGGGGCGGTCCAGGTCCTGGCGCGATGCGGAAACCATTCTGGGGCTCGATCACCAGGAATTGGGCTTGGCCTTGGCCGAACACTGGAAACTGCCGCCGGTTCTGGCTGAGGCCATGGCCCGCCATCACGGGCCCGACTCCTCTCTCACCTACGCCGATCTGGTGGCTGCGGTCCATGTGGCCGACTGCCTCTCCGGGTTCCTGGAAGAGACCGGTCCAGCTATGCCCCTTCCCCAGGCCATGAACCAATTATGGCTGACCCCGGAAGACCTCAATCTTTGCCTGGAGGAGCTCATTCAGCGCTACCGCCAGATCGAAGAGCTGTGGAACAAGATGAGCCGGGCCTGACCGGCTCTCTCCCCCGACTGCCTCTGAGCGGGAGAAAGGAGCAACCCAAGTGCCCGGCCCAAGGCGTTGCCCATGTTCCCGATTGGATACTCTCAAGCAACTCCAACTTACCGCCGATTGTTTTAAGGGGTGGGGTTTGTGGCGAATGTCATAAATCTGTTCCGGTTCGGCTGCCCGGGGGGGGGTGACCCCGGCAGCACATTTAGCTTTTGAATCGGAACGTTATTTTGACAAACACTCTAAAAGGCTTGTAACCCGGCTGGAATCAGCCCCAGGTCCGCCCTGCACCCTTCCGGTTGCTTTTCCCCCAAAAGAGAAGGCTGCGCTATCCGCCCATCATTGATATATGGGCCAGGACCTTGGTATCGGCCACCAGATCGGAGAGCAGGCAATACTCGTTGGGCTGGTGGGCCGTGTCCGGATCGCCCATCCAGACCGCGGCGGGCAGGCCGAGCCTTCTCAGGAACACGGCCACGGTGCCCCCGCCGATGCCCCCCGGCTGGGCCGGACGGCCTCTGACCGCCTCCACCCCGGCCTGAAGGGCCTTAACCACCGGGGCCTGGGGAGAGGTGCCTGGAGCCGACTCCTTGCGATAGACCGGCTCCACCCGGATCTCCAGGTCCTGCTGGGCCGCCACTTGGGAGGCGATCCGCCGGGCCGCCCCGATTACCTGGTCCAAAGGATAGCGGGGCAGAACACGGCAGTCCAGATAGAACACGTCCTCCCCCGGGATGGTGTTCACATTGGGTACGTTGGGCTCTTTTTTGGTGGGGGGGAAGGTGGAATAAGGCGGGTTGAAAAGCGGGTCTTCGTAATCAAACTCCCGGGCCAACTCCTCCAGGGCGATGATCAGCCGAGCTCCCCCGGAAAGGGCGTTCTTCCCGATGTGGGGCCGGCTGGCGTGAACCTGGCGGCCTATGACTCGGAACTTGAGCCAGAGCATGGACTTCTCGGCCACCTCGATCAGGGTGCCCGCGGCGTTCCCGGCGTCGGGAATGACGATCAGGTCCTGGGCCGAGAAAAGTTCCGGCCGCCTCTTCAAAACATACTGCAACCCCATGGCCGAGCCGGTCTCCTCGTCGCTTACGGCCATAATTCCCAGCCCGACCCTGGAGACGAACCCGGTTTTCTCCTTAACCTCCTGCCTGGCCTTGGCTGCAAAATACCCCATTACCAGGGCCTGATGGTCGTCGCTGGTCCCCCGGCCGAAAAGTCTGTCCCCGTCCTCCGTCAGGGTAAAGGGATCTGTATACCAGAGGCCCATCTCTCCGGGCGGAACCACATCCAGATGCCCGATTATCCACAGGCGGGGGCCCTGTTCTCTGGTGTAGGCCAGAATGTTAGGCCTTTTGCCGCCCTCCACCCGGTCGTCCGGGGCATCCTCGTGTTCAAGATGAAGATCCAGTCCCTCCAGCCAAGATTGATAGACCGCTCCCTTGGCCTGTTCCCCAGGTCCGTGGTTGACCGGCCCCACCGCGTTTTGGGCGACCAACTCCCTCTGGAGGCGGACCATCTCCGGAGCATAGCCCTCAATCAGGTCCGCCGCGGTCCCGAACGCCTGTTGGGGGGTCATCCTAATTCCCTTCGATTTTTTGGGCCAAAAGAAGGACCTGGCGTCCCAGGCTGTCTTTCCTGACCACGGAACGCTCGATCCGGTCCAGGGCGTAGAGAACCGTGGTGTGCCGCCGCCCCAACTCCTTGCCCAGAGAGGCCAGGGTGAGGTCGGTATAACGCCGGCCCAGGTAGAAGACGATGGACCGGGGCAGGGTGATTTTTTTCAATCTGGAGGCCGAGGCCAACTCTTCCTTGGTCACCTTAAAGGAGCGGCAGACCAGATTGATGATCTGGTCCAGGTCCGTGGCCGGCCGTCCTCCCTGACCGTCCACCACCTCCCGGACCAGATCCGCATTCACCGGCCGGTTCATGAGCCGAGAGCGGGCCAGGAGGTTCATCAGCCCGGATTCCAACCGCCTCACATCCCGCTGCACGGATCTGGCCAGGGCCTCGACCACCTCGTCCTGAAGCTCCACTCCTTTTTCCCGGGCCTTGGCCTCCACGATCCTGATCCGGGTCTCCAGATCGGGCTGGTCGATGGTGGCCACCACCCCCATGGAGAGCCGGGAGGCCAGCTCTTTTTTCAACCCGGGGATCTCCTTAGGCAACCGCGATCCGGAAAAGAGGATTTTTTTTCCGTCGCTCATCAGATTGTCCAGGGTATAGCCCAGTTCGGCCTGGGTTTTCTCCTTGCCCGACAAAAACTGCACTTCGTCCAATATCAAGGCGTCGCAGCTTTTTCTAAAACGGCTCCGGAAGGTCTCGGTCTGGCCGGTCTTGATGGAGGAGATCATCTGGTTGGTAAACTCCTCGGCGGTCAGATAGAGAACTCTCGGCTGCCGGGCGCCGCTCAGCAGCGACCAACCCACGGCCTGGGAGAGATGGCTCTTGCCCAGTCCGGTGTCGGCCTGAAGGTAAAGGGCGCCCAGGGGCATTCCCTGCCCTCCGGCCAGAGCCATGGCGGCCTGGTGAGCGAACAGGTTGGAGGGCCCGGTGACGAAGTGCTCGAAGGTGAAGGCCGGGTTCAACCCTTCTGACCGGTTGAGGATCCGTCCCGGTTGATAGGGCAGGTCGAGTTGGCTCTGGGGCCTTGGGGCAGTCTCCTTTAGGGGTGCAGACGGAGCCACAGCCAACTCGTATTCCAAGTCGACATTCTCCAGACGGGCCAAAACCTCCTCGATCGCTTGGCCGTAATTCTGTTTGATCCAGTTCAGGCTGAAATCGTTGGGGCAACCCAAGACCAGCTTGCGGCCGTCCCCTCCATTCCCCCTGCCGAGCCCTGAACCGCCCCCCTCCAGTTGGACCAAGGGATCGATCCAGATTTCATAGGCGGTGGCCGGAAGTTTGGATCTCAACTCTTTTTTGAGTAAATAAAGGCAACCCTGATTCATGATGCTAATAATAATCCGGAGAGCCGCCCTACTCAAAGAGGCCTGGACCGCGACTGTCAAACCCTGACCCGCCAGCCAGTCAACATAGGCAAACTTCAATTTTTCTAAGAATCATCCGCACCCCAGGGCTTAAATGGCGGCACCACGGGGTCGTCAAATTTAGGGAGAATTGGCTTTCATTTCAACCTGATAGCGAGAACTTCACATTTGTGGGTACAGTTGTCCACAATTGCTATCTTCCGATATCCACAAATTCCTCAAGATTGCTTCAAAATACTCCCAAATTTAAAAGACCATCAAAAAAAGTCCCCCAGATAGGGGGCTTAGGGTGAGTCTCTTTTTTCAGATTTTCATTTCAAGATTTATCATGTCCCCTCTGGAGAAGCCGGCCTTGTTGAAAAAGCTCAACAGGTCGCCCTCCCGCCAGTTCACGTAGGTGTAGACCTTGTTAACCCCCACCTTCCTGAAATGACTAATTATCTCCTTCATCAAAAGACGCCCCAGAAAACGCCCCTGGAACTCCGGGTCCACGCCCAGGGTGTCGATATGGCCCACTGTCTCGGGAACTCCGTACTCCCAGCCACTGGCTCCCCCCAGGATGAATCCGGTCACCTTTCCGTCCACCTCGGCCACCAAGGAAGCCACGGAAGATCGGTTCTCCAGCAATTCCATTTTCATCCGCCAGTACTCCGGCCGGTACTTACCCAGAACCCTCTTGTCGATGGCGGTGATGGCCTCCAGATCATCCGCCTTCATGACCCTTATAATCAGATTCTCCAATCCCGTCATGCCCTCCCCCTTTGTTACGGTGAGCGTTATTTGACCACACCCGATCATTGCCTGACAATATCTTATCGCCGGGTATAGGACGCTTAGGCTTATCAGGCGGCCGCATTCCGGCTGCCAGCCTAAAAAAATTACCGGGCGGCCCAAAAAACTTTAAAGTCCTCAACCAAGGCCGCCGTTAAATATATAGAGTAGAGGTGTCTCAAATCCGGAGCGAGCAGGATCGAGGCAATGAAGATAGTACCCTTATTCCCGAGAATACAGACCAGGACTGTTCAGTCAAACCGGCCCGCTCGGGAGATCACGGCTTCGGAGCGACCCCAGGCCGGCATAATCGTCAACCTGCAGCCCAAGGCCGACCAGGCCTCGGAATTAAACCGGGACGAGGCCTTAATCCTCCTGGGCCAGACCATGACCCTGTTGGGGCAGGCCGAAGAGGACCCCTCCCTCCAGGATATCCACGGTCTGGCCAAAGGCAGGGCGGTGGGCCTCCTTATCCAGGAATAGCCTGGCCGAGGAAAGCCGCTTCGGCCTTTTTGAGCCCGGCTTCCCCCACCTCCTTCTGCCGGCCGGACGGGTTTTATAACCCCTGTTTTCGGCCAAGCGCCAGCATCCTTCAGGGGAACCGTCCTGCAGAGGTTCCGCCAACCCTCGACTCCCGGCTCAACCAAACTTGACACCACCACGACACCGCGCTATTTCAATAGGGCTTACTGGTCAACATGGAACACGGGTACAACATGAGGAGGCTTGCGATGGAGATCAAGAAGATAGGAGTGGTCGGTGCCGGGACCATGGGAAACGGGATCGCCCAGGTGGCGTCCATGGCCGGATACGAAGTCGTAATGAGGGATATCAAGGACGAATTCGTCTCCAGGGGCCTGGGGGCCATCGACAAATTCCTGGCCAAGGGGGTCGAGAAGGGCAAGATGGAGGCCGCCCAGAAAGACGCCATAATGGGCCGGATCAAGGGCACCACCTCCCTGGACGACCTGGCCGACTGCGACTTCGTGGTCGAGGCTGTCTTGGAGGTCATGGACCTGAAAAAGGAGGTCTTCTCCCAGCTGGACAAGGTCTGCCGCCCCGAGGTGGTCTTGGCCACCAATACCTCCTCCATGTCCATCACCTCCATCGCCGCGGCCACGGAACGGGCCGACAGGGTGGTGGGGATGCACTTCTTCAATCCCGTACCGCTGATGAAGCTGTGCGAGATCATCCGGGGCCACGCCACCTCCGACGAGAGCGTGGCCATCACCACGGCCCTGGCCGAGAAGATGGGCAAGCTGACCGTGGAGGTTAAAAAGGACGTGCCCGGGTTTATCGTCAACCGGATTCTGATGCCCCTGTTCGTGGAGGCGGCCTGGCTTTACGAGACCGGGGTGGCCTCCAAGGAAGATATCGACAAGGCGGTCAAGGCCGGGTTGAACCACCCCATGGGGCCCTTTGAACTGATGGACTTCACCGGGGTGGATATCGGGGTCAACGTGATCAATTACTTCCACGAGGAATTGAACAAAGAGCTCAAGTGGGTCATGCCCCACACCATGAAGGACCTGGTCAAGGCCGGCAAGGTGGGCCGCAAGGCTGGCCAGGGCTGGTTCGACTACCGCAAGTAATTAGCCCTCCTTTTTGGATCAGAAACAAAAACGGGCCGCTGGATTACCCGGCGGCCCGTTTTTGTCCAAATCTGCCTGTAATAAAACAGCGGTGGTGTTCCTTCTCAACTAACTGTGTAGACAAGTAATAGTTTAGAACTCATTATTGACAATATAATGGACAAAAAGGGCAATTCATGGTCGCCATAATTCCAGAAAAATATAAAGGAACACAGTCCTGTCCGGTTAAGGGTTGAGAAAATGGCCTGATTCACCCTGGTTTCCGATATAATGGTGTTGCGCATAACTCACCGATCGGAAAGGACAAATCAGGCCATGGCTCATTGTAACGCGATCCTCTCCCAGATGCTCAAGATTGTTCCGAGACATGTTTTCAGCACCCTGGACAAAGCCCACGGGAGCGGACGTACGGCCCGCAGATTCAGCCGCGGGGATCAGTTCGTTCACCTCATGGCCATCCAACTGACCGGCCGATCCTCGCTCCGTGACGGGGTCAGGTCCATGCGCTCCAGGAGCAATAATCTCTACCATTTAGGCACCCAACCGGTAGCCCGGTCCACCTTTGCCGAGGCCAACGAGAAACGGCCGGCTTCCTTCTTCGAGGCCTTGTTCGGACATGTCTACGGTCGTTGTCAACCCGTTGCTCCCAAGCACAAGTTCAAGTTTAAAAACAAGCTGTTCTCCCTGGATGCGACCACGATCAGTCTCTGCCTGAGCCTCTTCCCTTGGGCCAGGTTTCGAAAGACTAAGGCCGGTATTAAAATCAACACCCTGCTGGATCATGACGGCTATCTGCCCGCTTTTGTTTCAATTTCCGAAGCCAAACGTCATGAGTCCAAGACCGCCAAAGCAATTCACCTTCCCAAGGGTTCGATCGTGGCCATGGATAAGGCCTACATCGCCTTTGCCTGGCTTTTTTCCCTGGCCAACAGGGGCCAAATGGGCCGATTACCCAGTGGCCTTGCGAAGAGTCGCTACCGCGACAAGGGGACCGGTAAGCATTACGTCTTTTTGACCAACAACTTCGATCTCTCGGCCAGGACCATCGCCGACATCTACAAGGAACGCTGGCAGATAGAGACCTTCTTCCGCTTCATCAAGCAGAACCTGAAAATCAAATCCTTTATCGGCAACTCCCCCAATGCCGTTCTTTTTCAGGTCTATGTGGCCTTGATTGCTTACCTTTTGCTCTGCTACCTCAAGTTCCTTTGTCCCCTCGGATTAAGCCTTCAGCAACTGGCTCAACTCCTTCAACTCAACCTCTTCAGACGCTGCACCATACAGGAATTACTTCAACCGCCCGGCTTTAATAATCAATTAACCCACAATAACAATCAGTTAAATCTATGCTTCGCTTAGCCGGACAGAACTGAGTTCACAAATTGCGGTGGGCGTGCGGCTAATAATGTTTCAGGGCGTGGATTTTTACTGCACCATACCCTAAGTGGAGTTAAATCCCATTATGAGGACACACAAAATTTTAGTGGGACTTTTGTACTTGTTCCTGAAAAGAACTTTCAATGGATGCTTTATTCAGAAACTACATTCAGAGAATCGGTTAAAGAAGGGCAAAAATTTCATAGAGTGTATTATTTAGTCTACCAACTTGAGTATTCTGATTTTGGAGGACTCAAAGAAAAATATCGAGACAGGTTTTATTTACGCTGGATGGGCTGGGGACACGATTTTATTGACCCAAAGAATGATAAAAAAGAAGAAATTGATAGTTATTTTAGAAGTCAAAATATCCTCCCTGATCCATAGTAAATCCTTTTAGGGGACATCAAGTTACGCCTCATCTCCCACAAGTGGTGCGAATAACAACTTCCCCACCTTCTCCTCCCGCCTCAGCTTTTTTATTCGCCGTTCCAGTTTGAGCGCCTCCGAGCGGGTCATCTTGGCTGGAGATACCGCCTTGATCTTGACCGGCATACGGGAACGGGTGTAGGCCCCGCCCCGGCCCGCGTTGTGGGCGGCCAACCGCCGCCCCAGATCCACGGTGATGCCGCAGTAGAGCGAGCCGTCCACGCACTCCAACAGGTAGACCAGCCACCTGGCCTCAGCCACGGGTTTTCCCCCGGGGGCCGAGCAGCCTTTGGGGGGCGAACTCCCGGAGGCTTGACGAGGGGGTTCGGGGCAGGCCCGAGGACAGGCCCGGACCGACCAGCTCCGGCGGCCAGGGCCGGTGTTCGGCCACCAGTCCGGAGATCCGGAGGCACAGGTCCACGGACTCGGCCACGGCCCGGTTGAACAGCTCCTCCATGGTGGTGCGGACCTCCCGGCCCGTGACCGGGTGGCGGAAGGCTAAGGGTTGGCCCAGTCTGGGCAGGTATTGCTTCAACCCGTTGTGAAGGCCCAGGGCGGCTATCTCCCGCAGCGGGTCGGGCAGGAGGCCGCGGCAGCCAAACAGCAGCCGGGCCGTGGGCCGGCTTTGGAAAAAGACCTGGGCCTTGGCAAAACGTTGGAAGGATTGCCGGAAGGCCAGGGCCAGGCCCCGGGCCTGTTCCTCCGGGCCGGGCTGGGTCAGCAACCTACCGGCCAGGGTATAGAGTTCCTCTGTCCAGAGCCCGGCCCGGTCCAGGAACTCCCTAAGGGAATAGGCCCTGATCCCGTTCATTCCCCCGGCAAAGTAGATGTCCAGGGCCGCCTCCAGGCGGCGGTGGGCCTGGGTGGCCCTGGAGGGGCCGCCCCCCGGGGAATCGAGACGGCCGGTGTGAAAAAAGACGAAGGGATGGAACACGGCGTCGGACATGATGTGGCAGGCCAGCCCGGCCGCAAAGGCCAAAAGCCGCCCCCCACCCCGGCCCTGCCCCACGGCCTGGAGGATCAGTCTTAAGAAATCGAAAGTGTCCTCGCCGTGGTCGCCGTGAAGCCTGGAGGCGTACTCCTTGAAAGGGGCCAGGGGCGATCGGGCGGGCAGGTAGAACAACGCGTCGTGGAACACGGCCCCGATGAGCAGGCACTCCCGGTGCTCTTTCAGCGGTCTTTCAAAGGCGGCCCCCCTTAGTCCGGGGGCGACCCGGTCGGCGATGAGCCAGTGGGTGATGTAGTTGGGCAACAGGGGCTCCGGATCTGATAGGGGCTGTTTCCTAAAAATCTAGCCAAGGATTTCTTTGTTTGTTTTCCTGGAAAAATATTTTCTGCAGGGCTTTGCAGGCAAGCGCCGGTTCCGCCCAATCGCTGATTAAAACGGTCCCCCATTAGGCTGAAAATATTTTTCCAGGAAAACAACACTTCTCATCTTCGGCCATATCAACCCCATGTCAAGGCTGAAACCATCGCGGGCGCATAGCGGCCTTGACATGGGGTTGATATGGCCGTATCCGGCGATCCTGGATTTTTTGGAAACACCCCCTAAGGTCTTTTGCGGTTACTCCGCGTCCAGTTCCGCTATTTCTCGGCGGCCCTGGTCCTCATCCACGAAGTAGAATACCACAGCCCCGGCCACGAAGAGCAGGGCTACCGAGCCGATGGACCAGCGGGAGGCCAGCTGGCTGACGCTTTCGATCATCTCCGGGGTGGGCGAAGGGGGCATGAGCAACCGCCGGGCCATCAGCCCGACCAGGGCCATGAGGGCCGGTCCGATGATTGCCGCGAATTTGCCCATCATGTTGTAGAAACCGTAGAACTCCCCGGCCTGCTCCAGGGGGATGAGCCGGGAGTAATAGGACCGGGAGAGGGCCTGGATACCGCCCTGGACCAACCCCACCACCACGGCCAAAATGTAGAACTCGGTCTGGTTGGAGATCATGACCCCCCACAGGGAAACCCCCATATAGATCCCGATGGCCAGAAAGATGCTCTTTCTGACCCCCCACCGGGCTCCCAGCCGCCCGAACAGCAAAGCCGAGGGAAAGCCCACGAACTGGGTGATCAGCAGGGCCAGGACCAGGTGGTTGGACTTGAAGCCGATGGACATGCCGTAATCCACGGCCATGCGGATGATGGTGTCCACCCCGTCGATGTAAAGCCAGTAGGCCGCCAGAAAAAGGAAGACGGTTTTGAGGTGCCTGATCTTCCGAAAGGTGGAGATGAACTGGCCGAATCCGGCCCTGACCGGGTTTTCCCCAGCCCTGGCCGCGGCTGCGGTCTTGGCCTCCGGAACCCAGAGGATGGTGAACAGGGTGAACGCTCCCCACCACAGGGCCACGGTCAGAAAGGACCAGCGCACGGCCTGACCCGCGTCGGCCAGGCCGAACAGGGCCGGTTTCAGGGTCATGAACACGTTGACGGCCAGGAGCAGCCCCCCGCCCAGGTAGCCCAGGGAGTAACCCAGACAGGAGACCGAATCGATCCGGTCCCCTTTGGCCACCGCGGGCAGCAGGGCGTCGTAGAACACATTGGCTCCGGAAAAGCCGACCACCCCGGTGCAGTAGGCCAGGATGGCCAGGGCCCACTGCCCCTTGGCCGCCAGGAAGAGGGCGGCCGTGGCCAGGACCCCCAGGTAGGCGAAGAAGATGAGGAACTTTTTGCGGGCCGAACCCTTGTCGGCGATGGCTCCGAGCACCGGGGCCATCAGGGCCACCACCAGGCTGGCCAGGGAGTTGGCCAGCCCCAACCGGGCCGTGGACATGTTGATGTCCGTTCCGGCCGACCAGAACTCCTTGAAGAAGATGGGGAAAAACACGGCCATGACCGTGCAGACATAGGCCGAGTTGGCCCAGTCGTAGATGGCCCAGCCCCAGACAGCTTTTCTCGATTCCACCATCGCTCTACTCCGCTTCTTTCGGGACGGGAGATTCCGAATATCTTCTTGGTCCAGGATTGTGCCCTAAGGGTTACGGTCGGATTAAAAATATAGCATATCGGTCCGGAATAATGAACCTACCGGGGCCCCGGTTCCGTGGTCAGGAAAAGTCGCTTGGGGGGTCAGATCCCGGGGCAGCATGCGCTGAAGTCGCCGGCTCCAATCCGGCCTACCCGCCGCGCCGGCTTTCCGGGATGAGCTATTCCAAGACGATGCCTTGAGTCGAAAATACCGAAAAAGGGTTTTGGGCCTTTTCCGGTATTCAGTAGTAAACGCTGTTGGGCGGTGATCAGGGGACCTCGGCCAGCCCTTCCAACTCCTGGGAGGTCAGAACCTTGTCGATATCCAGGAGAATCGTCACCCGGCCCTCCGATTTGGCCATGCCCCGGATATACTCGGTTTCCAGCGCGGTTCCGAAACTGGGCGCAGGTTCGATATCCTCGGCCCCGATGTTCTGGACCTCGCTGACCGAATCGACCACAATGCCCATCTGCACGGCTCCGCTGGAATGGGCCACCTCCATGACCACAATACAGGTCCGGTCGTCGTAATCCTTGGCCGGAAGGCTGAATTTAAGACGGAGATCCACCACGGGGATGACCTTGCCCCGCAGGTTGATGACCCCCTTGACGAACTCGGGCGTTCTGGGGACCGAGGTGATGTTCATCATCCCGATTATTTCTTTTACCTTAAGAATATCGAGACCATATTCCTCGTCGGCCAGCTTGAAGATAAGGTGCTTCCCCTCGGCCCTGACCTCGTCGTTAAGCCTTTTTCTGGCAACATCCACATCACCGCTCATCGGGAACCTCCTTGCGGCCGGGCACGGCCTCAAATATTTATTTCATCAGTCCCTGCCCGCCCAAGCCAGACGACTGGAATCGTTTAGGGGCGGTAAAACAATTTCCAGGACTTTTCCAAATATTAACCGCTCCCGTCTAGTCCGGTCAAGGGCGGGGCCGCGAAGATCCCGAAATCATCTCAAAGAGCTTTGAAAGTAATTATGTTGACAGTTTGGGTAAGTGCAAATAATCTTATTGAAAATATTTGACCAGTAAGGACGATTGGCTAAAAATGGATGAAAAAGACACCAAGCTTCTGAAACTCATCCAGCGTGACGCCAGGGCCACCAATTCCCGCTTGGGGCGTCTGGTGGGGCTATCTACCTCGGCGGTCAACGAGCGCGTCCGTAAAATGAAGAAAAAGGGCGTACTGAAAGATTATGTGGCCATTCTGGATCCCGCCGCCGTGGGGCTTGATGTCTGCGCCTTTATCCAGGTGCTGTTGAGAAGGCCCGAGGACGAGGGGGAATTTCTGGAGCGGGTCCGGGACCTGCCGGAGGTGTTGGAATGCCACCACGTGACCGGACAGTTCTCTTATCTCCTCAAGGTGCGGACGCCCAACGTCTCCCATCTGGAACTGCTTTTAAGGGATGCCATCAAAAACCTGACCGGCGTTACCAGAACGGAGACCATGATCGTCCTTTCCTCTCCCAAGGAGACCACCGAACTGGCCCTGCCCTGACCTTTTTGCCGAAAACGGAGAATCCTGCGATTGCCTCAATTCGGTTATCAGCCACACGGCATTGGAGCGTTTCCGGTTCTTTTTTCATGGGCCGGGTCCGGGTTAGCCTCACGCCCGGGCCCACCGGCTTCCGGAACTGACTCGGGGAGTGGCCCCACCCCGTCGCCGTCCCGTCTTTTCCCCGGGCCGGGTTTGGAATAAGTTCCGTCAATGGACTGGCCTTTACTGCTCAAGGGATTGGCCATAGGTTTTTCCATCGCCGCCCCGGTGGGCCCCATCGGTATCCTCTGCATCCAAAGGACTCTTTCCCTGGGGAGGCTGGCCGGGTTTGTCTCCGGATTGGGCGCGGCCACAGCCGATACGGTCTACGGCCTTCTGGCCGCTCTGGGGATGAGTTTCCTTACCGATCTGCTCATTGACCACCAGGCCTGGCTCCGTCTTCTGGGGGGCCTGTTTCTGATCGGACTGGGGGTGCGGCTCTGCCTTAAAAAACCTCCGGCCGGGGATCGGGGCGAGGAACCGGCTGCGCGGGCCGGATATGTGGCCCTCTACTCCACCACCTTTCTCCTGACCATCTCCAATCCAATGACCATCCTCGCCTTTTCCGCTGTGATCACCGGGTTTGGCGTAGTGGAGGGGCAGGCGCTGTTTCTGGTTCTGGGCATATTCGCCGGCTCGGCCCTGTGGTGGGTAGTCCTGGCCGGACTGGCCGGGTTGGTCCGGGGAAGGATAAACCGGCCGGTCATGCTTTGGGTCAACCGCCTGGCCGGAACGGCCATCGTCGGGTTCGGTCTGGCCGTTTCCCTGGTCGGGATCGGCGCCCTGGGGGCTTGAGGCCAGTTGCCGCCTTTTAACCTTTTTATTCCAGTCGTTGCCTAACCTCACTCCCCCCATTTTATGTAATTGGGGTAGGTCTCCCGGAAAAGCTGGTCCGCCGGCACCAGCCTGACTCCCAATTCCTGGGAGCCTGGTTCGGAGAGCCTTATGGATCCGGTGTACTTGGCCACCCCGTCCTCGTATTGTTCCACAAAGGAGAGGGCTGCAACCTCGAACCGGTCGTTGTTGTAGCCGTAATGATGGACCGCCTCCGCCTGGAACAGGGCCGGATCGGCTCCGTTCAGTTCCACGTAACAGTCGATGACCAGGTCCTGGTCCACGGTGGGGGTCTCCTTGCCGGATAAAGGGAAAAAATCCTTTATCTTGATGGCGGACCAGCTGCTGTCGATGGTCTTTTTCAGCAAACTGATCTTTCGGGCCAGGGCTCCCCCGTCGGCCAGAAATCTGTTGCGGGAGGCCATCTGAGGCAAGTAGAAGAGGTTCAGATACTCGCGGAGCATGCGGTGAATGTTGAAGCCCTGACCGATGGTGCTGATGGAATTTTTCATCCAGGAGACCCACTCCCGGGGGGTGTGGCCCTGGGAGCGGTTGTAGTAGAGGGGACAGATGCTGTTCTCCAACAGATCGTATATCTGAGCCGCCTCCACCTTTCTCTTGGTCTCCAGATCGATGTGGGATTCCCCGGCGGTGATGGCCCAGCCGTTTGTTCCGGAATAGCCCTCGGGCCACCAGCCGTCCATGATGGAGAGATTGAGAACGCCATTAATTCCGGCCTTCATGCCCGAGGTGCCCGAGGCCTCCATGGGCCGCAGAGGGGTGTTGAGCCAGACATCCACCCCGCAGACCAGGTGGCGGGCCACATCGAAGTCGTAGTCCTCCACAAAGACGATCCGTTGCTCCAGGTGTTTGTCGCCGATGAAATCCAAAAGCCGCTTGATTATCTTCTTCCCTTCCACGTCGGCCGGATGGGACTTGCCGGAGAAAATCAGCTGAATGGGACGCTCGGGATTGGTCAGGAGAGCGCTTAGCCGGTTGGGATCCTGAAGAATCAGGTCGGCCCTCTTGTAGGGGGCGAACCGACGGGCGAAGCCGATGCTCAAGGCCCTGGGGTCCAGGACGGTCTGGATGTCCCTTATCCTGGTCCGGGCGAATCCCTTGCGCTCCAACTCGGCCGTCAGCCTGCGGCGGATAAAGGCGATGTTGGCCCGCTTGGCCCTCATGTGGGCGTCCCAGAGCTCGTCGTCCGGGATGTGATAGACCCCCTCCCAGACTTCCGGCGACTCGGCGTTGTGGAGGTAGTCCGGCCCGATATAGCGGTCGAACAGCTGGGCCAGTTCGGCCGACATCCAGGTCTGGAGGTGCACTCCGTTGGTCACCGAAGAAATGGGGATCTCCCGGGGGTGATGATCCTTAAAGAGAGGCTTCCACATTTCCCGGCTGACCTCGGCGTGAAGCCTGGAGACGGCGTTGTTGTGGCGCGAGAAGCGGATGGCCAGGGCCGGCAGCCAGAAGGTCCGCTCCCCCTCCTTGACCCGGCCCAGGGAGAGAAATTCCTCCACCCCGATCCCCAGTTCGGCCAGGTCCTGCTTCAGGTACTGGGCCACCATATCCTGGTCGAAATGCTCGTTGCCCTCGATGACCGGGGTGTGGGTGGTGAAAACCGAGGTGTGGCGGATCACGGCCGAGGCTTCTTCAAAGGAAAATTTTTTGTCCAGCATCAAGCTCTTCAGTCGTTCCACGATCAGAAAGGCCGAATGGCCCTCGTTGAGGTGGTAGACCTTGGGCTGAATTCCCAGGGCCTCAAGGGCGATCCGAGTGCCCCGGCCCAGGACCAGTTCCTGGACGATCCGGTCGTCCCGCTCCGGATCGTAGAGCATGTTGGTGATGGCCCGGTGGGAGGGTTTGTTGGCCTCCAGATTGCTGTCCAACAGATAGAGGCTGGTCCGGCCCACCAAGACCTTCCAGATCTTGGCCTGAACCTTTTCGCCCTTTAGGGGAATCTCAATGATCAGCGGGTTTCCTTCCTTGTCCTTAACCTCCCGCACCGGTTTGAGGGACCAGATGTTCTCCTTGAAGTCCTCTTCCTGGTAGCCGTCCGGATTGATCCTTTGGGTAAAGTAGCCGAAGCGGTAGAGCAGGCCAAAACCGATCAGGGGCAGCCCCACGTCCGAAGCCGCCTTGAGATAGTCTCCGGCCAGAATGCCCAGGCCCCCGGAGTAGATGGGGATGGATTCGTGGAGGGAGAATTCCATGGAAAGATAGGCGATTATGTCGTCTGCCCCGAAGGGATGCTCCTTCCCTTTTGGGTCGGTGTAGGTGCCTTCAAAGGCCTGGTAGGTCAGAAAGGATTGGTAGACTCCGTCCAACTCGAACAGAAACCCGGGGTCCTTGGCCAGTTCGGCGATTCTGCGGCTGCCCAGGAGGTGGAGAAGTTTGACCGGATTGTGGTTAATGCTCCGATAGAGCCCCGGATCGATCCGGGAGAAGAGCCTGAAGGCGTCGTGATCCCAGGTCGACCAGATATTATAGGCCAGTTCGTACAGATTTTTGAGGGTCTCCGGGATGTGGGGTTGGACGTAAAAGGACCTCATGGCCATGGGCTCACTCCTGAGAGCACCCGTCGGATTCATCCGGCGGTGTTGGGCTCCCCGTTGGGTTGATGTGTTTAAATATAACTGTCCTCGTCAAGGGGACGGTCATGTTAATAAACCCCAACCGATTTGTTTCGGCTGTTTTCCAAGAATAAAAAATTTTCTCCTTGGAAAACAACTCCTTTCATTCTCGGCCGGATAATCCCCTTGTCAAGGCTGAAACCCTTTAGGGCGCGGATGCGGCCTTGGCAGAGGGATTATCCGGCCGTATGCGGACCCGCCGTTTGTCAGCGTCTAGAGGCGTTCCTCCAGATCGGCCAGGGCGTTCAGGTAATAGAGGTAGCCCTGCTCCGGGGTGGAGTAGGGCGAGAAATATTTGTGGACGTCCCCATCCTGGAAATATTTGGTGGACATGTAATAGAAATGGTCGGAGGTGGACAGCAGCCGGGCGTTGGGAAGCAGATCGGTCCGCCCCTGAGCCTTGATCCGGCCCAGGAGGCGGTAATAGGATTCCAGGGCGTTTTTCTGGAGATCGTTCTCCATCCAGGCGGAAAGATCCCGCTCCGTGTCGGCCCAGGACACGGGTTGGGGCACAGACAGGGCCTCGGGGCGATAGTTGACCATGTCGATTACATCCGAGGGCCAGGCAAAACCCATGTGGGGCGCCTTGAGAATGGCCTGGGGCAGGGCCCGCATGAACTCGAAGATTCCGGTCTCGGCCCACTGGTGTTCCCCGAAGGTCTCGTAGTCCATGAACAGGTTCAGGAAAAGGGTCTTGCCGTCTTTTTCGATCAGGCCCAGCTTATCCACCCAGGAGACGAACTTGTCCACCGAAAGAGGCCACTCCACCCAGCCCCGGTCGGAGAAGCGGAAGGCGATGTCGTCGGACAGGGAGTAGGATTTGAGGAGCACGTAAAGATTCTGGTTGTAATCCTGGTAAGCGTAGAGTGGGGAGCGCCAGTCCAGGACCCTGTCGGCCCCCTCGGCCAGGATGACCTTGAACCCGGACTGGTCCCAGACCAGGTCGGTCAGGGAATTCTGGTAGATGAGCTCGGTGTTGCGGAAGGTGATGGGCGAGAAGCCGAACTCCTCCTCCATGAGCCTCCGGTGCATCAGGACCTGGTCGATAAACTCCTCCTGGTCGAACAGGTAGGCCAGGGAGTGGTAGTAGGTCTCGCCCAGAAACTCCACGCAGCCCGTGGCGGCCAGGTCCTTGAAGGAGTCCAGGACCTCGGGGGCGTATCTTTTGAACTGCTCCACGGCCGTGCCGCTGATGGAGTAGGCGATCCGGAAGCTGCCCTCGTTCTCCTCGATGAGGTCTAAAAATAACCTGTTGGTGGGGAAATAACATTTCTCGGCCACCTTGCGCAGGACCGCCCGGTTGAGCCCCTCGTCGAAATAATCGTCCCGCTGGCCTATGTCCAGGACGGAGTAGGGCCTCAGCCGAAAGGGCTGATGGACCTGAAAATAAAAGATCACGTTGAGCATCAGAGCAATTCCCGGTAAGTGTTTCTGATTTTCTCCGCGGCCTCGTCCCAGCGGATGGAGATAACCTCCTCTTGCCCTGCCCTGCCCAAGGCCTTTCTTTTCTCCGGATTCTCGAGCAGCTCCTTAACTACCTGGGCCATCCGGTCCACATCCCAGAAATCGATCTTGTAGACGTTGTCCAGAACCTCGGCCACCCCGGACTGCTTGGAGATGATGGCCACGGCGCCGTGGGCCATGGCCTCCAGGGGCACGATCCCGAAGGGTTCGGAGACCGAGGGCATGATGAAGATGTCGGTCGCCCGCAGGACCTGGTCCACCTGGCGGCGGTTCAGGAAATCGGTGAACAGGAAATGGGGGCCCAGCCGGGCCGCGGCCGACTTGCGGAGCACCCCGGTCATCATGTCCCCGGCCCCGGCCATGACGAAGCGGGTCTCGGGATGGGCGGCCAGAACCTTCCTGGCCACCTCCAGAAAATAATCAGGCCCCTTCTGAAGGGTGATCCGGCCCAGGAACAGGACCAAGGGGCTCCTGAAGATGCGCTGCTTGATGCCGCTCTTGGTGGCCATGGAGTGGGCGTTGTGGACGACCCGGATTTTATCCGCCGGGATGCGGTAGCGGTCTATGACCATCTGGGCGGTGTAGAGGGAGACCGAGATGATCAGGTCCGCCCCGGAGAGCCCGGCGTACTCTATTTTGTGAATCCGCTCGTCGCCCACGCCCCCGGTCCGGTCGAACTCGGTGGCGTGGATGTGGGCCACCAGGGGTTTTCCGGTGAGCTCCTTGAGGATCAGGCCTACCGGGAAGGTCAACCAGTCGTGGACGTGGATCAGGTCGAAGTCAAGCTCCCGGGCCAGTGCGGAGGCCTTTGCGGTCAACTCCTGGACCTTTTTGAAAAAATCGCTTTCGCCCGCCAGGTTGTCCCTTAAGGAGGAGAACATGACTTCTTTTTGGGACCGGACCTCCTCCGGGACGGACCTCCAGAATTCCCGAAAGCTGAATCCGGGGGTCAGGTAGGTCTCGGGCCGGGCGGCCAGGCCCAGCAGCTCCATGCGTTCCTTGAGTTCCACCGTCTCCTCAAGGGCCGACTCCAGGTCCGGTTCGGGGTAGATCAGCCGAATGGCCGGATTGTCCGCGTCCTCCGGCTCCCGCAAGGGGAAGTAGGCCTCCTTCAGGGTGGGCAATATCAGGTCCAGCTCCACCCCGGTGCGCAGCAGGGCCTTGGCCATGCCGTAACAGGCCGTGCCCAGGCCGCCGGAGATGAGCGGCGGAAACTCCCAGGTTATGAACAGAACCTTCAACTTTCCCTCTCCAGCCGGGCGATGAGGTGCTCAATGCACAGCAGGGCCATAACCGACCAGGCCTGGGCCGGACAGCCCTTGGGCAATGCCGGATCAAGCCCGTCCCAGATCTCGGCCACCGAGGCGATGTGGTTGCGCAGAAATGCGGAGCGAAACCTCCAGACCAGCCCGGTCAGCTCCTTGGCTATCTCGGCAGGGGTTTTCCGGTCCCGGCTGACCTTGACGTAGAGCTGGGCCAGGGGCCACAGGGGCCATGCCCAGACCGTGCCCTGGTGGTAGGCCAGGTCCCGCTGCTTGGTGGCGCCCACGTATTTTTTCTTGAACCCCGGCTGGACCGGGGACAGGGACCGCAGCCCCTTGGGGGTCAGCAGCTCGGCCCTGGCCTTGGCGTAAACCCGGGCCATGGTCTCCTGGTCCAGCCAGTCAAAGGGCAGGGCCAGGGCCACCACCGCGTTGGGCCGAACCTCCATGACCGGCCCAACGCGGGTCAGCCGGTCGGCCAGGTAGTCGTCTCCCACGAAATACTGCAACCCCCGCCGGACCTCCCGGGCCAGTTCGGCCAGCCCGCCCAGGCTGATCCTGTGGGGCTTCAAGGAAACGGTATTCTTTTCGGCCAGCCCCTGCTCCCCGGCCATCTCCAGGAAGGAGCACAGGGCGTTGTACCACAGGGCGTTTATCTCCACCGGCTTGCCCCAGCGGGGGGTCACGGGCCGGCCGTAGATCTTGGCGTCCATCCAGGTCAGGGCGTAGTCGCCCTCCCGAATCTCGATGAGCCCGTCGTCGCCCACGGCCAACCGGGGGTCCGGGGTGAAGATGAAGCCCAGTACGATCTCCCGGCAGCGGCGGAACAGTTCCTTGTCCTTGGGGGCCAGCTGGTAGCAGCGCAGGACGTACCACAGGGGGGAGTCCACGGCGTCGTAGTTGAGCCCGTAGTTGCCTTCGCCGAAGACGTTGGGCAGGAGTCCGCCCTTGACGGCCTTGCCGTATTTCTTGAGTATTTTAACGGCCAGCCGCTTGCCGCCCTTGAGGTGGTCGAGCCCGTCCAGGGCCATGAGGGTGTCCCTGGACCAGGGGCCGAACCAGGGATAGCCGGCGATCATGTCGTCCTCGGTCAGGAAATCCTGGGCGGCCAGGGTCAGGATGTCCAGGTAGTGGGTTTCGGAGAAAAGTCTCTGGTTCTCCAGAACCAGCTTCAGCCACTCCGGCTGGTCCTTGATCAGGAGGGGGTGGTCTGTGGGCAGGGGCCATCTGGCGTAATGGGCCTGGGCTGCGTCTGCCTGGGGGAAGGGATCCTCCTCCAGATCGAGGCCCACCACCAGCCGGTCGGTCTGACCGGGAGCCAGGGTGAACCGCAACCCCACCGGGGAGAGGAGATCCTCCACAGCCTCGTAGCCCCGGGAGGATTCCAGGGGATAGTAGACGTTGCGGAATATGGTGGGGTTGTCCACGGCGCTGCCGAACTCCAGCCAGCCCCGGGCGGTCAGGCCGGTCCCCTCCCGGGTCAGACTGAAGGAGCGGTCCTGGACCTGGATGGCGAATCCGCCCTGGTCCCAGGAGCCGGGGTGGTTGAGGTGATGGTGGTCCCTGAGGCTGAATTTGGGGCGCAGGGTCAGGTTGACCGGCCGGTCCCCCAGGTTGGTGTAGCTGACCACCACCCCGTTGGCCTTCTGGATGAGCCTGATCTCCTTGAGAATCAGATAATTCTCCGAGATGGGGTCCGAGGAATAGAGCACCGTGGGATAGGGCCGCAGCCAGGTCTTGACGATATGGGAGTAACCCTGGGGGTGGATGCAGTCGGGGTAGTGGTTGGAGTCCAGGTTGAACCGGGCCCCCTGCCACTCCACCTCCTCCTCCAGGGAGTTGAGAACCTGGAATCTCTCGAACCGCTCCAGGGCGGCGGTCAGGAGGCAGTTATATTTACGCTCCGCCAGAAGGTTGCCGTAGCCCAGGGCGTATCCGCCCAGTCCATTGGCTAGGATCCACTCATGATGATAGGCTTCCCTGAGTTTAACCCACTCCACCATTCACCCCCTTTCAATAATAATAGATGAGCGGAAAAGAAAGACAAGCGAATTACAGAGAGATGGGAATTGTGTCAACCCTAAAAGGGACTCCTCGGCAAACCCCGTGGCTGTTTTTTTAAAAATACCTCCCCGAGCTACTTTGATTTTTTCAGATAAGAACTTTTTTCGGCTCCGTCCTTTTTCGTTCCCCCGGTCTCCGGCCCGGAGTCGAAAACCTGATGGCGGTTGCGGCCCAACCGTTTGGCCTGGTACATGGCCGAATCGGCGTTTTTAATCAACTCCTCGGCCGAACACCCGTGGTCCGGATATAGGGCCACCCCTACGCTGGCCGTAAGGCTCACTTGGCCTTCATTGAGGGTGAACGGAGCAGAGAGGATGGCGATGGTTTTGGCCGCCATTTCAGAGGCGTCCTCGACCCCGCCGAGCCCTCTGAGCAGAATGATGAACTCGTCCCCGCCCAGCCGGGCCACGGTGTCCTCCTCCCTGAAAGCCTCCTCCAGGCGGCGGGCTACCTTCCGGAGAACCAGGTCGCCCGTGTCGTGGCCCAGGGAATCGTTGATCTCCTTGAAATTGTCCAGGTCCAGGAAGAGAAGGGCCGGCCGGCCGGATCTGCGGCGGGCCTGCTTGAGGGCCACCTCCAGTCTGTCGCCGAAGAGGAGGCGATTGGGCAGCCCGGTCAGGGCGTCGTGGTAGGCCTGCCGACGGATCTCCTCCTGGTTCTGGATGATGGGGGTGATGTCGCTGAAGACGGAGACCAGGTGGGCCGGAGCCCCCTGCCCGTCCCGGATCAGGCTCACGGTCTGCCACTCGGGATAGGCCTCCCCGTCCTTGCGGCGATTCCAGGTCTCTCCCTGCCAGCGGTCCTTTGATTCCATCTCGGCCCAAAACTCGGCCAGGGCCTCCGGGCTGTCGCGGGCCGGGTCCACCACCCCCAAGGGCCGTCCCACAACCTCTTCGCTCCGATACCCGGTTATCTCCTCAAAGGCCGGGTTGACCCGCTGGATGGTCCCCCGGGGGTCGGTGATGGCGATGCCTTCGTGGGTTGTCTCAAAGACCGATCCGATGAGCTCCAGCTGGCTTTCCACCTTCTTGCGGCCGGTAACGTCAAACCAGTAGAGATTGACGTGCTCCAGTTCGGGGAGGGGCCACAGCAGGACCGAGTACTCCCTGACCCCCACCTGGACCTCCAGCTCCCGTTCTCCCTGGGCCAGGGCTTCCTGGACCAGACCGGCCCAGCGCTCCGGAGCCTGCCCCCCCACTTTCCGGGACCATTCTTCCAGAATCGGACGCCCGCTTTGGTTGGCGTAGAGAATGGCGCCCCCGGCACTCAGCCTGAGGACGGGATGGGGACTCTGGTCCGGGAAGGAGGCGGCCAGCTTCAGCTCCCGGTCGAGGCGGCGGAACTCCCGGATGGTGGTCACCAGCTCCTCGTTGACCGCGGCCAGGGCTAGGGCGTGGTACTCCCGGCTGAGGCTGGCCCGCAACAACCGCCAACCACCGCAGGCGGAGGAAAAAAGGATCAGGGCCAGGGCCGCGAGAGCCGCCGGCCGGGGAGCGGGCAGTCCGCTCCAGAGGGCGAGCCTGAACAGGAGGGGCCAGCCCAGAAAAGAGACGGCTGTTACGGACAGGATAAAGCCGATAAGGAGTCCAAGGCTTTTGCGGTTGAGCAGGGAGCGGTCAAAGGGAGCGACGGCAAACCGGCGCAGCATCGCCACGGATTGCAAGACCGTGGAGGACTCCCCGGCGCTCATGTCCGGAGGACCCAGCCCCGGCCCGAAAGCGGGCGGCGGTCGACAGGCGATACGATCCGGATTCTGGTCCAGGGCGCCGGAACCATCCCCGGACAGACAACCGGGCCCGCTCGCCGGAAGGAACCTCTGCCCATCATTCCTCCTTTGGGTGGACTGATGATCATGTGAGGCTTTTTCTAATTTTAGCGTATCAGCCGGCCGGGGGTGGGTCAACCGATTTTAGGATTAATTTAAAGAAGATAAGTGGATTTTGAGGATCGATTCCAGCGTTCCGCAAAAGGAACGCCGGCAAACCTTAAAGTGCTCTTGTTTCCCCGGACCAGCCCCTTCGCCGACTCCCCCTGAAAATTTTCCGGCCGGGTCTGAACTGAGTTTTTCTTACCGGCCGGATTGCCATAAAAAGCGTTGCGGCGTTGGCCTGAGCCATCTTTTTCACCTATCTCTCATTGGGATTTGACAACAGACCGGGCTTGGTCGAGACTTTGAACCGGGGAACAGGCATAAATTTTAACGAGGTTAATTCACAAAGGGAGAGGTCATGACCCTGATCGACCAAACATTCAAGGACTGGCTGAGGGAGGTCCGCCGGGACTTCCACATGCACCCCGAAACCGCGTACGAGGAACGCCGGACCACGGAGAGGATCCTGGCCCTGCTAAAGGAGATGGGGGTGGAGGGCCACGGTTTCGAGGACATGACCGGAGCGGTGGGGTTGATCAGGGGCGGGGCTCCGGGCCCCACCCTGGCCCTGAGGGCCGACATGGACGCCCTGAACATGGAGGAGCTGAACGACCTGGATTACAAATCGGTCAACCAGGGCAAGATGCACGCCTGCGGCCACGACGCCCACACGACCATCATGCTGGGCGTGGCCAGGTACCTGAGCCGGCCGGGGTCGGCCGATGAGCTCAAGGGCAACGTGAAGTTCTTCTTCCAGCCGGCCGAGGAGGGCGGGGCCGGGGCGGCCCGGATGATCGAAAAGGGGGTTTTGGAGGACCCCACGGTGGATCGCATCCTGGCCGGACACGTGGGCCCGGAGTTGCCAACGGGCCAGATCGGGATCTACAAGAACGCCAGTCACGCCTCGGCCGACCAGTTCGAACTGGTCATCACCGGCCAGGGCGGCCACGGCGGCAAGCCCCACCAGTGCATCGATCCTATTGTGGCCGGGGCCGGGTTCGTGACCCTGGTCCAGTCCGTGGTGGGCCGCAACCTGGACCCCCTGGACTCGGGGGTGATCACCGTGGCCCGGTTCATCGCCGGCACGGCCGACAACATTATTCCGGAAAAGGCGGTCCTCACCGGCACGGTCCGGGCCCTGGACCACGAGTCACGGGCGCTGCTCCTGAAAAGGCTCCGGGAGATCAGCGCCGGTCTGGCCGCCACCTATCGGGTCCAGGCCGAACTTACCGTGTTCGACGGCTATCCGCCCACCCTCAACGACGAAGGGGTCTCCGCCTTTATGTTCGACACAGCCGCGGAGCTGCTGGGTGAGGAGAACGTCTATTACATCAAACCCACCACCGGGGCCGAGGACTTCTCCTTCTTCGCCCAGGAAAAGCCGGCCGCCCTGGTCAGAATCGGCTGCGGCAACGAAAAGAAGGGCCTCACCGCCCCGCTCCATTCGCCCTATTTTAACCTGGACGAGAACTGCCTGGGGGTGGGGGTGGAACTCTTTTGCCGGGCGGTCATGAAATACCTAAGCTGAGGCAGCCTGGCGGTACTCTGCCCGCTGACGGTTTCCGCAATATTTCCTCTCCCCCTGAGGGGAGAGGATTAAGTTGAGGGGGGTCAGCCGGAGTGATAGGGGCTGCCCGGCCGGGGCGTGGGGTATCGCCGGTTCAGGAATTTCTCCCTGATGCGTTCTCTTTCCCGGGGGCTAAGTCTGTCCCATTGGTCCAGTTGTTGACGGATCCGGCGGCGGTCTTGGGGCGGAAGTTTCTGATACTGCTGATAACGGCGGCGGTAGAGCTCCCGGTCCTGGGGTTTGAGCCGCTTGAATTTCTTCATCCGGCGGCGGTACTCCTCCTTTTTCTCGGGAGGCATGGACTGCCATCTACGCTGCAGCTCGGCCCGTTCCTCCGGCGAAAGGCCCGGGGGCGTTTTCCCCCGGGCCAGACGGCCGGAGGCGGGGTCGGTATTCCGGGACCATTGGGCCTGGAACGGGGTGGATAATCCGCTTGCCCCGGCATGTACTTCCGGCAAAGCGGCGGCGGCCGGGAGCGGCAGCAGCAGACCCAGGGCCAGAATCACCAGGACCCGAAAACGGATTCCGGTAAGGTCGCAACCATTCTTCCGGGGTTTTGATTTTAGGATAAGGGCCGTCATTTCATCTCGACTCTCAACCTGTCACATGGATATCTGCCTGTTGTCAATCACCGTGACCACTTTTTCGATAACGTCCAGCTCCTCCAGAAGCTCCAGGTCCTGCAGTATCTCCCCGTCCGCGTTGCGGGTGATTCCTACGCTCTCCAGGCGGGAGGCGGTCTGCAGGGGATGCGGCTCCCGAACCGGCCCGGACCAGATCCAGCCCACGGCCAGAGCCGCCAGACAGGCCGCGGCCAGGGCGTAGGCCGGCCGGGGCACCCGGGGCCAGATCAGGCCCGCTAGTTTGGACCGGCGATCCCGCTCCAGCCTGTCCAGAACGGCCCTGCCCAACCGGTCCTCCTCTTCGGCGGAGAAGCCGTCCGGGGCCAGGGCCTGGCGGGTCTCCTCCACCAGGAGGGCCAGGCGCTGGCGCTCCTCCCGACAGGCGGGGCAGTTTTGGAGATGGGCCCGCCACTGCCGCGACTCTCCGGGCGCCAGCTCGCCGTGAACGTCCAGCCACAGGGTTTCCAGATGTTCAGGACAGCTTTTCATGTTTAGCTCTCCTTTTGGCACAGGCCGCCGAAAAATCCGGTCCGGCCGGTGACCGTCTATATTTCCGCCCACTCTCCCAGCCTTTCCCGGAGGGACCTGGTGGCCCGAAAAAGGTGACTTTTAACCGTACCCTCGGCCAGACCCGTTATCTCCGCGATCTCCCGGATGGTCAGGCCCTGGATGACCTTCAGCTGAAAAATCAGCCGCTGCTTTTCGGGCAGCCCGGCCAGAGCCTCCCTGACCTGGCGGGCGAATTCCTTGGACCTCAGGGACAAGAGCGGATTGTGATCCCGGCCCTGGTCCGAACTCTCCGGAACCTCCTCCAGGGAGGGGCCTTCCTCTTTATGGTGGAGAGGCCACAGAGAGAGAAGTTTTCCCCTCCGCCGTCTCCGGCGCAAGCCGTCCAGGCAGGTATTGACCACCACGCGGTGAAACCAGGTGTGAAAGGACGACCTGCCCTGGAATCCTTTCAGCCCCCTGAAAACCTTCAAAAAGGCCTCCTGGGCCAGGTCCTCGGCCTCGCTGCGGTCTCCTCCGCTCATGCTGGCGGCCAGGGCCAGGGCCTTGCCCTGGTAGCGTCTGACCAACTCCCTGGGAGCCCAACCGTCGCCGGATTTGATCCTTTCGACCAGCTCTTCGTCGGATACGGCCACCGGCCCGCTCTCCTCCTCGGCCTGGAGGGGTCGAGCCGCTATTCGGTTGGTCACGGCTTGCTGAAAAACCACCGCCTCCTGATCCCCCGGACCATAGCTCCCTGGAAAAGGGTTCAACGGTAAGGTCATTTCCTTCCCGCTACCCCTCACAGTCTATGTCATCTCAGACCGATTGACCATCCAAACCCGAATCCCGGCTGGGAAAAGCCGAACTGGATATGACCGTAGGGCCTGATCTCGGGTGGAGGACGGTGGTCCGGACGGTGGTGCGGCGGATACGGCTCGGGCCAGGGACGCCGCGGCGGCGGCTGATACCGGGGCGGCGGTGGCCGATAGTGGCGCCGGGGCGGCCGGTAGGGGCCGCAGTGGTAGTTGTGGCGCCAGTAGTCCCGGTGGCGGTAGCGATTGTAGCGGTCATCCCAACGCCACCCCACCTGCTCCGCCAAAAAGGCGTTGCTCCTGGCCAGGCGGATGCTCCTTTCGGCCCGGTCCATCCGGCTCCTGAGATAGCGTCCTTCGTCCCTGTCCAGGTAGCCGTCCGAGAAAGCCCTGCGCCTGTATGTCTCTATCTGGTACTGCTCCGAGTCCAGCTCCGCAAACTCGGCCTCGGTTATGTGGCCGCTTTTCAGGCCCTGGTAGATGACCGCCCGCTGGTCGGCCTGCCGGGCCTCGATGGGTCCTCCGGCCCAGACGGCCGGGTTCAGGATCAGGACCAAAGCTCCTGCCAACACAACTGTCAATGTCGCCTTGGTTTTCATGATTACACCCCCTCTGTTTATTATCTTTGACGGACCTGGGGGGCGAAGGTTTACCGGTCCGGAAAAATTGGCTTTATTCAGGGAGATCACCCGAAGAAAAGGCCGGCAATTTAAATATAATTTAAATTATATTTATTGACATATTCAAAAATATCGCACTATCCTGAATAAGGTTGGGAACAGCCGTGGGCGAGGAAACAAGGGCGGGATGGTTCAGGAGACGCGAATAACTAGGATGGAGGACCGGGAGACCCGCCTGACCGGGAAGGCCTACCGGTTTATCAAGGAGGCCATCGTCAACTACCAGCTCAAGCCTGGAGCGGCCCTGGGGCTGTCGTCCCTGGCCGCGACCCTGAAGATGAGCCAGACGCCGGTGCGGGAGGCCCTCATCCGCCTGGAGTTGGAGCAGTTTATCCAGCGCCGGGGCAAAAAGGGCTTCATCGTCTCCTCCTTTTCCCTGGAACAGATCGAAGAGCTGTACGACCTGCGGATCGTCCTGGAGACGGCCGGGGTCCGCTGGGCGGCCCAAAGGTTCGACGACCGGGGCCGGGAGAGGATGGAGAGAACCCTGGCCGGAACAGCGGCCCTGCTGGAGGGCGGCGCCAGGGCCAAGATCCTGTTCCGGGAGCACCTCTTCCACCGGGCGATCATGGAGGTCAGCGGCAACGAGCCCCTGCAACGCATGGGCCTGGTGGTGCTGGACCGGGTCCGCCTCATCCAGAACCTGAGCCTCCTCACGGCCACCCGCCTCTCCCAGGCCCACGACCAGCACGGGGGGATCTTGGAGGCCCTCAAGGCCAGGGACGCCCAGGGGGCCGCGGCCCTGATGGAGAGCCATCTCAGGGAGGCCAGAGAACACCTCGTCTCCCGCCTGAAAAATGAGAACGATATCCTCTCCCTGCTCCTCTCCGACCTGCCCGGAGTGGGGGCGGAAGCGGCCCCCTGAAAACCTTCCGGGAGTTTTGCCATGGCCTTGACGATCCATCCCCTGGTGCCTTCGCGGCTGGTCATCGAAGCCGGCCGGATGACCTACCTCCGCAACTACGGCAACCCGCGCTGGCTGCCCTGCCCTTTTTTCGCGATTTTGGGCGGGGATGAGCCGGTCCTGGTGGACACCGGCGCCTCGGCAACGGTCATGTCCAAGCTCAGGGCCGAACCGGTGGAGGACCTGATGACCTTTGAGGAGGCCCTGGCCCGGGTGGACCTGCGGCCCGAGGATGTCTCCCTGGTGATCCTGACCCACCTCATGTACGACCACTGCGCCAACGCCAAGCGCACGAATGCGGCCAGGTTCGTGGCCCAGAAGGCGGAGGTGGAGTTCGTGAAGAATCCTCACCCCATGCTGGCCGGAGCCTACCACGCCCATCTCTACGAAGGCCTGGACTTCCAGGTGGTGGAGGGGGATCTGGAACTCAAACCCGGCATCAGGCTCCTCCACACCCCCGGCCACTCTCCGGGCAACCAGTCCGTGGCCGTGGAGACCTCGGCCGGCACGGCGGTCATCACCGGATTCTGCTGCACCCAGGAGAATTTCAGGTTCAACAACGTCCAGGCCTGGGTCTCCTCCGTGGACCCGGAGGTCATCCCCCCCGGAATCCACCTGGACATGGCCCAGGCCTATGACAGCGCGGTCCGGGTCAAGAAGATGGCAGACATCCTGATCCCCTTTCACGATCCCCTGACCGAGGAGCTGTCCCGGATACCTTGATCCTTACTCCCATGAGGAACAGGCTTTTTTTAAAAGACCCTTTCGCCTCCGGATCTTTCATCGTCCCGGATGAATTGACCCTATGCGCGCGCCCGAGGAGAAAACATGAATCTTCCCCCTTCCGTTTCAGTAGTGGAGGTCGGCCCCCGGGACGGCTTCCAGATGGAGGTCGAGTTCATCCCCACCGACAAAAAGATCGAGTTGGTGAACGGACTTGTGGCGGCCGGGCTGAGGCATTTCGAGGTCACCTCCTTTGTCTCCCCCAAGGCCATCCCCCAGATGAAGGACGCGGCCCAGGTGGCGGCCGGGGTGGAGCGGGTCCCGGGGCTGTACCTGACCGCCCTGGTCCCCAACCCGCGGGGGGCCGAGGCCGCGGCCCAGGCCGGGCTGGACGCCCTGGTGGTTTTTGTCTCGGCCTCGGAGAGCCACAACCGGGCCAACGTGAACCGGACCATAGAGGAGTCCCTGGAGGGGTTCAAGGAGGTGGCCCGGATCGCGGAGCAAGCCGGAAAGGCCCTCCGGGCGGCCATCCCCACCTCCTTCGGCTGCCCCTTTGAGGGCGAGGTGGAACCGGCCCAGGTGAGCCGCGTCATCGCCCGCCTGCGGGACCTGGGCATCCAAAGCTTCTCCCTGGGAGACACCACCGGCATGGCCACCCCGCCGGTGGTGGACCGGTTGATCCGCCACCTTAATCAAGAGCATCCGGGAGTGGAGTTGATCGCTCACTTCCACAACACCCGGGGGATCGGCCTGGTCAACGCCTACCAGGCCCTGAGGTTGGGGGTGACCAAGCTGGAGTCATCGGTGGCCGGGCTGGGCGGATGCCCCTTCTCGCCGGGGGCCAGCGGCAACATCAGCACCGAGGACCTGGTCTATCTGCTCCGGGAGATGGGGATCGAAACCGGGGTGGATCTGGACAAGCTGATCCAGGTGGCCAACCGGGCCGAGCAGGTCATGGGCCGGACCCTGCCCGGGCAGGTCATGAAGTCCGGCCCCCGGCTGAAGCGGTTCCCCCTGCCCCGGGGCAGGACCCAGAAACGGCTGGCCGAGCCGCCTGCATAGGCGGAAATATCCTAAAACTTTAACCCGTTATCTCTTTCCTGGAGTTTAAAGAATGCCCCTGAGTGGAATTAAAGTCCTGGATCTGACCAGGATCGTATCCGGCCCTTTTTGCACCTCCATATTGGCCGATTTCGGGGCCGACATCGTCAAGGTCGAGACCCACGGCGGAGACCCCACCAGGGTCACCGGGATTTATAGAGAAGACATGGAGAACCCGTACTTCGTCAACCTCAACCGCAGCAAGAAAAGCATGGTCCTGAACCTCAAGGCCGAGGAGGGCAAGGAGATCGTCCGCAAACTGGCCCGTCGCTCCGACGTGGTGGTGGAGAATTTCCGGCCCGGGGTCATGGACCGCCTGGGCTTGGGATACCAAGCCCTGTCCCGGCTCAACCCCGGGCTGGTCTACGCCGCGGTGACCGGGTTCGGCCAGGACGGCCCCTACGCCCACCGGCCCGCCTTTGACTTCATCGCCCAGGCCATCTCCGGGTTCATGAGCCTCAACGGCTCCCGGGAGATGGACCCCCTGCGGGCCGGCATCCCCCTCAGCGATACGGTGGCCGGGCTGTACGCCGCCTTCGGGATCCTGGCCGCGCTACGGGAAAGGGACCGGACCGGCAAGGGCCAGGAGGTCCAGTGCGCCATGGTGGACGGGCTCATGTCCATGTTCACCTTTGCCTCGGCCGCCTATTTCGCCACCGGGGAGCTGCCCCCGCGCAACGGCAACGACCACATGGTTGTCTCCCCCTACGGCCTTTTCCAGGCCTCGGACGGCCCCCTGGCCATCTCCCCCTCCACCCTCAAGACCTGGGTTTCCCTGTGCCGGGTCCTGGGTCTGGAGGAGCTGCCCGAGGATCCCCGTTTTCTGGATAATGATCTGAGGCGGGAGAACCGGGCCGAACTTAACCAAATCATCGGAGAGCGGATCAAAACCCAAACCAGGACCCACTGGATGGAGAAGCTCAACGCCGCCGGAGTGCCCGCCGGACCGGTCAACAACCTGGACCAGGCCTTTAACGATCCCCAGGTGCGGCACCAGGAGATGGTCCTCGAATCTCCCCAGCCAGGCGGCCCGGTGCGCATGACCGGCTTCCCGGTCAAGCTTTCGGCCACCCCGGCCCGGCTCCGCCGCCCTTCGCCCCAGGTGGGCGAGCACAGCCGGGAGATACTGCTGGATCTGGGCTACGGCGAGGAGGAGATCGCCAGGCTCAAGAAAAACAAGGTTATCTGAGCAGGCCTGTTCCGGCCTGTCTCGGGGACGCTCAATCCTCTATCCCCAGGCGGCTGAGGGTGGCCTGGAGGGGCCTTCCCTCCGGGGACCAGCCCCGGTGGAGGTAGTACTCCTCCAGCATCTCCTCCAGTTCCACCACCTGGCCCTGGGCCGGGCCCTCGGGCATGGGCTCCTTTAGCATGCGGGGGGGCAGGGCGTCCTGGGCCCGATCGAACCCGGCCCGGTTGAGGAACAGCCGCTCCAGGTTGTATATCCTCTCTCCGGCCAGGAGGAGACTCTCCGGATCGTAGCTTTCTCCGGTGGCCGCGCTCAGGACTCGGGCCATCCGGGTCAGGGCCAGGCCCCGGTCGTGGTCCAGGAGGTGCCGCATGGCCACAAAGGCGCAGACCCCCACTGAGTCCACCACGGCGTAGATGTCCTGCATCTGCTTGGTGTAGGGGGCCTTTCCCTGGGTGGACAGGGGGTCCAGCCGGAAATCGAAATAGCCGAACTCGATGTAGATCATGTCCCCTTTCATGTGGGAGGCCCCGATGTTGGAGGTGGCGTAGAGCAGGCCCATGCCCTTGGCCCCCCGGGGGTCGTAACCCGGAAATTCCAGCTTCTTGGCCGAGATGGAATACTGCGGGTGGCCGTAATGGGAGGCCAGACGGTACGATCCTTGAGCCAGCAGGTCGCCGAAACCATGCCGCAACCCGGCCGCCTCGGTCAGCTCTACCACGGCCCCGGCGTCGCCGAAGGACAAGGGGCGGCCAATATCCTTTTCCGGAATGATCCCCCTCTCGGCCAGTTCCATGGCGCAGCCGAGGGTCATGCCCATGGAGATGGTGTCCAGCCCCAGTTCGTTGCAGAGGTAGTTGGCCTTGATGACCGCCTCCAGGTTGTCCACTCCGCAGGAGGAGCCGAAAGCGGCCAGGGTTTCATACTCCGGTCCCTCGCCCTGGCCCTGCCAGTCGGGATGGTCCAGCCTGGTGATCCGGCTGCAGGCGATGGGACAGCCCCAACAGGCCCCGGGCCGGAGGAGGTATTTTTCGGTGAGAACCTGGCCCGAGATTTTTTCCGCCCCCTCGAAAACGCCGGTCTGGAAGTTCCGGGTGGGGCAGATCCCCACCCCGGAGGTGATGGGCGGCATGTAGGCCGTGCCGTAATCCCGGAGAACGAGTTTGCCTTCCCGGGCCGTGGCCTTGACCTCGTCGCGAACGATCTTGGAGATGGACCTGACCGTTTTTTCGTCGGCCAGGGAAATCCGCCCTGAGCCCTTCACCGCCACGGCCTTGAGGTTCTTTGAGCCCATGACCGCACCCACCCCGGCCCGCCCTGCGGCCCGGTGGCGGTCGTTCATAACCGCCGAGATCAGGGAGAGGTTCTCCCCGGCCGGGCCGATCAGGGCCACCCGGGCCGAGGGGTCTGTTTCGGCCCGAACGGCCTGGTCCGCCTCCGGCACCCGCATCCCCCAGAGGTGTCCGGCCGGGCGCAGCTCGGCCCGCCCGTTATTCACCCAGAGGTAGACCGGAGAGGCGGCCCGGCCCTGGATGATGATCAGGTCAAGGCCGGCCTTCTTCAGCTCGGTGGGGAAAAAACCGCCCGAGTTGGAGCAGGTCAGTGCCCCGGTAAGGGGGCTCTTGGTGACGATCATGTACCTGGCTCCGGTGGGCACCGGGGTTCCGGTCAGGGGGCCGGCGGCCATGATCAGCTTGTTGTGGGGCGAGAGGGGCTCGGCCCGGGGGTCCATCTCGTCCATGAGATAGCGTGCGGCCAGGCCCCGGCCGCCCAGGTAGTCCCGCAGCAGGTCCGAGTCGATGTACTCGAAATTGGTCCGGCCCACGGTAAGATCCACCCGCAGCAGATAACCGTTCCAGCCGTTCATTAACCCTCCGGGTTTGGTCCAGGGACTCCCGCCCCAGGCGAGCCCCTGTATGAGTCGAGCTTTCGCCGCCTAATGCCGCCCCCTCAGCAGCGCTCCGGGCTGGACCGCGGCCCCTTCGGCGAACCGGGTCAGCCGCAGGGGGTTCTCCTCCTGTTTCATTTTTCCGGTAATCAGGTCGGCGGTCCACCGGCCCGAGGCCGCAGAGAGCATCACCCCGGGCCAGTAGGCGCAGTTGAGATGGAACCCCGGAACCTCCTCCACAGGGCCGATGAGGGGCTGATCGTCCGGGGAGTGGACGTACTGCCCGGCCTGGACCGAGAGGTCCTGCTTCTTGAACTCCCCGGAGATGGCCGACCAGAAGGGGCTCAACCGGGCCACCTGGTCGAAGGTGTAGGCCGGGAAGTCCCAGTCCCCCACCGGCTGCTCCAAGGGGTCGGTCTTGGGCTCCTCCTGGTCGTGCCAGCCCATAAGAGCCCCGCCGGTCTCGGGCCGCCAGTAGGAATCGTTGTCGATGTCGATGGTCAAGGGGCCGCCCTGGGGGATTTTGGGGTGCGGGGCCACAAAGACCCTCTGCCGCCGAACCTGGAAGACGGGCAGTTCCAACCCCACCATGCGGCCCACCTGAATGGCGAAGGGACCGGCCGTGTTGACCGCAATCCGGGTTTGGATGGTCCCCCGGTCCGTGACCACGGCCTTGACGCCTTTTTCATCGGTCTCGATGTCCAGGGCCCTGGTCTTGAGGTAAAAGGAGGCCTTCCCCGAGGCCTTGGCCAGCCCCTGGGTGGCCTCGTGGGCCGAGAACCAGCCGTCCTTGGCCCGAAAGGCCCCGGCCTTGACCCTGTCCGAGGCCCAGGGGAAGTTCTTCCTGACCTCGTCGCCGGACCAGAACTCAGAGTCGGTCACCCCGCAGGCGTGGTAGCCTCGGACCGTCTTCTCCACATCGGCCACTCGATGCGCCTCTCCGGTAAAAAATAGATAGCCCCCGTGGCGGAGGTTGATGTCGTACCCCTCCAACCCGGTCACTTGGGCAAAGTTTTCCCAGACCCGGATGGCCTCCCCGGCCAGGGCGGCCATGGCCGGCTCGGTGAACTGGGCCCGGAAAGACTCGATGGAGGCGGCCGTGGTCAGGGTGGAAAGCCCCTCGCGCATCTCCAGGAGGACGGTCCGGAGCCCGGCCCGGGAGAGCCAGAAGGCCGTGGCCACGCCTACTATGCCTCCGCCTATGACCACCGCCTCGGCCCTGGAATCGACCCGGTCCGGAACGAAAATCCTGCGCATGACCCTCTCCTTTCGCCGGATGCGGCTTAGAGTAAGTTTTAAAAATACGTTCCGGCGGAACATATTTCTGATAATCGCTCTATGAGACGTCTGTTCAAATCAGCCCGGGCCGAGGCCCGGCCCCGGTCCGGCGGATATGCGGAATGATGGAGTGTTGGTTAATAAGACCCGATAGAACCTGCTTAACAGACCCCGGCTCGGCTTGTCAATGCCCAATCCGGGACCCTTGTCCGGGGGCCAGGGGCCCCGGAGGGCGGCGGCCCGGTCAGCTCCGGGCCGGAGTCTCGGGCCGGGGCTCGGCCCTTTTCCCGAAAACGAACCGGACCGCCCGAAGCAGGTCCTCCAGGATGAGATACCCGCAGGGGATCAGGAGCAGGGTCACCAGGGTGGCGAAGAGGACCCCGAAGCCCAGGCTTACGGCCATGGGGATCAGGAACTGGGCCTGGAGGGATTTCTCCATGAGCATGGGGGTCAGGCCCACAAAGGTGGTCAGGGAGGTCAGAATGATGGCCCGGAAGCGCATGGGCCCGGCGGCGATGATGGCCTCCCTGGCCGACAATCCGTCCTCCCGGACCCGGTTGGCGGCGTGGATCAGGACCAGGGAATCGTTGACCACCACCCCGGTCAGGCCGACCATGCCGAACAGGGAGAGGATGGTCAGATCGTAGCCCATGAGCAGGTGCCCGGCCAGGGCCCCGGCCAGGCCGAAGGGAATGGCGGCCATGACGATCAGGGGTTGGGTGAAGGAGCGGAAGGGCACGGCCAGGAGGGTGTAGATGATGAACAGGGCGATGGCGAAGCCCCGGTAGACGTCGCCCAGGGACTCCTGCTGTTCCCTGGCCTCTCCTTCGGCCGTGTAGCGCAGCTGGGGATATTCGGCCAGAAGGGCTGGTATGAAGCGGTTTTCCACCTCGGCCCGCAGCTCGGCCGCGTTGGCCGCGTCCTCGTCCACGTCGGAGTAGACCTTGATCACCCTTCTCCGCTCCGCCCTCTGAATGGAGGAGTAGCCCTGGTCCATGCGGACCTCGGCCACCTGGGAGAAGGGCGCCTCGGCCCCATCCGGAGTCCTGATCCGCATCCCCTCGATATCGTCCAGGGATTTGCGCTTCTCCTCGGGGTAGCGGACCATGACCTTGACCTCGTCCTCGTCCCGCTGGAAGCGCAGGGCCTCGGCCCCGTAGAGGGCGTGGCGGACCTGGCGGGCCAGGTCGCCCAGGGTCAGACCCAGGGACCGGGCCGAGGGTTTGAGCTTGAGCTGCATCTCCAGCTTGCCCTGGAGATAGGAGTCGCCGATGCCGAAGGTGCCGGGCAGCTCGGTCAGGCGCAGCTTCAACTCGGCGGCGGCCTGTTTCAGCATCTCCTCGTCCGGGGAGGAGAGGTGGATCTCAATAGGGTTGCCGGCCCGGAAGATTTGGCCGGAAAAGGTGAAGGACTCGGCGTCCGGGATGCGTCCCACCCGTTGACGCCACAGCCGGGCCAGCTTGGGCGCGGCCATATCCCTCTTCTCCCCTTCCAGGAGGATCACGTTAATCTGCCCCAGGTGGGAGCCCACCTCCCGGGTGTAGCCGCCGTGGCCGGCGGTGAAGGTTATGCCGAGGTAGGAGATGGTCTGCTTGAGCAGGGGCTCGGCCCCGGCCGGCCTCTTGGCGTCGGCCTCGGCCAGGACCTCCCGGGCCGATTTCTCCAGGTGGGCCATGACCTCCTGGGTCCGCTCGATGGGCGTGCCGGCGGGCATGACCAGGCTGGCGGTCAGGGTGTCGGACTCCACCCTGGGGAAGAGGGTGAACTTCAACTTGCCCGAGGTGATCAGCCCTGCGGAGATGAGGAGCATGGCGAGGCCCAGGGCCAGGACCGGGTACCTGTAATCCAGACAGAATTTCAGGCTGGCCCGGTAGGGTTTCCGGATGACCCACTTGAGGGCCCGCACCGAAAGCTTTTCCTTCTTGCCGGTGTCCAGGGCCACCTTGAACCGGGAGCGGTTCAGGTGGGCCGGCAGGATGAAAAGACACTCGGCCAGGGAGGCCAGCAGGACCACGATGACCACCACCGGGATGTTGTACATGATCTTGCCCATCATCCCGCCCACGTTCAGGAGAGGATAGAAGGCGGCCACCGTGGTCAGAACCGAGAAGATCACCGGACGGCCGATCTCCAGGGTGCCCTCCACGGCCGCCCGGAGGGGCTTTACCCCGGCCTCGCGCTTGGTGAAGACGTGCTCCCCCACCACGATGGCGTCGTCCACCACGATGCCCAGAACCATGATGAAGGCGAACAGGGAGATCATGTTGATGGACACGTCCAGGGAGGGCAGGACCCAGACCCCGGCCAGAAAGGAGATGGGGATCCCCAGGGCCACCCAGAAGGCCAGCCGCCAGTTCATGAACAGGCCCAGCAGCAGGCAGACCAGGATCAGCCCCAGGCCCAGGTTGCGGCCCAGGAGCTCCAGCCGGCTTTTGAGATCCTTGGAGCGGTCGTCGTAGGTGTCTATCTCTATCCCCTGGGGCAGGGTGGGGCGGACCAGGGCCAGAACCTCCTTGACCGCCGCGGCCACGGTCAGGGCGTTCTGTTCGGCCACCCGGCTGACGGTGATGGTCACGGCCGGTTTGCCCTGAAAAAAGACCTCCACGTTCCGTTCCTCGGTGCCCTCCCTGAGAGCGGCCACCTGGCCCAGGGTCAGCCGGGTGCCGTCCACCCGGGTGATCAGGGCAATATCGGCGTAGTCCGAGGCGCGGTAGCGGCGGCCCTTGGCCCGGACCAGGATCTCACCGCCGGCCGTCTCCACGCTCCCGGCGGGCAGATCCATGCTGGAGGAGGAGATGGCCGAGGCCACCTGGCTGAGGGTCAGGCCGTGGCGACGGAGGGTCTGTTCGTCTATCTCCACCTGGATCTCGGGGGTTCTGATGCCGTGGATATCCACGGCCGTGATCCGGTCGTCGGCGGTGAGTTCGTCCTTGATCCGGCGGGCCACCTCCTTGAGGGTGTCCCGGGGCGCATCCCCGTAAACCGTAGCCCTGAGGACCATGGACCGGCGGACGCTCTCCCTGATGACCGGAGTCTCGGCCTCCTCGGGCAGGTTGCGGATCCGGTCCACGGTGGACTTGACCTCGTCCAGGAGGCTCTTGATGTCCCAGTCCTTGATCACCTCCAGGGTGATGGCGGCCCGGCCCTCGGTGGCCGTGGAGTCGATCCGGTTGATCCCGGTGAGCCCGGCCACGTTCTCCTCGATGACCCGGACCACCCCCTCCTCCACCTCGGCCGGGGAGGCGCCGGGGTAGGAGACCGTGATCTGGATGGTGTCCAGACTGGATTCGGGAAAGACCTCCATCTTCATGGTCAGGGCGGTGAAGACGCCCCCCAGCAGAAGGAGGATCATCATCAGGTTGGCCGCCACGTGGTTGTCGGCGAACCAGGCCACCAGGGATTTCATGATTGTCCGCCCTCAGCCGACTCGGCCTCGGTGGTCTTACCGTTGGAGCCCGGCCCGGAATCCAACGCCTCCTGGCTCACCGGCCGGACCTCCAGCCCCGAGGTCACGGTCTTGAGGGTGGAGACCACCACCCTGGCCCCCTCCTCCAGGCCGGGGCTGACCAGGGCCCGGTCGTCCTGGTAGCGCAGGATATCGACCTCCCGGAAAGCGATCCGGCCCTTCTCCACCACCCAGATCAGGCCCCCTTCCCTGATGGCCGAGCGAGGCAGGAGGGTGGCCCTCTCCTGGGTCCGGCCCAGAATATCGACTTGGACAAAGAGGCCGGACATGAGCGGCGGTACGCGGGAGTAGGGCCGGTCCACCCGGACCACCACCGGGGTCAGCCGGGTTTTCTGGTCCAGCTCGGCCTCGGCCCGGACCACCCTGGCCGGCCACTCTATCTCCTGCCCGGCAAAGGAGGCGGTCACCCGAGCCGGCGAACCCTGGCTGTCCCCGTTCTCCAAGGTCAGGCCGGGGACGCGGATCCAGGCCAGGTCCCGATCCTCCAGAAAAACGGTGATCTCCGATGCCTCGGTGGAGGAGATCCGGGCCACGGTCTGGCCCTTGGCCAGGAACTGCCCCAGATCCACCGATTTGGAGATGATCCGGCCCTCAAAGGGGACCTTCACCTCGGTCCGCTGCAGATCCAGCTCCGACTGGCGGACCGTGGCCTGAGCTGCCTCCAGGCTGGCTTCGGCCTGGGCCAGTTGGGGCTTTTTGGCTACCAGGGGAGGCGGGGGTTTGGACTTGTTTAGCCTGGACCACTCCTCCACCGCCGCCGCCGCCTCCTCCTTGGCCTTGAACAGGTTAGTCTCGGCCTCCTTGAGTTTGGCTTGGGAGAGAGCCAGGGCCAGTTTGTAATCCGTGGGGTCGATCCTGATCAGGACCTGATCCTTGGCGCAGCCCTCGCCCGCGGCGAAGTTGCGGGCCACATGGACCACCCGGCCCGGCACCTGGGCGGCCAGGGTGCTCTCCCGGACCGGCCTGACCGTGCCCTCCCCCCGGACCACCACCTCCACCGGGCCGCTGGAGGCGGTTACGGTCCGGACCACCGGGGCTTTGACGACCCTCTTTTTTTTGACCACCGGGGGCCGGGATTTGGTCATGTACCGGTACCCGGCCACTCCGCCGCCCACCAGGATCAGGACCAGGAGCACCTGGATGGATATCTTTACTATAGGTTTCGTGTTCAATCCGGTTTTGCCTCCGCCTCAGTCTGTTTGAGCCCAGCCGCCGCCCAGGGCCCGGTGCAGGGTCACCCGATTGGTCCAGATGGCCAGATCGGTCAGGACCAGCTGGTCCTCGATCTGGTAGCGTATTTTCTGGGCGTCGATCACGTCAAGATAGTTGGTCAGACCTCTCTGGTAGCGGTTCAAAGCCTCCTCCTGGGTCTTCTGGGCCTCCTTCAGAGCCAGAGCCAGGAGACGCTTGCTTTCGACCTTCTCCCGGGCCGTGAGCAGCGCGCTCTCCACCTCGCCGAAAGCATTTAGCACGGTCCCGGCGTAGGCGGCCAGCCCCTGCTGGTAATTGGCCTCCGCAGCCCGTTGGGCGGCCGAGCGCGACCCTCCGTCAAACAGGGGGGCGCTCAACCCCAGAGCCAGGACCCCCCTGTTGGCCTCGTCGGTGAGGAGGTCGTCCAGTTCGCTGGAGGTGAACCCCAGGCTGCCGGTGAGACTTATCACCGGGAAGCGGGCCGCCCTGGCTTGGCCGATCCTTTCGGCCAGGGCCTGGAGGTCGGCCTCGGCGGCCCGGACGTCCGGACGCCGTTTCAGCAGCTCGGAGGGCAGCCCGGCCGGCACCGGCCCCAGGGCCGGGGCGTACTCCCGGGGTGGGTTGTTCAGGTCCCGGGTCCGGGGGTAGCGGCCGGTGAGCAGGGCCGTCCCCTGGAGAACCTGGCCCAATTGCCGGACCAGGTCCGGACGCTCGGCCCTGGCCTGGGCCAGGGCCCGGCGGGCCTGGCGGACCTCCAGGATGCTGGTCAGGCCCCTCTGGTAGCGGCCCTCCACCATCTCCAGGGACTGGGTAAAGGCGCTGATGGAGCGGTCTGAAACCAGGAGCCGCCGCTCCAGGGTTCTGGCCTGGAGGTAGTTGGTAACCACCTGGGCGGCCACGCTCTGGCCGACCACCAGGCGATTCTCCCGGGCCCGGGCCAGATCGGCCCCGGCCGCCCGTCCGCCGTGTCTGATTCTGGACCAGGCGTCCAGCTCGTAGGAGGCGGCCAGGGAGAGGTTATAGGTCTCCGAGGTCCGGTCCCGGAGGGCGGACTGGCTGCGCAGGGCCGTGGAGGAGCGGGTGTACTGACCCTGGCCCTCCAGCGCCAGGGAAGGATAGAGGGGGGCCTTGGCCGAGTCGTATCGGGCCTCGGCCGCCATGACCTGGGCCGAGGCCCCCTTGAGGTCGGGATTGCCCCTGAGGGCGGTCTCCACCAGCCCGCTTAACTCCTGATCGCCCCAGGCCTTCCACCACTCCTGGGGTCCGGCGGGCGCCTTTTGGGCCGGGGCGAACTGGAAGGCTGGGGGAGGGGCGAGGTTCTTTTGGGAGATCGCCGGTCTGGGGCCGGAGGCCATGCAGCCCCAAAGAGCCAGCGGAAGGGCGAACAGGATCAGGGCGGCCGGGCGACGGATCATGCCTTCTCCTCCAAATTTATGCCGTGGAGCATAAAATCGGACAGGTAGTCGATGAGCTGGTCCAAGAACCGCTCGTCAAAATCCCGTTCGAACACCTTTTGGACCACCGCCTGGGAGTGGATGTAGTGGCGCACCAAAGCCATGAGGGCCATGGTGTAGAAAGTCAGTTGCTCATCCTCCACCTCCCTTTTTATCCCCCGGGCCAGAATCCGCTTGATCCTGTCGTGGGCCGGCTGGAAGAGTTCATCCATTAGCAGATCAAAGGCCTCGCTGGGGTTGGCCAATTCGTGGAAGAAGAGGGGGCCGTGCCTGACCATATTTGAACGACGGCCGGTTCCGCCCCGGAGGAAAGCCGAGACCATGGTCCGGATCAGGACCGGCAGGTCTATCTCCTCTTCTTGTTCCAGCTGTTTCAGGGTCGCCTGAAAAGGTTGGCTTTGGGGCAGGACCCTGGCCCGGAACACCTCCAGGTAGAGGTTTTTCTTGGACTCGAAATAGTAGTTCACGGCCGAAAGATGGACCCCTGCCTGGCCCGTGATCTCCCGTACGCTCACGGCGTCGAAGCCCTTTTGGGCGAAAAGTCTTTCGGCCGCGTCCAGGACCTTCTCCCTGGTCCGGTCGGAATGGGACGAGGATTGCTCCACCTCAATCACCTCGCGGAAAGTTCGAACAGGCGTATCATACGTACGTACGTCGGTCAACCGAATCGGAATACCTCCCCCTATTTTTTTAGAACCTCCCGGAGGATGGTCAAGATTCCTACGGGCGGGGTGAGGGGGAGTCCGGAAATATTTGAAACGGTTTTGTGCAAACCACATAAATAGTTGTTTTAACATATTAATGAATGCAATAAAAGATTTCCCGGTTCACCTGATTTTGTCTTGATCGAAACCTGTTTGTGACAAACTCCCTCTACTTTTGCCCCAAAAGAATCGCTGCCCGGCGATGCGCCGGGAGGAATAAATCCTTTTACCAACGATGTAAGGAGAGAGAAATGAGGAAATTTTTCACTTTGGCCCTGCCCCTGGCTCTGGCCCTGACCCTGGCCGGAGGCGCGGCGGCAGCCGAGAAGATCACCATGACCGGTTCCACCACCGTTCTGCCCATCGCCCAGAAGGCCGCTGAAGTCTACATGAAGAAGAACCCCGACGTGGCCATCTCCGTGGCCGGCACCGGTTCCGGCGACGGCATCAAGGCCATCATCGACGGCACCGCCGACATCGGCAACGCCTCCCGCGACATGAAGTCCAAAGAGGTCAAGCTGGCCGAGTCCAAGGGCGTCAAGCCGGTCCGCCACACCGTGGCCCTGGACTGCATCGTCCCGGTGGTCCATCCCGCCAACCCGGTCAAGGACCTGACCCTGGCCCAGTTGAAGGATATCTACACCGGTAAGATCAAGAACTGGAAAGAGGTCGGCGGCGGGGACAAGGTCGTTGTGGTCATTTCCCGCGATTCCTCCTCCGGCACCTTCGAGGTCTGGAACCACAAAGTTCTGGGCAAAGAGCGGGTCCGCCCCGACGCCCAGCTCCAGGCCTCCAACGGCGCCGTGGCCCAGGCCGTGGCCGGCAACAAGTACGCCATCGGCTATGTGGGCATCGGCTACCTCAACGACAAGCTCAAGGGCGTCTCCGTGGACGGCGTGATCGCCTCGGCCAAGACCGCCATGGACGAATCCTACCCCGTGGCCCGGGCTCTGTACATGTTCACCAAGGGTGAGCCGTCCGGCGAAATAAAGAAATTTCTGGACTTCGTCAAATCCGCCGAGGGGCAGGAACTGGCCGAGAAAGAGGGCTTTGTCAAGGCCTACTAGAAACCAATCCGGACTCCGCCGGCAAGGTACGGATCATTGCGGTGGAGTCCCTTTTTGTGAACTTATCGTAACAGGAATGTAACCGTATTGTTTCCCGCCAGGATTACTCTCCGATGAGCAAAATTTTTCCGGAGTGTCGAGTATGAACCAAGGCGAAACAGCGGAGTCTGCCATGGGAACAGCCCTGACTGCCATAAACGGAGCCCGTGACGCCAGGATGGCCCAGGGGGCCAAAAGAAAATTATGGGACCGGCTGGTCCGCTCCATCTTTACCATAACCGGCCTTTCCTCTCTTATAATCATGGCCCTGATCATGGCTTTTCTGTTCCGGGAGGGCCTGGCCATCTTCCAGACCGTGGGCGTGGGCGAGTTCATCTTCGGGACGGCCTGGTACCCCACCTACGACCCGCCCGACTTCGGCGTCGGCCCCCTGATCGTGGGCTCCCTGGCCGTGACCTTCATTTCCTCCCTGATCGCGGTGCCCCTGGGCGTGGCCTCGGCCCTCTATCTCTCCTCGGTGGCCAGCAAAAGGGTGGCCGAGGTGGTCAAGCCGGCCATCGAGCTTCTGGCCAGCCTGCCCTCGGTGGTCCTGGGTTTCGTGGGCATGGTCATCGCGGCCCCCATGCTCCAGGAATGGCTGGACATCCCCACCGGGCTCAACATCTTCAACGCTTCCGTGATGCTGGCCATCATGGCCATCCCCACCATCGCCTCCATCTCCGAGGACGCCCTTCACTCGGTTCCCCGGGAACTGCTGGAGGCCTCCTACGCCCTGGGCGCCACCCGCTGGGAGACGGTGGTGAGGATTCTGATTCCGGGGGCCCTGTCCGGCATGGGCACGGCCGTGATTCTGGGTATGTCCCGGGCCATGGGCGAGACCATGGTGGTTCTCATGGTGGCCGGCGGCGCGGCCATGATTCCCGGCAGCATCTTTGACTCGGTCCGGCCCATGCCGGCCTCCATCGCCGCCGAGATGGGCGAAGCCCCGGTGGGCGGAGACCACTACTACGCCCTTTTCGCCATCGGAATCGTCCTCTTTCTGATGACCCTGGCCTTCAACCTGGTGGCGGCCTACCTTTCCAAGCGCTTCCAGCAGAAAGGATCGGCCACGCTATGATCACGAAGACCATATCCATCCAGAGAAGAAGGCGGGTCCAGTCTGCGGCCTTCTGGTCCATCAGGCTGGGAACCGGGCTGGTGGTAACGGCCCTGGGCGGAATCATCCTCTTTCTTCTGATTCAGGGCATCTCCGCTCTGAGCTGGGAATTTCTGTTGGATGCGCCCCGGGACTCCATGACCAAGGGCGGAATCTTCCCCGCCATAGTGGGGACCCTTTATCTGACCCTGGGCGCCGTGGCCGTGGCTCTGCCCCTGGGGGTGGCCTCGGCCATCTATCTCTCCGAGTACGCCCGGGAGGGCAAGGTCCTGACCGTGGTCAGGCTGGGCATCCAGAACCTGGCCGGAGTGCCCTCGGTGGTCTTCGGCCTGTTCGGCCTGGCCCTTTTCGTCATCTTTCTGAACTTCGGAACCTCCATCCTGGCCGGCTCCCTGACCCTGGGCTTTTTGATTCTGCCCACGGTTATCGGCGCGTCCGAGGAGGCCCTGCGCCAGGTTCCGGCCACCTTCAGGGAGGCCTCCCTGGGCCTGGGCGCCACCAAGTGGCAAACCATCCGCCGGGTGATCCTGCCGTCGGCCCTGCCCGGCATCCTCACCGGCTCCATCCTGGGCCTAAGCCGGGCCGCCGGGGAGACGGCGCCCATCATGTTCACCGCGGCCACTTTCTACACCCTCCACCTGCCCAGCTCGGTCCTGGACGAGGTAATGGCACTGCCCTACCACATCTACGTCCTGGCCACGGCCGGAACCCACATCGACGAAACAAGGCCCCTCCAATACGGGACGGTTCTGGTCCTGATCGGTCTGGTTCTGGGCATGAACCTGATAGCCATCGTTATCCGGACCAGGTTGAGAAGGAAGAAAAAATGGTAGAAAACCACAAGGCCATCATCAAGGTGGAGGACCTAAACTTTTTTTATGGGGCTTTCAGGGCCCTCACCGGGATCGCCATGAAGGTCAAGCCCCGGCAGGTGACCGCCCTGATCGGACCCTCGGGCTGCGGCAAGTCCACTTTCCTGCGGCTCCTGAACAGGATGAACGATCTGATCCCCGGCACCCGGGTGGAGGGCAAGGTCCTTTTCGAGGGGACGGATCTCTACGGTCCGGGCATAGACCCGGTGGAGATCAGGCGCCGGATCGGGATGGTTTTCCAGAAACCCAACCCCTTCCCCAAATCCATTTTCAACAACGTGGCCTACGGCCCCACCTTGTACGGCCTGAGAAAACAGAAGGAGCTGGACGAGGTGGTCTACAACGCCCTAAAGGCGGCCGCTCTGTGGGACGAGGTCAAGGATGTGCTCCAGGGCTCGGCCATGGACCTGTCCGGCGGGCAGCAGCAAAGGCTCTGTATTGCCAGGGCTTTGGCCATGGAACCCGACGTTCTGCTCATGGATGAGCCCACCTCGGCCCTGGATCCCATCGCCACCTCCTACATCGAGGAACTGGTCAAGGATCTGAAAAAAGAGTATACCGTGGTTATCGTCACCCACAACATGCAGCAGGCGGCCAGGGTTTCCGACGAGACCGCTTTTTTTTACATGGGCGAGCTTATCGAGATGGGGCCCACCGAACAGATGTTCACCAAACCCCGGATTGAGCAGACCGAACAGTATATCACCGGCCGGTTTGGTTAGGCCGATACTGGCCCAGGGAGAAGAAATTGCAGCCCACCCATTTTCAAAAGCAGTTGGAAGAAGTAAAGGATGAACTTCTCAGAATGGCCGGCCTGGTGGAGGAGACCATCGACCTGGCCACCAGGGCCCTGGTCAGGCGGGATACCGAGGCGGCCAAGCGGATTATCGAGGGCGACGCCCGCATCGACGCCCTGGAGAACTCCATAGAGGACCGCTGCGTCACCCTGCTGGCCACCCAGCAGCCGGTGGCCGTGGATCTCCGCCTGATCGCCACGGCCATGAGAATAAGCACCTATCTGGAACGGATGGGGGACCAGGCGGTCAATCTCTGCTACCGCAACCTGACCCTGGCCGAGACCGAGCCCATCCGGGTTCCGCCCCTGATCACCGAGATGGCCGAACTGGCCCAGCGAATGGTCAAGGAATCCCTGGACTCTTTTGTCCGGCGAGATGTGGAACTGGCCGTTCGGGTGCTCAAGACCGATGATGAACTGGACGACATGAACCGCAGGATTCTGGAAGAGATGATCCATTACATGATCGGGGAGAATCTTGTGATCAGAAGAGGGGTCGAGCTGATCCTTGCCGGGCGGCACCTGGAACGGATCGGGGACGAGTCGACCAACATCAGCGAGGAGGTGGTCTTTCTGGTGGAAGGGCGGTCGATCAAACACAAGGACACCGACCTGGAGCGAAACAAGGGCCAATGAGGCCCATTCTCCATGTTTATTGACAAGGGGCTCAGTTTAGAGCCCCTTTGCCGTTAGAGGATATAAACTATTTTTTGAGCCGCGTCAGCAGAACTCCATCAGCTCTATCTCCATCCCGTCCGGAGCAGCCAAGAAGGCTACCTTCAGCTCAGGCCCCTTCTTCGGCTCCCCCTTGAACACAACCCCCTTGGCCTTCAACTCCTGGTAGGCCTGATCGATGTTCTCCACGGCGAACCCGAGCTGGTAAAGCCCGTACCGGGGTTTGCCGGAGTTGGGTTCGACCTCCAGGCCCTCCTTGGGCGGGGACAGGGAGAGGGTCGCCCCACCCAGTTTGACCCGCAGGATGGGCATTCCGCCAGCCTCGCTCCTGCCGTCGAATTCGCCGCCCAGAATCTCGGTGTAAAACTTCAAAGCGTTATCCAGATCGCTGCAGCGGATGTGGATATGGTTCATGGTCAGATTCAATTTCGCCTCCTGCATATTACAAGGTGTGTCAATTCTATTAAACGGTCCTTGCTTGTCTTTGGAATTCTTATCATATAAAAATTCGTCGTTGAAAGTTATAAACAAGCTATCCCTTAATATTAACATTGCGTTTACATATGCTATTTCCATGCTGGATCAAGTCCATATACTGCTGTAAAAAGCGTGGGCGATAATTGAGATGGCCACCGCGCTCCGTTAGGTTTGGTAAAGCAAAAACACCAGACCTAGGGAGGAAGAAGCGATGGCCGATTATGAGGTTACCCTTTCCGGATCGAAGCTGAAAGAATTTTTGACCCGAGATGACGGATTGCAGGGCTTGGTGGAGGATGTTTTGAGCCAGGTTCTGGAAGCCCAGATGACCGAGCACATAGGGGCCGGGAGGCACGAGCGGAGTGAGTCCAGGCAGGCCTATCGCAACGGGCATCGTCCGAGGCGGCTTTACAGTCGGGTGGGGCCACTGTCCTTGCGGGTGCCCCAGAGCCGCGACGGCGGCTTTTCGACCGAGATATTTCGCCGCTATCAGCGGTCTGAGCAGGCCTTGGTTCTGGCCTTGATGGAGATGGTGGTTAACGGGGTATCGACCCGCAAGGTGACGAACATAACCGAGGAGCTTTGCGGGGCCAGCTTTTCCAAGTCAACGGTTTCCCGGCTTTGTATGGAGTTGGATCTTAGGGTCGAAGCTTGGAACGAGAGGCCTCTGAACGAGACCCGCTATCCCCTGGTGATCGTGGATGCTTTGGTGATCAAGGTCAGAAAGAACAAGGCAGTCAGGCCCATCAGCGCCTTGATCGCCATCGGGGTGAGCGAAACCGGCCATCGGGAGATCTTGGGGATCAGGCTGGGCGACAGCGAGAACGAGGCCAGCTGGAACAGCATGTTTTCGTGGCTGAAACAGCGGGGCCTGAGGGATGTCTTCCTGATCGTCTCCGATGCCCACCAGGGCTTAAAGAACGCGGCCGACGCCACTTCCAGGGCGTAATCTGGCAGCGATGCCAGGTCCACCTGAGGCACAATGTGTTGGGGCTGACGCCCAAAAGCCTACGGGCAAAAATGGCTGGTTTACTGGAGAGGATTCTGAAGGCCGAGGACCGTGAGGAGGCCTTTAGGGCCTTTGGCCTGTTGGCCGAAGAGATGGGCGACAAAGCGCATAAGGCGGTAGACGATCTGGGAAACGGTCTTGAAGACGCCCTGGCCGTGCTGATCCTGCCGGATAAGTACCGTAAGCGGCTCAGGACCACCAACATGGCCGAACGGCTTAACGAGGAGATCAGACGCCGGGAAAGAGTCATTCGCATCTTTCCCAACGAGGACTCGGCCGTCAGACTGACCGGCGCCCTGCTGGCCGAGCAGCATGAAACCTGGTCCACCGGCAGGCGCTATCTGGACATGACCGACTTCCTGGAATGGGAGCAAGAATGGAATAGGGAGAACATGGAAATCTCAGGCCAGGACAAGATGAAAGCAATGCCGGCCTGATGCCAGACTGGCAGAGGAGAATTTACAGCAACTTCTGGACTTGACCACAGGGGCGCCCAAGAGGGCATGATTTTATAAAGCCGGGGAAAAACCTCCCCCCATCCATCTTTATTTACCTTTAAATACGGGCGGTCTTTTTTCGAAAAAGGACCTGATCCCCTCCTTGCAGTCCTCGGTGGTCCAGAAATAACCCAGGGTGTCCAGCTCGGCGGCCAGGACGGCCTGGTGGCTCATCTCGTACCCCGCGTTGACGGTCCGTTTGACGATCTTCAGGGCCACGGGGCTGGCTTCTGCCAGGTGCCGGGCCTTTTCCAGGGCCAGCCAGGCAAGTTCCTCTTCCGTCTCCACGCTGCGGTTGACCAAGGCCCAGTCCAGGGCGGTGGGGACGTCGATCAGCTCGCCCCACATGAGCATCTCCTTGATCCGGCCCAAGGGGAGGTATTTCTGGAGGACCTTGCCCCCGGCCAGGAACAGGGGCATGCCCACCCTTATCTCGGGCAGGCCCAGGCGGATGCTCTCCAGGGCCACCCGGTAATCGCTTATCAGGGCCAGCATCAGGCCCGCGCCCAGGGCGGACCCGTTCAGGGCGGCCACCACCGGCTTGCTGAACCTTTCAAGATAGGCGAAGACGTCCTGGATAAAGAGATGGGCCTTGATCATGCCCGGGGAGTCCTCCCCGCCCAGCCAGTTGAGGTCCATCCCCGAGCAGAAGACGCCTCCCTCCCCGGTGAGGATCACCGACCTGATCCGGTCGTCGGCCTCGATCTCCAGGAAGGTCGCCTTGAGTTCGGTCAGCAGCTCCCGGCTGAGGGCGTTTCTGGCTCCGGAGTTGGCCAACCGCACCAGGGCCACCCGGCCGTCCTTTTCAAAGGAAATAAGTTTTTCACTCGCCATAATATTGTCCCGACAGCGTCTGGCTGGGTAATGAATCCCAGCCCCCGCCTGGGAGACGGGGGCCGGGGCTGATTCCTTTAGCGGACCTTCAGTTTGGGCAGGCCCCAATCCGAAGCAGGCTGGTAAAGGATCGTCTTGGGGTCGGCCTTGACCATGCGCATGGCGGTCAGGGGGCAGTGATCGGTCTCCGAGTAGCCGATCTCGCCGGTGAGCCCCTGGGTGGCGAACCCCTTCAGGTTTTCCAGTTTAGCGCGCAGGTTCTCCCGGGTCAGGTCGTCGCCGCACTGCTTCATGGCCTCGACCATGACCATGGCGTTGACGTAGGACAGGATATAGTACCTGGGGGGCACGCCCTTGTCCTTGTTGGCCTTGTTCCAGAGGCTCATCATGGTCTCGACCCCCGCGATCCCCTTCTCGTTGGGCAGCCCGGTGTACTCGGTGGTGTAGAAATTGGCCGCCGCGTCCCCGGCCACCTTGACCACCGATTCGAACCGGGTGTTGGCCACGCCCATGACGGGGATGTTCAGCCCCAGCTTTTTGGCCTCCTTCAGGAGCATGATGGTGTGGCTGGGAATGGCCGTGATCAGCAGGTAGTCCGGCTTGGCGTTCTTGATGTTGTTCACCTGGGAGCTGATGTCGATGGCCGAGCGGGCGTATTTCTCTCGGGCCACCACCTCCAGGCCGTACTCCTTGACCGCCTTGTCAAACCCCAGAGCCCCTTCCTGGCCGAACTCGTCGTCCTGGTAGAATAGGGCCAGCCTGGGCTTTTCGGCCTTGAGCGTGCCCAGGATGTACTCGATGTTGTAGATCATGTTCTCCGAATAGTAGGGACCGAAACTGAAGATGTGCTTGGGCGACTTGGGGTAGAAGATGGTGGAGGCGGCGATGGGGCACATGGAGGTCAGCCCCTCCCGCTCGATGGTCGGCCGCAGGGCCGCGGTGATGGGGGTCCCGGAAGTGGAGGACAGGGCGAAGATCTTGTCCCGGACCAAGAGCTTTTTCAGGGAGGCCGTGGCCGCGGCCGGTTCGTACTTGCCGTCCTCGGCGATGAATTTTATCTTCCGGCCGTTTATGCCGCCCTGCTCGTTGATGTAGTTGAAGTAATCCTTGGCCGCATTGGCGATGCTCACTCCCACCATGGCGATGGGCCCGGTCAGAGGGGAGATGGAGCCGATGACGATGGTGTCCTTGGTGACTCCCTGCTCCTTGGCCCAAGCCGCCCCGGGTAGGAGAAGCGTGGCCGCCAGAACCAGCACGGTCAGCCCTGTTAACGTAACCCCTAATTTTCTATGACCCGATAATTCCATAACCCCCTCCTTAAGGTTGAGCGCGCCGGCACATATTTGCCGGGGCGAAAAATTCGTCAGTGGGTGTAGGGCCACATCCGCCAGTAGGTCTTGATGTTCTGCCAGATGCCGTAGAGCCCCTTGGGTTCGATGATGACGAAGAGCATGATGATCAACCCGAACAGGATCAGGTTCACGTCGGCGAAACGCTCCACCACCAGGGGATAGCTGTCCCGCAGCATGTCGGGCAGGTATTTGAGCAGCTCCGGCACCAGGGTCATGAATATCGCCCCGAAGATGGAGCCCAGCACCGACCCCATGCCGCCCACGATAATCATGGCCAGGTACTGGACCGAGACGAACATCTCGAAGTTGGTGGGGCTGATGTACTGCATGTAATGGCCGTAAAGGCCGCCGGCCAGCCCGGCCAGAAAGGAACTGACGCAGAAGGCCGAGAGCTTGTAGTGATACAGACTGATGCCGATCCCCTCGGCGGCCAGGTCCCGGTCCCGGATGGCGATCCAGGCCCGGCCGGGCCGGGAGCGCAGCAGGTTGCGGGTGTAGATCACGGCCAGGCAGGCGATGGGAAAGACCACGAAAAAGAACTTCCTGTCGTCGTCAAAGGCGTACCCCAGAATCTGCGGGGGCATCACCTCCATGCCGTTGGCCCCCTTGGTCAGGCCCACCCAGGAGTTGGCCAGGTGCTCCACGATGAAGCCGAAGGCAAAGGTGGTTATGGCCAGATAGAGTCCCTTCATCTTTAAGGAAGGCAGCCCCACGATAAGCCCGGCCAGGGCCGCCACGGCCCCGCCCAGGGGCAGGGAGAGGCAGAAGGGCAGGCCCAGGTTGTTGAGGATGGCGCTGCCGTAGGAGCCGATGGCCAGAAACCCGGCATGGCCCACGGAGATCTGCCCGGTTAAGCCGGTCAGGACGTTCAGGCCCAGGGCCCCTATCGTGGCGATGGCCGAGATGTTGACCAGGTAGATCAGGTAGGAGTTGTCCGTAAGGGATATGTAGCCGCACAGGGCCGCCACGAAAAGGGCGATCGTGATTTTGATAAACCGGGTCTGGAGGATGGCAAAGTCTTCCCGGTAGGATGTTTTGAAGTCGCCGCTACGCAAAGCTTCCCGCCTTTCCGCTGCTCTAGGGTTTCAAAAATACGTTCCGTATTTTTGACGGACCGCCACCGCTCTAAACTCGCTCAATCTCTTCTTTGCCGAATAAACCGTAGGGTCTGAACATGAGAATGATGATCAGCAGGATGAAGGAGGTGATCTCCTTAAACCCGCCGCCCACCAGGGGGTCCAGATAGCCCCCGGCCAGGTTCTCGACCACGCCGATGATGATGCCCCCCACAATGGCCCCCACGATGCTCTCCAGGCCGCCCAGAACCACCGCAGGGAAGACCTTGATCCCCAATCCGCCCTGGGCCGGGTGGAGGTAGGTGAGGCTGGCCAGGAGTACGCCCCCGATGCAGGCCACCATGGAGGATATGGCCCAGGAAACGCCGAAGGTTCGGCGGACGCTGACCCCCATGAGCAGGGAGGCGTCCTGATCGTTGGCCACGGCCCGCATGGCGATGCCCATCTTGGAGGACTTGAAGAAGATGGCCAGGGCGATGATCAGCACCGCGGTGACCACGATGGTGGTCAGATGGAGGGGGGAGATGACGATGGAGGCGAAGGTCAGGGGGGAGTCGTCCATGATGGTGGGAAACTTCTTGATCATGTAGCCCCAGCTGAGGCCGATCACCCCTTTCAAAAAAACGCTCAGGCCCACGGTGAGCATGATCACCGAAAAGATGGGTTGCCCCACCATGGGACGCAGAAAGACCTCCTCGATGACCAGCCCGATGAGGGCCGTGCTCAGCAGGGTCAGCACTATGGCCAGAATCACCGGCAGGCCCAGCTGGACGATGAAGAAGTAGCAGATAAAGGCGCCCAGAATCATCAGCTCGCCCTGGGCGAAGTTGAATACATCGGTGGCCTTGAAGATAATCACGAAGCCCAGGGCCACGATGGCGTAGACGCAGCCCACGGCCAGACCGCTGATGGTGAGCTGGAAAAAATTGGCTAAGCCTTCTGGCATCTGCCCTCTCCCCTCGAGTTAAGACTTTTGCAAAAGCCGTCTCCGGCCCGCTTGGAGGGTGGTTGGCGACACCCTCCGACTGGTTCGGCCGCATGCGCTCCCGGACCTTTGCCCGGCGCCCATACCCCGTCTCAGTGGTAGAGGCTGTCGATCACGTCCTTGTATTTCTGCTCGATGATCGTTCTGCGCACCTTCTGGGTTGCGGTCAGCTCCTCGTCGTCCTGATCAAGTTCCTTGTCCAGAATGGCGAACTTCTTGATGGTCTCCACCCGGGAAAATTTGGTGTTGACCTCCTTGGTTACCTGGGTCACCAGATCGTGGACGATCTGTTTCTGGGTCAGATCCTTGAAGGTGGTGTAGCCCACCCCGTGGTCCTCGGCATGCTTGCCCACGTTGTCGTATTCGATGAGGATCAGGGCGGTGAGGAATTTCCGCCCGTCGCCGATAACCACCGCGTCCTTGATGTAGGGGCTGGCCTTGAACTCGTTTTCGATCTCCTGGGGGGAGATGTTCTTGCCGCCAGAGGTGATGATGATGTCTTTTTTGCGGCCGGTGATCATGAGATGGCCCTCCGGGGAGAGCCGGCCCACGTCGCCGGAGTAGTACCAGCCCTCTTGGACCACCTCGGCCGTGGCCTCGGGGTTGCGGTAGTAGCCCTGGAAAACCCCCTCGCTTTTGAACACCAGCTCGCCGTCCTCGGTGATCCGGAGCTCCACCCCCGGAGCGATGCCCCCGGAGGTCCCGATCTTGATGTCCTCGCCGATATGGACCGAGCAGATGCCGGTGCACTCGGTGGAACCATAGAGGTCGCGGATGGTCAGGCCAGCGGCCTGGAAAAAGCGGAACACCTCCGGCGGGGTGGGGGCTCCCCCGGCGTACATGACCCTGGCCCGGTTCAGGCCGAACTGTTTCTGCATGGGGCGGAAAAGAACCACTTGCCCCAGGGCCCGCAGCAACCTCCCCGCGGCTCCGGCCGAACCGTCCCGGTCAAGGCTCTCGGCCACCCGCCAGCCGGCTTTGAGGAACCAGCCCTCGGCCAGCCTTTTCAGCGGGCTGGCGTCCCTCATGCGCATGAGGTGGCCGGAGTGCATCTTCTCCCAGATCCGGGGCACGGCGAAAAAGATGGTCGGAGCGATCTCCCTGATGTTCTCCTGGACCGTCTCCAGGCTTTCGGCGAAATTCACGGTGATGCCGCCCACCACCAGGGGATAGAACACCGAGAAGCTGCGCTCGGCGATGTGGCACAGGGGCAGATAGGAGACCACCGAATCGCTCTCGTAGAGGGGCGTGGATTTGACGAAGTTGACGGCGCTGCCCACGGCGTTGCGGTGGGAGATCATGGCCCCCTTGGGTTTGCCGGTGGTGCCCGAGGTGTAGACCATCAGGGCCGTGTCCAGGGGGTCGGTCAGGTCCACCAGCCGATCGAACCTGTCCGGATCCCGGTCCGCCTCCAGGCAGCCCAGCTCCAGCACCTGGTCGAAGCTGAGCAGAAGCGGGTCCTTGTATTTGCGCAGCCCCTTCATGTCGATGACGACCACCTTTTTCAAAAGGGGCAGCGATTCCTTGACCTCCAGAACCTTATCCGCCTGTTCCTGGTCGCCCACCACCACGAAGGTGGATTGGGAATGGTCCAGGATATACTCCACCTGGCTGGACACGTTGGTGGGGTAGATGCCCACGGTGACGCCGCCTACGCCCTGGGCCCCGATGTCGGCGTAGAGCCACTCCGGGTTGTTCTCGGAGAGGATGGAAAGCTTCTCCTGGGGCTCGAAACCCAGTTTGAGCAGCCCCAGGCCGAACCAGGAGGCCCGCTGATAGTACTCTTGCCAGGAGATGTTCTGCCAGATGCCCAGGTCCTTTTCCCGCAGGGCCACCCGGTCCCCGTAATACCCGGCCGATTCCTTGAGCAGCTTGGGGACGGTGGCCGTCTCCAGCGTATCCTCCCTGAGCCAGGGCGCCACCCTCTGGGCCGCCATTATTCGGCCCCCAGATAGGCTTCGATGACCAGGGGGTTCCGCTGGATCTGCTCCGGCGTGCCTTCGGCGATCTTTTCGCCGAAATCCAGACAGGCTATGCGGTGGGATATGTCCATAATCACCCTCAAGTCATGCTCGATCAGGATGGCCGTGGTCTTGAACTCCTCGTTCACGTCCAGGATAAAACGGACGATGTCCTCGGTCTCCTCCAGGTTCATACCCGCGGCCGGCTCGTCCAAGAGGAGCAGCTTGGGCTCCGCGGCCAGGGCCCGGCCCAGTTCCACCCTTTTCTGAAGGCCGTAGGGCAGCTCACCCACCGGCTTCTTGCGGACCGCCTCTATCTCCAGGAAGTCGATGATTTCCTCGGCCTTGAGCCGGTTCTCCTCCTCCTCCCGGGCGGCCTTGCCCCAGAAGAGCCCCCCGGCGAACACCCCGCTTTTCAAAAAAGCGTGGCGGCCCAGGAGGATGTTCTCCAGCACGGTCATGTTTTTGAAGAGTTCGATGTTCTGGAAGGTCCGGCCCAACCCCAGGTTGGCCCGCAAGTGGGGTTTGAGGGGGTTCAGTTCCACCCCCTCGAAAACCATCCGGCCCTGCTGGGGTTTGTAATAACCGTTAAGACAGTTAAGGATGCTGGTCTTACCGGCTCCGTTGGGCCCGATGATGGAGAAGACCTCTCCGGGAAAGACCTGAAAACTAATGTTGTTCAGGGCGCTTATCCCGCCGAAGGACAGGGAGACGCCCTCCACCGTGAGTTGGGGCGTCCCGGACCTTTGAGTATCAGGATAACCAGCGCTTTCTGCGTTTGTAATGCTTGACCTCGGCAAAGCTTTTCTCCCCGCCATCCTCTTTTATCCCCAGATAAAACTCCATTACGTCTTCATTCTTGATCAGCTTGTCGCAGGAGTCGTCCATGACCATGCGGCCGTTCTCCAGGATGTAGCCGTGAGCCGCGATGTGGAGCGCCATGCTGGCGTTCTGCTCCACCAGGAGAATGGAGATTTCCTCCTCGCGATTGACCCGTTGGATTATGTCGAAAATATTCTGGACCACCAGGGGCGCCAGGCCCAGGGAGGGTTCGTCCAGCATCAAAAGCCTGGGGCGGCCCATGAGGGCCCGGCCGATGGCCAGCATCTGCTGCTCGCCGCCGCTGAGGTATCCGGCCCTGACCTCGAGCCTCTCCCTTAAGCGGGGGAAGTAATCCAGGATTTTCTCCACATCCTGTTTCACCGCCCTGCGGTCACGGCGCAGAAAGGCCCCCATGATCAGGTTCTCCTGGGTGGTCAGGTCGGTGAAGACCCGTCGTCCTTCCGGCACGTGGCACAGGCCGGCGGCCACGATTTTGGCCGCGCTCCATCTGTCGATCCGCTGGCCGCCGTAGGCGATGGTGCCCCGTTCGATCTCCCCGTCCTGGGAATCCAGGACCCCGGAGATGGCCTTGAGGATGGAGCTCTTGCCGGCGCCGTTGGCTCCCAGCAGGGCCACGATCTGGCCCTCGGCCACCTTAAGGGAGACGCCCTTGACTGCCAGGATTACGTCGTTATAAGTGATTTCCACATTTTCAAGCTCGATCACCGGGCCACCTCTTGGCTATCAGCTTTTATTGAACATCACCGCCAGAAACTCCAGATCCTCCAGAACCTCCACCGCATGCAGCTTCTTCCCGCTGAAGAGGACCGCATCCTTGGGCCCCAGGGGATGGGGCTTGCCGTCGTAGTGGAAGATGCATTTCCCTTTGGTGACGTATGAGAACTCGACCTCCTTGTTGCGGTGAAAGGCGATGCGGTCACTTTTGCGCAACTGGCCCGTGCTTATGGAAATTTCATCGGCCACCATGCCGTAGGGGACCAGGAGGCGGAGCTGCAACCCCGCCGAATCCACGAATACGCCGTCCTCATGATTCAACACGTGGATGTCCTGGGTTGGCTCGTTGAGGAACCGGGTGATGGGGTGGCCCAGGTTCTGGGCTATCAGGGAGAGAAGCGCCACCGAAGGGCTCTGCTGGCCTGTCTCGATACGGTGGATGGTGGTATTGCTCACCCCCACCAAATCGGCCAGCTGCTTCATGGTCAGCTTGGCGTTCTTTCGGAGAGTTCTGACTCTGTTCCCGACATCCATTTGCTCATATAATCTTTATTTTGGTGACGACCACTTTAGACCCATTAAGAAAATACCACCTAAATTTTCAGATTTCAAACAAAAACCGGTAAAAATTTACATTATTGCAAAATTATGCGCTTCGATCGGGCATAACGGCCAGCCCCACGAAAATTAAAAAAGGCGGAGCGATGATGGGCTGAGGACGGGGCAGGGGCTTTTGCGGAAAAAGGAGAAGGGGGGCCGGGTTTCCTGCCCGCCAGGCGAGGGGAGCGACTTCACTCCAATTTGAAAGCCTCCGCTAAGGATATGTCAGGCCGCTTTGTAAGGAAGCCGCCCATGTGCAGGGGCGGCCTTCGTTCAGAAAGGAGACGGGCGGTTATAAAAATCAAGAGGCGATATCAAGCGCCGCCCGATATCGCCTCTTAGTTTTTGAAGGGGTTCCCGGGGGAATCTTTTGGAAAAAAGATTCCCCCGGGTATGCTTCTTATCGATCCTGTTCAGCCCAGGGCCGACATCTGATTGAAAATCAGCTCATCGGTGAACCCGCCCAGGTGGGGGGCCGAGGACCGGCAGGAGGCCTCGCACAGGCCGCAGCCCTTGCACAGGGCGCTGTTGACCTCCGCCTTGTGCTTGTCGTTCCAGGTTATGGCCTGGTAGGGGCAGATGGAGATACAGACCCCGCAGGAGACGCAACGGTTCTGGTCGATCACCGAGACCACCCCGCCCACCATCAGAGTGGTGGAGGAGAGCACCGTCACCGCTCTGGCCGCGGCGGCCTGGGCCTGGGCGATGGATTCCTCCAGGGGCTTGGGCGAATGGGCCAGGCCGCAGACGAACACGCCGTCCGTGGCGAAATCCACGGGCCGCAGCTTCACATGGGCCTCGGCAAAGAAGCCGTCCTGGTTGATGGGCACCTTGAACATGGGCCCCAGGGGGTTGTCCAGACCCGGAGTGACTACGGCCGAGGCCAGGACCAGCAGATCGGGATTCAAGGCCAGCTTGCGTCTAAGGTTGAAATCGGTGAGGGTGAGCCGAAGGTTACCGTCCTGATTGGTCGCCTCCAGGGGCTGGTCTTCATCGTAGCGGATGAACCGCACCCCCGCCTCACGGGCTTTGCGGAAGAGCTCCTCCCGCCGGCCGTAGGTCCGGATGTCCTTGTGGACGATGAAGATCTCCATCTCCGGATTAAGCTCCTTGAGCCGGAGGGCGGAACGGACCGACTGGGTGCAGCAGACCTTGGAGCAGTAGGGCCGCTCCTCGGTCCGGGAGCCCACACACTGGATGAAGACCGCGGTCCCGGCATTCCTGGCCAGGGACTCGTCCTGGTTCAGGGCGGCCTCCAGTTCCAGCCCGGTGAAGACCCGCTCGTCCTGGCCGTGGAGGTACATCTCCGGTTTCAATTCCGAGGCTCCGGAGGCGATGATCACCGCCCCGTGCTGGAGGACCTTCTCCTCGCCCTGCTGGACGATGGTGGTCTCGAAATTGCCCACGAAACCGTCCACCTTCTTCAACTCGGCTTCCATGAACAGCTGAATCTTCTCGTCCTCCCGGACGCTCTTGATGAGCGACTCCAGATAGGGAGCCACCTCCTGGCCGTTCCAGATGGTTTTGAGGTTGCGGGCCTGGCCGCCCAGCTCTCCGGTTCGCTCCAGAAGCAACGTCGTGTAGCCCTGATCGGATAAGTTACGGGCCGCCTCCATGCCGGCCACGCCGCCGCCGATAACCATGGCCGTGTCGTTGATGGACAGCTCCTGCTCTTGGAGAGGAGCCAGCCCGGCGGCCTTGGCCACAGCCATGCGGACCAGGTCCATGGATTTTTGGGTGGCCTTCTCCGGATTGTCGGAGTGGACCCAGGAGCACTGGTTGCGGATGTTGGCCATCTCGAAGAGGTACTTGTTCAATCCGGCCTGGGCCGCCGTTTCCTGGAAGAGCGGCTCGTGGGTCCGTGGGGTGCAGGCGGCCACCACCACCCTGGTCAGGTTTTTCTCCTTGATCACTCCGGCGATCTTGTCCTGGCTGTCCTGGGCGCAGGAGAAGAGGTTGCGCTCGGTGTGGACCACATGGGGCAGGCCCTTGGCCATCTCCTCCACCGCCTCCACATCCACCACCCCGGCTATGTTGGTCCCGCAATGGCAGATAAAGACGCCGATGCGGGGCGGTTCGCCGATGACGTTGCGTTCCGGGGTGACCTCCCGGGTCCGGGTCAGGGTGTTGCGCGCCGGAGAGAGCTGGGCCGCGGCCATGCCTGCGGCGGCCGAGGCGTCCACCACCGACTGGGGAATGTCCTTGGGTTCCTGGACCGCGCCGCAGACGTAGACGCCCTCCCGGCCGGTCTTGACAGGCTGGAACAGGTCGGCCACGGGAAAGCCCTCGCCGTCCAGTTTGATGCCCATTACCTGGGCCAGTTGAGGCGTGGAGAGCCCCGGAGTGAGGCCCACGGAGAGAACCACCATGTCGAAGTTCTCTTTTTTAAGCCTCCCTTCGGGGGTGGTGTAGCGGAGCAGCAGGTCTCCCTCCTTTTCTCCGGGGGAGATGGAGGATATCCGGGACTTGACGAAGCGGACTCCGTTTTCCTGGGCCTTGAGGTAGTACCGCTCGAAATCCTTGCCCACGGTCCGCATGTCCATATAGAAAATGGAGGACTCCAGGCCTGGCACATGGTCCTGGGCCAGGGCCGCCTCCTTGACCGCATAGGTGCAGCAGACCCCGGAGCAGTAGGGCTTGGCTCCCTCGTGCACGTCCCGGGAGCCCACGCACTGGAGCCAGGCCACTTTTTTGGGCTCCTGGTGATCCGAGGGCCGGACCACATGGCCCAGGTGGGGCCCCGAGGCGGACAGGATCCGCTCGAACTCCAGGCTGGTAACCACGTTTTTATACTTGGTGTAGCCGTAGTTGTCGTACGAGGCCGGGTCGTAGGCCTTGAACCCGGGGGCGGCCACGATGGCCCCCACCTGAAGAGTGACCGTCTCCGGCTTGTCCTCGTAGTTGATCGCCCCGGTGGGGCAGACCTTGGCACAGTTGCCGCACTTGCCCTTGGTCAGGTAGATACAGTTCTCGGCATCGATGACGTACTTCAACGGCACGGCTTGGGAGTACTTGACATGGATCGCCTTGCGCTTGTTCAGCCCCTCGTTGTGGCCGTCGTCCACCTTTTTGGGGCACTTGGCGGCGCACTCGCCGCAGGCGATGCACTTGTCCATATCCACGTAGCGCGGATGCTTGACCACCTCTACTTCAAAATTTCCCGCCTCACCGCTGACTTTGGTGACTTCCGCCAGAGTCAGCAACTCGATGTTGATGTGCCGGCCGACCTCGACCAGCTTGGGCGAGATAATTCACATGGCGCAGTCGTTGGTGGGGAAGGTCTTGTCCAGTTGAGCCATGACCCCGCCGATAGACGAGTCCCGCTCCACCAGATAGACCAGATAACCGGAGTCGGCCAGATCCAACGCGGCCTGCATTCCGGCTATCCCACCTCCGACGACCATGACCGAACCAATATTGTCAGCCATGCCTTGTCTTTCTCCTAATCCGGACAAAAGGTCCCTGATTTACCAGATAGAATTGGATGCTTGTTTTTAATCCTCGGCCTTAGTCTTTTTAGGGGCCGGTTTTTTCTTTTTCTCGTCTTCCGGAGGTTCCGGTGGAGGAACCTGGAACCCGGCCAGGACCGTCTGATCAACCTCGGTCTTGTCCAAACCCAGTCTCTCCGGGGTCAGACCCATGGCCAGACCCAGCAACTGGGGATAGACCAGGGAGCCCTTGACCGTGCCGTTACCGCCGGAGCCCTTGAGCTCCATCAAACCCTTTTCCATCTGCATCTGAGTATAGGTGCAGCCGATGGTCATGTAGTCCGCCCCGGCGGACTGGGCCTCTCCCAGACGGGCCAGGGCCAGGGCCAGGGACAGCTCCTCGTTCTTCTCCATCAAAGGCCCGCCGCAGCACTGGAGCTTGCCCTCCCAGTCCAGGCTGGCCGCCCCGGTGAGCTTGACCAGGTCGTCGAACAGGCTGGGGGAGAGGGGATCGTCGAACCCGGTGATCTTGCTGGGGCGGAGCGCGTGGCAGCCGTAAATCAGGGCTACCTTGAGCCCGTAAAAGGGCTTGACCACCTTTTCCTTTAGCACGTCCACCCCGATATCGTCATGGAGAACCTGGAGCAGGTGCTTGACCTGGGCCTTGCCGCTGTAGGCCAGCCCCTCCTCGGCCAGCTTGGCGTTGACCGTCTTCATCAACTCCGGGTTTTCTTCAAGATCATGGATGGCATGCTTGAACGAGCCGAAGCAACACTTGCAGGGGGTGAGGAGATCGAACCCGGCCTTTTCGGCCAGGGCCAGGTTGCGGGCCGCGGCCAGCACGGCCGAGGCGAAATCGAAGTGCCGCATGGGGTACCCGCAGCAGTTGAACTCGATCTCCTCCAGCCCGATGTTAAGCTCCCGGCAGACCGCCCGGACCGCGGTCTCGTAATGGGGAACGTAAAAGGGAATCTTGCAGCCGATGAAGAAGGCGTAAGACATGCGCTAGGCCCTCCCTGTCCGGCCCTGCCCGGCGGACAGGTTTCTCAGTTCATAGAGCACATCGGCCACCCTGACCCCCTGGGGGCAGGCCTCCTGACAGTGATAACAGGTCAAGCAGTTCCAGACCATGGACGCTCCCAGGGCCTCCTGGTTGAGCCCCAGACTTAGGGAGTACATGATCTGGTGGGGCAGCAGATCCAGCTTTTCCTTGGGTTCGTCGAACTGGGCCACCACCGGGCAGACATTGGTGCAGGTCTGGCAGGAGTAGCATTCGGAAAAACTCTCCGTCCTGGCCGCAAGGCCCAGCCCGGTCGTAAGCCCGCCAGCGCTGGGGGTGACGGTCTCGGCCGCCCGGCTGGGTTCGGCGGCCCGGCGGGCCTCTTCCCGGAGAGTGACAAAGGTTCCCGGAAGACTGCGCTTGGCCAGCTCCTCCTTAAGCGAGAACCACATCTCCTGGAGGTTGATCCCCACCGGACAGACGGTGGTGCAGCGGAAGCAGGCCGTGCAGGTGGACTGTCCCTCCTCCAGGGCCTTCAGCTCGCTGGTGTGGAGCCTGGAGCCGACCACCATCTTGTGCAGGGCGGCCAGCTTTTCCGAGGGCAGGATGGTCCGGTTGGGATTCGTCTTGAAGTGGACCCCCACGGAACAGTGGGTGGAGCAGGCCGCGCAGTGGGTGCAGGCGTCCAGCTCCATGATCTGCTTGGTGTTCCAGTTGGCCGGGTCGCTGCTCTTTTTGTCCATGACCGCGTTGGCCATGAGGGAGAGGGGGCCGGTGATGAGGTGGAACATCTTGGAGAAGGGCAGGTAAGCCAAGCCGATGAAACAGGCCAGCCAATGAATGTACCAGGCAATGTCAAAGGATCTGGCCTGGCTGATACCCACGGCCGCCGACTTGAAAGCCCTTGAAACAGCGTAGGAGAGGAAGGCCGTCTGGGGCTTGGCGTGGCAGGGCATACAGTTGGTCTGGTGGTTGTCCAGGGCCAGTTCCCGGGCCTCCTCGCTCACCTCATCCCATTTTTCGGCGAAGACCACCCCGTAATCCTTGGCCCATATGGCCCGGAGCCCGTTCAAATCCGGGTCGTCCTCGTGGCCGGAGTAGTTTTCCACCATCTCGTCGAACTTGGACTCGGAGACGATCTTCATCCCCTCCAGGACGAACCCGGAGACCATGATCACGATCATGAGGATGATGGCGTAGACATCCATGGCGTTGGTGGTCAGCTTGACCGTCGGGGAGGTGCAGCGCCGGATGACGGCCAGAAGAACTCCCACCAGGACCAGGACCCCGAAAAGGTTGCGCAAAAACAGCCAGGGTGCGGCCGTGGCCGCCTCGTAGGCGAAGAGGTTGGCCGTGACGAACTTGTCCAGGGCGTGAAACAGGAGCAGCAGCGTGAACCCGCCGTAGATGAGGAGGTGGGCCAGCCAGCGCAGAAAATCCTTCTTCAGGATCCGGCGCTGCAGGATCCCGTCCAGCAAAAAGGATCCGATCAACCGGCCGATCTTGGCGCTGAAAACGGTTCGAACCAGGCCGTTGAGAGAAGAGGACAACCTCTGTCCCGGAGCCAAGGCGGGGCCGGTTTCACCGATGCGGAAGCGGTGCCAGGCCACTATCCGATAGATGAGACCGCCCGCAAATATGATCAAGGAAACGGTCAGACAGGCATTGAAAAACATGGGCTGGACGTCTCCCTTCCGGAAGTCGCTGTTACTAGCTCGAGACGCGCTAGACGATTAATCGTCAATCATTCGACCAGGTTTCATCCTCAATGAAAAAATGCAGAAGGCACTATAGCTAACCATAATAGAGACCGAGAGTAACTGTCAACCAGTTTTACCCCGTGGTCCGGTTTGGGATATCAAAGCCGCAGAGCCGTTCAGCCGGGGATGGCGGATGCGGCCGGACCTTTTAGGGCTGCTTATGGCGGATAACGGGACGGTTGCTAATAATAAGGTCCGGCATAGCTTGTTGTTAAAAAAGACGGTACAGGCTATATTAATTCGTCCCGAGGTAGAGAGTGGGCGGTGTGGCCGGCTCTGGGGAGTTGAAGGGGGGGCGGTTTTGGCCAGGATAATGGTGGTAGACGATGAGGAGCCCGTCCGCCAGATAGTCTCGGAGTTGATCCGGCGCCTGGGACACGATACGGTGGCGGCGGCCAACCTGGCCGAGGCCCGGAGGCGGTCGGCCGAGGGGCCCTTTGACGCCGTCCTTCTGGATGTCCACCTGCCCGACGGGGACGGACTGGACTTCATCCCCGAGGTCAAGGACTGGCCGGGCTCGCCGGAGGTGGTCGTCTTCACCGGACTGGGCAGCCCGGACGGGGCTGAACTGGCCATTACCAGAAGAGCCTGGGATTACATCGAAAAGCCGGTGACCCTCAACAAGTTGGCCCTGCCCCTGAGCCGGCTGCTCCAATACCGCCGGGAGAGGACCCCCTCCCCGCCCCTGACCGACCTCCGGGAGCCCCGCATAATCGGCGGCTCCTCCCTGATCCGGGACTGCCTGGAGCTGGTGGCCAAGGCCGCCGCCTCGCCGGTCAACGTCCTTCTCGCCGGGGCGACCGGTACGGGCAAGGAGCTTTTCGCCCTGGCCATCCACAACAACTCCCACAGAAAAAACAAACCCTTCGTGGTCCTAGACTGCGCCGCGCTGCCCGAAACCCTGGTGGAGTCCCTCCTCTTCGGCCATGCCAAGGGAGCTTTCACCGGGGCCGACAGCCCCAGCGAAGGGTTGATCAAGCAGGCCGACGGGGGGACCCTGTTCCTGGACGAGATCGGCGATCTGCCGCTGAACGCCCAGCGCTCCTTTCTGCGGGTCCTCCAGGAGCGCCGTTTCAGGCCCGTGGGCGGGGACCGGGAGAAGGAGAGCGATTTCCGTCTTATCGCGGCCACCCATCAGAACCTGGAGCTGATGGTGGAGGAGGGGCGGTTTAGGAGCGATCTGCTTTTCCGGCTCAAGACCATCATCATCAAACTGCCCCCCCTAAACCAGCGGAATCGAGATATTTTGGAGATTGCCCGTTACCATCTGGCCAAGCTGTGCGCCAAGTTTGGATCAGAGAAAAAGGAGTTCTCCCCGGAGTTCGCGGAGGCTCTGACCTCCTACCACTGGCCCGGCAACGTCCGCGAACTGGTCAACACCCTGGAGTGGAGCCTGGCCACGGCCGGCCGGGAGCCCACTCTTTTCGCCATGCATCTGCCGGAGCACATCCGAGTCACCCTGGCCAGATCCAAGGTCCAAAAAAACGACCCCCCGGGCATCCCTGCTCCCGACCGGGGGAGGAAGGGCGTCCGGACGCCTCTCAGGCTGGTTCCGGAAAACGGACCCGGACGGTCCGCACCCCGGATTCCCCTGCCTTCTTGGAAGGAGTACCGGCGCAAGGGGGTCCACCGCCTGGAGGCCGAGTACCTGGTCAAACTGGTCTCCCTGACCGGTGGCGACATGGTCCGGGCCGGGGAGATCTCCGGCATCGGCCGGTCCAGGCTCTACCAGCTTCTGCGGGAGCACGGCTTGTCCCTCAGGGGAGACGACTGAGGCCCGCCCACCCGACCTGTTGATCTGCCCCTCTTTCGTTCAGGACGGCGATGCCGGGCCGTTGGCCTTGTCTTTCTGGCCGTAAATCAGGACCATGAGAGCCGGGGCCATGAGAAAATCGGCCAGCAGGGCCAGCACCACGGCCAGTCCGGTCAGGAACCCGAAATAAAAGACGTTGTTGATGGAGGCCAACATAAAAATAAAAAAGCCCAGGGAGAGAACCACGCTGGTGACCAGCATGGCCCGGCCTGCGGTGCGGAGGGTCAGCCTCACGGCCTGGCGGACTTCTCCGGTCTGGCTGTAGTAGCGGATGTAGTTGTGCATGAAGTGGATGGTGTCGTCCACGGCCAGCCCGATGGCCACCGAGAAGGTCAGCATGGTGGAGATATCGAAGGGCAGGTCGAACCAGCCCATGACCCCGGCGGTCATCAGGATGGGGGTGAGATTGGGCAGCATGGACAGAAGCCCCAGGCGCAGGTGGCCGATAAGGATGATCATCATCAGGGTGATGACCACCAGGGCTACCACATAGCTTTTCAGGGCTGAGCGGATGGCTCCGTTGAAGGTCCGGGCAAAGAGGGTCATCATCCCCGTGGCGGTCAGCTCCACCGCGTTCCCGAAAGTATGCTCAACCCGCCGTTCCACGTCGGCCAGAAAGGGGACGTACTCCATGGTATCCCGCCAGGGAACCCGGATGGACAGTCGGGTCTTCCGGAAGGTGGAATCCACCAGTTCCTCCAGGTCGTCTGAACCGGTGTTCTCGAACAGGAGAAACTCCTGAGCCACCAGCCGGGGGTCGTCGGGCACGGCGTAGAACTCCGGCCTGTCCTCGTTCAGGGCCCGATGGATCTCCTTGAGCACGGTGATCAGGGAGACGGCCTTGCCCACAAAAAGGTCCCCCCATCGGGCTCCCTCCAGTTCCCCGGTCAACCGGTCCAGCTTATGTAAAAAAACCGGATCGTGGAGCCCGTTCTCCCGGCCCGTGTCCAGGATCAGTTCCAGAACGACGGTGCCCTTCAGTTCCTGGTCCAGCTTTTCGGTGGCCCGGCGGACCTCCACCGACCTGTCCAGCCAGGCCAGAACGTCGTGGGTGAAGTGGATCCGGGTCGCTCCCGCCACCGAGACCGCCACCAGAACCAGGCCGGCCGCGGTGATGGCCCGGGCGTGAGCCGTGGAAAAATCGGTCACGGCGTCCAGAATTCGGGTGAACCCCGGCAGCTTTCCGGACCCGGAGGGCTCCTCCCTCCCGGCCAGGGGCAGGAGCCCGACCAGGGCCGGGAGGAGGATGAGGGTGTAAGCCAGGGTGAGGAGCACTCCCAGCCCGGCGAACAGGCCCAGGGAGACGATGGGGGCCACCTCTGCGGTGGTGAAGGAGGCCAGGCCCGCGGCTGTGGTCAGGGAGGTCATGATCACGGCCAGCCCCGAATGGCCCGTGGCCTGGACAATGGCCTCCTGCTTGTCGCCGTGATGGTCGTACTCCCGAAAAAAAAGGGCCAGGATGTGGACCGCCCCGCCCAGCCCCACGGCCAGCAGAAAAGAGGGCAGGATCATGGTCGGGATCTTGATGGATTCCCGGCACAGGCTCATCAGCCCCAGGGTGGAGGTCATTCCCAGAAAGACCACCAGCAAGGGCAGACCTACTCCAGCCAGCCGCCTGAACATGAGAAACAGGACCAGGCTCATGACCACCACAGCGATGATCAGAAATACAACAATGTCCTTTATCATCAGACGCTTCAGCGTTTCAGACACAACCCTGGAACCGGCCAGAACAGGCTGAAAACCGGCGCTCCAGTGGCGGTCCAGGACGGCCCGGATGGCTTGCACCGCCACCCGGTTCTCCTCCTCGGTCAAAAGCTCCGGCCGGGCCGCCGCTTCCCTGCCGGCCGGATCCTCTTGGGTCTGTTCCCCGAACCCGGTCAAGGTCTCCTCCACCCCGCCCCCGACCTCCGCAACGCCTATTTGGGAGTAGGTCTCCAGGGCGACCAGAACGGCCGTCAGCCGGCCGTCCTCGGAGAGATAAAGGTTGCGGTAGAAAGGGTCGGCCAGGGCCCGCCTCTTCAGGTCCGCCATTCGGGCCGGGTCGGCGGGGACCTCCTTCAGAAAGTCCTCCACCACCAGCCGATCGCCCTCACCCCGGGTGGACCTGACGTTGAGCAGGGAGATCACATCCACGACCAGGGGAACATCGCGGGTTAGGTCCCGGTGGAGAGCCTTCAGCTTTTCCAAAAAGACGGGGTCGAAGACCTCCCCGGCCTCCACCCCGACCACGATCAGGTCCTCCCGGCCGAACTGGTCGGCGAATTTTTCGTAGGTCAAAATGGTGGGGTCGTCTGGCCGGAGGAGCCCCTTGGTTGAGGTATCCACCTTCAGCCAGAACAGGCCGGATCCCAACCCCAGGATGACCAGGCCCATAAAAAACAGGGTCAGGCCGCGGCGACGATAGAAGACCCCGGCCAGAAACATCAAGCGTTGTTCAACCCAATCCCTGAGCAAGCCCCACTCCATCAATAAAGCTGCATCGGTCGAATCTAACACATCAGAATTCGATTCGCCATCCGAACGAAGTCTAGTTCCGGATAGGCCTCCCCGCCAACTTGCAAAACCGTGGCCGGGGGCGATCCCTTGTTATTGTCAAGTGAGGGCATCCCTGATAGGCTCCCCTGGTTCGTGGTCTTTGGCCTTGGGGAAAGGCGGGCTTAAACATGAAGGTTGATTCCGAAGCCGCCAACTGGGGGCTGATTCTGGCTATTTTCGGGGCCGGAGTGGCGGCCTCCTTCCAGGTGGGCAAAACCCCGCCCAGCCTGCCCCTGATCAGGTCGGAGCTGGGGCTGACCCTGGTGACGGCCGGGTGGGTCATCTCCATCCTCAACCTGGTGGGGGCCCTGAGCGGGCTTGTGTCCGGAACAGTCGCGGACCTGCTGGGCCGGCGCAGAATTCTGTTGGCCGGGTTGCTGTTCCTCTGCCTGGGCAGCCTTTTGGGAGGCCTGGCTCCCAATGCTGTGATGTTGCTGGTCAGCCGTTTTATCGAAGGGGTGGGCTATATCCTGGTCATTGTGACTGGGCCGGCCCTGATCATCGGAATTACTCCGCCCCGGAGCATCCGGCAGGCCCTGGGGCTGTGGGCCGGATTCATGCCCACCGGCACCTCCCTGATGATGCTTCTCTCCCCCTTGATCCTGGAGAACGTGGGTTGGCGGGGCTTGTGGCTGGTCAATACGGGGCTGATTCTGGCCTACTGCATCTTCCTGGCCAGGATTACCTCCGGGATAGGGGGCTCTCCGTTCTCCGGCGGAGACAGAATAAAAACCGTCTGGAGAGATATCCGGATGACCCTGTCCCGCCCCGGGCCCGCCATTTTGGCTGTGACTTTCACCCTTTACGCTCTTCAGTTCATGGCCGTGATCGGATTCCTGCCCACCCTGCTCATCGACGAGCTGGGGCTGAGTCCCTCCTCGGCGGCGATGCTGGCCGCCCTGGTGGCCTTCATGAACGCTCCGGGCAACATGCTGGGCGGCTGGCTGCTCCAGAGGGGTTTAAGGCGGGTCAGCCTCCTCTGCCTGGCCAGCCTGGCCATGGGGCTGTGCGGCCTGGGCATCTACAGCGGCGCCTTGGGAGGGGTCGCCCGATTCCTACTCGGCCTGGTTTTTTCCGGAGTGGGCGGAATTATTCCGGCCTGCCTGATCTCCGGAGTGCAGGTCCATGCCCCCAGGCCCGGACTGATGGCCACCACCAGCGGCCTGACCATGCAGGGCGGCAGCGTGGGCAGCCTGCTCGGTCCTCCGGCCCTGGCGGTCGTGGTTTCGGCTGCGGGCGGCTGGTCCGGAGCGCCCTACCTCCTGGTGGGGGCGGCTTCGGCGGGAATTGGGCTGTCCCTCTACCTGGGTCGGCTGGAGGCGCGGCTGTAGAGAGGTTGATTCCCTTCTCTCCTCAAGGGCCTGGCCTTCTCCCGGATGGTGTGGGATAATTCCGCACGATTGAAACTGTTAATTAACTCGAGGAGCGCCTCCCGTGTCTCAAGATCATCGTCCCCCCCATCCCCAGTGTCATCAGGCTCCCCCGGTTCCGCCCCCGAGTCCCGGAACAGCCGAAAGAAAGCTGCTCGAGCGGCTCATCTCCTCCCTGGAGCGGCCCGCCGCAAAAATTGAAAGAGCGGCCGTGGGGCGTTTTTTTGTGGGGGTCATGGCCGAGGGACGGATGGGTTTGGCCTCCACCCTGGGCCACCTGGCCTCCCCCCAAGACCGGCCCGTTATCGAGGGCCTGGCCGGGGCCGAATTGGTCCGAGCGGCCGAGAATCTCTTTTCCTCCAGCCCGCTGGCCATTTCCCTGGGGCTGGCCTCCCTCAACGCCGGCCTGGTCTCTCCAGACCTCGATAGGGGACCCAACGCCGAAGAGATAATCGCGGACCTGGGCCGGGATCGCGAGGTGGTGGTGGTGGGCCATTTCCCCTTTACCGCCACGGCCCGGGAAGTGGCCTCCCGGCTCCACCTGCTGGAACTGCGGGACGTTCCCGGCCGCACCGAGCGCGGAGAATGGGACCGCGTCCTGGCCGGGTGCGACCTGGCGGCCATAACCTCCACCGCCCTCCTGACCCGCTCCATGGCCTATTTCCTGAAGCAAGCCAAGAGAGCCTATAAGATTCTGGTGGGACCCTCCACCCCCCTCTCTGCGGTCCTCTTCGAGGAAGGGGCAGAGGCCCTGGCCGGATCGGTGGTGACCGCCCCGGAGGCCGTCCTGGCCGGAATCGAGGCGGACGGGACTTTCCGGGACCTGAAAAAACTGGGCATCAGGTTCGTCTACCTCCGGCCCGGGGATTGACCGGGACAGCACCAGGCCAGAGTAAATTTTTATAGCTGGTGGCCGAAACTCCTGCCGTTCCGGGGGTGGGGGAGGCGACTCCGTCCTCTGCGCGCGCTCCCAGGCGGACCGCATTTCTGGCCCATAAAAAAAGGGCCGCCCCGTGGGGAGCGGCCCTGGTTGCTGGCATCCTTAGTCCGGCCTACCGCTCCGTGCTTTTCAGGTACTTGAAGAACTCGGAGTCGGTGGTCAGGAGCATGGTCGAGTCGGTGTTGGGATAATCCTCGTAGGACTGGAGGGTCCTGGAGAGGGCGTAGAAGGCCGGGTCCCGGCCGTAGGCCTGGCCGTATATCTGGGTGGCCTCGGCGTCGGCCGCGCCTTTGATCTCCTGGGCCCGGCGGAAGGCCTGGGAGGTTATCCGGGCCAGTTCTTTTTGCATCTGGCCCAGGATCTCGGCCCGGGCCCCCTCGCCCTCGGAACGGAGCTGGGAGGCGATCCGCTCCCGCTCCGAGATCATTCGCTGGAAGACCCGCTCGCGGACCGACTCCACGTAGTTGATCCGCTTGATCCGGATATCCACCAGCTCGATTCCGTAGCGGGGGGTCAGCTTGGAGGCCTGGGCCAGCATCTCCCGGGTGATCCCCAACCGGCCCTGCTGGACCACCAGGGGAGCCGCCTCGGCGGTCTCCTTGCTTTGCTCCGTGGCCGAGGTCTGGGTCCGGTTGTAGTACTCCTCGGGTTTGGGCTTCCAGTCGGCCGAGCGGACGATCTCCACCAGCAGGTTGGCCGAGACCAGGTCGCGGACCACGGAGTCGATGATGTCGTCCAGGCGGGAGAGCGCCCCCCGCTCGTTGGCCACGGTCTGGAGGAACCGCAGGGGATCGGTTATCCGCCAGCGAGCCGTGGTGTCCACCCAGATGTACTTCTTGTCCCGGGTGGGGATCTGGTTGGGCGAGCCGTCCCATTTGAGGAGCCGCTTCTCGAAGAACTGGACCTTCTGGATGATGGGGATCTTGAAGTTCAGTCCGGCTTTTTTGGTCGGCTCGCCGATGGGCTTGCCGAACTGGGTTACGATGGCCTGCTCCCCTTCGTTGACGATGAAGAAAGAGGAGTAGACGGCGATGCCGATGAGGACCAGGACCGCTATCGCGACTTTGCCTTTCATTTCTGGCCCTCCAGCTGCATGAAGGGCAGAATGGCCTTCTGCTGCTCATCTACGATAAAGACCTTCTTGGCCTTGCCCAGGAAATGCTGGTAGGCCTCCAGATACAACCTCTTGCGGGTCACCTCCTCGGCCTGCTGATACTCCTTCAAGACGGCCAGGAAACGGTTGGCCTCGCCCTTGGCCTCGTTGATCCGCTTGAGAGCATAACCTTCGGCCTCGGCGATGGTCTGCTGGGCCTCGCCCTCGGCCCGGGGGATGACCTTGTTATACTCGGTCTGGGCCTGGTTGATGATCCGCTCCTTCTCCTGACGGGCCTCGTTGACCGAGTTGAAGGCGGGCTGGACCGGTCCGGGGGGGTTGACGTCCTGGAGCTGGACCGTGACCACCTGGACCCCGGCCTCGTACAGGTCCAGGATCTTCTGCAGATCCTCCTGGGCCCGGTTGGCGATCTCCACCCTCTGGACGGTCAGGGCGTCGTCGCTGTGGCGGTTGCCCACGATGCGGCGGGTGGCCGACTCGGAGAGGTCCCGGATGGCGCCCCGGCCGTCCCGGATAAAGAAGAGCCATTTCTGAGGCTCCATGATCCGGTACTGGACGATCCATTTAAGATCGATGACGTTGAGGTCGCCGGAGAGCATCAGCGATTCCTCGTCAAAACCGCTTTTGTTGAACTGGCTCCTGATCCCGGGCAGGGTGGCCCGGAACCCGAACTCCTCCTTGAAGACCCGCCCGGTCTTGACCTTGGTCACCTTGTCGATGCCCAGGGGCAGCTTGAAGTGGAGCCCGGGGCCGGCCTGGTCGATGTAGGCTCCGAACCTCTGAATAACCCCCGTTTCCTCCGGCTCGATGGTGTACCAGGTGGAGGTGGCCAGAAAAGCCAAAATGATAAGAACGGCCACAATCCAGACGGTCTTGCCGCCACCCTTGTAGCCTTTAAATTTCTCTTTGACCTTGGCCGCCACCTCGTCTAGGTTTGGCGGCTGGCCGGGTCCTTGATTCCAATCCACAGGAACAACCCCATATTTTCAGTGATATTATTGCTCCCAATTTAACCATTAGCCTAAGCAACAGGCAAGGGAAAAGGAGCGGCCTGCGGTCCCTGCCTGTTTTTGAGGGGGCCTGTGACGGCTAAAATGACCCCGGTCGGCCCTTTACGCAATCCTTGACATTGCCTTTGGGGTGGGTTAGGTAGGGGGCTGGCTATTTGGATGAGATTGTTTTCACAAGAGACTCTCTCAAACCACAGAAAGCCTTATATTTCGGCAGGTCAGGTCGTAAAACGAGGGCCGGAGACTTTCTGGCAATCCGGTCGCTGTCTAATTCCTAATGTAACCATGGCTTGGCCCCAGGGGGAACCATGAATCTTTTTTTGCGCAGGTCGGTTCGTCTGGCTGGACCCCGTCAGACCCCAACTCTTGCCGAGATTCCACTTCCATCGCATCTATTCATCCCGCTTAAGCAGCATTCCGGCCCGGAGACCGAGCCGATCGTGGAGATCGGCCAGGAGGTGAGCGAAGGCCAGCTTATCGGCCGGGCCCCCCTGGACCAGCCCGACTCTGCTCCGGTTCATGCTCCCTGCTCGGGAAAGGTCGTGGAGATCGTCAACAAACCCCTGATCGGCGGGAAGATGGGGCTGTGTCTGGTCATCCAGCCCAGCGGGCCGCCTATCCCTTTGCCCCTGGAGTTGGAACAAAGCCACCACGAACCGGATCGGAAACACCTGTTCAAGGCCGTCCAGGAAGCCGGAGTAGTGGCCGCCGGGGTGCGGGCCCTGCCCCTGAGCCGGGACGTGACCCCCTACCAGCAGGCCGTGGACGAGGAGGAGGCCGAAGCCCCGGTCAAGTCCATCTACACCCTGGTGGTTTCGGCCGTGGACGGTGAGCCGGTCCTGGCCCACCAGGCCTATCTGGCCCAGGCCAACCATCCCCTTCTGGGGGTTGGTCTCAACGCCATCCAGGTCCTCTCCAGCGCGGCCCGGACCGTGGTGGTGGGGGACCGGCAGACCGACGCCAAGGGCTTAAGCGATCTGCTCCGCTTCGGCCACCGGTCCTTTACCAACGTGGACGGCGATCTTTACCCCAACGGCCTCAAGCAGGTTCTGGTCAAGACCGTGACCGGAGACGAAATTCCTCAGCCTCTGGATGACCCCCGCGAGGTAGGGGTGCTCTTCGTCAGGCTGGAAGAGGCCTTCTGGGCCGGGGTGGCCGTGGCCACGGGCCGGCCCCAGTTCGGCAAGTGGCTGACCGTGACCGGCCCCGACGGCCAACGCCGGATCGCCATGGTCTGTCTGGGGACCCCGGTGGGGCACATTCTGGAAAGCCTGGGCCTGTCCCCGGCCGAGGGCGGCAAGGTCATCATCGGCGGGTTGCTCACCGGCCACACGGTCTATGATCTGGAGACCCCCATCACCAAGCAGATGGGCGGGCTGATCGTGCTCCGACCCGACCAAGTCAAAAAATTCGAGCCCCTGCCCTGCATTAACTGCGGGCTCTGCGTGCAGGTCTGCCCCTCCCGCATCGTTCCCGGGCAGCTTTCCAAATACTGTGAGTACGGCCGCTTCGAGGAGGCCGAGGCCCACGACTTGGCGCTCTGCATCGAGTGCGGGCTGTGCGCCTACGTCTGTCCGGCCAAACGGCCCATGATCCATTTCTTCCGCCATGCCAAGGAGGAACTCATGGCAGGGAGGGCCGCATAATGAAGATGATCGTCTCCTTCCCGCCCCACGATCTGGCCGGCCACACCCTCAGGTCCTACAACCTGACCTGGCTGGCGGCGGCCCTGCCCGCGGCCGCGGCCGGGGTCTGTTTCTACGGCTGGGGAGCGTTGTTTATCCTGGTCCTGACCACCCTGACCGCTGTTGTCGTGGAGGCTCTCGTCTCCAGGATCGGCGGCATGGGCAAGACCATCGGGGACGCCCACGCCGCCTTGCTGGGGCTGCTCATGGGATTGACCCTCTCTCCCACGGTGCCCTGGTGGCTGGCCATGATCGCCGCTGCCGTGACCGTGGTCCTGGGCAAGATGCTTTTCGGCGGCAACGGCTTCTACCCCTTCCATCCGGTCCTGGTGGGCTGGGTGGTGGCCTACCTTTCCTGGCCGGAGCTGATGACCGCCTACGTGCTGCCCAATCCGGATTCCTTCGGCGGGGAGCTGAGCGAGGCGGTGAGGCCCTACCTGCTCATCCGCCAGGACCCCTCCGAGATCCTGGCCTTCGAGTTCTGGTCCCGGTTCACGGGCGGAGCCTATGCCGGCCCCATCGGCGCCTCCTCCGGGCTGGCCGTGCTCATCGGCGCCCTGTGGCTCTTCGCCCGGGGCTATCTGGCCCCGTGCATCCCCCTGGCCATCCTGGCGGCGGCCGGCGTGACCGCCGAGCTCTACCACCTGGCCAACCCAGACATTTTCGCCCCCTGGTGGCTTCACCTGACCTCCGGGACGGTCCTCCTGGCGGCCTGTCTTCTGGCTCCCGAGCCGACCACCAGCCCGGTCACCCGGCCGGGCATGATCCTCTTCGGACTGGGCATCGGGTTGGGGCTGATGATCTTCAGAGTTCACGGCACCCGTCCCGAGGCGGCCTTTTACGCCATTCTCATCTTCAACGCCCTGACCCCCATCCTGGACCGGATCAGGACCAGGCCATACGGGCGCAAGGCCGCGGAGGGTTAACAGATGGCCAAGATTATACGACTGACCCTGGTTCTGACCGTAATCACTGTGGTCTCCGGCCTGGCCCTGTCCTACGTCCACCAGATCACGGCCGGCCCCATCAAGCTGACCAAGATCAAGGAGGTCAAGGCCCCGGCCGTGCGCGAGGTCTTCAAGGACCTGGGCGCGGACAACGACTTCATGGCCGACCTCAAGGAGATCCCCGTGGGCAAGGACGCCCGGGGCAACGACATCATGCGCTACGCCTTTCCGGCCAAGAAGGGCGGCAAGCTCATCGCCGTGGCCATCGAGACCTTCGGCAACGGCTACCACGAGGGCTTGGGAGTCATGACCGCCATCGGCCTTGACGGCGAGTTCAAGGACAAGATCATCAAGATCGCGGTTACCTCCAGCCACGAGACCCCCGGCAAGGGCGACCGGGCCACCGGGGCCAGCGCCGAGGGCCAGGGATTCCGAAAGCAGTTCGCCGGCCGCCCCATAGCCGACAAGATCGATTCCGTGGACGCCCTTTCCGGAGCGACCATGACCAGCAACGGCATGTTGGAGGCGGTGAACAAGGCCCTGGAGATCTTCAAGACCAACAAAGACAAGATAGTGAGCTGAGGCGGATATGGCCGTTTTCAAAGAGTTCAAGAAGGGTTTTTGGGAGCTCCTCCCTCCGTTCAGGCTTGTTTTGGGGCTCTGCCCCACCCTGGCGGTGACCACCTCCGCCGAGAACGGGATGGGCATGGGCCTGGCCACGACCTTTGTCCTGATCTGTTCCAACCTCATCGTCTCGGCGGTGCGCAAGATCATCCCCAACGAGGTCCGCATCGCCTGCTTCATCGTAATCATCGCCTCCTTTGTGGTCATTGTGGAGTTGATGATGCAGGCCTATGCCTTCCCCCTCTACCAGTCCCTGGGCATCTTCATCCCCCTGATAGTGGTCAACTGCATCATCCTGGGCCGGGCCGAGGCCTTTGCCTTCAAGAAGGGCATCCCCGATTCCATCGCCGACGGGCTGGGCATAGGCCTGGGCTTCACCATCTCCCTGACCGTGCTGGGCGGTTTCCGGGAGATTCTGGGCGCGGGCAAGATCTTCGGCGTGTCCCTGTTCGGGGAGAGCTTCCTGCCCTTCAAGTTCATGGTCGAGGCCCCCGGCGCCTTTGTGGGGTTGGGGGTCATGCTGGCCCTGATCAATTTCATCTCGGCCCGCCAGAAACCCAAAAGATAGGCCGGAGGGATTGAAATGACGGATTATCTGCTGCTGTGCGTTTCGGCCATCCTGGTCAACAACATCCTCCTGGTCAAGTTCCTGGGCAACTGTCCCTTCCTGGGCGTCTCCAAAAAAATGGACACGGCCATGGGCATGGGCATGGCCATCATCTTCGTCCTGACCATGGCCGGGACCATCACTTGGCTGGTCCAGGAACACATCCTCATCGCCTACGGCCTGGAATACCTCCAGACCATCTTCTTCATCCTTATCATCGCCGCCCTGGTCCAGCTGGTGGAGACGGTCCTGCACAAGAGCGCCCCGGCCCTTTATAAGTCCCTGGGCATCTTCCTGCCTCTGATCACCACCAACTGCGCCGTTCTGGGCGTGGCCATCCTGAACATCACCATGAAGCTCTCCTTTGTGGAGACGATCGTCTTCTCCTTCGCCTCGGCCGTGGGCTACACCATGGCCCTGCTTCTCTTCGCCGGAATCAGGGAGCGGTTCGAGTTGGCCAAGATACCCAAGCCCTTCCAGGGAACCTCCATCGCCCTGGTCACGGCCGGGCTCATGGCCCTGGCCTTCTCTGGTTTTGCGGGCATGGTTAAGTAGGAGATCCCCACCGATGCTGACTGCAGCGATTGCCTTGGGCGGAATCGGAATGGCCTGCGCCGTGGGCTTGGGACTGGCCGCCAAGTTGTTCTATGTGGAAGTGGACCCGGTGGTGGCGGCCGTGGAAGAGGCCCTGCCCGGAGCCAACTGCGGGGGTTGCGGATTCGCCGGATGTTCGGCCGCGGCCGAAGCCATAGCCGCGGGCAAGGCCCCGCCCAACGTCTGCGTAGCCTCCGACGCGGAGGCCCACGCCGAGGTGGCGGAAATCGTGGGCGCAGCCATCGAGGAGCGCGAGCCGGAACTGGCCGACCCCATGTGCATCTATTCGGCCCAGGAGGCCGAGACCCTTTTCGACTACAACGGGGTGTCCGACTGCCGGGCCGCCATCCTGCTCTACGCCGGGCAGAAAAAGTGCGACGTGGGCTGCCTGGGCCTGGGCAGCTGCGTCAAGGCCTGCCCCTTTGACGCGCTCTCCATGGGCCCCAACGGCCTTCCGGTGGTGGACTCGGAGCGCTGCACCGGCTGCGGCACCTGCGTCCGGACCTGCCCCAACGGGGTTCTTTCCCTGACCTCGTCCACCAACCGGGTCCTGGCCTGGAACCGGATGGACGAGTGTCTGGCCCCCTGCCAGCGGACCTGTCCGGCCCAGATAGATATTCCGGCCTATATTGCAGCCATCGACCGGGGCAAACCCGAGGAGGCCATCCGGATCATTAAGGAACGCAACCCCATGCCGCTCAGTATCGGCCGGGTCTGCCCCCATCCCTGCGAGTCGGTCTGCCGCCGGGGCCACGCCGACGAGCCGGTGGCCATCAACTACCTGAAGCGCTTCGCCGCCGACTTTGAGATGGGCCAGGGCAGCGCCTTCAAACCCTACCTGCTGCCCCGGACCGAATACAAGGTGGCCGTGGTGGGCGGCGGGCCGGCCGGTATCTCGGCGGCCTACTACCTTTGCCGCCTGGGCCACCAGGTGACCATTTTCGAGAGCATGCCCAAGCTGGGCGGGATGTTGCGCTACGGCATCCCCGAGTACCGTCTGCCCAAGAAGACCCTGGACTGGGAGATCCAGCAGATCCTGGATCTGGGCATCGAGGCCAAAACCAATATCCGCCTGGGCGAGGACTTCGAACTGGAGGACCTCAAGGAGAAGATGGGCTTTGACGCCGTGTTCATCGGCAACGGGGCCTGGAACTCACGGGACATGGGGGTAGACGGCGAACACGATCTCAAGGGCATGGTCGGCGGCATCGACTGGCTGATCAAGCTGGCCTCGGGCGAAAAAGTGGAGATGGGCAAGCGGGTGGCCATCATCGGCGGCGGAAACACGGCCATCGACTGCGCCCGCAACGCCCTGCGCCTGGGCGCGGAGAAGGTGACCATCATCTACCGCCGGACCCGCACGGAAATGCCGGCCGCCTTCTACGAGGTGGACGCGGCCGAGGAGGAAGGGGTGGAACTCAAATTTCTGGCCGCCCCGGTGGCCCTCCAGGGCGAAAACGGCGCGTTGACCGGGATCGAGGTTTTGGAGATGGAGCTGGGCGAGCCCGACGCATCCGGCCGCCGCCGGCCCGTACCCAAGGAAGGCTCCAACTACACCATCCCCATAGACATGTGCGTGGCCGCCATCGGCCAGTTCTGCGATCTGGAATTTTTGCCCGCAGTCTGTAAGATAGAGACCACCCGCTGGCGGACCATCGAGGCCGATCCGGCCACCCTGGAGACCGGCTGGGAGGGCGTTTTCGCCGGCGGAGATGTGGTCTCCGGACCGGCCACCGCGGTGCAGGCCCTGGCCCACGGCCGCAAGGCCGCCCGGGCGATCCACTACTATCTCCGGGGCGAACCCATGGAACCGGAGTATCAGACCGTAACCCCGGACAACGATCCCTGGCCGGTGATTACGGAACTGGTGGGGGTGGCTCCGGCGGCCCGAGAGAAGATGCCGGAGCTGGAGCCTCTGGAAAGGGCCCGGAATTTCGAGGAAGTTGAATTGGGCCTGGACCCTGAAGCGGCCGGGCGGGAAGCGGCCCGCTGCCTCCAGTGCGGCCTTTACTGCTACCGCCATAAGGGTTGAGACCCATAGAAGGTATTAGGAGAAAGGCGATGAAGGATATCTCCCGTCGCGATTTCATTAGGTGGTCCGGACTGGCCGGACTGGGGCTTACCTTAAGTCCTCCGCCCGCCCTGGCGGGGGGTTTTTCAGGGGCCCTGAAGATCCACCGGGAGTCCCGTCTGATGATGGGGACCTATGTCACCTTGACCGTCTTGGACGAAAGTTCGGACCGGGCCGCCCAGGCCGGCGCCGGGGCCATCAGGGAGATGGAGCGGCTGGCCGCGATCCTGACCCGCTTTGACAGCGGCGCGCCCCTGGCCCATCTGGCCCGCACCGGCAATCTGGACCGCCCGGACCCGGAACTCGCCGCCGTCCTGCTGGCCGCCACCGGATTCTACCAGTCCTCGGGCGGACATTTCGACGTGACCGTGGCCCCCTTGGTGGACGGGCAGAAAAAATCCTTTGAGCAGCACAACCGGCCCCTCTCGCCCGAGGAGACCAAATCGCTGCTCAAGCTGGTTGACGGCTCCGCGCTCCAGGTCCTGCCCGAGAGGATCAGCCTCCTCAAGGAGGGCATGGCCCTGACCCTGGACGGCCTGGGCAAGGGCTACATCGTGGACCAGGCCGGAGCGGCTCTCAAAAAAGCAGGCATCAAACACGCCCTGATCAACGCCGGAGGCGACATCCTGGCCTTGGGCGGCAAGGGCGACCGGCCCTGGCGGATCGGCGTTCTGGACCCCACCCGGACCGACCGCAAGGGCCCGATCATCACCCTCAAGGACCAAGCCGTGGCCACCTCGGGCAATTACGAGGTTTATTGGGACACGGAGAAACTGCATCATCACATCATCGATCCCGGGGTCGGCGATTCGCCCGCGGGACCGGTCAGCGTCTCCATCAAATCCCAATCCTGCCTGGAGGCCGACGCCCTTTCAACCACCCTGTTCTGCCTTCCGGCCAGGCAGGCCCTGGCCTTTATGGCCGAGCACCAGGCCCAGGGGCTGATAATCAACAACCGCGGAGAGCGGATCAGCCGGGGGGTTTGGAGCTAGAGCGGCATATCCGCCGATATCAAAGCATCCTTCGGGAGAGGCTTCGGCCTCTCCCTTTTTTTAAATCGAAACCGACAAATTGAGGGGGCCGCTCCGCATCGCAAAAGAGGAGTAAACTAATATTCAGGCTGTCACGTCTTTCCTGTCAGGAGAAAGAGCCACCGGTCGGCGGAATGGATCAATTGCATTGAGTGAGCATTACCCCGGGGGGAGAGGGAGACGGGCCGAACCGGACGAGGCTAGGGTGTCCTATCTGGCGGACTTGGCCGGGAAAGGAGACGGGTCTGCTTTTGAGCAGCTGGTGGATAGATTCTGGTCCGACATATTTCGGATGGCCTATTACCGGACATCGTCCAGGGCCGATGCCGAGGAGCTGACCCAGGATATATTCATGAAAGCCTACCGCAATGTCTCCGCGCTCAAGGATCCGGACCGGTTCAAACCCTGGCTTTACAGCATCGGCCTGAACAGGATAAGGGATTATTACAGGAGAAAGCAGGTCCGATCCATTGTCACCTTTTTCTCCGACAACGACCATGAGGAGTATTTCCCCGAGATCGCGGACGACCACCCCTCGGCCAGTGATGATATGGAGAAAAGAGAGTTTTGGGAAAAGGTGGGAGAATTCGCCGAAAACCTGCCCAGGGGGGAGCGGGAGGTCTTCCGGCTGAGGTTCATGGATCAGCTCACTCTCAAGGACACGGCCCAGGTATTGGGACGCAAAGAGAGCACGGTCAAGACCCATCTCTACCGGGCCGTGGATAAGCTTAGGCGCGATCGTAAACTTTTGGATTTATTACGGTGAAAGGAATGATGAACCAAGGGCGGAAAGAACACTTGAGCGGGGAAGAGATCGACGTGGCCCTGGCGGAACCGGCCGAACTCTCCCAAGAGGCCCGGGAGCATCTGGCCGGCTGCCCGGAATGTCGGGACCAGGTGGAGCTTCTTACAGCCAAGCTCGACATCTTGGGGAGACTGGCCCGGGAGTACGCCCCCGAGAGCAGGAACCGGTTTGCGTTGCCCCCGGACAGGAAGCGTCACGAATTTTTTTCAGGACGTCCTCTGGCCCTGGCCGGAGGAGGGGTCTTGGCCCTTGTTTTTTTGGCTGTATTGGGGCTGAATATATGGGGAACAGGTAACGGGATCGAACCTTCCCAAACGCTCTTAAGCGAACATATCGAACTCTCCTCGGTTAAAGCGGAGCTGGTGGAAGCCGCCCCCATATCACCCTTCCACAACTTTGTCTTGGGACAGAGCACCGCGGTCATCAACGACGAATTTCTCAAGTTCGTCTCCGAACCGCTGGAAAATATTTGATTGGCATACGTTTAAAGGCGGTTTGAGTTAAGAAGGAGACCGACCATGAACCGCAAAATTATTCTAACCTCTGCCCTGGCCGTTTTCCTGGTCCTGGCCGTTCAGGGCGGGGGGCGGGCCGCGCCCCCGGACGGGCCTCCCCCGCCCATGAAATGGTGGCGGGTTCAGGAGTTCGTGGACCAGATGGGCCTGACCCAGGAGGAAAAGCAGAAGCTGGACGCCATGTACATCGAGTCCCACACCAAGCTCATCGACGCCGAGGCCGCCAGGAGCAAGGCCAAACTGATTATGGACGATCTGCTTGATAAGGACGAGCTGGATGAGAAAGCCGTGTTCGACCAGTTGGAGAGGGTCAACCGGGCCATGGCCACCATCAACACCGAAAGGTTCCGCTTCCTCATCGAGATAAGACGATTTTTGGGAGCCAAAAGATTCGCCCGGCTGAAGGGTATTTTCGACCAGCACCGGATGCGGATAATGAAGGAGAAGCTGGAAGGCAGACCCACGGCATTGCCGGAGGACTGAACCGGCGGCTGTTTCGGCAGATACCCGTAGGCGGACGCCAGTCTATCCCGGGTTCAAAAACAGGGGGCCGTTCAGGTGTCGGGGATGCAACCCCGACACCACATAATACATTTGTATTGCACCGCTATTCGGGTGTCAATTCTAGAGCGAAAGTCATAAATCTGTTCCGATTCGGCTGCCGGGGTTGTGACCCCGGCAGCACATTTAGCTTTTGAATCGGAACGTTATTCTGAAAATTAGTCTAAGCGGAGAGTACCCTGTTTTTTTCCTCAGGCTTCCATCAGTTCGGTCAGCTGGGGCAGAACCTGAAACAGGTCGGCCACCAAGCCGTAGTCGGCCACCTGAAAGATAGGCGCCCTGGGGTCCTTGTTTACGGCGATTATCACCTCGGCTCCGCCCATCCCGGCCACATGCTGGAAGGCCCCGGAGATGCCCAGGGCCAGATAGACCTTGGGCCGGACGGTCTGGCCCGAGGTGCCCACCTGGCGCGATTTGGGCAGCCAGCCCGCGTCGGCCACCGGCCGGGAGCAGGACAAGGTGGCCCCCAGGCGGTCGGCCAGGGCCTGGGCCAGGGGGATGTTGTCCGGGGCGCCGATGCCCCGCCCCACCGAGACCAGGATATCCGCGGCGGTGATATCCACCTCCTCCACCGCGGCCTTGATTCTTTCCACAAACCGGCGCAAGTGCCTGAGGTCCGCTGCTCCCGGCCGGTCCTCCTGGACCTGGGTGTCGAACCGCCCCTCGGACGCGGGTTCGAAAGCCCCGCCCTGGAGGGTCAGGATGACCGTGGGGGCGGGTTTGAGAACCAGCCGCTCCACCACCTTGCCGCCGTAAGCAGGCCGAGTAACGGTCATTTTCCCATCGCCCGTCTGGACGGAGGTGCATTCGGTCACCAGGGGCAGGCCCATCCTGCCGGCCATGGCCGGAGCCAGGTCCATGCCCTGGCTGGTGTGGCCCATGAGAACCAGGGCAGGGGCCGTTTCGCGGATGAGCGCCTCTACAAGGGGCAGGTAGTGTTCCGGATTGTATTCGGCCAGATCAGGTTCCAAGATAAGACGCAGGGAGGGCAGGCGGCCCCTGAAAGTCTCGGCCAGGCCCGGCTCCGAGGCCAAAAGGACCGCTGTTACATTCTGCCTCAGGCTCAAACCGGCGCTCACGGCCTCCCAGGTGCAGTCCCGCAATTCTCCGTCCCGATGCTCGGCGATGACCAGGATACCGCTCACTTGAGGCCCCCCTTCTCCCGGATGATCTCGGCCATGCGTAAGCAGACCTGATTCAGGCTGCCCTCCAGCATCTCGGCTCCCTCTCCCTGGGGCGGAAGACTCAGGTTCCGTTCCTCGTAGATAGAACCCTCAAACCCGATCTCATCGGGCTCCAGATCCAGGTCGTCCGCCTCCAGCAGGTCGATGGTCATCTTCCGCACCTTGCGAATGCCCAGAATGGAGACGTAGCGGGGCTGGTTTATCCCGGACTGGATGGTGATCAGGGCCGGCAGAGGAAGCTCCACCCGCTCCAGCGTGTTGGCCTCCAGCTCCCGTTCCACCATGGCCTTGCCGTCCTTCACCTCCAGCCCCACGGCAAGGGTGGCATAGGGCAGGTCCAGAAGTTGAGCCAAAAGAACTCCGGTCTGAGCCTGGCCCAGGTCGGAGGACTGGGCGCCGCTCAGGATCAGGTCGAACTCCCTTCCATCCAGAGCCCGCTTCACGGCCTGGGCCACGGTCCGGGGGTCGGAACCCTCTATGTCCTCGTCGCAGATGTGGACGGCCTGGTCGGCCCCCATGGCCAGCCCCCGTCGCAGCACGTCCTCGGCCTCCTCGTCGCCCAGGGTCAGGAGGGTCACCTGGCCGCCGTGGACCTCCTTGAGAGCCACCGCCTCCTCCACGGCGTAGTTGTCCCACTCGTTGATGGAGAAGACCAGTTCATCGGTCTCCACGGATCGTCCCCGGTCGACGATCTTCAACTCGGTCTCGACCGTCTCCGGAACGTTTTTGACCAAAACTAAAATATTCATTTCACTCCTCTTGGCCCCAGACCGTTCCCAGGCCCATGGACAGGGCCACCAGTTCAGCCAGATCCATAATCTCCAGATCCTCCTCAAACCCTCCGGTCTTTCGTCCGTCCTCCAGCATGATCAGGCACAGGGGGCAGGCCGTGACAACCACCTCCGCCCCGGTGGCCCGGGCCTGCTCCAGGCGGCGATGGGCCATGGTTCCCCGGGCCGGGGTGGCCTGCCCCTCCAATTCCTGCCACATTCTTCCTCCGCCGCCTCCGCAGCAGAGGCTGTCCAGTCCGCAGGCCTTCATCTCCTGGAACTCCAAGCCTGGAATGGCTCTGATGACTTGCCGGGGGGAGGCCAGGATTCCATTGTGGCGGGCCAGATAACAAGGATCGTGATAGGTAACCCTAAGCTCCAGCCGCCGCCTGAACTTCAGGCGGCCCTCTTCCAGAAGCAAAGCCAGGAGCTGGGTATAGTGGAAGGGGCGGAAGGGGACCGGCCCCTCCTTTCCGACCAGAGTCCGGGGGTAGGTCTTGACAAAGGTGTCGAAACAATGAGGAGAGGAGGTCACCACCCAGCCCAAGGCCTGTTTGGCCAGGGCCCGCAGGGTCTTGTCCCGCTGGTCCGCGAAAAGGCCCCGTTCGCCCAGCTGGCGGGCGATATCCCCGCAGCAGGGCTCCTTTTTGCCCAGGGTCGTGTAGGAGACACCCGCGCCCAGGAGGATGGCGTCCAGGCTCCGGGCCAGGGCCTGGGCCCTGGTCTCCAGAGAGGTGGTGCAGCCCACGAAATAGAGTAATTCGGGCGGAGAGTCGCGGCCTGGTTCCTCCGAAGGGAGCGGCTCCCGCCAGTCCGCCTTGCGGCCCTTTTGGGCCACCCAGGGGTTGGCGTACTTGTACAGCCGCTCCAACCCTTCCCCCAGCTTGGGCGGGACCTCCGAACCTTCCTCCACGATCCGGGACCGGACTTTCTTGATCACGGCAAGGGGAGCCACGGCCGCCGGGCAGACCTGGTAACAGGCCCGGCAGGTAGTGCAGTACCAGACCTCTCCCGGCGCGGCCCGACGCTCCGCCCTGATATCTCCCAGAAGCGTTCTGGGGGTCAGGGGTTCGGCCGCACCATAGACCGGGCAGACCTCCAGGCAGAGCCCGCAGCGGGTGCAGGCGTCCAGGTGGACCGCCTCCCGGAAGGAAAAAAAGGGCTCGGAGTCTTCCGGATCCTCTTCTTCCTCCTCCCGCTCCCAGTCATCCCCGAACCCGGCCTCCAGAGGCTGGTCCTGGAGGACCAAGCTGACCGGTGCGGCCAGGGAATGGAAGAGTTTGGAGAAAGGCAGCCAGGCGATAAGGCCCAGGCTCAGCAGGGCGTGGAGCCACCACAGGGCGCCCTGGGCGGACCGGGCCGCCTGAGGGGTGGACCACAGCCCGGCCAGGAGATTTCCCCCGAACGACCATCCGCCCCAGGACGGGCCGTCCCCGGCCAGGCGGGCGGCCTCGGTCAGAAATCCGGTCAGGACCACGGCCATCAGAAGAAGAGGAACGGCCAGATCCTCCCAACGCCGCTCCAAGCGGGCGGCCCGAAACACGAAACGGCGAATGAGAACCCAGACCAGTCCGGTCAGCAGAAAAAGACCCAGGACCTCCAGGGCGGCTGAAAAGACCAGGTAGACTCGGCCGCTCAGGAACCCGACCAGATAATGGTCCACGGAGATGATGACGGTACCCAGGAACAGCCCCAAAAAGCCCCACAGAATCAAAAGATGGGAGATCCCGGCCGCGGGCGAGGCCCTGAAAAGACGGCTGGTGAAAAGGCCGTCTCTTACAAGATGGGAGAAGCTCCGGCCCAGGGCGGGAAGCCCGAGCTCAGCCCGGCTCTCCCCCCAGAAGGATATCTTCCTCCAGACTCCCCCCAGAAAGACCAGGGTGGCCAGGGCGGCCAGGGCGTAAAAGAGCCACTGAGGTTCAACGGCCTGTAAGTATTCCCGTCCGGCAATCATCCCCTTCCTCCGGAGTATTGCAGTATCGCTGGTGGTAGATGGGTACTGACCGAGTGAAGTCGCCGCCCCCCAAGGGGATGAAACTCAAAACATTAACTGGCTAGGGCTAACCCGATTTGGGAATCCAGTCAACTAATTTTGGCGCTGAGCCGGGCTTTAAAGCCGCGGAGACCTTTGGGGGCGGGACGGAGAGCGCCCTGCCGGAGGCCGGTCCATTCCTTAACCCTCTGCGGAACTTCAAAATATGGGAATGGTTTTCTTTGAGTGTGTTCCTTTTTGGTCCCAGCTCTGTTAAGATCGGCTCCCATCCGGAAAACCGACCTTGAATTACGCTCTTTTTCTGGACTTGGACGGTACCGATTGGGTAATATATCTAAATACTGACAGGTGATTCACCCATGAAACAGCAATCTCCGGGTCTGATCCGCTCTTCCAGACACTTGACCCCCAAAGGGCTCTCCACCCGGACCGCCCTGCTGGCGGCGGCGGCTCAGGTTTTCAAGGAAAGCGGTTTTTTCAGCTCCTCGGTTTCTCAGATCGCCCGTAACTGCGGGGTGTCGCAAGGCACTTTCTACCAGTATTTCAAAAACAAGGAGCAGGTTTTTCTGGAGCTTAACGACCTTATTTTGGGTAATTTTTGGGAGGCGGTCCAGAACCTGCCCCGGTCAGGGGACAGGTTTGAGCCAAGACTCAAGGAGGTCATCGGCCTGATCTTCGATCATACCCTCAAGAACTTCTACTTTCACCGGATTCTGGGCGAGTTCGAGCTGATCGATCCGGTGGCCATCGGTTATTACGACTCTTTGGCCCGGTTCCTGAGGTGCTTTTTCCGTCAGGCCGTCCTGACGGGCCACATCCGGCCTCTGGATCCCAATGTCATCGCCTACGGCCTATTGGGCAAAGCCTACTTCCACGCCCTGGAATGGGGAGACGATGCCCCCGCTTTTTCATTGGGGGAGCTGGTGGAGTTGACCTTCGATCTGCTCATGAAAGGAATAAACGGCCCATCAGTCTATAAAAAGCCCCGCAAACTCAACCACACCAAGGCTCCTGCCGAGGATAATGGCGGCATCCTGCCGGGCCAGTCCGAGACCCAGGGGGAGTCCACCCGGAACGCCATCTACCGGTCCGCAGAGCAGATCTTCGGGCGGCAGGGATACAACCGGGCCGGCATATCAGAGATAACCAGGCTGGCCGGTGTGGCCCAGGGCACCTTTTATGTCCACTTCGAATCCAAGCGGGCCCTGATGAAGGGCGTGGTGGAGTACCTCAGCCGGGCCATGCGGCGGGAATTGAAGATCGCCACCGATAGGGCGAAGGATCGCCGCGACATGGAACGCGAGGGGATGATGGCCTTTTTCAGGTTCCTCAAACCCCACCGGAATATCTACCGGGTTCTGGCCGAGTGCGAGACCCTGGGCCAGGAACTGGCCATGTGGTACTACCGCAAGCTGGCCCAGGGTTACAACGAGACCCTGACCAAGGGCATCGCCAAAAGGGAGATAAGGGAACTGCCCGTGGCTTTCCTGGTCCGTTCCCTGATGGGCCTGAACCACATGATCGGGCTGAAATGGCTTGTCTGGAACTCCTCCCCCCAGGCCGAGTTCCCGCCTCAACTGCTTGAAGATGCAGTAGATCTGGTCCTGTTCGGACTGAACCCGCAATAATCCCCGTCCCTTTTTTCAAAATTCGGTCTTGACAAACCAAAGAGTCCTGTTGCAACATTTCTGACAGGTGGTTCACATTTCATTTTACCGAGAGGAACCGCTTGGTGGACCGATACAAGGACAAGACAGCCATCGTGACGGGAGCTAGTTCCGGCATCGGAGCGGCCCTGGCCACGGCTCTTTCCGTGGCCGGGGCCCGGGTGGCCCTTACCGCCCGCCGGGAGGACAGGCTGCAGGAGACCGCCTCCCGTTGCCCGGGCCGGACTCTGGTTCTGGCCGGGGATGTGACCCAAGCCCAAGACCGCCGCAACCTGATTGAGCGGATCGAGGCCGCCCTGGGGCCCATCGACATTCTGGTGAATAACGCCGGACTGGGAGCCTTCGGTTCCTTTCTGGAGTCCACTGAAAAAGAGTGGCGAGATCTGTTCGAGGTTAACCTTTTCGCCCCCGTGATGCTCACCCGCGAGGTGTTGCCGGCCATGGTGGAGCGGGGCCAGGGGCTGATCCTGAACATCGCCTCCATCGGCGGACTGGTGGCCCATGCGGACAAGGTCTCTCCTTACATCTCCTCCAAGCACGCTCTGGTGGGTTTCTCCCGGGCTCTGGCCAAGGACCTGGCCGGAAGCGGGGTCCGGGTCAAGGCGGCCTGCCCCCACCTGACCGCCACCGAGTTTTTCCGAACCGGCCCCGGAGCAGGGGAAATGAGCAGCGAGGCGGAGAAATTCCGGGAGTTCATGGACGACCCCGGAGAGGTGGCGGGCGGAATCCTGGCCAAACTGGACCAGGAGGGGCTGATCCTTTTTCCCACGGACAAGCCGGCCCGGGCTTTTGCCAAGATGAGGGATGTCTGAGATGAGAACCCGCAAGGTGGAGACCGTTCTGATCACCGGAGGAGGCTCTGGCATGGGCCGGGCCGCGGCCGAACGTCTGGGACGGGAGGGGTTCCAGGTTCTCATCGCCGATCTGAACCGGGATTCGGCCAGAGAGGCGGCCGACCTGATCAGGGATGCGGGCGGCCGGGCCGGAAGCTTCCAGGTGGATGTGGCCGACGCCCGGTCCGTGGCCGATCTTTTCACCAATATCGGCCGGGAGTGGCCGCGGCTGGACATGATGGTCCACAGCGCGGCCATTCTGGGCCGGACCGTCTCCCTGGATGCGATGAGCGACCGGGAGTGGCGCCGGATGATGTCCGTCAACCTGGACGGGGCTTTCTACTGCTGCCGGGCCGCCCTGGCCTGGATGAAAAAAACCGGCGGAGGGCGGGTCCTGCTTTTCTCCTCTGTGGCTTCCCTGACCCCGTCCCCCGGGGCGGTTCACTACAGCGCGGCCAAAGGGGCGGTCAACATGATGGCCAAATCCCTGGCCGTGGAGGCGGCGCCCCACAATATCCGGGTCAATGCCGTGGCTCCGGGCTACGTGGAGACGCCCATGCTGGAGGGGCTGCCCCAGGGTTTCGCCGAATACATCATCAAAAAGACGCCCCTGAAAAGGCTGGGCCGCCCCTCCGAGGTGGCCGGCCTGGTCTCCTTTTTGGCCTCCGAAGAGGCGGATTTCATCACCGGGCAGGTTATAAGCCCCAACGGCGGGCTGGTTATCTGAGCGAGGAACCCATGGGAAACGAGTACCGCAATCTGCAGATCGACCGGGGCTCCGAGATATGGCGCATTCTGATCAGCCGTCCCGGAGACCGGAACTCCATAGATTCGCCCCTCATGGTCGAGCTGGAGGCCGCCTTGAATGAGGCCGAGCAGGGTTCGGTCCGGGCCGTGGTCTTTAGCGGAAAGGGCAAAGAGTATTTCATCGGCGGGGCCGACGGAATAGAGATGATGCAATGCAGCCCGGAGCAGGCAGAGGCCTTTTCGGAGCGCATCCAGACCCTGTTCAACCGCATGGAGGCCTCGCCCCTGATCCTGGTGGCGGCCGTGAACGGGCTTTGCTTCGGCGGCGGGTTCGAGTTCGCCCTGGCCTGCGATCTGCGTCTGGCCGCCCATTCGGCCCGGATCGGGCTGCCCGAAGTCAAGGTGGGGATTATCCCCGGCGGGGGCGGAACCCAGCGGCTGCCCCGCCTGGTGGGCCCCGGTTTGGCCACGGAGATGATCTTCTCGGGGCGGCTCTATGGCGGCCAGGAGGCGGCTCGGCTGGGGCTGGTCAACCGGGCGGCCGAGGACAAAGACCTCCTGGCCGAGGCGGAGAGGATGCTGGAGCCGATCCTGCGCAATCCCCAACACGCCCTGCGCCGCGCCAAGGCCGCGATCAAGGGGGGCCAAGACCTTACCTCCGGCCTGGCCGAGGAGAGGGCTCAGTTCGGGCCCTGTTTCGGACATAAGTTTTTTGTGGAATTGATGAAAAAGCAGCTCAAATCAGGGCTTCTGGTCACCACGGCCCAGTTGCCGGCAGGTTTTTTGGACTAGTCCTTTGAAGCGGGAGGGATCCATGAAAGCAATAGGCATCGCCGCCAGTATGCGCCCAGACAGCAACACCCTCCAGTACGTCAAAAGATGTTTGGAGACCCTGGAAGAGAACGGGGTGGCCACCGAGTTGATCTCTCTTCAAAACAAGGAGATCAACCCCTGTTTGGGCTGTTACAAGTGTCAGGAACTGGGCCGCTGCGTTCAGGACAAGGACGATTTTCCTGAGATTATGGGGAAGATGAAGGAGGCCGAAGGTATCGTGCTGGGCTCTCCGGTCTACCTCTCCTCGGTGGTCCCTCAGATGATGGCGCTTTTGGACCGGGCCACCTTTGTGGCCCTTTGGAACGACCGTTTCTTCACAGGCAAGGTCGGCGGACCGATCACCGTGGCCCGGCGGGCGGGTCATAATTTAGCCTTTTCCCAACTCCTCTTGTGGTATTTTATTAACGGCCTGACAATCCCCGGCTCCACGTACTGGAACGTAGGCGTGGCCGGCAGTCGCGGGGCCCGGGATGCCGCTTTGGACGAAGAGGGAATGGCCACGGTGACCAATTTTGCCAACAATATGGCCAGCCTGATGAAGAAGGTCTATGCCTAGACGAAAAACGCTTGGAAAAATAATAGGGGTCGCTTTTCTTCTCAGCGTGGTCCCGCTGCTTTTCCCGGACAGGTGTCCGGCCGGATGGGAAGACACCTCCCGTGAGGGATCGGCGGGTGCGAAACTAGTCGCGGCCGAGAGCTGCAAGGAAGATGGTGCTTGTCTTGAGGTCTACGCTTTTGAAGGCGAAATATGGGCCAGGCTCAGACTGGCCGACGACTGGGGACGAAGCATCGACCCGGTCAGCCCGCCTACGGCCAGCGTGGACGACAAAAAACCCCTGGAGCCGGAGCTGTACATCGTCGATGGACGGGACCTCCGCTTTCAAATCTGGGATGGCCGGGGCGACATGCCCAAGCAGATGCGGCGCTGGATCAAGGGGCGCAAGGTCCTCGTCAGGTTTGTCTGCACTTCGGGAGAACCGCAGGAATCCGAGTTCAGCCTGCGGGGTTCCTCAGCGGCCATCAAAAATGTGGTCAAGGCCATATACGGAAACCATAACGGGGGGACAGACTAAACCCGGAAAGGGCCGCCCCCCCAGCTCTTTGAGAAAAAGGGGAGGCGATCAGTGATTCCCGGAATCGGTTTCTGGCTTAAAACAAGGGAGGCTCTCACCCCGGACCACGAGGCGGTGATAGACGGCCCCCGCAGACTCACCTACAGACAACTGAACCGCAGAGTCAACCGCCTGGCTCACGGGCTTTTGGATCGGGGTTGCGCTCGGGGCGACCGGGTTGCGGTCCTGGCCTACAACTGCCTGGAGTATGTGGAGATCATCATGGCCGCGGCCAAGCTGGGGCTCATGGTGGTGCCTCTGAACTGGCGGCTGACCGGGCCGGAGCTTTCCTTCAACGTCAACGACTCGTGCTGTTCGGCCCTGATCTTCGACCCGGAGCTGGAGAAGCTGGCCCAGAATATCCTGGCCCAGACCAAGATATCCCGGATCGTGACCCTGGGCGGAGAGAGCCGGCTTTCGGGCCGGCCCTACGACCACCTGATCGGGGGTCAGCCCGAGACCGAACCACCGGGCCGGGCCTGCCTGGATGATCCCCACATCATCATGTACACCGCCGGCACCACCGGCAAACCCAAGGGCGCGGTGCTCGACCAGGGGGCCTCCTTCTGGAACGCGGTGAATTTGAATGTGAACCTGGATTTCACCTCCGCGGACAAAGATTTCCTGGTCCTGCCCATGTTCCACATCGGCGGTATCGGGCTGTTCACCCTGCCCATGCTCTACTGCGGCGGGACGGTCATAATCCAGCGGGTCTTCGACCCGGCCGAGACCTTCAAGCTTATCCAAAAAGAAAAACCCACCCTCTTTTTCGGCGTCCCGGCCATCTTCCTGTTCATGGCCCAACATCCGGAGTTCAAAAACTCCGGTCTGGACCGGTGCCGGCTGGTCATGTCCGGGGGTGCGCCCCTGCCGGTCTCCCTGGTGGAGGAGTACCACCGGGCCGGGATAATCCTTCAGCAGGGTTTCGGCATGAGCGAGGCGGCCCCCTCCATCGCCACCCTGGACAAGGCCGCAGCCCTTGAAAAGGCCGGCTCCATCGGCCAGCCCGTGTTCCACCTGGAGGTCAGGGTGGCCGACGAAGAGGGTCGGGAGCTGGAGCGGAACCGGGTCGGGGAACTGATCATGCGCGGCCCCAACCTGCTCAAGGAGTACTGGAACCGGCCCCAGGCCACGGCCGAGGCCTTTCTCCAGGACGAAGGCGGGCCCTGGTTCCGTTCCGGGGATCTGGCCAGGATGGACGAGGAGGGCTACCTCTTTATCGTGGACCGCAAAAAGGACATGTTCATCTCCGGCGGGGAGAACGTCTATCCGGCCGAAGTGGAGCAGGCCATCTTCCAGATAGACCAGGTGGCCGAGGCGGCCGTGATCGGAGTCCCGGATGAACGCTGGGGCGAGGTGGGCCGGGCCGTGATCGTCCTCAAGGAAGGCCGGGAAGCGGTGCCGGAGGAGGTCCTCGAATTTTTAGGACAGAGGCTGGCCAAGTACAAAATTCCCAAAAGTATCGTCTTTGCCCCGGCCCTGCCCCGCAACGCGGCCGGCAAGGTTTTGAAAAACGAGTTGCGGGAACGCTTTTCCTGAGCCGGGCGTCAGCGCCCGCATGGCCGGAGCGTAAATGCGCCGGCCGGGTCGTCACCGAGAAAAAGGCCCTTTGTTTGGGCCCCGGAAATAACCACCCCATAACCCAAGGAGGAGAGCGTGAAAGCAAGGAATCTGTTCGTGTTGGCGGCCTTAATCGGCCTGCTCGTGGCCGGGCCGGTCGCCCAGGCGGCCGAACCCATTAAGATCGCCCAGGTGGTGGGGCTTACCGGCGCCCTGGAGGCCTACGCCAAGCAGTCCGTGACCGGGTTCAAGATGGGCCTGGAGTACGGCACCAAGGGAACCAACAAGGTCCTGGGGCGGGATATCCAGGTGATTCTCAAGGACACCCACCTTAAACCCGACATGGGCAAGCAGCTCCTGACCGAGGCCTATAAGGACGACAAGGTCGACTTGGCCGTAGGCGGCGTCTCCTCGGCCGTGGCTTTGGCCATGCTGCCTGCGGCCCAGGAGTTTAAGAAGATTCTCCTGGTGGAACCGGCCGTGGCCGACTCCATCACCGGCAAGGCCTGGAACCGCTACATCTTCCGGACCGGGCGCAACTCCTCCCAGGACGCGGTCAGCAACGCGGTTGCAGTCTCCAAGAAGGGCGTTCACATCGCCACTCTGGCCCAGGACTACGCCTTTGGCCGGGACGGGGTGAAAGCCTACAAGGAAGCGGCCGAGTCCTTGGGGGCCAAGATCGTCCATGAAGAATATGTGCCTTTGAACACTGCCGACTTCACCGCCCCGGCCCAGCGGATCATCAAGGCCATGAAGGACCTCAAGGGCGAAAAGTATCTGTTCGTCATCTGGGCCGGCAAAGGCCTTCCCCTGGGCAAGCTCAAGGCCATGAAACTGGACGAGAAGTATGGAATCCAGCTGGCCTCGGGCGGCAACATCCTGGACGCCCTGAAAATCTACAAGCCCCTGGTGGGCATGGTCGGAGCCGGTTACTACTATTACGAAAACCCCAAAAACGAGATGAACGACTGGCTGGTCAAGGAGCACAAGGCCCGGTTCAAGGGCGCGCCCCCGGACTTCTTCACCTGCGGCGGATTCTCCGCGGCCATGGCCGTGCTGGCGGGCCTGGAAAAGGCCGGTTCCACGGACACGGAGAAACTGATCGCGGCCATGGAAGGGATGCACTTCCAGACGCCCAAAGGCGAGATGGTCTTCCGCAAGGATGACCACCAGGCCCTCCAGTCCATGTTCGCCTTCAAGATCAGGGCCGAGGCGGATGTGCCCTGGGGCATTCCCGAGCTTACCCGGGAGCTGACCTGGAAGGACATGAATATTCCGATCCGTAACAAGTAGCGGCGGCATGACCCGGCGGAGGAGGCTTTCCTCCTCCTCCGCCGGAAAGCTTGGAGGGGCAGTTGGCAAACAAGGAACCCATCGTCCAGACTCGGGACCTGACCATCAGCTTTGGCGGCAACGTGGCCGTCAACAGGGTCAACCTGGCTGTGGAGGAGTTTACGCTGAAGTCCATCATCGGACCCAACGGCGCTGGCAAGACAACTCTTTTCAACCTCATCTCCGGCCAGTACAAGCCCACCTCCGGCCAGGTCCTGTTCAAAGGCCGGGACCTGACCCGGCTGGGTCCGGCCGAACGGACCGCCCTGGGCGTGGGCCGCTCTTTCCAGTTGACCAACATCTTCCCCCTTCTGACCGTTCTGGAGAACGTCCGCCTGGCCCTCCAGTCCAAGGCCAGGATTGGGCTGAACTTCTGGAATTCATTCCGCAAGTTCTCGGACCTGGAGGACCGGGCCTACCAGCTCCTGAAGCAGGTTTTTCTGCATGATAAATGGGCCGACATTGCCTCCACTCTGACCCACGGGGAACAGCGCAAGCTGGAGATAGCCATTCTCCTGGCCCTGGACCCGGAGCTGCTGCTCCTGGACGAACCCACGGCCGGGATGAGCCTGGAGGAGGTGCCGGCCATCCTGGACCTGATCAAGGCCATCAAGGCCGCCCGGGACAGGACCATCCTGTTGGTGGAGCACAAGTTCGACATGATCATGACCCTGTCCGACTCTATCGCGGTCCTCAAGGAAGGGGGCCTGATCTGTGACGATACGCCCCAGGCCGTGGCCTGTAACGTGGAAGTCCAGGAGGCCTATCTGGGCGGGGGGGTGAAAAATGCCTGAGCCCATTCTGGCCCTGAACGACGTTCAGACTTTCATCGGCCAGCACCACATTCTCCAGGGGGTCAGCCTGGCCGTCAGCAAAGGGCGGGCCACGGTCCTTTTGGGGCGCAACGGAGCCGGCAAGTCGACCACCCTGCGGACCATTATGGGCCTGACCCCGGCCTCCTCCGGGAGCATCACCCTGGGCGAAGAACCCATCCGAGACAAAAAAACCTATGAGATAGCCAGGTTGGGGGTGGGTTTCGTGCCCGAGGACCAGGCCGTCATCTACAGCCTGACCGTGGAGGAAAATTTTCGCCTGGCCATGCTGGAGGAATCCGAAGCCCACTGGCAGAGGATGGACGTCATTTTCGGCCTGTTCCCGGACCTGAAGAAATTCTGGTCCTCCAAGGCCGGGGTCCTCTCCGGGGGGCAGAAGCAGATGCTGGCCATCGCCCGGGCCTTTGTCAACGACCACCAGTTGCTCCTCATCGACGAGCCTTCCAAGGGGCTGGCGCCCATCGTGGTGGACCACCTGATCGAGTCCATAAACCACATCAAGGACCAGACCACGGTGGTGCTGGTGGAGCAGAACTTCTACATGGCCAGCATGATCGGCCGCGACTACTTCATTCTGGACGACGGCCGGGTGGCCCACCAGGGCAAGATGGAAGACCTGGTCCAAGATCAGGATCTGAAACAGAAATATCTGGGAATCGCCTGAGGCGGGGGAAAATATGGCCTCTCAAGCAGCCGAAACGACATTGAACCGCGCATCATCGCCGGATATGGGGAAAATAGCGGTGTGGACGGTTTCCATCGGGATCTGGTTTTTACCCCTGATCTGGATCGATGTGACCACCTACCTGGTTCTGACCGTGGCCGGGCTGGCCATGGGCATGCTTCTCTTTTTGTGCGCCTCGGGGCTGACCCTGGTCTTCGGGCTCATGGACGTGTTGAACATGGCCCACGGCGGGTTCTTCGTCTTCGGGGCCTACTTCGGGTTCTCCACCCTCAATTGGCTCAACTCCTTCGGCTGGGTGGAGACCGGAACCTACCTCCAGTCGATCCTGAGCGTACTCATCGCCCTGGGAGTGTCGGTTCTGGTGGGGCTGGTCCTGGGGCTGCTCATGGAGCGGGTCATCATCCGCCGGGTTTACGGGGATCATCTGAAGCAGATTCTGATCACCATGGGCGCGGCCCTGGTCATGGCCGAGATCATCAAGATCATCTGGGGCCCCAATGACGAGGTGATTCTGGTTCCGGCCGGGTTCATGGGCTCCTACGACATCATGGACGTGATCATCAACAAGTTCCGGGTGGTGGCCATCGTGGTCGGGGCCGTGGTCTTCACCGCCATCCAACTGGTCCTGATGAAAACCAAGCTGGGGATCATCGTCCGGGCCGGAGTGGAGAACCGGGAGGTGGTCCAGTCCATGGGCTACAACATCCGCCGGGTTTTCACCGGGGTTTTCTGCGCCGGGGCGGCCCTGGCCGCGGTGGGGGGCTGCATGTGGTCCATCTTCAAGGAGCAGATCCATCCGGCCATGGGAGATGAGAACCTGATTTTCGCCCTGATCGTGGTCATCATCGGGGGGATGGGCTCCGTGGCCGGCTCCTTTGTGGGAGCCATAATGGTCGGGCTGGCCTTCAACTATGTGGCCTTCCTGGTGCCCAAGCTGGCCCTGGGGGTCAATATCCTGATCATGGCCATCATCCTGTTGCTGAAGCCCAAAGGGCTCATGGGGAGGAGCTAGCCTTGGACGACCAGACTCAAAATATGACCCCGGTGCGGAAGTACCGTCTGGAGGAGGCCAGGACCAGGTTCACCCGGCCCGCCTTCATGGTCCAGCTGGCTCTTCTCCTGGGTCTTTTGGCCACACCGTTGGTGATCCCCTCCTTCCGGGTCATGGACGTGGTGGCCAAGATCATGATCTTTTCCGTGGTGGTGGCCTCCTTCGACCTGATCCTGGGCTACACCGGAATTCTCTCCTTTGCCCACGGCATGTTCTTCGGCCTGGGGGCCTACTCCATGGCCCTGCTCATCTACCATTCCGGGAAACCGGCCTGGTACCACTTCCCCCTGGCGGTCTTGATCGCCCTGGGCCTGAGCGTGGCGGTAGCGTTGCTGATCTCCTTTTTCTCGCTGAGGATCAAGGCCATCTTCTTCGCCTTCATGACCCTGGCTCTGGCCGAATTCGGCCACATCCTGGGCTACCAGTGGTCGGACCTGACCATGGGCGAGGACGGCATCTCCTTCAACCTGCCGGGGATCTTCAACGTCAACTGGTCCGGGGGGACTTTTCTGGGCACGGAACTGAACGGCCGGCTGGTGACCTACTATCTCATCCTGGTGGTCACGGTGCTGCTCTTTGTCGGCCTGGTCAGGTTCGTCCGGTCGCCCCTGGGGAGGGTCCTCAAATCCATCCGCTCCAACGAGCCCCGGGCCGTGGCCCTGGGGTACAAGACCTTCCACTACCAGACCTACGGCATCGTCTTCGGCTCGGCCGTCTCGGCCCTGGCCGGAATCCTGTTCGCCATGTGGCTGGGCTACGTCAACCCGGACTCGGTCCTGGGCACGGCTCTGACCCTGAACATCCTGCTCATGTGCGTGATCGGGGGGCTGGGAACTCTCTACGGCGGGATCATCGGGGCGGCCTTCATCACCGTGACCCAGGCCTGGCTGCCCGACCTCCAGAAACTGGTCGCGGCGGTCTTCCCCAACTTCGAGATCCTCCAGCGCATGGCCGAACGGTGGATCTTTTATTTCGGTATCCTGTTCATTCTGGTGGTCTTCTTCTTCCCCAAGGGGATCATCGGCTCCATCCGCGACTCGGCCAGACAGCGCCGCCGGGCCGCCTTTTCCAAGGATTAAACCATGTCCCATCCAAACGCCAGGGCCGGGATCCTGTCCTTTGCCACCTATATTCCCCGGGCCTATCACGACGCCGATTTCATCGCCTCCCAGTGCGAGACCCCGGCCGAGATCATCCGGACCAAGCTGGGCTGGCGCCAGAAGAACGTGCCCGGCCCGGGCGACGGCACCGTGGCCATGGGCCTCAAGGCGGCCCGCAAGGCCATGTACTACTCGGGCCTGGACGCTTCGGACATCGACCTGGTGATCTGGTCCGGGGAGGAGATCAAGGAGTACCGTAACTGGCCGGTGGGGCCCGTGATCCAGAAGGAGCTGGGGCTGGAGCGCGCCTGGTCCTTTGACATGCAGCAGCGCTGCGGCACCACCCTGGTGGCGTTGAAGCTGGCCCGGGACATGATCCGGGCCGACGATTCCATCAACAACATCCTCATCGCCACGGCCTACCGCAACGCGGATCTGATCCACTACCCCAACAACCGGGTCAGGTGGATGTATTACCTGGCCGCGGGCGGGGCGGCCTGCGTGGTCCAGCGCAATTGCCCCAAGAACGAGATCCTGTCCGGCCAGTTCATGTCCGACGGTTCCTTTGCCTGGGACGTTTACGTGCCCCAGGGCGGTTCGGTGGAGCCCACGACCCTGGAGGGGCTGGCCGAACATAAGAACTATTTGGACGTGATGGACCCGGTGGGGATGAAGGAGCGGCTGGAAAAACTCAGTTTAAGCAACTGGCTGGTCTGCATCGACCGGGCCCTGGCCAAAGAGGGCTACAAAAGGTCCGACGTGGACTACCTGGCCACCCTGCTGGTCAAACGCTCGGCCCACGACTACCTGGTGGGCCAACTGGGGCTTGATCCGGAGAAAACCCGCTACCTGGAGGAGTTCGGCCACCACGGCCAGAACGACCAGATTCTCTCCCTGGAACTGGCCCTGGAGGAGAACAGGCTGGAGCAGGGCGACCTGGTCCTGATGATCTCGGCCGGAATCGGCTATGCCTGGGACGCCCTGCTCATGCGCTGGGGCAAAAGCAACGGAGGTGGAAGCCAATGATCTACGGCGACTGGATCGGAAGATGGGGCCGGGCCCGGCCCCACAGCGAGGCCATGGTGGACGCCATCACCGGGACCCGCTACACCTACGCGGAGCTGGCGACCGAGATCAACCGCATGGCCCATCTTCTGGCCGGCCGGCTGGGCGTCCAAAAAGGGGACCGGGTCTCCTGCCTCTCCTTTAACCGGGCCGAGTACATCTTCCTGTTCCTGGCCCTGTCCAGGCTGGGCGCGGTCATGGTGCCGCTCAACTTCCGGTTGGCCCAGGGCGAGTTCCTCTACTTTTTCGAGGACTCAAAGCCCAAGGCCCTTTTCTACGACGCCGACCACGCCGAAACCGTGGCCGGGTTCAGGGACCGGTCCGGGATAGAATCCTTTGTATGTTTCGACCGGGGCGACCATCCGGGGGAGTCCCTCCCGGAGCTGTGGGACGACCTGTCCCCGCAAGACCCGCCCCAGGTGGAGATCGGCCCGGACGACCCCCAGTTGGTCATCTACACCTCCGGGACCACGGGCCAGCCCAAGGGGGCCTTGCTGACCCACGTCATGCTCAGTTCCAACGCCCTGAACACGGTCCTGGGCTGGGACATGCGGGCCGCGGACCGGACCATCCTTCACTCGGCCATGTTTTACACCGCCGGGTGGAATGTCTTCACCCTGCCCGTGTTCCAGACCGGCGGGTGCAACGTCCTGGTCCGCTCCTTCGACCCGGACCTGATCCTGGAACTGATCGCCAAAGAGGCCATCACCACCTTTTTCGGGGTGCCGACCATGTTTCAGATGCTCCTGGATTCGCCCGGGTTCGAGGAAACCGATTTCTCCACCGTCCGCTTCCTTGTCTCGGGCGGGGCGCCCCTGCCCCGGGAGCTGATGGAGATCTACCTGGAAAAGAAGAAGATCCGCATCTGGGAGGGCTACGGCCTGACCGAGGTGGGCCCCAACTGCTTCATGGCCAACGGCAAGCTGGGCACGGTGGGCCACCCCATGCCCATGGTGGACCTGATCCTGATGGACGACGACGGCAACCCCGTGCCCGCGGAGGAAAAGGGCGAAATCTGGATGCGGGGGCCGCACGTCTGCAACGGCTATTTGAACAAGCCGAAGGCCACGGCCGAGGCTATCACTCAGGAGGGCTGGTTCAAGACCGGAGACCTGGGCCGGTTGGACGCGGACGGGCATCTGTCCATCGTGGGCCGCAAAAAGGACATGATCATCTCCGGCGGGATCAACATCTATCCGGCCGAGATAGAGGCCGCGGTGGGGGCCCATCCGGCCGTGGCCGGGGCGGCCGTGATCGGGGTGCCGGATCCCAAGTGGGGCGAGGTGGGCAAGGCCGTGGTGGAGCTTAACCCCGGCGGCTCGCTGACCTTCGAGGAGCTGAGCGAGTTTCTCCGGGACAGGCTGGGCAAGTACAAATTGCCCAAATATCTGGCTGTGGTGGAGGAGTTGCCCCGGACCCCGGCCTCGGGCAAGATTCAGAAATTCATCCTCAAGAAAAAACACGGTGGTCCTGACCATGAGTAAAAGAGAGTTTAACGTCGGCCTGGCCGGGTACGGGCTTTACCTACCCCGGGGAGTGGAGACCGCAGCCCAGGTGGCGGCCCGTTCCGGGCTTTCGGAAGAGAAGGTCCGAGACCTGGGTATCGAGGGCAAACTTCAACCAGGACCGGAGGACCAGCCCGTGGTAATGGCCGTGAAGGCGGCTCGGACGGCCCTGGAGCAGACTCCCGGAGTCAGCCCGGAAGAGGTGGATTTGGTGCTCTGGATCGGCGAAGAGTACAAGGACTACATCGCCCAGACCGCCTCCATCCGCCTCCAGGAGGAGGCCGGCTGCAAAAAAGCCTGGGCCTTCGACCTGGTGGGGCAGGGGACCACCTCCCTGGTGGGGCTCAGGGTGGCCAGGGACATGATGGTCGGGGACGACGCCATCAACACCGTACTCCTGGCCGGGGGGACCCGCAACGTGGACCTGGTGGATTACGCCAACCCCCGGACCCGCTTCCTCCTGGCCGCCTCGGCTTCTGGCGGGGCTCTGATCCTCCGGCGGGACCTGGGCCGAAACCTGCTCAAGGAGATCCTGGTCCGGGTCGATTCCAAGATGGCCGATGAGGTCTATGTCCCCGGCGGTGGAACCGAGCATCCCTTTGCCCCGGACAACCTGGACTCCCCGGAGATGTTCTACCAGGTCCAGGACCCGCCCCTGTTGGAGGAATACCTTAAAGAGGCGTTCCCGCAAGGTCTTATCCGAACGACCCAGCAAGTCTGCGGGGAGGCCGCCCCGGATTATCTGGCCCTGCGCCATCTGGCCCCGGCTATGCGGGAGCGGGTCCTGGCCGGGCTCAACCTCAAGGAGGAGCAGTCCTCCTCCCTTGACAAGATCGGCCATCATGGGACCAATGATGTTATAATCTCCCTAGACGCGGGGTTGAGGTCGGGTGCGGTCCGGGAGGGAAAGACGGTCTGCCTGGCCTCGGCCGGAATAGGATTCACCTATGCCGCAGCGGTCCTGGAGTGGGGGCCGGCCGGCGGTTAGAGCGGTCTAAGCAGACCGTGGCCGGGACAGCACCACGCTTTTGGTCCGGCGGTCCCTCAAAAATACGGAACGTATTTTTGAGGTCTACCATAGACCAGGGGAGATAAAAAATGAAAAAAGGGATGACCATAGACCAGTTCAGTCCGGGCCAGACCTATTTCTACAAGAAGTTGGTGACCGAGGAGATGATCGACCATTTCGCCCAGGCCACCGGTGACGACAATCCGGTCCACCTGGACGAGGAATTCGCCAAGACCTCGATCTTTAAAAAAAGGGTGGCCCACGGCATGCTCACCACCGGGATCATGTCCGGGGTGTTCGGAACCCAGTTCCCCGGACAGGGCACCATCTACATTTCTCAGACGGTTAATTTCGTCCGCCCGGTCTTTATCGGCGACGAGGTCACCGTCTCCTTGAAGGTTCTGGAGATCAACGCTACCAAAAACCGGATCATGGTGGAGACGATCTGTCTCAACCAGGATGGGCAGAAAGTGCTCACCGGCCGGGCCGAGGTGATGCCTCCGCCGTCCTGAAACCCCTCCGTTTCAAAGCTCCTGTGAGGCCGGGCCTCCCGGCTTGGCTGAACAGGATCATTGTGCTAACCTGCCCAGATGCACAACCACTTCCACAACCAGCATCACCACTACCGGGGGGCGGATTTCTGTCTCCGGTGCGGCCACCCGCTGAGTTCCGCAATCCTTAAGCAGGGCGAGCCGGAGAGGCTCTACTGTCCGGAGTGTGGTTACGTCCACTACTTCGACCCCAAGCTGGCCGCCTGCGGCCTGATTGTGATTCGGGACAGGGTTCTGTTGTGTCAGAGGTCCATCGAGCCGGCCAAGGGGCTGTGGGTCCTGCCCGGAGGGTTTGTGGACCGGGGCGAGAGGGTGGAGCAGGCCATGGAACGCGAGGTTTTGGAGGAGACCGGGCTGAAGGTCAGGGCCGCCGGACTGGTGGGGCTCTACTCCTATCCGGGCGAGACCGTGGCCGTGGCCGTATACCTGGGGGAGGTGCTGGATGGCCGGCCCGAAGCCAAGGACGAGACCCAGGAGGTGGGGCTCTACGCCCCGGGGGAGATACCCTGGGACCGGCTGGCCTTTTCTTCCACCAGGGACGCCTTGCAGGATTTTGTGCGGGGGCTTGAGGATGCTTAAGGTTAAAGCCATCAGCGGTCTGACCGGGCCGGAGCGGGAGGCCATCCTGACCCGGTCCACCGAGGATATCGCCCAGGTTCTGGATTATGTGCGGGGGATCGTGGCCCGGGTGAAGGAGGAGGGCGATCCGCCGGTCCTGGAATGGCACCGGGAGCTGAAAAGCGACATCGAGCCCCAAGACCTCATCGCCACGGAGGAGGAGATCCAGGCCGCCTTCAGGGAGGTGGACCCGGCCGTGATCGCGGCCCTTAAGTGCGCTCGGGACAATATCCGCCGGTTCCACCAGGCCCAGCAGGAGCGGCCCATGTGGACCATGGAGAACTCGCCGGGGGTCATCCTGGGCCGGATGAGCGTACCCCTGGACTCGGTGGGCTGCTATGTGCCCGGGGGCACGGCCGCCTATCCTTCCAGCGTACTCATGACCGTGATCCCGGCCAAGGTGGCCGGGGTGGGCCGGGTGGTGGTCTCCTCTCCGCCGGGTAAAAATATGCGCCTCAACCCGGCCACCCTGGCCGCGGCCCGCATCGCCGGGGCCGACCTGGTGATCAAGGCCGGGGGGCCCTTTGCCGTGGCCGCCCTGGCTTACGGCACGGCCACCATCCCCCGGGTGGACAAAATCGTGGGCCCGGGCAACAAGTACGTCACCGCGGCCAAGCTGATCGTCTTCGGCCAGGTGGACATCGACTCCCCGGCCGGACCCTCGGAAGCCCTTATTCTCTGCGACGAGACGGCCGAGCCCAAGCACATGGCCCTGGACTTCCTGTCCCAGGTGGAACACGACCCGGACGCCGGGGCGGTCCTCATCTCCACCTCGGCCCGGGTGGCCAAGGAGACCTGCCGCCTGATCAACCAGCTCGGCCCCACCCTGGAGCGCCAGGAGCAGCTCTCCTCGGCCCTCTCCCGCCACTCCCACGTGCTTCTGGCCGATTCCCTGGACCAGGCTATTGAGCTGACCAACGAGTACGCGGCCGAGCATCTCCAGATCGTGACCCAAGAGCCCTGGGCCGTCCTGCCCCGGATCCGCCACGCCGGGTCCATCTTCATGGGCCCCAACGCCCCGGTGCCGGTGGGCGATTACGTCTCCGGGACCAACCACGTCCTGCCCACGGGCCGCATGGCCCGGGTTTTCTCCGGCCTTTCCGTGGACGACTTCATCAAAAAGCCGACCTTCCAGTACCTCACCCGGGAGGGTCTGGCCGGGCTCCGGGACACGGTGGAAACCCTGGCCAAGGCCGAGGGGCTGCCGGTCCACGCCATGACGGTCAGGGCCAGGTTCGAGGACGACTGAGGCCCCGGACACCGGAGGATCACTCTCCGGCCGCAGACTCCTTTCCGTCAAGGCCATACATGGTGATCTTTCTCCACAGGGTGGTGCGGGAAACGCCCAGCTGACGGGCCGTCCTGGTCCGGCTGCCGTTGTTTAGGAGCAGGGCCGAGACGATCATCTCCTTCTCGGTCTCCTGATACTTTCGGGACAGGTTGCTCAGCTGCTTGCGGTGATCGGAGGGTTTCCGGCCGGCCGATCCCTCCGAGGCCATTCTGAACCGGCCCAGGCCGTAGTCCCGGCCGCCGCTCTTTTTCCACTCGGCCAGAATCTTGGCCGGCAGCTCCCGGGCCGTGATGGTCGATCCTCTCGACATGGCCAGGGCGTGCTTGACGGCGTTTTCCAACTCCCTAATGTTTCCGGGCCAGGAGTATTCCAGGAGAACCTGTTGGGCCTCCTGGTCGATGAAGTACCTGGTCCTCTTTCTGGGTCCCCGATGCTTTCTGATGAAGTGCTCTATCAGAGGAAAGATATCCTCCCGCCGCTCCCTCAGGGGCGGGATGTGGAGAGGAATGACCGAAAGACGGTAGTACAGGTCCTCCCGGAAAAGCCCCCTCTCCACCATCTGCTCCAGGTTCTTGTTGGTGGCCGTGATAATCCTGATATCAACCGGATAGGACCTGCCGCTCCCCACCGGCCGGACCTCTTTCTCCTCAAAAACCCTTAACAGCTTGACCTGAAAGGCCTCGCTGATGTCCCCGATCTCGTTCAGAAAGATTATGCCCCCGTTGGCGTCCCTGAAAAGCCCCGTCCGGCCCGCCACCGCCCCGGTGAAGGCGCCCTTTACATGGCCGAAAAGCTCCGACTCCAGAAGCGATTCGGGCAGGGCGCCGCAGTTGACGGCGATGAATGGTTTGTCCTTGCGCGAGCTTCTGGCGTGGATCTCTTGGGCGGCCATGCCCTTGCCCACCCCGGTTTCCCCGGAGATGACGATGTCGAACTCAATGTCGGTGCAGCGGACGATGAGGTCAAAGACCCGGTTCATGGCCGGGCTGACCCCGATCATCTTATCCTTCAACTGCCCCCGCCGCATTTCCCGCCTGATGTGGAAAAGCTCCTGTTCCCGCTGCCTAAGCCTCATTTTGGAGGTGATATCCTTGAGAATTTCGGCAAAGGCGAAGATGGACCCATTCTCGTCCCTGATGGGCTCTATCTTCCCGGAGAACCGTTTCTGCTGGGAATCCACCTTCAATACCTGTTCCTTCCTGCTCCCGGGCTCCAGGGGCAGAAAAGACGTTTTCCTCTCTCCCCTTATCTTCAGCCCTTGGGGATTGCCCAGGATTATCTCGCCGTTCCTGTCGAAAATGGTTACGCAGTCCCCAATCCCGAAGAGGATGGCCTCGATCATTTTCTTTTCCTTTTTCAAGGAATCCTGACTGTCCAAAAGGGCGTTATAGGCGGATTCCAGCTTGGTCTGGATCTCCTTGGACTCACGGATGTCCATTACCAGGATATTTACCGACTCGGGCTCGCCCTCGGAGTTGCGGTTTATGTGGGAACTGTTTAGGGAAGGTATTCTGCTTCCGTCGGCCCTGGCCAGGATGGTCTCATACTGATACTGGTCGTTTTGACGGAGATACTTAAGCTTGGTCTTGAGTTCCGCGAACTCGCTTTCGGTGAAAAGCTCGCTAAAGGATCTGCCTATAAGCTGGGAGGGGTTGAACCCGGTCATCTCCAGGTATTTTTTGTTGCAGTCCATGATCATGAAATTAAGGTCGCAGATAAGCAACCCCAGACTCAACGAATCCTTCAGATTTTGATACCTGGTTCGCCAATCGACCGGTTGATGCTCCTTTAATGATGTTTCCATGGCGGTTCCCCTGGTAATAAAGTTGCAACACTGTAACATTTTATGTTCACACACTGCAACATGCCTCGAATTTTACGAGGTCTGGATTTCGGAAAGGGGAATAAGAATGACATGATACTAAACATGCTTTAATTGGCATCTAAATTGCTTTTTTAGTCGCTCTATGATTGTCGGGGTCAGTTCTTGGCGACAATTTTGTTGACCGCAAAAATCTTTAGGAGGGTGCGGAAATGATCAAAAAGAGTTTGATCGCGCTGGGCGTGGTGTTTTTAACTGCCGGCCTGTTGGCCATGAGCGTGGCCGCTTACGGGGCCGAGCCGGCCAAGTTCCGGTTCGGGACGGCCTCCTTCCCGGGGTTGCCGACCCATGCCGCCACGATCAAATACGCGGAGATGGTCAAGGAGAAGTCAGCGGGAAGATCCTCATCGAACCGATCCAGGAGAGGAAACTGGGAGGTGACAAGGACGCCATCGAACTGGTCGGGGCCGGGGCCGTGGACATGGCTCATTGCTCCACGGCCGTGTTCGACGGTTTTTTGCCCGACCTGAACGCCCTCCAGATGCCCTTCCTCATCAAGGACTATGACACCCAACAAAAAATCTTTTTGGCCGACTTCACCAAGAAGCTGCTCAGCGGGATAGAAAAATTGAACCTCCATCCCCTGGGCCTGATCGAAAACGGTTACCGCCACATAGGAAACAACGTCCGGGCCATCAACACCCCGGCCGATCTCAAGGGGATCAAGCTGAAAGTAGCCGAGACCAAAATGCACCAGGAGATCTTCTCGGCCCTGGGCGCCATTCCCATCCCCATCTCCTACGGCGAAATCTACACCTCCCTCAAGACCGGAGTCATCAACGGAACCGAGATCAACGCCACCTCCGCCTCTTCGGAGAAGCTCATGGAGGTCATCAAGTTCTTCTCCCTGGCCGGGCATTTCTTCTGGCCCTCGGTGGGTTTCGTCAACAAGAGCCTCTGGGAAAAGATGTCGCCCGAGGATCAGAAACTCCTGGAGGAGAGCTGGCGGGAGATGATTCCCTGGCAGATCGCCCTATGCAAGGAAAGGGGCGCCAAAGCCATGGAGACCATGAAAAAGAGGGACATCGCCATCAACCAGGGCGATTCCAGGGTTTTCATGGAAAAGTCAAACTTCATCTACGACAAGTACATGAAAGTTCCCGCCGTGGCCGAGTTCGTCAAAGCCGTCCAGGAAATGAAGTAACCTCCTGGACGGAAAATGGTCCCCCTCCCCGCTGTGGCGGGGAGGGGAGTTGAGCCTCTAAAAGGTCGCTTGACATGAAAAAATACCAAGAGCTGAAAGAGGTTCTGGAGCGGATAGTGCGGCCCGCGTACACCCCTCTGGTCTACACCTGTTTGCGGAGGAGCCGGAAAGCCTGCCCGAGGATACGGTTTACCCTCTCGATCTGCTGGGGCACCCGGTCAACTTCTGCCAGGGGTTCGGCATGGTCCGCACCTACGGCTGGAAAGTGGCCCTCAGATTCGAGGATAATGCCTGCCCCTTTTGCCTGTTTTTTCTGGACCTTAGGAAGATGCCCGACCTGGTCGCCCGGAGTGAGATGTGCTACCCCTACTTCACCGAGACTCTGGAGTTGGGGGCTCTGGCCGAGGAATCCCTGGCCAGGGTCCCGGCCGGCACGGTCAAGATGACCCTTATGGAACCCCTGGGCCGGGACATGGCGGCCGAACCCGGGGTGATCCTGATTTACGGTAACGCCGCCCAAATGAACAGATTGATCGCCGCAGCCAACTACCTCAAGGGGTCGGGCATCGAGTCCGGTCCATTTTCGCCCCGGGGTTCGTGTTCCTCCTCGGTTGCCCGGCCCTTCCTCTCCAAGGAATGCCGGGTCGGCATTCCGGGTGGAGGGGAGCGGGTCTCGGGCCACGCCCAGGATCACGAGCTGGTCTTCTCCATCTCCAAAGAGAGGGTGGATGATGTGATCATCGGCCTGAAGGCCACCGAAAAAACAGGAGTGGGCCGGTTTCCGACTCATTTCAAGGGCTACCAGATGCAGCCCACCTTCCCGGAAAAATACAACCAGCTGGCCCGATCATTTGGGATGACCACAAAGGCCAGGCAGGAGTGAGGAGATGGGCCGGGGGAGCCTGTTTGACAATTCCTTCCGGCCCCAAATTTTTCGGATCTGCTCAGGCGGGGCGGAGGCAACCCACAGAAAAAGGCGGAGCTCATGGAAAACAGCTTTAAAAAGGACCTCAAGGGCAAGGCCGCCATCGTGACCGGAGGCAGCCGGGGGATTGGGCGGGCCATCTGCTTGAGGCTGGCCGCCGAGGGAGTGGCCGTTACGGTAAACTATAATTCGGCTCCGGATGCAGCCGATGCCGTGGTGAAGAAAATCCGTGAAACCGGAGGCCGGGCTTTGGCTTTCCGGGCCGAGGTCTCCCAAAAGTCCGAGGTGGACCGGATGGTCGCCGCCACGGCGGAGGAGTTCGGCCGGGTGGATTTTTTGATCAACAATGCTGGAATCGCGGGCAAGGCTGGTTTCCTGGAGATAACCCAGGAGGACTGGGACAGGGTCCTGGGGGTCAACCTCAAGGGCGTCTTCAACTGCTGCCAGGCGGTGATTCCCCTTTTCCTGAAGCAGAACGAGGGCGGCAAAATCGTAAACATCTCCTCCGTGGCGGGCAAGATGGGCGGACTCTCCGGCGCCCAGTACGCCGCCTCCAGGGCCGGGGTTATCGGTCTGACCATGGCTCTTTCCAGCGAGTTCGCCGGTCAGAAAATATGGGTCAGTGCCGTTGCCCCCGGTCCGATAAGAACCGAGCTTTACGAGAGCATGCTGGCCGAGGTTCAGAAACGCTTTGCCGATTCGACCCACGTGAAACGGGTGGGCGACCCCATGGAGATAGCCCACGCGGTTATCTTCCTCTTGGAAAACGACTTCGCCGCCGGCGAGACTCTGAACATGAGCGCCGGCAGATACATGGATTGAGAAAAACGGAATGGCCCGAATCATGGATCGGCTGGAAAAGGTTCTGCGGGCGGCGATCCTGCTGCTCCTTTCGACCATGCCCCTGGTGGTGGTCCTGGGCATCGTGGTCCGCTATATCCTCCTCGTCTCCATCCCCTGGACCGAGGAACTGGCCCGCTACCTCATGATCTGGACAGGTTTTATCGCCTTCGGGGTGGCCTACCGCAAAAAAGAACTGATCTATGATGTTATTCTGATAAACAAGCTGCCCTTCAAGATAATCGAACGGATCTCCTTTATCTCGGATGTGCTGTGCTCCTTTTTTCTGGTTCTGGCCGTCACCTACGGCTGGAGACTGTGCCTGGCAAACGCCGCCCAGGTCTCTCCGGCGGCCCGGATACCCATGTCCGTGATCTACGCCGCTATTCCCCTGGGCTGTGCGCTCTGTCTGGTGTTCATTCTGGAGTCCATGATCAACTTCCTTAAAAAACGGGGGGCGGGCGGATAAAGATATGGTCACCACTCTTTTTATCATTCTGGTGGTTCTGTTTCTGATCGGGCTCCCCATAATCTTCGTTCTGGGGCTGGTCTCCTTTGCCTATATCGTCATCTCCGAAAATTACAACATGATGATCGTCTTTCCTTAGAGAATGTTCAAAAGCATGGACATGTTCGTCCTCCTGGCCATCCCCTTGTTCACCCTGGCCGGAAACCTGATGAACGCCGGAGGGATCAGCGCCCGGCTGATAGCCCTGGTCAAGTCCCTTATCGGCCACGTCAGCGGCGGGCTGGCCCAGGTCAACATCGGGGCCAGCATTGGCAGCGTCTCCGTGGCCTCCCTGTTTCTGGCCGGGGTCTTTCCGGGGTTGCTGCTGGGTTTTTCCCTTATGATTGCGGCCTATATCTACGCCAAACGCAAAAAGATTACGAAACACGGCCGTTTTGTTCTCTCGGATTTCCTGACCAATTTTTACAGGGCCATCCCGGCCCTGCTCTTTCCTCTCATTATTCTTTACGGAATCCTGGGGGGCATCTTCACCCCCACCGAGGCGGCGGCCATCGCCGTGGTTTATGCCGTGATCATCGGTTTTTTCGTCCACCGGGAACTAACCCTGAAGAAACTGGCGGACAACATAATCGATACCGGAATCCTGCTGGGCGCCCTGGCCCCGATCATCTCCACGGCGGCCATCTTTCCCTGGATTTTAGGCGCCGAGAGCGCCAGCACGGCCATTACCAAGCTTCTTTTCTCCTTTTCCCATAACAAATACGTCATCCTGTTCATCATCAACGTTTTTCTGCTCCTGGTGGGCACGGTCCTGGAGACGGCCGCGGCCATCATCCTTTGCACCCCCATCCTGTTGCCCATCGCCGTCCAGTTAGGTGTGGCCCCGGTTCATTTCAGCGCCATCCTGGTCCTGAACCTGATCATCGGGCTCAGCACACCCCCGGTGGGAGTCTGTCTGTTCATAAGCTGCCGGATAGCCAGCGTCAGCCTGGAGAAAATTTCCAGGGCGGCCTTCCCCTTCCTGATCGTGGCCATCATCGTCCTGATGATAATCACCTATCAGGCTGTTGAAAAACTCGGTTTACCGGTTGAAAGAACAGGTATTGGCTGCTAGCCTGGTTTCACCTTAAGGAGGAGACCGGGATGCGCGGAGTCACAGATAGCGAAGAGGGGATGTTCAGCTACCTATCGCCAGAACAGCGTGTTCCAAAGAATCATCCTCTTCGGCCAATCCGGGATATGGTTGATTCGGCATTTGCGGAGATGTGGTCGCAATTGGAGACGATTTATTCATCGACCGGTCGTCCTTCGATTCCCCCGGAAAGCCTTCTTAAGGCGCTGCTGCTGCAAATATTTTATTCGATCCGCAGCGAGCGCCAACTGATGGAGCAGATGGATTACAATCTCCTCTTCCGCTGGTTCGTTGGTCTGAGCATGGATGATCCGGTCTGGTATCACTCGACCTTTTCCAAAAACCGAGACCGGTTTCTTGCCACCGATCTGGCCGAGTCTTTTTTCCGTTCCATTTTGGCTCAAGCCGAAGAATCCAAGTTGCTGTCCGAGGATCATTTCAGCGTTGACGGAACGCTCATTGAGGCATGGGCGTCGATGAAAAGCGTCAGACCCAAGGATCAATCCCCGGATGAGCCGCCCAAAGGAGGCGGACGAAATGGGACAGTTGATTTTCGCGGCCAGAAGCGGAGGAACGAGACCCATGCTTCGACCACGGATCCCGAGGCCAAATTGTTCCGCAAGGGTAAGGGCAAAGAGACCAAGTTGTGCTACATGGGCCATGTTCTGATTGAGAATCGCAACGGGTTGGTTGTCAACAGCCGGTTGACCCAGGCCAGCGGTAAGGCCGAGCGTGAAGCGGCGACAGACATGATCTGCGATCTTAAGGGTCAACACAGGATTACTCTGGCGGCTGATAAAGGTTATGACGCCAAAGAGTTCGTCCACGATCTCCGCGATCTTGAAGCGACCCCGCACCTGGCCCAAAACAATACCAACAGGCGCTCGGCCATCGACGGCCGAACCACTCGCCATGAAGGCTACAAGATCAGCCAACGATTCCGTAAACGAATCGAAGAAGTTTTCGGTTGGGCCAAGACCGTTGGTAATATCCGCAAAGTCAAACACCGGGGCGTCAAGAAGGTAGCTTTGAATTTCACCCTGGCCATGAGCGCCTACAACCTGGTCAGGATGAAAAACCTCCGGGCCCAGGTCGGACCATGAGCAAAACCATGTTGGCCGCCACTCTCCTTACCACAAAGGAGTCCTGGCGAGAACCTATAGCATAGACTCAACGTTTATGCAGCGAACGCAGACACTGCATACTCACATCACTTTCTGATTCTGACCCACATGTGACCACTCATTGGTTACAAAAGGATGCTTTTTCAACAGCCTGCTATACAATCCTCGTACCCGGCGGCAATCTGGTAAACCCTCTGCCTGATCATCTCGACCATGGAATGCCTGAGGTGAACCGGCGATCTTGGATCATCAATTTCACCGCCCATAGGGGATGTCACCTTGAACCGTTCGTCAATCTCTCTCACGACCAGGAACCAGGCATCAGAGGTGATCTTGGCTCCAAGGAAATCGATTAGAATGGATCGATTGAATTCTGGCCGAATGATATGTTCTTGAGCTTCACCATTACCGTGCATCTTTAAAATCTGCCCCCTGAACGGTTTGGCTCATTATATCAGCTTGTTATGCCAAATGTTGTATCTTTCCGATCAACTCTGCCGGGTAATTCAGGTTAATATCGAAATATAAGCTACCTGTTAACTCACTGTTGTTTCCAAAGTATCCCCCGTCTGGACTTTTCACTCCCCGAAAACCCGGTCCAGCTCCTGATCGGTCACGTCAAAGACCGTATCCACCGGGGGCAGGGTCTCGGTCCGCATGAACTCCGGAAGGCGGTCGTCGGCCGGGCCCAGTCCGGCGGCCCGGTTGAACCTGCGCTCCCGCAGCAACGCCTCCCAGGCCGCGGCCGGTATATCCTCCGGCTTCACCTCCCGCCCCGTCAGGGCGGAGACCAGCCCGGCCATGATCTGGTGGGAGGAGGCCATGTCCGCGAAATTGCACAACCCCAGGGAGTCGCTTATCATGGCCCGGATCTGGGCCTGCCGGGAGTGGTCGGCCTGGCCTTCCGGAGAACCGGCCCTCTCCAGGGTGAACCCGGCGGTGTGGTCCGCCCCCATGGGCGAGGTGGCGTAAGTCACCCCCAGCCCCTTGAGGGCCCGGCCGTTGTGTCCGGGCAGGGCCTGGCCCTTGACCGCCGGAACCCGGTCGATCCCGAAAACCTTGGCCACCGTGGCCGCGCCCTGGCCGATAATCCGGCCCAAGGGCGTCCCCCGGCCGATCTCCTTGACCAGTTCCAGGGCCCTTTGGCGGTCGCCCAGGGAGAAGAGCCCCGTCTCCGAGAGCACGGCCAAAGCCCCGCCCATCTCGATGGTGTCCAGCCCGATGTCGTCGCAGAGCCGGTCCAGGGCGGCGATGGTGTCCAGGTCGTCCAGGTCCAGGTTGGCCCCCAGGAGGGCGATGGTCTCGTATTCGAACCCGGCGGTGAGATACTTACCGTCAGGCCCCATGAAAACGTTGGAACAACGCACCGCGCAGCCGTTCATGCAGGCGTGGCCGGTGGCCCCGCCCCGGGTCTCGATCAGCTCTTTGAAGCGGGCGCCGTCGATGTTGCGGAGCTTCTCCTCCTCGTAGCTGCCCTGGGTATAGGCCCTGGTGGGCAGGCCGGAGCGGGCGCTGCTGATGGCCGTGAATCCGGCCGTGCCGTAGGTTCTCATGAACTGGTGCCGCTCCCCTCCGCCCAGCTTTTTGGCGTAGGCGGCCACAGCCTCCTTGAACTCCTCTGCCCGGGCCCCGGTCAAAGGATTGAGCCCCGCTCCGTCCAAGACCACGGCCTTGAGTCCCTTGCGGCCCATGACCGCGCCCAGTCCACCCCTGGCCGCGTGCCGGGTGGGATGCCCCTCCCGGTCGGTGACCGCCACCGAGGCCCCGGAAAGGCCCATCTCCCCGGCCGGTCCGCAGGAGATGACGCAGGCCTGGGGCCCGAAACGGCCCAGCAGCTTCTCCGCCAGGGCGTAGTTGCCCAGGCCCCACAGCCCGGCGGCCGGTTCCAGCTCGGCCCGGTCTCGGCCCAGAACCAGGATCAGCCCCTCCTTTTCGGGAAAGCGTCCCTGAAAGGTCACCGCCTTGAGCCCCATCCGGGCCAGATACTGGGCCGCGTTGCCCCCGGCGTTGGCTTCCTTGATCCCGCCGGTGAGGGGACTCTTGCCGCCCACGGAGAGGCGTCCGGCGGTGGGGGCCGCGGTTCCGGAAAGAAGCCCCGGGGCCAGGATCAGAACATTGGATACGCCCAGGGGATGACATTCCGGGTCTATCTCCTTTTCAGCCAAGGCCGAGATCAGGGCCCGGCCGCCCAGAAGAGTCAGGTTCGCCGGGGCCGGCGTCCTCTCTAAAACGCCCCGGCTCAGATCCACCCTGAGGATATCGCGCATCTTTTTCTCCTTGTCCAGCCGGACCGCAGGGGGCCGGCGCGTTTTTGGCGGCATAACGGCGACACATTTAAAGAAATATAACACACTTCAAGGAGCCTGCGACCTCGGCCCCGCCATATTTCAGGCGAACCGGCAAGGGCCCGAACCCGGTTGTCTTACGCGCCCCCCTCTGATAGGGTCGGAATGTATTCCGGAACAGCTCATGCTTGTGGGGAACAATTGCGGTGCCTCATGATCCGCCGGTGAATTCTCCGACCAGGGCAGGAAAACCGGGGGCGCAATCTATCCTCGGCATCCTGCTCCCGGCGATGCGGACGGCCATCCTCCTGGTGCTGGCCATCGGGCTTTTCGAGGGCCTCAGGGCCACCCTTAAGGCCGAAAACTTTCTGCCCGATTCCGGCCGGGCCCGGATAATCGTCCTCCAGGAACGGTGGCGCGGCCTGTTGCAACCTCTTTCCGCCCACAACACCCACTCGACCCTGACAATCTACGAAGACGGGCGGCCCCTGGGCCCCCAGACCGGCTTTCACCATGAGATCCGGGAACGGGGGAAAGGGCTCTATTCCCACTGGGGAGTGAACGTCTGGTTCTCCGCCTCGGACAACACCGACCCGGAAGCCAACGGCCGGGAGTATGTGGTCAGCTATCCCTTGCGGCTCCATCCCCTGGCCCTGGCCTTTCTGGTCGCGGCCTATGTCCTGCTCTACCTGGCAGGCAGGCAAGAAGGCCCCGGCGGGTTCCCCGAAAAAAAGATCATAAGGCGCCTGAGCGAGTTATGGACCTCCGCCCCCTTGTCCGGGCAAACCGGCTATTGGCTCCTCCTGGGGTTCACCTTTGCCGCCGGGCTGGCCTATCGGCTCTACTGGACCCTTTACCTGGAGGTTCCCTGCTGGCTGCCGGACGGGAGGTATTATCTGGGGCCCGTCCTGACCAACCCCCTGCTGCCCTTGTCCCAGGAGCAGCTACCCGCCACCTCCTGGACCGTGGCCCTGGGATTCATCCACCTGGGCCACCCGGTCTGGTTCCTGGCCGTCCAGAACCTTCTATGGGCCGGCTCCACCCTGCTGCTCACCCTGGCCCTGGCCCTGAAACAGCGGCTGAGGCCGGCGGCCCTGGCCATCTGCTTTTACCTCTGCTTTGTCGAAAAAAACCTCCAGTTCGAATACGCCCTTCTCTCCGAGCACCTCTCCCGGACTCTGATCTGCCTTTTCTTCTCCGTGTTGATATTAAAATGGGGCAGGCCCACCAAAACCAACGCCGCCGTGCTGGGGCTGATCGCCACGGCGGCCATCCTGACCAAGCCTTCGGCCGTGGTCCTGGGGGCGTCCTTCGGGGTCTTTCTCCTGGCCGCCCCGGCCATGGACCGCAAAACAGGCTTGCGGCAGATAGCCGCCCCGGCCCTGATCTTCACCGTTCTGACGGCCTCCCTGCTGGGGGGCTATGGGCTCCTCTACCAGCACAGATTCGGGGTTTTCAGTCTGGCCTCCTCAGGCGGATACAAACTATTTTTTCACGCCGGGCACCTGATCGATCTGGAGTCGGAAAAACACCGGGAGATAAAGAGAGAGTTGAAAAAATTCATGCCCCTCTACCTCCGGAAATACGCGACCCGCCGGAACCATCAGGGCGGCTGGTTGAATCGAGGCTTCTTCACCCCGGAATTGAGGCAGGATTTCGGAGACCGGAGCCCCTATGGGGTGGTCCGGGATTATGTGGCCAAACGATATCCCGAGGAAAAATTCCATCAGGAGATCAACCGGATCTTCATGGAGCTGGCCCTGGAAGGAATCGGGAAAAACCCCTGGAAGTACCTGCGGCATGTCTCCGCATCTTTAAGGGATGCTCTGGAAAAGGGCTGGGCCGGAGAGTATCCCCATGTCCGGTTCGCCAGGCACGACCTCCGGGCCACGGACTTCCAGGCCCGGAACCTGTCCGTCCTCCAGATCTGGTTTGAGGCCTACCTCCGCAACCCGCCCCAACGACTGAATCTTTTGGGCTCGCTGAGGGAGGGCGGGCCGCCCTTTTGGGGAAAGGTCGCGGAGCTGGCCGGTCAGGTGCCGGGGCTGCTGACCCGCATTATGGACCGCTGGGGCGGGGCGTTCAGGCTGGTCCTGGCCCTCTCCCTGATTTCCCTGCCTTTTCAGCTTATCCATCTCCGCTCCCGGCCCCGACTTTTCTCCCTGGCCCTGCTCATGTCCTCCCTGGCCGCGGCCCTGGCGGGCTACCTCGCTTTCATCGGGCTGCTCATCGTCACCGATCCGTCCCGGCTCATGGTCAACGTCCAGGACCTGGCCGTGCTCTGGTTCCTGCTCCAGATCAACCTGGTCTGGTCCCTCTTCAGGCCGAACGAAAACCATCAACGGACAGGATCCGGAACATCGTCAGGAATCACCCGCCCTCCCTCATCTCCCGGATGAGCCGCCCCAGAATCTCGACCCCCCTCTCCACCCTCCGGTCAAAGGGGCCGGTGGCCGAGAGGCGGATATAGTTTCTATAGCCCCCGTCCAGAGTGAAGGCCGCTCCGGGGACTATGGATACCCCGGCGGCCAGGGCCCGGCGGTAGAGTTCTGTCCCGTCCACCTCCGGAGGCAGTTCGGTCCACAGCATGTTGCCGCCCTGGGGCACGGTGAAGCGGACCTCCTCCGGGAAAAGGCGCTGTACGGCCAGGGCCGTCTCGGCCAGCTGGCCCTTGACCTTGGCCTTCAGGGAGCGGAGATAACGGTCAAAGGCTCCTCCGGAGATGAACCGGGCCACGGCCTTCTGCTGGAGGGTGGGGCAGGCCATGGAGACGGCCGCCTTGAGCCGCCCCACCGGACCGGCCAGCCTTTCTCCGGGCAGACACCAGCCCACCCGGAAGCCCGGGGCCAGGGCCTTGGAGACCGAGGAGCAGGTGATCACCAGATCCCGACGGTCGTGGCTTTTGAGGAGGCTGGGCCGGGGCTCCCCAAAGTACATCTCCCCGTAGATATCGTCCTCGATCAGGACCACCTCCCGCTCATTGGTCAGGCGGACCAGCTCCTTTTTCCTCTCTTCGGGCATGAGGGCCCCCAGGGGATTGTGAAAATTGGGAATGGTCAGAACCGCCCCCACCCGGTAGCGGTCCAAAATCCGGGCCAGGGCGGCCGGGTCCATCCCCTCGCGGGGATCGGTGGGCACGGCCACCCCGTAAAGCCCCATCTCCCGCAGCAGTTGCAGAAAGCCGAAGTGGGTGGGCGATTCCAGAGCCACCACCTGGCCCGGCCTGACCAGGGCCTGGAGGGCCAGGGAGACGGCCTCCATGCAGCCGTTGGTGATGAGCACGTCCCGGCTTTCCACTCCGGGAACCAGGCCGGTGAGCCGGGCCGCGATCAGCCGCCGCAGCTCGGCGTCCCCCTCGGGAGGGGCGTAGTTGAGCATCTCCTGGGCCCGGCTGCTCAGCAGCTCCCTGACAATCCGGCCCAGGTGCTTGTAGGGCAGCAGTCTGGGCGAGAGGGTCGAGGCCCCCAGGGCGATCAGGTCCGGGTCCAGGGAGGCGTTGACCACCTCGGAGGTGATGGCCTGCAGCTGAATCTGGCGGGGCCGGGAGATCCTGCGGCTGTGGCGGGGCGGAGGTTTGGTGATGATGCCCTCCGGCCTGACGTAGAACCCGGACTTGGGCCGGGCCTCCACCAGCCCCCCGGCCTCCAGGTTCAGGTAGGCCTGGTAGACCGTGGATAGGGAGAGGCCCAGCTTGCTCTCAAGGCTGCGCAGGGAGGGCAGCCTCTCTCCGGGGCGAAACTCCCCCTGCCGGATTTTGGCCTCTATCTCCCCGGCCAGCCTTTTATAAAGAAAATCGTTTTGCGGGTTTTCCTGAGTTTTCACCGGCGCTCCCATCAGGCAAAATCTGTTATGGTTCAATTTTTATTAATCTGTATCTGTTTTGTCAAGGCCGTCGGGGCTATGCTGGCCCGGAAAGACTAAGGAGGCTTTTAGATGAAGATCCCCATGTTTCAGGTGGACGCCTTCACCGACCGGGTGTTCGGGGGCAACCCGGCTGCGGTCTGTCTTCTGGCCGGATGGCTGCCGGACCCGGTCCTCCAGAATATCGCGGCCGAAAACAACCTCTCCGAAACGGCCTTTCTGGTGGAGCAGGCGGACGGCTACGCCCTGCGCTGGTTCACCCCCAAGGCCGAGATAGACCTGGCCGGACACCCCACCCTGGCCGCGGCCCACACGGTCTTCGAAATTCTGAAACCGGGCGGGGAACGGGTCCTCTTCCACTCCCCCAGCGGCCTCCTGACCGTGGTCAAGGAAGGCCGATTTCTGAGCATGGATTTCCCCTCCCGGCCGGGGCAGCCCTGCGGCGCCCCGGCGGAGCTTGTCCAGGGATTGGGGGCCGAACCCCGGGAGGTCCTCCTGGCCAGGGACCACCTGGCCGTGTTCGATACCCAGGAGCAGGTCCGGGCCCTGGAGCCGGACTTCAGCGTCCTGGCCGGGCTGGAATCTATGGCGGTCATCGTCACCGCGCCCGGCAGCGACCGGGACTTCGTCTCCCGTTTTTTCGCCCCCAAGGTGGGCATCGCCGAGGACCCGGTCACCGGCTCAGCCCACTGCACCCTGGTCCCCTACTGGTCCGCGCGGCTGGGCAAAAAGGAGCTCGCCGCCCGCCAGGTCTCGGAGCGGGGCGGGGAGCTGAAATGCCGGGACAGGGGAGACCGGGTGACCCTGGCCGGGCAGGCGGCCCTCTATCTGGAAGGATACATTTGGATTTGATCGAACTTTTCCCAAAGCGGCCGGCGGCTGGATACGGCCTGATCGTCCTCCTGTCGGGGCCGCTTTCGCGCCCAAAGGGTTTCAGCCTTGACAGGAGGACGATCAGGCCAAAAATCAAGAGTGTTGTTTTCAATGAAAAATATTGTCGGCTGAATTGGTTCAAGAGATGGGAGGTCACCGCTTACAACCCTCTGTACCAGCCCCGGCCTGGATTAAATATTTTTCCTTGAAAACAACCTAAGTAAGAGGAATTGAAAAATGAGCGACCAGAGCGGCATATCCCTGAGCGGAGCCCTGGGGGCCAGGGAGATAATCCGACCCCATCTGCGGCCCGCCCCGCTGAGGAACTACCCCAGCCTGGACCGCCTAATCGGAGCGCGGGTTTTTCTCAAGCACGAGAACCACAACCCCACCGGGACCTTCAAGATCCGGGGCGGGTTGAACCTGATGCACCACCTGGCCCGGGAAGGGGTGGCGGGGGTGGTGACCTACTCCACCGGCAACCACGGCACTTCGGTGGCGGCCAGCGCCAAAAGGTTCGGGCTGCGGGCCGTGGTGGTGGTGCCCCAGGGCTCCAACCCCCTGAAGGTCCAGGCCATCAAGGACGCCGGGGCGGAGCTGATCGAGCACGGGGCCGATTTCGAGGCGGCCGGGGAAAAGGTGGCCCAGCTGGTGGAGGAACGGGGGCTCTACTTTGTCCATCCGGCCAACGACCCGCGGCTGGTCAACGGAGTGGCCACCGGATTTCTGGAGATCCTGGAGGAGATTCCGGACCTGGATGTGCTGATCCTGCCCCTGGGCGCGGGCAGCGAGGTGGCCGGAGGCATCGGGGTGGCCAAGGCGGCCAGGCCCGAGTTGGAGATCATCGCGGTCCAGGCCCAGACCTCCCAGGCGGCCTATCTGTCGTGGAAGGCGGGGAAGATCGTGAAAGCGCCCAACCTGACCTTTGCCGGGGGCGTGGCCACGGGCACGGCCTACGAGCTGCCCTTCTCCCTGTACCGGGACGGGCTGGCCGACTTCGTGGTACTCTCCGAGGAGGAGCTATACCAGGGCATGGCCCTGGCCGCCCACCACACCCGCAACCTCACCGAAGGGGCGGGCTCGGCCTGCCTCCGGGCGGCCATCAAGATCCGGGGCAGACTGGCCGGAAAAAAGGTGGCCCTCCAGGTCAGCGGGGGCAACGCCTCGGGACAGGAACTGCGGGAGGCCTTTAAAAGAGAGTCCCTCCTGGACGGCCTGCCCCGGGAGTGAAGAGGCTGATCAAATGGACTACACGTTGGCGTCAGGGTCACACCCCTGACAGCACACCAATTTGTTATTTATCCTGAATTGCACATCAACCTCAGAGAGGAGATCACCATGAGCACGAAAAACACCATCGCCACCGACAAGGCCCCGGCCGCGGCCGGTCCCTACAGCCAGGCCCGCTGGTGCGGGCAGACCCTTTACATCTCCGGCCAGGTCGGGGTGGACCCGGGCATCGGCAAACTGGCCGGAGAGGCCACCGCAACCCAGGCCCGCCGGGCCCTGGACAACCTGAAGGCCATCCTGGAGGCGGCCGGGATGTCCTTTGCCGATCTGGTCAAGGTGACCATCTTTCTGACCGACATGGGCGACTTTGCCGAGATCAACGGGATCTACGCCGGGTACTTCGAGGGCTGCCCGGATCTGCCGGCCCGGGCCTGCATCCAGGTGGGAGCCCTGCCTCTGGGAGCCAAGTTCGAGGTGGAGGGCGTGGCCCGCAAGGCCGAGTAAGGGAACGCTTCGGGAGCGGCCGGGGCCTTGAAACGCCGCGGCCGCCCCTCTCCTTTGCCAGGCCGAACCCGCCGCCCTGCCGGCGCTCAAAATAATCATCCTCCTGCAGCGGCCCATCTTTTGCTACAATCTTGCGGCCGGCCCTGGTAAGGTCGGCTTTAATCCTGAAATTCAACAATCACTGAGGAGGAAGTTATGTTCTACCCGGTCGAACCGCCCCAGCCCACACCGGGAGCCAAACAGGCCGCGGCCCTGGTGGTTTTGCACCCGGCCCAGTCCCGGCGGCTGGTGGCCAGGGGAGCCATCGCCACTCCCATGTTCCAGAAGGCCTATAAGGAAGGCATGATCGTCATCGCCAGAGGCATAACCAACGCCTTTTTGAGCGAGGAGCTGTTCAATATCACCATCGAGAACAAGGCCAACCAGACCGCCGGCCTCGTGGGCAAGGGAGCCACCAACTCCACCGCCGGTCCGCCGCCCTGCCTGTGGCATGTTCTGAACAAGGGCCAGGTGGTGGAGGACGCCGACTCCAACGTGGAGATGCTCAAGTTCAAGAAGGACGACGTGGTGGTTAAGGGGGCCAACGCCATCGACCACACCGGCCTGACCGGCACCTACGCCTCCTCCCTCAAGGCCGGAACCATGGGCGCCTCCTGGCCCCTGGTGACCCCCCGGGGAGCCCATTTCCTTATTCCGGTGAGCCTGGAGAAGATGGTCCCCTGCGTCATGACCGCGGCTCGGCACACCGGAGTCTACCACTTCCAGAAGACCATGGGCCTGCCGGCCAAGATCATTCCCCTGGTGGAAGGCCAGGCCGTGACCGAGATCGAGTCCCTGGCCCTGCTCTGCGGGGTGAAGGCCTACTGCGTGGGCGCCGGCGGCGTGGCCGGGTCCGAGGGCTCGGTCCATCTGACCCTGGAGGGCGACGAGGACAAGGTGGAGGCCGCCTTCAACCTGATCCTCTCCCTCAAGGACGAGCCGCCGGTGGGCATGTCCGACACCTTCAGGGTCGGCGATCCGGCCGAGTTCGATTACGACGCCCAGGCCCAACTGGACACCCTGGGCGGGTTCTAGAGTAAGCGGATCGGAGCAGGGCGGCGGGAGGACAACCCCCGCCCCCTGATCCGGTGCGTGCTCATTTCTTGACCGGTCCGGCGGCCACCAGATAGAGCAGCCTGGAGCTGTGGTTCAGCCCCAAAAGCTCCCGGCACTCCTCGTCGTAAAAGGCCCCCACCCCGCAGCAGCCCAGCCCGGCCCCGGCGGCCCCCAGGTAGATCCTCTGCCCCAGCCGTCCGGCCGGGACCAGGGCCTCCCGGTAGGCGGCCGCACCGCCTTGCCGGTCCAGTTCGTCCAGGTCGGCCAGGAACAGAAAGTGGAGACCGGCCTGGCTCAGCCAGGCCTGGTCCAGACAGGCCCGGGCCATCTCGGCCCGCAGGTCGCCCGGTTTGACCAGGGCCAGGTTTTGCGCCCCGGGGTCCAGGAGATAAAAACCGTCCTCCAGGTCCTCCACCCCGCCGCAAAGAAGACCTACCCGCAAGGGCGAGTCCGGGGCCAGCTCCATCATCCGGGCCAGCCCGGCCAGGTGGACCCTTGTCGTTGCAGCGCGGATAAAGTTCCGCTTGGAGCGGCGCAGGGTCAGGCAGCGGCCCAAACTCTCGCCGGCCCAGCCGCCCGGCGCCGGGGGCAGGGGATTCCAGGGCCCCGGGGCCAGGCCCATGTCGGTTCGGAAAGCTCCCGGAGAACCGTCCGTTTCCTCTGGTCCGGTCCGGATTCGCTCCAGCTTGGGGTATCTCCGCTCCCCCGGAGAAACCCGGCTGGGCGAGGCCAGGTCCGGATCGTGGGCCGGAGGCAGGGCGGCCAGATCCTCCAGCCCCACGGCCAGGAGGGCTCCCTCCCGCTCCGGATCGACGCCCAGAAAGGCCTCCACCCGGCTCGCACCAGGGACCAAAGCGTGCCGGGCCGCAAATCCTTCGGCCCGCAGGGCCAGAAGCAGGTTCTCGGCCACATGGCCCGTGTCCAGGCAGCAGTAGCGCCAGGCCCGGTCTCGGTATTTCCAGGCCGAACGGAATGGGATGGCGGTGAGGAAAAAGGCCGTCCCCCCGGTTCCGAATTCGCCCGGCCGGAGCAGGGTCAGGCCGTGCTCCGGGCTGGGGTAATGGTACAGCCCCGGCTCCAGGCCGCACTCCCCAGCCCGGCCCGGGTCCAGGAGCAGGTACAGCTCCGCCGGATAAAGGGCCCCGGCCGAGGGAACGGTTCGGAAAAAGAATTCCCCGCCGGGCTGCGTCGCTTTGGCCGTGGCCCCATAGGCCGAAAACAGGATCCGGGAGAGGGCCTTGGGTCCCAGCAGGGGCCTGGCCGGGACGCCCTGCTCCAGGCCCAGGACCGCGGGGAGAGAGACGGGAGGGAAATCGATATTCCGCTCCAGCTCCAGGCGGAGGCGACCGGGATAAATTTTCTGAACGCCCGGACGAACGGTCCAGTCCAGCCGGTAACTCTCCATCCGGAGGCGGTCGTAGCTCACCGCCTGGTGGTATGAAAAAGCAGGCCCCTGTTTGGCGGTCATCTCCGGTTTCCTTTCTAAAAAGGGGGGGGCAGATAAATTGTGGTTGAGGATTTTTAAGCCTTTTACTTTCAGTCACCCAGATAAACTGACACTCCCTTCTAAGGCTTTCCCGACCATGTCTGTTTGGAACACGCAAGGGGAATACGTTCCGTCCCAAAAGCTGTAAATGGGACCGGAGTCGCTCCCCCGACACCCGAAAAGGGACATATGTTCGCCGATCGCTCTAATCAAAAATAACCCATGGCGGCCACAGGACAAGTCCGGACCTTGAGTTATCTCAAATAAATTCCTCCCGTCTAAAAAGCCAGGGGGCGGTAACGGCCGGGTAAACCAGGAGCTATAGCGAATGTCATAAATCTGTTCCGATTCGGCTGCCGGGGGTGTAACCCCGGCAGCACATTTCGCTTTTGAATCGGAACGTTATTCTGACAACCACTCTACTTTCCGCGAGCGGCGGACTCCGGGCAATCCTTTGATGGGTCGGCCTTTCCCACCGATTCCACAACAGGGTCAAGCTCCTGCCCAAAAAAGATCGGGCAGCGATTGGTAAATGAATACCGGAACTTAAATTGACACCATAAGGACGGTGAGTATAATGAAGATATTGCAATTTAACAGGAGACTCTAAATGAACCGCGAATCCAGAGGGCGGCTGCTGATGGTCTCCAACCGCCTGCCCATCAGTGTAGTCCGCCATGGTGAAGAAGTAAAATTTCTACCCAGCGTGGGCGGACTGGCCACCGGGCTCAGATCCTTTTATCAGGCCTATAAGGGCCAGTGGATCGGCTGGCCCGGGCTGGAGGGAGAGGAGATCAGCGGCGCAGAGGCCTGCGTCATCGGCAACCGGATGGGTTTCGAGGGCTGCTTTCCGGTGATCCTCTCCCGCCAGGAGTTGGATCTGTACTATTCGGGGTTCTGCAACAACGTGATCTGGCCCCTGTTCCATTATTTCCAAAATTACGCGGTCTACGACGAGAAGTACTGGGAATGCTATCAGGAGGTTAACCGCAAGTTCTGCCATGTGGTCCTGGAGACGGCCCGGGAAGAGGATTTTATCTGGGTCCACGACTACCACCTCATGCTGCTGCCCGGCTATATCCGGGAGAAGATGCCCGGAGCCAGAATCGGTTTTTTCCTGCACATTCCCTTCCCGGCCTACGAGGTTTTCCGCCAGCTGCCCTGGGCCGTGGAGGTCCTCTCCGGCCTTCTGGGCTCCGATCTGGTGGGGTTCCACACCTACGGCTATGTGCTGGAGTTCCTGGAGTCGGTCAGACGGATTATAGGCCACGAGCATGGCCTGGGCCGGCTCACCGTGGGCGACCGGGTGGTCCAGGTGGACGCCTTTCCCATGGGCATCGATTACGACCGCTTCGCCCAGGCTGCGGTCCAGTCCGGAGTTGATAAGGAGGTGGAGTCCATCGGTCTGGAGGTGGCGGACCGCAAGATGATTCTGTCCATCGACCGCCTGGACTACTCCAAGGGTCTGCCCCAGCGGCTGGAGGCTTTCAGTCTCTTTCTGGAGCGCAATCCCGACTTGCGGGAGAAGGTGGCCCTGGTTCTGCTGGTGGTCCCCTCCCGCACCGGGGTGGCCAAGTACGCCGAGCTCAAGCGTCAGATCGACGAACTGGTGGGCCACATCAACGGCCGTTTCGGAACCATCGGCCGGGCCCCCATCTGGTATCTCTACCGCTCCCTGCCCTTTGAAAAACTGGTGGCCCTCTACCGCCAGGCCGATGTGGCTTTGGTGACCCCCCTGCGGGACGGCATGAACCTGGTGGCCAAGGAGTATCTCGCCTGCAAACCAGACGGTGACGGGGTGCTTATCCTCTCCGAGATGGCCGGAGCCTCCCGGGAGCTGGGCGAAGCCCTTATCGTAAACCCCAACAACGTTAAACAGGTGGTCGCAGCTCTGGAACAGGCCATGGTCATGCCCGCACGGGACAAATCGCGCCGGGTGGAGGCCATGCAGGACCGGATTCAGCGCTGCGACGTGATCAACTGGGCCGAAGATTTTCTGGTCAGCCTGACCCAGATAAAGGAAGTCCAGAAAGGTTTTATGGTGCAGCGGCTGCCCGAAAAAAGCCAGCAGGAGCTGATCGAAAACTACCAGAAGGCCGAAAAAAGGCTGTTCCTGTTCGACTACGACGGCACCCTGGTACCCTTTGCCGACCGACCCGAGGACGCCGCTCCTGACCGGGAGCTTCTGGATATTTTGGAAGGCCTGGCCCGGGTGGAGGCCAACCAACTGGTCATCATCTCCAACCGGGACAAGGCCACCCTGGACAAGTGGGTCGGCCACATCAGGATGGATCTCTCAGCCGAGCACGGGGTCTGGCTCAAGATGTGGGGCCGGGAGTGGGATCAGGTGGAGCCCGTCCAGGGAGACTGGAAGGACCAGATCCGGCCCATCATCGAACACTATGTGGACCGGACCCCCGGTTCGTTTATCGAGGAGAAGGACTTCTCCCTGGTCTTCCACTACCGAACCGTGGACCCGGAACTGGGCCTGGTCCGGTCCCTGGAGCTGAAGAACACGCTGCTGGAGCTGACCGGGACCCTGAATCTGGAGGTCCAGGAGGGCAACAAGATCATTCTGGTGAAAAACGCGGGCACGGACAAAGGCCGCGCCGCAGGGCGGTGGGCCCATCAGGAGGGGTATGATTTCATCTTCTGCGCCGGAGACGACTGGACCGACGAGGACATGTTCGCCGTTCTGCCCCGCTCGGCCTGGTCGCTCAGGGTGGGGATGAAGGTCTCCCGGGCCAGGTTCAACCTCAACTCGCCCCGGGGGGTCCGGCGGATTCTGTCCAGTCTGGTGGAAAAGGAGCGTTAGGCTCTGCCCCCGGGGCCTTTTACCGGCAAGGGCTTGGAACGCTCGCCGGGGACACGTTGCCTTTAGGGCTCAGGGGTGCGGCTCTGACGCCGGACCCAGCTTTTGCACCTAAACGTGCCCCCTACCCACGGGATATTCACCGGGGGTCGAACCCAAAAACAGACTATTTGGGTTGAGGATGTATTTCCAGGACATAGGCCCTGGAGAACAAGTGCTGGTTAAGGGAGTAAGTCAGCTCCGGATCCAGGTCCAGAACGATCCTGAGTTTGTCGGGATGGGCCCCGATCCTGATGGCCTTTACCGCCGGATTGGGCGTCTTTATCACGTCCGGCACCTTGCCTTTTATGCGTACGGCGTTCTCGAAATCCAGGATTATCCGCAGTTGGCCCCGGCCCACCAGACGAGACATTTTGGGCTCGGCGGAGCGGTCCAGAGCAACCCTGACCACCACGTTTTGGTCCACGGCAGAGGCGGTGACGGATCTGACCTGGAGAGCCTTCTCCTTCTTTTTCTCAGCTTCGACCATCTCGTCAAAAGGAACTGACTTGGGCTCGTCCCTCTTCGCCGTCTTTTTCTTTTCTTTATCTTCCGGCGGGGTTGCGGCCTGTTCCTTGGGCTTTTCCAAAGTCTCGGGGAAGGGCTCGTCCTTCTCGACCGGTTGGGCGGGCCGCTTTTCTGCGGCCTCTTTCCCGGTCTTCTCTCCGGCCTTCTCTGGAGTCGCGGTCTCGGCCTTTGGCGGGGCCGTCCCCTCCGGGGCTGTTCCGGCAGCCTGGTCGGAGTCTTTTATCTCGGTCTCGGAGGACTTCCCGCCGGCTTCCTTCTGGACGCCTTCCTCAACCTTTCCGGGCTGGGCCTCCTGGGAGGCATCGGACTGTCCCGAAGCCGGGGCCTCCTCCGAATCCGTTTTTTCATCTCCGGCCAGGGGCGGAGCCGTTTGAGCCGTCTGTTCCTGCTCCTCCTTTTCCCCCTGGGCCTCCGAGGGAGCCTCTTCCGAAATGCCTTTCCCCGCAGTCGCGGGAGGGGTGGGGATGGCCCTGCTGGTCTGGGACGTGGCGGAGGGAGCCGGGCTCTGGGGCTCTTCGTCGCTCATGAAGTGGTTGACCAGAACCCCCCCCAGGGCTCCCAGAACCCCGGCCAGAAGCGCCACGGCCAACAATTTGGCCAAATTTTTCAAAACATCAACCACCGCTCATAACCCCTCAAGCCGGATGCCCTGATCGTGGGAATTATTGAGCCCCCGAAGGGGTTTCATTCCCCGCAGCTTGCCGCGACTGAAAATTTCGCTTTCTCGCACCATACCCCGCTGCCTTCGGCGGGGCGATTGATTATCGTCCAGGTGAAACTCAGGCCCCTGAAGTCGGGAAAATACGTTACTCATCATATTAAGGGTATGGATACAAGTCAACCGGCGCGATAAAAACCGGCTCACCTGAAAGGGTCGGACGCCTTTCCCGGCCCTGGGGAGGGGGCTCTGCCACTCATTTCTGGAGGGCCTGGGGGCCTTCGGCCAGGAACAGCTCGCCGTCCCGGCGGCCCAAATCGTAAGCCGACTGCAGCCCCCCGGAATCGGTGTAATCCCATTTGGAGACCTCCACCGGCCGGGAGGGCTGGAGATATACCCGGTCCGGCGGCGTCTCGAGCCTGTCCGGGGGATAGCGCCGGGTCAGAAGAATCAGGGTCGGACCCTCCTCCGGGTCCAGGGCGGCCAGGGGCACATTGTCCACCAGGCCGCCGTCCAGAACCGGAAAACCGTTCCAGCACATCTTGGGGAGAACCGGCGGGGTACAGGAGGAGGCCAGGATCAGCTCGGCCAACTGCCGGGGGCCGGAGCATTGGCTTACCCGAACCGCCACGGGCCTGAACCCCAGCCGGGAGGCGTAATGGGGGTGAAGGGGCCGCCTGATCATCTTCTCCAGGGTGTAGCTCAAAAAACCCACCCCCACCCCCAGGGTTCCCCCGGCCCAGCGAGGCGGTCTGGCCAGCAGGATTCGCACCTCGGGCCCGCTTTGCAGCCGGGTGAAGGCCTGCTCATCCAGCACGTCCAGGAGGGCTTGGCGGTACATGTCGTAATGGGGGAAAACCTTTTGTTTTGTGAGCAGGTTGCGGGGATAGAAGTTGGCCGGGTTCCGGGCCAGCTTTTCCTTTAAGTAATCCAGGGCGAACCGGCCCCGTCCGCAGAGCAAGGCGCAGGCCATGGCCGCTCCGGCGCTGACCGCGGCCGCCACCCGCGGCCGCAGGCCGATCTCCGGGGCCACGGCCTCCCAGAAACCCACCTGCCACAGACAGCGGTTTCCACCGCCGGCAAAGACCACCGCCTTGAAAGGGGAAGCAGAGACTGTCATGGAACCTCTATGAGGCGCCGGGGAGCTTTTCCGATAGGCTCGTCAGGCTCAGTACCAGGGTCCCCGGTCTTCGTAGTAGTTGCGGAACCCTCCGTCCACGGTGGACAGAACCCGGGCGGTCCGGTCCGTGGTCTGGAACGAGATGTTCCCGTCGTAGTTACCGTCCTGGTTGTAGAACTCCAAGGTCAGGTCCTGGTTGGCCCGGCCCAATTCAAAGGAGAAGGAGCCCAGATCATCGGTCAAAACCTGGTCCAGAAGCTGGCCCGCGTTGTTGCGCAGTTTGACCGTGAAATGGGCCGCGGGCCACTGGTTGGGCCAGAAGATGTGCCCGATCAGGGCCGAGGAGCCCGGTTCGTCCAGATCCCACAGGACCACGTCCACCGAGGGCGAGCTGTTGTCACGGACGGCCACGGGGCCTTCGATGTGGGTCAGGTAATCTTTGTGGTGAAAGCTGAGGTCGTAGATCCCCGGATCAACGGCCATGCCGTAGAATCCGTAGTTGTTGGAGACGGTCTCCCAGGACTGGCCCGTCTCCCTGTTAACGGCCACCACCCGAACGCCGTAAAGACGGGCGAAGCTCCTCTCGGCCTTGATGATGCCCATTACCCCGCCCGGAGTCGTTTCGGCCCGGAGCGCCGGGGCGGCCCCCGCAATCATCGCTCCCGCCAGAATAACCGCCGTCAGGACCCAAATCCCGCCTACCCGAAAGAATCTCTTGTCCATGGCTCAACCTCCGCCGCAGGTTGAGGTCAGTATTAGAACTACAAGCCCGATTGTCAATAAAATTCATGGTTAAAGACCACAAGGGGCCGGAGAGCAGGCCGCAGAGGAGTGTTCCGGCCCCCGGCCCGGCCGGAACCTCGCTGGTCCAGATAAGGGTTGCCAAGGTTGCTCTTTTGGGTTGGAATATGAACGAGTTCATTCCCCGAACCCGCGTTCACAGACTCCCGGGAGGTTTTAGATGAGGCTTCAGGGTAAAAGAATCGCCATTCCCACCGAAGAGATGTACCACGTCCTGGAGTTGTGGTACCCCTACTACCGCCTCAAGGAGGAGGGCGCCGAGCCGGTCATCGTGGGCACGGGCACGGCCCCGATCTATTACTCCAAGGATCACTTCCCGGTCACCCCCCAGACCACTGCGGACAAAGTCACGGCCGACGAGTTCGACGGCCTGGTGGTCCCCGGCGGATACGCTCCGGACCTGATGCGCCGCCATCCGGCCATGCTCAAACTGGTCAAGGACATTTTCGACCAGGGCAAGGTGGTGGGGGCCATCTGCCACGCCGGGTGGCTGCTGATCTCGGCCGGGGTGCTCAAGGGCCGCAAGGCCACCTGCTTTTTCGCCATCAAGGACGACCTGGTCAATGCCGGGGCAGAGTACCTGGACCGGGCGGTGGTTGTGGACGGCAACCTTATCACCAGCCGAACGCCGGACGATCTGCCGGTATTCATGAAAACCGTAATCGAGGCCCTGAACGGCTAAAAAAAAGTGATCGGCTGCCCAATGCTGTTTCAAAACACGAAGCTGCGGATGCGCCTTGGGGTGGGTCTGGCTCTCCTGCTCTGGCTCTCTTTTCCGCCCAATCCGGATGCGGCCTGGCCCAAGACTCCGCCCGCGTCAGCCAAAAACCAATGGGCCCCCCTGGTAAACCGCCTGGCCGCCGAGGGTTTGGAACGGACCGAACTGGAGGCCCTGTTCAGCCGGGCGGAGGTCCGCTACGACCCCGAGCCCATGCGCCACAAGATGCGCTCGCTCTACGAAGGCATGTTCGGTCGCCGGACGGTGCTGGGCATCCAGCGGAATTTGAAAAGCCTGGGCTCCAGGGTCGGGCCTCTGGATGGCCGCTACGGCCCCAGAACCCGCCGGGCCGTGATTGCTTTTCAGCAAAAAATGTCCCTCCCCCTGGACGGGCTTCCCGGGGCCGGGTTCCGCCGGGCCCTTGAGAGGGAGATCATGGCCCAGGAGAAAAGCCCCGCCCCTTCCGAGAGGCGCGGTAAAAAGGTTTACACCTCGGCCCTCTCCCGGAGCCAGTTGGCCCGGACCAGGAGGTATCTGGCCACCCACCGCCCCCTGCTTTCCCAGGTCCGCCAAAAGTACGGGGTTCCGGAAGAGATCGCGGTGGGGATCCTGACCGTGGAGACCAGGGTGGGCACCTATCTGGGGCGCAAGAAAGCCTTGACCACCCTGGCCAGCATGGCCCTCTGCTCCGACTTCAGGCGGGTGGCCGGGTTCTTTAAAAAATCCGAGCTGTCGCCCCTCTCCAAAAGATGGCTGAAAAAGAAATCCGGGGAAAAAGCCCGCTGGGCCTATGAGGAGCTCAAGGCCCTCCTGCGCTATGCCCGGACCAACCGGGCCGACCCCATGGCTTTCGTGGGTTCCATCTACGGAGCCATAGGCATAAGCCAGTTCATGCCCACCAACGCCCTCAAGTTCGGGCAGGACGGGGACGGGGACGGGCGGGTCGACCTGTTTCGCCACGAGGACGCGGTCCACAGCCTGGGAGCCTATCTCAAGGGCCACGGCTGGCAGAAGAACATGACCAGGGAGAAAAAACGCCAGGTCCTCCACGCCTACAACCACTCCCAGGTCTACGTCAACACCGTCCTGGCCGTGGCCGACTACCTGAGCCGGGTCGATAAGGGAAAGAAATCGGCCGGCGCCGTCAATCTAACCCGGCAAAAGGGGTTCTTTGGCGAATCGGACGGCGGCAAGGAACTCCCATGAGCCGGTAATACCTGCCGGAATATAGGTCAAAACAACCCCTCCGTTTTGCCCCCCGCCGGGCTACCCTATAAATATCATCAACAATATATGTGAGTTGTAGCACACAGCACAATGGCACCATGATTGCATAATCTTGAGCAAGGAAATTGGCTTAGGAGGGCTGTCATGAGCATCGAACCGATCACCAACGAGTATGAAAACTCCACCTTGAGGGAGACCCACTCGGGCTTTTCCGGGATTCCCTCTTACTTCGACGATCTCCTGCTGAAGGAGGAGGACTACATAACCTCGATCGAACAGACGACCATGCCCTATCTGGTGGGGAGCGATGGCGTGGTTGAGGGCGGAGAGGCGACCATCGTGCCCCGGTCCCAGTCCGTTGACCAAGAAGGCCGGAACGTGGCCGCCGCCGGGGCCGATTCGACCACCGAGGAAAGCTCCGCTGTGGATGTCCTGACCACCTTGATGGCCATGTCGGGCAGCGAGGATTGGACCTATGACCGGGAGAGCCTGGTCTCCGAGGCGGAAACCTTGCTCACCGCCATGGGGGTGGACCACCACGACATCAAGGAGCTGACCGACATGTTTCCCCCCGAGGACGGGGAGATGAGCCTGGAGCAGATGGGCAAGCTGGTGACCAAGGTCGGCGACATCCTGGCCGGCCGGGTGGACGCCGGTGAACTGGCCGGGCTTCTCTCCGGCTCCGGGATGAGCGAGGCAGAGGTCCAGACCTGGCTGACCGAGATGGGGGTCGAGTACCAGCGGACCGGCGAGTTGATGCAGGACGCGGCCGAGGCCGGAGAGGAGATGAGCTCCCAGTTGATCGAGGAGAACCTGGTGACCAACCTGGTCAACACCCTGCCCGAGGAGTTGAGTATCTCCGACCTGACCGGGCTTCTGGCCTCCACGTTGGGGCAAAACGCCATTTACTCGGCTCTGGGAGCCCTGATCGGCGACCTGGCCTAAGATTTGGGGCCCAATCAGTGATGCGCAAGGGTCGGACCGGTCCTTCAAGAACCGGTCCGGCTTTTTTCGGCGGCCCCCTCATCCCCCTGGTTTGGCCTACCCCCCCCAAAGGCGTCCATGCGGCCCGGCCGGAAAAGGCCGATCCGCTACCGGCGGCTCCGCCATTTCCTAAACAACCCGGGAAAAAAGCTTCTTTTGCCGGCCTTTCTTGACGTACCCGCGGGGTTGTTCTATCTTCCAAACCGTTCTTGCCGAAGATCAACCCTCAACCCCCGGGTGCGGCCGTGCGGCCCCCTGGAAGGAGCACTCCATGAAAACAATGGCCTGGATTTTCACCATAGCCTTGTCTCTGGTCTTTCTGGCCGGACCGGCCGTGGCGGAGGAGACATACACCCAGAAAAAGGACAAGGTCGGCTACACCATCGGACTCAACATGGGCCGGGATTTCGCCCGGAGGGAATTGGAGATAGGCCTGGACGCCTTTGTCCAGGGTTTCAAGGACGGCATGGCCGGATCCGAGCCCAAGATCAGCGATGAACAGAGGCAGGAGACGATGATGCAGCTTGCCGCGGAGATGAAGGCCAAGCAGGAGGCCAAAATCAAGCTGGAGACGGAAAAGAACATCAAGGAAGGCCAGGAATTTATGGCCGCCAATGCCAAAAAGGACGGGGTTGTGGTCCTGGAAAGCGGTCTCCAGTACAAGGTGATCCAGGAGGGGACCGGCGATAACCCCAAGGCCGAGGATACGGTCACGGTCAACTACAAGGGCACCCTGGTGGACGGGACCATCTTCGACAGCACCGAATCCCGGGGCAAGCCGGCCACCTTCGCCGTGAACAAGGTCATCCAGGGCTGGACCGAGGCCCTCCAGCTGATGAAGGTGGGCTCCAAGTGGATCATCTATCTGCCGCCCAACCTGGCCTACGGCCCCAGAGGCGCGGGAGCGCTCATCGGCCCGGAGCAGACCCTGGTCTTCGAGGTGGAACTGATCGCCATCGAGAAATCTGAAAAAAAATAGGACCGCCCACCCCGTGACCGGGCCGCCCCCTCTGGTCCGGTCCGTCTAATGATGATAAGCTTTGAGGGGCGGGTCCATAGGGACTCCGTCTCTTGGGGAAAACCGAAACTTCTCGACGATACTCTATGCCTCGATGGAAAAGGAGGGATCATGCGACGGATGCTGGTACTGTTGACCGTCGGTCTTATGGTCAGCGGTTTGTTTGCGGCAGCGGCTGAGGCCGGGATGTGGGGCCCCAACCAGTCCGGAAGAGTCGCAGTGACGGTCTACGAACACGCCAACTTTTCGGGCCGGCAGGCCACTTTCTACGGCGACACGGCCTGGCTGCCCAGGGGCATCTCCTCGATCAGGGTCCAGGGCCGGTGCATGGTGACCCTTTTCAGCGGATACGGTTTTCAGGGACGCCGCCAGGACATCACCAGCGACGTGCCCAACCTGGAAGGATCCCATGTGGGCAACGACAGAGTCCAGTCCCTGACCATCTCCGCCTTTAAGGGCAGACCGCCCTCCGGTCCCTCGGGACCGCCCCCGGGACAGCACCGGCCTGATCCCCGCAGGGGCGAGGTGATCCTGTACGAACACACCGACTTTAAGGGCAGGTCCCTCCAGGTCACCGGGGACATAAAGAACCTGCGCCGAACCAGACTGGGCAACGACGCAGTCTCCTCCATCTGGATCAAAAACGCCGAAGTGACGGTCTACGAGCACGCCGGCTTTGCCGGCAGGCACCAGACCTTCACCCGCTCGGTGAGAAGTTTCGACCGCGCCCGGATCGGCAACGACTCCATCTCCTCCATCCGGGTCAGATGGGGCGATCATCCGGGAGGCGGAGGCCTTTACCAGAAGGGCCTGAACATACCCAAACGCTGAGCTGGCCGGCCCTTTGCGGCCGGAGCGCAGAAGAGGATTATGGCTCAAGAACGGGAGCGGATAGAACGCCGCCTGAGCGCCATTCTCAGCGCCGATGCGGTGGGCTACTCCAGGCTCATGTGCGATGACCAGGAGGCCACTCTCTGCGCCATAACCGACGCCCGGGAACTCATCTCCAGGGCCGTGGACCAGTTCAGGGGACGGGTGGTGGACGCCGCCGGGGACAACGTTCTGGCCGAGTTCGCCTCGGTCATGGACGCTCTGGACTGCGCCGTGGAGATCCAGACCCGGCTGAAGCAGGCCAACGCGGACGTTCCCCCGGACAGGCGGCTCCAATTCAGGATCGGCCTTAACCTGGGCGAGGTCCTGGTGGACGGGGACAGGATCTACGGCTCCGGGGTCAACATCGCGGCCAGGATAGAGGGACTCTCCCGGGAAAGGGGCATCTGCATCTCGGGCAGCGCCTTTGACCAGGTCGGCAACCGGCCCGATCTGGGCTTCGAATACCTGGGCAAGAAAAAAGTTAAGAACATTAAGGAACCCATCCGCTGCTACCGGGTTTTGTGGGAGGAAGAGGACCTCCTCAGGGTCCGCAAGGCCGGTTTCATGGTCCGCCGGCCGGCCAGGATGAAGCTGATCCTGCCGGTCCTGGCTGCGGTCCTGGTCCTGGTCCTGGCCGGGTTGGGGACCTGGCTGGCCCTGGACAAGGACAAACAGCCGGGGGACAGGACCAGGGCCGGCGGAGACCCCGCCCCCTTCGACCAGGCTGCCTCCTCCTTTGCGGCCAAACCCTCCATCGCGGTCCTGCCTTTTGTCAACATGAGCGGCGATCCCGGCCAGGAGTACTTTTCCGACGGGCTCACCGAGGACCTCATCACCGACCTGTCCAAGGCCTCGGGGCTGTTCGTCATCGGCCGCAACTCGGTCTTCGTCTACCGGGGCAAACACGTCAAGCCGGAGACGGTCAGCCGGGAGTTGGGGGTCCGTTACGTCCTGGAGGGAAGCGTCCGCAGGTCCCACAACAAGGTCAGGATCACGGCCCGGCTGATCGACGCCGCCACCGGTTACCCCCTCTGGAGCGAAAGCTACGACCGGGGCATGGAGGACATCTTCGCCGTCCAGGACGAGGTGGCGGCCAAGATAATCTCCGCCCTGAAGGTCAAGCTCAGCGAGACCGAGCAGCAGGCCGTGGTCCAGCGCGACACCAACAGCCTGGAGGCCTACGACTACGCCCTCAAGGGCCAGCAACTCATTCTCTCCTTTAAAAAGGAGGACCACCAGGCAGCCAAGGTCATGTTCGAGAAGGCCCTGGCCGCCGATCCCGAGTACGCCAGCGCCTACGTAGGATTAGCCTTTGCCGCCTTCCAGTCCTGGGCCCTGGGCTGGGACCATTCTCCCCAGACTCTGGCCAAGGCCGACGAGCTGGTCCACCAGGCCCTCAAGATCGACCCCGAACAGGTGGAGGCCAGAGTTCTCCTGGGGCGGGTCTACGTCTGGTCGGGCCGCCGCGAGCTGGCCCTGAACCTGGCCGAGAACACCCTGAAGTCGGCCCCCAACAACCCCCACGCCCTGGCCTTCATGGGCCACGCCCTGTCCGTGGAGGGCCGCCCCAAGGAGGCCCTGGAATATCTGGAAAGGGCCCTGCGGCTCAACCCCACTCCTCCGGTCTGGTACTCCTACCACCTGGGCTACGCCTATGCCCAGCTGGGCCGGTTCAATCGGGCCATCGAGGACTTCGAGCAGGTCCTGGAGCGCAACGAGGGTTTCACCCCGGCCTACTGGCTGCTTATCGCGGCCTATCTCGAAGAGGGCCGACCGGACAAGGCCAGGGAGACGCTCCAGCGGCTTAAACGGGCCTTCCCGGAGATCACCCTGGAGGCGGCCCGGGAGAGGATGCCCGGCCGGAACCAGGCCTTCAGGGAGTTTCTGCTCCAGGCCCTGAAACAAGCCGGGCTGGAGTGATCGGGGCGGGGCCGCGCTCCCGGCGTTGAAAACCGGGGGCGCGGAAGCGGCGGCCTTCTATTTGGTTGAGTGGAACTGGTTAAGATAGTTGATCAGTTGCCGTCCGGAATCGGGCACGGTCACCTTGCCGTCCAGGATGTCCTTGGTGGACGAGGTGTTCCCGTAATAGCGCTCGTTCAGCTCCGGGGTGGCGTCGATGCCGCCGCCCTCCAGGGACAGCCCGGCGAAGAGCCCCTTGGTCCGGGAGTAGGAGTAGATCCCGCCCTTGAGGGTGATCTCCGCGGCGGCCGAGGAACGGGCTCCCACGGGCCCAGCGGCCACGGCCACGTCCCCGCCCAGTTTGAACTTGTTTTTCAGAAAGGCGTCCATGGTCTTGTCGCCCATGACCACCATGACCAGCTCGATTTTCTGAACCCCTATCTGGAGGCCCACGCTGGCCATGCCGAACTTGAAGAAGGCCGGGGGGGACCAGCTCTGGCCGTGATGGCGCAGAACCACCCCGTTGCCGATGGAGCCGCCCACGATAAAGCCGCCCTTCCACAGGGCCGGGACAATGGCCACCCCGGTGCTGTCCTTGAGCAGGTCCTGGGGCAGGGACCTGTCGTGGGCGGTCAGGATGGCCTTGAGCACCTTCAACGACTTGTTCACCGTCTGGTCCGGGGCGTCCTCGGCCATGGCCGGGGCCCAGGCCAGAAGCAGCGACAGGACTAAAAAGGGCAGCGCTCTGCTGAGTTTTTTCACGATTCAAACCTCCCGGGATGGCTGTCTTGGTAAATGTATAGCTGAATTGTACTACTCTGCCCCGCACCTGTCCAGGGGACTCGAGGCCTCTGAAATATTCCCAAATCCGGGCCGGTTGTGCTAACATACCACCTCCTTTATACCGTCCAAGGAGTGACAAAGTGGCCGAGACCAAAGACAAGGATAAGGCGAACAGCCGGGCCAAGGCCCTGGACACGGCTCTGGCCCAGATCGACAAGCAGTACGGCAAAGGGACCATCATGCGCCTGGGCCAGCAGGGCGTGGTTCAAGACGTGGAGGTGATCCCCACCGGCGCCCTGAGCCTGGACGCGGCCCTGGGCGTGGGCGGGGTTCCCCGGGGCCGGGTGGTGGAGATCTACGGCCCCGAATCCTCGGGCAAGACCACCCTGGCCCTCCACGTGGTGGCCGAGGCCCAGAAGAGAAAAGGGGTCTGCGCTTTTGTGGACGCGGAGCACGCCTTGGATGTGCAATACGCCAAAAAGCTGGGAGTCAACATCGAGGACCTTTTGGTCTCCCAGCCCGATTCCGGGGAACAGGCCCTGGAGATCACCGAGATCCTGGTCCGCTCCGGCGGGGTGGACGTGGTGGTGATCGACTCGGTGGCCGCCCTGGTGCCCAAGGCCGAGATAGAGGGCGAGATGGGCGACGCCCACGTGGGCGTCCAGGCCCGGCTCATGTCCCAGGCCCTGCGCAAGCTCACCTCGGCCATCTCCAAGTCCAAAACCACGGTCATCTTCATCAATCAGATCAGGATGAAGATCGGGGTCATGTGGGGCAGCCCGGAGACCACCAGCGGGGGCAACGCCCTCAAGTTCTACGCCTCCCAGAGGCTGGACATCCGCCGCATCGGGGCCATCAAGGAGGGCAACGACATCCTGGGCAACCGGACCCGGGTCAAGGTGGTCAAGAACAAGCTGGCCCCGCCCTTCCGCGAGGCCGAATTCGACATCCTGTACGGCCACGGCATCTCCCGAGAAGGGGATATCCTGGACAAGGCCGTGGAGGAGGAGATCGTGGACAAGTCCGGGGCCTGGTACTCCTACGACGGAGAACGCCTGGGCCAGGGACGCAACAACGTGGTCTCCTTTTTCAAGGACAACCCCGAGATGTTGGCCGCCGTGGAGGTCAAGGTCCGGGAGAAGCTGGGCATGACCCCGGCCAAACCCGTCCCCCCGGCAATACCGGAAGAAACAGGAACCCCAGCATAACCCTTAAGGAGCTCACCCTTGCCTAGCGCCTCAGAGATACGCCGACAGTTTTTGGAATACTTCGAATCCAAGGGCCACCGCCAGGTGGCCTCTGCGCCCCTGGTGCCCAAGGACGACCCCACCCTGCTCTTCACCAACGCCGGAATGGTCCAGTTCAAGGCCCCCCTCCTGGGCCTGGAAAAGCGGGACTACAACCGGGCCGTGACCTCCCAGAAATGTTTCCGGGCCTCGGGCAAGCACAACGACCTGGAAAACGTGGGCTTCACCGCCCGGCACCACACCTTCTTCGAGATGCTGGGGAACTTCTCCTTCGGCAACTACTTCAAGGAAGGGGCCATCGAGTTCTGCTGGGACCTGCTGACCAACAGCTTCGGGCTGGACCCGGACAAGCTGTGGGTCTCGGTCCACACCAGCGACGACGAGGCCGAGGCGATCTGGCGGGAGAAGATCGGCGTGCCGGCCAATCGGATCGTCCGTCTGGGCGACAAGGACAACTTCTGGGCCATGGGCGACACCGGCCCCTGCGGCCCCTGCTCCGAGGTCCACATCGACCAGGGCGACGCCCTGCCCTGCCCCGATCCGGACAACTGCGGGGTGGAGTGCGAATGCGACCGGATTCTGGAGCTGTGGAACCTGGTCTTCATGCAGTACGAGCGGGACGAGCAGGGCAACCTGACCCCGCTGCCGGCCCCCTCCATCGACACCGGCCTGGGCTTGGAGCGGATCAGCGCTGTGCTCCAGGGCAAGTACTCCAACTATGAGACCGATCTGTTCATGCCCATCATGGAGGCCGTGGGCGAGCAGGCCCGGGTGGCCTACCACGACAGCGAGAAGAGCGACGTCTCGTTGCGGGTCATCGCCGACCACGCCCGGGCGGCCACCTTCCTGATCAACGACGGCATCCTGCCCAGTAATGAGGGCCGGGGCTACGTGTTGCGAAGGGTCATCCGCCGGGCCGTGCGTCACGGGCGGCTCCTGGGCCTGACCAGGCCCTTCATGGCCGGGCTGGTGGAGGTGGTGGGAGGCCTCATGGCCGACCAGTACCCCGAGATCCTGGACGGCAAGACCTACATCCAGAAGTTCATCGAGGCCGAGGAGAAACGTTTCTCCGACACCCTGGACGTGGGGTTGCGGCGGCTCAACGAGGCCCTGGAGGAGATGAAGGTCAAGGAGAAGTCCATCCTGGACGGGGAGACCGCCTTCAAGCTCTACGACACCTACGGCTTCCCCCTGGACACCATGATCGACGTGCTCCGGGACGACGGGTTGGAGCTGGACCAGAAGGGCTTTAAGGAGGCCATGTCCCGCCAGAAGGCCCAGTCCCGGGCCGCCTGGAAGGGCTCCGGGGAAAAGGCGGCCCAGGGCGCCGTGGCCGATCTGCTGGCCCAGAACCTGTCCACCAAATTCCTGGGCTACGAGACCCGGGAGGCCAAGGCCCGGATAGTGGCCCTCATCCAAGGCGGCAAGGAAGTCGATTCCCTCAAGGCCGGGGAGGAAGGCGAGCTGATCGTGGACCGGACCCCCTTCTACGCCCTTTCCGGCGGCCAGGTGGGCGACCGGGGCTCCGTCCTGGGGCCGGACAACGCCAAAGCCCAGGTTCTGGACACAATCAAGTTCGACGGCCGGCTGTGGGTCCACAAGATCAAAATGCAGGGCGGGGAGCTGCAAAAAGGCCGGACCGTGGAAATGATCGTCTCGGACGAGACCCGGGACCAGACCATGGCCAACCACACCGCCACCCACCTCCTTCACGAGGCCCTGCGCCATGTGCTGGGCGACCACGTTAAGCAGGCCGGATCCTCGGTCAGGCCCGACGGGTTCCGGTTCGATTTCACCCACTTCGAGGCCCTGACCCCCGGCCAGCTCAAGGAGATAGAGGCCCGGATCAACGCCAACATCCGCAAAAACGTGGCCCTGGCCACTACCGAGATGTCCATGGACCAGGCCCAGGAGAGCGGGGCCATCGCCCTGTTCGAAGAACGCTACGGCGAGGTGGTCCGGGTGGTGGAGATCCCCGGCATCTCCAAGGAGCTCTGCGGCGGGACCCACGTGACCGCCACCGGCCGGATCGGCTTCTTCAAGATCCTCTCCGAGGAGTCGGTGGCCGCCGGGGTACGGCGCATCGAGGCCCTCACCGGCGGCCCGGCCGTGACCCAGGTCCAGGCCATGGAGGAGCGCCAGCAGGCCCTGGTGGATCTGATCCGGACCCGGCCCGAGGACCTGGTGGAGCGGGTCCAGCGCCTCCAGGTCGACCTCAAGGCCGGGGAGAAAGAGATCGAGGGGCTCAAGGCCAGGCTGGCCGGAGCCGCCTCGGCCGATCTCCTCGGCGGATTCGTGGAGGTGGCCGGAGTGCCTCTCCTGGCCAAACGGGTAGAGTTGGAAAACCCCAAGGAACTCCGCCAGATGGGCGACAAGATCCGGGAGAAGCTGGAATCCGGGGTGGTCCTTTTGGGGGCCGCCTCCGGAGGCAAGGCCATTTTGCTGGCCCTGGTCTCGGAAGACCTCCAGGGCCGCTTCCCGGCGGGCGAGGTGGTCAAGGCCGCGGCCCAGGCCGTGGGCGGCGGCGGAGGAGGGCGCAAGGACATGGCCCAGGCCGGCGGCTCGGAGCCCTCCAGGCTGGAGGAGGCCTTCAAGGCCGTGGCCGGATTGATCAAAAGCAAGGCCTGAGAGACGGGGGTCGGTCTGACAGGTCGACGTCCCGAAGATAGCCCGAAATGACGCGAGGGAGGCCGTCCGGCCTCCCTCTTTTTTATATGGGGACGTATTCCCACCCCTGATGCACGGACAAGGGCGGGACCGCATTAAAGTCCATTTTACCCTAAGTTGGAAATCAACCCTCCGCCTTGCCGGGCCCCAGATCCCGGCCCTTGACCGCAAACCAGACCGTGCCCAGAACTCCGAAACCGAAAGCCGTAAGAAAGTTGGTCTCGGGCGAGATCAGCCACAGAAAGGCCCCGCCGAAGGCGGCCAGGGAGACCACCACGTCCCGGGCCAGGTAGTAGACCCCGAAGGCGGCCGCCTTCCCCCCCTCCGGGGCCAGGTCCATTATCAGGGCCTTGCGGGTGGGCTCGCCGAATTCCTTGAACCCCCGCAGCACGAACGCGGCCATCAGGGGCCAGAATGAATGGCTGAAAAGAAGGGACAGGGGGAAGAGGGTGAAGAAGACAAAGGTGATCAGGACAAAGGGCTTCTTGGTTCCCCGGTCGGCCAGATAGGCCACCGGAATGTAGATCAGCAGGGCCGTGACCATCTCCACCGCGGTAAGGAGCCCGAACTGGAAGGGGCTCACCGGCGCGGCGATGGTCTTGACCGCCCAGAGAACTACAAAGGCGTAGGGGATCTGCTCGCAGAAGCGGATCAGGATGTCCGAGACCAGAAGATTCTTCAGGTCCGGGCTGAGCCGGGCCAGGGCCCGCAGGGGGTTGGGGTCCGGCGGATTGACCGCTTCCGTGCCGTTGTCCGGGCTGATCATCTTCTGCTGCATGACCAGGGCCACCAAGGCGAAAAGCAGGGCCGCGCAAAAAGCCAGCCGGATCCCGTCCTGTTCGCCCCACCAGCCGATGAACAGCCCGCCGATGACCGGGCCCAGGGCCTTGGGAATGCGGCGCACCAGGGAGTGGATGGAGACGCCCATGGTCCGCTTGTTTTTGGGCAGGACCCGGGCCACCAGGGACATGGTGGCCGGCAGGGAGATGGCCGACCAGGAGAGGAACAGCACCGCCCCGGCGATGACCGCGGGCCAGGCCGGGATGAGGATGACCACGGCGAACCCGGCCATGGCCATGAGGTTGAAGATCAAGAGGGCCTTCTTGATCCCCAGCCGGTCGGAAAGATAGCCTCCGGGAAAGGAGTAGAGGGCCGAGAGAAGATTGTCCAGCCCATTGAGAAGCCCCACGGAGACGGCTCCGCCGCCCAGGGCGATCAGGTAGAGAGGCAGGAACCGCTCGGCCAGCCGCTCCCCCATGCCCACCAGAACGACCATCCCCAGCAGGCCCAGCATGGAACGGTTGAGCCCCAGGAACTCGGCCGCTTTTTTATATCCCGGTTGGAAACCCATCCGATTATTTTATCCGGGACGAGGCAAATTTACCATCCGGACAAACAGAAAGATCTGCCGGACCTCTTCACCTGTGGTGTGGTAAGTATCCTTCAACCCCCAACGGGGGGTTTGATTCCCCGCGGCTTGCCGTGAGTACAATCGCCGTTTTCTCCTGCCATACCCCGCTGCTTGCGGCGGGGTGGTTTATTGAATATGGGTGCGATATCAAGCTTTGCTTGATATCGCCCTGAAGGTTTTGGGAAAGGTTTGGAAAACCCTTTTCCAAAAGGGTTTTCCAAAAGAATTCATGGCCGGGCCGCTCAGTCCTCTTCATCCGGGACCGGGCCGTCCGTGTCGTAGAGAGAGGAGGCCACGGCCGCGCAACGCTCCCGCCAGCGGGGATCGTCCTTGTTCAGCTCGATCTCCATCAGAAAATCCTCAACGTCGTGACCCACCAGCTTGTAGGGCGTGGTCGTGGTCTCAATGTCGTAGAAGCAGTGCCGCAGTTCGTGGCGGACGATCCTGATCCGGTCCTTCTCATCCACGGCCTCCCAGACGGCCTTGTCCAGGTAGAGGATGTAGTCGTAGCCCACCTCGGAGCGGGCCTCCTCCTTGGTCAGGTGGCGCAACACCTCGTTGGTCCGCTGGATCCTGGCCAGGACCCAGTTGCCCCGGGACTTGCGCCGCTTGGTGTCGAACAGGACCTTTAGCCTGGCCCGGGCCAGCTCCGGAAACCACTGTCCCTGGACCCTGTCCACCAGGGCCGTGACATAATCTGAAACATCTTCAAAACGGTTCATGCTCTCTCCACGCTCATGGATTCAGCGGTCAATCATTGGGTGAATCACTTTACACTCTTTTTCAGCGCCCTGGCCAGGGCGTCGTTGAAACCGCCCTTGGGTTTGGGCGGCGGACCCGGTTTCCCGGCGCCGGCTCTTGGAGAAGGGGGGCCCCCCCGGCCCTGCCCGGAAGGCGGACGTTCTTTTTCCGTTCTCATGCTCAACGAAATCCGGTTCCGTTCCAGGTCCACCGCCAGGACCCGGACCTTGACCTTCTGCTGGACCTTGACCACCTCCGAGGGGTGTTTGACGAACCGGTCGGCCAGCTGGGAGATGTGGACCAGCCCGTCCTGGTGGACCCCCACGTCCACAAAGGCCCCGAAGGCGGCCACATTGGTCACCACCCCGTTGAGGACCATGCCGGGTTTGAGGTCCTTGATCTCTTCGATGCCCTCGGCAAAGGAGACCGCCTCGAACTTCTCCCGGGGGTCCCGGCCGGGCTTGGCCAGCTCCTCCAGGATGTCGGTGAGGGTGGGCAGGCCCACCTTGTCGGTGGCGTATTTTTGGGGGTCTATCTTGGCCCGCAGCCCCGGATCGGTCATCAGGTCGCGGACCGTGGCCTTGAGGTCTGCGGCCATGGCCTGGACCACGGGATAGGACTCGGGATGGACCGCGGAACCGTCCAGGGGGTTTTCGGCCCCGCTGATCCGCAAAAACCCGGCGGCCTGTTCAAAAGCCTTGGGCCCCAACCGGGGGACCCTGGTGATCTCCCGGCGGGAGGCGAAGGGCCCCTCCTGGTTGCGGTGGGTCACGATGTTGGCGGCCAGGGTCGGCCCCAGCCCGGAGACATAGGTCAGAAGCTCCCGGGAGGCGGTGTTGACCTCCACCCCCACGGCGTTGACGCAGGAGACGACCACGTCGTCCAGGGAGCCCTTAAGGGCCCGCTGGTCCACGTCGTGCTGGTACTGGCCCACCCCGATGGACTTGGGGTCGATCTTGACCAGCTCGGCCAGGGGGTCGGCCAGTCTGCGACCGATGGAGACAGCCCCCCGGACCGAAACGTCCAGGTCCGGGAACTCCTCCCGGGCGGATTCCGAGGCGGAGTAGACCGAGGCCCCGGACTCGGAGACCATGATCAGGGAGACCTGCCCAGGCAGGCCCAAAGAGCGGATAAAACTCTCCGTCTCCCGGCCGCCGGTGCCGTTGCCCACGGCCACGGCCTCCACTCGGTGCTGCTCCACCAGGGCTTTGATGATCCTCCCGGCGGCCTCTTTCGCCCCCTCGGACTTGACCAGATAGACCGTGTCGTAGGTCAGCAGCTTGCCCTGACGGTCCAAGACGGCCAGCTTGCACCCGGTGCGCAACCCCGGGTCCACGGCCAGAATCCGCTTCCGACCCAGGGGGGAGGCCAGAAGCAGGTTCCGCAGGTTGTCGGCGAACACGGCGATGGCCTCGGCGTCGGCCCTTTTCTTGGAGGCCATGCGGAACTCCACCTCCATGGCCGGACCCAGGAGCCGCTTAAAGGAATCGGCCAGGGCCAGGCGCACCTGTTCCGCAGCGGAATTATCTGTTTTGACAAAGGCCCGCTCCAGGATGCCCAGGGCCTTCTCCTCCTCCACCTTGATGCGCAGGGAGAGATGCCCCTCCTGGGCTCCCCGCCGCATGGCCAAAATCCGATGGCTGGGGGCCTTGGCCAGGAGCTCCTCCCAGTCGAAGTAGTCCCGGAAGTTGGCCCCGGCCTCCTCGTGGCCCTTGACCACCCGGGAGGCCATCAGACCCTCGCTTTGATAGAGCCCCCGCATCCGCTCCCGGACGGCCTGTTCCTCGGAGGCCAGCTCGGCGATGATGTCCCTGGCCCCGGCCAGAGCCTCCTCCGCGGTCTCCACCCCCTTCTCCGGGTCCAGGTATTTCCCGGCCTCGGCCTGGGGATCGACTTCGCCCTGTTCCAGGATAAGCAGGGCCAGGGACTCCAGGCCTTTTTCCTTGGCCACGGAGGCCTTGGTCCTGCGCTTGGGCCGAAAGGGCAGGTAGACGTCCTCCAAGACGGTCAGGGTCTCGGCGGCCCGGACCTTTTTCTCCAGTTCCGGGGTGAGGAGGTTCCGCTCGGCCAGGGAACCCAGCACCGCCTCCCGCCGGGCGGACAGCTCCTGGAGCTGTTTGAGCCGGTCCCGCACCGCGGTTATGGCCACCTCGTCCAGGGAGCCGGTGACCTCCTTGCGGTAGCGGGCGATAAAGGGAACCGTGGCCCCCTCCTCCAAAAGCCCGGCCGCGGCCCGGACCTGGGCCTCCTTGAGGTTCAACTCTTCCGCAATTTTCAAGAAATGACGCTGTTCCATAAACCTGCCTCGGGAGAATAATACGGCCCATCCCGCCTGCGACAAAGTGAGGATGCAACCCCCGCCCGTTCGGATGAGCCCCCTCAGAATATAACCAAAAAGAAACCTTGGTCTACCTCAACCCGACTTCGGGGGCAAGGGGGTTGTTGCCCTCCGAAGGTATTGGGGGCATAATATGCCGCCGTGACCGAGGGAATAAATATACGGGCCGGGTGGCTGATCGACGGAACCGGGTCGCCGGCCCTGAAAGACCCCCTGATCCAGATCAGGGAGGGGTTGATCCGGTGGGTCGGTCCGGCCGAAGCCCGGCCTCCGGGGGAGAAGGAGCGGGCCGTCATAGACCTGCCGGGCCGGACCCTCATCCCGGCCCTGGTGGACGCCCACCTTCATCTGTTCATGTCCCCTGCCCCGGACCCCGGTCTGCGCCAAGCCCAGCTCCGGGCAGTCTACGACGACCTGGCCCCGACCATGGCCGCTCACGCCTGCGGGCTGCGGGAGTACGGAGTACTGGCGGTGCGGGACGGGGGCGACTACGGCGGCTTTTCCTTGCGCTTCCGGGACCAGGAGGTGGGCCGCTACCCCTTGGTCCGCTCTCCGGGGCGGGCCTGGCGAAAGCTGGGCCGCTACGGCAGGCTCATCGGCCGGCCGCCGGTGACCGGCCTGGCCCAGGAGATCCGGGAGCAGGCTCCGGGAATCGACCACGTCAAGCTGGTGGGCTCGGGGCTCAACAGCCTGACCCAGTTCGGCCGCCAGACTGCGCCCCAATTCTCCCAGAAGGAGCTTCGGGCCGGGGTGGAGGCAGCCCACGCCCAGGGTCTTAAGGCCATGATCCACGCCAACGGGGAGGAGCCGGTCCGGTTGGCCGTGGAGGCCGGGTGCGACTCCATTGAGCACGGCTTTTTCATGGGCCGGGAGAACCTGGAACGCATGGCCGAAGCCGGCTGCGTCTGGGTGCCCACGGCCGTGACCATGGCCGGGTACGCCCAGACCCTGGAGCCGGGAGATCCGGGCCGGGAGATCGCCGCCCGGACACTGGAAGGCCAGCTGGCCCTGATCGCCTTGGGCCGTAGACTGGAAGTCAGGATGGCCTGCGGTTCGGATTCGGGCAGCCTGGGAGTGGTTCACGGGGAGTCTCTGGGCCGGGAGATCGCCCTTCTGATGGAGGCGGGTCTGAGCCTGGAGCGGGCCCTGGCCGCAGCCACCTCCCAGGGGGCCGAGCTTCTGGGCCTGGGCCAAACCATGGGCCGAATCGCTCCGGGATGGGAGGGCACCTTCCTGGCCTTCAAGGGCGGTCCGGCGGAGCTGGCCAAAGGCCTGGGAAAGCCGGAGGCGGTCTTTGTGCGGGGCCGGAGAGTGGAGGACTGGGAGGAGGCTGGACTAGGGCCGGGGGGCTGACTTTGGCATGGCTTTTTGCATTAATGCAAAAACGCATGCCAAAGTCAGCCGGCGGCGGAATTATCTCCTTCTCCCGCCGACGGCAACCCGGCGCCCTTCCGGACCGCACCCCCTCCGGGGCAGGGGAAGAACTCCTTTAGTGCGTTCCATTTCAAGACCGCCTCACGGGCTGCCTCCTCCACATCATGGGACCCCAGCCCCAGCAAGGCGGTGGAGACGACGCTACGGAAATCCTCGCCCTCTATCTCCTCTCCGGAGATGATCACGGCCGTGACATCGGCCGCAGCGTTCAGCAAAAGACTCTCCGGGGCCAATCCTCCCGGATTGGAGAGCCCGTAGGACCTCACCGCCCGCAGAAAAGGCTCCTGGAATCCGGCGACGGAGAGGACACTCTCTCCCGCCTTCCTATGATTATGGTCGACAAACCCGGTCAGGGTGTGGCGCTGGTCGGGGCCCAGCATTCCGCCCGACCAGTCCCGGCTGAAGGCCTGAAGCAGAAAGGGCTTGCCGATGTTGTGGATGAGGCCCAGGCAATAGGCCAAAGGCAATTGGTCTTGGGAGCCCTTGGCCGCCAGTTCCCGGCAGACCACTCCAGTCAACAGGCTTTGCCGCCACCATGAGTCCATTAAAGTATTTAATTCCGCATCTCCTTGTTCAAACAAGTCTTGATACAGAAGGGTGATCAGGATCTCCCTGGCTTGGTCCAGCCCCACCCGGCTCAGGACCTCGGATATTGTTTTAACCTCTGGTCCCTCGGGGAAAAGAGCGGGGTTGGCCGCGGCCGTAACCTCGGCGATCAGGGCGGGTTCCTGCTCCAACACCCTGGAAATACCGGTCAAGGTGGCCTTGTCTTCCCTGAGAAGCTTCTCCATGAGTTTCAGGGATCGGGGCGGTTTCGGCGGAGGCCCGTCCGCCCCGAGGATCGCGGCCCTGGCCCGGTTCAGCCGCTCGCTCATCTCCTCCGGGCCGACGGTGGTGGTGAGAGGCGCGCCCAGTCTTTTTTCCAGAACTCTTACAAAGAGTTCCACCAACACCGGATCGAACCGGCCTTGATCTTGCCTGATGGCCTGAAGAGCCTTGAGGCCGGAGATGGCCTTGCGGTGTGGCCGGGGCTGGGTCAGGGCCTCGAAGGTCTCCACCAAATGGATTATCCTGGCCCCCAGGGAGATCTCCTCCCCCTTGATTTTGTCCGGGTTGTCCCGGCCGTCGTAGCGGAAGTGGTGCTGGAGAATGATGTCCCTTATCCCCACCAGAAAGTCGGCCTTGCCCAGGATGTGAATACCCACCTTGGAATGGGTCCGGAGCAGCTCCCGTTCAGCCTCGCTCAGGGGAAAGGGGGTCTGGAAAACCCTGTCCGGCAGGGCCAGATAGCCGATATCATGGAGCAAGGCCGCTACGAAGATCCGGTCCACCTCGTCCGCGTGGAGGTTCAGCTCCTCGGCCATCTGGCGCGACAATTCGGCCACCCGTTTGGAATGGCCGATGGCGTAGGGCCGCTTTGATTCCACGATGGAAACGATATTGAACAGGACCTTGACCGTCTGCTTCTGGTCGTCTGTCAAGAACATCCCCCTCGGTCCCCCTTGGGTCGGTAATTAACCATACCTTCGGATGTTCGTACCAGTATATCCCGTAAACAGATTTTTTGCCCGTTCCCGCCGGGGAGGTTGGTATCCGCCTTGCCTCGTCAACAGACCGGTCTGGCCAAAGGTCTGAAATGGAGTAGACTTGAAGCTGGGGGAGGTTGAGGTGAACCGCAAAAAAATTCTGTGTGTTGTTAAGTTCTCTTTGGTTCTGGCCTTATTTCTCAACCCGGCCGAAAGTCCGGCGGACGGGGGCAAGGTGGTGGAGATAGGGGAGTACCAGGGGCGAAAACTTGATCCCTTTGACCGCGCCTACGACAACTCCATCAAGGGTCCCCAGCAGGTGGACGTAAAGACCTACCGGCTGGTCATCGACGGGTTGGTGAAAAAGCCCGCCTCCCTGACCTACGCCCAGGCCATGGAAATGAACCAGGTGGAGCGGGTGGTGGTCATGCACTGCGTGGAGGGCTGGTCAGAACGGCTGCTCTTCAAGGGCGTCCGCCTGGCCGACCTGTTCAAGCGGGCCGAGCCAAGGGACAGAGCCCGTTACGCCACCTTTTACGCCGTGGACGGCTACTCCTCCTCCCTGCCCCTGGATTTCATCAAGAAGAACGATCTGATTCTGGCCAGCCAGGTCAACGGACTGGTCTTGGACCAGCACCGGGGGTTCCCCTTCTGGCTGGTGGCCCAGGACAAGCTGGGTTACAAGTGGGTCAAATGGGTCGTCCGGATCGAATTGGGAGAAAAGGCCAAGCCCGGTTACTGGGAGAAGAGGGGCTACTCCGACGAGGCCCAGGTGCCGGCCTCCCGCACAGAGGAGTGAATGCGAATTTCGCAAAACCCCGGCCAGATTCCGACACGATCAGTTAATGAATTGTTTTTAATCGTATTTTGCGACATCGGCTCAACTCCCTTACCGCTCCGGGACCGAAACCGGTATTTACAACAGCAGTCCGGTTGTGCCAGAGTAGTGGAGGTTTTCCTTTTACCCATCGGTTGCAGATAAAACATTCAGCCAGGTACACACACTCCAGCCCCCTTGGAGAGGCGGGGCTCAAGCCGTCTTTGGGGCTTAGGGAAAGGATTGGAACAATGGAGCTTGGAGAGGCCATCGCCAGGAGACGAAGCTGCCGCGCCTTCAGCACCGACGAGGTCCCACGGGAACAGATAGAAAAGATCATCGCGGCCTGCACCTGGGCCCCCAGCCCCCTGAACCTCCAGCCCTGGGAGTTCATCGTCATAACCGACCCGGGAATCAAGGCCGGGATCAAGGCCCAGGCCGACCGGGCCAAGGAGGCCGTGGCCGCAGCCGATGGTCCCTCCTGGGCGGCCAAATATCCCACCGAGTTTCTGACCCAGGCTCCGGTTCTGGTGGTGGTGGTCTACAACCCGGCCAAGGGCGGGTTGGGCAAATATTTCAACTCGCCCCACGGGGCCCTCATGGGGGCCTCGGCCGGGATCCAGAACATGAGCCTGACTGCGGCCGAGATGGGTCTGGCCACGGTCTGGTTCACCTTTTTCGATCCGGCCGCCGTGGGCCGGGTGTTGAAAGTACCCGAGAATCTGGCCGTGGCCGGGGTTCTGCCCCTGGGAAAACCCCTGGATGAGCTCAAGGCTCCGCCCCGCAAACCGGCCCTGATATTCAATCAGACCTACGGAGCTTAAGGCGGCTTTGAAAACCGGGTAACGTGAAAGCCTCCTTGATCGGATCGGGGTCCCCTGGAGAGGATCGTTGGTCGCTGAAGCCGTCATCGAGTTTCAAGCCCCGGAAGATGAATACTCCGGCCCTCCCGGACTGTCCCCTTCCATTCCCCAAGCCCCGGAGGAGGCTCTGGCCTGGCTGGCCGAGCATCGCCGGGAGATAATCGCTGACTGGGTGGAAAGGCTCTCGGTCCTCTCCCCCAGCTACCGCCGCCGGCCCAAAAGGGAGCTGTTCTCCACGGTCACCCGGGCCACCGAGGCCGACCTGGAGGTCCTTAGCTCCGGCCGGGTGGAGTTGATGGACCGCTTCATCGACTACATCACGGCCAAGCGGCTGGGGACCGGGTTCCCCTTGTCCGACGTTCAGAAAGCCTTCGAGCTTTTCCGGATTGTGGTGGTCAAGCGGTTGAGCGTGCCGGGCAAGGAGGACCTGCTGGCCCGGACCGTGGAGCCCCTGAACTCCTGCCTGTCCTACACCATCCACCGTTTCTCCGACCATTTCCAGCACATGCACGAGCTGTCCATCCGCCGCCACGCCCAGGACCTGGAACGGGAGATCGAGGACCGGACCGCCGAGCTGGCCGAGAGTGAACGGCGCTACAAGACCCTGGTGGAGGAGATCACGGACGGCTACTTCGTCATCCAGGAGGAACGGATCGTCTTCGCCAACCAGGCCTTCTGCCGGATGCACCGGGCCGAACTGGAGGAGGTCATGGGCCGCAGGTTCCTGGATTTCGTAGCTCCCCCGGACCGGCCCCGGGTCTTCTCCTCCTACCGCTCCAACCTGGCCGGCCAGCCCAGCGAAAAACCCCTGGAGTACAACCGGGTGGGGCTGCCCCTGGAAAAATCGGCCACGGAGATCAAGTCCCGGATCGTGGACCTGGGCCAGGGTCCGGTGACCATCGGCATCTGCCGGGACATCAGCGAGCGCAAGGCCATGGAGTCCAAGGTCAGGGAGCACGAGCGGCTGGCTTATGTGGGCCACCTCACCGCCTCTCTCTCCCACGAGATCCGCAACCCCCTTTCCGCGGTGAAGATGAACATGCAGCTCCTCCAGCGCCGCCTGGACCTGGCCGGGTACGACAAGCGGCGGCTGGAGATCTGCGTCCACGAGGTGGGCCGCCTGGAGGAGATCCTGCGCCAGCTCCTGGACCACGCCAAGCCCTTGAACCTCCGGACCGCGCCGGTGAACCCGGGGCGGCTGACCCAGGGCTGCCTGGACCTGCTGGAACCCAAGATCGCCGAAAAGAGGATCAGAATAAGGCAGAACCACGCCGTGGAGCTCTCCTCGGCCCTGGCCGACGCGGGCGAGTTGGAACGGGCCCTGCTCAACCTCCTGCTCAACGCCATCGAGGCCTCGCCCGAGGAGGGCCTGATCGAGGTCTGGTCCAGGGAGGAGGACCAGGAGGCCGGACCTTTTCTGGAACTCGGGGTCAGGGACCAGGGTCCGGGGATCGCCCCGGACCAGCTGCCCCACCTGTTCACCCCCTTTCACACCAACAAGACCAGGGGCACCGGGCTGGGCCTGTCCAACGTCAAGCGGATCGTGGAGGCCCACTCCGGCCGGGTCACGGCGGAAAGCCTGCCGGGCCGGGGGGCCACCTTTGTGATGAGGCTGCCTTGTCCCGTCTGAACACCATTCTGGTCATAGACGACGAGCTCTCCATCCGGGAGTCCTTGGAGATGTTCCTGCGGGAAAAGGGGTTGGAGGTCCTGAGCGCCGGGACCGGGGAGGAGGGCCGCAACCTGTGGCAGGCCCACCGGCCCGGGGTGATCGTCCTGGACATCCGCCTCCCCGACATCTCAGGGCTGGAGCTTCTGAGGACCATCTCCCAGGAGGAGTCCGAGACCAAGGTGATCATGATCACCGCCTTCCACGACATGGAGACCACCATCGAGGCCATGCGCAACGGGGCCTACGACTACATCCACAAGCCCCTGGACGTGGACGAGCTGGACCAGGTGGTCAGCCGGGCCCTGAAGATCGCCGGGGCCGGGGACCGCTCCCGGCCCCTGGACCCGGAGAGCCGGGCCCTGGACCCCAGGCAGTTCATCGTGGGCCACACCCCGGCCATGCGCTCCATCTTCAAGACCATCGGGCTGCTCTCGCGCAACCGGGCCACGGTCCTCATCGAGGGCGAGACCGGGACCGGCAAGGAGCTCATCGCCCGGGTGATCCACCAGTCCTCCACGGCCGACGACCAGCCCCTGGTCACCGTGGACTGCACCACCCTGGTGGAGAGCCTCCTGGAGTCGGAGCTTTTCGGCCATCGCCGGGGGGCCTTTACCGGAGCCGTGGCCGACAAGGTGGGGCGACTGGAGATGGCCGGCGAGGGGACCATCTTCTTCGACGAGGTAGGCGACCTGCCCCTGGGCCTTCAGGCCAAACTGCTCCGTTTTCTGGAGTACCGCTCCTTCACCCCGCTGGGCGGGGTGGAGTCCAAACGCTCCCGGGCCCGGATCATCGCCGCCACCAACCACGACCTGGAGGAACTCTCCCGCGGGGGAAGGTTCCGGCGAGATCTCCTTTTCCGGCTTAAGGTCATCTCCATCCGGGTGCCGCCCCTGCGCAAAAGGCTCTCGGACCTGCCCGACCTGGTCAGGTTCTTCCTGGCCCGGATCAACGACGAGCTGAACCTGGACATCAACCGTCTTGAACAGGGGGTCCTGGCTGCCCTGAGGTCCCACCCCTGGCAGGGCAACGTCAGGGAACTGCGAAACATCCTGACCAAGGCGGCCCTGGAGTCACGGGGCCGCATCCTGCTCCGGGAGGCGATCAGGGCGGCCCTGGCCGGGTCCGGGCCGGAATCGATTTTTTCGGCCGACGATCTGCGGACTCTGGACGAGGTGGAAAAGGAACACATCCTCAGGGCCATGGTCCATACGGACTGGAACATCTCCATGGCCTCCCGGGCCCTGGGGCTCTCCCGGCCCACTCTGCGCAAGCGGATCCAGCGCTACGGCCTGGTCCGGCCCGAGGCCGATCCGCAGCCCCCGGAGAGCCCCTGACCAACAGCAAACCCCCCGTCTGAGCGGAAAGAATCTTTCCACCCCTGAAAAGCTCTTTTCCACCAGGCCGGGTTTCCCGCCGACCCCCGAAATTCTTTCTCCGCCGAATAAAATGATAAATCAACCTGATAGGTGAATCTGGGAGATCTCCCTATCCCTGGCACCATCCTTGCTTAATGAAGTTCCGGGTCAAATTTTCAACAACTCTTCGCAACGCATGACAAAAATAAAGCCCTTAAAAGAGGTCCAGAAAGAGCATGCCCTCAAGGTGCTGGGTCGCACCGGCGGTGATCTGGACCAGGCCGCCCGGATTCTGGGAGTATCGGTCGAGGCTCTTAAACGAAAGCTCAAGGAGCTCGATCTTGCGCCCGGGTCCGGCAAATCGGCCGGCCGGTCTTGAGTTGGCCTTTAATAACCTCTTTGTCCCCGGACGGGACCATGGGTCAGCCCGCCGGGTTGGGGAAGGAGAAACAGGGGTCGGGGGCCTGGGCCTGGAAACCGGAAGACGGGGGAGGGACCCGGAATCCGGTTTGGTCCGGCACGGAATTCACTCCCAAAGGGGTTGGTTCCCTGCGGCCCGCCGCAAGTCGGTTCACCATTTTTCCCTTACCGTAATCCGCTGCTTACGGCGGGTGATCGATCATCACAGGGAAGGAGTGACAGAATGCGTTGTCTGGGAAGAAAGACATTTATCGTCGCCTTGGTGGGGTTGTTTTTCATGCTTGCCGGGGTTCCGGCCGCGCCGGCGGCGGAGCCCATCGTCATCGGGGCGCCGCTGGCCACGGCCTTCCTCTATGGCTGGGACGCCCAGCGGGCCATTACGCTGGCCGTGGAGGAGATCAACGCCGCCGGAGGGGTCAAGGTGGGGGGCGAGATGCGCCCCTTCAAGCTGGAGGCGATCGACACCCGGGACCTGGAACCCGGGGTCCCGGTCAGCGAGGCCCTGCTGGCCGTGGAAAAGCTGATCCTGGAGAAAAAGGCCGACTTCATCGTGGGCGGGCCGGTCCGCTCCGAGGCGGCCCTGGCCGCCATGAGCCTGCTGGCCAAGCACAAAAAGGTCTCCATCCTGACCACCGGGGCCCTCACCCCCAAATACCACGCCATGATCGAAAAGAATTACGACAAGTTCAAATATTGTTTCCGCATCTCGGGCGAGGCCAAGTGGATGGTCGGAGGCGAGATCATCCCGGCCCTTCTGGGCGTAGGTAAGAAGTATAACCTGAACAAGCTCTTCATCATGGTCCAGGACGTGGCCCACGGCCGGGCCGGGGGCGCGCTCATCGCCAAGATCATGAAGGGCAAGGGCTGGGATGTGGTTGACGATGTCCAGATCTATCCCACCGGGACCACGGATTTCTCCATGGGGCTGCTCAAGGCCAAGAAGCTGGGAGCCCAGGTCATCCTCATCTGGATGGACATGCCCGAGACCTCCATCCTGCTCAAGCAGTGGTACGACCTCAAGGTTCCGGCCCTGCCTTTCGGGTCCATCATCGCCGCGGCCGAACAGCCCGGGTTCTGGGACGCCACCGAGGGCAAGGGCGAATACTGCCTGGCCAACGTGGTCAACGCCGGCAACGCCGCCTCCGAGGCCACGCCCCTGACCATGAAGTTCTTCAACGCCTACCAGAAGAGATGGAACATCGAGCCCGAGGGCTACGGCACCTCCTCCTCCTACCAGGCCGTCTACACCCTAAAGGACGCCATCGAGCGGGCCGGGACCCTGGACTCGGACAAGATCGTGGCCGCCCTGGAGGCCACGGACATGGTGGGGGTCTACGGCCAGATCAAGTTCAACCCCAAGAACCACCAGGTCGTCCCCTCCAACGATCCCAAGGAGGGCGCGGTGGGGACCCTGTTCCAGTGGCAGGGCAAGAAACGGGTGGTGGTTTTCCCCGAATCCATCGCCAAGGGCGAGATTCTGCTGCCTCCCTGGATGAAATAATAATCCTCCTGCACTCATAACGCGCCGGCCGGGGCCGCCCGGCCGGCGACAGGGACGGGCTTTTCATGGACATCCTGATCTACGGCGTGGTCAACTCGGCCTCCCTGGCCCTCATGGCCCTGGGCTTCACCTTGGTCTACGGAGTTAGCCGCCTGCCCAATTTCGCCCACGGGGCGCTCTACGTTCTGGCCGGATTCGGAGCCTGGCTGGGCATGAACCGGTTGGGTCTGCCCCTGATTCCGGCCCTGATACTGGCGGTTGCGGCCACGGCCGGGATCGGGGCTCTCATGTACCGCTTTATCCTGATCAGGATAAGGGGCATGGCCATCTCGGAGATTATCGCCTCCTACGCCATCGGCCTGGCCATCTTGGAGGGGCTGCGCTGGGGCGGGCTGAAGGGCGGGACCTTCGTCCTGCCGCCCTTTGCCGAGGGCAGCCTGGAGATAGCCGGGGTGGTGGTGGACTATCAGCGCCTTCTCCTCATCGGCCTCTCCGCCGCCCTGGTGGCCGGGCTTTATCTGTTCATCTCCCGGACACGGGTGGGGCTGGCCCTCAAGGGCATGGCCCAGGACGAGCGGGCGGCCATGACCCTGGGGATAGACTCCGACGGCATGGCCGTGGTCTCCATGGCCCTGGGGGCCGGGTTCGCCGCGGCCGCGGCCTTGATCCTGCTGCCCCTGGGCAACATCGTGGTCGAGTCGGGCTACAACGTCCTGATCATGGCCGTGGCGGTCTGCATCGTGGGCGGGCTGGGATCGTGGACCGGGGCGGTCCTGGCCGCTTTTCTCATCGGCTTCGCCCAGATCCTGACCGTGGTCCATTTGGGGGCCCACTACCAGGTGGTGGTGGCCCTCTCGGCCATCATCGTAACCCTCATCGTCCGGCCCTCGGGCATCTTCGGCAAGCAGAAAGAACTGGAGGAACGGGTTTGAAACCGGACACCAAAAACATGCGCCGGGAAAGGCTGGACAGGGGCATCAAGGTCCGCACCGACTCGGTCTACGCCGTCTCCGGCTGGCGGGAGATGGCCTACCTGGCAGCGCCCCGGCTGCTCCTGATCCTGGGGCTCCTGGCCGCGCCCCTGGCCCTGGCCCCTTTTCCCTACTGGCAGAAGGTGGTCTCCATTGTCTGCATCTACTCCCTCCTGGCCATGGGCTTCGACTTCCTGGCCCACTTTGTGGGCCTGGTCTCCCTGGGCGGCGCCTTTTTCGTGGGGGTGGGGGGCTACATCGCGGCCATCCTCAACACCGAACTGGGCCTGCCGCCCCTGGTGACCATCCCGGCGGCCACCCTGGGCGGGGCGCTCATCTGCACCGCCCTGTTCCTGCCCTGCCTGCCGCTCAGGGGGGTCTATTTCGCCATCGTCAGCCTCATGTTTCCCCTGCTGGCGGCCCGGGTCATCGAGGCCCTAGACGTCATGGGCGGAACCGACGGGGTCCTGGGGGTGGACGGTTTTTCCGGAAAGTGGACCGAGATGTATCTGCCCATCGCGGCCGTGCTGGTGCTGCTCTTTTTCCTGCGGCGGCTGGTCAACGAGGACCTGGGCCTGGTCTTCAGGGGGATCATGGATAACGACCAGTCGGTCAAGGCCTCGGGGATCAACATCACCACCTTCAAGGCCATCGCCGTGTTCATCGCCGCGTCCATGGGCTGCCTGGCCGGAGCCATCCTGGTCCACCTCTACATGTGGGCCGGGATCTCCCAGTTCGCCCTGGATTTCTCCATCCTGCCCATCGCGGCCACGGTCATCGGCGGGGGAGGGACCCTGGTCGGTCCGGTCATCGGCTGTCTGATCCTGGTCCCGGTCTCGGAGCTGCTGCGCGATTTCGGCACGTTGCGGATCGCCGTCTACGCCGTGATTCTGACCGGGTTCATCGTCTTCAAGAGCGAGGGCCTGCAGGTCTTCGGAGCGCGCAAGTACCATCAATTCGAGCATTGGGTGGAGATGTGAGCGAAACCATACTCAGCGTAACCGACGTGAGCAAGGCCTTCGGCGGGGTCCAGGCCCTCTCCTCAGTGAGCTTCAAGCTCAACCAAGGGGATGTCTTCGGGGTCATCGGCCCCAACGGATCGGGCAAGACCACCCTGGTCAATTCCATCACCGGGTTCATCAAGATCGACTCCGGCCGGGTGGAGTTCAAGGGCAAAAACATCGCCAACAAGCCGCCTCACAAGATCGCCGACCTGGGCGTGACCAGGACCTTCCAGGTGATGCGGCCCTATTATTCCCTGCCGGCCTACAAGAACCTGGTGGTGCCGCTTTTCTCCCGCCGGGCCAGGCGGACCGGCGGCTGGCGGGGCGGGGGGCGGCTGGGCAGCCGGGACACGGTCAGCGTGGACATCCTGGAGGAGATCGGCTTCGAGCGGGACTCCTTCGTGCCCTACAAGGCCGCCTCCTCCCTGCCCACCGGCTACTTGAAAAGGCTGGAGCTGGCCCGCTGCCTGGCCTTGCGGCCCGAGATCATCATCTGCGACGAGGTCTTTTCCGGGCTGTCCATGAGCGAGATGGCCTCCATGGTCCCCCTGATCGAACGCCTCCAGATGGAGGGGGTGACCCTGATCATGATCGAGCACCGCCTGCGGGAGCTTTTTCGGGTGGCCAACCGGGTCATGTGCCTCAACTTCGGCCTCAAACTGGTGGAGGGCACGGCCCAGGAGGTCATGGACGACGAGCAGGTCAAGGAGGCCTATTTCGGCTCCGAGGAGGTCTTCTCCTATGTTTAAGGCCCAGGATCTGATGGTCTTCTACGAAAACATGCTGGCCCTGAACAGCATCTCCCTGCGCTGCCGGGAAGGGGGCATCGTGGGGGTCTTCGGGGCCAACAGCGCCGGCAAGTCGACCCTCATGTACACCCTTTCCGGGATCATGCTGGACATGCAGCGCAAGGAGGAGATGGCCGGGGGCGAGCGGATAACCTCTAGCGGCCGGATAGAGTATCAAGGGCGGGAGATCCAGGACCTGAAGCCGGCCGTGCGGGCCAGGATGGGCATTGTGCTCTGCCCGGAACGGCGGCGGATCTTCCCCGAGTCCACGGTTCTGGAAAATCTGCGCATCGGAGGCTACCTGGCCGGTCCGGCCCAGGCCCGGGAGACCCTGGAGTACGTCTTCCACATCTTTCCGGCCCTGGTGGATCTGCGCAAGAGGCTGGGCGGGTTCCTTTCCGGCGGGGAGCAGCAGATGCTGGCCATCGGGCGCTCCCTCATGGCCCAGCCCAGGCTGCTCCTCCTGGACGAACCCCTGCTGGGGCTCTCCCCGGCCATCCAATACCTGCTCACCAAATCCATCAAGGACATCCGGGATCAGCGGTCCATCTCCATCATTATCTCAGAGCAGTACGCCCGGCCCATAATCCCCATCATCGACTACGGTTACATCCTGGAGAACGGCTCGGCCGTCCTGGAGGGCACCCGCCAGGACCTTCTGGACAACCCGGACGTGCGTTCGGCCTATTTCGGATCGTGACAAAGATTGCTTGAGGCAATTGCTAATGAGAGTCAGTCCCTTGGATTAGATAGATTTTTTAGATACCCCCTCACCCCAACCCTCTCCCCCGGTGGGGGAGCGGGGGAAGGGGGAAGGGGGGAGGGGTGATCCGGAAAGATCCTCTGGGGCAAAAAAACGGGAGAAACGCTTGGAACAGGAATACACCTTCACCAAATTCGAGCAAATGCGCCGAAGTTGTCCCAGCCAGACCGCAATCGTCTTCCTGGGCCGGCGGTTCAGCTACGCCAAGCTGGGCGACCAGGTGGACCGCTTCGCCTGCGGCTTGACCGGGCTGGGAGTAAAAAAGGGCGACCGGGTGGTCATCTACCTGGCCAACTGCGTCCAGTTCGTGGTGGCCTTCATGGCCCTCCAGAAGCTGGGGGCCGTGGCCGTTCTGGTCTCGCCCATCTACACCTCCCACGAGTTGGCCTACATGATCCGGGACTCCCAGGCCAAGGCCATCATCTGCCACGACACCAACTATGTCTATGTCAAGGAAATTTTTGCCGATTCACCCCTTGAAAAGATCATCGTCACCAGCCTCCTGGACCTGCTCTACCCGGCCCAGCGGTTGATGGCCGATTTGTTCGACCGCAATACCAGCGGCAAGGTGACCAGGGGCCCGGAGACGATCCGCTTCAAGAGGCTGCTCAAGGCCGGGGGCGACCCGCCCCGGGTGGAGATCGATCCTATCGAGGATCTTTCCTACATCCTCTACACCGGCGGCACCACCGGCTTCCCCAAGGGCGTGCCGGGCAACCACTGGGGACACTGCTCCTACGTCAACGACATCACCCGGGATGTGGTCAAGGGGCATGTCAAGGAGGGCGGGGACGTCTACATCGCAGTCAACCCCCTGTTCCATATCATGGCCCTGGGGTTGTTCCTGGCCATCGGGCTCAACCTGGGCAACACTACCGTGCTCATGCCCGTGCCCCAGGTGGACGCCATCCTCTCGGCCGTGGAGCGCTACAAGGTCCGCTGGATTCTGGGTGTGCCCACCCTCTACCGGATGATCCTGGAGAACGACCGGCTGGACACCTACGACCTCTCCTCCCTCAAGTACTGCTACTGCGGCGGGGACGTGCTGCCCCGGGAGGTGCTCAAGCGCTGGACCGAGATGATCGGGGAACCCATCTACCAGGTCTACGGCTCCACCGAGGCGGGGCACGTGACCTACTCCCGGCCGGACATGGGCGAGCCGCCGCCCATGTCCATCGGCCTGCCCCTGTCCAGCCGGCGCTGTCTGGTCATCGACACCGAGACCCTGGAGCCGGTGGCGGCCGACCAGCCGGGCGAGCTGGTGGTCACCTCAAAACACACGGTCAAGTCCTACTGGAACAAGCCCCAGGAGACGGAAAAGGCCTTTATCCAGATCCAGGGAGAGACATTTTACCGCACCAACGATTACGTGACCATGGGCCCGGACGGACTGATCACCTACGTGGAACGCTCGGCCGACATCCTCAAGCACAAAGGCTACCGGGTCTCGGCCTCGGAGATCGAGGCCGTGCTCCAGGACCACGAGGCCGTGATCGGGGCCTGCGTGGTGGGTGTTCCGGACCAGCGGGTGGGCGAGCGGGTCAAGGCCATCGTGGTTCTGCGGGAGGACGCCAAGGGGGTCGGGGGAACCGACCTGGTCCGGTTCTGTCGGGAACGCCTGGCCTCCTACAAGGTTCCCTCTTATATCGAGTTCCGGGACATGCTGCCCAAATCCAAGGTGGGCAAGCTTCTCCGCCGGGAGATCCGGGACGAGGAGCGCCGCAAACAGGAACAGGACTAACCAGGCCCGTCCCCGCGTTGTTTCCGGCCCGATCCGTCTTTTCGGCGGATCGGGCCGTTGTTCGTCTTTGGCCGGTCGCCGGACTGATGGTAGACTGACTAACCCGAGTCTGACGCCAAAGCCCTCCGCCGCCAAAGGATCAGTGCCGGTAGGAAGATGATCAAAGTTTTAACTGAAAATATTGAGCGCCGCCTGCCCCGGCTCCAGGGCTACTCGGCCGGGCATCTGAAGTCGGACCTGATTGCCGGGCTGACCGTGGCCATGGTCCTGATCCCCCAGTCCATGGCCTACGCCAGACTGGCCGATCTGCCGGCCTACTACGGTCTCTACGCGGCCCTGCTGCCCCCCCTGGTGGCGGCCCTGTTCGGCTCCAGCCAGCAGCTGGCCACCGGCCCGGTGGCCGTGGTCTCCCTCATGACCGCCACCAGCCTGGCCCCCCTGGCCCCGGCCGGTAGCTCGGCCTTCATCGCCTACGCGGTGATGATGGCCCTGGTGGTGGGGCTGATTCAGCTGGCCCTGGGAACCCTCAAGCTGGGCCTGGTGGTCAACTTCATCTCCCATCCGGTGGTCAACGGCTTCACCAATGCGGCGGCCCTGATCATCGCCTCCTCCCAGCTTGCCACCCTGCTGGGGGTCCGGGTGGATCGGGCTCCCCATTACTACGAGACCATAGCCAGGGTTGCGGCCGTGGCCTGGAGCCGGACCCATCCGCCCACCCTCCTGTTCGGGGCCTTTGCCTTCATAACCATGTTATTGATCAAACGCCGCTGGCCCCACGGACCCTACGTCCTGGTGGCGGTGGTCCTGACCACTCTCATCTCCTGGGCCATGGGGTTCGAGCAGGACCGCAAAACCGCTCTGGAGGAGATCATAAGTCCCCGGGCGGTGGAGAAGATCGGAGAGTACAACGCGGCCCTGAAAAGTTCGGCCGCGCATCTGGCCCAGACAACCGAACTGAACGGCCGGATATCCGATCTGGCAAGCAAGCCGGAACAGAGCCAAAGGATTCTGGAACTGCGCCATCAGGTCGAGATTAACTCCTTCCTGGCCCAGCGGGCCAAGGAGGCCGCCTCCCGCCATCGGCACAAACTTCGATCCTTGCGGTTTGCGGCCTGGAAGGTTTCGGACGGCGGTCCGGTCTTCGCCCTCGAGGACGAGCCTCCCTCCAGGGGCAGGCCCCTGTCTGGAACCTGGCGGCTGGCGCCGGGGAACGGCCCCCTGGATCCGGAGAAGCTGCCTTTGCGGGCCGGGGGCGAGGTGGTGGGCGCCATCCCTGCCGGCCTGCCGGCCTTGGGCCTGCCGGATCTGGACCTCCGGGCTCTGCCCCAGGTCCTATCCTACGCCCTGATCATCTCCCTGCTGGGCTTCATGGAGTCGGTCAGCGTGGCCAAGGCCATGGCCGCCAAGACCGGCCAACGGCTGGACCCCAACAAGGAGCTCATCGGCCAGGGATTGGGCAACATCGCCGGCTCCCTGTCCGGGGGCTTTCCCGTGGCCGGCTCCTTCTCCCGCTCCGCGGTCAACCTCCAGGCCGGGGCCCGGACCTTCCTGTCCAGCGTCTTCACCAGCCTGACCGTGGCCCTGGCCCTGATCTTCTTCACCCCCCTGCTCTACCACCTGCCCCTGTCGGTCCTGGCCGCGGTGATCATGCTGGCCGTGGTGGGCCTGGTCAACATCTCGGGCATAGTCCACGCCTGGCGGGCTCAGAAGCACGACGGCATCATCGCGGTGCTAACCTTTGCCGCCACCCTGGCCTTCGCTCCCCATCTGGACAAGGGGATCCTCATCGGGGCCGGGCTGTCCCTGCTGGTCTTCCTCTATCACAGCATGAGGCCCAGGGTGGCCCTTCTGGCCCTGGGCGACGACAACTCCTTTCACGACGCCCCGGACCACGGCCTGGACCTGTGCGACCGGATCGCGGTGATCCGTTTCGACGGGCCCCTGTTCTACGCCAACGCCGCCTTTCTGGAGGACAAGATCGCCGAGCAACGCCGCCGCATGCCCAACCTGCGCCACATTCTTCTGGTCTGCGAGGGGATGAACGAGATGGACGCCTCGGGCGAGGAGTCCCTCTCCCTGGTGGTTGACCGGGTCCGCAGCGCCGGCCACAAGATCAGCCTGGCCGCAGTCCACCTGAACGTGCTCAGGACCATGGAGCGGACCCATCTTCTGGCCAAGATAGGCAGACAGAACATCTACCCCACGGTGGCCGACGCCGTGGCCGCGATCCACCGGGAGGCCCACCGGGACCTGAAGGACGGGACGCGCTGCCCCCTCCGGTCGCTTTGTCCCCTGGGCAGCTCCCACGAGGAGAACGACTGCCCGGCGGAGCCGAACGGGTCCGACCGGGTTCACGGTAATTCCTGATCTGAAGAGAGGACAGAGGCCATGCCGGTGGTCACTTTTTGCAGCGGGGTATTCTGCCGGAGCGAGGAGGCGTCAAGGGAGGTGGCGGTGGCGCTCAAGGCGCCGGTCCGCACCGATGAGGACCTGATCGCCCGGGCCGCGGCCATTTCCGGGATGGAGGAGGAGAAGCTCCGCGCGGCCATGTTCGGCCGGCCCTCCTCCCGGCCCAGGGAAAAGAGAATCCGCTCCTCCGCGCTACCCTATCTGCGCCAAGCCATGGCCGGGCTGCTGGGGGAAAAGGACGGGCTGGTCTACCGGGGCCTGGGCTCCCACCTCATCCCCAAGGACGTGACCCATGTGCTCCAGGTCTGTCTCATCGCCGAAGAAGAGTACCGTTTGGAGCGGGCCCGGGAAAAGGGCCTTTACCGGAAAGAGGCCCTGGAAATAATCCGGTCCATGGACGGAACCGCCCGGAGCTGGGTGGAATACCTCCAGGGAGCGGGGGCGTGGCAGGCCGAGCACTACGACCTCCGTTCTCCCATTGACAAAAAATCCTTTAAGGCTACGGTAGAACTTATTGTGGAGAGCGTCCGGTCCCAGCCTCTTCGACCCACCGAGGGCTCCCTGGCGGCGGTGGGCAAAATGGCCTTGAGGGGCCGGATCGAGGCGGCCCTGGCCCGGAAAGGATACTATTTCCCCGAGTTCAAGGTGGAGGCCCACCGGCGCGGTGTGGCGGTCGAAATCAACAAAAGGGTTCTGAGGCTGGAAAAGTTGAAAAAGGAACTGACCGATATCGTTCGGGCCGCGGCCGGAGAAACCACGGTGGAGACCAGGGTGGGGCCAGGATTTCACCAATCCGACATTTACCGCCAGAGCACCTTTGAACTACCCCGCAAGGTCCTCCTGGTGGACGATGAGCGGGACTATGTGGAAACCCTCTCGGAGCGGCTCCAGCTCAGGGAGGTGGGCACCTCCGTGGTCTACGACGGGGAACAGGCCCTGGCCGCGGTGGAGGAGGACGAACCCGAGGTGATGGTCCTGGACCTGCGCATGCCCGGAGTGGACGGAACAGAGGTTCTGGAGAGAATCAAGGCCGGACACCCGGCCGTGGAGGTGATCATCCTCACCGGACACGGCTCGCCCCAGGACCGGGAGGAATGTCTCAGGCTGGGGGCCTTCGCCTTTCTCCAGAAACCCGTGGACCTGGAAGATCTTTCGGAGGTCATGCGCCGGGCCCTGGCCAAGAGGCGCGGGCCTCAAGGCCCCGGGGGAGGTTGAGGCTTGTCCTTGTGCCGGAAAATATTACCGCCCTTCTGGGATTTCCCGGGGGGCGACGACGGGGAGGGAATGAACTACCGTCGCATCTGGCAGAGCAGCTTTGTGGCGGCGGCGCTGATCACCCTGGCCCCGGTCCTTGTCCTGGCCCTTTATTGCTATTTCCGGGCGGGCGTCCGGGGGCCGGAGCTGATCTGGATCATGGTCGTGGTGGTCCCTCTGCTGCTGCTGGCCGTGTACGTCGGCACCGTCCGCCAGGTGACCCGGCTCTACCGGCTTGACCTGTACCGGTCCAACATTCTCCGGGAGATAGTCTACACCCACAAGATGGCCGCCATCGGCCGTCTGGCCACGGGGGTGGCCCACGAGATCAACAACCCCATGGCCGTGTTGCGGGAGAAGGCCGGATTGATCCAGGACCTGATCCACCGGGACGGCGGCGACTGCGACCGGGACAAGATCCTGGAGCTGGTTCAGGGAATCCTGGATTCCTCCAAGAGGGCCAGCTCCATCACCCACCGCCTCCTCGGTTTCGGCCGTCAGCTCCAGAGCAGAGTGGAGGAGCTGGATCTGGGCCAGGTGGTCCGGGACGTGGTGGGGCTGTTCAGCGAAAAAGCAAAATTCAGGGGCATCGAAATATTGATCGAGGAGAATGATAAAACGCCCCTGATGTTAAGCGACCGCAGCCTGCTGGAGCAGCTTTTGTTCAACCTGCTGGACAACGCCTTCTCCGCGGTGGGCGACGGTGGGGCCATCCGGATCGGCCTCCACGGCTCGGAGGAGGAGACAATCACCCTCTCGGTGGAAGACGACGGCCCCGGAATAGCGGCCGACGACTTGAAACACATCTTCGAGCCCTTCTTCTCCACTGGTGGGGTAAGGAACACGGGGCTGGGCCTGTCCATCACCTACGGCATAGTGCACCGCCTCTCGGGCCGGATCAGGGCCGAGAGCCTGGCCGGGCGGGGAGCCAAGTTCACCGCCACCCTGCCCCTGCGCCCCCTGTTGAAAAAGCCGGACGGAACCGAGGACGAGATTACCCGACGGGCCTTGAACGCCAAAGGCGCCGGAGACTGAACCGGAGCCCCTAGAATAGAGGAAAAATGGAACAAACCCCTTTGGATGAAGCCTGCGACCGGGCTCTGGCGATCGTCGGCAAGGTTATCGCCGGGGTAACCCACGAGGTTAAAAACAAGCTGGCCATTCTCCAGGAGCAAGGATGCTTCATGGGAGATCTGGCCAGAAAACCGGCCCAGGGCGGGACTCTTGACCCGGAGAAGATCGACCGGCTGGCCGGGATGCTGGTTCAGAGAGTCAAGGAGGCCGACGGGATAATTAAAAGGCTGAACGCCTTCGCCCACTCCACCGACCGGCCCAGGGGCTGCATGGAGGCCCGGGAGGCCCTCAACCTGATGATGGAGATGTACCGCCGGCCGGCCGACATGAAGATGGTAAAACTGCTGGCCGAAAGCAGAGAAAAGAGTATAAACATTGAAACTAGGCCCCTGTTTCTGCTGGCTGCCCTGTTCTCCTGTCTGGAGGCGGCGGTGACCTGCGCCTCCCAGGGGGGGGAAGTCAGGATCGGAGTGGTCGATGAGGGAACGCGGGTCCGCTTCGATTTCCGCTGGGAAGGGAACGAGGAACCAGACCTCTCCTTCAACCCGGAGGTGCTGGCCGTCCTGGAGGGAAGGCTGGGGGCCCTGAACCCGGGCGGGGGGTTTAGCCTGACCGTTCCGACCAGGTCCCGTTGCGGAGCGCCTGGGGAAAATATATAAACCGCCCGATCAGGCGGAATCAAAAGTAATTAATGTATTGGGGAGAGAGAGATGGCCGAGGCTAAGATTTTAATCGTGGATGATGAACAGGAATATCGGGATATCTTGACGGAACGCATGGAGGCCCGCAACTTCGAGGTGGACAAGGCCGAAAACGGACTGGACGCCCTGGAGAAACTGAGCGGCAGCTCCTACGACGCCATCATCCTGGACATGATGATGCCCGGTATGGACGGGCTGGCCACCCTTAAAAAAATCAGGGAGAAATATCCGGACATGCAGGTGATCCTTCTGACCGGCCATGCCACGGTGCAGAAGGGCGTGGACGCCATTAAGCTGGGAGCCCTGGATTTCATTGAAAAGCCGGCGGAGATCGAGACGCTTACGACCAAGATCAAAGAGGCCAAGGAGAACCGGCTCCTGCTGGTGGAAAAACACAACGAGGACGCAGTCAAGAACGCCCTGCGCAAGTTCGGCTTCTAAGAGGGCCGGCCCGGAACAGGCAGACCAAGGCTGCGGAGTAGATGCCCGGCAAACTCAAGCAACAATAAATTTTCTGATCCAGAGGAGCAAATGGCCTCTTATCTACCCGAAAAAGCCAAACTATTAAAAAAACTCACCCAGGGACGGTTCAACGTTCCCAGGTTTCTCTATGTCCCGCCCGGAGATTTCGAAAAAGAGAACTTTGTTAAGCTGGAGGAATTTCTGGCTGATTTCTGCGCGGGGCATAAGGTCATCGTCCGCAGCTGCCACGATCAGGAGGAGTACTTCAAGGGCGGAACCTTCGAATCTCTGGAGACCTACTCCGACGTGGGGGGCATCAAGTATGCCCGCAACCGGATCATCAAGACGGCCCTGGAGGAGAAAGCCCTCTCCATCCTCCGCCAGCGCAAGTTCTCCAACGCGCCGGAGATCGACCCCACCACCACGGGGGTCATCGTCATGCCCTTCATCGAGGGCATCAACGTCATGGCCAAGGTGATCTGGGATCACTGGGAGTTCGGTTACAGCCGCACCAGGACCCGCCAGTTCGAGTGCGGACCCTACATCACCCAGACCCCCCACGACCGGGGGCTGATCCAACTCTCCCAGGACATCCAAACCTTTTTGGGCTTCAAGTGCGAGATCGAGTACGTCATCGCCCCGGACGGCGAGATCTACGTGGTCCAGGCCAAGGACATCTCCAAGATAGAAACCCTGGAGTACAAGGAGTCGGAACTGGCGGTCCACCTGGACGGCCTCAGGCGCATCCGCAAAAGGCGCAACTACCGGGAGCGGCCCATCTATGTGATGGACAACCAGACCTATTATCTGGAGTTGATCGGGCTGTGCGAGAACCTGGTCCAGGCCAATCAGGGCCGGATCAAGGTCGGCGAACTGTTGCGGAAAATCGAGGATTACGAGCGGGAAATGGAGGAGTTCGCCCTGCGCCACGAAAGATTCGGGGTCCTGGGGTTGTGCGTCATCGTCCCGGATGAACTGTTTCAGGTGGCCAACCACTACCTGGACGATTTTCCCGAGGTCCAGCAGAAATTCTCCAAGGCCCTTTTCCGCAACCAGTACAAGGTGGACCAGTTTCTGTCCGAGGCCGACACCCTCATCGCCAGGGAGGCTTTCCGCCGCAACCTGTGCAGCCACGACGCCTACGGCATCAACACCGTCCGCAACCCCATCTGGTCGGCCTACTGGCATGCGGAGAGGCACGAAGAGGTGGTAAAACGGTTCCGCGAACTGGGCTACAGAACCGGCGACTATGTGGGCATTGAGGTGGACGCCGAGGACCGCCCCGCCATCTTCCGCTTCTGAGCGGACCCACCCCGGAGGGAAAGCCGGTTCCCTGGTAAGAACATCGTTTTATTTTCAGCAGAGGCGAATCTTTTGGCCACGAGGAGATGAAGGTGCCGGACAAAACAACATCCTGGACAGAGCGCAGAGAGGCCGCCATTCCCCGGGGGGTGGGCAGCACCTCCCCCTATTTCATGGCCCGGGCCGAGGGAGCCCTGATCACTGACGTGGACGGCCGGGAGTTCATCGATTTTGCCGGAGGCATCGGGGTGCTCAACGTGGGGCACCGGCACCCCAAGGTGGTGGAAGCCGTTAAAACCCAGGCCGACCAGTTCCTCCATTCCTGTTTTCACGTCATGATGTACGGGCCCTATGTCGAACTGGCCGAAAAGCTGAACCGGATGGCGCCCTGCCGGGGGCCCAAAAAAACCATGTTCGCCAACTCCGGGGCCGAGGCCGTGGAGAACGCGGTCAAGATCGCCCGCTACCACACCGGGCGGGAAGGCATAATCGCTTTTCGCAACGCCTTCCACGGCCGGACCTGCCTGACCATGGCCCTGACCAGCAAGGTCAAGCCCTACAAGTACAACCTGGGCGCCTTGAGCGTACCGGGCATCTTCAGGGCGGCCTACCCTTACTGCTACCGCTGCCCCTGGGGCAAAACCCACACCAGCTGCGGGCTCCACTGCGCCGAACCCTATTTTGAGCAGGACTTCTTCAAGCACTACGTGGACCCCTCCGAGGTGGCCGCCGTGATTATCGAGCCGGTCCAGGGCGAGGGCGGATTCATCGTCCCGCCCCCGGAGTATCTCCCCGCCCTGCGCCGGATCTGCGACGATCACGGAATCCTGCTCATCGTGGACGAGGTCCAGTCCGGGTTCGGCCGCACCGGGAAGCTGTTCGCCTCCGACCACTTCGGCCTGGAAGCCGACCTCATGACCTGCGCCAAGTCTCTGGCCGGCGGCATGCCCTTGTCGGCCGTCACCGGCACGGCCGAGATCATGGATGCGGTCCACCCCGGCGGCCTGGGGGGAACCTACGGCGGCAACCCCCTCTCCTGCAGCGCCGCCCTGGCGGTTATAGAGGTGATGAAGGAGGAGGGGCTGGTGGGAAAAGGCGCGGCCCTGGGCGCCCGAGTCCGGGCCGAGCTGGAAAAAATGGCCGAGGAGTTTCCGATCATCGGCCAGGTCCGAGGCCTGGGGCCCATGCTGGCCCTGGAGCTGGTCCGGGACCGCCGGACCAAGGAACCGGCCCCCGAGCTGACCAAGGCCCTGGTCAAACACTGCCAGAGCGCGGGCCTCATAATCCTGGACTGCGGCACCCTGGGCAACAACGTCCGGTTGCTCATGCCCCTGTCCATCACCGAGGAACAACTGAGCAAGGGCCTGGACATTTTGCGCGAAGGATTTAGGCGGGTCGCAGCCTGAATCCGGTCCATCCGCTGCGCCTGGCCCTGATATTTTCCGGCTCCGGCGCCAGGTATCGCCTTTGCGCCGAACCGCCATTCCGGTACTTAACCCGGGGGGTTCGGCCGCTTTCGGCCCCGCCATGCCGCCCTTCCCAGCCGCCGCCTCCAGCCGGGGAGGGGCCGTAGCGATGACACGCCCCGGCCCTAACCTGACGCCCATAATTCACTCCGGCTCCCGAAAAGCGTATCTCCGACAACGGCCTAAAGCGATCCCTCCTGCCGGCCGTAATATATGTCTTTTGGGCAAATATGTTTACAACTGCTGGACCGCCCGCGAACCAATAGAGTATAATTTTAATGAACTCATGGGACAGGGGGTTGGACATGGCGGTTATCACTATCTCGCGGGAATTCGGAGCAGGCGGCAGAACGCTGGGCGAACGGTTGGCCAACAGGTTGAATTACCGTTACATCAACGAGGAAATGATCAAAGAGGTGGCCAAGAAAGCCAACGTCTCTCCTGAAGGGGTTTATGCCTTTGAAAAATCCGGTGGGTCGAAATTGATGAAATTTCTGGACAAGCTGGTAAGGATGGATTATCTGGACCGGATTCTCCAGACCGATACCGGCTACCTGGACGCCAATCGCTATGTGCAGCTTATCTCTGACCTGATCAACGAGATCTACGAGGCCGGCAACGCGGTCATCATCGGCCGCGGTGGGCAGTATATTCTCCAGCATAAGAGCCACGCCTATCACGTGGGTCTGGTGGCGTGTTACCAGTTCAGATGTGAGTTCGTCATGGAGAAGCACGGCTGCTCCCACGAGGTGGCGGAAAGGGCCATCCAGCGGGCCGACCAGGAACGGGCCAATTTCCTGGGCTGCTTCACGCAGGCGGGGCAGTGCGAGTACGACAACCCCCATCTTTATCATGTAGTCATCAATACCTCGAAAACAGGGATGCAGGTGGCCGAGGATCTGGTGGTGGCCACAATGGAGAGCGCCGAGGCCCAGTCGTAGCGGGGGCTGAAATAAGGCTCCGCCTCATCCCAAAGGGCGGGTGCCGGGCTCGTCCCCCGACAGGCGAGCTGCCGATAGGCTGCGTAATCACCCATCCAAGGCCGCATCAGCCGTTTCGGGAGGCTGGCTAGTCAAACCCGGGCAGCCAGAGGTACATCAGCCTGGGCCCTGGCGAAGGCAGGTCCAGGGCCGAACGGGGGACGCGGGGGGTTCCGGTTCCGGCGTAGATGTTGGAACGGTGAGCCCCGGGGCGGTGATAGGCCACCAGCCTGGCTTCCTCCACTCCGGCCAGCTTCTTGGCCGCCTCAAAGGCCTCCTCCGGGTAGGCCAGTCCGTCTATGAGCCCCATCTCCAGGGCCTTGGGCGCGGACATGATCCGTCCGTCGGCCACGGTGTTAAGCTGCTCCCCGCTCATACCCGGCCTTCTCTCCCGGACCAGGGACTTGAACCGCTGAAAGAAATCGTCCACCAGGGACTGCATGAGGGCCTGCTCGGCCTCGGTGGCGGGCCGGAAAAGGGACCACATGTCCTTGTGCTCACCGGATTTGATCGTCTCCGTCCGGACCCCGTAGCGCTCCATGAGCCCGGCCAGGTCCAATTTGAGGCTGATCACCCCAATGCTGCCCACCGTGGCCGTGGGCAGGGCCAGGATCCGGTCCCCGGCCAGGGCCGAGTAGTACCCCCCGGAAGCGGCCAGCCCCATGAGGCAGGCCACGATGGGTCGGCCGGTCTTGTCGCGGTATTCCTTAAGCTGGTGAAAGACCATGTCGCTGGCCGATACGGATCCGCCGGGGGAGTCGATTTTGACCAGCAGGGCCTTGACCGAGTCGTCCTCCCGGGCCAGCTCCAGTTCCTCGGCCAGACGGTCCAGCAGGCTGGTCCGGCCGGACCAGGGCAGGATTCCCTGGCCCAGGTTCTCCTCCAGGAGGACCCCCGAAATTTCCACGAGAACCACCTTGTCTCCGCCCTCGCCCATTAAGGTGGTCTCCTCCAGGGGTTCCCGGCGGGGGCCCAGGTTCACCTGGACCAGGGTGCAACCCGCCGCAAGGCAGCCTAGGACCAGGACCGCCAGGACCGTTCCGAATGCGCTGCTGAATTTCATCTTAGTCCCCCGCTCCTTTACTCATCCGCCCCCAGACCAGGAGAGGACCACGATCCGCTGGCCCCCCGTTTCCGGCGGCCGCCGCCGGTCTTCCGGCTCCTTCGGCCCGGTTCCCGGAGCCGGGCCTCGCCACCTCAGTCAGCCCCGGTCCCGGCCGCATGGGCCGGGAGGGCCGGTTGGCGGCTCCGCATCAGCCGTACGATCAGGTAGACCAGGGGCGTGTCCAGAACGGCGATGGCCAGCTTGATGACCCACTGGCCCAGGATAAGGGGCCAGACGGGCATGATCCCGTAAAAGGCGATGGAGATGAACACGGCGGAGTCAATGAGCTGGGAGGCGGCCGTGGAGAGGTTGTTCCTCAGCCAGAGGTGCCGCCCCCCGGTGATGCGCCGGACCAGGTGGAAGAGCCAGACGTCGTGGTACTGGCTCAGGAGGTAGGCCGCCAGAGAGCCGATGATGATCCGGGGAGTGTACCCCAAAATGGTGTTGAAAGCCTGGCCGTGTTTCCAGAAAGGGGCGGGTTCCCACCACAGGGCCACCTGGATCAGGAGGAAGACCAGAACCAGAGAGATGAACCCGGAGAAGACCGTCATTCCGGCCTTTTTCCGGCCGTGGATCTCGCTTATCACATCGGTGCAGATGAAGGTGAAGCAGTAGGCGATCACCCCGGCCGGAACGCTCAGGCCGAAAACGTTGATGATCTTTCCGGCCAGCACCGCGGCGATGGCCAGACAACCGCTGAACACGCCGGTCAGGATTACGAATTCTCTTAACTCACGGTCTTGCATGGTTATCCCTTGTACCTGCCCTAATCTCGCGGGCCTACCCTCGGGCGGCGGAGCGGGCGGGGCGGTAGTCGCTCTCTTTCCCTTAACCAAAAAGCCCTTTGGGCGTCCACCCCCAAAATAACAGTCAGTTGGCCGCCAAGGCCTCCTTGAGGACCCGCGCGGCCAGGTCCAGCCCGTTCTCCTCCCGGCTCAGGGCGCACATCCCGAAAAAGAGATGGATCACTCCCGGGAAAAGGGCGTACTCCACCTCCACCCCGGCCTCTTCCAGACGCCGGGCGTACATCTCGCCGTCGCTGGTGAGCACATCGTGCTCGGCGGTGATGACCAGGGCCCGGGGCAACCCCTCCAGATTCTCGTCCAACAGAGGCGAGGCATAGGGGTTCAGCCCGTCCTCCGGACTTTTGAGATAGCAGTCGCGAAAAAATTCCATGCCCTCCCCGGTCAGGATCAGCCGGTCCCAGTACTCCCGGTAGGTGGGCTTGTCGAAGCCGGAAAGATCGGTCACCGGGTAGATCAGGATCTGGAGCCTGAGGTCCGGGCCGCTCCGGTCCCTGGCCATGAGGGCCATGGCGGCGGCCAGCCCGCCCCCGGCCGAATCTCCGGCCACGGCCAGCCGCCGGGGGTCCAGGCCCAGCCGGTCGGCGTTTTGGACCGCCCAGGTCAGGGCCGCATAGCAATCCTCGGCCGCGGTGGGGAACTTGTGTTCCGGGGAGAGGCGGTAGCCCACCGACAGGACCAGACACCCGGCCGCGGTGGCCAGGGACCGGCAAAGGCTGTCGTGGGTCTCCACGCCGCCCACCACCCAGCCGCCGCCGTGGAAGTAGAGCAGCCCCGGCAGATCCGCCCCGGTCGAGGGGCGGTAGGAGCGGACCATTATCTCTCCGCCCTCCACCGGTACGGCGTGGTCCTCGACCTGAGCCACCTCCTCGGGCGGGCCCAGATGCCCGGCTATGACCGGGTTTCGCACGGCCCTGGCCTCCTCCGGGGTCATTTCGGACAGCGGGGGCGCATCAGCCTCGGCCGCGGCCTTTATCAAACCTTCTATATGGGGCAGGAAACGGTAATCCTTCAAGGTTCTCTCCTTTGTCAGCCCGTGCTCGAGTCCATCTTCAGCCAAGTCGGGCGCGGCTCAGTCCAGCAGCCTGGATTTGAGGTAGGAGTTCAGGCTCACTCCCTCCAGCTCGGCCTCTTTCATCAGCCGCTGGTGTTCCTGTGCGGTCAGGACCAGCTTTACGGTTTTAGGCGGTCCGCCCTTCTGGAGCCGGTAGAGCAGCCGCCGGGTCCGGTTGAGCTCCCGGATGATCCCGGAGCGTATCTTCTTTTCATCGGGAGAGGGTTTTCCGCTCAGACCCACCCGGTCCACCACGGCCCGGTCATGATCGTAGAGCTCTTCCTTCAACTCCTCGATGCGGGCCTCCAACTCCTCTCGTCCCGGCTCTTTCATCGGGCCATTCTCCAATAAAGCCGGGGAAGAAGCAAGGGCAGCCGCTCCACCCGGTCCAGGATGATGTTGGGGGTGGAGCCCATCATCCGGGCCACATACTCCCTGGCCTCCTGGTCGATGGTCAAGCCGAAGGTCTTGAGCCCCAGGAGACCGGTCTCTTTCAGGGCCGCCCTGGTGTCCTCCAGGGCCCGGGGTCCAGTATAACCGTAGTCGTCCGGCCGACCGTCCGAAATAAAAAAAAGAATCCTGCGGCGGGCCGGATAGCTGGCCAGTCTGAAGGCGGCGTGACGCAGGGCCGCCCCGTCGCGGTTCTGGCGGCCGGGCTGCAGCCCGGCCAACCCGTTCTTGACCTCCCTGGTCCAGCCCTCCTGGAAATCCTTGATCACCGAGAAGGTCACCTCGGTCCGCCCCGATCCGCTGAAGCCGAACAGGGCAAAGGGGTCGCCCAGGGCGGCCAGGGCCTCGGCCAGGAGGTAAAGCCCCTCCTTGGCCACCTCCAGCACGCTCCGGCCGGTGTGCTCCAGGGTCCTTTCCGTGGAGCCGGAGAGATCCATGAGCACGGCGCAGGCCACATCCCGTTTTTTGAGTCGCCGGTCCAGGTAGACCTTCCCCTCCCTGGCCTCCCCCCGCAAGCGGTCCACCACCCAGCCCACGGCCGCCTCCAGGTCCACCTCGAAACCATCGCTCTGGGCCTTGAGGCGCGTCAATCCCCTGGGCCGAAGACGCTGAAACTGGCGGCGGAGATTTCTGATCAGGGCCGGCTGGGTCAAGAGCGCCTCCGGCTCCGTCTGCCTCCCGCTCCGCCCGGTCACCCGCTCCACCACCCTGACCCAGTCGGAGCGATAGCCCCCCAGGTCCGGGTCCCACTCCGGGTATAAGAAGCGCCTCTCCCCTCCCTGGTCCGGGCCGTTCTCCTCCTGCCGGCGAATCTTTTCGGTGAGTTGGGAAAGGTTGGCCAAAAATCCGGACCTCTCTCCCTGACGGGAGAGGGTCATGTTGCGGTCCAGGAGGCCCGACTTGAGCCCCGGAGAAGTTTCAAAGGGGCGGCGTTCCTCCAGGGAGGCGAACTTGCCGGGGCTGGCTTCGGAAACCGGTCCGAAACCAGGTTTGGCCAGGGGCGTGGCCAGGAGGTAATAGGCCTGGCGAACGCCATCCCTCGGTTCCTGGGCCGAGGTCAGGAGGGCCTGGACCCTTTGGGCCGCCAGGATGTCCTCCTTCTCCAACTCCCTGGCCCGGCCGGTCCTGATCCGGCCTCCCCAGACCCGGCGGGCCACGGCCTTGAGAACCGGATTGAGCGCCTGGGGGAGGCTCTTGAGCCCCCGGCGCCTGATCCGGTCCAGCTGGGCCAGGGGTTCCCTTAATCCGGGCCATCCGGAGATAAGTTCCTTTCTGGCCCTGAGTTCCACGGCCAGGGCCCACAGGTCGGCGGCCAGCCAGGGATCGGGGAAGGCCATCAGAAAACCCCAGTCGTATCTCGCGGCGGTCAGGACCAAAGCCAGCCTGGCCCGGTAGGTCTCCAGCGGGGCGGCCGACTTTTCCCTGGCCGGCAGAAAAACTTTCAACCCTTCGGGCTCCTCCACCACCGCCCCCGGAGCCAAGGCCGAGGGAAAGGCCTCGGCCGGGGCCCTGGACAGGGGGGCCAGCCGGATAGGTTCGGCCCTTATGGAGCGGCCATATATCTCCAAAATCCGGGCCGCCGCATCCAGACTCATCCCTCCGGCGATACGGTCCAGAGCCTCCCGCGAACTCCGCGAAGCCAAGGAGAGAAAGGCCTCGCGGGTGGAGGACCGAACCTCCAGAGCCTTGGCCAGCCAGGCGGTCAGTCCCCGCTGACCGGCCTGATCCAGAACCGGTCGGGCGATATTTAAAAAGGCGGCGGCCTGGTCCGCCTGGGGGCCCAGCCTCCGGGCCTGGTTAAAAACCAGCCTTTTCTGCGGAGACGGCAGGCCGGCCACAGCCTCCGGAGCGGACAGGAAAAGATCCAGGGCCCGGTCAGGATCTGCTTCCGCCAGAAGGGCGACCAAATCCAACAGGGAAGCGGCGGAGTAGCCCGTCTGTCTGACGATCCGGGAGGCCTTGCGGCAGAATTCCAGGGCGGCGCCCAGTCCCCCGGCCGAGACGAATCCGGCCACGGCTTTTCCCAGATGGGGGACCAGGTCGGGCAGATCGTAAACCGCCCCGAGCCACCACCGTCTCAAGGGGCCCCTGGGAAGTTCGTACAGAAAGGAGAACGCCTTGGCGCAGACCTGGTGGTCCCTCCTCCGGGCCAGGCTGAAAGCCGTCCGGGAGAGCTGGGCCGGGTGCTCCTCCCGGTCCAGGGCTTTGAGCAGGGGCCGGCGCAAAACAGCCGGCAAACCGGACAATTCCTCCCGGATGTCTTGCGGAAGACTTTCAATCTGGGCAGGGGAGAACCGCTTCGGCATGACCCCATGATATACCAATTCGGGCCTCTTGGTCCAAAAATCAAATGGTATAAATACCACAATTAATGCAGCAACTGACGGTGGATATTTATCTAATCCTATCCCGACCGGGATGCATGTTCTCAACCAATTGTTATTTCTTGACAGTTCGCCCTTCCGTAAGCTATATATTTATGGGCGAATGCCCTGTATTGATAATAAGCGTTCGGCACCAAAGGGGGCTCGGTCCGGGGAGAAACGGTGAGGCAAACCGACGAAAAAAGGGTGAGGTCTGCTCGACCCGCATCAGACTCCGACCTGTACAAGCTGCTGTTCAATGAATTCCCGGAAGCCGTCTGCTTGACGGACAAAGACGGTCTTATTCTGGATATAAACCTGGCCGGACTCAAACTGCTGGGTCTTACCCGGCGGCAAGCCCTGGCCACCTATTTCATGGACCTCTACTCTTCCCCCCACGAAATGCGGGACTTCTCCTCCAAGATTAGACAACAGGGATCCGTGGAGCGGTTCAGCGCCGTCCTCAGAAGGGGCGACGGTTCTTTGGCCGATTGCCTTCTGACGTTCAAGGCCTGGAACGGTCAGGACCGCACCGGCCCTATATATCTCGGCTTTATCGAAGATATTACCGATTCGGTCGAAACCGAGGTGCGTTTACTCGAGGCCGAAACCTTTTACTACTTTCTTTTCGAATCCTCCAAGGACGCCATCGTCCAGCTCCAAAACGGCCTGATAGAGGATTGCAACGAAAAAACCATGGAGATGTTCCGGGCCAGGCGGGGGGAACTCCTGGGCCAGAAGCTCTCCCTTTTTTCTCCCAAGACCCAGACGGACGGCCGTTCTTCAGATGAGAAGGCCGCTGAATTGATAAACCGGGCCTTGGCCGGGGAGGCGATACACTCAACCTGGCGTCACTGCCGCCTGGACCGGGAGCAGTTTGATGCTGAAATATCCCTGAGCCGGATCGAACTGAAGGACGGCACCCGCCTCATGGCCGTGATCCGGGATGTGAGCGACAAGGTTCACACCCGGCGTCTGCTGCGGATGGAACGGGAGACCCTATCCTCGATTCTGCAACGGGCCCCCTTCGGAGTGGTCCTGATCGAGAGGGACGGCCGGTTTCAGTACGCCAACCCTGAATTCACCGGGATAACCGGATATACCCTGAAGGACATTCCCAAGGCCGAGACCTGGCTGGAAAAACTGGCCGTCCCCGACCGGGGCGCCCCCCCGGACGTCGGATCCTGGATGAAAGACCTGGCCAAAAACTGGGCCAACGGAATCGTCCGCCTCAGGGCCAAGGACGGCCTCCGCAAGGAGTTGGATCAACGTTCCTTCACCCTTGAAGGCGGCCGGGCCGTGATGATCCTGCACGATGTTACCGAAAGCAGAAAAGCCGAGGCGGCCTTGAAGGAAAGCGAGGAGCGGTTTCGCAGCCTGAGCCACAACGCCCCGGACATCATCTACTCCCTGGACCTGGAAGGGCGGTTCAATTATGTCAACCGGGTCTGGGAGAAAGTGCTGGGGCATCCTCCGGAGAATGTCCTGGGCCGCTCCTTCACCGATTTTGTGAGATCCGAGGACAAACGGTTCTACACCGAAATTTTCAGAAACATCCAGGAAAACGAAGAGACCATCAGCGACATGACCGTCAGGCTGGTGGCCGAGGACGGGGCAGAGCGGCTCTTCTCCTACGGCGGATCGCCCGACTACAACGCCCAGGGCCAAATATGCGGCATGATCGGAGTTATCAAAGACATTGACCGCAGGGTCCAGGCCGAGGAAAACCTGAGAATCCAAAAGGCCCACCTGGAACAACTTTTCGAAAACGCGCCGGAAGGCGTGGTCATCCTGGACAGGAACGAGATCGTGACCAGGGTCAACCAGGAGTTCACCCGGCTGTTCGGCTACCAACCCTCCGAAGCGGTCAACCGGAGCATTGATGAACTCATCGTGGGCCCGGAGCAAAAGAAGGAGGGAAAGCGGCTGGCCGACACCATCCTCAGTGGGCAGAAGGTCCAGACCGAATCGGTCAGATGCCGCAAGGACGGTACGCCGGTTCATGTCTCCATTCTGGGAACGCCTATCAATGTGGGCGAGGGGCAGATCGGGACCTACGCCATCTATCGGGACATCACCGAGAGGAAAAAGACCGAGGAGGCCCTTACCGAGAGCGAACGGCGGCACCGCATCGTCCTGGCCTCCGCTCCGGACCCCATCCTGGTATACGACACGGAGGGCCGGGTGACCTATCTGAACCCGGCCTTCACCCGGGTCTTCGGCTGGTCCGAGAGGGAGGTTCTGGGGCAATCCATCGACTTCGTGCCGGCGGCCAACCGGCCCGAAACAAGGATGATGGAAGAGAAGATCCTTTCGGGCGAGACCTTCTCCGGAATCGAGTCCAAAAGGCTGACCAAGGACGGCCAGGTCATCGACGTGAGCGTCTCCGGGGCCACCTTCCTGGACAACAGGGGCCGTTACCAGGGCAATGTGGTCACCCTCCAGGACATCACCCAGAGAAAAATGACCGAGGAGCAGTTGCGCTTCATCGCCTACCACGACACCCTCACCGGCCTGCCCAACCGCAAGGCCTTCTACGAAAGGCTGGACGATCTGGTTCTCCACTCCAGGAGGGCCCAGGTGCTGCCCCGGTGGGCCCTGCTCTTTCTGGACCTGGACCGGTTCAAGGACATCAACGACACCCTGGGCCACGACATCGGCGACCTCCTCCTGGTGGAGGCCGCGGAACGGATCAGAGCCTGCTTGCGCGAGAGCGACTACGTTTTCCGGCTGGGGGGAGACGAATTCACGGTGATCCTGACCGAACTGACTCAGGATATCGACGCGGCCAAGGTGGCCGAGAAGCTTCTGGCCGCCATCTCCCTGCCCTACCGGATCAAAGACCACGACCTGTTCGTGACCTGCAGCATCGGCATCAGCGTCCACCCCCTGGACGGCAACGTGGTGGAGGCCCTGGTCCGCAACGCGGACACGGCCATGTACGTGGCCAAGAGGGACGAGGACCGCTACCGGTTTTTTACCGAGGACATGAACAACAAGGCCATGAAACGGCTCCTCATCGAGAATCATCTCCGGGCCGCCATCAACCGGGAGGAGTTCGTGCTCCACTACCAGCCCCTGGTGGACCGCAACAAGAACGTCACCGGCACGGAGGCCCTGTTGCGCTGGTCCAGCCCGGACCTGGGCCAGATTCCACCGGACGAGTTCATTCCCATCGCCGAGGAGACCGGCCTGATCGTACCCATCGGCGAGTGGGTCCTCAAACAGGCCTGCCTCCAGGGCAAGAAATGGCACGACCTGGGCTACCCCCACCTGTCCATGGCGGTCAACCTCTCGCCCCGCCAGTTCCGTCATCAGAACCTGATCGAGGTCATCTCCAAAATAATCGCCGAGGTGGATTTGAACCCCCAGGCCCTAAGGCTGGAGGTCACCGAAACCAGCGTTATGGAGGATCCGGAGGAGGCCATCGCCAAGATGAAATTGCTCCACGACATGGGCATCAGGTTCGCCATCGACGATTTCGGAACCGGCTACTCCTCTCTGGCCTATCTCAAGCGCTTCCCCGTGGACACGCTCAAGATCGACCGCTCCTTTATCAAGGATATGACGGTGGATACGGATGACGAGGAGATCATCCGGACCATCGTGGCCATGGCCAAAAATCTGAAGATGGTGGCCCAGGCAGAAGGCGTGGAGACCGAGGAGCAGAGGGCCTTTCTCAGCCGGGAGGGGTGCCACAACATGCAGGGTTTTCTGTTCAGCGAACCCCTGCCTGCGGACGAGTTCGAAAAATACCTGGCCCGGCACTGCCGCGCTCCCAAAACCGGAAAGAGGTTTCGGCAGGTCAAATGATCCTTGACCAAAATAGGATAGAATTATACAGTATAATGTGTTCAGGTATAGGAATTGGCGGTTATTTTGTATGTTGTAGCCTTAACCGCCTAGTTTACACAACCATTCCAACCGGGGAGTAAGACCCATGACAGCCGCCAGTATGAAAAACCAGGAGATAGAGAAAGAGCTGCAGCTCCTGTCCCAGAAACTCCGCTTTCTGGTAAAGATCTGCAAGGAAGCGGATAGCGACACGGAGAACAGGTTTTGCGTGGAGTTGGTGGGCAGGGAGTTGTCGGCCTACGCCGGCACCGTGGACGAGATGACCGGCGGACTGGCTAAATTCGCACCGCCCCCGCAGTCCAAGCCAGTCTCCGCCCCGCCCCTGTCCGGAGCCAGGCCCCTGAATGCTGAAACTTCCCGGAAACCGGCCGCCACCTCTCCTCTGGATTTTCCCATAGACGACTGACCGCCACCGGCCAGGTCGTCCGGAAGTGAGCCGGCGGGGCGGACGCGGACCCGCAGGGGTCGACTTGCATCGCGGGAGGTGGGGGGGGGGGAACAAACCCCTTGCCACCGCGGCTGCTTTGGTGTATAAACTTTTTTTCGTTTGGGTAGCGCAATTCTCAAAAGAATGTTCTGTTTGAGAATCGCCCTAAGCGGACCGAAAAAGGTTCGCCCGGTCGCGAAAGCGATCGTAAGCCCGGTGAAAACCGCGCTTTTGACCGGAACGCGGTCCTCAAAAATACGGAAAGTATTTTTGAAACTCACTGTTAAGATCACCAAGCGGGTCGGAGCAAGACCGGGCCGCTTAGATTCGAGGAGTTAGATCATGGCCCAGGTTTGCGACATCTGCGGCAAGAAATATCAGACCGGCAACAACGTCTCCCACGCCCACAACAAGACCAAGCGGCGGTTCAAACCCAATCTCCAGTCTGTCCGCACCACCCAGGGCAGGATGAAGATCTGCACTCGCTGCCTCCGATCGGGCGCCGTCGAGAAAAAGGTCTCCTGACAGAAGATACGGTCCGGGGCGAAGGTCCCTCGGTCACCGGCAAGAAATTAATCCTCCAGAACCTACAGGCGCTTCCGCGCTGGGAGCGTTGTTTTTATAGGTCTGCCCCGGGGTGGGCTGGCGCTCTCCCGTCAGGACAACGAGTCTTGGCGCCTCCAACCACGATCCGCCTATCTTGTCCGCCTCCCGAACAAAAGGTAAAAATACGGCTTTGTCGCCGGCTTCCCGGATCGTTGCAGACGGCCGTAGTTCCTTGTATCGCTTGCCTGTCAAGGGCGGAGTAAAAGTGTACCGGTTGGGTAGTTGATCATCAGGGGGCCTTAAGGCCGCCTGATGAGGTTAGAGGCGTGCATCAGGCATTGCCTTTTAGCCGTTTGGATTGTTTGAGGCGATAGCTGTGGCCGTTCATTTCCAGAGGAGGCCCTGAGAGAGGCGATTATCAAGCTGGCCACACGTTTTGGGCGGTATGGATATCGCCGAATCACGGCTCTCTTGGAGTGGATGGGTTGGCGGGTGAATCACAAAAGAGTGGAACGCATCTGGCGTCAGGAAGGGCTTAAGGTACCCAAGAGACAACCGAAGAGGGGACGGCTTTGGCTCAATGACGGCTCGTGTGTCCGCTTAAGGCCAAGCAAAAGGAACCATGTCTGGTCCTATGATTTCGTGATGGATCGGACCCACGACGGCCGGGCGATCAAGATCCTGACCGTGATCGACGAGTTCACCAGGGAGTGTTTGGCCCTGGTAGTTGACCGGCGGCTCAGATCGGACGATGTTCTTTTCTGTTTGGCGGATTTGTTTTTGGAACACGGTATCCCGGATCATATCCGGTCGGACAACGGATCCGAATTTACGGCTAAGGCGGTCAGGGATTGGCTCTTCAGGATCGGGGTCAAGACCTTGTTCATCGAGCCGGGGAGCCCTTGGGAGAATGGATACATTGAGTCATTCAATGGCAAGCTGAGGGATGAGAAGCTGAACGGCGAGGTCTTTTACACACTCAAGGAGGCTAAGGTGCTCATCGAACGCTGGCGGGTCGAGTACAACACCCTCAGGCCGCACAGCTCCCTTGACTACCGTCCACCCTCTCCCGAGGCCATCCAGGGGGTACCCCCTGGATGGGAGGATATGGCTCCTCCTTGGCTCAAAACAGATCGATCTCTAACTTTGGAACTGGTACATTAACTGGGGGCAGGTCACAACGGAACCTCTTTTCTCGTCGACTGCGGCATGTATCAGGGAGGCCGGGAGCTCGAAGAGCGCAACTGGGACAATGAGCTCTATGAGCCTCGGAAGATTCAGGCCATCTTCATCACTCACGCCCACATCGACCACTCAGGCCTGGTTCCGCGGCTGGTCAAGATCGGGTACAGGGGCGCGGTGTACGCCACGGCTCCGACCTGTGAGTTGCTCGATATCCTGTGGCAGGATTCGGCTCACATCCAGGAAATGGAAGCCGAATGGGAGACCCGCAAGAATAAACGGCAGTTGAGAAAGCCGGTAGAGCCGCTCTACAACGCCGTCGATGCCGGTGAGGCGATCAGGCTTCTTCAACCGATTGAATTGGACTGCCATACCAAAGTCCTGGCTGGCATAGAGGTCTGCTACTACAACGCTGGTCATACCCTGGGCGCGGCCAGTTTGTCCATCACCAGCACCAGCGAGGATCAGCCGACCACCGTGGTGTTTTCGGGCGACCTGGGCCGCCCCGTGCAGCTCATAGTGCCGGACGCGATCTCGCCGCCCAAGCCTGACGCCGTTTTCATGGAAACCACATACGGCAACCGGACCCACAAATCCCTGGAGGACAGCCAACAAGAGCTTATTTCCGTGGTGAATCAGGCGGCCGCCGAACAGGGCAAGGTTCTGATCCCCGCCTTTGCGGTTGAACGAACCCAGGATATCATCTTCACTCTGGCCAAGGCCGGCCGCAAGGGCGGCATACCCAAGGACATACCCATCTACCTGGATTCGCCCCTGGCCATCAAGGCGACGGAAATATTTCGGCGACACCCCGATTTTTTTGACGAGGAAACCAAGGCCATACTGGACCGGGGCGACACCCCGCTGAACCTTCCAAACCTCAATTTCAGTCTCACCTCCGCGGAGTCCATGGCCCTCAACAACAAAACCGGACCGCTGGTGGTTATTGCCGGAGCGGGCATGTGCAATGCCGGGCGGATAAAACACCATCTCAAACATAACTTGTGGAGGCCCAACACCCATGTGGTCATCGTCGGCTATCAAGCCCAGGGAACCCCCGGCCGGAAATTGGTGGAAGGCGCCAAAAAGATACGCATTTTTAAGGAAGACGTGGCCGTTCGAGCCCAGGTGCATACCATCGGGGGGTTCAGCGCCCACGCCGATTCAAGGGAGCTCCTTGAGTGGCTGGAACCCCTGGTCCATCCAGAGCTGAAGGTATTTCTGACCCATGGCGAGGAAAGCGCGTCCATGGAATTCATGAAAGCGGCCCAGGAAAGGTTTGCCAGGATCAGTTTCTACATGCCCCGTTGGCAAGAGCGGTTGAAAATAGCGCCCGGACTTGAATTGCCCGCAACCTTCACCCCGGCCGTGGCCCAAGCGGCCCAGCAGTCCGCCCTCAAACCCGCGGAGTTGGCGGCGCGATTGGCCGCTTTAAGCCAGGAGTTGATCGGTCTGGCGGCCAGGGCGGCCCAGGGCCAGGCCAGCCGGGTCGAGTTGGAGCGGTGGCGAGACAGCCTGGCCCAAGCCGAGCCTTTATTCCGGGATTAGCTGAGATAGCGACTCTGAATAGATTTGTTGCGCGGGTTTTTGGCGGCTCGCTTTATCGATCTATATCGCCGGACAGCGCCTTTCCCTCTTGGGAATGGAGGGAAAGGGCAACCTCTACTCGGCCATGAGTCTTTCTTCAGAAACCTGGCATTTTTTGACACCCCAATTTTATGAGTTTATGGATGGGAACTGCCTGAAATATTAATTGTCGCCCCAGGGCACATTCCTGGGACCCGCTTTCCCGCGGCAGCTTGTAACGCCCCCGGTTCGGGCGTATACTTGAATACGTTGAAGTAGCCGCCCCTCGCTGGCGATCCTCAGGCATTTGGTCACACCTTCACGCCATTGTGCTACTCCTCTGCGCTTAACCTCCACCCTCGCGCTTGAATAGGGCGCTGAATAGTCGCCCGGGTGAACTGCTCGATCTTTGAGTGCGTTCCGTCGCATACCGGGAAGAGAAAGGCGAATAGGCTTAACCCTCATGAGTCATCCAAGCAGTCTTCTTGGCTTTTACACCGACCGGCAGGACGCCGCCGAGGCGCGCAAACAGTTACAAAGAAACCGTATCCGGTGCTCCGCTCTCATCCATAAGGCCCAGGATGGCGGTCTCCGAATCGAAAACATCCGACAGTTGCATGGTGTACTTTGGGGGGCGAGTATAGGGTTTGGGGTCGGGGGCGCTTTGTGGCTGGTCGCACTGGGACAGGGACACCTTTTCGCCGGGCTCATCGGGGTCCTGGTTCTCGTCCTGGCTACGCTCGCCGGAGCCGGAATGGGGCGGTTCCTCTTCCCAGTTCTTGGTCTGGGGGTTAACGATCAGCTCATAAAAGAGCATTCCCCGAGGCTGGTAGCCGGCGAAACCGTAGTTGTAGTTCAAGCCTCTCCGGTACTAATGGGCCGGGCGATCACATTGCTGCGGCAGGGGCGTAAGACGCAACCCGCCATTTTCGCTTTTTACGCCAGGCGGGCGGGGCGGCAACAACAGGACCGGTTAGGCGACAAATCGGCATCCCCGGCTTTACCGACCCACCGACCTCCGGCTTCCCATGATTCCGGAGTTACAGGCTCCGGCGGGCGAGAGCATATCCTGCACCTCCTGGACCGGTCGGAACGCGTTATCGAGGAGGTCCAGCGCGAATTGGCCGAGGCCTCCCGCCTTGAAGAGTCCATCTCCTCCTCTGCGGAGTGGATTCTCGACAACGCCCACATTGTGCAGACCCAGATCGATGATGTCAGGCTCAATCTGCCGAAGAAGTTCTACCTCCAGCTTCCGGTACTCGCCGCCAACCCCGGTGAACCGCGGGTCTATCGCCTGGCCGTGGAATTCATCCATCACGCCGACGGCCATATTACCCGCCACTCGATTCGGGATTACCTGGAGTCGTATCAAGAGGACACGGCTCTTACAATAGGCGAGCTCTGGGTTTTCCCGCTCATGCTTAAAATAGCCCTGATCGACCGCCTCCGCCGGCTGGCCGAAGACCTCCACCGCAACCTCTGCGACCGGCAAAACGCTGATTTCTGGGCCAACCGCCTCTTGGTGGTTACGCGTCGCGATCCGAACCACATCTTTGCCGTACTGGCCGATCTGGCCCAAGAACAGCCCCGGCCGAGTCCTCATTTCGCCTTTCAACTTTCCGGACACCTTTATGACGAGGAGCCCATCCTGACTCCGGTGGCGAACTGGCTGGAACGAAAGCTGGCCAGTACGCTGGACGAAACGGTCCTTTCTGAAAAGGCGGACCGGAACACGGCCAACGTTTCCATTGAAAACGTAATAACCAGTCTCAGATTGCTCATCCTGTTGGATTGGCGCAAGGTCTTTGATGAGCACTCCCTGGTGGAGCGAAAGCTCGCCGGCGACCCGGCCGGCGTGTATGCCCGTATGGATTATGAAACCCGTAACCGCTATCGCAACGCCGTGGAAGAGATCTCCCGCGCCGGGGAAAGGGGCGAAGTCGAGGTGGCCGAGGCGGCTGCAACTTTGGCCTTCCAGGCCGCCCAAGAAGGTGAGACCGCCCGGCCAAACGGCCACGTGGGATACTATCTTATAGGCCGGGGCCGCTCCCTGCTCGCCCGGCGCCTGAGAGTGCGGGAGACGTTGCGCCGCCGCATACTCGATCGGGTCTACCGGTTCCACACCCCCCTGTATCTGGGGTCCATCGGCGGCGTGACCCTGGTTTTCATCGGCCTGGTGCTGGCCCTGGGGACCGGGTTTGAATCAGATCCGCCAACCCTCCTTCTGTTGGCGCTTGTGTCCCTGCTGGCCGTCAGCCACATCGCCGTTCAACTCGTCAACTACCTGCTTTCCCTCCTGCTCCCGCCACGACTGCTTCCCAAGATGTCATTTGCCAAGGAGGGCATCCCCGACGAGTTTCGCACCCTGGTTGTGATTCCCATGCTGTTGGGCAGCGAAGGCAGCCTTCGCCGGGAGATCGAAAAACTCGAAATCCGTTACCTGGCCAACCCGGACCTCAACCTCATCTTCGGCCTTTTCAGCGATTATGCCGACGCCGACGCCCCCCGGGTGGCGGGCGACGAACTTTTGGAGGTCGCCGTAGAGGGGATCGAGGCGCTCAATGAACGTTACGGGAAGCAACGCTTCTATCTGTTCCATCGGGAGCGGGTATGGACCGAATCGGAGCGGAGTTTCATCGGGTGGGAGCGGAAACGCGGCAAGCTGGAAGTTCTCAACCGCCTTATCAGCGGCGAGGATCAGGCCGACGAGACTTCCATAGTGCGCGTGGGCGAAGCGCAGCGGCTGACGGACATCAGGTTCGTCATCACCCTGGACAGCGACACCCAGCTTTTGCGCGACACCGCCCGTCGCTTGGTGGAAACCCTGGCCCACCCCCTCAACCGTCCCTCCCCGGAGGGGGAAGCCAACCCCGACGCCTACACCATTATCCAGCCGCGGGTGACCACGACGCCCCTGTTCGGGATGGCCACGCCCTTCCGAAGCCTTTTCACCGATCCCGTCGGAACGGACCCTTACACCAGGGCGGTCTCCGATGTCTACCAGGATCTTGCAGGCGAGGGCTCCTACATCGGGAAAGGCATCTACGATCCCCGGGCCTTTCATCGGGTCCTGAGCGGCCGGTTCCCCGAACAACGGATCTTGAGTCACGATTTGCTCGAAGGCGCCCACGTCCGCGTCGCCCTGGCCAGCGACATCGAACTTCTGGACGACTTCCCGGCCGACTATCTCACCCACTCCAACCGTCAGCACAGGTGGATGCGCGGCGATTGGCAGATCGCGGGTTGGTGCCTGCCACGGGTCCCGGGGCCGGACGGGAAGCGCCCGCCTAACCCACTGAGCATTCTGAACCGGTGGAAGATTTTGGACAATCTGCGCCGAAGCCTGGTGCCCGCCGGCCTGATCGTCTTCCTTCTCGTGTCCTGGTTGGGTAAACCCGGCCTAGGACTGACGGCCGGCGTGGCCGTCGGGGTTCTGGTAGTCTTCCCGCTGCTGTCCAGGCTGGTCACCTGGATGATGAAACTGCCCGGGGCGGGCTCGTTATCCTGGGCCGAACTAGGCCACGACGCGTTGCGGGTGGTGGTGGAGACGATGTTGATCCCCTACCAGGCCGGCAATGCTCTGGACGCGATCGTCAAGGTCTGGTACCGCCGTTCGGTCAGCGGTCGCCACCTCCTCAAATGGACCTCTACGGGCCCGGCGTCCGTAAACGCCGCCGGACCGTCCCGCAGGTTCATGACCTTGTTGGTGTTGATCGGCCTTTCGGCGGTCTGCCTGGGTGCGACACTTTATCTCCTCAGGCCGGGGAGCCTTCCCCCGGCGGCACCGTTCCTCGTCCTCTGGATGCTCTGTCCCCTGGCCGGCTGGTGGTTGAATCGAGTGCCGGGCCCGCGGGCTCGAGGCAAGGACATGCCGATCCGGGACGCGGCCATGCTCAGGGAAGTGGCCCGGCAGACCTGGCGCTATTTTACCGATTTCGTCGGAGTGGAAACCTCGTGGCTGCCGCCCGACAACTTTCAGGTTTCCGCCGGAACCGGTTTGGCCCGGCGCACCAGCCCCACCAATATCGGGTTGAGCCTGCTCAGCACCGAGGCCGCCCACGATTTCGGTTATTTAACCATCGACCAGTTGATCCAGCGGACCCGTAAAACCCTGGCCACGATCAACGCCCTGGAGCGATACAACGGTCACCTTTTGAACTGGTACGATATCAGCACCCTAAAACCCCTGGAGCCGCGCTACGTCTCCACGGTCGACAGCGGCAATCTCCTGGCCAGCCTCTGGACGCTGGAGTCGGGGCTTGGCCAAGCCATAGAAGAGCCGTTGCTGGGACCGCGGGCCTTGGCGGGCCTTGAGGATACCCTGCGCCTTCTCGGCAAGGCTCTGATAACGGCGGAAGGCGGACAGCCCCACCGCGACCTCCTCGAACGCCTGGGCCGACTTTTCTCCGATCCGCCCCAACCCTTGAATGAAATCATTGGCCGCCTACGCTCCGCAGTCGGGCCGACTAAACGACTGGCCGACGAAATACGGCGGGGGGAAGGTCTTCCTGAGGAGGCGGTTTATTGGACCGGGCAGGTCGAGGCGCAGCTCACTTCCTGGATTACGCTGGTCGAACGCTATCTGGCCTGGGTCGAGCTTCTGGGCCGGGAACCCGCCGAGTTTTCAGGCCCGGCCGGTCCCGAGGCCCTTCAAGTGCGCCAAAGGGCCTTGGCCGAGGCGCCCTCGCTTCGTAGACTTGCCTCCGGGGACGTGACCTGGCTAAACGAGCTTTTGGCCCGCTACCAAACCGTGGGCGATCCCCCCGAAGCGCTGGACCAGCAGATAGAAGACCTAAAAGAAACCCTCGCCAGGGCCCGGTGGCACGCCGGGGAGATGCTCGCCCACGCGGAAAAGGTCAAGGGCGAGGTGCGCAAGCTGGGCGACGGCATGGGATTGGGCTTTTTATACAATGCGGAGAGGCGGCTCTTCACTATCGGGTACAACGTGAGCGAACAACGGCTGGACTCCTCATACTACGACCTCCTGGCCAGCGAGGCGCGGTTGGCCAGCTTCGTGGCCATAGCCCGCGGCGACGTTCCCAACGACCATTGGCTGGCCATGTCGCGTCCTTTCGGCTCGGTGCATGGACAGCGCGTCCTGCTCAGTTGGAGCGGCACCATGTTCGAATATCTGATGCCGCTCCTGCTGCAACGGAGCTTCCCCCATTCCCTTCTGGGAGACGCCTGCCGTCAGGCGGTATCGGTACAAAAAGAGTATGCCGCCGGCCGCGGAGTTCCCTGGGGCGTATCAGAAGCGGCGTTCAGCGACCTTGATGCCGGAGGGACCTACCAGTACCAGGCCTTCGGCGTACCCGGTTTGGGTCTGAAACGGGGTCTGGAAAACGACCTGGTGGTTTCGCCGTATTCGACCCTGCTGGCGCTGGCCGTCGATCCGGCCGCGGCGGTCTCGAATCTCCTGGCCCTGGAACGGCTGGGGCTGCACGGAGCCTACGGCTTTCTGGAGGCCATAGATTTCAGTAGGCAGGAACACCGTTCCGGAGAGCCTGGAATCATCGTACAGGCCTACATGGCCCACCACCAGGCCATGGGGCTGTTGGCCATCGACAACCAACTCAATGGCCAGCCCATGCAGCGGCGGTTCCATGCCGACCCCCGGGTCAAGGCCACCCAGTCGCTACTTTACGAGCGGATCCCGGTGTCGCCGCCGGTTTATAAGGCCCCTTCGCAGGAAGGGAGCCCTGCCCACGCCATCGTCTCCGAGCTACCTCCCCCGGCCTCCGTTTTCCGCACGCCCCACACCCCGACCCCCAAGGTCCAGCTCCTGTCCAACGGAAGATACGCCCTCATGGTGACCAATGCCGGGGGGGGTTACAGCCGGTGGAGTGATTTCGATCTGACCCGTTGGCGCGCCGACGGGACCAGCGACGGATGGGGTACGTATTGCTACCTGAGGGACTTGGAAACCGACCGGATCTGGAGCAACGCCCACCAGCCCATCGGAGGGCCCTTCGGCAATTATACCGTAAACTTTTCAGGCGACCGGGCGGAGATACGTCGCGCGGACGACGGCATTGAGACCGAAACCGTGATCGTCGTCGCACCCGAGGACGATATAGAGGTTCGCCGGATCACCCTCATCAACCGCTCCACCCGTCCGCGCGATTTGGAGTTCACGAGCTACGTTGAATTGGCCCTGGCGCCGCACAACGCGGACCGCCAGCACCCTGCGTTCAACAAGCTTTTCATCGAGACCGAGGTGGTCGGACAGGGCAGCGCGTTGTTGGCCACACGCCGGCCCCGGCAAGCGGACGAACAGCCGATTTGGGCGGTCCATCTGCTAACCGCCAATGACTCTAACGAGGATGATATCCAATTCGAAACCGACCGGGGACGTTTCATCGGCCGGGGCCGGACCGTCGGCAGCCCTGCTGCGCTTTATGAAAAGCTTTCCAATACAGCCGGCCGGGTACTGGACCCCGTTTTCAGCCTTCGCCGGACCATCCACCTGGAGCCGGGCCAACGTAGACAACTTTCTCTCATCCTGGGTGCGACCGACAACCGCAATGAAGCGCTGGGCCTGGTCGAAAAGTACGGCGATGCCCGAGCCGCCGAACGCCAGATCGATCTGGCCTGGAATCAGGCCCAAATGACGCTCCGTCATCTGCGGATTCAGTCGGACGAGGCGCGCAGGTTCCAGCAGCTCGCGGGGGCCATGCTTTATCCCGGCTGGCAGCTCAGAACGCCGGACGAGCGCATCAGGAAGAACCGGTTGGGCCAATCCCGGCTGTGGCCCTATGGAATTTCCGGGGATCTGCCCCTCCTCGTGGTGACCATCGGTGAGTCACGGGACGTGAGTCTGGTCCGCCAGGTACTCCAGGCGCACGCCTATTGGATGATCAAGGGATTGAAAACAGATCTGGTGATCCTGAACGAGGAGGCCAGCAGCTACGAGCAGCCCATGAACGATGAGCTCAAACGTCTCATCCAGGGTTATTCCGTTCCTCCGGTCCGCGACGTGCCCGGCGGCATTTTTCTGCTCCAGGCGGATCAACTGCCGGGGGAAGACCTGACCCTGCTTCTGGCGGCGGCGCACGTGGTCCTGGTCGCCGCACGGGGACCCCTGGCCCAGCAACTGGCCGCCATGCCGGACTTCGTCTGGGAGTTCCCGCCGCTACTGAAAACAGGGTCCGTGGAGCAGGAACCGTCGGCCCCGCTTTCCTTCATGGATCTCCACTACTTCAACGGGCTGGGGGGATTCACCCCCGACGGCCGGGAATACGTCATTTATCTGGGACCGGATACCTGGACTCCGGCGCCCTGGGTGAACGTCATGGCCAACCCCGCCTTCGGCACCCTGGTGAGCGAGTCTGGTTCCGGTTTCACCTGGGCGGGCAACAGCCAGCAGAATCGGCTAACGGCATGGGCCAACGATCCCATAGGCGACGCCCCTTCCGAGGCGGTCTATATTCGGGACGAAGAAAGCGGCGGTTTTTGGTCGCCGACCCCGCTCCCCATCCGCGAACTGGACGCCTACCGCACCCGCCACGGGGCGGGATACACGGTCTTTGAACATAACAGTCACGCCCTTGAGCAGGAGATGACCGTCTTTGTCCCCCTGGATGACCAGGGCGGCGATCCGATCTGTCTCAAACGCCTCCGGCTGGGCAACGATGGATCGCGGCGCAGACGTCTGGCAGTCACCTTTTACACGGAATGGACCCTGGGCGAACACCGCGAGAACACTCAGATGCACATCGTCACCGAATGGGACAGCCAGGCGCGGGCGATCTTCGCCCACAACCGCTATCATTCCGACAGCGCCGATAGCGTGTCCTTTGCCACGCTCACCCCGCCTCCGCACTCCACCTGTGCCGACCGACTGGAATTCCTGGGCCGCAACGGGGGCTTGGCCGACCCCGTGGCTCTGCGGAGAGGCTGGCTTTCAGGTCGAACCGGCACGAGGCTGGACCCTTGCGCGGCTCTCCAGATCAAGCTGGAGCTGGAGCCGGGGGAGAGCACGGAAGTGACCTTTATGCTGGGTCAGGCAACCTCGGTGAACCAGGCCCGGGAGCTGATCGCCAAGTACAGAGAGGGCGCAGCAGTGGAGGACGCTCTTGAGCGCGCCCGGAAATGGTGGGACCGCACCTTGCGGGCCGTCCAGATAACCACTCCGGTGCCCTCGACCAATTTCCTGGTCAACCGCTGGCTCCTCTACCAGACCTTGAGCTGCCGGATATGGGGCCGGTCCGGCCTCTACCAATCCGGCGGAGCTTTCGGGTTCCGCGACCAACTCCAGGATGTGCTGGCCTGTATGTACACAATCCCTCAAGTGGCCAGGGAGCATATCCTGCTGGCCTGCGGGCGGCAGTTCCGGGAAGGCGACGTCCAGCACTGGTGGCATCCGCCCACCGGGATCGGGGTACGTTCCCGTTGTTCCGACGACTTTCTCTGGCTCCCCTATGCCGTGGCCCATTACGTCCGGGTTACAGGCGACAAGGAGTTGCTCGACGAGCAGGTGGCCTTCATCGAGGGACGCCCCCTGGAGGAAAACGAGCACGAGATAATCGTGTCGCCGAGTATAACCAGCCTGCGGGCCTCGGTTTATGAACACTGCCGGTTGGCCGTTCAGCGGGGGATGACCCAGGGACCGCACGGACTGCCCCTTATGGGCACCGGCGACTGGAACGACGGCATGAACCGCATCGGCCAGGGCGGCAAGGGGGAAAGCGTCTGGTTGGCCTGGTTTTTGGTGGAGGTCCTGAATTCCTTCAGCGAGTGCGCCGAGTTATGCGGCCAGGCTGATGATGCCGCACGCTTTCGCGCCGACGCTCGGGCGCTGGTGGGGGTGGTGGAGGAACAGGCCTGGGACGGGGCCTGGTATCTGCGCGCCTATTGCGATGACGGTACCCCGATAGGATCGGCCTCAAGCGCGGAAGCCCGTATCGATTCGCTACCCCAATCGTGGGCGGCCATCTGCGGGGAGGCTGATTCCGAACGTATTGCCCAGGCTCTCAGGTCCGCACGGGAGCACTTGGTCCTCGAGGATGAAAAATTGGTGCTGCTCTTCACTCCCCCTTTTGATTCCTCACCTGTTGATCCCGGCTATATCAAGGGGTATCCGCCGGGGGTGCGGGAGAACGGCGGTCAGTACACCCATGCGGCCCTATGGCTGGCTCTGGGCCTGCTGCGGCGCGGGGACGGTGACGGGGCCGCCGCGCTCTTAGGCCTGCTCAATCCCATAGAACACGCCCGGGAACCTCAGGACGTCGCTCGATACAAAGTTGAACCCTATGCTGTTGCGGCTGATATCTATAACCTGCAGGGGCGGGTCGGACGGGGCGGTTGGACCTGGTACACCGGCGCTGCCGGGTGGATGTACCGTATTGTGATAGAGGAAATGTTGGGTTTGAAAATCCGCGGAAACAGCCTGACCCTTGATCCGGTCCTGCCCTCGGCCTGGGAGACGGCCTCGCTACGCTTATCGCGGGGGAAGGCAATCTATGAGATTACGGTAGACAATAGCGAGCGGGTGACACACGGAGTGGCCTGGATCGAAATGGATGGCCGCAGGCTGGATATGGGTGAGGGCATTAAGCTCGAGGATGGGCCGATCAAACACAAAATCCGGGTCCGGATGGGAATCGGCGTATCGCCTTCAGGGAAGGGCTCCGATTTCCCCCAGGGGGAAGGAACATAGGCCAATTCCAAACCGCCCAATGGGCTCGGTTCCTGCCCGTACGGGCCAGTATGAGCCGGTGTAGGCCTAAACGTGAAGAGTTTGTGGCGGCCGTAAACAGCAAAGAATGCAGTCCGGAACGGCGGCGAGGGCCAAACGCCGCCGAACCGGGGATCAGAGGCAGTTCCGGAAAACCTTGCGAAAGTGGAACCCATAGACGGCAAAGGTTATGGCCATGGGAAAGAGGTTTGGTCTGCGGAAGAAGGACCACAAAAGCAGCTTCCAATATTGATAGCGCCCTCGGTCCTTAACGCCCAATACGAACATGGTCTTGGGTAGGGCCAAGGCATAGCCGGAGTGCAGGCGGAGGCATCCTAAATAAAAAGGTACCCTGCTCTTTTTCGGAGGGCGATATTCCCGCAGAAAAGATCGCACCCGTTCGTAGTAGGGCTTGGGGGAGTAGATGCCGTTGATGATCCGGCAATAGCCCTGGGAGAGGGTTTTGAAGCCCATCTTGGGCTGGATGTTAGTGGAAAGATCGGTGTTGTCGCCCGTGACCTCGGACAGCAGGCGTCCCTCGCGAGTTATGCGCTGGTAAAGCCGGCTTCCCCGGGGGGCGTTCAATATACCCACCATGGCCGTGACGATCCGGCTTTTTTGGATCAGTTCGATCTGCTTGTCAAAGACTGATGGAGAGTCGTGGTCGAAACCGACAATAAACCCGCCGTTAACTTCCAGCCCAAAATTCTGTATCTTCTTGACGCAGCCCGCCAAGTCACGGTTCTGGTTCTGCAGTTTGTTGCATTCGGCCAGGCTCTCCTCGTTGGGAGTCTCTAGACCGACGAATACGGCCTCGAAACCGGCTTGCACCATCATGGCCATCAACTCCTCGTCGTCGCTCAGGTCGATCGAGGCCTCGGTGGAGAAAATGAACGGGCGCTTGTGCTGGCTCATCCAGGCGATTATGGCCGGCAAGACTTCCTTTTTCAGTTTGACCTTATTGCCGATAAAGTTGTCATCGACAATGAACACGTTGCCCCGCCAGCCTGAGGCGTGGAGGCTCTGTAACTCGGACAGAATCTGCCCGGCGCTTTTGGTGCGCACCTTGTGGCCGAATAAAGTGGTTATGTCGCAGAACTCACAATGAAAGGGGCAGCCCCGGGAGTATTGCAGGCTCATGGAGGCGTAGCGCCTGAGCTTGAGCAGCTTCCACATCGGCGGCGGGGTCTCAGCCAGGGAAGGGAAGCCGACCGCGGTGTAGACGGGCTCGGCCCGGCCGGCTTCCAAATCCCGCAGGAACCGGGGCAGGGTAATCTCGGCCTCGCCCAGCACGAAATGATCGATCCCGCCGAACTCCTCGTGACAGGCGGTGAACAGAGGACCCCCGGCCACCACCTTCACCCCCACTTGCCGGCAACGGGCCACCACCCGCTTGACCGACCTCCTTTGAATGGCCATGGCGCTGATAAAGACACACTCCGCCCACTCCAGTTGCTTGTCCTTCAGGAGCTCCACGTTCTCATCGACAAGCTTTATCTCCCACGATTCCGGAAGCATCGCCGCCACGGTCAGCAGCCCTAACGGCGGGTGCAGCGCTCTCTTGGCGATGAACTTAAGGGCGTACTTGAAGCTCCAAAAAGTGTCCGGACTTTGGGGATAGATCAGAAGTGCTCTCATGTTAATACCTCATTTAAAATCGTCCCCCGAAGGTTCAGATCGTAACTAATCAAGCTGTTCACCGTCGATAGGTTTGCGCCGGATGTCAGCACCTCATGTGACAAGCAAAGTCGAAGCAACCCCAGGGCACAATGGCGTTGCTGTTCGCGGTCGCGGAAGCGACCTTGCAGGCTTGCCAGCACAGGGCAGGCCGCCCTACTTTCCCACAACCTTCTCGATCTCTCCGACCTTTTGCTGTACTTCACCGGCCCTCTTTTCGTCCTTGCCTTTGCCTTCCAATTTGGAATTTACGCTAACCTTGCCGGAGAGTTCCTTTATTTTGCCCATAATTTTGTGAAACTTGCCTTGCGCCTGGTCTTTCGTGCTGTTTTTCACGATATCTTCCTTTGAGTTAACCTCTAAATCGCTTTACGCGCTCAGGCTCACTCAGTTTATTAGAGTAGTTCGGTACTCAAGTTTGCCGAAGTACGCTCTTTGCAAATGGGTACGGAGAATTACCTTGCAATGCCACCACTTCTGATCAGATACGGCCCATCAAAAGGAGCACGATCACGATCACAAGGACCACGCCCAAGCCAGTGCTTGGATAGTACCCCCAACGTCTGCTGTGGGGCCATGAAGGGAGAGTACCCACGAGAAAAAGGATCAACACGACAATCAGAATTGTTCCCAACATCTTCATACCTCCGTTCCGGCCGAAGCCGGGAGTTTTAGTATCGTCAAACTCGTGGTCGACGGCCCTGAGATCACCCGGTTGGGGCGACTATCTCACGATAAAATTGTTATTCACCGCCACGACGTCATGCAGTTTTGCCACGATACCTTCTTTTTTGTGGTTGATCCGGCTCGTCTCCCACGCGCGCCTTCAGGCCCATGCGCCGTGCTTTTGATTGGCCTTTCATGACCCGACCCGGCCCGCGAAAGGCCTCGGTATCGGACCCAAATCGACAAGCAGTATCTCGGTGTTCTCCTGGGCCGTGAGGGAGACCGACGGTTCGATCGTGATGCCGGCGCCGTCACCTTCGGTCAGGATGATATCTTGTAAGACCGCCTCACCGTAGATGACATGGAGCCAGGCGCTCCTCCCCGACAACAACTCGTGAATAAGGTGATGCCCGGGGTCGAGAATGCTGGAGTAGATGACTGCGTCCTGGAGGATCCGCAGCGATTTCTTCCGCCCGTCCCGAGAGGCTATGACACACAGTAGGTTGTGACGCTGCGCCACCGAGTAGCGCATCTGCTCGTAAGCAGAATCAAGCCCTTCTTCCGAGGGGCGCAGGGATATCCGGAAAATATGCGCCCAGTCGGTCCGTGAGGGATTCGTTTCCTTGTGGTGGACTCCCCGTCCAACAGTCATGCGCTGGAACTCACCTGAGTGAATCACGCCCGAATTCCCAGTCGAATCCTCCTGGGCAAAGGCACCCCTGTGCACGTAGGTGACCAGCTCTGCTCCCGCACCTGGGTCCAGGGCGCAGGTTTCGCCCGGCGGGAGTCGTATATCAGTGAGAGTAGTAAGGATTCCAAAGTTATTGGCAACGTCATTCGCGTGGTTCTCGGGGTGGAATGTGAGACGGATGTCTTGCTCGTCCCGTTGGATGCGGCCGCGTTCTGTGGCTCTGCGTAGAGTTATCATCAGGTCACACCGCTCAAAACGATGAATTGCGGGTTGACCCGGGCCTGCCGAGACATTGGAATGCGTATGTTGCCGGCGGGCCGAAAACTCACAAACCGTATAACCACCCGCTGTGCCCTGCGGTCGAACAAGAGCGAAGTGGGGGCATACTCGATCCCGGCCCGCATCTCCGCCGGGGTCTGTTTCCCGGCCTGTACCAAGTGCTCTTTCGCATACATAATCTTGCCGTTCGGCCCCGGCCCAAATGACCGGGGGTTAATTGGATTTCTTTTTTTCTTTCGGATTGCTTCTATATCTAACTTTAAGGGACACGCCTATGGCGATTCCGATGAGAACGTTAACGGCCAGTAAAATGGATCTCGACATGGATACTTTCCAGATGAGGATATTGAAATTAATAATATCTGTGTTTTGACCCAACACGATAACCACCAAGAGTATTAAAATCAGCAAAACGATGTGTTTGACTTTCATGGAGCCCTCCTTGTCGATTCCCCCATGCAAGGCCGAATTCAGCCGTCGATGCTCTATCCCGAAATCGTCTAAAAATCCGTGGCCCTTATGCCAATACCGATATGGAAAACCGCTTACGCGGACACCCATTCGAACCCCGGCCAGCCCGAGAGACGACGACCATATTGTGGTGAGAGGAGTCGCATGGTGCGGATGAGTATCGGATCAACCGTAATGTACCTTTAGACCGCAATGTAGACTCCTCTTTATTCCGGTGCTGAAATCCACGACGAATTTAGCCCTATCCTTTACTCGGTTCACCAAAGCACCCAAAGGGGGCAGCTTGCCCCTGAGTTTTCCGGGTTCCCGGATTGACCCTTCATGAGGTGCAACAAGCCTGTCAGGCTGAAGCCTGGAAAGACCAGGAGGACCAGGCACTCTCCCGACTTTGAGGGGCCATCGGGTTTCAGCCAGGCTCTGCCAATTTCTTGCAAAGACCCCAGAAGATCGGAGGACAGGGGCGCTTTCCCAAGGGCCTTCAACATCATGACCAGCGCCTCCTTGAACCCTGCCGCCTCTTCCGGGCCCGGCAGTCTCAGCCTCAGCGCCTCCCGGGCCATGTTGATATCGCTATTTGACGGAGTGGCTGGCGGCCAGAACAAGTTTCGTCTAGCGGCGGCCGAACGGGCCGGCTGACGTTCTATGACGAGGTTGGCCCGCTCCAAAAGCAGCGAGGCAGCCTGAGGGCTCAAGGTCAGGGGGATCAGATCTTCTATGCTTTCAAATGGAGCCAGGGAAGCCCAGGCCTTCAACCGGTAATCGGTCAGGGTTTCATCTTCCATCTCCAAGCTCATCGAACCCAGGAGGCCGGGTGCGATTTTCTGAAACTGGGTCGGGGGGGCTTGGTCCTGGTATCCGCCCAACAACTCCGACATGTGTTCCTGCTTGGCGTCAATCCCCTCGGCCAGAGACCGCAGTTCCTCCTCCTGTTTTCCCATGAGATGGGCCAGTTTCAGTACTAGGCCCGGAGATGCGGAAGGAGGATCGTCCCGCTTCTTCTCGGGCGGAGGGCCGCTCTTGAGCTGATTCATGATAGCCCTGGTACTTTCCCGATCCGAGGGTGGGGGAGTCACTCCCGTCTTCAGAACCTCCAGCCTGCCCGAGCCTTTGTGCCTGCCGATCCAATTTTCCCACTGCTGCATTGCATTTTTCAGTTTGGCGGGATCCAGATCGATATCTTCACTTTTCTGGGAAGGCTCCAGTAATTTTAACGCTTCCAGCCGCCTTCCGGAGATATCCACTTGATCTTCGGGAAGACCGGGAGGCCTGAGCAGGTAAACTTCATCGAAACAACAAGCCAGGGATTCAGATACATCCCGGGCCAGGTAGGTTTGGGGAAAGAGAAAGCATTTTATCATGTTATCCACCTTTAGCCCTGTATAATGCGGTCCTTCCGGTATTTTCTGCTTCCGCCCATTTGGTGGGGTATTGGCTGTCTCGTTGAACGACCACATCACCCTTGCCACCTGGAACAATGCCCTGTTCGACCTAGGTAGTCAGACCCTCATTTCACCCGGTTCAGCTCTTTTAAATCCGGATTAGTTATGATACCTGTTCAACTCGCTGATCAACCTTTGGCCGGACTCGGGTACGGTCACCTTGCCGTCGAGGATGTCCTTGGTGGAAGAGGTGGTCTGGTAGTAGGCCTTGTTCAGTTCAGGGGTGGCGTCGATCCCGCCGCCCTCCAGGGAGATCCCGGCGAAGAGGCCCTTGGTCCGGGAATAGGAGTAGATCCCGCCTTTGAGGTTGATCTCGGTGGCGGCCGAGGAGCGGGCTCCCACCGGCCCGGCGGCTACGGCCACGTCCCCGCCCAGCTTGAACTTGGACTTCAAAAAGGCGTCCATGGTCTTCTGGCCCATGATCACCAGGATCAGCTCGATCTTCTGGACCCCGATCTGGAGCCCCACGCTGGCCATGCCGAACTTGAAGAAGGCCGGCGGCGACCAGCTCTGACCTTTGTTTCGAAGGACCACCCCGTTGCCGTAGGAGCCGCCGACGATGAACCCGCCCTTCCACAGGGCCGGGACGATGGCCACCCCGGCGCTATCCTTGAGCAGATCCTGGGGAATGGACCGGTCGTGGGCGACCAACATCTCTTTGATCACCCTCAACGATTTATCGACCGTCTCGCCCGGAGGGTCCTCGGCATAGGCCGGTCCGCAGGCGAACAGAATCGCCAGAATAAGAAACGGCACATACTTAATGGTTTTAACCATTATCCAATCCTCCCAAAGTAACGACCTCGGTAATTTAATCCATGCCGTGACGCGTTTAGCACTTATGAGGTGTGCTAACATGTTGTCATAACGCTTAAAAACAGACACGTAAGCAGCGCTCATATTTTGACGCCTATATTCGTGATGGAGCTCGACTAGTTAATTGAAATTACTCCGCAAACTGATTTCCAATCCTTTAATCGACCCTTTTCAACCGGATTTACCCTGAGAGTGTTGCAAAACACTCTCAGGGCGGGCCAAGGATGGTCCGCCGAATTGCGAGGATTATAGTAATCCGAACAATTCGTGAGGCTTACAAAAACCACGCTTTTTTTTTAAGCCGTAGTTGAAAAAGCCATGGATGGCTTTTTCAACAGTCTCACCCTATAAGGCGGCCTCCGGTGCGGCTTGTGTGGCCGAGGCAGCCTCGATATCAAGCGGCTCCTTGTTTCCCAGATAACTAATCGCCAGGTTTATTTGAGCGGTAAGGAGCTTTTGCTGCGGAACTACGCTCTTAGCGATGTTATGGATTTGTGAATGGGAGTAGCCGGCTTCCGGCGTGTCCGGATGCGCAACTATGAGGGCCCTGTAAAGATTCAGGGCTTCGGATAGATCTTTTGTCTTATAGTGCGCCGCATATGCCGCTGCGTACTGCTTGCAAACCTCTGTTGTAACTGCTCCGTCGGTCATGTCTTTTCTCCTTAACCTGGTCGGGTCTTCCTTAAATTTTTCCAGGAAGTGTTTTATCTCTATTCCCTAAGGGCCTTGGTTTGATTTCTGTTACGACATACCTAGTTCATCTTCTTCATTATTGACCCCAACCGCCCTCCCTCAAGCCGGCTCCCCGATGCGGCCCGCACCGTCGATTTTGTCTTGGCCCGAATTTTTTACGAGCCACTTCTGTAAGGTAATGATGCCTCTCGCTGCTTACCGGCGGCGGCAGGTACGGGCAATGTTTCTCTCGCCGTTTTTTCGCCTCTCTTCGGCCCATACCGTCGTAGCATGTGGGTTATTGTTCTAGTGGCGATCCGCGAAACCTCCCGCGGGTCAGCGCTGTACCGCTCGGCCTCGTCGAAAACGGCCACGACCAGATCACCAACACCCACAGCCTGGTAAGCATTCGTCTTCATGGGGTTCCTCCTCGATCCCTATCGGGACATGGCGGTCAACCGGTGGCTTCTAGCGCCAGGGATTCCGAAGCCATCGTTCTCAATTCCGTCGAGGGCCGGTCCTTCTGTTCCGAAGCTCTGCCCGTCTGGTCGGCCTCGATCATGGCGTTGCGCATTTGCTCTGTCAGGGATGCAAGGTGGCCTGGTGAATGTGGAATGAGGATGGCGTTCGTGCGCGACGAGGCGCCGATTTCCTTGAGCATGTCAAAGTACTGGGTCATGAGTACGAGATTCATCACATCCTTGGCCGTCGTACCGGGAACGGATCTCTGAAACTCATCCACCGAGTCACGCAAGCCGGCCACGATGGCTTGTCGTTGATCGGCGATGCCGCGACCCTGCAAGGCCTTGCTCTGGGCTTCTCCCTCGGCCGCCTTGACCTTGAGAATCCGATCCGCTTCGCCTCTCTCGGTTGCCGCCACCCGCATACGTTGGGCGGCGTTGATTTCATTCATCGACACCTTCACGTTGGCGTCCGGATCAATGTCCGTGACCAGGGCCTTGAGAATTCCGTAACCGAAACCTTCCATCACCTGAGCCAGTTCACTTTTAACGATATTGGCGATGTCGTCCTTTTTCTCGAACACGTCATCCAGTTTGATCTTGGGCACCTGGGCCCGCACCACATCGAAGACGAACGAGGTGATTTGGCGATTCGCATTTTCCAGCTTGTAAAAAGCGTCGTAGATTTTGTCCGGCAGAACAAAATACTGCACGGCAACCACCATCCGGACGAACACATTATCTTCAGTCTTGGTCTCTATCTCGACGTCAAGTTGCTGGACACGCAAGTTAACTCGGCCCGCCACTGTATCGATGAACGGGATTTTGACCCGAAAGCCGGGCCCGGTTTCACGAAGGAATTTCCCGAACCGTTGGACAATGGCTGCCGTCCGTTGCTCCACGGTGAAGAATGAGGAGCGGAGCATCATGATCAAGGCGAGCACGAAGACACCCGCCACTACCAAAAACAGATTAAATTGCATGTCGGTCTCTTTCTTATGTCGGTGTATTTCGATCCCCTGGCTCCAGAAATACCCACACGAATACTGGGCACCTCGTAACGGGTAGTTAATCTGCATCATTCACGCCAACAAAGGAAAAGGAAAGAACACCCCACTATTGAGCTGTTGCGGGCGGCGAACGGAGGCGATGGATCGATCGAAATGATGTATAGTTACTTCAATATGATGGAATCGATCGAAAGGCGCCGAGGATTTGAATTACCGGGAAGTATTAAAATTGGACCCGGAGGGGGGGGCTTTCCCGGACCCAGCCGGACAGCTGCGTCGGGCACCGCTGGTTTCATTCATCGACACCTCGCGCTGGCGCCCGGATCAAGGTCCGTGGCAAGGGCCGTTGGAATCCAACAGGCGAAACCTTCCATTACCTGGGGCCAGGGCGATTCCCCAGCCATTCTCCAGGTCGTCCTCAACCTTGTCCGCCTTACCGTCCCTCTCTTACGAAAGCAGGCCAAAGACCCTTCAAGCGTTATGAGCTGTCTATTACCTAGCTTTTTGTTTTTATTAGAAGCTCAACCCCGTCTGCGCATGGCTGACAAACGTTGGAATCGGCCTTTTCCTGGCCGGGCATTTTGTCCCAGCCTCCTTCGTGGATATAGTCATCCTTCTTCCAGTCCTCTACCTTCCCGAACGCAGCAAGCTTTTCCTCGTAGTTCGCTTGATTCTTGAATTGGGCTATGCAAATCGCCGCCTGCTTGTCGATAACCGCCTGTGCGGCTATTTTCTCGGTGGTGCTGGCGATTGTCCATCCTCCCCAGCCAAAGCCGACAATCATTACGACTACCGGCCCAACAATGAGCCCCCAAATGCCATACTTGATTTTACCCGAAGTTTCCATTTTCATTGATAGTACCTCCAAATTCAACGTTATGTTAATTAGTTATCCAAACAACTACTGACATTAGCTCCTTTCCTTTGTTGGTTCGGTTAAATCCTTATGATCAATTAAATCCCGACCAACAAGAGGAGCGTGATCCCCTGCATTCAGTAAAAGCATTTTTTGTGCCAAATAAATGATGTGCTATTAAATCGGGTTATTGGCCTGTCGCAGACGGCGAAGGAGCGTGATTGACCAGTCAAAATGATGTATTATTAAATCAAAATGATGGAGTTGATTGATGCGCGTCGAGGATTTGAATCACCAGGAGATATTGGAGCTGGACCCGGAGGGCGGCCTGATCCGTTTCGTCGGGCAGCGCGCTCTCCTGCTCGATGCCGTGGCCATGGGTATTTTGCGGCAATACCTCGTTGACAACTTCGGCCTGACGGCCGCCCGGGCGGTTCTGACCCAATTCGGTTTCGCCCACGGCTGGCGCATGGCCATGGCCATGAAAAAGGAATTCAAGTGGGCGAGCAATGATGACTGGCGCCTGGCGGGACCCCGCATCCACACCCTAGGGGGGCTTTTCCGCGTTCAACCGGGGGCTGAGGACCCGCTTACCAAGAAAGGGGCGATGCTGCTGGCATCCTACGAGGCAGAGCAGCATCTTCTGCACTTCGGCCGCTCCGATTCGCCTGTCTGCTGGACTATCTGTGGCCTCATGAGCGGATACATCAGCCACGCCACCGGCAAGGAGATCTACGTTCTCGAAGATCGTTGTCTGGGCCAAGGGCACGCAGCCTGCCACTTCCTGGGGCGGACAAGCGAGGAGTGGGGGGAGGAACATGCGGAAAAACTGGCCTTCTTCGACAAGGGCCGTCTCCAGGAATGCCTTGACGTCTCCCTCAGCAGAGTAACGCAGACCTTAAAATCGGCAGAGGAAAAGCTCCGGGCGCATCGGAAAGTATTGGTCCACTTGACAAGCGACTTGGAGGAACCGCTGGGGATCGTCGTCAAGAGCCCCAAGATGCAGCGCATAGTGGAGCTGGCCCGTCGCGTGGCGAAAGTCGACGCCACGGTCCTCATTACCGGCGAGAGCGGGGTGGGGAAAGAGCTGATCGCCCGTTTTGTCCACGAGGAGTCGACACGCGCCGCCGGCCCATTCATCGCCGTCAATTGCGGAGCCATCACTGAAACCCTCTTCGAGAGCGAACTTTTCGGGCACAAGCGCGGCGCGTTCACTGATGCGGTCTCGGACCGGCAAGGCCTGTTCGAAGCGGCCAATCATGGAACCCTGCTGTTGGACGAGATCGGTGAAGTATCTCCCGATATGCAGGTCAAACTGCTGCGGGTGCTACAGGAGCGGGAGATCCGCAGGGTCGGAGAAAGCCAGAGTCGACCTGTGGATGTTCGTGTTCTGGCGGCCACCAACCGCGACCTGGCCCATCGAGTTGCAGATGGAATATTCCGGCAGGACCTCTACTACAGGTTAAAAGTCGTCGAATTGAACGTTCCGCCACTCCGTGACCGCAGGGACGACATTCTGCCGCTCGCCCGGATTCTGCTCGCGGAGGCGGCTGATCGAATGGGGCGTAAAATTTTAAGCCTAGCCCCAAATACAGTTGATCAACTCCTACGTTATGACTGGCCGGGCAATGTGCGTGAGTTGGAGAATGCCATGGAACGCGCCGTCGCCCTTGCAAGCGGCAATCGAGTGGGTCTCGAAGATCTTCCCGAGGAGATCCGACAGGTGTTCCCCAAGCCGGTGTTTAACGGGGGAATGGTTCAACCGCTCAGAGACGTTGAGAAGGAGTACATCCTTGCGGTATTGGAGCTAAACGGCGGAAACCAGACCCGCACCGCCGAGCAGCTCCGGGTAGGTACGGCGACGCTTTACCGAAAACTCAAGAAATACCGCCTTGTCGGGCAATCTCAGAAACGATGAAAAAATTCCACAACCGGAGCAACCCGGCAGCTATACCGCCAACCAGCTGTTGCTGATGTTCCAGACCGGGACCCCGCCACCCGAGGGCAGAACGGTTGTGTATCGTTCCTGTCCCCATCCCCGCCCTTCTACGGTTTATCCTCATCGCAAGACGCTTCACAGAAAAGTTTGAAGTGGCGGCCCGAGGATAGCCCTACCTGCCCCAAGGTCGAGCAAATGCCCTAAGTATCGATCCCGTGCTCAAGAACGACGTCTGATAAGCAGCCAGTTCGATTGCTGGTGATACTGCGAGGTACTGGATAGAAGTGGTTTCAAAACTGCCTCAATGTGATCATGAGGCAGGCGATATGAAAGAAGGCCCTATAGACAGTTGCGAAGCGTTCGTATCTAACGGTTAATCTTCTGAAATTACCGATTCAGGCGAAGGACCTCTCGACGATCCAACGGCGCCTGTTCTTATCCAGAAGTCGAGGCTTTGGTCCGGGTTTTTCTTGCGATTCCTTCTGTAAGGAGGGAGCTGTCATGGACTCGGAGTACGATGAAGGCATGCTGGTCCTTGCGGAGGTCCTTGATGAACGGATAATGTCGTACCGGCTGATGCGAGCACTTCCTCAGCCAAGTGACTGCTCCATATCAGGCTGTTGAAAAACTCGGTTTACCGGTTGAAAGAACAGGTATTGGCTGCTAGCCTGGTTTCACCTTAAGGAGGAGACCGGGATGCGGGGAGTCAAAGATAGCGAAGAGGGGATGTTCAGCTACCTATCGCCAGAACAGCGTGTTCCAAAGAATCATCCTCTTCGGCCAATCCGGGATATGGTTGATTCGGCATTTGCGGAGATGTGGTCGCAATTGGAGACGATTTATTCATCGACCGGTCGTCCTTCGATTCCCCCGGAAAGCCTTCTTAAGGCGCTGCTGCTGCAAATATTTTATTCGATCCGCAGCGAGCGCCAACTGATGGAGCAGATGGATTACAATCTCCTCTTCCGCTGGTTCGTTGGTCTGAGCATGGATGATCCGGTCTGGTATCACTCGACCTTTTCCAAAAACCGAGACCGGTTTCTTGCCACCGATCTGGCCGAGTCTTTTTTCCGTTCCATTTTGGCTCAAGCCGAAGAATCCAAGTTGCTGTCCGAGGATCATTTCAGCGTTGACGGAACGCTCATTGAGGCATGGGCGTCGATGAAAAGCGTCAGACCCAAGGATCAATCCCCGGATGAGCCGCCCAAAGGAGGCGGACGAAATGGGACAGTTGATTTTCGCGGCCAGAAGCGGAGGAACGAGACCCATGCTTCGACCACGGATCCCGAGGCCAAATTGTTCCGCAAGGGTAAGGGCAAAGAGACCAAGTTGTGCTACATGGGCCATGTTCTGATTGAGAATCGCAACGGGTTGGTTGTCAACAGCCGGTTGACCCAGGCCAGCGGTAAGGCCGAGCGTGAAGCGGCGACAGACATGATCTGCGATCTTAAGGGTCAACACAGGATTACTCTGGCGGCTGATAAAGGTTATGACGCCAAAGAGTTCGTCCACGATCTCCGCGATCTTGAAGCGACCCCGCACCTGGCCCAAAACAATACCAACAGGCGCTCGGCCATCGACGGCCGAACCACTCGCCATGAAGGCTACAAGATCAGCCAACGATTCCGTAAACGAATCGAAGAAGTTTTCGGTTGGGCCAAGACCGTTGGTAATATCCGCAAAGTCAAACACCGGGGCGTCAAGAAGGTAGCTTTGAATTTCACCTTGACCGTGAGCGCCTACAACCTGGTCAGGATGAAAAACCTCCGGGCCCAGGTCGGACCATGAGCAAAACCATGTTGGCCGCCACTCTCCTTACCACAAAGGAGTCCTGGCGAGAACCTATAGCATAGACTCAACGTTTATGCAGCGAACGCAGACACTGTATACTCACATCACTTTCTGATTCTGACCCACATGTGACCACTCATTGGTTACAAAAGGATGCTTTTTCAACAGCCTGCTAATGGGCCTTTTGTAAAACGCCGTCGATTAATACCCGGACCTCTCCAAAATCAGCCCGGGCATCGCCAGGCGGATGATGGAGCGGCACAAACATCTCCTTGGACCAAAGGCGCAGTTCGCGGACGTAATCCTTGACCATTGTCAAGCCGCCCGTATATCCGAACTCGTCCCGTAACCGCTCGAAGATCCGCTTCACCGTGTGACGCTGCTTCTTCGGGCGATCCTTGTCTTATTCCAATATCTGTTTGATTATCCCAAGGAATGGCCCCGTTTTGGGCCGCCTGGCCGGCTTCTCTCGACAATATCCCGGCGGAATCGAATGCTCCAGCATCTTGGACACCGTCCGACGATCTATCCCGAATCTACGCGCCACCTCACGGCGGCTCATCCCCTCCACCATACAGGCCCGGCGGACCTTCCCGTATATCTCCACGCCGTACATCCTCCACCCCTCCAACGCTCGATTCAACTCGAACTATGGAGTGGGCGCCAGTGGTACATTTTTCAACCGGCCTTCTCGCCTCCTTTTCGGCCGTCCACTGGTACATTTTCCCTCCGCCTTTTACAGGTCTATAAGCGGTTTTGGCAGTGGGCCAATCTCGGCATCTGGGACGAGGTTCTGGCCGAGTTGTCCAGAGATGCCGATCCAGAGGCGATAATGATTGATGGCTCCCTTGTTAAGCTCCATCAGCACGGAACTGGCGCAAAAGGGGGCACTTCAATCGGGAAATCGGTCGCTCTAAAGGCGGATTGACCACCAAGATCCACGCCGTGGTCGATGCTCTCGGCAACCCGATCAGGATTCACCTGACCGCTGGAAACGTTGCCGACATCACACCCGCCTGCGACTTGATCACCGGCCTCAAAGCCGATTGGACCATTGCCGACAGGGCTTATGACGCAGACAGGTTTATCGCTTTGGCCGTGAAACAGGGCTCCGAACCTGTGATTCCGCCCAAATCGAATCGGCTTGAGCAAAGGTGGTTTGACAGGCGCCTATATAAGGAGCGCCATCTGGTCGAATGCTTCTTTGCCAAGATAAAGGTACACAGATGTATTTCAACACGTTATGACAAATTGGCTGTTACCTTCAGGGCTGCCGTACTCATCGCCGCATGCATGGCTTGGCTCCAATGATCTTTTTGGAAACAGCCCCTAGAGTGGTTCTCAAAAATACGTCCCTGTATTTTTGAGAGGAGCGCTCAGCCAAAAGCGCGGTTTTGGCTGAGCTTCCGGTCGCGGTTCTCAAACGCTACGCTCTTTTGAGAACCGCTCTACCTGGTAAAAAACAGTCTCTTCGATTTTTTGTATTTAAAGGTTGACAAATTTTTAGATAATTGTCTACGATTGATTTACAATCGTCCATGGGTCAATACAACGCTGAAAATCACGGGCAGGAAGCCATGAGCTGGAAAAAGGAAGTCCAGGAGATCGACCGCCGCCGGGCCCTGGCCCAAGAAATGGGCGGGCCCGAGAACGTGGAGCGACACCGCAAGGCCGGCAAGCTCACCGCCCGGGAGAGGATCGCCAAACTGGCGGATGAGGGCAGCTTCCGGGAGTACGGCGCCCTCACCGGCCAGGCCGTTTACGACGACCAGGACAACCTCAAGAAGGTGGTCCCGGCCAACGTGGTCATCGGCACGGCCCTGCTCAACGGCCGCCGGGCCGTGGTCTCGGCCGAGGATTTCACGGTCCGGGGCGGCTCCTCCGAGGCCACCCGCTCCGAGAAATGGATCTGGGCCGAGACCTACGCCCAGGAGATGGGGTTGCCCCTGGTCCGGCTGGTGGACACGGCCGGAGGCAGCGTCAAGCTGCTGGAGAGCCTGGGTGCCACCAAGCTGCCCGGGTACCCCACCTGGCGCCCCTCGGATCTTCTGGGCCTGGTCCCGGTGGTGGCCGTGGCCCTGGGCTCGGTGGCCGGACTGGGGGCCTTCCGGGTGGTGGCCGCCCATTTCTCGGTCATGGTCAGGGGCACCTCCCAGGTCTTCGCCGCCGGGCCGCCCCTGGTCACCCCGGCCACGGGCGAGAAGCTCGATAAGGAGGAGCTGGGCGGGTACCGGGTCCACGCCAGGGGCAGCGGGGTGGTTGACAACGAGGCCGAGAGCGAGGAGCAGGCCTTTGACCAGGTCCGGGGCTATCTCTCCTACCTGCCTGCCAACGTCCACCGGCTCCCGCCTTGCCGGGAGAGCAAGGATGACCCCGGCCGGAGGGAGGAGGAGCTTCTCTCCCTGATCCCCCGGGACCGCCGCAAGACCTATGATGCCCGCCAGGCGGCCCGGCTGATCTTCGACCAGGGCTCCCTGTTCGAGATCGGCAAGTACCAGGGCCGCTCGGTCATCGCCCTGCTGGGCCGCCTGGGCGGCCGGCCGGTGGGAATCATGGTCAGCGACCCCCGCCATCTGGGGGGCGGGATGGACCACACCGCTGCGGAAAAAACCATCCGCTTCGTGGACATGTGCGACACCTTCCATCTGCCCATCGTGAACCTGGTGGATCAGCCGGGAGTGGTCATCGGCCGGGCCGCGGAGCAGGCCGGAACCATCCGCCTGGCCACCCGGGCCCTTCAGGCCATCGCCCAGAGCCGGGTGCCCTGGGCCGCGGTGATAGTGCGCCGGGCCTTCGGTGTGGCCGGGTCGGGCTACGGCCGCCAGGACGGGATCAATATGCGGTTCGCCTGGCCCTCGGCCCGCTGGGGCTCTCTGCCCCTGGAGGGTGGGGTGGCCGCAGCCTACAAGAGGGAGCTCGCCCGGGCCGAGGATCCCCTGGCCAGGGAGAGAGAGCTGGAGAAGCGCTACGACTACCTCCAGTCCCCCTTCCGCACTGCGGAGCGGTTTGGCGTAACCGACATCATCGACCCCCGGGAGACCAGACCCATCCTGTGCGACTGGGTGGAACAGGCCTATCGGGTGCTGCCCCAACAGCTGGGGCTCACCTACCGGACCATAAGGGTCTGAGCAAAGGAGCGTATCGAGTTTTGGCCGCACCCAAGGAACTACAGGAAAAAGCTTCCCTGAGCAGCCTGCCCCTGCCCCTCTACTACCAGATCGCCGGCTCCATCAGGGAGCGGATTATGCGCGGGGAGTGGCTGCCGGAAAGCAAGCTGCCCACCGAGGGCGAGCTTTCCAAGCAGTACCAGGTCAGTCGCCAGACCATCCGCAAGGCCAAGGAGGACCTGATCAGGGACGGCCTGGTCCGGGGCCTTCAGGGCTCCGGCTCCTACGTCAATCCCCCGGAGAAGTGGAACACCCGGCCGCCCACGGTGGAGAACCTCAAGGAGTTCTTCACCTTCGCCCTGACCACCTCGTTCAAGATCCACAATTACGGCATGGTGGCCAACACTCCCGAAGTCAGCCGCAGGCTGCGCAACGACCACGACAAGTTCGTCTTTCAGATCCGGGGAGTCCGTTATCAGAAGGGCGATCCCCTGTCCTACGTGGTCTACCACCTGCCCTCCCAATTCGCGGCCCGGATTCCCCTGGCCCGACTGGACGAAAAGGCCTTTATTCCCCAGTTCGAGAGGCTGGCCGGGATCAGGGCCATGGAAGGCATCCAGTCCATCTCCCTGGGCCGGGCCGATCACCACGCGGCCCAGCACCTGGGGCTGAAGTCCGGAGACCCGGTCCTGGTGGTTGAGACCATCTACAGCGACGAGCGGGACCGGCCCATCGAGTTCGTGCGCAGCCAGTACCGGGAGGGGCTGCCCTACTCCATCCGGGTCAAGAGGGACTAGGGGGGAGATGAACCGGTGTCAGGGGTGTGACCCTGACACTTCGTTGGATATACCAGTTGGTGTCAGGGACGCAGCCCTGACACCACAAAGATAGCTTTCCGGTGGTGTCAGGGCTGCGTCCCTGGCACCGGAATCGAAACAGGGTCGTCACTCCGACTAAAAGGAATTAAGCGCCTTCTCGGCCTCGGACCTTGTCCGGAACCAACCACAGGGAGGACTCAGTTGAGACCCGGACTTCTCTACTACTGGCCCCTGACCCGCTACCGGGACCGGACCGCCCTGGTCATGGGGGAGATGCGGCTGACCTTCGGCCAGGCGGATGTCCTGATCAACCGCTTGAGCAACGGGCTCCTCTCCCTGGGCCTGACCACCGGCCACAAGGTGGCGGTGCTCATGGGCAACAGCCTGGAGGCGGCCACGGCCATCATGGCCATCCCCAGGGCCGGACTCACCTACGTGGCCCTGAACGCCCGCCATTCGGCCCGGGAGCACCTGGCCATCCTCAACGACGCCGGAGCCGACGCCTTACTGGCGGGGGCGGAGTTCGCCGGTCTGCTGAAACCCCTGCTGGACCAAGTCCCCAGCCTGAAGCATTTTGTCGTCACCGGGCCGGAGCGTCCCGGGGCGATAAACTTTGATCAACTGATCCAAAACCAACCCCCGGCCCCGCCCCAGGTGGAGGTGAACCCTCACCGGGACATCGAACGGATCCACTACACCTCCGGGACCACCGGGCGGCCCAAGGGCGCGGTCTGGCCCTTCGGCATGTCCTACCACGCCGTGACCAACATCCTGATCAACCTGGACCGGCCCATGGGCCCGGAGGACGTGAACCTGAACATCGGGCCCCTGACCCACGCCGCAGGGCTGATGATGATGGTCTACTACGCCAGGGGGGCGACCAACATCATCCTGCCCCGGTTCGACGAGAAATCCGTCCTGGAGACCATCCAGAAGGAGCGGGTGACCTCGGTCCTGTTCATCCCGACCATGCTCTACCGACTGCTCATGCGCCCGGACATCAAGGAGTACGACCTTTCCAGCGTCAAACGGGTCTGGTACGGCACCGCGCCCATGGCCGCGGACCGGCTGAAGCAGGGCATTGAGATCTTCGGCAACGTCTTCCGTCAGAACTACGGCATGACCGAGATCCCCCAGCCCATCACCTTCCTGGGCCCGGAGGATCACGTAACCGAGGGCGAGCCCCGGCTGCTGCGTCGCCTCTCCTCGGCCGGGCGGCCGGCCATGGGGGTGGAGGTCCGGGTCCTGAACGAAAACGGCCGGGAGGCGGAGCCGGGCCAGGTGGGCGAAATCGTGCTCCGCTCCAACAAGCTGGTCAGCGGCTACTGGAACCTGCCGGAGGAGACGGCCGAATCCTTTGTGGACGGCTGGTTCCACACCCGGGACATGGGCGCCTGGGACGAGGACGGCTTCCTCTACATCAAGGACCGCAAGAGCGACATGATCATTTCCGGCGGGTTCAACATCTATCCCCGGGAGGTGGAGGAGGTGATCATGGGCCTGGCAGGGGTGGCCGAGGCCGTGGTCATCGGGGTGCCCCACGAACTGTGGGGCGAGGCGGTCAAGGCGCTGGTAATGCTCAAGCCCGGAATCCGGCTGGAACCGGGGGAGATCATGGACCATTGCGGCCGCAACCTAGGTGGCTACAAAAAACCAAAGAGCGTTGATTTTATAAACAAAATCCCTCGAAACCATTATGGCAAGATAGACCGTCGGGCCTTAAGGGAACCTTTTTGGCAGGACAAGGACCGCCGGGTCAATTAGCGGTTCTTTTAATAAGAGAACAAGAATCTGTTGGGGTGATCCCGGACAAGGGATCAAGGAGGGAAAAATGGGAGAAAAGAAAAAAACAGGCGGAAAGTCCTGGGCCTTAATTCTGCTGACCGCATTTTTGCTGGTTGTCATATACGCGCCCGCGGCCCCGGCCGCGGACCATGTCTACAAGGGCCGGCTTTCCTACCACTGGGGGGCCAAGCACTATTCGGCCATCATGGCCTCCAAATTCGCCGAGGAGTGCAACAAGGCCTCCAAAGGGCGCCTCCAGATCGAGGTCTTCCCCCAGGGACAGCTTTACTCCATCGCCCAGATCGTGCCGGCCCTGAGCCAGGGCCAGGTGGATCTGGGCGGGGTTCTGGACGTCCTGTTCATGCGGGTGGATAAGAACTTCTTCCTCGCCGGGATCCAGCGTTTTTTTAACAGCTTCCAGCAGAAGCGGGATTTCTGGGAGAAAAACCCCGAGGGCAAAAAATACTGGGATGCCATCCAGCAAAAGCTGGGTATCAAGATCCTGTGCTACATCCCGGTGGGCCCCACCTGTTACTTCACCACCGAACGGCCCCTGGACACCCTGGAATCCTTCAAGGGCCTTAAGGCCCGGACCTTGATCGGCACGGAGCGCTACTCCTTCAAGCCCATGGGAGTCAACTTCGTCAAGGTCTCCACCTCCGAAGTCTACCAGGCCCTCAAGTCCGGCATGATCAACACCTTCAACACCGTACCCTCGGCCATCAAGGCCTATTCCTGGTGGGATTTCGCCAAGTACGCCCAGCAGCCCTACACCTTCTACGCCGACGCCTACGTGGCCGTGAACCTGAACTGGTGGAACAGCCTGCCCCAGGACCTCAAGGACCTTATGGAGAAAGAGGTGGGGCCCAAAATCTCGGCCGAGGCCACGGCCGGGGTGATGGACTACTCCGATGAGATCCTCAAGGAGTTCGCGCAGCAGCACGGCGGCACCATCTCCGCCTGGACCAAGGAGGAGATCAAAAAAGCCGAAGAGATGGACAAAACCCAGGTCTGGCCGGAGATCGCCAAGAGCATCGACCTGCCCCTGTACCAGGCCGCCTGCAAGTTCGTGGGCGTGGAATAATCCGGCCGGGCAAATCAGGATCTTACCAAATCAGGGTGGCGCCGGGATCGCACCCCCGGCGCCGGAAACGGGGAGGGGCATGAAAAAGGCGCTGGCGCACTACCGACGATTCACCGACCTCCTGGCCAAGGCCATCCTGATCATGGCCGCCCTGATCGTGGGGTTGGACGTGCTTTCCATCTTTGCCGAGGCTGTGGGGCGATACATCGTGGGCCAGAGCCGGGCCTTCATGGAGGAGCTGCCCCGGCTGGCCGTGCCCCTGGTGGTCTTTCCCATGATGGGGGTTCTGCTCAGGCTCAAGAAACACATCGCGGTGGACCTGCTGCCCGAAAAGCTCAAGGGCCGGGCCCGCTCCCTGGTGCTGATCTCAGCCTACGCCGTGGTCCTGGCCGTAGCCGTGCAGTTCCTCCTGGCCGGGATCATCGCCGTCAATTATTACCGGGAGGTTGGCTTCGAGACCCAGACCGAGATCGTGTTCAAGATCTGGTTGACCTATCTGCCCTTCCCCATCGGATTCGGACTGCTGGTCCTTTTTACCGTTGAGTTGCTCTGGCGGGAGCTGATCGACCTGGCCAGGCTGAATCGGAAGGAGGGGTCATGATCTATCTGGCCGTGGCCCTGGGCGTTATCACCCTGGCTATCTCGGTGCCCATTTTTCTGGTCTTCGGCCTGTCCGGGTCCATGGTCATCATCAACGTGTTGGACCTGCCCTGGTCGATCCTGACCCAGGTCACCTTCGACTCCATCACCAAGTACCTCCTCCTGGCCATTCCCCTGTTCATCTTTTCGGGCATGGCCATGGTGGAGGGCGGCATGGCCCGGCGACTGGTGGACGTCTTCACCAACGCGGTGGGCCACTGGCGCGGCGGGCTGGGCATAGCCATGGTCCTGACCATGGGCTTTTTCGGAGCCCTGTGCGGCTCCATCCTGGCGGCCATCGTGGCCGTGGGCACGATCATGATCCCGGTCATGGTGGAACGGGGCTACAACCGCTCATTCGTGGCCGCCCTGGCGGCCTGCTCCGGGTTTCTGGACACCCTTATCCCGCCCTCCAACGGGGCCATCATCTTCTGCGCCATCACCGGCGAGAACGTGGCCCGGGCCTTTGCCTCGGGGATCGTCCCGGGCTTTGTTTTCGGCGGGCTGCTTATCGCGGTGGTGATGATCAAGTGCCGCCACATGGACAAGACCCCCCGGGCCGGGCTGAGGGTCTTTCTCCGCTCGGTCTACGTGGCGGCCCCGGCCCTGCTGACCCCGGTGCTGATCCTGGGAGGCATCTACAGCGGGCTGCTGACCCCTACCGAGTCGGCCGCCGTGGCCGGGGTCTGGGCCGTGGCCGTAGGCTTTTTGGTCTACCGCGAGCTGACCCCGGCCGGGCTATGGCGGGCTCTAAAGGCCACCGCCGCCACCACGGCCATGATCTTCGCCATCATCGCCATGGCTTCCTTCATGTCCGTGGCCCTGACCTACACCCGCTTCCCTCACCGGCTCATTGAGGCCATCACCAGCGTGGGGGTGACTCCAAATCTGTTCCTCCTGGCCGGAGGGGTGGTCATCCTGATTTTGGGGACCATCATCGAGGTCATCCCGATCATGTACCTGACCCTGCCCATTATGGCCCCCGTGGCCGGGGCCCTGGGGATCGATCTCCTTCATCTGCTGATCGTCTTCACCGCCTTTGTGGGGCTGGGGCTTCTGACTCCGCCGGTCTGCGTGGGGGCCTACACTGCGGCGGCCATCGCCGAGGAGCCGGCCCACCGGGTGATCAAGGCCATCTTCCCCCTGTTTTTCCTGGTGGGCATAGTCTATGGCCTGATCATCATCGCCTTCCCCTGGCTGGCCACCTGGCTGCCACGTTATGTCTGAGCGCCGTTAAAAGGAGTTATTTATGAGCCACGCCGACAAAATGGCTGAGTTTAGCCGCCGGGAGAAAGAGCAGCTGGCCATGGGCGGGGCCAACAAACTGGCCGCCCGCAGGGCCGCCGGAAAGCTGAACGTCCGGGAGCGGCTGGAAATTTTCTTCGACCCGGGAACCTTCCGCGAAATAGGGGTATTCAGCCGCTCCTCCCGGCCCGAGGCGGCGGACAGGAGCCCCACGGACGGTAAGATCATCGGCTCCGGCAAGGTGGAGGGCCGGAGCGTCCTGGCCGTGGCCAACGACATGACCGTCCTGGGTGCCTCCAGCGCGGCCACCAACATGAAAAAAATCGAGTATATCCGCTCTCTTAGCTGCGACAAGGGCCTGCCCCTGGTCTTTCTGGGCGAGTCCACCGGGGCCCGCATCCCGGATTCCATGGGCGCCCTGGGCATGGCCCAGGCCGGCCAGAACCCGGCCCAGTACCGTCGTCTGCGTCAGGCCCCCTGGATCTCGGCCCTGCTGGGCCCCTGCTACGGCTCCTCGGCCTGGTATACGGCCGTCTCCGATGTGAGCGTCATGCTCAAAGGCGCGGTCATGGCCGTATCCAGCCCCAAGGTGACCAAGGTGGCCCTGGGCGAAGAGACCGACCCCCAGGAACTGGGCGGGCTCAAACTCCACAGCGAAGTCACCGGCATGGCCGATCTTGCCGCGGAAAGCGAGGAGGAGGCCCTGGGCCTGGTCCGGCGGACCTTGAGCTTTCTGCCCACCCACGCCCAGGAGCCGCCGCCGCTTGCCGAGCCGGCTCCTCCGGGCGGGGACCAGGAGAAGATCCTGGATCTGCTGCCCCAGGAGAGCCACCAGGTCTACGAGGTTCGGAAGATCATCAGGACCCTGGCGGACAAGGGGGAGTTCCTGGAGCTGAAGCCCAAATTCGCCCGGCCCTGCGTCACGGCCCTGGCCCGGCTGGAGGGGCGGACCGTGGGCCTGGTGGCCAACAACCCGGCCCACGGGGCCGGGGCCCTGACCGCGGACTGCTGCGACAAGGTGATCAGCTTCCTGGTTCTGTGCGACTCCTTTAACATCCCCCTGGTCATGCTGGTGGACACCCCCGGCTTTTTGATCGGCAAGGCCGGGGAGCGGCAGAAGGTGGTGGGTCGGATAATGAACTGGATGAACGCTCTCTCCCTGGTCACCGTGCCCATTGTCAGCGTGATTATGGGCAAAAGCTACGGCCAGGCCTATCTCAACATGGCCGGCGGAAAATACTCCTCCGCCTTTGCGGCCTGGCCCACGGCTCGCTTGAGCTTCATGGGTCCGGAACCGGCGGTCAACGTGGTCCACTCGGTCAGGCAGGAGGAAGACCCACAAAGATTCAAGGAATTGCTGGGCCGAATGGAGCGGAACGTGGAGCCCTGGGACGCGGCCGGGATCTTCGGCCTCCACGACATAATCGACCCGGCCCAAACCCGGGAGTACCTGGTCCGGATGCTGGAGCTTCACACCGACCGGCTCAAGGGCGGGATCGGCCAACACCTGTTGTGCAACTGGCCCACCACTTTTTAACCAGGCGGAGTCGCCATGGCCCTGGATTATGAGAAGGACGGGCGGATCGCCGTCCTGACCCTCAACCGGCCCCAGGCCCACAACGCCCTGGACCGGGAAAGCCTGGAGCTTCTGGCCCAGGCCTGGTCCGATTTTGCCGCTGATCCGGAAGCGGCAGCGCTCATCGTCACCGGCGCGGGCCGGGCCTCCTTCTGCGTGGGCGGAGACCTGAAGGAATGGTTGGCCCAGGACCGGGACCCCCACGCCGCCGGAATCATGGACAAGCTCCGCCCCCCCATGCGCCAAACCCGCATGTTCAAGCCGGTGATCGCCGCCGTGAACGGTCATTGCCTGGGCGGAGGACTGGAGCTGGCCCTGGCCTGCGACCTGCGGTTGGCCTCCCGAACGGCCCGCTTCGGCCTGCCCGAGATAAAGCGGGGGATCTTCCCCGGCCAGGGAGCCACCCAGCGGTTGGCCCGGGTTCTGCCTTATAACCTGGCCGCGGAGATGCTTTTTATGGGCGAGATCATCGGAGCCGATGAGGCCCTTCGGATGGGGCTGGTCAACCGGGTGGTGGACCAGGAGAATCTCCTGCCCCTGGCCAGATCCTGGGCCCTAAAACTGGCCCGGCGCCCGCCCCTGGCCCTGGCCGCGGCCAAGGAGGCCCTCCTGGCCGGCTACGATCTGCCCCTCAAGGAGGGGCTGGCCCTGGAGGGCCGCCTCAGAAAGGAGATCGGCCGGACCCAAGACGCCCGGGAGGGAATGACTGCGTTTTTAGAAAAGAGAAAGCCGCTTTTCAAGGGGGAATAACCGTATCTCTTGGGCGAAGATCCGGCCTCACCGCCCTTTTTTTCCGCTTAAGGGTCCGCAGGCGGGAGCACGCATATTTTGGCCAAGAAGACGACCGGTTATCCTGGGCCGGTTTTTCCCGAAAGTTCGGATTTGACTCAACCGGCACCAGACATCTTTTCTCTTACCTCAGATCTTGCCAAGGCGGGACCTACTATGTCAGGATGGAATGCTGATATCTCGACAGATAACCTGTCTCTATAGAGTGAGAATGCTCTGGTCAGAATATCGGAAAAGATTGCACCACGATCCGGTTGCGGCAGGAGAGATTCCAGGACTAAATACCTCTGTTCCATCGGGTTCTCCCCAAGACCGCCCCGATCTTTTTTCACCTCATCTTGCAAGAGTATTGATTTGTTAAACCGGTCTGGTAAATGGGATTATTGCCGAGGAGCCCTCCTCGGACGTCTGACGCGGGTCATCCAATATTTGCCAATCGGGTTGTCTTTCGTCAACCTACTTTTGCCGTCCGTCAATACAACTAAGGAGTTTGAAAACAATTTCAGGTCGAACTAGAGCCGACAGGTTAACAAGTGGTAATAAACAGGGATTCCACCGAAGAACGAGGTTGAGATGCGAAGAGCCTTTATTCCTCTTTTTATTTTGTTGGTCATATTGGGAACAGCAACAATATCCTCCGCCCAGGAGCCCCGAGTTCTGGTCACCAAACCGGCCGACAAGGCCACGGGGGTCCCCCTGGACCTGGGCGAGATCAGCATCTTTTTCAGCCAGCCCATGGACACCGGTTCCTGGTCCCTGTTCGAGGTCCCGGGGTCGGAGTATCCCCCCGGCAAAATTGAAGGTCCGCCCTGGAAGGACGAGCAGACCTTTGTGCTTAATGTCCAGGAACTCAAGCCGGGCACCAAATACGGTTTGCAGCTGAACAGCGACAAGCGCCAGGGGTTCAAGGACAAGGACGGCACCCCCCTGCCGCCCATGACCTTCAGCTTCGAAACCGCCGGTGAGATCGCCCGGAAGGAACCCGGGGCTGACGATAAGAAGTCCCCAGAGACTGACGACAAGAAGACGCCCGAGACCGACGAGAAAAAGGAGCCGGAGAAAAAACCCGGCCCCCTATCCGCCGAGGAGCGGATTCAACTCCATTTCTTCGGCGGAATCATGGGTATTTTCTTCCACGAACTGGGGCATGGTTTTGTCCATATGTTCGATCTGCCCATTATCGGCAGGGAGGAGGACGCGGTGGACGAGTTCTCCACCATGCTTCTTCTCTTTGCCCGGGAAGAGGGCGCCGAGTATGTTCCCGAACTGGTCCTGGGATTCGCCGACATATGGCGCCTCTGCGGCAAGACCGAACAGAAGGTGCCGGCCTGGGACGAGCACTCAGATTCCAATGTCAGGTTCGCCGACATCATGTGCCTCATATACGGCAGTTCCCCGGATGAGTTTCAGAAGCTGGCCGAAAAACTGGGCATGCCCGAACGGCGTCAGTATTTCTGCAAAAAGGACTACCCCAAGAGGAGAAGAGCCTGGGAAAAGATGTTCCACGACCATCTCAGGGAAAACGGGGCCCAGGGTCCGGGAAAGATGGCGGTGGTTTACGGTGAAGCCAAAACCGATTTCAGCAAAAAGATGGAAAAAACATTTAAGGAGACCCGGTTCTTCGAGTCACTGGCCGAGGGGCTCAACAAGGCCGTGGCCTTCCCCTACGACGTAAAGGTGGTATTGAAGGACCTGGGAAATATTAACTGCTACTGGGATCCCCAGAATCATCAGATCGTAATGGGTTACGAGCTGATGAAGTTCTACGTTGACCTTCTGGAAAAAGAGGTCTCTGGCGACGGCGGTGGAGGCCAAGGTGGAGGTCAAGGCGGCGGTCAACAACAGCAGCAGGGCGACACCCGCCTGGTGGGCCTCTGGGGTGCCAGATACGACAACCAGGGCATCACCTATATCGCCAAGGTGCAGTTCAACAACCAGGGCCAATACCACCTCCGCAACGAACAGTGGAACATGGGCCAGATGTACTACTGGGAGGACGAGATCGGGAAATTCGCGGCCAACGGGCAGATGGCCCAGTTCAAGGTGGAACAGCGCAGCGACGGCAAGGGCCGGGGCAACGTCTACGCCTACCGGTACGTTATCCAGGGCACCCAACTGGCCTTCAAGAACGTACCGGCTCTGGGCGGAAAAGACCTGGTCCTTCAGAAGATGCAATAGATAGACGAGAACGAAAACGGGTAGGGGCAAACCGGATCGGTTTGCCCCTACCATCTTTTTTTCAGCCCATTGTCCGGATCTGACAATCTCCTCTCTTATTATCCCACCATATCATCAATCTCCCCACGGCCATTAAAACAGTGGCCCACGGGTTCAGGCTAAGAAAGGGGAAATAATGAGGAGACGATCGTTTCTCAAGGGTTTGTTGGGTGCGGCGGCGGTAAAGGTTACCCCGGGGTTTGCTAAAACCCCTGAACCCAAGTCTGTGCTTATTAACAGATTCACCGTGGCCGGCTTTCAATACTATCAAGGTCCCCAAATAATCGCCGGGATCAAGGCGGGCGACGCTCTCGGACTTAAAACGGAACCGGGAAATCCCCATGACCGTTTCGCGGTGCAGGTTTTTCACGGCCGAACCATGATCGGTTATGTCCCCCGTTCCGACAACCGGCACCTCAGCAGACTGCTCCGCCAGCGGGCGGCTCTCAATTGCCGGGCCATCGAGGTCAGACCCGACGGAGTCCCCTGGCAGGCCCTGAGGATTGAGGTGTCGTTACTGCTTTCCTGACTTCACCGGTCGTGGGGACCGGCTGAAGCATGTTCCGTAATGGAGGCGATCCGCTTAGCCTGTCGGGGCCGCACCTCCGACAGCCGAAGCGGAACGGACATACGGCAAAAGTTCCATTGCCCTCACTGCTTGGCCAATCTGTCCAACTCTCCGGCCAATAATTTGAAAACCCGGTCCTTGTCCATTCTGGCCAGCTGGGCCAGGTTGCGGCTCCGGGCCAGGTTTTGGATTATCAACACTCCCACGTAATAACCCGCCTCGGGCGGGACCTCGGTGTTGTTTTGCTCCGCTCCGAAATAAACCCGCTGCAGACGGTAATCGTTTTGGCCCATGTTCTTTTTCAAATCTGCGGCCAGCTGGGGCAGCATTTCGCGGCAGCGGTTCATCTTCCATCCGGGAAAACCCAGATAGGCACTCATCTTGTAGCCCGGCACCACCACGGCCGAGGCGTAGACAGCCAACCCCTCGGCCCACAGGGGACGGTAGAGCCCCCCGCCGGGGGAGAAGAACCGAAAGTGGTAGAGATGGAACAGTTCATGGGCCAGGGTGATTCTGATCTGCCTCTCCGCCTGGGGGCCGGACTCCTTGAAAAACTCCAGGCCCAGGGCCATGACCACCTGCTGACCCACATCAACGGCCTTGCCCCGGAAGGAGAAGGAGAAGGTCAGGTAAAAATCCGTGTTCGGCTGGAAGTCCGGAAAGTGTTTTCTGAAATCGGCCAAGGTTCCTTCCAGGGCGGCTTTCAGGTTCTTGTTCAGGCCGGCGTAGTAATCCATGTCCGGGGCGATCTTCCGCCAGAAGGTGTTCAAACAGTGTTCCCTGTAACGCTCCCGCTCCGCCCCTTTCTTGCGGCGGTAGACCGCGTCGTCGAAAAAGGCCTGGTGTTCGGCCTCCACCAGGGAGACCCACAGGGCCGCCCTTTGTTCTTCACTCTGATCCTTGGCTGCCTGGTAGTAGGCCAGGAAATCGTCCACCACGTTTACGATCCGGTAGCCGCCCCGGGCCGAGGCCGGGGCCGGAAAGGCGGCGAGGCAGAGGAAAATAATAAAACCAGCCCATGAACAGGTGACTATTCTTTTCACGGCAATCCTCATCCAGGTCTACGGTTATAGCGAATGTCATAAATCTGTTCCGATTCGGCTGCCGGGGGTGTGACCCCGGCAGCACCTTTAGCTTTTGAATCGGAACGTTATTCTGACAAACACTCTAGATCGTCTCCCGTAACGGCGCCGGGGTTCACCCCCCCACCGGGTAACGCCTGATTATACCATTACGGAACAAGAATAATGAAGGCGAGTTGTGGTAAATCGGCGGGGCCGGATCAGCCGGCAGGGCGGGTTCCAAGCAGCCCGGGCCGTAAAATAACCCGGCCCCCCAAAGGGAGCCGGGCTTTGCTTTTACGTTCCGGTTCAGAGGCCGGAACATGAGGGTTATCAGGTCGGATCGAACTGTTGCAGCGCTGCCGCCAGGGTCAGCAGAAAGGCCTCCGGGTTCAGCAGAATCCGGTGGGCCAGAGGCCTGTCGTGGCCGTGCCGGGCCTGGAGGGCCAGGGTCTTGGAAGCGGCCAGGTAGATTGTTTCCAGCCCCACTCCGCTCTCTTGGGGGAGTTCGTCATAGGCCCGGAAAAAGGCTTCGCCCCACTCCTCTCCCCAGGATTTCAGCCCGGCCCGGCGGCGATGAAAGGCCGCCTCAAGGGAGGTCTGGAGGTGGAAGCAAAGATCCACCTCTTGGCAGGGCAGGGAATTCCGGATTTGTTGGGAGGCCTGGTTCATGGTTCAATCCTCGGGCATGAAGGAATAGCGCCACTCGGTGTCGGGCAGCAGGGTTTCCTTGATGGTCTGGGGGCTGGTCCAGCGCAGCAGGTTCAGGATGGACCCGGCCTTGTCGTTGGTTCCGCTTGCCCGGGAGCCGCCGAAGGGCTGCCGGCCCACCACCGCGCCGGTGGGTTTGTCGTTGATGTAGAAGTTCCCGGCGGCGTGGCGCAATACGGCCGAGGCCTGCTCCACCGCGGCCCTGTCCCGGGCGTAGATGGACCCGGTAAGGGCGTAGGGCGAGGTCTGGTCGCATAAGCTCAGGATCTCCTCGAACTTGTCGTCCGGGTAGACATAGACGGTCAGCACCGGGCCGAAGATCTCCTCCTCCATGAGGCGGTGATGGGGGTCGGTGGTCTCCACCACCGTGGGCCGCACAAAGTAGCCCACCGAGTCGTCAGCCTCTCCGCCTACCAGAATCCGGCAATCCGGAGATGAAACGGCCAGATCAAGATAGCTCTTTATCTTGTCAAAGGCGGGCCGGTCGATGACCGCGCCCAGGAAGTTGGACAAATCGGCCACGTCGCCCACCTTGATCTTGGGGGTCTCCTCCACCAGGAACTCCTTGATCTCCGGCCAGAGGCTCCGGGGCAGATAGGCCCGCGAGGCGGCGGAGCATTTCTGGCCCTGGTACTCGAAGGAGGCCCGGATAAGGCCGGCGCCCACCACCTGGGGATCGGCCGAAGAATGGACCACCACAAAATCCTTGCCTCCGGTCTCGCCCACCAGGCGGGGGAAGCTGCGGTAATCGGCGATTCTTTGGCCCACCTCGGTCCACATCCGGCGGAAGGTGTCGGTGGAACCGGTGAAGTGGATTCCGGCCAGGTCCTTCTGGGCGAATACCGCCGGACCCACCTGGGAACCCGGACCCGGGACGAAGTTGATCACGCCGTCCGGCAGACCGGCCTCCTTCCACAGGGCCATGAGCTGGTAGTTGGAGAAAACCGCCGTGGAGGCCGGTTTCCAGAGGACCACGTTGCCCATCATGGCCGGGGCCGCGGGCAGGTTGCCGCCGATGGCGGTGAAATTGAAGGGCGACACCGCAAAGACGAAACCCTCAAGGGGCCGCAGTTCCATACGGTTGATATCAATACCGCCGCTCTCCGGCTGGATTGCGGTCAACTGTTCGGCAAAATAGGAATTCAGGCGGTAGAAGTCGATCAGTTCGCAGGTGGCGTCGATCTCGGCCTGATAGGCGGTCTTGGACTGGTTGAGCATGGTCGCGGCCACCACCCGGAGGCGATATTTGGTGGCCAGCAGTTCGGCCGCCCGAAGGAAGACGGCCAGCCTGGATCGGGCCGGTATGGCCGACCAGGTGGTCCAGGCCTTTGCCGCCGCTTCCACGGCCTGCTCCACCTCCCGGGGCCCGGCCTGGTGGAAGGTGGCCAGTACTTTTCCGTGGTCGTGGGGGCAACGCACTTCGGCCAGATTGCCGGTCCGGACTTCCTGTCCGCCTATGATCAGGGGAATCTCCGGTTGTTCCTGGGCCAACTGGACCAGAGTTTTTTCGAGCTCGGTGCGGATCTCTCCGGGAGAGTAGTAATCCTTCACCGGCTCGTTTTTAGGTCGGGAAGAGAATAACCCGCCGTTTATCATAATTTCCTCCTGTATTTCATAAAGTTACATCTTTTCCAGGCGGACCGCACAGGCTTTGTATTCGGCCGTCTGGGAGACGGGGTCGTAAACCGGATTGGTCAGCCAGTTGGCGTTGCCCTCCCGGAAGTGGAAGGCCATCCAGACCATGCCCGGTTGTATCCTTTCGCTCACATTGGCCCTGACCTCCACCTGGCCCCGCCGGGAGATAACCCGCACCCGCTCCCCGTGGCCGACCCCTAGGGCTTCGGCGTCCCGGGTGGAGATGTCGGCCGTTTCCTCGGGCAGCAGGTCGTTGAGCCCCCCGCAGCGGCCGGTCTGGGTCCGGGTGTGGTAGTGGTACAGCCGCCGCCCGGTGGACAGGACATAAGGGTACTCCTGATCCGGCACCTCGGCCGGGGGGGTCCACTCCACCGGGGTGAAGTTGCCCAGGCCGCAGGTGAAACAGCCCTCCTTATGCAAAAAGGGCGTACCCGGGTGGTCCAGGTCCGGCACCGGCCACTGGAGCCCGTCGTTCTGGATACGGTCGTACTTTATTCCGGCCATCTGGGGGGCCAGGGCCGCTATCTCCTCGTCCCAGATCCGGCGGGCCGAGTCAGAGACCCAGTGGTGACCCATCCGTGCCGCTATCTCCTTGAAGACCCACCAGTTGGGCCGGGACTCGCCGGGCGGGTCCACGGCCTGGCGGACCAGGTTGACCCGCCTCTCCGAGTTGGTGAAGGTCCCCTCGGCCTCGCTCCAGGCCGCAGCCGGGAAGATCACGTGGGCGAAACGGGTGGTCTCGGTGGGGAAGATGTCGTTGCAGACCAGAAACTCGGCCGAGGCCAGGCAGTGCTCCACGTGGCTGATGTCCGGCTCGGTGTTGGCCAGGTTCTCCCCGAAAACCCAGAAGCCCCGGACCGATTTATCCACCAGGCCGTCCATCATGGCCGGCATCATCAACCCGTTCTTGCCGGAGAGATCGGTTCCCCAGAACTTCTCAAACTTGTCCTTGAGGGCCTGGTCCGCCACTTTCTGGTATCCGGGGTAGACATTGGGCAGGGCACCCATGTCGCAGGCCCCCTGGACATTGTTCTGGCCCCGCAAAGGGTTCACCCCGCCACACTCGAAGCCCACGTTGCCCAGCACCATCTGCAGATTGGCGCAGGAGAGGACGTTGTTCACTCCGCAGGTGTGCTCGGTGATGCCCAGGGTGTACATGAGCATGGCCGGATGGGTGGAGGCCAGAAGGCGGGCCGCCCGGCGGATCTCCTCGGCGGTCAGCCCGCAGATCTCGGCCGCCCGTTCCGGCGGGTACTCCATGACCTTGGCCTT